>CAWDWG010000013.1:0-453462 GCA_963805985.1 uncultured Acidobacteriaceae bacterium | reverse complement strand
GGGTTCAATTCCGGGCTCGGCATCCAGGGGCCTCACATCTCCTAGGGTTCGCCGGCCAGAGTTGAAGATTGCCATCGAACGGGAAGGAGTGTCAAGACGACCGTCTCTCTTTTTACCGCTTCGCAAGTTGGCGACCAGGGCACATCGCACACGCTCCGCGCGATGTAGTTCGACTCCTTTGTCGATTCCCTTCCGAACTTCTGCGGAGGCTCACCACCTTTAGGCGATAACTTTCTTTTGATACTTTTCCCGCCCAGATGTTCCTTTAGTAAGTGTGGGGCAATAAACAGCGGACCGAGCATCGCCGCTTAGCAAAGCAGCAGCCAAGCGGCCTCCAACTGCACCGGCAATCGCGCGCTGGAACGTGCAGACTCGGCGTGCTCTCGGCCCAGCTGATGATCAGGCGCTCCTTCGTCCAAAGGAAAGAAGTGCGGTACCACGAACGTGGCACCGCGTTGATAACCGCAGCCAACTTCGCTCTGGATTGATCGTGAGTACTGCTCGCGACCTGTGTGCATTTCGCATAGTCGCGCGAGGCACAAGCTCACGATTCGGGTCTGCCTGCAGTGAGGTTGCGCAATGCCCAGTGCTCCGGGACGAAAGGGTAATAAGCCTAGCAAGCAGTTGGCCGCGATCGATCGATTGCTGATTGCCGGGATCAAGCAGGGACCTGCCAAGAAGCGTGATGCGATCAACCGCATCCTTGAGCTTGTTCCGGGATGGACCCGTGAAGATTGTTGGGAGCGGATCCGACATCTGAGGAAAACTACTGAATTTGCGGGTCCCGCAGAGGGCCAATCCACCAGGACAAAGAGTCCCGGGGGAACGCGTCCAGTCCGAAGGCCACCCTCCATGCTATGGACACCGGCGCACGATGCTAAGTTGTTGAAATTGGCTGGATACGAACCAGCGACAAAGATTGCTCGGCGGCTTGGCCGTTCCGAACGCGCCGTTCGCTGCCGGCTTGGAGCACTCGGGATCAGTGGAAAGGTCACTGACGGATGGTCGCTGCGGACTCTGCAGGCAACTCTCCGTGTGAGACGCCCCAGGCTCCGCCGGCTCATCGGAATCGGCATACTGAAAGTGCGCGATCCGCGCATATCTGCAAGCTCCCTGGCAGTACTCTGCGACAAGATTCGTGCATCTTTTGACCCCTCCACCATTGAAAGAATCGCGGCGGCCCTGGCAAATGGGGATGACGCATACTCCTGGGAACGGGCAGCAAACCTTCTTGGCGTACCCGTGGCCCAAATACAAGCCTGGATTTCTGCTGGCAGACTGCGAGTCGTGGACCCGTTTGTCACCGATAGGTCATTTGAGGAGTTCTGCAAGAACCATGGAGAGGAGCTTAAGGCGTCGCTGATTGATCCGCCCACCGCTAAATGGTTAGTGAGCGAGTACGGCGCGTCGGAGATAGCCGCGAACGGCGGGGGCGTCTCTCCTGCTCGAAAGCATGCGTTGGTGATAAGAACATGCAAGTGCGGACGGAAGATAGCCGGGAATCCATACTTTCAGCATGTCCGCGCCTGTCGATCCGCAGGCGCCGCGGCTCGCGGAGATCCATCCAATAAGCTGGAGCCCAGCAGTCGAACTCTTAGGAGCGTTCAGTCGTCCAGGTCAACGTACAAATCGGCGTCTCTGCGCCAGTCCTCAAAAGAGGGGTAAGGGTTTGGCAGTTCTGAACTCCACAGCTCGTCACAGTGGTCGGCGTATTCCATAGTCCGAATCGCCCGCGGATGGCTCCGCACGTGAACGAGGATGGCATCGAACCAGCCCTCGGTTTGCGCATCCTGGAAGAAGTGGTCAGCGATCCAGAGCATCAGCCGCTGCCAGTCGTTGTGAGTCGCCTCCGGAATCTTGTTGCTCGCGCTTTGATGCTTGGCGTTCAGGAACCCAGGGCATCGACGTTCAAGCACGCTCGCAACCTCCGCGGGCGGTCGAGATTCGCGCTCCAGTGCCGGTCGAGCCCAATACGCAAACGCCTCCCAATCGATATATCGAGCAACGGCCTCGCAGAGGCGATCAGGATGCACCAGCTTCGACGATGATCTTGCTTTCCGCTCGCTGGGCACAAGATGGGCAGTCTCGTCACATTGCGCCGCCATGCCTTTCCACTCCTCGAACGACGGATACTGGATCGGTTTGGCTTTCTTCCACTTCTCGGTGCACTCCGACCAGCACACTTCGGCTCGCTGGTAGCGCGGGTCTCGTATGGCGTAATACGTAATTGCGAAGAACGAGCCTTCCTGCTTGGCGAAGCCGAATATATGTTCGTCAATCCAATCTTCCAGGCGGAAATGAAGAGGCCTGGTCTTGGCTGCTTTGGGTGTGAGCGCTCTTTCAGTTTCGATAAATCCCGGAACACGGGCGTTGAGAATTTCAACCAGCCAATCCGGTATGCGGTCTTCAACCTCCAGGATCGAGCGAACCCATAGGTAGAACTCCTGCCAGTCGATGTATTGATTCTGAGTATCAAGCAGGCGCTGCCACGGAATTCGGCGAGCTTCATCGTCAGCGCGCTCGCGAGCGGCCCGCTGAAGTCGAGCGGTCGAGTCGCGCACGGATTCGCGTTTGGATTTCTTCACGCCGGAGTACCTGGGATGGGGACGCAGGGCTGAGTGTCGTCGATCGTCGTTTCGGAGCCCGCTGCCTGCCGCCCCATTTTAGTCGATTTTGTCATTACCGGAAGCCACTTGTTCTTGGGCATTGCTGCGGCACTTGCCCCTCAGTTTCCTGCGAAAACAGCAGAAGTCGGCGACTCATTTCCAGATCGAGAAATCTCGCCCCAAAACAATCACGAACTATAGTTCCTCAATCATTTAGCGTCAAACGACAACTATGGGGTGTGCCCAAACAGATTGGTGCTGATAAACAGCGTGAGTCCCGCACGTTAGGTGAGTGCCGATGCTGGAAGCAACTTGTCATCGCCATTTCCGCCGGGCTTGACCTTCGGTTTCCTGCCCGACCGGCGGGAGGCCAGCGACTCATTTTGAGATCGAAAACTCTCGTCCCCAATCAACCACGAACTATAGTTCCTCAATCATTCAGCGTCAAACGACAACTATGGGAGCGTGCCCAAACAGATTGGTGCTGATAAACAGCGTGAGTCCCGCACTTTAGATGAGGCTGTCGGCGCTGAGATTACCCGATTGCGTGTCGATCGCGGATGGAGCCAGGCAAAATTGGCGCACGATCTGGGATATACCGAGCGCTATATCGGCCAACTGGAACGCGGCACCAAGAGCCCGACGTTACGAATGCTCGCCGACCTCGCCAAAGCGTTTTCCACTGAGGTTTCTATCATAATCAGAGCGGCGGAACGCCGACACCGGAACAGCGCGAAGCGCTGACTGTCACCGGCAGGAAGTGCCCCTCGAATTGCAGCCCTAATAAGCCGCTCTCCGATAAGGATTCAGGTCCGTCCGTCGCCGGTTCTCGACAGTAATTGTCAGTTGAACATCATTTCCAGCCGTCCTATGTTCTTCGGCTCATGCACCACTACCACGCAAAACTTCTTCGCCCTAGTTATGCCGTTGTAAAGTAATCTGCGCTGTTGAGCCGGCGTCCACTTATCACCAATTTGAGGCCACAGCAGGACAACGGTTCCAAATTCTCGGTTCTTAGCCTGATGGATAGTCATGGCGGCGATGCTCCGCTCGTCGCACAGATCAAACGAGCGCCTGGAGTGCACCAGTTCCTCAATTTTCTCCCGCACCACTTCTGTAGTAAGCATTCGCACACCGCCGTAGAGCATCTGTTTGCGAACCCAGGACCCGAGCTGCGCATGGTGAACGCCGCCGGCCTTTAGCGCCGCTTGCAGTTGGGCTGTTGGGCATTCGGCAGGAAGAGAAAGCTGGTTGAACAACTCTTCGGCTTCTTCGGAATCGCGCTTTTCCCACGCGACAGCATACGGACCTAGCTTTACTTTCTTGCCGATTGGGGCCTGAGCAAGCCGTTCCAGTGCGGCTTTTGTAAACGGTGCATTCGAAGGCGACAAAACGGCAAGTGTGTCACCGCCTGACTTCCGGATTGCTAGGGCGATGTGCCACGCGGCAAGGTTTGATGTTGGCACGCGCTCAATTGCAAAGCCATTTCCGGCCTGAGGCATGCGGCCGTCCCGAACAGCCAACGACGCTTCAAGAATCCCTTGGCATTTGGTCCGATAGATGGTCGAAAGAGGCTCAATGTCGGAGTTTGCTTGCAGCCAAGTTACGGCGTCGTTAGGGTACGTGGCTCTCAGATCCTGAAACTCATCTGCTGCTGCAAACACCTCTGCTTTTCGCGAAAGCGCTTTCAGCATTCGCAAGCGATTCTCATCCAAATCTTGCGCTTCATCTACAATCACAAGCGGGAATCGCTGTACAATCCACGAACATACCTCATTCCTCTCAATGAGTTCGCCTGCCAAGCTGCAGGTGTCATTGAAACTTAGAGCTTTGGGGCTACATCCGGGCCGAACGACCCGCGCGAGTGGTAGCCAGCGATCTATTAGCACTTGAGCGAAGCTGTCAAAAGTCGAGCAATAAGAGCTGGAGCGCGCCTTCATAACCGTGCCGAGGCGTGCATGCATCCGTCGCCGAGAGCCGTGCATGAAGGTTAGTCCCAGCACGGCCTGATGAGCTGTCAGGGGAGTAACAGCCGTCGTTTCTCCGACAAGTTCTATTAGGCGCTTTGTTTTGCCCGCGCCAGCGGGGCCTTCGATGAGCTTTGCCATGTTGGATCGAACACTCTCACCGCAGTGGTTGATGTGGAACGTTCATCCAAGCTAAATCCGTCAACCTGCTCACCGCCAGAGATCACAGCGGCGTTGCGCAGCAATGAGAGCAGGGTCCGGGCACGTGCCAAGCAATCCGCGTTCCCCCGAATCAGCACCGCAATCGTTTCGTGCAAGATAAGATCGTCCTTGATTCCGCCAGCCTCCACTTTCGTCAACAGAAGCGCACGTGCGCTTCGCTCGTCTGAAATACTCCTTTCAAGGGCGATAGCTAACTTATTAACCCAAGCGCCGTTCGCCGATAGCACCCAAGCAACCGCGTCTTCGACGGCCCAGCCCTGCGGCCACTGAATGATGCTGTGCGGCGCATGCGGGCAAGCGAGAAGTTCTGCAATATAGCTATCGCCGGCAGCATCTCCATCGAGCAGTGCCACAATCTTGCTATGAAGTGGTGACAAGGCTTCCACCGAATCACGCACCCGGCCCTCATGAGTGGGGATGACTCCAACCGAAGTACCGAATGGGATGGTTTCCAGTGGTTCATGCCACGCTTCCTGCGTCTCGACCACAGCAACAAGGCGATTCAGCCATTCGTGATCAAGCCGTCCTTCAGGGACAAGCAGCACCTCGGCCATGAGCGCCGTGATCGTTTCTCGGCGATTATCCACGAACAGCTTGCGGATGACGTTTGTGGCATCCGACTTTAGCGCCGATGACAGCAGTGGTGTTGCGGTCAACGCGCCACTCGTGTTCTGTAATACGAAAATGTTCGTGCCTTCGTAGTACGCCGCTGCTACCGGGGCGTGGCTAGTCACAATTGACTGCGTCGAAACCGCTTGAACGCGATGGATAAGCCTGCGCTGCAAACCGGGTGGGACGTGCAATTCGGGTTCTTCGAAAGCCAAGAAGAAACCGTCGCCTTTGTCGGCACGCAGCCGCCCGAATTCCATAAGCAAGAGCAATGTTTGAAGTGAAACCAGGCCGGTGCCGTGGCGGCCCGCAGGCAACGCAGGAGCGTTGCCAATCTGAAAATGTGGCACAAGTGCCTGTAACAATGAATCTGAATCTGTGGCAGTCACTCGAAACCTCAACTCAGGATGGTCTGGAAATAGTGCTGCCATCTCTTTGTTGACTCTGCCTATTAGGTTGGCAAGCCGCTCATGAGCTTCAAGCGCCGACGCTGGCGCTCGCAGTCGATCGCGCTCAGCCAGCAAGGCGTCTGCCGGTAGGCTGCTCAATTGGGCAATGACCCGTTTGAAAAGCTCAGAACTGAATGAAATCGTTCGTTCCCAAGTCCGGGACGCCGGAACGAGAAAGAAGCCGAGCGTCGCCAGGAGTGAGGGCGGCACTTGGACAACTGAATCCTCCAAGAATGGACTAACGTCATTATCGTCCTGGAAGAATCTGATCGTTTCAACGGTCAAAGTTTCGATGTTGAAGCAGGCGGCGAAGCAGAGTTGTACGCAAAGCTCTATGTGCTCGCCATCCTGCACGGGGCTGGTAGTCTTGCGTGCAGACGAATACCAACTCGGAACGCCTCTGTTCGGTCTGAACCAGTCAGGGTTTTCCTGTGGGTCATTGTTGGCAAACCCTCCGAGCACCGCCGATAACTCTATGCGATCACCCGGTTGAGGATCGCTGCCGTAAAAATCGTGTTCGGTGAGATTGCGGACGAGTCGGTCTCTACCGAACAGCAGGGCGAGGGCTTCTATAACTGTGGTTTTTCCACAATTACCAGGACCGATGAGGACCGCGTGATCAGTGAAATGAACTGTCCCTTCTCTAATTCCCCGGAAATTCTTTATCCTAAGGCTACGGACTTTGATGTTTTCACCTGCTTCCCGAATGATACCCCAGGGTTATATTTGAAGTTCTCGGACGAACGCCCTACACCGGTAGGATCCCTGTTTTCAGCCGGCAGCCTGCGCCGGCTACGAGCAACGCCGGTTCGGTCCCGAACTTCACTTTAACGGCCAGAAACCTCGTCCCGGCCGCCGTCACGCAGGAGAAGAAAGTTGGCAGGACAAGGCGGAGCGCCTGTGGCAATTCGCGCGATTCTTACTTGCGACGTAGCCGGTGATTAGCCGGGACGGCCCGAATCCCTGAGGGCATAAGCTGTCCGATAGCTAAATTGTAGAACCCGCCTTGATACGAAACAGAGCCGTGGCGCAGCATTTGTGTCAGCATGCCTAACGCCTGGTAGGCGAGATTCTGGTTGATGAACGGTTCCTGTCGGCTGAGGGCCTCAGCCGCGCTGAACTGTGGCGTTTCCGGATGCCTAGTGTCTTTCTGTCATCCAGTTCTGTGAAAACAATGTGAAGAACTTCCGCAGATTCCTTTGACGAGAATTGCAAGCGGCTTGTCTTCAGTAACTTGCACGGAACGCCTAGCGGCCCAAAATATCTGTCGATTGCACCAACCCCGGGCGTTGACAACTCACGTTTCCCTATTAGGATTGGTCTCGTCGACGGCAGAAAAGGGCTGACATCTTAAACGTAGTTAGCCTGAAGTAAGCTGAGTGGTCAGTTAGGCGGGGCGACTCGCCGATACTGCCAGACCCGAAAAAACCAACTGCGCTGCGAGGTGTCAGTTGGGGTTTGGAACCGCGAAAGCGGTGACCGCATCAAGGGCTGTGACGGTACATGCGTCCACGCTGGGGACTCCCTCGCAGGAGTTGTCGGCTAGAGCATAACCAAAGTCACAGCCTTTTTACTTTTGGGTAGGGTCGCAGATCCGTTGTTCGACTTCTCCCCGATGCGCACAGGGCCAGCGACACCTTTACAGATCTGGGCAAGTCCACCGCGAACGCCAGCCAGCTTAAACTTGGCGCGCCTGCTTCACCATTTCGACAATCACTTCTCTGGTCTGCGACGGATCGCTCACTTCCCGCAAGAATGCGACTCGAGTTCCCTTCACGCCATCCTTGGTTTTCAGGCGCAAGTGGAAGCCGAGGCGGTCGACCGAGGTCATCTCTGCCTCCTGTGCCTCAATGCCAGCAAACCGTTTGGCGAGCAGGATGAGCGCATCCTTATGGTCGGCATTCATGTGCTGCATGATGTCGCTCTTGTGCTCAGCCAGCGGATCGGATTGCGCTGCGGAGTAATCTGAAGCCGCCACCCATCCCATCACTCCGAAGCCGCCCACGTAATAAACGTCCAATACATCCATTCGGTAAAAGAAGAAATCGTCAAAATCGACCCAGTACTTGCTGTCTGGGTAACGCGTCAGGTAGACCGTACGCGCGGCCGCCAGCTCTGGCTCCGGTATTCTGCTGACACTCCCTATCAACGTAACTCTGGATGAACCGAGCGGGTCACCGCTGGCCCCGGGCTCTGTCACAAACAGGCTGGCGCGCGGGTCCGCTTGCAGATTCTGCGTATGCATGGCCATCGTGCTGATAAGGAAAATGGGACGGCCCTGGCCGTCCAGCGCGTAAGGCATCAATGATCCGAAGGGGAAACCGGGTTGTTTCCGCGACAGGGTCGAGAGACTACCGATTCGGCCCGAGTGCATCAACGTGCGTGCTCTCTCGGCGAACGAAGGCTCGGGGACTGCAGGCTGACCACTCGTCGCGCCACTCGCGTGTTTTCCGAAGGATGAGGAAGACATCGTTGATCTGCCCTCCCGGCTATTACGACTAAGCCTTCGCCTTTTTCCTCGCTGCCCAGCGCGCCTTCATCAACGCCGACAACTTCTTTCTGGCAGCGGCACTCATTGGACGGCGGCTTTTGGCCTTCTTGGGAGCAGACTTTCCCTTCCACTTTGCCCAGCGCTGTTTCATCGCGTCTGAGATTCGCTTGCGGGCGGCGGGGCTCATCGTGCGCCGTCTCTGGCGTCTTGCCGATGCAGTTTGTGACTTCGGGGGGCGCCCGCGGCGAGGCGCAGAGGACCGGTGATTCCTTCGAGCGCTGAAATAGCTTGGTCGATGCGAGCGCGCTGTGACCTCAGTTCTGCCAATATGTTTTCTAGATTCACGAGAATCCTTTCAGGAGAAATGACCGTTGGACAGTGTAGCAGCAGAGATAATAGAGGTGGAACGGCACGGCCGAGACAGGTGAGAGTAAGTCTCGATTCGCCGGCCTCTCCCGCCGTTGTTCGGCCTAGTTCCGGCACATGAAACTGGGCCAGAAGCTAGCCGGAGCATCTGTGCCTACCCCTGCTTCGGGTGTAACAAACCCTTACTCCATCCGCCAGACTCGTCAAAAGGCGGGGAATTTAGCTGCGTCGGCGCCTGCTTGGCCACCGGAGAATACCGTCTAGTTCTTTGAGCCCGCCATCATCTTCATGTTCTTCTTGCTGTACAATCTCGCCTCGATCGTCTCGGAACTTCTCAGCGACCTCTCCGTCCTCGAACCACAGGAGCGTAAGGGTCTGATCCCATTGCGGGACGTAACGCGCCTCTTCCAGCAGAGTGCCACCGCGTTCCCAATCACTGAACCAGATGTCCGCGTCGATGCGCGCGGGGCTGTCGCATCCTGCACCGGAACGAAGTTTTTTGAGAAACTGCCGTCGGGTAAATCCAGACGCGGCGGTCCCCAGCCATAAGCATCCTTCAGCGCGTTCGATCTCGACGCATACCGAACCTTACCATGTTCCGAAAGCACGAAAGCCAGCGGGGTGTCGATCACGGCCGCATAACGGGAACCAGTCGCAGTCACAGATGCCTGAAAGCGCTCAGCGAGATCGTCGATGGCGGCGAGACCCATCCTGGAGTTTTTCGGCTTGCGGCTGGAAAAGGTCATACGGGAGGAGCAGCTCCGCGGCGAAGATGTCGCAAAGTATTTCCGCAAGCGGCCTCTTTTCGTAACTCCACCACGGCGATGCGTCATGCTGGGACGGCAGTCCAAGCACGATATGGGCGATCTCGTGACATGTCGTGAACCGTTGACGCTCCGCCCTGTCATTAGCGTTGGTGCAGATGAAACGCTTGCCCCGTTCTGAAAACAATATCCCGCTTCATCTGGTTCGAGGTCAGTCTGCGGTCGGATAACCGCTCCCACTTCCCTGGCATAGCTCTCGACAGGAACGGGAAAGGCAGAGGGATTCACCTTCCGAACAAACTCCCGTGCTTTAAGAACAGCTCGAAACTCATCCATTGCGATTTTCTTCGCGCAAAATTCTTCGCACACGTTCGAGCAGTCTAGGGTAATCCGGCCTGCCTGCTCCACGAAAGGCTACCCCGGCCACGGAAGGAACTCCTCGATGGTAACTGTTGCGTCCGCGAGCGCTTGCGCTACCAATCCCGGATCGACGTCCGGGTGCTCCGCGAGATAACGGAGCATTTCGGCTCCGCGTTTGCCAGCCTTCAGGGCGCGGGCTAACTTTGTGAGTACCTCTTCAGATGGAGATTCCTTTTCGCCGGCTTCCAAACGGTAGATGTATGCATGATCAATATCGGCGAGCTGCGCCGATTCGCGCAATGACAGACCTCTTTGCTCCGTAGCCATTGAAGCAGGTATCCAAATGCAGGTTGTGCCATCACACCTCCCCTTGACAAGGATTTGAACTCTGATAAACTGTTGTCTGTATGGACAACTGTTCGAACCGAGCGCTCTGTTTTCCGCCAGAGATTGGATGCGGCGTTTGTCCATGTTGTTGCCCATGCGGACACCAACTATTGCACTTCGCTTCGGCGAATGCAAGTTCTGGTCGAGGAGCGCTCAGGGGAAGCGCCGAATGGGCGGTGATTGCATGCGGATGACTGTTGAGGTCAACTTCAAATCAGCAAGGCGTGGAATCAGGTGAATCTATGGAACTAACAGACACGCAGCTGAATTATTTCGTCGACAACCGGCTCAAACTGCCAAAAGGCAAACGGGCGGAATATCTCGCCCAGGTGGACCGCCTGATTGAGAAGATTCTCCGCGGCTGCCAACGGCGATAAGGTCATCGACATCAAGAAATTCCTGAAAACCGGCTCCCTGCGCAAGGGAACGGTGCTTCGCCCGAGGGGCGACTTCGGCGTGGACGCCGACGTGGCCGTCTTTCTGAACACGAACGGAGCTCCAGTACGACCTCGCGAACCTCCACGACCGCATCCGGAAAGCTTCTGGCGAAGATTTATCCCACCAAGAAGCCCGAAGACTTCACGGTCCAGCCGCGGACGCTCGGCATCGAATTCCAGGTTTCCGGTCTCGAAATGGATCTCGTGCCGCTCATCCCGATCGACGGTCCTGGCGATTACGGATGGCAGCCGTCATCGCAGGGTGAGGCCCCGGTTAAGACCAGCGTCACGAAGCAGTTGGAATTTATTCGCGCACGGAAGGACGCATACGCGAATTTCACGGCGCTTGTGCGCCTGCTCAAATTCTGGCGGAACTTCCACGAGCTGGACGACAGCCTCCGCTCCTTCACCATCGAGCTGATCGTCTGCCATCTGCAGGACCAGAAGGTGCGCCGGCTTCGCTGGAAGCAGGGCTTACTGCGATTCTTCCTGTTCGTCGCGGAGACGCAGCTGACGAAGGCGATCTGCTTCAAGGAATGCGGGTAGCCGAAATCCTTCCCGAAGGATCGTGTCGTGATCCTCGACCCCTGCAACGCGGACAACAACGTCGCACGAAAAATCACCGACCAGGACTGCACGGACATCGTCGAAAAAGCTAAGGAAGCTTGGGAAACCCTCAGCTACGCGCGCAATCACGGCGGCAAAGGCGCAGACCCTGGAGCTTTGGAAAGAAATTTTTGGCCGATCATTTGTTATCGAGGAATAATGCATGTCATACACGGAAACACTAACTCAAACCTATACCATTGCCGACATCGGCAAGGTGATCGACTGCTTTGCCGCCGATCTGGACATGAACGCGCAGTCCACGGGTCTGCTGACCCGCGATCTGGTGAAACAATACGCGGCCGACGTGAAGGCGATGGCGCAGAAGGGCTATCTGGTGGAAGCCAATATTGTACTGCAGGATGCCGTCGGGAAACGTAATACGCGCGGCCAAATATGAAGTCTCCACCGACGCGTCGCAGCCTCACCGCGCAGCGTCCGGGAAACAATCTATGGCCGCGCACGCCGGGAGGAGAGCTCAACGTCGTCGTGCGGTACAGCCAGAAATGGCGTGATCTGACCGATACGCAGCGGGCGGCATTTCAGCAGACGCTTGAGCACGACCTGGTCGTCGTCGAGCACGGACTTGTCGTTTCCCTACTCTTACCCGGTCGTCGGATCGCAATTACGTCAGCAATGGCTGGGGCGTGACCAAGAGTGTCTATCAGTAATTTGAATGGCAGGCATGAGCATTATGAGCGAAGTGATTGAAAAGAGAGCCTTTTTGAACTGGAGCTGGATCTCCCCAACGACAAGATCGCCGCAGCCACCAAGCGGCTGGTCGGTTTTGAGAACCGCTACCAGAGGCTTCACCGGGACTTGCGCCTGCTCGCCGATCCGCAGGAACTGCGCGCACTGGAGTAAGAAATTTCATCACAAGGAACTGCCGATTTGCGCGGCGGTAGCGGAGCGATATCCGCTCGTCATTTTTGCCGGCGACGTAGGCACCGGGAAAACGGCGACGGCCGAGGGCGCCTGCGACCGGCTAGCGCGCGAGGCCAAGCAGGAAGCGATGCTGTTCAAGCTCAGCACTCGCGTTCGTGGCTCCGGCAAAGTCGGACAGATGAGCACGCTGCTTAACGAGGCTTTCGATGTCGTCGCCAAGCAAGCCGGGCAAGACGCGCCAAGCGTTCCTCATCATCGACGAGGCCGATTCGCTTGCCTCAACACGGGAAACCGCACAGAGCCATCATGAGGACAAGGTTGCGGTCAACACCATCATCCAGAAAGTCGATGATCTTCGCCGCCATTCCGGCCGCATCCTCGTATTTCTGTGCACCAACAGGGCTGCCGCGCTGGACCCTGCCATCGTGCGCCGCGCCGCACGGACAGAGAATTCAACCGGCCCAATGATCAGGAGCGTGAAGAACTGTTTCGTATGGATCTGGAGGGCGTTGAATATCACAGGACCAGACTATCCGTGAACTCGTCCGGCTCACCGGGCCGGAGATGGACAGCCGGGTTTTACTTTTTCCGATTTGCGTTCCAAACTTCTTCCCGATGCCCTTTGCCGGGCCTTTCCGACCCGCGCGCTGACCGGAGAAGATCTGATCCAGGCCGCCAAGGAAGTACGGCCGTCGCCGGCAGTGAGAAACGGACTATGACTGGCTCATCACGACTCCCAGCACCGCATCCTTTGGCCCTTGTTCGGCCGGCGCATGCAGATCGCGGGTCGGCAAACGCCAAGACCGACTCGGCTCTCATCGCGTACGCCCATGAATGGTGCGAGCGACTCTGGTGCAGGGACTGATGAGGGCAGGTGGCGGGATTGTGGTCAGCACTTGGAAAGGAGCCCCGGCCCGGAGGGCGCAGCGGCCGACGCGCCCAGCCTGCTTTCGACTGGACCGCTCTCGAAACCGCCGCCGACTGCATCGCTTGGGCGTCAGCGCCTGGCCGGCGGAATTCGGCCTGCCTATCGTCGTCGCGACATCGGAGAAGGCAGAGTCAGAGATTCCAGAAAACCGGCGCCCTCTCTACGACGACATTACTCAGCAGCGGCCTGTTGCAGGTTGAGTCGATCATGCCGGGATCACGGGCAGCCGCGCTTCTGCGCCAGCGTCAGGCGGTGTTCGGCGATGCGCTGGTGATCCTTGGCGGCGGCACGGGAGTTGAGCATTCAGCGATCTGTACATGCAGCGCCGCAAACCGGTCATCCCCCTTGATCTGCCGCTCGGAGCCAGCAGCGATGACGGCACCGGTGGGGCTCTTCGCCTCGCAAAAGAGGCCCGCAGCGAGCCTGCTCGTTTCTTTCGTTTTGACCCTGCTTTTGCAAATACGGAAGGCGCTGCACTTGCCGGAATCGCCACACGCAACGGCACCGCGCCCCGACGCGACATTGCCGCCAAAATTGCGAGCTGCTCTCCAAGACTCGCCCGACCTACCGCCTTCTTATGTCCGGCTTGCTCAACGCCACCCATCCGAAATTCAGCGCAGTTGAATCGTTTTTCCGTGAGGTTGTCGATCCGGTCGTGGAGGAAGCCGGAATCACGCCGCGTAGAAATCGGCACGGATAAGAGCGACCATGCCTTCATGAATGTCGCCATCTTCGAGAGCCTGCATTTCTCTTCGCTGGCTATTGTCGATGTCACCGGCGAGCGGCCGAACTGTTTCATCGAACTTGGCTACGGCTCTTGGCAACGCCAGAATCGTGTGCTGGTGACAGCAGAGGAGGGAACCAAGTTGCCGTTTGACCAGGAAATGATACCGTGTCACTTCTGGAAGCCGAGCCGCTCTGTTCGCGGACAGGAAAAAGGCCCTTGTCGAATTTTGGGAAAAGAACATCAACAGGCCACCGATTGTGAAGAGTCCATGACGAATCGTGGAGGCACGGTGCGAGAAGTCTACATATCGGTCGATATCGAGGCCGCGGGCCCCGTGCCTTCCACGTTCAGCATGCTTTCGCTTGGGGCAGTCGTGGTGGACGATCCGAAGAATACTTTCTACGTTGAACTGAAGCCCGCGAATGACAAATTCGTGCCTGACGCAATGAAAGTGGTCGGCAGGACGCTCAGGACTTCGCGAAGAACCGGCCGTGAGCCGAAAGAAGCAATGACGGCCTTTCGCGACTGGCTTGTAAGCGTGGCGAAGGCGGCGAAACCTGTGTTTGTGGGGTTCAACGCAACGTTCGATTGGGCGTTTGTTAATTTTTACTTTCAGAGTACCTGGGCGAGAACCCCTTTGGATTCGGCGGCATCGACATCAAGTCCTACTACATGGGCATGACGGGTTGCACTTGGGAAGATACGCGGTCGAGCCGCATCCGGTCGGAGCTTAAAGGGCCATCTCCGCATACCCACAACGCGCTTGATGATGCTGTTGAACAGGCGGAGATGTTCCGCCGAATGATGAGCAAAGCAACGGGGACATGATGCGGCGTTTCAGTACCAGCAATCTCGACAACCTGGGCACACAGTTTAGTATTCCAATTACCGCCGACGATGATGGTTATCTGGGGAGGGAGTGTCCCGTAGAAGTTTGCCTCGGATATTTCAAGATCACCCCTGGTACCGGCGTCAAAGGGCCATCCCCGTGTTTTTGCGCCTATTGCGGTCATAAAGGCGAGAGCAACACGTTTTTCACGCAGGAGCAGATTGAATACGCGAAATCCGTTGTCTTGAGAAAGGTCACGGACGCGCTCCATAAAGACCTGAAGTCTCTGGAATTTGAGCATAAGCCGCAAGGCCTGTTTGGGATTGGCCTCAGCCTGAAAGTACAGAGATCAGCACCGCTACCCATCCGCTACTACCGTGAAAAGGAACTCGAAACGGCAATCACCTGTGACAGTTGTACTTTGCGCTACGCCATTTACGGCGTTTTCGGTTGGTGCCCCGACTGCGGCGTCCATAATTCGTTGCAGATTCTGGTCAAGAACCTCGAACTCGCGCGAAAAGAGCTGGCGCTCGCTGCAGCAGCAGAAGCAGATCTCGCCACTCATCTGATCGGAGATGCGCTGGAGAATGCCGTTTCTGCCTTTGACGGCTTCGGACGGGAGCTATGCCAGAGCAAGTCGATTGAAATACGCTTTCAAAACCTCGCGGCCGCGAGGCGCAAAGTTCAGGATGCGTTTGGTTTCGACTTTGCCGATGCATTGCGTCCAGACGAATGGGATGCAGCGTGCCGCGCATTCCAGAAACGCCATCTGCTGGCCCACAAGATGGGAGTGATCGACGACGACTATATTCAGAAAGCGAATGATGCCGGGGCAATCCCCGGTCGCAGGATCGCTTTGAGCCAAGCGGAAGTTGAGACTTCCATCAGCATTGTGGAAGCGATGGGACGCCGTCTCTTCGCCGGAGTACGTTCCTAACAGCCTTTGATCAGCTGTTCGGGTTGCCTCCGTGCATCACCCAAATAGAGTCCGTGCAGCGCCTCCCAATGTCCCTTGGCGTCATCCACGGCACGTGATAATCCGGTCTATCGCTTGTTTTTTTCTTCAGGAGTCAACGCGCTGATCAGGTTGCCCTAGAAAAGTGGCTTGTCAGACGAGAACGGGTCGTCGAACGTCTTGAGCTGCTCAAACAAGGCGCGCGGTGGGGCGCTGCTGGTTACGACGAAATCATATGACCGGCCATTGCCGATGGGTTCCGTAGCGACACCGAGGCACTGCCGGACTCCGTATTTCATATAAGCATAAGACACCAAGAACTGAAGGGTTTTTACCCGTTCCTCTCGACTCTGTGGCGTTGCCAAGTACACACACGCTGCCCCCCGCGACGGCTGCACATGTGGAAAGTAGTGAACATTGCCGTCACGAGCCTTTTCGCACATGGAGATCAGGAGTTTCCCAAGCTTAATGCGCCTGTTACGCGTGAGCCATCCAAGAAATCTTGCAACCTCGATGCTTGCCAACCCGCTACCTTTACTGCACGCCAGTCCGGGATCGACATCGTGGGCACGCGCAATCATATCGTCGATAGAAAGGCCATACTTCCAGTCGGCCGATTCCATAAGCTTGCCGGTCGCCACTTCCTCGAATGCTTTTGCCATTTTCTCCAGCATTTCTGGTGAGGTAGTAGACATGTGAGCCCCATACGCCCCTGCTGCATGGGGGATCATACGCGCGACATTTCCCTCCTCGTCTTGGACCAGAAGGGATATCTTCGGAGCGACATCACCCCGGAGTTCAAGAAACGTAATCAAGTCTCCAGCCGTATCGAATCTCGAAGCGACCATCGCGAAATCCCGCAACGAGAACACGTGCACGGGGAACTCGGCTGTGAGAATTTCAGGCGCGAGATCTGCGGCGACGTAAGGGTCGGAGTTGTGCGCAAGGATTATCAGCCCAATGCGATTCGGGTACTGCCTTGGGTCGAAGGTGATCTCGCCATAGAAATCATTTTTCAGCTTCTTGATGTGACCCCCGACGAGACTCTCGTGGCTCTTGCACAGCTGCTTGAATGCTTCGACTAGCTTTTCCGTTGCCCAGGCCGCGGCTTCATGCTTACCGCACTGAGCCTTTACCTGCACCATGAGAAGCACGTCGTCGAACAGAACGACGGCGTCTGCGAGTTCTTGCCCTTTTTCTTCCCGCGAGGGTTACGGTACACAAAGTCACGAAAGAACGAGCGTTCGAGAAACCACTGGCTCCACTTCTCCTCGTAAATCCCCGGCTGACCGCCGATTTTCGGCACTTCGCTCATCCCAAAGCGCAGCTTCGAAAGCTTATCTAGATCAAGCATCTTTATTCTGTTCCAGTGTCAGGAAGTTAATAGCTCGCCATCGATCCATGCTCTAAGCTCAGGCCACCAAATCTCATCTACATCGACGTCTGATGGCACTGCGGCCCCGTGATTCTCCCGTAGTCTGCGATCTTTTGGCACTTCTGCAATAGGCCCCCAAAATGGGGGTACTTGGACTTGTTCTGGCACCAGCGGGTTTTCGTCAAGCGAATCGACATTTCCGTCAATTACCTGTTCTCCGACGCGCACCCACGCATGGTTCCAGCGAAATACTTCGTTCCCTTTGTCGTTATAGTAAATCGACCTTCCAGCGACCGTCCGGGAAGGGAATCGCACGTGAGCGAGGGCTCGATGCAGCAGAACTGCGAACTGCTGGCACATTTCGGAACGTCCCGCATAGTTTTCGTCTACCAGCTGCAATTTTATCCAACAGCTTCCTGCGAGTCTCTGCGGTGAGTATTCGCGCGCGATCTATTAGCGAGGTTGACGGCCGCAACCGCTCGCCCGCCACTTTCTGGCGACGAATCTCCTCAATGATGGGCCGAATCTCCGGCGCAAGACGCAGGTATCCCTCGACGGACATGCCTACGGCGGGTGATATTTCCCTCATAACACGGATTAGATTACGGGGTATTGGTCACTGCTTCAACGCATGTGCTCAGTACTTCACATGAAATGTCGGGCTGTCTTCGGGCTTGCTCTTGCGCCGGTCGTAGAGGCGGGTAGTGGAAACATTCGCGTGTCCCAGCCACTCCTGCACTTTGGCGATGTCCGCCTCGTGCGAGAGCGCGTTTGTTGCCGCTGGTGCCCTGAGCGAATGCACGCACAACCCGTTAACCTCGGCATTGATGCCTGTGATCTGGCCGTACTTGCGGACGATGTTGCGATAGATGGAGCCCGGCTCAAGATGCTTTTCCAGCTTCCCTATGCGGTTGTTTTTCACGGAACGGAAAGAGGGCGTCTAAGCCCCCGCCGTGTTTCCCGAGCGCCAGATACTCCTCAGTCAGCCGCTGCGCCATCTGGAATCACGCACACAATCGGCGCACTGCAAGCGGGAAATAAGCCGAGTTCGCAACGTTCAGAAGACCACTCGACTGATCGGCCGTCTGCTGACGTGAATCTTAGCTCGACCATTCTGCCGCGCACTTCTCGTACACTCCCCGCTGGAACGGGCCCCTAATGCAGTTCAGGGAAGGAGTGCACCGAGCGGTCATCAGTCGCCAAGTCTGCTCGATCCCTTTTCGGAGTTGCACCACCAATGCACGGCTTGGATGTTTTCCGGATGGTCATCTCGCCGGGCTCCCCCCATTCCTTTCGGGTGTCTGTGGTCCGGTACGATGTCGCTGCAGTCGGCAAATTCCTGGTGGCAAATGGCGCATTTCCCGGCCTGCTCGACGATCTTTCGGTTCAGCAGCTTCCGCATCTCGGCCGGCGAACGAAGTTCGCGATATCCCCTGGGGTGGTGCGGATCTTCGATGCGCTGAACACCAAGCTGAAATCTGCGTTCTTTCCGCGCCTGCTCGCGACCGCAGCAGAAGAGTGATCTGTGGATTGGGCAGAATTCATTCCGACGGAGTTTCATGGGATTTCTCCTGAGTGGCGTTCACTGGCGTGTGCCGGTTGCTGTCCGATGCGCGGTTCCACCTCCTGCCTCGTAATCCCAAGGACGGTAACGAGGGCGTCAGTCGGAACCGCACATCGACGTTGCTGTTGGGGATTACGAAGGCCGGACCGACTGCAGAAAGCCCGCCAGCTTCGCCGTCGCCTTGTACTGGGGAATTGGCTCCAGTTCCTTGAACGCGCTGGTGAAGGCGTTCGAGAGGCTCCACATGGTTCGCGCCTGGAACTCCTCATGCACGGGCTGAAAGTACAGATCGTGCACTCGCCGCGCCAGGTGCTTCGGAAACCCAGACTCCTCCTCGATGAACGCCTGGTAGATCAGCAGCTTTGCCGAAGCCGTTGACAACTGCATCGCCTGCCATTCCTCGACCTGTTGCTTCAGAGGCCCGAAGTTCCTCTGCATCCGATCGACGCCGATGGCCAGGCTGTCTTCGAGGGAGAAGTGCTTCGAATGCTTCGCGAGCACGGGAGTATATTCCCCGTGAAACGCGAGGTTCTCGCAAACGAAGACTCTCAGGCCAACGGTGCAGCTCAGCCGGAAGCTCTTGTCATGGCTGTTCCGCAAGCCGATGGCGAAACGGCAGCCGTCGAAGCCGGAGCTCAGGTCCATCACGCCGAACATGCGCATCCCATCCGATGAGACGGCGTATTCCTCCCGCACCACGCCAATCTGGCGAAAGCCGAGTGCTTCGATCAGCTTCTCCACCACGGCGATATGGGGAATGGGTTTGTGGGTTGCTGTGGCCGCCGGCGTTGCCACTCGGGCCAGTTCCTCCCGGGTCAGCTTGGTGCCGTAGGAGCACAGCGTCATGGTCGGAGCTGGGGCCGGTACGGGGCTGAGAATTGCCCCAACTGGCTGGTCCTGCTCGATAACGGTTGTTTCTTGCATCGTATCTCCTCCAAGAATGGAAATCGGGAAAGCCAGCAGACAACGAGGTCTGCGACTCTCCCGAGTTGGTTGTGCCGCTTCCGGCGGCTCGGCGCCCGACGTCATCAGACGGCTTCGTCTGTGCAATCAGGCAATTACATGGCTGTGAGCTTTCAGGCGGCGCGCACTAATCCGTTGGTGATCAGATCGAGGAACCAGAGTTGGTCCACCTTGCGCAGGTCAATGTCGGTGGGGTGTTCGAGGATGAAGCGGCGGACATCCTTCTCTTGGATCAGGTAGCTGTCGCCGTTCTGCTGTGGGCCTCGTGCTGTGCCGCGGAATTTGGCCTTCAAATGGCCGCTCTTGATCCAGCGCGTCACGGCGTGAGGATCGATCCCCAGCGCTTGCGCAAGACTGTAGGCGGAGTAGAAGCTCCCGTCATGCTTGAACCGCATCCGTTTCAGCTTGAGGTGAATTCCGGTTACGGTGCGAGAGTATCCGGCAGCCTTCAGCTTGAGACGAATTCGCTCATCGCTCATCCACGCATACCGGGACAGAATCGCCTAACTCCGCCTCGCTCCAGGGCAGCTCTTTGGTTCGCGCCAGCCCCAATTCGCGCGCACGCTTCTTCAGTGCCCAATGCGGCATGCCGACTTTCTTGGCTAATAGCCGGATGCCCGGGCGTGTCTTCGCGTCTCGATGGTTGAGATAGATCTCTCGGATGAGCTGATCGATCTGATCGGTGAAGACGTATTTGGACCTTCGGACAGATCTGAGTGACACGCGTCTATCGCTTTCCCGAAGTCCGCATGTACCTTAACCTTTGGAGCATAGGTGTCACGGTCCTCGTGTGCTTGCCTCATGATTCCCCCGTTCGAATCTTTGTCGCTTTTCTCGAATTGCTGAAGTTTTTAGGGATCGGTTTTGCGGAGGTATAAACTGCAAAAAGACGCGCCGGAAACCGCATCTGCTCCCACCTTGCGTCCAAAATCCGTATCGGTTCGACTGAACGAGGCTGCGATCATGCTCCGATGGTTTGACACTCAGATAACGGCTGAAGGTCAGGGAACGCTTACGTGCACGTCTCCCTCTGGCGTCGTGAAGGGGCGAGGCAGTGTGAGTATCAGACCTGAATCAGAACCCCAACTTTGTCTTGAGGTTGAGGACTTCTCAACTGCGGAAGACTATCCGGGTATGTTGTACAGCTTTCTTCAAGCGGAGGTACCCATCCGAGAGGCAGGACGCATTGTGTTTTCGATTGGAACTGGGATCAATCCTGGGACCTTCGCAATTCAGACCGACGAAGGGCAGTTTGTTGGATCCAAGATCGTTCACTACGGAGGACAGTTTGGCCCCTCCCCAGAGCGCATTGTGCCTCACGTTTCCGACTTAGCCTTTAGGACGAAAACTTCCGCGTTGCCGAAATACTGCGTCCTTCCGCTGTGCGATTTCAACACACGGTATCTCTTTTGCCTGGACTGACATCGGATCCCTTGGTGCTCGACGGATCAAGACCGCTCGGTATCAGACTTGACATTTACGGTACGACCGCTTATATCCAGCCACTGAGTGATGATGAGTCTCAAGCCAGTGGTATCGCTGCTCTTCTGGTGACTGAGATGCTTCCGGGCGTTACGGATAATTTGGATTCCTTGAAGAACTATTTCCCTTTCGAACTCATTTCTGCGTTGCGCTTTGCAACTGGATCGAGGGTCTTTGCACCTTGGATCGAATTCCGAGGGCCATCTGCGGAGCTCGTCTGTAGGCTTCACACCCGTATCGGAAAGTCAGCTCATGAGGATGGTCACGAGTTTTTAGGTTTGATCAACTTAGGACAGGACTCCGGGCTTGGGGCATTTCTTAACAAGTTCATGCAGCTCAACGAAACCACAAGGGCATGGGTGGAAGTTGCCATGAATCTATGCGTGTCCGCGACACCTGGAACCTCGACGGTTGATGACAATCTTGCATTCGTATTCAGAGGCTTCGAGCTTCTCGTGAAGAACCGCAACGTCGGGCGACTTGATCTCAGGGCACAGCTCTCACCTAAAGCGTTAGCCGAACTGGATTCTGCGATAACCGACCTCCGCACAGACCTCTCAGCCATGCGGACTCAGGCACGCAAAGATAGGCGTATCAACGACGATCGAGTACTAGAACGGATTCAGAGCCGATTAGCAAATGTCCAAACAGCCGATTCCGACATCGGTATGATGATGTTTGAGTTAATCAAAGCTGCAGGATTTCCAGACATCGACATTTTGGATTCGGACTTTATTCCATCTACTTTTGGAGGGAAAACCTGGGCGAAGGTTGTTTCCGAACTTCGGCAGGATACGGTACACGAAGGGTATCTTGAATTTGAAAGGAAGCACGATATTCAGGAGACTTTCTCAATTCTTAGGCACTTGCATGACCTGCTGGCCCGTCTGATTCTTGCCGAATGTGGGTATCAGGGAACCTACAATCCTGCAGTGGCTTCATGGACATCAGCTGTGCCTATCACTTGGGTCACACCGAACGTCAAAGCAGCAAAGCTTGGATTCAAGTAGCGAGTGGACATTGGACAGCCCTTTGACATGCCGCAAACCGCTCTCGGAGGATATCCGCTAAGCCCGCCGAATCGTTGGCGGAGTACGAGAATCAGCGAAGACGAACGTGAATCTCTCACCTTTTTGAACGTTGGTCACCAAAACCGGTCGAAAACACGCGATGCACGTTCCGCCAGAGCGGCGAACGCTGGGATAAATAATTCCCGCGGAGCCGGATTCTAGGAGCTGGGCTGCAAGTGCCTGCGAGGCAGCGTAGCTGCTCGGGGAGAGACAATCTGCATACTGCTTCATTCCTCGGATGTCGTGGAATTCAGCACGGAAATCCGCTCGGTAATCGACGTAGTCAGCGCTTTCTTCCTCGTTCCAACCTGTTTCTTGCAGCCAGAGCTGCTTGTGGTAAGCAACTTCGGCTTGTGAGGTCTCCACTTCAAAGGCCGCATACCACGCACCCCGATCGGCCGAATTGAAGCGGGAGCCGTCCGGTGCCGGGTGGCAGAAGGCTGCATTGATGATTCGATACGAAGGAATTCCAAAGACTAGTTCCCTTGCATCGATTCCCGGCAGCAGTCCAGATTCTGCTAAAAGTCGATCATTTGTGGCGTTGTCGAGTTCAAAGATTCCGTCCAGAAGGTCCCCGTCATCCGTGAGCCGGGTCAGCACAGAGGCCCCGCCCTCCGCGTATTGAGCGGGAATCAGTCGATGCGTATCTCTTTGATCAATCTGGGACTGTGCCTGGCAAGGCTTATCTTCCACCACGACGGCTATCCAGCAATCGACGAACGGCCAACATACCAGGCATTCCACCTTGGATTAGAAACACAAGAGGCGGTTGGTTCTTGAACATTGGGTTGCTGTTGGGCCGCGATACCCACTGGTTGGCAAGTCGTTCACTGAACAAAATATTGAGAGCTTTGAAGATTCCGATCAGTAGAGAAATTCGTGTAAGTTCGTCCTGTGTCAAAACACCCTTACGTCTTTTCTTCAGCTCGAAATATCTGCCGTTAGAAATCCCCCCCAAGAGACGCATAGCATCGTCACTCTTTAGGTCCCATTTGTCCGCGATCTTGAGAACTGCTTCGATGGCTGCCGGACTCAGTCGCTTGCGCGTGCCGGGATCAGTCAGATCAGGGAGCTTCCTCAGATCCAGACCTAAGTCACTCGCAATCGTTTGCGTCGCCAAGCAAATATCCTCCAGTTCTGTAGTACTTTATCTCCATATATGAACAATGTCAAGCGGATTTGGTTGTCTGGGCTAGATCCCGGTTGACGCCGAACCAAAATTCCACGTTTGGTTGGCCCTGTCAGAAGAGAGACAGTTGCGCGGACTCGATGCCTTGATGTGAGTAACCGCGCGGCGCTCTGGCAGTTCCCGCAGGGACAGTGTCGGGTCTCGGCTCGGTCGTTAATGACGGCATTGTAGACATCCCGAGGTCTTCTTGCTCGATGGGTGTATCTCTTGGTTCTTCCTCTGGCCGTGCCGGCGTCGACGGCCGCAACTGCTGGACGCTTTTCCAGACACTATCGGCGCTTTCTCCGATCCCCTTGTTCTCAACCAGCTCACGCGCCATCGCCGTCAGCATATCGTCATCTCCGTCGATTGCCTGGAGACCTTCGGAAGTAAACTTCCCCTCCATGGCTAACGCAACCAGGAGTTTCTTCCCCATCAACCGAAGACAGACCTCCTGCATCGTTCCCTTGTAGGCAAAGAACTTCACCTCCACGGGCCGTCTCTGTCCGATGCGCCATGAGCGACGGCTGGACTGGCGCAAGGTGTGCAGCGAATAGCCGGTCTCATGAAACAGGATGGTAGGAAAGTCCAGTAGATCCAGCCCGGTCTCAACGATCTTGGGATGGCAGATTGCGACATCGATTCCACGGCGCAGTTGCTCCCGGTACCAGGCTTCCCGCCTGTGAGTGGGAACGCTGGCCCGCAGGATCGCCGCCCGTATTCCCTCGCTACGAAACAGCCGTTCCAGCCGCTCAATCACGTCGTGCTTGTTGGTGTAAACCGCAAAGACCTGGCACTTGCGGCCGCGTGCAAGCTGGGCTTTCACTTCTTCGATCAGCGCTCGCTCTTTCGCGTAGGTCTGGTGCCGGTCTAGATCGACGGTCTCGGCGATCACAAAGCTCACGCGGCACTTGGTTTCCGGGTCGAATTCAGAACCGTACAGAGTGCCAAAACCATACGGATGGTCCGGCCAGGCCAGCAGAGCGTTCAGCATGGTGCTCGCCACGCTGCTGTTTCCCCGATGCTCCTTCAGGCAGGCAGTGATCTCCTCTTCGAGTTCCTCATAAGCACGTCTTCAGCGGCTCTTCCATCGCCACCGGTACGACTTCCTCCCGGTAGCTTGGCAAACCGTCCGAGATGTCCTCCAGGCCAATGAACGCGCAGTGGTCCATCAGATACTTGCCGAACAGCAGCGGCGAGGCGCCGGGTTTGCGCTTGATCGTGACCGTCTTCTTGGTTTTCTTTGAGCAGGCGTTGTCTTCGACCGTGATGCGCTCAATGGTCTCGATCACGCCGAAGTCGCGCGTGAAGCGTTCCCGCCCGGCAGAGCCCCATTCGTAGCCGTCCTCGGTCATGCGCCTGGCATCGGTGCGGAACAGGGTGTTGAACAGATCATCCGCATAGCCGGAAAGCAGGGTTCCCGTTAGTCCCAGGAACCGTCTTGCCGTTTTGTTGAGCACGCCGAGAGCATTGCCCTGGGCAGTGTCGCCCGCCAGTTGGTGAATCTCATCCGCAATCGCGTAATCCCACCATTCCGGCATGAAGCGTCCCATGTATTCCGTCGGTGCCATGCGAACGATCTTGTTGCCGTCTGCCTGCCAGAGTGGGGAGTATTTCGTCGTCCCTCCCTTCGCATCCACCACGATCTCGTTCAAGCGTTTCTTCTCGAAATCGATTGCGCCTAGTCGTACCCCATCCGTCTCGACAGGACAGCCGGTGTCCGGGTTCGTAAGCGACCCGAGGTATCTTCCTGAACGGCTCTTGCCGTAACAGTGCTTCCAGAAATACGACAGCTTTGCCTTCTCTCGGCCAATGCAGAAGATCGTCGTTCCGGGACAAAGCTTGCGCCAGCCTCCGCGTCCCAGACGCCGCAACTCAGCCAACGAGGTGTGCAATCCCTCGCGCACGATTTCGCCGCGGCGCAACCGGACTTCGTTGATGCCATGAGGCTGTGTGGGATCGCCGCCATTACGCATGTCGTCGATCAGGAATACTCGCACCTGAGGTAGTGTTAAGAAGGTTTCCCGAGCCCACTTCTCGACCAGGTGCGGTGGCGCCATCACCAGGCCCGAAAATGGCCTGCCGGCGCTATGCACTAACATGCTTCCCAGCGCGATGAGCGTCTTGCCAGAGCCGCACTCCGCCACGACATTGGCGTTGCGACCCAAGAGCCATCGCTTGCTCACGCCCATAATTGCCAGGGTTTGTGCCGGATAAGGCGCGCGCAGCATCCGGGAGAGAAGTGGAGACGGAGTTTCGTCGGCGCCGTGCAGGGCGGGGTACGATGAGAGAATCCGTTCTCCGAGCTCCGCACTGTGGAGCTGCATATACGTGTAAATGTCTACAGGGCTCTGCATGAATCTCTCCGTACAAGATCGGTGTGGCAAGTACACTTGCGGTGGTCAGTTGTTTCGGTTCGGCCGTATCGGCCGTCGAACGGGATTGAGTCAGGTTGTTTGTCGCCAGGCGCGCGAGAAGAAAGGGAAGAGAAGGGGAGATGAAGCTGGAGGTAGATTGCTATTCCGGTCGAACAGCGGACGAAAGGCCGGTTCGGTTTCGGCTGGACGGGCACGAGTACATGGTCGAGGAAGTACTCGATCAGTGGTACGGTCCGTCAGACAGCTATTTCAAAGTCCGCGCCGATGACGGCAATCTCTACATTTTGCGCAGAGAGACTTCGGCGCCCGACGGACTGTGGCATCTGGAGTCATTTCGGCAACTGCCACGCAGCTGAACAACGCCGATAATCCCCTCGCGCCCTTCGTTCTCTGCCATCCGTTGAAAAGTAACGCTCACGAATGAAAACAAGCCTCAAGCCAGAGCTTCAGCGTAAGATCATGTCGCTTTTCATTGGCGAGGTAGGGTCGTAGTTCCTTCTCGTATCGCTGTTTAAGAACGGTTTCGCTCAACCGTCCTGTCCTGGCGAGAAACTTGGCATCTTCCAGGTCTACTGGGCTGTTCCGGACCAATTTGGCGAGAACGAGATCATGCACTTCCAGCGCAAAGAGGCGAAGCCGCATGAACTCGCCCGGAAACAATTTCTCCAACCGCTCCGCGTAGTCTTCTGGAACATCAGCGACCGTGACGTACTGAAGATATAGTCGGTGCTTCCTGTTGAGGGCGGAGCCTTGGCCGGCAATACTTTCCAGTTCGGTAATGCTGTGGGATGGCATCGCCGCAATATAGTCCACATCCCCTGTGGGTCGAGGGAGATCGTAGAGAGCAGAAAGCACGAAGCCGCCAAGGCAGTGCATTTCAACAGCAACACCAAGACGCTGATCAACCTCGCGCAGGAAGTCTTTCCACTTGGACGGCAGAACGTGCTCGGTATCAGGCGACATATCGAAGCGCCTCGGGCCGCCAGTTGCTTAGGACATTCCAATCGCGCGCTTCTTTCGAGCGATGCTTTTTCAGCCATCGGCGTTCAGTCTCGCTCACCTGCGCTCCGGCTAACAGTTCCTCGCGCGCAAGTAAGCTGCGCCTCAGTGTGGTTTCCAACTGCTCAAGCGCTGCGTCGCGCCTTGAATCCGGCAACGCTGATCGCTGACCTGCCTTTCTCGCCAGCGCCACGACAAATCCCAGGCGATTCTGCAAGTCGTGGAGCTTGGCCTGCTGCACCAGCCACTCAGGGTCCATTTCCCAGTACTTCAGCAGGAGCCAAGGCAGCGCCTCGAACAGCCGCGCCTCCAACTGATCCTGCGCCAGAGCACTCAGCAGGAGTTCGCTTGGGTTTCTAGGGGTTCGTCGCGTCCGCAGATAGGCAAAACCTGGGTATCCAAGCCCGGCCAGGTCGGTCGCAAGCTGCTCGACATCGGCCATCTTTGGCTGCCAGGATACTTGCGACGGCGGCAAGGTCGCCGGCGATAGCTTGTAAACCTGGACCATCCTCCGCGCCAGTTCCCGCGACAAAGGCCGTTGGCCCTTCTCCAGCATCGAGAGATAGCTTTGCGAGACGCCGAACTCGGCCGCAGCTTCTTGCTGGCTCAATCCAGCCTGGTTTCTTGCACGTTTGAAATGTCCAACGTCCATGTCGGTGCGCCTCAGGATCTCCTCTAGATTATCACAAATGTGTGATATTTTGGGGATCGCAATCTGCCACTCCGTCGGCTCCGATTCGGGAGTCACCGAAGTCAATCTTCCTCCGGCAACATAAACGTCATACACTGGTTCCCCATCATCGCCAGGCCCAGAGACGGCTTTCAGCGTTACCATTCGCATCCCCTCTGGCCCACTCCTGGCGGTCGCGTCGATCCTCTCGTTTGACCACAGTGCGGGATCAGCAACGATGCAGTAGAAGTCGAACAGCAGGTTGCACGGGTCAATGCGTCGGGACCGGGACTGTCCCCTTGACGGCGGCATGGAACATCCAAACCACATCCCAGAAGCGGCCCTCCAAACTCTGGCCTGGAGGCAAGTTTGCCTCCTCGTCTATTGGCCACACGTAGCGATGAAATGCGGTAGCGGTCATCGCCAGCGGCCACTTCAGAAGCTGGCGGCGCATCTCGCCCATTGGAGCTTGCTCGCAATCGACCAGAATGCCGTCCTCGATCGCTTGCTGGCGGGAGTAAACGCTGATTACTTCAATAGAGTCGTCATCGGAGCACGCCGGCTGGTGATGGCCGTTCATGCCTCCGCACGACGCACAGATGCGGTCGCCTGTATGTAGCAACGCCATAAGGCAGGTCCTCCCAGAACTGTTCAGAATGTGTGTGTGTAGGGCTTCCGCGAATGATCGGCCCGCCGCAATCGACGCAGACACTCGTTCACGCGGGAATCAGGCAGTCTTCTTGATGAGCTGGATTTCGGGCCATTCGACGGCCCCATTTCGGGCGGGAAACGCGAGCCGATTGCTGCGCAGCCCCTTCCGAAGCAGCGCCAATAACTCTTTTCGTTTTGCCTTGACGGCGACTCCTGCGTATCCAAACGCGGGAAGAAGCTGAATACGCTTCTGTTGCTGCAATTGCGATATCATCCACGGCCCCCATTCCGGCGTGGCCGGCAAGCCGTAGTGACGCACCAGTGAAGACCAAATGAACAAATGGTCGTCGCTGATCAGGAGCAGCTTCCCATCCGAAGTTGCATCCGCCAATTCCTGCGAGCAACTTACAAGATGCCTCAGTGGCCGCTTCCGGCCGGGAACCACGATGGAGCCTCGGAAGCACAGCGGCTTCTCGCCAAGCGAGACGATACTTTCAGCACCGTAAGGATCTACCACGGTAAATGAGTCGCCGTTGGCAAACGCTGCCGCAATGGCGCCGATCTCCACGTCGCCGCCAACTACTGAGACCAAGTGAGCTTTGCCTCGGTCCTCTCCCACAAAGGCATCCAGGAAAACGCGAAGGTTGGTGGCCGTCTTTTCTGAACGGCGGCGATAAACGAGTTTGCCGAAACGCTCGTGGGCATTTTTCATGACCCGCACTCCTACCGATGTGTCGCATGGATGAACGACCTCGGATTCCGATAGATCATTTTGGAGCGTGGCGACCCAGCTTCGTAGCCAAGCCCAAAGGACGCACCAAGCTATCGACATCGGGACCAGTGGTTGCTCTGACCTGTGTGTCGAACGGATGGGAAATCCAGGAAGCACTCAGCGCTGGCATCACCGGTACAAGGGGGAACATCCTCGCGACAACAGTCGCGAGTAGATATCTAATGGATTATTTGCCGCGCCACAGATCTAGAACCGAAACGCCCAGATTGGAAAAGTCCTTCACATTGCGGGTAACCACGGTCAGGCCATGTTCCAGAGCCGTAGCGGCGATCAAACCATCGGCTACATTGAGCGGCCTTCCCGTCAGCTGACATTCTCCCGCCAGAACTCCCCAGCGCTCAGCAACGGACTCAGATACAGGTAGAATGCGGCCATCGAACCAGGGGCGCAGAGTCTCGTCGACCCATTGCTGCAGTTGCTGGCGGCGCTTGCCCTCCGGAAGAACTGTGATGCCTTTGAAAATCTCTCCCAGCGAAACGACGCTGAGAAAGAGACGCAGATCGTCGGCATCGTCCAACCATTGAATCACTTCAGGCTCTGGTTTGGGGCGTGTCAGTTCAGAGGGAACGTTGGTATCCAGCAAGAAGCCGGTCATAGCTTGACCGGACGGCCGGTATCGGAGTCACGTTCGAAGTTCAAATTAAGACCTTTGAAAGGGGAATCGGCGAACAACCGCGCAAGGCTCTTTCTTTCTTCTGGCCGGTTCGGAGCCACTGCGCTCTGAAGGACCTGCTCAAGATAGGCCTCCAGTGACAGACCACGCGCATGGGCCTGTGCGACGAGGCCAGCTTCAATCTCCGGTTTCAGTTCAAGCGTTACCGTCATGACGTGTTCCTTATGCCATTATCGCAAGCCATGGTTATCTTTGACCATCGGGTTTGCCCTGAATTTTGTCTCGCGCGCGGTCATTTCTTCTTACCCGCGCGCCAGACCTTGAAGTCTGCAAGAATCTCGTCCTCGGAAATCCCTTCACTAGCAAGCACTTGCTGCAAGCGCGAGGCGGCTTCTTTGAGAGCTGCCCGCTCCGTCTCCGCCCGTTTATGTCGGGCAGGAATGTAGTAGCCAACGGTATCGCCGTGACGAGTGATCGCCACAGGCACGTCGCTCTCCAGGAGATAGCTAGCCAGCTTCTCTCGAAATTCGCGAATCCCGACCTTCAACGCTTCCATGTCCCAGTCTTCAATGTGTACTGATGTGTACACAACTACAATATCACTTCTTCGCCCCAGCCATTCAAGGAGTATCTCTCCGCCGCTGGCGTCTATTCGTCGGAGGATTTGCTAGGAATCTCCTCCTTGGTCTCCTTCAGTTCGATGATCTGGCCACTCTCGTAGGCAAGGGTCAGTTCATGGCTGAACCGTTCCCGCTTGCGAATGATGGTTTCCCCTTCGGCTTCACCCTCCTCGTTGAATTCGTCCACATACTTGACTGATCGCCAGTGGGCGATGTGACGCGTCTCGCCTTCCCCGAAGAAGCCGTTGAGCATGCCGCTGCAGGCCAGCAGTCCGACGTGGCCTTTATGTAGCGGCGTCACCGGTCGGCCCGTCATCTTCTGCTGCTTGCGTACCAGAATGCCGCGGGCGTTCTGCATTGCCACAGAGCGCTGCAGCGCATCCTCAAGCTCGTCTAAAGGTAGTCCCGTGTAAGTGATCGTTGCGGGAGACGACGGTGGAATCGCATACCGCTCCACAACCTCTTGGTTGAGCACGGGAAGCAGATGTGGCTTGTACGCAATCCGGAGCAGGTCATCTGCTCCTTTGGGTTCGCCGCGCAGATGCGCTTTCTTTCGTTTGCCGAACACCACGACCTGGTTGAAGCGGACAGACTCCGGATGTCCGAGTCGAAAGACGCAAATCCGATCAAACTGGCTGGCCAGTAAACGTGCGCACGTTCCGACTGCCGGGGCCGGAACCACGAACACCAGCACACCCTCGCTGCTCACCCAGCGATAGCAGTGTTCGAGGAACACCATCTCCATCCTGATGTTACTGTGCGGCCCAAACTCGCTGTCATACGGAGGATTGAGATACAGGAGCGAGCAGCATTCCGCTGGTACTCGGCATTCAAACGCACTGCCGTGGACTGTCGCAATTCCCATCTCAGTGGCTGCTGCAGCTCTGTCCGCATCGAGTTCAATGCCGGCCAAGTGGGCGCCAGTATCCTTGGTGATCTCAAGCAAGGCCGTACCGTCGCCGGCACACGGATCGATGGCCGAGTAAGGCGCAGACGACATGAGCAAGGCACGGATGTTTCTGGGCTTCCTCTACCGGCAAGGGATAGTAACCGAGTTTGAGGCGACCAGCATTTCTCATTTCTTCCTCCACGGCATGAGACTTATCGAGGGGTTGCTGAAGCTGGGCGGATCTCACACCGCAATCGGCTCTACCCTGGCTTCGCTCGCGCAAGGTGTCGACCGTTCCATGGTCCAATTCGGAAAAGGGTTTCTGCTGGAACTCCCGAAGTCTTCGATTAGCTGACGGACTCTGCTGCGGCGCTCCAACAAGCAATCCAGCAAGCGTTGCAGTTCGTCGCGTTCGCCATACCACTCGCATGGGATCTCGTCCGCAATACCCTGCAGTTGCCAAGCGGGGAACCTTTCGATCCGGGACAGCCATGGATCAAAGTCGTTCCACGATTGAATCCGGTCATAGACATCATTGAGCCCGTACACTCCCCGCAGCGGGGCGTCGGGAAAACTCCATTCGCCGGCATTGAAGCAGTAGCCAAAATCGATGAAGCTGGCGTTGTATTTCCGCTGATGTGCCTCTTTGTGGAATACCACCTGCCGGCCGTCGGCATTGCAGGTCCACTTGTCAAAAGCAAGCAGGCCAGCAAACTCCCTCAAGTTTCTGACCCGCCCGAGCATTGTCCCTGGCAGCCAGTCCAAGACCTCGCCAGTCACCAGGGCAGAGCCAAACTGAAGCCCTGGGCGCGCCGCAACCGCCCGGCCAGCCAGGGTGAAGGCAATTTGCTGCTCAAGGATCGTCTTCTCATCCACGAGAATAATGACCGGCTCCGGCACACTAAGCCCAATCATGCGCGCTATTCGACAGGCCAGGTAGTCATTGGCCAGTACCCTTGTGCATTGTGGGTTGCCCTGGAGCTTGACCACATACTTGTTGCCGTCATCGGCTAGCATCATGCGCGCTTGCGAGCCGCCGCGAACCTGAGAGATGTGTGCGACTGCCTTGATAGACACGTTGCCGACTCCGTATGTTCTGTGTGGAAGTTTGTTGCGGACGCTACTTCTGGCTGGGATCAGGGAGCGGAGAGCACACGTACCCGTGTGCCCCACATTCATAGCGGTGGTGGTTAGGCTGCGTGTGGTTGGTTCGGACCAGCGAGTTCTTCGAGGCCGAAGACCACGTGTTGCAAGGTCTTCATGTCCGGTATCTCGCTTAACGGCGGGGCTTGCAACTTGGCCAGAAGTGCCTCGACGGTCTTGGCGTCGAGCCGCTTAGTGACGGCTTCCAATCGCGTGAAACCGCGTGCTGCGGATTCGAGCATCTGCAGGACGGTTCGCTTGACGGCGGGGTCACGGATCAACTTTGGCTGGTTGACTCGCCCGCACTCGCGCAGGATGTTGCGGTACAACACTGTGCCAACAGTCCTTTCCAGGCGCAGAATGCGTGCATCGAGATCGTCGCCGTTGGCTCCGCTCGCGGTGGCTTTGCAGTCTCCGGCCTGGGTGTGGCCGTTTCCAGAAACCTTAGGGGAGTTGCTCCCGCTGGCTTGGCTCCGTCCAGTTGTGCGGTTGGAAGCTGCAGCGGCGCTGCCGTTACCGTTCCTACCCGAAGGACGCATTCCCTTGCGCCAGTTCTCCGGAAGCGCCCAGGCGAACAACGCAGGTGTTCTCATTGGTTGGCGGTTCTGGTCCAGATCGACCCAGACTGCTTGGATATCGTAGAAGTAACGGCCAAGACCAAAGCACGAACACGCCCGCTTGAAGGCCTGCGCATCGGCTGACGTCATGCCGTTATCGTCGTCGGCCCATTCCTCGCCGGTACCTGAATGCGACCCAATGCCAAGGATCGTGACCGTGCAGGTGACTAACACCTTGCCCGAGACGATGCTCTCGCCCTTCTTTACGCGGGTAATGTTGCTCATCGTCTCGACCTTGTACTCGCGGGTCCAGCCCTGTGCTGTAAAGAGCGCGTTCAGCCGGTCAGTGTAGGCGCGGGAATCGGCATACGGCACGATCTGGCCGCGTTTCTTGTCGTTGGTTGTGTTGGTAACGCGCCACCGGACTTGGTCGGGTGAAAACGGGACCTCAAGCTCCAAGAGGAGCTTATTCACATCCAGTCCCGAGGAAGATGTCGTTGTGTCTTCTGTCGGCATGGCGAGGCACCCTCCTTCAGGTACCTGAGGATCTGTTGAAGATTAGTTGTGATTCGAGGTATGCGAACTCTGTGTTGGCGGGATTTCGGGTCTAAGTCGCAAGGCCCACTGATCGCTTCGGGTTGCGTCTCAAACGACAACCTACAAGCTCTCAACACCTTCGATGTGCCATTATGGATGCGGGATCCTCAGAGCGCGGCTTATTGCCGCTGCCTAGACTCGTCCCTCTCTTCGGTGCGCAAGATATCGGACGGATGAAACAGCGGATACTTCGATTGAAGCGGCAGCAGAACAACAGGAGACGATGATGTATTACAGCAAAGGCAACTACGAAGCATTTGCACGTCCGCGTAAGCCTGCAAATATTGAGACCAAATCCGCTTATCTCGTGGGGGGCGGTCTGGCTTCACTGGCAGCTGCCGCCTTTCTCGTCCGCGATGGCCATATGGCCGGCGATCGCATCACGATTCTAGAGGCATCGACGATTGGAGGTGGCGCGCTGGACGGCGCCGGGAATGCAGAAACCGGCTGGCTGATCCGCGGTGGCCGCGAGATGGAGGACCACTTCGAGTGTCTCTGGGATCTCTACCGATCGATTCCTTCCCTGGAGATCGAAGGTGCTTCGGTACTCGACGAGTTTTACTGGCTCAATAAAGACGATCCAAACCGTTCGCTGCAGCGAGCCACAATCGAGCGAGGTCGGGATGCGAAGACCGGCATGAACTTCACGCTCACATCGAAAGCGCGAAGGGAGATTGTCGATCTCGTTCTTGCGGTTCCCGAACAGCTCTACGATAAGCGAATCAACGAAGTTTTCGGTGAGGATTTCTTCGACTCCAACTTCTGGCTCTACTGGCGAACCATGTTTGCCTTCGAGGAATGGCATAGCGCGCTGGAGATGAAGCTCTATGTTCAGCGCTTCATTCACCACATCGATGGTCTGCCTGATTTCAGTACTCTGAAGTTCACCAGGTACAACCAGTACGAATCTCTAGTTCTGCCGCTGACCACGTGGCTGCGTCAGCAGGGCGTCAAGGTTTTGTTCGACACACAGGTAATGAATGTCGTGTTCGATATTGAATCAGATCACAAGGTCGCCCGGCGAATCGAATGGATTCAGAAAGGACAACAGGGCGGGATTGATCTTACCGAAGACGACCTGGTCTTCGTGACGAATGGCTCGCTGGTGGAGAACTCCGCCTGGGGTGACCATCATACCCCTGCGAAATTTGACCCTATCGTCCATGACGGCGGTAGCTGGCATCTCTGGCGAAATATCGCTGCCCAGGACCGCTCGTTTGGAAGACCCGACAAGTTCTGTACCAGCACGGAGGAGTCCCAGTGGGCTTCCGCCACGATAACGACGCTCGACCCTCGGATACCCGCTTATATTGAGAAAATCGCGAAGCGGCCAACCAGGACAGGCAAGGTGGTGACAGGCGGCATCGTCAGCGTGCGCGATTCGGCATGGCTTCTAAGCTGGACTGTCAACCGTCAGCCGCACTTCAGACAGCAGCCCGCGGATCAAACGGTTGTATGGTTCTACGCGCTCTTCACCGACCGGCCCGGAGACTATGTCAAAAAGCCGATGCGAAACTGCACCGGCGAGGAGATCACAAAGGAGTGGCTCTACCATCTCGGCGTGCCTCTTGATGAAGTCGACCAACTGGCTGCCGAAGGGGCCATCACGCGTCCTTGTATGATGCCCTTCATCACTGCCTTCTTCCTGCCTCGCAACGGCACTGACCGGCCAAAGGTCGTGCCCGGCGGAGTGAAGAACTTCGCCTTCATCGGCCAGTTCGCAGAATCGACACGAGACTGCATCTTCACAACTGAATACTCAGTCCGGACCGCAATGGAAGCGGTGTATCAGCTCCTCAACATAGAGCGTGGAGTTCCTGAGGTGTTCGGTTCCATCTACGATGTCCGCGAACTCATTAAGTCGACGGTATTCCTGCGCGACCGTGAGAAGTTGCCAATACCATTGTTTGCCAAACACTGGGTGGAAAAGACGGCCATCGGGCGGTTGCTTGAGGAGTACGGACTTATCTGAGTTGTTCCGCGAGCTCAAATACCGTCCGATCTGCTTCGAATGTCACTTCATGACATCGGTGCTTAGCACAGGCACTGAAAAGAGGGACGAGGAACCTGCATCGTTCGTCAGAACGGCACGTCCTGGTCCAGCGCTGTTGTCTCGTCGTAGGTGCCGCCCGTAGCCTCCGCAAGCCCGTTGCCCTTTGAATCCAGAAACTCGATTCTGTCGACATAGACGAGATCCTTGTAGTGCTTGCCACCCGTCTGCTTGTCGTCCCAGGATTCGGTACGTTTGCGGCCTTCGAGGTAAATGCGGGAGCCTTTGTGAAGGTGTTCGCCGGCGATCTCTGCCAGGCGATTGAAGGCTTTCACGCCGAACCATTCCGTATGTTCCTGCGGTTTGCCGTCTTTGTCCTTCCATCGTTCCGTGGTTGCGGCGGAAAACTGCGCGATGGCCGTTCCTTGCGGACTGTACTTCACCTCGGGATCACGGCCGAGATACCCGATCAGCAGAACCTTCTGCATGGCAGTAAGCCTCCTTGTTGAGAATGTGAGATTGATTGCGAGCTTGGTAAGGCCAGGTATTTGACAACCAAACAGCGGTACTGACCCGGGGCACGCCGCCTTTGGCTTCATCATTGGCTCGTAATGCTGGTCAGGATGGATCGGCTGGAAGTATCAGGAAAGACCGTGCAATTCACGAACTGCGTAAACTCGACATAGCCTATAAAGACGCATTCTTGTCCGATGCGTCGAGACCTGACGGCTTTTAGGTGTCAGTATTTTCCTGCCTTCTTCAACGCGGCTTCAATTGTCGCAAGCGGCAGCACCAGTGATAAGGGCGCATCCAGAAGAGGCAGCGCACCATAGCTGGCATACCATCCTGCGACCCTTTCATTCTTGGCATCGATGACAAGCACGACGCCGCCAACCTCCGCCGAGGCCAACAGACAGCGTCTGCCCGCCGCGAGCAGAAGTTGTCCGCCAAGCCCCTTTCCTTGCAACCTTCTATCCACCGCCAGGCGGGCCAAGCGGAAGCCCGGCACGTCATGCCGTGCCAGTCCGCGCCGCACGATCTCCGGCGTCCGGGCATAGTCAACCGAGGCAGGGCTCAGACTATAGAAGCCGAGAATGGTTTTATCGTCGGCATCGTCGATCGCCAGGAACGTTTTCGCGCCGCCCCGCTCGTGGCTCTTCCGGGCGTAACGGCGCAGGTATTCATTCAGCGCTTCTTCGCCGCAGTCGAATGCTTCTCGGTCGTGCTTCTTGTTGATCGGCTCTTCGTGCCACGCCTGCATGATTAATGCCACCTTGGCAAAGCCCGAGCGGCTGCCCGCAGTTTTGCATTCGGCGTAGGCGGATTCTCCAGCAGTTTCAGAACGCGCACGCTGTCCCTCGCCGATAGCTGCACATGATCCGCCTCCTCAATAACGGCCTTGGCGGCACGCAAGGCGTGACGAATCACGAAATCCGTCAGGTCGGTGTGGTTTAGCGCCACCGCTCGCAAAAGCAGCGCTTTTTCTTCGGGCCGAATCCGCAAGGACATTCGACTGTTGTCTTCAACCGCTGTTCTCGGCATGGCAATGGCTCCTCACAATACGTACGTATTCAATTAGTACATTAAGGGGAGAACAACAGTCAACCTCTGTACGCATTAAGTGCGTACATGATTGACAGGCCTAAGTCTGAAGCTCCCTGAAACCGCCCCAATACACGCGCTAACTCATCAACATAGGCTGGCATTCCAAGGCTCAGCGACGTTCTGTGAGGTGTAGCAGAGGATCGCTCCTTGGCTGGCTAACGCCTCAAGAGCAGACCAACGATTGGATAATCAGGATCGCTGGCTACACCCAACGGATCAGGATATTGCTGTCAATCAGGTAGGGCGTGCCGGCCATTCTCAGCAGCGGTCCTCGTAAGAGCTCTCGCGGGTGAATGCCGAGGTTGGCACCTTCGGCAACTTCTCCGAACCCTTCGCGATTCCGGCGAGCATGGCGTGAAGTTCTCCAACGGAAATCTGTCCACGGGGCTCCGCGCAGTTGGCAATCGCCTCCCGCAGCAGACGTTCGGCATATTCTTCCAACGCAACGCCGTGTGCTTCGGCTTCTGCAGCAAGTCGCTCCATCATTTCCGGGGTAAGTTCGATCTGGATCGTCATAGCCTCGGCACCCCTATGCCGTTATTATCCTTCCTTTTCGGCTATCGAGTCGAATTTTACGAGACACGCCGCAATTTGCCTTTCTTGCGACCTACCGGCTTATTTCCAGACCATGGCTGCATCGGCGGCCGGCCACGTCGAGGATGGGTAGACGCGTAGATGGACGCGAACTCCACCATCTCGCGAGTCAGCGCAGGGTAGCCTTCCAGGATCTCGTCGATCGGGGTCCCCTGTTCGATCATGTCGGCAACCAAGCAAACGGGGATTCTCGTCCCACGAAACACCGGTGCGCCCGCCATCGTCTCAGGGTCGGACTGGGCCATGCCTGCGGCCCTCTCTGGATTTTGACGCCTGCGGTTCACTTTCCTTCTAGCCTCAACACTCAAATGGGTTCTCTGCGTCCACTTCCGTTACGCAAGATGCGTAACGCAACATGCGTAATTTTAGCGCTATTTGTCGTGCCCAGCGCGCTCCAACATGGCGGCTTGCTACGAGCACCCACTTGTACTTCCGCACGTCATGCAGCGGTAGCAGGTTCCGCTACGTACCATTAGCGAACCGCAGATGTTGCAGGCAGGCGCATCTCCGAATTGCACGAATTCACCGAGCGCTTCGACCACTCCTTTGCCATTCGGGGGCGGCGTGGCATGAATCGACACTGGACGGGGCTCGAACAGTTCTCCCTGCTCCTTCTTGAGGAACTTGAGCTCCATCCATCGGAACAAATAGTCCATCAATGATGTGGCATAGCCGATCTTTGGACTTCCTGACCAGCCGCTGGGCTCAAAGCGCGTGTGACTGAATTTGGCGCAGAGCACCTCGAGCGGCACCCCATGCTGCAAAGCCAGTGAGACGAGGGTCGCAATCGAATCCATGAGCCCGGAGATCGTCGAACCCTCCTTCGCCATCCTGACGAAGATCTCTCCCGGTGAGCCGTCGTCGTATACGCCAACGGTGAGATATCCTTCCTGGCCCGCGATGGAAAAATGATGGGTGATTGCTCGCCGTTCGTCTGGCAGGCGCCGGCGCAATGCGCGCACGAGTTCCGGGCTTGTACCCCCGATCTCTCCGGGTACGGGCACGGATCCGGCTTGCGCTCCCTCCGGCCGCGTCGCTTCGTTTTCATTGATCGCAATGACTTGCTTTACTGCTGACATACACATCCTCGCTATTGCTGCCCTTGCCGCTGCCTTGTCGTCTGCGTGTGAATTCGTATGTACACCGCATACCAATCGGGGGCGATTTCTCTCTGTGCCTCAGCTAACGGCAGTGCGCCAGAACAGACTTGATGGTGCAGGTAGTCTTCGACTTCATCTTTCTCACTCGCTTCTGGGAATACCTTCCTAGATTGCGGCCAGAGATTGGTCTCGCAGTTCGGACAGCCGCCCAATTCCAGAGGTATAAGGTGATCAAGTTCGTAATCGTGGATGCTGCCCCTAGCCCCATACACACGCATGAGATGGTGTTTCATCGCATTGGTGTACTCGAAGGGTGGTCTTACAGTCGCCGTGTAGCCCGGCCGCCAGATGGTGTTTCTGATATTGCTTTGAGTAACGCGCAGATCCATCGCTCCTGGCGTCAGGTCGTGGCGCGGCAACACTCCAGGCGGCAGGTTCGCTTCCGCCGATTCCCCTCGCGGATGATCCTTGATTATCCCAGGAAGACGGTTCAGGAGTTCTCCGTTCCCGGCCGAATGCACATGCCAAAGGTTCTCGCGTAGGAAGAACCCATAGTGCCTCAATAGGAAGGAGCTAAGAACGAGCAGTAGCAGCAGACGCAGCAGAAATCTCATGGTCGCTCGCGCAGTGAGATGATCTCGGAGGCGGATTCCTCTCTGCGCGCCTCCTCTCTCCGATATCGGGCATCGCACCAGCGATTGAAAGCAAATATTACAAGCGGGGTGCCGGACAGAGCACCAATGAAGGCCGCGCCCGGAGTCAGGTGCAGACCATTTCCAATGCTCACAAACAGAAAAACAAACAGGCAGATAACCAGAGCGTAGTTCTTCAGTCTTCCATGCATATCCGCTCCACTCCTCTCACGTCACCCTCAGCTGGGAGCACGTTTTCCTCGCTGTTTTGACTTGCGGGCACGCCGCTCGCGGCGCGTATTTCGTCTCTCTGAGACCGTTTGGAAAAATGACAATGCGAACAGCCAATGCAGTTCACCGCTTTGGTAATGGCCCGAATTGCCTCGTGAAACCGTTTTGGGATAGTGACTTCTTCGCCAGCGAGCGAATAAAACATCGGCAATACAGCACCGGTTTGGTTCTTGTCTTTGCCCGACAGATCCAATTCCAGCCGCCCATGAATACCACGAAACAGAACCCTCGTCTCCAGCGGAGGCCGCCTGCCGTCGCTGACGCCGCCCGGCCGATGCTGCGTAATCAGCAGTTCGTAGGTTCGTCCCTTGCGCATCATCTCGATTCTCACCAGTACCGGCGCCACCAGGACCGCATGAAGGCCGTTCACTCCGATTGCCTCGACCGGATGAAGACACTCGATTGCTTGGCCATCTTCTCGTGCAAAGGTGACGTATCGCCCCAGGTCTCCGACCGCCCCACCGGACTCTAGCCCACGCACCACATAGCGTTTTGCCAAGTGCTGGTGTTCCAGGCTTACCGGCGAATGGGCAAAGATCCCTCGTTCTTTCAACACTCGCAACGCCTGCCGAGAGAGCCTTAGCCCCATTTGGTCCAACACTCGCTTCTGCTTCATGCCAGCAACTCTCCTTCTTCTTATGCAGAGCTTCGAACGCGAATCGGGCAGCCAAGGGCGCCTCGAATCATCTCCTTACTGCAGCCTGCCCAGCATTTGTAAAAGCGGGGATCTTCGATCAGGATGGCCAGGTTGTCGCCGCTCCGGTCGTGGCCAGAATCCGCGCAGGATGGACAGCGCGTGACGTAGTTCCTTCCCACCTTCCGCATAACACCAACGTGCGCCAAGATGCGAAAGTCCGACTCGGCATGCCCATGCCTACGTTGAGGTAGAGTGGTTCTCGCCGCTGCAAGGGAGGCGACTGCCGCGGGACGCTCCTTCCCGGCAATGAACCTCCGGAGTTCTTCCTCGGTGACTTTTCGCAGACGGTTGAGGTATGCGATCTGGTCCTCCAGCGTGTAATCGGCGCCGTAAAACCAAAATCGGCGGTTGGCGCCACGGTGAATTCCCAGCGGACCACGAATGGCGTTGCCAAACTCTCCGGGGCCGATAGCATCGTGCTTCGGGAACACCTCGATGCCGTCTGCCAGGCCTGAGCCTTTCACCGGCACCCCCAGCCTCCGAGCAAGATCATGGATGTAGATTCGGCACTCCTTGGCAAGCAGGGGCGTTGCCAGGAAGATCCAAAGATGCCCACCGCGTTTGCTCATTTCCAGCGCCGGCTCCACCCTGTCCTGTGTGAGGTGGTACTGCAGCTTCAGCAAGTCCTCCATGGAGTTCTTGTAGTCGGCGTCGATGGCGACCCATTTACAGCGTTGGGTCGACGGGTTGATGGCATACAGTCCCACCGTGATTTTGCCTTCCAAGTGCCGGCGAATGGTTTCCTCGGTCAGCATGAGTGGTACCTCCGTGCCCTCCTTGTTTGGCCGGAAGTAGTAGTGCCGTCCGCTTTCGGGGTGCGGCCGCATGGACTGCATCGTGTACGCGCGGCGATTCACGAACAGCCTTTCGTACTCCTCGACGACTTGCCGAGTTGCCGTGATTGTCGTTGCCATAAACCAATCGCCTCCTTTCAGGCAATTTCTCGAGTCCGCGCGCTCTTCTTCGCCTTTACCCACACGAAGTGCAATTGTGGGTGTTGGTAGATAACCCGGAATATTTTTTCTGTCAAACGGCCGCCTCAGGCACCATTCCGGGCAGTACCACCCACTGCAAACCAGCCCGCCAAAGCTCTGGCCGCTCAATGAGATCGAGGAAGCTGCAGTCCTTCAGGAGCATTTCGAGCTGGCTTACGCTATACCCGCCGAATTGTTCGTCCTCGAAGTCCACGGCGTACCAGGTTCCTTTCTTGCGGTCCAGTACATAGACCGCCCCAGAATCCGGATCTCCGGGCACGAGCAAGAACAGCAGAACCGACGCCGGCAACTCGATCCAGCGAACGATCTCGACGTTTTCGGCGACCTTTATTAGTTCGGCTATTGCTGTCTGCAGATCGACGCCGGGGTCGACCTGCACAATGGGTTCCACCATCATTTGTCCAAACATTGCGGTGATCCTTTCCGGGCGGTCCGCCCAGTTCGTATTGTGTTGAAAGCCAAGACGCGACCGATGCCGCACAGGTCAGTTGGAGGAGGAGGAGAAAGTGCGTTAAGTGTCTTGTTTTGTTTAAGGTACTAGGGTTGAGAGGAAGGGTGGAGCAGAGAGAAGATCGCTAAGCAGGACGATGTCTATATAAAGGATGCAAGTCGCACGCTCAGATTCCGTACTACCCAGAGGTTGCGCTGAATGGTAACGTCGGCGTCGCGGACGATATAGCAACACGCCTTTTTAGAGCTGGCCAAGTTCATCATAAAAAGAGAGCCGTATCCTGCTCGCCATATGGTCCCACGCGAAACGCATCGGCACAGGGTTCTTGAACACTAAATGCCCCTCTACCCGCACGTCTGATGTGATCCGCAGTGCTCGTGAAACTGTCCTTCTGTGCGCCGTCAAGAGTTCAACGCGATCCAAATGCCTTTTCAAGTGGTCAGGTTTTCCGTCCGACCGCATTTCCCCACGGAAATCGGCAAGCTGCTCGGCGACCTCGCCGATGCTCTTGTGGAACTGAAGATCCTTGCATTCTATAGCTAGAACCCGCCCAGAGTCGGGACACCACGCGAGGACATCTATGTCACCGTAGTCGCGATCAAGAGCTCGACCAAGAATCTTCGTCAGTTTGGTTTCGTGGCTGACCTGCCAGCCAAGTTCCCGCATTCTGTCCGCCACTATCGAATTGAACTCGACACGCTGGACGTTGTTTGCGTGTCCAATCCATTTACACATCTCGGGGGATCGGGCCTGCGATGAAGAGACCTCACCCCGATGAAACCAACGCATCATAGCGTGCAAGGCCTCTTGCACAATCGCAGGCGCTAAGACTACTGTTGGGTCACATTCGGCATCAATCTGAATTATGGGTCGTCGCAGGAGCGACAGTCTGCGTCGAAAACGCCACGGAAACCAATCTTTATCCTTAAATGCAGAGTCCACGACCCGCCATGCCGGCCTTGGCTCTAGCGTGAGCATACTCAATGTGACCGAGGCCTCATCCAACGTGAGTTTTCCCGCCTCTGCCAGAATCGCTTTGAGAGCCGATCTTCGCAAATTAAATGTCAGCCTGGGCGGGTCAAGGCCGAACTCTTGGAGTCGGTCCAAGAAAGCTCGGGTGCCATCGATCGAAATACCGAATTCAGCCTTCCAGGCGTCGCAAAACTGGGTGTCTAGGAGTCCCGCGACGGAGGGTACTACCTTCGCCGGTGCATACAATTCCGCATAGGAATCTGTTGCGCGCTTCGTCTCTGACTCCCCACTACCGCGGCCGAATGGCTCATAGACGGTATCCATGAAAGACTGATTTGCGTGTACATCGCCCCAAGGAGAGATCCTGAGTCGGGGTTCCATCGCTCCCCAGTGGATCGCATCTGACCACCCACCCAGAGTGAAAGCCAGCATCGCTTGTGACATTAGGCGCGATAAGTCGAGGCGTCCGGGAGTTTTGCCACCTTCAAGCGGGCATTCGGAAATTGCCGCTTCCAACAGAATTCTTGACGCTAGGAAGCAGGCATTCAGCTGGCTTAAGTGGTCAACAATAGTGCGAAGCGCTGCATCCTTGTCATCGTGCAACGCCAGATTTGCCTTGGCTGTGCGTTTCCATTTGTCTCGGTCATAAGCTGCGGCCTCATGGTTCTGCAGTACTTCGTTCACGAATAATCTGCGGTCGAAGCTCCTGAGGGTCCCGCAAAGATCATCAAGGACGATCGTGACCACGCTATTCAGACACGACTTGCAATCAGAGGCTCCAGAAATCTCGGGATCACTGTCTCGAGGATGGACTCTCCAAGCGAGGCCAATCTGACAAGCAGCGTCATCCCTGGGATCAATGAGTACTGGCTGTTCTTTTCCAGCTTGCACGAAATCCCTGAACGAACGAGCCACGATTCGGTGCGACCACCTCGCCTGGGAATTCGGACAAATTCGGTGCGCCAACGTAGCCAATTTGTTAGTGTCCGTCAATTCTCCAGCCACAGTAGCGATACCTTCCACCAAGGCCTCGACCAAAGCGCGCTCCGCAACGTTGTCCGCTTGTGCCAGACCGTCATCAAACCCCGCGCCAACATCGATCTTCACGATCGGGCAGCCGACCTCTGCCACAATTCGAATGAGGGATCGGAGTTCATGGGCATTTCGTGGGTCCACGAGGCCACTCGTTGTCCCGACGATTTCGGCAAAACTAATCTGAAAAGTGACTGGAACCGAAGGGAGGCCAGTATAGGCTTCGTCAAGAACCGGTGCGGCGCGCTGTAACCAGGCGCACAGCATTCTCCACCGATCAAACACTAAATCAGGCATAGTGCCTTCCGGTGGGATTATCTCCATCCACCAAGCTCGCGAACTGGCAAGGTACACTCCGCGCAGCTTTCCCCTTAAAACATCTTCCTCGCTTCCATAAAGAGGGGCCTTCTTGTCCTCTTCAAACTCAGACCTATCAAGCTTGCTAACTTTCACCCAACGCCCGTGCGAGTCCGGGATGCGCCGTGGGTTACACTCGGCCAGCACATCGCGTCTCAAGTCACGAATGGCATTCTGGCGAACTAGGATTAATGGCCTTGTACCGACGCGGCCAAAACCATCGGGCAACTGAGCCTGCGGAACCAAGTGGCCTTCCAATTCCCGGGTCCAAGCCACAAGGTTCAGGAGCCCATTCATATTAAACAGGGCGGTTCCTTGATCCTCGATTGCTTGTCTCGCATCGAGCAAACTCCTGATTTCGCTACTCTGATTTGGCCCACTTGTGTGCATCTGATTTGGCCCACCTTCATCGCACTAATTGGCTACTCTGTCGGCGGAGCCGACAGGGAGGCCGATGGACAGGAGAACGAAGGTGGAGCTGTTTGAGGCAGATCAGACGGGAGTATGTCACGGGAGCGGGCACGATCCAGGGAGTATCGCAGGAAGCTGGGTGTTCATCGGCGCATGGTTCGGCAGGCCTTGGCGAGTGCGGTTCCGCCGGAGCGCAAGCAACCAGTGCGGAGCCAGCCGAGTTTGGGGCCGGTGATGGACTTCATCGACGCGATCTTGGTTGCCGATGAGCAGGCGCCGAGGAAGCAGCGGCACACGGCGCGGCGGATCTGGCAGCGGATTGGGCGAAGAGCGCCCGCAGGCGAGTGTCAGGGAGGCCACGGTGCGGCGTTATGTGCGGCGACGCAAACAAGAATTGGGGCAGGTGCGGCGGGAGACTTTCATTCCGCAGGTCTACGACTGGGGCGGCGGAAGCGCAGGTGGATTGGTACGAGGCGATGGCCGAGGTGGCGGGCGAGATGCGCAAGGTTTATTGTTTCTCGATGCGTTCGATGGCCAGCGGCGGAGCGTTTCATGTGGCCTACTACCACGCCACGCAGCAGGCATTTCTGGAAGCCCATGAGTTGGCGTTTGGCTACTTCGGTGGTGTCTTCCGGTTGCTGCGCTACGACAACCTGAAGAGCGCGGTGAAGAAGATCCTGCGCGGTCACCAGCGGGAAGAGACCGAGCGGCTGATTGCATTTCGTTCGCACTGGGGCTTTCAGACGGACTTCTGCAACCCGGCACGGGGCAACGAGAAGGGCGGAGTCGAAGGCGAGGTAGGTTATTTCCGGCGCAACCACCTGGTGCCTGTTCCACGGGTGCAGGACTTGGCGGAGTTGAACGCATAGTTGCTGCAGCGGCTGCCAACAGGACCAGCAGCGGAGGATCGCCGGCAAGACGATGCCGGTAGGCGAGGCGATGGAGATCGAGCGCGAACACCTGCTGCCGCTGGCGACCGAAGGCTTCGAGTTGGCGGAGACCAGCTTCCCGACGGTGGATGGCAAGGGCTGCGTGAAGGTGCGCACGAACTGGTACTCGACGCCGCTGAAGCCGGGGACGCGGGTTCAAGCGCGACTGCTGCCGGCCTATGTGGAGATCTGGTAAGAGCGGGAGCTGGTGGCGCGGCATGAGCGCAGCTTCGGTCGCTATCGAGCAGGTGCTCGATCTGGAGCACTATCTCGATGTGTTGGAGCGCAAGCCGGGTGCGCTGGCCGGATCGCGGCCGTTGCAGCAGTGGCGCGAGCAGCGGGCGCTGGCCGGAGAGTTTCGATCAGCTGTGGCAGAGCCTGGAACGCCGCGAGGGCAAGCAGCCTGGAACACGGACCATGATCGAGTTGTTGCAGCAAGGCAGCAAGCATGGCTGGGAGCAGCTAAAGAAAGCGGTCCGAGCAAGCTCTGGAGCTGGGCTGCACGGATGCGGCAGCGGTGCGGCACCTGCTGATCTTTGGCGAACTGGCCCATGCGCCGGTGGAGCGACTGGCTGTCGGCGGACTGGAACACTACGAGCGTCCGTTGCCGGTGATGAATGAGTACGATCTTCTGCTGGACGAAGTGGCGGAGGTGGCGCGATGAAGCCCGCCACCGAGGCGCTGGAACATGCCAGCGTGAAGCAGTACTGCAAGGCACTACGGGTGCCGGTGATCGGCGCTAACTTCGTTCCGCTGGCCGAACAGGCGGTGAAGGAGAAGCGCAACCACATCGGCTATCTGGAAGCATTGCTGGCGATGGAAAGCGAAGAGCGCGACCGGCACGCGGTGCAGACAGCGCCTTCACGATGCACGGCTGCCGCGCATGAAGACACTGGAGGAGTTTGACTTCAACCAGGCCCCGCAGATTCCGGCGGCGAAGATTCGCGAGCTGGCCGAAGGCGGCTACATCGAACGCGCCGAACCGGTGGTGCTGATGGGCGAGTGCGGCACGGGTAAGACGCACCTGGCCACCGGATTGTGCGTGGCCGCCTGCCGGCAGAAACGGCGGGTGCGTTTCACCACCGCCGCCAATCTGGTGAACGAACTGGTCGAAGCCCAGCAACAGAATGGAGTGCGCCGCGTGCTGGCCCGCTGGATGCGCTACGACGTGATCGCTCTGGATGAGGTCGGCTATGTTCCGCTGGCCGAGATCGGCGCCGAGTTTCTGTTTCAAGTCATCGCCGAACGGGCCGAACGCGCCACGCTGATCGTGACCACGAACCTGCCGTTTTCGGAATGGACACAGGTGTTTCCCAACCCGCGCTTGTGCAAGGCGTTGCTGGACCGCATCACGGACCGTGCCCACATCATCGAGACCGGGACCGACTCGTATCGATTCCGACGAACCCTGGAGGTACGGAAGAAGAAAGGGACCCGAGGTGGCGACGCCGTCGTTCCTGCCTCCGCTACGACCTAAACGCGCTGTCCTGCGGACAGCGCAGGTCTCCGCTCCGGCAGCAACGACGCTCACCGTTGCCGAGCAGAGAATCTATTAACTGAGGGTGGGCCAAATGAGATGAGCACAGGTGGGCCAAGTCAGGTTGTCAAAAGCAAACTCCAAAGTGAAATAGGGCTGAATCCAGAAAGGCAGCTCAAAGTCACCAGGTCATGGGCGGCGATACTCTCAATTCGCCAGCCCTTTGGGCGTGGGCTCTCAACCGCAAAGAAAGCTCCGCGGCCAAACCCGCAGCTGACGACCAACATTATTCCGTCTTGAAAATAGGACTTCTCCAGCGCGGCCTTTGCGGCTAACTTCAGATGTTGGCTTATAGCGAAGGATAGGTTAGTCGGGTCGGCATTCATCCCTGCCAGGCCATCCTTGTCAAACCCGCTGAGTCCATCCGTAAAGAAAACCAGATGGAGAAATCTCCCGGGATCGACCTCAGTCATAACGGCGGCGACACGTCCAGTACCGATATCCTGAAACTTGATTGGAGCACGCAAGGGCCCACCAAGAATTCGGGTTTCCGCGAAAAGTTGGTCAAACTCACGAGCGAGTTCGCTTATGAAAACCTCTCCTTTTCCGATCGAAGAGACTGTCTCGATGACGAACCGGGTGATTACCGAAGCAATTGCTGTCGGCAATAGAAGGTGAATTGAGTCACCTATCGCGACAAGTGGACGTCGTTCGAGTTCGCTGTGACCGAGACGCTGTGTCAGCAGGTTGGCGCTTGATCTATTGTTAGCATGGTATACAAATCCATCCATCGTCGCGCGAGGAATTCGCAGGCGGGCGAGATCCTCCCCGGAGAACCGGACCACGTTGCGCGTGAAAGACACTCGCTCTGCCACCTGTTTGGGCAGACTCTTAAGGGGCACTTCCTCTCCGAGACCGTTTTCGCGCACGCCTGCCCGCTCTGCGACTGCCTCCGACAATCTCAGAAGACAGTCCACACAGGCGTGGATCTCATCGTAGGGTTCCCCTTGCGGCATCTTCCCAACAACGTTCAGAATTCTTTGCAGGTAAAAGCCAGTACCTTCACGAATCCCTTCGAATATCCTGAAGTTGCCGCTTGGCGTGTTTACGAGGCTGACAAATATATCTTCAGCCGGGTCTTCCATCCTTCCGCAAAAGCCGTTACCCAACTGTTCAAAGCTTCTGCGGACAAATGATGTAGTAGGTGCGGACCTTCCGTCGCAACAAGCGATCGCCAAGTGAACCAACCATTCAATCCGAAAGCAGTTCGCCTGCAGCCCCGGAAGGGTGAGAAGCCCTGCGAACGTCGATGCGGTTCTTGCCGGATCCAGCTTCTTGAGTTCCGAAATTAGTCTCGGGTGAACGTCAGCGATGCTCTGGAAGGCAGGGATCTCAGTGGCGAACATCTCAGCCGATGTCAGGCCGTTGTGCGGTTCCATCAGTGCCTAGGATACGCCATGATGTCTTGAGCATTGCACAGGCATTCCAGTTGTCTGCCGCGCGCTCCAGCCTCGTCTAGAACCGACAGGCGAGCGACGGTCAAACCGGAACTCGTACCAACCGAACCACTGCTGTGCGCACAACCCGCGCGTATCGCCGCACCACCTTGTGCAACTTGCGCGCGCACAATTTCGCGCAATTGCCGGAACACCGAACCGGAATGAGCAGCACAACTGCAACAAGAACTGCGTCATCATGGCTGCACACAATGCATCGCAATAGCGCGCGCGAATGCCACAACTGTTCGGTCGTTTTATAGGCAAAACCTGCATGAATGGGGGAGTAGTCAAGCCGCATCTCATTGAGAATACGAATAGTTACGAGTACCCCCGAGCAGGCAATGAGCAGACAACAGGCAGGCAAAGGGTAGGCATACCGCTTAAACCTCGGTCCAGAACCGCCAGACAGCTCAGCCAACGTCTGGTGCCTCGGGCCAAGTCCCATTTGTTCCAAGAGACTATTGAGTTGGTTCCGTCGCGTCGCCATTGTCGTTTGGGGCCAAAACTGGGGAAAGTTCGCGTGGGGCCGCGCCTTCATTGAGCAAGCAAAGTCTTGAGTGGAACATACCGTTTCGCCTTCCAACTGAAGGCTGGCATGTCGAGCAACTGCCGGTGCCAGTCTGTGACAAGCCCGAAATAGACACGCCGCTGAAGATCTCGGAAGGACCAGGACGCGAACCTCAGCAAATGCTCGTTGGCAGTCAAGTACAGGAAGTGATCCACGTTTTCTTCCTGGCACATATCCTCCGCGATCTTGTCATATTTACTTCGAGACTTGGGCGTCCGTTCGTACTCCAACGCAAATGTCACCTCGCGGCTGCCGAGCCGCAACGTGACAACGGCGTCGTATTCTTTCTTGTAGGCCAGGTTTGTCAGTGCGTTCTCCGAGCGGATCTCTGCTTCCGGGATCCATCGTGCCAACAGCCCGGCTTTTGCCACTCGCAGTTCGATGTTGTTGAGTTCGACCGAGTGGATCACGCTCAGGTCTTCACCCTGGTTGCGATCCGCACTCAGCGAGAGCGAGAAGCGCTGCTCGATCTCTTCCAGAGTTACGGCGCCATGCGTCGTCAGCGCGTAGACGTACTCCGCTCCCAACGCGGGCACCGTCCGTCTGCTGACAAGGTCATGCTGAATGAGCCTTTGGGTTCTCCAGTTGAATGACCGGCGGCATTCGCTACAACCGCGTAGCTGCATGTATTCGAACAGTTGGCTGCGCGTGGCAAAGCGGGAGTGCGCAAGCTGCCGCAGTAAGGGATAATCATGTTCGCGGCCCAAGTGCAGACTGTCTTTCGGGTAGCGCACATCTCACCTCGCCGCCTTGGCGCAGTCCTGCAGGCGCAAGGTTGCAATCCATGGAGTTGAGCGCGGTTCCAGTACGAACGTTCCCAGCACGCTACGGATCCAGGCATGTGCCGGCATTAGCAACATGGCTTCCTGCCGTTGTCCGTCTTCGCTGAACGCCAACAGCCAGGTGTCGTCGGACCGCCAGCCCTCCGAACCCATCAATAGTCTTCCAGTGACATCAGGCCGAGCGACAACCAGGAACAAGTCAGGCACCTCGCCGTGAGGAAGGAGTCGCCGGAACAGGAGTTTGTTCTCGCCATTCCAGACGCACATATCGGCACACTCGAAAACACGATTGATCATTCGGGAAGGAAAGTTAGGATCGAAGCCGCCGGCGCCGTTGAACTTTGCGTAGCCAAGAATTAGCGGGCGCTGTCGCACGTGGCCGTTCACCATCACACCGGTTGTGTTGAAGTAGGCTCCATGGGCAAACCGGTTCAGGTCATGTTCGTTCTTGCTGAATCGCCTGCGCCACACGCTGCCAAATCCTGTCACCGCGACCAGCACCGTTATGCACCCTTGAGTTGCCGGTTTTTCTTGCGCTCGACAACCAGTTGCTCTTGCAGGTCGTTGATATGCTTTATCAGGTTAGGGTCAGCACCGCTCAGATCAATCGGCTGCGAGCTCGCCAGGTTTCCGCCATTCTTCTTCAACAGAGCGTCCACTCGCAAGGACAACTCCACAATCACGTTGGACTTCTGCGTCAGCTGTTCCTGGAGAGCGGCGTTGTCCGTGTTTGCCACGTTAAGTTCGCCTGCGGTCTTTTGCAGTTGGGCGTTGAGTTGATCCGCGTCTGCAGTCGCCACCGGTAGCGTACTACCATGTTGGGCAGCTTCGATTGCGCGGTTGCAGCGTTCGATGTGCTGGTTGTATTTCTGGATCGCCTTCTCAGCGACATCCCGCGAGTAGAGATCGTGGTTGTACAAGTCCGTCATCATCTCCGCCGTGATCCACATGGCGCGCCGGTGGTCGATCCATTGCTTGGTGTACAGCATGGCCATGACCAGCAGCGCAATCGTCGTGCCCAGAGCTGTACTTGAAGTACGGGTTGCGCACGCTTGCATCCAGGAACACCTGACGCCGTTCTTCGATCCACGCGCCGTAATCGAAATTGCTGGGATTGAACTGCTTGAGCAGGAACTCGTACCAGGTGTCACCGCGTCTGCGTAGGCGAAAGCTCGAAGATGGTGCCGCAGCCGTATCCGGAGCATCCCGTCGAGAATCCGCAGACATGGAACAGGTACGCCTACGTCGCCAACAACCCGTTGAGGAATATTGATGTTAACGGGCTGATTCTCACGTGCGGCGACCCGGGACAAGATGTAGATGATCCATTCTGTTACGGCAGCGACGGAGGAGCAGGTGGAGGCGGAGGTGATGATGACGATGATGATGATGGGTCAGGAGGTTCAGGAGGCCCAGGAGGGCCTAGCAATGGCGCCGGAACCGGGGCCAGCAGTGGATCAAGTGGGACTAACACCACCAACAATAGTCAAAGTGTTCCTTGCCAAGGGGTACTGTGTTTCTTTGCCGGCAGCTATTCCGGCGTGTGGAATGTGGGCATGAACAGCCTCGGTATGAGCACCTTCACCACGACGCAGTCGCAAGGATTCTGGCAATCAACAGGTCTCGCGGGATATCTTCCACAAAACCAGAACCCACAGGGTCAGGCAGCGGCTGCGATGTCGCAGTACCTGCAGGGACCTTCTTATACTCTTACCGAAACCTGGTCGACCGGAGGTTCGGGTGCCGTTCCGGTATATCAAGTCAAGATAATTGGTCCGGGACTACTTGGACAACCATTTTCCCCAGGGACATCTCTGCAAAATGCGTTTGCTCAATCTTGTCCCAAGGTCCCCACTATCAATACTTCTACTACTTGTGACAATCTGCCAGAGCCAGAAAAATCAAAGTGCCTAAAGATAAAAGCACCTAAGATTAACTGCCAAGGTCTTCCATCGCTTTAAGGACTCTCCCGATAGGCTGAATATGCAGGAGAGTATGAATGAGTTACGCAACTACAGTATCCAAAGGAATAGCATCTTTCCAGAGCGCGCTAGCTGCCCGAACAGAGTCGGACTTGGACTCAGCAACCGCAAACTAGAGAAGAACATCAAGCGTTAGAGTAAGTAGCACACCGAGTACTTAGACGTGGGTCACTCTCGACTTGCTGAGTAATGACCTTGGAAAAGGCGACCACGATACGATCATCAGTCGATAATAAAATCGACTTGGCGCCAATCCGATTGACGCCCTGCCGAATCGGAGGCCTGGACTTCTAGCCGGTAAGAACCTTTCGGTAGCTCCTCTGTTGCGAGTTTCAGTCCGATTGGAATCACTGCGCTTCCTGGCACAACCCAATCCGCCGCGCTCATCGGCCCGGTATTCATCACCAACGAGTTCGTCTTTAGATTTGTAATCTTCAAGTTGTAGGAGACGTCAACTTTGTTCGTCTCAAGCAGAGGCTCGTAAATTTCGAAATACAACGACAGAGGGTTACGGTGCGGGACAGACGCATCGGCCGCTGGAAAGAACTGGACTTTCTTGCTGACCAGTGGGCTTGGGACAACCGGGTCGGGGGAAACAGCTGCCGCATCACGTAAAACCCATGACGAATCGCGGAGAAAGCTGCTTGTTACGAGATCGCTGATCGCAAGAGCACCGGCCTGGAGGGGCCGCACCCGCAACGGCACGCTTGCGCGTCCAAAGTTCTTACCATCACTCACGACAACACGCAACTCGTACTCCCCCGGCCTTAGTTCAACCTGTGTATCGAACGTGCTCTGGACGAGAACGATCGCGCCAGGGACTTTCTCTATGGGTTTCGTCATCGGCGTGACAAACATTTCGCATCTGTACGTATCATCAAACTCGTTTACAACTTCACCGGCTGCGTCATAAACCATGCCAATAACGTAGATAGAAGAGAGGCGCTTTGGGCAAGGCAGTTTCCAAAATTGGTAGGGCAACCCGAATTTTGTGACCATCTCCACATTTGCCGGCGCCTTGGAATCGTGCACTTCGACGACAAATGTGAAGTCATTCGTGGGACGCGCGGACGAAGCCGTTGACGGAACTGGCGTGGTAAGTGACAGTACGCCAGAGGACCAAAAGGCAAACGCATTCGTGGAAACCTCGATTGAGTCTTGCGCATTTGAGGTTGCGAAACTCTGCATTTGCTGGTGGAGCTTTGTGTCAAGAGTCATTGCCGCGTCGGATGTTTTCCCGATGCAATACTGATCACGATTCGTCTGAACGTAATGACCTGGCACAGTGACGCGGAGGCGGCGGCATTCGCCCGGCTGCGGCGCTGGAGGAACGTAGCCGATCAAGTAGGTGGCAGAAGGAAGCACGCCGACGCCGGGACCGGCAGGCACAAAGCTTCCCCAAATACCATGGGCCGTAGGATGGAGAATCCACTGGCCGGTACCCGTAGCAGGAAAATCAGATTCCTTGAAATAGTTGATGCTTTGCTCAGCACCGTTGTCGAAGACGTGGAAGTCGCTCGCGGTTAAGCCGCGAGCTGGCGGAGGCATGCTCTTCTCAATCCCCGCAGCGGCAGCAGGGGCACCATCCAGAGTTCCTTGCGGCATCCAGTTCGTATCCGGATGCTTCTTATCGACCGGCTTCGAGACGTCGGCTTCGACAATTACCTGCCGTGCATTCGCATAGAACGTTGGGATTCCAGCCGTGGGCCTTCCCGTTTGTGGTGGCTGACCGCCGCTCGGTGCTTGTGCGTGTGCCGCAAGCGGCAGCAAAAGACTAAGCCAATTGAGAAACAAGAAGAGTGAACGCGATGACATCCCGCCTAAGTATAACGCAGCTGGCGCGACGCCCCTAGGCACATTCTCCATCTTTCGCCAACGTGTAACAGGTAAGGTTGAAACCACCTCACAATCAATGAGGTAGGATAGAGAGGATTGGGACGCAACTCAGCTTCTGTTGGACGCATCAGACACGGCTCCATATAGAGCGAGCAGCCGTTACTCGATCATTGCGACGCGCACGGTAGTCACTATGGATAAGTGGGCTGCGGCGGCTGATAGTTATAGACAGGCGGTGCCGGCGGGGGGAAGGGCACCTTCACCACCTGCTGAAATTCTACGGCCTGGCCGCAGCGCACGTACGGAGTGTATCTATATTGCTGGACAGCGCTGGTGGCACCCGCTCTCAAGTCATTCTGGCCCCACAGTATCCTGGTCTTGCGCACTGAGCCGTCTTTATCCACCGCAGCCAGCACCCATACTGTGCCGTACCCGGAGGCCTTACGGGCGGCCTCGGGCCTTTTGGCCTTGACGGACTTGTCTAGGCGAGGAGCGGTAAAATTGCTGGCTGGGTCCGCGCAAGTGGCGAAATCCACGGTGGCACTGTTCTGGGACGGAACAAAGAGGGAATCGGGAAATTGCTCACCCCGTGTGACAGTCACCTGGGCCTCTTCCAGCGGACTCTCTACGCGATTGAGCTGCAAGCTTTGGGGATAGGCTACGCCATGGGAGTAAAAGTAGTCGTCTCCCTCGTAACTGGTATTTACGGAATTGAGCTTCACAGTTCGGGGATAGGAGTTACTGCCGCCGACGCTGGTGTAATCGCTATACTCAAAACTGCCCAAATCACTATCAACAGTGAGAAGATGACCATTGGCGGGGTCGATGCACAAAGTAGTCTCCGGCTTGCCAAACACGAAGCAGGGGACTTCCGTCCCGTCGACCCTCTTCTTTGAGGCGTGGAACTTGGCGTTCTGGTAGGCGAGTGGCGGCAAGAGGTAAGGTCCAGTGGGAATGCCAGCATCGAGAGCGGCCAGCGCGGCCTCGAACCAAATAGTGGACCAGACTAGCTTAGAACGGGTGCTGACGTACGACAATTTGCCATTGTTGACGATAGTGATCTGCCGCAGGTTCGGAGCGCTCCACTCTGCGCGCCACTTCCCCGGTCCAGCCCACGAGATAGTATATTGCAGATTCCTTAGGTCGCCGGTGGCATTGTCCACGAGGACCTTAGCCACTAACTTGACTGGGCCTTGGTTCCAGAGATTGGCTTGTTGAAATGACTTGGAAAGCAACACCTGGGCGTCCTGTTCCGCGCCCGCGAAGGAAGTCGGAGCGAGCAGGCCAGCAACCAGGAAAAAGAAAGATGTTTTGTTGAATTGCTTCAACATGTGCCTCCGATTATTCGCCCTGCAAGGGTAAGAAAACCATCCAGCTGTGGAAGCGTAAAATCCATTATCCCGGATCGCCTTTCTGATCGCAACGCGGGCAACATCTATACCGCTACCGGCGGCAGCGACGCCTCGACCGGCGGAACTGTGCTGGAGTTGTTGGGCGGCGGTGGTAGCTGGGCGTTTCATCTGATCGACGATCTGTCCGGGCAGGGGCCAGGGCCGTCCGACCGGTTGCTTCGCGACAGCGCCGGAAACCTCTATGGGACAACTTGGGGCGACGGAGCTTACGGCAATGGCAATGTCTTTAGGCTGACGCCAAACGGTAGCGGCTGGACCTATACCAGCCTGCACGACTTCACCGGCGGCGCCGACGGCGGTAACGCTTTCGGTGGCCTGGTCATGGACAGCCACGGCAACATCTTCGGCACCACCTACCTGGGCGGTTTGCAGAGCTGCGGATTTTGCGGTGTGGTCTTCGAGATTAGTCCGAACTAGAATCCGCGTGGAGGGGCTCTTCACCTGGACACTACCAGGATCGGGGCGATGGTCATCGTAATTCTGCTGACCTCGCAGCGCAAGCCTGTACCGGAGGAGGCCAAGGAACACTGAACGAGCTACGGGGCGGCCAGCAAGATCTTGCTAGAATGGCTAACATATGACCAACGGTAGGCAAGCGAGAGAGACGTCCGAAGGAATGCTCGTAGCGGCAGCCAAGACCATTGGAACGGCTGCTGGCAAAGTCGCTGCCGCAGTCGGAATCACAACCCCTGCGGCCGCAAAGACAACTAAGCCGAAGGCCGCAAGACTGGCGAAAAAGAACAAGGCCCGACTTCCACGTAGACAAAAGAAGGCAGCCAAGAAAGTCAAAAAGGCATTGCTGTAATCTGTGCAGCCATTTAGCTAATTGCGGTGAGCCGCTTTGGGCGCACCGTATGTCCAAGGGTGGAAACCGGCAGCCTACGAGCGTCAAACTCCTACGAGAGAGCGCCATAAGTCGGCGGTGTTGGCCAGCGGACTGCGTACCGGTTGTCATGTTGTGATCGTTGGCGAGTACGGACCATAGCGCAATCCGGCGTCATCGCAAGGAATCCTACGCCGGCCGGCTACTTGCGCTACGGGGATTTATTGCCAGTTACGGCGTGATCTCCCACACAACACCGTATCCGTAAGCTCCGCCTTCGGTCGTGGTGCCATGCATGTTTCCGTTGCTGTCAAAGATCACATTGCCAGATGGATAAGAGCCGTCGATGCCTCCGGTGAAGTCATAGAACAATCGACAGTCGGAAGGGTCGCGTTTTCGGTCGCTCGCACTCTCCGAGGGAGGTCCCGACGAGCGCCGGAATTTGCGGGTGAAAACTGCCGAGCCGTTGGGTGATCACTTGTTTGAATCGTTGGCATTAGTCGTGTTTTGCACGATGGATTAATTCATTGGACGGCAGGGTTGGATCCAGGACGCGACGCGCTTGTTCTACCCCGGTGACCGGCAGGCCCGTAGGGTTGAGCAGGCCGATCTGCACTAATAAAGACGCCTGGTCCCAGTAGATTCGCTCGTAGGCAATCTTGCTACCTTCAAATCCCACGACCACAACGTGTGGCAACTCGACTTTTCTCCCTGTCGGTTTCACGCCTGGAAGCAGTGCCGGCATTTCGATATCGTGCGTGAAGCTGATGATAAGCTCGTCTATGACGCGATCTCTAGTGGCGGTGCGCGAGAGGCGAACCATGCTGGTGTCCGCGGGCCAGTGTCCGATGAAATACTTCGAGTAGAACGAGCGCACCGCGTCGGATCCGTTACCGCCGGTCAGCACCGGCACGTGCGTGAGGACGGGCGAGTCGGTCATCGTCGCCATGGTCGCACCGAGATCAGGCCTGGTGAATTCGGCGGCGACATGAGCGTCGAAGACGGCGCCGAGATCGGGTTTGGGTTGGCTAGAGGGGTTCATCGTGACCTCCGTAGCGAGAAGAGGACGGCTACTTCTTTATACAACGTTTCTCTGACGCCGAAATCGGTCACTGCGTATTATTGGGATATTACGCCAACGATAAACCAGAGAGGCTACCAACACACGGCGTTCCCGTCTGGAACGTTTCTGCGGAGAACGCTTCAAGAAGTGGGATCCGCAGCGGAAGGCAAAATGACGTGTTCTGCGAGATCGCACCATTCGAGGAATATCTCTGCTGTCGTACGTGCTGCTTCCAAAGAATCTGCACCGCAACTCAGGTGCTACGCCTTCCTTGTATCTCATTGGCTCCACCCGAGTAATGCGGATCGTACTGGCGCATTTGAGCGAAGGTGAGAAGTGGAGCTGTTCCCCTGGTATTGGCGCTGGAATTGGATCGACGGCAATGGCGGATGAGAAGATAACTTAGGGATTGGTCGCATGATCGTCAATTCGAATGGCATCCCGTGCCAGCAAGGTGCGCAGCAAAGCGTAAACAAACTGTCAGGTAGGAGCATGGAGGAAATCGTGAAGGAACTCGAAGGGGAGGACAAGTAGTGGATTCTCTCGAGCAGATCGCAAGGAGCGCAGAGGAGCAAGGAGACCTTAGAAAGGCGTATCAACTCTGGAGCCAGCTGTCGTTAGACTCTAAGGACCCCGTCCACTTCTGTCATCTAGGGTACGTCGCCAAGAATCTAGGCATGTGGAACGAGGCGGAGGATGCCTTTCTCAGCGCACTGCAAGGTGAGCCGCGTTTTCCTGAAGCTTTGCAGGGCCCGGGTAGTGTGTACCTACATCGGCCTCATAACGACCTCGACCAAGATGCCAGAATGGCCAGGGACCGTTTTGTACGCGCCCTTGAATTGCAGCGCAGTGCCCACGGGGCGACTCTCCTCAGGGTCGCGTATGCCCTTCTAGGTCAGGATGATGCGGCGAGGGCAGCCTATACTCAGGCTCTTCAAGTTGATCCCCAGTACGAGGAAGCCTACTACAATATTGCCAAGCTTGAAGAAGAAGGCAACCCTTTGAAGGCAATTGAGCTTTTTGAGAAGGCAATTCGCATCGATCCTGAATACTCTCTAGGCCATCAGGAACTCGGCAAACTTTATCAACAGCGTGGTGACTTAGCTCGCGCCGAGCACCACTTTCGTCAGAGCCTTGACGCCGACCCGACCGATTACTGGTCCTACATGTTCCTTGCCAATCTGCTGTCTGTGAAAGGAGAGAAGGAGGAAGCGGAGGCAACCTACAGATTGGTAACGAGCCTACATCCAGAGATGAAGGGCGGGCTAGAGTTTTTTGCCCGTTTCCTGGATTCGATAGGCAGACAGCAGGAAGCGGCAACGGTCCGTGCCCAAATAAATGAATCGCGCTAAGCGTTAGCCACTCCTGTGGGTAATTCAGGCCTCGCCGCTTCGAATCAGTGGATTCTCTACCCTCGCCCTGACCGCCTTTTTCCCCGGATGAATTTTACTAGGTAGTTACTAGAGAAGGTAGATGGTGAACCTCCGTCAGTAGTCACGAGCCGACGCAGGGTGCACGTTTACCAGTTAGCTATTGTGGAGGGCAGGGTTGGATCGCTCTACCTCCTATCCCCCCAAGCGATTGACGGGAGTATATGTAGGCGCTGCCGACGTGTACACACCTCCTCTTCTTGCTGTCGCTGGAATACGCATAAATACTTGGGGAAATCGTTCTGGGATGCTTCGGAGCCGCGTCAAATGTGGGGTTGAGCGATCAGCTGCTCATTTCCACGGCTAGCGAGCGCGCGATGGGCAAGGGGAGCCGGGGACCGAAGTCATGAGTCTGATGGACAGTATCTACAAGAGCGCCAAAGATCATCCAATGGCTCCCTGGATCTTCAGTGCGCCATGATTGAAGCTCTTTTCGGGCCAAGCAAGGCGGGAGTGTTGCACGGGGAACGCTTCGACACCCGTGCCGAGGAGAGAACGGACGAGAGAACAGTCAAACGACGTGCCGGAGAACCTGGCTGTTGAGTTGGTTCTCCGTAACCGAGGGATTTATCAGGACCGGCACGTGCGCATCATCATCGTGGCCCGGAGAAGCATCTCCAACTGAAGGCCGGATACATTTACGCAGACTGACCCTTCGCCCACAACTCAACTCTTGCAGTCCGGCGGCGGACCATACATTATCAACAACCACCCGAGGATTAACGGGAACAAGGCCAGTTTTCGGTGCAGCCGAATCATGCAGGCAAAGAAAAGGCCGACAACCTATCCAGGATGCCGACCCCGGCAAAACCGTAGAGTTTCAGTTACGGCGTGACCTCCCAGACGTTGCCGCAGCCGACCGGAAGGCAATCCTCACCCCCGCGCTCGGTTGTGCCGTACACATTGCCATGCGCGTCCAGGGTGATGCCGCCCAACGGGTATCCCCCGTCGCTGCCTCCGGTGAAATCATGAAGGCTGGTATACGTCCAGCGGCCCATCGCCGGAGTCAATTTAAAAACCGATCCGTTCAGATTCGCACCGTCACATGACGTGATGCCGTAAAGATGGCCGGTGGCGTCTACGGCCACGTTGCCTTCCGGTCCGCATCCCGGTAAGCCACTCAACTCGTACAGCACATTTATGGTCCAACTTCCTCCGGACGGCGACAATTCGAAGACGGTTCCGCCATAACCGGAACCGTAGCCTCCAGTTGAGGTAGTGCCATAGAGATTGCCGGCTCGATCAAAGATCAGCGCGCCAAACGGGGCTCCTCCGTCGGCCGCTCCTTCAAAGGAATATAGGACCCTCTCATTCCATCCCGATCCGGATGGCGCTAACTGGTAAATAGCCCCTGCGCCGTTGGCACCCCCACCGCTGGTCGTTCCATAGAGGTTGCCGGCGCTGTCAACGATGAGTCCACTTTCGGGCCCCATTCCATCGTCGCCGCTAAAGCTGTGAATGACGCTCTCTGTCCATCCGCCGCCGGAGGGCGTCAGTTTGAAAACCACTCCATCATCGTTGGTCCCTCCCGTTGCCGTAGTTCCATAAAGATCACCTGCCTGATCGAATACCGGATCAACTTCATAGGGCCCGTCTCCATCCAGACCTCCGGTGAAGGAATAAATCACGGTTCCCGTCCAGAGGCAAAAAGTGGCGCGGCAACCGGTGGCCGGAGGCCGCAGATTGTATACCGTGCCGTGTCCCGATCCTCCGGCAAGGGTTGTGCCATAGAGTGTGCCGTCCGGTCCGAACACAACTCTACCCAAGGGGTACCGCCCGTGAAGAGGATTCATAGTGGAGGCATTCAGCAGCGTATTCAGGCCCCAAGTGCCATGCGTGGGTTTGAGTTGAAAAACCGTCCCCGTGAGGGCCTCAGTCGTCGTCCCATAGAGGTTGCCTGCTCGATCAAAAGTGACGCCCGCCCAAGGTGAGGCTCCGTCTTGTCCGCCCGTGAAGGCATGAATTATCGAGAACGTCTGGGCCTGTGCCGTTTGATTCGCGATGCCAGCGAGCGCAATTAATGACAATGCAGAGATAACCAACAAGGTCGTGATGCGATGCATAGGATACTCCTTCAGGGCCGGGGGTAAGAGGGTGGCGGGAGCGTGTGGGCTTGAGTTTCCGAACGCTCCGAAGCTTGCATCGGTGGCGGGCGTTTGTCAACTACTTCGATAGTATAGGTGCCGAGACTTACAGTCCCTTCCTTTGACGACTCGATTAGCCCGATACAGTTGGCGATAACAGGCTGTGGCTGTTGAAAAACTCCTTCATGTGGCAGAACTGCCCCAATCTGGATGACCAGAAATGTATGCCGGGCGGGTGATCGTCGTTTATGGGGCATCCTAGCGCTTCGAGTTTTCAGCGGGAGGACGCCAAAAGAGTTTTTCAACAGGCACGCCTGATTGCAACAGTTAGAAACGCTTCGGTGCTCTTTAAGATGCGCGTATGGCATATGCGCGGTCTGTCGAGCTGAATCCTGACAATGAGCACGCGAAGGGTGAGCTGATTAAATTGCGCAAATAGCGTCTACGACATAGGAGAAAGGCTTTGCGATAGTGTGAACAGGCCCTAGTTCATCTTCCATGACTTTCGTAAGTGAGCGTTGCGTTCGACTGAGCTCGTGGGTTTATCAGCCAAGCTCTACCTTGGGTGGCTGGCTGTCGGCGTCGGACACTTTGAACATCTCGCGTGGCTTCAGCCGCGGGGCGGCCAAGCCTTTGCCCTTTGCTGCGCGCATGGGCCCAGCGATCCCGCAAATAAGCGGAGACTAAAGACCGAGGCCGATCTGCGGCTTTTAGCCCCGACCTCCGCTTTGCCATTGACAACCGGAGCGCCCGGTGTATAGTCATGGGCGTTTGACCGTCAGTCAGTCGATCGCCCCGGCCCCACCCAAGGAATCCCTACTTCCATGGAGGACAAAACATGGTGCTAGTGGCCACTCGTCTGCGCAAGTATGTCTTGACTCTCATCGCGTTCGTGCTCCTGCTACAACTGGCTGCCGTTTCTGCACGAGCGCAAACCCGCATCGACCATTGTGGAACCTTCATCCGCAGCAGCGGACAATATGTTGTGGACCGCGACCTGGATTGTGGTCCCGGCGGAATCATCATCCAAGCTGGCGACGTGGAACTAAGTCTCGCCGGTCATCGAATCAGCGGAACCGGCGGCATCGGCATCTCGATCCTCGTGTCTTCAGGCGAAGTGAAGGTCCTGGGGCCGGGCTCTGTCGCTGGCTTTGCGATAGGGGTGTTCATCAGCAACCGGCCTGGGCCTGTGGAGGTGGTTGATGTGTTGTCCGATGGCTGCTCGACTGGCTTCAGCGCCGCCCACTCTTCAACGGTCCATTTAAGGAACAACACGGCGATTGGAGGTGCTTCGGGCTTCGTATTGATCTTGGTCGACCACAGTATGCTGACTGGCAATAGGGCGAACGACAATAGCTCAACAGGGTTCGATATCAGGGGAAACGATAACCTAGTGATCGGCAACAAAGCCTTTAGCAATGGTGAATATGGCATCGCCCTTAGATATGGCTCCATGCGCAACGAGATTATCTCCAACGAAGCTATGGGTAATGGCTCGTACGATCTGTATGAGGATGCTTCAGGATGCACTACCAACCATTGGCTGGCCAATAGGTTCGGGAGCACTAACCTATATTGCATTCATTAGAGCCGTTGGGGTCGATGCGGCGGTGGGCAGGCCGATAATAGTGCCGGCTGGGCAGTACCCCCTGCAATCCCGTTACTTGTGATAATGCCTGTGGCTGTTGAAAAACTCCTTCATGTGGCAGAACCGCCCCAATCTGGGTGACCAGAAATGTATGCGGGGCGGGTGATCGTCGTTTATAGGGCATCCTAATGCTTCGAGTTTTCATGGGGGAGGACGCCAAAAGAGTTTTTCAACACCCACGCCTGTTCACAATAGGAATGGCTTGTGGTTCGGTCGATGCCAAGAGTTCCCGCTTTTGATTCCCGCTTCTGAGCAGCAGCGTGTGACGTCGTCTCCTCCTGAAGTTCGCAGCCGCAGTTGGCGACGCATCGACGGCGTCGACATCATTCGCGGGCTGGCCATCTTCTTCGTGTTGATGAACCATATCAACATTCGCCTGCTGCTGGCCCACGTCCCGTACACACAGGGAATCCCTAAACAAATCGCGTCGTCACTGGTGTGGAACGGGCAGTTCGGTGTGCAGATGTTCTTCGCGGTCTCGGGCTTTCTGATCACCGGCACAAGCCTGCGGCGCTGGGGGACACTGTCGAGGATTCGAGCACGCGAGTTCTACCAGATGCGGTCCGCGCGCATCGGCCCTCTGTTGCTCCTATTGTTGGTGGTACTGAGCGCCTTCCACTTTGCTCACGTCCCGGGATTCGTGGTTTCGTCAAAGCAGGGGGGCCTGGGACGCGCATGGCTGGCGGCAGTGACTTTGCATATCAATCTGCTCGAAGGGCGTCTCGGCTACCTGCCTGGTCCGTGGGACATTCTGTGGTCGCTTTCGGTCGAGGAGCTGTTCTACCTGTTCTTTCCCATTGCGTGCATTCTGTTCGCCGGTAGAAAACTGCTCGTTCCGCTGCTGCTCGTGTTTGTCGCGCTGGGACCCTTTGCGCGCACAACCTTCACGCATGGCAACGACATCTGGCAAGAGAAGTCCTATCTTGGGGGGATGGACGCGATCGCGCTGGGTTGTTTGACGGCGCTGATTTGCTCGAATGTTCGCATCTCGCGGAGGACTTTGCGAACCACGTCCGCTGTTGGCGCGGGCCTGATGCTTTTCATCCTGGGCTTCTCTGGTACGGCGTACCGATGGGGGCTGGGCAAGGCCGGATTCGACATGACGGTGCTAGCCATCGGGACCTGCATGGTAATGGTTGCCGCATCGCAATCCGGATGGCGCGCGTCGCGCGTATTGCGTCCACTACTCGCGCTCGGCCGCAATAGCTACGAGGTCTATCTCACCCACATGTTCGTCTTCCTCGGCCTGTTCGGACTGTTCGTGAAGTTCGGCAAGTCGATGCCGTTGGTGCCTGTGTTGTTCGTGGTCACCATCATCCTGGCGGCAATGCTCGGCGATCTGGTCGCCCGCTGCTTCTCCGAGCCGACGAACCGGCGGTTGCGCAAGTACTGGGACGATGGCGCGGAAAAATTAGGCGCAGCGGTTGACGGCACCGCGGATCGAACGCCGCCGACTGTGTAGATGACAAAGGCGTCGCCTGCCCATTTATCCTTTTACCCGGATGACTGTCGAAAAATCGCCTCTCTGACAATGTCGGCGTTGTCAAGAGCGTAGTTCGGCATCCGCTTTAAACAAAGCGCCGCAGGGTTGCCGACCTGTACTCGGCTTTTGGCGATCAGAGAAATCTTGGGTATTTGCGGCGCGAAAAACCGATGCGGGTTTTCTCTGGTACAGGTTCGAGCCATGACATTGCGGGGAATGCGGCCAAATGCGCGGTTATTGGCCTGGACACTAGTTACTTCTCTGACAATAACGACTTGATGGCGGAGGACGCAGTCATGTGCGAACCGTTCTCCGGTGCAAATTCCCTGCTAACACGGAAAAATACAGGGAATTTCGCTCAAAATTGCCGAGCTAACTCCGACCAGCAGAGAATATCCCCTTAAGTTCCTGCCACTTGCACCTCTCTACGACTCGAAGTTGGCGAAATGGAACAGGGAATCATACGGAACATAACAGGGATGTGATTTCCCTGATATCGGGGGTTTTTGTTCGGCCGACTTCACATTTGTAGACCTGCCGGGACGGTGCTTAGTGTCCGATGGTTCATCGAGCCCACGAAGGCATATCGTCGCGCGGCAATTCCTTCTTGCGATCGAGAATGGAGGGCGGGCTCTGCGCCAGAGGGTCGAGGCGGTCAGCTTGCTGCAGCGCCCATACTGTCCAAATGCCGCATGGGGTGTCCGGCCCCAGCTCCTCGCCGGATGCCTTTTTCGCGTCGATCACAGCCAGGATGTATTCACGAATCTGTCTCGCCTTCGTCCAGTTCTCGGCGGCCTGCTGCAAGTCCTTCACACGGCGCTCTTCCTCTTCGATTCGGTGCCTCAACTGCCTTAGCTCGATTTCTTTCCTCAGTCGCGCCTCGGCTTCAGCGGCCTGCTTCAAGCGATCTCGGCGGCGCAGAATAGCGGCTTTAAAAAGATTGGAGATGATCTCAGGCAGGAGTTCATCGAGATTGTGCTTGCCTTCGCTCCAGCTGGTTCGTAACTCGTTGCTCTGCGGAACATGCCAGTCACACTTTCTGATGAGAGTGTCTAGCGCCGCAATAGACTGCTGGGCGGCGACCGTCAACAACTTCACGGTTTAATCGTAACTTCCCCGACGGAGGCGGTTTATGTGGTGAGACGAATCCCCACAGAATCCGCGATTAGAGATGACTGTGTCTCCAAGGACAAACCTCCGCGTTCCCAGATTTGGCTCCTCACGGTAGAATGAGCCACCTTCCTTTCAGGTGAAAAATGGCTCTGGCCCAGGGAACCCGCTTAGGCCCTTACGAAATCGTAGCCGCAATTGGGGCGGGCGGAATGGGCGAGGTTTATCGCGCCCGAGATGCTCGCCTCGATCGAGCGGTAGCCATCAAGATCCTTCCTGAGTCGTTTGCCAACGATCGCGAACGCCTGGAGCGCTTCCAGCAGGAAGCCCGCATCCTGAGCTCGCTCAATCACCCCAACCTGATGGCGCTCTACGACGTCGGGGTGCAGGATGGCATGCACTTCCTAGTGTCGGAGTTTCTTGAGGGCGAAACACTGCGTGATCGAATGAACGCAGGGCCGCTGCCGCAGCGCCGGGTCATCGAGTACGGATTGCAGATCGCCAAGGGACTGGCCGCCGCGCACGAGAAAGGCATTGTCCATCGCGATCTGAAGCCGGAAAACGTCTTTGTGCTGCGTGATGATCGCGTAAGAATTCTCGATTTCGGATTGGCCAAGCAGCGAGCGATGGCAGCGACCGCCGACGCGACCATGACCAGCCCGAATCAGACTTCCGCAGGCACCGTGCTCGGGACGGCAGGTTACATGTCACCCGAGCAGGTGCGCGGCGAAGCGGTCGATAACCGTTCCGACATTTTCAGCCTTGGCACCATTCTCTACGAGATGATCTCTGGGCAACGCGCTTTCCGCGGCGACTCGAGTGTTGAGGTGATGACATCGATTCTGAAGGTGGAGCCGCCGGACCTGGGCGAGAGCGGTCTGAATGTGTCGCTGGGGCTACAACGGATTGTGCATCGCTGCTTGGAGAAAAAGCCCGGAGCGCGTTTTCAATCGGCGAGCGACCTGGCTTTCGCCCTCGATTCGCTAAGTAACCCCGCCTCGACGGGAGGGCTGCGCGCGCTGAAGGATGGCAAGAACAAGCGCTCGCGATTCCTGATACCTGCGTTGCTGTTGGCGGCCGTGGCGATTGGCGCCCTTAGCACTTATTTTCTTTCGCATTCGCCGGTCTCGCATCCGGATTTCACGCAGATCAGCTTTCGCTCCGCGTACATTCGGCATGCGCGTTTCGCGCCCGACGGCCGCACCGTCGTGTACGACTCGACTACCGATGGCAAGCCGACCGAACTTTTCTCCACGCGCACGGATACTATCGAAGCGCAGTCCCTTCATATTCTGGCAAGCCTTTTGAGTGTTTCGTCGACGGGAGAGTTGGCAGTCACGCTGGATACCCACTTTGACCCTAAATACACTCCTACTGGACGTCTGGCGCGCGTGCCCATCGGGGGCGGGTCCACGCGCGAGTTACTGGACGCGGTGACGGAGGCCGACTGGACGCCCGATGGCTCGGCGCTGGCGGTGAGCCGCCAGGTCGGACACCATTTCCAGCTTGAATTTCCGCTGGGTAAGACGCTGTACCAGAACGATGGCTACATCAGCGACGTGTGCTTTTCGCCGACAGGAGACAAAATCGCGTTTGTAGACCATGCGCTGTTCGGCGATGATCGTGGCAATGTTGACGTTGTCGACCTCCACGGAAATCGGAAGGTGCTGACGCGGGAGTTCAGCTCCGTGCAGGGGCTGGCGTGGGCGCCAAAGGGAAACGAGATCTGGTTCACAGCCGGGGTCAACAGTGAGCCGAGTTCGCTGCGTGCCGTCAGTCTTGAAGGAAAGGAACGGATGCTGCTTTCCTCGCCCGCCAAGCTGAAGTTACAAGATGTATCCAGGGAGGGAAACGTTCTGTTGAGCGTGGAAGATTATCGCGATCAGCAGATCCTGTCCGAGACGACAGAAGGAAAGGTGCGGGATGTGAGTTCGTTCCCGTTTCAGATTACCGAGGCGTTTTCATCCGACGGAAAGACCTTGCTGTTGAACACCTACGTAACCGGAGCGACTTCCGACTACAACCTCTATACGCAGAAGATCGACGGCTCCGCGCCCGCGATGATCGGTCAGGGTGCGGGGCTGGGCTTTTCCTTTGACGGCAAATGGGCCACGGCGATGGATCCGCTCAACCTGCAGCACCTGAGGGTCATCCCCACAGGCGTGGGAGAATCGCGCACGCTGAACGCTCCGTCCGGTACGCAATATATCGGCGCTGCGTGGATGCCCGACGGCAAGCACATCCTGGCATTAGCGCTTGCTCCCGGACATCCGCCAAGCAATTATCTTCAAGAGGTGGAGACGGGTACGGCGCAACAGATCAACAGCGAAGGCAAGTATCTCTTGGTCAGCCAGGCAGGACTGGGGGCGGTCTCGCCCGATGGCAAGTACTTCCTCGCTGTCGATAACGAAAAGCGATATTGGGTGCAGCCTATCGATGGAGGCGCGGCCAGCGAAATTAAGGGCCTATCGCCCGGAGACATTCCGGTGGAGTGGCATGGCGATTCGGAGAACATTTTCTTCGAACGGCCCATCGGAACCGACACCAGTGAGATCTATCGCCTGAATCTCTCCACCGGCGCGAGTAAACTCTGGTCACGCTTCACCCCGACCGACAAGACCGCGATGCTTGCATTGCGTCACGCGATCATCACTCAGGACGGCGTACATGTGCTGTACGTGGTGCAGCGCATCTTCTCGACGCTGTTCGTCGCGAAGGGAATTCAGTAGAGGCAGGTTCGTTCGACGACCTGCCCGGTCACCCCGCGCGATAGCAGCCCGAGTTCCCGATCAGTGCCGAGAATCGGGTTGGTGTGTGAACGGGTCAAGACTTTCTGCGAAAAAGAGTTATAGGGGGCTTTAAATAGAGTGCGGCCGAGAGCGTACACTTGGGAACTTACGCCTGCGTGAATGTCACGTAATAACATGCAAACCCGCCTCAAATGCACCCTCTTGGCCGTGCTGTTGTCAGTTTGGTGTTCGTTCGCATGGGCGCAGAGGATTTCTGATATTCGCCCGCAGGGCTACGTTACCGATCTTGCCAACGTCATTGACCCTGCGACCAAGGCGAGGCTAGAGACGCTATGCGCCGAGGTCGAGCAGAAAACGGGCGCCCAAATTGCCGTCTTGACAGTGAATTCCCTCGACGGCCGCAGCAAGGAAGACTACGCCGCCGATCTCTATAAGCACCTCGGTGTGGGATCGAAGAAGAATGACCGCGGTGTTCTGCTTTTGCTCGCACCGCAGGAGCGCCAGTACAAGATCGAGGTAGGCTATGGATTGGAACCGGTCATCACCGACGCTCGCGCTGGAGACATTGGGCGGGAGATGGTGCCCGACCTTAAAGCCGGAAACTACGGCGCTGGCGTGTTGTTCGCAACTAATCAACTGGCTCAGCTAATTGCGGCGGACAGAGGGGTGCAGTTGAACGGCATGCCGGCCAACCAGCCACCGGCCGCCCCGGCGGCAACGCCGTGGTGGATCCCTGTTCTGGTAATTGTGATCATCTTCCTCGTCGTTCGCGCAGTTTCACGCGCGGGTCGAGGAAGCGGTAGCGGTCCGCGATCCGGAGGCGGATCCAGTCTTCCATGGCTGCTCTTGGGAAGCGCCATGGGTCGTGGAGGAAGTTGGGGAGGCGGATTCGGCGGTAGTTCCGGAGGCTTCTCGGGTGGGGGCGGCGGGGGTTTCGGAGGCTTTGGCGGATTCGGCGGCGGCATGAGCGGCGGGGGTGGCGCGGGAGGCAGTTGGTGAGCTTACCTGGCCGGAGTGACGATCGATGAAGAAACCGGAAAGCAAGTTGCAGGAATTCGTTACCCGATTGCGTCAGGCGTGCGGCGAGAATCTGGTGTCCGTCGTGCTGTATGGTTCGGCGGCCCGCGAGGACTTCCACGAGCAGTTCTCCGACGTGAACGTGCTGGTGGTCACGCAACAGTTGCCAGCCGCTTTGTTCCCCGCGATCTCGGCGGTCCTGCATTGGTGGAGTTATGAGGAAAAGCTGCGACCGCCTATGATTATGACGCTCGAAGAGCTGCATGAGTCTGCTGACGTCTTCGCGATTGAGTTGCTTGACATCCAGCGCTCGCATAAGACGCTTTTCGGGCAGGATGTGGTGGCATCCATTCACATACCCATGAACCTGCACCGAGTCGAGGTGGAACACGAGCTGCGAACTACGCTCCTGCGGCTGCGGCATCACTTGCTGCTGGTTCCCGACAATGAAGAAGAGCTCCGAGCCGTTCTCGCAAAGTCAATCACTTCTGTCCTCACGCTGTTCCGCCATGCGTTGATCGTGGTGGGAGAGAAGCCGCCGGAGACGAAGCCGGAGCTGCTGGAGAATGCCGCGAAGGTTTTTGGGTTTGAAGCGCAACCGCTGCGGTCAATTCTGGAATTGCGAAATGAAGTCTCGCCTTCGCAACCCGCGCGAGAGCTTTACCATGCGTACATGACAGCGATACAGCGGGTCGCTCACGAACTGGATGCACGCGTGCCCAAGCGTCAGTTACAGAAATTGCCCCAGGAAGAATAACCATCCATCGATCGAAGGTTAACGAGGAGAGATCGCATGAAAGTCGCAATCATTGTGTTGGTGGTGATTATTCTAGTGGCGCTAATGTTCGGCGGCACGTTCATCAGCCATCGCAACGAAATGGTGCGCAAGCGCGAGGCGGTGAATGCAGCCTGGTCGCAGGTGGATGTGGTGCTGCAGCGCCGCTCCGACCTCATCCCGAACCTGGTTGAGACGGTGAAAGGATTTGCCGCACACGAGGAAAAGGTGTTCGGCGACATTGCCGCTGCGCGCGCCGCAATGATGGGTGCGAAGACGCCGCAGGAGAAAATCGCGGCCAATGGTCAGCTCGATTCAGCTCTCAGCCGTTTGTTGGTGGTCGTGGAAAATTACCCGCAACTCCGGTCCAATGAAAACTTTCTTCGCTTGCAGGACGAATTGGCAGGCACGGAAAACCGAATAGCGATCGAGCGCCGTCGTTACAATGAGGCGGTCCAGGACTACAACACCTACATCAGTCTGTTCCCGAATAATATTGTCGCGAGTTTATCGGGCTTCACTCGCAATGACGCTTACTTCAAAGCAGATGAAGGAGCGCGACAGGCTCCGAAGGTAAATTTTGGCACGCCGTCGCAGCAGCCCGCTGCCGCGCCAACGCAATAGAACATTCTGCGAAATCGTCTTTCAAAAATCGCCGCCGGCGCCCCCGCCTCCCGAAGCTCCTCCGCCGAAGCGGACGTCTGGACTCTTCGTTTGCGCACTTGGCGTAATCGACTGAGGAGATACCAGGCCCAATGCGGCAGAGCCGATGCTCATCCATCGCTTGTCCCTTCCCGATAGGCGCGCTGCGGTAAAGCCGTGGCGAATCCCGCCCGGGCCACGGGCAAGCCAGCGTCGAATGAACAAGGCAACGCCGGTCAACAATATGCCCAGAAGCATCGGATCCCAGGTATGCCGTTGCCAACCGAGGTAAGGTTTATTGGTGACGAAGGCCAGGATGGCGGCAATCGTGCCTACCGCGATGACGAAGTGGTCCTTCTGGCGAACGCCGCGCGCGAGGATGACGGGCGGCAGGCACCAGATCAGCACCCATGTGGTCCAGTAAAACGGGCCTGGAAATTCAGGGGCGACCTGAGCGCCGAGCCACCATTGGGCGTGTACGTTCAACGACGAAAGCTGGAGGTTGATGGCCAGGTAGATGCCGAGCCAGAGGAGAGCTTCGGCGGTGGAATAATGCTCATCGAGGTAATCGAAGCGGTGACGCGGGCGCACCACGCTTACGCAGATCAGCCCGGCCGTGTAGAACACGACGATCATCACATGCTGCGCCCAGAGGGACGAGGTCCAGTAGTCCGGGATAGCGACGGCGAAGATCATGGCGGCCAGAAATGCATACCAGAGCCCGAAGCGATGCCAGATCCAAAGAGAAGATACGACGCCGACGGCAGGAACCACGGAGTGGGCCAGGTATGGCTTAGGCGGATAACCTCCGCTGAAAATCGCGAGCTCATCCCCGCGCAGAGAAAACCAACCGAACAGGCGGCGAGCGCTTCCTCGATCCCGTAGCGATAGAGTCGGGCCTGGGATGCAGCAACCTCGGCGGCCGCGTAGGACACAGCGGCAAAGATCAGCAAGAAAATGCCAGAAGTTTGGTCCGATGGCCGCGAAAGCCTGCAGGAACAATGCGGCCGTGCCTGCAACAATGATGAGGGTAAATAGGAACAAGACCAGTCGTAAGAAAATGTTGGTGGTGCGCAGCTCGGAAACTGTTTCCTGCCCCAGACGCTGGCCCTGCTCCTCAGTGAGGTAACCCTCGCCGGCCCAGTCCTTCAAGAGTTTGCGGGCACGCAGAGTCTCTTCGCTGGACGCCGTGTAGAGTCTCATGAGGCCCTCCCGAAGCGGCGCGCGATCTGGACCAGCGCCACCAGCATTGCGACTGCGGTAATGACGAAGTACAGCAGGATAGTCGTAAAGTCATTGATGTTTCGGACGAGCATTGAGCTTACGCCCACGTAGCCGTAGACCGCGGCATAAGCAACGAATGCAAACTGCCGGCGCTTCAGGCCCCAGGCGAAAGACGAAACCACAGGCGACAAGCAGAGCGAGAAACCACACGCCGTATCCGTGCTGCTCGAACACGCCGGAGAGCAATGCCCAAAACAGCACGTTGGCCGCGACGTTCAGATAAGTGGCGAAGAAATGTGGTTTCAAACCGCGACGCTGGAGGAGCAGCCCTCCGACGCCAGCCAGCAGGCAGTAGAGAAGGGCATATTGCCGATAGGACGCGTCCTGATAAGACGGCCAATGCGAGATCGTGAGCCCGAACCATCCGGCGAGTGAGGACAAAGCGAGCGACAGCACGAAGCGATTGTCGAACCGATAAGCGAAGAAGAAAAAGAGTACCGCGGTCGCCAGGAGATAGAGATCCCATTGTCCAGAGAGCAGGCCGAGGCGGTTCTCCAGGTAGGCAAGCTCGACGCACCAGACGAGGCAGCCAAGGTAAAGCACGTAGTCGAAGACCGGACTCGGTGCAGGCGTTTCGGCGGGAGACCACGCGGGCGCGCGGGAAAAGCAGTACCAAAAACAGCCGGCGAGGATGGCGGAGAGAATGATCAGGACGACGACGTCACCGAGTTGCTGCGACCAGGTAGCTACAGTCCAGCCAAGCCCCGCAACAAACGCCAGTACACCGACGTAGAGGAGAAGGTTCAGCTCAAGAAAAAGCGAGAAGGGTTCTTCACGAGAGAGGCTCGACAAGAGCGCGTACTGCTCCTGCGATATCGCTCCTTGTTCCTTCCAGTTGCTCTAAGCGGGCGAGGATGGTCATGAAGTCTTCGTTCTCCGCACCTAGGACAGCGTGTCCGGGGCCCGGCATTAGATCTTGGAACCACCCGTTCAGCCCATGAGTCTACTCCAGTGGGCCCGCCGCGCTGAAAGATACACCAGTAGATGTGCCAAAACCGAGGCGGGCTACAAGTACGGTTTTGGGAGATCTAGCTGTGTTTGGCAACTGGTTTTGGCCCATCCGTGGCAATTAACTTTGGCCCACCCTTTGGTGTCATACGTTAACGATCCCCGGCTCACAGCCGGGAAGGGGTGCCGGGGAAGGGCGGCTTGAGCGCCTTCCCCGGCCTAGTGATTACGAAGCCTTCTTCTTCTTTCCTGCCTCCACCGTCCGGCGGAAGCGATAGCTATCCGTGCCGGTTTCGATGATGTGGGCCCGATCGGTAATGCGATCCAGCAGCGCCTTGCAGAGCCGGGCGTTCGGGATCACCTGCGTCCATTCGGAAAACGGCAAGTTGGTGGTCATGATCACCGCCGCTTTCTCGGCCCGCTCGGCGATGACCTGGAACAGAAACTCCGCCCCCAAGTCGGCCATGGGCACGTAACCCACTTCGTCGATGGCGATCAGATCGTAGCGATCCCAGCGTGCCAGAACCCGGCGCAACTGCAACTGCTGTTTCGCCTCCACCAGTTCGTTGACCAGCGCGGCTGCCGTAGCGAAACGCACTCGGCGTTTCTGGCGGCAGGCCGCGATACAGAGCCCGGTCAGCAGATGAGTCTTGCCGGTGCCGCAATCGCCGATCAGAATCACTGGTTCAGCGCGTTCGATATAGCCGCCCTGGGCCAGTTCGTGGATCTCTGTGGCCGTGATCTGCGGCGCTTTGCGCGAAGTCGAACTCATCCAGCGTCTTCATCCGGGGCAAGCGTGCATCCTTGATGCGGCGGGCGATGGTGTTGCGTTCGCGTTCTTCCAACTCAGCCGCCAGCAACGCTTCCAGATAACGCAGATAAGTCTGCCGCTGCTTGCACGGCCACTTCGGCCAGCGGAGCACACTGCTCGGCTACGGCCGGCAGACGCAGGCTGCGGCACTGTTGTTCGACCGCGGCCTTCTCCAGGTTCTCCATCGCGGCCTTCATGCTTGCACCTTCCCGAGCAACTGGTCGTAGCCGCTCATCACCGGCTGCGGCCGCTCGTAGCGGGCCAGCAGCCCGACTTCGATAGGGCAGCGACGGCAGGCTTCACCAGTCGTCCGGCAAGCAGCAGGTGCCGGATCGCCGCCACATCCTGGCAGCCGAGCGAAAGTGCCTGTTCGACAGCGGCACGCAGGCGATCCCAGCCTTCCGCCGTGCCCAGCGCCAGCAGATCGATCATCTGCCGCGTGCCTTCCTGCCGGCCATGACGCGTGTTCAACGCTTGCCATAAGTGGTCGAAGCACTCGGGCCAGCGCCCCGCCTGCCGCCACTGCGCCAGCGGCGTCGAACCCGCCAGCGCACCCGGCTTCTTCCGCAGCACGTCGAGATAGTGCTCCAGATCCAGGACCTGCTGCAGCCGGCGGTAGCAGCGTTCATGTCGCGCCCGGCAAACACCCTCATGCCAGACTTCGACATAATCGGCGCGAACTCGCGCCTCCACCCGGGTGCCTGGCGGCAACGGCGTAGAGTAGCGATTGGTTCGCACCCGCACGCAGCGCAGTCCATCCACCGTCGGGAAGCTGGTCTCCGCTCAGCTCGAACGGCTCGCCGGCCAGCGGCAACAGATGCGGCTGCTCATGCAGCATGGCCGCTCCGACGGTCTCGCTGCGGCCCTCCAGAATGCGCTGCTGATCCTGGCGGCAGCACTGTTCCAGATACGCGTTCAGCTCTTCCAGATCGCGGGCTTGCGGCAACGGCACCCAGTGGTTGCGCCGGAAGTATCCACCTTCGCCTTCCACTCCACCCTTCTCGTTGCCGCGTGCCGGGTTGCAGAACTCGCTCTGAAACCGCCAGTGCGAGCGGAAGGCAATGAAACGGCTGGTCTCCTCGCGGCGATAGCCGCGCAGGATCTTCTTCACCGCGCTCTTCAGGTTGTCGTAGCGGAGCAGCTTGAACACGCCGCCGAAGTAACCAAACGCCAGCTCATGGGCTTCCAGGAATGCTTGTTGCGTAGCGTGCGTGTAGGCTCGGTGATAGGCCGCGCCGCTGGCCATCGAACGCATGGCAAACACCTGCAGCTCGACCCGCTCGCCGCCCAGCACGGCCCAGGCCTCGTACCAATCCACCTGCGCTTCCACGCCCCAGTCGTAGCTCTGCGGCACGAACACCTCGCGCCCCAACAGCCCCAACTGCTGCCGCCGCCGCGCGCACGTAACCGCGCACCGCACGCTCGCTCCCGCTGAAGCCTGGCAGCTCCGCGCACAGCCGTTGCCAGATGCGGCGCGCCGTGTGCCGCTGCTTCGCCGGCGCCTGCCGGTCCGCGACCAGAATCGCGTCGATCATCGCCGCCGCGGCTTGCAGCTTCTTCAGCTTCCGCTCTTGCGGCTTGCGCTCGGCTGGCACCGCGCTGCTCAGTGCCTCCCGCACCAGACGCCGGTGAACCTGCAACTTCCGCGAGACCCCGGCAATCGTCCCCACGCCGAACTCATACTCACGACGTATCTGCTCGAACAGCTCCACCTTCTGCCTCCTGGTCAGCCAGCTACGCTTGCGTCGCTCCATGCCACGCAGCGTATCCCGCTACTCTGAAGGTGGGCCAAACTTAACTTCCACTGCTGGGCCAGACCAAACTACCGGAATCACAAACACCTGAAGGCCACAGCGTGTTTGCTTCCGACACTGCTGGACGGCGGACAAATATGCGTTTCTTCCGAGTTACTGCGATTCAGCAATTGTCTGAAGATTTCGCTTTTGCATGAACTGATTCACGCTAATTTGCACACCGCAGGGAAGAAGGACCCTACTGGAGACGATCACGGAGAAGTATTCAAAGCGGAACTGAAGCGACTGATGAATGCGGGAGCATACGATCTCCTTTTGTAACCGCCGCATCGAAGAGCCATCCTGTTCAGGCTCGTTCAAAACGGCTGGGCCCCCGCCATCTAATCCGTTAGGGGACGACCTAGCTTCTGGCGACTGGCGGCGCATTCTGGAGTGCCCCTGGTCCCACATAAATGGAAAGAGCCGCTATAGGGCGGCGAAACTTACTCCATTAAACACGCTTCTGCTGGCGATGAGAGCTTTACCTTCGTAATCGCCGCCGGACTCACAACGATGTCCTTCTCCCACCAAAACCCGTCGTTCAGCCCCGCGTGCCCGAAGGCCACCATCACATATCTGCCCGGGCGCGGAATGCTGGCTTCGAACGTCCCGTTTTCGTCCGCATCGATCCGGATCTCTTGCTGGTCCATGCGGTTCGCCTCTACCCACTTCGACGTTGCGGACAAAGCATCGTGGGAAACCCGCAGGTGCTTTCGACCCCTTTCGGTGTCGCTCCAGCCCATCCCTTCCGCCGTGGCGGATTCGTCGGTATACGCACGCATTGCAACAGTGATGGCGTCGACCCAAGCCGCGCCAGCGGAATCGTTCTCATCCTTCGGATGGAAGAACAAGTAGACCTCTGCCATCCTCGCAGGTTTCAGGTCTCCGGCCTTCGTGATGAGAAAGATAGAGCCCGAAACGGTTCCGGGCTTAACGAGCGGCGACTTCTTCTGCTGCGCTTTCACGTTGTGGCAAACCAACAGGAGGAAGAGGGCCGCAAACGTCAATCTCCCCGCGAACGTCATCATTTCTCCTAAAACACCCAATGCTTCTAGTTGCTCAGGGTCACCGACAGGGATTCTAGGCTCCATTCCCTCCCTGTCAATCTCCTATTTTGGGATATTAGCAACTGGCGCGTTAAACAAGGGCTGCACCTAAAGGAAACAGCCCTGAAGCGAAGCCAATATCGTCGTGCATATCAGTCGTTCTTGGTGCGACTCCGCGCTGCTCGAAAGAGTGCGCGATTGACACAGGAGCAAGTGGCCGAGCAGTTGGGCGTCCCGCAGTCGTTCATCTCCAAAATCGAATCAGGGGAGAGGCGCGTAGACATTGTCGAACTGCAGGCCCTCGCTGGGTTGTACAGGAAAGCGTTAAACTATTTCGTCGGACCAAGAGCAGGTTGAACAGACCGGGCACTCCCGGATGTCCGGACGTCCTTCACTATCGGACGATTCAGTAATCGCTAACCGTCGGTCGGGTGGTACACAAAGCGACAAGCGCCTGTCGGGGTGTAAACGTTTTCCACCGCGAGGGATGGTCGGCTGGGCGGCAAATCAATGTTAGGGCTATGCGATGGGGACTAACCAATCGCACGAACTTGGCTCCTTCGACGCCCTTGCCCACTCCATCGCGGATGAAATAAGCAAGGGAAATCTCACTATTTTGTCTGGAGCTGGCATTTCTCGCAGAGGCTTGCAAAGACCGACAACCCGACTTGTTCTGTGAGCATCTTAAGTCGGCCCGCGAGGCGAGTACCACGTGCGAAGTGCCGGAATTGCTGACAACGCTTCGGAAATTAGAATGATACTTAGAGTGTAGGATGAACCCCAAAACGCGACACATGGAAGCAGACCAACACAAGCGCATGGCTTTGATTGTCGGAGCGGGAGCGGTAAAACACTCGTGGGAGCCAGTCTTACGTGCCCTTCAGCCTCACTTCGACTTTCCGCTCTCTCCAGACGGGGCAAACTGCTTCTTGGCCCGGCTTGTTTACCTACTTCGGTGGTATTCGTCGGACACTACTGAAGTCGGCAAGGAAGCTCTGGACGCAGGAAAACAGTTTCTCAATGACATTCGAGCTTCGATCTGTCGAGAGCTACACGTGGCACAAGCAAATGATGAACTGATGGTTAGAGCCGAATTTAGCGACATCATAGATAGCTTCATTGTTCGTAAGAACAGAGCGGTAACACTCATGCTTGTGACTACAAATTGGGACACAGTGGTACCAGATGCGCTGGCACAATACTTGCACCGGACTATGGATGGCGAGATTGTGCCACTGCATATCCACGGAAGTATAGCTAACGAAGATACTTTGTATCTGCCGACAGAGATGACGAAGGAGCCATATCGGTCTCCTATGGAGGAGAAAAGCATAGGAGGCGTTCACGGGTCGGTTTGGAGGGGCTTGGAGAGCGCTGAGCAGGTAGTAGTGTACGGACTGTCGCTGTCACCGTTAGATGCGGAACTAGGTCAGATACTGGCAGCAGGGTACAACAATGCATACCTAAAGGAGATCAGTATTATCTGCCCCGATCACGCTTTAGTTGCACATCGAACAAATCTTCTCTTTCTCGAGGCCGATCGCACAATTGCGGTAAGAGGCTACGATCCTCAAGACCTCAGCAAAGCGTCCGATTACTCCGTAAGAAGGGAATAAAACCGCCGATTGGGCTCTGATTGTCGGGGCCATATGCGTCGCCACCGGGTTCAGCGTAGACATGGGGCCCTTCCCACCCTTTGAAATGCCGAGATATGCCGTCGACTTTCGGGGCCGGAAGTACACCGCAGCGTCGCTTCACTGTGCATCGTCGCCAACAAACAATTGTGAGAACGATCTCGATGAACAATCTGCTGATTATATGTGGCTCCGGTATCTCGATGTTGGCACCCGCCTGCATCCCAGGTGTGAAGGAAATAATGATCGCCGCTAGGCATCTTCTAATGCCTGACGAGACCGCATTGGAACGAGCACTATCCGCGAGAGCACTGCGTGACGTTCAGCCAGAACTCTTCTTTGAGGATGTTCTCTGGCTATTCGGAGATAAGTACCTCGGGATATGGGATCTTATTGCGGCGGATCTCCGGAAAAACGGCGATCCCCAGCGTCCGAATCTTTACCATTACTTGATCGTATGGGTGGCTGCTAAGATGCAGACGCCCGTTATAACGCTGAACTTCGACACAATGTTGGAGAAGGCGGCGGACGCACTCGGAATAAAGGTCTCCACGTATATACCTGGGTGCAGCGCCACACGGGACACCCTCAATCTAGAACGCACCGGTTCGACGTTCGTTCTATGGAAAATACATGGCAGCATTGGGGTGCGAGACGACAGGGACCGACCAAGTCTTGTCAATACCATGACCCGGCTTGCCCAGCCTAACGGCGACCTTCTGGAAGCCCTTACTAAGTGGCTTGTTGGCAGAACAGTGTGTATTGTCGGCTACAGCGGAAGAGACGCAGATTTCTTTCCGAACTTCGTGGAGCTTACTCGCAAGTCTTCCTCTAGGGCAGTTTGGATCGATCCCAGCTTTCCAAAAGGTAACAAGCAGCTTTCGTTCCGCTGCCAAATACTCGGTGGCTCTGAGATCGGCACCGATCTGGCGGACTATGTCAAAAGCCAAGGGCTCAGCACATTTGAAGAATTGCTCGGAACCGGCGATAAAGTACAGGAAGCACAGCGGGATTGGGAAGCCTACAAGAGAAAGAGTACAGTTCCGGTAGAGCCTGCACTTCTAAAACCTGATCAAGAGACGCTGTTAATAGAGCGACTCCTACGCTTAGGTTTGCAGCGTACAACCAACATAGGAGCATCACGGGCTCTTCTTGTTGCTTCCTTGTTGCATAGCGGCCACACAAGGCACGGATACCGATACGCACACGAGAACCGTACTTGCATCGCTACGTCACTGCATTCTGAGCCCGATGTTGCCACTAAATTTTATCTCGATCTGGCCAGACTATGCGACTGGAACTCTAGATATGCCGAATATCGCGAAATCGCGTCCCTAGCCTGTCGTCAGGCAAAAACTGTGTCTCGGAAAACGACAACAGATCGGCAACGTAGAGCAATGCTCAGGATTGGCTCTCTCACGATCCAGATGCGAGCGAAGCAGATGAGCGTGGGGCCAGTGATGTCTTGGCCAAATCCTGACTTTGACTTCGAGATGCCTGTCTTAGCGAAAGGCCATTGGTTTCTGTCCCAACTGCTTACGACTCTTCGGATACGACTTTTATTTTGTACGGCGCTGCCGCGATATTCGCAAAATATCTTCCTCTTGTTTCCAAGAGATGCAACTCCAGACTGCACCTTCGATGAAGCTATGGCGTGGCAATACTACGCTGACCATGTTCAAGTCTTTGGCAATTTGGTTCTTAGAGGAGTTAGAGCGGTAGTTGGGAAAACCCGAGGCAGCGCGATTGCGCGGTGGTTTGTTGCCATGATCTCGGGTTTGTCCAGATCATATGGTTCGGCATACACGCAGGCAGACATGTATCTCTGGCGTTACAGGCACGGCCTAGAAAGTGATCTTACGTTTGCTCAGCATCTTTGGACTCTTGTAGGTCACCCGGTCGGACTAGCCATGACTCTGCGTGATCAAGGGCGCGAACGGCTCGAGGAATGGGAAAAGACGGGAGACGATAGACAAAAGACTGCAGCCTACGAGGCATTCCGGCAGGCTTACGGATTGTCTCTGAAGTGCGGCAGCCATCTTACAGCGCTAAAAGCGTTAATTGGGTTGTATCACGTTAATCCTGTCACACACGGCCTCCTCTGGAAGTATCATGTTTGCGGGATTCAAGGCCAAACTTATAAGCTCTTCTTTAAACACAAGAACGCGTCGCTGGTATTCTGCGATCAAACGCCTAGGGAGTGCCTTAAAACCCTCAATTATCCGCATTGAGATGCGATAACTCATGGCCTTGAGAGATTGGCGGCGTTCGAGTGTTTTTAATCTTCTAAGATCGCCGACGTCTTGGTCTCTTGGCTCAGCGTGAAATGGAGAAGCGACGTTCTCCGTTAGTGTAGATTCCGCCCCTGCGGGGCGGGGATTTTTCAAGGCATCGGGGTCTATCGTCCGATGACTTTTTGTGGTTGTCAGTGTGCAGCGCGAGAACATTGGCTCCCGCGCTGCTGAACATCGGCTCGATGAGCCCGCCCGGTTATCCCTCGGCATGGTTGCCTCCCGGCAGAGCCCGCCTCCGTTTCACCTGGCAAGTTCATTGTAGCTCCGCAACGCCATGCTGTTTTCAGGTTCCGGTGTGCCCGTCACCCGATAGGGTCGTAGCGGTTCAATTCGATGAGCGTCCAACGTCATCGGGGTCGCGCTTCATATAGAATTTGCGATCATCTTCATGCGTGACTCGGAAACCAAGACGCTCGTAGAGCCGCCGAGCGGGATTGATTCTGACAACATTCAGGCAGACCGCAAGACCGAACTCAGCGGCTTCGCTAATCAATCGCTTCATCACTTCTGTGCCGATACCCCTGCGCTGAAACGGGCTATCCACAAACATCTGCGCGACAAAAATCTCATTATCTTCTCTGATGGTCTGCAACCAGCCGACATCGCTACCGTCGAGCGCTATAACACGAACCTGCGCTCGGTTCCACTGCTGCCCGAAGCTGGTTTCTTGAGCGTTTCTGTCTAGACGCAACTCATCAATGATCCATCTCATTTCGGCGAAATAGAGACGTCTGCAGTACTCAAAGTCATGCTCAAGAGCTGGACGCAATCCAATCTGCACTGGTCTATTCTGCAACATCGATACGATGACCTCAAACGACTGTGCTGCCGAGGCAACCCATTCCTGCCTATTAGTGGATTGGTCGGCAATCCGAAACCTAGCTACTTCCCCAGGGCCGGCTTGATCTTCGATGGCTCCGGCAATCTCTACGGCACCATCGTAAATGGTGGCACCAACAGCTACGGGACAGCGTTCGAATTCTCGCCCGCGGGCGGAGGGAACTGGACGGAGACCGTGCTGCACAGCTTTGGCGGCAGCGGCGACGGAGCCGTCCCATACTCTGGTCTTATCTTCGATCGCGCCGGCAACCTTTACGGCACCACCGTTGAAGGGGGAGTCGGCACGTCCGCTTTCGGCACGGTGTTCGAGATCGCACCTTAGCCGCAGCTCAGGTTAGAGACGCGCACCTTTCTGAGAGATCGGACGGGAACGCCTCTCGCTCAACCTCCGGAAAAAGCGTCTTATGTATCGTAAATCTATAGACCTTGTCAACGCGGCCCACTCCGGACGCTTACAGAGTTGCTGCCTGACACTATGCTGTTAATTATTTCTTAGGCCATCGGTGAAGTTGGTAATGACCGTGACTGGCAGGTTGACCTGCTGCGTAACCCGTTCCATCAGAACTCGTTTGCCGTCGTGAGAGACGCTGTAGAAGGGTAGGGTCAGAATCGTCCACTGCTTCACGATGGTTTGCGGAGCGCCGAATTCCAGCGCGCCGCCAGCCTCCTTGACCGGGACAGCGAGAAGGGACTGGTTGGCGTCGAAATAAAAAAGCTCTTTGCCGTCTGCGCTCCACTGCGGCACTTGTCCACCACTGGATGAGACCTGCCATTTGCCTTGGCCGCCGCCGTAGGCCTGCACATAGATTTCGACTCGACCTGATTCGTTTGAGTTATATGCTAACCATCGGCCATTGGGCGAAAGGGTCGCGTTGGCGCCGTGGTCCAAGACTTTGTGCGGTTTTCGTTCTCCCTCCACGGACACAGCCCATATCCCATCCTCTTTCTGGGTGAAAATATTAGGAGAATAAAACAGGGTCTTGCCATCGCGCGACCAATCTGTGGGAGCAAAAACAATCCCTCCGTCGGGAACCAATAATTCTTCAGCCCCCGTGCCGTCAGAGCGCCTGCGGTAGATCCCACCGGCAGTCGCGCGCAGCGAGCTATACGCGATCCATTTGCCGTCGGGAGACCAGACGGCAAAGGTATTCCCGGTCGGCCCGAAGGTGAGCCGTGTACGGACGCCACGCGCCAGATCGAGCGACCAAAGATCATTCATGCCGGAATCGATGGTGAGGGAAACGCGATTTCCTTCAGGCGACAGCCGGGCATACTGCAGGTTCTGCAAATTGTCGGCCGCAACCCCCAGTTCTTTTCCGCTGCGGTCCACCCACACGAGTTGAACGCCACCGGAAGTGCCGCTGCCAAAGACCAGCAGTCCGTTATCGCTGGCCGAAGCGCTGGTGTGCCAGGTCGAAACATCGGTCAACACACCGGTCGAAACGGTTTGCGGCTCGCCCCTCAACTCGCCCTTGGCCGGGTCGAAGCGCTGCGCTGTCAACTGATCGCCGCGGCTGAACAAAAGGAACCCTGCGGCATAGATTGCGTTGGTCTGAGAGTGAAGGAGCAGACGGTTCTCGCGCCCATCGAGCGATGCATAGTAGACAGCGTTGTTGGACAGCTTGGACGGGTCGTGATGCATGGCAAAGTAGAGAAAGTGTTTGCCATCAGGAAGAAGAAACGGCCAGCGGTGTGAGGAGTGCAACGAAGTATCCAGCTTGAGGAGCGGCTTTGCCGCACCACCACTCGCGCTGATCTGCAACAATCCGGAGATGGGCGAGGGTGAGAATACGATCGTGCCATTGGGAGCCCAGGCGCCGCCGCGCCCCAGCTGCGCATCACAGAGCGTCTGCGCCGTGCTGCCCGTAAGCTCGATGGTCCTCAGGTTGCCATTGGCAAAGAACCCGAGCGAACGACTGTCTGGTGACCAGAACGGAAAGATGGCATCGCTCGTGTCGGGCAGGGAGCGCGCATCGGCGCCATTCATGGAGCGCACAAACAGGGAGGTCTTACCTTCGGCACCGATCGCGGTAAACGCGACATACACACCGTCGGGCGAAAGTACAGGCGGCCCGGCGAGGTCGGAGGTCAGCCGAAAGTGCGTGGCTGGAGGAGGATTAATGACCGCGCGAATGCTGGGCCCTGACGGTGCAGAGCGGCGAAGCAGAAATCCCGCCAATAGGCCAACAACAATTGCGGCGGCGGCAGCTAAGAACCACGCAACTCGGATCCGTGCAGGGGTGCGAGACGATTCGGCATCGCCCAGCGTGGTGCGAATCGAAGCGATCCAGCGCAACTCCATGGCGATGTCGTGCGCCGACTGCGTGCGCTCAGCGGGATCTTTGACCAGGCATCCCCGAACCACCAGATCTAGCATGGGCGGAGTGAGCGGCTGGTTAGAGCTAATGGGCTCCGGATCTTTCTCCAGAATGGCGGTGAATACGCTGAGTTGCGATTTGCCGTCGAACGCGGGTCGCCCGGTAAGCATTTCGTAGAGCACGCAGCCGAAACTGAACAGGTCACTGCGCGCATCCGCTTCCGTTCCCTGCAAAACTTCCGGAGCAATGTACTGAAACGTGCCGACGATGGAACCTTTCTGCGTAAGGGGCGTGGCAGCCTTCGTGAGCGAAGGAACATTCATCGTCGGCGTGGAAGGCGTAAACGAGGCAATTGCCTGCGACACGACCGACAACTTTGGTTTTGCCAGGCCGAAATCCATCAGCTTGGCGCCGGCCTTGGTCAGCATAATGTTGGCTGGCTTCAGATCACGATGGACAATGCCTTGCTGATGCGCCTTTTGAAGGGCGTCTGCTATTTCTGTCCCAATCTTCAAGACCTGGTCCAGCGGCACTGGCCCTTTCTCCAGTCGCTCGGCGAGCGTCTGGCCCTCGAGATATTCCATAACCAGGTAGTCGGTCCCATCCTGCGAGCCAATGTCGTGAAGCGTGCAGATATGCGCGTGTTGCAGCGTCGAAATGGCCTTCGCCTCCCGCTCCATGCGTTGTTTCGACTCCGCGTCGGAGGCAAGATGCGAAGGCAGAACTTTGATGGCTACGGTCCGGTCGAGCCGTGTGTCTTTCGCGCGATACACTTCGCCCATGCCGCCCGCACCTAGCGGAGACAATATTTCGTAAGGACCAAGTTTCGTGCCAGAGGTGAGGGCCATCGGTGCGCGCCATTATAGCCTGCGCAGCAAGGGCAAAAGAATGCGAAAGAAGGTTTCGCGCTTTGCGCCGCCCTAACTTCCAAATTTTCGGCGATTCAGAAACAAATCCACGTGACCTTATAGTCGGGCGTTCCGTCCTTGTGGCCGCGACCCGGTGGAGTTCTTCAACAGCACGGGTTGGGCGTTATTCGTCCGGATGAAAGGAAAGCATTGGTAAACACTGGCGGAGTTGCCATCACCAATCCGTAAGGTCTCGTCTCGGTTGTCTGTGCGTTGCCGACCATCCACTAGGAAATCTGCACATCCTCGAAAGAAGTGTTTCCGTCGGGTTGATTACGACAGAACCGTGCTGCCGTTCTTTAACGCTTGGGCGGCCCAGCAATCCTGATCTGCACAACATGGACCGGGTTGGCTTCCGGTAACCGAGAACCAAATCCAGCCGTCGTAGTGGATTTTTTTGCCTGAGAGAGCGCTAGCGCACTGATGAAAAGAACAATGATGCCCAGCAGCATCCATTCCATCGAGCCATCGCCTTGGTCGGGTGCGATTCCGAATATCTGTTCGATAAAGTTCATCGACATCCCTTCTAGGGCACAAGCATCTCGCTACCGCGCGAATACAAGACTACCAGTGTGTCGTTCTTCGTGGCGCCCGCGATATGCTCGACATTATAAGGACCATTGGGTTCCTGGTAGACCGTCAGCCCCGGCCGTAGATGGACACCGCTGAGCTCAGTCGCGTTGGTAACGCCCCAGTTGGTCTGCGGTGTCCAGAAGAAAATCTGCAACTGGCTCTCGCCGTCCACGGCCGCAAGGAACTCCACGTTATACGGGCGGCCCCAATTCGTTTGCCAGCTTATCGGAGCTCCAGCAATCTTCTGGCCGGTCAGGCTGGACACGTTTACTACCTCCCAGTCATGGCTCGGCGCCCAATAGAAAACCAGCAGGTCTCCGTGCGGGCTGCGCGCGGCGATATGGTGCACCATTTCCGGTCCGTTCGGCGTGACCCAACTGGCGGGAGCTTCGTTAGCGATCTTATGCCCGACTTTCTCGCTCACGTTTACCACCTGCCAGTCCTGTGCAGGTGACCACCAGAACACCAGGAGGTTGCCTTGCGGATCGCGCGCAGCCAGATGCTCGTAAATGTATGCTCCGGTCGTCTGCCAGTTGGTTGGAGTGCCGACGACGTTCGCGCTCGTCTTTTGTGAAACGTTGACTGTCTTCCAATCGTAAGAAGTCGAACGGTAGAAGACGATCAGCTCGGACGAATCGTTGGTCGCCGCCAGATGCTCGACCGGTTCGCCGGCGCTTTCGACAATCCAGCTGGTCAGCCGGCTTTCGAGTTTCTGTCCGGTTAGGTCCGTCAGGTCTCTTGCTTGCCAATCGTGTGCCGGAGACCACCAGAAGTCCACCAGATGGCGATTGTGATCCACACCCGCCAGGTGCTCCTCATTAAACCCGAAGCGCATCGCCTGCCACGACGTTAACCCTTCCCGCAGTTGCCGTCCCGAAATCTGCGACACATTTACCACTTGCCAATCGTGCTGTGGCGACCACCAGAAAACCTTTACGTCGCGCTCCGGTCCAATTCCGCCAATGTGATCCACCATGTAGGGTCCATTGGGAGTTCGCCAGCTGGCCAGCTGATCGGTGCACTTCTGTTGTGTGATCGCGGTAATGTTTACTTGCAGGAGCGGCCATGGCAGTTGGCTCAGTTTCAGCAGCCCGCGATATGCAAATGACATATACAGAGATCGCGTTACGGGATGCGATGTGCGGTCATAGAACAAACCCATGGGACGGGCGCACAGGGCGGTACAGTTCACTAGCGTGTACCAACTGACTCCGTCTAGGCTGTAGAAGGTGCCGGCAGGCCCAGTTGCGTAGAGAGTGTTCGGATCGTCTGGATCGAACTGCATGTCCTGAAGGAGAGCATCGTTGGGGGTGGCACTGATGTAAGAAATGGTGAACGGATAGGTGCCATTCTCACTAAGAGCCGCCTCCAGCGCGGTCTCTTCCCACCATGATTGGCCGCCGTCGCCCGATCGCCAGATATTTGATCCATCCAGCACGAAAATCCGCTCTGAGCGATAGAGATCGACGTAGAAGCGCAGCGCGGCTTGCGGACCGGTCTGCGTGCTGGGCGCGATGGCCTGCCAAGCCGACATGCCCGAGCTCCACTTCCAGAGACCGGAAAGATTTCCAACGTAATAGACCGGTGCATCGTGACCGCCAGAGACCTGCACAATATTCATGGACGGATCCGGCAACATCGGTCCCTGGCGGAAGACATGGGCTCCGGAGTTTTCGTCGGTTGCGGTCGAATCCCAATCGGCAGGATCGGTAATCGATGCCATGGCAGTGGAGCGCACCAACCAGGCACCATCGGTGGCGCCGTAGATCGTTATAAAGTCCCCTCCCGGGCGCGGAGACTCGCCCGGCAAAGTCAGAATCAGCGGTCGATAGCCAGCCTCGGTATTGCTGCTTATGCAGTTCCACGCCCAGCGGTGATTGGAAGTCGGCCCCGGAGTCGCGTGTCCCTGAGAGGTTCCTTGTCCGCCATTCGCAGCCTCATTAGCAGGCGCCGTGTAGACCACGACTGCGCCATGAGCACCCCAGCGGGGAGCGAAGACGTACAGAAGCGAGGGTTGCACCGGATCGCTGAAAGAGGCGTCGTTGTCGCCCTGTTGATAATCGCCTGGAACGTAGTCAAGGCCTCCGTCAGGGCTAAAGAATCCACCATTGTCGCCAGTGCCGAAGCAGATCGCCGGCTCCGTCCCCGGCGTCGGCAATGCCGCGGCATTGATCAAGCTGAGAGTGGAGATGCCGGCAGTGCGAACCCAAGTCGCAGCGCCGTCGGCGCTGAGATACACCCCGCCATCGTTCACCAGCCAGATTGTTCCTTGTCCGCCTCCATCTGACGCCAGTTGAAAGTCGGGCGAGACGGCGATGGCATGAGGATCGACATGGATGGTGCTGTCCAGCCGCTGCCAACCTCCAAGCTGGCCCGCCATGGTGACATGAACGCTCGCACGATCCGAGGCAAAGATGTACACGTTTCCGCTGGGTGCTGCGTGGGCACAAACATAGTTCGTGCCGCTCTCGGTTGTTCCCGGATAGCCGGATGGAAGATTGTCGTACGCCTGCCAAACGGTCATGGGCCCAGTATCGTCCCGCGACCAAACCAGCCCTGTCGCGCCGTTCATACCCGTGGCATAGACGATCGCGGGGTTGAGCGGATCAATCGCCAGCATTCTTGCGCTATCACCGACGGCATTCGCAGGAGCCCCGCTGTTCGCATCCGGCGGGCAATTCGCATCCGTTTGCCACGTCACGCCTCCGTCGGTCGAAACCCAGAGTTGCGAACCCAGGGCGTAGATGCGTCGCCCGGAGGGTTCGGCCGGGCCCGCCACCACGTTCCATACATAATCGAACGAGTTCATCGGCAGCGGGATAGCTGACCAGGTCGCGCCACTATCGCTGCTCTGCAAGAGCTGCGCTCCGCAAGCGGCGAAGAACAGATCCGGATTATCCGGCGCTGCGCTGATCTGTCCAACTGCGTCGTACCCGGTGTCGGGGAGAAAAGGCTGCGCCAGAGTCCAGAAAGCTCCACCATCCGCGGACCTGTAAATTCCGCTCTGGCTTTGCACGCGGATGTCGTAATTGGCCGCGACCAGCACAATATCGGGATCAACCGCCGACATGACTACATCGTAGATGTTGTTGACCAGCAGCGCGCCGGGAACAACCGTCGCACCTCGCGGTGGCTGCGGCCGGTTCAGGTCGACCCAGTTGAGTCCGCCGTCATCCGAGCGCCACAGACCTGCGTTGTTCCCGAAATACACACGCGTTCCGTTTGGCGAAGCTGCAATTGTCAACCCTCTGCCGCTGGAAGACTGCCATCCGGAGGGAAACGGAAGCTGCGAGTGATATAGGTTGGGGCTTACGTCATCAATCCGCAGAGGCATACAAACCTCACGATCTTCCAACGCTGCGGCCACTGCCCGTGCTGCATGTGGGGCTAGATTTTACCTCAGATTACTGGCCAGACCGAATACTTCAGTTTGCGGTCAACAGGGGCCGCGACGTTGTATAGCGGGCTCGGGTTCGCACATCTCATGAGGATGTACGTTGGAGTCGTCCTGTCGGGAGCTAAATCACTTGGCCGTGTTGTTTGAATGCTAAGTCCAGGAGGAGCGCGACGTGTTACAAGAAGCTGAACTCAGCACAACGCTGATTCAGAAAACACCTCGGAGGTTCCTCAGAGACTATGTACTTCATCGGACTCGATGTACACAAGAAGACGATCAGCTATTGCGTGAAGGACGCGTCTGGTCGTGTGTATCAGGAAGGCAAGATTGGATCGACCCGCCGGGAGCTGGATGAGTGGATCCGAACGATGCCTCGACCCCGTACCATCGCCATGGAGGCGACGATCTTCACTGGGTGGATTTACGATCACCTGCTTCCGCATGCCGCGAAGGTGAAGGTAGCGCATCCTTTGATGCTGCGCGCGATTGCTGCGGCCAAGAAGAAGAACGACAGAATCGATGCCGGCAAGATCGCCGATTGCTTGCGTTGCGATTTCCTGCCCGAGTGCCACATGGCGTCGACCGAGATCCGCGACCGGCGCCGCACCCTTCGCTATCGCAGCCTTGTAATCAAGCAGATGGTGCAGATAAAGAACCGCGTGTCCGGCTTGCTGATGGAGACCGGAGTCAGCTACAACAAGCAGCGACTGCACAAGGTGGGCTACTTCGCGGAGCTGATGACAGCCAACGAAGACGTGCACGAGAGCATACGGCCCCTGCTGAAGCTGAGCCGAGACATGATCAGCCAAAGCAGGATTTCGTGCCTGCCGAAGAGTTCAGCCGAACCGCGGCTGCGTAAGAACCTTTTCCAAATAATGGAAAAGCAAAAACATCGGGATACATGAACGCGCAGGCTGCCAGGTCCCGCCGTTTGCCGACTGGGCGAAGGGGGCAATACTCCGGAGGCTCATTACGAATTGTTTCGAGACTGGCAGAGAACACAAACTCAATCATCTGTGACGGCTCTGGCGAGCCCGAGACAGCAAATGGATGTCCGGTCCTGCATCGGATGCGGGGACCATCCGCCGTGAGGCACTCGTGCGCAACCCTGAATCCTGATCAATCAAACGCACGCTCTCGCGAGCGTGCCCAGAGACCTCGCGTCTTCACTTGACTTTGACTTACATGGAAGTCGGCAAACCGTTGAAGTGCCCCGACATCCGTTGGGACACGTTAGCACGGATTGCCCAATTGCCCTACCGAATCTCTTCGTGCGAGGTCCTGATTCTGCGCTGCCAGCCGGAGCCTCACTGGGCTGCCCACAAACATCAGTTCTTGGTGTGACTTTCGTCGGGTCAGTACGAGCGCAGCACCATCCCTGAGCTGTTCTTGGGGGTGGTCAACGAGTGCTATTGCCTGATTACGCCAATTATGCGGGGAGCTAGCAATAACATACTTCTATGACGGGCCGGTCCTGACGGACTTCTCCCATGGAGTTTGGCTAATTGCAAGGTTTCATTCACAGATCGTTTGTCTCAGTGCTTCCACACATCGACCCGGATGCTGCCTGATCCGGCAGCTCTCTGGTTGGTGCCGCTGACATTGCATTCCTCAAGGGTAATGGTGTTCGCCGCGCTTACCCACGCGGTGTACAGGAACCCCGGTCCAGCCACCCGCGCATTGGGCACGCCCAAGGCGGTGGTGTCGCCATCGCTCACCCCGCTAAAAGCAAATGAGGCGGTGACGCATGCGCCCTTCCCCAGGACCGGGAAGCTGGGATTGAACAGAGCCGAAAGGTGTTTCGTGATGGCTGTGCCGTTTCCGATGGACACCGAACCGGCGAGCGTCTCGTTGCCGTTGACGCTTTGATTTCCAGTGAAGGCATTGCCAATGTCAAGCCGCGCAAAACTAGCGGCGGGGACGCCTCCCAGATTGTCCGCATTAGTGGCGTCCAGAGCAGATTTTGCCAGGGTCGCGGTGATCGCATTCGTCGCAGTCGCCGCGTTCCCAAGGATGCTGATGTTTGCCGTCCCCATGGCAATATTCGCAGGATTGATGTTGGTGAGGCTGGAGCCATTGCCCATGAACATGGTTGCGCTCACCAAGCCATTCACGGTCTGGTTACCGTTGAAGATGTTGTTGCCATTCAGCAGGGCATAATTGGAATCATCGTCCATTTGAAACTCAAACACGGTCCCGCAGCCCGGCGCGGGAGCGCAAACCCCAATTCCTCCTTGAGATGTCGTGCCGTAGAGGTTCCCTGCCGCGTCCATGATCACAGTTGCTTGGGGATTTCCTCCGTCGCTTCCGCCAGTGAAACTGTAGAGCACGGATTCGTGATTGGAAGTGTCGATCTTAAAGACGGTCCCGCAGCCCTGCGCGGGAGCGCAAACCCCAATTCCTCCTTGAAATGTCGTGCCGTAGAGGTTCCCTGCCGCGTCCATGATCAGAGGTGCTTGGGGACCTCCTCCGTCGCTTCCGCCAGTGAAACTGTAGAGCACCGATTCGTGATTGGAAGTATCGATCTTAAAGACGGTTCCTTGAGCGTTTCCAGAGCCGCCTTCACTTGTCGTGCCGTAGAGGTTCCCCGCGGCGTCCATGATCAGACCCGCTTGAGGATCTCCGCCGTCGCTCCCGCCTGTGAAACTGTAGAGCACCGATTCGTGATTGGAAGTATCGATCTTAAAGACGGTTCCGTAACGGCTAGAGCCGCCTCCAAATGTCGTGCCGTAGAGGTTCCCTGCCGCGTCCATGATCAGACCTGCTTCGGGACTTTCTCCGTCGCTTCCACCTGTGAAGCTGTGGAGCACCGATTCGTGATCAGAAGTGTCGATCTTAAAGACGGTTCCTAGACCTATTCCGCCAGAGCCGCCTGCATATGTCGTGCCGTAGAGGTTTCCTGCCGCATCCCTGATCAGACCTGCGAGCGGAGTTGCTCCGTCGCTTCCGCCAGTGAAACTGTAGAGCACAGATTCGTGATTGGAAGTGTCGATCTTAAAGACGGTTCCTTCATTGCTAGAGCCGCCTCCAACTGTCGTGCCGTAGAGGTTCCCTGCCGCGTCCATGATCAGAGTTGCTTGGGGAGTTGCTCCGTCAGGTACGCCTGTGAAGCTGTAGCGCACAGATTCCCGATTGGAAGTGTCGATCTTAAAGACCGTTCCTTGAGCGCCAGAGCCGCCTCCACTTGTCGTGCCGTAGAGGTTCCCTGCCGCATCCCTAATCAGACCTGCTTGGGGAGTTGCTCCGTCGCTTCCGCCGCCAAAGCTGTGCAGTGTAAGAAAGGATTGCGCGAACAGCGACCCTGTTGTTAACGTGGCGCACAGCAGGACCAAACTGCGCAGTACAGACGTGCCCTTCCAGCTCCGAACCGACATGGGTTGTTGCTCTCCTTGTGTTGTGAAGACCTACGCGGGAAACGCTGCTTAGGACAGTTGGTTTGGGTCTGACTCTCGGAACAGGACGGCATCTATTGCGCTATTACCGCGCAACGACGCAGCCACAAGAATTGCTGACCCGGCAGGATACATAACAAGGTCAACAGATGGCGCAGGATGTTAGCACCTGACCACGATGAAAGCAAACGCAAGACAGCATGTTCTGCTTCAGACCTTGCAGTCGGGCGAGCATGAAGCCCTGACGTACTGAGCGGCCCGCATAAGCTTGCCTCCTGAGAGGCAAACTCTATCAGCAGGAGAGCTGTTTCCGCCTCAACTAGCTGGAGGTAATGGCCGCAATCCCAACGGACGTTGTTGGCTCGCACCAGCGCCAAACCGCGCGGCGAGGATACCCGCAACGTTGCATATTGCCTGCCCCTGCCGGGTGATGAATCTCGCAACGGTTCTGGTCTACCACCCGGCTGATGCAGAGAACAGAACAGACAGTGCCATCGCCAGAGGTTCTGGCTACCGCGCTGGTCTGCCCGATCTGCTAGAGCCATGAAGGAGTTGAGACCGTTCTCGGCCAAGGCAACCGGCGGACGCGATCTCACGGGAGTATCGCTTTACCGCTGCCCACGCCGGCACCTGTTTGCTCTATTCAACCCGCCGAAAGACTGGGAACTCTAATCCCCTGTTAGTTGTATGGACTTCTGGCGGCAAGCTGTCAGAATCGCACGACAACGAGCCGAACCAAGGAGAATCTCCTAAGTCTCCTACATGGGACGATAGCTGGCCGCTCACAGCGCAGACGGTCAGTTTTGCTTAGCAGATGGTTGAAAGCAAGAGCGATTTCGAAGAGACACTGGCACGCGATTCGGATGGAACTGTCCGTATCAGGTCCATGTGTCGAAGATGCGGCGAGTCCTGCTTGGCTAATGTCCGCGATAACAGCTTGTGGAATTGGGAAGAAACCCATCGCTGTGGAGATCTGCCAAAGAATGTCATCCCGTTCCCGGCACGGACGTAGCGCCCAGTAGCCAGAGCGGGTCAGCGGCCCCACGCCGACCCGCTCGAACTGCCTACGACTGCCCAACAGCTAATGTTACAACCGTGATGTTATGCAGCAACCCGATCCTCCAACCAGAGCTTTCAACTCAATTAGATGCTATGAAGCCTTCCAATTTTTTTTAAAGAACGTCGTCGTGTTCGTCGGCAACTTTGAGATACGTCTCGATCCCTGGAGTCCTTGGAAAACTTCCGCCTTCGCCATACACAGGCGCGCAGCGTGGTCGAAGAGCTTGGCTAGGCCGTGTTCCTGAAGGGAGCGGGCTAAACCGGCTCGTTGACGGAATTCGTAGGCCTGCTCTGCTTCACGATCGGCATCAACAAGTCGCATGATCGCGTCATTGTGGCAGGCTCATAAGGCGATCACGTCGACTAACAATGCTGGCATTTAGGACCCTAGAAAAGGCTTGTCACTGTTGACGGGATTCGAGCTTTAATTCGCGACATATGGAGAAATCTCCGGCTCTCAGTGGTTGCTAACGATCGGTCGTTAATAATTCATGCTGAGTGGTTGCCCAGGCCGGATAGAAGCCGATGAGGCCCAATAAGGGACCTGGCAGCAAAATCCACGCTACAGTCAACCCCAAGTGACCGAAGAGCGAAGTAGCGACAGCTATCGACACAATTGTGATACTGAATCCCACCGAATTCTGGATGGCTAGAACTCCTCCTACCAAATTGGAAGGAGCGCCCTGAGCTGACAAAGCGGAGAACTGCGGGGAGTCCGCAACCACCGCTGCTCCCCATACCAGGAGAATGGCCAGAAAAGCAGGGGCCGAGAATCTTATCCCACCGATAGCAACTATAAAGCAGCACAGTCCTGATGTTCCGAGCGCAACAGCTGCGACACGCGCACTACCTACTCTACGGCTTAGCCGCCCTCCCACGATGCAGCCTGCGGCGCCGATTGCGATAACGATAAAAGCGAGGCCCGGAACGCTCAGCCCTTGTAGTTTGCCAGCTAGAGCGTGGCTAATCATCAGCGGAACCAGTGTCCAAAACGTGTAAAGCTCCCACATATGGCCAAAGTAGCCAAGAGCAGCGGCACGAAGTTGTTTCGATCTAAACGCAGCCAGAACCCCTGTCATGCGCGTACCCTGAAGGTGAGAACGCAGCGCGAGATGAGGACCGGTGCCAAGAAGAAGGATCAGCAAACCGCCTACGACGGCAAGACCAGAGGAACTCAGAATCACTGTCTGCCAATGCCATCTGGCGCCAATGAATCGGACACCCTGCGGCAGCGCGGTACCGAGCGTGAGCATGCCCACCAGATAGGCTAAGGCAGCACCTACTGCTTTCGGCGCCCAGCTTACCACCAGTTTCATGCCTATTGGGTAGATGCCTGCCAGGCTCAACCCAACCAGGAACCGGAAAATAGCTCCGCTCACCAAACCATTGGAGAAGAACGCAAAGCACGCATTAAAGATCGCCCCGCAGCAGGCGCTAACAACGAAAATCCTGCTGGCGGGGAAGCGATCGGCCAATCCGCTCAAGGCAATTGTCATCGTCCCGAGAATGAAGCCGAGTTGGACTGCATTGGTGAGCAACCCAATGCCAGAAACGCCGACACCCCACGCTCGCATGAGGTCGGGTGCTGCGCTATTTGCGCTGAACCAGAGGGAAGTGCCAAACAATTGCGCAATTGCAATGATCGCAATGGGGTTGGATCGTATAACTCCAATTGAGCTTTCCATATGTTCCGAAGGCTCGATTCACCTTTTGTAGTCGTATTGAAGCTCACCTATCCGAGACGCGCCTGCTGTACCATCTCGACGAACACCTCTCTGGTCTGCGCGGGATCGCTCACTTCCCTCAAGAATGCAATGCGGGCTCCATGCATACCATCCTGGGCTCTTAGGCGAACGTGGAAGCCGAGGCGATCGATCGAGGTCACCTCCGCCTCCTGCGCCGCAATGCCGGCAAACCGTTTTGCGAGCAGGATGAGATCGTCCTTATGGTCGGCATTCATGTGCTGCAAGATCTCGCGCTTGTGCTCCGCCAACGGATCGGGTTGTGCTTCGGAATACTCCGGGGTAGCCACCCATCCCATCACTCCGAAGCCGCCCACGTAATAAACGTCCAACACATCCATTCGGTAAAAGGAGAAATCATCGAAATCAACCCAGTACTTGCTATCTGGGTAACGCGTCAGGTAGCCCGTACGCGCGGCAGCCAGCTCTGGTTCTGGGATTCTGCTAACTGTTCCTACTAATGTCGCCCTGGCCGCGCCGAGCGGGTCACCGGTGGCGTCAGGCTCTGTCACAAACAGACTGGCCCGCGGATCCGCTTGCAGATTCTGGGTATGCATGGCCATCGTGCTGATCAGGAATATAGGACGGCCACGGCTATCCAGCCCGTAAGGCATCAAGGATCCGAAGGGAAAGCCAGGCTGTTTTCGCGATATGGTCGAGACTCCCAATGCGACCCGAGTGCATCAACGTGCGCGCTCTCTCGGCGAATGAAGGCTCGGGAACGGCAGCCTGACTATTCGTCGCACCACTCGCGTGTTTTCCGAAGGGCGGGGAAGACATTCACTCTCTCCGTGGGACCATTGGACAGTGTGTACCAGTACGGGAAGGAATGGAAGCCGAGAGTAAACCAGCCTCCGAACGGTGACGTTCAGACCTCGGACTATGCTTTCGACTGTTTCCTCGCGGCCCAACGCGCCTTCATCATCGCCGACAATTTCTTTCGCATGGCTGCACTCATCGGCTTGCGAGCGGTAGATTTCTTGGAGACGGCAGTAGCCTTTTTGCGCCCAGGCTTTCCCTTCTGCTTCGCCCAGCGCGCTCGTTGGGCAGCCGCTATCTTGGCCCGAGCTGCTGCGCTCATGGTGAAACGTTTCTGGCCGCTCGCCGGCTTAGCCTGGCTCCCCTTACGTGGGCGACCACGCCGTGCAGGTTGGGAACCTAGCCCCATAAGCGCTGCAATTGCGTGCTCGATGCGGCTAGCTTCCTGTCTAAGTTGTGCCACTATGCCTTGAATGTCCACGTCCATCCTTTCCTCGATTGCGATACAAGGCTCCAACAGCTTAAGCGCGTTAATAGTATCACTACGGTTCCAGCTTGCCAGAGGATTGCCCGGTCGGGCGACGGAGTCTGGTCGCGGCCTAAAATCCATGCCACTTGTGCACGGATGGGCTGACGATCACTCCACGCTCGCAATCCGCTTTCAAGGAAGGAGCGAAGGAGAGGGGCCGCGAAGTCCACCAGCTAGGAAAGAGTAGCTATGCGCATGACTCGAATCGATGCCGAGAAGAGCGAAGGAAAGCAGAAATAAAGGGTCTCCTGGACGCAGCAGGTCGAACAGTCTTACCTTGTGTAGAATTGCTGGCTCCAATGGGTCGACGCCCAGGTGCGCATCTCATTGCGCTCAGAGTCTAGTGCAAACAGAAGGGTCCTTTTATGGCAACGCAATCGCTCGGGAAAGAGCTAAATAACAGGGAGTTCTTCATTCAGAGATGGGAGCAAGAGTACCCCGCCTTCATGAGGGTGTTCAAAGCACTGCCAGCTGAGCGTCTCGATTACCGGCCCCATCCCGGCTCACGTTCGGCAGCAGAACTGGTCGCTCTCCTGGTTTCGGCCCAGCAGAGTTGTATTCAACTTTGCAAAAGCCGGAAAAGTTTTTACAGCGGCTTGCGCTTGGCAGGAACCCGCGAGTTTCGGCAATCAGGAACAGATGATCTCAACGTACGAACACGATCATAATATCCTCGCAATTCAATTGCATTCCATGGACGACAACGGTTGGAACCACCAAGCATGGTTGATTCAGGGCACAGAAGAGATCGTGCTCAAAGACACGGTGGGTGGGCTGTTATGGATTGCGTTGTTCGATAGCGTGCACCATCGCGGACAATTGAGCACGTACATTCGACCGATGGGCGGGAAAGTCCCGAGCATTTATGGGCCTTCGGCCGATGATCCCGGTCAATGGCACTAATCGCTCCCGGATGACGGGAAAAGGGGGAAGTAATCCCAAGGCGAGGTTAGCCGACAAACCCTCTGAAACCGCAGGGCAGAAATTCAGAGTAGAAACCGATTGGCTGTGATATGGCCTTACAACACTTATCGAGATTCTAGAGTAAACATGCCCGTGCAACTGCCTCAAGTCGGAGGAGAAATCGCAGCCGCCTCAGTGATAGTAGGCCGTAAACAGGCGTGTCCCGCAAGAAATATGTCTGCTGAAGAATCCATAACCCGGCGTATAGTGTGAGCAATCGGTAGCAGGATTCGGGTAATCAGGATCTCAGATTGTCCACCTGTTTTCACCACTCACGATGCTCGCGAAAGTTTCGTGTTAGAGGAGCACTCCATGCAAAGCGATAGATTTTCCATTGGGCTGAGGGTGGTTCTGGCTGTCCTCACGTTGGCGTGGCTGGGGACAAACAACCTGGCAAATGGCCAGGAAAGCGTGTTGCACAGCTTCCAACCGAACGGCATGGATGGGGCGTTTCCCTCCGCCGGCCTGGTCGCGGATAGCGCCGGCAATCTATATGGATCGAGCTTTGCTGGTGGCACCTATAACCTGGGGGCGGTGTTCGAGCTGATACCCCAACAGGGAGGAGGGTGGACGGAGAAGCTGCTCCACAGTTTTGGCCAAGGTGATGATGGAGCCAATCCTGCGGGCGCCTTGATTTTTGATGCAAACGGTAATCTGTACGGCACCACCAGCGAAGGTGGTGGCCACGCGGCTGGCATGGTATTTGAATTGACACCCCAAAGCGGAGGTATGTGGACGGAGACGTCGGTACATCACTTTCGTAATGGAGACGATGGTGCCTTCCCCCGAGCCGGCTTGATTTTCGATACGGCTGGCAATCTCTACGGCACGACCTACGCCGGAGGCGGTCACGGAGCGGGAACAGTTTTTGAGATCACGCCCAACCAGGGAGGCGGCTGGACCGAAAGCGTTATCCATAATTTCGGCAGCGGGACGGACGGGGCGTATCCGCTCTCCAACTTGATCTTCGATGGTATGGGCAACCTTTATGGCACCACGCAAGAAGGCGGTGTTCATAATTTCGGGACGGTCTTCGAAGTCAAGCCGAAACAAGGAGGTGGCTGGACCGAGACCGTCCTGCACCCCTTCAACAACAACGGCGTGGATGGCATTTTCCCGGAGGCTGGCCTGATTTTCGATTCCCGGGGAAATCTCTTTGGTACAACCTTCACGGGCGGCACGCGCGGGAAAGGCACATTCTACGAGTTGTTGCCTCAGTCCGGAGGCGGCTGGATGGAGATCGTGCAGCACAGCTTCAGCAACAACGGACTGGATGGAATTAGTCCGTCCTCCAGTCTCATGTTGGACTCCGCCGGAAACGTCTACGGCACAACCGCCGGCGGTGGCACGAATGGCTTCGGGACGGTATTTCAGTTCGTTCAGGGAACGATCAACGCCTGGACAGAGTACGTGCTGCATAGCTTCAACTTCAATGGCTCGGACGGAGTTTTCCCAGAGGCAACTCTGATCCGCAATGTGGACGGCAATTTCTACGGCACGACCTCCGACGGTGGCGCCAAAAGTGTGGGTACGGTATTCGAGCTAGCGCCGCAACAAGACGGAGGCTGGCAGGAAAGCGTGGCGTACAGCTTCGCCTTCAAAGGCACGGACGGCGCTGTCGCTTCGACTGGCTTGATCAGCGATGGCGCCGGCAATTTTTACGGTACTACCAGTGAAGGCGGCGGGTACGATTCGGGAGCTGCATTCAAGCTGGCGCCGGCGAATGGCGGACACTGGACGGAGTCCCTAGTGCACAACTTTGGCAGCGGCCTGGATGGAGCCACTCCTGCTGGTGGGTTGATCCTGGACAACTCCGGTAACTTCTATGGAACGACAACCGCAGGCGGCGTTCACGATGTGGGAACGGTATTTGAAATTTCGCCTAAACAGGGCGGTGGCTGGACGGAACAAGCGCTGCACTTCTTCAACCTGAATGGCACGGACGGCGGTTATCCCTACAGCGGCGTCGTGTTCGATGCCAGCGGCAATCTCTATGGCACTACGCAGGCGGGTGGCACTACCGGCAATGGCACGGTTTTCCGATTATCGCCCCGGCAGGGAGGCGGCTGGACTGAGCACGTACTATATAGCTTTATTGCCAACGGCCAGGATGGTATTTCCCCCTACGGGGGATTGACCGTCGATGCCCACGGCAATCTTTACGGCACGACCAAGCTAGGCGGCAGCTTGGGAGAGGGGACGGTGTTCGAGCTGTCGCCCGGCAGCGGCGGATCCTGGATCGAGACGGTTTTGTATTCCTTGGGTGGCACCGCCGGAGCCTTTCCCGTGGCGGGCTTGATTTTCGACATGTCGGGCAATCTCTACGGCACGACCACATCAGGCGGGAGCTCTGGAGTAGGAACGGTGTTTGAATTGTCGCCGCAGTCGAATGGCAGTTGGACAGAAACTGTGCTCTACAGTTTTGACGCCATTCACGGAAGCGCTCCGAACGGAAGCCTCACCTTCTTCGGTTCGCCGGCGGCCCTATACGGTACGACGAGTTCTGGCGGCGCTAACAACGCCGGAACGGTGTTTGAGTTGACGCCTATGCAGGGAGGCACTTGGAGCGAGACTGACCTGCATGACTTCAACCCGAGTAGCGGCGACGGGAATGCTGCGCAAGCTGGTGTGATCTTCGATGCCAATGGCAATCTCTATGGCACTACCGCCAACGGCGGCAGCGAGGGAGACGGAGTGGTGTTCGAAATTACACCGTAAGGAATGACTACAAGCCGATGGAAATTCGTCAATGCTCTCTAGAGTATTGGGACAATGAGCTCTTGAGACATCCCTCTATTGTGTGTCCAAGAGAAAGCGGCGCCTGGCCTCCGCCAACTCGCGCAGCCGCACGCGTAGCGACTGGTCCTCACTCCTGCGTTTCCGATAGCGACACGTCGCCCGATACAGTTCCATCAGCCCACAGGCCCGTCGCTGGCTCAGATCTACCTGCACCTGCATCACCAGCACCGCCTCTCGCCAAGGGTAATCCCCCTTGGGTCGCCGCCTGGGATAGACTACGACTTGGCCTGTTCTATAAAAGGGAATGTCAAGAGAAACACCTCTCCCATGACCGGAAGAGGGTTCCTTGACTTCCAGCCCCTGTGCGCTGGGCAGCACGTTCTGCTGTGATACGGACCTCACCTCTTCGCCGTTCGGCATGGCTTTCTGTGATGCGACGACGCCAATCGGTTTGCGAAACTTAGCAAGCGTTCCGGTTGTACGGTGTCAACCATGGTTCTATCTGAGGCTCGTGGCCTACGGCTTTATCGGGTTATCCGAGGGGGCATAGAGTTCTCACAGAGACTAAGTGCCGGAGGCACATGCCCACAGGCCATCCTCATACTCACCCTCGAACCCGAGCGTCTCGCAGAACCGGCTAGCCATCATCGCGAAGATCGGCGAGCGGCAGAGGCTCTTGTGCAGAAACGCTCAAGCTGCTTGCTGTTTCAGTTTCTCAGCGTCGAAGCTTTCTCCCTTCTTCCAAAGTGTCAGCGTAATCGCCGCAATCTTTCGCGCCAGGGTAAGACGAGCCATGGCTGGCTTCATCCCCTTGGCTAGCAATCCCAGGTAGAACTCGCGGAACGGTCCAGGACGCATACTCGCCATGGTAGCGGTAGCTTTGAACAGGCCTTTCAGATCATGGTTGTGGTCTTTGTTCAGACCGCGAATGGAGACTACTTTCTTTGAGCGTCGCAGTTGGCCATCAGGGTAGCCATAGTCCCCGCTCGTGTGAATCTCCAAAGCCAGTCCGCTATAGGCCCACAGTTGCCGCTTGGTGCGAAAACGGTGTGGCGTTTGTAGCAGCGCAATCAGCAGCGCTGCCCGGATCGGCCCGACATAGGGAATCTGTCGCAGCTTGCTGCTGATGGAGTGCTTGCGACTTTCCACCAACAGATCGTGCCGGGCTGCCCGGCGCAAGCGTTGCATCGCATCCAGTTGTTGATACAGTCGCTCGGCGCGGAGGCGAACTCCCGGTTCGCGCAGCTTCTCCAACCACTCTGCTCGATGGCGGCTGTAGTAGACGTCACGTCCCGCACAGGCAATCCCCCAGCTACGATAGAGCGCTTTCAGGCGGTTCATCACCCGGATCTGATCCTCCATGAGGGTCAGATAGCTCCGGGCCAACTCGCGCAGCATCCGCACTCCCGTCTCGCCGTGGTACACCGGCTTCAGATGGTTGCCGCGCAGTAGCTCGGCTAGTTTGCGGGCATCGATGCGGTCGCTCTTGCTACCTGCTTTCAATAGAGCGTTCTTACGTGGGTTGCACACCACCAGGTGAGCGACGTGCGGTTTCAGCACATCGTACAGCCACGCCGCCCAGGTGCCTTCTTCAAAGGTCACCGACAAGTTGCCGCGCAGCCCGGCCAGGAACTGCAGCAGGGTTGCGGCTTTGGTCTCCAGAATCGATTCCATCACCAGCTTGCCGCTGGCATCCATAACTGCTACCGAAATCGTTGCTTGATGAACATCAAGCCCAATATACTTTTCGCTAGTCACCAGGGTGCTCCTTTCGTAGGCGATGAGGTTCGCACTCACAACCTACCCCAAGGGGCGCCCTTTTATAATGCGTTCTCGCCAGCTCTCTGCGGACAGCCAGCTTCCGGGTTGTTCATGGTCCGAGAGCACTCCGGATAGAACACATCTCCGAGATGCCGACTTCTCGTCCAAGTGACGGGTGTTTCACAACCAACTGTTTCAACTTTCGCGCAAGGCGACGATCGGGTTTACCCTGGCCGCGCGCCGCGCCGGTATGTAGCTCGCCAAAAGTACAACCACCATGAGGATCAATGGCACGGCTAGAAACACTTCCGGATCAAGCGGTCGGACGCCGTACAGCAAACTAGAAATCAACGGGGCCATAATTCCCGACAAGAGCAGACCGATTCCCACTCCAATGCCGGCCAGACCCGCACCCCGGCTCACGATCATTCTTCCAATGGTCGAGGGCATGGCTCCCAGCGCCATACGCACGCCAATCTCGTGCGAGCGCTGACCTACCATGTAGGCCAACAGACCATAGATTCCCACCGAGGCAAGTAGAAGCGCCACGAGCGCGAACACGCCCACTAGCTGAGCGGAGAAGCGGCGCGATGCCAGAGAACCGTCGATGACCTCATTCATAGTGCGTACGTTGAATAGCGGCAGATTGGGATCGACTGCCTGTATCTCACGGCGCAGGAGCGGCTCCAGGCTGGTGGCGGACAAAGAGGTGCGAACCGTCACACTTAAAGGCGTCGACCTGGGTCCTGGAAACTGGTAGATCGGTAGGTAGATGTGGGGAGCGCCGGATTGGTCGAGGCCATCACTCTTGATGTCCTTGATCACGCCAACCACGGTGCACCACGGCGAGTTGGCTGCGCCCCTGGGGTTCCTGATGCTCAAACGGCGCCCAATCGGCTCGCGGCCCGGCCAATAGGTACGAGCCGTGCTTTCATCGACGATTGCCACCGGCTGTTTGCCGATATCATCGCCTTCCGTGAAGTAACGTCCGCGCACTAACGAAGCCTGTAGCACCTTGAAGTACTCGGGAGTCACACTGGTGATTTCAGAAAACAGACCTTTGCCAGATTCGTCCGGACGGTCCTCAATATTGACGGGGCGTCGCCGCGAGAAGTGGGTGACTGGTAAATCAGTGGTCATGGAAGCCAGATCAACTCCCGGGATGGCACGCACGCGACGCACAGACTCGCGCACGAAAGAGTTAAAAATTTCGGGCCTGGCGTAGCGATCCATATCAGGATTGTTGGGCACTGGAAGGTAGAGATTGGCGGCAACAATTCTTGATGGATTGAAACCAGGATTTTCCTGAAGCAGTCCCCAAAATGTTCGCAACAGCAGACCTGCTCCCACCATCAGCACCACCGCCAAGGCCGATTCTGATGCGATCAGCAGACCGCGCAAACGGTTGGTTTTGCCGCTCGTGCCCGAGCCTCGGGCTCCTTCCCGTATAGCCACAGCAATTTCGGCTTTCGAGGATTGCAGGGCCGGAACCAAACCGAACCCCAGCCCGGCAAGCAGGGAAATCAGCAAGGCGAAAGCCAGCACTGTCCAGTCCACCTGCACCTCGGCGAGGCGGGGAATTCGGGCGGGTAGAAACCGCACAAAATGCAAAGCGGCAACTGCGGTCAGGACACCGACCGCGCCAGACACCAGCGACAGTATCATCGACTCGGTCAGCAACTGGCGAATCATCCGCGCACGGCTTGCTCCCATTGCCAGCCGCACGGCCATCTCCCGCTGCCTGCCGGAAGCCCGGGCCAGTAGCAGATTCGCAACGTTGACCGAGGCCAGTAGAATGATCAGCACCACCGCGCCCATCAGCACCAACAACATGGGCCGCACATTGCCGACGAGCGATTCCTGCAAGGGTTCAGCCTCAATCGACCAGTCCGACCCCGCCGGATAGTTGGTGGCGTATTCCGTCCGCAACTGGGACGAGAACGTATCTAACCGCGCTTGCGCCTGCTGCAGGCTGATTCCAGGCTTCAAAAGTCCGATCGCTCCGGGCACCACCCGCACGCTGCGATCAGGTTTCGGGTAGGGATCGGCCCTGAATCCACAGGTCACCCATATTTCGACATCCGTTGCAACCGTTCTGCCTGGATGGCGGAATCCAGGCGGAAGAACGCCGACAATGGTGTAGGGATCATTGTCGAGTTGCAGCTTTCGGCCCAGTATTGCGGGACTTCTGCCGAACGCTCTGGCCCATAGACTATCGCTGATCACGACCGCTTCGGCGAAACCCTGCGTCTCGTCACCCGGGCCAAACACCCGCCCAATGTGCGCGGAGGTGCCGAGCATGGAAAAATAGTTAGGACTCACCTCCAGCATTTCGAGATGTTGCGGACGCTCTCCGCCGGTCAAGTTTGTAGGGCCACCTTGGATAGCAGTCACTTGCTCAAAGATGCCCGCCCTTGACCTGAGATCATCCAGTTCAGGAACGGAAAATCCAATATCCTGCGCCCCGACTGCCTGATTGTTGGCCGCGATCTTCACCAGGCGCTCGGGATGGGGAAAAGGAAGCGAACGCAACAAAACCGCGTTCACGATGCTGAAAATCGCCGTGTTCGCGCCCACGCCCAAAGCCAGGGAAAGCACCGCTACGATGGTAAAACCGGGACTCTTCCAAAGCAGCCGCAGGGCGTACCGCACGTCCTGAAGTAATGTGGACATCAAAATCCTCTCCGGCAGGCTTACTTCTTGGCAGATTTTGGTTCAGGGAGTGGTCTCAATTTCACCAATGGATCGGCCTTTTTGCGCACAAACAGTGCTAAGCCAGAATTCGCTGAACTTCGATCCGTTGACACGGGTCACCACTCGTGTGTTTTTTCCATTCGTGTCGAGCGTTTGACAGAGGTAGCCGTCTTCCACTTCCGATTTCAAACTCACTTCCTGGATTTCTACACCGTCGTTCCAACCCAAGGCGATCGCGCAGGCGAGAGGATCATGCAGGAAATTGATGATGTCATGCGGCAATCCCTCACAGGTTCGCCCGAACCGCGATTCCATGCCTTCCTCAGCGGCAAATGCCTCTGCCTGTCTCGCCACCAATTGCCCGAGCAGTCCGCCTTCTCTCAGCGCCGGCAACCAACACCTCCGCAACGCAGTTTCCAGAGTCACCGAGAGGGGAACCAAAAGGGGATTGGCACATTTAAGGACTAACTCTGCCGACTCCGGATCCACTTGAACGTTGTAGTCCGTTTCACACCCCCACTGGGGCAAACCCTTCCGCGGAGGAAACACGAACCCGCCCATTAAGACCAGGTGCGCGGAAGTCAGTATCCCTGGTGACCGGCGTTCGAGGAGTGCAAGATTTGTGTAGGGGCCGGTGGCGGCTATCGTTACGTCTTGTCGAATACTGCGCTCGAGTAAATCGATAGCGTCAGCTTCTGGCCCGGGAGCGGGCTGGATTCGTTCAGGCCAATAAGCGCTTTCATCGGGATGAACACCGGGTTGCCAATGTCGATAGCAGCCTAGAGAAACGTCTGCCCCCGCCGCAACCGGGACGTCTTTGCGGCCAGCTATTTCGAGGACGTAACGAGCATAGCCGGCTCGCTTACCTCCAATTTCGGAAACAGTCGTAACGGCGACCAATTCTGTCTCCGGAAAATTGAGCACCATCGCAAGGGCACACAAATCATCGATGTCGCCGCCAATATCTGTATCGAGATGTAGCTTGAACATCCTCAGTGCTCCGAATGCAAAATCACAGTACCGACATGGATCGCATGCACATGGTTGGCCGAGCCGGAATGCTACAGCGAAGTCGCCTAGCTCTTCGCGTCATAGCTCGTCCAGACCAGGGACAAGATCTTCCATTGACCGTCGATTTTGCACAATATCCAGTGTTCTACGCCAAAATTGGTAACCTTGTCGTTGACGAGAAAATCGTAATTAAATGTCGCCAACCCCAGGTCGCCGTCTTGTCGAATCTCTATGTTGTGAAACTTCTCTTCGAGTTTGTCCTTTGATGTAGCGAGGAATTTCGCAAATCCATCCAGAGCGTTAGGGCCAATCCCATCGAACTGGGCGTTATATTTGCGAGCACTATCAATCTCTTCCTGGCTGTTAACGGAATGAAATGGCACATTGGGGTTCAGCACTAGCTTGGTCAGGGCGTACCCATCCTTATGAATAATGTCCTGACGGAACTCCTCCAGCACGCTGCGAATCTTCGTGAGGTCATCAGCATTGGATTTGAATTCGATCTGCTGGCCCTGCGCTAATGCTTGACCAGCCAAGGCAGACGCAAGGAGCGCAATGAATGCTACGCCCGCTTTTTTGTTCACCTGACTTTTTCCTTTCGCATTTTGATTTTTGGTTTGGATGCTAAGTTATCAACTATTCACGATGGCGTCCGCGAAACCGAGTGTGAAGTCCTGATGACCAAACAACCGTCCTATTTGCTTGCCGTCCTGGGCGACTGTTACCAGGATGCGACGGGTCGTCATCGCATCGGCGGGGGCCCAGATCGCCCCGCGGGGCTCCTACTTAGACCACGGCGGAACCACGCCGTTGCTGCGCGCGTACGCGATCGACTGCCCCAGATGCTCGTGTTGATCTTCCAGAACCAGCATCAGCGCGCTTTGCTTCGTCAGATCTTTGCCGAACAGTTTCACCGGCGCCTGCAGGTCGCTGTCGGAAAGTCCCGCAATCGCTTTTTGCAGGTTGAGGTAGGAAGCCTTCAGGGCTTCCTGCATTTTCTCGGGATCGGTTATGGGCGCGGGCTGCGCCGCGGTATTCGGTGTGCCCGAAAGCACGCCGGCGAGCAAGCCGTTCTCCTTAACGATCAGGTTGAACACGTCGCCTACGGAGCGAACTCCAGGCGCGGGCTTCCAGTCGTACTTGCCCGCCATCACGCGCGCCAGCCCGGTGAATTTGTCGGAAAGCTTTTCCGCATCTTTACCGAAGGCGGCCTGCATTCCTGCCGGCTGCGCCTGCGCCAACGGCGCCATCAGAACGACCGCAAGCGCGCACACTCCGTACTGCATCAGAATCTTCTTCATGTGAAACTCCTCTTAGAAAATGCTCCTGCTCACCGCACAATATGCCGCGACGAACCAGTCTTTGCGGGAAAAGTGATATGCGGTGTCCGCAGTGGGACAAGCGGTCTGTGCTCGATGATGTCCCCTTCAAGGGCTCAGCTATAATCCGTGCCGAAAGGGATCGACACACCCATTGCTGCAGACCACATCAGATATGGGACGGACCAGATGGATCTTGATCGTGTGTGCGTGGACGATGGTAGGACTGTTGTTCACCGTGCAGGAGATCGTGGTGGCGAAGGTTCACGGCGGGCATCCCAACTGGGTGCTCGTGGGCGTGATCGAACTCGTCTACTGGAACGTGTGGGCGGCGTACACACCGCTGGTGATTGGCCTGGCCAAACGTTTCCCGTTAACGGGGCCGAGGTTTGTACCTCATATCGCGATCCACACCATCGCGTCGTTCCTGATGGCTCCCCTGGCATCTGTCGCCGAATACCTTCTGAGCCGTGGACTTCTGCGATTACTTTTTCGGGTAACCGATCCTGGTGCGCTGCGCCATCTCCCGACGTTCACAGGCAGTGTTGTATCTATGAGCTTCACTGGCGTGCTTACGTACTGGTTAATTGTGGGACTGTATCAGTCGTTCCACTTTTACCAGGCCGCGATGGAGCGCCAGACCAGAGCGGCGCAACTGGAGACGCAGCTCTCCCATGCCGAACTTGAGAACCTTAAGAGCCAGTTACATCCACACTTCTTGTTCAACAGTCTTCACACCATTGGGGTGCTGATGCAGGAAGACGTCGATGCTGCCAGCCATCTGCTCGTCTGCCTGGGCGACTTGCTGCGCATGGCCCTCGAACGGCGCGAGAACGAGATCACCCTCGAGAGCGAGCTCGAGTTCGTCGGCAAGTATCTGGAGATCGAACAAACACGCTTTCATGACCGGTTGAAAGTTCACATGGACGTGCCGCCTGACCTTCTCGGAGTCTATGTGCCGAGCCTGGCGCTTCAGCCACTGGTCGAGAATGCGATCAAGCACGGCATCAGCGTCGATTCTGCCGCAAGCCGGCTAGAGATCGCTGCGCAACGCCACAACGGCAGAGTCTGGCTCTCGGTCCGCGATGACGGCCCTGGTCCGGCACCGGGATCGCGTTTGCGATTCGGCGTCGGACTCACCAACGTTCAGTCACGCTTGAAACAGCTCTACGGGAACGAGTCGTCGCTGGAACTTACCGGGGGCAACGGTCGAGGCTGTGAGGCCATTATCACCATTCCACTGCGGAGTTCGCATGAAGACGCGAGTCCTCATCGTCGATGACGAACCGATCGCCCGGCGCGGTATCCGTCGCTATCTGGCCGGACACGACGGCATCGAAGTTGTAGGCGAGGCGGCGAACGGAATGCGCGCGGTGGAGCAGATCAATCAACTTCATCCCGACATCGTTTTTCTCGATGTGCAGATGCCTGATCTGGATGGTTTTGGAGTCATCGAAAATGTCGAGCCGGCGACCGGGCCCGCTCCCGTATATGTCTTCGTCACGGCTCATGATGCGCACGCCATTCGTGCATTCGAAGTACACGCTGTTGACTATCTCCTGAAACCGTACGATAAAGAGCGATTTGCCAAGGCACTGGTTCACGCGCGCCAGGTCCTCGAACAAGGCAGGAAAGCAAATCGAGATCTCGAACCACTGCTCCGATCCCTCCGTAGTCTCCGCCCGTTGGAACGCTTTGTGGTGAAGGATAAGAAGCGGATTTTCTTTGTTCCCGTTTCCCACGTTTTGTGGATCGAAGCCACCGGAAACTATGCCTGCATACACACCGTCGGCGACAATCACCTGTTACGCGAAACCCTGACACACTTGGAAGAGAGGCTGGCGCCACACCACTTCATCCGAGTGCGGAAATCGGCCATCGTGAACAGTGCCCGCATTAGCGAGATTCGTCCGATGTTCGACGGGGTTTACGACATCGTACTGGCAGAAGGAACAGTGGTCACGTCAAGCCGCAGATACGCTCACAAGTTACGGGCGCTGCTGGAATCCTAGTCTTGGCATCGAGTCGAGATTTAGCGGGCTATGTCGGCAGGTCCTGCGATTGGCCGCCTTCGCCTTGGCAGCGCGAACAATGTCCGAATGGCTACTATAACCTCGGCGTCGCGCATGGCATTCCGGGAATCATACATTTTCTCGGCGAAGTTACTGCAACGGACATTATTGATCAGGCGCGGTCGCATGAGCTGCTCGCGGGTGCGGTGGACTGGTTGTTAGCGCAACAACGTCCGAAGGGCTCGCAGTCCCGATTCGCTTCCTGGGTCTCGCCGGGTGAAGAGTCCAAGAACAGCCGAATGGCTTGGTGCTATGGCGACCTGGGAATCCTTTCTGTGTTACTACAGGTTGCTCGTCGCACCGGTCGACGCGATTGGCGCGGCTTTGCGGAAGAGCTCTTGAATCATTGTCTGGCATGGCCACCGGATCGGACGGGAATTGCGGATGCTCCTCTATGCCATGGCGCGGCGAGCGTAGCCCACATTTTCAACCGGATCTATCAAACTGAAGGTGACCGCAGATGTCTGGACGCGGCTCTGCTCTGGTACCAGCGGACGATGGCCTTTCGTCAGCCCGGAACCGGCGTCGGCGGTTTCTCCACCATGACCCGACCCGACCCGTCAGCGCCTCCTGCGTGGGAGGCCAGTCCCGCCTTCCTCGATGGCGCCACCGGAGTTGCTTTGGCTTTTCTGGCCGCAGTAACACCCGTCGAGCCGGGTTGGGATCGTATGTTACTTCTGTCTGGAAAGACATTCACTGAGTATTGTGGGCCCGTCGGGACTAGATTGGGTAGCGGTCACCGCGTCCGGTAATTCACGCGTGGAGCCGCCTCCAATGGGCACGCGCGCCAGTCGTCCAGTGGGAGTGTATTTGGGGTCAAATCGGGCGTCCAGCGTGACCACAATTCTCCCGTCGACGAAATACTCAACAGGCTGGTGGGAATGTTGAGCGACTGCGCCTCAATGGTGTCGGTGCGCGTCGAGAAAAGTTCGGTCGGCTTGCCGTCGCTGGTGGAGTCGTAGATTACCGTGCGGCCTCAGCTTTTACTTAGGAAGCCGTGTTGGGACCGATGCTGTGCGCCCAGTTCACCATCCGCGATGGCGGCCATTCCAGGTGGATTGCTGATCCCGAGTCGCTTCTGCATAGGTGTAGGAACTGGCGCCCAGCACAGAAACAAACAACGATGCCGGCCAGGCGTGCCCCGTCGTGGCGTCATACACGGGAATCGTTGCCCCCGCCCAGTCCACGAACATCTTTTCCCCGGCTTTGTGTTCTTGACGCAGCACCACATCCAGGTGTCGCCGCCAGTGCTGATAGCGCTCGCAAAACCAACTGTAGCGATACCCCTGGGGATTCGCTTGCCGGTATTCTTCCCATACCAACTGCAGGGTCAGATGACGATGTTGTTGCAGTTGCTGATGGATCATATTCCAGTCTGGCTCTGGCCGCTGTCGCACCGCTCCGGCCTGCACGGACTGGTTCCCAAACAGCTTGGCTTCCAGTTCTTCTTCGCCCAAGCCTTCCGGCAACGGCCAACCGATCCCGGCTGCCACCGCCCGTTCCAGATACTCGTGGACCGTGCCCAGCCCTATTCCGCAACTGCGTGCGATCTGGCGCTGCCCCAACCCCAACTGGAACCTCAACCGCAAAACCTCTTTGACTTTCCGCATGGACTTTCTCCTGGCCAGCACCCTGTCCTCCTTCATTGACGGAGTTTCAATGCCGGGTGATTGTCCAGCGTCGCTGCACCTCCTGCTGCTCGTCTGTGGAAAACATTCCGCTCCAAGCCGAACGCCATTCCGCCAGGCGACAAAAACTGTTCGCCTTCCCACCGGAATCGCCGTTCACCTTCAGACCGGAATGCTGTTCGGAATCACAACGGAATCGTGTTCGGCTTCAGAGCGGAATCGCGTTCACCTTCGACCGGATTCCCCAATGCATCAGCCAACTCACACGCCTGGGCTTAGAAAGAAGCAAGACGGCGCACTCAACGGGCGCCCGCGAAGAATCGGCTTGGTCGCCTATCTCATCGCCAGGTTACCGGTTTGGACTGGTCTTAACGCCGGATTGGAGCGTCTAGGCTGATTTCCGAAAGCTGATGCGGGAATCGGCCCTGTCGATCAGAGGCAAGGCTGTCACGAAGACTCGCGTCGTCAGAGCTTAGGTCGATCCGGCAAACCGCGTCAGTCTAAATCATAGGATTGTGGCCATTTTGTGGCCAGAACCATCGTTAATCCCCGTTACTCATCAGCATTTGACTGTGCCCAAAGTCGACCCTGCGCGTCTCTAAGCGAAAGCGAATTGATTTGTTTATAACTACTTGCAGAATGGCAGTTCTTTGAGATGTTCTCAGGTTTTCAGATTCTCAATCTTCAAACCCGGGTTCGATTCCCGGTAGCGCTACCAATCCTGCTACTTCCGCTGAAGACTCGTGGTATTCATCCAATTGCAACATGCGGCGTGCGATTGACTTGCCCACTTTGAGCGCCGCCTCTAGAATCGCTGTTTGCGCCAAAGACTGGAGGAAGACATGGCGTCTCTGAAAGTGGGAGATGAAGTGCCGGAGTTTGAGCTCCCGGCGGTTGTGGGCAGCATCAAGAGCCAGTTCAAGCTGAGCGATTATCGTGGCAAGAAAAATGTTGTGCTGGCGTTCTATCCGGCGGACTGGACGCCGGTGTGTGCTTCCCAATTACCCGGCCTTAACAGCGATGTGGAGCGCTTCGGCGGCTACGATGCCCAGGTTGTGGGCGTTAGCGTCGATTCGATTGCCAGTCACACCGCATGGCAGAAGAAAGAGATAGGTATTCTCAGCTTTCCTCTAGCGAGCGACTTTTATCCGCATGGAGATGTGGCCAAGAAGTTCGGCATACTAAGAGAAGGCGATCCCATTCCCGGCATCAGCGAGCGCGCAATCTTCGTGGTGGATAAACAGGGCAAGTTGGCATTCGCGAAGGTCTATCCGATCGGCCAGGTGCCGAGCAACGACGAGATCTTCGAAGTTCTGCGCAAGCTTTAATTCGCTGGTCAATCCCACACAAATAAGAAAGAGGAGGGCTCGAGCCCTCCTCTGCCTCGCCTTGGTACCGGAGGATTCTACATTCCAGGGTGAGGCGTGATCGAGCCGAAGATGCCGTGGACCTCACCGTAAGGTCCGGCGGTGAAGAACAGAGTGCCGGTCGGTCCGTCGGGGCCGCCGTTGCCGAAGGTCAAGCCCCACAGGCCATCGATCTGCACAGGCAGATCGTTGACATTCAGCATGTTTCCGATCCACGCGCCGGTGCTGATGTTGTACGCCGAGATCGCTCCACTACCGAAATTGCCGACCAGCAGATCGTTGCCGAAGCCGCTGAAGCTGGAGGGCGCCTGCACTAATCCCCACGGAGCATTCAGATAGAGCGTGTGCGCCATGCGAACTTGAAGGTTGCCTTGCGTGTCGTAGATGTCGACATAGCCATTGCCGGGGCCGGGCACGTCGTCATGCTTGGCGGAGTCCTGTTTGGCATAGGCAACGACCAGGTTGCTTCCGACCAGCTGAACGTTGAACGGAGCAAACCCGCTGGGAATGTTCGAATCGGTGAACTGGCTGGAGCTGAAGGAGTGGGACTTGAAGGTCTTATCGTAGACTTCAATCGTGCCGGCGTTGAAGTTGGCTACGTAAATGTAGTTAGCGCCTGCTGCCTGAGCCAATGCCATCCCTTTGTACACAGCTCCGGTGCTGCTGTTGTTGATGGCTATGATGGCCCGCGTTAAGGGGGAATACCATCCCGAGACCGTTCCGTCCTCGGTGCAGAACAAGAACGGTGTGGGCTGGTTGTCGACCTTAAAGTCGGTGCTGCTGGCGTTGTACACTGTGCCGCTCGGCGAGCCCGTGCCCGTACCCGAGGCGGGCGGAATCGTGATCACGAGCGACTGCGGTTGTCCCGAAGCGATGTACGTCGAAGACAAGCCGGTGGTGTTGTCCGAGAACCACCACGGACCAGCCGGGCTGGCAGACATGCCCCAGGGATTCACGAGGTTCGCATCCTGGAAGGAACCAACCGCATTGATGTCGGAGGTGAGGTAGGTGATGTTGACCTTTTGCGCTGTAGCTGGAAGGGTTAGCGCCGCAACAGCCAACAGCGATAGAACTGCCATCCAAGCTGGACTGGAAGCAGCCGGTGATTTCTTTGTGCTCAACATGGTTTCTCCTCTTTCGGAATCGTAGATTGCTTCCGGCAACCCTTCGTCCCCCGACTGGCCGCTGCCACAAGCTTAGGAAAATCTATCCAATCGACTAAAGACAGTTGTCCAAATGAAGTGACGATGTTGTCAAAACTTGTTGACAATTGCGGATAACGAATGTCGCGGGGAGTGAGGCGGCGTTTCCTTCGACGTCTGTCATCCCGACCGAGGACTTCAGTCCGACCGACGGACCTGCGGTTCGAGCCGGGTTGCCGCGACACAGTCTCCTCATTGCCATCGCCTAAGTCATTCTTACGAACCCGAGCAGGCTCTACGGGTTCAGAGAGCGTCCAACTGCCGCTGTCGAGCCACTGCGGATCGCACCACGCACAACCGAGTCAGGCCGGATAACAAGGCGCGGACGCTGGCCGGGAAGTGTCTGCGTGAGAAACCTGTTGCCGCTCCGCGGCTGGAACCGCAGATCCCTCGGTCGGACTGAAGTCCTCGGTCGGGATGACAAGTCGTGAGATCGCTCGCTGGGATGAAGAGGACTGAAGTCCTCGGTCGGATGACAAGTCGTAGTGAAGGATCGCTCAGTCGGGGTGACAGAGGCCCGCGACAACTCTTGATGAGCCTGCTCCGGTTCTTGATGAGAATGTTTCGGTCATGCAGATAACTTCTTTCGTGTATTTGTCACAGATTTGTCAACAGGCCGTTGACTGGCATTTTGATCTGTTATTAGCTGTAACTTCGGGCGGTAAACGAAGGCGAACATGGAAAAGATACTCGTCATCGAAGATGACGCAGCGGTACAACGAGCGTTGCGGCGGACTTTCGAGTCGGCAGGGTTCGACGTCGCGATAGCATCCGATGGAGCCATGGCGATGGAGACCTTTCGCGCCAACACTCCTCGACTGGTCATTCTGGACTTGCGGCTGCCGGGGAAGTCGGGTCAGGACATCTGCCGTGAGATCAAGCAGGAAGCGTCCAATGTTCCAATCCTGGTGCTAAGTGCGGCCAGCGACGTTCTGGACAAGGTTTTGCTGCTGGAACTGGGAGCCGACGATTACGTCACCAAGCCGTTCAGCCCGCGCGAATTGCTGGCTCGAGTGCGCGCGGCCGTGCGCCGTCTGAATCAAGCTTCCGACAAGATCGAGCTGTTCAGCTTCGATGACGTCGAAGTGAATTTTTCGAAGATGGAACTGCATCGCTCGGGGCAGTTGATCGCACTCACCCCGCAGGAATTCAAGATGCTGCGCTTCTTCCTGAACAATCAGGAGCGGGTTATTTCCCGAACCGAGTTGCTGAACGAAGTATGGGGATACAACAACTATCCCACCACGCGAACTGTCGACACGCATATACTGCGGCTGCGGCAGAAGCTGGAGAAGGATCCAACCGATCCGGTGCACTTCCGCACCGTTCATGGCACAGGCTACAAATTCGTACGGTGAGCGGGGAGAAGGAAACGGGCGATGGGTAGATTGCGGCTGCGCACGAAGTTCCTCATCGCCATGCTGCTGACCTCCGCCGGGCTCACTGCCGTCTCGCTGCTGATTGTTCAGCACACGGTCGCGGACCATGTGCGCGGCGGCCTGACCAGCGATCTGGCCGACTCCGTCCAAACTTTCCGAAATCTGCAGCGAGAGCGCGAAGCCGATTTGTCGCGGCTGGCCGAGCTCATGGCCGACCTTCCCAGCCTGAAGGCGCTCATGACGTCGCATCACGCGCCGACCATTCAGGACGGCTCGCGTGAGATGTTTCATCTTTCCGGCGGCGATCTCTTTGCGCTGCTGGATGCCAACAACCAGTTCGTCGGCTTCCATACCAGGTCTCCCGGTATCTCACGTGAGCAGGCGCAGCAACTGCTGAATAGCCGCGGTTCGCTGGATGAGTCGCTGCAATGGTGGTTTGCCGGCGGACATTTGTATGAAGTTGTGCTGGCTCCGATCTATTTCGGTCCGCGATCGGACAATGCGCTGCTTGGCGTTGTGGCCGTGGGCTATGAAATGAATGCAGCGGTGGCGCGCCAACTCAGTCAGGTTGCTGCCAGCCAGGTGGCGATCGTGAGCGACCAGACGGTGGTGGTCAGCACGCTTAATCCTGAGCAGGCTCAAGAATTGCCGATCCAGTTGGCTGGTCTTTCCACCCGCGTGAACTGGAAGCTGGGCAAGGAGAGCTATGTAGCTTCGGCGCTAGTGTTGAATCCCGATGACACGCCGCAGGTAACCATCATCGTGATGAAGTCTTACGATCAGGCGACCGCGTTCCTGAATCACCTGCGGCATCTCTTGCTGGCGGTGGGGTTGGGAGCAGTTCTGGGCGGCAGCCTGCTGGTGTATTTAATCGCCGGCACGTTCACGCGGCCGTTGGAAACGCTGGTGGATGGCGTGCGAGCGTTGGGCGGAGGCGACTTTGGTTATCCGCTGCACGCTCCCGCTGCCAGCGAAGTCGCTGAGCTGACGGACGCGTTCACTCGAATGCGCGAGAGCCTGCGACAGGTACAACAACAATTACTGGCCGCGGAGCGACTAGCGACGATCGGCCGAATGGCGAGTTCCATCTCGCATGACCTGAGGCATCCGCTGACCGCGGTGCTGGCCAATGCGGAATTCCTGGCGGAGGCTGACCTGAGTTCAGCGCAGCGCGAGGAGCTGTATCTGGAGATTCGGGTTGCGGTGAACCGGTTGACCGATCTGATCGACTCGCTGCTGGAGCTGTCTCGTCCCGCGGAATCGATGAACGCGATGGAAACACCGGTGGAGAGAACCATCAGCCGCGCCATGGAACTGGTGCGGGCGCATCGTCAGTTCCAGCGGATTGCGCTGGCCATCGAGTCGTCGGGCGTACACAATGCTCTTTTCGATCCGCGAAAGATGGAGCGGGTTTTTTACAATCTCCTGCTCAATAGCTGTCAGGCAGCGCAAGTGTGCGGCGGTCACGTGGGAGTAGCGGTAGCGGAACAGAACGGCGATTTGAGAATTCAGATCACCGACGATGGTCCGGGAGTAGAGGCTTCCATCCGCGATAAGCTGTTCCAGCCATTTGTGAGTTATGGCAAAGAGAATGGCACGGGATTGGGGCTGACCATTGCGCAGAAGATCGTGCAGGACCACCACGGCAGCCTGCATCTGGAAAGCTCGGTGCCTGGCCGCACAGTCATGGAAATCATATTGCCGCGCAATAGCAACCCGAAGACGGCTGGCGCCAATGGCCGGCTAGCCGACGCTTCGCAACCGTTTCCTGCTTGAATGTTGTTCGCTCGCCACTTCCAAGGGCTCCGGTAACTTGGTTGCAGAGAGGTGCGACATGAAAGATTTCTGTCATCCCCAGCTCTTACGCCACAGCCATGGGCGTTCAGCCCGAGCCAGCGCGCTGTGCCTGCTTTGCCTCGGATTCCTTCTTGCGCGGCCATCCTCAGCACAGATGCAGACACCGGTGCAGAATGGCGATTCGACTGCGCTTCAGGACTTGAAGGACGAGGTGCACGAGCTGAAGGACATGGTGTCCCAGCTTCAGCAGCAAACCGTTGCCAGCCGGGCCGAGATCACACGCCTGCGGGAAGAGTTGGAGAAGAGTCACAGTACCAATACTTCCCAGAGCGTGACCGTCGATGAGCAATCGCCGGCCTACGGTACGGCGACGACGGCGCAGCTGGATCAGCGCCTGGACAGCGTCGAAGAGCAGCAACAGCTGCTTTCGGGCAAGATCGACGACCAGTATCAGACCAAGGTCGAGAGCGCTGCCAAGTATCGAGTGCGCCTGTCGGGAATCGTTCTGTTCAATCTGTTTGGCAACAGCGGACAAGTGGACAATCTCGACGTGCCGACGTGGGCAACGCCCGGCACTGCCGGAGTTCCTTCGGGTGCCGTCGGCGGAACGTTGCGGCAATCGATCATTGGCCTGGAGGCGTTTGGTCCCGAGCTCTGGGGCGCTCGCACCAGTGCGGATGTGAACTTCGATTTCGGCGGAGGTTTTCCTGCGACCACGAATGGCGTGGACTCAGGATTGGTGCGACTGCGCACTGCTGCGATCCGGCTGGATTGGAAGGACACGTCGGTAGTCGCGGGGCAGGACCAGTTGTTTATTTCGCCGCTCAGTCCGACCTCGTTTGCTTCGCTGATCGTTCCACCGCTTTCGTATGCGGGAAATCTCTGGGCCTGGACGCCGCAGGTGCGAGTGGAGCACCGCTTTGCGTTGCCGGGCGAGTCGAGGATCCTGCTGCAGGGCGGGTTCCTCGACAACTTGACCGGCGAATTTCCGGATGCCCAGAACTACAGCTGGTATCGCGTTGCGAGCTCTGCCGAGCAAACCCGGCAGCCGGCCTATGCAGCGCGAGTGGCGTATTCGCATCCGTTGTTCGGGCAGACCTTCACGGTTGGAGCTGCGGGCTATTACAGCCGTCAAAATTGGGACTTCGATCGCATCGTGAACGGATGGGCGGGCATGATGGACCTCAACGTTCCGCTGGGCAGCCGGTTTGCCCTGAGCGTTTCGTTTTATCGCGGCGCGGCGATCGGCGGATTGGGGGCTGCGCTGGGGCGCAGCGTTGTGTTCGATGGGCCGCTCGCCGATCCGAATACCGAAGTTGTTCCGCTGAATGTTGTCGGAGGTTGGGCACAGCTGAAGTTTCGCGCGACACCGAAGCTCGAGTTCAACGGGGCTTTCGGCCAGGACAGTCCATTTGCCGCCGATGTTGCCTATTTTGGATATCAGGTCAGCAGTTACAACACGCCGTACCTGACCGCAAACCGTGGGGCGTTCGGGAATGTGATCTATCGCCCGCGTTCTGACCTGCTGCTGTCGATGGAGTATCGCCGGCTGCGCACATTTACGATCTACGACAACAGCTATCAGGCTGGACAGGTGAATATGTCGGTGGGGGTATTGTTCTGAGAAGCCGGACGAGCGGCGTGACAACTTGGCGCTGGTTGCTGGTTATGGCATGGGGCCTGTGGACAGCAGGGTTTTGCTTTGCGCAGGAAGGCGCGGTCACAGGCCGGATCGTTCTTGAAGGCGCGGCAAACCCAGCGGCCGCGGCGTCGACGGTGGTGTGGCTGATGCCGGTCGGTTCCGCGGCGGCGTCGACACCGGTTGCCCCCATGCACGCGGTGTTAACGCAGAAGAACAAGATGTTCGAGCCGCACATGCTTGTGGTCACGCGAGGCTCGACCGTTGATTTCCCCAATCGTGATCCGTGGTTCCACAATGTGTTCTCGCTATTCAATGGGAAGCGCTTTGACCTGGGACTCTACGAAGCCGGCAGTTCGCGTACGGTCCACTTCGACCGCGAAGGCGTCTCCTTCATCTTCTGCAACATTCATCCGGAGATGAGCGCGGTGGTTGTGGTGCTGGGAAGCTCGTACTTCGCCGCCACCAACAAGGCAGGAGATTTTACGATTTCCAATGTTCCTGCGGGCAACTATACGTTTCACATATGGAATGAGAATGCCCTGCCGGAGACGCTGAAGGCGTTGTCGCGAGAGATTCAGGTGAGAGACAGCGGCCATGCGATGGGGACGATTAGCCTGGCTGTGCAGAGGGCGTCGTCGGTTCCGCACAAGAACAAGTACGGGCAGGATTACGAACCGCCGTCGCCCAACAATCCGGTGTACGTGCAGCCGCAATGACGGTTGCATTATGATGTTCGACCATGGCGAAACAGCATTACTACTTCAAACTGATTCCGCCTCGCGCAAACACAGTGGTGCAGTTATGAATGTAAGGTCGTTGGCACATCTGACAATGTGGGAGTTGCGACGATTTGTCCGGTCCAGGCGCTCATGGGATACATGCGGTTGCAGTCCAGGCAGCGGGTTACGTCGAAATGGGCGCCGCAGTTCGGACAGTTGGCGTTGGTTGCAAAGGTATCGAAGGGCACGCGACAGTGGGCGCATCTCCAGAAATTTCCTGCCGGCGGCGAAGCCTTGCACGAGGGACAAGAGAATTCGTGATGACGCGGCAGCTTCGCAGCGCGCAGCAGCATTACGGCGTGCTTCATGCCGCTCCAGCAATTCATCAGGATGAAGACCGCAAGCACGCCGAACCAGATGGAACCTATCCGCACGGCTACCACGATTAATCCAGCTACGCCGATGAAGCCGACTACGGTCGCCGCCATCAAGCTGCGAGCGCGTCCCATGAGATACCAAAGGAGTGCCCGCAGGATCTGCCCGCCATCGAGAGGATAGATGGGCAGCATGTTGAAGATCAGCAACGCCGCGTTGATATAGAAGATTGCGCCGAGCAGGACGAACAGATCAGGAGTAATCGTCCCCATTCCGACCTGCGCAAGTTTTGTGACGACCAGGATGACTGGAAACAGGACGACATTCACCAGCGGCCCGGCCGCGAGACTCCACAAGACGGCGCCGGGGCGTTGCGGAGGATCGACGTATGCGACGCCACCCAGCGGCCAGAGAACGATGCGATCGGCATTTCCTCCAACCGACCGGCACGCGAGCGCGTGTCCGAACTCGTGCATAAGCACGATGAGAAACAAAGACAGGTACTCCACCACATTCCAAATGATGGAGGAGTATCGTCCGGCCCGCATGTTGATCTCGAAGACAGCGAAGAGGAACCACGACCAATGCAGGAAGACGTCGATGCCTCGAAAGCGGAAGAGATGGATGGAGCCTTGGCGGCCAGTGGGCATCTGGAATCAATTCCCCGGCGGAGGCGGCGTGGTATCGTTGCTGCCCGTCGTTCCCGGCGGAGGCTCTGAGCCCGGATCGAGACGCTGAGGTGGTAACGGATAGTATCCGTGCTTGGCGAAGACCTCCAGGCCGGGGCGCTTCACACGCACTTCGATATCGCGATACTTGCTGGAGGGGGCAAGCACAGTGTTGTAGCCGAGCGTGTACTGGTTGCGGGCTTCCACCGTGATGCGCTGATAGGCGCTCTCGATCGATTCCTTGGAGAATTCGTCCAGCACATCGCCACCGGTGGCGTTCACGTAGCGCGGCAGGATGTTGCTGTAGCCAAAGCCGGGGATGCGGGCTTTCGCGACCTTGCCATAGATGGGCATGGCAGCCGTGTCGACGCCGATGGCGTACACGATGATGTTGTCGGTCAGCAGGACCTTCAGCACCTGTGCGTAACTGGCGCGGCTGCCGTATTCCTGGCCATCGCTGATGATGAAGATGATCTTGCGGCTGGCCGGTGAGCGGTGCGCGAGTTCCTGCGCCGCTGTCATGATGGCATCGTTGAGGACGTGATATTCCGGCTGCGCAGTGTTGACCTGCGGCGCGCCCGGCATCGGCTTGCCATTGGTTACCGGGCCCGAACCGAAGGGACCACCGACCACCGATGAACCGGCGTTGGAGCCCGTATCATCTTTCAGGCGCTGTAGTGCCAGCTCCATGCGAGTGGAGTTGCCAAAATCCTGGCGCTTGCTGACGCTGCTTCCGTAAGTGAAGACCGAAACTTCATCGAACGGGGCGAATGCTCCGCCTAGCGCGGAAAACGTCGCGTTGATTTTGCGCAGAGCCGGCTCAGGCAGTCCCTGATCGATGATGAGGGCAGCCGACAGAGGGAACGGATCGCTGGTGAAGAAGGTGAGCTTCTGTTGATTGCCGTCTTCATAAATGGTGAAATCCTTGGCCAGCAACCCTTCCACCATCTTACCTTCGGTGTCTTTGACCGTCACAGGAACAGTGACGAAGTTGACGGTCTTGGAGAGGGTCAGCAATTGATCGCGGCCGCTCTCGTCAGCCGAGACGCTGCCGGGCGGCACGGTCTTAATTTCCCGTGAGCCGGGAGGGGGTGGCTGCGGATTGGTGCTGCCAGGACCGGATGGCTGTCCGGTGTTGCGAGTATTTGACGGCTGTTCCGGGTTCTCACCTGAGGAAGAGTCTCCCTGGTCGCTCGCCTTACCTGGCGAAGGAACATTCACGCTTGGCGCCGGCGCATTGTTCTGGGGTATGGGGGCGTCAGGCAGCTTTTGATCTTGTGCGATTAGAGCTACTGCGCCAAGCACAAGGACCGCCGTTAATAGGGCGCCTCTGATGCGGGAGCTCAAGGGGCGAGGGAACATGGAATTATCTTGTCTCCAGGGTTTGCCAGAACTTAGCACAAGTATAACCGCAGTCGAGGCTCCGAGCCCATCGCCCATTTGGGCCACCCTACACTAGAATGGATACATCCGATACGCGATACGAAAGAGTAGCTATGCCGCTTCCCAGGTTACGTCAGTGTGCCAAGGTTGCAACCCTTCTGCTGATTGGATGCCTGTGGCTTCCAGCGCAGTCGCAAAATCCGCCGGCTCAACAAGAGCAAAACAAACCGCCGTCCGATCAGGACGATTTGCAGACCTTTAAGGCCGAGGTCAACGTCGTCAACTTGTTCTACAACGTCAAGGACAAGCACGGCATGTTGATACCCGGCCTCACCAAGGATGACTTCGAGGTCTTCGAGGATGGCAAGCCGCAGACCGTCAAGTACTTCTCGGCCGAGTCGAACCAGCCGCTGACCCTGGGCATCATGATCGACACCAGCGCTAGCCAGACTCGAGTGCTGGATATCGAACAGGAATCTTGTGTGCAGTTCCTGAAGGCCGTGCTCCGCGATAAGGATCTGGCCTTCGTCATCAACTTTGACGTGGATGTCGATCTCGACCAGGACTTCACCAACAACGTTCACGATCTGGCCCACGCGTTGAACAAGATGCAGATTAACGCCGGCGTGGGCGGCGGGCCTCCGGGGCTAGGAGGCGGTCCGGTTCCTACTACGCCGCGCGGGACGTTACTCTACGACGCCATTTATCTTGGAGCCGACGAGAAGCTGAAGAACGAAGTGGGCCGCAAGGCGATGATCATCTTTACCGATGGTGAGGACCAGGGCAGCCGTTTGCGAATCCAGGACGCGATCGAGGCGGCACAGAAGGCCGACACGATTTGCTATGTGATTCTGATCGCCGATCGCGGATTCTATGGAGGTTTTGGTTATAGTGGCGACTCCGAGATGCACAAGCTGGCGGAGGCGACCGGCGGACGACTGATCGAGGTGGGCAATAAGCAGGACAAGCTGAAGGCGGCGTTCGATCAGATCCAGAACGAGCTGCGCAGCCAGTACAACATCGGCTACTCGCCGACCAATAACAAACTGGACGGGACGTATCGCAAAATCCAGATCAAGACCAAGGGCGATTACAAAGTGCAGGCCCGGCAAGGCTACTACGCTATCGCCAAGGATTAGCGAGACGGTAATTCGGGTTCGGACATCTCTTCCAGCCGGGCGCGCAGATAATCCCAGTTCGGCTGGAATTCGTTTCTCTTCGACTGTGCGGCGCGATCGGCTTGCTGCTCCTCATATCCGGCTCTCCACCAGAGAAAAATTGCAAGCCCCGCGAAGAAGAGACAAAGGTAATAGCTGGGATATCCAAGGTAAGCGCTGAAGGCTGCCAGACACATGACCAGCCAGGAGCCGAGATAGCGGCGGTAGCGCAACTCGGCGCGTTGCTTGGTTGCTTCCAATTGATTCCACTCCCAGAGTTGCGCCTTGGCCATCTCCAGGCGTAAACGCTCGGCGTCGTCGGCGCTCAGCGAAACCGGCGTTGTTAACTCGCCGTTGTCGGAGGACAGCACAAGCTGGGAGCCATCCAACGCCAATTGCAAGCCCAGGATTTCGGTGCGTACAGCGGGATTATCCAATGGTGGTGCTCCTCGGCCAGGTCCGGCAGGCCATCCAGACATTGGCATCAAGGAAATTCGATTCCGCCATAGATTTGCTCGTTGGTGAGGTTCACCTTGGGGCCTTTGGACAGGATCACGGGAAGTTGTGCCCTTCGTCCAGGGGCCTTCTGTTCACGAAGCGCATTCTCCACGCCAGAGATGACCAGTCGGCGTATGGAAGTGCCCTCGGCGGCGGCACGCTGCTTCAGCTTGCGATAAAGCGGGGTCGGAATGTCCACCGTAGTACGAACGGAATCCGGCTTCATGTGCGTAGTATGCCATAACTATGGCACTGCACCTTGCCGGATCCGAAGTAGGCTAAGTCCGGCGCGCTACAAATCCTTCTTCCCGACCACAGCGATGCCCAGCTCCTTCAATTGGCGATCGCTCACGGGCGTGGGCGCGTCCATCATTAAGTCGACGGCTTTCGCAGTCTTGGGGAAGGGAATGACTTCGCGCAGGCTGTCGGCGCCGGCCAGGATCATCACGATGCGATCCAGTCCCAGGGCGATACCGCCGTGCGGCGGCGTGCCGTATTGCAGTGCTTCCAGGAAGAAGCCGAAGCGCGCCTGCTGTTCCTCGGGAGACATTCCCAGAGCCTTGAATATCTGCGATTGAATATCCTGGCGGTGGATACGAATCGAGCCGGAGCCGAGTTCGGTTCCGTTCAGCACAACGTCGTAGGCGAGTGCGCGCACCGCGCCGGGATCGCTCTCCAGCTTGTCCATGTCGTGCTCGTGCGGCGAGGTGAAGGGATGATGCGCGGCATTCCAGCGGCCCTCGGTCTCGTCCCACTCGAACATGGGGAAGTCGGTGACCCACACGAGGCGGAAGTTGCCGTGCTTGAACGCGCCGTGGCGCTCGGCGTACTTCTGCGCAAGGGCGAGACGAAGTTGTCCGGCGGCAGCGTAAATCGCATACGCCTGTTGGCGAGTCTTGGCTGCACTGGCCGGCTCGCTGCGCTTCGCTCCTGCCACCACGACCAGAAGGTCGTCAGGATTCGGCTTGGCAAGCTCGCGGATTTTGGTAGTGGCATCGGGGAACGACTTTTCGAGCCGCTTGATGTCCTCGAAGACCTTGGCGTCCTTGCGATCGCCGAACATCGTCTTGATCTCGTCGCGCTCTTTGCGCGATAAGTCGCCAACCTTGGGGATGACGATGGCAACCACAGGAAGGTCGGGATCGACGTGTAGCGTTTCCAGATTTTCCTGCGCGAACGCTTCGCGTACGTCGGCCATGCAGGGCAGTCGCAGGTCCGGTTTGTCGATGCCGTAGAGACGGATCGCCTGGTCGTAACTCATCTGCGGAAACGGTGTGTGCAGATCGGCGCCGATGGTCGAGAACGCCGCCTTCAGAAATCCTTCGACGACGTGGAAGACCATCTCCGGCCGGGCGAAGCTGATCTCGAGATCGATCTGCGTGAACTCGGGCTGGCGATCGGCGCGCAGGTCTTCGTCACGGAAGCAGCGCACGATCTGAAAGTATTTGTCGAAGCCGGAGATCATCAGGATCTGCTTGAAGATTTGCGGCGATTGCGGCAGCGCGTAGAACTCGCCCGGATAGACGCGGCTGGGAACGAGATAATCGCGCGCGCCTTCGGGGGTGGAGCGGGTCATGAACGGTGTCTCGATTTCGTAGAAGCCTTGCGCATTGAGGAACTCGCGGATCGCAATTGACACTTTGTGGCGCAGCTGAATATTGCGCTGCATCTCGGGACGACGGAGATCGACATACCGGTGCTTCAGGCGGACTTCTTCGTTGGCCAGCACGGTGTCGGCGGGCGTGAAGGGAAGCGGCTTGCAGTCGTTCAGCAGGCGGACTTCGTCGGCGACAACTTCGATCTCGCCGGTGGCGATGTTCTTGTTGACCGTGCCCTGATCGCGCAGCTTGACGTGGCCGATGACAGCGAGCACAAACTCCGAGCGCACATCGGTGGCTTTGTCGTGCGCAGCGCCGGAGTCGGCGGTGACGACCACCTGCGTGATTCCACTGCGATCGCGCAGGTCGAGGAAGATGAGGTTGCCGAGATCGCGCCGCTTGTTGACCCAGCCCATGAGAACAACGTTCGAGCCGGCGTCAGAGGCGCGCAGCTCACCACACATATGAGTTCGTTTGAGATCACCTAAGAAGTCGAGCATGATGTCCGTTCTAATTAGCCGTTAGCATTTAGCACTTAGCACTTGGCATTTAGCCAAAGCGCATCGCCGTAGGATGCGACGTACTAAATGCCAAAAGCCAAATGCTAATTGCTGATTTCTATTTTCGCAGGTATTCGGTGAATTGGCGCGGCGCGCGATCACATGTCGATGGGTCTATGGTTATGGATTCGTGGATGCGGGAAACGCCTTGCGCCAGGTGAACCCAAGTTGACTCTCAGAGAAGAGCCCGCAGGGCGTGTCATGACAGCCCAGCGTGGAACGCAGCGGAACGCTGGGTGGGCGTGCCCTCAGGTATCCGAGTCCCTCGGGGACGCTGCCGCCGGCACGAATGCCGCGTACACCCGTCACCGAAGTACCGTCCCTTGCAGCCTTAGCGTTATGCTATGCCGCACACCTTATCCCGCAACCTGGTCCATTGTGTTTTCAGCACCAAAGGCCGCCTAAACTTGATTCACGAGCCTGACGTTCTTTGGAAGCATCTGGGAGTCATCGCAAAGTCGAAGGAGATCGCGCTGCTCGCCGCCGGCGGAACCAAGAACCACACGCATTTATTGATCGCGCTGTCCCCAACGCAAACCTTGTCAAACGCTATTCAAAATCTCAAAGCACATTCCTCGCGATGGATGAGGGAGGATGTCGGAGCATTTGCGTGGCAGGAAGGCTACGGGGCATTCAGTGTCGCCGAGTCGCAGCGGCAAACGGTTTTGAATTACATCGCAACCCAGCCTGAGCACCACCAGAAATGGACCTATGAGGAGGAGTTCGTGACCCTGGTTCGCAAGTCAGGTGTCGCGTACGACGCGCGATATCTGTTTGGATGACGTGCCCGGGGCACTGAAATCCATGGGGCGGCTGTTACCCAGCATTCCGCTGCGCTTCATGCTGGGCTATCATGCACGCCCTCCGGGCTTTGATCTTCCGCAAATCAGGTGTCGAATACGACTCGCGATATCTGTTTGGGTGACGTGCCCGAGGCACTGAAATTCATGGGGCGGCTGTTACCCAGCATTCCGCTGCGCTTCATGCTGGGCTATCATGCACGCCCTTCGGGCTCTGGGTTTCGAAAATTGCGGAGGCGTGGTGGCGGGGAAACACATGTTGCCGCTGCGCGAAATTGTGGACGCCCCGCGATACCTGTTTGGGTGACGTGCCCGAGGCACTGGGATTCATGGGGCGGCTGTTACCCAGCATTCCGCTGCGCTCCATGCTGGGCTATCATGCACGCCCTTCGGGCTCTGATTTTCGAAATACCCGACGAGTTTGCGTGCTTTTACTTTCGTAGATACGCAGATAGATCTGCTCTTGCGATCGTGACTTGCTCGCCGGTGGCGAGGTTTTTCACCGCGAACGTATCTGCGGCGACTTCGTTTTCGCCGACGATTACGATGTGCAGCGCGCCCGCTTTTTCGGCCAGTTCGAAGGATTTCTTCAGGCGGAAATTTTCGTCGCCGAGATCCGCAGCGATGCCCGCGCGGCGGAGTTCGCGGGCGAGTTTCAAAGCATGCTTGTTCATGCCCGGTCCTAATGGCGCGATGAAGGCCTGGATTTTTTCTGCCGGCTGCTCGCCTTGTGATTGCAGAGCGAGGATGAGACGGTCTTCGCCGATGGCGAAGCCGATGCCGGGGGCCTTCGGGCCTTCGAGCGATTCGGACAAACCGTCATATCGTCCGCCGCCGAGCACGGCGCTCTGCGCGCCGAGGCCGCCGTGGGTGAACTCGAAGGTCGTGCGCGTGTAATAGTCGAGGCCGCGGACCATGCGCTCGTTGATGGAATAAGGAACGCCGACGGTGTCGAGCATAGCGCGGACTTCGGCGAAGTGCTGGCGGCACGGCTCGTCGAGATACTCGCTGATCTTGGGCAGCTTCTCGATGATGGGCTGGTCTTCGGGATGCTTGCAGTCGAGCACGCGCAACGGATTCGTCTCAGCGCGGCGCTGGCAGTCGGTGCACATCTGATCGACGACAGGCTTGAGCGCGTCACGCAGAGCCTGGTTGTAGCGGGCGCGGTCTTCGGCGCAGCCAACTGAATTGAGCTGCAGACTGCAATCGCGCAGGCCGACCTCGTCGAGCAGCGTGGCCAGCATCTCGAGCACTTCGGCATCGCGCGCGGGCGACTCGCTTCCGGCGGTTGGAGGACCGATGATCTCGGCGCCGATTTGATAGAACTGGCGGTAGCGGCCCTTCTGCGGGCGCTCGCGACGAAATTGTGGACCGATGTAGTAGAGCTTCTGAAGCGTGCCCTTCTTGTCGAGCCCATGCTCGATGTAGGCGCGAACGACGCCGGCGGTGTTCTCGGGGCGGAGGGTCAGCGACTGCGCCTTCTCGCTTTGCGCGCGCGCCTTGTCCTCCCAAGTAAACATTTCTTTGGAGACGATGTCGGTCTCTTCGCCGACGCTGCGCGAGAACAGCGCCGTGTCTTCGAAGATGGGAGTGCGGATTTCGTGGTAGTGGTAACGCGCGAAGATGTCGCGCACCTTGGCCTCGACCCGATTCCATAGGTCGGTGTCGGGCGGGAGAAGATCACGAGTTCCGCGGACGGCTTTGATCATCGTTGTCGGTTGTCAGATGTCGGTTGTCTGTTTCAGCCGTCAGCTGTCGGCTGTCAGCAATCAGCTCTTGCACGTCATTGGCTGAATGCTAAGTGCCGACGGCTACCACTTCTTCATTTCCTCCAAGTACGTCTCACGGTATCCCTGATAGTTGCGGCCGTACTGCAGGATCATCTCCTGATCGTCATCGTTCAGGTGCTTGCGAAATTTGCCGGGGACGCCCATCCAAAGCGAGCGCGGTTCGACGACGGCCCCTTCCGGAATCAGCGTGCCGGCGGCGATGATCGAACCTTCGCCGATGCGCGCTCCGTTGAGGATGACGACTCCCATACCGATGAGGCAGCGGTCCTCGACGACGCAACCGTGCAGCGTGACCGAGTGGCCGACGGTGACCCAGTCGCCGACGATTACCGGCCACTTGTTCAGCATGCCGTGCAGCACGCTGCAATCCTGGATGTTGCTGTGGGCGCCCACGCGGATGGAATGGACATCGCCGCGCAGCACGGCGTTCATCCAGACGCTGGCGTTTTCGGCGAGCACGACGTCGCCGATCAGTTGCGCCGACTCGTCCACGTAGCAGGTGCGCGGGACGGTCGGGGTTATACCTTTATAGGAGCGGATCATCGGTTCTCGTCGACTACCTCTCGAACTTACCACGCAGCCTCGCGACCGCGAAAGGATGACGCACTTCAGAGGCCGCTGAAAAAGTTCGATGCGCCGGGCTTGTGTCGCCGGCTAAAGCCGGCTCGGATTAAGAAAACCGACTTATTGGTACGACTGAAGTCGTGCCCTGTTACAAGGCGCTCGCGGGACGAATTTTCAGCAGCCTGTGAAGCCGACTCAAACAGAAAATAAGCGGCTTGAACGCTGGCCTGAAGGCCAGCACTACCCGATCGGTCTCTCGCATCGAGTTTTTCAGCAGCCTGTACTTCGGCATCAGGAGGCCGCTGGGGCGGAGTGCCGGCTCATTGGTCGGCGCTCGTGCCGGTCGTCGAAATTAGACCCTGTGCTCATCGAGCACAACCAGCTCTGGTGACAGCTGCACAGCGATTCGGCTGGGAGATCGCTATAAATGGGCCAACCGAACGCCGTCTGGCGGGCGGGATTCGGCGGGAATCGACATAAGTATATGATTTAAAACGATGAGTGCCGGATAGTGGGGCATCTACCACTTTGTCGGGATGGGCAGCCCACCAGCTTTGCGGTAAAACACATAAAGCAGCCAGGTGGGTGTTAGAAAGTCAGAGCAATCCCGCAAAATGTATGCGCAAGCGATAAAAGACAGCAGTTCGCAGTTCACGAGCAGTCAGCAAGCGGAAGCAACGGTGAGCTGGATGACGTCTCTCGGTGCCAAAACTGTCCTTTGTGTCGATGACGAGAAGGTTGGCCTGCGCGTGCGCAAGATCATGCTGGAGGGCCACGGCTTTAAGGTACTGACCGCCAGCAGCGGTTTGCAGGGACTTGATCTGTTCGACAAAAACGAGATCGACCTGGTGGTGCTTGACTTCTATATGCCTGGACTGGACGGCGGACAGGTCGCGGCCGAGATGCGCCGGCGTCGTCCGGAAGTGCCGATCATCTTCCTGTCAGCCTACTTTTCACTTCCCCCAGAGTCCCTGGAGCTGGCCGACGCGTTTATCACCAAGGGCGACCCGCCCGATGTGCTGATTCAGAAGATTGAACAGCTGGTGTGAACCGCTTCGTGGCGCCGGCTCCGGGAAAAAATAAATAATTTTTCGGCACGACTGAAGTGTCTGCGTGAGAGCCGTGCCGTCCCTGAAGGGACTCAGATTCTTTTCCCACTCAACCCAGCACTCCGCCTCCCCACCCCAATTCGCCCAACAGAAGGGCGAATCGGGGACCCCGTTTCGGCTCCGTGCTGGGCTAAGTTATGCCGTGCCTGCGGCACTGGACCTTCGCGAATCGTAATTCCATCGCCGCGCTCCAACACAGTTCTCACGCAGACTGTGAGGTGGTGCCCTTTCAAAGCGGATTCAGACTAGGCTGACAAAAGGCTGAGACGCGGGCCTGAAGGCTCGCACTACCGCTCCGCACTATCCACGATCGCACTACCCAACACCCGCACTAGCTACACCAAAACTAATACTTCGCCACGGTGGGATCGATGCGCTCGGCCCAGGCGTTGATGCCGCCGGCGAGGTTGTGGACGCGGGTGAATCCGGCTTGCTTGAGGAAGTCGACAGCCTTGGCGCTGCGGCCGCCCATCTTGCAATGGACGACGATCTCGCGCGAGGGGTCGAGCTCGCTGACGCGCTTGGGCAGCTCGTTGAGCGGAATGAGATGTCCGCCGAGATTGCAGATCTGATACTCGTTGGGCTCGCGGACGTCGAGCACGAAGAGGTCGTCGCCGGCATCGAGGCGCTGCTTGAGTTCTTCAGGTGTCATGTCCGGCATAGTAGCAGTTGACGGCGTTTCCGCACCACGCACTCCGCAAAATTGCTCGTAGTCGATCAGTTCGGTCACGGTGGGATGATCGCCGCAGACCGGGCAGTCGGCATTCTTGCGAACTTTCAGCTCGCGGAAGCGCATGCTGAGGGCGTCGATCATCAACAGCCGCCCGACGAGCGATTCGCCGGAGCCGAGGATGAGCTTGATCGCCTCTGTTGCCTGAATCATGCCGACCAGTCCGGGCAGAATTCCCAGCACACCACCCTCTGCGCAGGAGGGCACGACGCCCGGCGGCGGCGGCTCAGGATACAGGCAGCGATAGCACGGGCCGTCTTTGGTGGCGAAGACGCTGGCCTGTCCTTCGAAGCGGAAGATAGAGCCGTAGACGTTCGGCTTGCCTAGGAGCACGCAGGCGTCGTTGACGAGGTAGCGGGTGGTGAAATTGTCGGTGCCATCGACCACGAGGTCGAAGTCGCGAACGATCTCGAGGGCGTTGGCGCTGGTGAGTCGCGTCTCGAATTTGCGAACGTCGATGTTGGGATTGATGGCGGCGATGGTTTCGGCAGCGGAGTCGAGTTTGCTGCGGCCGACGTCGTTGGTGCTGTGAATGACCTGGCGCTGTAAATTTGTAAGATCAACAATATCGAAATCGACAATACCGAGCGTGCCTACACCGGCGGCCGCGAGGTAAAGCGCGACGGGCGATCCCAAACCGCCGGCGCCGATACACAGGACACGGGCGTGCTTGAGCTTGAGCTGGCCCTCCATGCCGACCTCGGGCAGGATGAGGTGACGCGAGTAGCGCAGGATCTCATCGTGGTTGAGGGTTGCGGCCGGATTGGCGGCGTGAGTGGGCATCGTAGGAATTTTAGATGATTCTATGAAGTTCAGGCTTGGTGTCGCCGGCTGGGAAACGCGACGTCGTTATCGCACCACTGAACAGGTTGCTGAAAAACTCGGTGGGAGCGCGGTTTTTCGTGTAGCGCCGGCCTCTGGCCGGCTGTCGGGCGGGCGTCTCGCCTGACCATCTCGGCGCAGGCCAGAGGCCTGCGATCCAGCCGCCAAGATGGCGGCGCTACTTTCAAGGCAGAGTTTTCAGTACTTCCAGCGACAGGATTATGTTTATTCCCAAGCTAATAGTTGCTGTTCTAGTGGGCGAAATCCGTTAAGATGGACAAAACAGCCACCGTCCCCGGGTTTATAGGGTAGTAACGCCATCCTCGTCTAATCTCAACTGCATCAACACTATCAGGAGCACCGTGTCCCCCTTTCTGCCCATTAAGGAAAGTTCGCGGGAGTTGGTGATCGAGGTCACTCGCCGACTGCAGCCGTCATTCCCGGAGATTACCGCGGCTTGGCGGCAGAAGATGTTTGGCGAGTTCGACTTTGACGGCCGGGCCATGGCCGCGCTGGAGCGGCTGACCATCGGCACGGGATTCTCTATTTTCTCGCAGGCGGATTTTGTGTCGTTCTATGAGAGCCTGCAGCACTTTGGCAAGCGCCTGGCAAAGCTGAAGGTGAGCGCGCGAGCGGTGGCGCGGTCGCTGCAGATTTATCAGGGCCTCATTGACTCGTATTTGGAGCGCATCTTCCCGCCGGACCAATTGCCACAAGTGACGGCCGCGATGGAGACGCTGTCCTGGGCCAGCTACGTGGCGGTGTCGGCGGCTTACGCAGACGCGCAGAAGATCGAGGCCGACACCTTGCTGTCGGTGCTGGACGCCGAGCTTTCGGCGGGAAACTTGAACGCGCTTCTGGAACGGGTGCTGGAGATCGCAACCCATACTTTCAACGCGAACCTGGGATTGATCCTGCTGAAAGACGCCGAGCAGCAACTGCTGCGAGTGCAGGCGCAAGTTGGATTTCCTGACGCGCTGGATGGCTTGAGCTCGGAGACGCCGATCGGTGAAGGTTTTGCCGGGAAGATTGCGTTGACCGGCGAGCCGGCGATCCTGCCGGATTTGCGCATTTTCAGCGACACCCTGGGGCCGTTTCTGCAGGGTAGAGCGAAAGCGCTGTGGGGCGTGCCGCTGAAATCGAACGACGTTGTGATTGGAGTGCTGGTGATCGGCTTCTCGCGGCCTTATGACTGGCTGCCGACGGAGCGCGAGTTGCTGCGCGCGGTTGCCGATCGCTCGGCACTGGCGATCGACCGTGCGGGAATGACCGACGCGTTGCGCGAGCGCGAGACGCGGATCGCGGAATTATCTGGCCATCTGCTGCGGGTGCAGGAAGAAGAGCGCAAGCGCATCAGCCGCGAGCTGCACGACGAAACCGGGCAAGCGCTGATGGTGATCCGCCTGTATCTGGGGATGCTGGAGACGAGCGTCACTGGCCGGAATGCGCGCTTGAAGATTCGCGAAACGCTGGAGGTTGTGGACCGCACCATCGAGGGGATACGGCGGATTATCGGGCGCCTTTCGCCGCTGGTGCTGCAGGAGCTCGGCCTGATCGCCGCGGTGCGAAAAGAGGCCAAGGACCTGGCCAAGAATTCCGGGGTGAAAGCGCGAGTCACGGTCTCGCCGGACTTTGGACGTTTGCCGGCGGCGCTGGAGACGGCCATCTACCGGATTGTTCAGGAGGCTCTGCACAATGTCGCCAAACATGCCGGCGCCACTACGGTGACGATCGATCTCAAAGAGGAGGGCGAGCTGGTGAAATTGGTGGTAGAGGACGACGGGGTGGGGATTTCCCAGATTTCCCCCAAGTCCAAGGCGGCGCGGCAGACCTTCGGCATCACCGGGATGCGCGAACGAATGGCGAATGTTGGCGGAAAGATGCGGGTGACCTCAACGCGAGGTAAGGGAACTCGCATCGAAGTAAGTGCACCTGTTCCGAATCAGGGTATGAGGGTGGATCAGGGATTAGCTTCTGGCCGGCCGGGCGCCGCAGCGTGGGGCGCATGAACAACATCGCCGCAGAGAGCGATGAAAGTTGGGGTAACGATGCCAAGAATTCGATGCCTGTTAGTGGACGATCACACATTGTTTCGGCAGGGAGTACGCCGTCTGCTGGAAAGCGAGAGCGATTTTGAAGTGGTAGGCGAGTCGCCGGATGGTGGCGACGCCGTGGAAAGAGCGCGAGAGCTGCGTCCCGACGTGGTGCTGATGGACATCGGGATGCCCGGCCTGTCGTCGTTTGAGGCGACCCGGCACATCAAGAAAAATCGGCCGGAGACCAAAGTCCTGTTCCTGACGATGTATGAGGATGAGGATTATCTGGTGCAGTGCCTGGAAGTGGGAGCGTCCGGCTATGTGCTGAAGGATACGCCGGCTCCGCAGTTGGTGAGCGCGGTTCGTGACGTGTACAAGGGCGGAAAATATCTGAGCTCGCAGGTGCTGGGCAAGCTGGTAGAGGATTTTCGCGCGCGTGTGCGCGATGCCCGAATGCGTCCGCGCATGGCGACCCTAACGCCGAGAGAACGCGAGATTCTGAAGCTGCTGGCGGAAGGCAATTCCGTGAAGGAAATCGCGGTGCTGCTGGGGCTGAGCGTCAAGACGGTCGAGGCGCACAAGTTCAACCTGATGCGCAAGCTCGACATCCATAACAAGGCCCAGCTGGTGACTTACGCTATCCAGAAGAAGATCATTAAGGTTCCGGTGAACCAGTAGGTGGTTCGCCAGCAATACAGAGGGATCGAAGTACATCTTGAGCCGTCCCAGCGTCGCTGATACAGTCGGAGAGATAAGGGGACATCAAGATGGCTATTGATCGTATCACCATCGATCCCGCAGTGATGGGTGGCAAGCCCTGTATCCGGGGGATGCGGGTTACCGTGGGAACCATCGTGGGCATGCTGGCAGAGGGGCACAGCACGGCCGAGATCCTCAAGCTGTATCCCTACCTGGAAGCAGAAGACATTCCTCAAGCTCTGTCTTATGCAGCTCTCCGCTCGGAAGAGCGCGAAATCGATCTAAAACTCGCGTGATCTGACCACTGCTAAGTCTGCTTCATTCTGTCGCTTACACCGTAATCCAAAATTAAGTTGCAGGGCTTGCAATGCGTGCTATTCTCTGCGGCGAACCAGCCGTGAGGAGGTAGCCGCGTGCTCCAGCAGCAAAACCAAGCCTCGATTTTCGACATTCGCTTGCGCCTCAGGACGGTCGTCTCCCTGATCGTTTTGGCGACGATGCTTGCGATCGTCACCAACGCCAAGGCGCAGACCTTCACCGTACTGCACTACTTCACCGGCGGGCCGGACGGGGCGTTTCCCGAGGCCGAGGTGACTATCGGACCTTCAGGAGCCGTGTACGGAACGGCAGGGTCTGGGGGTACCACCGGTAGTGGCACAGTTTTCAAGCTAAGCCAGGTGAATTCCGCTTGGGTCTTTACTCCGTTGTACGAATTTACCGGGAAGAGCGATGGCGCCTACCCCATCGGCGGAGTCGTGTTCGGCCCCGATGGCGCGTTATATGGCACGACCCAACAGGGCGGCTATGAAAACAACGGAACCGTCTTCGTGCTGAGGCCACCGTCCACGATTTGCCGGTCGATAACGTGCTATTGGAACGAGACCGTACTGCACACCTTCACCGGAGTTCCGGATGGGATCAACCCGTGGGTCGAGAACTTGATCTTCGATGCAGCGGGAAACATCTACGGCACGACGGGGAACGGAGGTACGTATGACAACGGGACTGCGTTCGAACTAACCCCGTCCGGCGGCGGCCAGTACACGGAGAACATCCTTCATAGCTTCGGTAAAGATCAAGACGGAGCGTATCCGGACGCGGGCATGGTTTTCGATAGCTCCGGAAATCTGTATGGAACCACGGGCGCCGGAGGAACCGGACGCGGATGCGACTACGGCTGCGGGACGGCTTACCAGCTGGTGCCTTCAGCCCAAGGCTGGGCGGAGAATGTTCTGGTGAACTTCGACTTGGGGAGTGCCGGCCTGGCCGGCGCGTATTTCCCTTACAGTCCCCTGGTCATCGATGGCTCCGGCAACCTGTATGGCACCACGATTTACTCAACATCCGTCTACCTGGATGGCATAGTTTTCAAACTTGCGCCCTCGGGCGGAGGGTTCATGCCCTCCGTGTTTTACCCCTTTCTCACATCCTGCCAACCCTACGGTGGCGTCACCATGGACCGCGCCGGTAATTTTTTTGGGGTCTGCACTGTTTCTGGCGGAGTGGGCGTATTCGAGTTGACCAACTGCAGCGAAACCTGCACCCTGATCGATCTCCACGACTTCAGCTATACCGACGGCTACATGCCTTACGGCGCCCCGGTACTCGATGCAGACGGCAATCTCTACGGCACAACCTTGTACGGAGGTAAGGGGGGAAACTGCCAGCTGGACTGCGGCGTAGTGTGGGAGATCACGGGCGTGGGGGCTCCGCGTAAGGATTGAATTGACGGGCGGGCTCTTGATCCTCTCTTCGATCAGGCTCTAATTCACTCCGGAATTCGACTGGATCGTGGGCATGCCCTGCTTGTCGGGTGCGCGCATCAGGCCGAAGTTTTGCAGATAGGCCACGGTGCGCTGCGCGGCCCCGTCAAAGGTCAGCTGGCAGTTCACGAACTGGGTGTTCTCCCAGGTGACATCGCCTCCGCCATAAACCAGCTTGCACTCGGTGAGGATGCAATTGATGAAGCGCTTGTCGTCCATGTACACGGTGACGCCCTGAGGATTCCAGTTCTCCAGTACCTGCATGATTCATTCCCTTTCGAAGATCGCGAATGAACAGAATACATCGTCAGGCGCCGGCGAGGACGCGCGCAAGAAACAGGGCAGGCCGGTGCCTGCCCTTATTGGTTGTGAGGAACGCGGTTAGACGCCTTGAGGACGGGGCGCGCCACTCTCTGTGCCTGTCGCCCGGACGGCCTCTTCGGCGGTGGCGCGGGCGCGGCCCATGGCACGCTCAGCCGTAGTGCGGATGGTCTCGACGCCGCGCTGGACACGATCGCGATTCTCTTCGTAGGTCTCGCGCGCCGAGGTCGCCAAATCGTTAGCGCGATCGGCTAGATTGTTGCGTGTCTCTTCGCCACTCATCGGTGCAAACAACAGCCCGAGGCCGACGCCAATGCCCAGCCCGATAAAGAAACTTTTCATACCATCCTCCCAGAATGATTGATTGTAATGATGCCAAACGGCCCGGAGCAAAAGGGCCATCGGTCTGGTGAGATGCGGCGGAGGGGAAGGTGAGTTTGCTGAGAATCGCCCCTGGCGAAACGAAAGAAAAGCCGGCTCCTGCAAGCTTCGCGATGCGCTACGGGCTTCGCTTCTCGTAGACCCACTTGTTGGTGGAGCTGCCTTTGCCGCCGACGACGGTCTGGCGCTCTACCGCTTCAAGCGTGCTGCCGTTGTCGGCCAGGCTGTAGGTGACCATGTCATTGGCCTGCGTGCCATCGGGCGCGGTGATCTTCTGGTCGAGCACCAGCGAGTCGCCCTCCCAGTAAACGCGTACGTTGGCGGTGTATTCCGGCAGCTTCTGGACAATTTCCTTCTGCCCATCGGTGACGGCCTCGAGCTTCCAGTGGAAAGTACGATCGCCGTAGACCTGGCGGCGGGAGAAGTTAATCTGCGGGTCGTTTTGCGCGATCTGCAGCGTCATGCTGGTGGGCGGGGGCATTTGCAGGCTGCTCTTCTGCACGCTGAAGATCCAGGTGCCGGAGAGATTGGGCTTCGCTTTCTGTGCCTGCGTGCCTACCGGTACCGCCAAAAGCAAAAGCAGGAATAGGGCTAGTCGTCCTTTCATGGGGGCGAATTGTAGCAGTCAAGTTATAAGGAATTTATAAAGATCACCTGCTGGAGCGAGGAAAGATCGCCGCCGCAAGCGGCCCCGCAGGACGATTTGACCGCCCAGGCCCCAACCGTTATACTAACTAACTGGTTAGTTAATTCAATAGAAGCCTAACTAACCGGTTAGTTAAATGCCAAACCGAGCCAAAACCCAAAAACGTCCCCGCCGCCAGCCCGAGGTCAGCCGCAATGCCATCCTCCAGGCTGCCCTGGTGGAGTTCGGGCAGGAAGGTCTGGCCGGCGCCCGCATGGACGCCATCGCGGAAGCCGCCGAGGTCAACAAGGCGCTGCTGTATTACTACTTCAAGGACAAGGAAGCGCTGTACGGCGAGATCCTCGACCGCTTCTTCAAGACGCTGGCGCAGCGCATCATCGCGGTGTGCAATCAGCCGGGCACGGCCGGCCGGCGCTTTCTCTCCTACGCGCGCACTCACTTCGATTCGGTGGCCGAGTCTCCTTACTACGCGCACATCTTCATGGGCGAATTGATGAGCGCCGGCCGCGGCGGATCGACTCACCTCGATCGCCTGTTCGCCAAATACATGAAGCCAATCGGCGCCCACGTGCAGGCACTGATGCGAGAAGGCATCGGCAGCGGCGAGTTTCGCGCCATCGATCCCAACCAGTTTCTCCCCTCGGCGATCGGCTCGATCGTTCATTACTTCCTCACCGCGCCGTTGCGGGAGAAGTTCATGCCCGAGCGGTACGGGCCGGTGCAGGTGATTCAGAAACGCCGCGCCGCCGTGCTCGATTTCATCGCCGCCGCACTGTTCACCAATCGGTCGGCCGGCATCAAGCTCGCCGCTCAAATCGCGGAAGTGGCGGAGGAGGAGTTCCGCAGCCAGACGGTCAGGAAACGGAAGGCTGGCAAGAAGTCCGTTGCTCCGCCGCCATCGCCTCCCTCGCCCCAAACAGCGCCGGCGTCGGCTGCGAATTCTGCCAACACGCCATCCAGCCCGAAGCCCACGTATACGTGGCTGGATCGCACCTTTCCGGATTTCGAAACCGCCATCCGGATCATGAAGGAAGAAGCGCGCCTCGGAACCGTGCCCAGAAGCAGGCTTCCGAAGAACATCGACGAGGATTGGTAACCTAGTGAAACCGCATAAATTCTTCGTCTTCTTAATCGTCCTTTTAGGCATCGCGGCCGGCTACTATTTCTATTCCACCGACCGCACCAGCGACACCGTGCTCATCGGCATCGTCGACGCCAATCAGGTCATCGTCAGCTCCAAGATCATGGGCCGCGTCGAGAAGCTTTACGTCGACGAAGGCTCCAAGGTGAAAGCCGGCGACCTGATCGCGGAGATCGACTCCGCCGAGCTCCAAGCCGAAAAGAACGCCGCCCAGGCCACGATCAACGCTTACAACTCATCGGTCTCCGCCATGCAGGCCACCGAGGCGCAGACTCTAGGCGAGACCAACAGCGGCGTGGTGAACGCACAGGCGCGGCTGGCGTCCGCGAAGGCGTCGCTGGCGCAAGCCAATGCCGACCTGGCGCGTGTTCAGAGCGACTCGCAGCGCATGATCGAGCTGGCGAAAGCCGGCGTCGAGTCCGATCAGGATCGCGTGCGTGCCGAGGAGCAGTTGAACGCGCAGAAAGCCGTCGTGCTGAGTGCGCAGAAGAATGTCGACGCCGCGCAAGCCGACCTGAACACCGCCAACGCCCGTCTCCATCAGCAGCGCACCGCGGCCAGCAATGTTGCCATGAACGAGGCGCAGGTCGCGAACGCACGCGCACAAATGGCCGAAGCCGATACGCGTCTGGGCTACACGAAAATCTACGCGCCCGTCAGCGGCACCGTCTCCGTTCGCGCGACGCGACAGGGCGAAGTGGTGAATCCCGGCACGCCGATCGTGACCATCATCGACTTTGGCGACACCTGGGTTCGCGCCGAAGCTCCCGAGACCGAGAGCCGCTTCGTCGCGCAGGGCGATCAGCTCAAGGTGCGGTTGCCTGAGGGCAAGCCGATCGAAGGGCGTTGTGATCTTCAAGGGCGTCGAGAGCGATTACGCCACCCAGCGCGACGTCAGCCGCCGCAAGCGCGACATCAAGACCATCGGCCTGAAGCTGAAAGTCGACAACCCCGATGGCGCACTTGTCCCCGGCATGACCGCCGAAGTTCTGCTGCCCAAAGACTTGGCAACCAGAAAAGTGGCTGAGGGTGCGCGATGAAGAGCTTTGTAACAGGGCGCTGCTTTAAGTGGGCCGGGCACGCATTCCCCTGATGTGTCATCCCGACCGAGGGCTTCAGCCCGAGTGGAGGGACCTGCTGTCCGCGGGAAGTGCAAACAACTCTGACTCGATGGACATGAGTAAGGGCACGACTTTTAGTCGTGCCAAAATGTGCTCTTTCTTAATTCTTGTCATCCTGAGCGGAGCGTCCGCGTTTTTGCTTTTCCGCCGCTTCTGTTGCGGCGGGCGGACGCGCAGTCGAAGGATCTGCGGTTCGTAGGCGCCACGTAAATGTACCAAGTTCGGAGGACATGAGTAAGGGCACCACTTCACGGGCCGCTGAAAAACTCGTTCCCTGCGCTTTGTAACAGGGGACGACTTCAGTGTCTGCGTGAGAACTGGCTTTCTTTCAGGCAGTGGAGTAGGAGGCTCGAAGAACCAGAGCGCCGCAGGCGCGTGCATGATAGCCCAGGACGGAGCGCAGCGGAGTCCTGGGTAGAGTGGCAAAGGAACCAGAGTCCCTCGGGGACGACACGGTTCGCACGCCAACTCTTCAGTCGTGCCGAACGCGCGCTCTTTTCAAGACTTGTCATCCTGAGCGGAGCGTCCGCGTTTTTGCTTTTCCGCCGCTTCTGTTGCAGCGGGCGGACGCGCAGTCGAAGGATCTGCGGTTCGTACGCGGCACGTAAATGTTCCAAGTTCGGACGACATGAGTCAAGGCACGACTTCAGTCGTGCCACAAACGCACCTTCTATAGATTGCAGAGCCGGCTTCAGCCGGCGACACAAATATGACCTGGTTCAAACCAACGACGACTGTGACCGCCGACGGCTGTCCCGACCCACCCAACGGCGAGGCCATCGTCGTCGATCACATCATGAAAAAGTACGGCGACTTCACCGCCGTCGATGATGTCTCGTTCAACGTAGCTCAGGGCGAGATCTTCGGCCTGCTCGGCCCCAACGGCGCGGGCAAATCCACCCTGATTCGCATGATGACGACGCTGCTGCCCATCACCGGCGGCCGCGCGCTCATCAACGGCTTCGATGTATCCAAGCAGCCCGACAACGCGCGCCGCTGCATGGGCGTGATCCCGCAAGCGCTCACCAGCGATATCGATCTCACCGTCGAAGAAAATCTCAACATCTACGCCAAGCTCTACGGCGTCGACGCCGAACATCGCAAGCGCAACATCGATGAGCTGCTGACCACGGTCGATCTGCAGAAGTGGCGTCACGCGCAAACCAAGACGCTCTCCGGCGGCATGCGGCGTCGTTTGGAAATCGCGCGCGGTCTCGTCCACAGTCCCAAAATTTTCTTCCTCGACGAGCCGACCACTGGTCTCGATCCGGTCTCGCGTGTCGCCGTCTGGGAGATGCTCACCAAGATCAAGAACAATCGCGACCTCACGATCCTCATCACCACGCATTACATGGACGAAGCTGACCGCCTCTGCGATCGCATCGCCATCGTCGATCACGGCAAGCTGGTCGCGCTCGATTCGCCCGCCGCGCTCAAGGCCAGCGTGCCGGGAACCAACGTCATCGAAGCGCAATTCCTGAATGCGCCAGCGGACTGGCAGGACCAGCTTCAGAAGCTCGACGACGTGACCTCGGTGCAGCCCGAGGCAGCGGACATGTACCGCATCCTCACCAGCGACGGCTCCAAAACTACGACCGAGTTGGTGGAGCTGGCCGTGCGCTCCAACGTGCAGGTGAAATCGCTCTCCGTCCAAAACACCACGCTGGACGACGTCTTCGTCCACTTCACGGGACGGCAGCTGCGTGACGAGCAGGTCAAGGCTTTCAGCTTCATGATGCCCGACCGTCCAGGGATGCGGCCATGAAGAGCGAAGAAGATGAGTACGGCTGATGAAAAAGTCGGTTGTGCGAACGCTTTGTAACAGGGCACGACTTTAGTCGTGCCGATACGTTGTTTATTTCTGTTCTGAGCCGGCTTTAGCCGGCGGCCTAGGACGGTCCGGTCGGAGTGTTTCAGCAGCCTGTCTAGTCGTGTCGATCGCGATTTTGAGGCTCCGTAACAGGGCACGACTTTTAGTCGTGCCGCTCGCGATCCCTAAAAGACCTCGAGGGGCTTTTAGCCCCGGAATATGACGAAGCCTTCACGACATACCGAGAGCGGCAAAATACTGAGCTCGTCTCGTACCTTCTTCGTAACCACGAAGACAAGCATGGGGCGTGCTCTCTTGCAATCCGAGCGCAATGCGACCTTGCTCATTGACGTGCTGCGGTCGTACGCCCGCGAAGGCAAATTCAAGGTGCATGACTTCGTCGTCATGCCCGATCACGTGCATCTGCTGATCACGCTTTCAGGCGAGATGACGATCGAGAAGGCAGTACAGCTGATCAAAGGCGATTTTTCGTATCGAGTTAGGAAAGAACACGGGTATGCCGGTGAAGTATGGCAACGCGGATTTTGGGAGTTGCGGGTCGAAGATCCAGACAGCTTTGAGCGCCGTCGCGAATATATCGCACAGAATCCGGTTCGACGGGGCTTGGTGGATACGCCAGATGAGTTCCCGTTTTGCTTTAACTATCTGGCACGGAGAAAAACCGCAGGGGCTAAAGCCCCCTGATTTCTTAAAGGGGGCAGCTTGCGGCACGGCTGGAAGCCGTGCCCTGTTACAAGGCGACATAAATTGCGCTTCTTGACGGATTCCAGTCCTGAGGGTTTGTAACAGGGCACGACTTTAGTCGTACCGAAACGCGCTCTTGATTTATCGAGCCGGCTTTAGCCGGCGGCACTCCGGGGTTTAAGCACTTATGAATCGAATGTGGGCCATTGTCGAGCGCGAACTGCGCAAGTTCTTCCGCTCACCGGCGCTGATGCTGGTGGCCATGGTATTTCCTCTCGTCCAGCTCATCGTGCTGGGCAACGCCTTCGGCGGCAAAATCAAGAACGCCAGCCTCGGCGTCGTCGATCAGGACCAGGGCACGCAAGCCGTGAAAGTTCGCGAAGCTCTGGCCGCCGTCCAGTCCAACGCACACACCTTCACTCCCATTCCTTATGACAGCGACAAACAGGCCATGGAGGACGTGCGCACCGGTCGCCTCGACGGCGCCATCATCATCCCGCCGGAGTATTCGCGCCGCGTCTACGAGCAGAACCATCCTCGCATCGCGCTCATCGTCGATAACACCGACAACATCATGAGCTCCACGCTGGAGGACGAATTTGCCAGCCTGGTCAACGCGCTGAACAATCCCGACGTCGAGCCCTCGCGAATCCTGCAACAGATCACGCTCGATACCGTCGAACTCTATCCCTACACCGAGTACATGAAGTATCTGCTGCCTGGGTCGATCGCGCTGGCTATGTTCGTGTCGGTGATGATCGGCGGCGGCATGTTGTACATCGACGACAAAGCCCGTGGTGTGCACGAAGGCTATCTAGTCACGCCCATCACAAAATTCGAGCTGGTCGCCGGCCTCAACATCGCGGGCGCCATCAAGGCCATCATGGCCGGCATCGTCATCACGATCCTGGGATCGCTGCTGTCCGGGCTGGGATCGATCTTCACCCTGCAAAACATGCTTTGGGTACTGCTGGTGATCGTGGCCACGGCGTTGACCTTCAACACCATGATGTTTCTGATGATGGTGCGCGTCGAAGATCCGCTGGTGCCGCGCGCCACCTTCGGCATCCTCAACACGCTGCTGTTCTTCCCGGCCGGCTCCATCTACCCCATCAAGGCGTTTCCCGCGTGGCTGCGCTGGATCGCCTACATCGATCCTTTCACCTATTCCGTACACGCCTTCAAGGCGCTGCTGTTGAAAGACGCCGGCTTCGTCGCCATCCGCGGCGATCTGGCCTTCATGCTCATCTCGGCCACCATCATGATTACCATCGCCACGGCGCTGTTCAAACGCACCCTGTGACGGTCCGCGTTTGACACGCGCCACACGCGGCCCCTACTCTTTTTCTTTCGCCTATGAAGGTCCTTGTCCTCGGTAGCGGCGGTCGCGAACACGCGCTGGTCTGGAAGCTGCGGCAATCGCCGCGCATGACCAAGCTCTATTGCGCGCCGGGCAACGGCGGCATTGCCGCGGACGCAGAGTGTCTGGCCGTCGACCTCAAGAGCATCGACTCGCTGGTGCAGCTGGCGAATCGCCTCAATCCCGATCTCACGGTCGTTGGTCCGGAACTCCCTCTCACCCTGGGCATCGTCGACGAATTCCAGCGACGCGGCTGGCCCATCTTCGGTCCAACTCGCGCTGCGGCCCAGTTGGAGTCCAGCAAGAGCTTCGCCAAGGAGTTCATGCAGCGCCATCGCATCCCGACTGCGAAGTACTCGGTCTGCTCCACCAACGCGCAGGTGCGCGAGGCGCTGAAGCTGTTTCACGCGCCCATCGTGGTCAAAGCCGACGGGCTGGCCGCGGGCAAAGGTGTGGTCATCGCGCAGTCGAAGGAAGAAGCCCAGCGCACCGCCGAGGAGATGCTCGCCGGCAAGTTGCTGGGCGAGGCCGGTTCGCGCGTGGTTCTGGAAGAATGTCTCAAGGGCGAAGAATTGTCCTTCCTGGTGATGAGCGATGGCGAGCGCGTGGTGCCGCTGGTCGCGGCCCAGGATCACAAGCGCGCCTTCGACAACGATCAGGGCCCAAACACCGGCGGCATGGGCGCCTATTCAGCCAACCACATCGTCGACAAGCAGATGCGCGACTGGCTGGTGACACACATCGCGCGGCCGGTCGTCGCCGGCATGCGCGCCGAAGGCGCCGAGTACAAGGGCATCCTTTATTGCGGCATCATGATGACCGCGAAAGGGCCGATGGTGCTGGAGTTCAATTGCCGCTTCGGCGATCCCGAGACGCAACCGATCATGATGCGCATGGAGAGCGATCTGCTCGAAGCGATGGAGTCGTCGATCGCCGGCCGCGTCAGCGATGGCGATTTTCGCTGGTCCCCCGATCCGGCCGTCTGCGTGGTGATGGCATCGGGAGGATATCCCGGCGCATTCGAAGCCGGAAAGCTGATCACCGGTATCGACGACGCCGATCGGCTGCCGGGTGTGAAAGTCTTCCACGCCGGCACCAATCGTCGCGACAATATGTATTACACCTCCGGCGGTCGCGTGCTGGGAGTGACCGCGCGCGGCAAGGATTTGCCCGAGGCCGTCGAGCGCGCCTACGACGCGGTGATGAAAATTCGCTTCGACGCCATGCACTATCGCAAAGACATTGCCGCCCGCGGCCTGAAACACCTGCGGAGTGGAGAGTGAATCCAGGCAAGTGTGCAGTGCAAAAGGTGGAGCACAACGTCAGGCGCGCCATCACTGATCGCAGCACCCAGAACTGAGTCCCGCTCTGCGGGATGAGCGGCAGCTTTTTATCGGCGCAGACCTGTCATGCTATGAGGAAGCACCGTTTGCCCTCGCATCGGTTCATGCGATTAAGGGAACACCGTTTGTCTTCGCATCGGTGTGACGAACCGTAAGAGTTCCGAGCGCCGCCGGCGCGTGCATGATAGCCCAGCACGGAGCGCAGCGGAGTGCTGGGTGGCCGGCCAAATTTGATTCTGAGTCCCTTTAGGGACGGCACAAAACGATTATGAACAACACTCCTCTCGTCTCCATCGTCATGGGCAGCGACTCCGACCTCGACATCATGAACGAGGCCGCGAAGGCGCTGGCCGAGTTTGCCATTCCTTATGAAATCGACATCACCTCCGCGCACCGCTCGCCGGCTCGCACCAGCGAATACACGCGCGCTCTGAAATCGCGCGGGGTGAAGGTCGTCATCGCCGGCGCAGGCGGCGCGGCTCATCTCGCCGGCGTCATTGCCGCCGAGACCACGCTCCCCGTCATCGCCGTCCCCATTCCATCCACCGCGCTGCTTGGTCTGGATTCCTTGCTGGCCATGGTGCAGATGCCGGCTGGAATTCCGGTAGCGACCGTCGCCATCGGTAAACCCGGCGCGACCAACGCCGGCATTCTCGCCGCGCAGATGATCGGCCTCTACGATGCCGAAGTCGACAAGAAGCTCGAAGCCCACAAGGAAAAGCTGGCCAAGGGCGTGGAAGCCAAGTCGCGCAAGCTAAAAGAGAGCCAGAAAACAAAGGGACGACGCGTAAAATAAGGCCGCAGATTCAAGCCAATCATCGCAGACAGGGAGGACGGGACATGAACATACGGCTCATTGTCGCCTGGATGCTGTTATTCGGAACAGTCCAGCTAAACGCTCAGGATTGGTCGTCGTGGGCGGCAACCAACAATCGCGACGTTCAGTACCGATGGCTGGGCAGCGCCTCAAACAACAGCGGCCAGTGTTAACTGCAACTGCACGACCTGAAAAGGCAGCCCAACGAAACAACCGTTGTCAGTGTGCTCGTCGATTACCAATCGGGACAGGCTGAATCGACGCGGGACGTGATCACCATCACGGGATCCAGCGATGAGAACCAGGGACCACTCATCGTGAGCCCTTGCGCCTCGGTTGGCAGCGTTCATGTGAACGACATGGTTCGATGCGGCGCATCGGGCTGTAAAGGGAGCAATTGGATTTGGCTTTGATCGCGCAGGAGCTAGAAGCTCACAAAGAAAAGGTGGCAGTTGGCGTGGAAGCCAAGTCGCAAGCTGAAAGAAAGCCAGAAGGGCTGAGCGTCCCGTCTAAATTGCGATAGAGACCTGAGCCATTTCGTGCGCCATCTCTGGCCACTTCAGGGCCATTCCAAAAGCGGGCACGCAAATGATATTGTGTGCCCGCTTTTCTGCTGTTTCATCCTGCATGCAACCGGATGCAACTAGCAGGCTGCTTCACGTGCGATGAATCCGAGACCCACCGCATCGGCCCGATAACGTTGATCTGCGAGGTGGCAGCGATGAAGAAACTGGCACTTGTTTTCCTGCTTACGGCATTGGCCATCCCGGCTGGAGCGCAGGTGGTTTACTCCAGCGGCCCGACGAACGCCAATTGGTACGCCTGGACCATCAACTTCGGCTTCGTGGTCAGCGACGAATTCAGTGTCCAGAGCTCCGCTCCCATCACCCAAGCCAACTTCGCCATGTGGCTGTTTCCCGGCGACACCCTGGAAACGGCCGAGTTGTCGATCACATCGCTGCCGGACGGAGGCACCACTTATTTCGACCAGACCGTCAACTTCTCGCAGACCGGCTGCACCCCCAATCAGTACGGCTACAACGTCTGCACCGAGAGCGCGTTTTTCACTGGCCCCACGCTTAATGGCGGCACCTACTGGCTCAACCTGCAGAACGCCCAGGTTCCCAGCGGTGACCCAGTCTACTGGGACCAGAACAATGGTCCGAACGTCAATCTGAACGCTGCTTGGGAGAACACCGTTGGCTCGATTCCCTCCGAGACCTTCACCGTGTACGGCGAGACCACCTTTGCCAAAGGCGCGCAGGGGCAATCCGTTCCGGAACCTGGCAGCATTCTGATGTTTGCCACCGGAGCGCTGGGATTCGCGAGCTTGCTGCGGAGCAGATTTTCGAGATGACTTCGAGCGCAACGTTCTGTAGCGCTTCTCAACATCTCGCCGCTCAGCAATGCCACGATATTGACACTGTCGAACTGTTCGACAAAAAAGCCGACACTTCGTCACTTAACGTCACTCCTGCCAACCTGCAATCGTCACTGAAAAGCGCCTAACTCCAATCCCTTCTGTCGAAGAGCTCCGAGATCGCGCGGAGTCCGCTTTGGCTGCCGTCGTGCTCTGTTAGTAGCAGAGTTTGTTCAAACACACATGCAGACTGAATCCAAACTGCCTGCTCAAACGTCTCTGTGTATAGGGGGAAAGGATCTCATGCGACCCCGTAAAAAATTTCGTTTCGCGCTCTTAGCGGTAACTTGTCTATATTTCATGACCGCTGTCACCCTGTTCTCGTCAGCCGAGACAAGGCCATCCGCAAAAGGCCACAAGGTGAAGATCACTGGCCCCATCGTTGTGCACGACGGCGACGTGCTGCAGATCCGGGATGGCAGGGACGGCTCGGCTTACAGCTTTCGAGTCACCGACAAGACCACCATCCGATGCGACAAAGGATTCCTGCGTGGCAGCGCTGTTATGGACGCCTCAGCGTTGGTGCCGGCTTTGACCGTTGAGATCGAAGGAAAAGGCTCTTCCCAAGAGATCACTGAAGCCAAAACGATTCGGTTTAGCCCCGATCCGTTCGTGCCCGCTGCATCCCATGACCAACAGATCGCGGACTTGTGCCACCAACCCGCGTACGATCCCGGACGGTCGCACGGAGTCCGAACTTTATTCAGCAGCTTGAACCCGATGTAGCAGTCTCAGGCCGGTGCAGTGTCAGGCCGGTGCCCCAGGTTCGCGTCCTTCGTTTGGATGCTAACCTGGGTCTTCTCTCCGAACTCCTATCGTTGGGATCGCGGGTGCCCCACACAACGTTATTTTCGTTGTGTGGGTTCGAGTACGACCCGAATCATCAATCCCACCAGAAGAAACAGCGGCCGCCCTCTGCCAGCTCTTTCGAGAACTTGCTGACGGCTTGCGGATCGCTGGCGGCGACCTGTATGTCGGGACAAAACTCGGCAATGCGAGCGGCGAGTTTTTCGCTGTTCTTGATCGGCCGCGTAAAACTCAGATCCATGAAATCGAAGCCCACACCGATCACGCTGAGCGGGTGCTCGCGACGGGTTTCGGCGCACCAGTTCACCACCTCGCGCGTGTCATGCCCATAGTTGGCGGCATTGGTGCCGCTGGCGGCGATCGCGGCCAGCGGTTCCTGCAGCGGAAATAGCAGCAGCCGCTGCAACGCTCCTTCCGCCAGCCCGGTGTAGACCAGCGTATAGCCATTGGCAGCCACCTCGGCCTGCAGCCGTTGCAACAATTGCAGTGGCACCTTCTCTCCCACGGCCTCGGCCGGCGACTCTCCATAATGTGCCGACAGCGCCTTATCGAGCGACGACATGTAGTGCAGGACGCCCTTGCGGCGCTTCCACGCCGTCGGCTTGGCGCGCAGGATCGCGCCGATACGCGCCGCCTCCGCCTTGAACTTTTCGTCGGCCAGCTCGGCGCATTGTTTCAGCGCCTCCCGCACATGCTCATAGACGAATTCGTGGCTCTCCTCCGCGACCCCGGCGTGCGTGTGCAGAGCGTAATAAACCTCGCTGGATGCGAAGTTTTTGGCGAACTCCAGCACGCTGCACGCGCCTTTCAGATCTTTCGCCGCCGGGCGCTTGCGACTGACCTGCGGTGCAACCAGTTTCAGAAATTCCGAGGATTTTTGATGCCTCCGCGCCGCCGTCTCCACCACCTCCGCCGGTACCGTGGCTTGCACGTCGGCGCCGTTGTCGAGCATGAGCTTCAGTATTTCCTTGGGCTTCCCCACACCGAACGCCAGCAACAAAGCCGGCGCGGTTTTGCGCGGTTGGTTGGGGCTGAGACCGTGCTCGATCAGCGTGCCTATGATCTCCAACTTGGGCTTGGCAAAGGCGCAGGTCCAGAGATCGCCGCCGTCGTTGCGCGTGGCATGCACATTGGCTCCCGCCGCGCACAGCATCTTAACTACTTCCACATGGCCCGCAGCGACGGCGAGCATCAGCGGCGTCTGGCCCTGCTCGTCGCGCTGCTCCAGATCGGCGCCGGATTCCAGCAGCGCCTTTACGCGATAGAGCGTGCCGGTGGCCGCCGCCTCCAGCAGCGTCAATTCGCCGGCCGCATCCCCCTGCTCATAGGCCTTCTCAAGATAGGCGACGACCCGCTTGAACTTGCCTTCCTTCGCATACGTCAGGGCGGTCCTGCCCTTCTTGTCTTTGGCGCCCAGGTCCGCGCCCGCCTGCACCAGCTGCTTAACCACATCGAGATTGGATGAGTTAGCGGCGATCATCAGCGGAGTGACGTACGCGGCGTAATCCGTGCCCGGATCCACCAGCGGCATCGACGCGATGGCCGCACTCAGCGCCTTGAGCGTCGCGATCTGCCGCAGCGCGGGATCGGCGTCCGGCTGCACCGGCGCAGCTTCTTTTACGGCCTCCTGGGCCTGCGCGAGCCGTCTTCCCAGCGCCAGGCCACGCTCGTGGGCTCCGTCGAAAAAGGGTCCGTGCAGATGGGCCGTGGCGTCCGCCGTGGCGTTAGGATCGGCACCGGCTTTCAGCAGCGCCCGCATCGCCGCCGTACTGCCGCGCGCGGCTGCAAAGGTCAGCAGCGGCCAACCGTTCCAGGGGTAAGTGGAGGAGGTGAGCAACGGCGACCCGCTACCGTCGTCGCGCGGACAGTTCAGGTGTGTGTCAGCGCTCATGCCGGCGGCCAGCAGCAACTCCACCACTTCGGAATTATCTTCCCGCACCGCCGCGATGAGCGACCGGTGATACTCGTCCGCATTATCCGCGAGCGGCGCACGCTCGATCGCCGAGCGGACGGCCGCAGCGTCGCCGGCATTGACCGCGTCGGACAACGAGAATCGTTCCGCAGAAAGCAGCAGCTTGACGATCTCGGCGTCATCTTCTTGCACCGCGTGCGCCAGCGCTTTGCGATAGTCGTTCGCATCGCTTTGCGCGAGTCGCGCCGGATCAAGGTTGTGCTGGATTGCGGCAAAGTTGCGGGCGACGACAGCGTCGAAGAGGCTGAATCGCTCAATCGGCTGCGTCTGGCTGTGCTCCCGCAGCAAAGCTGCTATCTTGACTTGCCCCTCGGCGAACATCCGCCCGCTGATCGATTTTTCCTTGCTCTTGGAGGCGCGCAGTCCGACGGTGAGCGCTTCGGCCAGCAGCGTCTCGCCGCTCCGACCTTTGGCGAAGATGTCCGCGCCCTGCTCCAGCGCAAGGCTTGCCCACTCGGGCTTGTGATTCAGCATGGCGGTGGCCAGCGCGTGTGTGGGGCTCGGGGAAGGCGGTGGCGGAAAAGACAGGATCGTCATGTCGACACCATTCGCTGGGCGCTACTTTGGTTCAAGCGATCATAAAAGGTCGGTGCGTCTTCAGGAAGGACTAAATTTCATCTGACTTGCGGGTGCCCCACTCAACGCGTTTTTCGTTGTGTGGGACCGGGAGCGAAGGCTTACTGAGTTAGAGTGCGAGGGGCTTGCACTACAGCTTTAGCGTCTTGAGATATTCGCGGAATTCTTCGCCCAGATCCTCGCGCTTGAGCGCAAACTCCACCGTAGCCTTCAGGAATCCCAGCTTGTCGCCGGTATCGTGGCGCTTGCCTTCGAAGGTGTAGCCGTAGATCTTTTCTTTCTTCAGCAGTTGCTTCAGCCCGTCGGTCAGCTGCAATTCGCCGCCGGTTCCCAGGGGTGTCGAGGCCAGCGTCTCGAAGACCGCGGGCGTCAGCACGTAGCGCCCGATGATCGCCAGATTCGACGGCGCGTCTTCCGTCTTCGGCTTCTCCACCAGGTTGCGCACCTCGAACAGCCGGTCGCCCCACTTGCTCGCGACCGGCTTTGCATCCAACACGCCATACGATGAGATCGCCTTTCCTCCCACTACTTGCGTCGCCAGCACCGAGCATCCGGTCTCGTTGTACACCTCGATCATCTGCTTCAGGCACGGCACCTCGGCGTCGATGATGTCGTCGGCCAGAATGACCGCGAACGGCTCGTCGCCCACCAGTTCGCGCGACATCAGCACCGCGTGTCCCAGGCCCATGGCTTCCTTCTGGCGGGTGTAGGAAACGTGAATCATGTCGGAGATTTGCCGCACGACGGCCAGCAAATCGGTCTTGCCGCGCTCTTCCAGCATCTTCTCCAGCTCGTAGCTGACGTCGAAGTGGTCTTCGATCGACGTCTTCCCCCGACCGGTAATAATGATGATCTGGTCGCAGCCCGCCGCCAGCGCCTCTTCCACGCCGTACTGGATGATCGGCTTGTCGACCAGCGGCATCATCTCTTTCGGCTGCGCCTTGGTCGCCGGCAGAAATCGCGTGCCCAGCCCGGCGGCGGGAAACACCGCCTTACAGATTCGTTTGTGTGCCATTCATCCTCTCGAAATCGTTGTCAGTTGTCGGTTCTCAGTTGTCAGATGCATTTAGCCATAATCGCGCGCTTTCAAGTCGCCACTGACAACCGACAGCCGACAGCCGACGGCAGCCTACTGAGCCACCGCCTCACCCGCCAACTCTTCCAGCAGCGACTTCAGTCGCCCCAGCACCTGCTCCGGCTGCTTCTCCTGCAGTGAAAACTTCAAGATGCCTGCGGGCGTGAACTGGCTGCCTCGTTCCTTGGCGACGAATTGCGCCAGCCGCTCGGGATCGACATTCGCCTTCTCCGTGAAGCGAATGCTGACCGCCTCGCGCTTACGTTCGATCTGCGATACGCCGATCCGCTGCGACAGCAGCTTCAGAGTGGCGTACTCCAGCAGACTCCGTACCGCCGGCGGCGGCGTGCCATAACGATCGCCGAGTTCGCCTGCGACGTCTTCAAGTTGCGATTCCGACTCCACGCCTGCCACTCTTTTGTACATACGCAGCCGCTGATTCTCTTCCGCAATGTAATCCGACGGAATGCGAATGTTCAGCCCGAGATTCAACTGCGCCTCAGGAACATCTTCCGGCAACTCGCCCTTCAATTCGCGGACGGTGCGCTCCAGCATCGTGGTGTAAAGCTCGAATCCCACGGCTTCGATGTGACCGCTCTGCTGCCCGCCAAGCAGATTTCCGGCGCCGCGCAACTCCAGATCGAGCGCGGCAATCTTGAATCCCGCTCCCAGATCGCTGAACTCCTTCAGCGCCGCCAGCCGCCGCCGCGCCAGCTCCGTCAGCTCGCGATCCGGCGGGATCAGCAGATACGCATAGGCGCGACGATCGGAGCGGCCAACACGTCCCCGCAGCTGATACAGCTCCGACAAGCCGTGACGATCGGCGCGATTAATAATGATGGTGTTGCACAGCGGAATATCGAGGCCGTTCTCGATGATCGTGGTCGCCACCAGAATGTCGGCCTCGTGCCGCATGAAGGCCAGCATGATGCGCTCGAGCTCGCTCTCCGGCATCTGCCCGTGGCCGACCAAAATGCGCGCTGTCGGCGCCATCTCGCGCAGCTTCTCGCTGATGTCGTAAATGCTCTCGACGCGGTTATGTACGAAGTACACCTGTCCGCCGCGCTCCAGCTCTTTTTCGATCGCCGATTTCAGCAGCTTTTCATCCCACGCCGCAACCACGGTCTGGATCGCCATACGATCTTTCGGCGGCGTCTCGATCACGCTCATGTCGCGCAATCCGAGCAGCGACATATGCAGCGTTCGCGGAATGGGCGTTGCCGACATCGTTAGCACGTCGACTTCTTTGCGCAGTTGCTTCAGGCGCTCCTTGTGGCGCACGCCGAAGCGCTGCTCTTCATCGACAATCATCAGCCCGAGGTCGGCGAACTTCACATCCTTCGACAGCAGGCGATGTGTGCCGATCACCACGTCAACTCCGCCGGCCTCGATCTTCGCGATCGTCTCTTTCTGCTGTTTCGCCGTGCGGAAGCGGCTCAGCATTTCCACCTTGATCGGGAAAGCCGCAAAGCGCTGGCGGAAGGTGTTGTAGTGCTGGAAGGCGAGCACCGTGGTCGGCGCCAGCACCGCAACTTGGCGATTGTCGCTGACCGCCTTGAACGCCGCGCGCATGGCGACTTCCGTCTTGCCGTAACCGACGTCGCCGCACAGCAGCCGATCCATCGGCGTGGGCGCCTCCATGTCGCGCTTTACGTCGATGATGGCGTTGTTCTGGTCCTCGGTCTCGCTAAACTCAAACGCATCTTCGAACTCGCGCTGCCACTCATTGTCCGACGCAAACGCGTGACCTTCGGCGGTGCGGCGAGTCGCGTATAGCTTCAATAATTCCTCGGCCATGTCCTTCATGGCCTTCTTCACGCGCGACTTGGTTTTCTGCCACTGCTGCGTGCCTAGCCGATTGAGCACCGGCTTCACACCCTCGGACGAGCGATACTTCTGCACCAGGTCGAGTCGCGTCAGCGGCACATAAAGTCTGGCGCCCTCGGCGTACTCCAGGATCATGAACTCGACCGTCCCGCCATCTTCCTGCGGAATTTCCCGCAAGCCCTGGTATTGGCCGATACCGTGTTCCATGTGCACGACATAATCGCCAATAGCGAGATCGCGGAAGTCGGAGAGAAACGCCGAGACCTTCGACTTCTGCCGCTGCGGCCGCCCGAGCGATACTTCCGACTCGTCAAACAGGTCGCGCGCGCCGAAGAGAACAAGATTCGCTTCCGGCAGTGCCACGCCTTCGGGGACATACCCCTTCACGATGATGGTCGCCGTCACATCCTCGGCAAAATACGTCGACTCGTCGACGAAGACTTCATTACCCGGCTTGGGCGTGCGGCTGCCGATACGAAACGACACGTTGTATTCGTTGAAGACGTCGGCCAGCCGTTCGACCTCGCCCGTGCTGGACACGGCGAACATTACGCGCTTGCCTTCGCGCGACAGCCGCGCGACCTCCTCCGTCATGGCTGCGACCGATCCGTGGAAGCGCGTGGTCGGCTGGGTTTGCAGGACGAGATGCTCAGCGTCATTCGTATCCTCGATGCCCAACTGCTCCACCGCGATTGTTGTCGCCTCATTCAGCCGCGCCTGCCATTGCTCGGGGGAAAGATAAAGGTCTTCCGGCTGCACAAGATTTCCAATCAGGCTGCGTTCATGCGCCTCCGTGACTCTCGTCCACCAGGCATCGTGAACGTCCACCAGCGCGTCCGGCTCATCCAGAATCACAACCGCGTTAGGCAGCAAATCGAAAAAGTTTTCCCGCCCCCCGGCAACCGGTGCGTACAACTCCCATCCCGGAAAAACGGCAACGCCACTCGCACGTACAGTCCGCTCGATCAACTCCTCGCTGCCTGCCAGTCGCTCTCCGGTGAGCCGCGCATTGATGGCTGCGAGCGTTTCTTCTTCAACGGGAGTCTCGGTCAGCGGCAGCAGAGCCACTTCATCGGTCGAGGCTGCCGACCGCTGCGTCTCCGGATCGAACTTGCGGATGGATTCCACTTCATCGCCGAACAGCTCGATGCGCACCGGCCGGTCGGCTTCCGGGGGATAAACATCGATCAATCCGCCGCGATGCGCGATCTCGCCCGGCATCTCGACCACGTCCACCTGGCTGTAACCGACGATGCGCAGGTGCTCCAGCAATCGTTCGGTGTCGATCATCTCGCCGCGCCGTATGACCTTCGCCAAGCCGGCGTAGAAATTGGCTTCGCGCAACCGCATGGCCGTCGCCGCCAGAGGCGTAATAACGATCTCGGCCGCACCGGTCGCAATCTTCCAAAGTGCCGACGCACGAGCTTCCTGGATCTCCGGGTGCGGCGACAGATTCTGGAATGGCAGCACGTCATAAGCCGGCAAAGGAATCACGCCGTCCGGAGAGCCGGCTCCGCTCAGGTCGACGAGCGAGCGCAGCAAGGGTAGGAGCTCTTCTACCATCCGATTGTCGCTGACCACCACCACAATTGGCCTGGAAGTTGTCCGCTGTAACAAAGGGTAGATGAGGGCTTTGCCGGTAGGGGTCAGTCCAGACACACGTATCCGCCCCGTGCCTCCCTTGCCTTCTACCCCACCGTGCTGGGGATGACGGACTTGGGTTACTGCACGCGCAAATGCGGGTACCTTTTCCACGTCCGCGAAGAATTCGCGAACGAACGGTAGGATCATTGCTCTTTCAGTTTATCAGCCTGCGAGCGGAGGAAAGGTCAATCGTGCTCAGCGGCGGAGTGCCGATAGCCAGCCATAAGCCGGGCAATCAAGACCGCCAGGTAAAGCACGCCCAAGGTGGTTTCGATGACGGTAATCGAGCGCGCCTGTCCGGTGACCGGAGAGATGCCCGAAGCTCCCATCGAGGTCATGGTAGCGAAACTGTAATAAATGAAGTCGAAGCGGTTGGGAACACTGTGTAAGTTCAGAAGCGGGTCGATATAGAACGCTCGTGGCTGAAGGGTGTCCACCATCGCGTAAACGCTGGCAAAACTGTAGCCGATCAGCAGATAAATGCAGATCGCCCCGAAGACCGTCTCGGATTTCACCTGCAGTTCGGTAAACACCCGGCGGAACACCAGGACGATGATGAAAACGTCGAAGGCAAAGCTGAGAAGGATGCCGATCAGGGAAAATACCCCGGCGTCAGCGCGGAAAAGCAGGATCCGCTGCAGCCCGGCAGGGATGGCCAGCAGCACCGCGCAGATCAACAGCGTGCGCCGCACCTTAACGGCATACACGGCCAGAAAGATGCCCGCACTGCCCACGATACGGAAGACGGTGTAGCTGAAGCTGTTTTCCTTTACATAAGGGTAGTAGAGGAGAACTGCGATCAGGTAGACGAAGAGCAGAAAAAACTTGTGCTCCGTGATGTGAAATCTCTTCTTCACAGCAGTCGCTTTGCGGCGAATGGTTTCAGCCGTGGACATAAGCAGAATTGCCGCTGATACTACACTTTTTTTCGGGGAGACGCCGCAGGGAATCTTGATGAGAAGGGCAGAGCTAGAACTCGAAGTGAAATCGCAATCCGAAGACGGATACTGGTCCACGAGCGGTATTGAAAGCGGGGTCGGCAACAAACTGGTAATCCAGCGCGCCTAGCAGGTGCTTGCTGAGCTTAGCCTGGTAGTAGGTTTCAATAACCTTCTCTTTGGCGTAATTCAAGGCGCCGTCGCCATCCAGAATGCCCAAGCCGCCGGCAGCCAGGTATCGCTGATTGTCCAGCGAAATGCCGCTGACCACGGCAGCAACGCCCATCGTATCGTCGGGGCGATGCCAGGATTCGCCCTTGACCGCGACGCCCACCGAGCCCATGTGATTGATGTCGGTAAACATCCAGGCTTCGTTGATTCCGTCATTCCACCCCAGCCGCGAAAATACGCCGATGTCCCTGGTGATTTCCTGTTCCAGGTTTAGCCCAAAACCAAATTCATGCCGCTGGGCGTGAGTCAGATCGATATTTGTATCCGGGGCGTAAAGTGCTGCCGAGTAGCTGCCGAACTCTCCCGCATTGACGTAGCCCAGGATGCGAGCCGTGCCATGGTGATCGTGGATGCTGTACCGCTGCTCATTCTCCACAACCATATCCCAGGCATGCCAGAAGCGGCCGTCGCCCCCCGATGGTTCGCCCGGCCACAGCAAGTACCGGTCTTCCGCGGTAAACCCATTCCTCATGCTTGTGATCTGAAAAAATCCGTAGCGCAGAGCCCATCTCGGCTTGCTTAATTCGACGGCCACGCCCGTCGTGTATCCCAAGGCGTCCGCGGGGTAGTCCCAGGTAGCGTTGGCGGTGAATGCCCAATTCATGAATTGCGTGCGCTGATCGTTGGCGTAGGCATTGTTGTCGAAAACATCCTTGCAACTGAAGCGGCCGATGGTGAAGGTGAGGCGCGAAATGTCCTGCTTGCCGGCCAGGGTCAGCGGATCCTCCACCACATCCTCTTTGTCGCCGCCCAAGCCAACCGTCTGGCGAATAAACAGGCGCGCCACGGCCGCACGAGGAGCATGCGTGCCGATCTTGTACGCTTCTCCGTTAGGAAAGTCATCGATGCCCAGGGTGTTGTTAAGCCCGAAGCCCTGGAAGGTCAGGATATCGGCATGCAGTTCCGCGCCCGACCATAGCCGAAAGCCGGAATACAGATCCATCGACACCGTCTCGTGGGCTTCAGCCGCGGTGGACAGGCTGTTCGGGCCGGAATAGCTGGCATAGAACGAGGGATAGCCTTGCAGCGTGGTGGTCACCTGCATGTGGAAGTTCCAGGTTTGCATGCGCGCTGGCGGCGCTTCCGGGGTCTGATCGCCGGGAGCAGGAGCGGGGACGGAGGAAGACGAATCGGTTTGCTGCGCGCTGGAATTTGTCGCGCTCGAATCGACCTGGGCCCGGCTGACCAGCGGGACGGCGGCGGTTAGCAGCAAGAGGGAAAACAGGGGAAGCAGTCGTCTCGGGAAACGTGCTTTCTGAAGTATGACATTCATCTCGAAATTGAACGTTGTGAAATTGAAATTCAATTTCAATTAGAACCTTCGCTGTGACAGCCCGGCCGTGACCGCGGTCACATTGCGGGGTGACGACAGCCTTGCACCTCAGCTTCAATCCGGCCCGTCGTCGGTCCCGCCCAGCCACGCCAGCAGCCTGTTCCGGCGTAGCGCAGTAGTTTTCGACCCATCCTTCGCAGCCTGCGAATCGCGCCCAATCGTGCAGAAACAGGCAGTCTCCCATGCCAGGGTTACGGGAAGGTTACAGCGCCGCCGCGGCGGGGCATTCCTTTGTAGCATACCGGGGTAGGGTATACAAGATCAGCCGCCCGGCGGGGAGTTGGGCGGGCTGGCTACTTCAGGTACGCGCGCACCAGACCGATCAGGTCCTCGCCCAATTCTTCCGGCGAGTCCAGCTTCTGATCCGGATTCATCATGTGCAGACGGATGTGATCTTCCAGGATCTCCGCCATCAGCCCGTTGACACCGCCGCGGATGGCAGCCAGCAGCATGAGGATGTCGGCGCACTCGTCGGCAGACGTCAGAGCACGCTCGACGGCGGCGAACTGCCCGCGCAGCCGCTTGATGCGGTACAGCAGCTTCTGCTTCTCGCGCGAACTGGGAGGAAATTTATCTTGCATGTAGGGTAGGGGGGTATCCTATCGAATTTCCAACGGGAAATCCATCGATCAGGTAGGCCGGTTTGGTGAAGAGTCACGGAGATAACACCGTTAAGAACCTGCCCGTGTTCGGACGGTCGATGCCGGATTGAACTTCTCCGCCCCGGTTCGCGTAACTGGTTTCGACAAACGATTGCGTCGAAGGAAGCCCTATGCATGACATCCGCCTCGCTCTCCGCCAGCTTCGCAAGTCGCCAGGGTTTGCCATCACGGTGGTCCTCACCATCGCGCTCGGGATTGGCGCCAATACCGCCATCTTCACGCTGGTGCACGCCATCCTGATGAAATCGCTGCCGGTCGCCGATCCCAGCAAGTTGTACCGCATCGGGGACAAGGACGACTGTTGCGTCAACGGCGGCTTCATCAATGACGATGGGGACTTCGACCTGTTCTCCTATGAGCTGTACCAACACCTTGAGGCTGCGGCGCCTGAGTTTGAGCAGCTGGCCGCGATGCAATCGGGCGGCAACGTCACGACGGTGCGGCGCGGTTCGGAGCCGGCGAAGTCTTTGCGCACCGAGTTTGTTTCCGGAAATTACTTCTCGACGTTCGGCATCGGTCCTTTTGCAGGACGGATTCTGACGCCGGCGGATGACACGCAAGGAGCGCCTCCAGCTGTGGTGGTCAGCTACGAGGCGTGGCAGTCGCAGTACGGTAGCGACCCTTCGTTGGTCGGCTCGACACTCTACTTGCAAGGAGAGCCGGCCACGGTGGCTGGCGTTGCGCCGCCCGGATTTTTCGGCGACCGCATTACCGATACTCCGCCGGAGGTGTGGATTCCGCTGTCGATGGAGCCGCTGCTCCATGGCAAGTATGCGCTCTTACATATTAAGGAGAGCAATTGGCTATACCTGGTCGGACGGCTCAAGCCTGGGATTGGAGTTGGACCGCTGCAGGCGAAGCTTTCCAACAGCCTGCGCGTGTGGTTGGGAATGCAGAAGGAATATACCGAGAATGGCGGGTCAACGGTCATCCCCAAGCAGCACGTGGTGATAACGCCGGGCGGCGCGGGAATTCAGAATCTGCAACAGCAGACGGCAAAGGGACTGTACCTGTTGCTGGCGATCTCCGCGCTGGTGCTGCTGGTGGCTTGCGCGAATGTTGCCAACCTGCTGCTGGCACGAGGGGCGACGCGCAAAGCGGAAACCTCGATCCGCATGGCTTTGGGTGCGGCGCGCAGCCGGCTGATTCGTCAGATGCTAACCGAGAGCATCCTGCTGGGCTGTGTGGGAGGCGCTGCTGGTCTGGCGATCGCGTACGCAGGAACGCGAACTATTCTGACGCTGGCGTTTCCCGACGCGCCTCACTTGCCGATTCACGCCAGCCCATCGTTGCCGGTGCTGGGATTTGCGCTTCTGCTTTCGCTGGGTACGGGAGTGGTCTTCGGCATCGTGCCGGCGTGGATCACCTCACATTCGGACCCGGCCGAGGCTTTGCGCGGCGCAAACCGCTCCACGCGCGATCGCGCCATGCTGCCGCAGAAATCGCTGATCGTGTTCCAGGCCGCGCTGTCGCTGGTGTTGCTGGTGAGCGCCAGCCTGCTCACCAAAACGCTACGCAATCTGGAACATCAGAACTTCGGGATTCAGACGGCAAATCGCTACGTACTGCACCTCGATCCTATGGGTGCCGGATATAAGCCGGCAGCTCTACCGGCCTTGTACCAGAAGATGGAACAGCGGTTCGGCGCGATGCCGGGCGTGGAGAGCGTTGGGCTCGCTATTTACAGCACGCTGGAGGGCAATAACTGGGGCGAGTCGGTGCGGGTGGAGGGCCGACCGGAGCCTGGTCCGAACGAGCATAGCGGCTCTTCGTGGGACCGGGTGAGTGCGGGCTTCTTCCGGACGGTTGGGCAGCCGGTCATCCGCGGCCGCGGCTTTACCGACGCAGACACGGCAAGCTCGCAGCTGGTGGCGGTTGTCAATCAGGCCTTCGTGAAGAAGTTCTTTCCCAACGAAGATCCCATCGGGCGGCATTTCGGCGTCTACGATCACAAGTATGCGGGCGCCTTCGAGATTGTCGGCGTTGTGGCCAACGCGAAATACAACAATCCGCGCGACGAGTTTCTTCCCATGTACTTTCGCCCGCTGAATCAGGAGCTGCACGTCACCGAGGGGAACGCGGCAATGGCCGAGGGCAGCTCGCTCTATATGGGCTCGGCGACGTTCCATTTCAAGCGGCCGCCACAAAATGTGGACACCATGGTGCGGCAAACGCTGGCCGACATTGACCCGAACCTGACGGTAATTGATCTGCACGCGCTGGACTACCAGGTGGCAAACAACTTTACCCAGGAGCGTATCGTTGCCAGGTTAACGATGCTGTTTGGCGTGCTGGCGCTGATCCTGGCCTGCGTGGGGCTGTACGGCATCACATCCTACGCTGTGGCACAGCGCACCAGCGAGATCGGCTTACGCATGGCGTTGGGTGCGGATCGGGGCAATGTAGTTCGCCTCATGCTGCGCGGAGCGTTTGTGCAGGTCGGACTCGGCTTGGCGATTGGAATCCCCATCGCGCTTGTCGGCGGCCACTACATGGCAGATCAGCTGTATTCCGTGCGCTCCTACGACCCGGCAAGCCTGGCGATCGCGATCGCCGTGCTGGCTCTGGCGGCGGCTCTGGCGGGATTCATCCCGGCGCGGCGCGCAGCCAGCATTGAACCGATGAAGGCCCTGCGCACCGAGTAGCAGCCGTATCGATCCATGTGCCCGAGGCGTCACTGTTCTGTCCGCTGCCGCGTCCTGAGAAATGTTTTGCGTTGCGTGAGGATTGATGTAATCCTCGCAACGGAGAAAACGAGCCGTGTGTTTTTCAGCCACAGCAAACTTTGTGGGCAGCGGAGTTCTGGGCGCTGTGGGTGTCGTCACGTTGACGAAGGTGAAGCACCGGCGCGAATTGCTATTCGCAGCGCTGCCCATACTATTCGCCATTCATCAGTTCATTGAGGGATTCGTCTGGCTCGGGTTGGACGGGATTCTCTCACCCGCGGTGGCCCACGACATGGGCGCCGCATTCATGTTGTATGCCCAGGGGCTCCTGCCGTTCCTGCTGCCGCTAAGCGTGCTGCTGTTCGAGCCTGACGGGAGCAGCCGCCGGCGCATGTTGCCGTTTCTGGTGGTGGGCGGGGCGACGACGCTCTATATCCTGTGGGCTTTGACGGCGTATCCCTTGGAGGTCTACGTCAGGGGAAACAGCATTGTGTACATCAATCAAGCGACCAACAATACACTGGTTGCGGTGTTGTATGTGATTGCGACTTGCGGCTCGCTCTTCTTTTCCAAGATCAGGATGATGGTAATCTTCGGCGCGGCAAATCTCGCGATTCTCCTGATTGTGATGGAATTCAAGCGGTACGCCTTCACCTCTTTGTGGTGCGCATACGCCGCAGTTGCAAGTGCAATCATCCTTGCGTACTTCTGGAGAAGCAGCGCAGAACGTCCATTCCTTTACGCTTAACAAACTGCGCCCGCCGCTCGCAAGCAGATCCGGACGATCAGACGCAATTTGAGATTCGGTCGGACGATGGTGATTAATTGGTGGCGGCGGTAGGACTCGAACTTGAGCCGTTAGCGGGCGTGAGGAGCGCAAGCGAGGGGAGACCGCTGGTGAAATCCCGAAGCGTCCGCGAGGGACCTCGGAATCGACAATCTAAGACATGAATCTGGTGGCGGCGGTAGGACTCGAACTTGAGCCGTTAGCGGACGTGAGGAGCGCAAGCGACGGGAGACCGCTGGCGAAATCCCGAAGCGTCTGCGAGGGACCTCGGAATCGACAATCTGGGACATGAATCTGGTGGCGGCGGTAGGACTCGAACTTGAGCCGTTAGCGGACGTGAGGAGCGCAAGCGACGGGAGACCGCTGGCGAAATCCCGAAGCGTCTGCGAGGGACCTCGGAATCGACAATCTGGGACATGAATCTGGTGGCGGCGGTAGGACTCGAACCTACGACCTACGGATTATGAGACCGTCGCTCTAACCACCTGAGCTACACCGCCAACGGTCGGACATGGCGCAGAATCACGCCACAACAGCCATCAAGTACGTGGACGATTCGCGCGCTTACGAAGCGAAAGGCTGGACGTGACTGCGTCCAGCCCCACTTTGATTCTAGAGTTTGGTTATTTAGGCTGTCAACGACACGCTCGCCCCAGCCTGCTTTGTTTAGTGAAGCGACAGCTTGAACACGGTTCCCGAGTATCCGGATCCGCCACCTACGGTGGTGCCATACAGGTTCGCGCCTGCGGAGTCCAGCGTCAAGCCTGCATAGGGATTCCCCCCGTCTTTTCCGCCGGTGAAGTTATAGAGCACAGTCTCCCGGCCAGAAGTGTCGACCTTGTACACGGTGCCTTGTCCTGCAGTGCCCCCAAAGACGGTCGTGCCATAGAGGTTTCCAGCACCGTCGCTGATCAGATTGCCGCGCGGATAGTACCCATCATTCGTCATGCTGAAAGCATGGAGGGTGGTTAGATTGCCGGAAGGGTCGAGTTTGAATACGGTTCCACTGCCCGGGCTTGATTCCGTGGTGGTGCCGTAGAGATTGCCCGCCGCGTCCAGGACCAGGCCGCCATAGGGATTGCCTCCGTCACTTCCACCGGTGAAATTATGGAGTACGGTTTGAGCGCCCGAAGGCGAGATTTTAAAGACCATCCCTTGTCCTGCGGTGCCGCCGTCCACCGTCACGCCATACAAGTTCCCCGCCGTGTCCTCGACCACCCGCCCTCTGGGATTTCGCCCGTCGTTGCCTCCGGTGAAGCCATAGAGAACGCTAAACGCGCCGCTGGAAGTGATCCTGAACACGGTCCCTCCTCCCGTGGAGACGCTGGCCGTTCCCGAAAGATTGCCCCCACCATCGAGTACCAGGCCGGCTCTGGGATCGGAGCCATCGCTTTCGTCGAAGAATTGGTAGAGCAGCGATTCATTCCCTGAGCTGTCAATCTTGAACACCGTGCCGTAGTTGCTCACCCCGCCACGGGTAGTGGTGCCGTAGAGATTTCCCAAGGCGTCCATGACCAGGCCGGCGTAGGGATACTCTCCGTCCCCCGGGCCTCCGAAGCAGTGAAGCACGGTCAACTTCCCGGAGGGGTTGATCTTGAAGGCCATACCTCCCAGCAAACAACCACCGTGCACGGTGGTGCCGTAGAGGTTCCCCGCCCCATCCATGATCACGCTGGCTTGAGAATCTCGCCCGTTAGGGCCGAAGGAATAAACCAGGGTAAAAGTTTGCGCCTGCAACTGAGAGAGGGAAAGAATCCCAGCTGCGAACAACAGAAAAGACCGAAACAGGCGCGACGAAGAGCGCAGTTCTCGAACTTGCATTTACACATCTCCTCTTGAAGGTGGCGTTGGATACAATACGCCCGGCAGTTGTAGTGGGTACAACTTTGTTTGTACTGGGAACCCCTGGGGAGTGCCGCTTTTGTAATCTAGAGCCCGCTGCGTGTCAAGAAAATTCCGCCACTACCTCAGAATCCCATGATGTTGTAGCCGCAATCGACGTGAATCGTCTCACCGGTGATGCCGCTGCCGGCGTCGCTGGCGAGAAAAACCGCGGTCGCCGCCACTTCCTTCACATCGACGTTGCGCTTCAACGGCGCCCGTTCGGACTGCTCTTTGAGCATGTCGCCAAAGCCAGAGATTCCGCGCGCCGCCAGCGTTTTAATCGGTCCCGCTGAGATTGCGTTCACGCGAATATTATTCTTGCCCAAATCGTACGCCAGATAACGAACGCAGGCTTCCAGCGCGGCTTTGGCTATGCCCATGACGTTGTACTTGGGTACGACTTTCTCTGCGCCGTAGTACGTCATCGTCATGATGCTGCCGCCCTCGGTCATCAGCGGGCGGGCGGCGCGGGCCAGAGCAACCAGCGAGTAGGCGCTGATTTCCAGCGCGATGCGGAAACCGTCGCGGCCGGTATCCACGAAGTCGCCCTTTAGATCGTCCGCCAAGGCAAACGCGACGCTATGCACCAACCCGTCGAGCTTGCCGTAGCGCTCTTTCAGCGTGGCGAACAGCTGCGTGATTTCTTCGTCACTAGAGACGTCGCACTGAAAGGCTTGCGCGTTAGGGAGCGCGGCGATCAGATCGTCCGCTTCCTGCTTCAGTCGTTCATTCTGATAGGTGATGGCAAGCTGCGCTCCGGCTTGTTGCATCTGCTGCGCAATGGCCCAGGCGATGCTGCGCTTGTTAGCGACCCCGAATACGGCGACCGTTCGCCCTTGCAAACTCTGCGACACAGTAATGATCCTCCACAACGAAATCGAAGCCATGAGAATACCAGCCGGGGCGGAGAAATGTCTTGCCGACCGGCAACCGTCGGCTCTCAGGTTGCCCCCAACGAAGGCTTTATTCTTACGCAGAATTTGCTGGTTTCCGCTTCCATCCTCCCTCCGTTGGGCATATACTCGCCACCACTTGCCGCTCCCGGAGCAAGTGATCCGGCGAGCACGCCGATTGCGTCCTTCTGTCGAGAGCTATAGGAGGCACTATGGCAACCATCCGGGATCTCATCAGCAACCGCACAATCCACTTTGTGGAGCCCAGTCAGACTGTGTTCGAGGCCGCTAGTTACATGGTGGACCGCAATGTGGGGGCAGTACCCGTGCTCGACGACACCAAGCTGGTTGGTATCTTTTCCGAGCGCGACATCATGCGACGCGTTGTCACCGAAGGCCGCAACCCGATGACCACGCGTATCGCTGAGGTCATGAGCATCGAGCTGCACACGCTCGGGCCGGGCGCCAGCTCTGAAGAGGCCATGTGCCTGATGCAGGACCATGGCGTGCGTCACCTGCCGGTGTGTGAGGGCAGCACGCTGGTGGGATTTCTCTCATTGCGCGACCTGTTGCGCTGCCATCTCGACGAGAAGTCGGGCGAAGCCGAGATGATGCGCGCCTACATCGGGAGCGCGAGCTAGCCAGCTCAAGCCAACGCGAGCCATCCGGGCGGGCGCGCCGCGAGTGAGAGCTTACGGTGCTAGACTGCCCGTGTGCGATGAGCTTGCCCGAAGCCATCACCGGCCTGCGCAGAATCGTTGGCAACGACGCCGTCCTCGACCGTCCCGAAGACCTGATGCTGTATGAATACGACGCAGGTGTGCGCAAGAGCACGCCCGGCGCCGTGGTCTTCCCGCAAACCGCACAACATGTTTCGCAAATCATGAAGCTGGCCGCTGCGGCCGGAATACCTGTCGTGGCTCGCGGAGCAGGCACGGGTTTGAGCAGCGGCGCGATCTCACATGCCGGAGGCATCGTGGTCGCCTTCGCGCGAATGAATCGTGTGCTCGAAGTTGATGCCGACAACCTGCGCGCTGTCGTGCAGCCGGGCGTGGTCAATTTGCAGTTGTCGGAATATGTTTCGCACCTCGGGCTGTATTACGCGCCCGATCCCTCCAGCCAGAAAGCCTGCACCATCGGCGGCAATGTCGCTGAAAATTCCGGTGGTCCGCACACCCTGCTGCACGGCGTTACGGTGAATCATGTCACCGGCGTTGAGGTCGTGCTTCCCAGCGGTGAGATTGTGACGTTCGGCGGCAAGGCTGCCGAATCCCACGGCTACGACCTGACGGGATTCTTCGTCGGATCGGAGGGAACGATTGGAATCGCAACGGCGATCACCGTGAAGCTATTGCGCAAGCCGGAGGCGGTGGCGACGCTGCTGGCGATCTTCGAATCGGTGGACGACGCAGCGCGCACCGTCGCCGAGATTACTGCTGAAGGAATCACGCCGGCGGCGCTGGAAATGCTCGATGGCTGGACCCTGCGTCAGGTGGAAGCCTATTGCCACGCAGGTTATCCGCTGGATGCCGGCGCCGTGTTGCTGATCGAATTGGAAGGGCTGCGCGAGGCGGTGGAAGAGGAAGCCGTTGCGGTGCGAAAAGTCTGCCTCAGCCAGAAGGCGCGCGAAGTACGCCGAGCGAAGGACGAAGAGGAGCGCGCGCTGCTATGGAAAGGACGCAAGACGGCCTTTGCTGCGCTTGGCCGGGTCAGTCCTTCGTATTACACGCAGGACGGTGTTGTGCCTCGAAGCAAAATTCCCGCTGTGCTGCAACATATTGGAGACGTGGCGAAGAAGCACGACCTGATCATCGGCAACGTCTTTCATGCGGGCGACGGCAATCTTCATCCGCTGATCCTCTTTGATAATCGCGACGCCGGACAGTTTGAGCGAGTGATGTCGGCGAGCAATGACATTCTGCAATATTGCATTGATGTTGGCGGATCCATCACCGGGGAGCACGGTGTCGGCCTGGAAAAGCGCGATGCGATGCCGCTGCTGTTCACCGAAGAAGATCTCGCGATCATGACTGATCTGCGAAATGCTTTCAACGGTGACGAAGTACTGAACCCGGGGAAGATGTTGCCCACCCCGCGCATGTGCCGCGAAATCGCAGGGCGGTCGCGAAACGCGGTTCTCGCGCAGGAGGGCCTGTGAGCACCGTGACCACGCCTGCGCAACTGGTTCGCGAGTTGCGCGATATATGTGGCGCCGAGCACGTCATCGAAGATGCGGCCAGGCTGGATGCCGCTCGCATACTTGGTGCCACGCCGTCTGTCGCGGTCGAGCCCACATCGGCGGAAGAGGTCGCCGCGATCCTGCGGGTCGCGAACGAACAGGGATTGAACATCATTCCTACCGGAGGGTTCACGCAGCAACAGACCGGCGCGGTTCCGAGCCAGATCGATGTGCTGATTTCTACGTCGCGACTGAATGAAGTTCAGCACTACGATGCGGGCGATCTTACGGTCGGAGTCGGCGCGGGTTGCACGGTCGCACAGCTAGCGTCGATGGTGGCGAAAGATGGATTGCTGTTCGCAGCTGACGTCGCGCTGCCGGAACGCGCGACGATCGGCGGGACGCTGGCTACTGGAATGACCGGTCCGCTGCGTCACGGCTATGGCGGACTGCGCGACTACTGCATCGGAGTTCGCTTCGTCGCCGGCGATGCCCGCAAAGGCAAGGGCGGCGGCCGCGTCGTGAAGAACGTTGCCGGCTACGATCTGATGAAGCTGCTCATCGGCAGCCGAGGCACGCTGGCGATCATTACCGGCGCAAGCTTCAAGCTTTTTCCTGCGCCGCGCCAGACAAGGACATTCATTGCAAACTTCAACGCGGCGGCCGACGCGATTCAGTTTCGCAATGCTGTGCTGCGCTCGCCGCTTTCACCGATATGTCTGGAACTGATCTCACCGGCGGCTGCCAGCCTCCTGACGGGCACTCGCGATAACGATTTGTCATCCCGAGCGGAGCGAAGCGAAGCCGAGGGATCTGCGGTCCGTCGGGAGGCGGGAGGAGCGGGTTCGTCTGCACTAAGCGCGGCGGCGTGGTCGATCTGTGTGCGCGCTTCTGGAAGCGACTCTGTGCTGGCGCGGTCCCGTGCAGAACTGGGAGCGGCGATATCGAGCGAAGTGGATGGCGTTGCTGAAGCTGAGTTTTGGCGGGCGCTGCAGGACTTTCCGCATACCGTATCTCAGCAGCAGCAGGATTCGTTACTAATAACGTTGTCGCTTCCTCCTGGCGATGTGCGGACAGTATTAAGTGAGATGGAAGCGACCACGAGGGCGAACAACCTTGTACTCGCTGCCATTGGGCGAGCCGGAGTTGGCCATCTCCTCGCCGCGATGTGGCCGAAGGCTGGTTCGCAGGCAGACTTGCGTGCTGCGCTCTCGCACCTTCGGGATCGGTTGTCGCGCGATGGCAGCATGTCGGTGCTTTATTGCCCTGACGCGTTGCGGAACGACATCGCAACCTGGCAGAAGACGCCAACTCACTTGGAGAGCATGCGAGCGGTGAAGCGGACGCTCGATCCTAAGAACGTTCTGAACCGCGGGAGATTCGTCCTCTGAGCTTCGAGATTCCAACTGTCGAGCATCGCGCTTCCAACTTCGCACCCGGCGAAAAGCCAAGCTGGGAGCTGTATTCCAAGTGTGTGCACTGCGGGTTGTGCCTCGATCAGTGTCCGACGTATCGCGTGCTGGGCACGGAGATGGATTCGCCGCGGGGACGCATTTATCAGATGCTGCAGGTCGACGCCGGCAGGCTGGAGCTCGGGGAATCGTTCGTCACTCACATCGATCGCTGCCTGGGATGTTTGAATTGCCAGACCGCGTGTCCGTCGGGCGTGCAGTACGGAGGCCTGCTGGAAAGTGCGCGTGCGCAGATCGAGCAGAATTATCGCCGTCCGTGGATGCATCGCAAGCTACGCGAGCATTTCTATCGTCGCGTGTTGCCATCGTTCGATAGGCTGTCGCGATCGGCGAGACTGGTGCGCTTTTATCAGCGCTCAGGATTGCGAAGCTTGGCGCGATCGACCGGACTGCTGAAGTTGCTGGGAATGTCAGAGCTCGATGCGCTGTCGCCGCGAATCGATAGCAGCTTTTCCTTTCGCGACTTGGGCACGACTTTTCCTGCCGAAGGAACTCGCCGCGGACGCGTGGCGCTACTGATCGGCTGCATCGGCAGTGTGGCTTTCGCCGGGTTGAATAGGGCGACGATCCGCGTGCTGACAAAGAACGGCATTGAGGTTTACATTCCCGATAAGCAGAGTTGTTGCGGCGCGCTGCACGCTCATGCGGGCATGTTGGAGCTGGCGCGGGCGCAGGCACGGCGGAATATCGATGTGATGCTTAGCCCGGAGTTCGATGCAATCGTGGTGAACGCAGCCGGCTGCGGCGCAACCATGAAGGAATACGCCGGGCTGCTGGAACACGATCCGGCGTATGCGGCGCGGGCGGCGGAGTTTACAGCCAAGGTTCGCGACGTGACCGAATACCTTGCAGCCATAGGATTGACCGAGCCGAAGCGCAAGCTTGCCAGGCGCGTGACGTATTCCGATCCTTGTCATCTGGCTCATGCGCAGAACGTACGCAGGCAGCCTCGTGCGCTGCTGAAAGCCATCGGCGCGGAGCTGGTCGAGATGCAGCACGCGGATTCCTGCTGCGGGAGTGCCGGCGTCTACAACGTCGTGCAGAACGAAATCTCGATGAACGTTCTCGATGAGAAGATGAGGTACGTCGCGATGGTTCAGCCCGAGATCATTGCCACTGCGAATGTGGGTTGCATGTTGCAGCTGGCGGCCGGCGCCAAGCGCGTGGGTTTGAAGGCCGAAGTGGTGCACGTAATCGAATTGCTCGATCGGGTGTACTAGGTCGCCAATACAGTCTGGCGCAGCAACGACGACAGCTCCTCGGGATCGCTGATCGGAGGCTGGCAGGAGAAATTCGTGCAGACGATGGCAATGGATTTCCGCTCTTTGAGGCCAGGCAGGTTGGGGACGGTTGCCGCCAAGACCGGGGGCAGATTTTGCGCGACGGCTTCGCTGTCGGTCAGATGTACGACCGACTTGTTTACGGCGAACGGCGCGAGCGCCGCTTTCAAAAGCGCACCAGCCTTCTCGTCTTCGCCGACCACAACCACCTGCGTATGAGCTCGGGACAACCAGGTCGCCGCGATGCCGTAGGTTCCGGCGTAAATGCCGAACTGCTCTGCCGCTCCAGCAAATATCCTTAGAGTGACTTCAGCGATGTCGTGGTATCGCGCCTCATTCGTATAGGCATGAAGCCGGAGCAGCGCGATTGCGGCGCCCGGATTTCCGGCAGGTGTGGGCGCATCCTGGAACGGTTTGCGCCGTGCCGAGAGCGCGCCAAGCTGAAGCTTCTCTTGCAGTGACGCTTCGGTGTCGAAGAAGCCGCCGGACTCGGCGTCGGCGAAACGCGTAATCATTTCGTCCGCGATTCGGCGGGCGAAGTTGAAGTAGCTGATCGCCCCAGTGACTTCGTAGGCATCGAGGCAGGCCAGCGCGGTGAAGGCGTAGTCGTCTAACATGCCGCGTACGGCCCAGGTTAGCCCTGAAGGGCGAACCTGGGGCACCGGGACACTTGGCACCGCAGCACTCGGCTCGGCGTAGGCGATCACATGGGACAGGCCGCGTTCTTCGTCCCACGCCTCGGCGAGAGTCCGATCCAGGGATCGCAAGGCGAACTGGCGCGCATCGTCGAGGTGGAGGACTTGCGCGGCCTGCAGATATGCCGAGACGCACATCGCATTCCAGTTCACATAAACCGTTTTGTCGACGAACGGAGTTGGGCGCTGCAGCCGCGCGGCGTAGAGCTTGGTCTTGGCTGAAGCCAGTAGATCCACGGCCTTGGTGACGGCGATGCCGATGCGCGACGCGACCTCTTCCGGCAGCGCTCGCACCCACAGCACGTTCTTGGCGGGGTTGTGATGCATCTCGCCGGCCGCTTCGATGTCGTAGTGCAGCGCGGCGGCTTCGAACTCCTCGTCGCTCAGGACAGCCTTGGCTTCGTCGCGTGCCCAGGTGAAGTAATCGCCGTCGTCGTCGAGGTTGATGTCCGCATCTTGCGACGCGTAAAAGCCGCCACGCTCGCGATCGCTCAGCCATTCATCCATCCAGCGGACGATGTCGCGCGCAACGTGCGCGTAGAACTCGAAGCCGAAGACCTGATAACCGTGCACATAGTTCTTCAGCAGCTCCGAATTGTCGTAGGACATTTTTTCGAAGTGAGGCACGGTCCAGTGCTCGTCGACTGAGTAGCGATGGAAGCCGCCGGCAAGCTGGTCGTAGACGCCGCCGCGCGCCATCGCGGTCAACGTCGTCGTGATCACCGTGGCGACGCGCTCTTCAGCGGTGCGGACGTACCAGTCGAGCAGCAAGTCGAGCGCAGAGGGATGGGGAAACTTGGGCGCGCTGCCGAAGCCGCCGTTATGCTCATCAAAGATGGGCAGCGCCGACTGCACCATGACGCCAACCAGGCGCGGCGAGAATTGCGATTCTTTGCCGGCGAAGTTCTCCGCATTCGACAGCACCTGCATGGCTTCGTCGCCGGACTTCAGCACTTCGTCCTGGCGATTGCGGTAGGCGTCGGCAATCGCTGTCAGAATTTTCTTGAAGCTCGGCCGGCCCCACTGATCGATCGGAGGGAAGTACGTGCCTCCGTAGAACGGCTTGCCATCGGGCGTGAGGAAGACAGTCAGAGGCCAGCCTCCGGTGCCGGAGATTGCCGACACTGCGAGCTGGTAGCGGCTGTCAACGTCAGGCCGCTCGTCGCGATCGACCTTTACGGCGATGAACTCGCGGTTGATGATCTCCGCAGTCTCGGCGCTCTCGTAGGATTCGCGATCCATGACGTGGCACCAGTGACACCACACGGCGCCAATGTCGAGCAGTATGGGCTTGTTCTCGCGCTGGGCGGCGGCGAAGGCTTCCTCTCCCCACTCGTGCCACTGGATGGGCTGATGCATGGCTGAGCGCAGGTAGGCGGAAGAGGCGCGGGCGAGAGAATTCGTAGCGTCCGACATGAGGGTTCAGTCTAGCAGGGAAGAATGGCGACGCGGGGCTGGGAGATCGAGGCAGAGTGGCGCCGAACTCAGGATGGCTTGCGAGGGCAGGCGGGGACGCCTGCCCGACAGCCGGCCAGAGGCCGGCGCTACAGTAGGCTGGCGCTGATGGTGCTTTATCGTTTTGTCTATGGGTAAAGGAGCGCCGCTACGCTGGGTCGAGAACAAGCTGCTGGCACGACATCTTCGCGGACGCGGGGTGGAGATTGGCGTTTTGTGGCCTTAGGAATGACATTCCCCCTCCGCCTGCGAGGGCGTGCCGAAATCGATTAAGCTGGAGCCATGAACAGCCAGCAGGCTTTGGCGAAGGTCGTCGAAGGCGTCAAGAAATTTCAGCGCGATGTTTATCCCGATCAGCGTGCCGTCTATGAAGGCCTGAAGCATCGGCAGGAGCCAATGGCGATGTTTTTCACCTGCGCCGACTCCCGCATTCTACCTAATGTGTTGTTGCAGACCGGACCGGGAGAGATCTTCACCGAGCGCACGCCGGGCAACATTGTCCCCAAGTACAGTGACCATGTGGGCGGGGTGACCGCCAGCATGGAGTTCGCGATACTCGCCTTGCATGTGCCGCTGATTGTCGTATGCGGCCACACGGATTGCGGGGTTGTGAAAGCGCTGCTGGAACCGGAGCGCGCGTCCGGCATGCCGGCGTTGCAAGCCTGGATGCGGCATTCGCTGCCTGCACGCGAACGGCTCTTGCGAGAACATAATGATGCCGGTTCTACAGCAGAGAAGCTCAGGCTCTTGACCGAGTACAACGTCGTCGCACAGCTGGAGAATCTGAAGACGCATCCGGCCGTGGAGTCACGCTGCGCCAGCGGCGAACTCGCGCTCGAAGGCTGGATCTATGACATCGGTGATGGCTCGGTGAGAGCAGTGCAAGCTGAAAGCGGTAATTCGAACCGCTCACGTAGTGCCTGCGCTTTCGCCCGCCCATCAAGCCGCTTACGGGAGGACGGAAACCAGGTTCGGCGGCGTGACGTTGCCGCTGGAGTCCTTGAGTCCGACGGCGATCTGAGCCACATCGGTCATGCTGCTGGTATCGATGCGATGCACCGTTCCGTCGCTGGTGCCGACATAAGCGTGAGCGCTGTCCAGCGTCATCCCACCGTAAAGCGGCACTGCGCCTCCGGCCAAGGAAACATTATTGGGCGCCAACTCAGCCAGGTCAAAGTTGAGGACCTGGGGAAGGTTGCTGAGAATCCAGACTCGGCTGCTGTCGGGGCTCATGAACATCTGTGTCGCCGTGAAGGCGCCGGCGCCGAGATCATAAGGTGTAAGGGTACTCGGACTCCTCTCCCGGGGTAAGCGGGCATCCCGCGATCAAGGTCGAGGGAGTCGAAATCAGATCGAGGTTAGGAGAGTCGGCTGCGGCAGCTCCGGTTCCGTTGGGCAGGGCTTTAATCAGCGTCGGGCTGGTCGCGGTCAAGGTTTGATTTAGAAGCTGATCGCAAGTCCAGTAAACGTAAACTTGCCCTGGGCCGGAGCTGGTACTGGGGCTGGTGATGTAGGTGAGGCCTCCTTGCGCCATGATGTCCAGCGCATTCCCTGTATTGGGCAAGGTTAGGAGTGCCGGAATGCTCCGCTGGAAGTTCCGAAGCCATAAGACATTCCCGTGACCCACTCGTTGAAGCCGCTGTCGGGTGTATAGGCGTCCGAAGTTACGGTTAAAGCCGGCTGGTTACTAGCGATGTTTTCGGTGGCAAGGTTGTAGTAGTTCAGGTTGCCACCCACGGTATCGGAGAGAAGCAGGTGAGTCCCGTCCGGGGAGATCGCCTGGATGGCGCCAGGAACGGAGAGCGTGGTCACCGCTCCTGTACTGATGGTGTAGACCATGAGCGCCGTGCTTGAACCCAGGTAGATCGCAGCTCCGGCGGGATCGGCGACGATGGAGTTGGGAGTATAGGGTAAGGTAATCGCGGCACCGGGTACATCCGTGTCGATGGGGAACGGAACCAGCATCGTGGACTTGGTGCTGGCTGCGTAAACAGTAGTCGTTGTGCCGCCGACTACCGTCGTTTTCACCAGGTTTTGGCTGTATTGCGGAGGCAGGAACAGGTTGCAATTCGGATAGCTGCAGGTCGCCGTGACGTACGCGGTACCGGGAGCGACACCCGTGATCGTCCCGGGATTGTTCACCGTGCCCGAAGCAGCAACGGTTGCCACCGCAGTCGAAGACGAACCCCAGGTCAGCGTCGGCTTGATGTACTGGTTGTTGGTGTCGTAGACGTCAGCCGTCAGCGCTTGTGTTCCTCCCTGGCCGATGGTGAAGGAAGTGTTCGAACTGCTCGCGTCGTGAACCAGGATGCTTGCGACTGGGCAGGTCATATAAGGAGTACCAACACTATTCACGCCGGAGACGCTGGCGAAAACGGTGGTTGCACCGGGAATTCCGGCCATCAACTGCCCGGCGCTGGTAACGGAGACAATCCCGCTGTTATTAGTGCCGAAGGCGATGGGCCCGACCGTGGATGTAATGTCACATGGCGAGGTGCTCGAGCAACCGGGAGCGGTGGTGTTGAGCACTTGCGCGTACAACTTCACCTGCTGGCCCATGCTGGTGCAGGGTGTTTGTACAAACACGTTAATCTGGTTCACGACCTCGTGAACATAAACGGTGGCTGTCGCTTTAATGCCGCTCGCCGTAGCCGTCGCGGTGATGGTGACCTGCCCAACTCCGCCCGCTCCCTGCGTAGGAGTGCAGTTAATATAGGAAGCGTCCCAGGAGCCGCCGCAAACCTGTCCCCCAGGGGAAACGCTGCCGATAGTGTTGCTGCTGGTGCTGAAAGTGAGGTCCGCGGCGACAGCCGTCCCTGTTGAATCTTCCGGGGTCGCCGTTAAAGTTGCGATAGCACCTTGATTCAGAGAACTTACCGAAGGGGTGATCACGATCTGGGAGACAGAAGTCGTGGCATTGCCGCCGCCGCAGGCTGGCAGGAATATTAGAAGAGAAATTGCTGCGATGGCAGCTAAAACAGATACCGCTGAAACCCGCTGCATGTATCCTCCCCGCCGGCACCGGCAGCCGGCGGATGCGCAATCTGTATTATGGCAAACGGAAACAGAAAGTGTAGAGGCTGCTATGGGTTTCCGCAAGCCAACCAGCGAAGGGCGTTTTTCCTGCGCGAATAGTCAAACCCCAAGTTGCCGCGAATGACTCCCGCATCGGAGTTCCAAAAAGTATTCGGCGATTCGCACCCTAACCCGGTTGACGACATCCGATTCTGATTGCTATAGTAAGAGGGTTCTGCGAGTTATGTTTGGCCTGCCTGTGTAGTGTTTGGCTGTGCTGCTCTGATCCATATCCTGCGAGTTGTTTGCGGGATCCTCGCTGAAACATGCCTGCGCTTCCACCGGAGCTTCCGGTGGGTATGTAGGCTGAGGCAACGAAACGGAGTGCCCTCGTTCCCGTTTTCCGCATCCGGCGATTTGCCAGTGCGGGACGACCACGGTGCCACCGTCGCGAGCCTAACCTGATCGGAAACCAAAATCCCCGGCAGTGTGCCTGGGGAAGTATGGGCAATCGAAATTCTTGCCCAGCCCATTGCGTGGGAAGGCAGTTTGCGCTGCGGCGTTGCTTGCAGCGGGCAAGATATCGCGGCCATGCGCCGCTGGTGAGAGCGGGGCATTTGGCCGGCAGTTGAAACGAGTTTTCGGGATTGAGCAGGCCTGAAGCCTGCGGCACCAAATCAAGGAGCTGTGAAGAGTGCCTACATTTAATCAGTTGGTGCGGAAAGGCCGGACAGCGCCGAACTATAAGACGGCGAGCCCGGCGCTGCAGTCCTGCCCGCAGAAGCGCGGCGTCTGCACTCGTGTGTATACCCAGACGCCCAAGAAGCCGAACTCCGCGCTGCGCAAAGTCGCGCGCGTGCGGCTGACTAACGGCATCGAGGTGACGACCTACATCCCTGGTGTCGGCCACAATCTGCAGGAGCACTCGATTGTGCTGATCCGCGGCGGCCGTGTGAAGGATCTGCCGGGTGTGCGTTATCACGTGGTACGCGGCACGCTGGATTCGGTGGGCGTGGCCAATCGTAAGCAGAGTCGCTCCAAGTACGGTGCCAAGAGGCCCAAGGCGTAAAGGGTAGTGCAGCGCTTTAGCGCTGCGTTCCAGGCGAAAACTAGAGTTGAGTCCCTTTAGGGACGACAGGATTTTGAACGATGCCGAGAAAAGGACATATCGCAAAACGCGAGCCGCTGGCTGATCCGGTGTATCAGTCCACGCTCGTCAACAAATTTGTGAACTCGATGATGTGGGACGGCAAGAAGTCAACCGCCCAGGGCATCTTCTATAACGCGATGAAGAAGCTCGAGGAAAAGGGCGGCGACGAGGCGATGAAGCTGTTTAAGAAAGCCGTCGAGAACGCCAAGCCGGTGCTGGAAGTGAAGACTCGCCGCGTCGGCGGCGCCAATTACCAGGTGCCGATCGAGGTCAATGCCGATCGCCGTACATCACTGGCCATCCGCTGGATTCTGCAGTACAGCCGGGGCCGCGGCGAAAAGGGCATGATCGATAAGTTGACCAATGAACTGCTGGATGCGGCGAATAATCGCGGCGCCGCGATCAAGAAGAAGGAAGACGTACATCGCATGGCCGAGGCGAACAAGGCCTTTGCGCACTATCGCTGGTAAAGGGTAGTGCGGCGCTTCAGCGCCGCGGTCCGCAGGAAGAAATTAAGAGAGAGCCCCTTCGGGGGCGACAGAGTAACGCGACCTTCGCGTCGCATAGCAAGAAACGGAAAAGATTGTGCCCAGACAGGTCCCATTAGAGCGTTGCAGGAATATCGGCATCATGGCCCACATCGATGCCGGTAAGACCACCACGACGGAGCGAATCCTGTTTTATACAGGACGCACGCACCGCATCGGTGAGGTCCATGAAGGCACCGCGACGATGGACTGGATGGCGCAGGAGCAGGAGCGCGGAATCACCATTACGTCCGCGGCGACCACCTGCGTCTGGAAAGACATTCGCATCAACATCATCGATACGCCCGGCCACGTCGACTTCACCGCCGAAGTCGAGCGTTCGCTGCGCGTGCTCGATGGCGCCTGTGCCGTGTTCGATGCCGTTCATGGCGTCGAGCCGCAGTCCGAGACCGTCTGGCGCCAGGCTGACAAGTACGGTGTTCCGCGCATTTGCTTCATCAATAAGATGGATAAGATGGGCGCCGATTTCGAGCACGCCGTCGATACCATCCGCAAGCGTCTCAATGCCCGCCCGGTCGCGATCCAGCTCCCCATCGGACAGGAAGACAAGTTCAAAGGCGTCATCGATCTCATGGCGATGAAGGCGATCATCTGGAACGACGAATCGCTGGGCGCCGAGTATGAAGTCGAAGAGATTCCCGAAGAGCTGAAGAAGAAGGCGCAGGCTTACCATCAGATTCTTGTCGAGACCGTCGTTGAAAACGACGATCAAGACGAGCTGATGCACAAGTACATCGAAGGCGAGACGATTGGCGAAGCTGAGCTGAAGGCCGCGTTACGCCGCGCCACGCTGAAGATGAAAGTCTTCCCGGTGATCTGCGGAACCGCCTTCAAGAACAAGGGCATTCAGCCCATGCTCGACGCCGTGGTGGATTATCTGCCGTCGCCGAAGGATGTTCCGCCGGTCAAAGGGTTGAACCCCGATACGGGCCTGGAAGAAGAGCGGCCCGCCGACGATAAGGCTCCCTTTGCGGCGCTGGCGTTCAAGATCATGAGCGACCCGTTCGTCGGGCAGCTGACCTTCATCCGCGTGTACTCGGGCGGGTTGAAGCAGGGCGACAGCGTTCACATCAGCGGACGTTCGCGGTCGGAGCGCATCGGCCGCCTGTTGAAGATGCACGCTAACAAGCGCGAGGATATTACCGAGATCTATGCCGGCGACATTTGCGCTTGCGTCGGCCTGAAGCACATCACCACCGGCGACACTATTTGCGATGAGAACCATCCCATCATCCTCGAGTCCATCGAGTTCCCAGCGCCGGTGATTTCGGTTGCCGTCGAGCCCAAAACCAAGAGCGATCAGGAAAAGATGGGCATTGCGCTGAGTAAGCTGGCGCAGGAAGATCCCACCTTCAAGGTCAACACCGATCCTGACAGCGGACAGACCATCATCAGCGGCATGGGCGAGTTGCACTTGGAGATCATTGTCGACCGCATGATGCGCGAGTTTAACGTGCAGGCTAATGTCGGCAAGCCGCAGGTGGCCTATCGCGAGACAATCCGCAAAGAGTCGAAGGCAGAAGGCAAATACATTCGCCAGACGGGTGGCAGCGGTCAGTACGGTCACGTGCGCATTCGCCTGGAGCCCAACGAGGCCGGCAAGGGCTATGAGTTTGTCAATGAAGTTGTCGGCGGCGTGATTCCGAAGGAATTCATTAAGCCGGTGGACCAGGGGATCAAGGAAGCCATGGAAGGCGGCGTTCTCGCCGGCTACGAAATGGTGGACGTGAAGGCGACGCTCTACGACGGCAGCTATCACGACGTCGATTCCAACGAAATGGCTTTCAAGATCGCCGGTTCCATGGCTTTCAAGGAAGCGGCACGCAAGGCCAGCCCAGTTCTGCTGGAGCCGGTGATGTCGGTCGAAGTGGTTGTTCCGGAAGAGTACATGGGGACGATCATCGGCGACCTGAGCAGCCGTCGCGGCCGGATCGAAGGCATCGAGCATCGCGCCGGTTCGCAGGTGATCAAGGCGATGGTCCCGCTGGCCGAGATGTTTGGCTACGCGACTAATATGCGCTCGAACACCCAGGGCCGCGCGACTTTCAGCATGCACTTCTCGCGCTACGAAGAAGCGCCGCGTTCGGTAGCGGAAGAGATCGTGGCCAAGGTGCAGGGGAAAAGCCCGGCGGGAACCAAGTGAGCCCTGGCCGCCGCTTGACGACGATTGGTCAGAGCTGACTTAGGCGAGTTTGGTTTGTAACAGGGCACGACTTCAGTCGTGCCGAAGAGAGCAATAAAGATAGGGGCTTTAGCCCCGGCAAGACATACGGAGCTCCAATGGCGAAAGAGAAATTTGATCGCAGCAAGCCGCACGTGAACGTAGGCACGATCGGACACATCGATCATGGCAAGACCACGTTGACGGCGGCCATCACCAAGGTACTGCAGAAGCACAATCCGAACATCAAGTTCCGTTCGTTCGACTCGATCGACAACGCGCCGGAAGAGAAGGCGCGCGGAATCACGATCGCGACGGCGCACGTGGAGTACGAGACGGCGAACCGGCACTATGCTCACGTCGACTGCCCCGGCCACGCCGACTACATCAAGAACATGATCACCGGCGCGGCGCAGATGGATGGTGCGATCCTGGTTGTCGCGGCAACCGATGGTCCGATGCCGCAGACCAAAGAGCACGTGCTGCTGGCGCGTCAGGTCGGTGTGCCCTACGTGCTGGTGTTTCTCAACAAGTGCGACGCGGTCGAGGACCCCGAGCTGATCGACCTGGTAGAGATGGAAGTGCGCGAGCTGCTGTCGAAGTATCAGTTTCCGGGCGACGATGTGCCGGTAATTCGCGGCTCGGCGCTGGGTGCGTTGAACGGCGAAGCGCAGTGGGAAGCCAAGATTGACGAGCTGATGGAAGCGGTGGATAAGAGCGTGCCGTTGCCGGCGCGCGATATCGACAAGCCGTTCCTGATGCCGATTGAAGACATCTTCTCGATCTCGGGTCGCGGCACGGTGGTGACCGGCCGAATCGAGCGCGGCAAGGTGAAAGTCGGCGAGGACGTAGAGATCGTCGGCTTCCGCGAGACGCGCAAGACGGTAGTGACCGGCGTCGAGATGTTCAAGAAGCAGCTGGACGAAGGTATGGCGGGCGACAACGCCGGCCTGCTGCTGCGCGGCATCGGCAAAGACGACGTGGAGCGCGGCATGGTATTGGCGAAGCCGGGCTCGATCACGCCGCACACTAAGTTCAAGGGCGAAGTTTACGTGCTGTCGAAGGAAGAAGGCGGGCGGCACACACCGTTCTTCAAGGGCTACCGGCCGCAGTTCTACTTCCGCACGACGGACGTAACGGGCGTGGCGACCTTGCCGGCGGGCACGGAGATGGTAATGCCGGGCGACAACGTGTCACTCGAGATCGAGCTGATCACGCCGGTGGCGATGGAGAAGGGTTTGCGGTTTGCCATCCGCGAAGGCGGACGCACCGTAGGAGCCGGCACCATCAGCGAGATCATTGCGTAAAGCAGTCGTCAGTCGTCAGCCGTCAGCTAGGATCGCAGCTTTTTGCGGCGATGATGGCAACGCGCAGTACCTGTCGATGGCTGGGGACGACGAAGAGTAAGGATCGAGCGCCGGTAGGCGCGGCGTCAGCTTAGCCCAGGACGGAGTCCTGGGTAGGCTGGAAATTAAAACCTGAGCCCCTTTAGGGGCGGCAGACTTACAACGGCTCCAAGCGAGCCTTAACGAAAAGATCTTTGAGAGATAACTAACGTGATTGGCAAAGAACGAATCCGCATCCGGCTGAAAGCTTACGACTATCGCGTCCTTGACCAGTCCACTGGCGAGATTGTGGACACCGCCCGCCGTACCGGCGCGCAGATCGCGGGGCCGATTCCGCTGCCCACGGTGAAGAATAAATACTGTGTGCTGCGCTCGCCCCACGTGGACAAGAAGTCGCGCGAGCAGTTTGAGATTCGCACCCACAAGCGCCTGCTCGACATTCTCGAGCCGACGCAGCAGACGGTGGACGCGCTGATGAAGCTCGAACTTCCCGCGGGCGTGGATGTGGAGATCAAGGCCTTCGGCAAGGAACATAAGTAGCCGCGAGCTACGAGCCGCGAGCAACTGGCTGGCATTTAGCAGTTAGCACTTGGCACTTAGCTCTTGCTGATGTGGTTCGACGTTGAAGCTGCAGCAAGAGCCGACCGGAACAGAGCGCCGAAGGCGCGGAAGATCATAGCCCAGCGCGTCAGCGCTGGGTAGGCGAAGAGAAAGAAATCGAGTCCCGTAGGGACGGCAGAGGACGAGCGGACTTCAGTCCGCGACAAAACAAAGCTTCCGAGGTTGCAAACAACCCCCGGTCGTAATGAACGGCGCGAAGCAGAGTTGAGGAAACGAATATGGCAGTAGGTGGAATTCTCGGCAAGAAAATCGGCATGACGCAGCTCTTCGATGACAAGGGTGATGTTCACCCCGTCACCGTGCTGCAGGCGGGCCCCTGTGTGGTCACCGAGCGCAAGACCGTCGACAAGCACGGCTATGACGCGGCGCAAATCGGGCTGGTGGAGTTTGTGAAAGAGTCGCGCCTGACCAAGCCGATGAAGGGCCACTTCGCCAAGAACAGTCTTCCCCCGCTTCGCTTCCTGCGTGAAGTTCCGGTGTTCATCGACCCCGAAACCCAGGAGGGCGCCAAGGTCGGCGACAAGGTTCTGGTTGAGATCTTCGAAGGCGAGAAGTTTGTCGATATCGCGGGAATCAGCAAGGGACGCGGCTTTGCCGGCGTAGTAAAGCGCCACAAGTTTGCCGGCGGCGCGGCGTCACACGGCTCGATGTTCCAGATCACCGGTTCGATCGGATCGTCGGCGTTTCCGTCGCGTGTGTTCAAAGGCATGCGGATGTCCGGCCACATGGGCGTGGACAGGGTAACGGTTCGCAATCTGCGTGTGCTCGGCGTCGATAAAGACGAGAACCTGCTGGTAGTCGAAGGCGCGGTTCCGGGCCATCGCGATGGGTACGTGGTGATCACCAAAGCGAAGAAGCCGCCGAGAGAGCGCCGTGGATTCAGCGGCTCCGGCACGGTCGATCCGTTGAAGGCTTCCAAGCGCGCGGCGGCGAAGAAGAAATAGTCAGTAACCAGTAGTCAGTTGCCAGTAGTTGATGGCGCTGTGCTGCCGGCTTCAAAGATGCGATTTAACTGGCCGCTGGCAACTGGCCACTGGCAACCGAGAAAAAGATATGGCAACGATTGACGTAGTAAATCTAGGCGGCGAAAAAGTAGGATCGTTTGACCTGGCCGATGAAGTCTTCGGCGCAGTCAACGAGGATCTGCTGTGGGAAGCGGTAAAGCACTACCGCGCCGGACTTCGCGCCGGAACGCACGCCACCAAGAACAAGAAGCTGGTGAGCGGCGCAGGCAAGAAGCTGTGGAAGCAGAAGGGCACGGGACGCGCGCGTGTCGGCTCCATCCGCTCTCCACTGTGGCGGCATGGCGGCACGGTTCACGGACCGCAGCCCCGCTCTTATGACTTCGCGTTTCCGCGCAAGAAGCTGCTGGGCGCGCTGCGCTCGGCACTGGCGGCCAAGCTTGCCGATGGCAAGCTGGTGGTGGTCGAGAACTTCGAGCTGGAAGGCGCGAAGACCAAAGCCTTCCGGCAAACGCTGGACAAGCTGAACGTGGGCAAGACCACGCTGCTGGTCGAGAGCTCAGGGACCGAGAATCACAACCTGCATCTCAGCTCGCGCAACCTGGAAGGGGTCGAGCTGCTGGCTGGTAATCAGGTTCATCCCTATCACCTGCTGCGCTACGAGAGCGCAATCTTTGCGCGGCCGGCGCTGGAGAAGTTGCAGGACTCACTGAAGGCTTCGGCGCCCAAGCGCAGACACGCGGAGGTGGCGTAATGAAGTCGGCGTATCAGATCATTCGCCGTCCGGTGATCACCGAAAAGGGACTGGGCGTTAAGGAAACGGAAGCGACGCTGGTCTTCGAAGTCGCCGTCAAGGCGAGCAAGACCGAGATCAAGCAGGCCGTGCAGAGCATTTTCAAAGTGAAGGTGGACTCAGTTCGCACCGCGACCTTCGAAGGCAAGGAACGTCGCCGCGGCAAGTTTACCGGCTACCGTCCTGACTGGAAGAAGGCTTATGTCCGGTTGAAGGCGGGCCAGAAGATGCCCGAGTACGCAGAGAACTTGTAAGAGCAGTTTCGAGTTTCAGATTTCGAGTTTCAGGCGAACGGCGAAAAGCCAGTAGCGAAGAGCGATTATGGCAATCAAGACTTACAGACCGATGACTCCCGCGCGGCGGTTTTACACTACCACCGACAACGCGGAGTTGACAACGAATCGGCCGCACAAGCCGTTGACCGAGCCCAAGCAGCGCATCAGCGGACGCCGCAATGGCGGCGACCTTACGATCTGGCGGCGCGGCGGCGGACACAAGCGCAAGCTGCGCATCATCGATTTCAAGCGCGACAAGGCTGGGGTGCCGGCGACGGTAGCGTCGATCGAGTACGATCCCAACCGCTCGGCGCGCATCGCGCTGCTGAACTACGCCGACGGCGAGAAGCGCTACATTGTGTATCCGGTTGGCTTGAAGGTTGGCGCGAAGGTAGTCAGTGGTCCCGAGGCCGACATCCTGGTGGGCAATGCTTTGCCGCTGCGCAACATTCCTCCTGGAACGACGGTGCACAACATCGAGCTCAAGCCGGGCAAGGGTGCGCAGATGGCGCGGTCGGCAGGCGCTCAGGCGCAGCTGGTTGCCAAGGAAGGCGACTACGCGCTGCTGAAACTGCCTTCCGGCGAGACGCGCAAGGTGTTGGTGGATTGCATGGCAACCGTCGGCCAGGTCGGCAATGTCGATCACGAAAACGTTTCCATCGGCAAAGCCGGTCGCACGCGCTGGCTGGGACGGCGGCCGACCAATCGCGGTGTGGTCATGAATCCGGTCGATCACCCGCACGGCGGTGGCGAAGGCAAGACCAGCGGCGGACGCCATCCGGTGACCCCCTGGGGCCAGCCGACGCGCGGCTACAAGACACGCAACAACAAGCGGACCGATAAGTTCATCGTGAACCGCAGACCGAAGTAGGACTGAGACGATATGGCACGTTCAACCAAGAAAGGCCCGTTCATCGATTCGCATCTGCAGGTCAAGATCGAGCAGCTGAACGCGCGCAACGAGAAGAAGGTGGTGCGCACCTGGTCGCGCCGCTCTACGGTGATCCCGGAGATGGTGGGACACACGCTGGCGGTGCACAACGGGAAGAAGTTCATCCCGGTGTACGTCACCGAAAACATGGTGGGTCACAAGCTGGGCGAGTTCAGCATGACGCGCACCTTCAAGGGCCACTCTGTGAAAGCTGCAACGGAGACCTCGGCCAAGCCAGCGCCGCCGGCGAGATAAGGAAACGACATGGAATTCACAGCCAAGCTGAATTACGTGCGAGTCTCGCCGCAGAAAGCGCGCCTGGTGCTCGAGCTGATCAAGGGCCGCCGGGTGGAAGAGGCGCTGGACACGCTGACGTTCAGCAAGAAGGGCATCGCGCCGAAGTTGTACAAGCTGCTGCGCTCGGCGGTGGAGAATGCCAACTACGTTAGCGCCGAGAAGGGTCTGGACGTCGATGTTGACCGCCTGGTCGTGACTCGCGCCATTGCCAACGACGGGCCGCGCATGAAGCGCATTCGTCCTGCGCCAATGGGCCGCGCCTATCGCTATCAGCGGCGCATCGCCCATATCGAGATTGCGCTGGCGGAGAAGACCGCGAAGAACGGTAAGGGCGATCTGGTGCAGACGGTCGAGGAAACTGCGCCGGCGAAGAAGGCAGCTAAGAAGGCACCGGCTAAGAAATCGGCAGCCAAGAAGGCACCGGCCAAGAAAACGCCAGCTAAGAAATTTGCGGGCAAGAAGCCCGCGAAGAAAAAGTAGGGAGATTATGGGACAGAAAGTCCATCCATACGGTTTTCGTCTCGGCATCACCAAGCCGTGGCGGTCGCGCTGGTTCGTCGTGCGCGATTACGACAAGCTGCTGCTGGAAGACGTCAAGCTGAAGGCCGAGCTGAAGGACAAGCTGAAGTCGGCGGGCGTGAGCTCGATCGAGATTGAGCGTCCGGGCAACAAGCTGCGCATCATCATCCGCACCGCGCGTCCCGGCATCATCATTGGGCGCAAAGGCACGGAGATCGACAAGCTGAAGCAGGAGATCCAGAAGCGCACCAATCGCGATGTCTACGTCGACATCCAGGAGGTGCACAAGCCGGAGCTCGACGCGCAGCTGGTGTCGGAGAACATCGCGCTGCAGTTGGAGAAGCGCGTTGGCTTCCGTCGCGCCATGCGCAAAGCGGTGGACTCGGCGCTGCGCTTTGGCTGCAAGGGAATCAAGGTGCGCGTCAGCGGGCGCCTGAACGGCAACGAAATCGCGCGGTCGGAATGGTATCTGCAGGGCCGACTGCCGCTGCACACGCTGCGTGCCGACATCGACTACGGTTTCACCGAAGCGCGCACTACCTACGGCGTGATCGGCGTGAAGGTTTGGGTGTACAAGGGCGAGATTTTCAAAGAGAAGCGCCGTGAGCCGCAGACGGTTCAAAGCGGAGCGTTTTAGAAGCAGGGGCTAGGGATTGGGGATCAGGGACTAGCGAAGATCGCTGGTCGCTGAAAGCAGGAACTAGCTAAGCAAGATGGGACGAACAAGAATTTGCGATTGGGAAGACTGGATGGGAGCGGGATGGACTGCTAACCCCTAACCCCTGGTCCCTAATCCCTGAGAACTGATTCTTATGTTGATGCCAAAGAAAGTAAAGTACCGCAAGCAGCAGCGCGGTCGTATGTGCGGTAAGGCGTGGCGGGGCGGCGAGCTGTCGTTCGGCGACTTCGGGCTTAAGGTTTTGGAGCCGGGATGGATCACTGATCGCCAGATCGAAGCCAGCCGCGTGGCCATGACGCGTTTCGTCAAGCGTGGCGGCAAGATTTGGATTCGTCTCTTCCCGGATAAGCCGGTGACGAAGAAGCCGGCCGAAACTCGTATGGGTAAAGGCAAGGGCGCGCCGGATCACTGGGTGGCTGTAGTCCGCCCGGGAAAGATCCTGTTTGAGATGGAAGGCGTCTCGTCGGCAGATGCTGCCGAAGCCATGCGTTTGGCCTCGCACAAGCTGCCGCTGCGAACCAAGTTTGTGCAGCGCGAAGGCCTGCACTAAAGCAGGGACTAGGGACTAGAGGTCAGGGATTAGCAGGTAATGGAATAGGTCAGGGAGATCCTAACCCCTAACCCCAACCCCAAGCCCCTGATCCCTCACCCAAGGATTAGCGATGAACGTAGACAAGATACGCAACCTGACCGATATCGAGCTGGACCATCAGCAGCATGAGCTGTCGGACCAGCTGTTCAAGATGAAGTTTCAGCTCAAGATGGGCCAGACCGAGAGCCTGAAGAAGATTCGCGAGCTGAAGAAGGACATTGCGCGGGTGAAGACGGTGATGCGCCAGAAGCAGATTGCCGGCGGAAACGGAGCCTCGGCTCCTAAGGCACCGGTAGCCAGCGCTCCCGCACCGGCGAAGAAAGCGGCCGCAAAGAAGACGAAAGCCGCGACGGAGAAAAAGTAATCCATGGCTGAAACCACAGCAACCAGCACTGCCAAAGCCGCGGGACGGCGCAAGATCATGATCGGCAAAGTCGTCTCGACCAAGATGGCCAAGACCATCGTGGTTGAGGTGCGGCGGCAGAAGGCGCACCCGTTCTATAAGCGCGTGGTAACGCGCAGCAAAAAGTTTTATGCGCACGACGAGCAGGGCACCGCGCATCTTGGCGACTTCGTGAAGATCGAAGAGACGCGTCCGCTGTCCAAGCTGAAGCGCTGGCAGTTGAAGGAAATCGTGCAGCGGGCGGCGCTGGTCGCGCCGGTTGAAGAAGCGGTCGGCGGGAAGGCGTAAGAGCAGCACTTAGCACTTGGCATTTAGCCAAGGCCATGAGTGCCGGCAGGTTTGGCTAGGTGCTAACGGCTAATTGCTAAATGCCGATTCGCAACGCAGCGGGTGCCCCGTTCTAGCCCGGGATTGGCTAGGGCGGGTCGAAGGAGAAGAAATTATGGCAGTGATGATGAGGTCCATGCTCGATGTCGCCGACAACTCCGGCGCGCGCAAGCTGCAGATGATCCTGCCGCTGGGCGGTTCGACCGGATTGGTTGCCGGCCTGGGCGATGTGATTACTGCCGCCGTGAAGGAAGCTTCGCCCGATGGCACTGCCAAGAAGGGCACGGTGGTGAAGGCGGTAATCGTTCGGACTCGCAAGGAGCATCGCCGCCGTGATGGCACCTATATCCGCTTCGATCAGAATGCGGCGGTGCTCATCAACGACGCGCATGAACCAGTGGGCACGCGCGTTTTCGGGCCGGTGGCTCGCGAGCTGCGCGAAAAGAAGTTCTTGAAGATTGTTTCCCTGGCGCCGGAAGTGCTGTAAGGCGGTTGCCGGTTGTCAGTTGTCAGTTGCCAGTCAGCTAAGAGCTAAAAGCCGGGCGGACATGGCGGCGGTTAAGAAGGATTGAGATCATGCAGAAGAGTGTAGACATTCGCCGCAACGATCAGGTGCAGGTGATTACGGGACGGGACAAGGGCAAGCAGGGCCGCGTGCTGCGCGTCATGCCGGACGAAGGCAAGGTGCTGGTCGAGCACGTCATGATGGTGAAGAAGAACGTGCGCCCTAACCCGCAGAAGAATATCAAGGGCGGCATCGCCGAGCAGGAGAGCCCGGTTTCCATCAGCAATGTGATGCTGATGTGCAAGTCCTGCAATCGTCCCGTACGCGTGGGACATGAATACCAAGGCGACCGCCACGTGCGCGTGTGCAAGAAGTGCAGCACGACGCTGGAAAAATAGAAGCAGCCATTAGCACTTGGCATTTAGCGCTTAGCCAAGGCTTAGGGTTCGAGCAGCAGATAAAGATCGGCAACGTTTTGGCTAAGTGCCATCTGCTAAATGCCAAGTGCCGGCTTTCAAAATTGATTCCCTCACGAACCGGCCCAAAGCCGAAACCGTGAGAAAGGTAAAAGCAGAGACATGGCAGACGAGAAGAAACAGAAAGCTCAGCAAGGCGGAGGCAAGCAGCCGGCTGGTCAGGGCAAGCCTCAGGGCAAGAAAGCAAAGCCCGGGGAAGTAGAAGCGGCGAGTGATCAGGCCGCGGGCAAGCCGGCGCGTCCTAAGGCGACCAACCGTGCTACCGCGCGCATGCGCGAGCGCTATCAGAAAGAGGTTCTGCCGGCGCTGATGAAGGAATTCAGCCTGGAGAACCCGATGGCCGCTCCCAGGCTGGAGAAGATCATCGTCAATATGGGTGTCGGCGAGGCCACGCAGAATGCCAAGCTGATCGATCCGGCGGCAACGGAAGTCGGTCAGATCACGGGCCAGAAGCCGGTGATCACCAAAGCCCGCAAATCGATTGCGGCGTTTAAGGTTCGTGAGGGAATGCCCATCGGCGTGATGGTGACGTTGCGCGGCGACCGCATGTACGAGTTCTTCGATCGCCTGGTGAATGTTGCCCTGCCGCGTGTTCGCGACTTCCGCGGAGTTCCGACGAAATCATTTGACGGGCGCGGTAACTTTACGCTGGGCGTACGCGATCAGCTGATCTTCCCCGAAATCGACTATGCGAAGGTCGAGAAGATGAAGGGCATGAACATCACGATCGTGACCTCGGCAGGAACGGACGATCAGGCGCGAGCGCTGTTGAAGCACATGGGCATGCCGTTCCGGCAGTAGAAGAAGTTTCTAGTTTCAAGTTTCGAGTTTCAAGTACGCGATGAGACTCGATGAGGTTGAAAGCTAAGAGCTGAAGGCCAATAGCTAAACGCTGAAAAGGAAACAATGGCGAGAACATCACAAATAGCGAAGACGAACAAGAAGCTCAAGTTCTCGACCCGGCAGCATAATCGCTGCAAGATGTGCGGACGCGCGCGTGGCTATCTACGCAAGTTCGGGCTGTGCCGTCTGCATTTCCGCGATCTGGCTCTGCGGGGCGAGATTCCTGGGGTTGCGAAGTCGAGTTGGTAGAAGTGCAGTAGCCAGTGGCCGGTTGCCAGTGGCCAGTGAGTACGTCGCCGCAGGTTCTTGCAGGCTCGCATGGTGCGACCGTGAGCGAACGGGCGACGATATCAGGAGAAGCAAAGCATGAGTTTGACCGATCCGGTCTCAGATTTCTTAACCAGAGTTCGTAACGCCATCAAGGCGCGACAGCAGAAGGTGGACGTTCCGCACTCCAAGCTGAAGGTGGAGATGGCCCGCATTCTGAAGGAAGAGGGCTACATCGCGAACTTCAAAGCGACCGACGAAGAAGGACGCAAGGTCCTGCGGGTCTATTTGAAGTACAGTCCCGACAACTCGTCCCCGATTTCGGACCTGAAGCGCATCTCGCGTCCCGGCTGCCGTGTCTACGTCGGACATACCGAAATTCCGCGCGTGTTGGGCGGTTTAGGGATCAACATCCTGACCACGCCCAAGGGCGTGATGACCGGTCGCCAGGCTCGCAAGGAAGGCGTCGGCGGCGAAGTACTGTGCGAGATCTACTAAGCAACTGTCAGCTGTCGGCTATCAGCCGTCGGCTCGCGGTGATGGCCTGGTGATGATTTGGAAGTCGGGCGCGATGCTCGAATGATGAAGAACAAGCCGGGAGCTAAAAGCTGACGGCTGAGAGCTAAAGATTATGTCGAGAATAGGTAAGAAACCGATACCGCTGCCCAAGGGCGTGACCTATGCCGTCGAGGGCAATACCGTTCGCGTGAAGGGCCCCAAGGGCGAAGTTGTCACCCACATGCCGGGCGGCGTCACGCTGGAGCAGAAAGACGGCGTGTTGAATGTCGTCCGCGAGGACGATTCGAAAGCCGCAATCCACGGCCTGGTCCGCGCCCTGGTTAACAACTCGGTCGAAGGTGTTACCAAAGGCTGGACGAGGGAATTGGACATCGTCGGCATCGGTTATCGCGCCGAGATGAAGGGCAAGGGCACAGTGGTGTTCACGCTGGGCTATTCTCACCCCATCGAGTATCCGCTGCCGGGCGGCATCGAAGTTGCGATCGATCCCAAGCTGACGCACTTGACCATCAGCGGCATCGATCGTCAAAAAGTAGGATTTGTCGCTGCCGAGATGCGCAGTTTGCGGCCGCCCGATCCGTACAAGAACAAGGGCGTGCGTTACAGCGACGAGCGGCTGAAGAAGAAGGTCGGCAAGACGGGAGCCAAATAGTTGCCGGTTGCCAGTTGTCGGTTGTCAGTGATCTGACGCTGGCGGCGGCGGTTGGCTAAGATCTAACGAGTAGCAGCATGAGTAGTTGTTGACGGGATGGGCGCGAGCCACCGTTACCCGGTTCAGAAGCCCGGGACAAGGAAAAAAGAAATGATTTCGAAGACTTCAAAGGATCAGACACGGCAGAAGGTTCACACCCGCATTCGCAAGAAGCTTATGGGCACCGAGGAGCGGCCACGGCTGAACGTGTATCGCTCGGTGAACCATATTTACGCGCAGGTCATCGACGATGCCAAGGGCATGACCCTGGTCCAGGCCACCTCGGTCGAGAAGGGCAAAGGCGTCAAGGGCGACAAGCGGCCTACGGGCGGCAATGTCAGTTCAGCCAAGGAAGTCGGCAAGCTGATCGCCGAGCGCGCCAAGGACAAGGGCATCAAGAAAGTCGTCTTTGATCGCGGCGGTTATCTGTATCACGGTCGCATCAAGGCGCTGGCCGATGCCGCGCGCGAAGCAGGTCTAGAGTTTTAGGAAACAGTTGTCAGCTGCCGGTTCAGTTGTCAGTTACCGACTCGGGACCGGGCTCTGGCGAATAGCGAACAGCGAACAGTGAGAAGCGAAGAGAGAAAATGCCAATAGTAAAGAAAAAGTTAGACGCCGGTCAGTACCAGTTGAAGGACCAGGTGGTTTCGATCAACCGCGTCACCAAGGTCGTCAAGGGCGGCAAGAATCTGTCGTTCGCGGCGCTGGTGGTCGTCGGCGATCCGTCCTCGGCGGTTGTGGGCTACGGTTCCGGCAAGGCCAAGGAAGTGCCGCAGGCGATCCGCAAGGGCATCGAGTCAGCCAAGAAGAACCTTCTGCGCGTCAACCTGAATCAAACCACCATCCCACATCAAGTGCTGGGACGTTATGGTTCGGGCATGGTGCTGCTGAAGCCGGCTCCGGAAGGAACGGGCGTGATCGCCGGCGGCGCCGTGCGCGCGGTGATGACGTCGGCCGGCGTGCAGAACGTGCTGACTAAATCGATTGGCACCACCAACCCGCACAACGTGATCAAAGCGACGTTCAACGCGCTTGGTAAGTTGCGCGACCGCCGGGACGTAGCAGCCCAGCGCGGCAAGACCGTGGAGGAGTTGTAATCATGGCGCGAGTTCGGAAAAAGGCAGAGAAGGTGGCCGCCCCCCATGGTTCGAAGATCCATCTGAAGTGGGTGCGTTCGGCCATCGCGGCGCCGGTGAAGCATAAGCTGGTGGTCAAGGGACTGGGCTTTACGCGGCTCAATCAGGTTGTCGAGCGCGAGGATACGCCCTCGATCCGCGGCATGGTGGCGAAGGTGCCGCATTTAGTCGAAATCGTAAAGTAGTTGTCAGTTGCCGGTTGTCGGTTAGACACAATCGGCGGCCCAAGCTGGGCGGTGGGAAAGCGCGCAGGTCGTTTTCACTGACAACGGACAACTGGCAACCGACAACAGAGGTTTTGATATGAACTTAAGCACACTAAGAGCGCCCCGTAAGGCGACTGAGAAGCGTAAGCGAGTCGGCCGGGGCATGGGTTCGGGTATGGGCAAGACTTCCACCCGTGGTCATAAAGGCCAGCGCTCGCGCAGCGGTTCGCGCATCATGCGCGGATTTGAAGGCGGCCAGATGCCGTTGCATCGCCGGCTTCCCAAGCGCGGTTTCACCAACATCTTCCGCGCTGAGTATGAAGTGGTAAACCTGGAAAAGCTGGCGAGCCTGAGCGATAGCGAGATCACCCCGGAAGTACTGCGCAAAGCCGGAATGGTGAGCTCCAAGAAGGCACTGGTGAAGGTGTTGGGACAGGGCGAGCTGTCGAAGGCGCTCACCGTGCATGCCCACAAGTTCTCCAAGTCGGCGCAGGAAAAGATTGAGAAGGCCGGCGGAACGATACAAGTCGTCAGCGCTTAGCTGTTGCGAGCAGATTTGTTTTAACTGGCTAGTGGTCACTGGCCACTGCCAACTGGTTCTTGAGGTTCTATGCTTGAGAAGTTAGCCAACGTATTCCGCGTCCCCGATCTACGAAAGCGCATTCTGTTCACGCTTGGGCTGCTGGCGGTGTATCGCCTGGGCGGCCACATTCCGACGCCGGGTATCAACGCCGATAAGCTGGCGCAGTTCTTCGACCAGAACCGGGGCAGCTTCCTGGGCTTCATCGACCTGTTCAGCGGCGGCCAGTTGCGCCGGCTGACGGTCTTCGCGCTCGGCATCATGCCGTACATCACCGCGTCGATCATCCTGCAGTTGATGACCGTGGTGTATGAGCCGCTGGCCAAGCTACAGAAGGAAGGCGAACTGGGCCGCAAGAAGATCACCCAGTGGACGCGCTACCTGACTCTCGGCTTGAGCGCGGTGCAGTCGCTGGGCATCGCATTTACGTTGCAGCGCCAGCCGGATTTCGTGGTCAATCCCGGTATCAGTTTTGTCCTGATGACCATGCTGACGTTGACGACGGGCAGCGTCTTCATCATGTGGCTGGGCGAACAGATTACTGAACGCGGCGTCGGCAACGGTATGTCACTGCTGATCTTTGCCGGCATCGTGGTCGGCCTGCCGCGCGGCGTGATGGACTTGGTGGACAAGGCCAAGAACCAGGCCTGGGGCGCGCTGACCGTGCCTGCCATGCTGTTGCTGGTTGTGCTGATGGTTGCGGTCGTGGCCTTCATTGTGTTCGTGGAACGCAGCGAGCGCCGCATTCCGGTGCAGTACGCCAAGCGCGTTGTCGGACGCAAAGTTATGGGCGGGCAGTCGACTCACCTGCCGCTGCGTGTGAACTCCGGCGGCGTCATGCCGGTGATCTTCGCTTCGTCGGTGCTGACTTTGCCGCAGACCGCAGGAGCGCTGTTCAAGGACAACCGCTACTTCGGGCCCATGCTGCGCGCGTTGCAGTGGGGTGAGCCGCTGTACACGCTTTTGTACGCTGTCGGCATCATTTTCTTCGCCTACTTCTACGTGTCGATCATCTTTAACCCGACAGAAGTCGCGGACAACATGCGCAAGTACGGCGGATTTATTCCTGGCATTCGCCCAGGCGCCCGTACCGCGAGTTACATCAACGATATTTTGACGCGTATCACCCTGGTAGGCGCGATCTACCTGATGCTGATTTCGTTCATTCCGGAGTGGATGATCGCCGGTATTCGCTTGAACCACCTGTGGGGACCCGTCGGCACATTCTTCGAGCGGTTGCCGAACTTTGTGACCAACGGTCTCGGAGTGAATTTCTATTTCGGCGGAACTTCCTTGCTGATCGTCGTCGGCGTGGCAATGGATACGGTCAATCAGGTCGAGTCGCAACTGGTGATGCGGCATTACGAAGGATTTACTCCGCGCAGCGGACGAGTGCGCGGGCGCAGGTCGACGTGGTAAGGCGGCAGTGGCCAGTGGCTAGTGGTCAGTGGCCAGGAAGTCGCCGGATTAGAGAGGTTTTGCTGGCCACTGGTAACTGACCACTGGCCACTGTTTTCGGGCCCGTCTAGCGGCGGGCAGAAAGAAGAGATGTTCGGAAGATTCCGGAAGGCGGTCGCCCAGCGTCACCCGGCACACGGACGCCTCTCAGGGTACAACCATGGAAGCGCAGACTTCCGCAGCAGTGGGCGTGCAGGCGAACACGCGTATATCGGGTCCTATTATTCTGCTGGGACCTCCGGCGGCCGGCAAAGGAACGCAGGCCAAGCGGATTGCTGAAGCCTTCGGCATCCCGCAGATCTCCACCGGAGACATTTTGCGGGCTTGCGTAGCTCGGAAGACCGAGCTGGGGTTGAAGGCCAAGGCGATCATGGAACGGGGTGAGCTGGTCCCGGACGATCTGGTTTGCGACATGGTCGCTGACCGGTTGCAGGAAGCGGACTGCTGTCGCGGGTTCATTCTGGATGGGTTTCCGCGGACAGTGCGCCAGGCCGAATGGCTGGATGCGCAGCTGGAGAAGATGCGGAGTTGCAGGACGGGCGATGCGGCGGCTCAGAAGGCGTGCGCGGCGCCGGTTGTGATCAGGCTGGTAGTAGACTATAATACTCTACGGCAACGGGTTACCGGACGCCGTTCCTGTCCCACCTGCGGGCGGATTTATAACGTCTACTTCCAGCCTCCCAAAGTCCAGGGTATCTGCGATGTTGATGGCACGTCACTTGTGACGCGCCCGGACGATGCGGAAGATGTTTTTGCCGAGCGCATGAAGACGTACGACCGGCAGACGCTGCCTCTGGTCGACTATTACAAGGCTCGCGGGCGGCTGGTGGAAGTGAACGGCGAGCTACCAGTGGAAGAGGTAATGGCGCAGGCGTTTCGCGCGATAGAGAATGTCAATCGTTTGTAAGTCAGCCGCGGAAATTGAAAAGATGCGCCGCAGCGGGCACATCGTTCGCGAGGTCCTGAACGCGGCGAAAGAAGCAGTTGCTCCCGGTTGCTCCACCATGGATCTGGAGCGCGTCGCGGAGCGCAAGATTCGCGACCTGGGCGCGAAGCCGGCATTCAAGGGTTATTACGATTATCCCTGCGTGCTGTGCGTTTCGGTAAACAACGAGATCGTCCACGGGATTCCGTCGGAGCGGCGGGTGCTGAAAGCGGGCGACATCGTGTCCTTGGATTGCGGTGTCGTGCTCGACGGCTACTATGGCGACGCGGCGATCACCGTTCCAGTAGGCGACGCGATCACGCCGGAGTTGCAGAAGCTGCTGGATGTGACGCGCGAGTCGCTGGCTCAGGGTATTGAGGCTGCGCACGCGGGCAATACGATTGGCGACATCGGCGCGGCGGTGCAGAAGTATGTTGAGGCCAACGGCTTCAGCGTGGTGCGTGAGTTTGTAGGGCATGGAATCGGGACGCGGCTGCACGAAGATCCGCAGGTTCCGAACTACGGCACGCCGGGACAGGGCCCCAAGCTGCGCGATGGCATGGTTCTGGCGATTGAGCCAATGGTGAATATGGGCCGGCCGGGAACGCGCGTGCTGGACGATAAATGGACCGCAGTCACCGAGGACGGAAGCTATAGCGCCCACTTCGAGCACTGCATTGCGGTAACGAAAAACGGCCCGCTGATTTTGACCGAGTAGGATGAACCAGTTGTCGGTTGTCAGTTGTCGGTTGTCAGTCAGCAACTAGCAACGAGCGGCTAGCAACTAGTGAAGCTTTGAAGTGGGCCTTGGGCTGATGAGAGCTGTCGTGCCAAGGTCAAAACTGACAACCGACAACCGACAACGGACAACTGGGTGTGAATGAGTAAGGAAGACGCGATTGAAGTAATGGCAGTGGTGGTTGAGCCGCTGCCCAATGCGATGTTTCGAGTGGAACTGGAGAACAAGCATCAGGTGCTGGCGCACGTCTCCGGCAAAATGCGTAAGAACTTCATCCGCATTCTTCCTGGCGACCGCGTAGCGGTGGAACTGTCGCCGTACGATTTAACGCGCGGACGAATTGTGTATCGGTACAAGTAGCAGTGGCCAGTGCCTGTGGCTAGTGGCCAGTTGAAAGCAAGAACTCGAGTCCCGTAGGGACGCAGAGATTCTGAAGGGAAACAACAGCAATCATGAAGGTCAGGGCGTCTGTCAAGAAGATTTGCGACAAGTGCAAGGTGATCCGCCGGCACGGCGTGGTTAGGGTCATTTGCGAGAACTCGAAGCATAAGCAGAGACAAGGTTAGGTTTAACTGGCCACTGGTCACTGACCAGCGGCCACTAGGGGTTATACATGGCACGTATTGCAGGCGTGGATCTACCACGCAACAAGCACATCCGGATCGCGCTGACCTACATCTACGGCATCGGCAATTCGCGGTCGGCCAGGATTCTTGGCGCCGCTCATGTCGAGCCGGTCAAGAAGGTCAGCGATCTGAACGAAGACGAAGTCAATCGCATCCGCCAGGTCATCGAGCAGGAAGGCGACGTCGAAGGCGATCTCCGCAAAGACATCTCGATGCACATCAAGCGGCTGATTGAAATCGGCTCCTATCGCGGCTATCGTCATCGCCGCAGCCTGCCGGTCCGCGGACAGCGCACGCACACCAACGCCCGCACCCGCAAAGGACCGCGCAAGGGCACGGTGGCGAATAAGAAGAAAGCGACGGGTAAGACATAATCTATGGCTAAACCAGCGGGTTCCGCCGCCGACAAAAAAGGTAAGACCAAGAAGTTCAAGAAGAAGGAGCGCAAGCACGTTCCTCACGGATTAGTGCACGTGCAGGCGTCCTTCAACAACACCATCGTCACCATCACCGACACGACCGGGAATACCGTGTCGTGGAAGAGTTCGGGGTCGTTGGGCTTCCGCGGATCGCGCAAGGGTACTCCCTTTGCCGCGCAGCAGGCCGCAGCGAACGCCGCCAACCAGGCGCGCGATCACGGCATGCGCAGCGTCGATGTCCGCGTCAGCGGTCCGGGATCGGGACGTGAGTCGGCGGTGCGCGCTCTGGCTGCGTCTGGGCTGGATGTCCGCTCGATCAAGGACGTCACGCCGGTACCGCATAACGGCTGCCGTCCGCCGAAGCGACGCAGAGTCTAGAGTCTAAAGAAGGGTGCTGAGCCCCTTCAGGGGCAGCACAAATACTGGCGAGAATCGGATTGTTCGTTTGAACATCTAATTGTTATCCAGTTCACAATCAGTTTTGATCGGGACGAAGGGACGCCAAGTCCCGTAAACCGATCCGCAAAACGAGCGGACAACGTCTGCTCCGAGGAGATAAAACTTGGCACGGTACAAAGACGCAGTTTGCCGCCTGTGCCGCCGCGAGGGCATGAAGCTGTTCCTCAAAGGCGGAAAATGCTTTACGGACAAGTGTCCGATCGAGAAGCGCAATTTTGCCCCTGGCCAGCACGGCAAGGATCGCAAAGCCAAGATCGTTGGCTATGGTCTGCAGCTTCGCGAGAAGCAAAAAGCGAAGCGCATCTACTTCGCACAAGAAGGCCAATTCCGCAACTACTTCGAGCGAGCGGCGCGCAGCAAGGGCGTCACCGGCGAGCTGTTGCTGCAACAACTCGAGCGGCGGCTGGATAACGTTGTCTATCGCCTCGGCTTTGCCGTCGCGCGTCGACAGGCGCGCCAGCTGGTGCGGCACGGCCATGTTGCAGTGAACGGCCGCAAGGTGAACATTCCATCGTTCTCGGTAAGCGCCGGCGACGAGGTCACGATTCGCGAGGGTAGCAGCAAGCTCACCATGCTGGAAGTGGCGAAGGATTTCGCGAGCCATCAGGCTGCGCCGGCGTGGCTGGAAGTCGATCGCGATGCTTATAAGGGTCGCGTGCTGGCTTTGCCGAAGCGCGAAGACATCAACCTGCCTCTCAATGAGCAGCTGATCGTCGAACTGTATAGCAAGTAAGGTATGGCCGGCTAAAAGCCGGCTCGTCAACACAGAAACCCGCGGGACGCTGGGCTGAAGCCCAGCTCTACCGCCTCAGCCTTCGGCCAGATCAGCCGGACTTGAGCCGTGCAGCACGGCCGAAGAGATAGGAGTTACAGATGCTTTGGAAGGGCTTTCAAAAACCGAAACGGCTGGCAACCGACACCGAAGTCTTGACCGATAAGTACGGTCACTTCTGGGCACAGCCGTTCGAGCGTGGGTTCGGTACAACCATTGGCAACGCGCTGCGCCGCGTGTTGCTTTCCTCGATCGAGGGAGCTGCGGTTACCGCAGTCAAGATAGAAGGCGTGCTGCACGAGTTCCAGTCGATCCCCGGCGTAGTCGAGGATGCGACCGACATCATCCTCAACCTGAAGCAGGTTCCGTTCCGACTGAACGGCGATGCGCCGAAGGCGATTTATCTGCGCGCTGATCAACCCGGCATCGTCACCTCGGGCATGATCGAGGCCGACGCCGATGTCGAGGTGCTGGACAAAGACGTCTACATCGCGACCGTCAGCGAGGGCGGCAAGATCGACATGGAAATGCGCCTGAAGCGCGGCCGCGGCTACGTTTCGGCGGACAAGAATTTCGACGAAGATCTGGGTCTGGGATTTATCCCGATTGATTCCGTACACTCGCCGGTTCGCAAGTGCAACTACTCGGTGGAAGCGGCGCGTCTGGGACAGATCACCGACTACGATAAGCTGTCGATCGAGATCTGGACGAACGGCTCGGTCACTCCGGCGGATGCGCTGGGTCTGGCGGCGAAGCTGCTCAAAGACCACATGAACATCTTCATCAACTTCGAGGAGGAGTTGGAAGCGCAGGCTGCCGGCGCCGCCGACAAGCCGGAGATCCGCAACGAGAACCTGAACCGCTCGGTCGAGGAACTGGAGCTTTCCGTGCGCAGCTACAACTGCCTGAAGAATGCCAATATCCAGACCATCGGCGAGCTGGTACAGAAGACCGAAGCGGAGATGCTGAAGACCAAGAACTTCGGCCGCAAGTCGCTGAACGAAATCAAGGAGATTCTCTCCTCGATGGGGTTGAGCCTGGGCATGAAGATCGACGAGCATGGCAATGCTGTGCCTGGCAGCGGGTCGAGCATGAGCCAGAGTCCGAGTTTCGGGTCGTCGAATTACGGAATCGATCAGGGGTATTAAAAGCAGTGGTCAGTGGCCAGTGGCCAGTGGCCAGCAATCGACTGTTACTGCTAGCGGTCTTAACTAACCACTAGCCACTGAAGGAACTCATATGCGTCATCGTAGAGCAGGTTGGAAGTTAGGACGGAACACCGAACACCGGCGCGCGCTGTTGCGTAACCTGGTGACGTCGCTGATTGTGGAAGAGCGCATCGAAACGACTGTAGTAAAAGCCAAAGCGATGCGCCCGCATGTGGAGAAGATGATCACGCTGGGCAAGCGCGGCGATGTGGCGGCGCGGCGTCTGGCGGCTTCGTATCTGATGACGCGCGAGGCGGTGACGAAATTGTTTGACACCATCTCGCCGCGTTACGGCGACCGCAATGGCGGATACGTGAGAATTATTCACTCCGGCTTCCGCCAAGGCGATGGCGGCGATCTGGCGTTCGTTGAGCTGCTTGGCAGCGAGAAGACGCTGGACGAGAAGCGGCAGAAGCGCGCCGAGATGCGCGCCAAGCGTGCCGAAGAGAGCCGCAAGGCCCTTGAAGAAGCGCAGGCCGCGGAAGGCCCTTCGGCCGCTGAAGCCGAACCGGCAAAGGAAAAAGAAGAAGAGAAGTAAGCCTCTCTTCAGTCAACGAAAAACGCACCCTGATCATGGGTGCGTTTTTGTTTTAGTTGCTAATCGCTAATGGCTAATCGCTCGTTGCTGTCTTACCCGATTTCCACCAGTTCCGCGATCTTGGCTTGCCACTCGCGCGGACCGCTCTCGTGGACGGAGTTGCCGTTTACGTCGACGGCGACCATCACCGGCATATCTTCCACTTCGAACTCGTAAATGGCTTCCATGCCGAGATCGTGGAAGGCCAGCACGCGCGACTTCTTGATGGCCTTCGACACCAGATACGCCGCGCCGCCGACGGCCATCAGGTAAACCGCCTTATGGTCGCGGATGGCTTCAATGGCTGCCGGGCCGCGTTCGGACTTGCCGATCATGCCGAGCAGGTTGGTTTCCTTCAGCATCTGGCGAGTGAACTTGTCCATACGCGTGGCCGTGGTGGGACCAGCGGGGCCGACCGCCTCGTCGCGCACCGGATCGACGGGGCCGACATAGTAAATGAAGCGATTGTTGAAGTCGACCGGCAGCGCCTCTTTCTTGTGGAGCATCTCGGTCATGCGCTTGTGGGCAGCGTCGCGGCCGGTGAGCAGCTTGCCGCTCAGCAGCAGCACCTCGCCAGGCTGCCAATGGGCGACTTCCTCACGAGTGACCGTGTCGAGATTGACGCGCCGCGCGTTGACGGGATTGTAGGTGAGCGTCGGCCAGTCCTCGAGCGAAGGCGGCTCGAGCGCTACGGGACCGCTGCCATCGAGCACGAAGTGCGCGTGGCGCGTTGCTGCGCAGTTGGGAATCATTGCGACCGGCAGATTGGCGGCGTGAGTCGGGTAGTCGCTTACTTTGACATCGAGCACAGTTGTTAATCCGCCGAGTCCCTGTGCGCCGATGCCCAGCTGGTTGATCTTCTTGTAAAGTTCAACGCGTAGCTTCTCCGCGGTGGTCTTCGGCCCGCGCTCAATCAGTTCCTGGATATCGATTGGCTCCATCAGCGATTCCTTCGCCAGCAGCATTGCCTTCTCAGCCGTGCCGCCAATGCCGATGCCGATGATCCCCGGCGGACACCAGCCTGCGCCCATGGTGGGGACCGTCTTCAGCACCCACTCGACGATGGAATCCGACGGATTCAACATCGCAAATTTTGATTTCGCTTCCGACCCTCCGCCCTTGGCAGCGACCAGCACTTCCAGCTTGTCGCCGGGCACGATGGTCATGTTGATCACAGCAGGGGTGTTGTCTTTGGTGTTCTTGCGCGCCCCCGCCGGGTCGGCGAGGATGCTGGCGCGCAGTGTGTTGTGCTCATGCTGATAGGCACGGCGCACGCCTTCGTTCACCATGTCCTCGACGCTCATGGTCGCGTCCCAACGAACGTCCATCCCGACCTTCAGGAAGACGGTTACGATGCCGGTGTCCTGGCAGATCGGGCGGTGGCCTTCGGCGCACATGCGCGAGTTGATCAGGATCTGCGCCATGGCGTCGCGAGCGGCGGGCGACTGCTCTTTCTCGTAGGCCGCCGCCATGTGCTTGATGAAGTCTACCGGGTGGTAATACGAGATGAACTGGAGAGCGTCAGCCACGCTCTGAATAAGATCTTGTTGTTTGATGATGGTCATGGCAACCTGCGCGATACGTTATTTCACCACTGAGGACACGGAGAGCACGGAGAACGGCATCGTAGAAACAACAGCCCGAACTGCACAGCGAGACAAAAGCCGCAGCATTCCCCGGTGCAACCGAAGATTATACCGTTCCAGTAAGACGAGGACCTGTGATCCTTGAACATTGCGATTCGGGGCTGTTTTGCCGAGCTTTCGGCTTCATTTCCCCGACGGTAATCGCAGTCGGCACGATCGCGGTGAAATCGTATAAAGTATTTGCGACAGGGGGGTGGCAAGTGAACATTGCGAAGGCCGGCCATGCTCACGATTCGCAAACATTGCCGGAGCTGCCGTACGAGTCGTGGAAAGACACTTTGACGACGCTGCACCGGTGGACGCAGGTGGTCGGCAAGGTGCGCCTGGCGCTGACTCCGCTGGTGAATCATTGGTGGAACGTGCCGCTCTATGTGACAGCTCGCGGGCTGACGACTTCGGTTATGCCGTACACGAGCGGCGATGTTGAGATATGGTTTGACTTCATCGATCAGAAGCTCAAGATTGAGACGTCGGAAGGCGGCCGTGAAGAAGTTGTCCTTAAACCGCAGACGGTTGCCGACTTTTATCGATTGGTGATGGCAGCTTTGTCGGAGCTTGGAGTCCAGGTGAAGATATGGACGATGCCCTGCGAGCTTCCACCCGAAGAGACCATTGCATTCGAGAAAGATGACAAACACAAATCCTACGACGCCGAGGCGGCGCAGAAGTTCTGGCACATACTCGTCTGGGCCGACGACGTGTTGAAGGAATTTCGAGCGCCGTTCCTGGGCAAGGTGAGTCCGGTGCATTTTTTCTGGGGAAGCTTCGATCTGGCGGTAACTCGCTTTTCCGGCCGGCGCGCCCCGGATCGGCCGGGGGTGGATCCTGTTACGCGCGAAGCTTATTCGCACGAGGTGAGCAGCGCCGGTTTCTGGGCGGGCGATCCGCGATATCCGCATCCCGCGTTTTATTCCTATGCGGCGCCCGAGCCGGAGGGGTTCACGCGAGCGTCTGTCCGACCGAAAGCGGCATCTTATAATCCACAGCTGGGCAACTTCCTTCTGCCCTACGACGATGTACGAATTGCGGAGTCGCCCAAAGAATTATTGATGGAGTTTCTGCAGAGCACTTATGAGGCCGCAGCCAATCTCGGCAAGTGGGACCGGAAAGCATTGGAGCGTTAAGGAGACAACGATGGCACAAGACTGCACTCATCTCAATACGATCAAGGTTCAGCAAACCGATGTTCATGTCTGCGAGGAATGTGTGAAGCTGGGCGACCGCTGGGTACATTTAAGGCTGTGTCTGGAGTGCGGCCATGTCGGCTGTTGTGACTCGTCCAAGAACAAGCATGCAACCAAACACTTCCATAAGGTAAAGCATCCGCTAATTCGATCCATCGAGCCGGGTGAGCGATGGATCTGGTGTTATGTGGACGAATTGTCGCCGGGCGAATTACCCGAATAGATTGTGATAGCAGCGCAACTATCCGGCCCCGTGGTTGCTCTAGAGCAAACATCGCGATAAACAATCGTCGGTGATGATTTGAATTGCATGTCCGAAAATTCTGTTGTAGTTTTCGGCTATGCCACGCGCCATGAGATTAGCAACTCCTTTAGTCCTGTCGCTGCTATTCAGCATAGCTTCCCATCCACTGCCGGCATCAGAAAAGAAGCCTGGCGATACCATGTCCTCTGTGCAGCGCGATCAGGCATTGCAGATGGCGCAGGACACGGCGGATAAAGTTCGTCACGAATACTACGATCCCGGTTTACACGCGGTGGACTTCGAAGGACGGTATCGGGCAGCGCAGCAGAAAATCCAGAGTGCAGTGACACTCAGCGAGGCGTTCGGAGACATCGCCTGGATGCTGGACGTGCTCAACGACTCGCACACCTTCTTCATTCCACCCAGCAGGCCTTTTCAAGTGGAGGATGGATGGGAAGCGCGATTTATAGGCGATAAGTGCATGATTGTCGCCGTGAAAGAGAAGTCGGATGCAGCTAGCAAGGGAGTAAAACCAGGGGATCAGATCCTGGCTATAGAGGGTTTTCAGCCTACGCGCGAGAATTGGTGGAAGTTGTACTACGCGATGCACACACTCGCCCCACGGTCCGGCATGAAGCTCGCGTTGGTAAGCCCGGGAGGACAGCCGCGCGAAATTACAATAATGTCGGCGGTACGAAATTTGCCCAGGAATTATGACTTTACTAACGGCACCGACGTATGGGACGTAGTTCGCCAATCACAACTCGATGAGGAGCGGTTCTCTACACAGACTGTCGAGCTGAAAGATGTTCTGGTGTGGAAGCTGCCGATCTTTCAACTGAGCGACTCCCAAATCGACGGATTCCTTCATAAGGCAAACAACTATAAAGCCGTAGTGATTGACCTACGTGGTAACCCTGGTGGCGCCGAAGACAACCTTGCCCGCTTGCTGGGAGGTTTTTTCGACCACGATGTAAAGGTAGGCGACCGTGTCGAACGAAAAGCCTCTAAGCCTTTCGTCGCGAAGTCGCGTGGAAGCCACGCCTTCTCAGGGAAGCTGATCGTCCTGGTTGACAGTGGCTCAGCGTCGGCTGCGGAGCTGTTCGCCCGTGTGGTGCAACTTGAGAAGCGCGGCACGGTGATTGGCGATCGTTCGGCTGGAGCAGTGATGGAAGCTCGCAGATTCCAATTTTCGCAAGACAAGGCGTTTGGCCAGTATCTGCCCTACGGGATGGAGCTGACGGTTGCGGATCTGAAAATGACCGACGGGAATAGCCTTGAGCACCATGGGGTTGTTCCCGATGAACTGTTGCTACCTGGCCCCGAAGAGCTGGCGGCTGGCGCCGATCCGCAGCTGGCGAGGGCACTGGAGCTCGCTGGTATGCCGATGTCGTCTGCCGCGGCGGGACAGCTCCTTGTGGTTCGCTGGCGCTAAGCTTCGATGAGGCCCGTCGCCACGTCAACATCACAGCACCAACCGCGATAACGTCGTGATTCCGCGTTGGGCCGCATTCCCCGCTTCGTTCGCGACAAGTCACTTCGGGAATAGCGGCGCATGTTTTATCCTGATATTTATGCCCGCACTCGTCGAATGTGTACCGAACTTCTCTGAAGGGCGCGACAAGGCTCGCGTCGATGCCATCATCGAAGCCATGAAGATGGACGGCGTTTATCTGCTCGATCGCGAGATGGACGCCGACCACAACCGCAGCGTGATCACGCTGGTCGGCGATCCGGTGAACGTGGCCGAAGCTGCCATTCGTGGCGTCGGCAAGGCCGCTGAACTCATCGACCTCACCAAACACACGGGAGCGCATCCGCGGCTGGGCGCAGCCGATGTGATCCCGTTCATTCCTATCGAAGGCGCGACGCTGGAAGATTGCGTTGCCATCGCGCGTCGTGCGGGCGAGGAGATCTGGAAGCGCTACAAGATTCCGGTGTACCTGTACGAAGCGGCGGCACAGCGGCCGGAGCGGCAGAATCTGGAGAACGTTCGGCGCGGACAGTTTGAAGGGATTCGCGAGGACGTGAAGACGAATGCGGATCGCAAACCGGACTTTGGTGAGGCGGGGCTGCATCCGACGGCGGGAGCGACGATCGTCGGGGCGCGGAAGTTTCTGGTTGCCTACAACGTCTATCTCAATACGCCGGATGTCGACATCGCGAAGAAGATTGGCAAGGCGGTGCGCTTTTCGAATGGCGGATTCCGTTACGTCAAAGGCATGGGCGTGCCGGTGCGGGGCTTGGCGCAAGTTTCGATGAACCTGACCGACACCGATCAGACCCCGATTGCGCGCGTCTTCGAATTCGTGAAGCGCGAAGCGGCGCGCTACGGCGTGATGCCGGTTTCCAGCGAGATTGTCGGACTGATTCCGAAGAAGGCGCTGGAAGATGCGGCCGAGTGGTTTCTTCAGGTAGAGAACTTCGATTCGTCGCTGATTCTGGAGAACCGGCTGGCTGCGGTGATGAGCGGCAAGATGGCGGTAGGCGGGCTTCGCGCCGGGGTCGAGCCGTTCATCGAGCAACTGGCTGCACCCACGGCCGCGCCCGGCGGAGGTTCTGCGTCAGCGGCAACTGCGGCCATGGGATCGGCATTGGGCGGCATGGTCGCGGGAATGTCGCGCGGCAAGAAAGCCTATCTGCAATATGAGCGGCAACTCAGCGATGCCCTGGCGCGATTGGCGGAGTTGCGCGAGCAGTTCAAAGCGTCGATCGACGCCGACGCCGAATCGTTCAACGAAGTGATGGCTGCGTTCAAGAAGGCCAAGGAGCATCCTGAGGCGCAGGCGGAGGTCGAGACGGCGACGAAGAAGGCGACTCTGATCCCTCTGGTTGTTGCCGAGCGAGCGAAAGAGGTGCAGCAGATTATCGAATCGCTGCGGCCGATTACGAATCCGCGGATGGCATCGGACCTGACGGTAGGAGTGTCACTGGCGCGAGCGGGCATGGAAGGCGCGCTGGCGAATGTCGAGATCAACCTGGGCGATATCAAGGACGAGGCTTTTCTGGCGGACGTGCGGCAGCGGGTGAAGGCGCTAATGAGTTAGTGACTGGCGGTCAGTGGCAAAGGACGGCCGTGTTCAGCTTCGGTCTGCACAATGGCCGGGGCGCGGGTCGGGTTCACGTTGCGGAGCTTGGCGCGTCTAATTCTTAGTCTAGAAAGAGCCCCATAGACAACAAAGGCCTTTATTTCAGCATCTCTCAGAGACGGTCGAGTAAAATAGATGCCTATGAAGCAGTTTTTCGTCAGTGTATTCCTGAGCGGCTTGCTCTGTTTGCCGGCCTCCGCGGCGCCGCTGAGCAGTAATGCGCAAACAGTCATTCCCTCCGCCGTACAGCAGATTATCTCGGTGAACTATCGCGACCTGCGGGATTCGCAGACCGCGCAGGCACTGCGCGACCGCGTTATGCCGGACAACATCAAGCAGTTCGAATCGGCGCTGAAGGGCGCAGGCGTCGATGTTGACAGGGATATCGAGCAGCTCACGTTTATCAGTTACCGTGCGCCGGGCGCCAAGGTGTATGGCATCGGCATCGCACAGGGGCCGTTCAAGCAGAAGGATTTCCTGGCGAAGATGAAGGTCAGGAAGGTCAAGCCGGTGAAGTATTTTCTGGCTGACATCTATCCCATGGGTTCGGGAATGCAGATGGTATTTCTGGATCCGACCACGATTCTGTTTGGCGACAACGCGGCCATCCGCGGGGCCATCGATGTGCGCGATAATGGCGCCGAGTCGGTGCAGACCAACAGTGTCATCAGCAACCTGATTACCAGCGTGGACAGTGCTTCCATCTGGAGCGTGCTGGACCAGCAGGGAACGCAGAACATGATGCGCGGCGCGCTGGGCGAGGCGGGATCGTTGACCGACTACGATGTAGTGAAGAAGCGGCTGCTGGCGTCCGATTACACCATGAACTTCAACAATGGAGTGACGTTTGACCTGAACGTCAAAACGTCAGATTCGGTAACGGCGGCGAGCTTGTCGGGGCTGATGCAGTTGGGTGTGCAATATAAGAAGATGAGCGGCAACTCGAGCGAGAAGATGGCGTTGGAGAATACAACGGTGAATAGCTCCAACGATACGGTGACCATGCACTTCCGGACGGACGATTCGCGCTTTCAATCGCTGCTGAAGTCGGACTTGTTTGCGGCGGTGACGCACTAGGGATTCTTAGCCCGAGTAAGAAGAAATGGGGTTAGTACGATCATGTTGGATGATCGCGCTAACCCCGTGATCGTTTCTACTACGCGGATGCGGCAGTTAAGCGCCGCTCAACCACCTATCCCCCGATGTGGACCATGGTGCGCGAGGCGTGGACGAAGCCGGGCTCGCCGATGTGATGCCGGGCTTCTTTTTGATCGACCACTTCGCGGATGAAGTCAGCGAGTTGTTCGTCGCTGGCGCCAGCTTCCATTAACGCCGCCAGATTGTGCTCGCGTACCGAGAACAGGCAGGTGCGGATCTTGCCATCGGAAGTGACCCGCACGCGGCTGCAATGTCCGCAGAATGGATGCGACACGGGGGCAATGACGCCAATCTCCCCAATCCCATCTTCGAAGACATAGCGACGCGCGGTTTCGCTGGGCGCGCGCTGCACTTCACGGAGCGGCATGAATTCCGCCATACGCTGCAGAACTTCGTCTAACGTAACTACGATCTCGGGTGACCAGACCCGATCTTCTTCGAGGGGCATGAACTCGATGAAGCGGACGATGACGCCTTCGTCGCGGGCGAAACGGCCAAAGGCGGGGATCTGATCGTCGTTGAATCCACGCAGCAGAACGCAATTGAGCTTGACCGGATTCAGACCGGCACGCTGGGCGGCGCGAACGCCGGCGAGCACTCGCTCATAACCGTTCGGCACACGCGTGATGCGCGCGAAGCGGACGGGGTCGACCGCATCCATCGAGACGGTGACGCGCGCGAGACCGGCGTCGGCGAGCGGCTTCGCGAGATCTTCCAGCAGATGGCCGTTGGTAGTAATCGCGATGTCGAGCCGCGTATCTTCGACGGTGCGCATGCGAGACAGTTCGCTGACCATTTCAACCAGGCCACGGCGCAGAAGCGGCTCGCCGCCGGTGAGGCGGACTTTCGTAATACCCAACCCAACGAAGACGCGAGCGATACGGAGGTAATCTGCGATGGGCATTTCCGGGAACTGCGGACCATCGCTGCCGGAGCGGCAGTAGACGCACTTGTAGTTGCAGCGATCGGTGATGGAGATCCGCAGATCGCTAATGCGGCGTCCGAATTTGTCGGTGAGAAGCATGCTGTCAGCTATCGGCCGTCGGCTATCAGCTTGAGGTCCTGCCTTTGCTCTTGGCAAAGAGCGAAAGGCGAAGAGCGCCAGAGTTTCGAATGTGTGGAAGGGAGGAAAAGCGCAGGCCGCGCAGAGCGTGCCACTGCGATCGTCGTTTCCTTTCCAAGCACGGGAGGCGTGGACGTTTCCATCCGCACCCTCGACCCTAACCGCACTCAAGTACGGTTGGGATACCGCCTGCGCAGCCATCGGTATGCCATTAGGCCACGGAGGTCGGAAACAGTTTCACCATTATAGATGCGCCGGCGGAGGCAAGGATACGCGAGCCAGACGCCTTCTCGGGACGCGCGGAGATGCTAATATGGAATGGGTCGGGCGCTGGTCCCGCGCAACGCAATCTTGTGAAACCCGCCAGGTCCGGAAGGAAGCAACGGTAGCAGGCTAGTGCGTGTGCAGCGGTCAACTGGCGCCTGGCTTTTTGTAGCAATTAGCCATTAGCAATTTAGCAATTAGCTTGACCCTTCCTGGTGCCCGCCTCGTAGACTTTCCCCGCCGTATCCTTCACAATGATGGTCATTCATAAGGGAGAACTCTATTGCCGAATGCTGGTCGCGCCAAAATTACTGCCCTTGGAACCTACGTCCCGCCCCGCATCCTGACCAATCAAGACCTTGAAAAGATGGTGGACACCACCAACGAGTGGATTCTGGAGCGCACTGGAATTCGCGAGCGCCATCTGGTGGACAAAGGAGTGGCGGCGAGCGACCTGGCCGTCGAGGCAGTGAAGAATCTGCAGAAGTCGCACCCGTTTGACTTGCAGGAGGTCGACCTGGTGGTGGTCGGAACAGTCACGCCGGACATGATGTATCCCTCGACCGCGTGCCTGGTGCAGAACAAGCTGGGCATTCAGCGGACATGGGGCTTCGATGTGTCCGCCGGATGCTCGGGATTTTTGTATGCGATGAATGCGGGCGCCGAATTCATCGCGTCAGGCCGCTACAAGAAGGTGCTGGTGATCGGCTCGGACGTGAATTCGTCGATGACCGATTTCACGGATCGCGCAGTCTGCATTATCTTCGGCGACGGCGCCGGCGCGGTACTGCTGGAGCCGGCAGCTGACGGCGAGGAGTACGGAATCATCGATATGGAGGCGCAGGTGGAAGGCGCGGGCGGGCAGTTCCTCAATATGCCGGGCGGTGGAAGCTTGCATCCCGCGACGCGCGAGACGGTCGATGGGAAGATGCATTACATCCATCAGGACGGGCAGCAGGTCTTCAAGTACGCCGTCAAAAAGATGGCGGAGATGACCGAGCGCGTGCTCCAAAAAAACGGATTGACCGGTGCGGATATTGACTGCTTTATCGCGCACCAGGCCAACCGGCGCATCATCGTGGCGACGGCCGAGCGGCTGAAGATGCCGATAGAGAAGGTCATCATTAATATCGACCGCTACGGAAACACGACCGCAGGAACGATTCCTCTGGCAATGCAGACCGCGGTTGACGAAGGCAAGCTGAGAAAGGGCAGTCTGGTGCTGCTGGCCGCTGTGGGAGCGGGTTTTACGTCGGGAGCGACCCTGCTGCGCTGGGCGTATTAGCAAGCTGTCGGCCCTCGGGCCCTCAGCCGTAGGAGAACATCGCTTCCGGGATTTTTCTCGCGAACAAATCGAAGCGGCCAGACGTAACACCTGCATGCGTTTCTTCCACTGCAAACACCCTCTGCATTTCGTCGCCTGTTTCCTGCTCGTCAGTGTCGCGATTGCTTCGGCGCAAACGAAGGCTAGCGGTTCGCCTGATCTCGCTCTCGTTGGCGGCAAAGTCTATGCCTCGCCGACGGCCACAGTTATCGACGATGCAGTCATTGTGATAAGTGATGGCAAGATCGTGGCGATCGGTGCCCGTGATCAGGTCCAGGTACCGAAGGCGGCCCAGGTCATCGATTGCAAGGGCAAGGCGATCACGTCCGGGTTCTGGAACAGCCACGTGCACTTCACCGAAGAGGCGTGGAGCGGTGCGGCGAACGCTCCGGCGGAGAAGCTCGAGGCAGCATATGCAGGAGATGCTGACGCGCTGGGGTTTCACCACTGTGTTCGACATCGGCTCATTTCCTGGCGACACGATGGCGCTGCGAAAGCGCGTGGAAAGCGGCGAAGTGGCGGGACCGAAGATCTATACGACGGCCGGGGCGATCTATCCGGAGAACGGAATACCGGTATATATCCCGCAGCCGATACGCGACCAGATCAAACCTTTTGAAGCCGCAACGCCGGGCGATGCAGCCAGACTCGCGAAACAATCCCTGGCGATGGGCGGCGATGGCATCAAGCTTTTCACCGGCGCCATCATGGGACATGGCAAGGTGACGCCGATGCCGGCCGACGTGGCGCGCGCGGCGGTCGAGGTTGCTCACGCGGATGGGAAGCCGGTATTCGCGCATCCCTCGAATCACGTTGGGACTGACAACGCTCTGGCTGCCGGAGTCGATATTTTGGCTCACACCATCCCCGAAGAATCCGGCTGGACGCCGCAGGAGCTGCAGCGCATGAAAGCGCAGCATACGGCGCTGATTCCGACCCTGACATTGTGGGAGGTCGAGTTGGAGAAGCAGCATGCCTCTGCCGAGGATGAGCGGCAGTTTGTGCAATCAGGGGTGAACGAACTCAAGACCTATTTCGACCAGGGTGGGACGATCCTGTTTGGCACCGACGTTGGTTATACCCAGCACTACGACACGACGGAAGAGTACGTCCTGATGGCGAAGAGCGGAATGACGTGGCGCGACATTCTGGCGTCGCTCACTACGAATCCTGCGACGTTCTTCAAGGCCGGGCATACGGGAGAACTGGCAAAGGCGAGGCGGCCGATCTGGTTGTGCTCGATGGCGATCCGGCGAGTGATGTGCGAAATTTCGCCAGCGTCGATTACACGATTCGCGGCGGAGAGCGCGATTTACAAGAAATAGCTGTCGGCTCTGAGCTCTCAGCCCTCAGCCATACCATAAATAGCGCGATGTGGACGCGCCCCTGTCCTACGCCCGAAACGGCCATCATTTTTCTTTCTTGCCCGAATCCTTTCCTTCAAATTGCCGCTCTTCCTTTATAGAGGGAAGAACATGGTTCCCAGCGTCAGTCCAACAGCGCTGCACAACGAAATCTCCGGATACGGCAAGCTCATCGACGTGCGTTCGGGGGCGGAGTTTGCCGTCGGTCACATACCCGGCGCCATCAATATACCTCTGGAGCAGGTAGAGGCGAGGGCGGCTGATATTGGCGAAGGGCCGGTGCTGATGATCTGCGAAGCGGGTACGCGGGCAGCGATCGCCGCTGGTTGGCTGGAGGTGCGGCAATCGGTATCGGTGCTGGAGGGCGGCACAGCGGCCTGGAGGAAGGCCGGACTTCCGCTGGTGTCGTGCGCGCCATCGCGATGGGCGCTCGATCGCCAGGTGAGACTCGCGGCCGGAGTGATTGTGCTCGCGGCCACGCTGCTGGCGGTCACGGCCAATGCCAAATGGTTGTATCTGGCGATGTTTGTGGGTGCAGGGTTGACCTTTGCCGGCGCGACCAACATCTGCGGAATGGCGGTTTTGCTGGCCCGCATGCCATGGAATCGAGACAGTAAGACGAAACGGGCGGCGATCACAGCGTGTCAGTGAGGGCTGCCCGTTGTGAACGGCGCGGTAAGCGCCACAATGGAAGCATGGATTTTGACGCGCTCGCGAATGAGCACAAGGATGCGGTGTATCGGCAGTTGATCCGCGCCTGCGGCAACCGCGAAGATGCCGAAGATGTGCTGGTGGAGGCACTACTGAAGGCGTATCGCAATCTCGGCCAGTTGCGCGATTCTGCCGCATTCCGGTCGTGGCTGGCGCAGATCGGCCGACGTGTTTGCTGGCAGCTGAAGCAGCGTGAGGCTCTGCTGCCGATCATGCAGCTTTCGGCGATGGAAGCTGAGGGCAGGGAGTTGCAATCGGCTGATGAGCCACCGGATGTGCAAACAGCGCGGCGCCAAATGAAGCAGTTGTTGCGCGAAGCGATCGCGTCACTGCCGGACGCGGAACGAATCGTGTATGAGCTGCGCGATCTGGAAGAGGTAAGCGGTGAGGAAACGGCGGTCAGACTGGAGATTACTCTGGCGGCAATGAAGTCGCGGCTGCATCGCGCACGCGAGGGAGTTCGGAGATATATGGACGCTGCGCTTGGGGCGTCGCATAAAACTGCGGCTACGGAGTAGGACATTTTCCTGTCAGCAATAAAGGGATCAGCAAGAGGGGATTATGGAAATCACGGTGGAACATCTAGGAGCTGTGCAGTTCGAGATCAAAGCGCGGCAGCATACCATCGTTAGCGATCAGCCGGCCGATAACAACGGGTATGACGAAGGCATGACACCGCCTGAACTGCTTCTGGCGTCGCTGGGGTCGTGCGCGGCGTATTACGCCGTCGACTACTTGAAGCGAAACAAGATTGAGCGTGAAGGTGTGAAGGCGCGAGTTACTGCCGAAAAGGTGAAAGGCCCATTTCGGCTGGATAATTTCAAGATCGAAGTTGAGGTGCCGGGAGATCTGGAGGAGAACCAGCTGAAGGGGCTTGAGGATGCGGTACACCGCTGCCTGATTCACAATACGCTGCTAAGTCCGCCGAAGATTGAGGTGGCAATTCAAGCAGCGGTGGCAGTGTAAGGTTCGCATTCTCCTGGCGGGTTCTCAAAGTCGATCGAGTGTCGCGGGCTAGAGCCGGCTCAGCAAAAGAGGACATGGATCGGCACGAGTGAACTCGTGCCCTGATACGAAGCGTTTCCCGCCGGAGTTCTTAGCGGTTCTGAGGTTGTGCCGTGGGCAGCGGCAATGAACACGGGCCCGTTGTTACGAATCCCTAATCTCCGCTTTTAATCTTCTCGCGTTGCGTGGCGGCCTGCAGCGGTGACACTGGTTCGGTCATACGCGCGGGATCGAGGATTTCCCTAATCTGCTCCTCGGTGAGATCGCCGCGCTGGCGGGCGATGTCGATGATCGACTTGCCGGTCTTGACCGACTCCTTCGCAATTTCCGCGGCCTTCGCATAGCCAATGTAAGGATTCAGCGCCGTCGCCAGCGAGACCGTGCTTTGCACATAGTAGTCGGTGCGCTGCTGGTTGACCGTGATGCCCTTGATGCAGAAGTCGCTGAGCTGGCGCAGCATGTTGGTCATGATCGTGATCGACATGAGTACGCTGTAAGCCATGGTTGGCATCATGACATTGAGTTCGAGTTGGCCGGCTTGTACTGCGAGAGCGACTGCGGTGTCATAACCCATAACCTGGAACGAGACCATCGCAGCCAGCTCTGGCATTACGGGGTTGATCTTGCCGGGCATGATCGACGAGCCAGGCTGCAATGCGGGCAGGTTGATTTCTGCGAAGCCAGTGTTGGGACCGGACGAGAGCAGGCGCAGATCGTTGGAAATTCGAATCACCTCGAGCGCCAGATTGCGCAGCGCGGAACTCACGCTGGACATTGCGATATTGGATTGCATGGCGTAGCGCATGTCGTCGACGGCGTGCAGCTTCTGGCCGGAGATGCGCGCCAGCTCGGCGACAGCTTTGTGACGGTAGTCGGGATGCGTGTTGATGCCGGTGCCGACCGCCGAGCCGCCGAGGCCGACTTCGCGCAGCAGGTCCGACTGTTCATGGATTGATTTCTCTGCTCGCTTGATAGCGCCTGCGTAGGCGGCAAATTCCTGGCCGAGACGCATGGGAACTGCGTCTTGCATATGAGTACGTCCCGATTTCAAGATGTGATGGAACTCTTTGCCCTTGGCGTCGAGTGCAGCGATAAGACCGTCGAGCGAGGTATAGAGCGTTTCCAGTTCAAGCAGCGTGGCCACGCGCATCGCAGTGGGGAAGACGTCGTTGGTTGACTGGCCGTAGTTGACATGGTCGTTGGGATGGACGTGCTTGTATTCGCCGCGCTCGCCTCCCAGCAACTCGGCGGCGCGATTGGCAATGACCTCGTTGCTGTTCATGTGGAAGCTGACGCCGGCGCCGGCCTGAAAAACGTCGACGACGAAGTGGCCATGCAGCTTGCCTTCTTGAACCTCCTTTGCGGCTGCGATGATAGCGTTGGCGGTCTTTGCGTCGAGCAGGCCAAGTTCGCGATTGGCGAGCGCGGCGGCTTCCTTGATCATGGCAATGGCGCGGATCAGCGTGGGATGCGCGCGCAGGCCGCTGATGGGATAGTTCTCGACGGCGCGTGCGGTTTGAACGCCATAGTATGCGTGAGTGGGGACCTCTTTGTGGCCGAGCGAGTCTTTTTCGAGGCGAGTGGGCGAAGGGGTGGGCATGAACGTCCTCACTAGTACAGATGATTGTACGGGTGATGGAGTCGCGTCTTCCGACTCATGCGAAAACCACGCATGAGAGGGGACGCGTACCACCCAAAGAAACGCGCGATTTGCATGTTGGACACAGAAACCCATATCCTATGCGGCTGCGGAAGGAGTATCTGGATGATCTTTGAATGGGTTACACGGCGCGCGCTGGCGATCGTTTCGCTTGCTCTCGTCCTCGCCTGGGTTCTGCCGTCGGCTTCCGCCCAGAACACGCAACCTCAGCCAACGGCAGCCTCGCAGTACCCGGATTTGCCCACGGAGATCCCTGAGAAGTTCACGCAGGTCACCACGACGTTCGACTATGAGAAGCGCGACGTGATGATTCCGATGCGCGACGGTACGAAGCTGCACGCCGTGATCGTCATTCCGAAAGGCGCGAAGAAGGCTCCCATCCTGATGACGCGAACACCATACAACGCGAGCGCTCGCCTGGACCACGCGGCGAGCCCAAGCCTGGCGCGCGTCTTGCAGAGTCCCGGCGTTCCGGCGGACGTGATCATGGAGGGCGGCTACATCTTTGTTATGGAGGATGTGCGCGGCAAGTACGGCTCGGAGGGAGACTATGTGATGAACCGGCCGTTGCGTGGGCCGCTGAATCCGACGCCGGTGGATCACGCGACCGATACCTACGACACTATCGACTGGCTGGTGAAAAACGTGCCGGAGAGCAACGGCAAGGTCGGCATCCTGGGAGTTTCGTACGACGGCTTCACGACTTTGATGGCGATGTTCCATCCGCATCCGGCGCTGAAGGTAGTGGTGCCGATGAATCCCATGGTCGACGGATGGATGGGCGATGACTGGTTTCACTATGGCGCTTTCCGCGAGCAGATGCTGCTGTACTTCCAGTTGCAGGAGGCAGGCCGCGCCGGCGGGCCGCCGTGGTGGACGGCTTATGCCGACGATTACGACGGGTTTCTAGCTGCGGGTTCGGCGGGCGAGCTGGGCCGGCTGCATGGGCTGGAGCAGACTGGCTTCTTTCGCAAGATCGTCGCCCATCCCAGCTATGACGCCTTCTGGCAGGAGCAGGCTGTAGATCGTCTACTGGCCGAGCAACCGCTAACTGTGCCCGTGATGCTGGTGGACAGTTTGTGGGACCAGGAAGACATTTACGGCGCGACCGCGGTTTATCGCGCGATCAAGCCGAAAGACGCGCAGAATGACAAAGTGTTTCTGGTGCTGGGGCCGTGGTATCACGGTCAGGAGATGGCGGAGGGTGGCAATCTGGGCGCAATAAAGTTCCCGGCTGACACCGCCAAGGAATTTCGCTCGCAGGTGCTGGCTCCGTTTCTGGCGCAGTATCTGAAGGACGGCGCGCCAAAGGCCGACGTCGCGCCGGTGACGGCGTATGAGACCGGCTCGAACAAGTGGCTGCGGCTTTCGAGTTGGCCGTCTGGATGCGCGAGCGGTTGCGCGATTGAGTCGAAGCCGCTGTATTTTGAGCCGGGCTTGAAGCTGGGATTCGCAGCGCCTGCGGCCGGCGCGCCCTATGACGAATACGTATCCGATCCAGCGAAGCCAGTGACGTATCTGGTGCGGCCGGTGCAGCCGTTTGGTTATGGCGAGGGCTCGACGTGGTCGACATGGCTGGTGACCGATCAGCGCGAGGCGGCAGCGCGTCCGGATGTGCTGTCGTTCGTGTCGGACAAGCTGACCGCGCCGGTGAAGATTGCCGGGCGTCCGGTCGCGCATCTGGTGGCATCGACCAGCGGCACCGATTCGGATTGGGTGGTGAAGCTGATCGACGTCTATCCCGACGAAGTCGGGCCCGAGCCGAAGATGGGCGGCTACGAACTCATGATCGCGGCCGACATCTTTCGCGGGCGCTATCGCGAGAGCTTCTCCAACCCGAAGCCGATCGCGCCCGACAAGCCGCTGCTGTACGAGTTTGCGCTGCCGACAGCGGATCACGTCTTCCTGCCGGGGCACCGCATCATGGTGCAGATCCAGTCGAGCTGGTTTCCGCTCTACGACCGCAATCCGCAGACGTTCGTCGACAACATCTTCTGGGCCAAGCCTGCCGACTACAAGAAGGCCACGCAGCGGATCTATCACGCGCCAGGAGAAACGAGCTACGTAGAGTTGCCACTGGTGACCTCGTCCGGAAGCGTGAAATAGCCGCGATATTCGCGGCCAGCGCAGCGGAAGCGATTCAACTCAGCTCTGTGATGCCGGTCACTGAGCGCGCGCCCATTCGCAGACCATCATTAGGCTTCCGATTTGAAAGCGCGAGCAACTGCCACAACATCGGCTCACAATCCTCGCTTTTCATCCGACCCTCAATGCAGTTCGCTGCCCAGTTCTCCTGGTAGGCAGGAGGCCGCATTGGCAAGTGTCACCACGCAACAGGAGCGCGAGTTTGAGGCCGCGCAAGTCACCCGGCTGCGCGAACGGTATCTCGCAACCGACGTCATGGCCAAGGTCCACAACGATCCTGGCTATGCCGAGAAGGTTGCGCTGATCGAACGCGCGCTCGCCGGCGTGGACGACTGGGTGCTCGACATCGGCGCCAACACTTGCGGCGAGTCCGAATACCTGACCGCGCGCGGCTACAAGATGATCGCCAACGACGTGAACGAAGTCGCGCTGGAGATCTCGCGCGAGCGTTGCGCCCGCTTCGGCCGTCCGGCGCCGCAGTATCTGCCGGGCGATGCGCAATCGTTGCAGATCGAGCCCGGCTCCGTCGGCTTCGTGATATTCAACGAAAGCCTGCACCACATGCCCGATCCGCAGGGAGCATTGTCGCAAGCGGCGCGCGCATTAAAGCCGGGCGGCCGCATGTTTCTCTACGAGCCGTACGCTTACAATCCCTACCGCCGGCTGTCGGAAGTGCGCGACCATTTTCGCGGCACAGTGGAGAAGAGCTTCGGCATCCGCCAGCTCAAGCGCCTGCTGAACCAGGCAGGTCTGCGCGTCGTCTCGCTTGAGCGCCACGTCTGCACTGCATCCGACTGGAAGCTGGCCCAGTTTGGCTCGGCCCATCGCGTTCTGCGGAAGACCTACGTCGCCGTCTCCCGGCGCGCCCTCTGGCTCTTCGGCAATCTGATGGTGGTTGCGGAGAAGCCTGTCTCGCGGGTTTCAGCTGGTGACCAGCTGGTTGCCAGGTAGAGCTGGCCTTCAAGACAGCGTGCCTCTCATGCGATCGAAAAGCAGATCCCTCGTCGGGCTGAAGCCCTCCTCGGGATGACAAGTATAAGGGGTTGTCGATGGCACGGCTGAAGCCGTGCCTGCTTACAAGTCAGAGTCGCACACAAATCAAAATCCCCACTCAAGGCCAAAGGAAGGCCTTGAATGGGGCACCCGCGCCCGGCGGAGTGTCGTCGGCTGAAGCCGACTCGGATCGAGGGAACGGCTGGGACGCTGGCCTGAAGGCCAGCTCTACCACCTAGTGCCAGCTCTACCACCTAGTGAATATCGAAGTTCTCCTGGTGCAGGGCGGGATCGCTCTTTACCAGCACGGTCTTGCCGGTCAGCTCTTCCATCTCGGCGATGAGTTTGCCGTTGTTGGCTTTGAGATACTTCGCGACTTCGGGGTTTACGCGCAGGGTGATGTCGTCCTTGTCGTGGATCTTGGCCATCTTGCGCATCTCGATGTAGAGCTCGTTGGCCACGGTCGGCACCGACTTCACAAATCCCGCGCCGGTGCAGTATGGACACGACTCGCCCAGCGTGCGCTCCAGCGACTGCTTCACGCGCTTGCGGGTGATCGCGACCAATCCGAAATCGTTGAACTGGAGAACCTTCGACGGCGCGCGGTCCCAGCGCAGCGCTTCTTCCAGCGCCATCATCACCTTCTGGCGATTCTTGCGCTCGTCCATGTCGATAAAGTCGATGACGATGATGCCGCCCAGATCGCGCAGCCGGATCTGCCGCACGATTTCCTTGATGGCATCGACGTTGACCTTCACGATGGTGTCTTCCAGCCGCTGCGTCTTGCCGACAAACTTGCCGGTGTTGACGTCGATGGCCACCAGCGCCTCGGTCTGGTTGATGACGATGTGGCCGCCGCTCTTCAGCCAGACTTTCGACTTGAGCGAGCGGTTGATCTCGTCCTGAATGCCGAACTGCTCATAGAGCGGCGTGTCTTTGGTGTACAGCTTGATGCGGCGCACCAGCGACGGCTGGAAGCGGTTGGCGAAACGCACCACGCGCTCGTACTCGTCTTCGGTGTCGACCCAGATCTGCGAGAAGTCGGCGTTGACCTGGTCGCGCAACACGCGTTCCACCAGGTTGAGGTCGTGATAGATCAGCGCCGGCGACTTGCTGTTCTCGGCGCGGTCCTTGATCTCGTGCCACAGATGTTTGAGGAAGCGGATGTCGGCGCGCAGATCTTCTTCTTTGATGTTGGCCGCGGCGGTGCGCACGATGAATCCGCCCAAGCCGTTCTCGCGCTCGCTGGTCACGATGCGCTTCAACCGCTGGCGCTCTTCGTCGGAGTTGATCTTGCGCGAGACGCCGACGTGGTTGACGGTCGGCATGTAAACCAGGAAGCGTCCCGGCAGCGCGATGTGACTGGTGATGCGCGCGCCCTTCTTGCCGATGGGCTCCTTGGCAATCTGGATCAGGACTTCCTGACCTTCCTTCAGCAGGTCGGTGATGAGCGGCTGATTGCGATTGCCGCCGCGCGGACGAATGTTGTTGCGGCGCGATCCGCCACGACGGCCGCGATCGCGATCGAAGCGGCCACCACGGCGATCGTAACCGGGACGCTGCGGAGTGCGCTGCTGATATCCGGCAGTAGGAGGAGCGGCGCGCAATTCGGCGCGCTCGGCCACTTCTTCCTCCTCGCCTTCGGCCTCTTCGTCTTCTTCTTCCTCGGCTGAGTAAAGCTTCTCGCCGCGCTCTTCCGCCGCGACAATCTCGTCCTCGTCGACATCTTCAATCTTCGGCACCCAGCGATCGGAGAAGCCGTTGGCGTCGAGCGTCTCCTCCTCCAGCACCAACTCCTCGTCGCCCGCGACCTCGCGCATCGCAGTCGGATCGTTGGGCATGGGCTGGAACTCCGCCTCTTCTTCCTCCAGAACTTCATGCTCCAGCGTGCGGCCTTCGGGTGCGACCGACGGAGCTGCGTGCTGCTCGTGCTCGACCAGATCGAAGCTTCCCGCAGGTGTGTCGACTTCGTGGTCGACTGACGTGCTGTGCGATTCCTCTTCGACTTCTTCAGCTTCAGCCTGCGTTGCCGAGGCGGTTTGCTCCGTTTCCAAAGCCAGCGGCTCGATTCGCAGATCCGCGATACTAAAAGGTCCAGTGTCTTCGTCGGGCTGCGTGAGTTCCGCGAGGCCTTCCCGGCCAGCGGTTTCTTCGTGAGCGCCGTGATTCTCGGCGACGACTGGTGTCTCGGCTTGCTGAACAGCGGGAGCGGCTTCTTCTTGTTCGGCGGCTGCTTTGCGACGCGATCTCCACCAGCGCCCCCGGCGTGGCTTCTCTTCTTCTTTCACCGCAGCAGCTTCGCTTTCGGCGACTGGAGCAGCTTCGGTACTCGCGTGTTCTACGGTCTGCTCAGGCGCAACTGAAGCTTCCGACGTCGACGCCGTCCGCGTCGTCTCAAATCCCTGGTCCAGATGAATTGCTTCTTCCGCGATCTCTTCGGCATAGCCAGCGGCGGTTTCGGCGTGCTCGGCAGGAAGGAAGTCCTCCACCGGAGCCGGTGCGGCCGCTACTTCGGCATGCGTCTCGGCCGCGGGTTGCGGCATATTGCGATACTTCGAAATCGATTCGCCGGGCAGGATGATCGGCGCATATCCTGCCGGCGGAGCGTAGTCGTGGCGCGAGCGCGACTCGTGCCGCGGTTCTGGACGCGCTGCCGGGCGAGGTTCCGGACGTTCTGCAGGCTGTTCCGGCGGCGCCGTTTGCGTCTCAGGTGCCGACTCGTTGCGCTCATTTCCGCGGCCGCGACGTCCACCGCGGCGGCGACGGCGTCCTCGCCACGGGCGAGCACCGTCTTCCTCTTGGTCTTCGGAGGCCGCCGGTTCGGCCCGGCCTTCCATCGGAGCCGGCGCTTCTTCGTCGAACATCGGCTCCAGATCGGCGTCATTTTCGCCGTCAGAAGCCGATGCAGCCGTCTGCGCTTCGCCCGATTGCGGTTCCTGCAACTGCGGTTTGCCTAGTTCGATTGCTCCGCGCGGTGCGGGAATCTCGCCGAACTCCCCGTCCTCATCGTCTTCGCCAGTCAGTTCAAGGAAGTCGGAGACGTAAAGGAAGGCGTCGCGCTCCAGGCCGATGTCGACGAAGGCCGACTGCATGCCGGGCAGCACGCGGGTCACGCGGCCTTTGTAGATGGATCCTGCTAAGGTGTATTCGTTTTCCCGCTCGAAGAAAACTTCGGCGAGCTGATCGTCCTCCATCAACGCCACCTTGGTTTCGTGGGGCGTAGAGGACACGTAAAGTTCTTTGTTCATGGATGCTCCGGTTAGACCGGACGCAGGCGACGGAAGGACAGAAAAACGCTACGGCGAAGTTAGGCCGCAGACACACCGGAACGCTCGTCCGGGTGCGGCCCTGACCTGATTCGTAAAGCTTCACTTTGTGGAATCTTGTGCACCGTATGAAGCGCGTTGTGCAAGGTTTGTGGCGTCACATCCGGCTGTCGTTCTCGACGAATCCTACTCGCCAGACTCAGCCGGCGGGCCGTTCCCCGCCTTGACCAACGTGCTTTTGCAATCCTGTCCCGGCCTGTCTCCTGACGGCCGGCTAATGCCCTCGTTCGTGAGGGCGGTCGTAATCTTTTTGCCATCCTTCGGAAGCCAGAGTTTTCGTCTGCCATGGCTTCCCGGCGGATGCGGCCGGCTATTCTGGTTCGCGCCCTGTGGCGCCCGCAACAACAAATCCTTTAGTGCTAGTTCACGAACCGGCGCATGCGGATATTCATCACAATACCCAGAGCCAGGAACATGAACAGTACCGACGATCCCCCGTAACTCATTAACGGCAGGGGGATTCCCGTGACCGGCATGAAGCCTACTACCATTCCGACGTTGACCAGGAGATGGAATGCGAGAACCGCAACCACACCCATGACGACGAAGGTTCCTGCCCGGTCGGGGGCCGTCTGAGCGTTCTGAATCAGACGCATCAGTACCACAAAGTATAGCAAAAGAACGCCCATCGCGCCTATGAAACCATGCTCCTCGGCGAAAGCGGCAAAGATGAAGTCGGTATGCGGCACCGGCAGGAACTGCCCCTGGGTTTGGCTGCCGTGCGCCGTCCCTTTGCCGAAAATCCCGCCCGATCCCACCGCAACCAGCGACTGGATGACCTGATAGCCGTGACCTTGGGCATCTGCCTCCGGCTGGATAAAGCTGGTGAGCCGGTCGCGCTGATATGGCTTCAGAACATGCCACGCCACCGGCGCCATCAGCGCTCCGATCACCAGAATGATCACCGCGTGCCTGGCTTTCATCCCGCCCAGGAACAGGCCCATGATGGCGATGGGCAGATAGGTCAGCGCGGTGCCGAGGTCGGGCTGCACCAGGACCATCAGCATCGGCACTCCGACCAGCGCTCCCGCTTTCACGATGTCCTGCGCCGTGCACTCCGTCTTCTGGTCGGCGAAATACTTTGCCATCGCCAGAATCAGAACCAGCTTCACCCACTCCGACGGCTGAAAGTGGAACGATCCCAGCTGCACCCAACGCTGCGCGCCAAGATATTTCTTGCCGAAAACGGCGACCGCCAGCAGCGAGCCAATCGAGATCAGATACAGCAGCGGCACTCGCTCCAGCAGCGCCTGATAATTCAGCACGCTCACGATGAACATCAGCGCTACGCCGCCCAGGATCCAGTACACCTGCTTCAGGTGCACGCCGACGAACTTGGTGTTGAGGGTCGCGCTATAGATTTCGACCACGCCGAGCGCGCAAATCAGCAGCACCAGCACCAGCAGCACCCAGTCAAAATCACGGAAGGAAACGTAACGGCTCACTGTTGTCTCCGGGGAAGCGCAACGGCCGGAGGAGCAACTGGGTTGGTGCCTTGCGGCTTCTTCTTCACGGGGGCAGATTGCCCCGGCTGGCTGTCGAGCTCCGCCGGCTTGGGCTCGTCGGGAACCGGTGCGGGAATTTCAGGCTGCGCCATCTCGGGATGCGATTCCGAACTTTCCACCGCGCCGTTTCGCTCTCCCTTCCTTGCGATCTCAGCGCTATTGACTCCCGGCGCACCAGTCGCCGGCTTCGCCGCAGCGCCTATCGGTACGGTGAAACCGCCGCTCTGCACTTTGTCAGGAGTCTTGGCGTCGCCGTCATGCCAGACGGAGGCGACTTCTGCCTGGCTCGACGCCGCCGGAGCGTTGGCCTTCGCCACCAGAGACTGTGCCTTTCGCTGCTTGGCGACATACGCTTTGATGACATCGGCCGCCAGCAAGCCGGAGCGCCAGCCCCATCCACCGCCTTGCGTCAGTACAGCCACCACAATTTCCGGATTGCGGCGCGGCATGAATCCCACAAACCACGAGTTGTCGTTGAACTTCGATTTGCTGTTCGCGCCCATCTTGCTTCGAGCTTCCAGCGAGATGGTTTGCGCGGTGCCGGTTTTGCCTGCGAAGTCCACACCGTTGATGTGAGCTGCCGCTGCAGTTCCGATCCTGGTTACATCCGCCATGGCATCCGTGATCGTTACCCAGTTGTCCTGGTCGATCTGCACATGGCCTTTGTCGTTATAGTGCGCCACCTGCTTGAAGTCCGGGGGAAACTGATCGGGAAATGCGATATGCGGTCTCACCAACTCGCCATCGCTGGCCACCGCGCCGATGGCACGCGCCAGTTGAATCGGCGTCACCGCTACTGCCCCCTGCCCGATACTGACCGAGATCGTCTCGCCGGCGTACCACTTCTGCTTATAGTTCTTGATCTTCCACTCTTCCGACGGCATAACGCCGGAAACTTCCTGCGGCAGATCGATGCCGGTCTTTTGCCCTAATCCGAATTCGGTGGCGTACTTGGCAATCCTGCCGATCCCGAGCTTCTCGCCCAGGGTGTAGTAGTAGGTATCGCAGGAGTCGTAGATGCCTTTCGAAATGTCCACCCGGCCGTGCTTCTGATCGCATTTGAAAAAACGTCCGTAGAAGGTTCCGCCGCCGTTGCAATTGACGATCAAGGTCTGCGCGATGCCTTCCTGCAGGCCTGCCACCGACATCAAAACCTTGAACGTCGAACCGGGTGCGAGTTGCGCCTGGATCGCTTTGTTCATAAGCGGTTTGCCGGGATCCTGAACTAACTGGTTCCACTCATCGCGGGTAATGTGTACTGCGAAATCGTTGGGATCGAACGCCGGGTGGCTGACCATCGCCAGAATCTCGCCGTTGCGCGGATCCATGGCAACGATCGCGCCTTGCTTGCCTTCCAGCGCCTCTTCCGCGGCGATTTGCAGATCGAGGTCGATGGTCAGCCTGAGCTGCTTGCCGGGAACGGCCGGCACATCGCTCAGCGTGCCGACTTCCTTGCCGCGGCTGTTGACCAGCACCTGCCGCGAGCCGTTCTTGCCCATCAGAATATCGTTGTAATACTGCTCGACGCCCGACATGCCGACGATGTCGCCGGAGTTATACAGCTCCCATTGCGGCTGCTGCAGCATGTCTTCGCTAACCTGGCCGACATAGCCGATGACGTGCGCCATGAAGCCGTTCTTGGGATACAGGCGCCGGTGAACGGTGATCATCTCCAGCTCCGGCAGCTCGGCGCGATGCGATTCGATGAAGGCCAGCTCGTCAGGCGTGATGTCGTCTTTCAGGAAGAGCGGCTGATAGCCCGGGACGGCAGCCATGCGCCTGAGCCGCGCGCGCAGTTCATCCGGCGGCATGTGCAGGCCGGCGGCAATCATGTCGGCATCGGCGTCCAGGTCGCGCTTTTGATCCCGCAGCAGCAGTACGGAGAATGACGGATAGTTGTCGACGATGATGCGGCCTTCGCGGTCGAGGATTTTGCCGCGGGGCGCAAGGATGGGGACTTGCTTGACGCGATTCTGCTCAGCCAGGGTGTTGTAGTAATCGCTGCGCGCGACTTGCAGCCGCCACAAGCCGAAGGCCAGCATCAGAAAAATCCCCAGCAGGACGTACTGCACTGCGGTGAGGCGGATCTGGGAGACTTTTTCCTCGCGACCTAACATCAGGGACTGATTCTTTCCGAGGGATTACCACTCGCACGGTTGGAAACGGATAGCGCCGAAACGGCTCCCTGTGGGCAGACTGTTCTCGACGAAAAATCAGCCGGCTTCATGACACGTGACGAACAGAACTTGCCTGTATTGTATTCCTTTTCCGGGAAGCGAAGCAGCGAAGAAAGGGAGAGTTTCCGTAATCAATACAGCGAATAGGGCGTCTGTTGCGAACAGACGGGTATCGCGAGCAGACCAGCGCCTTGGGCGCGGAATAAGAAAGCCCACCGCTTCAGCGGTGGGTAGTGTTAAGCAAGAATACGAGTGCCTCGGGCACGGCACAAGCGCAATTCCGGACATCACCGATTTATCGACGCCGCCTTGCCATCACGTGGGACGGGCTCGTTTTTTGGGGCTCCCTGCTATGCCGTGCCCGGGGCACTCTCCGGCTTATTCCACCCCACCCACCGTTGAAACGGTGGGCTTTCTTATCCCGCGCCCTGGGCGCTCTGTCTTCGTGATTAGCCTTCCCACCGCTGAAGCGGTGGGCTTTCTTATGTCGCGCCCTTGGCGCTGCGTAATTGCCTGGGCCACATCAGAAGAGTAGACGAGATCAGTCCGATGACATCTCGGATTGCCGTCCTATTTCTGCTTAAATCTGTCCAGAAACTTGTAGACGAAGATCCCGATGATCGCGTTGGCGAGGGCGGAGATCGCGACGTGACTCCAGCTCCAGACAATGGCCTGGCGCAGCATCTCGTGGGCGACCACCCAATAAATGCCCTGATGCACCCCGAAGAATCCGAAAGTAATCAGGAATCGCGAGCCGGGATTCTCGACGTCAATCTTCACTCCCAGCGACGATGCCAGGTAGCCCACGACGGTCAGCGCGATGCCATACATTCCCAGAAGATGATTGGGGCCGGCAAACAGGTCCTGCATGAGTCCGATGAAGCAGCCGGTGAGGCAGCCGGTGATGGGATTGCGGCGCGCCGTCGCGAAGAAGATCGTCACCATAAACGGCAGGTCCACGATCGGCATGAAGCGGACCTTCACCGGAATGAAGATCTGAATCAGCACCGCAACTAGCGGAACGAAAACGATCACCGGCCAGCTGAACTCGAAGACCGAGACCTGCTCGCGAGATGTAAGGCTACCGCGGAACGGCATGACTCGGGTGCTCATGGCTGCGGCGCCCCGGTGGGAGGAGTCGAGGGTTGCTCGGAAGGTGCGCTGGGAGCGGGTTCTGGAGCAGGCTTGGTTTGCCGCTTCGGAACAGATGAGCCATTTGTGTCGGCTCCGGTGTTGGTTGCAGCGCCGGCCGTTGGCTTAGGTTTCGTGGTGGTTGCACCCGTCGCTGGAGTTAATGGCTTCGGCCTCGCCGCACCGTTTGTGCCCGATGGCGTTGCGTGCGGTGTGGTCGTAGCGCCGGCCGGCCTGTTCGCGGTCGCTCCAGTTGCTCCAGGCTTAGCGACAAATCCCGCTGCCGTGGCAGGATGCGCCGTTCCAGCCGCAGCCGTCGTTCCAGCCGGTGCGATTGTTGCGCTCCCCGGCTTCGCATTGCCGGCCGCATCGACTTCGGTCTTGGTCGGAACGGTCGGCAGGCGCTCGGCGAGAATGTCCGAGGCGCGCAATGGAGCGAGATCCTTGGCGTCCGGCATCTTCTCGGTGATCTTTGTGACCACCAGCACCTCTTCCAACTGATCCAGTCGCGCTGCGGGAATCACGCGAATGTTGAGAAACAAATCCTTCCCCGGCTCGACCGAGATAACCTTGCCAACCGGCAGGCCCTTGGGGAAGATGCGATCGCCGCCGCTGGTGATGACATCTTCGCCGGGCGTGACCTTCTCGTCGCTCATGATGTACTGCAGCGTGGTCGCGCCGTTGGCCGCGCCCTTCAGAATGCCCTGCAGACGCGAATCCTTCAGCGCCGCACCCACTCCGCTGAATTGATCGTTGATCGGCAACACCTGCGCGGAGTCGGGAAACACCTGCACGATCTTGCCGACGATGCCGGTCGGGGTGATGACGGCCATGTCGGTTGCGATGCCGTCACTGGAGCCCTTGTCGATGTAGAGCACGCGCGACTGATCGCTGCCGCTGGTGCCGATTACCTGCGCCGCCACGGTCGAGTCGACATACTGCTCCTTAAACGCGAGCAGGGACTGGATGCGCCGCGCCATGCGCGCATCTTCGCCCAGCCGAGCTTCTTCTATCTTCATCTGTTCGAGTTGCTCGCGCAGTTGGCGATTCTCGCGGCGCACGCCGTGCAGGTAGATGTAGGTGGTCCAGAGATTCTTCACCCACTCCTGGCTGTGAATGACGGCGCTTTCAACGGGGGTGACCGCGGAGACGGCCCACAGGCGAATGAGACGAGTTTGACCCTCATCGCTCGGCCGCCGGACTTGAATTGCCAGGCCGATAATCTGGGCGAACAGAATGGCCGCAAAAACGATCACATTCCTGTGGCGGCCAATGAAGGTATCCATACTATTGCCGGCGTTTTGTGGCCGGTACCGCAATGCTGCGCGAGTTTGCCTACGGTATACGTATTACTAAAGTTGTCATCACGAGCGGAGCGAGGGATCTGCTGTCCGTGCTTGAGAAGCAGGGGCCCCAAGCTTTACCGGTGTGCCCCACTCGTCGGATAAGTCGCTCCGCGTTGGATTCACACTCTCAATCAATGCTACTCGTTTTGCTCTGTCGAAGCTCTTGATCTCTTTCTCTCTCGCGATTGCGTTCCGGACGTATTGAAAGCGTTCGAGATACACGAGCCGGTTGATTCTGTAGCGCCGGGTAAAGCCTTCGATGCGTCCTTCCTTGTGTTCGCGGACGCGCCGTCCCAAGTCGTTGGTTACGCCGGTATAGATACGCCGCGATTTACTTGACAGGATGTAGACCCAGAAATGCCATTCGCGGCTCATGGCGCACTCGTCGTTCTATCTGGCTCGGACAGACAGCAGATCCCTCGCTACGCTCGTGATGACAATTCTTGTGGTTCGCACATTCTCTGGCTGGCTCGTACCGACAGCAGATCCCTCGCTACGCTCGTGATGACAATTCTTCTAGTTCGCACATTCTCTGGCTGGCTCGTACCGACAGCAGATCCCTCGCTACGCTCGTGATGACAATTCTTCTCGTTCGCACATTCTCTGGCTGGCTCGTACAAGGTGCTAATCACGCTCGTACAACCTGCTAGTCAATCGATATCTTTCTCAAAAGTTTGAAGTCGCTCAACATTTTTCCCGTGCCCAGAACCACGCTGCACAACGGGTCGTCGGCGATGGAGACCGGCAGCCCGGTTTCTTCGCGGATGCGCTTGTCGAGATTCTTCAGCAGCGCACCTCCGCCGGTCAGCACGATGCCGCGATCGCTGATGTCGGCCGACAGTTCCGGCGGCGTGCGCTCCAGCGCTACGCGAATCGCATTCATGATGGTGGAAACGCATTCGGTCAGCGAATCGCGAATCTCGCTGTCATCAATCGTAATCGTCTTGGGCACGCCTTCGATCAGGTTGCGGCCCTTGATTTCCATGGTCAGCGGCTTCTCCAGCGGATACGCCGAGCCAATCTCGATTTTGATCTGCTCCGCCGTGCGCTCGCCGATCAGCAGGTTGTACTTGCGCTTGAGGTAATTCATGATGGCTTCGTCCATCTGATTACCTGCCATGCGCACCGAGCGCGAATACACGATGCCACTCAGCGAGATGACAGCAATATCAGTCGTACCGCCGCCGATGTCGACCACCATGTTGCCGCTGGGTTCGGTGATGGGCAGACCCGCGCCGATCGCGGCGACCATCGCCTGCTCCACCAGGTGAACCTCGCTAGCTTTGGCGCGATAGGCTGAGTCCATGACCGCGCGCTTTTCCACCTGCGTGATCTCCGAAGGCACGCCGATCACGATGCGCGGATGCACCAGCATCTTGCGGTTGTGCGCCTTCTGGATGAAGTAGTTCAACATCTTCTCGGTGACTTTGAAGTCGGCGATGACGCCGTCTTTCATCGGCTTGATGGCGACGATATTGCCCGGCGTGCGGCCAAGCATCTCCTTGGCCTCTTTGCCGACTGCTTCGACATCACCGGTGTTTTTGTTGATGGCGACAATCGAGGGCTCGTTGACGACGATGCCCTTGCCGCGAGCGTAGACGAGTGTGTTCGCTGTTCCCAGGTCGATGGCCAGGTCGCTGGAGAACATGCTGAACAGCGAGCGCATGTTGCCGAAGCGCGAGGAACTGCTATAAAAGCCGTTGGATGCCATTCCTTACTGAGTCTTTCTATGATTGGGCGGTAATTAACAGTTTATGACAGAAACAGCACAATCGCACTCAACCGAATGCCCTAGTTGGCTTGATGGAAGACCGCGGTTGCGAAGGAAAAGCCGGGAAAGATCCTGATCGTCCTCTACCACCGAAGGATCACGTCGTGTTGACTTTCAAAACCAGTCAACTCGCCAAGTGTCAGGGTATCACCCGGAGAGAGCATCTTGAAAGCGTTACTTCGGACGAAACACAACCTCGGACATAGAGCGAGCATCTCACGCTCTGGCACCAACGGGCCATTTTTTGTACGGCCAGATCGTGCGAAATTAACGCCACCAAGTGCCACTTTCCGAATATACTTTGCGACAGCTTTAACTTCCGAGTGGGGGGACCATGCGAGACCGAGCCCGAGTGACCGTTGTGTTGTTCCTGTTCGTGGGATTGGTGTGCTGTGGCTGCGCGTTTGCTGCCGAGTCTGCTACGCCGGCGGCAAAACCTGCTGCCTCCGCGGCGGCAATGCCAAGTCAGCCGCCGCCTTTGCCGATTCCGTATCCGACCGACGTTCTCACCTATCACTACAACGTCTTCCGCCAGGGATATACATCGCAGGAGACGACGCTAACGCTCAGCAACGTCAATTCCACTTCCTTTGGCAAGATCAACTTCTTCACCGTGGATGGCCACGTCGATGCGCAGCCGCTGTTCGTGAATAAGCAGAACATCAATGGCAGCCTGAACGACACGGTCTACGTGGTAACCGAGAACGATAGCGCCTACGCCTTCAGCGCCAACTCAGGCCGTCAATTCTGGCATACTTCGGTGCTAAAGTCGGGCGAAAATCCCAGCGACGATCACGGTTGCGGCCAGATCTCGCCCACCATCGGAATCACCGATACTCCGGTGATCGACAAAAGAGCTGGTTCCAATGGAGCCATATACTTCGTCGCCATGACCAAGGATTCTTCGGGCAACTACCATCAGCGGTTGCATGCGCTGGACCTGGGGACTGGCGCCGAGTTGTTCGGCGGCCCGACGGAGATCAGCGCCCAGTATCCCGGAACCGGCGATGGCAGCCAGGGTGGCGAAGTGATCTTCAATCCTGCTCAGTTTGCCGAGCGCGCGGCTATCCTGGAGTACGGCCCCACGCTGTACATTTCCTTCACCTCGCATTGCGACGAGCGTCCCTACACTGGCTGGATCATGGCCTACGACTCGCGCACCTTGCAGCAAACCACCGTCCTCGACGTTACCCCGAACGGCGATGAAGGGGCGATCTGGATGTCGGGCGAAGGTCTGTCGGCGGATTCCTCCGGCAACATCTATTTCCTCGATGGCAACGGTATCTTCGACACGACCCTGAACTCGCAAGGATTTCCGAACAAAGGCGATTTCGGCAACGCCTTCATGAAGCTTTCCAACTCCACCGGCACGCTCACCGTGGTGGATTACTTCACCATGTACAACACGGTGCAGGAATCGGACAACGACGAGGACTTGGGCTCCGGCGGAGCCATCGTGCTGCCCGACATCATGGACAACAATGGCGGCGTGCATCATCTCGCGGTGGGCGCCGGCAAAGACAGCAACATCTATATCGTGAACCGCGACAATATGGGGAAATTCAATCCCGACAACGACAGCGCGATTTACCAGGAAGTCGACGGGGCGCTGCCCGGAGGCGAGTGGTCGAGTCCGGCATACTTCAACGGGGTGGTTTACTACGGCGACCAGACGGACACGCTGAAGGCGTTTCCATTCTCCAACGCCAAGCTGGCGACCAGTCCGAGTTCGCATAGTCCGGAGAGCTACATTTATCCGGGAACGACGCCGACGGTCTCCGCCAATCAAACGTCGAATGCGATTGTATGGGCGGTCATGAACAGCAATCCGGCGGTGTTGTATGCCTACGACGCCACCAACCTGGGCCACGAGCTGTACAACAGCAATCAGGCTGGATCGCGCGATCAGTTCGGCCCCGGCAATAAGTTCATCACGCCGGTGATTGCCAACGGCAAGGTGTTTGTAGGAACGCAGACTGGAGTTGCGGTCTTCGGGCTGCTGCAGTAACCCAAGAGCAATTACTCACCGCGCCCCAGGTTGGCATTGCGCTTCTGGCCGCTAACCTGGGGCGAGTTTCTGCACTGAAATAGCTGATCCTTCCCGGTACCGCACATCTCAAGTCACTTCCTACCCCTGCCGATGCATTCTTTGTGCGCTGAATTGCGCGCATAGATTAGCAACCTCCGGGGCCAATCGTGACCGATGTAGTGCAAGCCGCAATGCCTGGAAAGATCGCCGCCAACCCCGATCCTATGCCCACTCCGTTGCTGCCGCCGCCGACCGTGCGGCAGGATCGCCGGCCGCTGGTGCTGGTGGCCGATGACGATCGCGTGACCAGCCAGATCATTGAAGGCGCGCTGGCGCAAATCGGATTCCGCGCCCGCATCGCGCACGACGGGCAAAGCGCATTACAGGCAATTCGCGAATATCATCCCGATTTGATTCTGCTGGATGTCTCGCTGCCCGACGCCAGCGGCATCGAAATCTGCCGCAACCTGCAGACCGAGCCCGGACTGGGCCAGGTGCCGGTCATCTTCATTTCCGGGCATGAAGAGCTGGCGATCAAAGTCGCCGGCTTCGATGCCGGAGCGGTGGACTACATCACCAAGCCGCTGGCGGTGCGGGAGGTGATCGCGCGGGTGCGCACCCACATCCGCCTGAAACGCGCTTATGAGTCGCTGGCCGAGCTGCAGGCGCAGAGAATCCAGAAGCTGGCGGCCGCGCAGGAGGCGTTCATGCCCCGGCCGGAAGACATTCCGGAGGCGCGCTTCCGGGTGTCGTTCACCCAGGTGCTGAAGGCGGGCGGCGACTTCTACGATGTGATTCCCGTCTCCGGCGAGGTGATCGACTATGTGGTGGCCGACGCCAGCGGACACGATCTGGGAGCCTCGTTCTGGACCGCCGCGCTGAAGACACTGCTGTCGGAATACTCCAACGCGGTGAACTCGCCGCGCGAGGTTCTGCACCTGGTTAACAGCGCGCTGCTGCGTATCCTGCCGCAGGGTGTCTTCTTCACCATGATTTATGCGCGGCTCAATCGCGCTTCCGGACAGCTGCAGCTGGTGAATGCGGCGCATCCGCCGGCCATTCTGCTGCGCCGGGAAACCACCGAGCCGGAAATTATCTGGGGCGAAGGCGATGTGGTTGGCGCCTTCCACGACGCGGTCTTCGATTGCCGCGACATGTCCATCGCCCCAGGCGACCGGCTGTTTCTCTACTCCGACGGGCTGATCGATACCACCGACACCCGCGAAGGCGGAGTGGGCGGCTTGCTGGATGTGATCGGCTACTGGAAGAAGTTTCCGCTGGATGAAGCGGTGCGCGGCACGGTGAACGATTACTGCTCGTCGGGCAGCTGTGAAGACGATGTTTTGCTGATGGGCATCGATCTCTAGCCGCGGAGCCGCCTCGGGCAAACAACAGGGTGGAAGAATTGAGCACATCGAGCGAAGACACGAAATCCGTTCCCGGCCGCGACAGCGAGCTGTGTCTGACGATTCCCTCTCGGCTGGCGGCGATTGAGACCGTGTGCGAGCGGATTCGCGGCTTGCTGGGAAAGCGGCATCTGCAAGACATGGAATTCGCCGTCGAAATCCTGGCGCGCGAATGCCTGAACAACGCGATTTTGCACGGCAATTGCGGTTTGGAGAATGCGCGCGTCCGCTTTGGCATGCGCATCGGGAAAAGGCTGATCTGCCTGCGCGTCACCGACCAGGGGCCGGGCTTCGACTGGCGGCGGAGGATTCGTCACGGGCTGCCGGAAGAGACCTCGGTGCAGGGACGCGGTCTGGCGGTGGCCAGCGTGTATGCCCGGCGTATCGCCTTTAACCAGCGGGGCAATCAAGTGACCTTGTGGATCAACACAGCCAAGGAAGGTAGGTAGCAGGAAATGTCGAGCTATCGCATGGAGTATACCGACGACGGCTGCCGGCTCGCAGTAAATGGCGGGCTGACGGTAGTGCTGGTGCCGGAACTGCAACAGGCGCTGAAGGTCGAGGTGGAGAAGGGAACCCAGCAGATCATCTTCGACCTGGCCGAGACCCGGATGGTCGATTCCAGCGGCATTGGCCTGCTGATCGCCGCCAGCAACACCCTGTCGCAGAAGAATGGCAGGCTCACGGTGGTCAACACCGCTCCCGAGATTCTGCGGCTGATGCAAAGCATGCGGCTGGTCACGCGGCTCAATATCAGCGGACGCCCTATGACGGAATCGAGCCATGAGTGAGGAAAGCTTCGCTCTGGACGATGAACTGCTGCAGGGGTTCATCACCGAGTCGCGCGAGCATCTGGCGACCATCGAAACCGATCTGCTGGCCATCGAAGAGGCGGGAGCGGACGCCGACCCCGAGCTGGTGAACAAGGTTTTTCGCGCTGCCCATTCCATCAAGGGCTGCAGCGGATTCCTCGGGCTCAACAAGGTCAAAGAGCTGGCGCACAAGGCCGAGACCGTGCTCGACATGCTGCGCTCGCACAAGATCCACTCCAATGCCGAGGTCACCAACGTCCTGCTGGCCGCCTTCGACAAGCTGCGCGACATGGTGAACACGCCGCTCGCCAGCGAAGCCGCCGACACCACGCTGGAAGTGCAGGGCCTGATCGAGCTAGCCTCCTCTTTGCTGCCGCAGGCGGAGAAGGCCACGGTAACGACTCCGGTCGAGGTGGTGACGCCGCAGGGCTCGCCGGTGGAGTTGTCGCAGATTGATCTGGAACGGGCCCAGCGCTCCGGCTGCTGTGTCTACGCGCTGGAATACGACTTGATTCACGACATCGAACGCCAGGGCCGGAATGTCCTGCAGCTGTTTCATCAGCTGGAGGATTGCGGCGAGATCCTCGATGCCGCACTCGACTTCACCGCAGTCGGAGGTCTGGATGCTGCGATCGCTAATCGCCTGCCGCTGGCCATCATCTTTGCGACCTTGACGGTGCCGACGGCGATTATCGGATTGACTGGACTGCCGGCTGTGCAGATCAGAGTGCTCTTCGATTTTGGGAGCGGCGAAGCCCAGAATGTTTCCGCTGCCGTTAAGGTTCCGCGGATCGAGCCGCCGGCGCCCAAAGCCGAGTCGCCGGTTGTGCCGCCGGCTTCCGCGGTCAACTCTTCACCTGCCGAAGTTCATTCGCCGGCTCCGTCGGCAAGCGCTGCGGCTGCGAATGCGCCGCATCCGCCGGGCGCTGCGCCGGCGGCGGCGGAAGACACCTTGCGGGTGAACGTCGCATTGCTCGACACCCTGATGAATCTGGCCGGCGAGCTGGTGTTAAGCCGCAATCAGTTTCAGGCGGCGATTGTGCAGAGCAACCATCGCCTGCTGACCTCCGCCGGGCAGCGGCTCAGCCAGGTCACCTCCGAGATTCAGGACGCGATCATGCGCACCCGCCTGCAGTCGATCGAGAACGTCTTCAGCAAGCTGCCGAGGGTGGTGCGCGATCTCTCCAACAGCCTGGGCAAGGAAGTGAAGCTCGATATTCGCGGCAAAGAGGTGGCGCTGGATCGCTCGCTGGTCGAAGGGCTCTCCGACCCGCTGACCCACATGGTGCGCAACGCCATCGATCACGGCATCGAAAGCCCGGCGGATCGCAAGCGCGTGGGCAAGGACCGCAGCGGCACGCTGCGGGTAGAGGCGCGGCATGAAGCCGGACAGGTGGTCATCGAAATTGCCGACGACGGCAAGGGCATCGACGGCAAGAAAGTGGCGCAGGCCGCGCTGGGCAAAGGACTGATTACTGCCGAGCAGTTGAAAGCCATGTCGGCGCAGGAGCAGATTGCGCTGATCCTGCTGCCGGGCTTGTCGACGGCGGAGAAAGTTTCCGATGTCTCCGGCCGCGGCGTGGGCATGGACGTGGTCAAAACCAATCTGGATCGGCTGGGCGGGCAGCTGGACATCAACTCCACGCCCGGACTGGGTTCGCAGTTTCGTATCAAGCTGCCGCTGACGCTGACCATCATTCCCGCGCTGATCGTCTCGGCCGAAGGCGAGAGGTTTGCTATTCCGCAGATCAATGTGGAAGAGCTGCTGCGGGTTCGTCCGGAGGAGACCAAGAGCCGTATCGAAGTCGTCGGTGAAACCGAAGTTCTGCTCCTGCGCGATCGGATTCTGCCGCTGCTGCGGCTGGATGAATTTCTCGGCGTGATCCCAACCTATGCCGCTGCCGGCGAGGGGCGCGAACTGGACCGCCGCGTCTCACTCGCCGACCGCCGTTCGCCGCGTCACACCGAAGACGGCGAGCCGGTAATCAACGTCGACGCGCCGCGGCCGGGGCCGGCGATTCCGCGCCGCAGCGATGGCCGCCGCGGCAATTTGCGCGGCGCATTGGAGATTGCCGTCATCACCACCGGCATGTTCCAGTACGCGCTGGTGGTGCAGGCCTTCCACAATACCGAAGAGATCGTGGTCAAGCCGCTGGGACATCACCTGAAGGAAGCGCGGGAATATGCCGGCGCCACCATCCTGGGCGATGGCGCGGTGGCGCTGATTATCGATGCTGCCGGCCTGGCAGGGAAGGCGGAGCTTGCCTCGGCCGCTGCCACCCAGCACGCCAGGGAACAGCAAGAAGCCGAGGATAGGCGAGGCGACGCCGATCAGAACAGCCATTCGCTGCTGCTGTTCCGCAACGCTCCCGAGGAACACTGCGCGATCCCGCTGGGCGCGGTACGGCGCATCGAGCGCGTCAAGCCGGAGCAGGTCGAGACCGCCGGCGGCCGGCGGACGATGAAGTATCGCGATCAGTCGCTGCCGCTGGTGACCCTGTCCGACACCGCGCAGGTCGAGACGATTTCCGGCGCCCGCGATCTGGCGGTCATCGTTTCCAACATCTACGGGCGCGAAGTCGGCCTGCTGGGCGCGATGCCGGTCGATGTTGCCGAGGCTGGCGCGGCGATCGACAGCTCGACCCATCGGCAGAAGGGAATTGCCGGCTCGTCGATCATTGACGGGCACACCACGCTGATTGCCGATCTGGTGGAACTGGTCGACGCGGTGTATCCCGATTGGGGCACGAAGGCCAACAGCCAGGGCCCGGTACAAACCGCCGGCGCCGAGCAGGCCACGATCCTGCTGGCTGAGGATTCCGATTTCTTTCGCTCCCAGCTCCGGCGATTTCTGGAAGCCGACGGCTACGCGGTGCTGGATGCCGCCGATGGCGAAATCGCCTGGAACCTGCTGCAGAAGAATCCCGACCGGGTGCAGCTGGTGGTGACCGACATCGAGATGCCGAACATGAATGGCCTCGACCTGACGCGGCATATCCGCGCCGATAATCGCGTCTCGCGGCTGCCGGTAATTGCGCTCAGCTCGCTGGCTTCGGATGAAGACATGGCGCTGGGCCGTAGCGTTGGTGTCGATGATTATCAGATCAAGCTGGACCGCGATGCCCTGATGGGCCGCGTACATAGTCTGCTGGCGGCCGCGCCGCCTAACCATGAGATGGAAATGGCAGTAGCAACCGCTGGATATTGAGGAAACGAACATGATGAACTTGACGAATATGCGAATTGGCAAACGGCTGGCCATGGGATTTGGCATCGCGATCGTTCTGGCTATCGCTATTGCCGCAACCGGCTGGTGGGCGAGCCAAGCAATTAATGCCGAGTCGGACAAGGCACTCGATGAAGGCGCCAAGCTGCTTTTGACCCATAAGACCATGCTCAGTATTTCCACAGTCGACGAGCTGGTGCTGAAAGCTGCGACCGCCCCGGACAAGAACCATGCAGACCGATACCAAGCGCAACTGACGGAAGCGCGGCAATCGGTCAAGACGCAGCTCGCGGAAATCCAAGATAGAGCTTCATCGGATACCAGTAAACAACTGGCGCGCGACCTGGCGGCTGCCTTTGCGGCGCAGCGTGAAACCAACAACCGGGCCCTCGATTTGGCCGTCGCCGGAAAACGCGACGAAGGGCTGCAGCTGCTGCATGGTGAAGCAGGCGTCAGGATGGTCGCTACCGCCGGCGTGGCCGAGCAATTGGCCAAGTGGGAAGAGAGTAAGCGGACAGCAGCAATCGAGGAGAAGGCGGCCATTGCAGCCAGGTCGCGATGGATTCTCGGCATCCTATCGCTGCTTGCGGTTGCAATTAGCGTCGCCTTCGGTGTTTACATTACCCGTAGCATCAGCATTCCGTTGGGACAGGCGGTGTTTCTCCTGGACCTGGTCAGTAAGGGCGACATCAGCAAGGACGTACACGCGGAGAACGCAATCCGGAAAGACGAGATCGGCGACCTGGCACGTGCTCTTCACACCACCATCGAGAGCCTGCGCAAGCTGGTCGGCGAGATGTCGCAAGGTATTCATACGGTAGCCTCGTCAGCAACCCAGCTGTCGGCAGCTTCGTCGCAGACGGCCAACAGCGTGAAATCGATGGCGGAGAAGTCGTCCACTGTGGCCGCCGCGGCGGAAGAATCTTGTGCCACAACTACTGCTGTCTCCAGTTCGATGGAGCGAGCCAGCGCCAATCTCACTTCGGTCGCGGGCGCGACCGAGGAGATGAGCTCAACCGTTGCCGAGATCGCGTCGAACTCGGAGAAAGCGCGCGTGATCAGCGAAAAGGCAATGGCGCAGGCGCAGACCATTTCGACCATCATGGCCGAGCTGGGCCGCGCGGCGCAGGAGATCGGCAAAGTTACCGAAACCATCACCGACATCTCGGCGCAGACCAACCTGCTGGCCTTGAATGCGACCATCGAAGCGGCGCGCGCTGGCACTGCCGGCAAAGGTTTTGCGGTGGTGGCCAACGAAATCAAGGAACTGGCCAAGCAGACTTCGGAAGCCACCGAAGACATCAAGGCAAAGATTGCCGGAGTGCAGAGCTCGACCACCGGCGCCGTCGAGACCATTGAGACGATTACCGGCGTGATCAAGGAAATCGGCAACACGGTGGCGAGCACGGCGGCGGCGATCGAGGAGCAGGCGACGGTAACCAAGAACGTGGCCGGCGAAATCGCGCAGGCGACGGCAGTGGTACGCGAAGTCAACGATCAGGTGGCACAGACGGCGACCGTGTCGCGCTCGATTGCCAGCGACATTGCCACGGTGAACAGCGCCACGGCGGGAATTCGCGAAGGTGGAGAGCAGGTGGAGACCAGCGCCGGCGAGCTGTCGCGGCTATCGGAGCAGCTGAAGGTGCTGGTGGCGCAGTTCAGCGTGTAGAAAAACCGTTGCCGGTTGCCGGTTGTCAGTCGTCGGTACAACTGGACATCAGTGCAATCTGACAACCGACAACTGACAACGCATCAGCAAGAAACGTACGGATGGTCCTTATGTCGAGCGAAGCAATCAGCGAACAGGCTCTTCTGGTCTCGGTGTTCCGCCTGGGGGATGCGATGTTTGGTATTCCCGCCGCCCAGATTCAGGAAGTTGTCCAGATGGGCAGCGTGACGCCGGTGCATCACGCGCCGCCGTTCATCATCGGCATCCGCAATCTGCGCGGGCGCATCGTTACCGTGATTGACCTGCGCATGCGCCTGGAGTTAGGTGAGGCCGTGCGCGGGGGCGAGAGCCGCATCCTGATTGTCGATTCGGAAGGCGAGTTGGTCGGGCTGCTGGTCGATCGCGTGGATGACACGGTCTTTCTGCAAAAGGAGAACATGTCGCCCGCACCGGCCAATCTGGGAGCCCTGCAGGCGAGCGCCTTGCGCGGCGTCTACCGCTGTCCGGACGGCTTGGTGACGCTGCTGGATCACAATCCCATCCTCAAGCCAGGCGAAAGGGCCTCGGGCGCGGTGCCGGGCTGCCGGTGAACTTGCGATGGCGGTCAAGGTTCTAGTAGTTGACGATTCCGTGGTCTACCGGCGCGTCCTGACGGAAGCGCTGCGCTCGCTGCCGGATGTGGAGGTGGCAGGCAGCGTGGCCAACGGGTCGCAGGTGGTGCCGAAGGTGCGCGAGCTGCGGCCAGATCTGGTCACGCTGGATATCGAGATGCCGGGAATGAACGGCATCCAGGTAATGGATGCGTTGCGCCAGGCAACTCTGGATGTCAAGGTGCTGGTCATCAGCAGCCTGACGCTGAGCGGCGGCAAGCTGACGCTGCAGGCGCTGCAGAACGGCGCTTTCGATTTCATCACCAAGCCCACGGAATCGAATCCGCAAGAGAATTTCCGCTGCATTTGCGAAGAGCTGGCGCCGCGCATGCGCGCGGTGGGACATCGCCTGGAAGTGCAGAACATCCTGCGCTCCGGCGTCACCGGAGTGAAATCTGTAGCCCCGCCGGCAAGGCTTGCAACGGAGATCGTGAAGCCTGCTGCGTTCGCGGCGTCGACCCGCCGCAAGCCGGAGATGGTAGTCATCGGCGTTTCGACGGGTGGGCCCAATGCGCTGGCCGCGATCTTTGCCGCTCTGCCGGGAGATATGGGAGTGCCCATCCTGATTGTGCAGCACATGCCGCCGATCTTCACCCAGTTGCTGGCGGCGAACCTATCGGCGCACAGCGCCGTGCGTGTCTGCGAAGGAAAGCACAACGAAGAAATTCTTCCCAACACGGCCTATATCGCACCCGGCGGAAAGCAGATGCGGGTGATCCCGACCGCCGGCGGCGCGCGGTTGCTGCAGCTCTCCGACGATCCCCCGGAGAACTGTTGCCGGCCTTCGGCCGATTACCTGTTTCGCTCGGTGGCCAATCACTTTCCCGCCAAGGCACTCGCCGTGATCCTGACCGGCATGGGCGAAGATGGCGCGGCTGGACTGCGCTTGCTGAAGCAGGGCGGCGCCACCGTGATTGCGCAGGATGAAGCCAGCTGCGTAGTGTTCGGCATGCCGAAGGCGGCGATTGAAGCCGGCGTTGTCGACATGGTGCTTCCGCTGAACAACATGGCGGAACGCATCACCAGCCTGGTTCGCGGATGGCCGGCATGAGCGCGGCCATCACCGCGGAAGAAGTTGTGATCTGGTCGCGCTATGTGCAGGAGACCTGCGGCATCGTTCTAGATCAATCGAAAGCCTATCTGCTGGAAACGCGACTGGGCTCGCTGGTGCGGGAGGCGGGTGCCTCGGGATTCTCCGATCTCTTCTACAAACTGAAGGCCGATGCCACCCACACTTTGCGCGGCAAAGTAGTTGACGCGATCACTACCAACGAAACTTCCTTCTTTCGCGATACCGCGCCCTTTGAACTGCTGCGACACAAGCTGTTGCCTGAACTGATCGATCGCCGCAGCAAAGGCGTGCGGCCAGTTGCCATACGCATCTGGAGTGCGGCCTGCTCGACCGGGCAGGAGATTTACACCATTGGCATCATCCTGAAAGAGCTGCTGGGCAGCTTTAATGGTTACGACATTCGCATTCTGGGCACCGACATCTCTAACCGCGCGATTGCCGCGGCCAGCCGCGGGCACTTCACCGATCTGGAGATGGGGCGCGGGCTGCCGGCGCTGGCCGCGGGGAAATATTTCTCCCGCGAAGGCAGCGAGTGGAAGATTCGCGACGAGATTCGCGCGCTGGCATCGTTTCGCAAGATGAACCTGCTGGAGCCGTTCGCCTTCCCCGCGCCGTTCGACATTATTCTCTGCCGCAACGTTGCCATCTACTTCGCCGAAGCGGACCGCACGCGGCTGTTCCGCAACTTTGCCCGCTGTCTGGCGCGCGATGGCTGCCTGATCATCGGGAGCACGGAATCGCTGACCGGGTTGTGTCCGGAGTTCGTGCCGCAGCGGTATCTGCGGACGGTGTTCTATCAGCTGCAGGCGGGGGCGACCCGCTGATGCGGTCGAGGGAATGGTGCCGTCCCCGAGGGACTCCGGTCATTTCAATCCGCGCACCCACGGCTGAAGCGGTGGGCTGTCTTGTTTCGTCCCGCGCTGCGGGACTCGATTCTTGTGCTGCCCTATGCCAGCTTCTTTACCTGGCCGCCGTTGTGCGGCAAGGCATTCAGTAACTCGCGGACGGTTCGCTTGAAAACAGGATGGCGGACATCGGGCGCGATCTCAGCGAGGGGCTCGAGCACGAAACGCCGCTGATGCATGGCGGGATGCGGGACTTCCAGCTGCGCCGCGCTGATCACGGAATTGCCGAATAGCAGAATATCGATGTCGATGCTGCGCGGGCCTTTTCGCTGGATGCGGCGGCGGCCCATCCGCTGCTCGATGGCCAGCATCTTCGCGAGAAAAAGTTTCGGCATGAGTTCAGTGCGCAACCCAACGGCGCAGTTCAGAAACCAGGGCTGGGCGGTAAACTCCACCGGCTCGGTTTCATAGAATGACGAAACTTGGACCACTTCGCCAAGTTGACGGAGTTGCTCGATGGCGGCGCGGAGATTGCTTTCGCGATCGCCGACGTTGGAGCCCAGCGACAGATAGACCGTCTTCTCCACGAAAACATCTTAGCGGCGAATGGGAGTCTGGGTAGTAGCGGAGCGGGTTCCCCTCGTGAGGTTGACCGGCAAGCGGTCTAGAGCAAGAATCATTCGCCATATCTAAACCGTAATTTAATGTCTCCTATTTACTATAGTTAACATTTCCTGGTGTATCATGATTTCCGTGGGGAGGCGCGGCCGTCCGGTTGTGCCATCTGGCATTCGAGAAAAACCATGAGATTGCGCAAGCGGCTTGCGGCCTGGTTGTGTTTCACGGCTTTTAGCGGTGCCGCTGTCCTTTCCGTGCAGTTGAACCTGTGGGCGCAAGGCGAGACGACCAGCGCGATCCTGGGGCAGGTTACAGATGCCAGCAACGCGGTCCTGCCAGGGGCGACCGTTACCATCATTAATCGTGATACTGGATTTAAGCGCAGTGTGCACAGCGATGGAGGGGGACGCTTCAACTTCCCGCAATTGCAGCCTGGAACCTACACGGTGCGGGCGGAAGCAGCTGGTTTTGAGCCGCAACAGGCCGCAGACGTGGTTGCTGGTCTCGGCCAGAAACAAACAGTCAATCTCGCGCTCCGAGTGGCGCAATCGAAGGAAACCGTCCAAGTCACTTCGCAAGCGCCCATCATCAATCCGACGGAGGCCAACAACACCACGACATTGAATGCGCCGGCGCTGGAAAATCTGCCCAACCCGGGCGGCGACCTGACCTACCCCTTGCAGTTTGCGGCGGGCGCGCTCATCAACACCGCCGGTAGTGGGAACGATTTTGTCGGCAGCACTAACGGCTACGGCAACGTGGAGTTCAATGGCCTGCCGGCGCTGGCCAACGGCTACATCGTAGACGGGCTGGAGACCAACGATCCGCTGACCAACCTCAACAGCGGACTGTCGACGAACCTGGTGCTCGGCCTGAACTCCATCTCGGAGGTCACGGTCAATACGCTTTCTTATTCGGTCGATCAGGGCCGATACGGAGCTTCGCAGGTCAATTACGTTACCAAGTCAGGAACGAATCAGTTTCACGGCAACCTGTACGAGCTGTGGAACGGTTCGGTGATGAACGCGGCTGATTATTTTACCAACGCTACCGCCGGCAATCACAAGCCATTCTCCAACGTCAACCACTTCGGCGGCAGCCTGGGTGGGCCGATCATCCACGACAAGCTGTTCTTCTTTTTCGACAGCGAGTGGGTGCGGATCGCGCTACCGATTTACTCGACGATAACCGTGCCCACTGCGGCCTTTCAGCAGTACGTCCTGCAGCAACTTCCGCTCGGCGGCACCGACGCCATCACGGGAGTGCATTATTCTCCGGCCCCGCAAATGGTGCCGTTCTATCAGAAGATGTTCTCGTTGTATGGCATCACCAGCGGCACGCCGTTGGCGGTTCTGGGATGTCCCTTCAATGTAGGAGGAGACGCGGCCTCAGGCACGCCGCCGAACGGCAATGGCTGCGCCAATCGCATGGGTGTCTCGCACTCCAGCGACGATCATGAGCAGGTGCAGACTGGCCGCATCGATTACAACATCAACCAGAACAACACCACATGGTTTCGCTTTCAGGCCGATACCGGATTGCAGGCTGCCTGGACCGATCCTATTAATCCAATCTTCAATTCCTATTCACCGCAGCCGCTGTATTCTTTTGCCGCGGGATATACGCACATCTTCTCGCAGAACCTGGTCAACTATTTCAATCCCGCGTTCTCGTGGTACTCGAGCATATTTGCGCCGAGCAACCTGCAAGCGACGCTGGCTGCGTTTCCCATCGTGCTGCAAGGTGCCGGAGCCAACGCCCCGTTTACGACGATTGGTGGACTGGACAACACCTGGCCGCAGGGACGGAAAGCGACGCGCTTCTTCATCAACGACAATTTGGCATGGAGCCACGGTGCCCACGAGTTTCGCTTCGGCACCAACACCCGTATCTTTCGCCTGAACGACTTCGACTTCGGTGAGGGTACGGTGCCGACGGTGAACTACACCGACTTGCCGCAATTCGTCTATGGCATCGCTTCCACTGCGACGCAGACCTTTCCGCAATCGCCCAATGAGCCATTCAACTTCCTCAACATCGATCTCTACGCCGGCGACACCTGGCGGGTGACGCCCACGTTCACCTGGACCTTCGGGCTGCGCGGTAGCTACAATTCCAATCCGCTGAACCCGCACGACCAGGTCGCCCGGCTGACAGGCTCGTTCGACTCCATCTCGCATGACCTCAATCAGCCACTGAATGAAGTGATTCAGACCAATCTCGGGCACCTGTTCAGCTCTACGCCTCTCGCCATTCTTCAACCGCGAATGGCAGTTGCCTGGCAATTCCAGCAAAACTCCGTGTTGCGCGCCGGCTTCGGCGTCTTCAGCGACCTTCTGCCGGGAAGCGTTGCCGACCTGATCGGAACCAATCCACCGTATGTCCGAACTTTTCAGGGTGGTCTGCTGGGAACGGTGGGCGGGACTGCGATTGCGCCGGGCGTGCCCAACAGCGCCATCGATGCGCTCGCCGCAGCCAACCAGAATTTTGCAGCGGGATTCGCACAGGGAGAGTTGTCGTGCGCTTCTCAGCTGGCTAATCCAAATGCTTGCTTGCCGCCGGTTGCGATCACCGCCGTGCCCAGCGGCCAGCTGCATGCGCCGTATTTCATGCAGTGGAGTCTTGGCCTGGAGCACCAGATCGGCAACGCCGGCAGCGTGAAGGCGCAGTATGTTGGCACACGCGCGGTCGATCAGCCATATCTCACGGAAGTGAACGGCTATCAGACGGTGTGCCCGGGATGCTTTGCACCGTTTCCTTACCTGCAGCCTACCGATGCCCGCTTTGCCGCGGTGACGCAGCTTGCCACCGGCGGAGGCAGCAACTACAACGCTCTGCAATTGACGGCCATGACCCGCCCGGTACATGGCTTCCAGGGCCAAGTCAATTACACCTGGAGCCATTGCCTGGACTACGTTTCCAATGGAGGATTTCTTCAGTTTTCTTCGGCCGGCATTCTGTCGCCGCTACCGGGCGAACTGGCCCGCAACTACGCCTCATGCGACTATGACGTTCGCCATAATCTGACCGCGCAGTATGTCTATCAACTGCCGTTCAAGGTCAGCAACCGTGGGTTGGGATATGCGGTGAATGGCTGGCAGATTTCCGGCACTGCCTTCTGGCACAGCGGGCTGCCCTTCTCTGTCTTGAGCACGCCTTACTCCGCGAATGGCAACGGGATCCTGCAGGGTAGCGGGCCGCAGTTTGCCAGCATCGTGCCTGGTGTGCCGCTCTACGCCAGCGGCCCGATTGCTGGAGTCACGCAGCCGGGGACCATTCAATGGCTGAACCCGAACGCCTTCACCTCGGCAGTTGATCCCAGCACCGGCGCCTGCTCGGGTGGCGACACTCCGCAGAATTGCCAGTTCGGAATCCTGGGCCGCAACGCGCTGCGCGGTCCCGACTTCTTCTGGAGCGATTTTTATCTCACCAAGTGGTTTTCGCTGAGTGAGCACGTCAGGCTGCGCTTTGATGTGCAGTGCTTCAACGTCTTCAATCATCCCAACTTCGCCCTGCCTAGCAACGTCTATGCCGGGATTCCCGGTCGACCTTCGACGCAGACCGGCTTCGGCGCCCTCACCTACACGACGTCGCCGCCGACCGGGCTGCTGGGCGTTGGATTGGGCGGAGACAGCAGTCCGCGGATGATTGCCTTGCAGGCGCGAGTGGAGTTCTGAGCAAGCCAAATCTGCCGGATAGCGGCGCGGAGATTGCCCTCGCGGGGAATGTGGGGTTGGGTAGTGGCGGAGCGGATTCCCTCCGAGTGAAGAAACTGGCGAGCTCTTCTGGGCAAGCGGCAGGGTGGGGAGGAGCGCAGCCGGCGATTGCAGATTCTGGTGTCGAACTAGGCCTCACATCGATAGCCCCACCGCCCTTTTGATACGGCGCAGTGTCCGCAGCTCGGTCACAGCGCACTCCCACACCCGAAGCACCTTCCATCCATCACGTCGGAGCCTGCGGGAAACTCGAAGGTCTCTTCGTCGGTTGGCGGTGGCCTTATCTCGCCAAAACCCGAGGTTGCTCTTGGACGGTCTGTCGCATCGGGGACAGCCGTGCCAGAAGCAGCCGTCGACGAAGAGAGCGACCTTCACTTTCGTCCATGCAAAATCGGGCTTGCCCGGCACAGGCCAATGCTTTCGGAGGCCGTTGGCTGCCGGCCGCCTATGCTGCTGCCGTACGTAGCTCTGGGATTAGGATACGAGAGATCTTGTCGACGGCCGTAGCCATCGGTACGGCCGTAAGCCAAAGCGCCAAGCTGCGCGTCCCTGCACTTATGTCCGCCTTGTGAACTACTCTCTTTCGCTCGCACATTCGCTGCCAGGTTTCGGGAGTGCACGGATAGGCGAGGCAGACAATTACTCGCGCATTGCGTGCGAGATTTGCGTACGCAAGCACCTGGAAGATATCGTCGCGGAGTCGTTCCCGAATGGTTTCGTCCAGCGATCCCGAGCTGGCGCCCTCCAACTCTTCCCAGTGGCGTTTATATTTCGCGTCAACAATGATTGTCGTCGAGCCGAGGTCGAGCCACAGGTCAGGAATGAGAGCGTTCTGCGCCCCCACGTACGATGGCTTCCAGTGCATGGGGAAAACGGTCTCCCTCTTTCGTCCAACCTTAATCGTTGCTCCCATTTCCCGCGCGATGTTATGAAAGACCACCTCAAGCCAGGCTTCAAAAAACTGCTCCATCGGCATCCGCCAAGGAATCCCTTCCAGATCGCTAATACCAGCCAACCCACGATCCTCAATCGTCCATTCGATTGCCTGTAGTCCGTCGCGAAAACTCTGCATGCGCAATGGTCGCTGTAGCCACGCGGACAGCATGGTCGGGGGTGGCATAAACACTGGGCATTGTTGGACTCTCCGCAACAGCTCGTCACAAAGCGCGATGAGTTGGTGGACAAATGCGCCATGTTCTCTTTGCGATTCCAGAGCACCCCGTTGTTTTTCCAACGTGTACCGAATTGCACCAGCCAAGAGTCGGTCGTCCTGTAGATTCGGAAATGAGCAAGGAATTGACAGAAACTGCCCGGCCGCCAGATGGCGAGTTACGTATGATGACCAGTTGATGGTGCCACGCGGCGCAGACCTAACTTCGGTGACTACTTCAAACCGCCTGGCGAGCACGTCAAGCAGCGTCCTCAATCGACCAAGCACCATGGACGAGATAACCCAACTGGGAACTTTACGTTCAGACCGTTTTAGCAGAGGCAATCTTAGCGGAATAGGAGCTACTCGCCACCCCATTTCAGCTAACATGGGACCGACTCCCGGCCACGGGAATCGTGGTTGAATGACCAATCCGTAATCGAGCATGCCACTTGTAGGTGAGAATAACGGAACTGCCCCGACAACGTTACCCGCCTCTAGCGTGACATAAACGTCATCGCCATCGTAATTACGTGCGAAGCGGACATCCATGAGCTGAAACAGCGAGCGGTTTTGATTTTCAAACTGTTCAGCTAACCGGGCGGCGGCAGGTGCTGCATCGCGGAATACATTGCGCAGTTCGAAGAATTCTATGGCTGACTGTTGGCTAAAAGAGTTGTCTTGTAATTCAAGGCAGATCTCTCGTTGAACAGGTGGAGAGAGCAGTGGCGACCGCGAGACTTGCTTGCGAGCTTTCCTCGGCGTCAAAGGCTCTTTAACCATTGCAAGTACGTCCGAATATGCTCGGCAAATCCGCTGACATAGCCCTGAGCGAGGTATTCCTCCAGAAGCGGCGCGAGGTTCACCCTCAGGCTTTCCTTAGCGGCAGTTTCGTCGGATTCAAGAAAATAGGAATGACCTGGCACCAGCGGGAATGCGTCTTCACTTGCATGCTCGATGAAAACGGATACGATCCTGCGGAACGCGTCCCTCATCAGTGCACAACCATACTGCTCGACCACGTCCATCTGTGGCCAGAGAGAAACGAATGCAAAGCGCCGTCGGACCGCGACGTCGACAATGGCAATGCTGCGGTCGGCGCTGTTCATAGTCCCGATGATATGTAGGTTCTCTGGGAGTTGGAGTCTGTCGTGAAATGGTGGGCCGTAGTCGTTAGCAAGTTCGATCTCTCGCTTCAGTGGAGAGTTGGCCTCGAGTAGATATATGGCTTCTCCCAATATTTTTGCTAGGTCAGCTCGATTGATCTCATCGATGTGCAGCAGATACAGTTTGGATTCATTCTGTCTAGCATCGCTGGCGGACCGCATAAGAAACCCCGGTCTGGGCCGGAAATGAAGGCCCAGCTGCGTCGACGCCTCCTCGGGAGCTAGTCCGCCCACAAAAGTTTCGTAAGTTGTGTTCGGGTGAAACTGGATGCTTCGCCCCATTCCACCATAGTCCTCGGATAGCAACTCAAGAGCCATGGTAGTTTTGCCGGTTCCCGGTGGTCCCTGAAGGATCACGAAACGCCGGGCAGCGAGCAATTTGCGAACCTCTGCTCGCGTCGCCACCGGCATTAAGCAACTGAACCACTTTGCTCGAATGCGGTCGGAATCGTCCCGCTGATTGGCGTTTACGGGAAACCGACGTTCCTCAAAACATAGGTCCAGCAGCGCTGTAATTGCGTCACGCGTAATCTTGTCATCCGCGGCTGGTTTGAATAACGCATACATTACCCTCCCGTACCGATCAAATACCGACTTGTACGCAGACCACTCTCGCTGTAGATTTTCCGGGACATTGATGTCGGTGCGGGTTGGATCTTGCTTGGCCCATGCAATCTGTTCCCCATGGGCGAACTCCTGGTTCAGCCAAGCGCAGATTGCTTGCGCTTTGCGTGCATGCCCGGGACGACCAAGGATCGCTTCGTCAGGTGAGAGCCCTTGCGTTCCTACAAGAAGCCCCACCAGACATGGAGCGTCGGCCACGGGGAAGATAACGAACGAGAGCCCTCCGTAAGCACCCTTGCTCGGGTTTGACGGGTGGATGTAGGCGGCAAATGGTACGCCAGAATCTGCGCTCATTTCGGGAGCACGCAGGGTCACCGAACTCTTGGCAGCTCTCGGGTAGCGTCCCTCCGGGCTGCCGAAAAGTGCTTCGAAAGCGTCTTCATTGCGCTTGCTCCACTCTGCCTGCTGCAATGAATGTACGATCTGCACCAGCGGATCGATGCTCATCAATCACCATCGTTAAGGTCGGGCCTTTATGTATACAAGCATTCGAGCCTGGCGGCAAGGTTGCGCTGGCGTTAGGGCTGGGGAGGAACGACTTGTCGTGTTTACCGTAAGGAATGAGTGACGGTCACCTCTTGCAAGCACTCGACGCACGCGTAGTGATCTGGTTCCGCATCGACGAGATGGAGATAGTTGAGGTTGCCATCGACCAAATGCGTTTCGCACCGCATTACCTCGAGAAACCGCTCTCTATTACCGCACGACGGACATTGAAGCGTAGGAACGGCGTTCCTCCGATTGGCCGCGTCTCTCTCCATGTTCATTAGACTCATAGGCTCGCGTAGCGGACATCAGCGTTTGATCTGATGCAATCGCCGTCTACTTCTGCGACGCTGCGACAGATGGCTGCACAATTCGGGAAGTTAAACTCGTGAACTGCGCAGTGGATCGGGTCGTATTCGACAGCGGCGCGAATGTCGAAGCCAGCCTGCTAAAAACCGAGACTCAAACCGCCTGCGCCTGCGAACAGATCAACTACTAGAGGTTGCCCTGGCATTTGATTGACCGTACCCGCATTGGCATCTTGGCGCAATGCTGAATATCTGCGCACCTGTGGAAAACAGGGGCATATTCAACTGTCAGTGTGCCACGCATTCTTAGCGAAGGTAAAGCGAAGAACTCAAAGGCGAACCCGACTTGGTATCAAATCTACACTTCTGCAAATCTGGGAAAGTTATCGGTAAATCTCGCGTATTTGTCTACGCCCCAAGCAGGAATCAATTTCGGCGGGCGACCCGTCCTAAGAACTTGATAGGGTGTCACGGTCGAGCTTCGTCTGGTCCAGAGTTGCAAAATTACCACAGGTGCAGCGCGAAAACTCGCAGAATTGTTGCAATGTCACATCACAGTGTTGTTCTTACATGGGGTGGTGTGTAAGAAGTTCGATACGTCCCGATTTGGGAAATGAGAGTTTGAAGCTCGGAAATTGCGTGTTGTGACAATAAAAATTATTCGCACAACACGGTGGTTGTGTCGACTCTGGCGGCGAGCAGGATATGTGGCGCGCGAGCGGACCTCAGATCCCTCGGTCGGACTGAAGTCCTCGGTCGGGATGACAACCATAGAGGGAAGGGAGCTCAGCTCCAAAATCGCGAAGCAGCCGTGAGGATCGTAAAGCGGCGCGGATTAAAAATCGTAAAGCAGCTCTCCTGAAATCGCGATGCAGGCCTACTTGAAAATCGTTGTCAAAAAACAGTATGCGTGTTTAGTCCGCGACGGCGTAGTGTTCTTCGGGCCAGTCGGCGACGGCGGCTTCGCTGAGGGTGATCTCCTCGGCGTAGGTGGGGTCGCGCAGGATGCGGGAGACGAGGGCGGTATGGAGCGCGTGTCCGGCGCGGTCGGCCTTGACGTAGCCGAGCACCTGCTTGCCGAAGAGCGCGAGGTCGCCGATGAGGTCGAGAACTTTGTGGCGCACGAACTCGTCGGGGAAGCGCAGCGGCGGATTGTCGATGCCGTCGCGGGTAAGGACGACGCAGTTGTCGCGCGAGGCGCCGCGAATCAGGCCCATATTCAGCATGGCGCGCTGCTGCTCGAGGAAGCCGAAGGTGCGCGCCGCGGCGATCTTCTCGACGTAGCTGCCGTTGGAGAGCTCGACCTGGAAGCGCTCGCTGCCGATCAGCGGATGCGGGAAGTCGATGGCGTAGCTGACGGAGTAGCGCTCGGCGGGATAAACGCCGATGAACTTGTCGCCCTCGTGCAGCTCGCAGGGGCGAAGGATCTTCAGATACGTGCGCTTGCGGCGCTGCTGGCGAAGGCCGGCGGCGGAGATCATCTCGATGAAGGGCAGCGCGCTGCCGTCGAGGATTGGGACTTCGAGGTTGTCGAGCTCGACGATGGCGTTGTCGACGCCCATGCCGATGAAGGCGGAGAGCAGGTGCTCGGTGGTGGAGATGAGCACGCCCTTCTTCATTAGGCTGGTGGCGTAGCTGACCTTGGCCACGTTGCGGCTGACGGCCTCGACCTCGAAGCCGTCGAGGTCGGTGCGCCGGAAGATGATGCCGGAGCCAGCGGGAGCCGGGAGGATGCGCAGGCTGACGGGAGCTCCGCTGTGGAGGCCGAGGCCACTGCACTCGGCGGCCTTGCGAATTGTACGTTCGTATAGCAACTCAGGGAGACGAAGTCGCGTAACTAACAGATTACAAGACGGCGATGATGTCGTCCTGTGGTATTTTGGCCACAATCTGTGCCCTGAATGGACACCAAATTCATCTCTGCTTCATAATGAATTAGTGCAAATTGTTGCAGCTATTGGGGTAACGATTCGTCACGGATGGACGACATTTCGCCTCGGGCTATTGCCGTTTCAGGTGCCTTCTTGTGCAAAACGCGTGAGTTTCCCGGTCGTGTCGAGCCGCTCCAGGAAATTTCTGCCGGACAGCTCGCGACAAAGTTGATCGCCGGCCGAGTGCTATATTCGCGAAGTGCCCGTCCCGGACGGCAACTCGGTGAGTGCTCCGCTTCCGTTCTGGCGAATGGTCGGATCGCATCGCCGATTCTTCCTACTTGTCACGCTCGCCGCGTTCGCGCTGCGGCTGATCTTCTATTTCAAGTTCCCGCACGTCACCGGCGACTCGCTCATCTACGGCGACATCGCCAAGAACTGGCTCGACACCGGCACCTTCGGCCTGACCCACTCCGACGGCGTACATCCCACGCTCATTCGCCTGCCCGGATATCCAGCCTTCCTCGCCGCCTGTTTCGTGCTCTTCGGGCGCGAGCACTATCACGCCGTGCTGCTGGCGCAGGTCGTGATCGATGTCGCGAACTGCTTCGTGATCGCGGATCTCGCGCGACGAACGGTCTCCGAGCGTGCCGCACGATTTGCGTTCTTGTTGGCTGCTCTTTGCCCGTTCACCGCAAACTATACCGTCGCCCCGCTGGCGGAAACGTTGAGCATCTTCTTCGTTGCGATCGCGTTGGACGCAGCTGCCGTCGGGCTTCGGGCAATCGACGAAGCGGGCTACTCTCGGCTGGCTTGGATCGTTTGCGGCTTAGCGGTTTCTTGCGGCATCCTGCTTCGTCCTGACGGCGGCATTCTGCTGATCGCCATCGGACTCTACTTGCTCTGGCGAATGTGGACGCGGCCACCGGAACGTGCGCGCCTCTTCTGGGCCGGCGTGCTCGTGCTGCTGATCTCCATCGCGCCCCTCGTTCCCTGGACCATCCGCAACTGGCGCGACTTCCGCGTCTTCCAGCCGCTGGTACCGCAATCGGCCAGCGATCCCGACGAGTTCGTTCCCGACGGCTTCGACAAATGGACGAAAACGTGGGCCGCCGATTACGTCTCCACCGAGGAAGTCTACTGGCAAGTTCCCGGCGACAAGGTTGACCTCAGCCTGCTGCCAGCGCGCGCCTTCGACAGCGCCGACGAACACACCACAACCCAAGCCATCTTCAACGACTACGCCAAAGTCCTCGTGATCAACCCCGAACTCAACACGCGCCTGATGGAACTGGCCAACGACCGCATTCACCGCGATCCGCTTCGCTACTACGTTTGGCTACCCGCGCTCCGCATCGCCGACATGTGGCTGCGTCCGCGCACCGAAATGCTGCCGCTCGACTCGCGCTGGTGGGAGTTCTCCGACGATCCCGCGTCCTCGACCATCGCGACGCTCTGGGGCATGCTGAATCTGCTGTTCATCTTCGCCGCGGTGATGAGCCTCATACGCGGCCCACGCCCGAGTTATCTCGGAATGATGCTGCTGTTCGTCGCGCTGCGCTCGGCCTTCCTCGGCACCCTCGCCAATCCCGAACCGCGCTACACGCTGGAGTGCTATCCCATAGTGCTGTTGCTGGGCGCGAGTTGGATTTCGGGATGGAGGAAGGCACATGAAGCATAGGAAGAAGATTTGCATTAAATTACGTCGTAGAATTGCCGTGGCTCTCGGCTAAGAGCCTACGCTAACGGACTCAATTGCCATTGGAAATATTGCTGATGAGTCAGAGGGCACTTAAGGTCATTTGTCTGTTGGCGCTCTTAGTTGCGTCCGCGCCCGCATGCGAATCGGACTATCCCATCTGGATTCCACGCGGCCCACATGCCGATGCACTGTATCGCTTCCGCAAGGGCGATCAAGTTGGCTACATTGACCAAAACGGCAAAGTAGTAATCCCGCCTACGATCCGGTCGTACCGCCACAACACGGGCGACGAATTCCATGATGGACTCTTGCAAATCGACACGGCAGGGGCCGTCTACGTCAACACTGCGGGAAAGCGCATTACTTTCGGAAACCTTTTCCGGGCCTGGGAGTTTACCGAAGGACTCGCAGCAGCAATGAAAGAGGAGGGTGGGCGATGGGGATACATCGATACGAATGGCGATTTCGCCATATCCCCACGTTTTGCTTCTGGGCCCGACGATTATGTTTGGCCCTTCTCGGACGGGTTAGCCTTAGTCGAGGTGAATGCGCGTTTTGGCTTCATCGATCACTCGGGCAAGTTTGTAATTCCTCCTACACTGCTTGATGCCGCCTCGTTTCACGAAGGATTCGCACGTGTTGTCGTCGAAGGACCTTGTGCGTATGCGTCGGAAATATACCCGTGCCCAGACATTCGCACGCCAGGTTTATCGAACAAGCAGCAGCAATCGGAAGGCGCCAAACTCCCGAATTGCAAGGTTACATTCATAGATAAGAGCGGGCGGGTGATTTCTGGGAAACGGTACGACGATGCCAATTACTTCAACGAAGGTCTTGCACCGGTTCTGGTTGGTCGAAAATGGGGCTACATCGACCAGACGGGAGCGCTCGTCATAGCCGCTCGCTTCGACAAAGCCCAGCCCTTCTCTGACGGCGTTGGTCTTGTCAGCGAAGATGGGCTTTATGGGTTCATCGGCAAAGACGGAATCTATGTCATCCCGCCTCGGTTCCAATGGGCTGAAAGTTTTTCTGAGGGCTATGCCGTTGTAGGCGTGGACGGTTATCACGGCCCGGTGTGGTACATCAGTCATCATGGCGATCCTGTATTTGAGAGGAAGTTTGCCGCTGCAAGCAGCTTCTTCAAAGGCCTCGCACATGTAAGGCTGCTGAGGGAAAGGGAGGGCGACAGGAAGGAACGCTTCGAATATCTGAACCGCGACGGGCGTACCGTATTTTCATACACACCCTAGAGCCGGGTGCCTCACCCGACCTTCGTTTGCTTGGATGGGTGTATTTGTCCTGCCGACAACAGACAACCGACAACTGCATTTTCACGTCAGCAGAATGTTGTCGATCAACCGCGTCGTCCCAAAGTACGAAGCAACCGCTGCCAGCGCCCCGTGGTTGACGTCAGCAATCGCATCGAGCGTCCCCGCATCCACGATCGCGAAATAGTCCAGCCGCGCCGCCCGGCTCTTCCGCGATTACCTGCTTTCCGATCTCGACCAGCTTGCCGCATCCCGCTCGCCCCGATCGGCCATCGTCTGCACTCGCATGAGCGCGCGATGCAGCACCAGTGCCTGCTGCCGCTGCTCCGCCGAAAGATAGACGTTGCGTGAGCTCATCGCCAGCCCATCTTTCTCCCGCACAATCGGGCAGACGACGACCTCCACATCCATGTCGAGATCTCTAACCATCTTGCGCAACACCGCGACCTGCGCGGCATCCTTCTGTCCAAAGAACGCGCAGTCCGGGCGAACGATCTCGAACAATTTGTTGACGACGGTAGCCACTCCGCGAAAGTGTCCCGGCCGCGACGCCCCGTCCAACCTGTCACTCAAGCCCTCAACCACAACGTAGGTCTTGTCTCGGTTACGGTCCTGATCTTGGTGCCCCGGAGCCTGCCCTGAGCTTGCCGAAGGGTTCGCGTCCTTCGGTTGCACGCTAACCTGGGTGCTTCCATACATCTCGTCCGCTGTCGGCACAAACACCAGATCGACACCCAGTTCTTCCAGCAGCGCGCAGTCGCGTTCCAGCGTCCGCGGATACTTCGCCAAATCCTCGGTCGGCCCAAATTGCAGCGGATTAACAAAGATCGATGCGGCGACAACATTGCACCGAGACTTAGCCGCGCGCACCAGCGACAGATGTCCCTCGTGCAGCGCGCCCATGGTCGGAACAAATCCCAGCGTCTTGCCGCTACGCGTGACTTGGCGGCAAGCAGCCTTCATCTCGGCGATGGTCGGAAGTCGTTTCATCACCAAATATGGAATCCTTGCGGGTGGAGCACGCCTTCAGGCGTGCAGAAAAGAAGTTCGTTTGAGCGGCGCTTTAGCGCCTGAGGTAAGCTACGGATTACCTCAGCGGCTGACGCCGACTTCATTCCTCAGGAGCAATCTACAACGCTTAAGCGGTGCTTCACCTCGCTTGCGCAGAGAGGTCCCTTTCAATTCTTCGGGCCCGGCTGCCCCGCTGGCGTCTTCGGCGGCTGCTGCGCCGATCCTTCACCCGGTCCTTGGCCCTCGCCCGGCTCTGCCTCTGGCAACGTCCAGCTGCGCAACACCTCCGCAAACGCCGGCTCCAGCTTCGTCACGTTCTGCGGCGCGCACTTCAATGCGACCGAATAGATCTCATTCTCCGGCCCCTCGATGAACACCAGTTCCTCAATCCAATCGCGGCCGCTGGCCTTCTCCTTGTATTGCACTTTCAGCAACTGCGCCGGCTTGTGATCGACGCTCCGCTCCTGCCGCTGCAGCGTCACAAAATTCTGTCCCGCCTCGCGCATCGCCGCTGACGATTGCTCCACGACGCCATTCAATCCCGGGCCCTCGTCGTCGCCTTCCGGCGGAGGCACGACCAGCGCCACCGTGATCTCGTCCCACAGCACACGATCCTCTTTTTGCGGAGGCGCGACCACTACCCCATTCCCCGCGAACACGTCGCCCAACATCGACCACGTGCCCGGATAGCGGAAGCAGAAGCCGTCGTTGGGATGACAGTATTTCTTCGTGGGAGCAGCAGTGTGAGTCGGCGCAGCGCTTGCCCGCGCCGAAGTCGTTCCTGTTTGTCCAATTGCAAATTGGCCGAGGCAAAACGCGAGCCCGGCCAACACCAAACCGTAAAGCCGCAACCGCATCCTTCTACAGTTGCACAGCATGTTTGCGTTCGGCAATAGACTGAAGCGCGTTCAACGTCTCTTTCGGCAGGTGATACGACTCCGCATCAGCCGGATAAGCGCCCGCCTTCACATCGTTCTTGAACGCAGTCAGCGCATTACTGATGACGGCTCCCACATCCGCATATTGCCGCACGAACTTCGCCGGTGGCGCGAAAGTCAACCCCAGCAGATCGTGATAGACCAACACCTGCCCATCGCATTCCGGGCCGGCGCCGATGCCGATCGTGGGGATCTCCAGCTCGTGCGTGATCATTGCCGCCACTTCGCGCGGAATGCCTTCCAGCACGATGCAGCACGCGCCCGCCCGTTCCAGCGCAATCGCATCGTGCATCAGTTGCTCGACGGCGGCCAGCGTTTTGCCCTGCACCTTGTAGCCGCCCATGGCATGCACCGATTGCGGCGTCAGTCCGATGTGCCCGACCACAGGAATCTCAGCGTCAACGATGCGTTGCACCAGCCGCGCGCGTTTCTCGCCGCCTTCAATCTTGACCGCCTCGGCCCCCGCATCCTTGATGAAGTGCGCCGCATTGCGCAGCGATTCCCGCTGGCTGAGGTGATACGACGCGAATGGCATGTCGGCCACAAGAAACGCGCGTTTCACGCCGCGGCGCACGGCTCGCGTGTGATGCAGCATCTCTTGCATCGTGACCGGCAAAGTGTTTTCGTACCCCAGCATCACCTGCGCCAACGAGTCGCCCACCAGGACCATGTCGATCCCGGCTTCGTCCACCAGGCGCGCGCCGGCGTAGTCATACGCGGTCAGGCAGGTGATGATCTCCTGACGCTGTTTCTTTTCGAGAAGAGTGGATGCGGTGATCTTGGCGCGGAAGTCGCCAGTGGTAATACTCACGATACCCTCCAGTACAGTTCCGCAATCGCGGATACCGCCTGATCTGCCTCGTCACACGAGGGAGCCGGTGGGAGACAAGTGGATTCTACACCTCTAACCGATGACGTAAATACCCATTTCGATGCAGAGGAATGCTGCATTCGAAATCCCGCATTGCTGACTGTCGCGGAAGGCCGTCGAGCACGTCTCACCATGGCGGCAACGGCTTGCTGGACATCTTCATTCTTCGGCCATGTAAGTAAGCGTTGTCCACGGCAGGCCTGTTATCACAGGGCCGTCGCCAGTCACCGTCTGCAGAGAGACGGTCTTCATTCGCTCATCGACATCCACCACAGTGTAGACACCGTTGCGGCCTTCAACTGTCACGCGGTCATGTTTTTGCGGAGTACGAACGTCTTCCGATGCCATGCGGTTAGTTTACCCCCGCCCCAGTCGTCATCGGATTTCTACTCTGCGCACGTGTGATCGTGAATGATTCGCCATCCCTGCGGAAATTTGCGAAAAATCAACGTGAACGCTCCCGCAGGCTGCTTGCCGTCGGGCATCACCAGATGAAACCTTCCTCGCACGAACGCTGCATCCTTGCCCAGCGCTTCCACCTGCAAATCGCTGAAGGAAAGGGTTCCCATCGCGTTCCCATTCGACTGATATCTCTGCCGGTACCGATCCAGCGTCGGCTGCCATCCTTTGGTTTCTGTCGCGCCGGAAAAGAAAGTCAGCTGGGGAGAATCCCAATAGCCAGCCATAAATCGTTCCAGGTCGTGCCGGTTCCACGCGTCCACCTGTTCCTGCAAAACCGCCCGAACCGCCGCGTCAATACTGGACGAGTTTTGATTCTGTGCCGGCGCGACCGCGCTCGCAAGCAGGAGAATCGCTATTGCAAATCCCATTCGCTTTGCCATGCGCGTCAGTCTAGCGAACTCTCCCTCAAAAAGAAAAACGCGGCGACTGTTTTGTCACCGCGTCGATCAGAACAGAATGTCGAGGGCCGATAAGCCCTCGACGCTGTGGTAGTGCAGCTCTGCAGACCCGCACTACCGGAACACCGCTTCACCGCGACCCTTAGTGAGCCGCGGCGTTAACCTCGGCGCGGTTGCGCTGTAGTGTGGAGACAAATACGTCCTTCGACGTCGGGTCTTTCACTTGTCCGGTCAAAACGGCACGGAATCCAACCGTGCGTCCGTAGTAGCCGCGCATGGCATCCTCGTCAGCTTTGACCGCAGTGCCATTCAGCGTCGCGCCGGCAAACAATCCACGCGAACGCGAGTAGGTCAGAATCTCCGCATCCATCTTCCAACTGGTGCTGGCTGCTGCGTCGCGGCCTACCGGCCCGGCCGCAGCGCTTGCCGCTCCGCCAACCTTGAACTTCGCGCTCAGCAACTGGTTCATGCCATTGTCATTCATGATCAACATCGTTACGTCGACGCCTTCGGCACCGATCTGTGCGCCCCAGCTGCCACCCGTCACGACGAAGAAGGCAGGCGCGCTCCAGCCCCCGTTAGGCAGCCGGCACGATGCCACGCCGCGTCCATGCTCTGCGCCAAAGATGAAGCCGCCCTTCACCATGGACGGAACCACGGCGACGCACTTCGCTTTCGTGAACACCGAGTCGGGAATCCCGTTGTCCGGCGCGGCGAGCAGCTGGCTCAGGTCTTTCGCTGCGTCGTCCAGCCGGGCCTGTGCCTTGTCGTGCTCTTCGGCCTGTTTCGAGCCGGCGTCTTTAGCGTCCTGCTTTTGCTGGTCTGCGGCGTTCTCGTCGTCTGCCGCGTTCTGCTTCCGGTTGTTGTTTACCGATTGGCTCTGGTCAGCCTGGTTAGTGGTGCCGTTCTGGGCTGTGGTTACATTGTTTTGATCGCTACTATTGCTGCTAGCGGAACTATTGTCCAGCGCCATGACCATGCCCGCGCTAAGTACCAATAGCCCAATCAGAATTCCAAGTTGCTTCATAAACTTTTCCCTCCCTGGAGAAAGCCGGCGGACGAATCTAAGCCGTCCTGCTTTGTTGGATATCGAATTTCTCGGAGGGGTTACCAGCGGGCAGGGAACTATTTGTAGCGGGATACTTACAACTAAATACGGCGGGGACACATCGCCGCGCCATCAAGCGGGGCGTTTGGTAACTGCTGCGACCTTCTGCCACGGGCGCTTAGGCCGCTCGGCTTGCGGCAGGTCGCGGTCGCGCACGCGATCGTACATATACGATTCGCTCACCGTGCCAAGGCCTTCGTTATAGAGGCTGATACCGCCGATGCCTTCCTTCAGTTCTTCAGAAAATTCGTGCAACGCTTTCAGGTGGTCGGCTGTCGCCGGATAGATACCCTTGGTTGTCTGCAACACCTTCTGATAGCCGTGGTCCACCAGCTTGGAGATCTCACCATTGATGAGATAGCCCGGGTAGGCGAAAATTTTCACCCCGCCGTCCTCGGTGCGCTCAATCGCTGCTGAGCACTGATACTTCTTCAGGAACACGCGTCCTTTGGCGCCGGGGGCTTCCATTACATCGAACCCATGATCGCGAAACCACTGCGTACTTTCTTCAAATGACTTCGTTTTGATCTTCTTCGCCATTTCTGTCGTTTAATTCCTCGCTGCCGGTTATCGGCGAACTGGACGTCTTATCGACTGCGATACTCGCGCAGCAGATTCACGTTGCCTTCAAAACAAGTTTTTCCGGCAATGTCCAGAACCCTCACTGTCGCACAGTCCTCTTTGGTAAAGCAACTCACAACGCCACCGATGCGCCTGATTCCGCATGCCTAATTATCCTTCAAGGTGAAGATCACGTTGATCTGTGTCTCCACTTCCACCGGCTCGCCATTGAGGTAATACGGCTTGTAGAGCCACTGCCTGGCCGCGGCAATTGCCGCCGCCGTGAGCATAGGATGTCCGCTGATCACGCGAAGATTCTGCACCGTTCCATCTTTGCCGATGGTCGCTTGCAGCATCACCGTTCCCTCAATTCGCGCCTGCCGGGCCAGCGCGGGATACTCTGGCTTAATCTGTCGAACGAGCAGTCCTTGCGCAACTCCCGATGAGACGCGAACCTTACTTATCGTAGGTTTGGGAACCGCGACCGGAGTGCTGCCCAGCACATCCGTCAGCACCGAGTTTGGCACTCCATCTCCTGTACCCTTAAGCACACCAAGTCCAGAGTTGATCGGCGGATTTCCCGGCGCCGTCTCATCCTCGACCATCTTGATCCGGGCCGGGATCTCGCGTGGAGGCACCAATACGCCGCCAGCGAACTCGCTGGTTGACCTCGCCGCTTGTGCGACGACGCGTTGCTCCGGTGCTGCCGCCGGTGGTGGAACCGGCGCTTCCAGCACATTCAGCAGCTTCTGAGTCGGCAGCGTCTCGGTGTAGATCATCGACATCAGCACCAGTATCCCGCCGGCGAAGATCTGTCCTGCAAACGAAAACGCAGTCGTCCACGGATTGCGCCGCGCGAGCCTGCCCCCCGATTCAACCAGGCTGTCGTCAAACATGGCCTCAGCCTCCGTTGCTGATATCTGCATAGACACCGGAGGAGAGGATTTAAGTTCCAGGAGAAATAGGGCAGTAATAATTTGCCGCGAAGTATTGCGCGAGGCTAGAGCAAACAGTAGCTCACGGCTCATAGCCCAGAGCTCACGGCTGATAGCTGACAGCCGACGGCTGCTTCGTTACCGCGGCCAGCGCGTCGAGGTGTAATCCACCGCTTCCTGCACATTCAGTTCGCGCGTGAGCACCCCTGTCCGCACATACAGCTTGGGAGCGTCTCCGTCCTTCACATAGACCGGGCGGTCCATGGGCGCGACCATCACTCGGCAAACTTCCTTGCTCTCCGCTGCATGAAAAACGATCTGCACCGATTGGCAAGCGTCCGCGCCCAGCTTGGTGGCGATCGCCGTCATCAGCGCTTGCTCGAAGCCATCGCGGTCCTGCTTCTTCAGCGTCTTGTAATCGCTATCCAGCCCGAGTATTGCACCGTCATCGCTCACGCCGATCAGCAGTGTTCCACCGCTGCCGTTCATGTATCCCGCGAGCGTCTTCATAATCACGCCTTCGAGCACGCGATTTACCTTGTTCTCACGCAGGTCCCAGCGGAATGACGACTTAAACTCCAGACTCGCGCTTTCGCCCTTGGCGATCAGCGTTTGCAGATCGCTCTCCAGCGCCGCACTCAGTTGGTCGATACGCTCTGAACGCCGCTGCATGCTGGAATAAAGTCCGGCCCCGCCCAGGCTCAGCATGATGCCGACAATCGCGTAGAAGATCGTCTTCCGTGGCGTTTGCCCCCGCAGCGAGCGCTGCATCTGGTGAGCTGCGAAGCCGCCCGCTGTCGTGTCCGCCGTCGGCTGGTACTCGTAGAAGTAGACGAACTCATTGGTGGGATACAGAACGAAGATGCCGACCGCCGCGCCCAGCAACAGCGCGATGGCATACATGCGCAGTTGCGATCGCAATTTCCAGGAGAGGTGCATTGACGGTTTTATCGCCTGCGTTTTTGGATTCCTTGAGTTCCGCAGAAGGCAGTGACGAACCCTTTAAATTGTCATCACGAGTGAGCTTCAGCTCGCGAGGGATCTGCTTTTCGCGGGAAGCAGCGGACAGCCGATTCCTCGCAAACGAGCACTCATAATAACAATTCGAAACGGGAGGTCGGTTATCAGGGAACTTCCGCGGTCTTAACTCTTCATTGCCGGCGTTTCGCTTCGCGACTGAAGGTACTTCTCGATCGCCTGCTCCAGAAGGCCCTGTTCCCGGAGCACGTACTCGATCGCATCACGCACCGCACCGTGTCCGCCCGGGCGCGGCGTCACATAGTGGGACTCGCGGATAACCTCATCGCGCGAGTTCTTCACCGCAATCGCCAGCCCACACAACCGCATCACCGGCAGGTCGATTACATCGTCGCCAACATACGCGGCCTGCTCCGGCAGCATCTTTTCCTTCTCGAGTATCTCGCGGAAAGCCGCCGCTTTGTCCTGCTGTCCCTGATACACGTGATCCAGTCGCAAATCGCGCGCCCGCAGCGCCACTGTCTCCGAAATGCGCTTGGTGATGATGCCGGTCTTCAGCCCGCCCAGCCGCGCCAGCGAAAATCCCGTGCCATCATGCGCGTCAAAACCTTTCGCTTCGATGATCTCGTGACTTGCAATGCCGAAGCCGCCCGCGTCAGCCATTTGCTCGCGGTGTTCGCTGGTGCCTTGTTTCACTCCTCCGGCGGGAGCAGGGAACAGAAAAATCGTGCCGTCGGTCATCACCCCGTCCACGTCAAACAGCATCAGCTTGATTTTCTTCGCGCGTTCAGAGGACATGAGAAGAGTGTAGCAGCCGCGCAGCGGCGGTAATTTGATTTAGCCGTGGGCGTAAGCCCGCGGTCAGTAGCCCGAAAATCAAGACGAAGCCGCGGAGCGGCGGCATGATTTGTTGAGTCGTAATATAGCGAACAATTAGCGAAAATCTGCTATAATGATTGGATGCCTCTCGTCTCCATCCCTGTGTCGCTCTCTTGGGCGCATCCGCTCGTTGCCGAGTGGTTTGTCTCGCGCTTCGGCACGCCCACCGAGCCGCAGGAGCAGGGCTGGCCGCACATCCTCGCCGGGCGCACCACGCTGATCTCCGCACCCACCGGATCAGGCAAGACGCTCGCAGCTTTTCTCATCTGCATCGACCGTCTCGTACGAAAAGCGCTCGACGGCGATCTCCGCGATTGCACCGAAGTCCTCTATGTTTCGCCGTTGAAGGCCCTCGGCAACGACATTCAGAAGAACCTCGAAGGCCCGCTCGGCGAAATCCTCACGCTAGCCGGCGAACGCGGCTACCTCATGCCCGAGATTCGGACCGCGGTTCGCACCGGCGACACACTGATGAAAGAGCGGCGCGAGATGGTCAAGCGTCCACCGCACATCCTGGTCACCACGCCTGAGTCGCTCTACATTCTGCTGACCGCCAACAGCAGCCGCGCGATTCTTAGCCACATCAAGACCGTCATCGTCGACGAGATTCACGCCGTCGCCGACGACAAGCGCGGCGCGCATCTCACGCTCTCGCTCGAACGCCTCGACTTGCTGGCGAATTGCCCGACCCGCATCGGACTGTCGGCAACGCAGAAGCCCCTCGAAGACGTCGCCCACTTTCTCACTGGTGCGCGAGGAGCTGAGCGCGTGCGGAGCTTCAGCTCTGCGTCCGATCAAGGTCGGGTAGAGCAGCCCTTCAGGGCTGCGTCCAGCGCGCCTCTTTTTTCTGAAGAGCCGGCTTCAGCCGGCGACACTCTTCCTGCGATCGTCAACATCGGTCATCGCCGCCAACTCGATCTCGCCGTCGAAGTCCCGCGCTCCGAACTTGGCCCGATCGCCACCAATGAAATGTGGGGCGAAATCTACGACCGCCTCGCCGAGCTCGCGTTGCAACACCGCTCCACACTCGTCTTCGTCAACACGCGCACGCTGGCCGAGCGCGTCGCAATGCATCTTGGCGAGCGGCTCGGCGAAGACCAGGTCGCAGCCCATCACGGCAGCCTCGCGCGCAAGCTGCGCCTCAATGCCGAACGCAAGCTCAAGAACGGCGAGATTCGCCTGCTGGTCGCAACCGCCTCGCTGGAGCTCGGTATCGACATCGGCACCGTCGATCTTGTCTGCCAGATCAACTCGCCGCGTTCCATCGCCGTCGCACTGCAGCGCGTCGGCCGTGCCGGCCACTGGCGCGGAGCCATCTCCAAAGGCCGATTGTTCGCCACCACGCGCGACGATCTGCTGGAATGCGCTGCCACCGTTCGCGCCATTCGTCAGGGCGATCTCGATGTCCTGCACATTCCCGAATCCCCGCTCGACATTCTCGCGCAGCAGATCGTCGCCATGTGCGCCTGCGAGGATTGGGATGAGGACGCGCTGTTCGACTGCGTGCGCCGCGCCTATCCGTATCGCGATCTGAAGCGCGAGGACTACGACCGCATTCTCGAGATGCTCTCGCAAGGCATTGCCGCCAAGCGCGGCCGCTATGGAGCATATCTCTTCCGCGACATGGTCAATCGCCGCCTGCGCGCGCGTCGCGGAGCGCGTCTTGCCGCCATCACCAGCGGCGGCGCCATCCCCGATACGGCAATGTTTACCGTGGTCGCGCAGCCGGAAGAGATCGTCGTCGGCACCGTCGACGAGGACTTTGCTGTTGAGAGCAACGCCGGCGACATCATGCTGCTCGGCAATACGTCCTGGCGCATTCGCCGCGTCTCATCCAACACCGGCCGCATGATCGTGGAAGACGCCCACGGCGCGCCGCCGACCATCCCGTTCTGGCGCGGCGAAGCTCCCGCGCGTACCGACGAACTTTCGCTGCACGTCGCCGATCTGCGCGAGCGCCTGAGCACGCTGCTGCTGAACACAAAGCCGCTAGCCGTCCCGGCAAACCCGGAGCTCGAAGCCTCCTGGGGAACTCCGAAGGATCTTTCCGGCGACGAGTTACTGGTAGAGCGGAGCTTCAGCTCCGGGTCTCGCCAACCGCCGATGAGACTCGATCCGGCTTCAGCCGGCGGCACTCGGGTGGAGCACCCCTTCAGGGGTGCATTGAATGGGGCCTCTTCTGATTCAGAGCTGGCTTCAGCCGCCGGCACTCCCCGCTTCCGTCACCGTGGCATCGATTCCACTCCCGAAGTCCAAACTGCCGTCACCTGGCTGAACGACGATTGCGGCCTTGACGCTTCCGCCGCCGAGCAGCTCGTCGAATACATCGTCACTGGCCGCGCCGTCCTGGGCAACGTCCCTACCCAACAGACCATCATCGCCGAGCGCTTCTTCGATGAAGGCGGCGGCATGCAACTGATCATCCACGCGCCCTTCGGCGGCCGCATCAACAAAGCCTGGGGACTGGCGCTGCGCAAGCGCTTCTGCCGCTCCTTCAACTTCGAACTGCAGGCCGCCGCGACCGACAACGGCCTCAATATCGCGCTCGCCGAGCAGCACAGCTTTCCCCTCAGCGACGTCTTTCATTATCTGCAAACGGAAACGGTGCAGGAGATCCTCGAACAGGCTGCGTTGCCCTCGCCCATCTTCGCCACGCGCTGGCGTTGGGATGCCAACCGTTCGCTGGCATTGCTCCGCTTCCAGGGTGGCAAGAAAGTTCCGCCGCAAATTCAGCGCATCCGCAGCGCCGATCTTCTCGCGTCCGTCTTCCCCGACGTCGCCGCTTGTCCCGAGAATCTCGAAGGCGACATCCACATTCCCGATCACCCGCTCATTCAAGAGGTGATGAAAGACGTCCTGACGGAAGCGATGGACATCGACGGCCTGCGCCGCGTCATCGAAGGCATCCGCAGCGGCGCGATTCGCTGCCTCGCAGTCGACACGCCCGTCCCATCGCAGTTTTCGCACGAGATCCTGAATGCTAATCCCTACGCCTACCTCGACGACGCTCCGCTCGAGGAGCGCCGTGCGCGCGCCGTGCAGATGCGCCGCATGTTGCCCGAGGCAGTACTGAACGAAGTAGGCCGGCTTGATCAGCAGGCAATCGCACGTGTCCGCGAAGAAGCTCGCCCCGATGTTCGCGACGCCGATGAACTGCACGACACCTTACAGACACTGGTCGCGTTACCGCTGGAGATCGCCGATGAAGATTGGCAACAGGCGGTCGCCAACTGGATGCCGTTCGCCTCGGAATTGCTGGAGCACTGGCGCGCCGTTCGCGCAAACTCAGGCACACGCCGCTATCTCGTCGCCTCCGAGCGCGCCAAAGATTTCGCGCTAGCTTTCCCCGACGCGCAATTCGAAACGGCCCCTCCAGACTTGCCGTCCGCTACGCCGAATCGCGACGATGCCGTCCTCGCCATGATCTCCGGCTGGATGATGCACACTGGCCCCATCACCGCGGACGCTCTGGCCTACTGGCTAGGACTCCCTACGGCAGACGTCGACAAAGCTCTGCTGCGCCTGGAAGCCGCAGGCAGCATCCTTCGCGGGAATTTCACCGGCCAGATCATGGGCGACACCATCGAGTGGTGCGAGCGCCGCCTGCTCGCGCGCATACATCACCTCACCGTCGCCACGCTTCGTAGGCAGGTCGAACCGGTCACCGCGGCACAATTTATGCGCTGGCTGTTGCGCTGGCAGCACATCGCGCCGCAGTCCCAGCTGAGCGGCGAGCGTGGCCTGCTGGAGGTTCTGCATCAATTACAAGGCTTCGAGATTCCCGCCAACGCCTGGGAAAAACAAGTCCTCGCGCGCCGCGTCAATGAATACGACCCGGCTGGGCTGGATCAGCTTTGCCTGACTGGGGCCGTCGGCTGGGGGCGTCTCTCGCCGCATCCCGCCACGCTGGAGGATTCCGGCGAAGGTAGACGCCGCGTTGTGCCCACCAGCGTTGCGCCCATCACTTTCTTCGTCCGCGCAGAGTCGGACTGGATGCAGCCACGACTTAACGAAGGAGAACAGAGCTTCGAACGCGTCCTCAGCCCCGGCGCTCATGCTGTCCTCGGGTTCCTCCGCCGTCGAGGCGCCTCGTTCTTTGCCGACATCGTTCGCGGCACCGGGAAACTCAAGGCCGAAGTCGAAACTGCGCTGTGGGAGTTGGTCGCCGCCGGTATGGTCACTGCTGACGGCTTTGACAACCTGCGCTCGCTGATCAACCCCAAGCGCCGGCTGGGACAAGGTTCGGGCAGAACATCACGGCCGCGCCACACGCCCGGCCGCTGGTCGTTGCTCTATGGCGCGGAAAACCCCGATCGCACCAAGGTTGCCGAAGCCACCTGCTGGATGCTCTTGCGCCGCTATGGCGTCGTCTTCCGCGAAGTTCTCGCGCGCGAGTCGAATCTGCCCAAGTGGCGCGAGTTGCTGATCGCCTTCCGCCGCCTCGAAGATCGCGGCGAAGTCCGCGGCGGACGCTTCGTAAGCGGATTCCTGGGCGAGCAGTTCGCCTTGCCCGAAGCGGTCGAGTCGTTGCGCGCTATGCGCAACCTGCCGGCAAGCGGTGACACTGTCACCATCTCAGCCGCCGACCCTCTGAACCTCGTCGGCTTCATCGTCCCAGGTGACCGTGTGGCGGCGATCTCCGGCAGGTTCGTAAGCTTCCGCGACGGCGTCGCCATTGAAGCCGAAGAACGCCCCTCAGTGCTGCCTGAGGCCGCTGGGCAATGACGGATGAGTTGGTCGAAGGCGTCGACTACTATCTGGAGAACGGCTTTATGGTTTTCACAGCCGTCTACCTGCAGAAGCGTGGATTCTGCTGCCATTCCGGCTGCCGCCATTGCCCCTACGGCTTTGTTCGTGAGGATGACAAACAGAAGGATTCCTGATTGCCAGTTGTCTTCACCACGGAGGCACGGAGTTCACGGGGTTTGATTTCGCGCCTTTTCTGGAGCGATGTCCTTCCTAAGCGATTTCCCGATTGTCCACACGCTTTCGGAAAATTTCCTCCGTGTTCTCCGTGCCTCCGTGGTGAAATCGTCCTACCCCATCGTGTGGACATGTTCCGGTTTGATCTTGAATACGATCCGCTGTTCGCCTGGCTGCGCGAAGGGATACTTGTCCTTCCCTAAGTATTTCTTCGCCATCTTGTCGATGTGCGACGTGGCGCCGTCCTCCGTCACCTCTCGCACCTTGCCGCGTATCTCGAGAAAGCGATAAGGATTATCCGGGTCGATTACGGCCACGGACACACGCGGATCGCGCTTCATATTCTTGTCCTTCAGGCGTCCCACTGCGGTATTCACCCACAGATCCCCGTTGTCATAGTCAACCCACACGGGGTTGGTTTGCGGACTTCCGTCTGGCATAAGCGTGCTCAGGCTGCCGAAGGCCTTCTTCTCAAACAGGTCCATAAAGTTTTCTGGAATCTTAGCGGACATGATGTTCTCCTCGCTGGCTCTGCAGAATGCAGTCGAAAAACAACCGATTGGATTCGCCAAACATTGTATGGGGTGCAAGCAGTCATTCAAAATCCAGTAGCGCCGGGGTTACAGGTTGGGTTGCGTCCGCGCACGAGTCAGGTAGGAGGCCGCGTACCGGTCCGTCCTCCTTGCTGATCCCGCACCGCCTGTTCTAATTTGATGAACAGAAGATCAATCCAAATGAGGCCCGACCCATGTCGCACGTCGAAGTCGAGCGCAACGGCGCTGTACTGCACATTGCTATCAACCGTCCCGAGAAGAAAAACGCTCTGACCGCGGAGATGTACAGCGCACTGGCCGACGCCGTTGATCAGGCCGAGGCCGATCCTGGCGTTCGCGTAATCCTGTTGTGCGGGCGCGGTGACGCCTTCACCGCCGGTAACGATCTTGAAGACTTCATGAAAAAGCCATGGAAGGGACAGGCTGTTCCACCAGCGGTGCGCTTCATTCGCACTCTCGCCATGGCCAGGAAGCCCGTCGTTGCTGCGGTCCAAGGCCTCGCCGTTGGAGTCGGCACGACCATCCTGTTGCACTGCGATCTCGTCTACGCCGCCGAGGGCACCCGGTTCATGATGCCCTTCATTAATTTGGGCATCGTCCCCGAAGCTGCTGCGACGGTCCTGGTGCCGCTGCTGGTGGGACGCCAGCGCGCCGCCGAATTATTCTTCCTCTCCTCTCCGCTGACTGCCCAGCGCGCATACGAGATCGGCCTGGTCAACGGCGTCGTTGCTTCCGACGCCTTGCTGGCCGCTGCTTCAGGAGCAGCCCAGCAGTTGTCCGAAAAACCGCCGGCTGCCGTGCTTGCCTGCAAAGATCTCATGAAACGCGCATTCCAAGGGGAAGTGGAGCGCGCTCTTGAGGAAGAGGTCGCCGTCATTTCCGAACGGTTGGATTCGCCGGAGACCAGGGAAGCATTGCAGGCATTTCTCGAAAAGCGCAAGCCTGACTTTTCGCGACTGTCGTCGTAGGAACTTCTCAGACGGATCTCTTAAACTGGGCTACCATCGGACGCTTCGGCGTGTACACTGCATTCGCTGCTTGACGCCAGCGCCGAGAAGGATTACCTATTGGATAACATACCTAATGGGGTAACTATTTAGCGCTCGTGTCTGAGCCCGTTTTAGCTCGCGAGGTCTTTGATCGTCTGCGGCAGGCGACCGCCGGCGATACCGGCGTGCTGGCCGAACTTTGTCGGGAGTATATAGCCGAAGCACGCTTGACGATCGACAATCTGCGCAACGCGCTGACGGAGCGCAATGCGGCAGAGTTTCGCGAACGGGCACATTATCTCAAGGGCAGCAGTCAGATGATTGGCGCGCGGCAACTTGCACAGTACTGCGCGACCATGGAGAAAATGGGAAAAGATTCTGATTTGTCCGCTGCTGAGCCTGTCCTGGAGCAGGCCGCGGCTGCGCTGAGAGCGGTGGAAGGGGAATTGGCAAACGACCTCGGTTCCACAGCTCTTCCCGCGGAAGGTTCAGCGGCATAACGAACGATTGAGAAGACCATCCCTCAATGTGAGGAACTAAGATGGCGGCTACTGCAATTCGAATTCTGATTGCCGACGATCATCCGGTTGTGCGGATTGGTCTGCGCAACATGCTGATGGCCGATCCCCTGATGAAAGTTGTCGCCGAAGCCAAGGATGGTGTTGAAGCCCTCCACATGGTGCGCACTTTGCATCCTGACATCCTGCTCCTCGATCTGGCGATGCCCAAGATGCCGGGCATGGAAGCGCTCCGCGAACTTACTGGCGATAACGGTGGGACGCGCACCATTGTCCTCACCGGGCAGGTCGACAAGCGACAGATTCTGGAAGCGCTTCAACTCGGTGCCCGTGGCGTTGTGTTGAAAGATGCGGTGGTAGCCCATCTGTCGGCATGCATTCGTGCCGTGATGCAAGGCCAATATTGGCTGGAAGGCCGCCCGGTCCAGAATCTGGTTCAGGTATTACGCGACCTCGCCGCGCAAACGGCTCCGCCACCGCGCAAAACGTTTGGACTTACCGCGCGCGAATTGGAAGTGGTTGCCCTCATCACCGAAGGTTCCACCAACAAACACATTGCGGAAACCTTCGGCATCAGCGAAGAGACGGTCAAGCGGCATCTCACCAACATCTTCAACAAGATTGGCGTAGGCAATCGCCTGGAGTTGGCGCTGTTCGCCCTCAATCATCATCTCCTTCCTCCCGCGGCGGATGCTTAGCTGACACAAGCTCGCACGGCTGACTACTCTCACTGCGCGCATCTGTGAGCTACGAGACGCCGCAGCGAGAGAATTGCTCCCCCAGGCGCAGCTGGCCGAGGTAAGGGAAGGTCCATCCGGTGTCAAGCTCAATTCCATAGCTGACTTAACTATCCTGATTCCGTATTTACTGTTGCGCTTCCGTGTTTAACTAATCACTTCTTCCATGCGATCTTGGCCGCTAGCTTAAAGTCAGGCCTTGTATGGAAGAAACCGAAAAATGGCAGCCGATTCTGAATTCAGTTGCCTTGCTGGAAGCGGTACTTTGCGCCGACTGCGAAATCATCAGTAATAGCGGCGGCGAGACCTGTGAAGTCTGCGGGAGTCGCTCGCTGCTTAGCCTGGGGCGCGTTCTGGGTGGATGCATCGAAGGTGATCGGGCCGTCCTGGTTGATCCCGATCCCGCCCGCATGCGCAATGGCTTCACCGTGCTGGTCAATCCTGATGCGTTCAGCGTTTTAGAACGGCACCGTCGCCGGAAACGCGGCACTTAATATCGCTGGACTCCAGCATCCCATGGGCTCGATTCTCGCGGTGTCGATTCTCGCCGAATTTTCGTTTGTACCGTAGCGCTTCTCCACATCCAACCGCACCACTCTGACATCCAATAGCTCATCATTTGTAATCCGAGGTCTTATGGATAGCGACAAACAGCTACGTCAACAGATTTCCAAGGTACTGGACTGGCACGAAGCACACGCCGATTTCTCCGCCGCAGTTGCGGATCTTCCCGCAGATCTCCGCGGCAACGTTCCTGACGGCTTACCTTATTCCGCCTGGCAGCTCCTGGAACATATTCGCATCGCCCTCTGGGACATTGTGGAGTTCAGCCGCGATGCGCGGCACAAATCGCCGGAATGGCCGGAGGGCTACTGGCCTAAGGCGCCGGCTCCGCCGAATCCCACAGCGTGGGACAAAAGCGTAAAGTCAATTCACCAGCATGTGGAAGAAATGCGAGAACTCATCAATGATCCCAAACACGACCTCTTCGCGCCCATTCCTCATGGCTCTGGCCAGACCCTGTTGCGCCAGGCGCTCCTGATCGCCGACCACAACGCCTATCACCTCGGCCAACTTGTATTGGTGCGGAAAGCTTTGGGCGCGTGGAAGGGATAAACAAGAAGCGATTAGCAATTAGCAATTAGCGATTTAGCCGTTAGCGATCAATGTCGGCACCTGCGGCTAGCGATAGCAATTGTTGATACTGCGTCGTCGCAGTAACGGCAGGCCACTTACGAGTGTCCGACAAGATTCACCGTAGATGGGCTTGAGGGTTTAGCTAATTGCTAACGGCTAATTGCTACTTCATATCAACGACAGCGCATCCACATCTACAACCAAATGATTCCGCGGAATCTTCTGCTTGTCCGCGTGCTCCAGCATGGCACGCAGCACGCTGTTCATGCGTTCGCGACTCGCAGACTTCAGTAGGAAGTGATAGCGATACTCCGTCTTGAGCCGGACGATCGCCGCTGCCGCCGGGCCCATCACCCGCACACCTTCAAGCCGGGTATTTGCAAACCACTTTCCCAGAATGCCTGACCAGGCCAGTGCTTCTTCAAGCTTCGGGCTCCGCACCAGTACGTTGCTGACGGCGTTGAACGGTGGGTAATGCATCCAACTGCGAAAGCGGATCTCCTTCTCATAGAAGCCGTGATAGTCATGTGCGGCAGCGAACTGAATCGCGTAATGATCCGGGAAGTATGTCTGCAGCACGACCTTGCCTGGCGTGTCGCCGCGTCCGGCGCGGCCCGCAACCTGCGTCAGCAACTGAAATGTCCGCTCGGCGGCACGAAAATCCGGGAAACTGAGCGCAGCGTCAGATCCGACCACTCCCACCAGCGTGACGTTCGCGACATCGTGTCCTTTGGCGATCATCTGCGTCCCGACCAGCAAGTCGATCTCGCCCGCGTGCAGCGCTGACAACATGCGTTCGAAGTCGTCCCGGCCGCGAACCGTATCCCGATCCAGCCGCGCAATCCGCGCTTGCGGAAACAGACCGTGCAAGATGTGTTCCAGCTTTTCCGATCCGGTGCCGAGATACTGCACATACTCGCTGCCGCACTTCGGGCAGGTCTTTGGCGCGGATCGCATGTGCCCGCAGTAATGGCAAACCAGCCGATGCTCGCGCTTGTGATACGTCATCGAAATAGCACAGTTCTTGCACTGCACCGACTCGCCGCACTCGCGGCATAGCACAAATGCCGAATAGCCACGCCGGTTCAGCAGCACCATTACTTGCTCATGCCGCGCCAGTCGCTCGCCGATCTCCTCCACCAGCTTGCGCGACAGCACTTCGTCTTTGTTTGCGCGATGAAACTCCTCACGCATGTCGAGGATCTCAACCGCGGGCAGCGGCCGTTTCTCGATTCGTTCGGGAAGCTCCAGGAGCTTGTACTTGCCTTGTACCGCATTGTGGTAGGTCTCCAGCGAAGGTGTAGCCGAGCCGAGTACGACCGCAGCCTTCGACATCTTGGCTCGCATCACCGCCACATCTCGCGCGTGGTAGCGCGGCATCTCTTCCTGCTTGTAGGAATGGTCGTGCTCTTCATCGACCACGATCAAGGCTAGATCAGGAACCGGAGCAAACACCGCTGACCGGGTGCCTACCACAATATGGGACTCACCGTTACGGATCCGCTTCCATTGCTCAGCCCGTTCGTCGTCGCTGAGTGCCGAATGCAGAATCGCGACCTCGTCGCCGAAGATCTGGTGTAGATCGGCGGCCATGGCAGGAGTCAATCCGATCTCTGGAACAAGGAGGATCGCCGAGCGGCCTTTCGCCAGCACCGCCTGCATCGCTGAAAGGTAAACCGCAGTTTTCCCAGAGCCGGTGACGCCGTGCAGCAGCATGGGCAGGAACTTGCGCTGGCTGACTGATTGGTTGATCTCATCCAACGCAGCTTTTTGTGCAGGTGTGAACAGGAACTCCAGCTTGCGCGGCTTGAGCCCTGAAACATGAAACTCCGCCGGCTCTTCACTCAGCTCGACAATGCCGCGCCTGACGAGGGTCTGCAGCGTCGTACGTGGGACATCCAGTTCGTGAATGGCTTCGACGGCAGCACGCTGGCCGTGCTGGTTTCGCAGATAGTCCACGATTGCACGCTGATTGGCATTGAGTTTGCCTTGGACCTCTTTAAGCGCGGCGAATGTTACAGTGCGGGTGGCGTCGCGAACATCGCTCAAGTCCTCGCGTGCGATCCACTTCTTGCGCAGCATGCCCTGCAGCAGGGATTTGGTCGCGCCGGTGCCGGTGCGAAGCGTGGCTTCGCGGACGATTTCCCCGTCCGCAAGCCGATTTAATACGGTGTATTCGAGGTCCTGGTACTCCGGCTCTTTCTGCGAGCGAAGTGACGAGCCGCCGGTTGCTGCAGCATGGAGCGCAGCAATTCCTTTGTCTGTGATCCGGTATCCAACGACGCGCCGGAACTCGGCTGAAAGCGGCAGCATAGTGCGAAAAACCTCGCCGATGGGCGCGATGTAGTATTGCGCGATCCACTGCCCCAGTTGCATCAGCTCCGGCGTAAGGGATGGGCTTGAATCCAGGGTTTGGCTCAGCCGTCGGGTTGTGAACTTGGGCTCACGATCGTGCAGTTCGGTGACGATGCCGCACAGACGTTTCTCTCGGAAGGGAACGATGACGCGACCGCCGACAACTGGCTCAGGTGCGTCCTCGGGAATGCGATAGGTAAAGGCGGCGTCGACGGGAACGGGGACAGCCACGTCGCAGAATTGGGCCATGATCTAGCCAGACCTTCCACGCCATCGGCAAAAGGTCAATGCAGACGCCATTGTGATGGGACAGTCCAAGTCTTCTTATGGCATGATCTCACGATGGGGGGCAAATCAGAACCGGGCGCCTCAACGGTCTTGGATCGCGAACCGGAAGTTAGCGATACGGGTTCCAAGGGACCTTCGGGGCCACGGATCAGATGTCCGCTCTGCGGCTGGCAGCCCAAGCCAACGGATCGATGGATGTGCAAATGTCGGCATGTCTGGAATACATTCGATACCGGCGGAGTTTGCCCAGCCTGCTTGTATCAGTGGATAATCACGGCCTGCTTGTCGTGTCACCAGTGGTCTCCCCACTCCGATTGGTACGAGAAATAACGCAAACGCGCGGTTATTCGACGCTGGTGTCGCGCTTCGGTGCGGTCAGGCCAAGCAGGCGCATCACCATTTGCAGGTCCTTCCACGCTTCTTTTTTCTGCCGTGGATCGCGCAACAGGAACGCCGGATGATAGGTCACCGCCAGCTTGCAGGAGAACGGCTCACCGGCATCCAGCGGCATGCCTGGCGGGGAAAAGTCGTAAAAACGGCCGCGCATCGAAGTCATGGAGTCGTTCACGCCGAGAAGATTCTTCGCCGCTGTCGCGCCAAGCGCAACGATTACCTTCGGCCGGATCACCTGAATCTGCCGCATCAGGAACGGCGAGCAGGTGTCGCACTCATCGCGTTCGGGGGTACGATTTCCCGGCGGCCTGCATTTTACGATATTGGCGATGTAAACCTGCTCGCGCTTCAAACCCATCGCGGTGATCATGTTATTCAGCAGTTGTCCGGCACGGCCAACAAACGGCAGCCCCTGGGCGTCTTCATCTGCGCCCGGCCCTTCCCCAATAAACATCAGCTCTGCAAAGGGATCGCCAGTGCCGAAGACAATCTGCTTACGGCCCTGCTTGCCAAGTTTGCAGCGTTGGCAGTCAGGCCCAATTTCGTCGAGGATCACCTGTAACTGAGCATCGCGATCGCCGCCGGTGACCTCAGTGGCCACCAAATCCTGACTACTGTTCGGGGCCTCGACCGGCGCGAGCCGCTGCTCAGAGGGTGATTCCCCTGGCGCCGTCGTCCGCACTTCCCGCCGATAAAGCGGACCGACGCCGAGTTCGCGATAGAACAGCAAACGTTCGCGTATCAAGTTGCGATTAAGGGCCATGTGGGGAGGTGCGAGTTGTGCAGTATCGCGAATTTACTTCATCGCCGGGGCTTCGCGGTTTGCTCTTAGACGCAATGCGAATTCCAGGATTTTTTGTGCGATCTCCAGCTTACCAGCTTCAGGAACCCGAACCGTTTCACCTGTGGTCACAATCGTTATTTCATTGCGATCGGAGTTGAAGCCGATATCTGAGCGCGAGACGTCGTTCAGCACAATCGCATCGACGTGCTTCTTGTTCAGCTTGGCGCGCGCATTCTCCAAGCCGTTTTCCGTCTCCGCCGCAAAGCCGATGAGAATCGGAGAAGGCTTGCCTAAGGCGTGCCGCAAGCTGCCCAAGTCGGCCAGAATGTCTGGATTCGGTTCCAGTTGCAGAGCCATCGCACCGTCGCGCTTGATCTTCTCTTTCGAAGCATTGGCAACGTGATAGTCGCCAACCGCCGCCGCCATAATGATGAAGGTCGCCTGCTCCCATCGCTCAAGCACCGCCGAACGCATTTGTTGCGCCGTTTCGACAAAGACGGTGTCGGCTGCGCCTGGAGGCTGGATCGCGGTCGGCCCACTCACCAGGATGACCTTGGCTCCTCGCCGCAGCGCAGCTTCCGCAATCGCATATCCCATCTTGCCGCTCGATCGATTTCCAAGGTATCGCACAGGGTCTATAGGCTCATGCGTTGGACCAGCCGTGACTAGCACCGTCTCGCCGGCGAGATCCTGAGCAACTCCGAGGCGGGCCAGAGTCGCAGCAACAATGTGTTCCGGCTCCGCCAGCCGCCCAGCGCCGACCATGCCGCAGGCGAGATATCCGCTGTCCGGCTCGACCACATGAACACCACGTCGCCGCAAAATTTCCAGGTTTGCCTGCGTCGCGGGATGCTGCCACATGTTGACATTCATCGCTGGCGCAATAACCACCGGAGCGGTTGTAGCCAGGTACAGTGTGCTGAGAAAGTCATTCGCGATCCCCTGCGCGAACTTTGCGATCACGTCGGCGGTCGCAGGCGCTACCAGCAGACAATCGATCGATTGCGCGACGGAAATGTGCTCTACCGCAGAGTCTAGATTGGGTTCTTCGGCTGACGAGCCGAACATGCTGGTGATGACCTTTTCGCCGGAGAGCGCTGCGAAGGTGAGAGGACGGACGAATTCCTGTGCGGCCGCAGTCATGACGACCTGCACGCGCACGCCGCGTTCCTGTAAATGGCGGACGATTTCAGCGGCTTTATAAGCGGCGATACCACCGCTCACGCCCAGAACGATTTTCATCGGTATCTCTAATGAGCTGATGCGCTGCGGCAACCGAAGATTCTAGTCGTCGGCGTCGCCGCCCACGCGTCCATCCGGCATCTCAGCGGCCGCTTCCATCGAGCTTGCAACCGCGGCGGCCGGCGGAATCTCCCACTTCACCTTGCCCGCCTGAATCTCCTCCTCGGCAATTCGGCAAGGCTTGCGGGAGTGGGGTTCCAGAACCGGACGAGCGCCATTTTGAATCTGGCGAGCGCGTCGCGCCGCTACCAGGACGTACCGATAATTACTATCGAAACCTTCAACCAGTTTCATAGCTCACTCCGTGACAGTGGGAAGACCGGAAAGGTCGAATGTCGCCAGAATCGTCTCAATTTGCGGCATCATATTGTCTCGGCGCGCCTGACTCGCAACCGCCAGCACCGTCTCATCCTTCGGGGTTAAAGCGGTCCCGGATCTCTTCAGTCGCTCCGCCTCAACAATCGACTTCAGGGTGTCAATCGACTCGCCCAGCCGATCGTTGACCAAAATATAGTCGTACTGCGCAAAATTCTCAATCTCGCGCGAAGCGGTCTGAAGCCGGCGCTGAATGATGGCCTCTGTGTTAAACGGGCGCGCTCCGCTACCCATTGACTGCCGCTGTAAATTGTCGTCGGCCTCGGCGCGCCGTCGCAGGCGCCGCTCCAGTTCCTGCCGCGACGGAGGCAATACGAAAATACTCACCGCATCGGGGACCTTACGCTTTACCTGAGCCGCGCCCTGCACGTCGATGTCGAGCAGCAAATCGTGTCCTCGGGCCGTCGCCTCACGCAGAAAGCGTTTGGCCGTTCCGTAATAGTTGCCGAAGACTTCCGCCCATTCCAGAAATTCGTCTTCGCGCATCATGCGCTCGAATTCATGGCGCGTGATAAAGAAGTACTCGCGCCCCGACTGCTCGCTACCCCGCGGCGGCCGCGTCGTATAGCTGATCGAGAACTCGAGGTTTTGCACGATGCGCCGTACTTCATTGGTCAGGGTCGACTTGCCTGAGCCCGAAGGCGCCGAGATGATGAAGACGATTCCGCTCATTCCAGGTTCTGTATCTGTTCGCGTGCCTTTTCGATTTCCGACTTCATTGCCAGGCCGAGTTCGGTGATGCGCAGCGCTTCGCCGGTGACGCCGGTTGTCTTGGACATCAGCGTATTGGCCTCGCGGTTCATCTCCTGCAACAGAAAGTCTAGTTTCTTGCCGGTTTCTCCTCCAGCATCGAGCAGCGAGAGGAAGTGATGAATGTGGTTCTTCATCCGCACCAGTTCTTCCTGAATGTCGCTACGCTCGGCCAGCATGGCTGCTTCTTGCAGAATGCGGTCGTGATCGACGTGCGAGCCCAACAGCTCCTGCATGCGGCCGTGCAGCTTCTCCTGGTAAGCCTTGAGCACGCGTCCGCGAAGCTGATCGACCTCATGCGTCGCCGATGAAAGATGCGTCATGCGATTGCGCAAGTCGGCAGCTGCACCCTGACCTTCTTCCTCGCGCATGTGATTCAGCCGATCGATGCACTCCTTCAGAGCGCCTGTAACCTGTTCTTCCAGCGCCGCCATCCCCTCGCCATTCTCTGCCGCGTTCAAAGCTCCGGGCAGCTTGAGCACTGCATTCAGATCTGGCTCGGCGCTGACGCCGAACTCCTCGGCGACTTCGCGAAAGGTTCGGAGATATCCGCCCACCAGATTACGATTGACGGAGAAAGCCGACCCGCCGCTGCGCTCCAGGCTGATGGTGACCTCGATGTGCCCGCGGTGCAAGCGTTCCTTCAGTACTCGGCGGACCTTGATCTCGACGGGATCGAGTTCGCCAGGCATGCGCAGGTGAAGATCGAGAAAGCGGTGGTTTACGGATTTCAGGCTGAGGCTTAACGTGAGCTGATCGTCCACGTGAACTTTAACCTGAGCATAGCCGGTCATGGAGCGGACGTTCATGGCGCGCGATTACTCCGTTCCTGAGATTGCCTCGATGTCGTCAAACTGCAAATCGTATAGCCGTCGATAGGTTCCGGTGCGTCCCATGAGGCCCTCGTGGGAGCCTTCGTCGGTGATCCTTCCGTTTTCCAGAACCAGGATGCGATCGGCCCGGCGCACCGTCGACAGCCGGTGTGCAATCACAAACACCGTGCGTCCTGTCATCAGGTTTTGCAGGGCCGATTGCACCAGAGCCTCGCTCTCGGTATCGAGCGCCGAAGTGGCTTCGTCGAGAACTAGGATGGGCGCGTTCTTCAAGATGGCACGGGCAATGGAAAGCCGCTGCCGCTCACCGCCGCTCAGGCGCAAACCGCGCTCGCCGATGATGGAGTCATATCCCTTGGGCAACGCCATGATGAAGTCATGCGCCAGCGCCATGCGGGCAGCCTCTTCGACCGCCGCTGGCGGAATCTGCGGCTGACCGTAAGCGATATTGTTGCGCACGGTGTCATTGAAGAGAATGGTGTCCTGAGTCACGATGCCGATCTGGGAACGCAGCGAACCAACGGTAAGATCGCGTACGTCATGCCCGTCGATGAGCAGGCGGCCGCGACTAACGTCAAAGAAGCGCGGCAAGAGCTGGACCAGGGTTGTCTTGCCCGACCCGCTGGAGCCGACGATCGCCACTACCTCGCCAGGACTTACCTCGAGATCGATATCGCGAAGGACATCGCGATCGCCTCCGCCTTTTGAGTAACTGAAATAAACGTGCTCGAATCGGATGCCGCGCTGGAATGGCGGCAACGCGATTGCGCCTGGCTTTTGCCGAACATCGTCCTGCGCGTCGAGGAAATTGAAGATCTGCTCGGAGGCGCCCAGCGCCTGCTGGAAATTGTTGTGAAACTGCCCAAACTTGCGAACCGGTTCGTACATCTTGAAAACCGCGATGATGAAGGCGATGAAGAAGCCTTCGCTCAGGTAGCCGTGCTTGATGTACTCGCGGCCCATCAGGATGAGCAGCGCGATGGCGATGGCGCCAAAGATGTCCATCATCGGCGAGTTGATGGCGAAGGCGCTGGTGGAGCGCAGATTTGCTTTGAACAGACGCCGCGCCGCTTCGCGGAATCGGTTCGTCTCCCACGCCTCCATGCAGAAGGCTTTCACCACGCGAATGCCGGTGATGGTTTCATGCAGCAGATTGTTGATCTCTGCCAGCTTGTCCTGACCCTTGCGCGTGGTGGTGCGGACGCGAACGCCGATGCGCCGCGCCGACAGGATGATGATGGGCACGAAGATGAGTAGTACCCAGGTGAGGCGGCGTCCCACCCCGACGACCACGATGGCGACAAAGATGAAGGTGAAGAACTGCTGCAGGAATTCCGCCAGCACGCTGGACATGGCGAACTGCACGCGCTCCACGTCGTTGACGATCGCTGACAGCAACGTGCCGGTGGAGTATTGCTGGAAGAATCCTACCGAGCGTCGCAGCGTCGCGTTGTGGAGTTCATTTCGCAAATCAGTGGTCATGCCGAAGCCGGCATAGTTGGCCAGATAGGTGCCACCGTAGTCGAAGATGCCCTTGAGGATGGTGGAGATGATGAGCGCGAAGGCGACGACGGCCCAGACGTTGTGGAAGTGCTGCGGAACGAAGGATCGCAGATCCAGATGGTGGCCAAAGAGCGGAACCGGGAGCAGCGGCAGCGCGCGCGACTGCGAACTGGGATTGAGCACCTGATCGAGGACAGGCCCTAGCAGCAGCACACGAAATGCGTCGAGCAGCCCTACCAGCGCCATCGAGACGACCGATGCCAACAGGTAAATCCAGTAGGGCTTGAAGTATCGAAGAAGGCGAGTTATTCGACGCATAGTCTGTTGCGATCTGCGCCAGGACGCTGGGGAGCGGCAGCGCAGGCCAGACGGGCGAATGTGCTAACTTCCGATTCTACTGGAATTGCCGGTGCGATGGAACGACAAGGCGTTAGTAGCTTTGATGCTGCGCTTGATCGGGCGAGTTCCGGCGTTCGCGGAAGAAGGTCTGCAACAGGTCCATGCAGCGCGCAGCCAGCACTCCAGAATTGACTTCTACCTGATGATTCAGCTTCGGGTGATTGAGTACTTGAAGCATGGAATGAACAGCGCCGGCTTTGGGATCCTCGGCGCCATAGATCAAACGGCGGATGCGTGCGTGGGTGATGGCGCCAGCGCACATGGCGCAGGGTTCGACCGTGACATAGAGGTCGCAGTCAAGCAAACGATAGTTGCCGATGGTCTGCCCCGCTTCGCGCAACGCGAGAACCTCGGCGTGAGCCGTGGGATCGTGAGCGGTCAGGGGACGGTTGCATCCACGCCCAATCACGCGGCCGTCATAAACGACGACCGCGCCCACGGGAACCTCGCCGAGCGCGAACGCGCGCTGGGCTTCGCGCAGAGCTTCCTCCATCCACAATTCGTCGGATTGCATAAAGAAGCAATTAGCAATTAGCGATTAGCCACAACCTAAGCTTCGTATCACTCCGGTTCATAACCCAGGCTAGCGCGTTGCTAATATCGGCGCCATCGAAGCATTAACCAGGTGGCTGAAGTTAATGGCTAGTAGCTAATTGCTGTTTTCCTTCAGCATGATCCTTTGAACCGCCGTCGCCCGGCCGGTGTCAGCATCGCAGTCAATCAGCGTGGCACACAGGCGCACGTCGTTCGTGGCCGCCTCGAATCGTCCCGGCATGTTGGTCAGGAAGCGCTGCAGGATTAATTCCTTCTGCACGCCGATCACGCTGTCATAAGGACCGGTCATGCCGACATCGGTCTGCATAACCGTTCCGCCTGGAAGCACCTGCTCATCGGCAGTAGGAATGTGAGTGTGCGTGCCGAGGACCGCGGTTACCCGTCCTTCGAGATACCAACCCAGCGATAGCTTTTCGGAAGTTGCCTCGGCGTGCATGTCGACAAGGATGACCTTCGCAGAAATCTCCTTCAGCAGTTTGTCGGCGACGCGAAACGGATCGTCGTTCTGCGCCATAAAAACGCGGCCCTGAAGGTTGATGACGGCGTAGGGTACGCCGCCGCGCGTGCGTCCCTGATACCAGCCGAAGCCGGGCGAGCCCGCAGGATAATTCGCGGGGCGCAGTACACGGCGCGCCAGAGACGCCTCGTTGCCGTTGGCCGAGTTCATGTAGTCGATGATCTCGCGCTTGTCCCAGACGTGGTTGCCGGTGGTGATGACATCGATGCCAAGCTCGAAGAGTTCTTCGGCAATCTGCGGCGTGATGCCGAAGCCGCCGGCAGCATTCTCGCCGTTAGCGATGGTGAGATCGACGGCGTGCTGCTTTTGCAACTCGGGCAGGCGCTCGTGAACGATGTTACGGCCGGGCCGGCCGAAGATGTCTCCGACGAAGAGTATTCGCACGCAGGACGGTCCTTAGGCGCTAGTTCGTTTGATGGTAACACGCGCGGAAAAGGCTGATTCACCACAGAGGTCACAGAGAGCACTGAGGGAATCTTGGAAAAGAAGTCTCACTGCGCTCTGCGTTCTCAGTCGTGAACAGGGCTCTTTCACCAGCCTGGGGTGCCCCATTCTGGCCTTCAGTTGGCTAGGGTGGGGCAGGACGCGACCCATGACAATGAACTCAAGAGAAGACTTATTCACCACGGAGGATACGGAGAGAGCACGGCGAAAACCTCAGTGCGCTCTGTGTTCTCAGTGGTGAAAAGGCTCTTTCACGGCCAGCGCCGCTGATCCGCCAACCCACTGCAGGTTCTTGTTGTGGTCGACACCCATCATGATGCCGCGGCCCATGCGTACCAGCGGCAGCACCGGCGTCAACTCGCCGCCGTCGGGCCAGACAAACATCATGCGGACTTCCATCTGCGTGGGGCCGTGTGGGGTTTGGATTACCGGCTCGAAGTGTACTCGCTCCTGAAGAATGAAGTTGTGGCGCTGATCGGAGGGGATTGCATTGATGTCTGACATTGTGGGAGCGAACTTGATGCCGACGCCGGCAAACGAATAGAGCGGTTTTAGCAGGTAATTCTCATTGTTCGGGGGAAGCTCGGAAAGCTGATCCAGGAACCAGGTCTTCGGCACCGACGGATGCTTGAGGTGTGGAATCGAAAATTTACTGATGCGGAAATACCAGTTGGGATGGCCGGCCCATTCGACATCGAGTTCGTCGCGCAGATCGAACGGAAGTGCAATGCCTTTGCGCTCCAATTCGTCGACGATGCAGCGATTGTAGATGCGGCGAACTTCCACTTCGCGGCCGTTCTTGAAGTAATAGAGCTTATTGCGGAGCTTCACCAGCGACAGAATGTCGACGATAGCGATTCCGAGCCTACGCTGCGTAACCAGAAAATCAGGCCGCGTCTTCTGATGTTCGGGATCGATCTCCATCAGGATCACATTCTCGGGATCGTGATCGGCGACGATGAGCTGCCGCAGCAGTTGCCAGTAGGAATTGTCGTTAAAGCCGCTGAGATAAATCCCAAGATCGTGTGACAGATCGTACGATTCGACGTACTGGTGCGCTGAGGTGGGCTGATATCCGTAGAGAGAAGGGAAGGCTTGCAGCTCGACCAGTTTCGGCTCCAGCTCGCCGTCCGTGCCGCGCACTAATCCGAAGTCCACCTGCACAAACATCGGCAGCGGCGATTCGTTGGGCACGTTGTATTGGTCGGGGATGGTGACGTCGGAGAGCTTGCGATATTCAGGATTGTTGACCAACTGCAGAATCAGTTCGCGGCCGTCCTGCGCCATGCGATCGAGCAGGCGTTGCGGGACGAAGCACGGTGTCTCCGAGACGGGAAACTCCACGTCCGTACCGCAGGCGCGATCCAGGTTTTCCAGAAAACGCCGGTACTTCTCCGGCGTGAAGTTGCGATTGAATTCCTCGCGAAGGGCGGGAACCATGATCAGGCCTCGATGAGGAAGCGCCCTTTCTCCATGATCTGCCGGCCGTCGACCCAGATGTCGAAGTGCGTACCGACAACATCGATGTGCGTCGCGGAATACCACTTGGCGCCGGTGTGCTCGCCGTAAGGATTGCCGAAAGCGATGTGGATGCCGGGGAACTTTTCGTCCTGCAGGATCTGTCCGATCACGTGAGTGAGCTCGATGTTGGTGCCGATGGCGAATTCGCCCACCAGGTCGCTGTTTTCATCGGTGTGGGTGTAGGCCCAGAATTCCTGCTCCAGCTCTTTGTTGTCGCTGGAGACTTCGGTGATGCGATTGTTCTTCATGCGAATGGTCAGCGGCTGGCGGGCCAGGTCCTGATACTTTTCGCAGAGATAATCGCCGACGACGCCGTCGACTACACAGACACCGTTCACTTCGCCGGGGGTGGTGAAGATTTCGCCGCCGGGAAGATTGCCCCACTTGTCGCGGCTGATGATGCCGCTGGTCTTGATCCAGTGGTAGTTGGGATTCAGCTTGGCGGTGAAGTCGCTGCCGGCGGGATTGGTGGCGCGAATCTCTTTGGCCTTAGTCACGATCTCCATCGCCTTGCGGCTGATCGCGTCGACCTTGTTGTAATCCGCGCGCATGCCCTCAAGCATGATCTGCTTGTTGATGTTGACCATGTGCGCGTGGCGCATCTTGCGGCGATTGACGATGTCGGTCATCTGCATGCGCGACTTCAGCTCGTTGCGCTGAACTTTGACGGCGAAGATCGAGACGTCGCTGGTTTCCATGTCGTCGGCAATTTCAGGCGGCAGATCGGTAAGCGGCCGCGGGGCGAGGTCTTCCAATACGAACGCCTTGAAGGGAGAGCCCAGGGTCGCAAGCTCGTGTGCGATGCTGGCGGCGATCTCGCGGCAGGCGTTGTCGGTGATCAGCGTAACTTTGTCGCTCGGCTGAATGCGGAGGCAGGTGTAGACGGCGTTGTGCGCGCCGGGAGAGAGTTCGGGGTCAAAGGAGGTCTTGGTTAGATCGGTGAGAACGGGTTGAATCAAGTAATGTCCTTTCAGTCAGGGACGATGGTTGTCGCCGCCAAGAGCGATCAAATTACAAGATTGTCATCACGAGCGCAGCAAGGGATCTGCTGTCCTTCCACAACAAGCAAACCGCAGATCCTTCGTCGGGCTTAAGCCCTCCTCAGGATGACAAATTAAGAGCCTACGCGGCGCACCTAGGGTGCGCCCTTTCAGATTGGCCGTTACGGGCGGACAGCAGATCCCTCGCTGCGCTCGTGATGACAATCTTTCAATACGGGGTGTTTCACGGGCCCGGTAATTAATGACGATCTTCCAATTTCACGGGCCCAGCATCTACTTCCTGGCAACTACTTCCTGGCAACTACTTCCTGGCAACTACTTCCTGGCAACTACTTCCTGGCAACTACTTCCTAGCAACTCACTTCCTAGCAACTACTTCCTAGCAACTACTTCCTAGCAACTACTTCCTGGCAACTACTTCCTGGCAACTACTTCCTTAGCAACTACTTCCTGGCAACTACTTCCTAGCAACTACTTCCTGGCCGCCGCGCCTTCGAAGACCCCGACGCGGGTTTCTTCGACCATGTAGTCCACGACCTTTGCCAGGTCTCGCGTCTCTTCAAAAACTCTTAGCTGCCGATCGGCGCCGGTTCCCATTTTTAACATCTCGTGAATGTAATTGATTTCCTCGCGCGAGCCAAGCTCATCGACGACGGGATCGATCAGCTCCAGATACTCCTTCATCAGTTCGCGCAACGGAACTTCTTCCTCTTTGCCGAAGTCGATCAGCTTGCCGTCCAGGCCGTAACGCGAGGCGCGAAACTTGTTTTCGCTGATCAGCGCGCGGCCGTAGATGCGGTAACTCTTGTTGGTTGCGTGCAGCTTGTACAGCATAGCCACCGTCGCCTGAATTAGCGCGGCGATGGCGACGGTTTCATCCAGCCGCATGGGGATGTCGCACACGCGCACTTCCAGAGTGTTGAAGAATGGATGCGGGCGGATGTCCCACCAGATCTTCTTCCCGTTGTCGATGCAGCCGGTCTTGACTAGCAGATTGACGAAGGTTTCGTAATCGGACCAGTTGGCGAAGGTGTCGGGAATTCCGGTGCGCGGGAAGCGCTCGAAAACCTTCACCCGATACGATTTGAAGCCGGTGTTCATGCCCATCCAGAAGGGCGAATTGCTGGAGAGCGCCAAAATGTGCGGCAGGAAGTAGCGCATCGAATTCATGATGTGAATCGACGTATTGCGGTCTTCGATGCCGATGTGGACGTGCAGGCCAAATACAAGATTGGCCCGCGCGATGAGCTGCATGTCCTCGACCACCTGGGCATAGCGCTCGTCGGGATAGATTTCCTGCGATTTCCAGTCGGAGAACGGATGGGTACTGCCGGCCGCGAGCCACATGCCGTGCTCGGTGGCCAGGGTGATCATCTCGCGGCGAAGCGCCAGAATATTTTCGCGCGCTTCCTTGATGTTCTTGCAGACGCGCGTGCCGACTTCGATGACCGACTGATGCATCTCCGGCTTGACTGCCTCGTGCAGGGCAAGCTTCGCTTTGGGAAGAATCTCGGAAGCGATGTGAGAACGCAGATCGCGGGTCTGCGGATCGATCGTCTGATATTCCTCTTCAATTCCGATACTGAGGCTTGGCCGGTTCATCATTTACCCCTTGGTGGCGCGCTTGCGTAATTGCTTAGATGCTGCCTCAAGCATGGTGCCAGGCTTGGAGGAGTCGGGAGCAGGCTCGGAAGCCTTTTCGGCTTTCGGCGCGACGGCGCTCTTAGCGGCGGTTTGAGTGGTTTGAGTCTTGGGCACGCCGCCGCTCAAGAAGGCGCTCCAGCGATATTCGTAAACTTTGCCGGTGTGCTCTTTGGCTTTGCGCACCGCCAGCTCGGCAACGTTGTTGACGATCCAGTCGAAGTTCTCCTGGCCGACCGAGGTCACATCCGCATCAGGCGCAGGATTCATGTAGTCGATCGCGTAAGGGATGCCATCTTCGCAGGCGAACTCGACGGTGTTCAGATCATAGCCAAGGGCGCGGCACAGCGTGAGGCAATCGCGCTCCACGCGTTCCAGCAGCTTGGGATCGATCGGCGGCGGATTCTTCACGTAGCGCTCATGGAACGGCGCTGACGGGTCGTACTGCATGATGTGGACTTTCTCCTGCCCGACCACGTAGCAGCGGAAATATTCCTTGAACTTCACGCCGCGCTGCAGAGTCATGCAGAGATCGCGCGACTGATCGTAAGCGTTGAAGAACTCTTCCGGCGAATTGACCTTGTAAACATCCTTCCAACCGCCGCCGTCGAAGGGTTTCAGGAACGCGGGAAATCCGACGTAGCTGAAGATGCTGTCCCACGGCATGGGATATTGCATATTGCGCATGGAGCGGTCGGTGGTTCCCGGAGGATGCTCCTTGTGCGGGATCAACACCGTTGGCGGAACGGCGACGCCGAGCTTCTCACCCAGAGCGTAATTGAAGAACTTGTCGTCGGCACTCCACCAGAAGGGATTGTTGATGACGATGGTGCCCGACAGAGCTGCGTTTTTCAGGTAGCCACGATAGAACGGAATGTCGTGCGAGATGCGGTCGATGATCACGTGATAGGGAGACGGCTCGGCCATGCGCACTTCGCCAACCGTGGCTAGTTCGGCCTGAATGCCGGATTCGCCCATGGAGTTGATCTTCTCCACCAGTGCAGGCGGGAAAGTCGTCTCCATGCCGAATATGACTCCGATTTTCTTCACAATAGCTCCTTGATGAGAGACACGAGCGCCGTGGTCCGTTCGCAGTCGTATGTGGGATAGCCCGGGAAAACTCGCGATAGGGCGCTTACTGGAGAGATATTGTAGGCGAAACCAGCTGTGCAGAGCTAGAGCGCCGGACTGGCAAATGTCGAGGATTGTGGTAGGGGAGAAAGGCGATTACGCCGCTCTTTTACCTTCGATCGGTGCTGGATCTGCGATGTGAGTCATTCTCTCGTGAATCAGGTAGAGCTGCGCGCGCTCCTGTGGGGACTTGCGCCTGCCCCATACGAAGAGAACAACGCTAATCAACGCGAAGGCTGTAGTCGCTACTGCGATGTAAAAGCCGATGATCCAAAACTCGGGGATAGTGGCACTCGTGAGCGTCATGACAACCTCCAGGGACATTCACGAAGCCGGCGCTCTGTAATTTGATGCAAGTTTGAGGCCGTTGCGAGAGAGATTCTCTCAATCGGGCGAAAGACTAAGCGTCAAGAGGAGCTATCACCTTATCGTTTCAGTTGTTTCGGATAATTGTTCAGGCAGACGAAAACGAGCGGGGGACTAGCGCAAATAGTCGACCTGTAGCGGAGTCGAGAATCTTCTACCTGCCTGGATACCGGCTGCATGCAAATCTTCCAAGGTCTTCTCGTCCGGCTCAACCAGGGCCGATTCCGCCTGGTGGCGACGTAAATCGTCGATGGTCCAGAACTGCAGGGGATAGTACTGCGACAGGTTCAGCTCCAGGCGCTGATGCAAGTAGGGATCGGGACCATTCTGCGTAGGCCGGTCGAAATCCGAGGGCAGGAAGAGGACACACTCCTCGGGATGCGCGGCGTAGTGTTGCGCTTCGAGGAACAATAAGGGACTGGAGAAAACGAAATAGCGCTTTCCTTCGAGCTGTAGCGTGTCTTCCACTTGCAGGAAATTCCGAATGCCGGTGGCTTCCACCTTGTCGGGATGATGGACGACCGTCATCTGCTGGGCGACGCCCCAGCCGGCAAGAAGCAGGAAGATTCCTAACGAAACCTCAGCCGCCTTACGAAAATACCGGTACAGTGAAATCGCGAATGCTACAGCAACTCCGGGAATTACACCGATGAAGTAGCGGCTGTAGAACGCATTGGTGATGGTTACGGCGACGAAGTATGCCGCCAGAGGGATCAGGAGAAAGAGCCAGCCGGTGGCTTCGGCCGATTGCATGGCGAGGCTTGGCTCCTGGCGCTTTTCCCAGCCCGCGATTACGACCCAAAGCATGATCATGGCCAGCAGCAACAAGCCATCCGGGAAAAGCTGACCGAAGATGGAGCGGAGTTCGAGAAATGTCGGACGGTTCCAATACCCGCCGGCGAACTTGCGGGAAAACGCCAAGGCGAACGGCGACAGCAGTACCACCGGAATCACTGCGCCCGCGACTCCGGCAAGCAAATCCGATGACGGCCGGTGTCCCAACTTCCAGCGCAGCATCTCCCACAACAGATAAGGCAGAAGGCAGATCGCAAAGTAGTAGTGGAAGCAGACGCCGGCGAAGAAGGACGCTCCGAAGAGGAAGGTTGCCAGGTTTTGGCGCTCGCCGTTGTAGTTCCACGCCCAGAAGCTCAAGGCGGCGAGCATGAAGTAAAGCGCGTAGGAACGCGCCTCATATCCGTAATACGGCAGAAAGGAGCAAGTGGCCACGGAGAGCGCGATTAAGCCGTGCAGACCGTCAGTGAGGCGGCGGGCACAGTCGAAGATCACGAGCAGTCCGATGAACAGAGCGATGGCGGACGGCACTCGCGCCGAGACATCACTGGGGCCAAAGGCCGAATCGAAGACACGAACCAGCAGGTAATAGGGTGGAGGCAGGGCGTCGACGCCATTCGCCAAAGCCGCCCAGACGGTTCCAACTTTGGCCAGGCGCGCGATGTGTACGGTGAAAAGCTCGTCGAACCAGAAGACGCGATTGGCCGCGATGTAAAGGCTGCTGAGAAGGTAAAAGACGGCAAGCCCACCAGCTACCGCAAATGCCCAGGGTCCCGCAAGATAGCCCGCACGCTGCGTCTTCTGCGGCGAAGCGCTGCGAAAGGCGTGTGCTGGACTATGCATGCATCTTCTCGTGGTGGAGCTGCTTGCGGCTAAGACGAGCGCCCCTGTTCGCGCTCGTCGTATGCTCGGCGGTCAGGTTTCGCACATAGTACTGTGTGTACCGCAGCTCTGACAAGGACTCTGGCTAGAACCCTGGCCGCGAGGGTTGGCAGTTACCCGCGCTGGCGATGGTCTGTATCCTTCAATCGTAGAGTATTCCAAGACGTGGAAGATATGAAGTGAGTATCTCGGTTCAATCGCCCGCGACCTTTAGTGCTAATTCGCGGCTAAGGTGTTTCATCGGGCTTGCCGGTTACTGTCCAACCTTCGTCGCCCACTATGCAAAGTTTCACTCAAGTAGAATGACTCTCGACTATGGGGAAAGTCGATGTCGTGCCGAGCCAGGAAGGTTCGCAAATTTCAACCAAAAAACATGGAAGCCTGTTCTGGCTCCAGCGGCATTGGGATGTGCTGGCAGCATTGCTGCTCATGCTGGGCTCGTTTCCCACGGTTTGGCTGTCGCATCGCACCGTCACCCTCGTCCCCAACCTCGGCCTGATCGACGACAGCTGGCACCTCGACATCCCCTTCAAAGCGCTTCGCGGCATATGGATCGGCCGTGACGTCGCCTTTACGCACGGGCCGATTTTTCAGTGGCTGTCCTCGATACCTGCGCGCTCCATGCCGCTGTCGTTCGGCGGAGTGTACGCGACGTGGAACACGATTCCGCTGTGGTGCGCCATCGTCTTTGCCTGGCTCGCAATACGCCTGCTGCTTCCGGAGCAGGCGCCGTGGAAGCGATTTGTTCTCGTCCTGCTGATGAGTTCCTTCTGGGAACTTTCCCTGCGGACGGCGCTGCCGGTGCTCCTGTTCGCTGTTTTCCTGCGTGGATGGTATGCGGTCAAGGATGACAGACTGGGTGCGCTCTATGCCGGAGTGGGTGGTGCTGTGCTCTGTGTTATCGGATTCCTGGTCGCGGGGGACACTGGGATATACGCGACGGCGGCATGGGTCAGCTGCTTGGTTGCATTCGCGTTTGAGACGCGACGAGATCATTTTGCCAGCAAGCTGTTGACGGTGCTCGGAGCTTTTGCTGCGGCCTGCCTTCTGCTTGCAATCGTGGTCAACTGCTTTACGGCGACGGCACTGAACTTTGAGTTCTGGCGCGATTCGCTGGCGCAGATTTCGGTTTACCGGTGGGCGACGCCCGCCGCGATGACCGACGAAGGAACTGTGCATCTCATCGGCGGTCTGCTGATCGGAATAGCCGTGTTCCTGGTGCGCGGACTCAAGCGCGAGCAAGACGGTGGTGCAATTACGCAGCGGCCGGCATTTCTGGTTGGAGCCTTTCTGCTCGCATTAGCGGAGATGCAAAGCGCGCTGGTGCGCTCCGACGTTGGGCACGTGATCATCGGCGAGTTCGCGATGATCTTCTTCGCCAGCGTAATTCTGTCCTCGTTTCGAGGGAAGCTTGGCTCGCCGGTGGGGGTGCTGGTTGTCGTGGCGGGATGCATGCTGTTTTCTCATCCTGTGTTTCGCCCGTCTAGCGTCCTCCGCCTGTATGGGCAGCTTAGCAATCCGATGACGGCATGCCCTCCGGGATACAACGAATACGATCGCGCCTGCTACGTCGAGCCGCTGACGCCGCGGATGCTTACGGCCGCGGCTGAATTCCTCGGCTCACACAGTGCCGTCAGCGATTCGATCTTTGTTTTCCCCTATCAGACGATGTTCGGCCTCGCGGCACGCCGCAATGTCGCTGGCGGGCTGATGCAGGCTTACACGGCCAGTGGACCGTATCTGTCGCGGTTGGAGATCGCTGGACTTGAAGGCAAGCCGATTCCGGCGGCGCTCTATCTGCCTGATGACGACTACACTCACATGTCGCAGGCGGAGATGGCGCGGTGGTCACGGAATTATCTGAGCGTGCCCGTCGACGGCATCCCCAACTTCACCCGCACACCGGAGGTGTGGTTCTGGCTGGTGCGGCATTATCGCCTTGCAGGCGAATTGACGACCGGCGTCGTGCCGTTACAGCGCGATGACTCGCGTGCGGCTCATATCGGCTTGCAGGCGCAATCGCTCGGGCTGCCGACGCAAACCTATCCGATCGACGAACGCCGCTCGGAGACCAGCATCGGCGCTCCCGCGTGGCCGACTGGTTTCGACTTTATCCGGTTGCGTCTCACGGTGCATTACGGTTTCCTGTGGAAGCTGCGCAAGCCGGAACGATTGCAATTGGAGATCACGCGCGCCGATGGAAGCCGCGACGTGCAGTGGTTCATCTTGCAGCCGAATGTGGCTACCGATGTCTGGTTCTATCCCTGGCGAGGGCCCGATCTGGCGCGATACTTCGATGCGAGTGAAAACGAATGGCGCCCGGGACCGAAGTCTCCGATTACCAATCTGCGGATAATCGCGACGCCGCTGGATTGGGTTTCGCTGCAGCCGGAGTCGATTACGGTGGAGACGGCAGACGCAGTGCGACTCGCGATGGCGCCGTGAGCGGCCGAGTGTCGCGTGCGAGATAGAGGATAACGATTCGACTTGCTAAGATAGATTCTCAGATGGACGCCGTTACAAATTACTCGCACGCTTTCGATGGATAACCCAGCCTAATGCTCATCATTCCCACCTATAACGAACACGACAACATTGCCGTGCTCGTCGGCCGCATTCGCAACGCGGCGGGTGACGAGCCGATCCTGTTCGTCGACGACAACTCGCCTGATGGCACGGCGGACGAGATCCGACGCATTCAGGCGTCCGATTCCAATGTGCATTTGCTGCCTCGGCCCGGAAAGGGTGGGTATGGTTCGGCTTGCCGCGACGGAATCAAGAAGGTGCTTCGGGAGAATCTCGCGGATTATGTGATCCAGTCGGATGCTGACCTGTCGCATCCGCCGGAACTGCTGCCGCGAATGATTGAGCTGCTGAAGACGAACAACGTGGTGATTGGATCGCGTTATGTGAAAGGTGGGGGCGCGGAGAATTGGGACATTCGCCGGCGGGCGTTGAGTTTCGGCGCCAATCTTTACGCGCGGTCGTTTACCGGCGTGCCCGTACGCGATATGACCGCGGGCTTCGTGGGCTATCGCACGGAAATCCTGCGCAAGGTCGATCTCGATTCCATTCAGTCCGAAGGCTATGCCTTCCTGATGGAAATGAAATTCAATTTGCACCGTAACGGCGCGCGCTTTTGCGAGTTTCCCATCATTTTCTATGAGCGCGAGGCCGGGAAATCGAAGTTCAGCCGCAAGATTTTGTTTGAAGGAATGCGGTTTCCGCTGAAGGCCTTCGGGCGGCGGATCAGCGGGAGATGAGGGCCTCTGGGTTCTGAAAACTCTTTTCTGTCAGTGCCCTGTCGTCGGCCGAAGCCGACTCAGAAAGAAATAAGCGGCTTCTCGGAACGACTGAAGTGTTTGCGTAAGAACCGTGTCGTCCCCGGGGACTCGATCGCCTTTTACCACTTACCCAGCGCTGAAGCGCTGGGCTTTCCTATTGTGCGCCCGAGGCGCTGGTTTGTTGGCTACTCAACCATCGCGACGTTCCACCACGATATTGCAAACCCAGTTCTAACGCAGACACTAAAGTCGTGCCCCGATACAAACCGGAAACACCAGTTTCTGAAGGCCATCCCGAAAACCTTACTGCGCTCGAAGTTTTTCAGCAGCCTGTCAGTGCGCCATGCGGACGCTTACTGCGTCGGCTGATTCGATCACCACTGACTCCGGCTTCTGAGAAAACCAATCCAGCGGGGTGATGAGCAGGCGGAGGTCGGTTATGGCAGGCCGGCCGGTAGGGCGCCAGCGGCTCTCATCCGCATCGAAGTAGCGCGTCAGATCAGATTCGTTCCAAGGATAAAACCAGAGATCGGTGAGGACATTCGGTTCGATCACGAACGTTCGTAGCGATTGTGTGCCGTCGGCGCGAGTGATCTCGAGCTGGAGTCGCTGAGGTTTGCGCAGCTTCCACAGCGGGCTGTAGTTCAGTCGCATCCGCAATCGTAGAAAGTCGGCTCCCGCGGCCGGCCAACTGGGAGCGCCCAGGCTGATCGTCGCCGGCGAGCCCGCGATCGGATACTCATGCGCGGCGATGGTCAGCGGATAACCCTGTAAAGAGATTCTGGATGCTCGCGACGCGTCCGATCGCAATCCGATCATCCCGGGAGCGAGTTCCTGATCAGCACGGTAATGGCGAAGGATCCAGAACCAGATATCCGGCGTGCGCGTGAAGTTACTGATGCCGTCGATGGGCAGGCTGAGGATCGGACTGCCTACTTCGTTCGGAGCAGCGTCGGCAAAGTAAAGACCGACTTGCGGCTCGGCTTGCTGCATGCCGGCGATGTCGAACTGCGACAAGAACGAACCGTTCGCAAGGAAAGACTGCTCGACACCGGCGGCCACGTTGCGGCCGGCCGCGTCGGCGAACATGTACTGGTAGGGAAAGATCAGGACGGAATCGCGTTCGGTGGTGTTGTGACGAAGATAGTCAACAGTTGTCTGCAATGTGGCGGCAAAGTGGCTGGGGTAGCAGACGTGATCGAAATCGGTGAAGCCAACGGGACAGTCGGAGATAGGGCGATGCCAGCGCGCCAGCCGAAAGCGCAAGCTCGAAGGCTGAAAGTGAGGCGCGGGCTGCGACAAGGCGAGTGAGCAGGCGATTGCGGCTGCCGCTGCGAAGAGGGAAGCGATGAGTGATGGGAAGGAAAACAACACGACCGCGGCAAGAAACACCATGGGAAACGCGCCGAAGACGATGTGCAGGTTGTCGGAGCGGACCAACCCGCTCTGCATCGACAGCAGCGCGAAGAGGAAGGCGCTCAATAGGAATCCGCTGCGGGCAGCGACGACGGTGCCGTCGGAGCGAGTCGAAGCGCGCCAGAGAAATAATCCTGCGCCGACGATTGCCGGCAGTAAGAGATGAAGCGCACCAGCTTGGGAGAGCGGGTAAGGCTCGTTCCAGCGATGCACACCGACCAGCGCCAGCGACGTCTTCCAGAAGCGAAAGTCCAGGGCAGAGGCCAGCGTCGCGTTGATTGCCAATACGAGCAAGCCGAGAGAAACAGCGAAGGAAGCAACGGCAGTCGCATAACTTGAGAATCTGCGCGGCCCGCGCCGGCCTTCCCACGCGATTCCCGCCAGCGAGAGAATCCAGGTTGCGATGCCGTAGACGCCGGTGTCGGCGGAATAGAGAAACGCAATGGCAATCAAGATCGCCGAGCAGCAACCAAACGCGAGCGGCTTCAGCCGTTCGTCGCGTAAGGCATACCATCCCCGCAGAAATAGTGCGAAAAGAAAGATGGCGAAGGCGGTGCGTCCGTCCCATGGAGCCCAGAAGACCCCGAGCAGCAGAAGCAGCAAGAAGCGCTTCCACGGCCGTTGTTCCGGCAACAGCAGAGACAGTGCGCCGAAGGTGAAGAGATAAGTACACCAGAGCGCCAGCGTGCGATAACTGACATAGGTAGCAGCCATCGGAAAGCTCGACCAGCGCGCGGGTGCAGCCATGAGCCACTGAAAGATGGGGCCGTAGACAAAAGCGACATCGCGGCCGAAAACCACTCCGCGCGTTGACTTGAAGGCGGAGTCGAGTACCCAGTGGTCGTCGAACACACCCGGGTGCTGCATGAGGACGACGGTATCAGGCGACAGCCAAGTCAGCGGGAGCGAGGCTGCCATCAGCAGCAAGACCGCAAGAAAATCCCAGTGCCGTTTGAGAAGGCTGAAAGGCCGCATGACGTGGCTTGCAGGAGCCGAGATCCCCGAGTCGCTTTTGCGCGCAGATTGGGATGAAGCGCCCGGTGAGTTTCCCTTGCTCACCTCTTCGTCGAGGTTCGGCATAAGACTGCGGCCATTCTATCGCAGGCTCGCGTTGACTCCGCTGTTGACGCGATTCACTGCACGGTCGCGTGCGGGCTGTATCTGGCCGGTGCGGTTGTCGCTGGCGGCTGTACGGGGCCGGTTTCGCTGCGCTCCAGCAGGACCGTGGTCTGGTCCTGATAGCGCATTTTCCAGCCGATGTTGTTCATCAGCAAGTAAGCGACTGCGCTCTCGCGCGGAAACAGTACATAACGGATGTGGTACTTGTTCAGAATTTCCAGCGTGTTCTTGATGCCGAGGGCGTCGAGGTAGTCGGCAAAGACGCCGTTGTACTCGTAGATGTCGATGCGCGAGTCGATGAAGACGGGGATGTTGCGGACGTTCCAGATGAGATAGCCGCCCCAGAGACAGTCGTTGAATACGGGGCCCTGCGGCTGGAAATGTTGGAGATAGTTCAATGCGCGGTATGGGTAATATCGGACCGTATCGCGCATTAGAAATTGCGACGACGGAAAACGCCAGGTGCAACCGACGACGATGGCTACCATGAAGACTGCGTTGAGACATTTCTTGTCGATCGCGGGATCGTAAGGCGGGAAGAAATCCAGTTCTCTGGCGAGAATCGGCGTCAGGACAATGGCGGCGAGGAACAGGAAGCGGCTATAGGTCAAGGCCGCGTAGAAGCCGAGAAGAAGAAAACCAAGCTCATCCAATCTCCAACGACGCTTGCGCACCAAGGCGAGAATAATTGTTGCGGCCAACATTCCGAACAGGATCTTGCCGCGAAGCGTGTGGAAGTCCAGGCTCATCCATTCGTCGACATGGTTGACGTTAAGCTTCTGTTTGAATGCGAAGTCGAAGGGGTAGAAGACGAGATGATAGGTGTAGGGATTCAAGAATAATCCTGCGACGCTAAGGCCACCTACGAGTGCCAGCTTGCGCATTTGACTCGGCGTCCAGCGGACAGCTTGAATCCGTCCCCAGGAGCCTTGAACTAATCCAGATGCGCAAAACATGCCGAGCAAGACCATGCCGATCAGCCATGATCCATGCAGGTTCGCCCATAAGGCAAAGAGCGGCGGCAACAACCAGGTCTTGTCGTTGCCTGCTTTGAAGAGAGCAAGAATGTAAAGCTCGGCGACGAGACAAACCCATCCCGCCAGTAAAGTTCGGGGCCCGAAAGAAACGGTAGCCAGCCATACGGCCAGCCACGACGCCAGAAATGCCGACTTCACATTCTTAGAGCTGAGATAGGCCACTCCAAAGACGCCGAGGAGAATTAGCTCTACCTCAACCAGCATTATGAGATAAATGCCGCGAATGCCGAACCATTGCCAGGCGAAATAGTAAGGAAGCTCGCTCAGCCAGGCTTCATTCATCCATCGCGAGCCAGCTGCAGTGAAGGAGTAGAAGTCGTGGTGAACCACGGAGTGAGTCTGAACGAAGACCTGCGCATTTCGCAGGTGCCACCAGATATCCGGGTCGGCAATGCTGTTGCTGTCGAAGACAAAGATCGAGGCGCCGAGCGTCATGGCCAGCAGCACGGGAAAGGAGAGGACCTTGGCCCATCGGGCCGAGTCGCGAGCACGGGGGGAATCGACTGCGACCGTGCTCGGCTCAAGTGCAACCGGAGCGGCGATAGTTGCTGGCACGAATTCAGGCTAGCGCGCGACTGCCGCTTGAGCTATGACATTGGACCTGTTATGCCGCGCTATTTACGGGTGCGGCATTCCATTCTGAAATCGTGCCGAATAGGAAAGGTAACTCGCATCTTTGAGCAGATAAGGATTGGTCGCACACCGCCGACGGCCTAGCATTTTGCTAGGAGGGCTTCGTCGGTTGATGGCCAGATCCACGCCACAACAAACTCCGACCGCTGCCGATCAGGGATCAAGCCTGATCGAGACAGCGATGGTCGTGCCTATCCTGGTGCTGATCCTTTGCTTCGCCGTGGACGTTGGCTACTTCTTCATCGTGGCAGCCAATCTGGTCTCCTCTTCGCGCAACGCGGTGCTGTATTCGGGACAGGGTTTCGTTTCGCCGGCACAACAACAAATGCCTTCGGCGGGAACGTCGGGTTCGCTCAGCGATACGGGAGGAGTAGCAGGGTTGGCGGGCGGCGACATGTCAGGGCTGGCGAACATGGCGAGCCTGACATCGGTGCAGGTTTGCTCGAAGGGGATCGGAGTTACGCAAACCTCGAATGGGTACATTACCAACTGCAGCACGTTTCCATCTGGTTCCTTGAGCATCACGCCTGACCAGGATCCCGAGTCCAACAGCGGCATGCTGGCGCAGCGGGTGGATGTGGTGTACACCGCGAGCCCGCCCATCCCACTGAGTTTTTTTACCTTCACCATGCCGGCGCTGTCGGTGCACTGGTCGGCAGAGATGCGTGCGATTGACTGATGAAAGCTGGAACTCAAACACGATGGGAGCGAGCCCGGCGGCAGTTCGCGGCCCAGCAGGGTGGATCGATCCTGATCGAATTTTCGTTGTCCATTTGGATCTTGTTTCTGCTGACGTTCCTGATCTTCGAGTTCTGCATGACGATTTACACCTACAGCGTGCTGAGCAACGCGGCGCGCGAAGGGGTGCGTTATGCCATCGTCCATGGAACCGACAGCGGGTCGTGCAGCGGGCCCAGCAGTGGTTGCGGCGATAGCACGGGCAGCAATATCAAGACCGTGGTCAGGGGATATGCGGGAGTTTCGTTCCACGATCTAACCACTATGACGGTGACGCCGAGTTGGCCGGATGGGACGTCCACGCCTGCGAGTCGAATCAAGGTGGCGATCAATTACCCGTACGTTGCCTACATGAGCTTGCCAGGATTTACTCCTCCCACCATGCAGATTACTGCCGAAGGGAGGATTGTGTTTTGAGGGGGAATAGAGATGTGCGGCCCGAGTGAACAGGTTGGTGAAAGAGTTAGAGATGCGCTGCTTGTGGCGTCGGCTGAAGCCGACAGGGAAGGAAACGGCTGGTACGCTGGCCTGAAGTGTCGGCGTGAAAGGCCTGTCGCCGCTCCGCGGCTCGGCGAAAATTCCCACTGTACCCAGGACTCCGCTGCGCTCCGTCCTGGGCTAAGTTATGGCCGCGCCTACGGCGCTCGATTCTTGGAGTTCTTGCTCCAGTGCCAACAACGAAAATTGGTTGTTACCCAGACACCTAAGGCCAGAACCGCGACACTTAAGGCGAGAACCGCGACACTTAAGGCCAGAACCGCGACACTTAAGGCCAGAACCGCTCGAGACAATACAGTCAGCATCACCCTAGCTAAACCGCGCGTGCTGTTGGCTGAAGCGGGGCAGGCAAGTATCGCGGTGGTGCTGATGCTGAGCCTGTTTTTGCTGGCGGTTCTGGCCTTTGCCGTGGATTACACGAACATCTGGTTCGAACGGCAGCAGGCGCAGACGGCGGCTGACGCGGCATGCGAAGCCGGCATGATGGATGTGTACCAGATCGCCAGCGGCGCCACCCTGCCCAACATGGGTTTCGCGCTGGGTGCGGCGGGCAATTGCAGCAGCTTCAGTTCGGGCGGCCCCACCATGTGCTGGTACGCGAGCAAGAACGGATTTAACGGTTACAGCGGTAGTTCGGCAAACGTCGCGTGGAGCTTTCCCGGTTCCGTGACCGGGGTTACGCCTCCGCCTTCGACCATTGCGCCCTATCCGTTCATGCAGGTAAGCGTATCGCTGCCGGTGAAGACTTACTTCGCCACGCTGATCACTGCGAGTCAGACGCAGACGGTAGCGGCGAATGCCACCTGCGGGCTGACGCAGATCATGCAAGGCGCGCCGATCATGATCCTGCACCCCACCCTGTCGGGAGCGCTGACCTATTCCGGTGGAGGGTCGCTGACGATTATGGGTGGGCCGCCGCGCAGCATTGTAGTGAACTCCAGCAGTGCAACCGCGGTGTCGTGCGCCTCTAGCGGCGTGATCGACACGCGCAAGGGCGGCCCGAATTTCACCGGCTCTGATGTCGGCACGTATGGGGGACCGCACATTGCGCCGGGCAGCGCGACCGGATGCTATGGAACGAACGGCAACACAGGATTGCCGGCCGGCTTCAGCGGCGGGACAACGGGGCATTGGGACTGGCCGGCGAGTCCGGTGCCGGATCCTTACTCGACGGTGCCGGCGGCGGCAGGCATGAAGAATGTGACCCCGCTTACCAAAGCAACTCACAACGATGGGACCAAGTACTACAACCTGGCCGCACCCGAGATGGACGGCTGCCCTGACAGCGCGCCGACCAACTACGGAAGCTACAACGACAGCACTTATTGGACCTGCAACCTGAGCAAGTACGGCAGCCAGTCGTGGTATTGCCGCGGCTGTAAGGAATACGCACCGGGCTACTATCCCAACGGCATTAGCGAGAACGGCGCCGATGTGATTACCTTTTTGCCGGGCGTGTACTACATGGACGGCGATCTGGCGATCGGCGGCAGCGACAGCATTCGGATGGCGAAGGCCTGCGCCAACTCGCAGGGAGTAGTGAACACCACCGTCAATACCGGCAACTGCAGTCCGGTAACCCAGACGGCCGGCGCTAATGGCGCAGGCGGCGGAGGCCCGTGGACCTGGCACCAGACCGACGGCGTCTTGTTTTACTTTCACGGCGGCGCCAAGCCAGTGATCAGCGGCGCGTCGGGTGCGCCCGCATCACCGCGCGTCGATAAAGTGCCGGCAACCGACCTGACTTGCAATGGCAGCGCGCCGCCCGCTTACCTGAATCTTGCCGCCGCGCTGGACACGAACATCATGCTGGCGCAGTGCACAGTCCAGGGAAGCTACTGGGACACGGCCGGGGATACGGCCGACACGGTCGGAACCATACGCGGCCTGCTGATGTTTATGGACCACGGCGATACGGCGTCGCCGCAGCTGCAAGGTTCAGGATCGCTGGCCTATACCGGGACGCTGTACTTTCACTCGAACAGCTACGCGACCGTGTTTCAGATTCCCGGCGGGACGACCAACGGGACGCTGATCTGGGGCAATGTTGTGACCGACCAGATGCAGATTACCGGCAGCGGCGCGCTGACCATGGCGCTGAATCCAGCGGCGACAACGCCGATCCTGAAGGTTGCACTGATGCAGTAGGAGCTGGGGGTCAACAACAAACCGGCGGGGGGTATGAAAGGTCGAGTTATGAATGAGTTAGGTATGAATGGGTGTTGCGCCGGAGAGGTTGTTGATGGCAAAGCAAAAGAGCCAGATAGGCTGTTCGCCTTCTCTGACTCTAAGTTCATCATAGCATATTGAGAGCGGGATTTTGCGCGTTTGGCCAAGTTTATATCCCTAAGCCAGGCAGTCGATTACGGCTTATTGTTGTGATTCGCCATATTGACATGTAAAAAATGCCATCAAAAGTGTGCTCGTAGTAGTACGATCATAACATTTTGTTCCGATTTGGAAATTGAACGTGGCCGGAACATAGCGTCCCCGGCGGAGTGAGGCCGCGCTAGACGTAGCGGGACCGGCAGACTCAGCTTTGCGCTGCCATCCTGGCGGCTGGATCGGGGGCCTCTGGCCTGCGCGCCCTGGGCAGGCGAGACGCCTGTCCGACAGCCGGCCAGAGGCCGGCGCTACCTGAAGAAGCACGCTGCTGATGCAAAGCGTCTGCGGATCGCTATTCCCGAAGCGGCAGTGGTCCACGACGGGCGGAAGCACGCGTGCGTGCAGGATTATTTTGCTGCGAGCAGCCGATCGCGAGGGATACTGGAAGTTGCGCGAACGTGATCATCACTCTCCAGGCCACCAGAAAGACAAGGTGGCTTTATGAGAGAGCGTTTCTTGGATTTGGTCAACGATGAGTCGGGTCAGGACCTGATCGAATACGCACTGGCAGCGGCAATTATCGGGTTAGCGTCGGTTGCGGCCATGAGCTCAACCGCGAGCAACATCAACGGGGTATTCAGCGCCGTGGGCAGCGAATTCAGTCTGGCCATCGGATAAGTGCTCGTCTGCCGGAGCAGGTTTTGTCGCGGTCGATTAGTCGGCCAGGATCGGTACCGGCAGATCGACGGTGGAGTCCTGTTGATCGGCGGTGGTTGCGGTTTCTACCAGCTCCGGAGTTTCGTCCGGCGCAGGCTGAGGTGTATCCGTCGCGACTGTCGCGGCAGCCAGCTCTGGAGTGTTGTCCGGCACGGCTTCTTGCTGTGACGGTTGCTGTCCGAGCTCAGCAGGAACCAGCTCACGCAGTAGCACGACGGAGCGTCCGGCGACATCGAGTGAGCCATCTATGGTTTGCTGGTCGAAGGGATGCTCCAGATCGTCGGTGTTCATTAGCAGCTTCCAGCCGCGGCCCTGAGGCGACGGAGGCAGCGTGTACGTGACTTTGTCGCCATAAGAATTCAGCAGAATCAAGAACGAGTCGTCTTGCAGCGGCTCGCCCATCTCGTCAGCGTCGTCGAGCGTGGAGCCGTTGAACATGACGGCGAGGCTGCGCATCCAGCCGGTCTTCCACTGCTCCTCGGTCATCTCCTGGCCGTCGTCGCGATACCAGGCAATGTTCTTTGAGGAAGGATGATAGACCTCGGTGTCCTGGAAAAACTTGCGCCGGCGCAGATTGGGGTGAGCTTTGCGAAACTGGATGAGCTGGCGGGTGAACTCGAGGAGTTTGGTACGGCGCTCGTCCAGCTTCCAGTCGTACCAGCTAATCTCGTTGTCCTGGCAGTAGGCGTTGTTGTTGCCGAGCTGGGTGCGGCCGAGCTCATCGCCGCCGCACAGCATGGGAACGCCCTGCGAGAGGAAGAGCGTTGCCAGCAGGTTGCGCTTCTGGCGCTCGCGCGCGGCGAGGATGTCGGGATTGTCCGTCGGACCTTCGGCGCCCATGTTCCAGGAGTGATTGTCGTTGGCGCCGTCCTGATTATTCTCGCCGTTGGCCTCGTTGTGCTTTTCGTTGTAGCTGACCAGGTCCTCCAGCGAGAAGCCGTCGTGGGCAGTCGCGAAGTTGATGCTGGCGTACGGCCGACGGCCGTCGTGTTGATAGAGATCGCTGCTTCCGGTGAGGCGATAGCCAAGATCGGAGAGCTGGCCTTCATCGCCCTTCCAGTAGCGGCGCAAAGTATCGCGATATTTGCCGTTCCACTCCGCCCACAGCACCGGGAAATTGCCCACCTGATAGCCGCCGCTGCCGACGTCCCAGGGTTCGGCAATGAGCTTCACCTGCGAGATGACCGGGTCCTGGTGAATGATGTCGAAGAAAGCGGCGAGGCGATCGACGTCGTGCAACTCGCGCGCTAACGCTGCGGCGAGATCGAAACGGAAGCCGTCGACGTGCATCTCCAGCACCCAGTAGCGCAGGCTGTCCATGATCAGCTTCAGCACCTGCGGATGGCGCACGTTAAGGCTGTTGCCGGTGCCGGTGTAATCCATGTAGAAGCGCAGATTATCGGGGACGAGCTTGTAGTAGGTCGGGTTGTCGATGCCGCGGAAGCTCAGCATGGGACCGAGCTGATTGCCCTCGGCGGTGTGGTTGTAGACTACGTCGAGGATCACCTCGATGCCTTCGCGGTGCAGGGCCTTGACCATCGCCTTGAATTCCGCAACCTGCGCGCCCATGTCGTCCGAAGAGGAGTACTCACCGTGCGGGCTGAAGTAGTTCAGCGTGTTGTATCCCCAGTAATTCCGCAGGCCGCGATCGACGAGCACCTTGTCGTGAATGAACTGATGGACCGGCATCAGCTCAACCGCGGTGATGCCCAGCTGCTTGAGATATTTCAGCGCAGGCGGCGACGCCAGGCCGGCGTAGGTTCCGCGCAGGTCGTGACGGATATGCTGGTTCAACTTGCTGAAACCCTTGACGTGCATCTCGTAGATGATGGAATCGGCTAGTGCGATACGAGGAGCGGAGTCATGTTCCCAATCGAAGTAGGGACTAGTGACCACGCTTTTGGGCATGCCGCTGGCGCTATCGCGGCGGTCGATGCTGAGGTCGGCGTTCTCGCCTCCGAAGCGATAAGGGTAGATCGGCTTCTGCCAATCGATGCGGCCGGCAATCGCCTTGGCATAAGGGTCGATGAGCAGCTTGGCGGGGTTGAAGCGCAGGCCGCGCGCCGGTTCCCAGGGGCCATGGACGCGATAGCCGTAGAGTTGCCCCGGTTGCAGTCCCGGAATGTAAGCATGCCAGACGAAAGCGGTTTGTTCGCGCAGCCGGACGCGGCCAGTCTCGCGACGTCCGCGGCTGTCGTAGAAACACACTTCGACCTTGGTCGCGTTTTCCGAATATAAGGCGAAGTTGACCCCGGTTCCGTCCCAGGTGGCGCCTAGCGGGAACGGCTTTCCGGGCAGGCAGTGACGTTCCATTTGCCCTCCGTCAATTGGCATAGGTTTGATGCAAAAGTCTGTGATCGGCTTCCGGCAACAGGCGTAAAGTCAGGTCGAGAATGTACTTTTTTGTCCGGCTCAGCATCTTAGCAATTGACTATGCCAGCTCCCAAGCTAGGAAAGTGTGCCAACCCGGAGTGCACGGCCGAGTTCAAGCGGCTTGGCACGGGCAGGATCTATACCCTGCCGGTGAGCGATCCACTGGCTTGGGGGCTGCCGCCGCACGTCAGGCAGAAGGTGGTGTGGCTGTGCGCAAAATGCGCCGCCGCGAATCAGGTGGAGTTCGATAAGCAGCACTGCCAGGTGCTGGTGGTGAGCCGAGGGCAGGCGGAGCGGAAGTCGGCGTAGATGGTTCTCTCAATGCCTTCCGTTATACTTCTGCAACGCGAGCCTGATTGCCGCGTCGAATAGCCCATGGTCTCCCGTGCCCAACCTCTCAGCGAGCAGGACCTGCGCGATCTTGGCTTTGGCACGGTCGTTTCTCGCGAGAGCCATCAACGCCTGCTGAATCGCGACGGCAGCTTCAACGTCGAGCGCAAAGGACTCGGCCTGCTGGCTTCCTGGAGCCCCTACCATGTCCTGCTGACCATGCCGTGGCTGCGCTTTATGCTGCTCGGCGTCGCTAGTTACATCGTGGCGAATGCGGTGTTTGCGCTTTTGTACGTCGCTTGCGGGCCCAATGCGCTGACCAGCACGGTTCCGGGGATGATCCACCATCCCTTCTGGCGCGCCTTCTTCTTCAGCGTCGAGACGCTGTCGACCATCGGCTACGGCAATATCGTACCGATCAGCTTTGCGGCCAACATCGTGGTCACCTTCGAAGCGGTCGTGGGACTGATGGGATTTGCCATCGCCACCGGCCTGGTCTTCGCGCGTTTCTCGCGGCCCACGGCGAACGTTCTGTTCAGTAGCCACGCCGTGGTTGCCCCCTATCACGGGATGCAGGCACTGGAGTTTCGCGTGGCCAATGCGCGCTCCAATGAGCTGATCGAGGTCTCGGCCAAGGTCATCATCAGCCGCTTTGAGGACGCCGATGGCATGAAGACGCGGCGCTATTATCCTCTGCCGCTGGAGCGCGACAGCGTGGTCTTTCTTCCCCTGACCTGGACGGTGGTGCATCCCATCGACGAGCAGAGCCCGCTGCGCGGCGAGACGCTGGATTCGTTGCGCAACTCCAACACCGAGGTTCTGGTGCTGTTGAAGGCCTTCGACGAAACCTTCTCGACCATCGTGCAGACGCGCACTTCGTACACTTTTGAGGACGTCGTGTTTGGCGCGCGCTTTGCCGACGCTTTCATGGCGCACGCCGCCGAGCGCTTCACCAGTCAACGCCTGAGCCGGGGCAAGAACAACCGGAAGGTGGCCGTCGATATGCGGCTGTTCGACATCATCGAGCCGGTGGTGGAGCGACTGCCGGAGTAGGCATCGCGAAAACCGTTTTCACCACCCTTCGGCTTCGCTCAGGGCAGGCTCCGATAATGAGAACACGGAGAAGCAAAACGTTTCAAAGAGAATCTGTCGGATCGTGACCTTCGCGCGAGGCGATTCGATGGCATCTCCATTGCAACTCAATCCAGACGATTAGCCGTTGAATATCCCGTGCCGCTCGCGCACAATGTTTTCGTCTCCGTTCTTCCGGCATTCGAGACTGTAGGTCGCGCACCTTCCGATGATGCGCGAACAACGAAATTGTCATCACGAGCGGAGCGAGGGATCTGCTGTGTGCCCGAGCCAGGCAGGACACGCGATTTGCGGCAATGAGAGATTCCTTCCGCCGCATTAGGGCAGATGGGCTCACTGCCAACGGAACTCTGTGTCTCTGTGGTGAAAACGCTTTTTGCAGTTCAGCTTCAGCGCCGGCAATTTGTGTGCCTGCGCCCAACACAAATGGAGGAATTATGGCTGAAGCAGTTTTAAGTGGAGTGGCAAGAAAAGTAACGGGGTGGTCGATCGTCCTGGCCGTCCTGATGATCATCGTGGGCATCATTGCGATGCTGGCGCCGTGGGAATTCGGGCTGGTCATTGCGTTGGTCGTAGGCTGGTCGGCCATCTTCAACGGCGTGGCGCAGATCATCTATGCCTTCCGCACTCACGGCGGCTTCCACGTCGCTCTGGAAATTATTCTTGGGATTATCTACATCATTGCGGGAGTTTTCCTGCTGATGCATCCGGTTGGCGGGCTGCTGGCGCTGACGATCATTCTGGCGTCGTTCCTGTTGATCTACGGAATCTTCGCGCTGATGCTGGCGTTTCGCATCAAGCCGCTCAAAGGCTGGGGATGGGTGCTGTTCGACGCCATCGTTACGATCCTGCTCGGCATCCTGATCTGGGCGCACTGGCCCTTCAATTCCGACTGGGTGGTGGGAACGCTGTTCGGCATCAGCATCTTCATGTCGGGTATCACCCGGTTGATGGTTGCGCTGGCGCTGCGCGGCGCAGTCACGACGGCGTAGTTTCTAGTTTCGACTCCCACCCAGGCAAAGTCGGCTTGGGTGGGCACTTCTCTGTCGCCGCTGAAGCGGCTCTAATCCTAAAAATATGCATTTGTCCCGGGGTTTACACCCCGGGCTCAAGGCGCTCCCGCCGCAAGCGGCTGGATTCTGCGTGGGATCGGGCTCTGCACGAATTCAGTGGTCGTATTTGTTCTCATTCGGATCTCCTGTGGATCGTTCTTCCTTATCGCAGTATTGCTAACAGGAAGCGGATTCCGTATCGCACAAGGAGCCGCGCCATTTGCCGGCACCAAGACGCCAGCCGCTCCCGCGGCGGAAGCGTCGTGAGCCCGGGGTGTAAACCCCGGGTACGGATTGTGTATCGGACAAGAGCCGCGCCAGCGGCGGCAGGTTAGAACTGCCCGTTGCCGGTAACGCTCGAAAGAGGATTAGGCCGAGAAAACGCCCACGCCAAGCCTTTTCCGATTGATACCGCATTCTTGGCATGCAGGTATACAATTCGAGCAACTCGAGACAAAACCATGGGGATTACCGTCGAAGCCACCTTCGGCGCGGTGCTGGATGCCGCTCCCGACGCGATGCTCATCGTCGATCGGCAGGGTCGGATTGTGCTCGCCAACACGCTCAGCGAGCAGATGTTCGGCTATTCGCGCCAGGAACTGGTTGGGCAGAAGGTGGAAATCCTGGTGCCACCGCGCTTCCGGTCCAAGCATCCGGGACATCGGTCAGGCTACTTCTCTGGCGATCCGCATGTCAGGCCGATGGGAGCCGGACTGGAACTGCTTGGGCTGCGAAAAGATGGCAGAGAGTTCTCGGTCGAAATCAGCTTGAGTCCGGTCGAGACCCCCGACGGTCTCATGGTAATCAGCGCGGTGCGTGACGTTACCGCCCGCAAAGGCGCGGAGGACAAGTTTCGCGCCCTGCTGGAGTCGGCGCCCGATGCCATGGTGATTGTCGATCAGCGGGGGAAGATTGTGCTGGTCAACTCCCGCACAGAAGAGTTGTTCGGATATCCCAGGCAAGAATTGTTAGGCTACTCCGTGGAAGTTCTGATTCCAGAACGTTTTCATGGACAACATTTCCAGCACCGTGCATCTTACTTTGCAGACCCTCGCCAGCGCCCGATGGGAGAGGACCTGGAGCTTTTCGGACTGCGCAAGGACGGTACCGAGTTTCCGCTCGAGATCAGTCTCAGCCCGATCCGGACCTCCGAAGGAATACTGGTGGCGAGCGCGATTCGAGACATAACTGTGCGCAAGAAAGCCGAAGATAAATTCCGCTCGCTGCTGGAAGCCGCTCCCGATGCCATGGTGATTGTGGACGATCGCGGAAAGATCACCCTGGTCAATGCGCAAACCGAAAAGCTCTTTGGGTACACCCGCGCCGAACTGGTTGGTCAACGGGTCGAGATGCTGATTCCAGAGCGCTATCGCGACCAGCATCCACGGCATCGCGACGATTTCTTTGCCGATTCGAAATTCAGGCCGATGGGAGTTGGCCTGGAGCTCTTCGGATTGCGCAAGGACGGCAGCGAGTTTCCAGTCGAGATCAGCCTCAGCCCGCTGGTGACGGAGACAGGTAAGTTCGTCACCGGCGCCATTCGAGATGTTACTGAACGCAAATTGGCGGACGAGCAGATCAAGAAGCTCAACGATGAACTGGAAGAAGCTCTGCGACGTTCGGAGCGGCTTGCTGCCACCGGGCGGTTGGTGGCGACCATCGCGCACGAGATCAACAACCCTCTCGATGCGCTGACCAATCTGATGCACCTGCTGAAGCACAATCCGTCGATGGATGAAAGCGCGGCGGAGTTGGTGGATCTGGCTGAGCGCGAGGTGCGCCGGTTATCAAACATCAGTCGTCAGACGCTGGCGCCTCATCGCGAGACCAAGTTCCCGGTGGTCACCAAGCTCTCCGAATTGCTCGACGACGTGTGCGCCATGTACCGGCCGCGGCTGCAATCCGCCAAGATCGAAGTCGAGAAGCATTTCGAAATCGTCGGCGAAGTTACGATCTACCCCAGCGAACTGCGCCAGGTTTTCACCAACCTCATCACCAATGCCATCGATGCCATCGGCGAGCGTGGCCGTTTGTCCCTGACCATCGAGCGGGCCGACGACACCCAGGTTGTGGTCAAGGTACGCGACAGTGGCTGCGGCATTCCGGCGGAAAATCTTCAGAGCATCTTCGAGCCATTTTTCACGACCAAGGGCGAGCAGGGAACCGGCATCGGGCTGTGGGTGATCAAGGGCATCGTCGACAAACTCGGCGGCAAGATCGAAGTGCAGAGCTCAACCACCGGCGAAACCGGCACCTGCTTCAGCATTTTTCTTCCCGCCACAAAAGTCAACGGCGATCAAGGACAAGCAAGCGAAAGCTCAACCTCAGGGGTCTCGTCGGGCCGCGTTTCGCAAGTGAGCTGAAGCTGACCCGCTCGCCGACGTCGTGACGGCGGCGAGCGCGGGCGTGAGCTGCGAATCAGTGCGATGCAGCGGCCATGGTGTTCTTTTTCCCGGTTTTCTCGGCTTTACCCTCTGCCACGCCTACTGTAGGAGCAACCTTCTCGGCGTCCTGCAAGTGGCTTTCCAGCACCGGCAAAGTTGTGCCCACCCAATCCTTCAGCGCGGGATCCTGCGCCGCAGTGGACTCGTGCCGGAACTCGGCGACATCCTTCCTGTGGTCCGTCACCATGTCTTTCATGTAGGCCTTGTCAAAGGCTTCCCCGTGCAGCTTGGCTAGAGCAGCCCTGGTAGTCTCGAACTCGGTATTCAGCCCGGCGGGTAATGTAACTCCCTGTTGCGCGGCGACCTGCTTCAATTGGTCGTCCGCCTTCGTATGATCGGTGACCATGCGCTCGGCGAAAGTCTTGACTTCGGGGCTCTGAGCGTTTTGTTCCGCCAGCTTTCCCAGGTCGACCTCCGCCATGTTCCCCAGAGCGGCCTTGTCCATGAAATGCTGATCTGCCTCCGACACCTTGCTGTCAGAGCTGTTCATATTCGAGCCAGGTTTGGGAGTGGCAGTCTTGGCCGGTGTACTGCTCTGGGCAATCCCCAAACCTATCGTCAGCAGCATCGCTGCCGAGCTGAGCAGTATATTCTTCGTGTTCATTTGGGTAATTCTCCTTCCTAAAAACTTCGTAGCGGTGACCGCTCGCAACGTCAGCCATGCTGAGCCGGGGCGGCAAGGGCGTAACAGGGTTCCAGGTATTAGGAGTGATGGCTTGCGGGAAGGGTTGTCACAAACATGCTCACTTCTAACGGCCTGGCTGGGCGTCGCGCCCGGAAAGGCCGGAGGGATTTTGTTCCCGCGCGAGCTGTGGACTGATGGGAACAAGGTGTCTTGACGGCTGCTCGCGATGCACAATAGAGTCGAATCTCGCCGCTCGAGCCCGATACCGGAGCTGTTTGCATGCATTGTGGGAGATCAAGTTGAAGACCAGGGCAGCAGTAGCTAATAAGCGATCCAGGACAGCTCCCGAGACGCCGAAAAGAAGTGGATGGGCGTGGCTCGCGAAAGAGCGGGTGATTGTGGGCGTCCTGCTGGCTCTGGCGACGTTTGTCGTTTACCTGCCGGTCGATCATCACCCTTTCCTCAACTATGACGACGTCGTCTACGTGGTCAACAATCCTCACATCCAGTCGGGACTCGATGGGGACACGATCTCCTGGGCGTTCACGACCTTCTATCAGTTCAACTGGCATCCGCTGACCTGGATCTCGCACGCCATCGATGTCCAGATGTTTCAGTTGGAGCCCGGCGGTCATCACGTCACGAACATGTTGCTGCAAATCGTGAACGTGCTGCTGCTGTATTGGGTGCTGATGCGCGCGACGGGATATGTCGGGCGAAGTGCGATGGTTGCGGGATTATTTGCGCTGCATCCGGTCAACGTCGAGTCGGTAGCGTGGATCTCAGAGCGCAAAAACCTGCTCAGCATGATGTTCTTTCTGCTCGGCCTGGGAGCGTATCGCTGGTATGTAGCGGCGGCCAGTACTGCGCGCGATGGGGCGAAGCACGCGGGGAAAGCTCAGTCTCCAGTCGGGCGCTACATCGCGATGGCGTTGCTGTTCGCGATGGGGCTGATGTCGAAGCCGCAGATCATTACGTTTCCCTTCATCCTGTTGCTCTGGGACTACTGGCCGCTGCAACGGCTGGCGCCTGCGGCTTCTGGAATTCGGTCCGCGACCATGACCGGTCCGATTCCGCCGCCGCGCAGCTTCTGGTGGCTGGTGAAGGAGAAAGTGCCGCTGTTCGCGCTGTGTGCTGCCAGCGCCGTGGTTACAGTGATCGCGCAGAAGGCCGGCGGCGCCGTCGTCTCGCTCGACACGTATCCCTTCTCCATCCGCCTGACCAACGCGATCGTGGCGTATGTGCGCTACATCGGCAAGTGCTTCTGGCCTACTAACCTGATCCCCATCTATCCCCATCCCTGGCATGTTTTGCCGATGGTACAGGTCGTTCCCGCGCTGGTTCTGCTGCTGGGCATAACAGCGCTGGCGGTGATGGCCCGCGGCCATCGCTACTTGCTGGTAGGCTGGCTCTGGTTTCTGGGAGCGCTGGTCCCGATGATCGGCCTGGTTCACGTCGGCAATCAGGCTATGGCCGACCGCTACGCCTATTTACCGTTCATCGGGCTATTCATCATGATCTCGTGGGGCGTGGCTGAAATGGCGGAGTCGCGACAGGTTTCGGTCACCGTCCTTCGCACCGCCGGAGCGATCGTCCTTGTGATTTTGGCAGTGCTGACCCACCATCAGCTGGCGTACTGGAACGACAACATCACGCTGTGGACGCACGCCATCAACTCCAGCACCGACAACTACGTGGCTCACGACAATCTGGCGCTATTGCTGATCGAGCAGGGCCAGACCGACGAGGCCATGAAGCACTTCCACGCTGCGCTGGCGATTTATCCCTCCGATCCGACCAGCAATCTCCAGATCGCCATTTACGACCACCAGCAAGGCCGATTGCAGGAGGCAATCGCCCGCTACGACCAGATGATCAGCCAGACGCCCGACGGTCTCGGCCGCGCGGAGCTGTACAGCAATCGCGGGCTGGTCTATGTCGATATGAAGGACAGCGAGCACGCCAAGCAGAGCTTCGACAGGGCTATAGCGATCGATCCCAATAACTACCGCGCGTGGATTGGCTCGGGCGTGCTGGCGGTGCGTGGCGGCGATGTCAATCAGGCGATCCAGGATTTCCAGCGCGCCACCGCCTCCAAGCCGACCGAGCTGGGCTACAGCTTGCTGGCGAAAGCCTTGGATCAAGCCGGCCGCACAAGCGAAGCTCAGGCTGCCCGCGAACGGGCCAAACTGGTGTCCAGTCAGAAGCAGGGCTCACACGCCGCGGAAGGCCTGCTCGCGCAGTAGACCCGCACTTGCGAACGAGCTTCTTTACAAACGAGCTTCTTTACACAGGACAGATGACTAGCGAGTTTATCTAGTTTATCCTGGACTGCCATAAACTGTGCTAAACTCACTATAAATGGATCCCAAGATAAATCCATTCGCGCCGGGAGCGGGGAGTCAGCCCCCAGAACTTGCTGGTCGCGATGGCATATTGTCCGCTGCTGGCGTTGCGCTGGCGCGCATAAGGAATCGGAAACCATCGAAAAGCATGATTCTAGTGGGATTACGCGGAGTGGGTAAAACCGTCTTGCTAAACAGGATATGGGAGGCGGCTCAAGACGAGGGCTATAAGTCTGTTTTGATTGAGTCCCACGAGGATAAGCGTCTATCTGAGCTGCTGATACCCCCATTGCGACAGATTCTTTTTTCGCTGGATGCAATGCAAAACGCCAGCGACAAAGTAAAGCGCGGTTTCCGGGTGCTAAGCAGCTTTGTTAAGGGACTGAAGTTAAAGGTTTCCGAGGTCGAGATTTCCGTGGACCCCGAGCTAGGCAGCGCAGACAGCGGCGACCTAGAATCCGACCTGGGCGAACTGTTCGCTGCGATAGGGGAGGCCGCGGTGGACCGGAACACTGCCGTAGCGATCTGCGTGGACGAGTTGCAGTATCTCGATGAAAAGGAACTAAGCGCATTGATAATGGCTATCCACCGGGTCAATCAGCGGAACCTTCCTTTGGTTCTCGTTGGTGCGGGGCTGCCACAAATTGTTGGCCTTACGGGAAAATCGAAGTCTTATGCAGAGCGTCTGTTCGACTTTCCGGCGGTGGGCCAACTTAACGAAACGGATTCGGCGAGCGCGCTGCAAAGCCCTGTTCGAAGCCATCAAGTTGAATTCACCGACCCGGCGATACAAGAAATTCTGCGCGAAACACAAGGTTATCCGTATTTCTTACAACAATGGGGTCATGAGGCTTGGAACATCGCTTCGGCGTCACCTATTACGCTGGAGAACATCAAGGAGGCCAGCAAGCTCGCCATCGCCAATTTGGATCAGAGCTTCTTTCGGGGGCGCTTTGATCGGCTGACGCCGCGAGAAAAGGAATACATGCGGGCGCTGGCCAGTCTTGGCGAAGGCAACCAGCGATCCGGGGACATCGCAGCCGCGCTGCGTGTGAAACCGCAATCAATAGCGCCGATTAGGTCAAGCATAATCCAGAAGGGCATGATCTACAGTCCGGCATATGGGGACACGGCGTTCACTGTTCCGCTGTTCGGAGATTTCCTAATCAGGAATATGCCGCGATGATCCGGTGCGCCTCGTGAAAATCAAGAACGAGCCACTTCCACTTTGTGGCTAAGTCAACCGGTTCTCAATTCTACGCCGCGCAGTAACGACCCCAAACTTCCGTGCCTTGACGCTACCTTTCTGCCGCAATACAGTCGAAGTAGCTGGAGAACGTGCGCCTTGGAAACCCTCGTCGGGAAAAACATCCTGCACTACACCATCGTCAAGAAGTTGGGCGCTGGCGGAATGGGTGTGGTCTATGAGGCTGAAGATTCCCGCCTGGGCCGTCACGTGGCCCTCAAATTTTTGCCGCGTGAGCTGGAACAGGATTCCACTTCCCTGGAGCGTTTCAAGCTGGAGGCGCGCGCTGCCTCTGCGCTCAACCACCCTAATATCTGCACGATCTACGCCATCGAAGAGTGCGACGGCCAGAGCTTCATCGCCATGGAGTTGCTGGAAGGTCAAAGCCTCGAGCAGAGGATCGACGGCCACCCGCTGCCGCTGGACAAAATTCTCGACATTGGCACTCAGGTCACCGACGCCCTGGACGTCGCTCACACCAAAGGCATCGTCCACCGCGACCTGAAGCCGGCAAATATTTTCGTCACCACCCGTGGGCAAGCCAAGATCCTGGACTTTGGACTGGCAAAGCTGGTCTACAACCGCCGGGCCGCGATGGAAACTGCGGCTGGCAACGCTCCGACGTCCTCCCCCCTCATGCTCACCTCGCCCGGGACCGCGGTGGGTACGGTCGCCTACATGTCTCCTGAGCAGGCACGGGGCGAGGAACTGGACGGGCGCAGCGATCTGTTCTCTCTCGGCGGAATTCTCTACGAGATGGCGACGGGCAAAGTTCCTTTCGATGGCAACACATCAGCGGTCATCTTCCAGGGAATTCTCGATCGCGCGCCGCGTCCGCCCGCCGAACTGAACCCCGCGCTGCCGCTGAAGCTGGACGAGATCATCGACAAGGCGCTGGAGAAAGACCGCGACCTGCGTTATCAGAGCGCCGCTGAGATGCGAGCCGATTTGAAGCGGCTCAAGCGCGACAGTTCGGGCTACAGTTCGCGATCCGGTGTTGCGGCGGCTTCATCGGCTTCCACCTCCGTCGCGCGGCCAACCGAAGATTTCGCCACGCAAGCCTCCGCCACGCGTGCAAAAGCTCGTCGCAGCGGGGTCAATATCGTTTTAGCGATCAGCCTGATCATGATCGGCGCGGGCGCATTCGGTCTCTACAACCGCTTTGTCGCATGGCGCGGCGATGCCGGACCTATTCCTTTCCAGAACATGGCCATGGAGAAGCTCACCAACTCCGGCCATGTAATCCTGGCGACGATTTCGCCGGACGGAAAATATGTCGTCAACGTTGTCGACGAAGGGCATGGGCAGCAAAGCCTCTGGATGCGGCACGTCGCAACCGCCAGCAACGCGCAAATCATGCCCGCGTCGGAAGGCGGATATCAGGGGCTGACCTTCTCGCCCAATGGCGACTTCCTCTACTTCGTGCGCGGCGACACGCAACATCAGGGCGTCGGCTTCCTCTACCAGATTCCGGTGCTGGGCGGCACGCCTCGCAAGTTGGTCGACGATGTCGACAGCGCGGTCAGCTTCTCGCCCGATGGTCAGCAGATCGTTTTTCTGCGCGACAGTTCCACCGATGCGAGTTCCACTCTAATCATCGCTCACGCCGACGGCAGTGCTGAGCACGTCCTTTCCAAGCTCCCCATACCGGGTTATTTCGATCCGGCCTGGTCGCCCGACGGCAAATGGATCGCAGCGGCTGTGCTCGCGCCGGGAAGCCATGATCCCGGACGGTTGGTCCTGCTCAATCCGGAGACAGGCAAGGAAAAGACGGTTTACGCCGCTGGCGGGATACTGCACAAACCGGCGTGGACGCCGGATGGCAAGCATCTGGTCCTCATCTTCCACGATCTTTCCAGCGACTGGAATGGGCAAGTTGGTGAGATCGCAATTGCTGCCGGCAAGCTGCATCGCATCACCAACGATCTCAATTCGTACAGCGATCGTACATTGGGTATCACCAAGGACGGCAACCAACTGGTCGCCATCCAGATCACGCCGGAAGCCGGCATTTACACGATGAGTTCCGATCCCAATGACAGCGCCAATGCCAAAGAGATCGACAACCACGACGACATCGGCGTGGGCTGGCTGCCCGACGGCCGCCTGGTGGCAATGGACTTCCAGGGCCACATCGCCACCATGAATGCCGATGGCAGCAACCGCAGCGTGGTCTTTCAGGAACATCTCCTGATGTCGGGCTTGTCCGTTTGCCCGAACGGCGCCTACGCACTCTTCTCGATGGGCAACAAGGACACGAAGGGCATCAGCATCTGGCGCCTCGATCTGCAAAACGGCTCAGCGACCCCCGTCACCAAAGGCAAACAGGATCAGAATGCCTTCTGCTCACCCGATAGCAAGTCGTTTCTCTACGTGAGCATCGACTCGGGCAAGAAGTTGCTGATGCAGATGCCGGTCATGGGCGGCGATGCTAAGCAGATGAGCGACAAGGTTGCCGAGTTCGGCATTTTCTCGCCGGACGGAAAGCAAATCGCAGCCTTCATCGAAGAGGGTACCGGCGTCAATACCAAGGTTGAAATCGCAATTCTCCCCGCGCAGGGCGGGTTGCCGGTCAAGACCTTCCCCACGGTGTTTGGAATTTCCAATTACTTTCAGTTCTCGCCGGATGGCAAGTCGCTGTATTATCCGGTTACCGCCAAAGGTGTTTCCAATATGGCGATGCAGCCGATTGGCACCAGTAGCATAACTCCGGTGACCAACTTCAATGACCTGATCATCTACAGTTACGACTACGATTGGAAGAACAAGCGGCTGGCGGCAGCGCGCGGCCGCAACAATACCGACGTTGTAATGCTCACACAACAGCAGGCGCAACCATGAAGATCTGGCCCATGTTTTGCAAAGCCTGTGGACAAGGTATCGACCGCGGCGACAAATTCTGTCGCGCCTGCGGCGTACCGCTCCCGCAAGAACCTATTGAATCGGCGGTAGCGGCAGGTGCCGCCGCAGCTGCCACTGGCGATGCTCCCATCGCCATAGCCACCTCAACAGCGGAGCTACAACGGCCGTTGCCGATTCCCAAAGCTCTCCTCACCGAAGCTGCCAGCGCAGCGACGGTCGAAGAAAAGCCTCCGGTAGTCGTCAGCACTCCGGCGATTCCTGCGGTGCCGCCGGTTTCGGATGCAGGGAAGACGGCTTCTCCAGATGCCGCGCGCGATGCTGCGCGAGTGACCTCTCCGGACCCGAAGCCACAGGTTGCGGACACGCGCGCCCAGTCCGTACCGGAAGAAGAGAAGCGTTCCCGGCAAGGCGAAGTTCCGGCAGAGAAGCCCTCCGCAACTGCGGCTATAGCCCTTCAGTCGGCTGAGGCTCCGCAGCCACAGGCTGAGCGAGTCGCCGTTGCGCAGCAAGCGCCGCCCGTCGAGACAACTTCGACTACGCCGCGCGAGACACCGAAGCCCGACAACGTTGCTGTAGACGCTGGGGTTCGGCCGGTGAGGCTATGTCCCCAATGCCACAGGCTGGTTGGCGATGATGACTTGTATTGCGAGCGCTGCAAAGCGAAACTCGATCAGCCCACTCGACCGCAACCGGCAGTAGCCGCAGTAGCCAGCGAACAGAACTACGGCGTGCCGTCCTTCGCCGGATATGCTGCAGCCCCGGTCTCCGGCAAGGCTTTCGACGATCGTCCCGAGGAGCATCCACTCTCCGATCCCAGCGGTGTCGATGCGATCTCCAATTTGCGGGTTCGGAGACGGCGCGGCCTTTCAGTCGTCGAGATGGTGGTGGCCGTGATCCTTCTCTCCGGCGCTGGTGCGGCCGTGTGGATGTTGCGCTCGTCGTTGCCCACCAAGACTGCGACTTCTGCCGCCGCGGTTGGCGTAACCATCTCTCCCGCGCGGGCCAAGGTGGCTGCCGGACACGCCTACGATCTCGCCGCAACCGTTACCGGTACGGATAATTACAACGTGGAGTGGACGATCGACGAAGGAGATTCCGGCGGGCGCGTCGTTCCCCGCGGAGCCAAGGCCAAAGACGGAGGCGTGTCATCCCTGGCCGTCTACATGGCGCCGAAAACTCCGGGAACCTATCACGTGGCCGCCACCAGCAAGGCCGATCCCGCAAAGTCGGCATCGACAACCATTACGGTCACGGCAAAGTAACGGCGGTTGTCAGTTGCCGGTTGTCAGTTGTCGGTTACGTTATTTGCCAGTCCCTACTGACAACCGACAACGGACAACCGACACTACCTGTTCGCCTTCAGCATCTGCTCTGCGTGCTTCAACGACGTCTCGGTCAGCTTCGCCCCGCTGATCATGCGCGCAATCTCTTTCGTGCGCTCTTCCGCATCGAGCGACCGAACCAGCGTCTTCGTCCTGCCGCCTGACTCCTTTTTCTCGATCAAGAAATGCTGATCGGCGAAGGAAGCAATCTGCGGCAAATGCGTGATGCAGAGGACCTGCTTGGTCCGCGATAGCTCCTTCAACTTCTTGCCCACAGCTTCTGCCGCGCGGCCGCCAATGCCGCTGTCGATTTCATCGAATACCAGCGTTCTCTGCGACGCCCCCGGCCGTCCCCCGTTTCTACCGCTGCGCTTAGACTGTCCCGCTTCCACGCTGGTCTTCAACGCCAGCATCACCCGCGACAGCTCGCCGCCCGACGCGATCTCGTCCACCGGCCCCAGCGGCTCGCCGGGATTCGCCGAGATCAAATACTGCACCTGGTCGAAGCCGCGCGCTGTCCAATTCGCTTCTTCGTCGGTGCCGCTGACTTCAACTTTGAAGCGCGCCTTCATGGCCAGTTCGTTGATCTCGCTCTCCACCAGCTTCTCCAGCTTGCGCGCCGCTTCGTAACGCTGGCGCGAGATCGCGCGCGCCGCCTGGAGATAGTGTTCGGCCGCGCTCGCCAGCTCAAGATGCAGCTTGCGCAGCACCTCGTCCTTGTTCTCCATCTCGTTCAACTTGCACTCGAGCTCATCGCCTAGCGCGATCACGTCTTCCAGCTTGGGGCCGTACTTGCGCTTCAGACGATCCAGCAGGGCCAGCCGGTCTTCCACCTCAGCCAGCCGTTCCGGCGACGCTTCGATGCCCTCGCCGTAATCGCGCAGCCGCTGCCCAACGTCTTCGATGGTGATGCGCGCCGATTCCAGCTCGGGCACTGCATCGCGAAACTGTTCGTCGAAGCGCAAAAGTTCTTCAATCTGCTTGATCGCAGCCCGAACCGACGCTGCCGCCGACGCTTCGCCTTCGTAAAGCGAATCATAGGCTGACATCGCAGCGCCGCGAACTCGCTCGGCATTGGCCAGGACACGCTTTTCCGACTCCAACTGTGTATCCTCTTCCGGCTGCGCTTGCGCGTCGGCGATTTCTTTTCGCTGATAAGTCCACAGATCCATCATTCGCAGGCGGTCATGTTCGTCGCGCTCGAGATCGGCAATACGATGCCGCACCTGCTGCCAGCCTTCGAACGCAGCCTGTACCGCCGAGTCATCGCAACCCGCAAAGCTGTCGAGCAGCACCAATCGCGATCCCGCATCAAACGCCAACACCGCTTCATTCTGCGCGTGAATTACCGCCAGGTGCGGAGCCAGCTGTTTGAGAACGGCCACGGTAGCCGCCTGGTTGTTGATGAAAACCCGGCCCTTGCCGCCTGCCGAGATTTCCCGGCGCAGGATGACCTGCTCGTCTTCGCTGTCGATCCCGTTAGCTTCGAGCACCGCGCCGATCGCAGAAGAATCGGCATCAAACACAGCCGAGACGGTAGCTCGATCGGTGCCATGCCGAACGGCATCACTCGAAGCCTTATCGCCCAGCAACAGCGCCAGCGCGTCGATGAGAATCGACTTGCCGGCACCGGTTTCGCCAGTCAGGAGATTCAGACCAGCGGCGAATTCCACGGTGACGTTGTCGATAACCGCATAATTTTCAACGCGCAATTCAAGTAGCACAATGAGGTCTCGCTGCTGCGAAGTTTAGCAGGAGAGCAGCCAGCCGTCAGCCATCAGCGCACAGCTGCGGCTTTGGCTGAGAGCCGACAGCCGACGGCTGAGTGCTGGTTTACTCCTGCGGAACCTCACATCGCAATCCTGCTTCTGCCTCATCAAATGCTTATAATGCCAATAACGAAAGTAGAGTCTCCTGCGTCTCATGAATGTGTTCTCTTCCTTGTTCGCCTTGGCCCTCGGCGGTGAAATCTCAGGTCTGATTGAAACCAGTGGTCTCGTCGCCAAAACCGTTCTTGTCATCCTCCTCATCTTCAGCCTCGGCTCGTGGGCCATCATCTTTTCCAAGTGGGGGCTCTTCCGCCGCGCCCGCGCGCAGAGCAACCGCTTCATCCGCATGTTTCGCAAGTCCGAGCGGCTGAACGAGGTCGCCGCGGTGGTCGAGCAGTTCAAGCCCAGCCCGCTGGTCGCGGTCTTTGAGGGCGCCTACGGCGAGCTGCGCAAGCAGACCACATATCCCATCCGCATGACCGCATTGCAACGAGCCACGCAGATCGCGTGTTCCGAAGAGCTGACGCGCTTGGAAAGCCGCCTGCCCTGGCTGGCCACAGTCGGAGTGGTTTCACCTTTCATCGGATTGTTTGGAACGGTCTGGGGCATCATCGACGCATTTCACGGTCTTGGGACCGCCGGCTCGGCAACGCTGCGTGCCGTCGCACCCGGCATCTCGGAAGCACTGATCACGACCGCCGCTGGACTTTTTGCTGCCATTCCCGCCGTTATCGCTTACAACCTGTTCATGCAGCACATTCGCGAGTTCGGCGCGCGCATGGACGACTTCAGCATGGAGCTGATCAATGAAGTGGAGCGCGCGCAGGCCGGAGCCGCGCGCCAGCCTGCAGCGGCGGAGCGGCGGTAATGGCTTTCACCAACTCACAAGGGCGCACCCAGTCTTCGCTGGCGGAGATCAACGTCACGCCGCTGGTCGATGTTGTGCTGGTTTTGCTGATCATCTTCATGGTGACCGCGCCCGTGCTGCAATCGGGCATCGAGGTCAATGTCCCGCACACCAAGACCGTGAAAGAAATCACCGAGGAGCGATTGGTCATCACCATCGACCGCGACCAGAATGTGTTTCTCAACAGTCAGCCGATCAACATCAACCAGATCGGCCAGCGCATCCGCGAAAAAGTACGCGATCCCGAGGGCCAGGCAGTGTATTTGCGCGCTGATGAGAACGTGCCCTTCGGCGCATTCGCAACTGTGATGGACGCAGTGAAGCAATCCGGTATCACCAATGTGAGCATCGTCACCCAGCCGCTGGAGACGCATGGCAGCCGACGTTGATCTATTTCCGACCGAGGGCAGATTGGGCATGCCTCTGCTCGGCTCGGTCATGCTGCACGCTGGACTGTTTGCGCTGGCGTTGTTCGGATACCTCCTTCCCGTCGGACGCGGCGAAAGCTGGGGCGGAACGACCGGCGGAGGCGGCGCGATGAGCGCGACGCTGGTGAACAGCATTCCGCTGCCGGCTCCGCAGACGCAAACGCAGAATGTGCTGGCCAATCAATCCAAGGGACTGACGCAATCTCCGCCGAAGGAAAAGCCCAGAGAAGAGCCGAAGGCGATTCCGATTCCTGCACCCGATGCCAAGCGCGTAGGTCCGCATGACACAACCCAGAAGAAGCCGCCGCCGAAGGAAGTCGCCAAGGTAGAAGACAACAAGATTCCCTTTGGCGAGGGCGGTCCCGTCAGCGGGCCCTACGGTTCGTTCTCCGCCGGCGGCGCCAAAGGTGGTTTGAGCTTCAGCGGTGGTACCGGGGATTTCGGCAGCCGCTTTGGATGGTATGTCGACGCGGTGCGGCGCAAAGTTTCTGAAAACTGGCTGAAGTACGAAGTCGATCCGAACGTCGACACCGCGCGTCGGGTTTACATTTACTTCGAAATTGATCGCTCCGGCACGCCCGGCAATATTCGCGTGGAGCAGTCCAGCGGGGTTCCGTCGCTGGATCAGTCAGCGACGCGGGCGCTGCAGAGAATCGATACGTTTGGCCCGCTACCGCCGGAGTACAACGGCCGTTATGTCGCAGTGGAGTTTTGGTTTGACTACAAGCGGTAACTCCGCGCCCGGAAGTTGTCGGGCCCGGAAGATCCGCACCCATAGAGGCCGGAAGGCGAATTGACTTATTTAAGTCGCAGGACGGATAATGGCCGTATGAAATCGAATGCTGTTCGTACTTCGCTGGATGTGCCACGCGATCTCCACGTGCGCCTTCATGAGGCGGCGGCACGCAAGGGGTGCTCGGCGCGTAAGTTGATCCTGGCGGGGATCGAGCGCGCCGTCGAGGAAGCCCAAGGGTCACGACCGAGACGGCGGCTTCGCCTTGATCCACCACTGATCCGTCCCGCGGGCCGGCGCATCCGCGTCGCCGAAGAAAAGGCCTATGAGCTCATTGAGCTTCCCTGACATCAATATCTGGCTTGCCATCGCGGCGCCCGAGCACGTTCACGCTTCGGTTGCCAGGGCGTGGTGGGAGAAGGAAAACGGGACGATCGCATTCTGCCGCCTGACACAGCTTGGATTTCTACGCCTGATGACTACGGCAGCGGTTATGGATGGCAAGCCTCTAACCATGAACGAAGCCTGGCGCGTCTATGACCGCTTGTACAAGGACGATCGGGTCATGTTTATTTCCGAGCCGCTCGAGGTGGATAAGCGATTTCGCGAGAAGGCAGCCGGACAGACTGCATCGCCGAAAACATGGGCCGACGCGTGGCTGCTGGCGGTCGCTCAGGCAGCGGAGGGTGTGCTGGTAACTTTCGACCGGGCGCTGGCTGCCCGCGGCGCCGTCTGTCTGTTGCCAAGTGATTCTTCAAAGCGGCAAGTCGGACGGTGATCGATTTGCGTTGCATTTGCCAAAGATGAGCAGAGGCGGTGCGGGTCTCCGAATTGTGCACTTGGATAACGATCAGAAATTGACAATCATGAAACGACACAGGTCAACGCGGCTTTTCTTGTTTCTCCTCTTGAGTGTTGTCACGCTTCCGGCCCAGGACTGGATTCGCACCGGCACGGGTCTCGGCGTCGAAAAAATTCGCCTGGCCGCGCCGGACTTCAAGCCGGTCACCACCGACGGCGGTGCGCAAAATCTGGCGATGACCTTCAACGTGACGTTCTACAACGACCTGCAAAACGCCGGCATCTTCGACATGGTTTCGCGAAGTTTTTATCCCGTGTCGATCCCGGGCGCGCCGCAGGAAGTGCATCTATCCGACTGGGGCAGTCCACCGCCCAATGCCAGCATGTTGGCCTTTGGCAACCTTGGTGTCACAAGTGGGTTCCTTAATGTGCAGGGGTGGCTCTACGACACCAAGAATCCGCAATCGCCGCAGGTTTTGGGCAAGCAGTATCGCGAGCAGGCGACGGACGAGAATGCGCGCATCATTGCGCATCGCTTTGCGGACGAAATCATCTTTCGTCTGGGAGGCGGCGTTCCCGGCATCGCCGAGAGCAAGCTCTATTTCGTGAGCGCGCGCAGCGGTTCGAAAGAGATTTGGCAAATGGACTATGACGGCGCCAATCAGAAGCAGCTTTCGCATCTGGGTTCGATCGCGTTGTCGCCGCACGTTTCGCCCGATGGCACGCGCGTGGCCTTCTCCGGCGTGACCAAAGACGGCTGGCAAATCCTGATGTACTCACTGGATCTCAACCGGTTGGTCAGTTTCCCGCACTTCGGCGGCGACAACTATTCGCCGGCATGGTCTTCCGATGGGCAGAACCTCGCACTCTCCTCATCGCGAACCGGCAATACCGAGATCTACGCAGTCAGCTCGACTGGCGGCAATCTTCGCCGGCTGACTGAGCACAAGGGTCCTGACGTTTCGCCGACCTGGAATCCGAAGACCAACGCGCAGATCGCCTGGGTCAGCGGACGAACAGGGCTGCCGCAGATCTACACCATGGCATCGGATGGGACGAACGTCGTCCGCGTTACCGATCAGGGCTATGCGGTCTCGCCGTCGTGGTCGCCGAATGGACAGTTCCTGGCGTTCGCGTGGGTGCGGCACTATGGTCCGGGAGCGCCGGGCGCGAGCGATATCTACATCATGGACATCGCCAGCAAGCAATGGGCGCAGTTGACGCACGATGGCGGCCGCAATGATTTTCCGTCGTGGTCGCCGGATGGACGGCACATCGTCTTCCAGTCGAATCGAACCGGAAAGACGCAAATCTGGACGATGCTGGCCGACGGCAGTGAAACGCGGCAGCTGACGACTTCGGGCGAGAACTCGCAACCGAACTGGAGCTTCAAATAAATTCGACTCGGACGAGCGTTCTCGATTTGTACCGAAGCGAAGAATTGGGAATCGAACCGGGACTAATAGTGGGTAAGCCATGCGGCGGAAGGAGCACCCTCCGGCGTTGCCATCAACTACTGCGAGTGCTCTCGCGTTGAAAGGAAGGGAAAGAGTTGAAGCTTAGATGGAGTCGATGGAGCAAGATCACGATTACCCTGGCCGTAGTCATGATGGTGGGCGCCTGCCACAAGAAAGCGCCGCCACCGCCTCCGCCGGCACCCCCGCCGCCTGCTCCGGCGCCGACGGCTTCCTTGAGCGCCAATCCCAACACCATCACCGCCGGACAGTCGACAACTCTGATCTGGAAGACCGACTACGCTACCAGCGTCAGTATCGATCAGATAGGTCCAGTCGATCCCAGCGGCTCGCGCACGGTGACGCCGACGGAGTCGACTACGTACCACCTGGTCGCTAAGAATGACAGCGGCACACAAGAAGCAACGGCGCGGGTCACGGTAACGCCGGCTGCAACTCCTCCGCCCCAGACGTCCAACCAGACTCAGGCGGAGCTGTTCGCGCAGAACATGAAGGACGTGTTCTTCGAGTACGACGCCTACGACATCTCGCAGCAATATCAGCAGGTATTGCAGGCGGACGCCCGCTTCCTCCAGCAGCATCCCAACATGAACTTCATCATCGAAGGACACTGCGACGAGCGCGGCTCAACCGAGTACAACCTGGCGCTGGGCGACAATCGCGCCAACTCTACCAAGCAGGCGCTGATCTCGCTGGGGATTTCGGCCAATCGCATTCGTACCATCAGCTACGGCAAGGAGAAACCGTTCTGCACCGAGAGCACCGAATCCTGCTGGTCGCAGAACCGGCGAGCCCATTTCGCCTATCAACAATAAAAACAAATCGTACTGCAGAGGGCGGCGAGTTGATCAACCGCCGCCTTTGCACTTCCACGTCACGGTTGACATCGGCGGCGTACCATAGTCTCTTGTATAGCGATCGAAATTTACTTACGGACAATTGACCTATGCGATTTCGCAATATCGTAGCCTGGCTTTCCATTGCGGCCATGATGCTTGGCACCTCCGCTCCCTCCTTTGCCGCGAACAAGGACATGGTTCAGCTGCAGACGCAGGTGCAGTCGTTGCAGGACCAGGTCGCGCGCCTGCAGCAGTCCATGGACATGAACATGGGCGTGATGAAGAACCTCATCGAGCAGAGCGCTGACAGCGTCAACAAGATGAACGCCGCGGTCGGCGATCTGCAGAACAAGATGCAGGGCCTCACCGCCGACAACAACGGCAAGATCGATCAGCTCTCCGGCCAGGTGCAGTCGCTGCACGACTCGGTCGATGAGCTGAAATCGCGGCTGGCGAAGGTCAGCAAGCAGCTCGACGACATGCAGCAGGGCGGCCAGAATCTGCCTGCCGGCCAGCCCGGCATGACCGCGGTCCCGGGCGGTAATGCCCCTGTGCAGGGAGCCACTGGCGACACCAGCTCCGCTGCGCCACCGCCCGATACGCTCTACAACAACGCGCTGCGCGACTACAATTCCGGCAAGTACGATCTCTCGTCGCAGGAGTTCGCGCAGTATCTACAGGCCTACTCCAATACCGATCTCGCCGGCAACGCGCAGTTTTATCTTGCCGATATCGAGTACCGCCAGGGCAACTTTGAAGCCGCGGTGAAGGACTACGACAAGGTGCTGGAGCAGTATCCCGGCGGCAACAAGGCTGCTGCGGCGCAACTGAAGAAGGGCTACGCGCTGCTGGAACTGGGGCAAAAGGAAGCGGGCGTTCGAGAGCTGAACAGCCTGATCGCGCGTTATCCGCGTTCGATCGAAGCTTCCCAGGCTCGCGACCGGCTGCATCGGCTCGGTGTCGCCAGCGGCGGCGCAGTGCACAAGCCACCGACAACGGCCACCAGCACGCACTAACGCCCCGATATTTCGCGATCCAGTTCTCCTACTACCGCTGCCGTGTCCGTTACCCCTTGCGCCGGCGTTCCGGCCATCATCCCCTGAGCCAGAATCAGCTCTCGGGCCTCGGCCCGAATGGACGGCAGATGCGACCAGAACCAAACTGAAGCCACCATGCACGCCAGTCCACCGAGCGCGACCGTCCAGGGCGCGCCGAGACGATGTGCGACAGATCCCGCTGACAGCGCTCCAAATGGCGCCATGCCCATGAACATCATGGAATACACGGACATAACTCGCCCACGCAGCCGGTCGGGCACCATCGACTGAATGAGCGTGTTGGACGACGCCATCTGCACCATCATGAAGAATCCGACCGGTACGAGCAGAACGGTCGAGAGCGAAAAAATACGCGAGAACGAGAACAGGATCAGGCTGAGTCCGAAGCCTCCCGCGCAAATGGCAATCAGCTTCCCCAGTCCTTTGATTCCCACGCGTGCCGCCAGACTGACCGCCCCCAGCAACGCTCCGATTCCGGTCGCGCCCATCAGAATGCCCAGCCCTCTCGCACCGCCGTGCAGGATCTGATCGGCGAAGACCGGCATCAACACGGTGTATGGCATGCCGACAAAACTCACGACTCCCAGCAGCAGCAGGATTGCCCAGACCGGTCCGGTGTTCCTCGCGAATGAGAAGCCTTCCAGGATGTTCTCCAGCGGCGAGCCCTCCGTCGCCAGTCTGGCCGGGTGTTGAATGCGCATCAACAGCAGCCCGGCGATTACCGCAAGGTAGCTGACCGCGTTCGCGAAGAAGCACCAGCCCTCGCCGATCGACGCAACCAATATTCCTGCGACCGCCGGGCCGATGACGCGCGCTCCGTTGAACATCGACGAATTCAGCGCGATCGCATTCATCAGGTCTTCGCGGCCCACCATGTCGATGAGAAATGCCTGGCGTGCCGGGATGTCGAATGCGTTCACCACTCCAAGCAGCGCAGCCAGCACCATGATTTGCCACACCTGCACGCGATGCGAAAGCGTCAGCGCCGCCAGAATTCCGGCGAGAATCATCGACACCGTTTGTGTGCTGATTACGATTCGCTGGCGATTCAGTCGATCGGCGACGATGCCGCCCACCGGCGCCATGATGAACACTGGGATCTGGCTGGAGAATCCGACCGCCCCCAGCAGGAACGCCGAGCCTGTCATGCGATAGACCAGCCACGACTGCGCGACCGTCTGCATCCACGTGCCGATCAGCGAAATAAGTTGGCCGGCGAAGAACAACTGGAAGTTGCGATGACGCAGAGCGCGCACCGCTAGCGCGACCCTCGATTCGCGCGCGGCTGGCGCTGTGAATTCCTGCTTCTCCTCTTCGATGATGGAGTGCAGGGATTCGTGGTCCTGTGGTGGTTCGGCCATCGATGCTTGGATGCTCAGATCAGGGCCCGTTATTCGTTGATCCTGTGGCCTGGAGCATTGGCCACAATCCAGAATACTTCAACTCGGAGCAGTCGCCGATTTGTGACGGGCCGATTGTCCAGTTATTGCACGACCTGGTTGCAAGATAGAACTGCGACGAATATCTTCCTAATTTGGCCAATCCAGCAACGTCTCCGCAAACAATCACGGTCGACAAGATTCCTGCATCGCGGCGACTTTTCCGTCGCATCAAGGGAATCATTCTTCGACCGCAATCCGTCTATCGTTTGTCACTTAAGATGAAATTCGGCGCCGCGAGCCTTTCGCAACCGCCGGGACCGAATATTGCAAACGGAACACTGAAGACCAGGGCAGAGTGGGAAGCGGCATTCGAGAATGCAAAGCGGCTTCATGTACCGTTGCATCGCGGTCCGGAGAAGAATTGGGATCACCTTGCCGCGGTTACAACCATTCTCGCCAACACAAAGAAATCGGCGCGCATTCTCGACGCCGGCGCGGAAATCTACAGCAATGTTCTGCCTGCTTTGTTCCTGTACGGATATCGCGAACTGTACGGCATCAACCTGGGCTTCACCGATCCAACGCGCCGCGGTCCCATTCGCTACCTGCCCGGAGACTTAACTCGCACGCCTTTTCCTGACGAAAACTTTGACGCGATCACGTGTCTCAGCGTCATCGAACACGGAGTTCCGTTGCCTGACTATTTTCGCGAGATGTATCGCCTGCTCAAGCCGAACGGACTGCTCATCACCTCGACGGACTACTATCCGACTCCCATCGATACCCGGGGCAAGGTCGCGCATGGCACGCCGATCAGGATATTTTCTAAGCCAGAAATTCAGGCGGCACTTGAATTGGCGCGATCGGTCGGATTTCAGAACACTGGCGACGTTGATCTCGAATGCGACGAAAAACCGATTCGCTGGGAGCCATTCGGGCTGGAGTACAGCTTCGTTCTCTTCACGCTCCGCAAGCCCGGATGACGGATGACTGAACTAGCGCGATAGCTCGGATTCTCCCGTTTTCAAATCCAGGGTGGAGCACGCCTTTCAGGCGTGCATAAAGGCACTCTTACATTAACGCCGGCTTTAGCCGCTGAGGTAAACGCTGGGTGCCCCGTTCTAGCCTTCTTTTGGCTAGGGCGGGGCAGTTACCTTCGCTGGCCATACTCGATGACGCTCACGCCACGAAAATCTCGCTCTTCGCCGCGTTGATAACGTTGCATCAGGGCCTGCTCGATCGCCCGCAAACCCGGATCATTCCCGTTCGTCCGATACCGTACCAGCCAGACTCGCTGCGCGTGATCGATCTCGTTCTTCCACGCACCATTTGCCAAATCCACGCCGACGGGAGTGGGTCGCGATCGATTTCCACCTGGCAGCCAGTCACGGTAGCTCTCGCCGGCAAATTCGCCGACCGACTGGTAGTACAGCACGCGATCATCCTCACGAGAATTTGCGATGAGATATACCATCGCGCCGCGCCAATCTTCCGTGACTCGCCCGTACATGACAAATGTGCTCGCCAGCGACAGAACGCAGACGGCCCCTATCGCGAAGCGACGCCATGAGACGGACCTGATTCGTTCCGCACCGACCGCGATCATCAATAACCATCCTGGCAGACAGATGATGAGGAACCTGTGATAGAACGCCGGCCGTACGATCGAGGCCAACAGCGTGATTACGATGGGCGACACAACCGTGCTTGCGACCAGCGCACAGCGCCAACGTTGCAACTCGCCTTCGCGGTCGCTCCAGATCTGTACAACTTTCGCAAAAAACGATCCGACGAGCACCAGTTCCAGCACGAGCAGGATCGCTCCCACCGCCTTGCCGCCGTACGCCGCCAGGAACACTCCCAGGTGATAGAGCTCCAGCAGGGAAGGCGACGGCACCCAGGAAATATGGCCGACATCCTGCGCATGGATCAGCCACAGAATCGGCGCGGCCATTACGACCAGGATCGCGGCCGCAAGAACCAGCAGCTTCCACGGCCGCTTATCTCGCGGCCTCGCGGCAAGCGAGATCGCATGCGCTGCCGGCACCAGCATTCCGAAGTAGTGGAAATAGCATGTCAATCCAGCAATCACCGCATAAACACAGGCGAGTTTGTAGGTGGGTCTTTCGATGAACAATACAAAAACGTAGGTCGACAGCAACACCGCCAGTACCACGAAGCTGTACGCGCGCGCCTCTTGCGATACTGCAATTGCACATGGATTTAGCGCCAGCAGTGCTGCAGCGAGGATTCCGGTATCGCGCCCAAACAGCCGCCGGCCCAACAGGTACATCACAGGAATGGACAAGACCCCAGGCAACACAGACAGCAAGCGAACCACTGCCTCGCTGTATCCGAAGTGCAGCCACGGCCGCAGCAACACGTAGTATGCCGCCATGTTGCCTTCGTCATGCCAGAGAAAGTGCCAGAAGACCGGCGCCGCGCGACGCGCAATCGCGACGCTCGCAATCTCGTCGATCCAGAAGCTTTTGTATCCCAGCGCGATCAGCCGCAGAGCCGTACCAACAATCACGACACCCCACATCCAGAGCGCCGCTTGGCCGTTCCAAGCTCCCTCCGCGCCGTGCTCGACCGCGCCTGGTATGGCTCTATCAACGGCCTTGGAGAACATGCTCCGAATATAGCAGTTCAAATCGCGGGCCCTGAACGCGACCAAGCACATCGGTATTACAGCGGCGTGAACGATCGATGAAAGTCGGTTGAATCCGCGGCCGGGCTCACCTTGTAAACCGCGCGGTTGTAATCGATACTTTGTGTGTCTCTCTCATGCCGACATTTGCCGCGGTTGACATCGGTTCCAACTCCGTCAGACTCAAGATCGCAAAGGTCGTGCGCGGCCGCCTCGAGGAGCTTCACGAAGATCGCGAGGTCACGCGTCTGGGCGAGAGCGTCTTCGCAACCGGAACGCTCGATCCGCAGGCCATGGCGCACACTCTGCGTGTGCTGCGCCGTTTCCACCGCGCAGTGCAGACCTACGGTGCCGATCGCGTGCGGGTTGTGGCGACTAGTGCCCTGCGCGATGCCGGCAACAGCCGTGCGTTTCGCGATTGGGTGAATACGGCCACCGGCTGGAAAGTCGACGTCATCTCCGGACTGGAAGAAGGCCGCCTGATTCATCTGGGGGTGGTTTCAGAAGCTGGCATCGCCCGCAAGCGCGCCCTGCTGGTCGACCTCGGCGGTGGCAGTTGCGAACTGACGCTGTCGGTTTCCGGCCACATCAAAGACATGATCAGCTTGCCGATTGGCGCCGTGCGGCTGACGCAGACCTTCCTGCATCACGATCCGCCCTGGCGATCGGAACTCGAACAGATGCGTGGTGTCATCCAGCGTGAAGTGTCGCGCATCCAGAAGCGCGTCATCGCGCTCAAGGCGCAGGTCACGATCGCGACCTCGGGAACGCCTGCGGCTCTGTCCAGCCTCTACGCCGCAAAAATGGGCACTTATGACGAGCGCAAGCCGCACACGGTGCCGCAGTTCGCCATCGCGTCGCAACTGGAGAAACTCAACCGCCGCAATCTTTCCCAGCGGCGCGCTCTCCCGGGAATAGGCCCGCGCCGCGCCGAGATCATCATTGCGGGCGCAATGGTTTTTGCGGAGTTGATGCATCTCTGCCGGCTGCGCAGCTTCCGCTACCTGCCACTCGGCCTGCGCGATGGATTACTGGCCCAGATGATGGCCGACTACCACGCCAGCACCGCCATGCGCGAGCGCGTGGAATCCGAGCGGCATGACGCGCTGCTGGCGGTGGCAAAGCATTACGGCGTGGATTTGCCGTTCGCTCAGCGTATCCGCGGTCTGGCGCTGCAGCTTTTCCAGCGCTTGAAAGCAGTGCATCAGATGCCTGCGGAATACAAAGATTGGCTGGAGGCCGCCGCCATGCTGCACGAGGTGGGCGCGTACATCAACCGCTCCGGCCGCCGTCGCCACAGCTACTACGTCATCTCCAATTCGGAGCTGTTCGGATACACGCCGCTGCAGCGCCGCATCATCGCCGCGATCGCCCGCTACGTCGGCAAATCGCTGCCATCACCCAGCGACCGCGTGATGAGCATTCTCCCCGGCGTTCATCAGATTCATGTTGCCAAGGCGGTCACTTTGCTGCGCCTGGCGCGCGCGCTGGATCAGGGACGGCGCGCCGCGGTCAGCGAGTTGACGGTGCGAGTGCGCCAGGACGGGCAAGTGCGTTTCCTGCTGAAGCCGCACTCGCAGGAGGGAATCGAGCTGGAGCTCTGGGCGGTGGAGCAGGAAAAGGATTACTTCGAGACCGTCTTCGGCCGCGAGCTTTTGGCCGAGCCCTGCTGAAGGGCGCGCAATACTTTCGGTGGCAGGCACCACTTCAACATCGCCTGATTTCCGTTCTTCTCTACTTTCGCGATCGACGCCTTCTTTACTTCAACCGCATCCGGCGCGTCTTCGCCGATGAGCAGCTGGTTGAGAAGCTCCGTCATGCTGGGGTTGTGACCGACGACGAGGATGGCGTCTTTGCCGCTGTGGCGGCTGAGAATGTTCTCAAACTGCTCATAGCTGCCGCCGGGGACGAGAGCTGGCTCCGTGATGATTTTGTCCTCGTGGCCGATTTCTTCTGCCACAATTTTTGCAGTTTGCTGGGCGCGCAGCAGTGGGCTAGAAAGAATCGCATCGAAGGTGACTTTCATTGCCGCCAAAGCAAGTCCCACATTGTGGGACTGCTCTATGCCGAGCTTGTCCAGCGCTCGCTCGTCATCTTTCGCGGGATTCAGGGTAGAGTCGCCGGCACTGGCGTGACGAAGGAAGTAAATATCCATAGGGTCATTCTAGCTGCGGGCAGCGAGCCGCAAAGGTATCAGCTTACGACTTTCCCTGCCAGCGCATGCTCTGCGACATGAGCCACCTGCAACAGGGTGGCCTCGTCGAAATGCTTGCCCAGGATCTGCATGCCGATCGGCAATCCTTCCTTGCTCTTGCCGCAGGGAATCGAGATGCCGGGAACACCGACCAGATCGGCGGTTACGGTGAAAATGTCCGCCAGATACATGGCCAGCGGATCGTCGGCCTTTTCGCCCAGTTTGAACGCAGGCGTCGGCGTTGTTGGCGTGACAATCACGTCGACCTTCGCAAACGCCTCGTCGAAGTCGCGAGCCAGCAGGCTGCGCACACGTTGCGCCTTCAGGTAGTACGCGTCGTAGTAGCCGGCGCTAAGAACATAGGTCCCGAGCATGATGCGACGCTTGACCTCGGCACCGAATCCCGCATCGCGCGTCCGGCGGTACATCTCGGCAAGCGTCTTGCCGTCGCTCGCCCGCAATCCGTAGCGAACGCCGTCGTAACGCGCCAGATTTGACGACGCCTCTGCCGTTGCGACCACGTAGTACGTCGGGATCGCATATGCCGTATGTGGCAGCGAGATCGGTACAATCTCCGCGCCAGCCGCTTTCAGTTCCGCGATACCAGCGTCGACCGCATTCCGAACCTCGGCGTCGAGACCCTCATCGAAGTACTCCGCCGGAATTCCAACCTTGAGGCCCGTCACCGGCCTGCCAATGTAGTCGCGATAATTGGGAACCGGAATCTCGGCCGTAGTGGAGTCGCAGCGATCACGCCCGGCAATTGCCTGCAGCATCATGGCGACATCCTGGACCGTCTTGCCGAACGGGCCCGGATGATCCAGCGACGAAGCGAAGGCGATCAATCCATAACGCGAAACGCGGCCATAGGTCGGCATCAGGCCAACTACGCCGCAGAACGCCGCCGGCTGGCGGATCGAGCCGCCGGTGTCCGATCCCAGAGATGCCACGGCCGTGCCCGCGGCCACTGCGGCGGCTGAGCCTCCCGACGATCCTCCCGGTACGCGTGAGCGATCGACAGGATTGTGCACAGGATAGAATCCGGAGTTTTCGTTCGACGAGCCCATCGCGAACTCATCGCAATTGGTCTTGCCAAGGATGATGGCGCCCGCGTCTTCCAGTCGCGCCACGACGGTCGCGTCATAGGGCGCAACGAAGTTTTCCAGGATCTTCGAGCCGGCCGTCGTGCGCACGTCTTTCGTCGTGAATACATCCTTGATGGCGATGGGAACGCCAGCCAGCGGAGGAAGATCGTCGCCCTTATCCGCAAGCGCGTCGATGCGCGCGGCCTGGCTGTAGGCACGCTCCTTGCAAAGCGTCAGGTAGGCGCCAATTGCCTTGTCTTCCGCTGCAATCTTTTTGTAGAAGGCGTCGACAAGCGCGCTAGCCGACGTCTGCTTCTCCAGCACAGCCGTCCGCGCAGACTCAACCGTAAGCAGGTCGATTTCCATGGACTATCGCTCAATCACCTTGGGGACTTTGAAGAATGTTCCGTCGGAGGCAGGCGCGTTGCGCAGCGCCTCTTCGCGCGGCAGGCAGGGCTGTAACTCATCGGCCCGCATCGCGTAGGAGAAACCGTCTGCCTGATCCTTGCGCTCGCCGTAACGGCTAGCCACCTGGGCCATCGGTTCCACGTCGCCGGTGTCCAATTGGTTCAAACGGTCGATGTAGTCAAGGATGGAGTTCAGGTCCTTCAACATGCGCGCACGTTCCTCGGCAGTCAGGTCGAGGTGCGCCAGGTCGGCGACATAAGAAACGTCTTTTTCTGTGACCATAAGGAGGTTCCGGGATTATCGGCGTTCGGGCTTATTCACCAGAACGAAATTGATCCTATTTACTGACTGCGGTGTGAACTGGTTGAGCGCAGCCAGATATTGCGGGCTCAAGCTCTGCAACTGCGATCGCCAGGTCTCATCCGGCACCATGATCGTCAGCACGCCCTCGGTGAAAGCAACCGCATCGGTTCGCTCCGCCGTCTTTGCGCCACACGCCAGCGGCCAGGCCAGCAGCGGCGCTTTGTCCGGCTCGGTACGGATCGTGTCGCTGAATATCTTGCGCAGAGTTGTGCCGGCATGTCTCATTGGGCTGAGTTCTCATTGTAGACCAGCAGTGGCGCTTACCTTACTAAGTCGCCCGTGGAAATTCGCGCGCCACAAAATCCAGCGCTTCCTTCTTGCTGTGGAGCGATCCTTCCAACTGGGCGTCTTCAACGGCCGACAGCATCTCGCGAAAATTCGGTCCTGGAGCGTACCCTGCCTGGATCAAATCCTCGCCATTCAGCAACGGTACCGGCCGGATTTCCTCTTCGGGGATTTGCGCCAACCGTTGGCTCACAAGATCGTACATAGCCAGGTTGCGGTGGCTGCTCAGGCAATCCATGCGATGCAACTCCAGATGCTCATCGAATTTCGGCAGGCGCATGAAGCGCTTCAGGGTCGACTCTTTCATTCGCTCAGCATCTGCAAAGCGCATGTGATTGGCCACCAGCGCTGCAATCTGCTTGGTATCTTCATTGGAGAAGTGCAGCCGGTGACAAATTTCTTCCGCCATGCGCACGCCGATTTCGACGTGCCCATCGAAGCGGATGCGGTCAGGCGCTACGCGAAACGTCGGTGGCTTGCCGACATCGTGTAGCAGCGTCCCCCAGGCCAGAGTGCGCGAGCACCGCGGCTGCAATTTTTCCAGCAACAGCATGGTATGAATCCACACGTCGCCTTCAGGATGAAATTGCGGCGGCTGTTCGACGCCGTGCATGCGGTCGATTTCCGGCAGCACTTGTTTCAACAAACCAGTGGAATCCAGCAGCTCAAAAGCGGCGCGAGCATGACCTTCGGTCAGCATCTTGGTCAGTTCGTCGCGAACGCGTTCGTGGCTGACCTGATGAATCAGGGGTGCCAGATCCCGGATGGCGGCGAACGTTTGCGAATCGATTGCGTACTGGAATCGTGAAGCAAATCGCACGGCGCGCAGCATCCGCAGCTTGTCTTCCTGGAAGCGATGCTCCGGATTGCCGATGGCGCGAACGATGCCGGCGCTGAGATCCTCGCGGCCGCCGACGAAATCGAGCACACGATTGTCTTCCAAAGGATCCATCAGCAGGCCGTTGATGGTGAAATCGCGGCGCTGCACGTCTTCCTTAGGATCGGTGGAATAACGTACCTGGTCGGGATGACGACCGTCGCTGTAGGCACCGTCGTTGCGAAAGGTTGCGACCTCAACATAGTTTGGGTGCTCGGAGGGAGTCGGCGGAAGGGGCATGTCCTCCGGCGCGGGAACCAGCACCACACCGAACTGCGCTCCCACGGCATAGGTGTCGGGAAACAAGCGCATCACCTGCGGCGGCGTCGCGTCGGTGGCGACGTCGTAGTCCGTAGGAATCAATCCCAGCAGCATATCGCGGACGCATCCACCCGCGAAGTAGGCCTGAAAGCCGTGCTGGCGCAGCTCGCGAACGATATTGGTGGCGTGATCCCTCATCCCGACGTTGATGATAGCGCGTTGCCGCCCCGTACAATGGTCATGTGCCCGATGTTTTCATTCTCGGCATTGAGAGCTCCTGCGACGAGACGGCCGCGGCGGTCGTGCGCTCGGGGGAAGAGGTGATCTCGAACGTCGTCTATTCGCAGATTGCGACCCATCAGCCATACGGCGGCGTCGTGCCGGAATTGGCATCGCGTGAACATCTGCGAGCCATCGTGCCAGTCGTTCGCAAAGCTCTCGAAGACGCGAACCAGACCTATGACAGTGTCGATGCCTTGGCTGTGACCAAAGGACCCGGTCTTGCCGGCGCTTTACTTGTGGGACTGAGCTACGCCAAGGCGCTGGCGTATTCTCTGGCGAAGCCGCTCATCGGCGTGAATCATCTCGAAGGTCACATTCATGCCGTGCTCCTGGAGGAGCGACAGAATGGTGCCCGCGAGCTCGCCTTTCCCGTCCTTGCTCTGGTTGTGAGCGGTGGACACACGCATCTCTATCTTGCCGAGAAACGCGACCCCTCGTGGATGTACCACGATGTGGGACACACGCGGGATGACGCTGCTGGCGAGGCTTTCGACAAGGTTGCCAAGCTGCTGGAACTGGGTTATCCCGGCGGCCCGGTCATCGATTTCCTGGCACAGCATGGCAATCCGCGCGCTGTGAAGTTTCCCTTCGCGCAGATCAAGCACCGCGACCGGAATCCCCAAAACCGGCACAGCGATGACGATCATCGCGTTGACTTCTCCTACAGCGGTATCAAGACCGCCGTGCTGCGCTACGTCGAAACGCATGAGTTGCGCGCTAGAATCGAGGAACGCCGGCGGGCACTGGCTCCGTTGAAAACGCCTTCGCGCGAGCAAGTGCTGGCTGCCTGCGATCCCGAAACCCTCGATCTAGTCGCGTCCTTCCAGCGAGCCATGGTGAATGATGTGGTGAGCAAAACATTGTCGGCGGCCCGCCAGCATAATGTGGCGACCGTGCTGGTAACGGGCGGAGTCGCGGCCAACTCAGAGTTGCGCGTGGCCTTCGAACGCCAAGCGGCCGCGGAAGGATTGCCGGTTCATTTTCCGTCGCGCAAGCTCTCTACCGACAACGCCGCGATGATCGCGGCCGCCGCCTATCCCCGCTTCATCGCAGGAGAATTTGCCGATCCGGAATTGTCCGCCGATGCTGCTCTAAGGCTGAGATAACACGCCGACACACGTATGCGGCCATCTGCCGAAATCCGGCCCTTCGACCTATCCCGTGACTATTCTTCTTCGCTTGGGATCTTGGATTCGATTTCCATGTCGCGGAACTCGCTGGATTCGAAGATTTCGCGGCACTCGAGGCACTCGACGTACTCCGCATCTTCGTCTCGCGAGACGACCTGGACTCGGGGATGCCGACAGTGGTTGTCCATGGTGTCGCTCTGAGGATGGTTGGGGGTTGTGGTTAACGGCTGGCCGACGTTCATAAGAGAATCGCTGGAATTAAGCGCCAAACCTCACATTGTCGGGTATTGTAGACCGGGGCTGTCGGTTGTCAAGCATTTCTCGTGTTAATTTCCATGGGCCCATGGGAGAACTCCCAAAGCAGACCTAAGTGTCGGTATGGATTCACCAGTCTGGCTACTAACGGCCAGGCCTACTCTGAGATGTTTTGACAGCGCGGAAAGACTTCACCCGCCGATGAAATTGCATCCGACTTAGGGACGACCGAAGCGGGGCCGGGACGCTGTGAAAGACAGGTTGGCACGACGGACCAGACAACGCCGTTTGAATAGATAGCATCAAAAGCTGCAGGACGGTACTGGTACAAAACATTGACGACAGCGAAAAAAGTCCTGGCTAGCGGTATGACCGAACAAGAAGCGATCGCCCGCGCCCAGCAAGGGGACGCGGAGTGCTTCGAAGCTCTGTATGGCTTGCATAAGCGGCGCGTGTATTCCCTCTGTTTGCGCATGACCGGCAACACGGCCGAGGCGGAAGATTTGACGCAGGAAGCCTTCCTGCAGCTTTATCGCAAGATCGCAACGTTCCGAGGGGAGTCGGCGTTCTCCACCTGGCTGCACCGGCTATCGGTGAACGTCGTGCTTATGCATTTGCGTAAAAAGGGTTTACCTGAGGTTTCGTTGGAGGAATCCATGGAGCCGCAGCAGGAAGACGGGCCAAGACGGGATGTTGGCACGCGCGACAATGTGCTGGCCGGCTCCATCGATCGCGTAAATTTGGAACGTGCCGTAGAGAGCTTACCTCCGGGATACCGCATTATCTTTGTGTTGCATGATGTAGAAGGTTATGAACACAATGAGATCGCGGAGATGATGGGATGCTCAATCGGCAACAGCAAATCCCAGCTGCATAAGGCACGAATGAAACTGCGCGATCTTCTCAAGCAGAGCAAGGCGGAGAAGGCTGCCGGCAGACATTAGTCGATGCGGCTTTCGATGTTGTGAGTAGGGGGGAGGCAGAACGGACGAGATCACAAGAGAGCCGTCGCCAACCTCAGGGGAGAGAATAATTATGACCTGTGCGGAATTTCAGAAAGCTCTGCCGTACATCATCGATGGCGGAGGAAGCGAAGAAGAGCAAGAGCACCTGGCGAGTTGCCACGTGTGCTCGGACCTGGTTGCAGACCTGCGCTACATCGCTGAGGCTGCCAAGCTGCTGGTGCCGATGGAGGATCCAAGTCCAAGAGTCTGGAACAACATTGAGAAGAGTTTGGAGCAGGAAGGTTTAGCCCGGCCTGCGCGCCGAAGCTCGTAGCACCGTTGACCCGCATTTCATCACCGTTCGCTAAGAGCGGTGGATCGGTTCTGACCAGCACTCCCCGGCCTACTCCCTTCTGCGAAATTCCTATATTCATTTCAGAGGCAAGCAGTCAGTTCGCCCTGGACGCGGATCTCACCCTCGAGGATCGCGATCACGAGGGCCGGTTCCGTTTTCACTGCGAGCACCAGACCCCTCGTGATCGATCCCTGGTTTGGCTATTACCGCAGCCCGCCTGACGCCGTGATCAGCTCACCCGTGAGCCAACTCGAATCTGTCGAGGCCAAAAACACCGCCAACGGGGCAATGTCTTCCGGTTCGGCATAACGGCCCAACGGCGTTTGTGCCACTGCGTTGGCTTCAAAGTCGCTGCCGATAATCCCCTGCGAAGTCGTTCCCTCAGTATTAACCACGCCAGGATTGATCGAATTGACGCGGATTTTCTTCGGTCCCAGCTCCTTCGCCAGCGTGCGGGTAACAGCATCGACCGCGGCTTTGGTTCCCGCGTAGACGCTCGCTGTTGGCGGCGTCAGACTACTCGCGACGGAGCCGATGTTGATGACGCTTCCACCTTCGCCATCGAAATACTTAGCCGCCTCCCGAGTCGCCAGCAGGAGCCCCAGAACGTTGGTGTTGAACTGACGATGAAAATGCTCCTCAGTAATCTCTTCCAATGGAGCAAATTGATAGATGCCGGCGTTGTTCACCAGCACATCGAGCCGGCCAAAGGCTTTCCTGGTCTCGCTGAAGAGACGCTCTACGTCGGCCGCTTTCGCCACGTCACCCTGAATGGCGATCGCCTTGCCGCCTTGCTTCTTGATCTCGGCGACGACGCGATCGGCGCCATCCTTGCTGGAAGCGTAGTTCACCGCTACTGCGGCCCCTTCCGCCGCCAGACTCTTCGCGATAGCCGCGCCAATACCTTTGGAAGCGCCAGTCACCACAGCTACTCTGTTGCTCAGTTTGCCCATATCCCCTCTTCCGTGTAGAAGCCTCATGACTTCGACATTTCGATAACTGTCGAATTGATGAGCTAAGAGCCGGGTGGGATTCAGGGCGCCGGTTAAATTTGCGCTAAGTGCTTGAGGTAGGCGTGAAGGATATTGCGTTGCAGGATCAGCCGGGCGTACTTCCCTTCGCGAACGATTTGAATCAGGCCGGCGCTCTCCAGCTCTTTCATGTGGTGGGAGAGGGTTGCCGCGCTGATGGCCTGTTTGCCGCGAAGTTCCGCGCAACTCATCTCGCAATCGTGCGATCCGATTTGCCTCAGAATCTCGTACCGGCGGGGATCGGCGAGCGCTCGGGCGATCTGCGACAATTGTCGCTTGGTCAAACGCTCGCGGCTGGTGGATTTCATACTTGAAGATTAACTTGAGTCGTGTGCAGTTGGCTCTCTCCCGGACCGACGCTAATTGTTCTCGACCAGCTTTGGATACGGGCCACGATAGCCGATCTGGTGCGAGATGCGGCGCGCTGCTTCCTTCACCATATCCGAAACGTGAGCCACAGCATCGCGAGGAACGTCGTTGATCGTGCCGGTAGAGGCGATAGCAGCTTCCACTGCGCCTTCACCATTGAAGATTGGTGCGCCGACACAACGCGCTCCCAAGCTGTTTTCTTCGTCGTCCACGGCATATCCCAACTGCCGCACGCGATCCAGTTCATGCAGCAATTTCGGCATGGTGGTAATCGTGTGCGTTGTCAGCTTCTTCAGTCCGCGCTGGCGAAGTATCGCGTCGCGCTCCTTCGAATTCAGGTAAGCGAGCAGCGCCTTGCCCACCGCTGTGGAATGGACTTCCATGCGCCGCCCGATCCAGGTGTTCATCTTGATAAAGCTTGGCGCTTCCACCTTTTCAACGTAGACAGCCTCGCCATGATCCAGGATCGCCAGGTGGGTTGTGATATGGATCCGGTCGACCAGATGACGCATGATGGGCAGCGCGACCTCGCGAACATCCACGCCGCCTAAAGCCGCCCGCGACAGATTTAATATCTTCATCCCCAGGCGGTACTTCCCGTCTTCGCCATCGCGGCGAAGATAGCCGTGCTGCTCCAGCGTTCGCAGAATATAACTCGCCGAACTCTTTGGAATCTTTAACTTACGGCTAAATTCGGCATTCGACATGCCGCCTTCCCGCTGCGCCGCGGCTTCCAGGATCAGGAGCGTTCGCTCCACCGCGGTCGAAGAAATGTCGTTTGAAGAGGGCATAGCCAACCAGTTTACCAAGATAGGAATCGGATGTGATGGTACAACAATATGAATTTCTGTTCAATATTTTGAACGAATGACTTGCGCGAGATGACTCGCCGCCGTTATGGTTCGTACACGATACCGAATACGTGTTCAGCTTATTGAACTCAATATTCGGTTTGGAACGGTTCATCAGGGCCCTGAACGTTTCGCAAGCACTTGTTGTCAACCTGGTGGTCGGCACGACCCCTACTCATAACGCTCGACTCGAGAGGAGATCACAACTATGGCGGCACTGGAAACCGCGGCTCAACTTGCAAAATCCTGGAAGACCGACCCTCGCTGGAACGGAATCGAACGTCCTTATACGCCGGAAGATGTGGTGCGCTTGCGCGGCACCCTTCGCATCGAATACACGCTCGCGCATCTGGGTGCGGAACGCCTGTGGGAGATGTTGACCAGCGATAGCTACGTCAACGCGCTCGGCGCGGCAACCGGCAATCAGGCGGTGCAGATGGTCTCCGCTGGGTTACGCGCCATTTACGTCAGCGGATGGCAGGTGGCGGCCGATGCCAACAACGCGGGCCAGATGTATCCCGACCAGAGCCTGTATCCGGCCGATTCCGTGCCTAACCTCTGCCGGCGGCTGAACAATGCGCTCACCCGCGCTGACCAGATTCATCACGCCGAAGGCAAGAATGGCATGAATTGGTTTGCTCCGCTGGTCGCCGACGCCGAGGCTGGCTTTGGCGGCTCGCTCAATGCCTTCGAGCTGATGAAAGCGATGATCGAGGCGGGTGCGGCTTGCGTGCACTTCGAAGATCAGCTGTCGTCAGCCAAGAAGTGCGGTCACCTGGGCGGCAAGGTCCTGGTGCCGACGCAGGAGGCGATCCAGAAGCTGGTGGCAGCTCGACTGGCGGCTGATGTGCTGGGCGTGCCCACGCTCCTGCTGGCGCGTACAGATGCCAACAGCGCGTTCCTGCTGACCAGCGACGTCGACGACTACGACAAGATCTTCTGCACCGGCAAACGCACGACCGAAGGCTTCTACGAGATTCACGGCGGGCTGGATTCCGCGATCGCGCGTGGGCTGGCTTACGCGCCGTACTGCGACCTGATCTGGTGCGAAACGTCCGAGCCGAACCTGCAGGAGGCGCGGGATTTTGCCGATGCCATCCACTCCAAGTTCCCCGGCAAGATGCTCGCCTACAACTGCTCGCCCTCGTTCAACTGGAAGAAGAAGCTGGACGACGCGACCATCGCGCGCTTCCAGCCGGCGCTCGCGGAGATGGGCTACAAGTTCCAGTTCATCACGCTGGCGGGTTTCCACGCGCTCAATCTCAGCATGTTCGAGCTGGCGCGCGCTTACAAAGAGAGCGGTATGACCGCCTACTCGCGCCTGCAGGAAAAGGAATTCGCGCGCGAGTACAGCCACGGCTATGGAGCGGTGAAGCACCAGCGCTTCGTCGGCACGGGCTACTTCGACGAGGTGACGCAGGTCATCGCCAGCGGCAAGTCATCGGTGACGGCGCTGAAGCATTCGACGGAAGAGGAGCAATTTGACGAGATCAAAGTGCCGGCGGAGGTCATTCCGGTAGGCGAAGATCCGTCCTGCCGGCCGATTCTCGGCGAGTGTCCACTAGGTTGCGGCCATGCGCACATCGAGCATCCACACCTGAACGGAATGCACGACTAGGTTCAGCAGACAGAGCGCGCTAACCGGCGCGTTGGCACGGGTAACCCATCCTACCCGTGCCTTTTTTCTTGCCTGCGCTGCGCTTCATTCCATCGCTTTCGCGAGTATTCTCACCGCGCTCCGAAGCTGCGGCTCGGAGTAGGCCGCATAGCCGAGGACGAGGCCGCCTCGTCCGCCAGGCTTCTCGCGATAACTGGTGAGTGCCGGCGCTTCGACGCCCAATTCCAGCGCTCGGCGCGACACCACGGAATCGCGCTCCCCCTTTTTCAGCCAGCCGACCACGTGCATTCCCGCCTCATGCGAGCGGACCTCGACGGCGCCTGCCAGTTCGCGGCGGAGAATTTCGAGCAGCGCGTCCTTGCGCTCGAGATAGAGCATCCGCATTCGCCGGATGTGCCGAGCCAGATGGCCTTCAGCGATGAACTCGGCCAGCACCGCTTGTTCCACTGTCGGACAGTGCCGGTCGACGACCGCCTTGGCACCCCGGAATGCGTCGACCAGGCTGGCGGGTACGACGATGTAACCAAGACGTAGCGAGGGAAACAGCACCTTGCTAAAGGTGCCGCAGTAGATCACCGTACCGCTCTTGTCTAAGCCTTGCAGCGACGGAACGGGACGGCTGGCATAACGGAATTCACTGTCATAGTCATCTTCCAGAATCCAGCGGCGCTTGCGCTCAGCCCAGCGCAGCAGTCCGAGGCGCCGGGACAGCGTCATTACCACTCCTGTTGGATACTGATGCGATGGTGTGACATAAGCTAAGCGGGCATGAGGCGACAGCTTCTCGCCCATGGTGACGTCGAGTCCATCATTGTCGATCGGCACGGCGACCGGTTTTACTCCTGCGCCCAGGAACGCCGCGCGCGCGCCGTTGTAGCCAGGATCTTCCATCCAGACTTCGTCGCCGGGATCGAGTAGCAGTCGCGTTGCCAGATCCAGCGCCTGTTGCGCGCCGGAAACGACGATGATCTGCTCCGGATCGCACCGCACAGCCCTGGCGGCGGAGATGTACTCGGCAATGGCTGCGCGGAGCGGCTCGTATCCCGCGGGGTCGGTATAAGGCAGCAGTCCTGCGGGCTCGCGGCGCCAATACTTGGCCAGCAGACGACTCCACAGATCGAAAGGGAAGTGATCGATCGCGGGCGTTCCCGGACGAAACGGACGTGGAGGCTCGATGTAGCGAATTCCCAGACGATTCGTGGCGAGCGTCTGGCCGCGGCGCGAAAGCCGTCCCGGGTTGCGAGTGACGGCCGCAGTTGGTCTTACGGGGGAAACGTTCAGGACCGCCTCCGGCAACGTGCGCGCGACATATGTGCCCGAGCCGGTCTTGCCCTCGAGGTATCCCTCCGCCAACAACTGCTCGTAGGCCCCCATCACTGTGTTGCGGGCAATGGCGAGTTCTTGGGCGAGACCCCGGGTAGATGGCAGCTTCGCGCCCGCTCGCAGACGACCGTCCAGGATAGCCCTTCGCAACTTGTCGTAGAGCTGGCGATACATCGAGCTGGCCCCGGAGTTATCAACCGCCAGCCCCGCCGGGCCGATTGCGGAACCGCTCCTCCAGCTTAAAGTGGCTCTATGCAATTGCCGATCTTTGGATCTTTGCATAGAGCCGATTATAGGCGAGCATCGCGTTAGAAGGAGGTTTGGTAGATGACTGAACCAGCCGCTGACGGCACCTGGACCACGACGATTCACCAGCATTCCGAGCGAACCGTTCCGGATCGTACGCAGGAGTTTCTTGCCAATGGATACGTCGCTCACATTGGCTTCGAGCAGGATGGTCTGCCCTACGTCATTCCGATGCTGTATGAGTACTCGATCGAGCGTCCGGATCGGCTGTATATACACGGTGGTTTGACCAGCCGGCTCATCCGGCATCTCGCCTCGGGCGTGCCGATTTGTGCGACGGTAACGGAACTCGACGGCCTGGTGTATTCGCGCGATGCGAAATACCACTCGGCGAACTATCACTGCGTGATGTGCTTTGGCCATGCACGGCTAGTCAACGACGATGAGTTGAAGCAGGCTGTGTTTCAGGAGATGACATCGCGATACTTCCCCGGACGGACTGCGGGGAAGGATTACGCGATCGCGCCGAAGTCTCACCTTGACGCAACGCCGTTGCTGGAGATTGTCATTGAGCAGATGAGCGCCAAGATGCGCGAGGGCGGCCCGAAGGGTCCGCGAGATGCCGACGGGAAGGCGGGTGGGACTTGCGGTGTGGTTGAGCTGCGAGGCCTTTGCCCGAACGACAAAGCCTCAGTTCCGCAGTAGCACTGCCATGCCATCGCTCTGCTGCAGCTCAGCGGAGCGCGCGAACTGCAGCAGCACGGCAAAGAAGCTGGGATTGTGCTCCACGGCTCGCGCGAAGACATTCACGACGCGTATGGCGTGAGCATCGGAAAAGGAGTTGCGAAATCTTGCCGCCGCTCCGATGAGCAAGCTGTGCAGAAAACGATAGTGCAACGCCAGCAACGGATAGCTAGTGAGGGGATCGGCCGAATGTTCAAGCTGGTCCGGGACAACGACGAACGGAAAGCCGGTACGGAAAAGATAGTTGATCAGATAGTTTTGCAGGAAATGCGGAGATCGACGCGCGAAGGGCTGGTACCAGTGCAGATAAGCCTGATGGTAACGTTCTGCGACTTCCGGCAGAGATGCGGTGGGTGAGTAGCCGATGGATTGCAGCAAATCGCCGACACAGCATGCGAAGCTGTCGTGTGGCTGCTCGAGTTCAAATCGCAATCGTATGAGTTGCAGGACCAGATCGAGCTGTAGACCGGGACGTGCCGGTATGTTGTCCAGATGAGGGCGCAGACTTCCCTCCCGAAGCATGGTGGCATACTGCGCCAGCAATGAGCTGACTTGCGCTGTCTGCTGCGCTGCGGTGAGTTCGTGTGTACGGCGGCTGATCACTCCCAAGACGAGCATCCGTTGCCACAACGGGTAGGTTTCATCCTGCAGCAAATCCAAAGCAAAGGCGCGCAGTTGCCGAGCGGCCATGTCGGCTGCGGATGAAGTGATCTGCCTCAATCCTTCTGCTACGAATTGCTGGTACCGCCCTTCGTGTGCAGGCAGCAATTGCGGATTGAGAAGCACGATACGGGCGGCTTCGGGGCAGGAAAGATAGAGCGCTCTTTGCATCTTGCCGTCGAAGCGTGCCAGCGCGCGCGGGTAACGCGCACAGGTTTTGGATAGGAAGTCGCTGCCGTGTTCCTTCTGTATGTTGCACAGGTTGTCGTCAGCCAGGAAGGGACATCGGTTATTTGCGGGGAACTTGATGCGCGCATATTGAAAGTTGTTGCGAGCGTCGGGGTTGATCTCGATGTGCTCGCCGGCAGCCTGGCGAAGCGACGGCGTGGCCCGATATTTCTTGTACGTGGCTTTGTCCACATACATTCCCCAGCCCTGGCAGCAGCTGTCCTCGCACGCCGGCCCAATGCAGCGGAAGCGATCGGCATAGTGAGGCTGAAGCTGTTCGGCGGACATGGTTCTCCTGCGTAAGAGTGCACGTCCGCTGCCGCTGAACATTAGAGAATTCTTGTGGTCGAATAACGCCCGGCTCTCCGGCAAGACCGCTCTTTCGGTTCCTCTGGATTTCATTTTCGGTCTGCAGTATCCTGCCGTCTCCCGCGGAGGCGGCATCAGTTGTTCTGCTCGCCCACCTCGCGGGATCAAACTGTCGCCCTAGAGCCTCCATGAAGTCGTGCGCCCTCGTCCAGACTTTCGCTCAGCGGTTAGCAAGGTGCAGCAGGTTGTGTTGGACAGCAGAACAATGCTGACGATCAGCGTGTTCAGCAACCAGAAGCCTGTAGGGGATTGTGGCGCGGCTGAAGCCGGCTCGGGAACAAGGACAGGGGCCTTCTTCGGCACGAGTAAACTCGTGCCCTGATACGAAGCAACCTCTACCGGCTTGCCTTCTTCGTGCGACTTTTCTTTGTTTTGGCTGAACTGGCGGTCGATGCCGTTCGTGCTGTGCGTTTTACGGGAGTTGGAGTCGCGGCGCTTGCGCCCGCCTGCGTTCCTTCTAGTGCTTTGAGCAACGGCAGCTTCTGTTTGAGCTTCAGCACCGGCTCGAAGAGATCCCCGAATTTCTGGGACCGCTCGACCACCGCATTCGCCTCGAAGACCAGCAAACTCGCGTCGCCCTTCTTAAGACAGTTCTCAACTTCCTCCCACTTCACCGGGGTAGAAGCCGTCGGCCGCTCCTTGGCGCGCAGCGAATAGACGCAGATCGTGGTCTTGTGATCGTCGTTCTGGCTCCAGTCGATGAAGACCTTTCCGGTGCGCAGCGTCTTCTTCATGTCGGAGACTACCTGCTGCGGATACTGCCGCTCCAGTAGCCGCGCGACTTCATGGGCGAAGGGTTTGGTGTCGTCGTAGGTGACGGCGGTGTTGAGCGGGACGTAAATCTGCAGGCCCTTCGACCCAGAGGTTTTGGCGAAGCTCTTCAGCCCCAGCTTGGCGAAGATATCGCGCACCCAGATTCCGACCTGGCAGCACTGCACGATGTTGGCGGGCGGACCGGGATCGAGATCGAAGACCAGGAACGTCGGCCGCATAATTTCTTTGCCGAGCGAGAGACTGGTGTGCAGTTCGATGTCGGCGAGGTTCGCCGCCCACACCAGAGTCGGCAGGTCTTCGAAGACGCAATAGTCCATCCAGCGATTGTTGCCTTCACTCCAGACTCGCGCCGTCTTCACCCACTCCGGCCGATGTTTGGGGCAGTTTTTCTCGTAGAAGAACATCCCGTTCACGCCGTTGGGATAGCGCTTCATGGTCAGCGGACGTCCGTGCAGATGAGGCAGCAGCACGGGAGCTATGCGAACGTAGTAATCGATCACCTGGCCCTTGGTGAAGTTGGCTTCGGGATAAAGCACCTTATCCAGATTCGATAAATTAAGGTGTTTGCCCTGCACGTCAACGACGGTGTCTTTCGGCATCGGTTCCTCACTAGCGTTTACGAATGATGCCGCGTTTCACAGGTGGAGTGCAAGAGCGCGATGGGCCCAGATACTTGCGCAGTTATCTTTTTGTCGGCGGCAACAACGCTAAGGCGACCTCCCGCCATCCAACCGTAGGCCATGGCGACTGAGATCGAATTGCCGGTCAGCAGTTCGCTGCCCCCGGAATTTCCGCCGGAGCAACGCGCGCTCTTCTGTGAGGTGCTGGAGCACCTGAACCGGGCGGCTGTGCCTTATGTGGTTTCCGGCGCCTTTGCCCTGCAACAGCACACCGGGATCTGGCGGAACACCAAGGACCTCGATCTCTTCCTGCCGGCGCAAGCGGTGTCCGGAGCTCTGCGCCACTTGCAGGAGCAAGGCTTCGAGACGGAAATCCGCGACCCGGTCTGGCTCGCGAAAGCGCATCGCGACGGCTATTACGTCGATCTGATCACCGGGATGAGCAACGGCGTCATCACTGTGGATCAGTCGTGGATTGAGCGCAGCTCCCACACTGTGGTACTTGGTGTGCCAACCCGCGTGCTGGCGCCGGAAGAGTTGATCGCGTCGAAACTGTTTGTGGCCTTTCGCGAGCGCTTCGACGGCGCTGATGTGGTGCACGTCATTTTCGGGACCAAGGGGCGTCTCGATTGGCAGCGGCTGCTCGGTCTAGTGGGCAATCACTGGGAGCTCTTGTTGTGGGAGTTGGTGCTGTTCCACTACATCTATCCGGCATGTTGCGATTACGTGCCCCGGGAGGTTTGGGGCGATCTTCTGGGGCGCTTGCGTAGCGAACTGGCTGCGCCCAATTCTTCTGCGCCGTTTCGCGGCAGCCTGCTCGACGAGAAAATGTTCGCCATTGATGTCAGGGAGTGGGGCATGGAAAATCTGCTACAGGAGCAGCGTGCGCATCGCGAGCCCAAAATATCCGGCCAGCCGGCCAATCCGAAAGTGATTGAGTCGAAAGAGTAAGTATGAGGATTGCAGCGGTAGGCGATTTGCATTTCAGCCCGCAGGTGCATGATCGCGTGCGCGACAACCTGAATCGCGTGCGCGAAGAGGCGGACGTGCTGATCCTGGCCGGCGATCTCACGAATTTCGGACGGCCGGAGGAGATGGACTCGCTGATGAATGTGCTGGTGCGGCTGCGGATCCCAATCGTCGCCGTGCTGGGTAATCACGATTATGAGAGCGGCCGCGCTGCCGAGCTGATGAAGATGATGACCGACGGCGGCGTCAAAATGCTGGATGGCACGGCTTATGAGCGCGACGGCGTCGGCTTCGCCGGCACCAAAGGATTTCCTGGCGGATTTGGACGCGGCGCGCTTACGGCTTTCGGTGAGCCGGAGGTCAAGGCGTTCGTTCAAGCCGCGATTGATGAGGCGTTAAAGCTGGAGCGCGCGCTGTCGCAGCTCCGTACCAAGAAGCGCGTCGTGGTGCTGCATTACGCGCCGATTGGCGATACCGTGAAAGGCGAGCCGCTGGAGATTTATCCGTACCTGGGCAGTTCACGTTTGGCAGAGGTTATCGACCGTCACGGCGCGGATCTTGTGGTTCACGGACACGCTCATGCCGGTAGTCCGGATGGAAAAACCACCGCCGGAACTCCGGTGCACAACGTCGCGTTGGCAATCAATCAGACGCTCAACGGCGGAGCGGTGTATCGCATATTCGAGCTTTGACCCGCACGTAGAGCGGTGCATCAGCGCCGCGTTCGAGGCAATGCCAAAACCAAGGGCTGCTGTGGTCATCAGGAACGACCGCAGCAGCCCAAGTTTCATAGCGCGATCTCAACGCCTACCTCAAGGCCGGCTCTACCGAATAATCAATTGCCTCACAGCTTGTTCAGCCCATCCAGCGCCGCCACTTTGTAGGCCTCCGCCAATGTGGGATAGTTGAACACCGTATCGCGGAAGTATTCGATCGTCCCGCCCATCGCCAGGATTGCCTGTCCGATATGCACAATCTCCGCCGCGCGTTCGCCGATGATATGCACCCCGAGCAGTTTCAGGCTGCCCGGATCGAAGACCAGCTTGAGAAATCCCTGGTCGTCGCCCAGCATTTGTCCCTTAGCTAGTTCCGCATAGCGCGAGATGCCGGTCTCATACGGCACCTTGCCACTGGTGAGCTGCTCTTCCGTCGCGCCCACCATTGAGATCTCGGGAATCGTGTAGACGCCGTACGGGATCAGGTTCGGCGGAATCTTTGCAGCCACGCCAAAGATGTTGCAGCTGGCCAGCCGGCCTTGCTCCATCGAGGTGCTGGCCAGTGCGGGGAAGCCGATGACATCGCCGGCCGCGTAAACATGGGGCACCGACGTCCGATAGTGCTCGTCGACGTTCAGCTTGCCGCGCCCATCGGGTGCCAACCCAATCGCCTCCAGATTCAGTTGATCGCTGTTGGCCTGCCGGCCCACCGTGTACAGCAGAGCCGAGCCGTGAACCGTCTTGCCGCTCTCCAGCTTGGCGAAGACTCGGTCGCGATCTTCATCGAAGCCCACCTGCACCACTTTTTCACCCAGACGAAAAACCGTTCCCAGCTGCCGTAGCTGGAAGCACAAGCTCTCGACTATCTCGCGATCGACGAAGTCCAACAATATGGGGCGCTGATCCAGCAGCGTGACCTTCACACCCAGCGCCGCAAACATCGAGGCGTACTCCAGCCCGATGATTCCCGCGCCCACCACGATCAGCTCGCGCGGCAGTTCTTCCAGTTCATGTACCTGGTCGGAGTCAAAGATGCGTTTGCCATCGATGGGAATGTCCGAGCTGTGCGCCGGCCGGGTGCCGCACGCGAGGACGAAATAATTTCCCCGCAGCAGCGTATAGCCTTCTTCGCTGGAGACCTCCATGCTATGCGCGTCGAGGAATCGCGCGTTGCCTTCATACACCGTAACCCGATTGCGCCGCAGCTGCGCCTTGATGACTTCGATCTCGCGCGCCATCACCGAATCCGAGCGGAACACCAGGTCTGCCATCGAGATGCTGTCTTTCAGCGAGTAGCCGCGGCCGTAGAAGGTGCGCTGCCGCAGGCCGCTGAGGTAGAGAATGGCTTCGCGAAATGTTTTGCTGGGAATCGTGCCGGTGTGGACGCAGACGCCGCCGATGGTGCGCTTGCGCTCGACCACTGCGACCTTCTTGCGCATCTTGGCTGCGCAGATCGCCGCCTTCTGTCCCGCCGGACCGCTGCCGACGACGATCAGGTCGTAGACGTTATTGTTGTTGGCTTCGGTTGTCGGCAAGACAGTGTTCTCCTGCAAAGGCTGTGAGCAAGCGATTGAGGCTATCATAATCGGCGCTTCTTCAAACCACATTAACTCCCGTTGCGGCTGGCCTGGAAATTCACTGGGGATTCATATTGGCCAATGCCTCATCGCTCGCGCGTCTCGAGGTTGCGGAGGGAAGCGACCCAAGGAGATGGCCTTCCTACTGTCGGCTCCACGAGCATGAGGACTACAATGATCCCGTCTTCACCCTGACAAGAGAATTACCTGTTGGAGGATAGCGATGCGTGTCCTGGCCGGCACCCTTCTACTTCTCGTCTCCCAGATTCTGTCGGCGCAGCAGCCTGCAAAGCCGGCGGCGACCCCAACCACTGAATCTCAACCTCCCGCTGCCGCCGCGTGTGCTCAGCCGGCCAGCGCTGCCCAGGTACGGAGATTGATGGAGCTTGCGGGCAGCAAGAAGCTCATGGCATCCGTCCTGGACACGACCGGGCGTCATCTTTTCGAAGACCTTCAGAAGGTGCGTCCGGACGTCCCGACGCGAGCGTGGGACGCTGCCCTGGCCCGGCTGGAGAGCCCGCAAGTTCTCCAGGCATTGCTCGACCAGGTCGTACCCATCTACCAACGCCATTTTTGCGCTGATGAAGTGGAGCAGCTCATTGAGTTTTACCAGACCCCTGTGGGCCGCAAGCTGACCGCCGAAATGCCTACGATTCAAAAAGAGGCAACCGAGGCGGGACGAAATTACATGGCGAGTATAAGTGGCGAACTTCTGCAGGATGTGCAGCAAGCGCTGAAACAAGGGGGCAAGACTCCGCCCACGCCGCCAAAACCGTCCCAGCCGGCAGTATTCATCCTTTCCAGCGGAGAGCGGCTGGAGTCGTCGCATTATCTTGTGAGCTCCGACTCCGTGCAGGTGGAACAAGGAGACACGCAACGCACCATTCCGCTTAGCGCTCTCAACGTCGACGCAACCATCGCTGCCAATCGCGCGCGCGGCCTCGATCTCAAGATCCCAGCCAAGGGTCAGATCATGCTCGGGTTCTAAGAGACGCGGGGCCAGCGTGCGCATCCGCAACCGGCATGAATCGCAAGTACAGCGTCCGCGGGCTGAGTCAGTTTGAAGTTGTGTTCAAGCGATCCTGGGTGGAGCACGCCTTTAGGCGTGCAGTTGAGATCCGCTGAATGTATCGGCTTTAGCCGCTGAGGTAAGGGGTTGGTTTACCTCAGGCGCTAAAGCGCGTGTCGAATTGGGGCTGCAACATGCACGCCTCAAGGCGTGCTCCACCCGACATGCCTTAAGCGAGCAAGAACTGCTCGACACAACGCAACGCCGCAGATCATAGAGTGCCCCTGCCTGCGGTATACTTCAAGGTTTCCCAACTCGCGCAACATCCTGATCAAGAAGGAGTTTTCCCATGTCCACCGCAGCTGTCTCCTCCGCCATTTCCTACGCCCGCGATAATAAGCAGCGCTTCATTGACGAGCTGAAAGATCTACTCCGCATTCCCAGCGTCTCCACCGATCCCGACCGCAAAGGCGATGTCCGCAAGGCGGCCGAGGTGGTCGCTGCCGATCTCAAGCGCATCGGCTTTGAGAATGTCGAGATCATCCCCACTCAGGGACATCCGCTCGTCTATGCCGACTGGCTGCATGCCGCCGGCAAGCCTACTGCGCTCTGCTACGCGCACTTCGATGTCCAGCCTGCCGAGCCGCTGGATGAGTGGAAGTCGCCTCCGTTCATCGACAAGGACGCGGTCGCTGTTAAACCCGAAGAGCAGGCAGCGAAGCAGAATTGGAGCCAACCCGCCGAGCGCGACAACAACATCTATGCGCGCGGCGCGGTCGATGACAAAGGCCAGCTCTGGATGCAGATGAAGGCCTTCGAATCGCTGTTCAAGTCCAGCGGCGGCAAGCTGCCGATCAATGTACGCGTGATCTTTGAAGGCGAAGAGGAAGTCGGCGGCGAGAGCATCGAAGAATACGTCAAGAAAAATGCCAACAACGGCAAGCTGAAGTGCGACTTCGCGCTGGTCACCGACACCGAGCTGTTCGCTCCCGACCTTCCTACGCTGTGTGTCGGCCTGCGCGGACTCGTCTATACCGAGATCGAAGCGCAAGGCGCGAAGGTCGATCTGCACTCCGGCGTTTACGGCGGAGCCGCGCCCAATGCCATCTTTGGCCTCATCGAGATCATCAGCAAACTGAAAGATGAAAGCGGCAAGGTCCTGATCCCTGGCTTTTACGACGCAGTTCAGAAGCCGACCGACGACGAGCTGAAAGCGTGGGAGAGCCTGCCGTTCAACGAAGAGGATTATCGCAAGGCCGAGGTCGGCTCTGACGTCCTCACCGGTGAAGCCGGATATTCGGTGATTTATCGCACCTGGGCGCGGCCGACGCTGGAAGTACACGGCATCGTCGGAGGCTTCATCGCTCCCGGCGCGAAGACCGTGATTCCCGCGCGCGCCTCAGCGAAGGTTTCCATGCGCCTGGTTCCCAATCAGGATGCCGACGACATCTTCAAGAAGTACAGCGATTACGTGAAGAAGGTCACGCCCAAAGGCATCAAGACCAGCATCAAGATCCACAGCAAAGGCCCGGCCTGCGTGGTCAACACCGACAATCCTTACGCGCGCGCCGCAGTCGAGGCGATGCACGAGATCTTCAAGAAGGACACGGTGTACATCCGCTCCGGCGGCTCGATCCCGATCGTCACGCAGTTCGACAAGGACCTGAAAGTTCCCAGCATCATGATGGGCATGGGCCTGCCGGACGACAATCTGCACGCGCCAAACGAGAAGTTCCACATTCCCAACTTCCATCGCGGCATCGAGTCGATCATCCGCTTCTTCCAGATCCTGGGCGGCGAATAACGACCACAGGTAGAGCGACGCTTCGGCGTCGCGGGATGAACACAGTTCGGAGCTGCGTTGATCATTGAAATGATCAACGCAGCTTAGCTTTCAGGAAACAGCGTTCCGACGCCAGCCTGAAGGCTGGCTCTACCACTCCAGGCGAGCGGCTGTCGCCAAACACCTCCCTGTATAATCGTGAATTTGCACATCTCATCTCAGGAGCATCCGTTGCAACAAGCGGAGATCGGTATCATCGGCGGCAGTGGCCTCTACTCCATGCCGGGCTTCAGCGACATTGAAGAAATCTCGCTGCAAACTCCCTTCGGCACGCCTTCTGATCCCTACGTTCTGGGCACGCTCGCAGGCCGCAAGGTCGCATTCCTCGCGCGCCACGGACGCGGCCATCGCTTCATGCCCACCGAGATCAACTACCGCGCCAACATTCACGGCTTCAAACAGCTTGGCGTCGAGCGCGTCCTGTCGCTGTCGGCCGTCGGCTCGTTAAAAGAAGAACATCATCCGCTGGATTTCGTCGTGCCCGATCAATTCATCGATCGCACGCGCCATCGCATCGATACTTTCTTCGGCGACGGCCTGGTAGTCCACGTCGGTTTTGGCGAGCCGGTCTGCGCCGACCTGGCCAAAGTTGCGTTTGACGCCTGCGGTCGCGCCGGTGTGAACGTCAAGCCGCGCGGTAGCTATCTGAATATGGAAGGCCCGCAATTTTCCACCAAGGCCGAGTCCAACCTCTATCGCAGCTGGGGCCTGGACGTGATCGGCATGACGAACCTCACCGAAGCGCGTCTGGCGCGCGAAGCCGAACTCTGCTACGCGACGGTCGCCATGGTCACCGACTACGATTGCTGGCACGAGGGTCACGACCACGTCAGTGTCGAGCAAATTGTCGGCGTATTGTTGAAGAACGCCGAGCACGCCTGCACGGTGGTCCGCGAAGCCGTGGCTGCGATGCCCCAGACGCGCAGTTGCAAATGCGGATCGGCGTTGAAAAATGCCATCATCACGCACAAGAGCGCTGTGCCGGCGGCGACTCTGCAACGGCTGCATCTGCTGGTCGGCAAATACTTCGATTCCGAACAGAAAGCGGGAACATAGCTCTTGTCCATCCTTGTGGTTGGCTCGGTCGCGTTTGACACGCTGAAAACTCCCTATGGCGAGCGCCAGAAAATCCTGGGCGGCGCCGCGACGTATTTTTCGCTCTCCGCCAGTTACTTCACCGATGTGCGCGTAGTCGCTGTCGTCGGCGAGGACTTCACGCCCGAGAACGAAGCGGTCATGACGAAGCGTGGCGTCGACACTCGCGGTATCCAGCACGCGAAAGGGAAGACCTTCCACTGGACAGGTGAGTACGGCGAGAACGTCAACGAAGCCAAGACGCTCGATACCGAACTCAACGTTTTCGAGACGTTTCAGCCTTCGATCCCGGCGGAGTACAACAACTCAGATTTTCTCTTTCTCGCCAACATCGATCCAGTGCTGCAAACTAAAGTGCGTGATGCCATGCGGAACGTGCTGCTGGTCGGTGGCGACACCATGAACTACTGGATCACCGGCCATCGCGCCAACCTGGACCAGATGCTGAAGCGCGTCGATGTGTTGCTGATCAACGATGGCGAGGTCAAGATGCTGGCTGGCGACAACAGCCTGCCGCGCGCCGCGCACAAGGTCATGCAGATGGGCCCGCGTGCGCTGGTGGTGAAGCATGGCGAATATGGCGCGACCATCTTTTTTCGCGGCGGCGAATTCGCCGGCGGACATCACCCCTTCCGCGCACCCGCCTTGCCAATCGAAGAAGTCCGCGATCCCACCGGTGCGGGCGACAGCTTCGCCGGCGGCTTCATGGGATATGTCGCTTCACAGGGAGAGATCAATCGCCGCGTGATGAAACATGCCATGTTCTACGGCAGTGTGATGGGATCGTTCGCCGTCGAACGCTTCGGCACCGAGCGCCTGCAATCGCTTACTCGCCAGGAAATCGACGAGCGCTTCAACATCTTTCGCGAGCTGACGCATCTGGACTAGACTGTTCGGACCAGAAGATTCGCGCGGCGCCTGCGCCGGTGCCCTCTCAGAAATGCATTCTTCCTTTCAGAGCAGCCGCCGCGTTAGACTTGCCTATGGAATTGCAGATCCGCCCTGAAACCGAAGCGAAGCTGAACGACCTGGCCCAGCGTATTCACCGTGACAGGAACGAGCTCCTGGAGGAGGCGGTCAATAACCTTCTCGCCTACAACGAGTGGTTCGAACGCAAGGTGAATGGCAGTCTAGCGGCAGCGGAACGCGGTGAGGTCGTTCCCGACCATGAGGTGCGCTCTTGGATTGAGAGTCGGAAGCGCGTTTGAATGCGTGTCGATTGGTCGACTCATGCTGTCGCTGACCTGAAGGCCCTCTCGGAATACATCGAACAGGACCGCAATCTGGAGACGGCTAACCGCGTCACCCAAACCATCTACGATGCCGTTCAGGGCCTCGCGCTCATGCCGAATAGTGGCCGTTCTGGTCGAATCGCCGGAACACGAGAGCTGCCAGTTCCCCGATTACCCTACATCGTGATCTACCGCGTTCTCCCAGAGCGTGTATTGGTGCTTAATATCGTTCATGGAGCGCAGAGGTGGCCGTAGACGTAGCCAAGTCTACTTTGCCGGGTCCTTACGTCGAGCAGCGCAACGAAGCGCGCCTGACCATGGTCGTCGCCGCGCTCTCGATCGCGGCGCTGCTCTTTTATTACGCGCATCAGCAGATCCTGCTTTACGGCGACGCCGTCGCCCATCTCAACATCGCGCGCCGCGTCGTCGATAATCGCCACCCGATTGCATCCTACGGCCAGTTGGGCACGGTGTGGCTGCCGCTCCAGCACATTGCCATGCTGCCTTTCGTGTGGGTGAACACGCTCTGGCGGAGCGGCATTGCCGGTGCGATACCCGGCATGGTGGCCTTCGTCTTAGGGACGCTCGGCATCTTTCGCCTCGTCGTCGCGCGCGCCGGGCATATTGCGGCTTGCGTCGCTGCCGGTATCTACGCGCTGAATCCCAATCTGCTTTACCTGCAGACCACGGCGATGAATGAGCCGATCTTCCTGGCGTTCTTCATCTGGTCTCTGGTCTACCTCGACGAATTCATCCGCGCCAGTCTTCCGGCTGATGCAGATGCAGTAATGCGCCCACCTCGCCTCAAGCCACGCCGCGCGCTCGAATACTGCGGCATCACTATGGCCGGAGGTGCGCTCACCCGATACGATGGCTGGTTTGCGGCGTGCATTCTCGCCGTCATCTTGACTTGGGCGTTCCTAAGCTGGCGCCGGCGCATCGAGGACACTCGCCTGCGTCGCTCGGCGACCAAATCGTTCTTCGAGGTCGTGCTGCTGAACGCGCTAGTCCCCATCTACTGGCTGATCTACACCTGGGCAATCTCGGGCAACGCACTCGATTTCGTGAACGGCCCTTATTCGGCGAAGGCGATCGCCTTGAACAGCACTGCGCACGGCGTGCCGCCGTATCCTGGGCAGAATCACCTGTTCACAGCCGCTCTATACTTTCTCAAAGCAGCTCAGCTCAATGTAGGAAGCGCATTCTGGGGACGCGTTCTGCTGGCCACGGCGATACTCGGCAGCGCTGTCGCCGTCTGGCATTTCCGGCGTTACGGGATTCTCTTGCTGCTTTGGGTGCCGCTGGCCTTCTACACACTCTCGCTCGCGTACGGCAGCGTGCCGATTTACATTCCCGTCTGGTATCCGTTTTCTTACTACAACGTGCGCTATGGACTGGAACTGCTGCCGGTCTTCGCCGTTTTTCCTGCGGTCGCGGCCTACTCTCTCGCTGCGAAGATTTCTGGCAGAGTTGGGCGAAGCATTGTCTGGAGTTTCGCGATCGCGCTGGTTGCCGCCAGCTACATCTCTGTCTATGCTGAGTCGCCGGTCACATTGCGCGAGGCGAAGGTCAACTCGCGCGATCGCAATGCGCTTGAGCAGGGGCTGGCCGGCGTGCTGGCGCAGATTCCTCCCTCGGCTACGCTACTCATGTATGAGGCCGAGCATGCCGGGGCAATACGCCTGGCAGGCATCCCGCTGCGCCATGTGATCTCGGAAGCCGAGCACCCAGATTGGGAACTGGCGCTGCTCGATCCCGCACATCACGCCGACTACATCGTCGCGTGCAAAGGCGATGCCGTGTGGGTCGCCGCACGTCAGCATCGAGCCGAACTGCAGGAGCTGGTTTCTGTTAGTGCACCCGGTCAGGCGACCTGCACGGTGTACAAACCAAAGTGAACTTCTTCTAACGCAGCTCAAGAAACTCATCGCTCGTGATTCCCAGTTGCCGGAGTATCTTGAAGAAAAGAGGAGGGCCAATCTCGCGGCCGCCGTGCAGCGGAATCGTTACGGCACGACCGTCAGGATGATTCCACCGTTCGTGGCTTCCGGTTTGCCGGCTCTTTATAAAACCAAGCTTTCGAGCGGCGTTTTGAAAGTCGCGCGCTGTGCCGCTAGGCATGGACGATTTCGGTAGTGTCGGCCGGCAGGGAGATGCCCTTCTCCTTATATTCGTCGGCGATCATCTGAAACACATCCGCGAGCTCATGGAGAGCTTCCTCGCGCGTTGGCATCAGTGCGTAGCATCCGGCGACGGCAGGAATCTCTGCTACCCAGGCGCCGTCTGGCTGACGATATAAAACAATCTTGTAGTCTTGCACGTCCATATCAGTTCAATTACGTAAGTCTAGCATGTACGAAATCGCTCATCGGCATTTGTTCAGTCAATATCGGGCGGCTTGCGCGTTTGCTACAATCCGGCCAGCGCGATTCCAATATGGCCAGCATCCCTTTTGTGAAGGCAACCGCCTGCGGCAACGATTTCCTGATCATCGATTTTGCCCACGCGCCCAGTGATATCTACGCGTTCACGCGCCGCATATGCGACCGTCACAACGGCGTTGGGGCGGACGGCGTCGAATGGGTGTTGCCCGCCAACGACGCCGACTTGCGCGTGCGACTGCTGAACGCCGACGGCTCCGAGGCGGAAATCTCGGGCAACGGAACCCGATGTGTCGCCGCTTGGTATTGCGCGGAGAATCAGCGCCGCTCGGTTGTGATTCGCACTGGAGCTGGATTGAAAACCTGTGAGCTGAAGGCGCGCAGTGAAAACACATTCGAGTTTCGCAGCTCCATCGGCGCTCCCGAGGTCGGCGACGAATTCTCCATCAAATTCACCTATGGGGAAGTTACGGGCACGCCTGTGTCGATGGGCAATCCCCACTACGTGGTCTTTGTTCCGGAGTTCGAGCTGGGCTGGCAGGCAGTGGCTGATCAGATCTCCAAGCACCACGACTTTAAGCACGGAATGAACGTTGAGTTCGTGAAGGTCGTGAGCCCGAGCGAGATCGAAGTGCGATTCTGCGAGCGTGGTGTCGGCGAAACCATGTCGTCGGGAACGGGATCGTGTGCCGCTGCGGTAGCTTCGATACACTCGGGGAAAGTGACTTCGCCCGTGCAAGTCAGGGCGGCTGGCGGAACGCAAACCGTGGAATGGGCCGACGAAGTGTTTCTCACGGGTCCAGCGACGCTGCTCTGCCGCGGTGAGTTTTTCATTTAAGATAAGCGGTCTGCATGGCTTCGTCCGATCAACCCGAGCGAACTCGTCCCGCAGCACTCCGGGCTGGCGACACAGTGGGCATCATTGCTCCGTCCAGCGGTTTTCGTCGCGACGACCTGGAAGCGGGTTGCGCCGAGTTGTTGCGACTGGGATATCAGCCGTTTTATCTCCCTTCAATTTTCGATCGCGAACTCTATTTCGCGGGATCGGTTCAGCGCCGCGTGAACGAGTTGCATGAGATGTTCTCGCGGCCGGAGATCAAAGCGATTCTTTGCGCGCGCGGCGGCTACGGCTGCGATTACCTGTTGCCGCACCTCGATCTTGACCTGATCCGCGCCAATCCTAAGATCTTCGTCGGTTGTAGTGATGTGACCACGTTGTTGACCTGGTTCTGCGACGCCGCTCGGTTAGTAACGTTTCATGGCCCGATGGTTGCAGGCGACCTTGCGCGCCCGGGCTGTTTCGATGAGTCGAGCTGGCTCACGGCGCTGTCGTCAGCAGAGGCCTACCAACGAGAATTCAGCGCTGAAGAAGTACAACCTCTGTCCGAAGGGATTGCAGAGGGCATTCTTTATGGTGGATGCTTGTCGTTGCTGTGCGCCTCTCTCGGCACGCCGTACGAAATTCGAACTCAGGGAACGATTTTGTTTATCGAAGATCGCGCCGAGCGCCCTTATCGCATTGATCGCATGCTGATGCAATTGAAACTGGCGGGCAAGTTTGAGGGCGTACGTGGAATCATCTTCGGCGAGATGATCGATTGCTGTGAGCCCGGCGCGCTCGATTACACGCTCCAGCAAGTCGTCATGCGGATTCTGGCGGAGCTGCGCATCCCGATTGCATTTGGGCTAAAGTCCGGTCACGTGTCGAGCGGCAGCATCACGCTGCCTTTTGGGGTTCTTGCCCAGCTTTCGGTTGGAAAGACGGTAACGCTTCATTGCGATGGCGCGGTCAGTCCAGTGGCCGCGGGAGTTCAGGCGCAGGTGTAGTTTCTTGTACGGGCGGTAAACCAGCTTGGGTTGAAAGTTTCTAACTAAATGGCCCAGAAACACATTCACCTCATCGGAATCTGCGGTACGGCGATGGCGTCGCTGGCAGGAATGCTGCAGCAGCGCGGACTTTCGCGTGACGGGGTCTGACAATGCGGCATATCCCCCAATGTCAGACTTCCTGAGGTCACTCGAAATCGCAGTTATGCAGCCGTTCAGCGAAGCCAACCTGCAGCCGCGGCCTGATCTGGTGATTGTCGGCAATGCCATCTCGCGGGGCAACGTCGAACTGGAGTTCGTGCTCGACCAGCGCATTCCGTTCCAGTCGATGTCGCAGGTCGTACATGACGAATTCCTGCAGGACAAGCAGCGTCTAGTCATTGCCGGAACGCACGGCAAGACAACGACCTCTTCCATGCTGGCCTGGATCTTCCATTACGCCGGACGCTCTCCGAGTTACCTGATCGGCGGCATTCCCGAAAACCTGGGCAGTTCGTTCGGGTTGGGATCGGGAGCCGAGTTCATCATCGAGGGCGACGAATACGACACGGCCTTCTTCGACAAAGGTCCGAAATTCCTGCACTACTTCCCAGACGCCGTGATTCTCACCTCCGTCGAATTCGACCATGCCGACATTTATAAGAACCTCGACGAAGTGAAGACCGCATTCAAGCGGCTGGTGAATCTGCTTCCTAAGCGCGGGGTGCTGGTCGCGTGGGACGGACATCCGAACGTCGACGAGTGCGCCGGCCGCGCGTTCTGCCGGGTCGAGCGTTATGGATTTGCCGACGCCTCATCCTGGAGAATCACGAACGTTCAGTACAATGCGAGCACAACGTGCTGGACAGTGTTTCGCGATGGCAAAGCATGGAGTGACTTCGAGTTCTCGCTCGCCGGCGAATACAACGTTCTGAATGCAACTGCGGCGGCGGCCATGGCGGCGAATTATAAGATCCCGGCGGATATGATTTCCAAAGCCCTTCGCGAGTTTCGCAGCGTGAAGCGGCGCCTGGAAGTGAAAGCCGAGGTGCATGGCATCACGATCATTGATGACTTCGCTCATCACCCGACCGCGATTGCCGCGACGCTGAAAGCGGTGCGCGCACGCTACAATGGCCGGCGGATATGGGCGATTCTGGAGCCGCGTTCGAACACCCTAAGACGCAGAGTATTCCAGCATGAGCTGGCGCAGAGTTTGTCGAATGCGGATGCGGTGGTGCTGGCAGATGTTTTCAAGTCAGAGGCCCTTGCTGAAGACGAGCGACTGGACCCTGCGAGGGTGGTTGATGACTTGAATGCCGCGGGAAAGCCGGCACGTCTTCTCAGAGATGCGGACGCAATCGTTGAGGCGATCTCGCCCGATCTTCGTGCGGGCGATGTAGTTGCAATTCTGTCCAATGGCGGCTTCGGTGGAATTTATGAGAAGCTGCCGGCAAGACTCAAATCCCTGCATGAGGTCGCAACCACCGCGTGAGCCGCTTACGCACCGCAATCCTCGCGTGCTTCACCGTTAGTCTTGCATTCGTTGTTCCCATTCCAGCCTGGTCGGCAACCTCGGTCAGTTGTTCTTCCCCTGCCAGCGCTCAGCCTGAGCCAACCGAATACTTCGTTTCGCTTGCTGATCCCGGCCGTCATCTGGCTCACGTCAGCATTCGTCTTCGCGAGGGCAGTGGCGTGCGCACACTCGAGATGCCGGTATGGAATGCCCTGTATCAGGTTCGTGACTTCGCAGCCAATGTGGAGAACGTGCGGGCTCGCGATGCCTCGGGCACGGAGGCGGCCGCCCGAAAGACCAGGAACAGCGAGTGGGAGATCACAGCGCCTCTGGGATGTACGGTCATCAGCTATGACGTTCATGTCGATACCCCAGGGCCGTTCGGAAGCGCGCTGGATGCCGATCACGGATTTTTCAACTGGGCGATGGTGCTGATGTACTCACCTGCCTTGCGATCGCAACCGATGAGCATTCGTCTGCTTGATACTCCCACAACGTGGGAGATGCGGGACCTGCATGTTCTGGGCGCAGCGGCGCCAGGGAAGGTCGACCAGACGGTGGGGATTGCGCACAATTATGACGAACTCACCGATAGCCCGGTGACGCTCGGCACCTTTCAGCAATCCAGTTTCAAACAAGATGGAGCGACCTACCACATTGTGGTAGTTGGAAATCCAGCTGACTACGAAATGGATCAGCTGGACAAGACTTTGGCTGCCATCACTCATGCTGCAGTCGACTGGATGCAGGATCGGCCGTATGACGAGTACACGTTTATGTATCAGTTTCCGCGCGGTCCAGGCGGCGGTGGCATGGAGCACGCCTATGGTACAGCCATCGAGCTGAACGGAGAACGGCTCCGCGCCAACCTGGCGACGGTTGCCAGAGTGAGTTCGCACGAGTTTTTTCACCTGTGGAATGTGAAGCGCATTCGGCCGCAGTCGCTGGAGCCGATCGACTATCAACATGAAATGGACACGCGCGCGCTGTGGTTCAGCGAAGGTGTCACCAGCACGGTCGGAGATATGATGCTGGCGCGGTCAGGACTGATCGATGAGGGCCAGTATTTGCGCGCGGTGTCGCAAGAAATCACCGAGTTGCAGGGCCGGCCCGCGCGACATTGGCAGTCGGTCGAAGAGTCCAGCCTGGATGCCTGGTTTGAAGGGATCTCGTTCTATCGCTCGCCGGAGCGCAGCATCAGTTATTACAACAAAGGAGAGCTGGTCGGAATTCTGCTTGATCTGCGGATTCGCCAGTTGACCAATGGGACCAAATCGTTGCGCGATCTGTTCCAGTGGATGAACCTGCATTACGCGAAGGAACACCGCTATTTCCCTGACTCAGCCGGAATCGAAGAAGCAGCAGAAGCGGTCACGGGTCAGAGTTTCACGTCGTTCTTCCGCGACTACGTGGCCGGAGTCAAGGAACTGCCATACGACGACTATTTTCAATTCGCCGGCCTCCACGTTGTCGTGAACGCCACGCAGCTTGCGGCTGCGGGCTTTACCACGAGCGCGAATCTCGGCGCGCAGCCGGAGGTCGTCCAGATCGATGTAAACAGCGATGCGCAACGCCTGGGTGTTCGAGTGGGAGATCGAGTGACGGCATTGAACGGCAAGCCGACCGACGCGCAACTGGACCTCGAGTTATCGCGAATGCCGCCTGGGACGACTGTCCGTCTGCAACTGGAAAACCGGCGCGCAAAGCGCGAAGTAGAACTGAAGCTCGGCACGCGCCAGGAAGAGTCTTACGAACTTCAGGACGTTGCCAACGTCACGCCCGAACAGCGGAAACATCGCACCGCATGGATTCATGGTGACGACGAGCAGGGGAGTGCTCGTTGATTCGGGCGATTGCCCTGCTGGCGTTTTGGGGCATATCCATACTCGTAGTTGGTCCAGCTCTCGTCATCTACGCCGCGATAACCGGCAACATCGATCCCCTCTACGACACGTCGACGCGCCTGGGAATATGGGGCGTGCAGCTGATCGGCGTGAAGATCGAAGTTCACGGCCTTGAGCATTTGCAGGCCGGCCGCAACTACATCTTCATGTCGAACCACGCCTCCAACCTTGATCCGCCAATTCTGATTCCGGTCATTCCCGGGCGCTGTTCCGTGCTGGTGAAGAAAGAGCTGTTTCGGACTCCGGTTCTGGGGACAGGTATGAGGCTTGCCCATCTCGTTCCCGTAGACCGCAGCAATCAGGAGGCCGCGATAAAAAGCGTTCAAAGAGCGGTTGAAGTCCTGCGAGAAGGACTGCACATGGTGATTTATCCCGAAGGCACGCGCAGCAGTGATGGGCGATTGCTTCCGTTCAAGAAAGGACCGTTCCATCTCGCAATGGATTCGGGCGTGGCTGTCGTGCCCGTCACCATGTTGGGGACCTATGAAAGCTGGCCAAAGACGCGTTTTGCCATAAGCCCGGGAACGGCGGCGGTAATCTTTCACCCACCGATCGAGCCGCATGATTTCAGTGATCGCGACACGCTGATGAAAGCCGTTGCCGAGAGCATTGCCAGTTCGCTGCCGCAGGAGCGCAGGTAAAAAGCGTTTTCACCACGGAGGACACGGAGGACACGGAGAAGACGGAAAATCCAAAAGCCTTTTCACCACAGAGACACAGAGACACAGACAAGACGGAAGATTGCAGGAAAGATCTGTGGGGAACTGATCCTTAGCAACCGTCACGAGCTGGCATATCTCACTTCTTCTCGATGAGCCGCGCCGTCAGCACCGCGCCATCGCGGTCGTCGTGCAGCTTGATAGGGAAGATAAGGACGTTCCATGCCCAGTGAGGGCTTTTCTCCGGCAGGTGAGAAGCGCCGCGAAATCCGCGCCGGTCGATGTAGGTTTCGCGGGTGTCGGCGACGGTGCGGACAATCTCACGCCATTCGTCGCCCAGTTGCGGGAATTGTTCGAAAAGGCTTTTGCCCACGAACCACGCGCGTTTGTGGCCGTTCATGGCAGCGAAGTAATCATTCACGAACTGCCAATTACCCTCGCGGTCGAGGATCTCCAGCACGACGTCTTCACCCATGGCCATCGAGATACGCGAATAGTAAAAATCGCGGGCATCCACTACCACCGGACGGCCGCGCTTCTTGGCCTCGAAGGAGCGCAGCGCGTTCACCAGGTCATCGACCGAGCTGTAGCCCTTGAGCAGATGCATGTCGGCGATGCCGCCGAAGCGACGCTCCAGAGTTGCGGAGAGGATGATGATCGGCACTTGCGGACGTTTGCGGCGTAGCGTCTCGGCGACATCGGTGCCGAACTTGCCGGCGCCGAGGTGATAGTCCAGAACCGCGATGTCGATGGCGGCAAGTTTCGATTCCGCCTCCTCGATGGAACTGGAGGTCACAACCTGATAGCCCTTCTGCCGCAGAATCGCCGAACGCAAAATCAGGTTCTCCTCGCGATCGTCGAGGAGCAAAACGCGGATCGGGCTCGGCGGCACGGCTTGCGGTCCGAGAACCGTCTGGACATCTGTATTGGAGACATCTTCGCTCATTAAATACTTAGAAGCAGCCGGGTTGCCCAGGTCGCACGATTTGAACAGAAACGGTTTCTTCGAAATGGAAACAGGCCGCAGAGCCTTAGGACTTTTCCTTCGACGTCTTGTCGCTTCCAGCACGATCGGGCGACAAACTGCGCAGGGCCTTGGCTAACTCTGGAAGCCTATTGAAGATGCCGACGGCGCGCAACCATTGTTTGTGGTCGAAAGCCGGAGAGCCGCTGACCATGGCGCCTTCAGGAATGTCGCCATGGGTTCCGCTCTGCGCCGTGACGACAACGCCGTCGCCGATGGTGCAGTGCCCGGCAACGCCAACCTGGCCGGCCAGGATGACGTTCTTGCCGACGACGGTCGATCCGGCGAGGCCCACCTGCGCACAGAGTAACGTTCCTTCGCCGACCGACGAACCATGTCCGACCTGCACCAGGTTGTCAATTTTAACGCCGCGCCCGATGCGCGTCTCTCCGACGCTGGCGCGATCGATGCACGAATTCGCCTGCACCTCGACCCCATCTTCCAACACCGCTGGTCCGGACTGCGTGATCTTCTCCCAGCGATGCTCCCAATGCTCGGTGCGCGCGAAGCCGAAACCGTCACTGCCGACGATAGCGCCGTTCTGCAGGATGACATCGTCGCCCAGGCGGCAATATTCACGGACAACGGCGTGGGCGTGGGCGAAGAATCGATTGCCGATGCGGCACCCGCGATAGATCACGACATGCGGCAAAAGAACGGCATCGTCGCCGATCTCAACATCGTCATCGATCACAACGTAGGCGGCGATATGGGCATTCGTGCCGATTTTCGCGGTAGGTGCAATCACCGCGGTAGGATGAACCAGGGGCTCGTATCGTGGCAGCTTGTAAAACAAGTTGATCGCGCGCGCGAAAGAGAGATATGGGTTCTTGCTGCGCAGCATCCCGGTTGGAATCGCCGGAAAGGAATCAGAGACAATTACCGCCGCAGCAGGCGTGTTCCTGGCTGCCGCAGCATATTTTGAGTTGGCGACGAAGGTGATCTCCTGAGCACCAGCCTCTTCGATGCCCGCTACACCGGTGATCTCGGTGTTGGGATCCGCGTTTTCAAGCGTGGCGTCCAGAGCGGACGCGATTTCGGAAAGTTTCATGATGGCTAAAGCCGCTCAGGCTTGAGATCTGGAGTAAGTGGCTAGGTGAACATCGGAACCTGGAGCGTGTCCTCCGGACGCCGTCCGCGCCGGCCGGCTTTCTTCTCTCCGATCACTGCCAGGACCGTGATGTTGGCCAAGGCGGAGCGTGGCACAAAAATCCGCTGGGTGTTGCCGCTCGGGTCAGGAGGAAGGATGGAGAAGCCGTCGCTGCCGTCCTGTAAGAGATCGTTGGGCATCATGCCTTCAATGACTTCGTTGTCGCGAAAGCGCAGGCGCACCCACAGTCCCTCGACCCGCGGCCGCGCCGGAAACGTCTTGCGAGTGAGCAACTCGGAGTCGCCAAACTCGCGCACAAAATAGACACCTTTGACGTCGCGAAGGTCGATGGTCACGACGTTGCCGGAGGTGTTCATCAGTTCGACTTTTCCGTCGACGATGAACGCGGCGTTCACGTGGCCGGTGACGCTGTCGCGGTCCATCTTGCGAATGACGACTTTTTTATGCGTTGTAGCCATAACCCGAGGGGAAGCTGGGATGCAGCCTAAATTGTCGCACCTTTGCCCTGAAATGTGCGCTGTAACCTACTCTGTAGCCAAAAATGCCAACCTTGTGCTATTGTTCGCAGTGCAGCGCCCAATGTGCATGCGGAGCTAAGTGCCATTGTAAGAGAAGCTTGCGAATTGTTCTAAAACTGCTTCGTATTTAAGTATGCACAGCGCTCCCACTCCGAGGCGGAGGGCGGTAAGCCAATAAGCAGTCGGGCATCCCTTCGTGTCTGGGCTTGGTTGGACTGATTTTCCCTTTAGAGTCATAAACTTAGGATGGCAGACTACATCTATAGCATGGAGACCCGGCTCACACCGGATCAGCAGGGTGGTGTGAATCTGGTCCAGGAAATAGCCCGCAATGCCGGGCTGAATCTATATCTCACCGGGGGCACCATCCGCGATCTGGTGACTGGATTTCCCATCCGCGACATCGACCTGAGCATTCAGGGAAATCCTCTCAAGTTGCAGAAGGATTTGGAGAAAGCCGGGATTTCGATCCAGGGCGTGGACGAAGACCTGCGGACTCTCCAGCTTCTGATGCCTGGCAATGTCCGCGCCGAGCTGAACATGACGCGCGCCGAAGTCTATGACAAGCCTGGCAAACCACCGGCCATCACTCCCGCGACCATTAACGAGGATTTGCGCCGCCGCGACTTCACTGTCAACGCTATGGCGTTGTCGCTGAACCCAGGTTCCCGCGGCTTGCTGCTCGATCCCTTTAACGGGGTTGCCGATGTCGAAGCCAAGGTGCTGCGCGTTCTGCATAACTACGCTTTCCTGGACGAGCCGGTCCGATTGATCCGCGCCACGCGGCTCAGCGCGCGCTTTCATTGGCCGCTGGAGGAGCGCACGCAGGCGCGCTACGACGCCGCCAAAGAGGGCAACTACATCGAGTACATTAGCCGCCGCATGATCGGATACGAGGTGGAGCAGGTAGCCCACGAGGACGATCCGCTGAATATCATGCGGGCGCTGGAAAAAGAAGGCTGGCTCAAGATTCTGCATCCCCATTTCGCAATCGCCAAGATCGATTCCGGCGATCTCGGTCAGGTGGTGAAGACTCGCCAGATGATGAATGGGCTGGGCTATCTGGTAGAGACCGGTCCCATCGCGATGTATTTCCTGACCCGCAAAATGAGCGACAAGGACACGTCGGACATTCAGCGGATGATCCCGCGCCGCGATTTTGTGGATAAGTGGAAGCATCTGGAGAGCAACGCTCATGATCTGGCCAAGAAATTGAGCGGCAAGGAAGCGAGCGTGCCATCCGGAGCATGGAAGATTCTGACGCAGGCCACTCCGGAGAACATTCTGTTTCTAAGCCTCACGACCAGGCAGCAGGCCGTCGACCAGAAGCTCAAGAACTTCTTCACCAAGTGGCGGCAGGTGAAGGAGAAGTTGCCCTTCCCGGAAATGGCGGAGCTTCGCATTACGCCGCAGCTGCCGGAGTATCAGCAGATCACGGACAAGGCGTTTTTCCTGCTGATGGACGGCAAGCTGCGATCGCACTCGGAGATCATGAACTTCCTGCGGCCCTATGAGCCGCCGCCTCCGCCACCACCCCCGCCGCCCAAGCGCGGCCGTGGGAAAGCAGCCGCAGCCCCGGTTCCAGGCGCGCAACCTGTGCCCGGCAAACGTGGGCGTAAGCCGAAAGGCGCTCCCGCGGCAGGTCTGGCTGCAGCAGCTCCGCCTGCGCCGGCGCCGGTCGTTCCGCAAGCCAAGCCAGTGGCCTCGCCAAAGCCAGTAGCGGCGCCGAAACCTGTAGCCAAGGAAGCCCCCGCACCGAAGGCCGCTCCTGCGCCGGCCAAGAAGCCTGCTCCTTCGAAGCCTGCGAAAGCACCGGCGACGAAGAAAGCGGTCGCAAAGAAAGCTCCTCCGAAGAAAACGCCAGTGAAAAAATCGGCGCCGGCGAAGAAGGCCGCTCCGAAGAAATCGGCGAAGAAGCGGCGGTAGATCGTGGCGACTTTCGTTGGCCTCGCGCTCACGGTTCGCAGCTCGTGGCTGCATGCTAAGCTGTAGCGATGGCGCTATTTCTGGTTACAGGCGCGGCAGGATTCATCGGATCGGCGCTGGTGCGCGCACTGCTCGAACGCGGCGACCAGGTGCGCGGTCTGGACAATTTCGAGACCGGACGCCGCGAGAACCTTCAGGAAGTTTTCTCCCAACTCGACTTTCGTGAAGCGGATCTGTTGGACGCTGACGCCGTTCAGTCAGCCTGTCGCGGCGTGGATTACGTCTTGCACCAGGCGGCAATTCCCTCGGTCCCCAAGTCGATCGCCGATCCCGCGCGCAGCAACCAGGTCAACGTGGAAGGCACATTGAATGTGCTGATCGCGGCGCGGGATGCGGGCGTAAAGCGAGTGGTGTATGCAGCTTCGTCCTCGGCCTACGGCGATACGCCGACCTTGCCGAAGCGTGAGGACATGACGCCGCTGCCGCTCTCGCCCTATGCGGTTGCGAAGCTTGCCGGCGAAATGTACATGAAGGTGTTTCACGGCGTGTATGGCCTCGAGACCGTGAGTCTCCGTTACTTCAATATTTTTGGGCCGCGACAGGATCCCACCTCACAATATTCGGCAGTGCTGGCGAAGTTCATTACGCTGATGCTGCGCGGCGAGCGGCCAACGATCTACGGCGATGGCGAGCAGTCGCGCGACTTCAACTACATTGATAACGCGGTTGCGGCGAACCTGCTGGCGGCGACCGCGCCGGCTGCCGATGCGGCAGGGAAGACATTCAATATCGCGACCGGACATCGATTTAGTTTGAATGAGACGGTCGAGTTGCTAAAGCCGCTGACCGGTTTCACGGGCGAGCCCGTTTATGCCACCGAGCGCGCCGGCGATATCAAGCACTCGCTGGCGGACATTGCGCAGGCGCAGGACAAATTGAAGTACCAGCCGCTGGTGGACTTCCAGGAAGGCTTGCGGCGGACGGTAGAGTGGTATCGCAGCCGCGAGACGGCGAAGCAAGGCGAACTCGCAGCCAGCCGGTAGTTTTTCAATCCAAAGAAATCGTACGAAAGGAATCTTATGTCACGTCAGCCCGGTGTTTATGCCACGTTTGATACCAGCGAAGGAACCATTGTCTGCCGACTGTTTGAGCAGGAGGCTCCCGTCACGGTGAAGAACTTCATCGAGCTTGCCGAAGGCTCGCGCGAGTGGACGCATCCGCAGACCCGCGCCAAGAGCAAAACGCCGCTGTACAACGGAACCATCTTCCATCGCGTTATTCCCGATTTCATGGTGCAGGGTGGCGATCCGGCTGGCACCGGCATGGGCGGCCCGGGTTATCAATTCCAGGATGAGACCAAGGGCTCGCCGCACAAGTTCGACAAGCCGGGCAAGCTGGCGATGGCCAACTCCGGTCCGAACACGAACGGCTCACAGTTCTTCATCACGGTCGCGGCGACGCAGTGGCTCACCGGCAATCACACCATCTTTGGTGAAGTCGTCGAAGGGCAGGACATCGCTGACAAGATCACGAAGCTGCCGCGCAATCGTCAGGACAAGCCGAACACGGATGTAGTGCTGAAGGCAATCACGATCGAGAGAGTGTAAGAAGAGTTTCGAGTTTCAGGTTTCTAGTTTCAAGAGCCCAGGTTAGCCCAAAAGACGGGCGAACCTGGGGCACCAACTGATGGCCGATGGCCGAAAGCTGACAGCTGATGGTTATACCGGCTTCGCCGTATCCAGCACGTACACCCGATTGGGATTGCCGGGCTCGATCTTGTTCTTCTCGAAGCAGGCCTTGATCCGGCGGCGCAGTTCGCGACGCACAAGGTCCTGCGCGCCCGGCTTCGTCTTCACCAGCATCAGGTATTCGATCTCGCTGCCGCTCACCTTCTCAATACCCGGCACCTCCGGCTTGGCGACGATTTTGTCGGAGTAATCGGGATCGCTCGCCAGTTCCCCGCCGACTTCCTGCAGCAGCTTGATCACTTTATCGCTGTCGACGTTGTAGGCGACCGAGATGGTCATCGACAACTGCGTCCAGTCGCGCGTGAGATTGCTGACAACCGCGATCTGGCTGCTGGGCACGCTGTGGACCGTGCCATCGGAATCACGCAGCACCGTACGGCGCAAGCGTCATCGACTCAACTTTCCCCGATACGCCGGCGATCTTGACGACGTCGCCGATGTCGTACTGATTCTCGACCAGAATGAAGAAGCCGTTGATGAAGTCGCGAACCAGGGTTTGCGCGCCGAAGCCGATGGCGACGCCGGCGATGCCAGCGCTGGCCAGCAGCGGTCCCATGTTGATGCCGAGCAGGGGCAGAATCTGCAGCGACGCCACGAAGGCAATGACGAAGATCCCGACGCCGTGGATGACGCTCGACAGCGTGCGCAGTTGCTGGGCGCGAACGGCCGACGGAAATGCCTCGCTGGTGCTGAGCTGGCTGAGATGCCGCGATACCGCCTTGAGCAACCGCGTCAAAATAAACGCGATGATAAGGACCGTGACGATGCGCGGCACCTGATGGCGCACGAAGTCAAAAGCGTCATCGCTCCAGTTGTTGAGGATCTGGAGAAGGTTTTCCTTGGCGTGATGCGGGCCGAGCAGAAAGGCTGCCAGTTGCTGGAAGGCGAAAGATGACATCGTGGCGGATTATAACAATTGAAATGCGTTCCAGCGGATGGCACGATGCAGGCATCTTCTGAAACAATCTTCATTGACACGAGCCGGCGCCTAGTCGGCAACTGACAACCGGCAACTGACAACTGGCCGTTGACGACCAGCAACTAAATGACGAGGGAGCAATATGCCTTCAAAAAAATATACCAAGGTCGTGGGTAGTGAGCGTCAGCCGATGCCAGGAGCAACGCGGTCGGGGTCGGCCGATCCCAACGAGGTGATGGAGGTTACAGTCGTGCTGCGCCCGCGATCCACTGCGCAGAAGGCGACGGCCCTGGCGGACGTGGTTGCGCGCGGCAAGCGCATCTCGCGCGAAGAGTACGCTGCGCAGTACGGCGCCGATCCCGCTGACGTGCAGAAGGTCGCGGCCTTTGCCAGTGAGTTCGGCCTGACCACGGCAAACGTCAACCTGCCAGCGCGAACCGTACAGCTGAGCGGCAAGTGCGCGGCATTCATGAAGGCCTTTCAGGTGGAGCTGGCGACTTACAAGCACACGGGTGGTTCGTATCGTGGACGCACCGGTTCAGTCAACGTACCGCAGGAACTCGGCGCGATCATCGTCAGCGTGCATGGACTCGACAATCGTCCGCAAGCGAAGCCGCATTTTCGATTAGCAACCAAGCGGCGTTCCAAGGCTGCCGCCGCTGCCTCAGTCTCATATACAGCGCTGCAGGTTGCGCAGGCGTACAGCTACCCGACGGGCGTGAACGGAAGCGGAGAGACGATCGGGATTATCGAGTTGGGCGGCGGCTACAACCAGTCCGATCTCACCACCTACTTTCAAAATCTCAACATCTCCCCGGCTCCGACCGTCATCGCGGTCTCGGTCGATGGCGCGCAGAATCAGCCCACCGGCGACACCAATGGTCCGGACACGGAGGTTGGTCTCGACATCGAGGTGGCCGGCGCGATTGCTTCCGGCGCAAAAATCGCCGTCTACTTCGCTCCCAACACCGACGCTGGATTCTTGGACGCGATCAATCAGGCTGTGACCGACACGGTCAACAAGCCGTCGGTGCTGTCGATCAGTTGGGGTGGGCCGGAGTCCACCTGGACGGCGCAGTCGCTGCAGTCGTACAACAGCGCGCTGCAATCGGCGGCAGCGGTGGGCGTCACGGTATGCGTTGCCGTGGGCGATAACGGATCATCCGACGGTGTGACCGATGGTCTGGACCACGTCGACTTTCCTGCATCGAGCCCGTACTCGCTGGCGTGCGGTGGAACGACGCTGAAGATCAGCGGCAGCTCCATCTCGAGTGAGGTGGTGTGGAACGATCTCTCGAGCAACGAAGGCGCGACCGGAGGCGGAGTCAGCGGAACGTTTCCGATTCCGTCGTGGCAGGCGAATGCAGGCGTACCGCCAGGAACAAATCCCAACGGCTACGCAGGGCGCGGCGTGCCTGATGTTTCGGGCGATGCCGACCCGAATACCGGCTACAACGTGCAAGTCGATGGCTCGAGCTTCCCGGTTGGCGGAACGAGCGCCGTAGCTCCGCTGTGGGCCGGACTGATTGCGCTGATGAACCAGTCGTTGGGGAAATCGGTTGGATACTTGAATCCGACGCTGTATCAGAATGTCGAGGAGAATGAAGGCGCGTTCAACGACATCACGTCGGGCAACAACGGCGACTTCAGCGCCGGGCCGGGATGGGACGCTTGCACCGGATGGGGCAGTCCTGACGGAGCAAACTTGCTGCAAGCTTTGTCGGGATCAAGCACAGGTTCTGGTCCGTCGCCGACTCCGCCGCCCGCTCCAACCCCGCCTCCAACTCCGACTCCGCCCTCCAAACACAAACACAAGCACAAGCCGAAGGCAGGCAAGTGAGCCCGAGGGCGAGGCGGCAAGTCCAGGCCGATCGCGTTTCTTTATAATTGTCTTGGCATAAGTGCGAAAGTGGCGGAATTGGCAGACGCACCAGACTTAGGATCTGGCGGGTAAAACCGTGGGGGTTCGAGTCCCCCCTTTCGCACCAACGATTGCCGGTGCTACCGACGGCGTAGCGCTCTTCCGAAGATTGCTTATTTCTTCCGCGTCTTTCTAGCTGGCTTCTTAGTTGGCTTCCGATTGGTTCGAGCTGTCTTGCTTACTGGCGCCGCCTGGCGGGCGTCGTTCTCGAATTCCTCTCTGTCGATAACGCTGAGCACCACGCCGTCAATGTGATTGTTCAGAGTTCGATACGGGCTCAGGCGGAAGCGATAACAATGATCGCCGTTCTTGTCCTGGACATCGTACTGCTTGTGGTGCCCATCGCGAATCACATCCAGCATCACCTGCTCCAGCCAAGGTAGGTCGAGGTTGAACTTCAGCCGCTGAATCGGCCGGCCTACGTCGGTGTCGATCAGTCCCAGCAGGTCGGCGGCGGGCGGCGTAAAGCGGCGCACGGTCAGGTCACTCCCTACCATGACGATGGGCAAATCCACGTTGTTCAGCAGGTTGTTGAGGTCGTTGTTGAGTTGCGCCAGCAGATCGTTGCGCCGCTGCATTTCCTCGTTGACGGTATGCAGTTCCTCGTTGGCCGACTCCAGCTCTTCCTTCGAAGTCTGCAGCTCTTCGTTGGTGCTCTGCAGCTCTTCGTTGCCTGACTGGATCTCTTCGTTGGCGGACTGCAACTCCTCGTTGGTCGCCTCCTGGTTTTCGATGATCGACTGCTGGTATTGCTTGGTCGCGGTCAGTTCCTGGCGCAGCTGTGCAACCTGCTCCTCCTTCGCATCCCGCTCCTGGTCGGTCATTGCGCCGATGGGGGCCGGGACGGCTATCACATGCTCGGCCTCGGGGAGCTGCGGCTCGAAGACGACCAGGTAATTGTTCGCCTCGTTTGGTGAGGGACTGAAGGGAAGCACGTGAATGGTGAGCAGCGCGGATTTTCCATTGCTATCGATGTGAATATTGGAGCGGCGGCTTTCCTTACTACTCTTGCGCGTCTCCTCGATGGCCCTTTGCAATTCAAACAGCAGCCCCGGCTTGGCCATCTTCAGCAGATGCAGGCTTGCTTTGCCATGCGGCAGTTCGAGAAATGCGCTAGTACGCCCGCGCGTCTGCAAAATCTCCATCTGGTCGTTGACCACCACCGCGGGCGGCGCATAGTTAGCCAGCAAGAGCCGGTCGGCTTCCCGCTGCAGTTCGATGGGCGCCTTTATCGCCGCCTGCTGCTTATTCGGTGGCGCGGGTTCACCGGCAGTCTGCGGAGCCGTATCAGGCGCGCCCACGGCGAAGCCGAAGGTCACCGGCGTGGAGACCATTCTCTTGCGGTAGATCTTCCGTTTCTTGTCGACCATAGCGAATAGCTCGGATCCGGCGCCCAACAGGCCTTCGGCACTGCCGATAATGAGGAAGCCGGTGGGGTTGAGCGCGTAATGAAAAATGGGAGTCACTTTTTTCTGCAACGACTGGCTCAGATAAATCATGACGTTGCGGCAACTGATCAGATCCATGCGGGAAAAAGGCGGATCGCTGAAGACATTCTGGGTAGAAAAAATGCACAAGTCGCGAATGGTCTTGCTGATCTGATAGCCGGTGTCGACTTTGTGGAAGAAGCGGCGCAGGCGGGCGGAAGAAACATCGGTCGCAATGCTCTCCTTGTAAATGCCGGTGCGCGCTTTCTGAATCGCGCTCTCGCTCAGGTCGGTGCCGAAGATCTGCACCGGAATTTCCGTCTTTTCGTCTCCCAGAAACTCCATCAGTGAGATGGCCAGCGAATAGGTCTCTTCGCCCGTGGAGCATCCGGGAACCCAAATGCGAAGCGGGTTCTCCGGCTGCTTGTGCGACTTCAAGATTGCGGGATAAACCTTGCTCTTCAGTGCCTCAAAGGCGTCGGAGTTGCGGAAGAAGCTGGTGACGTTAATCAGCAGGTCTTTATAGAGCGCGGTCACTTCGCCGCGGTCGCGGTGCAGAATGGCGGTATATTCGCTGAGCTTGTGCACGCGATTGAGCGCCATGCGCCGCTGAATGCGGCGTCCGATGGTGGGCGGCTTGTACTCGGAAAAATCCACGCCTGTGGCCCGCCGCAGCAGGCGAAAGACCTGGCCCATGTAGGCTTCGACCGTCTCCTTGCCCTCGGCGCCGGGCTCCGGCAACGTGCCCGCGACATAGGGATGTTGCCGGATGGACTCCAGTTCTTGCGCGATACCTTCCGGCGGCAGAATGAAGTCGACATAGCCGGCCGAGATCGCGCTGGTAGGCATGCCATCGTACTTGGCCGAGCCCGGCTCCTGGGCAAAGGTAATCCCACCCTCGCCCTTGATCGCCGCCAGGCCCAGCGTGCCGTCGCTCGCCGTTCCCGACAGCACTACGCCGATTGCATTTCTGCCCTGGTCCGACGCCAGCGATCGCAGAAAGATATCGATGGCGGTGTTGACGGTGTGCGGTTCTTCGCGGTCGGACAGTTTCAGCACGCCAGAGTGAATGGTCAAGTCGCAATTGGGCGGGATGATGTAAACATGGTCCGGGCGGACAGGCATTCCGTTTTGCGCCTCGAGCACCGGAATGGAAGTGGCGCGCGCCAGGATCTGCGTGAACGCGCTCTCCCGCGATGGATCCAGGTGGGGCACCATGATGAGCGCCATGCCCGGGTTGGGCGACAGCGCCTTCAGAAACGCGGTGAAGGCCTCCAGTCCGCCCGCCGACGCGCCAATGCCAACGATGGGGAAGCTGTCACGCTGTTGATTCGTCTTCGACTTAGGCTTTCTCCGGGCGAGATGGTCGGGCGTTTTCCCGGAGGATTTTCCTCTATTCGACTCGCGATGGGAGCGCGGAGGAGTCATAAAGAATCTCAGGAAACTGCCGGGAGAATCGTAGCTATTGCTGGCCGCGAACAATAGTCACGGTGTGTCAGCGAATTATACTCGTCGCCTGGAGGAAGGCGGATGGCGTGAATTGGCACTCGATTGGCGCTCGAGCGAAGGCAGGAATCGTCAGACAGAACAGCGGCTGGGACGGGCCGGCAGTTGTGTAAGAAGACCGGAGAACGATGCCCAGATAGTAGCCGCTGGGTGGAATCAGTTTACCTTCATCGGCCCTGGCGGATTCTCTTGCCGCGACGCCGGCTGGTCTTCATGCAACGCCTGGCCGCGAATCACATTCCATTCCTCCCATAAAAACTTTAGTCTGGCGACCTCGTGGCTCAAGCTTTGTTGTGCGGCGTTCACCTGATCACACAGCGCCCTGACTTCCTTGTGATAGCGCCGCAACTCCCGCACGCACGCTGTAAACGTGGCCCGGACGTCCTCTTCCTGCTTGCTGTGACCGTCAAGGTTGCGGCGCAATCTTCGGCGCCCGTTGACGATCCAGGCCTCTAATTCGGCGGGCTGCGCCATCACGATACCGGAGCGGCTGTCGGATGGACGAATCACCGGAAGTCCGAGCGTTGCCTCCCAGCGTTGCACCGTGCGAACTCCTTTGCCCAGGAAGTTGGCAATCTCTTTCCACGAGGTGAGAAGGCCGAGTCTGCGTTCCGACGGAGCTTGTGGCATAAGGTCCTTTCGCTATCGCGATGGCGAACCAGCTGTCTCGAATCATACTAATCCTAAGCGTGACTTCGCGGGAGCGGTTGCTCGACGAAGAACAAGAGAGGGCCGAGCCGGAGAGGGAAGAGTCGCATGGCCGGTGAGGCTCGGCCTTAAAGCGATTTAACTAACTGTTTAGTTAATCAATTCTTAATTGACTAACTGGTTAGTTAAATCGCATCCTTGTGCTTCCTGGTTCCCGTTCGAGTGCCAGCACCTCAATTTCGACTCGCAGCCTCGATCGTCGCCTCAACTCGTGTCGGATCGTCGCGGTTGGAAGCTGCTTCGAGGGCCGTCGGAGTTTCCCCATCCACCGGCAGGAACACTTCGAAGACCGTTCCACTCGCTCCCGCCCGGGTCGAAGAACGAAATCGGATGGTGCCGCCGTGCCGGAGGATCAGCGTCCTGGACACCCACAGTCCCAAGCCCGATCCCTTCAATTCCTTGGTCGTAAAGAAAGGATCGTACATCTGCTCCTGAACGCTTGCCGGTATCCCGGCTCCTTTGTCGTGAATGGTGATGCGCGTACCTTCTTGCCCGGAGCGATGCGCTGTGCGCACTCGAACCGCCACCTGCGAACTCGGTGGCGCGGCCTCGCTGGCATTTCGCAAGAGATTGCCGAACACCTGGGCCAGCTGCCCGGGGAATCCCTGAATGGCAGGAGTCGGTTGCCGGTCCAGGCTGATACAGATCTTGCGCGCCGCCGCTGCCTTGCGATACATCTCGATCACATCGCTCACCAGCGTTCCCACATCGATGGAAACAGCGTGCTGCGTATCGCGATGGAAGGAGAGCGAGTGCTTGGTGATGCGCGAGATGCGTTTTAATTCTTCGTCGGCCCGCGCCAGGTACTCCTTGATATCGTCCGCTCGATGGCTGGAGTTTGCCAGATAAATCAGATTGATCAGCGCCTCTAAAGGGTTGTTGATCTCATGCGCGATCGCATGCGCGAGCTTGCCGGTTGCCGCCAGCTTTTCCGCCGTCCGCAAAGCGTATTCCGCGACCCGCCGGTCGGTGATATCAGCCGCCACGATGATCTTTCCGATCTCCGTGTCCTGTACCAGGACGCGATCGATCGTCATCCGCACGACTCGCTTGTCCACCGTAAATTCGCCGCTGTAGCGCGCTTCACCCGGCTGATCCAGCGGCAGTTCGGCGCCCAGCACCTCGCGCAACAGCGCCGAAGCATCGGCTTGAGCTGTGCTGTGACCGTCGCAGATGAGCTCGAAGGCGCGATTGCAGCGAGCGATTTTGCCGTCCGCGCCGACGAATGCCAGTCCCTCCGAAAGAGCATCGAAGGTGGACTGCCATTGCATCGCCACTTCGCGCGCCACAATCTCGGCCTCGCGCAAGCGGATGAGGGAGCGCACGGTCGCGATCAGCACAACCCCATCGATGGGATGAGTCAGATAGCCGTCCGCGCCGGCTTCCAAAGCTCTTGCCTTGTCCTCAGCCGAGACAAACGATGCCGAGATCTGCAACACCGAGATCTGGGCGGTAGTTGGGTCACTCTTGATTTGCTGGCACAGATTGAAACCCGACACGTCGGGCAAGTGTACGTCCAGGATGGCGACGTCCGGACGCGATTGCAGCTTGCTTAACGCTTCCTTGCCGGAAGCCGCCTGTTCGCAAACGTACCCCGCTTGCTGCAGCAGGCGGGTCAGCACATAGCGGTTCTGCTCCCGGTCATCAACGATCAGGATGCGATGGTGTGTTTCAGGCATGCGATGGCGATGCTTTGGTTTCAGGCGTCAGCCCGGCGCTGTTCAGCCATTGCAAAAAGGGCTGCGCGGATAAGCGCGCCGAGACATCCTCTTTACGCAGGACCGAGATTTGCAGCGATTCCAGCTGCGTTCTTTCGGCCTCCGACAATGTCTTGGATGTATAAATCAGCACGGGAAGGTTTCTCGTTTCGGACGACTGCCGAATCCGTTGCAGTACCTCGAATCCGCTGATGTCCGGCATCAATAAATCGAGTATCAAGGCGTCGGGAGGCGACTCCTGGATCAGCCGCAGCGCCTCCGCGCCATTGCTGGCCTCACTCAAACGCAACCAGGGCTGGTCGAGAATCTGGCGAACGATGTATCGGGAAACTTCGTTGTCATCGACGATAAGAACGCGACGGGTTTCCCCAAATGAAGTCAGACGGCGGAGTTCGCGCAGCAAGGTCTCGCGTTCCAGCGGCTTGGGCAGAAACACATCCGCGCCGGCCGCACGGGCGTCGGCCGGATCCGCGTAGGCGCTGGTGAGAATCACCGGAATCGCGGGATCCGACTGCCGCAACTCCGCAATAAATTCGAACGCGGTCTCTTCTCCGATGTAGATGTCCGAAACAACCGCTACCGGCCTGTGCCGGTCGAGCCACGCGCGGGCTTGCGCAATGTCATTGGCCACAATCGCCTGGAAGGTTGTGTTCCGCAGCAGGGATTCAAAGATGGCGCCGGTTTCCTCGTTGTCCTCGAGGAAGAGCACCGGCGCGCGGTGAAACTCCGGAGCCGGCAACCCTCCAGTTACCGCCGCGTCTTTCGCCTCTCCCATGTAAACCACGGGGATCTCGAAAAAAAACCGCGACCCCAGCCCGGGCTCGCTTTCCAGCCACAAACGGCCGCCCAGCAGCGCAGCCAGATTGCGGCACAGCGGCAATCCCAGTCCCGTGCCACGATGCCGGTCCTGCAGCGGATTCTCGACCTGGCTGAATTCTTGAAAAATCGTCTCATGGTGTTCGGCAGGAATTCCGATACCGGTATCAGCCACTTCGAAGACGACGCGATTTCCCGGGCTCGGCTTCGCGCAGACCGTGACATTTCCCCTGGGCGTAAATTTGATGGCATTCGAAATCAGGTTGCGCACGATCTGCGAAAGTTTTCCTTCGTCGGTTCGCAGCGTCGCCAGCCCAACGGGATCGTCGAAGATCAACTCTACCGCAGTGTTGTCAGCCAGCAGCGGCTTCAGCATGCCCTTCAGCGCGCTGAACAATTCGTGGATCTCGAATTCCTTCACCCGAATCTTGATCTTCCCGGCCTCGACCTTGGCGATGTCGAGCAGGTCGTTCACCATCTCCTGAAGATCGCGCGCCGAGGACTCGATGAAGCGGACCTGCTTCTCCTGCTCAGGGGTGAGGTCGCCGTCCAGCCTGTCCATCAGCAACCGCGCCAGGGAAATGATGGAATTCAGCGGCGTGCGAAATTCGTGCGATACGTTGGAAAGAAATTTCGTCTTGAGGTCGGAAGCCCGCCGCAGGTAGTCGGCGCGCTCATCAAGCTCGGCGTAAAGCGCCACCACTCCGCGGTTCGTATCCTCCAGTTCGCGATTCAGCAGCGTCAGCTCTTCCTGGCGGGCACGAAGCTCCTGCAGCGTCTTGAACAGCTCCTGGTTCTGGCGTTCGATTTCAGCAAACGGGCTATCTACGGCGGCCGCACGCAGCTTCCGCGCCAACTCCTGTACGCTACGCGAGGTCAGCGGCGACAAACTTCGCGGCAGTTGCTTGAGCAGCCGCGCGGTCGTGCCTTGCGGAGTGGAGTCCAGGTGAAATTGATCCATGAGACGCTTGGTCCCAAGGATTCCCATCCCCATGCCGGTGTCAGAGCGATAACGGCCGTCCAGAATGTCTTCCAGATTGGCGATGCCCGGTCCGGAATCGCGAATGGACACCTCGATGTGTTGGGGAAGATCAAGCTGAAGAGAAAAGTTGACTACTCCGTTGCGGGCATAGCGAAAGGCGTTACGGGCAATCTCCGAAGTCGCGGTGGCCAGCCGAATCTGGTCCTGATTGTCGAAGCCCAGCAGTGCGGCTAGCTCGCGCGCCGACTGGCGCGCTTGCACCACGTCGCGCTCATTCCGCAAGGCGATGGTGAGAATCGGTTCAGGCATGATTCAGGCCGCAGCCTTAACCACCACTACGCTGGCATCGTCGCGTTGCCGCCGGAAATCGCGCAGAAGTGCGCCTCCAATGATGGCCGCGTGCCGCGAGAGCAATCCGGAATAGCCGGAGAGATCCCAGCGCGATGTCAGTCCGTCGGAATGCATGATCAGGATGGCGTCGTCGGGCCACTCTACCCGGAATTCCTGGATGCGCGGCGATGCAACTCCCAGCGTGCCACTATGCGAAACCAGGCTGCTGGAATTCCCTTTGCTTAAGATGCTGGCCGCCGTGTTGCCGACGGCAGCATACGTAAGGATCTTTTCCCCGGGCCGAATCTCAGCCACCGCGGCCACCGCTCCCCGCGTCTTCTTCAGCCCGTCATGCACGTGGGAAAGAATCTCGCCCGGCGTACGCTCCACGCGGCGGTGAAAAATGTCGATCGCTTCTTCAGCCGCTTCCGCAGCCAGGATTCCATGCCCCAACCCGTCTACCAGCAGGATCGTGCTTCGTGCAGGCTCGCGGTGATACGCCCACCCGTCTCCGCACAGCCGTTCTCCCGGATAAGGCACCGCCATGCCGGCTATCTGCAGCCCATGTTGCGCAGCCGGCGATCCTAACTCCAGCAACACTATGGTTCCGCTCTGTCCGGTGAAGATTTCCAGCGTCCCAGCCAATCGCTTCATGGCGCCAAGACCGTTGCCCATCGTGCCGTTGGTCGAATACCCATCGCGCATCGCCTGGGTTACGTCCGCTATGCCCGGCCCCTTGTCCAACGCCAAGACCCGCGCGATGGAGCCGTGAGAATTCTTCACTCCCATGAGGATGGCTTGCCCGATCTGCGCGTGGGCCAGAACGTTGCGCGAGACTTCGGTGATCAGCAGAGCAAACTCGCCGCAGCGTACTTCGTCGAAGCCGAGCTTCTCGGCCAGCAGCAGGCCGCGGCGGCGAGCCTCACTGACAGAGCTGGAGTCGGTGAGGGCAACGTACTCCGTGGTGGCTATTTCCATCGTACGACCGTAATCCTGGTACCCTTGCCGACTTCCGATTCGATGGCGAACTCATTGACCAGGCGCCGGCTGCCGCCTAGCCCCAGTCCCATGCCTGAACCGGTTGTGAATCCGTCTTTCAGGGCCATGTCGATGTCGGGAATGCCCGGCCCGTTGTCCTCGAAGGTCAGCTTCAGCCCGGTCTTGGACATGCCGTTCACTACTTCGATGCTCATTTGGCCCCCGCGGCCATGGTCCAGCGCATTGCGCGCCAATTCGCTGGCCGCGGTCACCAGCTTGGTCTGGTCGACCAGGCTGAAGCGCAGCTCGATCGCCATCTGCCGCACTCGCTGCCGGGCAGACACCACATCGCTGGAGGTCTGCAGCGGAAATTGTTCACGCTTCAGTACGGTCATGCGCACCTAGAAACATTCCCATCGATCCGTACAGTAGTTCCATGCCCGATTCCACGTTCAGCGCGGTGCGAACTCCGGGCAAGGACATACCCAGCTCGACCAGAGTGATGGCAACCGCCGGCTGCATCCCGACGACTACCGTGTCCGCACCCAGCACCCGCGACATGGCGGCAATGTTGGCCAGCATGCGGCCGATGAAGGAGTCGACAATTTCCAGCGAAGAAATGTCGATCAGCACGCCCGCCGAGCCCCAGTCCGAGATGCGTTGCGCCACATCGTCCTGCAGCTGCATGGCCAGCTTGTCGTGCATGTCCACCTGGATGGTGATCAGCAGAAACGGCCCCATCCGCAGAATTGGGATTCGCTCCATATCAGCCCTCCTTGCGCCGCAGCGGCGACGAGCTGGCATTTTCATTCTGCGCGTTTGCGATTCTTACTACGCTCCTGCCGCTCCTGTGGAGCGCCAGCGCGAAGGCATCGGACAGCTTCGCCTTGGTCACGACATCCTCCAGGTTGATGCCGAGATGGACGATGGTCTGCGCGATTTGCGGACGCACTCCGCTTATGATGCATTCCGCGCCCATAAGACGGGCCGCGGTTATGGTTTTCAGCAGATGCTGCGCTACCAGCGTGTCAACCGTGGGGACGCCCGTGATATCGATGATGGCGAACTTGGAATTCGTCGCCACCACGGTTTGCAGCAGCTCTTCCATCACCACCTGAGTTCGCGAGCTGTCCAGCGTTCCGATGATCGGAAGCGCCAGAATCCCGTCCCACAACTTCACCACCGGGGTGGAAAGCTCCAGCAATTCCTGCTGCTGGCGTGAGATCAGCTCCTCGCGAACTGCCATAAACGACTCGGTGGTCAGCAGCGCCAACTTGTCCAGCAACTGGGTGCAGTTCCAGAAGACGTCGACCATCTCCTTGGGATTGGCGGAGAGCTCGCGCTGGATGGTCCCAAAAATCGGCTGCTTGAGAGACAGCACGAACATAGCTGTCTCGGAGGGCGAAAATCCCTGGCGCGCGCGCGAGGCGGAGATATCCTGCAGCAGTTCACGGGCTGTGCTCCACGCCGGGCTGGAGGGATCGTCAGGCTGGCTCGACGACGCGCCCTTGATGATGGCACTCAGCAGCGCCCGGCTTTGCTCCTGTAATTCCACATTGCTCATGAGGTCGGCCCGTTGGACAGACGCCGTCATGTGCTTCATCCACTCGCCGCGGATGTGGTCTTCGTTGCGGGAGATGATTTCCCCCAGTTTGCTCATGAGTGTCCTCCAGACAGGCGTCAAACGCGCAATTTCGCATTGTAATGCAATTTCAGCAGCCCGTTTTTGGCAGCACTGCTGACGGAGAGTGCAACTGGTATGTAAAAAGGGAAGCTTAAGACGCGATCTGGGCGCGCGGTTCGATCGCGCTCTTCAACGCAGGCAGGCCATCCGCTTTCGATACGATGGCGTCTACCTTAAACAGTTGGCAGATCTCCTGCTGCTCTGCGCCCATGATGGTCCAGACGATCAGTCGGCTCGTGGCCAGCCTGGGGTTGGCGTGCCAAAACCGCAGCAGCTCAAAACCGCTCTCGTAGCCGAGATCCAGATCGACGACGATCACATCGGGGAGGGCGATTTTGCCTTCCAGTGCCGACTCCAAATAGACGATGGCAGCACTGGCCGAGGCGCGAGCCTCAATGTTGGTAGCACCCAGCGACGCGACTAGATCGGCGACCGCCCGAATCTCGGACGCTTGATCCTCTACGATAAGAACGTGTTCCAACTTGTAACTCCAAATAGGGGTCAGCCAAGTTTACAAATTTCCTACCATTTTAACCATAGACAGCGGCCCAGCGGCCAGCAATATTCACATTGCGGGCGCTGGCCACGGTGGTGACAAAGCGGCCCTCAAGCGGGCCGGCCTGCCCCGCCCTTACGCCGGCCTTCACCAAACCTTACATACTTTGTCGGCAGGCTTCACCATCGGCGAGCCAGCCTTGCAGCTGAAGGCCGCGCCGAACTCCGGCATGTTCACCACCACGCCATTGATACGATACTTTGCCGGCGAATGCGGATCGGTGATCGCGCGCGCCCGCAGATCTTCGGGACGATCGTTCTCGCAGGCCCACTGCGCGAAGCCGACAAAGTAACGCTGATCGGGAGTGAGCCCGTCGCGATCAGCCAGTTGCATGCTCTTGTCGGCGTCCTTCCATGCGATGTACGCGAGAACCGTGCCACCGAGGTCGGCGATGTCTTCCCCCTCGGTCAGCTTGGAATTGATGTGAATGTCGTCGACGATAATGTACTTCGCGTACTGATCGACCACGCAGTTGGCGTGCTTGTTGAACTGCGCCGCATCTTTCGTCGTCCACCAATCTTTCAGATTGCCCTTCGCGTCGTATTGCCGGCCTTCATCGTCGAAGCCGTGGGTCAACTCGTGGCCGATGGTTGAGCCCGTGTTGCCGTAGTTGGGAGCGTCATCCATCTTGGCGTCGTAAAGCGGCGGCTGCAGCACTCCGGCAGGGAAGTTGATGTCGTTCATCTGGCCGCTGTAATACGCGTTGACCGTTGGCGGAGTCATGTCCCACTCCGTGCGATCGGTGGGCTTGCCGACCTTGTTGAACTCGCGGTGACTCTCAAAGATCGTGGCCCGATCGACGTTGCCGAAGAAATCGTCGCGGACAATTTCCACCGAGCTGTAATCGCGCCACTTGTCCGGATAACCGATCTTGTTGCGAATCGAGTGGAGCTTGTTCAGCGCCTGCTGCTTGGTGGCGGGGCTCATCCAATCCAGTTGCTGGATGCGCATCGCCATCGTGTCTTCGATTTCCTGCGTCATCTTCAACGTCGCCGCTTTCAGCTCAGGCGGAAAGGTTTTGCGGACGTACGCTTGCCCCAATGCCTCGCCCAGCTGGTCGTCAACGTACTCCACGCAGCGCTTCCAGCGCGGCTGCAACTCCTTCGCGCCGTGCAGATATTTGCGATAGAAATCAAAATTTTCGTTGACGAAGGCGGCAGAAAGATACGGCGCGCTAGAGTGAACCAGATGAAACCGCAGGTAGACCTTCCAGTCGTCCAGCGACACCGACGACAACTGGCTACTCATAGCCTTGAAGAACTCGGGAGCATCGACATTGAGAATGTTAAAGGGAGGAACTTCGCTCACCTTGAAGTAGGCAGTCCAATCGAAATTCGGCGCGATCTGGTTGAGCTCGGCGACCTTCATTTTGTGCGTGACTTTGTACGGGTCGCGGCGTTCAACCTGGGTCAGCGAAGCTTTAGCCAGGGCAGTTTCAATCCGCATCACCGTAGCAGCTTCCTGCTTAGCAACGTCGGGCGCATCGCCCAGAAGCTGGAACATGTTCTGGACGTGCTGCACGTAGCGCTCGCGGATTTCCTTCGATTTGGGGTCGTCCTTGGTGTAGTAATCGCGGTCGGGCAGCCCCAGGCCTCCCTGGCCAAGGCCGACAATCATGGCATCCGAGTTGTCCGGGTCCTGCTGCGAATCGCTGCCGAACAGCATGGAGTCGCCGGCCAGATGCAGCCGGGCCACCAGCGCAGCCATCTGGCGCAGGTTCTGTAATCCCGTGATCTCGACGAGGTCCGGTGTCAATGGCTTGCCGCCTCGTTTTTCGACAGCCGTTTCATCCATGCAGGCGGCGTAGTAGTCGCCGATCTTCTGCGTCACCGCATCGCGATGTTTGGCAGTCGCTGCCTGCTCCAGAATGGCGCGCAGGTAAGCCAGATTGTCCTCATACAGCTTGGCGTAAACGCTCCAGGAGGTCTGGTCGGGAGGAATGGGGTTATTCTTTTGCCAACCGCCGCAGGAGTAGGTGTAGAAGTCGTTGCAGGGATCGACGGAACGATCCATAGCCTTAACGTCGAGGCTCGGCGTATAGGGCAGAACCGGCTCCACGTACACATCGGTTTTCGGCGGGTTCGTTGCTGCTGGAGCTTGAGCACTCGCCTGCTGGGCAGCAGCCACAACCGCAAGCATCAGCGAAGCTGTGCAAAGAAGAAGCGATCGATAGGACACGTTCGTTCTCCAGGAAGAAGCATGAGGATAGCAGAGGCTAGCGGGTACGAGAAAATAACCTGGGACGGACGGCAGAACTTTCCACAACGGGAAGTGTTCTTCCCGCAGTCACCCGAAGTGTCTCATACGGCAAAAAAGTGCTTGCATTTAGTTATGATTCAGTTACTCTGCTACCCTATACACGCTAAGCGGTCGCCGAATGGTGTGTGGTCTGACAGCAGGCTGGATGCAGCAGCGCCTCTGTCAGTTTTGGCCGGCCGCCCCCCGGAGTAGCGTCTAAAACCAGCTTCTGTGGTGTCAACAAGGAGATTCATGCAAGGGCTAAAGCCTTTCCTGTATTTATTTTTGGGATGCTTGGTGTGTGCAATTTTAAGCGGCTGTTCCGGTACGATGCCTCAGAATGGTCCGAGCGCGCTGCAGATCTCGCAGGTTAACCTTTCGCAGGGCGTTCCCGGATTGGCTTACAAGCAGTTGCTGATCGTCGGCGGCGGCACCACGCCCTACACATGGACTGTGATCGCGGGGTCTTTGCCTCCAGGCTTGACTTTAACCACCGACGGCGTGATCAGCGGCACTCCTACCACGACCGGGGCATTTAATTTCACTGCGCAGGTTGTGGATTCGCAGACTCCGATTGCTGCCGTAACCTCGCAGGGTTTCACGATTACGATCAACCCGCCGTTGTCGCTGGCATCGGTACAGTTGGCCAGCGGCGTAGTGGGATCGAGTTACGGGCAGTCAATCGTTGCTGCCAACGGCGTTCAGCCCTACGGTTATGAAGTGGCCTATGGCAGCTTGCCGCCTTGTGCGCCGACTCCGCCCTGCACCAACGGCGTGATGACTCTGACCACGAACCCCCCGCCGATGGGTGGCGGCGCCAACAATGCCACGATTTCCACGCCGGCGGGCGCCACGCTCAGCGGCGCAGGCGTCTTCAGTTTCACCATCCAGGCGACCGATTCCTTGGGTGAGGTCGCTACTGCCACCTTCAGCATAACGGTTACCGGCAGATTGCAAGGCAATTATGCATTTCAGTTCAACGGTTACGAGGAGAATCCTCCGGGCAGCAATGTCTATCAACCGGTATACCTGGTCGGCAGTCTTGCCGCTACTGGCGGCAGCCTCATGTCAAACGGCGACTTCGTGGGCAACATCACTGGCGGCGTAATGGATCAGGCAGGTCCAGGCCCGATCTCCTACCCCAGTGTTACGCTTAACGCGTCGACTTACACCATTCCGAAGGGCAGCAATATTGCGACCATCAATCTGATCTCCGGCCTCGGCACATACGGGCTGAGCGCGGCGCTGGCCACCACCAACCCCTCCTCGTTCATCATCACCAACTCGAGCTTCTGGGGCTCGGGTCAGTTGACCAAGCAGACGTCCTTGTCGCTGCCGCCAAACGTCTCCAGTTACGCGTTCGGCCTCTTCGGTAATGATCCCGGAGGGAGTCGCTATGCCGCAGCGGGCATGTTCAACCTGAGTTCGCTGAACATTTCTGCCGGGGCAGAGGATATCAATGACAACGGAGCTGCGTCCGGGGAACTTGCGATTACCAGCGGCACCTTGGGCAGTCCCAATGGCAACTCCGGTCGCGGCACCTTAACTCTGACCGTCAATGGCCAAGCGTACAACTACGTCTACTACACCACTTCCGCCACGAGCAATCAGTTGGTTGCCATCGAGACCGACAATTCTGGTCCCCAGACCATCGTGACGCTGTTGCCGCAGGAAGCGGGCGGCATCACGGAAAGCTTCTCGAACTCGAATCTAACCTGCACCGGCAAGGGCGCCTGTTCCGTAATCCAGCAGAGCGGACTGACGTCGGCAGGTCCCGATGTCTCGATCGGCGTAGCCACGTTCGACGGCAATGGCAATATCACGCGCTCCGGGATTGACATGCTGCCCGGCTACTTCACCGACGAGAGTAATGCCGGGACAGCCTCACAAAACAGCTACGACGGCACCTACAATGTGGATGCGACCTGCGGAGCGATTACCAGCGCGTGCGGCCGCGTCACCGTCAACCTGACGTCAAACGGCCAACCGATCCAGTACCAACCGGTTTGGTATTTGGTCACTAAGAACACGGCGTTCACGGTCGGGACCGATCCTGCAGTTAGTTCGGGAGAGTTCTCGCCGCAGTCAGGATCTCCCTTCTCGATTACGTCGTTCCTTGGCGCCTATCTCGGAGGAACCGTCGACCCGGTGTCCCAAAGCGTGACCAATGAAGTTGATGTGGCGGGAACGCCTCCGCCCGGTGGAGTCTGGGCCGCCATTTATGACACCAATGGACCGGGCGCCCCGCAGTTTAACCAGAAGTTCAGCGGCCCCTATGTTCTCGATCCCACGTATGGACCGAACTTCGGCAGGTTTACCATTACAACCACTTCGGGTCAGGTGGTTAGTGTCATCTATCTGGCAGGTACGGGAACTGCCGGTGCCACCGGCGGCCAGGCCGGCCTGGTTGGTCTTAACTTGGGACAGTACAACGGCGATCCCGACCCGAACCCGAGGGTTACACTATATGGCCGCTAGTAGTTAGCGCGCGGCGTTCAAACGGGCCGGTGCCCCTCCAGGTACCGGCCTTTTTCCTTGGAAGAGTATCGGGCCTGCCCGCAAATCGACCTCATCGGCGGTTCCGGGACCACCTGCCCGGGCATACCGAAATACGTCAATAGCCGCAGAAAGGCAGGCGCATTTTGTCTTCTTGTTGTAAAATAAGCCTGCGTATGTTCGAACGGCGTGTCTAGCAGCCATCCCTCCTTTGTCTCGAGCGATTTCTGCCTGTAACCTTCCGATTCAAAAACGCAACATCAATTAAGGACATTCAAGACACAAATGGAACAAGGAACAGTAAAGTGGTTTAACGATGCTAAAGGCTTTGGCTTTATTTCACGTCAGAACGGCGAAGACGTCTTCGTGCACTTCTCGGCGATTCAGTCGAGCGGTTTCCGCACGCTGCAGGAAGGCCAGGCCGTGAGCTTCGACGTGAAGCGTGGCGCCAAGGGTTGGCAGGCTGAGAACGTGCAAGTTCTGTAACGGAAGTTTCCATAGCCCGGGCGGCAGGTGTCGCCCTGGGCTGTTTCCGGCGATGAGAAGTCAGTTGAGTCTTCGGTCGTAAATACCCCGTTGGTGCCGCTCTACAGCAGTATCGGTGGCAAGCGCACCTCATCCGAAAGCGAGGCAGCAATGAAAAATATCTACGTGGGGAACCTGAGTTTCAATGCGACTGAAGACCAGGTACGCGGGCTTTTCGAAGCGTATGGCCCGGTCGACAGAGTCAGCATCGTGACCGACCGCGACACCGGACAGTCGCGCGGATTCGCGTTTGTCGAAATGGCAGATGACGACGCGGCACAAAAGGCAATGGAAGCGCTGAATGGCACCCCCATGGGCGGTCGCAATCTGACCGTCAACGAAGCGCGGCCCAAGACCGATCGCCCGCGGCATGACGGCGGTGGCGGCGGTGGACGCGGCGGTCGCGGTGGTCGTGGCGGCGGCGGTGGTGGTGGCGGCGGCTGGGGACGCTACTAGTTCGACTGCGCCTGAAAGATCATGCCGGAGCGGCTCGTACGAGTTGCTCCGGCATTTGTTTTGGTCGAGACGAAACTGGGGAAGCGGCAACTCTGATACGCTGGTGCGGCATTCTACCTGCGACCCATGCCTGGCGACCCCGACATTGCCATCGAATTTGCCGACGCAGGCTTTCAACTACCCGGCGGCAAACTGCTGCTCTCAAATTTGAACCTCGCCGTGCAACGCGGCGAAACCCTGATGCTGGTAGGCCGCAGCGGATCTGGTAAAACAACTTCGCTGAAGCTCATTAATCGCCTGCTGACGGCTACTTCAGGTCAGGTCCGCGTCGACGGCAAGTCCGTCGGCGAGTGGGACACGATCAAGCTCCGCCGCGGTATCGGCTATGCCATCCAGGATGTCGGACTCTTCCCGCACTACACAGTCTTCGAAAACGTGGCGCTGGTGCCGAAACTTGAACGCTGGGAACAGCCGCGAGTCAGCAGTCGCGTCGACGAGGTATTAACGCTGGTAGGCTTGCCGGCTGCCGAGTTCGCTTCGCGCTATCCCGATGAACTTTCCGGCGGCCAGCGGCAGCGCGTCGGATTGGCGCGCGCGCTTGCGGCTGATCCGCCAATCCTCTTAATGGATGAGCCTTTCGGAGCGCTCGACCCCATCACGCGAGCCGGCCTTCGCACGGAATTCAAGACACTACAACAGAAGCTCGGCAAGACGGTGGTCTTTGTCACTCACGATGTGGGTGAGGCGTTGCAATTGGGCGATCACATTGCCCTGATGGAGCAAGGCAAGCTACGGGGAATATATCGGCCCGAGGAATTTCTCGCGACGAAGGATGCGTCCGTGAAAGCGTATGTGGATGTTTTCCGCGCCGGACAGCAGATGTTTCGGAACTAGGTCTTGAGTAGTGCGGGTCTTCAGGCCAGCATCTCAGCTCCTTTGGTAATCTGTCATCCCGACCGAGGACTTCAGTCCGACCGAGGGATCTGCGGTTAGCCGCGGAGCGGCAGCACGGGCCGCGACACACTCTCTTGAGGCCAGCGTCAGCGTCCTTTATTTATGAACCCGAGCCGGCTTTAGCCGGCGACACAAACCGGCGCATCGGAGTTTCTTAACAGGCTGAATAGCGACATGAACTTCCTCTTCACCCATCCGCGCGAGGTAGCCACGCTCACGGCCGAGCACCTGTGGCTGGTCGGCGTGTCGATGCTGTTCGCGATTGCCATCGGCGTGCCGCTCGGGATTCTGCTGACGCGGCGGCCGAAATGGAAGGCGATTGTGCTGGGCAGCACCAACGTCGTCCAGACGATTCCCAGTCTCGCTCTCTTCGGGCTGCTGCTGCCTCTGCCCTGGCTGGGCGCGCGTGCCGATCGTCTGGCCATCGTGGCCCTGGGCTTGTATGCGCTGCTGCCGATCGTTCGCAACACCTATGTCGGCATTACTGGAATCAGCCCGCCCGTGCGAGAGGCCGCGGTTGCAATTGGTTTGACCTCGGGACAACTGCTGTGGAAGGTCGAGCTTCCCCTGGCGCTGCCGGTGATGCTGGCGGGAATTCGCACCGCGGCCGTGATCACGATCGGCGTCGCGACCATTGCAGCTGCCATCGGCGCAGGAGGTCTCGGCGAGTTTATTTTTCGCGGCATCGCCATGGTCGATAACGGAGTGATTCTGGCGGGTGCGATTCCCGCTGCGTTGATGGCACTCGCTGCCGACTTAATGCTGAGCGGCGTCGAGAAGCTGCTGGTCCGCCACCGAAAAAGCGTTTAACCACAGAGACACAGAGAAGAATTAGGTCTTTACATCGCCAAGGAATCCAAAACACCGTGGAACGAAAAACAACGTTGAGTAACTCCGAATGAAAGCGCTTGCTTCCTCTGTGTCTCTGTGTCTCTGTGGTTAATAAGGTTTTGATATGGACCGCCGCACATTTCTCTCGGGTTTGGCGCTGGCCTGTTGCGCCGGCTGCATCTCGCACGAATCCGAACTGACCGTAGGCTCCAAAAACTTCACCGAGCAATTGATCCTGGGCGAACTACTCAAGCAATATCTCGGCAGCGTCTGCCGGATGCCGGTCGAAGGCCGTTTCTATCTCGCCGGTACCTATATCTGCCAGCAGGCAATCCTCGCCGGACGCATCGATGCCTACGTCGAATACACCGGCACCGCGCTGGCGGCAATTCTGAAAGAGCAATACTCCGGTGATCCGGCTGCTATTTATCAGCGCGTGAAGGACGAGTACAAACGCCGCTTCGATCTCGACGTGATGCCGCCGCTGGGATTCAACAACAGCTTCGCGATGGTGATGCGAGGCGATGAGGCGCGAAGGCTGGGCGTGAAGTCGCTGTCGCAACTGGCGCCGTTCGCCCCCAAGATGCAACTGGGCGTCGGTTACGAATTCCTCGAGCGGCAGGACGGATACAAAGGCTTGGTCAAGACTTACGGCCTACATTTTGGCGAGTCACCCCGCGTGATGGACTTGGGCCTGCTGTATCGTGCGCTGCAGAATAAATCCGTCGATATCGTCGCCGGCAATAACACGGACGGTCTAATCGCTGCTATGGGGCTCATTGTGCTCGAAGACGACAAGCACTACTTTCCGCCTTACGACGCCGTCCCGATCGTGCGCCCGGCGATGTTTCAAAGGTGCCCACAAGCGCCAGCGGCATTCGCTCGGCTCGCCGGTCGCATTACCGCCGACGACATGCGCGCGATGAACTATGCAGTCGATGGCGAGAAAAGAGATGCGGGAGAGGTAGCAAGAGAGTTCCTCACAAAGCACCAGCTACTGCCATAGCATTCCGCATAATCTATTTGGTCTGCGGAACGGGCGAAACGACACTGGTGATCCGATCCACTTCGGCCAATTCTTCCGAACTCAACTCCCACTCGCCGGCTTTCGCGTTGGCTTCGATCTGCTCCGGCTTGGTCGCTCCGGCGATCACGCTGGCAACAGCCTTATGCGACAGCAGCCAGCTGAAAGCCAGCTCCAGCAAGGTGTGCCCGCGCTCCTGAGCGAACTTCTCAAGCTGCTCGACTTTGGCGTGATTGGCTTCATTCAGGTACTTCTCAGCCAGGCTTGTCTTATCCGCCAGACGCGTTCCTTTCGCAGTATGTCCTCGCTTGTGCTTGCCGGTCAGCATGCCGCTGGCGAGCGGGAAATAGGGTAGTTCGCTCATTCCGAACTTCTCGATCAGCGGCAGGCGATCGCCTTCGATATCGCGCACCAGCAGGCTAAACTCATCCTGGCTTGAGACCAGCTTCGTCAGATGATGCGCCTTGGCCGTCTGCTCCGCATCTTGCAACTGTGCCGCGGAAAAATTCGAGCATCCGACGTAGCGCACCTTGCCGCTCTTCACCAGATCGTCGAGCGCGCGTAGTGTCTCATCGATCGGCGTCTTGGGATCGGGATAATGAATCTGGTAGAGATCAATCCAATCGGTGCGAAGGCGCTTCAGGCTCTCCTCGGCTTCGGCCAGAATGTAGCCGCGCGAGTTGCCGCTCTTCTCGCCGAGGGCGTTCAGCTTAGACCCGAACTTGGTCGCCAGGACAATTTTCTTGCGCCGCTCGCCCAGGACTTCGCCGAGAATGTTCTCCGAGGTCCCGTAGCTGTCGGAGGTATCCAAAAAATGGACTCCGGAATCGATGGCCTTGTCGATGACCTTGCGCGAGGCTTCGACATCCATGTTGGCAACAAAGCCGAAATTATTGCAGCCGAGGCCAATAACGGAAACGTTGAGATCGGATGAGCCAATTTTCCTGTGTTTCAAGCGAGATCTCCTCGCAGCTTAGATTGCGCGAGCCTCGCGGCGGGTTCAGTGCTCTTTGCAGAAAACTGCGCAGTGCGCATAATCATCTTATCGGCTGACCGTCAGGGCCGACTGGAACGATGCGAATTCGAGCCTTCTTACCTCTGATCATCGCGCTCTTTGCGCTGCCGGTGCCGGCACAGACTCCCATGGATACCATCACCATCGACGCCACTGCTCCTGCCCGTCCATTTCCGCATTACTGGGAGCAGATGTTCGGATCTGGCCGTGCGATCTTGAGCCTGCGCGATTCGTATCGCCGCGACCTGAAGGCGGTGCATCAGATCACCGATTTTCAATATGTCCGCTTCCACGGGATTCTGCTGGACGACGTCGGGGTTTATGACGAGGACAAGCACGGACAGCCGGTCTATAACTTTTCTTACGTCGATCAGATTTACGACGGGCTGTTAGCGGCAGGCGTGAAGCCGTTCGTCGAGCTCAGCTTCATGCCCTACAAGCTAGCGGCGCAGCAGCATCTGCAATCGTTCTGGTATCACCCCAATGTCTCGGCGCCGAAGGATTATGCGATCTGGGACGACATGATCACGAAGCTGGTGAAGCACTTGGTGGAGCGGTACGGAATTGAAGAAGTTTCCAACTGGTACTTCGAAGTGTGGAACGAGCCGAATCTCGATTTCTGGACGGGAGCGCCGCGTCAGAAAACTTACTTCGAGCTTTACGATCACACCGCGCGCGACATTAAAGCCGTGAGTCCAAAGCTGCGCGTAGGCGGCCCGGCGACCGCACAGGCGGCGTGGGTCGGCGACATGATCAAGCACGCCGACCAGGCGCATGTGCCGCTTGATTTTGTGTCCACGCACGTCTACGGCAACGACTCAGCCAGCGACGTTTTTCACACCGACGAAAACATCACACGCGATCAGATGGTCTGCCGCGCGGTGAAGAAGGTTCACGAGGAGATCAGGTCGTCGCCGCGTCCCGACATGCCTCTGATCTGGAGCGAGTACAACGCGGCTTACGACAACGAGGTTGCAGTCACCGATTCCATTTACATGGGCCCGTGGCTGGCGACGACGATCGCGCAGTGCGATGGCCTGACCGAGATGATGTCGCTGTGGACTTTCTCCGACGTCTTCGAGGAGCAGGGCGTGGTGAAGACTCCGTTCTACGGAGGCTTTGGACTGATCGCTGCCGGCAATATCCCTAAGTCATCGTTCTACGCGCTGCAACTGCTGCATGAGCTGGGCGATCAGCGCATCGAAAATAACTCCTCAAATGTCCTGGTGACCAAGGCGAGCGACAGGTCGCTGGTGGTCGCCGTTTGGAACCTGGCCAATCCGGGCTCAACCGGCGAGCCAAAGACCGTAAAGCTGCAATTCAAGGGCATGCGACCCGGTGCCAAGGCCACAGTCGAGTACGTCGATGAAGACCACGGCAACACCCTTGCCGCGTGGCAAAAGATGGGCAGCCCGCGATATCCGACGCAAGCTCAGACCCAGGAGCTGCGGGATCAAGCGAGAACCGTAGCTCCGCAAAACGAGACTTTGACCGACGGCGCGATAACCCTGCGGCTGTCAGTGAATGGGCTGGCCGTGCTGCAAGTGCGCTAGCCCTAGGGAAACTCCGATTAAGTTCCTCAGCGGTTAAAGCCGCTGTCATTTTGTGGCGTTGACGGACGGCCTTGAAGGCCGTCCCCTTCAAGACAACGACTCAATCAGAAGCTCTTTAGCGTTTGCGAACTGGCTTGGCCGCGCCTTCCGCACTCTTGAGTTCTCTCTCCATCATCTTGCGATTTCGCACCGGCAGAAACCTAAGCGAAGCGCGCGCCAGCGCAACATACACAGCTCTCGCTTCGGGCAGGCTCAGCAGCTCCGCAAGATGCTTGCGCACGGTTGCCACGTCTCCGCGGACGAGCGGACCGCTGAAGGCCGCGGCAGCGTTCTGCTTCAAATAATTGCTCACCGTCTGCGACAGCAGCGGCTCCATCACCGACTTAATTTCCGATTGGCGAATGCCGGCAGCGCGCGCCACCTCTTCCAGCGACGCCATTAGCGCAATCACCATCGGCGAGGCGAAGCTGCCGAAGACGTGATAGAGCACCTTGTTTTGCTTCTTGATGGCGAATGATCTACCGCCCAGATCCGTGACGATCGATCTTGCGATTCGCACAGCCGCCGGGTCGCCCTCGACCGCGAAGGAGATGCCAGCCATTTCCGGCACTGCGCCGCGCACGAACGTCATCATGGGATGAACCGAGGCGACGCGTGCGCCCTTCGCTCGCAGAGGCGACAATTCATCGCTGGTGAGCGCGCCACTGGAATGAAAGACGGTCCTGCCTTTCCACTCCTGGGAGCGCACCAGAACCTGAGCCACTCCAGCGATTGCGTCGTCCGGGACCGTTATCCAGACAATACCTGTCGTCAGCGGCTGCATCCCAGGCTTAAACAGCTTCGCCTCTATCTTGCGCGCCAGCGATCTGACGTGAGCCCCCTTGTGCCGCGCCGCGAGGAGTTTCACGTCGTAGCCTGCGCGAGACAAAGTCAACGCCAGAGCAGTACCGAGGTTTCCCGGCCCGACAATGCTGATCGACGGACGCGCTTTAGATGGCGATGGCTTGGGCACGGCGGGCAGAATAGCAGATTCAGGGAGGTCCGCGGGCGGCTACGCGCCGCCCGCATTGCTGAAGGCTTATTTCGGCTTGGCGCCGAAGGTGATGCCCAGGCCGGTGGTCAGGACCAGATCATTGTCCTTCTTGCCGGTGAGCGGTTTGCTGTTGTAGATATCGCCGAAGGTCAGGTTCCAGGTAAGCGCTTTGTAGAACTTGCTGGCCAAGCCAAAGCTGCCCACGCCGCGATAGTTTCCCGGGTCATTCAGGTAAGGATAGAAATACAGACTTTGCGACAGGGTGGTGTTGGCGTTGAAGGCGTGCGTCAAAATCTCACCGATGTTGGCGTTGACGTAATTATTGGTTACGCCGCCGACGTAGTTCTCATAGGTGTAGCCGAAACCGCCCTGGAGATCGAGGGTCGTCGTCTTACTGGCAATCACGTGATAGCCCAGGCCGCCGTCGGGGCTGAGGCGTTCGTTCAGACCCTGCAGGTCGTCGTACAGTCCGGAAAACATGCCGAAGCCATAGAGGCGCGGGGTGATGTTGTGGCTGTAAGTAAGCGAGCCTCCGAATGTGTTGGCGGTGGTGGCGGTAACGTTGCTGGCCGTGCTGGTGCTGTACAACGAGGCCGCAACGATGTTCCACTCGTCGGTCGTGGTCTTGCGATCGGCGTTGAAGCCCAAAGCGAGGTTGGTCGTATCGGAGTTGCCGCGCGCCAGCGCGAAGCCGAAGCTACCGCCTCCCATCCAGTCCTCCAGGAACCCGGGGTGAAGCGAATGCTCATACGCAGCCTGGTCGGCCTGGGAGCGGATGACAGCGACGTCGGTTTGCGGGATGGTCTGTGTGCCGGAGGTGGTGGCGACGGCCACGGATGCATCCTGCGCATTGACCGTGCCGGTGACAACCTGCTTGTCAGTCTTGGTCACCACCATCGGCTGATCGGAGGTGAACTGCGTCACCGAAGCCCAGTCAATCGTGACATCGCCGGCGTAGTCCGTATGAACCACCAGCTTCTTGTCGGAGAGGCTGACGATCGTGCCGGTCAGGCGATCACCGTTCTTCAGCGTGACTTGCGCGGCCTGCAGGGCCACGCAGCAACAACAAACCAGGGCGATACACACGAAGGCCTTCATGGTGATGATTCTCCTTTGACGATGTAGTACAGCGCGAGACGGTGGCGCTAAGACGGGCCCGGGCGAGCCGCAGTAGGAAGCTGGCTGCGACTCTGACTGGTCATAGACTGTAGACCGATTGACACATTCTAAATGCAAAGTGGCCGGGCGCAAGCGCAATTAAGCGATGAAAACGCCAAGCACTGGCCCGGCAGTGGTGGTCTGCAACTGCATTTACAATGTCGTACAAGATGATGTTCCACCCGCGCTTCGCATCCCGTTACGTCTGCGTGCTCCTGATTGTCGCTGCTTGCGGCGTCGGTTGCAGCAAGCAGCAGCAGCCCTCCGCAGAGGCTTCGGCCGTCGGCAATCCTGCGCCTCCGAGCAATAATGCCCTAACGCCGCAACCGGTATCGGCATCGGCGCCTGCCGGCAGCACGACGGCGAAGCCGCAATTCAACGGCAAGCGCGCCATGCAGTACGTGAAGGAAGTTGTCGCCATGGGCGCGCGCCCGCCGGGAAGCGCGGCACATACGAAGCTGGAGCAGTACATCCTCGCCAAGCTAAACGGAGTGGATGTCGAGCAGGACAAATTCACTGCCCAGACGCCTGTCGGAAAATTTCCGATCAACAACATCATCGCGAAATTTCCCGGTACGAAGGACGGCATCATCGTTGTCGGCGGTCACTACGATACGGCTTATCCGCTAGGAAAGTCGTTTGTTGGCGCGAACGATGGCGGATCGTCGACGGCTTTGCTGCTCGAACTGGCGGATGAGCTTCGCGGCAAGCAGTTGGAGGGCTACAGCATCTGGCTGGTGTGGACCGATGGCGAAGAGGCCTTCGTACGATGGACCGATACCGACAGCGTGTACGGCGCGCGACAGCTCGCGCAGAAGTGGCAGGCCGATGGCACGGCGAAGAAGGTCAAGGCGCTCATTCTGGTCGATATGATCGGCGATGCCGATCTCGATATCTTGAAGGATACCAACTCTACGCCGTGGCTCAGAGATCTGGTCTATCAGGCCGCAAGCAATCTCGGTTACCAGTCGCATTTTTATGACGCGCAGACTGCCATGGAGGACGACCACAAGCCATTCGTCAAGGCTGGTATTCCTTCGGTCGACCTGATCGACTTTACCTATGGCTACAACAATGTCTTCTGGCATACGCCGGATGACACCGTCGACAAGCTGAGCGCGCAATCCATGGCGATTACCGGGGACGTGGTGCTGGAGACGATACGCTTGGTGAATGCAAGGTAGACAGGGAAAAGAGGAGTCTTTCACCACGGAAACCGAAGGCAGGGAGCGGTAAAGAGAACAAGATCATTTTCCGTGCACTCCGTGCTTTCCGCGATGAAATGCGGTTCTCGGAGCCTCTGGATTCGCGCTCAGCCGGTGTTATGCTGATAGCAACCAGAGTGCAACAGTAACTCAGATTTGGGGAGCAGTTGCTTATGCTCCAGAAACGCATCGACGACCAGCCGACGATCTCGCGCGAGATGCTGCGTGAGGCGGAAGGTGTGTTTCACAGCCACCTGAAGCGCGTGGGACTCAAGCGCACCGGGCAGCGCGATACCATCCTGCGCACTTTTCTCGATACCCGCGACCATCTCTCTACCGATGAACTCTACCGGCTGGTGAAGAAGCAGGACGACTCGATCGGATTCACCACGGTCTATCGCACGTTGAAGCTGTTGGCCGATTGCGGACTGGCAAGCGAGGTGGCTTTCAATGACGGCATTGCGCGCTACGAGCATCAATACCAGCGGCGCAATCACCATCACATGGTATGCACCGAATGCGGCAGCTCAGTGGAGTTCTTCTCGCCCGACATCGAGCGCATTGAGCAGGAAATCGGCCGCAAGAACAAATACCTGCCTACTCGGCACAGCTTCCAGATCTACGGCGTATGCGCGAAGTGCCAGAAGAAGCAGAAGCGGGCGTAGTATATTCGCTCCCGATGTTTACTCTTGTCGAAGCAGCCGAGCAGATTCGCGCGCGGCGGCTATCTCCTGTCGAGCTGACGCGCAACTGTCTTGCGCGCATCGAACGACTCAATCCCGATCTCAACGCGTTTATCACGGTTACCGCGGAGCAGGCGCTGGAAGCGGCTCGCCAGGCTGAATCCGAAATCAGCAGCGGCGATTATCGCGGAGCGCTGCATGGAGTGCCGATTGGGTTAAAAGATCTGATCGACACCGCAGGGGTGCGGACCACGGCCGCGAGCAATCAGTATCGCGGCCGCGTGCCGGCCGACGATGCGGAGGTAGTACGACGCCTGAAGGAATCCGGCGCGGTCATGATTGGCAAACTGAACATGCACGAGTTCGCCTTCGGCATGAGCGGCGTGGTCAGTGCCTTTGGGCCGGTGCGAAATCCGTGGAATCGGGAGCGCATTATTGGAGGGTCGTCGTCAGGATCAGCAGCTGCGGTTGCGGCCGGACTGTGTCTGGCGGCCCTGGGAAGCGATACATCAGGATCGATCAGGTGTCCTCCGGCGCTGTGCGGAATTGTTGGACACCGTCCGAGCGCAGGGCTGGTGAGCACGAAGGGAGTGGTGCCGCTCTCGACATCATTTGACACTGTCGGGCCGATGACGAGGACCGTGCGTGACGCGGCGGTGTTGTTGGACGCTCTGGTGGGCCAATCGACCTACGCGTCAGTGCTGGAAGAGGATGTGTCGAAGCTCAGGGTTGGAGTCGCGCGCAAGAGCTTCTTCGACGATCTGAATGCCGATGTTGCGTCGTGCATGGAGGCGGCGTTGGATGTTGTTAAGAAGTTAGTGTCTGAAGTTCACGAAGTAGAAGTGCCGGTCGATGGGTTCCGTACCATCTTCAACGCAGAAATTTATGAATACCACGAGGCGATGATCCGCGAACATCCGGAGCTGTACGATCCGCGGACACTGTTTCGTCTGCAAAAATGCGCGGGCATCAGCGCTACGGACTACATTCGCGAGCGGCATCGGCTGGAGGCGCACCGCGCCCAGGCGGAAAAGATTTTCGAACACGTGGATGTCGTGATCACTCCGACTACTCCATCGCCGGCGCCTAGGATTCTTGATCTGGAGGCTTTGCCCATTGCGGAGGTGCGGCCGTTCGAAGTGCAACATCTCATGCGGAATACGCTGCCGTTCAGCGCGCTCTATTGGCCGAGCCTGTCGGTTCCATGCGGATTTACCCGCGACGGCCTGCCGGTGGGGATGCAGATTTCAAGCCGGCCGGGAGGGGATTCGATCTGCTTGCGACTGGCGCATGCGTATGAGGTAGTGACAGAGTGGCATAAGCGAAGGCCACCGATCGACTAAAGAAAATTCCGGCGGCTTGACCCGCCCCGCCCAAAAGAAGGCCAGAATAGGGCTCCCGGCCCGGGCTATAGAAAGCTTTCATCACGAGAGAAGATTGTCATCACGAGCGAAGCGAGGGATCTGCTTTCCTTCCGAAGCACGAAAAAGCAGATCCCTCGCTTCGCTCGTGATGACAATCTTCCAGTTCCAACGCTTCCTTGCGCACGCGTGACTCTCTTTCAGAATCCTATCAACACAGGCTCGGGCTCGAGTGCGATACCGAATCTCTCCAATACGCGAGCTTGGATTTCATCTTTTAGCGCGATGATCTCGGACGCGGTTGCGCCACCGCGATTGATGATTGCCAAGGTGTGCTTACGGGAGATGCCCGCTTGCCCTTGGATATAGCCCCTTGCGAATCCGGCGTGCTCGACGAGCCATGCGGCGGACAACTTGCGGAAACCGTCGCCGGCTGGATAACTCGGCAACTCGACTCCGCCCGAGGCCAGATCGGCCGACAATTCTTCGAAGCGCGACTGCGGAACGATTGGGTTCTTGAAGAACGACCCCACACTGTGGGAGTCTTCGTCGCCGGGCACGATGAGCATTGCTTTGCGGCGACGAATCTCGCGCACCGCGTCTCTGACCTCGGGGAGGGTCGGCTCAGATGAGCGGCCGGCGAAGAGTTGCTGTAAGTCGGCATAACGGAGCGTCGGCTGGCCGCCCTGATGAACCGCAAACGAGACGCCCAGAATAATGTATTGTCCACGCTGGCTGGTATTGAAAATGCTGGAGCGATAGGCGAAGCCGCAGTCGGCATTCGAGAAGGTTTTCACTTCCATCGAATTCTGATCAATCACGCGCACTTCCTGAAGTGTGTCGGAAACTTCCTGGCCATAAGCGCCGACGTTCTGGATCGGCGCGCCGCCGGTGGTGCCGGGAATTCCGCTCAAGCACTCCAGGCCTGCGCAACCGGCCTCAACCGTTTCCTTTACCAGCGCGTCCCAGTCGTAACCCGCACCCGTGACAAAAATCACCCGTCCGTGTGAGCCAGTGAAATGAAAGACGCTCTTGATTGCGATCTTGAGCACCAGCCCGGAGAATCCGGCATCCGCGATGACGACATTGCTGCCGCCGCCGAGCACGAACAGTGGCAGGGCACGCGAACGAGCGAACTCGACGGCTTCCAGGACGTCCCCTTCGGTCAGAGCTTCGGCGAAATAGCGCGCTGGGCCGCCAATACCGAGCGTCGTCAGCGGAGCCAAAAGGATATGTTCACGGATGAGCATCGTGATGAAACCATAGTAATTCGAATACGAAACAAGTGCCCCGTCCGCGACAGGAGAGGCGCTGAGAGGGGTTACGCCCCGCGCAAGGGCATGTCACAGCCCCCCACTGTGGGCGTCACGTTATCATGTGATGGTGTGACGAAAATCACAAACACATGGCCAGCGCGCCAGCTATGCTGAACCTCGTTATATCGCCGGGGAAGGCCCACCTCAGGCGATTCGCCAGAGCAATCTGATCCCGGTTTCTTGACGTGCTCTCCCGGCGAATTCGATAATAAAGAGTTTGCTCATACTCTCCTGCATCTATAAGGAGTAGGTTCAAGTGGCTTCATCAGCCAGTTCTATCGAAACAGGTACAACCCGGATTCAAAAGGGAGTGGCTCCGCTGCGCGCCGGCGAAGGCTCCTCTTTCCTTTTGCGCCGCCTGCATTCGCTCTCGGGCGTTGTGCCCATCGGCGCATTCCTGATCGAGCACTTCATCTCCAACTCGGAATCCGCCAACGGCGTGCAGGCCTATAACGACCAGGTCAAGTTCCTCACCAGCCTGCCGTTTGTGCACGTGATGGAGTGGGTCTTCATCTTTCTGCCGCTGCTCTATCACGCTCTATACGGGGTTTACATCTGGTATCGCGGCGATGCGAATGTCGGCGAATATCCGTGGTCCGGCAACTGGCTGTACACGGCGCAGCGTTGGACGGGAATCATTGCCTTCGCCTACATCCTGTATCACGTGATCGACATGCGCTTCATGGGCGTCCATCTGATGGGCGGCGGATACAACAACGCTTTCTCGAAGGTCTGGTTCGATTTCCAAAACCCCTGGGTGGTGGCAATCTACGTCATCGGGATTGTGGCGGCCTCGTGGCACTTTTCGTATGGCGTGTGGCTGTTCGCGGCCAAGTGGGGATTGACGGTCGGCGAGCAGGCGCGGCGCAAATTTGGTTATGTGTGTTTCTTGTTGGCGATCATGCTGGTCGGCATCGGCATGTACAGCGTGCGGGGCTTTGTCACCACGCCGGCCGATCAGGTCCCGTATGTCGAGCACGACTAAATGCTAATTGCTAATCGCTAATTGCTACTTGCTGGTTCTCTTATGGCTCATCCTAAGATCATCGTAGTTGGTGGCGGACTGGCGGGACTCGCCGCGACCATCAAGATTGCCGAGATGGGAGGTCAAGTCGACCTCTTCTCCATCGTTCCGGTCAAGCGGTCTCACTCGGTGTGCGCGCAGGGCGGCATCAACGCAGCCAAGAACCTGAAGGGCGAAGGCGACTCTACCTGGATCCATTTCGACGACACCATCTATGGCGGCGACTTTCTGGCGAATCAGCCACCGGCGAAGGCGATGTGCGAGATGGCGCCGGGCATCATCGATCTGCTCGACCGCATGGGCGTTCCCTTCAATCGCACCCCGGAAGGATTGCTCGATTTCCGCCGCTTTGGCGGCACGCTCTACAACCGCACAGCATTCGCCGGAGCGACTACGGGACAGCAACTGCTGTACGCGCTGGATGAGCAGGTGCGGCGGTACGAATCGGAAGGCAAGGTTAAGAAGTACGAAGCGTGGGAGTTTCTCTCCGCCGTCATCGACGAGCAGCGGGTTTGCCAGGGCATCTGCGCTCTCGACCTGCGCTCGATGCAGGTGCACACCTTCCCGGCGGAGGCCGTCATCATGGCGACCGGCGGCAATGGTGCGATCTTCGGCAAGTCGACGAACTCGGTGGTCTGCACCGGCTCGGCGCAGTCGGCGCTATACCAGCAGGGTGCGTACTACGCCAATGGCGAGTTCATCCAGGTGCACCCCACCTGCATTCCCGGCGAAGACAAGCTTCGCCTGATGTCAGAGTCGGCGCGCGGCGAGGGCGGACGGGTCTGGGTCCCCAGACAAGCGGGCGACAAACGCGACCCCAAGAGCATTCCCGAGAGCGAGCGTTGGTATTTCCTGGAAGAGTGGTATCCCAAGTACGGCAACCTGGTGCCGCGTGACATCGCGACCCGCGCGATTCATAAAGTTGTCTACGAGCACAATCTCGGCATCGATGGCCAGGCGATGGTCTACCTCGACCTGACGCACATCGACCGCAAGATTCTCGACCGCAAGCTGGAAGGCATTCTGGAGATCTACGAGAAATTTGTCGGCGACGATCCCCGCGATGTGCCCATGAAGATCTTCCCCGGCATGCACTACACCATGGGCGGCCTGTGGGTGGGCTTCGATCAGAAGACCAACATCGAAGGGCTGTATGCCGCCGGCGAATGCGACTACTCGATCCATGGCGCCAACCGCCTGGGCGCGAACTCGCTGATGTCGTGCATCTATGGTGGATTTGTTGCCGGGCCGAACGCGGTGCAGTACGCGCACAATGTGATCAAGAGTGGCAAGCACCCTGCAGGGCATGTCTTCGACTCGGAGCGCAAGCGGCAGGAGGAAATCAACGCGCGGCTGATCAGCAATGACGGCACCGAGAATCCGTTCCTGCTGTGGCGCGAACTGGGCGAACTGATGACCAAGAACGTGACGGTCATCCGCTACAACAAGAATTTGCAGGAGACGGACGCCAAGCTAGTCGAGATGCTGGAGCGCTATCGCCACGTAAACCTGAGCGATAAGTCGATGTGGGCGAACACTTCGTTCGTCTTCGCGCGGCAGCTCTACAACATGCTGCAACTGGCGCGCGTGATTGCTCAGGGTGCGGCGATGCGCGACGAGTCGCGGGGCGCGCACTATAAGCCGGATTTCCCGGAGCGCGATGACGCGAACTGGTTGAAGACGACGAAGGCGTACTTCGCGGCCGATGCCGACGAGCCGCGCTTCGAGTTTGAGCCGGTGGACACGTCGCTGATCAAGCCGCGGCCGAGACGGTACGACGCGGCGACGTAAGCAGTTGTCAGTTGTCGGTTGGCAGTTGAGTTTTCTGACACGCGGCAATTGGAAGATTGTCATCACGACGACGCCTTCAGGCCGAGGAGGGATCTGCTGTCAGCCCGCAGTGCGTCGGTGCTCGAGGGGAAAGCAGATCCCTCTTCGGGCTAAAGCCCTCCTCGTGATGACAATTCAAGGTGTTCGGGCTGCGTTTGATGAACGCGAACTGCCAACCGAGATTGATTGAGGGCGTTGACCCAACTACTACGATGGCTACTAATTCTAAAACCGTACTCATAAAGATCAAGCGGCAGGACACTCCCGAGTCGAAACCGTACTGGGAGGAGTTCGAGCTGCAGTTTCGCCAGGGGATGAACGTCACCTCGGCGTTGATGGATATCGCCGCCAATCCGGTGACCAAGCAAGGTAAGCCGACGACGCCGGTCACGTACGACTCGAACTGCCTGGAAGAGGTGTGCGGCTCGTGCGCCATGATCATCAACGGGCAGGCGAAGATGGCGTGCTCGACGCTGATCCATCAGCTGAAGCAGCCGATCACGCTGGAGCCGTTCACGAAGTTCCCGGTGGTGCGCGATCTGGCGGTCGATCGCAGCGTGCTGTTCGAGAACCTGAAGAAGGTGAAAGCGTGGGTGCCGTTGGATGGCACGTACGATCTCGGCGCGGGCCCGCGACAGATGTCTCTGGAACAGGAGCAACTCTATCCGCTATCGCGCTGCATTTCGTGCTGCTGCTGCATGGAGGCGTGTCCGCAGTTCAATGAGAAGACCGGATTCGTAGGTGCCGCGACTATCTCGCAGGTGCGGCTGTTCAATGAACATCCCACCGGCAAGGGATTGAAGATCGAGCGCCTGCAGGCGCTGATGGGCGACGGCGGCATCCAGGAGTGCGGCTACGCGCAGAACTGCGTCGAAGTCTGCCCGAAGGAAATTCCGCTGACCAAGTCGATCGCCGATGTCGGCGGGCAGGTGATGTGGCAGGCGGTGAAGGACTTCTTCCGGTCGTAACGTAGCCGTGCGCCGTCGGCTATCAGCTGTCAGCTAACGAAAACTCAGATGATGAAAGCCCGGATTTTCGTCCGGGCTTTTTATTTGCTTTTGGATGGCACGGCTTGACTCTACGTCAGGATCTTGCGGATCTGATCGAGGTGGTTGAGGTCGTGGCCGGCGATGAGTTGCATCAGCTCGCGGACGGTCAGGCGGCCGCGCTCCGCGTGCATTCCGTACTGCTCCCATTGTTCAGAAGCGAGCCGGTCGAATAGCTGGACATTGTTCTCGCGCAGCAAACGAAACATGGTTAGCGAATCGGACGGCGGGCGCGATGCATAATCTCCCAGACTGTTCCAGAGTTCCTGGTCGTAGGGCGAGATCGAGCAACCGTTGTGCTCGACCATCTGGCGATAGCGCCAGGAGTTGACGATCTCGGCGTCGGCAAAATGGGCGAGGACTTCGGCTACCGACCATTTCGCCGGCTCGGGGCGCTGGTAAAGCTGGCTTTCCGGGATGCCAGTGATCAATTGCATTAATGCGGCCGGCGTCTGGCGCTGGACTTCGAGCGGATCTTTGCCTTCCACGAAGGACAGGATGCGAGCTTTGTATACGTCGGCAGTTGCCACAAGAACCTCCAGAAAATCGCTCGATTAAGTTTAGCTGTTTCGTCTGGACACCGCGATACGGTCGTTATGGGCGTTCGACGCCGCTGTTTGGCAGTCGTGAGCGATGCCCGCTTCATTTACAATCCAAACGCAAACAATTTTCTGCTGGAGCTGGCGATCCGCCTGATGAGACGTACTTATCGATTCGCTCTGTTCGTCCTCTGTTCCGCCGCGATAGCTTTCACACAAAATGCGCCTTCCACGCAATCAACGGGGACGGCCAAGGGTGGCGCCCCGCTCACCCCTGAACAGGCTCTCGCGGTCCACAACTCCGCCATCATTATCGACACCCACGCCGACACGCCGGGGCGATTCGTCGATGAGAACTTCGATCTGGCGCAGGATGCCGGGACGGGATATCTCGACTTCAACAAAATTAAAGCCGGAAATCTGGGCGCGGAGTTTTTCTCGATCTGGGTTGAGCCGAAGGCATTCAAGGGCAACGAGGCCAAGCGCGCGCTCGACATGATTGACTCGGTGTACGAGCAGGCGCGGCGGCATCCCGACAAGATGATGATGGCGTATGGCACGCATGACATCATCGTGGCGCATCGCGAGCGCAAGCTGGCGGCGCTGCTGGGCGTGGAGGGCGGGCATGCGATCGAGGGCGACATTCGCATCCTGCGCGACTATTACCGGCTGGGCGTGCGCTACATGACGCTGACGTGGTCGAACACCAACGACATTGGCGACTCGAGCGGCGACATGACTGACCAGAACATTCAGCATCACGGCGGGCTCACTCCGTTTGGGCGCGAGGTGGTGACGGAGATGAACCGGATGGGGATGATGGTCGACATCTCACACGTGGCCGACTCGACCTTCTATCAGGCGCTGGAGCTGAGCAAGGCGCCGGTGATCGCGTCGCACTCGTCGTCGCGCGCGCTGACCAACGCGCCGCGGAATATGACCGACGACATGCTGAAGGCGCTGGCGGCGAAGAACGGTGTTGCACAGGTGAATTATTATTGCGCATTCGTTTCGCAGAAGTATCTGGACACGGCGAAGCAGCTGGCGGCGCAGAAGGATCCAGATTACGAGGCGGTGCAGGCGCTGTTCATCAAGCCGCAGACGCCGGAGGTGGTGAAGCAACTGGCTGAGGCGAAGGCGAAGCTGGCGCCGAAGCTGCCGCGCCCGCCGTTCAGCGATCTGATCGATCACATCGACCACATGGTGAAAGTTGCGGGCGTGGATCACGTGGGGCTGGGCTCGGATTTCGATGGCATCGACTGCTCGCCGCAGGGACTGGATTCGGCGGCCGATCTGCCGAAGATCACGGAAGCGCTCTCCCAGCGCGGTTATTCGGCGGCCGATCTTGATAAGATTCTTGGCGGGAATCTGCTGAGAGTGTTTGGAGAAGTGGAGAAAGTTTCGAGAGAAATGCAGAAGGCTGGGGACTAGAGATTAGGGGCTAGGGCTAGACTTAGTGTTAGCCTTCACGCGCGTTCGGTGGGCAGGACACGGACGAAGAAGTCGGCGGCTGCCCGCTAGTCCCAATCCCCTAATCCCTAACCCCTTATCTGGAGGAATCATGGATAAGATTTTCAGCGGTAAGATTTTCATCGCAATTCTTTGTCTGGCGAGCTTCGCGGCCGCGCAGACGACTTCACAGCAACATTCAACCACCGAGAAGAGCGCGCAGAAGACGGGCGAGCCGACGGCGGTGATCGAGACGACGGCCGGCAACATCACCTGCACGTTGTTTCCTGACAAAGCCCCACTGTCGGTGGCCAACTTTATTGGCTTAGCGACCGGCACGAAGGACTGGAAGGATCCCAAGACCGGCAAGACGATGCACGGCGTGCCGCTGTATGACGGCACGATCTTTCATCGCGTGATTCCGAACTTCATGATCCAGGGCGGCGATCCCATCGGGACGGGAACTGGCGATCCCGGCTACCAGATCAAAGACGAGGTCAGCTCGAGTCTGACGTTCAACGTGCCGGGCCGGCTGGCGTATGCCAACAGCGGACCGAATACGAATGGCTCGCAGTTCTTCATCACCGAAGTTCCGTATGAGTCGCTGAACGGGCACTACAGCATTTTCGGGCAGTGCCAGGACCTCGACGTGGTGAAGAAGATCGCGCGGATGGCGAGAGATCCGCGGAATGATAAGCCGTACGATCCGGTGAAGATCACCAAGATCAAGATCAGTAATGCGCCGGCGGCGAAGAAGTAGGATGGTCGCCCAGGTTAGGCCAAAAGAAGGCCGAACCTGGGGCACCAGATTCATTCCACTGCGGGCGAACTGCAGATCCCTTCGCTCGGAGTAAAGCCCCCGGGTCGGGATGATAATTCCGTTTATAGGACAGCATTCGCGTCGGACATGCGTCACCTTAGGACGTGAGGCGCGTCACAGCCGGTCTGTGCGGCTTCGGCAACAATGGGCACAGGGATGGGTAGCCAAAGTGGTTAGCTCTACCCCCGCCAAATCCACAGGCGGGACTTGTAGGACCCTGAGATTACCCCCCGGGGGTGTCGATTATGTCCGACGACAAGCGCGATGTGCTGGAAGTCCTTCGTTATGAACTAAATTTCCTGGAGCAGGGTGGCTACGGGAACTGGTACAGCACGCCCTGGGGCCCGGCCTCGATCTTCCAGGATTCGCTGACTTGCCCCAACCACGGCGATCCGACGCGCCCTCATGCCTGCCACGAGTGCGTGCTTTACGACTTTGTGCCCGAGGAATACCGCACCGAGGACGTTCCCTGCCATCATATTCCGTTGAATCGAAATGGGGTAACGGTCGAGACTTCGAACCAGACGGAAGAGGAGTTGCGGGAGAACGTGAAGCATTGGTTGAAGCGGACGATCGCGAGGATCGAAGCCGACCGAGCCAAGAAAGCCAAGGAAATCAAGCAGCCGGCGTAGGTTCCGGGGCGGCTCCTTCCCGTTACGGAAATTCCCATTTTGGAACAGCTGAGCATTTATTCTGCGCGCTTCTCCGTTGGTAGCCCACCATTCGCCGTTAAAATTTCCCCCTGACAAACTGGCTTTGTGGAAAGGTGCGCTAATGCAACGAACGTTCGCCTCGTTGACCGCTCAGGAGGCGCTAGGAATCGCCATTTCCATCGAAGAGCGCAACGCCGAGATCTACCACCGCTTTGCCGAGATGTTCAGCGAGTTCGGCGACGAGGAGTCGCTGGAGATTGCCTCCGTGTTCTGGGAGATGGCCGTGGAGGAACGCGGTCATCAGGCGATGCTGGAGCAGAAATACTGGGAGCAGTTCGGGGTTCCTGAGCGCCTCTCCACAGAAGACGAGTTGGTGGAGCTGATAGAAGTTCCCAAGCTGAGTGAGGCGGACATCTTTTCTGCCGGCGGGCCTGTTTCGGCGCGTCAGGGCGCCTTGGAGGTGGCATTGCGGGCGGAGGTGAGCGCGCAGGAGTTCTACGGCAAGCTGGTGGAACAAACTTCCGCCGGCTCGCTGCGACAGACGTATCAGGAGCTGGCGCGGATGGAAGACGGACACATTGCCTTCCTGGAAGCAAAGCTGACGCAAGACCAGATCGAGAAGCCGACCGTGCAGTGAGGCGGGCGGACTAAGGTTCGCGGAGTTTCTTACCTTACCTTCAATGGGTGCTGTTGAGTGGCGGGGGGCACGATTCCGTTCATCCGCAGATACTCGGCGATCTGCCCGTAGTGATCGGAGATGTGCCACACCGCGACGACCGCCAATCCGAGCTTGGTGTTCGGCGCGGCATAGGGGCCGTTGACCCTGTCCAGCGCATTCTTAGCATTAACGGTCGCCAGGACCTTCTCGCTGTAGGCGAACGAATCGCGCAGATACTGGAGCAACTCGGCCTTCGTATTCGCTTTCGATGGACCACCCTGCGCGCAGCGATCAGGCGGAGTCTTACCTTCGATCTCGTTGAAGAAGCCCTCGTTCACGCACGCCACATGCTTCACTTGCTCGCCAAAAGAGCGCGCGTCGTTGAAGCTGCCGGTGGTTGGAATGAAGGAGTATTTGTCGGCAGGCATGGCTTCGGCCGCGGAAAGGAACTGTTGCTGGGAAAATTGCAGGATGTCGCCGACGCTCGCGGCAATGCTCTTGGGGATGTCGTCGTTCTGGGCAAGAGCCGGCGCGGCCATCAGCGTCATTAGGAACAAAGTGCAGGCGAGTATTTTCATAGGCTCTCCTTCGTCTGGATCTGAATGATACCGCTTGGATTCTGTCTATAGACAACTAACTGTCACTGGATCGCTGCGCTTCATCCCACAGTAGTGGCAATCGGCCGGAGGCGAATTTGCACAACTTAATCCGCGGGATAGGGTATCCTTATGGGTAGGAGTTCACATGCTTGATAACCTGTTTCAGCCTATGCACCTGCTGGTGATCCTGTTTATTGCCCTGCTGGTGTTTGGCCCCAAGAAGCTGCCCGAGCTTGGCAAGGGGTTGGGCGAGGGAATTCGCAGCTTCAAAGAATCGATGAACGGCAAGGATCAGACGCCCACCGACGGCGAGAAGAAAGCCTAACCGCTGACGTTGGCTTTCTGTTGGTGTGAGCGATACCTGAGCTACAGCTGTTCTCCATGCCTGACATCCTTTTCATCCTGCTATTGGCCTTGGTGATCTTCGGCCCCAAGCGGCTGCCGGAGATCATGCGCCAGGTGGCGAAGTTTCTGGCCCAGGCGCGCATGATGCGCGACGATCTGAAGCGGCAGTTGGAGAGCGAGATCATCAACATCGAGCTGGAAGAAAAACAGAAAGCCGCCGCCGCTGCTCCCAAACAGCTCGAAGCCCCCGCGCAACCTGCACCTAGCGAGACGATGCAGGAAGGGTCGGCGTCGTAGCAGGGTTCCTCCTTTCGAAAATCACACGCAAAAATTTGATAGCTTTCTGGTCGCCGATGGTAGAGTGGCAGGAACTCAGTAGTGTCGCCGGCCGAAGCCGGTCATATAAAGAAGGCAAACCCGTGACACGAGCCTGAAGGCCCGCTGTACCGGAAGCTAAAGACCAGTTCTACCTGAGGTGTGCATGTCGCTCTCTCTGGATTGCCGCGCCTGCGGCAAGGTGTACGTGATCAAGTGCATGGGCCGCATCGTCACCGGCGACGAGGCGACGACGCTGCAGGCAGCGCTGAACCGCGCGGTGATGGAGTTTCGCCACGTGGTCCTGGATGTTTCGGAAGCGACGCGGATCGACAGTACCGGCATGGGGCTGCTGGTGCGATTCTTGTCGCACGTGCGCAGCCGGAGCGGGGACTTGCGGCTGGCCGCTCCGCAACCGTTCTTCCGCAAGCTGCTGGACGTGACCAAGCTGACTAGCATCTTTCGCGTTTACGATTCGGATGAGCAAGCCATCGTCTCGTTTCTGAAGGAGCCGCAGGAGTTGCATCCCACTCCCAAGGGTGTGGGACCGCTGGTGCTGTTTGTCGATCAGTCGCCGGACCTGTGCGCGTTTGTGAGAACGCTGCTCGATCATCAAGGCTACGTGGTGGTTTCCACCTGCCGCATGCGGGACGCGAAGATTTTGCTGACCGCTTCGGATGTGTCCTACATTGTGCTTGGTCCTGACTGCTCGGAACTGCCAGCGGACAATGTAGCGGATTCGCTGAAACTGCTGGCTCCCAAAGCCGTGACGGTGAAGCTGGAGCGGGGGTTTGAGAAAGGCGATCCGGAGCGCGCCAGCGAAGAGCTTTTGCGCAGGATGCAGGCGCCGGCGTGAGCCTGCGGGGCGTCACTTCCGCAAGGCGGAGTTCAAGGGCATGAGCGGCTCTGACTTAGCGAAGTATCGTCGCTGGAAGTAGAGCGCGACGTTCACCAACCCGATCATCGCTGGAACCTCAACCAGCGGGCCGATCACGGCGGTGAAGGCCTCGCCGGAATTGATACCGAAGACGGCTACGGCAACCGCGATGGCGAGCTCAAAATTGTTGCTCGCGGCGGTGAATGAAAGTGTCGCCGATTTGGAGTAGTCCGCCCCCAGCTTGTAGCCCAGATAGAACGACACCAGAAACATCAGCACAAAATAGATCAGCAGCGGAATAGCGATGCGAACCACGTCGAGCGGGAGCCGCAGGATGTACTCGCCCTTTAGCGAGAACATGACGACGATGGTGAACAACAGCGCGATCAGCGTGATCGGACTGATGCGGGGAATGAAGCTCTTTTCGTACCAGTCACGCCCCTTGAGCGCCACCAACGAAAAACGTGTGATGATTCCGGCGATGAACGGGATGCCGAGATAGATGAACACACTCTCAGCGATATCGCGAATGGAGACGTTGACGGCCATTCCGTGCAGTCCAAACCAGAGCGGCAGCTTGGTGACAAAGATCCAGGCGTAGACGGAATAGAAGAGGACCTGGAAGACCGAGTTGAATGCCACCAGGCCTGCCGCATATTGCGTGTCACCTTTGGCGAGTTCGTTCCACACGATCACCATGGCGATGCAGCGTGCGAGACCGATCAGAATCAACCCTGCCATATAGTGCGGATATCCACGCAGGAAAATAATTGCGAGAGCGAACATCAGCACGGGCCCGATCAGCCAGTTTTGCAGCAGCGAGAGCGCGAGAATTTTCCGGTTGCGGAAGACTTCGCCCAGTTCTTCATAGCGAACTTTGGCGAGCGGTGGATACATCATCAGGATGAGGCCGACGGCGATGGGAACCGAGGTGGTGCCGACGCTGAAGCGGTTGAGGAAGGGAACGATGCCGGGCAGCGCCCACCCCGAGAGCACGCCGGCCAGCATGGCGACGAAGATCCACAGGGTGAGGTAGCGATCGAGAAAGCTGAGGCGGGATGTCACATGGCTTTGCATACGCGCATTATTCCTGGCGGCCAATCTGGTCGATCTCCTTCTGGATGGCGAGTTTGTCGAGGCTGGCCAACGGCAGCGACAGCAAGAGTGCGATCCTGCGATCGAGCATGAAAAAGGCTTCGCGATAGGCGCGCTCGATTTCGTCCTGCGTGCCGGTGACTGCGGCAGGATCAGGGATTCCCCAGTGCGCCGTCATGGGCTGGCCGGGCCAGATCGGGCAGACTTCTTTCGCCGCGTTGTCGCATACCGTAAACACGAAGTCCATCTGCGGTGCGCCGGGCTGAGCGAACTCGTCCCAATTCTTACTGCGCAGGCCGGCGGTGGAGAGGTGAGCGCTTTCGAGTTGGCGAAGCGCCTCGGGACGAACCGTGCCGGAGGGATGACTGCCGGCGCTATAGGCCGTAAACGTGGGCCGGCCTTTGAAGTTCAGGATCGCCTCCGCCATGATGGAGCGCGCCGAGTTGCCGGTGCAGAGGAAGAGAACATTGTAGTGCGTGGGCATGATGGTTATTTCCTTGCGGCGGTCTGCGGTTTGGTGGCGCGGATGAAGGCGCTCCAGAATTTGCCGTCGACCTGAGGGGCGAGAGCGTCGACGTCGAGGCCTTGTCCGGTCAGAAAGACGCGGGCGTCCTCGACTTTGTGCACGCGCGTGGGTTCGATGTCGATGGCTTCGAAACCGGCGGCGGCCAGCTTGGCGGAATAATCCACGTCCTGCAACGCGCCCGCGATGCAGCCCACCCACAGCAGCACGTTCTTGCGGATCTCCGGCGGCACGTCGCCATGTACCACGACGTCAGACACGGCAAATCGGCCGCCCGGCTTGAGCACGCGAAAGGCTTCGCGCAGAACGCGATCTTTGTCGGCCGAGAGATTGATGACGCAGTTGGAGATAATGACGTCGACCGAGTTGTCGGGCAGGGGAATGCTTTCGATTTCGCCTTTGAGGAACTCGACGTTCTCGACGCCGGCCTTGCGCTGATTGTCGCGCGCCAGAGCGAGCATCTCGTCGGTCATGTCGAGACCGTAGGCTTTGCCGGTGGGACCGACGCGGCGGGCGGAGAGCAATACGTCGATGCCGCCGCCGGAGCCGAGGTCGAGAACGATCTCGCCGGCGTTCAGTTGCGCCAGCGCCGTGGGATTGCCGCAGCCGAGGGAAGCTTTCATCGCCGCGTCCGGAATTTGCTGGGCCTGCGTCAGGTCGTAGAGATTGCTGGTGATGGGATCGCAACAGAGTTCGCCGGCGGGAGCGGCGCCGCAGCATGAGCTCGCCGCTCCGGACTGCACACGCAAGGCGGCCTGCCCGTATTTCTCTTTCACCGTTTGCTTGATGTCGGTGGTCATGATTCCTCCTGTCGTTATCTTTGGGTTCGTAACACTTCTTCCGGGCGGACGACTTTGTTGCGGGTGCAGCATTCGCTGAAGAGAAAGTTCAGCAGCTCGCGCAGCGCTTCCGTGTTCGCGGTGTACCACAGGAAGGTGCCGTCGCGCCGGACCTTCACCAGGCCTTCGTTCTTCAGCTTGTCGAGATGATGCGAGAGGGTGGAGCTGGGAATGTCCAGTTCGCCGCCGATGTCGCCGACCACCATGCCGGTCGGGTGGGCGGAGAGGAGCAACTGGACAATGCGGAGGCGGGGCTCGGTGCCCATAGCCGAGAACATGTCAGCGCAGCGGGTGATGAGCTCGGGATCGTGCTGGCGGGGCATGCGGCCCTCCTTCGATATTTCCATATATATAGAATTATCGAAGGAGCGTCAAGAGGAAAACTGAAAAAGTTTAGTAGCGGGGTTTCGTTGTGGGAACGGTCTTCGGCCCGGGCATTGGTGCTTTACCGAGTCACATCGATCATGTTGTCGTCGGCGATGCGGTCCACCAGCTTGTTGTAAGGATCGATGCCTGCTCGCGTCGGCATTTCATCGACTACGATCTCGAAAGTATTCTGCTCTTGCGTGAACTTCACCTTTTTCAGGTAGAGTGGCTGCTCCTCGTCCTTCTTGCCCTTGAACACTCCAATCTCGATGTAGTCGTTGAGCGGCATGGGCGATTCGTTGCCGTTGCCATCGGCTTTGACTTTCCGCGCCTGCGTCACCAGCGTGACTTTGTACTTGTGGTCAGCGGTTGGGGTGACGGTCGCGCCTACGGCTTTGTTGTCGTAGAGGACGATTGAGTCGAAGCCGTCCGAGATCAGGTATTGCAACTCCGGCGGAGTCTGGACGCGAAGGGCAGCCTCCAGCAGGCGCGTATCGGGATAAGGTGTCGTCAGCGAGTTAGCAGCATTGGCGTAGCGGTATTGCATCAGGAAGTTATGCAGCGCAGCGTCAACCTTGTCCTCGCCTATGTAGTCGGCCAGGGTATACATGATCTGACCACCCTTCTGATACCAGACGTAAGGCTCGCGCTGCACCAGCGACAGCGGCGGTTCATGGCGGACCTCACCGCCGCGGCCGCGCAGATAACCGTCCAGTTCATGGCGCAGGAAGCGGTGCATGTTGTCCTTGCCGTACTTCTTTTCCATCACCATCAGCGCCGAGTATTCCGCCAGAGTTTCCGACATCATGTTGGAGCCCTGCACATTGCCGCCGATCAGCTGATGACCCCACCACTGATGAGCCAGTTCATGCGCCGTGACGAAGTAGGTGAGGTCGATGTCGTTCTTCTTTACCACCCGTCCGATGAAGCCGATACCTTCGGAGTAGGGAATGGTGTTAGGGAACGACTGTGCAAACCCGCGATAGCGCGGAAACTCCATGATGCGGTACTGCGCAAACTGGTAGGGACTGTAATTCGCGCGGTAATAGTCGAGACCGGCCTTGGATGAGGCCAGCATGTCGTCAATGTCGAACTCGTGGCCAGGGGTGTAATACACCTCCAGCTTGGTGCCGTTGTAGTCTTCGCGTTTGACCTGGTAGCGCGCCGAGATGAAGGCGAAGAAGTCGGCGATGTTGGTCGACCCCATGCTGTACTCGAAGAAGTTGCGTCCGTTTTCCTGCCACTGGCGCTGGAGATATCCGGGTGCGATCGCGATCTGGTCGGGAGAAGTGCTGACGACGGCGTGATACGTGATCCAGTCAGAGTCTTTGGTGAAAAGGCTGTAAAGCGATTGCGCTGGATCACCGCGCGGCGCCATTTCCTCCAACGGACCGAGATGCTCTTCCCGGCGGCGGCGCGGATCGCTGAGCTCGAGACCCTGACTGTAGCCAAGGGTGGGAAAGTAACCGGAGTCGAAGAACGTTCCGTTGTAGGCCAGCTCCGCTTTCTCGTTGCCGTCGCGGAAACCATGGGACTGATAACCGACGTTGAAGGTCATCTCGATGGTCTCGCCCGGAGCGACTGGCTGGTCCAGCGCATAAATCGAGTAGATATCGCGAGGCCCCGAGCTGACCCGGTGAAATTGCCGGCTGAATTGAATGTTCGAAATTGACTGCTGCTGGTCGGTGATATGAACTTCGGAAATGGGCCGAGAAGTCTTATTGCGAAGCGTGTAGTGCGCTGAGCCGGAGAAGGAGCGGCGAGCGGGGTCGATGTCGACCCGAGTGTCGACGGCAACGACCTTTAGCTGCGGCTGATTTTCATACTTTTTGTAATTGCGCTCGTAGTTGGCCTGAATCTGCCGCCGCATCTTGGCATTCAGATATTCATTCAGGACATGCGCGTTGTAGTAGTACCAGACTCCACTGCCCACACCGATCACCAGGCAAATGACCGCCGCGGGTATCAAACGCGGCATGCGCAAGCGCGCCAGGCGTCGGCGAGCGGCCCAACTGTCTTCCGCGCCGCGCCGCGTCCAGGCGATAGAGATGACTCCAAGGAACGCGGCTATAGCGAGCCAGTAGGTAATAGACCAGAACAGCGCTGATACGAAGTGGCCGTAGCCATTCATGTCGCTATAGGTGTACGGCGGAGTGCTGCCGAAGAGGTAGAGAGTGTTTTCCCAGCCGAAGTTGAACAGAATCGGAATGATGATAACGATGCCAATCACAATGCCGTGACCGATGAACTTATTGCTGACCATGGTCTGCACGAACAGGGCGAGCAAGGCAAAAACCATCACCTGCGGGAAGGTGATGACGTATAGTTCTTTGACGTACTGCAGAAGCTCGTAGTGGTAGTAGCCGGCGATCGTCTGCATCAGAATGCCGCAGAGCATCGTCACGAAGAGAAGAACTATTTCTACGAACGCGATGGCGACCAGCTTGGAGATCCAGTCGATGGTTTCTCCCATCGGCAATGCGTCATGGATGCCGTCGAAGTGCACGTCGCGCTCGCGCCAGATAAGCTCGGCGGCGTACAAGGCAGCAACGATGTAGAGAAACAGGGTGGCGCCGCCCTCAACTGCCTGAAGCATCAGGTAGGTGACTGGCCACACGTCGACCTCGGCGACTTTTCCCGCAAAGTACCCGTTGTTGATGGCGAAGACGATCATCAGGCCGGTGATCGCCCAGAACGGTATCTCATGCAGGATGATGTAAATCCGCAGCCGCAACAGCGAAAGAAATTGCGCCCAGGTGGAGAAGGCGCGATGCACGCGCGGAAGGCTCGCGGCTACCAGCGAGCGCGCGGGCCGCAGCTCCAGTTCCTCCTGTTTCATTGCCTTGGCGGCGCGACGACCCTGCGAGACGGCGGTCAGCGCCTCCACCGACATCGGGAACAACGCCCACAGCACCACCAGTGAAACGCAGCCGATCGAAAGCCAGAGTAAGCGGTTGTAGAGAAAAACTCCCGAGCCCACATACGGCGACCAGCTTAGTAGCTGCGAATTGCGCTCGACCACTGTCCAGTAGCGGGTGATGTCATCCAGATATACGAAACCGATGGGATCGAAGATGCCCGACCAGAAGCGCTCCAGCGATCGTGTCGCGCTGAACGCCGTGATCCCGATCAGGTAGATCATGAACAGCCCGGCGCCCTGCACATAAACGACGAAGATCTTTCGCGACAATGCCGCCACGGTGAAGAAGAGCGATCCCAGGAAAAAGATCTGCACCACCGTTATCGAGAGGAACGGCTGCAGATACCACGACAGATGATTCGGACCGATGCGCGTATGGTCGGCCCAGGGAGCGAAGGTGCCGGCGAATTCGCCAAGCAGGCATCCGGAAAACACAAAGACGGTGACCAGCAACGACCCAGCCCAGCGTCCTCCGAGATAGGCAAACTTCGGAATGGGCTTGGTGAACAGCATCTGGTAGGTATCGCGTTGGAAGTCGCGGAGGATGGAAGTGCCGAAGATGGCCGCGATGATGATGATGCCGAACACGCTGGCGCCGGTAGCGTACACAGTGTTGGCGTAAGGGCCATTCAGCAGGACCTTGCCATTGGCATAGGCCACGGGACCAAAACTCTCCGACGCGACGCACAGGAAATAAAACGTGAACCAGACGAGGAAGTAGATATACGTCGAGATACTCTTGCGCCGCAGCCTGACTTCGAATGAGAAGAATTCCCAGAACATTCGCATGGCTATTCCTCACTCGCCTTAGTTCATGGCCTGGCGGGACAGGTTGAAGAAGTACACGTCTTCCAGCTCCGACTCGACCGGCTGAAATCCGTCGCCCGGGTTGCCGTCGCTGTAGACGCGGACTTCGTTCTGGCCGGCGATCAGGTGGGTGGAGATGACGCGCATCTGCGATTCCATGGCTTTTAGCTCCTCGTCGCTGCTGACCACCTTGCTCCAGATCTTGCCGTTGAGCGCGGCGAGCGTATCGGCGGGCGCGCCCTCCAGCAGCAGTTCGCCGTTGGCGATGATGGCCATGCGCGGGCAAAGCTCGCGGACGTCGGCGACGATGTGAGTGGAGAGGATCACCGTGACTTCGCGGCCGATGGAGCTGAGCAGATTGAGAAAACGATTACGCTCGGCGGGATCCAGTCCGGCAGTGGGTTCGTCCACGATGATGAGTCGCGGATTAGCGAGCAGTGCCTGCGCGATGCCGAAGCGCTGCTTCATGCCGCCGGAAAACGTGCTGAGCGCCTTTTTTCGCACTTCCCAAAGATTGGTCTGCTGCAAGAGAGCATCGACCATCTCCTTGCGCTCTTTCGGCGCGGTAACGCCCTTCATCACCGCCAGATGTTCCAGCATGTCGAGCGCCGAGATCTTGGGATACACGCCGAACTCCTGCGGAAGATAGCCGAGGATCTTGCGCACCTCGTTCTTCTGCGCCAGCACGTCGAGATCGTCGACGTGAACAGATCCGGAGTCGGGATCCTGAAGCGTTGCAACCGTACGCATCAGAGTGCTTTTGCCGGCGCCGTTAGGACCGAGCAATCCAAACATGATGTTTCCGATGGAAAGAGAGATGTTCTTCAGCGCCTTGACGCCGTTCGGGTAGGTCTTCGACAGACCAGAGATGGTGACTGCCAAGTGCAACCTCCTGGAAGACAGGTTATGGCGAAGTCGTTGTTTGCCGGACTGTAACACAACTTAGCGCCAGCACAAACTCTTCTCGCCACGCTCGAGCGGGTGTTCATCACAGTTACCGCGCCAGGAAAGCGTAGACTGTTAGCCTTGACTTGAGACATCTGCAGCGAAAAGGGGAGTCGTGATGGCATCGAACGCCGCTATGTCCAGCCGAAGCGCCGGAGCCGCAGTCCGCTCGGTGCTGTTGATTGGCAAAGACCCGCGCCTTGGCCAGAGTCTGGAAAATAGCCTGACGGCTCGGGATTGTGCGTTTGCCTACGCGGCGGGCAGTGCGGACGCTCTGCGCCGCCTTCGGCGCTTTCCTCATGATGTAGTCATTACCGATCCGGCCACCAGCATTGAGGAAGACCTTGCTCTGCTGTCTGAAATTCAGGCCATACGGCCGGGAGTAAGGCTGATTGTGCTTGCGCCCAGCAGCACGCCGGAGGAGATCATCGCCGCGCTGCGGGCGCGTGTATTCGTGTGCAAGTGCGCTCCGTTCGACCCCGCTGAGATCGCCGACTATGCGGCTCAAGCCATGGAGACCCCTGACGCGCTGGTAGGCATTGAGGTCATTTCTGCTCATCGTGACTGGGTTTCGCTGCGCATGAATTGCCAGACGCTCACCGCAGATCGGCTGGTGGCATTTCTCAACGAGCTGCGATCGGAGCTGCCCGACTCACCCCGCGAAGAGTTGATGATGGCATTCCGCGAAATCCTGATGAATGCGATTGAACATGGGGCAGGATTTCACTCGGGCAAGGTGATTGACGTGGCCGCAGTCCACACTGCGCGCGCGATTGTTTTCTACGTGCGCGATCCGGGCGCCGGATTTCGCTGGGAGACGATCGATCATGCCGCGGTAGCAAACCCGCCGGACGCCCCCACGCAGCACCTGAGCGTGCGTGAGAAGAAAGGCATGCGGCCGGGAGGCTTTGGCATCCTTATGACACGGGGCATTGTGGACGAGCTGATCTACAGCGAAGTTGGGAACGAAGTGCTGTTGATCAAGCACACGGCCTGACGCGGTCGTCGCGGTTTGACGACTCGTGGGTACAAGTGAGTCTGCGGCTCCACGTGGCCCTTCAGATAGCACTGAAGGATGAGTCGGCACTTTTCGGTAGGTAGAACGAACTCACGAATATTCCTGTTGCAGTATTTTCGTTGTCGCGATAAGCTCCCTGAAATCCCGCAGCATGATTAGTCATGCTCCCGCGCCACAAGACCCGCTCCCTGGACAGCTTCTAAATGCTCATGCTGCTCACCTTCGCGGCGATCGCTTTCCTTTTCGACCAAGTCACTAAGTATGCGGTGCAGGCGCGAATGGGAGTGCCTCTTGGCGGGCGGCTGGTTCAGTTTCGCGAAGTTCACCATCGCGAGCGCCTCTACAACAGTGCTGGATTTCGCTGGGCGCTGATCGCCATCTGGTCGGCCGCGGCGTTTGCATCCGTATGGCTGCACAGCTCTGGCCGGTTTCTTCAGAGCGGAGCCGCATTGACGGGCATGGGCTGCGCGCTCGGCGGTGCAGCGGGAAATCTTCTCGATATTCTTCGCCGCCGGCACGTGGTCGACTTCATCGATCTCGGCTGGTGGCCGGTCTTCAATCTCGCCGATGTTGCGATTGTCGGGGGATTGTTGCTCGCCTTCGGGGCCATGGTGGCTGGCGTATGAGACGCATCCTGTTTCGCTGGCGAAATATGACGGTCTGGAGCTATCCGGCCATGCTGTACGTCGGCCTGGTCTTTGGCGTAATTGCGGGCAACATCGCTGCGCACGCTGCCGGGCTCAATACGCTACGGGTTTACATCGGGACCATGCTGCTGATCATTCCCGCGCTGATCGGTGCGCGCCTGCTGTTCGTCGCCAGCGAATGGAAGTTTTACCTCCGCAATCCGCGCCGCATCTGGAACCGCGCAGAAGGCGGCTTCATGATGTATGGCGCGGTGCCGGTAATGTTGCTGTGCTCGGTCCCGCTGCTGCGCGCGCTGCACATCGGCATCGGCGCCTTCTGGGATGTCAGCACCTTCACCATTCTGGTTGGGATGATCTTCACTCGCGTGGGCTGCCTGCTGAATGGATGTTGTTGCGGCCGCGAGACGGGCGGCTGGTTCGGAGTACGCCTGCCCAATACGCGCGGTATCTGGCAGAGACGCGTGCCCACGCAGGCGCTCGAGGCGGCCTGCGCTGCTGGGCTGCTAATGGTTGCGATGGTTATGTGGCGGCGAACGCCCTTTCCAGGAGCGCTGTTCCTGCTCATCATGTTGAGCTATGCAAGTGCGAGGCTGCTGCTGGAACTGGCACGCGAGCATGGCAATCGCGGCCGTCAGTTTCGCGTCGCTTACGCACTGTCGGTGATTTTCGTGGTGACGTCCATCTCGGTTTTGGCGGTGAACTGGCGATAGCTGCTGTTGGCTGGCGAAAAGGAGGGTTACGTGGCAAATGGTGTGGTCGGCAATTATGACGTCGTGGTACAGGTTTCGCTCACTGCGATCGACCGTTTTCTGGCGGTAATGCACGAGTGCCAGCGCTTTCTGCACTCCACCTCCGGCTATGTCAACGACGTGCCCCCGCCGCAGCCGCACCTGCCGCCGATTGTGTTCACCGGCGTCGAGACTGCCCTGGGCAGCGCCATCGCCGATCAGCGACTGATCCCGCGGAAGTCGTTCACCGGCACGGTGGCGACCAACAGTCTCATCGCCATCTATCGGCCGCCCATCGTGAATCCCGGCGAATTCGCGCCACCGAGAATCATTCCCAGCAATCTCTCGGGCCAGGTCCAGTTGCAGACTTTTCCTCCGACCGTCGACGTGCCGGATTCGTCGGGGACGAATCTGAGCGTGACCCTGAACGCGATGGTGCGCTACCTTCCTGACCCCAAAACCGCACCCATCGCGCAATTCCTGCGCGGCAATCTCCAGATCGTCGCTCCCCTCAGCCAGATTTCGACGCAGGTGGGGAACGTCCTTGAGTTCGACATCAAAGCGAACGAGGTGAGCGTCAGCTTCACGCCGACCTACACCAGCAATGCGCTAAGCCTCTCCGATACCGTGGCCATCAACCTGGCAATCCAGAACGCGCTGCGGACCAGCTTTCAGCCCTCCAGCGCCACGTTGCCCAGGAGTGTTGCGGCGCTGCAATTCAAGACCATGCTCTCCGGCACGCAAAAAGCCGGGGCGCTGCTGTTGAATCTGACGAGTCATTCCAGCACCCCTGCCAGCGTGCAAGACATCGTCCTGAACGCGACCGACGATTTCGCCTTCGCCATCAGCCCGTCGTATATCAATTCGCTATTGAGCTCGTCGATCGGCCAACTTACACAGTTCCCGCCGATTGGCGTGAGCGAATGGCCCTTCTCGGCAACGTACACCATCTCGCTGACCAGTCCTGCGCCCGCGCTGAACTTCACCACTGGGGCGATGCAGTTGGTCATCAACGCCCACGCCCACAGCAGCGGCTCGATATTTCCGAGTTTCAACTTCAGGACCGTGGTTTCGTTCGGCCTGAACCTGATTCCGATTGACGCGAGCGGCCGGCTGGGCGCAGCCGAACTGGTGCTCTCCAAGGTCTCGCTCGACTTCACCGACTCAGGTGTTGGCGGCGATATTCTGGACGCGATCCTGGGAGCATTCAAGGGCTCGATTACCAACAACATTGCGGCTGCCGTCAGCAACATCCTGAACTCCCCGGATCCCAACGGCATTCAGGCTACAGTTCGCAGCCAGACCAACATCGACACCCAGCTGGGCAATCTGGTGAACTCGATGCTCACCGATCCCACGACCGGCGATCAGCCCGACCCCTCGATCAAGCTCCAATTTTCGTACAGTTCGGTGGACATCGAGCCGACAGCCGTGATTTTGCGCGGATTCGAGGCCGTTCTTGCATGGGCCGATCCCTATGTCGAGTACGACCAGATTCCCTCGCAGCCCGCGACCGGCGGCGGCCTGGGTCTGGGTGGGGGTATCGTGGTCACGTCGACTGGACCGGACTACACCGCGCTGAACTCGTGGATTCCCGGCGGAACCATTACCCAGTACGTGTGGAGTATCAGCTACAACAACCAGCTTTACCCGTTCGGCGTAGACCCAAACAAGTTCGTCCTGCTGCACTCCAATGACGTGGTTGAGGCAGACGACGCCACCGTCGGCGGGGGCGCTTCGCTTCCGCCATACACGCCACTTTGTCTCACCGTGCAAGGCACACGGATTTCGATGAAGAGCAATGGGCCGGCAACTTCCGTGAGCGCGACCAGTTGCGGCTACCGTCGCCTGCCCCTGCCCCTGCTGGGACTCAATCTGGGGGACGTGGAGTCAATGCCGACTATAGCCATGGTACGGCAAGGAGCCAACGGGCAGATTGTCGTCACCGGACATACCGCTCCGCAGGCAGCGGGACGCGCTGCACCCAATCTGCTGCTGCACCTTGCCGACGCGAAATCGGCAGCCAGTTTGACTATCCTCACGGAAGCTCTGAGCAAAACACAACGCAGCGACGCTCCCACCGCCGTGATGGCTGTTGTGCCAACAGGGCACCTGGAGAAGTTGCCTTTCACGTCCGGCATCATCTACGCCGAGAACGACACTGCCTGGGGGCATGCGTTTCACCTGGGCAAAGCGGCGCGACCGCTAACGGCCATCGTCGATCCTATGGGCAAAGTAGTGTGGCGTCATGAAGGTGCAATCGAGCAGGGTGCACTCGTGGCGGCATTGACGAAGATGCTGGTGCCTACGTTCGTGGATTCGCCGAAGTTGCTGCGCCCGAACGTTCGGTCCGGCCAGCCCGCGCCCAACTTCCTGTTCGAGTATTCGGCCGGCCACACGATGCCGCTCTCGAAGTTGAAAGGACGCCGGGTAGCGCTCGTCTTCTGGCGTAGCGGCTCTGCGCCCAGCACGCAAGCCATCGCGGCCCTGCTTCAGAACGGCGCACAGCCCTTGGTGCTGGCCATCAATGACGGCGAGTCGGTCGAGCACGCCCACCGTGTTCTGGCGGAGAAGAAGATTTCGGCTATCTCAGTTGCCGATCCAGGTCGCAAGATCGCGACTGCATACGGTGTGACTGCCTGGCCGACGATCGTCACCATCGACGCATCGGGAATCATCTCCGGCGTACAGATTGGCTATTCCGAAGCTCCCTCCGCTTCGACGCGGCAGGTGTCGCAGTGACGGCCGAACGAACGAGGAGAATCGATGTTTGACACGTTTCTCATCCTCGCGCCGTTGCTGCTGCTGGCGATCGTCTCGCTGCTGGGCTTTGTGGGCTGCTATCAGGACGTCTTCTATACAGGCCCGCTGCTGGTACACGTGCAGACCGTAGTTACCTCGGCGCCCGCAGGCACGAAAAGCATTACCGCCCTTCCGCTCAGCCTGCAGGGTAGTGAACTGATCGTGGCGGCAGTGCAGTGGAGTTCGGCGATCTCTGGCCCCGACATGCCGGGTCTTACCGGTGCGTCGTTCTCGCCGGTAAACGGCGGCGGACCCTTCACCTGGAACAATATGTCAGTGCAAATTTTCTCGGCGTTCAATCCGGCGGGTAATACCCAGCTCACTGTGACGGCGACTCTGCCGCACGACTCCAATGTGACGTGGAGCCTGTGCGTTTCGTCGTACCTGGGCGCGGACCAGACTTCGCCGTTATACAGTCCCCAGACCAGCAAGTTGAATTACGTTGGCAATAATCCGCAAACGCCGCCCCTGACAATCGGGCCCGGCGATCTGGTTTACGCGGTGGCATTCGCTGCGAACAGTGACGGCACTTTCCCGGGTTCCAACGCGTTGACCGCGGGGCCGGGCTTCGTCGCCGAGTTCCCGGCGATCACCAATCCTCTGGTGGAAGACGGCACGGGCAGCAATCCGGTCGTCGCTCAGGTAACCAACGCGAACTCCGACCCGAATGCGAAGGGATTCATCTTCGCGATGGGACTGAAATCCGAAGCAGTTGGATAGAGAGGGCCTCAATGATCGATGGGTTTGTAATCCTCACGCCGATTCTACTTTTGGCCGTTGTAGCCCTGCTGGGATTTGCGGGCTGCCAATTCCATGCCGCCGCTCCGCCTAGCGTATCGAATGTACAGACAGTGGTGCAGTCCGCGGCCGCCGGCACCAAAAGCGTGACCGCCGCCGCGCTCAGTTTGCAGGGTGGAGAGCTGATCATAGCCGCGGTGCAATGGAGTTCGGCCGTTGCCCTTCCCGAGACGCCGGCGCTATCAGGCGCGGCATTCTCACCGGTGGATGGCGGCGGCCCGTTCGCATGGGACGTCATGTCGGTCCAAATATTCTCGGCCGTGAATCCGGCGGGCAATACCCAGCTCACGGTGACCGCATTGCTTCCGCGCAATTCGAACGTGGCCTGGAACCTGTGCGTCTCGGCGTACGACGGCGTGGATGAGGTTGCGCCGTTCTACAGCCCCCAAACCAGTCCGCTGGACTACGCAGGCAATAATCCGCAGACACCGGCCCTGAGCATCGGGTCCGGCGATTTGGTTTACGCAGTCGCTTTCGCCGCGAATAGCGACGGTACGTTTCCGGGCAATAACCCGTTGACCGCGGGCTCGGGCTTCACCGCGGAATATCCGGCGGTAACGAATCCGTTGGTCGAAGACGGTGACGGCAACAGTCCGGTGATCGCACAGGTCACGAATTCGAACTCCGACCCGAACGCGAAGGGATTCATCTTCGCGATGGGACTCAAAGTTTCATCGTAGATCGCAGCTATCGCATGGAGAGAAGCTGAAATGATCGATTGGTTTGTGATCCTCACGCCGATTCTGCTGTTGGCTGTGATTGCCCTTTTAGGCTTTGTGGGGTGCGACGCAATATTTGGGATAAACGGAACGACGCTAGCGCCGCCAAATCTAGAGGTCGGCTACGTCAATACGGCAGTCTACTCCGAGAGCGCTACCGGGAACGGCGGCGCAGATATAACCAGCGTCGATGCAACATTGACCGATTTACAAGGCGGGGAACTGATCGTGGTTACGCTCCAGTGGAAGGGCAATCCGCCGGCCTTCACCCCAAGCCTAGCTTCGGTTGACGATGCGTACTCATGGATGCTCGAAACAGCTGCACCGCCCAAGACGATATCGTATATCCAAGTATTCACGGCGCTGAATCCTGCTAACGCCACGCAGTTCGCAGTCAAGGTGCAACTGAACTCGGTTGTGCCCTGGAGCATCTGCCTCTCGGCCTTCAACAATGTGAACCTAGACGCTCCTACCGCCAGCCCCTTGAATCAGGTTGCCACCACCCCGGTGAGCAGCCTCCAGACGTCTGCAATCGGCCTGGCGGCCGGCGACGCCCTGTATGGTTTTGGCCTTGTCGCGGATGGCAATGGTGATTTTCCTTCCGGCGCGAACAGTTTGGCTCAGGGGGCGGGCTTCACGCTGGATGATCCGGGCGCTCTGTCTCCTCCTAATCCCGGCGATCCGGCACCACTGGTCGAACACCAGACCACCGACAACTACGGTAGCAACCAATCCCTCCCGGCAGTAGTCGTGAACAACACAGGAAACCCAAACCTGCTCCTCTTTGGAATGGCCATCAAGGCTGTGGCCTGGCCGGGATAAACGATGGGCTGACGGGTGGGAGAAGGACTACTTGCCGTTGCGTTCGATCTGCACGAACTGCCAGCCGAACCGCCCTTTGATGCAAAGGTTGCCGCGAGTCACGCTGTGGTCAAGCGGCGAGGTCACGCGTACGATCTCACCGTCCTGCTGGTGCACGGTGAGGTCACAGCCGACTCCGCAGTAGGGGCAGATAGTGTCGGTCTTCGTCTGCCGGCTTTCGTCCCATGTGCCGGCCTGACGCATGTCATATTCGGTCTTGAACATCAGCGCGCCTGTAGGACAGACGCCGATGCAGTTGCCGCAATAGACACAGGCCGAGTCGGGCAGAGGAACGTCGAACTCGGTAGCAATATGTGCAGAGAAGCCGCGGCCGGCCACGGCGATCGCAAAGGTGTTCTGGGCGTCTACCCCGCAGGCTTCCACGCACTTGTAGCACAAGACGCACTTGGAGTAATCGCGGACATAAAGATCGTTATCGATCTTCACCGGCTGCGCGACCGTAGCTCGTGCCAGACCGAAGCGTTCGGGATTCGCGTTGTATCGCTCGATGTAGCCCTGCATTGCCGGTGCAGTGGAAAGATCGACCGAAGAAGCCAGAAACTCCAGCACCAGCCGCCGACTCAACCGCACGCGCTCGGAATCCGTCTTGATCGACATGTTAGGTTCGACCTTGCGCGAGCAGGCAGGAACGAGCGTGCGCGATCCTTCCAACTCCACCACACAAACGCGGCAGGCGTTGACGGGAGTCAGGCTTTCCAGGAAGCAAAGTGTCGGCGTGTCGATGCCCAGTTTTTTGGCCGCATCCAGGATGGTCGATCCTTCGGGGACGGAAACAGTTTCGTCATCGATCTTAACTTCGATGGAGCGAGGTTCCGGCCGCGGCGGCGCCTGCGGCACCGGGCCCCGCGGTATTGGAATGGTGGAGACTGGCGCGTCAAGTTCTCGCAGAGTCTCTCTGGTCGATTGACTCATGCGAACAAACTCCATCGCTTTCATCGCGGACTCCAGCGCGCTGGAGGCGGTTTGCCCCAGGCCGCAGATCGAGGCGTCGCGCATGGCCTGCGATATCTCCCGCAGCATCGTAATCTCCTGTGCGACCGATCCGAGCGGTTCTCTATCGACCAACCGCTGGAGCGCTTCCTGCTGGCGCACTACTCCGACGCGGCAAGGAACGCATTGACCGCAGGTTTCATGACGAAAGAAACTGGCGATGCGCAGCAGGACGCGGCGAAGATCGACGGTCTCATCAAACAGCATAACTACCCCGGAGCCAAGACTGGCGCCGATGGCGCGCGTGTTTTCGAAAGTGAGCGGATGATCGAGTTCATGTGGCCCGACGAAGGTCCCAGCAGCCCCTCCCAGAAGAACCGCCTGCAACTTGCCGTTGCCTGCCACTCCACCGGCAAGATCGATGAGCTCGCGCAAGGTCGTTCCCATCGCGACTTCGTAAACACCCGGACGCCCGACATGGCCGGAGAGGCAAAATATCCGCGTGCCCGCCGAATGAGTGGTGCCCGTCGTCGCATAGTTTGCCCCGCCGTCGAGAATGATGCCCGGAATATTGACCAGAGTCTCGACATTGTTGACCGCAGTCGGTTGGCGGAAGAGTCCGGACTGCGTGGGGAACGGCGGCTTGTTGCGCGGCTCGCCGCGATAGCCCTCGATCGAGCTAAACAGCGCGGTCTCTTCGCCGCAAATGTACGCGCCGGCGCCGCGGCGAATTTCCACCGTAAATTGCAGCCCCGAGCCAAGCATGTCGTCTCCCAGGAGCCCGTTTTCCGTGGCCTGGTCAATTGCCTGTTGCATCCGCTCGGCAGCTAGAGGATATTCGCCCCGCAAGTAGATATAGCCTTGGAGTGCGCCGGTGACAAAGGCGCCGATTGTGAGACCTTCCAGCACCGCGAAAGGATCGCCTTCCATGAGGATGCGATCTTTGAAGGTTCCGGGCTCGGATTCATCCGCATTGCAGATCACGTAATGCCGGCGCCCAGGTTCCTGCTGCAATCTGTGCCTTTGGCGGAAGAGCGCCTCCCACTTCGTGGCAGCCGGGAAGGCCGCGCCGCCGCGTCCCAGAAGCTTCGAGTCGGACAACTCGCGCAGCGTCTCTTCGGCCCCTACTTCAAGCGCCTTGCGCAAACCTCTGTATCCGCCGAGCTGCTGATACGCCTCCAGCGTTGGAGCGACGCCCTGTCCAATGCGACGAAGAAGTCGCAAGGGAATGGACTCGCTGGATTGCGCACTCTGCGGTACGCTCTCCCGCACATTCAGAGCATCGGGCTGGGCGGGCAACTGACCGCACACCGCATCGTTCATCAGGTTCCGCACAGCTTCGGCCGACGCCGGGGCCAGCACTCGCTCCTTGGGATTTTCTCCGGCTGAGGTGACTAACACTGCTGGCGCACGCTCGCACAGGCCCAGGCATTGGCTGCGCTGCCACATCGCGTGTCCGTCGACGCAAGGCGACCCAGCCGCACCCAGCGCACTTTTCAACTCTGCGCAAAGTTTATCCGCACCGCGCGTGACACACGCGATGTCATCGCAAACGTGAGCTACGACCGCAGGACGCGGCTCGAGCGAAAACATTCCATAGAACGACGCCACGCCATAAATTTCTGCGGGCGCTACGTCTAAACGAGAGGCGATGTAATTGACTGCGCCCGGACTGATCCACCCCGTGCGCTTGTGGACCGCGTGAAGTACAGGCAAGAGCAGATGCCGGCGGTCGCGAGCACGGTCTCCGCGAATGGCCCGGCTGTCGCCGGTTTGCTGCGAGTCTGATTGCGGTGTACCCAGTTCCGAGTCAACCGCCTCGCGCTCCTCAGCGGTAGCCTGCGCGCCGGTTAGATGAAGATCCAATCAGGTCCCCTCATGTTTTTTCAATCCGAACTGCAGTCGCCTTAAACTCCGAAGTGCCGGACTTCGGATCAACCGCATCAATCGTCAGTTCGTTCGTCGCCACGCGATCATGCGCGTGAACTGACAGGAAAGCGAGCCCGCGGCGCAGTCCGGGATCGAAACGTACCGGCGCGACGATCGAACCGCGCCGCGAGGACACGCGTACTTGTTCTCCCTCTTGCAACTTGTAGTGCTGGCCGTCTTCGGGCGAAAGCTGCAGCGCTTCCTCACGCCGTAGCGGCGATGAGTAACGCCTGGTTTGAACGCCTGTATTGTAATCGTCAAGCCGGCGGCCAGTGGTCAAGCGAATGGGATATTCCTGGTCCAACTGGTCCACCGGTGGCTCAAATTCCACTACGTGAAATGGCGCGCGCGGGCCGATCAGCGGCTTGCTCCACAGCCTGCCATGAAGAAACATCTCTCCAGGGTGCGAATCGTCATAGCACGGCCACTGAATACCGCCCATCTCCTCCAGACGACGATAGCTCATGCCCGCGTGCATCGGGCTCAAAGTGCGAACTTCGTTCCAGATACTCTCCGCGTCGGGCGTGCCCCAGTCGTGACCAAGCCGGCGCGCCAAATCGAAGATGATCTCCACGTCGCCGCGCACTCCGTCAGGTGGCGGCACGGTGGGGCGAACACGCTGCACGCGCCGTTCACTGGACGTCACCGTTCCTTCGCTTTCCAACACCCCGGCTGCGGCCGGCAAAACCACATCGGCAAGCTCCGCCGTTCTTGTATAGAAGAGGTCTTGCACCACCAGGAATTCCAAACCGCCAAGCCGCTTCAAGGCACGATGCCGATCCGCTTCGGAGTCGGCGGGATTCTCGCCAAGCACATAAAGCGTCGTGAGCTCGCCGCGCTCCATCGCGTCAAACATGTGGCTCAGGTGCCAGCCGCGTTTCGGCGGTGTGGTCACGCCCCAGGCCTTGTCGAACTTGGCGCGCAGTTCATCGTTCTCAATATGCTGGAAGCCCGGCAGGTGAGCGGGAATCGCACCCATGTCGCCACCGCCCTGAACGTTGTTCTGCCCTCGGAGAGGATTGACACCGCTGCCGTAGCGGCCCACATGCCCGGTGAGCAATGCCAGGTTGATGAGGGCGACCACGTTGTCCATCGCGTTGTGATGCTCGGTGATGCCCAGAGTCCAGCACAACTGCGCCCGCGGTGCACTGGCGTAGGCATGCGCCATTTTGCGAATCGCTTCCCCCGGCACGCCAGTTTCGCGCTCAGCCCGCTCCAGCGTGTAGCTTTCCACGTGCGTTTTGTAGGCTTCAAATCCGCTGGTGGCGTGGTGGATGAACTTTTCGTTGGCCAGCCCTGCGGCAATAATTTCGCGCCCCATGGCATTCGCCAGCGAAATGTCGGAGCCCACGTCGAGCCCCAGCCACAAGTGCGCCCAACGCGCGGAGCTGGTGCGCCGCGGGTCCACAACATACAATTCGGCGCCGTTGCGCACGCCACGCAGCACGTGGTGGAAGAAAATCGGGTGAGTCTCCCGCGCGTTCGATCCCCACAAGAGGATGACGTTCGCGTCTTCCATCTCGCGATACGAACTTGTCCCGCCGCCCGCTCCAAACACTGCCGCCAGACCGGCGACACTAGGCGCGTGTCAAGTCCGGTTGCAGCTGTCGATGTTGTTGGTGCCCATCACGCTGCGCACAAACTTTTGCGCCACGTAGTTCAGTTCATTGGTTGTCTTGGAACAACTGAACATGCCAAAGTTGCGCCAATCTTGCTTGGCAATCGACGCGCGAAACGCTGCAGCAACGCGTTTCATGGCTTCGTCCCAGGTCGCAGGACGATGCGAGCCATTTTCGCGCACCAGCGGCTGGGTCAAACGACCCTGCTTCATGTCAGACATAGATCGGATAAATTCCCCACTCGAAAAATCGTAACACTACTGACTCGAATCCATTTGCTTCATAATCCGTACCGAGTGGTGCGGATACGCAAACGGGCAGAGCAGGACGGCGTCGACGACCGAGAAGATCACGGTGTTGGCGCCAATGTCCAGCGCCGGGGTAAGCAGGGCAACTACGCTGAAGCCTGAACGCTGGCGGAATGTCGCCCAATTACCCGATCATTTTTCGTTGATCGTTGATGCGGCGCTCGCGTTCTTTGGCGAATCGCTCCACGCCTCGGAAGATCGAATCGGGATCGAGATGGGCTTCCGTGATCACGTCCGCTTCCAGGCCGCCGCTGCGCCAGCAATTGTCGAAGTCGGAGGTTAGGGAATACTCGTCTACCAACGGACCGAGGTTGCGCAGCGGCCACACGCGCCGCGTGCCAGTCGAGACCACCATCAAGTCGTAGCGAGCCTCGGGTGGCAGCACGGAATCGCGATAGGCTTGTGCCTGGCGATCGAACAATTCTTCGCTGATCACTGCGATCACTTTCACGTTGACGCCGGCTGCTTCGAGTTTCGGCAGCACCTTCACCAGGTTGAAAGTGGAACTGGATCCGGAAGCGATCACATAACCGTGGCGCGGCTTGTCGGGCGCGAAATCGCGGATCACGTACAAGCCCTTTGCGGCAGCGCGTACATCGGTGTCGGCGAACTGGCTGCGGTCCGCGACCGGGAAGTCGGGACGCGCCACTTCGATGGTGATGATGCCCACGTGCGGATCGCGCGCCGCGATTTCCGCCGCCGCGAAATAGCCGGGCGCGACATCGTTGTAATCCCAAAAGCTCAGATTAATGACTTGACCGCGCGGGAACAGCTTCCACACCTGCGGCGCGAAGATGCCGAAGTGGGTGCGAGCGTCGGCCGCGGTTTCCGGACCGGAGTGCGCGGCGAGAATATGCAGCACGCCGACGCGGAACTTGCTGTCCTGATTCTGCTGACTCCAGACACGCGCTGGAGTGTACATCAGCGGCGTGAACGCGCCGTAGGTGCCACTTAAAGCCCACACGCCCGCGAAGTTTTCTGGATCGACGGAAGCGCTTTGACTCACCAGTCCGATAGCGGTGGAGACATTGCCGGCTTCCTGAATGGGCGCTTTCAAGCGCGTGCCCAGCGGATTTTCCGTCGGGCTGTAGTGTCCCCACAAAGCGCCGTGCTCCACGTTGATCGATTCCGAAAGGTCTGCGGCTACGGTGAAGAATCGTCCCTCGGTGACGTAATTCATCCATTTGATGATCTCGGAGATACCGCGCCGCGCTCCGGCCACTTCGCCCGGTTTCTTGAACAGCGCAATACTGACTTCCTTCTCCTTGCCCGAGATCGCATTGCGAATCGAGACCTTCTGCGGCTTTTCCGGCAGCGCCTTGACGCGCAGGCGATCGTCGAGGAAGGGATCGGTCGAGGCTGAGATGCGCAACTTCACATCGTCGCGCACGGTGTCGCCGATTTCGACCAGTCGATCGGCCAGGCGGTCGCCCAGCCCGTTGCGGTCGAGCACCGACATGACCACGTCGATGTTGGTCTTGAACTGGATCAGTCGCTCCCGATTGTCCGTGACCGGGCCTTTGCGAATGCCTTCGAACTCCACGCCGTAATGCTTCTCGAATGTCGAAGCCAGCGCGAGAAAATACTCCGAATTCATCTTGAGCGCGTAAGGATGGCTGGGGTAACTCACCAATTGCTCGCCTGCATAGCCGGCAATCTTTCCGTCCGCAGCCGCCGGCCAGTAACCCTTGATGGTTTTGCCGATGGCGACGATGGGACGGCGGTCCTGCGGGTCCACTTCGTCCATGGCTTTCAGTGCCGCGGTCACTTCGCCGTAATCGTTGCCATTCGACAGCGTGAAGACGTTCCATCCATACGACGTCCACTGACTCACGAGGTCGTAGACCTCGCAGAACTGCGAGGAGATGACGCCGCCAATCTTGCCGCCGATCAGGCAATCGTCGATGCCCGCGTTGTTGTCGGAGACCATCACGCGCAAGCGCTTGCCCACCTGGAGCGCGAGCGCCTGCGTCTTCAACTCCTGCGCGTGACCTTCGGTGAGCGCGAATTCTCCCTCCAGCGCGATGATTTTCGGCGAGGCGGGCGCGCCCACGATATCCCAGAACGCAGCTTTACCGGCAGCGGTCGCGATGCCGATGCCCGAGGGACCACCGTTGACGTCATTGGTTACGTCGGTGCTTTCGGCGTGTCCCTGGAGCGCGCGAATACCGCGGCCTTTGGCTTGCGCAAAGAGAGGATGGTCTTCCAGATTGGTATCGTGCAGCAGCGTCTTTAGCGCGCCCGCGCCGCGACGGAATCCGAGCGCGTCAATCGCCAGAATCGCATCGTGCGGCTGGACGTGATAACGCGGATCGCCGGTCAGCTGATACTTGCGATACAGCGCCTGGCCCAGGATCATCCACAGCGCGTAGCAGGTGGGAACCGAGTGGCCCGCGGCCATCATGAACTTGTCGGAGTAAGGATGCTTCGGGCGGCGGTAGTCGTAACGGAGTCCGCCGTGTTCAGGACCAGCCAGATGCGCCGCGACGTTGTACGGTGTGTAGGCGAGCGGTCCGCCCAGATGCCCGGTCTGCGCGTAATTTCCGAGCAGCACCAGGGTCATGCAAGTCATGTACCCGATGTCGTCGAGCAGCGGATCATAGGCTAAATTCTGTTGTTGAGAGGTGGGAACGGCCTGAGCGCAAGTTGTCATAGACGGTCTCAAAAAGAGCTACATCAATAGTATCAATGAAAATCTGGAAAAATGGGGCCGGCCCAGGGAATCGAAGCCAAGGAGACTTCCTGTGGACCCTAAAGGGTCGCGCGCCACTTGGCCGCTTCTTCAGGCTTCGACCATTGTGAGTACATGTCGACAATCTGTTCGCCCGTAAAGCGAATCCACTTCCGCTGCTCGGCGGGCATGCGGGAAGTGTGTTGCCGCAGTCCTTCGTATCCGTTGAGAAGCAGCGGCTCGGCCTCCGAGTATTGCCGCAGGCCGGCCAAAGCTGCGCCGAGAAACGCCTGCGCGCGGAAATAGTGCCAATCGTCGTGATCCCCCTTCTCTCGATAGGCGAGAGCCTGGCGGAGTAGCGGTTCGGCTTGCGCGAACTTTCGCTGTCTGATCAGGTTCTGACCTAGTAATTCGCTCACATCGACCGCACCGGCTGCTCCGTCCTTGCCCAAATCGATATAGCCCTGCCGCACAGATCGCCAGATTTGCTCAGCGCGCGGCAGGTCTCCCTTGGAGTCATAGGCCCATGCAAGACGCGACTCAGTTTTAAGGGTCTCCGGCGCTCCGGGACCAAGGTCCGTAGTCTGCTGAAAACCGCGAATCGTGTTCTCCAGTAAAGGTATGGCTTGAGCGAGTTTGCCTTGTTGCGAATAAGCAAAGCCAAGGTTGGAGGCCACGCGCAACGTGTCTGGATGCTGCGCACCTTTCACTCGCATGTCCACTGCATAGACGTCTGCCAGAACCTTTTCGGCTTCCGGGTAATTACCTTCTCCGAGCAAAACCTTGCCCAAGCCAAACATTTCGCGTTGGGTGAAAGGATGCTCTGGGCCGTAGACACGGCGATAGCTATCGAGCCCCTTCTCCAGATAAGGCCGGGCCTCTGCGTAGCGGGACTGTTCGATATATAGCTCGGCCAGGCTGTCGCTGGTGTTCAGGGTGTCGAGGTTATCGTAGCCCTGTCGGCGGACCTGAACCTCAAGCGCCTTCTTCAGAAGCGGCTCGGCCTCAGCGTACTGCCTGGTGCCGAGGTATAAGGCGCCGAGGTTCTGCATCGCCACCACCGTTCTTGGGTCCTCCGGTCCCAGGGTGCGGGTTTGGCCTTCAAAAACCGTTTTCGCCGCAGCCACAGCTTCGCTGTCCTTATCCTGATCCGAGGCGACACTGGAGACAACCATCAGGATAGAGAGTGTTTTAGGGTCGTCGGGGCCACGATACTTCGAACTCAGCTCATAGGCCTTGCGCAGATGTGTCTCGGCTTGCGCGTACAGGCCCAAGCCGGAATAGGCATTGCCGATCGTCTCCTCAATCTCTGCTTCGACCAGCGGCTGGCCCGCGAATCGATTGCCCACGCGCGCCGCAGCCCGGTCCAGCAGCGTCCGAGCCTTGACCTCCGGGTCCGGCGTCCCGCTCTGAGAATCCGGACTGGCCTGGGACAGCAGATCGTCCTGCAGAAACTGGTTCACTGCCTTCGCGATGGCAGCTTCCGTCTGTGCGCGGGCTTCGGCCCGTCGCGCCCGCACCGCCTCCAAGGTACTGGCTACTACCCCGGCAACCAGCACTAGAAATAAAGCAGGCACGCCTATCACGAGTATCTTGTGCCGGCGCGCGAACTTCTTTAACTGATAGCTGGTGCTTGGTGGCCGGGCGGTAATCGGCCGGTCTTCGAGGTAGCGCCGGATATCGTCAGCAAGTTCGGCTGCCGATTGATAGCGCCGGGCTTTGTCCTTCTCCAGCGCTTTTCCTACGATGGTCTCAATGTCCCCTCGATACAAACGGCTCACTGAACTCAGGGGAGTGGGATCGACCTGCTGAATCGTCTGCACCGCCTCGTGCAATTGCTGTGAGAGCGTGTAGGGAAGCTTGTCGGTGAGCAGTTCGTAGAGAATGACCCCCAGCGCGTAAACATCGGTGCGAGTGTCAACCGCCATGGGATCGGCTTCAACCTGCTCGGGACTCATGTACGGCAATGTGCCCAGCAGTTGGCCGATGTCGGTCTGCCGCGTCATCTGCTCGGTATCGCTGTCCATGACACGGGCCAGGCCGAAGTCCAGGATTTTCGGCTGCCCACTCTCGTCGACCAGGATGTTGCCGGGCTTCAGGTCGCGATGAATAATGCCGCGCTGGTGCGCGTGCTGCACCGCATCGCAGATTTCGATCATCAACGCCAATCGCTGCCGCGTGTCGAGCTTCGCGTCATTGGCGTAGTCGATGAGGGGCTTGCCGTGGATGATCTCCATGGCAAAGTAAGGCTCAGGACCGAATGGAGTGTCGGCGGTTCCCGCTTCGTATATCTGCGCGATGCCGGGGTGGTGCAGGCGGCCCAGCGTCTGCGACTCCTGCTCGAAACGGCGCAGCATTTGCGGACTGGCCCAGACGCTCCGGATAACCTTCAGTGCAATGCTGCGCCGGGGTTGCTCCTGCTCGGCCTCGTAGACCGCGCCCATGCCGCCTTCGCCCAGCAGGCGAACAATCCGGTAACGGCCAATTCGCGTTGGCAGAAGGAGAGGATTCCTGGTGGTAGCTGCGGTAGCGCCAGGAGTCAGTGTTCCATCCGGGTCTTGAGGGTTCTGTGGCCCCAACGAGATGGTTGGATCATCCGCCATGCACACGTTTTCGCTGGAATCCGAAAACAGCGGAAGTATAGCGCAAGCAATCCCGCGCGCCCTATAATCACGGCGTGGCGCAACCGTCCAAAGCCGGCGCGGTGGTGCTGTTCCTGTTCGGCCTGCCCTTCTTCGGGTTTGGCGCGTACGCCAGCTTTGCCTTTTTCACCTCAGCGCCATCTGTTCACGGCAACAATACCGATCCCGTCGCCGCCGCGATCTTCGCTTCGGTTTTCGCCATTATCGGGGCGGGGCTCATGTTTGGCGCCGTATATGGCTACCAGTGGCAAAAGCGGAATGCAGCGGTGCGGGACACCAATCCGCAATCTCCGTGGCTGTGGCGCAGCGACTGGGCGCAGGGCCGCGCGCTCGGCAACCGCCGTAGTACGTTTTATGGTTGGTGGGTTGGCACTGTCCTGACCGGCATGCTTTTCTTGCCGATGGCGTGGATCAACGTGCCGCAGTTGATACGCACTGCTAGTGCGGGGATAGTGTTCCTACTCGGGCTGTGTCTAATTCCTACGGCTCTGCTCGTGGGAGCTTTGCGCGCCACCATCCGCCGCCGGCGCTACGGCCAAACCTACTTTGAATTCGCCACACTGCCTTTTTCTCCGGGCAAGCGAATGAGCGGACAGATTCACCTGCGTCTGGAAACCGCCGCCGACCATGGAATCGATCTGCGGCTGTCTTGTATTCGTCGCATTGTGACGGGTTCAGGCAAGGAGCGGAGCGTCAACGATACTCAGCTCTGGCAACAGCAGAAGAATGTTCCGCAGTCGGCTTTGATGATTGCCCCGGTGGGAACGTGTATTCCGGTTGAGTTCGACATTCCGGAAGACGCTTACGAAACCAATCACGAAGTGCCCAGAGACCAGTTGTTGTGGATGCTGCACGCGCAAGCCGATGTGCCGGGAGTGGATTACTGTGACGACTTCGAAATCCCGGTGTTCGGGTCGATGCCGCGGGCGGCGCGGGCGAGCGCCTCGGCGGGGGGTGCGGGTTGGCCCGCAGAGATGCGATGAAGGCGTAGCTAACGACTCATTGTGGCTGCCTTCGCGTTGTGGCTGCCTTCGCGCGGACAAAAATATGTGATAGCGCCGGTATCCATGCTATGTTGGCCACTTCCAGCTACAACGGTTGGCGGAGAAGGCCGCTCTGCTGCAACCTATTTATTAAGTTATCTCCGCTCCCACAGGAGAGGTGCGACCAATGCTGCCACGACCGCTCGCGGCTTTGCTTGTCATCGTTCTATCGATTTCGTTGCACGCCTTTGGCGACGACACGAAAATTGCGCCAGTGAACCCCGACCTGGCAGCGGCCGATCAGCTCTACAACTCCGGCAAATTCACGGAAGCAATCGATAAGTATCAGGCGCTGCTGAAGGCCGACCCGAAACTGGTGGCCGCGCAGGCGGGACTGGTCCGCTGTCTGCTGCGGGAGCAGAAAGTCGACGACGCCTTCACCACCGCAAGCAGCGCCTTGGCGGCCCAGCCGACTTCGCCGCCGTTGCTGGCCGCGATGGGCGACGTGTACTTTCGCCGCGGTGATATGACGGAGGCGGAAACATCCTATCTGAAGGCGGCCAAGACCGATCAACAACTGGTAGCCGCGTATCTTGGATTGGCTCGGGTGTATCGCGCGTATTCGATGTATCGCCATGCCTACGACCTCGTACAGGCGGCTTACAAAATCGCTCCTAACGATCCGCAGGTACAGCGAGCCTGGTTTCGCCAGGGTACGCGGAAGCAGGAGATTGCTGCCATCGAAGCTTATCTCGCCGCGCCGCACCCCAATGCGCCGGAGCAGGTCGCCAGGTTGCAGGAGCGGCTGGCCCACCTGAAGGCCCTGGCTGAAAAGCCCGTGCATGCCTGCCAGCTCGTCAACAAAGTGGAGGAGACCGAGGCGAAGCTGGAGCCAATGTTGCGCGATCCGACGCATGCGTTTGGCGAGGGTCTGGTGGTGAAGTTGAACGATCACAGCGCCCGGCTGTTGCTCGATACCGGAGCCGGCGGAATCACGGTGGGACACAAAGCGGCGGAAAAAGCCGGGCTCACACGCCTCTCCGGCATTAGTTTTCGCGGAGTAGGCGATCAGGGCCCGCAGAGCGGATATCTGGCCGTCGCCGATCACATACGGGTTGGGGAGCTGGAATTTTCCGACTGCGTGGTTATGGTCAGTGATCGCAATTCGGTTGCCGATGAGGATGGTCTGATCGGCGCCGACGTATTTCGTTCTTATCTGATCGACATTGACATGCCCGACCGGAAGCTGCGGTTATCGCCACTGCCGGTGCGGCCCGACGAGACAGCAACTCCTGCCGGCCTGAGCACCGGGCAGGAGGGAGCTGGCGATTCGGATGCCAAAGCCGAAGCCGTCGAAGAAGAGCACACCACGGGCGGCGAGAAGAGCAACAGCAGCAGCACGACGCCGCTCCCGAAGCTGCCTCACGATCGCTACGTCGCACCGGAGATGGCAAAGTGGACTCCGGTTTTTCGCTTCGGCCATGCCCTTCTGATCCCGACACACGTCAATGACTCTCCTTCCATGCTCTTCCTGATTGACACCGGAGCGGCCGCCAACATGATTTCGCGGCAGGCCGCGAGTACGCTGACCAAGGTCAGCATCGATCCCTACACTCATGTGAAAGGCGCGAACGGAAACGTGGCGAATGTCTATCGCGCCGACAAAGCTACGCTTACCTTCGGGCATCTGCGGCAGAAAAACCTGGATATGATCGCCTTCGACCTTTCCAACTTAAGCCGCGGGTTTGGGACCGAGGTATCGGGGACACTGGGATTCAGCTTGCTGAGCATGCTTCAGGTGAAGATCGACTACCGCGATGGGCTAGTGGATTTCGTCTACGATGCCAATCGGTTCGGCACTGGCCACCCCTGAGCCGGCTTTCGGTTCCTCACGATTCGAGTAACCCTCGCGCCGGCCTCATCATGGACAGTCAGGGGAATCTGTACGGCACAAGGTACTTCGGCAATGGTTTAGCGCAACCGTATCGAAACCGCGCGATGACTATTGCAGGTGTGGCGCAATAGGCCTGTCGCGTAGTGCCTGGCCCGAATCCACCGGGGGCACGCTTGCAATCAAGGTTATACTCTAGGACATTGGCTTCGGGTGAAAGTCTCCTTCACCTTTTAACTCAGGTTCGGAAGGTAGCGCGTGACTGCCGATCGGGATACGCCGCGACGGGAGCAGGAAACGGTCGCAGTATCAAGCGGGGATAGTTCCGCCCCCCTGCCCAAGCCGGTGCCTGATCTGAAGGGTCCGATTCCGGCCGGCAGCGATTCTCAGGATACCCTTGTTCCTGGAGCTGCCACTCCAACTCCCTCCAAGAGCGATCCATCGGATACGGCTACCGTTGCCACTCCAATCGCTGCGCTCACCAAAGCTCCGGTCACCTCGGTCTCCTCAGGTCCGGGGTCTGCCCTCAACCCGGTTTTCGCAAGCATTGGCGCAACCATCTTTCGTGACGGCGAGGTTCTCGGTGGGCGCTACGAGATCCTGAAGATACTTGGCATGGGAGGCATGGGAGCCGTTTACCTGGCTCGAGACATAGAGGTGGAGCGCATCGTCGCGCTCAAGGTGATCCGGCCGGATCTCGCCGGCAACCCGGCCATCCTGGCGCGCTTTAAGCAGGAGTTGGTGCTGGCCCGGCAAGTCACTCACAAGAACATCATCCGCATCTACGACCTCAACGAAGCCGGCGGCGTGAAGTTCATCACCATGGAGTTTGTCGAAGGTGAGGACTTGCACGCGATCCTCCTGCGCCGAGGAAAGCTCCCGCCTGAGGACGCAGTCAACATCATGCTCCAGGTGTGTGGCGGCTTGCAGGCGGCGCACGCTGAAGGAGTCATCCATCGCGATCTGAAACCCAGCAACATCATGCGCGATGCCTCCGGGCGCGTGGTCATCATGGACTTCGGGCTGGCCAGGACCATCCAGGGCGACGGCATGACCCAGACCGGCATGATGATCGGGACGATGGAGTACATGTCGCCCGAACAGGCCATGGGCAAGGATCTAGACGCCCGCTCCGACGAATTTACGGTCGGTCTGATCTTCTACGAGCTGCTGACTGGCATCATGCCCTTTCATGCCGAGAGCGCCATCGCCAGCCTGGTTAAGCGCACCCAAGAGCGAGCGGCACCGCTGGTCGATGTTGACGGCACCATTCCCCGGGAATTGAGCGATATCGTCAGTAAATGCCTGGAGCGTAATCCCGACGAGCGGTTCGCCTCGATTGAAGAGCTGGTAAACGAACTCCAAATCTGGCGAGGGGAGAAGCCGCGGTCGGGACAATCGGCGATTCCGCGTCCAGTCGTTTCCGAGGTCGCTCCTGCTGCAGCGAAGCGGCTGCCGGCGAAGTGGATTGCGATTGGGGTTGCGGCGGTTGTGCTGGCAACCGGGGCTGTCATTGGGGTTCGTTACGCAGCCCGCTCGAGGACGGGACCGAATGCGGTGCAAGGGCCCGTCACCTCAGTAGCGATTGTTCCTTTCTACAACGCCTCGGGAGATGCGAGCTTGAGTTGGCTGGGATCGAGCATCGCCGAAGCTTTGAGCACGGACATGGGCCAGTCGGTTCATTTGCGGATGGTGTCTCCCGACCGGCTTCAGCAAGTGCTCAGCGATCTGCGGGTGTCGCCGCAATCGCAGCTTGATCTGCAAACCGTGAAACGCATCGCTGAGTTCACGCACGCCGATACCATTGTCTTCGGCCAATACGAAAAAATTGGCGAGCAGATACGCATCAACGCCACGATTGCCGACCTCGCCAACGATCAAAACATCACCCTGAAGACCGACGCCCCCAACGAGCAGCAGCTGCTGAGTTCATTGGACAAATTCGCCGATGATGTGCGCGCGAAGGTGGCTGCAAATCCGGAAGTTCTAAAGGAGCTGCAAGCCCACTCGCAGCACGTCGACACCAAGTCGCTACCGGCGTTGCGCGCCTACGATGAAGGGCTGCAACTGGTGCGCTCCGGAAACAATACACAGGCCGTCACCAAGTTCGAAGATGCCACAACCCAGGATCTGAACTTCGCCATGGCTTTTTCCAGACTGGCGCAAACCTACAGTGCGCTGGGTTACGACGACAAGGCGGAGCAGGCATCGCGTCGCGCCGTCGAACTCAGCGACAATCTGCCGGCACAGGATCGATTCTTGATCCAGGCCAGCCATGCCAGTCTCATGCATGACACGGCCAAGGCCATTGACGCCTATCTGCAGCTGGTTAAGGTCAATCCCGACGACACCGATGCCGAGTTTGCTCTGGCCAAGCTGTACGAAGATGCGAACAATTACGCAGAAGCCAAGAAGTATCTTGGCAAGGTTCTGGCCTCCGATCCGAAATTTGTCGCCGCGTTGCTGGCCAGTGGGCGGGTGGATATCAAGAGCGGCGATTCGCAGTCCGCGATCGACCCTCTGAACAAAGCGCTGAGCCTTGCCATCCAGTTCGATAACCAGGAAGAAAAGGGCGCGATCCTGCAAGCCTTGGGCATTGCTTATCAGCAGCTGAACAAGCCGGAAGACGCACTGCGCAATTTTCAGCAGGCGCTGGAGATTCGGCGGAAGATCGGCGATCAACGTGGCATCGCCACCAGCCTGCTCGCAGATGGGCCAGATCCAGGATGCCATGGGCAATTCCAAGGCTGCCCTCGCCAGTTGGACAGAAGCGGTTGAGGTTGATCGCAAGATTGGGGATAAGAACGGGCTCATTCAAAATCTAATGACCCTCGGCTTCTTCTATCTCGAGCACGATCAGAATGACGAAGTCCTGAAGTACACCAACGAAGCCTTGCAGATCGCACGCGACACCGGTGACGAGGGTGCTCAGGCGACCTTGCTGGTCAACCTGGGAGGGGCCCACTTCAACAAGGGCGAATATCAGGACGCTCTGACGTATTACCAGCAGTCGTATGAAATCAGCAATCGGCTGAAGGCGCAGGACCAGGCGGCGCAGGCGCTGCACGATCTGGCGCAGACCAACGAGAAATTGGGCCAGTACGACACCGCGCTGTCGCAATATGTTAAAGCGCTGGATATCTATCGCGCCTCAGGGGATAAGAGTGGGATTGCCCTGGAGTCTGGCGACATCGGCACGCTGTTTGCCGTCCAGGGACAGTTTGGTGCAGCGTTGAAAGCTCAGCAGGAAGCGGTTAACACCTATCGCCAGCTCAACGATCGCAGCTACCTCATGGTGTGGGCGCTTGCCGGCTACGGACACACGCTGTCAGCTGTCGGCCAGGAAGGCGAAGGTCAGAAATACATTGAAGAAGCACTGAAGCTTGCGCCCGAGGCGAAGAATAACGAAGCCACGGCGGCCGCGCTCAATTACCTTGGGGACAGCTACTTCTATCGCGGCGACTACTCCTCAGCGCAGCAGCAGTACAACAAGGCGCTCCAGTTGGCGACTACGGGCAAGCTGCGCGGGCCGATGATACAGACGAAGTTGAACCTGGCCAAGCTCGATGTGGTGCAAGGGCGGTCCCAGTCAGCCGTGGGCGCGCTCAGAAAGCTCAAGCAAGACGCCGATTCCATGGGACTAAAGGCCGAGTCGGCGGATGCTTCGGTGTATCTGGGGCAGGCGCTGTTGGCAGGCAAGCAAGCCAGTGCTGCGCGCGACGAGTTGGACAGCGCGGTTGGCCGCGCCGAGAAACTCGGCTTGCGAGTGGAGCAGGCGCGCGCGCAGTACTTTCTAGGTGTAGCCCTCGCGCAAAGCGGCAAGCAAACTGAGGCTGTGCCACACTACCGCGAAGCGGTGAAGCTGCTGGAATCGATCAGCAAGGAAGATGGCGCAGGCAGAGTGTTGGAGCGCTCGGACCTGAAGGACATCTATCGCGACGCGGCGAAGGGTTATCAGGGCGGCGCGTAACATCTCTAACTGGAAATCTCACGACAAAGCCCTGCGGGAACTCTCCCCGGGCTTTTTTCTTGTCGCGATCTCATTTACTGCACCGGCGGGCAAATTCCATTTCCTTGCGGTGGACGCATTGGGGGAATTACCTTGCTCAGCCCTCCCGCTCCGAGATCGGCCGGAAGCGTCCGCTGATGATAAGTAGAGACGACATCCGAGAAGCCTTTACCTTTGCCGCCGACAATCGGATCGATCGGCTGGGTCGTGAAACTGGAGAAGATGCTGACCCAGTTGTTGGAGCCAATTGGTTCAGCTTCCAGGAAGTCGGCATTCTGCGAGGTGATGGGATCTGAAGTATAAAACTGGGTACAGATTGCGATCGTCGGGTCCGTTTCCGAAGGACACGGAACATTTTGCTGCTGCTGGGTCTGGCAGGTGACGCTATAGACGATACAGTTGCCGCCAGTTTCCAGGAAAAGGGTACAAGCCTCGTCGGCAAACTGCGTCCCCAGCAGGCGTTGCTGGAAGAACGTCAGCTTGTTCCACGGGGTCGAAAGCACGGTCATCAGAAGGTCATTCGTATTAATGAAGCCGTTGGGATAGGTCACCGCGAACTCATACCCACCAAAAATGTAATCGTTTTCCGTCCCGCCGGGGGGAATGAGTTGCTGTAGTTGCAGCGAGGTATGCGGGGTGAATTCCCAGGCCAATATGTCCTGGACAGTGGACGCCTGCGGCTGTGAACCGGTGAAACCGACCCACGCCGAATTGTTGTTCAAGTTCAGTCCGGTGGGGTTCGAATTGGAGAAGGTAACGTTATAAGGAACATTGATGACCGTCGGAGCGCCCGGCTCGGGAGTGTGGGTCCCAGGAATGAATTGCGGATCAAGCCACACCTGCAATGTTCCCTGAGGTTGACCCGGAGCGGGCGGCGTGTACTCAACGACGACCTGATGCACAGCGCCATCCTGACAACGGCCTGAGGTGCAGTTGACTCCAATTGCGGGCACGGATGTATTGATTGCGCCGGACGACAGCAGGCAACTGGTCACATCGTGATTTTGGTCGATGGTATAAACCCCCGGAAGATGAACCGGCGTGTTGGTTGACGGCCCGCAACTCTGCACCGCAACGTGGTTGGTATTCGGGTCCCAGGGATTTTGCTGGATGTCGAACTCAATCGCCAGGTTGTTGTTGATGCCGGCATAACCCATCCCGCCATTAGTTGCTCCTACCGAGGTAACGCCAACGCCAGACGCACCGTATGTAGGATCGGTTGCAGTGGAATTCTGAACGATGAAGGAGATTCCATCACCGGGATTGCAGCACACGGCGGGAGTGTGCACCTGGAACTCGAACCAGGTGGTGAATCCGGAGGTCAGAGGCTGCTGGATGGTGAAATATGTGCTGGACTGCTCCGAGGTAACTGACGGAGAACTCGGTCCGTCGGTCAGGCGAAGCACTTTGGCGCCTTGCCACGTAGCCTGGTGGGCCTTGCCATTCAGTTGAAGGTTCGCAATAGAAGAGAAATCGGAGAACCGGATTTCCTGGGCAAACGCGGCGGGGGCCGACAACACCAGAACCGAGACGAGCAAAATGCCGCCGGGCCGCCTTTCAGTCGTATCATTGCTGACCTCTTTTCTACGCTTACGCGTGAGGCTCACCTGAACTGGGGTTCCCGCACAAACACAGTGAGCGTTGTCGACGGCGGAACCGGCTGCAATGTCCATCGTGCCAGTCGACTGGCCGAAACACTAACCCCAATCTCAAGCTCGTCCAGAAAACTGCGTTCAATCGCGAAAGCGGGCTTAATGCAAACCTGACTGACTCAATTTGACAGCGGTATTGGATCCGCCGGGCTAACGTACCAAAATATATGTTCGATGCTTGGCCAGCGGGCTGATGTTATCGACGATGATCCCGCTGGTACCGGTCGATTGCGCCGCCCCGGCGACGGCCGGTGCCGGGAAGCCGGTGGTCGGAAGCATGAAGTTCTGCGCGCATCCTGCCGTCCCGCCCCCGTGGCGTTGCAGTAGTTCGCTACGCTCAGGAAAAGCCAGTCAATGCCGGTGTTGCTGTTGAAGACCTCCTGGAGCGGAGAGCATTCCGGCGCGTCATCCATTCCTGAGTTTGTGGATAGATTCAGGCTTGTGCCGCTCGCCGTGGTCATCGTACCGGTACTGTCAAACCCGATCTGAAACAACGTCGGATTAAGGGCGAGCGTCGGATTCCCACACACATAGAGATGTCCGCCTGAGATTGGCCCTATGTAGTAGGTGTTGTCAAAAGCGCCATCGTGCATATTGTTGGTGCCTGATCCAGTACCCAGTTCAATCCACTTCGGGCTGGTCAAGGCTGTGGTGGCCTGCATTACCTCTCCAAAACCGCCACGATTGCTGCAATCGCCGCCCGACGGAAGCGCACATCCGATAAAGGTAAATACCTTGCCCGTAGTGGAATCCACAATTGGCGGGTCAATGATCGGCCGACCGCTGGCAGTGCCTCCCGCGCCACCCGTGCCCACATTGACCGTAGTTGCGCCAACGCAAGGAGGACTTTCGCAATTCCCGCCTGCGATCGTCTGCACAAACCATAGGACACCGCTGCCGTCACCCACAAAAATATTTCCCGAGTTCAAGTCAGCCGTAGGCCCCGTCAGTATCGGACTTGCACTGGTACTGACGGTGATGGGCCAGCCGCCAGTCGTGACCTCGGCCGGAGTGCCACCAAATACCGGCGTGAACTTGTGGAGGCTGCCGCTATCGTCACCAACATAGGCGATGTCGTTGCCATAGTCGATGAAGGGCGATGACAGCGTAACCTGAACACCGTGGCTCATGGTGATCGCAGTATCGGCGGCATTATTCCCAACCCCAGGCACCGCTGGCGTAACGGCGCTACCGCCATTGCTGCCGGTAGTTCCAATGGTTAGCACATGAAATCTGGATCCGCCGCTGATGCTTTCGACATAAGCGATCTTGGTCCCATCCTCCGAAATAATCGGGGAAGTTTCGACCGTGCCTGTCCCAACCGCATACGAAAATAGAATGTGAGGCACGACGCCGCACAATCCGCCAGGACCGCTGTACAGCTTGGTTACCCCCAACAGGTTGGCTTGTCCGTTCGCACCGCCAGTGAGAGTACTGCCAGCCCAGGAGAACTGGGTGAGAGTGTTCGCTAGCGCGATGCTGTTCCCGGTGGTTCCTGTAGAGGTCGCCGTTACCGTCACCGTTTGGCTACTCGACATCGCGCTGACACCAACGAAGGAACCACAGTTAGGAGCGTTTATCAAGGCTGCCAGGTTGGCTGCGTCCGTGGTGCCACTCGCCAAGGCGCTATGAAAGTTTCCGGTGTGGCGGGTTGCAGTGGTGCTGCTGCAGGAAGCGGAACTTGGTCCCGGCGTCGCACTCAGAGTGATGGAATCAACCCCGCTGGTAATGGTAACTGAACCGGCTGGTGCGCTTGTATTTGTGAACGTCCCCGTCTGGCTGGCGGCAGTCGCAGCCGAACCGGCTGCATTCACGGGAAAGGCGACAAAGTCGGAGCAGCTCGCATTATTAAAATCGAAGCTGTACTTGGCGGGATACATGGTCGCCGCCACGCCCCCCGCCCCCAGACTGACATTCCAATCGCGTGCCGGTTCGACGAGTTCGTTCGACTCGGGAGCCGGCGCGCTCTGCCGCTTTCTCTGCTGCATCTGGAAGCGCGGATCGGTTTGCACCTTAAGCCAATGCTCGTAGTTGCCGTTCTGAATCGCGTTTTCTTTGGTGCCGGGATCCGAGAAGATAACGTGATGATGAGTCCAGTCATCGGGAAAGCCCGTTTGCTCACTGCGGCTCTGTTGGGCTGTGGCGGAAGTCGCCAGCCCTGCGGCCAGAATGGTTGCGACTCCAAGCCGAAAGAGACCTGGCGGAAAGCTTTCCACAGGACACCGCCCCGAGGGAATAGGTAGTGGCCAACAGCATAGCCCAGCCACTGTCTCCTCGCAAGGCACAATCATCGCCCGTGGTGGTGGGGTTGATGAGGGAGGTTTACCTCCTCGCATGTTGGCGCTCCAGACCTCTAGTCATGGAGCCACGCCAATCTAATTTCAAGATTACCACCTTCTGTATTCGAGAGGACCGCTCGCCTGAATTGAAACATTCCGACTTTGAGACCAACCTGTCTGTGCCTGAAGCAAATACTTCCGTTACAAATTAGACTTGCCTGAACGGCTGGATAGGCGTGCTACCATTTTGACGTGACCATCACCGATACAACCCCATCCGCGCGAGCTGTGCACTGGCAGGTTCAGCGGGCAATGACGGGAGAACAGCGCCTGCTTATGGCGCTAGAGATGAGTGCTTTTGTCAGGGAATTGCAAGAAGCGCGCATTCGTCACGAGCACCCCGAATGGCCCGACCCAGAGGTTGCGCGCGAACTCCTCCGCTTGACGTTCCAGCCGGGGCTGTACCCGCGCGGCTGCGATAAACGTCGCCGAAGTTTTTCGCCGGATTACCGCGGCGCTGGACCAATCTGGCATTTGGTACATGCTTACCGGATCCTTTGCCATTGCCTACTACCGAAGGCATCCGGCCTCCGCGGGCGACGCTGCGGCTTGCGAGCCGGTGGCGTCGTGGCCTGCTGAACCGCGTCAAAAAGACCGGAACGCCGAGAATGAGGATCGGCTCCTCCAGGACCCATCTTCCGCTGCCGTGAGGGGACATCTCGAACACCGTGCCGTCGCCTTTCGCAGTCAGATCGCTCGCTTGCGTCCGTCAGATCGGGAACGCAATTCTACGTGTATCCAATTTATGGGCCCCGAAGGTGCAAGAAGTTACAGAACAGGCACTGAAACAAATTGAGCACTTGCGAGTCTTAGTATTCATCATGAAGACCATTCTTGCACTTGTTGCCGTTACGATTCTGCTTGCCAGCCTTCTTCCTGCGCAAGACACAGCTCCCGTGGTGGTAGAGCTGTTTACCTCCGAAGGCTGTTCCAGTTGTCCGCCGGCCGATGCGGTGCTGCTTGCTTTGAGCCGCCAGCCCTACCTGAACGGCACCCCGCTGATTCTGCTGGGCGAGCACGTGGATTACTGGAACTACATCGGCTGGACCGACCGCTTTTCTGCAAAACAGTTCAGCCAGCGGCAAAGCGATTACGCACGGGACTTTCATCTCGCGTCTGTTTATACGCCACAGATGGTGATCGACGGGCAGGGGCAATTCGTCGGCAACGACCGGGCAGACGTCAATCATAAGATCGCCGCGGCCGCCAAGGTGCCGAAGCCGGCGCAGGTGACGGTGCAATGGGAAGGGAGCAGCCAGCTACGCATCAATGTGCAGTCCGGCGGCACCACTCGAGCCCTGCTCCTGCTGGCAGTCACGGAAGATGGACTATCCACCCATGTAGGAACCGGCGAAAACGATGGGCAGACCTTGCATCATGCGGCTGTGGTGCGGGAGTTACGCGAGTTGGGTTCGGTGGATAAAAGCAGCTTCGAAATAACAACCCATATTTCCCGACAGCCCGAGTGGAGTCCCGCGGAACTAAAGATTGCCGTATTACTACAGGATCCGGGGAGCGGCAAAATTCTGGGTGCGGCGCAGACGACCTGGCAGCATTAAGCGAGACACCGTCGAGTATTTCGCCTGTACTTTTTCGGCGGTACCGACTCCCATCTTTGGCGGCGAGAAGGCCGCGAATCCGAATCTCAAGAGGAAATTATGAAGCGCAAAGTTCTAAGTTTGATGGCTATGTGCATGCTGGCCGGTTCGCTTAGCGTGTACGCGCAGGACAGAGATCCTCAATTCATGTGATCTCACGACAGCTCCCGATCCTGTCGGCGGCGCTGAACTCTTCCAAGTGAGAGACAGCAGCGCGGCAAATGCCCAAGGCGGAGTTCCAGTGGGAAGCGGGAAGGGAACTGTGGGAAATTGAGAGAAGAGAGAAGAAAGCGCGCTCGGAAGCTAGCGAGGGAAAGTACTGTCCCAGATAGCTGACTAAGGCTACCGCACCGGCAGTCACTGTATGTCGCGGCGACCTCAGATGGTCTCAACTACGAGCTTGGGGAAAGCCGCTCGATAGATCCGCTCATCCAGGGTGAGCAGGTGGTAAGCCGCGAGTCTCGGCGTGTGCGCCAATCATGAAGTCAGCCAGAATCCGCCGAGTCCCTGAGTCGCGTTGCTTGCGGCGCCGCTCCGCGTAACGTTGGAAAGCTCGGCCTGCGGCTCTCCACAGCATCTCATCCAGATCCCAGTCGACCGCAATGGCTGTATCTTCCAGGAATGCGTCCACGAAAGCCTCGGTGCGGCCGGGTGCAGCCAGCAATTCGGCAAAAACCGGCGCCGCGATGACTAAGCCTCCCCGATTGAATGCTGCCTCCAGGCCGATCTGGGCCGCCGAGCTGAGAGAAGCATCGCGGTCCCAGAGCGCGATGATGATGTTGGTGTCAATCGCGGTGGTCATTCCCCTCGCAGTGCGCGCAGCCAAGCTCCGATGTTCTTGCGTCCAGAGCCGATCCCGGGATTACCGATACCGCGATACTTGGAAAACGCGCTTTTTGTCTTCACGGCGCGCACACGAAGATCCTGGCCCACGCTCTCGAACACGAGGCGATCGCCCGCCCTCACGCCGAGAGCGCGACGAATATCGCGCGGCACGGTGATTTGTCCTTTGCTCGTGAGCTTGGCCTGCTTTTGCATAACCGTCCCCTCTTCCTTACTTTATCATGGATTCCTTACTGCGCTGTTAGCTTCCGCCAAGCAATTGTGACTGACAACAGGGGACTTATTGGCTTCGTTTCGCACAAACGCTCGTTTTCGACGGCGTCTTTGGCCATAAGGCGCTGCATGGAACTTGGTCCCTTCCATTCTTGCCAACTGCCGCACTAGCTCGGCCGATAGTATCTCGAAGCATTCGGATGCTTGTGGGAAACTAGAGTAAATGCCGCTTAAGTTATTGAGTAATGTAAGATTGATAGTTTATATTTATCACATGCGGTACATCCCAAGAACCTTGGCCCGAGTTCTGCGGCAGGCAACGCAACATTTCCCCGCAGTTGTGGTCACCGGGCCACGGCGTGCGGGAAAAACTACCCTTCTGCGCAGATTGTTTCCCAACGCCCGCTACGTGCTGCTGGAGGACCCGGATATTCGAGCCCGAGTACGTGCCGATCCGCGTGGTTTTCTTGACGAGTTGCGCCCCCCAGTTGTGTTTGACGAGATCCAAAATACACCGGAGTTACTCGACTACGTCCGCACCCGCGTCGACCTAGGACCGCGCCGCGTGGGTCAGTGGCTGTTCACCGGTTCGCAGGAAGCTCCGCTCATGCGCGGCATCTCGGAATCGATGGCCGGCCGCGCCGCTATCCTCCAGCTCTTGCCCTTCAGCCTCGCGGAAACCTCGAAAGTGAATCTCCTGCACGGAGGTTTTCCTGAAGTTCTCGCCCGACCGAAACATCGCAACCTTTGGTTCGCCTCCTACCTGCAGACCTATCTCGAACGCGACGTGCGGGCGATTACCAATGTACGTGATCTGGTAACCTTTCGCCGTTTCCTTGCGCTGGTGGCCAGTCGCCATGGCCAAGTCCTGAACAAGACCGACCTGGCCGCTCCCCTTGGCGTCTCCGTTCCCACCATTGGCGAGTGGCTACAAGTCCTGGAAGCGACTGGCCAGATCATTCTGGTGGCTCCCTATTTCGAAAACTTCGGAAAGCGACTCATCAAGTCGCCGAAAGTCTACTGGGGCGACTCCGGCCTTGCCTGCTACCTGCTCGGCTTGAGCTCAGCCGCCGAACTGGAGCGCTCCCCCTTTCTCGGGGCCCTGTTCGAGGGCTTCGTCGCGGCGGAGATCCTCAAGAGTCAGAGCAATCGGGGAATGCGCAAAGAGCTTTACTATTTCCGCGATCAGCAGGGACTGGAAGTCGATTTCCTCGTGCCCGGGCCCCAGGGCAGGCTGTGGTTGGTGGAAGCCAAAGCCACGAAGACCGTGCGGCCCGCCATGGCATCTCCGCTGCTCTCCCTGCGGCGCTCGCTGCCCGATCAGTCGGCGCGGCTAATCGTGGTTCACCGAAAGTCTCGATCCGAGCTGACCACCGCCGCCCTTAGCGCCCGGCGTGGAGGCCCTCGACGTGGAGCGCTTTGTGGCAGACCTCAATCGTGCCAAGTGACCCTGCGCTGTGTCGAATCGGGTCGCGAGCAAGTCAACGCGACGCCGACACATGAAAATGCCCATGCCATTTCGTCCGCGAGATCTTGCTAGCGGCTGGCGACCTTGTCTTTGTCGACCAACTCCTTGCGCCTCCCTAGAACCTCAAAGACCCTTAGGAAGTGTGAACCGGTATTTTTCGGCCTTCTTCCGAAGGACATGAAGTATCTGAGCCTGAAAGCTTAGCACCCGCTCTTCGGGCGTCTGACCCACTCTCGCCATGGTCCTCAGAATCGTATCGATGCCGCCGCCTTGAAAAAAGCCGATACCTTGGAGGAGTTTCGTGGCGGATGCAAACTTCATGCGAGGATCATCAGAATCGAGAGCCTCTTCGTAAACCTTGAGCGCCTTCAGCATCAAGATGTGCGCGTATGCTCTGTACCGTTGCATTACTTCAGCGGTATCCGGTACAGAACGACTCTTGCCAGTCGGGTCGCCATCGGGTCCGACGTCGACAGTGGGGCGTGCGTTTGAATGTCCGTCGGGTCCGTCTGATTGTGCGTCGAGGCGAGACCTGGGCTCGGTTAGGTGTGGATCGGTGCGCTGTCTTTGGCGAGGGTCGCTCTGTTTTTTTCTCATACTCTAATCATATGCAAGACAGCATGAAAAAATTACGCAGGAAAACAGTTGCCGGGTGTGAATTCTCATGAGCAACCATGCGATTCATGAGCGAAGGATTCGACTTGTCGGCGTAACAGCTTGAAAACCACTTACTGATCGCTCGATAGGTGGACGTTGACCGGTGCAGGCACTTGCTCTCCGTTGCGGGCCCGCTGCCGGCGTTCCAACTGATTGAGAACATAGGCCAGTTGGCGCTGAATGGTCGTTTCGTAACGGAGGATGCGGTCGAGGTCCGCTCCCAAAGGCAAACTGAGATGCTCCGTGATCGCTGATCGTTCAGGGTGTAGTGCTGCTTCCAGGTCTGTCGGTTCGCTTATAAATGCTCGGCGGATTAGTCCAGCCTCGCATCGCTGGGCCCGCCTCTCCCTCCAACAGCACTTCGCTATCTTCTGGACCAGGATCTCTTCAAGTGCACCAACTGGCTCAAGATCTTGGCTAAGAGCACCCAGCAATTCATCGAACGAGGCGGAATCCTCCGCGCCTGCCCCCTCGGTTATTAGGAGGTCGGAGGCTAGAATGCCGTGCTTGAGGGCGTTTTGTCGCGACCGACTCTTGCCTTCTTCTGTTTTGGGGCCAGTGGATAGTTGTGCGTTGCGCCGATTTGCCTCGGCCCTTTTGCTCAACGAAACGACGTTATCATGGGTATTCTTTTCCACAATTTCACACCTCCGATTTCGCACCGCAACCAATTCACTTAGAGTGTTGGCGGCGCGACTAATGAAAACAACCTCATCTGGTGGGTTTCTCACTACCGTAACTTCGGTTTGGCGACCAGGACGTACGCATGATTTTGTACTGGGGACTCGAACAACACAGAGTTCGCACGCTACGCTTCGAGTGCTTCCTGTCCTGAATCCACCTCCTCGCTACCGTTCTACCCAATTCGTTTCTGGATTTTGTCGCTACAGCTCGGGTGTACGACAGTGCTTTGTGACCGCCCGCTGCGGTGGGGAGCTCCCGTTCTGGAGCCACCCCTCTCAGCCTTTCGACGAGGGCCCTCCTTCACTTTTTTCATTGCCTCTTTCCCTTTCAGCTTTGGGGGCAGTGCTCACGGTGCCGACAATGGCCTGTCCACCCTCGTGCACGTGAACTTGTTCGACCGTCACTTTTTGCCGGCCCGTTTTGCCCTTCAGCCTAGCCATAGCTTCCATTTGCTCCATGGAGAGGCGCATGAGCCGCGTGGCAACCCGAGCGTATACGTCAACGTCCTCAACGGATTTGACCGGGAGGGCGGTCCGCAGAAGACAGGAAAGAGCTGCGTGATGGACACCGACGGTCTGTGTCGCCAGCAGTGCTTCCATCAGACTCTCAGGTTTGATCTCAAGCATTATGTCAGCTGCGGCTTGCACTGGTTCGAAGGGACTGCTGAACGGCCACACGGCTTGTATGCGACATACCTGGTCGATAATGCGCACGGCAAGGTCGGGGTCTTTCACGCCGGTCGCCTGGGCGAGCATTTTCCTGGTTGCTGCAATCGCTTCGGCGTAATTTGGCGGTTGCCCAACATCGCCTGTAGCCCTTACTCGCTGCAAAGCTTCCCCTTTCACTAGTCCAGGGGCGTCCTCTGCCGAAGATTTCGTCTCTTGGCGTGTGCCGTTGCGCTTTTTTGTCTTAACCGACATGCCACATGGCCCTCCTTCAAGTCGATTTTGGAGCCGGTGCCCTTCGACACTCGGACACCGGCATGCGAGAGACGATGTGGCGCCGTCGTTCAGCAATTGCCGCTTATCGTCTGTCACCTTATTTAAGAACGAGGGCGAACCAAGCGCATTAAAAAGTGATCGTTAGTAATTTGTGACGGAAGGAGCTGTGTCACAAACTGCGGTTAGCAGTTTTGTGATGTTCAATGTTGCGAGACATACGAGAATGTGCATTCCTGAATGTGGTTGCATCAGGGCGTCCGCCTGACAACTCAGATAGCCAAGCGCATGCTGCAGCGGCAGCGGTGCGGCTCTTTTCAGTCGCAAGAATGGCTCGATTTTCATAGCCAGATGTCGCGAGGTCTGCCCCCCCACGACGCTCTGCCAGCAGTCGCTCGAAATATGGCCTCCAGGCTTCCACCTGATGGTAGTGCTGAACATCTGTGATAGATATGCGAAACTTGGCGCGTTTCTCAGCGGTCAAATTTTTATAAAATTGCGCGGGAAGGAATTCGATCGGGTCGCAGATACCTTCTTCCTTCAGCCACAAACCGAGCAGAAGCCAGCGCTGCTCTCGTCCGCGATATTCTTTCAGCCATTGCATCAGGTCCCGATACCGCGAGGCCTGGCTTACGATCCACCGTAGCTTCGCGCTATCGCCTTCACCTGCAGGCGGGGCGGACTTAGAAAGAGGCTCGGGTCCGAACAAATGATCCGGGAAGGTCAGTTCGCCTGCGACAAGGGACAATGCCCGCTCATAGGTGCTCCGCTCCGCCACTTGTGCGTTGGCTTCGCAGCGAGCGAAGAGTTGTTCGGGTGTTTCACTCGGGTCAGCTAACCGATTCGGCACAATTGTCCGCCGTGTCACTAATCGCTCGCTAGTTGAACGCTCACCTAATTCTGCTAACGGTCTTGCGGCTCGTCGTTGCGCCTAGCCAAGAAACGACGGAAATACCTTGCGCCTTCCTTGGTGTAAGCAACTAGTCCTGCTTGCAGAAATGCATCGCAGATCTGGGCGACGCTTCTGCCCTCTGATGCAGCAACCGACTCCAGCTTTTTCTTGAGGTCGGAGCGGACCCTGAAAGACAACCTTGTATCTTTCGCACTCATTCGAGGCGGATTTTATCACCTCGAAGGGCGCGATCCTGCTTGACAAATCGGATTCATAATGTCACCCTAATGATGTCAATGGGTGACAATATATGACATTGTGTGAGGTCCGCATGCCAGAGGATCGATCGAAATTTGTCAGGGAACTTCGGAAAGAATCCAAGGCAAGGGAGAAACTGGTGCGCCAAAATATCGGGGCAGCAAAACGAATGCTAGGCCAAGTCCTGGTGCCGCGCCTGACCGCACAGCTTAAAGCGCTAACTCGAACCTTTGGATTTTCGATTCAGGCCGGTGAAATACAAATTATTAATGCCAACTGGTATGTGACACACACGGGCCTCATTCGCTTGGCCCGTCGCAAGAGATGCAAGGGTATCCATGTCGAGGCGGTCGATTCGCTGTGTGATTCCGCAGCCAGTCGCTTTGTACTCAAGGCCACGGTGTATCCGTCCAAAGATTCCACCGGTTTCGTCGGGTATGGCGACGCTGATCCTTCGAACGTGTCTCTCTTGGTCCGCGGCGCCGAGATGCGGATGGCCGAGACGCGTGCGGTCAACCGAGCGCTTCGCAAGGCGTATGGCATCGGAATCTGCTCGGTCGAGGAGATCGGATCGAATCCTGGTCCGATGGCGCCGGCTCCTGATGCACAGAAGTTTCCGCCGAAGAATACCAACGGAAACGGCAACGGCGCCGGTCACAAGGTTCGCGACCGGCTGTGCCAGATCATTCGCCAGCACCAGCTCGATCCCGAGCTGGTGAAAGCCTACGCGGTCGACTTCTGCGGCACCAAAGCCCTTAAAGACGCTACTCGCGAACAAGTTGAAAGCTTTGTTCAACAGCTTGCCGAGGCGGCCAAGAAGGACCGCAGCGCCCTGGTCTGCCAGCTCAACAGCTACGCACGTCCGAGCCTGGAGGTGGCGGGATGAAACGCAATGTTCCTGGACTCTCCGATACCGCACGGGATTCGCACTCTGAAGTTCCCGACGGCATATTTCTCGTCCGACTCGACGGAGCCCAGCATCGCTGGCAAGCTCAGAAGCGCTTTTACCTGCTGCGGCTGTCCATTCTCGAGCCCAAGCCATTTGCCGGGCGCTCCATCGTCAGCCGTCTCTACTGCACTCCGAAGGCGATGTGGAAGCTGGGCTGGTTCCTGCGGGATTTCCTCTATGACCCCGAACTGTTGAGCCAGGACGAGATCGACGAGCGAGCCCTGCGCGGCCTGATCGGGGTGGTGAAGATCAGCCACACCGTGGTCAATGGCATCGCGCTGGTGAACTTCGACGGCTTCGCCCCCGCCAGCCAGTGGGAAGAGCTGTCCACTGGCATTCCCGTCCTGCCGGCAGTCCAGGGGAACGGCACGCAGAAGGGAAGGGCATCGCGATGAACTACAGCTACACCCAGATTTCCCAGTATCTGACCTGCCCTCGCCGTTACCGGCATCGCTATCTCGATGGCTGGCAGGAGAAAGATGTTCGGGCCGCCATGCTCTTCGGCCGCTGCTTCGAGCAGGCGGTGGCGGCTTTATTCCGTCACGAAGATCCAGCCGCGGTGCTGTTTGAGCAGTGGTCGCCATGTAAGAACCTCGAGCTGGCCTACTCCGGAGCCGACACCTGGGACCACATGTTCCGGCAAGGCATTCAATTGCTCGAGCGCTTCATCCAGGATGGGCGGGTCGAGATTCATCAGCCACAAAGTCATCAACAGGTCCGATTCACACGCACGTTAGTTTCTGGCAACAGCTTTGTCGCTTTCGTCGATGCGGTCGGCGAACTGGACAACACACCGTGTGTATTGGAGTGGAAGACTGCTTCGGCCCGCTATCCCGAGGAGCCCGACGGCATTGCAGCTCTGGATCCACAGTTGGTCTGCTATTCCTGGATGACCGGGATCAGCGATGTCGCTCAGGTAGTCTTCGTCCGTAAGCGCATGGTAGAGGTTCAGTACCTGCGGGCGACGATCACCGACCAACAGCGGCAGGAGTTTGAAACTCTGGTCGACGACACGGTGCGCAGAATTGAGTCCGGGCTGTTCCTGCCGCACAGCGGCATCCGTTTTCCCCAGAACCCGTGTACCACGTGTCCGTTCCTGGGGCTGTGCCTGGATCAGCGCGAGCTGGTAGACACAGCTCTGATTCGCAAGCCAGGAGTCGATCTTGGTCTGTTTGACGAACTTACGTACTAGGTATCCGCCGATGCCACCGAAGCTGAATCGCCGCCGTGCCGAAGTGGTGCTGAGCAGGATCGATGCGATCCTGGCTTGGGAGGCACGGCATGTGCTTTTGACAACCTGACTTGGCCCACCTGTGCTCATCTCATTTGGCCCACCCTCAGTTAATAGTTCTCTACCCGGCAACGGATGGGCGTCGTTGCTGCCGGAGCGGAGACCTGCGCTGTCCGCAGGACAGCGCGTTTAGGTCATAGCGGAGGCAGTAACGACGGCGTCGCCACCTCGGGTCCCTTTCTTCTTGCGCACATCCAGGGTTCGTCGGAATCGATACGAGTCAGTACCGGTCTCGATGATGTGAGCTCGGTCCGTGATCCGGTCCAGCAGCGCCTTGCACAGCCTTGGGTTGGGAAACACCTGTGTCCATTCCGAAAACGGTAGGTTCGTGGTCACGATCAGCGAGGCGCGTTCCGCCCGTTCGGCGATGACCTGAAACAGAAACTCAGCCCCGATCTCGGCCAGCGGAACATAGCCCACCTCATCCAGAGCGATCAGGTCGTAGCGCATCCATCGGGCCAACACACGGCGCACTCCACCCTGTTGTTGGGCTTCGACCAGCTCGTTCACCAGATTGGCGGCGGTGGTGAAACGCACCCGCCGTTTCTGGCGGCAGGCGGCCACGCACAACCCCGTGGCCAAGTGGGTCTTACCCGTGCCACATTCGCCCATCAGCACCACCGGTTCGGCGCGTTCGATGTAGCCTCCCTCGGCTAACTCGCGGATCTTGGGAGCGGGGACGTGCGGGGCCTGATTAAAGTCAAACTCTTCCAGTGTCTTCATGCGCGGCAGCCGTGCATCGTGAAGACGTGACTGCACCGCATGCCGGTCGCGTTCTTCGCTTTCCATCGCCAGTAATGCTTCCAGATAGCCGATATGGTTGCGCTTCTCCTTCACCGCCTGTTCCGCCAGGGGGACGAAGTTAGCGCCGATCACCGGAACCCGTAGGGCCTTGCAATACTGCTTTACGCTGGCATGTTCCAGAGCCTCTGTGGCGGGCTTCATCGCGCCACCTCCGCCACTTCGTCTAACAGAAGATCGTAGTTGCTCATCACCGGCAACGGGCGTTCGTAGCGTTCCAGTCCGCCCACAGCCAGGCGCTCGACTGGAGCGTGGGCCAGTTCTCCAAAGACCAGAAGGTGCCGCACTGCTGCCGCATCGCTGCAACCGATATCCAGGGCTTGCCGGACCGCTTGCTTCAGCTTCTCCCAGCCATGTTTGCTGCCTTGCTGTAACAACTCGATCATGGTTCGGGTTCCAGCCTGCTTGCCCTCGCGGCGTTGCAGACTCTGCCACAACTGATCGAAGCTCTCCGGCCAGTGCCCGTGCTCGCGGCATTGCTGCAACGGCAGCGATCCTGCCAGCGCACCCGGCTTGCGCAGCAACACGTCCAGATAATGCTCCAGCTCCAGCACCTGCTCGTAACGAGCGAAGCTGCGCTCATGTCGCGCCACCAGCTTCCTCTCCTGCCAGACCTCAACATAGGCCGGAAGCAGTCGCGCCTGAACATACAGGCCCGGCTTCATCGGCGTCGAGTACCAGTTCGTGCGTACCTTGATGCAGCTCTTGCCATCCACCTTCGGGAAGCTAATCTCCGCTAACTCGAAACCTTCCGTCGCCGGTGG
>CAWDWG010000012.1:0-336850 GCA_963805985.1 uncultured Acidobacteriaceae bacterium | reverse complement strand
TCCAGTCCGCCGCACATTCCCAGCCTCCGTTGAACTCCGTCGGTAGCAAAAATTAACTACCCGGATTCGGCTAGCGAAATCCAGATGCCCCTGCCAAAACTCTCTGCGGTATAATTTGTGCCGTTCCACTCAATACGGCGTTCAGCCATCACGTTTCAGGTAGAGGGCAATATCACTTATGTCGAAGTCAGCCCTGTCGTGGGGTTTGGTTGCAGCCGGGATTGTTATGGGGATTTCGCTTCTGGCTTTGGTGGCGCCGGTCATGGTGTATACCGCAGGCCTGCGTGATAGTTCCTGGCAGAGGTATGCTATCGGGGCATTGATGTTCTCCACCTTGCCCGCTTCGATTCTTGCCATCTATCAGCGCCTGTGGGCTGGGATCTGGCTCACCGTGGTTGGGGCTTACGCGACCGTTTCCATGTCGTGGAATGCCTACCAGCTTTTCCTCGCGCACACCGTCGATTACGGAGATGTACTGGGCGACGGCTCCCTTGCCTTGCTGATCGCTCTGCTCGGAATCTTCTTCTGTGTCACCGCTTTGCTGGGCTGGCCTGAACTTAGTGCCGGGTATGTCGCGGACTAGTTCCCTCCAACCGGCAGCGTAGTACCTTCTACCTAGCTCTATTCCAACATTTTCACGCCGGCGTTCGCCGGAACTTTTGCGCTTGGGCAACGTATATCTGTTCGGAACGGCGGGCTCCCGACACAAGGCCGGCACGGCGCCGTGGGTGATCGTCTGCTGTATCAAACGAGGACGGTATGCAGTTGAAACTTGCCGAAGCTACCCAGATTTTGTGCAAAACGCCGGCTACGCTGACCGCAATGGTCAGTGGAATTCCCGAAGCCTGGCTGAAGTGCAACGAAGGCAGCGGCACGTGGAGTGCCTACGACATTGTGGGACATCTGATCCACGGCGAGCTGACCGACTGGATTCCGCGCGTGCGCATCGTCCTGGAGCGCGGCGAGAAGCAGGCCTTCGAACCCTTCGATCGCTTCGCCCAGTTCCGCGAAGATCAGTCGCGCCCCATCGGCGCACTGCTCGATCAGTTTGCCTTCATGCGCGCCGAAAATGTGGCCATCCTGCAAAACCTCAATCTCACCTGCGACGATCTGGCGCGGCGCGGCATGCATCCCGAGCTCGGCGCAGTCACGCTAGGCCAGCTGATCTCCTCCTGGGTGGTACACGACCTTTCGCACCTGTCACAGGTGGCGCGCGTCACCGCCAAACAGTACTGCTACGAAGTAGGCCCCTGGCAGGCGTACATGTCGATCCTGAAGAGCTAAAGCTACCGCGACCTGCGCCGGGTGGAGCACGCCTTTCAGGCGTGCATGAAAAGGTTGAATTTGAAGATGCGCTTTAGCGCCTGAGGTAATCGGATTACCTCAGCGGCTGAAGCCGTATCTCAGGGGAAAGGTCTAACTGCACGCCTGAACAGGCTGCGGAAAAACCCTCCGCGCCGGTTTTCTGTCGTCGGCCTGAAGCCGACTCAGGAAACGAAATAAGCGGCTTATCGGCACGACTGAAGTCGTGCCCTGTTACGAACCGGTCGAGGGACGACTTTTTCCGCAACCTCTGAAGGCGTGCTCCACCCACTTGGCTAGGATACTTTCAGCTTGCCGGTGCACCCTAGTCGCCTGGCAACTTCTTGTACGCCTTGCCGAGTGTCTCGGCCTTGAAGGTTCGCTCGTCGACGCGATGCAGCCGCTTGATCATTGCCCGCGACAGCAGCTTGTAGTGATGAATCTCCAGCAGGTAATAGATGATGAACCAGACGCCCTTGTCGGTCGTCGTCCATTGCTGATCGTCGAAGCGCTTCAGGTTCACCGGCCGCGAAAACGTTCGCATCGTGCGCTGCCGCCGCAGATTGAAGTAGGTATCGAAGTAGCTCATCGCCAGTTCGCGCAAGGAACGATAGACCGGCTCGCGATAGCGGCAGCTGGTGTAGTTTGACTTGGCGATCGCCCCCCAATGTCCCTTCACCTGGTAGACAGCGATGACGTGGTCGGTGTCATGCTCGGCTTCGAAGTCGAGGATCAGCGGCGCGTATCCGTTGGCGCGCAATGCGGCAGCCGCGAAAATCGCGCCTTCGAAGCAATGGGAGGTGTTCTCGCGCAGCACCCAGCGCGGCGACCACGCCGTATCGGCCAGGTGATACGGCATGTCATTCAGGAAGCACTGAATCCCGTAAGGATCTTTCAGGCTGCGGAGCTTGCGCAGTTCAGCCGGGGTGAAGCCGAATGTCTCAGTGGCCATGATCAGGTGAAATGCAGTTTACCGTATTGCCTCGGCAAATCCTCTACACTGATTGCCGGGCCGTTCTTACGCTTCGAGGGAAATCATGCGAACCAGGTCGATCGCGCCATTGCTCGCGGCAGTCGCGCTGTGCAGTATCGCCGCCGCGCAACAGCAGAATCCGAATGCTCTCACGATCGTGGGGCTGGACGGCAACAAGCTGACGCTCAGCATCGATCAGCTGCGGCAGATGCCGCAACAAACTGTCACCATGAATAATCCGCACACCAAATCTGCCGAGCAATACGAAGGAGTGCTACTTAGGGATGTGCTGGCGAAGGTCGCGGCGCCCACCGGCGACAAACTGCGGGGCGATGAGATGCGGGATTACGTCGAGGTCACAGGCCGCGACGGCTATAGCGCGGTCTTCGCGCTGGCAGAACTCGATCCCGCGTTCCAGGACAACAAGGTCTTAGTGGCTATCAGCAGCGGCGGCAAGCCGCTCGACGATAAGCAAGGACCGGTGCGAGTGGTTGCGCCGCAGGACAAGCGTCCGGCGCGCAGCGTTCGCATGGTCGAGACGATTACCGTTCGGCGGGCGCCCTAATCCTTCTGCACCATCACTTCGGTTGACTTGATAATGGCGCGGACTGAATCGCCTTTCTTCAGGCCGAGCGATTCGGCGCTGGCGCGCGTGATCACGCTCTCGATCTGATGTTCGCCGACGCGTATGACGACATGCGCCATGATGTCGCCCATGGTGACCGATTCCACCGTTCCGGCTAATTGATTGCGTGCAGATATTGTCATTCGATTAGCCTACGAGGGGGAGTGCCGACGGTCAACCTGCGCGGGCGTGGCAAGACCCTCGTTGGCGCACTCGCGCTCACTGGCGGCAGGATGCCGCCAGGACAGCCGGCCGGAGGCCGGCGCTACGTTCGGAGTGGTTATTCGTTGCGTAGAGCGATCATGGGATCGACTTCCGTGGCTCGGCGAGCCGGGATGTAAGACGCGGTGAGCGCGACCAGCAGCAGCATGAGCGACACGCCAATAAAGATCACCCAATTGATCGAGCTGACGCCGTAGAGCACGGTGGCCATCACGCGGGCCAGGGCGAGTGTCGCCAGCAGCCCGATGATCACCCCGGTGACCGCGGCAATCACGCCCTCACGGATCATGAGCTTCAGGATGTCATCACGCTCGGCGCCCAAGGCCACGCGAATGCCGATCTCGCGCGTGCGCTGCAGTACTGAATACGAGATCAGGCCGTAGAGCCCGATCATCGCCAGCGTTAGTGCCAGCGCGGCGAAGCTGCCGATCAGATAAAACGGGTAGCGCCGCAGAAAGACGGCGGGCGAGCGGTCGACGAAGTCCTCCATCGACTGCGGCTGAATGAAGGCCAGCTCCGAATCGAAGGAGCGCAATGTGGCGCGCGCCGTGCCCAACATTGCAACCGGATCGCCTTGCGTGCGAATCACGTAGTTCAGGTAAGACGAATATCCCGAGTCCTGATCTACCGGAACGTACATCACCGGCGGCGGTGCGACCGCAAGATTGTCCTCAGCAGCATCGCCCACGACTCCCACAATCTCGCGAAAAGGCTCGTCTGGAGAGCGGGTGATGCGAATGCGCTTGCCGATGGGATTGTCTCCGTTGTGCAGATAGCGCTTCACCCAAGCCTCATTCACGATCACAACCCAGGGAGCAGCGGCGGTGTCGGATGCCGCAAACGAGCGCCCGCGCAAACGCGGGATCTTCATTACGTTGAAATAATCCCGATCGACGCGCCTTGAAATCGCCGCTTCCTCCTCACCGGGAGCGACGGCTTGCCCTTCAATGACGAAGCGGTCGCCGGAGCGATTGCCGGCCACCGGCAAACTGCTGCTGGCGGAAGCGCCTATGACGCCGGGCGCGCTGTGCAGGCGGTCCAGAAACTCGTGCATCAACTGCAGGCCTTTGGGATTGCTGAAGGGCCAGTCCTTGGACACCGGATACGACGGTGAAAGACTGACGAGAAATGTGAGCATGTGATCGGGCTCGAATCCCGGATTTTGCTGCAGGACGCGGTGAAGGCTCTGTAACATCAATCCGCCGGCCACGAGCAAGACCAGGGAAATGGCGATTTCGCCGATGACCAGCACATTTCGCATGCGTGCGCCAGAGCCGCTGGTGCCGCCGCGCGATTCGTCCTTCAGCACTTCGGTGATCGGTGTCTGTGGGACGGAAAGTCCCGGCCCAAGGCCGAAGAGAATGGCCGTCAGGACGGTAATCCCGGCGATGTAAGCCATCACCGGAAAGCTGATGCCAACATCCGCCAGATACGGCATCGCCGTCAGCTGCGCTTCGGGAACGGATCGCACCAGCAGCCACACGCCGATTGCCGCTCCCAGAAAACCGACGATAGCGCCGGCGATGGAGAGCAGCAAGCTTTCGATCAGCAATTGCAAGACCAGATGAATCTGCTTCGCTCCCAGTGCGGCGCGCACGGCAAACTCCCGCCGGCGATCGATGGAGCGGCTCATCATCAGGTTGGCAATGTTGGCGCAGGCGATGAGCAAAACGAAACACACCGCTCCAAACAGCACCAGCAGCAGCGGGCGAATGTTGCCAACGATCTCTGAGCGTAGCGGTTCGACGTTGACGGTGACTAGCGCGTTCTCGCGCGGATACTCGGCAGCCAGCTGCGCGTTGATGGCTTCCATCTCGGCGCGGGACTGCTCCAAGGTCACGCCGGGTGCGAGCCGCGCTATAACGTTCAGCCAGCGGCCGCCGCGAGCCGTGGTTTCGTAGTTGTTCAAGTGAAGTGGCACCCAGATCGGCACAACGCCGGCCGGACCGAATTCGAAGTTGCGGGGAAGAACGCCAATCACAGTGACAGGCTTGCCGTCGAGGCGCAGAACTCGCCCTACGATGCTCGGATCCGCGGAGAAGTCGCGGCGCCAGAAGTTATAGCTGAGCAGCGCTACCGTCGGGCCCTGGCCTTCGGGCAGGTCTTCACCGGCGGCGAAGTCGCGGCCCAGGATCGGGCTCACGCCCAGCGTGGCAAAGAAATTCGTGGTGACCATGGCGCAGAACATGGTCTTCGGCTCTCCGTTGCTGCTGAGAGTAAAAGCGTCATAAGTGAAGCCACCGAGCGACTGGAAGCTTTTTGTGGTGCGCCTCCAATCGAGGAAATCGGGATAGGAGGCGCTGTAGGCACAGCATCCTGTGCGATGACGACTCTCGCCGATCGTTACCAACCGCTGGGGATCGTGGAACGGCAACGGTCGCAGCAGAACGGGATAGACGACTGAGAAGATTGCGGTGTTAGCGCCAATCGCCAGGGCCAGGGTGATGACCGTGACTGCGGTGAAGCCGGGATTCTTCCGCAGCATGCGCAGTCCGTAGCGAAAATCCTGGCTCAGGGTTCCCATGCAGGCGAGTATCAAGGATCGGCGAGCAAGTGCGGTCGCACAAAATTACTCCCCCGACTGGGCTCGCACGGTGTTCACGAGATATTCGCATCATAACGCACTTTCCCGCTAGCAATCGCATATACTGCCCTGCAATAGGAGGACTCCTGTGAACAAGTACATTGCGGAATTGGTCGGAACCTTCGTTCTGGTGTTCGGCGGAGTGGGGAGCGCGGTACTCGCGGGAAGCCACATCGGTTTTGAAGGCGTCGCCTTTGCCTTCGGCTTGTCGCTACTGGCGATGGTGTACACCATCGGCCCGATCTCGGGATGTCATATCAACCCGGCAGTCACTTGTGGAGTCCTGCTGGCTAAGAAAATCGGAGTCAAAGATGCCGTTGCCTATGTTGTCGCGCAGATCGTGGGCGCCATTATTGGGGCCGCTCTGATTCTTTTCATTGCACGCGGGACGCCAGGCGGATACGACCCTGCCATCGCCGGTCTGGGGGCGAACGGCTACGGCGTCCACTCGCCCGGCCAATACTCTCTCGCCGCGGCATTCCTGGCCGAGGTGATTTTGACGATGTTTCTGGTGCTGACGGTGCTGGGGTCAACCGACGTCAAAGCACCGGTAGGATTCGCCGGCGTTGCCATCGGCCTGGTGTTAACGCTGATTCACCTGGTTGGCATTCCCATCACCAACACCTCGGTGAATCCTGCGCGGAGCATTGGGCCGGCGATTTTTGTGGGGGGATGGGCGCTCCAGCAGTTGTGGCTGTTCATCGTCGCACCACTGATAGGGGCCGCGGTGGCGGCGGGCATCTATGGTGGCATTCGCGTGCCGGCCGTGGTCATCACCACTCCGACGGCGGAGCAAGCGCTGGTGAGCGAACAAGTGGAGCGCGGAAAAACTCCAGGTAAGTAGGTCAAGCAAAACATAGCTGCGCAAGCATCCGGTCCTCGGATCAACCCTGACGCGGTGGTTGCCGTGCGTGGTTGCGTGCGCCCAAACCCACGAGGGGCCGGAGAATCGTTTGCCCACTCTGTGGCATCTTTATGTCTTCCTGCTGTACCGCGAACTGCGGCGGCTTTAGCGATCTCGAGCTTCGACTATCAGCAAGGAAGGGGCGATGGCCAGCACGACAATCGCAGGTTCGCAGGGCTTCAGCGCCAGCCGCCCCGTAACCAGCCCGTGGTTGATTGCCGTCTCCGTCATGCTGGCGACCTTCATGGAGGTACTGGACACCTCCATCGCCTCGGTCGCGCTGCCCTACATTGCCGGCAGCCTCTCCGCTACCAACGACGAAGCCACGTGGGTGCTGACCAGTTATCTGGTCGCCAATGCGATCGTGCTGCCGGCGAGCACATGGTTCTCGCTCAAGTTCGGCCGGAAGCGCTTTCTGGTCGTCTGCATCATCATCTTCACCGTCTCGTCGTTCGCCTGCGGCGCGGCAACCAGCCTGGGAATGATTTTATTAGCTCGCGCCGTTCAGGGTGCGGGAGGCGGCGCGCTGCAACCGCTGTCGCAGTCGATTCTGCTGGAGAGCTTTCCCCCGGACAAGCGCGGCTCGGCACTGGCGGTATTTGCGCTTGGCGTCGTGGTGGCTCCGGTGCTCGGCCCGACACTCGGCGGTTATCTTACCGACACCTATTCCTGGCGCTGGGCGTTCTATATCAACATCCCGATCGGCATTCTGGCGGTGCTGCTGATCATGCGCTTCGTCGAGGATCCGCCGTACATCAAGAACGCCAAGCCCGGACGCATCGATGCCATCGGACTTGGCTTGCTGGCAGTGTGGCTCGGCGCGCTGCAAATCATCCTCGACAAAGGTCAGGAGGACGACTGGTTCGGAGCGACCTGGATTCGCTGGACGGCGGCGCTCCTGGTGATTTCATTTGTCGCGTTTATCGTCCGGCAGTTGGTGGCCGACAAGCCGCTGGTGGATCTGCGCGTCTTCAAGCACCGAAACTTCCGAATAGGCTGCCTCCTGATCGCAATCTTTGGAGGCGCCCTTTATGGGCTGATCACCTTGCTCCCGCTGTTCTATCAGGAACTGTTGGGGTACACAGCCTACGCAGCCGGCTGGGCGGTGAGTCCGCGGGGCATCGGCGCCATCATCGCCATGCCCATCATCGGCATTCTGACCGCCAAGATCGATAACCGCTGGCTGATCGCCGTGGGATTCGCGATGTTCGGCATCTCTGGGTTGTGGTTCGGAGAGGTGAATCTCGCCATTTCCCAGTGGTCGTTTCTCTGGGCGATTATCATCAGCGGATTTGGCTCGGGCAGCGTCTTCGTTCCCCTGTCGGCGACCACCGTCGCCGGCCTGCCGAACGAGGAGATCGGCAACGCCAGCGGTCTGTACAACCTCTTCCGCAATGTCGGCGGGAGCATCGGCATCTCCGTCGTCAACACTATCGTCGCGCGGCACGAACAGCTCCACCAGACAGAGCTGGTGCATTCCCTGGCGCCGAGCAGCCACAACTTCCAGCAGCAAGCAACCCAGCTGGCGGCCTATCTCTATCAGCAGGGCTACGGCCCGGTGGAATCGGTGCGCAAAGCGTATGCGCTAATCGGAGTGGAGTTGTCAGCGCAGGCGCGGCTGTGGTCCTACGTGGATGACTTCCGTTACCTGGCTCTGGCGTGTTTCGCCTGCATCCCGATCGTGTTCCTGCTGAAGAAGACAGTCGGCCGCAAAGGCGCGGTGGGGGCGGGACACTGAATGCAATCAGCACTTAGCACTTAGCACACAGCAGTTGGCAATTGGCGCTTAGCGCTCGGCATCTGGCGTTGGCAGATATGCCGGTTGGCCATTAACGGCAACCAGCAGCAGTGCCAAACGATGACGCTTAAGGCTAAGGGCTAAATGCTAAGTGCTAAATGCCAAGTGCTGCCTCCAACAAAAAAACCCACCCTTGCGGGTGGGCTCAAGTCGTATCTGCTTCGAACTAGGATCCGTCTTCGCAGATGCTGGTGATTCCGGTGTAACCCTGGAAGGTCCAATAATCATTGACCGACAGGGTGCTAGGACCACCGAAGTACCGCAGGAGAACCAGATCCTGCAGGTGATAGGTGAAGCCGTGCAGCGGATAGGCCCAGGTGCCATAAGGATGACCGGGCTGGCCGTTCTCCAGCGGATCGCCGACTTCGAGGATGCCGCAAGGAGTGTTGTTCTCGTTCGGATACAGCGGATCGTCCGTCCACTCGCCAATTTCATGCGACAGAGCCGAAACGTCCTGCGAGAAGACGCCAGCCGTGGAGATGTAGGTGAAGTTGTTGTAGGTCTGCGGGCCGTTGGCGCTGTGGTAGCCGCCGATGCAGCAGCCGCCTTCAGTCCAGTACATGTTGGCCAACAGGAAGATCGGGTTGCCAGTCGCATTGATAGTCTGGCTCGCGGCCATGTAGGCGCTGACCTGGTTGTCGTAGTAGTTGATGTCGACGCACGCCAGCTTAACGCCAAACTCGGTGCACTGCTTACCGCTTGCCGAAGGCACGTTCAGCGTGAGTTCGGGCAAAACGCTGATGCGAGCCGTAGGACCACCCAACAGAATGTGCGAGTTGGGGTTGTTCTGCACGATGCTCCAGAAGTTGCCGCGCTGGAACGCGTCATCATACTGAGTGGTGCCAACATCTACGCCGCCCTGGGTGTAGGTGGTGGTGCTGTCAAACATGGGCGAAAGAATGGTGCGAGCCAGCGGGCTGCTGGGTCCACCCGATAGCGGATCCCAAGTCGAACCGTCCGACAGAACGATCTTGACGGGAACGACCCAGGTGGTAATCTCAGAGCCCTGGTTGGTCGAAGGATCCTGACCGACCATCACGTAAGGATAGTTGGTTCCATTGTAAGTGAACGAGCCGTTCCACTCCTGCAACGTTCCCGCAGGCTCGATTTTTCCGGGAGCGGCCGGCTTGGGCGGAATAACTACGAATCGCCCTACCGCTTTTTCATCGTTGACGGAGCTGTCCTGTGCTACCGCAAGCACCGACAGACAGAAACAAGCCAAAAGCGCCAGTGCCATTCCCTGGAACAGGCGTGCATAACGTGTCTTCATTAACTGTGATTCTCCTCTAATTTTTTTCGAACGGAACTTAAATCGGTCTTTCACATCTTCAGCAGAGAAACCCCACAATACAGCCGTCCTTCTTGCGCTTCGCGAATCCCCAAGTACCAGCGAAACGCAAAATGAATCTTGGCTAATACCAAGGAGGCTGGACGATCTTGGCAAGAAGTGTAGCAGGTTCTTTCGCCGCTGGGGCAAGATTCGTCAATTAAAATCGACCTGTACGGACGGCGATAGTATTTCGGCTGAGCGGCACGAAAAAGCCCCGCCGAAACGGCAGGGCTGGAAATACCTCATGGATAAAGGCGAACAGCTAGAAACCACCTTCATGTCTGGGGCTGCCAAGACCGGTGCACTCATCCCAACCCTGTTTCGCAGGCGAGCCGTTGCTGCCACTGATCACGTCAAAGAAGTAATAACGATACAGGCCCGGATTCTTGTAGTACCCGTAGGTCGTATTAAGGTCGCTCTGGCTTGACGGGTGGAAGTGGCCGGCTGCGTTGGTGATGCCAGCCAGCAGCGGTGACGCTACGCTGGTGCCGCCGACCGTGCACCATCCGCCGCAGTAGGATGAGCTGTAGATGTCAACGCCGGAAGACGGCGAAGCATCTGCCGCCCAGTCCGGCGTGCCCCGGTGCGGTCCAGTCCTGTTGCCAACGATGAACTGGTAGTTAGGCAGAGGCTCATACTGACTGATGCCGCCGCCGCTGCCGTTCCAGCACGTCTCCGTGGTGAAGTTGCCGTTGCTGTCACGCTGAACGTACGTGCCACCAGCGGAAATCACGTTAGAAGAGATGCTGGGATATGCCGGCCCCAAGCCGGAGTCTCCCGCCGAGCCGAAGAACACGACCGTGGGCACGTTGAAGTACTGGTCGTACTGCAACTCGCAGTCGCCGGATCCACACCAGTTCTCACCGCCGTTGTAGGTCCAGCTGTTGGAGACTTCGCCGCCGCCCGCCGCTGCCACCGCATTGGCCGCGGCCGTTACGGCGCCGTCACCGATCGGATCGTTGGTAAAGGAGCCAACGATGATCTCGGCGTTGGGCGCCATGGCGTGCGCATATTCCACGTCGAGAGCTTCTTCCAGGTCCCACTCCGTGCCCGCGTTGTTCACACACGGTGATGGCTGGCAGATGATGTTGAGGGTCACCGTCGGCAATCCAAACTGCGCCGAAAACGTGTTCAGATCGGATTGCAATGCCGGATACGTACCATAGTCAATTAGCGCGATAGCCTTGGTTCCTCCCGTCGGAACCGCTGTGCTGCTCTTTGGGCAACCCGTGGTTGGCGGTACTATGCCGTAAATGCAGGCCAACGTAGCAGGATTCTCGCCGTTGGGAATGGCTGGCAGCGTATGGTCAGCAGGAATGAAAACGTATAACGGCAGGTGAATTCTCGGGGTTGGCGGCGGAGCCAGCCGTGGTGGGATGAGGATGCCTTTTACAGGCGACGACAGATCCTGCGCCAGGCCACAAGTAGCCACGGCAAGCACCACAATGATCATTAAGAATAAAGTCCGCTTCATTATTTCTTTCTCCTCGTTCGCTGGGAAAAATGATGACGATGACCGTGTCAGTCCACGGTCGTCAGTGATGAGGTTAAGAATGCTGAGCAGCCGTTCGGGTTCTGTTCCTCACGCTTTGCTCGTACGGTTCGGACAACACACTTCTGCCTGGTCCGTTGCGCATTCCGAGAACTTCGTGCAAGTAAGGGGGAACAGCCGATTCGGATGAGGTCGCGTAAATTCACACCTGAGCCCTACGCAAAAAATCCTCTTCCGCTTTTGCCGATAAGCCGCAGTCCGTTATCCGGCAGGGTGCCGGCCAGACGCGTGCCTTTCCTGTCGATCCCGTCGTTTGCCTTCCGAGATCACCTTGCGTGCGCTGTTGGCGCCATCGCGCATGCCCAACTTGTAGCCTTCTTTCCAGCCGTCCCACCATGCCGGAGATCTGCGATTGACATGATCCTTGCGCGATCTCTGCGAGGCCAGGTGCTGGTGCCGGCGAATGTGATTCGGCAACCCGCATCGGGAAAACATCGCACCGCAAACTGGACAAGGGACAGTACTGAAATTTGCCCCGAAATACATTTCGCGGCCTGCCATGGCGGGGGAGCCTTTCACAGATGACGTCTTGTGCTCTGTGCGTGAGCACGCGTGCGCGAGGAAAAGATAGCGGTCTTGAAGGGCGTACTACCAGCAGATAGTAAGTAAAATCCATGAAAGGAACGTTGCGGTTCCAAAATGGAAATTTTCGGCGCCTTAGCCATGCAGCTGAAAGGGTCTCTATGACCAAAGACGAGCGCAAGCGCTTCGCCGCCCTCATTGAGGCAGCCGAGTGCCTGTACCTGGAAAACGTCGCATTGAAGATTGTGCTGGAACACCGCGCCGTCGCGAACTGGCAGAAGCTCGTCGACAAGTTGATGAGCGACCCTGAAATGCTGGCGGGTATTCACCTGAAGTTCCGCAATCTCTACGAACACCTGGAACGAGTCCCTGATCCCGCTGCCGCATTGGAAACCTTGCTCAGCCCTCTTCCCCGGCCAAAGAAGCCGCACTGATCTTCCTTGATTCCCTCCCCTGTGCTCTCTGTGCCTCGGGGGTAAATAAAGATCGCTACAATCGGAAGAATGTCTTTCCGCTTCGAGATTGAAGCCCGCGATGGCAAAGCGCGCGCCGGCCGGCTGGTCACGCCGCACGGTGAGGTCGAAACGCCTGTCTTCATGCCGGTCGGCACCGTCGGCACGGTCAAGGGCGTGCCGCAAGATGTGCTGGAAGATCTCGGCGTCCAGATTCTTCTCAACAACACCTACCATCTTTATCTCCGTCCCGGCGTTGAGACCGTGCGCCGCCTGGGCGGCGTGCAGAAGTTCATGTCGTGGGATCGCCCGATCCTGACCGACTCCGGCGGCTTCCAGGTTTTCAGCCTGAGCGATCTCCGCAAGGTCACCGAAGACGGCGTAGCGTTTCGCTCGCACCTCGACGGCTCCTCGCACTTCTTCAGCCCGGAGAGTTCCATCGCAGCGCAGATCGGACTCGGCGCCGACATCATCATGGCCTTCGACGAGTGCACCGAGCATCCCGCCGAATACGCGCGCACCAGAGACTCCATGGAGATGACGCTGCGCTGGGCCGCGCGCAGCAAGCAGTATTTCGAGGAGCACAAGCACGAAGTGCCATGGTTCGAGCGTTCGCTGAAATTAGGCGATGGTGCGATATCAGGAGTCCCCAATAGTTGTCATCACGAGCCGGCTTCAGCCTCAAATGCTTGTCATCACGAGCCGGCTTCAGCCGGCGAGGGATCTGCTTTTTCCCCGTGTGAAGCCACTCCCCGTTTAAGCGAAGGTCAGACGCAAACCCTCTTCGGGATTGTGCAAGGTGGAATGTTCCCCGATCTCCGCCGCGAATCCGCGCAGCGCACCGTCGAACTCGACTTTCCCGGATACGCCATCGGTGGCCTCAGTGTCGGCGAGCCGCGTCCCATGACCTACGAGATGGTCAACACCGCGATCCGCTTCCTCCCCGAAGACAAGCCGCGCTATCTGATGGGCGTTGGGACGCCGGAAGAGATCGTGCAATACGCCGCGCAAGGCATCGACATGATGGACTGCGTTCTGCCCACGCGTGCCGCGCGTCACGGCCTGCTCTTCACCTCCGAAGGCCGCATCACCATCAAGAACGCGCGCTACATCGCCGACGAAGGCCCGCTCGACCCGGCTTGCGGTTGCAAAGTCTGCGCCCGCTACTCCCGCGCCTATCTGCGGCATCTTTATTCTTCCAACGAGCTGCTGGCGCAAGTGCTGAACACGATCCACAACCTCGCGTTTTACATGGGAACGATGAAGCGCGTGCGGGAACAGATCCGCGCCGGAGCGTTCGCGCGGAGCTGACGAGAAATACGGCTCATCCGGTCGCTGGAAAACTGGCCTGCCGTCGTACCCAGCGGCCCCCCTCGACGAGAGCGGCTTGTGCGCCTTGAGCACAGGGTCTAATTTCGACGATCAGGAGAAGGGTCGACCACAGCGACGGCACTTCTGCCCAGCGGCCGCCTGACGCCGTCGGGCGGTGTTCCCTCTGGCACCCGGTTGTTTTGCAGGATGCTCGAAATCGCAACGCTCGCCGTCCCGCTCGGCGGGACGACTCAGCTTAGCCCAGGACGAAGTCCTGGGTTGGGTCGGAATCAAAGGATGTTGTCCCGGCAGGGACCGCACGCGGGCGGCGTATCGCGCGTCACGGTCATCGGGTCACATGGCGGTTACCGTTGCATCATGTCTCACACGACCGCGGAACACTCAGCGCAGAACAGTCTCAGGCTACGGTGTGATTTCCCAGACGATGCCACAGGAACTTTGTGTGCAACTCCCAGTGCCTCCGATGGAGGCGGTGCCGTACAGATTGCCGCTGGCGTCCATCGCCACAGTTCCAGCGGACATGCACCCGGCTCGGTCGCAAAGGTGAAAGTGAAAAATACAGGCTGCCAGAGAAATTAATGCTGAAGCGATTGGTCCCCTGCCAGTCGGGAAAGCGGTAGAACTGCACGTCCCTGCTGTTATAGACGATCTGCGCTCCAGCGGCGCGAAATACTGCTGCACCGACTGACCGGTCATGTAGGCAAACTTATCGCCGCTGGGCGCGTAAACCGTCTGGGTGTACGAGCCGCCGTTATTGTATTCCACCAGGCGACCCAAAGCGTCATATGTGGCCGATACGCCGCTAATATTCACCGGCCTGCCTTCCGAGTCATAGCTGTAGGTATACGTGCCATCGTTGGTCATGTTGCCTGCACCATCGTACTGGAAGGAGTTCACAAAACTCTTTTGGCGTCCTCCCCCTGAAAACTCGAAGCGCCAGGATGCCCTATAAACGACGATCACCCGTCCGGCACAACTACTGCACTCGTTTGAGGTCCATTATCCAATCCGTTTCCCACGTTTTACCACCGTCGGTTGATTCTGCCTGCTCCCAGTGAGCTGAGGTGGGTGTGATCTCGGACCATAGGAGCCGTGTGCGGACTGGTTTCCCGCCTTCGGTATCGTCGTTCGCATAGAACATTCCTACGCCATTGTGGAAGCTGCCTCTCACCGGCGGATCCATCGGACCAAGTGGCGTCCGGCTGTCCATCCACCAGATCGACCACTGCCCCGTCTTGGCGTCGAACGATCGGGGAGCTACGCCGCGGTAAGTGCCGCCCGGAACTTCGAACACGGTGTCGTCGACATTAGCGTAGCCACCCATCAGCGGCTGGCAGAATAATGTCCCTTCGAATTCGATCCACTCGCGACTGTTGACGAGGCGATGCTTCAGCTTTCGATGATGGACTTGCCAGTGTCCGAATAAAAAATCGAAGTCATGCAGTCCGGGCGGCTCGCGATCTGCATGACTCATCTCCTGTCCCAACCCCGGAGAGGACTGCGCCACAGTGAGCCCCGACGACGCCAGGCCTATCCCCACGCACAAGATCACAGCAATGCGCCGACGTATTTCCACGTATGACTCCTCTTCGTACCGAAATACTGCCGGCCCCAGTTTAGCGCGTGGCTGAAGCAATCAGGCCTTATCACTCACCATCCGCCGCTTATCGATTCTCTGTAGAACGGCGATCTTACGACAGCATCCCACACCTGGGCCCGGCCGCGGCGCTTGCTGTTAGAACTCCGTACTCTCCGTACCGGAGCCTGCCCTGAGCAAAGCCGAAGGGCGGTGAACAGAATTATCCCCGTGCCACTGCCCCTTTTCCGAAAACTCCGATAGAATAGCTGCTCAGGGAAAACCCTTCCGAGTCGCGCTGGTAGTTGGCCGATGACCGTCCATTCCGCGTGAACCACGGGTGCGGACTGCGGCGGCGATCCCGATGTTCAGTGGAAGTCCCCGACATCCCAACGTATCTTGGACACGAGGGATGATTTGTGTGCCGTCCTGCCGATGCAGGCTGCGCGCAACGACGCGATAAACGGGTTGAAAGGACACGGTTTCAGCCGTGCTTTAGATAGGCTAGGAAGTGGCCTTTAGGCCCGGCGGGCCAAAAAGGAAACAAAGTTAGCTCATGGTCAGACTCTCAGCTTTGTTCGCACAAGGACTCGCAGGATCCGCTCCCATCCTGATGATGGTGGTGATCTTCGTGGTCTTCTACGCCCTGCTGATCATGCCGCAGCAGCGCCGCCAGAAGAAATGGCAGGCCATGCTGTCGCAGGTCAAGCCGGGCGATAAAGTCGTCACCAGCGGCGGTCTCACCGGCGCCGTCATGTCGGTCAAGGACGATGCCGTTATCCTTCGCGTCCCCCCCGACAACATTAAGATTGAAGTTGCGCGTTCCTCCATCGTCACCTTAACGACTCAGGAGGATCGCCCCAAGTCCTAGCAGGGTCGCTGTCTCTCATGAACAAGAATCTTCTCGCCAAAACCATATTGATCATTGCGGTGCTGATCGTCTTTCTGTTCGGCATCGTCGGCATTCCCAGCAGCTTTACCGGGAAGGGCTTGCTGGCTGCCGTGCAGTCACGCATTCACCTCGGCCTCGACCTCAAGGGCGGCACGCACCTGATTCTGCAGGTGCAGGTCAATGACGCCATCAACGCCGAGACCGACCGCACGGTCGAGGGCCTGAAGGAGGCTTTGAAGAAAGCCAACATCCCCTTCGGCGAAATCTCCAAGCCCGATCCGCAAGGTCATCCCGAGTTGGTCGCGATCAAGGGCGTGCCGCCGGAGCAGTCCTCCGATCTGCGCCGCATCATCAGCGACAAGTATCCGGAGTACGACCTGACCTCGGGCGCGCAGAACGGCTGGTCGCTGACCATGAAGAACTCGGTGGCGAACGACACCAAGAAGAAAGCGGTGCAGCAGGCCATCGAGACCATCCGCAACCGAATCGACCAGCTGGGCGTCTCCGAGCCGGTCATTCAGGAGCACGGACTGGGTGATTACCAGATCCTGGTGCAGTTGCCGGGCGTTGACGATCCCGCGCGCGTCAAAGAGATCATGCAGTCCACTGCCCTGCTGGAGATTCGCCAGGTCCTGAGCGGTCCGTACCCCAGTGAGCAGGCGGCGATGCAATCCCTCAACGGAGTGCTTCCGCCCGATGCTGTGCTGATGAAAGGCACCGCCGGCGTCCACGGTCAGGACCAGGCGGCCGAGCCCGAAGTCTATTGGGTAGTGAGCCGCACTTCGGCAGTCAGCGGCAGCGATCTTCGCTCCGCCGATGCGGGACACGACGAGAACGGCCGCGCCGATGTCAACTTCAATCTCACCGGCGACGGCGGGCGGCGCTTCGCGGCGTTCACCGGATCGCATGTTGGTGAGAAGCTGGGAGTCGTCCTCGACAATCGCGTCAAGTCGGTGGCGACCATTCAGGAACAGATTCACGATCAGGGCCGCATCACCGGCAGCTTCACCGAGCAGGAGACGCAGGATCTGGCATTGACTCTGCGCTCGGGCGCGCTTCCGGCGGGAATCAAGTATTTGCAGGAAGTGACCGTGGGGCCGTCGCTCGGCGCGGATTCAATTCGCGCAGGCGTGCGAGCGGCGGTCATCGGCATGGCGGTCGTTATGATCTTCATGCTGATTTACTACCGCGCGGCGGGCATCAACGCCGATCTCGCGCTCTTCCTGAACCTGGTGATCCTGGTCGGCTTCCTGGGATTTAGCGGAGCAACACTCACGCTGCCGGGAATTGCCGGAGTGATCCTGACCGTCGGTATGGGCGTCGACTCGAACGTGCTGATCTTCGAGCGTATTCGAGAAGAGGTGCGACACGGCAAGACACCGTCGTCGGCCGTCGATCAGGGCTTCGCACACGCCTGGACGACGATTCTGGATACCCACGTCACGACTATCGTCTCGGCGGTGATTTTGTTCCTGTTCGGTACCGGTCCGGTGCGCGGATTCGCGGTCACGCTGAGTGTCGGTCTGCTGGCGAACCTGTTCACCGCGGTCTTCGTATCGCGCGTGATCTTCGAAGCAGTATTGAACCGCCATACACGTGGCGAAGCATTGAGTATCTAAGAGCGAGGGCCTGGGGATCGAGGGACTAGGGGCTAGCAAAGCTCCTGCTAATCCCTACTCCCTGGCCCCTGATCCCTAAAGGGTTTTGAGGGTTTAGCGTGGAATTTTTTCGTAATACCAACATCGATTTCCTGGGCAAGAAATGGTATTTCCTTGCCTTCTCGCTGATCTTCAGTGTCGCCGGAATCTGCTCCATGCTGTTCTGGCACCACATCCCGCTGGGCGTCGAGTTCCGCGGCGGCACGCTGGTCTACGTCAAGTTCGCGCAAGCGCCGAACATCGACCAGATTCGCCACGACATGGACCGCGCCGGCCTCAAGGATCCGAAGATCCAGAACTTCGGTCCGGCGTCGGATAACGAGGTGCTCATCGACCTCGGCATCCAGGAAACCAGCGAGGCCGCGCTCGACAAGGGCAAGAACACCATCATCCGCGCCCTCGAACCGCAGGTTGACACCGGCAAGCCGGACCTGAACAACACCGGCGCCGCCGGCCTGCAGGCGTACCTGATGCAGAAGGATCCCATGCATCTGGGTACCGACGCCGAGCAGCGCTACACCCAGATCGCGCACCAGATTGACGACTTCCGCAATCAGCAGCGCGGCGGCATTCTGACTTCGTTCGACGATCTGCGCGGTATCGCGCCGCCGGAAGTTCTCAGCGCCCTGCAGCAGGACTTCTCCATTTCGAATTTCGTGGTGCGCAATGTCGAGATCGTGGGCCCGCAGGTCGGCTCCCAGCTGCGCCACCAGGCCATCATGGCGACCCTGTACTCGCTGGGCGGCATGCTGGTGTATCTGTGGTTCCGGTTTGAATTGATCTACGGTGTGGGTGCGGTTGTGGCCTGCCTGCACGACACCATCATCACGGTTGGCTTCTTCTCGCTGCTCGACAAAGAGATCAGCCTCACGGTCATTGCCGCCATCCTGACGCTCATCGGCTACTCGATGAACGACACCATCGTCGTCTTCGACCGTATCCGCGAGAACCTGAAGCTGATGCGCCGCGAGCCGCTGGCCGACATCGTGAACCGGAGCATCAACCAGACGCTGAGCCGAACCATCCTCACGTCGGGCCTCACGTTTCTGACGGTGCTCTCGTTGTACATATTCGGCGGCGAAGTGCTACGCAATTTCTCGCTGGCCCTGGTGATCGGCATCATGATCGGGACCTATTCCTCGATCGCGATTGCCGCCCCCATGCTGGTGTCGTATCAGGATTGGCGCGCCAAGAAGGCCGGCCAGGCGACCGTCGACCGCTTGACGGCGCAGCAACAGCGTAACAAGGCGCCCAATAATAAGGTGAAGGTCAAGGCATAAAGCCTCGGGCGGGCCAGCTGGCGTCGCGTTCGCGGGAGTACAGCGAGATCATCGCGACATCCGCAAACCCGATTTTGTCGTAACTGAATAGAGAGAGCTGCGAGAGCAAAAGTGATTAGCCCAGCGCGGAAGCAGTGGGCCGGCAGTTCCAAGTGATTAGACTCAGCGGAAGCGCCGCAGGCGCGAAAGTGATTAACCCGGCGCGGAAGCGCCGGTTTATCGGGCCACATAAATGCTTGGCGCCCCTTCCGGGCGGCATCACTGGAAGCTGTGCAACTCAGCTACCGGGGTGTATACTTCGGGACGCCGTTTCACAGCGCCCTCTTCGTCCTGCAGGTTGTATCCCCGGGCCAGAAAAAAAATTTGCGTTGGAGCCCGGCTTCCGGGCACAAATATCCGAATTCCGGTGTCTAACTTCTCAGGGACTTTCTCGGGAGAACAGGTATGTTTGAAGACAGCCTGATGGAATCGGGCGGTAAGCTGAAAACCAAGCGTGGGGCGACGACCATTATCGCCTTCATTTTGGAAGTTCTATTCCTCATTGTCTTGGTGCTGTTGCCGCTGATTTTCACTGAGGCGCTGCCGACTAAGCAGCTGATGACGATGCTTACGGCTCCGCCCCCGCCGCCCCCACCGCCGCCGCCGCCGGCTGCCGCTCCAGTGGTGGTAAAGAAGATTCAGAGCGAACTCGACAACGGGCAGTTACGCACCCCCACCGCCATTCCCAAGAAGATTCAGATGATTAAGGAAGACGAGCCGCCACCGAGTGCCGGTCCGGCCGGCGTCGTCGGTGGTGTTCCGGGCGGAGTTCCGGGAGGCGCCATGGGCGGAGTGCTGGGCAGCGTCATGAGCGGCATAAACACCGCCGTCCCCAAGGCTGCCGCGCCGCAGCGTGTCCGCGTCTCGCAAGGCGTTTCGCAAGGCCTGCTGGTTCATAAGGTACAGCCGGAGTATCCGCCCATCGCACGCCAGGCGCGTATTCAGGGCGTGGTCGTCTTGCAGGCGCTGATCGGCAAGGACGGTAGTATTCAAAACCTGCACGTGGTCAGCGGGCACCCGATGCTGACCAACGCCGCTCTTGCGGCCGTCAAGGAATGGAAGTATAAGCCGTACTTCCTGAACGGCGAGCCGGTCGAGGTGGAAACCACGATCAACGTGAACTTCACGTTATCGGGCGACTAACGCTCGCGTTTCGCCGCGGGCTGCATCTAAGTTTCAGGCCGGCCGTGCCACTGGGGCGCAGCCGTATCCGGTTAGACAGGTAGCCTCTAGTCCCAGGAGGGCCGCCACCTCGGAAAGAGATCGGCCCGCAGTCGAAAATTTGCAGTAACGCTTGCTGTTCTGCTGTAACCGAAAGTTCCGAGGAGGAAAAGTCAACTCATGTTCCTAGCTAACATTGCAACTCACGCCCTGAGCCACGTACCCACGGTTGCAACCTGGGTTTTCCAGGAAGCCCAAGTGGGATGGGACCCGGTCTCTCTGTGGAAGCAGATGGGCATTCTGGCGAAGATCGTCGTCGTCATTCTGTTCATCATGTCAGGATGGTCGATTGGCGTCATGATCGATCGCGCCATGGCCTTCAGCGCTGCCCGTAAGCAGTCCCGCGCCTTTGCTCCCGCCGTAGCCGGCGCGTTGCGCGAGGGCAAGATCGACGAAGCCATCAAGGTTGCCGAGCGCAACAAGAAGAGCCATTTGGCCAAGGTTGTCACCGCCGGCCTGCAGGAATTCAAGGCCCACGGCGATTCTGCTGACATCCCCGGCGAGCAGATCGAAGCCTCCAAGCGCGCTCTGGAGCGTGCCGAAGCTATCGTTCACGCCGAGTTGAAGCGCGGTCTCGGTGGTCTGGCGACCATCGGTTCCACCGCTCCCTTCGTCGGACTGTTCGGCACCGTGGTCGGCATTCTGAACGCCTTCAAGGAAATTTCGACGCAGAAGGCTACCGGTCTGGGCGCCGTCGCCGGCGGTATTTCCGAAGCTCTGGTCACCACCGCTATCGGTCTGTTCGTCGCGATTCCGGCCGTCATGATGTTCAACTACTTCACCGGCAAGGTGGAAGCGTTCGACGTGGAAATGGACAACAGCTCCAGCGAGTTGATCGACTATTTCCTGAAGCGTCGCAGCGTCCGCCGGTAAGCGGGACGATCTTGGCCTGATGGCTGAGATCATTTACCCGGCCGACCAAGGAGGTTGAACTATGGCAATGGCAAAGCGCAACGAAGGCGCAAAGGTAAACTCCAACATCAACGTCACCCCCATGGTGGACGTCATGCTGGTACTGCTCATCATCTTCATGGTCATCACGCCCATGCTGACGAAGGGCGCAGCCGTCGAGAAGGCCCAGGTCAACAATCCCACCGCCATGCCCGATGCCGACAAAGAAGATGCCGTTCTTGTCGTCGTTATGCGGGATGGCCGGATCTATCTGGGCAACGACCGCATCTCGGTGGAGGATCTGACCAATAAGGTCAAAGACCGTCTGGCCGACAAGCCGGACAAGCGTATCTACATCAGCGCCGACGCGCGCGCCAAGTACGGCGCCGTGGTGGATGTGGTGGACAACGTCCGCTCCGCTGGAGTGGATGATGTGGGTCTGTTGACCGAACAGAAGCATGCAGGGGCAGCAACCAGCAAGCCACCGACAGGTGGCACAGGCCCGGGCGCCGAATAGGGAGTTCATTATGGCAATGACAGCAGGGGGGTCGGGTGGCGGCTATACAGCCGATATCAACGTGACCCCAATGATTGACGTGTTGCTGGTGTTGCTCATCATCTTCATGGTGATCACGCCGCTCACGCCAAAAGGTTTGGACGCGCTGGTTCCCCAGCCGCCCAAAGACAAAAACCAACCGCCGCCGAGCAACGATCGCACCATCGTCGTGCAGATTGTCAAAGGGCCCGGGGACCGCCCGGAGCTCAAGATCAACCAGGACGACGTTACCTGGGAGAATCTCGAAGGCCGTCTCAACGACATCTTCAAGACTCGTGCCGAGAAGGTGATGTTCGTGAAGGCCGATACGGATTTGCCTTTCGACGACGTTGCCCAGGTAATCGACATCGCCCATTCGGCTGGTGTCGATAAGGTTGGACTGATTACCGCCAAGATTGAAGCCGGCGGTTAAACTGTTTGCGAGCAGCGGGTGGAGTACGCCTTCAGGCGTGCATTGGATCGCTAGCCTAAGGAGCGGCTTCAGCCGCTGAGGTAAAGATCCCCGTGGGAAATGTGCTCTACTCTGCGCCGCCGCAAATGAAGCTAGGAACGTGATTCGGGCAGTACTCCTCCTGATGAGCGGGACGTAATTCAACTGCGTCCCGCCTCCCGAATAACGCAACGGAGAGTGATATCAGACATGAACAAGAGCGGACGGGTACTGACCGTACTTGCTGTTCTGCTCGCGCTGATCTCGACAGTGGGCTGCAACAAGCTGCGAGCGCGCGATCAACTCAATAAGGGCGTTCAGGCTTACAAAAACGCAAAGTACGAAAACGCCATCGAATATTTTAAGAACGCGGTTGAACTTGATCCCACCCTGGTGAATGCCCGCCTCTATTTGGCAACCGCTTACATGGGGCAGTACATCCCCGGCGCCGATTCTCCCGACAACAACCGTTACGCCGACTCAGCCATCGATGTCTTCAAGCAGGTGCTGGCCCTGAATCCTCCCAAGGAGCAGCAGATTCACAGCTTGAAGGGCATCGCCTCGATGTACTTCCAGCAAAAGAAATTTCCCCAGGCCGAAGAGTATTACAAGAAGATCGCGGAGCTGGATCCAAACGACCCCGAGACCTACTATTCCCTCGCCGTCATTGACTGGATGGAGGCCTACCAGCCCGACCAGAAAACTCGCGCCGAGCTGGGCATGAAGCCTACCGACGAGCTGAAGGACAAGAAGGCTTGCGACCAGCTCAAGGAAGCAAACGCGCAGAAGGTGGAGGACGGCATCACCAATCTGCAGAAGGCCCTGCAGCTTCGTCCTGATTATGACGACGCCATGGCGTACCTGAACTTGCTGTATCGCCAGCGCGCCGAGTACGAATGCGACAATCTGGACGCCCGCAAGGCCGACCTCAAGACGGCTGACGACTGGGTCGACAAGACCATGGCGACCAAGAAAGCCAAGGCCGAAAAATCCGGTCCGACCGGCATCGTCACCACCGACACCACGCAATAGCGCATCGCATTCTCACGCACGAAACATTCGCCCCTCCGTCAGGAGGGGCGTTTGTTTTGCCTCTGCGCTGATTCAGCAATGACGGCCGCATTGCCGTAGCGCCGGCATCCTGCCGGCTGTCCTGTCGGCGTCCCCGCCGACAGCCAATCTCAACGCCAAACAAAAAGGCCGGAGCGCAATGCGCGCCCCGGCCAACCAAGTACCGCAAGTTTGTTACGGCACAATCTTCCATGCCGTGCCGCAGCTGTAGGCTCCGCTGCCGCAGGTGTTCGTTCCACCGAACGTCGCCGTACCGTAAATGTTGTTGCTGGAATCCAGCGCCACTCCGCCGATCGCAGTTGCCCCGTCGCTTCCCCCGGTGAAGTCGTACAGGTCGATGTAGATCCAGTTACCGCCCGACGGCATCAGTTCGAGGATTTGACCCACGCCAAATCCACCGCCGCCTTGCAGTGCCTCGTAAAGATTTCCGGAGGAATCTCTGACCACGCGGCCTACTGCATAACCCGCTACGGGCACGCTGTAGATCGTCGTCTCTGTCCAGTTGCCACCGGAGTTTGTCAGCTTATACACCGTTCCGCCGCCGCCCGGGCCGCCTTGCCAGGTGTTGCCATAAAGGTTGCCGGCGCTGTCCATGACAAGTCCGGCATCCGGATTCTCACCGTCATTCGGGCCTTGGAAGCGATAGAGCACCTTCTCCGTCCATCCCGAACCATTCGGTGACAGCTCGAAAACCGTGCCGCATCCGTTGGTGCAATTCGTCGAGCCGCCGCCACTCGCGGTCGTCCCGTAGTAATTGCCCGCCGTGTCGGCAATCAGTCCGTCATCCGGGTTTCGTCCATCCGTTCCGCCAGCGAAGTTGTAGATCACGCTTTCGGTGTAGTTGCCATTGCCCGCCGACGTCAGTTTGAAGACGGTGCCGAAGTTGTTGGCTCCTCCTAGTACCGTCATACCGTACATGTTTCCGGAAGCGTCGAAGAGCAGCGTCGTGAACGGGTTCCCGCCGTCACCCTCGCCGGTGAAGCGATAGAGAATCTTCTCGTCCCACGGAGTAAACGGGGTCTTGGGGAATGTCGGTCCCGGGGTCATGTTGAACGCGATACCGCATCCGGCAGACCCATCATCGCTACAGCTCCCCGTTCCGCCGGCCAAAGTCGTCCCGTAGAGGCTGCCATTCGAGCCGATGGTCATAGCCCGCACGGGAAATGCCCCGTCGCTGCCGCCGCGGAACTGGTACAGCGGATCCATGGTGAAGGCACCGTTTCTCTTCGCCAGCTTGAAAGCCGTGCCGCATCCCTGCAACGTGTCATCGTCGCAAGTGCCGGAGCCCCCGGCAGCAGCGGTTCCGTACAGGCTGCCGGCCGAGTCAAGCGCGAACGCGGCAAACGGATTCGAGCCATCCATTCCGCCCGTGAACTGATGCAGAACAGAGTAGGTCGCCGGCGGAAATCCCAATCCCCAAAGGGCTTGCCCCGAGTTGCCGATAAGCGTGGCCGCGCCCGTGGAAGTATTCAGGGTGTAGTAGTTGCCCGATTGTTCGGCGGCGTACAGCTGGCCGAAGGCAAATCCAATCGATGAAACATCCGCCGCGATCCCCGTGTTGCCGATCTCGGTCGCCGCGCCTGTCGCGGTGTTAATCGAATAGAGCAGCGTGTTCTCGCCTTGCGTGTCCGGCGCCGTGCTGTACAAAACCGTTGCCCCTGACGACAGCGCCTGGAAACCACCACCACCCAGCCCTGTCGGCCCGATCAGCGTGCTGGCCCCCGTAGCGGGATTGACCGAATAGAGGTTCTGGTCGGTCCCAACGGCATAGAGACCCTGTGTAGTACCGCCAAAATCGTAGTAATCCACCGAACCATTGCCGATGGTCGCCAGATTACCGTTCAACAGATTCACCTCATTCAGCGTGGTGGTTGGATAGGGAGCGACAAACAGGTTGGCGCCCATCACGGCGAAGCCGGCCGGCTCAAAATCCGGCGTGCTGATTTGTGTGAATGTTCCGTTACTCAGGTTGAGCGTCCCGAAGATGCCGCCCTGTGTCATGGCGTAGATCGTCGATTGGGCTTGTGCATTCGGCGAACCCATTACCAGCAGCGCAATCAGCATGATCGTTGCATTCGTAAGAATGCGCGCGAGGGTCGATGTGTTGTGGCGCACTTTGTTCTCCTATTTGCAGGTTTTCACTTGAGACGAAGAAGCGGACAGGGTCACACCCTATGTGTTGGCACAGTGTGGACGAGACGTCTTCGCCGCACAAGTAGCGAGGGGTAGCGCTACGGTAGCATTGCGGTCTAACTCACTGATCTTGAATGGGCTCTTCTCGTAGCGCCGGCCTCCCGGCCGGCTGTCGGGCAGGCGTTTCCCCTGCCCATCTCCGCCGTCGGAATAACGCGCTTGGCCGCACAATCAGGCCGAGCTATACTAACCGCCATTCCTGGCTTCTGGTCGCCATCCGCCATCGGTCGTTTGAAAGCGAGTCTCCTTGCATCGGCTCACACCCAACCACGCGGAGGATCTGCCGTCGGCTGCCTCACCGCCGCGTGAACTCGTCGAAGCTCAGCTTCAAAGAATCCTCAGCTCTCCTCTTTTTGCCAAGGCGCCGCGCCACACCCGCTTCTTGAGTTTCGTAGTCGGCAAGGCCCTGGCCGGCGAGGGCGAAAGCGTTAAGGAGTACCTGATCGGGCTGGAAGTCTTCGACCGGCCGTCCGGCTACGATCCCGGTAGTGATCCCATTGTTCGCGCCGAAGCGCGTCGCCTCCGCGCTCGGCTCGCCGAGTACTACCGCGACTTCGGCCAGCACGATCCTGTACACATCGAGCTGCCGAAAGGCACGTATGTCCCGGTCTTTCACCGCAACGGCGCAGGTGCTATGAGCGTTGATGAGCAGGGAGACGATGCGGCGGCTGGCGAGGGGAGTAACGACGATTCGGCGAATCAGGGTTCCCCGGCCAAGTCTTCTGGGCGTCCCACGGTGGATAAGCAGGCTTGGAAGGGCTTAGCCATCGTTTTCGTGCCGCTGCTCCTTGCGATCGTTCTATTCTCCGTCCACAGAGTTCGTCGCAGCATCGACTCCAGTTCGCAGAGCGCCGCCGCCAACCACGTCGTCGTACTCGCCGACTTCACCAACACCACCGGCGATGCGGTATTCGATTCCTCGCTGCGGCAGGCGCTGTCGTCGCAACTTGAGCAATCGCCATTTCTCAACCTGCTTTCCGACCAGCGCATCGCTCAGACGCTATCCCTCATGTCGCAGCCCAAGGATCCGCGCCTCACCCGGGAACTGGCGCGCGAGGTGTGCCAGCGCACCGCAAGCTCGGCGACCATCGAGGGATCAATCGCCAGTGTCGGCAACGAGTATGCGATCAAGCTCCAGGCCGTCAACTGCCACACTGGCCAGGTTCTCGCGGATCAGCATGTCACCGCGGCAGGCAAGACGGAGGTCCTGACGGCACTCGCCCGCGCGGCCGCCCAACTACGGCAGAGTCTGGGCGAATCGTTGGCTTCCGTCCAGCGCTATGACGCGCCGCCCGAAAATGTTACTACCGCTTCTCTCGAGGCCTTACAGTCCTTCAGCCTCGGCACTCACGCCATGATGGTGCAAGGAGACTACGAAGCAGCGGTTCCCCACTTCCAGCGGGCGATCGGTCTCGATCCGAATTTCGCCATGGCGTACGCGCGCCTGGGAACCAGCTATGCGAATCTCAATCAGAACGAGCTTGCTGCGGAGAATCTCCGGAAGGCATACGCACTGCGACAACGGGTAAGTGATCGCGAGCGCTTCTACATCGATTCCCATTACTACGAGCTGGTCACCGGCGACATGGTCGCCACGCGGGCTACCTACGAACTCTGGAACCAGACATATCCCAGTGATGCCGTTGCCGCCAACAATCTCGGCCGAACCTATTCCACGCTGGGCGACTATGACAAGTCGCTGGCAGCTTATCAACAGGCACTGAAGCTCGGCCCCGCAACCGGCCTGCTCTACAGCAATCTCGTCTTCAGCTACCTTTCAGTCGATCGCCTGGATGAAGCGCGCGCCACCGCACAGGAAGCGCAGGATCGCCATCTCGACTCGCCCTGGATTCACCTCTACCTCTATTGGGTCGACTTCCTGCAGCATGACCAGGCAGGAATGGCGCGTGAGGTCGCCAACGTCACTGGCAAGCCAGGATCGGAAGACCTGAGTCTGTACCAGCAGGCGAATACGGCGGCTTTCGGCGGACAGTTTACGAAAGCGCAGCAGCTAACGCAGCAGGCGATTGCTTCGGCCGAGCACGCCGATGACAAACCGACCGCTGCGGGATATCAGGCGATTCATGCGGTACACCAAGCCCTGGCCGGCAACTCCGCGATTGCACAACAACAGGCGAAGTCGGCACTCGCCTTGTCTGCCAGCACGGAGGTCAAGTCGCTTGCCGGACTTGCCCTGGCGCTGGCGGGAGACTCCGAAGAAGCTATGCGGTTCGCCGACGACCTTGCCAGGAGCCATCCTCAGGACACCTGGCTGCAATTCAACGCTGTGCCCTGCATTCGCGCGGCCGTCGCCCTGCAGCGCGGCGATGCTGCCAAGGCAATTGAGGCGCTCGCCCCGGCCGCACCCTACGAACTTGGCCGAGGCGATCTTATCTGGCTTTACCCGGTCTACCTGCGTGGCCAGGCTTACCTGATGGCGCATCAAACCACTGCCGCGGCTGCCGAGTTCCAACTGATACTAAGTCACCCGGGCTACGTTCTGAATGAGCCGATTGGCGCGCTGTCTCACCTCGGCCTCGCCCGCGCCTATGCCCAGGCAGGAGACACCAACAAGGCCGGAACGGCCTATCAAGATTTCCTGTCTCTATGGAAAGACGCCGACCCGGATGTTCCCATCCTCAAACAAGCCCAGGCAGAATATGCGAAGCTGCGTTAGACCGGTTGTTCAGAGTCTGCGTGAAGATTAGCTTCTTCCAGACCCGTGGAGTAGGAAGCTCGAAAAACCAGAGCCTCTGCGATTGGAAGATCGTCATCACGAGCGAAGCGAGGGATCTGCTGTCCTTCCGAATCGGCGGAAAGCAGATCCCTCACCTATGGTTCGTGATGACAATCTTCTCAATCGCGAGGTCCAACGCAAACCTCACGCTACTTCAACTGACAACTGACAACCGGCAACCGACAACTGCTTCACAACCATCCCTTGGCCCGCGCAATCCTGGCGGCTTCCACGCGATTCGCGGCGCCCAGCTTGTTGATTGCTTCCGACAAATAATTGCGCACGGTTCCCTCCGACAAGTTCAGCTCGGTCGCAATGTCCAGGGTGGCCATGCCGTCGCCCGCCAGCCGCAAGACCTGCCGCTCGCGATCGGTGAGTGGATCAGGCTCATCGCTCCACGCCTCCGCCGCCAGCTGCGGATCGATCACACGCAGCCCGCGATGCACCCGCCGCACCGCCTCGGCCAGTTGTTCCGCCGGCATGTCTTTCAACAGATATCCTGACGCGCCCGCTTCCAGCGCACGCCGCAGATAACCCGCACGCGCGAAGGTCGTAAGAATAATCACGCGAACCGGAACGTTACGCCGCTTCAGCTCGGCAGCAACTTCCAGCCCGGTAAGCGTGGGCATCTCAATATCGGTGAGGAAGACATCAGGTCGCGCCTGCTGAACCGTACGCAAGGCTTCGTCGCCGCTACGTGCTCGCGCCACGACCTCGATGTCATCTTCCATCTCGAGCAGAGCAGCCAGCGCACCCAGGACCATGGCCTGGTCCTCGGCAATTACGACTCGGATCTTGTCGCGCTTGGCGCCGCTCACCTATTCAGTTTCGCAGAGCAGGCACAGCTGAGGCGAGTGGCAAATGAATGACCAGGCGGGTGCCCGCCTGCGTCTGGCGCTGCAACGATCCACCCAGAGCTTCCAGGCGCTCGCGCATGCCGCGCAGGCCGTTGCCTTCGGGAGCGTCGGCGCCGCGGCCGTTGTCGGCAATTTCCAACGTGCAGAAGTCGTTCTCGCGTCGCAGCTGTACGCTGCATCGCCGCGCCTGCGCATGGCGCACCACATTGGTAATGGCCTCGCGCAAGGCCAGCGCCAGAACAGTCTCCTGTGCGGGAGAAAGCGGCAGCTCCGCCAGATCGGAATCAACCGAGATGCCCGCGGTTTCTAACGTCTTGCGCGCGCGAACCAACTCCGCAGCCAGCCCCTCGCCGCGATAACCGCTGATCGCTTCACGTACATCAGCCAGCGCTGCGCGCGAAGTCTGCTCCACATCCAGCATCTCCTGCTTGGCACGCTGTGGATCGCGGTCGACAAGCTTGCGGGCGAGCTCGGCCTTCAGGGTGATGAGCGAAAGCGTGTGTCCCAGCAGATCATGCAAATCGCGCGCGATGCGCTCGCGCTCGGCGACCTTGGCGAGATGCTCAATCTCCTCGTCGGCCAATCGCAGCTTCTCACCGGTACAATGCGCCACCGCGGCCAAGTGGTTTCCAACTCCCACCAGAATGATCAACATCAGCATCGAGCCCCAGAACGGCGCGGGCAGATGATGATGGTAGGAATAAATTCCCAGCAGTCCGGCGTCGATGCCGATGAGCGAAATCACCCGCGCACGATTCGTGGTGAACGCTCCGGCGGCGATGGCGTAAATCAGCAATGCCGACACCGCCCCGTTGTGGGTCGGAATCAGCGCCGATGCCATCAGCATCATGGCGATGACCGCGTAGAGCCGCTTGGGCTCGGGATGCGAAAACGAATACAGATACAACCAGATGAACACCAGGCCGTAAATGGTGTTGCCGATCCAGACCAGTGGGCTGCCGCCGTTCCACACCGGGTCCAGGAAGAACCAGAACATGAACGGCAGCCAGATGAGCGGCATCCAGCGATGTTCGTCATCGCTGGGATACAGCTTCCACCAGATTTCCCGCAGCTTGTTCATCATTTCAATTCGTTCTTCGCCTATTGTCTCCCGGAGTTGAGTGCCGGCACAACGACATACCAGAGTACGGCAACCACGGCAATCGCCAATCCCAAGCCCTCATTCCGGCCGCTCGATGCCAGGGTTGCGAACACGATCATTGCAATTCCCCAAAGAATCCATTGCGTGCTTCGGCAGATCATGAGTACCTCCGCGGTGCTGCGCTTGGCTTTTAGCTCTTAGCTTTTAGCTCTTAGCTTTTGGCAAGCGGCTCAACTAAATCGTCTCTAGTGAAGTGTGCGGAATCGATCGACAATCCTCGAATTCGTTTGGCTGCGATGGGCTAGAGAGTCAGAGCTAAGAGCCGCCTTCCTCACCCATACGTCTTCCCTTCATCCCGACGATAGCCCCATGCGGCAAATCCCAGAAAGACCACCGTGAACGCCAGCAGCGCTTCCACATGTCCCCACGCCGGAGTCGGATTCACACCCAGACCAACCGAATTTAGCGCCAGTTGGCTCAGGTGAAATGGCGGCAGGAACTTTGCCAGCGTCTGCAGTCCATGCGGCAGCAGGAACAACGGAATCCACAGCCCCGAGCAGAACGACATCGGTAAATAGATCAGGTTGACGACCGCCGGCGCGGAGTTCGGCTTGGCGAAGTACCCGATCGCCAGTCCCATCGCGCTGAACGGAATCGATCCCGCCACCAGAATGCCAACCAGCTTGGCCGCGGTCGCAAACGATAGATGTACTCGGCCGAACAGAATTCCGACGGTCAACAGCAGTACCATGATCGCCGTGCTGAAAACGACGGCCGAGAACAGCTTCCCCGCAAAATACGCACTCACCGGCATCGGTGAAGCGCGCTTCACCTGCAGCCAGCCCTGGCCACGCTCTATCGCCAGGCTGACTCCGAAGCCAAAGAGCGCGACTGCCATTACGCCAAAGCAACCCATCGTCGCCAAGGCATACTTCGCTCGTTCGGCGCTGTCGGGATCGCTGCGTCCGAGCACGATTCCGAACAGCACGTAGAACATCAGCGGAAACGCGACCGTGGAAATCGCATACACCGGAATTCGAAGGTTCTTCAGCAACTCGTACTTGGCTTCCTTCGCATAGATTGCGAGGGTGCGCTGGAACGAGCGGCGCGGTATTGCCAGAGCAGCAGGAAAAGTAGTTGCAGCCACGTTAGTTCTCCTTCTTGTGGTTCTGGGTCAGCGCCAGGAACGCCTCTTCCAGCCCCGCGTTCGTTACTTCGAGATCGGCCAGCCAGTTGTCCCGTTGCAACAACTCTCGTACCACCGGCTCCGCCGCGTTCACCTGCAGTTCGAAGGCGTTGCGATCAGCCTTCACGCTCAGCACGCCGGGAATCTGCTGCACCTCTTCCAGCGTCAGCCGACTGGTGCAGCGGATCTGCTTGCCCATCGCACGCGACTTGATCTCCGACGGCGTTCCCTCGGCAATGATCTTGCCCTTGTCGAGCACCAGGATGCGATCGGCCAGGGCGTCGGCTTCGTTGAGGTAGTGTGTCGTCAGCAGCACTGTCTTGCCACGCGAGATCAAGGTGCGAATCTGCGCCCACATCAGGCGGCGTGCCTCCACGTCGAGGCCAACCGTGGGTTCGTCAAGAAACAGCAGATCAGGATTGCCGCAGATCGCGATGCCGAAAAGCACGCGCTGCTTCTGGCCGCCCGAGAGCTCGCCGTACGGCCGGTCTTTGATCTCAGCGAGGCCGGCGATCTGCAGCGTCTCGTCCATCGAAAAGGGATTGGGATAGTACGACGAGAAGAGATCGATGTGCTCGCGAACCTTCAAGGTCTCGGGCACGCGTCCCACCTGCAGCATCGCTCCCAGTCGCGCTTGCATCTGGCCGTCGTACGGATTGGCGCCAAACACAGACACGCTGCCGGCATCCGGTCGCGCCACGCCGAGCAGCATCCGCACCAGAGTCGTCTTGCCTGCACCGTTCGGCCCGAGCAGAGCCAGCAGCTCTCCGGCCTGAACTTCAAGATTCACGTTGTCGAGAGCGACGAGCGATCCATAACTCTTCTTCAGATTTCGCGCCGTGGCAATGCTGGGCCGATGGCTCGCAGGATTGCGAGACCCTTCAGCGGACAGGGCGGTTGGGAGATGTTCATCTTGAAATTGCGGGACTGAGATCGCAGCTGACATCTTTATCGCTCCAGTGCTTCGTTCCTTCAGCACAGTAGCGATGATCGCTCTTGCACGAGCCGGCCAGTAGTGCCGATTGTCAGCGAAGTGTAGTGACAAATGTCATGGGAGCTGTCAGCCGTCAGCTTGTTCATTGGCATGGTTGAGCCGCAGATTCCGAATGAGCGCTCCGGCCGGTTAAGCACATCGAAATCCTTATAAACGCCGGTTTTCAGAGCGCTTAGCTAGCCGAAAACTGACGGCCGACGGCTGACGACTGTTTTTCGTGACTTCCGTCACTTTTCCCGGTGATTCCAATCACGGCTCTCCGCCCGTCGAAAGACGACACTTGGATGTAAGAGAGTGAGGGCCGGAGCCGTTCGGTTGCACCCTGCCTTATGCAGCCTCGGCCGAGGTTAAGAGGTGAGCCATGTTGTTGGCATACCGACTGGTTAAGTTAATCGAAACACATTCCGATGGGCTGGCTCGCAGCCTTCAGCTCCGTTACCGCGAATCCGGCAAATGCTCCGGTTACGCCAATGTGCCTGCCGGCGACGTGACCGACAAAGTCTATGACGTCTACCGTCACCTGGGCGACTGGCTGCTTGGCAAGACCGAAGCTGATATCGAGAAACGCTATCTCGAAGTCGGCGCGCAGCGGGCTGCGCAAGGAGTCCCCGTCAGCCAGGTGGTCTGGATGATCTGCCTGGTTCGCGAAAACCTGTGGGACTATCTGCAGAAGCATGCCGAACTGGAACGTCCTGCCGAGATTTTTGGTGAGCTCGAATTGCTCGAGATGCTCGATCAGTTTTTCCATTTTGCCATCTACTACGCCGCCCTGGGACATGAGCGCGCGATGGCCGGTTATTCCGTGAAGTGCGAAGTGCTAACTCAATAGAAAGGGCACGAAGATGTCCTGGATCGATCAATACCGCAGCAAGCTGGTAACCGCCCGCGAGGCTGTGAACTGCGTGGAATCAGGAATGCGGGTGTATATCCACCCGGGTTGCGCCGAACCGGAAGCGCTGGTCGAAGCGCTGATGTCGCGCGCGCCGCATGTCAAGAACGTCGAAATTCTGCACCTCATGACCATGGGTACCTCGCCCTACTGCGCCCCAGAAATGGCGCCGCACTTCCGCCACAACGCGCTGTTCGTGGGCGGCAACGTTCGCGAGGCGGTCAATGACGGTCGCGCCGACTATACCCCCATCTTCCTTAGCGAAGTGGAAGCCCTGTTCGAGACCGGCGAGATGCCGATCGATGTCGCCCTCATCCAGGTTTCGCCGCCTGATCCGCACGGCTACTGCAGCTTTGGCGTCGGAGTGGAGTGCACTCTTACGGCCGCGAAATATGCGCACCGCGTCGTGGCGCAGGTCAACGCACAAATGCCGCGCACTTATGGTGACAGCTTCATTCACATCAGCGAAATCGATACCATCGTCGAGCTGTCGCGGCCGCTGTGCGAGCTCAAGAAGCAGCCGAGCAACGAAGTCTTTCAGCAAATAGGAGCGCGGGTTGCATCTCTGATCGAAGACGGCGCTGTCCTACAATGTGGGATAGGCGCAATCCCCGACGCTATTCTGCCCAATCTGATGGACCGCAAGGATCTCGGCGTTCATACCGAGATGATCTCCGACAATGCCATCCCTCTGATCGAGGCCGGAGTCATCAACGGGCGTCGCAAGAACCTGAAGCCGCGCAAAGTCATCCTTGGCTTTGTGCTAGGCACTCGACGGCTCTTCGATTTCATGGATGAGAACCCCATCTTCGAGTTTCATCCCTCCGCCTACACCAACGACCCGTTTCGCATAGCCATGAACGACCGCATGGTCGCCATCAACTCGGCGATCGAGGTCGACTTGACCGGGCAGGTGTGCGCCGAATCCATCGGATCCCAGTTCTACAGCGGCTTTGGCGGGCAGCTCGATTTCATTCGTGGAGCGGCGCGTTCCAAATATGGCAAGCCCATCATCGCGCTTCCATCTACCGCCAAGAACGACACGATCTCGCGCATCGTACCTCGGCTTGCCCTGGGCGCGGGCGTGCTGACCGGGCGCGCCGATGTGCACTATGTCGTTACCGAATACGGCGTCGCGTATCTGCACGGCCGCAACGTCCGGCAACGTGCCGAGGCGCTGATCCAGATCGCCCACCCTAAGTTTCGCGAAGAGCTTTATCGCTACTGTGAAGAGCAGCGCTGGTTCCAACGCAACATTTACGAAGCAGAACACGAGGTAAGGGAAGAAAGCCATGTCATCGCAACCACGCGGTAACGTCATCATCGATGATGAGGAATGCAAAGGCTGCGGCTTGTGTGTCGAGTCGTGTCCTCCAGAATGTCTTGAACTCGCGCCTGAGCTCAACAAGTACGGTGTGCATCCGGCGCAATATACCGGCGAGGATTGCAACGGCTGTGGCGCCTGTTACTACTGCTGCCCCGAGCCGGGAGCCATCACCGTGGAGCGCGCAACGCCACCGCCGAAAACCACGGCAGCCGTACCGCCGCAGCAGGAGGTGGCCAATGCGCCAGCTGTGTAAAGGAAATGTCGCCATCGTGAAAGGCGCCGTACTTGCCGGCTGCAAGGCGTTTTATGGATATCCCATTACTCCAGCCAGCGAGATTGCCGAATATGCCGCCCTGCTGATTCCCGAGGTCGGCGGCACATTCCTGCAGGCCGAAAGCGAAGTCTCGGCGATCAACATGGTCTACGGCGCGGCATCGGCGGGTCAGCGTGTGATGAGCGCGTCCTCCGGCCCTGGCCTGAGCCTGATGCAGGAAGGCATTTCCTACATGGCGGGCGCAGAGTTGCCGGGCGTGATTGTCGACGTTGTGCGCGGTGGACCTGGCCTGGGCAACATCGCTCCCGAGCAGAGCGACTACTTCTGCGTCGTGAAGGGCGGCGGCCACGGCTGCTATCGCAACCTGGTTCTGGCGCCGGCATCGGTGCAGGAGATGTTCGATCTCACGGTGCTGGCCTTCGATCTCGCCGACCGCTATCGCAATCCGGTGGTCATCATGACCGACGGCTATGTCGGGCAGATGATGGAGCCGCTGGAAATCAAGATGCGCGAGATCGTGCCGCCGGAAAAAGATTGGGCCGTGAAGGGCACGCCCGAGAGTAAGAAGAACATGGTCAGCTCCATCGTGCTGGAGCCCGACGCGTTGGAAGCGCACGTCCGTCACCTGGAGTCGAAGTATCAACTGGCGCAGGAGTTGGAGACTCGTCACGAGAACTATCTCACCGAGGATGCCGAAATTCTGCTTGTCGGCTTCGGCATCGTCTCGCGGGTGCTGCGCTCGGCGATTGATCAGCTTCGCGCTCAAGGCGTGAAGGCAGGCTTGTTCCGGCCGATCACGTTGTGGCCGTTCCCATCGCGTGAGTTGTGCCAGACGGCCGAGCACGTCAAGCAGGTGCTCGCTGTGGAGTTGAGCACCGGAATGATGGTGGAAGACGTGAAGCTCGCCCTCAACGGCAGCGTGCCGGTCGAGTACTACGGCCGTGTCGGCGGCAACGTTCCCATGGCGGAAGAGATCACCGCGCAGGTTTTCGCGCGCATGGCAGCGCATGTATAGGAAAGGCGTTGTCGGTTGCCGGTTGTCAGTTGTCGGTCGCCGATTATCAATTGCGGCGCAGCGCGATTTTTCGGGCTGTTCGTGTCACGACCGATGCGGGACCTAGCGTCGGTGTAAGCATCGCGAACGTCAGAGCCCGGAGGGCGGCGTCAAGATAGCCCAGCACGCAGCGCAGCGGAGTGCTGGGTAGGTGGAGCTTATGACCCGAGTCCCCCGGGGACGGCACGCAAATGGAAAAGAAGTCCTTCGCAGAAGCAGATGACAGGAGACAAACCGTGGAAGGCTATCAGGTAATTCACGAGAAATCGCCCGCGTTCTATGACACCTACGAGCGCAAAGGGGAACTGCAGCAACAGACTCACTACTGCCCGGGCTGCGGACATGGCATCGTCCACAAATTGATTGCCGAGGCACTGACCGATCTCGGCGTCACGGATCGCGCCGTCCTGGTCAGCCCCGTCGGCTGCTCGGTCTTCGCCTATTACTATTTCAATGTGGGCAATGTGCAGGTCGCACACGGCCGGGCTCCGGCCGCGGCAACGGCGCTCAAGCGCGCCAATCCCAACTCCATCGTGATGGCGTATCAGGGAGACGGCGATCTGGCCGCCATCGGCACCGCCGAGATCATCCACGCTGCCAATCGCGGCGAGAACATTACCGTCTTCTTCGTCAACAACTCCGTCTACGGCATGACCGGCGGACAGATGGCGCCGACAACGCTGGTTGGCCAGAAGAGCACAACGTCGCCCTGGGGACGGCGCTCCCACAATGAGGGACTGCCCCTTCATGTGTGCGAGCTGCTGGCGGCCCTGGAAACCCCGACCTACCTCGAGCGCGTCGCCCTCAACGACATGAAAAACATTATGAAGGCGAAGAAGGCGGTCAAGAAGGCGCTGGAGATCCAGAAGAACGGTGGCGGCTTCTCGCTGGTTGAGTTTCTCTCGCCCTGCCCAACCATCATGAAGATGGATCCGGTAGTTTGCCGCAACTGGGTCGGCGAAACCTTAATGAAGACTTTTCCCCTGGGCGTCTTTCGCGATCACAAGCCCGAGTTGCCGGTCGACGCGAAGGTTCCCGTGAAGACGATCGCTGAAGCGCTGGAGGTGGAAGACGAGACCTCAGTTCCATCAGATGTAAAGCGGCATCATCACACGCGTGATCTGACGGTAAAGATCGCCGGCTTCGGCGGACAAGGAGTGCTGCTGCTGGGACAGCTTCTGGCGGAGATGGGTCTGCGCGAGGAAATGGAAGTGAGCTGGCTGCCGTCGTATGGTCCTGAGATGCGCAGTGGCAGCGCCCACTGCCATGTCATGCTCTCGCACGACCGCATCGGCTCGCCGCTGATCTCGCAGCCCGATGTGCTGGTTGCCATGAACGAGCTTTCGCTGCACAAGTTCGCGCCCAGTGTCGCCTCCGGCGGACTGATTCTCTACAACGCCACCAGGCTGCCGGAAGGCTTCAGCGTGCCTCAGGCGCGTGTCGTTTGCGTCCCGGCGGCCGCGATCGCGGACGAGTTGGGGTCGGCGAAAGTTGCCAATGTTGTGATGCTGGCGGCCCTGCTGGAAGAGACCGAGTGCATGCCGATGGACTCGGCTATCGCGGTGCTCGAAGAGACCGTGAAGAATCCCAAGCTCCTCGAGCTCGACCGCAAGGCGATTGCTGCAGGACGCGATTACGTTGATACGAAGATCGAAGTCGGCGCCGTGTCGCAGCCGGACGGTTATTCGTACTAAGCAGTTATGAACCTCAGCTAAATCGCCTCGGCGTGCTGCGCCGAGGCGATTTCATTCTCACATTCCCGCGTGACCCGGCTCACTGTGGTCTCACAGTTTCAGGTATGTAATACAGGCGTCGTTGGAGCAATCATCATGCAATCACAAAAGGAAGACCTGCTTTGCCCGCTATGCCATGGTCACGGCCGAGAGAAAGCCGAATTGCTGGTAGTGCGGTGGCGTAGCCGCGAATTTGAACTGGAACTGCAGAAGATCGCCGACGAGACTGCGTTTGGATCGAGTAGTGGTCTGAGCGTTCCGTTCGAGACCGAGGAGCCCGTCTACAGCAACGAATCCGACTAGACATCAACCATTCTGCGTAGAACATGCGGCGGCGGTTCGAAAGGAAACGCAAGCCGTCCGCCGCCAGTTATCTCCAGCCATTCCGCATCGTCGAACCGTGACAGATCCGGCCAGCCGCACCTCGCCTGCACTTCCGAACAGGTTCGAACAGTCCCCGCTACCTGTCCCGAATTGCGTCCTCAGAGCAGTAGCAACGCGCGCCACGGCATTCTATCGTGTGATTCAGAAGAACGATTGGCCATGGGGCCAGACGCCATGCAAAACGCGGTAGCGATACCGCCGGGCGCTGGCGAGTGTGCTCCATAACAGGTTCAGTTACCAGGTCCTGGTAGCTGACGTAGGGCTGGCGAGGCTTAAAAGGGGGAGCCCGCCGGCCCTGTTGTTTTAAGAGAGGGTTAAGTAACACCATCGCCCGATTTGCGGTATTTACCGTAGTTCCTTCATGGTCGCCACTTGCTATCGTTCGGTCATCCCTGATGACGCTGGCTCGAACCATAGCTCTCGCCCTGGCCGTGATTGCAGCTTCGCTGGCAAGCTCCGCTCAGGACGCCACATCGGCGCTGCAGCCATCGTCCACCGTTTCCCAATCCGCTGATTTACTCGACAAGCCTGCTTCGCTGGCGGCCGCACGAGCACCTCTGCTGGCCGCTCCTGATGCCTTACCAGACGCTCCAGCACCGCTGATGGTGGTACCCACCGTCCAACCGCAGATCGCGTCGGAGCACAAGTTCTGGGATCGGCAACAGAAGCTGGGGCTCGCCGTCCACAGCGCAGTGCGCGTGGCCGACACCATCAAGACTTGTCGCGAGTTGCGCGACGGCGGAGTAGAAGATTGGATCCCGACGCAATCCTGCGCCGGCATTGCGGCGTGGAATGCGGGATCTGTCGGAGCTGCGCTGGGAATCGGTTGGCTATTTCACAAGTACGGACTTCATCGTTTGGAGAGACTTACACCCTGGCTCGCAACCGCCGCGTCCGCTGCCGGATTGACCAAGAGCGTCTTCAACATCCACTGACATTCCTGCGCTTTCATGTGGTACGAAGGCGTCTCCACGAATCTTAGTCGGTGCAAACGAAAACCCAGCCGCTCGGGCTGGGTTAGCCGCAGAATCCTTGCAAACTACGCCCCGCTTCCTTCCGGTGCCGGAGCCGGCGCAGCCTGGGCGGGCGGATTTACTTCGACAAAGCTATTAACCATGTCCTTCAATTCCTTGCTGGGCTTGAAGAACGGAATCTTCTTGGCCGGAACCTCTACCCGGTCGCCGGTCTTGGGGTTGCGTCCCACGCGGGGCTTGCGCTGGCGTGTGCGGAAGCTACCGAAGCCGCGTATCTCAATCTTGTCGCCGGCACGCAGCGAGCGCACTACGCTCTCAAAAATGGTCTCGACGATGACCTCGCTGTCCTTCCGCGTGAGTTCCGTTAGCCGGGAAACCTCATCGATCAAGTCTGCCTTGGTCATCTCGCACGCCCCCTATCACGATATGGCTCACTAGTTTACCAGCACCACGGATACTCTCAAATTGCCGCAAGCTTGGCAAGTACAAGTTTTTATTGAGTTTCCTGAGCCTGGACCGGCTTAAAGACTACTTCCACAGATAATAGAACCCTACATTGGTCTGCATCAGCTTGGTTGCGTCCGGCAGGTAACCGGAAATGTCGCCAAACATCAAGTCAAGCAAGCTCTTGCGGTCCTTCTCCGGACGCACCAGCGTCGGCTCGCCTTTGATGCCTACCGACTTGGCCGTATCGTCGATGGCCATGCGGAAGTCGCCGATCTGATCGACCAGTTTGAGCGGTACCGCCTCCTGCCCCGTCCAGACCTTGCCGTTCGCCAGCGCGCGCACCTGATCGTCCTTCATCTTCCGGCCAACCGCCACGCTATGAATGAACTGCGTGTGCATGTTGTCGATCAGACCTTGCATGTAAGCCCGTTCCTCGGGCGTCATGGGACGCGTGGGCGACCCTGTGTCTTTGAACTCGCCAGCCTTTAATGTGATGGCCTGCAACTTGGCCCACTTCAGCAGCTCTTCGTAGTTGTACCATTCGGCAATCACGCCGATGGAGCCGACGATACTGGCGTTATCCGCAAAGATCTTGTTGGCTGCCGACGACACATAGTACGCTCCGCTGGCGCCGACTGTGCCGATGGAAGCGACGATCGTTTTCTTCTTCTCGTCGCGAATTCGCAGCACCTCGCGATAGATCTCCTCGGACGCGGCTGCTCCGCCTCCGGGCGAATCCACATGTATGACGATCGCCTTGATCGAACTATCATCGGCGAATTTGCGCAGTTGGTCGACAACGTCCTTGGGGTTAAGGATCACGCCTTCCAGATCGACGACACCGATCTTGTCGCCAAATCCGCTAAAGCCATCCTTCTGCTGTGAGCGAACCGAGAAGTACACCAGAGCAAAAATCGCGACCAGGAAAATGAAAAAAGCTCCACCGCCAAGAATCACCCAGAGAAATGCACGGGAACGCGGCTGATCGCTCATGGAAGGGTTAAGTGTAGCAGAAGCGGGTTATCGGCTTTTCAGCCATCGGCTGTCAGCCAGTAGCTCGAATGATCGCTGTACAGAAATTCGTAAAGCTACAGTCTGCTTGACGGGCGACAGCCGACAGCTGATAGCTGCATCAATGAAAAATCGCCGCGAAGAACGAGCCGACTTTGCTGAAAAAGCCGTGCGACTCCTTCTTTGCCGTCTGTGTGTTGTTGGCTGGTGGCGCCTTCTTCTTGCCGTTGGCTGGTGGCAAGACCGTCGGCTCAAGCTGCACCACTCTGTTGTTCTCCAGCTTCAGGACGGCTACATTCGGGGTAAGGTCGGGGGTTGGATCGTCGCCACGAAAGACGAAGGGCGCTTCAACCGCCATGTGCTGCTCAGGCGAAGGCGGCGGTGCAGCGGGAGCGGCCGGCGCAGGCTTAGGCTGCACTGGAGAGATCGGTGGTGGCGCCACGGCTTTGGCAACCTGAGTTGGTATCGGCGGCGGGGCAGGACATCCGCAATTACCTTTGAACGAGCTCGCCTCGCTCAGCCGGGCGCTCTTGAAAAGAACTGCCTGGTCCGGCTTAACCTGATAAGTGGCATCTCCCATCGTTTCCGACACCACAATTGCGGAGGCGTTCGAAGCCAGGGATTGAATGCAGGTATCGCCCTGGGGAGTGACTCTGACAGCCACATGCACCGTGCCGGGCCCCGGCAGGAGCAACCGCAAATCCGGCGTGAGCAAGGTGTCCGCTTCAGCGCCGAGCGGATAGTTCATCTCCAGATTGCCGCTGTTTAAGCTGAACAGCAGTTCCCGGCCGTTCTGCGAAGAGCTGACGGAGAGCTTCGTCCCTTCGCATACCAGCAGGGCGCCGCCGCGTTCCAGTTTCAGCGTCGCAGGCTGGACTCCAGCCTGGATCGAGGAGCCGCTCAAGATGCTGGTTCCGGAGCCCGCCAGAATTACCGCACCCCTCACGCTGGCGTCGCTCGCATACAATTCGCCAATTGCCTGCTGCGCTGCGACAAAAGCTGGAGTTACGAGATACACCAGCGCGGTAGCCAGCGGGCTGAGATAGCGGCAAAACCTCATGAGCAAAAAGAAGACCTTCTTCCAACCATCGCAAGGGCCATTGAACCCATAGACGCTTGCAATTAGTCTAACAGTCAGGCATGCGAGCCAACGAGCACACCGAGCGCCGGCACCCCAGGTTTGTCTTCGGCGACACCATCAGTGTTGCCCTGCAAACCTTTCGTATCGGCAAGTGGAGGTTCATTCTTACCTCGTTGGGCATGGTCATCGGCACGGCGTCGCTGATTTTGGTGGTGACGATCGGTCTCACCGGCAAGCAGTACTTGCTGCAGCAGATTCAGAACATCGGATCGAACATGATGGTCGCCGAGTACGCCGGCGGCGGCATCTATGGCCGCGATGAGACCAGCGATTTCCTTACGCTCGACGATTTGAATGCGATTCGTCAGCGCGTCCCCGGGATCAGCAGTTCCTCGCCGATGATCGAGTTTCACGATCACATTGTCCTGCCGGGGGGCAAAGAGCGCGAAGTCCTCGTCTTAGGCGTCTCTTGGCAATACCTCTATGTGCGCAACCTGGATGTGCTGTCGGGACGTTTTTTTGATGACCCCGACACCCAGGCCCGCAACAAAGTTGCCGTCATTACGCAGCGCCTGGCCAACACCTTGTACGGCTCGCAGGATTCGGCCATCGGCCAGCAAATCAAGCTGAGCGGTCTTCCCGTCACCGTGATCGGCACGTTTCGCGAACGGGTCGATACCTTCGGCCAGTCCGAGATCTCCGATGACACGATTCTGCTTCCCTATACTGTGGCCCGCTATTTCACCAGCAATGATGAGGTGAAGCAGCTGTTCTTGTCGGTGGGCGATTCCGCTGAAGTTCCCCGCGCTACCAAGGAAATTCACGACGTCCTTCAGTCGCGCCATCGTCCTGAATCGGTTTATCGGGTTGACAATTTGACGCTGCTGCTCGACGTCGCCGCCAAGACTGCCGATACAGTGACCCGCGTGCTCCTGCTGGTTTCCGTACTGACGTTGCTGGTCAGCGGGGTTGGCATCATGAACATCATGCTGGCGACCGTGAATGCGCGCATCCGCGAGATCGGAGTTCGCAAGGCGGTGGGAGCTACCAATGCGGAAATTCGCGCGCAATTCCTGATTGAAGCGATCCTCATCTCGCTGGCAGGTGGAATTGTCGGAATCGTCCTGGGACTCGCTCTGCCATTCTCGGTTCGATTCCTCACCAACTACCGCGTCCCCATCTCAGGATGGTCGGTCGTGATCGCCGTCCTTGCTTCCAGTCTAGTGGGAGTACTGTTCGGTACCGCCCCAGCAGGCCGCGCCGCACGCCTTCAGCCTGTCGAAAGCCTGCGCTATGAGTAACGACTCGCCTCGGACCCCATAAAATTAGCGCCAGAAGTAGGAAAGCTCGGGCCGTTTTGCCCGAGCTCTTCACTCTTCGCTTCCGATTGCGCCCACGCCCAGGTTCTGGCGTTGGCCGCGTCCGTTCCTTTTCAGGTCAAGCGAATCCTTGTCACCTTATGACCGCGAGGCATTAATTCACCAGATGCGATGCTCTCCAGGTCACGCTGAAACGCTTCCAGGGTTCCACCCAGCATACCGACTTTGCATACGGTGTCACGCGCTTCCTCAGCCGAGACACCATAGCCGTGTCCAGCCAGGAACATCTGAACCAGCTCTGCTGCGTCGCGGGAATCAAACCCATGAAGCAGCTCGCTCCGTAGCGCTGCCAGTTCCGGGAGGGAAAACTTTTCTGCCATCATCGACCTCACCTCCGACCCTTCCGGGTTTTGCTTGTTAGACTCGCTTGCCAGCTATTTAGTTGCAGGCAATTCGATTGCCGAACCCGGGATTCTTACTGGGAATCATCCCAGCCTTTTGCCTATTTTCAACCCACGCTATCCCGAAATAGTTGCTGGAGTTAGCACTTGCACCGCCTAGTCAAAGCGATGACATCTACCACCTGGGTGGGACGAGCAGCAGCCGTCATCCGACTTCCGAACCGTGCTTCTGTCTACAATACGATTCAAAGCAGGGGCTTTGGTTTTCCCATTTTCTGGAGATTTGGGAGATTTGAACCATTTCGGGAAGACGACTGCGGAATAGCACGCAGCAGCCCTTGACTGAATGCTCATTCAGTGATCTCGCCCGCAGCCCGTCCCTGATTTTCTTGGTGGGGAGTTATCAGAGTTGTTCGATCGTGGCTTCGTGCTCGAGAAGGATGGGGATGTCGTTGCGGATGGGGTAAACCCGCTTGCACTCGTTGCACTTCAGCGCGTCCTCGCCGCGTAGCACCAGCGGCTTGCGGCACACCGGGCAGGCAAGGATTTCCAACAGATCGGGAGAAATCATCGTTTCTATTCTAGCTTTTCCGGCGCCGGTTCGCCTCTCGCTTGCGTAAAGAGACTGTCTCGTGACGGGACAGCAGATTTTGGAATGGGATTGACATCTCGAATTGCGGCGCAACTATTACTGGATTTGCAAGTTTGCAGTGGGAGAAGACTGCCGAGATTGGCATTCATTCAGCCGCGCAGCGGCGGTAGCGCAGTGAGCCCGGGGCGTAAGCCCCGGGTGAGAGCGGGAAAAATTCCGAGCCGCGCCAGCGGCGACAGGGGTTGCGACACAGTCTCTAAAGTCCACGGTTTGTCCATCTCAGCAGGACTGCATTGCGCTCAGCAGAATTCCAGTCATTGCACGATTTCAGCCGTGCGCAGGAAATCGTAATTCCCCGCCGGACCAAGCTCGATATTGCGCACCCGGTTTGTGTGTACCAACACGTTATCCAGATACCAGAGGTTGATGTATGGCAACTCTTCCGCCAGGATGTGCTGAATCTCGTCGTAAATCGCTTTCCGCTTCTGCTGATCGAGCGTGCTGCGTCCCTCGCGGATCAGAGCGTCGACGCGCGGGTTTGAATAGAACGTGCGATTGGCCCGCTTCGGAGCAAAACTCGTGGTCGCGAACACGTTCTCAAACATATCCGGGTCCTGATTGCCGCCGATCCAACGCAGCGAGTGGATCTGGTAGGCGCCTTTCGTCACATCCGCCAGAAATGTCGCCTGACTCAAACGACCGGATATCCAGAGCGATGCCGACGTCGGCGCAATTGCTGCTGAAGCACGGCTGCCAGCAGACGCGTCGACTCCTCGGTCGACGTTTTCATCGTGATGTGAAAGCGCACCCCGTTCTTTTCCCGATAACCGGCTTCGTCCAGCAGCTTGCGGGCCTGCTCCGGATCGTGAGGATAGCGTGCGACGTCACCATCGTAAGCCCAATGTTGTGGCGGCAGAATGCTGTAGGCCGGACGCGCCTCGTCGCGCAGCAGATAATGAATGATCGGCCCAACGTTGATGGCATAAGCAATCGCGCGCCGCACCCGCACATCCTTCAGAATTGGATCGCGCAGGTTCAACGCGAGGTACGCGTAATTGCTGCCTGACGATTGCATCACCGTAAGATCGGGATCGCGCTGCAGCGTCACCACTGTGTCCGCGACCAGCGAGTTGATGGCGATGTCGGCGCTCTGCTTCCGCAGCTCCAGCGCGCGCGTAGTCGCGTCGGGAATGACTTTGAATTCGACGCGATCGAGTTTGGCCCCTGCACCCCAATACTCCGGATTACGCTCTACGATTACGTTCTTATCCTGCTGCGCACTCACGAAACGAAATGGTCCTGAACCAACAGGATGCCGGTTGAAGTCCTCGCCGCTGCCATACGGAACGATTCCAGCGGCTCCCGAAAGATTCCATAGCAGCGACGCATACGGCTCCTTCAAATGAAAAATGACGGCGTAGTCGTCAGGTGCATCGATGTGACTGACGAGAGCGAAGGCGCCCGCTTTCGTACTGCGAATCTTGCCATCGATGATCGAGTCGAAGGTCCACTTCACATCGCGGGAAATCAGCGGCTGACCATCGTGAAACCGCACCCCGTGCCGCAGGTGAAAAACATAGGTCAGCGGATCAGGAGCTTCCCAACGCTCAGCCAACGAAGGCCGCACGTTGAACTGCGCGTCGCGAGTGACCAGCGAATCGAACAGCAGTTCATCAATGCGCTGCGATTGCGCATCATTACCCACACGTGGATCGAGATTGAGCGGGCTGCTCTCGATAATCATCACCAGCGTGTTGGGATCGGGTTTGTGAGAACAGGCAGCAAGAAAGATAACCACAGACATACAGAGACACAGAGACGCGTTATGTCCTTGCCTTCGCCTTCAGGATGTGAGAGCGGCGGCATCTCGTCGCATTGATTGCCCCATGTAGCGATACCGATTTTCCTGCCGCGATTTCCTTCTCTTCTCTCCGTCTTTCTCTGTGCCTCTGTGTCTCTGTGGTGGACCTTGTTTTTCTCAGTGCGCTCCGTGTTCTCAGTGGTGAAACTCAGTCGCTACGCGTAACTAACCTTCCCGAGGATCGCCGGCCGCTCCGCTCCCGTAGCCGAAGGCACATTCGACGGCAATGACGCCAGGTCTGATACGCCAACAGCGCGAATGCAGTCGCCTCTTTCGCCTCCGAGGGCAACCCGAGGTCATCGGACGTTCGCACACGGATCTTGAGCGGCGCCAGTTCCTCGCGAATCATTCTCATCAGCGTCGCATTCTTCGTACCACCGCCGGAAGCGACAAGCTGGCGAAATCGAGCCGGCTTTGCCTCTTCGCTCTCGACCAGCGGCAACACTAATCTGCGAACCGCAATTCCGATCGACCGCGCCGTAAGAGCCGTCGCCGTCGCAACAATATCGTTGCTTGTCGGCGCGCCGGCACAAGCGCAGAAACTCGCGTACAAATTCGCGTCCGAACTGTTCCCTGCCAGCAGTCTTAGGTGGCTTCTGGCGGAAGAACGGATGCCGCAGCAACTCCCGCAGCACGCGCTCGATCGGCTCGCCGCGTGCGGCTAATCTGCCATTGCGATCGTATGGCTTATCGAAGAGATGTTCCGTCACCGCGTCGATCACCATGTTGCCGGGACCCGTATCGAACGCGATGACCTGTTCAGGCGTAGCACGCGGAGGAATCGCAGTGAGATTTCCAATCCCACCAAGATTCTGCACGATGCGTCCATACCGCCGATGGCGATAGAAGCACGTAATCAAGGAACGGAACCAGCGGCGCGCCCTTGCCCCCGGCAGCCATATCGGCTGGACGAAAGTCGGAAACTACCGGCACGCCGACTCTCGCCGCAATTACAGCCGACTCGCCAGTCTGCCAAGTGCACGTGATACGCCGTCCGATATACGACTTGGCCGTTCCCTGATGATAGAGCGTCTGGCCGTGGCAGCCGACGAGTTCGCACTCCACCCGAGCCCGCCGCTGCGCCGCACGAACAGCATCGGCATACAAGGACCCCAGCAGGAAATTGAGCTGCGCCAGATCCGCAACGCTGGCAGAGCGCGCGTTCATCGCCGAGAGAACGGCGCGACGAACCTCCGATGGATACGGGAATTGGTAATGCGCCAGCAATTCGAGCCGTGACCGAAATCCGCGGCCTTGGATCCGCACCAGAGCGACATCGATCCCGTCGGCCGATGTTCCGCTCATCACCCCGGCGACAATCACTCCAACACCTTCTCGGCATTCATTGCACGGGCGCGTAATTCCTCACCGAACTTCCAGATTTGGCGTGTGAGACGCTCGACGGTTTTGCGCGTAGGAGAATCCGCCATCTTCCGCAGAGCCTTGCATCCTTTCTTCGCATCGACAACGCGTTTCGATCTCTCGCCGACAAGCGCCGCGAACTTCTTATCGCTCTCCGCAAGCTTCAACACCGCTTCGAATGCGCGTCGTACGCTCTCTTCTTTCTGGCAGACCAGGAACATGTCGGCTCCGGCGCGAAGGGTTTCGACCGCGGCGTCTTCGATCGGAGAGGCAGCGAGCACTCCACCCATATCGAGATCGTCGGTGATGATGAGCCCACGATAACCGATCTTCTTCCGCAGGATGCCGCTCATCCACTTCCTGGAAAGCGACGCCGGTACTTTATCGCCCGTCACCTGCGGGTAAGCCGCATGCGCCACCATCACGAACGGAAGCTCGCGCCGCAGCTTGCGATATGGAGCGAGATCTTCCTTCCACAGCCGCTTCCACGGCTTGTCGATCACCGGCAGTTCGTTGTGAGAATCGAGATTGGCCTCACCCAGCCCGGGAAAGTGCTTGCCGCATCCGAGAACATTCGCTTCGCTCAATCCCCGCAGGAACGCCCGCGCATAGGCAGTCGTCTGCTTCGGATTAGGCGACACGGTGCGCGAGCCGAGCACGGCTTCTGACGGCTCAAGACGCAAGTCGAGAACGGGCGCGAAATCAGTGTTGAACCCGAGCGCACGCACCTCTTCGCCCAGCAAGCGCCCGTGCTTGCGAAAAAGCTTCTTCGAACCGGCAGCTGCCACTTCAGCAACGGACGGAACCGGAGCGATTACCCCGCGCAGCCGATCCACGGTGCCGCCCTCCATGTCGACGGACAGGAACATCGGCGTAGCACTGGCTCTGTGCGCTTCGGAGAGCAGCGCGTGGATCTGCTCGGCGTCCTCGAGATTGCGTTTGAAAAGGATTATCCCGCCCGGCTGGAACGTTTCGAGCATGACGCGCAACCGCTGCGACATGGTCGTGCCCTCGAAGCCCATGACGAGCAGTTGCCCAACCTGTCGGCGAAGTTCAAGGCTGCGTTTGGAAGGCATGGAATAGAAGAGTGTAACGCGAAGAGAACGGGAATTCAGGTGCGAAGCCAGATGCCTGGCATATCATTCCATCTGCTTCTTAAGCTCATGCAGCAGATTCAGCGCCTCCAGCGGGCTCAGACGGTCAAGATCGGTGTCCTTCAACCGGTCCACGATCTTCTGCGAAAGCGGCGTGAAAATCGTCAGCTGCATGGGAGTCGGTTCTGCAGCGTCCTCGCGTGCCAGATGTTTGACCGCGCCGCGCTCAGCGCTCTCATGCTCCGCCAAAACCTCGCGCGCCCGGCGCACCACCTCCGCCGGCAAGCCGGCAAGCTTTCCGACTTCGATTCCGTAACTCTTGTCCGCCGCCCCCGCCGCGACCTTGCGCAGAAAGACAATCCCGCCTCCGCTCTCCTTCACCGAGACATGAAAGTTTTTCACCCCGCTCAGCCGATCACCCAGCTCAGTCAGCTCGTGATAGTGCGTCGCGAAGAGCGTCTTGGCGCGAGTGTTGGCGTGAATGTATTCGATGGCGGCCCATGCAATCGCCAAGCCGTCATAGGTTGCGGTGCCGCGCCCAACTTCGTCGAGCAGGATCAGCGAGCGTTGCGTCGCGGTGTTGAGGATTGCTGCGGTTTCCGTCATCTCAACCATGAACGTCGAGCGGCCGCGCGCGAGATTGTCGGCCGCGCCAATCCTGGTGAAGATGCGGTCAACCAAACCAAGCCGAGCGGAACGCGCGGGCACAAACGATCCCATCTGCGCCATCAGCACAATGAGGGCTGCTTGCCGAAGATAGGTGGACTTGCCTCCCATGTTGGGTCCAGTGATGAGCAGTATGGAGTGCGTCGTGCCGTTGAGATAAAGATCGTTGGACACGAAGCGCTCCGCGGTGCCGGCAATCTCCATCTGTTCGATAACTGGGTGGCGGCCGTCGACAATCTCAATATCCGAACTATCATTCAGTAACGGGCGGCAGTAATTGCAATTGGCAGCGAGCGAAGCGAATGACGCCAGCACATCGATCTCGGCCAGCGCCAGCGCGGTCTGGCGAATCCGGCGCGCCTCAGCCGCAATCGCGGTGCGAATCTCAGCAAACAGTCGCCGCTCGATCTCAACCATCTTCTCCTGCGCGTCGAGCACCTTGGCCTCGTATTCCTTCAGCTCAGGCGTCGTGAAGCGCTCAGCGTTGACCAGGGTTTGCTTGCGCTCGTAGTCGCTGGGCGCAAGGTGCAGATTGGCCTTGGAGATCTCAAGGTAGTAGCCAAACACATTGTTGAACTTGATCTTCAGCGAGCCGATGCCAGTTCGTTGGCGCTCGCGCTGTTCGATCTGCGCGATGTACTGCTTACTATTGCGGCTCAGGTTGCGCAGCTCATCGAGCGCTGAATCAACTCCCGAGCGAATCACGCCGCCATCGGTCAACGTCAGCGGTGGCTCGTCTTCCAGCGATAAAGCGATGCGATCACGCAGATCGCTGAGCTCATCACATTGACGATGCAGCGCCTGCAATCGCTCCGCGGTGAAGCGCGCCAGCGCCGATCGCACTGCCGGAAGCTTCGCCAATGAGACCGCCAGCGCCAGCAGATCACGCGGATTTGCCGTCTCCAAAGTCACCCGGCTGAGCAGGCGTTCAAGATCTAGGATTCCTTCCATCGACCGTCGCAACTCTTCGCGGCCGACCAGATCGCGGACCATCTCTTCGACGGCATCGAGCCGCCGATTGATCTCTTCGGCTTCGATCGATGGCCGCAGCATCCACGCACGCAGCAGGCGCTTGCCCATCGGAGTTATCGTGCAATCGAGGCAGCGGAAGAGTGTTGCGTTGTCACCCGAGCCGGCGAAGAGCGGTTCGATCAGCTCCAGATTGCGAACCGTGACGGCATCGAGCACCAGGCAATTCTGGCGCTCGTAGAAGCCAATGCGATCGACGTGATCCAGCGAGCCGCGCTGCGTCGTGCGGACGTAATGCAGAATCGCGCCGGCTGCCGTTGCCGCGGCCGCGCGGTTCGCCAGCCCGAAGCCCTCCAGCGACAACACGCCGAAATGATTCTCCACTTGTGGAATGGCGTAGTCGGAAGCGAACACCCAATCCTCAAGCGGCGTTTCCGCCCAGGTTGCGTTCTCCAGTGATGCCATGCGCGGAGCGGCAGCCGCTTGCGGAGAAGAAAGCCGCGGCTTATCGAACAACGGCAGCGACGACGCGAACAGCACCTCGCGCGGACGTAAGATCAGACAGCTCTTCGCGAATTCGCCGCTCGGCATCTTCGCCCATGAACTCGGTGGCTCGAAACTCGCCGGTGGACAGGTCCAGCGCCGCAAAGCCGGCGGCATTTCCTACGCGTGCTAGGCAGGCCAGAAAGTTGTTTTCTTCCGAGCCGAGATGAGCGTCGGCCGCCGTGCCCGGCGTTACTACACGCGTTACCTCACGCTTTACCAGCTTCTTGGCCATCCGCGGATCTTCCACCTGATCGCAGATCGCAACCTTGAAGCCCTTGCGAATGAGCTTGGCGATGTAGTTTTCGGCCGAGTGATAGGGCACGCCGCACATCGGAATCGCAATGCCTTTTTCTTTGTTGCGCGAGGTCAGCGTGATCTGCAACTCGCGCGCAGCGACGACCGCGTCCTCAAAGAACAGCTCGTAGAAGTCGCCCAGCCGAAAAAACAACAGGGCGGTGGGATGCTCTTTCTTAATGGCAGCGTATTGCCGCATCAGCGGCGTGGACGGCTCGGTCATGGCAGGAAAACTGCGCGGATTATAACAGCCGGAACGGACACCGTTTCGCACAGCAACGCGCGGTGCTACACTGCGTTGTCTTGCAGGCATGATCCATGGCAACCATCATAAATTTTGAATGCAGCAAGTGCGGCGAGAAGTATGCTCCACAGCCCGCGCCCACGATTTGTCCCAAGGACGGCGGTCCGCTCTATGTACGCTACGATCTCGCTGACATCCGCTGGTATCACACCCGCGATTCGTTGATCGGTGCGCCGAAGAACATGTGGCGCTATGCCGCGGTGCTGCCTGATGCCGAGCCGGTCACGCTGGGCGAAGGTTTCACTCCGCTTCTGCCCAGCCGCAGGTATCCCAATCTGTTCCTCAAAGATGAGGGTCTGAATCCCACTGGCTCCTTCAAAGCGCGTGGGATGGCCGCGGCCATCACCATGTTGCGTCACTACGGTGTGAAAAAGCTGGCTGCACCTTCGGCGGGAAATGCAGGCGGCGCGCTGGCGGCGTACGCTGCGGCTGCCGGACTCGAAGCTTATGTCTTCATGCCGAAAGACGTGCCAATTGCGAATCGGCTGGAAGTCGAAGCCGCGGGCGCGCATCTGACGTTGGTCGATGGACTGATCAGCGACTGCGGACGCATGGTTGCCGAGCGCAAAGAGAAAGAGGGCTGGTTTGACGTTTCCACATTGAAGGAACCATTCCGCATCGAAGGCAAAAAAACGATGGGCTACGAAGTTGCCGAGCAGATGGGGTGGAACCTGCCCGATGCGATTCTCTATCCCACGGGCGGCGGTGTAGGCCTGATTGGCATGTGGAAGGCGTTTGACGAGATGGAGCAGCTTGGATGGATCGACCCGGGCAAACGGCCGAAGATGATCTGCGTGCAGGCCGACGGCTGCGCGCCAATCCCGAAGGCTTTGCAGGAGGGAGAAGCTGTCTCGCAAGTGTGGCCTGACGCGCATACGCTGGCCGCCGGGCTGCGCGTGCCGAAAGCATACGGTGACTTCATCATCCTCGACATCGTGCGCAAAAGCTGCGGCACAGCAGTTGCTGTCAGCGACGACGCTATCATGGATGGCGTGAAGGAAATGGCTTCGACTGAGGGCATCTTTCCCGCGCCCGAGGGAGCTGCGGCTCTCGTCGCCTACAAAAAACTTCTGCAAAGCGGATTCTTGACGCCGAATGACAAGGTGGTTCTGTTCAACACCGGCTCGGGGTACAAGTATCTCGATGTGTTTGCGAAGTATTGGGGAATTGAAGGATCCGCGGCAGCACCCAAGCTGCCGGCATCGCGAAACATTGGCGGAATTATCGGGCCTTACTGAAAAGCAGCGATTAGTAATTAGCGATTAGCCAGAAGCGCGCTCACGCAAATCGAGGCTTGGTGCGCGGCTACGTAAACATGAACTCCTTGGTTCGCAGATCGCGAATGGTGTCGCGCAGCTTTGCCGCCTGCTCGAACTCGAAGCGCTTGGCCGCCTCGCGCATATCGCTCTCCAGCTTCGCAATGTAGGCGTTCAACTCTTCCTGCGATTGGAACTCCGGCATGCCTTCGGCTTCGTTCGTCAGGTCGGCATAATCCGCATTGGCGACGGCGACCAACGTCATATCAAGCGGTCGAATTATGCTCTCCGGTGTTATGCCATGCTCCTCGTTGTAGGCACGCTGGATTGCACGGCGCCTGTCGGTCTCGCCCATGGCTCTCTGCATCGAGTCGGTCATAGTATCGGCGTACAAAATCGCGCGACCATTGAGATGGCGTGCGCAACGACCAATCGTCTGGATCAAAGATCCGGCCGAACGCAAAAAGCCTTCTTTATCCGCATCAAGAATCGCGACCAGCGAAACCTCGGGCAGATCGAGCCCTTCGCGTAGCAGGTTGATGCCGATCAGCACATCGAACTCGCCCTTGCGAAGATCGCGGAGGATCTTGATCCGCTCCAGCGTTTCGATCTCCGAATGCATGTAGCGGCAGCGCACGCCCACTTCGCTGTAGTACTCCGCCAGATCTTCCGACATGCGCTTGGTTAACGTCGTCACCAGCACGCGCTCGCCTTTATTGGCGCGCTCACGAATCTCATGCAGCAGATCGTCGATCTGGCCCTTCACCGGACGAACTTCAACTTCCGGATCAATCAATCCAGTCGGACGAATGATCTGCTCAACCACGACTCCCGCGGACTTCGTCAGCTCATACGGTCCGGGCGTCGCCGAAACGTAGATCGCCTGATTCACGCGGTGTTCGAACTCTTCAAACGTGAGCGGGCGATTGTCCAGAGCGCTCGGCAGGCGGAAGCCATACTCGATGAGGGTCTGTTTGCGTGAACGATCGCCGTGCCACATGCCATGGACCTGCGGAATCGTCTGATGTGACTCATCGATGAAGAGCAGGAACTCGCGCGGCACGTAATCCAGCAGCGTCGGCGGCGGCTCACCCGGCAAGCGGCCAGTGAAGTGGCGCGAATAGTTCTCAATGCCGTGGCAGTAGCCCATCTCCTTGATCATCTCGAGATCGAAGCGCGTGCGCTGATGAACCCGCTGCGCCTCCACTATTCTTCCCTGCTTCTCGAGCTCCTGCTCCCACCACGCCAGCTCCTCCAGGATCGACGCTACCGCTGCGTTCTTCCGTTCCGGCTTCATCACGTAGTGAGTCTTGGGATAGATGGGCAGCCGCGCATGCTTCTGCTTGACCGTGCCGAACAGCGGATCGATCTGCGCCAACGATTCGACTTCGTCGCCCCAAAGCTCGATGCGATACGCCGAGTCGTCGTACGTTGGGAATATCTCGATGATGTCACCGCGAACGCGAAACGTTCCGCGGCGGAATTCGCCGTCGGTGCGTTCGTAGAGGATCTCGACTAGCTTCCGGGTGATCTCGTCGCGTTTGATCTTCTGTCCCTTTTCCAGGAACAGCAGCATGCCGTAGTACGCCTCGGGCGAGCCGAGGCCGTAGATGCAGCTCACCGACGCGACGATGATGCAGTCGCGCCGCTCGAAGAGCGACTTGGTGGCCGACAGCCGGAGCTTGTCGAGCTCGTCGTTAATCGTCGCCTCTTTCTCGATGTAGACATCACCCGCCGGAATGTAGGCCTCGGGCTGGTAATAGTCGTAATAGGAGACGAAGTACTCGACCGCGTTGTGCGGGAAAAACGACTTGAACTCGTGATAGAGCTGCGCTGCGAGCGTCTTATTGTGGGCCATGATCAGGGCCGGCCGGTTGACCTGCTCGATGACCTTGGCCATGGAAAAGGTCTTGCCCGATCCGGTGACGCCCAACAGCACCTGATGCTTGTCACCGTCTGCGATACCACGCGTAAGAGCCTGGATCGCGCTGCCCTGATCGCCCTGGGGTTTGTACGAACTGACGAGACGAAATTCCATGATTATTCAGCCCAGCGGCAGCATTCAAGAACTACTGGCACCCTCACAGAACGCGATTTCAGCAGGTGGGCATCTCTCGATTATACGACGCGCGTAAGACGACGCTGCATCCTTGGCTGTGGCTGCAGGAATTGCGTGGCAGTGAAAAACAGAAATTGCGTGGCAGTGGAAGGGAAAATGGTAGAGACACGAATAGCGCTGCTCCCGAGACAGGGGCTGCATTAGAGATCCGATTGGCTCAAAGAACAGAGGCTAGGTTACATCGGCCGCTCAGGCGCTCGCACTTTGTGAGCGCCATCAAACGGGCACATAAGGTTCGTCTTGATCTCACCGTTTAGCGACTCGTACCCTTTGATCACGGTCGATAGACCGGCACACAGCATTTCCGGGAACGGCCGTAACAGAGTCACCGCGATGCGGGGCTTCCAATCGGTATAGATGCCACCTGGTTCCATCGCATCATTCGCCAGAAGCTGACCAAATATCACTTGCACACCGAACTCCGTCTCAGTCAACGAAAACTGGTTGCTGTAGAACTCCCGTGGGCATTCGTAGGCCCTGACGATGTCAGCCACCTTGTGCCACGTCGCTTCCCATGTCGGACCAAGAACCGAATTCGACTCGGAACCCTTGATCATCATCGAAAGATCCACATACAGCATTTTCGCCACGGGCCATGACACAGTCACTCCCACCCGCTGCTTAATATCGCCGAGCCACTCGCTCCCGGCGAACTCGCCAAGCTCCGCGAACACCACGCGCAGGTCGACCTCCGTATCAGTGAATGCAAAATACTCCCCGCAGACCTGCGGAACTTCGTTGCTGTTCTGGTGAGCCAACCCTGTAGCTCCTTCCCTTTTTCGAACTCGCCCGAATCCCGTTAGCCCAGCGCCTTCCCGGCATACCGCGCAGTGTTGCGGTTTAGCTCCGTCTGGATCTGCATCGCCCCGCCGCCGCGCAGCCAGCGGCTCACGTCGCGCGCGTCCCAAGCACGCAGCTGCAGCTGGACGATCGGGCCGTGACTCATTGGACCTCCCATCGCAGATCCTCCGCGTGAAGCGGCGCTCAGGTAAGTCGAGGCCGAGCCGGTCTCGCGCGGAGTAGCTGCGGGCGATAGCACGGGAGCGAGTGCCGCCGTCAAGTCCAGGCCGCGATTCATCGCCTCCAGCCAGGGCGCGTTCGTCGACGCCGCGGCGTCGTGCATCATATACTCGCCCTGGCGCGCGTGGATGAAGCCTTCGCTGTCGCTGGTGGCCAGGTCGAGGAAGTCATCGATCCATCCGCCGCCGTGAAACTGCGCTGCCGTGGTGGTCACATTCGCGCGGCCGGCTGCGCCCTCGCGGCTCACCTGGCTCTCGGCATTCGTGATCTCGGGAAGGATGGTGCTGTGGTAGAAGTCCACGGCGCCCGAGCCCCACTGCGCGGTCTGCTTCTGCGCCTGGATCTGCAGATTGTTCATAGCGACCGACGCCTGGTCGTAATCCCCACCGCCGGAGCTGAAGCTGTCCATCAACTGCTGCAGCGTGGGCACAACCGTCATGGTGTTGTAGTGCTGCGCCTTCGAGCGGCCGTGATCGCCAAACAGGTCTGCCGCCAACCCCAGCCCAAAGCCCACCGCCGCGCCAATCGCCGTCCCGATGCCCGGCATGATCGCGGTGCCCATCTCAGCGCCGCCCAGCGCGGTCTCGCCGGCGCCGATGAGCCCGCTGCCAATGTTGGAAGAATTCCATGCTGAAGACAAACCACTGAAGGCGGTCATGCCGCCGGTAGCGATCCCGCCGATCTCGCCCAGCGCGTTGCTGCCAGCGCTGCCGTTATCGTCGGATGACGCGCCTCCAGGCACGGTGCCGAGTACGCCGGCCGAGTTCGTCGGCGCCTGGTTGATGTCGCTGGGCTGGAACCCTCCACTGGAGTTCAGCAGCTGCGCACCACCGCCACTGCCGGAAGAAGAGAGGAGCTTGCTGAAGCCCTGATACAGTCCCAGCGTCGAGCTGATCGCCTGTGCGCCCGGGATCATGCTGGCCAGCTGTGGAGGAAGCTGCTGCGCATGGGACGCCAGAGCCAGTCGCTGCATCCGCGGGCCAGCCAGTTTGTGAGCGCCGCCCTGACCTGGATCGACTGGTACAACACCCAGCACAAACACAGCGGCCGCGGCATGGAAGGACGAACCCCGGCGGAGGCGTTTGCCGAGTTCCGCGGAGATTCCCGTCCTACGCCTGAGCCGCGCGACCTGGCCATGATGCTGCTGGAGAAAGAGCGGCGCCAGGTACGCGAGTGCAGCGTAGTGCGCAACAAGCGGCGCTACATCGGTGCGGATGAAACGGGCCGGCGCATTCTGCATGACCTGAACGAATGCGACGTGCTGATTGCCTACGATCCGCTGGCTCCGGAAGAAGCCGCCATCCTGGACCTGCAGGGCAACCTGCTGACCTTTGCCAAAGCCGAAGACTATCTGCCGCAGTCGGGCGATGCCAGCAGCGTGATCGGCGAGAGCATGGCCGAGCGTCGCCGCATGGAGAAGCGGACGGCGAGCACGATCCTGGCGATCCGCGATGCCGCGCGCGACAACGGAGCCATGAGCGAAGTGGAGCACCTGGTGAAACACGCGCGTGTGCTGCCCATGGCTGTCGGTGAATTCCTGACACAACGCAAGCCGCGCATCTGCGGCCGGATGACGCCGCCGTTGCGCCGCCCAGTCCCGAAGATGCAGCGCGGCTGCTGATGGAAGAAGAGTAGTAATGACTCAACGTGACGAACATCTGAAGACGCTGCAGGAATCGGCCGGAGAGCGCGACCGCGTGCTGCCGATGCTGAAGGACTACATGGCGCGCAGCGGTCTCACCCTGCGCGACTTCGCGCGGCGCATCAACTACTCGGCCGAGACGCTGCACAAATTCCATAATGACAAGTATCACCAGATCGCTGGCACGCACGGCCTGCTGTGCCGCGCGATCGAGCAGTTCATCCAGGACCATCCGCTCGACGCTCCCAACGAAGCCCTTGGCGACCTTTATGAGACCGCGAACGTGCGCATCATCCGCGGCACCATCGACAAGCTGCTGCAGCACCCGGTTGGCTACGTGATCTACGGACCGCCGGGCTCGCAGAAGAGCTTCACGCTGGAGCACGAGATCGCGCGGCTGACTCGCGCCGAGCAAAGCCGAAGAACGGACACGGCCGGCGCGCCTACTACGTCTACGCAGCGCAGGGCATGAAGCCGACGCAGCTCATCAAAGAGATCGCCATCGCCTGCGGATCTTCCGCGCTCGGCGACAAGTGCCGCATCCATCGCAACCTCGCCTGGGATTTCCGCGGCCGTCGCGTGCTGGTCGCGATCGATGAAGCGCAGAACCTGGGCGAGACCGATAAGGAGTGGGTTTCGTGCCTGGAAGCGGTTCGCGGGCTGCTGGACCGGCCGCCGCACTTCTCGGTGCTGCTGGCTGGCATGCACACCCTGCTCAGCAAGTTCAATCGCTACTCCGCGATGCTGGGCCAGTGGAACGATCGCATCGCCGGCAAGAAGATGCTGCCGGGCCTGACCGAAGAAGAGGCGCGCGGCATCGCCCAGCGCGAGATGCCGGGGATCTCCGAGAAGCGCATGACTGCAGCGATCAGGCTGGCCACTCGCACCGATGCCTACAACGACAACAAGACTTACATCAACATCCGCTCGCTGACCGGCACATTGCGCGAGGCGCAGATGCTGGAGAAGAGGAGGAGCCGAGATGCAAGCTAGCAAGGCGAACCGTGGCCAGATCGTAGCGTTGCACACACTGTTTTCAGCCTGGCATTCGCACACGATCGAAGCGACTGCAGATGTGCGCGCAGCGCGGTTATCGTGGGCGTCCGAGTCTCTTGGTTACCGGGTTTCTTCTTTCTCCACCCTCACTGCTGACGAGGCACGGCGCCTGATCGACATCCTGAAAGGGTTGTGTGGGCAGCCTGTTGGTGAGCCACGGCCCTGGCGTCGAGTGCCGGCGAGAGATCGCGCACATGAGGCAGGGACTGCTGGCCGCAAGGGTGTACGCTCGGCAGTAATTCACTTAGTGAGCCCCGACGATCTCGCGCGCATCGATGATGCCCTGCAGCGGCTTGGCTGGTCGCAGGACCGCTTTGGGGCTTGGTTGCAATCGAGTTCATCTCCCCTCCATGTCCATGGGGAAGGCAAGCCGGCAATTCGCACCGTTGCCGAGGCGAACAGGGTTTTTTGGGCGCTGAAAGCAATGATGATCCGCGCCGGAGTATGGCAAACAAAGAAAGCAATCTGACCGTGATCGAACAGGAGGAAACCTATTATGCTGCCGCCACTGCAACCCGTCCCCAAACCCCCAAAACCCCTTTTCACTCGCAAACCACCCAAAGCCAACGCTCACGAGTCGGAAGCTCCCATGCCCCTTTGTGAGCGCGAATTGCTAAAGGGCCTCCAGGGCCTCGTTCCCTGCATGGACGAGTTCGCCAGCCGTGATGATAGTGGATCAGATGTGATCCCAGACCGGCTGTTTGACGATCTCGCAATCGTAGTCACGATCTCCTGCATCGGCCCCGCTGCGCAGAACGCTATGCGTGTGCATGGGGTGCCCGCGAGTTTCCTGATCGCGAAGTTCATGACGGACTGCGGTTACGTCACCCAACCGCCAGAGACGGAGCAGGGTGAGCGATTTCCATTCGAGCTAATGTTCCTCAAAGCGGCCAAGAACCTGGCATCCAACAAGCGGTTCAGTCCAGCTTTAAAATTGGCCAACAGCCCGATCGCCTATGCCCAACGATTGAAAGATCTCGGATTAGTGAGCGACATCGAGATGCTGGATATCGCGTACCGGATCGCCAACTACGATCTTGTGGACTGCGATCGGCGCTACACGTCTCATCCGTCTGAGGTGACGGTGGACGAGGCGGCGAAGCTCTTGTCTGAAACAGCGGAGTACATCAGTCAGTTGCTGGCGGCACACGAGCTTTTCGGGCTTGGTGGCAAAGTGCATTTTGGCCCCCTGCAGCGCTACCAGCAGCGCCGCTTAAATCATGAGATTGAGGGGAGGCATAAATCGCGCTGCAGCGTGCCGGTTGCAGCCGAGGGGAAAAACCCTCATGATCTGGAACCCTCCAACAGCGGAGATCTGCTCATGTTTCCAGCGGTGCATTGAACGGGAATCAGCGCAGGTACTTGTCCTCCACTCCGTGATCATTGTTAGGCTGGCCGTACAGTGGAAGACCATGCGCAATCCGCCACGCCGTTCACCGCCAAAGAGTGCATCGACCGGCGCCGCGCCTGCGACATCCTGGGCGTTGGCATGCGCACGCTGGAGCGCATGGCAGCCAGCGGCCGGATCGGCTACATCGACCCGAGTAAGAAGAGCCACAAGCGCCTATACCAATCGCTTGTCGACTTCTGCGACCGGCTGCGCCAGGAGCACGCAGATTGCCGATCGGCGGCCGGTGCTGGGCGCACCCTACCTGCGCCATCGCGATGAAGATCTGCTGCCGTTTCCCCTGACCGACACCATCCACCCCGAGGAAGCCTGCGAGCTGCTGGGCTTCCGCCGGCTGCAGCCGGTGGTGCGCCTGATTGAAGAAGGAAAGTTTGAAGCCTACCAGCTGGCAGCCCAGGCGCCGTGGCGCATCTCGCGCAGCTCGCTCTATGCGTTCATGCGAGAAGTGAGCCGCCCCTCTGCCCGGACCATCCTCTCCGCTATCGACTTCCTGCCACATCGCCGCACTTCTGACGGCCGGGAGAGTGCGCTGCGCTTCGTCAGCCGCTAGTTTTGTTCGCTTCGATTCCCGGCGAGGCGGCTCTAATCATTGATTGTTCGTTCGCTCGGATTCGTGCACTGACACAGAGCGGCTGTTTTCTCGGCCGATAGTTCACGCGTCGGCGGCAGCAAGAAGTCGTCGGCTCGCTGCATGTAAAGCTTACGACTGCTATAGGTTGAGAGGATTCCATCCCGCGTAATCCCGCAGGTTCCCGCGTTGTACCGCAGATGACATTCAATTTCTGTATTCACAGCTAGTGTGAGTCAGAGAATCGGCACAGCGCGCGAGTTCGGCTGATCTTGCTATCGTGCGATCGTTTCTAGCTGGAGTCCTGCGGTGATCACCGCGATCCGCGCCATGGAGAGCAGCTTCGTCGCCATGGCGCCATCGAGATCAGCGAGCAAGTGTCGAGGTGTGCAGAAGCTCTATGAGAAGTGATAGACGTAATGCCTCCTACGACGAATACGCCAAGTCGCTGAAGTAAAACGCCGACGCCGACGGGTGAATGTGCACTCGCTGAAAACAGCAGAGGCCCGCTGGACTCAGTGAACAAGAAATTCAAAGACCTGATGGACACTGTCCGCAGTCTACACGACTTGCAACTTGCGATATCGCGACCGCCATCGCCAGCGGCAACGTGATGGCCCTGGGCCAGGGCGCCGGCGAAGTTGCATCCGGCAAGGATCTGGGCACGCAGGGCGTGAAGGCTGGCCAGCAAGGTGACAAGCTGAGTGCAGAGAGAATCCGCCAAGAGCACGAGCTTACTACTGCTCAGATTGAGGCGGCGCACGCAGGCGACGGCCGGCTGGGCACAGAGTCGCGCATCACGGCCGAGCTGCAGAAGCAGTTCGACCTGAACAATGAGAATCGCAAGTTCAAGCAGCAGATGGATCGGCTGCAAGGCAATCAGACGCCGCGCGATGCCGGCACACAGATGCAGGTCGCTCGTGACCAGGCTGCGCAGGCCAAGGCTGATGCCGCGAGCGAGCTGGAGACCCGCAAGCAGACTGGTGAAGTGATCCGCATGCAGAACGAGGCGCTGAACGCCGGCATGCGCGGCGAAGCGCTGCACGACGAGGAGAGGCAGCAGGCGATCGATGCCGTGACCCGCAGGTTCCAGCAGGGCGAGATCTCGAAGCAAACCGCAGCGGCCGAGACTGAAGCGCTGGACATGAAGTTTCACAACCAGAAGATGATGCGCCTGGAGGACGAGAGTACGCCACCAAGAAGTTGCAGGAGCAGGCGAGCCAGGCTGGACTCACCGGCATTCCCAAGATCCAGGCAGAGACGCAATCGCGCATCGATGAGCTAACCCAGAATCCTGCGAACGCCGGCCTGCCGGATGACGAAGTCAAGAAGCGGACTAGCGCTTATCAGCAGATCGGCAGCCAGCAGATCGTGGAAGCGCAGCAGCAGTTCGCCGACAAGATCGCGCAGATCAGCGAGCGCTCCAACGATCAGATGACCGCTGGCCTGGCGCGCGTAGCAGCCAGTGAGAAGAACAGCATCACGGAGCTGGAGCGCGCTTACACCAGTTTTATGGGCTGACCAGGCGAAGTGGCAGGCTACCAGGACGCGAAGACATCGATCGAGCAGGAGCGAGCGCGAGCGGCAAAAGCTCTCCGAAGATGTCGATCGCCAGATCTCACAAACCGAAGCTGAAGCCGCGCGCGCGCTGCTGCCTCCCTGGGAAGCGGCGCAGCAAAAGATCGAAGACGACTACCAGCAGCGGCTGCAGAAGATCCGCGAGGACCGTAGATGCAGCACGTTGTGACCAACGAGAGCAGGCGCGCGCGAGGTGAAGGCTGCGTGGGATGTCGCAAACTCCGAGATGGAGCGGGCGACGATGCAGGAGCGCGATCGCCTGGCCGGCCAGCTCAGCTCGTTCTTCGACAATCCGTCAAAGTACATGCAGCAGCGCGCCAAGCAGGTGATGTTCGACATCATGGCCAACTGGATGCAGCAAGTGGAGCAAACCAGCCCGCGGCTGCAAGGCATCTATCGGCGCGGATCTTCGGGCAGAACCCGGTTGGCACTGGATCTCCGCAGCATGCGCTGAGCCAAATGTTCGGGAGCGCACGCGGCCACGCATGGCGCAGACCAGTTCGGAGCTGACGAACGCGAGCTCTACGCTGATCAGCGCAGGTTCCACGCTCTCATCTTCGGGGACGATGCTGGCCAGCTCGGCCGCGGCGCTCACGCAAGGCTGCCACAGTGTGGGAGTCGGCGCTCTACAACGCGGCGGCGGCGCGGGCGGCGGCAGCAGCTTCAGCGGATGGACGGCGAGAGCAGCGGAGCTGGCAGCGGCGACTGGCTCCGATTCCTTCTGGCTGCGGCAGCGGCACGAGCGGCGGCGGTGGTGGAATCTTCGGTGGAGGCGGCGCGAGTCCGAGCTTCGGAGGAGCGGGTGGTGGTGGTGGCGTTGGCGCGCTGAGCGAGACGCTGGGCATTCCTCCACAGCTGGCCAGCATGATCCCTGGCGCACAGCGATCAGCTCGACGCTGGGACTGTATGCAGGGCTTCAGCAAGCTCCTCTCTTCTTCCCGGCAGCGGCGGTGGTGCGCAGCTGCTGAACTCCAGTGGAGGGTTCCAGCCCAGCGACATCAACCAGGCGCCGACGAACTCAGCCGGCGTACTCGGCACCGTGCCTGGCGGCGCGTCATCCGACGATAACGGCAGCGCGGGCAGCAACGCGCTGGGCGAGATCGGCGGCATCGCCACCGGCGGCATGACCGCCTTCAGTGGCTTGTCGGCGGCATGGAACTCCTCGAACATTGGCAGCGGGCTCATCGGCGCCGGCGACGACGGCGCTGGGCGGCGCTGAGATGGGCACCGCGATCATGCCCGGCATCGGCACCGCGATCAGCGCCGCTGTCGGATTCGCGCTGGGCTTGGCGGCGGACCTGTTTGGCGATCACGGAGCCGCTCGAAGGCGCAGCACTACAACACCATGACGGTTGTGCCCACGCTGCAGCAGCCGATGAACAGCTTCAGCTCTGCGGTGGCGACTATGACCAGGCGTCGGTCGCTATCAACAATCTGCAGATCCAGGCACAGAAGCAGACCGCGCAGTGGGGCTCGGGCGCCGTGGACTTTCTACCACAGCACCATCCTTCCCGAGATCACGAATGCGGAGAGCCAGGTGAGTCGCGAGGGCGCAGCCGGGCGCGCGAATGTGACCACTACGGCAGCGCAGTTTCACGGCGGCGGATCGATCGATGACTTCCTCGACTTGGCCACCAGCGACAGCGAAGGCTTCATCCACGCGCGCCAGGGCGAGTACATGATGCACGACGCCGCGGCGTCGACGAACGCGCCCTGGCTGGAGGCGATGAATCGCGGCCTGAACTGACGGCGGCACTCGCTCCCGTGCTATCGCCCGCAGCTACTCCGCGCGAGACGGTTCAGCTTCGAACTTACCTGAGCGCTGCTCACGCGGAGGATCTGCGATGGGAGGTCCACGGCGGCTCGGGATCGCCGCTGCATGTGCATGTGCACGCCTGGGACTCGCGCAGCGTGAACCGCTGGCTGCGCGGCGGCGGCGCCATGCAGATCCAGACCGAGTTGAACCGCAACACCAGCCGGTATGCAGGGAAGGCGCTGAGCTCATAGATGGAAACCGACATTCTCAATCCGACCTCGACCGACGAGCTGAATCCGGACTACGGCTTCCAGCGCAAGCGTCCGGTCACGCACCTGGAGGCGAAGGCTGTGGGCGGCCCTCCTTACATGCGCGACGTGACCGACGCCATGCACGTCTACACGCTGAACTGGGGCTCGCTGCGGTCGAATGCCAAGGTGCACGCCGACATCAAGCGGCTGAAGCAGTGGGCGGAGCAGTTCCGCGACGGCTTCTTCACCATCATCGACTGGGACGATCTCTCGATCGATAGCGGGCTGCCACGCCAGCACGTCGGGCGCTTCCTCGATCCTATCGAGCCCATCGAGGTGCGAATCTATGGTGGTCAGCGCAGGGAGTGCGCTTCATCGAGATTCCCGATGTGCCGATGGTGAACTATCCCGACGACTGGACCGGCGACTCGATCTGGCACTTCACGCTGAACGACTTCGGCGAGCTGCGACCTTCCGTCGATAATCCCGCCAACTGGACGCTGGTGCAGACCCATACAGCGCGATGTCGGTGAAATACGGCTCGACTAAAGGCTATGACCTGCAGAGCGTCGGCGGCTGCAGCAGTGGCGGTGGCGGAGGGCCGATGTAATGGGCGCGTTCGCTCACCATGGCCTATGTGGGGTGGGGCTTCCAGGTGTGGATGCCAACAGGTCCTGATCGCGGCATCGCCGACGTGACACTCGACGGCGTCGACCAGGGCACGATCGATTGCTACACGCCAGAGCCCGAGGATTCGACGATGCTCATGCAGGTGCAGAATGTGCCACTCGGCAAGCACCTAGTGGTCATCACAGCTACGAACACAAAGAATGACGCGTCGAGCAATTGCACCATCGTGTTCGACGCGATCAAAGTGATGCGCTAAATAAAAGGAGAAGCAGATGCCACACGATATGAAGGGTAAGAAGCTGAAGGCGGGTGACAAGGTCAACGTGCCTTGCATCGTCGAGGAAGTCTACGAGTCGAACGCTTGCAACGTGAGTCTCCGCACCGTGGTGCCGATGGCCGGCAACGATGCCGGGACAGCCGTCACGCTGAGCGCAAACCAGGTGAAGACGAGATCCGCGCGGTAGCGACTGCGACCAGCAGCAACATCACCGGCGGCAAGATCACCCAGGATGTGGCCGCCATCGCCCTAGGCATCGAACTCGCAAAGCTGCTGTTGCTGGCAGAGGTTGCAGCGCAACTCGCGGAGCTCAATCAGCAGCTGACGGAAGCACGCCATGAGTAGCATCCCTCCAAATCGATTAGCCGGCGCGATGGCGCGGCACGGCGGCGTGGCGCCGATCTACCTGCTCGACGTGCTCGACTTCAATGGCTATTCCTACCACTGGTCGACGGAGTCGATCCCTTCCGCCGCGGCGCTGGGGATCTCGGCTCATCTTCACCGGAACGCCGCCACCATGGAACGCCGCGCACCTGCGGATCAATCGCTGACAACTGGGACGACACCTATCTGAACTGGCTGCTCAGCGCTGGGCCGTTCCGCATGTCGCGATCGCAGCAGAGCGATATCGGAAGCTTTGTGGTGCAGAACATGAGCGGCGACAGCCTGAAGCGCTCGATGAGCCAGCTGATCACCAACGAGCGCATTCGAAGGGGCGCTGTTTGCTTATCGCGAATGGAACCTGGAGGCGCAGGCGGTTGAGTTCGAGATGCGCGGCCACCTGACTCATCACCGAGGTTGGCGAGCTCGCGAATTCGGTGCGGAGCAGCTGTTCAATCTCTCCGACTACCAGGGCGTGCAGCTCTACACCGAGACATGCCAGTGGCGCTACGCATCGGCAGCATGCGCCGACAACACCAACAATCCTTGCCAGCAGAGCTGGCAGACCTGCAGACAGCCTGCGCGCTTCAACGGCATTGTGCTGACACTGGTGAACGTGCAACCGAAGCCTACGCGGATGTGAGCACGAGGGACGTGGTGAGGAACAGACATTTTAAAAAAAAAAAAAAAAAAAAAAAAAAAAAAAAAAAAAAAAAAAAAAAAAAAAAAAAAAAAAAAAAAAAAAAAAAAAAAAAAAAAAAAAAAAAAAAAAAAATACAGGTCTAGAAGATGGCACTGCTCGACTCCATGGGCGCATACGGGACAGCCAGGACGCTGGCCTACGGCCGCGTGCGCGGCACGGCAAACCGTGGATCAACCAGACGAACGTTCTGCTCGCGCCGCAGATCGCCCACTTCTATAGTGTCGGCGACACTGCTGAGCGATGGCACCTACCAGCAAATCTGCATCACGGCCGGGCTGTCGGCCTCAGGCTTGCCTTCATGGAATGAATCACCGGGCGGCGTCACCGGCTGGGGCGCGGCTGCATTCAAGAATCAGGGCTCAACGAACGGCGCCGGCACGCAGTATGGGCTCTGGGTACTGGGGGAGGGAGAGTGGGACGGCTTCGACACGCTGTGGAATCAGACCTCGCCGCTCTTCGTGATCGGTGCCGGCTATTCGATCTCTAGTGGAACCTACGATTCAGGGCCGTCGCTATTGAATCCCGCGGCCATCCACTTCCACAGCGGCACTGACGGCGCCTTCGGCGCATCGCTGCCGACTCCCATCATCCAACGGTCCCGACCAGGGCGCCGACAATTGGCTCTCAGAGCTGCCCACGGGCGCGGCCATCGTCACTCAGTGCTACTCGCGCATGGCGTACTACATGCTGAAGTGGCTGCCGGAATACATCATCACCGACAGCTTCCAGATCAACCAGATCGGGCAGACGCTGAATCCGATCGGCGACTGGCGCGCGCATGAGGTGCCGGATCTTCGACGATATGGGCAACCAGGTTGGCTACCAGTGGACGCAGAACCCCGCGTGGCACTATGTGGACGCCTGCATCCGCTGCATGCTGATGCCCCGCTCGGAATACCAGATCAACATGACGTAACAGCGGAGGCACCTACACCAGCACGCCGGAGGGGCTGACGACCCGACGTGAAAGACAAGTTCGACTGGGGCAGCATCTACGAATTCGCGCAGGACTGCGACTACACGCTGACCAACGGCAACCCTCGCTTCCAGGGCAACTATGCCTTCTCTTCGCAGACGACGCTGCAGGCGATCACGGAGCAGATCCTGTTGTGCTCTCGCGGCTACCAGCAGGAATATGCCGGCAAGCTGTGGCTCAACATGGACAAGGCTCGCAGCTCGTTCTTCACGCTCACCGACGCCCACCACATCCCCTACACGCTGGCCGTGGACGACAAGGAAGTCCACCAGAACGCGAACGACATGACCGGCGAGTTCCGCGATACCAACCTGGCTGCAGTGTGCAGCGTGGCCAGCATCCTCTATACGGCCGGCGATCCGGACGGTCCAGCCGAGATCAGCACCGGGACGGAAGAGCACCCGTGCGCGCCGTGGGACGTGATTCAAGTCGGTGGCAACAGCGAGCCCACCCTCAATCGCCAATATCAGGTGAACAACATCATCGATGACTACACCTTTAAGGCTTCGGTGTTGGGCGGAACAGATCCATCCGATGGCGCAACAGGAACAGGCGGCGTCTTCGGCTATCCGCAGGCGCGCTTCCAGCAGCGCGATCCCGAGCTCGTGCACCAAGACCATGCTGTGGCGCGCGGGATGATCAGGACCCTGATCTATGTCAGTCTTTGAGGCAACATTCACGGAATATCCGTCGACGCCTAGCTACCCGTCGATGGCGGTGCTCGCCGCCTTCAGCTCGGACGGAACGATGGCGTTTGCTGCGACTGGCAACAGCGTCAACGGCGACCCGCTCACATACGATGTAGCAGCGGTCGGGGACCTGTTGGTGCTGTGCATACACTACGGCATTCCTGGCGGCTACGACGGCTGGCTGACTTTTGAAGAGAGCGCTGGCAATGTGTGGCACAGCATGTGGAACGTCTCTTATACAGACGACAGCGGCGTGCAGTTCGGGATGCAAATATACTGGGCGATCGCGGTGGCGGCTGGCAGCACAACGGTAACGGTGGCAGGAATGCCGTCTGGAGAGGAGGACGGGTACGCGTTCGGCAGCCTGGTAATGGGAGAGTTTTCCACCACGGTGGGCACGTTCGCGCTCGACTCGTTTACGTTTGGCGAGGCGCGTACCGGGCAGCCCTCTCTCACCCTGGAGACCACTACCGGAACGCCGCTGCTGGTCGCCGACTGCATGGTGATGACGCCGTCTGGCGACGAACCGATCCTTGGCGCTGAGCAGACGTACTACTCGGCGTTTTTCAACTCACAGGCCGGGATAGATTCTAGTTCGATTAGCGTTTACACCGTCGAGGCCACCACGTACAGCTTAGGCGGGACACCTCCGCCGGCCAATCCTCTTCGCTACAAGCGGCTGCCGCTGAAACTCGACTTCGCGAGCTGCTCGTTCGATCAGGCCGATCGCTTGTTGATGTATGAGCTGTATCGAGCCTGCGGCCTCGATCCGTCGAACCCGTTTCTGGCGACGCTGCTTCGCTGGGACACTCCTCCGCCGTGGCAACCGCCGATCACGCTGAGCCTGACCGTGTGGGGCGAAGCTGTCGATGAGATGTGGAACATCCTCAAGAGCGGGATGGCGTCGAGCGACACGGTGCCAGGACCGATCTGCGGGAAGGTGATCACGATCGACAGCGTGAACTATCCGGAGTGGTGCGGAGATTGGGAGATCGTGCAGTGTGAGTACGCGCCTTTCAGCGGGCAGGCGGCGCAGAACTATGGGAGCCAAAGCGGTGGCGAGGTGACAGGCAGCAGCGAGCTGATCGGGGCGCCGGCGGAGGGATCAGGAATGCTGTCACTGACCCTGCGGACCTATAACCCGAGCGTGTTCTTTGATGCCTCGATGACGCCCAGCTGGATCGACGTTCCTGGGCCGTGGGCGGATGGTAGCTACTAAGAAAATGTCGGGCAGCCGGCAGTTTGGCACGCTGGTTGCTGTTTCCGCTGGGCACCACGGCCCAAATCATCGCTTTTCGGAGTTGTGGACACGTAATTCTCGCATTTGTGGACATCGAGCGACCGCAGCCACAGCTAGCGTTCGGTTGCTTGTTCGCTTTTGATTGCTGATTCGCGTCGTCGCGATTAATATCTCAGCGCGCCATCTGTGGAGGTCGGTATGTATCGCAAGACGACGTTGTTGGGAACGGCACTTCTTGTGGTTGTCTGCGTTGCGTCAGGCTGGCAAGGTTTGGCGCAACAGATGCCCGCAAACGGCTCGAGTGGAGCCGACCAGGAAGCCGAGGTCAGGCGCGTCGTCGAAGCAATCATGCAGCCCTATATGTCTCAGGGGCAATTTCCTGGAGCAATAGTTGGGATCTCGCTCCACGGCCATCGTTACTTCTTCAAGTACGGCAAGGCGACTGATTCCGGTGAGCTATTCACTCCCGACACGCTGGTGGAGATCGGCTCCTGTACCAAGGTTTACACCACGACGCTGTTCGCCCTGGCGATCAATCGCAATCAGATCGATCCCAACACATCAGCCCAGAAGTACATGCCCAGCGGTTACAGGCTTCGACCTGCGGCCGAGGCGATGACGCCGCTGGAACTGGCCGACTTTACCTCCGGATTGCCGGACGATCCTCCCAATCTGCCGCGCGCCATCGAGCAGCGCGGCATCGAGCATTACACCACTAAGGATTTCCTGACCTGGATCTCGCACTGGACGCCAAGAAGTCCGCTACCCGCGCCTTATCTGTACTCGAACGCCGGAGTCGGACTGCTTGGTTATCTTGTGATGACCGCGACCGGCAAGCAGTGGGAAGACCAGCTCAACGCCGAAATTCTCCAGCCGTTGTCGATGGCGGATACAACGCTTCGGCCCACCCCAGAACAGCGAAGGCGCATGGCGGAGGGACATTCGGGGAATGGTCAAAAAGCCCCACCATGGCCGATCTACGCCTGGTACCCTGCCGGCGGATTACGTTCAACAGCGCGCGACATGTTGACTTTTGGCGAAGCCAACCTGGGTCATGCAGAAGTCAATGGTAAGCAGGTCCCGGCAGAGTTGACCGCCGCGATGGAACTGGCGCAGAAGCCCATCTACGCCATGCCGAACGGTTTCAACAAGCAAGCCATGGCCTGGATCAACAACTTGGGCAACGGCAATCCCAATCTTCATCCGGTGATTCTGAAGAACGGCGGGACGACAGGCTTCAGCTCGGTCATCGCGATCAATCACGCGAAAGACTTGGTGGTGTTCATTGCAGTGAATCAGGGCCAGGCGCTTCCCACGCCGAAGGGCGTTGAGATCTCGCGGCACCTGCCTTAGTCGGACTACTGGTTCACAACGAGATAGCGGCTGAAGAAGGTCAACGATTCCAGCGCCAGCTGCTTACGATTCTCTGGCTTGTCGAACATGTGTCCGTCGTCGAGCTTGATGAAGCTGACCTGCACGCCTGCCTGCTTGAGCTTCTCGTAGAGCTCTTGCGCCTGCGCAATGGGCACCGACTGATCCTGTGTGCCATGCACGATCAGGAATGGCGCATCGGACTTCGCGACATGAGACACAGGTGAAGCGTCACGCCATACATCCGGCACTTTGTCATAGCTTCCACCGAAGAAGATTGCCAGAAAGGCATCGCCATCGGGATCGTGATCCTTGAGGAAATCGGTGGGGCCGCTTACGTCGACCACAGCCTGCACTCGACTTGAATATTTCGCCAACGCCGGGTCGGAGTTGTCACGCGTGTCTTCCATGCCGAGCAGCGCTGCCAACTGAGCGCCGGCCGAATGTCCGAAAGCGCCGATATGATTGGGATCGATGTTGTACTTTCCGGCGTTAGCGCGCAGCCAGCGTACCGCGCGTTGCACGTCATCCAGTTGCGCGGGCCAGCGGTTTTCGTTTCCGCGAAGCAGCCGATAATCCACCGATGCGGCCACGAAGCCCGTGCGCGCCAGGAAGTTCCCCATGCCTCGCATGGTGCTCTTGTCGGCGCCAACCCAGCCGCCGCCATGAATCAGGACGATCGCAGGCCGTGGGCGCGAGCCATTTTCGGCGGGAAGGTAAAGATCGAGCAGCAGCTTCTGGCCGCCTGCATCGCCGTATGGAATATCCTGCTGAACGGAAACGGACCGAAAGAAACAGGACCAGCAGGAGCAGAGCTTGAAGGAGCGGATGCGACCCTTGTTGCGCGGTGGTAAGAACTGCAATACCCGAAGTCACGAATGAGCAACAAACCTCTGCTGAACATCGGAATGATTATATGGGCAAGACCAGTACGGCAGCGGAAATGACGCCTGGGTAGTGGGTCAGTTTGAAATTGCGCCCAAGCGACCGTGGGTGGAGCACGCCTTCCAGGCGTGCAGTTGAAAGATCCGCTCAATGTCTCGGCTTCAGCCGCTGAGGTAAGGTGTCGCTTTACCTCAGGCGCTGAAGCGCGTGTCTAATTGGGGCCGAAATATGCACGCCTCAAGGCGTGCTCCACCCGGCATGTGTTATGCGAGTGAATTTCAAACTGACCCACTACCGACGCCCGTAACCTCTTTGTCAAACGTGACTGCTGGTTTATTCTGTCACTTCAGCTCGCCACCGCTACCCAGGAGAACGGATTGAGCTTTCTAGACCGGCTGCAGCCATTGGGGCTGCTCGTTTTGCGCCTCACCTTGGGCGCCATCATGATCGCACACGGCTGGCAGAAGATTGCCGGCCACCTGCACGGCTTTATGGGAGCCCTCAGTCACATGGGGATACCCGCATGGATGGCCTACCTGGTCGTCGCTGCCGAATTTGGCGGCGGCATCCTGGTTGTCGCCGGATTTCTAACCCGCTTCGCCGCATTCGCGATTCTCATTGATATGCTAGTCGCGATCCTTAAGGTGCATCTGCACAACGGCCTCACCGGCCAGGGAGGTTTCGAGTTTCCCTTGGCGTGCGCAGCTATCGCTTTCTCGCTGATCTTCTCTGGTGCGGGAGCAATCTCGCTCGACTGGATGAGAGGCAGCAAAAGCGCCCGATAGCAACATCGTGTATAAGAAAACGCCCGCGAATATCGCGGGCGATTGCTTTTACAGCATGGTTCTCCCGACAGCTGCGTAAGCTAATGCTTCGCCAACTCTGCCATCGCCTGATACAGATCCTCCGCCTGCGGCAGAATCTCATCTTCCAGGATCGGTTGATAGGCGACAAACGTATCTTTCGCAGCCACCCGCTTCACGGGCGCGTCCAGTTCATCGAACAACTCATCTGCGATGCGCGCCACGATCTCGGCACCGTAGCCCCAGCTCAACATGTCTTCATAGGCGACGATAACGCGGTGTGTCTTGGTAACCGAAGTCGCAATTGCGTCCCAGTCATAGGGACTGAGCGTTCGTAGATCGATGAGCTCGACACTCACTCCATTCTCACGCTCGAGGCGCTGGGCAGCCTGCAGAGCCCTCGGCACAACGGCACCGTATGTAATGACGGTCAGGTCATGACCCGGCCGCACAATCTTCGCCTTTCCGAACGGAACCATGTAGTCGGGACCGGGATATGGTGCGCGGCCAAAGGTCTCGCGGTAAAGCCGCTTGTGCTCGAGGAACAGGACGGGATCGTCGCAGCGAATCGCAGTCCGCAGGAGGCCGTTGGCGTCCAGCGCATTGGACGGAAAGACGACTCTCATACCGGGCGTGTGGGTAAAGATACTCTCACCGCATTGTGAGTGATAGATCGAGCCGCCAGTGAGATAGCCGCCAATCGCCACCCGCACCACCGCTGGCGAAGTGAAATAGTTGTTGGAGCGCCAGCGCATCAGCGGCAGTTCGTTACGAAGCTGCTGCATGGCAGGCCAGATGTAGTCGAAGAACTGAATCTCGACTACCGGCTTCAGACCGCGGGTCGCCATTCCAACGGCACGGCCGACGATGTTCGCCTCCGCCAGCGGAGAGTTGAAGACGCGATCGGAGCCGTATTCGTATTGCAGTCCGGCGGTCAATTTGAAGACGCCGCCCTTCCCCTTCACTTGCTGAGCCTTCAAAAATTCCTCGCGGCTGCAATCGGCGACGTCCTCTCCAAACATCACGATGCGAGGGTCGCGCCTCATCTCATCCTTCAGGCATGCATTGATGAGATCTGCCATCGTCCGATCGGGACTCTTCTCGGCAGAAGCCGGGTGGACCGCCTCTGTCTGAAACGCGGATGATGTAGAGTCGAGATCCGGCGAGTAGACGTAGAGCTTGTACGAATCGGGCTCCGGAATCTTGGCCTCGACGGCCCGATCACTGGCCTCCTGCACTTCCGCCTCGACGTCCTTTTCTAATTCGTCCACGCCCTTCTCATCCAGAATGCCCTCGCGCACCAGGAACAACTGGAAGCGCGTGATCGGATCGCGCTCCACTTCCGACTTGCGCTCTGACTCTGGGCGGTAGAGCTTCTCGTCATCGGAAAGCGAATGCGAGTAGGGACGAATCACGTGGCCGTGGACAAATGCCGGGCCATTACCCTCACGAATGTAATCGACAGCTTTCTTCAGCGCGGCGTAACTTGCCAGCGGATCGGTGCCATCAAACTCTGAAAAATGAAAGTTGGGGAAGCCGCTCACCAGCTTGCTGATGTTGCCGCCCGCCGTTCCCACCTCGACCGGAACGGAGATCGCGTACTCGTTGTCTTCGATCACATACAGCACCGGCAAGCGCAGGTTCGACGCGGAATTCAGCGATTCCCAGAACTCGCCTTCGCTGGTCGTACCATCGCCGCAGGAAACGTAAACCACTTCGTCGCCATGGAAGGTCACATCCTTGAACTGGCGATAGTCGCCGCTCGCCTTCGCGGCAGCGTCGGGATAGCGACTGAAATAGCGTCCGGCTTCGGCGCAGCCTACAGCCTGCAGGAACTGCGAACCGGTCGGCGACGACTGGCTTACGATGTTCAGCTTCTTATGTCCCCAGTGCGACGGCATCTGCCGGCCGCCAGAATTAGGGTCGTCGGCAGCGCCAACGGCTTCCAGCAACTGCTCGTAAGGCGTCATGCCCAGCGTCAGGCAGAGCGCGCGATCGCGATAATACGGATAGAACCAGTCGTAACTTGGCCGCAGCACCATCCCGGCGGCCACCATCAGCGCCTCGTGTCCGGCGCCGGAGATCTGGAAGAAAATCTTCTGCTGACGTTTGAGGAGGATCTCGCGGTCGTCGAGTTTGCGCGAGAGATACATCAGCCGATAGATCTTGATGAGCTGCTCGGAAGTCAGCCCTTCATACTTTTCTGCCGTCATTGCGGCAGTCTTAGGCGGTACCTTGGTGGTTGCCATCCGTTACCTCTGGGGTGATATGCGAGGCCCGAGTTGCGGGTCAAAAACCTTGAGCTATTGTAAATGCTGGCAGCGCTGGGGTCGGCCCGGAATCTCTGTTCGGAACGATCAGTCACTTTATCTGTCGTGCCGGCTGGCTATACTGAAAGAGCGATGATACGCGTTTCCCGTCCCATTCCACTCGACAGAATTAAGCTCGTGTTATTCGATTTGGATGGGACACTAATCGATTCAGAGCGTGATCTGGCCGCGTCGGTCAATGCCATGCTGGTCAAGTACGGACGCAAGGAGTTGCCGCTGGACGTCATCGGTACGTACATCGGCGACGGCGCGCCCATGCTGATCCGCCGCGCGCTCGGCGACCCCGCCGATCGGGATTTCCTGCAGGAAGCCCTCAACTATTTTCTACTTCACTACCGCGAGCACAAACTCGACAGCACGCGCGAGTATGGGGGAATACGGGACGCCCTGCAGCGGATTGGCCGTGGTAATGGGCGAACTCGCAAACTGGCGGTGCTGACCAACAAACCTGTCCGGGTCTCACGCGACATCCTCGCGGGACTGGCGTTGGCGGGAAACTTCTTCCAAGTCTATGGTGGTAATAGTTTCGAAACCAAAAAACCTGACCCTTTGGGAGCGAATACCCTGATGCGCGAAGCCAGTGCACACCCGGAGGACACGGTGATGGTAGGCGATTCGCAGGTAGACATCCTGACCGCGCGCAATGCTGGAATGTGGAGCGTCGGGGTGACCTATGGATTCGCTCCGCGTACGCTGGAGCTGGTCGTCCCCGACGTTGTGGCCGATACTCCGACGGAACTCGCGCAGGCGCTGACGGAGAGCGCGTAACCGATGGCGTACGGCAGCAACAAGTCGTCCCCGTTCCGCGACGGTTTTGCCGCGTTGTGGCACGAGCCGGCTTTGCTGGCCGCGGAGCTGACATGGCGCTGGTGTTTCGGTTTGTCGGCCTGGATTCTGGGTATCATCTCGATCCGGCTGTTTCTCGACAGTCTGACGGTCAGCCGCTTAGATCAGTTCCTCTTGCGCACGATGCAGCCAATCCTGCTGACCGACGCGCTGCAGCACATCTTTCGCGGAAGCCTCTCGCGATTTCTACTCCTGCAGATAATTCTCTTGCCGGGTCTGATATTTCTCTGGTCCCTCGCTGCGGCAGCGGGACGCGCTGCGACATTGCGACGCCTGGTCGCGATGTTCAGAATCGAGCCTGAGGAAGACGCTGAGCCCACGCAATGGAATCTCGTCCCGATTTTTCTTCTGCACTTGCTGCGGGCGATCTGGTCGCTCACGGCATTTGGTGCGGCAGTCGTCTTGTGGGCTTATGGCGTTGCGATGGCAGGCAACGGCCACGCGCTGCGTGCGGCTCTTGCCTTGTCCTTCGGAATGGGTGGGGCATTTCTCATAGGCGTCACGTTGAACTGGTATCTCGGCATCGCGCCACTCTTTTGTGTGCGTAACAGCGCGAGCGCAAGAGAAGCGGTGAATCAGGCCATCGATTTTTCCCAAGATCATGGCGGACGTTTGTCACTGCTGGCCCTTGGATTCTTGCTGCTACGAATGGTCTGGGCAGGGATGATGTGGGTCGCGTTCCTCTCGCCACTGTCGTGGTCGGCAAAAATTGGAGGACGATGGACAGCGCTGCTGATGGGATTGGTTGCTCTGGTTTATTTTGCTGGAGCTGATCTGCTGTATGTTGCGCGATTAGGAGCGTATGTCTCGCTAGCTGAGGACTACCCTGACACGCTAACGCCCGCGCCTGCCGAACGGGATCAGAATCCACCAGCGGTTAATTGGCCAATTGCAGAGACACCGCTTCCCTCTTAGCATTCGCTATAGCCAGCAACTCAAGCGTGTCGGCCCCATCCTGACCTTCATTTCACTCGTGTTATTCCGCGAATGGTTAAGCGAGAAGCCGAGCGTCTTGGCGCTAGGTTGATGCCGCGCTTCCGACTGACACTCCGTACCGTTGCGCAACAGCACGTCATAGGCGATGACGTCTTTCAGACCAAGTTCATCGAGCGCCTTTACCATCTCGTCATAATTAGGGGCTTTGCCGTGCCAACCGGCAACGTTCTCCATAAAGCTGACGCCTTTGCCGTTGACAGTATTGGCGATGATGGCTGTAGGCTTGCCGAGCACAGGCACACTCTTCGCCCGCTGCAGCGCACTCACTACCTGCTGGATATCGTGGCCATCGATTTCGATCACCTCCCAGCCAAGACTGCGGTAGCGCCCGTCGAGCGGCTCGACGTTCATTACATCATTGACCCAGGCGTCGATCTGCGAGCGGTTGCGGTCGACGATGGCGACGAGATTGTCGAGCTTGTAATGCGAAGCTTCCTGCGCTGCTTCCCAAAGGTTGCCTTCCCGCTGCTCTCCATCGCCCATGATGCAAAAGACTGTGTGCTCATCGTGTTCGAGCTTGCCTGATAATGCGCGTTCCGCAGCCACGCTGAGCCCTTGACCGAGCGATTCGCCGGAAACTTCCGCGCCGGGCAGCTTCCATCGATGGGGTTGTCCCTGGAAGGGCGGATAGGGTTGGCGCAGCGCCACAACATCTTCAATCGGGAAATATCCCGCGAACGCCAACCCCAGATGCAGTGCCAAAACTTTGTGCGGAGCGGACCATACGATGCGGTCGCGGTGCCGCCATTCCAAATTGTTAGGATCGTGGGTAGCAACTTTGAGGTAAAGCGCGGAAACAATCTCCATGATGGAGAGCGTGCCGCCGGAATCTCCGAAACCGGCAGCACAAAGGGCCACTAGATCGTACCCTCGCATCAGGTGGGCGGCTTGTTCCAATTCATCCAGAGAAAAATCGCGCACAACGGCTTTCGAAAACGCGTTGACTATCGGCATGAGAAATCCTTGCGAATGAGCAATCGGCAGTTCGCATTTCCGAGTTCGACTAATGGCTAGTCGCTAATTGCTGATTTGGGAGCCCGATAGGCAAGGCTAGGCGGTTGGAGAACATGGGTCTGTGAGATATGTCACATGAACCCGTGATTCTCGGGGCGCCCTCCCCGTTTTGAAACTAGAGGCCGATAGTTTACGTTTCTTCACCGCTGCCGGCTTCTTCGCGGCATACAATGTTCCCCTGATCGAGGCGAAGATGCAGACTGCGGACGCCGTCATCGTCGGCGGCGGGATTGTGGGGGCCAGCGTTGCGTGGCACTTGACCGAGGCCGGTTGCCGTAATGTCCTCATCGTCGAGCGCGAATCGCACCAGGGTAAGGGGTCTACCGGCAAGAGTATGGGCGGCGTGCGCGCACAGTTCGCCACCAAGCCCAACATTCAGATGTCGCTCTACTCGATCCCCTTCTATGCCGCATTCGATGCGCGACTGGGACATCCTTCGGGATACTGCGATCAGGGGTATCTGTTCGTCGCAACCAAACCAGCGCATCTTGAATATCTGCAAACCAACCAGGCACTGCAAAAGTCGCTAGGGCTAACGCAAGCCCGGATGTTGACGCGTGCGGAGATTAGCAGCATCGTTCCACAACTGCGGGCTGACGATGTCCTGGGCGGCAGCTTCTGTCCGACCGATGGCTTCGTCGATCCCTACAGCGTGATGGTCGGCTTCACCACGCGCGCGTGCGAGCAGGGCGCAACGCTGTGGCGCTCGACTGAGGTCACAGGGATATCGCGGAATGAAGCCGGAATTACTGGCGTAGAAACGTCGCGGGGACCTGTGAGTACGCGGATCGTTGTGAATGCGGCTGGACCATGGGCTGCCGGGATTGCGGCGCTTGCCGGAGTCAAGCTTCCGGTCGAGCCGATGCGCCGAATGCTGATTCCGACCGAGCCCTTCGATGTCGTCTCGCACAAAGTGCCGATGGTCGTCGACATGTCCACCGGCTTTCATTTCCGACCGGAGAGCCTGGGCTTTCTGCTCGCCTGGAATGATCCGCAGGAGACGACCGGATTCAACACCAACCTCGAACCCTCGTTCATCGAGAAGGTGCTGACGCTGGCAGCTGATCGCGTCCCGTGTTTTGAAAACTTGGCAGTGAATCCGAAACGCGCCTGGGCAGGTTTGTATGAGATGTCACCGGACCATCACGCGATCATTGGTCCCGTGGAAGAAGTGCCGGGTTTCTTTTGCGCGAATGGCTTCAGCGGGCATGGTGTGATGCATTCTCCTGCGACTGGCAGGATGGTCGCGGACTTGATCGTTCAGGGAAAGACATCCGTGATCGACAATGTCGACGTATTGAGCCCGGCGCGTTTTGCCAGAGGCGAGTTGTTGCACGAGACAGCAGTGCTGTAGTTAGATTCGGCGAGTTATGCCGGCAACAGGTTCAGTGGAAGAAAAAGCCCCTCCAGCAGCGTCATTCAAGAACGCGACGCGCGTCCAGGTCAGCTTCGTGACCGCGGCAGAGAAGCGTGTGCTGGCCTGGTTTGCAGCGCGCATGCCGGCTTGGGTGAACTCCGATCATCTGACCATGCTGGGCTTCGCGGCGCAGATCATGGTTGGCGTTAGCTATGCGCTGTCACGCTACAACCGGCAATGGCTTTTGTGGGCTGTGCTCTTTCTGGCGTTGAACTGGTTCGGCGACAGCCTCGACGGAACCGTAGCACGATTTCGCAATCGTCAACGGCCGCGCTATGGGTTTTATGTGGATCATGTGATCGATGCGATTGGATCGACAGCTCTGATGGTGGGGCTTGCGCTCTCCAGCTACATGACGCCCATTGTCGCCATGGGCCTTCTCGTGGCATTCTTATTACTAGCCATTGAGACTTACCTGGCGACGTACACGCTGGGGAAGTTTCATCTATCGTTCTTCAACCTCGGTCCGACCGAAATTCGCATCATCCTGGCCATCGGCAACATTGCGCTATATGTGCGCGGGCCGTGGTCGCACATCGCGGGCCATAAGTTTCTGCTGTTCGATGTGGGAGCGGTTATCGCAATCGTTGGAATGGGGACCATGTTTTTTTACGCGGCTATTAAGCATACGGTACAGCTCTACCGGGAAGAGCGGCTCTCGTGACCATCCGCAACTCAACCCACCGATGGGCAGATCTGATTCGCCGCCTGCTGAAGTTCCACATGGTGGGCGCCGTCGGCATTGGCGTTCAGCTTTGCTTCCTGTTCCTGTTCAAGACCGTGTTGCACATGAACTATCTTCTCGCAACCGGCCTGGCGGTGGAGTGCGCGGTCGTTCACAACTTCCTGTGGCACGAGCATTTCACCTGGGCCGACCGGCGCGAAGGCCGCTCGGGAATGCCGCGCCGGCTTTTCCGCTTCAATTTGACCACCGGCATGATCTCGATCGTCGGAAACCTGCTCCTGATGCGGCTTCTGGTAGGCTCTCTGCACATGCAGTACATGGTCGCCAATCTTCTGACGATCGGCTGCTGCTCGCTGGCCAACTTCTGGGCCAGCGACAGGATGGTCTTCCAGCCCGAAGTGAGCGGTGATTAGAGTTGTGAACCAAACGAAAGAAGCGATCCGCCTTGCGACGCCGTCTGACGTTCCTCAAATCGTTGCTCTGATCAACCGCGCGTTTGCGGTCGAGCGCTTCTTCAAAAGCGGAGATCGCACTGACTCGGAACAAATCCAGCACATGATGGAGCAGGGCCAGTTTCTGCTATTGGAAAAAGACGGTGATCCCGTGGCCTGCGTCTTCACGAAAGTAACGGGCGATCGCGGATATATCGGCACGCTTTCCGTTGATCCAACGCACCAGAGGTCGGGTCTGGGCGCGCGGATGATGCGCGAGGCCGAGGAACATTGCCGCGCCGCTGGCTGCAAGGCAGTCGATATTCGTATCGTCAATTTACGGAAGGAACTGCCGGCGATCTATCACAAGCTTGGCTTTGTCGAGACTGGCACTCAGTCGGCCGAGGTCATCAAGAGCGCCACCCGGCCGGTCCACTTCATCACGATGTCCAAGTCCTTGGAGAACGGGCGAACCACAAGTGATGATTCTCGTGCCGGTAAGACGTCTTGAGTAATAAAAACGGCGACGGAAATGTTACGCAAGAAAAGTTGAGGAACAATGGCAATCCCCAGAATTAAGCTGAAGAACACCGATCTGGACGTCTCACGCTACTGTTTCGGAACCATGACGTTCGGCAAGCCTTTGGATCAGGCCGGCTCGACGCAACTGGTAAATCGCTGTATCGAAGCAGGCATCAACTTTTTCGACACAGCGAACATGTATCAGCACGGTATTGCCGAGACGATGCTGGGCCATGCCATCAAAGGAAAGCGAGACCAGCTTGTAATTGCCAGCAAGGTGTTCTTTAAGATGGGCGAGGAGCCGGATCAGCAAGGGCTGTCGCGGAAGGCCATTCTGCGCAACGTCGACGAAAGCCTGCAACGGCTGGGTACCGACTATCTCGACATCTATTACTTCCACGCGCCCGATCACGTGATTCCGGTCGAGGAATCAATGGAAGCCATGCAGTCTCTGGTGAAGCAAGGCAAAGTGCGGTATCCAGCTTCGTCGAATTATGCCGGTTGGGAAGTGGTGCAGATGCTTTGCCTCGGGAAAGAGCGCGGCTGGCACGCGCCTTATATTTCCCAGCCCATGTATAACCTGCTTGGCGCGCGGCATTGAGCAGGAGTACCTGCCAATGTGCAAGGAGTTTGGTGTCTCGACGGTTGTGTACAACCCGCTCGCGGGTGGGCTTCTCACCGGCAAGCATAAGCAAGAGCAGCCTATACCCGGCACCCGCTTCGATAAGAACAAGCTCTATCAGGACCGCTACTGGCACGATCAGTATTTCGAGGCGGTAGAGCAGGTACGCAAGATCGCGAAATCCGCGGGTCGCTCGCTGGTGAGCCTGGCGCTGAATTGGCTGCTGCATCACACGGCCAGTGATTGCATCATCCTGGGCGCATCGCGGCTCGAGCAATTAAACGAGAATCTGGCGACGATCGACGACGGGCCTCTGAGCGATGACGTGCTGAAGGCCTGCGACGAGGTCTGGCGAAATCTACGCGGACCCCTGCCGGTCTACAACCGCTAGCCTCTCCTATTGCTGCGGCTGGATCGGCATATCCAGCTTGTTTACGGCACCGCGGTCGTCGCGCAGCTTAACGTATAACTCCAGCCCGGTAGGATGCGGCACGTTGAGAGCTGAGCCCGCAAAGCCGTCGGGCACCGGCGTGCTCTGCTGGAACTGCGGATCGGTCGCCACCGAATCCAGCAGGTACAAACTCGACCCACTCAGCGTGCATTGCTTGTCCGGCGAATCGGGGCAGCGCAATTCCTGGAGCTTCGGCAGTCTCACCAAGGTCACCAGCGGCTGCCAATCTCCCTTCTCGCCATCGGCAGCGACTGGCCGGAAGCGCAGCGGTCCAAATGCCGACGCCCCCAGGCTCTTTGCCGGATCGATCGTGGCCAGCACGGTCTGAGCATCCTGCAGCGTCAGGGTTCCATCGGACACGCTGAGCATTGTGTGCATAGAATCATCCGCGGTCGCCACCTCGATCATCTGGTTGCGCGGGAACGTCGCCGGAACTTGACTCTTTAATGCAAACGAAAGCTGCGCGTTTTGCGGTAGCTCATCCGCATCTTCCAGATGGATCGGAGAAGCCGAGCTCGATGCATCCGCCTGAATCGTCTTGCTAATCAACGTCACCTTCGGCCGCGGCTCTTGTACAGTTGAACTCAATTCCAGCACGCGGCCGTCCTTCAGGCTGACGTGTGCTGTCTGCTTAGCACCCGGATGCAGTTGGCTGACGTCGGCGGAATCCGGCGCGGCCATCTGCAACTCATCCTGATTGTCTACGCGGGTCAGTTTTCCGGGCGCAAACTTGAGTCCGTTCATCTCCAGGCTGGCGACCTCATCGAGACGCGTTCCTTTCAGCACACCGGAATGATCGCCGGCATCGATGGTGAAACTGTCGAGATGGCCCGCGTCGGCATAACTGTGCAATGCTACGTCCTCGGCCTTCGCCAGTCCGAACTGCTTCACTTGCATGGTCAAAGGCCCGGCTTTGGCGTCTTTGAGCGAGATGTCGACTTGCAACTCGCCCGGCTTGACTACTTTGTGGGTCGTCTTCAGCTTACTGCCCTGCTGATCTTCGACGGTCACGGTATCCACGCAGACCGCCGAGTCGGACTTGAAATGCAGCGTGTCGTCGCGACCGATAACCAGGGCGCTCTTGTCGTCCGAAGCAAGGACCCAGTTTCCGGGCTGCGAAGTTCGCAGCGAAAACGTTGGACCCTGGAAGGAGTCGAAGCCCCACTGGCCTTTTACCGTACCGCTGACTTCGGGTGCGAGTTTGGCAAAATCGGCAGGGGTCGGAGCCCGAGGAGTGCCGGAATCGGACCTCGTATTGCTCTTCGCATCCGTGTCGATAACCAGTCCTCCGTGCGCGGCGTCGGCTTTCAGAGGAATGTCCATTGAGGAGCCGGACTTGCTCCAGACGTGAAGGACCAGACTGTGAGCTAACGGCGTTGAGAAAACCAATGGAGCGCCGTCGACGGGAAGCGAGACTGACGAGTTCTGCAAACAGTACACGCCCTTGGAATCGACAGGGCGTAGCGGCGGTAGTTTTGCGGCCTCGACCGGCGGCAGGGCAACCACCATCACCGACTTCGGCTTCTCGAACGACGGCGGCGAATTCAGCTGCAGATTGAGCTGATCCGCCTTGGGAAGCGCCAGCGCGGGAATGTACTGGTACTCCGGATTGTGGAAGCTCGTCATCAACCGCACGACATCCACCACCGCGCCGACATAAGGGCTGAAGTAGCCCGCTCCCGCCCAGGGAGTGCTGCTCATCTGGCCCGCGATGTCGGCCGACGGGCCATTGGCCAGCTCCGCAACCATCGACTGGCTGTGAGCGTCGTCGAGCACCAGATTGTCGCCATGCTGTGTCAAGCATGCGGCTTGTTCGTCGAGCGGCTTCTTGAAGCAGTCGTCGTCGAGCTTGATATTCAGACTGCGCGCCAGCAGAGTCGTCTCATCCTTGAGTTTATCGGGATCGTTATTTGAGGCACTCCTGACCGCATTCAGATAAACATCGAGTCGGGAGCGATCCAGGGCAGCAGCATTGAGGTCGAGCGAGGCGCGTACAAAAGCTCCGGGCTTGCCGCGAACGTTCGAGCGCAGAGTGCTGAAATCACCGCTGCTCTCGGGCGCGAGAAACAGCAGCACCTGTTGCGCGCCTTTCGGGACGGTGACCATCACGCCTTCGTCGCGCACACGCTTGTTCCAGGCTTCGATCTTGGTGAACCAGTTCTCGGGAGGAGGATTCGTGCTACCGCGCAAGAACGAGACGATGATGAGGTAATGTGCGCTTTGCGTCTCCGGAAAAGCCGGATGTACCCACAGCCGATCGCCCTCTTGGAGATTCGGCACTTCGGCGATGGGCAGCTCCGTGCCTCCACGCGTTACACGCACTTCGACGCGCGGACCGGGCAGGTCGAAGGCGGCGGTATCGGCGCGGAGGAAGCTGGGAAGAAACAAGCAACATAAGAGAAGTATGCGCACAAAGGTCAGACGCGAAAGCATGTCATTAGTTTAGAAGCAAAAAGAGGGCCGATGGGTTTATGGAGAAGTGTCACTATCACCTAATACTGACATTTCAGTCTGGGCTGAAACGTGCCTGAAAACACTTCCGTCTATGCTATGAGATATGAACACCAAGTATCCGCTTGCTTCAACCGCCGCGCTCATCGCCGATCCTGCACGGGCAGCCATGCTAACCGTCCTGCTGGACGGGAGTGCCATGCCCGCGGGAGAGCTGGCGCGCGTTGCGGGCGTTTCCGCGCAGTCGGCAAGCATGCATCTGGGACAACTGGTTGAGGGAGGGTTCCTCGTCGCCTCACGACGCGGCCGCCATCGCTACTATCGTATGAGCAAGCCGGAGGTGGCGCACGCCGTCGAATCGCTGGGCGCGATTTCGACCGTGGAACGATACAAGCCCAGCGGCGCGGATCAGGCTCTTTGTTACGCGCGCACCTGCTACGACCACCTCGCCGGTGAGTTGGCAATTCAGTTGAGGGCCGCCCTGGAACGCGATGGTCTGCTTATCTCCAGCGGCGAAAGAGACTTCGAGCTAACGCGACGCGGAGAGGAGTTTCTCGGCAAGTGGAGGATTGATGCAAGCGAGCTACGGCGGTCGCACAGGAGCTTTGCTCGTCGTTGTCTGGACTGGACGGAAAGACAAGACCATCTGGCCGGCGCGCTAGGCGCAGCGATCTGCCACAAATTTCTTGAGCTCCACTGGATCACCCGCGACAAGCACAGCCGCGCTGTACATCTGTCCTTGGCCGGACGGCAACAGTTGACGAGGTTGCTGCAACTGCCGGGGCGATGAGGCTTCCACATTGCGCGCGGGACATTTCATGCGCTGCTGAAACATGCTCTCCTCTTCACGAATTATGTTGAACGGCGAAGGAGAGAAGATGATTACCGTCTGCATTCGCTACACCATCGACATCCGAAAGCACAGCGACTTTGAGCAGTACGCTCGCAACTGGACCGAGGCGATCCCGCGCTGCGGTGGGCAGTTGCTGGGTTATTTTCTGCCGACTAGGATGGCAGGTCCAACCAACATCGCGTACGCGCTGATCAACTTTGCGAGTCTGGCGGCCTACGAGAAATATCGCGTGGCGCTTATGCAAGATGAGGGCGCGAAGGAAAACTTCGCGTTGGCCGATCGCTCAGAGTGCATTCTGATCGAGGAGCGCTCAGTCCTGCAGCAAGTGAGTTGAAGGAGTCGGTGAATTCTTGGGGGCCGGCGACCTGGAGAAGTTCAGGAGTGAACGACGCGGGAAATGGAAAAGGCTGCGACTTTGGTTATGCTCTAGCCGCCAACTCCTGCGAGGGAGTTACCGGCGTGGATGCATGTACCGTCGCAGCCTCTTGATGCGATCACCGCTTTCGCGGTTCCGAACCCCGGCTGACACCTCGCAGTGCAGTCGGTTTTTTCGGGTCCGGCGGTTGCCTCGGGTCGCCCCGCTCAACCGATCACTCAGCTTACTTCGGGCTGGCTACGATTTGTTGCCCGCCCTTTTCTGCCGTCGACGAGAGCCATCCTAACTGAGGATTCACAATTGTCAACGCCCGAGGTTGGTGCAAACGCAAGTTATTTGAATGTGGGAATTTTTCCCGGCAACCGAAAGAATGCAGTGCAGTTTTTATGGCGCGCGAAAAATATTCAACCTCAATTCACATCTTTTTCACAGAAAGATGGCGTCGCGCTAATCCGATTCAGGGAGAATCGAGTCTGATTCTTGACGAACCGCAGGTTCTGAAGCATCTTTAGATAGAGCGGGAGCTGAATGTCCGATCTGATTGCCTATGTTGACGGCGGGTCCCACGGAAATCCGGGGCCGTCGGGCATTGGGGTCGTTATCGAGGGCCCCTCAGGCGAGACCACCTGCATCGCAAAGTGGATCGGACACCAGGACAACAACGTCGCGGAGTACGTCGCCTTACTTGAGGCGCTGCAACATGCAGTCGAAGCGAAGGCCAAGAAGCTGCGGGTGTTCTCGGATTCGGAAGTAGTCGTCAAGCAGATGACCGGTGAGTACTCCTGCCGCAGCCCGCGACTGCATTCCCTGAACTGGACCTGCCGCAAGCTGGCCCGCGGGTTTGACTTCTCGATCTCCTACATTCCTCGCGAGCAGAACAGCCAGGCGAACGAGCTCGCCAATCAGGCGGCCAAATACCGGCAGTAGCCGGCATTCGCCGAATCAGCGGAAAGCCCCTTTTCCGGCGTTTAGGAGAAAGTGCCGTCTCTGAGTACGGCCCCTCCGCCCATCGTCGAAATTAGACCCTGTGCTCAAGGCGCACAAGCCACTGTGGCATCCACTCTTGTGGGGTGCCGCTTGTGACCCCCGTCACTGCGGTTCGGTGCGGAAAGCGGCAGCATGGAACTTACGTGCAGGAGGACATGTCCATGCCAGGCAAGACCATCATCGAACCGTTCCGCATCAAGAGTGTGGAACCAATACGCTGGACCACGCGAGAGCAGCGTGAAGAACTTCTGCGAGCCGCACATTACAACCTGTTTCTGCTTCCCGCGGACGACGTTCTTATCGACCTGCTGACCGATTCCGGTACGGGCGCCATGTCCACGCGGCAGTGGGCAGCGATCATGCAAGGCGATGAGAGCTACGCCGGCAGCCGCAGCTTCGATCGCTTTCGCGAGTCGATTCAGGAAATCTTCGGCTACCACCACGTAATTCCCACTCACCAAGGTAGGGCGGCCGAGCGAATTCTATTCAGCGTTGCCTGCAAGAAGGGCGACATCATTCCGAACAATGCGCATTTCGATACGACGCGTGCCAACATCGAATTCATTGGCGCCGAGGCTCTGGACCTGCCGATCGCGGAGGCGCGTCAACCGGCAAAGTGGCATCCCTTCAAGGGCAATATGAACGTCGCGGCGCTGGAAGAACTGATTGGCCGCGTCGGACGGGAACGCATTCCGCTGGTGATGATCACGATCACTAACAACTCCGGCGGCGGTCAGCCGGTTTCGATGGAGAACGTTCGGGCCGTAAGCGCTGTGTGCCGCAAACACCGCATCCCGCTTTACTTTGACGCCTGTCGTTTCGCGGAGAACGCCTACTTCATCAAGCTGCGCGAAGACGGCTACGGCGACAGGACGCCGAAACAGATCGCGCAGGAGATGTTTGCGCTGGGCGATGGCTGCACCATGTCAGCGAAGAAGGATGGCATGGCGAATATCGGCGGCTTCCTTTGCACCAATGACGGCGTTCTGGCCGCTCAGGAAAAAGACCTGCTGATTCTGACAGAAGGCTATCCGACGTACGGCGGCCTGGCCGGTCGCGACCTGGAGGCGGTTGCCATCGGGCTGCAGGAAGCGCTGGAGGAGGATTATCTCCGCTACCGCATCGCCTCCACAGCGTATCTGGGCGATCATCTTGCCAACGTAGGCGTGCCGATTATCCAGCCACCGGGCGGTCACGCCATTTACCTCGACGCGCGCGCATTTCTGCCCCACATACCTCTGGACCAGTTCCCCGGCGTGGCGTTGGCAGCGGAACTGTATCTGGAAGGCGGCATCCGGTCGGTGGAGATTGGCACGCTGATGTTTGGCGCGGCTGCCACCATGGATCTGGTGCGACTGGCGATTCCGCGTCGCGTTTACACGCAAAGCCATGTGGATTACGTGATCGAAGTCGTGTCGGCAGTATGGCAACGGCGTGAGCAAATTCGCGGCATGAAGCTGACCTATCAGGCGCCATTTCTACGTCACTTCACCGCCTACCTTGAGCCGATCAAGGCAGAGGTCGCGCAACCCGTCGGAAGTGTGTAGGGGATCGGTTCCGAGGGACGCCTGTGAAATGGCCTGTTATCGGAAGCTATCGTAATTCAGGCTCGGAAGTCCGCTAATCGACCGCAAACGGTTCTTCTGCATGAAGCCTACCGGCCGGGCAAATGACTTCGACGTGCCCCCTTCGGCATTCATGGCTGTCACGTCTCGAAGCGGCAGCCGTCACCGACAAACCTCAGCCCGCAAGTGTGAAATTTGGTGGATGCCTGCGGAAGAAGATTTCGCGGTCTTGTTTTCGTCCGCTTTCATCGCTCCCGGGGGGTGAAAAATAAGACCTTCGACCTCCTTCTCCCAAATACCCGAGTACATCCTCGTGGTCGGCTTCAGCAGCGCCACATGGCAAGGAGGCAAAGCCCATGAACGCCAAAAGGCAATCCCGAAATTATCTTCTTAATATCCTCGCGCACGCGGCGGCGGCCGCGCTGGCGATAGCGGTGATATTTGCGCTGACGGTAGTCTTGACCCAATCAGCGCAAGCGCAAATACCTGCAAGCGGCGGCGGCTGGACGGAGCAGGTATTGTATAGCTTCGGCAACCGCTCGGGCGGGTCTATTCCCTCCGCCAGCCTGATCTTCGATGCTGCGGGCAATCTCTACGGCACAACCGGCGGCGGCGGCACTTACTACCGCGGGACGGTATTTGAGTTGACGCCCACCGTGGGCGGGGGCTGGACGGAGGAGGTGCTGCATAACTTCAACTACCCCGGCCCGCACGGGCCAACTGCTGGCTGGGACGGGTCTGCTCCCTACGCCGGCGTGATTTTCGATGCCGCCGGCAGTCTCTATGGCACGACCTCCTCCGGCGGCATTTACGGCCAAGGGACGGTATTCGAGTTGACGCCCACAGAGGGGGGTGGTTGGGCGGAGAAAGTGTTGTACGGCTTCACCAACGGCACGGACGGGGCTAGCCCCGAGGCCAGCCTGATCTTCGATGCAAGGAGTAATCTCTACGGCACCACCCAGATAGGCGGCACTTACGACGGCGGGACAGTGTTCGAGTTGACTCCCGCAGCGGGCGGGCGCTGGACGGAGCAGATCCTTCATAGCTTCAACCCCAACAACAGTGCGGACGGGTGGGATCCCTACGCCGGCCTGATCTTCGATGCCGCAGGTAATCTCTATGGCACCACCGGATATGGCGGCACTTACGGCGGCGGGACGGTGTTCGAGTTGACGCCCACGGCGGGCGGGGGCTGGATGGAGCACGTGCTGTATAACTTCGGCAACGGCACTGACGGGATCTATCCCTACGCCAGCCTGATCTTCGATACCGCCGGCAATCTCTACGGCACCACCCAGCAGGGCGGCACTTACAGCGTCGGGACGGTGTTCGCGTTGACGCCCACCGCGGGCGGGGGCTGGACGGAGAAAGTGCTATACAGCTTCTGCTCTCAGCCCGATTGCACAGATGGGGCTGATCCCTCCGCCGGCCTGATCTTCGATGTCGCTGGTAGTCTCTACAGCACGACCTACTATGGCGGCAGTTATGGCCCTTACGGCGGCGGGACGGTGTTCGAGTTGACGCCTGAGGCGGGCGGGAGCTGGACAGAGCAGGTGCTGTATAGCTTTCCCACCACCGGCACGGACGCAAGTCATCCGGATGCCGGCCTGATTTTCGATGCCGTCGGCAACCTCTACGGCACGACCTACTATGGCGGCACTTCCGGCTGGGGGACGGTGTTCGAGCTCATGCCCGATTAAGTTAAGCGACGGGCAACACCGCTTAACCACGCAAAAGGGTATCTTGACTTGGGCCCGTTGTGAACGACAAGGCAGCAAGCCAACACGCAATTTCGGTTTGTCGGCTTACGCTGCCATATCTCGGATAGTTCTTGAAACATCACCATTACACCAGGATCGGCTACGTTCAAGCTGTCCTCATTGCCCGCACGCCGGCACGGTCCCTACGAGTGTCGTCTCGGGCAGCGCTTGCAGATGCTGCTCGGTGAGCTGCGCATTCACCGGGGGCAGGTCCTGCTTCATCAGATCCGACCATTGCTGCGTCAGCTTCGTCAGGTCCCCACAATAATCGTTGTAAGCGGTATGCATCGCTGCGGTAGGCGCCGCATCAGCCTGGTCCACAGCCTCGGAAAGATTCGCGAACTCCGAGTTCATCAGCGTAAACGTCGGTTTGGGTTTGCCGAAGCCACCAAATCCACGCTGCATCTCACCCTGAATCTTCATCACCTTCGCATCGAAGTCTTTTAACGCCTGCAGAGCCGCCTTTGCCTGATCGTTCTTCTCAAGCGCTGATTGCCGCTCTGCTACCTCGCTTTGGAATTTCACAGCTTGCTCGTGGAAATCAAAGGTCTGCGTGACCAGGCTGTCGATCTTCTGGGCGAACTCGAATTGCTGTTGCAGTTCGGCCTGCGTCACCTTGACACGCGGATCCATCTCCACCACCAGTGGCTGCTTGTAGGTTTTGCCATCGACGGTCAGCCTTACTTCGTATTTGCCGGGAACAACGAACGGCCCCTGCGGCTCGGCATGCGTTCGCTCGTAAAGCGCTGAGATCGGGTAGGTGTGCTGAACGGCAGAGGGCGAAGCGTATCGCAGATCCCACACGTAGCGATTCATTCCGGCATTCTTCGGGAGTGGCGCCGGATGATAGAGCCAGTAACTCGGCACTGGCGGCGGCTCTTCCGACCGTACCGGTTCTGGCGTGCTTGAAAGCTGACGAACCAACTGTCCGCGCTGATCATAGATCGCGACCGTGACTTCACTGGACGGTGCGGTCTTGAAGTAGTAGTCCAGAATCGCGCCGGTCGGCGGATTGTCTCCGGCTGGCATCTCTGGCGGCAAAGGAGTGTCCTGGTTCATGTCGTTGCGCAGGCGGATCGCGGTCGCGGGACGAAACAGGTACGTATTCGACTTCGCCACCTGCTCGTTGATCTGCCGCAACGGCGACAGGTCGTCGAGAACCCAAAAGGCGCGTCCATAGGTCGCTGCAACCAGATCGTCACCATGAACCACCATGTCGCGCACCGAGACCGTGGGCAGATTCTGCTGCAATGTTCCCCACTGATTGCCGTCGTCGAAGGAAACGAACGGTCCGGTTTCCGTTCCCGAATACAGCAGGCCCTTGCGCTTAGGATCTTCGCGCACAACTTTGACGAAGCTCAAATCGGGGATACCAGAGACGATCTCCTGCCAACTCTTGCCGTAGTCGCTGGTGCGAAAGATGTGCGGCTTGAAGTCGTTGCCCTGGTGGTTGTCCACAGACACGTAAGCCGTCGCCGCATCAAAGTGCGAAGCCTCGACCATCGTGACTTCCGAGAACTTCTGCAGGCCCGGAGGCGAAACATTTTGCCAATTCGCGCCGTTGTCGGTCGTCACCTGGACGAGACCGTTGTTCGTGCCAATCCATATCACGCCGGACTTCAACTCTGACGGAGCGATGGTCGTGATCGCGCGCCGGTCAGGAGGCCGCATGGTCTCCTGCTCTTCCTGAGACTTTGGCTTCTTGTTCTCAGCTTCTTTCGTCTTGGCTTCTTCTGTCTTGCTGGCCTCCGGCTTGTTCTCTTCTGCAGCCGGCGGCGGAGCGGGCTCTCCGGGACGATTCGTCAGGTCAGGACTGATCGTCTTCCACGTCGCACCCTCATCGCTGGTCTGCAGCAGAAACTGCGTTCCTTCGTAAAGGACGTGCGGATTCTGCGGCGAAAGCGCCAGCGGAGGATTGGTCGCGGTGCGGTAGTCGCCGTCGCGGCTGACGTTGGGCGAGATCACCTTTACCTGCCGGTTGGTGCGATCGATACGCCACAAACCTCGCGCTTCACCGCCGGCGTACACGATGTTGGGATCAAGCGGGCTCGGAAGGATGTAGCCGAATTCGTATGCGCCGATCGGATCCCAATCGAGAAACGTGATCGCGCCGTAGTCGCCGCGGTTGAGCGTCGCAACCGATCCGCTGTCCTGCTGCGTGCCATAAATCCAGTAGGGAAATCGATTATCAGTGGAGACGTGATAGATCTGGCCGGTCGGCTGGTTGTACCACGAACTCCAGGTCTTGCCGCCGTCCATGCTGACGGTCGCGCCCTGATCGCTGCCCATGATCATGTAGTTGGAGTTCGTCGGATCGATCCACAGGGCGTGATTGTCATCGCCGCCAGGAGCGCCTTTGTAGGACTCGAACGTCAGCCCGCCGTCGGTGGAGCGATAGAGCGAAGTCTGCGCGACAAACACAATGTCGGAGTTGTTCGGATCGAGAAAGACTTTGCTGAAGTATCCGTTGCCGGTTACGCGCGGGTCCTGCGTGATGCGCTTCCAGGTCGCGCCGCCATCATCCGAGCGATACAGCCCGCCTTGCATCCTCTCCGAGACGATCGCAAAGACGCGCTGTCCACCGGGCGCGACCACAACGCCAATGCGGCCGAGATGCGCCTTTGCCAACTGCGGGATTTCGACGGGTGTCCAGGTGTCGCCACCATCGGTGGTCTTGTAGATTCCGGCGCCGCCAGTGCCGAGAAGCCCGGCGAAAGGCGTATCAGGATTGACGTAGTGGTACCAGAGCGCAGCAAAGCCGATCTTTGGGTTGTCAGGAGCGAATGCCACGTCAATGGCGCCAGTGGTGTCGTCCTTGTAGAGAACCTTCTGCCAGCTCTTGCCACCGTCGGTGGTCTTGAAGATTCCACGCTCTGCGTTGGGCGCGAAGGTATGGCCCAATGCCGCGACGAAGACAACATCCGCATTCTTCGGATCAACCCAGATCGCAGCGATGTGGCGCGAATCTTCCAGGCCGATGTGCTGCCAGGTCTCGCCGGCGTCGGCCGACTTCCACATGCCGTTGCCTTGATTGACCGATCCGCCCACATTGCTGACATCGCCGGTTCCGATGTAAACGACGTTCGGATCGGAGGGCGCAACCGCGATCGCGCCGATTGACTGAACATGCTGCTTGTCGAAGATCGGCTTCCAGACCATGCCGCCATCGGAAGTCTTCCAGGCGCTGCCGCCCGCAGTTCCGATGTAGTAGATCGCCGGCTGGCCGGGAACTCCGCTGACGCCGGTAACGCGTCCTGCGCGAAACGGCCCAACCTGTCGCCACTGCATTCCGGCGTACAGCGAGGGATCGTATTGCTGAGCGACTGCCGAAGAAAATGTCAGGACTGCGAAAACGTTGAGAATCGTTAGCAGAAATGCGATAGGTTTACTGCGGCGAGCGGCGATGCGAAGCCACAAGCTGCCGCCTAAGGCAAGCGTCATCCTCATACCCCCAAAGGGAAAAGCTTACACCAAGAAGCCCGTCACTCGTGGCTTTGGGGGGCGTTGCCGTGCAGACGATAGACCATGCCGGTCTTGGTCGTTCCCAGAGAAATCCACTCTTTAACATCCTGCTGCAGGGTAATGAAGAACTGTTCTGAAAGCCTTCTGGGCTTCTCGTGAAGTTCATCTCCGCGGTTAAATTTAAGCTGATAAGCGAACTCGCCCACCAGCGGGGTATGTTCGCCACGGGTGCGCCAGAGCGCGACATTGCAGTTGCCTATCACGCCTTTGCCAAAGTCCAGCGCGCCTAGCTCTAGCAGAACCTCCTCCACGATGGCTTCGTTGACTAGCTTCACTTCCTCGTCCTTGGATTTCTTGAGAACGGCCAGCGCCGGAAAAACGTGGGCGAGCGTCCACATCCCGAGCCGGTCGCCTTCATGCATCTGGCTCAAACCGAACTGACAGTTATGGGAATAGAGCAGGCGAAATCCGCCGATGGAGTCCTTCAGCGGAAGCGCTTCCGCCTTGAACTTGATCTGATACTTCCCGGCGATATTAGGACGAACATCCATCGCGGCCGTTTTTTTCTCATCCGGATGACGGAATTTGAAAACGACTTCGGGATCGCCAACCGGAAAGCCGTCGACAAACGCGACCCGCCGGCGAAGGATGAAAGCGTTGTTGTAGAGTCGGAAATCAGGCGTATCCATGAAGACGATTTCGCGAATATCAGGCCGGCGCCCGACCTTGGGATCTGTAATAAAACCGACCTTTACATCCTTCGCAGTGCGCTGCACCAGCTTGCCGAATTCGCGGAAGCTGTCTACACAGGTGAAACGATCAGGTTTAAGGATGAGTTTCGCTTCCAGATACTGCACACAATCCAGCGGATGGCCATCGCTGTACTCGCCGGCCAGTTGACCCTCCCCGGCCAGCCACGTCTCCCCGGCTGTTGCCTGGCCAGAGCTGACTTGCGGCTCGTCTTTCTTCTTTTCCTTCTTGTCGTCCTTCGACACTTGCTCCTCCCGATTGTTCTTGTGTCCGGTTTCAGCTCTTGACAACCTCAGCCTCACCACCCTCCGGACCGTAGAAGAATACCCACGTTGCGAAGTCGTCGCTGAACTCGACGAAACGATGCTCCTTGCCGGCCGCCACGAACAGCACGTCGCCCGGGCCAAATGTCGTCTCCTCGTTCTCTCGCTGGAAACGGCCGGTACCGCTGGCAACGACGTAGATTTCATCTCGTGTGTGCGGCTTCTGCGGATCATTGCCGCGCGGGGCATACAACTTCACGGTCAACGTACCGTGGCGGAACAGTTCGATGGATCGGTCGCCATCGCGACCGGGAAGTTGATCGAGGCCGGTAAGAGCCTTCAAATACCCGTCAACAATTGTTTTTTCGATTTTTATTGTCATACTGTGCGGGCGCCTTTCGGTTTCCAAAGACCGATGATGATTCCCATCAAAATGGAGCCCATCAAGGGATAGGCTGCGGAAATCAGGACGAACGGCATTGGGCGAATTTCGAACACCATTTCGGTTACCATGGCCACCGCTGCGGCTAAACCGACCAGAAGGCCGGCACTCATGCCACGGAAGAGACCTTGGGTTGTAGAACCAGCTACGACGCGAGCGATAGCGTAAGCGATCAGGAAATTGCAAAGTAGTGAGATAAGGTAGGGCCAGAAATTGGGATGCGACATGTACTGCTGCAGCTCCGCAGGAGCCATGCGCAAACCCGCTCTCCATTGATTCGCGAAGACGGTAAACCACACCGCGCCTAGAATCCAATCCGCAACCGCGGCTATCAGGATCGCAAGCCAGTTCACACGCACGGTCGCATCCTCCTTTGCCATCGCGACGATACACTTCTTCGATCAGGTTGTGCAATCGGATTGATGGGGAGAGCACATTGCGAGTACATCCTGCGGCGTATAGCCTTGTTCGCGCAAGGTACGAAGACTAAGAGCATCATGGCGCTTAGCTAGTCGAGTGCCAGCCTGGTCGCGGACCAGATCGCAATGATAGTAGGCAGGAACGGGAAGGCTGAGCGCGCGGAGGAGGAGTAGTTGCCGCGCGGTTGACTTCAGCAGATCGGCGCCACGAACGACTTCCGTGATCTGCATTGCGGCGTCGTCAGCGACCACTGCAAGCTGGTAGGCAGGGATATCGTCGCGACGCCAGACAACAAAGTCACCAAAATCCTTGCCGGCGATGAAGCTTTGCCGGCCTTGTCGCAAATCGTCAAATAAGATCGGCTCACCGTCAGGAACAAGAAATCGCCAGTTCACGCCTTTCGGAACAGCGTAGTTTCTGGCCTCGCCGATTTTGCTGCGACAGTATCCCGGATAGAGAGGCTCATCATCGACATCGTTCGGAGCTGCAGCTGCAGTGGCTAGATCCTTTCGCGAACAGGTGCAAGGATAGATAAATCCACCGTCGCGCAGCTTGCGCCAGGCGTCGAGATAAACTTCGCGCCGGCGGCTTTGTTTATAGGGTGCGAACGGTCCGCCGACGTCGGGGCCTTCCTGCCAGCGGATGCCGAGCCAGGCAATATCTTCGATCATTGCTTTCGCGAATTCAGGCTTGGAGCGTTGCGGATCGAGATCCTCATTGCGGAGGATCAGCGCGCCATTGTGGACGAGCGCTCGTTGGTAGGCAATCCAAAATGTGCAAGCGTGGCCGATGTGCAAGTAGCCGGTCGGAGAAGGCGCCAGTCGCCCGCGGTAACCCGCGCGCTGCGTAGGGCATAAATCGGCCATGGGTGCCTTTTGCAAAATGGAATGTTAGCAGGAAGGTATTGCAGCCAATCTTACGGGGTTTAGTCCAGCGCGCCGACCAGTTCCGGCTCGGGTTCTTCCATCGCGATTGGCGCGATCTTTGGAGGCTTGTGACTCTTGACATGCGGATGCAGGTCGCGCGCGTTGCGCAGCAGAAGCAGCAGCGGCGCCATCATCCAGAAGATGATGCCCATCACCCAGAACGCCTCCACGAACGACAACATCGCCGCCTGCTGTTGCACCATCAGGTAAATCGCTCCCCAGGATTTGTGCGCGGCATCGTAAGCGCTCAGCGGCGCGTGCAGGTGGAACCAGCTCTGCAATCCGCGGAGCATGGTTTGCGTGCGAATGTCCATCGGTGTGACGTGGCTGACGAGCTGGCTCTGGTGGACCTGGTTACGGCGCGCCAGGAATGTGGTCATCATCGCGATGCCGAAGCTGCCGCCGATATTGCGCATCAGGTTGTAGATGCTGGTGGCATTGCCCATCTGCTCCCTGCGAATGCCCGACATGCTGGTGGTCATCAGCGGCACGAACAAGAAAGCCATCGCTGCGCCCTGAATAATCTGCGGCCAAAAGATGTCCCAATAGCCGGCATTCAAGTTCAAATGCGAAAGCTGGAACATGGTGAAACCGCCGGTCAGGATGCCGATGAGCAGCAGCTTGCGCGGATCCAGGCGGTTGGTGAGTTGGCCGCTGATGGGGGTCATGATCAGCGCGCCGATTCCACGCGGCGATAGCGCCAGCCCCGCTTGAAAGGCCGGGTAGTTCAACAGCGTCTGCAGGTAAATCGGCAAGAGCATGAGCGACGCGTAGAGTACAAAGCCGAGCATCGTCATCAGCAACGTGCCGGCGCTGAAGGTGCGGTCCTTCAGGACACGCAGATCGACAATGGGATGCTTGGCCGTGAGCTCGCGAATCACCATACCGACCAGACCGATGATGCAGAGCGCTGCCCATAGACGAATCTGATTGCTGCCGAACCAGTCTTTCTCCTGGCCTTTGTCGAGCACGATCTGCAACATGCCAAAGCCCAGCGCGAGAAATCCGATGCCCCACACGTCAACGCCGTAGGTGCGCTTGCGCAGGTAGGGTGGATCAATCACGAACGTGCTAATCATCAGCAGCGACAGGATGCCGACCGGCAGGTTGATGTAGAAGATCCAGCGCCAGGTGTAGTTGTCGGTGATCCAGCCGCCCAGCGTCGGCCCGATGATGGGTGCGAAGATGATGCCGAAGCCGAACGCCGCCATGGCGGTGCCGTGCTTCTTGGGCGGGAATGTCTCCAGCAGAACTGACTGCGACAGCGGCTGCAACCCGCCACCGCTCAAACCTTGCAGTACGCGGAAAAAGATCAGCCAGTCCAGACGTGTGGCCATGCCGCACAGCAGCGAGCTCAGGGTGAAGCCGGTGACGCACACCATCAGCATTCGCCGCCGACCGAAGCGCGTAGCCAGCCAGCCGGCCATGGGCAGAATGATGGCGTTCGACACCAGATATGAGGTGACGACCCAGGTGCCTTCATCCACCGACGCTCCCAAATTGCCCGCCATGTGCGGCACGGACACGTTGACGACGGTGGTATCCAGCACCTCCATAAACGTGGCCAGCATGACGGCGATGGTCACAATCCAGGGATTGACGGGACTGGAGGAATCGCGGGACATCTACAAGACAGCATAGGAAATTGGCAGCACGAAGGTCGGTGATGCGGCGCACAACGGAGTCGTTGTGACCTGGATCACACGACGAAGTGAGGTGCGGTGCTAGGATATTTCTTTATGTCTGCGCCAAATTCCCTCTTCATACGCGCCTGTCAGCGACTTCCCGTGGAAACAACTCCGGTCTGGTTTATGCGCCAGGCCGGCCGCTACATGCAGCAGTACCGCGACGTGCGCAAGCATTACTCCCTGGTTGAAATCTGCAAGAAGCCCGAGCTTGCTGCCGATGTCACGATCACCGCAGCCGAGTTTCTCAACGTCGACGCTGCGATCATCTTTGCCGATCTCCTGTTGCCGTTGGAGGTGATGGGCCTGCCATTTCATTTTGCGGCGGGCGAAGGCCCGGTGATCGAAAAACCGGTGCGAACGGCTGAAGATGTAACGGCGTTGCGAACGGACCGCGCATCTGAGCTCGGCTATGTGTCCGACGCGGTTGCGCTTGTGGCGAAACATTTTGGCGCAAAACTGCCGGTGATTGGCTTCTGCGGAGCACCGTTCACGCTGGCCAGCTACATGGTAGAGGGCGGTGGCTCGCGGCATTATCTGGAAGTAAAGAAGCTGATGTACAACTCGCCTGAGGTGTGGGATGAGTTGGTCGGCAAGCTGGTCGATGTGCTGGCTGCGTATGCCGCCGAGCAGGTACGCAGCGGCGCCGACGCACTACAGATCTTCGACAGCTGGGTTGGCTGTTTGAGCGTGGAGGATTATCGACGCTACGCACTGGTGCCGACGACTCAGCTCATCCAGCGGCTACAAAAAGAAACGAAGGTCCCGATCATCTACTTCGGAACCGACAGCGCGACGCTGCTGCCTTCCATGGCCGAAACCGGAGCGGAAGTGATCGGGCTTGACTGGCGGATACCGCTCGACGAGGGCTGGCAGACTGTTGGACATAACCGCGCGGTGCAGGGCAACCTTGATCCGGTATTGCTGTTCGCCAGTTGGCAGGAGTTGAAGCAGCGCGCGGAACACATTCTTCGGTTAGCGGACGGCCGTCCTGGCCACATCTTCAATCTCGGACATGGCATTCTGCCGCACACTCCGGTCGACAACGTAAAGAACCTCGCGCAGTTTGTGCACGAGTTCGCAAGCACGGCTACTCCAGCGAGGAAGCCATGAGCAAGCAGGCGGTTCTGCTGATTGCCCACGGCAGCCCCGAGCGAGTGGAGGATATCCCGGAATTCCTGCAGAACATATCCCGCGGGCGGCCGATGTCTGACAATGTGGTACGCGAGGTTCAGCATCGGTATTCGCTGATCGGCAGCTCGCCTTTGACGCGGATTACGCAAGCGCAGGCCGACGGCGTCGCACGCGAGCTTGATATTCCAGCCTACGTGGGGATGCGAAACTGGCATCCGTTTATTGCCGACACATTGAAGACCATGGCGGCCGACGGCATCGAGCAGGCGGTTGCGATCTGCCTCGCGCCGCACAATTCGCAAACCAGTGTCGGACTGTACAAACAGGTGCTCTTTGGAGCGGGCGCGCCATTCGCGATTGATTTTGTCGAGGAATGGCACGATCGTCCGCTGCTGATCGAAGCGTTCGCCGACAGGCTGCGCCAAGGCTGGGAAAGGGCGTGCGAGCAGCATGGAGCCGCTCTGCCGGTTGTATTTACCGCGCACAGCGTACCGCAGCGGACGATTGCGGAAGGCGATCCGTACGAAGTGCAGACGCAAGAAACTGCGGCACTGGTTGCGGCGAAAGTTCCGGAAATCGGCGCGTGGAAATTTGCGTTTCAGAGTCAGGGCATGTCAGGTGGCGAATGGCTAGGTCCCACAGTGGAGGACACGATCACGCAGCTCCGCGAGAACGGTCACACAGGGGTATTCATCCAGCCGATCGGGTTTGTCTGCGATCACGTCGAAATTCTGTTTGACGTCGACATCCTTTTCCGGCAATTTGCGGAAGCGCGAGGGATGAAGCTCTACCGGGCCGAATCGCTGAATGATTCGCCGCTGTTTGTGCGGGCTGTTGCCGATCTGGCGCGCCGTCGCCTGGCTGCGCTGAGTCCGGATTGCCGGAACAGCATCGAAACTGAGAAGGTCTCTTAACGACCGCATGAAGCGGATAGCCATCATCGGCGGCGGCATATCCGGGCTCAGCGCAGCCTTCTATCTCGAGAAGGCTCGCGCAGCCGGAAACGAGCTTCAATACACGCTCTTTGAGACCGGGCAGCGGCTTGGCGGCTGCCTTTCTTCGGACCGCATCGAAGGGTGTCTGGTCGAAGCCGGTCCGGATTCGTTCCTCACAGAAAAACCCTGGGCGACGACGCTCTGTAAAGAGCTGGGGCTTGCCGATCAGCTCATCGGTTCCAACGACTCTCAACGCAAGACCTACATTGTGGTACATGGGCGCTTGGTCGTGATGCCCGACGGCCTGATGTTCATGGTGCCGACGAAGCTTGTGCCGACAGCGCTCTCGCCGCTGTTCTCGTGGAACACCAAGATTCGCATGGCGCGTGAGCTCCTACATCCACCGCGACCCATGCAAGAGGACGAGACGGTCGCGCAACTGGTGGAGCGGCATTTTGGGGCAGAGGTTGTCGATCGCCTGGCGGATCCGTTGCTGTCGGGCGTTTACGGCGGCGATGCTGCGAAGCTGAGCGCGCGCGCGGTGCTGCCTCGTTTTGTGGAGATGGAGGAGAAGTACGGCAGCTTGAGCCGCGCCATGCTGGCAGCGCACCAGAAGATGGCCGAGCTGGCTAAGAAGCAGCCGCCGCGTCCGCTGTTCACCTCGCTTAAAGATGGAATGCAGCAATTGGTGGACGCTATCGTCGCAAGGCTCGATCCCGAAGCCATTCGGTTGCGCCAGCATGTTCGCCGCATCTATCCGCAAGATGGGGGCTGGCGCGTTTCACTCGAGATGAATGGCGACGAACTTTACGACGCCGTGATCGTCGCGACGCCTGCGCATTTCGCCGGCGAATTACTGGACGGAGTCGATCGTGAACTGGCGCGCAACTTGCTCGACATCACCTATAGCTCATCGGTAACCGTTACATTGGGCTACTACAAACAACAGCTGGCGAAACTACCTCCCGGCTTTGGCTTCCTTGTTCCTCACAGCGAGGGTACGCGCATGCTGGCGTGTACCTTCGTGCACAACAAGTTTCCTCATCGCGCGCCGGCAGATAAGGGAATACTGCGCTGCTTCTTAGGGGGCGCGCGTGATGAAGCCGTTCTCGGCCTGAATGACGAGGAAATCCTGAAGACCGTGCAACACGAACTTCACAACATCGTAAAGCTCGACTCTCGCCCCATCTTCTCCCGGGTATACCGCTGGCGCGAAGCGATGGCGCAGTACGAGCCCGGACATATCGCGCGGGTGGCGCGAATTGAGAAGCGTGTCGCCGAGATTCCGGGCCTTGCGATCGCCGGGAATGCTTATCACGGCATCGGAGTGCCCGACTGCATTCGCTCTGGGATGGAGGCGGCCAACGCGGCGGCAGAACTTACGGCAGAATCTCAGGCGGTGCGAAGCTAGGGCATTCAACATCCAGAACAATTCCCTCCTGGCTCGTCGTAGATCACTGACATCGTGGCTCCGAAGTAGTAGCGTGGAGATGGTCACCTGCCCTGACTGACAGGCTTCCGGAGGTGACGCATGTCCGTCATCTTGATTGTCATCTACTGCCTTCTGGCCGCTGTGATCGTCTTCGGCTTGACCTTCCACAACGAAATGCTCGACGAGCGGCGCCGCCAACGCAATGTTGCGCGCTCGTTGAGGGTGATTCCAGGCGGCAAGCGGATTACCGCCCGACCGCGCCGGCATCTCTAAATTAGTTGTCCGGGAAGTTCATGCCGTTGTCGAGCGCCGTGCGAACGATGTTGAGAAATTCCCTGCGATTTACAGCCATCTCATTTTCCCGTATAGCTCACCCGCCAGATCGAATTCGAGCCGTCATCCGTAATCAGCAGCGATCCATCCGATGCGACGGCAACGCCCACGGGCCGGCCCCAGACCTTACCGTCAGGCAGCACGAATCCGGTGAGAAAGTCTTCGTATTCGCCGGTCGCTTTGCCGGTCTGATGCAGCGGCACGCGAATTACTTCGTACCCCGCGCGTGGGCTGCGGTTCCATGAGCCGTGCTCAGAGGCAAAGATGTCGCCCTGATACTCCGCGGGAAACTGCTTGCCTTCGTAGAAGGCCATTTCCAACGACGCGTTGTGCGGCTGCAGCAGGACATCAGGAACGATCGTTTTGTCCTTCAGCTCCGGGTGTTTGCCCTTATGCCGCGGATCGGGGTTGCCGCCCATGTAGTAGTAAGGCCAGCCGTAGAAGCCGCCTTCCTGAACATGTGTGATGTAGTCAGGCACGAGATTGTCGCCCAGACCATCGCGCTCGTTGACCGAGCACCAGAGATCGCCAGTCTTGGGATTGATGGCCAAGCCGCCGCCGGCATTGCGGATTCCATACGCGTACACGTGAAGGTCGGAGCCGTCGGGGTTCATCACCAGGATGTCAGCGCGGTTCTTCTCGTCGGGATGGGTGTCGGGATCGTCGACATTGGAAGCTGACCCGACCGCAACGAACAGGCGCTTGCCATCCGGGGAAAAGACAAGGTCGCGGGTCGAGTGATTACCGCCTCCAGGCAAGCTGGCGATCCTGTCCGCCTTGCCGGTAGGCTTGAGAGCGCCGTTAGAATACGGCACGCGAATGATCGCGTTGGTATCGCCGATGTAGACATACTGCGGATTCGGGCCCGGCGGATAGAACGCGATTCCGTAAGGCTCAGTCAGCCCCGTAGCGAAAACGGCGGTCTGCTGCGGCCTGCCATAGGCCGTGATGCCGCGGAAGATCTTAACGTTGCCGTCGTGGGTCTCGGCAACGAAGAAGTCTCCATTAGGGGCAGTAATGATTTTGCGCGGCTGCTTCACGTCGGTGGTATAGAGCTCGACTTTGAAGCCGTCCGGCGCCTGCGGCCACGCATGGTCAGGGCGTTCGACTACGTCAGGTCCGTTTACCGCCGATTTCGTGGCGTACGGTGCGGGCAAATCTTTCACCGTGATTTTGCGAACCGTGCCGGGCTTTTCGTAACGGTAGTCCGTGAAAGGGGCTTGTGGCGGCGGCGCCTTCGTCGGATCTTCGGCGCAGGAGAAGCAGGCAAGAAGGAGCAAGGCGATGAGCAGGTTGAGCGTTCGGGAACCATTCATCCGTAGGACCTCGAGAATTGCATTTGGTGCTGCAGCTTCAGCAGGCAGCTCTGCTACCGCTGTGCCATATTTCTTAGATGACTTGCCCGCCGGAGCGATTTGCAAGAAAGCAGCGCAGTTTCGTAAGCCCGTGGGAGCCGTCCAGCGACCGAGCGTGTCTAGCTTAGCGGATGTTGAAGAAGGACAGGAACTGCTGTGCGACTGAGGCGGGCAATTCGTCACGGTTGGATTTCTGTAACAGGCCGTGTCCCGCGCCTTCGATCGGAATCAGCTTGGTTGGAGCTGGGATCAGCTTGATTGCGGCTGCCAGCTCATCGATGGAGCCGAAGGCATCACGAGTTCCGCTGACGAACAAAGTGGGCGTGCGCAGATCCGGCAAATGTGCGGTACGAAGCTGTTGGGGACGTCCGGGGGGATGCAGCGGATAAGACAGAAGGATCAGTCCGTCGACCAGTGACGGTTCAGCTGCTACCAACATGCTGGCCTGACGCCCGCCGTAGGAGACGCCGCCAAGAAAAGCTCGACCGCCAAAGCGCTCTCGCAGGAGCGCGACCGCTCGGCGCAAACCAGCCTGATCGTGGTTCGCATCGGACGGCGACGGCGGGCCGGTAGGGCGTCTTTGCCGATAAGGCAGGTCGCAACGCAGCGTAGTCACTCCGGCAGCGGCTATCTGTTCGGATAGTGCGACCAGCAGTGGTGCCTTGGCGTTGCCGCCGGCTCCGTGCGTTAAAACGAGGAAATCTTTGTCCGCAGGATCGGCGAGATGAAGGAATCCGCGGACAGGAGCTTCCGTTGCGCTCACATCAACAAACGACTCCGCCAAAGCTTGTGGCATCAGTGGTCCTCGCGTCCGTCAGCCTTCCGCAACCGAGACAGTTGTACTTTCCTCAGTCACCTTCGTGGCTGGCTCAAAAAAATTATACCCACTGTGAGGGAGTTTGCTTGCGAACGTCGCATATCAGAGTGAGCTGGAATTCGCGCCCGCTCTGCAGCACCCGTAAGACGGGCACCGATCAACCATGGCGGCCCAGCCGCGATCCGCCAACCGCCCAGACATCTTGAGGAGAATCAAAATGAAGCGCGTTCAGATCTGCCTGGTCCTTTGCTTTGCCCTGCTGTTCTCTATGTCAGCCTTCGCCCAGAATTACACCTTCACGAGTATCAACAGCCCCAGCGATGGCAATAACCCGTTCACGCAGTTGCTCGGCATTAACAACAGCATGGTAATTGCCGGCTACCACAACTTCTTCAACAATCAGGGATTTGTCCTGACTCTGCCGCGCCAGTTCACCACGGAGAACTATCCGAACTCGATGATGACGCAGGTCATCGGCATCAACAACAGCAACACCACGTCCGGCTTCTACGTCGACCAGAGCGGCGTCACCCACGGCTTCTATCACACCAGCAATGGCATGTTTACCAACGTCGACTATCCCAACACCGCCTTCAACCAGCTGTTGAGCCAGAACGATCTCCAGCAGGCGGCGGGCTACTACAGCTTGAGCCAGAACAACACCACGCCTGACTTCCCGTACATCTATGACGAAGCCGGCGGCGTGTTTGAGGTGATCAACATTCCGGGCGCAGTGAACGGTGCACAGGCGACCGGCATCAACAACTCGCAGCAGAAGTGCGGATTCTTCGTCGACAGCAGTATGGTGAACCATGGCTGGCTGCTCAACGGCGGAGTATTCGTACAGCTCGACTACCCCGGCAGCACCTTTACCCAGGCGCTGGGATTGAACAACAAAGGCAGCGTGGTTGGCGATTACACGGACGCAGCCGGCGCAACCCACGGATTTGTTTACACGATCAGCAGCGGCCAGTTTGTCTCGATTGACGACCCCAGCGGAGTGGGTTCGACGATCGTGAACGGCATCAACGATGCGGGCGCGCTGGTCGGCTTCTTCGGTGCGGCCCCGATCAACACCGGCTTCCTGGCTTTGCCGCAGTAACCGGTGCCATCGATTCCACACTTAACCCTTCGGCGACCGAGCGCTCCCTCGGTCGCCTTTATTTTTGGGAGGTGTCAGGGCGCGAAGATTTTGTAGAGCATCACGTAGATGATCACGCCGGTCACCGACACATACATCCAGATCGCAAAGGTGTAAGGTGCGATGGCCTTGTGGCGGGCGAACCGTCCCTTCAACGCTCGGCCCAGCGTGATCAAGATGAAGGGCACGACAACGGCCGCCAGGATGGTGTGCGAGATCAGCAGCGTGAAGTAGAAGGTGCGCGAGATGCCTTGTCCCTGGAAACGCGTTAAGCCGTGCAGTACCAGGTGGTAGTACAGGTAACAAACCAGGAACAGCGATGAAGTCACGAACGCGGCGATCATCGCGCGCTTGTGCGCCTCGCGGCGGCCATGCTTGATGAAGTAGAAGCCCGAGCCGATCAGCACGGCACTGGAGCCATTGAGCACGGCATCGAGGGTGGGGAAAAATGTCGGGCTCAATTGCATTTACGCCGCCGGCTTCGTCGTGCGACGGTTGGCCACCAGGAAGGACAGGCCAAACATGATCAGCGTGAACAGTGCCAGTACCGCGAGATTGCCGGCCAGCGACAAGTCCGTCGCCGACGATCCTGGGAACAGCAGGGAGCGCAACGCCTCCGTGCCGTAAGTCAGCGGGTTGATGCGCATCAGCAGGCGAATCCACAAGGACGCGCCGGAGAGCGGGAACAGCGATCCCGACAGCAGCCAGAGCGGAATCAGAAAGAGGTTGATGATGGCGTGGAAGGCCTGCGTGGAATCCATGGGCCAGGCAATGAGGAAGCCCAGCGCCGTGAGTGAGAACGAGACCAGGAAAATTGTTACGACCGTGAGCCCGAAACTGGCTAGCGTGAAATGCACTCCGACGGCGGGCGCGAAAACCAGGAAGATGAGACCTTGCAACGTTGCCAGCGTCGCTCCACCGAGAACTTTGCCCAGCACGATGACCGATCGACTGACCGGCGCAACCAGCACCGAGAGCAGAAAGCCTTCCTTGCGATCTTCAATCACCGACATCATGGTAAAGATGGCCGTAAACAGCACGATCATGATTAGCGCGCCGGGAAAGAAAAATGCCAGGTAATGCTGGCCGCCGGCGCCACTCGAGCGAAATGAGGTACCAAAGCCCGAGCCGATCACGATCCAGAACAACAGCGGCGATGCGATGACGCCGACGACGCGAGCGCGCTGGCGATAGAAGCGTATGATCTCGCGCCACCAGAGGGAAAGCGCCGGCAGCAGCGTGCCAGCGTGCGCGGGAGCCAGGGTTGCGGGAAGAGTTTGGGCTTGGGTCGCCATAATTTTATTAACCGAGTCACAGAGTCACAGAGAAGAATAGAGATCAAGTCCGGGCACAACACCAACTATTCTTGTCCTCACCGCCAGAAACCGTTTCTCCGCTTTCTTGGGTTCTCTGTGCCTCTGTGTCTCTGTGGTGAAAATCATTCGCTTGCCTCGGAGTCTTTTTCGGTCCAGAAGCGATGGCCGGTGCGGCGAATAAAAACGTCCTCCAGGCTGGGCTTGTGGACGGAGACGCCCTCGATCTCGCCGGGGAACGCCTCGACAACATCGGTGACGAAGCGGTGTCCGCTTTCGATTTCCAGGCGCACGCGATTATCAAGAACCGTCGGATGCAGGGCGAAGCGCTGTTCGATTCGTTGTGCGAGCGATTCCGGCTCGTGCGATTCCAGCAGGATCACGTCGCCGCCGATCTCGCTCTTCAACTCTGCTGGAGTGCCCAGTGCGACGACGCTGCCGTTGGCGTAAATCGCCAGGCGATCGCAGCGCTCGGCTTCTTCCATCAGGTGCGTGGTCACAAGCACGGTCACGCGCTCTTCGTCGCGCAGAATTTGCAGATACTGCCAAAGGTCGCGGCGCGCGCCGGGATCGAGGCCGGTCGTCGGCTCGTCCAGCAGCAGCACGGATGGATGATGCAGCAGACCTTTCGCGAGTTCGAGCCGACGCTGCATGCCGCCAGAAAATGTTTCGGCTTTTTCTTTGGCGCGATCGGCGAGACCGACGCGGCTCAGCATCTCGGCAACGCGCTTCTTCAGGCTTGCGCCGCTGAGGCCGTAAATGTGGCCGATCAGCATCAGATTCTCTTCCGCCGAGAGCTTGATGTCGATGCTCTGTGCCTGGAAGACTACGCCGATGTTGCGGCGAACCAGCGCCGGCTCGCGCGCGACATCGTGTCCCATGATCAGCGCACGGCCGCCGGAGGGCAGCATCAGAGTGGAAAGAATACGGAAGGTTGTTGTCTTGCCGCTGCCGTTGGGGCCGAGCAGGCCGAAGATCTCCGCAGGACGCACATCGAACGATACGCCGGCCAGCGCGATTCGATCGCCGTACTGATGGCGAAGAGCCTGCAGTTGGATGACGGCAGTCTCAACGGAGGCAGAGTTGTCTACCGCGGGCTGGTGGAGAGTGTCGGAAACGCTCATCGGAGGGCCACAGTTGATTCTATATGGACGAGCGGGACAGGTCGAACGCCGGCCAGATGCGACCTCAGCGTTCCAGCTCCGCACCGCACTTCGGGCAGAACTGCGGTCGCGAGAAGCCCTGAGGACGTACGGTTGCGCCACAGCGAGGGCAGAATTGAGTGAGGCGGATATTCAGAAAAGTGATCAGAACAACGGCGAGGATGAAGAACACGGGAACTGTGCCGTGGCTGATCCCCTCAGCGAAGGCCAGGAAGAGCATTCCCACGCCGATCGTAATGAACGGATGCAAGGATCTCTTTGTTTCATAGGAGGCCTTTTTGTAGAAGACGCCAAGGGCGATGGCCAGCAGAATCCAGCAGGAGAAAAATACGGCGAAGGAGTGCGGCACAGCAGTCCAGAATCGGAAGAAGCCCTCCGGCAGGTCGTGCATAACGGAACAGGATGCCCTGGCTATGCCCGATTGATCATCATCAGCGCGAACAAAAGCGGCAGGTAGATGACTGAGGCTTGCAAGACGTGACGGGCTCGAACTTTGGATTCGGGAGCGATGGGCGTGAGCTTCATCGTCCACATGCGCAGGCTGAACCACAGCATCCCGAGGCCAAGGATCAGTGCGCCGGCGAAGTAGATCCATCCTGACATGCCCATCAGTGTCGGCGCGAGCGAGACCGGCACCAGCGCCAGCGCGTACATCACGATGGCGAATGCCGTCGAGCGGCCGTCGCTTTCAACCACCGGCAACATGCGAATGCGGGCGTTCTCGTAGTCCTCGCGATAGAGCCAGGCGATGGAGTGAAAGTGCGGAAACTGCCAGAAGAAGACGATGCCGAAAAGCACTAGCGCTTCGACGTCGAGACGGCCGCGGATGGCGGTCCAGCCGAGCACCGGAGGCATCGCTCCGGGAAATGCGCCGAGGAAGGTGCAGATCGGGTGCACGCGTTTCATCGGCGTGTAGACGCCGAGATAGGTGATCGAGGTGAGCGCGGCGAGCGCGGCGGTGAGCCAGTTGGTCGAAATCCAGAGATAGAGGATGCCGCCGATGGTCATGCCAAATGCGATGACCGAGGCATGCAGCAGGCTCATACTGCCGGTTACCAGCGGACGCCGAGAAGTGCGGCGCATGAGCGCGTCAATGTCGCGCTCGACAACTTCGTTGATCGCTGCCGTACCGCCGCTGACCAGACCGATGCCGATCAGCGCGTGCAGTAATGTCCAGGAAAGCGAAGAGACGCCGGATTTTGCAGCCGCAAAATAGGCGCCGGCCCAGGCCGTCATCACGATCAGGGTGGTGACGCGGGCTTTGATCAGGACGGCGTAGTCGCGAGCCAGCGCGGCAATTCCCTGGCGTGGAACAGCCAATGGCTGACTGGCAGTGCTCATGCGATAACGGCCTTTCCTTGCGCGCCCTGCGCCGCGGTTTGGGCGACGTGAACGTTGATCATGCGGCGTGACTGGATCGCCAGCACAACGGCTGATGCCAGCACAAGAGCGCCTCCTGCGACATGCGCTACCGTGCTTACGACCATGATCTGCATCGGCTGCACCGCGTCATGGCCCCAGGTAATGCGCGTGAGATACGCGTAGAACCCCAGGCCAAGCTGCAACAGCAGCAGAGCGAGCAGTAGCTCCGCAGGTTTCCGCAGGTGATCGACATTACCATAGCGCGTCAAGATGCGCACGACAGTCCAGCACAAAACAACCGTCACCACACACGCACCGATCAGGTGGGGCAGGATTTTGATTCCCGAATGGCGGAAGGCAGCGCCGAGGATCAACTGCACCCAGACGCACGCGGCGGCCAGAGTGGTCAGAGCGGCGCTGCTTGGCCAGAGATCAGCTTCGCGGATGCTTGCGGAGTCCTCCAGCCAGGTGCGACTGGTGAACAAAGCCATCGCAACCACAATGCAGAAGATCGTCTGCGCCAGCGTGGCATGAGCGGTCGAAACCGACCACGGCAGGAAATGCAGCACGGTAATTCCGCCGAGGATGCCCTGACCGATCACCGCGCCCAGAGCTGTCCAGCCAAGCACCCGCATCCATTTGCGGCTGTCGACGCGCTGGGTCCAAACCGCCATCACGATGATCAGCAGGCCGATAAACTCGGCGATCATGCGATGGGTGTGCTCATACTTCACGCCGCCGACCATGGGCGGAAGCTTGTAGAGCGAACCGAATGAGGTTGGCCAATCAGGGACGGAGAGACCGGCGTCATTGCTGGTGACGAGCGCGCCGGCGACGATGAGCAGAAAGGTTGCGCCAGCGAGAATCACTGCAAAGCGATGATGCGCCGGATTGTAAGCGATACGGTCAGATCGCGATGTCAGAACAGGCTCCCTATAACATTGCGTCCGCGCAAAGCGAGGGTTCGCTTGTGGGGCGACATCTCCCGATCCGGCCAACTCAACAGCGCGGACGGGGCGAAGAAAGTTCAGTAGAAATTGCGGCTCAAAACCTGCGGCGAACGGTGAGTCTCATCCCACGTTCGTGCGCCATTGTATCAAACTGAATTGACGTCGCGACAGCACCCGGCTGCGGTCACCGACGAAGCCGTCTGACGCGAACGGCATGATCGCTTATTTGTTGCTGCGGCTTTCGGGTGACCCAACCCGAGCGGCTTCGATAGCCATCGAAACTGGGAACCATGGCAAATGGACATCGTCTCGCATTTCTGATCATCGAGGCTGAACCTGCGCAGGGCCTGTCGACGCGGAAGCTTCTGTTAGAGAGCGCCAAACACAACGTTCTGACCGCTTATTCGCCGCAGGAAGGCATGAGGATGTTCCGGAGATTTCCACACGTCGATGTGGTGGCGGTCGATGGCTCCTTCGGCGAAGAGGTTTGCAGCCAGTTGGTCAGGCAGCTAAAGGAGCACAACCCAAAGATACGCGTCGTGGCGTTCGTACCGTATGAGGGCGCCCAATGCAAGTGGGCGGATGAGACTGTCAGCTCACACGATCCCGCTGGCCTCTTAAAGCTGCTGGAGGAGATGGGCGGACGCACCGATATCGCGTGAGCGTCACTCCCCGCTACTGACCTCAGCGGCCAGCCATGCCAGATACTCTTCGCTTCCGCCTTCGACCGGCAGCTCAACACATTCGGGCAGCTCGTAGGGATGCAGTTCGCGGAACGCGGATGGCAACTTCGCCGCGTGGGCGGTAGTGGTCTTGATGAGCAGCAAATATTCCTGGTCGTTGTGCACCTTATGCTTCCAGCGATAAACGGAACGAATCGGGCCGACGATGTTGACACAGGCGGCCAGTCGGCGTTCGACCAATTGCTGGGCGAGTTTCTCGGCGACCTCTTTCAGGCCAACTGTGGTGAGTACGATGCGCGCGTTGGTCATCGAAGAGTCCTGCGAAATTAAGCTGAGACTGTAGCACGCGTTCGCAAGACACCGCGAGGAGAAACGTCAAATAGTGCCGTGTTTGCTGCTGTTTCGCTATCTCTTCGTTGTATCTGAGTTGGTTCGCGCGATGGTTTTCGCAGGAACTTCGCTTGACCGCAGCTGAAATGCGCGGTCTTCTAGGAAATGCTGTGACGGTCACCGTCCACATTGCCGGCAAATGGTTATATCGCATGCGTCGCGTACTGGCGACGTTGTGCATTGGCCTGCTGGCCGCCTCGATCGGATATAAAGTGGTTTTCGGCGCCAATGGCATGAAGGTTTGGCAGGGCAAGCGCGCGGAAGTCCAAATCCTGCAGCAGGAGATCGAGCGCAAGAAAGCCGAGCACGAAGAGTTGGATCGTCATGTGCAGGCGTTGCAGCGCGGCGATCCCAGCGTGATCGAAAAGGAAGCGCGCGAGCAGCTGGGCTATGTCAAGCCCGGCGAAGTGGTGCTGTTCGAGCAAAGATCCAAGCCGCTGCCGAGCGCAGCGCCATCTGTCACGGACACCTCCGTCCAGAAATAGACTTCCACCCGCCTGAGGCGATTTGCCTGTTTGCTGCTGCCAGTCGCAGACGGGATATCCTTGTCCGGCGATAATTCCCGCCAAACGTCACCTGCAATGGACTAGACTTGTGGGAAAGCAATCTGCCCTTCGATTGTTGACGTACAGATTAAGGGGATGGGTGGGGCGAAACCCTGATCTGAAAACGGGGGCGTTCTCGCCGACTCCGTCCGTTGTTATAACGGCTGCCCTGCGGCGGCAAACTCACATAGGAGATTGAAGATGAAACGAGTTCTCTTGGTTATTGGACTCTGTCTTTTCAGCATGACCCTGTTGGCGGCGGCGAAAGACCAGACCTGGAACGGTTGGATCAGCGACTCCAAGTGCGGAGCCAAGGGCGCCAATGCGGCGCACGAGGCCTGCGCCAAGAAGTGCGTGGCGGCCGGCGAGAAGCCGGTATTCGTTAGCGATAAGGACCAGAAGGTGATTCCCGTCGACAACCCGGCGGCGTTGCAGGATCACCTGGGACATCATGTGGCCGTTACCGGCACGATGACGGCCAGCGGTTCGATGCATGTGGATAGCGTGAAGATGTTGTCGCAGACGGGCGGGAGCGGCAGCGGTATGAGTGACATGCACTGAGTTGCGATTGGGGATAGGAACCGGGCTTCAGCCGATTTTTGCGTCGGTTGAAGCCCGTTGTCTTTTGCCACGTCCTGAATTGTGTCGCCGGCTGAAGCCCAATTTTTCGCGACATTTCGGCACGACTGAAGTGTCTGCGTGAGAAACCTGCCGCCGCTCCGCGGCTCCAACCGCAGATCCCTCGGTCGGACTGAAGTCCTCGGTCGGGATGACCGCTGAGAAGGGACTGGAGTCGTGCCCTGTTACGAAGCGGCCCGCCTATGGACGGCTGAAGGCCGTCCCCTTCAAACCCGGGTGACCGCAGCTATTCCACTTCGTGCTTGGCAGTGTAGCCTTCCCGGGCGATTACTGTGTACTTAATGTCCTTGTTCTTTGCGTCCTTGATGATGAGCGGCTTGTCGTCGGGCCCAACCAATTCGACTTTGAGCTTGCGATAGGTGCCGTCCTGCTTGGTATTGGTCGGCTTGTAGGTGATGGTGTACTGATCACGAATAGCTCCCGCGATCTCGCGAAAGATGTCGGGGAACTCGCCGATGATGCGGGGAGCATACGTACGTCCGCCGGTCATGCGGGCAAAGGTAGCCATCTGGTTCTTGGCCTGGGCGTAGTCCAGCAGGTAGTTCGTCATTCCGAAGTTACCGTTACCCGCTGTCTGCATGAACTCGATGTAAGCTTCGCCGGTGCAAACGGTATAGATGGTGACATTGGGGGTGGATTTGATTTTCTTGATCGTCTGATCGAGCGTAATTTTGCTGAAGGTGTCGCGCCCGCTGGCGATCACGACCAGTTCTTTGTGCCCCGGGATGCGATCCAGGCGGTCGAGCGTGTCGTACATCGAATCGAATATGTCGGTCTCGCTGAAGCCGGGAATGCGCAGGCCATTCAACGCACCGAAGACCGCGTCCTTATTCTGAGTGAAATCCAGCAAAACGTGCGGCTTGATGTCGAAGTAGACGATGCCGATCCAATCCTGCGGCTGCAACATGGAGGCGAACGCGTACGAGCCATTGAGCGCGTCGACCATGAAGTTGTAATTGGTGGCGGCGAACTCGACCAGCAGGACAGCCGTAATCGGGGCTTTACTTTTCGTGATGCTCTGGATCTTCTGCGGCACGCCGTCTTCCCAAAGCTTGAAGTGCTCCTGTGCCTGCTCGAGGGGAAGAGCGATGGGCAGGCCGTTCTTCTGCAGGATCTGCGCGTCAACCGTCACCACGGGAACGTCGACGTGCAGGGAAAATTGCGGAATGTCGGTCGGCTTGGGCTTGGGCGGCGGAGGCGGCTCTTCGGTATTGCCCTTCTTCGGCACCGCAATGGAGCCGGATTCGCCTCCAGGACCTCCGGCCTCGGCCGGAACCTGGTCCTGCTGCTGCTTATTCGGCTGCGCTTGCTGCTGATCGCTGCCGCTGGATTGGGCAAGTGCGGCCGGCGCGCAGAAAAGAGTGATCGCCAGCATTGCGGCCAGGACCACACCAAAGGGATTACAGACCACAGGTGATTTAGTGGAGAACTTAAGGTCCTTCTCAGAACACATCGGAGTGCCTCATGGGCTCGCTTGTCTGGTAGTATAAATGCATTTTCAGCCTACCTGTTTCGGTGTGGGGCAAGCAGAACCTGCTGACCGGTTAGACGCTTGTGTGTCCACATGGAAAGAGGAAGGCGCCTTGATTTTCGGTTGCGGAGCCGAAGATCAAAGCAAGATAGGGAAGAATGTATCACCGCGCGCTTGCGTCGTTCGTCGTCTGCCTGACCTCTCTCACTGCTTTTGGCGTCCAATCCAAACCCCAAATCATGCCGGAAGATCAGGTGAAAACCGGGATGCACGGCGTCGCCTACACGGTATTTCAAGGCACCCAGCCGGAGGCGATGGACGTCGAGATCCTCGGCGTACTGCGCGACATGGCGGGGCCGCAAGCGGACATCATCCTGGCACGCCTGCACGGCAGCAAGGTGGAGTACACAGGCATAGTCGCGGGCATGAGCGGCAGCCCGGTCTACATCGACGGCAAGCTGGTGGGCGCAATTGCGTATCGCATTGGCGAATTCTCCAAGGAGCCGATCTGCGGCATCACGCCCGCACAGTCGATGCTGGAGATCGATGCCATGGACAAAACGCCGCTGACCGACGTGTCTCACACGACGAGCGCTCCCAAGCAGGAGGTTACTCGCACCTCCGGCCCCGGTCTGCCGAGCGACGGCAGTTCGCAATCGGGCTTCGCGAATCTGCTGAAGCCGATTGATACGCCGCTGGTCTTCACCGGATTTAGCACCGAAACGATGCGGCTGTTCGCCAAAGATTTCTCTTCCGCCGGCGTAGTGCCGGTGATGGGCGCGGGTTCGGTGAGCAATGACAAGCAGCCTGAGCCGCTGGAGCCGGGATCGGCGGTGAGCGCGATACTGGTGCGCGGCGATATGAATATCGCGGGCACGTGCACGGTTACGTATATCGATGACTCGCACCTGCTGGCCTGCGGACATCCTTTCCTGCAAGCCGGCGGTATCGATATGCCGATGACCAAGGCGACGGTGCTGGCGACCCTGCCTTCGCCGGAGAATTCCTTCAAGATCGTCAATTCGACCGAGACGGTCGGATCCTTTGTGCAGGACCGGCGGGCCGGAATCATGGGACGATTCGATCGCCAGCCCCACATGATCCCGGTAACCCTGACGTTTCGCGGCGTTTCGAATCCCAAGCAATTTCATTATGAAGTGCTGAACAATGCCAAGATTACGCCGGCGGCGATGATGGCAACCGTGTTCAATGCGATTCAGGGGATGAACGAATACGGCGAGGACACGACCTATCGGCTGGCAGGAGATATTGAGGTGCTGGGCTATCCCAAGCTCAGCGTCAAGAATATGTACGCGCCGGCGGACGGCTCGACGCCGACGGCTTACGGCATTGCGCTGTCTATCGGCGAGCACTTCAGCCGCATCTTCGAGAATCCCTACGAGACGCCGAAGATTGAAGGCGTGGAACTGAGCTTCGATCTCGTGCCGGATCGCCGCTCGGCGCGACTGGAAACCGCACGCACCGATGTGACCGAAGCGCGGCCTGGCGATGCCATCACCATAGAGGCACTGCTGAAGCCGTATCGCGGCGAGAGCATCCTGCGCACCATCCCGGTCAAGATTCCCACCTCAACGCCGCGCGGCACCCTGCGCATCCTGATCAGCGACGGCGAGACCCTGGACAAGATGCATCGCGTCACCGGACCGACGACGCATCATCTCGATCTGGGCTCGACCATCGCCCTGCTGAACAAAGAGCATAGCAACTCTGACGTCTATGTTTCGCTGCTGGAAAATAATCCGCAAGCCATGGTCGAAGACAAGGTCATGCCCACGCTGCCGCTGTCGGTGATGAACGTGATGGACGGCCTGCGCGGCACGCAGGACATGATCGTGGTTGGCGAATCGGCGCTCGACGAAGCGGCGACGCCAGTCGATTACGTGGTCAGCGGGTCGCAGATCATCACGCTGAATATCAAGTAGGAAGCAATTAGCGATTAGCGGTTAACATTCACCACTCAACGTTCGGCGGTCCGCAAACGATGACCCACTACAGGCGACAAACCAATCGCTTATCGCAACCGACGAGGCGCAAGACCAAACGCAAAGGCACATTGGCGGAATTTTTCGCTGCTTCTCCCTTGCGCAACTCCGGTCTGAAGCTGAAGCGCATTCCTGGTGGCGTGCGTAAGGTTGACCTGTGAGCTTTCTGCTCGTCCTTAGACCATTCTGAACTCATGAAGGTAGTTGCAAGCTGCATTGCACTCTTCCCGCGCTTTCCTTATCGTGAAATTGAAATGTCCTTCGATGCAAGCTGCATGTTGAAACCACTTCGGCCGATTTGCTTGTGCGTCTTCCTCGTCGCAACTGGCTTCGCCCAGAACACCCGCACGTGGCAGCAATCCAAGTACGACGAATTCGAGAAAGGCACGGCGCACGGCGTCGCCATTTCGAGCGAGGGCGAGCTGACGCTGGCGCCATCGTTCACCCCCCTCTATACCACGCCCTCGACTTATCTATGGGACGTCGCCTCCGATGCGCAAGGCAATGTTTATGCGGCCGCCGGTTCGCCTGCGCGCGTCTACAAGCTCACGCCGGACGGCAAGGCGCACATCATCTTCGCGCCTCAGGAGCTGGAGGTGCAGGCGATCGTAGTCGACAACAGCGGTGCGATCTACGCGGCCACATCACCCGACGGCAAGGTCTACAAGCTGGTTCACGGCGGTCCAGCTCCGGGCAAGACGCCCGAAGGCTCGCACACCACAGCGGAAGTTGCGGCTGCACAAGAGGGCGCCAAGCCGGACGAGAAGGCGCGTCCTTCGGTGGAGGTCGATCCCAGCTACAGTGCCAGCGTCTACTTCGATCCCAAGACCAAATACATCTGGGCGCTCGCGCTCGATCGCGAGGGACAGCTCTACCTGGGCACCGGCGATCGCGGCGAGATCTACCGCGTCGACCGCAGTGGTAATGGCAGCCTGTTCTTCAAGAGCGACGAAGCACAGATTCGCGCGCTCGGCTTCGACAACGCCGGCAATCTAATTGCCGGCACCGACGGCAGCGGGCTCCTCTATCGCATCTCACCCGCCGGGCAAGGTTTTGTGCTTTACAGCGCGCCCAAGAAGGAGATCACCGCGCTCGCCGTCGATAAGCAGGGCAACATCTACGCAGCAGGCGCCGGCGAGAAGCGTGGAACGTCCGCGCCGGCTGGTCCGTCACTGGCGCCGCCCGCCGTAGTCGTCATTTCTCCAGCAACTGCCGGCGCCCCTTCACCGACTTCCCCTTCTGCCGGTCCCGCGCCCTCGCCATCTCCTTTGATCAGCACGGTTCTCAGCGCCTCCACGATGGGCGGATCGGAGATCTACCGGCTCTCGCCTGACAGCTCACCGAAGACAATTTGGAGCTCGCACGAAGATCTGGTCTACGCGCTGGCGTTCGATCGCGAAGGGCGTCTGCTGGCGGGAACGGGCAATCGCGGAAGGATCTTCGTCATCGCCGGCAGCCAGTACACCGATCTGGCGGAAGCCAGCGCCAGCCAGGTGACCGCATTCGCTCCGGCGCCGAAGGGCGGGCTGTATGCGGCGACCAGCAATCTGGGTAAGGTCTTCGTGCTTGGACCGAATGCGGTGAGCGAAGGCTCGTACGAGAGCGACGTTTTCGACGCGAAGAATTTTTCCAAGTGGGGGCGCGTGGAAGCCCGCGGGAGCGGCAATTTCCAACTGTTTGCGCGCAGCGGCAACGTCGACAATCCCGACCGCAACTGGAGCGAGTGGAAGCTGATCGATATTCAGAAGGATCTTCCCATCGATGCGCCCGCCGCGCGCTTTGTGCAGTGGAAGGCGGTGCTGAAGCCGGGAACTCCGATGCCGGCTGTCGATAGCGTGCTGATCAATTACCTGCCGAAGAATGTCGCGCCGGTGGTCGATAACGTAACCGTGGCAGTCGGCTCACGCGTTCCGTCGGGCGCGCATAGTGAACCGGAGGGATTGGCGCCGGCCGCGTATGAAGCTCCGCTGCCCACGGTCAAGGACAGGCACATGATCGCGGTGAAGTGGCGCGCTCACGATGACAACGACGACACGTTGAGCTACGACGTGTACTACCGCGGCGATGGCGAGACGCGTTGGAAGCTGCTGCGCTCCGATGTGGACGAGCGCTATGTCAATCTTGAGTCCGACATGTTTCCCGACGGCGGTTATACGATTCGCGTCGTCGCATCTGACGCGCCGTCGCACTCCGCGGACGAAGCTTTGACGGGCGAGGCGGTCAGCCCGCGCTTTGAGGTCGACAACACGCCGCCACGGATTGAGTCATTGGCTGCGAAAGCCGAAAGCGACAAGATCCACGTGACGTTCCGCGCCGTAGATGACTTCTCGCCGATCAGCCATGCGGAGTATTCGATCGACGCCGATGATTGGCAGATTGTTGAGCCTGTGGGCCAGATTTCGGACTCGAAGAGCGAGAGCTATGATTTCCGCATAAACGTGCCGCAGGATGACGCTGCAGGCAAATTGGCCCCGAAAGCGAATGTTTCGTCCGGCGAGCACACTATCATCGTTCGCGTGTATGACCGCTTCGAAAACATGGGCGTGAGCAAGGTCGTGGTGAACGCGCCTACAGGTCGATGAGCCTTCGCTACGCCATCGATCTTCTTGCCATGCTGGCGTGCTCGGTTTATTGCACCATTCCGCTGTTCTGGCTGGTGCTGCATCCTTTCATTGATCGCTGGCGACACCGCGGCCGGCGAGCCTATACGTTGATTCTGCCGATCTGGGCAGCGTTTATCGCCGGCACATTCTCGATCATCTGGCCGTTTCGCTTGGCGCGCTATTACGCGACGTGGTCGACATGGGTGCCGGCGGCGTTCTTGTTTTGGGTCGGCTTCTCTATCTATTCATCTGCCTTCAAGAGTTTTGATCGCGTGCAGGTCTCGGGATTGGCGGAACTCGAGCCGGGCCGGCATCGACAGGAATTGGTGACGACCGGCATCCGCGGGCGTGTGCGCCATCCGATTTATCTTGGACATCTTTGCGAGGTTCTGGGTTGGTGCGTGGGAACTGGGCTGGTGGCGCTGTTTGCGCTAGCGGGATTCGCGATGGTCACCGGTGCGCTCATGATCAGGATTGAGGATCGCGAATTGGAAGCGCGGTTTGGAGAGGAATATCGAGCATATCGACGTGCGGTGCCGGCGGTGATTCCGCGGTTCAGAGGATAGTTTGTACGGGCGAACCGCAGATCCCTCGACTTCGCTCGGGATGACAGCAAGAAAAAATGGCGAGAGTTCAAGGGCAGATTCGTCTTCGTTAGAATGAATTATTGTCGGCTGCTGGGCTGGCAGTGGGACAGGATCACCTTGAGGCGCAGGACCGAAGGCGCAGCTTTCTTAAAACTCTGTGCCCTCTGTGTCTCTGTGGTGAATATTCTTCGCGATGCAATTTGAACTCTTTATAGCTGCGCGCTATTTGCGGGCCAAGCGTCGTCAGGCCGTGATCGGGGTGATCACGGTCATCTCCATCATCGGAGTAGCGGCGGGCGTGGCTTCGCTGATCATCGCACTGGCCATCAACAACGGCTTTCGCCAGGATCTCCAAGATCGGCTGCTGGGATCGACCTCGCACATCAACCTGCTGCGCATTCAGAGCGACGGGATTCGCAACTGGGAGCCGCTGCTGGCGCGGCTGGAGAAACAGCCGCACGTGATCGCAGGAGCGCCTGCCATCTACGAGCAGGTCTTGATCTCGCGTGGAGCGCGCGCGCAGGGCGGGATACTGAAGGGCATCATTCCGCAGGAAGAGCGCAAGGTCAGCACGATTCTCGATTCGGTGAAGCAAGGATCGGCAGACGCTCTCGATCAGACCCCGACGCCGGCCGCAGCGGAGACTCCGTCAGACAGCGACGAGCCGACACAAAGCGTGGCTCCGTTGCCGCCAATTATTCTCGGCAAAGACCTGGCGGACGAACTGGGCGCGGTGGTCGGCTCAGTCGTCACCGTGACCAGCCCGCAAGGCGAGCTGACGCCCTTCGGCGTCGTTCCGAAGTACAAGCGCTTCAAAGTCGCGGGCGTCTTCCAATCCGGCTTCTTTGACTATGACAACACCTGGGCGTTCATTCGGCTTTCCGACGCGCAGCGGCTGTTCGATCTGAGCGATGTCGTCTCGGTACTGGAGTTCAAAGTCGACGACATCTACAAGGTAGACGAGATCGCACCGAAGCTTGAGGCCGCGGCGGGCAAAGGCTTCATGTCGACCAACTGGATGGAGCAGAACCGCGCCATCTTCCACGCGCTGCGACTGGAGCGCATGGTCACGTTCATTACGATTGGGCTGATCGTGTTTGTGGCGGCGCTGAACATTCTGATCTCGCTGATCATGATGGTGATGGAGAAGACGCGCGACATCGCAGTACTGGTGTCGATGGGCGCCAAGCGGCGGCAGATCCGACGCATCTTCATGTATCAGGGATTGCTCATCGGCGTGATTGGAACGGTTCTTGGGCTCATCCTGGGCTTCGGGCTGTCGTGGGCCGCCGGACATTACCATCTGGTCTCGCTGTCGGCTGAGGTTTACTCCATCGACTATGTTCCGTTTGCACCGCGTCCGTGGGATGGACTTCTGGTGGCGCTGGTTGCGATCGGCGTGTCATTCATCGCGACGTTGTATCCGTCGTGGTCGGCCGCGAGTGTTCTGCCGGCCGAGGCGCTGCGCTATGAGTAGGATTCTCGTGGCGCTGATGCTCGCGGCGACGAGCGTCGCGCAGGTTCACCAGTACACCGGACCGCCGTCTCTCGGGCCATTTCGCATCGACAAAGAGACCTCGATGAGCAGCCTGTTGGCACGACTGGGCAGACCGGCGTCGACCAAGAGCGAAACGTTCTGTTACCGCTCGGCCGGCGGCAACGTGTTCCTCAGCCTGACGCGCATGTCCGATGTTTACGACGACAAGGTCGCGGCCGCGGTTACGCTCAGCAGCTCGCGAGACTGCATTGCTCATCCTGTACTGGTTACGCAGGACGATGTTGCGAGATGGAAGACCGACAAGGGAATCGGATTGGGTAGCAGCGAGGAGCAGGTGCAGGAAGCGTACGACCTGCCGACTACGGTAGTCAGCATCGACGGCACGAACTACGGCGCGATTGATTACGGCGACCTGGCGAGCAGCGAGCGTCCGCCGGCGAAGCCGCTGGAAATTGGAACGAAGGCGTTGATTTATCGTGGCGCGGCGGATGATCTGAGCCTGGCGGAGTTCGGCATCAAGGACGGCCGCGTGATGTGGATTTCGCTTTCGTATCGTGAGTAATCGGCGCGTCTCGGCTTCTCACCGGAGAATCCTGCATTTCATCCCACGCCTGACTGCGCCGCCCGCATTGTCGTGCTAACCTGTTGGTTTGGCCTGTGTCTACATTTCTTGCTATACGCTGGCTGTATACCTCTCTTCCTTTCGGAGCCAATCATGAAATTCCTAACGCAACGCTTCACTTCCCTGCTGCAATGTGCTGCGGTTTGCACTCTTAGCTTTGCCACGATTCCTGCACAGGCGCAGGAGACTCATGGCATTAACGTCGCTAACATGGATCGCTCGCAGAAGCCGGGCGACAACTGGTTCCTCTATTGCAACGGCGACTGGATCAAGCGCACTGAGATCCCACCCGATCGCGCCGGCATGGGCGTGTTTGCCGAGCTGCGCGACGCGACCGACAAGCAGACTGCGACGATCGTTGAAGGCGTAGCCAAGAGCAACGCGCCGGCAGGATCGAGCGAGCGCAGGATCGCCGACCTCTACAACTCCTACATGGATGAGGCCGCGATTGAAGCCAAGGGCCTGAAGCCGCTGGAGCCGCACCTCAAGGCGATTGCTGCTATCTCCGACAAGAAGACGCTGGCCTACGCCCTGGGCCAGACGCTGCGCGCCGATGTCGACGCGCTGAACAACACCAACTTCCACACGCCGCACCTGTTTGGATTGTGGGTCGCGCCGGGCTTCAACGACTCCGAGCACTACGCCGCTTACCTCATACAGGGCGGCGTGCAACTGCCGGACCGTGAGTATTACACCTCCGACAACGAGCACATGAAGCAGCTGCGCACGAAGTATCAGGCGCACGTCTCGGCAATGCTGAAGCTGGTGGGATTCACCGACACGGACGCGCGCGCCGAGCGCATTGTTGCGCTGGAGCATGCGATTGCGGAGAAGCATCTGACGCTGGCCGAGAACGATGACATCCACAAGGCCAACAACACGTGGACCCAGGCGGACTTCTCGAGTAAAGCTCCGGGACTGGATTGGGCAGAGTATTTCCGCGGCGCGGGGCTGAGCAAGCAGCCCAGCTTCATCGTATGGCAGCCGACGGCGTTTGCCGGCGAGTCGGCGCTGGTGGAGTCGACTGCGTTGGAGGCTTGGAAGGATTGGCTGGCGTATCACACGATCGAAGAGTACGCGAGCTTTCTGCCTAAGGCTGTCGCGGACGAGCGCTATGCATTCTTCGGCGCGACTCTCTCCGGCGCGCCGCAACAGCGTCCGCGGTGGCAGCGCGGCATCGCCGTCGTCAATCGGTATGTGGGCGATGACGTAGGACAAATCTATGCGCAGCGCTACTTCCCGCCGGAGGCGAAGGCGACGGCGCAGGCAATGGTGGCGAATATCATCGCGGCGTTCCGCAAGCGCATCGACGCGCTCAGCTGGATGGATCCCAAGACCAAAGCCGAGGCTCAGGCCAAGCTGACGACGCTGTATGTCGGCATCGGGTATCCGGAGACGTGGATCGATTACTCCGCTTACGAAGTGAAGGCCGACGATATCTTCGGCAATGTCTGGCGCGGAAATTTGTTCCAGTACCAACGAGAGGTGGGTCGACTGGGCAAGCCGATCGACCGTCATGAGTGGTCGATGGATCCGCAGACGGTGAACGCGGTGAATCTGCCGCTGCAGAATGCGCTAAACTTCCCGGCGGCGATTCTGCAACCGCCGTTCTTCGATCCCAAGGCTCCTGCAGCCGCGAACTATGGCGCGATCGGTTCGGTGATCGGACACGAGATCAGCCACACCTTCGACACCGAGGGCAGCGCCTTCGACTCCAAGGGCAAGGTGCGCAACTGGTGGACGCCGTCTGATCTGGAGCACTTTGAGGCGGCGACAGCGAAGCTGGCGGCGCAGTACGACACGTATTACCCGTTCCCGGATCTGCATGTGAACGGCAAGCAGACGCTGGCGGAGAACATCGCCGACGTTGCGGGCATTGCCGCGTCCTTCGACGGCTACAAGGCGTCGCTGGGGAGCAAGAAGGCCCCGGAGCAGAACGGGTTCACCGGTGAGCAGCAGTTCTTCATCGCCTTCGGCCAGGATTATGCGTCGAAGGTGCGCGACGCCGCGCAGCGCCAGCAGGTGATGGTGGATTCGCACTCGCCGGCGCAGTATCGCGCGGATACGGTGCGAAACATCGATGCATGGTACGCGGCCTTCGATGTGCAGCCGGGACAGACGCTGTATCTGACGCCGGAACAGCGGGTGAGGATCTGGTAGGAGCGAATATGGATTCGGCCGCTGAGGCGTGGAGTGTGACGTTGCTTCAGTGGCCGAATCGGAAAAGCAGATCCCTCGCGGACTGAAGTCCGCTCGTGATGACAAAAATGTAAAGGGCTTGTCGGCACCAGTAAACTCGTGCCCTGTTACGAAGCGGTCGCCTGAAGGCGTGCTCCACCCGCCGATCTTGCTCATCACCAAACTGCCAGCCCGTCGTAACCCGTTACTCCATTACTCTCGTTACTTTTTCTGTGCAAGCCGTGGCAAAGTCGCTGACTTCCCTGCGCGAACATGATCTAATTCGGATAGGTCGAGCGGCTGGCGCCTTAGTACCGGAACGGGCATGGTTCCAACCACTTGGCCGGATTTTGTGTCGCTACGGAGCGCGCCTGCATCAAACTGTTCAAGACGTGTTGTTGCGAGCGGACAATCTGAAGAAAGTTTTTCGCTCGGGCAATTCGGATTTAGTGCTCTTTGAAAGCTTGTCGCTGGATGTGCAGACGGGTGAGATGCTCGCCATTGTGGGCGAGTCGGGAACCGGAAAGAGTACCCTCTTACACATCCTCGGGGCGCTTGATCGTGCTTCTGAAGGTGACGTATACTTCGCCCAAGTTCGCTTGGGGAGCCTCTCTGAGGAAGATGCGGCGGAATTCCGCGGCCGGGAGCTCGGGTTCGTGTGGCAGTTTCATTATCTGCTGCCCGAATTTACCGCCTCGGAGAACGTGGCCATGCCCTTGCTGATGCGAGGTATGCGGCGCCGCGAGGCTGAGCAGCAAAGCCTGCAGTGGTTGCAGGAAGTAGGTTTACAGGACCGTGCCAGTCATCGGTCCGGCGAGTTGTCTGGCGGGGAGCAGCAGCGGGTAGCGTTAGCGCGCGCTCTGATAACCAAACCCAAGGTTCTGATGGCCGACGAGCCGACAGGTGACCTTGACAACCGGACCGCAGAAACGGTTTTTAATTTGATCGCCAGGCTACATCGCGACTATCGTCTGACCTCGCTTATCGTTACGCACAATCTGGGGTTTGCGCGTCAGTGCGATCGCGTTTTGCGATTGGAACGTGGGCGGGTGGCTGAGGTGTCTCCGCAGTCGTTGTCGGCGTGAAGGCAACACGCAGCGGCGAGGCGGGTTTGTAGTAGTAGTAGTAAGGCAGGTACGGGCTCGGGGAAATCGGCTCCAATGCGCCATTTCGGAGTCGGCAACAAGGGGAAGAGTCAGGCAACAGAGTTCGGCAGGACAAACAATTCCCGTCGCGCTCTTGGAGAGGTTCCATGTTTGAACGGTACACGGAAAAGGCCCGGCGCGTAATCTTCTTCGCGCGCTATGAAGCCAGCCAGTTTGGTTCTCCTTATATAGAGACGGAGCACCTGCTGCTGGGACTTCTGCGAGAAGACAAAGCGCTCACCAATCGGTTCCTTCGGTCCCATGCTTCAGTTGAGTCGATCCGGAAACAGATCGAGGGCCACACCACAATTCGGGAGAAGGTTTCCACTTCCGTGGACCTGCCCTTAAGCAACGAGTGCAAGCGTGTGCTGGCGTATGCCGCCGAAGAAGCTGAGCGGCTTTCGCATAAGCACATTGGTACCGAGCACCTGCTGCTGGGGCTGTTGCGCGAAGAGAAATGTTTCGCGGCTGAGATTCTGCATGAGCGCGGATTGCGGCTTTCTTCGATTCGCGAAGAGCTGGCGCGGACTTCGCAGGAGAAGGCGCAGCCGTCGCAGCGTTCGCGTGAGTCGTCGCTGCTGTCGGAGTTCTCGCGCGACCTGACGCAGGCGGCGATGGACAATCAACTGGATCCGCTGGTGGGCCGCGATGCCGAACTGGAGCGCGTTATCCAGATTTTGTGCCGCCGCACGAAGAACAATCCGGTGCTGATCGGCGAGCCCGGCGTTGGCAAGACGGCCATCGTGGAAGGACTGGCGCAGCGCATTGCGGACGGCGAGGTTCCGTCGTTCCTGTCTGACAAACGAATTCTTGCGCTTGATCTGTCGCTGATCGTTGCCGGAACGAAGTATCGCGGCCAGTTCGAAGAGCGGCTCAAGACCATCATGAAGGAACTGATGGAGTCGCAGAATGCCGTCATCTTTATTGACGAGCTGCACACGCTGGTGGGCGCGGGATCGGCGGAAGGTTCGCTGGACGCGGCCAACATTTTGAAACCGGCGCTGTCGCGCGGCGAGATTCAGTGCATCGGCGCAACCACGCCGGGCGAGTATCGCAAATCGATCGAGAAGGATCGCTCGCTGGAGCGGCGCTTCCAGGCAGTGAAAGTTCCGCCGCCGAACGAGGCTGACGCGGTCAAGATTCTGTTCGGCATCAAGGAACGCTACGAGAAGTTCCATGCGGTCAGCTACACGGACGAGGCGATTCAGTTCTCGGTGTCGCACTCGAATCGGTATCTACCGGACCGCTTCCTGCCGGACAAGGCGATCGATCTGGTGGACGAAGCCGGCGCGCGCGTGAAGCTTCGCCAGACTTCCCTGCCTGAGGACATCACCGAGGTGCAGAAGCGGATCAAGTTCATCGTGCATCGCATGGAAAATGCCATCGCGAATCACGAGTTCGAGAAGGCCCGCTTCTACTCCGATGAGGAGCGCAAAGAGCGCGAGAACCTGCGCGCCCTGCGCGAAAAATACCATCTCGATGAGTCCTCGACTGGCGTCGTCGGCCGCGAGGACATCGAAGACGTCGTGTCGCGCTGGACCGGCGTGCCCATCGCGTCGATCAAGGAAGAAGAAAGCCAGAAGCTGCTGCGCATTGAAGAAGAGCTGCACAAGCGCGTGATCTCGCAGGAGCGCGCGATCTCGGCGCTGGCGAGAGCGATTCGGCGCTCGAGAGCTGGACTGAAGAGCCCGAACCGTCCGATCGGCTCGTTCCTCTTCCTGGGACCGACGGGCGTCGGCAAGACCGAAGTCGCTCGCACCTTGGCGCAGTTCATGTTCGGCAGCGAGAAATCGCTGGTGCGCTTCGACATGTCGGAGTTCATGGAGAAGCACTCGGTGTCGAAGCTGATCGGCTCGCCTCCGGGATATGTTGGCTACGAAGAGGGCGGCCAGCTGACCGAGCGCGTGAAGCGCGCACCGTATTCGGTGGTGCTGCTGGACGAAGTCGAGAAGGCGCATCCGGATCTCTTCAACATTCTGCTGCAGGTGTTTGAAGACGGCCAGCTCACCGATGGACTGGGCAACACGGTCGACTTCAAGAACGCGATCATCATCATGACGTCCAACATCGGCGCGCGGCATCTGCAGAAGCGCACCGGCATGGGCTTCCAGTCGGAGCTTGACGAGAATACTTCTACCAAGGTCGAGGACATGGTGCGCAACGAAGTGAAACGCACCTTCAATCCTGAGTTCCTCAACCGCTTGGATGAAGTGATCATCTTCAACGCGCTGACTGAGGTCGATCTGATCCAGATCGTCGAGTTGATGGTGCAGCACCTGAATACCAACCTGGCGCAACGCTCGATTACGGTTACCGTGACGGAAGACGCGCGCAAGTGGATCCTCGACAAGACGGTCGTCGATCGTACCTACGGCGCTCGCCCGCTGCGGCGCGCACTGCAGAAGTACATCGAAGACCCACTGTCGGAGGCACTGATTCAGGGAACCTTCCAGCAACGCCCGGCGTTTATCGAGGTGTACCTCGACAACGACCAGTTGTTCTATCGGCCGGTCGGCGAGGAGAAGACCGAGGGCGTGTTGTTGTTTAGCAACTAGCCTAGCAGCCAGCGATCAGCGAAGGGGGGAGCGCGGACGCTCCCCCTTTTGCTTTGCTGCGACGTAATCGTGAGGATTGAAATACTGCCTTGCTTGCTGCGGGCGGACCGCAGATCCCTCGGCTTCGCTCGGGATGACAAGTCAGAGGAATGTCGCCCGGACGGGAGCTTCGTTTCGAAGTGAGGCCTCCAGCTTGTCTCTTGTGTCATCAAAGGTCGCGAGGGGGTGACTATGATTCGCAAGCTGTCGTCTGGGGAGTATCGGCTGTACTCGCGCAAGAAGGATGCGAAGACCGGTAAGCGGAAGAATCTTGGGACGTTTGCCACGCGCGAGAAGGCGGAAGCGCACGAGCGGGCGGTGCAGTACTTCAAGCGGCATTGAAGGCGGGCGGGACGCCCGCGCTACAGCCGGCCGGAGGCCGGCGCTACACGACCACGCGCCGACGATGACAAATCGAAAGGGCCGGCGCTACACCCTGCAAGATGACGGGAATGTCATCCTCCTATCCGAAGCTCAAGCCCCTATAATTGTTACAAGATTGTTGCATCAAGTAGGCGGCCAAGGCCGTGTGGCTTTAGGTCTGCCCGCCGGTGCGCGTGCAGACCGAGGGACACCACTGTTGCAGTGATCGCCGATGTCCGCGAGGAAATAATGTCCCCCGCCCCACAGCGGGGCGCGGCACGATAAGGACTTGAGCTGTGAAACCACAACGCTCCGCTGTTCTTCTTACCAACCAATCTGTTGCGCGAGGCAAGTTTGCGACTGCTGGTAGTTGAAGACGATTCGGCAATACGGGACTTTCTGCATCGCGGCCTGAGCGAAGCCGGCTACCAGGTCGACACCGCCGTTGACGCCAAGGCGGCGCTGGCGCTTGCCGGCGAGGAGATGTACGACGGCTTCATCATCGATCTGGGCCTGCCGGACATGGATGGGCTGGATTTGATCAGCCGTTGCCGGGAGCAAGGGAACAGCGCTCCAGTGCTGATCCTGTCCGCCCGGCGCTCGGTGGACGAGCGGGTGCGCGGACTGGAGCAGGGCGGCGACGACTACCTGACCAAGCCGTTCGCGCTGGCCGAACTGCTGGCGCGGGTGCGAAATCTGCTGCGGCGAAACACTCCGGGACAGCCCGAGGCGATGCGCCTGCGGGTGGCCGATCTGGAGCTGGACCTGGTGCGGCGCGAGGCGAGGCGCGGCGAAGATGTGCTGCAGCTGACGACGCAGGAGTTCTCGCTTCTCGAATACCTGGTGCGCAATGCGGGACGGGTGGTAACGCGCACCATGATTCTGGAGCGGGTGTGGCGCATGCGCATCGATCCGGCAACGAACGTGGTGGACGTGCAAATTTACCGCTTGCGCAATAAAGTTGACGTCGAAGGCAAGCATCCGCTCATCCATACCATTCGTGGCGTCGGCTATGTTCTCAAGGAAACATAAATCGCAGGGGCATTCGGCAGCGTGGCGCATCGCGATCTGGCCGGCGGTGGTGTTTGCCGTGGGCAGCGCGGTGGCGTTCACGATCATGTACTTCCTGATCGCGGGCGATATCCGCGAGCGCAGCGACGCGTGGTTGAGCGGAGAAGCGGAGGTGCTGGCCGACGTCTCAGCCAACACGCCGCGCGACGCGTTGTACGACCGGCTGGTGGGAGAAGTGGCGGAGCTGGCCTCGCGCGAGGTGGCCGACGCGGATGATTCCGGCGGCCAGCATCCAACCTCGGTTTTCTTTCTGCAGACCGCGCCGGGACAAGAGGTGATCTGGGTCGGTCCCAATCCCAAAGAAACGTTTATCACCGCCATACAAGCCGCGCATCTCGGGCCGGGAGCTCCTGGCGATGTGCAGGTGCAGGGCTGGAAGAAAGCGTTCCGCGTGGTCTATAAGCAGCGCGGCGACGGCGGGCGATTGTATCTCGGCTTTGCCGATGTGAGCGGCGCAAGGATGCTCGACCGGCTGACCGACCTGTGTTTGCTGGCGTGGGCGGGAACGGTGCTGCTGGGATTTCTGATTACGTGGCTGGCCGCTTATCGCACGCTGACGCGGGTGGAGAGCATCAGCGACACGGTGGCGCGCATGGGCAGCGACGACTTGAGCAGCCGCCTGCTGGAGGGGCCGTACCACGACGAGATCACGCGCCTGTCCAGCACCTTCAATCGCATGCTGGACCGCATCCAGTCGTCGGTACACCAGATGCGTGTGCTGACGGATTCGGTGGCGCACGATCTGAAGAGTCCAGTGACATCGATACGCGGCAGCCTGGAGGTGGCGCTCTCCGACGGCGCGCAGGGGCCATGGCGCGAACGCGTTGCCGAGGCGATCGAAGGGCTCGATCGTTTGTCGCAGCTGCTGAACACCACGCTTGACGTTGCCGAAGCGGACGCAGGAGCGCTGCAGTTGCGGAAGGAGCGGATCGATCTTGCGGAGTTAGTGCAGCAGCTGGTGGATTTGTATCAGCCGGCAATGGCGGAGCACCGGCACGAAGTTGTCACTGCATTGCAAAGTTGTTTTGTCGAAGTGGATACATCGCTTTTGCATCGCATCATCGCCAATTTACTGGATAATGAGATCGCGCATCTTCCGCCGGGATGCAGGGTTACGGTATCTGTGCACCCTACGGAGGGTGAGGCGGAGCTGGTGGTTGCGGACAACGGGCCGGGGTTTCCGCCGCAATTGCGCGAGCGCGCTTTCGAACGGTTTGTGAAGGGCGAGAACTCCACCGGTCACGGGCTGGGGTTGGCATTTGTGGGGGCAGCGATTCAGGCCCATGGCGGCTACGCCGAAGTGGCCGAAGGCGCCAGTGGCGGCGCCAGAATCGTGCTGAGATTGCCGCTGGCCGGGCTGGCGAAAGAGTTTCCGGGGAACCAGTTGTATGCGGCGAGCTGAACCGGATTCAGTGACTGTCTGCCGCCCCTTAAGGGGCTCTGATTTTCATTGCATTTCTTCCCCGCCTCGAACATTCTTGCCGCCGCGAACTGTTGGTGCGCCGATGGAAAAACCTGCCGCCCCTGAAGGGGCTCGTCCCTAACTCAACGCTTACCCAGCGCTGAAGCGCTGGGCTATGATCTGCCGTCTCGCGTCGCGAGACTCGAGTCATGGTGCGCGTACATCCTTCGCAACCGAGACTGTGATGCGCGTGCGTCATTCGTAACAAAGAGCGTGCATCCTTCGCTTTCCGACATTCTTCGCGACAGAAACTCTGCTAAGTTGATTCAATGCGGAGCGATCCCCACAAACTGGTTGCGAATTGCGCTTGTGTGACCGCCAAGCGCGCGCCGGGCGCGGTACGTTCCGATATAATCAGGGTTACACACGGCACATGGTAGGGATCGATGTCGGAAGTAGCAGCAGCCAGAGTTAAGCCAGAAGCTGCAACGCTTGAGGCTCCGGTACTGCTGCGCGAGCTCGAGCCACGGCATCGCGTCTTTTTCCGCAATCTGGGCGACACGCTTCTCCGGCGCGAGCCACCTCCGGTAGAAACCACCGCACATCCCATTCCAGTTCCTCACGGTTATTTCATCAAGACCGGCGTCGACTTATGGCGGGTCGCCGAATCGTATGGCGGCCACATTGCGTTCGTCGTTATGGTCTACCTGGTTTGCACGCTGCCATTCTTTAACGTCCAGCCGAAGCTGGTGCCGGTGGAGAACAACGAGATTTCGTATTACCCGGTGAGCGACTATTTGCCGCCGATCAATACCGCTAAGAAAGCGGCGATGAAGCCGCGTCATGGCGCGCCCAAGCTAGCCCGGCAGGAGATCCTATCGGTTCCACCGAACGCGGACAACAATCACCAGACCATCGTGACGCCGCCGAAGGTCAAGCTGGATCATGATGTCGCGCTGCCGAACATTGTGGCGTGGACGGCGATTCCGTCGACGCAACCGGTGGCGGCATCGGCGCGATCGGTGTCGCAATTGAGGGCGCCGCAGTTGGAGCCCGATGTGGTGCCGCCGACCACCGACGTCTCCAAGCTGCACGACAAACTGCAATTGCCAACGATGCCGCAGCCGTCGGTGGTTGAGCCGACAACCGACGTGTCGACGTTGCACGACAAGTTTCAATTGCCCGCGCTGCCGCAACCCACGGTGGTTGAGCCAAAGCTCACGGCCGAGCAGCTCAAGCTGAAGAGCGGCCCACCCAACCTGGCGGAACTTACGCCAGCGGTCGCGGGGCCGCCGCACGCGGGAGGAAGCAATAGCGCGGGGAAAGATGTTCCGCCGTCGCCGAATGTGCAGAACCTTCCCGCGCAGGGGCAAGGGCAGATCATCGCACTGGGATTGAATCCCGTCGATGTTCACGGGCCGATCAACATGCCGAGCGGCAATCGCGCGGGAGAGTTTCACGCATCGCCCGGCGGCAAGGCTGATGCGCCGGGCACACCGAACGTCGTCGGGATTGGCACGGCTGACAACGGCGGAGGCAACGGCAAAGGCAATGGCGTGCCGCCGGGGATCATGGTAGGAGCTGCACCGCCGGGCGCTGCGACGTCGGTCGTCGGTGGTGGCGGGAGCGGAGGAACGGTTGGAAAAGGCGCGACGCCGTCAGGCAATCCGAACCTCGACGCGCAGAAGCGAATGCTGGCCGCGGCGATGAAGCCGTCGCAGCCGAGCTATCGTGATCGCGTTGTGCCGCCGCCGGCGAACACGGTTCCTGCGGATCCCAACGAGAGCATCGAGCAGCGCGTCTTCGGCCGTCGCCGGTATTACTCGCAGATCATGAATATGCCGAATCTGACTTCGGCCACCGGCAGCTGGATCATCCGCTTTGCCGAGCTGAAGCAGAGCGATGACAAGACCGACCTCACCGCGCCCGTCGCGATGACCAAAGTCGATCCCGCCTATCCGCCCGAGGTGCTGCGCGATCACGTCGAGGGAACGGTGACGCTCTACGCGGTCATCCGCACCGACGGCAGCGTCGCCGACATTCGCGTGCTGGATAGCCTCGACGAGCGGCTCGATCAGAATGCCATGCAAGCGCTGTCGCACTGGCACTTCCGACCGGGCATCAAGAACGGCGAGCCCGTCGCCGTCGAAGCCGTGGTGCAAATTCCCTTCCGGATGAGCCACCTGCGATAGCCGAACTCGTTGGCGTTGATTCCCAAGCCGATCTCTACGGAACGACGGTGCACCGCAGAAGTTCGGCCGACTGCTTCGGGGCTGAGGCGTGGTGTGGAAGATCACGCCATAGCTGAAACTGACCGTCATGAGTAGCGCCGTCCTTCCGGGCACCTAAATCTTCAACTTAGCGCCGCCCTCCCGGGCGGCTAGATCGCAGGCCTCTGGCCTGCGCGAAGCCGGCAATACGCCTGCCTCCCCCATCATCCCGAAAACATCGCGGAACTAACTGTCGGCGTAGCAGTCTGTTAAACCGTAATCCAAAATTAAGATGCCCCGCCGGGAGGGACAGTGCTAGTCTTCGGCGTCAAACCAGCCGCAAAGGAGAAATCGGCATGGCACAGCAAATCGCACATTTGATTTTCAACATCACCTTACGCGCGCGAAAAACGCTCGTTGCATTGGCGATTGCCGTGGCAATTCTCACCCCGGTCCCAACCGCACACGCGCAAACTCTGACCGTTCTGCACGCTTTCACCGGCCCGGACGGTGGCGAGCCGATCGCCGGCGTCACCATGGATGCGGCTGGCAATCTTTATGGCACAGCCTACGGCGGCGGCCAGTATGGCGAGGGACTCGTTTACAAGCTGGCTCGCAAAGGCTCCGGTTGGACGCTGAGCCCGCTGTACAGCTTTCATCTCGGCAGCGGGAGTGAGCCGATTGGAGGTGTAACCATCCGTCGCGATGGCAACCTGTACGGCACCACCGTCGGCGGAGGACAGCATTCCGCGGGAGTCGTGTACAAGCTTTCTCCTCCAGCGACGGTTTGCAAGTCGGTCCTTTGTCCCTGGACCGAAACCCTGCTGTACCAGTTCACCGGCGGCGCTGATGGCAGCGGTCCGGAGGCTGCGCTCCTCTTCGACAGCGCCGGGAATCTATACGGGACAACCAGCGGGGGCGGCACGGGAGGTTACGGAGCCGTTTTCAAATTGACGCCTTCAGGGTCCGGCTGGACCGAGAGCGTGCTTTACAGCTTCACCAATTCGCCGGACGGCTCTGGTCCCTTCAGCGGCGTGACCTTCGATCAGAACGGCAATCTATACGGCACAACCGTAGGAGGTGGAAATAATTACGGCACCGTCTACCAGCTAACGCCCTCCGGTTCCGGTTGGACGGAGAAGGTTCTCTACGCCTTTCAGGGCTCGAACGACGGAGCAATTCCGTATGCCGGTGTAGTGCTTGATCCGGAGGGCAATCTCTACGGCGCCACATTTTATTACGGCGCAGGCGACGGTGGAACCATCTTCGAGCTGACGCCATCGGGCGGCAACTGGATCTTCAGCGTGCTCTATAGCCCCGTCCTGCCAGGACTCGGCGGCGCGGCCGGCACGCTCGCGCGCACTTCCAACGGCACGCTCTATGGCACGCTTTTCACCGGCGGCGGCGACGGCTGCTCGGGCTATGGATGCGGCAGCGTGCTCCAGTTATCGCCCTCCAATGGCGGCTGGGAGTACACCTCGCTGTATAACTTGAACCATGGCGACTACAGCGGAAACCCAGAGGGCGGATTGATTCTCGACTCAGCCGGGAACCTCTATGGCACCACCACCGGTGACCTGGGATGTTGTGGGATGGTCTTCGAGGTCACGCCTTGATCGGCCTGACAGAAGAACAACCAGCGAACGATAACGCCGAATAGCGAAAGAGCTTGATCGCCAGGCCGCGATTGACCCGCGTCGCGGCGTGCCCTGCTCCGCGACCCGCGAGGTTTCCTGGGCTAAGACTCGGCGTGTCAGTCGATTAAACCGTAATCCAGAATTAAGTTGCCCTATGAGCTACGCATGCTACGCTTTCGCGTCAGACCAGCCGCAGAGGAGTATCGGTATGGCGCAACGAATCGCACTTTTGATTTTCAACATCCCCTTACGAGCACGAAAATCAGCTCTCGTCGCTCTGGCCGTTGTCGCGGCAACTCTCGCCCTCCCGGCGGCGCGCGCGCAAACTCTCAACGTTCTGCACGCCTTCACCGGCGGCCAAGACGGACACGAACCTGTCGCCGGCGTCACCATGGATGCAGCAGGCAATCTGTATGGCACAACCTACTATGGCGGCGAGAACAACGTGGGGGTCGTCTACAAGCTCGCCCACAAGGGCTCCGGCTGGGTGCTGACTCCGCTTTATAACTTTCAGAAAGGCCAGGGTGCTGGCGGGTATGCACCGGTTGCCGGAGTAACCATCGGCCGTGATGGCAACCTCTATGGCGCCGCTGTCGAGGGAGGCGTGTACAGCGCAGGAACGGTTTACAAGCTTTCCCCTCCGGCGACGGCTTGCAAGTCGGTCCTTTGCCTGTGGACCGAAACTCCGCTGTACCAATTCAACGGCGGTGTTGCGGGCGCCCATCCCCAGGGAACGCTCATCTTTGACAGCGCCGGCAATCTGTACGGAACCACTGCCAGCGGCGGTACCAGCAATGAAGGAGTTGTCTTCAAACTCACGCCTTCCGGTTCCGGCTGGACCGAGAGCGTGCTTCACAGCTTCACCGGTTCGCCCGATGGCTCTGCGCCCATCAGCGGCGTCACCTTCGACGCGTACGGCAATTTATACGGCACCACCGACATTGGCGGCGTGGGCAATAACGGCACCGTCTACGAACTTTCGCCCTCCGGCTCCGGCTGGACGGAGAGGATCCTCTACGCCTTCCAGGGCTCAACCGACGGGTCAACTCCGTACGCCGGAGTAGTTCTTGATCCGGAGGGCAATGTCTTCGGCGCCACCCTCTATGCCGGCGCAGGTGACGGGGGAACCATCTTCGAGCTAAAGCCCTCAAACGGCAACTGGCTGTTCAACGTGCTCTATAGCCCCGAACTGGCAGGCCTCGGCGGCTCTTCCGGTACGCCGGCCCTGAGTTCCAACGGCACCCTTTACGGCACGCTTTTCTCCGGCGGCGGCCAAGGCTGCTCGGGTTATGGATGCGGCACCGTATTCCAGTTATCGCCCTCCAATGGCGGCTGGGTCTACACCTCGCTCTATAACTTGAACGATGGCGCGGGCAGCGGGAATCCTGAAGGTGCGTTGATTCTCGACTCAGCCGGAAATCTCTATGGCACGACCAGCGGGCTGCTGGGCGGAGATGGAAGCGTGTTCGAGATCGCGCCTTGATGGGACCGACAGAAGAACACCAGCGAATGATAACGCCGGAAGCGATGGCGCTTGAGAAATCGCCTTAGCACAAGCTGCGCGAACCGGTGCTACCGTTTCAATGTAGCTTGTGTAGTGGCCTGTTCACCGACAGTTATCGTGTGCAAGAGTCTCCGTAGAGTTCGTTCTAAAGCAGAGCATCCTTTGCTGCAGATGCAGATTTGAATGCTAGTCTTAATTGCACGCGTCATGAAGAGCGCTACTACAATGGCCAGGCGACTGAGAGCCGTCATCACTCTCTTGGGCTTGCTCCTCCCTTGGCCGCTCATGGCCCAACAACTATTCCCTGACGGATCAGGATGGTACCGAGAGAGTGGTTACCGTAGCACGGCAGCACAACGCCGCTTGTATTGGACCCCAGACCGGGGCGCGCATTGGCAAGATATCACTCCGCCGATTCCCGACCGCTACCAGTTGGGCCAGATATTTTTTCTCGACCGCTCGCGCGGTTGGGTATTTCTCCTCCCGTTTTGCGGTGCTCGCAACGGATTCGCCCATGCCGACCCACAAGCAAAGTTGAAGCTTGCAATCACCACCGACTCCGGAAAAAGCTGGACGACAGCCGACGTGGTTTTGCCAGACTCTGCTCGCCCCTTGAGTCTGGGCGAAGGGATAGGCGCGTCGTTTGCCGATGCAGAGCATGGCTGGGCGCGAATCGGATTCGCTGATCCGCGGGGCGCTTATGACCTCCTGTTGCTGGCTACCAAAGACGGGGGTCGTACCTGGATATCTTTACCTAACCCTCCATCAAAGACCGGCAGCATGCGTTTCTCCAGCGCACAGGACGGCTGGATGACCGATCCATCATCGGGGACGCTGCGGGTGTGGAGAACGCAAGATGGCGGGCAAAGTTGGCTGGACGTATCTCCCAGCGTGCCCGACGCGTTCGGCAGGGCGTTTGGTGACTATAGAACCGAGGGCCAGAATCGAAAGGAAGCTTCTGTTGCGGGTTATTTCATGTCGCCTTCAGGAGACCGGGTGGTCCTTTTGCTGACTAAGGACGGGGGAGTGACATGGAAAAGAGAAATCGCACTCCCAACTCGTGGTGGCTGGAATCGGGACGTACTGACCATAGCGCGGTCGCACATTATCCGGGGAGAGTTGTCCGAACTGAGTCGCGACACTCCAAAGCAGAGTCTGACGCTTACGACGTTTACAGCAAAAGGCGTGAGCAAGAAGGAGCAAGCCGAAGCCCCATCGCTGCCACCGATTCCCGGGCAGAATCTGCCAGCATGTCCCACCCAGCTCTTTGGATTAATGATGGCCGACGAGAATCACGGGTGGGCGTATGTCCGTTGCGGCATCACCGATATGCTCTTTGCCACCTCTGACGCTGGAAAGTCGTGGAGCAATGTTTCACCAGCTGCAGTCCCCGAGATGACGGATTACAGATTTCCCGAGAATGATAAAACGCCATGTCAAAAGTGAAACGCTCGCCGGCTTTTGAAAACGTCGGCCTCTGTAGCTAGCGTAACACCGCCATAGCACAAGCAATCGCCCGCTCACGAATCAGTACCCCCTATCCCCTGCTTCCTTCTACTGCCTCTCGCTGTCGGCGCGAATCTTGGCGAATTCATCGCCAGTCTGCCATCCGACCAGCGCGGACTGGCTCGCGGCCTGCCATCCCAGAGCGATGCCGAAGCGCGCCATTACAGCATCGCCGCGAAAATCCATGTCGGGACGATACTCGTCGCTGGGCTGATGGTAGTGGTGGGCGACGAAATCCTGCGCCTGCTCGGTTCCCCATTGGCGATCGTGCCCGCGATATTTGTCGCCCTCGTCGATGGAGAACGCAGGCACGCCGACACGCGCGAAGCTGAAGTGGTCGGAGCGGAAGTAGTGGCCGGCGCCGGGCTGTGAGTCGTGCACGATCACTAGCCCAAATTCCTTCGCGGTCCGCTCGACCACGGGGTAGAACGTCGTGCGCTCGGCTCCGGCGACGTTGACTTCTTCCGGCACGCCCAGCGGCGGCACATCGTCATAGTTGAGCCCCAGCGAGATGTCTTTCGCCGCGACTGGCGGGTGCTTGCCGAGATATTCCGAACCACGCAGCCCTTGCTCCTCCGCCGTGGTCGCCGCGAAGTACACGGATCGCTTCGGCGGCTGGCGAACGCCGGCGAAGGCGCGCGCGATCTCGAGCAGGATGCCGCACCCGGTGGCGTTGTCCTGCGCACCGTTGTAGATGTTGTCGCCCGCCGCGCCGGGCAGGATGCCGAGATGATCATAGTGCGCGGTATAGAAAACAGCCTGCCCGCGCAGCCGCGGATCGGAGCCGGGCAGTTCGGCGATGACGTTGCTGGAATCGAAGCGCCGCACCTTGCTGAGGATCGTGGCCTTCACTCGCAACGGCAGCTGCGTGGACATGAAGCCCGGCTTGCCCGCGGTTTCCATCATGCGATCGAGATTCATGCCGCACGCCTGCGCCAGCTTGCGCGCGACCTCGAGCTGTATCCACGAAGCCATCTTTAGCTTCGGTGCAGAATCGTCGCGCAAATACGCGCGCTCGCCCGACCACGAGCTGCGCACCACGTTCCATCCGTAGCTCGCCATCTCCGTCTTATGAATGAGCAGCACCCCTGCGGCGCCACGCCGCGCCGCCTCGGCGTACTTGTAGCTCCAGCGGCCATAGTAGGTGAGCGCCTTGCCGGCAAAGAATTTAGGATCGTCCGACGGCGGCTCGTTCACTAGCATGAGCAGCACTTTGCCCTTGACGTCGACGTTGCGGTAATCGTTCCACTTGAACTCCGGCGCGTCGATGCCATAGCCCACCCAGATCACGTCGGCGTCGATGTCGTCGCGCGTGTTGCCGGTCTCATCCGTGGCAACAAAGTCGCTGCGATAAGCGAGATTGATCGGCGCGCCACTGTTCGGAATGACGCTGATCGTTGAGCTGTCCTGCGTGGCAATGCCTTCCATCGGCACCTTCTGCAGAAACGTGCCGTTGTCGCCGGCCGGCTTCAATCCGTAGAGCGCAAACTGCGTTGCCATGTACTCGGCAGCGATGTCTCCTCCGCGCTGGCCGGTGCCGCGGCCCTCCAGCAGATCGCTGGCAAGAAACCGAACCTGCGCACGAATCTTCTCCGGGTCGACGTTGGCCATCGCCTGCTGAGCAGATGGCGGAACGCCGGTTATTTGCGGGAGGTTCTTGGGTGAAGTGGTATCGGAGGAATTAGTCTGCGCCAGCAGCAGAGTTGCGGCGATAACCAAAGCAGCCAATAGGACGTTGCGCAACGAAGCAAGCTCCAGCGCCGGCGTCGCGCCGGCAGAGAAAGCTCATTGTACGTCAAGGGTTGAAAGCGTTTCACCAGATACGGTGCCCCAGGTTCGCGTCCTTCGTCCTTCCTTTGGACGCTAACCTGGGCTCACCAACAATTCCTTGCCTTCGACGCGGCGCCTGCTCTGAGCGTGGTCGAAGGGGTGCATTGTTTCGATCCGCGGACCGCGGATCAATTCTTCGAGCCTCAACCAGCGCGGAAGTCGCGCACCTCTTCGCCTTTGCGCCATAGCATCGCGGGCGGCTGTTGCCGAAGCTCCGCCAGTTTCGCATTGACCGCCTCGACATCCGCCTTCGACCAGCTAACCGACGAAATCTCGATCTCGCCACTCGGATCGATGTAGAAGAGCGTAGGAACGTTGGTCAGGCCATAGGCGTTGGAAACGGCGTAGTGCTTGGGATCGTCGAGTGTGACCGGGAAGGTGACGCCGAATTGCTTCATGAAGGCTTCAGTGTCCTTCGCCTTATCTTGCGAGAGGCCGATGAAGCTGACATGGCTGTCGCGGTTCGCCTGAAACATGCGCTCGAAGAACGGAAACGCGTATTGGCAAACCGGGCAACTGACTTTGAAAAACGCCAGCACCACCGGGCCCTTCTTCAGCGCCTCGTGAAGCGAAACCTTCTTGCCATCGATTGTGGGCAGGGAAAATTCTGGAGCTTGCACGCCTGCTGCTAGCGCAGCCATCGAACGAAACCTCCGTAGAAATCTCAGCACGTTATCGGGAACGCTTGGCACTATCCCGAAGGATGCTCTCTTGAATTGATGCTGCAGAATAGGTTTCGACTTTTGGCTTGGGGGAACCAATGAAGGCCAAGCCCAAAAATAGCCAGGCCAGGAGGAAGTAGCACACATAGTTGATGATGCCGGCGATCACCAGCACCGCGGTCGTGGTGGCCGCTTGCCGGCCGCCGGTCGTCCCAATGGAGACGATCGTGGCCACGAACGCGCCGATGCGCATTCCCGGAAACATCCAGTAGTTGGCCGCAGGAGCCGGCTCCAGCATTTCGTACAGAGCTAAGCCGCAGAGCAATAGGATTGCTGCGATGATTGCGGACGGTCTCCACAGTCGCCGTGATTGTGACATTTCAGGCCCGGATATTACTTAAATATTACATCCGGATCCGCTCGTTCAAAGGCCAAGTTTGCGGAGAATCTTGCGGGTTAACCCTGTAATCGGAAGCTGCTCGCATTGCCGGCGCGTGGCCCAGCGCGCGTTTTCAGCGGAGTGCGCAAGCCGCTGCGGATCGACGGTGAAGACGGCAACGCGATAGTCGGTGTCGGTGATGGAGTGCCGGACGCGCAACAGAGGCTGATCGCCATTCACTTCGCTCGGGTCGAGCGCGGGCAGATCCCACATGCCCGCCATCAGCGACGCGTCGCTCGCGCGGCGAATGAGCAGGACGGAAGAATTCCGCTGCGCCAGAGCATAGCTGACGATCTTACGCTTGCGGACAGCCTGCGGAGGGGGAGCCGTTTCACCGCGAGATCGGCAAAATGCATTCAGCGGACACAGCAGACACTGCGGCGCGCGCGGCGTGCAGATCGTTGCGCCCAGCTCCATCATCGCCTGATTGAAGTCGCCAGGCCGCGCGCGATCGAGCAGCGCCTCCGCCTGCTGCCATGCCGTTTCCCTGCCCTGAGCTTGTCGAAGGGCTCGCCCATCGGTTGTGCTTGTGTTTGCGCCGGTGCCCCAGAGCCCGCCCTGAGCTTGTCGAAGGGTTCGCCCATCAGTTGGGCTAACCTGGGTCGCGAACAGCCGCTGAAGAACGCGCTCCACATTGCCATCCACCACAGCAACCGGCTCATCAAACGCGATGCTGCTGATGGCCGCGGCCGTGTAGCGCCCAATGCCCGGAAGCGCGAGCCATTCCTCCGCAGTTGTTGGAAAGTGCCCGCCCCGCTCGCGCGCGATGACCGTCGCCGCCTGATGCATCCGCCGCGCGCGATGGTAGTAGCCCAGCCCGCTCCAGATCGCCAGCACCGACGCCTCGCGCGCTACAGCCAACGCCTGCACCGTCGGAAAGCGCTGTAGAAATCGCGCGTAATGATCGATCACCGCTGCCACGCGCGTTTGCTGCAACATGATCTCCGACACCCAGACGCGATAGGGATCGCGATCCCGCCGCCACGGCAGATCGCGGCGATTCTGGTCATACCACTTCAGCAGCGCGCGGCGAAGCGAACGCACTTTCGCCGATCCGAGCGGAAGTGCATGAGTGTCCATGAAGACGAATTCTACATGGGAGAATGTAACAAAGGATCAGGACCGGCCAGTTGACAAATGTCCGCAAACTGAGGTATCACTCAGTAATACTTCGTACTACCATGAGAACCACCGAAATTATGACGATTTCCTTGCCGCCAGCGATGCTGCGGCAATTTGAGGAGGTGCGGAAACGGGAATCCCGCACCCGTTCCGAGCTGGTGCGCGAAGCGCTGCGCACCTACTTTGAGCAACGTTATCCCACGGTCCAGCCCACGAGAGCAGAACTAGCAGCCCTTCGGCGTGGCCGCACTGCCGTCCGCCGAGGAGATTCGCTATCCTTAAGCAAGTTCCTCGATGGCTTGGAATCTTCAAATCGCCGGGCCCGCGCAAAAGGAGTTTCGAAAACTCCCGGCAAGCGATCAGCGGCGCGTGAAGGCCGCCCTCCTCGCAATGGAGGAAGATCCCTTTCAGGGTGACATCAAGCGCCTCAAGGGACAGCCAACGGCCTGGCGCAGACGCGTAGGAAACTATCGCATCATTTACGATCTTCACCTCGCAGACCGGCTAATCATCGTTTCCGGCATTCTGCGAAGAACGTCCACAACCTACTAACCTGCTTGTGCTTCGCTTCGCCTGCTTCGCCGGCAGATACTTCTTATTGATCTTCGCGATCACCACATAATTCGGATCGACCAGTTCGCTCAGCCGCACCTCGGCCACCTTTGACAGCAACTCATACGTATCCATCTCCGACAGGCCGTAGTCCTCGTGAATCCACTTGACCAGCTCGGTATACGCGATGCGCGCGGCATCCTCCAGCGGACGATAAATCCCCGTCGCCATCAAGTAATCGTCATTCTCAAAGCGCGGCCACGCGATCTTCTTGCCTTTGATCACGTCGACCTGCACCCGCACATGCATCGGCACTTCAATCGCGCTGCCGGCTACTTCGCCGTCGCCCATCGCAGCGTGACCATCGCCGAGATACAGCAGCGCGCCCTTGACGCTGATTGGCAGATACAACGTGTTGCCCGCGCTGGCCTCGGGCGAATCCATGTTGCCGCCAAACTCCGCCGGGACAATCGAGCTGCGAGCCTCGCCATCGGCCGGCGCGTCGCCCACGCAGCCCATGAACGGGTGCAGCGGAATCTTGGTCGTGAAGTTGGAATCGGCGGCCCTGAAGGTCGCGGTGTTGGTGGCGTGGTCGATCGGGTAATACCAAATCCGCTCCGGCAGATCGGGATTGAGCATCGGCGTGTAGTTGCTGCTGCTGAGCGCACCAAAGCCGGGCGAGTAGGTGCCGACGCCATGATCGCCGTCGACCGTGAGATCGAGAAACTTCACCACCAGCGTATCGCCCGGTTCGGCGCCCTCGATGTAAAACGGCCCGGTCAGCGGGTTGTCCATCTTGACCATGCTGAGCGTGTCGCCTGGCTTCTTCAACGCGCCGGCAAAGCAGTCGAGCGTGTGCGTGTCGAGGATGTCGCCGGGACGCAGTGTCGCCACCGGCGGCAGCGTCGCGAAAATGGTCTTCACGTTATCGATCGTGGTCTGGAAGGTGACCACCTTGCCGGAGCCGCTGGTCTGAGCCGCGGCGCAGCATGCCATCATGGCGCACAACAAGCCGCACATCGATTCCCGTCTCATAAACGCGGAGTTTACCACGCGCCCGACCCCGTCTCCGGCAACCATGACACGCGTTCATCGGTCACTGACAGGTGTGACTCGTCCGCCTAACCTGTGCGGTAGGGAGAATCCGGACCATGTGCCTCGCGGTTCCAGGCAAGATCATCAGCATCGAGGGCGAAGACCTCGCGCGCACCGCCCGTGTCAGCTTCGGCGGAATCGTGAGGGAGGCCAGCCTGGCTTATGTGCCGGAAGCCCAGGTCGGCGACTATGCCATCGTCCATGTGGGCCTAGCCATCAGCCTGCTCGACGAAGACGAGGCGCTGCGCACCTTCGAATATCTAAAGCAGATCGGTGAACTGGAAGAACTCGAAGCCTGGGAATCGCCCGGCAGCGAAGCGTGACGCACGCCGAAAGGCATTGCGCTCCCGAAGGCAATACGGGCTCGGTCTGGCAAGTGAAGAGCGTTTCCTGATGCTGGTCGGTGGCAAGAGGCCGAACGGTGCTGTTGGAGGTTGTTCGCTGTGCCGATAGAAGCGGAGAAGCAGCCAACGTGTCGCAGGTATTGATCATCGGCTACGGGAACGTCCTGCGCGAGGACGACGGGGCGGGATATCGCACTGCCGAAGAATTGCAACAGTACTATCACGACGATCCCGCCGTTGCAGTGATCGCAAGCCACCAGCTCTTGCCGGAGATGGCGCCGGATATCGCGCGCAGCGGCCTCGTGGTTTTTCTCGACGCTTCGTCGGCAGAAGAGCCCGGACGGATTTCGCAAAGCCGCATCCAACCGCAAGCCCGCGGCGTTGGATTCACCCACCAACTGACCCCGGCTGCGCTGTTGTCGCTGGCCGCGACGCTGTACGGCCACGCTCCGGAAGCCGTCGGCATTACCCTGGCGGGCTGGTCGTTCAAGGTCAGAGATAGATTGTCCTGCGGCGCGGAGATGCTTCTGCCGGTACTGATTGCCCAAGCCAGAAGCGCGGTGGAGAGTCATCGCCGGCAGGTTGTTCCCTGCCAGAATTTAGTTTTGCTGTGATCGGCGGTCCCCGGCGGCCGGAGCACTGCTCTAGCGGTGCATGGCACAGCGTTTACCAAGCCTTCGGGGTGAACTGGAATTGCACTGCGGTGCCCGACTCTGCACATTACAAGTGTGAGCTTGCGCTACCTACGCCCCGACCAGCTTCTCCAGAATCGACTTATTGCGGATGGTGAGCGTCGAGCCTTTGAGCACCGCGATCTGGCGCTTGCGGAAATCCGCAAGGACGCGGGTCACCGTCTCGCGTGAGGTGCCAATGATCTGCGCGATCTCCTCGTGGGTGAGCGCCAGCTTCACTTTGGGCTCGGCCTGATTTTGCGTGGTGGCCGTCCACTCCAGCAACAAACGCGCCAAACGTTCCGGCGCCGAGTGGGACAGCCCGAGACTGCGAATCTGCTGATAGGCGCTCTGGCAGTCTTTGCTGAGATGCTGCGCCGCCTTCAAGCAAGCGTCACCGTGCGTCTGCAGGAACTTCAAGAAGTCCTCGCGTTTGACAAAATTCAGCTGGCAAGGCTGTCCCGTCTCCGCCGTGATCTCGTAGGGAGTTCCGGAAACCGTGGCGTGCATGCCCAGCACTTCTCCCGGCTGCGCGATCTTCAGGATGAGAGTTTTGCCTTCGGCCGAGGTCGTCGACATCTTCACTCGTCCCTTGCACAACATGTAAATGCCGCGCGGCGACTGGCCTTCCACGAACAGCACCGCTCCCGCCGGGTACGACGCCGAGTACTTGATCTTATCGAACGCTTCCAGCACGGGCTTGGGAAGGGAGCAGAAGAAACTGTCGCTCCGCAGCTTGCAAATCACGCAATTCTCAACCAGCTCAAAGCCGTATGGTGATCCCACATGCCCTCACTCTCTATACCCCGTATGCTATCACTCTGAAAATTCCGTACATCCCCTATAAGTAGGAGTCGGTTGCAATCTGCGGCTCGCCCGAAGGCACCCGACAACCTACCCCCTGGTGACCCTCGTCACATCCACCGGTATCTCCGGTCACAGACCCCGGCCCGTCCGGCGAAGGAAAATTCCGCCCACAACGGCTCAATAAGGCGGGAAGCGCGGTCTCATAACTTCGCCACGCTAAGGGCCCGACTGGCGCACCATCGGTGCCCACCGGGAGGCCGGGACCCCAAGTTCCGGCTGGCAATAATGCACCTCTACGGGGCGACGGTTCGACCACTCTCCTCTACCCCATACGCTTCCCGCCGACGGTTTTTTGGGCTCGGCCCGGTTCCGCCCAGACCCGGTGAACAATAGTTGTAGCGCAACGCTGCGCGGAGGTTAGCTCGAAGAATACGTAGTGGGGTGCGCGGTTCTCATGCGTAAGTTACAGCGCTTCCGGCCACAAGTTCTTGCAGCGAGTTTGTTTAGCTAAGTTAACGAACGTTCGGTAGGAAGGAAGATCACAATTATGGCGACCACAGAACTGATCCCAGTGACCGAGTCGATTAAAACCAGCAGCGCCGGTTTGAACCGTTGGTGGCGCGTCGTTGGCGGCCTCATGATGAACATCGCTCTGGGCACGCTTTACGCCTGGAGCATCTTCGTTGCGCCGCTGGAAAAGGAGTTCGGCTGGAAGCGGGCGCAGACCTCCGCCGTCTTCGGAATCGCGGTGGTCGTCTTCGCCCTGAGCTTCATTGTCGCCGGCCGGCTGCAGGACAAATTTGGCCCCTTCTGGGTTTCAATTACCGGTGCAATCCTCGTCAGCCTGGGATTCTTCCTGTGCAGCTATACCACCAGTCTGACGTGGTTGTATGTCTGCTTCGGCGTGATCGGCGGCCTGGGCAATGGCTTCGGATATGCGACCCCGATTCCGGTGATGGCGAAGTGGTTCCCGGACAAACGCGGCCTGGCCGTAGGTCTCGCTGTCGGCGGTTATGGAGCGGGGTCGGCGCTGTTTGGGCCGCTGGCGAACCTCAAGCTCATCCCGGCCTATGGGGTCCACACCACTTTCCAGATTCTCGGCGCTATCTTCCTGGTGATGACGGTCGTTGGCGCGTTCTTGCTGAAGAATCCTCCGGCGGGATACAAACCCGCGGGCTGGACGCCGCCGGCGCCGACCGCCAAGGGAGGGGCCACGACTCAGGACTTTACGCCGGGTCAAGTGCTCAGGACTCCGTCGTTCTACTTTATGTGGATCGCCTACGCGCTGGGCACTATGGCGGGATTGATGGTCATCAGCCAGCTGGTGCCCTTCGCCAAGAGCGTGCACATCTCGAGCGCGGCGCTGGCCACGATGGGCCTGGTAGTCGGTGCAGTGGCCAACGCCTCCGGCCGCATCCTGTCGGGCTGGATGTCGGACGCGGTGGGACGTTTGAACGTCTTGCGAATCATGATCGCCATATCCATTGTCGCCATGCCCGTGCTCTATCACGTCGGTGGCAACGTCGGCGCGCTCTACGCAGCCGTGTTCATCGTCTACTGGTGTTATGGCACGCAGCTTTCGGTCAACGCGGCGACGGCCGCTGATTTCTGGGGAACGAAGAATGCCGGCATCAACTATGGCATGCTCTTCACCGCCTGGGGATTCGCCGGCTACTTCGGCGCCAAGATTGGCGGCACCATGTACGACAAGTATCACAATTATCAGATGGCGTTCTATACCGCGGGCATCCTGGCCGTTGTTGCTCTGCTGGCGGAATTGATGGCGCGCCGTCCCAAGCAAGTATGATCCGCTTTCTGTGGGCCGGATTTCCCTCAGAGATCCGGTTCCATGGTTTAGGTCTGGTTGAGAGCTCGACTTCACCAGTAGCAAGGAGCGTCGTCATGGAAAGCGCAACGAAAACCGTCGAAGCCGCCAAGGCTGTGGAACAGTATCCCGCTCCGCAGATCGTCAAAGAACAGGCTTTGCTGAAAAACTGGCCGGCCGAGCAGGAACGATTTCAGCGCGACCCTGACGCTTTCTGGGCCGAAGCTGCCAAACAATTCGTCTGGACCAGGCCATGGGACAAGGTTTTCGAGTGGGACAAGATCCATCACAAGTGGTTTACCGGCGCGCGCACCAACATCACCATTAACGCGCTCGATCGCCACGCGAACTCTGCTAACGCCAACCGCGCCGCCTTCATCTGGCTGGGCGAAGACGGCACCGAACGCGTTGTCACCTATCGCCAGCTCTATCGCGATGTCTGCCGCTTCGCCAATGGCCTGAAGTCGCTGGGCGTGAAGAAGGGCGACCGCGTTGTCATCTACATGCCGCTGACGGTTGAAGGCGCCATCTCCATGCTGGCCTGCGCGCGCATCGGAGCGATTCACTCCGTGGTGTACGCCGGGCTCGGTCATACTTCTGTGCGCGATCGCATCGAAGACGCGCAGGCGCGAATCGTCATCGTTGGCGATGCCGGCTTCCGCCGTGGCAAGCCGGTTCCGCTGAAAGGCATTGTGGATGAGGCGCTCGACGGATTAGAGACGGTCGAGCATGTCGTGGTCTTCACGCGCGATCCTGCGGCCTTCGCGCCGGCCAGTCCTCGCGAAGTCGATTTCCGCGAGCTGATGAAATTCCCGGCCGATTGTCCTGCGGAAGACATGGACTCCGAGGATCCGTTGTTCATCCTCTACACCTCGGGCACCACTGGCAAGCCGAAAGGCGTGGTCCACGTGCATGGCGGATTCATGGTGGGCACCACGTATCACCTGCAATCGTTCCTCGACGTCGGCGAGCGCGACCTGTTCTGGTGTACGTCGGACATTGGCTGGATCGTCGGCCACTCCTACATCGTCTACGCTCCGCTGTGTGCGGGCGTGACGACGCTGTTCCGCGAGGGCGCTATCGATTATCCCGATCCTTCTATCGCCTGGCAGATTGTCGAGAAGTACGGCGTGACCAAGATGTTCACCGCGCCCACCGCGCTGCGCATGTTTATGAGATACGGCGAAGCGCTGCCGCAGAAGTACGACCTGAGTTCGCTGCGCGTGATCGCTTGCGCCGGCGAGCCGCTGAATCCCGAAGCGTGGCGCTGGGCGCAGACCTACCTCGCCGGCGACGGCAAGTGGGGCTACGTGGTCGACAACTGGTGGCAGACCGAGCTCGGCGGCCCCACGCTCGGCACGCCCGTCACTTTGCCGATGCGGCCAGGAAAAGCGGGACTCGCCTTGCCGGGTTGCGAGGCCGATGTCGTCGACATCAACGGCAAGCCGGTTGCGCCAGGTGTAAGCGGTCGCCTGATCCTGAAGCGGCCGTTCCCGCATTTCATGCGGACCATCTGGAACAATCCCGCGCGCTTTGAAAAAGACTGGCTCGAGCTCGAAGGCTGCTACATCACCGGCGATCTCGCGACCAAGGACGAAGACGGCTACATCTCGGTCATTGGCCGCGCCGACGACGTGCTGAACGTCGCCGGACACCGCATCGGCACGGCCGAAGTGGAGAGCGCGCTGGTGTCGCATCCCGCGGTTGCGGAAGCAGCGGCTATCGGCATTCCCGACGCGCTGAAGGGTGAGGCTATCGTCGCGTTCGTGCAGTTGCGAACCGGACATCTTGCTTCCGACGCGCTGCTCGCCAGTCTTATTGAGCATGTGCGGCGCGAGATGGGACCGATCGCAACTCCGTCGGCGATTAAGTTTGTGCCGGCATTACCGAAGACGAGGTCAGGAAAGATCATGCGCCGCCTGCTGAAAGCGCAGGAGACCGGCGCCGAGATCGGCGACCTGTCGACGCTGGAGCAGTAAATTACCATGTATCGAAACCGCGCCCCGCACACTAAAATGCACTAAACCGGCCCTGATTCATCATCATCAGCATTTATCGGAGGCATCTCGATGTCCACAGTAGAACAGGCAATTGGCCCCAATATTGATTCCATCCTCACCGAAACCCGTACCTTCCCGCCGCCGCCGGAGTTCGCCAAGAACGCGCACATCCGCAGCAAAGAAGACTACGACAAGCTGTGCGCGCAGGCCGCCGCCGATCCCGAAGCTTTCTGGGCCGACATCGCGCGCGAACTGCACTGGTTTAAGCCGTGGGACAAAGTGCTGGAGTGGAATGCGCCGTGGGCGAAATGGTTCCTGGGCGGCAAGATCAATCTCTCCTACAACTGCCTCGATCGCCACGTCGCCACGTGGCGCAAGAACAAAGCTGCCATCATCTGGGAAAGCGAGCCCGGCGAAGTGCGCACGCTGACCTATCAGCAGTTGCTCGCTGAGGTTTGCAAGTTCGCCAATGTGCTGAAGTCGCTGGGTGTGAAATCCGGCGATCGTGTTGCCATCTACATGGGCATGTGTCCTGAGCTGCCGGTGGCGATGCTGGCGTGTGCCCGCATCGGTGCGGTGCACTCGGTCATCTTCGGCGGATTCTCGGCCAACGCGCTGGTCGATCGCATCACCGACCAGGAAGCCGTAGCCGTCGTCACCCAGGACAGCTCCTATCGCCGCGGCAGCGAGGTCAAGCTGAAAGCCGCTGTGGATGAGGCTTTGGAACGCTGTCCCACGGTGAAGCACGTGGTCACCTTCAAGCGCACCGGCTGCGAGGTGGCGTGGAAGGAAGGCCGCGACTACTGGTGGCACGAGCTGATGGCGAAGGCCAGCGACGTCTGCGCGGCCGAGCAACTCGACTCCGAGCATCCGCTCTACATCCTTTACACCTCGGGCACCACCGGCAAGCCGAAGGGCATCGTGCACACCACCGGCGGCTACTCCGTCGGAACCTACATCACAACCAAGTGGGTCTTCGATCTCAAAGAGGACGACACCTACTGGTGTACCGCCGACATCGGCTGGGTCACCGGTCACAGCTACATCGTCTACGGCCCGCTGCAGAACGGCGCGACCTGCGTGATGTACGAAGGTGCGCCCAACTGGCCGGCCTTCGATCGCTTCTGGGCGATCATCGAGAAGCACAAGGTCAACATCCTCTACACCGCGCCGACGGCGATTCGCACCTTCATCAAGTGGGGCGACGAGTGGCCGAAGAAGCACGATCTCTCCAGCTTGCGCCTGCTCGGCACGGTCGGCGAGCCCATCAATCCCGAGGCGTGGATGTGGTATCGCGAGGTGATCGGCGGCAATCGCTGTCCCATCGTCGACACCTGGTGGCAGACAGAGACTGGCTGCATCCTGATCTCGCCGGTACCGGGGGCGGTGGCGACCAAGCCCGGATCGGCAACGCGTCCGCTGCCCGGCATCATTGCCGAAGTCGTCAACCGCAGCGGCGAGCGCGTTCCACTTGGCTCGGGTGGATACCTGGTCATCAAACATCCGTGGCCGTCGATGCTGCGAACCGTCTATGGCGATCCTGAACGCTACGAGCGCCAGTACTGGAGCGACATTCCTCCCTTCTACTTCACCGGCGACGGCGCGCGCGAAGACAAGGACGGCTACTTCTGGATCATGGGCCGCGTCGATGACGTGCTCAACGTTTCGGGTCATCGCCTGAGCACGATGGAAATCGAGTCGGCGCTGGTCGCGCACCCGAAAGTCGCGGAAGCCGCTGTGGTCGGGCGCCCTGACGAGATGAAAGGCCAGGCGGTTGCGGCGTTCGTCACTTTGGAATCGTCTTACAAGCCCTCGCCGGAGCTGAAGGAAGAGCTGCGGCTGTGGGTGGCGAAAGAAATCGGCGCGATGGCGAAGCCCGACGACATTCGATTCACCGATCAGTTGCCGAAGACGCGCTCCGGCAAAATCATGCGGCGCCTGCTGCGCGAACTGGCAGCCAGCGGCGAAGTCAAAGGCGACACCACGACGCTGGAGGATATGGGCGTGATCTCGCGGCTGCAGGAAGACGAGTAGAACACCTCATCCAACATCAACAAGAGCGGGGCGCGTCAAGCGTCCCGCTCTTTTTTGTGCCGCTGATGGTGACGGCCGCTATTACGCTTGGCTTTGCACACCAGGACTGCCACCCGACCTCACGATCAGCACCGACTGATCGTCACTTGCGTGTCCCTGATGTTTGGTGGCATCGAGCAGCCTCTGAAAAATTATCGGCAAGGAACTGCCGGCGTGTTGCCGCACCACAGCTTTCACGCCTTCCAGACCAAATTCCTCGCCTTTCGAGTTCTCGATCTCGATCACTCCATCGGTCAGCAATAAAAAAATGTCGCCCGGATCGCTTTCGACGCTACTGCTGGCATACTGCTGGTGGTCGAACATGCCGAGCGGCAGATTCGAGCACGTGACCTCGGAGAACTCCGCAGTCGCAGCGTGATAATGCAAAATCGCCGGATGTCCCGCCAGTGAATAAGCACAATGCAGCCGGTCGCCGCTCGACGCCAGATAGGCAAACGTCACGAACATCTCCGGCTTGGTAACCGAGCACAGAACTGAGTTGAGACTTTCCATCAGGCCGGCGCTGTTGCCATCGGACGACAGCCGCATCCGTGCCGCGCTCTTGACCATGGCCATCACCACGCCGGGCGCCACACCGTGTCCGGAGACATCCGCAACGTAGGCAATCCAGCCGCGATCATCGTGGACTACGTCGATCAGGTCGCCGCCAACCTCTCCGCTCGGCACCGAGCGCCCGTAGAACTCGAAACCGCGAACCGTCTCGTCGATCACCGGAACCAGGGTGCGATGGATCTCGCTGGCCAGTTCAATCTCCGCATGCGCGCGGAAGTAGCGGCGGCCTTCGGTGATCATCACCCACATGAAGCACGAGTAGCCCAGCACCATGGCCGCGATGCTAGCGTAAGAAGTGAAGAGCATCCGGTGCTGCAGATGACCAATGTCGGCGGCGTTCATTGCGGTCGGCAGTGCAGGAACCGGCAGCACCACGTAAATCAGGCTCATCGCAATGTTCTGCGCGATAAAAATTGCCACCATCGCCCACCAGCGAAACTTGCCGAAGATGGTGCCCGCAGCGGCGTAGCCCATGGCGAAGATGCCGTTCAAGGCGACAGCAATTATCAGCGCCGGAATGCGCTGGCGGCCCAGTTGCATGACGTCCATGGAAAACCCGATGGTGCTGAAGAGAAAGAAGACTCCCAGCAGCGCGAGGACGCGCGCCTTCAGCGGAGTGGTTTTCCAGTAGGGACGTTGGGGCGTAGCCATGCGAGGTTGTCTTGGGAATGCTACTACAGGAGCGTGAAATTGCCCCGGCGAAAGGATTCGCCACCCGCGTAAACAGCCAGTCGCGAACTATTCGTCCTTGGCTTGCGGAATCTTTACCGGAATTTCCAGCATGGGCCGGCCCATGCGCTCGGCTTCCTCGGGAGTTATGCCGGCCATCTGCATGCGGCGGTTCTGAATCTCACGCAGCTCGACCAGCACCTGGCGCTCCTGCTCGACGTATTCCTCTTCTGTAATCGAGCCCTCCTCCAGCAGCGTCTGCAATTCCAGCAGCCGCTCCTTGATGGGGGCGTCGTCGGTGTATTGCTCTTCGGCCGCGCGGGCGAGCGTCCGCAGGATGAACTTGAATCCCGAGATGGGCGAGAGCAAGAGATCGTCGATCAGAAGCATGGGACTCGCTGTCTTTCTATCGCCAGTGACGTTCCATCAGAAGATTGTCATTACGAGCGAAGCGAGGAATCTGTTTTCTTGCCGAGTGGCAGGAAAGCAGATCCCTCGCGAGCTAAAGCTCGCTCGTGATGACAACCTTCTGGTGCGGAGCGACCAACCTTCCGCGCCACCCTCACCATCCTCCGCGCGACGCTCACCATCCTTACCCCGAGCTGCTGGGTTCCAGCTTCAGGCGAATATTCACGAAGTTATACGGCGGCCACGGCCCGGTGTACTTGAAATTCAGCCGGTCGCCGAACTTCTTGGCCACGCGATTGACCGCGGCATCGAACTCGGCTTCGCGCTCGCGCTCCAGCAGAAACGCCGCGTTCATGATCATCTTGTCGCCGATGGGCTTGTTGTCGCGCGAGGCCACACAGATCGTGCGCAGCGTCTCGTAGATGTCACGCACGTATTCCACCGACCGCTCTTCCAGCGCCTTATCGATCATGCGGCCCAGCTGCATGCGCGCGAAGTAGGTCGATTGCAGATGCTTGCGCGTGATCTCCTGATGGAAGCGGTGAATCTCTTCGTGCTCGCGCTGCAACTCTTCGACGATGTGATCGCGATCCCACGTCACCTTCAAGCCGAACTCGACTTTGCCCAGCATCTGCTTCAGCACGTCCTTTACGGAGGGATAAATGCTGCGCAGCACTTCGCGAATGTCCTCGTCGGTGCGAAACACCGTGCCAAAGCTCATCGGGATGATCGTGTGCGCCTTCATCACGGTTTCGATCACGTGCTCGTGCGCCAGTGCGTTCTCGCGCGTGGGATCGAAGATGAAAACCGGGGTGCGGCTGACCACCGCGCCAATGTCGCCGTGCGTGACCACGTAGACCATCTCGCCGCTGCCGCCGATGCCCATGCGCCCGAAGCTCACGGGATCGCGCGACTGAATGATGCCGTAGACGTAGCGGCCTTCCTGGCGGACATCCGGCACGGGAATTGGCCCAGGCGTGAACTCGTTGGCGAGCTCCGCATTCGGCTGGCGCGCAATTGCCGTGGCAGGTACAGGTCCGCCTGCCGACCGCGCCTTCGGCGCATCTTGCGGTTGCGAAACGGCAGACCCCGCCAACCGAGGCTTCTTTGCCCGCCCGGACTGAGGAACCATCGCGATCGGCTGCGGCTTCTGCACCTGTTTCTTCGTGACTTTTGTCTTGCTTGCCGGCCGCGACTTAGCCGGCCGCCTCGTGCTGCCCATAGTCCTCCCTCAGTAGCCCAGAAATTGTCTCCAGCAGCTCCTTGATGTCGATTGGCTTAAACAAAACCGGAATGCCCATTTCCGCGGCGTGATCGTTGGCCTCCTGCGTCGCATAGCCGGTCAGCAAAACCGTCGGCATGTCCGGCGTTTTCTTGCGCGCGAAATCGATCACATCGAATCCGTTTTCCTGCTTCTCCAGCGAGAGGTCGCACAGCAGAAGGTCGATGGGATTCTTCGTCAACGCCTCCCGCGCCTCTTCGGAGGAAATCGCCGCGCTCACTTCGTACCCCTGCTGTTGCAGGATGAGGCGGTAGGTCACCAGAACGTTTGGCTCATCGTCTACCACGAGAATGTGAGGTTTCGATTTCATTCGGAGCACCTGTGTTTACGGCACCGCGGGCAATTCAATCGCAAAAACTGTTCCCATCCCCAGGCGGCTGCGCACTTTCAGCTTGCCTCCATGGTTCTCGATGATGCCCTTGACGATCCACAAGCCCAGCCCGGTTCCGCGTTCGCCTTTCGTCGTCATGAAAGGCTCGAACATCGTGTTCAACACGTGGTCCGAGATACCGCTGCCCGAATCGGCGACCAGGATACGGATCAGGTCCCGCGCTTGCGTCCGGCGAACTAAACGTGTCCGCACGCGCAGCAATCCGCCTGGTCCCATGCTGTCTTTGGCGTTCACTACCAGATTCGACAACACCTGCCGAATCTGATCGGCGGAGCCCAGTGCCGGCGGCAACTCGCTCAACTGCTTTTCCACCCTGACGCCGGCGCGATCCAGTTGCCGGGCGAACAGCAGCAAAGTGTCTTCCACCACGCCGTTCACGTCGAAGTTGCCCACCTGCTGGGTGCTGCGATAGAGGCCCAGCATCTGCCGCACAATGCGCGCCACGCGCTCGGTCTCGGCTTTCAGGATGTCGTAGACCGGCGCGGCCTCCGGTTTGATCTGATCGGTCAGCAGGAAAATGCAGTTCTTGATCGCCTCCATCGGATTGTTCACTTCGTGGGCGATGGTGCCGGCCAGCCGCCCGGCCGCGGCAAACTTTTCCATCTCCAACATGCGGCGCTCGAGTTTCAACTGCTCCAGGCGGCGCACCGCAGTCAGGTCGCGCAGCACGGTGACGGTATAGGCCACCAGCCCGCGCTCGTCGTAGATCTTGCCGGAGCGGGCGTCGTATTCCAACTCCAGCCCGGTGTCCGGATTCACCAGCTGAAGAGGCGAGCTTTCGCGATCGGAGAACGAATAGGTGAACTGCGTGATGTAAGCGTCGAGGATCGCCTGATTGCGGATGTGGATCGCGGTGAGCGCTTTTTCGGTGCCCAACACCTCCTGGGCGCGCGGATCGAGGAGAGCAATCTTGGCATCGCGATCGCAAACCACAATCGGGTCGCCCACGTTTTCGATCACGAGATTCAAACGATCGCGATCCTGGCGCACCACTTCTTCCGCCTGGCGCAGCCTGTCGTAATTGGCGCGCAGCTCCTCATCGGCGCGACGTAAATCCGTCACGTCGCGCAGCACGCTGACCATGCCGGTACGGCGGCCATCGGGCGCGAAGCTGGGCGCCGATACGGCCTCGAACAGCACCTCATCGCCTTCGATCGCGTCTACCAACGTCATGTCGCGGGACGAGTCATTGCCGGACACCGCCATCGACGACAGCGCTGCAGAAAACAGCAGGTTATTCAACTCCACGGCACGGACCCGGCCTTCGCTCACGTCTTCGGGAAGCCGGAAATAGCGCTCCGCCGCTTTGTTCTGCGTGATCACGCGATGCTGTGGATCTGTCAGGATCACCGGGTCGGTCATGCTTTCCATGACCGTCTGCATCTGGGTGATGATGGTCTCCATGTCGACCATGCGGTTGTGGTAATGCTCAACCTTGAAAAGACGCGACAGGTAACGGTTAGCCAGCTCGATCAGCGCGCGCAGCTCCGCGATCTCAGCCGACGTCGTGCCGGGAGCGACTTCCGCAATCACCATCGCCGCGTAGGCGCGCATCTCGCAGATGCCGCATACCTGGTCCTGCAGCTGCAATCTCAGCTTGGAATGGAAGTTCTCCACCGCAACACACTTGCGTCCGCGCGCGCGCTCCGCTTCCCAGCACGCCGTGCGGTTGCGATAGATCAGCGGATAGTAGTAAAGACCGGAGCTTTTCTTGCCGCGCCCCGCTATGAACTCTGGCTCCAGCGAATGCAGAATGCGCACCTGCGGCGTCTCCACCGCAAACAGCGAACTGCGATAGCGCTGCACCAGATTCTTGGGATAGTTCAGTGACGCGATCGGCGCGATCTCGGAGGTCTCGAAGTTAATTCGTGTGACCAGTGCGCGAGGATGACCCAGGGCGACGATCTCCTCCAGCAGGACGGGAAAGACTTCCTCGCTCCGCTCAACGCCGAGCAGGCGCAGCGCGGAGCGGCGATTCTTCCCGCTTAGATCAGGAGTATCGGAGCGCACGCGCATCTGTGGGGAAGCCACGACCACTCTCCTGGGTCACTCACCTCTAAGCCCGGGCCGGTCGCCGCGTGCGTACCGGCCGGCGTGTGGTTTCTACCGTGGTAATCTCTTCTTCCTCGCCCGGTCCCAGTTGTGGACGAGAAACCAGTCCGGTGAGTCCGACCGCGTCGGCGTACTTCAAATACGTATCGATGGAAGCCACTACGATGCGCGCCTCTACCGTGATCAAGTCGATGCCGACGAGTGAAATGCGCACCCAGGCGTCGATCACGATGCCTTTATCCAGGACTCGATCGAGTACATCGATCAGACTCGAACCGCCCGAAACCCGCTCAACTGCCATTAGATCCTCCTGCCGATCTTTATCCTTGAGTCCCTTTGGGCTTTCGTTATGCCTTCTTCTTCCGGGAAGTCTTCTTTGCTGCCTTAGCGGGCACAGCCGGAGCCCGCAGTTCCGTCCCCGGTCCCGCACGCGGCAATCGCGTACGCGGAGGCGCCGGCAGACCCGCCGGATGGGTGAGGTTAGGATCGAACTTCCACCAGTTCAGTCCGATCTCCTCCGCCTTGTCCACGGAGCACACCAGCAGGCGAATCCTGATGGTGAGCAACTCCACGTTGGCCAGCGATATCCGGACGTCGCCGGCTATCACCAAGCCTTTGTCCAACACCCGATCAAGGATGTCGAGCAGGTTCGCTGTTCCTGAGACAGTCGGTACACGTTCCATGAAGGTTCTTCAGAATGGCGAGTGCGGAGCCGTCGAAGCTTCCCCGATATTGCGTCCCGCCGCGCGGCCGGCGCGAAGGACATCGAGGACCCCACGCTTCGACACAAGGGCGTATCGTAGCGGACACGGAACCCAGTGTCAATTTGGCTGCGAACACGAATTTGTGGCGACGCGGTGGGAGCCGTGGCGAACCCACACCTTCACTTAAAATTAGATGCAGGCGGGTTGCCTGGGATTTGCGCAGCCCCCTCTTCGGCTAGTAGCGCCTAGTACTGCCGGCCTCTCTGGCCGGCAGTACTGGCGGCGTCCAGCCACCGGTCCCACCACGCGGGCACGGGAGGCCCGCATCACAGCCAGGCAGAGGCTGGCGCTACGGCTACCCCTTTTTGCGCCCCTGTGACGCCCGTCACAGCCTCTTGGTACATCAATCGGCGAAGATTTGAGAGTAGCGCAGGCTCACTGAACCTCGAACGCGAGCAAGTCAGACGTCGTGAGGTATCAGTAGCTAACGCCAGTTGCCGGTTGCTCGGAGCGAAACGATGGGCTGGATTGAAAATAAGTTCGAAAAAAACTTTCTTGTTACCACGGTCGATTACGTCTTCAACTGGGCGCGCAAGTCCGCGATTTGGCCCATGACCTTCGGCCTGGCTTGCTGCGCGATTGAGATGATCGCCGCTTCCACGTCGCGTTACGATATCGCGCGTTTTGGCTCCGAAGTCTTCCGCCCCAGCCCGCGGCAGAGCGATCTGATGATCGTCGCCGGTACCGTCTCGCTGAAGATGGCGCCGGTGGTCCAACGCATCTGGGACCAGATGCCCGATCCCAAGTGGTGCATCGCCATGGGCGCCTGCGCCTCGGTCGGCGGCCCGTTCAATACCTACTCTGTGCTCCAGGGCGTCGATCACATCGTCCCCGTCGATGTCTACATCGTCGGCTGCCCGCCGCGGCCGGAAAACCTCTTCTACGGACTCCTGCGCCTGCAGGACAAGATCGACAAGATGACCATCGCGAAGAAGCCCACCGAGGTTCGTCTGCGCGACGAGATGGTCGATAACTTCAAAGACCAGATCCGCATTGCGCAAGCCGGCGTCGTCAATCCTGAGCAGTTGGTGCAGCCGGCGGATAACGGCCTCGTCGTACCGCGATAAACGCTGTGCGACAATAGCGGTTGACCCGGCGCCGAAGCGCCGCACTACCCAACCAAACCCCCGCCGGATTCCTGCTTTTCCCGCCTTTGAACGGTAAAGTTGTAAAAGTTTTGTGTCGGCGCGAATTGTTGTTGGTTTTCTCTGCTCCGCTTGTATAAAGTCCCGGGCGGGACTGTCCCGCAGCTTCGACTCACTCCCAACACCACTTCCTAACTGTCAATTGTCGTAAGGAGATCTGAATGATCGATCGAGAACAAGCGAGAAGTGTGACATCGGGCTTATACCGGACGGCTTGGTTCGCCCTGGCAGCCCTGCTTGCGTTCACATTTGCTGCGCAGCTCGCCTCCGCGCAGACCTATACCGTCCTCTACACCTTCCAGGGTCAATCCGACGGCGGCTTCCCCACCGGCGGACTTTACCGTGATGCTTCCGGTAACCTCTACGGCATAACCGATACCGCCGGTAACAAGAACGACTGCAACGACTATGGCTGCGGAACGGTCTACAAGCTGGATACCAGCGGACACCTTACAGTTCTGCACACGTTCACCGGCGGTGTCGATGGCTGGCCCAACGCGACCTGGGGCTCACTGATCCCCGACGAGAATGGCAACCTGTACGGTATGGCTTCCATCGGCGGCCTGCATGACAATGGCACGGATTTCCGCATCACTCCCTCGGGAGGCTTTACCGTCGTGCATACCTTTCCGACTGGCTCTAATGACGGCGAGGGCCCGCAATTTACTCTGTTGCGCGATCCGACCACCGGCTTGTTCTACGGCACCACCTTTAACGGCGGCGCCAATACCTATGGCTCCGTGTACGTCCTGACCAGAGCCGGGGCTGCCGCCGACCAGGTGATTCACAGCTTTACCCTTGCGGATGGAGCTTTTCCGCAGGGCAGCGTGGCGGAAGATACCTCGGGAAATATCTATGGCACTGCCGGGCAGGGTGGAAGCAGCAATTGCGGCGTTGCTTTCAAGATGAGAAGCACCGGAGCCGGCTACACTGTGCTCCATAACTTCACCTGCGCGCCCGACGGCTACTTTCCGGGATCGGTGGTGGTGGACGCCGAGGGCAACATGTACGGTGGCACCCAGGAGGGCGGCGACCCCAGTGCCTGCCCGTTCTTTGGCTGCGGCATCATCTTCAAGATCACCCCCAGCGGGCAGGAAACCATCCTGCACACCTTTCACAGCAAAGAAGGAGCGGTTCCGAATGAGCTGATGTGGGGCGCCGACGGCAATGTGTGGGGCACCACTGCCGGCGGAGGCGCTCACGATCAAGGAACGATTTTCAAAATCACCACCAGTGGAACCTATACCGATGTGTACGACTTCGAAGGCTACTTGAACGGAGGAGTTCCTTACGCGGGACTGATTCAGGATTCCAGCGGGAACTTCTATGGCACCGTCGGCGGAGGCATCATGGGATGCGTTCAGAGCGGCTGCGGCATGATCTTCAAGTTCACGCCACCACAGTAGGCATCTCGATTTTTGCGTGGCCTGCCCGCAATGGCCACTGCCGGGGCGATTCTCAAAATCGCCCCATTTTTCTGCCGGTCGCAGAGGATATGTTTGACGGGCGCCAATTGTGGCTCGGCTTGAGTCAATTTACCTGGTCGGCTTAGTGAATCTGCTTTGTCCGGCTTGGGTGGAGCACGCCTTCAGGCGTGCATAAAACCGCTTCATTTCCAGGCGGGCTTTAGCCCCTGAGGTAGATCGAGGCATTGCCTCAGCGGCTGAATCCGGATGTCTAAGGAAGTCTCCTGACTGCACGCCTAAAAAGGCGTGCTCCACCCAAAAGCAACCGGCGTCGGGGCGGTGCGAGGAAGACAACATCCAATGGCAGCGCGATTAGAATAGGCTGCACCGCGTAAGGGAACATTCTGTCAACATTCTCGTATCACTGACAGGCAGCCTGATGCAACTACAAATCGATAATCTCTCCAAACGCTATCCCAACGGCACGCAGGCGTTGCAGGACGTCTCGTTGTCCATCCCACAAGGCATGTTCGGATTGCTTGGCCCCAACGGCGCCGGCAAGTCCACGCTCATGCGAACGCTCGCGACGCTGCAGGAAGCTGACAGCGGCAGCGCCCGCCTCGACGGCATCGACGTCTTGCGCCAGAAAGATGAAGTTCGCAGACTCCTTGGCTATTTGCCGCAGGAGTTCGGACTTTATCCCAAGGTCGCGGCAGAAAATCTGCTCTCGCATTTCGCAACGCTGAAAGGCCTGGAGAACGCCGGCGAGCGGCGCGACGTGGTGCAGGCGCTGCTGCGCCAGACCAATCTCTGGGATCACCGCAACAAGCCGCTGGGCAGCTATTCCGGCGGCATGAAGCAGCGCTTCGGCATCGCGCAGGCGCTGCTGGGCAATCCGCGGCTCATCATCGTCGACGAGCCCACCGCCGGCCTCGATCCCGAAGAACGCGTGCGCTTTCACAACCTGCTCAGCGCCATCGGCGAGAACATCATCGTCATTCTCTCGACGCACATCGTCTCCGATGTGACGGACCTGTGCCGCAACATGGCAATCATTCATCAGGGGCGAGTTCACGCCGCGGGCGACCCTTCTGCGCTAGTCGAGAAGCTGAACGGCCGGGTCTGGAGGAAGACCATCGCGCGCACCGAGCTGGCGGATTATCAGCAGCGCTTCAAGGTCATCTCCATGCGGCTGTTTGGCGGCCGAACGATGCTGCACGTGCTGAGCGATGCTCTTCCCGAGAGCGGCTTCGAGGCGGTGGTTCCCGATCTCGAAGATCTCTACTTCGCTACCATCCGCGGCTTCACGCAGAGCGCGGTCAACTGACGCCATGCTGATCCACATTTTTGCCTTCGAGCTCGAACAGCGCCTGCGACGTATCTCTACCTACATCTATTTCGTCGTGTTCTTCGCTCTCGGCCTGTTGTTTGCCTTGATGTCGGGCGGCGCTTTTGCCGAAGCCAGCGTCGACTTCGGCACCGGCGGCAAGGTGCTGGTCAACTCGCCCTACGCCCTGAACTCCATCATTACCTACATCTGCTTCTTTGGCATCGTCATTACCGCCGCCATTGCAGGACAGGCAACGTATCAGGACATCGACAGCAATTCGGCTGTCTTCTTCTATACGGCGCCGATTACCAAGCTCGATTATCTTGGCGGTCGTTTCCTGGCGGCTTTCGTATTGCAGGTTTTTATTTTCAGCAGCGTCGGAATTGGGGCGTGGCTGGGGCTGTCGATGCCGTGGATTGATAAGACGCGGCTCGGTCCGCAGATGGCCGCTGCCTATTTTCAGCCGTACCTCATCAACGTTTGGCCGAACCTGCTGTTTCTGACGGCGATCTTCTTCGCGCTGGCGGCGCTCACGCGCAAGATGTTGCCGGTCTATGTCGCCAGCGTGTTCGTGCTGATTGGCTACTTCGTGGTCAGCCAGATCTCTGGCAGCGGGTTGTCGACCAGCGTACATTTTGCCCTGCTCGATCCGCTGGGTAGCGCCTCCATCGACCGCCTGACTCGCTACTGGACACCCTTCCAGCGCAACTCGCAGCTCATCCCGCTGCAAGGAATTCTGCTGGCGAATCGCGCCTTGTGGCTGGGCGTGGGCGCTGTCTTCTTCGTCACCGCGTATGTGAAGTTTGCCTTCGCCTACCCGGCCGAAAAGAGCAAGCGCCGTCAGTTGATCGAAGAGAAGGAAACGATTAAGCCGGCGGAGTCGCTGCCTATCGCGCACCCGACATTTTCGACGGCGGCTTCGCTGCGGCATCTCGTTTCGCTAACCCGCATTCAGTTCACGGAAACGACGAAGAATGTATTCTTCCTCGTGCTGATGCTGGGCGGCTTCCTGTTGGCCGTTGTCGCCGCCTCAGGACTCACCGATCCTCTGTCCAATCGAACCTGGCCGCTCACCCATCTGATGGTCCTGATGGCAGGAGCCGGTTTCACCATCTTCGCCTTCGCCATCATCATTTTCTACTCCGGCGAACTGGTATGGCGGGAGCGCGACGCCCAGCTCAATCAGGTGATCGACGCGTTTCCTTTGCAGCGCTGGGTGCTGTTCTGCTCAAAGCTCTTCGCGCTGATGCTGGTGCAGGTGCTGGTGGTCGCGCTGATCATGGCTGCCGGCCTGGCGGTCCAGATCGCGCAGGGTTATTACCACTTCGAGCTGGGACTGTATTTCCGCGAGCTCTTCCTCAACCGCCTCACCTCGCTCTGGATTCTCTGCGTGCTGGCGATCTTCATTCAGACCATCGTCAACAACAAATACCTTGGCCACTTCGTGATGGTGCTTTACATCATCGCGACGCTGGCGCTGCCGCCCGCCGGCTTCCAGGATTACCTCTATCGCTTTGGCCAGACGCCGGCGGTCACCTACTCCGACATCAACGGCTACGGCCCATATCTCGCGCCGCTCATCTGGTTCAAGATCTATTGGGCGATTGCCGCAATTCTGCTGGCGATCATTACGAATCTGCTTTGGGTGCGCGGCACGGAGAGCAGTTGGCGCGTGCGCATGAGTCTGGCGACGGCCCGCCTGTCGCGCGCGACTCTCGCGACTGCCGGCGTGTGCGTTGTACTGATGCTCGGTGTCGGCGGCTACATCTTCTACAACACGCACATCCTGAATCCCTATCGCACCACCTTCCAGATCGATGAGGATCGCGCGCAGTACGAGAAGAAGTATCGCCAGTATTGGTCAATGCCGCAGCCGGTCATAACCGATGTCACCACCGAGATCGACATTTATCCGAAAGAGCGCTCGGCCTCGGTCAGCGGCAGCATGTGGCTGGAGAATCGGACCTCATCCGACATCGATCGCGTTGCGGTAACGCTGTGGCCGTCGAATATCACGCCGCTGCCGCGCCCGCCCATACAGGTCAAGCGCCTCGCCTTCGCCGGAGGCCAGAGCACGCTGCTCGAGGATCCGTCGCTGGGATTCTACGTCTACAAACTTCCCGTGCCGTTGCCGCCGAAAGGCCGCATTCAGCTTGATTTCGCGCTGCAGTATGACAATCCCGGCTTTCCCAATGACCGGCCGAACATCGATCTCGTGCACAACGGCAGCTTCGTCTACGACACCTACCTGCCCTACATCGGATACTCGCCCAGCATCGAGTTAACCGACGACAGCACGCGTCACAAGCATGGTCTGGATAAAGTTCGCCGGATTCCGACGCTCGATGATGTGGCCGCGCGCCGCTACAACAGCGGCAGCTTCGATGCCGACTGGATCAACTTCGACGCCACTGTAAGCACCAGCGAAGACCAGATCGCCATCGCGCCGGGATATCTGCAGAAGATGTGGGTCGAGAACGGGCGCCGTTATTTTCACTACAAGATGGACGCGCCCATCATGAACATCTACTCGATTCAGTCGGCGCGTTATGCCGTGCGGCGCGACAAATGGCACGACGTAAACCTGGAGATCTACTACCAGCCCGGCCACGAGTTCAATCTCGACACCATGATGGAGAGCATGAAGGAGACGCTGACCTACTGCACTACCAACTTCAGCCCCTTCCAGTTCCACCAGTTGCGCATCATCGAATTTCCCGGCTATGGCACATTCGCCGAGTCCTACGCCAATACGATTCCGTTCTCCGAGAACATCGGCTTCATCACCAAGATCAGCAAGAAGCCCGACGCCGTGGACCTGCCGTTCTACGTCACGGCGCATGAGACCGGACATCAGTGGTGGGGACATCAGGTGATGTCCGCCTATGTGCAAGGCGCGACGTCGATCGACGAAACCATGGCGCAATACACAGCGCTGATGGTGATGAAGCATCACTTCGGACCGGAGTCAATGAAGCGATTCCTGCGCTACGAGCTGGATCAGTATCTCCGCGGCCGCGCCCAGGAGCGCAACGAAGAGTTTCCGCTCTATCGCGTCGATCCCAACCAGGGCTACATCCACTACAACAAGGGCGCGATGGTGATGTACGCGCTGCAGGACTACATTGGCGAAGACAAGGTCAACGAGGCGATTCGCGAATTTCTCAAAGCGCACGCCTTCAAGAATGGGCCTTATCCCACTTCACTGGAATTTGAGGGCTACCTGCGCAAGGTCACGCCGCCGGAATATCAGTATCTGTTCGACGACATGTTCCTGAACATCACGCTCTACGACGATCGCGCCGTTTCCGCGACCTACGTGCAGCGGCCGGATGGCAAGTACGATGTGCATCTTGTCGTCGAAGCCAAGAAGTTCCGCGCAGACGGCCGCGGACAGGAGCACGCGGTTCCGGTGAATGACATGATCGATATCGGTGTGCTGGATGCCGACGGCAAGTATCTCTATCTCCAGAAGCACAAGATCAATCAGGAAAAGACCGACATCACGGTAACCGTCGACAAGTTGCCGGCGCAGGCAGGCATCGATCCCGTGGACAAACTGATCGATCGCAATCCGGATGACAACGTGATGGCGGTGAAGAAGCAGTAGAGCGCAGCTTGGGGAGACCGGCGCCCCAGCTGTTGTACTTTCTGAGTCGGCTTCAGCTGACGACACACGAGACGCGCCGGGTCACTGCAGTTGAGCCATGGCTCTCTTTACCTTCTCCGAGTCGGGACCGTCGGGTTTCAGCTTGAGATAGGCCTGGTAGCTTTGCCGCGCTTCATCGCGCTTGCCTGCTTCTGCTCTGCTTGCGCCAGCCCAAGCAAGGCCTCGGCGGAGTCCGGTTTCAGCTCAACCGCTTCGCTCAATCGCGACACGGCCGCAGAGTAATTCTTTTCGTTCAGATAGTAATAGCCAACCTCGATGTCTTTCTTCGCCTGCCACTCATCGTGCGATAGCGACTGCTCGGGTTTTGCCGCGGGAGCGGACCAGCAGGTGTGAAAGATCACGTCGATGCAATGCGGATCGACTTTATTCAAGGTTCGCTTCGCAGCGGACTTCGGCGGAGGCGAGGTCGGTGTGTCGGCGTCTGGATTTGGCGCGTCAGGCGGAGTCGGAGGAGCATCCGGTGGCTGCGGCCGCGATGTACTTTCGCCGCTCGGCGATTGTGTGCTCTGAGCGAAACAGGAAAGGGCGAGCATTGACAACAGAATGAATGCTCCGCAGATTCTAAACACTCTGCACACAAGCCAATTGTACCGCCGCAATTCCAGCCGCGCCGACGCCGTAGCCGCCTACCCAATTCTTCATCTGCTCCGCAAGATAGGGACCGATTCCCATCTGTTTGATGGCGTTCAGCTGCGCTTCCAGGAAGTCGGCGTGTTTCTCTTCGTCCTGAAGCAGCCGATCGAATAATTCCCTGCTGCCGTTATCCCCCACTTCGCGGCAGATGGCAGATGCCTCGTTGTACTCTTGGATGGCGTTCGTCTCGTCGGTCAGTCCGGCTTCCAGTTGCTTCGTCACATCGGCCCCGATGGTCGGCTTCAGCGGGATATTCACCTCCGGAGCCGCGTCGAGGAAGACGATCCGCTCGATCAGCGCCTCGGCATGATGCATCTCCTCAATCGCTCGCACTTTGGTCAGACCCGCCAGCCTGCCGTAGCCCCAGTTCTGGCAGGTCTCCGCTTGCACCATGTACTGCACAATCGCGTTCAACTCGCCGCAGAGTGCAGTGTTCAACTGCTCGATCACCTTCTTGTCACCGCGCATGGAAATCTCCTCGCTTCTACCATCGCTTGATTGCAGATGGATCGCTGCGAAGTGGGTCACAGATGCGGGTGACAATGCGGCTGGTTGTTAATGCAGTGGCGTGATGGGCTTCCAGCAGGGAATGTTGTTCGAGCGACTAGCTTGCGACTGCCGGAGCCGCCACGCGCCGCGGCAGCAGCTCGCCGATGCGGCGGATTTGTGCGCCCACCCCGCGCAGCTTTTCTTCGATGTGTTCGTAGCCACGATCGATGTGATAGACGCGATCGATGATGGTTTCGCCATCGGCTACCAGCGCGGCCAGCACAAGCGATGCCGATGCGCGCAGATCGCTGGCCTGCACCGCGGCCCCGCTTAACGGCGTTCGCCCGCGAACCACGGCTCGGCTGCCTTCAATCTTTACGTTCGCTCCCATGCGCACAAGCTCCTGCGCATGCATAAAGCGATTCTCGAAGATGTTTTCCGTGATCACGCTGTTGCCGTCGGCCTGCGTCGCCAACGCCATGTATTGCGCCTGCATGTCGGTGGGAAATCCGGGATACTCCTCGGTGATCATGTCGGCGCTCTTTAAAGCACCATTGCTGACGACGCGCACTGATTCGCCGTTGGTGCTGACCTTCACGCCGCACTCTTCCAGTTTCTGCAACAGCGCGTCGAGATGCCGCGGGTCGCAATTCGCAACCGTGAGATCGCCGCCGGTGAGGGCTCCGGCAACCACAAACGTTCCTGCTTCGATGCGATCGGGAATGATGCGATGCCGTGCTCCGTGCAGCTTGTCGACACCACGGATGCGAATCGTATGCGTACCCGCGCCCTCAATCTGCGCGCCCATCTTGTTGAGCAGCGCCGCCAGGTCAACCACCTCAGGCTCGCGCGCGCAATTCTCCAGGATGGTCTCGCCTTCGGCCAGGGTCGCGGCCATCAGCAGATCCTCGGTTCCAGTGACGGTAATTTTCTCGAAGACAACTCGTGCGCCCTTGAGACGCTTGGCGCTGGCGTGAACGTAGCCATGTTCCTGCTTGATCGTTGCTCCGAGCTTCTCCAGGCCCTTCAAGTGCAGGTTGATGGGCCGCGCACCTATGGCGCAACCTCCGGGCAGGGACACGCGCGCGTCTCCCATGCGAGCGACGAGCGGACCGAGGACGAGCGTAGAAGCCCGCATGGTCTTGACCAACTCGTACGAGGCTTCAGGATTTACCAGATCGCGGCAGCAGATAGTGGTGCGATGTTGCGCCCGGCCGTAGCCCAACTCGACTTCGGCGCCCATCGCCGCCAGCAACTTGCGCTCGGTCTCGATGTCGCGCACCTGCGGAATGTTTTCCAGGATGACCGGCTCGTCGGTCAGCAGAGCCGCGGCCATCGCGGGCAGAGCCGCATTCTTCGCGCCGCTGATGCGCACTGTGCCCTGCAGCGGATTGCCGCCGCGCACCACAAACTTATCCATCGGAAAGTGTCCTAACCTGACGCTGCTAACGCCGAATTTCCTGAGCACGCGGCGCTACCTCATTGTACGAAGAATCTGGCCAGGGGATCGCAGCAGATACGGCTTACCGTGGAGATGCGCGCTGCAAACGCTGCGAAATGACCGGCGAAGTATACAGGATCAGAGGCTGTGGAAAAGAGTAATCTTGGGATGGACTCGTGATTGCGTTGATCCGGAAATGAGCGCGTTGGTCCGGTCATCTCGGCGCAAGAAACCTGCGGCTCATCGTTCTACCTGTGAGGAGCACGAACAGCATCATGTCAAAACACAAAGCTTTGTTTCGCACGCCGGCGATGATCACGCTCGCCATCTTGCTGGGCTTCGCCACGCTGGCGATTGCGCAGGAGCGTCCCTCTAATCCGCTCCCCAACACCGTTTGGGTGGGGGCCGACGGCAAGTACGAATCCGATCCTGACACCGCCATGGTGCAGTTCGGCATCTCGGCGCAGGACAAGAAACTTCAGGACGCAAGCCAGAAGGCCTCGCAGCAAGCGGAGCAAATTCGCCAGCTGCTGCGCTCCAACGCGATCGATCCCAAGGACGCGCAGTTCAGCCGCTTCAGCACCAGCCTGGTTTACGACTACCAAAACGGCAAGCAGAAGCTCGATGGCTATCGCGTGGAGGCGAACATCAGCATCAAGCTGAAAGACTTCTCCAAGATCGGCCCCATCGCTGACGGCTTGGCGAACCTCGATGTGACGAATAGCTCGATCAGCTATCTGCTGGAGGATATGGACGCAGCGAAAGTCAAGGCGGTCGAGGATGCGCTGCGTCGCGCCCGCAACGAAGCCAACGCGGTCGCGCAAACAAGTGGAAGGACGTTGGGCGAGCTGTCTTATGCCTCGGTCGACGTCTACGAGCCGCAGCCCATCCGGCCGATGCTGGCGAAAGCTGCCACCATGGGCGTGCAAGCAGCGCCTCCGCCGCCAACCGCCGAATTCAGTGCCGAAAAGATCACCGTGACCTCGCACGTCAATGCGTTGTATAACCTGAAATAGCGGTTGATCAGCCGCGCTCCGGAAGGTTAAGCCGACGCGATTTTTCAAACGTTACGGAGTTCATGGTTCGGTAGGAAGTGCAGGCCATGTTGGGAAAAACGCTCAAGGCTGTTGTTGTGTTGCTTGCGGTTAGTGCAATGGGGGCAATGCCCCTGATCGCTCAGACCAGCCAGGATTCGCCCCATCTAACCTCGCGGACGGCCGCGGCTTCGCAGCCTCAGCCGCCGCCGGAAGCTGATCCCCCGGCCGCATTGACCGTTCCCGCAGGCACAAAGATTCCGCTCACTTTGAAGCAAGGAATCAACACGAAGAACGCGCGGCCTGGCGATCCGGTCTACGCGCAAACGGCTTTTCCCATCACCCAGAAGGATCTGATCCTGATTCCGGCGGGAACGTTCGTTCAGGGCGAGGTGCGGCGTGTCGTGCGGCCCGGCCGCGTCAAAGGCCGTGCCGAATTGCAGATGAGCTTCACCTCGATGATCTTTCCCAACGGCTACACCGTCATGTTGCCCGGCGCAGTGCAGAATACTCCCGGCTCCAAAGACAACACGGTGAATGGAAAAGAAGGAACGATCAAGGGTCCGAGCAGCAAGGGCAAAGATGCAGCGACGATTGCGACCGCAACGATTCCGGGCGCGGGGATTGGCGCGATCGCCGACGGCGGAAAGGGTGCAGCGATCGGCGCCGCCACCGGAGGCGTTATCGGATTGGCCACGGTGTTATTGACTCGCGGCCCTGAAGTTCAACTCGCAACCGGCGATTCGGTTGAGATGATTCTGGAGAGCAGTCTCGATTTGAATGCCGCCAAAATCCATCGCCCTGCGTCGGCCCAGTGAAGTTCGGCTCAGCGAGGATAAGCGGCTCCAATTAGTGCGTGATTCGAAAGCTCGTCCTCGACAATTACCTAGCTCTTTGTCCTAATACGATCCGTGTCATAGTTCAAAACCCTTATAGCACGGAAGGGCTGGGGTAACCGTGATCTTCCAGTTAGTAATGCTGCCTGTCTCGTTCAATTTCAGTTAACAGGTACACTGCCCCTCGTCGACAGAAACCATGCGATTTGCGGCGTGAATCCAGTACAACTCTTGTAGTCTGATAAGCGGCTAGCCTTCTGATAAAGCCGGCACCACCCACACCACAAGTAATCAGCACCTTGGTGGTCGTGCTCCTGAGCGGCTCACTTTTCTTTCTTGACTAGAAGGATTAAGGTGCAGATACTAAGGCTGTTGAAGTCCCGGACTTGGGCCCCTAATTTCAATTTGATTAGTAGTTAGGTCCGGAGGGACTGCGCTCCCTCCTTTCCTCAGTCACAGCAGAGGAAACGCGGAGAGCCGGATGCGCCACATGAACGTGAGTCGAGTATGCACGTGCTACGGTCAGAGCCGGGCGGCGTTTGTATTGCAGCCTGCGCGGATCGCGGCCACGTTACCAGCTTCTCTCCTTCTCCGCAGCCGAAGGTCCCACCTGGATCTCGCAGTGATCGTTGGACTCATATTCAGCGAGGGGCTCGTCACGGCTAGATTGTAATTCGAGCGAAGGAGCAATCCTTATGTTCTGCCCGAAATGGAAAATTCTGAAAAGGCATTCAGCGGATGAGTCCGGCCAGTCGATGGTGGAGTTCGCCCTGGTGGGCACGGTCTTTCTCTTGCTCGTGTTGGGGATGTTTGACCTGGCCTTCTACTTTTACAGCCGGGTTACCCTGCAGAACGCCGTCCGGCAAGCCGCCAGATACGCGATCACCGGCAACTGCGGCGTCTCCGGCTCCTGCTACGGAAGCGGCAACGGCACCACCACTCCGGGCGACCGCGTAACTACCATCATGACTACCGTGGTCAATTATTCCTTTGGACTGCTGTCCTGCACCACCTCGAGCGGATCGTACTGCACCAACAGTTCCGCAGTGTCGATAGTGTGCAACGGCACATGTGGGAATAATTACGGAGACGGCGGAAACAACGCGGGTGGTCCGGGCGACACGGTTACGATTACAGTTACCTATCACTGGAGTCCATGGGTGCTCACCCGTTTCATGCCTAGCAAGTTTCCCGGCGCTGTCACATATACCGTGAGTTCCGCTTTTAAGAATGAGCAATTTCCTCCGGCCACTTAGGGAAGGAAACCGTTATGAGACTGCAGCGAGATAAGTCTGGACAAGCGCTGTTAGAGTTCGCCTTGGCATTGCCGATGCTTTGCATCTTTCTGCTTGGCGTCGTCGATTACGGCCGAGCCATCTATCAGTCGGAGGTCATCACCAACCTCGCGGGAGAAGGTTCCAGTTTTGCGTCGCGCGCAAACGAGGGATCACTTTCCCAGAACCTTCAAAGCGCAGCCAATGTTGTTATGGCCGATGCCGATCTGCCTATGGCCACCAATGGGTGCGCCATTGTTACCTCCGTGACCAGCCCGAGTTCGGGTACTTACACGATCACTCAACAGCAACAGCCGAACGATCCAACCTGCAGTCTCAGTGTGACGAGCAAGATTGGCTGCTATCCGACGGGCGGCAGCTGTAGGAACAACAACGCAACTCTTCCCACGGGAGTCCAGAACGCTCTGACGAGTGAAGCAACCGGCAGCACCGTGTACGTCACGGAAGTGTTCTACAAATTTACCTATGCAACGTCGATCGGAAGCTTCCTGCACAGCACAGGCGCCTTGCCGACAGACTTGTATTCGGCTGCATATTACTAGAGAGGCAATCTATGCGGAAATTCTTGTCCTTGCGGAAATTCTCCCGTAGCGAGAGTGGCCAGATCTTTCTTTGGCTCGCGCTTGGAGTGCCCCTCCTCATCCTGTTTTCTGGGCTGGCGCTCGACATGGGCATGATCTACAGAACCAAGGCGCGCCTCAGCAACGCGGTGGATTCAGCCGTACTTACCGGCGCCAAGAACTATAGCTTGGGAACCACTACCGCGCAGGGCCTGGCCAATGACATGTTTTATGCGAACCTGGGTACCGCCTGCGGCAGCGGCGGCGTGACCTGCTCTTGGACCTGGTGCCCAGCAAACGCGAGCTGCCCAACCGGCAGCGCCATTACCGCGACGCTGACGGCGACCACTCCTTGGAAGACAACCTTCATGGCCTATTTGCCCAGGTGGGCGACCTGGACGCTTGGCGATACCGGGCAGGCTACCCGCAGCACGTTGATTATGTCGCTGGTGCTGGACCGCTCCGGGTCGATGTCTACTGACGGTGGAGGAACCGCTTTGCAGGCTGCGGTTCCAGAGTTCCTGCAAGACTTTACTCCAGGAACCGACTACATCGGCCTAGTGAGCTTCGCGAGCCATGCCGACGTTGATGTCAACATAGGAACGAGCTGGGGTCCGTACAACACAGGAACGATTGCCACGGCGGTCTCTCGCTATACCTTTACTGGCGGGACTTTTGGCGGCGGCGCCGGCTCTGGCAGTATCTATAGCGCCACAAATGGGCCACCTCTTAATCTGTCCGACAGCCAGAACAACAGCGTGATCCTGGGATCGGGCGTGCCCAAAGTTAAAGTGGTGGTGTACTTTACCGATGGTTTGATGAATACCCTGCAGGACCAGTTCCCTGGTGCCCGAATAGTTCGAACGTGACGACGGTGAACTACGGAGGAGTCGATCCCGATAACCCCGGTGAAGCTAGCCCGTACCCCGCCGAGGCGGTTTACGGTCTGAATCCGGCAGCGGAGATACCCGCCAGCGGTCCCTTCTACTGCTATGACCCGACCAGCGATCCAGACCACCGGAATTACACGACCTGTAGCAATACAAACTTACCAACTTACCAGAACGTAAATTGCACCTACAACGGCGCAGCGCCTGGTGTTTCCGTCGGAGGAATCCTTCAGGGCGCCACACAGACATTGAACCGTTGGAACGTAACCAACGAGGTGAAGTACCGGACCAAGCATTACCGCTAACAACATGCGCGCGGAGACCGTTCCGACGTACATCTTTACGATTGGCTTGAGCAGTGCGGTCAGCAATGATCCCTGCACGCAAGCATTCCTGGCGACACTGGCGAACGATCCCGGTGCAGCGAACTATACTGGGGGCTCCAATTGCGACTCCGGCCCTGGCGTCTACAACTCAAGCCTGCCCGCAGGATTGTTCGTGATCGTGCCTGACTGCCCCGGCGCAACCTGCACAGCGGAGTTAGAGGCGGCGTTTCAGTTGATCGCCAGCAAGGTATTGCTGCGGATCTCGCAGTGATTGCAGGCGAAAGGTACAGAGTGTCTAGAATTAATGGAGCGCGAGGCTGGAATGGCCTCGCGTTTCTTTTGCTCGCCAAGCGGATCGATCTCACTGCGGGGCCCCGACTCGTGGTTGACGTCCATTATTTGTTCGGCACGTGTCTAGAATTTTGACGATTTCGCCTCGCGGCTGTGGCCCGCATACGCTCTCCGTTCCCTAATCAGCAGACCAGCCTACACTTAGCTTTCCACAACCCATGTTTGCGACGTGGAGGACGAGTTGCTCTCCATGCATAGCACGTTGGAATCATGAAGCGATAGCACCTAAATGACTTGGCTGTCGCTCCAGGGCAAGCCATGCCTCCGCGCACCTCAGTCGATGGGACTGAGAATGGCGAAGCCTTGCGCAGCACCGAAGGATTCTCTTTTGACTCATGCAGTACTGCAGTGTCGGAGGCTTTGGCTGGCCGCTTATACGCGCTCCCGGCACGAACATCAGGTCGCCGATCAGCTTCGACTGAAGAATTTGGAGTTCCTGCTGCCGACCTACCAGCGGTTGGCGCGTTGGTCGGATCGAGTGCATCGCTCGGACGCGCCGCTTTTTCCCGGGTATGTCTTTGTTCATGTTGCTGTTGAGGAACGCGTGCCGGTGCTGGACACCGCCGGAGTCGTCCGCCTGGTCTCGGCCGGCGGCAAGCCTGCCGTCCTGCGCGACGAAGACATCGAGCGCCTTCGCACCTGCGCTTCACGAGCGGGCGATGTCGAGCCGCACCCGTATCTAAGAATTGGACACCGCGTGCGCGTGAAACACGGCCCATTTGCCGGATGCGAAGGCACGCTGAGCGAAAAACAGAATTCTGTCCGTCTGGTCATCTCCATCGACCAGATCATGAAATCGGTCGCGATTAATCTGCACGGCGCCGACGTCGAGCCGCTCGATTAGAGCACGCGGCTCAGTCCTTGTGACGCTTCGTCCACGTCATTCACCTCGTTCCTGATAACCAAACAAAATCCTTTCGGAAGGCTCCGCGTCTATGGCCACCGCGGTAAATACATCATCAGCTTCTCTCAGCGAAGTCGATCTGCCCCTTACAGCTCCGGCCGAGCGCAATCGCCTGGCATCTCTTCTTCCCGGTGCGGAAAAGATTCTGGACTTTCTCACGATTGCTGCCGCCGTTTATCTTTCCCTCGGCCTGTATCAAATGCTCCAGCCGAATCGAGTTTCCAGGTACGGCGGCTCGGCAGTGTTTCTATGGGTCAGCTTTTTTGCTCTGGTGTTTGTCTTTCTGATGGAGCGGCACGGCGGATACCGTCCTTCGGTGAGCCTGCTGGCGATTCGCGAGACCGAGCGCATCCTTCGCGTCACCTTGCAAGCCTTTCTGCTCGCAGCCCTGGGCGTCTATTTCTGCGCCGCGCACGTTTCGCGGCTGGCCTTCTGCCTGACTCTGGTCACGGTCCCGCTGTTTCTCACCCTGGAGAAGTGGGAAGCCAGTCGCTTGCTGCTCAGGTTCGGCAAGGCTTACGGGTCGCAACGAGCCGTAATTCTTGGGACGGGGCCGGAAGGCCGCCGCGTCTTCTCAGCTCTGCTCCGCTCGCCGAAATTCGGCGTGGACCCCATCGCTTTTATCGACAACGATCCACACAGCGGCGTAACCGAGATCTACGAGTCCGGTTATCACAGCCGTCATTCTGCCGAGGTGCTGTCTGAGCCGGCTAGTCCGGAGCTCTTCCGCCGGCTGCGTGCCTCCGTGCTGATCATCGCCACTTCCGCGGTCGACCATGACTCGCTGCTCCCGATGATTGCGCAAGCTTCAGCCGCGGGAGTCAGGACGTATTTCGCACCCGGCGATTTTCTGGGGCCGGGCCATCAGCTCGAATTCACTGAGCTCGATGGCGTCATGCTTGCCCATCTGCCCGGTGGCACAAGCCGTGGCACATACGACCTCGCGAAGCGGCTGCTCGACACCCTCGTGAGCTTGCTGTTACTGCTCCTCCTGGCTCCCGCAGCTGCAATCATTGCCTTGCTGGTTAAGGCATCATCCCCGGGGCCCATCCTGTTTCGACAGGTGCGAGTTGGTCAAGGCGGCCGTCGCTTCATGATGTACAAATTTCGTACGATGTACCGGGACGCCCCGCACTACGAATACTCTCCTGGATCGGGCGACGATCCCCGCGTGACGCCACTCGGCCGGATTCTGCGCCGCACCAGTCTGGACGAACTGCCTCAGCTGCTAAATGTCCTGCTGGGGCAGATGTCGCTCGTCGGCCCGCGGCCGGAAATGCCTTTCATCGCGGAGCAATATGACGCTGCATTGCGACAGCGGCTATCGGTCAAGCCGGGAATGACCGGCCTTTGGCAGATCGGCCCCCATCGCTCTCTTCCCATTCATCACCACCCTGAATATGACGCCTATTACGTCCGCTACCGCAGTGTGTTCATGGATGCAGCCATCCTTCTGCACACGCTGCTGTTTGCCGGCCGCGGAGTCTGATTCCTTCTGGAGCACATCATGCGCCTGACTGTGGTTGGCTGTGGATACGTTGGATTGGTTTCCGCCGCGTGCCTTGCGGAAATCGGTCATGAAGTGATTTCGGTGGATACCGATGTGCAGAAGATCGCCGAACTCAATCGCGGCGAATTGCCGATTCATGAAGAGTTTCTCGCTCAACTACTGGAACGGCATCGCGGCAACCGCTTGCGGTTCGGTTCCTCGGTCAGCGACGCGGTCCGTGAATCCGAAGCGATCTTCATCACGGTCGGCACGCCGCAAGGAAGCGGTGGCGAAGCTGACCTGTCCTATGTCGAATCGGTCGCTTCCAGCATCGCGCAGTCGATCTCCGAGCCCAAACTGATCATCGAAAAGAGCACCGTTCCGGTCTGCACCTGCGAGGCGATTCGCAAGGTTCTGCTGCTGCACGGAGCCGACCCGGGGCGCTTTTGGGTGGCTTCAAATCCGGAGTTCTTGCGCGAGGGATCGGCGGTCACCGACTTCCTCTATCCCGATCGCATCGTGCTGGGAGTCGACGATGACTTCAGCGCCGCAATGCTTTACAGCATCTACCGTCCGCTCACGGAAGGCACATACTACCACCAGGCCGACGCGATTCCGTGCCCCCATGCCACGTTTGATCGGGCGCCGGCAATCCTCACCAACGCGCGCAGCGCTGAATTGATCAAGCACGCGTCTAATGCGTTTCTGGCGACCAAGATCTCTTACATCAACATGGTGGCCAACCTCGCCGAAGCCGTCGGCGCTGACATCGACCAGGTCTGCGCCGGTATCGGCGCTGATTCACGCATCGGAGCACAGTTTCTGCAGGCCGGAATCGGATACGGCGGCTCGTGCTTTCCCAAAGATGTGTCTGCCTTTCGGGAAGTAGCTTCGCAGTGGAAGGTCGATTTCTCGCTGCTCGCCGAAGTCACACGCATCAATAACGACCAGCGCCGCTTGTTCATGAAAAAAGTCCGGAGTGCGCTGTGGACATTGCGTGGCAAACGAATCGGAGTCCTCGGCCTCGCCTTCAAAGGAGGAACCGACGACGTCCGTGAGTCACCGGCCATCGCCATCATCCAGCAACTGCTGGAGGAGGGCGCGCGTGTGTGCGCGTACGATCCGGCAGCGATGGTGAAGGCGCGCGAAGTATTGCCGCCCGACGCGATCGAGTACGCTGACAATGAGTATCTCGCCGCCTCCCGTCGCGACGCACTGCTCATCCTCACCGACTGGCCGCAGTTCCGCAAACTCGATCTGCAAAAACTGCGGGCAGCCCTGAAACTGCCCATCATCGTGGACGGGCGAAACCTATTCAATCCCAGCCGCATGGCAGCGGCCGGGTTCCTCTATTACAGCGTAGGCCGCGCGCTTCACATCGCGGAAGCCATGCCCAATCTGTGGCAGGGCGTTCATCTTGCGCCGGCTCCGGCAATCATCAAGCCGGGCGAGAGCCTGCCAGCCTAAACGAACCTCACCGAGCTCATCGTGTTCCAGACCAGCTGTCCTGAATTGCGAACCGAAGCCACTGAACTTCGCCGCTATCGCGATCCCACTCCTGCATACGGCAGCGGTGAGCTATTGCTCCCGGAGCTATGGCGGATGCTGCGCACGCGGCGGCTGGTGATCCTGGCATGGGTTGGGCTGCTGGGGCTGGTGGCAGCGTCGTATGTGCTGATCAAGGACTCACGCTACGAGGCCAGCGCGCGAATCGAGGTTAGCCCCGTGGGCACAAACTCCATGGGGCTGGACGAGTTGACTTCGCGCATGGTCAGTCCCTCCGACCCCACCATCCAACTGCAGAGCGCGGTGACCGTGCTGGGAAGCAGTACCGTCGCTCTCGCTGTAATACAGCAGACCAGGCTGGCTGAAAGAAGCGATTTCGCCGGCCGATCGATGCAGCCTCCCGGCACCGATGTCGCGACCCTCTCGCCGAAAGTTCGCGACAAGTTGCTGCATCGTTTTCAGAAAAATCTCAAGGTCGAGGTCGTTCCTAAGACGGACATCATCAGCGTCGCCTTCCGGACGAAAGATCCGAAGCTGTCCTCCGAAGTCGTAAATTCCATTGTTACCAGCTATACCGAACGCAACTTTCGCAGCAGCTACGATTCGGCAACTCAGGTGTCGAACTGGCTTTCAGCTCAGATGGACGATCTGAAGCTCAAGGCCAACGAGGCACAGGAAAAACTGTCGGCCCTGCAAAAGCGCCGCGGGCTTATCGGCGTCGATGAGACCGACAACATCATCACTGACAAGTTGAAGGACCTGAACGAACAGCTCACCGCAGCAGAGTCGGATCGAATCGTGAAGGAGGCTCGATATCGCATCGCCGGCTCGGGAAATCCCGAGCTTATCGCTTCAACTGTGCCCGATGCTACGCTGCAAGTTTTGCGCTCGCAGCAGGCACAATTGCGCGTGGATTATGCCAGGCTGAGCACAAAATTCGGCGAGGGATATCCCAAGCTTGCGGAGCTGGGCAGCCAGATGTCGCAGGTGGACAGCGCGATCAATGCCGAGCTGAAGAATCTGAGTGAGCGCTACAAAAACGAATATCTGGCCGCTTCCAGTACGGAGAAGATGCTGCAGAGCAAGTTTGAGGAACAAAAGCAGAAAGCCTATGACTTGAATCAAGGGGCGGCGCAGTATGCAATTCTCAAACATGAAGTGGAGACGTCGCAGGACCTGTACCAGACGCTGCAACTCAAGCTGAAACAGGCCGGAATTGTGGCGGGCCTGGCGTCCGCGAACGTCGGCGTCGTTGAGCCGGGACAGACGCCGTCGGAGCCGGTCGATCCCCAACCGGTTCTCGATCTTGCGCTGGGATTAGGCTGCGGTCTGGTGTTCGGCATGCTCTCGGCTATTGGCCTGGAGATGCTCGATATGACAATTCGCAGTGCGGACGAGGCGGAGAGCGTCTCCTCACTGCCGATCCTGGCAGAAATCCCACAGATCTGTAGCGCGAAGCTCAACTTCCTCGGCCGAAAGCGCGCGGCCCTTGCAGTCGACGAGTTGCGGCTCATCGCCCACCATCAGCCGCAATCCCAGGCGGCCGAATCCTATCGCTGCCTGCGGACCTCCCTGCTGCTGCCATCCCCAGATCGCCCACCGCAAGCCCTCGCGATCACCAGTTGTTTGCCTTGCGAAGGCAAGACATTGACCGCGGTGAACTGTGCCGTGGTCCTGGCCCAGCAGGGTGCGAAGGTACTGCTGGTAGACACCGATTTTCGCCAGCCGTCCGTTCATGCGGCTTTCGAAATTCCACAAGGGCCGGGGCTCAGCGAGGTCCTGAGCGGAGCCTGTCGCAGCGATGACGCAATCGCGAGGTTGGACTTGCTCCCCACCCTGAGAGTGCTCCCGGCCGGAAGCCCGTGTCCTTACCCCGCAGAGACGCTGGCGTCTCCCATCATGACTGAACTGCTGGCAGACTGGCGCGCTCGTTACGATCACATCATCTTCGACACTCCCCCGGCATCGATGTTTACCGATGGGGCGGTCGTGGGGGCACAAGCGGACGCCGTTCTGCTGGTGGCGCGCTGCGGTGTCACAACCAGGCACGCGCTTCGTCACGCTCGCGACATTCTTCAGCGCGCAAACCTGAATGTGCTCGGCCTGGTTCTCAACGGCGTTGACCAGCGATATGAGCGCTCCTATTACATGCCATTCGGCTATGACCTTTCAGCTAAGAAGGCAAAACCGCTTGACGCCTAAGTTGATTCTGACTGTGAAATCGATGTTCCTTCGGGCTGCACTCTCGTCGGTTGTTCTCGTGGCGCTGGTCGTTTGCTTCCAGCCGCTCGCATGCGGCCAGACGCAGCCGGTGCATCCCTCGATCGCACCCGCCCCGGTAGCTATAACCAACCCGCCCACGACTTCGGGATCCGCTTCCGAAAGCGAGGCTCTGACGCTGGACTCCGGCGATCTGATCGACGTTCGCGTCTTCGATACGCCAGAGCTTTCCGAAAGGCTGCGCGTCGACCATCTGGGAGAGATCGTTCTTCCCGTCGGCGGTGCGGTTAGTGTGCGAGGCTTGACCGCTGAGCAGGCGCAAACCGCAATCGAAGGGCGCCTTCGACAGCAGAAAATCCTGCGCAATCCGCACGTCGAAGTCTTCGTCCTCGAATATGCCACGCAAGGCGTGACCGTTGCCGGCGAAGTCAAGACGCCCGGAGTCTATCCCTGGATCGCGAAACACACCGTCCTCGATTTCGTCTCCATCGCTGGCGGGCTCACACCTGCCGCCTCCAAAACGGTCACCATCAGCCGCAAGGATCGCGAGCAGGTAATCACTTTTCAGCTATCCGGTTCGGCGCAGGAGAGCGGAGCCGATCCCGAAGTGCGACCCGGCGATCGCATCTTCATCACGCGCGCGGGTGTGGTCTACGTGGTGGGAGATGTTGGCCGGCCCGGGGGCTACCTGATCGAGAGTAAGCAGACGGTCACCGTTCTGCAGGCGATTGCGCTGGCGCAGGGCATGAACAAGACCGCCAAGTACGATGCCAAGCTCATTCGCAATTCGCCGGCAGGGCGCACGGAGTCCGATCTCCCGTTGAAGCGCATCCTTGCAAACACGGTCCCTGACCCCAAGCTTCAGGATGGCGACATCCTTTTCATCCCCGTCAACGGCGGCAAGGAATGGGCGGAGAAGGGCGTCACATCGGTTCTTCAAATGGCGGTAGGGGTGGTCATCTACGGCAGGCTATGAGTAACCCACCAGCAAAACAATTGAGAACTCCGGGACGTTGGATCACTGTATTCGGTCCCGACGGTGCCGGAAAGTCCAGCGTTATCGAAGAGGTGAGGGTCCAGGTCGCAGCTACATTTTCGGCCATCACCGTGTTTCATTTTCGCCCCATGCTTGGCAGTAGCCGGATCAATCAGCTTGCAGTCACGGACCCGCATGCCCGTCCGCCTCGCGGCTGGCTGGTCTCAATCCTCAAGCTCATCTATTGGCTCCTGGATTGCTGGTGCGGGCACCTCTTTGTCGTACGCCCCAGCCTTCGCCGCTCCGAGCTTGTGATCTTCGACCGGTACTATCCAGACATCCTGATTGATCCCTGGCGCTACCGGCTGCCCGCGTCGATTCGAACTCTTGCGAGATGGCTGGCGGCGTTGGCTCCTCAGCCCGACCTGCGTGTTCTTCTCGACGCTCCTGCCGAAGTGCTCCAGAGCAGAAAAGCCGAAGTCTCCCTCGCCGAATCGCATCGGCAACGGCTTGCTTACCTGGCAATGTTTCAATCCATTCCCGGCAGTCTCATCGTGAATGCCAACCTTCCCGTCAACGAGGCAGCGCAGCAAGTAAGTGCCGCAGTGCTGGCTCGGGTTACAAACACCCCTTGTGAACGACACAGCAGCTTCCTCATTGCCAACCCGTGATTTGGCACAACTGATTCTTGCCGGACTGCCATGGCAGCAGACGCCGTCGCCGTCGCGGGAATACCTCGCCCTGCCGGCCCAGGAACCGCGCTGGCTAATTCCTGCCCGCGGCCGCCGGCTCGGTTCAGCGCTGGCAAGTTGGTCTCCTTATCGACTGTCATCGCGTTTCAAATGGACAGCGATTCGTCTCGCCAACCGGCTCGGGGTGCTGCAGGCGCTACCGGAGGTCGAACTCCTGCACCTGGATAACGCAGAGCAAATCGACTGGCAAGCTATTGGCTGGGAGCACGCCGAGCCACCGATTCCGCTCATCTACCTGGGAACGCCCGGCCCCGGCCGCAAGGCCGTCATCCATCTCGTCGAATCCAACAGCGGAGAGTGCGAAGCAATCGTCAAGGTTCCCATTGCACCGGAAGCCAGGAATGCCATCGTCCGCGAAGCTAGTGTCTTGTCCCAATTGGCTGAAGAACGGTATCCATTTTCGCCGCGATTGTTGTATGTGGATCGTGATCGCGGTATCGCGACGCAGCAATTTATCCCCGGACATTCAGGAGGCCGGCGCCTCCGTCCCGAATATTTCGAGCTTCTGCGTTCGCTGGTTTGGCTGGACGACCCTACCAACATTTGCGAGTACGTAGCGAAATGGCCTGAGCAGCGAGTGCCTTTCCTGGGACAGAACGTCGACCTTGCACTTTTGCAATCGGCGTTTGAGGAATGTTGCGATCCACATCCTTTGCCGTCGTGCCGGATCCATGGCGACTTCGCGCCGTGGAACATCCGCCTCTCCTGCAGTGGCGCTGCCCTGATTGATTGGGAGGAATTCCAGGAAACCGGCTTGCCACTTCAAGACGCGTTTCACTTTCTACATATGCAGGATTTCCTCTTCCATCGCCAGCCCAGAGCACATTCTAGAGAAATCGTTCCTTTTGCCTGCACTCTCGGCATTGCACGCCAGCTGTGCCGCAAGCTTGAGATCGCGTATCTTGCCGACACCTATGTGAAGTGCTGCTCCCGGGGCGACCTGCAGCGATGCGGATTTCTGCGGAAAACACTCGCTCTCGTCATTCGAGATCGAGCGAGTTTGGCAGTCGTTCCTGCCGTGCCATCGTCTGGTTTGCGACTCGTGTCGTCCCACCCCCCGAACAGCGCTCGCGCGGAGCTGCTCGATGGAGTGATTGCCCAGCTGAACCAGGCATCTGTGCGGCACTGCATCCTCAGCGGGTCGGAGAATAGTCCGCGCACGAGCATGTCGGACGTCGATATCATGTTTCACCCGCAGGACCTGCATCGCATTCCGGAGCTGCTGGCACAGGCGGCGAACTCGGCTGGCGCCCTGTTCGTACAGGCGATCCAACACGAAACGACAGCCTGCTACTTCGTGCTTGCAAAGGAAGATGGCAAGCACGCAGGACACCTGGACGTCGACTGCTATAGCGACTACCGGAGAGACGGGCGGAGATGGCTGGCCGCAGCGGACGTCATCGCCAACCGGCGAAGGCACCGCGATTTCTATGTCCCTTCGATCCCCGACGAGTTCGCTTACTACCTGATCAAGAAAGTTCTCAAGCAATCGATTGAGTGCCACCACCTCAAGCGCCTGCAACATCTGTTCGCGCGCAATCCGGCGGAATGCCGGACGCGAATCGCGAATCTCTGGCCGGCGGAAACTGCGCTCTTACTGGAGCGGGCAATTGTCGAGCAGCGGCTGGCGTGGTTTGAGACGAACGCAGAGCAACTGCTTAACGAGTTGCGGACGTCGCCCGCTGCGGAACGATGGTTGGGCCGCTGCGGGCAAGCCATACTTGAGGCGGGACGACTGCTCCGACGTGTTGCGTTTCCCACCGGGCTGTCGGTGCTGATTATTGGGGGCGAATGCTTGCTGCGGTCCGAAATTGCAGATGGGCTGGTTTGCGACCTGGCCCCAGCGTTTCGCCGCACCCAAAGAATCTGGAATGCTCCCACACTTGCCGGTCGCCTGGTGCAGACACTTCGGATGTGCATCGCAAGAATCCGGTCGACACTCGTGGTTCGTACGAGTGAAGAGGATGTTCCCGCGCGCGGGCTATCGCAGGTCAGGAACTTCTTGGGATTGAGTTGGGCGGACCGGCTTGCGCCTCGTGACCTTGTCATTGATTTGAGCAGGGACAGTGGTGTGGAGCGCTGCCAGAATCGCCGCTCCGGCGTACTTTGCTTTCACGCCGGTGAAAGCTCCGAGCAGATTCTCGAGAAAACCAGGAAAGCAATTCTCCACTTCCTGGCGCTTCGAACCGCAGGCCGTCTGAAACTGCGGATGGCATTTATGGATCCTCCGATCGACACCGCGACCGAGCACGTCGAACTTCGCTCCGAGGCGTTGGACTAATGGCGCGAATTCTGCTCTCTGCCTATGCCTGCGAGCCGGGACGGGGATCGGAGCCGGGCGTCGGTTGGACCTGGGCTACCGAATTAGCGGCCATTGGGCAGCACGTGACCGTCATTACCCGCAGCGCCAATCGGCCGGCAATCGAACAACTGCCGGTTCTCAAACTCGGGGCTGAACTTCCTCTACTTCGACCTGCCGCGCTGGATACAGCGCTGTCGCAAATATCCTGGCGGCAAGGCTCTCTATTACATCTTGTGGCAATTCTTCGCGGCACGACATCTTCTGCGGCTTTTCCCAGCGCCCCCGTTTGACGTCGTACACCACGTTACTTATGTGAGCGCCCGGTTTCCCAGCTTTATGGGATCGCTCGGCATTCCCTTCTGGTTCGGCCCGGTCTCCGGCGGCGAAACCGTTCCCGTGCGTCTTCGCTCCGGATTCTCGTTGGGCGAGCGTCTGCGCGAGATCTCCAACCGTCTGGTGCCGCTTGATCCTTTGATGCGCCGCACGTTCCGGCAGGCCGAGAAGATCCTGGTAACACGAGACACGCTTCCGCTCATTCCACGACGGTGGCAACATAAGGCCAACGTCCAGCTGGCGGTAGGATTGTCCGATCAGGAACCAGTCGGTCGCCGGCAAAAGGTGCGGCGTAACAGCAATCAGATCAATTTGCTCTACGTTGGACGATTGCTGGAATGGAAGGGTGTCGATATCGCACTTCGCTCGGTCGGCATCCTCAAGCAATCTTGTCCCGAGATTAGTTTGACGGTGATCGGCGATGGCCCTGCGAGATCACAGCTAACCGCCTTAAGCAGAAAACTTGGGCTTGAGCAGAACCTCCATTGGCTTGGCTGGTTGCCGCAACAGGCGCTCGCCGATCACTACCGAACCGCCGACGTTCTGCTGTATCCAAGCCTGCGAGATTCCGGCGGAATGGTGGTGCTGGAAGCGCTCGCCCATGGCCTGCCTGTGGTCTGTACCAACCTGGGCGGCCCCGGCATCATCGTCAATTCCACTTGCGGGCGGGCGATAGCTACGTCGAGCACTCAGGACGAGCTGAGCGGTAATCTTGCCGGCGCGCTGCTTGAGATCTGCAGCACTCCTGACCTGCTTGAGTCACTCTCCTACGGAGCAATCGTTCGCGCACGAGAGTTCCGATTTCGAAATCTAGTGCAATCGCTGTACCCAGAGCCGTGCACAGCCTCCATGGCGCAACAGGCATGACAACAAGCCCCGGCTTCGCGATACATCCCGTTCCAGTTGACGGCATTATCACGCGGGGCTCGGCGACCCTCCTCTGCCGGGCTTTCGTCCTGGTGGCGCTGTTTTCGATTATCTTCCTGCCGGAATTCGCTCGCGACGGTACAAGCACCACCGGCGTGTATGCCAAGGCCTACGGCGGTTTTCGCTTCATCGACCTGGCGATTCTGCTGCTGGGGTTTTGCCATCTGGTAGGACATGGCTGCCTGCGTTGCAAGGCCCTGCATTTCCCGCGGCCACTGGTCTGGCCGGGAATCGCGTTCCTGGCTTGCATCGCCGCCGCCGCCTACTACGGGAGCACCCGCGGTGGCAGCAACCTATTCTTCGACTGGCGCGGTCTTGCTCTCGGCATCGCTTTGTATATTGTCTGGTCATTCTGGCTTCGAACAGCTGTCGATGTAGCCATGGCGATTCGTGTGTTCGCGCTCTATCTGGGATTGCGAATCGCGTTGCTGTACGCGCTCTATGCCGCCGGTTATCGCGACAACCTGCTCGGCGTCGACATTCCGATCTTTGACGGCCCTGTGCTTTCGTGCATCGTATTTGCCGCACTGCTCGCCTGGAGTTATCACCAGAGTGAGGTGACTCAGCTGCAGAAACTGAACTGGTGCTGCCTGGCCTTGGCCGGTTATCTGATGGTCCTGATGTGCTTTCGCCGTACGTATTGGGGTGAACTGGCGGTGGGAACGCTCATCCTGCTGGTGATGCAGGGACGTCATCGCGCTCGCAACATCGCTCTTGTGGCCGGTGCGCTGATCGTCGCAGCCGGCGTGACCGGCGCGTCATTCTCCCGGCGAGTTCAGAGCCTTGCCGTTACCAGCGACGACACGGAATACAGCGCCGACAATGCCGACCACCTTTATGACCTGATGGACGCGTGGTCCGAGGTGCGACAGTCACCGCTGATGGGAATCGGCCTCGGAACTTCCTACCACACCTGGCACATAAGAAATTGGAAGACCGAATCGGTGATGGTCCATAACGCTCCGCTGCACGTTTGGCTGAAGTACGGCATTGCCGGTCTGCTGTGTTATGTGTGGTTCCACGTCGCGCTGCTGCGGTGGCTTTATCGGAAAGCGAGATCGCCGACACGCTCGAAATCGTGCCTTTCTGAGCGCCGCCTTCGCTTATCTCGCGGCGCAGTTTGTCCTGACCCTCGGGTTCTGCGCCCTGGCCGTATTCGGAATTACAGCTGACCACTCTGATCTCATTCATTCTTGCGGCCGCCGTGGCCGCCAACAAGGAATCGAGCGCATACAGCTTGTCGTAACCCGACCCGCGTTGCACCAGAACACATTTCCCTCATTGAAGGCTTTGAAAATCATGAACCCGCCCACTCTCTCCGTCATTACGCCGTCCTACAACAGCGCCGAGTTCATCGACGAGGCAATCCTGAGCGTTTCCCGCCAGTCGGATGTGACGACCGAGCACCTTGTCGTCGACGGGGGCTCGACCGACGGGACACTGGAGCTCCTCCAGCACCACACGCATGTGAAGTGGACGTCGGAGCGCGATCGCGGGCAATCCGACGCCATCAACAAAGGCTTTCTGAAAGCCGGCGGCGACCTTATGGGGTGGCTGAACGCGGACGATTACTATCTGCCGGGCGGGCTTGCCGCCATCAGCCAGGCAGCACAAGAACATCCCGAAGCAGACGTCATTTATGGGGACTGCGTGTTTGTGGATCAAGAGGGAAAGATTGTTCGCTCCAAGGTCGAACATGAATTCGACCGTTCCGTGCTGATGTATTTCGGCTGCTATATTCCATCGACTTCGACGTTCTTCCGCCGCCGCGTCATCGATTCCGGGCAGCTTCTGGATTGCGATTACCGCGTGTGCATGGACTTCGAGTACTTTGCGCGGCTCGCGCATGCGGGCTTCCGGTTTCACTATGTGCCCCGATTTGTTGCCGCGTTTCGCTGGCATGGCAGCAACGTCAGCTTGAAGCAGCTGGACCGGCGCGCCGAAGAGCGCCACATGGTGCAGCAGCGTTTTGGAGGAATTCACTATTCCGCATCGACGCTTGCCGCCCTGGCCCGCCTGCATCGGGCGAAACGCGTGTTTCGCAAAGCGGTGAGCGGCAACCTGACGCGCGAGTTCCGTGTCCGTCAGATGATTGGCCGGGAAACGAGTTGGATGGAATCGCAGCCCGGCCGGGAAACATGCAACAGCTTAGCGTGCTTGTAATTCACAATCGCTATCAGCAGCCTGGCGGTGAGGATGCGGTGGTTCGTGCTGACGTGAACCTGCTGCGCCAGGCTGGACATCGCGTCATCACTTATTTTCGTGACAACCGCGCCATCACGGGCTACAGCCCGCTGCGCAAGGCGTCGTTGCTGCTGAGCACCAGTTGGAACCGGCAAACCTACGCGGACGTGCGGACGCTGATTCGCCGGGAGCATCCCGACATCGTGCATTGTCATAACTTCCTGCCGCTGGTTTCCCCTGCCGCATACTATGCGTGCCGGTCTGCCGGCGTCCCCGTAGTCCAAACCTTGCACAACTATCGGCTGGTGTGCCCTGCGGGTACTTTGTTCTCACAAGGACAGCGCTGCCAACACTGCACGCGCGGCTTCGCGCAAGGCCTGAGCCGAAGGTGCTATCGACAATCGCGCGTGCAAACTGCAGCGGTCTCGCTCATGCTGCAGGCCCATCGCCTGCGCGGAACCTGGAACAAGTGCGTTGACGCTTACCTCACACCCAGCAAGTTTTGTCGAGGTTTTTTCGTATCCGCCGGACTTCCGGAGGACAAGGTTCACGTTAAGCCAAATTGCCTGATACAAGATCCCGGCCAACGAACCCAACCGGGCGACTACGCGCTTTTCGTCGGAAGGCTTACTCCCGAAAAAGGCGTCTTGGAAATGATCGCGGCGTGGAATCGTCTTCCGCAAGCGAAACTGCTCATCATCGGAGATGGCCCGCTGTACGGCGCAGCGCTCGAGGCGGCGAGCCGATCGGCGGCAAACATCAGACTGCTCGGCCAGCTCGGCTCGCAAGAAACCCTCAACTACATAAAAGCTGCGCGCTTCCTGGTTTTCCCCAGCCGATGGTACGAACCGTTTGGTATGGGATTGCTGGAAGCTGCTGGTCGCGGGGTGCCTGCCATTGCCTCCCGCATCGGCGCCATCCCGGAGATTGTGACTGATCGCCAGTCGGGCCTGCTCTTCGACCCCGATGACTTCGACGAGTTAGTGGAACAGGTTCGCTGGGCTTGGGACCATCCTGCCGACATGGAGCACATGGGCGCGGCGGCCAGAGAACGATTCCTGCGCGACTTCACTGCAGAGAAAAACTATGAGGCCTTGATCGCTGTCTATGGGAAGCTGCTGTCTATATAAGACACCTCCGTTCACGCCTCTTTAGCGCCAACCATGAGTGCCATCCGAATTCGATTCTTGCTGATCCTGATGGTCTGCAGCGTGGGTTTAGGGTGGGCGCAGACTACACCCACACTGGACCCAAACTCCGACGCATGGGGCGCCCGCAGCTCGGAGCAAAGCATCTGTCTGGACCACCCGAACCCGCCAGCAGTCGATGTTGGCGTCGATGCTTGCATCGACCGTTCCGTTAAGGCTGCTGTTGAGGAACCACCGGGAGTTCGCCTCAATCCCGCCGCGCTGCCAGACGACGATCCCGAACTGTTCGGTTATCCCGTCATGAAGCAGAGGGCAGTGCGATCTCGGCCACCAACCGCGACTTCCTGGACGGGACAATCGACCAAGTCGTCTCTAGAATCGCCTGCACCTGGATCCGAGCCCGCAGCTGTGCAACGAGTGCGATCGCCAGCCACTCCAAGTCCGGCTGAAGAAGCTGTAGGGGACTCAACAGAACCCTACGATTTGGGATCCGCCTCCGCTCTGCACCTGAAGCTGTCGCGCATGCGGCTCCAGGCGCGACAAGCGCGTGCGCGGCGTCGATCTGTCGAACTCGAAACGAGTCTTCAACAGCAGTGCCGGGAACTCTATCTGAGCGAGCCGGAGTGCCGGTTGACGCTCCACGAACAGAAGGTTTTCGGACTAAGCCATAGCGCAAGTCAACCGGCACCTTCCAACACTCATCAGCAACCAATTCCTTAAGCAGGCGGCCGCGCAGTTTTGCACGCATCTCTCTCCAACTGCGCGCGCCAATAACGGTTTTGATTCGCATTCCTAATTCACCGCAAGGGGCGCAGCAAATGAAATCAGCAACTCGAATCCTGGTCACCGGAGCCGGTGGCTTCATTGGTCATCATCTCGTCAGCCGTCTGAAAGAGGAGGGCTACTGGGTACGCGGCGTGGACATCAAGGAGCCCGAATTCGAGCCAACGGCGGCCGATGAATTCCAGCTTCTTGACCTTCGCCTGTGGCACAACGCATTGCAAGCCACGAGCCGCATCCATCAGGTTTACAACCTGGCAGCCGACATGGGTGGCATTGGCTACATTACGGCGAAGCTTGCCGATATCGCCCGCAACAACATACTCATCAACGCCCACATGCTGGAGGCCGCACGCATAAACGGCATCAAGCGCTACCTGTTCTCTTCATCCGCCTGCGTTTACGCCGGCTACAAACAGAATGTGACGGACCTGGCGCCATTGAAGGAAGAAGATGCCTACCCTGCCGATCCTGAGCCCGGCTACGGCTGGGAGAAGCTGTTCACCGAGCAGCTATGCAAGTACTTCCTGCACGACCATGGTCTTGAGACCCGAATTGTGCGCTTCCACAACGTCTACGGACCGCTGGGCACCTACGATGGCGGCAAGGAGAAAGCTCCTGCCGCCATCTGCCGTAAGGTTGCTCTCGCCGAAGACCACGGCGCTATCCACGTTTGGGGAGACGGCCTGGCGACAAGGTCGTTCATGTTTGTCCCTGACTGCGTCGAGGGCCTGCTGCGGCTGATGGCCAGCGATTATCGCGAACCGCTCAACCTGGGCACCGAAGAGATGGTCAGCGTCGACGAACTGGTCGATCTGGTGTGCGATATTGCCGGCAAGAGGCTCACCAAGCGCCACGAACTCGATCGTCCACAAGGAGTTCGCGGGCGTAATAGTGACAATTCGCGTTTGCGCGAGATCCTCGGTTGGGAGCCCACCACACCTCTGCGCAAAGGACTGGATATCACCTATCGCTGGATTGAAGACGAGCTGCGCAAAGCCGGACGGCTGGAGCAGCCGGCGCTGGCCTATGCGTCCGATTAACGGCCGCGATTGCCCCCGCGCCAATGTTCTGGGTGTCGGCGTCAGCGCCATCGACATGCAGGATGCGGTGCGCCGCGCCCAGCAATGCATTGATCGGCGGGGCAAAGGATACATCTGCGTCACCGGCGTGCACGGGATCATGGAAGCCCGGCGTGACGCGGGGTTCCGAGCCATCCTCAATCGCGCCTTCCTGTGTACACCCGACGGCATGCCGACGGTGTGGGTGGGGCATTTGCGGGGGCACCGCCGGATGCGGCGCGTCTACGGGCCTGACTTCATGCTGGAGATGTGCCGTCTGTCGGTCGCGCCGGGCTATCGGCACTTTCTGTATGGCGGCAATCGCGGCGTCGGCGAATTGCTGAAGCGGCGACTGGAGAGCTTGGCGCCCGGCATTAACATCGTGGGGACATGCACTCCGCCGTTCCGTCCACTTAGCTCCGAGGAGGAGGATCAACTCATTCAAACGGTAGCTGCGGTTGATCCGGACATCATCTGGGTTGGTCTTAGCACACCCAAGCAAGAGCAGTTCATGGCTCGCATGATCGATCGGCTCGATACCCGTCTCATGGTCGGGGTCGGGGCAGCCTTCGATATTCATGCTGGATTGCTCGCAGAGGCTCCGGCGTGGATGAAGACCTGCGGGCTGCAGTGGCTGCATCGCCTGCTGAAGGAGCCACGCCGGCTTTGGAAACGCTACCTGTCTAACAATCCTCGCTTCCTTTGGGACATCACCTTACAGCTTTCGGGAATCCGTAAACTCGAAGTCGACTGAATCTCGATCCGTGCTTTCTCCTCCGCTCAGGCGGGCCTTACGTCCAGGTCCGCCTTTTTTTTTGCAAAAACATCTTCCCTGTGACCTGCGTCACTGCTCGATACCGCAATTCAGAAGACCATAGCATTTCGCGTGAATCGTCGATTGCGAGTGGTGTCGCGACAGCTCGCCATTCCAAACGACGCTCCCGTCGTGGGAAAACCCTCCAGCTCCCATAGCCGTAGTCGTCCAGACCCTCAAGCGACTCTTCGCCTATGCAGGTGAGTGCTTGAGCCAGAACAGAGTTCTTGTTGTCGATATTGATCCCGTGGTCCGGTCCGGCATCTGTACTTTTCTCGCGGCGCAAGGCCACATCGTATCGGAGGCGTCGAACTGCCTCGACGCGCAGCTGCAACTGCAAAGGCTTCGTCCTGATGCCTTAGTGCTCGATTTCTACCTTCCCAACGGGGATGCACCTCAGCTGCTGCAGCAGGCCAAAAGCATGGCCCCGCGGGTTCCGGTCGTGGTCCTGGCGGGACAGGCAGGCTCCGATTTGACCGAACGAGCCATTCGTCATGGCGCCGACCAGGTCCTGATGAAGCCGGTGGAGCTGGCCGGACTGCAGTCGGCGCTGCTGCGAGTGCTGGCCCATGAGAGAAGCCCGCGCACACTGACCGCGGCGCCACCCAAGGCCGAGCGCGAATGCTTGAATCCGTTCATCGGAACCAGCGCGGCCATTCGGCGCCTGCGCGAGATCGCCAACCGGGTGCTCGCCAGCGAGAGCCCCATCCTGGTGCAGGGCGAAACCGGCGCCGGCAAGGGAGTACTCGCCAATTGGATTCACCGCAACGGCCCGCGCGCGGAGCGGCTGTTTCTCGATCTGAACTGTGCCGGCCTGTCGCGCGAACTGCTCGAGTCGGAACTGTTTGGCCACGAAAAAGGCGCATTCACCAGTGCCGTCAGTGCCAAGCAGGGGTTGCTGGAAGTCGCCAATCATGGAACGGTTTTTCTCGACGAGATCGGCGACATCGATCTTCAGGTGCAGCCCAAGCTGCTGAAAGTTCTGGAGGACCGCGTTTTTCGACGCCTGGGAGATATTCGTGACCGCGCTGTCGACATTCGCCTGATTTCCGCAACCCATCGCGAGCTGCTGGAGTTGGTGCGTCAACAGCGCTTTCGCAGCGACCTGTATTTTCGTGTGAACATCATCTACATCCAGGTGCCGCCGCTGCGCGAGCGAGTGGAAGATATTCCCAGCCTCACGCAAAATCTGCTGCGCAGTATTGGCCGCGGTCGAAACACCGAGGAGGTCGCGATCTCATCCTCCGCCATGGCTACTTTGCAGCGTTACACGTGGCCAGGCAATATTCGTGAGCTGCGCAATGTGCTGGAACGCGCTGCGCTGGTCGCCGGCAATGGACCCATTCGCGCCGAACATTTGTATCTCCAGAGCGCGTCCGTGGAGGGCGCGCGGCTGTCTGTCGTAGGTGGGACCTTAAAGCAGATGGAGTGTGCCTATATTCATCATGTGCTGCGCGATGAGCGGGGCTCGATCGAGCGCGCGGCCAGGCGCCTGGGCATTCCCCGCAGTTCGCTCTACAACAAAATGAAGCGCTTTGAGATCCCACAGGGCACCGGTCGTCTGTGACCGTCGGGCGGCGTCGGTACCGGCAGTCTCATCAGGTGGCCGGAGGCCCGATCTGCCGCGGCCAACCTCTGCTTTCCGGACTTCGTCTTACTGTATAGTAGCTAGACTATGTGGGGTCTCAACCGGCTTCCGGAATTTAATCGGACTTACCACTCGAACGATGCGCCATGGAGCGCCGGCGAGGTTGCTGCCAGCCTGCCGTTCCCGCAAGGGTTGCTCTTCTCCTTTCTGCTCGTAACTCCCTTCTGGACTGCCGTCGGAATCGGTGTGCATTTGCTGACGAAGTAACTGGCTGACCTGCAGGCTTTCGTGCGCTGCACTATCATGAAGAGTGGGTCTGAATTCCACCGAACAATCTTTCTGGACACTTTCATCGAATGCCTGACGCTTTTATTTGCGATGTAATTCGCACTCCATTCGGCCGTTACGGCGGCGCACTTTCCACCGTTCGCACTGACGATCTGGCTGCGATTCCAATCAAGGCGCTGATCGAGCGCAATCCCTCCGTGGACTGGAGCGCCGTCGACGATGTGATGTTTGGCTGCGCCAATCAAGCCGGCGAGGACAATCGCAACGTGGCGCGCATGGCCTTGCTGCTCGCGGGACTGCCGATGACGGTTCCCGGCACAACCATCAATCGCCTCTGCGGCTCCAGCCTGGATGCGATCTCGACCGCGGCTCGAGCGATCAAGACGGGCGAGAGTTCGCTGGTGATCGCCGGCGGCGTCGAGAGCATGTCGCGGTCGCCATTTGTAATGGCCAAGGCCGACGCTGCTTTTTCGCGGAGCATGAAACTGGAAGATACAACGCTGGGCTGGCGATTCGTCAATCCGATGATGAAGGCGCAATATGGCGTCGATTCGATGGCGGAGACGGGAGAGAATGTCGCCGAAGAGTTTGCCGTCTCGCGGCAGGACCAGGACGCGTTTGCCTTTCGCAGCCAGCAACGGACTGCAGCCGCGATGAAGAATGGCGGGCTGGCAGAGGAGATCACGCCGGTCACGATCACGGCGCGCAAGGGAGTTCCTGTGACCGTGGTTGAAGACGAGCATCCGCGTCTGGAGACGACCCTTGAAGCACTGGCCGCGTTGAAGCCGATCGTGAAAGCGAATGGAACGATCACAGCCGGCAATGCGTCCGGCGTGAATGATGGCGCCTGCGCTGTGCTGGTGGCTTCGGCCGATGCCGTCGCCCGCTACGGTCTGAAGCCGAAGGCGCGCATTCTTGGGACTGCTGCGGCGGGTGTTGCTCCAAGGATCATGGGAATCGGGCCGGTGACGGCGACTCGCAAGGTGCTGTCACTGACGAAGCTGAACATTGGCGACATGAATGTCATCGAGCTAAACGAGGCGTTCGCGTCGCAAGCGCTTGCCGTGCTGCGCGAATTGGGGATCCCCGATGACGCGCCTCACGTGAATCCCAACGGCGGTGCGATCGCGATTGGTCATCCTCTGGGCGCGAGCGGTGCGCGGCTGGTTACGGCCGCGGTCTTGCAGTTGCAGCGGAGCGGCGGACGGTACGGCCTTTGCACCATGTGCATCGGCGTCGGGCAAGGGATGGCGATGGTTGTGGAGCGGGTGTAGAAGGTCGTGTTGCAGCCCGTCGATTTTATGGCAGGCACGATTTAAGTCGCGCCGCAAGGCCGTGTGTTGATGCATGAAGTGCGAGCTCCAAGTTAGCGGCGGCCCCAGCTGAAAGCAGGTCCTTCGACTGCGCGTTCGCCCGCCGCAACAGAAGCGGCGGAAAGCAAAGGCGCGGACGCTCCGCTCAGGATGACAGCTTCAAACAGAGCCCATGTGCGGCACGGCTGAAGCCGTGCCCTGATACGAAACCTCTTGGCCCAGAGTTCTTCAGGCGCCTGTGAAATCGTGCCTCGGCTGGAAACGCACGCTGGCGGCGCGGACGCCGCCAGGACAGCCGGCCTGGAGGCCAGCGCTACTATTTCGCGTTCGCAACCTCGAAATCCACCATCGCTTTGACGGCGTCGTAGGGAGTGCTGGTGGAGGAGAATCCAACCAGCTTCCGGCCGTTGATGAAAAAGGTAGGCGTGCTGCTGACGTCCAGCTTTTCTCCCAGCGCCATCGAGTCGTGAATGCGTTTCTCCGTGTCCGGTTTGCTGGCGCACGCCGCGACGGCATCGGGATCGCCGCCTGAATCCTTCACATAACTCTTCAGCATCTGCTCGACATTCTGCTCGGTAATTTCCGACTGGTGGTCATAGGTGGTCGCGATGAACTTGATTGCCGCATCGTTGTTCTGGCGGCCAAGGCAATCCAGATATTTCGCGGCCGTCATCGCCCACTTGTGCTGCGGCAGGGGATAGTTCTGGAAGATCACCTTCACCTTCGGCTCCTCTTCCATCAACTTGGCAATGTTGGGTTGCGCCGCCTTGCAGGCGGGGCACTCGAGATCGCCAAACTCGACGATGGTCGTGGTCGCGTCCTTCGGTCCGTGCTCCGGTCCATTTGCGGCCTTGAGCAACTGCCGCGCCTCGGCGAAGGGATCGGCGCCGAAGGGAAGTAAGTCCGCCATGAACGTGTACTTCTGGTCGGCAGTGATGTAGAAGCGCGCGACCTGTGGCCCTCTCGGAGTGTTGAAGACGACGGTCGCCTGGGAAATGCCGGAGGCTTCCGAGGGCTTGATCTCTTCGACCTTCCAGGTTAGATCCTGGTTCCAGCCGAACATTTTCTTCAAGAACGCGTCGACGGTGGCTGCGCTCGGCGCTGAAGAGTTCGCAGCGGTGGCAGCCGCGGGCTTGCTGCTGGAAGTCGCACTCGATGTGGAGGAATTCTGAGCAAGAGCGGGGAGGCTGGAGACCAACAAAGTGGCAATTAAGAGCGCGCGCAGAGGATGGTTCATGGGTCCTTTCGAAAGAAACTAGCTATGAGCTGTGAGCTATGGGCCGTGAGCTTCGGCGTTTGGAGATTAGCAATCCTCTTGCACAGCTCACAAGGCGCCGAAAGAAACTTCTATTCTAGCGCGTCACGGTTTGGGACTCACTTGAAGTAGCGCCCGGGCCTACATACCTCGCCCGGCGACAGCCCCCGCGTGAGCCGCGCCGCGTGGGCAGGATGCCTACGTGACAGCCGGCCGGGAGGCCGGTGCTACTCGCAGGCGTTGAGCTTGGCGGCTATTGGATAACGGCGGCCGAAGCCGAAAGCCTTCTCCGAGATTTTCAATCCGGGGGCAGCCTGCTGGCGCTTGTATTCGCTCTTGTCCACCATGCAGGTAACTTTGCGAACAAGCTCCAGGTCATATCCGCGCTCGCGAGCGATCGCGTCCGGCGACTTGTTGTCTTCCACGTAGTCTTCCAGAATCGCGTCGAGAACTTCGTAAGGAGGCAGCGAGTCGCTGTCTTTCTGATCGGGCCGTAACTCCGCTGAGGGCGGCTTCTCAATGGTGGAGCGGGGGATAACAGGCGAGCGCGAGTTCACGAAGTTAGCCAGACGGTAGACCAGCGTCTTGGGCACATCGGAGATGACCGCCAGGCCGCCGCACATGTCGCCGTAGAGCGTGCAATATCCTACGCCCAGCTCCGATTTGTTGCCGGTGGTGAGCAGCAGGCCGCAAAACTTGTTGGAGATGGCCATCATCAGCGAGCCGCGAATGCGCGCCTGGATGTTCTCTTCGGTGACGTCAGGCTGCCGGCCGGTGAACACAGGAGCAAGCGAAGATCGATAGGCGTCGAAGATGCCGCCGATGGGCAGCGTCTCCGACCGAATGCCGAGATTTCGTGCCAGCTCGGCTGCATCGTCAATGCTGCCTTGGGACGAATACGGGCTTGGCATCAGGATGCCAAGCACGTTCTCGCGACCGAGCGCGTCGACAGCGATGCAGGCGGTGAGCGCGGAATCGATACCGCCGCTCAACCCGAGCACGACCTGGCGAAAGCCGCATTTCTGCACGTAGTCGCGGGTGCCAAGAACAAGGGCGGCGTAGGCGCTCGCTTCCAGTCCTTCGTCGCGCGAATGAACATCGCCGGTTAAGGTCTCGGTATCGAAGGTGACGAGATCTTCCTCGAAGGACTTGGCCTGCGCGATGATGCTGCCGTCCGGGCCGAGAACGATGCTGGAGCCGTCGAAGACCAGGCTGTCGTTGCCGCCGATCTGGTTGACCATGGCGACGGGCACGCGATGATTGGTTGCGATTGCGGCCAGCATATCGTGCCGCAGTTCCCGCTTCCGCAGATAGAACGGCGACGCGGAAATGTTCAGCAAGACTTTGCCGCCGGCGCCGATCAGATCTGCCACCGGATCGACTCCATACAGCGGGCGATCCCAGAAGTGCTTGTCGTTCCAGGCATCCTCGCAAATGGTCAACGCAAGCGGCTGGCTCTGGAGGTGGAAAAGTTGTTGACGATCTGCGGGCGCGAAGTTGCGCATTTCGTCGAAGACATCGTAGGTGGGCAGCAATCGCTTGGACTGGACAAAAGCGACCTTGCCATCGCGCAGCAAGGCCGCGGAGTTTAAGACGGACTTGCCGGTGGAGGAATTAGCGCGTGTGACCAGGCCGCAGATGACGGCGATGCCCTGGGTTTCTCGCGCGATCGTCTCGACGGCCTGCCAGTTGCGCTCTACGAACGATGGGCGCTCAACCAGATCGCGCGGGGGATATCCGCAGACGGTCAGCTCGGGAAAGAGGATGAGATCGGCGGCCGCGGTGCGGGCCTGTCGTGCGTAGTCGATGATCTTTTGGGAATTGCCAGAAAAATCGCCAACCGTGGTGTTGATCTGGCCGAGTGCGATCCTCACGGTATTAGTTTAATCGTCAGAGAATCGGCGCGTCATCTGGCAGGGATTGTGGGTCGCGGGCCGGAGGCCCGCGTTACAGCCGGCCAGAGGCCGGCGTTACGACACAGACCGCGCTACTCCTAGCCGCTATTGATACAAACCGGCGATTTGCCAGTGGGGCGAGGTGCCTCCGGGGTTCGTTGTGGTGGGCTTGTCTGTTGGCTGTGGCTGCTGGGTGCCGTTGGATGTGTCGTCGGCCTGCTCGCCGGGACGCAGCAAGCTGGGCGCGTTGGCCGGTTTCTCGTCAGCCTTCTTGGCCGCCAGCTCGGTCTCGCGCGACTGCAAGTCTACTTCTCGTTCCGTGCGCACAATTTTCTGGCCGTCGACGCTCATGATCTCTAGCCGAGTCACAAACGATCCCTGGAAGCGCACGAAGTCTACCTCTTCAGGTGGGGTGCCGTAGATCCACTCTTCGTAATCCACGCCGCTGTCGTCCTTGTCGCGAATCTTCTTTGGGGGACGTCCCTTGGCATAGACGACCATCTCCCGATCCATACCTACCAGGACCTGATGGTTCTTGATGGCTGCCTGCACCTTGGGCGGCAAAGTCTTCTCGTAGGCTTCAGCCTCGTTGAGCGCCTTGAAATCGAAGACGGGAGCGAGCATCGCCCGCACCTGTTCGCCCGTCAGCTCGGGGACGTATTTGTCGAACTGCAAGGTGACGCTTGAACCCTTGGCTTCCAGGGCCGGCGGAGGTCCGCCAGGGGTAACGCTGCCGCCACCGGCGCCGAGAGAAACATGCTGATACCACTTCTCGTGTTTCTTGCCGCCGCCGTTGATCTCAATCAGAATCGACTTTTCGCGGACGACGACGTTGGTGATGACGACGCGATCACCGGGCTTGGCGGCAAATCCATGCAGCATCACCAACTGGGCCACTTCCTGCTCATTGGGGCTGACCTTGCCGTCCTTGATGTCGAGTCCCCTTTCGCCCAGGGGGAGCGGCGTTTTCACGAAGACGCGCTCCGCCTGCAAATCGCGCATGACGAGCAGCTTGGTCTGCGGCGTCATTTTGCCGGATGAGTTGGAGGACTTGGTATCGTCCGCAGTGAGGGCTAGCGGTAGCAGCAGAATGGCCGTCGCGAGAAAGCAGAAACCAGCGCGGTTCATGGAAGACCCCGATTGAGGCAATTATAGACCGCCGCGGACGGAGCAAGGGCGGCTCGTGTGTCGTCGGCTGAACAGACTGCCGAAAGACTCTTTACTCCGGTTTTCTGCCGCCGGCTGAAGCCGGCTCAAACTGAAAATGAACGGTTTGAACGCTGGCCTGAAGGCCAGCACTACCCGATCTGCCTCGCGCAACGAATTTTTCAGGAGCCTGTAAAGATGTGTTTGCTGGCGGCGGGACGCCGCCAGGACAGCCGGCCAGAGGCCGGCGCTACTGAAAAACACCTCTACGATTTGATGCTGGAGAGGCTTTCGACGGCGGGCTCGGAGGAGGGTTGCGAAATGGGCTGCGGCAGCTTGCTGACCGGCAGGATCGAAACGATAAGAAGCCCGAAGAGGATCGCGGCGGTCCCCGTGGCTGCGGCTTCGATGCCGTAGAAATCTCCGGTAAGCCACTTGGGGCCGTAGGGCTGAGTGTATATCCACAAATTGAAGGAACGGATGCCGCTGACCGGCAGTCCCAACAGCAGGCCCAGCGTGGCATTCCAGCCGAAATGAATTCCCCAGGGCAGCCACAGGGCTCGTGTGCGGAGATAGGCGACGGTGAAAAGGACTCCAAGCAGGAAGGTGTTCGCGATGCCCCAGACCGTGGCTGCTGGATTCAACATGTGCAACAACGCGTAGAACACGGAGAGCACCACGACTGCCTGCACGGTACCGATTCCCTTTTCCAGATGCTGAAAGGGGAAACCGCGAAACATCAACTCTTCGGCCAGCGCGCCGACGATCAATGTCAGGATGACGGCCACAAGGTTCGGCGCGAAGCTCCAAGTCCACAGGATTTTGTAGCGGAAGTGTCCCCAGAAGTAGATGGGAGCGACCGCGAGGGCGGGTAGAACAAATCCCAGAACCGCGCCCAGCAGCAACTGCTTGAGCCAGCCCTTTACGCGAGGGAGCCCTTGCGCGGCGATCCGGTGATCTTCGAGGTGGTCGCCGACCGTCAGCAACCAGATGAAGATACCGAGCAGGAGCACAGCCCATAGCGCGCGGAAAATAAGTTCGCGACGGAAGGGATGGTCGCCGGCGGCTTCGGTGGCGATGTTGCCGGCAACCAGAAAGGCGAGCGCCCCCAGGATCACCGAGAACACGAACGCCCAACCGGGTTTTATCTTGCCCTTGCCGTCAGTGAACATGCTCATATCCTGGCGACCTGCCGTTTGTTGACGGCGTGAAAACGTAGTCCATCGCGCGCAACCCGAAATTCGAGTGGCTGTCCGCCTTGCCGGCGAATGGCATCTTCGACCCGACCGCTTGCGCCCTTTTCTACCAAAGCGATTACGCAGCCACCGCCGCCTGCGCCGCAAACCTTGGCTGCCCGTGCGCCATTGCTCTTGGCAGTCTCTATCAGCATATCAATCAGCGGGGTGGAAATCCCAGGCGCATTGGTGCGGCGAAGGTCCCACTCCTCGGAGATCAGCTTTTCAACCTCATCCCAGCGCTCGGCGATCAGCGCGGAGCGCATAGCCTGAGCGATCGCAGCAATCTCGTCGAAGTTGCGGACGACGCGCTCGTCTCCATTGATGTGCTGCTTGAAGACTTCCCAGTTGTTGATACCGGACTGCCGCGGCGCCCCGGTGTAGAACAATACGAAACGCTGATCCATTTCGTCGAGGCTGACGGGAATGCTTTCCCGCCGCAGGCCGTCGATCTCGAGATGTATGGCGCTCACGCCGCCGTACATGGCTGGATAGTAGTCCTGACAGCCGGTGGGAACGCGAATCAGCTGCGCCTCAACATTCTGCGCGATCACGCGGAGTTGTTCGATGTCGATGTCGCGGCTAGTGAACCGAGCCAATGCGGCGCTGGTGGCGATCATCAGCGCCGACGAGCCGGAGATGCCAGCCCCCGCGGGCGATTCGGAGTGAGTCTCGAGGGTGAAACCGCCTTTGGGCTTGAAGAAACGGACCAGGTAAGCAGCCAGCGGGTGAGCGTAGGATTTCGCGGCCAGCAAAACATCCACAGACGCGAAGCTTTCGCGCCGCTCCATGTCGTGTGAGATGAGGACAATCTCGTCGCCGGAGTTCGGTGTGATTTTGCAACCGGTCAAAATTCCCAGCGCAAGGTTGACGCTCACGGCGCCGGAATGAAACAGGTACAGAGGCCAGATGTCGATGGTGCCGCCCGCCAGATCGGCGCGGCACGGCGCGGTAGCGAGAATTGCATCTTCGCTGCCGTGCAACAAGAATTCCGAAAAGGATGGCATCTGGGATTTGGCCCCTGAGATCGATACTGCGTGGCGCCCCGCGCGACCAAGTCTAGCGGCTGAATCGACCGCGCACAAAGGTTTCTTGCTTAAGAATAACGTAAACCTTGAGAAGCGCAGGTTAATTGGAAGGATCTGCGGGTTAGGTTTCTCTTCGAGCGCGGCTGAACGCCTGGGCTACAGATCGCGATAGCTGATCAGTTCAATCTGCTGTTGGCGCAGGATCGCTTTCGCTTCGCTCGAGGTGAGTACCTGAAGCTCCTGTTCGCGCGACTGCCGCAAGCGAGTGTGCACGCTGCCGAGGTCGGCGTCGTTGTAACCCGGATGACAAACGAACTCCCACGTTCCTTCCGGCATGCTTTCGATGATCGCGGTAAAGAGATTCCGGTCGAGGACACCGGTGACCAGCACGCCGAGCGATCCATCGGTGGTGCGCAGGCCGTGGGCTTCGACTTCCTGGCGAAAGCCGGCGGCAAAGCGGCGCAGGACGTTGAGTTGCGCGAAGCGTTTCCAGAGACGGCGAGTGCGCAATACGCTGGTCCAGGGCAGCGGCCACACCTGGCCAAAAGGATTGCGCACGGCTCGAATCCTGCGCGCGCTCGCTGCTCGCAACAGAGGCCGCAGCACGGCCGGGAACATGTGCGCGTGTTTGTGAGTATCGAAGTGTGAAAGCTCGACTCCCGCCGCTTGAATGCGGTCGATCTGGGCTGCGGCTTCTGCTTCAATCTCGGAAGGATTGAGTTTGTTGCGGAACGAGGCGACTACAAAGTCGTTCAGGCTGTCGCGAAATTTGCCATGGCCGTTGGGAGAATTCGGCTGCAGTAAAGTTGGCACGCGGTCTGCGGGAAGAAGAGGCTCGCCATCGACCAGCACAACATGACAACCGATGCTGAGACGTGCGCCTGATCGCGCTGATGAAGTTGCCTTGCTGGTTGCGTCGTCGAAGGCGCCCGAGTTCGCCATGAGCGTGGTTGAGGTGACGATGCCACGCTCCTGGGCCTCGAAAATGGCTTGATTGACTCCCGGCGTCAGACCTAAGTCGTCAGCATTGATGATCAATCGCCGCACGGGTTCAGTGTAGCAAGCCAGGCAAGGCAGAGGTGTGGCAAGCGCGACAATGCAGACGAGCAGCGCGCTGTGTATGGGGCTCGCCTGGTGCGGCGGCTAGGCGCTTTTCAGAGCTGTTGGCTGACCTTCGCCCTCACCCAGATACGTCTTGATCTTCTCGATCAGCGTGGGGAACATCCGCTCTTTAGGAACACAGGCGTTGACGTCCTTGCCGCCGTCGATGTGTCCGTAACCGGTGACGATGATGACCGGCACATTGGGATGGCTGTTGTGAATCTCGCGCGCCAGTTCCAGGCCATTCATACCTTCCATGCGAAAGTCTGTGACCAGAATGTCGAATTTTTCGCGCTGAAATTTATCCAGCGCGTCGTGGGCACTATAGGCGCTAACGGCGCGGTAACCCTGAGTTTCGAGAATTTCGCAACTCAGGCGGGCCAGAACTTCGTGGTCGTCGACGAAAAGTATCGCTTTCATTGGGGCACCCTTAACAAGGTATGGCCAAACCTCAAGCTAGGTGATTTGTTTCTTTAACCTGAGGAAAAGATGCCTGCTGCCTTGAAGGAAAGATGTAATTCGTTGACAATTCGGGCAAGAATGCCTTGTCTGGCTGCTAACCGTTTGCCTCTAAGCGGCTTTGTACACTGGAGATTACGGTGAACTTAATTTGGTCAGCTGAAGATCGGCGAAGGGCGACCATTTGCCGTCTTTGCCTTTCTGTTCCATTAGCCACTGCCAGGTGCCGCTTTCCGGATTCCAGCGAAATGTGGTGTGGAAGGGGCCGTCCGGATATTCGAAGACGAACTTGATCTGATTCCCTTCTTGCCAACCCCATCCCAAAGTTTCCGAAAAGCGTGCTCCATAAATGTCCATTAAATGCAGGATGTACTTTTCGCTGATGGGGTCGTATCCGAGAAACCAGGTGGCTTCGTAGGGATGTTCGGTTTTCGGTGCGGTCGAGGCCGTCTCTTCGTGGATTCGGAGGAATTGATGATCCAGTACCCAGTCGGCCTGAACCTCGTGGTGGGCATCGTGTCCCATCACCTGGCCTTCGACCTTCCACGTCCCGGCCATGTGATCGACCAGGCCGTCCTGCCATGGAGCGGGCTGTTGAGCGATGGCAGCGCTGCCGAGTAGCACGAGCAGCGCGAGGACGACTAGGAAGGGAATTCGCATGATGTTGGAGGAAGCTCTCAGCGAGCCTCAGAAAGCATAGCAGAGGCTTAGCAGGGTCCTGGACTGTGTCGTGACCTGTGCTGCCGCTCCGCGGCTCGAACCGCAGATCCCTCGGTTGGACTAAAGTCCTCGGTCGGGATGACAGATCAGGACGATGACAGATCATACAAGGAGTAGCGCTGGCCTTGAACGGCAGCTCTACCCTCGTCTGTATCTCCGTTAGAACGTCGTCAGGGCCGTCCCAGGTTCGCGCCAGGTATAGGAGCCCAGCATCTTCAGGTAATTGCCGCGCAGGAAGGCGGTGGGGTTCTCGATGTTCACCATGCTCATGCTGCCGCGCATTTGCCGGATGGACAGGTACTCATGCTCGTCCATCCAGCTTTCGATCCCGGCTAGCACTACGCCGATATGCTCGATGCCGTACTTCAGCAGCGCCGAGGTCATCATGGTCACGTGCGCGCCGGCCATCATGCACTTCAGCACGTCGGTTGAGTCGTGCACGCCGCCGGTGACGGCAATGTAGGTTTCGACCTGGTGGTAGAGAATCGCGGCCCAGTGGAGGCGGAGGCGCAACTCGTGTGGGCTGCTGAGAACCAGGTTCGGTATGACCTCCATCTCCTCAAGGTCGAAGTCGGGCTGATAGAAGCGATTGAAGATGACAACACCGTCGGCGCCCGCGTCGGCCAACCTCTTGGCGAAGCTGGCGAATGATGTGAAGTACGGACCCAGCTTTACCGCGATAGGGATGCGAATGCTCTTGCGAATGGTTCGCACCAGGTTGCAGTAACGCAACTCCAGATCTTCCGCCGTGATCGCAGGGTCGGTGGGGATGTCGAAAATGTTCAGCTCAAGAGCGTCGGCGCCGGCTTGTTCCATCAACTCGGCGTAGCGCACCCATCCGCCGGGCGAGCGCCCGTTCAGGCTGCCGATGACCGGAATGCTCACCGACCTCTTGCCCTTGTGGAGCAGGTCAAGGTAACGATCGGGGCCGACGTGATACTTCTGCATGTCGGGGAGGTACGAGGTCGACTCGGCATAGCTGTTCACGCCGTATTCCAGGGCGTTGTCGATGTTCTCGCTCTCGGCTTCAATCTGCTCTTCCATCAGCGAGTACATGACGATGGCCGAGGCGCCGGCATCTTCCAGCCGCGCGAAGTTCTCCAGCTTTTCCGTTAGCGGTGAGGCGGATACCACGACCGGGTTTTTTAACTTCAGTCCAAGATAGTTGGTTGTCAGGTCGATCATGATTTTCTCCTCGCACGTCGGGTGACGCCGGCTAAAGCCGGCTCACCTTTATAAAATCGCCTTGCACGCGGCCCTGAAGGGCCGCACTCACTCCGCACTTGCACTACCCAAGCGCGCCCAGGTTAGCCCAAAAGATGGGCGAACCTCGGGCTGCTCCTATGCCTTCTCCAGCTTCTCAAAGCTCATCGCTGCCATGTGCGCATACAGCTTCCAGCGCTCGTTGACGTTGTCCTGCGCGGCGTGCCAGCAGCTTCTTTGCCTCTTCCGGATTGCTGTTGACCAGCATGGTGTAGCGCGTCTCGTTGTAGATGTATTGCTCCAGCGGAATGCTGGGCGCCTTGGAATCCAGTACGAACGGATTCTTGCCGTCCTTCGCCAGCGTCGGGTTGTAGCGGAACAGCGGCCAGTGCCCGGAGGTCACCGCCAGCTTCTGCTGATCGAGGCCGTGTACCAGGTCGTAGCCGTGCGCGATGCAGTGGCTGTAGGCGATGATCAGCGACGGCCCGTTGTAGGCGTCGGCTTCCACGAAGGCCTTCATCGTCTGGCCATCGTTGCTGCCCATCGCGATGTGCGCGACGTAAGCGCGGCCGTAATTGATGGCCATCATCGCGATGTCTTTCTTCGGCATGTGCTTGCCGCCGGCGGCAAACTTGGCCACCGCGCCGATCGGCGTCGACTTCGACATCTGCCCGCCGGTGTTGGAGTACACCTCGGTATCGAGCAGCAGTATGTTGACATTCGCATCCGAGGCCAGCACATGATCGAGGCCGCCGTAGCCGATGTCGTAGCCCCAGCCATCGCCGCCGATGATCCAGACGCTCTTGCGGACCAGTTCGTCAGCTACCGCCAGCAGATCGCGGGCGACCGAGGACTTGTCGTTGGCCAGCTTATCTTTCAGGATCTTCACGCGCTCGCGCTGCGCGAAGATGCCTTCCTCTGTTGATTGGTCGGCATCAAGGATCGCGACCGCCAGATCGTCGCCGATCTTCGCCGCCAGCCTCTGCACCAGTTCCTTGGCGTAATCGCCTTGGCGGTCGACCGCCAGCCGCATGCCCATGCCAAACTCGGCCGTGTCTTCGAACAGCGAGTTCGACCACGCTGGGCCGAGTCCCTTCGCATTCGTGGTGTAAGGAGTGGTCGGCAGGTTGCCGCCGTAGATCGACGAGCAGCCGGTCGCGTTGGCGATCAGCGCGCGATCGCCGAACAGCCTCGTCATGGTCGAGATGTAGGGCGTCTCGCCGCAGCCCGAGCAGGCGCCGGAGAACTCAAACAGCGGCTCCAGCAGCTGCGCGTCTTTGACTTGGCCGTGCGACAGCTTCTCGCGCGATAGTTCCGGAATCGACAGGAAGTAGTCCCAGTATTCGTTGTACTTCTCGCGCAGCGGAGGCTGTGGCTGCATGTTGATGGCGCGATGTTTGGCTTCGCTCTTGCTCTTGGCCGGGCAGATGGCGACGCACAGTCCGCAGCCGGTGCAATCTTCAGGCGCTACTTGCAGGGTGTACTTTAACTCGCTGAATTCGCGCCACTTCGGAACTGCGGTCTGGAAGCCTTCGGGGGCATGATTGAAGCTGGCATCGTAGACCTTCGCGCGAATCACGGCGTGTGGGCAAACCATGACGCACTTGCCGCACTGGATGCAAAGCTGCTCATCCCACACCGGAATTTCCAGGGCGATGTTGCGCTTCTCCCACTTGGTCGTGCCCGTCGGGAAGGTTCCGTCGATCGGCATGGCACTGACCGGAACCAGGTCGCCTTCGCCGATCATCATCAATGCTTCCACGTCGCGGACAAATGCCGGCGCGCAGGCCGCAACCGCGGGACGGATGTCGAATTTCGAGCTGATGGTCGCCGGCACGTTTACTTCGTGCAGATTTTCCAGCGATGCGTCGACAGCCGCGAAGTTCTTGCGGACGACCGACTCGCCGCGCTTGCCATAGGTTTTCTCGATGGAATGCTTGATGGCGGCAATCGCGTCCGCGCGTGGCAGAACGCCGCTGATGGCGAAGAAGCAGGTCTGCATCACGGTGTTGATGCGTCCGCCCATGCCCGCCTTGCGCGCGACGTCGACCCCGTCGATCACGTAGAAGCGCAGCTTCTTGTTGACGATCGTTTCCTGCGCGGTACGCGGCAGGTTGTCCCAAACCTCATCCGGCCCGAACGGGCTGTTGAGCAGGAAGACCGCACCGGGATCGGCTGCCTTCAGCACATCCAGCCGCTCCATGAAGTTGAATTGGTGGCACGCCACGAAGTTCGCGCGCGAGATGAGATACGTCGAGCGAATCGGCGTCTTGCTGAAGCGCAGATGCGAGGTGGTGACCGCGCCCGACTTCTTGGAGTCATAAACGAAGTAGCCTTGCACGTTGAGGTCGGTTTCTTCGCCGATGATCTTGATGGTGTTCTTGTTCGCGCCCACTGTGCCGTCGGCGCCCAGTCCGAAGAACATCGCGCGAACCGTTCCTTCAGGCTCGGTCGAGAACGCGGGATCGTAGGGCAGGCTAGTGTGGGTTACGTCGTCGTTGATGCCGATGGTGAAGTGGTTGTGCAGCGTAGGCTTGGTCAGCTCTTCGAAGATGCGATTGACCATCGCCGGCGTGAACTCCTTCGATGACAGGCCGTAGCGCCCGCCGATGACCCGCGGGAACGTTGCCATTGGCGCCTGGCCTGCGGTGAAGCCTTCGGTCAGAGCGGTGATGACATCCTGATAGAGCGGCTCGCCGATGCAGCCGGGCTCTTTGGTGCGATCCAGCACCGCGATGTTATTCACCGTTTTCGGCAATGCAGCCAGGAAGTGATCGAGTGAGAACGGCCGCATCAACCGGACTTTCAGCATGCCGACTTTCTTGCCTTGCGCGGTCAGATAATCGACTGTCTCGTGTACGGCCTCGGCGCCGGAGCCCATGACGATGATGACGTCTTCCGCATCGGGCGCGCCTTCGTATTGGAAGAGCTGGTACTGGCGGCCGACGATCTGGGCGAACTTGTCCATTACGTTCTGAACGATGGTCGAGCAGGCCAGGTAGTACGGATTCACCGCTTCGCGGCCCTGGAAGTAGACATCGGGATTCTGTGCCGAGCCGCGCAGGACAGGGTGATCCGGTGACAGGGCGCGCTCACGATGGGCGCGAACCAGATCGTCGTCGATCATCTGTCGCATGTCCGCGAGCGCGAGCTGCTCGATCTTGGAAACTTCGTGCGAGGTGCGGAAGCCGTCGAAGAAATGCAGGAAGGGAATGCGCGACTCCAGCGTCGCGGCGTGCGCAATCAACGCCATATCCATCGCTTCCTGGACTGAGTTGGACGACAGCAGGGCAAATCCGGTGGGGCGAACGGACATGACGTCCTGGTGGTCGCCGAAGATCGACAGCGCTTGGGCCGCAATCGCGCGAGCGGCAACGTGAATCACCGTGGGCGTCAACTCGCCCGCGATCTTGTACATGTTGGGGATCATCAGCAGCAGGCCTTGCGACGACGTGAACGTCGTGCCTAGCGCTCCGGCCTGCAAGGCTCCGTGCAGCGCGCCGGCGGCTCCGGCCTCGCTTTGCATCTCGACAACTTTGGGCACGGTGCCCCAGATGTTCTTGTCGCTGACAGAAGCCCAGGCGTCGGACGATTCGCCCATCGGTGACGACGGGGTGATGGGATAAATGGCAGCAATTTCGCTGACGTGGTACGCAACATAGGCGACCGCTTCGTTGCCGTCGAGCGTCACTTTAATTCTTGGCATGGCATCTCCAGCGCGCGACTCGTCGGCAGGCGAGCTTGGCAGAGTTGCCGCGCCGGCCACCGATGAATGGGGATGAAGGGTGGCAGCCGGCGAAGCAGAGTATTCCGTTGTTTTCACTTTTGTTTTACCCCCCGGGTCCGCGATTGGCGGCCCGTTTATGAATCCCAGTACCAGTAATGTCCACGATAGGCGCTGACGGGCGGAGGGGCTGTGACGAGGGTACTAACAACCCTGTGACGTAGATCACATACAGGTGTTTGGCGATGTGGATTCGGGAAGTTATCCCGCGAGGCCGGGGCTGTCACTTGGTGATGCGCCGTGGATCACTGACAGGTCTTGCGGAAGAGTGTGCAATCCTGACGGGTGTCTCGGGAGAAGACTCCCTGGCTTTTTTCCCACCGGGTCCGGTTCGCGACCACACGGCGAGAAACCAGACTCCCGACCTGCTTCTCCCAGGATGTCCCACGACGCCTCAGGACGTTCGCGCTCGATGTGATTTGGCTTATGACGGCGAGGAGGGCAAGCCGATGCACCGCAAAGGGCAACTTCCAACTTCACTCTTCCGCACAATATCTCTTGCGGCGATCGTGGTCTTGATAGTGGCGGCTGCCGCGATTCCGGCCTTCGCACAGAATTCCGTTCCGCCCACCGCAGTGCAGGCGGCGAAGATGCCGCAGTACGCGTCGCGGCTGGCCCATTCTTTGAAGCGAATGCCGGCACCGAAGTCTCAGGTATTTGCACGGGCCACAAAACATCGCGGACCGCTCGACCCTAGCGACATCTACGATAACGGGCCCATCAACGGCAACACCGACGCCTGGGATATCAATTTTGGTTTCATCGTCAGCGACAGCTTCACCATCGCAAACGATCAGACGCAGATTACCGGCATGAGTTTCGGCGCGTGGCTGTTTGCCGGCGACACGCTGACCTCGGTCGAGGTGTCGATTACCTCGGGCGATAATAGCGGCACCAGCTATTTCGATCAGACGGTGAACTTCACGCAGGGAAGCTGCACCAGCAACCAGTACGGCTACAACGTCTGCAGCGAGACGGGCACCTTCAACGGGCCCACACTGAATGCCGGGACCTACTGGGTGAATCTGCAGAATGCCAGCGTTCCCAGTGGCGATCCGCTTTATTGGGACGAGAATTCTGGGGTGGGATGTCAGGGGCAGGGCTGTCCGTCGCAGGCTTCGGAGAATTCGGTCGGCTCGATTCCATCAGAGGCGTTCACCATTCTGGGCAACGGGACGACCTCGACCACCAGCACCACCTACAGTGATTACGCTTGTCCCCCTCCCCAACCCGGCTTTCACGACCTGCATGAGCTCAGTCCTAACGCTCAAACTTCAGGGCTGGTAGCGGGCGGTGCGGGGAACCTCTACGGCACGTTTGCTAACGGCGGTAGCTATGGCGCAGGGCTGATCTATGACTTCACAAAAAGAGCCGGAAGCTGGTTTGTCAGCACGCTGTATAGCTTCCTGGGAGGCAGCAATGGCGGCAGTCCGGACGGTGTCATCATTGGCCCGCAAGGCGCGCTTTACGGATCGGCGGGCGGCGAGAATGGTTACGACCTGATCTACAGGGCGACGCCCCCACCAACTGCCTGCGCGACCGCTCTGTGCAGTTGGAACGAGACGACGATCTACCAGTTCACCGGCAGCGGCGATTTAGAGGGCGGTACGGTCACCGCCTTCGACTCGGCCGGGAATCTATACGGCATCGGCGGCCCCGGAACCTACGGACACGGCGCTGTATTTGAGCTTTCGCCCTCGCAAGGAGGCTGGACGGCGAAGGTCCTGTACAGCTTCACCGGAGGAAACGATGGCGACGGCCCCAATAGCCTGCTGCTGGGCCACGACGGAAATCTGTACGGAACGACAATAGGCGGTGGCAACAATAATTGCGTGAACGGCTACTACCCGTGCGGTGTGGTTTTTCAATTAGTGCCGTCAGGGAGCGGCTGGACGGAAAACGTTCTCCATAGTTTCACCGACGAGGGAGACGGCTACTCGCCTGCCGGGCTGATTCAAGATAGCCACGGCAATCTGTATGGCTACAGCATTTGTGATCACGAACCTGGCGGTTGCAACTACAACGGCGATTTTATCCAGTACGGTCTGGTTTTCAGGCTGACACCGTCGGGGAACAACGGCTGGAACTTTGGAGTCATCTACAACGCCGGCTACGATGCGGAGGTTTGCGCGGATAACGACTGGAGCATCTTCTCGAACCTTGTCAATGGCTTAGCAATCGATGCGGCGGACCATCTCTACGCCGCCGAAGGCGGTGCCTTATTCTTCTGCAACGCCGGAAACTGCAACGAGTTCGTTGAGTTGTACTGCGGCCAAATTGCCAATCTTACTTCCGGCGAAGTACTGGTTGCAGGTAAAGCAGACATTTTCGGGAACATCGCTTCGGACGCCAACGGCAACCTGTACGGGACGACGACGACCTGCGGCTTCGGAACGCTGCAGAGGAATACGGGCATGATCTGGCAGTACTCGCCGTAAAGCAGGTTGTCAGTTGTCAGTTACCGGTTGTCAAACCCGCTGGAATTGGCCCACTCAAGCCACGCCGCATGAGTGGGCTCTTTTGTTTGCGTTGGGAGGAATATAGGGACCACGTCGTCCTGAGCAGGTTGCTTGACTACAATCGAACGGTGAAGACCTGGGACGTTGTCATCATTGGTGGAGGGGTGATCGGGCTGTCGCTGGCATGGCGCTTGCGTCAGAGCGGGGCCGCAGTGCTTGTGGTCGAAAAGGGTGAGCCTGCCCGCGAGGCGACGCACGCTGCGGGAGGGATGATCGCGCACTGCGATCCCGGCAATCCACCGCAGCTGGCGAAGATGATTGCAGCCAGCGCGCGCATGTATCCCGAGTTCGTGACGCAACTGCGCGCGCAGGCGTTTGAGTCGCCCGATCTGCGGACGGATGGCGCCATCGCATTCTTCGAAAAAGGTGAGCAGCCGGCCTGCGAAGGTTCGCAGCTTCTTGAGGAGGCGGAGCTCGCGCGACTTGAGCCGCGGATCGCGCACCGCGGCCGAGCGTATCTGTTGCCAGAGGCAAGTGTCGATCCGCGCAAGCTGGGCAGCGCGCTGGAAAAAGCGGCGCGCACGGTGGGCGTCGATTTCGTGACCGGCGCGCCGGTAACGGAAGTTGCGATGATGGGAAGGCGGCCCGCGGGCGTGCGAACCGCGAAGTCTTTCTATGGCGCGGAGGTTGTGGTGAATTGCGCCGGCGCCTGGGCTTCGCAGATCAAGCCCATCAACGTGCCGACGCGTCCGGTGAAAGGACAGATGGTCTGCGTGTTGCCAGCGAAAGGCGTACACAACTCGGGTCCGCTGATTCGACATGTCGTGCGCACGCCGGAGGTTTACATCGTTCCGCGCAGCGATGGACGCATATTGCTGGGAGCTACGGTGGAGGAAGCCGGGTTCGACAAGCGGGTCGATCCTGACACGGTTCAGAGGTTGTACCAGGCTGCGGCGAAGGTTGTTCCGGAGATTGCTGCCATGCGCATTCATGAGGCCTGGGCGGGGCTGCGGCCGGGGTCGCCGGATGGATTGCCGATCCTCGGAGCTACGTCGATGCCGGGATATTATGCGGCGACGGGACATTATCGCGATGGGATTATGCTGGCGCCGATAACGGCGCTGGTGATGACGCAGCTGCTCAGTGGAGGACGCACGGAGATCGATGTGGAAGCGTTTTCGCCGTTGCGATTCGGGTGAAGGCATGCCGCCGGCTGAAGCCGGCTCAAACAGAAAACAAACGGCTTGTACGCTGGCCTGAAGGCCAACACTACCCGATCTCCCTTGCGGAACTTGTTTTTCAGCAGCCTGTGAAGTCGTGCCCTTACACGGGGCGTTCGCTGGCGGCGGAACGCCGCCAGGACAGCCGGCCGGGAGGCCGGCGCTACTTACTATTGATCCGCTTGGGTGCAGACGACGTTCATTTGCTTGCAGACCTTCATCACGCCCTCAACTACCATCGGCGTGGCATCGGGTTGCGCAGGGACGAGATTGGACGCGATCACCAACTGCGTGAGCTTGTCTCCGAGAGGGGTCGCTTGCAGGCTGGCGATCTGATCGCCCTTGGAGAACTTGATCACCCGCTTCTTGGCATCGCTGCTGGTGATGGTCAAGTCAGGATGATTCGTTTTCAGCGAGCTGAGGGCAGTTTCATAAACCTTGTCGGCATTGGCCATGAGAACGACGGTGGCAACGTCGTAGCCCGTGCCGTTCGAGGACTGGTTTTGCATGCGCTCGACCCGTCCGGCCACCGCGCGCGCGACCATGACCCATTGCGCCTGGGCGCCGATTGCCGTGAAGAAAATCAGTATGGCGATTGAAGCCAAGAAGTGCTTCCGCATTCTCATAGCACACTCCGGAGACAACATCAGCTGTCGTAGCGAAGCGAAGTGACTCCGCACGAAACGGGCCAGATATTAACAACGCCGCCGAATGCGTCTGGGGAAACCCTGCCGTCCCTGCGGGACGCGAGATCTTTAGCCCAGCACCCAGCGCTGAAGCGCTGGGCTAAGCTCTTTCACGCCTACGGCGCTGTTCTTGCCGGTAAGAGCCTGACGGCGCGGTCATTGTCGGCGAGAGATCATCGCGTTGTTCCACGAAGATCTTAGAAATCCTTCTTACCCAGATGCCAAGGTCCTACTTCTTTACCTGCGGCGGGTACTTCTGGAACAGCTTGGTGATGGCCTTGTTCAGATTGTTGATGTTCTTGTTGCTGTTGTCGGAGATGGTGTCGGTGGCTGAGCCGCGCCACAATAGTTGTTTGTTCTTCGTGTCGGCGATCTCGACCACCAGCGTCCCTTGTTTCGTAACGTAGGTGTTGTAGGTCACGCTGCTCGGTCCGCCCCATCCGCCCCAGCCCCAGCCTGGCCCCATGCTGTAACCGGTGCCTACCACCTGTTTCTGATCCTTAATGCTGTTGCTGTAGACGACCCACACATCGGGATTAGCATTGGCCTCGACTTTGGTCAGCCCCTTGGCCTGCAGTTGCTGGTTAATTCCATCGATGATGCGATCGTTCCAGAAGCCTTTGGCGGGATGAGGGCTGGGCTCCCAGGAATAGGTGTGGAGGTTGGAGAAGTTGGCGGTGCGATCCCAATCGGTTTCGATTTTTTGCGCAAGGGCCAGCGTGGTGAACAGGCAGCAGAGAACGGCAAGCGAGAACAGGCGCTTATACATGGACAACGGCTCCCTCTTGAATTGATTGCTAGGACGCGTAACACAGCGTCGCACCGTCAAGATACTATGGTGGGCCGCTGCCGTCCAGCAGGACACGACCGTGGCTGTGGCTCTCACGCGAACGGCAAATCGCGTCCGGGAACCATTTGGGTTAGGCTAACGTAATTGGTTCGGGAGAGGACGATGTCGCCTGGGGCCATTTGCGGTTACATCTGGATAGTGTTCGTCGTGGTCTGGCTGGTGATGGCGTTTGGGACCAAGACGACAGAGCAGCGCGAGAGTGTGTCCTCACGGCTCTCCTACACGGTGTTGGTCATGGTCGCCTTCTATCTGGTTTTCGGCAAGGAGATCATCCAGCCCTGGCTGCGCATTCGGCTTTTCCAGCCTGGCACCATTACCAACTGGCTGGGAGTCGCGCTGACTGCCGCGGGAATCGGGTTCGCCATTTGGGCCAGGCTTTATCTGGGTGGCAACTGGAGCGGGGCGGTGACGGTGAAGGTCGGTCATGAGCTGGTGCGGACCGGGCCGTACCGGTTTGTGCGCCATCCGATCTATACGGGATTGATCACGGCGCTGGCCGGCACGGGGCTGCTGCGGGCGCAGGTGCGGAGCCTGATCGCGATCGTGCTGATCTATGCAGGCTTCAAGATCAAGAGCAAGATCGAAGAGCGGGCGATGATCTCGACCTTCGGCATGGCTTACGAGGAGTACAGACGAAGCGTGGGCGCGATTGTTCCAAAGCTGTACTCGTAAATGGCCAAGCAACTGTTTGTGCGGGGATTGCAACTGAAAATTAGTACGTCTTGCGCAGTTGAAACGCCGGTTGCTTTATTCTGGATAGCAATCGCAGTATGAGGACCAACGTCCCGCCTCTTCACCAATTCATAATCCCTAAGAGAACCGTGCCGTCCCCGGCGGACCATGGTTGTTTTCCCACTGACCCAGCACTCCGTCTTCGGCTACGTGCCGGGCTATGGTATTCCGCGCCTACGGCGCTTGAGTTTCAGCGGTCGCAGTCGTCTGGCGTAATCGGGAGAAGGTTTTCACGCCGACACCTAATGGCGATCGCGGTGCTCATTTTCTTGTTGTGGGCGACGCTGAGCTTTGCTTCAAACTCGCCGGCTGAGCAGATCTGCCCTCGTGCTGCGCCGGGGTCGACGGTGCAGAATCCTCCCGAGCTGCGCAGTCAAAACGGCGTTCTGGAAGTCACGTTGCACTTCAGGTATCAGGCCACCACTGTTGGGCAGGGGCCTCCGCGCTATTGCTACATCACTGACGACGGAGTGGAATCGCCGACGCTGCGGGTGCATCCTGGCGATCAGTTGATTCTTCATCTGCACAATGACCTTCCGGCGGCGATCCTGTCGCAAGCTCACCTGCCGGAGACGCCCGCCCAGCGCGGCGAACAGACGGGCTGCGACGCGACCATGATGGATGGCGCGATGACCAACCTGCACTTTCACGGCTTAACGATCCCGCCTACATGCCATCAGGACGACGTGATCAATACGACTGTGAAGCCGGGGGACGACTTCGATTATCGCGTGACGATTCCGAAGGATGAGCCGCCCGGCCTGTACTGGTACCATCCGCATCCCCACGGCTTCAGCGAGCGGCAAGTTCAGGGCGGCGCTTCGGGAGCGCTGATTGTTGAAGGACTGGAGAGGCAGAATCCGTCGCTGGCGAAGTTGCCGGAGCGGATTATCGTGCTGCGCGATCAGTCGCTGAGCCGGGTGCAGCAGTTGAATACGCTGCCGCCTGCGTGGGACGTCTCCATCAACTACGTTCCGGTACTGTATCCCGAATATCAGCCGGCGAAGATTGAGACACGGCCGGCGCAGAAGGAGCTGTGGCGCGTGCTGAATGCTGCGGCGGACACGATCTTCAACTTGCAACTCCTAGAGAACGGCGGGCCGCAGCCAGTGAAGATCGTTGCCGTCGATGGTGTGCCGGTGAGCAGCAATGCGGCATCGCAAAAGGAGGCCAGCATTTTCTTGCCGCCGGGAGCGCGGATGGAATTCGTAGTCGAGACGCCCGCGGCCGGACAGCGAATGCAACTGGTCACGACAAAGTGGGACACCGGCCCGCAGGGGGATAACGATCCAGCGCGGCCGATCGCGGATATCGTCATCGGCAACAGCAACAACGAAGAAGCAATCCAACGGACGCATGGGGTTGCGTCACCAAGGCCGGAGCGCCGCCCGGACGACGAGAACCTGGCGATTGTGCAGCGAAGGCTGTACTTCTCGCAGCTCTCGCCGAGTCCGCAGGATCCGGATTCTTCGGTCTTCTACTTCATTACCGTGGTTGGCCAGCAGCCGGAGATGTACCGCATGGGGCAGCCGCCAAACATCGTGGTACACGAGGGCGCGGTAGAAGATTGGACGATTGAGAATCGGGCGCAGGAAGATCACGTCTTCCACATTCATCAGCTCCACTTCCGCGTGCTGGAGGTCGACGGCAAACCGGTGAATGACGGTACATCGCGCGACACGATCGATCTGCCCTATTGGGACGGATCGGGTCCGTATCCCAGCGTGAAGCTGCGCATGGACTTTCGCGATCCAAACATCGTGGGGACGTTTCTCTATCACTGCCACATTCTTAAGCACGAAGATATGGGCATGATGGGCGTGATACAGGTTCTACCGCCCGGAGTAGCGACGACGACGACATTGCACGGTCCGGCGACGGTTGGAACGGCTACGCTGCTTTCGATTACGGCGACCGTGTCCGGCAAAGACGCAACTCCCACCGGCGCGGTGCAGTTCATGATCGACGGCATCACGGCGGGCAAGCCAATCCCGCTGGCTGGCGGCAAAGCGACTCTTACGACGTCGTTCGATATCGCCGCAACCCATACCATTACCGCGATCTATGCGGGGGACAAGACGTACGATGTGTCGGCGGCGCGGCCAGTGAAGGTGAAGGTTACGGATTGAGCCCGACACCACATCAGCTCCGAATGTTTCATGTCCGCGTGCTAGACTCACTGCCGCTCGTTTCAATCCCAGACAAACCGGAGGAGCACGTCCGATGCTTCCACGTGTGTGCAGTGCCTTTTTCCTAATCGCAATGGTTGCCTCGCCTGTTAGTGCCCAGAATTCCGGGCAGGCGGCTTTGCAAAACGCTTTCGTCGGCAAGCAGGTGACCCTGCAGATCGACATGCCGGGAACGCAGCAGGGCGTCGACCTGCGCATGGATCGCGACGACCCGATGGACTGGAAACAGTATTCGGGAAGGCTGAAGCAATTTGGCCCGGCGCTGCGCAGTGGCGACCGCGCAACCATCACCACTCTGGTTGTGAAGAAGAACCTGATCGAGTTTCAACTCGACGGCGGCGGCTTCGGAACATTCTGGGACGATACCAATACCAACGTCACGCCTTATCACGTCGACAAGAGCAGCTACGAGCGGCAGCTGGAGCGCGACCTCAACAACACCACCGATCCGCAGCGGCGGCGCGATCTGCAACGCCAGCTCGATTATGAACGCTCGCGCCGCGACCGTGAGCAGCGAGCCGACGATCGCGCCGCATCGATCGCCAGCCAGCTCAAGGCGCAGCAGGTCGCGGACAAACGCCTGCGCGGCGGATCGCGTTTCAACCTGCGCTGGAACGGCAGCATTCCTCAAGACGAGCTCACGCCGGAGGCGCTGGCGAAGATGCTGGATGGGTATGTCGACTTCGGCGATCTCGCGGGGCAGAAGGCGATCCTGGAGCCGACGGCGCAAGCTACGGCGGACAACGCCAAAGCTCCCGCGAACGGCGCGCCGTCGTCTCCGATCACGCGGCTCAAACGCGGTATGCAAATCGGCGAGGTCAGCGAACTGCTGGGCCTGGGGCGGCGGCTCTCGGAGTCCACCTCGGAAGAAGGCTTGAAGACGCAGATCTTCGAATACCTTCCCAACGACTACCGAGTGGAAGCGACATACGTGGACGGAGTGATGGTGCGGTATTCGATCAACTCGCGGTGAGAGAATCTCCGACACGTCATGCTCACCCTCGTGACCCGACGCGATAATGCGCGATCAGCATTGCGCCGTGGTAAATAGTCGCTTGGATTTTGATATTAGTTCGGCGTAATTTCGAAGACCCCATTTTGTCCCTGAGAAGTAGTTCCGTAGAGGTTGCCGTTCTCGTCCAGCGCCGGCCCTCCGATTGGATATTCACCGTCCGAGCCACCTGTGAAGTCATGGAGCGAACTATAAGTCCAACTACCATTCGAGGGAGTCAACTTGAAAACCGATCCGAGGTGATTGGCCCCATTCCTGCAGGCCGTCCCATAGAGATTTCCGGTTGAATCGAAAACCAGGCTTCGCAACGGTCCACCGATGCCGCTCAGAGAATAAATGGGAGTGTAGATCCAGGCTCCGTTAGACGGCGATAGCTCGAAGACGACGCCTCCCCCTCCTGCACCTCCCGCGCTGGTGGCGCCGTAGAGATTACCCACTGTATCGAAGGTTACGCCCGCCTGAGGATTCGCTCCGTCATAGGAGCCGTTGAAGCTGTATAAAACCGTAGTCGAGCCGGAAGGAGTGATTTGGTATACGCTCCCCGCGCCATTGGCACCACCCCCATACAACGTTCCGTATAGATTGCCCGCCGCGTCGAAGGTCACACCGCTCATGGGCTGGAAGCCTTGCGTGCCATCGAAGCTGTAGAAGACGCTGAATAGCCATCTACCAGATGAACGCGTCAGTTTGTAAACCGTACCGTAGCGATGGACACCGCCGCCAGCTGTCGTACCGTATACGTTGCCTTCTGCGTCGAACGCTAAATCGGCTGAGGGATCCCATCCTCCAGTACCTTGTAAACCAAAATCATAGAGTTGAACTTCTACCCAGGGAGCCGTTGGCGAACTCGGAGCGGTTGGCGGGGGAGCTAATTTGAAGACGGTGCCTTCTCCCAGATCGCCCCCTCCTTGATGAGTGGTGCCGTAGAGTACACCGCTCTCATCCCGAAGAACCTGACCTGCGGGATTTCTTCCGTCGATGTAGCCGCCAGCGCCGAAACTATACAGTGTGCCCAGAGCCCAAGCAGAGTTCCTCGGACTGAGCTTGAATACCGAACCGTAAGCGTAGTCGCCTCCCTCGGCGGTCGTGCCGTAGAGATTTCCTGCACCATCGAGAGTGAGTGTGCCTTCTGGATAAGTGCCAAAGTCGAAAGTGTAGAGCACCGTGAAGGTTTGTGCGGAAGCGGCAGCGAGAAGGAAGGCAGAGCAGAAAATCGCCGCCAAGACCTGTCGCGAGAGAAGTGCAAGCGCCACTTTCAGAGCGATCATTGTGTACTCCTTTCGCACCAGGCTCAGCCGCGTCTTTCGGCGAACATTTTACGCCGTTCTACGACCTTTGTAGGATGACTCCCGTTTAGTGGGTTTATAAGATAGCACTGTTAGGGCGGGGCGCGGCTTGCAGCCGATGCTTCGCCCTTTTGTGTTTAGGAGAGACTGGGTTATGACGTGTCTTGGTGAGCTCGGGTCGAGGCGACGCAAAGCCATTGCCGCTCAGAGGCTTACAGAGACATGCCGTGTTTTCAATACTTTGCGAGAAATGCGTAAACCAATGAAAACACTTGGTTTAACTGTTGTTGTAAGTTCTCTGAAATCAATACTTTGCGATAAAGTCTTTGGATTCAATACTCTAAATTTTTTGAGGTGCCATCATGAGTGTTCCGATTTGCGAATACTTTCGAACCGGCGGCAAGCGTTGCGGCTCGCCGGCCCTCCGCGATCAGCGGTTCTGCTATTACCACACCGGCCAGTATCAAGCGATGCCCATGACGACCATGTTCATGGAGGAAAACCCGCACCCGCGGCCGGGCGACTATCCCTTCGCCACGTTTCAGGTGCCGTTTCTGGATGACGCTTCGGCGATCCAGATCGGCTACATGCAACTGATCCACGGAGTGTCGCACTTGCGGCTGGATCCGACACGGGCGCGACTGATCCTGCAGGCGCTGCAAGGGGCAGCTGCCAACTTGAAACACGCGGAGGCGGCTCTGCCGCCGATGCCTGCGCCGGAGCCAGTCGAGGCCGAGGCGCCTAAGAAGCCGCCGGCGAGCGAGCGAGCGGCGGGGGAGCAGGGGCTTCTGAAAAAGGCGAAAGGCGCCCTTGCGGAAAGTCGGAGTTAGTGACGGCTCATGCGAAAAGCAGGTCCTTCGACTGCTTCACCCCAGTCACGCGCAAAGAGGCGCGTGTCCGGGGACCCCGACTGCGCGTCCGCCCGCCGCAACAGACGCGGCGGAAAAACAAAGGCGCGGACGCTCCGCTCAGGATGACAAATTCAAAAAGAGCACGTGCTCGGGCGCGACTGAAGTCGTGGCCCCTGAAACACAAACCGCTTGGAAGGATTTTTTAGCACTGTGAGGCCAGCACCCCTGCAGACCGTGGATTGATATGATGAGCCCGGTGAAGAAAGCGGCCGAGCGCGGCAGGTTCATCACGTTCGAAGGCCTGGACGGCTGCGGCAAGAGCACGCAGCTGGAGAAGCTGGCGACCGCCCTGCGCGAACGCGGCATCGATGTGGTGACCACGCGCGAGCCGGGCGGAACCGCGATCGGTGAGCGCGTTCGCGAAGTGCTGCTGAGCTCGCGTACGGCCGGACTGGACGCGCACGCGGAGATGGCGCTGATGTTCGCTTCGCGCGCACAGTTGATCGCCGAAGTCATCCAGCCTGCACTTGACTCGGGCAGGTGGGTATTGTGCGATCGCTTCACCGACTCCACAGAAGCATACCAGGGAGCCGGGCGGCAGCTTGGAAGCGAGAGCGTGCTGCGATTGCATGAGCTTCTCTGTGGCGGACTGTGGCCCGATCTGACCATCCTGATGGATTCCGATGTGGCTTCCAGCGTGCGCCGCGCTCGCCGTCGCAACAAGGACACGGAGAACGATGAGAACCGCTTCGAGAAAGAGAGCCAGGGGTTCTTCACGCGAGTGCGCGATGGGTTTCTGGAGATCGCGCGCCGCGAGCCGCAGCGCGTGGTTGTGATTGATGCGCGGCCGCCGATCGAGGTGGTGCATGGGGAGATTGTCCGAGTGGTGAGGGAGAGATTCAAGTGGGATTAGGGATTAGGGATCGGGGGCTAGGGGTCAAGAGAAGAGTCAGCCGACTACTAATCCCTAGTCCCCAGCCCCTGGCCCCTCGCTTAAAGAATTCGGGCTAGGGATTAGGATTAGGAGATGGAGCATTACGAGAATATGCTGAGAAAGGATTGGAGATCTGGAATTAGGGAATGAGAAAACTAAGAACAGGTCGAGAACGTATGAGATCAACCCTGGAGCCCGGCGCTACGGCCGCCATGGAGGATCTGATTACGTCGACTGCAATCCTTACAGGGCTAAAGGCTTATGATTTTGCGACGATTGCCGCACGGCTCAAGCCTGTGCCCTTTCACCGGGCTTAATCAAGCCTCCCTAACCCCTGACCCCTTATTGCTATGTCTTTTTCTGATTTTCACGGCAACGCCGAGACGGTTCGCACGCTGCGCGAGATGCTGGCGCGCGAGCACTTTCCCCACGCGGTGATCATCTCCGGCCCGCAAGGAGCGGGCAAGTTCACGCTCGCCCAGATGGTTGCCAAGACCATGAACTGCCGGGAGCGGCCAACTACTGATGGGCTGCCTGACTTTTGCGGCCGGTGCGCCAACTGCACTCGCATTGCGCAAGCCGACGCGCTGGAGGATCGCTTCGCCGAGGCGGTCGAGGCACGCGAGAACTTGCGCGAAACCGACAAGCGCGAGACGCGCATCTTCGTGCAGACGCATCCCGACGTGCTGATCATTCCTCCTGACCCGCCGCAAATGCTGGTGAAGGTCGATCAGGTGCGCCACGTCATTCACGAGATCTATTACAAGCCGGCCGAAGGGCGCGAGCGCGTCTGCATCTTCAGCGATGCGGACTTCATGAAGGAGGCGGCGAACTCGCTGCTGAAGGTGCTGGAAGAGCCGCCGGAGTTTGCGACCATCTTCCTGCTCAGCGACAATCCCAGCGCGCTGCTGCCGACGATTCGATCGCGCTGCATGCATCTGCGGCTGGCGCCGCTTTCGGCATCGGAGGTCGAGCAATATCTGGAGAAGCATCGTCCGGAGTGGAAGCCGCGCGAGCGTGGCCTGGTTGCACGCGTCTGCGGCGGCGGGCTGGGACGGGCGCGCAGCTTCGATCTGGCCGGATATCTTGCGGCCCGGCAGGATGCGTTGACGCTGCTGGCTCCGGCGCTGCGGGCCGGCGATCACAGCGACCTGTTTCGCGTGACCGACACTTATCGCGCGGGCGCCGACGGCAAAGCGAAGACCGAGCAACTGATTCGCACGCTGTACTCGCTGCTGGAGGACATGCTGCTGCTCAAGTCGGGTACCGCGGAACTGGTTCGCAATCAGGATATTCAAACGGAGTTAGCACGCATGGCGGAAGGCGTGGACTTTGCCTGGATCGTGTCGGCCGTTCAGCGGCTGGGCGAAATGGAGAGCGGCATGCGCCGGAATCTATTGCGCACGTTGGCGCTGGATTCTTTCGCCACTTCACTGGAGCGCTAGTACGAAAGTAGCATGGCTTATGGATTGTCTTGGCGATTCTCCTGTGTTAGGGTATCGCTAAGTTCACACCTGACGAAAACCTCGGGTCGACACACACCAGAGCTTGCCGCACAACCGTGTCGGTTGGAACCGGGTTCACGATTGCCGAAAGGCTGGTGTGCAGACCGCAGGAGCCAATCCCATGAAAGAGTCCATGGATGCTACCGCAGTAGGGCGAGCTGTTGATCCCGAAGCCTTCGCGAACCGCAAGCTGATCCGTCCCGCGCTGAATCGCACCGACCATCCGCGCGTGGAGAATCATCGCGCGGAGCGCAGCGATCGCGGCGAGCGAGCCGACCGCGGCGACCGTTCTAACGGCAAGAAGACTCCTCCGCCGGAACAAACCCACGCCGAGAACTTCTACTACCAGAAACAAATGCAGACCAAGACCCCCATGGTGCTGGTGCTGCAGGACGGCGAAGAGGTGCACGGGGTCATCGAGTGGTACGACAAGTACTGCCTGAAGGTGAATCGCATCGGGGCATCGAACCTGCTGATCTACAAACCCAGCATCAAGTACATGTTCAAGGAAAGCGAAGGGAAGTAGAGGCAGGTATCAGCCGTCAGCTATCAGCCGTCGGCTAAACCTTGGCGATTCGGGACCATTCCAGTCACCTGGACTCATGTAACGCTTCGGCGACAACGTGCGCGAGTCTTAGCTGATGAGCAGTGACAGCCGATAGCTTCTCCCTCACAGCTTCGGCAGCACGATTCCCTTCTGCCCCTGATACTTCCCGTGCTTGTCCTTGTAGCTGGTCTCGCACATCTCATCCGACTGGAAGAACAGGATCTGGCACAGGCCCTCGTTGGCGTAGATGCGCGCCGGCAGCGGCGTGGTGTTGGAGATCTCGAGCGTGACGAAGCCTTCCCACTCCGGCTCAAACGGCGTGACGTTGACGATGATGCCGCAGCGCGCATAGGTCGACTTGCCGACGCAGATGGTCAGCACGTCGCGCGGAATCTTGAAGTACTCCACCGAGCGCGCCAGCGCGAACGAGTTCGGCGGCACGATGCAGACATCGGTTTGCAGGCTGACGAAGGAGCGCTCGTCAAACTTCTTGGGATCGACAATGGTGCTGTTGACGTTAGTGAAGATCTTGAACTCGTCGGCAACCCGCAGATCGTAGCCGTAGGACGACAGACCGAAGGAGATCACGCCTTCGCGGACCTGCTTCTCCGAGAAGGGATTGATCATATCGTGCCCAGTGGCCATCTTGCGGATCCAGCGGTCGCTCTTAATGGACAATGCAATTCCCCGAGGGCGGAAGCCCGGATGATTCACGTTGCGTTGCGAAACGTCATCTTACGGAATGCCGCTCTGGTTGACAATGGCTGCCGGCTTCACTAGGATTCGCCCATCAGTTCGGAAGTCGAAGTCCAAAAGTAACTTACCGCTCCCGTAAGAAGTCAGCTAGAATCACAGCAGTTTCTGTGGTGGGGCCATCGCGCCCCGTGAGCGTCAATCAGCGGAGCCACTCGTGATCAAACTCGATCTGATTAACGAAGTTGTTACCAAGACCGGCGTCACCAAGACCAAAGCAGAGATGGCGGTCGAAACCGTGTTCGAAAGCATGAAGAAGTCGCTCGCGAAGGGCGATCGTATCGAGCTGCGCGGCTTCGGCGTCTTCACCGTGCGCCCGCGCAAGACCGGCATCGGTCGCAATCCGCGCACCGGCGCCGAGGTTAACATTCCGCCCGGCAAGGCCGTCCGCTTCAAGCCCGGCAAGGAGCTGCAGTCGATCGAGTAATGCAGTTGCCGGTGGCCGGTCGCCAGTTGTCGACGGCCCACGCCTTCGCGAGGCAATCAAGTACTGGCCACTGAATACCGGCTACTGACTACTGCTTTTAACGATGTCTGATCCCACGCGGCCCGTCTCCTATACCTTCGAAGTCTCTTCCTATCCACAGGTCTTTGTTGCCGCGCCCGCGCGCCGCCGACCCTACTGGCTGCATCTCCTGCTGTTGCTGTTGACGCTCTTCACCACTCTGGTCGTGGGTGCGCGGCTGCAATTCAACTTCGTCCACGGCTTGCCCGCCTTCACCACCGACAATTACACGCTGCCTCTGTTTCCCCTGCGCTGGATCTGGCAGAATCCCGCGCGCCTGCTGATGGGGCTGCCATTCTCGCTGACGCTGCTCGGCATCTTGCTCGCGCACGAGTTCGGACATTTCGTCGTCGCCGGGCGGAACGGCGTTTACGCCACGCTTCCCTACTTCATACCCGCCCCTACGCTCATCGGCACCTTCGGCGCGCTGATCCGCATCAAGTCGCCCATTCGTTCGCGCACGGCGTTGTTCGATATCGGCATCGCCGGCCCCATCGCCGGATTCATGGTCGCGCTGCCTGTGCTCTTTTGGGGACTGGCGCTCTCCAAACCGATGCCTCCCTACGCATCAGGTTCGGGACTGGAGTTCGGCTACCCGCTGATCTTCAGCCTCTTTCATCACGCGCTCGCCGCCTACAGCCACAGCACAGCGCCGTTGGAGGCACTGTACCTTCATCCCATCGGTATCGCCGCCTGGGTGGGCATGTTCGCAACCGCTCTGAATCTTTTGCCCGGCGGGCAGTTCGACGGCGGCCACATCATCTATGCGGTTTCGCCGCGATCGCATAAGTGGGTAACGCGCACGACCATCGGCATCCTCATCCCGCTGGGAATCTTCTTCTGGATGGGCTGGCTGGTGTGGGCGCTGATCCTCACCTTCACCGGCATGAGGCATCCCGATGTCCCACAGTGGCCCGACATAGGCCGCGAGCGCCGCTGGCTTGCGCTGGCCGCCGCCGGGATGCTGGCTCTGACGCTGGTCCTGGCGCCGTTCCACGGCGCGGCCTTGTTTGGCAGCTAGGCCACAGCGTTTCAGAAGCTATACCCCATCTCCAGCACGACCGTCGGTGTCGGCAACTCCGGATCGAAAACGTAGGTCGTGAATTCCACGTTCTTAACCGACACGCCCACCAGAAACCCGCGCTGCGTGTTGAGCGAGGTCTCAAACGCCTTGGTATGCTGTGCCACGCCTCCAACCTTTAGCCAGCTCACCGGCGAGAAGGTCAATTCCGGCCAGCTATAAAAGAAGCTGCCCGCCTTCGCCGTGGTGTCAAAAACGTATTCGCTGGAACTTGAGAACTGTAGCTTCTTGTAGGTCAGAGAAAACTCGCAGCCCGGCGCTATTCCGGTGGTGCGCCCGAAGACACCGCCGATCATAGGCGTCACCGCAAGTTGCAGCGTCTTCCCCGCGGTGAAGTTGTAACCCGCCCACAACGATCCGGTGTGCAGGTTCTCGTAGTTGTAGCGTGCTTCCAGGTGTAGCCACTGATGATCAGCGGTGAGGTACGGGTCGGCGTAGGAGTCGCCATCGGGCACGATGTAGCCGTCAACGGTCAGGTTGTACTTCCAGGCAGCGGCATTCTGTTGGTCAGCGTCGCTCGCGGTCTTTGCGGGCGCCGGCGCAGGTGTCGGCGTCTCCTGCGCCGGCAACTGCCGTCCACACAGAACCAGCAGCACCACGCCCGCGACTTTGAAGATGGCTTTCATCCGCCCAATGCGATGCAGAGCCCAATCATCGTGCCGCCGATCGCGACCATCGACAAACCCCATCCCCAGGGACTATGCCCGGCGTAGCGCCCATAGGCATGTCCGGCGGCAAACAACATGACCAGGCCGATTACATCCGAGACGCGCCCCGCCACCTTGATATCGTGCGTGAGCACAAACGGAATCACGATAGGAAACGTGGACAGAAACACCAGCAGGAAAACTCCCCAGGCGCCGCGCCAATCGTCCCCAGTCAGCTTCGGCCGCGGAGGCATATCGGTCAGTTTGACCAGGTTCTGCCGCATTCCGTCGAGCGCACCGGCAGGCAGCGCCGCGACCACCACCGGCGGCAACTCATCCGCGATGATCTGATTGGCCTCCTCCGGTTGCGGTGAGCCATGCAGCTTTCGAAGAATCGCGAAGTTATGCCCACGCACGCTGACGCACGACATCAGGTACATGATCGCGTCGATCAGTCCCCATGCCAGATTGCAGCCCAGCGCGCCAATCAGCATCTCGTGTACCTCTGCTCGATTGGCACGCGCCACGCGCAGCGACACGGTGAACGTGAGCACCATGATCACGCCGAACAGAATCTCCGAGAGCCGCTCCAGCGGATCGAGCACGCGCTTGGAGGTCTTGCTCTCATCCTTCGCAACTTTGCCTGGAGCAACCGCCGTCTCAGTCATGGTCGAGTTAGAGCCTATCTCAAAAATCGCACTGGTTTCTATCAGAGCTCGCTTTGATCTCCGTCGTAGCGCCGGCCTCCCGGCCGCCTGTCCCGGCGGCGTCCCGCCACCGGCGAGCGCCCGTCAATATCTATTCTGCCTCGGCCATGCAAATCCGGGCTGTGATCCCCGACCTGTTGCTCTCAACTCGGGTTTTGAAACTTGAAACTTGAAACCTGAAACTCGAAACTGTTTTTCAATCTCGAAACCGCCTTCGTGGGGTTACGTTTCCAGCTTCCAGCCGTATATGCTTGTTGACACGGTATTTCGCCTCTCGCAGAATTGAGCCTGGCAGGAAAGGATCGCAAATGCTATTAGAAGAACCGAACCCTGCGCCCGAGCCTCAATCCAGTGGCTTCGACCGAAGCTCCATTCTGATGTACGTCTTGCTGGGGGCTGCCGTCATCTATGTTGCCGCATCGCTCTACCTCATCTACGGCCTGAAGACCAGAATCGTCTCGCTCGAGCAGAAGCAGCAGGATCTGGAAGCTGCCCAGGCGGACTTGACCGACCGCCTGCACGCCACCTCGTCCGAGTTCAAGCAACAGCTCAGCTCTGCGACGGGTGAGACCCAGCAGGAGATCGCTGCTCGCGCCGCCGAGTTTGAGAAGGCGCAGAAGGCCAACGCTGCCGCTGCAGCCCGGCTGGCTGCGGAACAGCATCAGCAGGGTCAGCAACTCGCTCAGGTTAACGGCGAGGTCAGTACCGTCAAGACCGACGTCGGCTCGGCCAAGACCGACATCCAGAAAACGCAAACCGATTTGGCCGCGACCAATCAGAAGCTGGAAAAAGCCATCGGCGACCTTGGTCTGCAGAGCGGGCTCGTCGCCCACAATTCGTCGGAGCTGGCTGAGCTGAAGCGAAAGGGCGAGCGCAACTATTACGACTTCACGCTGCAGAAAGGCGCGCGCACTCCGGTCTCCACCGTAAGCCTGCAGTTGAAAAAGGTGGATGTCAAAAAGAGCCGCTTCACAGTGAACGTCATCGCCGACGATCGCACCATTGAGAAGAAGGACCGCACGGTGGGCGAGCCTTTGCAGTTCTACACCGGACGCGATCACATGCTCTACGAAGTGGTCGTCTTCACCGCCGGCAAGGACAGCATCACAGGCTACCTGTCGACCCCCAAGAACGCCCCGACCCCGGTATCGCAGTAACGTTTCGTATCAGGGCACGGCCTCAGCCGTGCCCACATCGCGCTCCTTATAAATCTGTCATCCTGAGCGGAGCGTCCGCGCCTTTGCTTTTCCGCCGCGCTTTTTTGCGGCGGGCGGACGCGCAGTCGAAAGCCTGCCCTGAGCGAAGCCGAAGGGGACCTGCTGTTCGCACGAGCCGCTGCAAACTCATAGTTCGCATCACACGGATCAGAACTTGTCCACACCCGTGTCCCGCCTTGCGGGACAATTCAGCTCAGCCCAGGACAAAGTCCTGGGTAGGCTTGCAATAAAAGCATCTCTGTCCTGGCAGGGACCGTACATCTAGCTTGAGACTGCAGCTGGCGCTATCTTTCCCGAGCCGGCTTCTCAGGCTGCTCGCGGGCAAGAAGGTGTATCCCAGGGCCCGACTACTCGTGGATTGGCGATGCCCGTGTCCCGCCTTGCGGGACAATTCAGCTTAGCCCAGGACGAAGTCCTGGGTAGCCTTTGCAATTAAAAGCCTATGTCCCGGCAGGGACGACAAAAAACTTCACCTCGCTCCCCTCGTTCCGGCGGAATAACACCGCCCGATCGGATCTTACTTCCCCGCGCCACTCTTCTCGTGCAGCACAATCGGCGCCTGATCATACGGCTGAATCGTCACCGTCAAATCCTTGCGCGCGTCAAACTGCTGCTGACTAACCGGCGGCGAAATCATCACCGCGCCCTTCCGCACCCCGCCCGGCGCAATCTTCATTTCCACCCTGAGCGGCGCCGAATGCCCGGCCAGCGCCGGATAGGCGGCAAGATACCGGCCGTAATCCATCGCCGACGCCGCCTCGTCCGACTGGGGGCCCTGATCGGTCATCACATCGGCCTTAATGTCTTTGATGTACAGCGTCTTGTCGCTGACGTTGTGCAGCGTGACTTCCACCAGGATCATCGGGTTCGACATGTTCGCCGGCATGCTGAACCAAACGCCATCAATGCTTCCCTGCGCCGCAGGCTTGGCGCGATTAACATACGCAAGAATCGCGACCACCACCGCCACCAGCACGATGGCAATCGCAACCGGCGCAGCCGGAGGCAGGTTGCGCTTCGCCGTCCCGAATTCGTCGTAACCCGGCCCAGCCACTGCGGCTTTATCGGGCGTGTTCGTTGCCAGCATTTCGGGCGCCGAGATCGGCGGAGCGGCCTCCGCAGCCTTTGCTGGAATCTCGGGCGCACCCTGCGGCGGAACTTCATTCTCAGCCATAAGATCATTCCTACAGTTGACGTATTGCAACTCATCAACTCATCGCACCAATCGACCTGGTTTGTATCAGGGCACGTCTAAAGACGTGCCCTGATACAAAGCAACCCATGAAATAGCTATAGCCTCCGAAACCAGCCCCCTGGCCCCCAGGCCCTATTCCCTACCCGGCCACTGCTTCTTCATGGCTCGGCGAAAATCCTTCTCCGGCAAAGTATTCAGCACATCCGCCGGAGTCAGCCACGCTCGCCTTGCCTGGAGAATTCCATACTTGATCTTCTCGAAGTGCGTCGTGTGATGCGCATCGGTATTGATCACGATCTTCACTCCACGTTCGCGCGCCATGCGCAGATGCACGTCATTCAAATCGAGCCGGTCAGGATACGCATTCAGCTCCATCGCAACTCTGTTCTTCAGCGCCGACTTCAGCACCGCATCCATGTCGAAGCGATAAGCGTCGCGCCGCAGGAGCAGCCTTCCCGTTGGATGCCCAAGGATCGACACATTCTTATTGTCCAGCGCCCTCAGCAGCCGATCGGTCATCTGCTGCGGCTCCTGATTGAACGCCGAGTGCACACTGGCGACCACCACATCCAACTGCTCCAGCACCGCATCCGACAGGTCCAGCTCGCCCTCCGCCAGAATGTCGACCTCAATACCAGCCATGATGGTGATGCCGTCGATCTCGTTGTCTGCCGCTCGAATTCGCGCCATGTGTTCAACGGCGCGCTTGTCGTCCAATCCATTGGCGAACGCCAGATTCTTCGAATGGTCGGTAATCGCAATGTATTTGTACCCGCGTTCTTTCGCCGCCTCCGCCATCTCCGCGATCGTGCACTTCCCGTCAGTCTCGACGGTATGCATGTGGACTTCGCCGCGCAGGTCTTTCAGTGTGATCAGCCGCGGAAGCTTATGTTCAGCCGCCAAATCGATTTCGCCGCAGTTCTCGCGCATCTCAGGGGGAATGCAATCGAGCTTGAGCGCGCCATAAATCTCGTCTTCCGTAGCCCCAGCCACGCGCTTCTCGTTATCGAGACGAAACAGCCCATACTCGCTCAGCGTATAGCCCATCTTCAGCGCGCGCTGCCGCAGGGTCACATTGTGGCTCTTCGATCCGGTGAAGTACTGCATCGCCGCGCCATAAGATTCCGGCGGCAAAAGTCGCACGTCGACTTGCATGCCACTGCGCAGCTTAAAGCTGACCTTGTTCTCTCCCTTGGCCAGCACTTGCGTAATACCCGGAAACCGCAAAATCTCTTCGATAAGCTCAGCCCGCTTCTGATCGTTCAAGCAACACGGCCCAGTGATCAGCACATCCAGATCGCCAACCGTTTCGCGGCCGCGCCGCAACGAACCCGCCGGCGTAATCTTCTCGATGCCTTCGATGTGCTTCAGGTGCTCGGTCAACTTCTCCGCCGTACGATCGGCTTCGTCCAGCAGGAACCGCCCGGAGATGCGCCGGTAGTCCTCGATCGCCTTCAGAATCTTCTGCTCGCTCTTTTCGCTCAGCCGCGGCAGCTCGCGCAGCTTACCGTCTCGCGCCAGCTGCTCCACACCGGCGAGGTCGCTTACCTGAAACGCGCTCCAGATGAGCGCGATGGTCTTCGGCCCCAGCCCTTGAATCTTGAGCAACTCCAACATGCTCGGCCGATATTTCTGCAGCAGCTCCTGATGCAGCCCAAGCTTGCCCTCGCGGCAAAGTTCCTGGATATTGCCGGCCATTCCCTTCCCGATGCCAGGAATCTCCAGCAGCCGCTTGGGCTCGGCCGCCAGCCCGCAAACCTGTTCGTGATGTCCCTCCAGTGCCTCCGCCGCACGCCGATACGAACGAATGCGAAACGAGTCGTCGCCGTTGACCTCCATCAGGTCGGCGGTCTCGTAGAGGATTTGCGCGATGGCCTTATTTTCCAAGCGCAGATACCCGAACGAAATTGTATCGCGGATGGAGTAAGAAGCTGAGGACTCAGGACTCTCGCCCGAGAATGGCTGGGGATTGGCTGAGGACTCAGCACTCTCGCGTGCGAATTGTCTCTGGAACGCGCCGGCGGAATGCGAACAACGAGAATCGAGCGCCGTAGGCGTGAAATATCATAGCCCAGCACGTAGCCGCAGCCGGGGTCCCCGATTCGCCCTTCTGTTGGGCGAATTGGGCTGGCGCGGCGGAGTGCTGGGTATATTCGTCAAGGAACCTGAGTCCCTTCAGGGACGGCAGGGTTTTCTCGCAACGCAGACGCCCGCTGCGGCTCCCCTAGATCAATCGCTCCGGCGCCCAGAACAACACCTTCGACTCGCGCGCGAAAAACACCCGGTCGGCTTCACCGGGAAGCTGGATGCCCGCTGGCTGCGCGAGCGTATTCTCCTGCACATCGACGAACGCCTCCTGCAACTCCCACGGCAGATGATGAATCTCGCCCCGATAAAGCCGCTTTCCGCTCATCGAATACAAACAGTATCGTTCGGCAATAAAATCTTCCAGCGAGCCCGGCCGCGCCTGAAAACGTTCCGGCCTCGTGGGCCCGTAGACGCACTGCAACTCCGCCGGCTTGGGACCATGTTGCCGCTTCGACGTGTACTCGATCTTCGCCTCGCCCTTGCCTTTCACCTTGATCGACGCCTGCCAATACGGTAGCCGATAAAACATCCGCGCGCCCCACACCGCCGACAGATTGCTGGCATCCATGCTGAAGAAGTACACGCCCGGCTTGCCGTCGTAGGTGACATAGGTCCGGACATTGACCTGCGCCAGCTGCGAGAACCACGGCAGCGATGGCACGCCCGGCGGTCGCAGGTGATTGATCCACAGCGCCGCAACCGTTATCCACGCGCGCTGCCGATAGGTATCCAGGGTCAAAGCCTCCGGAACCAGCGCGCGCACCACTTCCGGCGCCAGGGCGTAGTTCAAGAACAGCAGATCGTTCATCCGCTGCGTCATGATCCACGGCGTCATCGGCGCGGGCCATGGCCGATGAGCTGTCGCAAACAGAATGGAATCGGCGCCCACCCATCGCGTGCGCACGTCAGCCTGGTAAGACGGCGGCGCGATCTCGGGAGGCAGTCGTCGCAAGGCTAGTGTCCGGAGTTGGAAGTACGTTGCATAAAATCAATGGTTCGTGTCAGGGCAGATCGGGTAGTGCTGGCCTTCAGGCCAGCGTTTAGCCGCTTGTTTCCTGTTTGAGTCGCCTTCACAGGCTGCTGAAAAACTCGGGCTTCGGGCGCTTTGTGTCAGGGCACGACTCTAGTCGTGCCGATAAGCCGTTTTATTTTCTTTCCTGAGTCGGCTTTCAGCCGACGACAGAAATCTGCCGCAATCACTAAGGCTGTCCGCCAACAACCACGCTCGTTTCAAGCGCTGCTACAACTGGTTGCGGTTCGTATCGCCGATGGAAGATGTCGACCACGACCTTCCCCACAAAGCTGGCCCGGGCTGTTGTGTGCAATTGCACCGGCAAGGTGTATCCCCCAACATCCGTGTAATCCTGCACAAACTCAATATGCCGGAGAAAGAACGAAGGCGACTTCACGATCGCGCCTTCCGAGCGCACCAGAGTTCCCGTACTCGAGTCGAGATAGATATGGCCCTTAAACAGCCCTGCCAGCTTATGATGCGGCTTCACCTGATACACATGCACCGAGCGCCCGTTCACCGTCTCGCTGCCTTTGTAGGAAAACTTGTAATTCGCCGCACTCAACGCGGTGCGGCCGCCATCGTCTTTGGCCGCATAATCCACTTCCGATTGCAGGATGCGTGCGATCACGTTGTTCTTGACGAACGCGTCGCCGGTGTAGCGGATGGGCTTGAAGCTGAGCGAGTGCGGCGCAATGTAAGAGCTCTCCAACTCAAACGCGCCGCGCTGCGAGCTGTCCAGCAGTTCGGCCATTACGAGCGTCTCATCGGTATACGACTTCAGCTCGCTCTTCTGCCGGGGGCCGCGGCTCTCAAACATCTGCAACGCCACTTCAGGAGCCATCATAGGTCTGAGCGCGTGCGGCATCGGCAGCGAGCTGCCGCCCGAAGCGCCCGGCACATCCGCTCCCGCCGTCAATCCCATCTCACCCGGCAATCCGCCCGATCCCGCTTGCGGCTGCTGACCATTTGTTATTGCAGGAATGCTGAGCAGCACCGCTGCCAGCAGATAATTCCGTATCGTTCGCAACATCGCCTCATGAACCCAGGAAGTGTTTCCAACCTACCAGCCAGGCCAATTTTTCCACGATTCCCACAGCCCGGTCTGTTGCCCGCCGGTGCCGTACCGCATATGATTCACCGCAATGTCATCCGGATACAAGCCTGGGACAAATAACGGCGAATCTCCTTCCCGAAATGACGTGACCACCGACGTTTACGCGGTCCACGGCGCTGACCCCGAGGTGCAGGCCTACGGCATGGCCAAGTACTCGCGCTCGGCGCTCTCCATGCGCGAGTCGCTGGCGGAAATCAACAACCAGAAGGCCGAGAAGTTCCTCAATACCTTCTACTTTCAATACGGCCATCGCAGCATTGCAGATCTCGCTCACGTCGCCTTTGCCATTGAGCGCCTCTCGATTCTGGCGGCAACCGTTGCCGTCGACGAGCCGCGCTGGGACGGCCAGGAGCGCTCCACCCGTTATCAGGACTTCCAGAGCAGCGGCTACTACGTTCCAGATTTTGGCGACGACGCGGCCGCTCGCTCGCTGTATCGCGAAACCATCGACCACCTGTTCAGCGAGTATCGCCACTTTTCAGCCCAGATGTTCGACTACCTTCGCGACCGCACGCCCCAGCCAGCGGAGATGAAGCAAGAAGCGTACGAGCGGACCCTCCGTGCCCGCGCCTTCGATCTCTCGCGCTACTTTCTGCCGCTGGCGGCCAACACTTCTCTAGGCCAGATCGTCAGTGCGCGCACGTTGGAGAATCAGGTCTCGCGCCTGCTGTCGCACACCCATGCCGAGGTGCGCCGCCTGGGCGAACTCTTGCGTAAGGCCGCTCAGGAGCCGGCGTATGACGTGAGTCATGCGAAGGCGAAGGAGTTGCTAGATGCCTTGGTGAAGGCACTTCCTGACAGCGAATTCAAGGTTGCCACTGCCCTGAAGGAAGCGCCCGCCGTGGAAGATCTGCGCGACTTCTTGCTGCGTCCGGTACGCGTGGCCCCCACGCTGATGAAGTACGCCGATCCGAACCAGTACGACATCGAGACCCGGCGCGATTTGAAAGCTGCGGCAACAGAATTGTTGGCGCCGCTCCCCATCGCGGACGCGCCGATGGTGGACCTGTTGGACGACGATCCGCTCGAGATCGAGCTGGCGACAACGCTGCTGTATCAGCACTCGCATCATTCCTATCGCCAGATCCGCGACGCCGTCAGCACTTTGCCTGAATCACGGCGTGCCGAAATCATCGACCTCGGCCTGCGTCATCGCGGCCGCCACGACGAAGTCGCTCGCCCGTTCTACGCCGGCCAGCGGTTCCGCTTCGACATCCTTATGGACATCGGCGGTTTTCGCGACATGCATCGCCATCGCCGCTGCGTGCAAATCGTGCAGGATTACACCACCGCGCACGGATACGAGATGCCCGTCGAGATTAATGATGCCGGCCTCGCCCGTCGCTACCAGTCCGTAATGGAGCGCGCGAGAGAAACCGCGGCCCAGCTCGCGAGTCGTCCAGTAAGCGCAGCCGGTCAGCCAACCGAAACCGAAGCTCAGTCGCAATACTTGATCCCGCTGGCCTTCCGCAAACGCACGCTCTTCAAGATGGACTTCGCCGAGGCGCTTTACATCAGCGAGCTGCGCACCGGAGCAGCCGGACATTTTTCCTATCGCAACGTGGCCTTCGCCATGTACGAAGCGGTGGCCCAGCGATACCCGGCGCTGGCAAAATACTTTCGCGTAACCGACGTCCGCGAGCCGGTGGATTTACTGAAACGATGAGGTGGTGATTCGTACCATGAGATATCGAGGCCTTGGCATAATCGCGCAGATCGCACTGTCTCTCTGCCTTGCCCACGTCGCCGTGGCGCAGGCATCTTCTCCATCTCCAGCATCAGGCAACAAGGAGTCAGCAATGAAGGGTCACGCAACCGGAACCTTCGACGTGAAGTTAGTTCCGCAGCCTGCAGACGAGCAGGCCAAGGCCGCAGGCATAGGACGGATGTCTGGCGACAAACAGTGGCATGGCGATCTTTCGGGTGTCAGCAAGGTCGAGATGTTGAGCTTCGGCACCGGCGCTAAGGGTTCGTCAGGAGGTTACGTCGCCCTGGAGCAATTCACCGGTACGCTGGCCGGCCGCACCGGCAGCTTCGTCCTGCAACATAGCGGAACCATGACCCGTGGCGTGCCAACACTGTCAATATCGGTCGTTCCCGACTCCGGTACCGGGCAGTTGGCGGGTATCGCCGGCACGTTGAACATCATCATTGCCGACGGAAAGCATTCCTACGATTTTGAATACACGCTGCCGGAGACTCACTGAGATTGCGTAGCGCCGGCCTCTGGCCGGCAGTAATGTGGGCCTCCGGCCCACGTCAAAGTCTGACGGCAGCGATTTCAAGGCGCCGGGGGCAGGTCGGGCGCTTTGTTCCGATCAAGCTGGCGCGAGTCGCTCGAGGTTATCACTGTGTCAATAACCCCCGGGGAACGGCACAATAGCACTGCATGATGGGAGGCGCGCCCAATGCGGCGAGAACAGGACGTTTGTAACCGCTGTCACAACTGTATGTGAGACACGAAAGTACATGTACTTTCGTTCCAGCATAATTCGCTATTTCTTCGCTTTTTGGCGATTACTGGATGTATAATGGGCCGTCAGGATCCATGCGCTCTTCACCGCGAATCGCCCATTCCGGACCGGCAATTGCACGCGCAATGAGCGTGTAACCGGGGCCCGAACGGCGCCTGCTCTCTGACCCATCACAACTTACTTTTGCCTGTCCTCCCGCGCTGCGGCGCCGGAATGGAGCAGCCAAGGAGCAGCACTCATGGCGGACGAGAAAACTGAAAAAGGCCGGGCAATCGACCTGGCGCTATCGCAAATCGAGAAGCAGTTCGGCAAGGGCTCCATCATGAAGTTGGGCAGCAAGGGAGCCGTGGTTCCCATCTCCGTGATCTCCACTGGCGCCATCTCCTTCGACGCCGCGCTGGGCGTTGGCGGCTTCCCGCGCGGCCGCGTGGTCGAGGTCTTCGGCCCGGAGTCTTCCGGCAAGACGACCATTGCGTTGCAGGTGATTGGGGAGGCGCAAAAGCAGGGCGGCATGGCCGCCTTTGTCGATGCCGAGCACGCGCTCGATCCCATCTACGCCGCCAAACTGGGCGTGGACGTCGACAACCTGCTGGTCTCGCAGCCCGATTATGGCGAGCAGGCGTTGGAGATTGCCGAAGCTCTGGTCCGCTCAGGCGCAATCGACGTACTGGTCGTCGACTCGGTCGCGGCGCTAGTCCCCAAGGCTGAGCTCGACGGCGAAATGGGCGACAGCCACGTCGGCCTGCAGGCGCGCCTCATGTCGCAGGCCTTGCGCAAACTCACCGGCATCGTTGCCAAGTCGAATACCTGCCTGGTCTTCATCAACCAGATCCGCGAGAAGATCGGCGTCATGTTCGGCAATCCTGAGACCACAACCGGCGGCCGCGCGCTGAAATTCTATTCGTCGGTCCGCATCGACATCCGCCGCATCGGCGCCATCAAGGACGGCGACCAGGTGGTCGGCTCGCGCACCCGGGTGAAGATCGTGAAGAACAAGGTCGCCGCTCCCTTCCGCGAGGCCGAGTTCGACATGATGTACGGCGAAGGCATCTCGCGCGAGGGCGACCTGATCGATCTGGCAGTGAACGCGAATCTGCTGGAGAAGTCCGGCTCCTGGTTTAGTTACAAGGGCGAGCGGGTCGGCCAGGGTCGCGAGAACGCCAAGACATTCCTGAAGGACAACAAGGACATCGCTGCGAAGCTCGACGCCGAAGTGCGCAAGGCCCTGGGCCTAATATCAGCGGCCGACAAAGCACAAGCCGCGGCTGCCAATGCCGAGGCCTCCCCGGCTGCGCAGCCCAAAGGACCCGCTGGGCGGAAGTAAGCATACTCGAGAGGGAGTCGGAGGGAGGGTCGCGCCGCCAGCGAAGCTTTCGCTTTCGGGTAGTGCTGGCCTTCAGACCAGCGTCCTCAGCTCCCTCCGTTTTTTTGTCATCCCGACCGTGGACTTTAGTCCGACCGAGGGATCTGCGGTTCCAGCCGCGGAGCGGCGACACGGATCGCCACACAGTCTCTTCAGCCTGGCGTCCAAGCCGCTTCTTTCTTTTCTGAGCCGGCTCGACTCCGACGCCACCCGATGGGCGATACGAGTCTTCAGCAATTTACGTAGCCGCCAGGCCGCACTCCACTGGATCCAAGCTCTACGCTTCGAATTGCGGCCCTGATTTCCACAAAACTGTTCCGCTGGTCGTCATTTCAACCGCATTCCTGATTGCCTGCCAAACCTCTGCCAGAATAAAATCATCGCTAAATCCCCGTCTCCGAGGGTCCTTGAAGAACATCGTCGCCATTTATCCCGGGTCGTTCGATCCCGTAACCAACGGCCATCTCGACCTCATCCGCCGGGGAGCCAAACTGTTCGATAAACTGATCGTGGCCATTGCGCGAAATCTCGACAAGAGCGAGCCGCTCTTCACGCTACCCGAGCGCAAAGAGATGCTGATGGCGATGACTTCGGATCTGGAGAATGTGTCCATCGATACCTTCGAGGGATTGCTGGTGAGCTACTGCATCCAGCAGAACGCCAACGCCGTGCTGCGCGGCATCCGCGCCATCAGCGATTACGAATTCGAACTGCAAATGGCGCTCATGAATCGCAAGATGGAACCGCGAGTCGAGACCATTTTCATGATGCCGGCAGAACAATATTCTTACCTCAGCTCGCGCATCGTGCGCGAGATCGCTAAACTCGGGGGACCGTTAACTGGCCTGGTGCCGGAAATGGTCGAAGAAAAAGTTCGTCAGCGAGTCAGCCAGAGACATATTTCAGCGACAGGCAAACATCTTTTATGAAGGGACGACCATGACCACTGCCGGAACCCAGCTTTCTTCGTTCTTGACCAACCGCATTCAACGCATCGAGGTCTCTGCCACGATGGCCGTGGCCGGAGAAGCCGAAAAGCTGCGCGCCACCGGCGCCGACCTGGTCGATCTGGGCGCGGGCGAGCCCCACTACCCCACGCCGGAGCACATCAAGGAAGCGGGCATCGCGGCCATCCGCGCCGACTTCACGAAGTACACCGCCGTCGCCGGCACCGCCGAGTTGCGTGACGCCATCGTCAAGCGCCACGCTGCCGACTTCGGTTCCGACTACAAACGCGAGGACTGCATCGCCTCAACCGGCGGCAAGCATGCGCTGTTCAACGCCATTCAGGTGCTGGTCGATCACGGCGACGAAGTCATCATTCCCGTTCCCTACTGGGTGTCGTTCAAGGACATCGTGCGCTATGCCGGCGGCGAGCCAGTCTATATCGCCACCGACGAGCGCCACGACTTCGCGCTCACGGCCGACATGGTCGAGCGGGCCATCACCCCGCGCACCAAGGTCATCATTTTGAATTCACCCAGCAATCCTTCCGGCGCGGTGATGAATCCCGACGACATGAGCGAGGTGCTGCGCCTGGCGCATGATCGCGGAATCTATGTCGTCTCCGATGAATGCTACGTGTACCTGAACCATACCGGCCACAAGTTCTCGGCAGGCTGCGTTCACGAAGTCCGCGAGCGGCTGATCATCATCGGCTCGCTTTCGAAAACGTATGCGATGACCGGATGGCGGCTTGGCTACGCGCTCGGCCCCGCGTCCATCATCAGCGCGATGAACAAGCTCCAGGGCCAGAGCACGTCGAATCCCACGTCGGTCGTGCAGAAGGCTGCCGTGGCCGCGCTGAACGGATCGCAGGATTGCGTTCAGCAGATGCTGACCGGCTACATCGCGCTGCGCGACCAGATCGTCAATGGATTGCGTTCCATTCCTGGTATCACCTGCGCAGCTCCGAACGGCGCGTTCTATGCCTATCCCAACGTCAGCCATTACTTCGAGCGCGGCGGACTGAACTCCGCATCCGACGTAGCGCGCCGGCTGCTGCATGAAGCGCACGTCGTCGTCGTACCGGGTGAGGGATTCGGCACGCAGGACCACGTGCGGATTTCCTACGCTACGTCGCCGCAGAATCTGGAACGCGGCATCGAACGCATGCGCACCTTCTTCGCCAGCGTGTAAGGTAGTGCGGCGCTTGAGCGCCGCGGATGACGCTGCTTTGGTAGTGCCAGCCTTCAGGCTGGCGTCCAAGCTGGTGCTTTGGTAGTGCGGGCCTTCAGGCCCGCGAACGCGGGCAACTGAAGCCGATCGCTTTGAAAGGGCACGGCTTGAGCCGTGCCGCTGACGACTCCCTTTTTATTCTTGTCATCCTGAGGAGGGCTTCAGCCCGACGAAGGATCTGCGGTTCGTGGATTAACGAAAATTTTGTGCGACCGGCCTCACCGACCTCCATGCGGACGGTCATCGACTGATGACCGCCCCTCCGATAGATTAGACTGATTGTCGCGTGCAAGGCGCCGAAGCGCTGTACTACCCGTAAGAATCATGTCCCAACTCTATCCATTCCTGATGATCCCCATCTTCGACGAGCGACCATGGGGCGTGCGTGACCTGCGCCCGATCTACACGCGCGCCGTCGCCGAGCCTATCGGTGAAAGCTGGCTGACGTGGGAAGACAATCGCGTCGCCAACGGCCCACTCGCCGGCCGCAGCCTCGCCGACCTCAGCAAAGAATTTCGGCGCGAGATGGTTGGACGATTGTCCTGCTACGAAGATCGCTTTCCGCTGCTGGTGAAGTTTCTGTTTCCCGGCTCCAAGCTCTCGGTACAGGTCCACCCCGATGACGAGAGCGCGCGGAAGAATGGTTATCCCTGCGGCAAGACCGAATGCTGGTATGTCCTGCGCGCGCAACCGGGAGCACAGGTCAGCCTAGGGTTCAAGCCTGGAGTCACGCTCGACGAGTTCCGCCAAGCCATCGAAGAGGCGCGCGCCGAAGATCTGCTGAACTGGATCGATGTCTTCGCTGGCGACATGCTGTACGTCGCTGCCGGTACGGTACACACCATCGGCGGCGGGATAATCCTGGTCGAAACGCAGCAAACCTCCGACGTGACCTATCGCCTATACGACTACGGGCGTCCGCGCGAACTTCATATCAAAGAAGGCCTGGCAGCAACCAAGCTGCATACCAACGCCGGCAAGGTCGTTCGTCACGCAACCGACGCGTCCAATGTCCTGGTGCGCTCGCCGTTCTTTGAAGTTGAGAAGCTGACGCTGCGCGAGGATCTGCAGGCCGAGCTATCCGGCGACTCGCCGCACATCCTCGTCGCTGTCAGCGGCGCTGGCATCGTTGAGTCGGAAGGCATGGAGCCCATCACCTTCGCCACTGGGGACGCGGTCGTGATTCCCGCCAGCGTGCGCCAATACCGCGTGCGGCCACAGTGGGAAATTGAACTGATGCGAATGTCCCTGCCCGCCGGACCAGTCGAAGAGCCGCAGACCGAACAGCCACGATCGGTCAGCACGTCCTGATTGTGTTCACCACAGAGACACAGAGGCACAGAGCAGCCACTAAGAGTCGGCCTGGTGCGCTGCACCATCAGAACGCCACAGGCCCAACGTCTATCGTGGATCGTCATCACCGTTCCGACCTCACCGCCGTCCTAAGCTGCAAACGGTCCCGCTGCAGGCGGGACGAAACTGCAATAGCCCAACGCGGAAGCGCTGGGTGAAGCGGTGTTATTTCATTCTGAGCCCTTCAGGGGCGACATTCCATGCTGCGCCAGAACCGTTCCGCCGCTGAAGCGGCTCGGATGAAATTAAAGCTTGCTCTCCCAGCGCTTCCGCGCTGGGCTAATTACTCTCGCCTCTGTGGCGGACGTGCGCTTCGCACTCTTCCCCATTCTTAATTACAATCGATGATTCAAACCTCTGTGTCTCGGTGTCTCTGTGGTGAAACGATTTGGCGAATAACTTCTACCCTGTAATCCTCGCCGGCGGACGCGGCACGCGCTTCTGGCCGCTCAGCCGCAAGCGCATGGCGAAGCAACTTCTCCCGCTCAACAGCAAGAAGAGCATGATTCAGGAAACGGTCGAGCGCCTGCTGCCGCTGGCTAAGGCCAAGCAGTTCTGGGTCATCACCAACGATGACCTGCGCGACCCGATCGTTCGTCAGCTGAAGAAGCTCGACAAGAAGAAAATCCTCGCCGAACCGCTCGGACGGAACACCGCTCCCGCGATTGGTCTCGCGGCGTTCCTGCTGGCAAAGCGCGATCCCACTGCGGTAATCGGCATGTTCCCTTCCGATCACGTCATCGCCGACGAGAAGAGTTTTCGCAACGACATCAAGCGCGCCGCCGAGCTCGCCGCCGCAGGTCCAAACATCGTTGTGATCGGCATTAAACCCACGCGCGCGGAGACGGGCTACGGCTACATCGAGGTGAGCACTGACAGCTCTACTCAGCGTAAACGCGGCGCGGCACAAATTTCGGAGCCAAGTGCCAAAGGCCAAGTGCCAAGTGCCGTTCCTGTACGCCGCTTCACCGAGAAGCCGTCAGCCGATGTTGCCGCCCAATTCGTGAAGGCAGGCAACTTCTTCTGGAACAGCGGCATGTTTGTATGGGGAGCGCGTACCCTGGCCGATGCTTTGCGCGAGCACCTGCCCAAAACCGCGCCCCTGCTCGAGGAAATCGCCGCCAGTTACGGCACTCGCAAGTTTGAGAAGACGTTCGCCAAGTTATATCCGCAGTGCGAAAACATCAGCGTGGACTACGCCGTGCTCGAGCCGCGCTCGGCGAAGGGCGAAGGCTAAGTCGGGAATCTACTGCATTCCGGCCACCTTCGGATGGAACGATCTCGGCTCATGGACGGCGCTCTACGAGCATCGCAACCCGGCAAGCGACGGCGCCAACGTAATTCAGGCCGAGCAAAGTTTCACGCTGAATGCGCAAGGAAACTTCGTCCACTCGACTAGAAAATTTGTCGCAGTGGTGGGCATCAGCGATCTCGTCGTGGTCGAAACCGACGACGCACTGCTCATCACCACGCGAGAGAATTCGCAGGACGTCGGCAAGGTGGTGAAGTATCTGGACGAGAAAAAGATGAAGCGACTGGTGTAAGCGGATACCCATGACCACACAAATCAAGTTTGGCACAGACGGTTGGCGCGGCATCATCGCCGATGACTTCACCTTCGACAACGTACGCCGCGTCGGCAACGCGATGGCGCACTACGTTCATAAGCACGAAGACGCCAGCAAAGGCCTGGTTGTCGGATACGACACGCGCTTCGTCTCGCAACGCGCGGCGGAGATTATCTCCGAAATCCTCGCCGGCGCCGGCATTGCGGTCCGCCTGTCGAACGACTACACGCCCGACTCCAGCGCTTTCCTACGCGGTGAAGAACCTGGCCACGGCGGGCGGCGTCATGATCACCTCCAGCCACAATCCCTACAACTGGAATGGCGTGAAGTTCAAAGCCAACTACGGCGGATCGGGCACGCCGGCGATCATGCGCGCCATCGAAGGCGAACTGGAATCGCCGCGCCTGGAGCGTAAAGGCGGCAGCGTCTCGCTGGCTGATTTCAAGACGCCCTATATCGCAGCCATCAAGAACTTCGTTGACCTGAAGCTGATCAAAGAAGCCGGATTCAAGTTCGCCATCGATGTCATGTATGGCGCCGGGCCGGGGCGTCCTGAAAGGCATCTTCAGCGAGAGCGGCATCAATCATTTTGAAATTCGCGGCGAATTGAACCCGCTGTTTCCCGGCATCAATCCTGAACCGATACCGCCTCACATTGCCGCGCTGCAGGAAGCCGTAGTTCAAGCCCACTGCCAAGCCGGCATGGCGACCGACGGCGACGCCGATCGCCTGGGCGCGGTTGCGGAAGACGGCAGCTTCGTCGACTCGCACAAGATTTTTTGCGTGATTCTGGAGTGGCTGCTAAAACGCAAACAGTGGCCCGGCGAAATCGTGCGCGCGTTCAATACCACGCGCATGCTCGATCGCATTGCGGCCAAATATGGGCGCAAGCTGCACGAGTGCGGCATCGGCTTCAAGTACATCTGCGATCTCATGCTGGAGCGCGACATTCTCATCGGTGGTGAGGAGTCGGGCGGCATCGGCATTCGCCGTCATCTCCCTGAACGCGACGGCCTTCTCAATTCCCTGCTGCTGGCCAACATCATGGCCGAGGAAGGCAAGCCGCTGGGACAACTGGTAGCTGATCTGCAGAAGGAATATGGCGAGCATCATTACGGCCGCATCGATCTTCATCTCGACAACGAAGTCAAAGATGAAGCCATGCGCCGCGCAGAGGCCAGGCCCACGCAGATGGGCAGCTTCCGCGTGCAGAAGATCGAAACGCTGGATGGGGTGAAGTTCTTCCTGGACGCGCCAACCAACGGCAACGGCGCCGAGGCCTGGGTACTGGTGCGCGCCTCCGGCACCGAACCGCTGCTGCGCATTTATTGCGAGGCAGCCACGCCGGACCTGGTCTCACGGATCCTGAAGGAAACCGAGACGTTCGTGCACGGCACCTGCCCACGCGCGGTGCCCGAGCAACTCACTCCGGAGACACAGCCAACGCGGAGTTGATTCCTCCGTGAGAATCGCACTTTGTCCGGCACGCCGAGTCTATTCCGCCCGCAGCGCCTGCATGGGATCGAGCGCAGCCGCGCGCCGTGCCGGCACATAACACGCTACCAACGCGACAACGCACAGCAACACCGCAACCGACGCGAAGGTAATCACATCCGTCGGCCGTACGCCAAACAACATGGCTGACATGAGCCGCGTCAGCGCCAGTGCAGCCACCAGGCCGATCCCCACTCCTGGCAGCGTCATCCTCGCTCCATCGCGTAGCACGGTTCGTACCACATCGCCCTTCTGCGCACCCAGGGCCATGCGAATGCCAACCTCACGCGTGCGCTGTCCCACAATGTAGGACAGCACGCCATAGATGCCGATGGCAGCCAGCACCAGGGCGCCCGCGGCGAAGATCGAAAACAGCATCATGGCAAAGCGCTGCCGGGCAATCGAATCGGCGACTGCCTGCTGCATCGGCTGCATATCATCGACTACCATCTCACTGTCGAATTGCCGCAAGGCGTGTTGAATGCTGGGAAACACCGATTCAGCACCGACGCCTTCACGCGCGCGGACAAACACGCTCACACCACTACTGGCCATGGGCATCATCTTGTCCGGCAACTGCGCGAAGGGCTCATAGTATTCGCCTTCAACAACGTTGGACGTGTCGGGCGCCAGACCGAACTGCTTCACATGTCCTACCACTCCCACTACCTCGTCCGTGCGCTCTCCATCGGTGCTTTCCGGCGGGAAGTAAATGTGCTTGCCGATGGGATTTTGTCCGGGAAAGTAGTGCTTGGCGAAGCTCTCATCGACCACGATCACGCGGGGAGAGTGTTCATTGTCGGCCTCGTTGAAAAAGCGGCCTGCGAGAAGCGGTACGCGCATCAGCTTCAGATACTCCGGATTCACCGCGTAGCGCAGCGCGGATGGAGCATCGGCCACACGTGACGACCGCGTCATGCCCTCAGCCCAGAACGGCTCCTCATCATCGCCAAACATCGGGACAGCGCCCCAGTCGAACGACGCGCTCTCGACGCCGGGTACCGCGCGAATCGTCGCCTGCATCTGCCGGAAAGCCGCGCGGATCGCGTCCGGCGGCTGCTTGGACAGCGACTTCGAGGGGCTGGCATCGAAGAAGATAACTCCATTCGCATGGAAGCCGGGATCGACGTTCCACAATTGCATCAACGTGCGGATGGTGAGTCCGGCACCCACCAGCAGGACCAGCGCCATCGCCATCTCCAGCGTGACAAACACGGACTGAGCGCGCGCCTGCGCTCCCGCCAGCGAACGCCCGCTTTGGTTGAGCGTGGAGTTGACGTTGGTACGTGACGTACGAAGCGCCGGCGAGAGCCCGAAGATAATCCCCGCCAGCAGCGAGATCACCAGCGAGAACAGCAGCACGCGGCCATCCAGTCCAACATTCTCCGCGCGCGGCAACATGTCCGGAATGGCCGCCACCGCAGCCTTCGAGCCCCAATAAGCCAGCAACAAACCGAATGCGCCGCCCACCAGCGACAGCGCCACGCTCTCCGTGAGCAGCTGTCGAACCAGGCGCGACTGCCCTGCTCCCAGTGCGAGGCGAACTGCAAACTCGCGCTCGCGGGCTTTCGCGCGCGCCAGCTGCAAGTTGGCAACGTTCACGCAGGCAATCAGCAGCACGAACAGCACGGCGCCCATCAGCACCCACAACACCGGCTGCACATTGCCAACAATCTCCTGCTTCATCGGAACGATCGTCGTTTTGATACCAGCGTCGATGTCGGGATAGGCCGCACCCAGTCCTCGATTGACCCGCGCCATATCCTGCGCTGCCTGGGCCAAGGTCACTCCGGGTTTAAGCCGCGCGATCGCGTCCATACCCCACGCCGCCTGCCGCTCGCGAAAATGCGGATCGCTGTAATTGCCTACAGGCGTGTAAATGTCGCCGATCTGAAAGTTCCATTGGCGCAATCGAAAGCTGGCGGGAATGATGCCGATGATCGTGTGCGGAATTCCATCAAGGACGATCGCCTGCCCCAGAATGTTGGGATTGGAGCCGAACTTGCGCTTCCACAGGCCTTCGGAAATCATGACCGTGGGATTGGCGCCCAGCTGGTCTTCCTCCGCACGGAAGGTCCGACCCAGCAGCGGCGTCACGCCTAGAATCTCGAAGAAGCCGGCCGACACCATGCGCCCGCCCAGGTTCTCGGCCTCACCAGCTCCGGTCAACTTCATACCCCCATGGCGATAAGCGGCTATCGCTTCAAAGCTGCGATTGTCGCGCTGCCAATCGAGGAAATTCGGATAAGAGATCGAGCCGTTCACGAAATTCGGCTTGTTATGGAAAAGCACCACTAGCCTATCGGCATGGGGATAGGGCAGAGGATTCAGCAGGACGCCGTTTACAACAGAAAAAATCGTCGTGCTGGCTCCGATTCCCAGCGCCAACGTGAGAATTGCGATGATGGCAAAGCTCGGCGACTTTACAAGCTGGCGAGCGGCATACCGCAGGTCATGGAGTAGGGTACGCATCAGAATCATCCTTGCAAGCGGAGCTCCGCTCGGGCCAGTCGCCTAACTCATACGCTGCGTTGACGCTGCCCCTTTATAGGATTACGAAAACCGGCGCCGGTTTGTTCGCCTCCGGACGGTCGGGTTCACCGCCGGACAGGACCCTGCTTCGGGCCTGCGGTCTGTCCCAAGCGGCATTATTTACAGGCCGATTTCTGATACTCTTGCGAGTTTGACTTTTCTTGCCGGAGACCAACACTTGATGGCACATCGAACAATCTGCATTTCTCTTGTTGTTTTTCTCGCTTGCGCGTTGCCGGCAGTTGCCGCCGACAAATCGAAGACCACCTCTACAAGCGAACCTTCGTACGACCAGCCGCAGCCGGAGCGGGAGACGCTCGACCTCAACATGTATCAGCGCATTCGGCTCGAAGGGCTGAACCACTCGCACGCGATGGAATACGCGTCGGCGCTGTTCGATGACATCGGACCGCGCCTCACCGGTTCGCAAAATCTGAAACACGCCAACGAGTGGACGCGCGATCAGTTCACCGCGATGGGCTGCGCCAACGCGCATCTCGAAGACTGGGGCGAGTTCGGCATGGGCTGGCAGCAGCTCAACACCTGGGTGCGCATGGCGTCGCCCGATCCTGCGGTGTTCATCGCGCAGGCGGCGCCGTGGTCTCCGGCAACGAATGGTGCCGTGACTGGCCAGGCCGTCTGGATGGACATCAAGGACGAGAAGGATCTCGACAAGTTCAAAGGCAAGCTGGCGGGGAAAATTATTCTCCTCGGCGCCATGCGCGATGTGCCTCCGGTCGAGAAGCCGCTGTGGATCCGCTATGACGACAAGGAACTCGAAAAGCTTACCGAATGGCCGCTGAAGCCACGTGATCGCGGCGACTTCCTGGTGCAGTTCATGAAGCGGCTGGAACTCCGGCAGAAGGTTGGGAAATTTCTCGCCGATGAGCACGCAGCGGCAGTCATCATGCCCAGCCGCGATGGTCGCGACGGCGGTGGTTCGGGCGGTACCATCTTCGACGACAGTAGTGTCGGCTTCGGTTGGGAGATTTATAAGCGCGAGAGCGCTAACCCCCTGCCTGTGGTCGTCATGGCTATCGAAAACTACGGGCGCGTCTATCGTCTGCTGAAAGCCAATGTGCCGGTCTCGATCGAAATGAACGTCGACACTAAGTTCACCGGCGATCACGAGCATGGCTACGACACCATTGCCGAGATTCCCGGCACCGACCCCAAGTTGAAGGATGAAGTCGTAATGGTCGGCTCGCATCTGGATTCGTGGGCTTCGGGCACAGGTGCAACCGACAATGGAGCAGGAACGGTCGTCACGCTGGAAGTAATGCGCATTCTGACGACGCTAGGCGTGAAGCCGCGCCGCACCATCCGCGCTGCGCTCTGGACCGGTGAGGAGCAGGGCGAATACGGATCGTACGGTTACGTGAAGCAACACTTCGGCTACGTGCCCCTGTCCACCGCTCCTGATCAGATGAAACTGCCGGAGTGGGTGCGCAAGCCGGGCGGGCCAATCCAGCTGAAGCAGCCCGAGTACGGGAAGATCTCCGGCTACTTCAACCTCGACAATGGCAGCGGCAAAATCCGCGGTGTTTACCTGCAGGAGAACGCGGCGATGGCGCCGATCTTTGCGCAATGGATCGCGCCGCTGAAGGATCTCGGCGTCACCACGCTGTCCTTGCGCAACACCGGCGGTACCGACCATGAAGCCTTCGACTCGATCGGCATCCCGGGCTTCCAGTTCATCCAGGATCCGCTCGACTACGGCTCGCGTACCCACCACTCCAACATGGATGTTTACGAGGAGTTGTCGGCTGAGGACCTGGCACAGGCCGCGGTAGTGGAAGCTACGTTTGTCTACAACACCGCCATGCGCGACCAGATGCTGCCGCGCAAGCCTCTGCCGCGTCCGGAGCAGGAGGATCAGCTGAAGGCGCCACTGAAGAACATCATGCCCGGTGCGCTACCGGGGGAGAAAGAAACGAGCGAGTAGGCTAACCGCAGCTCGCCACAGAACCAAGCATGCATTAGCAGCATGACATCGTCGGTGCCAAACGGCATCGACGATGTCTTCCTGCGCGTATTTCTTCGATTGCCTCGCTATAACGAGCTAGGTTTTTGGGATAGAATCCTCTTACCTCAGTGTTCACCTAAGCCGTGGGGAAACTCCTCGTGCAGCCTTTCTACAAACGGTTCAGTGTTGTAACAGGCTTTATTCTTTTACTACTGCTGCTAATCGCTAACAGCATCGTCCTCCGCCGGCAGTTGGCCGTGCAGGTGACGAACCAGGTCTGGGTCTATCACACGCAGGAAGTTTTGTTGGAGCTCACGCAAACCGAGTCCCTGCTGAAGGACGCAGAGACCGGGCAGCGGGGTTATCTTTACACCCACGAAGTGAGTTATCTGGCGCCCTACAATCTTGCGGTCGCCGAGATCGATTCCCACATTGCCAGGCTGTCTCAACTAGTCGCCGACAATCCCGACGCACTTGCCAATGTCGCTCGGCTGCGGCTGTTAGCCAAGCAGAAGCTCAACGAGCTGGCCACGACCATACAGCTCGATCAATCCGGCAATGCCGCTGCCGCCCACACCCTGGTGCTGACTAACCGCGGACAGTTCACCATGGAGAAGATCCGGGCATTGACTACGGAAATGCTGCGGAAGGAAGAAGCCCTGAATGCCGCCCGGGGCGAGGCTTACTGGCACAGCGTTCGAGTCACCGTTGCCTGTGTCTATCTCGCCAGCGCTCTGGCTGGCATAGGACTGTTGCTGCTGGCGTACTTCATTCTGCGCGAGATCAATCTGCGGGAACGGCACGCCGCGCAAGTCAGACAACGCGAAGAGTGGTTCCGTGTGACGCTAACCGGCCTCGGTGATGGAGTCATCGCCACCGACGAGCGTGGCAATGTGACCTTCGTGAATCCGGTGGCGGAGAAGCTGACCGGCAGAAGTTCAGCACAAGCCAAGGGCAGACCCATCACCGACGTGTTCCCCATCTTCAATGAAGTGACTCGCGCTCCCGTGGAGAATCCGGTGAAGAAAGTTATGGAACTCGGGTGCATTGTCGGATTGGCGAATCACACGGTTCTGGAACATGCCGACGGATCGCTGGTTGCGATCGAAGACAGCGCTGCCCCGATACACGACGATCGCGGCCGGCTGGTAGGCGTTGTCCTGGTCTTCCGCGACGCAACCTCGGAGCGCAAGTCGCAGGAGCTGATGCGCAAGACGGAAAAGCTGGCCGCCGCGGCTCGACTGGCGGCGACCGTCGCTCACGAGATCAACAATCCACTGGAAGCGGTGTGCAACCTGATTTATCTGGCGAAGAACAGGCCCGGGCTGCCCCCAGACATTGTTCACGATTTGACGCTAGCCGAGCACGAACTGGATCGCGTCTCGCACATCACCCGGCAGACGCTGGGATTCTATCGTGAGTCCAAGTCGCCGGACGCGCTCGACGTGCCGATGCTCGTCGACTCTGTCCTGAAGTTGTTTTCCAGCAAGTTGAAATCCAAGAACATACGTCTGGAATGTGTGTTGGAGCAGTGTCCGCCTGTGCAAGGCTGGTCGGGCGAGCTGAAACAGCTTATATCGAATCTCATTTCCAACGCTGCCGACGCCGTGGAGATGGATGGCACTCTCAGGGTTCACGTCTCCTGCGTCGAACGCTCTGGCGATATAGGGGTGCGGGTGAAGGTCGAGGACAACGGGCACGGAATCGCCTCCGAGGATTTACAGCGCATCTTCGAACCGTTCTACACCACCAAGAAAGATGTCGGCACCGGACTGGGCTTGTGGGTCTCGAAGGCAATCGCTGAGCGCCACGGAGGCACGATTGAGGTTCAGTCCCGCGTTGGGGACTCGCATGGCACGGTGTTCACGATCGTGCTGCCTTGCGTGCAGCAGAGTATGGCAGAGGCTGTGTGAACTTAGGGTGGAGCACGCCTTCAGGGTTTGCTGAAAACTCCTGATTGCGCCAGGTTCGGGTAGTGCTGGCCTTCAGGCCAGCGTTCAAGCCGTTTATTTTCTGTTTGAGCCGGCTTCAGCCGACGACACAATACTGGCGCAAATTTTGAGCAGCCGTACTCCACCCGGGGCGACTAAGAAGTCAATTCCAGCAACGTGGTAGCCTTTCACCATGGCCGACGATGACAATCCGCGTAAAGATAACGCAGCCACTGTATGGGCGCGCTATTCGCAGATCGCGTTCATCATTCCTGCCGCCGTGGTGGTTGGATTGTTAGTCGGCAAGCTCTTCGACTACTGGCTGCACACGCGCTGGATGTTCCTGGTCGGCATCATCCTGGGATCCGTCTCCGGCTTCATCGAGATGATCCGCATGATCACGCGGCAAAAGAGTTGATCTGCGTTACAGTGATCTGGTGTCCATGCCGACGCCGGAGCCTTCGTCCCTCTTCACGGATGCTTTTCTCGATCGTGCCCTGGCGAGAATCCGCAAACTCCTGTTGGTGCTCTGCGGCATCGGAGTCGTGGTCTGCCTGGCGTTCTTCCGCTGGCCGGCAACCGCAGGCTTTGTTGTCGGCGCGGCCATTTCCTATCTGAATCAGCGCTGGCTGGAGCGAGCCATCGAGGCTCTGGGCGATCGTGTCGTTAACCAGCAAAGCCGCGAGCGCGGCGGCGTGATCGTGTTTCGCGCGCTGCTGCGATATGTCCTTATCGCCGGCGGCGCCTATGTTATATTTAATGTTTCCCTCGCTGGACTGTATGGCTTCCTGGGGGGCGTCTGTCTTCCAATTGCCGCAGTCGCCTGCGAAGTCGCGACAGAAGTTGTTGTTAGCCTGCGACGCGGAATCTGATTTTCCGTAAGAAGCGCCCATAACTTAGTAGGGCATGGCTTTAGCCATGCCGCAAGAGCCCTGCAAATCCCGGGCTTTAGCCCCTGAGGCCAGTCAACGCCCAGCCTGTGCCGGCAGAGGTAATCGCATTACCTAGGTTCGATCATACGAGCAAGAATTCATGCCTGAGCAACTTTGGATAACCGCACTAGTCAATAAGCATCTTGCCGGCGTGGCCAACGCCATTCTGAACGCGGTCCACGTGCATCCCGCAAACCCGCAGGCGCCAATCACCAACTACATTGCCATGCAGCTGCTGGTCTTCGTACTGCTGCTGCTTTTCTTCCTTTATGTGAGGATGCGGCTCTCGGTCGACAGTCCCGGCGCCATGCAGCATATCGTCGAGGTCTTAAATTCGTTTATCGGCGATCAGGCGCATGAAGTGATTGGGCACGGATACGAGCGCTACGTCGGTTATCTTTCTGCCCTGTTTCTGTTCATTCTGGTCAACTGCATTATTGGAGTGATACCTGGGTTCGAGACGCCGACTGCGATTCCGTCAGTTCCGCTTGGGTGTGCACTGGTGACCTGGTTCTATTACCACTTCCAGGGCGTTCGGGTAAACGGATTCGGCTACATCAGGAACTTCATGGGCCCGGTGTGGTGGCTGGCCATCCTGATGTTTCCCATCGAGGTCTTCAGCCATCTGGCGCGCGTTTTGTCGCTCACCATTCGTCTTTTCGCCAATATGTTCGCCAGTGACATGGTGATTCTGGTGTTCTTTACGCTGATCCCGATTGCCATTCCGATCATTTTCATTCTGCTGCACATCGGCGTTGCCCTGATTCAGACTTACGTCTTCGTGCTTCTGGCGACGGTGTATATCGGCGAAGCAGTCGCGCATGAGCATTAGAAACAGCACTTAGCATTTGGCACTTAGCATTTGGCAAGAAAAATTCTTACTGGGTTTGGCTAAAGGCTAAGTGCTAGCTGCTAAGTGCAGCCGCTACCAGTGTGAGGGCGTCAGCTCGGTGAACGTCAACCACCTCCTGGCAGCAATTCATAAGGAGAAACACAAATGCGGAAAGTAACGATGATTTTCTTTGCGCTGATGGCCCTGATGATGGTGGCCATGCCAGCGTTCGCGCAGGACGCGGGAAGCGCCGCTGCAACTAACCACCTCAACTGGGTCGCCATTGCTTCAGGTTTCGGCATCGCGATCGCAGCCGGCCTGGCCGGCTTGGGACAGGGCCGCGTCGGTGCTGCGGCTTGCGAAGCTATGGCCCGCAATCCTGCCGCTCGTCCGGCAATTCAGCTGGCGCTGATTCTCGGCCTCGCGTTTATCGAGTCCCTGGTGCTGTTCACCCTGGTTATCATCTTCGCCAAGGTCGTCTAGTTCCCCTTGGTAAGGCTGTCGAGCCCCATCCGCGGATGGGGCTTTTGCTTGGGGCTGAATAAGAAGTCGCGGCAAAAGAAGAGCGGCAGCCGAAGCCGCCGCTCGAGATTCCAAATAGTTTGTTCCGTTAGTGTCCGCTTGGCACAAACGTTTCCGGCGTGGAAGCCGGCGGCGCGATCTGCGCCGGATCGGTCGCAGGAGTGGCCGGTTGAGCCGATGTGCTTGCAGCAGCCGGCGTTGCCGCAGTCGTCGCCGGTGCAGGAGTTGGGAACGGTGCAGGAGTTGGGGACGGTGCACTGACAGCAGCGCTCGAGCTGGAAGCTTGGGCTGCCTCGGAATCGGCTTCCGGTGCTGGGACGTTCATAGTCCCTGTCGCAACTGGAGCGTTTGTGTTCGACGCGGTCGTAATCGTGGAGTCGGCCGAAGGCGCGGTTGGCGGCGTCATCTGGCCGGTCGACATAGAGGTAGGTGCTGGCGCAACGACCGTCTTCGGCGTCGGCGCATACTTCTCGACCATCTTTAAGAAGGCATCCGCATCCGCAGGCGGAGCCACCTGCCCATTCAGAACCGAGTAGTAGGTCCAGTCCTTGCCATAGAAGGCGGTCGTGTCTGCCTGGTCCTGCTTGATAACTCCGCCGCTCAGCGAAACTCCGAGGAACAGCCCGCGCGAGCGCGAATAAGTCAGCACCTGCGCACGCAGTGTGAGGTCGGTCATCGCCTGTGCGTCGCGGCCAACCGGGCCGGCTGCGGCCGAGGCATCCGCGCCCAGCTTGAACTTGCTCTGCAACAGGTGCTGCATGCCGTCGTCGGTGCGAACGATGAGCACCAGATCAGACGCCTGGCCGCCCGCCTGGAAGCCGAAGCTCCCGCCCGTCAGCTTGAAGAACGCCGGAGCGCTCCAGCCCGTCGCGGTGCGGCACGTCGCGATGCCTTTGCCATAATTGGCGCCAAAGACGAAGCTGGCTTTCAGCATCGACGGCATGACCGCGATGCACTTCGCCCCGGACATGATGCTGTCCGGGATATCCCTCGATCAGGCGCCGACATAATCTGGCTGAGGACGATGCTGGCCGTCTGAATGCGATCCAGATCGGCGTCACGCCGCTCCGACGCGACTGCGCAGGCAACCAACGAAAGCACAATTAGCGAGGCGGTGACGATTCTTTTCATCGCGCGACTCCGAGGAGGGACGTACCCTCAAGCTGGCTCTCACCAGCTGAACTCATCTTAGAGTGTTTGATGGGCGGTTTACGCCGGAAGAAAGCGATTGACGGTTACTCTCTAGTGTCCCTCGGCAGCGAGCGAAGCTTCGATGACATATTGCGCAGTGTGAACAAGGTGCTGAAAACTCTGATTCGTCAGTCTTGTGCCGTCGGCTGAACAGGCTGCTGAAAAACTCGTGGCGCGAGACAGGTCGGGTAGTGCTGGCCTTCAGGCCAGCGTTTAAGCCGTTAGTTCCCGTCTCAGTCGGCTTTCAGCCGACGACAGAACACTGTCCCAAAGAGTTTTTCAGTAGCCCGCAGAGTGGTCTCCTCGGCCGCCTGAAACGCTCATAAATGGAATTTGAGTTCCAATCTGGGAAGACTCCGCACAAACTAAGAGGGTTGAGAGAGGAGACCCTCGTAACCTCTCTCAACCCTGTCTCCCAGGTTCTGTGGTAGGTGAACCCAGTATGGGATGAGTAGGTAATTCGCGCAAGATAACGAAAGTACAATACAGAGTAATTGTACTTTAGTAACTGAACGCCCGTTCGGTAACCAGGGGCGGAGCTCCGGTTCTTGGCATTTTGAGTCGGAAATCCACTGGAGAAGGAGCTTGCGAACCTCTTCACTCGGGGCCGTGCGACCTGCCCCGGCATCCGCGAGGCCTTCGTCTATTGCGGCGAGAGTTTCTTCGTGCTCATCGTCGACAACAGGGACAGGCTCTTCCAAGTCGAACTTCTTAGCTTTCGCCATACCGATCGCATCCTTCACGCTTCATTACACGCAACTGGATTGTAGCGCCGGCCGTGGTTGCGCCTCGCGCTCCGTCCCTTTACTATCGCCCTGCGTGCCTTTGCCCAACGAAAATCCTGATCGTATCGTCTCTGCCATTCCAGTAGACGACGATTCGTCATTCGAGCTGAAGCTGCGTCCGCAACGGCTGCGCGAATTCATCGGACAGCAGAAGGTCAAAGACAATCTTGAGGTCGCGATTCAGGCTGCCAAGTCGCGTGGCGAGGCGCTGGATCACGTCCTGCTATACGGACCGCCGGGATTAGGCAAGACGACGCTGGCCAACATCATCGCCAACGAGCTGGGCGTCGCGTTTCAGCAAACCTCCGGACCGACGTTGCAGATCAAGGGCGACCTCACGGCCATCCTCACCAACCTGCGCGACCGGCAGGTGCTGTTCATCGACGAGGTGCATCGCCTGCAGCCGGCGCTGGAAGAGCTGCTCTATTCGGCGCTCGAGGACTACAAGCTCGACATCATCATCGGACAGGGGCCGTCGGCGCGGACGCATACCATCGAGGTGAGACCGTTTACGTTCATCGGCGCGACCACGCGCGCGGGGCTGCTGTCGGCGCCGCTGCGCTCGCGCTTCGGTATTGTGCTGCGGCTGGAGTTCTACACTCACGCGGATCTTAAGGTCATCATTCAGCGCTCCGCGGAGATTCTCACGGTCGAGATTGACGAAGAAGGCGCAATGGAGATCGCCATGCGCTGCCGCGGCACGCCGCGCATTGCCAACCGTCTGCTGCGGCGCGTTCGCGATTACGCGCAGGTCAAGGCCCAAGGCAAGATCGACAAAGAGATCGCGCAGAAAGCCCTCGAGATGCTGGAGGTCGACCAGCATGGCTTCGACGAGATCGACCGCAAGCTGTTATTGACGATCATCGAGAAGTATCAGGGCGGCCCGGTCGGCGTGAATACGTTGGCGGCGTCGCTGGCCGAGGAAGCCGATGCGATCGAAGAGATCTACGAGCCGTTTCTTATACAGATTGGCTTTCTCGATCGCACCCCGCGCGGACGTGTCGCGACACATCTGGCATATGAACACTTCAAGATAAAGCGGCCGCGAGTGGATCGCAGCGGGCAGGAGAACGCTGTTCTAGCGGCCGCTATTCAGGCGAGCATTCTTCCCCGGCCGGCAAACAGCAGATCCCTCGCTGCGCTCGTGATGACAATCTTCTGGTATGCGAAGTGCTTGGTATTCCCCGGAGAGCGAACAGCCAAGAGCGAAAAGCGGATAGCGTCTCCCACGAGTCCTCTGGCGCAAATCCACGTCTAATCGGTAAGCTATAACAGCAAGGAGAAAGAATGCCTCAACTGATGAGAACGTCGAACCCTGCCCTGAGCGGCGATGCCTTCCGCGGCGAGGGCGTCGCGTACGGCGGCGAGAGCATGACCATTTCCGGCGCGGTCAACAAGACCGGCATCCTGGTCATCCTGTGCGTGCTGACGGCGGCGTGGACGTGGAACCGCTTCTTTGGCGCGTTGCAGACGTCGCCTGAAGACGCGATGGCGACTGTGGCGCTGCCGGCGATGGTGGGCGGCATTGGCGGATTCATCGTCGCCATGGTGACCATCTTCAAGAAGGAATGGGCGGGCGTGACCGCGCCGCTGTATGCGCTGCTGGAGGGACTGGTGCTGGGCGGCGTTTCGGCGCTGCTGGAATTCCGCTTCAAGGGCATCGCCATCCAGGCGGTCGGGCTGACGCTCGGTGTGCTGGTGGTCATGCTGCTGGCGTATCGCTCCGGCCTGATCAAAGTCACGGACAAGTTGCGCCTCGGCATCGTGGCCGCGACGGGCGGGATTGCAGTCTTCTACTTCCTGCAGTTCATCCTCGGCCTATTCCACGTGCCGTTTCTTACGGCCGTCAACGGCGCGACGCCGATTGGCATCGGCTTCAGCCTGCTGGTGGTAGGCATCGCCGCGCTGAATCTCGTGCTCGACTTCGATCTGATCGAGAACGGCGCGCGCATGGGCGCTCCCAAGTACATGGAGTGGTACAGCGCCTTTGCGCTGATGATCACGCTGGTCTGGTTGTATTTCGAGATTCTGCGGCTGCTATCGAAGGTCCGCAGCCGGCAGTAAAATAGTTGTCGGTGGCCAGTTGTCGGTTGTCAGTTACAAACGTTCGATCTGACGGCATTTTTATGCGCCGATGAAGTTCTTCAGTGTGACTGCAGGGCTGCCGCGTGCTCGCGGGCGCGAGCGGCGTCGGTGCTGCGGCCCGTTTCGTCATAGAGCTTGGCCAACCGCCGCCACGGCTGTGGAACATTGGGCTGCAGATCGGCTGCTTTCTCCTGATAAACAGTAGCCTTCTCCAGATTTCCCAGCGCGTCCCACGCCGCCGACTGTCCCTGCGCAACCTTGAATTCAAAGAAGCCGTTGTCTGCCGCTTTCAATGCGCCCGGGGTTGTGCGCGCGGCGTGGTCGAAGGCCTTTAGCGCCTGCTCCGGCTCGTTCAGGCTGAGGTAGAGATAGCCTAGGTCGTTGAGCGTCAGGAAAGGACGAGGCGAAAATTGGGCCTCGTGCTCCATCGCGTCGGCGGCCGCCAGCATTCGGCTGCGCTGTAAATAGCTGCGCGCCAGTGCGCCCCAGGCATCCGCGCTTGGATCCAGTCTGATGGCGGTGAGATACTCCTGCTCCGACTCGCCCATTCGTCCCATCGCAAACAGCAGGTCGCCGTAGTTGCGATGCAGAAACGCTGCATCGGGAAAGATGGCTAACGCTTTCTGATATGCGGCCTGCGCCTCGGAATTGCGGCCCACGGCAGCGAGCGTGATTCCAGCGTTCATCCAGGTGTTGAAAGCCGCAGCTCGAGTGCTTGCAGCTGAGCTCACCGGTACCGGAGCCGTCGCGCAATTCAAGGGGAACCGTTGGATCAGCGCTTCATTCTCCGGCGCCTGGCGGACGAACACCGCTGCTCGCTCATCGAGGTATACGGGTTTCCAGATCGGGCTGGAACAGAGACCTCGCAACAGCGCAGGCTGCAGACCGTCGGCGCGTGCCAGCGCGAGAATAATCGTGTTGATGTTGTAGCGGCTGGTCTCGTCTTGCCAGGCCTGCGAATCGGGTGCGCTGACCGTCAACTCGCTGAGCCGCGCCAGGTGTGCCGGCCCATAGAGCGTGTCGCGTCCATCAATATAGACGCGACGTTGTGGCCCCAGCCTCCAACTCAAGAAGCCGCCGGCGGCGTAAGTGTTCAGGATCTCCGGCGGCACGTTCTCGCGCTGGATGAATTCGGCGGCGCGCTCTGGGAACCACGAACACAGTCCTGCACCGAACACCGCTTCATCGGCTGTAGCGAAGTAGTGGCGATCGGTGATGAGATCGAACGACCGCAGTCCGGCAAGCGCGACAAATCCCGCTGCGGCGATACTCGCGATGAGCCGGCGTGTTTGCGGCAATCGAATGCGCTGGCCCAGCATCGCCAGCGACGGCCATAACTCCGATCCTCCGACCACGACTACAACGCACGCGAACACCGCTCCCATCCGCACCGCGTGCACCGCCGGATACATGCTGCCCAACAGCATTACAGCCGCAACCCAGTGGCCGCGCAGCAAAGCAATCGCAGCGGCGACGAGAGCAATTCCCAGCAAAATGTAAATCGAGCTGCCGGTCTGACGCAGCAGCAGGCTTCGGCTGACGGTGGCCCAATTGATCGGAACGGGCGCCCACTCATTGATCCACAGCTGTCCCTGCTCGTAAGCACGCTGTTCCACCAGCAAACCGTGATAGATATTCCAACCCCACGGATTCACCAGGGTCGCCAGTCCGGTCAAGAAGAGCCACGGGCCCGCTCGACGCAGCTTCTCCAGCGCGGCACGCCGCCGCTCGGCTCCAAGAACGGTCTCCAGAAGCTCTGCCCCAATGTATGCCACCACCAGCGCAATTCCCGATGCAAAACCAAAGTGCAGATTCACCCAGGCGATCATCAGCAGCGGCAGCCACCAAAGCCGCGCTTGTCCCGTTTGGTAGTTCTCCCATAGCAACGACAAGTATGCCGCGAAGAGCACCACGGTGAACATGTCGGCCCGCGGGGTGGTACGCGCCGCAATCAACGGCACGGAGATGATTGCAATCGCGGCGCTGACTGCAGAGCCGCGCCGCAAGAGCAAGGCAACCGTACCAACGCAGGCCGCCGCACCAATCCACGAGATCAGCGCGAAGCCGCCGAGGAGGAATGCCAGGTAGAACAGAATCGTTCCGCCGACCGGATAGACCCAGGGCTGTCCCGGCATGGTATAGGACAAGACGTCCACCGACGGGATTTGATGATGTTGGATGACCCAGCGCCCGGTCGCCATCTGCCAGCCGAGGTCGAAATCTTCAACCGTTCTCAACCCCGCTAGAAATGCGTAGATGAGCGCGACCGCGGACAAGACGAGAAACAGCCGCCGCGCGAAGGATGGTTCGCGCGCGGAAAGCTCTTGTTCCTGAATGCGGGATACGGCAACGGTGGGTGTCATTCCCGGCTCGGTGCTGAATCGTAGCACAACGGTTCAGTGTTCAACATTGGCTGGGCAGAGCGGGCCTTCAGGTCCGCATTTCGGCAGCCCTCATTTTATAAAGGTCCGTGACTGCGATCTCGATTGCAGTAGCGGACCCAGTCTTATAGTCCACTCAGGACGCCGGCCTGAAGGCCGGCTCTACCCGATCGCCAGCCAGTATCCCTCTTAGTGCCGGAAGTGGCGAACACCGGTCAGCACCATCGCAAGTCCCAGCCGATTGGCGGCGTCGATCACTTCCTGATCGCGCACCGATCCGCCGGGTTGAATGATCGCAGTCGCGCCGGCTTTGGCGATTTCTTCGACACCGTCGGGAAACGGGAAGAACGCATCCGACGCTGCGACCGAGCCTTCGATACCGAGCACGGATTTCATGGCTCCGATCTTCGCCGAATCGACGCGGCTCATCTGGCCCGCACCAACACCGGTAGTTTGCCCATTGCGCGCGTAGAGAATCGCGTTGGACTTGACGTGCTTGCAGACCTTCCAGGCGAAGAGCAGGTCGCGCATCTCCTGCTCGCTCGGCTTGCGCTCGCTGACGACCTTGAGATCGGCGTCGGTGAGCGGGCGCATGTCGTTGTCCTGCAGCAGCACGCCGCCGGAGACATTCTTCAGCACCCACTTTTGCTGCATGGGAACGACCTCTACCAGCCGCAGATTCTTCTTCGCTGCGAAGATCTCGCGCGCCGCATCGTCAAACTTCGTCGCTGCGATCGCCTCCACGAATAGCTTTGCCATCTCCGTCGCGGTATCGCGGTCGATCGGGCGATTGACGCCAATTACGCCTCCGAACGCCGACACTGGATCGCATTCCAGCGCGCGCTTGTAGGCTTCGACCAGCGTGCTTGCGACCGCCGTGCCGCAAGGATTGGTGTGCTTGATGATCGCGCAGACCGGCTCGTCGAACTCCTGCGCCAGATCCCAGGCCGCCTGCAGATCGACGATGTTGTTGTAGCTGAGTTCCTTGCCCTGAAGCTGCTTGCCGTTGGCGATGCCCGCGTCCGAGCCGTCGGAGTACAACGCCGCATTCTGGTGCGGATTTTCGCCGTATCGCAAATCCAGCGTCTTGCGAAAGCTGAGACGAAGCGTCGCGGGAAAACCGCTGCTGCCGCCAAGTTCGAACTTTCCGCGATCGTCGGGCGCACCGATTTGCTCAAGCGTCGAAGCAATCGCCGAATCATACGCGGCGGTCGTCGCAAACGCCTTCTGCGCGAGCCGCCACTTGGTCGCAAGCGAGAGCGAACCTCCGCTGCTCTCCATCTCGGAGGCGATCGCGTCATAATCCGACGGCGAAGTGACGATCGCGACATCCTGGAAGTTCTTCGCCGCCGAGCGCACCATCGATGGCCCGCCAATATCGATGTTCTCGATGATCTCCTCAAACTCCACGCCGGGCTTGCCTGCAGTCTTCTCAAAGGCGTAGAGGTTCACTACCACCATGTCGATCGGCTGGATGCCATGCTCGCTCACCGCGGCCATGTGCTCCGGCTTGCTGCGCATGTGGAGAATGCCGCCGTGAACTTTGGGATGAAGCGTCTTCACCCGGCCATCCAGCATTTCGGGAAAGCCGGTGAGATCGGAGATGTCGCTGACTTTGATACCGGCATCGCGCAGCAACCTGGCAGTGCCGCCGGTCGAGACCAGATCGACGCCCATGTTCGCCAGTTTGCGCGCAAATTCGGCCAGCCCTGTTTTATCGGTTACGCTTAAGATTGCCCGTTGAACCTTTGCCATGAATGCCTTTCCACCGACCTGGGTCTTGTTGTATGAAAGTTCAGAAAATGTCTGAATATCCAGAATAACGCATCCCGCGGCCACCCGGTTCTGCATCTAATTGGGCGAATGGACCCGAATAGCATTGCCATTGTGATTGCGGACGATCACGCCGTCCTGCGCGAGTCGTTGACCGCATTGCTGCAATCGCAGCCCGACTTCGATGTGGTAGGCGCCGCCGCGAATGGCGAAGAAGCGTTGCAACTCGTGCAGCAACACAAGCCGCGGGTCCTGGTGCTGGACCTCTTCATGCCGGGGAGTGACGGCTTTGAAGTGCTGCGCACGCTGGAGCACGCGGGCAGCCGCGTGGCTTCCGTTGTGCTCACCGGCTCCGAGAGCCGCGACGATTATGTGCAGGTCGTGCGACTGGGCGCTCGTGGTCTGGTGCTGAAAGCAGACAATCCTCAGAAGCTCTTCGTCGCTATTCGAGCGGTGGCCGACGGCGAGTTGGCGTTTTCCGACGAGATTGCGCGCACCGTTCTGGATGCCATGGTCTCCAACCAGCCGACTGCGCCCAGCTCGATGACTCGCCTCTCGGAACGCGAGCGACAGATCTCCTATATGGTGGCGCGGGGAATGAAGAATCGCGATATCGCGTCCGATCTCAGCATCAGCGAGAACACGGTGAAGCGCCACCTGCAAAGCATCTTCTCGAAGACGGGCTCGCGTGACAGGCTGGAGCTGGCCGTGCTGGCGCTGGGAGAAATCGACAAAGCGGCAGCATGAGGTCTCTCACCAGAGAGGCTTTTTCGGAGCATTGCGGTTGAGCGCAGAAGCTGTCAGTGGGTAAACAGTCGTTTCGGTATGAAGATCTGCCCGATAAAGTACCACTGAATCGTTCCGACGATTCCCCATGCGGCAATCGCGTAGGGTGTAGCGGCCTCAGACGTGAACATCGCCCCAAATGCGATTACTGAAGTCGGAAAATCTCCGAGAAACAGTATTGCGAATGGCCATCGCGAAGGTCCGTTGAGCAGCGCCTGTGGCTGACACCAATACAAAATCCACATAAATGCGAAGACTGCCAGGTGTGCAATAGGGGCGATAAGTCGCGCTTGCCGCAGGGTCATCTGCGACTCTCTGCGTTCCGACACTTATTTTCCGGCGGTCGCCGCCATCTTCTTCACCATCGCAATGACCAGCTTGCGATCGCTGTCGTTGAGATTGGGCGAATAGCGGCGAATCTGGGTGAGGAAGCGGACCTCATCTTCGGCGAGCTGTGGGCCAGCCTTGCTGCCATTGTCGCTGCTGCCCTCGCTGAAGAATCGGGACAAGGGGAGATCCATGGCCGTGGCAATGCGCGCCAGCGTATCCAGCGACGGAATGGTGTGGCCATTTTCCACTCGCGACAGATAACAGCGCAGCAGGCCGGTGCGTTTTTCGATGTCCCCCTGCGACATGCCTTTTTGCAAGCGGAAGTTGCGAATGGTCTCGCCGATGTTCATGGATGGTTTGCGTCCTGGAAGAGGGTGGCCACGGGGTTGACTGCATAGTAACCATTGCCGGGGAGACTGGCAAGTGAATTCTCGCGCCAGCGATATCCACAAGCTAAGTTGGTGTTAAATCGAGGTAGTTCCATACTCGCAAAGTCCTTGAACTCACCTGTTGATCGCTGTCCCATCACCTGCCAACAACAGCTCCATGTAGACCAAACCTTCCACCGGCGCCATCGGTTCCGGACCAACTTCGCGGAACCCGAGCTTGCGATAGAGCGCGATGGCCGACTGCATCAGCGATGCATAAGAATCGAGCCGCATGGAGGAATAACCCAGACGACGGGCCTCATCCAGCAGCCGCTCGGCTAATTCCCTTCCCAGCTTGCCGCCGCGAAATGCGGGACGCACATAGAGCCGCTTCATCTCACAGGTACCCTTCCGCGGAAAGGGACGCAGGCCTATGCAGCCGACCGGCTGGCCCACCACGGTCGCGAGCAGGAGCAGACCCTGCGGAGGAGAATATTCGCCCGGCAGACCGGCAACCTCAGCGTCAAACGAGGGGAAACAATAATCCACCGGCAATTGCGCGCGGTACTCGGTGAACAGGTAGCGGACCTGCTCAATTTGTTCCGGAGTTGTCGCCTCGACGATTTCAGACACACTGCACCGATAGGAAAGTTATCACCGCGACGCCGGCTATCCCATGAGGATGCCGCCGTTCACATTCAGGACGTGACCAGTGACATAAGCCGCTTCCTCGGAGGCCAGGAACTTCACCGCGTGCGCGACCTCCATGTCGCTGCCGGAACGTCCCAGAGGAATGTTCTTAAGCATGTTCTCTTTCAGTTCGGCGGGAAGGACCTCAGTCATCGCGGTCTCAATGAAGCCCGGGGCTACAGCGTTGACGGTGATGTTACGCGATCCGACCTCGCGCGCAACCGACATGGTCAATCCGATGAGGCCGGCCTTCGAGGACGAGTAATTCGCCTGGCCGGCCTGCCCGATCTGACCGAAGATGCTGGTGATGTTGATGATTCTTCCCCAGCGCTGCTTCAGCATGGAGCTGATTACGGCCTGGATCAACAGGAATGGCGCCGTGAGGTTGGTCGCGATGACGTCGTCCCAATCGGCGCGCTTCATGCGCATGACCAGCTGATCGCGGGTGATGCCGGCATTGTTGACGAGAATATCGATCTTGCCGAAGCGTGCGATGACGGCTTTCGCGACGGCTTTGATTTCCTCTTCGCTGCTGACGTCGAGTTTGAATGCCGCGGCTTCCCCGCCTTTGTCGCCGATCTCCGCAGCGAGGTGATCGAGCTTCTCTTGATTGCGAGCGCACAAGGCGACCTTTGCGCCCGACTCAGCCAGAACCAACGCGACCGCGCGACCGATACCCTGCGACGCTCCTGTAACCAGCGCAACTCGCCCTTCCACGCCTGCCATGAATGCCTCCTATCGAAAGCAGGATTATAACCAGCGAGGCGTGTGGATGGGTGTGTACAACCGAGATGCCGCCGGTTCTGCCCGATCAGTGGGCGGCGGCGACCGTGATGGGACTCTCCGCAGCATCGATCTCGGCGAGCAAGGCTTGAGCTTGCTTGGCGCTGGTGCCTTTGGGCTCGCGCGTCATAACAGCCTGGACTTCGTAGCGTGCGTCCTTGTACAGCTTCATGGGGAAGAGCGCGCAGGCCTTCACCAGGTGCAGACTCGCAAAGCTGTTGCCGCCGAGTCGCTGCGCTTGCCGGGCAAATTGCAGCGCCTTCTGATACATACCCTTGGAGACCGAGGCCTTGGCCATTTCGAAGTATGCCTGCCACGAGCGGGGCGAGAGCGAGACGCCGCGTTGCGAGGCGCGGATCGCATCGTCGAAGCGGCCTTCGTGGTTATAGACGGCTCCCAGCGCGATATAGGCGGCGCTGTAAGACGGATCGATGTGGATCGCCGCCTCTAAGTACTGCTGCGCCTCTTCCAGGTCCGCCTTCTGCATCTCAAGTACCCCGCGCAGAGTCAACGCATCGGCAAACCGCGGCTCGATCTGCAAAGCCTGGTTCACCAGCGTCTCAGACTCGTCGTTCTTACCTTCCGTGAAGGCGGCGTAGGCCTTGCGGTAGAGCTTCTTCGCACTCTCGGGAACCAAAATCTGGGCCACGGAAACGGTCGGATCTGAATAATAGTTCGTGGTATTGCCGGCAAAACGCAGTTCGAGGGGCGGTCGCTCCGGCTGTAGGATGACATCATCGCTCACGCGAGCATCGTCCGACTCGGCTACAACTTCGTAGGTTCCCTTAGGGATGTTGTAGAGTGCAAAGGTGCCGTCGGCCTGGGTGTAGGTTGAGGTTATGGGAACGGCGGTGCTGGCTTCCTCTAATTCGACGTGAATTCCGGAGAGCGGGCGGCCATCGGGCGCCAGGACTTTGCCTTGCAGTGCGGCGATTATGGAAGTGGCAGACTGGGAGTTCGGATCTTGATTGACTTGAGCGTTGACGAAGCCGATCAGACCAACTGCGAGGAACGACATTACAACCGAGGCCCGGGAAACCATGGTACTCACCTGTTCGCTGAGTTCCGCGAGGTGTAGTTCCCTTTCGACCTCCCTTGCGGTTGGTCTGCAGAGCGCCACGCTGAGTGCGAGCATTTTTTCGCATCGCACTGCAACGTGAGATGAGTCTTTGTGAAAATAGTTTGCTGACTACTTTTTGCGGCGGAGAAATAATTTGTCGATCATCTGGGCAACTAAAGTTCGGACGAAAGGCGCATGAACAGCAAAGATTCCATTTCGATCCGACCGGCGGGCAATATTCTGGGAAGCCTGCGTGTGCCGGGCGATAAATCGATCTCGCATCGCTACGCCATGCTGGCCGCGCTGGCGCAGGGACGATCGCGCTTCGACAATTTCGCGCCCGGCGCCGATTGCGCCAGCACTCTGGGATGTGTGCGAGAGCTTGGCTGCGAGGTTTCGAGTGACGACAAGGGAGTTGTGACCATCGACGGGCTCGGTGCACAGCTAGAGGCGCCCAGCAAGCAGCTAGATTGCGGCAACTCCGGCTCGACGATGCGAATGCTGTCGGGAATTCTGGCGGCGCAGCCGTTCAGCAGCGAGTTGATCGGCGACGAATCCTTGTCGCGGCGGCCGATGAAGAGGATCATCGAACCTTTGACGCAGATGGGAGCGAAGATTAGCGCGGCGAATGGCGACCGCGCGCCGCTGCGCATTGATGGCGGAAGACTGCGCGGCATCGAGTATCGGCCGGCGGTGGCGAGCGCGCAGGTAAAGACGTCAGTGCTGTTCGCAGGGCTGCTCGCAGAGGGCAGAACAGCGGTATACGAACCGGCGCGCACGCGGGATCACGGCGAACTCGCGCTGCGGGCATTCGGCGCGGAAGTGGAGAGGACGCAGCACTCAGTTTCGATTCAGGGCGGACAGACCCTGAAACCACTGGAGACATTTCGTTCCCGGCGATATTTCTTCGGCGGCGTTCTTTCTGTGTGCGGCTTCGATTTTTCCGGAGTCGAATCTGGTCATCGACGGTGTGCTGTTGAATCCAACTCGCTCTGCATTGCTGGACGTTTTGACCGCGATGGGAAGCCGCATCTCGATGTTGCGAGTCGAGGAAAGCTGCGGCGAGCTGGTTGGCACGATATCGCTCGCTCCCGGTCGGGGACGGCAGGTGACGATCGAAGGAGCATTGACGGCGCTATTGATCGATGAACTGCCGGTTTTGGCGGCGATTGCGCCGTTCACTGTCGGAGGGTTGGAAGTGCGCGACGCCGGCGAGTTGCGCGTGAAGGAGTCTGACCGGCTCACGGCGGTGACACAAAATCTTCAAGCCATGGGCGCGCAGGTGGAGCAGACGGAGAACGGATGGCGTATTCCTGGCGGACAGCGGCTGCACGGAGCGGAGATCAACAGCTATGACGATCATCGCATCGCGATGGCGTTTGCGATCGCCGCGTTGCGTGCCGAAGGCGACAGCGTTATTCACGGGGCCGAGTGCGTCGCGATCTCGTATCCGGGATTCTTTGAGGACCTGGAGAAACTGATCGAGCGGTGACTAGCGGCTGAGACGCCAGCTTAAGTAGACTGTGTCGCGAGCCGTGCCGCCGCTTCGCGGCTCGAACCGCAGATCCCTCCGCTCGGGCTAAAGCCCTCGGTCGGGATGACAGAAAGAAGGAAGTGGCCTGGGACGCTGGCCTGAAGGCCAGCTCTATCAAAAGCCGCTCTACGAAATCCGCTCCGATCATTTATCCGGCACCTCAAACCCCTATTCCGTCACCTCATATTCCGCTTCGTGCTCGACCTCCGAGATCTGGATCGGTGCGATGCCGGCCTTTCGCAAAGCCTCATTCAGCTTCGACAGCTGATTCTTCTTCAGCTGCTCCCACTGCGCGATGCTATCGCTCGCGGCTTTGCTGGATTCTCGATACAGCTCCATCGCTTGTGAAGGGATGGTGCGATCTCCGCTTTCGACCACCCGCAAGGCCGCTCCCAGACCGGTTGCGGCGGATTCGAGGCCGGCGATCGCGCCTGGCGCTTGAGGCTTCTCCGGGCGCTCGATTCTATTGATCATCGTGTTGATTTCCGTCACCTGGGCGAGCAGTTCGCCGTGGTGCTTCAGGCTCTGCGTTTCGACCTCGGTCAGATGCTTTTTGACTGCTGCGATCTCGGCCAGCGCCTTGCGGCCGGCCCGCACTTCGGCGAAGATCTGCAGGCTGACGCGCAGCTGCTCACTCAGCTCGGCAGACCTGATCTGCGAGCGCGGATCCATCTCGACCTTCAACGGCTGGGTGAGGCTTGCACCGTCGACAGTAAGTTTCAGCTGATACGTACCGGGGATGGCGCGCGGACCACGCGGCGCGCCGAAGCCTTCCTCGTCATCAGTTTCCGGATTCGCACCCGAGCTTCCCCAGCGCAAATCCCAAACGAAGCGATGCGCGCCGGCGGCGTTTTCCAGGACAACTGGCTTGGGTATCCAACGCTCGGCGATCGGCATCGGCGGGTGCGGCGGTTCTTTGCGCGCTCCGGCTACGTATCGACGAACGAGTTTGCCGCTGGAATCCGTGATTTCCAGCGTCAGAGATTTCGCAGCGTTCGGCAGATAGTAGTCGATGATCGCGCCATCGGGCGGGTTCTTCGCGGTTGGCTCTTCCGGCGGAAGCGGCGTGCCGAGGAAAACATCGTTGTCGACGCGAACGGCGGTCGTGGGCTTGTAGAGCCGCGCTCCTTGCGTTTGCGAACTCATCTGACGCAGCGGCGTGATGTCATCGAGGATCCAGAACGAGCGCCCGTAGGTGGCAATGACGAGATCGTCGCCATGAATCGTGATGTCGCGCACGGATGTGACCGGCAGGTTTTGCTGCAGCAGCTGCCAGTGATCGCCATCGTCGAACGAGATGTAGATTCCGAGCTCAGTACCGGCAAACAGCAGTCCTTTGTTCTGCGTGTCTTCGCGAATTGCGTTGACGTAAGAGTTGGCCGCGATGCCGGTGACTATCGGCTGCCATGTCTTGCCGTAATCGCGCGTGCGATAGAGGTAGGGCTTTTGATCGTCGAGGCGATGACGATCGACGGCTATATAGGCGACCGCGGGATCAAAGCGCGAGGCTTCGATCATCGAGATCTTGCTCCAATCGCTGAGGCCGGGAGGCGTGACATCCTGCCAAGTCTTGCCACCGTCGCGGGTGAGGTGCAGCAGACCGGTGTCGCTGCCTGCCCAGATTTCGTCCGCCTTTACCGGAGAGGGAGCGATGCTGAAGACGACGCCAAAGCCGCGCTGCTCGGCGTTCTGCACTGTGGCCGGGCCGGATTCCCTTTCGAGTGCGGCGCTCGGCTCGGCGCCCGTCAGATCGGGGCTGATCTCGGTCCAATGCAAGCCGCCGTCGGTCGTCTTCATCACGTATTGCGTGCCGAGATAGAGCGCATTCTTCTCGACTGGCGAAAGCACCAGAACCGGCGTCCAGGGATCGCGATACTTGCGCAGATTGATTTCGCTGCCGAAGCTCTGCATCGGCCAGGGCGTGATGTCCTGGCTGAGCGAAGTGCGCATGTCGAAGCGCACAACGCTGCCGTAAACGCCACTGGCGTAGAGGATGTTGGGATCGCCGGGATCGGGCGCAAGCCAGCCGCTCTCGCCGCCGCCGACCATGAACCAGTCGCGACCGGTGATCAGACCGTGATCGGTGCGATTGGGCACGGCGAGGGAGCCGGTGTCCTGCTGCGCGCCGTAGACGTGATAGGGAAATTGATTGTCGGTGACGACGTGATAGAACTGCGCGGTCGGCTGGTTGTACCACGTAGACCACGTCTGGCCGCGATTGACGCTGATGGTCGTGCCCTGATCGGTGCCGAGGATGAGGTGCGAGGAATCTTTGGGATCGACCCAGAGCTGGTGATAGTCGTCGCCGCCGGGCGCGCCGCGCACAATCGAGATGGTCTTGCCGCCGTCCTCCGTTTTGTAAAGCGCGATATTGGGCATGTAGACGACGTCGGGATTGTTGGGATCGATGGTGATGCCCATGAAGTACCAGGCGCGGCTGGTGATGCGCGCGTCGCTGTTGGCGAGCGTCCAGGTATTGCCACCGTCGTCAGAGCCGTAGAGGCCGGACTTCTTGCCCGCGTCGAGCAGGGCGTAAACACGCTTGCCATCGGGAGACACAGCGACGCCGACGCGTCCTAAATCGCCTTCAGGGAGGCCGTTGCCGGTTAGCTGTGTCCAGGTTGCGCCGCTGTCAGTCGAGCGATAGATGGCGCCACCGGGACCGTTGATCGGAGGGTATGTGCTCCAAGGCGGACGATGAGCATTCCAGGTTCCGGCGAAGAGGATGTTAGGACTGGCGATGGCGATCGCGAGATCGGAGACGCCGATGTTCGAGCCCTTGTCGAGAACGTGCGTCCAGGTTGAGCCGCCGTCGGTTGACTTAAAGACGCCGCGCTCGGCATTGGGTCCGTAGGCGTGACCGAGCGCGCCTACGTAAACGATGTCAGGATTTTTCGGATCGACGACGATGCGGCTGATCTGGCGCGAGTCGCGCAGGCCAACGTTCTTCCACGTCTGTCCGCCGTCGGTGGATTTGTAGACGCCGTCGCCGGAGCTGAGGGCAGAGCGGATATCGGATTCGCCGGTACCGGCGTAGAGCACGTTTGGATTCGACGGCGCCACCGCGATTGCGCCGATGGAAGCGATGGGCTGGCCGTCGAACATGGGCGTCCAGGTGACTCCCGCATCGGTGGTTTTCCAGACACCGCCGTCAACCGCGCCGAAATAAAAGACCTTTCCGCCGCCGGTCACGCCCGTGACCGAAGCCACGCGGCCGCCGCGAAACGGGCCGATAAGGCGCCATTGCAGCCCGCTCAGTAATGCCGGAGGAACGGTCTGGGCGGCGGCGAAGATGTTTAGAGAGAGCGCAGCGAAAGCCAAAACAAAAGCAGAAGAAATACGTCTTACACGATGGCTCAAATCGGAGATCCTCTGTCCTGCAAAGATCGGTGAGAATAGATTACATTACAGTGTCGGCTTGCGGCATGGGGTGGTAAGCCGTTCGTCCTGGTTGCAAGCAATCCATCTACGAAAATGACTGGTGATTGATTGATGTTGAAGAAGCACGTCTTAATTGCGCTCACGTTTGCAGTTTTCCTGGTCACGAATCTCGCGCTTCCGCTGCCTGCACAACAAGTCGACACTTCGATCCTGAAGGAGATGAAGTGGCGCAATGTCGGGCCGTTTCGCGGAGGGCGGACGCGCGCCGTGTGCGGCGTTCCCAGCCAGCCTAACGTTTTCTACATCGGCGTTGTGAACGGCGGCGTGTGGAAGACGACCGACTATGGCCGCACCTGGAAGCCTTTGTTTGACCAGCAGCCGACGGGATCGATTGGCGCGGTCGCGGTTGCGCCGTCGGATCCCAACATTGTTTATGTCGGAAGCGGCGAAGGCTTGCACCGGCCGGACTTGTCGGTGGGCGACGGAATTTACAAGTCGACAGATGCGGGTGCGACGTGGACGCACCTGGGGCTGCGCGATGGGCAGCAGATTCCGAAGATCGCCGTCGATCCGAAGAATCCGAATCGGCTGTTCGCAGCCGTGGCCGGGCATCCTTATGGGCCGAACGCGGAGCGCGGGATTTACCGCTCAACCGACGGCGGGCAGAGCTTCGAGAAGGTTCTCTACAAGGACGAAAACGTCGGCGGCAGCGATGTGGAGATCGATCCGGCTGACCCCAAGATCGTTTATGCCACGTTGTGGCAGGCGCGTGAAGGGCCGTGGGAGAACGGCGATTTCAACGGCACGGGTGGCGGCATCTTCAAGTCGACCGATGGTGGCAAGGAGTGGAAGCAGCTTGCCGGTGGATTGCCGACGGACATTGTTCAAGCCTATGTGACGATCTCCGCCAGCAGTCATAAGCGGCTGTTGGCTGTGGTTGCTACCAAGAGCGGCGCCGAGCTTTATCGCTCGGAGGACGCCGGCGCGTCATGGTCGACGGTCACGACGGACTCACGGCCGAAAAATCGCATTGGCGGCGGAGACTTGCCGGTTCCGGCGATCGATCCGAAAAATCCCGACGTGGTTTATGTCACCAGCACCGTGACGTGGAAGTCGACAGACGGCGGCAAGACGTGGACTGGCTTCCGCGGCGCACCGGGCGGCGACGATTACCAGAATATCTGGATCAACCCTAACGATCCCAGCATTATTGCGCTGGCTAGCGACCAGGGAGCGATTATCAGCGTGAATGGCGGGCAGACCTGGAGCTCCTGGTATAACCAGCCGACGGCGCAGCTGTATCACGTCAATGCCGACAACGCCTTTCCTTACCGGCTTTGCAGCGGGCAGCAGGAGAGCGGCTCGGTGTGCATTTCAAGCCGCGGCAACGACGGCGAGATCACCTTTCGCGACTGGCATCCAGTTGGCGCGGAGGAATACGGCTACGTTGTACCCGATCCGACCAACCCCGACATCGTGATCGGCGGCAAGCTGACGCGCTACGATCGCCGAACCGCGCAGGCGCAGAATATCCTGCCGATGCCGCTGGGCGGACCGGATTTTCGCGTGATCCGCACGCAGCCGATCGCGTTCTCACCGTATGACACGAAGCTGATGTATTTCGCGGCGAACACGCTATGGGCGACATCCGACGGTGGCAAAAGCTGGAAGCAAGTCAGCCCGGACCTGACCCGCAAGAGCTTCGACATTCCCGCTTCGGTGGGCATCTACCGCTCCGAGCCAACGGCCCAGCCAAAACAGCGCGGCGTTATCTACGCGCTCGCGCTTTCCACGGTCGATCCGAAGCTGATGTGGGCAGGCACGGACGACGGACTGATCTGGGTAACCACCGACGGCGGCGTGAACTGGAACAACGTCACCCCGCCGCAGTTGTCGGCGTGGCAGAAGGTTTCCGTGATCGAGGCCAGCCACACCGACCCGAAGACGGCCTATGCAGCGGTCAACACGTTGCGACTGGATGATCTTCATCCGCACATTTATCGCACGCGCGATGGAGGCAAAACCTGGACCGAGATCATCAGCGGCATTCCAGTGGACGAGAATGTGAACTCGGTGCGCGAAGATACGCGACGCATCGGGTTGCTGTTTGCCGGAACGGAACGAGCGGTCTATGTCTCGTTCGACGATGGCGATCATTGGGAGTCGTTGCGGCTCAACATGCCGGCGACGTCGATTCGCGACCTGCTGATCAAAGACGACGACTTGGCTGTGGCGACGCACGGGCGCGGCTTCTGGATCCTGGACGACATCACGCCTCTGCGTCAGCTGGAACCGAGAGTGCTCTCTGAGCGAGCATTCTTGTTCGCTGCCGAGCCGGCGCTGCGCATTCACTGGAACAGTAACACCGACACGCCCTTGCCACCGGATACGCCCGCGGGACAGAATCCGCCGGATGGCGCCATCGTCGATTACTACCTGAGTACGCCGGCGATTGCGCCGATAACGTTGGAGATCAGGACCAGCAAGGGCGTCTTGCAGAAGCGCATCTCGAGCGCCGACCCGGTGCCGCCTGCCGATCCCGAGCTGGGGATTCCCTCGTATTGGGTGAGGCCGCAGCAGCAGTTGTCGACGGCGGCTGGATTCCATCGCTTTGTTATGGACCTGCATTGGGCGCCGGTGCCGGGCATCAAGCCTGAGTATCCGATTGCAGCCGTGCCAGGAGAGACGGCGCCGCAGGCAACTTCCCCCTGGATCATGCCGGGGTGGTACAGCCTGATCCTTAAGGTGGACGGGCGGAAGTATGGCGTGCCCTTCACGATCGCGATGGATCCGCGGGTGACAACCTCGCAAGAGGACTTGCAGAAGCAATTTGACGCGTCATGGGTGGTGTATGAGGACTTGCTGGCATTGCAGCCGGTGGTGGAAAAAGCGGATGCTGCTCGCGCCCAACTGAAAGCGCTGCGCGCGAAGGCGACCGGCGCCGAGACGGCCAAGCTGGACGAGCTCAGCCAGAAACTGGATGCGGTTGCCGGCGGCGAGCGCAGGCGGCGACGCGGACCGCATACCGAAAGCCTGACGGGTACGCGGGATTCGCTGCTGCAACTGCTGACGACGCTGCAGGAGGTAGACGCGGCGCCTACCACGCAGGCAGCAGAAGCAGTGCCGAAGCTTCACGAGACAACCAGCACGGTGATTGAGAATTGGAAGGAGTTTGAGACGGAGGAACTGGGGAAGATCGGTGGTCAGTAGTCAGTACCGGAAAACTTCAAGTAGGCTGAGCGCGAAGCCCTAACTAACGCGAAAGGGCGGTATTCACCACAGAGGACACAGAGAGCACTGAAAAGATTAAGGAATGGATCGGTGCGGGCTGGTGCATCCGATGTAGGATGCATTGTGAAGTGACCCTTATGCGTACAACTCTCGTAATCGACGATGATGTGTTGAGTGCCGCCAAAGAAATGGCGGCGATGGAAAATCGATCGGTCGGCGAGGTGATCTCCTCTCTAGCCAGGCGCGCGCTGTCGCCGGCGGAATCGAAGGGCAGGTTTCGAAATGGCGTGCCGCTCCTCAAGGCACGCAAGGGATCGCCTCGGGTGAGCTCGGACCTAGTGCATAAGCTCCGAGAACAATTGCCGTGAAGTATGAGGATTCTGGTCGAGAGCGGTCACGTTGCTCGCACTAACTCGCACGTCGACGGGTCGAGACAGACTGTGAGTCGAAAATCTCAGTGCGCTCCGTGTCCTCTGTGGTGAAATGCTTTTCTTTTTCCACAACAGCGCACCGTTTCCCACAACGCGCAAACGAAAAGGCCACCCGGCAACTGGGCGGCCTCTTCTTCAAGGGAGAATAGTTCCAACGGAGGCTAGACCGTCAAAACTTTCTGGATCAAATACTAGGGTTCCGGAAAGTGCGTGTCAAGGAATTTTCGTGACTTAAATCACTGTATTTTCAATCATTTACAAGAAATTCAGAAAATGGTAGAGAAGAGGCCGAGTTTTGTTCAAATCGGGCAAATCTCACCTAAGTGACTGAAAAAGTAGTGGTTAGCGTTCGCCAGGCTATTTCAGATGAAGCTGGATGATCTCCGTCTCCTCGGGACGGTCGAAAAACTTATCCGGGAAGAACCGCTTCATCATGATGCGAAGGCCGCCAAAAAAAACTCCGAAGATGAGCGAGATCAGCAGAATGATTCCAATCAAAGCGAAGACTGCGACGATCAAGTTGCCGATGTTGTTGCGCGGGCTCAGGCTCGTCGCTTCGCTCCACGTGACTTCGGCTTCATAGTTCACCGAGTTCAAAAGATCGCGCGCTTCGCTGCTGCCGATCGCACCGCTGACTACTTCGAGTATCGGACCGGTTCGCCGCTCGAGAAAATTACCCGCGCCCTTCTGCGCGCCTTGCAATGCGCGGAAGCGCTCACCCGCCATCTGCGGCGTGGGATAGGCGATCAAGGTCAAGGTCAAGTCGCCGCTCTTCGAGGTGTAATCCTGCATCAGCACCTCGGGTTGGATGGCGAAGTTGACCTGCTCGGCCGTGAGCGGGAACTTCGCCGCCACTAAGGCCTGAGGCCCCAGAACGTACTTGGCAGAATTCTCGACCGCATCTTTCTTGGGCAGATATTCAGGCAGGTTGGGCAGATTGTCGGCCCCACCTTTCACCGCTGGCAGCATCGCGGCCAGATCGCGCAGTTCGCTGGCCGACATGGCGCTGATGCGGTCGAAGTTCGCCTCCACCAGGACGTTGCTGCGGAAGAAAAGCACGCGATTGTCGGCGGAGGCGGCCTTGGTTCCGATCTCCTCGGTTCTCATCATCGGCTGCCGATAGAACGTGAAGGCGCCGTAAGCGCCGGTGGCGTCGGCGAAGCGCGCGGCTTTGATGGTCAGCTTGCGGCCATCATCGCGGGTATACGTAGCCGTCTCCGCATCGGAGAAGCCGTACTCCTTCAGGACAGCGGGATAGGCGGCATCGGCTTGCGCGGCGTCAGTCGTGACCTGAGGCTGGCCGGTTTGCGTCCATCCGGCGAACGACTTCGGCAGAAACGAGGAGTTATCAACCGCAACTGCCAGAGCTCCGAGCCACAGGCAAGCGGCCGCAAGAAGAAGAAAGCGCTTCATGAAACAGCAAGACAAAGGAGTTACCTGTCATCATTAGACTACTGCGGGCGGGACAAAGTTTCCAGGAAGAGAAGCAAGCCGTGAGCTGTGAGCCTCGGGGTATGGACTTGAGCTCACAACCCATGGCTCATAGCTCACGGCTACTACTGGCTCGCCGCTTTATTGAACTTGGTGGCCACCTTCACGCCGCTTAGGCCGCCGGCGTACTTGGCGATTCCCTTGTACAGCGACTCGGCAATCTTCTCGCGGTACTCGGGAGTTTCCAGCTTGCCTTCGTCGGTGGGATTCGAGACAAAGGAGATCTCGGCCAGAATGCTCGGCATGTTGGCGCCGATCAGCACCACGAACGGTGCTTTCTTCACGCCGCGGTCGCGCAGCGTCGAATGCTTGGCGGCCAGCCCTGAATACAGGCAATCCTGAACGTCGGTCGCCAGCTCACGCGACTCGTCGATCTTTTCTTTCAGCGTGATCTTCTTCACCAGGTCCTGTAGCTCGAAGATCGACTTCTGCGAGACGGCGTTCTCGCGCGCCGCGACCTCCAGCGCATCGGGATTGGAGGTGAAGTTGAGGTAATAGGTCTCGACGCCGCGCGCCGAAGGATCGCTGCTGGAGTTGGCGTGGATTGAGATAAACAGATCGGCCTGATGCTCATTGGCAATCGCTGTCCGCGTTTCCAGCGGGATAAAGGTATCGTCGTCGCGGGTGTAGATGACGTCGGCGCCCAGCCGCGTCTCCAGCAGGCGGCCAAGGCGTAGCGCCACGTCGAGGACGAGATCCTTTTCCATCAGGCCGTCAGGGCCGATGGTTCCGGTGTCGTGGCCGCCATGACCGGCATCGACTACGATGCGCCCGATCTTCAATCCCAGCGTGCGAGTCAGGCTGCGGTCGCCTAGTGAAGTCGGTTCGGCCTCGTGTCCGGTCGGCGTATTCGTCGAGGCGGTCTTGCTACCCTTCTTGGAATCCTTGGTCTTGGAATTGGTCGCGCGCGGCGCCACGGCGACCGCTGTCGGAGCTGTTGTCGGTTCGTCGGTCGCCTTCAGCTCAGGACCACTGGTGTCCTTCGGCCCGGCAAAAAGTGGATCATTCGGCTTCGTAGCCGTAGTCTTGGTGGTGTGCTCGGTCGGTGGCGCGATGTCGTCGGCGATGTCGTCGTTGTCATCGACCACCACCTTGCGCGGCATTGCCTTCTTCGAACTCGCTGTCGTCGGCGGCAGGGCGGGCGGGGGCGGCGTCGCAGCATTGTCAGCTGACGCGCCCGGCTTCTTCGCCGACGCGCTCGCTACCGGCGTCGTCACACCCTTGTCCCCTTCATTCGCCTTCTCGACCGAGCGGTAGGACTTTTCCTTGGTGACGCTGGTGACCGCGCCGTCTACGTTCGACGCGCTCGACGCCGAGTTGGCCTTGGCAATCAGCGTCTGCGATTGCGGCTGGCGGCCGTGGATGTCGATGATCAGGCGATACGGGTTGGGTAACAGAAACGCCGAGTAGTCGGAGACATCTGCGACTTCCAGGACCACGCGCGTTGCGCCCGGCTGGTACTGCGCCACGCGAATCTTCTTCAGGAAACCGTCCTGCACATCGAAGCTCTTGCCCACCAGCACCGAGGCCAGCTTGGTGTCGGCCAGGTCGAAGAAGATGCGATCGGGATCGGGGACGCGTCCGGCTTCATACTTCACTTCGTCCTCAAGATCAATGGCTACACGGGTGTAGTCGGGCGTCGACCAGTGACGGATTCCCGTCACCAGGGTCAGGCCGGACTTCTTCTTCGTGGTCAGCGAGGCGGGAGCCGCGGTAGGAGTCGCAGGCCCGGTCGCAGGCGCGGCGGGCGGGTTCGCGGCGGCAATCGCATCTGCGGCGGGAGAGCTGGACCTCTCGCTGCGCGCTTCTTCAACCGGCTTGGGCGCGGGCTTCGGGTGATTCAGTTCCGCCAGCGCGTCTTTTGCTTCCGGCGCGAGTGAGTTCCGCGGATAGTGCTTCAGAAAGTCCTGAAATGTGTCGCGGGCCGCATCGTCATCGCCCAAATCTTCTTTGTAGATCTGGCCGATCGTGAACAGCGCCTGGAATCGGTATTTGCTGCCGGGATATTCGCGGCGCAGGAACTCGTACTGGCTGATCGCGGCGCGCAGGTCCTTCTCGCCGGGCTGGAACTGGCGGCCCTCCTCAGCCAGGATTTCGGCAACCGCGACCACGCTGGCGTCGGCCTTACTCGACGCGGGCGAGACGTAGTAGACCTTGCGATAGGCGTCGGCGACGTGCTGGTAATCCTTGCGAGTGCGCTGGTCGGCGGGCGTGCCGTTCAGCGACTCGCGCATCTGCTCGGCTTTGTCGAATTGCTCGCGGGCTTCCTGCTTGCGGGCGGCGGGACTGGGCGCGGCGTCGACGCTCACGGCCAGCAGGACGATGAGGCTGACAAAGGCAAGAAGTCGCGAAGTGCAGCGCGGAGAGGAAGTTACGTTTTGGCCAGCAAAGGGTGAGGAAGGCCGCGGATGTCCGATTCGACCGTCGCCGGGGAAGGGGATCGCCATGCGAAACAGGTTCCGCGAACTCACTAGCGCGACTGCCAGCTCAAACATTGTCACTATGGTTCGGGTGGGGCACCGCTTCAGCGGTGCAATCTAGAGCTTCACCCAAGAATCGGCTTAGCCGCTGAGGTAAGAAGCCCCGACCTCAGGTGCGAAAGCGCGCTTCTTATGGCAATCATCTCTGCACGCCTTAAGGCGTGCTCCACCCTCCACCAATGCTTAAGCCGTCTTGCGAGGCGCACACGTCCAAGTGCGCACCGGAAGTGAGACGCGGTCCGGCGGAGGCGTTATTCGTCCAGAGCAATTCGATTATAGGTTCCGGCCAAGGCCGAACAAGTGTCGAAAGCGCAACGGAATCAGGGGAGTGACCCCACCGCCGCCCGTGTATACTCCGGGCATTCCTGGCAACGAGGCCGGCCAGATGCCCATCTTCGACGCGTTCTCTTCTAGTCCAGGGCAACGGCCCTACATCGGGCGCTACGGTAAGCCCGGGATATCCCGGCGCGAATTGCCTTGCGTATTTCTCGTCATGGCAATGGCGGTTGGCGGCCTCGCGCTGCTCCTGCTATTGGCACGATGGCTCACTATGGCCAAGGAAAGCGATCTTCAGGTTGTCGCCGGATCAGTCCTGCAAGCACCTGAGCTGATCCGATCCTCGAGCCCAGTGATATCTATTCTCGTCAAAACGAACGGTCGCCCTATCGTCATTTATGAGGACGACTTGAGCCTCTCCCCGCAAATTATGAACTTGAAATGGGGCGACCAGGTCACCGCGCGCGTCAAGTTCTTACGCGCGGGCGTACCAGAGGGATCACCGGGTGAATACCACATATGGGAGCTGAAACGCGATGGAGTTACGATTCAGAGCTACCAGGACGCTTATCGATATCAAACCCGAGTGAATGAGCGGCAGACAACCTACGGGCTTGGGCTGGTTTTAATTTCTGCCATACTTCTGACGGTGGCCCTGGCTTTACGAATCCATTTCGGGGCATGGGTGGATCCAACTCCGATCGAGGTCGAGGAGCCTTGATTGGGTTGTGGCATTCGTCCCTGGAAGGGCGACCACTCGCAGTCAGGATTAGGTTGTCGTAGCCGCCCGAAGTTCACGGTTGTGAAATCCGCATTTCATAGGAGCCGCAATATCGCCACAGCACAAGTAACGCGCGCCGGGGCGCGTCCGATGTAGGACCGCTTGTGACAACGCTGATTGCGCCAATCATTTCTCACCAGGTCAGTAAGTCCCTTCTCGTCAGTTCTTTACACCGTAATCCAAAATTAAGTTGTGCCGCCGGCAGCGCGTGATTACTGTCAACCGTTAAACCAGCCGCAGGAGGGAATTATCATGGTCCAGCAGCTCGCAGTTCCGATTTTCGACGTCAACTTGCGACAGAAAACAATAGGGCTCCTCTCGCTCACCATTCTGGCGTTAGCTTTTGCGATTGTCCCAGCCGCTCACGCTCAGACCTTCACCGTGCTTCACAATTTCACTGGCAGGTCGGACGGCGCCAACCCTCTGAATGGCTTGACGATCGATGCCGCAGGGAATCTTTATGGCACAGCCTCGGCGGGCGGACTGCGGGTCGCAGGCTGCGAAAACTATGAGGGAACTTACGGCTGCGGTACGGTCTTCGAAATGAAGCCCTCCGGTTCAGGCTGGGTGTTGACGCCTCTCTACGAATTTCCGGGCGGCGCCAATAACAGCAATCCCTCACTTGGCGTTGTGTTCGGGCCGGACGGCGCGCTCTACGGCATGGCCGGCACCGGCTTATACCGTTTGGCGCCCGGTCCAACCCGCTGCGCCAGTTTCCTGTGCAGCTGGCAGGAAGACCTGATCTACACCTTCCTGGGCCAGCCGGATGCGTCGGATCCATCGAGCCGCGTCATCTTCGACAGCACGGGCAACATGTACGGAGTAAGTTATTTCGGCGGCGCTAATAACAACGGCGCAATCTTTCAAGTCACCCACCCCGGCAGCGGTTGGACAGAGAGCGTCATCCACTCGTTCGACTCCGAGGGCGGCGAGAGTCAAGGATTACCGGAAGGCTCGCTGGTCATCGATCAGTCAGGCGATCTTTACGGAACCACTGACTGCAATGCGACGCTCGGCTGTTTCTGGGGCGCGGTCTGGGAGCTGCAGCCCTCGGGATCCGGCTGGAACCTGACCAACCTGTACCAATGGAGCCGGGGTGAAGGTTACCAGCCTGTCGGCGTCATCAGCGATTCCGCTGGGAATCTGTACGGTGCCGACTTTGGTGACGGCGGCAGCGACATCCCCGGAGCAATCTACGAGCTCAGCCCTTCGAACGGAGGCTGGAACTACACCCAGCTCTACGGCTACCCGATCGGGGACCTTGCCAACGGGCTGGTGATGGATTCTGCCGGAAATCTCTATGGCGGCGATTACGAGTACGGCTACGGTTATATCTTCAAGCTCTCGAACTCTGGCAATGGCTGGACATTCACAACCCTCCACACCTTTAGCCAGTCTGACGGCGAGTTCCCTCAGGGGCCGATCGTCATCGACAAGAAGGGCAACCTGTACGGCACGACCATCAAGGGCGGCTTGTACGGCTATGGAGTCGTCTGGGAGATCACGCCTGACTGATAGACTTCAGCTCACTTGCGTAACAACCGCTTTCACTAGTAACGTACGCGCCGCGATACCGCCTTCCCGCACTTGCGGGAAGGCATATTGCTGGCGATAAATCCGCATTTCACTAGTGATCTAGTGGCCCCTCAAGCTCATCCAATCCCCGTACCTTCTATGTCGAAGACCAGCAAGATCGTCCAAATCGTCATCGTGGTCGCTATTGTGGCGGCGGCCATCAACCTGTACCTTACCTACCGCGCGCGGCGCACCGGCGTGTCGGTCGCCGAGAAACCGAAGGTCGCGCTCGATCCCGACTACTACGTCACGCCGAAGAAGCTTCATCCGCAGGACCTGAAGGACGCCAGGCAACTGACCAGGCAGCCGGTCTGGGTGCGCGACGGCTATCGCTACACCTACTATCCCTACTCCGGCCACAGCGACTACGACCACCCCGCCGGCACGCTCGGCCCGATCGAGAAGCTGGAGATCAAGGACGTGGTGCTTGATCGCACGCCCGGTTCGTCTTCGCAGAAGCAGGTGATGGCCGTCTTCGAGAAAGACGGCAAGCGCTACGCGTTTCCCATCGGGATCGAAGAGGGCGGCAACTACACCATCTACAGCGACGAGATTGTCTTCATCCAGGATCCGCACGAGCTCTACAAGCACTGGTCGGCTGACACCTGGAAGGCGATTGAGAACCACGAGGTCAAGCCGGGCATGAACGAGCTGCAGGCGTTCTTCGCCATCGGCATGGGCAGCCCGGAAGGAACGGGCATGTCGAATCCGCGCATCGTCGACTTCCCTAACAACGGCCATCCGGTGCGCGTGACGTTCACCGACGGCAAGGCGACGGACATCCAGCAAGGGTCATAAATCAGTTGTCAGTTGTCAGTTGTCTTTGTCTGTTCTCTGTTGTCTGTTGTCTGTTGTCTGTTGTCAGCGGCCGAGCTCCGAGCGCCGCGTTTGCGGGTAGCGTTGGCCTTGTAGATACTGTGTCGCGACTGAAAAGCAAATTTCCGAGTGGGATAAACATCCCGAACTGCAATGCAACCAGCCGCGCAGCGGCGGCAGCGCAGTGAGCCCGGGGCGTGAGCCCCGAGTAAGTGGAAAATGTATCCGAGCCGCGTAGCGGCGACAGGAGTTGTGACGCAGTCTCTAGGCACGCGTCTTAGTCGTCTGTTGACCACTACCACTCGATCCACAAAAGCTGCTACGTTCTGTCAGGGGAAAATCGTGAAAGCCATACGCGTGCATCAATTCGGCGGCCCTGAGGTATTGAAGCTGGACGAGGTTCCTGATCCGCAGCCGGCTCCGGAACAAGTTGTGATTCGCGTCCATGCCGCAGGTGTGAACCCGGTCGAGGCCTACATCCGCACCGGAACCTATGCGTTCAAGCCGGATCTTCCGTATACGCCCGGAAACGACGCTGCGGGAGTTGTGGCCGCCGTCGGCCGCGAGGTGAAGAAGTTCAAGTCCGGCGACCGCGTTTACGTTACCGATTCGCTAACCGGGACTTACGCCGAGCAAACCTTGGCCGATCCATCCAAGGTCCATCGGCTGCCTGATCATGTGAGCTTCGAGCAAGGTGCCGCGATCGGCATTCCCTATGGCACCGCCTATCGCGGACTCTTCCAGCGCGCTGCGGCCAAGCCAGGCGAGACCGTGCTGGTCCATGGCGCCAGCGGCGGTGTCGGCACGGCAGCGGTGCAACTGGCGCGTGCCGCCGGAATGATTGTTATCGGCACAGCCGGCAGCGAGGTGGGAATCAAGCTGGTGAAGGAGCAAGGAGCGCACCATGGTCTGCATCACGCGTCGGACGGCTATCTGGACGAAGTGATGACGCTGACCAGTGGCAAGGGTGTCGACGTGATCATCGAGCTGCTGGCGAACAAGAATCTCGGTCGCGATCTCACCGTGCTGGCGAAGAAAGGCCGCGTGGCCGTGATCGGCAGCCGTGGTGTGGTCGAGATCAATCCGCGCGATGCCATGGGGCGCGAAGCCGACATCCGCGGCGTGACCCTGGCGAGTGCTTCCGCAACGGAATATAGCCAGATGCATGCCGCTCTAACGGCAGGGCTGGAAAACGGAACGCTGCGACCGCTGATCGGCAAGAAGATTCCGCTGGCGGAAGCGGCGCGCGCGCACGAGGAGATCATGCAGCCATCCGGAGCGCACGGAAAGATGGTGCTGCTGCCGTAATCGTAGGGGCTAAAGCCCGATTCTTATCGGTTTTTTCCGGCACGACTGAAGTGCCTGCGTGATAACTGACTTGCGGGCGCGGCGGTGGAATACGATTCGCGAAAATCAAGTGCCGAAGGCACGGCATAACTTAGCCCAGCACGCAGCCGAAGGCGGAGTGCTGGGTCAGTGGGAAAAACAAGCAGAGTCCCCCGGGACGGCACCGTTCTCACGCACTCACTGAAGTCGTGTCCTGTTACGAGGCTATTTGGGGGATGACTTCGTCGGACCGCGATTGCCCATCAGGATTCACCGTTCAAGTTGTCCTAATGCGACCTGCGCGCTGCTACTACAATCGAGCCATGCTCCGGAATCTGGCCGCTCTCGGTGTCTTTGCGCTCATTCTGTCGATCCAAATTTCGGTATACGCGACGGCTCAACCGGCAAGCGAATCTCTGCAGATCGCCACATCGCGAACGATGGCAGGGCGGAGCGGAACAGCCGTTGTACTCGACACGCGTTCGGGCCATGTGCTTGCGGCTTATCATCTCGACGTGGCGGCGCGCCGCGTGGTGCATCCCGGCTCCAGCATCAAGCCGTTCACTTTGATGGCGCTACTGGAGCTCGACAAGGTAAACGAACAAACCGCGTTGATGTGCAAGCGCTCGCTGTGGATCGGCGGCCATAAACTGGATTGCACTCATCCTGTGACCGCTCAGCCCCTCGATCCAGCCGCCGCTTTGGCGTATTCCTGCAATTCGTACTTTTCCACCGTCGCGTTACGGCTGACTCCGGCGCAGTTGCACGACAACTTTGCGCGCGATGGATTCGCATCAGTCACGTCGCTGGCGCCGGACGAGGCTGCGGGCAATGTTGCGCTGGCGCGAACGCCCGAGCAACTGCAACTGGAAGCCATTGGCGAATGGGGAATTAGCGTCACGCCGCTCGAGATGGTGCGAGCCTATCGCCAGATCGCGCTGCTCGCACCGAAGCACGATGCCAAGCTCGATCCGCTGTTCGCAGGCCTGGAGCAATCGGTCGCCTACGGCATGGGACACGAGGCACAGCCGCCTTCTGCAATGAAGGTCGCCGGCAAGACAGGCACCGCGCCCGCCGACGAAGGTCCGTGGACTCATGCCTGGTTCGCCGGTTACGCTCCCGCGGATCATCCTGAGATTGTTCTGGTGGTTTTCCTGGAGAAGGGGCACGGCGGCAGCGACGCTGCGGCCGTGGCTCGCCAGATCTTCGCGGCATTTGCACAAAAGAACAAGCCTGAGACCGCTCAGACCAGAGGAGCAGCACGATGAAGCGCATTGCCGTGCTGTTGAGCTTGCTCCTTGTTGGGTGGATGACGGACGGCGGCGCAGCTGCGAACGATGTCACCTCGAAAGCGGCTTCGCACTCCGGCTTTCCGCAGACCGTTCGCGTGCGCTTGTGGTATCTGCATCCGCCGCATGAGCTGCGTGTACGGGCAGATGCTGGTCAAGCGCAAGTGCGGAAGTGCGCGACCTGCAAGGATTCGGCTGTAGCGTCGCTTGCCGTGCAAGCGTCGGGCTCATCTCTCGAGCTTGATCGTTCCCAGACATCGGAGCTTCGCATCAGCGGTAGCTATCAGCTGACCGCTGCGGACTCGCCGCCGATTCATGCCGACTTTCCCATCCAGCTGCGCGCCGAGAACAGTCATTTGCTCGTCACGGCTTTGATGCCGATGGAGGAGTACATCGCTGGAGTGCTCGCCGGCGAGGCGGGCAACTTCAAGTCTGATGAGGCGCTGAAGGCGATGGCCGTGGCCGCGCGAACTTTCGCGATGCATTTCGGCAGCCGGCACGCTGTTGACGACTTTGATTTCTGCGACACCACGCATTGCCAGGATGTTCGTCTGGCCGGAATCAATCCACATCTGCGTCAGATTGCCGAAGCCACCGCGGGTGAAGTTCTGTGGTACGACGGCGAGCCGGCGGCGACCTATTACTACGCGAACTGCGGCGGCACGACCGAAGACGGCCACTACATTCTGGGCAATGACGAAGCGCCTGCGCCGTATCTGAAGCAGCATTCCGACCGCTACTGCATTCGCGACGGCGGCTCGCAGTGGAGCAGTGAGATCTCGCGGCGCGAATTGCAGAGCGCGCTGTCCGACGACGGTATCACGATCCCCGGCAGGCTGCGTTCGGTTTCGGTGCTGCACCGTACGCCGAGCGGAAGAATCGAATTTCTTCGCGTCGTTGGCAGCAGCGACGTTACCGTTTCTGGGCTGCTGTTTCGCTCGGCAGTCGGGCGCCACATCGGATGGGAGCGGTTGAAGAGCAACTGGTACGACGTGAGCATGCGCGGCGATCAGATCGTCTTTCACGGCCGCGGGCGTGGACACGGCGTGGGCCTGTGCCAGGTCGGTGCGGAGGTGATGGGCGAGGAGGGCCATTCGTATCGCGAGATTCTTGCGTTCTACTATCCCGGGACTCGCCTTGGCGTCTCGGCACAAGGCATCGCGTGGCAGCAACTGGCGAATGAGGACATCGAATTGCTCACCACGCGGCCCGATCGCGATCGCTCGCTTCTGCCGATGGCGACGCGCTTCATGCACGAAGCAGAGGAGAGCACAGGATTTGTTTATCAGGCCAAGCCGAGGCTGAAGGTGTACGCGACCGTTGCCGAGTTTCGTAACTCGACTGGCGAGCCGGGATGGGTGGCCGCATCGACCAAGGGAAAGACGATTCAGATGCAGCCGCCGGATGTGTTGCGCGACGCAGGAACGCTCGACAGCACGATTCATCACGAACTGCTCCACATGCTGATCGACTCCTACACGAAGCCAGGAACGCCGCTGTGGCTTCGCGAGGGGTTGGTGTTGTATCTAACTTCGCCGAGTGACGCGAAGCCACAAAACGCCGCGTCGGGCGATGTGGCCGCGTTGGAGAGATCGTTGCACGCTCCGCAGAGTGAAGAAGAGTTGCGTCACGCTTACGCTGAGGCGCGACGGCGCGTCACTCAACTGGCGCAGCAGTACGGCAAAGACACTCTGCTGCAGTGGGTGCAGAATGGCTTGCCGCCGGAAGCGACAGGTACGATCCAGCGAGCCGGAGCGCATTAGCTCTGATTGCCTCTCTGGCAAGCCGCCGAAAGGATTTATTCCCGGCTTTTGTTCGGGTAGGAGTGGCCTTCAAGGCCAGCGTCCGGCTGCCTATATCCACACTGAGTCGGCTTTTAGCCGACGGCAGATTTTCTCAGCAAGTGTTTACATCGGCATCGGCTCGGGCAGAGGGTCGAGTCCGGGCGTGACGTCAGGATCGTCGCCGGGCTTCGGCTCAGGATCGGGCTTCGGCTCGGGTTTGGGGTCGGGTTCGAGGGGTGGGATTCTGTCAGAGGTCGCTGCAAACAAGATTGGCATGCAAGCTTGGATGCGTCCGCGCAAGCTCGCGCCAGGTCATCGTTTCTTGAATCGGTCATGCTAGGGTCGGTCGCTGGAAGCGGGTTCAGTCGCTGACACGATCGGGTCTGGATCTTCCTTCTCCACCCGCTCGCCGATCACCAGCAGCAGCGCAACCCACGCCGAAATCAGAAAGAGATAAGCCAGAGCGAAACGGAATCCCGCACTCCAGGCTTGTTTGCGAAGCGTGCTGAGGTCGGGAATCCACCAGACGAGCTTGTACGGCAGGTAGGCCCCGATCAGGAGCAGTACAACCACCCACAGCCAATACACCGGCCGCTTCAACACGCGGAGCGAGCGCGACATTCGCTTGATCTTCCATCCTGCGGCTGCGACGGTGCTGCCGACCGGCAACCAGATAAACGGCAGCAGCCAGATGACGAACCACAGCAGCCAGTCGCTGACTCGATAGACCTGACGCGGGCTTCCGAGTCGCAAGCCCTTCTGCCAGGCCCAGACGCCGAATTGCGGGACGTAAATCCGCAGCGAAATCAGCCACCACTCGATCACCGCCAGCGGAATCGCCCACACGACGAGCGCGATCATGTGCCGCACCGCATGACGGAACGCGTGCCACACGGCATCCTGCTCGCGAAACTCTCCGACGCGGAAATATGCGAACGATCCCGCGCGTAGCCACACTCCAAAAAAGATGACCGCCAGCGCCAGCAGAGCCGACGCGGCAACTTGCCAGCCGTGCGCATCCGGCAGCAGCAGCCAGAAGTAGACAGCGGCGATCAGCGCGGCATTGCCGACGACATTCAGCAGCCACAACTTCGCCGCGCCTTTGTGCTTCGCGTTCATTTCACCGTCACCGTGATGGCATCGCTGGTCGAGAGATATTCCGGCTGATACATGGGCTGCACGCTGGTCGGGCTCACCCGGAAGACGCCCGGGTTCACCACCTTCAACAGGTACACATACTCATGCTGTCCCTGCGGGAAGTACATATTGAAGAATGTGGTGCGATCGTCGCGCAGCTCGCGGTCGCTGAACCAGCGCGCCCACCAGGTCGGCTGCTCGTCGAGCGCATACAGATCGTCACGCGCAATCGATTCTGTTCCCGACGGAATTGGGTCCTCGATCATCAGGTAGCTCCACGCGTTGCCGCCGACCGTAATCCGCACCGCCAGCGTGTCGCCCACTTGCACCGGCCCAGATAGCGGATCGAGGTGGTAAACGATCTTCCCGTCTTTCTGCATCGAGGTCAGCTTGTAATACTGGCGCGACGTGCTCAGCTGGAAGGTACCGGCGTTCACGACTTTCTTTTCGTTCGAGTAGTACTCGCCGCGGGTCGACCAATAGAGCCGCCCATCGCCCTTCTTCACGATGCGAACATCGTTCGCGCCTTGCGTCTGCAGTCGCGATTCGTTCAGCGTGACGGTTGTCGCCGGCGCGAGCGCGTCTTCGGCGGTGAACTTTTTCGTCGCCACGCTCTTGCCGTTGACCTCTATCTCGACGCTGTAGTTCGGTTTCAGCTCCTGGGTGCGCTCGAGATAATCAGTGAGGCCGTAGATAACCATCGCGGTCTGCTCGGTCGAATCCCAGTAATAAGCGTCGCTGCGATGGCTGACGAGGTAGACCGCGGCTTTCGGAATCAGCGGGCTCGTCGGGTCGGTATGGTTGATGAGCTTCAGCGCGTAGGCCGTCGATTGCGGCGTGGTGTCGCCGGCATAGTCCATCAGATAGTTCTGGTCGCTGGGCCACCAAGTCTGCGAGTCGTCTTGCTTGGCTTCGCCTTCGAGCTGAGTCGTAAGATCTTTCGCACGGCTGTCGTTGACCGCCAGCATCGCGAGGCCCAGCGTGGCTTTGCCGTACGCGGTGAGCGTCGCGCGCTGTGACCACACCGAATCGATTACCTGCGCGTTGCTGTCGCTGCCACTGAGCACCAGAGCATAGGCCATGTATGCACGCAGGTCGGTTCGCACCTTGGTCGACTTGTTGAACTCCGGCAGCAGCCACGCGCGGCCTTTGTCGATCGCATCCTGCTTCACGTCGAAGCCCGCTGCTTTGGCCTGGCTCAATCCTGCGAGCACATAGGCAGTCATGAAAGGATGACTGTCGTCGGTCTGCCACCATCCCCAACCGCCGTCGTCGTGCTGATAGTTGTAGAGGCGGTCGAGCCCGGCCTGCACCTGCTTGTTCAACGTCGTGGGATCGATGTTCGACTTTACGCCGAGCTTCTTGAGCGCGTCGGCCACCAGCACATCGGGCAGGAAGCTTGACATCGTTTGCTCGGTGCAGCCGTACGGATACGAAGTGAGGTAGTCGAGCGCCGCGAAGACCGATCCCGCAATCGACGGCATCACGCTGATGGTGAGCTTGCGCGTGCCCGGCTCGGCTGCAGTGGGGAAGGTCAGCGGCTGCGATGTATCGCTGGTTCCAGCGCCGGCGATCGATCCTGACTTCGACATCGCCAGCTTCACGCCGAAGGGCACGACGGGCAGCGTCAGTTCCATCGCATCGCTTTCGACATCGGTCAGTGCTTTGCCGAGTACCTTGGCCGAATCGACATCCAGCACACGCACGCGATAGTCGACCTTCACCAGCCCGCGCGTCGGGACGTTGATGTTCTGCTGCGCGCCATCGAGTACCTGCAGGCCTTCGAACTGCATGGACACCTGCGCGGTTTTGTCGGTGGGCAGATAGTTCTGCACGATAGTCGAGAGCGTGATCTCATCGCCGCGGCGGAAGAAGCGCGGCACCACCAGCCGCACCATGATGTTCTTGCGCACGATGGTGTTTTCGACCGCGCTGCCGACCTTGGTGGCCTGGGTGACGCCGCGCGTGGTGGCGCGCCACGAGGTGATCGCGTCGGGATAATCGAACTCCACCGTCGCCTGGCCGTTGCCCGCAGTGCGAACGTCGGCGACCCAGAACGCAGTATCGGGGAAGGCCTTGCGAATCTTCGGTTGGACGAGTCGCCCGGGCTTCAGCTGTGCCAGCGACTTCGACGATCGCACCGCGGCCAGCTGCATCTTGCGATGACCGGCCTGACCGCTGAAGTAGTAGCTGAGCGAGCTTTCGGTCGAGACCTGCGAATAGACCTTGCCGTAGAACGCGTTCAGGATGGTGCCGACCGTCTCAGGCTTGATCGCGTAGATGGCTTCATCGACCACGCCGAGGCTGAACTCAGCGACCACCGGCTTCCCACTGGAGTCGCTCGCCTTGATGGTGTAGCTCGCGCTTTCGCCCGGCTGATATTGCGGCTTCGACGGCACCAGCTGCACGTTGAGGTGATGTTGTGTGGGCGGCACGCTAAGGCTCTTCGATCCTTCGTAAAACTTGTTGCCGCGAATGAAGACCGCGCCGACAAAGAAGTTCGGCGCGTACTCCGGCCGAATCGGAATATCGACTGCGACGCTGCCGCCGTTGCTCTTGATGACTTGTCCGCTATAGAGCCCATTACCTTCGGCGGTCACCAGCACCGACGCCGGCTCTTTGCCGGTGACGATGAGTACATGCGCGGTGTCACCGGGCTGATAGCTCTTCTTGTCGGCGACGATTTGTATCCGCTCCTGCTCGGCGCCGCTCAACCAGGAACCGCCGCCCGGCGCCCAGAGATAAGCGTCGGCCTGAACGTCGCGCTTCTCCGGCGTAGTCGCAGTGATGAGGACACGGAACTCGCCGGAATCAGGAATGGTCAGCTTGATCTGCGCTTTGCCGCTGGCGTCGGTATGGCCTTGCGTGGTCGTGATGACCGGGCCCGCGCCCTTGCGCCAGTTCCAGCTGTTCATCTCTACGCGGAACGAAGTTTGCACCGGCTTCTTGTCGTAGTCCTGCGCGGTAACAGCAATGGTCGCGGTGTCGCCCTTGCTGAAGACATACGAGGTCGGATCCGCCGTCAGATAGAAGCTGCCGTAGGTTGCCAGCGCGTAGCCGTGTCCGGAAATTTCGCGATTGCCGGCGTCAGTGACTCGCGCTTCGATGCGATAGACCAGGTCCTGATGTTTACCGTCGACGCGCGTGGGAATCGTGATCTGGAGTTTGCCGTCAGCGTCGAGCGTGCCGCTCGTTTCCTGTTCCTGATCACCGCCGGAGTCGTTGTCATCGCTATCGGCGTTTTCGTCGCCGCCTTCGCCCTCGCCTCCGCTGTCTTGCGCCTGATCTTCGTCCTCGCTACGCCCCAGCGCCCAATACGGCGACGTGTGCACAACCCACTTCACCTTCGCACTCGCAACCGGCTCACCGAAGTAATAGCGCGCGTCGATGGTCGCCTTGATCGGCTGGCCTTGGAGCACTCGCGGCGTCTGCGCTGTGACCTTCACCGAGTACTCCGGCTTCTTGTAATCCTCGACGGAGAAATTCGTGCCGTCGACGTAGCTGTCGCCCAGTTGCATATTGAGGTAATAGGACCCGAGCTTGGCATCGGCGGGAATCGCGTAATTCCAGTACGCAGTGCCCATGTCGGAGAGCTTGATGGTCTGCGTCCAGATGGTCTCGTAGGTCTGCGGATCGCGCATCTGCAGGCTCAGCTCCTGACCCTGCGGGATGTTGTAGCCGCCGGCGGTCTGCGCGCGCACGATGGTCTTGAAGTGCACCGTGTCGCCGGGGCGATATACCGGACGATCCGTATATGTGTAGCCCTTCATCGTGCGATTGGGATCGTTACCGAGGTTCCACGCGCCGGGCGTATTGATGGCGAACTGCTCGGCGTTGACCGCCAGCACCGCAACGTTCTCCGGCTTGGCCGACGTGATGGGCGTGTCGACCAGGCCTTGCTGGTCCGTCGGCTTCGACGCGACTTCCTTCTGATCGACCCAGACCTTCACCGGAATGCCGACGATGGGATCGCCGCTGCGGCGATCGACGACGAAGCTCATTAGCCGGCCGGTTCCAGCCTTGGTGATGACTGCGATGTCGGTGACGATGACGATGGTGTAGGCGCGCAGCTTGCCGTCGGTCGCTTCCACCAGGTAGACGCCCTTGTCGCTGACGGGGACGGTCGTCGTGACGCTTTCCCATTGCTCATGCGCGGGGACGGTCCACTTCCACACCGAGACGACCTGCTGCTGATTCAACACCGGGATTTGCGCGAAGCCTTCGACCTTCGGTCCCTTGGGCTGCTCACTTTCGCCCATTTGCCAGAGGCGAATCTCGTGGCGCGAGTCTTCGGAGAATTGCGCGCGGATGAAGTCGCGAATCCACGCCCAGATGCGATGCTTCCACGCGTGGAACCTCTCCAGCCAGGTGTGCGCCTGCTTGGGCATCTTCGGACCTTGTCCGCCGAAGTTGTGCAGCTCCTGCATCTGGCTGAAGAACTTCACCGGATTATTCACGCGATAGACGCGGAACTCGAGTTCCTTCACGCTGTGGGCATTGACGGCGATCTCGGGCTTCTCGCCGGGTAGGAAGGTCTTCTGGCTGGAGAGCGAGAACCAGGATTCGGTGTCGGTGTCCTGGGCGCATAACGGTGCGACGGCTATCAGCAGAACAAACAAGATGATGGCGGCGCGGAAGACAACAGATCCCTCGCGGACTAGCGTCCGCTCGTGATGACAATTTCGGAAATTCGCACGATGTCTGGATAACTTGGAACAATGCGCCGATTTGGCGGAATTGTCATCGCGAGACGACTTTAGTCGTCGACGGATCTGCTTCGCGCTGCTACGGGCCATCATTCCGCGCCTCGCAGGATGTTCCAGCGATAAACGCCGAGGAACGCGGGATTCGACGCGACCGGCCGCCAGCGCGGGTCGGGATAATCCAGAAGCTCCGCCATCGACAGCCGCTTGATCTGGCCGGGGGAGTTGCCATCCGGCCCTGTGTGGTACACGACATACTGTTCGCTGCCCGGCTCAACCTGGCTGCGGCCGAGATAGATCATCGCGTGAAAAGGCATTCGCTCCGCGCGATCCTGACGAAAGAAGATCAGATCGCCGGGACGAGCGCGAGCGACATTGCGTCCAACCGCGAACGTGTTGTGCCGCCACAACGTCTCGGCATCGGCGAACTGCGCGAACGCGCCGTCGCGAAGGTCGGCTTCTGCAAATCGCCCGTCGTGTACACGGAACAGATCTGCTCCCAGGGGCGTGAACGGATATTGATACTGCTGCACATCGCCCGACGCGGCGGGAGCGGGCAAGGCCATCGCGCGTGACCATGTCGCGTCGTGCTCGCGCAGAGCCTCGCGATAGGCAAAGCGCAGCAACGCCGCGCAGTCATCGATCTCCGGCAGCGGCTTGCCGCGGTAGTATTGCGACTCGGCCAGCAGCGTGAACCAGCGACGAAAGGCGAGCCGATCGGCAGGATCGTGCAGGCGGAAAAAATCGGGCGTTCCATCGCCGACAATATCAGCGTCGTCGGGCGTTGTGCGCAGTGCTATCTCCTGCGTCGCAAATCCTGGAGCTACGATTCGCAACTTCGCATCGCCGGGATTCACGCCCGATCGCAACGACGCGGTTGCCGAATCGCCAACTATGCTCAGCAACTCGACGACAACTTCGTGCGGCGTTTCAACCTCGACCTGCAAGCCGCGCAAGTCGCGGCTGCTGGAGGAATGAATCGTCAGCTCGGCGGAGGAGAAGCCGTCGGCTGGAATCGTGGTCTCTGACAGCTGCGCGACAAGAGCGGCAGGAGCCAGCGCGCGATGTACCGTAAAGGCGCACACGACGGCGACAACTGCCAGCACAGCCACCACTGCGAACCAGCGAGGCACGCCGCGCACTCCGCTCTCTCCTTACTTGACGGGACGCGCGGATTATAAGAGCAGCAATTGGCAATTGGCAATTGGCATTTAGCCGTTAGCATTGGTCACATCACCGAGACAAAACCTTGACCTGATCGCTAACAGCTAATTACTGCTTTCTGCTTTATCATGATCCTATGAATCTCGGCTTGCCGGAGATGATCTTCATCTTGCTTCTGGCCCTCGTCATCGTGGGCCCGAAGAAGCTGCCCGAAGTCGCCCGGCAGCTGGGCAAATTCCTCGCCGAGTTCAAGCGCACCAGCAACGAATTCAAGCACCAGATCGAAGCCGAGATGCTTAACATCGAACTGCAGGAGCGCGCCAAGAAAGCAGCGGAAGAACCGAAAGTCCTGCCGCCGGAAGAGCCATGGGAGCGCCAGATGCGCCCGCTCGCCGACACCGTCAGTCGCACTCCGCAGGAACTGGTCTCAGTCGCGACCTTCAATCCGGAACCGCCGCATGCACCCGCGGAGCAGCCTCCCGCATCTGCTAACCGAGCCGATCACAGCTAACATGCCCAGCCCCGTCCTCGAAACCGCCCAGCAACGCGCCTCGGAACAGATGACCGGCATGAGCTTCCTCGAGCATCTCGAGGAACTGCGCCGCCGCATCGTCTACAGTGCGCTCTACATGGTCGGCGGCTTCGGGCTCTGCTGGGGGTTTCACGAGAAGATTTTCAGCTTCATGCAGAAGCCCATCACCACGGCGCTGGCCAATCACCATCTCGACCAGAAGCTGGTCTACCTCAACCCCACCGATCCCTTCAACATGTACCTGAAGATCTCGTTTCTGGCTGGGATCTTCTTGGCCTCGCCGTTCATTCTCTATCAGGTGTGGGCCTTCATCGCGCCGGGACTTTACCGCAACGAGCGCCGTTACGTTCTGCCCTTCATGTTCTCGACGGTTGGGCTGTTTCTCGCCGGCGGCTGGTTCGGCTACAGGATGGTCTACCCCGCGGCGCTGGACTTCCTCATCGGCTTCAGCGGCCAGTTCACGCCGATGATCACGGTGCAGGAGTACACCAATCTCTTCCTGACCATCATCGCCGGCCTGGGCATCGTCTTTGAGATGCCGATCCTCGTCTTCTTCCTTGCCCTGATGGGCATTCTCAGCGCCGGCTGGATGTGGCGCAACTTCCGTTACGCCATCCTGGTGATCTTCATCATCGCCGCTATCATCACGCCCACCACCGACATCATGAACATGTGCATCTTTGCCGCGCCCATGATCGTGCTCTACATCCTGAGCATCGGCATTGCATGGTTCGTCCATCCCACCCAGCGCAAGAAGCGCGCCGCGAAATCCGCGGGGAACTAGCTGCGAGCGTTATAAGCCGTGAGCTCTGAGCGGAAAGCCCTGAGCCTTCTCTTGGACGCTATCTTGCGCGAATGCTACCATCCGCGCAGGAGCGTTCCCATGCCGTTTGTGGATGTCACTTCACTGCGCGTGACCGAGCGGCTGCCCGGTTGGCACGGTCGCTACTTCCACTCGCCCAACATGACCTTCGCGCATTACGACTTCGTGCGCGGTGCGACGATTCACGAGCACTTCCATCCTGAGGAGGAGGTCTACGAAGTGATTGAGGGCGAACTCGAGGTGACCATCGGCGGCATGACCCAGGTCGCACGTCCAGGATTGGCAGCGGTTGTGCCGTCCGGAGTTCCCCATTCGGTGAAAGCTCTCACCGACGGCCGCGTCATCATAGTCGACCATCCGGCCCGGCCAGAGTTCCGCTAACTCGCCAAAGCGCTGCTCGACCGTCGAAAACGTAACATTCCTGATTGTCTTTCTAAGGGTCAGCCTCAGTGCTCTCAGTGCCCTCTGTGGTGAACCCACCGTCACGAATTACTACGGCTTGGCGCTCAGCCCGTAAAGTTTGATCGCGTTATCCCGCATCACCTTGCGCGCGATCTCGCTGGCCTGCGCGCGCGTGATCTCCCCGTCTTCCATCATTCCGGTGAGCGCGATGGCGAGCGCCGTTCGTCCCGCGGTTGCCGTCTCGTATCCCGTCTCCTCCCAATTCACCTGCGGCTCGAAGGGATAGAGGTCGGTGCCGAACAGCACCTTGTCGGGATAGAACTCCAGCATGAAGCGAATGCTGGCGGCCATGTGGCGCGGCGAGGTCATCCAGGTTTGCTCGGAGAAGTCGGCGTAGACGTTGGGCTTCATCAGCAGGTACGGCACAAATTGCTCGAAGCCGCCGGCGCCGCCGTGCAGCATCACGAAGTTCGTCTTGCGCAGCGTAGGATCGTTGAAGATCGAGTCGAGCAGCAGCGGATTGGCGCCCTCCATGCGGAAGTAGCCGCCGCATCCGCCGCCGGTGTGGAAGTGCACGGCCATGCCCAGCCGGCCAGCCTCGCGCGCGACGTAGCGGAACAGGTAATCCTGCAGCGTCTTGTACTCGGCATCGTTGGGCGCTTTGCCGCCCTTAATGTATTGCGCGTAGATACCGGCAGCTTCCACCGCGCTGGCCGGCTCGAAGTCCAGCGACCGCAAGTACGCCGCCTCGAACTTGATTGCCACTGCGCCGTTCTTGCGCTGCGATTCCAGCAGCGGCGTGATCACCGTCTTCTCATATTCCACGAGCGATGCCGGCAGCGTCGATAGATTCAGTTGCTTCAGGTACCGCTTGAGCAGCAGCTCTTCCCTGCCGAAGAAAATTTTGCGGTCGGGCGACTGCGCCTTCAGCGACGCGTTGTTCAGCGGAAACAGCAGGATGTCGTCGAACGGCACCCAGCGGAAGCGCGGCGGCTGCAATCCGGGACCGAGCGCGACGCGATTCGCCAGCTCCGTCTCGATGCCCAACTGGTCGAGCACCCAGTTGGGATAGTTGTCGCCCTCGCGCTGCTTGACCGCCTCCTTGGCGGCGATCAGCTCCTTCACGTGCTCCGGCTTGAAGTCGTCGTACTTGTAGCCGAACATCTTCTGCCACGCCTGGATGTAAACCGGATTGTCCTCGCGAAAGAACCAGCCCGCGTCGGTCGGCTCCAGCGGATCGCAGGGCAGCGCATCGAAGTCGTCGTCCTTCTCGCCGTGCGGTCCGTTCAGCGCCGGAGGGTGCGAATGATTGTCGATCGCCTTGATGTGGTTGATCTCGTCCAGCAAACCGGGATCGGGTTGGAGCTGCTGGTTGGTCTGAGCGAACAAGGTGGACGTCAGTGCGAGTGCGAAACTAAGCAGAAGAGTTTTCATCGGCTGCCTGGAGCTCTGCGAATGGCCCTGTCAGAGACTGCGGAAGTCTATCGCGTCACCGCTGTGCGAACAACATGCTCCTCTGACTCGTCCCCGCCCCCTCCCAGATCGGCAATTTCCTCTCGGAAGAAAATACCGCCGGATCGGGCCTCAGGAGGCCGCTGGGACGAATTGCCATGTCTATGTACGGGCGTCCGCTGATCGTCGAAATTAGACCCTGTGCTCAAGGCGCACAAGCCACTCTAGTGAGCAAATTCCCTGGGAACTGCGGATTGTTATCGCGAGCGCCGCATTTGGCGCGAGGAATCTGATTTTCGGCACTAGAAGCAAACAGCAGATCCCTCGCTGCGCTCGTGATGACAACCTTCTAGTTTGGGCAGTATCGACGTCGGACGAACCCAATCACCGGCACCCCATCTCCATTCCGAACCCAATCACCCTTCTATAGAATCCAAGTAACTTGCACTACATGATGGCCGGTCCCGCGCCGCGTGCGGGTCAAAAGAAAACCGAACTCTTCAAGGCGTTGCCGGAGATCCTGCAGCTCATACGCCCACGGCGTGCTCTGCTCACCCTGGGCATGGGCCTAATGGTGATCAATCGCGTCTCCGGCCTGGTGCTGCCCGCCTCCACCAAATATCTGGTCGACGACGTCATCGGCAAGCGCCATTTCAAACTGCTCTACCCGCTGGTCGGCGTCGTACTTGCGGCAACGCATCATCCAGGGCCTGACCTCGTTCGCCCTCACGCAAACGCTTTCGAAGGCCGCGCAGAAACTCATCGCCGAACTGCGCCGCCGCGTCCAGGAGCACATCGGCCGGCTCTCGGTCTCGTATTACGACTCCAACAAGACCGGCATGCTGGTCTCGCGCATCATGTCCGACGTTGAAGGCGTGCGCAACCTCATCGGCACCGGCCTGGTCGATTTCGTCGGCGGCCTGCTGACCGCGGTCATCGCCTTCGCCGTCCTCATGCACATCAGCCCGGTGATGACCGCCATTGCCTTCGGCTTTCTTGCTGGTGTTCGGCATCGGCCTGCGCAAAGCCTTCCGCGTCATTCGCCCCATTTTCCGCGAGCGCGCCAAGATCAACGCCGAAGTCACTGGCCGCCTCACCGAATCGCTCGGCGGCGTGCGCGTCGTGAAGGGCTATCACGCCGAAGCGCGCGAGCACGACGTCTTTAGCTCCGGCGTCGAGCGCCTGCTGCAAAACGTCTTCAAGACGCTCACCGCGACCTCAGTGATGAGCCTGTCGTCTTCGACGCTGATGGGCATCATCGGCGCCATCGTGATGTTCATGGGGACGCGCCAGATTCTCGCCGGCAAGCTCACGCTCGGCGGATTCTTCACCTACACGATGTTCCTCGGCTACCTGGCCGCACCGCTCTTCCAGGTCGTCGGCATCGGCACGCAGATCACCGAAGCCATCGCTGGACTGGAGCGCACCCGCGAAGTCCTCGACGAAACGCAGGAGTACGAAGACCCCGGCCGCACCGTCGCGCTCGGCGAGATTCGTGGTGACCTCGCCTTCCAGGACGTCACCTTCGCTTATGAGCAGGAAAAGACCGTACTGCACGACATCTCGTTTCACGCCTCGCCGGGAACGGTCACGGCGCTGGTGGGATCGTCGGGCTCCGGCAAGTCGACCATCATCGGCTTGATCGCCGCCTTTCACAAACCGAATGACGGCGAGATTCTGGTCGACGGCGTCGATCTCGCGAAGGTCCGGCTCGAGTCGTATCGAACGCAGTTAGGGATGGTGCTGCAGGATTCGTTTCTCTTCGACGGCTCGATTCGCGAGAACGTCGCCTTCTCCAAACCCGACGCCACCGAAGCCGAGATTCTCAGCGCCTGCGCCATCGCGCGTGTGGACGAGTTCGCGGAAAAGTACGAGCAGAAGTACGACACCATCATCGGCGAGCGCGGAGTCAAGCTCTCCGGCGGCCAACGCCAGCGCGTCTCCATCGCCCGCGCCATCCTCGCCAACCCGCGCATTCTGATCCTCGACGAAGCCACTTCCAGCCTCGACTCGGAATCGGAATCGCTGATCCAGCAGGGCCTCTCGTACCTGATGCAGGGCCGCACGACCTTCGTGATCGCCCACCGCCTCTCGACCATTCGCCGCGCCGATCAGATCCTCGTCGTCGAAGCCGGGCGCATCGTCGAGCGCGGCACGCATCAGTCGCTCTTCGATCTCGGCGGCCGCTACTTCGAGCTCTATACCAAGCAGCACGGCATCGAGCAGAATCTCTTTCTCGCGCCCGGCGAAGGCGACACCGTCGAGGAATCGGAGACCACCCTGCCAAATTCAGCCGCCGATCCCGACCCACGAGTATTGTTGCGATAACCTGGCAGCGGTGGGTTAGGGTAGAGCTGGCCTTCAGGCCAGCGTCCAAGCCCATCTCTCACCTCTGTCATCCCGACCGAGGGCTTTAGCCCGACCGAGGGATCTGCGGTTCGAGCCGCAGAGCGGCGGCACGAGCCGCGACACGCTCTCATTAGGCCGGCGTCCAGATGCGTTATTCACTTTGCTGAATCGGCTTCACAGGCTGCTGACAGATTCCAATATGCGCTTGTGCCGCCGGCTAAAGCGGGCTCGGGTTCGTAAATGAAAGCCTTAGACGCTGGCCTAAAGGCCAGCTCTACCCGAACGAGCACGATCAAGAGTTTTTGAGCAGCCTGTTCAGCCCGGCGCAATTTCCACTCACCCGCTACCCGCCAACCCTTTTCATTTTGAATTGCACGATCTCTGCGGCATACTCAGGCAACTGGGAGGAGAAAGCCTCGTGCGTGCTGTCTCGGCCGCAAAAGAAACCGTCATCAAAATCCGGGAGCGCAGACGGCTGCACCCTTACACCGCGCTATTGTTCTCGGAGCTGGGACTGATCCTTTTCTATCCCTTCCTGGTCAACATCGGCTATCACGACGAATTGTTTCGGCTCCTCGCCGTAATCGTGTTCTGCACCTCGCTTTATGCTGTCATGGGCCGGGGACGAATCACCACCATCGCTTTTGTTCTTGGTTCCCCCGCAATCGTGGTGCGACTGCTCCGTCTGGTCGAGCACCGGCACGCTGTTCAAGCTGACCGATGAGTTCCTCGGCATTACCTTCCTCGTATTTGTAACCAGCGTCCTCGTGTGGTCGATTCTGTCCAATCCCAGCGTAACCGGCGACACCCTGGCTGGAGCCGTGGCCGCATATCTACTCATCGGCATCACCTTTGGCGTGGCCTACATGATCATTCATGGCCTGATACCAGGGTCGTTCCGCGACAGCATTGAGCCGGGAAGGCAATTTACTCCCGCCGACTTTACTTTCTTCAGCTTCGTCACCCTGACCACCGTGGGCTATGGCGACATCGTGCCCTGGGCAAGTCATGCCCGCTCGCTGGCCATCATCGAATCCGTAATCGGCATCATGTATCCCGCACTGCTCATCAGCCGCCTGGTCGGAATGCGCATTAGTAAGCGCGAAGAACCCTGAGCCGCTGGAGTTGCCGACAGCGGTCGGACGGGACTTTCTTCAGCCGCAACAGAGAACCGGCGCAAAAGCGGCATCGCTGATCGCAGCACGCAAAACCGAGTCCCGCCCGGCGGGACGGCGGCAAGATAGCCCAGCACGCAGCGCCTGCTTTTGGCGCGGAGTGCTGGGTAGCCTGACCCAAGAAACCAGAGCCGGCTTCAGCCGGCCCCATATGATTCCCTTCCGCGATCGAGAGGCCGCTCATAACCTGCCCAGCGTCGTTTGAGCCAGCCTCCCGAAGATAGTATTCTGCCAATACTGACTCGATAATCCTGTGGAGGTACTGATATTGCGCCGTGCTTTGCAATCACCCGCTCTTCCGGTCCTGATGATCCTCGCTCTCATGGCTTGTTTCGCTCAGCCCGTTTGGGCACACGCGGTCCTGATGCAGTCGAAGCCCGCCATCAACGCCGCGGTGAAAGGCCCCAACGTTCCCATCTGGCTGCGCTTTAACGTTCGCGTTGACGGCAAGCGCTCGCACCTCGAGCTCATCGCGCCCGATGGTTCCACCATTCCAGTTGATTCACCCAAGCAGACCGCGCCCGACATCCTGGAGTCCAGCGTCAGCGGCTTGAAGCCCGGCGCCTACAAGTTGCAATGGCGCGTGCTGGCTTCCGACGGCCACATGAGCAACGGCGTAGTCGAGTTCACGGTCAATTAGCTGGTTCGATGCTGAAGCTCGTCGACATCTTTGGCTATCTCGCCGTAATCCTGAGTGCGGCAACCCTGATAGCGCAGTCGCTGCTGCTGGGGGGCCTGGTCTTCACTTTCTGGATCATCCGGCCTGGTGCGAATCTCACCGCCGACAATCTGGAGCCAGTTCGTTCGCGATCGCTAAAGCTTTTTCGCGCGTCCGCCATCGGCTTCGTCATCATTCAACTGCTCTATCTTTATGTGAACTCCAGCGCCCTGATGGCCTCGGCTGAGATCGGCTTCCGCGAGGTCACCGGCGCGAATTTCTTCATTGCCAGCACGGTCATGTTGGTCTGCTCGCTGATCATCGCCATCGTCGTAAGCGAGCGCAGGCACCCAGTCTGGCTGCTTACTCTGCTTGTCATGTGCGTACTGGGCGGATCCGTCATGACCGATCACGCCGCCTCGCGCATCGACGGTCGCGCGCTGCTGATCGGCCTCACCTTGCTGCATGTGACCGCGACGGGCTTCTGGATCGGCGGCCTGCCCTTCCTGCTGATGGGCTTGCACGCCAGCCGCGACCGGGCGACACAATGGTATTTGACCCAACGCTTCTCGCAACTGGCACTGATCAGCGTGGTCGTGCTGGTGGCCAGCGGCGTCTGGATGAGCTTCTCGTATGTCGGCTCCTGGCGCGCGCTCATCGGCACGTCGTACGGGCTGATGTTGCTGGCGAAAGTCGGCATGCTGCTGTGCATGCTCGCATTGGGCGGAATCAACTTCCTGATGCTGCGGCGGCACGCTCCCGGCGAAACCATACCGCGCTTGCGACGGCTGGTCGAAGCCGAGGTCGGCATCGGCATTACCATCGTGCTGGCCGCTGCCTCGATGACGGCCTCGCCTCCCGCTGTGGACTTGCCCAACGACACCGTTCAGCCTTCGCACATTCTCGCTCGCCTCGAGCCCCACTGGCCGCTGTTGCGCAGCCCTGATCTCGCCGCGCTCTCCACTCGCATGCCGGGGCAACACTATTCCACCGCCGATCCCACGCGAAAAACCATTGCCTACACCAGCGAGGGCACTCCTCTGTCGATCCGCAGCATCGCCGACAGAAAGTGGTCGGAGTACAACCACCACTGGATGGGCCTGATCGTGATGGGCATGGGCCTGCTCGCCCTGCTGGCGCGCACCGGCCACGCGAAGTGGGCGGAAAACTGGCCGCTGTTGATGATCGGCATCGGTATCTTCATCTTGTTCCGCGGCGATCCCGACACCTGGCCGCTTGGGCCGAAGAGCTTCTGGGCGACCTGGGCCGATCCGGAGATCTTCCAGCATCGCGCCGCGGCCCTGCTCTGCATCGCCTTCGCCATCTTCGAGCTGCGGGTTCGCCGCAAGCCTTCACAACAAGGCGTCCTCCCGCTAATCTTTCCACTTCTTTGCGCTGTCGGCGCCGCTTTGCTGCTTACTCACTCGCATGGCACGACCAACGTCCGGGAGGAAACTCTAGCCGAACTGAGTCACACGCCGCTCGCAGTGGTCGGGGTCGTCGCCGGCTGGTCACGCTGGCTCGAGCTTCGTTTACCAGACGAAGACCGCAACATCCCTTCCTGGATCTGGCCGCTGTGCTTTGTGATCATCGGTGCTGGGCTATTGAATTACCGCGAACTCTGACGGCCACCCGGCAACGTCATCGTATTGTAAACACGCGGTAGAATCGTTAACATGGCGATGGCGCAGCTGCATCCCGTCGCTGCGATTCGCATTCGGAGGCGGCATCATCCTGCAAGTCGAAGAACCCAAAGCGGCAACCAGTTTCGGCCTTCCGCCGCCTCGGTTCCTCCCACGCCGCTATAAGCCGAGAAACGTCGGCAGCTGGACCGGTCATCTCACATTTGCGCATGATCTGATCGCTGCCCTGCAGCCGGCCCTCATCGTCGAACTCGGCACTCACTGGGGCGAGGCTTACTTCACGTTTTGCCAATCCGTCGAAGAGCTCAAACTTTCCTGCTTGTGCTACGCCGTCGACCACTGGCACGGAGATGAGCACGCCGGACTTTATGGCGAGGAAGTTTTCGACGAGGTCAACGATTACAACAGCCGTTATTATCGGCAGTTTTCCTACCTTCTACGCAGAAGCTTCGAGGATGCACTCTCTCAATTCGACGATGGCTCCATCGACCTTCTCCATATCGACGGTCTTCACACCTATGACGCTGTGGCACACGATTTCCGCTCCTGGCTACCAAAGGTGCGCGACGGCGGAATTATCCTGCTGCATGACATCGCTCCGCGCCATGAGGACTTTCAAGTCTGGAAGCTATGGGACGAGATTAAGGCCGAGTTCCCCGATACTTTCGAGTTTCATCACAGCTGGGGACTTGGCGTTGTTGCTAAAGGACAAGTAAGCCGACATTCAGTCCTTACCGATCTCCTGTTTGATGGCTCGCCGGCGGCTCGTGAAGATCTGCGTCGTCACTATGTGATCTATGCCTCGCACCTGGAGAATATTATGGGGCGCTTTCCGCTGGCCGCCGGACGTCCGGCTCCCGGCGGCGGCCTGCCTGACATTCGCGTGCAGGTATTTCCCTTCGGAGAGCACGGCTATTCGGAGCAGACTTGCCAGATTCGGCCGGTGCGGCCCGGTACCTGGGAAACCTTGGTTTTTGACCTAAGAGTGCCCTTCAGCCTTGGGCCTTTTCGCATTGACCCCGGCTCAGAGCCGGCTTTCATTGAAGTAGGCGACATTCTAATAAATTCTGGAACGTCGGGAGATCTGGTCTGGGAATCCCGCGCGTCCTCGAATGACCGAAACGTCTCGCCCGCTGGAACCGCCCGCATCCCGATGAACGATGCCGGCTCATTCTTGATTAGCTTTGGTGGCGATCCTCAGATTATGATCCCGGTTCCGCCGCAGATCGCTAGTCCGGCGAAAGTAACGATTAATCTCAGGATAGTTCCAGTCTCACAACAAGCCATTGATTTATTTGAATTGTTCGCCTCGCAGCTTCAGAACGACAGAATCAGACTAGAGGCCTCGCGAGTAGAACAACAACAGCAGATCGCCACACTGCAACGCGAATCCGAGCGCCAGGTTCGCGAACTAACCGCCGGAAATCAGGCGGCGCAACTTGCCCTTAGCGAAACGCAGCAGAAGCTCTTGCTTGCGGAAGATGCATTTTACCGAATGCGCCATTCGGCATCGTGGAAAGTGACGGCGCCCCTTCGCAAGCTGATGGCCCTTTTGCGCTCCGACCCGCGATAACCTCGCTGATAATTCGCAGCGCCTCGAAGGAACTGTCTCAGGAGAATGGATGGAAGAGCAAGAAGTACTGTCGACTCTCAAGGCCCATGTCGCTAGCTATCAGGCTGGTAGCTTGAATGAGGCAGGCGCGAAGACTTCGATTGATCCACGTGTGGTAGAAGAGCTGTCCGCCGCGGTATGGAACTCGAATAATGCAGTTGGGCAGCTTAATCCTAGAAGCCCAGGCCTTCTTAACGAGGTCATCCAATCTTTCAAGAAAGTGCTCCAGCGGTCTCTCGGTTGGTATACGCGTCCCCTACAGGTGTTTCACCGCAATGTCGCCCGGGCTATTGAGCAGCACGGGCAGGCGATTAATTCGATTCAGCGTCAACTACTCGCTCTTCCTACTACGGTAGCGTTGAACGAAGCATTCGAAGCAGCGGGGCTCGCAACTCAGGAACAGCAGAGCCCCTACGTTCAACTTTTTCACGGAGCTTCGCCAGTAGTCGATCTCGGTTGCGGCCGCGGCGAATTTCTCGAATTACTAAAGAACTCGGGCATCGACTCGTACGGCGTCGATTCCGATCCTGCGGCTTGTGAAGCGGTCCGCCAAAAGCATCTCACTATTATCCATGTCGACTTCTTTCAACATCTTCAGGGATTACCTGAGCGATCTCTCGGCGGAGTCTTTGCCGCTCGCGTGATTGAATACCTGCCTTCTCATCTGCAGGCAACATTCGTAGGTCTATGCTCGTCCCGGCTGAAACCAGGCGGCCGGATAGTCATAGAAACTCTAAATCCCGACTCGAATTCACCATTCGGAAGAAACTGGCGCCTTGATCCTAGTCACCTCCACCCCATCTATCCCGAGCTATTGCGATCGATCCTTGAGAGCAACGGGTTTCGCGAGGCGCAGATTTGCGTGCTCGCACCGCACGTAGTCTCCGCGACTAATACCGGTGAGGGCCTCGCGTACTCCGGCAATGGCCGTGCGAGCGAAATTGCGATCCCGCCCGGCGTAACGGGAGCTCCAGCCTACGCGGCCACCGGCACTCGTACCTAAGCATCTGTCACCTCAATGAACTCTACCCCTATAGAATTCGCCGCCTGCACCATCGTCGCTAAGAACTACCTGCCCATGGCTCGTGTATTGTCCGATTCGTGGCGGAAGTTGCATCCTGACTGTCCGATGTTTGTTCTGTTCCTGGACTCGCCTCAGGGTTTCTTCCGGCCGGAGGATGAACAGTTCCACTCTGTTTTTGTTTCCGATCTTCAGATTCGCAATCTTCCCGGTTTCCTTTTTAAGTACAGCATCCTTGAGGCCAGCACCGCGGTCAAACCATACCTTCTTAACTATCTATTTCACGGCCGCTCTGTCGATAAGCTTTTATATCTCGATCCTGATATTTTGATCTTTGAGTCACTCGATGGTTTGCGGCATATGCTGGAGCATGCCAACCTGCTCCTCACGCCGCATCTCCTATCGCCCTTGCCCGCCGATGGCCGGGGCCAGAATGAACACGAAATACTTCAGGCTGGCTCCTATAATCTTGGCTTCTTAGGCATACGACATACGCTTGAGTCCGTCCGGTTTCTTCGCTGGTGGCAGGACAAGCTATACCACCAATGCATAGTCTCCTTTGAAAACAACCTTTTTGTCGACCAGCGCTGGGTTGACATGGTTCCGAGCCTATTCCAGGGAGTCCAGATTGTTCGTGACCCAGCCTACAACATTGCATATTGGAACTTGCACGAACGATCGATCTCATTGGACGATGACGTTCAGGTGAACGGCCGGCCATTGCGATTTTTTCACTTTAGCGGCTTTAACCCGGATAAGCCCTCGACTATATCGAAGTACCAAAATCGCTATGAAATGGCTAACGTGGGGGACACGCGGAAGCTTTATGACTTATACCGCCGGCTGCTGGTCCAGAGTGGTTGGGACGAATGCAAGGATTGGCCGTATACCCACAACTTCTTCGCAAATGGAGTTAAGATCCCTGCCGAGTCTAGACGTTACTATTGGGGCCTGGGGCCGGATGTCGAGCATCTCGGCAATCCTTTCACCTGGCTGAACCACGGCCAGGACTCACCCGTCCCCCGATTCCATGCTGAAACCGGCCGCCGCTTTTCACCCGGCGTCAATTTACTTGGGTATTTTGAATCTGAAAAAGGCGTCGGCGAAGGAGTGAGAAGTAACCTCAGAATCACTCAGGCTACTGGTCTTCCCTACGTATTAAATAATTGGGTCGATTCAGGTTCCAGTAATATCGAGTCTATTTCCGAACCCATCGCTAGCGACAATCCGTACCTTATTAATCTGATGACCCTGAATGCCGACGGCCTGCATGCGTTCGGCAGGAATCACGCTGACTATCTTAGAGGCCACTACAATATAGGGTATTGGGCCTGGGAGCTTTCTGATTTTCCCCATGAATGGGATACCGCATTTGGGTATGCCGATGAGGTCTGGACACCAAGCAACTTTAGCTGTGCTTCTGTCGCAAGTTGCTCTCCTGTTCCGGTAAAGGTAGTTCCTCACGCCTTGGTAAGTACAGATTTCGATGTAGAACCTAATCGCACCGCATTCGGCCTTGATCCTGATGTTTTCCTGTTTCTATTTATCTTCGACTTTCACAGCTTCCTGGAGCGCAAGAACCCTCTGGCCTTGATTTCCGCGTATAAGAAAGCCTTTGGTAACAGAAAAGACGTTCAATTGTTAATCAAGTCTTCTCACAGCGCCCAGCATAGCGATGAGCTTGCGCTAATGCAGGCGGCCGCGAACGGAGCTAACGTCAAGATATTTGACAGCGTCCTAACCAGAGAGGCGAAGCAACAACTAATGATGACCGCCGATTGCTATGTTTCGTTGCACCGGTCTGAAGGTTTCGGACTGACGATGGCCGAAGCCATGATGTGCGGTAAGCCTGTTATTGCAACCGCCTACTCCGGAAATATCGACTTCATGTCCGATTCCGATAGCTTTCTTGTTCCTTACAGAATGGTGGCGATCGATCGCACCCATGGTCCTTACAAGGCGGGCTACCAATGGGCCGACCCGGACATCGACCATGCGATCGACTTTATGCGCTATGTCGAGACTCATCGCGAGGCCGCCGCCACTGTGGGATCGCGTGCGAAGGCAAAAGTCCACGATCTACTGCGGCCTGCAACTATAGGCGCGTCGGTGCGTCAGCGGCTTGAGATGCTGGGACTTGTGGGACGAATAGATCAGCCGCGAGCATCGCGGTCCGGCAAAACGTAATCAGGAGATGTGCCGGCTTCCGCGCAGAAAGGTTTCGCGGCAGCGGTTCACTCCAAACCAATAAGCCAATTCCCGGTAGTCGTCGGCATCAAAGACTGCGATGTCGGCGTCTTTCCCTGGTTCCACGCTTCCCTTCCTGCCTTGTAGACCCAACCCGCAAGCTCCGTTGTAAGTCGCGGCGGTGATCGCCTCGGCGGGCGACATCTTCATATGGGTGCACGCCGCCGACAAGACAAAAGGCATGGATGGCGTTGGCGCCGTCCCGGGGTTGTAGTCGGTCGCAAGCGCCACGGCAACACCCGCCTCGATCAGTTTTCGCGCCGGTGGAAACGACTGCAATCCCAGAAAGTAGTTTGCTGCGGGCAGGAGTGTGACGACTGTATCCACCTTGGCGAGACTCGCAATATCGCCGTCACTCACAAAATCCATATGATCGAAAGAAGCGGGATGAAGATCCAGCAATTGCCCCAACGCAGCCGGACTGAGTTGGCAAACATGCGCTCGCACCCCGAAGCCGTGTTCGACCGCGGTCCGCAAGATGCGGAGCGACTGCTCCATCGTAAAGGCGCCGCGCTCGCAGAACACGTCGACAAACCGGGCAAGGTTGCGCTCAGCTGCCGCCGGAATCATCTCTTCGCGCACCATCCGAACGTATTCAGCGGGGTTCTCGCGGAACTCCGGCGGTACGACATGCGCCCCTAACAGCGTCGGGACGACTGTCCCCTGCCACCGCTGCGAGGCCTCACGGATCGCCTCCAGCGACTTCAGTTCGCCCTCGAGACTCAGTCCATAGCCGGACTTAGCCTCGACCGTCGTGGTGCCGTGGGAGGCCATCTGCTCCAGAGCTCCCACAATGTGGGATGTCAGTATCTCCTGCGACGATTCCCGTACTCCGCGCAGGCTGGAGCTAATGCCTCCTCCTGCCGCAGCAATCTGTTCATAGGTCGCACCGGAGATGCGTTGTTCAAAGTCAATCAGACGTGGAGTTGTGAATGCGGGATGAGTATGCGAGTCGACAAAGCCAGGTAGTACCACACTGTGGGAGCAATCGATTTCCGCGGCTTTTCTCGCCAGAATATGGCTGCCGACTTGGTCTGTAGTTCCTACGGCGACAATCCTGCCGTCGGCAAGCAGGACGGCACCGTCCTCGATAACCCCAAGTTCCCGCAACTGGGTTCCGCGACGGGGACCGGCATCGTTCGAAGTGCCGCGCAACGTCAGCAGTTGCGCAGCATGCACCAGCAGCGTCGGGGATGACACGCGAGCGTCACTCGTTGGTCCTTTGCCCTGAGTCTGCAGAAGCCCAGTCACCCTTCCATCGGAATGTTGATTTGCTTCTCTTTCGCGAAGCGCTTCGCTTCGTCGTAGCCCGCATCCACGTGACGGGCCACGCCAATGCCCGGATCATTCGTCAGCACGCGCTCAATGCGCTTGGCCATGCCCTCGCTCCCGTCAGCGACCGTCACTTGCCCCGCGTGCTGCGAATAGCCGATGCCAACGCCGCCGCCGTTATGAATCGAAACCCACGACGCGCCGCTGGCCGTATTCAGCAGCGCATTCAGCAGGGGCCAATCGGCAATCGCATCGCTGCCGTCCTTCATCGCTTCCGTCTCGCGAAAGGGCGATGCAACCGAGCCGCAGTCCAAATGATCGCGGCCCATCACGATCGGCGCCTTCAGCTTTCCCTTCTTGACCAGATCATTGAGCGCCAGCCCAAACTCCGCGCGCTCGCCATAACCAAGCCAGCAGATGCGGCACGGCAGTCCCTGAAACTTGATTCGCTTGCGCGCCAGATCGATCCACCGGCTGAGAATACGGTTGCCTGGGAACATCTCCAAAACCAGATCGTCGGTGGTGTGGATGTCAGCCGGATCACCCGAAAGCGCCGCCCAGCGGAACGGTCCGCGGCCTTCGCAAAACAGCGGACGAATATACTCCGGCACGAATCCCGGGAAGTCGTAAGCATTCTTCACGCCGTGATCGAATGCAAAGGTGCGAATGTTGTTGCCGTAATCGAAGGTTACCGCACCCATCTTCTGCAACTTCAGCATGCCTTCGACGTGCCGCGCCATGGTGTCAAGTGAGCGCTCGGTGTAAGCCTTGGGATCGCGTTTGCGCAGCTCCAACGCGTCTTCCAGCGTCATGCCATTCGGCACATAGCCGTTCAGAGGATCGTGCGCCGATGTCTGGTCCGTCAGAATGTCAGGAACAACCCCGCGCTCGGCCAGTTCAGGAATGACATCACCGCAATTACCTACTAACCCAACCGAGATGTTTTCTTTTCTGCGCACGGCGTTCTTGATAATGCGCAGCGCCTCATCGAGAGAATTGACCATGAAGTCGCAGTAGCCGGTGCGCAGCCGCTTCTTGATGCGCTCCGGATCGACCTCAATACCGAGATAGCAGGCTCCGGCCATGGTCGCGGCGAGCGGCTGCGCGCCACTCATTCCACCCATGCCGCCGGAGACGATTAGCTTACCCGCCAGGTCGCCCCCCAAATGCTTTTCGCTGGCGGCAGAAAACGTCTCGTACGTCCCCTGAATAATCCCCTGCGAGCCGATGTAAATCCATGACCCGGCAGTCATTTGGCCGTACATAATGAGGCCGAGTTTCTCGAGCTCGTTGAACTTCTCCCAATTCGACCAGTGGCCGACAAGGTTGGAATTGCAGATCAGCACCCGTGGCGCGTAGTCGTGAGTGCGGAATATGCCGACCGGCTTGCCCGACTGCACCAGCAGCGTCTGATCGTCTTCCAGCGACTTCAGCGAACGGACGATCGCGTGGTAGCAATCCCAGTTGCGCGCGGCCCGACCAGTGCCCCCGTAAACCACCAGATCCTGCGGCCGTTCGGCGACATCCGGGTCGAGGTTGTTCATCAGCATGCGCATAGCGGCTTCCTGCGCCCAGCCCTTGCAGGACAAGTCATTGCCGCGCGGCGCCCGCACCGGCGTGTAGGACGAAGCAGACGTATCAGTCGTCACTGGCATAACAATGACGATGGTAGTTCAATTCAGGGGTTGGCGGATAGTGGCGTGAGCAGCGGGCCGCAAGTAGCCGGCTCACGGCCATTCACGCAGTAGCTTACCCTATCGAGAAAACTGTATCGCGAGATGGGCCGTTGTGGCACAATGAGCGGCCAGTTTCACTGCAAGTGAGGGCCCATGAACATCACGGTTGAACGCAAGTTGTTTACGCCAAACTCCACTGTCGGCGAGATGAGCCTGAACGGGACCTTTTTCTGCTACACGCTGGAGCCGCGCGCCGATCCATCACAAGGCAAACCCTATTGCATACCGGCTGGACAGTATCCGGTTACACTGCAGATGAGCGCCCGCTTCCAGATGATCACACCGCATGTGATGAACGTCCAGGGTTTCGAGGAGATCGAAATCCATCCCGGAAACTATCCCAAGGACACGGAAGGCTGCTGCCTGATTGGTTCCACCCGGGAGACGGATTTCGTGGGCAACAGTCGCGCTACCTTTGCCCAATTGATGCCGCAGCTGCAATCGGGCCCGATCACCATTACTTACGTGGACGCGGCGGTCGCGGCGAATGGATCCTGACCCAAATAAAATCGGGGAGCGGCTGATTGGCCATCTCCCCTCTCTCTCCGATCAGGTTTGCAATTGAAGTAAGCTTACGGGATCCTGCTCAGGACGACATCAACAGATCGTAAATATTTTGTAAAAACGCTGTGGAACAGTCGATGGATACTATCGTTGGCTGGCATACCACATTGTGTCATCCCCGATTGTGGCATACGCCGTCTTCAATCCTCGATGTACCACAATGTGGGATATGGAGCACTGCTTCGTAACTCATACGGCTCAGCCAGCTGATTTGTCTATACTGACCGGCTGCAACCTCATGAAGGCAATTGTTGCTATCGGCGGCGGGAAGTTCACGAACGGAAAAAGAGCGGCTATTGATCGGGAGATCGTTCGCCTTTCCGGCAAGAAGCACCCCAGGCTGCTTTTCATCCCCACCGCGAGTTCCGACTTCGAACCCTACTGGCAGAACATTTCGGAATACTTTGGCGATTTCCTGAAATGCCGGACGGACGTCCTGTGGCTATTAAAAGAGCGCCCGTCACGCGCTGAGATCAAGCGCAAGATTCTTTCAGCCGACATCATTTACGTTGGCGGGGGAAATACGCTGATGATGATGCGCCTGTGGCGGCGCTTGGGCGTGGATAAGTTCCTTCGCGAGGCGTACGAGAAAGGGATTGTGCTCTCCGGCGCGAGTGCCGGCTCGATTTGCTGGTTTGACTCCGGGCACTCGGACTCGATGTCCTTCTACAATCCGAAAAAGTGGAAATACATCAATGTGAAAGGACTTGGGCTGATCAAAGGCATTCACTGTCCGCATTACAACGGCATGACCGGCGGCGTTCCCCGAAGAAGAGAATTCCGAAAGATGATTGGCAAGATGGGAGGCCTGGGCATCGCCATCGAGAATGGCTGCGCCATTGAGTTCATCGACGGACGCTTCTATCGAGTCATCGCGTCCAGAGAGAACGCGCGGGCTTACACGGTGATCAGACGCGGCCGCCGGGTCGTATCACACGCGATCCCTCAGAGGGAGCAACTGGTGCCGTTGGCGTCTCTCGGCCTTTCTCGCATGCAGCCGTTCGACGAGTAAGGAACAAAAGGGTGCGGCTGAGCGAGATTGCGCGAATCTCACGTAGAATCGTGCTGCACGTAATCAGTCATGAAAACGAGTATCACCTTGAAACTGGATCGCGATCTTGTGCGCCATGCCCGAATCATGGCCGCCGAACAAGGCATTTCGATTAGCGTCTTGCTGGCCACCCAATTGGAGAAGGTGGTGAAAGAGCGAAAGGACCACGCTTTAGCCAAGCGTAAGGCGCTGACCATGCTGCAAAAAGGTTTCGATCTGCGTTATCGACCTCCCGCTTCCCGCGGCGAGTTGCATGAACGATAGTGCTTCGTCGATACCTTCACCTTGTCGACCGCTGAGTAGCCGAACGGGCAGCAATCCTGCGTCGTAGCCATCCCTGGATGTCGAATATTCGATTGAGCCACTTCAACAATCTAAACAAAGGGACCAGGTACCAAAAACGCTTCCATAAATAGTTTCCAACGCCCTTTTTCGCCCAGTTGTCGGCAACATCTTCTTTTTCTTTGAACTCAGGGCGATGTTGCGCGTGAATATGGTGGCCGAGTTCATGGAAGAATATTCCTCCCAGTTCTGTCTCCCGCGTCATTGGGAAACGCAGCAAACGGCGGGAATAGTTTCTGAAGATTGAATCTATCCGCAGCTCGATCCATGCGGGATTGCTACCCCACTCGGGATGGTAAAGTCCGCGTGCCTTGGCTGCAGATACCTTCTTGCCGCGGGACCAAGTCATCTTGCGGGCGCGTTCGCCAGTCAGAGCGCCTTCGTTCGTAAGCACGATGCTGCCAAGGCCAACCAGATACTTAGAGGGAACGGTAGCCAGCATCCTCTCAATCGCAAGCTTGATATCGAAAGGTGGAGCGTAGCCCTCGTACTGTTCGTAGACGGGAATGTGGGGAGACTCTGGCATGGCAAATGGGAGCATGTCAGTATATCTGGCCTTGACCTCGCGTTTGACCCCGCTCTCCGCGGCCTGCTAGCTTTAAAGATTCTCCTCCTCCGCAAATTCTTATAAGAGAGATTCGCTATGGCACTCAAGTTTAAGGGCGTCGATTTCATCGAGTACGACTCACTGCTCACTGACGACGAGCGACTGGTTCGCGACAACACCCGCAAATTCATTGAAGAAAACCTCATCCCGATCATCGAGCAGTGCAACCGCGACGGCCGCTTTCCCAAAGAGCTGATCAAGCCGATGGGCGAGCTCGGCTTCTACGGCGCCAGCCTCAAAGGCTATGGCTGCGCCGGAATGTCGAGCGTGGAATATGGGCTGATGACCCAGGAGCTGGAGCGCGGCGATAGCGGCGTGCGCTCGTTCGTCAGCGTGCAGTCGGGGCTGTGCATGTATCCCATCTACGCCTTCGGCAGCGAGGAACAAAAGCAGAAATACCTGCCGAAGATGGCGCTGGGCGAAATCCTTGGGTGCTTCGGGCTGACCGAGCCTGACGCCGGCTCGAATCCTTCTGCCATGCGCACGCGCGCCAAGAAGGACGGCAACGAGTACGTCCTCAACGGCGAGAAGATGTGGATCACCTCCGGCTCCATCGCCGACATCGCAATCATCTGGGCCAAGGTCGAAGACGAGGACGATCTGATCCGCGGCTTTATCGTCGAGACGAATCGTCCCGGATTCAAAGCTGCTGACGTGCATGGCAAGTGGTCGCTGCGGGCGTCGGTAACATCCAGCCTCTCATTGCAGGATGTGCGAATCCCCGCGGAGAATCTGTTGCCGCAATCCGGCGGGTTGAAGTCGCCGCTGAGTTGCCTGAACCAGGCGCGTTATGGCATCGCCTGGGGCGCAATCGGCGCAGCCATGGCTTGCTACGATTGCTCGCTGCAATACGCGCAGTTCCGCAAGCAGTTCCACGATAAGCCGATCGCGTCGCATCAACTCGTGCAGGAAAAACTGGTTTGGATGATCACCGAGATCACCAAGGCGCAGTTGCTCGCGCTGCAGGTCGGCCGGCTCAAAGACGCAGGTAAGGCCAAGCCGTGGCACATTTCGATGGCCAAACGGAATAACGTCTGGATGGCGCTGGAGTGCGCGCGCATGGGGCGCGACATTCTCGGCGCCAATGGCATCGCGGACGAGTACCCCATCTTCCGCCACATGGCGAATCTGGAGTCGGTGAAGACCTACGAGGGCACGCACGACGTCCATACACTAATCATCGGCGACCATATTACGGGGCACGCGGCGTTCTAGACGCAGTTGTCAGTTGTCCGTTGTCGGTTGTCAGTCATTGACCGCTTCGGGACTTCTGAGCTCCTGGCAGTGACGAAAGTCCTCCCACACTTGCGCCAACAGGTGTATCCTTTGCGTTTGTGCTGGGACTTCCTCCTGTTCTGCCAAGTCCCATGCATCAAAGTCATGGCGACAGGCTTGCTCTCTTCGCATTCGTAGCTCATCATTCTGCATTTGCAGGCCGCGCCTACGGAGACCACATGGCAACCAGAGTCCAAACAGAAGAGCCAGAAATGATGACACATACGCCTACGGCTAATTTCGAAACTGACCTCGCAATGGAGTTCGTGCGGGTAGTGGAAGAAGCCGCAATTGCGGCAGCCAAGACCATGGGTCAGGGCGACCGCAAGCATGCTGACGAGGTCGCCACCGAGGCCATGCGCAGCGTCATGGATTCGGTGCCGATGGATGGCACCATCGTCATCGGCGAAGGCGAGCGCGACGAAGCACCCATGCTGTATATCGGCGAGAAGGTGGGCAAGCGGGACGGCGGCAGCTATCCCCCGGTCGACATCGCGGTCGACCCGCTCGAGGGAACGAACCTGTGCGCTACCGGATCGCCGGGCGCAATCACCGTGCTGGCGGCGTCGGAAAAAGGCGGCCTGCTGCACGCGCCCGACTGCTATATGGAGAAGATCGTCGTCGGCCCGTCCTGCAAGGGAGTGGTCGACCTGGAAGCGCCAGTCTCCCATAACCTGCACGTCATCGCCAAGGTGCTGGATCGCGGTGTGGAAGATCTGGTCATCATCATCCTCGACCGTCCGCGGCACGAGAAGCTGATCAACGAAATCCGCAAAGCCGGCGCCCGCATTCGGTTGATCTCCGACGGCGATCTCTCGCCCGGAGTGGCCGCGGCGATGCTCGGATCGGGCGTCCATGCGGTGATGGGAACCGGCGGAGCTCCGGAAGGCGTTATTACCGCGGCTGCGGTCCGCTGCCTCAACGGCTACATGGTCGGGCGACTGGTGGGCTACACGCCGGAGCAAGGTGAGCGCATGAAGGACATGGGCATCACCGATCCGAAGCGTATTTACACGGCGGACGATCTGGCGCCCGGCAAGAACATCATCTTTGCTGCCACGGGTGTCACGGAAGGAACGCTGCTCAAAGGCGTGCGCTTCTTCGGCGACGGCGTGCGAACGACTTCGCTGGTGATGAAGCTGAGCAAAGGCAAGGTACGCTTCATCGAGACGATCCATCTCGATCGCCGTCCCGACGTGAAGGTCAGAATTCCGGAGCGGTAAACAGCCAGGACAGGAAGTGAACGGCCCTCCTTATCGGAGGGCCGTTTCGTCTTGGGCAATCTGGTCTGGAATCCGGTATGAGCCAAAACTGGGAATTGTCCTCGAAATTGGCTCTTTCCTGCCATAGTTCTAAACCCGAGCAACTCGTCATTTTCTGCTTGCTTCTGTATTAGGAGGAGTAAAATTCAGCTAGACAAAGGTTTGTAGCTGCGGGTGGAGCGGTCCATCCGGAGAGGCCTTTCATGAACGTCCAGTTCAGCTACAAGGTTTCCAAGACACCCGACCTCGAGAAGATCATCAATCAACAAGTGGAGAAGCTGGCGCGCTATCTTCGGGTATTTCGCCCTGAGTTGGTGCACCTGAAAGGCGGCATCGAGGAGAATTCCGTCCGCCAGGGCTTTGCCGTGTCGCTCAATCTGCGACTGCCTTCGGGTCAAATGGCCTCGCAGGAAAGCAGCCCCACTGTAAGCACGGCCATCAAGTCGGCATTCGACGACATCACCGAGCAGCTGAAGCGCCATAAGGAGCTGCTGCGCAATCACCACAAATGGCCGCGACGGCGAGGCCCCGATCGTGCGACCGTGGGCACAGTTCCCTTCGAACAAACCGTAGCTGCGGTCCTGCCGGAGAAGGTCTCGCCCAGCGACATCGCCGGATACGTCGACGTTAATCTGCCCAGGCTGAAGCGCTTTATCCAGCGCGAGCTGCAATATCGCGAAGACCAGGGCCAGTTGCCGCCTAACCAGATCACGGCCGAAGACGTGCTGAATGAAACCATCGCCAACGCCCTGGGCGAACAGGATGATGCACCCGAGAAGATCAAGCTGGAGCCCTGGGTGCATCGTCTGGCAAAAGAAGCAATCAACCACCTCTCAGCCGACGGTTTAGAGACTGGCAATGTTCCGCTGGAGCGCTCGCACGGACAGCAGAACGTACAGGCCTCCGACGAGGCGGCACTGCAGTTTCATCAGCCCGATGACAAGCTGATGGAAGAAAACGTCATCCCTGATCCCACCGCCAACAACCCTGAAGAGCTGGCCGCCCGCGAAGAACTCCTCAACCTAGTGGAGACGACCTTGCAGGAGGCAGGGCGCGACGAACAGGAATCTTTCATCCTTTACACGATCGAAGGCTTTACCCTGCAAGAAATCGCCGATATCAATAACCACAAAGTGGAGGAGGTGCGCGCAGCCATTCGCCGGGCCGGCGAGCATCTGCAACGCGCCTTGCCGATGAAAGATCCCCTCAAAGACAAGCTCCTGGAGTATTCCAAGAGCGCCTGATTCCGGGGACTGCGGCGCAGCCCCCGCCTTCGTCATCGATCCACGAAACCTGAACAGGAGAACGGAATGATCACACGCGATGACATCCGAGAACTAGCCAACTTTAAATCGCCGCATGGCTGCGCCGTCACGTTCTACTATCAGCCTGCGACGCCACTCAATAAATCGCATCGGGAGGAAGCCATCCTGGTGAAGGACCTTATTCGTACGGCGCTGCGCGAAGCGGAGAAACAGGGCAAGAACGGTTCGACCCGGAGTGACCTGGAGAAAATCGGCGGCATGATCGATCCGATGCATGGCAGCGGGAAAGCGAAAGCCATCTTCGCCTGCAGCCAGGAGGGCTTCTGGCGCGAGTTCGATATTCCCGCGCAACTGCTGAAGCCCAAGGTCGCAGTCAGCGAGCGCTTCCATTTGAAGCCCCTGGCGGCGGTTCTCGACGGGGAGCAGCGTGCTTGCGTACTGCTGGCAGATCGTACCAAGGCGCGGGTGTTTGAACTCACCGGTGATGACATCGTCGAGAAGGAGGATTTTGTTAACGAGCTGACCCGCCGCGGCAAGAGCGCCGGTTATGCGGGTTACGACGCGGGACACGCCGAGCGCAAGGTGATGAACGAGACCGCGCAACATTTCAAGCTGGTTGCCGAACACATCGAACAGTATTTCGAGCGCGGCGGCTGCGACCGGCTGCTGATCGGCTGCCGGGACGATGTCTGGTCGGAGATCGAGCCGCACTTGCAATCCATGGCGAAGCAACATCTCGCTGGACGATTCCGCATCGACGCGAAGGTCGCCACGCCCGAGCAGGTGAAGCAAATGGCGCGCGAGAAGCTGGCAGAATACCGCGCAAGTATGAAGCAGGACCTGGTGCGCGACGTCGTCGGCGAAGCGCATCGCAACGGTCGCGGCGCCATCGGACTGCGGCGCGTGCTGCGCTCGCTGGAGCAAGGCGAGGTTCTGACGTTGCTCCTGGGATCGAACTTCCATGCTCCTGGCGTCAAGTGCTACAACTGCGGCCACATGGATCTGCACGTGACTCCGACCTGCGCCGTATGCGGCAAGGAGAACACCGAACTGGAAGACATCGGTGATGCCATCGTGGGGCATGCGATACGGACCGGCGTAGAACTCGTCTATATCCCCGATGATGAGGAGTTCGATCGCATCGGTCGTATCGCTGCGATGCTTCGCTTCAGGGCGGATCAGAACACCGCCGTTCGGGCAGCCGGCTAGATTCAAGGCGAGCGGGTAACGTGAGGCACAGCTACTGGCTGTGCCTTTGTATTTTGCGGAGTGGAACGGGACGATTGCCGTCCCCCTCCCGCGTGCTATCCTTCAGGGTTTATTCACAAGGGGTCTGCATGAAGTTTTCGCGTCGCGACTTTATTGCGTCTACCGCCGTCGGGTCGGCGTCACTGGCATTCGACCTACAGGGACAGAACAAACCTGGCAGCGCTGCCGCTCCGGTAGCGGGCAATCCGCCGAAAAAACCGATCATCATCAGCGCGGCCAATGGCTACAACTACCTGGATCGCGGATACGCTGTGCTGACTGGCGGCGGCGACACGCTCGATGCCGTGATGCAGGTGATCACCGGGCCGGAGGACGATCCCAACGATGACAGCGTAGGCCTCGGTGGATTGCCAGACGAAGATTGCGTGGTCCAGCTCGACGCCTGCTGCATGCACGGCCCGACGCGAATGGCAGGCGCGGTCGCGGCGGTGGAAGAGATCAAGAATGTCTCCTTGCTGTCGAAAGCAGTGATGGAACATACCGGCCACGTGATGCTAGTGGGCGCCGGTGCGCAGAAGTTTGGCTTCGACATGGGCTTTCCCCGAATCAACCTGCTGACCGAGCGTTCGCGTAAGGTCTGGTTGTTGTGGAAGGAAACCATGTCGAACAAGGACTGGTGGGGACCGGGATTGGCCAGTCCGAAATACGTTTTGCCCGACGCGAGCCACTCCGAGCTGTATGAGGAGCGCGTGCACAAGATGGAAGAGATGGCGGCGAAGCTGGGCATCGAGCCGGAGTTTCGTGCTGCTGCGGTGCAACGTGTACTACGCCCTCCGACGGGAACCATCAACTGTTCCGCCATCAACGAGAAGGGCGAGATCTCCGGCGCGACGACAACCAGCGGCCTGGCATGGAAGATATCCGGGCGCGCGGGCGATTCGCCGATCATCGGCGCCGGCTGCTATGTCGATCAGGACGTGGGCGCGGCAGGTGCTACGGGCAATGGCGAAGAGAACATCAAGATCTGCGGCGCGCACACCATCGTCGAAAACATGCGCCGTGGGATGTCGCCTCAGGAAGCGGGAATGGATGCGTTGAAGCGCATCGTGCGCAACTTCAACGGCGACATGGCGAAGATGCAATACGTCGACATGAGCTATTACATCTTGCGCAAAGACGGCGCATACGCCGGAGTCTGCATGTGGAGCGGCCCTCCCGGGCACTTGCGCCGATTTGCCATTCACGATGGAACATCAGGGCGATACGAGACTGCAGTCGCGCTGTTTCAGGGAAAGTCCATCGGCTGGCCGCCCATGCCCGAAAGGGAGCACCTGGCGCCGGAACAGAAAAAGTAGAGCGATGCTGATGCATAACCCAGCCAGCCCTGGCGAACTCTTGCGGGAGTTTATGGGGGATCGGAGCGTGACCGAACTCGCCAAGCACCTGGGCGTTGCCAGGGCGACACTCTCGCGCGTTCTGAATGGGCGAAACGCGGTCACTGTGGAACTCAGCGTACGCTTGGGCGAGGCGCTTGCACTCTCTCCTGACTTCTTCGCCAAAGCGCAACTTCAGTACGATCTGTGGCGGCAATTACAAAAGAAGCGCCGTAGTATCAAACCTCTCGTCGCTGCTCTGGAGCCGCGATAAGCAGGCTTTCACGCTTACACCGCAACCGTAACAGTAGTCTCGGTGCGCGTCACTGGCCGGTAGAGCGTGTCGCGTTCGAAGGGCACGCGGCCGGCTTCGGTGATGAGGCGAATCAGATCCTGGCGGCGCAGGCCTTGTGGGGTGGTCGCGCCGGCGTCGTGATAGATCTTCTCTTCCACAACGGTCCCGTCGATGTCGTCTGCGCCGAAGCGCAGCGTGATCTGCGCCATCTTCGGTGTCACCATCTGCCAGTACGACTTGATGTGCGGGAAGTTGTCGAGCATCAGCCGCCAATGGCGATCTGCTTCAGGTCCAGCATGCCGGTGGTTGTGGGCAGGTGCTGCAGTGGCGTGTTGGCCGGATGGAACGCCAGCGGAATGAATGTCTGGAAGCCGTGCGTGTCGTCCTGCAGCGCGCGCAGCTTCAGCATGTGATCGACGCGATCTTCGTCGTTCTCGACGTGGCCATAGAGCATGGTCGCATTTGATTTCAGACCGACTTCGTGCGCCGTGCGCGCGATCTCCAGCCACTGGTCGCCGTCAATCTTGTGATCGCAAATGATGTGCCGGATGCGGTCGGAGAAGATCTCCGCGCCGCCGCCGGGCATGGAGTCGAGTCCGGCTTCCTTGAATTTGGTCAGCACCTCGCGCGGCGTCATCTTGCCGATCTTCGAGAAGAACGAAATCTCGACCATGGTGAACGCCTTCAGGTGTACCTGCGGAAAGCGCTCCTTCAGTCCGGCGATGAGATCGACGTAATACTGGAACGGCAAATCGGCGTGCAGGCCGCCGACGATGTGAAACTCAGTGATCGCTTCGGTGTAGCCCGTAGCGGCAGTATTCCAGACTTCTTCCAGCGCCATGGTGTAGGAGCCGGGCGAATCTTTCTTGCGTCCGAAGGCGCATAAGCGGCACGCTGCCACGCAGACATTGGTGTAATTGATATGCCGATTGACGTTGAAGTAAGCGATGTCGCCGTGCATGCGCTCGCGCACGTGATTGGCCAGCCAACCGACCGCCAGGATGTCTCCGGAACGATAAAGTGCCAACGCATCGTCGACCGTCAGCCGCTCCTGAGCCATGACTTTGTCGTGGATCGGGCGCAGGCGCGCGTCGTCGGTCTGAAAGGGACGGTGATGGTTGGCGGTGGGCAACAAATCAGGCATCTTGCTCATGATATCGCAGGAAGCCCGCGAACGGGAGATGTTGCTACACGCGCCGCTTCCAGTAATCGGGCCGCCGGCGTGCATGGGCGAGCGCAATGATTTGGATTGCAGCTGCCTGCTCCCGGTACATAATGAGGAAAGGAAAACGGCGCAGAACAAACTTCCGAATGTTGCCTTGATAGAGCGGCCAGCGCTCCGGAGCGGCGACAATGAGTTCAATCCCGCGGCTCACTTCATCCAGAAATCCGGACGCCACTTGCACATCCTTTTCCAGATACCAATCGAATGCGGATTCCAACTCGGCAGCCGCCGCCCAGTGGAATTCAACTGGCTTAGCCATGCTGGAGTTTTGCCGCTAACTGATCACGTACCTCCGTCCAAGTGACGGTCTTAGCCTTATTCTCGTCAAGGTCACTAACTCGCTGTGCGATTTCCTCATGCCAAGCAGCCTCGACGTTGTCATCCACAGCATCGTCCAGAGTATCTAGCAACGACCCCGCCAGTTCTGCACGTTCGTGCGCAGACAGCGTCATGGCTCGTTCCAAAAGTTCATGAACTTCGCGAGTCATAGAGTTGATTTTACCTTAAGCCCGGGGAAGTCTTAGCTCTGGCTATGCAGGTTTATCTGCTGAGCAGCAGGTCGCCGGCGATGAAGAATAGAAATGCCATCGAGACGAGACCGTTCATGGTGAAAAAGGCGGCATTCACGCGGCTGAGATCGTCGTGCTTCACGAGTGAGTGTTCATAAATCAGCAGCAGTGCCACAAACACTACGCCGGCGATTGCGATCTTGCCCAACCCGAAGGCCATCGTCATCCAAATCAGCAACAGAACCGTGATCACATGAAAAGCTCTGGCAATGAGCAGCGCCGAACGAATACCAAAAGCCTTTGGCACGGAATACACACTGACTGAGCAATCGTGCTCATAATCCTGACAGGCGTAGAGGATGTCGAAACCTCCGCCCCAAAAGACGACCGCTGCGGTGAGGATGAGAATTCGCGGATCGAGCGAGCCGCGCACCGCGATCCATGCGGCGGCAGGAGCAATACCCATTGCAATGCCGAGCACCAGATGCGACCAGCGAGTGAAGCGCTTGCTGAACGAGTAGAGAAAGACGACTCCCAATGCCACGGGCGAAAGATCGAAGGCCAGGGGATTGAGCTCGTGCGCCGCGAAGATGAATACAGCGGAAGTCGTCACCACAAACCACGCGACGAACGACCGGCTGAGCTTGCCGGCTGGCAACGCGCGGATCTTGGTGCGCGGATTCGCAGCGTCGATCGCTGCATCGGCCAGCCGATTAAAGGACATCGCCGCCGACCGCGCTGCCACCAGCGCGACGATGATCCAGATCGAAGTATGCAGACCAGGAATTCCGCGCGCCGCCAGGACGGCGCCGGTCAGGCCAAACGGGAGCGTAAGTACAGAATGCTCCCACTTGATCATCTCCAGCGTGGTTCCAATGCTGCGAAACAAAGCCACAAAACGATTGTACCGTGGGAACCTGCTCGGCCGGACTAGCTGCTGCCCTGGGGCAGCGGGCGCCTGGCCCACTGGCGCTCCCAGAGAGGCACCGTCACACGTTCGGCGACCAGAGCCGGCTTGCGCGCCCAGCACACCACGCGAGTTCCGAACGGCAGGTTGATGTAGCGAATGAGTCGGCGCTCGACATCGAGCAGCAAGACCATGGCAGCGCTGCCTGTGGACGGCAACGTCTGCTCCTGGCGATCGATAGACTTGCTGAAGATGTTCTTGCCCAGGCGCTCGATCATTGCGGGGAGAAACCCGGAGGCGACCAGGTAAGACACCCGCGTCACCTCGAAGCCGGCGTTGTTCAGTTTGCGCCGGAGCTCGGTGGCGGTGTAGCGGCGGCAATGGCCGCGCGCCTCATCCTTCTCGCCCCAAAGCAAGGGATACGCCGGCACGGTCAGGCAAAGCATTGCGCCGTCTTTGAGCACGCGGCGCATCTCCCGCAGCGTTGACAGATCATCTGGAACAGTCTGCAGGATGTCGCCCGCAACGATTGCTTCAAACGAGTTCGAAGCGAACCCAAGCTCTTCCGGCCCGGTACAAATCAAGTTCTCCAAGCCGTGCATCTGTTGAAACGCGAGAACAGGGAGCGAAGGGTGCGCGTTCAACACGCGAAGATTGGGAACTTCCGCAGGCGCTAGATCCGCGGCGCATCCAAAGTCGAGGACGCGGGCTTCGCGTTTATTGCGCAAGGCCTGCTCAACGGCTTCGCGAAAGAGCTTGCGACGCGCCACGTACCACCAGGAAGCGGTCTCGCGACGCAACGACTCGAATTCGAATGGAGCGTCCATCGAATGGACCTCGTAATTATTGTACGGGAAGGATGTCGGATTACGAGCCCGCAGCCCGGTTGGCGAGCGAGGAACGGAAATACTCCAGCGACATCTGCAGGCCGGTACGCAGGTCGATCTTCGGTTCCCAGCCAAGCAATCGTCTCGCCTTGCCGATGTCGGGTTTGCGCTGCTTGGGGTCGTCCTGCGGCAGCGGCTCGAAACAAATCTTGCTGTGCGAGCCGGTCACCTCCAACACGACTTTGGCGCATTCCAGGATGGTGAACTCGCCAGGATTGCCGATGTTCGTGGGCTCGTGCTCATCTGACTTGGCCAGCGCCAGGATTCCAGCAACTTCATCGCTCACGTAACAGAAGCTGCGAGTCTGCGAGCCGTCGCCGTAGATCGTTAGATCCTCGCCCAGCAACGCCTGCTTCATGAAGTTGGAGATTACACGGCCGTCGTTGAGTTGCAGACGCGGGCCGTAGGTGTTGAAGATGCGAACTATGTGCGTGTCGACTTGGTGGTAGCGGTGATAGGCCATGGTGGCCGCTTCGGCGAAGCGCTTGGACTCGTCATAGACCGACCGCGGCCCGATGGGATTCACGTGGCCCCAATAAGTTTCTTTCTGCGGATGCTCCAGCGGATCGCCGTAACACTCGGAGGTCGAAGCAAGAAAAAACTTCGCTGCATATTTCTTCGCCAGTTCGAGACAGTTCATCGTGCCTAGAGAACCGACTTGCAGAGTCTCAATTGCGTGCTCCAGATAATCAACTGGGCTGGCAGGAGAGGCGAAGTGGAAGATGTAGTCGGCCTTGCCAAAGTCGAAGGGCAAGCAGACATCTTGCTGGCGAAACTCGAAGCGAGGCTCGTTCCGAAGGTGGGCGATGTTCTCCACCCGGCCCGTGAGCAGACTGTCGGCACAAACAAGAGAATGCCCTTCAGCCAGCAAAGCATCGCAGAGATGCGACCCGAGAAAGCCGGCACCGCCTGTGACCAGTACGCGCAACGTTGAACCTCGATCTCGATGTGGAGAAATCCGCTTTGATTATTTCAGACTTGCAGCACCACGTGAAAAGAGAGGTCCAAAAGTCTACGGCCTCGTCTTCATGATGTCCGGTTCTTTCTCGGCTGTCATCTGTGGTTCAAGGTGGTGCCTGGTCAAGTCCGCGCGCAGGTATTCGAAGGCTTCCTCGGGAGAATTGGCCCAGTGAAACAGGTCAAGATCCTTGGGCGAAATCGTTCCCGAGTCCACCAGCGCCTGGAAGTTGATCACGCGATCCCAATAATCCTTGCCATAGATCACAACGCAGATGCGCTTAGCGAGCTTCTCGGTTTGCGCCAAAGTGAGCAATTCGAAGAGCTCATCGAACGTCCCGAATCCTCCCGGGAAAACAACCAGGGCTTTGGAGAGATAAGCGAACCACAGCTTGCGCATGAAGAAGTAGTGGAACTCGAAGTTGAGATCCGGAGTGATGTACGGATTCGGCATCTGCTCGAAGGGCAGATTGATATTCAACCCGATGGTCTTGCCGCCGGCCTCCGATGCGCCCAGGTTGGCGGCCTCCATGATCCCCGGGCCTCCGCCGGTGCAGATTACAAAGCGATGCCGCGCCTGATTGATAGTCTTGGTCCATTGCGTGATCAGGAAAGCCAGCCGGCGCGCATCTTCGTAATAACGCGCCATCTCGACGTCGGCTTTAGCGAGACGAATGCGCTCCTGCTCTTCCGGCGGCGCGGGAGCGGCTGAGCCTGGTTTGTCGAGTAAATGTAATCCTTCCTCCGCCTGCGAGCGGCTATGGAAGCGGGCCGATCCGAAGAAAACGATTGTGTCCTGAATGCGTTCGCGGCGGAATCGTGCCAGCGGTTCCTGATATTCGGCAAGAATGCGCAGGATGCGGCCGTCGGGCCCGTTCAAAAACTTCTTGTTCTCGTAAGCCAGTGGCGAACGATTTTGTTGAGGATGTCCGTCTTTCTTATCTGCCATGTAGGTAGTAAGCCGGTTCTTGAGATTCAACCGATGCGATCGATGTAGGAATAGTGAGTCGCGCCCAATCCACTCACGGCTCGCGATACTGAACAACCTCCGCGACCGCCAGCCAGATATCGGCCAGACCCAAGCCGCTGATCAATCCGCGAACAAAGGGATAGCCCAATATTTCCCGGACCTGCGGATAGCTCACAATTAACGAATTGTTCAGCCAGAACGCAGTCCAGGGCGCGACCGTCAGTATGATGCCGATCTCCAGGCAAAACAGTATGAAGATCGTGAGAAAGATGCGGCGCCTCCACAGCTCCCATTTGCCGGGTTGGGGTTGCTGCGGCGGCAGTACCAGGACCGGACCGTTCGTAGAAAGGTTGTGATTCGGCGGCCCTTGGTCAAGCGCACTCATGATGTAACCCGCATTTCGACGCGTGCCGGAACTGGGTGCGAATCCTCCCAACTGTCGGCGTTCAGGCTGCTCCAGCCTGTACAGCAAGGATACTACGACGACTGCGGAGCGCGGCAGACCATGACGATTTCGTGATTCTTTCCGAAGTAGCTCAGTGCGCAGCGAACTCGTTACCCTACCCGTCAAGCACCAAATCGTGCCACGGACCGTGCCTTCGCCTTGGCTGCTTCTTCCTCGCGGTCTTTGGGCGGCGCGCTGGTGTCCATCGATTGCAACAACCGCTTTGCAATGGCGGCTATTTCGTCGATCGCGGTCTCAAAAGCCACTTCATTGGCCTTGGAAGGCTTATTGAAGCCGCTGATCTTACGCACAAACTGAAGAGCGGCAGCACGAACTTCGTCGTCCGTGACCGGCGGATCGAAGTTGAAAAGATTCTTGATGTTCCTGCACATGACAACCTCAACGATACAAAGCGGCGTGATAGCCGCGGAGTTCCGGCTCACTTCCTGGGCGCACGAGGGTGGTTGCAGCTCACAACATTCCGGCGGTTTTCGTGGTCAGGATACTAAGCGCCAGTTCCAGATTAGCGATGGCTTCTTCCAGATCGGGATGCTTGTCGAGCCGCTGGCGCAGCGCACTCAGCTTACGATGGGCCTCGGCAACATGCTGGGCCGCATCCTGACCCGGGCCCGGCTCTTGAGTTGGATTAGCATTCTCAGTCATTGGTCACCTGCCAGACATCTTAATCGCATAGCAACGCAATGCAAACCCTGACGGGCCGGGTGGAAGTGGTGGGGTTCGAAGTTTGGATATGCGGATTTCTCTCGACTGCGCACGGGACCCAGCGGCGCGAATCGAAGCATCCCGATGCTTGCCGCAGGTGACAGGGTTGCGGGCAGCTCAGGTCTCGGAATTATCTTTCGGGGTGCCGCGCTTGCTCCAATGGCCGGAGCGTGAACCATCGGGACTGCGGAGCGGGGAGAGCTCCCACACCCGGCGGCATCGCGTCGAGCGTTCTGCGCCGAAGACGTCGTTGTACTTGACGAAGCCGCGGAAGTGAATGAACCTCTTGCCGGCATCGATGGCATCGATATCGGATTGGTCGAGGTTGGACCTGGGAAATATTCCTTGCACCTGAGCTTCCTGCACGCGATTTTCAGGCGTGATGACCTGGGGAATGCTCATGGCAGGCCACCACTGACCATCGTCTTTGGGCTCGGGAGAATCGGCGATTTCGACCCGCGCGCAGGAACTGGTGACGTAGGCCTCGGTTGCGCCGTGCAGCGTGACCCGATAGGTCACTCTCAAGGTTCCGGCGGGCGGCCACTGCAGAGGCAACAGTTCTACGCGCAGATGTCCGCGCTCGCGGCTGACGAACATCTCTAAATTTTGCCGGGCGGTGTCGGCGCTCTTCTCAGCCAGGGTGACCGATTTCTCCAAGATGCCGGTCTGCCGCTCCATCTGCATTGCCTGCCGTTCGATGGCGCGAAGGTTCCCCCACAACAGGAAAACCTGCAAAGCTCCGACCGCAACCAGAAAGAGTGTGAACAGCCAGTAGGCCTGGTCGCTCCAATCCTTGGTGACTGAGATGGGAGGCAACTCGGTGACCTTGACGGTCTGCGAAGGTTCCGCCGGCGCCGCGCTGCCCCGCTGCGAACGAGCGTCGGGAGTGATCGAGTTCTGCGTGGTCAAAAAGACCGCAGCAATGGCAGGGTTCGGCGCGCTGGTGCGCGGCGCAACCCCCTCAGCAAAGGCGGTGGCTGATAGAACGAGAGACAGCAGCGTAGCCGCGACGGATAGACGCATGCGCGACAAATTGTAAAGCATGGATCGGACAATTTCCGCCTGAAATCATTCGTCAGCTGCAGCACGAGGCGCGAGGCGTCATCTTATCCGCAGCGTCAGACACGCAGGTCTACGATTTCAATTTCCGAGGCTCGATCCGGACCATTGCGCTTCGTAGACGACGAATTGGTGGGTTCTTCCCACTTCGTGCAGCCAGTTCTCGGCGGCGAGGAGATCTTCATGCACAGGGTTGTGATAGATCGCGTACACCGGGCGCGGAGCAGCGAGCAGTGAGCGGTGCAAGTTGGCCAGCAGTTCGCTCCAGATGTGCCTGGGAAACGGATTGAAGAAGTACAGGACGGTTGGCTCGGCGGGAAAATCGAACTGGCGCGCGTCGCCACTGTGCGATTCGATCACGAAGCATTTCTGCCGATGACCGCGATAGCGCTCAATGTTGTGAAGCGCGATCGTATTTAACTCCTCTAGCAACTCCAGGCCGATGATTCGCCGGAACGGATAATCCGAGGCCATCAGCAGAGTTCTTCCCTTGCCGGAGCCAAGATCGATAAAGGTGAAGCCGTCGAGGAAAGCCGGAATCGCGTCGATCATCTGATGAAAGATTGCAGGCTCGGTAGGTTGATACTGGCCGCCGGAGAGCCACTCGCGGAAACGCGTGTGCAGCGACACTGTGGCCCAGGTTGTATCGACGCTGTGATCGAAGTCGAAGTCGATGTCGCCGTAGCGAGACTTGCGGCGCTCGGGAGTCAGATCGACCAGCATGTCGCGGAATTCGCGAGCGTAGTATCGCAATGAACCGGCGAAACCGCGATGACGCAGCGAATCGCGCACCCAGGTGAGCGCCCCGCCTGATCGGGAAGGCATGTTGAAATCATCAGGCAGGGTGGCCGCGATGGCAAGCGTCACGCTCGGGCTTCATGCCGCGAGCGGGTCGTCCTTAGTCTTGTTCTGATTCTCTTTTTGGCGGAATCCGGGATCCTGATCCTGAGTCAGGCCCTCGGGATTAACCCCGGCGTCGCGCGCTTCCCCGGTGTGCTCCTCGTTCTCCCCCGGTTCGGGGAAGTCAGTCGTTCCCCGGTCTGCACCGGTTGGTGAGACGTTGGTCTCTTGCTGGCGTCGATCCTGTTCGATAGCGCCCTTGTTCGCGTCTTCATCTTTGGATTGCATGCAACGAGGGATGGCGGCGTTATCGAGAAGCGTTGCCTCCGATACGCAGAAAAGGCCGATCGAGCAACTGAGGTGGAAAGAACCGGTCGGCACGATTGAACAGGCCGCTGGAAACCTCCGATGGGGTGAGGTTGTGCCGTCGGCTAAAGCCGACTCAAACTGAAACTAAACGGCTCAAACGCTGGCCTGAAGGCCAGCACTACCCGATCTGCCTCGGTCAACGAGTTTTTCAGGAGCCCGTGAAGTCGTGCCCTGACGCCTGTCCCCCAATTCGCAATTTCTCAGCGACCGGCAGACTCGGCCTGAATGCTGCGTCGTTGGTCTAGTCTCGTCTTAACCTGGGACGAGCCTAGGTTTCCAGTGCGCCGACCGCGACCTGGGAGTCCTGTTTCACGATTACTTCCGCGAGCTCTTTCGTTCCGTAGTCGAAGCCGCGATTGAAGGCCTTCAGGTTGAGATCGCGATAAGCCTCCGGCACGGATGCGGCGACCGCATTGCGCAGCGCGTCAGGATCGAGAACACCGGTGACTGCTCCGAAGAAGCCGACCATGATGATGTTCAACACCATCTTCTTGCCAAGCTCTTCGGCAATGCGAGTGGCGGGAATGCTGTAAACGCGCACGCCGGCCGGCAGGTGGTCGATCCGCACGAGATCTTCCTCAATGATCAGGATGCCGTTGTCTTTGATCTGCGGACTGAAGAGGGTGTAGGCCTCCTGCGACATGACCACGAGGATGTCGGGGCGGCTGACATAGGGATAGAGCACCGGGCTATCGGACAGGATGACTTGTGCGCTGCAAGCTCCGCCGCGCGCCTCCGGCCCGAAGTTCTGCGTCATGGTGGAGTAGCCGTTCTGAAAAATGCAGCCGGCTTTGCCGATGACGATGGCCGAGAGAATGACTCCCTGACCGCCAAATCCCGCGATACGGATCTCTGTTACTGGCATGAGCACGCCTCCGTTTCCACGTAATCTTCGCCCAGAGAGTCGATCAGTTGGTCGTGCATGAGAACGCCGTAGTCGGCGCGCTCGCGGTCGACAAACTTGCCGACGATGATCTCGCCGCTCTTGCTGAGCCCAACTTCGCTGGTGGGCGCGCCGTTGCGAACCTTGCTCTTGTCCTTGTAGAACTTCATGGTGTCGAGGCCGTCGCCCATCTTGTTGCGGCGCTGATAGAGCGTCGGGCACGGCGAGAGCACTTCGATGAAGCTGAAACCTTTCTTCGCGAACATCTCTTCCATCGAGCGCGCCAACTGGCGGACGTGGAAGGCGGTCCAGCGCGCGACATAGACGGCTCCGGCGGCTTCGACGAGATAAGGCAGATTGAAGGCCGGATCGTATGTGCCGTAAGGATTGGTCGAGGTTGTCACTGCACCCGGCGTCGTCGGAGCCGTCTGCCCGCCCGTCATCGCATAAATAAGATTGTTGACGCAGATGACTTTCAGGTCGACGTTGCGCCGCGCGGCGTGGATCAGGTGATTACCGCCGATGGCGAACAGGTCGCCGTCACCCGAATACACCACGACGTTCATCTTGGGATTCGCCAGCTTCAGGCCGGTGGCGAAGGGAATCGCGCGGCCGTGGGTGGTGTGGAACGAGTCGAACTTGGTGTAGCCGGCCACGCGTCCACTGCAACCGATGCCGGAGACGATTGCCAGATGCGTGGTGTCGATCTTGGCATCGACCAGCGCACGTGCGAAGGCGTTGACGCTGGTGCCGATACCGCATCCCGGACACCAGATGTGAGGAATGCGGTCCATGCGAAGAAACTGCTCAACCGGATTCTGAGGCATTACCAACGATGCTTCAGCCACGCGTCACCTCCAGGATTGCATTGAGTATGTCTTCGGGCTTGTGGACGCTGCCGCCGGCGTGGCCCACGAGCCGGACAACGGTTTGGCCTGCGGCCGCCCGTTCAACTTCGCGCACCATCTGGCCCAGGTTCAGTTCCGCTACCACTATGCCCTTGACTTTTTTCGCGATGGCTGCGATTTGTTTCTCGGGGAACGGCCACGCGGTGATCAGCCGGAACTTGCCAACCTTCACACCCTTGGCGCGTGCCATGTCGATGGCGCGTTGTGCCACTCGCGAGGTGATTCCGTAGGAGACGACCACGACTTCGGCGCCTTCCGTCTGATCTTCCTCGAAGAGCGTGATCTGATCGACATTCTTCGTGATCTTCTCGACCAGGCGCCTGATCAGCACGCTCTGCACCTCGGGCCGCATGTCTGGGTAACCGCGCTCATCGTGGGTCAGTCCGGTGACGTGTACGTTATAGCCTTCGCCAACGTGCGGCATGTCGGGCACGAGGTCATCCTTCGGCCTGAAGGCGAGAAACTCTTCCGGCGGCAGTTTGGTGTAGCGGCGCGGCTCAACTTCAATCTGATCGGCGGGAGGGATGACGACCTTCTCCGTCATATGGCCGACGACTTCGTCGAGCATCACGAAGACCGGGCAACGATACTTCTCGGAGTAATTGAATGCGGTGATCGTCAGATCGAAGCACTCTTGCGGCGAGTTGGGACACAGCGCGATGATTTCGTAATCGCCATGCGATCCCCAGCGCACCTGCATCATGTCCTGCTGGGCGGGGAGCGTCGGCAAGCCGGTAGATGGTCCACCGCGCTGCACGTCGACGAAGACGCAGGGCGTCTCGGTCATGACGGCGTAACCGATGTGCTCCATCATCAGCGAGAAACCTGGCCCGGAGGTTACCGTGAACGCTTTGGCTCCGCCCCATACCGCGCCTTGCAGCGTGATGGAGGCGGCGAGTTCGTCTTCCATCTGAATAAAGACGCCGCCGACGGTGGGAACGCGGGATGCGAAGCGCTCGACGACCTCGGTGGAGGGCGTGATGGGATAGCCGGACGAGAATCGCGCGCCGGCGGCGAGAGCGCCTTCGCAACACGCGTGGTCGCCATCGAGAAAATGGGAGCCGGTTAGTACGCCGGCAGGATCAGCGTGCATCTTCAACCTCCTTTACTTCGGCCGCGGCGGCTGGAGGCACGGCAGCGGCTTGCGCCTCCGGACTTGCCTTCTTAGCTTCGGCATCTGGCTTGAAGCCGAAGATGGCGAAGTCGGGACAGTACATGCCGCACAAGTCGCAGCCACTGCACTTCTCCGGATGAACCATGTAGGGCGTGTGGTATCCCTTGGCGTTGAAGGCGGACGAGAGCGCGAGCACATGCGTGGGACAAAACTCCACGCAGAAACCGCAGGCTTTGCAACGCTCGACTACGATCTGCACTGAACCTTTGGCCATTGCTGCCCTTTCTGTTTGCGGGACCGTCGGAAGGACTTGGTTGTACCTAACGATTCGCCATCCCACCTGGAATTCGTTGCGGTCTGGAGGCTCACCCCGTACCGAACGATAGTTCGATTTTTCACCAGTGATGGCCCAAGGCGAAGTGATGTGGGTCACATGGTGATGTGAGGAGTGAACGGGCGAGGGCGGCGGCAAAGCGCCTCGGCGGCTGCTTTTGAGTTGACTGCAGCAGATAATCCGCTAAGCTGAATGTATGACTGTCAGAAATTCTATTCAGCCTTCAGCGGTAAGCCGGATCGGGCAGCGGCGGCAAGTGGTGATCCCCAAGGCGCTATTCGACGCCTTGCAACTTCGGGAGGGCGACTTCGTTGAAATGACGGTGGAGCATGGTCGTGTCGCGATGCGGCCCAAGCGCTTAGTCGATGTTGAAGAGGTACTCACCCGCGCTGAGGCGGCAAAAATACGCAAAGGCGAGGCCCAGTTACAAGCACGCCAATCAAAGCCATGGCGAGCGATAAAACGTGAATTGGGCCGTTGAACTTTCTGCGACAGCCGAGAAAGCCCTTAAACGACTTCCGCGCGACCGTCAGTTACGTATCGAGCAGGCCATCGACGAGATGCAAGGGGACCCCTTCTCTGGCGACATAAAACCGCTGAAGGGAGCGGGGTGGGAGGGGCGTTACCGCAAACGAGTCGGCCGCTACCGAATCATCTTTGGTGTCGATCACACGAAGAGGAGCGTCGCTATTTCCGCCATTCTCATTCGGTCCGAACAGACGTATCGGTGATTGTTGCGTCCGCAGGTGCGGCCGCTCACACTGGCACGAGGAGTTTATTCATGGCCGCTACAACGACGCCGATGGACAGGCTGGCACGGCGCACGGCGCTGGTGGAAGAACACGTTCGGCTGGAGAATGCGCACGATCTGGAAGGCGCCATCGCAACGTTTGGTGACGCCGCGCGTTACGACGATGAGCCGTGGGGAGCGCACTATGAAGGCCGCGATCAGGTGCATCAGTTCTATGTCCAGCTGATGGCAGCTCTGCCGGACTTGAGCATCGAGATCGTGCGGCGGCATGTGGCAGCGGAGGCGATCGTTCTGGAAGTGGTGATTCGCGGCACGCATCGGGGCGCGTGGCGCGGGCTTCCAGCCACCGGCCGCCGGCTCGAGATCCCACTCTGTGGGATCTACACCTTCAGTTCCGGCGACCGACTGGCGGGCGAACGGATTTATTACGATCGAGCGACGGTGTTACGGCAGCTGGGCGTATTTCATGAGCCGCAAACCGCGTTGGGAGACATTTGTATTTTTCTCACGCATCCGGTGACCATCCTGAAAGCGCTGGGCAGAAAGCTGTCCACAGGTTAGTATCTTTTTGCACATGCAGTCGCGTTGGTTTGTGACGCAAGCAATCAATTCCAGCGGATCGGGAGCGGCTATGAAGAGGCACGTACTAGCGGTTGGTGTGTTGTGGCTTTTGTCGACCGGGTTCGCATTTGCGCAGAAGCCCCACATCAATTTCGACAAGAGCGCGAATTTCGCCAGCTATAAGACCTATATGTGGGAGAAGAGTCCTGATCCGGCGCAAGGCGAATGGGACCAGCGCGTCATTGCCGACGTCGACAAGCAACTGCAGGCCAAGGGGCTGACGAAGGTGGATTCGAATCCTGATTTGTGGGTGGTCTACAGCAGCAGCATTCGCGAGGAGAAGGATGTCGTGGGCGCCGGTTACGCTGTGGGACCTGCCTGGGGGTGGGACAATGGTGTGTCGCCAGTTGCCAGCAACACTTACTACAACAAGGTGGGGACGCTGGTGGTCGAGATGGCTGACACCAAGAGCAAGCAGCTGGTCTGGCGCGGCTCGGTGAGCGACACAATCTCCAGCAAGGCCAACAGGAACATCAGTACTCTCGACAAAGCTGTGACCAAGCTGTTCAAGGAATACCCGCCGAAACAGAAGAAGTAGTCCGCCATTCGACTCCCACACATTCGAAAACCGCGAATGTGTGGGGCACCCGCTCTCCCGCGATGTTAATCTAGCCGTTCATGCTGCAACGGCTTGGCCTCTTCCTATTGCTCCTCTGCGCGGTTAGCGCGCTGGCGGCGACTTCCATTTCGGCGCCGACGGATTCCTACCAGGTCGTTCACACCTACCCCCACGATCCCCGTGCCTTCACGCAGGGACTGATTTACGTCGACGGCCATTTGTATGAGAGCACGGGGTTGAACGGGCACTCGTCGATCCGCATGGTCGATCTCTATACCGGGAAGGTGCTGCAGAAGTTCGATCTTCCCTCCAGTTTCTTTGCCGAAGGGCTGACGGACTGGGACAGCACGCTGGTGCAGTTGACGTGGAAGGCGCACAAAGGCTTTGTGTATGACCGCTTCACCTTCTCGCAGCTGCGCACGTTTCCATACGAGGGCGAAGGCTGGGGGCTAACGCACGATGACAAGCAGCTGATCATGAGCGATGGCAGCTCGTACTTGCGGTTTCTCGACCCCAAGACATTTCGCGAAACCCGGCGCATTCATGTCACCGACGATGCGGGACGGCCGGTCGAAAACCTGAACGAACTGGAATATGTTCGCGGCGAGATCTATGCCAACGTCTGGCAGAGCGACACGATCGTCCGCATCTCGCCTAAGACGGGCAAGGTGCTGGGAAAGATTGACCTGAGCGGCATCATTAACAAACGCGAGCTTGGCAACCCTGATGCCGTGCTCAACGGCATCGCGTACGACGCGGCGGGGAATCGGCTGTTCGTTACCGGAAAACTTTGGCCGAAGTTGTTCGAGATTCGGGTGACGCAACATCGATGACGGCGATGAACCCAGGTTAGCGTCCAACCGAAGGACGCGAACCCTTCGGCAAGCTCAGGGCAGGCTCTGGGGCACCGGTGTGGTTCCTCACCCAGGCACCCGACCGTCGTCTCACTCATTCGAACAGAGCGAATGAGTGGGGCACCCGATTGTTGTCAGCCGTTTGCGCGCCACCGCGAATTGGTTACGCTGTGTGGAAATAAGAATGGGCAACCATCAATTTTGGCGGCGGTTCTAACCTGCTATGACCGAAGAACAGGAACTGGAACCGAAGGGCTTGTGCTCCAATTGCAATCGCGCAGTGGAACTGGACGCGACGGTTTGTCCGCATTGCAACGCCTCTCTCAGCACGAGTGACATGACGCCTGATTTGCCGGGCTCACAGTCTCACGAAATTTAATTCCAAATTTTCAACCCAGCGCATAAACGCCCTGGAGGTCATATGGACGGTCATAAATTTCATTCCACATCGCATCACGCGCAAGAGCTGGAGCAGTCGGTACCGGAGCAGCGCATCCGGGAACGCGCCTATCAGATTTATCAGCAGCGGGGAGCGAAGGGTGGTCACGCTGAAGGCGATTGGCTGACGGCAGAGGCGGAGCTGAAGGAAATTAAGAAAAAGGCAACGGACGTGGTTCGCGTGGCGGAGTCACTCAAGACCAAGATTTCCTAACCTCCCAGGTTAGCGTTCAAGGGAGGGACGCGAACCCTCGGCAAGCTCAGGGCAGGCTCTGGAGCACGGGTCCTGACATGGTCATCCCACTCATTCGAACCCCGCGAATGAGTGGGGCACCCGGCAAAGAGTTCATTCGACGCGGAGGAGCACCAGAGGATCGACCTTGAGCGCGCGGCGGGCCGGGATCCAGGTGGCGATGAGGCCGAGCAGCATCATGGTCAAAACCGCGCCCGCCAGCACCAGCGGGTCACGCGGCGTGGCTTGGTAGACGACTGACGCCAGCACCCGGCCGGCGAGGATGCCAAGTATCAATCCTGCCGCGGAGCCGACCGCCAGTAGCTTAAAAGCCCGGCCCAGCGCGGCTTCCAGCACTTCCTTGCGCTGCGCACCGAGGGCGATGCGGATTCCCAACTCGCGCAGCCGCTGGCTGACGGAATAGGCGGCCATGCCGAAGATGCCGGTGATCGACAGCATCGCGCCCATCAAACCCATGACTCCAAGCGAGACGGTGGCCATGCGCGGACCGAACAGCGGAATGTCCATGGCCCGGCGCCGGGTTTCGACGAGAAACGGCAGTGCGGCGTCGAGTTCGTGCAGACGGCTGCGGATGATAGGCGCCAGTTGCTGCGGGTCGAGCTGCGAGTGCACCACCAGCGAGGTTGCGCTGGTGGGCATTTGCACGATGGAAAGAAACAACGCCGTTTGTGGATTTTCGGTGAGGCCGTTGTATTTCCCGTCTTCCGCGATACCGACGACCTGAACGCGGGTGCCGTCAGGCAATTTGAAATAACGGCCGATACCCTTGTCGGCGGATTTGAAGATTCTGCGGGCGAACTCACGATTGACGACGGCCACGCGTGGGGAGTTCTTGTCGTCGTGCCAGGTAAATGGCCTGCCGGCCAGCAAGGCAGTTCCGGCCGCGTGGAAGTATTCAGGCGAGACCCTGTACAGATTGACGTCGGCAGCGGCATTGGCCGGGCGGAGATCGACGGTATCGTCGGTGAAGACATTGGAGTCGCCCGCGCCCTGAACTAAGGGCAGCCCATCCGCCAATCCCACGGACTCAACGCCGGGAATGGCCGCGATAGCGTCAATCATGCGCTTTTGCATGGGAGGCACCTGGTCGCCAGTGTAGCCAGCCATGCTGAGGTCGGTTTCGACCAGCATCGTGTTTTCCAGCGCGAAGCCGAAGTTGTTGTGCAGGGTGCGCGCCATTCCCCGCACGGCAACGAAGGACGAAGTAACCAGCACGGCGCAGAGAGCGATCTGCACGACCAATAACACGTCGCGAACGGTCAGCCGCCGTCCGGCGCTGATGATGGAGCCCGCCTTGACGATCTCATAAGGATTGGTGCGCAGAACCTGACGGACCGGGACGGCGCCGAAGAGGAAGCCGCTGACGATGGTCAAGAGCAGCGCGACGGCATAAACCTTGGCATCAGGATTCACCGGCATGTAGATGGGATAGCGCGGCATCGGCTGCCAGGCGCTGAGCGCATGCAGCAGAATCACACTTCCCCAGAGTCCGAGAGCGCCGCCGACGAACGAGATCAGCATGGCTTCGGTAAAGAGTCCGCGCAGAATGCGACGGCGGGTTGAGCCGAGGGCGAGACGCAGAGCCAGCTCGCGGGCACGGTCGGCGGCGCGTGCGGCGAAGAGGCTGCCGAGGTTGGCACAGGCGGCCAGCAGAATCAACACGGCCAGCAGCATCAGCGCAGCCATGAAGGCGCGCGCCGGACGCTCCAGGAAATCGCCATACAGGCCGGGATGCACCAGCCTGAAATGAACTTTGCCATCGTCTCCGGGATAGGTTTTTTCCAGGTAGGCGCCGACGGAATCAAGGTCGGCGGCAGCTTGCACCGGGGTCACGCCCGGCTTGAGATGGCCGATCGTCATGAATATCCAGCGGGACTTGCGCGAGTTCAGGTCGTCTCCCTGATGGTTCACGATGGGCACGAAGAAATCGGGATTGAAAAAGATCATGGTGCCGTGAAACTCGGGCGGCGCCACCCCGATGATGGTGAGGGGATGTTTATTCAGTAGAACCGTACGGCCTACGACGGCGGGATCGTTCCTGAAATGCGTGTGCCAGAACGCATAGGTCAGCACGACGTAAGGCGCGCTGTTGGGACCATGCTCGTCGGAGGCGTGGAAGAAGCGGCCAAGATAGGGTTGCAGGCGGAGGGCGTCGAAGTAATTGCCGCTGGTTTCGTAGAACCAGACATCGGCGGGCTCTTTGCCGCTATCCAGGCCGCCCTCGCCCATGGTGAACGCCGCCAGACCATCGAGGGTACGGCTGCGATCGCGCAGGTCGAGGTAGTCGGGATAGGATTGGTGCATGTCATCATCGGGCGCGCGCCAGAGTCCGTAGAGGCTTTCGCCCTGAGGGACGTTGATGGGTCGCAGGATGAGCGCGTTCATCACGCTGAAGACGACGGCGTTGGCGCCGATGGCGAGGGCCAGTGTCACAACGGCGGCGACGGTGAAGCCGGGAGACTTGCGTAAGACGCGAGCGGCGAAGCGCAGATCCTGAAATAAGGTCCCCACAAAAGCCTCCGCTGTGTTGCAGCTATTGAAGCCTAGTTGGAATGGGAAGCGCAATTGGCAAGCCAAACATCAGGAGCGAGCCACGCGGTTGAAAAGGTTGCAACTTGCCGTTGTGGAGAGAAGCCAGGCGGGCAGCCGAGTGTGCGTTAGTGGACAGTCATGTCCAGTAAGGGCGAAGACCCAGGTTAGCGTCCAAACGAAGGACGCGAACCCTTCGGCAAGCTCTGGCAGGCGCACGGATGTCATTCGACTCATTCGAACAGCGCGAGTTAGGCACAACGCATGAACGGGCGACGGATTCAGGGTAGCGCCCTCTGGGCGGCTGGATCGCAGGCCTCCGGCCTGCGCGGAGGTGGGCAGGCGAGACGCCCGCCCGACAGCCGGCCAGAGGCCGGCGCTACCCGAAAAACCGCTCTTCAGAAGCCCCTGCAGTCGTACCCTGATACAAGGCGCTCGAAAAGCACCTTTTCGGCAAACTGCTAGTCGAGCTTCTCGGGCTCGAGGGCGATGTGCTTTTCGCCGGCAGCCTTCTTCTCCCAATATTTTCGAATCCAGGCTTCCCAGCTTTTGCCGGCGGCGGTGTCGCGTCCGCTGAAGGCGAGGGCGGCGATGTTGGAATAGGCGATGGAAATCTTCTCCGCCGAACTTTGCAGGATGAGGCGGACGACGGAGTCGTCGAGTGTGGGCCCGCTGCGGCGATCGAAGATATAGCCTTCTACTCGCGTGCCGTCTTTGCGAGTGATGGTGACGTCGCCGCGATAGTCGAAGGCTTTCTCCAGCGCGTCGCGCAGCTCGGCTTCGGAGGCGAGGTCGGGAATCCAGCCTTCGATGGCCTCGCGCTGACGGCCGTCGACGACTTCCAGATGATCGGCGTTGAGATTGTGTTGGGGTTCGGACATAGTCAGCTATTAGCAATTAGCGATTAGCGATTAGCTTTTCGCGGCGCTTTCTTCGTCAGAAATGCCCGCGCGTGCGGGTCCTTTGATTATAGCGAGAAGGACGCGACGGGATGGTCACAGGTCGCGAGTCTCGGGCACCGTGGTCCGCACCCGAGCCGACACGGTTATCTAAATCAGAGCGTCGTTACCCGAGTCTCGAACACCGCGAGACCGGGGCACCCGCACTCGTTGAGCGTGCGAGCTTACACAGTACGGGATTGGTTTCAGGCTCGCTTATAAGAATCGCCCAGGCTTGGAAAAGCGCGAGACCTTGGGTACCCAGCGAGCATCCAAACGAATGCGCGAAGCTGAGCCGCCGGCGTCCCGATCCTTATTCCACAATTGTTGCTGTCCCAGGCGGCCGCGCCCTAAAGAAAAGGAGAGCTGTGATGAAGAAATCCGGAAACTCGACTGCCGTGCTGGAGCGCCGGCAGGCAGCTGCGTTACACACGCCCACCGACCTGGATGCGTCGGCAACCAAGGACATTGCCGGGGCAATGAATGCCATCCTGGCTGACGTATTCGCACTTTATCTGAAGACCAAGAATTTCCATTGGCACATGAGCGGGCCGCATTTCCGTGACTACCATCTTCTGCTGGACGAGCAGGGCGACCAGATTTTTGCGATGTCCGATCCGATTGCCGAGCGAGTGCGCAAGATCGGCGAGCGCACGATTCGCTCGATCGGCGAAATCTCCCGCCTGCAGCGCGTGGACGACAACGACGCCGAATATGTCGAAGCGGAAGATATGCTGGCGGAGTTGCGCGAGGACAATCAGGCGCTGGTGCATCGTCTGCGCGCGGCGCACACGGTGTGCGACGAGCATGAGGACTCGGCGACGACGAGCCTGATTGAAGTGTGGATCGATGAGACGGAACGGCGGACGTGGTTCCTGTTCGAGGCGACGCGGAAGCCGGATTCGACGGGACACTGAGCAGTCAGCAATTCCGGCGGCCTCCAGCACCCAGGTTAGCGTCCAAAGGAAGGACGCGAACCTGGGGCACCCGATTTACATACCCCCAGCTTCAGTTTCCTGATGGAAGGGCGAAACCCACTTGCCGCCTTTCTTTTGCCACAGCGAGCTGGCGAGAACCTTGGGGGCCTGCTTCTTGCCGGAACACGTTGCGTCCTGCATGGCGACGTAGGTCATCATGACCGTATCTTTATCCAGCCACATATAAGAGAAGTCGGACAGCGAGTAGCTGGCGACCTGGCAACCGGAATTGGCGACGCCATTCAGGATCTGCTGGGTGCCCTTGGTAATGGTTCCGTCAGCAATGTTGATCGATTGTTCCGGAATCATTCCCTCCAGCGGCTTTGCATTGTGGTCCTTCCAAGCTTGCCAGCCGAGCTGTTCCTTACTTTGCAGAGCCTTCTCCACCTCGGCATTGGACTGGGCGTATAACGCTGCTCCCGATAGGACAAGAGTAAGAGCGAGGGTCGTTAAAACGAGTCGGCGCATTTTCATCCTCCACACGTGTGATTGTTTTGCGCGGAGAACTATAGTGACGCGCTACAGTGCTGTCAATGGCGGCGCCGGCGGTCATTCCACTTCCGACGAACCGCAGATCCCTCGGCTGCGCTCGGGATGACAAATCGAAATCAATACACATCCAGATCGTGGGCGGAGACGACTACGCCGGAGTAGTGCTCGCGGACCTCGTGTAGCATCTCGCCTTCGCTCACGCCGTGGAAGAGCTGATGGTAGAGCACCAGCAACTTAGGCTTGGCGCGCGTAGCAATCGCCGCTAGCTCGGTCGTCGACGTGTGGAACTTGGAGAAATATGCCTGCCACTCGGGCGTCATGGGATGCTGCGGGTCTTGGGTGTAGACCTCGTGCAACAGGACATCGCAACCGTTGCAGGCCTCGACGACGGAATCGGCGGGCGCGGTATCACCGGAGATGACGAAGGTGCGATCGGCGGTCTGGAAGCGGTAGCCGAAGGCCTCGTCCCACGAGCCGTGCTTCACCAGAAACGCGGTGACGGTGACGTTCTCGTCCTTGTAGACGACGCCCGGCTGAATCTCGTGAACGTCGACGAGGTAGCCGGTCGTGTTAGCGTGCTCCAGCCCCTGAGTGCGGACCGCGATGTCCTTCTTCCACGCGGCCAGAATGTTCTTCGTCATGTCGTCGAGACCGCGCGGGCCGTAGGCGGCAAGGTGAGCGGTGCGGCCATCGACCCAGGGCGTGAAGATGAGATCGGGCAAGCCGAGGGTGTGGTCGGAATGAAGATGGGTGATGAAGACGGTGCGCAGATCCGGCATCTCGAGCCCGGGCACACCTTGCAAGCTGGCGGCGGCGGCGCGACGGACGACGCCGGTGCCGCAATCCACGAGATAGCTATGGCCGTTGACGATGACAGCGACGGCGGGACCGGAGCGATCGGGATCAGGATTGGGCGTGCCTGTGCCGAGGACAACGAGTTCGGAATACGAATGCGAACTATTGTGTGCGGGAGTCTGCTGGGCGGAGCTGGCGAGGGAAACGAGCGCGAGCATGACGGCGAAGAGCAGGCGATTCATGCAGGAATGATACGGCACAGAGCCCTGGTTAGCGTCCAAACGAAGGACGCGAACCCTTCGGCAAGCTCAGGGCAGGCTCCTTCGGCAAGCTCAGGGCAGGCTCTGGGGCACCGGATGTCATCGCCCAGGCTCGAAAAGCGCGAGACCCTTCGACTTCGCTCAGGGCAGGCCCTGGGGCACCCACTTGACCGGACAACTCCTCAACGTGAGCCACGGACGCCGTGCTAAACTAACGAGTTTTAATGAATCAGCCTTCCATACAGGTTGAGCGGGAAATTGGCGTTCGAGCCGCGCAGAAAACAGCCCATTGGCGTCAGTTGACATCCGTACTGTTCAGCAACCCATATCTTTGGGTGCTGCTTCTCCTCTGCTGTGTATCGTCTGTCGCTATCAGTTCCTCCCCGGTTAGCGACTCGGCCTACGGTTGCGACCCGTTTGGCTATTTGCGCAGTGCCCAGATGTTTCACCATTCCGGGTTTACCGGCGGCTTCGATACCCGCATCAAGAACGAGGAGGCGGCTTTCCTGGTTCAAACAGCAAAGTCGATCGGCCTGACTTCGGACGAGTTTTCGCAGATCATCGCGCCCCACGGATTTCATTACTGCCCAGCCACTAACTCGGTTATTCATCAATACCCGCCGGGCACGGGCCTGATTCTGTGGCTATTTCACCCGGACCGCAGGATTCAATGGCTCCTTATACTCGGCATGGCAATGGTCTCGTTGCCGTTTCTTCTTGTCGCAGCAACGCACCGCCTCCGCCCAATTGAGATTTTCGCATTTCTCGCCGTCATCCTTACCGCAGACCAACTGATCCTTGACTCCATCGTAATCAGCGCAAGTTACTCCGTCGCTTTAACGATTGCCCTGGTCCCACTCGCCGTTTGGAGCGCCATTAAGACCGCATCCAGCAACTCGGTGGAGCGTTGGCTGTGCGGCGCGTTGCTAGGCCTGACTTCGGCCTTGCTGCTGCTGACGCGCATCCCCAACGTTTTTATCGTGGCGGGACTATTTTGCTTTCTGATTGTCCAACTATTTTTCCAGCTGAAAGA
>CAWDWG010000011.1:0-16718 GCA_963805985.1 uncultured Acidobacteriaceae bacterium | reverse complement strand
GTTACGAGACGCAGACTGGCATTCCCTACGAAGGCAACTGGGCGCCGCGATTGAGTCTCTCGTACGCGCTCGGTCACAGCAAACACCCGAAGACCGTTCTACGCGGCGGCTACGGCATCTTCTACGATCGCTTCTCTTACGACTCCCTGCTGACAGCCGAGCGTTTCAATGGCGTCACGCAGCAGACCTATACCGTTGCCAACCCCGGCTTCTATCCGACAATTCCACCTCCGGCGAAATTGCAGGACCTGCCAACGAACTCGCCCACCAGCTATACGATCGCGAGCAATCTGCACGTGCCGTACACGTCGGAGGCAGCGTTCAGCGTGGAGCAGCAGGTCACGAAGAACGCGACGATATCGGTGACTTACCTCAACTCGCGCGGTGTGCATCAGCTGTACATGATCAATGCGAATGCGCCGCTGCCCGGATCTGGCCCGCCGTATTCGCCAGTCCAGCGACCGCTCGGCAACAACGACAATGTTTATCAGTTCACCTCCGGCGGAATCTTCAAAGAGAATCAGCTCATTACCAACTTCCGCTACGCGCTCGGGAGCAAGCTTTCGCTCTTCGGCTTCTATGCGCTGAGCTTCGCCGACAGCGATCTCGGCTCGGGAGGCCCGCTCTCTGTCGGCGGCAGCGGCGGCGGTGGTTTCGGCGGGGCCTTCGCGGAAGGCGGCTTAGCGACGCCGGCGTTTGTTTCCGACTCCTACAATCCTTCAGCCGATTGGGGCCCGGCTTCGTTCGACGTGCGCAGCCGCCTGTTTCTCGGCGGCACGATTTCGCTGCCGTACGCGTTGCGGCTGAGTCCTTTCATGCTCGCGAATTCGGGCACGCCGTTTAACATCGTGCTGCCGAACGACCTCAACGGTGACTCCATCTTCAACGATCGCCCCTACCTGGTTTCATCATCGACCCCGGGCGCCATTGTGGCGCCGCCCTACGGTTCCTTCAGCCCAACGCCTGTAGCCGGCGCGTCGGTTGTTCCGATCAACTACGGCAGAGGCCCGGCATTATTTACGCTGAACCTGCGCTTGAGCAAGACTTGGGGCCTTGGCCCGAAAGTACAAGGCGGATCCTCTGGTCCCCGCGGAGGCATGGGTGGCGGAGGTCGTGGTGGCGGCGGTGGGCTCGGCCCGCGCGGCCTGACTGGCGGTGGCGGCCCAAACCCGTTCACCTTCGGCTCGGAAACCAGCCGCAAGTACAATCTGACGTTCAGCGTCAGCGCGCGCAATCTGTTGAACGTCGTGAACTACGGACCTCCGGTCGGCGTTCTCGGTTCGACCCAGTTCGGAGAATCGAACTCGTTGGCGGGAGGGCCATTCGCGTCCGGCTCCGCGGTCCGCCGGATCGATCTGCAGATGCTGTTCTCGTTTTGAGGAGGACCTACCCCACGAGATGCCGATCTGCCCAGATAGCCGGTGCTCTCGGGACTACGGCTGGTAGGTAAAGTCGACGACCTTTACTTCTTTAGCGCCCACTGTGACCGTCTGCGTCTTCTCGCCGTATTTCTCTTGTACCGCCGCGATGGTGTAAGTGCCGGGCGGCAATCCTTGCAGACTAAAATGGCCATCCGTTCCGGTGACTGCGAAAAACGGATTGCCGAGGACGTTCAGGTACATAAACATCCACGGGTGCTGATTACACTTCACCGGGATCATGAGTTCCGAACTCGAGAAGCTCTTCGCCAGTGGAGGCGAGTTGGGCATCTGCGACTGGTTCCACTGCGAGTTTTGCTTCGGCATGGCGTGAATGTTGTGCAGGGTCTGGTCGTCATCCTCGAATTTCACCGGCTGCCCAACCATGACTGCGGCCATGTGCGGGACATAGCGACAACCTTCCTGCTTGATGGTGACGACCTGCTGGGGTGGAGCAAAGTTCTTGCCCCCAAGCCCATCCTTCACGTAGACGAGAACATTGGCGACCTTCCCATTGTCCACCACGACTTGTTCTGATTCAGTCTGGCCCTTGCAGAACGGATCGCTGGACATGTCGATCGGCTTGGCCTTGGAAGGCACGCCCTCAAAGTTCACCGTGCCCGTGATGGTTGCGGCCGTGGACGGATCGATCGGAGTAACCGGAGTCGCAGACGTGTTGGCGGCGGGCGACTGAGGCACGGCGATCTGTTTACACGCGACGGTAAGCGAGAGGGTGAGCAGAACGATGGAACAACTGCAGAGGTGTGTGAGTTTCACGAAGCAGTGCATGGCCTGGAAGACAAATGAGATGAACACTACATTGTACTATTCGAATCAGGAGTAAGAAGGCGGGAGATCCCGAGCCTCTCAATGCGGCGAACGTGATCGTGCGAGACAGCGACAACTCGAACGGCAATTCTCAGGACGCGGACGTCGTAAGCGGCGTTCCTGCGGTCGATGCAACCTATGACGGGAGCGTCTCTGCGACTGACGCGGGATATCGCCTGACACTTCCGGGCGGGCGGAGTCCAAGCGTCGCGCAAGCCGTGCTGCTTGGCGGTGCGCTGGCGCAATTAGGCTTGGCACTGCTGATCACGATTTACCTGGCGCGGGTCTTGGCGCCGGCCGCGTTCGGATTCTTCTCGCTTATCAGCACCATCTTCATTCTGGCGCGGAAGTTCCTCGATCTTGGCCTGAGCAATGTTGCCGCTCGCGATATTGCTGCAGACGCACAACGCGAACGGTCGATCCTCGAGGGGATGATGGCGTACCGCCGACTGGCGGGCCTTGTCCTGGCCTTGTCGCTGCTGGTTTTTGCTTTCGTGCAGAAGGGAGAGCTGGAGCGGTGGATTCTACTGGCTGTGGGTGGGGTACTTCTGTTTACAGAACCCGCGGCGCTCGATCCCGTGTTCCAGGTGCGACAGGCGCAAGGAGGACCGGCGCTACTGAATGTCTTGGGCGGCCTTTTAGTACTCGCGGGCAGTGTCTGGTTCAAACGACTGGATCTCGCGGGCGCAGCATTTGCGTGGCTGCTGGTCTTGCGCGAAGCGTTGACGCTACTGTTTACCAAGATACTGGCGGAACGGCTGCTTGGATATCGTCCCAAGCCTGGTTTTCGCGGACGAGGGCTCAAGACATTCGTTGGTCCAGCACTGATCTTCGGACTCGCTAGCCTCGTATACACGATCTACTTCCACTGCGATGTGTTCTTTGTGTACGCGCTGCGCGGTAAAGAGGAATTAGGAGCTTATGCAGCCGCATTTCGTCCCATCAATCCTCTGCTGTTACTTCCGTGGCTGCTGATGGTGCCGATGATACCGGTGCTGACGGCGTCGGCGGTGAGGGATCGTGAACAATTCGCGCTGCAGGTGCGAGCGGCGTGCGGCTTGGCATTAGGCGTGGGAGCGTGTGGTTTGATCGCGGGGGTGGTGCTTGCGCCTGATCTGGTGCAACTGCTTTATCGCGGACGATATCTCAGTGGGCCGCTCTCGTGCGTTGCCGCGTTTCGCTGGCTGGCGATTGCGTTGGGACAGGTTTGTGTCACGACGGTGTTGACCGCGTCGCTGCTGGCGGATCGCAAGGAGAAGCTGTTGCTCAGCATTGGCGTAGCGGCGCTAGTGGTCAATGCTGCGATGAACCTGGTGTTGCTGCGACACTACAATTTCACGGCGGCGGGATTTGCGACAGCAGCGACGGAATTTTTGTTCCTGGTCTGCGCGCTCGCCGGATTTCAGATCGCAGCCGGACGAAGTGCAATAACGTTGAAGTCGGCTGTGTATTTGGCGCCGGCGATTGTTGTCGGAACGCTGTTATATTTCATGCCGGGCGGGGCGGTGTTGCGAGTGGCGTGTGGGATCGTGCTGGGTGTCTTGTCGGTCGGAGTGATCCTCTGGTCGCCAGAGGCGCGCCGATTCCGGCAACAGATGCGAGCGTCGTCTCCAGCTTTCTAAATGTCATGTCGAAGTCCGATCCAGTCGAGAAGGCGCTGAATGCGCTTGGCGAGCTGCGTCATGCCCACTCGCCCGAGACCGTCACCAAAGAACTGCAGGCTTTCCTCACGAACAAATCGAACCTGGTTATGGCGAAGGCCGCGAAAATCGCGGGCGAGCTGCACGCGACGGAATTGATTCCGGAGCTGGTTGCAGCATTCGAGAGGTTCATGAAGGACCCTCAGAAGCTGGACAAGCGTTGCGCAGCAGTGACAGAAATTGTCGGCGCACTTTACGAGATGGACTATTCCGAGCCGGAGGTTTACCTGCGCGGTTTGCACCATGTTCAGATGGAAGCGTCGTTTGGGCCGCCGGTAGATGCGGCTGCTTCCCTGCGCGGGATGTGCGCACAAGGGCTGTTGCGAACTCGCCACCACGATGCGCTGACCGAGGTGCTGCAATTGCTCGTCGATCGCGAGCCACCAGCAAGATTAGGTGCGGCGCGCGCGCTGGCCCTGAATGGAGGGGAAGCTGGAGTGTTGTTGCTTCGTCTGAAGGTTCTGACGGGCGACGCCGAGCCGGAGGTTCTGGGCCAATGTTTCTCCGGGCTACTCGCAGCCGCGCCGGAGCAGTCGCTGGCGTTCGTGGCGAAGTATGCCAATGACGAGGATGTGACGACTGCAGAGGCCGCTATCTGGGCGCTAGGCGAGTCGCGGCTGCCGAGGGCGGTCGAGATACTCAAAGAGAAGTGGGAACGCACGATGGATCGCGATGTTCGCAAAGTATTGCTGGCGGCGTTGGCTGCGTCGCGGCTGCAAGAGGGGCAGGATTTTCTCTGTTCGCTGTTGCGGACTGCGAGCTCGCGAATTGCCGGCGATGTGCTGGCAGCGCTGGCGCCTTATGCGGCGAGCGAGAGCGTCAGGCAGGCTGTCGCTGCCGCAGTTCAAGAACGTGGCGAAGCGTCGGCGACGGCGGCATTCAAGGAGCGGTTTTCGGAATAGCTCGCTTACTTCGCCTGCAGCAGCGACTGGATCTTCTGCTGAAGGGCTGCGAGATCCGTGGCGCCGATGTACTTGGCGGCGATGCGACCGTCGCGGCCGATCAGGAACGTCACCGGTAATCCCAAAACTCCGCCGTACGATTCGGCGAGGTTGGCACTCCCAATCGCCACCGGGTAGTTCATTTTGAACTGCTGGTAGAACTCGTGGACCGGCTTGGCCTCATCGTCCATGGAGATGCCGATCAGCTGCAGACCTTGCGGACCGAGCGTGTTCTGAAATTCGACGAACTGCGGAATTTCGCCGCGGCAGGGAGTACACCAGGTCGCCCAAAAGTTCAGCAACACGACTTTGCCCTGATAGTTGGCAAGCGAGAGCGGTTTTCCGTCGATATCCTTTAGCGAGAATTGCGGCGCGGCTGAATCGACAGCGCCGGGATGTCCGCCCTTGGAATGCGAGCTGCGTCGCGCTCCTTGATAGACGACAACCGCAATAGCTATAACGACAATCAGAAGAACGAGTTTTCGCATTCGAGTTTATTGGCCTTTGATGGTGGGATAACCCTTATCGACCCAGTCGGCGCCGAAGTTGTCGGCAATGTAGAGCACCTTCACGTTGGTGAAGCCCATGGCGTGCAATGCATTGTAAGCCGGGCGAATGTTGGGGCAGCGACTCCACGGGCAGCAGCCGCAATACAGAACAATCGACTGGTCGTGGGGCAGCGACCTCACGCGCGTCCGCAGGCGCTCCAAACTCATCTTGCCATCGGTCGTTCCGATGTACTCGCTTCCGGGAATGTGGGCCTGCATGTACATAATCGAGGGCCCGACGTTCAACACCAGCGGCTTCTGTCCGGAGGTCGATTGCAGCAACGGGAGCAGGTCTTCAGGATTGATAACTTGCGAACTGCCCGGCGCAAGTTCCGAGGGCCCGGGCGACGAATTGGTCTGCGCATTCGCACAGGACAATGACAGCAGGACAATCAGCAGGGGAATAAGGTGGTTTCGCATGACAAGTCCTTTCTCTCAGAGTAACTGACGGAGCGCGCCCGCGCCAATCTTGAGCCCCTCGGCTTACAATCAGGCCAGATGGAGCCGCAGCGATTCAGGGCCACTAGTTCGACGGAGGCAACCGCACTGAAGGGATCGGTGCTGGGCGTGATTCTCCACGACGTGTGCGAGGAGATCCGGCTGGACGAGCTGCGCGAGATGCTGGGAGCGCGCCGCGTCGAAACCAGCTTCAAGCATGCCACGCCGGAGCACGTGCGCTTCGAGAAGCCGCCCGTGGTGGAGCAATTGGAGCCGATAACCTTGCCCAGCGGCGAAAGGCTCACGCCGCAAGTCAAGTATTACGATTACGGCGTCATCAGTGTTCTGCTGGAGTTGCCGTTCGAGACCGACTGGGACGGATTGGTGGAACTGGCGGCCCAATGGGTTCCTAATGCCGAACTGGAGCGGCAGGCGCAACAGATCATTCGCGGGCGGGTGGGGAAGATTGCGTCGGCCATCGAGCGCCCCTACGCCGACTGGTTGAGTGAGGACTACTACATCTTCCTGTTGAGCGACGTGCCCGGCAGTCCGACAGGACACGACCTGGTGGGCGAGCACGCATTCCAGATTGCGCAGATCCTGCGTGGCGAGCACGCTCCCCTGGCCAGCAATGTCAACGACGATGCGGTGCAGTCGAGCGTGTTCTACTATCCGCGCGATCTGGTTACGGTGGGCTGGAATGCCGCGCTGGTGTATGACACACCCGCGGGCGCGGCAACAGCAGTGCAGATTCTGGAGTACGCGAACTCGCAACTGCTGGAGTTTCGCCATTACGACGAGTGGCTGACGCGGGAGTTGGATGGAGTTTACCGGTCGCTGAAGCGTCCGGCCGGACTCTTTGGGCGCTGGCGGATGCGCGGTGAAGCGCTGCGGCTGAACGGCATCACGGTTGAGATTACTGAGCTGGCCGAGCGCTCGGAGACGGCGATTAAGTTCGTCAGCGACATGTATTCGGCGCGGTTGTACCGGCTGGCCGCGGCTAAAGTTGGGGTGCCGGAATACAAAAGCCTGGTCAACGAAAAGCTGCACACCGCAGAGAACCTTTATCGGTTTCTCATCGAGGAATTTCATCAGAGCCGGGGATTTGTGCTGGAAGTGATGGTGGTCATCATACTCGTGATCGAGTTGGTATTTCTGTTTCGGGGCAAGGGATAGGTGAGACCAAGTGGTGGGGCGACGATGGTCGCCGGAGGTTAACGCCCGACGAAATCGATTCGAGATTTGCCCGTAGGAGGTTCCATGGCGCATTCCGACAAGGAATTGAAGGAACGCCTTGCGCGATACAAGCAGATTCAACTTAGCGTTACCGGCCGAAAATCCGGGAAAACGATTTCACGGCCGGTCTGGTTCGTTCTGGAAGGAGACACGCTGTACTTACTGCCAGTCTTGGGATCGGATACACAGTGGTACAAGAACGTGCTGCACGATCCGCAAATTCGCATCTCAGCGCGCGGCGAGGAAGAGGAATTGCGCGTCACCTCGATCACTGATCCCGCAGAGGTCAAAGCCGTAGTGGAGAAGTTTCGGGAGAAGTACGGTGCTGAGGATGTAAAGAAATATTATTCCAAGTTCGATGTAGCGGTTAGAGCGAAGGTCTAGCCGACTCGAGTCGGCGTTAGCCGGCGGCAAGTTGAGAGGAGACACAATGAAGCTGGATCACTTTACGAAAGCAATGTTGCTGATCATTGCGGTTCTACTTGCCGTCCTTGTGTTTCGCCCTATCGTGCAGCCGCCACCAGTGCGAGCGCAAGCGGAGGAGGGCTATCCGTTTTATGTTGAGCCCGGCTACACCATGATTCGTAAACCTGACGGCACGGCGCAGATGTACGGCAAGATGGTGATCGATATGCGGAACGGCAATATCTGGGGATTTCCAACTCTGTCGCAGGGGCCCTATCCGGTAGACACCGCGCAGACCAAGCCGCCGAAGTCGTATCCGATGTATCTGGGGAAGTTCATGTTCAGTGAGACGGCGAAATAAAAACCCCACACAAGCAAAGGAAGCTTGTGTGGGGCACCCGACTAAGAGTTGTTTACAGCAATTCCTCGTTCCAATTCTGCAGGAAATTCTTCACCTCGGCCATGAACTGATCGGCAACTGCGCCGTCGATGACGCGATGATCGTAGCCGATGCTCAGGCGGATGATCGAGCGAATGGCAATGGAGTCTGCGCCGTCCTGATCGGTGACAACCACCGCCTGTTTCACGATTCCGCCGACGCCCAGGATCGCTACTTGCGGCTGATTGATGATCGGCAAGCCGAACATCGCGCCGAAGATTCCAGGGTTGGTGATGGTGAAGGTCCCACCCTGCACTTCATCCGGCTTCAGCTTCTTGGTGCGGGCGCGTTCGCCCAGATCGCTAATAGCACGCTGCAGGCCGACGAAGCTGCGCTCCTCGGCGTTCTTCACCACGGGAACGATCAGCCCCCAATCCAGCGCGACGGCAATGCCCAGATTGATGGATGGATGGTAGTGAATGTTGTCGCCTTCGAGCGAGGAGTTGATGATGGGAAACTTGCGAATGCCGTGGATGACGGCGCGCGCGAAAAACGGCGTGAAGGTCAGCTTGTTTCCGGTGGCCTGCTCGAACTTCGACTTCATGCGCTCGCGGAGCTTAGTGATGCGAGTGACATCGATCTCGAAGACGCCGTGCACATGCGCACTGGTGTGCTTCGACATGACCATGTGCTCGGCAATTTTCTTGCGCATGACGGACATGGGCACGATGTCGCCGGGCGTTACGCCGCCAACCGGTTGAAGCGGAGCGGTGACCGCTGGCATGCTTACCGGAGCAGCAGGAGCAACCGGCGGAGCATACGAAGGAGCGGCCGGCGCACTAGGCGCTGCTGCGGGAGCGCCGGCGCCGTGCTTGGCGATGAACGCTTCAATGTCGTCCTTGGTAATGCGGCCGCCGATGCCGGTGCCGGAGACTTTGCCCAGGTCGACATTGTTCTCTTTGGCGATGCGGCGGACGAGCGGGCTGGAGCGAACGCGCTCCTGATCGCCTGCTTCTGTCTCTTCCTCGACCTTGCCTTGCTGCTGGCGTTCCAGGCCGGCCTTCTCGTCAGCGGCAAGGTCAGCGGGAATCTTCTGCGGCGCCTTCGGCTGCTCGGCTTTCGGCGGTGCGCCTGCTGGTTGCGCGGCGCGACCGCCATTGCCTCCCGACGCGGGCTGCGCTGGAGCCGCTACGGCTGCGCCTTCCTCGGCAATGGTTCCGACGACGGTGTTCACCTGCACGGTATTGCCTGCCTGGACCTTAATATCCTGCAGTGTGCCGGAGGCGGGCGCCGGGATCTCGGCGTCGACCTTGTCGGTTGAGATCTCAAACAGCGGCTCGTCGCGCTGGACCTTTTCGCCAGGTTGCTTGAGCCATTTGGTGATGGTTCCTTCGAAAATCGATTCCCCCATCTGGGGCATGATTACGTCTGTCGGCATATTTTCCTTCCGCGCGGAATTCCTAGCTGGAACTTAGTATTGCAGCAAACCTCCGATTATATCGCGGTTGTGCCGGGTCCATCTTGCGCGATCGTGTCGCAGGAGCTGAACTTGTTGTTTTCCAATACGGCTTCGCGAAGAACTGATTATGGGATGAATCGGAGCGCCAAACGATACATAGGACATGCTGCATGCGGTACGCAGGCGGTCGAATACAAATATCCTGCCCCGCGATTCCTGTATCTTAGTAGCTGCGGCCATGTTGTCCCTCAGCCAGATCATCTGCATCGCGGTGTTTACGGTGGCGTGCGCGATCATGTTCTACGCGCTCATCGGCTATCCTCTGCTGCTCGACTGGCTCGCAAAGCGCACCGACAATCCCGTTCGTAAAGACGACACGCTGCGTACGGTGTCTTTCGTCATTGCCGTTTACAACGGGGACAAGTTTCTGGAACGCAAGCTGAAGGACATCTTCGCCCAGAACTATCCGCGCGAATTAATGGAAGTCCTGGTGATATCCGATGGCTCGACCGATCGCACGGATGAGATCGCGCGCAGCTTCGCCGATCAAGGTGTGAAGTTTCTGCGAGTGCCGCACGGCGGGAAGGCTGCGGCCCTGAATGCTGGCGTACCGCTGGTTTCCGGCGAGATATTAGTGCTCAACGATGTGAGGCAGATCCTCGATCGCGATTGTCTGCGGAACGTGATTGCCTGTTTCGGAGATCCCAAGGTCGGCGGTGCGAGTCCGCAGACCGTCATTGTGCAGGGTGAAACGCGGGAGGAAACGGCGACCAGCCTCTATTGGCGTTATGAGTTGTGGATTCGGAAACGGATGACGCGGGTCGACTCAACTTTCGGCTATACCGGCGCGTTTGCCGCAATGCGGCGCTCGCTGTGGGTACCGCTGCCGCCAGGCACTCTGCTGGATGATGTCTATGAGCCACTCGTGGCCTTCTTCAAAGGCTATCGCATCCTGCTGGAACCGGGTGCGACGATGTACGACTTCCCGACGGTGTTGAAGTCGGAATTTCGGCGGAAGGTGCGGCTGCAGGCCGGCTTGTATCAGACGTTGCAGATGATGCCCGAGATGTTCAGCTCTCGGAATCGGATGCGATTCCACTTTCTCTCGGGAAAGTATGGGCGAATCGTCATACCGTATTGCATGATCGCCGCTGCCCTGGCGACCATCGGCTTGCCTCCATATTGGAGGGCGCTTGCAGCATGGGGACAAGTGCTGTTCTACGGACTTGCGGCGCTCGACACGGTTGTACCTGACGACGTCATACTAAAGAAGCTGACTGCGCCGATACGAACGTTTGTCGTGCTGATGGCGGCGTCTCTCGCGGCCGTCCAGGTGTACTTCGTGCAGCCAACCAGCTTGTGGAAGGATGTATCGTATCGGCCCTCGGTCGCCGAGCGGCCGCAGCCATCAGAACCGGAGCTGCCAAGCGGCACGGGAGCTTGATCGTACCAGAGTGCGGAAAAACGCTGGTCCTCGCACTTTGTGCCGTCGGCTGAAGCCGGCTCCAGAAAAAAATAAACAGCTTATCGGCACGACTAAAAGTCGTGCCCTGACACGAATCGTCTGAAACTCGAATTTGTCGTCACTCTGCTAGGCAGCTTTCCTGGTTTTCACCTTCTCTTTTGCAATGCGTTCCGATAGCAGTGTCTTTGCCTTGTTCAATTCCGCCTTGCGACTAGCGCTCAGATTATGACCTGCGCGGTTGATGTAGAAGGTCAACATCCGCATTCCCGATCCCGGCCCCTTCGGCGAAACCTTCTTCGATGCCAACGAACGCGCGATGACCGCTGCGCCCTTGTTGAATAGGCCCGCGGGCGGATGGGTGGAATCGGTGGTAACGGATGCTGACCAGCGCCTGGGCTTGGATTTTGAGCTTTTCTTATGCGCTGCTGCGCTCGGCATGAGCACCTCCATGGTCTTTAGATGAAAGATGGAGGGTTAGTGATTTCTGCGTTCAGTGCCAGCGGTCGAATAGGTTCCACCAGATCAGCTTTTGCCATTCGGTGAAGTAGGTCTTCGCCCACTCACGATGCTTCCACCAGGGTGTTCCGTAGAGATAGGTATTGTCGGCCGCTGCAGCGGTCCAGTGATATTGCGGCAGGCGAGTGCTGAAGATCGAGAGCGCGCGGCGCGTGTGGTAATTGTCGGTAACCACCAGGCCGGTATGCGGAGGCGGCTGCAGCGTTTTCATGCAATTGCCTACGTCGATAGCCTCATCTTTGGTCGAGTCGGCGGTGATGGGGCAGACGATGATTCGCGGTGCTTCGGATCCAGCGGTGCGAGCCACCAGATCGGCAGCCAAGTCGGTATAGGAATGGCCGTAGGTAACGTAGGTTGTTGCGTCGAGGATCATGTGCTGCCCATAGCCCTGATGAAGCAGCTTCAGGCCGCGGTAGTAGCGATCGTCGGCCGTGTCACCGGCGAGCACGACAATTACGTCGGACTTCTGAAGATTGTTTACCACCAGGTAGTTGCCGCCTTCGACGAAGAAGATCCCGCCCACAATGATCAGGAGGACAATGATGGCGAGCAATCGTTTCATGCGATGTGAAGGATCTGAAGCATCTTCCACAGTAGCATGTGGGAAACGGAATGAAGGAGTGCGGCGGAAGGTTCTGCCGCCGGAAAAGCCCGGAACACTCGAGATCTTATCGGCACCATCAAACGGCTGCCTGACAGGGACGTTCGCTGGCAGCGGGGACGCCGCCTGGACAGCCGGCCGGGAGGCCGGCGCTACTCTAATTCTAGAAGTGTGGAGGCAGAGCTTCGGGAAACTCAATGACGACTACCTTGCCATCGGGCTGGCGCTCGATCACCGGCCCGTAGAGTCCGAGCAGATTGCGGTGCCACCACATTCCGGTCGCGCGCTTCTCAGCCATCGAAGTAAACGAGTATTGCCAGAGCATGGCGCGCACCTCTTTCGGCGGAGCTTGCGGAAATGGGTTGCCGGCGAAGAGCGCGAGCACATCAGGCGCGCCGGCGAGCAACCGCTCTTCGGTGTAGGGAACGATGAGATTCTCGCGCCACGATCCGAGGGAGGCGAACCAAAGGTTCCAATCAAAGCGTGGCTGATAGGGCGCGTAGATGCGTGGGTACTCATTCAATGCCTGCGGCTTGTAGCGAAAGGGATAGGCGATCCAGTTCTGTCCGTCGTTTGAGCCCTGGAACTCGATTTCGTAGCGGCCGCGAGTCATGACGGCGAATAGCCCATAGCGATTGGCGATGCGAAATGGTTCCAGCGCAGTGATCGGGGAAATCGGCAGCGGCGCATGCGGAAACAGGATCAAGATCATTTGCGCTGTGGTGGAGTAGAAGATCCAGATTAGGATCACACTGGCGACGGAAAGCTTGAATGCGGCGATGGGATTCGGCTTGTGCCGCGACGGCCGGATTGCTTCATCGGTCGCAGGTTCTGCCGCTGGAGCTAGGGTGACGGCTGCTTGCGAAAGCAGCTTCTCCTTCCACCGCGCCGGAGCAAATCTTAGGATGAAACGGTCGTCGACCAGCAATATACCCAGCAGTAGAACCAGGTAGTTGAGGAACGTATAGTTCGCGGTAAGAATGACCGGAATTTGCCAGAGCGTGACTATGAAGAAGCACACGATGCGCCAGCGTCGCGGCAGAAACAGCATGAAGACCAGGCCGAGCTCAAGCACTAGAGTCGCACCAGTGGTGAAGGCGTGAAACCAGTGCGGCAGATGCTGGACGTACCATCCGACCCAGGTCGGCAATGGACCATTCTGGTAGTAGTCGTCCATGGCGGTGAAGTGGCGCCACTCGGGATCGCCGCTGGCCAGCTTTACCACGCCGGACTCGAAGTAGATGCGAAACCACTCCCACTGCAGCAGGAACAGACTCGCGCGCGAGGGCGGAGTGGATGCTCCCAGGCCAGGACGCAAGCCTCGCGGCGCAAAGAACAGCGAGATGAAGCCTGCTTCCAGCAGCATGCCGTCGGACTGATAGCCTGAAAAATCCTGCGCGGCAGCGACAAACGAAAGGAAGCAGACAAAGCAGATGAATAAGGTCGCGCGCGGCCACAGATTCAGAACCAGCAGCAGGGACGCGACCATTCCCGCCCCGCAGATTCCGACGAGCATGTGATTGCTGCTGGAAAGCCAGATCAGCGTGGGAGCAACCCAGAGGCGAGACGACCCAAATTCTCGCGCTATTGCTTCGAGGTACTCACCGGCGGGGAGGATTCCATCGGGGCCAATCAGCCCGCGAATCTGGAACAGGAGCGCGTAGAAAGCGGAAAAGTAGATGAGGCCGAGAGCCCGGAGAAAAATCCAACGAGGAATGAGCCGGACGGACAAGCCCGCCTCGGGATCGAATAGGCGGCGAATGGTTACAGCCGGAGACCAACCCATGAGAAATGCATTATATCTTCGCTCCGGTTAGGTCTGTTTATAGTGAATCGCGGATGGGCAGCCGTGCGGCTACGTGATTCGAAGCGATCGGCGAACCGCGATTCACGATCTCCGATTCGGACTGGCTTGCATAATGGCAGCAATTGCTTCAACCACTCGGCGCCAGCGGCTGTGGTCCGCCAGTAGTTGCTTCTTACCCAGAGCCGTGATGCGGTAATACTTTGCGCGCTGCTTGCTTTCACTTATCTTCCACTCTGCACGAACCCATCCCTGGCGTTCCAACCGGTGAAGCGCTGGGTAGAGCGAACCGGTCTCAACCTGAAGGACGTCGTTAGAATTATTGCGGATAGCCTGGCTGATACCGTAGCCATGCTGCGGACCCCATTGCAGGGTTTGCAGGATGAGCATGTCGAGCGTACCTTGGACCAGATCAACACGATTCTTGTAGAGTTCTTTCGCCGCCATTGTGGAGATACACTACGCCAGATTTTGTAGAGTGTCGATTGCAAACTAGCATCATTTTGTTGCTGAAGTTGCCGCAGTGGTGTGTCGCCCTGAAGGGGCTGGGGAATAAATGGTTTATGTCTACCCAGTGCTTCCGCACTGGGCTAGTCACTTTCAGAGTTGCGCCTTTACTTACTGACGATCACAGTCTGACCGGATACCATAATCCAGTTGCGCAGCTACCGTACTGAAGATCAAATTCGACCGGATGCAGCAATCCTCTATTCCCGTACCGCCAAAATCCAGCGCTATCAAGATGGCGATGAGTTTCTTCCGCGAGAAGTAGATCGCGGGTAGTTCTATGAACCTGCTGCGCCGTAGATCCTGACCTTGCCATCCACCGAAACGGCGACAAACTTGTTGGTCTCGACGTCTTTGAATTGCACAACCTGATGTCCGTCTCTGGCGAGTTGACCCCAGCGGCTTGGCTTTTCGGGATTCTGCTCGATGGCCTGGTACTGATGGCCATCGATGACGAAGCCAAGTGTCCGAAGCCGCTGTCCGCTGGTGCGGCGGACGGGCAGTTGTTTTCCGTCCAAATCGAAGAAGGCGCCTTGCATCATCTGCTGAGCAATCGAAGCAAGAACGGTCGTGTCCAGCATGAAGCCCAGAATAGGCGATTCAGTTGGAATATCAAAAACTCAGGAATTTAGCCCATAGGTGCCTGCCTGATATAGCCAAAAAGAAAGCATGGCTGAAACGGAAGTCGGTAGGCTGAATTGCTCTGATCTTGCTATCCTTGCTCGCAAACAATGTTCCGCTCGAAAGCTCGCAGTCCGGCCGCGTTGCGTCAGCGCACCGGATGAAGCTCTGGGCCACTTGTGCAAAAGCCAAAGGTCATCACAGGAAATTTCGGTGCGTCACGAGAGTTGCCCCCGCCGCGTGATGAGCAAGCTCGGAATCGCCGCCTTGACTCGTGGAAAGAGATCGCGGCATTCTTCGATCGCGACGAACGCACAGTAAAGCGATGGGAGAAGGAACGGTCATTGCCCGTTCATCGCTTGCCCGGCGGCGCTCGAGGGCGGGTCTTTGCGTTCACCGACGAACTCTCCGCCTGGATGCACTCACCTGAATCGGGCGCCGGAGAAGACGGCTTAGCCCACGAAGCTGTAGACAACACGGTCACGAATGCCGCGGGACGAGCCAACGGCGTGGTTGCCGCAGCGCCTGTCCAGGCGGCAGATCCGACGCCCACGGCTTACGCGCCGCCCACTCGACTGGTTCTGGCAGCAGGATTGATCCTGCTGATCGTGGCCGCTGCGATCTCGCTGGTCGCCTATCGGCGGCACGTCGCGCTGCAAAACAACTCGGCCGCAGCCTCCATTAACCCCGAGGCGCAAGAACTCTATCTCAAGGGCCGATATTACTGGGACAAGCGGACGCCCGCCGATCTGAATATCGCGGTCGACTACTTCACGCAGGCGATTGTTCACGACCCCAACTACGCGCAGGCGTACGTCGGACTGGCCGACTGCTACAACCTGCTGCGGGAATTTTCGGCAATGCCGTCCCGGGAGGCGTTTCCGCGCGCGCTGGCTGCAGCAAAGAAGGCGGTCGAGCTGGATGACTCTTCGGCGGAAGCGCACGCCACGTTTGCCTTCGTTACTTTTTACTGGAGCTGGGACAGCGCGAAAGCAGAACAGGAATTTCGTCGCGCGATTGAGCTCAATCCCAACTACGTTGCCGCCCATCACTGGTACGCGACGTCGCTGATCCTGCTCGGCCGCTTCCCCGAGGCTCTCCACGAAATCGACCGCGCGCAGCAACTGGATCCGTCTTCGACTTCGATCCTGGCCGATAAAGGTCTCATCCTGCTTCTCAGCGGCCACTCGGATGAGGCGCTCGCTCTGCTGAAGCAGCTTGAGAAGAGCCAGCCAGCGTTCTACTCGACGCACGTGTATCTGGCCCACATTTACATGGATCGGCGTGAATTTCAAAACTACCTCGCGCAGTGGCGTCAGGCGGCCACTCTGGCCCAGAAACAGGGCGAATTGGCGGTGGTGAGCGCGGCAGAACAGGGCTTCAAGTCGGGCGGCGAGCGCGGCATGTTCGAGGCCATGCTCGCGGCGCAGCAGAAGCTCTATGCCGAGGGACAGGCTTCGGCGTACGTTCTCGCCGCAACCGCAGCTCGGCTGGGCCGGAAAGACGAAGCGCTGCGATATTTGCAGGCCGCCTATCGCGACCACGACGCCGACTTTCTATCGCTACGCGTGGATCCACCATTCAACGCCCTGCACGACGATCCCGAATTCCGAAAGCTGGTGCAACTGGCGGGGCTGCCACCGCTGCCCTAGTTCGGGCCTGGAGCGCGAAACCCGCAGCCGAAATTCCCGGATGCAACGAGGGACCTCGTTCGAAGTACTCTGAGTATTCTGTTCGGTCGGGGCGAGAGGATTCGAACCTGAGGCGGTATCCGGGCGTGAGCGAAGCGGGAGCCCGCAGCTGAAATCCCGAGTGCAACGAGGGACCGCGTTCGAAACACTCTAAGAATTCT
>CAWDWG010000010.1:2500-255708 GCA_963805985.1 uncultured Acidobacteriaceae bacterium | reverse complement strand
GTGCCCTGACACAAAGCAGTTTCTCGACGGATTCTAGTTCCGCGAGAACTCAGGCCGCGCCGCAGGGTAAACAGAGTTTGCCGACAATTCGTAAGCGCCGCTCACACAGCTGCGGCGCGAGGTCGTGCCCATGCAGCGCGGTGGGCGCGTACTGGATGGCCAGCAGCGTCTCGTCGTCGAAGCGCTCGCGGCGGCCGCGGAAGCCGTCGAGCTGCTGCCTGCAGGCGTCCACCAGTTGCATGGGGCATCCGGCCCCGTGTTGCTCGATGAGCGCTTGCAGGCGCGCGCGGCCGTACTCGACGCCGTCGTCGTTCTCGGCTTCGGAGATGCCGTCGGTGTAGAGCACCAGCGTGTCGCCGGCGTACATGCGCGCCCGCGCGGGCGTGAACAGCTGGTCGTCGAACATGCCCAGCGGCTGGCCGTGCTTTCGATGAGCCGAGTTCCCGTCTTGCCGGCAAGCATCACCGGAAGATGGCCGGCGTTGACGATCTCCAGATCGCCGGCGATGGTCGACTTGCCGAACACCAGCGTGGCGTATTGCGTGGGCAGCGCGCTCTGGCGGAAGAGCCGGTTGGCGCGCGTCATGAGTTCGGCGGTGCTCAGGCCGACAGGAATCAGCGAACGGAAGATGGCGCGCAGGTTCGAGGACAGCATCGCAGCGGCCACGCCTTTGCCGGAAACATCGGCCATGACGAAGTTGAGCTCGCCGTCGTTGCCGGGGATGAGGTCGCAGTAGTCGCCGCCGACCACGCCGGCGGGCTGGTAGTGATAGGAAATGTCCCACCCGGGAAGGCAACGTCGCAGGGCGGAAGCAGCCCCTTCTGGATTTGCGCGGCCAGCTCAAGGTCGTACTCCAGCGCACGCTGCTGCTTGGGGGTGAGGCAGTCGAGACAGACACGGGCCAAGGGATTCTCGCGCAATCGCTCTTCCTCGACCGTGCCCTCGCAGATCTCGCAGACGCCGTAGGTGCCGTGATCGATGCGATGGAGTGCGCTGTCTACTTCGTCCAACAGCGCGAGCAGGCGCTCGCTCTGGTTCTCGCCTACCACTTCGCTGAGCCGCGTACGTCCGGCCAGGAGCTGCTCGCGGACGTTGTTTACATATACCGTTTCGCCGATTGCCATAGCTAACCACCTTATAGGTCTTAGAGGGTTAAGAGCGAGTATCCGGATGCAGTTATTTGTGCGATTCGGATGAGGTTTTGCGCCTCTGGAATAAGAGTTTACGACGCTTGTCGGGGCGGGGCATGCCGAAGCTTGCGGGCAAAAGAATTTTCACCACAGAGACACAGAGGCACAGAGAAAGACAAGAACCAAGTATCACTCCGCGCAAAGACTTCTACTTGTTGTTCCTTGCCAAGCTGATCCCCATTTTGCTGTCATCCTGAGCGGAGGCGGCGTGCTGTTCGCCGCCGGAGTCGAAGGACCTGCGGCTCGCTCGCAGTGGCAGAATCGGCTTTCCCCATTCCTCCGACAAATCCTGCCAGGTCGGATTCAGCGATTCGATCAACCGAATTTTCTTCGCGCGGACCCATCCCTTGAGCTGCTTCTCCCGTGCGATGGCATCGCGCGCGTCGCCGCAAGTCTTGTACCAGACGAGGCGGTCGATGTTGTACTTGGCGGTAAAGCCTTCGAAGGCGTGGTTCTTGTGCTCACGGACGCGCCTGCCAATGTCGTTGGATACGCCGATATAGAGGGTGTGCGACCGGCTGGCCATGATGTAAACGGTGTAGCGATGGTCTCGCATGAAGACAATAATGGCGGTGGAGGGATGCGTTTGCTGTGCGCCCGATCACAGCACGCGGGGAAGCGATAGATCCTTCCCGTTCGTGCGAACCGCAGGTCCTTCGACTACGCGTCCGCCCGATCCGCAAAAGAGCGGATCGGAAAAAGCTTGCGGACGCTCCGCTCAGGATGACAGCAATAGGGAGGCCCTCGGCCCTGGCTGAGTGCTGGCTGCTGACGGCTCCCCAGCATCCCTTCCACCACGCCGTAACTCGCATCCAGCGCCGAGTCCAGCGCGGCGGGATCTTTGCCGCCGGCTTCGGCCATGTCGGGACGGCCGCCGCCGGAGCCGCCAACTTTCTTCGCGACTTCGGCGATGATCTTGCCCGCCTGCACGCGCGCGGTCAGGTCTTTGGTGACGCCGACGATGAGCGCGACCTTGCCGTCGCTCACCGATCCCATGACGACCACGCCCGATCCCAGCTTGTTGCGCAGGTTGTCGACCAGCGTGCGCAGCTGCGTGCGTTCGAGGTTGTCGGCGCGCGTGGCCAGGACTTTCACGCCTTTGACCTCGCGCACGTTCTCCGTCGCCGACGAGACCGACGACGCAGCCGACTTCATCCGCGCCTGCTCCAGCTCCTTGCGCAGTTTCTTAAGCTCGTCTTCGCGGCGCTCCAGCTCGCGCCGCAGCGCGTCGGCGGGAGATTCGTCGTCGCCGCGCACCAGCGTTGCGACAACGTTTTCCAGCTGATGATCTTTGCGGAAGTGGCGCAGCGAGCCTTCGCCGGTCACGGCTTCCAGTCGCCGCACGCCGCTGGAGACGCTGCCTTCTTTCAGAATCTTGATCAGCCCGATCTCGCCGGTGGCGGCGGTGTGCGTGCCGCCGCACAGCTCGGTGGAGAAGTCGCCGATGCGGATGACGCGCACGCGGTCGCCGTACTTCTCGCCGAAGAGCGCCATCGCCTTGTACTCGTTGACGGCGACGTCGATGGGCACGTCCTCGATGACCTCGACGCGATCGTTGCGCAGCACTTCCTTGTTGGCGAGGTCTTCGATGTCCTGCAGCTCCTCGTCGTCGAGCGAGGCGAAGTGCGAGAAGTCGAAGCGCAGGTGGCCGGGATCGACCAGCGAGCCCGCCTGCTTCACATGCGTGCCCAGCACATTGCGCAGCGCCGCGTGGAGCAAGATGCGTGCCGGTGTGGTTGCGCATGGTGGAGCGGCGCACTTCGTCGTTGACCATGGCGTCGACTTTGTCGCCGACGTGGATCGTCTGCTTGGCGACGACACGATGCGCACGCACGCCCTGCACGGGATAGGTCGCGCCTTCGACCTCGGCGACGAGCGTGTTGTGATCGTCGCCGTAGAGCCAGCCGACATCGCCGACCTGTCCGCCGGCGTCGGCGTAGAAGGGCGTGTGGTCGAGGACAATCTCGCCGCGCTCGCCGGGCTTGAGCTCTTGTGCGCCGACACCGCTGCCGTTGTTCGGCTTGATGATGGCGAGAACCTCCGCGCCGGTGGAGAGCGTCTTGTGATAGCCCTCGAACCGTCGACGGCAAAGATTGGTAGACCGGGCTGGCCGATCGTCTTCGAGCCACCTTTCCACGATGCCTGCGCGCGAGGCGCTGCTCTTTCCATGGCAGCGTCGAAACCGGCCGAGTCGAAATTGAATCCGTGATCCCGCGCAGCGTCATCATGAAGTCGAGCGGCAAGCCGTAAGTTCGTAGAGTTTGAAGGCCTGTTGACCATTAAAAGGCGGTGCGTTTCCTCAACGTACTCGGTGACTCAGGGCTCAGGCACAGTCTGAATTTCCTGCTGTATTTCTGACGAGCGGACGTGACCAGCTTCGTTTAGCAATCATCGGAGTCCTATCCGATGTCCAGTGTGTGCGCGAAACGCGTCTCCTCGCCTTTGATCATCTCTGCGACGCGGATTGCGCTCTCAACCAGCTCGGGATACGCATCCTTCATTAGGTCGCGCACGGCGTACACCATCTCGAACAAGAACGGCTTCTCCTGTCCGAGCAATCGTCCGTGACGAATCGCGCGGCGGATGATTTTGCGCAGCACGTAGCCGCGACCGTCATTCGCGGGCAGCACGCCGTCGGAGATGAGGAACGTTGACGCGCGCGCGTGGTCGGCGATGACGCGCAGCGATGCCGCCTGCTTGTGCGACTGCTCGACATCTTCTTTTTTCGTCTCAGTCTCAAGCGATGTGCCGGTCAGCTCCGCCGCGCGCTTGATCAGTGGCGTGAACAGATCGGTGTCGTAATTCGAGATCACGCCCTGCATCACCGCCGTCACGCGCTCCAGGCCGGCGCCGGTGTCGATGGAGGGCTTGGGCAGCGGGCGCATCTCGCCACTGGGCTGCTTGTCGAACTGCATGAAGACCAGGTTCCAGATTTCGACGTAGCGCCCGCACTCGCAGCCGAACTGGCAATCGGTGTGGCCGGCGTCGCTGGCGGCGACGCCCATGTCGTAATGGAGCTCGCTGCACGGGCCGCAGGGGCCGGTGTCGCCCATCATCCAGAAGTTGTCCTTCATCCCCATCTCGTAAATGCGATCCAGCGGGACGCCATCTTTTTCTAAAGTCGCGCGCCAGTGTTCATAGGCCTCGTCGTCGCGCGCGATGCCCTGCTCGCCCTTGAAGATGGTGACGTAGAGCTTGTCCTTGTCGATGCCGTACCAGTCGGGCGAGGTGACCAGCTCCCAGGCGTAGGCGATGGCGTCCTGCTTGAAGTAGTCGCCGAAGCTGAAGTTGCCCAGCATCTCGAAGAAGGTGTGGTGGCGATTGGTGAAGCCCACGTTCTCAAGATCGTTGTGCTTGCCGCCGGCGCGCACGCACTTCTGCGACGAGGTGGCGCGGTTGTAGTCGCGCTTCTCCAGGCCGAGGAAGACGTCCTTGAACTGGTTCATGCCGGCGTTGGTGAACAGCAGCGTGGGGTCGTTGGCCGGGACGAGCGAGGAGGAGTGGACTTCTTTGTGTCCCTTGGAGACGAAGTAGTCCAGAAACATGCGGCGGACTTCGGAGCCTTTGAGCGTGCGAGTAGGCATGGCGATGGTAAAAGTCTAACAGCTGTCGGCTGTCAGCTTTCAGCCGTCGGCCAACCAGGGTTATGCCTTTTTGCTGTCATCCTGAGCGGAGGCGGCGTGCTGTTCGCCGCCGGAGCCGAAGGACCTGCGGTTCGCTCGCAGTGGCAGAATTGGCTTTCCCCAACCTGATGTAGACGGCGTAGCGTTGGTCTCGGATGAAGACCATGATGGCGGTGGGGAGATTCGTTTGCTGTGCGCGTGACTCACAGCGCATGGGGAAGCGATGCATCGTTCCTGTTCACGCGAACCGCAGGTCCTTCGGCTACGCGTCCGCCCGATCCGCAAAAAGCGGATCGGAAAAGCTTGCGGACGCTGCGCTCAGGATGACACTGATAAAGGCTTAAAGCGGTCTGGCTGAAAGTGACAGCTGATAGCCCGGTCTGATTGCTGACCACTCCCCTCCGCATCCTTCTCGCCAATTGACCGGCGGCGCTGGTCCAGCCGATAATCTCTCTGCCTGACGATTTCTGCTGCTCGCAAGGTGGCTGGCTGTGACCGAACCAAACAAGAACGCCCGCCGTCCCTTCCAGACGGCCGGGGAGCGGCTCGACGATTTGCTGGGCGATGCCTCGGCGCGTATCGAGGAAGAAACCCAGACGCTGATCAACTACATCAACGACGAGCTGGTGCCGGCTATTCGCCAGCACTCGACCAACGCGCTGCGGGTGGCCAGCGAGAAGCTGCAGCAGGCCGCCGACCATATGGACTCGCGCAAACAGAAGCCGTAGATCGTGATTCGCCCAGGTTAGCGCAAACGAGGCGCGAACCCTTCGGCAAGCTCAGGGCAGGTTCTGGGGCACCGAGCGCGGATGTGCCGCCCCTGAAGGGGCTCTGGGTTAATTTCACGCCCTACCCAGGACTCCGCTGCGCTCCGTCCTGGGCTAAATGCGGAGCCACCCCTACGGGGTTCGACCTTGCAGACATCTCGCCTCGTTGCGCAAGAAAACCAGACACTGCCGACACGGAACAGGGGCTAAAGCCCAGCTTATTTTTTGACGATTGCGGCACGACTGAAGTCGTGCCCTTCCACCGAACATCTCGCCCGCGGGCTGCGGCAATTGGAGTCACAATTGTCACAACGCTGCTGCTTTCGGCGTGCGGCGGGCACAAGACCGCGCACAGCCAGCCCGTTCCGCCTCCGCCGACCATCACCGCGCCCCGGCCGACGCCGCCTTCGGAAGCCAGTACCACGCCAACGCCATCGTCGCCGCGCAAGGCCAAGCCCATCTACGTCGAGACGGGCATGGCGAGCTGGTATGGGCCGCCGTATCACAACCGCCGCGGCGCCAACGGCGAGATCTATAACCAGAACGCGATGACTGCGGCGCATCGCACGCTGCCGCTGAACTCGATGGTGCGCGTGACCAACCTCTCGACCGGGCGCTCGGCGATGGTGCGGATCACCGATCGCGGGCCGTTCGTGGGAGACCGCATCGTCGATCTGTCGCTGGCCGCGGCCAAGGCGGTCGACGTCTGGCAGGCGGGCACCGCCGAGGTGAAGCTGGAAGTGCTGTCGGCGCCGGCGTCGATCTTTGAAGGCGGGCGCTGGTGCGTGCAGATCGGCGCCTTCCAAAGCGAAGGCGAGGCGCGCAAGCTGAAAGAGAAGCTGGAGAATCGCTACGAAGACGCGAAGGTCATCCAGTTCACCGGGCCGACGGGCGAGTGGGTGCGGATTCGTCCTGAGGGCGACGACAAGCGCAAGGCCGAGGAGGTCGCCGGCAAGACGCACGTGAAAGAAGGCGGCGTGTTTCTGGTGAGGCTGGATTGAGGGAAGCGATTAGCAATTAACGATTAGCAATTAGCTTCGAGCCGCAAGCAGACTCGCTGTCAGGCGTCGGCTATTTGGCTCGGACTTGGGAGGTTCCTTATCGCTGTCATCCCGACCGAGGACTTCAGTCCGACCGAGGGATCTGCGGTCCGCCGTATCGGTGGACTTAAGTCCCATTTTGGGAATAACTTACCTCAGATCCGCGATCCGGGGGGGGCAGAATTTACGCATTAGAAGCCCGTGGACGAACGATCTCGATGGCATAGAGGTTTTATGCGTCCGGAATGCTCGGATCGATTCTATGGCCATTTCTGCGCAATCTATGGGCATCCTACGAACGATCCATTGTCCAATTCTTGACCAGCCTCTAAGTTTTATGCGAATCGGCACTTATGGGCTACGTGAATGGCGGACCGCAGATCCCTCGGTCGGACTGAAGTCCTCGGTCGGGATGACAGCGGAAAGAAAGACGGCCGTTAGGCTCCTGTAGGATGTTGCGATGCGCGCCGTCGCTTTGCTGGGACTTCACGTCAAGGAGCGCGACGTTCGGCGGTTTGAGCTGCCGGGCGTCAATCTGTTTTCCGGTAATGAACTCGATCCTACCGACCAGCCTGATGCCGCGTTAATCTTCGGCGGCGACGGCACCGTACATCGTCATCTCGCCGGGCTGGCGCTCAAGCAGATTCCGACCTTGGTTGTGCCTGTGGGCAGCGGCAATGATTTCGCGCAGTCCATCGGGATCAATAAAGTTGCGACCGCGCTGGAAGCGTGGCAGCGCTTTTGCGCCGGCGGCGGCAATGTGCGGGCGATCGATCTGGGAACGATTCGGACGCTGAATGAGAACCAACTCGACGCCAACGCCGCGGTGCCCTGGCGCGACGAATCCCTGGAGACGATGCACTTCGTTCCCGATGGCCCGCGCCGCGATCTGCCGCAGATGGGCGCGCGGATCATGCAGTCGCAGCTGCGGCGCGCGACGGAAGTGCAGGACGAGATCGCAAGCACGACGGTTTTTGGCTGCATTGCCGGAACCGGGCTGGATGCTGCGGTGAATCGGCTGGCGCTGAAGCAGTCGCGCTGGCTGCGCGGGCACGGCGGGTACGTGATCGCTCTGCTGCAGACGCTGGGGAGCTTTCAGCCGCCGCACATCAGAGTTTCGGTGGAAAGCGGCGGCGTGTGGCGGACCGCGGTGGACGAGCGCGGATTCCTGATCGCCGCCGGCAATGGGCCGCAATACGGACAGGGCATGCGGCTGGCGCATCGGGCGCAGATGGATGACGGGCTGCTCGATGTCTGCTTCGTGCGCCTGCTGAGCAAGATGCGATTGCTGCGGCTGTTTCGCGTGGTCTATCGCGGGCGGCATCTTGGGATGAAGGAAGTGGAGTACTTCCAGGCCGCGCGACTGCGGATTGAGACTGATCCGGTGAGCGAGGTCTTCGCCGATGGGGAGTATATTTGCCGGACGCCGGTGGAGATTGGGGTGAGGAGGAAAGCACTGCGAGTGATTGTCGCCAGCCCAGGTTAACGTCCAAAAGGCGGACGTGAACCCTTCGGCAAGCTCAGGGCAGGCTCTGGGGCACCGGATTGTCGCTGGTAGAGCAGGCCTGCGTTTGCGTGCGTGAGCAAGAATCCGGAGTCGGCTATACAGGACGCCGAAAAAATCGTCACGCGACCGGTTCGTAACAGGGCACGACTTCAGTCGTGCCGATAAGCCGTTCTTATTTCTTTTCTCACTGGAGTCGGCTTTCAGCCGACGGCAGTGCCGCCCGCTGAAGCGGGCTCTGGAAGGAAAAATTAAATGGCGTGACGCGGCGCTGAAGCGCCGCACTACCCGTTCAGGTTTGATTGGGGTAGAGCAGGCCTTCAGGCCTGCGTCCAGCCCGAAGCCTCAGGATATGGCCGGTGAGACGCGGGCCTAAAGGCCCGCTCTACCTAACCGCCGGTCTTGGATGCAGGCGCCGACGTTTCGCTGGCGAGTTGCGCAGCGCGGGCCGCTCCGGTCACCGAGCCGCGGCGTCCGGGAGCGTTCTGCAGCGAGACCTGGAATTCCTTCAGCGCGGCCTGGGGCTGATTCATCAGCAACAGGAGTTCGCCAAGCTGCTCGCGCGCCGGAACGATTGGCCCGGGAGTGGCGGGACTCTTCTCGACCGCGTCCTCGGTGTCGGCAGCCTGACGGAGCAGAGCGACAGCGTCCTGCGACTTGCCTTCCGCCTGCGCCGCCCACGCCAGCACTTCGAGCCGCTGTATCGCAACCTGGCCGGCCCAATAATCGCGGCCCGCTGCCTGGGATTGCTGCTGCAACTGCTGCAGGATTGCCGCCTGCGCGCGAGCCTCATCAGGATGTCCGGTACGCGCCAGGCCAAGTCCACGAGCCCACACTGCAATCGCGGTCACATGAGCGGGCGCGGTGGATGGCGGAGGCACGATGGCAGCGGCGGCTGCCCAGTCTTTGCGCTCGACCGCGTAGCGAACCGGCAGGGCGGTTGCCGAATAGGCGACCTTGTAGTCACCCTGACTCAATTCCGGCATCGTCTTGAGCTGCCCGACCACCTGCGCCGCCTCGGCGTCGCGGCCGCTTTGCAGATAGGCGTAGACCATGTAGTCCATGGCGTGCAGCTCTTCTCCGATGTCGCCATGCTGGCGAGCCGCGGCTTGAGAAGCGACGTTGGAGGCGATGGAGTCGTCCCACATGCCCAGCCGGGTGAAGATGTGCGACGGCATATGCAAGGCGTGCGGCGCCGAGGGCGCGATCTTGGCGTATGCCTGCGCGGCCGCCAGCCCCTGCGGCGCCATCTCCGCGTTGTCGCAGGCGTGGATCATGTAGTGCGCCAGGCCGGGATGCTGCGGATACCTGGCGTAGAGCGGCTCCAACACCGCGACCGCGCGCTTCTGGTTGGCATGCGTCTTGTCGTTGGGAGAAGCGGTAGCCAGCAAGGCCAGCGCGTAGAACACCTGCGACTCGACATCCGTGGGATTGTCCGCTGCCAGCTTCTGCATCGCGTCGGCGTAGCGCTGGGCTTTCGCTGCGAAGGAAGCGGTGTCGTCGGTGGCGTAGATGATGGCCAGCGCGGCGATGAACTCACGCTCGCGAGCGGTGCCTCCGCCGATCTGCTGGGCTCGCTGCATCTCCTGTCGTCCTGGACCGAGGTTGGCCGGCGCGATGTGAGGTTCCCAGAGCTGGTGGTAGTAGCTCATGGCGATTCCCCAATGCGCCATGGCGCAGCCGGGATCTTTCTCGGCAACCTGGCTGAAGGTGCTTTGGGCGGCGGAATAAGCAAAGGAATGCAGCAAGGCTACGCCGCGCTGGAATTCGGCCTGCACCGCCGGGCTGCAGGACGTCGCGAACGATACCGTGCCCAACTGCTCCGGAGCACCATGGTCGTGGGTCACCTGCGCGAACGAGAAGCCCAGAGGCGATAGAAGTGCAATCAGGATGGCGAAGAATCGTGTCATCCGAGGGTCCGATGAAATCTTACACCCGGTCCTGGAACCATTTCGGGATGAATCGCAGCCGACACGGGACAAAGTCCCCTGTGCGCCGCACTTTTTTGTGGAACCTTTCGCAACTATTCGGGTCTATACTGTAGTAAATCCCGATGGCTACTTCCGCGGCTCCAAAACCGGTCAATGAAACGGTTCCAGTTGCGCCCGAGGATCAGGTAATCCCCGCCTTATTTGGCGAGGGTGAGGGCCTGTATCCCCAGCGCAAGGGCACCTTTTTCTATTCATTTGTTCTACATATGATCGCCGTGGGGCTGCTCATCTGGTCGAGCTATTGGGTATCCACGCACCAGGATGTGATTAAGCAACAGGTTACCGGCCTGGTCACCGACATCAGCCCGTACCTGCCGATGGCCGTCTCCAAGACGAAGGCGGGCGGCGGCGGCGGTGGTGGCGATCGCGACAAGCTGAATGCGCCCAAAGGCGCGCTGCCCAAGCTTTCCAAAGACCAGATCGTGCCTCCGGCCATCGTGATCCGCAACGACAATCCCAAGCTGGCGGTTCTGCCTACCGTTGTTGTTCCGCCTGAAATCAAGCTGCCGACGATTGGCGCGCTGGGCGATCCGCTGTCCAGGGTTATGGGACCGGCGTCGAACGGCACCGGCTCCGGCGGCGGCATTGGCAGCGGCACGGGCGGCGGCGTGGGATCGGGAACCGGTCCGGGCGTTGGTCCGGGACATGGCGGTGGATACGGCGGCGGCGCTTATCGTGTGGGCGGCGGCGTCAGCGCTCCCAAAGTGCTGTACGAGCCTGATCCCGAGTATTCCGAAGAAGCGCGCAAAGCCAAGTATCAGGGGACGGTGGTTCTCTGGCTGGTGGTGAGCGCCGAAGGCAAGCCGCAGGACATTCGCGTGCAGCGCTCGCTGGGCATGGGCCTGGACGAGAAAGCCATCGAAGCGGTGAAGCAGTGGCGCTTCGATCCCGCCAAGAAGGACGGCCACCCCGTCCCGGTGATGATCAACGTCGAAGTAAACTTCCGGCTATATTAATCGTTTCTTTGACCGTCAGGTAGAGCGGGCCTTTAGGCCCGCGTTTGCGAATTCTTACTGGATCCGGAGTCGGCTTCAGCCGACGGCAGTGCCGCCCGCTGAAGCAGGCTCTGGAAGAAAAGGCTGCTTCGCGTAACGCGGCGCTAAAGCGCCGCACTACCCGTTCCCGCCGCACTACCTTACGGCGATCCCTTGATCACGACCTTCGGATCGGCGTGCTGGCAGTCTCCGTCCTTGTTGCAGACCACGAACGAATAGACGTAGCAGCGGTCGTTGCCGCCGTGATTGGTCGCAGTCGCCGAGTAGGGATGCTTGGCATCTCCCAGGAAGAGGCTCTCGCCAAACGGCGTGTGTTTCGGATTGAAGGACACCGCATAGGACGAGCGCGCGTTGGCCGTGACCCACTTCACCTTGGTTCCACTGTCGACGCAGAACAATGGGGCAGGTGAGCCATTCACCAACACCTGGGCGGTAGCATTCGACTTGTCGTACTTCAACTGCACGACGCAGGCCGAGCCACCGCCTCCGCAGGTTACCGGACACGAGATATCCAAACAGGGGTCTGGAGTGTTGTCAGCGCTAGCTGCTATGGGAGCGAATAACATTGCGAGCGTCAACCACAGCCAGATGGGGCCCATAGCACTTCGCTTCATGGTTCCTCCTTGGCCATTTCATAAGACGCAACTTGGTGGCGCGCCCAGAGCGAGGACACGGCTAGTCCTTGTCTTTCTTCTTGTGCTTTCCTTCCACGTGCACTCCCGTCACCACAACTTTGGGATCGAGCACCCCGCAGCTGCCGGCGGAATTGCAAACGATGACCTGGTAGACGTAACAGCTGTTCGCCTGATTGGAAGCCGTCACGGTGGTCGAGGCGGGGACGGCGTTGCTGCCGGTGACAACATTCGTGCTGCCAGGGTAATGCGTCGCGCTGAAGAACGTTCCAATCATGGCGGGGGTCGCGGTGGAGGTGGCCCAAGTCACCGTGCTCTCGTCGCCTGCGCATAACACGGCTGCGTTCGTTCCGTTGTACAACAAGCTCAGGCTATTTCCGGTTTGCGTCACCTGCACCTGGCAAGGCGAACTGGTACAGGTCGCCGTACATTGTGTGGTGTAAGGGCAGGGATCGGACGTGCTGTCCGCCCACAATCCCAGCGAACCCAGCGAAACTACCAGCGTCAGCAAGACAAGGTGACGCATCACATACTTGCAAGTCATCATTTCTCCTCCTAAGAAGTTTTGGTGACCCCGGGGTTGACTTCTGCCTTCTTTTCTTCCTGAACCCACTGCCGATAACGAGGATCGGATTGCAGGCCGCGCAGTTCGGGCTCCTTCTCGACTTCGTCGAGAGAATACCCGGCCTTGACCGCAGCCTGAACCGCCTTCAACGCCTGGTCGCGATTGCCGATCAGCTCGTAAACCAAAGCTGATGTGAATAACGTGTCGCTGTCTTTGGGAGCGATCTGCAGGGCGCGGTTAATGAATTCCTCGGCTTGCTTGCTGTCGCCCAGGTGCGCCTGGTAGAGCGCAATTCCGCTGAGGACGACGGGATTCTTGGGGTTGACCTTCAGCTCCGCCGTCGCCGTCTCCAACGCTTTTGCGTAGGCCTGACGAGCGTCGCCACGCCGCGAGGGAATCTGATCGTAGCTGTCGCCCAGATTGCGCCACAAAACGTGATCGTTGGGAACCATCTCTGTGGCTTTCTTCATCGCCTCGGCCGCGTCTTCCCATTTGCCGACGTACATGTAAGCCGCGCCCAGGTTGGTCCAGGCACTAGCATCCGGCGTGATGCCGAGTCCCTTTTTCAAGACGGTAATCGCATCCTGGTTGCGACCCAGCGCGATATAGGCTCCGCCAAGGTTGTAATACCCGACAGCTTCGTCTGGCGCTAAATCGATGACCAACCGAAACTGCTCGACGGCCTTGGCAAACTGCCCTTGCTGGTAATAAAGTGCGCCGAGGTTAACATAGCCTTGCCAGTATGTCGGCCATCGGGCGATAGCATCCTTAAAGGCGTTCTCGGCCTGAGGATACTTTCCCTGCGCCTGGTAGATCTCGCCGATTTGATTCACGGCCTCCATGACCGACGGATCCTGCTCCCGTACCAGCTGATATTCGGCCAGCGCTTTGTCTAACTGTCCCGTTTCCTGGTAGACGCGCGCTAACGTCGTACGTACCGGGATCAGGCGATCATTCAGCTGCACGGCGCGAGCCGCATTCTGGGTTGCCAGGGCAATCCATTGCGGATCCTTGGTCAGAAAGTACTTGGTCGCATATGCGTCGCCCAGTCCGGCGTACGCCTGGGCATATTGGGGATCGTCGACGATCGCCTGGTCAAACAGTCCAATGGCGCGATCGGTATCTCCCAAATCGCTGACCTTCAGATAACCGACGCCTCGCTCATACAACTCGAAGGCGTGCGGCTGATTGGTTCCACCGGCGGCGAGTTCGTCCTTGATCTTCCGGCTCACCTGCAAATCCAGCATGTCAGCCACCGCCTCCCACACCCGCTGCTGCATCTCCTCCAGGTTGGCAGAGTTGACATGAATCGAGCGCGAGGCCAGCTGCCGGTGGTTCTGCGGATCGACCAGATCGGCGGTGAGATTCACTCCGTCGGCGGTGTGCTCGATGCTGCCCGTCACCGCCAGGGTGACGTTCAGGTTGCGATAGGCTTCGTCCAGGCTCTTAATGTTGCGCGTGTCGCTCGACGGCACCACCCAGAACGACTTCTGATAACGCTCCAACTGCGACAGCTTACTGGTCAAGCTCTCCGCCATGCCTTCGGCGAACGCCTGATTGGACGCGTCGTTGCCGATGTTCTCGAACGGCAGCACCGCGATGTGCTTCTGCTGCGGCAGCCGCCGGAAAGGATTGGGCACGACGCCGGTGAGCACCGCTGCAATTCCACCGATCGCCAGACATGCCGCGGCCGCGTAGATGATCCAGAACCGCCGCGTGCTGGCTGCGATGGCCTTCCAGCCAAATTGCCCGGGCACGCGCTCGCCCGACAACGCATACCAGAACTCTTCCACGCTGGCGAAGCGCTCGGCAGGATTCGTGGCCAGCGACTTGCTGATCGCCCCGCGCCAGCGATATCCGCCGCGCTTGCCGGTCTCGCTCGTCTTCAAAACTTTGGACGCGGTGTCCGCCGAGATGGGCAGCGCACCTGTCAGCATCTGGAAAACCGTCAGGCCGAGCGCGAAGATGTCGGTGCGATTGCTGCATTGGCCGCGCAGCTGCTCCGGCGCCATGTACTCCGGCGTGCCCAGAACCTGCGTGATCGAGCGCGAGATGGTCTCGTCCGATTCAGGATTGGTGGCCAGACCGAAGTCGGTGACCTTGGCGACCATTCCGTTCGGCGTCTCCTCCAGCATCACGTTGCCGGGCTTGAAGTCGCGATGCACGATGCCCATGTGGTGCGCCGCCGCCAGCGCGCTCACCAGCTGCCGCACGATGGGCAGCGCCTGCTCGGTGGTCATCGGACCGTGCTTTTCCAGATAGCTGCTGAGCGTTTCGCCCGGCAACAGCTCCATGGTGAGGAACAGAACGTCGTGGACGGAGCCGGAGTCCCCGCTTCGCGGCGCATTCGCGCCAGACGACGACGAGGCCGACATCTTGTGGCGGCCGAGATCGAAGACGCGGCAGACGTTGGGATGGCTGACTTTGCGCGCCAGCTGGATTTCCTGCCGGAACCGTGCCACCTGCTTGGGCGAAGAGGCACGCTCGGGCGCGATGGTCTTCAGCGCGATGCGCGACTGCAGCTCCCAATCTTCCACTTCGTATACTTCGCCCATGCCGCCGCGCGCGATGAAACGAATCACGCGATAACGATCACTGATGACGTCGCCGGGAGCGAAGATCGGTTTTTCGTTGAGATCGTGAGGAGGCAGACGATCGCGACTATCGGACATCAGAACGGCGTTCTGTTCGTCGCGCTTGTCGATCGGTTCCATTACCTACCCTTAAAGCCAGGAGCACTGACCGGAGGCTAAACCACGCGTCCATCAGCTTGAGAGCAAGTAATTCGAGGCGATGAAAGAGACCTGGTGCCAGCCTGGTCCAAAGTCCAGCCCGGAAAGCGGGAGCAGGCTTTCGTGATCAGAATTATACCCCCACTTTGATTGCGCCTGACGAGGATATTTTGTCTTAGTGGGACCAATTGCAAGCCACAGCCCTTGGAAGGTCCTTGCCCGGTAGGGCTGGCCTTCAGGGCAGCATCCAGGCTCTTTCCGTTTTTGCTGGTCAGCCCGACCGAGGACTTTAGTGTCTGCGTGAGAACTGGGTTTGCAAAACCGTGGTGGAACATCGCGATGATTGAGTAGCCAACAAACCCGCGCCTCGGGCGCAAAATAGGAAAGCCCAGCGCTTCAGCGCTGGGTAGGCGGTAAAGGGATTTCGAGTCCCCCGGGGACGACAGGGTTCTCACGCAGACACTTTAGTCCGACCGAGGGATCTGTGGCTCGGGCCGCGACACGCTCTCTACAGCCCATGAGAGAACGCGGTTTATTGCGGGCGGCCGCTGTTGCGAGCAAACGTCACCGCGATGCGAATGAAGACGATCACTCCCAACACCGCGAGTATCCGCAGCCACCACGGCCAATGCGCGACCGCAGGCTGCTGCGCCTGCGCACTCCCCACAAACATAGCGAGTTGGAACAGTAGCGCCACGATTGCCCGCGACGAGCCAAGAACAGAGTTCTTGAGATGCAACGTCGCGAGGATTGTATATCAAGCGCCGCTGAGCGCACGCCACTGTAGCGCCGGCTGTCCTGGCGGCGTCCCGCCGCCAGCGTTGCGCGTCGGAGTAGAGATTGGTGCTACAGTTCGCGTCTCGGTACAGGTGCGGGCCGGAGGCCCCACTACAGCCGGCCAGAGGCCGGCCTACTCCCGCGCCGCAGATTCTCCCGGCGCAACTACTTCCGGAACGGCTTGCTCAACGGCGCAACGCGCTGCTTCGCCTTCTCCGCCCACTCCGACCCGCGATCGACCCAGTCGCTGGCCTGATCGCCGAGATCCTCCATGACATCGCGAGCGTCGTTATAGGTACGGCGCAGTTGGCGGCGCATCTGCTTGCCGGTCTTGGGCGCCAGCAATAATGCGGCGACGGCCCCCGCCGCCAGTCCAATGAACAGCATGGTCAGCCCCAGACCGACGTTCCTGTCCGAGGAGCGATATTCTCCCTGCGTGCTGTATTCGTCGTCGTCGTGTTCGTTCATAGCTGCTCCTTGCTCATATTTTAGTATGACCCTTGTTGCGGTTCTTCTCTAGTGAGAGTCCGCCAATGCGGCAAATGTTGCAAGCGTAGCGCCGGCCTCTGGCCGGCTGTCCCGGCGGCATCCCCGCCGCCGGCGTTAATACCCAAGCCTTGGTCCCTTTCCTCCTGAGCGCGGGCCGGAGGCCCCGGCTTTAGCCGGCGGTAGCCTTTGGGTGGAGCCCGCTTCAGCGGTGCAGCTGAAGCTATTCCGATATCCGGCTTTAGCCGCTGCGCTAACGATTTACCTCAGGCGCTAAAGCACAATCACTTTCTTCATCCGAAAATGCACGCCTGCAGGCGTACTCCACCCAACATCTCTCCATCTTCAACCAGTCTTACTCACTAACACCGACCGCGGCTTTCTCTTCGCCGCTTTCCCGCGCCGCTTCTTCTCCGGCTTGCCCGCCACCTGTCCCGCGGGCCGCTCCTGCAGCAACAACTCCGTCGCCTGCACCCGCGCATCGCGGCTGAACCACTGCTGCACCACGCCGTCCTTCAGGAAGTTCGCAATCGCCAGCAGGCTCATTCCCTGATGATGCACCATCCACGAGCGCACCAGCGCAAACCGCTGCCGCCGCGAGGGCCGCACGTCGCGCGTGAAGTCGGCCGACTCGTAATAGCCGTACTTGCCAAACCACCCCTTCTTCGTCATCCAGCGCAGATTGCGCACCGCCTCAGCGGGATCGACCGCCAGCGCCAGCATCGTGGCATAGGGCGCGACGACCAGCCGCTCCTCATCCTGCTGTATCGCCACCTGCGGCACGCCGAACGCGCGATATCCGTACGCGCCATTCTCTTCCACCTTCGCAAACGCGCACTCCGAAATGCCCCACGGAATGCCTTTGTCATGCGCATAATTCTGCTGCGCGAAGACCGCGGCTTCCTTCGTGTTTTCCAGCATGGTCTGCGGAAACGAACGCATCCACAACGCCGGCATCAGGTACTCGAACATGGTTCCCGTCCACGACATCAGCACCGGACGCCCATATACCACAACGTGGGACCTGCTCAGCAGGAACCAGCTCTCCTGCGGAATGTCGTCCTTCGCGACCGCGAGAAATGCAGCGATGCGCGCTTCCGAGGCAAGCAGGTCGTAGCATGCGGCGTGGACCTTGCCGGTCTCGCCATCGCTGCCGATCGAGAGCAGCTTGCGTCGCCGGTCAAGCAGGAAGGCGAAATCCATCTCCCGCGCCATTCGCTCGCATTGCGCCACGATTGAGCGCAGTTGCTCAACCAGTCGCAGCCCATTCACTCGCGCCGCGGGCAGCAGTTCCAGCAGCTTCTCGCGCAACTCAGGATGCTCCATCCCCAGCGTCAGGCTCATCTCCAGCTTGGCCTGCAACTGCGCTGCGCACTCCGGCAGACGCGACAGCGCAAGCTGGTCGCAATCCATCAGCGTCGTGAGCGTATTGTCGGCTCGCAACGGCGTGAATTCGGCCAGCAGCCACGGCAGATATTCGCTGATGCCGCGCCGGACGTGATCGACGAGACCCGTAGCCTGCTCGGCAAACCACTTCGCATCTTCCTGCTTGTCGCTCGGCGCCGGAATCTCCACCGACGACAACAACCGATCCAGCCAATGCTCCCCGCTCGGCTTTTCGAAGCTCTGCGCGATCTTCTTCGAGATGACTTCGTGCTCAGCCAGCGCGCAGAGAAAATCCGCGTAGCCATCGAGCAGCGCGGGATTCAGCAGCGGCCGCGATAGCAAGTCCTGACATCCGCCCTTCAACGTGATCAGCGATGCCAGCAGATTGCCGCTGTCGACGGTCGAGATGAATCGTGGCTTGTCAGGAACCAGCGTGCGCGTGTCATACCAGTTGTAGAGATGTCCGTGATCTTTCGGCAGCTTTGCGACCGTGTCGAGCGTGTGAAGCGTCTGCTCCACGAACTCCGGCACGGTGAGATATCCGAACTCGCACGCCACCTGCCGCGCGTTGAAGAGAAATCCGAGATTCGTCGGCGAGAGCCGCGCGGCGATTCTGGCCGGCTCTTCCTGCACGTTGTCGGGTATCAGCCAGTTGTGCTCCGCCGTGCTGAATTCCGAGTAGTAGCGCCAGATATGCATCGCGGCGCGGCGCAGGAAGCGCTGGTCCTGCACCGTGATGTTCCTGTGCAGCGGACGCGGCGGCCGATTCAGCCACACCGACACCGGCTTGCCGATCGCCCACAAAATCAAAATCGGCAGCGCGTCGGGCAGTGCGTGACGATGGGGTAATGCACGATCACGCCGACAACGAGCGCGACCGCCGGCGTCCAGTTCAGCAGCACATCGACAAACGTGCGCTTGCTGATGACCAGCTCAGCTTCGGCCGCGGTCTCCCACTGCAGCAGCCGCTGCCGCGAAATCAGGCGGCGATAGAACGTACGAAACACCGCGTCGATCGAGATCAGTGTCTGGTGCGCCAGGAAGGTGAGCGTCAGGAAGACGCCGACCATCGCCTTGCCCAGCCCGACAATGGCATCGCGAATCGGACTGAGCTGTCCTGCGATCAGCGCCCGCACCACCGAGAACGCAAACTGGAACCACGGCGGCACAAACAGAATCGCGATCGTCACCAGCGTCCAGTACAGCGGGCTGCCGGGCAGCGCGGTCCAGCCCAGCACGAAGAGCAGAAAGATTCCCGGCTCGACCAGGCTGCGCCGCAGATTGTCCAGAATCTTCCAGCGCGAGAGAAACGAAATGGGATTGGGCACGCGGCGGCCGCTCTCGTCGGGCACCGATCCGAAGAGCCAGCTTACGATCTGCCAGTCGCCCCGCACCCAGCGATGCTTGCGGCGGTTGTAAGCGCTGTAGTGCGAAGGATAATCGTCGATCAGTTCGACATCGCTGACCAGCCCGGCACGCGCGTACGCGCCCTCGATGAGATCGTGGCTGAGCAGCGCATTGCGCGGGAAGCGATGCTCCAGCACCTTGCTGAGCGTCTCGACTTCGTAAATTCCCTTGCCGGCAAAAATGCCTTCGCCCTTCAGGTCCTGATAAACGTCGGACGTCGCGCGCGTGTAGATGTCGAATCCCGTCTGCCCGGAATAAATGCTGGCCAGCCGCGACTGCGACGCGCTCTGCACGCTGATGCCGACGCGCGGCTGCAAGATCCCGTAGCCGGCGACGACGATGTTCTCGCGCGGATCGATGATCGCCTGGTTCAGCGGATGCGCCATCGCGCCCACCAGCCGATGCGCGGTGCCGCGCGGCAGTTCGGTATCGCTGTCGAGCGTCAGCACAAAGCGCACCCGCGGCAGCAGCGACAGGTCGCCGATCTTTACCGGGAAGCTGTCGTACTTGTCGTTGATCAGCCGGTTGAAGTCGAGCAGCTTGCCGCGCTTGCGCTCCCAGCCCATCCATACGCCTTCGCGCGGGTTGTAGATGCGATGGCGATGGAACAGGGAGAACGTGCCGAAGCCGTTGCCTTCGTACTTTTTGTTGAGATCGCGAATCAGCCGCGCCGCCAGCTCCACCAGCGGATCGTCTTCGTTGGGCGCCTCGGCCGAGTCGGGCATATCGCTCAGCAGCGCGTAGTGCAGGTTGGCGCTGGAGTTGCCGAGATAGCGCACCTCGAGATCGTCCACCAGATGCCGCACCTGCTTCTCGCTGAGCAGCAGCGTCGGCACCACGACCATGGTCACGCAGTCGTCGGGAATGCCTTCGGAGAAGTCGAGCTTGGGCAGAATGCGCGGCCGCAGCAGCGCCGTGGTCAGGTAATTCATCACCTCGACCGCGCTCTGGCTTGCCGGCAGCAGCAACACCAGAATCGCGAAGATGCGCCCGAGGAATGTGTTGAAGATACTGAACACCGGCGTCATGATCGCCAGCACGATCAGCAAGGTCAGAATCTCGATGCCGCCGAGATAGAACTCGTCGGGATGTCGGCGCAGGAATTCCTGCACGCTTTCGCTGAACGGCAGCCGCACTCCCGCCCGCGCCCGCAGCTGCCGCGCACCTTCGCCGATCAGGTAATAGCCCACATGCGAGCGTCGCCACGCGAGGCGCGGATCGCTCGCCGGATGCTTCGTCGACTCCTCCGCCAGCTCCAGCCCAGTGCCTGCGATCTCCAACTCCGAACAGTCGGAGTGCTCGGCGTAATGCGTCACGGTGTGGCGATAGAGCTCGCGGCTGGCATAATCCATGCGCGCGTAAGCCTTCGCCGGATCCTGCGCCAGGACTTGCTCGAAGACGATCAGCGGCTCCAGCAATTCCTTCCACGGCGCTTCGGAAAGATCGCGCATCGAGCCGATCAGCATACTGATGTTGCGCTCGCCTTCCGGCGTTTGCAGAACTTCCTCGCCGCGCGTGACGTACTCCTCCAGCACCACCAGCTTCATCGCCGGACCGAGCAGCGAAAGCTCGTTCACGTTGAGGACGATCAGCGACTGGAAGGCTTCAACGTAAGTCGCGAAGGCGCGGTCGGAATACTGATACTCGACCGCCTGCAGGAAATCCTGCGCGATGGCCAGCACGCGCGGCATGACGGTTTTGTCCGGCGTGCGCGCATGCGGCACGCGCCGCAACGAAGCCACCGCCTGCTTCACATCGCCCTGCGTCATGCGCACCAGGCGCACGTTGTCGAACATCCACTGCAGGTCTTCAGGAAGCTGCTCATCGGGATCGAGCGTGAAATCCAGCTGAGCAAGCAGCGGCTCCAGCCGGCGATTGAGCGCGGCCACGCGCTCGGCGTAGTGACTGGATTGCTTGACAGCCGGCAGCCACGAGAGCCCGTTCGCCCAATGCCGCGCGGCCTGGCCGAGGCTGGCCTCGCGCTGCGGGCCGTGCTTCGGCGCGGGCTCCGCCCGGTCGGCGATCTCCACCACGTCTCTGTGATTGGCTACGGCCATGGTTTCTATTCGGTAGAGTTGGCCTTCAGGCCAGCGTCTACGGCACTTCTCACCTAAGTTGTCATCCTGAGCGGAGCGTCCGCCCGGTTTTCCCGATCCGCTTCTTTTGCGGATCGGGCGGACGCGCAGTCGAAGGACCTGCGGTTCGCTCGCAGCTGGATACCACTTCGGGCAAACCGCAGATCCCTCGGCTCCGCCCGAAGCGGGCTCCGCTCGGGATGACAGCAATAATCAGGGCACGCTTTTCTCAAGCCGGGACTAAAGCCCGCTGTTTTTCGGTGCAGGACGCGGGCCTGAAGGTCCGCTCTACCAGCTAAGCCTTACCGGTAACTCGCCGCCTGCAACTCGAACATCTCGGCATACTGCCCGCCCAGCGCCATCAGCTTCTCGTGACTGCCATCTTCTGAGATGCGCCCATCGGCCAGCACAACAATCCGGTCCGCCATGCGAACCGTGGAAAATCGATGCGAGATGAACAGCGCCATCTTGCCGCCGGTCAGCTCGGCAAAGCGCTCGAAGACTTCGTACTCGCTGCGCGCGTCCAGCGCCGCTGTCGGCTCGTCCAGAATCAGCAGCTGCGCATCGCGCAAATACGCCCGCGCCAGCGCCAGCTTCTGCCACTCGCCGCCCGAGAGATCAACGCCGCTCTCGAAACGCCGCCCCAGCATCTGCTCGTAACTGTCGGGCAGCTTGGCGATCACCTCATCCGCCAGGCTCTTATGCGCAGCCGACACGATCTCCCCGGTGTTCCCAATTTCTTCGATGCGCCCCACCGCAATGTTCTCGCGGGCGGTCATCTCATATCGCATGAAATCCTGAAAAATTACGCCAATCTCCTTGTAAAGATCTTCCAGGCTGTAGTCGCGCAAATCCACGCCGTCCAGCAGCACCTGCCCCTCGGTCGGGTCGTACAGCCGCGTGATCAGCTTCACGATCGTGGTCTTGCCCTGGCCATTTTCGCCGATCAGCGCCACCCGCTCGCCCACATGCAGTGTGAAGTCGAGGTTCTTCAGGATCCGCCGCTCGCTTCCCGGATAAGCAAACGCTGACGTTGCGAAACTCAAAGCCGCGCCGGATGGGCCGCGGCGCCGGCAGCGCGTTGGGCTTCGACCGGATCGTCGGCTGCATCTCGAAAAACGCCAGCAGATCGGTGAGGAACAGCGCTTGATCGGCGACGCCGGAGAGCGTCGAGAAGATCATCTGGATTTGCGTGCTGGCTTGCAGGATCGCGCCTGCCAGCAAATACAAGGTTCCGATGCTCAGCGCGCCCACCACCGTCCGCCAGATCACGTACACATACGCCGAGTAATACCCAAGCGAGCCGATGATCGACAGCAAATTTCCCCAGATCAACTTGCGCTTCGACAGCGCGACATTCTCTTCGTAAACTTCGTCCGAGAAGCGCGTGAAGCGGTCGGTCAAAAACTTGCTCAGCCCGAAGAGCTTCAGCTCCTTCGCGGCTTCCTTGCTGCCGCCCACCAGCCGCAGATAATCCAGCTTGCGGCGGATCGGCGTCTGGCGGAAATTCTTGGCATAGCCCAGAAACGCGAAGTGGCTCTCGCCGACGAACGCCGGCACCACCCCCGCAATCAGCAGCAGCAGCAGCCACGGCGAGTAGTAAATAATGGTCGCCGACAGGGTAATCGTCGTGATCACTTGCTGCACCAGCCGGCCCAGCATCTGGATCATCGCCAGCCGGTCGGTCGCCTGCACCCGCGCGCGCTCCAGCCGGTCGTAAAACACCGGATCTTCGTACGCGATCACGTCCAGTTCGGCCGCGTGTTTCATCACGCGAATGCTGACGTGGCGCGTGTATTTGTCGGCCAGGACGGAATCCAGATAGTCGATGGTCCGGGTCAGAATATTGCCCACTACGGCGATGACGAACTCGATCGCCACCAGCCACCACAGCCGATGCGGAAAGCCCTGATGCGACGGGGTATGCGCGACCGTGTCGAAAATGAGCTTGCCGACATACAGAATGCCCACCGGCTGCAGCGCCGCAAACAGCCGGAAGACGAAGCCCAGCGTCACCACCAGCCGTCCGGAATCCCAGACGATCTTCAGCACCGGCGGCATGTTGCGCATCGCCGAGAGCCGCTCCTGCCATGCGCTGACGTGCGTCTTGTGGCTTTCCGTCATGAGCTTACGCAGTAACCGTGTGGCCGCGCCGGCGGTGGTTCCGTCCTACCAACGATGAGGATTGCGCTTCTGGCCGAGAATACGGTTGGAAAGATGCGGAAAACGCCGCGACAGTTTCATCGCCCCCCGCTTAAATGGTAGCAATTTCAGCGATATTCAAGAATGCCCCGTATCGGGTAGGTAACAAAGCATAGCCATTTCCCGTTTTCCCGGTTTAATATCACAGACCGGAATCCTACAAACTTCTAAACTGTCGCCTTTGGAGGCCGGTTATGCACCGCGTCACTTCCTGCGCCATTATCCTCGCTTCCATCTTCTTAGCCTGCGCGGCCGTCGCGCAGGACAGCTCCTCTTCAACCGGCACGACAACCTGCAACTTTGATGAAGAAAAACAACTGGTCATCCAGTATCAACACGTCACCGTCAATCTGAAGAAGGGCGTTGGAACGCAGGTTCCGTTCGGCAAACCTTGGGCGCCGGGCGGCAAGCCGATGACGCTTTTCACTAACGCGCCCGTCGTGATCGGCGCGCATAACCTCGGCGTTGGCGCTTACACGCTGTTCGTGATTCCATCCTCGAAGCAGTGGACCCTAATCGTCTCCAAGAGCACCGACATGACCGGCGCCTATGACGAGAAGAATGACCTGGTGCGCGTGCCCATGGATTCAGGCGAGCTGCCGAGTCCCGAGGGCGACCTAAACGTCGCCCTGGAGCACATCGCCCCCGGCCAGTGCAACCTGCGTCTGGATTTGGACAAGTTGGGCCACTTCGCGCCTTTCAAGGTGCAGTGAGACGCGAGGTTGCTCTGGTAGAGCGGGCCTTCAGGCCCGCGTCTGGGCCCGTTATTTCCTTCCCCAGCCCGGCGGCCCGAATTGATCCCGCCGCCTCTTCGCTAATAGCTAATAGCTAATAGCTAATAGCTAGTTGCTTCTCCTCACAACTTCGCGTTCTTGTGCATGTCCACCGTGCTCCACGTCTTATCTCCGGCGTGGCAGATATTCTCCAGGGGACAATCGGCGCACTTGGGATTTCGTGCCAGGCACAGCGCGCGGCCGTGCAGGATGATCTGGTGCGAGAACAGAATCCACTTCTCGCGCGGGATCACCTTCATCAGGTCTTGCTCAATCTTCCCCGGATCGCTGTTCTTCGTCAGCTCCAGTCGCCGCGAGATGCGCTGCACATGCGTGTCAACCACCACGCCGTCGGCGATCTTGTACCAGCTGCCAAGCACGACGTTCGCTGTCTTGCGCGCCACGCCGGGAACAGTCAGCAACTCGTCCATCGTGCGCGGCACCTCGCCGCCAAACTCGCCGATAACCTTGCGCGCCGCCCCCACCAGTGACTTAGCCTTATTACGAAAAAATCCGGTTGAGCGGATGTCGTCTTGCAAGTCCTCAGGCTGAAGCGCCGCGAAAGCTTCCGGCGTCGGATATTTCTGGAACAATCCAGGCGTGACCATGTTGACGCGCACGTCGGTGCACTGCGCCGAAAGGATCGTCGCCACCAGCAACTCCCACGCACTCGAGTGATGCAGTGCGCAATTGGCCTTGGGATAGCGCTCGTCCAGCCGCTTCAGAATTTCGCTCACCCGCGCCGGCGCGACCGGATTGTAGCCCTTGGGCGGCTTACCGCTGGGCTTCGCTAGCGACTTGGACGTGGATGCGCGCTTGGACGCAAGTGCCCCACCTTTTGCCTGGGTGGCCCGTTCTAGCCCTGTTTTGGCTAGGGCGGGGCTTGGGCGCGACGACGCGATTCGCGCCTTCGCGCGCGCAGCTGCACTCGAAACCTTCTCCTGACGTCCGCTGCGCGATGGCCGGCGAGGCATGATGCCGCGTGGCATGGGCTGGCTCCCTAATAACGAGAGCCGATTATAACGGACGACGAATCAGTTGGTCCGCGTCAGAACGTCGTTTGAAAATCGCGGATGCTGCTCTACACTGTGGTCATGCCCGGTGGCAAGACAGTTTCGATCACCCTCCCTCCGGAGCTCTTGCTTGAGGCACAGTCCCTCGCACGCCGCGAACGTAGGAGCATGAGCGAACTGCTTCGCGAAGCTCTGCGGCGCTACCTGACGACGAATGCGGAATGGGATGCTCTCCTGCGCCGTACTCGCCGTACCGGGCGGGCTCTCGCAATACGATCGGAAGCCGACGTGGAACAACTGTCGGATGACTTCCGCCGAGAAAAGCGGCAACGCAGAACCGGATGATCCGCGTCGTCGCGGATACGAATATCTATGTTTCGGCGTTCATGTTCGGCGGACTGCCCGGCCTGTTTCTCGACCTCGCGCTGCAGCGAGCCTTCACGCTTTTGACTTCCTCCGCACTGCTTGACGAACTCGACGAAAAATTACGCGACAAGTTTGAGGTGAAAGCGGAAGACGCTGCGCTCATTCGCCGCAAGCTCGAAAGCATTGCAGGGCTGGTCGAGCCCGCTTTCGTTTTGAATGTCATCAGAGGTGACCCGGACGATAATCGGGTGGTGGAAGCCGCCGTCGCCGGTAGTGCTGATTCTGTTGTCAGCGGCGATCGCCACCTACTGCAGCTTGGCTCCTACGAAGGCATTGCCATCGTTACGGTGCGAAAGTTTCTCGAACTCGCAGCTCTGCGGCCCGCCGGACTACAATGATGCGACAGCATCAGCACAATTTTGGGTGAGAAAGAATGTCCTCCACCAACTCCGCCGTCCAAACCGCTCCCGACCTCCACGCCGTCCCTCTCACCCTCGAGGGCCTGAGCGTTCTCCACCAGATGTTTCGCTTCCGCTGGCCGGAGTGGCGCAAGCTCAGCCCAGCGCGCCAGCAGGAAATCGCGCGCGAGGCGGTCGCGGTGCTGTCGAAGCCGGAAGAAGCTGGCCAGAGCGCGGTCTACTCGCTACTTGGCCACAAGGGCGACCTGCTGCTGGTGCACTTCCGCGATTCGTTCGAGGAGCTCAACGCCGCCGAGCTTCAACTCAACCGCACCGAGCTCCAGGAATATCTCGAGCCGATGCACTCGTATCTCTCGATCATCGAGCTCGGCCTCTACGACTCCAGCGTGAAGCTCTATCGCCAGCTCACGGAACGCGGCGTCGTGCAGCACTCGGAAGAATGGAACAAGGAAATCGAGGAGACGATGGAGCGCCAGCGCCAGGCCATGCGCCCGCGCCTCTATCCCAAAATCCCCGACAGCAAGTATCTGTGTTTTTATCCGATGGATCGCAAGCGCGGTGAGCAGCTCAACTGGTACACGCTGCCCATCGAAGAGCGCCAGCGCCAAATGGAAGAGCACGGCATGGTCGGCCGCCGCTACGCCGGCAAGGTGCAGCAGATCATCACCGGCTCCATCGGCTTCGACGATTGGGAGTGGGGCGTCGACCTGTTCGCGCCCGAACCGCTGGTCTTCAAAAAGCTGATCTACGAGATGCGCTTCGACCAGGTCAGCGCCGAATACGCGGCGTTTGGACAATTCTTCGTAGGAGTCCGCTGTCCCATCGCCAAGTTCGAAGAGTGGCTGGGAATTAGCGGCTAGCCGCGAGCTACGAGCCGCGAGCTACAAGCCCCGAGCTACCAGCTACGAGCCCCGAGCCGCGAAATTCTCGATCCCGTTTATTGCTCTGTCATCCCGACCGAGGACTTCAGTCCGACCGAGGGATCTGCGGTTCTCGGCGCCGGAAGCAATGTTCGACGGGCCTTGCAAAACTAACCCCCAGCCACTCTCTCACACACTAGCCGTGCCGCCTTCACCGCGCTGACCACCTTCCCCGAGAAGATATGAATCTCCCCCGGCGCCGTCTCCTGCACATACAGCGTCCGCCGATCCTGCGCCGGATTGTTCTCTACCACGCGAATCGTGAACCTTGATCCCAGATACTTCGCCTCGGCCGACGCCGGCACGGTCAGCATCGCATCCTTCCGCATCGCCTCATGCCGCGTCCACGCGATCGGCTCAAACCGCGGCCCATTCAGCAATGCGAGGAACTGCTCCGGGACGGGCTCATCCGGATCGGTCGTGGTCCAATGATTCGAGTGCTTCGCCGAGCCCCACATCGAGCGCTCCGAGCTGCCATACGGATCGAACGCCGTGAACGGCCCGTCCACCACCACCAGCGAAATCCCGCGCAACTGCGCCGGCAGCTCGATCAGAATCTTCTCCGCCACCTGATACTTCACCGACTGGAACAGCCCGCGCGACGGCCCCAACCCATACGTCGCCCACACCACCCAGTGATAGTCGTCCCGCATCGCCTGGGTGAATTCATGTTTGTGGAAGTTCACGCCGCGCGTCTTGATCTGCTTCGTCAGTTCCTTGCGCAAAATCTCCGGATCGTAGATTTGCTCCTCGACCTCATAGCACTTGTCGATAAAGTCGAAGTTCATCCACTCCGGCCGGCACGCCCGCAGCGGGATGTTGTGCTCGCGCATTACCTGCTCGAACAGCTCCGGCGGCGTTTGCGAGCCTTCATGCGGGATCGCGTAATAATGCCGGCTGTTGCGCACGATCGCCGGTGCGAAGCTTTCGAGAAACTCCGCACGCGCGCCCATCGTCTCTTGGATCGTCTCCGGGCTGCGCGGATAGTGATATCCCGAATGAATGCGAAACTGGTTGATCCCCGACGCCGCGTTCAGCACGCCCAGCGGATCGAACAGGTGAACCTCATGCCCCTGCTCCGCCAGCCGAATGGCCGTCGTCGCGCCATAAATCCCCGCGCCGGCAATCGCGATTTTCGATTTGTTACTCATGGCTCGTTAGTTTCGACCTTCCAGTTGCAGTTTCAAGTTTCAGGCCAACACCTTTGCCCTTTTGTAAATTGTCATCACGAGGAGGGCTTCAGCCCGACGAGGGATCTGCTTTTATCTTCGACTGTCGCATTGCACTGCGAACAGCCGCACTCGAAACTCGAAACCTGAAACTCGAAACTTACTTCGGCGTGCTCGCCGGATTCACCGGCACCAGAATCCCGTCGCGAATGTAGTAATCGTACCCGCGCCAGCGAATCGTCTTTCGCCCGAAACTCGCGACCCAGATCATAAACGCCACCAGGTCCCACAGCGGAATCAGCAGCATCTTCTTCCACATCCCTTTCTGCTTCATGCCGTGTACGCCGATGATCCACGTCAGCACCACGCGCAGCACCGCGTAGCTCCCGAGATACGCAATCGCGACCGCGCGCGTCGGGACCGTCGCCACCGCGACCAGCGCCCAGATCAATCCCCAGGTAAAGATCAGCCCCTGGTGTCCGCGCCGTCGCATCAGCCGCATCACTGTCATCCAGCGGACACGCTTGTAAAACAAATCTTTCAGCGACTGAAAATCCGCGACCGTCTTCACCACATACGGCAGCAGCTTCACCTCGTATCCCTGCGCCGCGACCCCTCGCCCGACGTTGAGATCGTCCGCCGGCCGGTTCTCGAGCGCCTCGTATCCGCCGAAGCCTGCAATGCGCTCCTTCGTCGTCACGATCGACTGCCCGAACATGAACTTGATGCCCTCGAGCTGCCAATCCACAAAAATCCCGGCGAAGAAATCCGAGATCATGCCGACCGATTGCAGTTCCTGCACGAATGACGTCTCTTCGGTCGAGACATAAATCGCCGTCGCGCCGCCAACCTTGGGATTACGAAACGGATGCGCCACCGCACGCAGGTAATCCGGCCCCACGCGAATGTCGCCGTCGGTGATGACCAGCAGATCGTACCGCGCCTCGCTCACCAGCCGCGTCAGCCGCCCGACTTTGTCATTGATGGCGTCGCGCCCCGAGCCCAGCACCAGGCGAATCTTGCGCTCGGGAAAATCGGCAATCAGCTTCTCCAGCACCGGCAGCGCGGGATCGTCGGGGTCGACGCAGAAGACGATCTCGTACTCGGGATAATCCTGGCGGCAGAAGCTGGCGTAATTTTCGTACGCGTCATCGTCCAGCCCGCGAATCGGCTTCAGGCAGCTGATCGGCGGCGTGAAATCGCGGTTCGGCGGATTCTCGCGCCAGGAGACGCGGAAATAGCGCAGCGAGCTGAAGATAGCCAGCAGGTAGTAAATGCCGGGGATGGCGGCGAGCGCCAGAACGATGTAACCGGCAATCGTCAACGTGTCTCTCGTGGAATCAGGGTAACGTGCTTCACGAACATCAGGGATTGGCCGGAGCGCAGGCCGCAGAACTGTCCCGCGCCGGATTGAAAATCGAAAGTGTAATCTAACATACGGTCGAAACAGCGGTCGAGGACGGGGAAGCGATTAGCAATTAGCGACTGGCCGAGCCATCGGGAGCGAAAGTTGCGCCGACAACGAGGTGCTGAACAACACCACTGGGTAGAGCTGATCTTTAGAGCCTGCCCTAGTCGAAGGGTCAGCGTCCAGGCTCCTTTTAGTTTGTCATCCCGACCGGCTTCAGTCATGTAATCTGTCATCCCGACCGAGGACTTCAGTCCGACCGAGGGATCTGCGGTTCGTCGCGGAGAGAAGAATCTTTCATGCGCGTCTGCGTCACGGGTGGCACAGGCTTTCTCGGCGGATTCCTCGTTCGCGATCTCCTCGCGAAAGGCGCAACGGTCTGCGTCCTTGCCCGACCTTCACCGCGCGCCGATGCTCTCGCGAAGACCGGAGTCGAACTCATTCATGGCGACCTCGCCGACGCCGACTCGATCTCTCGAGCAGTCGCAGGCACCGACATCGTCTACCACCTCGCCGCCAAAGTCGGCTCCGCAGCGATGCGCGATTACTTCGCAACCAACGTCGAAGGCACCGAGGGGGTACTCAACGCGTGCGTGCAACAACGCGTCGGGCAATTCGTCTACGCCAGCTCGCTCGCGGTGTACGGTCCGATGAAAGAAGGCGAGCGCATCGACGAAGGCACTCCCTTCGACGACCACCCCGAACTCCGTGATCCTTACGCGCAATCGAAGATCGCCGCCGATCGCCTCGTCAGCGCCTTCGCCGAGCGCACCGGCCTGCCAACGGTGATCCTGCGCGAGGGCATCATCTTCGGTCCGGGCCGAGCGCTGCCGCTCGGCATCTTTGCCTTCCGCGCGGGCAACACCAACATCGTCTTCGGCAATCCCCGGAATCGTTTTCCGCTGAACTACGTCGAGAACCTGATCGACGCCATGCAAGCCGCTGCCAGCAGCGGCACCGGCCTCCGCCAGTTCAACGTCCTCGACGATGACGACCTGACTCTCGCCCACTATCACGCGCTGAAGAGCTCCATCGATCACACCGCTACACGCTTCTCGTCTCCGTGGCCGCTCTACGTCGCCTCGCCCATCATGGAAGCGCTGCGCCCCATCGTCCCCATGGGCGACCTTCGACTGTCCAAACATCAACTCGAGCGCTCGCTTCAGAATCGCTGCTACGACACGCGTCGCATCCGCCAAGCCACCGGCTGGCAGCCGCGCGTCGCGCTGGAGGAAGCCATCCACAGGACTCTTGGGGCAGCGGAATCCCGCGAATAAGTGACAACTAAGTTTCGCTGTGGGTATGCTTATCGCTGCCATACGCTAACGAAACCTCATGGGAAGTGGCATGCCGGATCCTTTCGATCTACAACGTTTCGTTGACGCTCAACGAGCCGAGTTTGAGTCCGCTCGCTCGGAGTTAGAAGCCGGGCGGAAAGTCGGCCACTGGATATGGTTCATCTTTCCACAGATCAAAGGGCTCGGGCATAGTTCTATGTCGCAGTATTATGCAATCGCGTCGTTGGCCGAAGCTGAAGCTTACCTGCAACATCCGGTTCTCGGTCCAAGGCTGAGAGAGTGCACGCGTCTGGTGAACTCAGCGAAGGGGCGGACGATCGAGGAAATCTTTGGCGGTATCGACAGTATGAAGTTCCGCTCCTCGATGACCTTGTTCGCGAAGGCCGCCAACGACAATCAGATATTTTTGGATGCCTTGAACGGATACTTCGCTGGCGAATTCGATCCCCTCACAATTCAGCGCCTCTGATGTGGGTGGAGTGTCCATAACTCTGGGATAATTGCGATGTGACCGACCGTCTCTACTACACCGATTCCTTTCTCCACGAGTTCGACGCGCGGGTCGTCTCGGTCGCGACGGATCCGACCGGCCGCTCGCGGGTCACGCTCGACCGCTCGGCGTTCTATCCCACCAGCGGCGGCCAGGTATTCGACACCGGCTGGCTGGAGATCGCCAATGCGCGCTTGCTCATCAGCGAGGTCACCGAGGACGAGCAGACGGATGAGATTCTCCACATCCTCGAAGGCGATGACGCCGCGTTTCAGCCCGGCGCAGCCGTTCGCGGCGTGATCGACGCCGTGCGCCGTCGCGATCACGTGCAGCAGCACTCCGGCCAGCACGTGCTGTCGGCGGCCTTCGAGAAGCTTTACAGCTTCGCGACCGTATCGTTCCACATGGGCGACGAGAGCTGCACTATCGACCTCGCCACCGACTCGGTCAGCCCGAAGCAATTGCAGGCCGCCGAGCGTCTGGCCAACGAAGTCATCGCCGAAGATCGTCCGGTCGAGATTCGCTTTGCCACGCCGGACGAAGCGCGCACTATGGGCGTGCGCAAGATTCCTCCGGCCGAGCGCGACAAGCTCCGCCTCATCGACATTCAAGATTTCGATTTGAACGCCTGCGGGGGAACGCACGTGCGCAGCACCGGCCAGATCGGCTGCATCGTCCTGCGCAAAACGGAGAAAGTGAAGCAGGGCGTGCGCCTCGAATTCGTCTGCGGATTGCGTGCGGTCGCGACGGCGCGGCGCGACTTCGAGTCACTGACCGAAGCGGCAGCGCTGTTCTCGACGCACATCTGGGAGGTCCCGCAGCAGATCCGCAAGTCGCAGGACGAGATCAAATCGGCGCAGAAGACGCAGCATAAACTGCTGGAGGAAGTTGCGGAGTTGCAGGCGGAGCGTCTCGCCCAGGCGGCGACGGCGCAGAACGGCCAAAAAATCGTCGCGCAGATATTTCGCCGATCGCGATCTCGGTTTCATCAAAATGCTGGCCCAGAAGCTGACGAAACACGAAAAGGTGATCGCGCTGCTTGCGTGTGGAGGCGCGCAGCCATCGCTGGTCTTCGCGCAGACGCCCGGCATGCCGCATGATATGGGCGCCCTGATGAAGCAGACGGTGCAATTGCTGGGCACGCGCGGCGGCGGCAATCGTGACATGGCCCAGGGCGGCGCGCCCGACAGCGACCGCGCGGAATCGGCAATTGTGGAGGCGGCGAAGACGATCTAACACCGTTGTCAGTTGTCGGTTGTCGGTAACAGCAGATCTTCGACCCGGGTTTCTGCGAACAGACGCGGATCGGTCGAGATGAGGTTGCTGTTATTGCCGACAGGGAAACCGACAACTGACAACCGGCAACTGACAACTGACTTTGGACTCGCGTCTCATTCTCGTTACGGTTCTGATCCGCCTCGGCGTGGCCGCGGCGATCAGCAGCGTGCTGGTGCGCGCGCGGCGCTTCCGCGTGCTGCTCTTTCGTGAAGAGCGCACTCTCAGCGAGAAGCTGGAGATCGTCTTCATCCTCGGGACGCCCATCGCGCTGGGCGTGCTGGTGCGCCACGCGGTGCGCAACTTCCAGGCTGCCGACATCGCCTTCGAAGGCGCAATCCTGCTGGGCGTCATCGGCGGGCGCTTCGTCGGCACCGCGGGCGGAATTCTCGTCGCGCTTCCGTCGCTGTTGCTGGGCGAGTGGTGGTCGCTGCCCATGTACGTTCTCGCCGGCTTCGCGGCCGGCTTCCTGCGCCACATCGCGCCCGAGCGCGAAGCTATCTGGTCGTTCTCGCCGCTCTTCGACCTCAGCATCTATCACTGGATCCGGCGCAGCATTCGCAAATCGTTCATCGACTGGCAGACCTCGTTCTTCTTCCTCATCCTCGCGCTCGAGTTCATCCACATCCAGCTACACCTGGAGTGGCCGCGCCGCATGTTTGCGCTCTACTCGCCCAACATCTGGGTGAAGCTCGCTATCTACGCGGGGACGGTGATGGCCGTCGCCATCGCGCTCAAGGTGCTGAACAACGTTCGCATCGAGATGAAGCTGGAGCAGCAGGAGCGCCTGCTGTTGCAGGCGCGCATGGAAGCGCTGCAAAGCCAGATCAATCCGCACTTTCTGTTCAACACGCTGAATTCAATTTCCTCGCTGGTGCGCGCCGACCCCGATTCCGCGCGCACCATGATCGTGAAGCTGGGCAGCATCCTGCGCCGGCTGCTGCGCAAGGGCGATTCCTTCGTTCCCCTGCGCGAGGAATTGGAGTTTCTCGACGACTATCTCGACATCGAAGTCGCGCGCTTTGGTCACGACAAGCTGCGTGTGGTGAAGGAACTGGAGCCCGCATCGCTCGACGATCTGGTCCCCAGCATGATTCTGCAGCCGCTGGTGGAGAACGCGGTCAAGCACGGCTTCTCTAACAAGGTTGAGGGCGGCAGCATTTGTCTGCGCAGCCGCCGCGCCGATCAGCGTCTGGTGATCGAAATCGAGGATGACGGGGTCGGCATCTCGCTGCCTCGGGGAGCGCCGTCAGGGACCGGGATCGGTATGCAGAATGTCACTGAGCGTCTGCAAGTGCTGTACGGCGACGCTGCCAACATATCGGTAGAGAGCGAGCCCAACCGCGGCACGCTGGTGCGCCTGGTGTTGCCGGTGGTCACCGCTGACGATATGGGCGGCTCCGTCGTCGGCGCAATCTACGAAGAGCGCGGCCGGACGCGATGAGCGAGCCCGGTGCCTAGCTAACCGCTGCCTGCGACCGATCCAACACCGTGCGATAGTACCGTTCATACTGCGGAATGATTTTGCTGGCGCAGAATTTCGCTTGCGCGCTGGCACGCGCCTGTTCTCCCATCTGCTTCAGCTTTTTGTCATCGGTCAGGATATCGATCGCGTAATTCGCCATCGTGTCCACGTCGCCGACGTCAGCCAGAAATCCTGTTTTGCCGTGATCGATCACCTCCGGCACGCCGCCGGCGTTGGTCGCAATAGGCACCACCTCGCAGGCCATCGCTTCCAGCGCAGCGAGCCCGAACGACTCCAACTGGCTGGGCAGCAGCATCACGTCCGCGACACCGAGCTTCTCGTGAATGCGGTCCTGCTTGCCGAGGAAACTGACCTTGTTGTGAATCCCTTTGCGCACCGCCAGCCACTCCGCGCTCGAGCGCTCCGGGCCGTCGCCGATCATCAGCAGCCGCGCCGGAACAATCTTCTGCACGCGATCGAATATCTCGATGACGTCGGGAATCCGCTTCACCGGACGGAAGTTCGAGAGATGCACCAGGATTTTCTCGTCAGCGGCTGCGTACTCCGAGCGCTGCTGAATGACCTCGGGCGTGCGCTCGTAGAGATCGCAGTTCACGAAGTTGGGAATCACTTCGATCGGCGTCTTCACGTCGAAGACTTCCAGCGTCCGCTTCTTCAGATACTCGGAAATCGACGTGACCCCGTCGCTCTGATCGATGGAAAAGCGCGTGATCGGCAGATAGGACGGATCGGCTCCCACCAGCGTGATGTCGGTGCCGTGCAGCGTGGTGACGTAAGGCAGGCGGCGGCTATTGCGCGCGTGATCGCAGCAGAGCATCTGCCGCGCCAGCATCGCGCTCACCGAATGCGGGATGGCGTAATGCACGTGCAGCAGATCGAGCTCATAGATCTCGGCGACCTCGGCCATGCGGGTCGCCAGCGCCAGATCGTAGGGCGGATATTCGAACAGCGGATACCGCGAGACTTCGACCTCGTGATAGTGAATGTTGGGCTGCAGCGTGTTCAGCCGGATGGGCTGCGAGTACGAGATGAAGTGGACCTGATGGCCGCGCTGCGCCAGCTCCGAGCCGAGTTCGGTGGCGACCACGCCGCTGCCGCCATAGGTGGGATAACACGTTATGCCAATCCGCATCGTTTGTCTGTCCGGGAGCGCGCCGCCGCGTCCCAAGTATCTGTGGGTTACAGGGATTGGATGGCTTTGCCGGAAGAGAGATTCAGCGGCCCAGCTCAGGTGGAAAGCGGTTCGCAGGATAGTTGGGCGTTCACACCCCGCGTTTAAGTGGGGTGCTCCGTTTGTTGAGAAGGTAGAGCGGGCCTTCAGGCCCGCGTCCCAAGCCACCTATATTTTTGTCATCCCGAGGAGGACTTTAGTGCGACGAGGGATCTGCGGTTCGAGCTTTTCAGCAGTCTGTGAAGTCGTGCCGAAAACTCGAAAGAAACTTGGGCTTTAGCGCCGGTGCGCGCAGTAGCAGAGCTAAAGAGAGTGTGTCGCGGCCCGTGCCGCCGCTCCGCGGCGAACCGCAGATCCCTCAGTCGGACTGAAGTCCTCGGTCGGGATGACTGATCATCAAACGGGCTGAGACGCGGGCCGCTGAAAGAAAGCCAAGTCGTGCCGCCGGCTGAAGCCGGCTCAGGCGAGGAAATAAACGGCTTATCGGCACGACTGAAGTCGTGCCCTGATACGAGGCGGTCGAAATCCAAACCCGCTGACCCCATGCAGGCGCGCTGCCGGGTTCCTGAAATAACGTTCGTTCGAATTTCCGGCGGCGAGAACAATCCACCGTTCTCGCTACCCTCGCTTCCGCCGTCAGCGCTACTCGTCGGCGGGCTGCCAGTCCGGCGGCTGTTGTTGAATCTTCCCTGCGCTGCGCTTCGCGGCCGCTTTGCCGCTGAACTTCTCCACCACCGCCTGCTTCATGTCCTCTTTCTTGATCTTCGAAATGATCTCCGGAGTAATCGCCGGGGCCGGCTCTGCATGAGTACTGCGCTGTTCTTCCGCATTCTTCCTCCCAAACTGCTTCAATTCATGTTTGCCGGCCGAGGACTTTCCCGGAGCGTCAGCACCGGACACGACGACCCGCACACAAGTTCATAGGCATGGGGAAACATCAGTCGATCCAGCAGCCCGCGCGAAGGATGGACCCCGATCACCAGCAGATCGGCTTCCATCTCATCCAGGGCGTGCAAGATGGTGGGCACTACTCGTCCAACTTCAATGCGTACCGCGACTTCGACGCCCGGGCACGGACATCCTACCAGCTCTTCCAGTCGTAATTCAAAGGCGCGTTTCGCGGCAGCCGTGTCGGGCATGTGTTCGAGCTTCTTGGAATCCGCAACATGCAGCAGCGTGAGCTTGGCATGGTTTTCTCCGGCCAGCCTGGCGGCGTAACGCGCGGCAAGTGCCGAAGCCGGTGTCAGGTCGGCGGCTACCAGGATGTTGCGCGGGCTGTGATCGCGGGTCACGCGGCGAAGATGAGGCCCAAGGGTCAGCACCGGAACCGGCGACTGCCGAAAAACCTTCTCGGCAACCGAGCCCATGAGCGCCTTGCCCAGTCCGCCGCGGCCGTGCGTGCCAAGCACGATAAGGTCGATCCGCTGGTTACGCGTAAAGTCGATAATCGTCTGCGCCACGTCGCCTTCCAGCAGGCACAGGTGATACTCGCGTCCCTCCACATAGCTGTGCTTGCGGCCCAACTCGGCTTTCAGCTCTTCCAGATCGCGAGCGGCTGCCTCTTTGGCGGCGACGTAGGCCTCGGGGCCGGCGATCAGGAACTCGTCGGCGGGAACCACAAAGACGACATGGGCCGTCGCTTCGTAGCTCTTGGCCAGTTGCAGGCCGTACCTCAGAGCGGTGTTGGAGTAGGTGGAAAAGTCTGTCGCGATGAGCACATTGTGGATGCCCACCCCGACCGGTGTGAGCTGTGCTGTGACCATACAGCGACCATTCTCCCCACGCGGTGGGGACGTCAGTGAAAGCCGCCACCGGCCGCAGTTTCGCGGCCATCGGTGACTCTCATAACCCTTGCTATTACTGTTCTACGCGGGCCCCGCAGAAACTCTGTGACGCCGGTCAAGCGCGGAAGTGATGTAGTACCTTTCGGGGAAGATGAGTTGTCACTGGTTACGCTCGAGCTAACAATCAGCACCGGAGAAAACGATGGCAAAAGACATTATTCGCACGCCTAACGCCCCCGCCTCGCCGCCAACCTACAGTCAAGCCGTGAGGGCCGCAGGGCTTGTGTTCGTTTCAGGCACGGGGCCGCACGACCCGGCGACCGGGAAGATCGTTGGAGGCACGATCCAGGAGCAGACCAGACAGTGCCTGGCGAACGTGTCCGCGATTCTCGAAGCCGCGGGTTCTTCTGTCGAGCGGATCGTGAGCGCGACTGTCATTATCCTGGAGGAGACCGACTTTGCCGGAATGAATGAGGAGTGGATGAAATGGTTTCCAGCAAATCCGCCCGCGCGCCAAGGCGCCAAGATGCCCGTGCGAATTCCCGGCATGAGAGTGTCTATCGCTGCGATTGCCGAGATCTGAGCTCTCGAAGATGGGTTGGACGGCTACTTGAAGCGGTTGAAGGGCTGGCGTGAATGACCCTGCCCGACTCCGTTCAGTTCCCGCTGCAGCAAATTTTCTGATAGGAAACCAACGTAGGATCTGATCCCTCTGCGCTGTGAACCGTGTACGTGCCGCGCCGCCGCAGCGTGCCGAAATGCGCGCCCTGCTGGATAGGAGAGTAATCTCCCTGTTCAACGACAAACTCGTATGTTCCTGGGCTGGTCTCTTTGATCGGGGCCACAACGGCGAAATCCAACCCTCTGGGCCCAGCGTTGCACCAACTTTGTCGGTGCACTCGGAGGCCCGCTTGCTTAAGCGCTGAGACTATGGACTTTTCATTCAATGACGAAGGATAACCAAAGCCAACACAGAAATCCTTGTCCTTGAGATCAGTCGCATCGACTTCATGCTGGATAGCGAAGAGAACCGCTCGGTCTATATCGCTCAAGCCTTTTTTCGCAGCATCCGTTGCAGCCGTGGAGTTAACACCCGAACAAATGGACACGAGCAGTACAAGAATTCCTGATCGGATAATTAAGCGCACCTGCGACAGTTCTGGCAACATGAGTTGACATGGATTATGTCTCGGCTAACAATCAAACAACAAGAGGCATAGTGATGAATATCGAAATCCGCGATGAGGCGCTGGCTGCCAGAATCCATAAACAGCTGCAGCTGACGGGCTCCGAAAGCGTCGAGGAAGTATTGCTCCACCTGCTTGAAACACAGGAGGAGCAGGACCGCTGGCTACTGGAAAGCCGTGAGGCCAACGATGCCAGAATCGGTGTCGGTATCGAACAGCTTCGGCGTGGTGAGGGAATTCCGGAAGATAAGTTGGGCGACTATTTGAAGCGGTTGAAGTCCCAGCCTCACTGACGCCGCGCTATGCAGATGCCGGCGCCTTCTCCCGCTCCAGCATCGTCTTCACAATCACGTACAGCACGGGAATGAAGAACAGGTTCAGCACGGTCGACACGATCATTCCGCCGAAGACCGTCGTGCCGACCGAGTGGCGGCTTTCCGAGCCTGCGCCTGTGGCAAAGACCAGCGGCAACACGCCCAGAATGAAGGCGAATGAGGTCATCAGGATGGGGCGCAGGCGGAGGCGCGCGGCCTCGACTGCGGCCTCTTTGATCGACAATCCTCTGTGGCGCAACTGCTCGGCGAACTCGACGATCAGAATGCCGTTCTTCGACGCCAGCCCGATCAGCATCACCAATCCGATCTGGCAGTAGACGTCGTTCAGCAAGCCGCGCGCCGCCTGCGCGAGCAATGCGCCCAGCACCGCCATCGGCACGCTCAGCATGATGATGAACGGCAGCACGAAGCTTTCATATTGCGCCGAGAGCGTTAGGTAAACCAGCAGCAATCCCAGGCTGAACAGCAGCGCCGACTGCTTGCCCGACTTGATCTCTTCCAGCGAGAGTCCCGACCACGAGTAGTTGAAGCCCAGCGGCAAGTGCTGCGCGACTTTGTCCATCGCCTGAATCGCCTGCCCGGAGCTGAATCCCGGCGCGGCCGAGCCATTGATTTCCGCCGAGCGGAACAGGTTGTAGTGGCTGATCACCTGCGGCGACGTCGACTCGGTGATGCGGACCACGTTGTCGAGCGAGACCATCTGCTGGTTGTCGGCGCGAACATAGAACTGGCGAATGTCGCGCGGCTGGCGGCGGAATCTCTGGTCGGCCTGCACGTACACGCGATAAGCGCGATTGTTGAAATCGAAATCGTTCACGTACGCCGAGCCCAGGTAGACCTGCAGCGCGTCGGTGATCTGCTGGATGGGGACTTGCAAACTGCGTGCCTTGGCGCGATCGATGTTCACGACGAACTGCGGATCATTGGCGGTGAAAGCGCTGAACAGGCCGCTCAGATCCTTGCGCCCGTTTCCTTCGCGCACCAGATTTTGCGTGACGTTATAAAGTTCCTGGACCGTGTTGCCGCCCTCGTCCTGCACCTCAAAGGTGAAGCCGCCAAAGGCGCTGATGCCGGAGATGGCCGGTGGCAGGAAGGGAAATGCCTGCACCTCCGTCAACTGACTTAACGGGCCGCGCAAGCGGTTGACGACGGCAGCCGCCGAATCCTGCTTGCTTTTGCGCTTGTCGGCATTGGCCAGATTCAGGAAGATCATGCCTTTGTTGGCGCCGCTTCCGCTGAAGCTGAAGCCCACCACGCTGAAGGCGCCGGTGATGTCCTTCTCCTTCGAGCAAACGGCTTCCACTTGCCGCATCGCCTGCGAGGTGTATTCCACCGAAGCTCCCTGTGGCGCTTGTACGGTGATCATGAACCAGCCCTGATCTTCGTCGGGAACGAACCCCGTCGGCACCGCCTTGTAGATGAGATAGGTTGCGGCCAGGCCGGCAAAGAAGATCGCCAGGATCACGTAGCGGAAGTTCAGCGCCTTCTTGGCGGTGTAAACGTAATACGCGGTGGTGCGATGAATCACGTGCTCGACCGCACGGAAGAAGACGTTGCGCGACTCCTTTTCTCCACGCAGGATGAGCGCGGAGAGCGATGGCGTGAAGGTTAGCGAGTTGAAGGCGGAGATCGCGATGGAAAAGGCGATGGTCAGCGAGAACTGTTTGTAGAGCAGCCCGGTCGTTCCCGGAAAGAACGCGACCGGAACGAACACGGCAACCAGAACGAGCGACGTGGCGACGACCGCGCCGGTTACTTCGCTCATTGCTTTCGAGGCGGCGACGTGCGAGTCGCTGTGCTCCTCGCCCATGTGCCGCTTGATGTTCTCGATCACCACGATGGCGTCGTCCACCACCAGTCCGGTGGCCAGCACAATGCCGAATAGCGTCAGCGTGTTGATAGAGAAATCCAGCAGCTTGATGAACGCAAACGTTCCCACCAGCGATACGGGAATGGCGACCGCCGGAATCAGGGTGCTGCGCCAGTCCTGCAGGAACAACAGCATGACCAGCATGACGAAGAAGACGGCTTCCGCCAGGGTCTTCAGTACTTCGCGAATGGATTCGCCGACGAACGTCGTGGTGTCGAAGGCTACGGCGTAACGCAGGCCAGGTGGAAAGCGCTGCGCCAGCCGCGCCAGTGCAGCGCGCACGGCGTGATCGACGTCCAGCGCGTTAGCTGTGGGCAACTGGCTGACGCCGATGCCGATGCCGCTGTAGCCGTTATAGCGAAGCTTGCCGCTGTAGTCCTCGGCGCCCAGCTCGGCGTGGCCGACATCCCCGAGCCGCACCAGCGCGCCATTGCTGCCCGGCTTGAGGATGATGTTTTCGAACTCCGACGCTTCCGTCAGGCGTCCGATCGCGCGCACGCTGATCTGGTACATCTGGTTGGTCGATGTCGGTTCGGCGCCAACCTGGCCGGAAGCGATCTGGACATTCTGCTGTTGTAGCGCGTCGACGACGTCGGATGCGGTCAGGCCGCGCGCGGCCAGCCGCGCCGGATCCAGCCACAGGCGCATCGAGTATTTACGCTCGCCGAAGATCTGCGCATCGGCGACGCCCGGAATGCGCTTGATCGCGTCTTTGACGTAGATATCGATGTAATTGCTGATGAACTCTTCGTTGTAACGATTGTTGTCGCTGTAGAAGCCGGCCGCGAGGACGAACGAGGTCGCTACTTTGTTGATGGTGACGCCGGTATTCTTCACCGCGTCGGGGAGGCGGCCCATCACGCCCTGCACGCGGTTCTGCACGTCGACGGCGGCAAGATCGAGCGGGCGCGTCAGCTCAAACGTGATGTTGATGGAGGAGCTGCCGTCGTTGCCACTGGTGGAAGTCATGTAGCGCATGCCTTCCACACCATTGATTGCCTGCTCCAGGATGGTGGTGACGGACGATTCGACAGCGACAGCGTTGGCGCCTGTATAGAAGGCGTTCACCGAGACTTGCGGCGGCGCCAGGTCGGGAAATTGCGCAATCGGCAGGAATGGAATGCAGACCGCGCCCGCGATCACGATGAACAGCGAGGTGACGATGGAGAAGACCGGGCGCTTGATGAAGAAGTCGGAAAACAAAATGAATTCCTAAGTACCGGTGGAAGGGCACGGCTTTAGCCGTGCCGAAAATGGTTCTTCAGAAACTCGGCTTTAGCCCTGGCCACCGTGGCTAAAGCCGTTCTCGACGCTGTTCTGTTTCGCCGGGCTAAAGCCCGGCGCTTCCACCGGGTCATAGCCCGCGCTTCCACCGGGTTATAGCCCGGCGCTTCCACCGGGTCATAGCCCGCGCTTCCACCGGGTTATAGCCCGCGCTTCCACCGGGTTATAGCCCGCGCTTCCGCCGGGTCATAGCCCGCGCTTCCACCGGGTCATAGCCCGCGCTTCCACCGGGTTATAGCCCGCGCTTCCACCGGGTCATAGCCCGCGCTTCCACCGGGTTATAGCCCGGCGTTTCCACCTAAAAAACCTCTACTGCTCAATCCGCACCGGCATGCCGTCGGCAAGGTTCTGCCCGCCGGAGACCACCACCTGCTCGCCTGTCTTCAGCCCACTCAGCACCGCGTAATCGTTGCCGGTGATCTCACCCAACTCGAGCGGCACCTGATGCGCTACTGTCTTGCCGTTGTCTTCCTGCGTCACGAACGCGAAGAACTGTCCACTGATGCGGGTCACCGCGATCACCGGTACCGTGATGCCGGAGTGGGTGCTCCAAACAATTCGTGCGCGAACCAGTTGCATGGCGCGCAGCACATCCGCCGCCTTATCGGCCGGCGCCTTCACCAGCACCGATTGCGTTCCGGTATCGATCTGCGGCGAGATGAAATCCACGCTGGTCTTCAGCAAGACTTTTCCCGCCTGATCCACAACTTCCACCGGCGTGCCGATCTTCACGTCATGCGCGTGCTCGGATGGCACCGGGATGTAAACTTCCAGGCCGCTGCGCTCGTCGATCGTGGTCAGCGGTGTGGTGTTAGTGACGCGGTCGCCTACATGCACGGGCACGTCGCCCACAATGCCATCGGTCGGCGCAAAGACGCTGTAGTACTTCAGCTGCACTTTCGATTGGTCGATCTGCGCGTCCAGGGCCTTTACGTCGGCGACCGCGCCATCATAGGCCGACTGCGCCTGCTGCAGATCCTGCTGGCTCATCACACCGCTGGCGGCCAGCGCCTTCACGCGCTCGTATTGCGACTTGGCCCAAGCCAGAGCGGCTTCTTTGGAACGCCTCTGGGAATCGTAGTTGGAGACCGTGGCCTGCTGCATGCGCGGATCGATCTCCATCAGCGTGTCGCCCTTCTTGACCAGCTGCCCCGAATGCACGCGGATGCCGAAGATCCAACCTTCCACGTCGGACATGATGGTGGCCGAGTGCCGCGACTTGATGGTGGCAACATATTCCGAAGCGTCGCCGATCGGCTGGTCCTTGACCGCAGCCACCTTCACCGGCATCGCCGGCGGACCTTGCTGCGTGCCCGCATTGGAGCGGCTGCAGCCGGTCAGGCCGAACGCTACTATCAGCCCGCACGCGATCGGCAACGCAAACTTCAACGAATTGGCACGCGAGCTTCCTCGCGCCCGATGATGACTCATAAGATTTCCGCTTCGGCTGGAAAAGCCAGCAGATGCAACGACCTCAACGTAGATGGAACATTCTAACCTGATCTGCGGATTTGCGTGCTACTGCGCGCGCGGGATGAGATCAGCAGAGGAATGGCGAGATGAGGGGCTGTGCCGCCGGCTGAAGCCGGCTCTTGTTTCTTGGGGTAGGCTACCCAGCACTCCGCGCCAAACCGGGCGCTGCGTGCTGGGCTATCTTGTCGCCGTCCCGCGGGGCGGGGCTCGGTTTCCCCGTGTTGAAATCAGCGATGCGCCGAAATCGGGTCTTTGATCAACCTGTGAAGGCGTGCCCTGATATCGAGTGTTCGCTGCTGGCGGCGGGGACGCCGCCAGGACAGCCGGCCAGAGGCTGGCGCTACTCGAAAATCACCTCGGATACAAAGCTTCGAAGAGTAGCGCCGGCTTCCAAGCCGGCTGTAACGCGGGCCTCTGGCCCGCGTGATCACGGTGCCGATGAAGGCGCTGTCAAGACCGGATCCCAGCGCTGCTACTCCGCTGCTTCTTCCGCCGCGCCTTCAGATCCCATGCGATGCGAGATGTGCGACCAGACGAAGTAGCCCACTGCCAACAGGACTACCAGCACGATCACCGCGTCGAGCCGATGGAACCACATCTTCAGCCGGGGATCGGTTTCCCATTGCTGGCCGAGACGCATGCCTACGTAGGCCAGCGCGAAGCACCACGGCCACGAGCCGACAAATGTGTAGAGGTGAAACTTCACGCGGTTCATTCTCGCTATGCCGGCGGGCAGTGCGATAAACGTACGAATCACCGGCAGCAGGCGCGCTATGAGCACAGCCAGGGATCCGCGGCGCTCGAAGAAGCGGTCGGCAATGGCGAGCTCGCGTTGGCTGAGGAAGATATAACGGCCGTAGCGTTCGACCAGCGGGCGTCCGCCGAAGTAGCCGATTTCGTAGGCCACGATCGATCCCAGATTGCAGCCCAGCGCGCCCCACGTCGCGACCGCGAGCAGCGAGAAGCGTCCGGTGTACACCAGGTAACCGGAGAACGGCATGATGATTTCTGACGGCAGGGGAATGCAGGCCGACTCGATGGCCATCAGGAACATCACGCCGGGATACCCCGCGGCGGAGATGACGCCGACAATCCAGGCTCCGACGATTTCGATGACGTGGGCAATCATGGGTTGAGGAAATGGCTCCGGGGGGTGGAAAGCGAATTCGGTAGAGCCGGCCTTTAGCCGACGAGAGTTCTTACCACAACGAGCAAACCGCAGATCCTTCGGCTGCGCGTCCGCCCGATCCGCAAAAGACGCAGATCGGAAAAACCGTTGCGGACGCTCCGCTCAGGATGACAAATCAAAAGCGCTGCGACACAATCGCTCTCGCCTACACGCCCGACTCAATCAGCGATGCCGGGGTCGGGGTGCGCAGGCGGCCATTGCCGTTGCGGCTGTTGTTCGCGCTCCGCCAGTTCACATTCGGCAGGAACACCGACTGATCGATGCGATCGCTGTACTTCAGCGCGATACCGATCATGGAATCCAGCAGCGTTTGCGACAGCAGATGCGGTTGCAAACCCAGGTCGACCAGCTTCGAATGCTTGGCGTTGTAGTAATGCGCCTCCGCCTCGACACGCGGATCGGGCAGATGCTGAATCTCAGCCTTCAGGCCCAGCTTCAGCGCCGCCGATTTCACCATCTCCGCCAGCTCCAGCACCGAGAACTGCTCGGTGAACTGATTGAAGACGCGGAACTCGCCCGGCTCGGCCGGATTCATGCAGGCAATCTCGACGCAGCGAATGGTGTCGCGAATGTCGAGGAAGCCGCGCGTCTGTCCGCCCTTACCGTACACGGTAATCGGATGGCCGGCCGCCGCTTCAATGCAGAAGCGATTCAGCGCGGTGCCGAAGATCTCGTCGTAGTCGAAGCGATTGATCAGCGCTTCATCCAGCTCGGTGTCGTCGGTTGTCGTCCCGTAAACGACGCCCTGATTCAGATCAGTAGCCCGCAATCCCCAGGCTTTGCAGCAGAAATGAATGTTGTGGGTGTCGTGCACCTTGGAGAGGTGATAGAACGAGCCCGGCTGCTTGGGAAATGGGAGCAGGTCCGCGCGGCCGTTGTGCTCGATGCGGATGTAGCCTTCTTCGATGTCGATGTTGGGCGTGCCGTATTCGCCCATCGTGCCCAGCTTCACCAGATGGCAATCGGACTTGAACTCGCGCAGCGCGAACAGCAGATTCAGCGTGCCGACCAGGTTGTTCACCTGGGTGAAGGTCGCGTGTTCGCGGTCGATCATGGAATACGGCGCCGACCGCTGCTCGGCGAAGTGAATGACGGTGTCCGGCTCGAAGTCGCGAACGTGCGCCGACAGGAAGGCGTAATCCGTCATGTCGCCGACGAAAGTGTCGATGTGTTTGCCGGTAAGATCTTTCCAGGCTTGCAACCGGTCGCGGAGCGAACGGATCGGAGTCAGCGTCTCGACACCGAGGTCAAAATCCCATTTGCGGCGGATGAAGTTGTCGACGATGGCGACCTGGTGTCCCTTCTGGGACAGGTACAATGCGGTTGCCCACCCGCAATAGCCATCTCCACCCAGCACAGCAATTCTCATGCATCCTCCTCAGGGCTCATGTGTAGCGCGGCGCCTGAAATGCTACTGCTACTGCTCCGAGGTTCCCGCACGGCGAGGTCAACCCGGTCTTTTGGAAGGCATGTGCGATGAGCTGCCAATAAGTTCCTTCCTCTAAGAATATACCGGGTTTGCGCCGCGATTGCAGGATTTCTCCACGCCAACGCGCGCAAGAGCGGTGCAAAGTGGGTACCTCGGACGAAGCTCAAAATCTGTGTGGCCGCTCCGCATCGCGCCTCTGGCTGGTCGGATGACCAGGCACAAGACGGCTTCGGCGGACTATCCTGGCGCTCCGCATGCTGCCCGGCGACGGGCGGCAAGTGGGTGCTGGGCAGCGGCAGGTTGGTGGCCAGGAACTTTCCGCCCTCGGCAGCGACAATGTTCAACTTGTCGCGCCCCACCAGCGGCTCCAGCCGTTGTAAGGCGGAATCGCTCGCCACCAGGTAATATCGCTGCGGCGTCGACCAAAGTTCCTTAAACTGCGCGTCATCGATAAAAGGATCGGGCGCGCCCGGCGCGTAGGATCCGTACGAGAGATTCAGCCTGCGGCCATTCAACAGCAGTCCAGTTCGGTTCGTGTAGAAGAACACCGACGAATATGCGTAGTAATGGCGATCGACGATCAGCTTGCCATCGGGCGAGTGCAGGATCGCCTCCGCCAGCGTCTTGGAAGACAAATCCGGATCGAAGGTAATCAGCGCCAGTCGTGCGGCCTGGAAGAACAACAGCATCATCAGCGTGATGCAGACGAACGCCCGCTTGGCCGGCGCACGGAAGGTTCCAATCGCACCGATCAACAACGCGACAGCTGCCAGCAACAGCGGCGTTCGCAGGTACGCGAACGACTGCAGCGTTAGATCCTCCATGTGTCCCAGTGACAAAGTGTAGGCGGAGGGATGCGAGGTCAGCGCGCTGAAGATGTCCCCCGGCGTAGCCACGTTCCTTACCAGCACAAGGATCGCAATCGCGGCCGCCGCGGCGAGCGATGCCAGCGCAGTCAACACTGCGGTCCCGCGGCGTATCCAAACGCCGTCGGCTGCCATTGCCGAGCCCAGCAGCAAGGCCAGCGCCGGGTAGCAGGGCATCGAGTAGTACTCCTGCGTGGTGGAGAACGTGAAGAACACCAGAATGAAACCAACCCAGCACAGCGCCAGGAGTCGCGTGCGGCCCGCGCGGTCCATCGGCTTGAACGACAGCTTGGTGACCGCCGGAAGATAGACGCTCCACGGAAACAGCCATGCCAGATGAAAGAGCCAGAACCACAGGCGCGGGACGGTGTTGTAGTCGCGCGGATAGCGCAGATTCAGGAAGCGCAACAGCTGCTCATTGATAAAAAAGAACCACAGGAATCCGTGATACTCGCCCGGCCCGCTGTGCATGGAAAGCGAGAAGTACGGCGGATTGCGTAGCGTCGCCAGCACGTGCCAGGGGACGGCGATCAGCAAAATCACCAGCAATCCGCTGAAAGGCCGCAGCCGGCGCCATGTTCGCTTATTAACTAACTGGTTAGTTAAAAGCAAATAGATCGCGCCCGCGGCAATCGGGAACAAAACGCCGATCAAACTCTTCAACAGAAGCCCGATTCCGAGGCTCGCAGCCAGCAGAAACGCCCACAGTCCCGGCCTCGTCTCGGCTTCGTCGGTCACGCGCAGCAGCGCCCACATCGCCAGCGTAATCGTGAAGGCGAGAATAACGTCAGGAATCAAAACGCGCGTGAACAGGTACAGCCCGACACACGTGCCGATGCATAAGCCCGCATAGAAGCCGGCCCTCCGCCCAAATGCCCAGACGCCGAAGGCCGCCGTCAGCAGGCAAAGCCCAATGCAGAACAGCGCGATCGGCAACCGCGCCGCCCAGTCATGCACGCCAAAGATCTTGTACGAGCCGGCCATCAGCCAGTAGATCAGCGGCGGCTTCTCAAGGTAGGCGACGCCATCGAGGCGAGCCGTAACCCAATCGCCCGTCGTCAGCATGTTGCGGGCGATCTGCGCCTGTACCGCGTCTACGTCGTCTTGCAGCGAAGGAGGAGAGATGATCCCGGTGAGGTAGACCGATCCCGCCACGAGCAGCAGGATTACGTATAAACTCCAACTCCGGTAACCGAAACCTGTCGCGTTGCTGTGGCAGGCCGGGGCGGCCTGATGCTCCACTTTTTCATCCACAACAACAGAATCATCAATCCCCATAAGTGATAGCCAATATTGACGCGCCTTTCCAAATGATCTTGCAGATGGGACTCGAGCACAGCCGGGCGAAAGACCTCGGGATACTCTGCCGCGCCCTCGCGCAGCGTCTCGACCAGCAACTGGCGCAGCGGCCCGCGCAGCCAATCGTGCGCCGGAATATCGAAGCCCACCTTCGGCCGGTGCAGCACCGAATGCGGCAGCTTGTCCATCATCAACTGCTGGAGAACCACCTTTTGCCGCGAGCCTGAAACTTTCAGCGATGCCGGGAGCCGGTTCGCAAACTCGACAATGCGATGGTCGAGAAAGGGCGGCCGCACCTCCAGAGAATGCGCCATACTGATGCGGTCCGACTTAACCAGAATATCATCCGGCAGGTAGTACTTCTGGTCGAACCACAAGTAGGCGTTCAGATCGCTGCCGTTGCGTCCGAGTTGCCCCCGCAGATCGGCCAGCACGCGATCCAGCGCCGTGGGCAGCGCCTCCGAGGTCAGCTTTTGTTTTTCGCGATCGGAGAACGTTCCGTTCCAATAAACGTGCCCGCGCTCGGCCGACATAAGACTGCCGGCGAGCAGCCGGTTGACCTTGTAATCCCAGCCGATCTTGTCGTCCGACACCGGCCACGCTTGCATCAGCCACTGTCCAAGCCGCAGCGCGCTGGCCGGCAGCCGCCGCAGATTCGCTGCGATGCGGCTGGCGCGATAGGTCAGATATCCGCCAAACAACTCGTCAGCGCCTTCGCCGCTGAGCGCCACTTCGGTCTGCGTGCGGCTCAGCTTCGCCAGGAACCACAGCGGCAACGCACCCGCATCCGCGCTCGGCTCGTCGGAGTAATACGCGAACTCCTGAATCGCACCGATCAGATCTTCGTCAGGATTCAGGTCGAGTTCGGCATGGTCCGTCCCGTACTCCGAAACCATGTTCTGGATATAGCTGCTCTCGTCGAAGCTACGGCCGCGGAACGAAATCGAGAACGTCTTCACCCGCGACGACGACGCGCGCGAGGCGTAATGCAAAATAGTCGACGAATCCAGACCACCGCTGAGCCAAACGCTGAGCGGCACGTCGGAGTACAGGTGCTCCTTTACCGACTGCTGCAACAGCGCGTCCAGCTCCTCACAAGCCGAGCCAAGCGTGTAGTTCTCGGCGTGTGGCGCAGGCAGAGTCCAATACGATTCCGAACGCACTTCGCCATTGCGCCACTCGACCCACGTCCCCGGCATCACCTTGAAGATTCCCTCGATCATCGTCCAGGGCGCGGGAATGTAATTCAGTGCGAGATAGCAGTCGAGAGCCTGCAAGCTGAGATTGCGCTCGATCTCGGGATGAACCAGGATCGCCTTAAGCTCGGAGCCGAAGTACAACTCTTCGCCGTCCCGCGCGATATACAGCGGCTTGATGCCCACGCGGTCACGCGCCAGTACCAGACGCTTGGCAGAGTTCGTCCAGATGCCGATGGCAAACATGCCGCGCAGCTTCTGAAAGCAGGCGGTGTCCCACTCCAGAAACGCGTGCAGAACGGTTTCCGTATCGCAGTGGGTATGGAAGCGATGGCCGGAGTTTTCCAGCTCGGCGCGAAGTTCCAGGTGGTTGTAGATTTCGCCGTTGAAGACGATGGTCGTGTCGCCGTCGTCTGAATGAAGAGGCTGGTCGCCGGATTCGAGATCGAGGATTTTGAGGCGGGTAGCGCCCAGCGAGCAGGTAGCGGTTTCATAGACACCTTGCTGGTCCGGTCCGCGATGGACCAGTGTTGCCGCAGCCGCTGTAATCCGCTCTGGGCGCGGCAATCCGCCCTTATGTGTGAAACCAACTATCCCGCACATTAATGTATTTCTAGCGTGGGCCCGTCAAACCGCTCTGTAACTAAACTATCACAATGGTTTGGCACTCCCGATGCCACCAAAGGCGTAATCACCCGGGCCCATCCCCGACCAATTTCCACTGCTTTTAAATAGATTCCAATCGTCCGCGGAATGACGCTTATTTCATCTCGCTTTGGATGGCACCGGCTGTGTCAGATGTAGCGCCGGCCTCCGGCGGGCTGTCCTGGCGGCGTCCCGCCGGCAGCTTCGTACGGGGCATAGTCCATTGCTTCCTTCGTGTACCATAAATCAGGAAGCCATTAGCATTGAGTTCGCCAATCACAGAGACGCAAACCACAAGTGCCCCACTACCGGTGCACACGCTGCACCTGAAAACCTACCTGCTGATCGGGGTAATGATCATCACCGGTCCGGTAGGCAATCTCCTGCTCGCCAAGAGCACCAAGCAGGTCGGCGAAATTAAAGTCTGGCCGCTGTCGGAGCTGTTCGGCGCCTTCGTTCGCATCTTCGGCTCCTTCACCATATGGGCCGGAATCAGCTGCCTGATCGCCTTCATCATTGCCTACATGCTGGCGCTTTCCGTCGCCGATTACAGCTTCGTGCAGCCCGCCGCCGCTCTGGGTTACGCGGTGATTGGCGTACTTGGCGTGCTCGTTCTGCATGAGAAAGTGGCGCCCTTGCACTGGGTCGGTATTGCCGTCATTTGTCTGGGCGTTTCCTTCGTTCGCGGTACCAATCCCCGCACCACAGGGAACGCCAGTTGACCCTCGAATACATACTTTTCATCCTCGTCATTGTTGTCGGCACCGGAGGCGAGCTCTGCCTGGGCCGCGCCATGAAGCAAACCGGCGAGCTGGAACGCCTTCATCCCTCAGACGCGTTCAAGCTGATCGGCCGCGCGCTGCGTTTGAAGTGGATCTGGATTGGCGTGGCCATGATGGCGACCGCGTTCTTCTCGCTGGTCACGTTGCTTTCCTTCGAGGATGTCAGCTTCGTCGTTCCCGTTACCGCATTGAGCTATCTGGTGGGCGCCGTCGGCGGCATCTTCTTCCTGGGCGAGCGCGTGAGCTGGCCGCGCTGGGTCGGCATCGGCCTGGTTTGCATCGGCGTGACCATGGTGGTCATCAGTAGATAAGGCACTGCGGCAAACGAGGTAGTGCTCGGATAGTGCTGGCCTTTCAGGCCAGCGTCGTCGGGTCTGTAACAGGGCCCGGCTTTATAGGCTGCTGAAAAAGTCGTCGCGCGAGAGCTTTGTAACAGGGCACGACTTCAGTCGTGCCGATGAGCCCTTTATGTAGCTCCCGAGCCGGCTTCAGCCGGCGACACCTCCGCCGCCCGAACGTCTAACGATGATCATGCCTGAGCCTACCCTCACCAACGGCTCACCCGCGAGCACCACCATTCAACCGCCGAGGCCAAAACCCCCTCGTCGCTCGAAGTTTCTCTACGCGCTGAAACTCGTCGCCGTCAATCTCCTTGTCTTCGCTGTCTCCATCGAACTTGCCAGCATCGTCCTGGTTCATCTAAAGAAGTGGCCGCTCACCCGCCCAACCTATCACCTGGGCCGTTATGAATTCTGGGGCACCTACAATCCCGTGTTCGGGATGTGGCATCCGCCCAACGGACACTTCCTCCACCAGGAAGGCTGTTTCAGCTTCGAGTACGCGACCAACAGCTACGGTGCCCGTGACGTCGAGCGCAGCCTGCACTCCGATCGCCCGCGCACCGTCGTGCTCGGCGACTCCTTCATGGAGGGTTTTGGTCTTCCCGTAAATGAGCGGCTGAGCAACCTGCTGGAAGCCCGCACCGGTCGCGAGCATCTGAACTTCGGTACCGGCGGAGGCTTCAGTCCGCTGCAATATGCGTTGCTGTATGACAGCCTGGCCTCAAAATTCGACCACAACCTTGTGCTGGTGGGCGTGCTTCCGGACAACGACTTTCATGAGATGGATGGCCCGTGGATGGAAGATCATTATCCGGGCCGGTACTTTCCTTACTATCGCAACGATCTTTCCGTCGCCTATCAGGGCAATTTTGACCCCAACGCTCGCGAAGGTTTCCTGACGCGCGTGCAGGCGTTTTTTCGCTCGTACTTTGCCACCTATCACGTCGTCGAATATATTTTGGCTTCGCGGGTGTACTCGGCGCAGCATCGCACGTACTCTGGCTACAACGATTACAACGATACCGATCTCATCCGGCTGAAGAAATCGTTGCTCGATATCAAGAGCGTGGCCGACGATCACGGCGCCAAGGTCGACGTTTTCCTCATCCCGCGGGCCAACGACTTCCAGCGCCACCGGGACGGCCAGGATCGCCTGGGACCCGCGCTGGAAGCCTGGGGAAGCGAGGTCGGCATTCGCGTCAAAGACCTGCTGCCGGAGATGGCCGCACGCTCCGGCGGCAACTATCGCCCGTATTTCTTGCCGTGCGATGATCACTGGTCGGCCCAAGGCTCCGAGGCGGCCGCCGACATTTTGCAACCGTGGCTGTATGGAAACAGTGCCGTCCGATGATTGAGGACGCAAGAATTGTCCTTAAGACGGTGGAGGGGCACGGCTTTAGCCGTGCCGATAAGCGCAATAATGAAATGGGCTTTAGCCCCGGCTCTCCTTGGCTACAGTCCGGCGCTTCCATCATCCTGAGGTCTCAAAGTTTCGTAAGCCTGCTATGGCGCAAATCATCGTAGCTCCGCTGAATCGTCTGTCGACCCGCCTGGATCTTTCGCGCACCCTGGTCTTCCGCGAAATCCTGACCATGGGAGTCGACTCACTCAAAGCGGACAAGCTGCGCTCGGCGATGACCGCGCTTGGTATGGCCGTCGGCACGGCTGCGCTCATCCTGGTCGTGACTGTGGCGCTGACCGGCAAGCGGTACGTGCTCGCGCAGATCGAAGGCGTCGGCACCAACGTCATCTGGGCCGAATATTCCGGCGTCTCCAGCGCCGCCGCCAGCAATGGAATCGGCGATTACCTCACCGCGAAGGACATGGTGGCTGTTCAGCAAGAGGTCCCCGGCGTGAAGGAAGCTTCACCCGTGCTCAACATGCACGCGCGCATCGTGATCGGCTCCGGCAAGGAGCAGGACATTCTGGTGCTCGGCGTCGATCCGCAGTATCAGTCGGTGCGGCGCATTATCGTCAGCGCGGGAAGGTTTTTCGATCAGCAGGATTCCGAGGCCGGCAACAAAGTCGCTCTGCTTACAGAGTCGCTCGCGCGCGAGCGCTTCGGTTCACTCGATGTGGCGCTGGGACAGACCATCCGGATCGAGGAAGTGCCGTTCGTCGTCATCGGCACCTTCCGCGAAAGTATCGACACCCTGGGCCGCTCCGAGATCGAGGACAGCACCATCCTGATTCCCTATAGCGTTGCCCACTCCATGTCCGGCACCAACGCGGTGAATCAGATTTACTTCTCCATGTACAACGCCAACAGCATTCCCGCGGCCACCGACAAGATCCAGTCGATCATCAACGCCCGTCACCGGCCGGGATCGGTTTATAACGTCAACAACATGACGGACGTCTTGCGCCTGGCCAACAAAACCGCCAACGCGTTCACCGGCGTCCTGCTGCTATTCGCGGCGGTGACGCTGATCGCCGCCGGCATCGGCATCATGAACATCATGATGGCCACGGTCCACATGCGCATTCACGAGATCGGCGTGCGCAAGGCGGTAGGCGCAACCCGCAGCGCCATTCTGCTGCAGTTCCTGTGTGAGGCGGTGCTGATCGCGCTGCTCGGCGGCGGAGTGGGCACACTCATCGGCATCGGCATTCCCATCTCGCTGCAAATCTTCGCCAACCGCAACGTGCCCGTCTCCGTGACCTCGGCCATCGTCGCCATGGTGGTCTCCTGCGCCGTCGGAATCACCTTCGGCATCACCCCCGCCAACAACGCCGCCCGCCTCGATCCGGTAGAATGCCTCCGCCACGAATAGCAATCCCGGAGAGCGCGAGTTGAACCGCCGGCAAATCGCAGGGTTGTTCCTCATCACCATCGGCGCCGTGCTCGTCCACGGCTATCACCCCGGCATCGAGGACGCCGAGTTCTATCTCCCCGCCGTCGTCAAACATCTCAACCCATCGTTCTATCCCTTCAACGCTCAGTACTTCATGTCGCATGCGCGCATGACGCTGTTCGCGCCCATTGTCGCCGCGTCGGTCCGCATCACCCATCTGCCGCTGGATTGGGCCATCTTTCTCTGGCATTTCGCCTGCATCTTCCTTCTTCTGCTGGGATGCTGGCGCATCTCCCGCCTCTGCTTTCGCGATGATCGCGCTCCCTGGGGAAGCGTGGCCCTGGTCGCTGCGTTGCTGACGATCCCAGTCGCCGGAACGGCGCTGTACATCATCGATCAGTATTTGAATCCGCGCGACATGTCGACGGCGGCGATCATCCTATTGCTGGCCGAAGCCTTGAAGCGCAGGTTTGTGCGCGCCGGAATTGGCATGCTGCTCATCGCGGCCATTCATCCGCTGATGTCGGCCTTCGGAATCGCTCTCCTGGCGCTGCTTTTCCTCGAATACCAGCGGACGGCTCCATCCCCACCGAAACTCTCCCCCTCGCCGCTTATGGCGGCATTGCTGCTGATTCCCTGGAGTTTCTTTCCACCTCCATCGCCCGTCTATCGCGATCTGCTGGCAAAGAACATTTCCTATTTCCTGGTCACGCGCTGGCAGTGGTCGGAGTGGCTGGGCATCGTCGTCCCGCTTCTGCTGTTGTGGTGGCTCGCGCGATACGGCCGCAAGCGCGATCTGCCGCAAGTCCAGGTGCTCAGCCGCGTGCTGATCCTCTTCACGTTGATTTTCCTCGCGGTAGGACTCGTGGTCTGCGTCCCGTCGATGGCGCGCTTCGCCTTGCTGCAGCCGATGCGCAGTCTCCACCTGGTCTTCATTCTGCTCTTCGTCTTGCTCGGCGGAGTGCTGGCCGAATCGGTGTTGAAGTCCGGTGTCTGGCGCTGGGCGCTACTCTTCGCGCCCTTGTGCTTTGCGATGTTCTTCGTCCAGCGCCAGCTGTTTCCCGCAAGCCAGCACCTGGAATTACCCGGACGCGCGCCCAAGAATGCCTGGGTGCAGGCATTCGACTGGATTCGCGTGAACACGCCTCCAGATGCGATCTTCGCGCTCCATCCGAACTACATGAACCTGCCGGGCGAGGATGAGCACGGCTTCCGCGCCATCGCGCAGCGTAGCTCGCTCGCCGGTGTTCACGATAATGGTCCCGTCAGCATGTTCCCAGTGCTGTCAGATCAGTGGCATGATCAGGTTCAAGCGCAGCACAACTGGAAGAATTTTGAGGCGGAAGACTTCCAGCGCCTGCATCAGGATTACGGTGTGACGTGGGTTGTCCTACAACGTGGGAGTAATGTCCTACAGAGTGGGATTCCGGCGGACTGGAGCTGTCCTTACCGGAACGACGTGGTGACGGTCTGCAGGATTGATTAGCTCCAACGCCGGTCCGATCTGGCGATTTCGAGTAGCGTCCGCCTCCCGGCCGGCTGTCCCGGCGGCGTCCTCGCCGCCAGCGAACATCGCGGTGCCGGAATCCTTCAGCCGCCGCTCACCAGGGCTGGCTCCGGCCACGCCGAGCGCGGCAAATTTTTCCCTATACCAATCCTCAGACTTGGGCGCAAAATGAGCAACGCGCCATGGCCACCACTTATACTCAACGTGCGCCCAAAAAGGCCGCTGCCACCTCCATCCCGGGAGAGCGCGTCAAGCGCGGCAGGCCGCTTCCGATGGGCGTCACCGTCCGCCGTCACGGCTTGAATTTCTCCGTTTTCTCACACCACGCAACGTCCTGCACGCTGGTGCTCTTCAAACCTGAAGCCCTGGATCCCTATGTCGAAATCCCGCTGGATCCGCTCGCCAACCGCACCGGCCAGATCTGGCACATTTTCGTCGAAGGCCTCGATGCGGGCGTGCAATACGGCTACCGCTTCGACATGCAGCCCAATCCCGACTCCAGCGTTTATCGCTTCGACCCGTCGAAAGTGCTGCTCGATCCTTATGCGCTGGCGCTTTCGCACGGCGGTTCGTGGGGCGAGTTCAAGCCCGGCACGCGGCCCTATCGCAATAGCCTGGTCGTCGAAAACTATTTCGACTGGGAGCACGATCGCCCGCTCAACATTCCGCTGGCCGACAGCATTATTTATGAGCTGCACGTTCGCAGCTTCACGCAGAGCCCCTCGTCCGGCGTCACCCAACCGGGAACTTTCGCCGGCCTCATCGAGAAGATTCCCTATCTGAAGGAGCTAGGCGTGACCGCGGTCGAACTGCTGCCGGTCAATGAATTCGAGGAGTCTGATACCGACCGCCTCAATCCCTTTACCGGCCAGCCGCTCTTCAATCTGTGGGGATATCAATCGACGGCCTTCTTCGCGCCCAACGCTGCTTACTCTTGCAATCCAGACAGCGGCGAACAAGTCCGCGAGTTCAAGGAGATGGTGCGCGCCTTTCACAAGGCCGGCATCGAGGTAATCCTCGACATCGTCTTCAACCACACGGCAGAGGGCGCTGAGAACGGCCCCACGTGGTCGTTCCGCGGCATCGATAACTCGACTTACTACATCCTCGAGTGCGGCACGGGAAAGTATCAGAACTTCAGCGGCTGCGGCAACACGGTGAACTGCAACAACCCGGTGGTGCGCGACTTCATCGTCGATTGCCTACGCTACTGGGTGATGGAGATGCACGTCGACGGCTTCCGCTTCGATCTCGCGTCGATTCTCGGGCGCGGTGAGGATGGCTCGGTGCTGCAGAATCCGCCGCTGTTGGAGCGCCTGGCCTACGATCCCGTGCTGGCGAACATCAAGCTCATTGCCGAGGCCTGGGACGCGGGCGGGCTCTATCAGGTGGGATCGTTTCCGTCTTGGGGGCGCTGGGCGGAGTGGAACGGCATCTACCGCGACGACATTCGCAAGTTCGTGAAGGGCGATGCCGGAATGATCTCGCCGCTGGCGACGCGGCTGCTCGGCAGTCCCGACTTGTATCTAAGCAGCGCGCGCGAGCCGTACCACAGCATCAACTTCATCACCTGTCACGACGGCTTCACGCTGAACGATCTGGTCTCCTACAACGAGAAACACAATCTCGCCAATGGCGAGAACAACTCCGACGGCAACAACGCCAATTACAGCTGGAATTGCGGCTCCGAAGGTCCAACCGACGACAAGACCGTCGACCAGCTTCGTCTCCAGCAGCAGAAGAATTTCGCCGCGATCCTGCTAATGTCGCACGGCGTGCCGATGATTCTTGCCGGCGACGAGATGAGCCGCACGCAGCAGGGCAACAACAACGCTTACTGCCAGGACAACGAGATCAGTTGGGTCGATTGGAAGCTGGCGGAGACGAACGCGGACCTGCTGCGCTTCTTCCAACTGATGATCGCCTTCCGCCGCCGCTGCCAGTTGCTGCGCCGCGACAGCTTCGAGTTCAGTGGCGAGCACGGCTTCCACGTGACCTGGCACGGGGTGAAGCGTGTCCGGCCGGACTGGGGTCCCGACTCGCGCAGCCTGGCGATGCAACTCACGCAGCTGCATGAGGGAGACGCGCGCGATGACCTCTTCTTCATCGCCAACTCTCATTACGGCGATCTGGAGTTCGAATTGCCACAGATCGGCCAGCGCGAATGGTTTCGCCTCGTCGACACTGCGCTGACATCGCCACAGGACATCGCAGAGGACGGCCTGGAGTTTCCGCTGTTGTCGCAGGAGAGCTATCTGGTGAGGGCGCGCAGCGTGGCGATTTTTGTGGGGAAGTGACGCAGCATCATCCGGTTTAATGCGCACCAGATGCGAATACGACAGTAAGTCCCCTGGTATTGGCGAAGGCGCGGAAGTCTCTGTCGCGAGTGAGCAGGGGAATACCTTGGTCGATGCAACTCTGAGCAATCAATGCGTCGCCTAATCGCGCCTTGCGGCTCTTAGCTATGGCTTGCGCTCGCAATAATCCAGCCCGCTCCCAATAGCCCGGCGGGAGCTCAATCATTGGAATCTCGATGAGGGTTTTTGCTACCTCAGACGAAAGCTTCGCGTCGCTAAGCAGCTCGGTAAGTACCACTGGTACCATCACGACCTGCCGATCCTTCAACGCGTCGTCCAGCAGGTCGACGTCAGATCCATTATCGCCCTGTAGAAATGCAACCCACGTGCTGGTGTCAGCCGCGATCATCGATCGTATTTCAACTCAGCCAGCGTACGACTAAAGCGAACCTTCCCTCGCAGCTGGCGTAGGCGAGCGTAAGCGTGTGATGCCGCTACCAGCTGCAGTCCGGTACGAACAGTCTGGGTGATACCTGTACCGCCTGCGCGTTGGGCTCTCTCCAGGAGATCGGCGGGAACCTCAACCGTGATCTTACGCGCTGTCGTCATGGCTCGAGATTACCATATTCCATGCCAGTATGGATTATGGGATATGCTCTCATCTGAGGGGCTAGTTGCTTCTTTCCATCCCCAGCTGCCAGAAGAGAAACGAATAGATATCAGTCCATTCGTCCACAAGCTTTGAGATGGGCTTGCCGGCGCCATGCCCGGCTTTGCTTTCGATGCGCAGCAGAATCGGATTCGGCCCGCCGTTGGCAGCCTGCAACTCCGCTGTCATTTTCTTCGCGTGCATCGGATCGACGCGCGTATCACTCTCGGCCGTCATGAAAAGGACCGCCGGATAACTCGTTCCCACCTTCACGTGCTGATAGGGCGAGTAGGCATACAACCACTGGAACTGCTTCGGATCGTCCGACGAGCCGTACTCCGGAATCCACAGCTTGGCGATCTGGAAGTTCTGGTAGCGCAGCATGTCGAGCAGCGGCACCTGACAAACGACCGCGCGAAACAGATCCGGCCGCTGCGTCATCACCGCTCCCATCAGCAGTCCGCCATTGCTGCCACCGCGAATGGCGAGATGCTCACGATCGGTGTAGCTCTCTTTCAGCAGATACTCGGCTGCCGCGATGAAGTCGTCGAAGACGTTTTGCTTTTTGTCGAGCATGCCGGCGCGATGCCAGTCTTCTCCGAACTCCGCGCCCCCGCGCAGGTTGGCGACCGCGAATATTCCGCCGTGATCAACCCAGGGAAAAAGTGTCTTGCTGAACTCGGGCGTCAGGCTGACGTTGAAGCCGCCGTAGCCGTTCAGGATCAGGGGATTGTGCCCGGTTATCTTCAGGCCCTTGCGCATCACCAAAAACATGGGAATGCGCGTGCCGTCCTTCGACCTGTACCAGACCTGCTTCGTATCGTAGAGATCAGGATCGATGCCACTTTGGACCGACTCCCACACTGTAGTACTCGATTGTGGGATATCGAAGCGGTAAATCGTTGCCGGAGTCGTGAAGGACGAAAACAGATAGAACGCGCTGTTGCTGTCGTACTCGCCGCCGATGCTGGAGATGGTTCCGAGCGTTGGTAATGGAATCTCGCCCAACGGCTTACCCTCGATCGTGAATCGCTTCAGCAGCGAGTGCGCATTGAGTTCATAGCCCACAAACAACTGCCCGCCGATAACGCTCAGCGAAGTCAAAACCGCGTCCGACTGCGGAATGATCTCGCGCCAGTGCTCGCGGGTTGGTGCGGTGGCCGGCGTCTTGAACACGCGATAGCGCGGGCTGTCCTCGTTAGTGACGATATAAAGGTCCCCGCTGTAGGCCTGCACTGAGTAAAGAAATTCCTTGCCCTCGGTGATGCGCAACGGCGGCGCGCTGCTCTCCAGATCCTTCACATACAACTCGCTCTTCGACCATCCCTGTTCCACGATGATGCAGAGCCAGCGGCCATCATTCGACAGCGTCACATTGGGCCAGTCTTGCGGAGGCAATCCCTCGCCGAAGATCAGCGTATCTTTCGCGGGGTCGGCGCCCAGTGCGTGATAGAACACGTGCCGGTTGTACATCTCCTGTCCGGCAGCGACTTCGCCGGGCTTGGGATATCGCGTGTAGTAGAAGCCGCTGTCGTCCGGCTTCCACGCCACGCTGGCGGCACGCGTGCGCGCAATCGCGTCGGGCAACAGCTTGCGCGTCGCGGTTTCGATCACGCGCAGAGTGCTCATCTCCGAGCCGCTCTCCGACGTTCCGTACGCAACATACTTTCCATCGTGTGATGGATACCACCAGTCGAGCGCGATGGTTCCATCTGTCGACAGCGGATTCACATCGACCAGCACTTCGTCTTTGCTATCGACGCCCTTGCGCACATACAGCACCGGCTGGTTCTGTTTGCCGTCGCGCCGCATGTGGAAGTAGTAGTCGCCGCCCACTTGCGTCCCACCCAATGTGCCGATTTCGAGCAATTGCTGCAGCCGATCCCGCAGCTTCTCGCGGCCGGGCAGTTTGTCGAGAATGCCGCGGGTGTAGGACATTTGCTCGGCGACCCACTGCCGGGTTTCCGGACTATCTTCGTTTTCCAGCCAGCGATAACGATCGACGACTTTCGTTCCGAAGTAGTCGTCGGTCACGGGCTGTGGTTTGGTTGCAGGCGGTTTGGAAATGTTCATTGTGGAAGAAGAGCTGGAATTTTGAATTTGCGACATTGCGAATTGCGTGAGCACGATCAGGACGGCTGCGAAACCGCGCCGCGTTACGGAAGAGCTACTCATACCCGATAATCTCTCATCATACGACCGCACTCGCGAAAGCCGTGAATTCTGTTCAGGCGCGCAGACAGCTTCCCATTTTGGTCTTTCGCGGTAGAAGACCGGTTTGGGAACTCAGCCTTCAAATGCGTCCGCCAAGCCTTTGACGCACTCGTCGCGCGCCGCTACAATAACCAATACAACTTGACGCGCGCAGGCGCACCATCACTCCTCAGTAGCTCAATGGCAGAGCATCCGGCTGTTAACCGGAGGGTTGTAGGTTCGAGTCCTACCTGAGGAGCCATTCTTTTGCATACACTTACTACGCTGCAGCATTCTTAACCTTGCCGTTCATCAGTGCCAATCCAGAGGCGCTACTTCGAATCGGGACCAAGAAGCCGGCTTTACGGGAAACTCCACAGCCTGGTTCCAGTCTGATCCTCAGCAGACCCGACATGAACGTGAGTCAGCTCACAATCCATCCTGGCGGGGCCTGGAATGTTGATGTGACACTTCGCTAAACTTCGTCAGGTGGATTGGCTCCGCGAGGGAGTCCCTTTGCCGAGGCCTCAGCTCCAGGTGGTTCACGGAACGGTTCCACCGAAATGCGCTGGTAACACACTCCCAGCACTGTCAGGTACGCCGTACCGCCCGGCGCTTCGAGAACTACGCGATCGCCCACTGCCGACTTCATCAACGCGCGCCCCAGAGGCGACACCCAACTGATGTGGTTGCGGTTGAGATCGACCTCGTCTGTGCCCACGATGCTCACCACTCGTTCCGTTGCCGCGGCATTGGCATAGCGCACAGTCGCTCCAAAGAATGCCCTCGTCGCTGCTTCCCCCGCTCTCGGAGTTTCGGGGTCAACCACTTCCGCGGACTCGATTCGCTTGGTGAGAAAGCGAATCCGTCCATCGATTTGGCGCAGCCGCCGCTTGCCGTACTGATAGTCGGCGTTTTCACTGCGATCGCCATTGCTCGCAGCCCACGCCACCACCTCCGTCACGGCCGGGCGTTCCCGGGTGAGCAGAAACCGGTGCTCATCTTTGAGGCGCTGCAGGCCGCCTGGCGTTATGTAGTTGTTGTTTGGCGTGGCGGGCCCATCCCCTTACGGTCTTCTTGTAAACCCTTTTGGCATCTTAATAAGTCGGCCAGCATCCGGCAACCGCATTGGCACCCCCACGTGGACGTGAAACGCTGAGGAAGAGCCAATCCCGAGGATCACCATAAAACTCCGTCGTCGGGGAGTCGTTGGCTGAGCTATCAGAGCTTACCGTCAGCACTGAGCCTTGGACAGGTGTTTGCATCGCATTGCTGGCGATCGGCGCCTGGTAAAGAGTGGAGAGATAGAGTCCCGATGGATCCTCAGGGCCGAGCGTTATAGACCAATCTCTGGGACATAACTCCCGAGGACTTCGAACGCGTGAATTTGCATTCAGATGTGAAAGCCTTTTGCTCGGCAAGAATACAAAAACGAAACTACCGCGTTTCGCAGGCGAATCGGTTCTATTGCAGCTTGGCCTGCTCGGCTTTGGCTTGCTGGTAAATGGGGAGGTCGGGGTCAGCATCCTTCCAGAGGGTAAGGAAGTCGTGGTATGCCTGGCTAGCGGCGGCTTTGTTGCCCATCATCGCCTCAGCGCGGGCTAACTGCAGATGGGCCAGTGCAGCCAGTACGAAGTTACCTGCGATTCCTGGCTGGTCAATCATCTTTTGAAATTCTGCTGCAGCTGCCTGCGCGTTTCCCACCTGCAGGAAAGCTACCCCGCGCAGATAGATGGGATACATCGGTCCGAGTTCAAACGGCCCCTGACTTCCCAGTTCATAAGACGCAGCCGATTCCAGCGCGGTGACGGCTCGATCAGGACTACGGTTGCTAAGTTCGGTTGCAGCTACAATTGATGGCAACCAATAACCTTGCACGATCGTATTCTCCGGCGCCTCCCGATCCAGTTGTGCGGCGAGCTTCTGTGCCTGAGCGATGTCTCCAGCTCGTGCCAAAGCAAGGGCAGCCAGAATTCTGACGGATTGCCCGTCGCTCAAAGCCAGCGCTTCCGCCGCCCGCTGCCGCGCCCTGGCGAAATTGCCGACCTCGGCTTCGCGCAGAGCTTCATTCGCTCTCCATGCGCCAGCCATCTCCGCCGCGCCCGCCCGCCTCGAGGATTCCACGGCACGCTGAGACAACTCGCGGGCAGCTGCAAAGTTGCCCCGAAAGGCATCGGTGTCAGACTGGACGGAAAGCATCGTACCCTCGAAGCCGGTGCCCATTGCCCCCGCCAGGAGCCGGGCCATCGTCGCGTTGTCATTTTTCAAGAATGCGAGACAGTACCAATACTCGTACGGCATGTAAGGGCCGTCTCGTTTGCGGGCGCGCAATTCCTCGAGGACAGCCTCAGCCTTGTCCAGTTGGTTTAGCGCTACGTAGATGCCTATGAGGTTGGAAAAATCAACGTCGGCGGGTGCCAGACGAAGGGACTCCCGCATTTCAGCCGCGGCCTTTTCGTATTGGCCGAGCGGAATATTAAAGGACGCCAGGTTCGCGCGAGGTACATAATCTCCCGGGTAGCTCTGCGACCATTCGGTTGCAACCTGGATGGCCTTTCCCAAGTCACCGGTAGCCAGGCCGTAATAGTGCGCCTCAATCCCCAACCGTTCTCGCTGGCTCAGTCGACTTCTTAGCTCGTAGGCTTGCTGAAGGTTTTGGAACGCCAACTTGGTTTCGTTCAGGTTGGAATAAGCGAGCCCGAGATCGAGGTACGCCATAGCGAAACTGGGATCGAGCTCGATGGCACGCTTGAAATAGGGAATGGCAGCCTGCCCGCCAGCCTGGACCTGTATCTTTCGTCCTTCAGTGAACGATTGCAGCGCGTCCAGGGACGACGTCGTTGCTTCTTCCAGAGGCTGGTCGAATTTCCTGACTGAAGCCAGCGACTCCCCTAAACTCGTCCGCAACCGATTGCTGGCCTGTTGGAGTGCGGTCAGTACCTTGTTCAGGCTCTCGGCCTCCGCCTCGGCGCTGGCCAGCGTATCTCCTGTCTGGCAGTTTGTGGCTTTCAATTCGATCAGATAATGCTCACCCACGGCTGCAATCGAGCCCGCCACTACCGCTTTGCTATTGGTGCGCAGGCAAAGTTCCCGTGCGACTTCCCCGATCACGGGCTGTTCCACCGGGCGATCCATCAACCGTAGAGCCGTGGCTGCGCGCTGATCGGAGAGGACGTTCAGGAATGGAGATTGTTCCAGCTGGAAGGACAAGGCCGTCTTTAAGGTGTCGTCGAACACCTTGTCGGCGGTGTGGTTATGGAAGTCGGCGACTACGATCGTGTCCTTCTCATTGAGCGCCGAAACCTTGCGTGTGCTCCAGTACATGCCGATCACGATGATAGGAATGCAAGCTGCCGCGACCAGGAGCGCACGGCGCAAGTGCGCGCGGCGGCCAACCTGACGACTGGGAGCACTCTCCAGCGCCGGCGCGACGGCAGCTGCGCTCGAAGGTGTAGTGGCCACGGTTTGTGGAGCGCTCGCAGGTGCGGCCTCCGACCCCGAACCTGGGGCCGAACTGGCGGTGGCGACCACCGGTGTCAGTCTGATGCTGGAAGGTGATTCCACTACAGCCGGGGCCATAGAGATGGTTTTTGAAACCACCGGTGCAAGAAAACGATAGCCACGGCGCGGAATTGTCTCTACGTAAACCGGCCGGTCGGCACTGTCGTTGAGCACGCCTCTGATCTGCTTGATGCACTGGTTCATCCCGTGCTCAAAATCTACGAAGGTGTCATCGCCCCAGATTTGCTTCTGAATTTCCTCCCGGGTTACGACTTGGCCGGCATTGCTGGCAAGCAGGGCCAACAATCGAAACGGCTGAGGCGCAAGTTTGATGGGGGTCCCGTCCTTGCGGATCTCTTCCGAATCGAGATTTAGCTCGAAAACTCCGAAGCGGAGAAGCTTCTGCGTGGCGCCCAAGCACGACTCCTTGCCAAGTTGGGCCGAATTATATATCGGTGCTGCCTAAAAACCTGCTTTTCTTTGCTGATATCTGCAACTAACCAGCGATTTATCAGCTGCTTAGACGATTACCTCGAACTGACACGGAACTGATCTCCAATTGACCTCCCAAGTATTGATCGCCCGATGCGATCGGGCGCATTGTGCCTCACGAAGCGGGAAATTGAGCCGAGCTTGATCGACCCGCTTCCAGGGCGAAGCTTCCAGAGGTGGGCGAAACCTCCCGCCTCTGGGGCTCACAGGAGAAGACGCCATGAAGGTATCACTCGCAGCCATCGCCGGCACGTTGATCGTCGCGGTCTACATGATCTTGATTTCGCCGCCACTGCAAGAGATCGGGCAGCAGCTCGAAACGTTCGTTCGTTGAGCGAAGCCACCCGCCGAAACAGGCGGGCCATGTTCACAGGGGATAGATCGGACAGGCACATCGCAAGGTTTCCAAGAAAAGGAGGTCACCATGCCATCGCAAACGACTAACAGCAAAGCAAAGATGCTAGGGCCATTCCTGACGCTGATTTTGTCGTCGAAGCGGAACAAAGCTGCGCGTGCCGCCCTCCGGTCGGAATCGGCCGGGAGTTTGGCCTCGCACTACCGCCCCTCCGCCACGAGTGCCGAAACACTCCACGCGACCGAGCCTGCTTCCCGTGCGCCATTGACGCTGGGGCCGTTCCTGACGCTGATTCTGACCCTCAGACGGTACCGGTCGAAGAACCTGATGGCGCTGGCAGTGAGGCTCTAGGAAGGCAAACCACTTAAGTAAGGAACAACTGCGCGGTGAAGTTGCTCCCGTCTTCCACCAAACATCGCCGCCACAACCATGACCACAAGGAGGTCACTATGAAAACCCAGATTAGCAAACACCATGCCAGCGCACTCGCCGTTCAACCCCAAGCTATGTTCCAGAAAGAGGACCGCATGAAAAGCAAGAGCTCCACCACACTGAAACTAGCTGTATTCATCGCGATGGTTTTCACCATGGCCCTTTCGGCGGCCGCACAGACGGTTTACATGATGAGGCAAGACAATATCTGTAAAACAAATCCAGCATGCGACACGAACACGCTGATGTCTTTCACATTCCCTGCCACCGGCGGCCAATTCACCGCGACGCCAGTAGGAACGCCAGAATATAACGCCGAAATCCGCGGACTGGCGTTCGATAACTACAACAACATGCTGTACGGAATTACGGCGCAGGGGATCTTCGGGAGCGTGAGTGTGAGCACCGGCGCATTCACTCCGCTGCTCACGCTACCGTACTGGCCCCAGGGTTCGATCCAAAACGAATGGAGCGGCCTGGCTCCCGATGGACAGAACAACTTCTACGCAGTAAATGCTTATGGAAATAACGAGCTGATCCTCATCAACGTTGCCAACCCGCTGCTGCCGACGCAGACGCTCGTAGGCCACACCACTTACAACTCCGGCGGGCAGCAGTACGCACAACAGATTCTGGGCGTGGCGTATTCTGCCAGCGGCGTTCTTTATGGAAGCGATCGAAATATCGATGACGTCGTGATTCTCAGCACCAAGGACGGAAGTGTCAGCTTCCCCTACAACCACACCGGCGGCATCAACAACTTTCAGGAAATTGGTTTCGATCCGTCAGGTACTCTTTATGTTGTCTACGACCATCAATCCAACAGCAACAACGCTGGGTTCGCGAAGTTCGATTTCACAACTGGCAACGCGACGGAAGTAGGCGGCCTTAACTTTCAGATCGATTTCAATGGCCAGAATGGGAATAGCACCTACGGCGCGGGCGGCTTCGCCTTCCTGTCGGCATGTCTTGCCCCGCCGAGCAACATGATTGCATGGTATCCCCTGGATGTTGCCAGTACTGCCACCAACACTTCGCAGCCGGATGTGGCCAACAACAACACTGCCACCGCTCACGGCACACCTTTGAGCATTGCCGGAGAAGTATCGGGTGCGTTGTCCTTCAATGGGACCACTAATTACCTGGGAGCTCCAGATCAAACCTACTTGAATATCGGCGCGAACCAGGACTTGTCCATCGACGTCTGGGTGAAAATCAGCAGCCTGAACCAGGGCGTAGTGTCGCTGGTTGATAAGCGGGAGAGCACCCCGATTCAAGGATTTCAGTTCTTCCTGTATAAGGACCTGCTGGGGCTGCAGTTGGGTAATAACAGCAACTACACCAATTACGTGTCGACCACCGCTGTTCCGGCCGACAATAAATGGCACCTGGTAGCAGTCACGGCCGATAGAAGCTCGTCCTCTTGCGGCACCGCGTGCGGAACCTGGTACTTGGACGGGAATGCTGTTGGGACGTTCGATCCCTCCACCTACGACAATTTTTCGTTGAGCTCCACCGGCGTCCCGCTCTTTATCGGCACGCAGGAGGCAGGCTTGGGAGGTGGGGAATTCTTCAAGGGTAGTTTGGATGAACTGGAAATCTTCAATCGGGCACTGAACGCGACCGAGGTGCAGGCGCTGTTTAATGCCGGCTCGGCGGGAAAGTGCAAATGATAGCTACGGGAGAATCTGCGGAAGCGGAACGTCGCAATTAGTTCGATGTCAATAGTCCACGGTTCTCCCAACATTTGCGAACCCACCCCTCTGGTGACAAAGGGTGGGTTTTTTCCTGTTTGAATTGTGGGCCGGGACATAATGCAAAAGCCTGCGGCGGCCGCGGTGTTTTCAGTTGGACGCCTACTCTAATTGTGCCACAGGCTAGAGGAGCTGTTCTCTTGGTTTTGAATACTGGCGATGGAAGTGAGCGCGTGCGCCTCCATTTGCGGTTGCAGGCCGCTTCGGCTGGATCCGGTTAGTGGTCGTAACTCGTCGCAAGGCCCGCAACTGCTTGACGGGAGGAGGGCTGCGCTTCCCGGCGCTACCTCAAGTTTCAGGCCCGTACCTCGAAATGTATTACCTTCGGCAGGGCCTGGAATCGATAAAAATCTTTTATTATCAATAATTTAATTCACTAACAGCCCACCAATTGGTTACCTTGTACCGGGAGAAGTGGTTACTATCAGACACTTTCGTAACTTGACCAGCCTATAAATTTTGCTTTACACCGCGTTACTTCCTGCGACAATACCGTGGCAGGTCCGAAATGTCAGGCTGGACGAACGTTGCGCCCGCCAGCGCAGACTGAGAGATTTTCTTTCTCGACGAATTGCCCTATAAATGGGGCACGTTATTTCGGGGCCGAGCCATTCCGGTATCGAGGAAAACTGAAAGGAGTACGTATGTCCTCTCTCATGTGGTCTGCCTTGGAGAAGCTTGATGCAAGCGTGCAAAGCATTCAGTCTCAGGTGGAGTGGCTGCGCGCCGCCCTTGAGATTGATGAGACGCAACTGAGCCACAGCCTGGCGGAGGCGCGTCACAATGTGGCCATGCTGCGCGACCTGATTCGCGCCGAACGTCCCGACGCCAGTTGGAGCGATCGCGCGGATCTGGAAATGCTGATTCACGAGTTGGAATTGGCAGCCCAGGCGCGGCGCAACCAGCAGCGGCGCACCAAGCTGTTGGAACTGGCCGCCGAACTGGAAGCGGGCAGAGTGAAGCATCGCTTCGAGGCCCGCAGCACCGCGTTGAATACTCTGCGCGTGGAAGCGGTCAAGCAGTTGCGCACCGAAGCCGCTCGGTCAGACCAGGAGAAGGAACTCCCCGGTCCCGATGCCGGCGAATGGGTGCACTGGGCCTGCAATCTGCAGGAGTCCAACGATAGCTCGACCCTCGCCGAACTACATCGCGATTTCTCTGCGCTGGATCGCTTTGCCGGTGAGATGGAAGAGAACTACTGGGTCCCCGGTGACCGCAACCGGGCGCCAGCCGAGCCCATGGTTCGTCCCATCAGCTCTTCCAAGACCGTCACTCCGATCTCCCAGGATCGGCGGGGTGTCGGGGCGTGATAACCAATGTGTGAAAGGACCTATGTATGTCTTCTCCCATTTCGTCTGCACTGGAAAAACTCGATGGCAGTCTATTGGCCCTTCAATCTGAAGTGGACTGCCTGCGAGCAGGTTTGGAGGTTAGCGACGAGCAATTAGGTCAGAGACTGGTAGAAGCCCGGGATCACGCAACGGCGGTTCGCGATTTGATTAACGCGGAACGCGCGGGTGCGAGGTGGGGCAATCGGGAAGCTCTGAACCAGTTGATCTTCGAGTTGGAAACTGCCGCTCAGGAGAAAGTGAATGAAGAGCGGCGCACGCGGTTGCTGGAACTGGCCAGCGAGTTCGAAGCAGGAAGCATCAAGCATCGTTTCGAATCTCGCGTCTCAGCACTGAGTGCTCTGCGTGACGAAGCCGTCGCTCAATTGCGCGCGGATGCGGCCCTCAAGGACCAGGAAAAGGTTCTTCCCGGTCCGGATGTCGGCGAGTGGTTGCATTGGGCTTGCAATCTGCAGGAAGAGAGCGACGCATCGACCCTCGATCAGCTGCAAAGAGAGTTTTCCGCAGTCGCAAGCTTCACGGGTGAGATGGAAGAGAGTTACTGGGTGGCAGGGACTCGAGCGCCTGTAACCGCTTCCGCTCCGGCTGCTCGGCCTGTTGCTCAGCCAGTCAAAGAAGCTGCGCCAGCCAGACCGGCGCCTCCGCCGATTCCACCGGCTCCGAAGCCGCCAGCTGTTGCCGTCGCGCCGCCACCGTCTGCACCAAAGCCGGCAGCCGTTGTCGCACCACCGCCTCCTGCACCGAAGCCCGCAGCACCTGCTGCGCCACCGGCGGCCGCTGCTGCGCCGCCTCCAGCGCCTAAGCCGGCGACTGCCCCTGTACCAGCTCCCGCGGCGGCAAGAGAAAGCAAGCCGGCCGAACCGGCGATTCAACCGGACAGAAAACCGGCTCCAGTCCCGGCTGCACCAACTCGTCCCCAAGTGGCCGCCACAGCGGCTGCCGTTGCTTTGCAGCAGGAGAAGCCCGCACCTACAGTGAACGCGCAAGCCACTCAACCGGCGGCCAGCGCAAAAGCTGCGGAACGTTCCGCGAAGGAAGCACGGCCCGCCGAACCGGCTCGTCCTTCCGCTCCGGCAACGAAGTGGCAGGCGGCTGCACCGGCGCCGGCTAAAGAACCGGAGAAGAAGGCGGTCGCAGCTGCGACGGCTGCTGCTCCGGCCGCGGTAACACCAACGCGCATGAAGTTTTGCGATAAGTGCGGCAGCACTTATCCCGCGCAGTTTAACGTCTGCCCGATCGACACCTCGCCGCTGCGTTTTGCGGACGAGCCTGCGGCGGCCACAAGCGGTCGCGACGGTGCCGGCGTTGCCGAGAAGACCGCCGTAGCAGCCGGAGCTGCTGCCGTTGCGGTGCAAGCCACTTCCAAAGCGCGTGCTGCCGAGAAGCCGGCGCCCGAAAAGCCACGCGAATCAGCGAAGGTCGAAGTCTCGGAGATCCGAGCCAGCTTGCGGCCTCACGAAGACGAGGCGCCGGTTGGTGAAGACCACAAGGCTGCTGACTGGCAAACGCTGCTGCGCGACAAGAATTGGGCCGCGCTGGCTGCCAATCCGGTGGTGCTGGCCGCTGCCACTCTCATCCTGATCCTGATAGTGGGCGGCATCGTGTGGAAGGCGCGCCACAGTCACACCGCTAACGATTCGGTTAAAGCAATGGAGAAGGCGCCGGAGCAACCGGCAGCCAATCCACAACCGGGACTGGTTACCAATTCTGTAGCCCAGCCCGTGAGTGCGACCCCGTCGGCAACCACAACCGTCAAGCCGCCGGATCAAAACGCCAACAAGCAGAATGCGCAGCCGGGCAAGGATGCTCAGCCGAAACCGGAAAATCCACCGCAGAACGCGGCCAGACCGGCTGAGGTGTTGAGTGTGCCGAACCAGGCGCCGCGAGAGGTCGCGACGGCAAAGCCCCCGGCCAACGATCCGATTGAGCCGCCCAGCTCCATACCAGGTGCGCTGCCCAATACGTCTCCTAACAATCTGGGTGCGATTGCTAAGGACGTTCCGGTGGCCGTGCCCACACTCAATCAGCAAAAGCTGCGGGTGTCGTCCGGAGTGGCGCAAGCTCAGCTGACCCACAAGGTGAATCCGCAATATCCGCCCGAAGCCTTCCAGTCGCGTGTTCATGGGACGGTCGTGTTGCAGGCCGTCATTGGCAAAGATGGAGGAGTCAAGGCCGTGAAGGTGGTTAGTGGTCCTCCCATGCTGGTTAAGTCGGCCACGGAGGCGGTGAAACAGTGGCGCTACAAGCCCTTTACGCTGAATGGCGAGGCGGTGGAGGCTGATACTCAGATCAACGTCAACTTTTCTATGGAATAGCAGCAGTTAACCATGATGCCGTGACGCCAAACGCGATTCCGGGCTGGCGCTGTCGCCTGGCACCCTGCATATATCGGCAGCCTGTCTGTGTGGCTGCAATCGTGTCTTCCAGATTTGCCAAGTTGTGAGGGGATCCTATGTCTTCTGCTTTTTGGTCGGAACTGGCAAAACTCGATGACAGTCTTCTGGCGGTTCAATCCCAGGTGGACTGGATGCGAGCGGGTTTCGAGTTTGATGACGATCAGTTGACCCAGAATGTTACCGAGGCTCGCCAGCACGGTGCGGCAATACGCGACCTGGTTCATGTTGAGCGTGCGGATGCCAAGTGGAGCGATCGCGAGTCCCTGGAGCGTTTGATTCATGAGCTGGAAATTGCGGCCCAGGAAAGGCGGAATCAGCAGCGCCGCAACAAACTGTCCGATCTGGCAAATGAGCTGGAAGCCGGCACCATCAGACATCGTTTGGAAGCCCGAGCAGCCGTGCTCAGCAAACTCCGCCAGGAAGCCATCAAGCAGTTAAGGACGGAAGCCGCACTGGCCGACCAGGTAAAGGACCTTCCCGGACCGGCCGCGAATCAGTGGCTGCGTTGGGCCTGTAATCTGCAGGAAGAGAAGGACGGTTACGCTCTTTCGCGTCTACGCAAAGACTTCACTGCCGTGGACCGCTTTGTTGCCGCGATGGAAGAGAGCTACTTCGTTCCGGGAAAGGTAAGTCCGGAGAGTGCAAGGCAGGCGTCGGAAGGGCAACCTCGGCCGAGGTCGCCGCAGCCTGGCGCGCCCGTGTTCGCGACGAATACCAGCCAGGGCAAGCCGCCACTCAGCGTGCGACCGCAATACGATCAGGCGGCCACGCGGAGCGGAAGCAACGGCGAAGCGCTCACCAGGCCCTATGAAGCGCAATCCGTCGAAGCCGCTTCGCTCACCGAAACCGCGCGTGCCGCTGAGCCTGCCACACGCTGGCAAGCGGCCACCGCTGGCGTGGGCAATGGAGCGTCCAAGCTCACCCCGCCGAAGTTGAATTATTGCGAACAATGTGGCAGCAGCTATCGCGGCGAATTCCATGTGTGTCCGGTTGACAGCTCAGTTGCACGGCAGAACGCTGTGGCAGCTCGTGAAAGTCAGACACGCGAACGCACTGGCGATCGAGCTGTAGCCGTGGCCGCTGCCGCAACCGTGACTGCCGCGAGCCCAAAGGTTCAAACCGCTGTGCAAACTTCAGAACCCGCGGCCGACAATTCTGTTGAGTTTGCAGAAAACGAGTTCGAGCGGCTGAAGGCTCTGGTTGGCGATGGCTTTCCGGTCGACGAAGACGAAGAAGCGCCTCCGAGCCCTTACCGGCAACGTCTGGCCGAGTTCATGGGCAACAAGGTTTTGGTTGGGATCACCGTGGCAGTTGTGATTCTCGTCATTGCTGGACTTGTGGGCCTCATCGTTCACTACTCAGGACGAAGCAAAAAGCCGGCTCCCGCGCCGCAGACGGTCGCCGCAAAAGCGCCGGATGTGCCGCTGGATTCCGATATTCAGAAGAACATCGAACAGCAGCTTCAGACCCTGAAAGGCAGCACCATCCAGGTCGAAGTTCAGGAAGGAGTGGTGACGCTTACCGGCAAGACTCCTAACAAGACAGATCTGGTGAAGGCGGAAACGCTGGCTGCCGAAGTCGGCGGAGTGAAGCAAGTCACCAACAAAGTTCAGGTGGAAGCACCCAAGGGAAAAGGCAAGCGGTAGAGGAAATCCTCGAACCTAAGAAAATGACCGCGATTTCTAAGACCAGCCGGGAAATACAAAGGGTGAGGATGACGGTGTTCGCATCTGACTATCGTAATCCCCACCGTGATTAGCACAATCGGCGATTGATATTACGTGGGCCAGTGAGTGGCGCCCGCAGGACACTCACCGCTTTGGTAGTCAGAAGGACTCCACAACGGATTCGGGGAGTAACTAAAGCCTGATCCGTTCCAAGTTATTGTCACTTTCGGGCAACCGGGTAGATGACAAGATTCAACGGCCCCCGATGTGTTGGCTGTTGCATAAGCATTCTCTGGGTAAACTCGATACTCGCCACCATTGTTTTGCCCCGACCCATAAGCTGAATGCCAAGTGAAGTACCCAACGTCACCAGACTCAAGTCCAGTTGAGCCGCCGTTCTCGTTCAGTTGCACGGCGCACTCTTCTCCTACCCAGTCCCCATACCCGTTATAGATAGGCAGGTAGTCTGTGTAGAGGCAGATTTGGTCATAGCCAGGAGTGAAGTTGTGGCTACCGGTACTGTGCTGCGCGTAACCGTATTCTGTGGCCTTGGTGACTGGTGTCATGCTGTTGAGGGTATTGCAATCCACCGGCGGGGCGTCCGGTGGTAACCGTGCGTTTCTCGGCTTCTCGATGATGTCCTGCGCAGGGATCAGGCAGCGCAGTGTTTTCGGGTTACAAGACATCTGCTTGCTCGGGACGTCCGTAGCGCTGTTAGCCCTCGCCCATTCCGCAATGTCGTGGTTCTCGTTGATTGTCCAGTTCAGCAGAACCTCTGGGTACACCGGAGGCTCTATGTAGCTGGTGAGACCCATAACGAACGAGTCACACGCCATCGCGCCGCCAGCCTCGTCGAAAACGAACGAAGCGTGGTACTTGGTTTTGCTTCCTTTGTACGTGGCGACTACATCATAGGTGACGTACTTCGACCACTTGGGATCAGTGTTGCTCGACAGCGTGTTGAGGTCGCAGATCACGAAGTCGTCCGATCCTTTGACTACCTGCCCCACCGTGTTCTGCACGACGACATCATTCTCCGCGTAGACCGTGTGGTTCACGTCAAAGGTGTTGCGCTCGAACTGGAGGTTGATAATCGGCTTGCCCCCTAGATTGCTGGCCAAGGTGGACATCGGAGCTTGGCTGCATGGGACGTTGCCCTCTTTGAAGTTGCTTAACTCGAAGGTCAGGACGTTGTCGTTCAGCACCTGAGATAACACGGCGCCGGCATACCTGATCTTGTTCTTGAAGAAATGCTCCTCTATCGCGCCGACCTGATTAGCGAACATCAGCTTGGCGTAGGTCGTACGGATCACATCTTCACGTGCCGGTGCCGTTTGAGGCGACTGTGCTTGCGCGAAGGCGACTAACGCGTAAACTACCGCAAGGGTGGCTAGTGTTCGGTGTTTCATTTTCATCCATTTTTTGGGAGCGGTTGGTGGGAGCGCACATAGTCTTGAACGTGAAGCACCCAGTGTCAAGACCACCTAGGTGATCATTGCGCCAGAGCAAGCACTGGCATTCACTCGTGACAAGACGACATGGAGCATAAAAACCAAAAGGGCGCCACTCAGGCGCCCTTTGTGCTGAACATGTCTTGTCGCTAATCTTCCATGCTTTTTGGCGTCTGCCGCTCGACGTAATTCCGCAGCTTGCCCTGCTTCTCCAGCGACAGCAGATCGTCGAGCAAAGGGTACTTGGCGGAAGGATCGAAACGCAGGATCGCGCGATAGGCGCGCAAAGTTCCCGCCAGCCCGGCAGCCTGAATCTCGGCTGTGTTCTTCACGTCCGGATGCTCCAGCTGATACGCCGCCTGCGAGTACAGGGCCTGCATGAGGAGCTGCTGGGAGTAGGTGTTATTCACCGCCTCCAAAGATTGCAGCGCCTCACAGCAAGTCGCGACCTTGACGTTGGGAGTGTTGACGATCCACTCGGTCAGCCAGATTCGCTTAGCGAGGTTGTCCTTGGCGAGCGGATGATCTTCCAGACTACGAGCGTAGTCCAGAACACGGGCACGCTCCTCAGGGCACTGGAACGTACGCATCTTCGCCACGCACGGCAGAGAAACCGCAGCAAGCACAAGCAGGACGGCAAGTCGATTGCGAGCCATAGTGCCTCTCCCCACACACTGAGTAGGCCAGCGGATGGTCAAATGATACCTCCATTTAGCCCAGGCAGAGCAAGTTATTGTTGACCAGCCTGATACAAATCAGCGCATTTGGCCCCTGGAAAACGGCATTTCGTCACAGTTTGCGATATAGGAAGGTGTTTCGACCCGTCTCCGAGTGTGATTTCCACCCGCCGCTGCATGAAGTTCCCGGAAAAACCGGCGGCCGAAAACTCCCGCCGTGACCAATCGGATAGGGCAACATCCATTTGGATAGTCCGGCACTGCTCCGGGTTGCGTTGCAGCGGCCGTATCTCGCTGCAAATGCGTTGTCGAAGTGGCCTTCGGCCGCAGCCTTCGAGTGGCATGTCCGTTGCTCTATGTAATTGCGTTCGCAGCCAGGAGCGAACGGCAAGGTAGCAAGAAGTTGTTGCTACATGAGGCGATGAAGGCTCGGGGAAGGGAGCGCCCCGGGCCTTCTTTGTTGCTCCGCAGCGCTCGGTCGCTTCGTGGGATAATCGAATTCCTTCCATGAAGCGCATTGTTCATTCAGCCTGTCCTCATGATTGCCCGGACGGCTGCGCCGTGCTCATCACTGTCGAGGACGGCAGAGCGACAAAAATTCAAGGCGACCCCGAACATCCCATCACGCGCGGATTTCTCTGTGGCAAAGTTGCGAAATATCTGGATCGTGTTTACTCGCCTGATCGCGTGCTTTATCCCATGCGCCGCCTCGCGCCGAAGGGAGTCGCACGGCGCAGGCGTCTTCGAGCGCATCACGTGGGACGACGCCTACGACGAGATGGTCCGGCGGCTGAAGCAGACCAGCGCGGAGTTCGGTCCGGAAGCGATTCTGCCGTATTCCTATGGCGGCAACATCGCCATGCTGAACGGCGGATCGATGGACCGCCGCTTCTTCCATCGCCTGGGAGCGTCGCGGCTGCATCGCAGCATCTGCTCGCAGGCCGGCGAGGATGCGATCATCTCCGTCTATGGCCGCAAGATGGGCACCGAGCCGGAGCAGTTCCGTCATTCGAAGTACATCATCGCCTGGGCCGCGAATATTCACGGCAACAACATTCATCTGTGGCCGTTCATCGAAGAGGCGCGCCGCAATGGCGCCAAGCTCGTCGTCATCGATCCCTATCGCACGCGCACGGCAGCGGTTGCCGACTGGCACATCCCCATCAATCCCGGAACCGACGTCGCTCTCGCGCTGGGACTGATGCATGTCATCGTCCGCGAAGGCTGGCACGACGAGGATTACATCTCGCGTTACGCCGAAGGCTTCGACGAGTTGAAGAAGCGCTTGCCGGAATACACGCCCGAGCGTGTAGCGCAATGGACGGGCGTTGCGAAGGAAGATATTGAAGTCCTGGCGCGGGAATATGCGACGACGCGGCCGGCGATCATTCGGCTCAACTATGGGATACAGCGCGCACAGAACGGCGGGTCGGCTGCGCGCGCGGTCTGCATGCTGCCGGTGATAACAGGATCGTGGAAGGAAGTTGGCGGGGGGCTGCAGCTTTCCACCAGTGGCGGCTTTCAGCTGGATCGTGCAGCGATGGAGCTTCAGGACCTCGCGTACAAGAGTCCGCTCGGACATCCGGCGCGCATCGTGAACATGGTGCAGCTCGGGCAGGCGCTGACCGAACTCGACGATCCTCCGATCAAAGTACTGATCGTCTACAACTGTAATCCGGCAGCGGTTTGTCCTGAACAGCATCTGGTGAGGCGCGGCCTCAAGCGCGACGATCTGTTTACGGTGGTGCACGAACAGTTCTTCACCGACACCACGGATTTTGCCGATATCGTGCTTCCGGCCACGACGTTCTTCGAGCACAAAGACCTCGTCCAGGCTTATGGGCACTACTACCTGCAGGTTTCGCATCAGGCGATTGAGTCGCTGGGCGAGTGCAAATCCAACGTGGATTTTTTTCGCGAGCTCGCGCTGCGCATGGGCTTTGAGGACGAATGCTTCCGCGAGCCGATTGACGCGATGATCGATACGGCGCTGGCTTCGGGAGTTCCTCAGTTGCAGGGAATCACGCGCGAGCGGCTGGAACACGATCCGCACGTGCGCCTCAACCTGAACGGAGACGGCAATGGCAAGCCCTGGCTGACATTTGCCAATGGCTTCGCGACGCCGAACGGCAAAGCGCGTCTCTACAACGAAGACCTGATCGCTTTGGGAATGGATCCGGTCGTGTCGTTCATTCCGAATGAGGAGTCTCGATACAACGCAGCCGAGAAGCGGTATCCGTTGGAGCTGCTGGCGCGCAAGGCCGACAACTTTCTGAATTCGACATTCGTCAATCTCCCAAGCCACCAGAAAATGGAACCACATCAGAACGAATTGGAAATTTCTATGGAGGACGCCGAACATCGTGGGATCGTCAACGGCGATCGGGTGCGAGTTTTCAACGATCGCGGCGAGATTTTCCTGCGCGCTCGTGTCGAAGGGCAGTCGATTGCGTCAACTGCAACTCCGAAAAACGGGCAGCATAGTGCGGTACAGCCCGGCGTAGTCGGCGCTCGTCTCGGTTGGGCAAAGTTGTCGCACCGCGGTTTCAACATCAACGTTCTGACCTCGGCTCGGCTTACTGATTTGGGCGGTGGTGCTACGTTCTACTCCACTCTGGTGGAGGTGGAGCGCGTCGTAGCAACTTCCACCGGCAGCGAGGGTTAGCGTAGCTGTCGCCGCGCAATCGACGGACGGCATAGGGTTACGAACCGCAGCGCCCGTACCGTATAATTGCGCTTTCATAAACCTTAACGACTGAGGGTTCCGTTATCTCTTGCCACCGTCAGGTTGGGCTCACGATGCTTTCGCATCGCGGGACACGCAGTTGCGCCAGGGCGATTGGGTTCTTTCTCGCACTCATACTTCTCGCCGGAACAGCCTTTGCGCAGCAGGACGTGATTTCAGAGATCGTCATCAAAGGAAACCGCCGCATCCCGGCGGAGACGATTCGCGCCCGCATGTTCACCAAGCCGGGCGACGTCTACGATCAGGCAGCTCTCGAGCGCGACTTCAACTCCCTGTGGAATACCGGCTACTTCGACGATCTGCGCCTGGAACGCGAGCAGACCAGCAAAGGCTGGATCATCTACGTCTACGTTAAAGAGAAGCCGACCATTCGCGAAATCAAGTACACCGGCTTGAGTTCGATTTCGCAGAGCGACATTCTGGACAAGTTCAAGGAACAGAAGGTCGGCCTCACCCAGGAAAGCCAATACGATCCGACCAAGGTGAAGCACGCCGAAGTTGTGATCAAGGAATTAGAGGCGGCGCACGGCCATCAATTCGCCACCGTGCAGTCGGAAGTGCGGTCCATTCCTCCGGCCGCGGTCTCGCTCACGTTCGTCGTCAAAGAAGGACCGAAGGTCAAAGTCGGCAAGATCAAGTTCGAGGGTAACAAGGCGCTCAACAGTCGCGAGTTGCAGAGCGCCATGAAAAACCTCAAGCCGATCGGCATCCCGCACTCCATCTTCCTGGAGAACCTGTTCGCCCGCACGTACGACTCCACCAAGCTGTCGGAAGACGCCGAGCGCGTGCGTTATTACTACCAGACCAAGGGCTACATGAAGGCGCTGGTCGGAGATCCCAAAACCCAGATCCACGACACCAGCGGCGTGAAATGGTATTTCCCCTTCAAGTCGTCACCCGGCAAAGCAGTTGATATTACGATTCCGGTGGAAGAAGGACAGCGCTATCGCCTGAAGGAGATCACCTTTACCGGCAACAAAGCGCTCACCAATACCAAATTGCTGCGCTCCTTGTTCAAGATCAAGGACGGCGACATCTTCGACACCGAGCTGATCCGCAAAGGTCTGGAATCGTTGCGTAAGGCCTACGCCCAGTTCGGATATATCAACTTCACTCCGGTACCGAACACGGAGTTCGATGACGATAAGCGGACGATTGTCCTGCGCATCGACCTCGACGAAGGCAAACAGTTTTACGTGCGGCGCATTGAATTTCAGGGCAACACCACGACGCGCGACAAGGTCATTCGTCGCGAGCTGGCTCTGGAAGAGGGGCAGATCTACAACGGCAACCTGTGGGAGCTCAGCCTGCTGCGCCTGAATCAGCTGCAGTACTTCCAGCCGCTCAAGCCGGAACAGGATTCGGAGATCAAGCAGAACGCGCAGGACGGAACGGTCGATATCACCCTGAAGGTGAAGGAAAAGGGCAAGAATAGTATCGGCCTGACCGGCGGCGTCAGCGGTTTGGCGGGCGCCTTCATCGGCGTCAACTACACTACGAACAACCTGTTCGGCAAAGGCGAAAGCCTTTCGCTGGAATTCCAGATTGGTCAGTACCAGCGCAACGAGACGCTGTCGTTCACGCAGCCGTACCTGTTCGACCGTCCCTTGCAGTTCGGATGGTCGGTTTATCACCGCAGCTACAACTACAACCAGGCGGCGTTGACCTCGCAGGAGTACCAGCAGCAGATTGCTTATCCGACCAGCTACCTGGCGTACCTGCAGAATTTCACCCAGACGTCCACCGGCTTCACGACCTCGTTGAGCTATCCGATTAAGCGGTCGTTCAAACGCGTGGGCATTACCTATGGCTTCGACGACTCGTCGCTGACCACGTTCAGTACCGCTTCGCAGGATTATTTTGAGGCGCTGGAGTTCCGCGGCATCCAGGGCCCCAACGCTCTGAATGGAATCATCACCAGCAAGGTTGTTCCCAACTTCTCGTACAACAAAATCGACAATCCGCAGCGTCCGCACAGCGGGCAGAGCTTGTTCTTTGCCAGCGAGATCGCGGGCCTGGGCGGCAACGTCAAGTATGTGAAACCGACCGCCGAGTACAAGAAGTTCCTGCCGGTGAACAAAGGCCGCAACACGATCGGCTTCCGCGTGCTGGGTTCGTTTATTACCGGCTATGGCGGGCTGGTCGCACCTCCGGCCGACCGCTTCTACATGGGCGGAGACACCGACATGCGCGGCTTCGATGTCCGCGCAATATCGCCGGTCTCGTTCTTCCCCACGTACACGACGGTCACTCTAACCAACCCGGACGGTACCTCGGTCCCGCTGAATCCGGCGAACCCGCGCCAGGGCAACTACACCATCACGATTCCGGTTGAGCAGATCATCTTCCCCGGCGGTGATACGAATCTGGTTACGAACCTGGAATATCGAATTCCGATCGTCGGTCCGGTCACGATTGCGCCGTTTGTCGATACCGGTTGGGACATCGCGGCGCGGGAATCGCAGCTGAATATCGCGTCCGAACAGGTGGATACCCTGAACAGTACCGTCTTCGGCTGCCCAGCTCTCAACAGCGGGTTCGGCTGCGTCGGCGGGGTCAATCTTCACTACAGTTCCAACCTGCCTATCGTGAGTGGAACAAACTATCAGACCCGCATGTCCACCGGGCTGGAGCTGCAGGTCATGGTGCCGATCATCAACGCGCCCTTCCGCGTCTATTGGGCCTACAACCCGCTGCGGATCAATGAAACCGTCACTGCGCCGAATCCCATTACCCGCTCGATGTTCCCGGCGGGTGCGGCCGGCGAGTATACGTACTTGCAAACCGTTTCGATTTACCAACCGAAGTATTACCTGGCGGAGCCGCTCAAGACCTTCCGCTTTACGGTGGCGACCACGTTCTAGGAGATCTGCCTGTGAGAAGTCTTTTCGCCGGAACCGTGTTGTGGCTGCTGATCAACGTGGTGGCATTTGCCCAGGCGCCGCCGACTCCGCAGCAGATGATGGGATACTTCGGCGGCAAGTGGACGCTGACCGGTACTGCGAAGGTCAGCCCGAACTCACCGAGTGGGCCGTATAAATCGACCCAGAACGGCGAATGGGTGGGCGAAGGATTTCTGGAGATTCACTCTGTTAGCCACGGACCCCTGGGCGACGTTCACGGCGTCCGCATGCTGGAGTACAACGCCGCCGAAAAAGTCTTCACGATGAACATGTACAACAGCCTGGGCGAGCATCAGCTGGGAACCTGCAAGGCCCCGGGCGCGACCTGGGTGTGGAATTTTGCCGAGAAGTTGAACGATGTGACCGCCAGCCGGCGCGAAACCATGACGCTGACCTCGCCAAACTCGTACACCTTCAAGTCCGAGGTATCCAAGCCGGACGGAACGTGGGCCACGGTAATAGAGGGCACCGCCACGCGAGTGCTCCAGAAGTGAGTCGTTGACGCTGGCAAGCGCGTTTCCCTATAATCGAAGTATCCGCACCGCCGAATTTTCCGGTCGGGAAGCGCTCTGTTTGTATTCTGAGTAGGACGCTGGGCCCGGCACTCCAGGCACGACACTGCAGATCGTCGTCATCGCTGGAATACCTGAAGAATTCCCGGAGCAGTTCTAAGGAGCTATACCAACGCATGAAGCGCACGTTCGTATGCACAGTCGTGCTCACCGTAGTCCTCGCCGTCGCGGGCCTTGCGCAAACCTCTCCCGCTGCGAAACCCGCCACAACCACGGCTCCCTTTGCCGGCTCCGCCCCAGCCGCGGCTCCCACCGGGAGCATTAAGGTCGGTATCATCGATATTCAACAGGCGATTATCGGTACCAACGAAGGCGCGCGGGATTTCGAGGCGCTGCAGAAGAAGTTTGAGCCCAAGCGGACCGAGCTCGCGGGGCAGAACACTGAGATCGAGACTCTGAAGAAGCAGCTCAGCACGCAGGGCGACAAGATGAACGACGAGGCCCGCAGCACCCTCATGAAGTCGATCGAGACCAAGCAGAAGAGCCTGCAGCGCGCTGCCGAGGATGCGCAGGCGGATTATCAGGCGCAACAGAATGAGATCGCGCAGCGCATTTTGCAGAAAATGGCCCCGGTCATCGACAAGTATGCCAAGTCCAACGGTTATGGGCTGCTGTTCGATTCTTCAAATCCCTGGCCGCAGGGTCCACTACTCTGGGCAACATCTGGAGTCGATTTGACCAAGACGGTTGTGGATGCGTACAACGCGCAGTCTAACGTCGCGCCTCCGCCGCCAGGATCAAGGCCTGCGGGCACGCCCGGCTCGGCAACTTCCAAGCCGCCGTCCACGCCAGGCGCGCACTAAACTCGTCTGATTCTCACAAGGCCGCCGTGACTGGCGGCCTTTGTTATTTTCAGCTGGACCAACCTCACAAAGGCGAACTCCCACAGTGTGGGATAACGACGACACGGATGAGGGAGCTGTGCGCCTGGCACTAAGGGATGGCAAGCCTCTCGGCACGACCCCACCCTCAGCCCTGTGGAAAATTTTGTGGAAGACTGCTCCCCAACATCAACAGTGTCCCTTCTTTCAATTACTTAGGCACATTGCCCAATTCGGGAGGCACTCATAATGTGATTAGAATCAGGTAGATGAATTACAACTGCGATGTTTCGCGGCTGAAATTATCCAACAACCTTAGAGACTGCGGACCAGTTGAGTTTTGCACAGAATCGGAGCAGTGCGCACCAAGACACGGCGCTTTGCGGGATGCCGGAGTGCCACCAAAAGGGGAGCGCGTGACTCTTGGTCACACTCCGGAACCGCCCTCGAACACCTTCTTCATCTCGTAGGGATAGACGCGAAACAGGCTGTAGCTCACGCCGGTATCGCTGTAGAGGCGGAACAGCAGGTCGCCGCGGCCATTGGCGTCGGCATCGACGGCGTCGATGATCTCCATGCGCGCGAAGGCATCGAGATGATTGCTGTCGGTGACCGAGCTGAAGATCTCGATCGGCGTGCCGTTAACGTCTATGCGCGCCACAACGGTGACGAAGTAATCGAACTCACCGCCGCGCAAAGCCTTGGTCCCCGGCAGTGGAAGCTTCCCGCTAAAGACGAAGGTTGGGGAGTTCGTGTATTCCAGATCGTAAGCCCGCAGTTCGTAATCGGTGATCGCGGCATTCTTCGGCAGGCCTGGCGTGTTGCGCTTGGCGACGAACTTGCGCAGCTCGTCCAGCGCCAGGGCACTCATCTGGTCGGTCTTATCGTTTCGCTCGACGGAGTTCATGGGGTACAACAACGATCGCATCTCGTGTTGCGCGGCGTCGGAGATTGCGGGATAAGATCTCCTGCCTAACTGCGAAACGGTGGTGTTGACCACCTTTGCCTGCCCGGCCGGAGTTCCTGCTGGTGTCGGCTGAGCGGCCGAGGCATCGTAGGGTTCCGATGCGCTGGCGGTAGACGATACTGCCTTGCCGCGGCGCAGCACCGGGCGATTGGGATCGTTCTCGTCAGGAGAGGACGACGAAGCCGAAGACGCCGGCGAGTTCGCGTTTGTTGCCTGGGGCTGCGAAGCCGGCGGCGCTGACGACTCCTCCGAAGGCTTCTTCAAAGTGGGGCGATCCGAAGGCTCAGGGGAACTCGGTGATGTACTTGTCGTCGTTGAACTCCCGCCTCCCGATGAGGATGATGTTCCCGACGATGAGCTTCCATCACCCGAAGATCCTGAGCTGGAACCGCCGGATCCCGCCCGCTTCAGTACCGGCCTGTCGTCGATGGGATTGTCCGCTTTCGCCTGCTTCGGTTTGCTGGCCGCCTGCTTGGCAAGCCGATCGTCGAGCGTGCGATGCGGCTTCCATTGTCCAGCTGCGACCCAGTTGCCCTTCACTTGCTCGGGCGTGGTTACGGTGAAGAGGCCAGTAGACTCGCCGTAGTTGGTAGCTTCGTAGACAGTTTCCGGCTCCAGTGCCATGGGCGCGGGATTGGCGCCGTACAGGCTGGCATCGTAGAAGCGGTCGTCGATCCAGAGCGCGACCGGAACCAGCCGCGCGCCTCCACCTGGCAAGAATTCCAGAACGGCGATCGCCCGCGGCCCGTGCTTTGCCTTCTTGGCGTTGAGCTGCGTTTGGTTGTTGTCGCCGGGCGGCGGCGGCTGATGCTGGGTGCGATCGCGAATCTGCGCGCCGCACAATGCCGCTCCCACTAACATCGCACTGACAATCGCGATGGCCCGCCGCCGCGAATTGAGGTATAGATATTGCATCATGGAAATCAACAGCAAGGCTCCCGACTTCACGCTGCCGGACGAAAACGGAAACCCGGTTTCGCTGAAGCAGTTTCGCGGCAAGACCGTAGTTCTCTTCTTCTATCCTAAAGCGAATACGCCCGGCTGAACCATTGAAGCGCGCGGGTTCCGCGACGCATACAGCAAGCTGCAAAAAGCCGGCCTGGTGGTTTTAGGTATTTCTCCCGACACGCCCAAGGCACAACTCAAGTTTAAGGAAAACGAGCAGCTGCCGTATACCCTTCTGGCCGACGACAAGAAAGAGGTCGCTAAGAAGTTTGACGTGCTGAAAGAGAAAAACATGTACGGCAAGAAGGTAATGGGCATCGTGCGCAGCACGTTTTTGATAGGCCCGGAGGGAAAGATCGTACACGTCTTTTCGCCGGTGAAGCCGGAAGGCCACGCCGAAGAAGTGCTGGCGCTGGCGAAAAAGCTCTGATAATCGCCGCGCAGCTTTTTGTAGGGCAAGATCGCGGACGAAGGCTATCGAGGCTAGCTTGCGCCGATGCCAACTTCCGAACGAGGCAGCAGCCGCTCGCGAAAATTCCTTCTCCGGCAACTGGAGAGCATTCTTACCTGCAAAATAGTGCTCTTTCCCGACCATGCTGCCTTGGTTGACATCGGCGTTGTCCGCATTTAAATTTGCTCACTATCTTTCCACCCAAGATCTGTCGGTCCCAATAACTCCGAGAGAGGTGCGGCAGGGATGCTGTGCAGCCTTTTGAAGTCTCGCGCGATAGCATTGTGCTGGTTCACGATTCTTCTTCTCGCTGCCTTCCCGCTCGCAGGGCAGGTGAGCGACAACCCTGCACCCAGTTCGCCGCAGGACGTCGTAACCTATCACGGCGACAATAACCGCAGCGGCTGGGCTTCCACCGAGACGCAGTTGACGGTGGCGAATGTGAACTCCGGCTCCTTCGGCCTGTTGCACTCTATTGTCCTCGACGGCCGCGTCGACGCGCAGCCGCTGTTTGTCTCTGGGCAGAGCATTCAGGGGCAGGGCGTTCACGACGTCGTCTATGTGGTTACCGAAGCCGATAGTGCCTACGCCATCGACGCCGATACGGGAGCAACCCTGTGGCACTTCACCTTCGGCATCCCGGTGCCCTATCAGTTCAAGAACTACGATGACAATGTGTTTCCAGTGATGGGAATCCTGGGCACGCCGGTGATCGATCGGACCCTGGGAAACATGTATTTCGTGACCGACACCATCGGCGTCCCCAACGATATCTTTACGCTACATGCCGTCTCGCTCAGCACTGGACGCGATGCCTTGACCCCGGCAGTGATCCAGTATTCAGCGACTCTTTCCGACGGCACACAGTGGACCTTCAACCCGCACTATCACTTGCAGCGTCCCGGTCTGCTGGAGGCAAGCGGCAGCATTTATGTCGCGTTCGGCAGCAACGGCGACACAGTCCCAGATCAGTCGCGGGGCACGATCCTGCGCTACGACGCGGCAACTCTGCTGCCAATGACCGGCGACATTACCGACCAACTTCACGAGACCACGTCGCCTTACTACCTGTCCTCGATCTGGCAATCGGGCTATGGTATTGCGGCTGACGCGAATGGCAATTTGTTTTTCTCGACCGGCAACAGCAATCCTAACTACCCAAGCTACTCGGCGTCGTTCAATCGGCCGGAGAGTATGGTGCGCCTCTCTCCCGATCTGCTGACGCTGCAGGACAGTTTCACCACCTACGATTACTTTGGGCTGGATCAAGATGACGCTGATGTAGGTTCCGGCGGCATGTTGCTGCTGCCGGATCAACCGGGCCCTATTCCGCATCTGGCCCTTGCGGGCGGCAAGGATGGCCGCGGCTTCCTGGTCAACCGCGACAACATGGGCGGCTACAACAACGGAGGCCCCAACAATATCGTGCAGACCATAAACATAGGCGGATGCTGGTGTGGACCTTCCTACTTTACCGGCGCTGACGGCGCCACGCATATTCTGACCGGAGGCGGCAACGGGGTTACGAGCTGGAAACTTCAAACCTCACCCTCGGTGCAACTGATCCAGGAGACGACGACTGGCCCAGGTCCCGTGTATGGGCTGCCCGACGATGGGGGAACATTCCCGGTTGTATCCTCGAACGGTACGACCACCGGAAGCGCGGTGGTGTGGTTCGTACAACGGCCGAATCTGTCGGCCGACAGGAATCCGGGTACTCCGGTTACCCTGCACGCCTACAACGCGGCGAACCTGGGGCAGTCGGTTTTCTCAACTGTAACCGGTACCTGGACTCATGCCATGAACAGCAATGCGAACCTGGTACCCACGGTTGCGAAGGGCCATGTGTATGTCGCCAGCAACTTGCAACTGAAAATCTATGGTCTGAAGGGCGCGGGATCTCCCGAGCTGAAGGACTCGGCATTCCTTACGGCGTCTAAGCCGGATGTCGTTACCTGTCCGGCCACCATCGCGGCCGCGACAATGTTGCGCGACCAGCCGCTTCATGAGCTTTATGGCACGGTGTGCCGGGCGGACGGGCAGCAGATCATGCTTGCGTTGCGCAACGGTCATGCCGTCGCCGTGGACGTGGGCGCCTTCGATCAGCGCCGGCCTGTGCTGCTGACGCCCGGACGTGCGCTGCACGTTACCGCGACGCTGGACAAAGCGGGAGTATTGCGTGCCCGCATGATTTCGCCCTCCCACACGATCTCGCCGGAGACTCCGCCTGATCGCTAGCGCGCGCTTCCGGGGCATCGTCTAGAATCGAATCGCGCGACCATGCCCTTGCTCGAGGCTCGCCATCTCGTCAAGACCTTCCGCTCGGAAGCTTCGCTTCTTGGGAAAGCCTCGCACCCGGTCCACGCCCTCAACGACGTCTCCCTCAGCATCGAAGCCGGCGAGACGCTGGGCCTGGTCGGCGAGTCCGGCTCGGGCAAGAGCACGCTGGGACGCATTCTGCTTCGCCTCATCGAGGCCGATTCCGGTGAGGTGATCTTCGACGGCAGCGATGTCCTCCGCGCAGGCGGTTCCGAACTGCGCCGCCTCCGCCGCGACATGCAGATCATCTTCCAGGATCCCTTCGGCTCGCTCGACCCGCGGATGACCGTGGAGCAGATCGTCTGCGAGCCAGTCGCGATCCATGGCCGCGAAGATGGGCGATCACGCCGCGAGCGAGCTGCTGAAGCGATGCGCGCCGTCGGGCTCGATGCATCGGCGTTGCGCCGCTATCCACATGAGTTCAGCGGTGGACAACGGCAGCGCATCGGGATCGCGCGCGCGTTGATTCTGCGGCCGCGCTTCATCGTTGCCGACGAGCCGGTGTCAGCCCTTGACGTCAGCGTGGGAGCGCAGATCGTTAATCTTCTGAAGCAGCTGCAGCGGGAATTTCAGCTGACCTATCTGTTCATCTCGCACTCCATGCCGATCGTGCGCTATTTGGCCGATCGCATCGCCGTCATGCAGCAGGGAGAATTGGTGGAGGTGGGTACAACGGAGCAGATCACCTCAGCGCCGCAGCATCCCTACACAAAGACGCTGCTGGCCGCGACGCCAGAGATGGAGGTCGAAACCTGGTGATCTCTCAAACCGTAGCAATGCAGAAACCGCGGGTAGTGCTTGACTATCGGGCGTAAGCAGCATAGATTTTCACTCCGCCAAGGAGGCCATATGCCGCGTTACATGACGCTCATCCGCTGGACCCAGCAAGGGGTTGTGAAAATCAAGGAGAGTACGTCGCGACTTGACACCGCCAGGAACGCTGCCGAAGCCATGGGAGGCAAGATTCACGACTGGTACTTACTAATGGGAAAGTATGACGGGATGTTCATCTCCGAGTTCCCCGATGACGAGACGGTCGCGCGTTTCATGCTGTCGGTGGGAGCACAAGGGAATGTGACCACTCTGACGATGAAAGCATTTGCGGAACCTGAGTACCGCAAAATCATCGCTGCGATAGCTTGAGGCGGCGATTCGGGCTGCGAAGTCCGACCAGCGCCGGTATCCCGTTCAACGAAGTTAAAGAGGAGAAAAGGTAATGGTCGATCGAATCGAGGTAGAGTTCTCCGCCACCGACGGCACGAAGTTGGCAGGGTGGTTGTTTCGACCGGCTAACCGATCCGCATCCCTGCCCGCCGTGACCATGGCGCATGGGTTCAGCTTAACCAGATTCCATGGCATCGAATGTTTCGCGCGCGCGTTCGCGGAAGCGGGATTCGTCGTATTGCTCCACGATCATCGAAACTATGGCACGAGCGGTGGTGAGCCACGCCAGGACATCGACCCTTGGCGTCAGATTGAGGACTGGCGTCAGGCGATTAGTTACCTTGAATCTCTCGACTATGTCGATGCCGGGCGCATTGGTTTGTGGGGGACAAGCTTTTCGGGAGGCCATGCAATTGTACTTGGCGCTACCGACCGGCGGCTGAAGGCTGTCGTCGCGCAGGTACCGACGATCGACGGATTCGCCGCAGGGCAACGCCGGGTAAATCCCGCAGCAGTAGCGGCTCTGGAAGAGGTGTTCAACGAGGATCAACGCGCGCAGTTGCGAGGCGAGGCGCCGCGAAGGCAAAGGATTGTCGATATCGATCCGAATGTTCCGGCGCAGTACCATTCGGCCGATGCCGTCCAATTTTTCTGCCAGGAGGTCCCGCCTGGAGTCTGGAAGAACGAGGTGACGATTCAGTCCAATCGCCGCGCCCGAATGTACGAGCCTGGACGCTGGATTGATCGCGTTTCCCCAACCCCTTTGTTGATGGTCGCGGTCACACACGATACCATCGCGCCAACCGATCTCGCGCTCGCCGCCTATGAGCGAGCGCTGGAACCGAAATCACTCGTACTTATACCTGGGGGGCACTTCACGGCATATCTTGAAGGTTTTGCGGTTGCATCGAGGGCAGCGGTCGACTGGTTTACTAAGCGCCTTTAATAACCCGCGTATGCCAGAGCACGCGAAGGCGCTCGTTTGGCGCGGACAGCTATCTCTAGCGTTCCGAAAGGACAAGCTGCTTCGTTTCTTCAGTGGCAGCCGCTTGCAGAAACTTCGCGCCTTCCAGCCGCAGCAGAAAGGCCTTTACCGGCAGGCCGCCGCCGTAGCCGCCCAGCTTGCATCCACCGGCCAGCACGCGATGGCAGGGAACGATGATCGCGATGGGATTGTAGTGATTCGCCTGGCCCACGGCGCGCGAACCTTGGGGATTGCCGATGGCGCGCGCAATCTCGCCATAGGAGCGGGTTTCGCCGTAGGGAATGCTGAGTAACTGCTCCCAGCAGTTTTTGCGAAACTCCGTGCCGCGCAAGTCGAGCTGGAGATCGAAATCACGGCGACTGCCGGCAAAGTACTCTTCTAATTGCTTACGAACGATTCGGGTCTTCGCGTCCGATTCGCGCCATTCCACCTCAGCTCCATTCACCAGCTTTGGCAAGCCACGATCGAACTCTAAGATCACCAGCGCCGCGTCGGAAACACCAATCAGCAGCGGCCCAACTGGCGACGACATTCGCGAGTAGTAAAGCGTTTCCATAACGTGGATCAAGGCTAGCACTCGGCGCGGTTGAAAAACAGACGTGCGACGGGAGTGCAGCCGAAAACGTCCATCGTGCGCGAAGAAATCTAGGTGCCGCAGTTTCGGATAGAAAAAGCCCCTTGCACATGCAAGGGGCTGGAGGAGGCTGAGGTATGGATCGAAGCGGTCTACTGCTGAGGACTACTGTTTGCTGGAGCGGAGTTCATGGGTTGTTGCACCGGAGCGGGCTGGCTTGGAGTTGCGCTCGAATAGCCAGTGTTCTGATTGCTCATACCTGAGCCCATTGTGCCGCTGGACTGCGCCGACGCCAGCTGATCGACATCGTTCTTCATCAGGCTGATTTCGACGCGATTGCCGCGGCGGGGCGCGCCATCGTCCGATTGGATCTTGGCGTTGCCCATGCCGAGCACGAACACGCGATACACCGGAATCTCACTCTTCTCGACCAGGTAGCGGACGACAGAGTTAGCCATGGCCTGCGAGCTCTGAATTCCCGCCGAGCCAGCGCCCGTCGAGAATCCCTGCACCTGAATGATGTAACCCTTCTGATCTTTCAAGTTCGCGGTCATGTCATCGAGCGCGTCCTTGTCTTTCTTGCTCAACACGGTTTGGCCGGAGCGGAAGCGGATTTCGGTCTGCGTCGCGGGCTTGTACTGATCGATGTTGCCCACCACCGTCTCAACGGTGTTCAGGCGATTGCTGGCCTGTAGCGCGGTCTGGTTGGCCTGCTGCGCACGATTGCCGGCGTCGGTTGCGTGCTGATCCGCCAGTGTGGCTTTCGCGTCGGCCTGACGAATGCCTTCCTGCGCGCGCGCATCGACGTCTTTAATCTGGCGCGCATTCTCGGCGGTCAGGTCGTCCAACTCATTCACGCGATCGCGAATGGGCGTGAGCTGGCGCTGTACATACTTCTTGCGCGCGAAGGGATTGACCTTGCCCCAGAAGCCTTCGTGCGTTGCTGGCTGCAGCGGCTGCCGTGCCGACAGGTCTTGATCCGTACTGCCGCTCTGAGATGGTTGGCTGGTTTGCGAGCTGCTTGAGGTCGACGAGGCGGCGGGCTGCTGGCTGTCGGTCGTCGACTGTTGGGCGACCGCCGGCAGCGCCAGCGCCGCGGCCAGGGGCAGCGTGAACAGCATTGTGATCTTCATTACCGATTCCTCCAGAAACTTCGGCGTCCGCGGCGTTGGAACTCGTCGCCGGCAGGTGCGAATAACCGCACAATCGCCATGCACTGTCTATTACAGTTCGCATGCCAAACTTCAGGGGCAAAAATTGCCGCTAACTCGTTTGCTTTCAGTCGGGGAATTCGAGGACGAGATCGGGCGACGGGTAGGAACGGAGGCTGGTGGGTAATTGTTACAACGGGAATCGGCGGAAGTTATGCCGCTTGCGCGGCGTCGATGTCGCTTTCGCTTGCCTGCGGCTCATCGGCAATGAGGATCGCAAACGCGCTTTCGACTTCGCGCAAAGCGTCGGGTAGCGCAAGCGGAGGAATCACCGTCATGTGGCCGAGCATTTGCGCCAATCGATGATAGGAACGCCGGGACAAACACAGGAAGGTAATCGGATATTCCGGTTTGCGTTGGCATGCCTCCACCGGATCGGCGTCCAGCAGATACGCGATGTCGGGCCGCGGCACGAACGCGTCGACCACGCGAACAAAAATCCTGCTCAGGAAATTTGTCAGCGGAAGGTTCGCAAGCTCGTCATAGATGTAGCGATCCATGATGATGACATCGGCGTTCGATCGCCGCGCCTCGCCGACGACCTTCACCAGGTGGATCGCGTCCAGCAGGTAGAGACCGTGCCGGACGATGGTCAGATACCATCTGCGGACATTCTTGTCCTGCCGATTCACCGGCTGGCCGGGCGCACCGATGCCGCGTTCGCTGCCGTACACCTTGTGTACGAAGCCCTCGCGATATCGGCTGAGGACGACGACGTTATCCCAGAAGGCCAGCAGCTTTGCGCTCAGCCCGCGACGCTCGATGAACTGCTGCAGATTAGCGATCTGCGTGCTCTTGCCCGCGCCGTCGAGTCCTGAGAAGGAGATCAAAAGCGGCGAGCGATGAGCTGCGAGCTTCGAGCGGTGAGCGTTCGTTGTCATTCCCGAGCTAACCTTCCTTGTCATCGCTCGCGGGCTTACCGGTGCTCGTTAGCGATTGCCGGCCTGCTGGACGTTCCTTTGGTCAGCGCGTACACGGTGCCACCAGCTACACCGGCGGCAGCGATCAACCCGACCTTGATCAGCAAGGAGTGCTTCTGATTCTGCTTGGCAGGAGCAATCGCCTCGCCGGCAGGACGCGAGGCCGCGCCGCCAACCGTGGGCACGCCTTCCGCCGTGGCTGTTCCCAGCGGCTCCTGAATCTGCGGCGCCGCCTTCATCTGCGGCTGAGGGGTCGCGGGCAGAGGTTCGGTGGAGCTCTCCGGATTCTGCGGAGCAGGGTTTTCCGTCGTCGGCTGGTTCTGCGTTGGGACCGGTTGCAGAGGGCCCTTCGACGGATCGATGGTGGTGCCGTTCTGCTGTTGCTGCGGAGCGGCGCCTTCCTGTTGCTGAGCCTGAACGTACTCCGGCAGTCCGCACAAAACTATGCCGACCACCAACACCATGATTCTTGCCAGTATCTTCTGTTGAGCTAACATTGAGCCCTCCCAGGGGAAATTTCTCAGGGCCTGGTTTACTTCGAATTGGTCAAAACCTTGTCGGTCGCGACCGGCGACAGTTTCGCTGTCGTAAGGTTGGATGCAGCCTGACGCCCTTTCAGCAACCTCTCGACATCAGCATCGCGGTCATAAAAAAGATTGCGGGTGCGATTTCTGGCGTAGCGCCACAGGTTGGGCAGATTGGTCTGATACCAGCACGACTGCGCCATGTGCGGCGACAAACCGCAGAACACACGGAAGCGATCGCGCAAGACCTCCGCAGACGCCAGCAGGGCCGCCGTGAGGCGGTGATTGCCTTCCAGAATCGTTACCGGCCTCTCGTCGTCGATACCAATCAGCAGTATCGCGCTCGAGTCCTCGTGCGTGCGCAGGCGGTAGCTCAGCGCCTGCACTTTGGCGATGAAGTCGCGGGTTCTGCCGCGAAAGGGCCGGGTTTTGATGCGCCGCACGATGTCCTTCAGCAGGAAGCTGCCATTAGCAACGCGACGCCACTGCGCCCGGGGGAAGACTCGAACCCGCTCCAGGTCCTGGGACTCGACCTGAACTTCCCACCATTGCGTGTCATCGGGCAATTCGCGCCACATGTGTCCGCGGCGGCGGAATAAAAGGGCGCGGCGCAACGCATTTCCCGTCTCATCCATGATCTGAGCTCCCAAGACGAGCTGCTCGAACTGCTCGCGATCCTCGTGGAACTCCTCCTGATAGAACTCATTCTTCAGGAACTCTGCTATGACTTCTGCTTCAGTAACGCGCCGCAGCTTCTTCATGAAGCCTCCCGCCCGCGGTCGCCCACATCTTGACGAAGGGCGAAGCGACCGCAATTAACAACACAACTCGCAATACCTGCTGGACAACAATCACCTCCAACAGCGTCGAATGGAACCAGGTGATGCCGAGAACGATCAGGCCGCTTACTACCAACTGCAGCCAGCCGGTGTTGGCAATGCGGCGAGACATCTCATAGGTAATGAGGACGACTGCGATGGCGTAAACGCCGGTCGCCGCCGCATTCATGCCGAGCAGCCAATTCAGGTTTCCGACGCCTGCTGGGAAATGAGAGCCGAATAAGGATTGGAAAACCAGGGTCGGAAATGCGGCCAGCAGCAGAACGAAGACAGTCGACATGCCGGTGACGAGCAACAACGGAATCGCCAACAGGGATCCGGACGGGCGCTCCGCATTGTTCTCCGCGGAAACCGGGAACATCGCGCTGACCACCGACCACGCGCCGAAGTAGAGCAGCCGTCCCACCAGAGCGATGGCTGCGTACAGTCCGGCCTGATCGGGCGGGAAGAAATGTTTCACCATCAGGATGTCGATGTTGCTGATGATGACCTGGCCAACGAAGAAAACGATGGCTTGCCGCGCTTCACCAACCGGAGCTGATTCGCGAGCGTGGGCGCGACCGCGAAGCTCGCGAGCTTTATCGGGCAGGCAGAAAGCAAAAATGACGGAGGCCGAGATCGCCGCCACCGCTCCCAATACACCGAATCCGAACTCGATCAGGGCAATCGCGCCGATGAACTTAATGATTGCTTCAGCGGCCATGTTCCAGGCGAGGCCGCGAAAACGGCAGGTGCCCTGCAATCCTCCACGCTTTACTCCCAGCGGAACGTAAATCGTCAGGCCGATGCTCAGCAGGATGATGATCCATGGGCTCGACAGCCGCAGGTACGTTGTCAGGACAGAGCTGCTGAACAGCATGAATGCGCCCAAGCCAAATCCGATGACCCACGCGCGCTTCATCAAATGCTGGAATACGGCTGCCTTCGCTTCGATGGTGTCGGATTTCGCGATGAGCTTGGTACAGACAAGCTGAAAGGAAAGCGTGATCGCGGAGATCAGCATCAGGATCGTGACCGCGGCGGCAGCATGGCTGAAGTCGGATGGCCCCAGCAGCCGCGCCACGCCGATGTTGTAGCCGAAGTTTGCCAGGCTGACGAAAATCGATCCGATCAGCAGGATCAAGCTGCCGTTCAGAATCTTGGCGTGCGGAGCGTATTGCGGGCACCAGCGGTCCACAACGTCGCGCCATCCGCCCTTCGACGGAGTTAAGACAGGCTCCGTCGGGGGCGGTTCCACCGCAATCAGCTCGGGTTTCGCGCTCATGCCGCCAGTCCGGCGCCCCCGCTCGATTCGGTACCGGATGGCATTTCCGGCGATGGCATTTGCAGCAAGCTGTCGAGCGGCTGCGCGTACATGTGTTTGATGGCATTGGGCAGGAAGCAGCTGAAGCTCTTGGCGGCAGCGGTCGAAGTCTCGTAGATTTCGAACAGCCGTCCTGCGCGCGTGAGTTCCAATACCACAGTGGCCTGCGGCGACAGCGAAGCCAGCTTAAGGTCGCCGTCGTGCTTCATCGCTTCGCGCATGCAGCGCAGCAGCACGTCGACGCCGGCAGCATCGATGTGCCGAACCTGTGACATGTCAAAGACAACCTGGGGCCGGTCCGAAATCAAAAAGGGCTCGACTTCTTTCAGAAACTTGCGGGCCTGTTTGAGGTTCATCTTTTCCGGCATTCGTTTTACAACTACGGGCCGACTACTTGTCTCCATATCTCCTCGCGACTGCTAACTGTGAGGGGAACTCGGAAGCCTCTGCGCCGGTCGCCGGGACCTCCAGAACCGGCGCTTCCAGAACGGCCGATGCCTGTTCTGAAGATTCCGGACATTTCGCAGCGCTCGTGCGTTGGGACGACGCAGTAAGGCTGCGATAAATCTGCATAGGTATGAATGTAAAAAGCGCCGCGGTGCTGCCTGCCAATCGAGAAAGTGGAGTCAAAGGCACCATACCGACGAGCGTTTGGTCGGCGATCTCCACTTCTACGTTCTGCCGCAGATGGGCGAGGCAGTGAAATCCGACGACCGCGTGCATCACGTCAAGTCCAGCACCGACTCGGGTGAACGGCAGCACGCTGGAGTTCTCCACCACCGTGCCGCAATCGACATCACCATGGTGCTCGACCACGCTAGCTCTGGTGATCAGCGCGGACGCGCGCACCTTGGCATGCGCTCCAATGAAAGCGGGAGCAACCACGCGCGCTTTGCGATGAATTCGTGCGCCCGCGCCGGCCCATATTCCCGGCTTAATCTCTTTGCCCTGGGGACGGATCGCGTTCTTAGCCAGAAGCCCATCCACAGCCAACCGCCGCAGATCGGTACTGGTTTCCAGCCGATTGATATATCCCTTCACGTGAAACGGGGCGCACTCCCGGCGCATTCGCTGCATGCGATTCTTGAACAAAGCTGAGGCGTCAGCGCGCGCAGAGGCGCTTAAGACGAACAGATCAAGCGGCTGGTTCCCGCTGTCGACAGCCATGGTCACAGCGCAGTGACGATCAAGATGATGCTGCACCAGGGCTTCGTAATCTACCTCGACGTAAGGGCCGAGGCGAAGCGCGAAGACGAGATCCGCGCCATCCTCGGCATACTTCAGGAACGTATCTTCGGCGGCTTGCCACAGTTGCTCCCCTTCGGCGTGAACATGCGGCATGGAGTGGGCAAAGTTGATGGTGTGTGCAAATTGCGCGCTGTCACACGGAGGATCGCTGATAAAGGTGATGCGGGAAACGCCGAAGTTCTGCAGCTGCCGACCTACGCGCTCGGAAACCGGCAGGCCCAGTACGTCCAGGTAAGCAAACGGCACCCCGCCTATGCTTTCCTGCGCGCCGGGATGGTCGCCAGTGGCGCCCCCGATCAACACAATCGCTCTCACATCCATGACTGCCACCTGGGCGCTGCGGCGCGAAAGATGGCGGAGCGCGACGGGACCCACGAGGGGATTCGCCGAAAGCGCGATATCGGCTCCAGAGCGCGGGCTCGTTGGTGAAGATCAAAGGACCGCAGATACTGCCGGATAATCTGGGGCATGGTCATGCGCAAGGCAGCGGAGAAGTTTTGTTCACCCATTTCGCGCTGGCGCTCCTCGTCGTGCAAGAGGCTTTGTATTTGCCTCGCCAGACTGGCGGCGTTCCCGGTCTCATAGAAATCAACTGCCAACCCTTCGTCGAAGGCCATCTCGCGAAAGTCATCAATTCCGGCCGATATGATTGGGACGCCGAATTCGCATGCCAGGTGGGCTACGCCGCTGGCTCCGGTTGCGGAGGAATACGGCAGCACCAGGACACTGGCTGATTGGAACATTTTCGGAATGTCTTCTTCCGCCACATATCCGGTAAATTCCACGCGCTGGTTGTCCTTCATGCTGGCAGCGACGGACTCGATGTAGCCCGGGGTTGCCGGGTGATTGCCTCCGGCGACGACCAAACGAGCATTCGGAGTGTGCTTCGATAGCTGCTCGAAGGCGTCGATCAGCAGATCCAGCCGTTTGTACGTGCCCCACTTTCCAAAGGCAAGAATGCGATGCTCGGGATTGCCGCGCAGGCTGAAATCCGGCGGCTCGGGCCGTCCTCCAAGAATTCCGTGGGCGCGGAAGTGCACGTTCTCGCCGCGATATTTGTCGATCAGCGTGCGCCGATAGACCGGCAGCAATACCGAAATTGAGTTCGACATCAACAGCATTCGTGTCGCTGCCGATCCGGCTGCGCGATAGATCCGCGGAAAGCGTACGCCCGAGTCGGCGAGATTGATGTTGTCCATAAGGTGATGCAGCGTCACGTGGGTGTAGTGCCCGGTGAGGCGCGAAAGTGCAGGCTGCGTCAATCCGGAGAACGCGGCGAATGGCTTGTTGCCGAACGTCGAAAACAGCAGGTTGAACCAGACGACATTGGGGCGAAGGTCGTAAATCGCCTTCATCAACCGCGCCGGATTGAAGATCGAGTCGAAACGCCAGCAGCGCACAACGTCATAGTCGGGCAACTCCTCAGCCGGTTGCTCGAGCTCGTCAGCCAGGACGGTGAGGCTCAGCAGGGGATCGCGCTTCAGCTCGCGCGCGATATGAAAGCCGTATTCGTTCAGTCCCCGCCTGCTCGGAGGAAACGCCGTCACCAGACAAATCTTCATGAACTCCCCTGGGTCAGAAAACTGAGAGGCGAAAGACGGGACGAATCAGCGTCCCACTCTGGGCAGTTCCGGTGAACGACGGAAATTGTTCTGCCTGCAAACCAACGGAAAAACTCAGGGGATATGCGATCTGATGTTCCCCAGCGTCATCACCGAACGAGCGATGAATCGGTCTCACATAACTGATGAAGAAACTGCTGTAGATGTTGTCATATGCCTGAAACGTTCCTGCGTGGCTGTAGACGAACTGGCCATCGGCACGCCAGGCAGGATTGAACTTGTACTGAACGGTTCCGACCGGCTCCCAAATATTGGCTGTGGCCCACAAGCTGCCTTGCGTGCGCCACGCGCGAATGTATTCGCCCAGAATGCTGGCCTTCAGTTTTTCGCCAAACGTGTGCTGCAGTCCAGCATACGAAGACGTGGTGAAGTACTCGCTTGGGGTCGGGCTGAAGGTCAGGTTGCGGCGGGTGTAGCCGGTGAGGAGCTCGGTTTTGCCCCAGGGCCGCCCGACGGTGAACTGTAAGGTGCTGCCGACGTCATTGGAATCCTGCTTGTATGTGGTCGCCGTGAACGGACCTGCTTCGTGATACAAGCTGCCATTCACCGATATCCAGTTGAAGAACGAGCTGCTGTTGAAATAGACGAACTGCCGAAACAGATTCTGGTCCTCGTACTGGGCAGCGCTGGGGTCGCGACGCAACGTGAATTGCAAGCCGGTGTTGAAGGCGATCCAGCCATTGCCCAGATGAACGACCGGATTCAGCGCGCTGTTAAAGGTGTAGTCGAAGGTGTTGCGGTTGATGATCAGCGCTTCCTGCGGCAACGACTCTTCACCGTTGGCGTTGCGGACCTGGAAGAATCCGCTGAGCACCGGGAAGTTGCCATCGAAGTGGTAGCGATAGGCGGTGGTCCACAGCGACTCCTGCTCGGAGCGCGGGGGCGGCAGCTGCTTGCTGTTAGGACCGAGGCCGAAGATCTGGGCGTCGAGGACGTAAATCGTCCAGTCGTCATAGAGACCACCGGTCGTGAAATTGGTCAGCAGGCTGAGGTGGTCGGTGACTCGCAGGCCTTCCTGACTGGCTACCTGCATGCCCTCGAGCGAGGCAATTTCGTTGGCGCCCAGCACATCCGCTTGCGAGAGAACCACCAGGGCATTCCAGTCCTCGTGCCGCTGCCGGTAGACTTCGCCTTGGGCTAACAAATAGTCGAAATTCTGATTCGCCGAGGGATCGGCCCCGAGCGGCGCCAGCTCTTGATCTGCGTCCTTGGTCTTTCCCTGAGCGAGGTAGGTGTTGGCCAGGCCGATGGCGACTACTTCCTGCGACGCGCCTGCCTGGCCGGCCCTCTCGAAATATTTCGTTGCCAGATCGAAGTCGTGCATTGCCAGAAGAATGTTCGCGGCTTCAATCAGATTGTCGGCGGTAACCGGCGGCGCCTCGCCGATGCGGCTTTCGGCAAAGCCTAGCGCGATTTGTTGCTTCGCGTCCTCATCATGGCCATACTTGACCATCAGGCGAGCGATGGCCAGGCGCGCATCGACGCGATTGGCGTCGGGCGCTTCCAAGGCGTGCGCGAAGCGATCCATCGCACCCTTTTGGTCGCCCAGCGTGAGCAAAGCGTCGCCCGTATCGAGAAGGATGGCAGATTGATTTCCGCCGGCACGCTCGGCTGCGGCGACGTAACGCAGGGTTTCGTCACGATTGCCTAAATGCGCGTAGGCGTGAGCCATCCGCGCATAGATCAATGGATCGTCCGGCGAGTCGGCAAGCGCGGCATTCAAGGCGTCAATCGACTTCTGATACTGGCGCATGTCGTACAGCGTGTCGGCCAGCGCTAGTTGCAGCTGGAGGTCCTTGGGAGCGTACTTGAGAGCGGCGCGATATTCCTGCTCGGCGCTGGCCAGCAGATGCTGTTGGCGATAGGCCGTCGCCAGCGCGAGATGGGTCGCGCCGGATTCGCCCATTAGCTTCTGCGCTTCCCGCGCTTCGTTCAGCGCTTCTTTCGCATTGCGCAGCTGCAGATCGCTAAATGCCAGACCGAGGTGCGCAATGCCATTGTTCGGCGCAAGCTGCAGCGCGGTGTGGAAATCCTGGGAGGCCTGCTGCGCGTCCTGCATGTCGTTCAGCGTGTAGCCGCGATTGACGTAGGCTTCCACCATCTTGGGATCGCGCTGAATGGCGCGCGTGTAGTCGTCGTTGGCCTCGTCCAGAAGCTGCGAGTGCTTGTGAACGTGCCCTTCGATCAGCGGAAAGTTCGGTTCGTTGGGCAGAATTGAGTCGTATTTGTCGGCAACGGCCAGTGCTTCGTCGTAACGGCCGAGATTGTAGAGATCGTAGGCGAGGTAGACGGACGCGTTGCGATCCTTCGGCAATTGCTGCAGCACTTTGTAGCCGAGCTTCGCCGACTCCTCGTAATTGCCTTCGTGCAGCAGGTAACGCTCACGCTCCATCATGACGCGTGGATCATCGTTCGCCTTACCCTTGGCGCGGTTGACCCACTCGCCAGCCAGCTTGATCTGCTGGGCTTCGATCGCTGCATTAGCGGCGTTGGCGATGATGACCGGATTCTCCGGCGCGATCTTATATGCCTGTTGATACTCGGCGTCGGCGCGCGGATATTCCTTGGTCTGCGTATAGAGGTCGCCTAACGCGAGATAGGGGATGTAGTCGTCGGGATAAGCTTTGGCCAGCCGGTTGAAATAGTCGGCTGCCATCTGCGCGTTGCCGTCCTCGCGATACAGGTAGCCCATGGCTTCCAGCGCGAAGCGGTTGTTCGGGTCGCCTGCCAGCACATCGTTGTAGATCTTGCGGGAGTCGTCTTTGTGGCCTTCCTTCCACAGAAGGTTGGCGTACTCCAGCTTGATGTTGAGGTTGTCGGGATCGAGCTTGCGGGCTTCGGTCAGGTCCGCATCCGCGCCCTGCAAGTCATTGTCCGAGATCTTCAATGACGCGCGAACCCGCAGGAACTCGGCCTTCGCGGTGCCTTGCACATCCAGCTTGTTGATTTCCTGCTCGGCGGTTGCGATTTGCTGATGCGCCGCGTCGTCGTCTCCGCTTTCGCGATAAAGCTCGGCGAGATTCAAGCGCAATTGAATTGGATAGAGCTGTCCCTCAGGCACTCCCGCTGACGGCATTGCTGCGAGCGCGGCTTTGTACTCGGCGATGGCATCGGCCTGCCGGTTTTCCTCCTTCGCCAGCAGCGCGCGAATGGCGTGCAAGCGGTAGTGATTCGCGTCAAGCGTCGCAGCCCGGTTCAGGTACAGATGGGCTTTATCCATATTGCCGACGCGCAATTGTGCCTGCGCGGCGCTCAGCTGGTAGCCAATTTCCTTCGGCTGCTCGTTGGCGGCGCGGGTGTAAGCCTCGGCTGCCTGCTCTTTGTCGCCCTCGAGTTCATAGGTGTAGCCGAGATCGGCGAGAACCGAAGGCGTCAGGTGCGGCGCGCTCTTCAGCGTCATGATCGCCGCTTTGTAATCGTGCTCCTCGCGGTAGTAATTCGCGGCGGCCTGGAAGATCTCGACGTTATTCGGCGAGTGCTTCTTCGCCATGTCGAGCATCTGCTTGGCGCGATCGGGCTGCTTCAACTTCAGATAGGCGACGGCGAGCATCAACTCCGCGTGAGCATTGGGCTGCTGCGATTCGGCGCGCAGCAGGAGATTGATTCCTTCCTGCGTGTCACCGGTGCGCATATCGAGCTCGCCGAGAACCAGAAGATCGTTCGTGCGCTTGGGATTGGCGCGAATCACCTGCAAGAGCAGACGCTTGGCGTCGTCGGTACGGCCCATGCGCTCATACGTCTGTGCCAGACCGCTCAGCCCGTCGGCATTGCCGGGCGCGGTCTGCAATCCATGCTGATAGGCTTCGACCGACGTTTGATATCGGCCGGCCAGACGCGAGGTGTAGCCCAGCAGAAACCACAGCTTGTTGTCCTGTGGAGCTGCCTTCACCGCGCGTTCAGCGTAGTCTGCGGCGGCCGACGGATTGCCGTGACGCAACGCGTCCTCCGCGGCTCTGGCCAGTCGGCTGACTTCGATGCTGCTTCCCCAGCCAATTCCGTTGTCGCCAGCCGTATTCGACGCCTGACCCTTTTTCTGTTTGGCATTGGACGAGTTGGCGGGCTGCGACTGCTGGCCGTCGACCTCAAAGGTCTGCGCCCATGCAGCAAAGGAGAACAGCAAAACACAGCAAGTGAGGAGAACAGTTTTCATTTTCACGTGGGACACTCGCTGACAAATTCGAGAGCGAACTGGGACCCAACTCGCACCCTCGAATACCGTGTGCTTGGATGCGACTTTTGGCCGAGAGTTTGTGTGACGAAGGCTGGCGAGCGGACCACTAAGTACAAATAGACGAACTGCGGCGGGGCGACATTCGCGCAACTGCCTGCATCGCAACCAACCTAACTGGGCAAAAAAGAATCGAACTGCACTGTACGTTCTTGGCGGGAGGCAGTCCCTTGATCTCAAAGTCCCCCACGTTCTCCACCCCAACGTGCGCAAACCCGGCGCACGTTGGGGGCCCCGGTTTCCCCGCACGTGCGATCCCTCTGTCTGCAATCTTGCTGATCACGATCGCCGTGCATGGTCCGCTGCTGTTGATGCAGCTTCCAGCTGGGTCCTACGACGCGAATACACACATGTTTTTCGCGGCGCACTACGCTCAGCACTGGTTCAATCCGTGGAACCTGAAATGGTTCGGCGGCTTCTCGCAGACCACGTATCCGCCGCTGACGCACCAATGGATCGCGCTCTTCTCGCACATCATGGGCCTGAAGATGGCGTACATGTTCGTGCAGATGATTGCGATCTTGCTGCTGCCGATCGGCATGTATCGCTATGCGGCCTTGTGGGTCGATGAGATTTCCGCCAGCTATGCGGCGCTGGGATCCATTTTCCTGGGATCGCTCTCAATGCTGGTTTATCAGTCGGGCCAGCTGCCCACGACCGCAGCAGCTGCGATCACGCTGAATGCGGTGCCGTTCTTCTATTACTGGCTGCGCAGGGGACGCTCTCTGGATCTTCTAAAGGGAGTGGCGCTGGCGTGGGCGGCAGCGGCGGCTCACCACGTGACGCTGTTGTTTGGCGCAATCCTGTTCGCCATCCCGGTCCTGGTGCTCGCGATACTGGACCGCGACGCCGCAGAAATAGAAGAAGAGCGGGCCTCGGCGGGCGGCGTGCTGGGACGCGCGGTTGTCTTTGCCGCGATTGCGATTGCCGGCGTGGCAATTGTTTTGTGGCCGTTCTGGGTAGCGTTGTTCAAGAATCCGATCACGCAGATGCCGATTCCGCACGGCTCGCGCGACAACTACATTTTGAAGCCGTTCAGCGGAATCAACTTCTGGATCATCCCCATGGGCGCGATGATCCTGGCACTTCCATTCATCGTAATTCGCGGATCGGCCGTGCGGCGGCTGAGGCCGCTGCTGATCGGCTGGTACGTCACGGCGCTGCTTGGGCTGGGAGGCACAACTCCGGCCGGCAAGATTCTGCTGGGCCGTGCGTATCAGGTATTGACCTTCGAGCGCTTCACCTTCTGGGCGACGATCATGGCGATGCCGTTCGTCGGCTTGCTGGCGTTTGAGCTGATTGCGCGCTTCCGGCTGAAGGCAGTCGTGGGATTGACGCTGGCTGCGGTTGCGACCATGGCGTCTTCGGTGGCGTGGATCACGATCCATCCCATCAACAGCTCGCCCTTCAACGTGGACCAGGTCATCGCTTTCCTGAATCGCGACGATCACGCGAAATTCCGCTACATCACGCTCGGGTTCGGCAGTCACTTCGCCGAGGTTTCGACTTACGCGAAGGCCGACAGCATCGATGGCGACTACAACTCCGCGCGTCTGCTGCCGGAAATGACGGCCTATGGCGCCGGCCAGCTTTACAACGCCAAGTATTACGGCCTGTCGGGAATGGAGTCGCTGCGAGCGGTTCTGAAGCACGCCAATCAATATGGCCTGAAGTATGTTTTCGTGCGCGATCGATTCTACGAGCCGCTGCTCGCCTTCGCCGGCTGGCGCAAGGCTGAAACCTACGACAATGGCAACGTCACGCTGTGGACGAAAGAGGACGTTCCGCCGGCCAAGCGGTTGGAGTGGGTGGGATTCCAGCCCACGCGGATGCAAGGGCTGATGTGGGGAATTCTGCCGGTGGCCAGCAGCCTGTTCGCGCTGTTCCTGATATTGCTGGTGCCGGAGCGCCGGCGCGTCGGCGCCACCTTGGAATTTCCCAGCCGAACGACAGCTGAGCCAGTGCTTCTGCGGGAGGCCAAGTGATGAAGCGAGTTTTGCCGATTCTGATTATCGTTTTGACCGCGGTGTTGATTGCGATGGCAACGATTCAACCGCACGAGTTGACTCCCGCGACCTCGCCGGACGGCGCGGTACGAGCGCTATTCGATCACGTCAAAGCCCGCGACTATAAAGGCGCATACGCCTACGTTGCCAATTCCGGCGGTACGGATGAGGAGGCGTTCGCGCGTGATCTCTCCGGACGGGACGGCAGCTTGCGAACCTATTCGTCGCTGCAACAGGCGGACACCAAAGTTCTGCACGCCACCGATAACCAGGCTCTGGTGCGCGCGAGCCTGGAATATGCAACCGCGGTCGGCGCTTCTTATGACACGCGCGATCTGAAGGTCGTAAAAGAAGGCGATCGCTGGAAGGTCGAGTGGCCGGTGGTGAAGGTAACCAACGTGCCGCCGCAGGTGATCCAGGAAAACTACCTGCGCTGGGATGTGATTACTCGCGGCTCGGACGATGACTGGGGGGCGCAGAACGTGGAAGCGCCTCGGGTTCGCATCATCTCGATGAATGCGATCGCCCAGGGCCAGAACACGATTATCGTTGGTGAGATCGAGAACGAGGACACGGTGCCGGGATTCGTCTCGGTCGGCGCCACGCTGGTCGGCAAGAATGGCGACGTGCTCGGCGAAGAGACGAGCTTCGACAAGATCTCTCACACGCTGCTGCCGAAAGAGATTTCCCCATTCCGCATCGACTTCCCCCAGGTGCCGCTCACCAAGGTGAAGAGCGTGCGGATGGCGCCGAACTCTATGCTGGTCCCGGCTTCGGCTGATCCGGTGATCGGAGTGCTGCACCAGCGGGTCGAGACGGACGCGCGTGGACGTCATGTGTTGAAAGGTGAGCTGATCAACGAAAGCGGCGTCACCGTGAACATTCCGCACGTGCTGGCGACGTATTACGACGGGTCGGGCAAGGTGATCTGGGTGTCCGACGGGTATGTCGACAATGCGCTGTTGCCGCAGACTCCGGTTCCGTTTGCCGTCGATCTGCGCGACGACCTGGCGTCGAACGTTCACAACTACCGCGTCACGGTTAACGAATACATGCTTCAGCAGGACGAGTAAGTCATGACCAAGAACACCGAAGTTAAGGTCGAATTCTGCGGCATGACCGCGATCGTGCTGTTGCTGATGTGCTGCTTTGCGATAGCCACACACGCGGCGGAGATCAATATTCCGGCGACTGTGACTGCCGGCTCTGGACTGACAATTCCCAGCTCCGGCAGCGGCGGCGCGACACTGTACGTCGTGGGTCCGGGAACAGCGATCAAGCGGACCGTTCAGCTGGGGCAGGAGATTCAGCTCGGCGCAGAGGAATTGCAGAATGCCGGGCGATATGTTGTCTCGATCGATGGAAACAGCGCGACCTTCTTCGTGACGGCGGGTCCGGTGCAATCGATCGCGTTTCTGGCGCGGCCGTCGCGGGTGCCAGCTGACACCCCGAATGTCATCACGGGCACAGCTTTCGTGTTCGACAAGTATCAGAATCTGGTACTGCAACCGCAGCCTATCAAGTTTGAGCTGACCGCCAATGGCCAGAGCACCAGCCGCACGGAGACCACGAAGGACGGGATCGCGTTTGCCAAGCTCGACTCTTCCAAGAAGGAAGGCGCGGCGCAGTTTGTGGCGTCGAGCGGTGCGGCTTCGGTGCGGCGGGTGGTGCAGGAGGTCGCTTCCGATCCGTGCAGCATCCGCATGACCGCCGTGCGCGACAAGAACGGTATTCTTGCGCGCACCGAGCCTATTCACGATTGCTCGGGCAATCCCGTGCCGGACGGGACGATCGTGACCTTCACCTCAACAGATGCGACGGGAAAGAGCACGGTTGACGCGCGCATTAAGCAGGGCGTTGCGCAGGCCGAGCTTCCGGCTTCGAGTGGCGCTACGATCTCGGTGGCTTCGGGCGTCGTGGTGGGGAACGAAATCCAGTGGCGAGGTGGGCAATGAGATCCGGCTTCATAGCTGCGTTGACATTGGCAGCGCTGGCGATTCTTGCCATAGCCTTCGCGGCGCGTTCTGTTTTCGCTGCGAGTGCTCCTTCGATTGCCATCAATACCGAACACGCGGCGCCGCGCGAAATCGAAGACACAACCCAGAGGGCGCTGTCGCGCGATTACGCCACGGCGTGGCAAACGATGACGGAAGCTCTCGACCAGAACCGCGCTGACCTGCTCAGCGCCAACTTCATCGGTACCGCCGACGACAAGCTGACGGCCACCATCCAGCAGCAAACGAAAGCGGGTTTGCATCAGCACATCACGGACCAGGGACATTCGGTCGAGGCCGTGTTCTATTCGCCGGAGGGCTCAGCGATTGAGCTGCACGATACGGCCCGTCTGCAGATTGACGTGATGGACGGCGGTAAGGTGGTTCATACCGAGAACGCGACGGTACATTATGTTGCGCTGCTTACGGCTGCCGAGAACTCGTGGAAGGTGCGGGTGCTGGAGGCGGTGCCGGGGTTCTAGAATCCACGATGAGTCGGCGGAAGCCAATTCAAGAATGGAAATAGACGCTTATCGGCACGAAACCGTGGTCGTCCCCGGGGGACTTTGGGTTCCTTTGCCACTGTACCCAGGACTCCGCTGCGCTCCATCCTGGGCTATCATGACACGCCCTTCGGGCTTTGATTCTGGGCAGTCATGGCATGTTCTTCGGCCATTGGTTCTGCGTCGTTTTCGGATACAACGCAACCTATTAGGATAGCCTTCGGCCATTGAGGGGCTTGGTTAGTCCTCACCTTCCCTGGCTATCATGACACGCCCTTCGGGCTTTGATTCTGGGCAGTCATGGCATGTTCTTCGGCCATTGGTTCTGCGTCGTTTTCGGATACAACGCAACCTATTAGGATAGCCTTCGGCCATTGAGGGACTTGGTTAGTTCTCACCTTCCCTGGGCTATCATGACACGCCCTTCGGGCTTTGATTCTGGCTGTCCTGGCACGTTCTCCGGCCAGTGGTTTTGGCGTGTCCGGATACGAAGCAACCTATTTAAGATAGCTTTCGGTCATTGCAGGACTTGGCTAGTCCTGACCTTTCGTCGGCTAACGCGTCCAATGTGCTAAGGCAATTGCCAAACTTCATAGCCGGAATCGTGCCGGGGAAATTCGTTCTCCCGTAATTGGAGAATAACGGCTAGAATATCTATAACTCCAGTGTGAGGCGCGGCATCCAATCGCTGTTGAGTGGCTGGTCCTGAATGATCCTTAATCGTACCCGTGTCTTCACTCTGGCCTGGTTGCTGGCCGGTTCCCTAGCCCTTGCCCAGAATCCGCCCGCGAGCACCCCGCAGCCCGCTGCGCCTGGCACTATGCCTGAAGTGAACAGCGGACAGCAGAAGTCCGCCGCTCCGGCACAGCCACCTGCGCCGTCGCAGCCGGCAGATACCGCCGCGGTGAAGAAGCCCGACAAGGCAGCGGCGTATTACCACTTCATGATGGCGCATATGTACGAGGAGATGGTCTCGATGTACGGCCGCTCCGACTATGCGACCAAGGCCATCGAGGAATACCGGCTTGCCATCGACAACGATCCCAGCTCCGATTACCTGAACGCCGGACTCGCGGAGCTCTACGCCAAGACCGGACGCATTCGCGACGCTGTCCTGGAAGCGCAGGACATTCTGAAGCGCGATGGCAACAATCTGGAAGCGCGGCGTCTGCTGGGCAGCATTTATCTGCGATCGCTCGGCGACATGCAGTCGGGCACGCAGTCGCAGGAGATTCTGAAGCTGGCCATCGAGCAGTATGAGCAGATCGTCAAGCTCGATCCCAAGAGTATCGAGGACCATCTGCTTCTGGGGCGGCTGTATCGTCAGAACAATGAGCTGCTGAAGGCCGAGAACGAATTCAAGGCGGCGGTTGCCATCCAGCCGGATTCGGAAGAGGCGGTCAGCACGCTGGCTTACCTTTACAACGAGGAAGGCGACTCCAACCGCGCGCTGCAGGTGCTGAACGCGATTCCGGAAAATGCCCGCACGGCGAAGCTGTATTCGGCGCTCGGCTACACCTACGAGCAGCAGAAGAACTACAAGCAGGCGGTTGAGGCGTACCGCAAGTCGACGCAACTGGATCGCGACAACCTGGACGCGGTTCGCGGCCTGGCTCAGAACCTGATGAACGACGGGCAGACCGACGCTGCGCTGGAGCAGTACAAGTCGATCGTCGATGCCGATCCCTCGGACGCGCAGACCTACATGCTGATCGCCGAGATCGATCGCCGTGACGGCAAGTTCGATCAGGCGATGGATGCGCTGAAGAAGGCGAGCGCGGTGGTCCCGGATTCGCTGGAGGTGCAGTACAACATCGCGGTCGTCGATGAGGCGCAGGGCAAGTACGACGATGCCATCACGGTTTTGAATCAGCTGCTAACCAAGACCGAGCACGACGAGGCGGATTACACCGTTTCCGACAAGAACAATCGAGCGTTGTTCCTGGAGCGGTTGGGCACGATTTATCGCGAAGCCAACAAGCCGCAGCTGGCGGTCGACACGTTCCGCAAGATGCTGGCGCTGGGCGACGAGAACGCGGTTCGCGGTTATCAGGAGATCATCGAAACCTACCGCGACAACAAGCAGTGGCAGCAGGCCACGGATGCGGCCAACGAGGCGGCCAAGAAGTTCCCCAACGATCGCGATCTGCAGATGGTGGCCGCGTCACAGCAAGCCGACATGGGCAATTCCGATGCGGCAATCGCCCGGGTGCAGGCGCTGCTGAAGGGCAATGCCAACGACGATCAGAAGGTTTACGTTGCTCTGGCGCAGATGTACAGCCGCTTGAAGGAGTGGCCGCAGGCGGAGGAGAACGTCAACAAAGCGATCGAGATGTCGATCAAGCCGGAAGACAAGACCTACGCGCTGTTTGTCGCCGGCTCCATCTACGAGCGTCAGAAGAAGTACGACAAAGCCGAAGAGGCGTTCCACAAGGTTCTGGCCGACGATCCCAAGAACGCGATGGCCTTGAACTATCTCGGCTACATGCTGGCGGATCGCGGCACGCGTCTGGACGAGGCGCTGGGCTACATCCGGCGCGCGGTGGCGCTCGACCCGCAGAACGGCGCCTATCTCGACTCGCTCGGCTGGGCCTACTACAAGATGGGCAACTACGAGCTGGCCGAAGAGAACCTGCGCCGCGCGGTGGACCGCATGGGCGACGACCCGACGATCAACGAGCATCTCGGAGAGCTGTATCTCAAGACCGGGCGCCTGAAGCTGGCGGCGAATCATTGGGAGCGCTCTCTGGACGAGTGGAACAAGACGGTTCCGGCCGAAGTCGATACCGAAAGCGTCGCCCGCGTGCAGAAGGAGCTGGATATGGCCAGGGTCCGGCTGGCCAAGCAGAACTCGCAGAGTCCTCCTTCCAAGCCGTAAGCTTTATCCAGAGGCTATCTAAGGCGCTGCGGTTGCGGCGCCTTTTCTGTACCTGACACAAAGCGCCACATCTGAGACAATCCCTGCATGGAACCGCTGGCCTACTTACTGCTCGCCGCTGGGGTCGCCGTTCTCCTCTATCTCTGGCTGTTCCGGGATCGCCAGTGAACCTGTACCGAAGTCTCGCCGAAGCGGCCGCTCTTCACGCTATAATGCAGCGCACCACATCATCCTCATGGCGTTAGCTTCAGGAACCAAACTTGGTCCTTACGAGATCGTCGCGCCGGTGGGCGCAGGGGGCATGGGCGAAGTGTATCGCGCGCGCGACACGCGGCTGGACCGCTCCGTCGCGATCAAGATCCTGCCGTCGCACCTGTCGAACGACGCTGAGGCGAAGCAGCGCTTCGACCGTGAAGCGCGAACCATCTCCTCGCTGAATCACCCCAACATCTGCACCCTGCACGACGTGGGGCATCAGGACGGCACCGACTACCTGGTCATGGAGTTTCTGGACGGCCAGACTCTGGCTGACCGCCTGGCCAAAGGTCCGCTGCCGGTCGAGCAGGTCTTACGCTACGCGGCCGACATCTGCGATGGCCTGGAGAAGGCGCACCGCAGCGGCGTAGTGCATCGCGATCTGAAGCCCGGCAACATCATGCTGACCAAGACCGGCGCCAAGCTGATGGACTTCGGCCTGGCGAAAGCTTCGGTTGCCAGCCCGGCTGTTGCGTCCAACCTGACCGCGACGCTCAGCACGCCTCCTGCAAGTCATCCTCTCACCGCGCAAGGCACAGTGGTCGGGACGTTTCAGTACATGTCGCCCGAGCAGATCGAGGGCAAGCCGGCCGACGCGCGTTCCGACATCTTCGCGCTGGGCGCGGTGCTGTACGAGATGGTCACCGGCAAGCGAGCGTTCGAAGGCAAGACGCCGGCCAGTGCGATGGCCGCTGTTCTGGAGCGCGATCCTCCGCCGATCTCGTCGGTGCAGCCGCTGGCGCCGATCGCGCTGGAGCAGCTGATCAGGATCTGCCTGGAGAAGGATCCCGACGAGCGCTGGCAAACCGCACACGACGTCAAGCTGCAACTGCGGCAGATCATCGAAGGCGGATCGCAGGCGAGCGCAGCGGCGCTTCCAGTCATGCCCGCCCGCAAGCGCGGAAGCAAGCTGCCGTGGATCGTCGCGGCGGCACTGGCTGTGAGCTGCGCGGCGGCATTGTTCCTGCTCTATCAGGCGAGTCAAAAGCAGCTGCCCACATTGCGCGTCGAGATCAATCCTCCCGACAAGCTGCAGTTCAATCTGTCGGGCGATCACGGTGGCCCGGCGATGATCTCGCCCGACGGCCGCTACATCGTCTTCTCCGCGTACGGCGCCAACGGCACGCAGCTCTATGTGCGCGCACTCGATTCCATCACGCCGCAACCGCTCGCCGGAACCGAAGGCGCGACCTTTCCGTTCTGGTCGCCCGACAGCCGCTCCATCGCCTTCTTCACCGACGACAAGCTCAAGCGCATCGAGGTGAGCGGTGGAGTGCCAGTCACGATCTGCGACTCGACCCTGGGACGCGGCGGCAGCTGGAACCAGGACGGAACCATCGTGGCGGCGCTTTCCTATAACGCCGGCATCTCGCGCGTGCCCGCCAGCGGCGGCACTCCGGCGCTCGTCACCAAGCTGGACGGCACGACCTACTCGTCGCATCGCTGGCCCTCGTTTCTGCCCGACGGCAAGCACTTCCTCTACATTGCCATCAAGCACAACGCGCCGACCAGTCCGGATACCGCCGTGTTCTTCGCATCGCTCGACGGCAAGGAGAATCGGCTGCTGTTACACACGTTCTCCAACGCGATCTACGCATCCGGTCACCTGCTCTTCCAGCGCGAGAACCAGCTGGTCGCGCAGCCCTTCGATCCATCCAGCGGCAAGCTCTCCGGCGAGCCCCAGCCGCTCAGCGGCAATGTGTACTTCGACTCTGGCCTGTGGCGAATGAGCGTGAGCGCCTCCAACGATGGCACGCTGGTCTTCGCATCCGGCATGACTTCAGGAACCGAGATCCTCACCTGGTATGACCGCAGCGGCAAGAAGATCGGTACCGTTGGCGAGCAGGGTGACTTCTATGATCTCGATCTGTCGCCCGACGAAACCAAGCTGGCGACCACCGAGATGAACTCCGCAACCGCGACCATCTGGGTGCACGACCTGGCAACCAACCTGAAGACCCGACTGACCTTCAGCGGCGGTGCGCATCTCACGCCGCTCTGGTCTCCGGACGGCAAGCAGGTTGCGTACACCTCGAATCAGCAGTCCGCCATCGCGGTCAAAACCCTGGGCAGCAGCGAGCCCGAGCGAACGTTGATCTCTTCGCCCACTCCCATCTTCCAGGCCATCTCGGATTGGTCGCGCGACGGTCGTTATCTGATGTACGACCAGGGAGCGGGTACGACCACGGACTTATGGGTTCTACCCCTGACGGGTGATCGCAAGCCATTTGCGTATACCAGCGCTGGGTCGCGCGGGACCTTCTCGCCCGACGGACACTGGGTCGCCTACGTGGGACGCGAGTCGGGCCGGCCCGAGGTCTTCGTCGCGCCGTTTCCCTGGACCGGCGCGAAGTGGCAAGTGACGAATGGCGGCGGCGTGGGACCGCGTTGGCGCGCTGATGGCAAAGAGCTCTACTACTTCGATCTCAACGGCATTGCGGCCACTGAGGTCGATGGCTCGGGTTCCTCATTCCAGGTCGGGGGCAGCAAGCAGCTCTTCCGCCTTCCGATGCGAGGCATCACCGCCCGCGAATTCGCTCCCACCAAGGATGGCCAAAAGTTCATCGCGGTCAGCCCCAGCGAAGGCAGTTCGCAATCGCTGACCCTGGTGCAGAACTGGACGGCGGAGCTGAAGAAGTAGGGCTTGCACGAGGCAATCGGCTCAAGGCCATTCAGTATGATCTGTCATCCCGACCGCGGACTTTAGTCCGACCGAGGGATCTGCGGTTCTCCGCAGTGGCAGAATCGATCGTCCTCAGGAGACCGCTGAATCCGAATCCTAATCCGCCTTCTTCCCCGCCACCAGCTTCTTCCGCAGGTCTTCGATGTAATGGTCCGTCATTCCCGCAATGTAATCGCACACCACACGCGCCGGCTTCTCGTTCCGCTCCCGTTCCTGGTAGAGCATGCGGCATCGCTTCGGGATGCGCGATCAAATGATTGAAGACCTCCGTGATCACGCTCTCCGCCTTGCGCTTCTCCGGCTCCAGGGCTTTGACGTTGTAGAGCGCCTCGTACAGAAATCGCTTTGCCTCCCGCCGTTCCGCCTCGACCTCTGGACTGAACGCCGCCAGCCGCTCGGGCAGCCGGCGCAACTCCTCCAGGCTGCCGATCTTCGCCTCCTCAACTCGCCGCCGCGTGTTCTCGATCAGGTCGGTAATAAATCGATTCATCACACGCTTGAGCGCCTCGTTGAATTTCAGCTTCTCCGGCGCCTGCGGATACTTCGCCTCCGCCTCGACGTAATAGCGTTCGAAAACTCTTACCCGTTCGCGAATCTGTTCGAGCTTAAGCAGCTTGGCCTCGAAACCGTCGTCCAGATCGGCAGTGCTGTAAGCGATCTCGTCGGTCAGGTCGATCAGTTGCGCCTCCAGCGGAGGCCGCAGGTCGAGAAGATATTCCGCCAGTTCCGGATGCTGCGCCGCGCTGTAATCATGCGAGTGCTTGATGATCCCTTCGCGCACCTCGAAGGTCAGATTCAGCCCGTGAAACTCCGCATAGCGCAGCTCCATCTCTTCCACCGTCCGCAGCGCCTGCAGATTATGGTCGAAGAATTCGCCATGCTGTCGCATCAGCAGATCCAGCGTGCGCTCGCCCGCATGTCCGAACGGCGGATGCCCAATGTCATGCACCAGCGCCAGCGCTTCCACCAGATCGACATTCAGATCGAGCGCCCCGGCAATCGTCCGCGAAATCTGCGCGACCTCCATGGTGTGCGTCAGCCGCGTGCGGAAGTGATCGGAGTAGCGCCGGGTGAAGACCTGGGTCTTGTTTTCCAGCCGCCGAAACGCGCGCGCGTGAATCACGCGGTCGCGGTCACGCTGAAAGGGATTGCGATAGGGATGAGGCGGCTCGGGATAGCGGCGCCCGCGGGAATTCTCCGCGCGCACGGCATAAGGAGCGAGCATAAGCGCAGTGTAGCAGCCAGGCCTTCGACGATCAGCCCTCAGCCTTGGGAATCCGGCGGCAAACAGGTTCACCCGCTTGGTTTCTTCCGGCTCTTCAAGAGCGACTCGCTGCTCGTCCGGGCGGCCCGCCGAACCGGAACCCGTACCGTCGTAGGATCCTCGGGCTCAGCTGGTCCACGACGCAACAAACCTTCGCAACGCAGGCAGGATCTTCATTGCTGTTCTCCGAGCAGCTTAGCTCTTCGCCAGTGCTGGCTCGATCGTCTCCACGTCCACCAAGTTGGTCGGATATTTGCCGGTATAGCAGGCGGTGCAATAGACCTTCTCGTCGCCTTCACCCGCCGCTTTCCGCAAGCCTTCCAGCGAGAGATACGCCAGCGAATCGGCGCCGATGTATTCGCGAATCTCTTCTACCGACTTGTTGGCCGCGATCAGCTGATTCTTCGACGGCGTGTCGACGCCGTAGTAGCAAGGGGAGATGGTTGGCGGGCACGAGATGCGCATGTGAACTTCCTTGGCGCCTGCGTCGCGCACCATGCGCACGATCTTCTTGCTTGTGGTGCCGCGAACGATGGAGTCGTCGATGAGCACCACGCGCTTGCCCTCGAGCACATGCCGCACCGGATTCAGCTTCAGCTTCACGCCGAAGTCGCGGACGCGCTGCTCCGGCTCGATGAACGTGCGCCCAACGTAGTGATTGCGAATCAGCCCGAACTGCAGCGGAATCCCGCTCTCGATGCGAGAAGCCCATCGCCGCCGTCACGCCCGAGTCCGGCACGGGCACAACGATATCGGCCTCGACCGGCGACTCCAGCGCCAGTTGCCGTCCCATGGCGTCGCGCGTCTCCTGCACCGCGCGTCCGAAGACCATGCTGTCCGGCCGCGAGAAGTACACGTGCTCGAAGATGCAGCTCGACTGCGGCTGCTGCGCCGAGTAGAAGCGCGAATGCACGCCCTCCGGCCCGACAATCACCAGCTCTCCCGGCTTGACCTCGCGCTCGTAGGTCGCTCCGATCAGATCAAACGCGCAGGTTTCGGACGCAAACACGATGGTGTCTGCCCGGTGCTGCGCCTTCCCAGGAATCCTTCCCATAACCAGCGGGCGAAATCCGCGCGGATCGCGCGCTGCGAATACTCGATCGGGCGTCAGCATCACCAGCGAAAACGCGCCCTCGACGCGCCGTAGCGAATCAGCCATGGCGTCCGCCAGTGTTTCCTCGCGCGAACGGGCGATGAGATGGACGATCACCTCGGTGTCGCTGTTGGTCTGGAAAATCGATCCCTGCTGATCCAGCTGCGCCCTGACTTCCGCTGCGTTGGTGATGTTGCCGTTATGCGCCAGCGCGATCTTGCCCTTGTTGCAGTCCACCATGATGGGCTGCGCGTTGAGCAGCGCCGAATCTCCGGCTGTCGAATATCGCGTATGTCCGATGGCCAGCGAGCCCGGCACTTTCGCCAGCGCTTCGGCGGTAAAGATATCGGAGACCAGCCCCATCGCCTTATGCAGGCGAAGCACCTCGCCGTCCGACGCCACAATGCCCGCCGACTCCTGCCCACGATGTTGCAGCGCGTACAGGCTCAGGTAGGCAAGCTTCGACGCCTCAGAATGGCCGTAGATGGCCACCACGCCACATTCTTCACGCAGCTTATCGGATGGAATCAGCATCGCTCACCTGATCGGAGAAATAGCCGGCCTTTCGGCCTCCCTTATTCTTTTTTCAAGTCCAAACGCTGTTTTCAAGTCCAAACGCCCTTCGCACTTCAAGTCCAAACGCCCTTCGCACTTCAAGTCCAAAACGCCGTTCGAAATTCCTTCCTCAAAGTCCAAACGCCGTTTCAAAATTCTCTTCAACTCCGAACGGCGTCCGAACCATAAGATTGTCATCACGAGCGCAGCGAGGGATCTGCTGTTCTGGCGGAAGGGGCAAAAAGCAGATCCCTCACTTCGTTCGTGATGACAATCTTCCCCTTCGGTCATCCCCGGCATTGATCGACAACGAGCAGCCCCGGCATCGATCCACAACGATCAACACTTGGCATCAACTCTTCTGCAACGCCCCGGGCACCAGCCGCTCTTCAGTCTCGACGTGCAACGCCCGCTCCAACGCCCCGGCCCACGCGTCGCGTAAGTCGGAGACACTTGCTCTAACGGCAACCGCACCTGCCACTCGAATTTCCAACTTTTCTGGGACCGTGTACCCGATCGCTTCCGCCGAGAGGCCAAACTTTGCCGCTAGTTCTTGGATTCGCCCCACATTCTCCCGGTCGCATGAAATGAGAATTCGGCTGGCATCCTCGCCAAACAGCACAAACTCCGGCACTAAGCCATATGAACTAAGATCGGCCTCGGCGCCCACCCCGCGCGCAAATCCGCACTCCGCCAAGGTTACGGCGATGCCGCCCTCTGAGCAGTCCTTGGCCGACTCGATCAGCCCCAGCCCAATCATCTCCACAATCGCCTTCTGCAATGCGGCTTCGGAATCCAGTTCGAGCGAAGGCGGGAACCCCCAGATCTGGCCGAGGATTTCCTTGGCGTACTCAGACGAACCGAACTCCGCTTCCACGTCGGAAGCATCGCCCGGCTCACATCCGCACAACAGGATCAAAGCCTTTCCCGGAGCGCGGAAATGAGGCGCCGCAGCCTTATGCACGTCCTCCAGAATTCCAACCACGCCAATGACCGGCGTCGGATAAATGCCTTCGCCCAGCGTTTCGTTGTAGAAGCTGACGTTGCCGCCGGTTATGGGCGTCTCCAGTTCCTCGCAGGCTTTCGTTATGCCGTCGATAGTCTGCGAAAACTGCCACATGATGTGCGGTTTCTCGGGATTGCCGAAGTTCAGGCAATTCGTTGCCGCAATCGGAGTGGCCCCGGTGCAAGCCACATTACGCGCCGACTCGGCGACCGCATGCATCGCCCCCAGCTTCGGATCGAGATAGCACCAGCGGCTGTTGCCGTCGAGCGCCATCGCCAACCCGCGCGGCGTTTCCTTCACGCGAATCACAGCGCCTTCGCCACCCGGACCCTCGACCGTGTTGGTCTGCACCATCGAATCATATTGCTCGTAGACCCAGCGCTTGGAGCAGATATTCGGACTCGCCAGCAACTGCTTCAACTCCTCTGTCAGCTCGGCCTTCTCACCGAGCGCCACGTTCCCTGGGACCTCGCGCGGCACCGGCGGCTCCCATCGCTCCAGCGGCCGCCGATACAGCGGCGCGTCGTCGGTGAGCGCGGCATTCGGAATCTCGGCTACAACTTTGCCGTGCTCCAGAACGCGCATCGCCGGCTGATTGATCACGCGTCCGATGGTGACTGCGTCCAGTCCCCACTTCTCAAACACGCGAAAGACTTCGTTCTCGCGTCCTTTCTCGGCGACCAGCAGCATGCGCTCCTGCGACTCGCTCAGCATGATCTCGTACGGCGTCATGCCGGTCTCGCGCTGCGGCACCAGATCAAGCTCGATCTCCAAGCCGACGCCGCCGCGCCCGCCCATCTCGCAAGTCGAGCACGTCAGTCCAGCCGCGCCCATGTCCTGAATGCCGACCACCGCGCCAGTCTGCATTGCCTCCAGGCACGCCTCCAGCAGCAGCTTTTCCAGGAACGGATCGCCAACCTGCACGTTCGGCCGCTTCGCTTCCGAAGCCTCGCTGAACTCCTCGCTGGCCATGGTCGCACCGTGAATGCCGTCGCGGCCAGTCTTGGAGCCGACATAGATCACCGGATTGCCTTCGCCCGCAGCCTTCGCGTAGAAGATCTGATCGCGCCGCACCAGACCGAGCGCGAACGCGTTGACCAGCGGATTGCCCGAGTAGCAGCTCTCGAACTTCACCTCGCCGCCGACGTTGGGCACGCCGAAGCAATTGCCGTACGACGCGACCCCGCTGACCACGCCCTCCATTACCGAATGGTTCTTGTGCAGCGTCGCCTGATCGACGTCAGATATCCCATCCCCGTCATCGGGTGCCCCATCCTTCGCGCCTTCATTTGGCGGGAGGGTGGGCCGAGTAATCGGTCCAAACCTCAGCGAATCCATCACCGCAACCGGCCGCGCGCCCATGGTGAAGATGTCGCGCAAAATCCCGCCCACTCCCGTCGCTGCGCCCTGGAACGGCTCAATAAACGAAGGATGATTGTGCGACTCGATCTTGAACGCACAAGCCCAGCCATCGCCGATGTCGATGATGCCCGCATTCTCGCCCGGCCCCTGCACCACGCGGCGGCTGTGCGTCGGCAGCCGCTTCAAGTGCACGCGCGACGATTTATAGGAGCAGTGCTCGCTCCACATCACACTGAAAATCCCCAGCTCAGGCAGCGTAGGTTCGCGGCCCAGAGCCTTCAGAATGCGATCGTATTCTTCCGGCGAGATGCCGTGATCGCGCAGCAGTTCGGGAGTGATTGTGGGTTCTTTGGCGACACTGGGAACGCTTTCTACTGAGTTCATGGCGAGGAAGGAAACTCTATTGTCGCACGTTGAATCCGGCTAAGGAAGAGATTAGCGACTGCTCTCGTTCCGACGCAGCTTAAGGCTCTTCCGCCGATAAGCTTCGACCCCGGAACGGGCTACTTTGAATCCTGCTTACCGGGAAACAGAATCCACGCGAGTAACCCGAACGCGGCCACCGAGAGAAGTGCGGCCCACCAAGGATGGAACAGAATGGGAAAGAGAGCGAAGAAGACAATGAACACCACCCATCGCCATGGTTGTTCTGTCATTCACGCAGCCGTTTCCGCCCCCGGCTCGTACTGCTCGCAAAGGGCACGACCACCGATCTTCCCACTAGGTCCGATTGCCGGCGGTTACCAGCTAACCGCTAATTGCTAGTCGCTAGTTGCTTCTTTTATTCTTCCGCTTCTCTCCATTGATACCCGCACATCAGGCATTTCCAGCGGCGCGTGACCTGATTGACCGCCTCCGGCATCGGGATGGCCGACGACCACAACGTGATCTGGCGGGGATTGCTGGCGGCTACCTCGCGAATCTCCAGCGACTCGCATTCCGGGCAGCAGGCGACCTCTTCCATATCCTCGTCGTCTTCATCTTCGATCAGCAGCCCGTCCGACTCTTCCGGCTCGAAGTCGTCCAGCACCTCCAGCGCGCGCACCACCTGGCTGTCGGGCACTTGCAGCCGGATGCCGCCCAGCGCCATGCCCATGTGCCAGTTCATGGCGTGCATGTTTTCATCACAGACAAACGCCGAGATGCCGGCCGAGACGAGCTTGCCCTGCGCGAGCTTGGCTTCCCCCAGGTTCACGAACTTCGAGATGGTCACCAGTTCTTCCAACATGGCTCTAATGATGCGTGCCTTTTGCGCACCGGCGCAACTCGGCACGCCCAGGTCCCTCGCTCGCAAAAGAAGCGTGCTCGGGATGACAGCAAGCGTAGGACAGCTTTAGCCGCGAGTCAATTCCATAAGACGGGCGCGCCGGCTATGTTCGGAAATCGCCTCAACAATTTGCATCGCTGCTGCCAACGCTCGCCTGCCGTCCTGAAGCGTCACCTCCGGCTCGGAACGCTCTCGCACGGCCCGCAGAAAGCTGCTGAGTTCAGCCCGCAGCGGCTCCTGTTGCTCAACCTTCGGCTTGAACGGCGTGATGCCGGGAAAGGCGCTGGCAGCCACGCTTGCGGGATTGAACGGATCCAGCTCGGCGGCCTCGGGCTGTAACTCGTCGACCGTGATCACCAGCACATCCTGGCGGGCGTAATCCACCGACACATATTGGTGCGGCTGGAAGAAGCGCAGCTTGCGGATGCGTTCGGTACTCACGCGGCTGGCGGTGAAGTTCGCCACGCAGCCCGATTCAAATTCCATGCGCACATTCGCGATATCGATTTTGGACGAGAGAATAGGCAAGCCGACCGCGCGAATCTCCTTAACCTCGGACTTCACAAATGACAGCACGACGTCCAGATCGTGGATCATCAGATCCAGAATAACGTCGACGTCGAGCGAACGCGGCGTGAAAACGCTGAGCCGATGCACCTCGAAGAACATCGGCTGCGTCAGCAAAGGAGCGGTCGCGCGTACCGCGGGATTGAATCGCTCAAGATGGCCGGCCTGGGCAACGCGCCCGTTCTTTTGGGCTATTTCGATTAGCTGATCAGCGTCGGCAACGGTTGTTGCGAGCGGCTTCTCGATCAAAACGTCGACGCCGTTCTGCATCAGACGCCGGGCGACTCCGAGATGTGAAACGGTGGGAACAGCCACAGACGCGGCTTGCACTCCGGCTGCGATGAGTTCGTCCTCGGACCGAAACGCCTGCGTGCCGAATTCTTTCGCGACCGCCTGCGCGCGAGCGTAATCGCTATCCGCGACGCCAACAAATTCCACGCTCTGCGACGTATCAGCCTGCAGGTCGCGATACACGCGAGCGTGATTGCGTCCAAAGGCGCCGCAGCCAACCACTCCGACGCGCAATCTGTCGCTGCTATTTAGCATTTTGCGATTGTCGCTTATCGTAGTTACTGGAAGCAAAACACGAACAGACTGGCCCCTAATCCCTAGCCCCTATCCACTAATTTCCGTGGTGAGGGATGTGATGAACCCGGGCCTCGGCGACGATCGAAATTCCCGCATCATCGGCTGCCGCCAGCACCGCATCCTTGTCCAGCAGCAGGCAGCGACCGGCATCGATCGCCAGACAAGTTGCGCCTGCCTGCTTCATCGTCTCGATGGTATGCAGACCGATCACCGGTACGTCGAAGCGCATATCCTGATTCGGCTTGGCGACCTTCACTACCGTCAGGGCGCGGCTCAAGGTCGAAGGCTCTTGTCCGAGCCCGGGCGACTTCATGATTTCCCCGGCGCGAAGAATCGTTGCGTCGGTGCCCTCCATCGCTTCGACGGCGACGCAAGCCGCCTCGGCGATGACGACAGTCTGGCCGATGTCGAAGCGCGACAGGTGATCGGCGACTGCATGTCCGTAGGTGATGTTGGTACGCTCGGAATCGCTCGGCGCGCGCGCCGTCAGCACGCCTTCGGTTGCCAGCATCGGCTCCAGCAGTTCGGTGGAGTTCATCAGCATGATGCCTTCATCGGCGAGAACCTTGCTCACGGCACCGATCAGTGAGTTGGTATTGCGCGTGGTAAGGGAGAGCAACAGCTTCGCCAGCCTCCAGTCCGGCTTGATGCTGCTGAAGATCTGCTTGTGCTTGACCTGTCCGGCCATGATCGCGTGAGTGATGTTCTCACGCTTGAACGTCTCGATCAGTTTGGACAACTCGCCCAGCGACAGCCAATACACGGCAGCAGCTCCGTGCTGCTCGATCTCGGGGAAGGCTTCTTCTTTAATCGCCGCGACGACCACGTGCAGACCTTTGGAACGCGCTGCATCGAGCACGAGGAAGGGAAACTTGCCGTTCCCGGCAATGAGGCCAATGCGATCTGGGGGCGGTGCAGCCATTAGGGAAGGTTTCGACGAATCAGTAGCGACTACTCTCTGATCGGTAGTCGTTCTTGGCAATTTAGCCGAGCGCTCAGAATACACAGCCTGAAGTAAGAAATTGTCATCACGAGGAGGCCTTCAGGCCGACGAGGGATCTGCTTTTTGCGCGCGCTGCCACTCACTGCGAACGAACAGCAGATCCCTCCTCAGCCTGAAGGCATTGTCGTGATGACAACCTTCCAGATGATGCGGGCCTGGCTACTGGCTACTTAATTACGCCGCGTTGCGATCCTTCGATGAACTGCAACAGCGCTTCCACATCCTCACCCGGCGCCCCTTCGCTACGAAGCTTTGCCACGGCCTGCGACGTATTGAGCTTCGAAGCCAGCAGCATTTTGAACGCGTGATGCAGCGCCGCAATCCGCTCGCCCGAAAATCCGCGCCGCTGCAGCCCAACCTTGTTCAGCATGTACGCATGGGTGTCCCGCTCAGCGCTGGTCATCGAGTACGGCAGCACATCCTGCGTGATCGTGGTTCCTCCGCCGATATACGAGTGCGCGCCAATCCGCACGTACTGATGCACCGGGCAGAGCGCGCCCACCACCGCCCACTCTTCAACCGTTACGTGTCCGGCGAGCGTGGCTGCATTGACCAGCATGGAATGATCGCCGATCACGCAATCATGGCCGACATGCGCGTAAGCCATGATCAGCGTGTGGCTGCCGACGCGCGTTAGCCCGCCGCCCTTCGTCGTCCCGCGCGTAATCGTGACGTATTCGCGAATTATGTTGTGGTCGCCGACTTCCAGCCGCGTAGGCTCGCCGTTATACGTGATGTCCTGCGGATCCATGCCGAGCGCGGCGAAGGGATATATCTTGTTGTTGCTGCCGAAGCGGCTGGGCCCACCCAGCACGACATGGCTCACCAGTTCGCAGTTTTCCCCCAACTCCACTCCCGCATGAATGACGCAGTACGGCCCGATGCAGCACGACGCGGGAATCTTGGCGGAAGGATCGACAATTGCCGTCGGATGGATACTCATGCTGACGTTATGACGCCTGGCCCGCAGGTTCGGGCTCAGCCGTTGCGGAGGCCGTGCCGCGCTTACGGTCGAGCAAGCGGCAGGTCACAACTGCCTCGCAGGCGAGCTTGCCATCGACATACGCCTTTCCTTGCAGACGTCCCGCGGTGCCGCGGAAGGCCAGCACATCGACCTCGATACGAAGCTGATCGCCCGGCGTGACCGGCCGGCGGAAGCGCGCGCGTTCGATTCCGGTGAACACCAGCAGCTTGCCTTCGCGATCCGTGACTTCGGTGAACAGCAGCGCGGCGCCCGCCTGGGCCATAGCTTCCACGATCAGAACCCCGGGCATAATCGGATAGTCCGGAAAATGTCCGACGAAAAACGGTTCGTTGATCGTAACGTTCTTGATGGCCACGATGCGCTTGGCGCGAACAATCTCAATCACCCGATCGAGCAGCAGCATCGGGTAGCGGTGCGGCAGGAGTTTGAGAAGTTCGCCGATCTTGAGCTGCAGTGGCTCGGCGGTTTCAGGCGTGGATTGGGGCGAATCTGTCATGGACAAAAGTAGAACCCCGATTATACATTTGCCGATTGCGGATTCCATGCGCCGATTCAGACCTTGGGCACTAACGGGATTTGGCGCACTTATGAAATATCATCTAGCGCGGCGCGCCTCAGGAGGCCGCTGAAAAGTAGAGCGGCGCACCTCAGGAGGCCGCTGAAAAACTCTGTTTTCGAGCGCTTCGTAACAGGGCACGACTTTAGTCGTGCCGACTAGTTCCGTATTTCTCATCTAAGCCGGCTTTAGCCGGCGGCATAAGCCCGGGCGAATTGGGGTTCTTGAGCGGCCTGCAGCAGGACGGGCTGTTATTACACGGAAATGGCCAAGATCAACCACTCACCTTTCGAAGCCACCCAGATCCTCACCTGGCTGACGGCACGCCAGAACGAGATGGTCGCCAGCGTTCGTGAGATCGTGCTGCGCGAGTCGCCCACCCACGACAAGAAGGCCTGCGACGAACTCTCGGAGCTCCTGGCGCAGGAGTTCGAGCATCTGGGCGGCGGCATCAAGTTCCATCGCCAGCGCGAGGCTGGCAATCACCTGCAAATCAACTTCGCCGGACAGGATCGCAGAAAACCTGTGCTGTTACTCGGCCATTTCGACACCGTATACGAGCTAGGCACATTGGCCACGATGCCTTGGAGCGAGCGCCAGGGGCGGCTTTCCGGTCCGGGCGTCTTCGACATGAAGGCCGGCATCGTGCAAATGATGTTCGCACTATGGGCCCTGCGCGAGTCCGACGGTGGCCTGCTGCGCCCAGTGAAGGTCCTGCTCGTGTCGGATGAAGAAGCGGGCAGCGCGACCTCGCGCGCCATCACCGAGAGGCTGGCGAAGCAGTGTGCCGCGGTTCTGGTATGCGAGCCGTCAGGCCCCGGCGGCGCGCTGAAGACCGCCCGTAAAGGCGTCGGCGCGTTTCGGCTGAAGGTCACCGGGCGGGCCGCGCACTCCGGTCTCGACTTCGAGAAGGGCCAGAGCGCGATTCTGGAGCTGGCGCATCAAATCCTGGCAGTCTCGCAGATGACCGACCTCAAGCGCGGCATCACGCTCAATGTCGGTGTGGTTCGCGGCGGCACGCGCACCAACGTTGTCCCCAGTGAAGCGATTGCCGAAATCGACCTCCGCATCGCACACAAGAGTGACGGCGCGCAGATGGAAAAGCGAGTGCGCCGCCTGCTGCCCGTGAATCCGAAATGCAAACTCGAGATCGAAGGCGGCATCAACCGTCCGCCGCTGGAGCGCACAGAAAAGGTCGCTGCACTCTTCATGCTGGCGGGTTCCATCGCTCGCGAACTCGGCTTCCATCTGCGCGAGATCGCGGTGGGCGGCGGCTCCGACGGCAATTTCACTGCCGGCATCGGAATCCCCACGCTGGATGGTCTGGGCGCCGTCGGCGATGGAGCACACGCCAGCCATGAGCACGTCATCGCCGCGGAATTGCCGCGCCGCGCAGCCTTGCTGGCGGGGTTGATTCAGGCGATTCCATGAGCTGGCATCCTTTGACTCGCCTGTTGTCAAAAGCCTAGAATCTGCTTAGAAGCTGCTACCGGTTGTTTCAACCGCGGTTGCACCGGCTGTTCCTTCGGAGGGATCCATGGAAAGAGGACTGTTCGCGCCGATGCATCTGCTCGTCATCCTGATCATCTGCCTCCTGATCTTTGGCCCGAAGAAACTTGGGGAACTTGGCAAGGGACTGGGCGAGGGCATCCGCAATTTCAAGTCATCGATGGGTGGAAACGACGCCAACGGCAAGCCCAACTCGACCAACACCACCACTAGCCCGACCAGCACTACCACCAACTCGACCACGACGGCCACTCCGCCGCCGGAGGAAAAGAAGTAGTCGCTGCTCAGAGCAGTTTGACGCCTGTGGCTGCTTCGGCCGCCTGTAGCAACTGGTAAACCCGCGGTACCGGCAATCCCACGACATTGAAATAGCATCCGATGATCTGCTTCGCCCAGCGCGACGCGATGCCTTGAATGGCATACGCGCCCGCCTTGTCCATTGGCTCGCCGGTGCGCAACGTAGAAGGCGATCTCGTCGTCGGAGAGCGGTGCGAACGAAACCTGCGTCACCTCGGTTTCGGTCTGCTGGAATCGAGAATTCGCGACGCATACGCCGGTGACGACCTCATGGTTGCGGCCTGAAAGTAGACGCAGCATGCGAGTGGCGTCATCTGCATCGGTTGGTTTCTCGAGCAACTGATCATCGACAACCACCACCGTATCGGCGCCGAGGACCGTGTCTGCTGGATGCCGCGCCAGTACGGCCAGCGTCTTGTCGCGTGCCAGGCGTTGCGCGTATGCGATCGGCGATTCGCCCGGCGACGGTTCCTCGGGGACGTGGGCTGGATCGACGATGAAGGAAATGCCGGCGTTGCGCAGCAGTTCGGCACGTCTTGGCGAAGCGGATGCGAGGATCAGCATGCACCTTGATTCTACCGATTGGCATAAACGTGCATCCCTTATGCCGATATTCTCGTCTGATGTGGCGTGACCACCCGTCAAGCGCCATCCTACGGCGCCACACTGAATGGCGAAGTTGCCGAGTTCCGCGTCTGGGCTCCCTTTCAGCGCAAGATCACGCTGCGCCTGACCCGTGGCGCGACAACTGAAGACATCGCGATGGAGTCGGACGGTGAGGACTTTATCGCTGTCGCCCCGGCTTCAGCCGGCGATCGCTACTCTTACGTTCTCGACGCCGGCACCGCGGTTCCCGATCCTCTGTCGCGTTTGCTCCCCTATGACGTTCACGGCCCAACCGGGATTGTGGACCCGGAAGCCGTCCAATGGAGCGATCGCAGTGATCACTGGCGCGGCCTGGATCTGCGCGACTACGTCGTCTACGAACTGCATGTTGGCGCCTTCACGCCTGAAGGCACATTCGACGGCGTCATCAGCAAGCTCGATTACCTTCGCCAACTTGGTGTGACGGCAATCGAAATCATGCCGGTCGCGGCGTTTCCCGGCACGCGCGATTGGGGCTACGACGGCGTCTCTCCGTATGCCGTGCAGGCCAGCTATGGCGGCCCGGATGGGCTGAAGCGTCTGGTCGATGCGGCGCACAACGCTGGCCTCGCGGTCATTCTCGATGTCGTCTACAACCACCTCGGCCCGGAAGGCAATTACTTGCCAAAGTTCGGCCCGTACTTCACGTCCCATCACAAAACGCCGTGGGGCGACGCCATTAACTACGACAGCGAATGTTGTGAGCACGTCCGGCAATATGTTGTGGACAACGCGCTCTATTGGATTCGCGAGTATCGCCTCGACGGCCTGCGGCTGGACGCAGTGCAGACGATCAAGGACGATTCGCCGCAGCACATTGTGGCCGAGATCCAGGCTCGCGTGCAGCAACTGGCGCGGCAACTAAACCGCCGCGTTTGTGTGATCGCCGAGACCGACGAAAACAGCTCGCGCTACGTCAAGCCCGCAAGCGAAGGCGGATACGGGCTGGATGCCGTCTGGAGCGACGACTTCCATCACGCCATTCACGCCTTGTTCACCGGCGAACGTCAGGGCTATTACCAGGACTTCGCCGACCCGCAGCAGATCGCGCGTGCACTTACGCGAGGGCTACGTCTTCCAAGGCCAACACTTTCGCTTCTGGAATGCGCCGCGTGGTACGAGCGCGCAAGGCGTCCCGCTTCCTGCGAACGTTATCTGCATTCAGAACCACGACCAGGTTGGTAATCGTGCCAAGGGTGAGCGGCTGACAGCGTTAATTCCGCGAGGTGCGCGCAAGGTTGCCGCAGCGCTGTTGCTCTTGGCGCCGCATACGCCACTGCTCTTTATGGGCCAGGAGTACGACGAGACGGCGCCATTCCAGTTCTTCGCCGACTTCCAAGACCCGGCGCTGAAGAAAGCCGTCAGCGAAGGGCGTCGCAGTGAGTTCAAGGATTTTGATTTCCACGAAGTGCCTGATCCGTCGGATCCGCAGACCTTCGAACGCTCCCAGCTCACATGGGCAGACGCTGCCGAAAATCGGGAGATGCTGGAGTGGTACCGGCAACTGCTGCAATTGCGAAAGCAGCACGTCACTAACCACGACCGCACCGCAGACGCGAACTACGAAGCCGGCGTTCTGACGATGACGGTGCCCGCAACTGCCCCGAAGCTGATGGTCCAAGCCATCTTGCACCCGGGCGCGACATTGCCGGCGGCACAAGACGAGTGGAAAGTTGTCTTGCAAGCAGAGGACGACGGGTACGGAGTCAGGGTGCTTGTCAGGTAGGAAGAGCAAGTGCGCGCTGCCTGTTAGAATCAATACAGCCCAGAGAGCTACGACCGCGACACGCGTTTCATAATTCCGGGCCAGAAGCCCGGTTTTTTACAGCTTAACTGCTGTCCTGAAAGCCAACGCTACCCGACATGGATCCCTCAGTCATCCGCAACTTCGCCATCATCGCCCATATCGATCATGGGAAGAGCACGCTTGCGGACCGTCTGCTGGAGCTGACGGGCTCGTTGACGGCCCGCGAGATGGAAGCCCAGGTGCTCGACACCATGGATTTGGAGCGCGAACGCGGCATCACCATCAAGGCGCATTCTGTGCGCATGATGTATCCGGCTCAGGACGGAACGACCTATCAGCTCAATCTCATCGATACACCCGGCCACGTGGATTTCAGTTACGAGGTTTCGCGCTCGCTGGCATCATGCGAAGGCGCGCTGCTGGTGGTCGATGCGTCCCAGGGCGTCGAGGCGCAGACTCTGGCCAATGCCTACATCGCGATCAACAACGGCCTTGAGATCCTTCCCGTCATCAACAAAATCGATCTGCCCAGCGCCGACATCGAGCGCACGAAGGAGATGATCGAAGGCGCCGTCGGCCTCGATGCATCGCATTCGATCTGCATCAGCGCCAAGACAGGCCAGGGTGTGCCTGATGTGCTGGAGGCGATCGTCAGGCAGGTTCCACCGCCAAAAGGCCGCGCCAGCAATCCTCTTCAGGCGCTGATCTTTGATTCGTGGTTCGATTCCTATCGCGGAGTGGTCGTGCTGGCGCGCGTCATACAAGGTGTGCTCAGCAAGGGCCAGCGCATCAAGCTGATGTCGAATGGGCGGACCTTCGATGTGGAGACGCTCGGGGTGCTAACTCCGAAACCGGTGGAAGTGGAGTCCTTAAGCGCCGGCGAAGTGGGCTTCCTGACAGCGACAATCAAGACGGTGGCCGATTGCAAGATCGGCGACACCATCACCGACGACGCTCATCCGGCCATCGAGCCTCTGCCCGGCTTCGAAGAACTGAAGCCGATGGTCTTTGCCGGTCTCTACACCGTCGACGCGCACGAGCACACGCTGCTGCGCGAGGCGCTGGAAAAGCTGCGGCTCAACGACTCGTCGTTCTTCTTCGAGCCGGAGAGCTCAGTCGCGCTCGGCTTTGGCTTCCGCTGCGGCTTCCTTGGCCTGCTGCACATGGAGATCATCCAGGAGCGGCTGGAGCGCGAGTACAACCTCAACCTGATCACCACCGCGCCCGGCGTGCGCTACAAGATCACGCTCACCGATGGCAGCGTCATCGAAGTCGACAACCCTTCGCGCTGGCCCGATCCCAGCGAAATCGCCAAGATCGAAGAGCCGGTGATTCTCGCGACGATCCTCACCAACGAAGAGTACGTCGGCGGCATCCTCAAGCTGGTGGAAGAGAAGCGCGGCAAACAGAAATCCTTCGAGTACGTCAGCGCCACGCGCGTAATGTTGCAGTACGAGCTCCCGCTGAACGAGATCGTCCTCGACTTCTACGACAAGCTGAAGACGGTTTCGCGTGGCTACGCGTCGCTGGACTACCACCTCGCCGGCGCCTGGGATTCGCCGATGGTGAAGCTCGATATCCTCGTCTCGGGCGATCCGGTCGATGCGCTGTCGATCATCGTGCATCGCGACTTCGCCTACGATCGCGGCAAAGCGCTGGTTTCGAAAATGCGGCAATTAATTCCTCGCCAGATGTTCGAAGTCGCCATTCAGGCGGCGATCGGCGCCAAGATCATTTCCCGAGAAACCGTCGCGGCGATGCGCAAGAACGTCATCGCCAAATGCTACGGTGGCGACATCAGCCGCAAACGCAAGCTGCTGGAGAAACAGAAGGAAGGCAAGAAGCGCATGAAGCGCATCGGGCGCGTCGATATCCCCCAGGAAGCGTTTTTGGCGGTGCTGCGCGTTGGCGAAGATTAGAATCTCTACGGAGGCTTTCAGGGAGATACGCGATATGAAATCGTATGTTTTCAAAGTACTCGTAGAGAAGGATGAAACCGAGAATCACGAGAAGGCTTATCACGCCTTCTGTCCGGCCCTCAAAGGATGCCATACCTGGGGGCACACCTACGACGAAGCCCTCGCGAATGCTCGGGAGGCGATCGAGCTTTACATCGAGGACCTCCGCGAATCCGGACAAGCCGTGCCCATCGATGCCACACAGGGTGCGCTGGAGTGGCCCACGGCAGCGGTGGCGGTCAATTGTGCCTGAGTTCTCTCGCGGCCTGAGCGCGCGGGAGTTTATTCGGGCTCTTCACGCTGATGGGTTTCGTCTCACGCGTGCCCGGGGCAGCCACCACATCTATCGCCATCCCGACGGGCGCCGTGCGGTCGTTGCGTATCACCGGCTTTCCGGCACCTTTCCGATTGGAACACTGAAAGCAATGATTGAGGATATCGGCTGGGCCGAGGCCGACCTCCGGCGCTTAGGGTTGCTGAGATAGACGAATCTCACTACAGAGATACCGAAGCACAGAGGTTTGAAGGTCCTCCCGATCCAATTGCAAGATGAGTCCTATTGAAATCCGACTGCTGACTGCCGACGATGTGGAGCTGTATTGGCATTGCCGCCTCGAAGCACTTGAACGCGACCCCGAAGCCTTCAGTTCTTCTGTCGAAGATCATCTCAAGCTGTCGCGCGAGGAGATGCGGCGCCGCCTGACCGCCGACCCGGCAAACAACTTTGTCTTCGGTGTCTTCGCTGATGGAAAACTTCAGGGAACCGCGGGATTTGTCAGAGAGACGCAGCCGAAGTCGCGCCACAAAGGCCGCATTTGGGGCGTCTACCTGAGTGCGGAATTGCGTGGGCAGGGGATCGGCCGGAGGATGTTGCAGACCGTCGTGGAGCGCGCTGCAAAGATCCAGGGCCTGGAGCAGATCATCCTGAGCGTTACCACGACGCAAGCTGCGGCCATCGCAACCTATCGCTCGCTAGGGTTTATTTCTTTCGGTGTCGAACCGAACGCGCTGAAGATCGGTGATCGTTACGTCGACGAGGAGTACATGATCCTGCTGTTGCCACGGAAAGCAGATCCCTCGTCGGGCTAAAGCACTCCTCGTGATGACAACTCACCCGGGGGCGCTTTCTCAGCGGTTCACGCCCGTTGGCCTATTTCGGCTTCTCCGGGAACAGCAGATCAAACTGCAATCGCATGCTCCACGGCGAGGTGCCGGCGGGATGGGCGGCGTTGCCGTAGAACTGTGCGGTGACGTTGATCGGCTGCTTGCCCATCCTGGTCACTCTGCCCACTCCCCCGCCGACGGGTACGAGCCAGACGTTTCCGCTCGCCGCTCTCCAGTTCGCCTCGATGATGGGTGATGTCGCCACGTACCAGCCTTTCTTCATCTGGTAGGTCACGAAGGCTTGCAGCTGCATCTCGTTTACCGGAGGCCGGCTGCCCGACCCCGCCACCGACCACACATTGTTGATGAGCGCTCCGATGGTCCAGTGTCCGGGCTGCGACAACGCAAGGATTGAGGGGCCCATGCTGAACTTGCCCTGCCCCAGCAGCGTGCTGGTTGCCGTTGGGATGACGAACGCGGGACCGATACCCCAGATCAACTTTCGATCACCGCGCGGCGCGAGAAAGAACGTCTGCGTCGTGTCGCCCAATCCAAATTCGCCGCCGGAGCTTTGGCCCGGATAGGGCTCCCAGCTCAGCGGCAGAATCGTTCGGCTCTTGATCATCCAGCCGTCGCTGATGTTGATGGGAATGACCGGCTGGATGTTCAGGACGTTCGCAGTCCGATCGTAAGATCCTTGCGAGAAACTCGTATTATTCTGGAAGGGTAAGCTGATGAGCTCCGAGACGGGGTTCTGTACGTCTCGTTCGAGCTTGGCTTCGGCTGCTGCAGCCGAGTCGTCGCCGGGGGACGCCGGTTGCGTGCTAGCGGATGGTGCCGCTGTGCCGCCAGTCGAATCCTGCGCCCGAAGCTGAATGCCAAGTACGACAACGAACACCACGAGCGTGATGTAACGCAGCCGTGCACAGCGCGGCAGGGAAGGGCGCATCCGTTGAGCTCCGGCGACATACAGCGAGTAACTACAGAATATACCGCGACAGGTCCTGGTCCTTCACGATGTCTGACAGCGTGTTACGCACGTAGTCGGCGTCGACCACCACGTGCTTCTCCGTCATGTCGGGCGCCTCGAAGCTGATCACGTCCAGCACCTTTTCCATGATGGTGTGCAGACGGCGCGCGCCGATGTTCTCCGTGCCTTCGTTCACGCGGAAGGCAAAATTCGCGACCTCGGCCAGCGCCTCAGGCGTGAACTCCAGCTTCAGGCCTTCGGTGTCGAGCAGCGCGGTGTATTGCTTGGTGAGCGATGACTTGGGCTCGGTAAGGATCTTGATGAAGTCCTCAACCGTTAGCGACTGCAGCTCAACGCGAATTGGAAAGCGGCCTTGCAGTTCAGGAATCAGGTCGCTGGGCTTGGAGACATGGAATGCGCCGGCGGCGATGAACAGGATGTGATCGGTTCGCACCATGCCGTAGCGCGTGTTCACGGTTGTGCCTTCGACGATGGGCAGGATGTCGCGCTGCACGCCTTCGCGTGAAACGTCAGGCCCATGGCCGCCCTCGCGGCCGGCGATCTTGTCGATCTCGTCGAGGAAGATGATGCCGGAGTTTTCCACGCGCTCGACCGCAATCCGCGTGACCTGGTCCATGTCGATCAGCCGCTGCTCTTCTTCCTGGATCAGATATTCGAAGGCCTCGCTGACCTTCATCTTCCGCTTCTTGGTACGCTGGCCAAAGATGTTGGGCAGCATGTCCTTGATGTTGACGTCCATCTCCTCGACGCCCTGGTTGGTGATGATCTCGAATGCGGGCATCGATTTCTCGCGGACATCGAGTTCCACGATGCGATCGTCGAGTTTACCTTCGCGCAGCTGCTGGCGAAGTTTCTCGCGCGTGCGCGAACCGGGCTCGCCGGCAAGCAGCGGCTCGCTGTTGATGTTGAAACCGATCTGCGCCTGTTCACCGGCGAGCGCGGGCTTGGGCGGAACCTGCGTCGGCATCGACGGCAGCAGCAAGTCGAGCAGCCGCTCTTCGGCGTTCATCTCGGCCTTGTCGGCGACGTCTTCCAGTTTCTCCTCGCGCACCATGTCGATGGCGATCTCGACCAAGTCGCGAATCATCGACTCAACGTCACGCCCCACATAGCCGACTTCGGTAAACTTCGACGCCTCGACCTTCATGAAGGGAGAGTTGGCCAACTTGGCCAGGCGGCGCGCGATTTCGGTTTTGCCCACTCCGGTGGGACCGATCATGATGATGTTCTTCGGGATGACCTCTTCGGCCAGTTCGGCCGAGAGCTTCTGGCGGCGCATGCGATTGCGCAGCGCGATAGCGACAGCTCGCTTGGCCTGGTTCTGGCCGACGACATATTTGTCGAGCTCGCGCACGATTTCGCGGGGAGTCAGCTCGTCGAGGGCTACGTGTTCTTCATCAGCGGTTGCGGGAAGATAGATGGCCATAATTCAGTTGTCAGCTTTCAGTTGTCGGTTGTCAGAAATCAGTTGTCAGTTGTCGGTTGTCAGTTAGAGCGTCCACACCTCAAGATTGTCATCCCGAGCGGAGCGAAGCGTAGTCGAGGGACCTGCTGTGCGTCTGTAGTGCACCAACAACGACTCGTGCTTCTGTCGTCCCTGAAGGGACTCTCGATCTCTCTTAACGTCTACACCCAGCGCTTCCGCGCTGGGCTAATCACTTCGCCCTTCGGGCTCCTCGTTTGCCGTTTCACCCGAAGCGCTTCACTGCGCCTGCTGATTCAGTTCCTGAACAAACTTCTTGCCTTCCGGAGTGACATAGAACCACAGCTCGTCAATCCTGCTCGGATCGAAATCCACCTTCGTAGAGTGCGGCGGCTGCGGAGACAGCAGGTACGCTTGTGCTAAGCCGGACGCAATTAAATCGGCCATGGCTTCCGCCACTTCTCCCTTGGTCGCAGGCGAGAGCGAGACCTCGTGAAATCTGTGTAGATAGTTGAGGATCTGGTTGATGTCCTCATAGTCATCCGATACAGCACTAAGGACTGAATGTTCAAACTCTCGATTCACCAGCGTGTCTCTCTGCTGCCCACTCGAAACTAGAAACTTGAAACTGTTCTTAGAGCTCTTCAATCGTGACTTTATCGTTCGTATAAATGCAAATCTTTCCGGCGATCTTCATGGCCTCTTCGGCGATGGCGCGCGGAGGCAGCTGCGTGTGTTCCATCAGTGCCGTCGCAGCGGCCGTCGCATACGGGCCACCGCTGCCGATCGCGGCAATGCCTGAATCCGGTTCGATCACATCGCCCTGGCCGCTGATCAGGAACGTTTGTTCCTTGTCGGCGACGAGCAGTAGGGCTTCGAGCGAGCGCAGCATTTTGTCGGTGCGCCAGTCTTTGGCCAGCTCGACCGCGGCCCGGCCCAGATTGCCGTGGTACTGCTCCAGCTTCGACTCGAAGCGAGCAAACAGCGAGAACGCGTCGGCAGTGGATCCGGCAAAGCCGGCGAGAATCTTGTCTTGATAGAGGCGGCGGATCTTGCGGGCGCTGTGCTTGATTACGCCCTCGCCGAGGGTGACCTGGCCGTCACCCGCCATGACTACCTTGCCGTCCCGGCGCACGCAAAGAACTGTAGTGGAGCGAATAAGACGCTTTCTTGCCATGAATGAGATTGATTATACAGCTTTAAGGCGGGCGTTGCCGAAAGTTGAGTGAAAGTGACTAAGATTTCAGGAGAAACCGCTCGCCGACTGGCTTAAGCCGAGCATTTTCTCGCCGATATCAGGACTATGGACCGGCCCCTTGTGCGGAGAAGCGGGTGCTTATCGCAGAAAATCTGTGACGCTGGCGATGGAGTGCATCAATGATCGCGGTCATCCTGATTCTGCTCTCGTTCGCAGCCGGGTGGATCTCGGACATCCTGCTCAAGCGAAAGATTTGTAAGCGGCTGTCGGAGCTCACTGGCAGTATGGCCAGGGTCACGCGCGAGCAGGATTACACGGTTCATGTCGTACCCGTCGGCCATGACCCAGTCGCAGAATTGGGCAAGGGATTTAACCGCATGCTGGCCGAGATCGAGCGCCGAGAGAGTGAGCTCCGGGCCAGCAAGAGTGCGCTGGAGAAAGAACTGGCGCGGCGGGAGGAGATCAATCAGCAACTAGTGAAGGCCAAGGACGACGCCGAAATAGCCAATCGCATTAAGAGCGAGTTTCTGGCCAACATGAGCCATGAAATTCGCACTCCCATGAACGGCGTGATCGGCATGACCGAGCTGGCGCTGGAGACCCACCTCACTCCCGAGCAACGCGAATATCTCTCCACCGTGAAGTTGTCGGCGGAATCGCTGCTGTCGATCATCAACGACATTCTGGACTTCTCCAAGATCGAAGTTGGCCGGCTGGAGCTGGACTCGTTTGAATTCAACATCCACGAAGTTGTGGGCTCCACGCTGAAGGGGATCGCGATTCGGGCTCATCAGAAAGGGCTGGAGCTGGTCTACGATATTCGCCCCTCGGTGCCCGATATTCTGGTGGGCGACGCACATCGGCTGCGGCAGATCCTGCTGAACCTGGTCGCCAATGCCATCAAGTTTACCGATCAGGGCGAAGTCGTGGTCACTCTGGACAGCGCGCCGGATCGCGGCCCCAACATGATTCAGATGGTGGTGCGCGACACCGGCATCGGCATTCCGCCCGAGAAGCAGAACATGATCTTCGAGGCTTTTTCGCAAGCCGACTCTTCCCACAGCCGTCGTTACGGCGGTACCGGTCTTGGCCTGGCGATCACTTCGCGACTGGTGCGACTGATGTCGGGAGAAATCTTCGTCAATAGTGAGCCGGGCCAGGGCAGCGAGTTTCATGTCGTCCTGCCATTTGCCGCCGGAGCCACCAATAGCCTGGCGATCCCCGAATGCTTAAAGGGCGTTTCTACGCTGATCGTCGACGACAACCTTACCCAGCGCAAAATTTTGACTGCTATGTTGACCCGCTGGGAGATGAAGCCGGATTCGGTCGAGAGCGCCATGCGGGCACTGTCGGCCATGGAAGCGGCTGCGGGCTGCAACACGCCGTATCAACTGATCCTGATCGATGGCAGCATGCCGGGCATGGACGGATTTCAGCTGGCGGAGAGCATCCGCCAGAACCCGAAATTCACCAGCGCTACCATCCTCATGCTGAGCGCGGGCTTACGCTCCGACGACATCAACCGCTGCCGGCAGCTTGGCGTCTCGGCTTACATCATCAAACCGATCCGGCGGCTGGAGTTGCTCAACGTCGTGGTACGCGTGATCAAGGACAAGAGCACGTTTACCGCGCCTTCGCAGGAGCCCGAGGTCTGGGAAAAGGAGCAGCACGGCCGGCTGCATATCCTGGCTGCGGAAGACAACCGTGTTAATCAGCGTCTGCTGGCCCGCCTGCTGGAGAAAGAAGGACACAAAGTCACGCTGGTGGAAGACGGCGAAGCCGCGGTGGCGGCCAGCGCGGAAACCGACTTCGATCTCATCCTCATGGACGTCCAGATGCCGGTGATGGATGGCCTGGACGCGACCCGTTTTATTCGCAATCGCGAGGAAGGGACGGGCAAACACGTTCCTGTCATCGCGCTCACCGCCCATGCGATGAAGGGAGATCGCGAGCGCTGCCTGGAGGCCGGCATGGACGCGTATGTGGCCAAGCCGGTACAAAAGCAGGAGCTGCTGCACATCATTTATCAGAACAGCGCGCATTCCCCATCGGCTCGCAGGATCAGCACGGGTCCGGCGGTATCGGCCGATCCCGGGGTGCTGGACATCGTTCGCGCTTTGGAACGCAACGGCGGTGACGAGCAAATCTTCGCCGAGCTGTGCGATTTGTATCTCCAGGACTCGCGGGTCATACCGCCGATTATCGTCAGAGCCATCGAGAAGAACGACAGCAATGCCGCGGCGCGAGCGGCGCACAAGTTGAAGACGTCAGCCGGTACCATCTGTGGGACGCGAGCCTATTACGCTGCCGATGCGCTGGAACAGCAGGCGCGCGCCGGCGATAAGGAAGCCATTACCACCGCGGCGGCGCTGCTGGAGCGGGAACTTGACAGCTTGAACATGTCGGTCAAGAGATTCCTGTCAGCGCGCGACAGCCTGAATCGGCGTACGTCGCCGACGCCTGGGTCAGGCTGCAACCCAGAGTCGCTTCGCAACGTCGACATCCTCTGTTTAGCGGGCGATACAGCGCTCGGCGGTTCATCCCAAATTCATCATCCTTCAGCCGGTTGAGGGAATCTAATTACATATCCCATTACAAGAAATGAGTGTATTCATGCGCCAATTTAACGACGCAGAGCCTGAAATGACGACCGAGAGGATCATTCCGAAAAAGCGCTATATATTCGCCAGCGACTTCGATCAGACTCTGAGCTTTAATGACTCGGGATACGTCTTGAGCGAGTTGCTGGGAATTTCTACTGCTGAATTCGAGCGGAAGACCGCCGGGATGACGAAGCTGAACCTGGTACAGCAGGGCGGCGAGCTCGCCTATTTGCTGCTGCACGATCCCGAATTTCGCTCCCGCGTTCGCCGCGAGCATCTCTACGAGACCGGCAAGCGCGTGCGGCTGAAGCCGAATATCGACGCGCTGTACAGCTTTTTGTCAGACGAGGTGGAAGGCTACCACTTCGATTTTTACGTGATTTCTGCAGCGCCGGTCGAGGTGATCTGCTCGGCGCTGGAGGGCGTTATTCCGCCCGATCACATCTACGGCACGGAGTTCGAATACAACGACTCCGGCGAGATTGAGCGCATCAAGCAGGTGACTGCCGGATATGGCAAAGTCGCGGTGATCGATCAGTTGCTGGAGAAGCTGAAGACCGGCCCCGACCGCATTGTCTATGTTGGCGACGGCAGCTCCGATATTCACGTGATGCTGCACATCAACCGGCGTGACGGCTTCACCATCGCGGTGTCGGAGAACAAGTACCTGGCGCCAATCGCCAAACGCTCCGTGATCAGCGACAGTGCGCTGGCGATTCTCGTTCCGATCCTCGAGGAGGTCGTCGGTTGGGATTCGGTGCGAATCCGCGAACTTTTCGAAAACCGGGGCCTGCTGATTCAGCAGTGGGACAAGGTTCAGACTGACATCCTCACCATTGTTCCGATTGCAGCATCGCAAGAAGAGCAGGCGCAGACCGCCGTGGCCAACTAACCTTCAACTGGACTTGCGTCCCCACGATGCCACCATCGTGAGGACGCTCGTCCAATAATGAAAATCAGAGAAATGGGAGTTGAATTCCGCAAACTGATTTGAGTTGATGTGGCCTGATTCCAGCAAGCGTGGCCGCAACTCACGCATCGTCCCGATCCAGTACTGCGCCCAGGGCGAGGTACCGTTGAACACGGGCGTGTAGCCCTCGGCCGAAACCTGCTCCAGCCCAAGCGAATCGAGCCAGCCGGCGATCCTTCGTCCGATGAAATAATCGATTCCGGCATCGACCGACCAGCGAAGCCATCCCTGCCAAAACATTTGCAATGCTGCTGGCTCGGCCACCGTGGCCGGAAGCATGTCTGGCTCGATCGAAAGCAGCACGCCTCCCGGCTGCAGCGCGTAAATCATGCGCTGCAGAGCCTCACGAGCGCTCGGCAGATGATGAAGGAGAGCTCGCGCGACTACCAGGTCGTAGGCCGCTGGTTCGATCGGGTCGTGCAGGACGTCGAGCCGGCGGACCTCAAGGCACGGCCGTTCGCCACCGCTGATATAGCTGATATCGAGATCGCTGGCGACCACGTGGCCGTCGGGACCGACTCGCTCAGCCAGCCACTGCGCGATGGAGCCGCTGCCGCAACCTACCTCCAGACAGCGCCAGCCCCGGCGCAGCCCCAGCCGCTCGATGTGCGAGCGCTCGAAGGGGTCGAGCAGTTCGGACATCAAATTCAGGCGTTGCCGCTCGCCCACCAGATTGTGAGGCAGAATGTAATCAGGCATCGTGCCGCCTTCACTTGCGTTCGTACTATACGCGATCGTGACTGCGGGGCACGACGCGAGGACGATTAAATGGGTTCGCAGAAAAAAGCTTTCTGGCTGCTGTTTGGCGTACTCAGCTGTGGAGCGTTCTTTCTATCAATCGGATGGGGCGTGGTGGAGACCTTCGCATCGCTGTTTGTGAGCTGGTGGGTGATCTACCGCAGCGGAATTTACTAGCTCGAAGTCATTCCATCGGCGCGAGTCACTGCCTCACAAACACAGTCGCGATCTGATCTTCATAGACTTTCTGGAAACGCGGGTCCAGCGCCAGGGTGGAGACCAGTCCGTCCTGACGGTGCAGCAACACGATGCCTGCTTCGTTAAGGTAAGGATTGTTCTTGTACGAGGATTCGCCGTTCTGGGTATCGAACAGAAGTTTATTGAGCTGGTCACCGTAAAGATCGGTGCGGCCGTCGACGACGACGGGATAATCGGGCATGTACCACGTCAGAAATCCGCCCCAGTCGAAGGTGTTGTAGAGCGGCCCAGACAGGCGATTCTGATGGATGAAGTTAACCGCCTTCACTGGGAAACGGCCACTGATCGTCCGATCGAGCCCGCGAGCGGTGAAGTCTGTTCCGCTACTCAACAGCAGCAGCGTGACCGCAACAATCGCAAAGACGCCGGCCAGCTCCCAAGGCTTCTCTTCCGGATCGCGCTCGGCCTGTGCGATCGGCACGTCCGCAATACACGCCGCAGCGATCACGCAGAGGAACCACGAATCGCGCATGGTGCGAAAGGCGACTACGCACGCCATCACTAACAGTGCAAGCTTGAACAGGCCTATCTTTTTCTGCCGGCCAACCGTATAGAACGCGGCGCCAGCCAGCAGCAGTTCGGCGAAATTCTCATATCCGCGGAAGCTTACTGGCTGGAGCTCTTTGATGATCGAGTAAATGAGCGTAGAGCGGGAATACGCAAAGATCACGCCATAGAGGTGATAGGAATATGGGCTGATCAACGGCGCCAGCACACAGCCGGCGAACACCCCTATCAGCGGAGGGAGTGGGAGCGTCGGGCTTTCCAGAAATATTGGGGCCATCCCCAGCCGCGACGCGAGGCGCTGTGCCGCGTTCATGGCGACGAACAATCCAAGGACCACTAGCCCATAAATAAACTGGATATGCAGATTGGCCCACAATAAGAAAATCAGCGGTAGCCAGTAGAGCGTCTGCACCCGTCCCTGGTGCTGAGCCTGCAAGATCAACGTCAGGCTTACGCAGAGCAAGATGATCGAGAAGAACACGGGCCGCGGCATCATCAGAAAGAGAAACGAGTAGCAGGTGATCGCCGCCAGTACGCATGACATCCAGAACCTTCCTGACAATCGCCGCGCCATCCAGTAGACGCTGAAGGCGACCGCCAGCGTCAGCAGCGTTCCATACAGGCCGATGCCGATCAGCCCGAACCACGCATAGAAGCGTGACAGCAACACTTCGAATCCCCAGCTGTAGGCGATCCACGGCCGATCGGCGGCGGAGCGCGACAGAATGCCGGAGTGCGGAAAGGCAGCGTGCTGGACGATCCAATCGCCGACCTTCAAGTGCCACCAGATATCCAGATCCAGAACGAACAACTTGATCTGGAACGCAACCACGCCGACTACGACCAGCAGCCCGGCAAGCACAGCCAGCTGTAGCCAGCGCAGCCGAAGCAGCGGCGCAAGCTCCTGGAAGAGGCCGGCTCTGTGCGAGTTCACGACAACTGATGTAGAGGAAGAGCTCATAGTCGAAGAGAGTCTGGAAATTGCATCACTGTGGCAACGCTGCGCTGTTATTGATCTTCAGGCCTTTGTTGGCGATGAAGTCCTCCAGATATTTGATCTGTTCGGGTCCGTACTGTGGATCCTTGCGAACTAATTCGAGGCCGGTGTTGCATTCCTGTTCGGCCTTATCCACCTGACCCAGGAGTTGATAACCGGAACACAGGACGATGTGAGCGTCGCCGTTCAGAGGATCGAGCATGGCAGCTTTCTGGGCCAACTGAAGTACGGCTGCATCGTCCAACGTGCCTTCCTTTCTGGCGCGCAGCAGAAGCTGGTGGGCGACGAGTGGTCTCAGGTCGAATGTGCCGGTGTAGACGAGAAGCGCGCTGCCGCCGATTTTCGCCGAAGGCGTCAAGTACTTGAAGACGCGGCGGGTTTCCATAGCTGCACCGCGCACTCCAATGCCATCGACCATGCTGCTGCTGACGATCATCGTACCCGTGTACGGCGTCTGCAACTCGTCCCATTGAATTTCCGAGATGCCACCGCAGGGAATTCCGTAGTCGCTGTTCCTGTTGTTGTAGGTTCGCAGGAAGAAGCAATTTTCCGGATGCGTTTTGTCGATGTAAGCGCGAGCCATCTTCTGCGCCTGCCCCCAGTCGACATCGGAGTTCGCAAGATAACGGTAAGCCTCGCCCGGCCCCCCCCAAAGTTCGTTGGCATAGCTCAGGTAGTTGGGATAAGTATGAAGCGAAGTCGCCACTTGAAACAGCAGGAGAGCGGACATCGCTACGATTCCCCACTTGCGCTCGCGCAGAAGGCTCCATGTGCCGGCGGCTCCAAAGACGATCAGCAGCGGCAGCACCGGCAGCAGATGACGAATGCCAATGTTCAGCCCCGACCTCATGCTAAATCCCAGGAACGCGAGCAAAGGAAACAGGAGGAAGACGAGCTCCCGCAGTTTCGTCCGCCAGAAACGCAGTGAGAACGCGGAGATGACTGCCATCAACAAGACCGGCAGCGTGAACTTGATTGCGGAGGCAACTGGAAAATAAAACCAATTGCTGCCGCGATAGCGTTTTCCCAGGAGGAAAGACGGCCGTCCGATCTCAGACTCGACCAGCACATCCTGTAATCCGGCAAGGTATGCCTGAGGCATAAGGTGCCAGCGTTCGAGTTGAGGAATTACTTTGGTGGGCACGGTTCCGTGGGCATAGGGAAGCCTTGCGGGGCTCCAGACGGCCGCACCGCCGGGCCTGGCGGCATAGCGGAATCCGTATGCCGCCCACAGCACCGTGAGCGCGATGGCTCCCACCAGCAACATCGCTCCCGCGCAACGGAGCAGGCGGCGGCCTCGTCCTTCCGAGGAAAAAAGAAGCACATCCAGGGCGAGCAGCGCAGGCAGGATAACTGCGAGCACGATCATCGAGTGCTTCGCGCACACCGCCATGCCGGTGGCCAGGCCTAACGCTACCAGCCGGGTGAAGTTCGGCTCCAGGACATAGCGATAGAGCATGTAGGTCGCCAGCAGCACGGAGAAGGCAGCGGCAATGTCGGTAGTGACGAGCGCTCCGTGAGCCAGAAAATTGGGGTCGAATGCAACCAGCACACCACATAGGACGGCCACAGGCGGCCCGAACATCTTTCGCGCAACGAACCACACCGTCAGCAGCAGCAGCACGGCGAACAGGGAAGCGCCGAAGCGCGCCGCCGTCAGCATCTTTTCGGGATTAGCGAAAACGAAGGCATGCCCGACGACGAAATCGTCAGCCTTGTTGTCCATGATCCCGCAGGCCTGCGGAAGCGGATCGGTGATCTTCATGAACTGCAGCGGCAGGCCGGCGACGAGCTTCACCAGCGGCGGATGCTCGGGGTTCCAGCCGAAATCGTTGCACTGCCAGTAGCGATAAGCGGCATGCAGGTGATCGATCTCGTCGGAGGTGATGGACAGTTGCACGACGCTGGTCCACAACTGCGCCAGCATGATGACGATCAGCGCTCCCAGCACCAGCCATTCGCGGCGGCTCTGCGCTGGTGGAGGCGCGGAGATCGGCGCTGTCCCCGCGGCCGGAGTTTCTACCGCGGTGTTCTGTTCAAGATCGGTTGCTTGCGTCATCCGTCCGTTCTTTTCTGGCGGCCTGCTGGCTAGTTCAAGCCGCGCTGAAAAGAGTCCCCACGGTGGAGTTGCAGCTTGCCTTCCAAATCGGGAAGCCGGTAAGTCCTGATTTATCCGTGAGCAACGCGGCACTGGAGTCTGAGGAAGGCTTTCCATCGCGCCAAATCACACGGGTGCTGCGGACAAAGACCCGTCTGGCTGGGACTCTGGTCCCGCGTGTCGCCGCTAAGTTGCTGAGGGCAATGCCCGGTCATGGTTTGCGGCGCCGGAAACCTTTGGCCAGCGATGTGCCCTACACACTAGCAGTTCCGCTGCGCGGAGCGCGCTCCCTGCGATGCTCCCGGAACGTAAGGGGTGAAAGACATGGACAACGACGCCAACGAACCTCGTGCCGCAAGTTCAGTGTGGAAGCCGGCCCAGACCTACACCATGGCTGCGGTCTGCCTGCTGATTGGGCTGGTGATTGGATACTTCCTGCGCGGTTCCGCCAGCCAGCCGACGACGGCCGTTGCTTCGGAAGCGGCACCGGCGATGGGCGGCTCACAGGACCCCCACGCCGCCATGGGGCAGCAGCAGAAGATGCCCTCGCTCGACGACATGAAGCGAATGGCCGACAAGCAGACGGCGCCGTTGCTGGAGCAGCTGCAGAAGGATCCCAACAATGCCGACCTGCTGAACCAAGTCGGTACCATGTATCGCGCCACGCATCAGTTCAAGACAGCCATCGACTACTACCAGAAATCACTCGCCATCAATCCCAAGAACGTCGGCGCGCGGACGGACCTTGCCTCGTGCCTCTACTACCTTGGCGATGTCGACGGCGCGCTGGCGCAACTCAACAAGTCGCTGACGTACGATCCGAAGCACGCAGGCACGCTGATGAACATCGGCATCATCAAGTGGAAGGGCAAGAACGATGTCGCCGGCGCCGTAGCTGCGTGGGAAACGCTGCTGAAGCTGAACCCCGACTTCGCGAACCGAGAGGTAGTAGAGCACCTGATCGATCAGGCCAAGCATCGCACCACGGCTCCGACCATCACCGGTGTGCAAGGCTAAGAAATCTGCATGATATGGAAAGCGAGAGCGGACGATCTAGTTCTAGCTGGTGAATCCGATTTTCCGCTCCAGCGCCTGAAAGCGCGGTTCGGAACTTAAGTTGTGCCAGGCCGGATCGGCGTCGAGATAGATGATACCTGCTTCATGCTGGGCGTAAGCCGCTTCCACATCGCGGCCCAGATAGTCGGCTATGGCCTTCCACGAATCCAGCCGAGCTTTTTTCTCTTCCGCGCTTGTGGTCTGAGGGGACACGGCATGTACGGCGGCGCCGCTGTCGTCATCCGTCGCAGATTGTCGTGTGTCTTCGCCTGCAGCTAAGCGGCCGAAATTATACCAATTCTCTAAATGGGACAATCCCGAGGTGTGTTATGGGGTCTGGCCGCCCTTGCGGTATGATCGTGCTCGAAACCCTCGCCTCCCAAGACTGGAGAGCCGCTATGCGCCGCTTCTTCACGCTTTCCCTCTTCGTGTTTGCTGTAGCGTACTGTGCCAGTGCGCAGGTTCCTTTGCGACTCAGAAACGTGACGCCTACACCGCGCCATCCCTGATTTCTGGGAGAAGTCTTCGCTATGCCCGCCGGACACGGCGGGTTTTTTCGTCTGCAGCCGCGTCATTGCTGTGGATCTTCGCTCTTGAACCTTCTGAGTAAACACTTTTTGTAGGGCTGGCGGGTTGGGAACTCCCCTACGAATTGTGGCAAGCCGCTCAACCACAGCTTAGCCACAAAAATCCTCAATTTCCTCTTGACAGACAACGGTTTAGGAGTAGGATACGTCCTAAGTGGGATGAAGTGGGATGTAGTGGTACAAACTCACTGATTTTAAGGCATGCGACTGACGCCCAATGGTTTCGCCGATCCGACGGACTTTGCGCCAGATAGTGCGTGCCTCATGGAATTGGCAGTTTTGACCTCCGTGGTGAGATTGGCAGTTCAGGCCGAGCGCTATGTTTCGCGGCAATCATTTAACCCGGCTCGACGACAAAGGGCGCCTCAAGGTGCCCGCGGAATTCAAGCGCGAAATCGACGAGAACTACAGCGCCCAATTCTATATCACGAGTTGGGACGGCAAGAGTGCCAAAGTTTATCCCATGCAGGCCTGGGAAGAGATCGAGCGCAAGCTGGCGGCGCTGCCCGAAATGCACAAGACCAAGCAGAAGTTCCTGGAGCGCACCAGCTATTACGGGCAGGTGGTGGAGTTCGACGGGCAGGGGCGTCTGCTGATGCCGCAGATCCTGCGCGAGACCGCCAACCTGAAGGGCGAGGTTGCGGTGATGGGCAACCTGAAGCATCTCGTGGTTCGCAATGCCGACGAGCTGCGTAAGTCGATTGCGGAGCCTTTCACCGAGGACGATGAGACCACGCTGAGCGGGCTCGGGATTTAGTGGGTAGTGCGGCGCTTAAGCGCCGCGTTAGCAGGGCCCCCGGATTTTGTCATCACGAGCGGACTTCAGTCCGCGAGGGATCTGCTTTTAGGAGTCGGTGCAAAACGGCTCTTCAGATACGAACAGCGCCCCTGGGCGCGGACATGGCGAGATTGAATTTGGCCATGTCTCAGTTCTTTTAAAACCAGCGATCGAATTCCTGGCCGTTCGGCGCGGCGGGACCTACATCGATGCGACCCTCGGCTTAGGCGGACACAGTTGGGAAATCGCAAGACGCCTCGGCCCACAGGGTCATTTGATTGGCTTCGATAAGGACCCGGCAGCGTTGGAACGCGCGCGTGAGCGGCTGACGAAGCCGCCGGCGGAACTGGCGAGTGACTGGCCGCAAGTTGAGTTAGTGCACAACTCGTTCGCCGAAGTGGCGCAGCATGCGGCGGCAGCATCCGTCGACGGATTGCTTGCTGACTTGGGTGTTAGCTCGATGCAACTGCAGGACGCGGCGCGCGGATTTAGTTTTCAGGCGGAAGGCCCCCTGGATATGCGGATGAATACGCAGTCGGGGCCGACTGCCGAACAAGTGGTAAACCGCTTCGACGAGCGCGAGCTTGCCGATGCGATTTACGAATTCGGTGAGGAAAGGAGGTCGCGGAGAATCGCCAGAGCCATTGTTCGGGCGCGGCCGATTCACGGCACCGCACAACTTGCGGCAGTGATTTCGGCCGCGGCCCGGCCAATGAACCAGGCTGAACGGCGCATTCATCCGGCGACACGTACTTTCCAGGCAATCCGAATTCTGGTGAATCGTGAACTCGACGACCTGCGGGCTTTGTTGAGCAGGGACGCTGCAGCACAAGTGCTGAAGCCAGGTGGCAGATTGGTGATCATCAGCTTTCATTCGCTGGAAGATCGCATTGTGAAAGACGCGTTACGAGATGGGGCCCGTGACGGGCTTTATCAGTTGTTAACAAAGAAGCCGGCGATCGCTGAGGAAGAAGAGATTGCGCGTAACCCGCGCTCCCGCAGCGCGAAACTACGTGCAGCGGAAAGGACTTAGGCGGGAAGCGAGTCCTACAACGTGGCAATACACAGGGTTGCGGAAAAGCTGTTGAAAATGTGGATAACTCGATAATCGAAACGGGCCGATACGTAAATCTGACATTGTGGCAGTAGGTGATTGACGTCTGACATTGTGGTACTTCGAACGAGAGGCGAGTAAGCATCGTTCGCAGGAGAAGGCAATGGCAACCGGAGTTCTTTATCCGACCATGGGGCAAGCGGAGTGGGCCGAGCCGGCCGCGGTGCAGCCGCGCGGCATGTTCATCGGCACGCCCGAAATCTACTTCGCCAAGCGCATCGACAATTCGCGCGTCATCAAAATCACCGATCCCAAGCGTCGCCGCGAAATGGTGATCTTCGGCATCACGCTCTCCGTGCTGTTCCTGCTGGCCATGGTGTATGTGTGGCAGCATTTCAGCGCCATCGAGTACGGCTACAAGATTGAGCAGCTCAAAGCCGAGCGCGACACGATTGCGGAAACCAATCGCGCGCTGAGCCTGGAGGAAGCGTCGCTGAAGGACCCGTCGCGAATTGATCGCCTGGCGCGTGAACTCGGCATGCAGCGGCCGGTGGACGGCCAGTGGCAGCCGATGGAGAACGCGACGAACGATCAGGCCACGCCGGTGATGGCGAAGGCGAACAGCATCTCGGTGATTTCGGGCATGCAGTAAGAAGTAAGACGGTACTGTTCGCGGAGGCGATCCCGGCCTAAGAGTTCGAGCGAGAACAAAATACTGCAGGTTCTACCGGCGGTCCGCCCAACGGACCGCCTTCTGCACCTAGACGGAGCAAGCGGGGAATGCGGGCGAGCGCACCCAAGACGCCAACCAAACGGCTCTACATCTTCGCTGCTCTGCTTTTTCTCTGGATTCTCGCCATCTGTTTCCGCCTTTATCGCCTGCAGGTGGTGAAGTACGGCGATTTCCTGGCGCGCGCGCAGCGCCAGCAGAATCGCACCATCCCTGTAGAGCCTCGCCGCGGCAATATCTACGATCGCAACGGTTACGCGCTGGCGATGTCGATTGACGTTGACTCGGTGTTCGCTGTCCCCGGCGAAATTCATGATCAGGAGACCGCGGCCGTACTGCTCGGCAAGGTCCTCGACATGAATCCGCAGGAGATCGTTGCCCGGCTGCAGTCCAATCGCAACTTCGCCTTCATCAAGCGCAAGATCGATGCCGACACGGCGGAACGCGTTCGCGAGCTGAATCTCCGCGGCATTTACTTTCGCAAGGAGCCGAAGCGCTTTTATCCCAAGCGGGAGTTGGCGGCGCATGTGCTCGGCTATGTCGGCACTGACGACGAGGGCCTCGGCGGGCTGGAACGCGAGTTCGACGACGATCTGAGCGGCATTCCCGGTCAGGAGCTCATCTCCATCGACGCGCGGCGCAAGTGGTTCAGCACCGTCGAGAAGCCGGCCGAGCCCGGGCAGAATCTGGTGCTGACCATCGACCAGACGATCCAGTACATCGTCGAGAAAGAACTGGATCAAGGGATGGAGGACACGAAGGCGATCGCAGGAATGGTCGTGGTGGAAAATCCGCGCACCGGAGAAATCCTGGCGCTGGCGAACCGGCCCACCTTCAATCCCAACATCTTCAGCACCTTCCCTCCCGAGAAGCTGAAGAACCATGCAGTCAGCGACATTTACGAGCCCGGCTCAGTCTTCAAGATCGTTACTTACTCTGCCGCGATCGATCAGCACGTCGTAACTCCCGATGACAAAGTCGACTGCCAGCACGGCTCGATCGATGTGTTCGGCATGAAGATCCACGACCATGAAAGTCTGGGCGTCATCACCATCGCCGAAGCGCTGGCGCACTCCAGTGATGTCGCGGCAATTAAGACCGGCATGAAGCTTGGACCCGATCGCTTGTATCACTACATCCACGACTACGGTTTCGGGCAGCAGACGGGAATTGAGTTGCCCGGCGAGACGCGTGGCATGGCCAAGACGGTGAATCACTGGTCGAAGGTTTCGATCGGCGCGATCTCGATGGGCCAGGAGATCGGCGTGACGCCGCTGCAAACCATCTCGCTGATTTCGACGATTGCGAATGACGGCGTCTACACGCCGCCACGAATCGTTGCCGGCGAGTTGCTCCCCGACAGCAAGGCGCTGCCGGTGGTCTTCCATCCCGCGCAACAGCATCGCGTGGTTTCGACCATGACGGCCGCGGAGATGAAGAAGATGATGGAAGGCGTGGTGCTGTTCGGCACGGCGCGGCGCGCCGTTCTCGATGGCTACACCGTTGCCGGCAAGACTGGCACGGCGCAGAAGGTAGACCCCGCTACCGGCGTATATTCCAAGACCAAGTATGTGGCCTCGTTCATCGGCTTCTCGCCGGTCAACAGTCCCGCGATCACGATTGCCGTGATTCTTGATTCACCAGCCGGACTGCACCAGGGCGGGCAGGTTTGCGCGCCGGTCTTCAAGCGAATTGCGCAGCAGGTGCTGGAATACCTGCACGTGCCGCACGATCTGGATGTGAAGAATCCCCAGCGGCAGCAGTTGACGGCGTCGGCGAAGGACAATGACGTCGATGAGTCATCGGATCACCTGGGCGCTCCGGTGCAGGACGACGAGACCGCTGCCGCGAAGCCCGCGCCTGGGTCGCCGAAGCCCGCTGTCGAGACCTCCACCGCTCCGGCTGCAACTGCCGTTCCTGTTGAGACCAAGCCTCCAACAGCGGAAACCACGCTGGCGCAAGCTGCTCCGCCCTCGCAACCGGCGCCGGCAGGGCAAGCGCCGACAAGTGGAACGGTAGTTCTGGACGTAGACAGCGGCGTGATCGTGCCGTCGTTCCTGGGCAAGCCGCTGCGATCAGCGGTGGAGATCGCGCAGCAGTCGGGGCTGGAGATCAATGCTGTCGGCAGCGGCGTCGCGCGCGAGCAGTGGCCCGCGCCCGGCAGCCGATTGCCATCGGGCCAGCACATCACGGTGCGGTTCGCGCATTAAGAAAAATTCCGCCGCCAATTTGCAATCGGTGAACCTTTTTGCTAGGTTACATGTAACCTGGAGCATAAGTTTGATATGGCAACCAGAGCTAAACGAAATTCGTCACGGGACAAAGTCCGGGCACACCGCGAACGCCTGCGCAAGCAGGGCCTGAGACCCATCCAGATCTGGGTGCCGGATGTTCGCTCGCCCGAGTTTGCTAAGGAAGCACATCGGCAATCGCTCGCCGTGGCGAGGAGTCCGCAGGAGAAGGACGATCAGGCTTTCATCGACTCGATTTCCGATTGGGGCGATGAGTGAAGCGCGGCGAGGTTTGGACCCTTGCCGGCGGGGGAGACTATGCCGGAAAGCCCCGCCCTGTCGTCATCGTGCAGAACGATCGATTCGATGCGATTCAGTCGATCACGGTTTGTCCGTTCACCACCAACCCTGTAAGCGCCCCCCTGTTCCGCCTGCCGATTGAGCCCACGGAAGAAAACGGGTTGCGTCACGCATGCCGGATGATGGCAGACAAAGTAATGACTGTTCCACGCAGGAAACTTGGCGTTCGTGTGGGCCGATTGCGCGACGAAGAAATGGTTAGGGTCAATCGTGCTCTGATGGTGTTCCTGGGCATAGCCGGACCCGCCGCCAGCGCCCAATAACCGTTCTATGACTTTCCTTGAGCTATTGGATGGCGCCGAATACGTCGCGCAGCAGGGCAATCCGGAGATTGCCGGTGTCGACTACGACAGCCGGCGGGTGAAGCCGGGCTGGTGCTTCGTGGCCATGCACGGCGGCAGCACCGACGGTAATCAATACATCGATGTCGCACTACAAGCTGGAGCAGTTGCTATCGTGAGCGACGCGCTGTCACCGCGAGGCGACATACCGTGGACGCAGGTTCAGCACGGACGCCGGGCGCTGGCTCGCCTGAGCGCGAACTTCTACGGGCGCCCTGCCGAGAAGCTGCTCATCACCGGAGTCACGGGAACGAATGGCAAGACGACGACTACGTTCCTGCTGAACGCGATGCTGCGGGCGGCGAGTCGCAAGAGCGCGCTGGTCGGCACGGTGGAGTATCGCATCGAAGACGAGGTTTTTCCGGCGCCTCACACCACGCCGGAAGCGCTCGAGCTGAACCAGTTTTTCGCCAAGGCTCTGGATGCCGGCTGCACGGAAGCGGTCATGGAAGTTTCGTCACACGCGCTGGAGCAGCAGCGTGTCTTTGCCGTGCCGTTCGACGTAGCGGTCTTTACGAACCTGACGCGCGATCATCTCGACTATCACCAGACGATGGAGAACTATTTCGCGTCGAAGGCGATTCTGTTTCAGGGATGCGGCACGGAACCGCCGCGGTCGGCGGTTATCAACATCGAAGACGAATTCGGCAAGCGTCTGATGAAGCTGCTCACTCGACAGCAGGAGGTGAGCACCTACGGAGTCGACAGCGGCGACTTCCATGCGAAGAATCTCGACGTCCAGAGCAAGGGCAGCCGCTTTGACCTGATTACGCCCGAAGGCGAGATTGCGATCTGGACGCCGCTGTTGGGCCGGGTCAATGTCCTGAATGTGATTGCGGCGGCGGCAGCGGCTCGTGCACGCGGAGTCGAACTCAGCGCGATCGCCGACGCGGCGCTCCATATGGACCGCGTGCCGGGCCGGTTTGAGCGCGTCGACGTTGGGCAGCCGTTCACGGTGATCGTCGATTACGCGCACACCGATGATGCGCTGCGGAATTTGACTTCTGTGGCTCGCGACTTCCTGCGGCAAAGTGGTGGTGCGGGCCGGGTGATCACGGTATTTGGCTGCGGTGGGGATCGCGATCGCAGCAAGCGTCCGTTGATGGGCGAAGCGGCGGGGCGGGGCAGCGATTTCGTCATCCTGACCAGCGACAACCCGCGCAGTGAGAATCCGCTCGACATCATGAACGACGCGCTGGGGGGATTGCAGCGCAGCGGCACTCGTTATGCGCTGGAGCCGGACCGGCGCAAGGCTATCGCGCTGGCGATTCACGAGGCGCAGCCCGGCGACATTGTGCTGATTGCCGGCAAAGGTCACGAGAAGATGCAAATCACGAACGCCGGCGCGGCTCCGTTTGATGACATCGAAGAAGCTCGCAACGCCTTGCATGCGGCAGGTTATACCTCTCAATCGAGTGAAAAGGCGGCACTCGATGGCGGCTCCAGTGGTCGAACCGCGGAGGCGCAGCGCGCGAAGCGATGAAACTCACCCTCTCTCGCGCCGCCGAGTTTATGCCGGCTACCGGCAGCTTCGCCAACGAAGCCGTCGCGCACGGATACTCCATCGACTCGCGCACGCTTGCAGCCGGGCGACCTGTTCTTCGCGGTTCGCGGCGAACGGTTGGACGGGCACGACTACGTGGAAGCTGCGCTGGCGAAAGGTGCGGTCGCTGCGGTGGTAGAGCGTAGTCACGCCGAGCGATTTGCCGACAAGTCAAAGCTGCTGGTAGTGGAAGATTCTCTGACTGCATTGCAGCGCCTGGGCGCAGCGGTGCGGCGGTTGTGGGGCAAGCCGCTGATCGGGGTGACTGGATCGGCGGGAAAGACCACGACTAAGGAGTGCATCGCGCACGTGCTGGAAACGCGGCATCGGGTGCTGAAGTCGCAGGGCAACCTGAATAATCAGTTTGGCATGCCGCTGCAACTACTGAAGCTGGAGCCGGAGCACGATGTCGCGGTGATCGAGATGGGCATGTCACACGCGGGCGAAATCACAGCGCTGGCCAGGCTGGCCGAACCGGATTGCGGCGTGGTGACCATGGTCGCGCCGGTGCATCTCGAGTTCTTCGACTCGATCGCCGGCATCGCGCGCGCCAAATATGAGCTGATCGAGTCTCTGCATGCGGGCGGAATCGCGGTGCTGAATGCGGACGACGAATACGTCTCGCAGTTCGGCCGCGACTTTCACGGGCGCGTCGTAATGTTCGGGCTGCACAAGCCGGCGGATGTGGCGGCGCGGAACATTCAGTCGCGAGGGTCGGAGGGATCGGCGTTTGAGGTTGTGTTCGACGGTGAGAGCGTGCCGGCGATCCTGCCGCTGCTGGGCGAGCACAACATCTACAACGCGCTGGCGGGAGTTGCTGTGGGGCTGCAATATGGCGTGCCGCTGGAGGCGGCAGCCGAATCTCTGGCCACGTTATCAGCTGGTGACAAGCGGGGAGAAATTCTCCACATCGCGGGAGCCACGGTGATCAACGATTGCTACAATTCGAATCCGAAGGCGCTGGAGAGCATGGTGCAATCGCTGGCCAAGATTCCAGCGCAGCGCAGAATTGTGGTTGCGGGCGAGATGCTTGAGCTTGGGCCCGCGGGCGAGGAAATGCACCGCAAAGCCGGCGAGAGCATGGCGAAGTATGGCGTGGATTTATTGATCGGCGTGCGCGGGCTGGCACAGGCGATGGTGGAAGGTGCTCGACGGGCGGGGCTGCAAGCGGAGTTCGTGAATACGCCGGAAGAGGCCGGGCAGTGGCTGCGGCGCGAGGTCAAGGCCGGGGATGTAGTTTTGCTGAAGGCGTCGCGGGGGGTGCGGTTGGAGCGGGCGTTAGAAGTGTGGAAGGGCGGCTCTGTTCAATAGGTTTCTCGCCGCTGCAATGTCCCGCCGGCTGAAGCCGGCTCGGAGTAAATAAGGTTATGCAATGGCGCACCTGAAGGTGCGCCCCTTCAAGGCTGGAACGGGGAAGAATTTGCTTTATTGGCTGCTCTATCAAAAAGGTTTCGTCGTCTTCCATATCGGCCCGTTCCGAATCTTCCGCTATCTCACGTTTCGCACCGCCTTCGCCAGCCTGACCGCGTTGTTCATCGGCCTCATCATCGGCCCGGGAGTGGTGCGGCGGCTGCGCGAATTTCAAATCGGCCAATACATTCGCGAGGATGGGCCGAAGGCGCACCAGCAAAAAGCCGGCACACCGACAATGGGAGGCGTCCTCATCGTGGTCGGCATGCTGATTCCCACACTGCTTTGGGCCGATCTGACAAACCGCTTTGTGTGGATCGCGATGGTCGCGACGCTGGCCTTCGGGGCGGTCGGATTCGCGGATGATTATCTGAAGGTTGTGCACCGCCGAAACCTGGGCCTGACGGCGCGCGCCAAGCTGCTGTATCAGTTTCTTGCCGCCATTGCCGTGGCCGCGACCTTGAGCGCCCTGGAGACGCATGGGCTGTATTCAACGCGCCTGATCGTGCCGTTCCTGAAACATTTCCGGCCGGACCTGGTCATCAGCAAGTGGCACCATGGGTATCTGTCGCCGCTGGCGTTTCTGCCGTTCGTGGCTTTCGTTGCGCTCGTTATCGTGGGTTCAAGCAATGCGGTGAATCTGACCGATGGCCTGGACGGGCTGGCGATCGGTTGCACGGTGATCGCCGCCGGCGCGCTGACGGTGCTGACGTACGTCAGCGGCCACGCCGTCTTCGCCGATTATCTTGAGCTGTCGAAGATGCCGCAGGTGTCGGAGGTGACCATCTTCTGCGGATCGATGGTCGGCTCAGCGATCGGCTTTCTCTGGTACAACGCGCATCCGGCGGAGATCTTCATGGGCGATGTCGGCTCGCTGGCGCTGGGCGGGGCGATTGGCACGGTCGCGGTCATCATCAAGCAGGAGCTGCTGCTGCCCTTCATCGGCGGGATCTTCGTGATCGAGGCGCTGTCGGTGATCCTGCAGGTGGGGTCGTACAAGCTGCGGCGGAAACGCATCTTCAAGATGGCGCCGATTCACCACCACTTCGAGCTGCTGGGCTGGAGCGAGTCGAAGGTGATCGTGCGCTTCTGGATTGCGTCGCTGGTGTTTGCACTCTTTGCTCTCACCACGCTGAAGTTGCGCTAGTGGCGGGAATAACGTGGGAGAATGGCAGGTTGACGGAAGTATTCACCACGGAGGCACGGAGAACACGGAATTTTTTCTTTCAAAGTCTTCCGTGTATTCCGTGCTTCCGTCGTGAACAGATCTTGCAATTCAACATCAGAGATGGATCTTCGTGGCAAACGCGTGCTGGTGGTGGGACTGGGGAAATCCGGCGTGGCCAGCGCTCTGTTTTTACAACAGCGCGGTGCGAAGGTTGCCGTGTCCGATGCCAAGTCGCAAGAACAGCTGCGCGAGGAGATTCCTGTGCTGCTCGATCACGGCATCAACGTTGAGACCGGGCAGCATGGGGAGCGAACGTTTCGCGATCAGGACCTGATCGTCGTCAGCCCGGGCGTTCCATTCGATGTGCCGCAGCTGGTTCATGCGCGCGAGCTCGGAATTGCGGTGATCGGCGAGGTCGAGCTGGCGGCGCGATTCCTCAAGGGACACATTGTTGCCATCACCGGCTCGAACGGCAAGACGACAACCACGACTTTGGCGGGCGAGATCATCGCCGCGAGTGGGCGCAAGGCGCTGGTCGGCGGGAATATCGGAACGCCGGCGATCACGTTTGTCGATGGCGCGACGGATGACACCTGGGTCGTGCTGGAGATCAGCAGCTTTCAGCTGGAGACGGTCGAGACGTTCCATCCGCACATTGCCGTTGTGCTGAACGTTACGCCCGATCATCTCGATCGCCATCACACGTTTGCGAATTATGCCGCGGCGAAGGCTCGCATCTTCGAATATCAAACCGCTGGCGACTTTGCGGTTCTGAACACCGACAACGAGCCGTGCGTCGGGATGGCCGCGAACACCAAGGCGCAAGTTCGGTGGTTCAGCCGGCTGAAAGAAGTTGAGAACGGTGCATTTGTCAGCCGCGGGAAAATTGTCTGGACGGATAACAACGGCGTGCGCGAGGTTATGCCGGTCGGCGAAATCGGGTTGAAGGGCGCGCACAACGTGGAGAACGTGCTGGCGGCCGTGTGTGTCGGGATGCTCGCGGGGATCGAGCCGGCGCAGATTCGCCGCGCCGTCGCCGAGTTCAAAGCGGTTGAGCATCGGCTGGAGTATGTCGCGACGATCGGCGGAGTCGAGTACTACAACGACTCCAAGGCGACGAATGTTGATGCGACGATCAAGGCGCTGGAGTCGTTCGGCGGCGGCATTCACCTGATTCTCGGCGGTAAGGACAAAGGCAGTGATTACAGTGTGCTGAACGATCTGCTGCGCGAGCGGGTGAAACGCGTGTACACGATTGGTGCGGCCGCGGTGAAGATTGAGTCGCAGGCGCAGGGAGCAGAGATCGTCAGCGTGGGCACGCTGGATGCCGCCGTGAGGCGTGCCAGCGAAGCTGCGGCGCCGGGTGAGATTGTGCTGCTGGCGCCGGCCTGCGCCAGCTTCGATCAGTTCGACAGCTATGAGCATCGCGGGCGAGTGTTCAAGGACCTGGTGCGGCAGCTGGCGGCGCGGAAACAGGAGAGCGTCCCAGGTTACGTCCGGCAGCGTGATCAGAGCACGGCGAGCGGAAGACCTAAATGGCCAAGCGCGTCAGCGTCGATAAATGGCTCTTCACGGTTACGTTGTTGCTGGTCTTCATCGGACTGGTGATGGTGTTCAGCGCGTCGGCCGTGATGGCGAAGGAGCGCTTCGGGTCGCCGTACGGTTTCCTGGTGCGGCAGATGGCGTGGGCGGCAGCCGGGATCGTAGCGATGGTCGTCATCATGAACATCGACTACAAGAAGTTCCGGCGGCCGACAATTGTGTTTGCGTTGCTTGGGATCACGTCGCTGCTGCTGATCGCGGTATTCCTGTTTCGCGATTCGCACAATACGCATCGCTGGATCAAGTTCGGAGGATTGTCATTCCAGCCATCGGAGGTCGCGAAGCCGGCGCTGATTCTCTACCTCGCCTATTTTCTGGAGTCGCGCTGGCAGCAGATTACCGACCTCAAGAACGTGCTGATTCCCGCGGTAGCGCCGACGCTGCTGTTCGCATTGCTGATTGTGAAAGAGCCGGACCTGGGAACCGCGATCGCATGCGTGGCGATCTCGACCGCGATACTCTACGTCGCCGGCATGAACATGAAGTATCTGTGGTACGGATTTGCGGCGTCGCTTTTGCCGCTCTACTTTCTGATCGTGCGCGTGCCGTGGCGATGGGCGCGCATGCAGGCGTTTCTTGATCCGTTCAAAGATCCGCAGGGCAAAGGCTTCCACATCATTCAGTCGATGATCGCGGTAAGCACTGGCGGGCTCACCGGGCTTGGGCTGATGGAAGGCAAGCAGAAGCTGTTCTATCTGCCGGAGCCGCACACCGACTTCATCTTCGCCGTGACCGCCGAAGAGCTGGGCTTGTGGGGATCGCTGCTGGTGGTCACGCTTGTTCGGCATCTTCTTATATCGCGGGATTCGCACCGCGCTGCGCACCGAAGACATGTTTGGCAAATTCCTCGCGACCGGAATTACGGCGATGGTGGTGGTGCAGGCGCTGTTCAACATCAGTGTGGTGCTGGCGCTGGTGCCGGCGAAAGGCATTCCGCTGCCGTTCATCTCTTACGGCGGCACATCACTCTTCATAACTCTGGCCAGCGTCGGAGTTCTGCTCAACGTCACTCAGCAAGCGGATTGACAATGCGCGTGATCGTAGCGGGCGGCGGCACGGGAGGACATGTGATTCCCGCGCTGGCCATCGCGCAGGAGCTGCGCTCGTCTTATCAGGCCGAGGTTGTGTTCGTCGGAACGCAGCGCGGCATTGAGACGCGGCTGGTTCCGGCGGCGGGATTCGAGTTGCGGCTGATCAAGATCGGGGCGTTGAATCGAGTTGATTTTGCGACGCGGCTGAAGACGGTGCTCGACCTTCCGCGGGCGCTGATGACTTCGGCGCGGCTCATTCGCGAATTCCGGCCTGACGTGATGATTGGCGTCGGCGGCTACGCTTCCGGGCCAGCGATGTTGACGGCCGCGCTGATGAGCATTCCGACGCTGGCCTTCGAACCGAATGTGGTTCCCGGATTTGCCAATCGGATGCTGGCACCGACGACCCGGGCTGCGGCAGTACACTTCGCGGAGACTTGCCGCTATTTTCGCAACTGCCATGTGACCGGAGTTCCGGTGAGGCGCGAGTTCTTCAGTGTGGTACCGCGTCTGGCGAACGCGCGTCCGACGCTACTGGTGTTTGGCGGGAGCCAGGGCGCACATGCCGTCAACCGCGCGGTGCTCGACGCGCTGCCCAAGCTGATGGAAGCGTTGCCGGAGATCCACATCATCCATCAGACGGGCGAGAAGGATTACGCCGAGGCGCAAGCGGAGTATTTGCGCGCGCGGACCTCGGCGGAGGTCTCGCCGTTCATCGATGACATGCCGGGCGCGTTCGCGCGTGCCGATCTGCTGCTCTGCCGCTCTGGAGCCAGTACCGTTGCCGAAGTGACTGCGGCGGGAAAGCCGGCAATCTTCATCCCTCTTCCTACCGCCGCCGATGATCATCAGCGGCATAACGCTGAGACGCTGGCTCATGGTGGCGCGGCACGGTTACTGGTGCAATCAGAGCTGTCGGCCGAGCGACTGGTGAGCGGGGTTACTGCGCTGCTGCGCGATCGCTCGAAGCTCAACGCAATGGCGGAGGCAGCGCACAGTTTTGCCCATCCTGACGCGGCTGCTAAGATTGCATCTCTTGCTGCGCGGCTGGCCGGAGTGGAGAGTCGCGGCGCAAAAGCGTAAGCCGGATTCGGTAGAGCTGGCCTTTAGGCAAGGTCTAGCGCGTCCGTTGTGTTTCCTGAGCCGGCTTCAGCTGGCGGGAGAAGCCGTCGTCGGCTGAAAGCCGACTCAAGGTAGAAATAAATGGCTTATCGGCACGACTTCAAGTCGTGCCCTGATACAAAGCGAGCGAAGCCCGGATTTTCAGCAGCCTGTTCAGCGGTGCAGGCGGCAGGCGTCCTTCCCAGTGACGACAACAGGTCCCTCCGCTCGGGCTGAAGCCCTCGGTCGGGATGACACAGTTAAGCGAGGGGTGAGAATGCACGCCTGAAGGCGTGCTCCACCCCTTCCGCAAGAACAGTTGCGGCACAACAACAAGAGCAGTCCCGGTACCACAAGTGTTATGTTTGCGAAGCTCCAACGCGTCCATTTCGTCGGCATCGGCGGCATCGGCATGAGCGGCATTGCCGAGGTGCTGCTGAATCTTGGTTACAAGGTCTCCGGCTCCGATCTGCGGCAATCGGCGGTGACGGCGCGATTGATCAGCTTGGGCGCTGCGATTGGCGAAGGCCACGTTGCGGATAATGTCGCGGGCGCAGATGTCGTGATCGTCAGCTCCGCGGTGCGGGCAGACAATCCGGAGATCGTCGCGGCGCACGAGCAGCACATCCCGGTGATCCAGCGTGCGGAGATGCTGGCCGAACTGATGCGGCTGAAGTACGGCATCGCCATCGCTGGAATGCATGGCAAGACCACGACTACATCGATGGTGGCAGCGGTGCTGGCGGCGGGCGGGCTGGATCCGACGGTCGTCGTTGGCGGGCGAGTCGATGCGATGGGCTCGAACGCGCGGCTGGGCAAATCGCACTATCTGGTTGCCGAGGCGGACGAGAGCGATCGATCGTTCCTGAAGCTGTCGCCGATATTGGCGGTGGTGACCAACATCGATCGCGAGCACATGGATTGTTATCGCGATATGGAAGACGTGGAGGAGACGTTTTTGCGCTTCATGAACTCGGTGCCGTTCTACGGAATGGTGGTCGCGTGCAACGACAACGAGGATCTGCGGCGGTTGCTGGCCGGAGTACGGCGGCGGACGCTGACGTACGGCATTCGCGAGGATTCCGACTTCCGTGTTTCCAATCTGCGTTGCGGCTCGAGTAAGCAGACAGCGGCGCTCAGCCGGTTTCAGGTCAGTTATCGAGAGAAAGATCTGGGCGAGTTCGAGCTGCGGGTTCCGGGAGCGCATAACGTCGCGAATGCTACGGCGGCCATTGCGGTTGCAATCGGGCTCGACATTCCCGTCGACGACATTCGAGGCGCGCTGGCGAGCTTCAACGGAGTCGACCGGCGCTTCCAGTTGATCGGCAGCGCGGACGGCGTGACCGTGATCGACGATTATGGACATCATCCGACGGAGATTCGCGCGACGCTGGCGGCGGCGCGGCAGTGTGGTTTCGAGAAAGTGCACGTCATCTTTCAGCCGCATCGTTACACGCGGACGCAGCTTTTGCTGGATGAATTCGCGACGGCCTTTCGCGATGCCGATTCCGTGCTGGTGCTCGACATCTATCCGGCGAGCGAGCCACCGATTCCCGGGATCACCAGCGAGCTGCTGGCGAATCGCATCACGGAAGATGGCGGACAGGAAGCGCTGCATGTCGCGTCGTTTGCCGATGCCGCAACTTTGGCCATCGAGGCGGCGAAGCCGGGCGACATGATTCTGACGCTTGGCGCGGGAAGCATCTCGCAGCTGGGTCCGCAGGTGCTGGAGCAACTGGAGAGCCGGGCCGCGAAGAGCGTTCGCTGACCGTCGAATAACACTTCATCTCCTCTCAGGTTTACCTTTGTGGTTCAATCGCGCTAAGTCGTTCCTCTGGCGCGAAATGCGTCTCCGCAATTAATTCGAAAACAGTTATAGTGAGGCGAATGGCCGCGGTTGTGGGCACTTCACCTGTTTTTTCATGGCGCGCAGAAATCCATCGCCACTTGCGGACGAAGAGCTGGAACAAGCCGGAAGCGAGGCCGCGCGTCGCTCGAGAAGCGACGACGACTCGCCGCTGGACGCGCGCATGTTCGACCTCGACGACGAGGCCGAATCGCCGTTTCTGCGCGGGCAGAAGCGCGTTCCGGTGCGACGGGCAGCGTTGCCGCGCAAGACTGCGGGCCGAGTCAAGATCATCCTGCAGATTGCAGCGGTGGTTGCGGTGGTCGCAGTGCTGTGGATGGCGCTGGATCGCTATGCGACCGAATCCTGGCGCTTCCGTCTCGACTCCAGCGACAACATCACCATCGCGGGGACCAACAACGTCAGCCGTTCGCAGGTGCTTGAGGTGATGGCCAGCGACATCGATCGCAACATCTTCTTCGTGCCGCTGGAGCAGCGCAAGAAGCAGCTGGAGCAGATTCCGTGGGTGCAATCGGCGTCGCTGATGCGGTTGCTGCCGAACCGGTTGAAGATCGCGATTACCGAGCGCACGCCGGTCGCGTTTGTCGAGATCGGTTCGCACATTCAGCTGATCGATGCCAACGGCGTCATCATGGACATCCCGCCGAACCAGGCGACGCGGTATTCGTTCCCGGTCATCGTGGGCATGTCGGAGAACGATCCGCTTTCGACGCGAGTGGCGCGCATGAAGCTTTACTCGCGATTGGTGAAAGAGCTGGATTCTACCGGAGCGCATTACTCGGCGGACCTCAGCGACATCGATCTTTCGGATCCGGATGACGTGAAGGCAACGGTCACCGATCCGCGCGGCGCGGTGCTGGTGCATCTGGGTTCGGCGAATTTTCTGGAGCACTTCAAGGTTTACGTGGCGCATGTGCAGGAGTGGCGAACCCAGTTTCATCACCTGGAATCGGTCAACCTGCGCTATGACCATCAGGTGATCGTGAATCCGGATTCCGCAGTTGCAGAGGCTGCGCAGACGGCGGCGATGAATGGCAAGCCGAGTGCGACCGCCGAAACAGCAGCGCCGAAGAGCGCGCCGAAGAAGACACCGGGCAAGACGAAGAAGCACAACTAACCATGGGAAGCCAAACAGAGAACCTGCTCGCGGTGATTGACGTCGGTAGCGCGAAGACGTGCGTGATCGTCGCTGAGGTGAATGACTACGCGCTGCGCTATCGCGGGCATGGCATCTCGGATTCGCGCGGGCTGCGCAAGGGCGTTATCGCCGATCTCGACAAAGCCGTCGACTCGATCAAGAAGGCGGTGGAGGAAGCCGAGAACGTGGCGCAAGCGCCGGTGGAGCACGCGGTGGTTGGCGTTGCGGGATCGCATGTTCGCGGCATCAACAGCCACGGCGGAATCACGCTGGGCTCGCGTTCGCGCGAGATCAGCCGCGATGACGTTCGGCTGGCGGTAGAGAAGGCGCGCAGCATCTCGATGCCGGAAGATCGCGAGGTCCTGCATCTGCTGCCGCAGGAGTTCATCCTCGATGGCCAGGGCGGCGTGCGCGATCCTGCTGGGCTGATGGGGCGCAAGCTCGAGGTGCGAGTTCATATCGTTACCGGCGGCGCGACCGCGACGCAGAACGTTGTTTCGGCCGTGAACCGCGCGGGAATTCACGTTGACGACACGGTGTTCGAAGCGCTGGCTTGCGCCGACTCGGTGCTGCAGACCGATGAGCGCGAACTTGGCGTTTGCCTGGTCGACATTGGCGCGGGTTCGACCGACCTGATCGTTTACTACGAAGGCGTGGTGATTCACACCGGCGCGATTCCCATCGGCGGCGACCATTTCACCAACGATGTTGGCGTCGGATTCCGCACGCCGCTGCCCGACGCGGAGAGCATCAAGAAGATGTTCGGCTGTGCGATCGTCACGCGCATTCCCGAAGGCAACGAGATCGAAGTTCCGTCGGTCGGCGATCGTCCGTCGCGGCTGATGCAACAACGCGAGCTCGGCGAAATCCTTGAGCCGCGCGCGCGTGAGCTGATGGAGTTGCTGCGCGATCATTTGCGGCAGGCTGGCATCTACGATCTGCTCGGCGCGGGATTCGTCATCACGGGAGGCGGATCGCGGCTGGTCGGATTGATGGAAGTCGCCGAGGACATCGTGCGGCGGCAGATTCGCCAGGGATATCCGGTGCCGATTGCCAAGCTGCCGTCGGAGCTGCTGGAGCCTGAGTTTGGAACCGCGATCGGCATGGTGCTTTACGGACATCGCTCGCGACAGGCGCGGCTGAATCTCGATCGCGGACTGGGCGCGAAGATCAAGGCGTTGTTCGCGCGGCAGGGAGTGTAACGCACGTTTTTTCCGGCGCTGCGAACCAGCGCCAACTGAGGTAGCGATGATCGAAGATTTCAACGACAAGACCCCCGAAGGCGACATTCGCATTCACTTCAACGAAGAGCTGCTGAACAGCGCCAAGATCAAAGTCATCGGCGTAGGCGGCGGCGGCGGCAACGCTGTCAATCGCATGATCGAGTCGCACCTGGAAGGCGTGGAGTTTGTCGTCGCCAACACCGATCTGCAGGCGCTCAAGGGATCGAAGGCGCCGGTGAAGATCCAGCTCGGTGTGAAGCTCACCAACGGTCTGGGCGCGGGCGCCAATCCCGAAGTCGGCCGCCAAGCCGCTCTGGAAGACGCCGACAAGATCATCGAGGCGCTGGAAGGCGCGGACATGGTCTTCGTCACCACCGGCCTCGGCGGTGGAACCGGCACGGGCTCGGCGCCGATCATTGCCTCGCTGGCCAGCGAGATGGGCGCGCTGACGGTTGCGGTCGTCACCAAGCCCTTCGCCTTCGAAGGCAAGCGTCGCCTGAACCAGGCTGAGCGCGGATTACAGGACCTGATCGACTCGGTCGACACGACCGTCGTTATTCCGAACGAGAAGCTGCTGGCGGTCGCCAAAGACGCGGGCTTCTTCGAATCGTTCCGCGTCGCCGACGACATCCTGCGCCAGGCGGTGCAGGGCATCTCCGACATCATCACCATTCCCGGCATCATCAATCGCGACTTCGCCGACGTGAAGACCATCATGGCGCAGATGGGTTACGCCGTGATGGGCACCGCGACCGCCAAGGGCGAAGGCCGTGCTACGCTCGCCGCGCAGGCTGCGATTGCTTCGCCGCTGCTCGAAGCCGGAGCGATCGACGGGGCACGCGGCATCCTGATCAACATCACCGGCTCCAGTTCGCTGCGTCTGGCTGAGGTCAACGAAGCCTCGACCATTATTCAAAGCGCCGCGCACGAGGACGCCAACATCATCTTCGGCGCCGTGCTCGACGAGAAGATGAAGGACGAAGTGAAGATTACGGTGATCGCGACCGGCTTCAAGGAAGTGCGCCGCCGGCGCGAGCACTCTGAGTCGACGACGACGATTCACAGCGCGCGTGCAGCGCACGCCACCTATGAGGTTCCCATCATTCGCGATCCCAAGCCGCTCAACCCCGAGCCGCAACGAGCTGCAACTCCCGAGCCGCCGCCCGCGGAACATCCGCGCGTGCAGTACATTCCGGATAACTTCGACGACGTCGAGTCGGAGATCGTGCGCCACGCCGAGCCGCTGGAGCAGACGCAGCAGCGCCAGGCGGCCGCAGCCGATCCGATGGAGACCGTCAGCAGCGGCGTCGACATTCAATACAACGCCGATGATCTGGAGATTCCCGCGTTTCTGCGGAAGCGCGCGGAGGGGTGAGCATCTGGCGTCTGTTACGTCGCGTCATTGGAACAGTCCAGTACGCCGGTTTGTGTCGCCGGCTGATGCCGGCTCCCTAAGGGAACTTGGCTTATCGGCACGACTGAAGTCGTGCCCTGACACAAGACGCTCGAAACCGCGTTTTTCAGTCAGCCTGCTGAAGTCGTGCCCTGGTACGAAGCACGCAAAACCCCAGTTGTTCAGCAGGCTGTGAGGTCGTGGCTTGGGCCCATCCTACGAAAACGAGATTTTGGAAGGTGCGGGCGAAAAGCAGGTCCTTCGACTGCGCGTCCGCCCGCCGCAAAAGACGCGGCGGAAAACAAAGGCGCGGACGCTCCGCTCAGGATGACAGATTCCAGGAGACCACCTGGTTGGCACGACTGAAGTCGTGCCCTGACACGAACCGCTCCAGGTCGGTGTCTTTCAGCAGCCGGTGAAGTTTTGGCCTGATACCAACCGCTCCAGAAACAGTTCTTCAGCAAGCTGTCAAATCGTGGTCTCATACCGGGTGTTCGCTGGCGGCGAGACGCCGCCAGGACAGCCGGCCGGAGGCCGGCGCTACGAAGAAAAACTAATTGAGCGGAGCCTGGCTGAATTCCCTCGGGATCTGGGCGGCGACGAAGCTATCGATCTGGGAGATGATGTCGGCCGCGGGCGGAGTAACCTGCAAAACCAGCGATACGGCGGAAGTGGTGATGAACGCGTTCTGCGAGCCGGAGACCAGCGACTTGGAAACGGGAGCTTCGATCACTCTGCCCACTTCCGTTCGGATGGCTTGAAGCGGCTCGGAGCGCTGCAAAATGCCGAGGATGGTGGGCCCGCTCCAGCGATAGAATGCAGCCCGGCTGCACAGGCGGCCGGCAACACGCGCGGCGAACTCGCACAGCACTTCGTCTCCCACGGCATATCCGAAGCGGGCGTTGATCGATTCCATCCTGCCCAGCACCGCGACTACGACATAACGAGGATCGGGGGAGTGAATGGCTTCGTGGATGGCGACCTCGGCAGCACTGCGGCCGGCGAAGCCGGTGACCCGATCAATATCGGTCTCGATGCCGTGATGCGATAGGCGCTGCTGCGACGCAGCCAGCTCGTGCTTCATGACCTGCAGTGTGCCCTGGGCCTCGGTGCGTTGACGTGCGGCTTCATCACGTACATTCTTCAAACAGTCGCTCAGCCGAACCCGCAGCTGGTAGATATCCTCCAAAGCGAAGGTTCGTTTGAGCTGGACCGCGATGTTGTCCAGGTTCTTAGAGGAGAGCTCGCTGGCCGAGCCCAGCGCCTTGATGGTCTGGGCCAGCATGGAGACCATGTTCTGCAACTCGCTGCCCTGGCGGTGAACCAGATTGCCGACCGAGCGGTTATGCCGCTCCAGCGCCTGACCGATGGCGTGTACCGCCAGCCCGAATTGCTCGCTGGTGGACTCGGCGCCGAAGCGCTCCTGAATCTTGCCGACCTCGCTCTTAAAGCGCTCGCACTCGCCATGATCGATGTCGACGGGGTGCTCGGTTACGACTTCTACCAACACTTCGAGCATGCGCTGGTAAGCGTCGGCGGAGGCCAGATCCAAGTATCGTTTGATGGAAATCAGGGCCATGGTGCGAGTGTTCTTCTAAATCTATCGGCGTGGGCTGGTGAGGACGTTAGACGAGAGGAAAAGTGGAGTGAGGCGAGGAGTTGGGCACTGTGGTAAGCGTGCAAGCCATTCGTTCCAACTTGGGAACATAAGTGGGAACTAACGCAGAGCGGCTGCGATCTTTCCTTGCGCAATAATCGCTGCCACCTTCGCGAAATCGTGAGAGAACACGCGGTCTTCTTTAATTGGTGGAGACACGGCTCGAATGGCCGCAACCGCAACCTGCGCTCGCTTGCCGGCTTCCAGAGGAGCGCGGAAGTCCAGCGCCTGCGCCGCGGCCAGCGCCTCGATGGCCAGCACATTGCGGGTGTTGGCCACCACTCGCTGCAGCTTGTTGGCTGAGGTCATTCCCATCGAAACGAAGTCTTCTTTATTCCCCGACGTGGTGATCGAATCGACCGACGCCGGGTGCGAGAGCACTTTGTTCTCGTTGACCAACGCCGCCGCTGTCACCTGCGGCATCATGAAGCCGGAGTGCAAACCCGCCCCCGGCGCAAGGAACGCCGGCAACCCCTCATTCAGCGCGGGATTCACCAGCCGCTCCAGCCGCCGCTCGGAAATACCGGCCAAGGCGCTCAGCGCAATCGCGAGAAAGTCCAGTGCGAACGCCAGCGGCTCGCCGTGGAAGTTTCCGCCGGAGATAATAACTCCCGGAATGATGGTTCCCACCGCCCGCTTCGGCGCGCCGACCTTCTTCTCCTCGGGGAAAACCAGCGGATTGTCGACCGCCGAGTTCATCTCGATTTCGAAGATGTGCCGGCAGTGCGCCAGGGTGTCGCGCACCGCGCCGTGCACCTGCGGCATGCAGCGCAGCGAGTAAGCGTCCTGCACCTTCTGGCATTCCAGGTGCGACTCGCGAATGATGCTGCCTTCCAGCATGCGGCGAAGGTTCTTCGCCACCAGGATCTGTCCGGGATGCGGCCGCACTTTGTGAATGCGCTCATCGAAGGCTACGTCCGTACCCTTCAGCGAGTCGAGCGTAAGTGCGCCGATGACGTCAGCGCTGTCGGCCAGGATTTCCGCTTGCAGCATAGTCAGCAATCCCACCGCCAGCATGGCTTGCGTGCCATTGATCAGCGAGATGGCTTCCTTGGCTTCCAGCACCAGCGGCTTGATACCGGCGCGCTTCAGAGCTTCCGAAGCCGCGACCGTCTTGCCCTCGTACACAACCTCGCCTTCCGCGATCAGGGTCAACGCCAGGTGAGCCAGCGGAGCCAGATCGCCGCTTGCTCCCACGCTGCCCTGCGACGGAATCACCGGATGCACACCGCGATTCACCATCTCGCACAGCATATCGATCACCGCAGGACGAACTCCGGAGCAGCCCTTGGCCAGCGAGTTGGCGCGCAGCAGCATCATCGCGCGCGTAACGTCCTCGCCCAGCGGCTCGCCGACTCCGGCTGCATGCGAGCGCACCAGATTGATCTGCAGTTTGCGAATGTCCTGTTGTGGGATGCGAAGATCGGCTAAATGCCCGACGCCGGTGTTCACCGCATAGGCGACGCGGTCGCTGGCAACCAGGTCATCGACTATAGCGCGCGCGCGCTCCACTGCCATGCGCGCTTCCGGTTGAAGCAGAATGGGCCGGCGCTCATAAACCACCTGGCGCACGTCTTCCAGCGTCAAATCGTTGCCGTTAATGTGGAGCGCCTGCATATGTACTCAGTTTGCCACAGAAGTAGCGCCGGATCGGATTACCTAGCGCAGGCCTCCCGGCCGGCTGTCCCGGCGGCGTCTCGCCGCCAGCCCCACGTGGACTACTTACCCAGCAGCCCCGTGCCCTTTCTTCCCCGCGGCCCGCAAAAAAGCTTCCCGATACTTCTCCGGCAAGCGGATCCGCTTGAACTCTGCGTCCACCACCAAATGTACGGTTTCACCTTCAGCCAGCAAGGTACCGTCGCTGCTGCGAACCACTTCGTAGCCAAAGTGCAGCAGGGAATCGCGAACGTTCAGCAGCCGGGTGCGAATGGTGATCAAATCGTCGTAGTGTGCCGGCGCCTTGAACCGGCAGCGCGCATCGACTACCACAATGTGGGCGTGATCCTGCTGCTCCATCTCGCGATAGTGGAAACCCAGATCGCGCAGCATCTCCACCCGGCCCACTTCGAACCATACAATGTAGTTGGCGTGGTAGACCACGCCCATCTGATCGGTCTCGGCGTAGCGCACCCGAAGCGAGGTCTCGAAGGCGCGAGGCGCTGCCGCGGAATGCTCCTCCTGCTCTTCTTCCATCTTCAACCAGATGCTGTCGTTGCGCAGCTTCAACCCCGATCGCGAACTACTGTTTTCTCCCAACAAAATGCGGGCACGTCGCCGCGCCCGCAATCGCCCAGCTGACCCTTCAGCTATTTGCCGTCCGGTTTGGCTGACGTCGTCGCCGGCTTTCCCGCCGCTGACGTCGTGGCTGCCGAACTTCCCGCTGCGGCCGAGGCGTCGGTTCCCGGCGGCGCGTTCTTCACCATCTGTCCGCGGATGGGTTCGCCTCGCTCTATCAGCTTTCCGTCGGCGTAGTAATCGTTGAACTGCGCCGGCAGTCCAGCTCCCCTACCTTTTCCGAATTGGTAGTGGACATGCGGGATACCGCCCACGCCGCTGTTACCGCACTCGGCAATCACGTCTCCCTGCTTCACCTTGTCGCCGTTCTTCACCTTCAGGCTGTTCTGCTTCAGGTGATTGAAGGTGGAAGATTCGCCGTTGTCGTGCGAAATGATAATCATGTTTCCGTCGGCTGCGTCACCGTTCGGTTTGCCCGGCGGAACATCGTCGTAGCCTGCTACCGCGCGCACCACCGTGCCGTCCGCAGGAGCCAGGATCGGCTGGCCAAAGCAGTAGTAATCTTCCGCTTTGCTGCCTACGCCGCCCGCGCCGGCGAACAGTTGTCCGTTCTTCAGGTAAACGAAATCCATGGCAAAGCGCGTGTCATCCCCAGCGGAATAAGGATTCTGGAAGATGTTGCGCCCACCGTGGTACACCAGCCATTCGCCCTCGAAGGGCAGCTTCAATTTAGCGATGTCTTCGTAGCCCGCATAGCGGCCCTCGGCGATGGTCGGCATCGGCCGCGGCGGCGGGAAGTCATCGATATCTCCCCGCTGATTGAAAATGATCGTGGTCATAACCGGCAGGTGCGTCTTGCCAAACGTCGACAGCCTGGAATAGATCGTATCCGGAGCATACAGATACGGAACCATGCTCTCTTCGATCATCTGCGTCTCCGGCCCCATAACGTCGCGCAGCTTCTTGTTGATCTCCGCAAATTGCTCTTTCCCGGAAGGTCCTTTCTGCTTGGCAGCCTGCTTATCGGTAAGAGTCCTCAGGTTAGGCGACAGGGCCATCCACAATTCATTCGTATCCACGTGGTTAAACATTTCAAAAAGCTGACGTCCCCGGTCCAGGGCGGCCTTGCTCATCACCGGATAAGGGCCTGACAATACCGGCTCAATTGGCGCTGCCGGGGACTTCGCCTGCATCGACTGGTCTGGCTTTGCCGCAGGCGCCTTGGGTGCGGTGGACGGCGCTTGCTGGGCCGGCGTTGTGGCTGGCTGCTGCGCGCGGCCAAGCGTGGGTAACAGCAAAACTGCAGCTAACGCCGCAATCATGGAATGCAGACCAAATCTCATCATGTTCTCCCTAATGTTCCTTGCGGCCCGCTCTTCTTCGAGCAGAGCTTCCGCCCTCGCGTCGATCCCCGAGCCGGGCACTCCCCGGACAGCCACAGCTTGCCGTCAGCCGATCTCCACCGAGCAATTGGGCACAATAATCTCGAAGAGAGGCATTGTAACAAGAGAAAGGGGAGTCTTGCTGACGGACACGCACCAGTATCACCCTATTGTCGCAGAGTCCGGTGCAGAAGTGCGCCTCGGGCACCAACAAATCTACTGCCCGGTCCATTTCGGGTCGCGCTTTTCCAGAAACGACGTCACGCCCTCATGAAAGTCCCTGGTCGTGCGGATGCGCACATTCTCTTCCACCGCCGCGACCAGCTCCCGGTCCAGCTCTTCGCCGGTATAAGTCCGCAGCAGCCGTTTTGTCGCCTGCAGCGAGGTCGGACAATTCTTCAGCAGCGTGACGGCCAGCTCGTGAACGCGCTCCATCAGCTTGTCGCCCGTGACCACCTCGGTTACCAGCCCCAGCCGGAGGGCCTCGTCAGGGCCGAAGACTCTGCCTGTAAGCAGCAGGTCGCGCGCCTGCTTCTCGCCCACTTGCCGCAGCAGAAATGTCGAAACCAGCGCGGGGATGAATCCGATGCGCACTTCGGTATATCCGAACTTCGCCTCCGTCGCCGCGATGGTGAAGTCGCACAAGGTCGCCAACCCGCAGCCGCCGGCGATGGCCGGGCCATTCACCGCCGCGATGGTGACCTTGGGAAACTTGTACAGGCTGACGAACAGCGTTCGCAACAGCCGCGTGGTGCGCAGCGAATCGGCGTGATTCGCTTCTGGCGTCAGGCTGGCGACGGTGCGCAGGTCCTCAAGATCCATCCCCGCGCAAAATGCCTTGCCGCTGCCCGTCAGGATGAGGATTTGCGCCGCCGATTGCTCGACCTCGTCGAGTACCCGCAGCAGGTCGTCAATCAATGCATAGCTGATGGCGTTGCGTTTCTCCGGGCGATTCAGCGTGACCGTCGCCATCGCGCCATCGTAGGTAACCGTAAGCGTCGTATAAGAATGATGTTGTTTCGACATAAACGATCCTGCTGTAATACTGCGCTCCCTACCAGCTCCCAATCCCTAGCCCCTAAACCCTGCTGACAACTGACAACCGCTTCTACATCTTCGGCCCGCTGAACCTGCTCGCAATATCTGCGTTCATCCGCAGCGCGTCAACAATCGCCTTCTTGACCGGCAACTCCACTCCGCGACTCTTCAACGCGTCCAGCAGCTTCTCCGTCGGAATATTTCCCACCAGCACATCCTGCGCAAACGGGCATCCGCCCAGCCCGCCGAGCGCCGCATCAAATCGCCGGCATCCCGCATCATAAGCCGCCAGAACCTTCGCCGCCGCGTCATCGGGACGGCTGTGCAAATGCACCCCGATCTCGACGCTGACTAAACTTCTGCAACACCGGCCCAAGCACATCGGCAATCATCTGCGGCGACGCCACTCCCACCGTATCGGCCAGCGAAATCGCCTGCGGATACATGTCGGCCAGCAAGCCGATTCCCTCGATCAACTCCTCCGCATTCCACAAGTCGCCATACGGATTGCCGAACGCCATCGAAATATAAACGACGGTGTCCAGCCCCGCCTCATCGGCCTTCTGCTTGACCTTCTCCAGAATGTCGAGGTTCTCTTCCAGCGTTTGATTCTGATTGTTCTTGAGAAAGGTCGGCGACAGCGAATACGGAAATCCCAGCGTCCGCACACTGTCGGTCGCGATGGCCCGCTCCGCTCCGCGCTCGTTCACGACGATCCCGATGATCTCGACATCATCCGGCGGATCAAGCTCGCTCAGCACCGTCTCCGAGTCGGCCATCTGCGGTATCGCCTTCGGCGACACGAACGACACCGCGTCGATATTCTTGAATCCCGCCGCAATCAGCGCCTTCAGAGTACTCGACCTTGATGGCAGTCGGAATCTGCCCCGGCAGCCCCTGCCAGGCATCGCGCGGACACTCGATAAGTTTGATGGAAGAAGCCATTAGCAATTAGCACGCAGCGCGGTTTTGTCTTAGCCTTGGGCGACCCTTCGTTCCAAGCTGGTCAAGCCATTCACACAGGCCACTCCCACCTATGATAAGGGAATTTATCAACCGTAACCCTTGCCGCGACTATGGCACGGGGATCAGTATCAGCGCACCCTGTTCAATCGTAGCGACCTGATGCCCGTCTGGAGATAGAGCAGCAGCCCTTGGAGTCTGCGGTAGAGTGCGCCGGAAGATCAACCGTTTGGACGGCAGATCATATACGAAGACTTGATCGTAATACGGCCATCCCCCAGCGAAAGGCTTCTTATCAAGGGCAGCAATTGCCAGCCGCGTGTGATCGTCCGACAGACCAACGAGAGCAGGCCCCTCGAAAGTATTGGGCACCGGAATGCGAGCTTTGAGGACCTGCTTGCCAGCTGCGTTGACGATGTACAGATGGCTCTCCAACGCATATGCAAGCTCGTCATCTCCGATGAACGTGAGACTATCGCATAGCGGAAGGGCTTCTGAGAATCGCCACGCACGATCCTTCGACACGATCTTAGCTGACTTGCTGCATTCTCCCGGAGCCGTATACACCAGCTCGTTCTTGCCAAAAATTGCGCGTGCCTCGCTTGGATAGTTGAGCGACGCAGAACTTTCGAGCGACTTAGGGTTGAGAAACTCTGCGCTTCGGTGCCCCAACTGCCGATCCAGGGTTTGAATGATGAGTTGATTATGTTCGCGGTCAAAGGCTATCCCGGTTGTTGCTGGAGCCAACGGAACTGACGTCGATAGTTGTAAGTTGGAATCATAGAACTCAACTTTGCCCTGTTTCCCTACTGCCAAACCGCCATCCGGTCCCGTAGTAATATCGATGGCTTTGGGATTTCCTCGAACAAACGTCTCTGCAGTCTTCTGACCCTGTGCATTGAATACCAAGATTTGGAAGCTGTGGGATTCCCGATCGGAGTCCGCTGCTGGCTGCTCAAAAAATAGAGCTACTCGATCGTTAGACAGATAAAAAATGCCCAGACGATAAGGGTCCATGTTCGCTGTCGGAAAGCCATATTGGTGCAGATCAACCCTTATTTCCTCATGCGAATTCGCTGCTGCTGCACCAGAGAGCGCAAAGCTCAGCACTGCAACCGCGGCAAGGGCTCCCGGCCTAGCCGATTTGCTGCCAGTCAGGATCTTCATGATAAATAGCATATTCACGGGGAAAGAGGCCTGTCTGGGACGAACATCCATATAGCTGCCAGGTGCCCAGGTCCCGCGCTGTTCGAGACCCTGGCGGGCTCACGCCCACGGCTAAAACAAATGCCGCCCTGCGGGCTAACCGCAGATCCCTCGACTCCGCTGCGCTCCGCTCGGGATGACAAGGCAATGTGACCAATGCTCTAGCCAATAGCCGACAACCGACAACTGACAACTGCGCGCGCTCCGTGCGCCTACGTTTGCAACACCCCGACGCTGAACTTCGGCACATCCGGATTCAGCGACGCCGCCTCCAGCGCCGTAACAATCGCCTCGCGCGTCTCTACCGGATCGATGATCTTATCGATCCACAACCTCGCCGCCCCATATCGCGGATCCATCTGCTCGTCGTACGTCGCCTTCACTTCGTCATACAGTTTCTTCCGGTCTTCCTCGCTCAGCTTCGTACCACCGCGCTCCAACTGCTTAATCTTGATCTCCACCAGCGTGTTCGCCGCCGCCGCGCCTCCCATCACCGCGTACTTCGCCGTCGGCCAGGCAAAGACGAATCGCGGATCGTATGCCTTGCCGCACATCGCGTAATGTCCCGCGCCGAACGAGCCGCCGATAATCACCGCGATCTTCGGCACCACCGAATTCGACACCGCGTTCACCATCTTCGCGCCCGCGCGAATGATGCCGCTCCACTCCGCGTCGCGTCCCACCATGAAGCCGTTCACGTCGTGCAGAAAAACCAGCGGCACCAGGTTCTGGTTGCAATCCATAATGAAGCGCGCCGCCTTCTCCGCCGACTCGGTATAAATCACGCCGCCGAACTCCATGCGCTTGTTGCCGGCCTTGTCCACCTGCTGCACGTGTGTCTTCTGATTGGCGACGATGCCGACCGCGAATCCGCCAATGCGCGCGTAACCGCACAGCACCGTCTCGCCATACTCGGCCTTGTATTCGCTGAACTGGCTGTTGTCGACGATGCGCGCGATGATCTCGTTCATGTCGTACTGCCGCGCCCCATCGCCATCGAAGATGCCGTACATCTCTCCGGCGGGATACAGCGGATCTTCGGCCGGCTTGCGGTCGAAGACACCGAGTTGCCGATTGCCCATCTTTTCGACGAGCAGGCGAATGCGACGGATGCAGTGCTCGTCGTCCGGCTCACGAAAATCCACCGTGCCGCTGATCTCGGAATGCATCTTCGCGCCGCCCAGTTCCTCGGCCGAATACTTCGCGCCAATCGCCGCCTGCACCAGCGCCGGTCCGGCAAGAAACAACCCGCTGCCTTCCGTCATCAGGATGGAATCGCACATCAGCGGCAGATACGCGCCGCCGGCCACGCACATGCCCATGATGGCCGCGATCTGCGGAATGCCCATCGCCGACATCACCGCGTTGTTGCGGAAGACGCGGCCGAAATCATCGGTGTCGGGAAAGACATCTTCCTGCAGCGGCAAGAACACGCCGGCGGAATCGACCAGATAAATCGTCGGAATGTGGTTTTCGATCGCGATGTTCTGCGCGCGAATGACCTTCTTCGCCGTCATCGGGAAGAACGCGCCCGCTTTCACCGTCGCGTCGTTGACGATCAGCATCACCAGCCGCCCATGCACGCGCGCCAGCCCAGTGACCACGCCGCCCGACGGCGCGCCGCCCCACTCTTCGTACATCTTCCACGCGACGAACGATCCCAGCTCGAAGAACTCGCTGCCCGCATCGATCAGCAGCGCGACGCGCTCGCGTGCCGTCAGCCGGCCTTTCTTGTGCTGCGATTCAATCGCCTTCGCGCCGCCGCCCAGATGGATGATCTCTTCCTCATTGCGCACCTGGGTGACAAGCTCCGCCAGCAGCTTCTGATTGTGCGCAAAGCGCGCAGACTCGGGCTTTAATTTGCTTTCAAACGACGTTTCGAGAGGAGTGCGATGGTTGGCCATACGATTGGGAGCAAACCATCCACGATAAAGCAGGGAAGCGAAACCGCGCAAACGAGGTGCGGATCGGAGTAGCGCCGGCCTCCGGTCGGCTGTCCTGGCGGCGTCCCCGCCGCCAGCGCTCGAGCACAATTTCAAACTGAGACGCCGCTTACGGACGCACCGTTCCAGAAATCACTTGCGAGGTCTGTAGATCCCACTCTTCCTCCAACAGCGCAAAGATCACATCGTCCACCCAGTCTCCGCGGAACCACAGGCTCTTGACCAGGTGCGCCTCCTGCCGCATCCCCACACGCCGCACCAGCGCAATCGACGCGGTATTCGCCGGATCGACCGACCCAAACACCCGATGCTTGCCCATCGTCCCAAACACATGGCTCAGCAGAGCGCGAAAGGCCTCGGCTGCGTATCCCTGCCGCTGAAACTCCGGCGCAAGCGTCATCCCGACCTCGGCTTGTCGCGGCTCGTCCTTCAGCGGACGGAAACCGCAGTCGCCAATGAGCTTGCCGCCCGGCAAATAAATTCCCACCTGATACCACGCCCCGGGAGTGTCCGGATCGGTGGCCGTCGTGCGGCGAATGTAGGACTGAATCACATCCACCGATTCCGCACCCCACGACTGAAAGCGCGCGATCTCGGGATGCCGGTGGTAGGAGAAAATCCTGGGCCCGTCGCTGGCCTCCAGGTCGCGCAGCACCAGTCGCTTGGTTGCAATCTCGGGAAACATGGTTCGCTAAGCGTAGCAGTTTGAGGACAGGCGAGTGCTCTCTTCCACATTTCCAGCCAATAAGTTTTGCAAACTCATGGGTCGGCCAATCGAGCCCCGCTCAGGCCGCGCCGCAGCGCGAATTTGCATCTGACTCGCTGTAGCGCATCTGAGTTGGGGAGTGTGCCCGAGGCATGTGGTGGGGTGTGGGTTCGAACACAAGGGCGTGGTGTAAGTGGCTCACGCTTGCCGGACAGTTGCTTGCGCTCGCCGCAATCCCTTGCCTTGCTCAACAAATGCCCAGTCTCGGTTTGTCCGCCTATGCCGGGCAGAATGTTTCGTCGGTCGATATCGCCGGCCAGCCCGACGTCACCTTGCAAAGCGTCCAGAATGTTATCTCCGTCAAGCAAGGCAAGCCGCTCAGTGAAGAGGATGTGAACGCCAGCATCGCCGCGCTGAAGCAGCGCGGTTATCCGGATGTGAAGCTCGACCTTCAGCCCTCCGCCGACGGCGTGCAGGTGCGATTCATTCTCAGCCCTGCCGTCTACGTCGGCATGTACGACTTTCCCGGCGCGCTGAAAGAATTCACCTACACCACGCTGCTGCAAATCGCGAACTACAACTCGCAGATGCCGTATTCGGCCACCGATATCAGCCAGGCGGAAGACGCGCTCGCCCAATATTTCCGGCAGCACGGTTATTTCCAGGTCGAAGTCCATCCCGAACTTGTGCCGCTAACCGATCACCGCCTGGTCAACGTCCTCTTCCGCACCGATCTCGGCATTCGCGCGCGCTTCGGCAAAATCAACCTGACCGGCGCCAGTCCGCAGGAGACGGCTTACTTGCAGGCGAAGCTTCGCTCCACCATGGCCAAGCTGCGCACCGACTCGCTCAAGCCGGGGATGCACTACTCCTACGATCGCCTGCAAGGCGCGACCAAGTACTTACAGTCGCAACTCGCCAAGCAGAACTACGTCGTCGGCCAGGTCAAGTTGATCTCCGCCGAGTACGACGCCAAGACCAATCGCGCCGACATCACCTTCGAGGTGACGACCGGCCAGACGGTCAAAGTCCTCACCACCGGCGCCCACCTCAGCGGCCGCACGCTTCGCGATCAGGTCCCGATTTACCAGGTCAACACGGTGAACGATGAGCTGATCAAAGAAGGCCAGAACAACATCCGCTCGTACTTTCAGGCGAAGGGCTACTTCGATACCAAGGTCGATGTGAAGGTCGACAACGCGCCGTCGGGCACCACCATCACCTACGCGATCAATAAAGATGGCCGCTTCAAGGTGAAAGAAGTCGCGTTCAAGGGCAATCACCATTTCAGCAACAAGGATCTGCAGAGCCGCGTCAGCGTCGAAGAGGCGCACTTTATCGGGCATGGCGAGTACAGCGACCAACTGGTCCGCGCCAGCGTCAAGAATCTCACCGACACCTACAAAGCCGCCGGCTACAGCCAAGCCAGCGTAGTTCCCAACGTCGTGCGAAACGCCGGCAATGTCGAGATCACATTCCAGGTCACCGAAGGACCGTTGAACACAGTTCACGCGCTCACGATTCAAGGCAACAACACGCTTACGGAAGAGCAGTTCGCGCCGCGCGGACTCAATCTCGGCCCGGGCAAGCCGTACTCGCAGGATCTGGTGTTGAAGGACCGCGCCTCGATCGTCGCTCGCTATCTCACCCTCGGCTATCTCAATGCCTCGTTCCGCGCGACCTCGAAGCCTGTGCCGGGCGAACCGCATCAAGTCGATGTGGTTTACCAGATCAGCGAAGGCCCGCGCGTCGAGACCGCGACTATCATCACCGATGGCCGCCAGCACACAGAGCAGTCGCTGATCGATCAGCAGCTGAAGGTCAGAACCGGCGAGCCGCTGAGCGCGAACAACATGCTCAGCTCGGAAAGCCATCTCTACAATCTCGGCATCTTCGATTGGGCCGAAGTCGATCCCCGCAGCAACATCACGGATCAGACGCACGAAGACGTTGTCGTCAAAGTTCACGAAGCCAAGCGCAACATCATCACCTATGGATTCGGCTTTCAGGTGCTGAAGCGCGGCGGTGCGATTCCCAGCGGCACGGTGGCCGTTCCCGGACTGCCTCCCGTCGGGCTGCCCGGCAACTTTGTTACCAGCGAAAAAACTTTCTGGGGACCGGAAGGAACCTTCGAGTACACGCGCCTCAACATGCGCGGCAAAGCGGAGACCTTCACCTTCAGCTCCTATGCCGGGCGTCTCGATCAGCGCGTCAGCCTCAATTACACACAGCCGTCGTTTTTCGGAACCAAGTGGAATGGCAGCGCGCTTGTCTCCGGCGAAAACAATGAGCAGAACCCAATTTTTTCCGCTCTCATCGCCAGCGCCGGCTACCAGCTCAAACGCCCGCTCAACCAGAAGAAGACCACCAATCTTTTCTTCCGCTACAACCTGCAATACACCGACGTCAATCGCCTGCTCATCCCCGAACTCATCCCCAGCAACCAGTTGCGCGTGCGGCTCTCCACGCTGACCGCCAGCTGGGTCCACGACACACGCGACAACGTGCTCGATGCGCATCGCGGCTGGTATCAGAACTACGAGTTCGATGTCAGTCCGTACTGGATGGGCTCGAACTTCAGCTTCGCGCAGCTGGTCAGCCAGACCGCGCATTACCAGAACATCGGCAAGGGGATCATCTGGGCCAACAGTCTGCGCATCGGCCTGCAGCAGCCCTTCGATGGCAGCGAGGTTCCCGTCAGCTCATCCTTCTTTGCCGGCGGCGGCAGCACGCTGCGCGGCTTTCCGCTGGACGGCGCCGGGCCGCAACGCGAGATTCAGGTCTGCGGCATCCCCGGCGACCTGGCGACGTGTTCCAAAATCACCGTGCCCAACGGCGGCAACGAGCTGCTGATCATCAACACCGAGCTGCGCTGGCCGCTCGACAGGATCAAGCAAGGCCTGGGGATCGTGACGTTCTACGACGGCGGCAACGTCTTCCCTAAGATTGGTTTTCACGACTTCACGTCGCTCTACAGCAACAGCGTTGGTATCGGATTCCGCTACGCCACTCCGGTTGGCCCCATCAGAATCGACATCGGGCGCAACTTGAATCCGGTTCCTGGAATCAGTCCTACACAGTACTTCATAACTTTGGGGCAGGCATTCTAATGGCGATTCGGGACCTTGGACTTCCACCAGACGAGCCGCAGAAACCGTACCTGGTTCCACCGCGCAAGACGAGCCGCGCGAAGAAGATCATCGCGTGGATTGCGGGCATTCTGGTTTTGCTGCTGTTTGTGCTCGCGATCGGGATTTACGCCGCGCTGCACTCGGCCGCCGTCCACAACTACGTTTTGAAGACGGTGCAGCAGAACGCCAGCCAGTCGCTGAATACTCGTGTCGAGTTGCAGAACTACGCGCTGCACCCGTCGACCCTGGGACTCGATTTATACGGGCTGACAATTTACGGCGTGGGTCCCGGCGCGAATCAGCCGCTGCTCCAGGTCGACCACATCGGTCTGGGCGTGCGGGTTATCTCCATTCTGCATCGCGCAATGGAATCTCCAGAACGTTGCTGTCGATCATCCCGTCGTCAAACTGATCGTCGCCTCCAACGGGCAGAGCAATCTGCCGGCATTTCAATCCAGCAGCAACTCCAACACCAATATCTTCGATCTGGCGATTCGCCACATCCTGCTCGACCGCGGCGCGATTTACTACAACGACCAGAAGACCGTTCTCAACGCCGATCTCCAGGACTTGGCCTTTCAATCTAATTACGACGCGACCGGAGGCGGCCGATATTTCGGCACGTTGTCCTATAAGAACGGCCAGCTGCAATACGGAAGCTACGCGCCGATGCCGCACGACCTCTCCGCCGACTTCGACGCGCGCCGCTCCGGCATGACACTGAGCAATGTCACTTTGAAGAGCGGCGACTCGCAGCTCATGCTGAACGCCTCGCTCGACAACTATTCCGATCCCCGGCTTCATGCCAAGTACGTCATGATGCTGGCGACCGGCGATTTCCGCCGCGTGCTGAACAATCCCTCGCTGCCGGTCGGCATGGTGCTGGTGAATGGCATTGCCGACTACGCCAGCGTGCCGGGGCGCGCCCCGCTCGACACTGCTTCCCTCGAAGGCACCATTCGCAGCAGCGTTCTGCGCGTGAACACGCCCAGTGTTCGCACCGATGTCCGCGATCTCGCCGCCAGCTACCACCTTGCCAATGGCAACGCCGAGCTGCACAACATCAGCGCGCGCCTCTTGGGCGGGGTGGTGAACGGCGACGCGGTCGTAAAGGATCTCTCGGGCAGGCAGCAGGGACAAGTCAATCTCGCGCTGCGCAACATCTCGATGTCCGAGCTCAAGACGATTGCCAACTCCGCAACCCTGAAGCCCGTCGCCGTCACCGGTCACATCAATGCCAACGCGGAAGGCAGTTGGAGCGGCACGATCAGCAGTCTCATTCTCCGCACCGACGCGACTGCGAATGCCAACATCGCTTCGGCGAAGCCGAACGGCGCGCCGGGCAATCTCCCGCTGGATGCTGTCGTCCACGCACGCTATAACGGCGCGACGCAGGAGATCGCGCTCAATCAGAGCTACGTTCACACGCCGCAGACTTCTGTTGACCTGAATGGCACGGTCAGCAATCGCTCGGCGCTCGATGTTCGCGTGCATTCGAACGACCTGCACGAGTTTGAGACGATCGCCGCCGTCTTCGGCGAACAGCCGGCGCAGCCGCTCGATCTTCACGGTGCCGCATCATTCGATGGCACGGTGCGCGGATCAACCAAAGCTCCGCAGATCGCAGGCCAGCTTAACGCCAGCAATGTCAGCGTTCGCGGAACGGCTTTCCGCGCTGCTGCGCACCAGCGTGCAGGCAAGTCCTTCGCAGGTGAGTCTGCAGAACGGCGATCTCGAACTGGCGAAGCAGGGTAAGCTGACCTTCAATGTGCAATCCGGTCTGCGCGACTGGTCGCATCTTCCTTCGAGCCCATTCACCATCACCGCGAACGCGTCGCAGCTGTCGATTGCCGATCTTGCGCACGCAGCCAACGTGACCACGCCGGTCGCGGGAACGCTGAGCGCCAACATTTCGGCGCACGGAACCCAGCTCAATCCCATCGGCCAGGGCGAGGTCAATCTTCGCAATGCCAACGTTGAAGGCGAGCCGGTTCAACTCGCCAACGTCCGCTTCCAGGGAACCGGTGACGAGGTGCACACCAATCTGGTGATCAAGCTCGCGGCGGGAACAACCCAAGGCCAGATCACCTACTATCCGAAGCAGGAAGGCTATGACGCGCAGCTCCAGGCCATCAACATCCAGCTGCAGAAACTGCAATCGCTGCGCCAGCGCAACATCGAAGCCAGCGGCACGCTGAACCTCACCGCGAGCGGCCGCGGCACCTTGAAAGATCCGCAAGGCAAAGCTTCGCTCACGATTCCCGAACTCAACATCCAGAAGCAGCAGATTCGTAACGTGAATTTGCAGGCCGAAGTCGTCAATCATCAGGCGACCTTCGCGCTGGGCTCGCAGGTGCTCAACACGCCGCTGAAAGCACAAGGTAAAGTCGCGCTCACCGGCGACTACTACACCGACGCCAGCTTCGACACACCTGTAATCCAGTTGCAACCGCTGCTGGCGGTGTATTCGCCGGCCCAAGCCGCGCACATGACCGGACAGACGGAGATCCACGCGACGATTCGCGGTCCGCTGAAGAACAAGCAATTGCTGGAAGCGCATCTCAACGTGCCGACGCTGGCTGTCACTTATCAGGCGCCCGGCGCAGATGCCGGTCACACCGTCACACTGCAGATAGCATCAGTCAAACCGATTCGCGCTGACTACGCCAATCAGGTTCTCTCGCTGCAGCCCGGCGAGATCAAAGGCACCGACACCGACATCCGCTTCCAGGGACGACTGCCGCTCGCCGGTGCCAACGCTTCGGCAACGTTGAGCGTGCAAGGCGGCATCGATCTCGCGCTCGCCGAAGCCTTCGATCCCACGCTCAGCAGTCGCGGCCAGCTGCAATTCGATATCAACGCCGCCGGACATAATCCGGCCGAAAATGTCGAAGGCGTGATTCGCATTGTGAACGCCAGCTTCGCCACGCCCGATACGCCGGTCGGTCTCTCGAACGCCAACGGCGTGCTCACGCTACGCCACGATCGTCTCGACATCACCAGCTTCACGGGCAACGTCGGCGGCGGAACGGTCACGGCTTCTGGCGGTGTCGCCTATCGTCCGGCGGTCCAGTTCAACATCGGCATCAAAGGCAACGATGTGCGCATGATCTATCCGCAGAGCGTGCGCAGCGATCTCGGCATGAATCTGGCGATGACAGGCACGCTCGACGCGGCCGTGCTGCAGGGGCAGGTCACGGTCAACGGCCTGTCGTTCACGCCGGATTTCGATCTCAACAACTTTATGAATCAGTTCAACGGAGTGGCGACTCCGCCGCCGACCGAAAGCTTCGCTGACAATCTGAAGTTGGCGGTCGCCATTCGCACCGCTGCTGAGTTGAACGCCGCCAGCCCGACCGTCAGCCTTCAAGGCTTGGCGAATCTGCGAGTCGTAGGCACGGCTTCGGATCCGGTCATCATCGGCCGCGCCAGCCTGACCGGCGGCGACGTGATCTTCCTCGGCAATCGTTACGTGGTTCAGGGCGGGACCATCGCGTTTGTGAATAGCAGCGAGACCGAACCGGTCGTGAACCTGGAAGTCCAGACCGACATTCAGCAGTACAAAATCTCCCTGCGCTTCCGCGGCCCCATCGATCGCCTGCAGACCAACTACTCCTCCGATCCCGCGCTGGCGCAAGCCGACATCATTCACCTGATCGCCTTCGGCAACACCGAAGAAGCTGCCAACGCTTCGCCCTCACAGTCGACCACTCAGAGCGCCGAGGCGCTGGTCGCATCACAGGTCAGCGGCCAGGTCACCGGCAAGCTGCAGAAGGCGCTCGGAGTTTCGCAGATCTCGCTCGATCCGCAGCTGGGCGCGACCACCGCGAATCAGCAGCAAGGCGCGCGCCTGACGGTGCGGCAGCGCGTCACCAGCAAGCTCTACGTGACGTTCTCCAGCGATGTGACGACCACGCAGTTCTCAGCGGTACAGCTGCAGTACCGGATTAACCGTAGATGGTCGGTCAGCGGGGTGCGCGACGAGAACGGCGGCTTTGGATTAGACGGGCGGTATCACAAGAGCTTCTAGCACAAGTAGCCAGCGCTGCAAGTAATCCCCTCAGCTCCAGCGGAACCACCTCAACGCCAGCACAAACGACACGCCACCCCAGATCACCAGAACGGCGATCCGGCCGAGTTGTGAGCTGAAAGTCGCACCCTGAAGAATGACGGCACGCATCGCGTCGTTGAGTGCAGTCAGTGGCAGCGCGCGAATCACCGGCAGGAACATCTTCGGGAAGCGCTCGTAGGAGAAGAAGACGCCGGAGAAAATCCACATCGGCATCATCACCAGGTTGATCAATCCGCTGACGCTCTCGATCTTCTGCGCCCGGCTGGCCGTCAGCAAGCCAACGCCGCCGAACGAAACTGCGCCCAGCGCGCCAATCAGCAGGATCGACAGAATGTTGCCTTCCACCCGCACATGAAAGACGATCACGCCGAACACCAGCAGCAGGCCTACCTCGATGATCATCAGCACCAGCCGGCTGCTGGCCAGCGCGAGCAGGAAATCCGAGCGCCGCATCGGCGTCGCCACAAAGCGCTTCAGCAGCTTTCGCTGCCGCATCTCCACCAGCGCAAAGCCGATGCCCCACATGCCGGAGTTCATCAGGTTCATGCCGAGCAGTCCGGGAATGAGGAAGTCGATGTAGCGCGCGCCGGGCTCGCTCGAGGCTTTGCTTTGCGTGCTGATGGGGTTTTTGCGGCCCGCGGCGATTTCGATCGCATCGTCGACTTGCGTGCGTGCCAGTACGCTCTCCGGACGCGCAGGATCGTAGCGGAACTGCAGGGCGCCTGAATCGTCCATGCTGACGACAATCGCGTACTTGCCCAGCCGGAAGCCATCGAGCGCAGCCGGTGCACTCAGGATCTCCGGCTGAAAGCTGGCGTGGTCCGGAGAGCGTTGCAACAGGCTGAGGATGTCCTGCGCTTTCGGTCCGTCGATGATCGCGACAGGAGTGAGGTCGGCGGGCTTACTGCGAAAGGCGATGCCGAGTCCCAGCGCCAGCAGCAGCGGGAAGACGAAGACCCAGAAGATGACTTCCGGCTCGCGCCACAACTCCAGCATGCGCATCTGCAACAGGCGGGCGTAACCGATCCAGCGGCCGTTGGTGATAGCGGCGCGCTGTGGTTCAGCTGCGACTGGTCGCTGCTCGATGGTCGCCATTACTCCTCCCTCAAATGCCGGCCAGTGAGTTGCACGAACACATCTTCCAGGCTCGCCTGTCGCGTGGTGAGGTGAATCAGTTTCGCGCGCTGGCGTTGCAACTCGGCCAGGAGCGCGGGAATGGTCTCGTGCGGCTCATGCACTTGCAGCGAGAAAACGCCATCCTCGGTGCGCACCGCCTGCACGCCCGGCAGCTTGTCCCATTGGTGTCCGTCCGCACCGTTGCTATCGGCAATTGCGAATTCGACCACGTGATGTCCTCCGAGCCGCTCGATCAGTTCGGCCGGCGTGCCCTCGGCGATGATCTGCCCGTGATCGATGATGGCGATGCGATCGCACAGCCGCTCGGCCTCGTCCATGTAATGTGTGGTCAGGAGCACCGTTCCGTTGCGCTGCTGGAATTGGCGAATGATGTCCCACAACTGCCGCCGGCTTTGCGGGTCGAGGCCCGTCGTCGGCTCGTCAAGGAAAAGAATTTGTGGATTCGCGACCAGCGCGGTCGCAACGGCGAGACGCTGTTTCTGCCCGCCGGAGAGCTTGCCGACCAGCGCATCTTTTTTCTCTTGCAGCGAAAGCTCGTCCAACACACTGTCCACCGACGTTGGATGGCGATAGAAGCTGGAAAACAGCTGCAAGGTCTCGTGCACCGTCAGCTTTTCCGAGAGCCGCGTCTCCTGCAGCGAGATACCAAGCCGCTCGCGTAGTTCGCGCTCGTCGGACTGCCAGGTCTTGCCGAGTACTTCGACCTGGCCGGAGGTCGGCTCCAGCAAGCCCTCGAGAATCTCGATCGTCGTGGTTTTTCCCGCGCCATTCGGCCCGAGCAGGCCGAAACACTCGCCCATATTGATGGTGAGGTCGAGTCCACGCACGGCTTCGACCTTGCCATCATAGGTCTTGCGCAGTTCGCGACATTGGATGGCGATTGCCATCTGTAAATGATACTGGAGAATTGAACGGCGGATTCGTTCACCACTGAGATCACGGAGGTCCTGACCGTTGTGAAAAGAAAAACTCCGTGCTCTCTGTGATCTCAGTGGTGAACCAACTTTCACTCCAGCGGCTTCAGGTCCTGCAGCATAGTTGGCAGCAACTCTGACACTGTGGGATGGATGTGCATGGCGCGCGAAATCACGGTGTATGGCGCCTTGGCGTACATCACGTCGAGGATCGTATGGATGACCTCGTCGCCTTCGATGCCCAGGATCGCCGCGCCCAGGATGAGTTTCGTCTCCGCGTCGACGATGATCTTCATGAAGCCCTGGGTCTCGCTGCGCTCGTGGGCGCGGCCGACGTTGGCCATCTCGTATCGCCCGATGAGCGCCTTCTTGCCGGACTTTCGTACCTCACCCGCGGTCATGCCACAGCGTCCCAGCGGCGGATCGATGTAAAGCGCGTAGGCCAGGATGCGATCGCTGAGCCGGCGAGAATCGTTGTCCAGGAGATTGGCGGCGACGATGTCGAAATCGTTATAAGAAGTGTGGGTGAAGGCGCCGCGGCCATTGCAATCGCCCAGCGCCCAAACCCCGGGAACGTTGGTTCGCAGCTGGTCGTCGACCTTGATGTAGCCGTGCTCGTCGTGCGCGATGCCGGCTTGGGCGAGGCCGAGATCATCGGTATTGGGACGGCGGCCGGCAGCGATCAGCAGGTGCGATCCGATGACGGGCGCCGGATCATGCGTGCAATCGACACCGGCTGCGATCTGGCTGCCGCGCTTCTCCATGGTGATGCAGGTGGCGTTGAGGCGAATCGTGATGCCCTCGTGCTCCATGATGTTCTTGATCTCGGCGCAAATCTCCTCGTCTTCGCGCGGGATGAGACGGTTCTCTCGCTGCAGGATGGTGACTTTGCTGCCGAAGCGGCGATACATCTGCGCGAACTCCAGGCCGATGTAGCTGCCACCGATCACGATGAGATGCTCGGGCAGAAAGTCGACGCCCATCATGGAGGAGTTGTCGAGATAGGGGACCTGGTCGAGGCCTTTAATAGGCGGAATGATGGCGCGGCCACCGACGTTGATGAAGATCTTGTCGGAGGTGAGGCGGTCGTCGCCAACTGCCACAGTGTGGGAGTCTTCAAATCGCGCCTGACCTTTGTAGACATCGATGTTTGGTTCGTCGCGCAGGCGCTTCTCGGCGCCTTCCTGCGAAGGCCGCTGGATTTCGTCCTTGCGCGCCTTCACCCGCTTCATGTCAACCGTCACGGGACCGACGTTGACGCCAAATTCCGCAGCTCGGCGCGCAACGTAAGCCGTGCGCGCGCTGGCGACCAAGGTCTTGGTGGGAATGCATCCGGTGTTCACGCAAGTCCCACCGAATCGATGGCGCTCAATGATGGCGACCTTGTGTCCGGCTTTGGCCATGCGAATTGCCAGGAACGGCCCGGATTGCCCGGTGCCGATTACGATTGCGTCGTAAGTCTTGTTCATCACCCCTCCCGTGCGTCCAAGAAGAGTAATACGGAGGGGCGGGAGGCGTCACGCGAACGCTCCTTGAAGCTCGATGAATTAATTGCGAAAGACTTCGGCACGCCAGGCGGCTGAAAGAGTCTGACGCGCGCGTCTTGTGCCGCCAGCTGAAGCCGGCTCAGGCGAGATATAAAACGGCTTATCGGCACGACTGAAGTCGTGCCCTGTTACAAAACGATTTCGGAAACTGTGCTGCACATACGATTGATACAGGCGCAACGGCTTTTTCAGAAGCCTGAAAATGGGTCCCTGATACGAACCCGATCAGATGGTGGACTCGGGCTTACTGAACTGCAGGCCTGGCAGGTGGCATGACAAGTTCCGCGGCATCGTCCCACGTCGTTTTTGCCGCCGGCGGGATGAAGGTCATGGCGCGCTCGCTTAGCGCCGTGATCGTCAGGCTGGGATTGACGCCCAGGTTCGCCGCTACGACTGAGCCGTCGCAGACGTACATGTTCTTATAGCCGAACATGCGGTTGCGGTGATCGACGACGCCGCGCTCGGGGGAATCGGCGATGACCGCTCCTCCGAGACAATGCGCCGTGCCGGGAACGTCGAACAGGATTTCCGGCAGCATGCTCATCGCCGTGCCGCCGGCGATCTGCGCGAACTTCTGGGCAAACTCGTTGGCAGCTGGGATGAACGTCGGGACGCGCTGGCCGCGGCTTACGAGGAATTTGCGGAACGGCCAATAGATGTGGCGCCGCCACTTCATGTCGATATGGCCGTCCAGCGCCTGCATGCACAGCAGAATGACGCACTCGCGCGCCCAGCGCGGCGGCAGCAAGATGCGCAGCGACTTAAAGGGATGGCGCAGCAGCGAGACGCAGAGGTTCTTGAACCAAAGTCCAACTCGGCCTCGCCCGGGCCGGCCACCGGTGAGGATGGTCGCCAGCAGGCCCATGGTGTTGGAGCCTTCGGGATAACGCACCGCCTCGATGTGCGTGTGCTGGTCGATGTAAACGCCGGAGCCGATGGCGACGCCCTTGGAGAGATCGTCGGAGGAATTCGGCACGCGGACGCCGAGCAGCGACTCGGAGTTGGTGCGCACGTAGCGGCCGAGTTGATCGCTGATCGCCGGCAGCGAACCTTTGTCTTTCAGGTGGAAGAGCAGCTCCATCGTCCCCAGCGACGAGGCGGAGAAGACGACACCGCGGCAGGTGAAACGGCGAGCATTGCCGTGGAATCGCGATAACGAGTTGACGGTGCGGACTTCATATCCGTGACTGCCGTCGGCAACACCGTCGAGGGGACGCACATCGACAACCTTCGTCTCAGCGAAGACCTGTGCGCCGCGCTTCTCGGCAAGATAGAGATAGTTGAGATCGAGCGTGTTCTTGGCGCCTTCGCGGCAGCCCATCATGCAGCCGCCGCAACCGGTGCAGGTGGTACGTTCGGGACCTTCGCCTCCGAAGAAGGGATCGGGAACTTTTGTGCCGCTGCGTTCTCCTTCTTTCGCCTGCAGGATAGCGACGTGGGTGCGATAGAACGTGCTCCCGACTCCCACATTGTCGGACACGCGTTTCAGCAGTTTGTCCGAGGGCCCGAGGATGCGGTTCTCGATGACGCCGAGCATGCGCGAAGCGGTGTCGTAGTGCTGCGGCATCTCGGCCTTCCAGTTGGCCAGACCGCGCCACGATCCGCTGTCCCAGACCCTGTCCGGTGGACGCAGCATGGTGCAGGCGTAAGTGATGGAGCCGCCGCCGACCGCGCAGCCGTGCAGAATGGTGACGTGCCGGAAGTAGCGCATGCGGAAGAAACCGCGCAACGCCATGGCCGGCTCCCAGAACCAGCGATGCAGATACCAGCTGCTGGGCGGAAGATTCTGCGGTGTCCAGCGGCGGCCCATCTCCATCACGGCGACCTTGTAGCCTTTTTCGGCGAGGCGCAGGGCGCTGACACTGCCACCGAAGCCGGAGCCGATGACGATGAAGTCGAAGTCGGGTTGGGGAGTGTTTTCGGGCACAGAGATTTTGAGAACCTAATCGGCTAAAGCCGATCCCGTTGTTAATTCTTATGCTCCCAGGGCGCCAGGCCATCCCGCAGCCGGGCAACCGCAGATCCCTCGTCGGGCTGAAGCCCTCCTCGGGATGACAACAATAAAATAAGAAGACGCTGATCGGCACGACTGAAGTCGTGCCCTGTTACGAACCATTCGAAAACAAACCTACACGAAACATTCGAAAACAAACCGACACGAACCATTCGAAAACAGACCGACACGAACCATTCGAAAACAAACCTACACGAACCATTCGAAAACAAACCAGAACATTCGAAAACACACGACACGAACTATTCCAAAACAAACCGACACGAACCATTCGAAAACAGACCGACACGAAACATCCGAAAACAAACCAACACGAACCATTCGAAAACAGACCGACACGAAACATCCGAAAACAGACCTACACGAACCATTCGAAAACAGACCAACAGGAACCATCCGAAAACAGGTCTCCAGCTGCTGGCGCCGGTAAAGGTCACGCGCTTTAGCGCCTGAGGCACGTTCTGCGATCTCAGCGGCTAAAGCCGTTCGATTATTTCAGCCTCTTGCTGCACCGCTAAAGCGGTGCTCTAACCGGCCCGCAAGATCATTCCGCGGCCGGCGAACCGCAGATCCCTCGGTCGGGCTGAAGCCCTCGGTCGGGATGACAACAATAAAATAAGAAGACGCTGATCGGCACGACTGAAGTCGTGCCCTTCCACCTGGTCATTCACACCATCTCACAAAACGGGCGCAGCGACGGTGACTGAAATGACGCCGGAGAGAAGGAGTGCCGAACTGGGAATCACTCCCGAAACGGTCATTGGTCACTGAAGTAATGTTCATACTCCCTTCATGATGAAGCCTAGGTTCGCAATCGTCCGGGAGCTACGGTAGGGGGCAACATGTCGGAGCCGCAACCAAACAATTCCTTCACCTGGGGAGACGCGCTGTTTTTGTACATCGAGCGTCCCGGACAGCCGCTGAGCATTGCCAGCGTCAGCGTCTTCGAGGGCGCAGTGTCGCTGAAGGCGTGCCGCGATTTTGTCGAGTCGAAACTTCCGGAGATTCCGCGCTACCGGCAGCGGGTGGCGTTTCCGCCGTTCAACATTGGGCTGCCGAGCTGGCAGCCCGATCCGAACTTCGACATTCGCAATCACATTCGCCAGGTGACGCTACGGCGTGGAACGGAAGCCGATCTCAAGGCACTCGCTTCGCAGATTCTCAGCACGCATCTTGATCGCGAACGGCCGCTGTGGGACTTGACACTGGTGCGCGGGCTGGAAGGGAATCGCACCGGCATGGTCGCGCGCATTCATCATTGTCTGGCCGATGGATTGGCGGGTGTCGGCATCATGAATGTGCTGATGTCGGTAAATCCCGAGCCGCCGTCGATTCCCCGCAAGAAGCCGGCAGCGCCAGCTCCCCAACAACGCGACTCGGGCGCGCAGCTGCTGGACAGCCTGATGAAGTCGTATTTTTCCGCGGTCAAAGGAGCGCTCACGCTGCATAGCGAAGCGCTGAAGATTGCGCAGGATCTGATGGCCAGTCCCACCGGGCCGATGAACGATCTGATGAACGTGGTGCCGGAGATCGCCAGCCCCGCCGAGCGGTTGCCGTTCAACGTGGTTTGCCACGGGCCGCAGAAGTTTGGCTGGACCGAAATCGCGATGGCCGACATTCAGGAGATTCGCCAGCGCCAGGGCGGCACGTTTAACGATGTGATCCTGACAATCATGGCCGCCGCGCTGCGGCGCTATGCTGAGCTGCGCGGCGTGCGCGTGAAAGGCCGCTCGGTGCGGATTATGATCCCGGTGAATGTGCGCGGCAACGGCGATGTGCGCGAGTTGGGCAATCGCATCTCGTTTTTGCCAGTGACTATCCCGCTGGACATTCGCAGCCCGCAAAAGCTGTTCGCGTTTGTGCGCGAGCGTATGGAAGTGCTGAAGCGGGCACGGGCGGCAGAGTTCGTCGGTTTTGCCGGCGGATTGTTCTCGGCGATTCCCACGCCGATCTGGGCGGCGATCGGACCGGTGGCCAGCCAGCTGCCGCTGAGCCTTTGCAACATCATCTGCACCAACATTCCCGGCCCGCGGGTGCCGTTGTATCTGCTGGGACACAAGATGCTGTCGTGGTATCCGTATGTGCCGATCGGCGGCGAGATGGGCGTGAACTGCGCGATCCTCAGCTACAACGGCACGGCCTATTTCGGATTCACCTGCGATGTGGGTGCGGTGCCCGATCCTGAACATCTGGAGAAGTTCGTGACGATGAGCTGCGCCGAGCTGCGCAAAGCCGGCAAGAGCAGCAAGCAGGCCGTCAATTCGCAGGCGAAGGAAGCGGAGCGCAAGCCTGCGCGGCGTCAGCGACCGAATGCCGCGATACCGGTGATGGCGAAGCCGGTTCGTCGCGCGGAGCCGGAAGCTAAGTTCGCCGCCGCCGAACCTCAGGCGAAAGCCAAGCCTGGGCCACAAAGCGAGAAAGCATTGGCGGCGGCGGGAGATTAGGGTGGAGCGCCGTTTCAGGGCTCTTAAATCCAGTTATTGATCAGCCTGCCAGGGAGGCCGGCGCTACTCGAAAATCACGTCAGCGCCTTGCGCGTGCATTCCAGAGTGTGGATCAGAGATTCCTGCGGCAGGCTGCGGATGATGGGTTCGATGATCCACCCCAGGCCGTAAGGGATGTCGCGGGTGAGCGAGATGGCGCGGCATTCGATGTAGACGCCGTTGGCTGCCGAGGCGGAGCTGCGGCGCTCGTCGCTCTTCTCGTCGAACTTCCAGTAGGAATACAAGCGCCACAGGAAACCGTAACCGGTGTCGGGATCGAGCACGTGCTCGTGGTCGGTGCCGGCATCTTCGACTTCCGCGATGCGCGTAGTGTAGGAGCGGCAGAACCAGCGGCCGGGCGCGATTTCCGAGTAATGCACGTCGTGATCGGTGTCGAGAACGACGGTGATGATTTTCTTCTTCAGCAGGCGCAGAAAGATTTTGAAGTTGTTGCCGTGGTGGCTGATCAGCTTGGAGCCGATGACTTCGGGCTGGTAGATGTTCTGGTGATTGTCGTAGTTCTGAACGAGTGCCAGCGTCTGTTCAACGGTCGCGCCGGGGACGAAGACTGCGCCGGCCCAATCGTGAATCAGGCCGTTGGTAACTTTGACGGGCCCGTCTCCTGCCCAGAGCTGGGCCACGACCTTGCCCTGACGCAACTGGTGAGATCGCTGCTGATCGGTGTCAGACCAGAGAAACGCGCCCGCGCCCTTCAACGACGGCTGCATGGCGGATTCGGCGTCGCGAATGTAGGCCTCGAACGCCTCGAGGGTTCGGGGCTTCAATTGCACGACGTTGACGGCCTGGGCCATAGAGCACCGTGAGCGGGTGGAGCACGCCTTCAGGCGTGCAGTAAAGGATGCCCAATTTGAATGAGCGGCTTCAGCCGCGGTAGAGCTGCTGCCGGCTCGAATTTAGAAACAAGGCAAGACGCGGGCCTACAGTGATTGCGCGAGAACCGTGTCGTCCCCGGGGGACTTGAACTCCTTTGCTACTTACCCAGCGCTGAAGCGCTGGGCTTTCTTATTTTGCGCCCGAGGCGCGGATTTTGTGGCTACTCAACGTTAGCGACGTTCCACCACGATTTTGTGAACTCAGTTCTCACGCGGAGACTGTAGGCCAGCTCTCCCCGTTTAACCGCAGTCAAAGCCCGTTCGTTAGATACGATCTTTTGGGCACGGTTGAAGCCGCGCCCTTCCACCGTGGCGCCGCGCGCTTGCCGCTTCCGCCGCCGGACGAGAACAGATAATCCTCGATCTCGTCGATGCGCGCGGCGGCATCGTGATAGCCGAGATTGATCAGCTCGCGCGTGTACTTGGGCGTGAACAGCAAATAGCTCATCACATCGGAACAAGAGGCCGCGTCGCGCCCAAGACTGTTCACGAAGTACTGGATGAGAACCGGCATGTCGCGCTGATGATGCCAGGCTATGTCGGTGAGATTGACCGACGGCGTTATTTGCAGCACGGTGAGCGGCCGCATCTTCTCGCAGCGTTCGAGGCCGGACTGGGTGATCTGGCCGGTCTCCAGCAGTTGATTGAGGCGCTCCAGATGCTCGACGTCGGTGGCCAGGTGATCGAGGAACATTACGTTGAACAGCACGCCCATGACCTGCGCCAGCGACGGGTCTTTCTCGTCGGACGATTCTTCCTGGTGCTCGAGATTTTCGCAGCGCACGCCGATGGCGAAGATCTTCTCCGCGCCCAGGCGAATGATGGGGCTGAGCGGTTGTTGCAGGCGCAGGCAGCCGTCGCCGAAGAACGCCGCGCCCTTTGCCGTTTCCAGACGCACCGGCTGGAACACGAGCGGGATTGCGGCCGAGGCGCAGATGTGGTCGACCGTGATCTTGGTCGCCAGGGTAACGCGCCGGCTGCGGTTCCACATGGGATGACCCTTGGCGCCCTGAATGAAGAGATAGCTTTTGCCGGAGCTGTAATTGGTGGCCGAAATTGCGAGCGCGTACAAGTTTCCGCGGCGGATGTTGTCCTGAATGCGGGTGCAATCCAGGTGCGACTTCAGATAATGGCGCAGGGGAGTGGCGTCAAGCAGCGAGCGCGCGTTGCCACCGCCGAGGGCGCCTCCGAGAGACAGGTCAAGCAGCCAGACGAGGGAATTGTGCGCCTGCGACACCATGTCGCAGCGGAAGACGTCGGATGGTTTGAGCTTGGACCACAGCTCGGCGAGGAGATGAGTCGCGCGGGAGAATTCGTCGGAGCCGGCGGCGATAGCCGAGCCGTTGATCGCTCCGGCCGATGCGCCACCAATGATGGGAAAGGGATTGCCCTGTGCCTGAAGCCGGCTGATCTCCCCGATTCGCTTGAGAACGCCCGCCTGATAAGCTCCGCGAGCTCCGCCTCCGGTCATGGCCAGACCGAGCACTTTTCCCATGTTTGACCCTGGTCCTAATCGCATCGTGGACCGCAGGAGGAAGAATTGTCAAGCTGAGGCGTCACGAGTTCGCAGTGACGGCGACGAAAATTGCGCGGGCCGGAGGCCCACGCTACAGCCGGCCGGAGGCCGGCGCTACAGTCGGAGGCTGGCGCGACAGCCGCTTGTGCTACGAGTGCTTCTTGCGAGGTTTGCGCGGTTTTGGTTTTGACTGCCGGGATTCCAACTCGGCGATGCGGCGGCGGAGTTCGACCAACTCCGCAGTTGGTTCGGAGGATTCCTCGTGCGATGGCGTGCTGGGGATGAACTTCTTCACCATCTGCAACGGCGAGAGCGCGGCCGAGTGCATCTGGCTGAGGCGATCCTGCACCGAGCTTTGCACCTTTTGATAGGTGTCGAAGGCCGACTTGAGATACCAGAGGATGAATTCCTGGCCAACATGATCGGTGGTGACGATGAGCTGGCGGAGGAGTTCGAGCGGCAGTCCGGCCGGCTGTCCTTTGGCGTCTTCAACGATGATCTGCGTCAGGGTGACGCGGGTGAGGTCTTCGCCGCTGTTGGCGTCGAGGACCTGCACCGCTTTCCCGTTTCGGACCAACACGCCGATGTCCTCCAGGTTGATGTAGCGGCTGGTGGAAGTGTCGTAGAGTCTGCGGTTTGCATACTTCTTGATAACGATGGTGTCGGCGACCACGACGGTACTCCTGTGTTGCAACGCAAAATTACCGATACAGGTCCTTGACAGTACCCCTTGAGAATACTACATTCGAGTCAATGCTGCACTGCAGCAAAACTGGAGGGAATCATGCCTAGGAATGGAAAGCCCGAACCGGCAGCACACACCGGCGATTCTTCGTTTATTTCTCTGCTGTCAGGATGGGTGCAGCAGGGGGTAGAAAACTTCTTCGCCACGCAACGGATTCTGGTTGACCTGGCGATGACCCAGAATGCCAACGCCGTGAACCTGGTCCGCAAGCGCTTTACGGCGCCGGATTTTTGTCCGGCCGCGATCCTTACCGAACTGGCGGGTGAGGGAGTGACCAACTTCATCGAAGGCCAGAAGCTGCTGCTGAGCCTGGTGCAGAAGGAGCACGAGATTATCACCAGCGGCGTGAAAGAGCGCGTCGCCGGCAACACGACGGCGGTGGCAGTGACCGAGCTGCTGCAGCGCGGCGTCGATACCTTTGTCGAGATGCAGCAGGAGTTCCTGAAAACCGCGAGCAAGCAGACCCACACCTGGCTGAATGCGGTGAAGGCCGGCAAACCGTTCGATCCTGAGGGCCTGGTAGAGATGGCGCGCGATGCCATGGAGACCTTCGTTCACACCCAGAAGAAGTTTCTGGATGTGATCGCGGAAGAGACCTCGAAGGCGACCAGCAGCAAAGAGCCGGCGAAGAAGATGAAGAAGACCGAACTGTCGGAGCTGGCGAAAGATGCTACCGACGCGTTCATTGACGCGCAGAAGAAGCTGATCGACGTTGCCGGCAAGCAGGTGAACGCGCACATGCGCGCCGCCAGCCGCGCCGTGAACACGATCGCACCTTTTCCGTTCATTCCCATTCCTGACCTGACCCGGGAGGGAGTGAAGAACTTCGTCAGCGCGGAGAAGGCGCTGATCGATACCGTGATGCAGCGTCCGGAGCATAAGAAGGGACCGAAGGTAGCAGCGCACAAGCGTCCCGGCCGTACCATCAAGATGGCAACGGCGCACGCAGGGTGAGCCGAGGGGTCTGGAAATTAGCAGGTGCGTGAACTCCAAACCAGGAGTTGAGCGAGCACCACGCTGACGTGCCGTCCTTGCAGGCGGCACGTTTTTTTGTTGCAGCCGTGAGCCGTGAGCTGTGCATACACAAGATTCTCTGAAAATGGTGTATGATCCAGCCATCTTATGGCGCGCACCAACATCGACATCGACGAGAACTTAATTCGCAAGGCGCGTAAGCTCACCCGCCTCAAGACCAAGCGCCAGATTGTGGATAAGGCTCTGGAGTTGCTCGTGCGTTCCGAAAGCCGCAAAGGGCTCCTGCGCTATTACGGCAGCGGCATCTGGAAAGGCGACCTGAAGGCTGCGCGGAGAAACCGCGTGTGATTCTGGTCGACAGCTCGGTCTGGATCGACTTCTTCAGCTCTTCTCCGGGAAAAGCCGGACGCGAATTGCGCCGCATGATTGAAGAGAGCGAACCGTTTGCGCTGACCGGAGTGGTGGTCAGCGAGATCCTGCAGGGCCTCACGCAGGACGTCGCCGCAATCGAGCAGTTTCTTGCCCAGTGGGACGTGCTGGAGCCAACGGGTTTCCAGACCTATCGGACAGCAGCTGCGATCTTCCGAAAAGCGCGCGGCAAGGGATTCGCTTTAACAACCATCGACACGCTGATCGCGGCCATCGCGCTCGAACATCGCGCCGGAGTGTTCACTCTGGACCAGGACTTTTCCAGAATCGCGGCAATCACGGGTTTGGTGCTGTACCGCGTCCGGTGAGTCAATGCTGGAAGAAAGCAAACGCCCCGGGCTGCAGGCGTTGCCCGGTCTTTCCAGGGCCGCCGAGACGCCGGGGCACCTGCCAAGAAGGTAATGCCAGTAGTATCCGTTGTGACGTGGTGGCTTATCGCGAGCTATGCTGAATGGTGACTTGTCCGCGAAGAGCTGCCGTAACGAACTTATGTCTTCGCTCGCAAGCGACCGTTTCGGGATTGTGTAAAACGTAACGCCCCGCGACAGCAAGACAAAGAGCATGTCGGTCTCAATGACTTTGACAAACCCCGACCAATCCGAACGCGCATCACTGTTGGGCATGCCGCACCGCACGCCCGTGGGATCAAACTCGTACCAAATCTCGGCGCCGATCATCCGAGAGAACTGAACGTTAGTCAGGGCGCTCTGGGCTATTCGGCCTGTAACGAATACAAGCCAAACTAAAGTGATGATGATTAAGGAAACTGGGGACAGTTGCCCTTCCGGGCGATACGCCAGTCCAGTCAGCATCAAGACGAGCAAGAGGCCACATTGCACCCATCCCGCCAGCCTGATCTTGATTGAAAGATTGCGTACGGCGAGCCTGTAGGCCTTCACGAACTCCTCGCGTTGCAGCACAAAGCGGGCACTGATCATCGTTCCTGGAGGCATGCCTGAGAGCTTACCATTTGAGCTCAAAAAATTTCTGTTGGCAACCTGCGGCTTCGTAATACACTAACTTCCCGGAAGCTGCTTCCGATCGGTTACCTCCTGCGGGGTTCCCCACTCCTGACCGGGCCTGACTTCCAAGCCAACGAACAAGGGAATCAGCACCTGCCTATGGCACCGCCGCCCGTCGGGACGTTTCATCAGGATATCGCCGAAGCTGACGTCACCATTTGGAAGGAAGCGCTATTTGCCGCTGACCTTCTGCTGCTGCACGCCTCGCCGGTGTATTACGGGCTCGGCATCCCGCGCGGAGACGGCTCGGCGGTGGTGCTGGTGCCGGGATTTCTGGGGACCGACGCTTACCTCTCGCAGATGCACTCGTGGCTGGGACGCATTGGGTACCGGCCGTACTTCTCGGGGATCGGATTGAACGCGGAGTGTCCGAATCTTCTCATCACGCAGCGGCTGAACGACAACATCGACAAAGCGCTCTTCGATACCGGCGAGAAGATCCATCTCGTCGGGCATAGCCTGGGCGGGATTATTGCGCGCGCGGTCGCCAGTCAGCGGCCGGACGATGTGGCGTCGGTGATCACGCTGGCCTCGCCGTTTCGCGGGACGGTATTGCATCCCACGGTGCTGGCCGCGGCGGATGCGGTGCGCAAGCGCATCCTGGAAGAGCACGGGCCAAAAGTTATGCCGACGTGCTACACCGGACACTGTACCTGCGATTTTCTGTCGTCGTTGCGGCGGACGATGCCAGAGTCGGTGATGGAGACGGCGATTTATACGCGCGCCGATGGCATTGTCGACTGGCGGTATTGCAGGACGGGCGATTCGGAGACGGACTTCGAGGTGCCGGGAACGCATATCGGGCTGGCGTTCAATTCGTCGGCGTATGCGATTATGGCGCGGCGGCTGGCGATGGCGCGGTGAGGGGCGATTGTGCCGCCGGATAAAAAAGTCGAGACGGATCCCTCGTCGGCGCGTGAGAAGCGTGTCGTCCCCGGGGGACTCTGAGTTCCTTCGCCACTCTACCCAGGACTCCGCTGCGCTGCGTCCTGGGCTATCATGGCACGCGCCTGCGGCGCTCTGATTTTTCGAGCTTCCTATTCCACGATTCTGGAAAAGCTAGTTTTCCCGCAGACACCGAAGGCGAGATCCACCCACTCAGCAGAACCATTCCAGGTTGCAACAAGATTAATGGCTGCGGTAATCTGAAAAAGATTCATTCCTCCCATCTTTGCTTTCACGCTGGGAAGCGGCGGTTCCACATCGGGAATCTGCTGTAAACATTCCCAGTTTGTTGCTGATTCCCTTCCGGAAGAAGAGGAGACTGATTCCAGGCTCCGTTAACTGGGCCGAAGGCTTATCCGTGTGAACGGCGCGCCCCGGATTGACGAGCCAACATTCATATTTTGGCCGACTTCCCCGACCCTAGGGCAAGTGGCAAGGAGAACTTTTTCATGCGGCCTAAGACTCTCTCGATCGCGGTACTGCTCTTTATTGTTCTGGCTTCTCTCAGTTGTTTCGCGCAGCAGGAGTACGTCAATCGATACGATCTGTTTGCCGGCTATGCCTTTCTTGACACGCCCAGCCTGAACGGGCTGCAGAACGGCTTCGACACGGAGGTTGGCTGGAACGCCAAGACGTGGGTGGCTCTGGGCGCCGACTTCAGCGTGTTCACCGGCAGCAACAATCTGACTGCGGGACTGTTGAATCCGACGGTGCAGCAGGAGCTAGGCGGGCAGATCGAGGAGCTGATTAAAGCGGGGATCATTCCTCCGACGTATCAGCTGGTCGTGCCGACCAATTCCACGGTGCTGACCTTCAGCGCGGGACCGCAATTCAATTACCGGCACTTCAAGGCGATGACGTTGTTTGCGCGACCGGCGCTGGGCGTGCTGCACGAACAGGCGACGTTGAAGCCGACTGATCCGGTGGCCAAGGCGCTGGTGAGCGGGCTGGTGGGTCCGCAGCTGACGACCTCGGACAACGTGGTGTTCTACGGGGCCGGCGGCGGCGCGGACATTAACTTGAGCACGCACTTCGGAGTGCGCGTGGCCGCCGACTACGTACACTACAACGTGTTCTCGAATCTGCTGAACGGCGGGCGCAACAGCGTGCGGTTCTCGGTGGGGCCGACGTTCCGGTTTGGCGGGAATATTCTGGCCAGCAAGTAAGCGGGCAATTGCACGATAACGGAGCGCGTTCCGATGAGGGACGCGCTTTTTGATTTGTGACTCGGGCTGAAGCCCTCGTCAGCAGGTGCCGCCCCTGAAGGGGCTCGCGATCAAAATGGCGACGTACCCAGCACTCCGCGCCAAAAGCGGGCGCTGCGTGCTGGGCTATCTTGCCGCCGTCCCGCGGAGCGGGACTCGGTTCTGCGTGGTGCGATCAGCGATGGCCTGCGACACACAGTTCCGTTGAGCACGAGCGGGAGGCAGGCTGAAGCCCTCGTCGGCATGTGCCGCGCCTGAAGGGGCTCGGTTCAGGAAATGGGCTTGTTCCCAGCGCTTCCGCTCTGGCTAATCAGTTTCGTCCCGCCCGGGGGCGGGACTTCTCGCGAGACTCTGGGCTCTTGTCGGGCCGAAATGGGTTGAAGGCGGAGGCGCGTTCTGCCGATGGATAGAGGCAGATGTCCTTCATCGCGCGACAGCCCATCTTCGATGTCGAGCGCCGAGTGCAGGGGTACGAGCTGCTGTTTCGCGACTCGACGGAGAACCGCTTTGCCGGCTCCGATCCCGATCTGGCTTCGGGGGAGGCGTTCGACACCGCGGTGCTGCTGGGGTTGGACGTTCTCTCCGAAGGCTACAGCCTGTTTCTGAATTGCCCGCACGACTTTCTGGTGCAGCGCTATCCCACGCTTTTCCCCCCCGATTTTACGGTGATTGAGGTGCTGGAGACGGTTGAACCGGATGAGCCGGTGCTGGCGGCGCTGCGCGAGATGAAGCACGCCGGCTATCGCATCGCGCTGGACGATTACGTGGACGAGCCGCGGTTCGCGCCGCTGGTGGAGCTGGCGGACATCATCAAGATTGATTTTCTGCAGACGCCGGCGGCGGCGCGAAGCGAGCTGGCGCGGCGCTACTACGACGGGCGGCGGCAGCTGCTGGCGGAGAAGATCGAGACCGAGGCGGAGCTGGCCGAGGCGGCGCGGCTGGGCTTTGCGCTGTTTCAGGGATACTTCTTCGGCAAGCCGGAGATGCTGACCACGGAGAAGGTGCCGGTGCTGATGGACACGCACCTGCGCATCCAGCGCGCGCTGTCGTCGCCGGCGCTGGACCTGATCGCGATTGAGCATCTGATCAAGTCGGAGCCGGCGCTGTGCTACCGGCTGCTGCGCTATCTGGAGTCGCCGGGTTTTTATCTGCAGACGGAGATCATGTCGATTCTGCACGCGCTGGCGCTGCTGGGCGAGCACGAGTTGCGCAAGTGGCTGATGCTGATGGCGTCGGTGGTAGCGGCCAGCGGCGAGCCGAATCCGGAACCGATTGCGCGGGCGCTGGAGCTGGCGCGCTTTGCCGAGCTGCTGGCGCCGTTTGTGGCGCTGCCTCCTTCGTCGCTGTATTTGACCGGATTGTTCGGGCAGATGGATCGCATTGTGAATCGTCCGCTGGCGGCGATTGTGGACGAGGTGGTGCTGCCGCAGGATGTGCGGGCGGCACTCGGGGGCGAAGCGACGCCGCTGCGGCAGTGTCAGGAGCTGGTGGCGGCGTATGAGCGTGGGGACTGGCGGAAGAGCGATGCGCTGCGGCGGCGCTTTCAAATACCGGAGATCGAGATGCGCGCGATGCGGCGCGAGGCGGCGGTGTGGGCGGGACGGATGGCGAATTACGATCTCGCGGCGGAGCAGTTGGCGATGACGCCGCAAGCGGCGCACGGGTCGGCGCCGATTGTTATGCTGCACCGGCATTAGGGCGGGGCAGAAGTTCTCATCGAAAATTGAGCGAGTGGAAGACTGCTGCCGGCGGGACGCCGGCGGGACAGCCGGCAAGATGCCGGCGCTACGGCAGGACCTGGGGCACCGGCTAGTACATACCTTGTTTTTCCAGGACGCTGACCAGCAGATGTCCGGAGTCGTGCAGGAAGGAAGTTTCCTGGATGACTTTGCCTTGCAGCAGGGAGAACTCGTAGTTCTGGCCCATGACGACGGAGGGCAGCGAGAGGCTGCAGGTAGGGGCGATGAGGGCTTTGACGCTGCCGCCGGTAATGTTGGCCAGCTCGCCGGCGGCATCGCGAAGGTCGTCGGGAGAAAGGTCGCCGGGCTCGACGCCGAGGAATCGCGAGCAGACCAGGCGGCAGAGCTCGATATCGGTGTCCAGCCGCACTGCGCCCTGCCACTCGCCCACGATCTGCACGGCGGAGACGACGTAGCCTTTCTGGCGATCGAATTGGACGGGCGACGGGGAAGGAGCGAGGTGCATGCCCGCCATGGAGCTGAAGATTTCGTCGACGACATGAACGAGTTCGTCATGGCCGATGGTGCAAGTCATCGTGGCGCCTGATTTCTGGGTTGATAGCATAAATATGTTCCCGCCTCTAGCGGTTCGAAAGCCTGATCAAGATCGCGCGGCGTTTCCGCCGCTCCGAGAAAGAGAAAACCGTCGGGACGCAGCGTGCGCAGGATGCGCTCCAGGACCTGGCGGCGGGTCTCGGTATCGAAGTAGATCAGCACGTTACGCAGGAAAATGATGTCCATGGGCGGCAGAGCCGGCCAGGGAGCTGCGAGATTCAGCGCGCGGAAGCTGACCATGCCGGCGATCTCCGGCTTCAGCTGCCACCACAGGCCGCGCTGAACGAAGTAACGGGTGAGCAAGGCCGAAGGCAGCCCGCGATTCACTTCCATCTGGCGATAGTTGGCGCGCGTGGCGTAGGCCAGCCCCGTCTCGCACAGGTCGGTGCCGAGAATGGAGACCCGCCGCGCCAGCGAAGGATGCGATTGGTCGAGCAGCATGGCGATGCTGTAGGGCTCCTGCCCGGTGGAGCAGGCCGCGCTCCAGATGGAGAGGACGTGATTGCGCGGCCGCGCGCTGAGCAGCCGGGGAAGAATCTGTTGCGACAACGCGGCGAAGGGAGTGGAGTCGCGGAAGAACCAGGTCTCGTTGTTGGCCATGGCGGCGACCGCTTCGCGATGCAGCGCGCCGAAGGCCTGGCTCTGCAGCAGATGAAGAAAGTCGGGCAACGAAGCGCAGCCATGGCGGGGCAGCAGCGGCGCCAGCCGGCTCTCGACCAGATACGGTTTGGCGGGATCGATGACGATGGCCGCGTGAGCTTTCACCAGGCGGCGCAGATAGTCGAAATCGGGCGGCGCGAGGCTCACGATGTCTCCCTAGTGGCGGGCATCCGATCGCCGTGGACGTGATGGTTGGCGTGTCGCATGACGATGGCCGGCGTGCTAATGAGCGGCTACGGTTTCCGCATGCGGTACCGGCAAGCCGGCCAGGCGCAGCTTGTCGTAAACCACATCCGGAGTAAACGGCTTCATGATGTACTCGTCGGCGCCGGCGGCCAGAGCGTGCGTCATTTCGGCCTTGTTGGTCTCGGTGGTCACCATCACCAGCTTGACGCGGGCATAGCGCGGCTGGCGGCGAATCTCGCGCAGCAGGTCGAAGCCGTTCATGCCGGGCATATTCCAGTCGATGAGGACGAGATCGAGATCTTGCTTGGCCAGCAACAGCAGTGCGTCGCTGCCGCTGGGGGCGGCGGCAACCTCAAAGCCGCGCTCGGCGAGGGTGCGTTTGAGGATGGCCCGCATGGAGGCGGAATCGTCGACTACAAGTGCGCGCATTGGGACTCCTTTTGTCAGTGCCGCCGGCTGAAGCCGGCTGGGCGAATCATTGTTTTTCGGCACGCGGGGTGAACCGCAGATCCTTCGGCTGCGCGTCCGCCCGATCCGCAAAAGAGCGGATCGGAAAAAACCTGCGGACGCTCCGCTCAGGATGACAAACCAAAACTTGTCCCGTCCCAGCCAAAAGAGGGCTGAAACAGGGCACCGGGGTGAGAACCGTGTCGTCCCCGGGGGACTCTGAGTTCCTTTGCCACTCTACCCAGGACTCCGCTACGCTCCGTCCTGGGCTATCATGCACGCGCCTGCGGCGCTCTGATGCCCCGGCGACTCTACCCAGGACTCCGCTGCGCTCCGTCCTGGGCTATCATGCACGCGCCCGCGGCGCTCTGGGGCTCCGGCGACTCGAAGCCTTCCCCGAAGATCATCGGAGGGTCGGGGTTAAAACTTGAACTGCGAAACCAGCTCCTGCAGCTCGGCCGCCATGTGTTCCAGCGACTGGGCCGACTTCTGTGTCTCCACCGCTCCGGAGGTGGTATTGCCGGCGGCCGCGGCTACGCCGCTGATGGTCCGGGTAATGCCGGAGCTGCCCAGGGCGGCTTCGGCCAGGTTGCGGCTGATCTCGCTGGTGGTGGCGCTCTGCTCTTCCACCGCGCTGGCAATGGTGTACTGAATTTCGTTGATCTGCGCGATCACCCGGCCGATCTCGCCAATGGCATCGACCGCGCCCTTGGTGTCGGCCTGTATGGCTTCAATGCGGCGGCTGATGTCTTCGGTGGCCTTGGCGGTCTGCTTGGCCAGCTCCTTCACTTCGTTGGCGACCACGGCAAAGCCTTTGCCGGCCTCGCCGGCACGCGCGGCTTCGATGGTGGCATTCAGCGCCAGCAGATTGGTCTGCTGGGCGATGGAAGTGATGACCTTGATGACCTGGCCGATCTCGGCGCTGCTCTGGCCGAGCTTGGCGATGGTCTGGTTGGTGGTTTCGGCCGAGCGCACGGCGGACGTAGCCACCCGCGTGGCTTCGGCGGCATTGCGCGCAATTTCGTTGACGCTGGCGCCCATCTCGTCGGCGCCGGTGGCGACGGTCTGCACGCTGCGCGCGACCTGTTCCGAGGTGGAAGAGACGACGTTGGCCTGGGTGGCAGTTTCGTCGGCGCTGACACTCATGCGCTGGCTGAGCTGATTCAGCTCTTCGGAGGCGCCATGCAGGGCGAAAACGTTGCAGCTGATCTGCTGAATAGCGGTGCGCGCCTGCAGCGCCTGGGCATTGACTGCGTCCTTCAGGCGGTTGAAGTCGCCGGCATATTCGCGGGTGATCTCCGAGGTGTAATCGCCGCCGGCCATGCGGCCCAGCACCAGCGCGACTTCCTCGACCGGCCCAAAAGCCGCGTCCAGCGTGGCATTGACGCCTTCGACGACTTTACGGAATTGGCCGCGATGCCGGGTGGCATCGGCCCGGGCGGAGAGCTGGCCGTGCACGGCGGCGTCCGACAGCATCTGGGTGTCGGTGACCAGGGCGGAGATCGCCTTCATCATGGTGACGAAGGCGGGCACGAACTCGTCCTGCTCGGAGCGGCGGCCCAGGCGGACGAATTCTTCTAATTCGTTGTCGAAGTCGCCGACCGCGACGAGCTTGAGCACGCGAATCGCATTCAGGCTGCGCACCTTCAACTCCTGGGTGGAGTGGCAGAGCTCGGCGAAGATGCCGGGATAATCGCCCTCGAGGGTAAGCGAGTAGTCGTTGACCGTCATGCGCTTGAGCATCTGATTGATCTCAACCAGGCCGTGCAGCGAGGCGATCGAGGCGTTGAGGTTGTCCATCAGCAGATTGAAATCGCCGGCATAGGCCGCGTTGATTTTGGCGGGAACCTCGCCGCGGCTGATGGCGGCAACCGCGTCGGCCGCGACGCTGAGAGGAGCGCTCACCGCCTCGAAGGCGGCGTCGACGCTCTGCATGACTCTGCCATACTCGCCCTGATGGCGGCCGGCATCGGAGCGCGCCCGCAGATCGCCCTGGACGGCAGCCTGGGAGAGGCGAGTGCAATCGTCGACCAGCTGCCGCACCGCCTGGGCCGAGCGGCGGAAGGAATCGGCCAGCTGGCCAATCTCATCGGCGGAGCGGTAGCTGATATCGCGGTCGAGCTCTCCGCGGGCCAGCCCGTCGGCGGCGGCGGTAATGGCGGCCAGGGGGCGGGTAATCGAGCGCGTGGTGAGAAAGGCGATGATCAGGGCGATGGTGAGCGCCATGAGGGTGAACAACAGAATGCGGCGCTGGGCGCTGAGGGCCTGGGCGCGCGCCTCCTGATCGGAGGCCGCGGCCTGCTCGGTATTGATCGCAATCAGCCGGCTGAGCTGCTGGTTCAACTCTTCCGCCAGCGGCCGCGCCTCGGCCAGAATGGCCAGCGCCTCAGGTAAGCGGTTCTCCAAGACCAGCACCACCGAGCGGTCGCGCAGCGCCAGGTAGGGCTCGAGGTTGCGAGACAGCGGGGCATAGACCGCGACTTCCTCCGGCGGCAAGAGGCTGCGGGCATATTCGTCGAGGCTCTGCCGCAGGCGCTGCTCATCGCGGCGAATGGCCGCGACATGGCGTTGACGGTCGGCAGCGCTGGGGTTGAGCAGCAGCTCCCGCCACTGGATCCTGGCGCTGAGAAAGGCGTCATCGGCCTGGCTGAGCAGCAGCCCGTGCAGGACGTTGTCCTGGTAGTTGGCGCGGATGATGTCGCCCATGCGGACGACATACAGCCAGCCGATGGAGCCGATGCCGGCGGCGGCCAGCGCCATCAGGAGCATGGCCAGGGCCAGCCGGGTTCCGATTCTGGTATGCCGTAACAATTTCATAGCCGCATCCCCTAACCGTCATTTGCGATGGAGCAGGTTATAAGAGCCGGGCCATCGAGCAGCAGCAGGAGGCCGCCAGGCAGCTGGCAGACGCCGCGCAGCAGGCGGCGGGCAGCGGGCTCGACGCTGTCGGGCACCGGCTCGATCTGAAGATCGTCGACCGCGACCACGTCGCCGATCTGGTCCACCAGCAGGCTGAGGAGGCCGTCGCGGCTGCGCAGAACGACATTGCCGGGCTCGTGCCCGGCGGCGGGCTCCGCCAGTCCCAGGCAGCGGCGAAGATCGATGGCGGGAACGATCTGGCCGCGCAGATTGATCAGCCCGGCGATCTGGGGCGGCGCCAGCGGCACCGGCGTCAGCGGGCGATGGGGGAGAACTTCCTCGACGCGATCGACCTCGACGCCGAACAGCAGGTCGTCGAGCTGGAAGGTGCAGAGCTGCTGCGGGGCGCTCATGCGGACACGCTCCGGGCGACGAGCGCGGGCAGATCGACGAGCTCGGTGACGCGCTGGCCGAGGACGGCGACCGATTCGCTGCCGCTGCCGGGGGAAGCAGCGAGCGCCTCCGGCTGCTCGACGATATCGAGAATCTCGTCGACCACGAGGCCGATGGAGCCGCGCTCGCCGGCATGCACGATGACCTGCAAGGTGTCTTTATCTGTGTGTGTGTCTGTGTCTCTTCCCGCGACGGCATGCTCGGCGCCGGCGTGGCCCCAGAGTCGGATGAGCGGCATCAGGCGATCGCGATACTGCACCAGCTCGCGCGAGCCGGCGCGTTCGACGCGGGCGGCGGGAATCTCTTCCAGTCGCGCTACCTGCGACAGCGGCAGCGCGGACCGCCGGCCGGCGGCGCGAAACAGCAGCCACGCCGCGGCGGAGGGCGGCGCAGGTGCGGGCGCGGCCGGTTGCGGCGCGAGAGCCAGAGGCTGCGATTCGGAGAACAGGGCAGCCTGGCGCATCAGGCCGGCGGCATCGAGGATGAGCGCGATGCGGCCGTCGCCCAGGATGGTGGCGCCGGCGAAGCAGGCAATGGATTTCAAGCCGCAGGCCAGCGGCTTGACTACGATCTCCTGATTGTCGCTGATCTCGCCGACCACCAGACCGAAGCGCCGCTCGCCGGCGCGCAGCACCAGCAGACGCAGCCCCGCAGGCAAAGATTGAGCAGGCACGAGCCGGAGCAGGCGGTCGAGATAAACCAGCGGCAGCAGGCGGCCGCGCAGCCGATAGACTAGCGCGCCGCGAAGCTCTTCGATCGAGCTGCCCGGCGCCATCTCGACCAGCTCGACAATGTTGGCCTGAGGAATGGCAAAGCGCTGGCCGCCGGCGGCGACCAGCAGCGCGGGAATGATGGTGAGGGTCAGAGGGATGGTGATCTTCAGCAGGGTGCCCTGACCGGCGGCGCTCTCCAGCGTCACCGTGCCGCCGATTTTTTCGATGTTGGTCTTGACCACATCCATGCCGACGCCGCGGCCGGAGACATCGGTGACGCGCTCGGCGGTGGAGAGCCCGGGAACGAAGGCCAGCTGCAGCAGCTCGGAGGGCGACAGCGCCGCGGCGCCGGCGGCATCCATCAGGCCGGAGGCGATGGCCTTGTCGCGCAGCTGGTCGGCGCGAATGCCGGCGCCGTCGTCGGCGATCTCGATGTGCACCTGGCCGCCTTCGTGAAAGGCGCGCAGCCGCAGATGCCCGGCCGGCGATTTGCCCGCCGCCAGCCGCAGCTCGGGCGGCTCGATGCCGTGATCGATGGCATTGCGGACCAGGTGAGTCAGCGGATCCTTGATGGCTTCGATGAGGGTCTTGTCGAGATCGGTCTCGGCGCCTTCCGAGGTCAGCTCGACCTGCTTGCCGCATGCGATGGCCAGGTCGCGCACCATGCGCGGCAGCTTCTCCCACAGCCGGCCGATAGGCTGCATGCGGGTCTTCATCACCGCCGCCTGCAGCTCGGTGGTGATGGCGCTGAGGCGCGAGGTAGCGGCGGCGCAGGCGGGATCGCTCTGGCTCTCGGCAAAGCGCAGCATCTGATTGCGCGCCAGCACCAGCTCGCTGACCAGGTTCATCACCTTGTCCAGCCGCGCCACGTCGATGCGAATGGTGGTGGCGGCGCGATTTTCAGTTTGCGTCTTGAGCGCACCGGCCAGCGCGGCCGGCGAGACCGCTCCGCTGGCCACCAGAATTTCGCCCACCCGTCGCGGATCGCCGGTCTGCTGCCGCTCGAGCGCGGCATCCACATCGTCGGGCTGGCAGAGTTTGCGGCTGACCAGAATCTCGCCCAACGAAGGCGCGGGCCGGGGATCGGGGTCGGCGGAGTCGCCGCCGGGGGCTGGCGCGTCGGCCAGCAGATCGGACAGCCGCTGCACGATGCCGCTGTAATCGCTTTCGCTCTCGCGCCCGCCGGCTTCGATCTCGCGCAGCAATTGGCGCAGGCCGTCGGCCATCGCCAGCAGCGCCGACGTCACCGCCGGCGTCAGCGGCAAGCTGCCATCGCGCAGACGGCTGAGAACGCTCTCGCCCGCGTGCGAGAGCAGCAGCATATTGTGAAAGCCCAGCGTTCCGCCGCTGCCCTTGATGGTGTGGACCACGCGGAAGACGCTGTCCAGCAGCTCGGGCGAGGGTGCGCGCTCGAGCGCGACCAGTTCCTGATCGAAGCGGTCGAGGCCCTCGTGGCTCTCCGCTAGAAACTCGCCGACCGCCTCGTCCATCCCGTCGGCCCGGCTCTCGAACTTCGTCTGCGGCGGCGCGATCGTCATCCGTCCTCTGCCATCGGCCCCGAAGCGAACGGGCCCTGCTTATTTCATCGGAGAGCCGCCGCTTTTTCTTAAGGCAAGAACCGCACCGCCAGAGCCGTTCCCGCGTTAGAAATCCGCAATCCCGGCCGCCAAACGCGCCCGCCAATTGCCGCTGCAAATGTTCCTCGAGGAACATCTCGTCGTGATTTACCACTTATCGGTCCGCAACCAACCTCAACCACGCCACTCGTTCCACTCACGGCAAGCCCCGCTTCTGCGACTGTGTTGCAACCCGCCCGCCTCCAATGCCTGACCCCATTTCCTTCCCATTTCGGGAACCGAACCCCTCCGCCCCGCCTCGCTGCGCGATTTCACGTTGCCCCTGCTTCAGTTGGCTCTTTTCCCCCACTTGTGACCGCCATCACTATCCCTCGCCGACGTAGCAACTGCCTTTATTCCCAATCACTTATAACTAACCATTCCGTGGTCCAGCTTCGGCACCCCGCGTGCCCTTATAACGCTCGGAGGCCGACTGGGGCCGGGCTCTCCAAAGCAGTAAGACCTTATGAAAACTGCAGATTCATATCAGGAGATCGATCTCATGAAGAAAGTAATGTTAGTTACGCTAATGATCCTGGCCGTCGGCGCCTTTGCCGTTGCGCAGATCCAGCCCCCAACGTCTGACGTGTTGGGTGCTCACCTCAACTACGGCCGTGGTTGCGCCGCCTGTCACGCTCCGCACAGCGGCGCTCTCGGCAACGGTATTGCCACTTCCGATCCCAACACTGGTAACGACGCCCTGTGGGGCCAGAACGTTCAGCCCCTGTTTGGCCAAACCTTCCAGACCGGCGGAACAACTCGCGGCAGCTATGCCCTGACCATGCCGGCCACCTGGAACACGGCTGACCCGGTCACCGAAAACACCATGACCTGCCTGAGCTGCCATGACGGCAACCTCGCGACCGGCGCCATGATGAAGAACAAGCTGTATGAGTCGGTGCCTGCCACTTACGGCAACAACCCGATTCCGACCCTGCTCGGCAACAACGGCGCCGGCCAGATCGGTGACTACCTCAACGATCACCCGGTGGGCGACAACGCCATCGTCGGTTGCGGTGCTCCGTACAACTGGGACTGCACGATTGCCAGCAATGGCACGATTATTCCGTCGGGTCCGAACATGCAGGCATTTATTAAGAACTACGGCTTCTTCGTCAGCACGGTTGCCTACAACAACACGCCTAGCGTGCAATGCACCACCTGCCACAACCAGCACCTGATGAACGTGGTCAGCGTGACCAACGGTAAGAACTCCGGCCTGCCGACCGGCGCCTACGCCACGATGTTCTTCATTCGTGCGCCGTATAACCCGGCCAGCGGAACTGGTGGCTCCAACCAGACGGCGCAATTCTGCCGTCAGTGCCACGGTGGCGAGGCCAACGAGTCGAATGGCTCCTACACCATTCCGACCACCTTCTAATACGCAATGCCTTGGGGAGAGAGCAATCTCTCCCCAAAATTTTCTGGGTGAGAAACACGGGTGAGGAAATGAAGTTCAAACTTTCAATCTGCGCGCTGGCTCTCTCTTTACTCTCAGCAGCAACGGCCCAAGTCCCCTCCCATCAGCAAGCGCAGGCGCCAGCCAAGTTCGAAGTTCCTTCCACGCAACTCAAAGCCGCGGGCAAACCGGTGGCGCGAGTGAATGGGGTGGTGCTGACGGACGCGGATCTGGTTCGGGAAGAGTATCTGATCTTTCCTTATGCCGCACAGCATGGCGGCAAGGTTCCGGCTGACATGGAGCCCGGCATCCGCAAGGGCGCAATGGAGATGATCATCTTCGAAGAGCTGGTTTATCAGGATGCGCGCAAGCGCGGCGTCACCGTTCCGGCCACGCGTCTCAGCCAGGCCGAGGCCGAGTTTCGCAAACAGTTCGATAGTCCGGCTGCCTTCAACCAGTATCTGAGCACCGAATTTCAGGGCAACGAGCAGGCGCTGCAGGAGAAGATCCGGCGCTCGCTCTTGATCGAGCGGCTGTTGAAGGCCGAAGTGGACGCCAAGTCCAACGTTTCGCCGGCCGAGCTCAGAGCGTACTACGACAAGAATTCTGCTCGCTTCGCTTATCCTGAGTCGTTTGCCATCCAGACTATTTCGATCATTCCTCCGGACAATGCCAATCCAAAGCAACTGGCCGAGGCGAAGAAGCGCGCCGACGATGCCTATAAGCAGGCCAAAGCCACCAAGACGGCGATGGAGTTCGGACTGCTCGCCGAAAAGATTTCTGACGACGACTACCGCGTCATGCTGGGCGACCACAAGTGGATCGCGCGCGACAAGATGCCCCCTGAGATGCTGGCGTCGGCGCTGAAGATGAAAGACGGCGACACGAGCAGCCTCCTCCAGGTGGGACAGTACTACGTCATCTTCCGCATGAACAAACACATTCCTGCCGGCAAGACCCCCTTCGAGCAGGTGAAAACTCAGTTACGCCAGGAGCTGCAAAAGCAAAAAACAAACCAGGTTCGTGCCGACTTCGACAAGCGTCTGCACCAGAACGCCAAGGTGGAAACGCTGTGAAGGCAGTTGTCAGTTGTCGGTTGTCAGTAGGCGCGTCAGCTGTGACCACCACTGTCATCCTGAGCGCAGCGTCCGCAGTTGTGACCACCACTGTCATCCTGAGCGCAGCGTCCGCATTGAATTTCCGATCCGCTTCGGATCGGGCGGACGCGGAGTCGAAGGATCTGCGGTTCGTGTCAGGGCAAGACTCGTGCAGTGCGGTTTGTATCAGGGCACGACTTCAGTCGTGCCGAACGAAGACAGAAAAACCCGGGGCTTTAGCCCTGTGGTAGTGCGGCGCTTCAGCACCGCGTAAAGCAAGAGAGGTTCGTAACAGGGCACGACTTCAGTCGTGCCGAGGGATGGCAAGAAAACGACGGGGCTTTAGCCCCGGCGCTGAACCAGAACTAAAGGCAAGGCAAAACAGAGCAAAGCAATTGGCGAGACAACAAATGCTAAATGCTAACTGCCAATTGCTAATTGCTCAGGGGCGTAAGCCCCAGGTGGGTGGGGGTTGGCAACAAGATTTCAAACTGCGTGCATCGTTTTAGCCGGGATCCTGCTGCTCTCGCTTCCCTCGGCGGCGCAGCTTACCGCGGGCGATGTAACCATGACCGCCAACGGAACCGTAAACGCCGGCTACAACGACAGCTACGGCAGCGACATTGAATCCAGCCACGGCCTCGGCCTCGGCGGCGTCGCCGCTCTGAACGGCTACTTCTATAATCCCAATTTTCTTTCCTTCAATATCAATCCCTATTACAACCAGTCGCGCAGCAACTCCGGCACTGGCTCCATCTCCGACGCCTCTGGAGTAACGCTCGGCTCAGGCATCTTCGGCGGCAGCCACTTTCCCGGTTCGGTCAACTACTCCACCGCCTTCAACAGCACCGGAAACTATGGCATCCCCGGCATCAGCAGCCTGAATACCAACGGCAACAGCCAGAACTTCGGCATCAACTGGGGCGCGTTCGTGCCCGGCCTGCCGACCTTATCGGTCGGTTACCAGATGGGCAGCAGCAACTATAATCTTTACGGCACCAACGAAAGCGGAAACGCGAAGTTCAATTCCTTCAACCTCAGCTCCAACTACAATCTGTTTGGATTCGGCCTCAGCGGCGGCATCTCGCACGGTAACTCCGACTCACTGATTCCCGGCGTCATCCTCGGCGGGCAGACCGCGACTGCGGACTCCGACAGCACCAGCTACGTATTCAGCGTTTCTCACCAGCTTCCGTGGAACGGCAACTTCAACACATCCTTCAATCGTACCGATCTCGATTCCAATTACCTGGGCTACAGCTTCAACGGCGACATCGATCTGATCAATGCGATCGCGAGCTTCCATCCCACGCCCAAGCTAAGCTTCTCGCTGGCGGGCAACTACACCGATAATCTCAGCGGCTCACTCTACGAAGCCCTCGTGCCCGGCGCCTCTGGCAACAGCCTGGCATCGGGCGGCGGCACCGGAGTCCTACAGAATCAAGCTTCCGGCACCACCGGAACCGGAGTGGTGGGCGTGCAATCGACCTCAACCCAGGAGGCCTCGCACGGTCTGAATCTGATCGCCAACACCACCTATGCCTTCGCCACGAATCTGCAAGCTAATGGCTTCTTCGAGCGCCGTCAACAGAGCTTCCTGGGCGAGGACTACGGATCGAACCTTTACGATGCAGGCGTCTTCTACACCCGCCAGATCGCCGGCGGCTATCTCGGATCAGCCGTTAGCGTCTTCGACAGCACGGTGGATGGCAGCAGCCAGAATCAGTTGGGATTCAGTGTTAATGCCAACTACGGCCGCCACATCGGGCAATGGCAAGTAGCCGGCTACGTTAACTACGCGCAGAATGTGCAGACCCTGCTGGTCACCTACAACACCTCGGTTTACAGTTTCTCCGGCAATGTAAGCCGGAGACTTGGACGCTGGTACTGGACGGCGTCAGGAAGCGCCGGCCGCACTGGCCTGAGCGCGCAGCCGGGTACCAGCAGCGGCAGCGAAGCCTTCAGCACCACCTTCGGCATGAAGAAATTGAACTTCGGCGGAAGCTACGCCAAGTCCGACGGCAACTCGCTGGCCGGAGGTAACGGTTTGGTCACAACACCGCTGCCGCCGATTATTCCCGCCAACCTGCTGGTGCTCTACGGAGGAACCAGCTACGGTGCCTCGGTCTCAGCGGTTCCGCTGCGCCGCCTCAATGTCTCGGCCAGTTACGTGAAGTCGAAGAACGACTTCAACAATCTCGGCGTTACCTCCTTTAATAACTATGAACAGCAGAACGCCTACTTTCAGTACCAATTCCGGCAACTCGGCATAAATGGGGGCTACACCCATCTGGTCCAGGGCTTTAGCGCGTCAGGTTCTCCGCCCGCTTCGTTCTCTTCGGTCTATATTGGTGTTTATCGATGGTTCAATTTCTTCTAGAGCGGCGAGCGGCCAGACATTTGAGACCAGAGCGTGCTTCAAGCGCCCGGCAGCGGTGTCGGCAGCGTGTTGTATCAGGGCACGACGTTGGTTATCCCGATAGGCCTGTGTCAGGGCACGACTTCGGTGTCTGCATCAGAACCAGCTTTCTTCCCGGCGGTGGAGTAAGGGGCCCGAAAAACCAGAGCGCCGCAGGCGCGTGTCATGACAGCCCAGGACGGAGCGCAGCGGAGTCCTGGGTAGAGTGGGAAAGGAACCAGAGTCCCCCGGGGACGACAAGGCTGGCACGCACACTCCTTAGTCATCCCGATAGGCCTGTGTCAGGGCACGACTTCGGTGTCTGCATGAGAACCAGCTTTCTTCCCGGCGGTGGAGTAAGGGGCCCGAAAAACCAGAGCGCCGCAGGCGCGTGTCATGACAGCCCAGGACGGAGCGCAGCGGAGTCCTGGGTAGAGTGGGAAAGGAACCAGAGTCCCCCGGGGACGACAAGGCTGGCACGCACACTCCTTAGTCATCCCGATAGGCCTGTGTCAGGGCACGACTTCGGTGTCTGCATCAGAACCAGCTTTCTTCCCGGCGGTGGAGTAAGGGGCCCGAAAAACCAGAGCGCCGCAGGCGCGTGTCATGACAGCCCAGGACGGAGCGCAGCGGAGTCCTGGGTAGAGTGGGAAAGGAACCAGAGTCCCCCGGGGACGACAAGGCTGGCACGCACACTCCTTAGTCATCCCGATAGGCCTGTGTCAGGGCACGACTTCGGTGTCTGCATGAGAACCAGCTTTCTTCCCGGCGGTGGAGTAAGGGGCCCGAAAAACCAGAGCGCCGCAGGCGCGTGTCATGACAGCCCAGGACGGAGCGCAGCGGAGTCCTGGGTAGAGTGGGAAAGGAACCAGAGTCCCCCGGGGACGACAAGGCTGGCACGCACACTCCTTAGTCATCCCGATAGGCCTGTGTCAGGGCACGACTTTAGTCGTGCCGATCAGCGCCTTATTTCCTTTTCCAGAGTCGGCTTTAGCCGACGATACAAGTCCGGGTCGGCATTCTTGAAACACACTCTACTGTGGCCGTTGTTGATCGCACTGCTCTGCCTCACTCCTGCCTGGAGCTCGACGAAAAAATCCAAGACCACCGAAGTACAAGTTCCCGAGCTTCTTCTGCCGGAAGGACGCAAGCTCACCTTCGAGCGTGGCCTGCAAACCGATCGCGATGTTCGTCCCAAGCCCGGCTTCTTCACTCGCGTCTTCGACATGGTGGTCGGCAAGCCCGATCTCCACTTCCTCGTCCGCCCCTATAGCGTCGTCGAAGACTCCCGCGGCCGCATCATCGTTACCGATCCCGGTGCGCAGGGCGTTCACATCTTCGACCCGGTCCAGCAGAAGTACAAGTTCATCGAGCGCAAAGACAAGGGCAAAGACGCGATGCTCGCGCCGCAATGCGTCGCCGTCGATAGCAAGGACAACATCTACGTCAGCGACTCCGAGTCGGGCAAGATCTTCGTCTTCAACAGCGATGGCAAATATCAGCACGCTCTCGGCAGCTTGAAAGGCGGCGAAGGATTCTTCAAGCGTCCCACCGGCGTCGCCGTCGATTCCGACGAGCAGAAGATCTACATCACCGACACGCTGCGCAATAAGATTTTCGTCACCGACATGAAGGGCGACGTTCTCCAGACCATCGGGCAAAATGGCGCCGCCGTCGGCGAGTTTAACTATCCCACCGAGCTGCGTCTCGATGGCAAGGACCTGCTGGTCGTCGATGCCATGAATTTCCGCGTGCAGGCGATCGACCGCTCCGGGCAATTCCTCTTCGGCATCGGTGCAATCGGCGATGGCACTGGCTCGATGTTCCGTCCCAAGGGAATTGGAGTTGACTCCGAAGGCCACCTCTACGTGGTAGAAGGCTCGCACGACATGGTGCAGGTCTTCGACCGCGAAGGTCGCCTGCTCTACTACTTCGGCCAGCAGGGAACTGGATTCGGCGATTTCCGCCTGCCCACCGGGCTCTTCGTCGACCGCAACGACAAAGTCTTCGTCGTCGATTCCTACAATCGCCGCGTGCAGATCTTTCAGTATCACGCGCTCAAGCAAGCGAAGGGAGGATCGCAGTGAAGTTGCGATTCGTCCTCGCTTGCATCCTGTGCTTCGCCTCATTGGCGATCGCGCAGGTGACCAGCCCGCCGGCGGCTCCGAATAACAAAGGTAAGCGTGGCGACGTAACCCAGCGGCCGGCCCAACAGCTCTCGGGTGCGCCGCCCGGCAGGAAAGTAACGCACAACGACATCACCGGCGACGTCATCGGTATGCACAACCTGTCGCCCGGCAGTCCCTCGCCGATCCAGGGTCCGGGCAATGGTCCATGCCTTTACTGCCACGTACCGCACTCCGCCAGCAACGTTGGGCTGTGGAACCAGACCTTCTCGAAGGCGACCTACACCACCTACACCAGCACCACCCTCAGCAATCGCGACAACTCACAGTTGCCGCTGGGCGAGGACAGCAACATGTGTCTGAGCTGCCACGACGGTACTGTGGCGGTCGCCGACACCGTTTTGTTCGGCCAACTGCCCACCTCCGGCAATTGGATCCAGGGTGACAATTTCTCGACGCAATTGCAGAGCTCGCACCCGTTCAGCCTGGTCCTGCCGCTGAAGGACAATATCGATCTGATCTCAACCCTCGTCTCGTCGGGCAAGACCGGCGATAAGACCGGCGCGATCCACTTGATCAATGGCGACGTGGAATGTAACTCGTGCCACAATTCGCACGTGCAGTCCATCGACAAGGTCTCGCAGAATTTCCTGGTGCTGAACAGTTCCGGCGGCACTATGTGCCTGGCCTGCCATGATCCGACGCGCACCTCCATGGCTGGACAGAATCAGGTGAATCCCATGGCCGGATGGGTCACGGGCATTCACAACACTGCGCAGAACACCGTCTCCTCGCAAGCCCAGCTCGGCAGCTATGGCACGGTCGCGGCCAACGCGTGCATCTCGTGTCATGCCCCGCACAACGCTGCGGGCGCAGTTCGCCTGCTGCGCGGAACCAACGAAGCCGCCTGCCTGCCTTGTCACAATGGCAGCAACAACATTTCTCCCGTGCCGGCCAACATCGCCGCCGAATACGCCAAGATCGCGCATCCCTTCCCCAACGGCTCCAATTCGCACGATGCCGCCGAAGCGCCTCTGCTGCAGAACAATCGTCACGCTACCTGCGTCGATTGCCATAACAGCCACGGCGCCCAGCAGGTAACTTCATTCAACATTCCGCCGCTCGTCCGCGCCTCGCAGATCAATGCCGTTGGCATCTCCATGGACGGCATGACCGTGGTCAATCCGGTCGTCAATCAATACGAGAACTGCCTGCGCTGCCACGGTTACAGTGCCGGCAAGCAGATCAATCCCATCTACGGTTATCTGCCGCTCCACTCCGAAAGCGATCCGCTGAACGTGATTACGCAGATGAACACCACCGCGAAATCGAGCCATCCGGTGATGCACGCGCGCAGCAGCGCATTCCCGCAGCCCAGCCTGCTGACCACTATGCTCGACCAGAGCGGCGGCACCAACAACGGCCGCAGTATGGGCTCGCAAATCTTCTGCACCGATTGCCACAACGCCGACGACAATCGCGAATTCGGCGGCGCCGGCCCCAACGGCCCGCACGGCTCCAAGTGGTGGCACCTGCTGGAGCACCAGTATCTCGACAGCCAGGCGCCCGGCGGGCCGGGAACGCAGATCACCATCAACCTGAACCCATCGCCCGACCTGAGCATCAACGGCCCTTACGGCATGTGCGCCAAGTGCCACAATCTCACCATCGTGATGCAGTCCGTGTCATGGGCCTATCACAACAATCACGTCTACACCGATGGCTTCTCCTGCTCGACCTGCCACAACTCCCACGGCATGCCGTCCACCAGCGATAATCCCGCCGGAGTTCGCATGGTCGACTTCGATTTGAATGTCGTCGGACAAAACAACGGCCAGCAGATCTCCTACAATCAGGGATCGAACAGCTGCGTCCTGACATGCCACAACGTAGCGCATAATCCCGGCGGCGGCGTTACCAGGCTCAACGGACCGCAGCAACTGGGTGGGGCCATCAAGAAGAGATAAGCAAGCAGCGCCAGACCCGATTGCGTGTGTCGAAGGTAGCGCCGGCCTCTGGCCGGCTGTAGCGTGGGCCTCCGGCCCGCGCCCAACCGACTGCCTGATGGGTGGAGCACGCCTTCAAGCGTGCATGGATAGGCGCAACAGGAGACCGGCTTCAGCCGCTGAGGTAAGGCCAGGCCCACATCCCCACATCATGACCGCCTCCCGCTGGTACAACTCGGCTCTGGTCCGCATCCCCGCGCTGGCCCTCATCTTTACCATCGCCGCGTCTTGCGAACTTCTCCGCCTCAACGCGCTCACCGACTCCAACATCTGGCTGCATCTCACCACCGGCCAGTGGATCCTGCAGAACCACGCCATCCCGCGCACCGCTCTGTTCTCGCAATACCCATCGCTCCCCTGGGTCGACTCCAGCTGGGCCTTCGACGTCCTCACCGCGCTGTGCGCACGAATCTGCGGCCTCGCCGGGCTTCCGTTTCTGCTCATGCTCCTGCAGGTCGCAATCGCCGTTGCGATCTTCACTCTCGCTGGCGGCCGCCGAAACTTCTGGCCTGCCGTGATCCTCAGCGCGCTCGCGCAATACAGCATCGCGCCCATCAGCCCGCGCCCGGCAATGTGCTCGCTCGTACTTCTCGCCTGCGAACTAACGCTGCTGCTGCGCGCACGCCGAACCGGCGACCCGCGTTCACTCTTCTGGCTGCCGCTTCTTTTCGCGATCTGGGTAAATCTCGACCGCCAATTTTCCTGCGGCCTCGTCGCGCTCGCTCTCTTCTGGATCGTGGTGCTCGTCGAGCAACTCTGCCGCAGTCAACGAATCAGCTGGTTCGAAACCGGACTGCCCAATATCTCTATTGCAACGGTGTCAGCCGCCGCTGGAGCTTCACTAATCGCTACCGTTATTTCGCCCTACGGTGTCCGCTCCTACCTTCCAGTCTGGCTGAGCGCCACCAATTCGGCATCCGACCGCTTTTTCCCGGAACTTCATTCCATGCGCTTCCGCCGGCCGCAGGACTACCTCCTCATGCTGCTGGTCATGACCGCATTCTTCGCGCTCGGCCGCCGCCGCTCGCGCGATCTGTTCCTGATTTCGCTGCTCGCTTGCTCTGCTGTGGTTTCGTTCCGCTTTCAGCGTGACAACTGGCTGGTGCTCGTCGCCGCCGTCGCCATCATCGGCAACGCAATGGCTGTTGAGAAGAATCCTGTCGTTGAACCCGCGCGCAGATTGCGCACACAAAAAGTCGTCACGACGGCTCTGGTGATTCTCGTCCTGCTGGCGCTTACGCTGCGCCTTCCCGCAAACAGAGACTTACAGCCCGGTGGACCGTTAGGTTCGAAGATTGCGCAAACCTTCCCAATCGCTGCGGTAGACTACATCCGCCAGAACCATCTCCCACAGCCGCTCTTCAACTCCTACGCCTGGGGCGCGTATGTGACTTGGGCCCTCCCCGAATATCCCGTCCTCATCGACAGCCGCGCCGACCTCTACGGCGACGCCATCAACCTCCCGTATTTCCAGGCGACGACCGGCGAGACTCCGCTGCAGTCCTATGCCGGCTTTTCCCAGGCGCAGACGCTCCTCCTCGAAGCAAACTCGCCGATGGCTCAGGCACTCAGCACCCTTCCCGGCTTCCGCGTCGCCTATAAAGATGATGTAGCGGTCGTTCTGGTCCGAGTGCAGTAGGTCACCCTCCCAGTTCCGCCGACGGCCCGCTCGGTATGCAAAGCAAAGGTGTCGAACAATACCTTCGTCCAATAGACTTCTCTTCGCGCTCATGATCTGATAGCGCATGTACGCCGGATGGGAGGCGCAATGATGACACCGACAAGCTTTCAAACGGACATTCTCCCGCTCTTTACCAAGCGGGACATTGAAGGCATGCGCAAAGGCTTCAATCTGGACAGTTACGATGACGTCAAGAAGCACGCTGCCGCCATCTACGATCGCATTCGCGGAATCGGCGGCGTGGTAATGCCGCCTCCGCCGCCAACTGGTGAAGGTCCGTGGCCGCAATCCCGTATCGAACTGTTCGCTAAATGGATGGCAGACGGGTTCCAGCCTTAGTCGGCGTCCAAGCGTTCTTGTCTTCCGGAGCTTCAGCGAATCTCAGGCCCCGAAAAATGCGAGACCCTTCGGCAAGCTCAGGCAGGCTCCGGTCACCCAGCCGCCCTCGATCGACGATGCGAAGGCAAACCTGCAGACTGGCGCCGCAGGTCAATTCTTGCGTTGTGGATGAGAAGGGAAAAGCCAGGGATTAATTCTTCAAAACCAGCGCTGATGGGTGGAAGGGCTTACCCATGCGTCCGACGATGGCCGTCGGAGAGAAGCAATGCTCCTCTCCTTTGGGCGCATCATCATCATGGTCTTAGGTGAGGCTGCTGGCGATCTTGCTGAGTTCCTGATTAATCGAGCCTGCCAGAGATCCCATGCCCGCAATTGCTCCCAGAGCAACAATCAGGCCGATCAGTGCGTACTCGATCAGGTCTTGACCGGATTCTTCCCGAAGTAGCTGTTTTAGTATCTTCATTTTTCTTCACTCTCCTCTGATGCGCCTATCCGAAGAGGCTGTCTATAGCGGCGCGGCCCACATCGTATCACTAAGGTGTCAGCTATTCGGGTAAATCTAAGGAAAAGAAAAAAACTTTGGTAATAGTCACCAATGGTGACTATCCTGGATCGGTAACACGAATTGGACAATAGGCGGCAAAGGCAGGCAGTTATGCGTAGTTACATCAACCCGAAAGACCACCATAGTCCGCTTGAGGTCACGCGAGATTTTGAGATTGGTAGTTCCGAGTGCCGGCAAGCCAGGGTCCCCAACGAGCGCCGGGTTTGCGTTCGTTGGGGTACAAGCCGTTGGGTAGCTCTTTCCGAAGCGGTCTGTCTCCTACAACTCCAACTCTCCGCGAATCATGTTCTCCTGCAGGTTCGACAACATCGCGAACCCGAGCCGTTTGCACATCGCCCGCATCTCGCGATTTTCCGGCAGCATGTTGGAGATCACTTTGCTCAGCTTCTCCTCGTGCGCCAGTTGCACCAGCAGGCGATACAGCTCCGTCCCCAGTCCCTGATGCTGCGCTTCGTCGATCGCCACCGCCGCCAGCTCCGCTTCATTCTTGCCGTGCAGCTTGCTCATGCGGCCCACCGCTAGGATCTCCTGCTCGCCCGCTGCATTCGGCCGCTCCACCACCAGCGCCATCTCGCGATCGTAGTCGATGAAGCATGCGCGGGTGAGCCGATCGTGCGACGTGCGCTGGGTCAGCTTCAGTGGCTGGAACCACCGCAAATACACGCTGCGCTCCGAGAGCTTCTGATGGAACGCGACCATCGCCGGCTCATCTTCCGGACGAATCGGGCGGATCGTCACCCGCTGCCCGTCTTTCATCGTCCACTCCTTCACCAGGTGGATCGGATACGGACGAATCGCCGGCGCCGGCAGCTTGTCCTCGCTCATCTCCGGACCATGAATCACCACGCGCGCATCCAGCGCCAGTAGCCGCTCCGGCGAAGCCAGCAGCGGATTGATATCGATCTCCTTAATCCACGGCTGCTCGACGACCAGCTGGCTGAAGCGCACCAGCAACTCTTCCAGTGCTGCCAGGTCCACCGGCTTGCGCCCGCGTACGCCCTTCAGCGCCTTTAGAATTTTGGTCTGCTCCATCATTCGCAACGCCAGCGTCGAGTTCAGCGGCGGCAGCGCCAGCGCGCGATCCTTGAAAACCTCCACCAGCTGTCCACCGGTGCCGAAGAGAATCACCGGCCCGAACTGCGAATCCAGGCTGCTGCCAATGATGAGCTCATAGCCATCCAGCTTCGCCATCGGTTGCACCGTCACGCCCTGGAAATGCTCGGCGCCCACTTTCTCCGTCACCGCCTGCTTGATGTTCTGGAACGCCGTCTTCACCGCGTTCGCATCGCGCAGGTTCAGCTGCACCCCGCCGACATCGGTCTTGTGCGTGATGGTCAGCGAGTACAGCTTCAGCACGATCGGGATAGCCGATCTCTTCCGCCGCCTTCAGCGCCTCCTGCTCGGTCGCTGCAACTCGCGTCTCGACTGTGGGAATGCCGTACGCCTTCAGCAGCTGCTTCGACTCGTACTCGGTCAGGATCGTTCGCCCCGACTTGCGCACTTCATCGATAATCGACTTCGCATTGCCACGCTGCACCGCCGCGTCGGCATGCTGCGGCAACGCCGGAGTTTCGTAGATCCCCTTCAGGTTGTACGCGTAGCGCCACATGTAGTTGAACGCGCGCACCGCGCTGTCGGGAAACTGGAAGGTCGGGATGCCGGCCTGATTCAGGATCTGCTCGCCGGCTGCGACCTCAGCTCCGCCCATCCAACTCGCCAGCACTGGCTTGCCCAGCCCCTTCGCGTACGGCTTCAGCTTCTCCGCAATCTGCGTAGGATTGGTCATGTCCTGCGGCGTCATCACCACCAGCATCCCGTCGATGCTCGGATCCTTCGCCGCGATCTCCAGCGACTTAGCGTAGCGCTCCGGCTCGGCATCGCCCAGGATGTCGACCGGATTGTTGTGGCTCCATTGCGCCGGCAGAATCTCGTCAAACGCCTTCATGGTTTCTTCGGACAGATCAGACAGCTCGCCTCCGCCCGCAACCAGCGCATCGGTCGCCAGCACGCCCGGTCCGCCTGCGTTCGTCAAAATGCAAAGCCTATTTCCCTGAGGCCGCGGCTGCTTGGCCAGAACATCCGACATAAAGAAGATATCGGCGATGCTATTCACGCGCAGGACGCCGCTGCGCCGGAAGGCCGCATCCAGCACCTCGTCGCTGCCCGTCAGTGCGCCGGTATGCGAGGCCGCAGCCTTCGCCGCCGCAGCCGTGCGTCCAGCTTTAATCACGATGACTGGCTTGGTCAGCGAGACCTCGCGTGCCGCCGACAGGAACGACCGCGCGTCGCCAATCGACTCCATATAAATGACAATGCTCTGTGTCCGCGCATCGTTGCCGAAGTAATCGATCAGGTCGCCCCAATTCACATCCAGCATCGAACCGATCGACACGAACGCGCTGAAACCGACATTCTCGCGCAAGCTCCAGTCGAGCACCGCGGTGCACAACGCGCCGCTCTGGCTGATGAACGCCACATTCCCCGGCCGCGCGACAGTGCGCGCAAACGTCGCATTCAGCCCGCGAATCGGATTCATCACGCCCAGGCAGTTCGGCCCGATCAGCCGCATCTTGCCGCGAATGATCTCCGAGATCTGCCGCTCCAGCTCCTTGCCGTGCTCGCCAAATTCCTTGAAGCCGGCGGAGATCACAATCGCCGCCGGAATGCCGACTTCGACCGACTCGGCAATGAGGTCGGGAACGGTATCGGCCGGCGTTGTCACCACGACCAAATCGACCTTGTCTGGCAGCTCTCTCACGCTGGGATACGCCTTGATGCCGAGCACGCTCGGCCGTTTCGCATTGACCGGGAACACGGTGCCCCCGAAAGGGCTGCTCAACAGGTTCCACAGCACCGAGCGCCCCACGCTCCCCGCGCGTTCGGAGGCGCCGATCACAGCGACGCTTTTCGGCAGAAACAACGGATCGAGCGGATGGCTTTCGGAGCGATAAACATCGGACGAAGGATCAGCTTTCAGAACAGTATCGAATGCAGGTTTTGCAACAGTAGTCATGAGTCCTCACTCAAAGACCAGTCTATGCCTCAGCAGTTGGACGCCGAGAGAATTTGATCACGGTAGTTTGTGATGGGTCTCACAGCGGGGTTGCACGGCATTTTGAGGGATGAGACTGCAACCAATGTCGCAGGCAAATATTCTCTCGATTTTTCTTCGCTTCTTTGGAACCAATCCTCCTTCGCGGCGTCTATATCAAGGTAGCCAATTACTTGGCGAATGTATGAAATGCAATAACCGAACCGAACCTCCGAGTCATCGGACAACGCAATCCGGTTCCGTGTACCGCCCCGCCATGCTCGCCTGAGCGCCTGCATTGCTTGCCCGGTCACGGAATGTAACGTGAATCGGGCGAGTGAGTCCTGACCATCCTCCAGGATCACCCTCCATTAGCCGCGCGTTTGCGTGCGTCGCCACGCATTCTCGCACCAAAGACGGGAGGAGCCATGCTGCTCACCAACAAAATCAACCACCTGACCGCAATCTATCCCCAACTCACTCGCGTGTGGATCAAGACCGGCGATCCCAGGACGCCGCTCAAGGGTGTCTGGATCGACGAGTCCCGGCTGCATCGCGTCGCCGACCAGGCGTGCGCCTCGTCGCGCGAAAGCGAGACCACTGAACTCACGGAGGATCACTTACTTGCCGCCTGATGGAAGCCTGATCGCTCGTTCCCCGGAAATGAGCGTAGGCTTCCAATCGGCCGCGGTTCTTAGCTCTAGCCTTCAGCAAGGCGCCACGACACGCAGCCTATGTCTCCACAACCCCGCTGGTGGCTGATTGCTAAGTGCCAATAGCTGATTGCTGTTACAATGAATCCTCCGCAAACAAGTATTCTGTGGCGGCGCGCCCCTGAAACGGATCCCAATCTTTGGCTCAGCAGACAGAACCTCGCACCATTACCTACGCCGATTCAGGTGTCGATATCGAGCGCGCCAATCGCACCAAGCAGCGCATCAAGTATCTCGCCCATAAAACCTTCAACCGCGGCGTTTTGAGCGAGATCGGCGGCTTCGGCGGCCTGTTCTCCGTCGACAAGCGCAAGTACACCGATCCCGTGCTGGTCTCCAGCGTCGACGGCGTCGGCACCAAGCTGAAGATCGCCTTCGAGATGAACCTGCACCATACCGTCGGCGCTGACCTGGTGAACCACTGCGTCAACGACATCTCCGTGCAGGGCGCCGCGCCCATGTTCTTCATGGACTACTTCGCCACCGGCAAGCTGAAGCCGGAAATTGCCGAGAAGGTCATCGCCGGCATCGCCGATGCCTGCAAGCACAACAGCTGCGCGCTCATCGGAGGCGAGACCGCTGAGATGCCCGGCTTTTACAGCGATGGCGAGTATGACCTGGCCGGCTTCATTGTCGGCGTGGTGAATCGCGACCGAATCGTCACCGGCAAAGAGGTCGAGGCGGGCGATGTCCTGGTCGGACTTGCCTCCACAGGTTTACACACCAACGGCTACTCGCTGGCCCGCAAGCTACTGTTTGAGATCGCCGGCTACACTCCCGATACCTACGTCAACGAGATCAAAGGCAAGGTCGGCACCGACCTGATGCGACCGCACCGCAGCTACTGGCCTATTGTGCGGCGTATGGTCGAAGCCGAAGCGGTCTCGGCCATGGCCCACATCACCGGCGGCGGCATCACGGAAAATCTGCCGCGCGTTCTGCCTAAGGGCTGCGGCGCGATCGTCGAGATCAACTCCTGGCCGGTCCTGCCCATCTTTGAGCACCTGCAAAAGATCGGCAACGTTCCGCAAGACGAGATGCTGCGCACCTTCAACATGGGCATCGGCATGATCCTGGTGGTGCCGGCCAAGAAATTCAAGAAGGTGCAAACCATCCTGGAGCGCTGCGGCGAAAAGGGCTTCACCATCGGACGCGTCGTTAAAGGCGAGAAGCGCGTCACCTACTCGTAGTTGCTCGGTAATCCATCGTGCCGATCCGAAGTAACATAGCGCGGCCTCCCGGCCGGCTGTAGTGTGGGCCTCCGGCCCACGCGCGAGACGATCGGCGCCCCACTTCCACATTTGAGAACGTTGTCCTAAACCCTCGCACGCCCGGCCGACGACAACCGCCAATCGCTCCTAACATTTAAGATGACGCTGGAGTGCGATCATGGAAATCCGCGACCTCGGCATATTTCTCGACTACTTCGGCAAAATCCACGAGCGCACTATGCGCGTTGTGCGCTGCATCCCGCCCGATCAAGTCGACTGGTCCTATCGTCCGGGAAAGTTCACCTTAGGCGACCTCGGTCGGCACATCGCGGCCATCAATCGCTACATGTATGCCGAAACTCTGCAAGGCAAGCCGAGCCGCTACACCGGCTGCGGCAGGGAACTGGCGCCCACCTACGACGACATCATTACCTTCATGGAAGCGCGGCACCGCGAATCCGCCGAGACCATCTCCCGCCTCACGAACCTGAATGACAAATGCACCACTCCCGACGGTACTCCCATCACTGTCTGGAAATGGCTGCGCGCCATGGTCGAACATGAGATCCACCATCGCGGCCAGATCTACACCTATCTCGCGATTCTTGATGTCCCCACCCCGCCGCTCTACGGCCTAACGTCGGAGCAGGTTGCCGCCCGCAGCGTCAAGAGCTAGCCTTGCCCCTGCGAGCCTCAAAACAGAAGTCATCGCACAAGTTGCGATGTATCAGGGCACGGCTTCACCAGGCCGCTGAGGCAAACTCCGCAACCGCCTGCATCAGCGGCTAAAGCCATCGTTCGTACGGTGTAGTTATTTTCCTGCCATGCAGGTGTCGGCAATATGGGTTAGCGTCTTCACCTTGACAACAGGTTGCGCACCGGACGTGTCGACGCTGCCGGTAACTTTGATCTCGTGCCCGACATGGTGGGCCAGCTTGCTCGCGTCATAGGAGAGCTGATACACCTTCCCGCTGCTGTCGGTGACTTGATAATGCCCGCCGGCAGAGGACAGGCAGCCCTGAATGGTCGCCATGCCCGACGACTTGCCCATCTGCCCGGAATCCTGAGCCGCTAGCCACGCGCTGGACACCAATACCACCAGCGTAATCATTAGAGCCTTGCGCACGAAGAGCCTCCTTGGCTTCGAATTTAAACAGCTTGTTTCAGCGACACGTAATTATGAATCCTTGTCTCTGGCAAAACAACTTGCTCCGCTCGAACCTGAAGAACGCCGGCCAGTACACTCTTGGCTAGCTCTCTCTAATCCCTGGCTGTCGCCGCGAAAACCCTACGTTTACTTCAGCCTTTGACATTTCCAACTCCGGGCTTACTATACCTACCCTGTCGATTCGAAAGGACCCGGCATGCACGCGACGCGACCTAAGCAGGCAGCAACATCCGAGGGCGGGCTCATCCGCCTTGGCCTCGGCCTTGCCAACTGGAGTGAGCGCTGGTTTCCCGATCCCCTCGTCTTCGCGCTGCTGGGAATCGTCATCGTCTTTATCGCCGGCGTTTTGATGCACCAAAGTCCCGCCAAGCTGGCGATCCAGGGCGGCAAGAATTTCTGGGCGCTGGTTCCGTTCACCATGCAGATGGTGATGATCATCATCGGCGGCTATGTCGTGGCCTCGACGCCGCTCGTCTATCGCGCCATCCGCCGCCTGGCTGAAATTCCCAAGACGCCGCGCGGAGCGATCGCCATGGTCGCGTTGTTCTCCATGCTGACCTCGCTCATCTCGTGGGGTCTGAGCCTGATCTTCAGCGGACTGTTCGTTCGCGAGCTGGCTCCTCGCGTCAAAGGCATGGACTATCGCGCCGCCGGAGCTGCGGCCTATCTCGGACTAGGCGCAGTCTGGGCGATGGGCCTATCCTCGTCCGCGGCCATGTTGATGGCGACGAAGTCAGCCATTCCACCGTCGTTATTCGCCATCAGTGGCGTGATCCCTCTTACCCAAACATTGTTCTTATGGCCCAGCATCGCAATGACAGCGGTGCTTGTCGTGCTATCGGTTGTGATCGCGTGGCTGTCTACTCCGTCGCCGGAGAATGCCCGGACCGCCGAGTCGTATGGCATCGAATATCAGCCAATCCGCACCAGTCTGGAGCCGCAGACGAAGCCCGGCGAGTGGCTGGAATACAGCCCGCTGCTGACCGTCCTGATCGCAGCGCTCTTAATCTGTTATCTGGTCGACGTATTCCGTACTTCGCCGCAGGGCGCGCTGGCAGCGCTCGACCTCAACACCTACAACCTCATGTTCATCACCGTGGGGCTGCTGCTGCACTGGCGTCCAAAGCGTTTCCTGCACGCCGTCGCCGACTGCATTCCCGCGACCGGCGGAGTGTTGATCCAGTTTCCGTTTTATGCCGTGATCTTCGGAATGATCACCGGAACGGGGATTGCGGAAGTGCTGGCGAAACTGTTCGCTTCCATCAGCACGCACAACAGCTATCCCTTGCTGGTTGCGACATACTCTGCGGTCCTCGGCGTCTTTATTCCATCGGGAGGAAGCAAGTGGATCATCGAGGCGCCCTACGTCCTTGAAGCTGCCAACCTGCACCAGGTGCACCTGGGATGGGTGGTGCAAATCTATAACGCCTCCGAGGCGTTACCGAACCTCGTCAATCCTTTTTGGATGCTGCCCCTGCTCGGCATCTTGCGATTGAAGGCGAGAGATATTGTGGGATATGGAGTGTTGCAGATGTTCGTTCATATCCCGGTAGTCTTCTTTCTGTGCTGGCTGTTCGCGCATTTCATTCCTTACGTTCCGCCGATGAAGTAGCGAAGCGCGCGATCGCAGTTCTTGACTACTGCAGACTGCCGGCGCGGCCTGCACTGTCACAGCGCTTGAGGTTGTGCGTCACTGACTGAAGGTTCGCCAAGCCAATAAAAGGGTATTTGGGCTTACTCTCGCGGTGTAGTATGCGGCAACTGGGAAGCTAATTGGCCCGATCAGCTCCTCTAGAACTCACGCCGGCTCGACAACCATGCCACCCCACAGGTAACCCAGCGAAAACTCATCTTTGGAGGCTTTCATGAATGCCTTCCCCGTCCTTCTGGGTAGCTTGTGCGTCTTCGCTCTTGCCTATCGTTATTACAGCGCCTTCATCGCAGCCAAGGTTCTCACCCTGGACGACTCGCGGCCGACGCCGTCGCACGTGTATGAAGATGGCCACAACTACGTGCCGTCGCCCAAGTGGGTGCTCTTCGGCCATCACTTCGCCGCCATTGCGGGAGCGGGTCCACTTGTCGGACCGACATTGGCCGCGCAATTTGGCTTTGCTCCGGGATTTCTCTGGATCCTGATTGGCGCCGTCCTCTGCGGCTGCGTTCACGACTTCACCGTGCTGGTGGCTTCGGTGCGGCATAAGGGACGTTCGCTGGCAGATGTTGCCCGCACCGAGGTCGGGCCTTACGCCGGCCTGGTCACGATGATTGCGCTGCTGTTCATCCTGCTGGTCACGCTCGCCGGCCTGGGCATCGTTGTGGTCAACGCCTTGTCCGCCAGTCCATGGGGCGTGTTCACCATCGCCATGACGATCCCCATTGCAGTCTGCATGGGTCTGTACATGTTCAAGAGCGCTCCCGGCCAAATCAGAATCGGTGTGCCCAGCACGCTCGGAGTACTTCTTCTGATCGGCGCTGTGGTGGGCGGCCGCTTTTTCGCCGCCTCTCACTATGCGAGTGCTCTCACCTTCAGCGGACATCAGATCACGATTTTGATGGCGCTATATGGTTTCATCGCATCCGTCCTTCCGGTCTGGATGGTGCTTGAGCCGCGCGATTATCTCTCTACCTACATGAAGCTGGGCACCATCGCACTCCTGATCATTGGCGTGTTTATTGTTCACCCTAATATTAAGTTCCCGGCGGTTACACAGTTTATTCACGGCGGCGGACCGATCATTTCCGGCAAGCTGTTTCCGTTTCTGTTCGTGACCATCGCCTGCGGCGCAATCTCCGGTTTCCACGCGCTGATCTCTTCTGGAACCACACCGAAGATGCTGTGGAAAGAATCCGATGCGCGCTTCATCGGCTACGGAGCCATGATGTGTGAAGGCATTGTCGCTATCCTGGCGCTGATCGCCGCCTGCTCCATGTATCCGGGCGACTACTTCGCCATCAACTCCGCTCCGGCGGTTTTCGCCAAGCTCGGCCTGCACACGGTTAACCTCGATGCATTCTCCGCAGCAGTCGGTGAGAAGCTTGCCGGCCGCACCGGCGGCGCCGTCTCGCTCGCGACGGGTATGGCGCAGATCTTCAGCGGCATTCCGGGCATGAAGACGCTCGCCGGCTACTGGTATCACTACTGCATCATGTTCGAGGCGCTGTTCATTTTGACGACCGTCGACACCGGGACGCGTGTGGCGCGCTACGTTTTGCACGAACTGCTTGGCAGGGTTCACAAGCCTTTCAGCAACACCGCATGGCTACCGGGAAATCTCATTACCTCGGCCCTCGTGGTTTTGAGTTGGGGCTATTTGATCTATACCGGATCGATCTCGACCATCTGGCCGCTGTTCGGTACCGGCAATCAACTGCTGGCGACTATTGCGCTCGCGGTTGTCACGACGTTCCTGATCAACATGGGAAAAGTAAAGTATGCGTTCATCACAGCGGTCCCTATGTGCTTTGTTGGCGTGACCACACTGACGGCCGGCTTCCTCTCGATCAAGAACATTTATCTGCCGCTGGCGCAGAAGCCGGGGAAAATGTTTCAAGGATATCTGGACACCACGCTGATGGTGATCTTCATAGTCGGCGTGGTGCTGGCGCTGATCGAGTGCGGACGCCGCTGCTGGAAGACGTTGCACGGAATGCCAGTCCCCGAGGAAGCGTTCGGCGCGCCGGAAGTTGAGCACACAGAAAAGATGACGTGTTGCTGAAGCCGCCCGGGTAGAACAGGCCTTGAAGGCCAGCGTCCCAGCTCCTTTATGATCTGTCATCCCGACCGAGGACTTCAGTTCGACCGAGGGATCTGCGGTTAGCCGCGGAGCGGCGGTTCTGGCCCGCTCCACCCGCAAAAGAAAACGCGCTGCACTCCATCACATCACGAGTGCAGCGCCATTACTACAGGGGCAACTTGAGACACCCCAACAAGTCTCGCGTTGAGACTTGTTGGGTGGAACAAACTAAGCTCCGTTGGTCGAGTGCAGAACCCGGAAGGTATTTCCGCCGTTCGCCCAGATCAGCACCAGAGCATCCTGGCCTTTCGGAATGCTGGACAACGCTTTCTGAACGTCGGCAGCGCTCTTGGTCTCGTGACGGTTCACGCCAACGATGACCTCGCCCGGCTGTAATCCAGCATCGTCCGACGGACTGCCCGGCTGCACCCGCTCGATGAGTGCTCCGTGCAGATCATCCGGCGCGTTCAGTTGCTCGCGAACGTCCGGCGTCAGATCGGCGATTCCCACACCCCAGCGCGGCTTCTCGTTGGCATTGTCCGCAACTTTGGTTTCACCGTTGCTGCCGTCCATGCCAACCAGGGTTATCGGTACGGAAGTGGTCTTGCCATCGCGAACCACCGTCAGCGCAATTTCCGTTCCCGGAGTCATCTCGCCAACTTCCATCTGCAACTGTCCGGCATCGGTGATCTTCTTGCCATTGATCTCGCTGATCACGTCGCCGACCTTCAGCCCAGCCTTCGCACCGGGTGAATCCGGCTCGACCTGCGTGATGACTGCGCCGTTGTTATCGTGAACATCAAAGAACTTCGCATTCTCCGGAGTCACGTCCGTGATGCCAACTCCCATGCGTCCGTGGCTGACTTTGCCGTAGCGCACCAGCGACTGAACCACCGGGTCGACGATCTGCGTCGGGATCGCGAAACCCATTCCCGAGAACGTGCCCGAAGGCGAGATCAGAAACGTGTTGATGCCGACGACTTCGCCGCGAGCGTTCACCAGCGGACCACCCGAGTTGCCGGGATTGATCGCCGCATCCGTCTGAATGAACTGACCCGGCTTGTGCGGATCGTCGCTGTAAGGATTCGGCCGGTTCAACGCGCTCACGATGCCGCGCGTGACCGTAAAGCGGAACCCGTACGGATTGCCGAACGCCAGCACCGTCTGCCCCGGCTTGAGGCTGGCCGAATCGCCGATCGGAATGTTGGGCAGATTCGTGCCATCAATTTTGATCACCGCCAGATCAGTCAGCGGATCGGTGCCGACTACCTTCGCCGTCATAATGCGACGGTCGCTGAGCGTGACCTTGATCTCGGTCGCGCCTTCAACGACGTGGTTGTTGGTGACGATGTAACCGTCGGGCGAGATGATGACGCCGCTGCCGATTCCGTGCTCAATCCGCGGCTGCGACTGCATTCCCTGGCCGCCGAATTGCTGGCCCCCGAATTGCTGACCGAAGAACTGCTGCATCCCTTCCGGCATGCCCTCAGCTACCGGCTGAGCTTTCGCGCGCGAAGTCACGGCGACGTTGACGATCGCCGGCGTTACTCGCGCAGCGACCGCTTCCATTGCCTGATCCAGCGAGAGCAATGCCCCGACCTGATTGTTATCCAGCGGTGCGGTATTAGACGACACGGCGGCTCCCGCACCCGCCGTGTGGAATGAGGTGTAAGCCACTAAACAAGCAGCCAAAGCCAGCGTCATCACGACCGCTGCACGCTGCTTGCGGCACACTTGCCATCCACGCGTTAGCCAAGCTTTCATGGTTGTTCCTTCTCCTCCAAGAATCAAAAAGATTGCGTGAGCCGACACTTCGGCGCCGTTTCAGCGTTGGCAAAATCGCTGAAGCCTCGGGCTCTGTCTGTTAAGAATCGGCTCGGCCAGTAAGACGTATTCCCATCAATTCCCAGCCGCTGTCCGATGTAACTGGGGAGGTTACGATCACCAATTTGGACGAGGCGTTCGGGGAAAGGTGAGCACAGGCTTGTCAGCCCGCTTTTGACGCTGCTCGTGGCAGAGCAGCCCAACCAGCCGTGAAAGCCTTCTATACTGCCCGAAGGCCGCTCGCGTGGCCGGGAGGAGCAGTGATCCGCAACCTGGGCATATTCTTCGCGGTAGGTGTGTTCGGCGTAATAGCAATGGCACAAGCCAAACTTAATCAGCAAACAGCGAACAGCTCAGCTCAGAACTGGATCGCCGTCAGCAACAGCTACGCCAAGCTGTTGAACGATGTGGCATTTCAGTACCATCCCGAAGCTGCCTCGCAGCAAGGCTTGAGCCAGTATGACAACAAAGTCGGGCAGCCGACCTTGGCCGACGAGGATCGCGAACGCGCAGAAACCGAAGCCGCGCTGGTGAAGCTGAAAGCTGCCGCCGCCGAAAAGCAGCAGACTGAAGTGGCCGAGGACCTGCAGATCATGATCAGCAGGGTCCAGCTCAACTTCAAAATGCAGGACTATCAGCGCGCCCACGAAGTGCCATTCATCAATGCCAGCCAGGTCGTCTTTGCCGGACTGCACAGTCTTCTCGATGTCCAGACGCCGAGCGATCGCCGGCCTGCGGCAGTGGTGCGCATTCGCGAGTACGCCGGACTCGATCCGGGCTACACCGCCATCACGGAAATTCTGAAGCAGCGTGTCAAGGAGCAGATGGCCAAGCCGGGCGTGATCTATCCCGCCCGGGTGCAGATCGAAACCGAGATGGCGCGCAACTCGAACTATCTCGACGGCATTGCTTCGCTGATGGAGAAATACAAACTGACTGGCTGGCAGGAGCCGTATGCCACGCTGAAGCAGCAGCTGGTCGACTATGACGCGTGGGTCCGGGAAACGGTTCTGCCCAAAGCGCGGACGGATTTCCGCTTGCCGCGCGAGAAGTATGAACTCGCGTTGGAGAGCTACGGTATCGACATTCCTCCTGAACAGATCGCCGCGATGGCGCATCAGGCCTTCACGGAAATTCAGGGAGAGATGCAGGGTATCGCCGCGCAGATCGCAAAGCAGCGCAACCTTCCGTCGAGCGATTATCGCGATGTCATGCACGAGCTGAAGAAGCAGCAGTTGGTCGGCGACGCGATTCTGCCGTTCTATGAAAATCGGCTCAAGCAGATTGAGAAAATCATTATTGAGCAGCAGATCGTAACCCTGCCCGATCGTCCCGCGCAAATTCGCATTGCTACGGCGGCTGAAACTGCCGAACAACCCGCACCCCACATGCAGGCTCCTCCGTTCTTGCATAACACGGGCGAGCGCGGAGCGTTCGTTCTGCCGCTCAATATTCCTGCCGGCCCGGGCCAGCCCGCATCGGAAAAGTACGACGACTTCACCTTCGACGCGGCGGCGTGGACTCTCACTGCGCACGAAGCACGGCCCGGACACGAACTGCAGTTCGACGCAATGCTGGAACACGGCGTCTCACTGGCGCGCGTCCGTTATGCGTTCAATAGTACGAATGTCGAAGGCTGGGGCTTGTATTCGGAATATCTCATTAAGCAGTACATGCCGCTGGAGGGGCAGTTGGTGTCGCTGGACTACCGGCTGCTGCGGGCGGCGCGGGCGTTTCTCGATCCCGAGTTGCAGTCCGGCAAGATCACGACCGCCGATGCCTATCGCGTGTTGCAGGACGATGTTGTCTCCTCGCACGCTTTCGCAGAAGAAGAAGTGGAGCGCTTCACCTATCGCATGCCGGGCCAGGCCAACAGCTACTTCTACGGCTATACAAAGCTGATCGCGCTGCGCGAAGACACGGAGAAAGCTTTGTCGGCGAAAGGAGTGAAGTTCGATCAGAAGAAATTTCACGACTTCATCCTGGCGCAAGGTCTGCTGCCGCCGGATCTGATGCGAAAGGCAGTGATGGAGGGGTTTGTGCCGTCGCAGAAGTAAATGCAAAGCTTCCTGCCTGTGTCAGGCTTGCGGAAAAATCCCGTATTTCTCGCTGAGAAATCTCTGCAAGGACTTCGGCAGCGCGCTCGCGAGTTCCTGCCAAGTCAGAAGACCTAGCCTCGACCGCAGCTCGCAGTCGCGCACGGCGCGCAGAATCGTGAACCACGCCTCGATCAAATCACTACGGCGGGCATCTGAAAGTACGAGGAACGACTTGCCACAGTGATTTGCAGCCAAGACGCCCCGGAGCAATTGATAGCAGCGATATCCGGCGGCCGATACCGGAAGCAGGTCCATATCGAAGACGTCGGCAACGTCGCGATAGCGCGCCAGCAGTTCCGGGCGCGCAGTTTGAAATCCACTTTCCGTTAACTTTGCTTCAACAAAGAGCCGACCCAGGGCCATGTCGATTTCGGTACGATCCGCACCTCGGCCGATCATCGGTAAGCCTGCTCGCACTCCGAACCGCGGACGTAATCCTTGCTCGATGCCCAGCAGCGCACACAACGACCTTCGGCTGGTCACGCCGGGATAGCAGAAGATGTTCATCAGCAGTGCGTCCGAGCTGTTAGCGCAGTCGAGTTCGCGGCGAATCCTGTCGCGCGGCCATGCCAGTCTGCTCGTGCCGCTGTAATGTTTCTTCAGCCGGCGACTCCATTCCGGCGACGCGCGGATCCGCCGGTACGAAGCGGGAATGAAATTGTGATGCCGGCCGTCGGCTTCCTTGTACAGCACGCTGGGGATGTTGCCGCAGGTCGACTCGTGACTGACTCCACCGCACAGGCTAAGGTTGCGGGCGCTCAACTCGCCGCGAAGCTGAAGCGAGGACAAGGGCGATGCCGTGGGCGAGATCTGCGAGTCTTTTGTGCGCCGCGTAGCCGGCATTTCGCAATTGTATCGTCGATTCGCTATTTGTTCGCTACTATTTGGGGCGTCACCCGGCCGGCGCTGGAGACGATGCAGCCACAGCCCCGGAGCGGCTTACGAGAGTGGCTTGTGCTCGTTGAGCACAGGGTCTAATTTCGACGATCGGCGGAAGGGCTGACCAGAGAGACGCCTCTTCTGCCCAGCGGCCTGCAGACGCCCGCAGCGACTTCCCGGATTTGCGGGCGGCCCGGCTCGTGGACACTCTGCGGCGCATAGCAAAGGACCGACCGCTAGTCAATGGCTCAGAGATGGGGTGCCGACAACTCGTGCACCGTTGTTATCTGTGATGATGGCGATACAATTCCGTCGGAATATGCGGTTTTGCTTTGTATACTTTTTGCTGCCTGCCTGAACTCTTACGATCGACTATGACCAAGTGCCTCTTCGTTCTGGGATCGATTCTGCTGGCAACAGCATCGACGAGCGCTCAGCAAGCCAACACGAAACCCTACACGTATGAGGACTACTGCACCGATAACCCTCACGCGCCCGCCTGTAACAACGGAAAGCCGCTGGCCGCGAAGAGCCTGCCGCCAGACCTCAGCAAGGCTGCGGGTTATTGCGTCAACAACGCCAAAATTGCCGGCTGTTCCGACTACTGCAAGCAGAATCCGAAGGCGTTCGTCTGTATCGACATGAAGCCCAAGGCCCCTCCGCGACCGCCTGGTGGCGCGGCCGAGCCATCTGCCCCGGCTGAAGAGGAGCGTGATCCGAACGAGCCGACTTTGGTTGTTATCCCCGACCCTCCTGTTGAGCGGCTGCCGGGATCCAGGACTCTCTCATTGCCTGCCAGTTGGCGATTCGCTCATCCGCATGCGGACATGATGATGGCAGTGAATCTGACTGCGGTGCGGCGATCATCGGCGGCGCAGGTAGTTGTTTATGAATTGGCCGCTCGATTGAACATGACGCCCGGCGAGTTCCAGGCGGCAATGGAGAAGATCAAGGGCGCAGACCATTATTGGGTGTCAATGGATGCCGGCGATACGCTCATCCTGCTGCAGGGAAAGATGGACTACCCCACCGGTTTTGTCTCCCTGGGCGATGGGACGACCTGCTACCGAATCTCCAAGACGGCGGTGGTGCTGGGGCGTGAAGCGTCGGTTGCCGCCGCGGTTCGGCGTCTGCAGGAAAAAAGCGGGCCTGAGCCGTCCGCTGTCGTGCAGGTGAAACAACTGAGTGGCGAGGTCGATTTCTGGATCCAGGGCACGCGAGCGATGCTCACCAAACTCAATATCGCAACCAAGTCGAATGCCCCGTCGAGCTATTTGCTTGCCGCTAATTTTCGTAGTGGTCTGAAGATTGATCTGCAACTGAACTACCCGACAGCGGACCAGGCGCGCCGCATGTTGGAAACGTTGCGCAGCAGCCCGATTTCATCTCTGCAAATGTCGGGCGAGATGGAAGACGCATCTCTACGGGTGAAGTTTGCAGCGGATCCGGCGGCGCTGCCCAGCGCCCTGGGCAAGATCATGGCTACCCCGCCAGCGAAGCAGTTGCTGTCGAGCGTTGATGAATCGATTCACCAAACGGATCCCATGGTCGTCTACGACCCGGATGGGGGAACCAAGGTTTTGCCTTCCCAGGCTACGCCGCCGCCACCACCCGGCAAGATGGTGATTTACGGTTTGCCCGGTGGCCCCAGAATCTTGTGAGGGGAAGACTGTCAAGCGTAGTAGGTAGCGAATCTCAAAATGCCGTATCCCGCGGGACCGAAACGGGACAAAACCGGAACACAAACGAATGCGGCGCGTGGTTTCCATTGACAACGCAGAGCGTGGTGCTAGAGTGAAGCCACTCAGCCGACCCTCAGAAGTGACTAGTTCTTTGTGGCGACTGACCGCTGCCATTCGCGATAGCTTTTTGTGATGGAAGCGATTCACGTGCGCGGTAGGGTTCCGCCTGACCAGACTGCCGCAAGCCTGATCCCCCGCCACACTACCACGCGACATTACCAACGTCGTCAAGTGCGTTCTTCTTGATCCTACATAGCCGAGTCACTGGATTGGTTTGGCGAGCCTGACGCACGGACGACCCTGCAGCAAAGTGGAAAAACTGGAGCGGTCAGTACCCCACAATCCTGAAGAGGTTACCCCTTATGAAACGGATTGTGATTCTTATCAGCTTTATCGTGGCAATCGTTTTGTGTGTCGGTGCCCAGGAGCCGATTAACTTCCACCAGATGCCCATCGCCAAAACGCCTGCACCCATGCCGGACAATTTTCCGGAGGGCACGTACCTGAACTGGAACAATTTCTATTATGTAACGCCAGGGCTATGGAGCGGACAAGGCCCGGGCTTCTGGGTCGATCCCTCGACGCAGCACAATGTCGTCGCGTTTATCGGCGGACCGTTGTGCAACCTGGCGGCGACCTGTACCGGCTCCATCAAATTGGCGGTTGGTCCTAACGTTATCGCTTTCACGCCGGTCGAGATTCAGGTGTCCGCAGGCTGGCTGCCGAACAAGGTGATTGTCAGCGCCTACAGCAACGGAAAGTTCGTGGGCCGCACAACCTGGCAGCTCACCACCGAGCCGCAGACACTTACCTTTCCCAATGCCTGGAACAATGTTACCCAGCTTATTTTTACCCCGGAGTTTGTTGACACCAACGCGATCTACCCGCCGGCTGGGTCCATGCTGATTTACAAGCTCGTCTTGATGATGTACTGAGAAGTTCCTCGGGTTGATGAGAGGGCGGCGCATGCCGCCCTCTTTCTTTCCCTGAAACAAACTCGACGGTAGTGCGAGGACCCCGCGGCGACGTCCCGAGCAAGCAGAATCCAACCGGATATCAGCAGCCAACCGACAGCGGTTTCGAAATCTCTAACTGTCGAGTTAAGATGTCCTCGTCGGCATCCGCGGTGATTGGTACGCTCGGGCGCATGTCGGAAATGAAGGAGGAAGGGTGACGCCGCACGTCGCCATATCGATCGAGGAGCAGCGCGAAGCTGTCGAGTCCGGCTCGGGCGCAGTCCCGCGCGTGTTGCGAATGGCCGTTGTCGCCCTCATCATCCGGCTGGCAGTATCCGCCGCGATGGTGTCCGAGTTTGTCGATGGCTTCCGCAACCATTGGCACTTCGGCTGGGAGATGGGGCAGATCGCCGGTTCCATTTGCCAGGGCCACGGATTCTCTTCGCCCTTCTTCGACCCCAGCGGCCCTACCGCGATGCTCATGCCGGCCTATCCGTACCTGGTCGCGGCGTGCATGAAAGTGTTTGGGGGTTACACCGCCGCGAGCGCGATGGCGATCCTCACGATCAACAGTATTCTTGCGTCGGTCACCGTGTTGCCAATCTATTTCCTGGCCAGGCGCATCTTTGATGAGCGCGTCGCCGTGATTGCCGGATGGACGTGGGTGTTCTTCCCGTATTCCATTTATCTCTCTGGTGGAAGAATCTACTCGGACACCTTGACCTGCCTGATCGCGAGCCTGCTTTGGCTGCAGACCGTCAGGCTGAAAGACAGCCGAGCGGCTGGGGACTGGCTGCTCTGGGGTGCGTTATGGGGATCAGCCGGACTGGTAAGCCCAACGCTCCTGGCGCCGTTGCCCTTGCTTGCAGCATGGATCTTCTGGGAGCGCCGCAAAGCCAAGCTCGCGTGGGTGCGGCCGGGGTTGCTGGCGGCCTGCGTGTTCGTGGTTATGATCGCTCCGTGGACGGTTCGCAATTACCGAACTTTCCATCGCCTTATCCCCTTGCGCGATGGTTTCTGGATGGAAGTGCACGTGGGGTACAACGGCGACACCTCGGATGTGACGCCCGACTCCGCGCATCCCACCACTAGCCCGGCAGAATATGCCCAATGGCAACGTCTGGGAGAGATCGGCTACATGGATGCCAAGAGGACGGAGGCCTTGGCGTTCATCACGCAGCATCCCAAGTTTGTTGTTTGGGTGACCGCTCGCCACTTCCTGAATATGTGGACGGGCTTCTGGTCGCTGGACCCAAATTACCTCGCTCGTGAGCCGTTCTGTATACCCAACATGTTTCTGAGTGCCGCCATAACCCTGCTGCTGCTCGGCGGCCTATGGTTCACGTGGGCGGAGGGCAAAGGCCAGGGTGTCTTACCGCTCGCTCTGATCCTTCTCACCTATCCGCTGGTTTACTACATCACGCATTCCAGCATGGATTATCGTCATCCGCTTGACCCCATCATCGTCATCATGGGTTCTTACTGCGTGCTGGAATGGCGGAGGCGTCTGGTGACCAAGGGCGCAAGAGGCGAGGCGCTCGCGGTGAGCGCAACCCGTCCTGCTCCGTAGTCGAGCCGTAAGCGAGTCCGGCAACGCTTCCCATCGGCATTACCATGTTCCAGACGCTCAACTGGGGAAGGAAATCGCCGTGTACAAGCGCATACTCTTTTTCTCTTTAGCAGTGATGTTCTCTTTAGCAGTAATGCTCTCGCTGCCATCCTGCAGTAAACCGAAGGCGCCGCAACCACCGGCCTCGCAGAGCAATGCGTCGAGTAATGAAAAGCCGGCTGCAACTTCGTCGACGGCTGAGGTCGCAGGTGGGATCTCCGCGACTTCGCAAACCAAGGTGCTGATGCACAACGTCATCCTTGACGAGCGTCCGGGATTGCAGCTCCGCGTGCGCTGGTTGCGCGGCGAGATTCGTCCCACGCGCGCGGGTGCGGTCCCATCTTTTGACGAACCCGGTTCGTTCGTCCTGAACATTCAGTCGGGCATTGTTGCCACCAGTCTCTCGGATATCAGTGGAATTCTGAACGGCAGCCTGTTACAGGGATCGCCGCTGGAAAAAGTGTCACTCACAGCCGACGGCGATCGCCTGAAGCTGAACGGTACGTTGCACAAAGGCGTCTCGCTGCCGATCGAGATGGTCAGCGAAGTGAGCGCCGCGCCCGATGGCCGGGTACGGTTGCATATGGTGACGCTACGGGTGCTGAAACTTCCGGTGAAAGAACTGGTACATGCGTTTCACATCAATGTCCAGGACTTGATTGGAGCGAAGGGGGCGACGAACGTTCAGGTTTCCGGAAATGATATCTATGTCGATCCGGAACAGGTGTTGCCGGCGCCGGCGGTTCGAGGAAAACTGACGGACGCGCATATCGGGAGCAAGACCGGCGATCTGGTTACGATTTTCGGAGACGGCCGGCCGGAGGCGAACGAGTTCAAGCAGTGGCGGAACTTCATCCGATTGTCCGGCGGTACGATCAACCTGGGAAAGCTGACGATGGCCCAGGCCGACATCTTCATGATCGACCTCTCCAGCGACGACTGGTTCAGCTTCGATCTGACGCGGTACCAGGAGCAGCTGGTCAATGGCCGCATTCAAATGACGCCGCAAGCCGGCCTGCGCATCTTCATGCCTGATATCGAGAAGGTTCCGCGCACCGCGCAGAATCAGGGCATCATCGCCGAGTGGATGAAGAACCGCAGCGTCCCGCCGCCGGCAACCCTGGCGCAATAGCGCGCGAAGCTACGCGACTTGCATATCGTTTCCGAAACAGCCGGCTCAGCGAAATGCGGCGATAGCCTCGGCTTCGTCGTCTTTTATATCGAAGACGGTGTACAGCTTGGTGATCTGGAGCAGGTCGTGGGTCTTCCGGGTGAGCTTCAACAGCTTCAATTCGCCGCCCTGATTGCGCACGGAGGTAAAAGCGGCGACCAGTTCGCCAATGCCCGAGCTGTCGATGTAGCTGATTTCTCCGAGATTCAGCAGAATGTTCTTCTGCCCTTTGCTCAGCAGGTCCTTAACGGTGTCGCGCAAAGTCGAGCTGCCCTCGCCCAGTTTGATCTGTCCACTCAGATCCACCACCACGACGCCTTCCACCTGCCGAACCGTCGCTTTCATGCTCATGTAGAAGCCTCCCGCGGCCCAGGTCGTTCTGGAGCCGCCTTCTTGCAGTCTTCCGTCGCCGCAAACACTGGAGGCGCGGGTCGGAATCGAACCGAACGCATAAAGGTTTTGCAGACCCTGCAATTAGACCTGTAAACACCTTTCCAGTCAACAAAATCGAGGGATCAGCCCCGCATTTTGTCCAATTTTGGGCGGTAGCGCCAACATGACCGTCTCGAGCCTACGATCACGGATGCAGTTAGGAGTCATCTTGGGTGGTGCAGCCGCTTCCCAATTAGACCGGATTCTGAGGGTCGTTTTGACAAAAGCAACCCCCATAAGGATGAATTAGCATCCGACATCTACGTTGCGAAAGTCTGCTGGCCATCTTCCATCGTACGTGCCCGTTTATCATTTACTTGTCGGAGCAGTCTCCTGGAAGCTGGCTACTGTTCCGTTGGTGAATGCAAGGGCTTTTCTCCGGTTCCGCGAGGCGGAGGAAGATGATTACTAGAAGTGATGACGAGCGGTTCCAGGACGGCGTCCAGGATTATGCCGCATATCTCGAGACGCCCGAGGGCCGCTTGCGCACCGACCTGGCGTTCGCCAATCTCCGGGAGTTTCTTCCCACACCGCAGGCGAAGAAGCAGATGTATGCACTGGACGTGGGATGTGGCACGGGGGCGACGGCGGTTCGTCTGGCCAGGCTCGGTTATTACGTCAGCGGACTGGACTCGTCGCAGGCGATGCTCGACGTGGCGAGATGCGCGGCTGAAGAAGCGGGGCTTGCGGACAGAATTACCCTGCGACATGGCGACGTTCGTCAATTGACGGACCTTTTCGAGGCCGCGTCGTTCGATGTCGTTCTTTGCCACAACATACTTGAATACGTCGAGGACCCAGGCGCCGCGGTGCGCAGTGCGGCTCGCGCTTTACGGGACACTTCGGCGATACTGTCAATCGTTGTGCGCAACCAGGCGGGTGAAGTCCTCAAGGCTGCGATCCAGGCGGGCGACCTGGCAGCTGCCGAAGCCAATCTCACCGCCGAGTGGGGATTTGAGTCGCTGTACGGAGGCAGAGTTCGGCTCTTTCGCGCGCAGGGCCTGCAGCCGATGTTGAACGCGGAGTCGTTGACGGTGATCGCGGAGCGAGGTGTACGCGTCCTGTCGGATTACTTGCCGCCTCGCATTTCTCGTACCTCCGATTACGCGCGGATCCTGGAGCTGGAGAGGAAGCTGGGCAGCCGGCCGGAATTCGCGGCGGTGGCCCGCTACACGCAATGCCTGGCGCGGAGCATGTAGTCGGCTGCCAAGAAACTCGCCGCGAGCAGGATTTGAAGGGGCGCAGCTTTAGCCATGCCCTGAGCCTGCCGAACGGGTGCGCCGGTGCAAGTCTTTTCTTTTTGTCATCACGAGGAGGCCTTCAGGCCGACGAGGGATCTGCTCTTCGAACTATTTCTGTGGAGAACACAGAGTGAATACTTCACCCAGCAAAGCCCCGATTTACCACGTTGCGAGCGCGCCCGCCGGGATTGCGCTGGGGCTGGGTCTAACGAACGAATGCAATCTCTCTTGCGCTTTCTGCTATCGCGATCCGGCGCGCACGGATCGCCTTACCCTGGAGCAGGTCAAGTCCGTGATGGAACGGCTGCCCGTCGGCTCGGTGAATCTGGGGACGGGCGAGAACGGCATGCATCCCGAGTTCAAGGCGATGCTTGGATACCTTCGCACCCAGCCGGTCAAACTCACGATCACTTCGAACGGCCACAGCATCGCCGTTTTGGAAGACATCGAGCTGCGCGCTTTTCATGACATCGAATTCTCTCTCGACTACCCTACGCAAGCGGAGCAGGATGCGCAGCGCGGACTGGGAAACTGGGCGCTCATTCATCAGCAGGCATCGCGTTGTGTGAAGCTGGGCGTGCCCGTGACCATCATCGCCGTGATGATGAAGTCGAATTACTTGCGCCTGGCCGAGGTAGCGCGAGTGGCGAAGCAGTTCGACGCTCCTCTGCGGGTGAACGTCTACCAGTCCGTGCGGTCCGATATCTATGCGTTGTCCTATGAAGAGTATTGGGAGGGATTCCGCCAGCTGTTTGCGGAAACGGATGTCATCGCCATCGGCGAGCCGCTGGTGCGAGCGATGGCCGGGCTGCCTCCACTACAAGGAGGATGTGGCGTAAGCACGGTGCGGGTTACGCCGCGCGCAACAACACAGCCCTGCGTCTATTGGCCGGGAGCGGGCGAGCCGCTATCGGAACTGATCTCGGCCGGCGTAGGCGTTCTTAACTCGCGGCCCTTCGAGCAGGCGCGATTCATTCCCGAGGCATGCCAGCCGTGCGAGTTCCGGGAGTCTTGCCACGGCGGCTGTGCCGGACGAAGGCGCTTGCAGGATGCGTTGCTACAGCCCGACTGTTACTGCCCGATCGTTCGCGGAGAGCGCCTGCGGCTCGAAGTCCGCATGGCCGCCAGCCGCGACCTGCCCAAGCTGAACAGTTGCTGTACGACGGTAGTAATGGCCCGATAGAAACTCGCTGCTTGCTGCGTTTTTGCCCTTCTTACATCGGGTAGTGCGGTGCTTTAGCGCCGCGTTATGCTGCGCCTCTTCCCAGATGGAGCCGGCTTCAGCCGGCGGCACTCTGTCGTCGGCTGAAGCCGGCTCAGGTAATAGATGATCGCGCTTACGCGGGCCTGAAGGCCCGCTCTACCAACCCACGAAGAAGTACACCGCTGCTATTTCGCGTCCATCCAGGTGTTCGATCCCGCCAGCTTGACGGCAACATTCGTGAACCAAAGGTGCAACGGAGCGCCATCGGCCGTGCCGCGGTGCTCGGTTGAGATCAGCAGTGGACCTGCCATTTTGTAGCCTGTCCACGTCGCGATGACCACCTTTGGCTTCCTGGGGCCGCCGCGGTCATATCGGAATTCTTCCACTCGCCCGTCGGTGCCGACGTAGAGGGTCCAGGTGTCACCCGGTGTATAGCCGCCTAGCGAGGGATGATATTTCGCGACGATTCTATCGGCGGAACCCTTCCCCAGTGGCAGCTTTTGCTGGCCTTCATCGGTCACGGTGGCGCTGGTGTCCCAGTAAAGATGGAGCGGGAAGATCAGCCAATAATTGTCATTCTGGAAGCCGGGGTCGATGTCGTCCTTGACCTCGGCAGATTGACTGCTGAGCTGAGAGCGCAGGTAGGTGACCTTCACCGGTTTGCCGTCTTTATCTTTTCCCTCATAGGTGATCTGGCCGGTCTTCGGCTCCCAGGTCCAGGTGCGGGAAATATTGACGCCCGGGAAGGTTGCGTTCCAGGTATAGCGAATCGCGTCGATCTGCCCAAACGAATCGAGGCCGTAAGTCTTGGCGAGTTTTTCAGCGATTGGCGAGCGCTGCTGCGCCCAGGAAGTTACAGTAAGAACCATTACCCCAAGGATCGACAGAAGACGTATTGCTCTATTGCAGCGCAGATGTGTCATGAGGGTTCCTCCTTGGTGAATTCAACGACGGATGTTGGATGACGGGCAGGTGCTTCAGGATACGAAGAACTATAACGGTAGAGCGGCGGTTTAGCGCCGCCGGGTTAAGCCGAAAACTCTTTAGAGAGCCACTTTAGCGCGGCGGGGCCGGATGATGTGGCGCAACAAGATGATTACAGCGGTCATTGCAACGGATCCGTATTCCAGCATCAGAACCCAGCCAGGGAGAACCCACGGATGCCCTAGCGCGCGCAGATGCCACACGATGTACGTCGGGATAATGCTCACCGTCCAGAGGATGAGCGGCAGCGTCGACTTCGATCGCACGAACGGCAACAGCCACAGCAAGTACCATGGATACACAACCGGCGCACACAGAAGCGACGCAGCTATCGGCCACGCAAATGCGTCCTCGGACAGTGTCTGGGATTTGGTTCTAAACCAGACTGCGATCAGAACGCCGACAAAGGCTGCGACTCCCGCTATGACCTGCGGAGTCATCACTCGCTCGAGCAAAGTAAACACCGGATCGTTGAAACGATAACTCTGAATGTAAGTACCGAGCGAGCCTGTCGGAATTCGCCCATGGCTTAGAAACGGCAGATACAGGACTGCGAACACCGCTGCGGCTAGGATCGCGTCGCGCACGCGAACACGCCGCCAGTAGAGCGGCAGCAGCACAATCGGAAGAAACTTTACGGCGATCGCCAGCGCGAACGCTACGGCTGCAATCGCACGCCAGCGGCGCAGCAGGGCGGCGAAGGATATCAGCAGTAGAAGTAGGCCGAGAATGTCGATGTGACCGCTGCCCGCCACTTCCGTCGCCAGCAGCGGGTTCCAAGCGTAAGCCAGAATCCAGTGCGTTCCCCGGCCGGTCCCGCGTAAGACATCGAACAAAACGAGAACGATGACCAGGTCGCAAATCACAAACGCGGCTCGCATCGCAAAGACAGACTCGTGAATCGCGGTGACGGCACGAAAGAAAAGCTGAGCCCCCGGTGGATACGGGCTGGGCAGATCCGGATGATTCATCGTGCGCGTCTCGGTCGTGTGCAAAGCGGCGACCGCCGGATCGTTGGGTACCACAATGTAGGGGTTGTAGCCTAGCCGCTGCAGGCGGCCATCCCAAACATAGCGGCGAACGTCGTCATCGGAGCCCGTCGGTATTGCAAGGAATGCAACGTGCCACACTGCGGCCAACCCGAGAGCGATGACAATCACGTGCTTGGGAAAGTTTGGTGTGCAGAAGAGCTCGCGGATGGCGAGAAGATACGCGACGCCCGCTACCGCCAGCGGCATGAGGGGGAAAGCTTCGCCCTGGCCGCCGAACCTGCGCGCGCAAACGACCAGCGCCACCAGCAGGATGGCACCGATCCCGTACAGCCGGTGAGACGGAGTGAGCTTCACTTGTCCCCAGCGGCGATTCGCGAGAGCGCGATCACCTGTTGCCGCTGTGTCAACCATGCCGCCGTTCGTGGCGCCCGCGACGGAGCAAGTCGCAGCTCCGCCTCAAGGCGGGTTAGGTCGCTCTCCACATCGATATCGTAGAAGGGATCGGTGAAGGCCACGGAAAGCTGCAGCTTGCGAGCCCGAGCCAGCAGCGCGTCGAGTGCGCTGTCGGTTCCCATTCCGTCGCCGTCAAAAAGACCGGCATGGTCGCCCTTCGCCCCAACGAGATAATAGCCGCCGTCATGTGTCGGGCCGACCACGACGTCATGCGCGGTGAGCATCTCGAATGCGCTCGTCAGAACCGAAGCCGGCAGGTGCGGGCTGTCGCTGTTGAAGGCGATAACGCGCTGCCGGCCGTCCGCTGCAAAGTTCGCAAAGACCGACATCAACGCTGCCGCTAGCCCTTCCACTGGCTGCGCCACGACAGCCGTAGCTCCGGCCAACTGTGCCAGTTCCTTGACATCCAACGCAGGGCACATGATGGCGACCTTCACGCCAGGCAGCGAGTGCGCCAGAGCCAAAGTGTCGTCCAGAAGACAACGATACAGCTCAGTGACCTCTTCCACGGGAAGGCTCTGCGCTAAACGGGTTTTGACCAATCCCGGCCGTGGCGCTTTGGCCATGATCACGAGCGTGCGGTCTCTTGAAGGATGGGGAGTCTCGCCGGATTCCATATCGGCCTGGAGCTTCACGTTTTTCGACGCCGAAAACGGTAGCGCACGATCAGAGTGAGGATAAACCACGCCGCACCGACCGTGCCCCGCAGCGTGCCACTGATCTTCGATTTCCCGATGCGCGGATAGTAGCTGACTGGCACCTCGACAATCCGGAAGCCGCCGAGCGCGCCCTTCAGGATCATCTCGACTGCCCAGCCGTAGGTAGGCTCTTCCAGTGCGAGTTGCCGCAGGACATCGGCACGCGCGGCGCGAAACGGGCCCAGATCGCTGATTCGTTGGCCATATAAAACCCGGATCATGCCGGCCGCCAGCCGATTTCCGAATACTGAGTGCCAAGGCAGCGCGTCAGGATGGTTCTGTTTTGCCAGCCGCGAGCCCAGTGTGATGTCCGCTCGGCCTTCGGTGATGGGCGCGAGCAGAAGCGGCAATTCATCGGGCCGATCGCTGTAGTCTCCGTCGAGGAAAACGACGATGTCGGGAGCGCTTGCCGCGGCAAGCCCGGTTAAACAGGCTCGCCCATATCCGCGGCGCGGTTCGCGCAGGACGCGTGCTCCCATCTGCTCGGCAATCTCGGCCGTCCCATCGGTGGAATTGCTGTCGACCACCAGGACTTCCGTGACAAGATCGGCGGGAAGATCGGCTAGAACGCGACCGATGGCCTGCGCTTCATTATGCGTGGGAATGATGACGGAGACGCGCACTGGTCCTGGCTCAGAGCAACCACCACGGAGCGTTCGGCCATCGCTGTGCCAGCCAGGCGTCGACACCCCACGCTCGGCCCGCACGCCCTATTGCCAGCGCGAGCGACGCTAGAACCGGGTTCAAGAGTTCCCAGGTCCATGCCGTGCCCCACTCCGACATCCAAAGGCTGCCCAGGTACAAGAACGCAACAAATGCCACGGGGCGCGTGAACAGACCGATGACGAGCAGCACGCCGAGCGACATCTCGAGTATCGCCTGCATCGGAGCCGCCATCGCGGCATGGCTCGCCGCCGACGCCATAATTGCTTTCCACACAGCCGGCGAGTGACCCTTCTCGATGTAATAGTGGATCAATCCTGCGTAGCCGCCCGGCGTGTAGAGCCCCTTGCCCAGGTTCTCGAAGAATACCCAGACGAACATCGCGCCAATGGTCACGCGAACCAGGGCCAGTCCGCATGCGGCAGGCTTGTGGTGCTCGGAATCTGCTCTTGCTGGAATCACGATAGCTCTCTCGCAGTGATCTCGTACTTGAAATTGTCCGGATCCAGGCTGTCGAGTGTCCGCTCCGCCGTTTGCGCTTGCGGATACATCAGGAAGGAGACGGTTGTACTGGATCCCGGCAGCTCGACATCCTGAGCGAAGTTGTAGGCCATCCAGTTCATCTCCCATGAACCGAACAGGTGTTTGCGCGCGCTGGTCACCATCTCGTCATTCAGTGGACGGTTCCCGGGCGGCTCTTCCAGAACCACCTTCCGCACGTCGGCGGGATCGACAGGCACCCAACCGAATTGTGTTAAGTACACTTCTGCCCGACAGTGCTGGGCCTTGGTGATTTTCTCTGAAGACGCACCCAGGCTCTTGTAGCCCATCTCGGACTTCGCCACACGAATGCCATACACATCGCGCGCCGGGAGGCCTGCGGCACGCGCGAGTCCGACGTAGAGCGCATTCAGGTCAGCACACTTGCCGCCCAGGTAACCGGTGTCGAGCAGGACGCGAATGTCGCCCCGGCCGCACCCCCGCACCTTCGGATCGCGAAACGTGTTGTCGACGATCCACTCGTAGATCGCACGCGCCTTCTCGACATCCGTCGTGGCGCCCTTTGTGATCTCGGTCGCGGTGGTCTTCACGATGCCGTCGGTCGGAATGTTCTTATGCGGCTGCAGAAAATATTGCGACTCGGCAGCAGGGAGTGGCCGCGCCGGACCGGGCTTGCCCAGGTCTATGGAGTAGTTCTTCAGAGCCACCTGGCTGGTCAGCGTCAGCATCGGCTTTACGCCCGCGGGGAATGTCGCGACGACGATACCCAAGCTCGGCGGCTTGCTTTCGTCCATTCTTACCTTGCCGCCATCAGCACTAAACTTGTTGGACATCGTCCGCTGAAACGGCGTGTTCTGTATGAGCGCCGCCGGTAACCATACTTTGGTTTCTCCGACAGGCTCCAGCACCTGTGCGTGAGTGGTTACCTCGAAGGTGCGCCAACCTTCGGATGGCGGGTGCGTTTGCTGAGAAAATGAGAGTTCCGCTTTTGTCAGTGCGACGCCGGCGACTGCCAAGCCGGTGGACTGCAAGAAATTACGCCGATTCACGAATTACCCCCAAAAAGTATGGAGACTCGGATAGGATGCAGCGCAAAGAGGACACTCGGCAAGAAGGATGCCGCAAGTTCTGGAGAGGATTCATCAAAAACAGCAACCACTCTATCGACTATAAGAACAGCGCGCAAACAATTTGCGAAGGGGGATCATTCCTGCCCAGCGGCCCAGTTCGATGCCGTGTGCGAGTGGCTACTACCGGGCCCAGTTTTGTCCCGAGCCTCTTGTGGATACGTAACGATAGACAGGGCCAAGGGTCAATCTCTGGCGCTCGCTACGATGATCGGCATCGGGGGTGCGAAGAATCTTTTTCTCTCTGCTGGAATCTGGTTTACAGAGGACGGAGGAGACTACAGATGTTTCTCGCGGTGACTGCTGTTTGCGTCGTGGTGCTGTGCACAGCAATCGTAATTTGGATCAAGCGCACGAGGGACCGGCAATTACTGGAACAGCACTGCATCACTCCAGAGGAGCTCCACGCCTTGTTGGCCTCGAAGCAAGAGATACTTCTCTTCGATGTTCGCCAGCCGCTCGATTTGTTAGTCGATACCGAAATCATCCCCGGCGCCAAGAGGATTCCCCCAAGAGAAATACTTGAGAACCCGGCGATCATCCCGAAAGAGCAGGATGCGGTGGCTTACTGTACCTGCCCGGGCGACAAAACCAGTCGAGTCATCACCCATCGAGCGCTTGCTCTGCATATCGACCGGGTCAAGTTCCTCAAAGGTGGATTGGCGGCCTGGAAAGCGGCGGGTTATCCGGTCGAGCCATACCAAGAGTCCTTCCACCTCGACACTTCGACTTAGCAGCGACCCATGGGAAGGCCCCAGGTCAACGACCGGACCGACTACGTCTTCCGGCAGAGAAAATCCAACGCCGTCGGCAACCGGACGGCAGGGTCCTGGTGACGCGAGACCGAGGAGTGGGTACAACGGTATGTTGTATCCGAGCCGAAAGTGCGGCACCTGGTTTCGGCTGAGGTGGCCAGTCCTTTCATTGACCCAGGTAGAAATCCTTCAGTGATAGTCAGGAGGCGTGTTTGGCCGATCATCCAAGAATCTCTCCCTCGCTCAGGAAACGCGCTGCGCAAATTAAGGTGCTCCTCATGGACGTCGATGGCACGATGACAGATGGCGGCGTCACCCTGCTGTCCCAAACCGAAGAGATCGCAATTGAAATCAAAACTTTTGACGCGCACGACGGCCAAGGTCTCACGCTCGCGCACACGGCTGGTCTTCGCACGGGCTGCATCACGGGCCGTCAAAGTTCTGCCCTGCTGCGACGAGCGCGCGAAATGAACATGGAATTTATTTACATGAAACAAGCGTTGAAGATGCCGGCTTATGAAGAGATTGTCCGAAAGTCAGGAGTACCCGACTCTGCCGTCGCCTACATCGGGGACGACCTTCCCGACCTTCCTTTGCTGCGCCGCGCTGGCCTCGCGGTCGCGGTAGGCAACGCGGTTCCGGAAGTTAGAAAGGCAGCGCACTACACAACCAAAGCTCTCGCCGGCCGCGGTGCGATCCGCGAGACGGTTGAACTCATTCTCAAATCCAAAGGTATCTGGGAGGCGATGATCGACAAAGCTCGCGCGTGATGCAGCTCCCGATTACTTGCGGCAATAATCCTGACATCGACGCGATTATCAGGACAAACGCTTTACTTCTTGGGCCGCGACTCCGGCGGCACAAGACCTGCGAGGCGGTAGTACACAACCAGCTGGCCGTAGTGTTCTCCGCTATGCTCGATGATGCCGTATGCAATGTCGAGAACGCGCGCTTTCTGATCACCGTATACGACGGTCTGCATCAGGCCTTTCTCGCCCTTTGACTGAATGGCAGCGGCGCCGTCGGCAACGGATTTCTTTACGAATGCGACGATGTCGGCCTTGGTTTTGTACTGGTCGCGCTTTGGATCTTCTGCCGCGGGAGGCTTGCGCCCCATCACAGGATTGGTGAAGTAATACATTGAACCCGCAGCATGCAGCAATTGCTCTGCGAAACTGCGCTGCGCGGGTGTCGGCTTGAAGTCATATTTGTCCTCGGGAAAATCCTCGGCCATCGCCGTCAGCTTGCGGCCAATCTCATTCCAGGAATCGAGCACGACTTTCAATTCCGGATCGGCAGGTTTGACGGCTGCATCTTTCTTCATCGTGTCCTGGGCATGGCCGGGAAATGCGAATGCCAGCAGGACGATAGCGAGAAACGGTGTTCTTTTCATTTCTTCCTCCACGATTGAGTTTCGCGAATCACAGCTTCAGTTTCTTATTTCGCCTGCGCCAGCTCCGCAACAACTGCGGCAACTTTTTCGAGTATCTCGTTCCAGCCCTCGAGTTGCCCGCTGTTCTTGGCGCTCTCCATGGAATCATTGCCAATGTGTGTGACTTTCGTCTGGCCGTTTCCGAGATCCTCAAACAGGGTCACGTCGTACGCTCCCTCTACGGCCTCATGTTCTATTCCTAATTGCTCAGGCTCAATCTTGTTTCCTTCCGAGTCCGAAAAGTACATGGAGGAAACGATCTTTTCGTGCAGAACAATCTCGTGGTATTCAATCGCATTCCAGCCCTCGTACCCATCCGGCGTCCTCATGCAGAGGAGGGACTTTCCTCCGACGCGAACATCCATCCGGCAAACGGGCGCAGTAAAGCCCTTCGGTCCCCACCACTGCATCACGTACTTCGGGTCCGTCCACGCCTTCCAAACCAACTGGCGTGGGGCATCAAAAATTCTTGTGACGATCATCCGCTCGACTTGGCTATCCGTGTTTTCTGCCATCCCTGGCCTCTTCTTTCTTCATTTGATTGACAACTACTTCCAGTTTGTCGAAGCTCTCTTCCCAGAATCGGCGATAGCTCATCGCCCAGTTGCTGACTGTCTTGATCGCCTCTGGCCTCAGTGTGCATACGCTCTCACGTCCGCGCTTTTTCTTGATCACAATCCGCGCCCGCACCAGGTAGGCAATATGTTTTGAAATCATCTGCTGCGAGAGTGCAAACGGTTCCGTCAATCCATGCACAGAGGCAGGCCCATGCGAGAGCCGTTGGATCATTGCTCGCCGGGTTGGATCAGACAAAGCCGCAAATGTCGTACCTAATTTATCCACAACCATATGGTAGTTGATTTCCGGCCGATGTCAAATGTGAATTGTGGAACCTTCTCGGGGTCTCACCGCCCTGTTGGGCAGCTGATCTTTGCCAGACGACTCGCTAGGACCTACGCGGTGAGTGGTAAATCGCCAATGCGCTCACCGGGCCCGGAGCAGTGCCGATATGTCGGCCAGTGATTACGAACGCTTTCTTTCACTTGGCCGTAAAACGCCCTGCTCGTAGAAGTGAAACCCCTGACTCCCCGGAAGTCTTCTTCGAGGAAGTATGCTGAGGCTGGGCTTACTTTCCTGCGGTCGCAGGCTTCGGCTGGAACGCGGGGTCGCCTGACTGCCACAGGATGAAACTCAGTTCATCCGCAAGCAGAGCTTCTCTTTGCGGACGGCTGGATCCCAAGCCGTGTCCTTCGTCAAAATCGACCCGCAACAGTACCGGACGGTCGCTCGACGTGGCGGCCTGCAATCGCGCGATCATTTTTGCGACCATCCACGTCGGAACCGTTGGATCATTGGTTCCAGTGATGCCAGGCACGGCGGGATACTTCGTTCGGTCCACTACATGGTGATAGGGGCTGACCGCGTACATGTATTGGAATCCTTCCGCCTTGGTGACATCGCCGAATTCCGGCACCTTGGCCGCGCCTCCCTGCGAGAACTGGAAGCGGAGCAGATCGGTGATAGCCCCTTAAAGAACAATAGAGATGTCACAGGGCTTGTATGGCCTGCACCGTCTGCGGTGCACACAAATGGCGACGCATCGTCGATACCGACACTCTAAACACGTCTTCCACGCATTTCTTGAGGCGAAAACCGAGACCATGCAGGCGTGATTTTGTCCAGTTTTTGTCCAACCTTTCGCCGTATATTCCCCTATTTTTCCCGATTTTGGCAGAAGTTAGCTGAAGTGGAAGGCTGGGAGATATCTAAGAAAATAAGGTAGATACAAGAAAATACTGGAGGCGCGGGTGAGAATCGAACTCACGCATAAAGGTTTTGCAGACCTCTCCCTTACCACTTGGGTACCGCGCCCGAATGTCTACCGTACCGCGTTCTGTCCGCAAAAGCCAGAGTTCCCATCCCACCCCGACTCTATAGGGCGGCGTCGCTTCTACAGGCCGCGGAAAATTCGGGTTTCGAGCGGTTCGTATCAGGGCACGACTTACATGCCGCTGAAAAACTCGTTGCGCGAAGCAGATCGGGTAGTGCTGGCCCTCAGGCCAGCGTCCCCGGCTCCCCCCATGCTTGTCAGCCCGACCGAGGGATCTGCGGTTCGAGCCGCGCCCAGCGGCGACACCACCCGCGACACAGTCTCTTCAGGCCAGCTTTCAAGCCGTTTATTTTCTGTTTGAGCCGGCTTCAGCCGGCGACCGAAACTGGCGCTAAGAGCTTTTCGGAAGCCGGTCTAACAGTGCGGGTACGTGCAGACGGCGAGCGATCACTCGAATCTGTTACCGAACACCTGCTGAACTCGAGAAAGCTCGGCCAGCGTTTACAATTCTTACGCTTGCTAGATGTGTTCGCGAGGACAACCCAGTTGAGCGGCTGTGAAGCGGCATGAATGTTCTTGAGTTCAGCGGATTGTTGGCGCTCGGGTCCCTGCTCGCTGGATTTCTCGGCGCGCTGACCGGGCTTGGCGGCGGCGTGGTCATCGTGCCCATGCTGACCCTGTTATTTGGCGTCAATATCCGTTATGCCATCGGAGCGTCGCTGGTTTCGGTGATTGCCACTTCGTCAGGCGCGGCCGCGGCTTACGTGCGAGAGGGTTATTCCAACATTCGCATCGGAATGTTTTTGGAAACGGCGACGACGGTCGGCGCGGTTGTTGGCGCGGCGATTGCCTTGCACGTTTCGGGCAATGCCATCGCAATCGTATTCGGCCTGGTGTTGCTCTACTCCGCGTACTTGTCGAGCCGGCATCGCGAAGAACACGGGCCGCAGATGAAGTCATCGCCGCTGGCGTTGAAGCTGAAGCTGAACGGCACCTGTCCCACCCCCGACGGTCCGCAGCCCTACAGCGTTACCGGTGTGCCTGCCGGCTACGGGCTGATGTTTGGGGCCGGCGTGATGTCGGGATTGCTGGGCATCGGTTCAGGCGCGGTCAAGGTGCTCGCCCTCGACCAGGCGATGAAGATTCCCTTCAAGGTCTCCACTACCACCAGCAACTTCATGATCGGGGTCACGGCGGCTGCGAGTGCGGGTCTGTACCTGAACCGCGGTTACATCTCACCGGGCATCGCCATGCCGGTGATGCTGGGCGTGCTGGTGGGATCGCTGATCGGCGCCAAGCTGCTGGTCACAGCGAATGTGAAGGCGCTGCGATATCTGTTTGCCGCGGTGATTGTGGCGTTGGGCATTGAGATGATTTTCAACGGAGTTACAGGTCGGCTATGAGCGACGAGAATGTTGTAGCGCAGAAGCCTGGAACGTGGAACGACCAGAGCATCGAAATTATCATCGGCACGCTTTTGCGCACCGGTGTGATCCTGGCCGCTGCTGTCGTCCTGTTCGGCGGGGTCGTGTACCTGGTGCGGCACGGACAGGAGGTGCCGCACTACGCGACGTTCTCGGGCGAGCCGCAGACCCTGAAGAGCCCGAAAGACATTCTTCACGGCGTGATGCAGTTCAAGGCGCAAGCGATCATTCAGCTCGGACTGTTGCTGTTGATCGCGACACCGGTGGCACGCGTGGCCTTCTCGGCGGTGGCGTTTGCGATTGAGCGCGACCACATGTATGTCTGGATTACGCTGATTGTACTGGTGATTTTGTCGTATAGCCTGTTTGCATCGTGATGAAGTGGGCTCGATTCACGTTGCTGACGTGCAAGTTATTTTGCAAATCTGATTTCATAACTCTGGAGGACGAATGGCAGGAGTAAATCTGGCAGATGCGCGGCGCGTGATTGCAGCTGCGGAGAAGAAAGCGCAGGAGATCGGGCAGCCGATGAACATCGCAGTGGCCGATGAAGGCGGCAACCTCGTATCGCACGTTCGCATGGATGGCGCGTGGATCGGCAGCATCGACGTCTCGATCAAGAAGGCTTACACCTCGCGGGCCTTCGATATCGCGACCAAAGATGTCGCACCGCATGCGCAGTCGGGCGGGCAGTTCTTCGGCATTCACGTCTCGAATGATTGCAAGATCATGATCTTTGCCGGCGGCATTCCGCTGAAGCGCGATGGGAAAGTGGTTGGGGCGATCGGCGTGAGCGGTGGCTCGGGCGAACAGGACCACGCAGTAGCCGAAGCGGGAGCGGCGGCGTTCTAGGTTACTGAGCTCGGGCTTCGCGCGCGACAGGTGCGGAATGCGTACGGAGGATTCCCGTTCCGATGATCACTGCGCAGAATAAGAGCAGGACGCGAAGGATGTTGGCATGAAGGACGGGATCTCCGAGCCAGATTCTCACCAGCCCGAAGCCGGCGCTGGCGGAGCAGAAGGCAAAGTAGAGCCGCTCTTTGGTGCAGCGTGAGAAGCGAAGCAGGATCAGCAGGACGGTAGTGACGATCACGTAGATGGTCAGCAGGACAATTCCGCCAGCGACTTTCTCTCCGCGCAGCGAGAACGGCGCCGCGTGTGAGATTGCCAGCTGCACGCCCGCCACGCCAAAGAAGAAGACGGAGTGAATGAGCGCAATGATGGCGCGCTTGCGATTGTTGATGATGGCGAAGCGATCCATAAACACAACCAAGTGTGCCGGATTAAGCGCACATGTGGCTGTGACGGCGGTCACAGGAAGGATGTTCGGAAGTGGGGGGCGGAAAGCAGATCCCTCGTCGGCCTGAAGCCCTCCTCGTGATGACAACCTTCTAAAGGAAGCTGTTTGAGGACGGGCACGCGGCTGGATGTGCACGTGGTTGTCCTTGCAAGCGTTTGTACCCTAGCGTGAGTGGCGGAGAGGCCAGAGCTCAAGGCTCACAGCTCAGGGCTCATGGCTGTTCTTGGAGACGCGGGGCGGAATCGAACTTGAGCCGTTTTGCGGGCGTCTGAGCCCGCAGGCGAAATCCCGAGCGTTAGCGAGGGACCTCAAAGGCAAAATGTAAGAAGAAGGGTCTGGAGGCGCGGGGCGGAATCGAACCGCCGATAGAGGTTTTGCAGACCTCGGCCTTACCACTTGGCGACCGCGCCCTCGGAGGTCAACGCTGCCGAACGCCCTCGCCGGCCAAGCTGGGCGTAGGTGGGAGAGCGGTGCTTATGGAGCGGGAGACGGGATTTGAACCCGCGACTTCGACCTTGGCAAGGTCGCACTCTACCACTGAGTTACTCCCGCTCAGCAGGATGAATTATAGCGAATGCGCGAAGATGCGGGCAAATGCGGAAGCAGCTGTTAGCTCTTAGCCGTTAGCTTTTAGCAGACGCGCCAACGACCGTGCGAGGTTGTTGTTTACGATTGCTAAGGGCCAAAGCTAAAGGCAAGGACCAAACGCAAAGAGCCTCCGACCAATAGCCAACGTCGAGGACGCTCATCATGAGCCAGCCCTACGATTGCTCTCACGTAGTCGACATTGCGGACGAGCCGCGACACCATCTTGTGCTCGCGAACGAATTCGTGCGGGCGTTTGTGGTCGAGATTCCGCCGCACGATCGCGCTCTCTGCCATCAGCATCCGCAGGACTATCTTCTTTACTCGGCGAGCGCCTCCGAGATCATCAGTGCGGCGCGCGACGAGGAGCCGAAGCGGCTGAGCTATCGCGATGGCGAGTGCGAGTTGTTGTCGGCAGGGCTGGTACATGTGGTCGACAATGTTGGAGAGAATCCGCTGCGAAACGTTGTAGTGGAGTTGTGGCCGCGGGCGGGAGAGTTGAAACGTGGGTCTTCGCCGCGTCGCCTTTCCGCGGAAACTTACGCAGTTGAAATATTCGACAAAACCGAGACCGTCGAATTGTTGGCGGACGATCGCGCCGCAATTTTCTTCGTCAGAGTTGAGCCTGGCGCGGAAGTCGAGATCTCGGGTCCGGCGGTTGTGGCAACGCCATATGGGAACAAGCTAAATCCGGACGCTATCGGTGATGTGGAAGTTAAGAATCATCCAGTGTGCGATTTGGCATGGATTCCGCTTGGGGGCTCGGCGATTTTGTGGGGATGCTGGGAGCAGGCTGAGAGCGCGATCGTTTTTCAGATCGGGCGCAGTGACGAGCAAGGCTTCGCAGTTTCGAACGTGCGCAATCCGCTGCGAAGTTTGCACGCGCACGCGGAGCCGGAATGAAGACCCGGAGAATGTTTGAGACAGCATGGAACGGAAGGGATGCTTGAAATGTTTACTTCGCGGCCGATCGGATATGTGAGCAGCCCGTATAAAGACACGAGTCAGGTTCCTAAGGGGTTGGGAGCGCAGCATGAGGCAGAGGGTGTGCTCAAGATTCTGCCGGAATATGAGGCGGGACTCACGGATATCGAAGGCCTCTCTCACCTGTTCGTCATCTGGGAGTTCGATCGCGCGCAGGGCTTCGATCTGGTGGGAACGCCGCCTTGCGACAACCGGCCGCACGGCGTGTTCGCGACGCGATCGCCGCGGCGTCCGAATCCGATTGGATTGACAGTGGTGGAGCTGGTACGGCGTGATGGCGCCGATCTGCATGTGCGCGGTGTCGACATGCTGGATGGCACGCCGATCCTCGATATCAAACCCTACTTGTCGAGCGTGCCGGACGAGAAGTTGCGACGTGGGTGGCTGGCCGAAGCGGAAACGAGACAGAAGAAGTAGTAGCGGAGTGCGCGGATCACCGGCTTCTAAAGACGGAAAGCAGATCCCTCGTCGGCCTGAAGGCCTCCTCGTGACGACAATTTCGTGGTGCGCACAGCCTTGAAATTCCACGCCGAAACTTCACGGCCATCTG
>CAWDWG010000009.1:0-824933 GCA_963805985.1 uncultured Acidobacteriaceae bacterium | reverse complement strand
CCCACACGGTGCCACAGCCGACGTAGCAATTGGTCGTAGACCCGCCCATCGACGAGGTGCCGTAAAGGTTGCCATTGGCGTCGATCACGATCCCTCCGTTGGGAGGTTCGCCGTCGGTCGAGCTGAAGTCGTGCAGATCGGTTTCAACCCAGCTGCCATTCACGAGCGCCAGCTTAAACAGGGTGCCGACCTCGTTCGCGCCACCTGCGCTAGTTGTGCCGTAGAGATTGCCCGCGCTGTCGATGGCCAGCGGGCCCATCGGTTGATCGCCGGCCGGATAGTGCGGAAAGCTGAACAGCGATTCGAAATTCCACGTGCCGGGCTGCGTGGACTCAAACACGGTTCCGGAATCGTTAGCTCCGCCACCTGCCGTAACGCCGTAGAGATTGCCAGCGGCGTCCGGAATCAGCGGCCCTTCGGCGTAAGTGCCGTCGCTCCCCTGGAAGCTGTGCAGCACGGTTTGCGTCCAGAAGGGGCTGCCGGGAGTCAGCTCGTAGATGACACCTTTAGTACCGCTGCCGCCATCGGCGGTCCCGTAGAGGTTACCGGCAGCATCCATCCAAAGTCCGCCCACCGGGGTGTCCGTCGTCGCCTTGGTGAAGTTGTAGAGAACAGTCTTGGTCCACGAGCCGCCGGAGGGTGAAAGTTCGAACACCGTCCCGCAGCCAATGCCACTGCAGAATCCGGTTCCACCGTAGAGGGTTATGCCGTAGAGATTTCCGGCGCTGTCGAAGACAACATTGCCCACGGGCTGGTAGCCGTCGCCGGCGCCCTGGAAGTCATACAGCACCGTCTGGGTAAGGGGACAAAGGAAGGAGGCACAGGCACGGGGCGGCGGTTGCAGTTTGAAGACTGTTCCGCAGCCGTCGCCTTCATCGCATTGCCGGTGCGACCCGCCGACGAAGGTCACGCCGTAGAAAGCGCCGTCGGGCCCGGATGGTTAGCGCGCCGGGAGCAAGGCCTCTGCCATAAGAGAAGTCGTACAGCGGAGCCAGCACCCATGCGGAACCGGATTCGGTCATCTTGAAGGCCGAACCCTCATAAATGAAGTTGCCGCCGGCGGTGGTTCCATAGAGCCTGCCCCCGCGGTCCATGGTCAAGCCCGCCGTCGGGCCGGAGCCATCCTGCCCATTCTGGAAGGCGTGAAGAACCTGGGAAGGTCTGGGCTTGCGCCGCACTCATGGTGAGCAGGACGAACAGTGCAAGCGCTACAGCCGCGACACTGGATTGATGGAAACTAAAGCCGCGAAATGGATGCTGCTTACGATGCTTCACGAGACACCTCCTGGAATATCGATCCTTACTGACCACTGGACATGACCACTGCTTTACGGCGTGATCTCCCACACCGCGCCGTCATAGTCCGAGCCTCCGTCGAGCCCGGTGCCGTACATATTTCCGCTGGCATCAAGGTAACGGCGCCGAGCGAAAGGCCCGCGGGAGAACTGTTGAAGTTGTAGAACGTGCTATAGAGCCATTGATTGCCCGAGGGCGTCAGCTGGAAAATCTCGCCGGTGAAGTCGTCGCCGTAGTAGGCAGTGGCCCATAGAGATTGCCGTGGGAGTCGAAGGTCGGAGCAGCGACAGCGCCGATGTACTCGTCGCCGAAGTTTTGTAACAGGGTGAAGGACCAACTGCCGTTCTGCGGCGTGAGTTCATAGAGCGGCGCTGTTGCCTCCGATCAAGACCACCGGTAATCCCGAATAGATTGCCGTGCGCGTCCATGACGAGACCGCCCGATCCGTACCAGTTTCGCCCGTGAAGGAATAGAGGGTGGTCTCGCTCCATCCCGATTGCGTGGGCGACAACTCGTACACCGTACCCGAGAAGTTCGAGCCACCTTCACTGGTGGTGCCATAAAGATTGCCGGCACTGTCGAAGATGACTCCGGCTGTAGGGGATTGCCGCCGTCGCTGCCACCGGTAAGTTCCAGATCACGCTTTCCGTCCAGCCACTGCCGGATCGAGTCAGCTTGAAAACGACGCCCTCTCCGAACTGCCGCCGGCGGCGGCGGTTCCGTAGATGTTGCCGGCCTGGTCGAAGCTCAGGTCGCCGTATAGCGGATCTCCGCCATCCGCGCCACCGGTAAAGTTGTACAGGATGGTCTCAACCCATGGGCAGAGAGCCGCCTTGCAGGCAGTTGCCGGAGGTTGCAGGCTGAAAACCGTTCCCAGCCTCCCGCGCCGCCCCCGCTGGTGGTTCCGTAAAGCACGCCTCCCGGGCCGAAGACCACCCTCGATACGGGATTGGATTCCGTCATGTTTCTGCGAGCCAAAGCTATAGATCGGTGAGAAGGCCCATCCTTCGCCCTCGCGGGCGAGACGAAAGACCACGCCGTCGCCGTGGTTGCCGCCCTGAATCGTGGTGCCGTAGATCCGGCCTTGCTGATCGAGCGTCACCCCGGCATACGGTTCGTAGCCATCCGCACCGCCGGTAAAGGTGTGCAGGACGGTCAGGGTCGTTGTGGTTTGCGCCTGCGCCGCCGCTGCCAGGAAAACCAGCGCTAGCGCTCCGGCCATAACGGCAGATTGCTTCGAAGAAGAGCTGCGAGTCGAATGCTGGTGACAATGCTTCACTGAACACCTCCTGGGATTTGCGCTAACCGATCTTTGCTGACAACTGACCACCGACAACTGACAGCGGCCCTACGGCGTGATCTCCCATACAACGCCCTGCTCGTCGGCGCCGCAGCCGGAGGCGGTACCGAAGAGGTTGCCGTGCGCGTCGACGGTGACGCCGCCCACCGGTTCGCAACCGTCGTGGAAGTCAAATTGATGGAGCGTAGTGTAGGTCCAGCCGCCGTTGGAGGGGCTCAGCTTGAAGATCAAGCCGGAATTAATTCCGCCCAAGCTATAAGCCGTGCCATAGAGATTTCCCGCGCTGTCTCTGGTAACACCGGTCAAAGGGCCGTTCTGTTCGACGTGGCCGACAAGCCCGTCTACAAGCGTGTAGTTCCATCCGCCGCCACTGGGGCTAAGCTCGAAAACTGTGCCGCCTCCGTTTGGGCCGCCGAATTGCGTAGTGGCGTAGAGATTGCCTGAAGGATCGAAGATGGGTGTGCTCTCCGGAAAAGTGCCGGCGTCACTTCCACCTGGAAGCGCGTACAAGGTGTTGATGACCCAGCCGGAGCCGGAGGGCGACAATTCATAAACGGTTCCTCCGCCGTTCACACCTCCCACCAGCGCGGTCCCATAGAGATCGCCGGCAGCGTCGATCGCCAATCCTGCCTCGGGACTCTGACCCGCACTACCGGAGGGACTGAAGATGTACGGCACGGTTTCGGTCCACCCACCATTCGCGGGGCTCAACTCGAAGACCGTGCCACACCAGTCGTCGCTGAACTCGCAATCCGGGGAATACATGCCGCCCTGATAAGTCGTGCCATAAATATTTCCCGCGTGATCAAAGACGACCGGAGCATTGGGGCCAGCTCCGTCACTGGAGCCGCCAGCGAAGCGGTAAAGAACGCTCTCCGTCCAGGGGCAAAGGGCGCTCTTGCAAGCGGAGGGTGAGGGTCTCAGATGGAAGACCGTGCCGCATCCGTACTGGGTGTCGCTGGGGCAAGAAAGACCACCGTAATAGGTAGTCCCGTACAAACTTCCGTCAGGACCAAAAACGACGCCCGCGGGACCGCCGCCATCGTTGCCGCCGGCGAAGGTATACAGCGGCGTCACTACCCAGCCGCTGCCGGAGGATTTCATCTTGAACACGACACCGCAGCCGAGGTTATTCGCGCAGCCTCCGCTCGTGTTGCCGCCTCGGACGGCGGTTCCATAGAGGTTGCCGGCAGCATCGAGGAGCAAGGTTGAAGTCGGCTCTCCGCCATCGGCTCCGCCGGTGAAGGTATGGATGATCTGAAAATTCTGCGCCTGCGCCACACTCACCGCTGCCAGGACAAGCAGCGCCAGCGTTGCGGCGATAATGGCACATTGCTTCGAAGAATAGTTGCGACTCAGATGCTGCTTCACAAAACACCTCCTGAAACATTGACGCCTTACAAACTGCCAGCTACTGGCTACTGACTGCTGGATACCGGAGACTGACCACTGCTTTACGGCGTGATCTCGAAGACGCAATCTTCCGAGGCTGTGGCGTAGAGATTCCCGCTGGCGTCGAAAATCACGTTGCCGTAAGGTTCAGCTCCGGCACTGCCGCTGAAACCGGTCATGGTCCATTGCCCGCCGGAAGGGGTTAGGCGAAAAACCTCGGTGTTTGAGAGGACGATGGTGCCGTACAAATTGCCGGCGGCATCCATGGTGAGTTGCGACGTGGTGAAGTAACCACCCAAAGTATAGAGCTCCTTATAGGTCCAGCTGCCGTTTGAGGGTGATAACTCATAGACCGTAGGGTTAAATGCCGTGATGCCGTAGAGGTTTCCCGCCGCATCACGAATCAACCCGCCGTAGGCTCCTCCGGGAAAGGGAAAGTTGTAGATCACGTTCAGCGACCAGCCAGACGAGGTATGGGTCATTTCAAAAGCATTGCCACTACCGCCTTCGCCACCGCTGGTGGTGCCATACAGATTGCCCGCGTTGTCGAAGATGACGCCGGCATAAGGCTCGTAACCGTCCGAACCATTGAAGGCATGAATGATGGTCTCGGTCCAGGTCGAACCGGAAGGGCTCAACTCGAAGACCGTGCCGCTGGCATTGGCTCCGCCGTTGGGAGTTGTGCCATAGATGTTTCCTGCCTGGTCAAAGGCCAGGTCGCCGTAGGCGGGGTTCGCGCCATCGCTGCCGCCTTTGAAGGAATGCAGCACGGTCTCAGTCCAGGGGCAGGTGAACGCTTTGCAGAAGCTCGGCGGGGGCTGCAGGCGAAAGACCGTGCCTTGACCGGATTGACCTCCGGCCATGGTTGTGCCGTATAGGTTCCCGTCGGGGCCGACGATGACTCGCGCCTCCGGCGTCTCCCCGTCAGGTCCTCTGAATTCATAGAGCGTATAGAAAATCCAGTCCGAACCCTTGCGCTTCAGCTCGAAAACGGTGCCGCAATTGGCGTACTGGGTGCACGCTCCGCCCACGTGTCCGCCGTAGGCGGTTGTGCCGTAGAGATTCCCGGCCCGGTCCATGCTCAGACCGGCAAACGGCGAATCGCCATCGGCTCCGCCGGTGAAGTTGTGGAGAGTGGTGAAGGTTTGCGCCTGCGACACGTTCACGGCTGCCAGGAAAAGCAACGCTAGCGTTGCGGCAATAACGGCACATTGCTTCGAAGAACAGTTACGAGTCAAATGCTGCTTCACAGAACACCTCCGAAAACTTGCGTGTCGATTCTTGCTGACCACTGGCCACTGCTTTACGGCCTGATCTCCCACACCGTGCCGCAGCCGTTGCCGTCGCAGTCGCCGCCTCCGCCGTAGAGTGCGGTTCCATAGAGATTGCCGTTCGCGTCCATGACAACGTTGGAATCCGGATGGCCACCGTCGCCGCCGTCGCGGAAGACATAGAGATTGCTGTACGTCCAACCTCCGCCATTGGGCGTCACTTCAAAGACCGCACCCGCCGAAGGATTGTTTAAGGTCGTGCCGTAAAGATTTCCCGCCGGGCTGCGGAAGAGCATGGCGAAGGGGCCATCGGTACCGGGACTGATGTAAGCGACAACGCTGATCGTCCAGCTTCCACTGCCGGGGGTCAGCATGAAGACCGTGCCTCCCTGATTGCCGCCGTCAGTGGTTGTGCCCAGCAGATCGCCGGAGGGATCGAAGATCAATCCACCGACAGGAACCTCGCCGGCATCTCCGCCAGCGGCAAAGTCGTGCAGGATGGTTTCGGTATAGCCGGATCCGGAGGGGCTGAGCTCGTACACCGTGCCCAGCTGCCCCGCGCCTCCAAAGGAAGTTGTGCCATAAACATTTCCCGATTGGTCGAGGATCACGCCGTCGGTGGGCAAGGCTCCATCGTTGCCGGTGCCGAAGGTGTGAAGGATACTTTCGCTCCAGCTGCCATTGGATTTCGTCAGCTTCCAGGCAATGCCGGAATTCGGCTCACCGCCGTTGTAGGTGACGCCGTAGATATTGCCCGCGGCATCGAAGGTGACGGGGCCGACAGGCTCGTAGCCATCGTTTTGGTTAAAGTCGCCGGTGAAGTTGTACAGAATGGTTTTCTCCCACGGGCACAAGACGGTGGGACAGAACGTAGCTTTGGGCGCGAGACGAAAAACGGTCCCGGAACCGGTCGTCCCTCCACCTTCGGTGACGCCGTAGAGAGCGCCATCCGGACCGAAGATGACCCGCTGCGGTCCGCCGCCATCGTTGCCGCCCTGGAAGGCGTAGAGGGTGATGAACTGCCAACTGCCGTTGCGCTGTTTCAACTCCCAGATCAGGCCGGCGCCGCCCGTGCCTCCGGACGTGAAGCCATAAAGGTTCCCTGCTTTGTCGATGGTCAGCTCGCCGGGATATTCTCCGGTGCTGCTGCCGGTGAACGAGTAGATCAGGCTGAAGGTCTGGGCTTGCGCGCCGCTGGCCAGAAGGAGAAGCAATGCGACGGCTGCGGTTATGACAGAACAATGTCTGGCGAAATGGTTAGAACGTTGCATCGAATCCCCCGGTGCGGCTGATTTGTGGAATGTGAATCGTGAATCGTTGATCGTGAATCGCAGGAGGCGACGGTGTTTGATTCACAATGAACGATCCTATCTGGGCCACTGACCACCGCTTTACGGCGTGATCTCCCAAATCACGCCGCAGCCGTCGTCGCAGTTATCGTTAGTGGTGCCTCCATAGCCGGCGGTACCGAGCAAATTACCGGCGGCGTCCAGCGTCGGACCGTCATTGGGCCACATGCCGTCTGGTCCCTCGAAGTCATGCAGGTCCTGATAGGTCCACGTGCCATTGGAAAAGCTGAGCTCAAAGACATTCCCGTAGAGGTGATTGCCCAATTGATTGCTTGCGCCGTAGAGGTTGCCACTGCTGTCCAAAGCCAGCAGACCTACGGGACCTGCCTGTGACGGCGTGCCCGTGAGGCTATACAGCAAATTGAACGCCCAGCCGCCGTTGCCGGGAGTGAGTTCATAAATCGTGCCGCCCTGGTTGGTGCCGCCGCCGGACGTGCTGCCGTAGAAGTTGCCGGCGCTGTCGGCGATGAGGCCGCCTTCGGGCAACAGTCCGTCGCTGCGTTCGAAGGTGTGCAGCACCTTTTCAACCCAGCCGGACGAGGTGTGGGTCAATTCGAAAACCACGCCGCAACCTTCTTTTTCGATACAAGTGAGGTCTCCGCCTTCAACCGTGGTGCCATACAGATTGCCGGCCGAGTCCATGAAGAGGCTTCCGTTCGGCACGGCTCCGTCGGTTGAGCCGGTAAACGTGTAGAGGACGACGATGCTCCAACCAGATTGCGACGGCGTCAGCTCGAACACCGTGCCTTTTCCGTACTGCCCGCCGTCGTTGGTTGTGCCGTACATATTTCCGGCGCTGTCGAAGGTGAGGCCACCGGCGGGCAAGTATCCGGCGTTCGGCATACCTTCAGGAGCGAAGGTGTAAAGGACGCTCTCGTTCCAGTAACACAGCACGCCTTTGCATGGGTTTGCCTGCGGAGCGAGTTTGAACAGAACGCCGCAGCCGAGTCCGCCACTGCAATCGTTATCCATAAGGCCGCCGAACGCGGTCCCTCCGTACAGCGCGCCCTCGGGACCCAGAGCCACTCGCCCGTTCACCAAATCGCCAGAGGCTCCGCCAGGAATCGAACCTGTGGGGACGACAGTCCATCCCGAGCCCTGGCGCTGCAGCCGATATACCGAGGAAAGCGCCCCTCCATAAAACCCTTCAGGGCTGTAGCGGGTCAGCCCGGCAGAGGGGTTCAAACCGTCCGCGCCGCCGGTGAAGTAGTGGACGATGCTGAAAGTTTGCGCGTGCGCGACCGGCCCAACGGCCAACAACAAACACGCCGCTGCCGCCACAACCATCACCGTTTGCAGATGTCTTGCTGAGATTCGAACGAATCTTGAAAGCGTCATATTCACCTCGTCGACTGAGCGTGATCTAAATGCCGTTCGCCAGTGACCGGCAACTGAGAAATGCGTTACGGCGTGATCTCGAACACCACGCCGCAGCCGCTGACGCAGTTGGTTTCGACCTGGCCGCCGTATCCGGTTACGCCATACAGGTTTCCCGCGGAGTCCATGCTCAGGTTGCTGAGTGGCTCTCCTCCGTCGCTGCCCCCGGTGAAGTCATGCAGCGATGTATACGTCCATCCGCCATTGCCGGGGCTTAGTTTGAAAACGACTCCGTACCGATTAGCGCCGCCAGTCTCCGTGGCGCCGTAAAGATTGCCGGAGTGATCCAAGAGCAGTCCGCCAATCGGTCCTTCGCCTTCAGAAAACGCGTAGAGCACCGAAAAGTTCCAGCCTCCGCCACTCGTCGGGCTTAGCTCCCAAACGGTTCCGCCGTTGTTCGCGCCGTATCTCAGGGTTGTGCCGTAGATATTGCCGGATGAGTCCAACACCGGCGTGCCAAGAGGGGACGCGCCGTCGGTGTCGTCGTTGAAGCTGTGGAGAGGGTGCAGGTTCCAGCCTGAGGAGGACGGTGACAGCTGATACACCACTCCGAGGGCATTTTCTCCGCCCCCGACGGTGACGCCATAGACATTGCCGAACTTGTCGAAGACGAGCCCGCCCTCGGGGTTGACTCCCCACGTGACTGCCCAGCCAAAGTTGTACAGGATCGACATGGTCCAGCCGTTGCCGGTGGGGCTCATTTCGTAGGCCGTTCCGTCGCCGTACTCTCCACCGTTCTCGGTGGTGCCGTAGAGATTTCCGGCTGCGTCCATAGTCAGGCTGCCAAGGTTAGGAAATTGGCCGTCACTTGGGCCGCCGACAAACTGGTGAATGTCGGATATAGTCCAGGGACAGGAGAAGGACTTACAGAGGCTGGCGGGAGGCCGCAGCTCGAAGACGGTTCCGCAGCCGGGGCCGAAGTAGTGGCATTCGGGGCCACCCGGACCGCCGTAGAAGGTGGTGCCGTAAAGCGCTCCATTGGGCGCGATGGTAAGCGCCTGCAACGGCTCGTAGCCGTTGGCGCCGTTGAAGCTGGCCAGAGGATCGAAGATCCAACTCGAGCCGTGATGGGTCATCTTGAAGACCACCCCGCAGCCGGTTGGCGATCCAACGTAGTTGCAGCTGGACTCATAATTGCCGCCGTAACCGGTGTCGCCGTAGAGATTGCCTGCTCCGTCCAGGACGACGGAGGTTGGGGCGTAGCCATCCGCGCCGCCGGTGAAGCTGTGCAGGACCTGGAAGGTCTGCGCTTGCGCGCTGGCCACCAGCAGGAAGAGCAACGTTAATGTTCCGGCTAATACGGCGCGCCGTCTCAAGGAATTGTCAGAACGTTGCATCGAATCCTCCTTTGCTATCGAGCTCTGATCGTGGATCGCGATAAGCCGCCGGTGTTTGGCATACAATGCCAGATGCCACGCTGACAACTGACAACTGACCACTGCCTTACGGGGTGATCTCCCACACGGTTCCGCAGCCGTACGAGCACGAGTCGTTGAACTGGCCGCCGTAGGGTGCTGTGCCGTAAAGATTGCCGCTGGAGTCCATGACCACCGTGCCCTGGGCGCCAGCGCCGTCTGGGCCATCGGTAAAGCTGTGCAGCGACGTGTAGTTCCATCCGCCACTGGATGGCGTCAATTCGAAGACGTTGCCGTACGGCGGGTCGTCAATTCGACCCGGCGTGGTGCCGTAGAGGTTCCCAGCTGAATCCATGTACAAACTTCCGGAGAACGGGTACTCGTCGCCGTAGGTGCCGGTGAACGAGTAAATTATGTCCTCCGTCCAGCCACCGCTGGACGGCGACAAGGAAAACACGGTGCCCCAACCGCCGGCTCCGCCGTCAATCGCAGTGCTATAGAGGTTGCCGAGGCTGTCGAAGATCACGCCGCCGGCCGGAGAGTTGCTGTCTGGCGATTTGCGAAAGCTGTACAGGATGGTTTCAGTCCAGCCCGAACCCGACGGGCTCAGCTCATAAACCACGCCGCAGCCGATGGTACAGCCGCCCGCGGTGCCGCCCGCCTCGGTCGTGCCGTAGAGATTTCCTGAGGCATCTAAGGCCGGTTTGCTTAGGGGATTGAAGCCGTCGGGGCTATCGGTAAAGGCGTGGAGCACGCTCTCGGTCCAGCCGCCGCTGGACCGGCTCAACTCGAAAACAACACCGCAACCGCTGCCCCGGCATAACCCCTGCAGATCGCCGCCGTGCGACGCAGTGCCGTAAAGGTTGCCGGACGGATCGACTACGAGGCCGATGGGAGTCCCTCCGTCGGACTGTCCGGTGAAGTGGTAAAGGATGGTCGCGGACCAGAGGCAGGAAGCGCTTTCACAAACGGTAGCCGGGGGCGTCAGCTCGAAAACTGTTCCGAATCCGTCTCCGCCGCTGTGGTTCGTACCGTAGAGGTGACCGTCAGGTCCCATCACCAGATCATCGGGCACCGAACCTTCCTCTCCGGAAAAGGTGTACAGCGGCGACACCACCCAGCCGGATCCGTGATGCACCAGCTTCCAGACAACTCCCTGGCCGGCGCGGCCGCCAAATTGCGATATCCCGTACAAGTTTCCGGCTCGGTCCATCAGCAAAGCAGGTCCGGGAATGTCTCCGTCTCCCCCAGCCGTGAAGGTGTGCAGGACCTGGAAGGTCTGCGCCTGCGCGACCGTGGCCAGCAGGACAAGCAACGTTAGTGTTCCCGCTAATACGGCGCGCCGTCTCATGTAATGTTTAGGACGTTGCATCGAATCCTCCTTTGATATCGAGCTCTGATCGTGGATCGCGACAGCCGCCGGGGTTTGGCCCACGATGCAAGATCCCCAACTGACAACTGACAACCGGCCACTGACAACTGCTTTTACGGCGTGATCTCCCACACCGTACCCTGATTGTGAGTTCCTCCCGTCTCCGTGGTGCCGTACATATTTCCGCTGGCGTCGAAGGTAACCGCGCCGAGGGGATAGCACGCATTGCCGTCCTTGCAACTCTCGAACTGGTAGAACGGGCTAAAGAGCCACTGATTGCCCGATGGCGTCAGCCGGAAAATCTGGCCGAAACCATTGCCGGCGACAGGCAAAGGGCCGTAAAGGTTTCCTTGTGAGTCAAAGGTTGGTGACGCGATGGGTCCGACGGACTGTTCCCCAAAGTTGTACAACGAAGCGAAGGACCAGTTGCCATTTGTCTGTGGCGTCAGCTCATAGGCGGCGCTGGGGCCTTCTCCCCCAAGACCGGAGCCGGCAATCCCGAAGAGGTTGCCGTGCGCGTCCCAGATGAGACCGCCGGATCCAATTCCGGTGTCGAATGCGTTAAACGCATGGAGGGTCGTCTCCGTCCATCCCGATTGCGTGGGCGAAAGCTCATACACGGTGCCGCCGCTGCCTGAGCCTCCGTCAGTCGTGGTGCCATAGAGATTGCCCGCGTTGTCGAAGATGACGCCACTGGCAGGATAGGAGCCGTCATTGCCACCGGTGAAATGCCATAGTGCGCTTGCAGTCCAGCCGCTACCGGAGCGAGTCAGCTTGAAGACAGAGCCACCCCCCCCGCTGGTGTTGAAAGCGGTACCGTAGATGTTGCCGGCCTGGTCGAACACCAGGTTCCCGTACCCCGGATCTATCCCAATCGGGTCAAAATTGAAGTTGTAGATCACGGTTTCGGTCCAGGGACACAGCGCAGCCTTACAGGCGGTAGGTGGAGGCTGCAGGGTGAAAACCGTGCCATAGCCCTCGGTCCCGCCCTCGCTGGTTGTTCCGTACAGCAGTCCATCCGGGCCAAAAACGACGCCGCCGAGCGGAGTGCTTCCATCCACCGTTGATGCACCAAAGCTGTAGATCGGAAAGAAGACCCACCCTGTGCCGCCGCGGATGAGGCGGTAGACGGCGCCCTCGCCGTGGCTGCCGCCGTAGGGGGCCACGCCATAGATCCTGCCTTGCTGATCGAGCGTAACGCCCGCGATCGGCTGTTCGCCGTCGGCGCCACCGGTAAAGTTGTGCAGCACGGTCAGGGTCTGCGCCTGGGCCGCGCTCATGGTAAGCAGGACGAACAGTGCCAGCGCTGCAGCCGTGAGGCTGGGCTGGTCGAAACCAAGGCCGCGAGATGAGTACTGCTTGCGAAGCTTCACGAGACACCTCCTAGAATTTCTCCCAACCACTAGCCACTGCCACTGCTTTACGGCGTGATCCTCCATACCACGCCGCAGCCGTTGCCATCATCTCCGCCGGTAAAGCTGTGCAGAACCTGAAAGGTCTGGGCGTGGGCCGCGCTCAAGCCTGCCAGGAAAAAGAAGGCCGCGGCCAGCGCGGAACGGCGTGAGGAACCGACGCTGCGAGAGGAATGCTGACTGCAACGTTTCACGTGATACCTCCTTAATCGGTGGGCCGTGCCGACAACTGACAACTACTTCACGGCGTGATCTCCCACACCACCCCACAATCGCAACTACCGCCTCCGGAGGAAGCAGTGCCGTAGAGGTTGCCGCTGGCATCCAGGGTTACGCTGCTAGTCGGTGAAGCGCCGTTGCTTCCCTTGAAGTCGTACGAGGTGTAGGTCCACCCACCACTCGCAGGCATGAGCTCGAATACCAGACCGCCTTGCTCGCCGTAGTTCTCGGAGGTCCCATAGATGTTTCCGGCTGCATCGAGCGTCGGGCTGGCTAATGGTCCCGGAGTTGTCCGCCCTGAGAACGCGTGCACGAGGGTGAAGATCCAACCTCCGCTGGAAGGCGAAAGCTCCCACACCGTTCCGGGGCTGACTCCGCCAAGCGCCAGCGACGTTGTGCCGTAAAGGTTGCCCTGCGCGTCGATAGCAACGCCGCCGATCGGGTTGGCGCCATCGTCGCCATCGGTAAAGCTGTAGAGCGTAGTTTCCGTCCATCCGCCGGCCGAGGGCGAAAGCTCAAACACCGTGCCGTAGCCGTTGCTGCCGCCTTCGCTGGTCGTGCCGTAAAGATTGCCGGCGCTATCGAAGGTCACACCGTTTTCCGGGAAGTCGCCATCGTTGCCACCGCTGAAGCTGTAAAGCAGACTTTCGCTCCAGCCGTTGCCGGTGCGTGTCAGCTTGAATACTGTTCCGCGCACGAACGTCCCGCCGGAGTAGGTTGTGCCGTAGATGTTGCCGGCCGAATCGAAGACGAGGTTGCCGCGATAGGGATGGATACCATCGTTGCCGAAGTTAAAACTGTAGAGAGTCGTCAGTATCCAGGGGCAAGACACGCTCTTGCAGGCGTTGGCCGGTGGGCGCAGCGAGAACACGGCGCCCAAGGTATTCGCGCCGCCGTCATATCCGGTGCCGTAGAGCGCGCCGTCGGGGCCGAAGACTACTCCGGCGTAGATCTTGGTTGGGTCATTGGGATGATTAAAGGAGTAAAGCGTGTTCAGGATCCAGCCGCTTCCTGCACGCGACAGCTTGTACACGTTACCTGGTCCGTCAAGGTCGACCTCGCTGGTGGTGCCATAGAGATTCCCTGCCCGATCGAGGGTCACGCCGGCGGCCGGGGCCGATCCGTCGCCGTGGCCAGTGAAGGAGTGCAAGACGGTGATGGTTTGCGCCTGCGCGGACGTTGTACAAGCCAACGGAATAGGTGCGGCCAGTGACAGGTAGTTGAGCTACCTTGCGCCTCTTCGCGCCGAGCCATGCAATTTCTCCTTTGCTGATCTTTGCGCTTGTCGTACACCCCCGCATTGTGGGATGTTCCCACAATGTGGGACGCCAGCTGCCACTAGCCTACGGCGCGATCTCCCACACCACACCCAGGCCATGCGGTCCACCCTCGGCGGTCGTGCCGTAAAGGTTGCCGCTCGCGTCGAAAACTACTCCGCCGACCGGTCCCAATCCGTCATTTCCGTTGAAGTCGTGCAGAGGGGTATAAATCCATCCGTCGCCGGACGGCGCCAGCTTGAACACTTCGCCATAACCTCCGCCTCCACCTATGGTGGTGCCGTACAGGTTTCCTTGTGCGTCCAGCGTAGGAGTGTCGTACGCGCCTTCATACACCGAAAAAGTTTGGCGTTTGCTGACGGCCCAGTTTCCCCCGTAGAGTGTCAGTTCGTACGCTTCGGCTACTCCAGAGTCCCCACCGGTCGTGCCGTAGAGGTTGCCTTGTGCGTCCATCGCCAATCCGCCATAAGGTGCCCCCGCGTCTTGGTGGCCAAAGCTGTACAGCGTGCGCTGCGTCCAGCCCTGTCCGGAAGGCGAGAGCTCGTACACCACGCCGCCGTTGTTAGCTCCACAGTCTGTCGCTGTGCCGTAAAGGTTGCCGGCTTTGTCGAAGACCACGCCGCTTTCCGGAATGCAACCGTCAGTCCCAGTGGTGAAATTCCAGAGACACGCTTTCAGTCCAGCCACTTCCCGACGGGGTGAGTTTAAAAACCACGCCAAGTTTGTGAGCGCCTCCGTCGGGGGTTGTCCCGTAGAGATTGCCGGCCTGATCGAAGACCAGGGCGTCGGCAAACGAGGGGTCTCCGGCGAAACCTCCATCGCTCCCGCCGGAGAAGCTATAAAGCACGGTTTCCGTCCACGGACACAGCGCCGACTTGCAGACGGAAGCCGGCGGACGCAGGTTGAAGACTGTTCCGAAACCGTTGCCGCCCACACTGGTGGTGCCGTAGAGGGTGCCGTCGGGACCGAAGGTGACATTAGCGACCGGATTGCCGCCATCCGCACCTCCCTGGAAGTCGTATAGTCCCGTCGCAATCCAGCCCGAACCGGCGCGCGACAAGCGATACACCGTGCCCCATCCGTACTGTCCGCTGTAAGCGGTCGTTCCGTAGAGCCTTCCCTGTTGATCTATGACGACGCCTGAGTAAGGGTCGTATCCGGCATTGCCACCACCGGTAAATTCAAAGAGGACACTTAACGTCTGCGCCTTCGCCGCTGGCACGAACCAGGACACTGCGGTCAGGGCGGTCAGAAGCAGGCGACAGCCAGTTGAGCTAACTTGGAATGGCTTGGAGCTTGCCATGCAATTCCTCCTTCTTGCTGACCCATTCATTCCCACATTGTGGGACCCCTACATTGTGGGACGTATTAGGCCGATTCCCACTGACCAATAGCCACTGACCACTGCATTACGGCGTGATCTCATACACCACGCCCTTATCGTTCGTTCCGCCGGTATAAGTTGTGCCGTAGAGATTGCCGTTAGGGCCGACGGTGACGGGAGCGTAAGGAAAACTTCCGTCGTTCCCGTTGAAGTCGTGGAGGTCGGTCACCGTCCACGTGCCGTTGGAGTAGCTGAGCTTGAAGACCATTCCCAGGCCGTTGGCGCCATGCTGCGTGTCGGTGCCATAAAGATTGCCGGCGGCATCGATGGCGAGATTTTCCATCGTGCCCTCGCCACAGCAGGGCTCGTTATAGATCGGGTTGAGGATCCAGCCGCCGTTGCTGGGCGATAGTTGGTAGGCCACGCCGCAACAGCCGTCGACGCCGCCTTCCAGAGTTGCGCCATAGAGATTGCCGGCGGAGTCCATCACCAGGCCGCCGTAGGAAAGTCCGCCGTCGTCGCCGTTGCGGAAGTAGTGCAGGATGGTCTGCACGTAGCCGCTCTGGGTGGGACTCAGTTCATAGGCGACGCCGTCTCCACCGTTTCCGCCGACGCTGGTTGTGCCGTAGAGATTGCCGGACTTGTCGGCAATCACGCCTGCGTACGGCTGCTCGCCGGTGGAGCCGAGGAAGTCGCCGTAGACGACGCTCTCCGTCCAGCTGCCGCCGGAAGGAGTCAGCTTGAAGACGACTCCGAGACCGTTGCTGCCGCCAAATTGCGTGGTGCCGTAGATGTTGCCGGCCTGATCGAAGATGAGCTGCGGATTGACGGGCTCGCATCCCTCAGGGCCTTGGAAGATGTAGACCGGAATCTCCGTCCAGGGAGAGAAGGCGTTGGGAGGAATATTGGCCGGTGGGCGAATCTTGAAGACCACACCACAGCCATCGCCTTGTCTGCCGTTGCCGCCGGCCAGCGTGGTCCCGTAGAAAGCGCCGTCGGGACCGATGGTCAGCGGGCCTAGCGGGTTGGCACCGTCGAAGTTGCCGGTAAAGCTGTAGAGCGGGTAGGTAACCCATCCCGTGCCCTTGTGCACCAGCCGGAAGACGGTGCCCCAGGTGTACTGGCCGCCCTCGGCAGCGGTGCCGTAGAGGTTGCCGCCGCTGTCGATGGTGATCGCCGCCTGCGGGTTTCCGCCGTCAGCGCCGCCGGTGAAGTTGTGCAGGACGGTGTAGGTCTGGGCCTGGGCTGTGACCGCGATCAGGAACAGAAAGCCTGCCGCGAAGATCGCCGAACGATTGCGAATTCGTGCTGCTCTTTGAGGACTTTGCTTGGGTCGCATTGATTCCTTTTTGCCTGGGGACTGGTTTGCGATGATGGCTAGCTTGCGTGTTCCACAGGCGCGTTTGCAGCACAGCTTCGCCGAGCGGCGGAGGAAGGTCAAATTAATTAAACCTTACGGTGCAAGTTATTGTATTCAGGATTGTTAAAGGCCTTGGAAGAAAGGCTGGGAGAGCTCTTAAGATGTCCGGAGCTAGAGGTCTTTCAGGTTCCTGGCTGCGATTACGGAGGATTGTGCGAGCAATCGGGAGGCAGGTCAATCTCAGCTGTGAGAGTAGCGCCGCCATCCTGGCGGCTGGATCGCAGGCCTCCGGCCTGCGCGGACGTGGGCAGGCGAGACGCCCGCCCGACAGCCGGCCGGGAGGCCGGCGCTACGAAAACCACTAGCTTCTACATCCCGGGAATGATGGCCGTCTTGATGTCGCCGTTGCGGTTGAGCATGTGGCGCAGCACCTGTTGCAGGCGCGAGAGCGGCGCTTCGCCGGTGATGTAGTCGGCACCCTTGATCTTCTTCTCGCAGATCAGAGAGAAGGCCTTACGCACCGTCTCGGGCGTGTGATGGAAGGTGGCTTTCAGCGTCAGCTCGTTGTAGTGCAGGCGCTGGGTATCGAGCGCGACGGTGGTTCCGTTGGCACAGCCGCCGAAGAAGTTCACCGTTCCGCCTTTGCGAACCATGTCGATGGTCCACTCCCAAGCCTGGGGACGTCCAACCGCTTCGACCACAACATCGCAGCCGCGGCCTTCGGGCGTGAGATTGCGAACGGCTTTCACCGGATCGTCGACCGTGGTGATCTCGACCGCGCTGGTGGCTCCGACGCGGCGTGCGGCGGCAACCTGCGAGTCGCGCTTGACAACTGAAATTACGTTGCAGCCGGCCAGCTTGGCGACTTGCACGAACATCAGCCCGATCGGGCCGGCGCCGATGACGGCAACCGTGTCGCCGATCTCCATCTTGGTTTCGTGCAGACCGCGCAGCACGCAGGCCAGCGGCTCGACCATGGCAGCTTCTTCGAAGCTCACATGCTTGGGGATGGCCAGCATGTTGGTTTCAACGATGCGGCGCGGGATGCGAATGTATTCGGCATAAGCGCCGTTGTTGAACAGCAGATCTTCGCAAAGATTTTCCTGGTGCTTGGAGCAGTAGAAGCATGCGCCGCAGGGTGCAGAGTTGAGCGCCACCACGCGCATTCCCTTGCGGAATCCCCGGACGTTGGGCCCAACTTCCTCGATCACACCGGCCAGTTCATGTCCAAACAGTGCCGGCGGCACGATCATGCGCGCGTGATATCCCCGCTGATAAACCTTGAGGTCGGTTCCGCATGTCAGCGCAACCTGCACCTTGACGAGGACTTCGCCTTCGTCCAGTTTGGGGATCGGCACCTGCTCGATCTTGACGTCCTCTTTGCCATAGAGGACCGCCGCGGTCATTTGTCCGTTCACTCTACTGGTCCTTCCATTGGCTGCCCGGTTGAATCACGACTTTCATGGAGTCGGGTTGGGGATGGGCAGCAAAACGCAACGCCTCTACGGATTCTGCCAGCGGAAAACGATGGCTGATCAACCGCTCCAGGTCCATCTCGCGGCCCAGAACAAATCGCGCCGATTCTTCCTGCAAATCCACAGAAGCGCTGTAAGACCCCAACAAACTCTTCTCATCGACACAAACCGCGGCGGGGTCGATGGTCGCCTCGCCATGCTGCGTTTGCGCAAAAAGCAATACCCTGCCGCCGGGACGCGTCGCGTCCATAGCAGTGCGAATTAAGCTGTTGCCCGCAACTGCCACAATGACGGCGTCGGCGCCACGTCCCTCCGTAATTTCTTTGATGGCTCGAACGGTATCGGAGGTGGAGGCGTCAATGCTTTCTTCTAAACCGAACGCCTTAGCTATTGTATGCCTCTGCGGAAGCAAATCGGAAGTAATTACCCGGACGCCGTGGCGGCGAGCTAACACCGCGAGAATGATGCCAATCGGTCCCTGGCCCATGACCAGAACCATCTCGTCCGGCTTAAGTCCAAGCGTCTCAATACCTTTCATGCAGGTGTTCACCGGCTCGATGAAAGATGCCTGCTCGAAGGAAACGCCGTCGGGGATGCGAACCACGCCGCCGCGCGCGACGATCCAGTCCATCACGCGAACGTACTCGGAAAAGCCGCCGCCGCTGGCTTCGTATCCGGCAGTTGCGCCAACTTTCTTATAGGTCGGGCACTGAGCGAAGACCTTATGCCGGCAGTAATAACAATCGCCGCACGGGATGTGGTGGAAGACCATCACCCGATCGCCAATTCGGTAATCCGTAACATTGTCGCCGACCTGCGCGATGACGCCGGTGGTCTCGTGCCCGAAGATGCGCGGCGCGGAATGCGAGCCGGTGGAGATCTTCTTCAAGTCGGTGCCGCAAATGCCGCAGGTGTGGACGCGGATGAGAAGTTCGCCCGCTCCGATCTGCGGAACGGGAACGGTCTCCATGCGAACGTCGTTGACACCGCGATAGACGGCAGCCTGCATGGTCGCGGGGATGGGCGGATGTCGCAGCGTGGTTCGGATTTGCGTGGCTATCGACATTCAGTTTTTATCAGGGGCTAGGGATTAGGGGCTGGGGGTTAGAGGCGGATTTCGATCGCCTCGATCCCTGCGGCTGCATCGCCGCGAAGCCGTGGTTGCCAAGTTGTCTTTCTAATCCCTAGTCCCTAGTCCCTAATCCCTTTTCCACTCCCTCAATTAGATGTCTGACTTCCTCGCACAGCTTCTCTGTTGCAATCTCGCTGTTCTTCTTGATCTTGCCCAGGGCGCCCCACCACCGCGGATGAAGCGCAATGTAAATCAGAAACCGCCGGGTGTCGAACTTGCCGTTGTCGATGAAACGATTCAACGGCGGCATATCAAATTCCGCGTCATCGGAGATCGACTTGATCGCCGCGAATTCCAGGCCGTGCTCTTTGGCGACTTGCGCGACCGCGGCCGCTTCCATGTCGACCACATCCGCGCCGAACTTGGTCAGCAAGTCGTGCTTTTCGGCTGCGTCGCTGACATCCTGCGATGTCGCGAGCACCCAATCGCCGCCGGTCGTCGGATAGATCGCGCCGGTCGCCACATCGACGACTTGCCGAATTCGGCCGACGTCGCCGACCTTCAGCTTCGGCGAGATGGCGCCGACGATTCCTGCCGACAGCAGCAGTTTAGGCTGCGCATGCTCGATCGCAACCTCAGCCGCACGCCGCGCAAACCTCTCGCCAATGCCGCCGACGGCAATCACGGCGTTCGGCAGATCGAACAGATCGACGCCATCTACCTGCTCAGGCTTTACACCATTCAGTAGCGGCGCGACTTCGACCGGCATGGCTACAATCACGGCGACGGGTTTGCATGTGCTCGACAAATTCGAAATTGGCGCACCTTGTTAGTCTGTCATCCCGAGCGGAGCCTGGAGGGCGAAGCCGAGGGATCTGTCGAACGGCATGGCGCTTCGGGCAAACCGCAGATCCCTCGTCGGCCTAAAGGCCTCCTCGGGATGACAACAAAAAAAGACCTCTATCGGCACGACTAAAGCCGTACCCTGACACAAAGCGATCCAAGATGATCTTCAGCCGCCAGTTCCCTCACTGACAACCGACAGCTGACAACCGACAACTGCCTTTAGACGTAGCCGTTCGCCCTAAACCAGTCCACCGCGCGCCGCAAACTCTCATCGACCGGCCGCGGCTTCCATCCCAACTCGCGCTCGGCCTTGGCGCTGGTAACGAACATTTTCTTGCGGCCCATGCGCACCGCGTCGATCGTGACGCGCGGCTCACGCTTGCGAATCTTTCCGGTGACCAGCGTATCGACCACGCCCGTTGCCAGCGCAACCGCATACGGCAGCTTAATCTTCGGCGACGGCAGGCCGGTGATCGCCGCCAGCTTGTCGAGGATCTGCTTCAACGTCAGATTCTCGCCTCCCAGGATGTAGCGCTCGCCCGGCTGCGCCTTTTCCATCGCCAGCAGATGGCCGTCGGCGCAATCGACCACGTCCACCAGGTTCAGGCCGGTGTCGACATACGCGGGAAACTTGCGCCGCAGAAAATCCAAGATGATCTGCCCGCTGGGCGTCGGCTTGATGTCGCGCTCGCCCACCGGCGTCGTCGGATTCACCATGACGACGTTCTGCCCGCTGCGTCCCGCCTCCAGCACCCACTGCTCGGCCATAAACTTGCTGCGCTTGTAGTCGCCAATCATGTTGGCCAGCGTTACCGGAGACGTCTCGTCGGTGAGGCGGCCGTTGTTGCCGAAGCCCATGGTGGCAACGCTGCTGGTGTAGATAACCCGGCGCACGCCGCATTCTCTCGCCGCGCGCAGTATGTTGCGCGTGCCCTCAACGTTGGAGTCGTAGAGCTCCTGGTGATTCAGCGACCACAGGCGATAGTCGGCGGCAACATGGAAGACGAATTCGCAGCCTTCCATGCCTTGTTTCAGCGAATCGGGATCGCGCAAGTCGCCGCTGACGTGCTCGGCCGCGAGGTCGGCAATGTTGTCCAGACGGCTGGTCGCGCGAACCAGCAGGCGGAGATCAGCACCACGAGCCAGCAGTTGCCGGGCAACGTGGCTGCCAAGAAATCCGGTCGCGCCTGTGAGGAAACATTTCATGAAAAGCAGTTGTCAGTTGTCAGTTGTCAGTTGTCGGTGATCAGTTGTCAGTTGTCAGAGGTCAGCGTGGCTGTTCCGATCCCAACTCTCCAGCCTGTCGTTTTGATCGATATGCATTACTGCAGCGCAACGGCGAACGCCTTTTCGCTTACGCGAATCGAGTCCCGCCAGGGACGAAAGAGCTTAGCCCAACGCTTCAGCGCTGGGCAGAAAGCAACAAGAGATCGAGTGCCGTAGGCACGGCAGATGGCCTTCTGCCGTCCCTACGGGACTCTCTTTCAATAAAACGCCCACCCAGCGCTGAAGCGCTGGGCTAAGCTCTTCCGCGCCTGCGGCGCTCGTGTCCTGCAGCGCGTCATGCATCGTAGCTTAATGTCTTAACGGGTATTCTTGTCGCGCTCGAAATCAAGTTCCAGCCCAACAAGCGGTGAGTCACGCAAGAATTCCAGAAGGCTAATATCTCTGCCAGTGTCCTTATCGCGCTCCAGGTTAATGCCGGATCCCGCCAGGGGAGAATTCATAAAAAACTCTGAGAGGGTCTGCTTACGCGGATCCGGCTCATTCGGCTGCGCCGCCTGTTCCAACAACGATGCCGCATAGGCCGACACGTCCATACCCTTCGCCGCGGCTTGCGCCGCCAGTTCGGCTTCCAACTCGGGCTTGATTTCGATCGTGATGGTCATCGTCGCAGCGCCTCCTGATTGAGTATAACGAGTGGGATGTTGTCGGATGACAACCGACAACTGACAACCGACAACGGGTTATTGTTTCTTGCGCACGATGCGCAGCCGCTCTTCTTCCGACTCGGTGGTCGCTTTGGTGTAGGCGGTCAGCGCGAGCAGTGGGAAATACTGGCGGTACATGGTGTACTCGAGGTAGAAGACGCGCGGAAAACCGGTGCCGGTGTAATGGCGTTCGTCCCATGAGCCGTCGCGTTGCTGCGTGCGCAACAGGTACGCAATGCCGATTTGCAGCGAATCGCTGCGTGTGTCGTTGGCGGCGAGCATTCCCATCACCGCCCATGCGGTTTGCGACGCGGTGCTCGGCCCGACGCCTTTGGCGTTGGGATCGTCATAGGAGCCGCAGCTCTCGCCCCAGCCGCCGTCGGGATTCTGCATCATGCGCAGCCACTCGACCGCCTGCTGCACGCAGGGCTCGTGATAATCCACGCCCACGGCTTCCAGGCCGCGCAACACCAGCATCGTCCCGTAAACGTAGTTCACGCCCCAGCGCCCAAACCACGAGCCATCGGGTTCCTGCTCGCGCTTGATGAATTCGACCGCGCGCCGCACCGGCTCGTCTTTTAGCGAGTAGCCGTACGACCCCAGGCACTCCAGCACACGGCCGGTGATGTCGACCGTCGCCGGATCGAGCATGGCGTTGTGATCGGCGAACGGAATGTTCTGGAAGACCATGCGGTCATTGTCCTTGTCGAACGAGGCCCAGCCGCCGTTCTTGCACTGCATCGACAGCACCCATTCGATGGCACGCTGCACCGAGCGCGAGTGATAACTCTCGTTGCTCGTCTTCACCCGGCTGAGCGCCAGCAGCACCTGCGCGCTGTCGTCGACATCGGGATAGAACTCGTTGTTGAACTCGAAGTACCAGCCCGCGGGCGGAACTTTGCGATTCTTCACGCACCAGTCGCCGCGGCGCGTGACCTGCTTCTTCAGCATCCACTCGCACGGCTGAACGAGACGCTTATCGGTAGCAGGCACGCCGCTCTCGGCCAGCGCGAACACTGCGTAGGCCGTGTCCCACACCGGCGACATGCAAGGCTGCATGCGGAAGGTCTTCTCTTCCTCGATGCCGAGCTTCTCGAACTCATCCATGGCGCGGATGACCTGCGGATCGTCGAGCGAATAGCCCAGGCAGCGCAACGCGATGATGGAATTCATGATGCCGGGATAGATCGCGCCCAGCCCGTCGCTCATCTCCAGGCGCTCCAGCATCCACTTCTCGGCGCTCTTCAGCGCCTGCGAGCGCAGCGGGCGGATGTGCACCAGTTCGAAGAAGTGCACCAGCCGGTCGAGCAGGAGAAAGAAATTGCGCCACGAGATCAGCTTGTCAGCCCAGCGCAACCGCAGTTGCGATTTCGCGCGCCCGCCGACGAAGAGTTCGTCGATGCCCTGCTCGTCGGGAATTTTCTTGAACGGCTTTTTCGCGTAGGCGATCGACAGCGGCACCAGAATCGCGCGCGACCACGACGAAATTTCGTAGATGTTGAACCAGAACCACTTGGGAAACAGCACGATCTCCGGCGGAATTGCCGGCACCGCGTCGTAATCGTACTGGCCGAGGAAGCAGAGATAGATCTTGGTAAAGGTATTGACCGCGGTCACGCCGCCCAGCGCCAGAATGCACTCGCGCGCTTTCTTGAGCTGCGGATGATCGGGCCTGTAGCCGGCCATCTTGAGCGCGAAATACGCCTTCACCGAGGCGCTGGCGTTCGACGGCCCGTCTTCGTAAATCGGCCAGCCGCCATCGGCGTTCTGGCGATTCAAGATCTCCGCGGCGCACTTCTGCGTGCGGGCTTCGTTCTCGGTGCCCAGCAGGCGGTGCAGCAGGATGTAATCGGAAACCAGCGTGGTGTCGGCGCCAAGCTCGCCGCACCAGAAGCCTTCTTCGCGGTCCTGAATGCTGAACAGATAACGCCGGGAAGCGTCAATCGCCGCTGCGATGCGGCTCTTGATGTCGTCGATCTTGCCGAAACGCATTTCGGCCGGATTCAGGGGGTCTGCCATTTCTTGCTTACTTCTGTACTTCGGTGCCCCGGAGCCTGCACTGAGCTTGCCGAAGGGTTCGCCCATCCTCTGGGCTAACCTGGGCTGCAACCATTAATCACCCACGGCAGGCGCAGCGCCGATTGCCTCCACGATTTCAGGCGGTAAGCCGAAGCGAACGTGCTCCGGCATGACTTCTACTTCGCGCATATCGGTAAAACCCTGCTCCTCGAGGAAAGTCACGGTTTCCTGCACCAGGATCTCGGGTGCCGACGCGCCGGCGGTCAGTCCGACGGTCTTCACGCCCACCAGCCACTCCGGCCGGATGGAGCGATAGTTCTCGATGAGGTGCGAGTTTGTGCCGAGATTGCGCGCAACTTCAACCAGACGATTCGAGTTCGAACTATTGTCCGAGCCGACGACCAGCAGCAGATCGCACTCGGCCGCAACGTCCTTCACGGCGGTCTGGCGATTCTCGGTCGCATAGCAGATGTCCTGCGCGTGCGGCCCTTTGATGTTGGGAAAACGCTTGCGCAGCGCTTCGATCACGTGTGTTGTCTCATCCAGGCTCAACGTGGTCTGCGTGAGATACGCCACGCGATCCGGATCGGGCACGTGCAGATCGTTTACGTCGTCAGGAGAGTCGACCACCTGCGTTACCAGCGGCGCTTCGCCCAGCGTGCCGATCACTTCATCGTGATCGCGATGTCCGATGAGGATCAGCGAATAACCTTCGCGCGCGAACTTCACCGCTTCCACGTGAACTTTGGTGACCAGCGGGCAGGTCGCGTCGATGACGCGCAGCTCGCGCAGCTTGCTGTGCTGGCGAACTTCGGGCGCAACACCGTGCGCGCTGTAAATGACGCGCTCGCCGGCGGGAACTTCGTCGACGCTGTCGACAAAAATAGCGCCCTTGGAGCTCAGTTCGTCCACCACGTAGCGGTTGTGCACGATCTCCTTGCGCACGTAAATGGGCGCGCCGAAAGCTTCCAGCGCGATGCGGACAATGTCGATGGCGCGCACCACTCCGGCGCAAAAGCCCCGCGGCTTTAGCAACAGTAGGGTCTTGGTTTCAGATTGGCTCATGCCTTCCTGCATTCAGTATACGGATTCGAATCTGTGTTTCCCCACAATTACTGTATTGTACTAGCCAGGTAACCACCAATCTAACCGGGCGAAGCGGCGGGATTCTGCAGTCGATGGCGCAAAACGGGCGTTTAGCGGCGCGAGTTCGGCGATCGCTGTTCGCTTCTCGCTCTTCGCTTTTCGCCAGACGGTCGATCTGATATGGCGTGGTGCTAGCGGAACAGCGAATCGCGGCTCATTAATGTGATGCCTGATGCCCGGTGGGCGTGGCATCATTTGTTCGCGGTGCCGCTCGCAGACAGCAGCGCTGTACAATTCCAACGAATCCTCACGAAAGCGAGCGCCATCATGACCGGCAGCGACCTGACCAGGATGTACGAGATGAGCTATCTCGCCATCAAACGCAATCTCGAAGACGTGACCCACGCCGACAGCATCGTCGCGCCGCCCAACGGCGGCAACTGCCTGAATTGGGTGTTGGGACACGTTGTTAACACGCGCAATGTGATGCTGCAGCTTACGGGAGGAAGTCCGGTGATGACCGGCGACTCCGTCAACGTGTACAAGCGCGGCAGCTCGCCGTGCGGCTCGGAAGGCTTTCTGGATCTGGCGACCTTGCGCGGCTTCCTGGACGACTCGCAGCAGCAACTCATGCCCGGGCTGGCGGAATTGTCGGACAACGGCACTGGCTTCGCCTGTGCCCGCGCCTTACAATCGCCCGCCGCTGACCGGCTCGCTCGGCGACGCCCTCGGCCGCCTGTACTACCACGAGGCTTACCACAACGGCCAGATCGGCTTGCTGCGCCGCGTCGCGGGAAAAGAAGGCGCGATCAAGTAGACCGCGATCCTTCAACCCAGGTTAGCCCAACTGATGGGCGAACCTGGGGCACCGGTCCCAACGAATCTAAATTTGACTTGGCGTCCAACCATGAGGCACGCGCCTTCCTTCACTTACACGCAATCTTCTTGATCACCGGCATGCCATCGATCATCTGTTGCGGATCGTACGTCACCGCGCACTCCGTGATCGTCATGGGCAACATCTTCGTCAACTGAATCGACGTTCCCGCATAGCTGCAGGCGAGCCAGATCGGCCGATCCTTCTGCGGTGCGAAGCTCCACGTCGCAACCTGCTCTGTCTTGCCGTGCGTGATCCGGTCATAAACCAGCGACGCTTTGTCCGACGGCGGGCCATCGTAGAAAGTAATGCCGGCGAGATTGTGCGGGGTGTCGTCCTCAATGGACGTCCAACCGGCGACGGGCGTGGCCAGTTGCTGGCGCGCGGAGATCGTCGCCGGACAGCTGACGGTGTCCACAGCCGAGCCGAAGGCGCTGACGAGGGCAATGAAGATCAGAACGAGGACCAGATGTCGGAGGGCCATCGGACTAGGGGCCGGCGGCCGGATTCTGGACGTGCCAAAACGGGAAAAACTACGCCATGAATAGCATCTAAGTGACATAAAATGGCGGCGGCGGGAAGTCTCCGTATTTTGCCGAGTATACTCTTGAGCTGGAATCCCCCGTAATCGCGTTTTCAGGCCACTACGGCAACGATAAGAATGCAGACGAGCCTCGGGGCCTCCAAATCGGTTTTCGAGGCTGTACGGGCCTCCTATGCTGATTTTCCCATTATGGGAGGGCGAACACTTTGGAAGTATATACCACTAACATGGCGCTTGCTGCCGAATGCCCAATTTCAGGTCGCGATCCCATGGTGGCGTCCAGAATTACGACGCGAACCTGCATCGCCGGCAGGTCTTTAACCGACAACTGACAACCGGCAACTGACAACTGCTTCTACACTCCCACCGGAAACGGCTTGGGACTGCGCTCTTCCCCGCGCTCGCGCACCAGGCTGTCGAAGCGGCCTTGCAGCAGCGACATCAATCCGGTGTACCAGTATCCGAAGACGAACAGCACCAGGAACGGCACGGTGATGTAGTTTTCGTTAGCGATGGCGTACCACACGGTCAGCGCGAAGTAACTGCCGACCGCCAGCTCGATCCACGGCACCCAGCCCAGGCGCTTGCGATACTTCTTCGCGGCGACGCCCTTGTCCTCTTTGTTGACCACGCGATATTTCGGCGTGCGCGCAAAAGCCGACTGATGACCTATGAGCGCCTCGATCACAGCTTTGCTGTTGGTGAGCGTGAGCCCGATGCCCAGCGCCATCAACGCCGGCAGAAATATAAACGTGCGATACCACTTCCCCGGAAACAGCTCCCTCTGCGAGACGAGGTAGAAGCTGGAGATGGAAAACGTCGACGCCAGGAACAGTGGGATGTCGATGTACAGCATCTGAAACCATCCCTGGTAAAAGCGGATGACCATCGCCGGCAGCAGCAGCACGCTGAGCACGATCATCAGCGGATAGCTGAGGTTGGCGGTCAGGTGGTACCAGGCCTCGCGCTTCTCGCGGCCCGGAAATCTTTGGCGCGAAACAGCTTCGGCAAATCTTTCTTGGCGCACTGGATCAGGCCCTTGGCCCAGCGCGCCTGCTGCGTTTTGAACGCGGTCATCTCGATGGGCAGCTCCGCCGGACACTCGACGTCCTGCAGATAACGAAATTTCCAGCCCGCCAGCTGCGAGCGGTAGCTGAGGTCGGTGTCTTCGGTGAGCGTGTCGTGCTCCCAGCCGCCGGCGTCGTCGATGGCCTTGCGCCGCCACATGCCCGCGGTGCCGTTGAAGTTGAAGAAGACGCCGGCGCGCGAGCGGCCGCCGTGCTCCAGTACGAAGTGCCCGTCGAGCAGGATCGCTTCGACCTCGGTGAGGAACGAGTAGTTGCGATTGAGGTGCGCCCAGCGCGTCTGTACCATGCCAATCGCGGGATTGGCAAAGTGGTGGATGACCTTCATCAGCCAATCGGGTTGCGGCGTGAAGTCGGCGTCAAAGATGGCGACGAACTCGCCAGTCGCAGTATGAAGGCCGTTGTCGAGCGCGCCCGCCTTGTAGCCCTCGCGATTGGTGCGATGGATATAAACGATGTTGTGGCCCAGTGCCGCATAGCGCTCGACCACTCCGCGCGCCACGTCAACCGTCTCGTCCGTGGAGTCGTCGAGCACCTGGATCTGCAGCTTCTCGCGCGGATACTCCATCTTGCAGACGCAATCGACCAGGCGGTCGATGACGTATTGCTCGTTGAAAATCGGCAGCTGAATCGTGACCTGCGGCAGCTCCTCGAAATGCGATTCCGGATCGGTGACCCTGTTCTTGCGATGCTTGTAGTAGAGATAGACGAGCTGATAACGATGCATGCCATAGGCCGCCAGCAGGATCAGGACGATGAAGTACGGGATGAGCAACGCCGTGTCGAAGGCGTTGGCCTGATACAGCCCCTTGAAGGTCGGGTCGAGAAAATGCGCCTTCAGGTAGTGGCGCAGGCCATGAGGCTCGGCCACGGCACAAGCCAGCAGGCTCAGACTGAGGACAGGGTTCAGAGAGCGCTCCTTGACCAACGTCGAAGAGTGGCCGCGGGTGCCCCGTTCTAGCCATCTTTTGGCTAGGGCGGGGATGCTACAAATCGGCGATCCACAGAGCCGGGTGCCCCGTTCTAACCTTCCTTTGGCTAGAGCGGGAACAGATAAATTGTACCTGAGTGGCATGGCGCAAAGCTCTGTCTTCCCACCAAAGAGGTACCCGATGCAGCACTGCGGAAAAAGGTAGTGCGGGCCTTCAGGCCCGCGTTCAGGCGTCAGCAAGCTTCCCGCTGAGGTGGTCATTGACACAATGACCACCTCAGCTCCGTTTTTTGGGTAAGGCTTCAACGCGGGCCTGAAGGCCCGCACTACCGTCCTCATGCGCAGATCCGGCGGTGCCCCAGGTTCGCCCTTCAGTTGGGCTAACCTGGGGACCTGTTAGTTCACTTCCGTCCGCTCCAGCTCGCGGATGTACTCGATTACGCTGTCGCTCCAGCCATCGATGTGCGTCCACTTACGGTAGCCCACGCCGTTGCGGTATCCGGCCACATTGATCATGTAGCCCTTACCCTTCGGTGCGGGAACCGCATCGTTCACCTGCTCGTCGGTGATGACGATCAAGCGCTCGTAGGATTCGCTGAGCTCGCCCAGCGCCTTTCCGAGAAACGTTCCGGAGTGCGCCTGGCTGACCGCGATGGCATCGCGCAGCGCAAAGCCACGACGCGGCGGCACCATCTCCAGCTCGTCCGAGAAGCTGTAGACCCTCACCTGCTCGCAGGTCTCGCGCAACAGAACCGCGAGTCCGTCGGCTGCGTCGGTCCGCAGCATCTCCGACCGGCGCGAAAGCCGATGCACCATGCTGCCCGACACGTCGACCAGCAACACGGTCTTCCCTTTCAGCTTCTCGCGACCCGCAACGCAGGCGAACATCGCCTTCTCCAGCGCCTCTTCCCACTGCGGCGCGTGACGAGCCGCAGCGATGAAGCGGAACGGCAGCACGCGATCGGTCTTCATCGCCGCAATGCTTTCGACGATGAGCTCCTCGCGCACCTGCGCCTCTTGCATGTTGCGCAGGTTACGCAGCAGCGCCAGCGCCCCCAGCTTGCGCTCGGAGAGCAGACGCTCCCACGCCTCGCGCTTGTCGGCGCCGGACGACAGTGCCACTTCCCACGTGTCGGGCGCGACCAGCTCGCCGGCGATCAGCCGCTTCCACAGCGCGGCCTGCGCCTCGTCGCGCGGCTTGGCGTGCGACAGGAACAGCACATCGCGCAGCTTCACGGCTCCGGCGCGGTCGTACTTCGCCAGCCCGTACTCGTCGAACTTGGCGAACGCCGCGGCCAGCCCCTTCTTCACCTGCGCCGACAGCGGCGTGCGCCCGCTGGCCCAGTAGATGGCCACGAACTCGGCGAGCTCGTCGGCACGCTGAATGACCTTCGCCAACGTCTCGGCTACCAGCGCGCGATGCGTCTTGTGCCGCGCCATCTCGCGAACCAGCAGCAGCGGCGCGTGACGCAGCTTCATCTTCTCGCGCGCCTCGACCGCCAGAGCCGCAACCTTCTCCGCCTCGACCTGCGGCACCAGTTCGGCAATACGGCCGGCGATAGCGACCCCGTCCTCGTAGAACTGGTCCTCCCACAGCAAGCAGCCCGCAAGCGAGCGCCGCAGCTGCAGCTCCGCGCTGATATGGCGCGCGGGTCCGCCCTCGTGGGTGCGAGGGATGAGGTTGAGATTCATCTTGTTCAGCCGGGCCATGGTTGGCCTCCTTTCGAAAAAACGCCGGGGAATATGCGGCCACGGAAGGTACTGCTCTGAGCTACATGCTTTCGCATGGCTGGAATCGAACCAGTGACCTTCACCGTTTCCGGTGCTGCTCTATCCGAAGTATCCGTAGTCTTCGCCACCGGCGAACGGTTAGTTGTTTTCAGCAGCGACTTCTGCCGCCGACGGCTTCGGCAATTTGAAGCCTGTCGTCTTGCCCGACGTGGCCGCGCTGATCGGCAGCGCCAGGTCTTTCATCTGCTCCCACGTCGGCTTGTTTCTGTCGCCGTAGTTCGAGCACTCGCGCACCTTGAACGGCACCGGTATCGCCTGCTCCCAGACGAACGTGCAATAGACGATCGTCTCCGACTCGCGATAGCCGACGATGACGTGCGCGTGCTGGCACGTGTCGCAGCGCGATCCCTGCATTGGGCTCTCGTTTCTAACGTTGGCCGGCATAATCTATCCCTTCTACGCCGTTTCTCCGGCGAGGTGTATTGGTCGGGGAACAAGCGACACGGCACAAACGGCGCTCTACCGCTGAGCTACATGAATTCGCATCCATGGCAGGACTCGAACCTGCGACCTCCGGCTCATCAGGCGAAGTATCCGATGTCTTCACCACCGACCTGAATTGTTAGTAAAGCGACGCCAAGTTTCTTTGCGATCCGGGAATATTCACATGCGGACTTGAGGATTCGCACCTCAATCTGCGGTTTGCAGCCGTCGAAGTATCCGCATATTTCGCCACGGATCACACTTTACTGGGGGAATAAGCGAAAACAGTTTGCTAATCGATTCACAGTCGAAGTAACTGTTCTCTTCGCCACCCAGTAAGAAGCTTGTATTGGCGTATTAGCGCGTAGGAAGCGTTCGCCGGAGGTTAGCCGAAAAGGAAATACCACGCCCGGCGACAGACGGTGCCTTCAATCAGCATCGGCTGCCTACGCATTGAGATTTGCGTTGTCGATTTCATCGGGCGTTCTCCTACGCTCTGTTACCATGCCACGACTCGCACGAAAATTGCAAGCACTTTGTGCGTTAAATGAGTTTGAATTTTCGTGCTCCATAGCGCTCGCCGCTCGGTGCCCCAGGTTCGCCCATCTGTTGGGCTAACCTGGGAGGACGTTAACTTGGGTGCGGGTTTGACTCGCGCCGCATAACGTCGAACAATAGAACGAAGCAGTTGGCGATGCGCAATCCGGCAAAATTCCTTACCGTATTTCTCTCGATTCTGCTCAGCGGAGGGCTGTCGCTCGCCGCGCAGACATCGCCCACCGCTTCCGCAAACTCCGCTGCTTCCAAAGACACCGCTTCCAACTCCGCAAAGGAAGAACTCTATCCCGAGAAGGCCTACCTTTCCCCGTCCCGCTACACCAACCAGTACTTCGACTTCAGCTTCGATCTCCCCGCCGAAGCGCAACTCCAGCCGCTAGCCGAGCCCGGCGCACGTGACGGCAGCATTCAGCTCCTCGAGCTCGGCGGCCCGCCTCCGACCGATGCGGAGGTCGCGATCTCGGCGATTCCCACTGCCGGCAGCGGCAACAAGCAGGACGCTAAAGCGTATATGCGCTATGCGCTCGATCAGGAACTCTACCGGGGAGTGGAAGAGCTGCGCGGCCTCTCGAAGGCCAGCATCGCCGGCCACCAGTTCTTTCTCTTCGAGACGCGGCGCGGCATCGAACAGCATGTCGTTCTGGCGACCCTGCTCGGCGACTACATCCTGCGCGTCGTCCTCGCCGCGCACGACGAAAAGATGGTCCACAAGCTGGAGACGTCCTTCGACCGCGTCCTGTTCTTCGCGCCGCCCGAGTTGAAGCAAGTCGCCGGCGACGCGCGCGCCTATGACGGCCCCTCGGTCTCAACTCATGAGCTGGACACGCTGGAGACCGATCCGCCGGCCAACCACATCGACCCCGGCGCGATTCGCGGCGACTTCTACGAGAACCCGACCATCGGCTTCAGCTATCGCATTCCGCAGGGCTGGGTGCTGGAGGCCAACGGCGCAGTGCAGCCCGCGGTCGAGCGTTATCGCGAGCGCCAGGATTTCGGCCGCCCGCGCGTCGGCCGCATCGAGCATCGCCTGATGGACGCCTGCAGCCGCACGCTCTTCTCCGTCTGGGCCAAGCGGCCCGACGCCAGCAACCAGATCTCCTACGACGACTTCGGCGAGGTCACGGTCTCTGCGATCTCGCTGGCGTGTTTTCCGCGCATGAAATTCCCCGCCGACGCCTCCGATCAGCGGACGGCGAGAGATTTCCTGGCGCAGTTCGGACTCACCCATCCCATCATGGAGGACATGCGCGACGCCAAGGTGTTCACCGCCGGCGGCAGCCTGTTTCTCTTCCTGCATGGCACGGTGGGATTTGAGATTCCCAACGACGCGCTCGCCCGCCGTCTCTCCATCGGCATGGCCATCACCGAGCGCCGCGGATATCTGCTGACCTGGTTCTTCGCCGCGCCGCACGATCAGGAGCTGCAGGCGCTGAGCAACGAGCGCGTGCTCTTCGATAACGCCCCACCGGTGAAAGTGATAAATGCCGCCAAGTCTGGCCCAGGCCCGACTTCGGCCAGCGCGGTTACATCGCATGGACCGGCCGGTGCAGACGGAACGTCGAGTTCAGAATCGCCGTCGTCCGCCGCGAACTCGAGTACATCGTCATCAGGAGATGCAATGCCGGGCGCAGCGTCCACTTCACGTGACGAAGGCGCGGCCCCTGATGCTTCGCCGGCCGAAACAGCCGGCGCAACTGCATCCGCGTCGGCCAGCTCGCAAGGTTCAGCCTCCGGCGCGGGCGACTCCGCCTCCTCGAATTCAAGCGGCAAGGCTTCGTCAGGCGATACTGCCTCGGGAGCCGCGTCGACTTCCGGCGCCGATCCCGCCGCCGCCGCAGACCAAGGGCCCGGCGACCATCCTTCCCTGCTCCGCCCCGGCGAAACCGTCCAGCCAAGCAAAGGCACGCCGATTCAGAAGAAGAATCAATCGCAATAGCGCTGCCTAAAGAAAAGCGCGAGAATGCTGTTATCTCCCTTTGTCAGGCAGAACGCTCTCATAACAAGAGTTGTCATCACGAGGAGCGCTTCAGCGCGACGAGGGATCTGCTTTGCGCCTGCAAACAGCAGATCCCTCGCGCCAACAGAAGGCGCTCGTGATGACAATTTCCTGATTCGCGCGACCAAAGTGGATATCCTGCCTCTCTGTTGAGGTGTCGCGATCATGCGAAATCAGGTTCTAGCCCCGCCCGTACTTCCCGTGTAACTTTCCTTAGCTTTCGTGATCTCATCCTTTAGCGAAAATTAACGACACGCAAATGACGGACCAACCACAATCCCGAAACGATCGACCCAAAGGCTCGGCGCTGCCGGAGAGCGCAAATCCGCGCGACGAGCCGCCGGAAATTCAACGCGCCTCTGATACTTCCGATACTGAAGAGCCGAAGGCTAGCGCCGAACCGCGCACTGAGGATAAGCCGCAGGTCGAGGTTCGCGACGAAATCCCGCCTCCCAGCCCCGCTGCCGCATCCCGCGCTAGCGTGGCGCGGGTTGCAGACTCCGGTCGGCTCGGCCCCGCCGGTGAAGAAATCCGCGACATCAGCTCTCGCGACCGCAAACGCATCAACCGCCGCGAACTGCTGAAACTCGCTCCCGTGGCAATCTTCGGCGCATTCGCCATCCCGAAATGGCAGCAGCCTTTGCTGAACACCGGCCTGCACTTCAGCGACTGGACCGCCGGGAAGCTCTTCGGCCGCCATCGCCTTCAGCCCGAGTACAGCAACAGCGAGGTCGCGCCCTTCGACAAATTTCCCTACAACTTTTACGACGTCGTCGATCCCGGCGTCGATCTCGCCAGCTGGACACTGACCGTTGAAGGCCTCGTGAAGCGCCCGGGCGATTACACGCTGCAGCAGATTCAAGCACTGCCCAAGGTCACGCAGAACACCCGCCACGTTTGCGTCGAAGGCTGGGACGTGGTCGGCAACTTCGGCGGCGTGCGCGCCTCGGACTTTCTGCGATGGGTCGGCGCCGATCTCACCGCCCGCTTCCTCGAAGTTGAGTGCGCCGACGAATACTACGAGTCGATCGACATGGAGACCATCCTGCATCCGCAGACGATCTTCTGCTACGAGATGTACGGCCGCCCACTCGACCGCGGCCACGGCGCGCCGCTCGGCCTGCGGATGCCCACCAAGCTCGGCTACAAGCAGGCCAAGTATTTGGTCACAGCTCGCGTGACCAACGTGCTCAAGGCAGGCATGACTGGCTACTGGGAAGACCAGGGCTACGACTGGTATGGAGGACTGTGATGGCGACCAACGCGACCATCGTCGAAACGCCCAAGCCGCAAACCATCACTGTCTCTTATGAGCATCCCTTCATTGTGCGCCTGGCGCATTGGCTGAATGCGGTCGCGCTCTTCGTCATGATCACCAGCGGCCTGCGCATCTTCCGCGCCTTCCCTAGCTTCGGCCCGAAAATCCCGCAGCAGAATTTCTGGATACCGCCGCCGGGCATCACGCTGGGCGGCTGGCTGGCGGGCGCCATTCAGTGGCACTTCACCTTCATGTGGATCTTCGTCGGCAGCGGCGTGATGTATCTCGTCTACCAGATCGTCAGCGGTCACTGGCGCCAGGTGCTGTTTATGCCGCGCGACATCCCCGGCGTGTGGCCGATGGTGCGGCATTACTTCCTCTTCGGCAAGAAGCCGCCGGTCGTCGCCGCCTATAATCCGCTGCAGAAACTGGCCTACACATCGGCTGTCTTCTTCGGCGTAGTGTCGTTCCTCAGCGGGCTGGTGATGTACAAGCCGGTGCAGTTCTGGTGGCTGACGTGGATGCTAGGCGGCTTCCGCCTGGCGCGCGTCTGGCATTTCATGGCGATGTGCGGCTTCGTCGCCTTCATCCCCGGCCACCTGATCATGGTCGCGCTGCACGGCTGGAATAACTTTTATTCGATGATCACCGGCTGGAAGCGCGATCCCGAGTACCTCGAGTAGAGAGCAGCTTCAGCCGCAAGTGGACGATCTACCTTCTTGTTCGCGGATGCAGTGCGTCCTAGCCGACACGGCGCGATGCAGTCTGACGCTTGTGTGACTTTCCTTGCCGATCCCCGCTCTCTAACGCTTGCCGCACCAGGAAGGCTGAGCGCGTAAGTCCCGCCCGATCGGCCAGATCGTCGATCTTGCGAATCTGGCTGGCCCGTGCCGTTATGTTTACGCGCACGGACTTATCTTCCGCTGCATCTGCGCCCACCAGAAAACACACTGCGCCCCGCCTGGCAGGATCGCTCTGCAATTGGTCCAATGTTGACGCCTCTGGAATTGCTTCGCCGTCTTCGATCATGCCCTGAAGATGGAGAGCCAGCGCCTCAGGAGCCAGCCGGCGCGCCTCTTCCAGCGTCCTGCCTGCCGTGATGCATCCGGGAAAGTCCGGGAAGCTCACGCCGAAATCCGATTTGCCGTCTTTGTGCAGATAAGCGATGTAATCCACGCACTTAATCCTACGGAATTCCGGGCCTTCCCTGGTGAAAACACGAAGGGCAGCGCTTCTGTACGCTGCCCCAATCCGTTTCGAGTAATCTCCCGCCTAGGCAATCGCGCGTTTTTCGATCTCTCGAATCTTCCGAGCGCCATCCTGCGGACGTGCCTTGCGGTTCGCCGCCTGCTCCGGAGGCTCATAGAACGGGTTCTCCAGCAGGATTCCACCTTCCATGCGGATGTAGGCGTGGGTAGCGATGCCGTGATCCAGGGCCTCGTCGGGAAGGTTGTTCCGGTTGTACTGGCAGAGGCCCAGAGCGCGATTAGTCTTGTAAAAATGATTCAGACGCGATTCGTATTCCGCCAGTCTTTCCGAACCCGGCGCCTCATCGAGCACCCACGACATGTCGCCCGCAGCGCACAGTCCGGCGAATCCCGCAGCCAGCGCGTCTTCCACCGCCGCGCGCAGCGTAGAAATCATCGCATCCGGATCGAAGCTGCCACCCTTCAGGTGGCCATCAAACTTAGTTAGCAAAACCAGAGCGCCGCGCTTCTCTTCCCACTCGACGCTGATCCCAGCTTTCTTCAGCGCCTCACGAAACTCCGGAATCTCGTGCTCACAGCAGATGTACAGGCAGCGCTCGCCGCGGCTCAGGCCGCCACTGATGTATTCCACCGCTGCCTGCAGTTGTTCTTCCGGCGTCGTGAAAAGCGTGCAGACGTGATCGCCCTGCTGATAGACAATTCGCGGTGAAGAGGACATAACTTCTTTGACCTTCAGGAACTTTGACTATCTTGCAACGCCGCGGGATTGGTTTTTATTCCCGAGCCTGACATCAACGGTGACGAGGCAAGCGCCCCACCGCTTCCCCGATAATAGTTCTCCGCTGCACCGGTTGCCAATGAATTCGATAGATAATGGGGCGGCTTCCGGCACGAATCCCATCGACGGCGCCCACACTCAGCCTCCCCGTCGAAATCCAATGCGCGCGCCCGTTCGTACCTCTTACGACCAGTAGCTCCATAACAGTCGCCGGGCTGCGGCGGATTGCTCTGTAACCTTCCCCCAACTTGCGACTCTAATGGCTTGAATGTGGGTAAGAAAAGGAAAGTCATGAAGTCCATGCTTCGTTACGTTTTTCTGGCCGCGCTGATCGCGGCTCTGACGGTGGCCTGCACCGTCAACAACGTCGCCGCCAGCGACGCCCCAACCGCATTGTCCAAACCGGCAGTCGATGAGACGCTCGCGTCGTCCCCCGGCCAGGAGACGGCGGTCATTGCCGGCGGTTGTTTCTGGGGGATTCAGGCGGTCTTTCAGCATGTGAAGGGCGTCATCAGCGCAACCTCCGGCTACTCCGGAGGCGCGAAGGCTACCGCGGAATACGAGGTCGTGAGCACTGGCACGACTAACCACGCCGAGTCGGTGAAGATCGTCTTCGATCCGTCGAAGATCACCTACGGCCAGCTGCTGCAGGTGTTCTTCTCGGTGGCGCACGATCCCACGCAGCTCAACCAGCAATATCCCGACGAGGGCACGCAGTATCGTTCGGTGATTTTCTACACCAACGATGAGCAGAAGAAGATTGCCACGGACTACATTGCGCAACTCGACGCGGCAAAGGCCTTCAAGAGCAAGATTGCGACCCAGGTTGTGCCGCTAAAGGCGTTTTATCCGGCCGAGGGCTATCACCAGAACTACGCCAAGCTGCATCCGGATAACCCGTACATCGCGCACTACGATCTGCCCAAGGTGTCGAACCTGCAGCAGATGTTTCCCCAGCTGTACCGGAACCAGTAAGGGTAGCGGGAATGAACGGCAGTGCGGCGCTTCCGGCGCCGCGATCCGCCCGAGCCAAATGATGGAAGGGCAGAGTGAATCGTTCAAGGCCTGTCACCGATTGATCTCGACGTTCGGAAGTCAATCGCGGCTGACGCAGAATCCAGTCTCGCGCAGCGAGACGGCATGACTTAGCCCAGGCACGTAGCCGAAGGCGGAGTGCTGGGTTGGATCGGGAATGAGCTTGAGTCCCGCAGGGACGGCATATGGCCTCTCTACCGGGCTGGCTCTACAAAATTGGATACACTATGACCAACCGCAGAAGCTTTCTCAAAACTTCGTTCACGTTTCTCTCAGGAGCCGCCATTATGAGCATACTCAACCGCACCGACGCCGAGGCCGCGTCCACCTCCGCCCAAACCGTTGAGATCGTCGAGTTCAAGGATAACGGCGACAAAATCGGCCCCAAGCGCGTGCCCAAGGTCGTCAAGACCGAAGCCGAGTGGCGCGCCCAGCTCACGCCCGAGCAATTCAACGTGACGCGCCAGGCCGGCACCGAGCGCGCCTTCACCGGCCAGTACTGGGACTTGCACGCCAAGGGCATGTTCCGCTGCGTCTGCTGCCAGAATGCGCTGTTCAGCTCGGCAACCAAGTTCGACTCCGGCACCGGCTGGCCCAGCTTCTGGGAGCCGATCGCCAAGCAGAACGTCAAGTCCGACCGCGACGCCAGCCTCGGAATGGTCCGCGACGAGGTGAGGTGTACCGAGTGCGACGCCCATCTCGGCCACGTCTTCGACGACGGCCCGCGCCCCACCGGCCTGCGCTACTGCATGAACTCCGCCTCGCTGACCTTCGTCAAGGCGTAACGTCTCATTCCGGTGCCCCAGGTTAACGTCCATCGGCTGGACGTTAACCTTGGTTCCCTGTTATATGCTAAAGGCCAAGGTGATTCGCTCCCACATGAACTCGATGCTCCACAAAATCGCGAGAACCCTGCGTGTGATATTGCGAAGGGTGATAGCTGTTCTATGTGCGGAAACTGACAGGACGGACGTCGGGGTCGAGGCCGACTTCTTCACTCAGGTGGAAGCTTTCCGTCGCACGGAGGCGCAGCACCGTAACTCCTATCGAGAACTGGCGAATTAGGCGCTCTGTTCACGCGAAGAGCGAAAGGCGAACAGTGAATCGCGGCTTTTACTCCACCGTAACCGACTTCGCCAAATTCCGCGGCTGATCCACATCACACCCGCGCCGCACGGCGATGTGATACGCCAGCAGCTGGCACGGCACCACTTCCAGAATCGGCGCCAGCAACTCCGGCGCTTCCGGCACATACACGACGTGGTCGGCAGCCTCGCGAATCTCTTCATCGCCTTCGGTCGCAATCGCGATCACCGTACCCGAGCGCGCCTTCACTTCCTTGAGGTTTGACAGCGTCTTCTCATACCGCAGCACCGACCCCGGATCGTTCGCATCGCGTGTTGCCAGGATCACCACCGGCAGGTCTTCGTCGATCAGCGCATTCGGCCCGTGCTTCATCTCGCCCGCCGGATATCCCTCGGCGTGAATGTAGGAAATTTCCTTCAGCTTCAACGCGCCTTCCAGCGCGATGGGATAATGTATGCCGCGCCCCAGGAATAGAAAGTCGGAAGCGCGGTGATATTCCTTCGCCAGATCTTCCGTCTCCTCATCGCGCGTCAACAGCGACTCCAGCTTGCCGGGAATCTTCGTCAGCTCTTCCAGCAGCACCTTGGAATGATCTGCATCGATCGTCCCGCGGATCTGTCCGAGATACACCGCGAACAGGAACAGCGCCGTCAATTGCGCGGTAAACGCCTTGGTCGACGCCACGCCAATCTCCGGTCCGGCGTGCGTGTAAATCGTGCCATTCGCCTCGCGCGCAATCATCGATCCCACCACATTACAAATTCCCAGCGTCTTCGCGCCCTTCGCACGCGACTCGCGCATCGCCGCGATCGTGTCGGCGGTCTCGCCCGACTGCGTAATCAAGATGCACAGATCGCCCGGCCCGGTCAGCGGATCGCGATAACGAAACTCGCTCGCATAATCGACCTCAACCGGCAGCTTCGCCAGTCGCTCGATCATGAACTTCCCTGCCAGCGCCGCATGCCAACTGGTGCCGCACGCCGCAATGTGCACCTTGCTGAGATTGCGAAAATCCTCCTCGGTAATGTCCATCTCATCGAGAAAGACCTTGCCCGAATCGAGCGAGACGCGGCCCAGCGTGGTATCGCGCACCGCGCGCGGCTGCTCGTAGATTTCCTTCAGCATGAAATGCTTGAAGCCGCCCTTTTCCGCCATGATCGGGTCCCAGGTGATGTGCTGCACCTCACGGCTGATGGGCTGGCCTTCGAAATCGGTAAGCTGCACGCCGCTCGGCGTAATGACCGCCAGATCGCCGTCGGCGAGGAAGAACAGGTCGCGCGTGTGATAGAGAATCGCCGGCACGTCGCTGGCGACAAAGTACTCGTTCTTGCCAAGTCCGATGACCGCCGGCGGCCCATTGCGCGCGGCCACAATCTTGTTGGCCTCGTCGGACGAGATCACCGCAATCGCAAAGACGCCGGTCAGCATCTGCACCGTCTTGCGAACCGCTTCTTCCAGCGATACGCGATGCCCATTGCCCTCGGCGCTCAAGTGCTTCTCGATCAGGTGGGCGATGACCTCGGTGTCGGTCTCAGTGACGAACTTGTGGCCTTCGTCGATCAGCTTGCGCTTCAGGCCGACGTAGTTCTCGATGATGCCGTTGTGTACGACAACGATTTTGCCGGTGCAGTCGCGATGGGGATGGGCGTTCTCTTCGGTGGGACGTCCGTGCGTGGCCCAGCGCGTGTGGCCAATACCGTAGGTGCCGTCGAGCGGCTTGAGGCGGATGACTTCTTCCAGATTGCGCAGCTTGCCCTCGGCGCGGCGCACCTGCAGCCCTTCGCCGTTGCCGGCCACCGCAATGCCGGCCGAGTCATAACCGCGATACTCCAGCCGCCGCAGCCCGTCGATAATGACCGGCACCACCCGCTTCTGCCCAACATACCCAACAATGCCACACATAGCTCAGCTCCCTGGATCGCACCACATTAGACGGAAGAAGACGAAGGAGGAATGCTTCTTTGAAATGTAAGTGTAGCTGATTGGATGTTGCAGAGCGAGTTCCGATGCGGGACAGCTCGCTGTCTGAACCCAGTTCATGAAGAGCTGGTCGACAACCGCAGCACTCGTCCGCGCAGCGGACAACATATCTCAGCCCAGCGTTTCAACGCTGGGTAACGGGTAGAGATGGGCCGAGTCCCAAAGGGACGGCATATGAAACGCGCCCGGGTGCCCCACGCATTCGTGGTTTTCGAATGTGTGGGAGAGGCTGGACCGTCGCTCGCGGCGTACGCGCTAACCTTCCAGCTTGAAGCTGTATTCCTCGATCACGGGATTGGTGAGCACCTCGCGGGCGATGCGCTCGACCTCGGCCTGCGCATCTTCGCGGCTGACGCTGTCGTCCAGCGCGATCTCGAAGTACTTGCCCTGGCGCAGATCGTCGATGCCGCGATAACCCATCTTCTTCAGCGCGCCGTGAATGGTTTTGCCTTGCGGATCGAGCACACTCTTCTTGAGCGAAACGTAAACGTAGGCTTTCATGGGAAGGAGGCCGCCAGCTGCGGCACGACTTCATTATAGCGTGGAGCGTTAGGCTCTAAGCCTTTAGCTGTTAGCTCTTAGCAAACACCATCAGGACGCGCGCTCCCGACGGTGAGGATATGACGCTTCTCGCGCGAGCGAGTCCGTTTGCTAATAGCTAAGAGCTAAAGGCTAATAGCTCACGCCTACTTAAACTGCTCATCTACCTCAATCCGATATCCGTTCGCCAGGCGATTGCTCTCATTCGCCATGCCCACCACCGACATCAGCTCATGAAACATCGCGTCGGTCATGCCCTTCTTGCGCGCAGCCGCCGTATGCGACGCGATGCAATACTCGCAGCCGTTGCTGACGCTGACCGCGACGTAGAGCATCTCTTTCATCAGCGGATCGAGCGCACCTGGCGCCATGATCTGCTTGATGTCCTCCCACGTCCGCTTCAGCGTCGCCGGATCGTTGGCCAGCGCCTTCCAGAAATTATTGATCCAGTCGACCTTGCGCGTGGCCATGATGTCGTCGTACACCGCCCGCACTTCCGGGCTGGCATCCGCGTATTCAATCAGTCTGGTTGCCATTCGAAACTCCTTTTCACCACTGAGGACACGGAGCGCACGGAAAGAACCGGCGCATCAGAAGATTGTCATCACGAGTGGACTTTAGTCCGCGAGGAATCTGCTGTTTCGCGGCAAGAAGCAGATCCCTCGCAGGCTGAAGCCTGCTCGTGATGACAATCTTCTAAATTGAGCTTTTTTCTCAGTGCGCTCCGTGTTCTCAGTGGTGAACAAATCACTCGATCTCCACCTTCTGCCGATACCCTGCCACCTGCACATTCCACCGCAGTTCTTTCACCATCGCATCGCGCAACTCCGCCGCGGCATCCGGCTCGCCGTGTACCAGGAAAACCTCCTTCGGCGGCCGCTTGAATGTGTGCAGCCACTCCAGCAGTTCCGGCGTGTCGGCATGATCGCTGAACTGCTCCAGCGACGCTACTTGCGCGCGGATCGGCACCTCCTGCCCGAACATCTTCACCGCCTCCGCGCCATTCTTGATCGTGAAGCCGCGCGTCCCTGGCGCCTGAAATCCGATGAACAGCACCAGGTTCTTCTTGTCCGGCAGCCGCTGCATCAGGTGATGGAGGACGCGTCCGCCCGTCACCATCCCACTCGAGGAGACGATGATCGTCGGCGAGTCGATCTGGTTAATCTTCTTCGAATCTTCCTGCGTTTGGTCGAAATGGAAGCCTGGCCACTCCAGCGGCGAGCCGTACTTCTCAATCAGCGCCTTGGTTTGGGGCGTGAACTCCTCGCTGTACTTCAAGAAGATCTGCACCGCCTTGATCGCCATGGGACTGTCGGCGTGTACCGGCACGCGCGGCACCTGGCCGCTCTCCATCAGCTCTTTCAGCAGGAAGAGAAACTTCTGTGTGCGCTCCACGGCAAATGACGGCACCACCACCGTTCCGCCACGCTGAATGGTTGTGCGAATCAGTGCCGCCATCTGCGGACGCGGATCGTTGTGCGGATGCTCGCGATTACCGTAGGTGCTCTCCATCACCAGCACGTCGCAGTCCTCGCCCTCCGTCGGCCCGGAGTGCACCACCTTGCCCGGCGCGACTTCGTTGTCGCGAACGCGCCCGATGTCGCCGGTAAACAGCAGCTTCTCCGGCTTGGCTCCCGCGTTCAACGTGATCTCCACCATCCCCGAACCAAGAATGTGCGCCGCGCGTACCAGGCGAAACGAGAACTGCGGCGTGAGTTGTTTCACCTCGCCGAAGTTCACCGGGTGAAAGAGCGTCAGGCACTGCTGCGCTTCTTCCTCGGTGTAGAGCGGCAGCGCGGGATGGTGCTTCGACGCCTGCGTCTTGTTGTAGTACGCAGCGTCTTCTTCCTGCAGATGTCCGGAGTCCGGCAGCAGAATGCCGCACAGGTCGACGGTCGGCGGCGTCGCGTAGATCGGGCCATGGAAGCCTTCCTTCACCAGTCGCGGAATCCAGCCGCAATGGTCGAGATGCGCGTGCGTGAGAATCACCGCATCAATCGTTTTGCCGGGACCGGCAGGTCCTGCCAGTTGCGCTCGCGCCACTCCTTCTGGCCCTGAAACATCCCGCAATCGACCAGCACCTGCAGCGGCCGCCCGCCATTATTGTCGACGTGGATCAGATGCTTCGATCCCGTAACCACGCCTGCCGCGCCAAGAAATTGGATGTAGCTCATACTGTTAATCCTTCACCACCGAGAACACAGAGCGCACTGAGAAGCAAAGATCATAAGGCCAAGCTCAAATGAGAGCATATGCGGGAACCGCGACGGCCCGAATTGTCATCACCACGGCCTTCTGCTGGCGCTCTTCCGTGCCCCAAATCGGATAGCTCGCGGCCTGAGGTTCACTCTTGAACAATCTTCTCCCAAGTGCTTCTCTGTGCTCTCTGTGTCCTCAGTGGTGAAAAGCTTTTTACTCCTTTGCCGGCGGCGGAACGTCATACACATTGTTCCCGACATTCGCTTCCGGCACGCTGCCATCGTTCACCACCACTTTGTCCGGCGCAACCGGAACCTCAAGCCGCCCCGTTCCCTTCTCTCCAGCCTTCACCACTACGCGCATCACTTTCTCGCCCGACGGCGTCTGCAGCAGCACGGGAACCTCGGCTCCGGCGCGTCCGCGGTTCTCGATCGTCGCCGTCACTAGAAAGCTCTTAGCCTCACTCAGCAGCGTTCGCGTATGCGCCGACTCCACGTGAAAGTCCGGCAGCCCGCGATCGCGATACACCCAGTCGTCGAAGAACCACTCCAGATCGCTCTTCGAGCTGGTTTGCAAAAGCTTCTGCAGATAACTCGGGTTCTTGTCCGCTCCCGGATGATACGCCGCCAGTGCCGACTGCATCGCTGTGTCGCCCACCATGTCGCGCAGCATCCACATCACGAAGCTTCCCTTGCCGCGCAGATAGAGCTCGTCATTGGTGTTGAGCAGAGTATTGTCGGCCGCGCTCGCCTCCGTTGCCTGTTTTGACGCCGTCTCCGCTTTCGGATGCGCCATCTCCTCCGCCTTCGCCAGCGGCTCGCGATATTCGTCCAGAAAATCCAGCGCCGCCTTCCGTCCCGAACGATGGTCAATCAGCACGGTTTGCATGAACCGCTCCATGCCTTCCTGAATCCAGGCATGCGGCGAATGAAAGCGCGCCGCGACCTGCGTCGGCATCAGCAACAGCTGCAGGGTCGTAGTCGGCGCCTCGCGCAATGGCGTAAACAGAATCGCTCCACTCTGATAAGGATTCGCGTTGGGATCGGTCAGCTCGACGATCCGCGCGGGCTGCCCCGGCTCACCCAGCCAGTCGTGCAGGACGGGATCGTTGGCCTCCGCCGCCAGGGCGTAATCCCGCGCCAGCTGCGTGTCGTCCGGCAAATGCATTACCGAAACCGTCGGCCGGTCCAGCGTCTGATAGTCAGCAATCGCGAATGCCGGAGTTGTCTCTCGCATGCCGTTCAGCGTGAGCGTATTGCTGAACTCTTTCAACTTGGCGCCGGCTTCGGTCGTTTCGTTGCTTTCGCGGCTCTCGCCGCAACTCGAGACCGCCGTGTTCACCGCAATGCACAGCGACTCCGTACTCCCGCCCAGCACGATGATGCGCGCGTCGAACTCGCTGTGCGCCTGCTTCTCTTTCCACGCAGCGATCGCGTCAAACACGCTATTGCCTTCGCTCATGCTGACGGCTTCAATCGCCACCGGATACCACACCACGTAGCCCAGCCCTCGCACGGCGGTGAAGCCGTCGCTGATCTGGTCCCAGTCGTTGCGCGCGGCCACTTCGTCGGGCGCGCCCATGCGCGTCAGCCGCGTGCTATCCGGCGTGATCGTCCCGCCGTATTGAATATCGAGTGTGATCGAATTGCCCGGCGCCAGTTCCTTCGGCAACGTGACGATCGCCTCCGACAGGCTGCCGGTGTGGTCGATGTCGGAAGTGTAGTTCTCACCCAGCCACTGCAGCGGCTTGCCGTCCAGCAGGATGGCGTTCCACGCCAGCGACGACGCTACCTGTAGCGCAACATTTTTCTGTGGGAGGCTGGAGTCGTTGCGCAGCGTGACCTTGCCGGTGACGGCCATCACGTGGCTGGTGCGATCGATCTGCACTTCCAGCTGATAACGGGTAACGGTGAAGGCCCGGCGGTCGAGCGCCGGACTGTTAACGGCAGTTCCTGCCAGCAGAAACAGTACGAGAAGAAACCGCTTCACTGCGGAGGCTTCCAGACCCAAAGCATGTAGATGAGAAACAGATCGAAGACCCAGATCACGACTCCTGCGCAGCGGATATAGGTAGGGTACCAGCTCTTCATGCTGATGCTGGCGTTCACCGACAGTTGCGTCAGCTTCTTTTTCTGCTGCCGGGCTTGCGCGTCGGCCACCACCTTGTCGGTTTGAAACAGATAGCGCCAGCCCACCGCTGCCATCAGGATATTGACCGCCGCCAGCAGCACGGTTCCTATCATCGTTTCCGGCCTCCGGCAACGGGCTCCTCGGCCTGCTTCCCTGCTGCCCTGCGTTGCCGCGCGAGCTCGTACATCACCACCGCGCCCGCGACGGAAACGTTCAGCGACGGCACATGTCCCAGCATCGGAATCGACACCAGAAAATCGCAACGCCTGCGAACCAGGTCGTGCAAACCTTTGCCCTCCGCGCCCAGCACGATCGCGCAATGCATCTTGTAATCGAGCTCGTCGTAGCTCTGCGTGCCGCGTTCATCCAGGCCGACGGTCCAGACGTTGCGCTCCTTCAACTCGTCCAGCGTGCGCGAGATGTTGGTAACCCGCGCGATCGGCAGATGCTCCGACGCGCCCGCCGAAGCCTTCACCGCCGTTCCCGTTAGCCCGGAAGCCCGCCGCTCCGGAATGATCACACCGTCCGCGCCGGCGCCGTCCGCCGACCGAATCAGCGCGCCCAGATTATGCGGATCCTCCACGCCATCCAGCACCACCAGGAAGCTGTACTCGCCGTGGCGCTGCTCCAGCAGCGTGTCCACGTCGGCATACTGCTTACCGCTGGTGACCGCAATCACGCCCTGATGCGTGTTGGTATTGGCGGTGCGATCGAGTTCCTCGCGCGGCAGGAAGCGTACCTGCACACCGCTGGCGCGGCAATCGTCGATCAGGCGCTGCACGCGCTGATCGTGCCGCTCGCGCGCGATGCCCACGTATTCGAAGCTGCGCGCGCCCGACTTCAGCGCCTCGCTGACGGAATGAATCCCATAGATGACGACCATGTTTGCGATTAGTGTAAATCCAGCTGTCGCTTTGAGCTATTGCCGGAAAGTGCGCGTCTCCTGAGTTTGAACGAAGGAGAGTAGCGCCGGCCTCTGGCCGGCTGTCGTGTGGGCCTCCGGCCCACGCTTTCGCTCTTCGCTATCGGCTCTTCGCTGAGCGCTGGCGGCGCGTTACTGTTTCACGCTTGGCAGACTGCTAACCTTCTCAATACTGTCATCCCGAGCGGAGCGCCCGCCCAGGGATATTGTCATTCTGAGCGAAGTGAGGCCGCGAAAGCGGCCGAACGCAGTCGAAGGATCTGCGGTTCGTGGAATCGGCAAAGAATCCTGAAGCCGAATTTCCAATCAAACTGCCATGACGCTTCTAGACCACCTCCGCCATCAGTTCAAGCACGACAGTTGGGCCAATCGCGAAGAGTTGCGCGTCCTTTCCACGCTGCCGTCGCCGCCCACGCCAGCCATCGGGCTGCTCAATCACATCATTGCAGCACAGTGGTTGTGGCGGGACCGATTGCAACAGAGACCGCCGCGCACCGCCGTTTGGCCCGAGATTTCACTGGAGGCTTGCGACGCGCAGCTACGCGAACTGGAAACCACATGGCAAAGCTACCTGGACGGATTGTCGGATGCGGATCTCCTGCGCTCCTGCAACTACACCAACAGCCGCGGTGAGCCGTGGACGAACACCGTCCTCGACATCCTGACGCAGCTGCTGGTGCATGGCGCTCATCATCGTGGTCAAATTTCTCTGGAAATCCGGAATTCCGGTGCAGTTCCCGCGTCGATCGACTACATTCATGCGGTGCGGAAGGGCTACCTCGACTAGGCGGATGTTTGCTGCTCGCAGCTCGCGGCTCATTTATAGTTGTGCAGGAACATCCGCTTCAGGAGAACGCATGGCACTGTCGGCAGTCATAGTGGACGACGAACAGCTGGCGCGCGATGAGCTTGCCTACCTGCTCCGCGAACTCGATGTCGATATCGTGGCACAAGGCAAGAACGGGGTGGAAGCGGTCAACCTGGTCAAGGAGTTTTCGCCCGACCTCGTCTTCCTCGACGTGCAGATGCCCGGCCTCGACGGCTTCGGCGTCATCAAGAAGCTGCTGGACCGCAAAGTCCCGCTGCCGCAGATCGTCTTCGCCACTGCCTACGATCAATATGCCGTGAAGGCGTTCGAGGTCAACGCCATTGATTACCTGCTGAAGCCCTTCGACCGCAAGCGCGTCTCGCAAGCGCTGGACAAGGTCCGCCAGAAGCTGGAAGAAGCGGCCTCGCCCAGCGATCAGATTGGCACCATCGTCAAAATGCTGGAGCAGCAGCAGCGTCCCCCGGCCGCCAAGGTTTTACTGAAGGCCGCGGGCCGTCTCTTCCTCGTCGATCAGAAAGACATCTGCTACGCCTCGATCGAGGACGGGATCATCACGGTTGTCGCTACTCACATGGAAGGCCAGTCGAATTGCCGCACGCTGGAAGAGTTACTGGATTCGCTCGATCCCAACATGTTCTGGCGCGCCCACCGCTCGTATCTGGTGAACATCAACCGCATCAAGGAAGTCGTGCCGTGGTTCAAGAGCTCCTACCAGATCCGCATGGAAGACAAGAAGCAGACGGAGATCCCGGTCAGCCGCGCGCAAACAAAACGGCTACGCGAGTTGTTTGGCCTTTAGGAAGCGATTGGAGATTAGCGATCAGCCAAAACCTGTCTTCGGACGTATTCAACAAGACCAACGACGGTGGCAATCTGCTGCAGCAGTTCCCTATCGATGTGACGAAGTGGGAGTTTTCCAGCCCCGAAGGAAAAGCCAAGGGGAATTTCGGCGAAAGCGTCGTTTATTCTTGCCAGAAAGTATTCAGCGTCCTCGATTCCCATTTCATCCAGCCAGCGGAAATCATCGGTCAGGAGTGACTCCTGCACTCTTAGCTCAGCTGCAAGCATGCGCCGAATCTGTGCATCTATCTCCAATCAATCTCCTGGTCATCCCTGACTGCTGATTGCTTACGGCTACTTTTTCTTCCAATTCATCCCACTGACAACTTTCGTCACCATCCTGCGCGGTGACGCGCGCAATCCCTGCACCAGCACGGCGTTCTTCCATCCCGGAATCACGACCCGCTTGCCCTGCTTCATGCCTTCGTAACCGATTCGCGCGACATCGCGCACGTCTACCAGCAACGGTCCGCGCGCTACACCGGCGTTCCCCGTTCCCGCGCGCTTCTGGAAGTTTGTCACTACCGGCCCCGGGCACAGGCACGTCACGGTCGTTCCCGTGCCGGCCAGCTCCTCGGCAAGCGCCTCGGTGAAGCTCAGCACGTACGCCTTGCTGGCGTAGTAGATCGACATGAAGGGCCCCGGCAGAAATGCCGCCACGCTGGCCACGTTCATCACTTTGCCTTCGCGCGCGCGAATCTGCGGCAGAAAGAGTTTGGTCAGGTGCGTCAGCGCCGTGATGTTCACCTGGATCATCTCGGCTTCGTCGTTCCAATTGGTGTCGAGGAACGGCCCGGCCGCGCCGAAGCCGGCATTGTTCACCAGCACGTCGAGCACAATGCCCGCCTCCTGCAATTCCTGATGCAGCTCGCCGGGCGAGGCGGGATGCGCCAGGTCTTTGGGCGAAATGCGCACCTGGATGGAATAGCGCGATTGCAGCTCGTCGCCCAGTTCGCGCAGAGCGCCGCGATTGCGAGCCACCAGCACCAGCCGGTAGCCATCGCGGGCAAACAGATGCGCCAGCTCCAGCCCAATGCCGCTGGAGGCGCCGGTGATTAACGCCGTTCGGGGAGCCAGGAAAGGATTGCTTGCACTCACACTTCTGTTATAGCGGATTTCGAGGGAATACTGCAGTCACTCTTACAGCGTGCGTTCTTCGTCGGCCGTCGGCGTGGCTGCCCGCTTCATCGCTTCTTCTGGGTCGCGCCCGGTCACGTCCTTGTACCACCTCGGATGATGCGTCCACGCCCACGCTTCGCTCACCGTGCCCCTCGTCATAGCCTGAATGGTTCCCGGCTCGCCGAAGGTGCTGAGATAGATGTGGAAGAAGATGCCGAACAGCATGATCAGCGCGGAGATGTCGTGAATGACGTAAGCGATGGACACGGCGATGCGGCCGAAGATTTCCGGAAACCACATCATCACGCCCGTAATGACATAAGCGATGGAGCCGCACACGATCTCCCAGAACATCGCCTTCTGGCCGGCGTTGAAGAAGCCGGTCTCCGGCGACTCGACCGATTCGGTTCGGGTAACGTAGTCCTTGATGTTCTTCATCCAGCGCGTGTCCGAGGGTGTCCAGGACATCGCCTGCCACCAGTTGGCGGCCTGCAGCATGAAGAAGAAGACGAAGCCCAGCCCGAACCACGGATGCAGGAAGCGTGTCATCGCGCCGCCGCCGAACAGCGGCGCAAAGAATCGGAAGATCCACGGCAGATAAATCGCGAAGCCCGACAGCAGCGCCAGGAAGAAGAAGATGCCGACCATCCAGTGCAAAAAGCGCGTGTACACCGGATGCCGCATCAACTCGCCAACATAGATCACGGTCTTGCCCAGGCGATCGATGGCGTTGGGACGATGGATAAAACGATCGGCAGAGCTCGCCATCTAATTCTCCTTGTCCACGACCCGATCTGGTGGATCGATTTGCTTGATCGGCGGCAGCGGCTGCGTGCGCCGCGGGCCTTCGAAGACGTAGTGCATCACCACGCCGACAAAACCCATCATCGCGGCGAACAGCCCGATCGGCTTGAACCACTCCTTCCAGATCATGAACGCCTGCGAAATGTGCGGCTCCTGCGGAAGCCCGCCATAGGCCTCGGTCTTGTTGATGTTGTGCAGAACGTAGATCACGCTGGTACCGCCGATGGTCGGCGGATCGTACACGCCGGCTTCCTTGAAGCCCGAGACCTCACGCAGTTGCGTGGCCCGTTTCTCGGCGAGGTACTTCATGTCGTCCTTGGTGCCGAAGTGCAGGCAGCCGGTTGGGCATGCCTTGATGCACGCCGGTTCCAGCCCGGCTCCTACTCTGTCGGAGCATAACGTGCACTTGTAAACCTTCTTAGTATTCGGATCGTACTTGGGAATATTGAACGGACAGCCCGAGACACAGAACTGGCAGCCAATGCAGTTCTCCTGCTGGAAGTCGACGATGCCGTTTTCGTATTGCACGATGGCGCCGTCGGCGGGACACGCATGCAGGCAGCCGGGATCGGCGCAGTGCATGCACTGATGCTTGCGCATCAGCCAGGCAAAGCTGCCGTCGGAGTGCTCGTCCTCGTTGAACTTGATGAGGTTCCAGTAATTCCACTGGGTGTCCGGCATCGTCTGGTAAGTGTTGTCGAAGTAGGTCTCGCGGAACGGCATGTCGTTCCACTCGACGCAGGCCACTTCGCACGCCTTGCAGCCGATGCAGGTCGTGGTGTCGATCAGCTTGCAGACCGTATCTTCGCGCTGCGTGCCTTGCCCAGCCACCGGGCCAGGATGGCCCGAGACCCGCTGGATTCGTAATGTGCCGCGATCGCTCATGTCCTGCCTTTCCTATGGCAGTTGCAATCCGAAAAATTCCTTAAGGGGTGGAAGCTGTGTCGTAAACATACAGTCCCCTTTAACGCAACTTCAGGCGCCTCCGCACGTAGTTTGGACCCTCACCCCTGCGCGTTATTTGAATCGTCATCACCGCATCATTGAATTGTCATCACGACGAGGGCTTCAGCCCGAGGAGGGATCTGCTTTCCGTCCGCGGCGTACCGAGATCCGGGCTGAAAGCAGATCCCTCGTCGGTCTAAAGACCTCCTCGTGATGACAAACAACAAAATGCGCACGACGCGGCGCTGAAGCGCCGCACTACCCGGTCCTGCGCGGCTGAAGCCGCACCGCTTCCACCCTCACACCTTCTCCAGCTTCACCAGGAATCCCTTAAACTCCGGCGTGTACGCGTTGGGATCGATCACCGTCGGCGTCAGCCGGTTCGCGGGCATCAGCGATGTCCTGCCTTCGCTCTCGGAAATTCCCTTGTAGCCCCAGTGAATCGGTATGCCGACCTGGTACGTCTTCTTGCCATCGACCATCATTGGCTTGATGCGCTTGGTCACCATTGCTTTGGCGATGTAGTCGGCGCGAATGCTGCTGACTTTCACCTTCTCGCCCCCGTGAATGCCCATCTGGTCGGCCAGTTCCGCCGGGATTTCCACAAACGGTTCCGGCACCAGCTCCACATTCATCGGGTTGTTCTTCGTCCAGTAGTGATAGTGCTCAGTGAGCCGGTACGTCGTGCACACGATGTTGTAGCCTTCGTCCCGTTTGGCGTACTTGTCCATCGGCGTCTTGAAGGTCTTCGCCATCGGATTGCTCGACTGTTGCGGATGCAGCAGGTTCGCAACCGGGCTCTCGATCGGCTCGTAGTACTCGGGGAACGGCCCATCAGCCATTGCGCCCAGCGGAACAAACAGCCGTCCCACTCCCTCCGGGTTCATGATGAACGGCCCCATGTGCTCTTCCGGCTTGGAGTCAGGCTTGAAGTCGGGAACGTCGTTGCCCACCCACTTCTCTGTAGCAGCGTTCCACCACACCTGCCGTCGCGTGGGATCCCAGGGCTTGCCCGTGAGATCGCACGAGGCGCGGTTATACAGCACGCGCCGGTTCGCCGGCCACGACCAGCCCCAGTTGGGATAGACTCCCATCCCCGACGGATCGTCCGTGCCGCGGCGCTGCATCATCGGGCCTGCTTCCGTCCACGAGCCGCAATACAGCCAGTTGCCCGACGAGGTCGTGCCGTCGTCACGCAGCGCGAAGAAGCCCGGCACCTGTTGTCCCGCCTTGAGGGAGATGTTGAGCTTCTCGTCGTTGATGTCGGCCGTTGCCTTGCCATTGATCTCCTTCGCCACTTCAGCCAGCGAAGGACTCGTCGGCATGGTGTACGTCCACGAGGCATTCAGGATGGGATCCGGGAACTTGCCGCCTTCTTTCTTGTACAGCTCACGCACGCGCAGGAAGATTTGCGCCAGGATGTCCTGATCCAGACGGCACTCGGCCGGCGTCGGCAGCGCTGCATACTTCCACTGCAGCCAGCGCGCCGAATTCACGAACGTTCCGTCCTTCTCGGCGAATCCCGCGCCTGGCAGCTGATACACCGTGGTGTTGATCTGCTTCATCTCCTCCGGTGTGGTGCCTGGAGCCTGCCAGAAGGCGCTAGTCTCGTCGGGATAGATCTCGCAGACTACGAGGAAATCCGCCTTCTTCAGCGCGTCGATGTTCTTCTTCGAGTCCGGCCCGATCATCACGCCGTTCATGCCGAAGGCAAAGACGCCTTTGACATGGCCCTCGTACATGTCGTTCCAGTTTTGGACCCAGGAATAATTGCGGTCGATCTTGGGCAGGTAGTTGAAGGCGAAATCGTTGTCCTTGGTCGCCGCCGGACCGTACATGGCCTTCAGGAACGAGACCATGAACTTCGGCGTGTTCGACCAGTAGTTGAACGATTCCCAGTCTCCTGGCTTTGAAGGCTTCGGGGTGACCCGCTCCAGAAACGTCTTCAAGTCCTTGTCCGCGGGGCTGGGCATCTTCAAATAGCCGGGCAGGATGTCGAAGATGCCGGCCATGTCGGTCGCGCCTTGAATGTTGGAGTGACCGCGCAGCGCGTTCACGCCGCCGCCGGCGCGTCCCACATTGCCCATCAGCAGCTGGATCAGACACGCGGCACGAATCACCTGCGTCCCGTTGCTGTGCTGCGTCCAGCCGACCGCGTAGATCACAGTCGCGACCTTCTTCATGTCGCCGTCTTTGCGGACCGAGGTGTACAGGTCCCACGCCTTCAGCAGTTGCTCCTGCGGAATGCCGGTGATGTTCGCGACCATCTCCGGCGTATAGCGCGAGTACTGCTGCTTCAACAGCTGAAAGACACAGCGTGGGTTTTGCAGCGTGAGGTCGTAAGCGACATTTGGCGGCAGCGACGGCGGAGCGGGAGCGCCGGGCATGGCCTTCGCGCCCGCGGGTCCTCCGGCCTGATAGCCGTGTCCTTCGGCGGAGCTTTGCGCCTTGCTGCCCTGCGGGTGATCGTTCGCAGAATGCGGCGCTGGGCTTGCTGCGTGGCTTACCGCGGTCGGCGCGGCGGCCGCCGCTCCAGCTGCAGCCTCTTTCGGCGTCTCGTTGCCGCCTCCTTCATAATTCCAGGTCGCTTTGTTGTAGCTCTTGGTCGCGGGATCAAAGCCGGAGAACAAGCCGTCTTCCGGCAGCGTGAATCCGTCTTTAACGATGAACGCCGCGTTGGTGTAGTTGACCAGATACTCGTGCGCGATGCGGTTGTTCGCGATGGCGTAATTGATCAGGCCGCCGAGGAACGCGAGGTCGGCGCCGACGCGAATCTGGCAGAAGATGTCGGCTTGCGACGCAGTGCGCGTGAAGCGCGGGTCGACCACGATGATCTTGGCGTCGCGATTGCGTTTGGCCTCGACTGGCCACTTGAATCCGCAGGGATGGTTCTCGGCTGGATTACCGCCCATGATCAGCATCATGTCGGTATTCTTCATGTCGACCCAGCCATTGGTCATGGCGCCGCGCCCGAAAGTTGGTCCCAAACTTGAGACCGTGGGGCCGTGTCAAACCCGCGCCTGGTTTTCCAGGCGCACCACCCCCATACTCCGCATCGTCTTCACGACCAGGTAATTGAACTCATTGGTATCGGTGCAGCCGCCGCTCCAGAACAGCGAGTCGCAGCGGTTTACCGTATTGCCCTTCGCGTCCGTCTCCATGAAGCCGGCGTCGCGCGTCTTCTTGGTCCACTGCGCGACTTCCTCGATCGCCTGGTCCCATCCGATGTTTTCCCAGTGATCGGAGCCCGGCCGCCGCACACGCGGGTACAGAATGCGGCGATCGTTCTGGATGTCCTGCTGCAGCGACGAACCTTTGGGACACAGCGTGCCGCGATTGATTGGGTGATCGGGATCGCCTTCGACGTGCACGACCTGCGGCGTGACATTCTTGGCCTTGTCGCCGATGGTGTGGATGATGACCCCGCAGCTCACCGCGCAATACGGACAGGTGCTGCGCGTCTCGGTGGTGCGGGAAATCTTCAGCGCCGCCGCCTGCGCGTGCAGCGGCGTCAGATCGAAGCCGAAGACGGAAAGTCCGACGGCGCCTGCCACGCCCGTCTTGACGAAGGTACGTCGCGATACTTCCATTACGCGAGCCTCCATTCCGAATACTTCGTGTCCGGGCACGACCTTTGCTGGCTCCTGAAAAGTCGTTCCCGAAGGTTTCGTATCAGGGCACGACTTTAGTCGTGCCGATAAGTCCTTCTCTTCATCCCGAGCGGGCTTTAGCCAGCGAGGGATCGCACCTCAGCCGCCAGTTGAGGCGTGCCTCGCCCGCTATCGGGCCAATAGGTATGCAGAGATGCAGCGGGAGACAAAAACGTACGCCGAATTGCAACGGCGAGAATGGGCATGATCGTTACCAGCTCGGACCTTACAGCTTGGTAAACACCCCAATGGTTCGGGAGACTATACCTGTCGAAAGCGGGCGTCAACATGTTCTGGTTAACGCAATGTTAATTTCAACGGAATATTCAAAAGCTGTCGCCGTCAGCCCGAAGGGCGTCATTTGTGTTCGTAAGCCCGCGGTTCCGTCCGTTCCACGTGCGGGAACCGCGGAGCGGCGACACTGCGAACCTTCATCGCCAACTGCTTTCGCTTTCCCTTCCACAGGCAGCAGTCCTACAATGACCGCAAGGGTCCCCGATGAGCATTGTTCTGGTTATCTTGCTGGCGGCAATCTGCACCGCAATCGGCGCCGGAGTTTCGCTTTTATTTTGCCGGATGCAGAGCGCCGCTCTTGCCGAGCGCAAGCGCTCGTTAGAGCAGGATCTCGCGACCGCCCGCGCCGCCACCGAACGTCAGGTGGCCGAGATTCGCGCGCTCACTGAAGCCCGCTCCGCCCTTGATGCCACCCTCGTCAGCGAACGGCGCGCCGCCGAAGAAAAGCTGCAATTGTTGCAGGATGCTAGGGAGCAGTTAAAGTCTCAGTTTAAGTCTCTTGCCGCAACGGCCCTCGACAGCAACAACGCCAATTTCCTCCAGCTTGCCAAGAGCGTTCTGCAGAATTATCAAACTCAGGCCGCGGGCGACCTCGCGCAGAAAGAACAGGCCGTCAAGAATTTGGTTGAGCCCATCGCCGAATCGCTGAAAAGCATGAACCAGCAGATTCAGGATCTGGAGAAGGCGCGCGCCGCGGCCTATGGCACGTTGACATCCCAAGTCGCTTCCCTGCTCGACACCCAAAAAGCCCTACAAACCGAAACTGGAAATCTGGTGAAGGCCCTGCGCGAGCCGCAGGCCCGCGGCCGCTGGGGCGAGCTGCAGCTGAAGAGAGTACTCGAACTGTCCGGCATGCTGGAATATTGCGACTTCAAAGAGCAGCTCTCCTTCAACGACGACGAGCGCCGCTACCGCCCCGACGTCATCGTCGATCTGCCTGGCGGCAAACAGGTCGTGGTCGACGCGAAGGCCCCGCTCTCGGCGTATCTCTCTGCTCTCGAATCGCCCGACGAGCTCGGCCGCAACATCTGTCTCGCCGAGCACGCTCGCCAGGTGCGCAATCACATCGATTCGCTGGCCAGCAAAGCCTACTGGTCACATCTTCCCTGCACCCCGGAGTTCGTCGTGCTCTTCCTGCCCGGCGAAGTTTTCTTCCGCGCCGCCATGGACGCCGATGCCGAGCTCATCGAATACGGTGTCAGCCAGAAAGTCATCGTCACCTCGCCGACCACGCTAATCGCGCTGTTGAAGGCCGTCGCCTATGGATGGAACCAGAAGAATCTCGCGGAGAGCGCGAAGAAAATCAGCGATGCCGGCAAGACGTTATACGAGCGCCTGTGCACGATGACCGAGCATCTGGAAAGAATGGGCAAACGGCTCGGCGGAGCCGTCGAGTCCTACAACGATCTGGTGGCTTCGATGGAGCGCCGCGTCCTGCCCGAAGCGCGCAAGTTCCCCGACCTCGACCGCTCGCTCGCCGCCGAATCGCTGCCCGAGCCGAAGCAACTCGATCGCACCGTGCGCGGGTTGCAAGCCCAAGACTGGCAGGAGATGGAACCCGCAGAATTGCCGTTCGAAGAAGACAAAGTCGATCGCGCCAAAGCATAGAATCCCACTCCTTCAAAAACCGCAAATGAGTGGAGCACCCGGACGCAAGATTCAGCCCGAAGGGCGGCACAATCCTAGCCCAGCACGTGAGTGCTGGGAGCCGGATTTCAAAAGATCCCGAGTCCCCTTCAGGGGACGGCATTCTTGTGTCGTCCCTGGAAGGGACTCTTGGGTTCCTTAATCGCTTTACCCAGGACTGACGTCCTGGGCTGCGATTGTGGCGCCCTTCGGGCTCATTTGCCCGAACTCTTCACCGCGATTGGCTCACCTTCCCCACGTCCGTCAATCAACCGCGCATACAACCGCACAACTCTGTCGTGCAGCAAGCGGCTCAAGTCCTTCCGCCCGCTCAGCGCGCCCACCGTCGCCTCCGGCCGCAATCCCTCGCTCTTGTGAAACGCCGGATCCCTTGGAACCAGCGCTTCTCCAAATATGACCCTGGCGCGAATGGTTCTCTTCCCCAGCATATTCCACAAATGCGGCGCCAGCGTCATGTCGCCCCACCAGCACACCTCGCGCCCCACATCGCCGTCGTCGAGCTCATAACGAATCGCGCACGGCGTGATGGGCGCGGCGGCATCAATCGCGGGCTGCAGCATCGTGGAGTGGAAACGCAGAATGCGCTGGCCATCGGTCGTCGTCCCCTCCGGAAACAACACCACCGGCACGCCGTTGTGCAGGCTATCGCCGACGCTCGCATTCGCGCGCACCGCATCCGCACGATCATGGCGCCGCACGAACACCGCTCCGGCCCAACGCGCATAGCGCCCGATGACTGGCCACTCCTCGACCTCTGCCTTCGAAACAAATACGCACGGCACGGCCGCGCTATAGACGGTGATGTCGAGATAGCTCAGGTGATTGCTGACGATAAGACCGTGTGTAGGCGCGCTCCCCTCCACCGACAGCTCAATTCCCATCGCACGTATACCGCGCAGGCAGGTTTGGTGCAGCCACCGCGCACCTTCGGCACGCGAGGCGCCGGGCGGCAGCTCCCGGTGTCGCCACAGTCCGGAAAAGGCGACCCACAGGAGCGAGCTCATGCGCCCGACCCTTCGCAATAATCTGAGGAAGGCTCTCATCTGAAGACGGAGATCAAATGAGAGTTTAACGGAGACGGGTGCCCAGAGCTCGTCCGCCGCTTCTCGAACAGTTCGCAGGCTTCGTATCAGGGCAACGTTCCAGGCTGGTGAAAGGTTCGGGTTTGGAACGCTTTGTGTCAGGGCACGACTTCAGTGTCTGCGTGAGAACTGAGTTGACAAAACCGTGGTGGAACGTCGTGGCCGTTGATTAGCCACCAAGCCAGCGCCTCGGGCGCAAAATAGGAAAGCCCAGCGCTTCAGCGCTGGGTAAGTGGTAAAAGGAGTTCGAGTCCCCCGGGGACGGCAGGGTTCTCACGCAGACACTTCAGTCGTGCCGAAAGACGTGTTCTTATTTCTCGATCCGGCTTTAGCCGGCGGAACGGCTCACGCTCCGTGGTAGGAAACGCCGCCCTGCGGCTGCCTCATGCGCGAGAAGAATCCATTGGGAAGTTGCGCGAGGTCCAGCAGCGTGAGGAAGTCGATGGTCTTGAACTCGGCGTCCAGCGCCGGCGGCCCGCAGATTTGCGCCCCGATCGTGAGGTAAGCTCGCAACAATTTCGGAATGTCCGCGCCATCTCCAGTTGCGGCGTCGAGCTCGCACGCGAACGCCAGTTGCGGCGCAGTCTGCAACTCCGGCCGCACCAGAAACTTCTTCAGCTTGGAGTGCACGGCCGCGCCCGTCGCGCCATCTTGCGACGTCAGGGAACTGCAACCGATCAGATATCGGCAACCCCGCTGCATGCCATAGTTCACAACCGCCTTCCAAAGCAACATCAGCACCTGCGTGTTGCGATGGTCCTGATGAATGCACGCGCGCCCCAGCTCCAGCACCTGCGGACGCAGCGCTTCGTACGGCGAGAAATCAAACTCGCGCTCGCTGTAATAGCCAAGGTTGCGCGCGGCCATCTCTCCCGTCTGCAGGCGATACGTTCCCACCACGCGATTGGTGTACGCGCACGAGACGATGACGTGATCGACAACGGCGTCGAAGCGGTCGAAGTCGTACCCGGTGGAGTGCGACGATTGCAGCCCTTCCTGCAACTCCAAATTGAAGACCTCGTAGCGCAGACGGAGCGCCGCGCGAAACTCCCGCGTGTTCGTCGCCAGCTTTACGGTATACAGCGCGGGCAACGAGAACGATTTCGCTATCGTTCCGCGAGGCGCGATTTCGTGCGTGTGACACGACACGATTCATGCTTCCATGCTGCACCACGCGTGGTGAATGCGCGGTTACGGCAGGTTGAAAAGGCTGCGAATCGTGCGGAGGAATCAATACCGATAATGGGAATGCGTTTTCAGTCGACTTGGTGAGTGCTAAAACGACGAATCACAAGACCGCAACCTGCCATCGGAAGGCCCTAAACTCTGCCAGCCGACCGAAGTCCCGCACGTTGGCGGTGATTATGGCAATACCAAGCCGCCCAGCACTCATCGCAATTAATGCGTCATTGGTTAGCCGGGCGCGCCCGATCTGCTCGTATTGATACTTCGCCGTTAAACCGGCAATAACCTTGCCAGCTTGAACCCAGTCCGTCAGATTTGGTACGAGGATTCTTCTTGCCCTGTCGAGATCACGCTCCAGTCGCTCGACGACTCTTCGCTCGGCCTCGCGTGCACCAGCGTAGAGCTCTTCCAATACGACAGCGCTCAGCCAGAGCGGGCCACCGTCGACCATCCGCCGCAGGGCGAGCGCTGCGCTGTCTCCCTGCCGTAGGGCGGAGATGTAAATGGAGGTATCCAGCAAAATCGGCTGCATCTAGTCCCGCAGCTTCCCATACACATCTTGTATCTCGATGCCACTCCTAATGAAGCGTTCCGTGGCCTCGGCAGCCAAACGATTTCGCTCATGTTCGGCGATTGCCAAGTCAAGCGAGCGCTCGATAGCCTCGGTCTCCGTCTTGGCGCGCAATGTCTTTTGAGCACGTTTGATCTTCACAGGATCCAATTGGAAGTGTTTGTGAACACGTTTGCGAGCGGTCGACATCGGCCTCACACCTCCCTACGTGGAGTGTATCACTCTATGTACACAATCTATACAATTATGTACATCGTCAGTTCCGTCAACAGAAAGTCCGGGTCTGAGTCCGCCCGTGCGCGTAAGGAAACCCAGCCCAGACCGGGAAATATCCTTCTTTTCCGCAGGAAATCCACACGTTTCCACACTCATAACCGCGCTTTATCGCGGCCATAAAAACAATGTATTTCCCAACCGCACAATCCGGCTCGTATTCTGAAATGTGAGCCAAGGCGCTCTGTCTCGGGTTAAGGCTTCGACCATAAACGCAACCCAAGACCAGGTCCAACGCTACACATTTCCCTTATTGCTTTTCCACGCACGACATAACATCGCCCTCGCGCTGGCGAGGTGCAAAGGAGAGTTCTGAATGGCGGACACCAAGCCTGATCCGAAGAAAGTCCTGGAATTCGTGAAGGAGCACAACGTCCAGGTCCTCGACCTGCGCTTCACCGATCTTCCCGGACTGTGGCACCACGTTTCTTACCCGATCGCGATGTTGAGCGAATCGTCGTTCGAAGAAGGCTTCGGCATGGACGGTTCGTCTATTCGAGGCTGGGCAGCCATTCATGAGAGCGACATGCTGCTCATCCCCGACGCCAACAAGTACATGCTCGATCCCTTCACCGAAGTCCCGACGATGGTGATGGTATGCGACGTCATCGATCCCGTGACCAAGCAGCGCTACGACCGCGACCCCCGTTACATCGCCAAGAAGGCAGAGATGTATCTGATGTCGACCGGGCTGGCCGACACCGCCTACTTCGGTGCTGAAGCCGAGTTCTTCATCTTCGACAATGTGCGCTTCGATCAGAACGAGCACGAGGGTTTCTACTTCATCGACGCTGAAGAAGGCCGCTGGAATTCCGGACGCGTTGAGAACAACCTGGGCTATCGACCGCGCTACAAGGAAGGCTATTTCCCGGTTGCGCCCACGGATCACTATCAGGACTTGCGCACTGAGATGGCCATGACCATGCAGAACTGCGGCCTGGTCGTCGAGTGCCACCATCACGAAGTCGCCACCGGCGGTCAGACCGAGATCGATCTCAAGTTCGATTCGCTGATCAAGTCGGCCGACGCCATGATGCTCTACAAGTACATCGTGAAGAACGTCGCCAACCAGTACGGCAAGACGGTGACCTTCATGCCCAAGCCGCTCTTCCAGGACAACGGCAGCGGCATGCACACGCACCAGTCGCTGTGGAAGGAAGGCAAGCCGCTCTTCGCCGGCGATGGTTATGCGGGACTGTCGCAGATGGCGCTGTGGTACATCGGCGGACTGATCAAGCACGGTCCGGCACTGTCAGCGCTGATCGCTCCCACAACGAACTCCTACAAGCGCCTCGTGCCTGGATTCGAAGCTCCCGTGAATCTGGCGTACTCGCGCCGCAATCGCTCGGCGGCATGTCGCATTCCGATGTATTCGGCGTCGCCCAAGGCGAAGCGCGTCGAGTTCCGTCCGCCCGATCCGAGCTGCAATCCGTATCTCGCGTTCTCGGCAATGCTGATGGCAGGTCTCGACGGCATCGAGAACAAGATCGATCCCGGCCAGCCGCTCGATAAGGACATCTACGATCTCGGTCCGGAGGAACTGGCGAAGGTTCCTTCGATGCCGGGCTCGCTGGAAAACGCTCTCGACGCGCTGGCTCGCGACTATCAGTTCCTGCTGAAGGGCGATGTCTTCACCGAAGAGATGCTGAACACCTACATCGACTACAAGCGGGAGAAGGAAGTGAACGCGATGCGTTTGCGTCCGCACCCGTACGAGTTCCAGATGTATTACGACATCTAGAAACCGTCGTCAGTTGCCGGTTGTCCGTTGTCAGCACAGCCCAAGTTGAAATTCAAATGCCCCGTTCAAGTACAAGCTTGAGCGGGGTTTTTCTCTTCCTGGTGATGCTGCTTGTCGTTGACCCGTAGCTCCGATCTGCTGCGCCACGTTCTGCAGGAACTGGAACAGCACAGTATCAAACCGATCTGGTCGAAGGTCTGGCTGGTGCGGCGAGAGCGGATTGACGCGCGTGGGCACGGCATCTCCTGCCCCTCATCAACACTTCGATTTCCATTCCGGGAAAAATCCCTGTTAAGTTGTAGTCATATTATTGGACCATTATTGACACCGTCCCTCACTCCGGACTACAAACAAACTGTCTGGTAGTTGGGAAGGCGGTGAAATTCCGCCACTGCCCCGCAACTGTGAGCGCGGAGGTCCGGCCAGCAAGCCACTGGAGCGTTGCTCTGGGAAGGCGGCCACGACCGATGAGGCGCAAGTCAGGATTCCGGCCAGACGCTTACCTTTGTCCGATGTGGCCTCGATGGGAGGGCCAGTCGGTATCTTGACGATCTGCCCTGCAGATCTTCTGGAAATATTGCGGCACGAGATTTCCCGTCCGATACGCCACTTGTGCGCGGGAGCAGTATGTCTGAGCATTCGGCACGAAGAATCACGCTCGTGCTGGGAGGAGTTCGCAGCGGTAAAAGCCGCTACGCGCAGGAGTTCGCGGCGCGCGGCACGTGCGTGGCCTTCATTGCTACCGCGGAAGCCTGCGATGACGATATGGCGCAGCGCATCGCGCGCCATCGCGCCGAGCGGCCGGCGAACTGGACCACCTTTGAGTCCCCGATCAAGCTGGAAGACACTCTGCTGGAGTGCGGCAATCGCTTCGACACCGTTCTAATCGACTGCCTGACGGTCTGGACCTCCAACATCATGCAGGCGGAAAACTCGGATGAGCAACACGTGCTGGCTCATGCCGACCGCCTGGCCGAAGTTCTGCGCACCATTTCCGCATCGGTGATCCTCGTCTCCAATGAAGTGGGCAGCGGCATTCATCCCAACACCGAGATTGGGCGCGCTTTTCGCGATCTGCTGGGCTTTGTGAACCAGCGTGTGGCCGCAGCCGCCGACGAAGTGATTCTGCTGGTGGCGGGATGTCCTCTGGTCGTCAAGCAACCGGCGGAGGCGCTGGTATGAAAGGCTTCGTGGTTGCCGGAACGGCCAGCGGCGTCGGCAAGACAACGATTACCGCGGCGCTTTTAGCGGCGCTGCGCGCGCGCGGTCTGGCGGTCGCAACCGTTCAAGTGCGGCCCCGACTACATCGATCCCGCTCACCACGTCGCTATCGCAGGACGGCCTTCCTACAATCTCGACACCTGGATGATGCCTGCCGAAACCAACTGCTCCATCTTCTTCGCCGCCGCAGACGATGCCGATGTCGCCGTGGTTGAGGGCATGATGGGGCTGTTCGACGGCGCCAGCGCCTCGTCGGACGAGGGCAGCACGGCGGAGATCGCCAAGCTACTGGGCCTGCCGGTAGTGCTGGTGGTGGATGCCTCGAATGCGGCGCGCAGTGTCGCAGCCGTGGTGAAGGGATTTCGCGATTTCGATTCCCAGCTGCGAATCCTGGGCGTGATTCTGAACGGCGTTGCCGGGGCGGCGCACTTGAAGCTGCTGCGTCAGGCGATCGCGCAGGTCGATGTGCCGGTGCTCGGCGCGTTTCCGAAATTGCCAGACGCTTCGCTGGCGGAGCGGCATTTGGGATTAGTGACCGCCGGTGAAGAGACCTGGAGCGTCGAGCAAGTCCAGGCGCTGGCCGACGCTGCCGCGAAGAATATCGATCTCGATTCCCTGCTGCGCAACTGTGAGATTCGCGGCGCGCAGACGTCGCGCACGGAAGCCGGGAGAGACTGGCCGGGCAAAACAACTTCGCCCTCGCGCCAGGACGATCGAGTGCGAATTGGAGTGGCCCGCGATCGGGCGTTTTCGTTCTATTACCAGTCGTCGCTCGATGCCCTGTGCGCCGCCGGCGCAGAACTGATCGATATCAGTCCGCTGTCGGACCATGCCCTTCCCACGCAGCTCGACGGCCTCTATCTCGGCGGCGGATATCCGGAAGTATTCGCCGAAGAGCTCGCCGCGAATCACCCCTTTCTCGCCTCGCTGCGCGAATTCGCCACCGACGGTCATCCGATATATGCCGAGTGCGGTGGACTGATGTATCTGGCGTCAGAGTTGGTCACGCTGGACAAGCGCGGCCATCGCATGGCATCGATTCTGCCGCTTTCAGTCGAGATGCTCACGCGCCTGGACGGCTTTGGCTATACCGAGGTCGAACTGCTGGACGATTGCCTGATCGGCAAAGCAGGAACCCGGCTGCGCGGTCACAGCTTTCACTACTCGCGCGTCGCCCAGAGCGGCAAGCTGGAGCACCTATACCGCACGCGCCAGCTGCTGACCGGCACGGAAAACAACGAAGGCTACAGTTTCGACAATGTTCTGGCCAGCTACATTCATTTGAGCTTCGCGGCCAATCCGGAAGCCGCCTCGCATTTTGTGCAGCACTGTCGCGAAGTCAGGGCGGTGGCGCAATGAAAAACTTCCGCCGCTGCCTGCCACTGTTGCTGCTGCTCTCCTGCTCGGCATGGGCAGTACACATGGAGCGCGACGAAACCGGTCGCAGCGTGGCCGTACCCGATCATGCACACCGGGTCATCTCACTCGCACCCAGTATCACGAACACGATTTACGCCCTCGGCGGGCAAAGCGATCTGGTTGGCATCACCGATTACACCGTGTATCCGGCGCAGGCCGCGCGCGAGAAACCCAGCGTAGGCAAAGTGGTGAATCCGTCGCTGGAACACATCATCGCGTTGCATCCCGACCTGGTGCTGGCGCTGCCGGAATTCAACGGTGCGGAGACGATTGCGGGGCTGGAGCGGCTGGGCATCCCGGTTTTCTTGTTCAGCACCGGCGATATAGCCAACATTTATCGCAGCGTCGAGAGCGTGGGACGGGTCATGGGCCGCGAACGGGAAGCGTCCGACCTCATCGCCCAACTCCGCGCCCGCGAAGCCAAAGTCCGTGCGCAAGCGGAAGGCAAGCCCCGCCCTTCGGTAGTGCTGGTGCTCTCGATCGATCCGCTGATCACCGCCGGCAGGAACGCGTTTATCACGCAGATGATCACCGCCGCCGGAGCGCGCTCGGTGACCGACGACCTCAAGCAGGACTGGCTGCAGATGAACGTCGAGGCCATCCTGCCGCGCAAACCGGATTACATCCTGCTGATGAAGGATGGCCCGGTGAGTTTGAAGGACATGCAACGAAGTGCAGGTTGGCAATCGCTGGAAGCGGTGCAGCGCGGGCGGGTCATTGTCCTCGACGATCGCATCCAGCTTCCAGCTCCGGTCGCCTTTGACGGGCTGGAGGATTTGGCACAGCAGCTTCACGCTTTGCAGTCTCGCTGAGACCGTATGGCAAACCACAACCACATCACGGGATGTTCGGGAAGCGCGGTGAAATTCCGCCACTGCCCCGCAACTGTTATGGACGAATTATCGACGGCCGAAAACCACTGCGCCCAGCGGGAAGGTGGCCGCCGAGTCCTGAGTCAGGAGACCGGTTCCGTGAACAACACACCAGACTTCCGAGGGGGAGTTTATGCGCAAAATGCTTACGGCTGTTTTTTTGCTCGCCCTGTCGATTCCGGCGTGGCCGGATGAGCCAGCCATTACCGGTACCGTCAGCGACTCGCTGGGTGCCGTCATTCCCAAAGCCACAGTGGCTCTGGTCCAAAATGGCAAGGACATTGCCACAACCACCAGCGACGCTGTCGGCAAGTTCACCTTCAAGATCGATCATGCCGGCCGCTACACGATCCGCGTCGAAGCCAAAACCTTCGCCACTTCCAGCAGCGAAGAGATTTATGCCCAACCCGGCCACAATGTCGATATCAGCCTGACGCTATCGCCTTCCGTCGTGGCCCAGAACATCGTAGTGACGGCCACCGGCATCGCGACACCCGAGGCGCAGATGGGAACGACCATCAGCGTCATCGACAGCACCACGCTGTCCACGCGGGTGGACCTGGGCCAGGCGCTGCGCGATGAAACCGGCGGCCAGGTCGTGCAGACGGGACAGATGGGAGGGCTGTCGGCGCTTTACGTCCGCGGCGGACCCAGCGACGCCAACAAAGTCCTGCTCGATGGCATTCCCATCAACGATATCGGCGGAAACGTCGACTTCTCGTACTTGCAGGCCGATGGATTTGAGCGCGTGGAATTTCAGCGCGGCCCCAACAGTGCCCTGTATGGATCGGACGCGCTGGCCAGCGTGGTCAGCATTACCACGGCGCGTGGCGACACACCTTTGCCACTGTTCACCTTCGGCGCCGATGGTGGAACCTTCGGCACTTATCACGAAGACGGAAGCGTGAGCGGCTACTGGAAGCGCCTCGACTACTTCGGCGGCTTCTCGGGCTATGGAACGCAGAACGATGTTCCCGACAGCCAGTATCATCGCAATGTTTTTCTCGCCAATCTTGGTTTCCAGATCGATCCCAACACAACGTTGCGCGTGACCGCGCGGCGCCTGAGCGCAGGGTTCAACACTGCCAATGCGATCGACGCCTATGGCATTCCCGATGACGCCTCGACCGACGAGGGCGATACCAACTTCGGCGCAACGCTGCAGCATCGCGGCTTCAACGATCGCTGGCACACCCTCCTGCAATACGGCGGCCTGCGCATGCGGCAGCAATATAACGATTGGTCGCCGACCGGCGTTCCCTACGATCCTTATGGCCTGGGATATCCCTCGTACTATCTGGGATTACCGCTTACGCAGCGCGGCGCCAACGGTTATGTCATCACCCCCGCGGCTATCGCGGCCATTGACCCGACTCTGCCGCTTCCCGGACAAGCCATCTATCAGTACGCCGGCGATTATCCCGAGCTGTCGTCGTACCTCACCAACACCAATACGGTCTACGCGCAAACCGACTATCGCTTCAACGAGAAGATCACGGCGCTGTTCGGATTCCGTTACAGCAACGAAACCGGATTTACCTACAACCCCTTCGAAGGCATCGAGTCTACCGATCGCAACAACTTCAGTTACCTGATGGAAATTCAGGGCGGATTGTGGAACCGGCTGTTCTACACCCTGGGCGGAGGCATCGAGAACAACGCGGTTTACGGCGTGGCTGGGACGCCGCGGGCCTCGTTGGCCTATTACCTGGTACGTCCCGGCAGCAGCAAGGTCTTCAGCGGCACGCGGCTGACGTTCAACTTTGCCAAGGGCGTGAAAGAGCCCAGCATCTATTACCAGAACAACTCGCTCTATGGATTGCTGAGCAACACATCGCTGGTTCCCAATGGTCCGCAGCTGATCCAGCAGTACCATATTCAGCCCTTCGTGGCGGAAGATTCGCGAACCTATGATGGCGGCGTGCAGCAGGAGTTATTCGGCGGCCAGGCCACGCTCTCGGCCATTCTGTTTCACAACGAGTTCACCAACCAGGCGGAATACATCGACGGCAGCGCTCTGGCGGAAATTGGGGTGCCGCAGGAAGTAGCCCAGGCTTTGAGTTACTTCGGAGCCGCGGTCAATACGCTGAACTATCGCGCCCAGGGCGCCGAAGTGGGCTTCACCTATCGCGTGAATCACGCCGTGAAACTGCGCGGCGGCTGGACCTATACCGACGCGGTAGTGCAGCAGTCGTTTTCCAGCAGCGCGCTCATGCCGGCGATCAATCCCCTGTTCCCCACCGTTCTCATCGGCGCCTATTCGCCGCTGGTGGGCGCGCGGCCCTTCCGCATCGCGCCCAACACCGGCTATGCCGGAGTCGACTGGAACGCCCGCCGCTGGTTTGTCTCTGCCATGGGTACCTTCGTCTCACGCCGCGACGACAGCACCTTCCTGAGCGACACGGAATTCGGGAACACGCTGCTGCTGCCTAACCGCAATCTCGATCCTGGCTATCAGAAAATCGACCTCTACGGCAGCTACCAGATCAACAAGCACATGGCCGCCTACACCTCGCTGCAAAACGTCCTGAACCAGAAGTATCAGGAAGTTTACGGATATCCGGCGCTGCCGTTCACCATTCGCGGCGGAATGAAATTCACCTTCGGAGGAGAGTCGTGGAAGCTGAATTGAAAACCGCTGGCTGTGAGACAGCCAAGCCGAGTCCACAGGTCGCGGAAACCATCGCCGCCGTCCGCGGCATCGACGAGCGCTATCAGCGCGCGGCGCAGCAGCATCTGGATTCGCTGACCAAGCCGCTGGGCAGCCTTGGCCAGATCGAAGCGGTAGCGGCGCAGTACGTCGCCTGGCGCGAAGAAGAAATCCCAAAGATCTCCGGCAAGGCGGTGTATGTCTTCGCCGGCGATCACGGCATCACCGACGAGGGGGTCAGCGCCTATCCGCGCGAGGTCACACCGCAGATGGTGCTCAACTTCCTGAACGGCGGCGCGGCCATCAATGTTCTCGCCCGCCAGACCGGCTCCGACATTGTGGTAGTCGACGTGGGAGTCGATTTCGACTTTCAAAATGCGGCCGGCCTGAGGCATCGCAAAGTTCGCCGCGGCACCAGAAATTTCGCCCGCGAAGCAGCCATGACCAACGCCGAGCTGAACCAGGCTCTCGAGGTGGGAATCGACTTGGCGAGAGAAGCCTCGGACGAGGGACGAACGCTCATCGCGCTGGGCGAGATGGGCATCGGCAATACCAGCGCCGCCACTGCCATCACCGCGGCGCTAACCGGCAAGCCGGTATTACAGCTGACCGGAAAAGGGACCGGACTGGATCAGGCGCGTTGCGCCCGCAAGGCCGAAATCATCGACCAGGCGCTGCGCCTGCACTTCGGAGATTTCACCGCCAGCCGGCCTGATCCGCTGGAGACTCTGCGCTGTGTTGGCGGCTACGAAATCGCAGCCATTACGGGAGCGGTCCTGGGTGCGGCAGCGCGGCGCATCGCGGTTGTCATTGACGGCTTCATCTGCAGCGCCGGCGCGGCCGTGGCCCGCGCGCTGGCTCCCAACGCGCGTTTCGGCATCATCGCCGGCCACCTCTCGCAAGAGCCCGGCCATCGCGTGCTGTTGGAAGCCATGGGCGTGAAGCCGGTGTTGCAGCTCGACATGCGGCTCGGCGAAGGCACCGGTGCTGTGCTGACCTTTCCGCTGATCGAGTCGGCGGTACGGATTTACAACGAGATGGCGACGTTCGGCTCCGCCAGCGTCAGCGAGGCGAGCCCAGCGTGAAACTCCTGCGCGAATTCGCGGCGGCCTTGCAGTTCATGACGCGTATTCCCGTGCCCGCGTTTCGCTATGAGCCGGAGCTGGTGCTGAGCGGGGCAAAGTTCTATCCGATCGTCGGCGCACTGGTCGCGCTGGGAGCCATCGTGGTCGAGCGGTTATTGCGCTCGCATTTGCCTGCCATGCTGACCGCATTGGCGATCGTGATTTATCTGGTCGCCATTACCGGCGGCTTTCACGAAGACGGACTCGCAGATTCGGTTGACGCCTTTGGCGGTGGTTGGACGCGCGAGCGCATGCTCGACATCATGCACGACAGCCGTATCGGCAGCTTCGGTACGCTGGCGATTGTCTTGTCGATCGGTGCGCGCTGGGGACTGCTGGCGGTCATGCCGGGAGCGCGGTTGCCATGGTACCTGCTGGCCGCGCATGTGCTGTGCCGCTGGACGACCTTGCCGCTGGGAACATTTATGGGTTCGGCGCGCAGCGACGGCCTGGGCGCGAGGCTGGCGCACAAAATTCCGCCGAGTTCCATGCTGATCGGCACCCTGCTCGCCTTCGGAATTGCCGGCTGGGCCTTGCGATGGCAAGCGGTGGCGCCGATCGTAGCCGTGAGCCTGATTACGTTGCTCAGCGGCCTTTACTACCGCTCGCGGATTGGCGGCATCACCGGCGACTGCTTTGGAGCAACCAATCAGCTGGCCGAGATCGCGGTTTACGTTTGTGGAGTGTGGCGATGAGCCGATTGCCTGCGAATCCAGCTCGCGCGCGCAGCACGCTGATTCTGATACGGCACGCCCACACCGACATGGCCGGGCGCTTCTGCGGCATCAGCGATCCTGCCTTGAGCACTCGCGGGTTGACGCAGCTCCCAGCTTTGAATCAGAAGTTGCAGGCTTATCCGCTCACTCACATCTTCAGTAGTCCTCTGCAGCGTGCCCGGCAGACGGCGGAGTCCATCGCTGACGGCCGGCAGCTGCCGGTCGAGTATGTCGAATTTCTCCATGAGCTCGCCTTCGGGAGCTGGGAGGGACTGGATTGGGATCAGATCTTGGCGCGCGATCCGGAATATGCGCAGCGCTGGCTGGATTCCCACCCGTCCGTCCCAGCTCCCGGGGGCGAGTATTTTGAAGATTTTTTTCAGCGTGTGCAGTACGCCATGACAGCCATAGCCGGACAGTCCGAGGGCGGCTGCGCCGCGGTAGTGACCCACGCCGGCGTGATTCGCACCTTCTTGGGCAGTCTGGCGCAGGTGGAACACATCACTTTGGACTTGACGCAGTGCGATTACACCTCCTGCTGGGAGGTATGGCGCGAGAGCGGGCGCTGGGCCTTGCCCGTCGCCGGCCCGGCTCTTGGCGAAGCCGTCGGCATAAACGGCTGTAGCGAAGACGATCGGGAGTTGACTTTGTGAAACACGCCTATGACCACTGGTGGCCTGACAGGAATTGAGGGACCGAGGTAAACATGGCAGCGACAGCCTGGCCCGACCGGCCGACGATTTCTGATGATGCAGCGGAAAAGCCGGTGCGGCCAACCACAGGAGAAGCATCCCAACTGAAACGCAAACTATCTAGCCGGACCCTGAATCTGGTGCTGCTGGCGGCGCTGTTGCTGTCGATCCTCGGCGCGACAGCGGTGGGAGCGGTGCACCTGACCCTGTCGCAGGTGGTGGCAACGCTGCTGCACCCGTCGCGAGCCGGCGACGCGCGCGAAATCATCTTTGGATTGCGCCTGCCGCGCGTGTTGGCGGCGGCTCTGGTCGGCGCAGCGCTGTCGGCCACGGGCCTGCTGTTTCAGGGACTGTTTCGCAATCCGCTGGCCGATCCGTTTGTCCTCGGCACCTCCGGCGGCGCGGCCTTGGGCGGCGCCATCGGAATCTTTCTCATTCCCACGCTCTCCTTCGCTGGCTTCGGCGCGACTGCAGTGCTTGCCTTTTGCGGTTCGGTCCTCACCATGATCCTGGTGTGGTATCTGGCGCGCGCCGGCGGCCGCTTCGCCATGGAGACGCTGCTGCTCGCCGGCTTTGCCATCGGAACCATGCTCAACGCCGCAACCGTTGTCTTCGAGCTGCACGAAGAGGCTTCCAACTCCGGACTGCGCGTGCTGGCGGCGTGGCTGCATGGGCAGCTCGGTATTCCTACCTGGAGCCAACTGGGTCTGCTGGCTCCGCTGGTGGCTGCCTCAATCTTGTTGGCGCTGCCGGTTGCCGGGCGGCTAAACACGCTGGCTCTCGGCGAAGAGTACGCCGCGCAGCTGGGCATCAGCGTTGCCCGCGTGCGCATGGCGACGGTGATTCTCGGATCGCTGCTGACCGCTGCCGCGGTTTCGCTCGGCGGGCTGATCGGCTTTGTCGGCCTGCTGGTGCCACACTTCCTGCGCATTCTCATCGGTCCCAACCATGTTCGCCTGTTGCCGGCGGCGGCCTTAGGCGGAGCGATATTTCTCATCCTGGCCGACACCTTTGCCCGCACCGCCTTCGCCCCGACCGAGATTCCGGTGGGCGTGTTCACCGCCTTTCTCGGCGGCCCGGCATTTCTTTATCTCTTGAATCACCGCTCGCGGGAGTCTCGACAATGACCTCACCGGTTCTGGAGTTTCGCAATGTGTCGTTTTCGCGGGGGCCGCGCCTGCTGCTCGATCGCATGTCCTTCGGAATTCAGAAGCAGGAGATGATCGCCCTGGTCGGCCCCAACGGAGTCGGCAAAACTACGCTCCTGAAACTCGCCTCCCGGCTACTGCTGCCGGCTTCGGGTGAGGTCCTGCTCGAGGGCAAAGCGCTACCGAACTGGTCGCGGCGCGAGCTACCGCGCGCCGTCGCGCTGGTTCCGCAGGAGCTCGACATCCCGTTCAACTTTCCGGTGGAGGAGATCGTGGCGCAGGGCCGCGTGCCTTATCAGCCGTTGTTCGGCGCAGGCACTCATCTGGATCGCGAAGCAGTCGAGCAGGCGATGCAGGCGGTCGATATCGTCGGCCTGCGCCATCGCGTGTACTCGGAGCTGTCGGGCGGCGAACGCCAGCGAGTGAAGATCGCTATCGGCCTGGCGCAGCAACCACAGCTCATGCTGCTCGACGAGCCGACCCAGCATCTCGACATCGGCCGCCAGATCGAATTGATCGACGTGCTGCGCTGCCTCAATGCCGGCGGCATCACCATCCTCGCCGCCATTCACGATCTGAACCTTGTGGCCGAGAACTTCTCGTCGGTCATCATGCTCACACCGGAGCCGTCGTGGATCGCGGGCCCGTCCGCGGACGTGCTCCAGCCCGATCAGGTGGCGCGTGCGTTTTCCATCGGCCCGTCGGCAGTGAGCCGCTATTTCATGGCCCCTGCTTCCCAAGCTCTGGGACAGGCCTGGTAAGGAGTTGCCGTGATTTCTCGCCGCACGATCGCGTGGCAAGCCTTGGCGATCGCTGCAATCCTTCTCATCGCTTCCCTGGCCGCCGCACAGAATCCCAGCACTTCCGTACACGGCAACATCTCCGACATCTCCGGAGCCATGATTCGCGGCGCGCAGGTTGCGCTGCTCGACAGCAGCAACGGCTTTACCCAAAGCCGGACGACTGACTCCAGCGGCGCTTACCAGTTTCAGCAGCTGCCGCCGGGCAATTACACCATCACGGTTGAGGCCGTGGGATTCGCAGTGCAATCGCGACCGATCGGGCTGCTCATCGATCAACCGGCCACGCTGAACTTTTCTCTGGGGATCCAGGCGGCGCCGATGACGATCAACGTCAACGCGTCGCCGCCTGCCCTCAACACGAACGATGCATCGATGGGAACCGCCTTCGATAGCGCCACCATTGAAGCCTTGCCCGTCGAAGGCGACATCCCCGATCTGCTCAGCCTGCAGCCGGGAGTTCTCTATCTCGGACTGCACGACGATCAAACCCACGACAGCCGCAGTGGCGCGACCGCGGGCGCGCGCTCCGATCAGAACAACTCCACGCTCGATGGACTCGACAATAACGATCAGGCGCACGGTTACGCCTTTACCGGCGTTCTGCGCTCGACCTTGGATTCGGTCGAGGAGTTTCGCGTCACCACCTCCGGCTACAACGCCGACACCGGACGCTCTTCGGGCGCGCAGATCAACATCCTGACCAAGAGCGGCAGCAACCAATTTCACGGCAGTCTTTATGGCCGCACGCGGGACCTCATCGCTCCCGCCAATGACTGGTTCAACAAACAAGCCGAACTGGCGCAGGGACTGCCCAATATTCCCGGCAAATTGGACCGCGATATTTATGGCGCCTCGCTGGGCGGACCCATCGTGAAGAGCAAGCTCTTTTTCTTCACCACCTACGAAGGCGAGCAGATCAACGAAAACCGGCAGATGACGATGATCGTGCCCACGGCCTCGCTGCGCGCGGGCGAGATGAAGTATCCCACCACGCAGAACGGGATCACGCAGATCGTCACCCTGACGCCGGCGCAGATCGCCAGCATGGATCCCAACTGCTCAAAGAACGGAACCTGTCCGTGGGGGCCGGGCGGCGATCCGTACTCGCTGGCCGTGTTCAACAAATATCCGTTGCCGAATGGCTACGTTGGCGGCGACGGCTTGAACACGGCTTCCTACACCTGGTCGGCGCCCGACCCTGCAACGCTGAACACTGCTATCGCCCGAGTCGACTACATCATTTCCAACCGCAACCAGCTTTTCCTTCGCGGCAACCTTCAGGACGACTGGTCGCTGGGTGTGCCGCAGTTCCCTGGCGATCCGGCCAGTTCCACCAATCGCGATAACAGCAAGGGATTGGCTGCGGGACTGACTTCCACGCTCTCGCCGAATTTGGTGAACAGCCTGCGCTACGGCTACGTTCGCCAGGGCTACTCGACCGCAGGCGTCGGCCAGGGCGCGTATGCAAATTTCTATGGCATGAGCACGCTCCAATCCCAGACGCGAGACACCGCCGTCACTTTGCCAGTACATAGCTTCGTCGACGATGTCACGTGGACGCACGGGCGTCACACCATCAGCTTCGGTGGGCAGTACCGTCTGATTCACAATCAGAGCTTGAGTAACGCCTTGTCCTACGGCTCGGGGGTGACGAATTCCTACGCGCTGGTGAACGGCGGCATCGTCGGCACGGGTTCGAGCCTCGATCCCTCGGCCTTCGGCCTGCCCGCGGTCGATCCCAACTTCGCCAGCTCCTATAACTACTCGATGACCAACCTCGCCGGCCTGCTCGACTACGTCACGACGCAGGCAAATTATCAGGTCTCGCCCAATGGCCAGGCGGGAACGCTGCTGCCCCCTGGGGCTCTCCTGTATCGCGATTTCAAGAACAACGAATTCGAATATTATGGGCAGGACCAGTGGCGTATCCGGCCGAATTTGACTCTCACCTTTGGCCTGCACCACACGCTGCTGCAGACGCCGTATGAGGTCAACGGCCAGCAGGTCGCGCCCACCACCAATCTCTACCAGTGGTTTCAAAACCGCGGCCAGCAGGCGGCGCTGGGCAACAGCGTGCAGCCGTACATCTCGTTCGCGCCCGCGGGCCAGGCGCGCGGGCTTCAGCCCTATTGGGCGATGCAGAAGAACAATCTCGGGCCGCGCCTGGCTATTGCTTACTCCCCCAATGTGGGACCAGGCTTCTGGCGCAAGCTGCTGGGCAACGGCAGCGACAGCGTGCTGCGGGCCGGCTACGGCATCTACTACGACCACTATGGCGAAAGCATCGTCAGCCTGTTTAACGAATTTGGCTCGTTCGGCCTCACGGAAAGCATCACCAATCCGACCAACGTTCTGACCCCCGACACCTCGCCACGCTTCACCGGCATCAACAATGTCCCGAACCTGACCGGCACGCCGCCGTCGTCGATCACTTATCCTGCATTGGCGCCGACCGATCCGCTGACCAACGGCTTCGCCATCGGGCAAGGCATCGACGGAAGCATGAAGACGCCCTACTCCCACGTCATCAACGTCTCCTGGCAGCGGCAGCTCCCCAGCGGATTCGTGTTGGAGACGGCCTACTTGGGGCGCTTCAGCCGGAATTCGCTGCAGCAGATCGATCTAGCGCAACCGCTGAATCTGGTCGACCCCAAGTCAGGCATGACCTACTTTCAGGCAGCCGATTTGCTCTCACAGTACGGTTATGCGGGCGCGACGAACGTTCCGGCCATTCCTTACTTCGAAGACATGTTTCCCGGCGCAGCCCAGAACGGCAAGAGCGCGACCCAGAACATCTACAACAACATCTGGAAATACGTGCTCGGCAATGAAACCGCCGCGCTGTATGCTCTCGACATTCTCGGCGCGTACGGAGGCTCGACCGGTCGCTACTGGCCGACGCAATTTGCCAGCCTCTACACCTGGGCGTCAATCGGCATGGCCAACTATAACGGCGGCCAGGTAAACCTGCGGCACGCCATGAGCCACGGCGTTCAGATGGAGTTCAGCTACACCTACTCCAGGTCAATGGACATGGGCTCCGACGACGAGCGCACCATGTTCTCGCAAAGCACCGGCAGCAGCATCGGAAGCAGCTTCAGCGCGATCCTGAATGCGTGGAGTCCGGCGCTCAGCTATGGGCCGTCAGACTACGATGTTCGACACTTGATTACGACCAACTGGGTAGTCCAGCTTCCCTTCGGCCACGGCAAAGCGCTGGCCACGCAAGCCGCTCCCTGGCTGGACAACATCATCGGCGGATGGCAGCTCTCCGGTCTTGGCCGCTGGACCAGCGGGCTTCCGTTTAGCGTGATCAGCGGCGCCGGCTGGAGCACCAACTGGCTGGAAAAGGGCAACACCTTTCAGACCAGCCCGATCCAGACCGGCACGTCTATCCTGCCCAACGGCGCGCCCGACGTTTTCGCCAATCCGGCTGCGGCGCTCGCGAGCCTGGAGAATCCTCTGCCGGGACAGGCCGGCCAGCGCAACAACTTTCGCGGCGACGGCTACTTCGGCGTCGATGCACGGCTGGCGAAAAACTGGAAGCTGAGCGAACGCGTGAATATGCAGTTTGCCTGGGACGTCTTCAACGTAACCAACTCCGTCCGCTTCGATGTGAACCCACTGACATCGCTGCAAAACATGACCACCAGCGGCTCCTTCGGTGTCTACGGCGCAGCCCTGACCACTCCCCGCGTCCAGCAGTTGTCGTTGCGGCTTTCGTTCTGAGCTGTTGCCGTTGTCGTTGCTGCCTTCAGGCAGCGCGTCCAGCGCGGCCGTCTCCTACTTTTCTTCTTGACAGCGCGCTCAAAATCCCGCTGGATAGTTAGGGATAATCCGACCATATGACCAGGAGGTTCGGGGCCAAATTTCCATTTTGGGATTTCGCGCCTGCTTTCTTGATGGGGGTCGGAGTAATCTGCTTGAAAATCTCTAAACTGAGCATATGATATGACTGACATGAGGGCGGTCGCAGCCCAATTCCCGCAGCTCCAATCCAACGACAATCTGCACAGCCGTGTCACCCGGGCGCTTGCCTTACAGGTGATCGAAGCCGAACGCGAGCGGCAATTGCTGGTTTTTCCCAATGAAGGCGAGTTGTGCCGCCAACTTGGCGTGAGCCGCAGCATTCTGCGGGAAGCGGTCAAGGTTTTGGAGGACAAAGGCATGGTGCAGGTGCGCCCGCGCTCGGGCACCCGCTCGCTGCCCCGTTCGCAGTGGAACCAACTGGATGCCGACATCCTGACCTGGCAGTCCAGCCTTAAGCCCGATCCGGAATTCCTGCGTGATTTGTGCGAAGTACGTCTGGCCATCGAACCGGTTGCCGCCGGCTTCGCCGCACTGCGCGCCACTGAGCAGGAAATCGTAACCATTCGCGAGTGTCTGGGACGCCGCCAGCAGATCATTGCCAGCCAGGACCTAGAAGCCGCGGTTGAGGCGAACCTTCGATACCACACGGCAGTAATCGTCGCCTCGCACAATCCGCTCTTCCTGCAATTGAACACGACCATCCGCGATCCCTTCCGCACGGCGCTGTCGTACACGCTGTTGTTGCCCGCCTCGGTTGCACTCGAGTTGGAGGAATACCGCCGGCTGACCGAGGCCATCGAGCAGCGTAGTCCGCTCGAGGCCAAGCGCGCGGCGGAAGAGCTTGTCGGCTTCGCCATGCTGGCGGTCGAGCAGGTTATTCGCGATCACGAGAATCCGAAAGCTGGGCGCGGGGCCAGACGCCGTGCCCCGAGAAAGAACGTGCTGCCCATCGCACGATCGAGGCCTGAACCATGAAGCTTGCTATCTCCGGTAAAGGCGGGGTCGGAAAATCCACTATCGCGGGAACCTTAGCCAGGCTGTACGCAGCCGATCACCACAGAGTGCTAGCCGTAGACGCCGACCCCGACGCCAATCTCGCCTCCGCCCTCGGACTCCCTCTTTGGCTTCGCTCTCAGATTCCCACCATCTCCACCGAACGCAAGCTGATCGAAGAGCGCACCGGCGCCAAGGTGCGCGAGTTCGGCCAGATGTTCAAGCTCAACCCTGACGTCTCCGACATCGCGCAGCGCTATGCCATCCGCCATGAAGGCGTCGATCTGCTGGTATTGGGAGCGGTCGAACGCGCCGCCGGAGGCTGTGCCTGTCCCGAGAGCGTGCTGCTGAAGACGCTGGTTTCGCACCTGGTTCTGCGCCAGGGCGATGTCGTGATCCTCGACATGGAAGCCGGCATCGAGCATCTGGGTCGTGGCACAGCCATGGGCGTCGACTTGATGATGACCGTGGTCGAGCCGGGCCAGCGCAGTGTGGAAACTGCCAAGCGCGTCCGCAAAATGTCCAGCGACCTCGGTATCGGCCGCTTCGGTGTAGTTCTCAACAAGACCACCGACCCGGAGGATGACAGCCGCTGGATTGCCTATGAGTTCGGTTCCGATTGCCTGCTCGGCACCATCCCCTACGACCCTCGTATCGGCCACGCCGACCGGCAAGGCTTGGCGATAGCTGACCTGGGCCACTCCGAACTTCTTGCCCCCTTTCAAGACTTACAGAATCATCTGCAGTCCTACTGCACCGCGAAGGAGAGCGTGTTATGAGCCTCGAACCATGCTGCTTAGCCACCGCCATCGGCAGTTTGCCCCATAAAGACCCGCAGCAAGCCGTTCAAGTCGTGCTGCGATCGATTCCCGACGCGCCGATCTGGCCACAGTTGCCGGCGAACGGCCTTAACGAACAGATGGAGATTCAGTACAGCGAAGGCATCCCCCGCGTCGTGATCGATCGCGACAAGGGCCGCATGTACTTCGACACCACTGGCGACACCAGCAACGACCTGGCTACGTTCTACGAGAAGTACTGCGCTGAAGATCTCGAGGCCTTCAAGATCACCCCGGAATTCTCCAAGGGCATTTATGCGCTGGAAACAGCTCTGAAAGCCGCCGGCGGAACTCGCCCATTCGTAAAGGTGCAGACCACGGGGCCCCTGAGTGTGGGTCTGAGCATTGTCGACGAGAATAAGCGCGCGATCTATTACAACTCCGAGTTCGTCGACGTCGTGGTCAAGGCGATGGCGATGAAATGCCGCTGGCAGATTCAGAAGTTCAAGCCCTACGCGCAGAACATCATCTGCTTCGTCGACGAGCCGATCCTCTCGGCGTTCGGCTCATCAACCTACGTCAGCGTCACCCGCGACGACACCGTGGCCAAGCTGGGCGAAGTCATCGAGGCGGTCCACGGCGAGGGCGCGCTGGCCGGCGTTCACTGCTGCGGCAATACCGAGTGGCCCATCCTGATCGACGCCGGGGTCGACATCATCAACTTCGACGCGCACGACTACGGCGAAACCATTCTTCTCTATCCTGAGCCGATGAAAGCTCACCTGAAAGCCGGCAAATATCTGGCCTTCGGGATTGTTCCCACCAACAGTGCCAAGATTCAGGCGGCGACGGTGGATTCGCTGAAGGCCAAGTTCAGTGAGCTGGTGGCAAAGCTGGCCAAGGCGACCGGCCTCGACACCGCGCAAATCTACCACCAGGCGTTTGTCACCCCCTCGTGCGGAACCGGATCGCTGCCGGTCCCGGATGCGGAGCTGGTCTTCAAGACGCTGCATGAACTCAGCACCCAGCTGCGCAAGGAAGTCGGCGCTCCGGCTCTGGCCGGCGCCCAGGCTTAACCACACGCGCGGTGGATGTGTGGCCGTGCGAAACCTCCTCGCCGCACACCCACCGCCTGAAAGTGAGCAGTCATGATTTTGGCCATGACAGGAAAGGGCGGAGTCGGCAAGACCACGTTGTCGGCGCTGGCGTTGAACTGGCTTGCCGCTCATGACGGATCGCCGGTTCTGGCGGTCGATGCCGACTCCAATGCCAATCTCAACGAAGCCTTGGGCATCAGCTTCAGCGCCACGGTCGGCGGCATTCGCGAAAGCGCCCGCAAGGAAGCCACCCAGCTGAAGGGGGTCTCCAAGCAGGAATTTCTCGATCTGCGAGTGCAGGAAGCTCTGGTCGAGCAGAAGGGCTATGACCTGATTGTGATGGGCCGTCCCGAAGGCCAGGGCTGCTACTGCTTTGCCAACAATGTCCTGCGCGAGGTGCTGGACAAGCTGGCGCGCAATTACAAGAACATCGTCATCGACAGCGAAGCCGGGCTGGAGCATATCTCGCGCCGCACCCTGCTGTCGGTCGATTACCTGCTGATTGTTTCCGACTGCACGGTGCGCGGCATTCGCACCGCGGGGCGAATCTCGGCGCTGGCCGATGAAGTTGCCCTGCCCGCCAGGCAACGCGGACTGATTGTCAATCGCGTGCCTGGAGGAGTTCTCCCCGAAGCCATTGCCGCAGCCGTTAAGGCCACTGGACTTCCCCTGCTCGCCAGCATCCCCTTGGACCATGACGTTGCCGCCCTCGATGCCGACGGCGTGCCGGTCTCTACCATTTCGCCGGACGCGCCGGCGCGAACCGCCATGAACGATTTACTAGCCAGGTTGTTTCAAGCCTCTTAGGAGAAACACGGATGGCGACCACAGGTCAAAAAGTCTCCGGGCAGCCGGTGTCCTCGGATCAGGCAACCATCGATATGGTGCACCTTGCCAATGACACCAAGGTGAGTACGGTCTTTGACCGTTTCCAGCTGCAAAAACCGCAATGTAAGTTCGGTACCGACGGCGTTTGCTGCCGCCTGTGCCACATGGGGCCGTGCCGCATTACGCCCAAAGCCCACCTCGGCATCTGCGGCGCCGATGCCGATACCATTACCGCGCGCAATCTGCTGCGCGAAATCGCCGCCGGCACCGCCGCTCACTCCGACCATGGCCGCATGCTGGTCCGCACCCTGAAATCCGTGTCGCAGGGCAAGGCTGGCGAATACAAAATCGTCGATCCCATCCGCCTGCACGAAGCCGCCACCTTCTTCGATATTCCTACCCAAGGCAAAGACGATCTGGCGATTGCCGGGGAGTTGGCCGACTTCTTCATGACCCAGTTTGCGTTTTCGGAAGAGCCCAATGTGACCTTGAAGCTGGCCCCGGAAAAACGCCAGGCGCTGTGGAAAAAGCTCGGTATCAGCCCCAATGGCATCGATTCCGCGGTGGTGGAACTGATGCACCGCACCCACATGGGCGTCGATCACGACTACAAGCACCTGATTCTGGCCGGACTGAAGGGCAGCCTGGCGGATGGCTGGGTGGGCTCGGCCATTGCTACCACCGTGTCCGACATCCTGTTCGGCACTCCCAAGCCGGTCCGCAGTCGCGTCAACCTGGGCGTGCTGGCGGCCGACAAGGTCAACATCATCGTTCACGGCCATGAGCCTACCTTGTCGGAGATGCTGGCCATCGCTTCGCAAAGCGAGGAGCTGTTGGAGTACGCCCGCTCCAAAGACGCGCAGGGTATCAACGTCGCCGGGATTTGCTGTACCGCCAATGAAGTCCTGATGCGCCACGGATTGCCCATCGTGGGCAACTTCCTGCAACAGGAGCTGGCCATCCTCACCGGGGCCGTCGAAGTCATGGTGATCGATGTGCAGTGCGTTATGCCTTCGCTGTCGCAGGTGACCAAATGCTTCCACACCAAACTGGTGAGCACTTCGGAAATTGCCCACACCGGCGAAGCCGAGCAGATCGAATTCAACGTGCAGAACGGCTACGAGCAGGCCTCAAACCTGATCCGCAAAGCCATCGACAACTACCCGAATCGTGACCAGAGCCGGGTGCACATCCCCAATGAGTCGATGGAACTGGTGGCGGGCTTCTCCAACGAAACCATCTTTCACATGCTGGGCGGGCGTTTCCGCTCCACCTTCCGTCCGCTGAACGATGCCATTATCGATGGCCGCATCCGCGGCGTGGTCGGCATCGTAGGTTGCAGCAATCCTAAGGTGGTTTCGGATCACGGTCACGTGACCCTGGCCGAGGAACTGATCAAGCGCAATGTGCTGGTGCTGGAGACCGGTTGCGCCGCCATCGCCTGCGCCAAGGCGGGTCTGCTGACCCCGGAATCCGCGCTGGCCAAGGCGGGCTCGTCGCTGCGTGAAGTCTGCGAAGCGGTCGGCATTCCTCCCGTCCTGCACATGGGTTCGTGCGTGGACAACAGCCGCATCCTGATGGCAGCCACCAACGTTCTGGCCGAAGGCGGCCTGGGCGAAGACCTCTGCGACCTGCCGGTAGCCGGCGCCGCCCCGGAGTGGATGAGCGAGAAGGCAGTCGCCATCGGCCATTACTTCGTGGCCAGTGGACTGTATGTCGTCCTCGGCCATCCTCTGTATGTCGAAGGCAGCAAGAACGTGCACGACTTCCTGTGCGAGGAAATGGCCGGCATTACCGGCGGGCGTTTCGAATGGGAGCCTGACCCGGTGATTGCCGCCGACAAGCTCCTCGCCCACATCGAAGCCAAACGCGACGCACTGCATATCAACACCCAGAAAGAACGCAAGATGTACGACATGAAATCGAGGCGCGAACTGCAATGAGCAAGATTATTTCGTCATCGGCAATCCGCGGCGCTCACCAGATCGTGCGCGACGCGGAAGACTATGTGGCCCGGGCGATCGCCGCCAAAGGCGTCGATTGCGCCGTTGGTTTTCCCGACACGGCTTACTCTCTGCCGGTCATTTACTCTCTTCTCGGCGAGCGCGTGGACAAGCTCTCCGACATGCAGAAAATTCTCGACCGCTGCCATCAGCTGCTGCCCTCGGTGCCCAGCGAAAAACTCTGGCTGCCGTATCTGGGCGACACTCTGGACGCCGGCGCGGCCACGCTCTTTGCCTTCGAGATGATTGAGGCCTGCAAGTACCTTATCGGCCCCAATCCGGTCGATGGCATCTGGCTGGGTGCGGCCAATGATGTCATCATCCGCGAGCGCGGGGTCGAGTTCGTCGACGGCTCGGCTCCCGGATTCGCCGCCATCGTGGGTGCCGCTCCCACTACCGAAGACGCCGTCCGCATCGCCCGCGAGCTGCAGGAAAAGAACCTGTACGTCTTCATGTGTTCGGAAACCAACGGCGTCGCCTTCGCCGAGCAGTTGGCCGAGGCGGGCGTGGAGATGGGCTGGGAGACGCGCCTGGTGCCTTACGGCAAGTCGATCTCGGCGGCCATCTACGCTCTGGGCTTCGCCAACCGCGTTGCCCTCAGCTTTGGCGGCGTCAAGCCGGGCGAGTATGCGCGCAATCTGAAGTACAACAAGAACCGCACCTTCGCCTTTGTCATGGCGCTGGGTGAAGTCACGGAAGAAAAGTACGCGGCGGCGGCGGGTGCCATCAACTATGGCTTCCCCACCATCGCCGATACCGACATTCCGCAAATTCTGCCTACCGGCATCTGCACCTACGAGCATGTTGTCTCCAACGTTCCCATCGACCACATCGTCGAGAAGTGTCTGGAAGTTCGCGGCTGCAAGATCAAAGTCGCCAAGGTCCCCATTCCCGTGGCTTACGGCGCGGCTTTCGAGGGCGAGCGTATCCGCAAGGAGCAGACCTACGTCGAATTCGGCGGCAACAAGACGCCCGGCTTCGAGTACTGCACCACGCTCGAGCTGACCGAGGTCGAAGACGGCAAGATCGAAGTCATCGGCCCCGAGATTGATGATGTCGTCGTCGATCCCGACGCTAAAGACCTGCCCGCTCTGCCCATCGGTATCTGGGTGGAAGTGGCCGGGCGCAAGATGCAGCCCGACTTCGAGCCCATCCTCGAGCGCCAGATCCACCACCTGATCAACGGCGCCGAAGGCATCTGGCACATGGGCCAGCGTGACATCAACTGGATCCGCATCAGCAAGGCCGCCAAAGACAAGGGCTTCAAGATTCGCCACCTCGGCGAAATTCTGCATGCCAAATTTCTCAACGACTATCCCGCCATCGTCGACAAGGTGCAGGTGAAGATCTTCACCACTCCCCAAGACGTCGAGCAGCGCATCGACATCGCACGTCACTCCTATCGTGCGCGCAACGCTCGCATGGAGTCGCTCACCGACGAAACCGTCGACACCTTCTACTCCTGCCTGCTCTGCCAGAGCTTCGCTCCCAACCATGTCTGCGTGATCACTCCGGAACGCCTGGGACTGTGCGGCGCTTACAACTGGCTGGACGGCAAGGCGGCTTACGAGATCGATCCCACCGGCCCCAACCAGCCGCTGCAGAAGGGCGAGGTCATCGATCCCGTGCGCGGCCAGTGGGCCGCCATCAACGACTATGTCTTCGCTAATTCGAAGCAGACGCTGGCACGCTTCAATGCCTACTCCATGCTGGAAGATCCCATGACCAGCTGCGGCTGCTTTGAAGCCATTGTCTGCCTGATGCCGGAAGCCAACGGCGTCATGATCGTCAACCGCGAGTACCTGGGCGAGACCCCGGCGGGCATGAAGTTCTCCACCATGGCCAACACCGCCGGCGGCGGCCAGCAGGTTCCGGGCTTCATCGGCGTCGGCAAGGCCTACATCACCAGCCGCAAGTTCATCTCGGCCGAAGGTGGCATCCGCCGTATTGTCTGGATGCCGAAAGATCTGAAGGCTTTTCTGCGGGAAGACCTCGACAAGGCGGCCAAGGCGATCGGCATCGAGAACTTTACCGACATGATCGCTGACGAGACCAACGGCACCGACGTGGCTTCGGTGCAGGAGTACTTGAAGAAGGTCAATCACCCGGCTCTGACAATGTGGGACATCACCACTCCGTCGGAAGAAGCGGCTGCGGTCGATGCCGCCCGTGCTACGGCGGGTACCAAGGTAGTCGCGGCCGCAGTTGGCGCAACTACCACAACGTCAGACACGGCAGCCGCGGTTGCCGAGCCGCCGGCGGCTCCGCCCACCACCACCGCTCCGCCTTCGGTTGCCGCCACCACGGCGTCTCCCGCACAACCGCCGGCAGCCGGACAACCTGCAGCCGGAACGCCGGTACCGTCCGGCGACGGCGTGGGCGCACTCATCGCCATGCTGGAGCGGCTGCGCCAGACTCCACCCCCGCTGGAAATTCGGCCGGGGATGACGCCTATGGAGCAGATGGCGGCCCTGCAGGCCTCTACCGCCATGCACCTGCTGCACGCCGGCGCCAACATGCTGATGATGCAATCCGGCATCCTGGCTGCCGCGGCAGCCTCACCTGTTCCGGCGGCGGTTCCGTTCATGCCACCTGCCGGCGAATGTCCGACCTGCTTCCCCAACATCGATGCCGAGCCGCAGGTTGGATCGGTGACTGTCCCGATGGGCGGTGTTGCACCGGGCCTGGTAGCGACGGCGCCGAAACGAGGCAAAGTCCCAGCCGAAGTCGCACAGCGTGCGATCACCTCGGCAGTCATTGTTATGCCGAAGTCGGTGACGATCGCGCCGGACAAAGCCAACGTTGCGGTTCGCACCGTCACCCTGGGCGGCAGCGGCACCCGCACTTCGGCCGTCACCATCGGCGGCGCCGAGGTTCTGCCCTTCCGCCACTTCGAAGGCAATCTCGGCCACAAGCCAGTGATCGCCATGGAAGTGCTCGATGCCCCTCCCAAGTCCTATCCCGATTGTCTGCGCAATCAGTATGGCGACTTGCTGAAGGATCCGGCCGCCTGGGCGCGTCACCTGGTCGAAAAGCTGGGTGCGGAAGTCGTCAGCGTCCGCCTCAACGCCACCCATCCCGACAACGGCGACGTTTCTCCGGAAGCCGCGGGCGACATTGTCAAGAGCGTTCTCGGGGCCGTCGGCGTTCCTATCATCGTGACGGGATGCAGCCATTACGAAAAGAACAACGCGCTCATGAAGCATATCGCCTCCACCTTCGCCGGCGAGAACCTGCTGCTGAATTGGGTGGAAACCGATAACTACAAGACCATCGCTGCCACGGTGATGGCTTACAAACACTGCGTGGTGGCGCAGACGCCAATCGATGTCAACATGTGCAAACAGCTCAATATCCTGCTGACCACCATGGGCGTGCCCGCCGAGACCATCGTGGCTGACCCGCTGACCGGCGCCCTGGGCTACGGTCTCGAGTACACCTATTCGGTGATGGAGCGCATTCGGACCTCGGCTTTTACCGGCGATCCCATGCTGGCCGTGCCGATGATCTCCAATCCCGGCTTCGAGGTCTCGAAGATCAAGGAAAGCCGGGCGCTGCGGCAGGATTTCCCGCTCTGGGGCAGCGAAGAGGAGCGCGAAGCATTGCTGGAGATCGCCACTGCGACCAGCTATCTCAATGCCGGAGCCGACCTGCTGGTGGTCTACCACCCGCTGGCCGCTCGCACTCTGAAGCGCAAGATCGACGAAATGATGTGTTGTTCAAAGTGAAGTAAGGGGACGACAAAATGGCAATGACTGGTTTACAGATCTTCAAGCTTTTGCCCAAAACCAATTGCGGTGAATGTGCCGTGCCCACCTGCATGGCCTTCGCCATGAAGCTGGCCGCCAAGAATGCCGAACTGGCCGCCTGCCCTTACGCTTCCGAGGAAGCCAAGAAGGTGATCGGGGCAGCGTCCAAGCCGCCCATCCGCCTGGTCAAGATCGGGCCGCCGGATAGCGAGGTGCAAGTCGGCAACGAGACGGTAATGTTTCGTCACGACAAAACCTTCGTCCATCCCACAGCAATTGCGATCGCCTTTGCCGACAACGATCCACTCACCGAGCTGGGGCACAAGATCGCCGAAGTACGCGATTACTGCCTCGAGCGCGTGGGCGAACAGCTGCGGGTGAACCTGGTGCTGGTCGACAACTTCAGCGAGGAGGTCAAGCCGTTCGTCGATCTGGTAAAGACCGCCGCCGGCTCGACCGGCCTCGGCATTATCCTGCGCAGCACCAATCTCGATGCCCTGGAAGCAGGGCTGAAAGAACTCGCAGGCAAGCGGCCGCTGATTCACGCTGCAAGTCCGGCCAACGCCAACGCGGTTGCCGCGCTGGCGCTTAAATATGACGCTCCGCTGGTGGCGCGCGCGGCCACGCTCGATGAGCTAGTCGAACTCACCACCAAGCTGGCGGGGCTTGGCGTCAAAGACATCGTCCTCGACCTGCCCGCCGACAATCCCGCGGCCACGCTGCAATACAACACGCTCATCCGCAAGGCGGCGCTGAAGAATTCCTTCGAGCCGCTCGGCTACCCCATCATCAACTTCGTCAACCAACTGGACGATGCCTCGGTTGTCGCGGACGCTTCCACCTTCCTTTGCAAATACGGATCCATCGTCGTGCTTGACCGCATGAAGCTGGAGCTGCTGCTGCCGCTCATGATGCTGCGGCAGAACATCTACACCGATCCGCAAAAACCGATCCAGGTCGATCCCAAGATCTACCCCATCGGCGAGCCGGGCAAGGATTCGCCGCTGCTGGTCACCACCAACTTCTCGCTCACCTACTTCCTGGTGTCCGGTGAAATCGAGAACTCGGGCGTGCCGGCCAATCTCATCGTGGTCGACACCGAAGGCATGAGCGTGCTGACCGGCTGGGCCGCGGGAAAGTTCTCCGGCGAAAAGGTAGGCGCGGCGGTGAAGGCCAGTGGCATCGAATCGCAGCTGGAGAAAAAGCGCATCGTCATTCCCGGCTACGTCTCGCAAATCAGCGGCGAAGTCGAGGAAGCCCTGCCTGGCTGGGAGGTGCTGGTCGGTCCCAGCGAAGCTTCCGACCTCGCCTCGTTCATGAAGGTGCAGGCGGCGCGGTAGAGCAATGCCGTCGGTCTTATTCCAACCCGGTAACGTCCTGGCCGAGGTGCCTGACGGAACGCTGATTCACCAAGCGGCGATCCGTGCCGGCATTCTCGACCTCGAATTGCCGTGTGGCGGCGAAGGCGTCTGCGGCCTGTGCAAGGTGCAGCTGGAGGGACGCGACACTGCCGTTCTCGCCTGCCGGACGAAAGTCACCTCCGACATTGTGGTACATCTGCCGGAGCGCCAGCGGGGCGCACGCGTGCTGGGCGACAGCCAGTCGCTGGTCGATCCCGCCCTGCTGCCCGAGCGCGCTCATCTGTCGCCGTTGTACCGCCAGCTCCGCATCACAATTCCACCAGCCTCCCTCGAGGAGCACTACAGCGACTGGACTCGCCTCAGCCGGGAGTTGAATCGCGGCAACGAAACTCATTCGGTCTGCTGCGAGCTGTCCGTCTTGCGCGGGCTGGCGGAAGAGCTCCGCGAGGGAGCCGGCCAGGTCACGGTCGGCATTCACGAGTCCGAAGCCAGATGGTGCGTTCAGGATGTCACTTCCGGCAACAAGCTGCCGCCGGCGCTGGGGCTGGCCGTGGATATCGGCACCACCACGGTCGCGGCGCAATTGGTCGACCTCGGCGACGGCTCGCTGCTGGACACCCAAACCTCCTACAACCTGCAGATCCGCCGCGGGGCCGATGTCATCACCCGCATCGACTACGCCCGCACTGCGGAACGGCTGGAGGAATTGCGCAGCTTAGTCCTGGATACCGTGAATCGGCTTATCGCGCAAATGGTGGCCGACGGCTCCGTGGCGGCGCGCGACATTCGCGCCGCTTACGTTGCCGGCAATACCACCATGACGCATCTGCTGCTGGGCCTGCCGCCGCGCTACATTCGCGAGTCGCCCTACGTTCCTACGGTCAACGCGGTTCCCGAGTTTCGCGCGTCGGAGATCGGTCTCAAGATTCATCCCGACGCTGCCGTCGCCTGCGCTCCCGGCGTGGGCAGCTACGTCGGCGGCGATATCACCTCAGGGCTGCTATGCACTGACCTGCCACGAAACCACGACGACGTTTTCCTCTTCATGGACATCGGGACCAATGGCGAGATCGTCATCGGCAACGCCGACTGGATGGTCGCCTGCGCCTGCTCGGCGGGACCGGCCTTCGAGGGAGCAGGCATCAAGTGCGGCATGCGCGCGGCCGGAGGCGCCATGGAGCGCGTCACCATCAGCGACGACGGTGAATCGCTTGATTACTCCGTGATCGGCGGCGGCAAGCCGGCGGGCATCTGCGGATCAGGATTGATCTCGCTGTTGGGAGAACTCTTTCGCCGCGAAATTGTCGACCGCTCGGGCCGCTTCTTCCAGCCGCCGGGTACCGGCCGCATCGTTCAGCACGACAGCCACCGCGCCTTCCTGCTCGCTACTGCCGATCACAGCCGCAGCGGGGCCGATCTGGTCATTACCGAAGCCGACCTGGAGAACCTGATCCGCACCAAAGCTGCCATCTACGCCGCCTGCTCGCTGGTGCTGGAGAATGTCGGGCTCACCTGGGAGGCCATCGCGCGCGTCTACATTGCCGGTGGCTTTGGCCGTTACATCCGCATCGCCGATGCGATTGCCATCGGCATGTTGCCCGATCTGCCGCTGGCGCGCTTCTGCTATATCGGGAATTCTTCTCTCACCGGCGCCTACATGGCGCTGTTGTCGCGGGAGCATCGCCGCCGCCTGGCGGAAATTGCCGCCCGCATCACCTACGTCGACCTCAGCTCCAATCCGCAATATATGGACAGTTATGTAAAAGCTCTATTTCTTCCACACACCGATTTGGGTCAGTTTCCCACGGTGGCAGCAACGTTTGAGAATCGAAGGAGGAAGGCATCGTGAATAATCTTCTGAAACGGGTCAAGGCGGGCGAGATTCTCATCTCCGATGGAGCCATGGGAACTTTTCTGCATGCCAAGGGGCTCACCGGCGGGGAATGTCCCGAATCCTGGTGCGTCAGCCATCCCACTGCAGTGAAGGAAATTGCCGAAGCCTACGTCGGCGCCGGCTCCGATATCGTGGAGACCAATTCATTTGGCGCCACTTCGTTCAAGTTGAAGAACTATCAGCTCGGCGACAAAGTCCGCGAGTTCAACTTTGCTGCCGCCAATCTGGCCAAACAGGCGATGGGCAATAAAGGCTTCGTGGCGGCGTCCGTAGGTCCGACGGGACACATCGTGCAGGATGAGGGCGGCGACACTACGCCGCAGGAGCTGTACAACGCGTTCAAGGAGCAAGTCGTGGCTCTGGCTGAAGGCGGCGCCGATGCCATCTGTATCGAGACCATGTCCTCGGTTGTCGAAGCCGAGCAGGCGATCAAGGCGGTGAAAGAAAACACCAATCTGCCCGTCATCTGCACCTTCACCTTTGAAGCGGGGAACAAAGGCTTCCGCACCATGATGGGCGTCAAGCCGGATCGCGCCGCCAAGGCTGCGGTTGCCGCCGGAGCCGACGTCGTAGGCGCCAACTGCGGCAATGGCATCCGCAACATGATCGAGATCACGCGCCAGATTCGGGCGGCCGTGCCCGCCACTCCCATCCTGATTCACTCCAACGCCGGGCCGCCGATCATGGAGAACGGCAAGACGGTATTCAAGGAAACGCCGGAGTACATGGCGTCCTATGTGCCGGAGTTGATCGAGGCCGGCGCCAATATTATCGGCGGCTGCTGTGGAACTACGCCGGCGCACATTACGGCGATGGCCAAGGCGGCGCGCAGCGTGACTGTACACGCCTAGGCGAGACAGCCGTCTTGTGCGTAGCACCGGCTCATAAACAAAGACAGTGTGCTGACGAAGATTCTTCGATCTCCTGACTGACCGGCGGTTGCCGAACCCAGCCGCTGGTCGTTTTCCTGTCACGTGGGTGCCGCAAAGAAGGCTGCTGCCCACCCCTGCTGCAGCGTTGCCCACCGAGGTCAGCAGGTCAACTCGCAAAACCTGTGACGACATACAATGCCAAAGAACATGCACTGGGAAACTCTGATCGCTAAGAGCGCTTTTTCCGTCCGTCGCTCGGGACGATTCCTGGTCACCGAGTTGCTCATTCCCCATCGTGTGCTGAGTACATCGGCCTGCAACGGAGGTCAGTCGGAGAGCATTCGCTTTCTGGTGAATCATCAAAGCTGCGAAGGTTCCGGACACAACGAGCGCGCCGCCAGCCTGGCCAGACTTGGCCTGGAAAACTACCATTCCGAAATTTGTCGCGAGTTGGATTTGCCCGGCGATGCGGTAGCCAGCATGGGGACGGCTGCCAACATGAATTATGCGACCACCGTCGAGCGTGGTGATGACGAGGTCTTCGTCACTGCCATCGTTACCGCTGGAGTCCAGGGAAATGCCGCTTGCGCCGGCGATGTCACCACCTGGCGCGAAACACCGCAGGGACAAACCGAACCTGTAGGCCAGACGGGGACGACCAACCTCGAACTCCTGCTCAGCTGTCCGGTGACTGAGGGTGCATTGTCGCGCGCGGTCAGCACCATGACCGAAGCCAAAACTGCAGCCTTGCATCAGCTGGCCGTGCGCAGCCGATACTCGCCGGACCTGGCTACGGGCACCACCACCGATCAGTTCTGTATCGCCGCTCCGCTCGACGGAAGTATTCCCCGGCGCTATACCGGCACGGGGACCAAGCTGGGAGAATATATTGGCACGGCCGTGCGCGATGCGACGCTGGAAGCGCTGCGCTGGCACAATGGCCTGGAACTCAGCTATACGCGCGGCCTTTTCCACGCGCTGGGCCGTTACGGCGTCAAGGAAGATCAGTTGCAATCTGAGATCGCTCCCTATCTCAGCGAAAGCGATTTAGAACTGCTACGAAAAAATCGCAATGCGGTGATGTACGAGCCCCTGGTCTCGGCTGCCGCCTACGCCATGGCCAGCATTCTGGATCGCTGCCGCTACGGTGTTTTCCCGCCCGGTGTTGCGCAGGAGGCTTTGCGCCAGCAAGCTGCATGCCTGGCCTCCAGCCTTGCCGGCCACGCCGATGCGTGGCCCGAGTTTCACAGCCGGCTCACCGACATCGACGTGCAAGAACCGAAGCATTGCATTCTGGCAGCAATCGCGCTCGGCTGGTCAAAGAAGTGGATCTGAGCATCCTGCATCCTTCTGCGCCGCTGCTGGCGGGAGCGGTGGCGCTGGATCTGCTCTTCGGCGATCCCGTTTATCCTGCTCATCCGGTCCGTCTGGTGGGCAGGACACTGGCGTGGTTCGAAAAGCTGCTGCGCGCCGCCCGGCTCGACGGCTACCTTGGCGGGGTACTCTTGTTTCTGCTGCTGGCTATTCTCTGGTGCGGCGGATTGTCCAGCCTGCTGCTCGTCCTCGCACATTGGAATCGCTGGGCTGCGCTGGGGCTCGAGCTTTTCGTGATTTACTCGCTGCTGGCGCTGCGTGATCTGCTGCGGCACGGCTGGGCGGTCGAGCGCGCCGTTCGCCGCGGAGATCTGCCGGAAGCGCATTGCGAAGTCTCCAAGCTGGTCGGGCGTGACACGGATCGCATGGATCTTGCCGCCTGCCGCCGCGCCACCATCGAAAGCCTCAGCGAGAATCTCGCCGATGGCTTTGTCAGCCCCATCTTCTGGTATGCGGTTGCCGGACTGCCGGGAATCGTGCTCTTCAAGGTCGTGAGCACCATGGACTCGATGGTCGGATACAAGACGCCCCAATATTTGCGTTTTGGATGGTGTGGCGCGCGCCTCGACGATCTTATGAATTGGCTGCCGGCACGAATCAACTGGATCATGATCGCCCTCTGCGCCGGAGTTCTGCGCGGCTATTCCGGAGTGAAGGCCTTGCGGATTGGGTGGCGGCAACATGCGCTGATCCCCGGTCCCAACTCCGGCTGGAGCGAATCAGCGACCGCCGGAGCAATTCAGCGCCGTTTGATCGGGCAGATCTGGCGACACGGCGAATTAGTAACCGAGCTGTGGCTGGGAGATTCGTCCGACCCGCCTGCGGGCGATGACGGCGACATGCGTCGCGCCTCGGTGCTGGTAACCGTGACGGCTTTGTTGGCGACGGCGCTGGCGGTTGTGGCCATCACCGCAATACACTGAAGTTCAACTGTCATGGCCTCACGTTCAAAAGCGCGGGCCATGCGCATGACAAAGGAATCATCATGAGCAGCATTGCCACCAAGAAAGGCGACAACGGCTCCACCAGTCTCACGGGTGGGACTCGCGTCATGAAGTCTTCCATCCGGGTCGAGGCCTACGGCACGGTGGATGAATTGAACTCGGTGATGGGGTTCGCCCGTTCCATAACTGAGGATGCGGACTTGCGCGAGCGCACCAAGCTGATCCAACGCGAGTTGTTCAAAGTGGGTTCCGCTCTGGCCACGCCGCCGCAGAGTCGCAAAGGAGAGGCGCCGTTGAACTCTGCGATGGTCGACGCACTCACCGCTCAGGTGCATGAACTTGAGGCTATCGCGGGAATGCTTTCGGACTGGTCGATTCCTGGCGAGCACACGGCAGGGGCCGCTTACGACGTTGCCCGAACGGTTTGCCGCCGCGCTGAGCGCTGTGTGGTGCGGCTGATCGAGAGCGGTGAAGAAGTCGAGAGCGACGTGCTTCCCTACCTGAATCGTCTTTCCGATTTGCTTTGGCTATTCGGACGCAAGCTCGAGCTGGAAGCCGGGGTCAGCGGATCCCTGCGCGAGGCGAATGCCAAGACCGGCCCGCGCTGGTCACGAGCATGGTGAGTTGCGGCCGACGCTTTCCTCATGTGTTGCACCATCCGATGAGCTGACCCTATGCCTGCGCGTGCCCTGATGATCGGGGGAACGGCCTCCCACGTCGGCAAGAGTTGGATGGCCACGGCGATCTGTCGTTCGCTTTATCGCAAGGGTATTCGCGTCGCTCCCTTCAAAGCCCAGAACATGTCGAACAACTCCTTTCCTTGCCCAGAGGGCGGCGAGATCGGACGCGCGCAAGTGGCCCAGGCGCAAGCTTGCGGCCTGTCGCCCACGCCGGACATGAATCCGATTCTGCTGAAACCCTCGGCCGACGCTACCAGCCAGGTGATTGTGCAGGGCCAGGTGTGGCAAAACCTGAGCGCTCAGGATTACTACCGGCAATATGACGTTCTGCTGAAGAAGGTCTGCGAAAGCTATGCGCGCCTCTCTTCCGACTACGACTTCATCGTGGTCGAAGGTGCGGGCAGCATCGCGGAACTGAATCTCCGCAGCATGGACCTGGTGAATATGGGCCTTGCGCAGCACCTCAATATTCCAGTGTTGCTCGTGGCCGATGTGGATCGTGGCGGAGTCTTCGCATCCGTCTACGGGACCATTGCTTTGTTGGATCGTGAAGAAGCTGCGCTGGTGAAGGCTTTCGCGGTGAATCGTTTTCGTGGCGATCCGGCGCTCTTTGCCGACGCCGTCGACATCCTCGAAACAAAAACTGCGAAGCCTTGTATTGGCGTCTTTCCGCACATTTCCGACTTGCCGCTGGATGAAGAAGACAGCGTCGCCCTCGAGCACTGGCAGCCTTCAGCGGAGGGCGCCGCATCGATTGCCATCGTTCAGTTTCCGCATGTTTCCAACCACACCGACTGCCGTTCTCTGACACAGGCGTTGTGGATTCAGCGGCCGGTCCGGCGGCAATTCGACGTTGTGATTCTGCCCGGCAGCAAGAACACCGTCGCCGATCTGGAATGGATGCGAGCGCTTCAATTCGACGTGTGGCTGCGGGAGCAATACCAGGGCGGGGCCCGGATACTGGGCGTCTGTGGTGGATATCAGATGCTGGGCGAAAACATTGATGATCCCTATCACGTCGAATCCGATAAGTCTTCCGTCGCCGGGCTGGGAATGCTGCCCGTGCGCACAACATTGCAGGCGACAAAAGTCACGCAGTGTGTCACCGCCTCGACTCCAGCGGGCCACAGTTTCCCGGCATACGAAATCCATATGGGCGAGACGGCGCGTCCGGAAAATGCCGAACCTTTCGCCTGGATTGACGGACGCGCGGAAGGGATTCGCCATGGCCGTTGCTGCGGCACTTACTTGCACGGCGCATTGGAGAATCCGGATGTGGTAGAGGATTGCTTTGGCTTCCGTCCGCCAGAACCGGTGGACCGTGATCAACTCTACGACCGCCTCGCTGACTGGTTCGAACGCTGGGTAGATGCTGAGAAATTCCAATGTCTCTTCCTCAAGTGATGCGCCTCACCGACACTCCGAAGAACGCTGCGTAAGATCAGGCAAAACCCTCCAAATTGCCGGCAAGAGGTCTGCCGATTTCATGCCAGGTAGCGTACGAAATCTAGCTGTGTTTTGGTAACGAAATGCGATCGCTTTTCCAGAATCGGGAATTCAGGACCAAGATTATGCTGCGTCGCATAAATCTTCGTTGACTTGGAGATAGCAAAGCTGGAAGATCGTGATGCTGAGCCTATCATATGATGAATGTTGAGCTGGCTGCTCGGTTCTCGGTCGCTCCACTTCCTCAAGCTTTTCCCATCTCTTCTGTTGTCATTGCATTCAAAACCACCGATTCAACTCTTACTCAAATCATGGAGAACGTGTACTCATGACAGACCTGAAACAGCTAGATAAGGCGATCGTCGAGGGCGACGCCAAGAAAGCAGTTGAGGTCACAAAGGCGGCTCTCGCTGAGGGAGCCAAGCCCTTGGATCTCATACAAAATCACATGATTCCCGCAATGGACGAGGTCGGAAAGCTCTTCGAAGAAGAGGAGTATTTCGTACCCGAACTGCTTTTGTCGGGTAGAGCTATGCGCGGCGCATTCGACCTGATCCGTCCCTTGATGGCGGCGCAGGGTGTGCAACCCACCGGCCGGGTGGTGATCGGCACCATCCAGGGTGACTTGCACGACATCGGCAAGAACCTGGTTGGCGCCATGCTGGAAGGCGCTGGATTCGAAGTTACGGACCTGGGCGCAGACGTGAAACCGGAAGCGTTTGTCGAGGCCGTGAAGACGAAGCACGCCGACATCGTGGCCATGTCCGCGATGCTGACGGTAACCATGCCGAAGATGAAGACCACCATCGAAGCGCTCACGGCCGCAGGCCTTCGCGACAAGGTGAAGGTCATGGTCGGCGGCGCTCCCATCAGCACGGCATACTGCGAGGAAATCGGTGCCGATGCCTACAGCGACTCCGCTTCCGGCGCCGCGGCGATTGCGCGCGACATCATGGTAAGCCAGAAGGTCCACGCGCAGTACGCAGAAAAGGGCGAGAAGACTTTGGCCGGCCTCGCAGGTGCAGGAAAGGGGACCAAATGAGCAAGGAATACATCTTCCGTACTCTCGCGGTAAAGAGCCCGCAGGAACTGCTGTTTGGATATGCTCCCAAGCCGGTTCATTGCGGCTTTGATCTCACCATCGGAAATGGAACCGTATTTCCAGAGGTCAACTTCACTCTGCCTACGATGGAAATCACCAAGGCCACTTGGCCGGCGGTGATCGCCCATTACGAAGAAATGGCCACCAACATCCTGAAACGTGCCGTCGCCATGAAGGTGCCGGGCATTGTTCTGGAATTCGAACAGCTTCCTCAGATGACCTTGACTCCGGAGTGGGGTGCTGAAATCACCGCTCTGCTGGAACGGCACCTGAAACAGAATTACGAGAAGTACGGGTTGAAGGGCGCTTGCCGCTGCACCCCGGCTGACATTCGCGGCCCGGCTGGCGTCAAGGGCGTAAAACCCGTTATGCGCCATGGCGAGCTGTGGGAGAAGCTGAATCGCTCCTTCGATCTCTGCATTGAGGCGAAAGCCGACCTTATGTCCATCGAGTCCATCGGTGGCAAAGAGGTTCACGACGAAGGCTTGATGTTCGGCGATATCCACGCCATCGTGTTCGGTATCGCTGTTCTGTCCTGCCATGACATGAAGTGGCTGTGGAGCCAGATCTCAGAGAAGTGCGAGAAGAGCGGCCACACCGTTTCCGCCGGCGACACCGCTTGCGGCTTCGCCAACACCTCCATGGTCCTGGCGTATCAAAAGCTGCTACCGGACGTGGTCGCTGCCGTGGATCGAGCCATGGCCGGCGCCCGCACCCTCAAAGCAGCTGAGAACGGCGCCAAGGGTCCGTCGAAGGATTGCGGCTATGAAAACCCAATCGTGAAGGCGGTCAGCGGCATCCCCATCTCGCAGGAAGGCAAGTCGGCAACCTGCGCGCACTTCAGCCATGTGGGCAACATCTCAGCCAGCATGTGCGATCTCTGGAGCAATGAGTCGGTGCAGAATGTCCGTCTGCTCTCCGGCAATGCTCCCGAGGCGTACACCGAGCTGTTGGCTTATGACTGCAAGTTGATGAACCTTGCCAATCAGCACAAGCAGGGCCTCATCTATCAGTCCTGGATGGTTGAGTCTGACAAGAACGTCAGTGCCATCGGCACCATTCTGACGCCCGAGTCGGTCTTCAACATCGCCAAGGCCATCGTCGCCAAGGACACGGACTACGCTCGCACCGTCGCCGCCGGTCAGGCTGCGATCGATATCATTCAAGCCGCAGTCGACAAGAAAGATCTCGTTCTGGGCAAGAAGGAACTCCAGTGGCTGGAACGGCTACATAAGGAGTTTGGCACTCTGCCAAAGGATGAGAATGAACTGGCCGAAGAAATCGTTGCTTCGATGGGTCATCTGTTCGATCCGGAGTGCTACGGTCTCCAGGTCCACGCAATCGCAAAGTAGTCCAACCGGGTTAACACGCCACTGCGTTGCCGCGTACCGGCAACGCAGCGCACAACGCCCGCTTTGGCAGGTGTAATGTGCTCTTCATCACAGCAGCATGTGTGCACCGATGTCGCACATGCTGCTGATTTTTTATAGAAAGTACTTAACGGAAGCCTGGTCAAACCATGATCGGTCCTATCAACACGAATAATGGCAACAAAGTCCGAATCGAACTGCTGCCGATAGGCGCTGTCCTTGAAGTCGACCGAGGGACTCCTCTGCAGAACCTGCTCAGCAGCCGTGGCATGGAATTTCCCTGCGGCGGGACTGGCACATGCGGCGGCTGCCGTGTCCAAATCCTCGAAGGCCACGCAGAGCCCAGCCCGGAAGAGCGAACCCTGCTTAGCCGCGAGGAATTGCTGGATGGCTGGCGAATGGCCTGCTACCTGCGCGCTGACTCATCGATGAAGTTGAAGATTGAACAATGGACAATGTCGGTATTGGTCGACGACACGCAGATGGAGCGAACCCGAAGGCAGGGACTGGCAGTTGCCATCGATCTCGGCACCACGACCATTGTGGCCCAGCTGCTTGATCTCTTTAGCGGCAAGCTCCTCGGCTTCCGCACGGCGCTCAATCCTCAGGCTGTCCGCGGTGCCGATGTCATGAGCCGTGTGCGATTCGCATTCGACAGCAGCGAGCTCACCACTGTGATTCGCGAATTCCTGGGCGCCATGGTTCTGGACGTGGCCTCCGGACGGCAAGACGAAATCGTCGAGGTTGTATTGGTCGGCAACACAGTCATGCATCATCTCTTCTGCGGCCTCGATACCGAGCCGCTGTCTCACGTGCCGTTCGCATCCCCTAGTCTCGGTGAGCAGCTTTTTTGCGCGAACGACTTGCACTGGCAGCTCCTCGATACCGCCGCCATTCGCTTCCTGCCCTGCATCGGGGGTTTTGTCGGCTCCGATATCCTCGCGGGCATCGTCGCGGTGGAATTGCATAAGAGCGACGGTTTGCGCGCGCTGATCGATCTGGGCACAAATGGCGAGATTTCGCTGGGCAACCGCGACCGCATTCTATGCGCTTCCACCGCCGCCGGCACAGCCTTTGAAGCCGGTTCTATCAAGATGGGCATGCGGGCTGCAACCGGCGCTATTTCCCGGGTTTTCCAAAATCACGAAGGCCTGGAGTGCAGCGTCATCGGAGATGTAGAAGCGCGCGGTATCTGCGGCAGCGGTCTGGTCGATGCCGTGGCCGTCGGCCGGAACGCCGGGATCATAGCCCCACGCGGCCGCTTCACCAGCGGCGCAAAGGAGTTTCCGCTGGCTGGCATCGTAAAGTTGTGGCAGAACGATGTTCGCGAGCTGCAACTGGCGAAGGCGGCGATCGCTTCCGGCATGCGTATTCTTCTCGACCACTGGGGCGCAGCTATCGATGATGTGGAGGAGATCTACCTGGCGGGCGCCTTTGGCAATTACGTTCGTGCCGAAAGCGCAGTGCGGATCGGCCTGTTGGAGGCCTCCGCGGATCGCCTGATTCCGTCCGGCAATACCGCCCTGCGCGGCGCCAAAATGCTGATTGGCGCAAACGACTTTGACGTGCTGAACATCATCGAACACATCAGCCTTGCCGCCGATCCCAACTTCCAGGACCGGTTTGTCGACTGTATGGCGTTCCCTGAAGCGGAAGCGGTTGCGGAAAAGCTTCAGCTCGCGAAAGCTCCGATGGTCGCGGTCTAGCCATGCGCTTTCTGCTCATCGGCTGCGGACTGCTGGTACGCGAAATTAGCGAGGCCATCACCCACTCTCCACACTTGGTTGACGTGAGGTTCCTGTCCGCCGGTTTGCACAACTCTGGCGCAAAGGCTATGCGCCGGCGCTTGCAGCAGGAAATCGACTCCGCCGACAGCTCTCACTATGACTACATCCTGCTGGGCTATGCCCTCTGCGGCATGGGAACCTCGGGCCTCGCCGCGCCGGCAATCCCGCTGGTCGTGCCGCGCGCCCATGATTGCATCACCCTGCTGATAGGAAGCCGCAAGAAGTATGAGGACTACTTCAAAGAAAATTCCGGCGTCTACTTCCGTTCCGTGAGCTGGGTGGAGCGATCCACCGAGATGCATGACCAGCTCGCGGGCAGTGGTCTCATCCAGGATCGCGATGAGTTAATCGCACGTTACGGTGAGGAAGCTGGACAATATCTATACGAGGAAGCCACTCGCTACCAGCACTCCTATAGCAAGCTCACCTACATTCGCACCGGGCTGGATTTCGACGACATATCGGCTACTCGAGCCGAGGCTGAGGCAAAGCAGAAGCGATGGAGCTACGAAGAGTTTGCCGGAAGCCTCACGCTCTTTCGCAGACTGCTCCTGGGAAATTGGGATTCCGACTTCCTGGTCATTCCTCCGCACCACAAAATCGCCGCTACGTATGACGAAAACATCATGCGGGCCAATGCGCTAACGCAGCAGTGAGAACCACAGCCCTCGCCTAACCGCGATAGAATCCTCGAGAATTCGGGTGCCCCGTTCAAGCAAAAGCTTAAGCGGGGCTTTTTAGATTGTCGAGTCGTGGACTCGGCGGCAGGCCAACTTCACATAGTCAGAACCACTCGAAACTCCGCTTTGCCGCTCATCATCCGCGCGTAGGCCTCGGCTGCTTTTTCCAGCGGATAGGTTTCGATCATCGGGCGGACGCCGGTCAGCTCACAGAAGCGGAGCGTGTCCTCGGAGTCCGTCGGAATTCCCGACCACCAGCCCTGGATTGATTTACTTCCAGCGATGAGCTGCAAAGGCGTCACCTGGATGGGATCGGGTTCCGCGCCGACCACCATGAACTTGCCGTGCGGTCCCAGGCCGTCAATCAGTTCGGACATCGCCTTCGAGCTGGGCGCTGTCCCCAGAATGACCTTGGCGCCTCCCAGTTTCTGCAGTTCCTGCGCCGCGTTGGTTGCCTTACTGTCGATGTACACGTGCGCTCCCAGCTTCTTTGCGAGCGCGCCATTTTCAGCGCCGCGTCCGACAGCCGCGACCTTGTAGCCGAACTTGTTCGCGAATTGAACTCCCAGGTGACCGAGTCCGCCGATGCCCTGCACCGCGACAAGATCGCCGGGGAGAGCGCCGCTGTGCCGCAGCGCGTTGTAGGTGGTGATCCCCGCGCACAGCAGCGGAGCAGCTTCGACGTCCTTCAAGCTATCGGGTACCGCGGCCAGCGCTTCAATCGGCGCGACCATGTACTCCTGATATCCGCCGTCGTAACTGATGCCGGCGACCATCACATTCTGGCAATTGGCAAAGTCGCCGCGGCGGCACTGGACACAGGTATTGTCCTGGCCGCCGTGCCAGCCGACACCGACACGCTGCCCTTTCTTCCACGTCGTCACACCCGCGCCCACCTCGTCGACGAGGCCCACCACCTCATGTCCAGGAATGCGTGGGTATTGAATGCCCGGCCAACCGCCTTCCTTCGTGAGCATGTCACTGTGGCAAACACCACAAGCCTTCACTTTGATCCGCACCTGGCCGGGACCGGGATTGGGAATCTCGCGCTCGACGATGCTGAAATCGGCTCCGGCTTTCGCGATCTGCGCTACCTTCATCGTTCCTACCGAGACTGCTGTCGCCATTAAGGCCTCCTGCGCATGAATTAGGTATTACCAAACAAAACCTTAAGATGAATCAGACACGGCCGTGGACTCGGCGAAATTGATCGCAGCCGTCTCTTTTTTGTTATCGCGGACGCATGAACAATTCAGCGGTGCTTAGATATGGAGGGTTTTCGAGGCGACTTCTGCGCCGCTTGCGCAGTTGATTAGGTTGGTCTGGTCCGCCTGTCTCATCTGCCGGGATTCAGGTCCCGCATCACGACGTGGAGCACCTGCCCGGTCACGCGCGCATCCCGCTCCGATATCGTCGCCTGCGCCTGCTGCCGGCCGTTCGCATCGACAAGATTGCGATAGCTGCGCGCAATCGCCGACAGCCGCGCACAGCCTCCGCGAATCAAGCCCATGCTCTCCGCCGCGCGAATTCGCTGTTCGAAGGACCAATCAGCGATCTTTGCATCGGGCGCGTCAGGCGGCAACTCATTCACCCGTACACTCTCCAGCGCGTCCGTAATGATCGCCTCCAGAATGCCGCAGTAGGTAACCAGCGCGAGTTTGTAATCTCCTTGATCGAAGGCGCTCCGGCCGTCGTTGTAGGCCTGCTCGAGAACTGTCCTCAGCGCCGCGTTATGAACGAAATCGAATCGATGAGGCGACGACGCTTCCGAAGAAGCGATTCGCGCCGAGACATCCTCCTGGCGGAGCGATGCAAGAGCTTGCTGAAGCACGTCCAGCAATCGATTCACGATGTCAACCGCCGGCACTCCTTCCACCACCACGCCGCCTGATCCACGGACCATGAACGCCTCGCTGAAGGCACGCGCCAGCCAGTGCGCCTTGCTGCCTCCGGAAAGCTCGTTGACGATGACGCCGCAGTCCTGCTGCCACAAGCGAGAAGCCACTACGGTGTTGGGGCTCACCTGGTCAAGCTCCAGCGCGGCCCGCACATCGGCCCCTCGCCCGATGAGTACGTCCAGGCGGCCGATGTAGGTCTCGATCTGCGATTGCAAAGCCTCGTTCATAGAGACGCGGATTTCCGGTTCGAATTCATGCAGCTTTCGACATTCACAAAACCTTTGACACCCATGGGAGCGGGTGATAGAGTTTCCGCCAACTGGTTCGGTGACCGGACCACTCTAGCACACGCGGTCGTCCTGTGAGGAATTGTTGGCGCCTGTGCTTGCTGTGTGGGGCTTACAAAGTTCTAATTATGTCGCAACGTGGTTGCTCGTTTTCGCCACGCCTGATGCGAGGACGACTGCGATCAAGCTGCCGTAGTTGCCCGCGGTTTTTTCAATGCGCTGTTGACGTCTGCAAAGTTTCTCTCTGGAGGATTGCACTGTGGCAGAAGCTCCCGCCGCCTTGATCCACCCCTCACGCATTCCTAACCGCTGGATGCAGCTGACTGCCGGCATCATCGCCATGATGGCGATCGCAAACCTGCAATATGCCTGGACGCTCTTCACCAAACCCATTCAGGCTCACCTGCATGTTTCGCTGGTTGCCGTGCAATGGACCTTCACCTTATTCATCGCGCTGGAAACCTGGCTGGTACCGTTTGAGGGTTACCTCGTCGATCGCATTGGACCTCGCTTCATGTTGGGCGCGGGATCGGTTTTTGTTGCCATCGGCTGGGTCGGCTCGGGATACGCCCAGACAATTGGCAGCTTGTACTTCTGGTATGCCATCGGTGGCATCGGCGCCGGGATTGTTTACGGTGGAACCGTCGGCAACGCGCTGAAGTGGTTCCCTGATCATCGCGGCCTGTGCGTCGGCTTAACGGCGGGAGCTTACGGCATCGGCACCGCGTCGACGATCGCGCCTATCGCCAGCATGCTCAAAACCTACGGCTATCAACACACGTTCATTGTCTGGGGATGGATTCAGGGAACCGTGGTATTGATTTGTGCTCTGTTCCTTGCCCGGCCTCCGGAGGGATGGACGCCGCCCAACTGGCAGCAGAAGTTGGCGAAGATTAAAGGCAAGGTAAACACCGCCGCTCACGACATGACGCCATGGGAGATGGTTCGTCAGCCATCGTTCTATGTCATTTACCTGATGATGACCATGCTGGCGTTTGGCGGCCTGGTGGTCACCGCCCAACTCAATCCGATGGCCGCTTCGTACAAGGTCGATAAGATCGTTGTTGCGTTCGGAATGACCGCAGTCGTACTGGCCATCACCGTTGACCGCCTGTTGAATGGGCTGACGCGTCCGTTCTGGGGATGGGTCTCGGACCACATCGGCCGTGAAAATGCCGTCTTCATTGCCTTCATTCTGGAAGCGATTGCAGTCTATGCCCTGCTCCAGTTGATTGCCCATCCGGTTTGGTTCGTGGTGTTGTCCGGACTGTGCTTCTTCGCCTGGGGCAACATCTTCTCACTCTTCCCGTCGATCACCGCTGATTTGTATGGCAGTAAGTGGGCGACAACGAACTACGGGGTTGTTTACACCGCTAAGGGTGTCGCGGCCTTCTTCGCCGCACCCGGCGCCGCCTGGATCTTCCAGAGGACCGGCTCCTGGAACAAGGTCTTCTGGGCCATGATCATTTGCGATGTGGTCGCTGCCTTCATGGCGCTGCTGTGGCTGAAGCCACTGGCCGCGCGGGTGGCGCGAGAGTCTCACAGCAAAGCGGCGCTTGCCGACGCGCCCGCGGCAGGAAGGCTCAAGACGGCGGTCTAGGCGGATCGAGAAAACTCTTTCTCCGCTGAACAAGAACCGCACTGCGAGGACAATACCCCTAGCGTCCCAGCAGTGCGGTTCTGTTGTTTCTTCGGTAGCGACTCTTACTTCGCCGCCTTCAGCCGGTCTTCCAGGCCTTTCAACTCCTCACTCAATCCTTTAGGCAGCCGATTACCAAACTTGGCAAAGTGCTCTTTAATGGAAGGCACCTCGGCCAGCCACTCCTCGACATTCACGCCGAGCAGTTGCGCCAGCTTGTCGCGCGAAATATCCAATCCCTTGGTGTCAAGGTCGGCAAGCTCGGGCACGCGTCCGATCGCCGTCTCCTTGGCGTGGACTTTGCCATCGCAACGCTCGAAGACCCACTTCAGCACACGGCTATTCTCGCCGAAGCCCGGCCACAGGAACTTGCCGTTCTGATCCTGGCGAAACCAGTTGACATAGAAAATCTTCGGCAGCTTCGCGGTATCGGTCAGTGTTCCCATCTTCAGCCAGTGAGCGAAGTAGTCGCCCATGTGGTAGCCGCAGAAGGCCAGCATGGCCATGGGATCGCGACGCAGCTGACCAACTTTGCCGGCGATCGCCGCTGTGGTCTCGCTGCTCAGGGTCGAGCCGAGGAACGTTCCGTGCTGCCAGTTGAATGCCTCAGTCACCAGCGGAACGATGCCCGCGCGCCGGCCGCCGAAGAGGATCGCATCAATCGGCACGCCCTTCGGATCTTCCCACTCCGGCGCAATCACCGGACATTGCTTGGCCGCGACGGTGAAGCGCGCATTGGGGTGCGCCGCCTTGCGTCCTGAATCCGGGGTCCATGGCCGGCGCAGCCAATCGATCAGCTGGGGCGGAGTCTGCTCCGTCATTCCCTCCCACCACACATCGCCGTCCAGAGTCTCGGCGCAGTTGGTGAAGACGGCGTTCTCATGCAGCGATGCCATGGCATTCGCATTCGACTTCATGCTCGTCCCCGGCGCCACGCCAAAGAATCCGTACTCGGGATTGATCGCGTAAAGCCGCCCATCATCGCCGATCTTCATCCATGCGATGTCTTCGCCGATCGTCTCCACCTTCCAGCCGGGAATGGTCGGGATCAGCATCGACAGATTCGTCTTGCCGCACGCCGACGGAAACGCGCCGGTGATGTACTTCACCTTGCCGGCCGGGCTGGTGAGCTTGAGGATGAGCATGTGCTCGGCCATCCAGCCTTCATCGCGCGCCTGCACCGATGCGATGCGCAGCGCATGACACTTCTTCGCCAGCAGCGCGTTGCCGCCGTAGCCGGAGCCGTACGACCAGATCTCGCGCGTCTCCGGGAAGTGGCAGATGTATTTCTCTTTGGCATTGCAGCGCCAGGTCGAGTCCGGCTGATTGGGCGCCAGCGGGGCGCCGACCGAATGCAGTCCGGGCACAAACTCGCCATCCTCGCCAAGTTCCTCCAGCACCCGCTTCCCTACCCTCGTCATGATGTGCATGCTGACGACGACGTATGCCGAGTCGGTGATCTCGACGCCGATCTTGGCACTGGGCGAGCCGAACGGGCCCAGATTGTAGGGCACGACGTACATCGTGCGTCCCATCATTGAGCCCGTGAACAAGTCGGTCAGCTTCTGCTTCATCTTCGCCGGATCTTCCCAGTTGTTGGTGGGGCCGGCTTCTTCTTTCGTGCGTGCGCAGATAAAGGTCAGCTCTTCGACGCGCGCGACGTCGGCAGGATCGGAGCGGACCAGATAGCTGTTGGGACGCTTGGTGGGATCGAGGGGAATAGCGGTTCCGGTCAGGACCAGCAGGCGAATGGCATCGCGATATTCTTCCGGCGAGCCATCGCACCAATGGATGCGATCAGGTTTGCAGATCTGGGCTACTTCTGCGACCCAGCGCGCCAGCTTGGTGTTGCGACAATGACTCGTGGCTGTATCAACTTCTATCGTAGTAGTGGCCATAAGAATGTTCTCCGTAGTACGTACTGCGGATTTCACAAACTCGTGATCGTCCCGATTGGAGAGATGCAGAGGGCATCGTTTGCGAGTGAACCTGGGTTGCGACGAGCTCTTCCGCTCCGCTGGATAAGGGGCGCGGAGACCGCAGGCTATCCTATTAAAGTGTACCCGATAATCCGGCTCGATAAGCTAAATTACTGCGCTAACAGCGTATGGCTGGTTACTGGTTCGGCCTTTGGGGGCAGAAACGTGTTGCTCCACAGATACCGCCCTCGGGTCGCGAAGCCGCGAACTGGGGAACGGCAGATAAGTCGCCGGAAGTCCAGCTGAAGAGCGGTTTCAAACTCTCCCCTCTCAGCTTGTCAGCGTAAATCGGCGCGTCGTACGACTGGGTTGTGAACTGGCATCCCCCATGCGGCAGCGAGTAGCCACCGGGAGTGGTCGAGCAATTCAACGTAAACAGACATCCGCCACCGCGCGCCATCTCCACGCACAGCTCCCAGTCCTCACGCGTACTGACGAACGGCGCCGTCGCCGGGGCAAAGAGGTTGTGCAGAGCGACCGTCGCGAGAAATTGCTGGCGCGTCATCTCGTGGGGCGAGTCTTTCATCAACGCCCCAGGAGCAAGTTTCAGCCGTGGCGTACCGAGAATTGTGGGGCCGCGTCCGCACTGCTCGTGCAGATATTGCTCGTGCAGCATCAGCATCGCCCAGTCGCGCCGCCAATCGGACAAGCCGGTCAGCACTCCGATGCCAACATGCTCAACTCCTGCTGCGAGCATGCGCTCGTAAGCGTTGAGCCGATATTCGAAGTTCGACTTTTTCGTGCGGCCGGGATGCAGCTCGGCATATCGATCGCGGTCATACGTTTCCTGCCATAGCACCGACCAGCACAGCCCGGCGTTCACCAGGCGGCGATACTCACTCTCTTCCAGCGACTCGGCGCTGATTCCAACCAGGCCGCCTCCGTGATGCTCCAACACGCGCCGCAGCAGCTCGACGTGACGGCACATGGCGTCGACCTGCATCTGCGGATCGGACGCGTAGACCAACTCCAGAACACGCTGCCCTTTGGTTTCGACCAGGAACGTCGCCTCGTGTTCCAGTTCGTCGTCGGTCAATCGCCGGCGCTGCACTTCGATTCCCTTGTTGCCGCCGCGGAAGTTGCAATAGAGGCACTGCTCCTGGCAGATGCTGGTCACATAAATCGGGACGACAATGAAAAGCTGCCCTTCGTAAAGACCGGTCTTGGTCTCAACCGAACGCGCGAGGAGAGCGCGATCCAGATCTCCTCCGCGGCCAAATTCCTCGCCCCAGAGGTATGGCGCCAAATCGGCGGCAACTTTCGATCTCAGCGGCCCCAGCGCTTTCGGACGCAAGCCAGACAATTCCGAAATCGATTCCCATGCTGCTTTGTAGTGATCGGAAAACATGGAGTGTACCTGCTCCGACGATAACGCTGCACCGCACGCCGAGCGGTGATCTTCCACACCGGCGCTTGTGACGTGGAGGTGCTGATGCCGCGTGCGCAGGCCAGTTTCGTTAAGATGTACAAACGATGACCCCTCCACGTGTATTGATCATCGCCGGCTCCGACTGCGGCGGCGGGGCTGGAATTCAAGCTGACCTCAAGACTGTCTCGGCGCTGGGCGTCTTTGGAATGACGGCCGTTACGGCGATAACAGCGCAGAACACCCGCGAGTTCTGCGGCATTCTGGAGATCGCGCCGGAGTTCGTAGCAAAACAAATCGAGGCGTGCCTGAGTGACATCGGCTGCGACGCAATCAAGACCGGCATGCTGGTGAACGCTGAAGTTGTCGAGGCGGTCGCGGCAGCCATCGCGGGGCGCGAAACCGGGCCGCTGGTGCTTGATCCGGTGATGATCTCCAAGCATGGCGCGGCGCTGCTCAAGCCGGAGGCCATCGCTGCGCTGAAGGCGAAACTCCTGCCACACGCGACTGTGGTTACCCCCAACTTGCCGGAAGCCGGCGTGCTCACGGGAGCCGAGATCACGACCCTCGCCGAGATGAAAGAAGCGGCACGCGCGATCCTCGATCTGGGGCCGAAGAATGTCGTAATCAAGGGAGGTCATCTGGTGAACGTAGCCGCCGACCTGCTGTATGACGGCCGCGAGTTCACCGTCTTCAACGCCGATCGCATCGACAGCCAGGACACGCACGGGACCGGCTGCATCTTCGCGTCGGCAATCGCGGCCAATCTGGCCCACAAGAAAACTGTGGTCGAGAGTGTGACCGCGGCCAAGGAGTTCATCACCGAAGCAATTCGAAGCGGTGTGCGCATTGGGAGTGGCTACGGGCCGGCGAATCCAATGGCCATGCTGTACCGAAAGGCAGGGATGTGAAGACGGTCTATCGCACCGTGATGAAGTAATATGCGCTCATCGCCAGTCCAATGCCGATGATGACGCGCCGCACTTTCACCGGGTCGGCTTTCTGCGCGAAGTGTGCGCCGAACCAGCCGCCAGCGGTCGCGCCGGCAACCATCACCAGGCACTGCGGCCAAAACACGGCACGCGCGAGAATGAAGATCAGCACGGCCGCGGCATTGATTACAACCGCCAGCAAGGTGCGAATCGCGCCCATGGCGTGAATATCGTGCATGCCCAACGCAGCCAGCATAGCCAGCGTAATAAACCCGATCCCCGCGCCAAAGTATCCACCGTAGATTCCAATCAGCAGCTCAACGAACGACGCTACGGTAATTGCCTGCCATGAAAACGTCCGCCAATCCTCTGTCGCAGACTTCCTGCCGACGAGGGCGCGAATCTGATTGCCGAAGGCGAACAGCAGCGTCCCGCTTAACAGCAGCCACGGGACCAGGCGCATGAAGACGTGTTGCGGCGTCTTCAGCAGGAGTAGCGAGCCGGCGAAGCCTCCAATCACGCTGGTCACGACCAGGGGAATCAGCAGCGCGCGGGGCGTGTCCAGGCGCTTCAAATATGCGCCGGTGCTGGCGGCCAATCCCGGCCACAACGCAACCGTGTTCGTCGCATTGGCCTGAATCGCCGGAACTCCTGTCGATAACAGCGCGGGAAAGGAAATGAAGCTGCCGCCGCCGGCTATTGCGTTCAGCGTGCCGGCAATGGCAGCTGCTGCAAACAGGAAGAGACCGTGAATCAATAGCGAAGCGAGCGTTGCGCCGATGGGTTCTCCTCCTCTTGCAGCTGCCTGGGTTGCCTACTAGACAGAATACTGAATGCAGAGGACGCCGAGGAGGAGGTATTCACCACGGAAGGACGGAAGGCACGGAAGTGACTTTAGTTTTTCCCAGTTCCGTGTATTCCGTGTTTCCGTGGTGACACACCGTTGAACAGGCGAAAGTGAGCAATCTCACAACCCCTTGTGACATCTGCACTACTCCCGGTAATAAGCGCGGCCTAGGTTAGTAGTGGGATCAATTTTTTCCGGCTGGCGGCGTCCGTGCGCGCTTCTGCGGATGCACTTATTTCGCGCCTCAATCATTGACTGTTCAATTCATAACTCGCCACGGTCGTAAGCAAGCCGGAACTGGATTGCCCGCACGAAATCTACGTTCATTCATCGGAGGCTGTAATGCCCATCACTAAGCAGGATGCACTCGACTACCACTCGCAGCCGCGGCCGGGAAAGACCGAGGTTACCCCAACCAAGGCTTGCCTCACGCAACGCGACCTAAGCCTCGCCTACACCCCTGGCGTAGCGGTTCCCTGCCTCGAAATCGAGAAGAATCCGCAAGACGCATTCAAGTACACCAACAAAGGCAACCTGGTTGCCGTGGTCACCAACGGCACCGCGGTCCTGGGACTCGGCGACATCGGCGCGCAGGCCGGCAAGCCGGTCATGGAAGGCAAAGGCGTCCTGTTCAAAAGATTCGCCGGCATCGATGTGTTTGATATCGAGCTCGACACCAAGAATCCCGACGAGATCATCAAGGCCTGCCAGTTGCTCGAGCCCACCTTCGGCGGCATCAACCTGGAAGACATCAAGGCGCCGGAGTGCTTCTACATCGAAGAGACGCTGAAGAAGACGATGAAGATTCCCGTCTTCCATGACGATCAGCACGGCACGGCGATCATCACCGGCGCGGCGCTGCAGAATGCGGTAGAGCTCACCGGGAAGAAGCTCGACCAGATCAAGGTCGTCATCAACGGCGCCGGTGCTTCCGGCATTGCGACGGCTGAACATTACATCTGCATGGGCGTGAAGCGCGAAAACATCACCATGGTCGACACCAAGGGCATCGTGTACAAGGGCCGCAAGGAAGGAATGAATCCTTATAAGGAGCGGCTGGCGCAGGATACCAAAAAGCGGACGCTGGCTGATGCGGCGAAGGGCGCCGATCTGCTCCTGGGCCTGTCTGTGAAGGGCGCATTCACGGCGGAAATGATCGCCTCGATGGCGCCGAATCCGCTGGTTTTTGCAATGGCGAATCCTGATCCGGAGATCACCTACGAGGAAGCGCGCGCGGTTCGCAAGGATCTCATCATGGCGACTGGCCGCTCCGATTATCCTAACCAGATCAACAACGTTCTCGGCTTCCCGTCCCTCTTCCGCGGCGCGCTCGACGTGCATGCCACGACCATCAATGAAGAGATGAAGCTGGCGGCAACCAAAGCGCTAGCCGCGCTGGCGAAGGAAGATGTTCCCGACTCCGTTTGCCGCGCCTACGGTGTGGAGCGGTTGGCCTACGGCCGCGACTACATCATTCCTACTCCGTTCGACCCGCGCGTGCTGGTGTGGGAAGCAACGGCGGTCGCGAAGGCTGCCATGGAAACCGGCGTCGCGCAGAAGCCGGTCAACCTCGATGAGTATCGCGACCAGCTGGAAAACCGGCTGGGCAAGGCGCACGGGCTGATGCGCGCCATGATTCACAAGGCGCAGGCGAATCCCAAGCGCGTGGTCTTTCCCGAGGGCGCACATCAGAAGATCCTGCGCGCCTGCAATGTGCTGATCGAAGAGAAGATTGCGTCGCCGGTCCTGCTGGGACGCAAGTCGGAGATCGAGCGCAATGCCGCGCAGTTGGGCGTGCCGCTCGACGGGATCACCATCGTCGAACCGGAGAGCGCGCCGCGTCGCGCAGAGTATGTCAAAGAGCTGTATCGCCTGCGGCAGCGCCGCGGTGTGACGCTGGGGTCGGCCGACGAACTGATGAACGATCCCAATGTCCTCGGCTCGATGATGGTGCGCATGGGCGATGCCGACGCGCTGGTATCGGGCGTCACGCAGAACTATCCCGACACGATTCGTCCGGCGTTGCAGGTGATTGGAGTGCGCGAGGGGATCCACAAGGTCTCGGGCGTTTATCTGATCATCACTCGCAAGGGCGATCTGTACTTCCTCGCCGACGCGACGGTCAACATCGAACCGACGGCCGAGGAGCTGGCGGAGATCGCCCTCTGTACCGCGCAGGAAGCGCGCCGCTTCGGCATCGAGCCGCGCGTCGCCATGCTGTCGTTCTCGAGCTTTGGCAGCACTCGTCATCCGTTGTGCGAGAAGATGAAGCGCGCAGCCGAGCTGGCGCGTTATGCCGATCCCACGCTGATCGTCGATGGCGAGCTGCAGGGCGACATCGCGGTCAATGGCAAGAAGCTGGAAGCGGCCTTCCCATTCTCGTCGCTGAAGAACGGGGCCAATGTGCTGATCTTCCCCAACCTGGAAGCCAGCAACATCGCTTGCCGTCTGCTCACCAGCATCGGCGGAGCGGAAAAGCTGGGTCCGATCCTAACTGGTATGGCGAAGCCGGTTCATCTTTTGACGCGCGGTGTTGAGGTGGAAGAGATCGTCAACATCACGACCGTAGCTGTAGTGGATGCGCAGGACGTGGCATTCACTCCGGCGGCGCGTGCAGCGGAAGCTGCAGCGGCGGTGGGCGTGTAGTTCAGAACAGATGTTCGTGCGGTTCGGGCGCGTCGCCAACGGCGCGCCCTTTTTCTTTTCCTTATCACATCCGAACGTGACCCTCGTCCTTGTTGCATTCACCTCTCAGGCGAGAAAGTGGTTAGTCATCAGACCACTGAACCGTTTGCCATGGAAGCATCAGCGCACATCAGCTTCGAGGCAATTCCCCGAAACAAGGTCTACCAGACAGTTGCGCGGCAACTGGAGCGGCACATTACGGAACAGCTAAAGCCTGGCGACCTGCTGCCGTCGGAGCGGCATTTGGCGGAGGTGCTCGGGGTCAGTCGCGGCTCGGTTCGTGACGCCATTCGCGCTCTGGAGGCGATCGGCCTGCTGGAGCCGCGCCAGGGTATCGGCACAGTGGTTTGCAATCCTCAGGACACTTCAGCCGATCGACTGGCCGACGCGCTGCGCGAAAAAAGCAAGCTGGTAGCCGAACTTATCGATGTACGCAAGATGCTCGAGCCGCACCTGGTGGCCCGTGCAGCCCAGCGCGCCTCCGAGGATGAGTTGAAGGAGATGGAAGAGATTCTCGATCGCCAGGCGGCCAAGGTTCGCCGCGGCGAACTCGCAGTGGAAGAAGATTCCGAGTTTCACTACAGCATCGCCCTGGCCTGCAACAACAGCGCGGTGTTGAGAGTAGTGGATGTATTGATGGAGCTGTTGCGCGACGCCCGGAAGCACGTGTTTCTGGGCAAGGGCCGGCAGGAGAAATCGCTTGCCGGTCATCGCCGAATTCTGTCGGCGCTGAAGCGGCGCGATGCCAAGGCCGCCGAACGCGCCATGGATCGTCACCTGCAAGAAATCGAAAACATTGCACTCAAAGAGCAGTAAAAGGACGGAGGTTGCAAATATGGGCCAGCTATTCGCGGTCGAAGTCATCTACCGTGGGGTCTTCCAGAAGACCTTGGCTAAGAACATAACTCGCGGCATAGTTCTGGCCGCGCACAACGAAGGCAAACTGGGTATCTCCTTTGGCCGTTATGGAGACGCCCCCGAACGCAATGGCATTCCCGCCAAGAGTTTCGCCATCGTCGCCAATGACGAGCAGACGCTCGAAGCCGGAATGGCGCAGTATGAACCAAAACAGGTCGACCTGACCGTGGTTGTCGATGACACCCTCACCAAGGGCGCCGAGTCGTGGGCCTGGTACGGTCTGCAGCCGGTGCATCATGCACTGAAAGCCGGGGCCACGCTGGCCGTGGTTTCGCAGGATGACGCCCCCGCACTGCTGAACAACATTCACCGCCGGGAAGAGCCGTACAAGCTGGGCGTCATCAAGGGCACAGCCAGCTTCTCCGGCATGTGGGTCTACAAAGACGACCACACCGATGTTCGCGTTCTCGGCGTCATCGCCAAGGTGTTGCCGGGTCTGTTTAGCCTGAAGGCTGTTGAGCAGTACATCAACGAGAAGCTGAAGAATCCGTTGAAGGTGACTTCGGCGCGCGGCGCTTACGAGCGCTTCACCACCAGCGATGTAAAGCCCGGCCAGGGCAATCCTGAGGAGCTGTTCAAATTCACGCTGCCTGGTTGGGAGAAGATGCGCGGCGGCGTTTCGGTTACGGGACAGCCGCAAGGCGGGCCGTATGCCGATCCGACGACCGGCGAGAAGGGCGGCTTCCGTCCGCACCGCAACGAGTTGTTCAAGAAGTATTCGACGCGCACCATGCGGCCGGTCATCAATTTCAAGACCTGCACCAAGTGCACGCTGTGCTGGCTGAACTGCCCGGATGCGTCCTTCGATGTCACGCCGGACGGAACCTACGAAGCCAATTTCGAGTCGTGCTGCGGCTGCGGCGTCTGCGAAGCCGTCTGCCCGGTCAATGACTGCATCTCGATGGTGAACGAAACCGAGTTCACCGATAACAAGAGCCAGTGGGAGGCGTTCAAGAAGAACCAGGACGTCTATCTGAAGTGGCTGGAGACGACCATTCAGAAGGCGGAGCCGATCGAGAAGCGCGCCCATGGATTCCGTTATCGCGGCCAGTATGAGGAAGAGGTACCGAAGGCCCTGGAAATCGCTGCAAAAGCCTAATGGCAAATCGGCGGCAAGAAGACGCCAGAAGAAGGAGATAGCAAGATGGCGACATTAACAGTACCTGTCGAGCAAAAGAAGAAGGTTCAGGAGCAGGAAGCCCTGATTACCGGCGCCGAAGCCATTGCGATTGCATGCAAGTTGGCCAACGTGGACGTGGTCACGGCTTATCCCATCCGGCCTTATGACACGGTCATGCAGTACATCAGCCAGTTGGTAGCCGACGGCGAGATGGACTGCGAGTACATCGTGGCAGAAGGCGAGCATTCACAATTCGAGATCGTCAAGCACGCTTCGGTGTGCGGCGCGCGTACGTTCTGTGGCTCCAGTGGTGTTGGCTGGATGTATGCCATGGAAGCGCTGACTGTCAGCCCGGCACTGCGTGTGCCGATGGTCTGCATGGTTGGCAACCGCGCGCTGGACGATCCCGGCGCATTCGGCGTGGAGCACAACGACGCGCTGGCAGTTCGCGACCTGGGCTGGTTGCTTACCTGGGTCGACAGCGCCCAGGAAGCGCTGGATACCGCGCTGATTGCCTATCGCTTGGCGGAAGATTCCCGCATCATGGTTCCGCTGGCGATTAGCTGCGACGGCGCGTTCCTCACCCACTCGCAAGCTCTAGTCCAGATCCCCACGGCGGAGCAGGTCAAGAAGTTCCTGCCTCCTTACAACCGCGGCGCTCTGCTCATGCACCCCGACAACGTCATCTCCATCGCACCGCAGGTCAACGAGGACTGGGTGATGGAGATCCGCCGGCAGAACTACGCAATCACCGAGATTACCTGCGACGTGATTCGCGAAGTCTATGCCGAGTTCGAGAAGAATTTCGGCCGCAAGTACGGCAACCCGTTCTTCGAGGAGTATATGACCGAAGACGCGGACGTCGTGCTGCTCGGCATGGGCACGATGTCCACGCCGGTCAAGGTGGCCATCCGCAAGCTGCGCGAGCAAGGCAAGAAGGTTGGCTTTGTGCGGCTGCGCTGGTTCCGGCCATTTCCCGGTCCCGAGATCGCCAAGTGCCTGGAACGCTTCAAGGCAATCGGCGTGATCGATCGCGACTTCTCGTTCGGTTCACCCAATCTCAGCGGCGTCGTAGCCACGGAACTTCGCTCGGCGATGTATACGGGCGCAGCCACGCGGCCGCCGGTGCTGGGCTTCATCTGCGGTTTGGGCGGACGTGAAGTTACCGTGCCGGACGTGGAAGAGATGACCGACATCGTGTTCCAAGCTGCCAATGGCAAGGCGCAACCTCTGACCCAGTGGATCGGGCTGCGGTCCTAGAGCCGGAAAGGACAACCATCATGAGCACATTTGTAGAAGAGAAACCGACGCAAAACCTGGAAGCCTTCCACGGAGTGAAGAAGGTTCCATTCAACGAGTACTACACGTCCGGCCACCGCACCTGCCAGGCTTGCGAGTCTGCGCAAATCATGAAACTGATGGCGAAGGCTGCAGGTCCGCGGACGATCATTCTGGGCAGCACCGGCTGCATGTACGTGGCTAACACCTCGTACTATGCGACGCCGTGGGGCGTGCCCTGGATGCACACCCAGCTGGGCAGCTCGGGCTCGGCGGCATTGGGCGCGGCTGCGGCATTTCGCGTCCAGATGCGTAAGGGCGTGATGAAGGATGAGCCGATCAACGTCATCGCCTTCTGCGGTGACGGCGGCGGCGCCGACATGGGCCTGAACGGCATCTCGGCGACGATGACCCATCCCGATTACAACCTGCTGATCCTGATGTACGACAACGAGTCCTACGCCAATACCGACATCCAGATCTCCGGAACGTCGCCGTATGGCGTGAACACCTCGTTCAGTACGCCGGGCAAGATGAAGCGGATCATGAATCACCGCTGGAAGAAGAACATGGCGCCGCTAATGATGGTCGGTCATCCGACCTGCAAGTACGTGTCGACGATCTCGACTTCGTATCCCCTGCAGGCGATGAACAGCGTTCGCAGAGCGCTGACCGTCGGCGGACCAACCTTCATTCACTGCCTGAATCCCTGCCCGAAAGGCTGGGACTTCGATCCCGTGTTGTCGTTCGAACTCGGCGAGCTGGCGGTCAACACCGGCATCTGGCCGTTGTACGAAATCGAGAACGGCAAGCTGAAGCTGTATGGCAAGACGAAAGACATTGCCAATGGCAGGTTCAAGCGGCTGCCGGTTCGCGATTACTTGCTCAAGCAGGGAAGGTTCGCGCACTTCATCGAGGAAGACATCGAATACTTCCAGAGCAAGATCGACGAGATGTGGAACGACTGGCTGGTGCCGGGAATCATCCCGCTCCAGAAGGACCTGGAAGGATAACTTGCGCCCGCCCTGGCAACGGGGCGGGGTTGCTTTCTGGCCGGACCTCGCCGACTCAGCCCCGGCGCCGGCCAGAAGCCGTTACACGTAACAGCAGCGAAGTACTGAGGTGACCGTCCCTGGAGGCGGCCGATATGGCCACGCATGTGACCTCCTTGCTTCGTAGGGATTCCGCGCACCGTCTGCGGACGCAGAACGTGCGGCTGCGGATTGGCGATGAACGCCATCGTCGCGCCACTCGCAGGAAGATCACTGCCCGCTGTCCTCAAACTACATCCTGTAAAACCTTTCGCGACTTCCACTCGAAGCCGCCAACTTCATCTCTGGCACGCGCTCCTCGCAAACGTCGAGTGCGGAGCAATTCTCATCTTCCCGCTAATCAATTCGTCTTGCCGTGTGGGCAAGTAGAAGGAATCTGCCATGGGTACTGGAACTGTTGCTGCGGAACCGCGAGACACCGCTAAGGAAGCGTATGGCGGCTTTGCCGGCAATCGCTGGATTCAGCTGATCTTCGGCATTCTCGCGATGGTTGTCATCTCCAACTATCAATATGCCTTCACGCTGTTTACACCAGGCATGAAGCAAACCTTCACCGGCGTGCCTTACGCCAAGATCGCCGCCGTGTTTTCGGCCTTCATTCTGTTTGAGACGTGGCCGATGCCGGTCGCCGGATACTTCGTCGACAAGTTCGGCATTCGCAAGCTGATGTCGATTGGCGCGGTCTTCATCGCGCTGGGCTGGGTGCTGGGTGGAACCATCGCCACCTCGCCGCTACACCTCTACATTTACTACGGCATCATTGCCGGAACCGGCGCGGGCATCATTTACATCTCTTGTGTCGCCAACGCGGTAAAGTGGTTCCCCGATAAGCGTGGGCTCGCCGTGGGCTTGACCGCCGCAGGCTTCGGCGGAGGCGCCGCGCTCGCCATCATGCCGATCGCGGCAACCATCCACTCGATTGGCTGGGCCAAGGCGATGGCCTTCTGGGGCATCGGACAAGGCATCATCGCGCTGCTCGCTGCAATGATCCTGCGCCACCCGCCCGCGGGTTGGGCGCCGCCGGCATGGACCCCTGCCAAGAAGGCCGCCGTCGTTCAGTCGAAGGTCAACTTCACCTGGATGCAGACCTTGAGCCGACCTGAGTTCTACCTGCTCTATGCCATGTTCTTCTTCGCCTGCGCCGGAGGGTTGATCGCGACCGCCAACCTCTCGCAGATCGCGAAGGCGCTCAAGGTCAGCGACGCCAAGGTCTGGGGCATGGCGATTGTGCCCCTCACCGCGACGCTCACTTCGGCCTGCAACGCGCTGTCGCGAATCCTGTGGGGCACGGTTTCCGATCGCCTGGGACGCGAGCGCACCATGTTCCTAACCTTCGGTATCGAAGCCATTCTGGTCTTTGCCGTCACCAAGGTCGCCGGCGCGCCGTTGGCATTCGTGGCATTGTTCTCGTTCATTTTTCTCTTCTGGGGCGAAATCTATTCCCTGTTCTCGGCCACGACAGGCGACATCTTCGGTCCGAAGAACGCCTCCGCCAATTACGGCATGGTGTACACATCCAAAGGCCTGGCTTCGGTGTTTGCCGGATTCGGCGCTGCGGCGATAGCCGCCTACTTCGGCGGATCGTTCAGCGTGCCGTTCTACATCTCGGCGGTGCTGTGTGCTATCGCAGCGGTCTTCTCGATCCTGGTTTTGAAACCGTTGATTCGCAGCCGTATCGCGAATGAGCAGCAACAAACTGCGCTCACGCCGGTTACAGCCGCGGTCAGCAAAGAAACCGAGCACGAAGAGGAATTGGCTGGAGTTCGGTAGGACCGAGCTTTAGCTGAGGACACATTAGACGTTCGACTCATGGCATGAATCTCGCACCCCACACAAGAGAGGTCTGCTTGTGTGGGGCTTTTCTTGCGTCATAGCCGATAGCGCTAGAGGATCATACGGCAGAGGTTAGTCCGGCGAGCTGACGAAGTTCGGCCTGTTGTTGGTCTGATAGATACTTCTTTCCGAAGATGAAAACCGTGTTCGCAGAATAGAACACAAACACATCGCGGTTCTCGCCCTTCGCTTGTACTCCGGGCCACTTAATGTGCCACGCGCGAAGGTCATCTGAAACGTGAAACCCTTCCTGAGTTACATCTGCCTGGAAGGGATGATCGGAAAACTCCGACTTCGGGTAGCGGCTTCGAAAGTAAAAAGCTGGAAGAGTTTGAACAATCGCGCAATAGATGAACCACGCCGCCGTGAGGCTAAGCAATATCGCGGGCCAGTCGATATCCCGTTCGCTCCATGCAGTCGCCAGGAAGCACAAACCGCCTAAACCCCAGGCGACGGGCTTAAGGAACCCGTTACTGCCATGCATTAATTTGCAGTAAAGCGTCTGCCCTGCAACATATTCCTCGGCTGAGATCTCGTACTGGAATTGCATCCGGGTGTTGTTCGTGTAATGAGTTTTACGGAACTGACGCACACATGGTATCAGGCTGGTTTCCCTGAGTCGGGCAGCCCGGCCCCCATTAAAATTAACGTTGTAGTTAAAAGCACTTATCCCAAAGTATTGTTCTATAAGGACTTGTATGCGAGCAGAAAAATCGCTTCGCCCTTCGCCCAACTGCTCAGGATCGAGCCGTTTGCGGATCAACGGGTGCATCGCACGTACTTAGTAGCCGTGCCCGCTGCCTTCCTCCAACCGCACCTTGCCGCGGAACATCCGATAGACGAAGACGAAGTACACCGCCGCCAGAATCATCCCCAACGTCCACCATACAAATCCAACAGCCATCCCGTGCGCGCCGGTGGCGCTGTTATAGATGGTCAGGTTGTACTGCGCGCCGGTACTGGCGGGCAGCACCTTGGGATACAGCGCGAAGACCGCTCCCACCAGCATGGCGATAATGTACAGCGACGACGCCAGAAACGCGCCTTTCTCGTTGCGCCGCGAGTGCGCGAAGTACATGTAGATCAAGCTGCCGATGACGACCGCCGGCACCAGATATCCGATAGGCCAGCGCGTGTAGTTCGTCAGAATGCCGGGCACGGCATAAACCGTCGCGATCAGGCTGAAGATGGTCAGCAGCACTTGCACCGGCCAGAACAACGACGCCACTTTGCGCGCGCGATAGTTCAGCGGGCCTTCGGTCTTGGTCGCCAGATACAGCGAGCCGTGCACGACAAGCGTAACCAGTGCGACCACGCCGCACATAACCGTGTACCAGTCGAGGATGCCGTTCTGCGCGCCGACCCGCCAGTTGGTCCACAGCGGCTCGAAGAAGTAGCCGTCGGGATTGAGCGGCACACCGCGGATGACGTTGCCCAGTGCCGCGCCGAAGAAGATCGCCAGCAGAATGCTGGAGACGCCGAAGATGGTGTCGAAGAAGCCTCGCCACACCTGCTCTTGCACATGCGTGCGGAATTCGATGCCGATGGCACGCAGCATCAAGAGCCACAGCACCATCATCAGCGGCAGATAAAATCCGCTGAAGCCCGACGCGTAGAGCTGCGGGAATGCGAAGTACAGCGTTCCGCCCGCGGCCAGCAGCCAGACTTCGTTGCCATCCCACACCGGGCCGATAGCGCGAATCACCGTGCGCCGCTCGTCGTTGTCTTTGGCAATGAACAGATGAACTGCGCCCGCGCCCAGGTCGAAGCCGTCGAGCACCACGTAAATTGCCACCATCACTGCCACGATCATGAACCAGATTGTTGCCATGGCTATCGCACCTCCGCGGGAGTCATATGGGCCGAGTCAACCAGATCGCGCAGATCTTTGGGCACAAGCGGCTCCGGACCGTGCTCGATCTCGCGTCGCACCAGGAACAGGAAAAGAATCGCCAGCACGGTGTACATCCCGAGGAATCCAAGGAAGCTGAACCAGGCGTTGCCGGCCGAGACCATCTTGGAGTAGCCATCCGCCGTGCGCAACAGCCCGTAGACCAGCCACGGCTGGCGTCCGAACTCCGCCGTCATCCAGCCCGCGGTGTTGGCGATGTAAGGGAACGGGAAGCTGATGAGCAGGATCCACAGCATCCAGCGCGATTCATACAGCTTCTTGCGCCACAGCAGGACGCACGCCACCGCGGTGATCGCGATGAAGAACGTCCCCAGCCCTACCATGATGTGGTACGCGTAGTAGAGCAGCGGAATGTTGTCTGGCCAGTCTTGCTTCGGCACTGAGTTCAGCCCTTTGACCTCCGCGCCCCAGCTTCGCCACGTCAGGAAGCTCAGCATTCTTGGAACGACGATGGGGTTGTCGATCTTCTGCGCCGCGACATCCGGCTGGCCCAGAATCACCAGCGGCGCTCCCGGCTGTGTCTCCCACAGCGCTTCCATCGCTGCCAGCGTCACCGGCTGATTCTGCGCGATCATCCGGCCCTGCGCGTCGCCCGTCGGCACCACCTGGAAGAGGGTGACGAACAACGCTGCAATCACGCCGACGCGCACGAAGATCTTGCCCTGCTCAATGTGCTTCTCGCTCAGCAGGTAAAATGCGCCGACCGCTGCCATCACGAACGCTCCGGTGATGACCGCGCCGCTCATGTTGTGCGCGTACTGCCACCACGCCCACGGATTCAGCACCAGTTGCCAAAAGCTTTTGAGCTGCACCGATCCATCGGCAACGCGCTCGTAACCGACCGGATGCTGCATCCAGGCGTCGGTAGCGACGATGAAGTAACCCGACATCCACGATCCCAGAAAGACCATCAGCGCGGAAAACCAGTGCAGGCCTTTGCTCAGGCGCTTCTCACCGTAGAGGAACAGGCCGAGGAAGGTCGACTCCAGGAAGAACGCGAAGCAGCCTTCCATGGCCAGCGTCTGTCCAATGACGCCGCCGGCGAAGCGCGAGAAGTGCGACCAGTTGGTGCCGAACTGAAATTCCATTGGAATTCCGGTCACCACGCCGATCACGAAGTTGATGCCGAAAATCTTTGCCCAGAAGCGCGCGGCGTTGTCGTAGCGCTCGTCGCCGGTTCGCCAGCCCATAGTCTTCAAAACGACGATCAGCGGCGCCAGGCCCATGGTCAGCTGCGGAAACAGGTAATGAAACGTAACAGTGAAGGCAAAATGCAGGCGGTGGATCAGGAGTGCGCTATCCATGCGGGGACCTCAAAGTCAGAAGAATTGCGCAGAGACAATTGCGCGGGGCGGCAGACAGACAACGGCTGCGGGTACAGCATGGATTTATTGTCTGTTCCGAGGGGCACGTCGGGATGTGACCCGGATCACGAGAGCGTGTGATTAGCCCGGGAGAAGAATCCCGCTACCGCGCATCGGCTTCACCCCGCGCTTTTCCCGCTTGGTCGCGACTATAATACGGCTCGACTATCAATCAACACGCTGGCGACTCAAGCTGTGTCCTCTTGGCCGCTCATCCACATTCTTCTTTGGACACGCAGGTCGTTCTATGCGCCCAATACGTCTCCGGGTTGTGGTTATCATATTCGCGGCAGTCGCCATAATTTTCTGGGCGATTCCCGCAGCCGCTAATTTCGTCATCGAATACAGTTGGTGGAAAGAGGTCGCGCAGGTCAGCACCTGGTTCTCGATGTTGTGGTACAGCATCGCGCCTGCTGCGGCCGGCGCCGTCCTGGCATTCATCGCCTTCTTTGTCGCCCACGCGCGCGGCCTACACTTCGCCGGAGTCCGCCGCCGGGATTACCCCGTGTACTCCGGCATAGTCACGATCGCCCTCGCCCTCTTCGCCATTCTGTTTGCCTCGTCGTCCATTGACTACTGGACGGTCATGCGATTCTTCGGCTCGCGCGGCATTACCGTTCCGCAGGGCGCATGGCAGGATCACGTCTTCTCGCGCGGCCTGCCGTTCTATCTGTTCGACCTTCCCTTCTACTGGAACCTGCTCGGATTCCTGCTTGGCGTTGCCATCATCTCGGCGCTGATGTTCTGGGTCACGGCGCGCGGATGGCAGCTGTTTGAGCGCGTCCGCTTCCGGCTCAGCGGCGGCACGCACGTCAGAGTCATGGGTCTGCAGGAATATCTGCGGCTGCCGGGCGCTACCAAGGCGCCGTTCGTCCGCATCCTCGCAGTGATCCTGCTGATCGGATTTGCTGCCTGGGTTTACCTGGGAAACTTCGAATTGCTGTTTAACGTCCACGCCTTCATGACCGGCGCCGATTACGTGGACGAGAAGTTCACGATCCCGCTGCGCTGGCTGGTTGTCGTTTCTGCTCTCGCCGCCGTGCCCCTGGTCTGGCTGTCGAAATTCAAGCCGGCGCTCTACCTGGTTGTCGGCTGTTACGTACTACAGATGGCGCTGCCGGCGGTTGTCCGCAGCGTCTATGTTCGTCCCAATGAAATCTCCATCGAGCGTCCATACATCGAGCGTCACATTGAGGCAACGACTGCAGCCTTTGGCCTGAATCGCAACGCCCAGGAAAAACCGTTCTCGCCCTCAGGCCAGGGCACGGTCGATCCGGTTCAGGATGCGACCCTGCTTGCGAACGTGCGGCTGTGGGATCTGCGCGCTTACGACGCAACCATCACGCAGATCCAGGCCTTGCGTCCGTATTACACATTTCCCGACACCGATGTTGATCGCTACTTCATCGACGGCCGCATCAAACAAGTGCTGCTGTCGCCCCGCGAGATGGACGTATCGCAACTGCCGGCTGAAGCCAGCGCCAGCTGGATCAATCCTCACTTCATCTACACTCACGGCTTTGGCGCGGTCGTCTCCGAGGTCAACAAGATCACGCCCGACGGGCTGCCGGTGCTGCTTATCAAGAACGCCCCGCCGGAGATCAAGTCGCCCGGCTTTCAACTGACGCGGCCGGAGATTTATTACGGGGAGAAGACGCAGGACCCGGTCTTCGTTCACACTGCGCGCGAGGAGTTCGACTACCCCTCCGGCGATCAGAACAAGTATTCGAGCTATCGCGGCACCGGCGGTTTTCCCGTCGGCACGTTTCCCATGAAGCTGGCCGCTGCGATCTCTGAAGGCGAGGCCAACATCGTCTTCACCGGCTATCTCACCGGCGACAGCCGCATGATGATCTATCGCAACGTGAAGGCGCGGCTCGCACATCTCGCCAGCTTTCTCACCTGGGACCCGGACCCATATCTCGTGATCACTGACGACGGCCGGCTAGTGTGGATGGCCGACGCCTACACCACTTCCCTCTCGCATCCGTATTCGGCCGTGCTGCCTGTGGCCGGTCTGGACGACGGTGCAAATTACATTCGCAACACCGTGAAAGCCACGGTTGACGCCTACACCGGGCAGATGAGCTTGTATGTCTTCGATCCCACGGATCCGATCATTCAGGCTTATCAGAAGCTGTTTCCGCAATTGTTCCGCCCGATGTCGGAGATGCCGGCCGATCTTCGCCGTCACGCGCGTTATCCGGAAGCCATCTTTCGCACGCAGGCTGAGGCGTACCGCATCTTCCACATGCGCGATCCGCAGGTTTTTTACAACAAGGAAGACGTCTGGGAAATCGCGCGCGATCTGTTCAGCCAATCCGGACAGCCGGAGCCGATCTCGCCAACCTACGTGATCGCCACGCTGCCGGGAGAGAAAGATCCTGAATTTTTGATGATCTTGCCCTTCACGCCGCGCGCCAAAGACAACCTGATCGGATGGATGGCGGCGCGATGCGATGGAGACAAGCTGGGCCAACTCATCTTCTATCAGCTGCCCAAGCAACAGCTGATGTACGGCCCCATGCAGATTGAATCGCGCATCGACCAGGACCAGAACATCTCCAAAGATCTCACGCTGTGGAACCAGCAAGGCTCGCGCGTGTTGCGCGGAAACATCATCGCGCTGCCGGTCACCGGCGGATTTCTCTATCTCGAGTCGATCTACATTCAGGCGACGGAAGCGCGCATGCCACAGCTGAAAAAGGTCGTACTGGCGATGGGCGACCGCCTGATCTATCGCGACACCTTCGACGAGGCGCTCGCCGACCTGATCGGAGCACCCGCGCCACCAGCGGCTCCGGCAGCTTCCACTGTGGCCGCGACACCGGCGGAAAAGAACGCTCCCTCACTCGCCGAACGCTTGCGGCAGCTCCACGATCAGGCCGAACAACTCACACGTGAACTGGAGTCGCTGGAGAAGGAAGCCACAAAGAAATAGTCCTTACAGCCTTGTCCTACACATGAATTCGAAGCGGGAAGGGTTACAATACTGCCGCGCTGATATGGGGACACCAGAGACAAATCCGGCGCCCACTCCGATTCAGCAAATCGATATTCTCTGGGTCACAGCTGGACTCGGCTGTGACGGCGAGACCATCGCCATGACTGGCGCGACTCAGCCCAGTATCGAAGATTTCGTGCTCGGGGGAATTCCCTGGATCCCGAAGGTCAACTTCCATAATCCGTTCCTCGCAACAGCCAACGGCGACGAGTTCCTGCAGCCGTTTCATCAGGCGGCGAACGGCAAACTCGCTCCGTTTATTCTGGTCGTCGAAGGCTCCATCCCCGACGAAACCAACAAGCCGGAAGGCTACTGGGCATCGATGGGCACGGACGCCGCGACTGGTCAGCCCATTAAGACCTGCGACTGGATCGATCGGCTCGCGCCCAATGCCTGGGCGGTCGTGGCTGTCGGCACGTGTGCGACTTATGGCGGCATTCACGCCATGCAGGGCAATCCGACAGGAGCGATGGGCCTGCCCGATTACCTTGGCTGGCAATGGAAGTCGCAAGCCGGTATTCCCATCGTCTGCATCCCCGGCTGTCCGGCCCAGCCTGACAACATGATGGAGACGCTGCTCTACCTTCTGTACATGGCCACCGGACGCGCGCCCATGATTTCTCTTGATCAGCAACTGCGTCCCACATGGCTCTTCAGCGCAACCGTTCACGAAGGTTGCGATCGCGGCGGCTATTACGAACAGGCCGACTTCGCAGAAGAATACGGATCGCCGCTTTGCATCGTAAAGCTTGGCTGCTGGGGTCCGGTGGTGCAATGCAACGTCGGCAAGCGCGGCTGGATGTCCGGCATTGGCGGCTGTCCGAATGTCGGCGGCATCTGCATCGGCTGCACCATGCCGGGATTCCCTGACAAGTTCATGCCCTTCATGAACCAGCCTCCGGGCTCGCTGCTCTCCGCCAGCGCCGTCCAGACCTACGGCAAGGCCATCCACGCCCTCCGCACCTTCACCCAGGGATCGCTGAACCAGGAACCATCCTGGCGGCGTCGTCCTGCGTCCCAAAAAGTGGTAAAGTAAGCGGCACAGAATGACTAGGCCGCTCCCCTGCTGAATGCGCCCGCGAGAGAAATATGGCCTCCTGGTTGCAAAACACTAGTATTCCCGGCGTTGACCTGCGCGCGCTCGGCGACGCAACTGCCTACGCTGATGCCGAGGCCGTGCTGCAGGATCTCGCTAAAGTTTTCTTCGAAAACACCAGTCTTCTTCCCGGTCAGGCTGCTTCCGCATTAGCCCCGTCCAAGGTCAGCACGGAGCTTCCCAACCTCGAAGCCAAGTATCGTGCGCTGGTCGAGCAGATTCCCGCCGTCGTTTTCATGGCCTATCTTGACGAGTGCGTGGGCGAGGCCTACGTCAGTCCGCAGATCGAGCGCGTGCTAGGCTTCACCCAGGAAGAGTGGCTGCAGGATCCCGTTCGCTGGTACTCACAGGTTCATCCTGACGATAAGCAGCGCTGGAGCGCCGAAGCTGCCGAGTTGTTCCTGACCGGCAAGCCGCTGCGTTCGGCCTATCGCATTCTCTCCCGCGACAAGCGCGTGATGTGGCTGCATTGCGAAGCCAAGATGATCCGTCGCGAAGACGGCCGTCCGTGGTTCATTCACGGCGTTGGCTTCGACATCACCGATCTCAAGCTCACCGAAGCGGCGCTGCAGGAAGAGCGCAACGTTGTCACGGCCATGCTCGACACCGTGGGCGCGCTGATCATCGTGCTCGATCCTGACGGGCGGATCGTCCGCTTCAATCGCGCCTGCGAACGCAGCACGGGCAAAACCCTCGCCGATGTGGCAGGGCGCGTCGTCTGGGATTTGTTCATTCCCGACGAGGACGCGGAAACCTTCCGAACGCAGTTCGAAAAGATGCGCGACGACCAGTTGCATACCGATTACGAATGTCCGTGGCTGGCCGGCGATGGAACCCTCCGACAGATCGCATGGTCGGGAGCCTCGTTGCCTGGGGGCCAAGGCACGCCGGCATACGTGATCGCGACCGGCATCGATATCACCGAGCGCAAGCATCTGGAGAGGGCGATCCTGGAGATCAGCGCCCGCGAACAGCGCCGTATCGGACAGGACTTGCATGACGGGCTGGGCCAGCATTTAACCGGCATCGCCTTCATGAGCAAGGTGCAGGAGCAGAAGCTCAAGGAAAAGGGCCTCCCTTATGCGGACGATGCCGCGAAGATCGTCAAGCTGGTCAACGAAGCCATCAACAAGACCCGCGAGCTGGCCAGGGGCCTCAGTCCCGTCGTTTCCGAATCGCATGGCCTGATGACCGCGCTGCAGCAGTTGAGCGCCGAAGTGGAAGACGTCTTTGGCGTCTCCTGCCAGCTGCAATGCGACACGCCGGTACTGATTCACGACGTGAGCGTCGCGACCCACCTGTACCACATCAGCCAGGAAGCGATCAGCAACGCCATCAAGCATGGTAAGGCCCGCAAGATCGAGGTCGGGCTCACCGCCAGTGACAACCGCGGCATCCTTACCATTCGCGACGACGGGATCGGCGTCAAAAGGATTCCCGCCGGCAGCACCGGCATGGGACACCACATCATGAGCCACCGGGCGAAGATGATCGGCGGAACTCTAGACATTCAGGGTTGCCTTCCCCACGGCATAGTCGTGACTTGCGTGTTTCCGCTCACTCCACGGAAGTAGGGCATTGCAACGATGGATCAGGGACTTGCCAATCCGAAGGAAAAGGCGCCGCGGAAGAAGCGAATCTTCATCGTCGACGATCATCCGATCGTGCGCGAGGGACTGACGCTGATGATGAATCGCGAGCCCGACTTGGAGATCTGCGGCGAGGCCGAAGAGGCGGCCACCGCGCTGCAGGCAATCACTGCGCTCCGTCCCGACTTTCTGATCATCGACATTTCCTTGAATGGGCCCGACGGTCTCGATCTGCTCAAGAGCATTCGCGTGCGCTTCCCGATGCTTCCGGTGTTGGTCCTCTCCATGCACGACGAATCCATCTACGCGGAACGCGCGCTGCGCGCCGGCGCTCACGGTTACATCATGAAGCAGGAAGCAACTGAGAAAGTTCTGATTGCCGTGCGGCAGATCCTCGACGACAAGGTCTACGTCAGCGACCGCATTGCCAACCGCATGTTGCAGAACTACATCAGCGGCGCAAGTACTGAGCCCAATTCGCCCATCGCCGTCCTTTCCGACCGTGAACTGGAAGTCTTTCGCCTCATCGGCGATGGCCACAGCACACGAAAGATTGCCGACGAACTCCACCTCAGCGTGAAGACCGTCGAGTCCTATCAGGCCCACATCAAGGACAAGCTGGCGCTCAAGAGCGGCCGCGAACTGGTGCAGCGTGCCATCCAGTGGAGCACTCGCGGCGGCGTGGCATAATCTGGCGTTGGCTTGGCCAAAAACTGCTGAAAAAATCAAACCCCCCTTAAGGGAATCCCCTATCTGCGAATCAGGTTGAGAAAGCTTTTCCCGCGATTAATCCTTATACGGTTGCTGTGGGGCAACAGCGCGTTTCGTCTTGCCAACTAAATAGTTATCGCCAGGCATCGTGTCGGGCTGATGTGTTCGGCCCGGCGTTTTATTCCTCATAACCCAGCTCGCACTGATGGTGGGAGGAGGTTCCGCATATGACAGCGCAAGCGGCTCCGCATGGTCGAGTCACGCAAAAGAAACCGGCAGTCGCGGAAGTACACATCGTATGGATCACAGCCGGCTTGGGCTGTGACGGCGACTCGGTTTCTATCACCGCCGCGATGCAGCCCAGCATCGAAGACGTCCTGCTGGGAGCGATTCCCGGCCTGCCTAAAGTTCATCTCCACAATCCAGTTCTGGCATATGAAGTGGGCGACGATTTTCTCAAGCCTTTCTATCAGGCAGCGGAAGGCAAGCTCGATCCCTTCGTGCTGGTTGTCGAAGGATCGATTCCCAACGAGAAGATTCATGGCCGCGACGGCTATTGGGCCGCGATGGGCACCGATGCCGCCACGAACCAGCCCATTAAGACCACAGAGTGGATCGATCGACTCGCTCCCAAAGCTCTCGCAGCGGTCGCCATCGGCACCTGCGCTACCTACGGCGGCATTCATGCCATGCAAGGCAATCCGACTGGCTGCATGGGACTCGCGGATTACCTGGGATGGGACTGGCGATCGAAAGCCGGCCTGCCGATCGTGAATGTCCCCGGTTGTCCCGTCCAGCCCGACAACTTCATGGAGACCGTTCTCTATCTGCTCTACCAGGTTGCCGGCCTCGCGCCCATGATTCCGCTCGACGAGCAGCTGCGCCCGACGTGGCTCTTCGGTTCGACGGTACATGAAGGTTGCGATCGCGCCGGTTATTACGAGCAGGGCGATTTTGCCGAAGAATACGGCTCGCCCAAGTGCATCGTGAAGCTCGGTTGCTGGGGACCCGTCGTCAATTGCAACGTCCCCAAGCGCGGCTGGATGGCCGGTATCGGCGGCTGCCCCAACGTTGGCGGCATCTGCATCGGCTGCACCATGCCGGGCTTCCCCGACAAGTTCATGCCCTTCATGGACGAGCCGCCCGGTGCGCGCGTTTCTACGGGAAGCTCCGCCATGTACGGCCGCGCCATCCGCGCTCTGCGCAGCATCACGCAGAATACCGTTAACAAAGAGCCGAGATGGCGGCACAATCGGCCCGAACTTACTACTGGTTATTACGCCAGATCCTAATTTTTCAGAAGGAGAACGATCGCGATGGGCACAACTACATTAACCGAACGCCAAGCCCCAAGTAAGCAAAAGCAGATCGTCGAGATGAACTGGGATCCGATAACCAGAATCGTCGGCAGTCTCGGCATCTTCACCAAAATCGATTTCGCTAACCGCCAGGTGGTCGAGTGTCACAGCACCTCGTCGATCTTCCGCGGCTACAGCATCTTCATGAAGGGCAAAGACCCGCGCGATGCCCACTTCATCACCAGCCGCATCTGCGGGATCTGCGGCGACAATCACGCCACCTGCGCGACCTATGCGCAGAATATGGCTTTCGGCGTCCGTCCGCCGCACCTCGCGGAGTGGATCGTCAACCTCGGCGAAGCAGCCGAGTACATGTTCGACCACAACATCTTCCAGGACAACCTCGTCGGCGTCGACTTCTGCGAGCAGATGGTGAAGGAGACCAATCCCGGCGTGTGGGAGAAGGCGCAACACACCGAAGCGCCCAATGCCAAGCTGCACGGTTATCGCAAGATCTCCGAGATCATGACCGCGCTGAATCCGTTTACCGGCGCGTTCTATCGCGAAGCGCTGCAGATGAGCCGCATGACGCGCGAGATGTTCTGCCTGATGGAGGGCCGCCACGTTCACCCATCGACACTCTATCCCGGCGGCGTCGGTACGGTGCCGACGGTGCAGCTCTTCACCGACTATCTTGTTCGCCTGATGAAGTATGTCGAGTTCATGAAGAAGGTCGTGCCGCTGCATGACGACCTCTTCGATTTCTTCTACGAAGCTTTGCCGGGTTACGAACAAGTCGGCCAGCGGCGCATTCTGCTCGGCTGCTGGGGCTCGTTCAACGATCCCGAGCACTGTGACTACACGTACAAGAACATGACGAACTGGGGCCGCAAAATGTTCGTCACGCCCGGCGTGGTGGTCGATGGCGAACTCGTCACCACCGATCTCGTCGATATCAACCTGAACATTCGCATCCTACTGGGCAGCTCCTTTTACGACGACTGGGAGGACGGCGAAACATTCGTCACCGAGGATCCGCTCGGTAATCCTGTCGATCAGCGCCATCCGTGGAATCAGACGACTCGTCCCAAGCCGCAGAAGCGCGATTTCGCCGGCAAGTACACCTGGGTCATGTCGCCGCGCTGGTATCACAAGAAGACAGGCGAACATCTCGCACTCGACACCGGCGGCGGACCGATCGCACGTTTCTGGGCGACCGCCAAAGCTGGACTCGTTGATGTTGGCTATCTCAAGGCGACCGGCAATAGCGTCAAGATCTATCTCCCCAAGACGACTTCCCTGCCGGAGGTCGAGTTCGAGTGGAAGGTTCCCAAATGGAGCAATGCCATCGAGCGCGACCGCGCCCGCACCTACTTCCAGGCCTACGCGGCGGCAGCGGCCCTGCACTTTGTGGAGAAAGCGCTGGGTGAACTGCATGCCGGCCGCACCAAGACCTGGTCCGACTTCAAGGTGCCGGAGGATGCGATCGGATGCGGCTTCCACGAGGCCGTGCGTGGCGTGTTATCGCACCACGTGGTCATTCGCGATGGTAAGATCGCCAACTATCATCCGTATCCGCCGACGCCGTGGAACGCTAATCCGCGCGACGTCTACGGAACTCCCGGACCGTACGAGGACGCGGTGCAGAACACGCCGATCTTCGAAGAGAACGGCCCGGATAAATTCAAGGGCATCGACATTATGCGAACGGTCCGCAGCTTCGATCCGTGCCTGCCATGCGGGGTGCATATGTATCTCGGCAACGGCCAGGTGCTGGAGACGAAGCATTCGCCGATGTTCGGCCTGATGAAGTAAACCTGTTGCCGGTTTTTTGTGGGGAGTGGGCGGCTGGTTGTAACCCGCGACGTGGCGTTCGTGACGTTGCACCTGCCGCTCAATCCTTTTTGAGGCCGCGAGACAATATGTCGGAGCAAAAAGACTTCCAGGAACGCGTGCGGAGGATTGGCGCGCTGGTCGAGGAACTCGAGACCATCGCTGACCCTGCGGCACGGTCGTCAGCCCGCCAGCTCATGCAGCTGGTCATGGAATTTCATGGTGCAGCCATCGACCGCATCCTTGAAATCCTGGCCAACGGCGGCGAGCCCGGCATGGCGTTCATCGAGCAGTTGGGACGCGATCCCATGATCAGCAGCCTGCTCGTCCTGTATGGGCTGCACCCCGAGACGGTGGAGACCCGCGTCAGTAAGGCCGTCGAGCGCCTCAAGGCAAAGCTACAGCGCGACGGCGCGGCCATTGAGATGTTGGGAATCAAGGATGGTGCAGTCAGCGTGAAAGTAACTCCCGGCGCTCATGCCTGCGGCTCGACGACTAGCACGCTTCGTTCGCTAGTAGAGGATTCGATTTATGAAGCCGCACCGGACATTGCTGCGCTTACGGTAGAAGGCCTGGATGGAAGACCGGCTACGGGTTTCGTGTCGTTAGACAAGCTATCGGGCAATCACGTCGCATCGCCGAACGTGCCTGCATCTGCCGATCAGGCCACAGCGGTCAACTATGGCGACTAAGGACACACCGAGCATCGAAGCGGCATTCGGGGTGTTGCGCCAGTTCGCGCGCCGCCCGCGAGCCGCCGAGCGCTGCGAACTATGCAGTGCGGAGCTGGCTTCGCAACACCCGCACTTACTGGATCCCACGGTCCGAAAGGTCGTGTGCTCCTGCGATGCATGTTCCTTGCTGTTCAGCGGACAAGCGGGCGCCCGCTTCAAGCGCATCCCGCGGCTGGTTCGTGTGCTGCCCAATTTCAAGATGACCGACGGCCAATGGGACAGCCTGATGATTCCCATCAACATGGCGTTTTTCTTTCGTAGCAGCCCGGAGGCGAGAGTGGTGGCCATGTACCCGAGCCCCGCCGGTGCGACCGAGTCACTGCTCTCGCTGGAGGCCTGGAACGAGATTGCTGATGTCAATCCGGCGCTTCAGCACATGGAGGCTGACGTGGAAGCCCTGCTGGTGAATCGCGTCGGTCATGCTCGCGGCTTCAGCAACGACGAATACTACCTGCTGCCCATCGATCAATGCTTCCGGCTGGTGGGGCTCATTCGCACCCGCTGGCGCGGCTTTTCCGGCGGTACCGAGGTGTGGCAGCAGATCGCAGCTTTCTTTGACTCGTTGAGAAACAGCGCGACGGTAGTGGGAGGCGCGGGCAATGCCTGACCTCCAGTTCCAGATCGAAGGCGCCGAGGTCGAGCCATTCGCCGTCTCGCCGCAACTCGCATTCAAGTTGCGAATTACGAATTCTGCTGCCGATGAACAGATCCACAGCATAGCCCTCCGTGCGCAAGTACAGATCGAAAGCACGCGTCGCAAATACAGCTCTCAGGAGCAGGCAAGCCTGCGCGATCTCTTCGGCGAGCCCGAGCGGTGGGGACAAACGCTGCGTACATTTCTGTGGACGCACACCAGCACCATCGTTCCGGCGTTCCAGGACAGCACCGAGGTCAGACTACTGGTTCCCTGCTCTTTCGACTTCAATGCCGCAGCGACGAAGTATTTTGCCGGGCTCACCGACGGCGAGATTGCCGTCTGCGTGCAATTCAGTGGCAGCGTCTTCTACACCCGCGACGAGGGCCCGTTGCAGGTCGTGCCCATTTCCTGGGACAAGGAAGTGCACTTCCGTTTGCCGGTCAAGCTCTGGAAAGAGCTAATGGACACCTACTATCCCGGCATCGCGTGGCTCTGCCTCGATCGCGATGCGTTCGAACGCCTCTACCGTTACAAAGTCGAGCACGGCATCCCTACGTGGGAGCAGGCGCTGGACAGCCTTCTTCGCAACGTCGAAGCCGAGGTGAAGCGATGAACCTCGTCGCTGCCGATCGCATCGCCAAAGCCGTTCTCTACGAAGGCTACATGCTGTATCCCTACCGGCCTTCGGCGCTGAAGAACCAGCAGCGCTTCAACTTCGGCGTGTTGTATCCGCAGATCTTTAGCGAGGAGCAGAACGGAACCGATCCCTGGAGCCTGCGAAGCGAATGCCTGATCCGAGGCAGTGTGTTAAGCCGGATCGGAGTTCGCGTCCGTTTCCTGCAGCTAGTGGATCGTTCGGTCGATGAGATAGTCGATGGCGCGTTTCGTCCGGTGAGGAGCCTCCGCGTCGAGGGTGATACGTTCCATGCCTGGCAAGAGGCGCTCGAGCGTGAGTTAATCTCACCGCCAACCGATGTTGATCTATTGAATCGCCATCCCATCTTGCATCCGTTCCAATTTTCGCCGCAGTTGTCCGAAGAACTGGTGCGCGACAGCCAGAGGCAGCCGGCGGGACGCATCGTACGGTCCCAGCAGGCTCTGACCGGCTCGCTTTCCGTAGCAGCTCATCCCATCGCTGAAGACGTCTTCAAGATCACAGTTCAGGTTCAGAATTTCACGTCTACCTCTCAGCGATGTAGCCGAGACTATGCTTTGCTGCACTCGCTGGTTTCGGCACACGTCGTACTGGGAGTTGAGGATGGCGACTTTGTCTCGCTGCTCGATCCTCCCGCGGAGCTGCGCACGGCGGTTGACGGTTGCCATAACCAGGGAGTCTTCCCTGTCCTCGTCGGCGAAGCCGGTCAGCGCGACACTATGCTGGCCTCGCCCATCATCCTCTACGACTATCCACAGATTGCGCCGGAGAGCGCCGGTGACCTCTTCGACGGCACCGAAATCGACGAGATCCTCTCCCTGCGCATCATGACCATGACCGACGAGGAAAAGCGCGAGATGCGCGAATCCGACGAGCGCGCTCGCCAGATGCTGGAGCGCACCGAGACCATGCCGGCGGAGCAGTTCATGAAAATGCATGGCGTGCTGCGCGGCCTGCGGCCCGTGAATGAGGAGAACCCGTGAACGAGTGGGAGTGGCGATTGCTCGAAGACAAGTCACTGATCGATCAAATTGAGATCGACGGTCAATCGGTGCGCGTGGGGGATCGCGTCCTTCTGCGCCCGCGCCCGGGTGGCGACGTCTTCGATCTCGCGCTCGCCGGACAAGTCGCCACCATCGAGGCTTTGGAACAGGATTACGAAGGCAAGGTTCACGTTTGCGTCGTGCTCGACGACGATCCTGGACGGGACCTCGGCCTGTTGCGTCAGCCGGGCCATCGATTCTTCTTCGAGGTGGAAGAGATCGAACTGCTACCGCCCGAGCAGCAGACGCAAACGAGAAGATCCGCGCCACCGCGAATTCTGGTTGCCGGCATCGGCAATATTTTTATGGGAGACGATGCCTTTGGCGTCGAGGTGGCGCGGCGCCTTTCGCAGCAGACGCTTCCCGCTGGAGTACGTGTCAGCGACTTCGGAATTCGGGGCTTTGACCTGGCTTACGCGCTTCAGGACGGCTACGAAACAACGATCCTCATCGACGCCTGCCCACGCGGTGAGGAGCCGGGAACGTTGTTCGTGGTCGAACCCGACCTGGCGGAGATCAGTGCCAGCGCAGGCGAGGGCGTCGATGTCGACGCACACAGTCTCGATCCGCTGAAGATTCTTCGTCTCGCGGCATCGATGGGCTGGCCGGTGAAGCGTGTGCTGCTGGTTGGTTGCGAGCCTGCGACACTCGGACCCGACGAAGGCGCAATGGGCTTGAGCGAACCCGTTTCCCATGCAGTCGAGGAAGCGGTCAAGCTGGTGGAGTCTGTGATTCAACGCGTCCTGGCTGGAGAGTGGCCGGGAAGGAACGACTGATTACTGATTCAGGAGGACACGACAGTGGCAACGGCAGTGATGCAGCGCGAATCTCACGGTACGAGGCAAGATCACAATACTAGCCAGAATAACGATCGAGATACTTTGTTCATGCTGAGCGGCATTGCGCTAATGGTTTTCGGGGCAGGATTGATTCTTTCCAATTCTGTCGCCCAGGGTTACCTCAGCCGTCTTGGATTCAGCAATCTGACGGAAAAGGTGCTGCCCGATCTCGAGCGCTATTTGAAACTGCGGTCGATGTAGGTTGCTTCGCACCAGCGAATGATCACTCCTTCAGGAGAGGAGCTGTTCCGCGTGCCCGAAAACACTGAACCGCCTCTGATCGAACCGGCACATCAGGCAGACGCCGCAACGGCCGTCGCAGATCGCTATGTGATCGACCCGATGATCAGCCGCTTTACGGTCAAGGTGATTGCCACCGGATTGCTTTCGTCGTTTGGCCACAGTCCGACGATTCAGATTCGTGACTTCAAGGGCGAGATTGCGTTCAATCCGCAGGCGATCGATCACTCTTCCCTGCAGTTAGTAGTGCGGGCTGACTCGCTGAGCGTCGCTGACAACATCAGTGACAAGGACCGCCGGGAGATTGAGAGTCAAATGCGCGACCAGGTACTCGAGACTTCCAAATATAGTGAGATTGTTTTCGCCACGACCAAAGTCTCGGTGGAGAACACAACTAGCGGCCTCGATGACGTTATGCTGGCCGGCCGGCTGAGCTTGCATGGGGTCATACGTCCTCAGCGGATACCTGCCCGCCTGTCACTGACCGGCGATCTGCTGCGCGCCTTCGGCGAGTTTCCCTTGCGGCAGTCGGATTACAGCATTAAACCCGTGTCCGCGGTTGGTGGTGGCCTGAAGGTGAAAGACGAAGTAAAGTTCACCTTTGATATCGCGGCACGCAAACAGAGTTAGTATTGTTGATAGCAGCGGCTGGAAAGGTATCCCGATGTGCTTAGCCATACCCGGCAAGGTGATTGAACTCTTTCCCGGAATGCCGTATCTGGCGACGGTCGAAGTCGCGGGCGTGCGCCGCAAGGTCGATCTCGGCTTGTTGGAGAGCGACATGCCGAAGTCGGGCGACTGGGTGCTGATTCACGTCGGCTTCGCCATGAGCAAGATCAGCGAGCAAGACGCGCTGGAGCAGATGCAAACCTTGATCATGCTGGGCGAAAGCGAACAAGCCATGCAGGAAGTTCGCGGATACGGGCTCGAGGACGCCGACGAGCCTAAGCCCTCATAAGCGGCGCGCTCAATCGCGAGGCAGTTATGAAATTCGTCGATGAGTTCCGTGATCCCGACGTAATCAGCAAGACGGCCGAAGAAATTCGCCGCCTCGTCGATCCCGAGCGGCACTATCGCATCATGGAAGTTTGTGGCGGCCACACGCATGCCATCTATCGCTTCGGGCTGAAAGACATTCTTCCCGCCAATATCGAACTGATCCACGGCCCTGGCTGTCCCGTCTGTGTCTTGCCCATGGGCCGCATCGACGACGGGCTGGCGATAGCGAAAGATTCCAACGTCATCTTTGCCGCGTTTGGCGACATGATGCGCGTGCCCGGGGTGCAAGGCAGTCCGCTGGAGCACAAGGCGCGCGGGATGGACGTGCGCATCGTCTACTCGCCATCGGACGCGCTGAAGCTTGCCAAGGCGAATCCCGACAAGCATGTTATGTTCTTCGCCATCGGCTTCGAGACCACCGCTCCTTCGACGGCGCTGACCATCATTCGCGCGCGAGCCGAACATATTCCTAACTTCTCCGTCTTCTGCAATCATGTCACGATCATTCCGGCCATCCGCGCGATCCTCGACTCTCCCGACATGCGGCTGGATGCCTTTATCGGCCCGGGACACGTCTCCACTGTCATCGGTTGCCGTCCCTACGAATGGATCGCGGCCAACGAACACAAGCCCATCGTCGTCTCCGGCTTTGAGCCGCTGGATATGCTGCAATCGATCGTGATGCTGCTGCACCAGCTGAAAGCCGGCGAAGCAAGAGTTGAGAACCAGTACAAGCGGGTTGTTCCCTGGGAGGGCAATCGCGCCGCTCTCAAAGCAATGAACGATGTCTTCGAACTGCGTGCGTATTTTGAGTGGCGCGGCCTGGGCTTCATCTCGCAGTCGGCGCTTCGCATCCGCGATAACTATGCCGAATTCGATTCAGAGCAGCGCTTCGAAGTGCCCGGCGTGCGCGTCACTGATCCGAAAGCGGCGCAATGCGGCGAGGTGCTGAAGGGCGTACTGAAGCCGGCACAGTGCAAGCTGTTTGGCCGCGAATGCACGCCGGAGCATCCAGTAGGCGCGCTGATGGTTTCCTCGGAGGGATCGTGCGCAGCGTACTACAATTACGAGCACCGGAAAGCCATGACCCCAAGCATGGCGTGGCCGGCGTAACGATGGCGGTTGCTAGCGACAGCACGACTCCCGCGACTCCGAAGATCCGCTTTCGCGAGCCTCAGATTGAAATGGCCCACGGCGCCGGTGGTATCGCCAGCCGCCGCCTGGTCGAAGGCCTGTTCGCTCCTCTTCTGTTCCGATCGCCGAATCCCAGCTTGAACGATGCCGCCTCTCTGGAGATCGGGGGGGTTCGTCTCGCGATGACAACTGACAGCTTCGTGGTGAAACCGCTCAGCTTTCCTGGCGGCTCGATTGGCGAGCTGGCCATCAATGGTACCGTCAACGACCTCGCAGTATCTGGCGCGAAGCCGGAAGCGATTGTTGCCGGCTTTGTCCTTGAGGCGGGTCTGCCGACCGCGATGCTCGAAGCCGAAGTTCGCGCGATGGCCAACGCCGCTCAGCAGGCCGGTGTTGCTGTCGTTGCCGGCGATACCAAAGTCGTGGAACATGGCAAGGCCGATCGCATGTACATCACGACGACCGGCATCGGCTCCTACTTGCCGGGGATTCATATCGATGCGCATTCCGTGCGAGTGGGGGATAAGGTGCTGCTGTCAGGGCCCATCGGTGATCATGGGATCACCATCTTGCTGGCCCGCGGTGAGCTTGACTTTGAGGCTGTCGATCTACGCTCCGACACGCGCTCGGTGTTTCCGCTGGTGCAAGCCATCGCCCGCGAAGCCGCGCCCGGCATTCGCTGGATGCGCGATCCTACGCGGGGCGGGGTCGCCACTTCGCTCAATGAGCTGGCGCGCGATTGCGGCCTGGGCATTCACATATTCGAGGACGAGATTCCAATTCGTGACAGCGTTCGCGGAGCGTGTGAGTTGCTCGGCCTCGATCCTCTTCATATCGCGAATGAGGGCCAGTTCCTTGCAGTGATCGCGCCGGACTATGCCGACGCTGCTTACAACGCGCTCTGCCAGTGCGCCGGCGGCGAGCGCGCGGTTATTCTGGGTGAAATTCGCGAGCAGCCTGCAGGTTCGGTGCTGGTGACGACGCGTTACGGTGGCAGTAGGATTGTGGATATGCTCGTCGGCGATCCGTTGCCGAGAATTTGCTGATTCGCTAGCTACTGGGTGGAGGACACTCCTTCAGCAGCGCTCAGGGCAGTCTTTCAGGCGCGCATTGGTCTCTAAGTCTTTGCCCCGACTTTAGCGCCTGAGGTAGGTTCTTTACCTCAGCGGCTAAAGCCGGCTTCGCCACAAGCTGATCCCTGCACCGCTGAAGCGGTGCTCCACCCGGATCTCTTATGCCTGCTGCTGTGGAACTCGCGACTCAAGTTCAGGAACGGCTGCTCGAGCGCAATCGCCTGTGCGAAAGCTTCTTCGCGCGTGAGGCACACCGGCTTGCCGAAGCTTGCCGCGAAATGTCGGGGCGATTCCTGCGCGGTGGCCGCCTGCTCGCCTTCGGCCGCGGCCCATACGCGACCGACGCGCAGCATGTCTCGGTGGAATTTGTTCATCCCGTAATCGTCGGCAAGCGGGCTTTACCTGCGCTCGATCTTTCTCTGCTCTATCGGCCGTGGCTGCGTAGCCTGGTGCGGGCCGACGATATGGTCATGGGTTTTGGCCCTCCCGAGGGCGATGCTGACGTGACCGAGACGCTGCGCGAGGCTCACTCGCAAGGCGCCATGACCTTTGCTCTGCCCGGCGCCGAAGGGTCCTACTCTGTGGGAGCTGCAACGCCTGATCCCTTCATTCATCAGGAAATCATCGAACTTCTTTATCACACATTGTGGGAGACGGTACACGTCTTCTTCGAGCATCGCGAGCTCGGACACGAAGTGGGCGATGCTGGATTTCTTTATCCTTTCCTCGGGCAGGCCAAGCAGGAAACCGGCGCTATAGCTGAAGAAGTGGCGGCTTCGATCGTGATGAAGGTGGAGAACGACAGCCAGCTTCGTGCTCAAGTCGCCAAGGAAGAAGCCGAACAGATCAGCGCTACAGTCCAAGCCATCCAGGAGCGCGTGGACCGCGGCGGTAAGTTGATCCTTTTTGGCAATGGTGGATCCGCTACCGATGCCAATGACTGGGCCATCGACTGCATCGCTCCACCGACCGGCTACAAACCGATCCCCGCCGTATCGCTCTCGATGGAGCCGGCAAACATTACCGCTGTCGCCAACGACGTCGGAACGGATGTCATCTTCCTGCGTCAGCTTATCGCGCAGGCACAGCCCGAAGATGTTGCCATCGGCATCTCCACCAGCGGCGGCTCGCGCAACATCATCATGGCGCTGGAGGAGGCGCGCAAGCGTGGCATGCTGACGGTTGCCCTGCTCGGCTATGACGGCGGTGAAATCAAGCGCCGCGGCCTGGCCGACATGCCCATCGTCGTGCGCTGCGACTACATCCCGCGCATCCAGGAGGTTCAGGCTTCCATCTATCACATCATCCGCGAAATGCAGGAGGTGCTGAGCCGTGCCCAGGTATGAACTGTTCGGAACGGCCGCCTGCCAGTACACGCAGGAGATGCGCGAGTGGCTGGAGTGGAAGCGCTGCGACTTCGTCGAATACGACGTTGAGGCCGATGACAATGCCCGAAAGCGGCTGCTGGCGCTGGTTAGCGATCAACGCACTGTTCCCGTCCTGTTGGAGGACGGTAAGGTCGTACAGATCGGTTGGCAAGGTCGAGGTTGCGTAATCACCTAACGCGCCGGATTCCCTTCGACATCCTCACGCTACCTCATTAGCAAAGAAAAAGGCGCGCCCCGAAGAGCGCGCCTTCGTTGCAAGAGACAGAGGTTAGTTAGTGTCCGCAACCAGTGGTGCGTACAGGGTATTGGCCTGGAAGCTGCCGATGCCGGTTACGAGATCGTATCCGGGACCTGCATCGCACTGCGAGCCACAGCTACCGTTTTCGCCGGTAGTGATGTCGTGGAAGTCCTTCGCATAGTCGCTGCTGTTGTAGTACAAGTTGTACAGGTCGGGAGCCGCCTGGCTCAGCGTCGTCTCGCCCTTCGCCAGACGTTCCGAGTTCACCAGCGTGATGAACGAAGCCCAATCGGGAGAAGAGATGCTGGTACCTCCGACCGTCACCCAACCACCTTCGCTATAAGTGTCGTAGAGCGGAATATTGAAGGCAACCGAAGCAATGTCGGGCACGCAACGGTTGGTGGTCGACCACGTCGCACATGCCGGATTCTGCCAAGACTGTTGCGGCTCGTACTGACTAACACCACCGCTGCTGCCGCTCCAGGCCTGTTCGTGTCCGTAGTCCAGTTCCAGAGGATTGGGCAGAGGAGTCGCGGTCGTCAAAGTCAGCTCGGTACCACCGACAGCAACTACGCAATGTGACGCCGCGGGATAGCCCACGCCGTGTCCGCCGTCACCACTGGAGGCAAAGAAGGTCACGGGGTGACCATTTCCGTTGGTGATGTTGCAGAAGTAGGTCTGGTCGTCATCGGTTTCGGTGCTGTACTCGCCTCCGCCCCAGCTCATGGAAACAACGTCAGCGTTATACGGGGGCTGAGTCGCAACCTGCACGGCGTTATAGAGGTCGTCGTTATTGTTGCTGACGGCCTCAACCAGAATGATGTTAGCCTGCGGTGCAATGGCGCAAGCCTGTTCGACATCAAGCGATTCTTCAACATCCCAACCCTGTCCCTGGACCGTGCCCAATTTCACCTTGGTAAAGTTGCACGGGCCAAAATGGAAGTAGCTGGCATAGAAAGCCAGATCCGAAGCGATGTTGGGATCGTCGTAGGCGTCAACCAGGGCAATCGTCACGCCTGCTCCAAAGTTGGGAAGTTGATTAAATCCGTAAGCGGCCAGTACCTGCCGCGGGAGCAGGCCGCTGGGCTTGTTGGGTGACTGGGGCCCAGGGAGCACACGAATCGGTGGCTTCATCACACGGCCATTGGCAGGGGCCTGTGCCATCAAAGGCAATGTCGCAGCAAGGAGCGCAATGCCGACCGACAGAACAAGAAGCTTCTTCATTTGTCCATCCTTTGCGTATTTTCGGAGTTTAGGACGATGGGAGCGATGACCGTTGCAGAACTTGGTGCTCGCTACCGATGCAGGAGCTGGTCGACAGTCAGTTGGGGGTGCGGCAAGTAGCTATGACAGCTTCAGGCCGAAGCTAATCATCGACTGGTATTCCTGATGGGAAAGAACTCTATCCGATCACTAAACTCTTGTCGACCACTTTCAACAACAAATCATCACTAATCTGTTGCAACAGTTGTTAGTAGTTGCAACATGAGCGGATAGCCTTGTTCCCGCTTTACGAAGCCACCAGGTAGATCATCGTATGTGCGTGCCGATCCATGAATATTGCCAGCCGACCTGCACATTTTGATAGTTACCGCCGAATCGAACATAGGTGCCGTCGCTGTAGGAGAACTTGAGCGACTGATGCCGGCTTAGCGGCAAGGCGAACGTCCCTCCAATGCGCGAGCTTGTCTGCTTGGTCTTAGTGTTCTGAATTCCGCTCAGCGCGGTAACGCCGCCAAACCAGAAGTTGCCGTCCAGCGAAACCCAAGGCTTGAGCTTCTTTGTAGTTTTCTTCCGGCTCAAGTCGTAGCTGAGATGTCCCTCGAAGCTGCCAATCGGCGTCTGGGTTTGCGGGCTCGGCTGCGGAATATTGTAGAAGTCCGGGTTGGTGGTATAGAACCAGGCTCCGCCGTAGGCATCGAGAATCCAGTTGCCCCAGCGCTGGGAATAGCCCAGCTCCGGTTTGAATGCCCAGCGATTGATTCCCCAGTTCACCAGCTTAGTAGCGTCATACTGTCCGGTGGGAGCGATGATTTTCAGGCTGGCGCCGAGAATGACCTTTTGCTTCCACTTGCCGAACTCCTTCGCCTGCATCGCCGGCCCGCCAATCAGGTTGACCGCCAGCCGCGCAGAAAGATCCAGCAATCCCGAGCGGTAGACGGACTTTTGCTGCCCGAAGGCGACGCCGGAAAACGTTCCCACACCGTAAGGCAGTCCAGCTGTGATGTTTGCCGAATGTCCGAAAAAATTGAACGAGTGGTACAAACTGACGACGGGAACGCTGTAAGTTCCTTGCGCGTTGATGATGGGAACGGTGCCGTTGAAGTCCACGCCTCCGCTGTAGAAGCTGTAGGTCAGGTTAACGGCATTCGAATTAACCGGAGTAATCACGTAGGCCCGCGGCGCCAGATCCTGCGCCGCCAGCGAACCGATCCACACGACAGCCAGGGCTGCCAACCCCAGCAACCGAAGTCCCATGTCTCACCTGAAGATGAATTCACGTCTAGCTTAATACGAGAGACTGGGGCTTCGGCTACTACCAAAAGTCCTAGGCGGCCTCATAGTTATTCTTGCCAGCCACCTCCGAGCGCCTGATATAGCTGAACCAGGGCAATGAGTTCGTTTCCCTGCGCTTGCGCCAACCCCAGTTCGGCCGAGAAGGCGTTGGTCTCGTTGGTCAGCACTTCGAGGTAGTCGGTCGTGCCGGCGTTGAAGCGCTGATTGGAGAGCTGCGCCGCATCCTGCGCCGCGAACAGCAAGTGCTCCTGCTGAATACGAAACTCGCGATCTTTGCGATAGGCGATCAGCGCGTTCGAGACGTCCCGGAAGGCGCCTTGAATGGTCTGCTGATAGGTGAGGACCATTTGCTGTTTCTGCGCCTGGGACAGACGGACGCCGTTCTTCAGCCTGCCCTCCTTCGAAGATCGGCTGCGTGAAAGACCCTGCCAGGTCCCACAATCCTGCCGGCCCGGTAAAGAGATTCACCAGCGACGGGCTCTCGTAGCCTGCCGTGCCCGTCAGCGAGATCTGCGGGAAGTACGCAGCCTTGGCGACGCCGATCTGCGCGTTAGCCGAGACCAGATTCTGCTCAGCCTCGCGGATGTCGGGACGGCGCTCCAGCAATGCTGAAGGCAGCCCGGCGGGGACGTCCGGAGCGTGCGGCTCTTCCGTCAGCTTCAAGTCCGCGCGGAATGTCGCCGGGATTCTTGCCCAAAAGTATGCTGATCGCATTCTCTTCCTGCGCAATCTGTCGCTCAAGGTCGGGAATCTCAGTGGCTGCGGTGTAGACCAGCTGCTCCGACTGACGAACGTCGAGCAAGTTATTGATTCCGGCCTTCTCCAGTTGCTGGGTCAGCTGCAGCGATTGCTCGCGATCGGCATAGGTGTGCTTGGTAATCTCGAGTTGGAGATCGAGCTGGCGGAGCGTGAAGTAGTCCGCGGCTACACTGCCGACCAGACTCGAGATGACCGCCTGCTGGGCCCACTCGTTGGCCAGCAAGGTCGCGCGCGAGGATTCGGTAGCGCGCCGATACTTGCCCCAGAAATCGGGATTCCAGCCGGCCGACGCGGTTAGCGCGCCCTGCGTCACTTCATACGAAGGGATTGGACCGATGGCAGGATTCTGCAGGCTGGTAATGTTGCCGCCTGCCGAGAGCGAAGGAAGCTGATCCGCGCGGGTGATTCCGAGCTGCGCCTGAGCCTGCAAAACGCGAGTCGCAGCAATGCGGACGTCGTAGTTGTTCTTCAGCGCGGTGCGAATCAGGCCTTGCAGCGTCGGATCCTGGAAAACATTCCACCACTTCTCGTCTCCCAAGGATTGCGCTGCAGCTTGCGGCGTGTTCTGCGGCGGCTGCGATTGCTCGTAGCTTTTGTCGGACGCGTCCGGCGCAACGCCGCGATAGGCGCCCGGAACATCGACGCTCGGCCGCTGATAATTCGGCCCTACAGTGCAGCCAGCCAGTCCAAAAAGAGCGACGATGCAAACGAAAAGAATGCATTTGGATTTTGCAGTCATGATCAATCCCCGTGTCCTTCCTGCAGCGCCAGCTCCGGTTCGTGAACCAGCACCGGCTTGCGCGTTGAGCGGAAGAACGAGTACCGGTCCAGCACCTTCTCCTGAAATTCTTCGAGGTAGAGGTAAATGGCCGGCGTGATGAACAAGGTTATGAATTGCGAAACGATGAGACCGCCGACAACGACCAGTCCGAGCGGCCGGCGCGACGATCCATCGGCGCCATATCCCAAGGCGATGGGCAGCGCACCCAGCAACGCCGCGGCGGTGGTCATCATGATCGGACGGAACCGCTCCAGGCTGGCGTCGTGAATCGCTTGATCGTCAGGAATCCCCTGTCGCACTCGCTGATCGGCGAAGTCGACGATCATGATGCCGTTCTTCTTCACGATGCCCATCAGCATGAACATTCCGATGTACGCGTACAACGAGGCTTCCGCGTTGAATAACCACAGCGTCAGCAGTCCGCCGAGCAGCGCCACCGGCAGCGAAGACAGCACCGTGAGCGGGTGCAGATAGCTCTCATAAAGGATCGCGAGGATCACGTACATGACGAACACTGCGACCAGCATCAGCACTGCGAGATCGGAGACGGTGTTGCGGAACGTCAGCGCTTCGCCCTGCAGTTGGCCTTGCACTCCCGGCGGCAGAGTTTCTTTCGCGGTCTGCTCGACGAACTGCGTCGCCGGGCCAATCGAGTACCCCGGCTTCAGGTTGAAAAACATGGTTACGCTGGTGAATTGGTTGATGTGATTGACCGCCTGCGGGCCAATCACCGGATGCCAGCTGGTGACCGCGCTGAGCGGAATCATGCGCTGACCGTCGTCGCTCTTGATGTAGAGCTTGCTCAGGTCCTCAGGAGCCGAGCGCCGGTCGTCGGCGACTTCGAGGATCACCTGATACTGGTCGGTGGGCTTCTTGATCAGGTAGCTGTAGTTCTGCGAGTAAGCGTCGTGCAGCAGGGTGAGAATGCGCGTCTCCGACACGCCGTACAACTTCGCCTGATCGCGGCGGATGTCGACCTGCAAGCTGGGCGTGTGATTGTAGAGATCCGAGTTCACGAACAGGAAACCCGGATACTGCTGCATCTTGGCCATCATCTTGTTGGCAACGTCGTAGACCTCGTTGGCGTCAATGCCGGACATCGCGTAAGCGAATTGCCCCTGCGTGTTTGCAGTCGCGCCGGTCGAGATCTCCAGCGACGGATTTGGCTGCAAGAACGCCAGCGCGCCTGGAATCGTGCCCATGATGCCGCCCATGAGCTGCCCGGCGACCACGTTGATCGGAGGCCGCTGCGACGGCGGCTTCAGAAACACGATCAGCATGATTTGATTCGCGCCGAGATAAGTCGCATTTCCGCTCATGGTGAACGTGCTGCGCACGGCGGGATTCGACTGTATGACCTTCTCCGCCTCGGTCTGGTAGGCGTGCATCTGCGTCGGAGACGATCCTTCCTGCGCCACCATCACGCCGCGGATGAACGAACTATCTCCGACCGGCAGGAAAGCTTTCGGGACGATGTAAAAGAAGAAAGCCGTTCCAGCCAGACACACCACCCACGTGACCGCCGAGATCCAGCGATTGCGCAGAAAGAACCACAACGACCGCCCGTAGACGTTGAGCACGCGCTGCTCGACGGCTCCAAAGGCGCGCTCCATCCAGGTCTTCTTGGCGCCTTTGCCGCGGCGGGCCAGAAGACGCGAGGTCATCAGCGGAGTAAGCGTCAGCGAAACCACGCCGCTGGCGATAATCGAGATGACGATGGTGATGGAGAATTCGCGGAAGATGCGCCCCATCAACCCGCTCATCATCACCAGAGGCAGGAAGACGGCGGCGAGCGAAAGCGTCATCGCCATAATCGTGAAGCTGATTTCTTTGGCCGACTCCAGCGATGCTTCGAACGCCGGCATGCCGTCTTCCATCAGGCGCACCGTGTTTTCCAGGAACACGATCGCGTCATCGACCAGGAAGCCGATGGCCAGCGTCAGCGCCATGAGCGACAGGTTGTCGAGGCTGTAGCCCAACAGCTTCATCGCGATGAAGGTGAGCAGCAGCGACAGAGGCAGCGCGACCGCGGGAATCAGCGTGTCCGTCGCGCGGCCGAGGAAGATGAAGATCACAATGACAACGAGAACGAACGCGATGTACAGCGTGGTCTGAACGTCCTTGATGCCGCCGACGATCGTCTGCGAGCGGTCGTACGCTGAGACCAGCAGAACCGAGCTGGGCAATTGCGTTTGAATGCTGGGCAACACATCACGAACCGATTTCGACACCGCAACCGCGTTCACGCCAGCCGCGCGGAACACGGCTACCACAACGGTCGCGCCCGGCTTGGGATAACCGCGCGCCCAGAAACGCATGTCGATGCGCTCGTCCTGCACCCCTTGCTTGGCGCTGGCAACGTCCTTCAGATAAACCGGCGCGCCATTGGTCTGGCCGACGATCAGGTCGTCATATTCGCTAGCGCTCGTGAGCTGGCCTTGCGGCTGCAGCAGGAAAGTGCGATGCGGACCATCAAACTGGCCGGCGCCGGTATAGCTGGTGCCGTTCTTGATGGCGTTGGTCAGGTCTTCCAGCGTGATGTTGCGAATCGCCATTGCCGAAGGGTCGGCCTTGACGCGCACCGCCGACTGCGTGCCATACACCGCAACCTGGCTGACACCGGGCAGAATGCTGAGGCGCTCGCCGACCTGCGTGTTCGCGTAGTCGTAGAGCTGACCTTCGGTCACCGTATCGCTGACCAGCACCAGGTACATGATCGGCTGATCGTTAGGGTTGGTCTTGGTGAAGGTCGGCGGACTCGGCAGATCGACCGGCAGCTGGCCCGACGCGCGCGTGATCGCCGCTTGCACATCGGTCGCGGCGCCGTCCAGGCTCTTGGAGAGATCGAATTGCAGCACGAAATTCGTGTGGCCCTGCGTGTTGTTCGAGGTCACCAGCTCAAGCCCGGGAATCTGCATGAACTGGCGCTCCAGCGGCGTGGCCACGTTGTTGGCCATGGTCTCCGGAGTGGCGCCGGGATAATTCACCTGCACCTGGATCACGGGATAATCGACCGCCGGCAGATCGCTGACCGGCAGCTGAAAGTAAGCAAGCAGCCCGAACAGGATGACGGAAACGCTGAGCGCGACCGTCATCACAGGACGGCGAATGAAAAGTTCGGAGAGATTCACGACTGCGCTCCTGGAGCCTGGTTCGTCTTGCTGTTGGTGTTGGAGGACGGCGCGCCGGCAGATGCGGGTTCATTGCCGACCCGCACTTTGCCGCCCGGCCGCACCAACATCTGCCCGGTAACGACCACGCTCTCGTTGGCTGCGACGCCTTTGGTAACGACCACGTCATCGCCCTGCCGCTGGCCCAGTTGCACTGGACGCAATTCGGCGGTGCCGTCGTCTTTCACGACGTAAACAAAAGGCCCGCGCTGGCTGATCTGCGCAGCCTGATTCGGAATCAATACCGCCGATTTCTCAGTTGCGAGGACCAGCTTCACGTCCACGAACTGGCCCGGCCAGAAATGATGATCCGGATTGCTCAGCGTGGCGCGCAAGTTGACGGTGCCGCTGCCGTTCTGCACCGCATTGTCGAGAAACTCGACCTTGCCGGATCGCGGAGCGGTTTCAGCATCCGTGGGCAGCCGCACCGCTGCTTTCAGTGCGCCGCCCTTCATGTCCTTCTGAACATCCGGCAGATCGACTTCGGTCACGGTGAAGTTTGCGTAGATGGGATCGAGGCGCTGGATCGACAGCAGCGAAGTTGAGTTCGCCTGCACCACGTTGCCCACGTCAACCAGACGCGCGCCCGCCCGGCCGTCGATCGGGGAGTGAATAAAGCAGTATTCGAGATTAAGCTTCGCCGTCTCCAACGACGCCTGTGCCGCATCAACCTGCGCCTGATCGACGTCGACCGTGTTCTTCTTGGTGTCGTAGTCTTGCTTCGAGATGGCGCGCGATCCGATCACCTGCTCATCGCGGGCAAACTGAATCTTGGCAAGATCGAGCGCGGCCTTGGTCTGTTCCAGCGTCGCCTGCGCCGCATCAACCTGCGCCTGGAACGGGCGCGGATCGATGACAAACAACAGCTGGCCCTTGGTCAGGTTCTCGCCGTCCGCAAAATGACGCTCGGTAATCCTTCCACCAACCTGCGGCGTTACCGTGACTGATTCAAACGCCGTGTTGTGTCCGATCTCGTCGAGATACTTCGGCACATCCTGCGCCGTCGCCTTCGCCACGGTTACCAGCGGAGGCGGCATCGCGGGAGGCGCCGCTTGAGCGCTGCGGTTGCAACCTACGTTAGTCAGCAACAGCAGTGCAGCTGCCAGAGCCCCTAGAAGTACGCCAAAAACAAACGTGCCCTTAGTCATGATTGCCATCCTCATTCTGAAAACGCGCCTTAGACGGAAGCCGCCAGTTGCAAAAGCGGTTTGTACCGAATTTCTGAGCGCCGCTTTGGTTTCCGCGCTGGCTCATCCGAAGCGAGGCCGAGCTGCCGCTGCAAGTCCCCCGATTGAGCAATGTGTTGCAGCGCACGAGAGCGAGCTGCGATCACCTGGGCGCGAGTGCTGCCCAAGAGCAGCGAGCAGTCCTGATCGGAGTAGCGTTCGAGCACCGAGAGGACAAATACGAAACGCTCAAATGCCGGCAACGCGGTGATCGCCGCGACTGCCGCTGGAGTTGCCGCACCATCCTTTCGGATTTGATCGGCACTAGCACCTGCCTCTTCTGCATTCGTAGGCTGGACCATCTGAATCGCGCTCTGAATGATCATTCGCCGCGCCCACGCGTGCGCCCACTCTTTGAACACGCGGTTACTCTTGAGGGCATCTTCCAGGCCACGGACGAAGCACTCCTCGGCTAACTGCGAATCTGCCGTCAGCAGCAGGGACAGCAGGTGCAGGCGATCCATGTCCTTGCCGAAGATCCGGCAAAAATCGGCGACCGCTGCGTTCGCCGGTTGATTGTCCTGGGTTGCGTTTCGTGCACCGAGCATCTTCACCTCCGCCTTTCACCTGAAATAGCGTTTGAATCAGCGACCGCTGTCGATGTTGCGATTACGGCTGGCAGCGCCCGCCGCGCGCTAAGCGCCTTAGCACATGTCTGGTAAGCACGCCGGCACAGCAAAACTTCGCGCCCGCGTGCATCAATTGAGAAAGAGTTTCTTCGCCATCCGCACTAATAACGGTTACGTTGGTCAGGTCCACGATCAGCTTTCGCCCGCCAAGGTCGGCAGCCGCGTTTCTCCACGCGCCCTCGACTTCGGCAGTCCATGGAGAAATCAGCTTGCCTTCCAGAATCAGCTTTCGCTGAGCGGGGCTTTCAACGATTGAGATCTTGAACATTGCGGCTCACGCCGTAGATAGGAGCACGGCTCATGCCAAGCGGAGCGAGTGTGAGAGGGCGTTAAGTAGTTGAAGCTAATGAAGGAGGAAAATCAGCCGAGAAGAAGATGTCGAGAAGTGTCGAGGCGAATGTCGACAAGTGTCGATGGGTAGCAACATTCATCGACAGATAAATTTTCCGTGAGCCGGGTGGAGGACGTCTTCAGGCGTCCACCGAAAGCCTGCAGTCGCGAAATCGGCTTCAGCCGCTGAGGTAAACCTGTAGCCCTTACCTCAGCGGCTAAAGCCAAGGCTATTCCGTTGACTGTTATGCACGCCTGAAGGCGTGCTCCACCCGACACGACATTACTTATTGCAGATGAAATGAACTTTATTGCGGATGAAATGAATCCGGGGGTCTTATTGCTTGCGGATGGCATGAATCAGGAGACCTTGCGCGTATCGATGCCCAGCTTCTTCATGCGGGAGATCAGCGTGGTGCGCTTCAGACCCAGGCGTGCAGCCGCCCCGTCGGGCCCGGCGACGCGCCCCCTGGTCTCCCTGAGGACGCGGAGGATTTCCTCTCGATAGCCGGATTGGCGCACATCGACTACGGACGCGCCATTGCCGTTACCATTGCCGCCCAGTTCGCTGATTGGCACCTGCAGCGCAGAGCCGTGAGTGAGGATCACGGAACGCTCGATGAAATTCTCCAGCTCGCGGATATTTCCCGGCCAGTGCCAGCCGGCCAGCGCCTTCATCGTCGCGGCAGGGATCGATTCGATCTGCTTTTCCATTCGCCGGCCATATTTCTGGGCAAAGTAACGAACCAGCAATGGGATGTCTTCCGGACGCTCGCGCAGCGGCGGAATGCGAATGGGAAAGACGTTCAGCCGGTAATACAAGTCGCTGCGAAATTCGCGGTTCTCGATCATCTTGTCGAGATCACGATTGGTCGCCGCAACCAGGCGCACGTTGACTTTCTTAGTGTGGGTGCTGCCGAGACGTTCGAACTCGCGCTCCTGCAGGGCTCGCAACAGCTTGGGCTGAATCTCCAACGGAATGTCGCCAACCTCATCGAGAAAGAGCGTTCCCTGATCGGCCAATTCCAGCCGCCCGATCTTCTGCGCGATCGCGCCGGTGAAAGCCCCGCGCTCGTGTCCAAAGAGCTCGCTCTCCAACAGGCCAGTTGGTATCGCAGCGCAATTGATCTTCACGAAGGTCCGGTCCTTGCGGCGGCTGCGATCATGAATCGCACGGGCGATCAGCTCTTTGCCGGTGCCGGTCTCACCCAGCATCAGCACCGTCGAGTCGCTGGGGGCAACCGTCTCTACCAGGTTCAAGACGTGACGAAGCGCGGAGCTCTGACCAACAATTCCTTCGAAGTCCATCTCGCCGCGGAGCTCGTCCTCGAGATACAGCTTCTCTTGCGCCAGCCGGTCCTTCAGCTCTGCGATCTCGCTGTACGCGAGCGCGTTCTCCACGCCAATGGCAATCTGATTCGCAACCTGGGTGAGGAAGGCTACTTCGCCATCGTCAAATGCGTTTTCCTCGTGCTTGGCAACAGCCAGAACTCCGAGCAAACGGTCGCGGCTGATGAGGGGGAGATCGCAGAACGAATGCAGCCCTTCGCGAATAGCTTTGTCATACATCTCTGGCGACATCTCAGCCGGATCGAGGCGATTGATAACCATCGGCTTGCGATTCTTGAAGGCGTCGCCCGGCATCGAGCCTTCAATCGGCACGATTGACCCCTCTCCGAAGACGCCTCGACTGTCGGGGTAATCCAGCGCGTGCACGCGCAGATGTTTCCCCTCGGGATCGGCGAGCATGACCGCGGCGGCATCGCATTCCATCACGCGCCGCACGCTGCCAGAAGCCGCGTGGAGCAGGTCGCTCAGCTCCAGATTGGACACGACCTGGTTGGTCAAGTCGAGGATGAGCTTCATCTGATCCTGTACACGTTGCGAGATGAAGAAATTGACGGCCGCATCGATTGCGAGCCCGATCTGCTCTGCCACCAGGCCGAGGAATTGAATCTCCTCGCCGTCGTAGGCATTCGGGTAGCGTCTGCCCAGGCAGAGCACGCCCAAACATCGGCTTCCGCGGATCAGCGGCAGCGTGCACGTCGAAGAAATACCGAATTTCGCAAGAAAGAGTGCGTGGCTCTTAAAGCGCGGCGATTGGCTCCAGTCGAGCGTCACCAGCGGCTGCCGGGACTGGTGCACCCACGGGAACGGCGACTCCGCCAGCGAATAGCCGTCTTGCGCGGAAGGGTCGAGCCGGCTGCCGTTGACGTCCAGCAGAGACCAGCAGGCCGCGTTGGTCTCCTTGTCAAACGTCACCACGTGGAGGTAGTCGAAGGGCGTAACCTCCCGTAACTTGTCGACTAAGGAATTCGAAGCGGTATCGCAGTCGTTGCACGTAGCAATTTCGTTAGCCGCGCGAAGCAGTGCAAGATAGCGATCTTCTTCTACTCGAGGAAATACCGATGAGGCCGACGCCATGAACATGCCTTTTTCTAAAGTAGCTGGCTTGCTTTATTCGCCTTGGCTTCTGGCGCGAAAATCCAGGTTGCGGGTCGCACATTTTGGCAAAACCCGATGTCTTTTTCATGGGATGCAGCAACATCCGTAAAGGCTTCTGAAAGTGTGGCGCGCGGAGTACTAGGCAGAACCGAGTGGCGACCCACCCAGACGGATCGATTGAAGAAACTTTTGCCGCAGTCGCGCAATCTCAGTGTGATGTGGTTGGGCAATGTTGTTACCGGAGTCAGCCCAGCCGGGAGATTTTTATGCCAACCTACCACTACGCCCAGGTAAGAGGTCGAAAGCTCTTCTATCGTGAAGCCGGATCGAAGGGGTTGCCGACCATCGTGCTTCTGCACGGCTTTCCAAGCTCGTCGCACATGTTTCGCGATTTGGTCCCTCAGCTGGAAGACAAGCTTCACGTGATCGCTCCCGACTACGTGGGCTTCGGATACAGCGACGCTCCCAGCGCAAACGAATTCCAATACACCTTCGACAATCTGGCAGCGCATGTCGAAGAACTACTCTTCAAGAATCTTGGATTGAAGCAGTTCAGCATCTACGTGCAGGATTACGGCGCACCGGTTGGCTACCGCATCTCCTCGCAGCATCCGGATGCCATTCAAAGCATCGTTGTACAGAACGGTAACGCTTACGCGGAGGGCATTGGCGCTGGCTTTGACGCGATGAAGCCCTTCTGGGCGAATCGCGATTCCGAGACCGAGAAACCAGTGCGCGAGCTGCTGAAGAAAGAGACAACCATCTTCCAGTACACCCACGGTGTTAAGGACGCCGAACGAATCAGCCCGGATTCCTACACGCTGGATCAGTCCTTCCTCGATCGCCCGGGTAATGCGGCCATTCAGCTCGATCTTCTGTACGACTATCAATCCAACGTCGCGCTGTACGACCGTTGGCATGAATACTTCCGCAAGGCGCAACCGAAAATGCTGATTACGTGGGGAAAGAACGATCCTTTCTTCACGGTCGAAGGAGCGAAGGCCTACCAGCGGGATCTGCCCAATGCTGAGCTGCACTTCATCGATACGGGCCACTTCGCCCTGGAGGACTCCACTGGTTTCATCGCTGAGCGCATTCGGGAGTTTTTCGCTTCGCAAGTGTCTCAGTCGGCGGCATAGCAGAAAGGATTTCAGTGGCGGACGGTCGGAGAAATATCACTGTAATTCTGGTTCACGGAGCGTGGGCTGATGGCTCGAGTTGGAAAGACGTGATTCTCCGGCTCGAGCAAGAAGGGTTGCTGGTTATCGCAGCTCCGATTCCTTTGACCTCACTCGCCGACGATGCCGCCGCGTTGAGGCGCGCGATAGCTCGCACCGAGGGGCCGGTGATTCTGGCTGCTCACGCCTATGCAGGTGCGGTGATTGCTGCCGTGAACGACGAGCGCGTGAAGGCGCTGATTTATGTCGCGGCGCTGGCTCCGGACGAAGGCGAGACGGTCGCTGATGTTTTCTATCGCAATGAACCACACCCTCTAGCGCCTAAACTCGCTCCGGATGCCGACGGTCTCATCTGGATGCCGGACGATGGCTTCAGAAATGCATTTGCACAGAATGCGACTGCGGAGCAGCTCGCACTGTCGGCGGCGGTACAGCGGCCCATCGCGCTGAAGTGCATTCAAGAGCCGGTTCCAACTCCGGCGTGGAGATCGAAGCCTTCATGGTTCCTGATTGCTGAAGGAGACCGCATGATCGATCCCAAAACACAGCACTTCATGGCCGAACGAATGAAAGCTACAGCCCGGTCATACGCTGTCGATCACGCTCCGTTGCTCAGTGCGCCACAGAAGGTCGTAGATATCATCCTGGAAGCGAAACAAGCGGTGTCGTCCTAAGCGGGTACGAGGTTCAGGCAGTCCATCAAGCAAAGCAGGAGGCATCGTGAGTTCCGTCGCTATTGTTACTGGAGCAAGCCAGGGCATCGGCAGATCCACGGCGATCCGGTTAGCGCGAGACTTTTCGGCAATCGCTTTAGCGGCGCGAAACGCGGACGAACTGAAAGAGGTCGCGAATGCCGTAAAGAGTGCGGGAGCCGAGCCTTTGGTTCTTGCTCTCGATTTAAGTAAGGTTGATGCGGCTGACACCGTAGTCCAGACGACGCTTGAACGCTTTGGCAGGGTTGATGCGCTGCTGAATATTGCGGGGGCAGTGCCACAGATTGATTTGTTCGAGATGACCGATGAGCAATGGCGCACAGGAATGGAGCTAAAGCTCCATGGTGCTCGTCGTCTGACGATTCGGGCTTGGGCGGCGCTGAAGCAATCCAAGGGGTCGGTGGTGTTTATGTCCGGCAGTGCGTCTCTGGACCCGAAGCCTGCATTTGCAGCCGTCGCCGCTACCAACGCCGCGATCACCGCGCTCGCGAAAGCCTTTGCCGAGCAAGGCATTCAAGACGGCGTGCAGGTCAATAGCGTTGTCCCGGGCCCGGTGATGACGGAGCGTCGCCGGACGTTTATGGAGAAGTGGGCGCCGGCGCATAACATGAGTGTCGAAGAGGCGATGAAGCGATTCCCGGAAGAGATAGGAATTAGCCGTTACGGACAACCGGAAGAGATTGCCGAGTTGCTCGCATTCATGGTGTCGCCGGCCGCGAAGTGGATGACTGGGACATCGGTGCGAATGGACGGCGGCGAGATCAAGGGCATTTGACCGCCATCCCAGAGCGATGCTTCGAATTTCACAGAGGAGGCAGTTGATGGCTCGTCTGCTCTCAGTGAATGTCGGCCTGCCGCATGATGTGGCATGGAACGGCAAGACTGTCCGAACTGCGGTGTGGAAGTTTCCGGTCAACGAGCGCCGGATGGTGCGCAAGCTCAATATCGACGGCGACGGGCAGGGCGATCTCGCCGGTCACGGTGGTGAGCACCGCGCCGTCTTTGTTTATCAGATGGACTCCTACCATTACTGGGAGCGCTTTCTAAGCCGCAATGATTTCAGTTTCGGACAGTTTGGCGAGAACTTCACCGTCGACGGATTGCTCGACGAAGAAGTTTGCATCGGCGACCGATTTCGCATGGGGAGCGCGCTGTTCGAAGTGACTCAGCCGCGCGTGACCTGCTATCGCGTCGGCATTCGCATGAACGAGCCTCGCATGCCAGCTTTACTGGTCGCACACCATCGGCCCGGATTTTATTTTCGCGTGTTGCAGGAAGGAGAAGTTGGCGCGGATGATGAAATCGTCAAGGTCGCCGATGGACCCGAGCGGATCACGGTCGCGGAGACGGATGCTCTACTTTACCTGCCGGGACATTCTCGTGAGCAACTGGAGCGAGCGCTGCGGATTCCAGCGCTGAGCAAAGGCTGGCAAACTTCTTTCCAGGAGATGCTGCAGCACGACTCCAACGGAAACATGCAAGGAAATCCGGGACTCGCAAATGAAGAGCCAGCTCCGGCATGGCCGGGATTCAAGCCGATGCGAGTGGCGCAGATCCGCAAAGAAAGCGCTGACGTCACATCCTTCGTTTCTTGTGCCGACCGACGGACAATCCCTTCCTCTGGCCCGGCCGGGTCAATTCATCGTGCTGCGCCTGCGTGTGGATCCGGAGAAGCCTCCCGTTCTTCGCAACTATTCATTGTCCGATCTGCCCGCAGCCGATCACTTCCGCATCAGCGTGAAGAACGAAGCCAATGGGATTGGAAGCTCGTATCTTTGCAATCGCGCGCGGGAAGGCGATGTGCTGGATATCAGCGCGCCGCGGGGGACATTCACTTTGCGGCCAGGCGAGGAACCTGTGGTTCTGCTCAGCGCCGGCGTCGGGGCCACGCCAGTCTTGTCGATGTTGCATGCGCTCTCGGCAGAGCAATCGCAGCGGCAGGTGTGGTGGATTTACGGAGCGCGCAACGGTGCCGAACATCCCTTTGCGCAGGAATCCCGCTCTGCTCTAAAGCAGTTGACAGGGGGAAAAAGCTACATCCTGTATAGCAAGCCCGCGGCGACTGACCAACCGGAGATTGACTTCAACGCTTCCGGGCATGTTGATGTCTCGCTGCTCGAGAAGATTGGTGTGCCGCAGACTGGTCAGTTCTATCTCTGTGGCCCAGCGGCATTCCTGCAAAGCATGCGCGAAGGGCTGCGAAGCTGGGGCGTACCTGACGAGCGTGTCCACATGGAAATCTTTGGCGCTTTGGACAGCATTACGCCAGGAGTGGCGCAGGTTGCTCACACTCCGCACCTGCCGGAAGGTCCGCCTGGAGCTGGTCCGGCAGTTGAGTTTGCGCGCAGCGGGATTACCGCGACTTGGGATCCGAAGTTCGCAAGCCTGCTGGAACTGGCCGAAGCGTGCGATCTTCCAGTCCGATGGTCATGCCGGACGGGCGTGTGCCACACCTGCATGACCGGCCTGATTGGCGGCGCGGTTTCGTATCAGCCTGAACCTATCGAGAGACCGGCCGTCGGGGAACATCCTGATTTGCTGCTCCCGCCCTGACGGGAACATCGCAGTTGACCTTTAGCGAAGATCGTTCAGCTACTGCCGCAATGACTTCAGTTTTGTCGCGTCAACAGAAGTGGCACCCCTTTTTGAAACGCCATCGGCATCGGCGGCTTGGTAAAGATTTGCAACGAAAGTGCTTTTCCATCATCGCTTCCCCACCCTCGCGGCATCCAATCGAGACGTGAATTCTGTTTGTGCCGCCGTTCGAGAGCGGTGCTCGGTTGCCCGAGGCGAATGGAATTCACAGGGCTGGAGGGCCAATGGGCTTGGGTTACGCAGCAGTTCCATTGATTCTTGAGGAGAACTGATCATCGCGCTCGGTGCGCCTCCGTACGCTCATGCAAGAGAACACGCACGAAAATCGAATCGCCACCTCCGAACAAGAGCCACCAATTCCACCGGACTATCGGCTGCCTGCCAACACCACCGTCCCGCCAAAGCGGCGCCATCGCTGGATCTGGATCATCGTCCTCCTGCTGTTCGCGCTGCTGTTTTACGTAGTTCTGCGCCATGGATCGGCCGCGCCTGCGGCTCCGGCTGGGGGTCGGCGGGCCATGACTGGCGCAGTACCGGTGACGACAGCGACGGCCAAGCAGGGGAGCATCGGTGTTTATCTGGAGGCGATCGGCACGGTCACGCCGGTTTACACCGACTCCATCACCGCGCAGGTCACGGGCGTAATCACGCAGGTTCACTATCGCGAAGGCCAACTGGTTCACAAGGGCGATGCGTTGATCGATCTGGACGCGCGGCCCTACGAAGCCCAGTTGTTGCAGGCCGAAGGCGCGCTGGAGCGCGATCAGAATCTGCTGGCCGAAGCCAAGATGGACTTGACGCGCTATCAGGACGCGTGGAAGCGCAATGCGATCCCGCGCCAGACGCTGGAGGATCAGGAAAAGCTGGTCCTGCAATACCAGGGCACGGTCAAGAACGACCTCGGCCTGGTGCAATACGACAAGGTTCAAGTGGAGTATTGCCACATCACTTCGCCCATCAACGGCCGCGTGGGTCTTCGCCTGGTCGATCCTGGAAACCTCGTAACCGCCAATGGAACCACGGCGCTGTTGGTGATCACGCAGCTCCAGCCGATCACCGTTGTGTTCACTCTGGCGGAAGACAATCTCGACCAAGTCGTCGCGCAAACGCAGCATGGCGCCAAGCTGCCGGTGGAAGCGTGGGACCGGCAAATGACCAAGCAGATCGCCAGCGGCGAGCTGACTACCATGGACAACCAGATCGATACCGCAACCGGGACGGTCAAGCTACGCGCCACGTTTCAGAATCAGAACCTCGGCTTGTTTCCCAACATGTTCGTGAATACGCGGCTGAAGGTCAAGACGCTGCAAAACCAGATTCTGATTCCATCCTCAGCAGTGCAGCACAACGGCGATGTCGCGTTCGTCTATGTGATCGAGAACAACCAGGCGAAGATCGTTAACGTAAAGACCGGAGTTTCTGATGCCGGTATGGTTGCGGTGCAAGGCATCAAGGCGGGAGATGTCGTAGCCGACAGCAGCTTTGAGAAACTGCAAAACGGCTCGAAGATCACGATCTCCAAAACCAAGCTGCCCTCGAGCTCGGGCGACGAGGCCAACATGCCATGAGTTTGAGCCCGTCCCGCCCGTTCATTCTGCGGCCGGTAGCCACATCGCTTCTGATGGCGGCCATTCTGCTGTGTGGCGTCGTGGCTTACACGCAGCTGCCGGTTTCGGCGCTGCCGGAAGTGGACTATCCCACCATTTCGGTGCTGACGCTGTATCCCGGCGCCAGTCCCGACGTGATGGCGAGTACGGTTACGGCTCCGCTGGAACGCCAGTTCGGCCAGATGCAGGGTCTCAGCCAGATGACCTCGACCAGTTCCGGCGGCGTGTCGGTCATTGTGCTGCAGTTCAGTCTCTCCCTGGGCATCGACATCGCAGAAGAAGAAGTGCAGTCGTCCATCAATGCGTCGCAAAGTTTTCTTCCTGCCGACTTGCCGACGCCGCCGATCTACAGCAAAACCAATCCGGCGGATGCTCCGGTTCTGACCCTGGCGATCACCTCCGACACTATGCCGCTGTCGCAGGTCGAGGACCTGGTCGACACTCGCCTGGCCCCAAAGCTTTCGCAACTGAACGGCATCGGGCTGGTTAGCATCAGCGGCGGACAAAAGCCGGCAATCCGAATTCAGGTCAATCCGGTTGCGCTGTCTTCCTACGGAATCAACATGGAGGACGTGCGGACGGCGCTGATTAGCACCAGCGTCAATGCTGCGAAGGGCAACTTCGACGGGCCGCGTCAGGATTACCAGATCGATGCCAACGATCAGATCACGGTCGCCAATGACTACAAGAACGTGCTGCTTGCCTATCGCAATAACGCGCCGGTTTTCGTGAAGGACGTCGCCAACGTGGTCAACGGCGTGGAAAACGCCCGCCAGGCCGCATGGATGAATCAGACGCCAGCCATCATCCTCAACATCCAGAGGCAGCCCGGCGCCAACACGATCGCGGTGGTAAAGGCCATCAAGCAGATCCTTCCGCAGCTGGAAACCAATCTTCCTGCGTCGGTAAAGGTCACCACGCTGACCGACCTGACCACCAGCATTCAATCATCGATCGACGATGTTGAGTTCGAACTGATGCTCACCATCGGTCTGGTCGTGATGGTGATTTTCATTTTCCTGCGCAGCATCTACGCCACCATCATTCCCAGCGTCGCGGTTCCGTTGTCACTGGTCGGCACGTTCGCCGTGATGTACATGTTGGGCTACTCGCTCGACAACCTTTCCCTGATGGCGCTGACCATCTCGACCGGCTTCGTAGTCGACGATGCCATCGTGATGATCGAGAACATCTCGCGCTTTATTGAAGACGGAGATCCTCCGCTGCAGGCCGCTCTGAAGGGCGCCGAACAGATCGGCTTCACCATCGTTTCGCTGACCGTCTCGTTGATCGCAGTGCTCATTCCGCTGCTGTTCATGGGCGATGTCGTAGGACGGCTCTTCCGCGAATTCGCGGTGACTCTGGCGGTCACCATTGTGATCTCCGCGGTCGTGTCGTTGACTCTGACGCCGATGATGTCGGCGCGCATTCTGCGCCATCGCCCAGAGCAGCAACAGACGCGCTTCTACCGCTGGTCGGAGAACGCCTTCGAGCGCATGATCGCCTTCTACGGCCGGACGTTGAAGGTCGTGCTCGATCATCAGACGCTTACGTTGCTGGTCGCCGTGGCTACGCTCGTCCTCACGGTGGTGCTCTACATTTTCATTCCCAAAGGATTCTTCCCGGTGCAGGACACCGGCGTGATTCAGGGAATTTCGCAGGCGCCGGAATCGACGTCGTTCGCCGCGATGTCGCAAGAGCAACAGGCGCTGGCCAAAGTCATCCTGCAGGATCCGGCGGTCGAGAGCCTCTCGTCCTTTATTGGCGCCGACGGCACCAACACCACGCTCAACAGCGGCCGCATGTCGATCAACTTGAAGTCTCTGAGCGACCGCCATCACATGAGCGCGTCCGACGTGATTCGCCGCCTCTCGAGCAATTTGCAGCAAGTGCAGGGGATCCAGCTGTACATGCAGCCGGTGCAGAACATCACGGTGGATGACCGCGTGAGCCGCACCCAGTATCAGTACACGCTGGAGGACCCGGACAGCAACGAGCTCAATCAATGGACCGACCAGTTCGTCACCAAGCTGAAGGGCCTGAAGGAAATTGAAGATGTTGCTACCGATCAGCAGACGAATGCGAGGGCGCTGTATCTGACGATCGATCGTGTGACGGCCTCACGTCTGGGGATCGTGCCCAATACGATCGATAACACTCTTTACGACGCTTACGGCCAGCGACAGATCAATACGCTCTACACGCAGCTGAATCAGTATCACGTCATTCTTGAGACGCAATCGCAATGGCAACAGACGCCGTCGAACCTGGGATATCTCTATGTGCAGTCGAACGCGTCGTCCGGATCCTCTGGCGTCAGCGCGGTCGCTTCCTACTCAGCTTCTGCATCGGCTTCGGCCGGATCCAATGCCACCACGACGTCGGTGCTCTACACCCCGTCGATGGCGACACTAACGCCGCCGGCTACCGCGCTGTATCCGCCGGGGCCGGCTGCAACGCCCAATACTGCTTCTACTTCGACGCCGGCGAATGCTGTGCCGCTGAACGCCTTCACGCATCTGGAGACGAAGAAAGAATCGCTCACCATTAATCATCAGGGACAGTTCCCTTGCGTAACCGTCTCCTTCAATCTGGGACCAAATGCCGCGCTGGGCAACGCGATCGAGGCGATCGACAAGGTTGCGACAAACCTCCATTTCCCGGCGAGCCTGCAGTCTGATTTTCAGGGCACGGCGGCAGCCTTCAAGAATTCACTGACCAACGAGCCGCTATTGATTCTGGCCGCGCTGGTTGTCGTCTACATTGTGCTGGGAGTTTTGTATGAGAGCTTTATTCACCCCATCACGATTCTTTCAACTCTGCCCTCGGCCGGAGTCGGAGCGCTGCTGGCGCTGATTCTGTTTGGTGAGAGCCTCAGCGTTGTCGCGATCATCGGCATCATCCTGCTGATTGGCATCGTCAAGAAGAACGGCATTCTGATCGTCGACTTCGCGCTGGAGGCGGAACGCGAGCAGGGGAAGAATGCCACCGACGCTATCTACGAAGCCAGCCTGCTTCGTTTTCGCCCGATCATGATGACTACCATGGCTGCGCTGCTCGGCGGCCTTGCCGCTGGCTCTCGGCCGCGGCCTGGGTTCGGAGCTGCGCCGGCCGTTGGGTATTGCGATCGTGGGTGGGTTGCTGGTGAGCCAGGTGCTTACGCTGTACACCACGCCGGTCATTTACATCTTCTTCGATAAGTTGGGAAAGCGCGTCACGGGGCACAGTCCCAGCGACATGGCCGGCGATAGCTTGTCGCCGGATCCGGAGCAGGCATGAACATCTCTGCTCCTTTCATCCGCCGGCCGGTTGCGACCACGCTGCTTACGATTGCCGTTGCCATCGCCGGGGCCGTCGCCTTCATCGAGCTGCCGGTCGCACCGCTTCCGCAGGTCGATTTCCCGACTATCTCGGTCAGCGCCAGTTTGCCCGGCGCCAGCGCGCAGATCATGGCCTCGTCCGTCGCAACTCCACTGGAGCGGCAGCTTGGACATATCGCCGGGGTCAGTGAAATGACCTCGTCCAGCTCCCTGGGAAGCACTTCGGTCACCTTGCAATTCGATCTCAGCCGCGATATCGACGGCGCCGCGCGCGATGTGGAAGCAGGCATCAACGCCGCGCGCACCTATCTTCCGGCCAACCTGCCGCAAAATCCGTCCTATCGCAAAGTCAATCCTGCCGATGCACCCATCATGATCCTGAGCCTGACATCGGACAAGTACGACGTGACCTACCTCTACGATCAGGCCTCGACGGTGCTGGAGCAGAAGCTGTCTCAGATTCAGGGTGTGGGACAGGTATTCGTCGGCGGCGGAGCGACGCCTTCGGTGCGAGTGGAGGCGAATCCCACCAAGCTGGAAAGTTTCGGCCTCACGCTCTCCAATCTGCAAGCGGTTCTTAGCCTGCAGAACACGCTGCAGCCACGCGGCCAGATATCCAACGACATGGTGACGGCCGACATCATTACCAACGATCAGATCTCGCGCGCGAAGGACTACAAACCGCTGATCGTTGGGTATCACAATGGCAATGCGGTGCGGCTCTCCGATGTCGCCGACGTGGTCAACTCCACGCAGAACATCCGCACCGCCGGCTACATGGATGGAACGAAATCGGTCACGGTGATCATCTTCCGTCAGCCGGGCGCGAACATCCTTCAGACCGTGCAGCGCATTCGCTCGCAGCTGCCGTTTCTGCAAGCGGTGGTGCCGCAGGGCATCCACTTCACCATCGTGCTCGACCGCACCACCACCATCCGCGCCTCGGTGAACGACGTGGAGATGACGCTGATCATTTCCATTTGCCTGGTGGTGATCATCGTCTTCGTGTTTCTCCGCAGCGTGCGGGCCACTCTTATTCCGGCAGTCGCGGTTCCGGTGTCGCTGATCGGAACCTTCGCCGGGATGTATTTGTTTGGGTACAGCCTCGACAACTTGTCGCTGATGGCGCTGACCATCTCCACCGGCTTCGTCGTCGACGATGCGATCGTGGTGATGGAAGACATTTCCCGCCATCTGGAAAACGGCATGCAGCCGTTCGCCGCTGCCCTGAAGGGAGCACAGGAAATCGGCTTCACCGTCTTCTCCATCAGCATTTCGCTGATTGCAGTGTTTATTCCCATCCTGATGATGGGCGGGATCGTCGGGCGATTGTTCCGCGAGTTCGCGGTCACGCTCTCTACGGCGATTCTGGTATCGATGGTGGTCTCGCTGACCACCACACCGACGATGTGCGCGCACTTGCTCAAAGCTCGCAACCGCGAAGAGAAGCACAATCGGATTTATCGCTTCAGCGAGAAGTTCTTCAACGGCATGCTCAACGTTTATCGGCAGTCGCTGCTATGGGCGTTGGACAACTCGGCGCTGATGCTGATCGTGCTGGCGCTGACCATCGCGCTGAACGTCATCGTCATCATAAAAATCCCAAAGGGATTCTTCCCTCAGCAGGACACTGGCGCTCTGGTCGGCGGTGTGCAGGGACCGCAGGACGCGTCGTTTCCGTTCATGAACTACTCCGTACTGGAGCTGGTGAAGGTGATCAAGGCCGACCCGGCGGTTGCCCACGTCAACGCTTACACCGGCGGCAACGGCGCCAGCAACGGCGGATTCATCTACATCGCGCTGAAGCCGCTGAACGAGCGAGGAAACGTCTCGGCCGCGCAGGTCATCAATCGCCTGCGTCCGCAGCTGAATCGTTTGCCGGTGGCGTCAGCGTTTCTGCAGGCCGTGCAGGATGTGCGCATCGGAGGCCGCTCCAGCAGCGCGTTGTACCAATACACCATCCAATCCGACAACATCCCCGATCTCGCGCACTGGGGCCCGATTCTGCTGACCAATCTTAAGAAGCTGCCCGGATTGCAGGATGTGAACAGCGATCAGCAGAACGGCGGTTTGCAGGAATTCCTGACCTACGATCGCGTGGCCGCCGCCCGACTCGGACAGACGGCGCAATCGCTCGACAGCTTGCTCTATTCGGCCTTCGGTCAATCCGAGGTCTCGGTGATCTACACGCCGCTGAACCAGTATTACGTTGTGCTGGAAGCTGCGCCGCAGTATTGGCAATCGCCGGAAGGGCTGAAGAGCATTTACATCAGCCCCGGTGGTTCGGCCTCGTCAAGCGGGACCGCCGGGCTGAACAACATCGCCGCGCTGGCCACGGTTACCAAGAACCAGACCGGTACCACTCCGCTGCAAGTGAACCACACCGGACTCTTCCCTTCCGTCACCGTCTCGTTCAACCTGGCGCCGAACGTTTCCCTGAGCCAGGCGACCCAAGAAATTCAGAAGATGGAACAGCAACTGGGGCTGCCGTCGACGATTCGGGGATTCTTTGCAGGCACGCTGCAGGCCTATCAGCAATCGCTTTCCAGCGAGCCATACCTGATCCTGACCGCAGTGTTGGCGGTCTACATCGTCCTGGGAATTCTCTACGAGAGCCTGGTTCATCCCTTGACCATTATTTCTACGCTGCCATCGGCCAGCGTAGGCGCGATGCTGGCGCTGATGCTCTTTCACATGGACCTGAACGTGATCTCCATCATCGGCATCGTGCTGCTGATCGGCATCGTGAAGAAGAACGCCATCATGATGATCGACTTTGCGCTGGTGGCCGAGCGGGTTGAAGGCAAAAGCACGCAAGACGCGATTTTCGAGGCCTGCATCCTGCGCTTTCGCCCCATCCTGATGACAACCATGGCCGCGATCTTCGGCGCCCTTCCGTTGGCGTTCGGCACGGGCACCGGCTCGGAGATGCGCCGGCCGCTGGGCATCACGATTGTTGGCGGCTTGCTGCTGAGCCAATTGATCACGCTTTACACCACTCCGGTGGTTTATCTCACGCTGGACCGGCTGCGTCTGCGGGTGCAAGGCAGGCAGCGCGACAGCTTCAATCCGGGGGGAATGCAACCGATCGAACCGTAGACCTGAGGAGTTTGGCTGGACGAGAAATGTTTATGACCACGAACAAGCTGCGACTGCTGGTTTCGCTCGGCAGTTGTGCGTGCGCTTGCATACTTGCCGGATGCACGGTCGGACCCAAATACCACGCGCCGGCGCCTCCCAGTACACCTGCGGCCAACTACAAAGAGTCGACTGTCAATTTCCAGAACACCGAGGGCTGGAAGGTGGCGAATCCGCAGGAGGGGATGCTGCGGGGCAAATGGTGGGAAGTCTACAAAGATCCGGACTTGAACGCGCTCGAAGACCAACTGGAGATCAATAACCAGAACATCAAGCAGTACTTTCAGAATTTCCTTGAAGCCAAGGCGCTGGTGGCTGAAGCGCGAGCGCAGTATTGGCCTACAGTCACCGCGGGCGCGTCATGGAATCGCGCCAAGTCCTCCGGCAATCTCACCAATTCAACTTTGGCAAATACGGGGCAGACGAGCACTGTGGTTTCGGCGCCGATTGATGTCGCATGGACGCCGGACTTCTTCGGCAAAATCCGCAATCAGGTGCGCGAAGAACAGTACGCAGCGCAGGTCAGTGCGGCCGATCTGGAAGTGGAGCGGCTGACGGAAGAGACCAGCCTGGCGCAATATTATTTCGAGATTCGCGGCCAGGACGCGCTGGAACAGATTCTGCAGGAAACGGTAACCGCCGATCAGAAGCTTCTTGATCTGACGCAGTCGCTGTATGACACGGGCATCGACGATTACTATTCCGTGGTTGCGGCTCGTGCCACGCTCGAAGGCGTACAGGCTAGCGTGATCAATGTCGGCGTAGCGCGCGCGCAATACGAGCATGCCATCGCGGTGCTGCTGGGGCGCGTGGCGACGGACTTTTCCATTGCAAAGAAGCCGCAGCTGACCACACCTCCGCCCATTCCGGTTGGCGTGCCGGCGGAGTTGCTGCAGCGCCGGCCGGATGTCGCCGCTGCCGAACGTACCCTCGCCGAAGCGAACGCCGTCATCGGTATCGGCTATGGAGCGTTCTTCCCCGATGTCACGCTGTCGGCCTCCGGCGGATTTGAGGCGTCGACTTTCACGAAATGGTTCAGCTGGCCGAGCCGCTTCTGGTCGATCGGTCCATCGGTCTCGCAGACCATCTTCAACGGCGGGCTCTATCGCGCCGAGCTCCATCAGTACTCGGCCATCTACAACGCCGACGTCGCCAACTATCGCCAGACGGTCCTGACCGCGTTCCAGCAGGTGGAAGATTATCTGGCCGGCACGCGCATCTACTCGCAGGAATTGATCAGCCAGCAGGCAGCCGTCAATTCTGCGCAAGAGCTATTGAACCTGGAGGTTGGCCGCTACGAGACCGGTATCGATCCTTACATCGACGTCCTAACGGCGCAGACGACGCTGCTTACCGATCAGGAAACGCTGGCGACCCTGCACATCAACCTGATGGTCTCGTCGGTGGATTTGATCCAGGCGCTGGGCGGAGGCTGGGATGTCTCGCAGCTGCCGACGCCAAAGCAGGTGACTCAGAAGACACCGTCTTCCGATTACAAACTGCAGCAATGAATTTGCCGGGGATCGCATGCTATAATGCTGCATTCGGCAGCTTTTTGTAAGTTTTCCTGCGACGGTGGGTTTCAGTACTTCTGGGGATTGTAATCTGTTTGCCAGCCGAAACTTAGCAGATTGATGCGGCAAGTTCCCCTTCTGCACCAACTCACGCCAGGTTGTTGCTTACGTTTAGATCCCAATGCGGATGACTTTGCGCCTGTGCGCGAGCGCCGCTGGAAGAGAGAGTTCAAAGCTACATGGTAGCCCTGTTTACCACCATTCACATTATCGTTTGCGCGTTCCTAATCATCGTGGTGCTGCTGCAGAGCGGCCAGAGCGGCGACGTTGCCGCGGCTTTCGGCGGCATGGGCAGCCAGACCGCATTCGGTACCCGCACCGCTGCCACCGTCCTTACCAAGGCGACCACCTGGGCAGCCATCCTCTTCATGGTGACCTCGATTACGCTGTCGGTGTTTGCGGCCCGCCGCTCTCACCGCACCGGTTCGGTGCTGGAAGGCAGCCATACGGCGCCGGCCAAGTCCGCACCGGCAAATCCGAAGCCAGCCACGCCGGCCAAGTAAGAATCCGCCTTCTTGAATTTCGAGCCTCCGCCTGGTCGGAGGCTCTTTGCTTTTTAGATCGATGATCCGCTGACGAGATAGTCCATCGCCGCTTCGCGCGTCTCAAAGACCGGAAAATCGCGCGCGGAAAAATTGCGGATCGAGTCATACAGAGTTTTAGAGAGGTTGTGGCTCAATACCCACGCGGCGCGCTTGATATGAGGACGATCAATCGCGGTTGCGATCTTGATCTCCTCGACGGCCTCGCGATTGAACTCTGCTCCGGTAAAATCGGCCAGCGCCAGAACCGATCCGACAGGCTCGCCTCTGACCAGGCCGGGAACATGCTCGGAGATTGTCGCCACGTCTTCCGCGGTACAGTTGGTGAAGTCCAACAGCAAAATGCGCTGGTCGCGATGGGTCACGAACCGGATACGCTCCACAAGCTCTCCTGTACCGCGGAATGAGATAAGGCCTGCTCAGAGTCGCAAGCGGGTTCGCGCAGTGTACTGCAGAATTCGGGCGAAGCTCAAGAGGGGAGTGACAGCATGCGAGCATTGTTCCGCTCCAGAGGATGGATGCGCCGCGACGAAACCGTATCGCTTTCGCAACAGATTCATCTGGCAGGCGAAGACCGGGGCGAGGAGCATCTGGTCGGCGTTCTGGCTGCTTCGCGGTCCTAGGCTACTCCTTCTGTTTTCCTGCCAGAAGATCCAGCTTCTCGATGATGGGTGGCTTGGCCAGCAGTTCGGGGGCCTTTGCCATGAGCGCTGCCGCAATCGGTCCCGATAAATGTGCCTGGCGTCCGGCTTCGTCGTTGAAGGTGTCGAAGATCCCGAATGTGGAGGCGCCGATCCGGAAAGCAAACCACGATATCGTTCCCGGTTCGGCTTGCGCCAAAGGCAGCGCGCTGCTGAGGAACTCAGCCAATTCCTCTTCTTTGCCAGGTTTCGCTTCCAGTCGCACCAGAAGAGCTAGTTTCACCATTTGCGTACTCCTCGCTGAGCCGCTTGATATGCAGCGCAGGAAATCATATTTGAAAGAAACGCAGTCGCTTCGAAAGAAGTCAGCGGGCAGCGGGCTGTTGTGCCGCGTCCATCACGGCTTGCAAATGTTCCAGCGTTTCCGGAACGGTCAGGGCGTACATTTCGCGGCCGTTGTCCTCGCCCGATTCGATCGCCCACTTCAGATAATGTCCGGCGATCTGCACTGCTATGGGATCGGTGATGATTTTTCCGGTTTGCCGGTTATGTTCCACCCATGCGGGATGCGGCAGCGCAATCCACACCGGCCGCTCGTCCACTAGAAACTTGATGTCAACGGCATCGGCGTGGCGCGTGGCAATGGCGACGATCAGCGCCTGATAACGGCAATGCACACGTTTGCCCGACCAGCGATCGGCAGCTTCGAAGTCGTCGTACATATTTAGGAATGATATCCGACGGTTGTGCAGACGGGCAATGGATGCCTCATGAGAGCCCGGTTGTAGCAGTCTCCCAGGTCTCGAAAAACGCGAGACCTGGGGCACCCAATTTCAGGCGTGATCGTGCGCCTCGCCCAACTGGACGAGCACGTTCATCTTCCTGCGGCCGCGATAGATAGTAACCGTGACCGTGTCGCCGGCGCGATGCTTGTTCATCGAATTGGCAAGGTCCTGCTGATCGCCGATGGGATCGCCGTTGATTGCGACAACCAGATCGCCACCGATCATGATGGGCGTTGCGCCAAGATACGCACGCTCGGTCCCACCCTTCAGGCCGGCGCGCTCCGCCGCGCCTCCCGGCAATACGCGCACAATCAGCACACCATTGTCGGCGGGCAGACCGATCTCCTGCGCCAATTCCGGTCCGATCGGCAATGACACAATGCCCAGCGACGGCCGCTTTACCGAGCCCACCGTAATTAAATCGGTGAGCACGGCTTTGGCGGTATTGATGGGAATTGCGAAACCGATTCCGGCGCTCTGGTTCGAGCCGCCGGTCGCGATCATGCTGTTGATGCCGATCACTTCTCCATGCGAGTTCAGCAGCGGGCCGCCAGAGTTGCCGGGATTGATCGCGGCATCGGTCTGAATGGCCTCGTCGATGTACGCGCCCTCGGGACTGCGAATCGGACGCAACGAGCTGATGATGCCGCGCGTCATCGTTCCCGAAAGCCCGAAGGGATTGCCAATGGCAAACACCTTCTGACCCACCTGCAGGTTCTTGGATTCACCCAGCACCGCCGGCGTCAGCTCGGGAGCCTTGATCTGAACTACGGCAAGATCATGCCCGCGATCGCGCCCAATGACCGTCGCTTTGTAGGTCTTCTTGTTGTGCAGCGTGACCTCAACCTGCGCGGAATCTCCCACAACGTGGTAGTTCGTCAAAATATGCCCGTCGTTGTCGATGATGAAGCCGGATCCCTGGCCCTCCTCCGGCACCGGCCCGAAGAAGAGATCGTAAGCGACGGTGCGCGAGGTGATGTTCACCACCGACGGGATAACGCGGCGGTAGACCTCGATATTGTTCTGCTCTTCCGGATCGAGTTTCTCCGGACCCGCCGCCTGGCTGATCTCGACGTGGGTTGGCCGCGAGATGATGTCGGCAGCCGGGTTTGTCCCCTGGTGATGGGTAGTAAACCAGTAGAATGCGCCGGCCAGAATCATGCCTAGCAGGAATGGTCGTAAAAATCTCATGCCTATGTGATGGTTCCAATCGACTGAAGTTCGGGACAGCAGATAGACGTGCCCCTAAGAAAAGTGTAACGAAAAGCGCTGCATTTGGGCATCCCGGTTGATATCCGGCTACTGGCAAGGCAGGAGAAGATCTGATGCGCTACTTCGTCGCCAGCGCATGCAGCTGTTTCCAGACGTTCTCTACCTGTCGCTCGGTTTCGTCCAACGATCCGGAATTCTGAATCACGTAGTCGGCATGTTTCACTTTCTCATCGTCGCTGAGCTGAGCGGCGCTGCGGCGCTCGACCTCAGCCCGGGCAGCCTGCAAGGAGACATTCGCGCGCCCCGCGTAGCGTTCGACTTTGCGCTCGAAATCGCAGGTCACAACGATGAGCTTGTCGAAGTCGTCTTCGGCCCCGGCCTCGATGATGAGCGCTGCTTCCACAACCGCAATCGCGTACGGATCGGCGCGCTCAATCTCGTCCATCCACTGGTTTTGCGATTCAATCACCGCCGGGTGGACGATCGCATTTAGCTCGGCTATGCGCCCGGGAAAGACTGCGTTTGCGAGCCTGGAGCGATTGATGGTGCCGTCGTCGCCTACAATCTCGCGGCCAAAACGTCGCACAATCTCGTCGTAAACGCCGGTCCCGGGCCGGTAGAGCTGGTGCGCTAGAGTATCGGCCTGAAGCAGGCGGGCACCGCGCTTCACCAGCATCCCGGCTACGGTAGACTTGCCGCAGGCGATACCGCCCGTCAGTCCTACGCGCAGCACAATTCACCCGATGGATCAGTCGAAGGCAAGCGCCGAAATGGCATCGCTGGGTGCAATCTCACGCAGTATATAAGGCCTGAAAGTGTCTGGGTGAGAACCATGTCGTCCCCGGGGACTCTGGTTGCTTTTCCCACTAACCCAGCACTCCGCCTTCGGCTACGTACTGGGCTATGATATTCCGCGCCTATGGCGCTTGATTGTCTGCGGTCGCGCTCCACTGCCGAAATCGAAACGGAGGTCTCGCGCAGACACTGAAAGCGCCCGGGCGTATCATTGCAGATTCGGAGGCCCGACCTGAATCTCGGTTGGCCCACTTTCGGCATGATGCAGGATCTGCTGCGCCATGTCATCGGTGAACTCGGCTGAATTGGAGAGCACGACGATCCCGACCTTCCGCCGCGGCTCGAAACCCACGAACGCGTGGTAACCAAAAGTACCGCCGTTGTGGCACACCAGCGTTCCGCCATTCACGATGTGCCAAGCTAACGCAATTTGAACACCCGGCGAAGCCTCGCGGCGCACGCTCAGCATGTATTTCATCGCCGGCTGAAGCGAGGTTCGAATCAGCCCCATATTCGCTGCCAGAAAGATCAACATGTCATCGACGTTGGAAAGGATCGCGCCGGCCGGCACTAGCATATTGATCTGCAGATGGGGTGTCTTCTGGTTATTGCGATAGCCATCAATCAGGTTCTTGCTCATCTCCTCGGTGGGATGGATCGCCGTGTGGTCCATCCCCAGAGGCTGCGTAATACGTGTGCGCAGAAGGGTCCCGTAGTCGGTTCCCGCACGCATGGCCAGGATTTGCCCCAGTAGCCCTGCGCCAAAATTCGAATACTCGTAGGCAGCCCCGGGATCGCGGGTCAGCTCGTAGTGATTCACGAAGTCGTAAGCCTGCTCGATGGTGAAATCGGCAGAGTGCATTGGCTCGCGCGGGAAACCGGAGTGGTGCGTCGAGAGGTCCAGCAGGGTGATCTGCTTGCCGTTTCTCGTGGGCACGTGCACCGATGGCGGAAGGTATTTGGCGATGGGATCGTTGAGGCTGACCTCTTTGTCCAACACCATTTCCGCCAGCAGCAGCGACGTGAAGACCTTGGTGACCGAGCCAATTTCGAAGATGGTCTCGGCATCGGGCACGCGCGGATTGCCAGGACCGAACGTCCCGTAGCTGAGGATCTCGCGACCACGCTTGCTGATGAGGCCGACGACGACGCCATGCGCCTTGTGCTGGACGTCAACGTATTGCACCAGCATGTCGTGAATTTCTTTGGAGGTCGCCAGGCGCGTCGGGAGAGTTTGTGCGCGCAGCTGCGGAAGCAGGCAGGAGATGCAGCACAGGACAATCGATACGCTCTTCCCTGCCACCCAAGGCCCGGACGCCATAGTTGACTAGCGTATCCCATTCGCGCTGCGGCTGCCGAGGCGCGAGCCTGTCTTAAGTCTTCCGCGAGCGGCCAAGATAAGCTGCTCGCGGATCGGAGAGATTAGAGACTGGTCATTTGTAGGTAGCGTTGGTCATCGACAGGTAGTCGCGATGGGCGCTGGCTTCGGTCGCAGAGTCGAATGCTGCCAAGGCTAGCGGGTTCGCTTTGACAGCAGCCCGCACCGCGGCGCTCACTTTGTCGAGAGCATCGGCGTTGGCCGCGATGTAGAAGATCCAGAAGGTGCCGGGCGCGTCAGTATGGATCGCTTCGGTGTCGATCTCATACTCATAGATCATGCCGTCCGCCAGCTGTTTCTCCAATATCGGCGCAACGAAGTTCTTGGCCAGCATGGCGACGGCATCGTCGGGGGCGTCCGCCTTCAGCTTGTAAGAGCTGCCATGCGTGTAGACGCCCTTCCACGATCCCGATTTCCAGTTGTAGAAATGGCTGACGTAGATGCCGTCCCAATGTTTCGTCGCGCTCTGCAACGCAGGAGAAGTGGAGCTGCCATTGCTGTAGAACTGATTCAGCACGTTCATCATTCCCGCCATCGACATGGAAGACCACCAATCGTCGTGCGTCGGACCGTCGGGCGAATGCACCAGGTTGATGTCGCTGCCGTAGCCGACAATCGTGCCGCTGGCGACGGCTTGCGATAGCACCTTCTGATCGGCCTCGTCCGCCTTCTGCATTTCCGCCCATTGCGCGCGAGGAATGCTCCAAAAGCCCACGTAGCTGTACATCGGCGGCTTCTCTTTCATCTCGCTCATCTGCGCACGCAGGGGCATAGCCCACGTCGCGACGAGAGCGAGCGTACATAATCCTGCAAACCTCAACAGCGTTCTGTTCATGTTGTTCTCCTTAGGAATTTGGTTTAGTTCGGTCGAAAACCAAAATCACTTCTACAGCGGGACCCGTAAAACCGAATGCGAAGCTCTCGGCTTACAGTGTGTAGACATCTTTGGAAACAGCACCCAGCCAGATTCGGCGTGAGGCAACCAGGCACACATCAACTGCGATCGCGCCTGCACATGGGGCCTGCAACTGTGGACTAAATTTGTGGTCTTGGAGCTGCGGGCATTCTGCGCCGTATCGATCTAGAAAACAAGCGCCTATGCGTGGTAGGAAGCGAGTCGCGAACGTGGTGCCGGCCTATCCACCACAGCGCCGGTAAGGCTTTAGCGCATCCGAGGACACGCTTGCGACGCCTTGCTCACAGTCGGCAGGGACTAGCGAGCCGCCAGTGTGCTGACCTTGTTGCCGCGGCGCAGATTGGCAGCTTTCACCGTATTGCTCATCAGCATGGCGATGGTCAGCGGACCTACGCCGCCGGGCACGGGCGTGATGGCTCCCGCAACTTCGGCGACCTTGGGATGAACATCGCCGATCAGCGTGGAGCCCTTGGCGGCGAAGTCGCGCTCGCGCTTTTCGTTTCCGGCGAAGAACTCCTTGAACTCCGCGGGATCGGTGACGGTGTTCATGCCGACGTCGATTACGGTCGCGCCGGGCTTCACGAAGTCAGGCGTGATCATGCCGGACCTTGCCAATCGCGGCGACCAAGATGTCCGCGCGCCGGCAGACGCCGGGCAGATCGCGCGTCTTCGAGTGACAAACCGTAACCGTCGCATTGCCGTTGAGCAGGAGCATCGCGACCGGCTTGCCGACGATGTCGCTACGTCCCACAACCACAGCTTCTGCGCCGGCGATGGGAATGTTGCTGCGCTTGAGGATCTCGATGATGCCGGCGGGCGTACACGGAACCAGGCCGGGACGCTGGGTGGAGAGATAGCCGACGTTCATGGGATGGAAGCCGTCGACGTCTTTTTCCGGCGAGACGGCGAGCAGGACTTTCTTGGCATCGACCTGCGCGGGCAGAGGCAGCTGCACCAGAATGCCATCGATCTCATCGCGGCGATTCAGATCGTCGACCAGTGCGAGCAGCTCGTCGGTGGTGACGTCGTCCGCCGGCGTGTGCTTTTCGCTGTAGATGCCAAGCTGCTCGCAGGTCTTTACCTTGTTGCGAACGTAGATCTCGGAGGCGGGATTGTGCCCCGCGAGCACAACTGCGAGTCCGGGACGAAGTCCGGCAGCAGTGAGCTCTTTCACGTCTTCCGCTACTTCTGCCTTGATCTCAGCTGCGATCTTGGTTCCGTCGAGAATAATGGCCGGCATGGTGCGCCCTCTTTTTTGGAATGAAACTCCAGTTTATCGCGTGAGGGTGGTGACGGTGCAGTGCTGCAAGCAATTCGTAGCGCAGGCCGGAGGCCTGCGATCCAGCCGCCAAGATGGCGGCGTTACAGGCGATTCGGGCGGCGTAGGGCGAGCTGCCGTTGAGTCACCGCTGAACCGGCTACTTCTCGGGACAGTGCTGCGGATTTTGTATCCAGGTCACCGACCCGTTGCGATGCAATTCGACCACTTCAATCGGACCGCCGTACGTAGTCCTTCTTTTGTGAGTAGGCGAGGGTGAGATCGACCAGCCGGTAGGCTATTTGCCACTCCTGCAGATTGGGCCACTCTTGCACCTCCGCTTTGGCCCGGTCCGAGGCCTGACGGAGGTACTCGTTCGCGGTGTCGGTTATTCCCAGCGGAATCCAAACGGTTTGCCCTTTTGGCGGCAGTACCTTTTTCGAGAAATCGAGATGCGGCTGGCAATTGCCATGAAGCTTCTCGCCTGCTGCCGCAGTCTGCGTGTCGGGTTTCTGACAGGCGACCTGGTCCACAACCGCTTCCATGTCGCCCGACGGCCCAATCCCAGCGACGATGCCGGTCGCGGCCGCGCCGAGCTTCCAGTCGTCTACCCCGACATAGGATGCCGTGGTGAGACTGGCCAGCAGCGAATCCAGCCATCCCTGGGCGACGTTCTCAGGGAGATTCTTGGGATCGGAGGGACAGCAACTCGATGCGGCGCACGCTACCATCCTTTTGGGAGCGTCTGCGAAAGAGGTCTTTGCCACTCCCATCGCATCGAACGCCCACACGGTGGGAATCGAGGAAGCCGTGTCGGCGACGACTCCCGCGGCACCAAAAAGCAGCTTGCCGCCCACGACCGCGACCTTGCAGCTATCGTGGCCATCTTGCGAGGCGGAGCGAGTGCTCGCTGCCAGGACAACTCTGTTTTGCGAAACGCCGGCGACGATCACCGTACCGAAGTCGATCTGGGCTTCAGCAAGTACACCAATGATGGCAATGAAAAAGATGACGGCACAGACACACCGTTTCATCGAGAGCTCCACAACCTGGGGTTAGACGGAATGGCGATGTTTGATGCAGCGGCCGCTACGTTCTATCGCGATCAGGCCTTTGTGAGTTTGGATGATAACAGAGTGATGCGCGGTTATCGGCACGACGGAATGTCTCATTGCGAGCGTGGGCTTAGGCTCCGGACTCTCGAAGCCGCATCCTCGCTGAGCCGAAGTGTCTGCGTGAAACCCGTGCCGTCCCTGGGGGACTCTAGGCCTTTTTGCCACGCTACCCAGGACTCCGCTGCGCTACGTCCTGGGCTATCATGGCACGCGCCTGCGGCGCTCTGATTTTCGGCAGTCGCACTCCGCGCCGAAATTGAAGAGCGGTTTCCTCGCAAACTTTAAAGCCCCCTACGTCATGAAGCGCCGTTTCGGCACGACTGGAAGTCGTGACTGATACGAACCCCGCCGATTTGCGAGATGAGCTCTAGCAACACAGTAATCCTGCGCGGAACACTGGTATTCGTTCCTCGATTTCGTGATGCGCTTGCAGGACCCGCGCCGTGCAGGCGATGCCGCAAGCTTCATACACCGATTCCAGCAGGCTCGCGATCTCGCCATGATTGCGTTCGGCGATGGCGACGATCGATGGGCCGGAGCCGCTGAGGCAGACGCCAAGTAGATCGGGATGTTGCAATTCCAGCGCTTCGATCAAACCCGGCACGATACGCTGACGCGCCGGCTGATGGATGCGGTCGCGCAGAGCATGCTTGAGCAGCGTGTAATCTCCGCTCTGCAAGGAACTCAGCAGCATCGCGACTCGTTGCAGGTTGAAGACCGCATCCGCACGTGAAACGCACTGCGGCAGCACAGCCCGGGATTCGGCGGTCGTCAGAGGCTGATCGGGCGTCAGAACAACGAATTCCAGTGAATCCGGCCACGCGACGCTCGTGGCGTGAACGATGTCATCTGCCAGTTGGCAGCTGATGGTCAGCCCGCCCAGCAGCGATGCCGCGGCGTTGTCGGGATGCGATTCCAGCGCACACGCGGCGTTCAGCAGCGTCGCGGCGGGTACAGGTCCGGCTACTGCTTCGTAGAGCCGAAGGCCGGCGACACTTGCCGCCGCGCTGCTTCCCAGCCCCGCTCGCATGGGAATTTCGCTGCGGACTTCGACAGACAAGGAGGGGAGTCTATCGAAGTCCGCGCCCGCCAGCGAGCGATACGCGCGCTCGATGCAGTTCTCGCCGTGGAGTTGGTGATCGAGAAAACGAAAATGCAGCTCGCCGCACCCCGGCAGTTTCTTTACTCGCAGCCGCAAGTAAAGCTGGACGGCAACCGCGAGAGTGTCGAAGCCCGGACCGAGATTGGCGATGGAGGCCGGAACTTTAATTTCGAAACAGTCCGCCGAGCTGTGCGGGACTCGCGCTCTCTGGACGGCGTCAATGCTGAGGGTGTTCATGCGCAACAAACTCCTTCGAAGGCAGGTTCGCGCAAGCGCGAGTTGAGGATGAAATCGGTATCTTTGAGGGCGTGGCCGGTCAGGATGGCAACGACGACGGCATCGCGATCGATCTCGCCCTGCACTGCCAGCTTGCGCAGCGCAGCGAGCGTCGTGGCCGACGCGGGTTCGCAACCGATGCCGTCGCGACCGATCATCGCCTTGGCTTCGGCGATCTCGTCATCGCTTACGTCTACGACGAAACCGTTAGTGTTGTGCAGCGCGCGCAGCGCCTTCTTCCACGAGCGCGGATTGCCGATGCGAATTGCGGTTGCGGCGGTGTCCGGCTTGTCGACAGGCTGCAGCTCGTTCGAGCCGGAGCGCCACATCTGCGCCAGCGGATTCGCACCTTCGGCTTGAACGATGACCAGCCGCGGCAGCTTGTCGAGGAAGCCGGCGGCATGAAGTTCTTCCAGCGCCTTGCCGAAGGCCGAGCTGTTGCCGAGATTGCCGCCGGGGACGACGACGAAATCCGGCGCGTGCCAGCCCAGCTGCTCCAGCATTTCGAAGATTGCGGTCTTCTGACCTTCCAGCCGAAACGGGTTGATGGAGTTCAGGAAATACAGGCCGTTTCTTGCCTGGCTCAGCAGCCGATCGAGCGCGACATCGAAATTGCCCGCCACGTGTACGACCTCCGCTCCGAAATCCACCGCTTGTGCCAGCTTGTTGGTCGAGACCTGACCCGAGGGCAGGTAAACCCTGGCGTACAGGCCGGCGCGCGCTGCGTACGCTGCGAGCGAGCCGGAGGTGTTACCGGTCGAAGCGCAGCCGACAACCTTCGCGCCGACGTGTACCGCTTCGGTCACTCCAACGGTCATGCCCAGGTCTTTGAAGCACGCGGTGGGATTCCAGCCGAGATGTTTGAAGCGAAGATTCCGCAGGCCCGCCCATTGCGCGGTCTTTCGACCTTCGATCAGCGGGCAGTTCCCTTCTCCCATGGTCACGATTTCGGAATAGCCGTTGGGCAGAAATTCGCGGAAGCGCCATACGCCGCTGAGATCGCGGGGATCGTAGGAGCATCTGCGCTCGAGCCAGATGTGCTTCAGCTCAGCCGGTGACGATGCCGGAGGATCGACTACCACTTCCAACAGCTCGGCACAGCGCGGACACGACAAGGCGTGGTCGTGCAGATCCAAAGTTGCTGAACACTCGGTATTGCTACAGCGAAGATGCATGGAACATGGCTCCTATTTCACGATTGGCATGGGCACTGGTGCTTCTGCCAGAAATTCGAATTTGCTGATTTGCTGCAGCGAGGCTTCGAGCACGCTTTGCCGGCACGGCTCGAGGGTGATCGCGAAGGGCAGCGCCGACTTGTTGTGACCCGGCTTTTGCAAAACCGCGTCGAGGTTGATGTGGTGCCGCGAAAGTACGTCTGCGATTTGCGCGATGATTCCCGGCTGATCGCGAACCACGAATCGCAAATACTGCGGCGCTTCGAAATCGCTACTGGTCTTGCAGGGCGCGACGCCACGGTGGTGAGCGTCTCGCGCGGAGTTGGCGCCGTGCCGCGCCGCTTGCAGAAGATCGGAAACGACCGCGACCGCCGTGGGATATCCGCCGGCGCCCTGACCTCCGAAGGTCGTCTCGCCACCAAACTCGCCGCTGCTGACGACAATGTTCTGGCTACCAAGTGCGCCTGCGAAGGGCGAGGTTGCAGATACGAGTGAGGGCTGCACGTGCAAATGTGCCTGTCCCTCGTGAAGCGTTGCGGTTGCTATCTGCCGGATCGTGCAACCAAGCTCGCGTGCGTACTCGAAATCGACGGCAGCGATGCTGCGGATCGAGCGACAGACGACTTGCTCGGGCTGGACATCGATCTTCAATCCCACGCGCGCCAGGATCGCAAGCTTGGCGGCCGCGTCGTGGCCATCGATGTCGTCGGTCGGATCAGCCTCGGCGAATCCGGCTTGCTGAGCTTCCGCCAAGGCGTCTGCGAAGGAAATGCCGCCTTGCTCGATGCGAGTCAGAATGTAGTTGCAGGTACCATTGAGAATTCCGCGCACCTGGACGAGACGATCGCCCATGAGCCCATCCTGCAGGGCCGCGAGAACAGGAACTCCGCCCGCGACACAGGCGCCGAATCCGAGATATTGGCCATTGTCGCGAGCCAGTTGCAGCAACTCCGCACCGAATCTGGCGATGAGCTGTTTGTTGGCCGTGACGACCGATTTGCCGGCTTGCAGCGCTCCACGAACCAAGCGATATGCGGGTTCCAGACCGCCCATCAACTCGACGATCACGTCGGCGTCGGAGTCCAGCACTTGCTGGAGATCCTCGCTCCAAACCACATCGCGCCCCATCCAGCTGACTTTCTTGCGGGCGACGTTGCGATTGCAGATATGCGTGATGCGGAAGGGGTGATCGTCACGCCGGTTATGGAGCAACCGCGCCGCGGCATTGCCCACCGTGCCAAAGCCGGCAATGGCAACGCGGAATTCAGGTTCGGCGAGTGGCAAGCGCGCAATTCTTGCAGTCGCCATCTCAACCCACCTCTGCTTGTAACGCTAAAGAACTGGACTTCGGCTTGATTACGATCATGTTGCCTCCGCGAATTTGTTTGTGGCAAAACGAAAAACCCACCAGCCTTTCGGGCGGTGGGTTCAGGTGATGTTTCCTGGAGATTATCTAGGAAGTATTGCCGAACCGCCTCCCGCCCGAGATGGATGTGCGTGTGCTTGTGAACACACGTGTGCGTGTTGTTGTGCTGATCACGCTGAAGGTTAGGCGGGAAAGCTGCATAAGATTGCTGTACTGTAGTACAACTCGGCGCGATTCGTCAAAGAAATCTTTCGTCAGTTTCCAATTTGAAACTCGGATGCGCGGTAGAGGAGTTATGGGGATGAAGATACATTTGGTTGCGCTTTTCCTCTGCACGCTTATCGTGGCCGGCAACGCGGCTTACGGCTGGCAACAGAGCGGCGAAGATGCCTCGGAGATGTGGGGTGGACGCGGCGTTACCATGCGGATGACCGCACAGGGTGCGACCTTGGAGTTCGATTGCGCGCACGGCAATGTGGCGCAGGCGATCAAGGCTGACGCAAAAGGTGAATTCAGTGTGCCCGGCACCTATACTGCCGAGCGGGGCGGCCCGATACGAAAGTCGGATTCGGCGTCCGGCGTGCCGGCCATCTATCAAGGCAGGATCAGCGGCGATACTATGCAGCTTGAGATCAAGCTGAGTGACACGGAGACGCTACCGGCGCTCACTCTCACGCGAGGCGCTGCCGGACGTTTGGTAAAGTGCCGCTAAAGGAGCGGCTGCAACGCGAGTTCACACCATGCTAACCCTTGCCTCCAATGCCGGGAGACTCTTCCGGGTCACACGGAACCGGTTGACGCTATGTTTGCTTTTCAGCTTGCTCTGTTCTTGCGGTCTTCGTGCAGACAGTCATCAGCCGCAGTCGAAGAAGACATTCCTCATCGTCTCCGATATTCATTTCAATCCCATGGCGGACGCGAGCCTGGTGGTCAAGCTTGCCGCCGCCGATCCGGAGCAGTGGGAGGCGATCCTGGCACAGTCGAAGAACACCGCATTCAGTCAATACGGCGAGGACACGAACTGGTGGCTGCTGCAATCTGCGTTGGATGCGATGCGGGCTACTATGCCGCATCCGGCTTTCATCATGAGCAACGGGGACATGCTGGCGCACCACTTCCCGCAAACTTTTACCAACGCGACGCACGATGAAGACCGGGAGGATTACCGGAAGTTTGTGCGCAAGACGCTGCAGTTTCTGGCGCTCGAATTCCGCAAACGTTATCCGGATACGGCGATCTTCGTAACCCCGGGCAATAACGATAATGAGTGCGGCAACTACAGCATCTACGCCGGGGGAGATTTTCTGCACGATACGGCTGAACTGACACGCAACCTGGCACACGGGGACAAGGAGTTGGTCGAATCATGGGAGGCGCTGGGCAGCTACGACATTCCCAATCCCGCGATCCACGGAATGCGCATCATTTCCATGAATACGGTATTCCTTTCGGAAATGTACAAGGCGGCGGACTTCAAGGAGGGTTGCGCAATCGTATCGTCGCCCGCTCCGACCGAGCTGCTTACCTGGCTGGAATCGCGTCTGGCCAGCGCGCGGCAGGCGCACGAGAAAGTGTGGCTGATGTTCCACATCCCGCCGGGCATCGACAGTTACACGACGATTCACAAGTACCAGGCGCTGCTAAAAGGCAAGCCCAACGCGAACGACGAGAAGCTTTGCGCTTCCGCCATCGTGCCGATGTGGGTGCCGAAGTCGACCGAGGAGTTCGATAAGCTGCTGGAGAAGTATCAAGACGTTGTCGTCGCTAGCTTTGCTGGTCATACTCACAGCGACGAGTTCAGAGTCATCAACGCCGCGGCGAAGGAGCCGCAGTTTGTACTGGTCAGCTCGGCAATCTCACCGATTTACAACCAGAATCCTGGGTTCCGCGTCGTGACCTTTGCAAGCGACGGCTCCCTGCGCGACAACACGGTTTACTACTTGACGAATCTTCTGTTCGCAAGCGGCACGACTCCGGGCGAGTGGAAGCGCGAGTACACATTCTCCGAGCAGTGGAAGCTGCCTAAGCTCGACGGCGCGAGCCTGGCGACGCTCTACAGCAGAATCCAGTCGCAGCCCTCGACCGGCGACGAATGGTTACGGCTCTACAACGTCTCCAGCTCCGCAGCCTACCTGCCGGTGAATGCTCTGTTGGGATTTGCCTGTGCGATTGAGGGACTCGATCCCGATAGCTACAGCGAGTGCTATTGCCGGACGCCGGCAGGTCACGCCAGCAAGTGAACGCACATGATCGCGGAACTCGGCAGCCTCAAACCTCGGCTGACGATGCAGTCAGCTTCGCCGTCAGGGCGTGTTGCACGGCTTTAGCCAGATCGGCGACGCTGAACGGCTTTTGCAGGAATGGGCTGCCGCGCAGCAGGATGTCTCTTCGGGCAGCGCTGTCCTCGGAGTAGCCCGACATGAAGAGCACTCTCAGCTCGGGATAGAGCTCGGTCAGGTCCCGGGCCAGCTCATGTCCTCCCTTGCCCGCCATGACCAGGTCGGTAAGGACGAGGTCGATCTTGCCCTCCAGTTCAACACATGCCTTCAGCGCAGCGTTGCCACTGTCGGCTTCGAAGACGCGATAGCCCATCTGCATCAGGCACTCACGCATATTGCTGCGAATGGTGGCATCGTCTTCCACCAGCAGGAGTCTCTGGCCCGAGGGACGCGCGAAACTGTCGGGGCGCAGCAGGGGACGTTCCACTGAACGGCTCGTGGCCGGGAAATAGACTTTGAAGGTGGTGCCGTGTCCGGGCTCACTGTAGACCCAGACGTAGCCGCCGCTCTGCTTCACGATGCCGTAGACAATGGAAAGACCGAGGCCGGTGCCCTTGCCCTGTTCTTTCGTCGTGAAAAAGGGATCGAAGATGCGCGGCAGAATGGATTTGTCGATGCCGGTGCCGGTGTCGCTGACGGCGAGCATGACGTAGCGGCCAGACTGGACGGGAGGGTGATCGGTAGCATAAGCCTCATCCAAGTCGACGGTAGAGGTTTCCAGGTGCAGCATGCCGCCGTCAGGCATGGCGTCGCGAGCATTGACGGCAAGGTTCAGAATCACCTGTCCGAGCTGATCGGGATCCAGCAGCGAATTTTCCACGTTTTCCGAGAGACTGGTCACCAGCTGGATATCTTCTCCGATCACACGACGCAGCATCTGAGTGGTTTCGTTGACGATGGAATTCAAATTGATAATACGAGGCTGCATCATTTGCTGGCGGCCGAAGGCGAGCATCTGCCGGGTAAGCGCGGCGGCGCGGTCGGCAGCATTGGAGATTTGCAGGAGCGGCTTGCTGAAGGGGCTGTCGGGGGTGGTCTGGTCCAGCATCAACTCGGTGGATAGCTTGATGACGACCAGAATGTTATTGAAGTCGTGCGCCATACCGCCGGCGAGGCGGCCGACCGCCTCCAGCTTCTGAACCTGGCGCACCTGCTGTTCCAGTGCGCTTTGCTGGGTCATGTCCTCGACATAAGCCTGGAAGAAGTCTTCGTCGTTGTCGCCCTTCACCAGCGAGCCGGTCACGCGTACTGGGACGGTGCTGCCGTCACGCTTTCGGAGACCCATTTCCCATCCGTCAATCTTCCGGTTACGCCGCAGTACTTCGATAAGCCGATCGCGCTCCTTGGGGTCGGCATACACTTGCTGGGAGATATTCAGCTGCAACGCTTCCTCGAGCGTGTAGCCGCCAAGGATATTTCGCAGCGCTGCGTTCAGAGTCGCGAAACGATTTCCACCTATAGACGATTGGCCAATGCCGAACGGCGCGCTTTCCAGCAGCGATTTCAGCGATGCTTCCGAGTCACGTAGCGCTCCCTCGACACGGCAACGCTCGGTAACGTCCAGCGCTAATATCACCTTCTGCGGATGTCCATTGGTCTGATACTCAAACGTCAGCACCTCAACTGCGATGACGGTGCCGTCCTTGCGACGATGCCGCCAAATACCGGCATTTCTGTAGCCCGACTGTCGATAGCTCAGCTCCTGCAAGAGGGCAGGCGCATCATCCGGAGGACGGATGTCGAGCAGCGTCATGCCAAGGAATTCTTTGCGCGAGTAACCGTACGCTGTAATGGCTGCGTCGTTCACCTTGAGAAAACGCAGGGTTTCGCAATCCTGGACCCACATGGGATAGGGGTTGGCGGAGAACATCACTTCGTGGCGGCGCTCAGCCTCACGAACCGCAGCCGTGGCATGGGCGAGCTGCTCTTGCAGATGAGCCAGCTCGCGGCGATGGCGAGCCGAGTTCCGGAGCAGGAACAGAATGCTCCCGCCGCCAACAATCAGAGTGCTAATGAGTAGCAACAACATCCGGCCAGATCCGCGCTAATCCTTCCACAGGCTGCGGCACCTGCGGAAAAGCTCCACCGCTTGCAGAGACTGCCCATTTGCGAAAAGGCATCTCCCCAAGGGGTACGTTCACACCTTACAAGTCGACGAATTGCGCTATTGAATCAGATACGGCTAACGCAACAGTCGTGCAGGACATTCCAATCCGTACTGCATCTGACGACGTTTCGGACCGCGCGGGAGCGGAGCGCGGTTTTTGATTGCACTTTAATGAATACAATCGCCCGAACGTTTGTGCTGTGACGTAACGCACAACTGCTTTGTGACCCTCTGCAACATTGGTGTTAGAAGCGTGGTTATGTCCGGCCGGGCAGCAAGCTGCGCAATGGACACTGCTCGCACTTTGCTTCCTGCTTGAGGCAGTAATGTTTGCCGATTTGGACGAAGAGGCCGTGCATTTCGTTGTAGAGCTGAGCGGCGGGAGTGCGAGCGCCGGCGCTTATCACCGAAGGCTCGTGGACGACCAGCTTCGGCGGGAGAACGGCAGCAGCCGAGGTGGGCGGCTGCGGGACTTGCCGCCGGAGCGCGCGCTCTACCAGGGCGCGAACGTCGTCGTATCTGGCCGACGCTTCGATGGCTGCGTGGCGCTCCAGGATGCGGCGCGCGTAGGCGTCGACCACGAAAATCTCGTGATTGCCGGCGTAGAGGAGAATCGCGTCAGCCGTTTCGTGTCCGATGCCCTTGAGCGAGAGTAGTTGGCCGCGCAGTTCTTCCGTGGGAGTCGCGAACATGCGCGCCAGCGATCCGCCGTATCGCTCGTCGACGAAGGCGATGAAACTCTTCAGCCGCTGCGCCTTCTGTCGGTAGTAGCCGGACGAACGAATCAGCTTTTCCAAACGCGCGATCGGCAACGAGCGAATCGCGTCGATGGTTAGTGCATTGGCCGAGCGCAGGCTAAGGAGAGCTCGCTCCGCGTTGGTCCACGACGTGTTCTGGACGAGGATGGCGCCGGCGATTACCTCGAATGGCGTTTCGGCAGGCCACCAGTGCTGCGGTCCCCAGGCGTGCGCCAGCTTCCGATAGATGGCGCGGACCATCGCTTCCGGGGCGATTTGAGGCGTCGATTTCATTCGCGGAGGGGTTCAGGCCGGGGGCTCGGGCGATCGTCGAAATTAGACCCTGTGCTCAAGGCGCACAACCCGCTCCAGTGAGCACCGTTGGTCGATTTTTCCCGCCCGCTCATCTTTCGAAGTAAATCCGCCGTATTTCAGGCACCGAATATACTGACTATACCGATGCGCAACATTCTTCGTTTTGTGTGGAACTCGGGGCGCGGACATCGGCTGGCGCCGTGGCGAAGCCCGTATCTGCGCTGGCGGATCGAGACCTACACCGGCATCAAGATGCAGAGCATCGGGTTTCTGGAGTTCTTCGGATTCGTGTGGCGCGAGCGCGAGGAACTGGTGCGGTTTCTGAAGTGGACGGCCGAGATGGAGCGTTACGCGCGGGTTAAGCCGAAAAATCCGTAGGCCATATACGCGCTCGACGGGTTCAGAGTAACGCCGCCATCCTGGCGGCTGGATCGCAGGCCTCTGGCCTGCGCCGAGATGGGCAGGCGAGACGCCTGCCCGACAGCCGGCCGGAGGCCGGCGCTACGCCAAAACCTTCCGATCGAGTTTTCAGCAGGCTGTGAAGCCGTGCCCTGGCCCAGGTTAGCGTCCAACAGACGGACGCGAACCTGGGGCACCAAGTTTCGTTTTCGTCATTCGTTGCGCAGCGCCTGCATCGGTTCAATCGATGCTGCGCGGCGGGCCGGAATTAGACTGGCGGTCAGTCCGACGAAGGTCAATCCCAAGGCAAGGATCATCGTGGTTATCACATCGCGGCCGGTTTGAACCGGAATCAAGCTGGCTAGCAGCTGCCGCGAAGCGATGCTGCCGATCACTCCAACCACGACGCCTGCCGCCATCAATAGCGCTGCGCGAGTCAGCACCAGCTGCACGATGCGAGGGCGCGACGCTCCCAGCGCCATGCGCAAGCCGATATCGCGCGTTTGCAGACCAACTTCCTGGCTGAGCACTCCGTAGATGCCGGTCAGCGCGAGTAACAGTGCGATCGCGGCGAAGATGCTGAACAACCATCCCTGCATGCGGTTGAAGACCAGCGCATCGGCGAGCACGTCGTCCATGGTCTCCGGCGTCTGGAAAGGAACGCTGGGCGCGACCTCGTGCAACGCCTGGCGAAGCTGGCCGACGATGGTGTCCGGAGGAACGCTGGTGCGGACGAAGATTGCCAGCGGGGTCAGCATCTCGGCGCTGTCTTTCAGCGGCACCTGCGAGATGGGAAATCCCACCTCGGCCATCGGTGGCTCCTCAACCGCCTGCCGGCCGTTGCTCACCACGCCGATGATGGTCAGATTGTGGTCCTGCTTGATCTGCTTGCCGATAGGCTCTTCGCCAGGGAGGAAGGTGTCCACGAACTTCTGGTTCACTACAACCACGTCCGGCGAGCCCGGCTTGTCGATCGCGGGATCGAACAGCCTGCCTCGCAGCAAACGCAGCCCCATGGCCTGGTACCATCCCGGCGACACCATGCGCACCTCGGCCAGGCGCTCCTGGGCGGCCGGATCGGGCGGCTTGCCAACCATGTTGATGCCGGTGTTCCAGCCCCATTCGATGAGCGGAATGAGCCGGTTGTAACCCACCGCCTTCACCCCGGGAATGGCCCGCACCTTCTCTTCCAGCGGGCGATACAGCGCGGCGTCCAGGTCTTTGCCGGCGTAGTCGCCGGGCGAGACGTTGATTTCGAGCGTCAGCAGATGATCGGTGGTATAGCCGAAGTCGACATGCTGCATGCTCCACAGCTTCATCAGAACCAGTCCGGTGCAGACCAGGAGCATCAGCGACAGCGCGACTTCAGCAACCACGAAGACCGAGCGCAGGCGATAGTCGCCGCGATCCGTTCCCGCATTCGCGCCGGCTTTCAGCGATTGATTGGGATCGCTGGATGACATCTTCTTCGCCGGAATCAGGCCGAAGATCAGGCTGGACAGCATCGCGATAGCAAAGGCCGCGGCAAAGACCGCCCAGTTGAGCTGAATGTCGCCGCCGCGCTGGAACGACTTGGTGAGGAACTGGCCCATGGCAAACGTCAGACCCCAGGCGATGAGCAGTCCGGCGATCGCGGAGATGAGACCAAGCACGCAATTTTCCAGCAGGATTTGACGGATGATACGCACGCGCCCGGCGCCGAGCGCGGAGCGAATGGCCATCTCGCGCTGGCGGCTGACCCCGCGCGCCAGCAGCATCACCGCAACATCCACGCAGGCAATCAGCAGCACAAAGACCACGCCGGCAGCCATGATCCACAGCGCCTGGCGCTGATCCTTGGCGGTGATGAGCATGGTCAGCGGCATAACCTGCGCGCTGCGTCCTTTATCGCTATCAGGATGGGCCTGCCCGATGTTGGCCAGCACGTGATTCATGTCGGCCTGCGCCTGCGCGACGCTGACACCCGGCTTCAGCCGACCGATCACTCGCATCCAGTGATCGCCGCGCGCGGTTCGTAGCTCTTTGGGAATCCGCATCGGCGTGTAGATCAGGTTGGGCAGGCTGACGGGAAAGCGGAAGCCGGCCGGCATGACGCCAACGATGGTGTAAGGAAATCCGTCGACGTGGACGGACTGGCCGATAACCCCTGGGTTGCCGCCAAAATTCTGCTGCCAGACTTCATAGCTCAGAACGGCGACGTTGTTGCGCCCGTCCTGGTCTTCGCCGGGAAGAAAGGTGCGACCCAGCAGCGGCTTCACCCCGAGGACATCGAAGAAGTAATCGGTGGCCGACGTATTGTGGAGATGGACGACCTGCGAACCGGTGTCGACATTGACTCCGGCAAAGCCGGAATACCCGGCGAGGAACTGAAAGCTGTTGTTTTGTTCGCGCTCCTCCTGGTATCCCGGCCATGACGAGGGCTGCAGGTATCCGGCAGGCGCATGTGTCTCGATGTACGCAATGCGATCGGGATCGTGAAACGGCAGCGGCCGCAGCACGGTTGCGTAGATCACGCTGAACATCGCCGTGGCTGCGCCAATGCCGAGGGCCAGCGTCAGTACGGCGACGACGGTGAATCCGGGTGACTTGCGCAACTGCCGCAGGGCGAATCGAAGGTCCTGGCGAAAAGAGTACATGCGTCTCCGAAGGAATCTCGGCTGAGCTATGTACACGTTAGGGGCCAGTGACGCTCCGTGCAAAACTCTGAAAATACGTTGGATACTTTGTCGAGTTGAAGATCTGAAGCGGCTCGCGCGTCCGCATTCGACAAGAGTCGTCCGAAAGCGGACAAGCATTTGCTGTAGCGCCGGCCTCCGGCCGGCTGTCCTGGCGGCGTCCCCGCCGCCAGTGAGCAGTTGAGTGTCCACCTCACCGGCGCGCAGCGTCCTGCGTTCTTCCCTTCCACTCGCCACCGCGACCCGACCAATACTTGATAGCCGAATGAATAGTCGCGCCGGCATAGAACACCGCACTAAACGGCAGGGTCAGCGCCCAAAGCGGATTCAGCCGATAGAACCGGATCATGGGCAGATAGGACGCAGTCAGCAGCAGGTAGACGATGCCGCCAACGCCAGCCCGCAGCAGCGATCCGCTGAACAGCAGCGCCAGCGGCAGAACGAAGACGACAAGCATCGCCAGTACAGTCGCAATCAGAAGCCACACCGAGTGGCGCAGCTGGTTAAACGCGGTGCGCGCGATCATGTGCTCGATCTCGGCAAACGAGTCGTAGGCGCGCAGGCTCCGCGTGTCAGCAGTCATCCCGAGCCAGACGCGGCCGCCAGTCCGCTTCACTGCCCGAGCCAGAGCGCAATCGTCGATGATCTCGTGACGGATCGCTTCAATTCCGCCGGCTCGTGCAAGAGCTGTAGGTCGGATGAGAATGCAGCCACCGGCGGCGCCGGCCGTCTTGCGGCGCGGATCGCGAATCCACCGCGGCGGATACAGCAGCAGAAAGAAGAAGACAAACGCCGGGATCAAGAGTTTCTCGGCGAAGCTGCGACAGTGCAGCTTCACCATGAAAGACGCGAGATCGTAGCTGCCGTCCTCCGCGATAGCGACCAGCCGCGCGATGTTATCGGGCGCGTGCTCGATATCGGCGTCGGTCAACAGGAAGAAGTCAGGCTTGAGCTGGGGCAGCCTGCTCAATTCCCTGCTGCACCGCCCACAACTTTCCCGACCATCCTGGGGGCAAAGGCCGGCCGGTGACGATGCTGACCTGCCCGGCGCGCGCACTATGAGCGGCGACGCTGCGAGCGGCCTCGGCCGTGCCGTCGCTGCTGTTGTCGTCGACGACAAAAATCTGCAGCGTGTCGACACAACTCTGTTGCAGAAGCGAGGCGATCGATTTGCCGATGTCGCTCGCTTCATTGCGGGCGGGAATGACCACGGCTACGCGGACCAAGCGAGAGCTATCGAGGATCAGAGCCGGATCGTTCTGAGGTGTTGTAAACACAATGATTGCGCAGTAAATCCTAACGGTTTCTTGATGGAAATCTGTGCTGCGAGCAATTTCCCCTTGACGGGCACAAAGCGTATGACCTAATCTTTCTCCCAAATCCAGACAACGCTCGTCAAGTCACAAGCGACAGCTCCCAGGCTTTCTTCGATTTGTGACGTGCTCCGTCCAGGAGAGCTGTCTGCTGTTATGTCGGATGGCAAGTACCGGGCCTTTCTCGCGCCTAAGTAAGCAGTGCGTAACCGGCCGTGGCCAGGCTAGCGGGGTACTTGCCGGCACTACGGCCAGATCGTAATTGAGAACGCCTGCGCTCGACAGGCGGCCCTGACTACAGGAGGCGGTTGTCCATGACCCTGCGGCTGAACGCTTACCGTTTTTATCTGCGTGTGTCGAATTATTTACTTCCTCTTGTAGCCTTCACGATTGCCGGTTATATACGACTGGTTTCCCTGCGTCACGTCCTGGTGCCGCCGGATTATGATCCCCGCTTTTACTTTGTGGTTTTGCTGGTGGCGACGGTGGTGTGGGCGATGGCGGCCGAAACCTACGGCCTGTGCGATATTGAGTTGCTTTTCCGCGAGTTTACCGGACTGAAGAAAGTAATCCCGGCATGCGCGATGACCTACGTCGTCCTCTCCTGCATTCTCTTTTTCTATCGCCAGCAGAATTTCTCCCGCGTGTTTTTTGCCGTCAGCGCGGCCGTGCTGCTTTCCGCGACCATCGCGACACGAGTCCTGTTCCGCGCGTCGTTGCGTAGCCGCTACGGCTCGCATGCTCGAGTTCGAGTTCTGATCGCAGGAGCCGATGCCTATGCCCGCAAAGTGGCCGCGCGGCTGGGCCGAGGATCCTTCGTTCCCACCAACGTCATCGGTCACATCCGCCTGCCCGGCCAGGAATGTGTGGTGAAAGACAGCCCGGTGCTCGAGCTGGAGCAACTGATTGGCGGATGCGGTGTGGCGTTCGATGAATTGATCATCGCCGTCCCGCCTTCGCAGTTCGAGCGGCTCAACGCTCTGCTGAGCCGGCTGGAGCCGTTGCACGTTCCGATTCGCATGGTCCTGGATATTGGCGACCGGCCGATCGTGCGCGAACGGCTGTTTCAGCTGGGCGATCTGCAGATGCTGGACCTGGCCACGACTCATCTGGAGTCGCCGACCTACTTCCTATTGAAGCGGGTCTTCGATGTGGCGTTCTCCAGCTTTGTGCTGACCGCCGGTCTTCCGTTGTTTGCGGTCATCGCCGCGGCGATCAAGTTGAACTCGCCGGGGCCGGTGTTCTTCCGCCAGGAACGCGTTGGCCTGAACGGGCGGGTGTTCACCATGTACAAATTTCGAACCATGCGGGTAGCGACCGACAACAGCAGCAATCAGCTGCATACGGCGGTTGACGATCCGCGGCGGACCGCCGTTGGCGCCCTGCTGCGCCGCTCCAGCCTGGACGAGCTGCCGCAGTTTTACAACGTGCTGATCGGCGATATGAGCGTGGTAGGACCGAGGCCGGAGCTGACCTTCTTCGCCCGTAAGTTCGCACAAGAGGTTTTGCATTACGACACGCGGCATCGGCTGAAGGTGGGAATCACGGGCTGGGCACAAGTCAACGGCTGGCGCGGCAATACCTCCATTCAAAAGCGCATCGAGGCCGATCTCTATTACCTCCAGAACTGGACTCTCTGGCTGGACATGCGAATCGTGTGCATGACCGTTTTCAAGGGGCTGCTAAGTAAACACGCCTATTGATTTCGTACAGCCGATAACAGCAAAATCTGCCGTCTCAGACAGGCTTGGCGCAGGCTTCCCATGCGCCGTTAAACCTACCTTCCGCAACAGTAATTGTGCTAATGTAAGACACCACTTAGGGGCAATGTATGGGCATGAAACTGGCAGTTGTTGGTTCCGGATATGTAGGGCTGGTGGCAGGAGCTTGCCTCGCCGAGCTAGGCCACGATGTCCTTTTGGTCGACAACGACACCGACAAGGTAGCCATGCTGCAGCGCGGGGAAATGCCCATCCACGAGCAGCATCTGCCGGAGCTGATGGCGCGTAACCGGCAGCGGGGCCGGCTGCGCTTCTGCGACTCGATTGCCAATGCGGTGCAGAGTTCGAGCGTGATTTTCATCGCCGTTGGGACCCCTGCCATGGTCAATGGCGCGCCCGATCTGTCCTATGTCGAGGCGGTGGCGTCGGCGGTTGGGCAGCATGTGGGAGAGTTTAAAGTAATCGTTGAGAAAAGCACTGTTCCGGTATTGACCCATCAAGAGATCGGCAAGGTCATGATGTTGAACGGCGCGCCGCCGGAATCGTTTGAAGTAGCGTCGAATCCGGAGTTCCTGCGCGAAGGAACGGCGGTAACCGACTTCCTGTTTCCCGACCGAATCGTGGTCGGCGCCGACGGTGAACGTGGCGCGGCGATGTTACGACAAGTCTACGAGCCGCTGACCAGCGGCGCCTATTATTCGCAGAGCGAAGCGATTCCCCGCCCCGCTACGTTCTCCGGCAACGCGCGGCTGCTGGTGACGAGCGCGAAGAGCGCCGAGCTGATCAAACATGCGTCGAATTCCTTCCTGGCAATGAAGATTTCCTTCATCAACGCCGTCGCCAATATCTGCGAGGCGGTCGGAGCTGATGTCCAGGAAGTATGCGAGGGCATCGGCGCGGACAGCCGCATCGGCGAACGTTTCCTGCGCCCCGGCATCGGCTACGGCGGATCGTGCTTTCCCAAAGATCTGCTGGCCTTTCGCCTGGTGGCAGAAGAGTGCGGGCTGGACTTTGGCTTGCTCAACGAAGTGATCAAGCTAAACGAGTATCAGCGCAGCCGCTTCGTGCGCAAGGTGCGGTCGGCGCTGTGGAATGTCAAAGGCAAGAAGATCGCCGCGCTGGGTCTGGCGTTCAAGGGGGGCACCGACGACATTCGCGAATCTCCGGCAATTGCCATCGTGCAGGCGCTGTGTAACGAAGGCGCGGAAGTTGCCGTGTACGACCCCAAGGCCATGGAGCGGGCGCAGTGCGTCCTGCAGGACAAGGTGCAATACGCGAAGTCGGCCTACGATGCCTGTTCGGGCGCGCACGCGATGATCGTGCTCACCGACTGGCAGGAGTTCGCGGAGCTTGACCTGGCGCTGGTACGCCGCGCGCTGCGGCACCCGATCGTCATCGATGGCCGCAATCTTTTCCGCCGCGAGCACATGCAGGCTGCCGGCCTGCAGTATTACAGCATCGGACGGCCAACGACGGCCCCCGCAAAATCCTCGCAATCCGATTCGCAAGGCGGAGCGGAAGAGATGCTGAAAGTCTTGCACTCCGCCGAGCCCATCTCGAATCTTTCCGTATAAACCTCGGACGCTAACCCCGTCGTGAATTTTTCATCCTGAAACTTGGCAACCCTTGAATTTGTCATCTTGACCGAGGACTTCAGTATTTGCGTGAGAACCGCCTTTCGATTTCGGCAGTGGAGTACTACCGCGGAAAATTCAGCGCCGTAGGCGCGGAATATCATAGCCCAGCACGTAGCCGAAGGCGGAGTGCTGGGTCAGTGGGAGAAAAACCAAAGTCCCTCGGGGACGACAGGGTTCTCACGCAGACACTTCAGTCCGACCGAGGGATCTGCGGTTCTTCACGCACTATGTTCCCTCTAGGCAGCGGCTTCGGTCTCGACCGCCTCGGTTGATTCGGTGTCAAAGTCAGCGAGAATCGTCGCCACCAATCCCAGCGCTGCCGCGAAGGTGACGTAGTAGGCAGGGCTGAGCCGGTTCCAATGCACCATCCACGAGACGAGCAGCGGCGTCACTCCACCGATTCCAGCCAACGCGACGTTGTAGGAGAACGACACACCGCTGAAACGCACCGGCGGCGGAAAAGCGTGGACCATCAGGATCGGCGTCAACACAGCCGCGCCGGCTCCGAGGCCCGCGATGAAGTAGAGCGGGATCAGCGCGGATGGAAAGCGCTCGGCGCCGAGGTACAGCGCATACGTTCCGGCGATCAGCAGCGCGATGGCCGGCGGCGTCACCCGGCGCAGACCGAAGCGATCGCAGGCCGCGCCAATGGCCAGGGTTGAGAGGCACAGCGCGGCCGATCCCGCCAGATTCGCTAACTGCGTCTCGCGTGCCGGGATCTTAAACAGTTGCTGCAGCAGAGCCGGCGTCATCAGGATCACGACAACGATGGCCGCAGACAGCATCCAGGTGCTGAGGATGGAAGCAGCGATGGAACGTCCGTGATTGCGGAAGACGACGCGCAGCGGCAATTCGCGGCTGATCGCAGCGCGCCGGCGGATCTCCTCGAAGACGGGCGTCTCCTGCAGCCAGCGCCGCAAGAACATGGCGATGAAGCCGAAGGCTCCGCCGATGAGGAACGGCAGGCGCCAGATGCTGGTGGCAATCTGCGTGGGCGTGAAGAGTACGTTCACCGTGGTGGCGACCAGCGAGCCGATCAGAATACCGAGGCTCAGGCCGCTGGTCAGCAGGCCGACAGCCAGTCCGGTTCGGCCGGGGCGCGCATGTTCGGCGACGAAGACCCAACCGCCGGGCGCTTCCCCACCCATGGCAATTCCCTGCGTCACACGCATCACCAGCAGCAGAATGGGAGCGGCGATACCGACTGTCTGATACGTCGGCAGCAGGCCGATCAGCAGTGTGGGAATCGCCATCAGCAGAATGCTGAAGGTGAACATGCGCTTGCGCCCGCGAAGATCGCCGAAGTGCGCCATCACGATGCCGCCCAGCGGCCGCGCCAGATAGCCGGCGGCGAAGATTCCGAAGGTATCGAGTTGGCGCACCCATTCCGGCAGCGACGGCGGGAAGAACAGCTTGGCGAGCACGGCGGTGAAGAACACGAAGATGACGAAGTCGTAGAACTCCAGCGCTCCGCCCAGCGACGAGAGGAAGAGAGTGCGGATCTCAGATGCCGGGCGGGTGGTCATTGGTGAGTGGTCAAGGCTCGATTCGGTGTTCGTAACGTGCAATGAGAAAAGCTGAGGGATTATAACCGCCAGAAGGAGCAGCCGGAATCAGAAGATTGTCATCACGAGCGAAGCGAGGGATCTGCTTTTCTGCGGGCGCCGGCAGAGCAGCCGGAATCAGAAGATTGTCATCACGAGCGAAGCGAGGGATCTGCTTTCCGCCGGCGCCAGCAGACAGCAGATCCCTCCTCGGGCTAAAGCCCTCCTCGTGATGACAATTTCGTAGTTACCGCAGTGTTGACATAGAAGGTGGCCGACGTCATGACGACTTCGTCGTGACAATTTCGTAGCTACCGCAGTATTGGCACAGGGTGGTCGTCGGGCGTGTGCGGACCCCGCTGATTGGACATTCTTCGGAAGAAAGCAAAAAGCCCGCATCGCGCGGGCTTTTGCTAAATGCTAATTGCTAAATGCTAACTGCTGCTTCTTAGCGGCTGCTATTGGCCGTGTCGCTCTGCTGCGCCGTCAGCCGCGCGGCGTTGTGCTGGGCGATGACCTTGCGGGCATTGTCAGCCAACTGTTTGGCCTGCGGCATCAACTCCAGCGCCTTCTGCACTTCGGGATCAGTCTCGGCGTGGACGCGCATACCTTCCTGCTGGCCAAACTCGTTGATGAACAGCTCCGCCTTGATGTTGGAGCGAATCCAGTCGTTGTTCTCGGCGATATCGGCTTCCGTGAACGGCACCTTCTGCTCGTCGAGGAACTTGCGGAACTCCTGCATCACCGCGTCGTCCACTTCGAAGGTCTTATCGACTTTGTGATTGATCACGTAGTGCTTGGCAAAGTTGAAGAACGCGTACTTCTCGAGGAGCGTGTCCTGGAACTTGTTGGTCTTGGGGTTGGGAATCTTCACGTCCGGCGTGATGCCGCCGCCGCCGTAAACTGTACGGCCGCTGTCGGTCATCTTGACTTCGTGATTGGCCGCGGCGCCGTCGCCGCTATTGCCGTCGCGATCGTTGTAGTAATAGTCGTAGAGCGAAACGCCGTTGTAGTCGCGCTGGATGAGGCGGCCGCTAGGCGTGTAGTACTTCGCGGTGGTCAACGCCAGGCCGGTGTTTTCCGAGAGCGGATAAACCGTCTGCACCAGTCCCTTGCCGAAGGTGGTTTCGCCGGCTATCAGGCCGCGATCGTGATCCTGAATGGCTCCGGCAACGATCTCAGCTGCCGATGCGGTACCGCGATTGACCAGCACCACGATGGGATAATCTTTGCCGCCGTTGCCGTGCGTCGCCTTGTAAACCTTCTCGGCGGAAGCGCGGCCGTGATGCGAGACGATCACCTGTCCCTTCTTCAGGAACTGGTCGGCAACGCCAACACCTTCGCTGAGCAGGCCACCGGGATTCTGGCGGAGATCGAGAATCAGTCCGTGAATGTCGCCGAACTCGTCGAGCGCGTCACGCACTTCCTTCTCGGTCGTCTCCTGGAAGCCGGAGACGTGGATGTAGCCGATGCCGGGACGAATCAGGAAATGCACGTCGACGCTGTAGCGCGGAATCTCATCGCGAATGATGTTGAAATCGAGCGGCTTGTCGGAGCCCTCGCGCAGCACGGTAATCTTGACGCTGGTGCCCTTGGGGCCTTTGAGCAGGTCGGCAACGTCGCTGGTGCTCATGTTGTCGGTCTGCTTGCCGTCGACGGCGATGATGATGTCGCCCGGCCGAATGCCGGCGCGATAGGCCGGTGCGCCCGCGAACGGCGCGATCACGATGACCTTGTTATTGCGCGGACCAACCTGCATGCCCACGCCGTAATACTTGCCGCGCTGCTCTTCACGCAGGGCCGCGTAGGACTTGGGATCGAAGAAATTGGAGTGTGGATCGAGGACGCGCAGCATGCCCGGAATGGCGCCGTTGTAGATCGCTTTGTCCGGATTCACCGGCTCGGCGTAATTTTCCTGCACGACGGTGTAGACGTCGCTGAAGGTCTTCATGCTGTCGCGGACTTCGTTGTCGCCGCCGCCGGAAGAACTGCCGGAGGTCAGGCGCTGGCCGAAGACCATGCCCAGACAGCCGCAAGCAAGAATGATGGAGAAAACCAGAACAGCGGAGCGACGCGAACTACTTGCCATGTGCGTTTCCTTCGACTACTGCCCGTCGAGCGCGGGAGCGATCGATGCGGGAGGGCCTCAAACTCGGCCGGGAATGCGGCTTCAATCAGAATCAGAGGACTGGCGACCCCGAATTCTCCGGCAAATCCCGCCTTTTGGACTTGTTGGAGTGGGCACCGGCGTGAGACTTAACCGCAGTATAACACGCAGTTTTCTCGTCCCCAGCGCTGTATCCTCTTGCTGCTTTGGATGCGGACTCCGTAAAAAACGGTGCGAAATCCGGCATTCCCCGCCTCGGTAACAGACGGAGAGAACGGCAGTTGGTAAGCCGGACAGGCACCGAGAAAGCGCTGGAGCGCAGCCTGCGAGCTGTGGACCGCTTGCAGGAAGCTGGCGGCGAGACGCCGACCGGAGGCCGGCGCTACGATGTTCACCGAATATTTTCGCTTGACTGGCACCAAAATGAGGTAAAATCCCTGCGACCAATTGGCTGCCGAGCCAATATCCAGCAACCAGCACCCGCCCCCGAAACTGGAGTGTTTACGATGTCGAACGAACAGCTCTTCCAGCAAGTACGATTCCTGCTGCAGCGCAATCTGACGGCCGACGAGCACAAGTTTCTTTCGCTTGCCAGCGAAGCTCTGCGACAGGAGAAAACGCCGCAACCGAAGCCGGCGCCTGGAAAATCCAGGCTCGATCGAATCGCAGTCTAGATCCATCACGATCCACCCGAATGCAACAGCCAGCGCGCCGCTGGCGGTGCATTTCCTCTTCCAATTTCCCGTCGATCTCATGATGCAACTGCATTCCGGCATGGCCACCTGCGGTTGATCCCCTGGCCGTGAGAACCTCGCTGCCATGGAGAGCCATCTGCGTCAAATGCACTAAACTACTCCTAATGGATGTGCTCACCGAGCCCCGCAACGTCGTAATCGCCAAAGCCGAAACCGGCAGAGGCTTGCGACCGCTATTGTTGACGCTCGCCGTGATCTTTGCGGTAGCGACAGTCGTCTACAGCGTGAGCTGGATGTACTACCAGCGCGTCGTCCTCCCGGTCGAAGTTGGCATGGACACCGATCCTTCGCCAGCCGGAATGATCGTGAAGAATGTCTGGAAGAGCAGCCCGGCCGAGAAGTCCGGGATGCGCGTGCACGATGTCATCACGGCCATCAACGGTCGCAGCACCGTGGCACCCGCAGCCTGCGGGCAGGTTCTGGATCAGGTCTGGATCGCCTCTCGTCCAGGCGACAGCGTCAACCTCACCATTCGGCGTCCGGGCCAAGCGCAACCGCTGCTGCTGACTGCGGTTTTCCGCGCGGCGGAAGGCACCGGCGACGTTTCGCTGGCGCGCAAAGGAGCCATGGAGGTCATCGGCTTCTACCCCATGCTGTTTCTGGTGGTCGGGCTGGCCGTCTTGTTTTTGCGCGTGGACGACAGCAACGCCTGGCTGCTGGCCCTGATGTTCGCCGGATTTATCGCCGAACCTGGGATGCCGGACACGGTCGGCGTGGCTCCCGATGTCCTGATGAAATTCATGTATTCGGCGCAGACGCTGATCAAGAGCCTGCTTCCCGGGCTGTTCTATTTCTTCTTCGCGGTGTTCCCCACGCGTTCGCCGATTGATCGCAAGCTGCCCTGGCTGAAATGGGCATTGCTGGTCTTCGGAGTCTGTTTCGGATGGGGCGGCATTCGCCACGGAAATCTGGAAGCGCTGCCGTTGCTGGCTGCGATGGTCAGCAAATCCTCCGTCGACACGACCAATACCATCGTCGGTTATGGGGCTGTGATCCTGGGCATGGCGTCGCTACTGTGGAACGTAATCGACGCGCCCAGGGTCGAAGACCGGCGCCGGCTCAACGTGATGCTGTGGGGAACGCTGGTGGGCGTGACGCCTGCAATATTGATCGGCGTACCCTACGACTTGGCTCACAGCGGCCCGCCCTTCTGGCTGGGTTTTGTTCAAGGCGTATTCCTGTTTCTGCTTCCGCTGTCGTTCGCCTACGCCGTGCTGAAGCATCGCGTGATGGCCATCCCGGTGCTACTGCGGCGCAGCGCGCGATATCTGCTGGTGGAGCGCGGATTCGCGATTTTGATTCTGCTTCTCTCCGTTGGGCTCACGCTGTGGTTTGGGCAGGCGTTCTCCAAGCGCTTTATGGCGGGATCGCGAGCGGCGTTTCCGATTGGCGCGACGTTCGGCGTGCTGCTCTTCACGGGAGCAACGCAGGTACAGCGCCAGGTGCGCACCCGTTTGGATCGGGCTTTCTTCCGCAGCGCCTACGATGCGCAGCAGATCCTGGAGAATCTCGCGGCCAATACGCTTGCCGTGATGGATCGCGAGGCGCTGGCCCATCTGCTGCACGAGCAGATTGAAGACGCGCTGCATCCTCATGCCCTGTACGTGTACCTGCAAGCCAGCGACGGCCATCTGCACGCGCTGGCGGGCGATCCTCCCGGCTGAAGCCTCGACGCTGTCGCGAGACGGAAGCGGACTGAGCCTGCTGGAAGGGCGCAGCGAGCCGCTGGAACTCGATCCCGACAGCGTGGGCGGAACGCAGCTGGAACCGCTGCGTCCCGAGTGCCTGGTGCCGATCTGGGGCTCGGCCGAGCAGAAGATGCAGGGGCTGATCGTGTTGGGAGCTCGACTATCGGAGGAGCCGTACTCGGCGCGCGACAAGCGGCTGCTGGCGTCGGTCGCCAGCCAGGCCGGAATCACCATGCGCAGCATCGCGCTGGCCGAAGAGATGGCGCAGCGCATGGACACCGAGCGCCGCGCCGAGCAGGAGATGCAGATCGCGCGCCAGGTGCAGAGCCGGCTGCTGCCGCAACAGGCTCCGGTGCTGGCCACGCTGGAGATGGCGGGCAAGTGCATTCAGACCCGCGCGGTCGGCGGCGACTATTACGACTTCCTCGACTTCGGCTCGGGCAAGCTGGGCCTGGTGCTGGCCGACATTTCCGGCAAGGGAATCTCCGGCGCGCTGCTGATGGCGAATCTGCAAGCCAGCCTGCGCGGCCAGTACGCTCTCGCGCTGGAGGACCTGCCGCGCCTGTTGCGCTCGGTCAATCACCTGTTCTACAAGAGCACCGAGAACAACAGCTACGCGACAACGTTCTTTGGCATTTATGACGATGAGACGCGCGCGCTGCGTTACGTGAATTGCGGGCACAATCCTCCGCTGCTGGTGCGCAGCTGCGGCGATGTCGAACGGCTGGGAGCGACGGCGACGGTGCTCGGACTGTTCGACGATTGGGATTGCTGTGTTGAAGAGCGGCAGATCGCAGCCGGCGACGTGCTGGTCATCTACACCGACGGAATTTCCGAAGCGGCTGCGAGCGAGGAGTCGGAGGAGTATGGCGATGAGCGGCTGGCGCAGAGCGTGCGCCGTCACCGGGGTAAAGCGGCGGATGAGATGATGAATTCCATCATCATGGAAGTACAGGAGTTTAGCCAAGGCGAGCAGGCTGACGACATGACCCTGATCGTCGCCCGCAGCCGGTAATAGTTCGAGTAGTGCCGGTAATAGTTCGGGTAGTGCTGGTGATAGTTCGGGTAGTGCTGGCCTTCAGGCCAGCGTTCCCGGCCTCTCTCTTTTTTGTCATCCCGACCGAGGACTTCAGGTCCGACCGAGGGATCTGCGGTTCGAGCCGCGGAAGCGGAGGCACACTCTCTTCACGCCAGCGTCCAAGTCGTTCGCTTCCTTTTCCGATCTGGCTTTAACCGGCGGCACAAAACTGTTCCATGTCGGAACAACTGTCCGCAATCGTCCATTCTGCTATCGATTCGCTTACACGATTGGTCTAATACTTAAAGATGGAGCTTGCTCCTTCGGGAGCACTGCGTCTGCTCCATCATCAACGGAACAAACTCTTACTCATTCACGTATTACAACCTGTAAGGCTCCGGTTGCGGAGGGAGCAGTGGCGAACGGAAAGAATCATAAGAAGAAGCGCTGGCTGGTGGTGACCGTGGTTTCGGTCGCCGTGGTGGCGCTGGTTATCGTAGCGGTAGCGGCGACGCGAGGCGGCACCAAGATCGATCCGACCAAGCTGGCGAAAGTCGAGCGCGGCGATCTCACGAAGAACGTTGTCGCGACCGGCAAGATCACGCCCATCACCAAGGTCGAGATCAAGTCCAAGGCCAGCGGCATCGTGAAGAAGCTTTACGTGGACTATGGTGATCACGTGAAGCAGGGCCAGGTGCTGGCTGAGCTGGATCGCATTGAGATCGAGGCGCAGGTAAGTTCGGCGCGGGCCCAGTTGCTGTCGTCCCAGGCCAACCTGCTGAGCGCTAAGGCGGACGAGAAGCGTGCCGAGGTAGACGCCGAAGGCGTGGACATTCCAACCTTGCAGCGCGCCTATCAGCGCGCGCAGGAGATGTCGAAGGACGGCGTGGTTTCGCAGTCGACGCTGGACGACGCGCAGCGCAGCTACATCATGGCCGTAAACAAGCGCGACGTGGCGCGGGCGCAGCTGAGCGTTAACAAGGCGAAGGTTTCGCAGGCGCAAGCCGAAGTCGAGAAGGACCAGGCCAGCCTGAAGCAGTTTGAAGAGCAGCTGAGCTATACGACAATCACGGCGCCCATCGATGGCATAGTGCTGTCGCGCGACGTGGAAGTGGGCGATGCGGTGAGCTCGATTCTGGTGCTGGGCTCGGGCGCAACGCTGGTGATGACGCTCGGGGACACCAGCCAAGTCTATGTCAAAGGCAAGGTCGACGAGAGCGATATCGGCAAGGTCTATCTTGGCCAGCCGGCGCGCATTCGCGTGGAGACCTTCAAGGACAAGACCTTCACCGGACACGTCACCAAGATTTCGCCGATGGGCGTCGAGAAGGATAACGTGACCACCTTCGAGGTGCGCGTCTCGATCAACAATCCCGGCGGCGAGTTGAAGGCGGAGATGACCGCCAACGCCGAGATCATCCTTGACGAACATCACAATGTGCTGATGATTCCGGAAGGCGCCATCATGTACGACAAGGACAAGAAGGCGTCGGTCGACATTCCCGACCCACACGGCAAGGACGGGATGAAGAAGATCGCCGTCAACATTGGAATCTCGAATGGGGTGAAGACCGAGGTTGTGTCCGGGCTGAAACAAGGCGATCAGGTGGTGCTGCAGCAGTAGTTGAGCCGCAGGCTTTCTCGGGATTCTCGTTCGAGCGCTATGAATTGTCGTTCGAGCGCTAGTGGAAGCCTCGTCTTCCGCAGCCGAGCGCTCTGAAGCGTCGCGTTCGGTAGTCGGGCGCGATCGAACAGCGCAATCGAACCTCAACTTCGGTAGAACCGCTTTAGTCTCGTCGAAACAAGCGCCGCCGGCGCGAAAGATGATAGCCCCGCCCTTCAGGGCGGGGTGGGCATACAAAGGGAGTTGTAGTCCTGTAGGGACGGCATAGCTCAACACAGGTTCAGCGACTCATGCTGTTTACCGGCAGCAAGTAGGATTCGCGGAGATCGAGCGCCGGCAGGCGCGGGGTCAGCTTAGCCCAGGACGCAGTCCTGGGTAGCCGGAAAAAATGAACCGAGTCCCGTAGGGACGACAGGCCTCTCTCTCATTCTGAAGTCTCCGGAGGACGTCATGACGAAACGCTCCACTGTATTCCTCTTGTCTCTCTGTTTGCTTCCTCTGCTGGCCCACGCGCGCGACGAAGGCCACTTCGATCGCACGCTCTCGGTATCCGGCTCGATCAGCCTTGACGTAACCACCGGCTCGGGCGACGTCACGGTCAAGAGCGGCTCCTCGAACCAGGTGATCGTGCACGGCACCATTCACCTCAGCAACAACTGGTTCACCAGCAATGACAGCGCAATCCAAAAGGTAGAATCGAATCCGCCCATCGAGCAGAGCGGCAGCAGCATTCGCATCGGCTACAACCTTCCTGAGGACGTGAAGCGTCACGTCGCCATCGACTACGAGATCACCGTTCCCTCGACGACCGCGGTCGAAGCGCATAGCGGATCGGGTAACGTCGATGTCAGCGGCGTCGCTCAAGGCGTGAAGGCGCAGACCGGCTCGGGCGACATTCGCCTGCGCGACATCGGCGGGCAGCAGCAGGTTCACACCGGCAGCGGCAACATTCGCGCGGAGAACGTCGGCTCGCCCTTTGATGCGCAGACCGGCAGCGGCGATATCGAAGCTACGCTGACCGGATCGGGTGACGTTGACGCGCACACCGGGTCGGGAACCATTCGCATCCGCGGCATCAAGGGCGGGATGAAAGGCCAGACCGGCAGCGGCGACATCGAAGCCGATGGCAGCGTCAGCGGACCGTGGCAGTTGCACAGCGGCTCGGGAAACATTCGCATGGCGATGGCCTCAAGCGGCGGCTTCGATCTCGACCTGCACACCAGCTCAGGCTCGATTCATTCCGACCTGCCGATTACGGTGCAGGGTTCGATGAGCCCGCGCCAACTGAAGGGCACGGTACGCGGCGGCGGACCGACCGTAGAAGTCTCGACCAGCTCCGGGGACGTGGAGATCCGGTAAGGCGGTCGAGTGGCCAGTTGCCAGTGCAGGCAGTCGCCATTAACCAGTTGCCACCTATTGCACTGTCATCCCGACCGAGGACTTCAGTCCGACCGGAGGGATCTGCGGTGTGCCGGCGCCGCCACACTCTTCGATGACAACCAGTTCTTCGACTCGCTTCGCTAGGCTCGGAATTACAAACGCCGCAGCGGGCTACTGCCCGCCTAGCTTGACTCTCGCGATCCTCGCGGCTAGTTTCTGAGAGATGGCTGAGAGCCGCATCGTCACCTTCACTACCGACTTCGGACTGAGCGACGCTTTCGTTGGCATCATGCACGGCGTAGTGCTCAACATTCATCCTGAGACGACCGTCGTCGACATCTGCCATGCGGTCGCGTCGTACGACCTGATGGATGGCGCGTGGACGATCGCGCAATCCTACCGCTTCTTCCCTGCCCGAAGCGTGCATGTCGTCATCGTCGATCCCGGCGTTGGCAGCCAGCGGCGGCCAATCATCGTTGAAACCGAGAACCACGTGTTCGTCGCTCCCGACAACGGCGTGCTCTCGATGGTCGAAGCGCGCGAGCCGAAGTTTGTCGTCCGGCACGTCACCGCCGAGCGCTACTTCCTGCAGCCGGTCAGCCAGACCTTTCACGGCCGCGACATCTTCGCGCCGATTGCGGGCTGGTTGAGCAAAGGTGTCGCAGCGGCCGAGTTCGGTCCCGAGATCAGCGACTACGTTCGCCTGCCTCTGCCCAAGGTTGAGCACGTAGGCGAGAACAGCCTGCGTGGCGCAGTGCTCAAAGTCGACAAGTTCGGCAACCTGATCACCAACATCAGCGAAGTCGACGCGCCTGCGTTGTTCGGCGGCAATGTTCCGGAGGTCAACATCCTGATCGCGGGACAGACGATCACGCGGGTTTGTCATTCGTACTCCGATGGCGCTGAGGGCGAGTTCTTCGCGATTGTGGGAAGCTCCGGGTACCTGGAGATCGCGGCGAAACAGGCGTCAGCGGCGGAGAAGCTGGTGGCAGACGTGGGCACGCCGATCGGGGTGGTAGTGAATCCGGCGCGGTAGAGAACGTAAATATCTGCTTGAGAACTTCCCTTCGATTCCGGCTCCGGTGCGGTAGAGAACCTAAGTATCTGCGTGCGAGCTTCCCTTTGATTCCGGCTCCGGTGGGGTAGAGAACCTAAGTATCGGCGTGAGAGCTTCCCTTCGATTGCGGCAATGCAGCGCGGACTGCTGGAAATCGAGCGCCGGAGGCGCGGCCATAACTTAGCCCAGGACGTAGCGAAGCGGAGTCCTGGGTACGGTGGGAAATTCTCCCGAGCCGCGTAGCGGCGGTAGGGTTCTCACACAGACACGCCCCGTGTCGTCGGCTGAAGCCGACTCAGGAAAGTAATAGGTGTCTATCGGCACGACTGAAGTCGTGCCCTGTTACAAAGCGCCAGAGGACAGACTCTTTAACAGCCTGCGAAGTCGGGCCCCGCCCAGTCTGGCGTCGGTAATTCTGAAACCGCCCTAACCGTTTTCCTCCGCCTATAATCTGCTTATGCTCTTACATGGCATCTTTCCTCCCATCACCACGCCGTTTTATCCCGATGGCTCGGTTTACTTCCGCAAGCTGGAGCAGAACGTGGAGCAGTATTCGCGCGGGCCGATTGCCGGCATCGTGGTGCAAGGGTCGACCGGTGAAGCCATTCTGCTGAGCGACGACGAGCGCCGCGATGTGCTTAAGGCCGCGCGCGAAGCCGCTTCGAACGACAAGGTGCTGATCGCGGGCACGGGAATCGAGTCGGCGATTGAGACGCTGCGGCTGACCGAATACGCTGCGCAGCTCGGCTACGATGTCGCCATGGTGCGCACGCCGCATTACTACAAGGGCCAGATGGCGCAGGCGGCGAACATGCTGGCGTTCTATCGCTTCGTGTGCGACCGCTCGCCACTGCCGGTGATTATCTACAACTTCCCGCAGGCGACCGGTTACGACATTCCCGCCGACCTGGTCATCGCGCTCGCCGAGCATCCCAATCTCATCGGCATCAAGGAATCGTCGGGCTCGATTGAGAAGGTGCAGAAGATGGTGGAGGGCACGCGAAACATCAAGCGCGCTGCAACCGTGACCGAGACGTTTGCGGCGGCGACGGGACGCATGTTGCAAGCGGCCGTCGCTCCCGCCGACGCAGATGGCGGAGCGCTGGTCAGCGTGGGCGCACTCACCGGAACAGCGGCGCCGAAGCCGTCGTCCGCGGCGGTGTCGGTCGTCGGCAAGCTGAAGACGCGGCAGAAGGAAGTTGGGTTCCAGGTCCTCGTTGGCGCGGCGCACAAGCTGCAGCCGTCGCTCGACGCGGGAGCTGTCGGTGCGATTCTCGCCTTCGCCGATTGCGCTCCGACCGCTTGCTACGAGATCTACGCCGCGTGGAAAGATGGCGACGCGGCACTCGCTCGCGAGAAGCAGGAGCGGATCGCCAAAGCCGCCGAGCGCATCGTCGGCGGCCTGAGCATTGCCGGGGTGAAGTACGCTATGGATTACAACGGCTACTTCGGCGGATCGGTTCGCCTGCCGCTGCTGCCGCTCACCTCCGACAAGAAGGCGGAAGTGGAGCAATTGCTGGAGAACATAAGAAACTGAAGGGATCAGGGGTTAGAGGCCAGGGGCTAGGGCGAGCGCGTGTTCAACCAGGCATCGATCGCGTCTCTGTAGAGGCTCCGTTCTGCGAATCACATCCCTAATCCCTGGCCCCTAACCCCTAGCCCTCTCTCTCATCTCCTCTTGTTCTTCTTGTCGTTCGCTTTCCCGGGACGCTTGCCACTGCCTGCCCCCGCGCGCGCCGGGCGATCCAGCAGCGTCTTGTCGCCGCTCACCAGGTTGCCAACTCCTTCGCGATTACGCTGTCCGCCCAGCGATGGTTGCTGCGGTTGCTTCTCGCCGCCGTCCAGACGCGGCGTCGCCGGAACGTCCAATTCGCGGCGGGTCAGCTGTTTGGTGCGATTGCTCTCTTCTCCGGGAGCTTCGCCGGCACTGCCAGCCCCACTGCCGCCGTTCGCGCGACCCTTCGGCTTATCGCCGGTGCCGCTGCCGCCGCTGGCGCTCGCCTTCCACTTGGTGACGCTCTGCTGCCGCGATTGCTCGTCATGATGCATGTCCAGCGGATGGGTGCCCGGATCTTCGCCCTCGGTCTTACCGCTGCGCGGATCGATGATGAACAGCAGGTCCGACAGGTCGCTGGCGTGTTCTTCTTCGTCGCGCAGAATGCCTTCGATCATTATCCGGGTGGTGGGATCGTGATCGGCGAAGTGCCGGATCATCTGCTGATACACCTCGATCACGATGCGCTCGGCGATCAGGTCTTCCTTGATCATGTCGGCCAGCGTCAGGCCTTCGGCATATTGCGACGCGGAGCGCTCGACCAGCGACGCCGGGTTGAAATCGGGCTTGCCGCCCAGCTGCTGGATGCGGTCGGCAATCTTGTCGGCGTGCTCGCGCTCGGCGTCGGCGTGCTCCTTGAACTCGTCGCGCACCGCCATGCCGTGAACGCCGGTTGCCATGAAGTAGTGGTGCATATAACGCAGCACGCAGACGATCTCGGTCGCCAGCGCGTCGTTCAGAATGTCGATCGTGTGTTCGACGTCGCCTTCATAGGTGCTGGTAACGGCGCCGTCCTCGATCTTCCGGGCGGCGCTCCGCCGGATTTCTTCCACATCGGTTACGAATCGGGGCATCAGAACTTGACCTCAGCTAGAAGCTCCCGCCTGGCACAACGCGGCCGGCAAAAGTGCAGGCCAAGGATAATAGACGGGGCAACAGGTTAGATGCGGGGTTGAGACGCGGGGGATGCCGAGCGGCGACAGCGCTTCCTGTTCCCCTTTTCTTGTTTGAAGGCCGGGCGGCTGTCGGACACACTCAGGTACTGTGACCGGAGATCGGAGCGGGAGGAAGAAAAAGATCCGCTCAACTTCGCTTGAACGGGGCACCCGTGCATCCAGAATTCATCAAGCGCGGTCGGTTGTGGGCACCCACCCTGTCTCCAAAGTCGGAAGACAGGACTGGAGCACCCGTGCATCCCTCTTCCGCCCAAATGCGAACCGCGCCGCCATCCCACGCCATTTCTTCCGCGAAATTTCGCACGCATCGAATATAGTGATTTCATATGCCTTCGCTCGCACTTTCGGAGCTCATCGGCGCGCCGGTCGTGGACAACAGCGGCTCGCGTGTAGGCAAGGTGCGCGAGGTGGCGCTCAGTCCGGGAGAGAATTCCGCCCAGGTCTCAGGCTTCGTCATCCGCACCCGGCAGGGTGACCGCCTGGTTCCGGCCAACGCCATCAGCCTGATCGACAATAGCCTGCGCGTGTCGACCGCTGCGTCCAACTGGAGCCCCTTCAGCGGCCCCGAAGGCCTGCTGCTGCTGGAGCGCGATCTGCTCGACCAGCAGATCATCGACATCCACGGCCGCAAGGTTGTGCGGGTGAACGACGTCGACATTCACGAGGAGAGCAGCAACGGCCACATCCTCCTCAAGATCGGCGCGGTCGATGTGGGAGCACGAGGCGCGATGCGTCGGCTGTTGAAGGGCGTAATTCCCGGTGGAGCGCTCAAGCCGCTGCTGGAAAAAATTCCTCCGCGGCTGATTCCGTGGGAGTTCGTCGACCTGATCGAGATCGACCCTGCCCGCCGCATCAAGCTGAAGATCTCGCTGGAACGCCTGGCCAAGCTGCATCCCGCCGATATCGCCGACATCGTGGAAGACCTGGCGCCGGCCGAGCGCGAGGCGGTGTTCGAGACGCTCGACGAAGGAGTGGCCGCCGAGACCTTGGAAGAAATCGATCCCAAGATGCAGGTTTCGATCTTGAGCTCGCTCGACTCCGACCGCGCTGCCGACATTGTTGAGGAGATGGATCCCGACGCCGCCGCCGATGTGCTCTCCGACATGCACCCCGACACTTCGGAAGAGATCCTCACCGAGATGCAGCCGGAGGAGCGCGCCGAAGTCGCCGAGCTGATGAACTTCCAGGACGACACGGCGGCCGGGCGCATGACCACGGAATACATGGCGCTCACGGCCAATGCCAAGGTGGAAGACGCCATCGAGATGCTGCGCAATTTTGAAGGTGGGCTGGAGAGCCTGAGCACCATCTACATCGTGGGCGAGAAGGACAAGCTGCTGGGTGCGGTGCCGCTGGCCAAGATTGTGTTAGCGCCGCCGGGAACGCCGTTGATGATGCTGAGCACCGGGCACATGGCCAGCATCCATCCGGGCGCGAACGAGAAGAAGATCGCCGAGCTGTTCGACAAGTACAATCTGCTGACGCTGCCGGTGATCGACGACGACGGCATACTGACCGGCGTCATCACCGCCGATGACGTGATCAACATGCTGCGCAGCAAACTATGAGACTCCGCGCTGCCGGCCTACTCCGTCACTTCCGACCAGGTTCCATCCGGATTAAACTGCCGCATGAATGGCGCCTCGTCGGCGGTGGTGGTTCCCATGTCCTTCTGAAAGATCGTGCCGTCCTCATCGATGATGAAAGTCATCACGCCCGTCTCGCCATACTTCGCCGGATAGGCAACAAATCCGAATCCGCGATTCATGACGCCGTTGCGGGCGTAATCCCGCAGGCCGCCGTGGGCGAAGGGGCCTTGCGTGAACAGTAGTCCGTAGTAATAGCCGTAGAACGGCTTGTGCAAGCTGGACTGCACCTTGCCGCCTTCCGACGTGGCATAGGCGAGCAGCGGCCCGATGGGGCTTTTGGGCTTGCCCGGCTGTTCCGGCCAATACAAGCCGTCCTGCTTGCCAGGATCGCTGATGAACTTGCGCGCATACTGCTTTTCGCCGTCGTGCGCCTGTTCAAAGTACTCCATCTGCGCAATCCGCAGCATGGCGAGAACGTCGACGTTGGCCAGTTCATTGCGCCCGAGATCGCGATTCGTCAGCTCGCCTTTTCCGGCTACCGTATCGAAGAACCACTTGCCGGAAGTGTCCTTGCGCAGGGGAATGGGAAACGCCGTATTGCTGACGCCCACCAGCAGAATCTTGGTTCCACCTTCCAGCTCACGCCAGCGATTCATTCTGCCGTAGGCGGAGGCGAATTGGGTGAACGCCGCCTTGTCCACGGCTGCGTTGCCGGAGAAAATCACGTCCTTCGAGTCGGGCCCGAAGAGGCTCAGCAGCTGGTCCTGGTTATTGTTCTTGGCGGCATCGACCAGGGCTTTGCCCGCGTCCTCGGGCGTGGCGAAGGTCGACTGCCCGCGGGCAGCTCCGGCAGCCGCCTTCCCCTTGGGCCGGCACGCCGGAAGAATCGTCATCAGAAGCGCGAGCGCCAGTCCGGTCCACCAACGAAAGCCTGCGCGCTTATCACTCGCCTGCAACCTCATTCGCAATGTATCCCCTGTCTTGCTTGACATCGAATCTGTGCCGCGCATTACCAGTGCAATCCGCTGGAGCGGCCTCCAATACCCCATCCCGTGTTGCCACCGCGAGTCAGCCAGCCGCGGTAGCTCGCCGAGCGATCACCCCAGCCTCCCACACCGAAGACGTTTCCGGCCTGACTGCTCCACGAGCTGAAGGCCGTCAGGTTGGTAGGATCGTTCTTTCCCCAGCCGCGAAGAATATCGACCTGCGCCCAGCCTCCTGCCTCTTCCGCCCACGCATTAAATGCCGGCGTCGGTGTTGGACCTGTGCCGCTAAGGCTAAAGTTGTGCTTCGCGCTGGCGGTTTCCACCAGCGGCATTCCGGTTGGCCCGGCAGGCGCGCTGTTGAACGGCCGGTTAGCGTCGTCGTGATAAGGGTGATTGCCGTAGTAAGTGAAGCCGCCGTAGTAGCCGCCGCGCCAGGCATGATTGCCGTAATAGGGATAGCTACGGAAGTCGACGGTGCCGTGATACCAGTTGCACTGCCAGTTCTTCCAGCCCCACTCCGCGCCCGTCGATCCGCCGATCCCGACCGCGACTCCGTAATACAGCCCATTGCCCGAAACCTTGCTCACCCGCGTGTATTCGGGAACCGTGATCGGCGCGTCGTAAACCTGCGACGGGTTGTATTGCGGAACGTACACCAGCGTGGGATTTCCCGGCTGCAGCATGATGATGTCGCCGCTAGGCTGCGACAGAATCATCTCTGTGGTGGTATGCAGGTTGCCGTCGGTCTTGGCCTTGCCGCGCATCAACTGGATTGCGGCCATGCACGCCGACGCCTGATTGTGATAGGCCTCGCCCAGCATCGACGTCCAGACGAGATTCTGCGCCATCTCGTTCAACACCGCCGGGAACTGCGCCAGACCCTTGACGCTGGGATCCCACGACTGCGCATTGATGGCTTGCAGCAGCACTTGCTCCGGCAGGTTCTTGTTCTGCTGCACCCAGATGTTGGCCAGCAATACCTGATCGGGAAAGGTCGCGCCCACCAGCACCTGGGCCAGCAGCGAGTCGGGATAAAGCGCTACCGGCGCCACCAGGTTTTGCAATTCATCAGGTGTGTACGGAATTCCCTGACCGGAATAGTCAGAACCAGAAAGCGAGGCAGCCTGAAACATCGCCGCCGCGTCCGAGCTCCACGGTGCGCTTACCAGCAGCAATCCAAAAACCAGGGCTAAGGCTAATGCTTGCCTGTGATGAAACCCGATCATTCCTCTGTTCCCCCACCGAGGCCTCATGTCTTGTCAACGAATCCTACGAAAGCAGGCCAAGCCAAAATATCGGTCGTTTTCGGTCACATATACAGTGCCAGAACCCGCCTGATTTCACAAACGCTGCGACGCGTCCTGGCATTAATCAACTCCGGAACGGGAAAGCTCCCTGCCGCGTCGCACACCTGCCGCCCCGCCGGATACACTATTCCTCTAGGCTCGTTCTCATGGATGTGAGGTCTTCATCATGGCAAGCGGCACCAGCAGCAAAGGCGTAATCGGCATCCTTACCGGAGGCGGCGATGTTCCCGGCCTCAATCCCGCGATTCGCGCCGTCACCATCCGCGCCCTGCGCGAAGGCTACGAAGTCATCGGCCTGCGCCGCGGCTGGGCCAGCCTCATCGACATGGTACGCGACCCGGAGCACGACAACAGCGACAACTTCCAGCGCCTCACCGAGGAACTCGTCAACCGCGCCGGCCGCACCGGTGGCACTTTCCTGCACACCTCGCGCACCAATCCCAGCCGCGTCAAGAAAGACGACGTTCCCGAGCCCCTGCGCCAAGCCTATACCGCCGAGCGCAACGATCTGACAGCTGAGGTGCTGAAGAATCTCGCCTGGCTGAAGATCGACTACCTCATCCCCATCGGCGGCGATGACACGCTCAGCTACGCCGTGCGCCTCTTCCAGGAAGGCGTCCGAGTCGTGGCCATCCCGAAGACCATGGACAACGACGTCCCCGGCACCGACTACTGCATCGGCTTCAGCACTTGCGTCACCCGCATCATCGAGATGTCCAACCGCCTGCGCACCTCGGCCGGCTCGCACGAACGCCTGTTGGTGCTCGAGGTCTTCGGCCGCTACGCCGGATTCACCGCCATGCTGCCAACCATGGCCGGCGCCGCCAATCGCTGCGTCATTCCCGAATTCAAGTTCTCGATCGATCGCCTGGCCGAGCTGCTCGTCTACGATCGCAACAAAAATCCCAGCAAGTATTCCGTCGCCATCGTTTCCGAAGGCGCCATGTTCGAAGGCGGCGACATGATCTTCGAGCACGACGTCAAAGATGCTTTTGGCCACAAGAAGCTGGGCGGTATCGGCAACATAGTCGCCGACCGGATCAAAGAGCTGTCATCGCGCTATAACGGCGGCAAGCCGCTCGACGTGATGAACCAGAGCCTCGGTTACCTGGTGCGCTGCGGCGACCCCGATGCCATCGATTCGATCGTCCCCATGGCCTACGGCAATCTCGCTCTGGATCTCATCCTGACCAACGTTCACGGCCGCCTGGTCGTCCTGCGCAACGGCCGCTACGACAACATGCCGATCGAAGTCATCGTCGCGACGAAGAAAGTCGTCAACATCAAGGACCAGTACAACACCGAGCGCCTCCGCCCGCGTTACAAAAGCTTCGAGATGAAGCCCCTGTTCATCATGACCAGCGATCTGGGATAGGAAGTGATGAGCGATGAGCAACTAGCAATTGGAACTCGGATGTGGGTTTCGAGTAGCGCCAGCCTCCGGCCGGCTGTCCTGGCGGCGTCCCGCCGCCAGCGAACGCCCCGCGTCAGAATCGCGAATTTGGGTGCCCCAGATCATGCCCTGAGCTTGCCGAAGGGGCTCGCGCCTTTCGAGACCTGAGAGACACGTTCTCGCTTTCATGATGCAGCACGCTCGTCCCGAGCCGCGGAGCGGCAACATTTGTGTTAGCCGTGGGCGTGAGCCCGCGGTCATATCCAACACGAGAGTTCCGAGCCGCGGAGCGGCGGCACCGACCAGATAACAACCTCGTGTCATCCTGAGCGCAGTGAGGCGCAGCCGAACGCAGTCGAAGGCCCCCTATTGTGGCCGACCACTTCCCAACCTCACCACGACCCGCTTCAACTTCTCATGCTTCTGCATCAACCGCAGATATTCAACCTCGCTCTTACCCACCTTCGCCCCAATAATCTCCGCCAGCCCACGCTTCTCATCCTTACTCCACCGTCTTACTTCCGGCCCCAAAGCCAACATCACCGCGAAATCCGCAAACGCACGGGTGCCCCATACAAGCGCCTTTTGCTTGTGTGGGGATTTTCCCTCATCCGCGTCGACACTGACTCCCAACTCCCGCGCCAACCACTCACTCGCTTTACGCCGCATCGCTACCGGATCGCCTTTGAACTTCTCCGCCATCTGCCGCTCAACCGCAAACCCGATATTCCGAATCGAAAACCTGTCCCACAATCCCCGCGCCCCGTCTCCCGTCTCATAGAACACATGCTCCGCCGCGAGCTTCCGCAGCGTCCGCGCCGGCGTCCGATATCCCGGCGTCCTCGCAATCCGCGCCTCTTCCCTCTCCGTCATCGCCAGCAACTCCGGCTTCCCCGGCCGAAATCCCAGCTTGCGATAGAACCAGAACGCGCCTGACTTGATCGCCTCTTCGTTGTCCTGTCCGATCTGATACGGATAAACCGAGAAGCAAGTCACGCCCGCCACCTGATTCAGCAGGTGAAGATACTTGGCGTAAATCCACGCCGTCTCGCCATCACGAAACGAGTAGAACGTGTTGAAGCCAATCTCCATCCACTCAAACAGCCCGATCGCTTCGTTGTAGTTGATGGGCACTCCGTTCTTCACCGTCATCCCGGCAAAGTACGCGCGCAGCGGCAAGCGCGGTTCCGGTGGCATGCCCCAAAGAAAAATCCGCACGCCCCGCCCCACATCCGCTTCAATCACCTGCCTGGGATCGCCGCGCGTCGTGCCATACAACTCGCGATACCGAACCGCCAGCACCTCGCGCGCCTGGTCGAGCACCTCCTCGCCTTCCTGGCTCGACAGCTTCTGCACCGGCAGCGGCGCCGACTTCAACTCCTCCTCAATCGAAACCTGCTTCCGCTGAATCAGCGGCTCGCGATGAAAATAGAAATTCGGCGGATTACGCCGCGCGTGCGTCCGGCTTGCTGCCTGCGGCACCTCCCATGAGACGTCAATCTTCAGCGCGTCATACCACGCCGTCTTCGCCAGCATGTCTCCGGGCAACTGCTCTACGCGCTGCAACAACCACGCCAGAATCCGCTCTTCCCCACCGCTCGCCTCGCTCAGCCATTTGAGATACGGCGTATCCGGCTCAACAAAAGTATCGTCCGCCAGCAGCGGAACATATCGCGGCAAGCTGCTCCACATCTGCCGATACTGCTCGTCGAAATTCCATTCCACGCGCAGATCATCCGGAAATCTCGACTCCAGCCATCGCGCCACCTCATACGTAAACACATCACGAATCGCCGTCCCCGCGATGCCGGAAAACTCTTCGTCATCAAACAGCGAAACATCCGCATCGGAGTCGCGCAGCCGCCGTGCCTGCGCTCCAACGCTTTTCAGCAGCTCTTCGGTCAGTGTGATGACTTTTCGGCTTTGAGGAAACGCGCGCAGGAACAACAGCGCGTCATGAAAGTGAAGCAACGACTCCGCGTCAGCAAATCGCGCGCCGCGCAGCGACGCCAGCAGCTTCTCCACGCGCGCAACGCAGCCCGGTCCATACTGACTCCGTGCCGCCTGCAGCTCTGCCAATCGCGCAGCCAGATCTCGCCTCATGCTTCACCTGAGCCAACAGCCTTCGCGGAATTATCGGGCATCTCCGTCGCGCTCGCCTCTTCCAACGGCAGCTCGACACTCACCTGGGGTGCGCCCAGCCCAGCCGCTCTCACCGAGCCCCACACGATGAACAGGTTTGTCACCATCACCACCGTGAACGCCATCGCCGGCAAGAACGCAAAGACCGCGCCGCGATCGTTGACAATCTCCAGCGCCAGCACCGCCGTGACCAGTCCGCGCGGCAGCATCCAGAACAGCAACTCGGTATCGCGCCGCTCCACATCGCGCACCACCCAGCGAGTGCCTTGTACGGCCAGGAATCGCGCCAGCACCAGCGCCGCCAGAATGCCAAGTATCGGCACGATGTAATGCCGGCTGATAAATTGCGCCACAATCCCCAGCAGCACGAAGAAGAACGATCGCACCAGGAAACTGAACTCGGCATGGAACGCCAGCATCCGCTGGCCCTGCCGCGTCATGTGCGGCGTGCGCGGCAAATTGGCCAGCGTCACGCCAAAGATCAAAACCGTCAGCAGCCCACTGCCTTTGAAGTAGTCGCCCAGCGAGTACACGCCCATCACGACGCCCAGGTTCAGAATATTCATGAACGGCACGCCGGCCAGCTTGGGCCAAATCTTCGACCACAGCGCGCCTATGGCAAATCCGATGACCGCCGAGAAGAAAATGTGGTGCGAGAAATCCGTTACCAGGTCGCCAATCAGCGAGGAGCTATGGTTCTGCTGCAACAGGCTGCCCACCATCAGCACCGCGATGACCTCGCCCAGCGACGCCTCCACCGTCAGCGTGATCTTCACCGGATCGGGCGTGTTGATCTGCTGCAGCGCAGGAATCACGATCGTCCCGCTGGTACACCCCAGCGCCGCGCCCAGCAGCAGGCAGTCGCTCCAGTCCAGATGCAGCAGCGCCCGTCCCATCAGCGCAATCAGCGCAAAGCTCAAACCAAAACTCAGGACCACTAGCAGCAGTCCGGCAGGAAAGTATCGCATCGCCTGCCGCAGCCGCAGCTCCAGCCCGCCCTCGAACAGGATCAGTATCAGAGCCAGCGTGCCCAGTATGCGAATCGCGCCTTCAAAATTCCCGGGATTTACCCAGTGCAGGATTGGCCCCAGCGTGATCCCAATCAGCAGCAGAACAATAATGTCCGGCACGCGGGTGAGCTTGGAAAGCCGATTGGCCACCACTGCCAGAACCAGCAGCGCCGCCGGAAGCCCGAAGATGTATGCCATTTGCATAACAGGCCCTTGCACACGAATCTGTGCACACCTAACTCAACTTTTTTTGCCAGCATACCAACACCAGCACCAATCCTGCCATCCAAACCTTTATCAAGACGTTCCGGTACACCAGCCGCATAACGTCAGGATTAAGCCGCCGTCTCGCTCCGGCGGCTTTTGCATTGCAGATAAGACTCCAGAGAATTCTCGGATTACTGTATGCCAGTCCGGGGTGGAACACGCTTTCAGGCGAGCAGGAAGTCCTCGAGCATGGAAGGAAACCGGCCTCAGCCGCTGAGGTACTCTGCAAACGGTTACCGCAGCAGCTGATAGCCGCCTGATCTCCGGCACCCATCCGCTCATGGCTGGCTCAAATCGGCGGGAAAAGATTTCAAGTCGACTTGGCGCTGCATGGCCTTGTCGGCGCCCTTAGCATCGGTCGTGTGCTGCGTCAGCGTTCCCTTGATCACGCGATAGCCTTCCTCACCCGGCTTTTTGCCGGGCGCGACCGAAATGGTTCCGCTGAAGTCGTACCAGATGCCGTGCACCGTCTTGGTGTTGAAGCTAATGCGGTTTCCCTGCAGTGACGTCTTGTCGAGGAACTGATCGATGAGCTCTCCCCTGTCGGTGTCGGTTTCGCCGAAGTGCGATATATAACCCGACAGCCTGCCCTCCTCCACCGTGAGCTGCACATAGTCGCCTTCGCGCAGGAAGGTGTACATCCCGGAAATGTCATTGCTGCCGTTGTTCTGCGCGAACGCGGTCGCGGGCAGTCCCGCAGCGATCACCGATACGCACAACGCCGCCGTCATCAGGAAAATGCTCTTCACCATGATCGCCTCGTATCTCAGCATCATGGCATGGAGCTGCACGCTTGCGAAGCGATATCTTCATCCCACCGTATTTTTCGCCGCCAAATACAGCTCCTTCGTGACAACAAAAAAAGGAGCCATCGCTGGCTCCCTTTGCTGTCACTGTATCGAATTTACAGTTGTGGCGGAGTTCCCGTCGAACCGCCCTGCGGAGAAGTTGACCCGCCGTTTGGCATGGTCGCATTCGGGCTGGTTGTTGAAGAGTTCGGCATCGTGCTCGGTGTATTAGGCGACGTGCTCGGATTGGGCGAAGTTCCCGGCGTTGCCGTCGGCGAATTCGGTGTCACCGTAGTTGTTCCCGGCTGATTAGGAGCAGCGTTCGGAGTGCTGGTTGTTGCTCCCGGCATGTTCGTGTTCGCGCCCGGCGTCTGCGAATTGGCCCCTGGCATGTTCTGACCAGCGCCTGGCGTCGTGCTCTGCGCTCCCGGCGTAGTCTGCGTTCCCGTGGAGCTCTGTCCCGCGCCCGTGCCGCTATGGCCGGCTCCTGCGCCTGCTCCGGCTCCTGCGCCGGCTCCCGCACCCGCGCCGCCCGCCTGTGCCACTGCCCAGCAGCCGCACAATAACATCGTACTTACGAGTAATAGCAATCTCCGCATCATTATCTGGTCCCTCCCTGGTTGAAAGCGAATACTGGCCGCTTTCCTCTTCCGATGGGACATGACTTCCCCGAGATGCCCAAGGACGCGCTCAGAATTCGTCATCATTGCAGCCTGAATGACTTCCGGCAGCGTAGAATCACCTCGAAACCCCGTCACCGGATCCTAATCATGTCCTTCCTTCGATTTCTCATGCTCTTGTCGCTGGTCGTCTGGATTGGCGGCCTCATCTTCTTCGCCTTCGTGCTCGCGCCCACGGTCTTCACCCCCAGCATCCTGCCCACGCGCCAGCTCGCTGGCAACGTCGTCAATCAGAGCCTCGGCATCCTTCACGGCATGGCCATCGCCTGCGGCCTCGTATTCGCCATCACCTCCATGATCCTCTCCCGCGTGGTCAACGGCTCGGCCCAGCCCTTGGCTCCACGCCACATCCTTCTCTACCTGATGATCCTCCTTACGCTGGTTAGCATGTTCGCCATCACCCCGAAGATGCAGGTGCTGCGCCAGCAAATGGTCATGATCGACGAAGTCCCGCACGACGACGCCCGCCGCATCGAATTCAATCGCCTGCATCAATGGTCCACGCGCATCGAGGGAACCGTGCTAGTCCTCGGCCTCGCATTGCTCTTTCTCACCGCTCGGCGAATGGAATAGATAGCAATTAGCAATTAGCAATTAGCAACTACAATTAGCGGTCAACAATTAACGATCCACGATCAACTATTCGCCGCAGGCGATCAGAAGCTGTCTCACACAACAGCCGCAATGCGGCGGGATGGGTTTAGGCGGCGGCGTAAGCCCCCGTATGGATCGAGATAGTCCCAAGCCGCGGCAGCGGCGACACCCGGCCGAGCCCCTTCAATGCCGTTTCCAACTGCTCGGTCACAGCGCCAATTCCCATTTTCAGTTAGTCTGAAATGTGCAATCGCTTAATCCAAAGCTAATTGCTAACTGCTAATTGCTAATCGCTTCCTTATGAAAACCGGCATCATCGGCCTGCCGCAGGTAGGCAAAACTTCGCTCTTCGTCATGTTGACCAAACAAGCGGTCACCCAGCGCAGCAGCAATCCGCGCGAAGCGCATCTCGGCGTCGCCAAAGTTCCCGACGACCGCCTCGATCGCCTGGCCGCTCAATGCAATCCGCGCAAGCTCGTTCACGCCAGCGTCGAATACGCCGACGTAGCCGCGCTCTCCAAAGAAGCGCTGAACGAAACTGCCTTCGCCGCCAACCTGCGCAACGTCGACGCGCTGGCCCACGTAGTCCGCGCCTTCGAGGATGACTCCATCCCCCACGTCGGCCCCGTCGATCCCCTGCGCGACATCAAGAATATCGACTTCGATCTCATCGTCAACGATCTCGGCCAGGTCGAAAAGCGCCTGGAGCGTGTCCAGAAAGATCTCAAGAAGATCAAGTCGTTAGAGGTCGAGCGCGAGCACGAGTTGCTGCTCCGCGCCAAAGCGCATCTCGAAACCGAACGTCCACTGCGCGAAATGGAGATGACGCCCGACGACAAGAAGCGCGTCCGCGGCTTCATGTTCCTCAGCGAAAAGCCGATCCTCTACGTCCTCAACATCGGCGAGAGCCCGACATTAAGCAAAGACCTGGAAGAAGCGGTCGCCAAGTTCGGCATTACGGAAGTCGCCTCCAAACCCAACACCGGCGCCCTCGCTGTCTGCGCCAAGGTCGAAGCCGAACTCGCCGAGATGCCCGACGAAGATGCCGCCGAATTCCTCTCCAGCTACGGCCTCACCGAGAGCGGCCTCGTTCGCCTCATTCGCAAGACCTACGAGCTGCTCGGCTTGATCTCGTTCTTCACCGTCGGCGAAGACGAGTGTCGCGCCTGGACCATCGAGCGCGGTTCCAAAGCCGTCAACGCGGCCGGCGCCATCCACACCGATCTCGAGCATCATTTCATCCGCGCCGAGACCATCCATTGGGATCAACTACTCGACGCCGGCTCCGAAGCCGAAGCCCGCGCCCGCGGCACCCTCCGCCTCGAAGGCAAGGAGTACATCGTGAAGGACGGTGACGTGATGCACATAAGGCATAGCGGATAGGAGCCAAGGGATTGGGGGCTAGGGATTGGGGATTAGTTTCGAGTTCCTCGTTCTGCTAGCCCCTAGCCCCTATTCCCTAATCCCTTTTCCCTGACCCGGAACTCGAAACGAACCTGCTATCCTGCCCTCTGCGATGAATCCCATTGTCCTCAGCATTCTGCTCGGTCTCACCGCCGCCGCGGCCAACGTCTTTGGCGGCGCGGTGATTGTGCAGAAGCACTGGGAGCGCAACTACCTTCGCTACTTCGTCGCCCTGGGCGCGGGATTCATGCTGGCCACGGCTCTGGTCGAGATGGTACCCGAAAGCCTGCAACTCGCCGGACGCACTGGAGCGCTGCTGGTGCTCGCCGGATATCTGCTGGTTCATTTCTTCGAACACACCATCACGCCGCACTTTCACTACGGCGAAGAGACGCACTCCGACGAGTATCTCCATTCGCATCGCCGCGTCTCCATCCTGTTCGGCCTGATCATCCACACCTTCTTCGACGGTATCGCCATCACCGCCGGCTTTCTGGTGTCGCCGTCGCTGGGCTGGATTATCTTTCTCGCCATTTTCCTGCACAAGATTCCCGAAGGCTTCACCGTATCCTCAGTGATGCTGGCCAGCGGCCTTAGCAAAGGCCGTTCCTGGTTCGCCTCAGTTCTACTGGGCGCAGCCACGCTCGCCGGCGTGCTGACCATGGCCATCGGTCGCCACTCGGTGAGCTACGGATTGCCGGTCGCCGCCGGCGTCACCATCTACGTCGCCGCCTCCGACCTGATCCCCGAGGTCAACCGCGAGCCCGGCATCAAGATGGCTCTGGTCGTCTTCATCGGCGTGGCTGCCATGTTTGCCCTCGATCAACTGGTTCGCATGCACTGAGTTCGTTTCGTCCAGGATTACGAAATGCCAATGAAGAATCTGCTGCTCGCCTTCGTCTTGATCTTCGCGATTGACTCCTGCGCCCAGCATCGATCTCGCGAGGCCGACAACACTCCCGGCAGCTTCGACTATTACCTGTTGACGCTCTCCTGGGCGCCGCAATTCTGCGCCAGCAAATCCAGTGCTGCGTCGTCGAGCGAGTGCGATCCCGCCCGCCATTACGGCTTCGTGGTCCATGGCCTTTGGCCGCAGAACGACGACGGCTCGTATCCGCAGCACTGCTCCTCCGCCCGCCCGGTATCATCCGCGACGGTGCAGCAGATGCTCGGCATCATGCCCAGCCGCGGCCTGATCCAGCATGAGTGGGAAACCCACGGAACGTGCAGTGGTCTCGGCGCGCAAGACTATTTCGCGACCGTCGCGAAGGCATTCGCCAAGCTGCAAATTCCGCCGGAGTATCGCACTTTGAAGCAACCGATGACGGCGAGCCCGGCTCAGATCGAGCAGAAGTTTGCCGACGCAAATCACGCCCCGCAAGCCGCGTTGCGCGTTTCCTGCTACGGATCGGACTTTGCCGGAGTAGAAGTTTGCCTCACCAAAGACCTGCAATATCGCAGCTGCGGCAGCCGGTTGCGGGAATGTCGCGCGTCTCAGGTTACGCTGCGTCCAACTCCCTAAGCCCGCACAAACTCCAGCAGCCCAGCCCACAGCCAACCGCAGCAACAATCCCGACATAAGAATCCTGTAAGCTAGTCCCGGCACAAGGACCGTTACGAATGAATGTTTTAGTCCTCAATTCGGGAAGCTCCAGCTTGAAGTTTCAGATCATCGCCACTGACCTGGATCGCATCAAGCAGCATCAGGATCAGCGCATCTGTAAAGGCGAAGTCGAGCGCATCGGCGGCGAGGCGATTGTCACCTTCCAGGCCGGCCAGGATGCCAAACACAAATTCACGGCTCCGCTGCGCGACATTCCTTCCGCGCTCGACTATCTCGTCCGCTACATCGCGTCAGACAAATCAGGCGTCGACGCGATCAAGAGCACCGCCGATATCAACGCCGTCGGACATCGGGTGGTCCACGGCGGCGAGCTCTTCCCCGAATCCGCTCTGATCGACGACAAGGTGCTGCACGGCATCGAAGATTGCATCGATCTGGCGCCGCTCCACAATCCCGGCAACCTGCAAGGCATCCAGGCCGCGCGCGAACTCTTCGGCAAAGACACGCCACAGGTGGCCGTTTTCGATACCTCCTTCCACCACTCCCTTGCGGAGAACGCCTACCTCTATGCGATTCCCTACCATCTCTACCGTCGCTATCACATGCGGCGCTATGGATTTCACGGCACCTCGCATCGTTATGTTGCCTTCCGTTACCGCGCGCTGCGCGGGATGACTCGCGAGCAGACCAACATCATCACTTTTCATCTGGGAAACGGTTGTTCCGCAGCCGCCATTCGCGAAGGCAAGTCGGTAGATACTTCGATGGGGATGACGCCGCTGGAAGGGCTGGTGATGGGCACGCGCTCCGGCGATCTCGACCCTTCGATCGTCAACCTCATCGCCAATAAAGAAGGCATGTCGCCATCGGAGGTTGAGACTCTACTCAACACGCAATCCGGCCTACTGGGAATTTCCGGCCTGACCAACGACATGCGCGGATTGCTCAGTGAACTGAAGCAGCACGACGATCGCCGCGTCCGCCTGGCCGTTGAGGTCTTCTGCTATCGCGCACGTAAATATATCGGCGCGTATCTTGCTGCGATGGGTGGCGCTGACGCCGTGGTCTTCACCGGAGGCATCGGAGAGAATTCGCCTGAAATCCGCGCGCGAATCTGCGAGGGAATGGAATGGGCTGGCCTGAAGATTGACGCCACGAAGAACGATGCCACCATCGCCAAGGAAGCTCTTATCAGCTCCGATGATTCGAAGCTGTTGGCCTACGCCATTCCCACCGATGAAGAGCTGCTCATCGCCCGCGACACAGTTCGCGTGATCGAAGGCGTGCCGCACCCGTCGTAGCCCGGGCGCTCTGTACTACGGAGTTTTCCATACGCAGGAATGTTCCGGACGCGGGAGTTTTCCAGACGCGCCGGTTACCAATCAATTGTCATCACGAGGAGGGCTTCAGCCCGACGAGGGATCTGCTTGCCTCGCGACGAAAGCAGATCCCTCGCTCCGCTCGTGATGACAACTTTGGGTTTCGGACACCATTGGCGAACACGCAGAGTACCTCTCCTCCAGCGAAGCTGCCCGCCCTCCGCCATGATCGGGACAAGCTCTAGCCAAAGGATGGGATAGAACGGCCACCCGCCCTATCTAGTACGGCCAGATCCAGTTCGCCTCTTCCGGCTTGTCGATGCCGTACTGATGCGCATAGTTCTTGCATTCAATCTGTAGATTCAAGAACCGCTCTTTCGCGTGCCCGCCGATCTTCTGCAGGTGCGGCACACGATCGATCACATCCATCGCCAGGCTGAAGCGGTCGGTGTTGTTATTGATGGCCAGCTCCAGCGGCGTATTGATGTTTCCCTTCTCCTTGTAGCCACGCACGTGCAGGTTGTCGTGATTATGCCGCCGGTAGCAAAGCCGGTGAATCAGCCACGGGTATCCGTGGAAGTTGAAGATTACCGGCTTGTCGATAGTGAACAGCGAGTCGAAGTCCTTATCCGGCAGCCCGTGTGGATGCTCGGTGCTGGGCTGCAGTTTGAACAGGTCGACCACGTTGATGAAGCGGATTTTGAGATCGGGAAATTCCTGCCGCAGCAGCGCCGTCGCCGCCAGCGCTTCCTGCGTCGGGATATCGCCCGCCGCCGCCATCACCACATCAGGCTCGCTGCCCTGATCGTTACTCGCCTTCTCCCAAATGCCGATGCCTTTGGTGCAGTGCGTGATGGCGTGATCCATGGTCATGAACTGCAGGTGCGACTGCTTGTCGCAGACAATCACGTTGACGTAGTTCTGGCTGCGCAGGCAATGATCGGCGACCGACAACAGAGAGTTCACGTCCGCCGGCAAATAGATGCGCGTTACGTTGGCGCTCTTGTTCAACACCACATCGAGGAATCCCGGATCCTGATGGGTAAAGCCGTTGTGATCCTGCCGCCAGACGGTTGAAGTGATCAGAAGATTCAGCGACGCGATCGATTCGCGCCACGACAGGTGATTGCAGATCTCCAGCCACTTGGCATGCTGATTGAACATCGAGTCGATCACATGCACGAACGCCTCGTACGACGACAGGAAGCCGTGACGGCCGGTCAGCAAGTAACCTTCCAGCATGCCTTCCATGGTGTGCTCGCTGAGCATCTCCAGCACACGGCCATCGGTCGCGAGTTCGCCGCCATCCGCGTCCTCAGGAAACCGCTCCTCAATCCAGAACTTCTTGCTCACTTCATAAATCGCATCCAGCTTGTTGGAAGTCGTCTCGTCGGGACCGAAGACGCGGAAGTTGCTGGGATTTAACTTCATTACGTCCCGCAGGAAGACGCCCAACGGGCGCGTGTTCTCCGCGAATGTCTTTCCCGGCTGCTCGAACTTCTCTTCGTAATCGCGAAAATCAGGCAGCCGTAGCGCACGCTTCACCCGCCCCCCGTTGGCGTGGGGATTAGCGCTCATGCGGCGATTCCCCGTAGGCGCCAGTTCGCGGAACTCCGCCGCGAATCGGCCCTCCGCGTCGAACAGCTCTTCCGGCTTCTGCGAACGCATCCACTTCTCCAGCAGCTGCAACTGCTCAGGATCTTTCTTCACATTCGGCAGCGGCACCTGATGGGCGCGCCAGAAGCCCTCCAGCCGATGTCCCTCAACCTCGTGCGGCGCAGTCCACCCCTTGGGCGAGCGCAGCACGATCATCGGCCAGTGTGGCCGCTTCAAGTCAGATTTCGGGTTATCGCGCGCCGCGTTTTGATGCCCTTGAATCTCTTGCACGCAATGCTCTACCGTCGCCGCCATCGCCTGATGCATGCTGTCCAGGTCGGAGCCTTCCACAAAGTACGGAGTCCATCCGTAGCCGCGCAGCAGGCTCTCCAGCTCGTCATGCGAAATTCGCGCCAGCAGCGTCGGATTGTTGATCTTGTAGCCGTTCAGATGAAGAATCGGCAGCACAGCGCCGTCGCGGCGAGGGCTCAGAAATTTGTTGATGTGCCACGAAGTCGCCAGCGGCCCCGTCTCCGACTCCCCATCGCCCACCACCGCGGCCACGATGAGATCGGGATTGTCGAACGCCGCTCCGCAAGCATGTGACAGCACATAACCCAGCTCACCGCCTTCGTGAATCGATCCCGGCGTCTCCGGCGTGCAGTGACTGCCGATCCCGCCCGGAAATGAAAACTGCTTGAAGAACGCGCGCAGCCCTTCCGCGTCCTCGCACTTGTCCGGATAAACCTCGGAGTAAGTTCCCTCCAGATATCCGGGGCCCAGCACGCCAGGAGCTCCATGTCCCGGCCCCGCCAGGAAGATCATGTCCAGGTCGTATTTCTTGATCAGACGGTTGAGATGGACATAGACGAACGACAATCCCGGACTCGATCCCCAGTGTCCGAGCAGACGATTCTTGATGTGCTCAGGACGCAGCGGCTCCTTCAGCAGAGGGTTGTCGAGCAGATAAATCATGCCCAGGCTCAGATAATTGCACGCGCGCCAGTAAGCCTCGGTCTTGCGCAGCTCATCCGCGCCGAGAGGTGTACCGGTGATGGTGGAACGAGCCTTTCCATAGGCGCTGATGGCAGCAAGATCGGAATCGATTTTTGGAGCAACGGTAGTCATGCGGACAACTCCTATTCATCGGGCGCTCGCGTGCGGGCCACACGAGGCTGGCGCCCTCGATGATGTATCCACGATTCACCAATTGGAGGGGCGAGTCAACTCATGGCCCAACTTGTTACAGACTTTTAACGCCCGCAGAGCTGTAGATTCGAGGAAGAATGGTAGGCCCGGCTGGGATCGAACCAGCAACCCTCAGCTTAGAAGGCTGATGCTCTATCCAATTGAGCTACGGGCCCACGGCGGCGCAGAGGATGCGCCACTCCATTATCGCAAAAGCGACACCGATTGCCATGTATTACATGAGGTCCACCGGCTGCTGCGAAACCTTCCTCAAGCTCAAATGTCGGTAGGAACTGTCTTGCGGATCCGGCGTAGGACGCGAGTAGCTGCGTTCGCAGCGCCTTAGGAGTCGTATGAGAGAGCCAGCGCAGCGGCGACCTGAAATTCTCCGACAAACTCCGCGCACCAAAATCCAGCGCCCCAGGCGCGGTGAGCGAGCGCCTATACTCCAGCGCCCAGGGCGCGGCATAAGAAAGCCCACCGCTTCAGCGGTGGGAATCCGGCGTTATAGATTTGAGCCCCTTCAGGGGCGGCACATACAATCAGCCTGGCGCGCAATTGGCCATGGCAGCGATTATCAAAACCGTCATTTTGAAGGAAGGAATGCCCAGCGTGGAGCAGGCGCGCGCACGCCTCAGCACCGAAATCCAAATCGCCCAGCGCGACGGCGTGAAGACTCTGAAGATCGTGCATGGCTACGGGTCGACTGGTGTCGGCGGCGACCTGCGCATCGCGCTGCAATCGACCTTGCGCCAGATGGCCGCCAGGCGCGAGATTCGCGATTGCATCTTCGGCGAGAACTGGCGCACCAGCAACGAGCGTACATGGGAGTTGCTGAAGCAACAGCCGGAGCTAAAGAGCGACACTGACCTGGGCAAAGCCAACAAGGGGATCACCATCGTCCTTCTCTGAATCCCTATCCCGTTCCAACGCCCGCACTTTATAATCCTCCTCTGGCCTCCGCCCCGAGCCGGCTCGCCCCATGCCAAACATTGCCAGGACGCCACATCCATGAGCAGCACTGCGACAGCCACCGCCGTCTTGGCCAAGCCTGCACCTCCCGCGCAGAGCGCCATCACTGCCTGCTTCCTGGCCGGCGTCTGCACCTATCTCAACATGTATTGCACGCAGCCGCTGCTGCCGTACCTGCAGCGCATCTTTCACGCCTCGGAGATCGACGTCAGCATGACCGTCAGCTCGACCATCCTCGCGGTCGCGCTGGTAGCGCCGTTCGTCGGCCTCATGGCGGAATCGGTCGGGCGCAAGAAAGTCATCGTACCCAGCCTTTACGCGCTGACCATTCCCACCATGCTGGTCGCAACTTCGCACACCTTGAGGGAGCTGATCTTCTGGCGATTCATGCAGGGGATCTTCGTGCCCGGCGTCGTTTGCGTCATCATGGCCTACATCTGCGAGGAGTTCGCCGGCCCTCACGTCGGCAAAGCGATGTCGGCCTATGTTTCAGGCAGCGTGCTCGGCGGCTTTCTCGGGCGATACATTTCCGGAATCGTCGCCCATCATTTCCTCTGGCAGCATGCGTTCCTCGTAATCGGTTTCATTAATCTGGCGGGAGCGGTGGTTGTGCAACACGCGCTGCCCAAACCGAAACACTTCGTGCGCTCCACCAGCGTTCGCAACTCTCTGGTCGAGATGATCGACCACCTGCACAACCCGCGCCTGCTGGCCGTCTACGGAATGGCGTTCGCCGTACTCTTCTCGCTGGTCGGCGCGTTCACCTACGCGAATTTCCATCTCGCGCTGCCCCCGTATCACCTGAATTCCGAAGAGCTCGGCAGCGTCTTCTTTGTGTATCTCTTGGGAGTCGCGATCACTCCTCTATCGGGCAGGTTCCTCGATCACTACGGCATGCGCCGCACCGCAGTAGTGGCTTTCAGCCTCAACGTTGTTGGGCTCCTGCTGACATTGATGCGCCCGCTGCCGGTCATCATCGCCGGACTGGCGCTGTTCTCCTCCGGCGTCTTCATCTTCCAGGCCGTTGGGACGGTGCAGACCGGCGCGGTTGCCGGCCGCGCGCGATCCTCCGCCGCAGGGCTGTATGTGACCTTCTACTACATCGGCGGAAGCCTGGGAGCGATCGTCACCGGCTGGGCATGGGCCGCCAACGCCTGGCGCGGATGCGTGTGGTTGCTGCTGTGCGTCGCGACACTCGCGCTGGGATTGGGATTCGAGAGCAGCCGGAAAAGCTTGGCAGTAAGCGCTGAGCCGTCGGCGGCGAGCTGAACTCCTTATGTCCTTTCAAACAGAAGGGCGGCATCGCTGCCGCCCTCTGACAACTGACAACTGACAACCAACAACTGGTTTACGTTCCTTCGTTCCAGCTGGCCAGGTATTCTTCCTGCTCCAGCGTCAGCTTGTCGATCTTGATGCCCATCGACTCCAGCTTCAGCTTGGCGACGCGCTTGTCGAGCTCTTCCGGAACCACGTACACCTTCTTCTCCAGCGAGCTGTGGTTTTTCACCAGATACTCAAGCGAGAGCGCCTGATCCGCAAAGCTCATGTCCATGACTGACGGCGGATGGCCTTCAGCCGCAGCCAGGTTGATCAGACGGCCTTCGCCCAGCAGGTTGATCTTGCGGCCGTCCTTCATCGAATACTCTTCGATGAAGGTTCGCGTACTGCGCTTTGAAGATGCCATCTTCTCCAGCGCCGGAATATCGATCTCCACGTTGAAGTGGCCCGAGTTGGAAACGATTGCGCCGTCCTTCATTACCTCGAAGTGTTGCTGGCGCAGAACGCTCTTATTGCCGGTGACGGTGCAGAAGACGTCGCCGAGCTTGGCAGCCTCGTCCATTGACATCACGCGGAAGCCGTCCATCACCGCTTCAATCGCCTTCGTCGGATCGATTTCGGTGACGATCACCTCGGCGCCAAGTCCGCGAGCGCGGCTCGCCAATCCACGTCCACACCAGCCATAACCGGCGACGACAAACTTCGATCCCGCCAGCAGGAAATTCGTGGCGCGCACGATGCCGTCGATCGTCGACTGCCCGGTGCCGTAGCGATTGTCGAACAGGTGCTTGGTGTCGGCATCGTTCACCGCGATGATGGGATAGCGAAGCACACCCTGCTTCGCCATCGCACGCAGGCGAATGATGCCGGTGGTCGTCTCTTCGGTGCCGGCGATCACACCATCGAGAACGTCGGTGCGCTTGGTGAGCGCTATCGTCACCAGGTCAGCGCCGTCGTCCATCGTGATGTGCGGCTTGTGATCGAGCGCCGACATGATGTGCTGGTAGTAAGTGTCGTTGTCCTCGCCCTTGATGGCGAAGACCGGGATGTTGTAGTCGCGCACCAGGCACGCCGCAACGTCATCCTGCGTGGACAGCGGGTTGGAGGCGCACAGCACCATATCAGCGCCGCCATCGCGCAGGGTGATGGCCAGATTGGCGGTTTCAGCCGTGACGTGCAGGCAAGCCGAAACGCGAATGCCCTTCAGCGGCTGGTTCTTGATGAAGTCCTTGCGGATGATCTGCAGGACTTTCATCGATTGGTTGGCCCAGTCGATACGCTTCTTGCCCATATCGGCAAGAGCCAGATTGGCGATGTCGCCGGCGACGCGAGTGGTGGTTGTAGACATAATCTCCTAAGAACAGTTTCGAGTTTCCAATTTCAAATTTCGGATTCTAGGCCGGAGTATCCTCCGGTTTCGGGCGTCGTCTTTAGGACCGGAGTATCCTCCGGCTACCGGCGTCGTCGCGATACCGCGAATGACGCTGGCGAGTGAATGCTAATGTCGATCGAGAACGCCAAACGCCGCGCGCACCTCGAAATTGTCATCACGAGCGTAGCGAGGGATCTGCTTTCCTTCCGATTGCGACGACAGCAGATCCCTCGCTTCGCTCGTGATGACAATCTTCCGGTTCAAACCGCAACGCTCCGTGCCGTGCGCTCCGTACCCCAGGTTCGCGTCCGTTCTTTGGACGCTAACCTGGGCCCACGTTAGCCCAACCGATGGGCGAACCCTTCGACAAGCTCAGGGCAGGCCGTGGGGCACCGAATCTTACTTTGCTACCTGCGCGCTCTTCTGCGCGTTCGCGCCCGCCAGGCCCGCCTGCTCGCGCAGCGCTGCGGCCTTGTCGGTGGCTTCCCAGGTAAAGTCGGCATCGTTGCGCCCAAAGTGTCCGTAGGCCGCGGTCTTGCGATAGATCGGCCGGCGCAGGTTCAGCGACTCGATAATTCCCTTCGGCGTCAGCTTGAAAGTCGCACGCACCAGATCGGCAATCTTTGTCTCGTCGACCTTCGCCGTGCCGAAGGTATCGATCCGCACACTGACCGGCTCGGCCACGCCGATGGCGTAGGCCAGCTGCACTTCGCAACGATCGGCCAGTCCAGCAGCGACGACATTCTTCGCGATGTAGCGCGCCATATAGCAGGCCGAGCGATCGACCTTCGTCGGATCTTTGCCGCTGAAGGCGCCGCCGCCGTGGCGTCCCATGCCGCCGTAGGTGTCGACGATGATCTTGCGTCCGGTCAGACCGGTGTCGCCCATCGGCCCGCCGATCACAAACCGCCCGGTCGGATTGATGTGGTACTTCGTATCTTCGTCCAGCATCTCCGCCGGCAGCGCAGCCTGAATCACATGCTTCAGAACGTCAGCGCGAAGGTCCTCGATCGAAACCGTCTCCGAGTGCTGGCTCGAAATCACGACGGCATCAATGCGGACCGGTTTGTGGTTCGCGTCGTACTCCACTGTGACCTGGGATTTGCCGTCAGGCCGGAGGTAAGGAAGGGTGCCGTTCTTGCGGACTTCGGTGAGGCGCTCACAGAGCCTATGCGCCAGGAAAATTGGCGTCGGCATGTAGTTAGCGTTTTCGTTGCACGCATAGCCGAACATCATGCCCTGATCGCCGGCGCCACCGGTGTCGACGCCCATAGCGATGTCACCCGACTGCTTGTTGATCGAGGAGATGACCGCGCAGGTGTTGGAGTCGAAGCCGTAGAGCGCGTTGTCGTAGCCGATGGAGGCGACCACGCCGCGGACCAGCGTCTGGAAATCAACGTAAGCCTTGGTGGTGATCTCGCCGGCGATGACGACCAGCCCGGTGGCTGTCAGCGTCTCGCAAGCCACGCGGCTGTAGGGATCTTCCTTGATGCAGGCGTCGAGGATGGCGTCAGAGATCTGATCGGCGATCTTGTCCGGGTGACCCTCGGTCACCGATTCCGACGTAAACAAGTAACGATTCTTGGACAAAGTCGAACTCCTTAATTACTCCGCCGTGGCGGATGATTAGAGCGCATGAGCGGGACACAGTTGTACCGCGGTCTGTTGCAGACTATCGAAGGATAGCGGCCACGAGGAAAGCTCTCAATATTTTACGGTTAAAGGGAGCGTTTCTGCCAGCTAAACCGGCAAAATCGGCATTGAAGATGTGCCAGGAAAGGAACGCCGTCACGACCCATGTGGTGGCGTTGCCGGCAGTTCCGAGGTGACTCTTCCCTGCTCGTCGAGAAACTGCAAGCTGGGCGTGCCGTCGGGTTGTACTTTGATGACGATGCGATCCCGGCCCTCAACATCCTTCAGACGCAGCGCGACCGAACGGTCATCCGCGCGCCCGAGCATAATGCGCGGCTCGCTGTGCGGCGTGGCGGCGCGATACTTCTTCCACTCTGCTTCTTGCTGATCTTTGGGCAGCTTGCCAATTCTCTCGGCTTCCGCGAGATCTTGCGTGAGGGGATGATCCGGCTGATCGATGATGCGCAGCTCGGAGGAGCGCTGGCTTCCGTCCTCGTCGGCATCGATGCTGAAAACCTGGTCCTGCTCGTATCGATCGAAGCTGAGATGGCCGTAGCTGCCGGCGTTGCCCTGTTTGTCTTTCTCGCCACCAAAGATGAGCCCGCCGTTCTCGGTACCTTCGTCATTGAAGAACAACATTCCGGCGGTTTTGCGATCGGGATGGGGAGTTTCTTTGCCTTTGATGATGATGCCGGGAAAAGCGGATTTGTTTGAGATGACCATGCGCAGCGTGCCATCCGGCTCGACGACGTTGATGCGATGGACCGTGATCTCGTCGAAGGATTGCTTCTGTCGGGATTCGGCAAAGCCGGCGAGCACCACGATAGCGAACGCGAGAGTCACGACCGCAGAGTAGATTGCGAGGAAGCGGGGGTTCGAGAAGAGCGTCATGCAGGACATGCTAACGCATAAGCTGTCTTCAAACCTATTCCTTAACCGGCTGTGATGCGACGAACGTTTCTCAAATGACGATTGTCATCACGACGACGGCTTTAGCCGGAGGAGGGATCTGCTTTTCGTTCGCGGCGGCCGAGCGGTTCGCGCGAAAAGCAGATCCCTCGTCGCGCTGAAGCGCTCCTCGTGATGACAATTGCTTCTAGTGCAAGGCCTTCTGAATCGCGATCAATTGGTCAAGGACTACCCGCAGAAGCTTCAGATCGAGCGCGTTCGCGCCGTCGGACTTCGCCTGCGCGGGATTGTCGTGCACTTCGAGGAACACACCGTCGACGCCGGCTGCCACGGCCGCGCGCGCCAGCAACGGAATGAACTCGGGTTGCCCACCGCTCTGCACGGGTGCCGCGTTCGAGCCTTCCTTTAGCTCGGGCGGGGTAGTTCCCGCCGATGGCAGTTGCACGGAATGTGTCGCGTCGAAAACTACGGGAGCAAACTGGCGCATGATGGCCAGCGAGCGCATATCGACCACGAGGTTGTTGTAGCCGAAGCTGGCGCCGCGTTCGGTCAGGAAAACGCGCTCGCCGCCGGCGTCGCGAACCTTCTCGACTGCGTGCCGCATGTCCCACGGCGAAACAAACTGGCCCTTCTTGATGTTCACCGCGGCACCGCTCTTCCCTGCTGCGATAAGAAGATCGGTCTGCCGGCACAGAAATGCCGGAATCTGGATCACGTCAACGGCTTCCGCAACGCGCGGAACATCAGCAGCTTCGTGCACGTCGGTAAGCACGGGGATCTTCGCCGTCTCGCGCACTTTACGCAAGATGCGCAGTCCTTCTTCGAGTCCAGGTCCGCGAAAGCTGCGAATCGACGTGCGGTTGGCCTTGTCGTAGGAAGCTTTGAAAATGTAAGGCAATTTCTTCTGCCGAGCGATGGCAGAGATCGCCTCGGCCATCTTCAGCGCATGCTCTTCGCTCTCGATGACGCAGGGACCGGCGATCAGGAAGAGGTTCCCTCCGCCGACGGCTACATCCCCGACTTGAAAGTGTTCGCTCAAAGGCGTCCTGGCTTACGTCTAGACTCTTACCGTAACAAATGCGGCCCTGCAATGCCCAGGAATTCGCGCGAAGAGATGACCTTGGTGGCCTTCCAGAATTCAGGAAAGTGACGCACGTTGCCTGTCACCAGATAATCTGCGCGGGCGGCATCGGCACATTCCACAAAAATATTGTCATCCGGATCGCTGGTCACATGCAGCCGATATTTCGGAGTAACAACATGGGTTCGATTACGGATAAGCTGCATCAAGCGGCGGCGAGCAGAAGGGGGAACCCGCAGAACTGGCCGCGACATGACCCAGTCATATTCAAGCAGAATGGCCTCAGAAACGTACCAGCGCGCTGGCTTCGTGAGAGCGAGCACCACGACGGTACGCTGAAGGCCCTCAGGTTTCAGTAACGCGGAAACAACGACGTTGGTGTCGACGACCACGCGTAGCGGGAGCATCAGCGCTTTCGTCGTTGCTTGCGTGCGGCCTTGATAATCTGATCAATCTGCCGCGAACCTAGACGGTCCGTGCCGACACGCTTGGAATGCTCGCCCAGGAAGGTCAGGATCTCGGGCTCGGGTGCTGCCAGGCGGACGTAATCACGAATGCTAAGCAGGACCGCCTTCGGTACCCCACGCTTTTCGATCACCAGGGACTGGTGCTGCTCTTCCAAGCCGCGCAGGATACTGCCAAGACGGTTTCGCACTCGCAGAGCAGAGACGACCTTAGGATGTTCTCGAGTAGCCATGATCTAACTCTACAGTTCATAAATACCAACTGTAGATTTCAATTGTAACGCGTCGCGATTATCCATGAATCCATCGGCTAACTGCTAATCGTTTCTCCGTGCTTGATCTTCTCCGGCCGGTGGAACATCTCCACTTCAACTTCGTTGCGCGAGTGTTCGCGGCGCAGCTTGTTCTCATAGGATGCTTTCACGAATGCCGCGAACAGCGGATGCGGCTCGAATGGCTTCGATTTGAACTCGGGATGGAACTGGCAGCCGAGGAAAAACGGATGCCCGGGAATCTCCACGATCTCGACGTACGTCCCGTCCGGCGTGGCGCCGCTGAGACGCAGTCCGCCGGCCACCAGCGTGCTTTCGTATTCGCGATTGAACTCGTAGCGATGGCGATGGCGCTCGCTGATCTCGGTTTGACCATACGCCTGTTGCGCCAGCGATCCTGGTTCCAGCTTGCAAGCCCACGCCCCGAGCCGCATCGTTCCGCCCAACTCTTCCACGCCGCGTAACTCGCGCAATTTATAAATCACGCGATGCGGCGTCGCGGGATCGAACTCGCTGGAATTAGCCTGCTCCAATCCGCAGACATTGCGCGCGAACTCAATGCACGCGGTCTGCATGCCCAGACAAATCCCAAAGTACGGGACTTTATTCTCGCGTGCATACTGAATGCCCTTCAGCATGCCTTCGATACCGCGCTTGCCGAATCCTCCCGGCACCAGAATTCCGTCAACATGCTCCAGTTGCGCCTGCACGCTCTGATCTTTTTGCTCCAGCCCCTCGGCCTCAATCCAATTCACGTTGAGCTTCAGGTTGTAGGCCAGCGCGCCGTGTACCAGCGCCTCTTTCAGCGACTTGTAGGAATCCTCGTACTCCACATACTTGCCGACGATGCCGATGGTGACTTCGTCCTTCGGGTTATAGACGCGATGCACCAGCTCTTCCCATCGGCTCAAATCCGGCTCACGCGTCTCCAGCCGTAGATAGCGTAAAGCCAAACGATCCACCTGCTCATGCGCAAAGACCAGCGGCACCTCGTAGATCGACGCAACGTCTTTCGCCGTGATGACGGCTTCGTTCTCGACATTACAGAACAGCGCGATCTTCGACTTGATGTCCTTGGAGAGGAAGCGGTCGGTGCGGCAGAGCAGGATGTCTGGCTGAATACCGATGCTGAGAAGTTCCTTGACGGAGTGCTGCGTTGGCTTGGTCTTCAATTCGCCGGCGGCGGCAATGTAGGGCACCAGCGTGACGTGGACGAAGAGCGTGTTCTCGCGGCCCAGCTCCTGGCGCATCTGGCGGATGGCTTCGATAAACGGCAGCGACTCGATGTCGCCGACCGTGCCACCAATTTCAACGATGACGAGGTCGACGTCCTGCGCGACCTTCTTCATCGCGCTCTTGATTTCGTTGGTGACGTGGGGAATCACCTGGACAGTCTTGCCGAGATAATCGCCGCGGCGCTCTTTGGCGATGATGGTTTCGTAGATGCGGCCGGTGGTCCAGTTATTGTCGCGGGTCAGCTTGCTATGGGTGAAGCGTTCGTAATGGCCCAGGTCGAGGTCGGTTTCGGCGCCGTCATCGGTAACGAAAACCTCGCCATGCTGGAACGGCGACATGGTTCCGGGATCGACGTTCAGATAGGGATCGAATTTTTGCAGGGTGACTTTCAGCCCTCGGCCTTCCATCAGGCAGCCAATGGAAGCTGCCGCCAGGCCTTTGCCAAGGGAAGACACAACACCGCCGGTCACAAAGATGTACTTTGCTGCCATCGATTCCTCTGATTTAGGGATGTATTTCGCTGAAAAACGTGCTCGGAAGGCCGGTTTTTTGGGGGTGCCGCGTCCGCCAGCTTTTTGGCGCAAACAGAGTGGAGCGCGCAGGCGTGCACGAGCAATTATGACTGGAAACGCTCCCCGGAGCAAGAACCTCTTGCGACGAGGAGCGTTTTCTTCCTGGGGAGGGTTAACGACCCAGGTGCAATGCCAATTAGCGGAAGAACCGGCGGCCGAACGCCGCTACTAAACCCGTGCCCATCAGAATCAGCGTACTCGGCTCAGGCGTAGTCTGCTGAGCAGAGTCTCCGGCGCCGCTGCTGCCACCGATATACATGAACTCCTGCATCGAGTTGGGATCAGGGTCGTGCTGGTTGACCGGCGTCACAATATAGACGTCGTCGAAATAGCTTTGATTGAAGCCATTCTTTTTTACGAACTGTTGGGCCATGCTTATCCAGTTCAGGCAACTGCTGTCGCAGGGCGCACTCGGATCGAAGATGGTCCAGACGGCGTAATTCATTTCCTTCCAATCCGACTTCTGCGTGTCCTCAGTTTCCAGCAGAAGCCAGCCCGCCTCGTCGTAGAGCATCAAGGGATAGAGCGCATTGACTCCCGGGGTCGTGTTGAAGCGAGTCAGCGAGATGTTGCCGCTTCCCAGGTCTGTGATGTTCGCTTCCCACCGATCGCCGGGCTCCCCGCCATGGACGTAGTCGTCGCACATGGCATTCAGCACGGCTATGGGACCGCCCCCGTTTTCGACAATCTGGTAAGGGTACCCGTTCTGCCAGTTGCCGTCATTCCAAGTAAGAAACGTGAACTCAACTGGTCCTGCGTAGGCATAGACCGCGCCACACAAAACCACAGCCAGAATGAGAAGCCTGCGCACGTTGGCTATCCCTCCCAAGGGAATCTAACTTCTGCAACCTTCCAGTGCCCACATCATTCTCCCGCCCGCTGGACTGCCGAAGCGCAGTGACAGCCAAGAAGCTTGACCTCGAGCCGCGAGGCCTTTGCCGAGAGTGCCATACCAATTAGCGGAAGAACCGGCGGCCGAATGCCGCTACTAAGCCCGTGCCCATCAGGATCAGCGTACTCGGCTCAGGCGTGGTCTGCTGAGCAGGGTCTCCGGCGCCGTTGTTGCTGCCGAGATACATGAACTCCTGAATGGAGTTGGGATCAGGATTGTGCTGGTTAACTGGCGTCACAATGTACACGTCGTCCCAATAGCTTTGCGGCTTGCCGACTATGCCCATCTTGGCGGAGGTTATCCACCCCTCGCAGCTGCTGTCGCAAGGCGCACTTGGATCAAATATGTTCCAAACCGCGTAATTCATCTCCTTCCATTGCGACGACTGCTCATCCTTGGTTTCCAGCAGAAGCCAGCCGGCCTCATCGTAGAGCATCAGGGTGACATCCGCATCGTCCTCAGGGAGGTTAGCGAAGCGAGTTAGCTGTATGTCGCCGGTGCCGAGGTCGGTGATGTTCGCTTCCCACTTGTCACCCGGCTGTCCACCGTGCACGTAGTCGTCGCACATGGCGTCGAGCACGGCGTCGGGACCACCGCCGACTTCCACAATCTGGTAGGGGTAGCCATTTTGCCAGTTGCCATTGTTCCAACCGAGAAATTCAAATTCAACTGGTCCTGCGTAGGCATAGACCGCGCCACACAAAACCACAGCCAGAATGAGAAGCCTGCGCATAATCCGTTCCTCCCGAGGGCCAGACCGCTGACACTTTCCGGTGGCTGCATTCCCCGCTCAGGTCGCCGAAGTAACAACCTGATTCCGGTGAGTTTTCCGGCGGAACAGCCGTAACTCATTGCCTTTGCCGGACTTCGAACTGCCCCATTTTGATTGCAGACACTACTACATAACTTCTACGTAGTCCACTGCAATCTCATTTCCGCAAAATTCCCTTAAAATCGTGTTACTTTTCGAATCAGAGGTGCAACAGTTTGCAACTTTATAGCGGAATACTTCCTCCCGGAATCGGCAATTTGCACGCAGCAAGAGAGTTGCACTCCTTTCGAAATGGCTCCAACGAAACAGCTTGTTGATAGCTCTTTGGTGTTTATCCAATTCTGGCGGTACCGGCACTTGTTGCCTGCCAGCCGATGATCCTCCTCAATAAGCCTTCAGCCTCAGCCGATACATTCAATAAGTGGAGTAGTTGCGCCGCAGGCCTACTACCGTGTCCGGACATACTCAAATCGACGGCTTGTTCCGCGATCCGGCAATCCCCCTCACGGACTGGCGCCGGTTGCTGCTACCTGGCGCGGTTCTGAGCTTCTTGGCAGCGTGGTATTTCGCCCTGATCATCGCAGCGCCCGCCTTGGGCACCAGCGCTCCTACCGTGCAACAGGGGCTCTTGCCGGAGTGGCTGGGCTGCCGCGAGATCCTCCACGGCCGCAATCCTTACCGGCCCGAAGTCACCCAGCAGATCGAGCTCGCTATTTACGGCGAACCTGTCTCGACGGGCAGCCCCGTCAATCAGCATCGCTTCGCCTATCCCGTGTTTTTCGTCTTTCTCTTCCTTCCGCAGGCCCTGCTGCCATTTGATACCGCTCAGTGGCTGATGCTGGCGGCCTGTGTCGCGATGTCAGTGCCCTCGATTGGCTGGTGGGCGGACCGGGCACGGCTCAACCAGACCGATGTCATCAGTTTCGCGATACTGGCGCTGGCAACGTATCCCGCCGTCGTGGCTCTGCAACTTCGTCAACCCACATTGATAGTTGCCGCCCTGCTGGCGTTCTCATTCTTCTGCGTGCGATCCGGCCGACTGGTCCTGGCAGGAATTACCGCCGCCCTGGCAGCTTCCAAGCCGCAGCTGGCGATTGCGGTCTTGCTTCCCTTATCGATCTGGGCGATCGCCTCGTGGCGAACCCGGAAGCCATTTCTCCTGGCGCTCGCCGCTTCCCTTCTCATCCTGGTGCTCGCTTCGGAGCTGGCGGTTCCCGGCTGGATCACTCCCTGGCTGGACACCCTGCGCGCGTATTCGCATTACGCGGGAGCCAGGCCTCTGCTGGCCGATATGACTCATGGCCACTTCTTTCTCCCCGCAGCAGTTCTGCTCTTAGCGGCGGTTGCCTGGGTCAGCGTCGAGTTCTGCAGCTCGGACTTGCTGTTCGCCGTCAGCTTCTCCGTGGCCGCTTTTCAATTGCTGTTTCCCTTCCAGCTCTATAACCAGGTCCTGCTCCTGCCGGCCGCGCTGTGGGCCGCAACCAACGCCGATAGAATCCGCGAACGCGGACCGTTGCCGGTCCTGCTATTCGGTTGCACCTGGAGTGCTCTGGCGGGCGGATGGATCGCAGCCATTGCCCTGACGGTATGGAACATCGCTGCCCCGGGATCCGGAATCAGGCTGTGGCAACTGCCTCTGGTTGCGGCTTGGCTGTATCCCATGTTGCTCTTCGCAGCCTTTGCGATCTTCGCTGCGTCGTCTCTTCTGCCGCGGCAGCGGACACGTCTTAACAGGCCGGACTCCGCATGCCCCGCCTAGAGCCGCAGGGCCGTGCTTTCATTCTGCTGGCGGCAGCGGTGGCGATTGCCGGCTATGCCGCAATCTGGCTCTGGTTCCAACCTATCGTCTTCTCCACGACAAAGACTGATTTCTCCTGCTTCTATCGTGCCGGCAGGATGGTAATGGCCGGCGATGGGTCGCGGGTTTACGATCTCGCCGCACAGCGCACATACGATCAGCGTTTAGGCACAAGCTTTGTCCTGCAAGGCCGCCAGTTCTCGCTTCCTTTCGTATTCCCGCCGTATACGCTCGTGCTGTTCGCGCCGCTTTCGCGTCTCCCGTATCGCGCTGCTGAATTGCTGTGGTTTGCCGCGAACGCTGGGATGCTGCTGGCACTGCCTTTCGTCCTGCGAAAGAGCCTGCGATCAGGCAGCACATCCATCGCAACCCAGTTGCTTGCGCCCGTCTTTTTCCTCCCAGCGGTCCTGGCCCTGATGCAAGGCCAGCCATCGATTTTGCTGCTGCTGTTGTTGGCGATGGCTTTCGCCGCTTTCGATGCGGGTAACGAAACCGCGGCGGGCGTCATCCTGGCCTGCGCAACGTTCAAGCCCCAGCTGGTTCTGCCAATGTTCGTCGCGCTCATTCTCTGGCGCAAATGGAAAGCGCTGGTGGCAACGTTCTGGACAGCAGTGGCGCTGTCTGTAGTTTCAGCGATGATCGTTGGCTGGCGAACGGCTCTGCATTATCCCAGGGCGTTATTGGAGTTCAATCACTTGTCGAGTACCTTCGGCGGCGAACATCCGGAAAGCATGCCCACCCTTCGAGGCATGCTGCACGTTCTCGCTCCAGAAGGTTCGGGAATCGCAATTGCCGGCATCACCTTCGCGCTGTCGGTCGCGCTACTGTTGCTTTTCGCCGTCGCCCTGAAAAGGTCTGCAGCGATTTCTGCAACCAGCTATTCCCTGGCGATCGCCGTCTCTTGTCTGCTGAGCTATCACGCCTACCTGCACGACGACTCCCTGCTGCTATTGCCCATCATCCTGATTGGGCAGCATCTGTTCGACAATCACTGGAGTCCGACTCACACGGCGCTGGTGCTAACCATTGCTGCCTTGTACCTCGTCCCTGTGCTTCCCACATCGCTAAGCACGACAGCAATGCAGATGTTCGCTGCGATGGCGATGCTGGCGGCGCTACTTGCCATCGAGATCAGAGGATCGGCCGGCGGTGAACTCAGAGGGCAACATCCGCATCCTTCCGCAATCCCAGCTTTCCATCCTTAAGGCTGGGCAAGCCAGAGATTGTGCCTTCCTCTGACCAGCACGCACTCGCGCCCGAACCACGCCGCAGCCGCAAGTCGAAACCAATGCTGTCTGCGTCGCGACCCAACACGAAGAGCCAGAGACAATCTGCATTCTGATGGGCCGCGGCATAACGCCTGTCGCGCACACCAAAGCCAGATCGCCTGGCGGGCGATCGTTCTTTGCCGGAGGCTGAAGCTGTCAGCTGCAGTTAAGCGTGCTTCTTCCGCCGCATAATCAGAATTCCCACAAAGATTACGGCCAGCACTGCTGCAGCTACACGAATGACGCTAACGGTATCCATGGCTCGCTCCTTTACGCTCACCTGGGCCTATTGGAAGAGGCCTTTCAGGTTTCTGGTTATGAGGATCATTGCCGGCCCCAGCAGCACGATGAAGATGCTGGGAAAGATGAACAGCACCAAAGGGAAAATCAGCTTCACGGTGGTCTTGGCCGCCATCTCTTCGGCCTGCTGGCGGCGCTTCTGCCGCACTCCGTCGGCGAAGACGCGCAGCGCCTTCACCAGAGGCGTTCCGAAGCGGTCGGTTTGCGCCAGCATGTGCACGAAGCTCTCGACCGTCTCCACTTTGGTGCGCTCGGCCATGCTCTGCCACGCCTCGATGCGCGGCTTGCCCGCCCGCTGCTCAAAGTTGATCTGCAGAAACTCTTCCGAGATCTCCGGCTGGCTCAGCGCCAGCTCCTGCCCGGCGCGCAGCAGCGCCTGATCGATGGCCAGCCCGGCATCGACGCAGACCACCATCAGGTCCAGCGCATCGGGCAAGCCCAGGCGGATATGTTCCCGGCGCTGGTGCGCCTGGTAATCCACCCAGAAGTCCGGGGCCAGATAAGCGGCAACCATCAGCGCGGCAATCCAGAAGAAAGTGTTGCTGCGGATGAAGGTCGCGGCCACGATGGCCACCACCGGCCCCAGCAGACGGATGGCGAAGTAGGTGTCGGCTGCCGAGCGGTCGCGCAATCCGGCGGCCAACAGCTTTTGCCGCAGCCTTTCGTCCTCCGCCAGGCCCAGCCGGGTGCGAACAAAGCGCACTACGGCGTGAACTGCCAGTTTGGCCGGGTTCTCTTTTTCGGCCGGCTCCTCGTCCAGGCGCAGCGGCGCGCGCGTCACCTCCATCAGCCGCTTGGCCTGGCCTGGCCGGCGGGTTAGCAGGAACACCGGGATCATGGCCAGCGCGCAAGCGATGGTTACCATCAGGCTGATCGCGAAGGCCGGGCTCATATTGCTCATATCTTCACGTTCACGATCTTGCGGATGGCCAGCCCGCCCAACACCATAAGACCCAGTCCGGTGTAGACCAGCTTGCGGCCCAACGGATCTTCCACCAGCACCCGGGTGTAGCCGCGATTCGCCAGGCTGAGGAGGAAGAACATCGCGATAGGCAAGAGCGACAGGATCCAGCCGGTCAGCCGGCCCTGCGCGGTATAGATCCGCACTTCGCCCTGAATGCGCAGCCGCTCGCGAATGACCGCCGTAGTGCGCTCCAGCACTTCCACCAGGTTGCCGCCGGTCTCCCTTTGCAAAAGAATTGCGGTGACGACAAAGTTCAGCTCCGGCAAGGGGATTTTATGGGCCAGCTGCACCAGTGCCTCGCGCGCCGGCAGGCCGAAGTTCTGCTGCTGGTAGACCGCGCGGAACTCGCTGCGCACCGGCTCGGGCGATTCGTCGCCGATAATTTCGATGGCTGCCGTAAGCGAGTGCCCGGCGCGCAGGGCGCGGCTCATCAGATCGATCGCTTCCGGCAGATGACGATTGAACTCCCGCAGGCGCCGGGTGCGCTGATAGCGCAGCGCCAGAAACGGAGAAGCGGCCAGAGCTAATGCGGGCACGAAGGCCAGCCATGCGCCGGGCAGCTCGTAGCAGCCGACTCCGTATCCCAGAACGCCTAATCCCAGGCTGCAGGCCAGCACGCCGGCCACGGTCCAGCTGCTTTCGGCCTGCTCGATGAGCAGATGGATCTTGTACATCCATTGCCAGCGCTGCAGCATGGCGTCGATGCGGGGAACTGTGCTGAGACGGGTCTGCTTGATGAGGGTGGAGCTCTCGTCCTCGTTGGACGCGGCCGCTACCGGCGCCGCCTGCAGCTTGGCGATGCGGCCTTCGATGGTACGCTCGGCCGAGGTGGGCCGCGTCATCAGCAGGACCACGCCGAAGGTCAGCACCAGAACTACGCCGAAGACCAGCACCATCAGAAACATGATTGCGGCCTCCCCAGGCACGCGATCGCAGATGCAAAGACCCTGTTCACCACGGAGGACACGGAGAGCACGGAGAAGACTCCTTCGGAATTTACGGCCTGCAAGCTTTCTCGATCGGGGAAAGTGGAAGACGAATTCGCCACCAAGCCGGAAGTGGCGCAGATACTCTGTCCCAACTTCTTCTTCTCAGTGCTCTCCGTGCCCTCAGTGGTGAAGATTTCCGGCACCTACACCTCCTCGGAGAAATTCAGCAGGCTGGTTTCCATGGGTATGCCTGCCGCCTGCAGCTTTTCGGAGAACTTGGGCACGATGCCGGTGGCATAGAAGCGTCCCAGCACCTTGCCGTTCGGCCCCAGGCCGCGCTTCTCGAAGCGGAAGATGTCCTGCATGCTGATCACCTGGTCGCTGGTGCCGGTGATCTCGGAGACGTGGGTGACCCGGCGCGAGCCGTCGCTCATGCGCGAGACCTGCACGATGACATGAATGGCGGCGGCAATCTGTTGCCGCAAGGCGGTCTGCGGCAGATTCAAGTTGGCCATCATCGACATGGTCTCGATGCGGGCCAGGGCATCGCGCGGGGTGTTGGCGTGGACCGTCGTAATCGAGCCATCGTGCCCGGTATTCATCGCCTGCAGCATGTCGAGCGCCTCCTCGCCACGCACCTCGCCGACGATGATGCGGTCCGGCCGCATGCGCAGGGCATTGATCAGCAGCTCGCGCTGGCGCACTCCGCCCTTGCCTTCGACGTTGGGCGGCCGGCATTCCAGCCGCACCACGTGTTCCTGTTTCAGCCGGAGTTCGGCGGAATCTTCTATGGTGACGATGCGCTCGCGGGGGGAGACGAATCCGGAGAGAACGTTCAGCAGCGTGGTCTTGCCGGCACCGGTTCCGCCGGAGACGACGATGTTCAGCCGCGCCTTCACCGCGCTCTGCAATACGCCCATCATGACTGTGGTCAGCTCGCGATAGGAGAGCAGATCGTCGGCGGTCAGGGGATCGGTGCCGAAGCGGCGAATCGACAGAATGGGCCCATCGATGGCCAGCGGCGGAATGATGGCATTCACGCGCGAGCCGTCCTGCAGGCGCGCATCGACCATGGGCGAGGATTCGTCGACCCGCCGCCCGACCTTGGAGACGATCTTGTCGATGATGTGCATCAGGTGATTGTTGTCTTTGAAGACTACCGGCGTCTTCTCCAGCACCCCGCCGCGCTCGACATAAACCATGCTGGCGGTATTGACCAGAATGTCGGTGACGGTGGGATCCTGCAGCAGCGGCTCCAGCGGGCCCAGGCCGAAAACCTCGTCCATCACCTCGTTGGCCAGCCGGGTACGCTCGCTGGCGCTGAAGGGCACGCCGTACTCGGCAACCAGCTGCAGGATGAGGGCGAGCAGCTGCTGGCGGCCGCGCGTGTCCTGTACGAAGAGCAGCTTTTCCAGGTCGATTTTGTTGATCAGCTCGCGATGGACCGCCGACTTTACTTCCTGCTGGGCGCGCGCCAGCAGCGGGTTGTCCCGCGCCAGGGCAGCGCTGTCCACCCACGGTCGGTCCAGCGGAATGGTGGCGGCTTCAGCCATAGATGTTGGTCACACCCACTGCGATCAGCTCCAGAAGGCAAACCTCCGTTTCGGCTCCGCCGCCTCCACCGGCTTCTCTTTTTCCGGCACCAGGCTGGCCGCCCACTTCTTCATCTGGATAGCGAATTCCGAGCGCCGGTCGGGCAGGATAGGCGTGCCGGTATTCATGGCGCGAATCAGGTCGGTGGAAGCGTTGGGAATGGTGATGGCGATCGGCTGGCGGATGGCCTTCTCGATCTGCTCCAGGCTGACTGCGCCGTCCGAGGAGAAGCGGTTGATTACCACTTTGATTTTGTCGGGCGGAACGTTGCTTTGCAGCAGCCGGTCGACGTAGCGCGACAGATCGCGCAATGCGGGAACATCCGGGGTGGCGATCAGGTAGACCTCGTCGCAGCAATCGATGGTCGCCAGGCTCAGGTTATGCACGCCATGCGGGCAGTCGATGACCACGAACTCGTAGTTGTGCCCGAGAAAACGGATGGCGCGCTGGATATCGTCCATCGAGACATTGGCCGAGTCGTCAAAGACGTCGGGCGAAGGCAGAATGTCGAGACAGCTGGAGTGATGAATGACGAAGCCGTCCAGCAGGATGTCGTCCAGCCGCGCGATGTTGCGTACCAACTCGTAGAAGTGATAGTTGGCATCGTCCTCGCCCAGGTAAAGCGAAACGTGCCCCAGCCGGCGGTGCTCGTCGAGGATCAAGGTGCGCTTGCCGTGCTGGCGTACTAGAAAGCAGCCAAGATGAACCGCCAGCGTGGTTGTGCCCGCGCCGCCGCGAGCACCCAGCAAGGCCAGTATTCTGCCGCTGGGCTTGGCGGGCAGCGGCTGGCGAACGCTCAAGCGGCTGCGCAGCCGGTCCACCGCTTCAGCCACCTGGTCGGCAACCACCGGCTTGGTCAGATACTCGGCGCAACCGGCCCGCATGGCCTCCAAGATCAGCACCGGATCGGCTTTGGCCGAGACCGCGATCAGGCTGCCGCGGCCGTGCAACGCCTTCTGCAGCCCGTCCACCGCCGCCACCGCCGCCTGGCGATCGCGGTCGAAGTCGATCACGCACAGCGGCACTTCGGCACGCCGCAGCTTTTGCAGCAGCAGCGGATCGCTGTCATAGTGCGAATAGTCCGATAGCTCGGCGGCAAAATCTCCGTTCTTGCGCGTGATGGCCTGCTTGACGGCCGCAGCCGTCTCCGCGTCGGCGCACAGCGTAGCCGCACAGACTCCGATCGTTCCCTCCTCCACTGGCTCGTTGTTCACGTCTCCAACCTCGTCTTGCGCAATGCCTTCTCTCAGTTCTTCGGCAAATTCTTGTCAAACGTTTGCGGCTGCAGGAATGGCACCGCCATTGCCGGCGTCGCCGGGGCCGGGGTTGCGGCTCCGTTCAGGGTGTCGATAATCTTCGGGGTAACGATGACGACCAACTCCATGGTCGAGCGGTTCAGGTTCTTGGAGCGAAACAGCTGGCCGAGGATAGGAATGTCGCCAATACCCGGCACCTTGCTCAGCTGGTCGGTGGTACGGTGATCGAGAATGCCCGAGATACCGAAGGTCTGCCCATCCTTCAATTCGATTTCGGTCTCGGCACGGCGGGTGGATAGTGCCGGCAGCGCGTATCCGGCAATGACGACTTCGTTGGTGTAGTCCAGCGCGCTGACTTCGGGCGCGACCTTGAGCCGTATGGTTCCATCCGAGTTGACGAAAGGCGTGAATTCCAGCTTCACGCCATAGGGCTGGAATTGCACCGTGACCGTCGCCACCGAGCCGGCGCCTCCCGGCTGAATGATGGGATAGGGAAACTGTCCGCCGGCCAGAAAGCGCGCCGGCTTGCCGTGAATCGTAGTGAGATTGGGTTCGGCGAGGATCTCCAGGATGCCCTTGTTCTCCAGGTCCTTGATGGTCGCGCCGATTCCATTCTTGATGTTGAAGTACCAGAGGTTCAGGAAGTCGGAGGTGATCGCCTGCGTTGTGCCGCCGCTGCTCTGGAAGGTGAACGGGGAAAACTGTTCGGTAGTTCCCTGCCCGATGCTGGTACCGTTCAGCCCCAGCAGGTTGATGCCGAAGGCGGTCAGCTTGGAGCGATCGATCTCGGCGATCTTCACCTCTAGCTGCACCTGCGGCAGGTGACGGGGATCGACGACCAGCGAGTTCACCACATCCTTGGAATAGATCCCTGCCAGCTTCGCGGCTTCCTCGGCTGCGGCATCGCTGGCGACGACGCCGGTGAGATGGATTCTCGCCTGCTGCGCCTCGACGTCAATGTGATCGCCGGGCAGCGCGGCGGCCAACGACTGGCTTAGTCCGGCAACATCGACATCGGACAGCACCGTATAGACCTGAGCCGGGCCGGTCGTCGCCCACAAAACCAGGCTGCTGGTGCCCGGCGTCCTGGCCGTGATCACCAACTCGAAGGCGCTGGCCGTCATGGCATCCAGCACCGCGGGATTGCTGACGTAAACCCGGCGCAGACGCTCGGGAAACTCCAGAAACAGTGAGCGGCCGACGATCAGGTGCATCTGCTGCATGACATCCGGCGAGGACGAGCTTTGGGCCGTTGTTTTCGCTGTATCGGAGGAAGCGGCATCAGGCTTGGCAACTTTCAACGCCAGCGGAGCCACATGCTGCTGGGACGATGCGGCAGCCACGGCACTGGCGTCGGCGGCAGCCGGAGCGGGCGGCGATACGGCGCTTGTTTGCGCTGCGTTCGACGCCATCGAGCCTGCCGGCTGCGATTGCGCCGCCGGCATCTGCGCGCTTACGGTTGCAGCCAGCAGCGGCAACGCGATCGAGGCCAGGATCAATCTGCAATGGAAAAGGGGTTTCATTGCGTCACTCGAAGCTCTTGGTCGTGCGCTTGTCGCCAAGAATGGTTTCGACAGCGTACGTATCCTTTATCGGCAGGCGGGGACGCGGCGTTACTGCCGGCAGCGGGTGCAGCCTGGCCGCCTGACAGCTGCGCCATCTGTACCGGCACCGCGTTGACCTTGGTGTGATCGGCGCCATTGCGCAGCACGAACTGAATTCCGCCCTGCGAGCTGGCCAGCATCAGCTTCTGCGCGTCTTCCGGAGTCAGCAGCAGCGTCACCACGCTGACCGTGTCCGGCTTGCCCTGGGGATCGGGCTCCAGCTTCTGGCCGACGGTCAGCACCTCGACGTCCTGCAGCACGATTTGCGTTTGCGGCGTAGGCAGCCGGTCGGAGCGGAAGGTCACCAGCACATCCACATGCGATCCCGGAAACAGAAAGCCGGCGACGCCAACGATCTCGTCCGACTTCACCGAAGTCGCGCGCATGCCTTCGGGAATCTTGGTAGTCAGCCCGATTCCGGAACCGGGGGCCGCGAGATAGCCCTCGAGAATTGGCTGCGAGGCCGCGACGGGATAGATCACGGCACGGCCTGCCAGATCTTCCGCTTTGGTGAAAGCTTTGGTTAAGGGGATGGACGCCGGCCAATCGGTCAACATCAGATCCTCCGGCTTGAGCACATCTCCGGCCTGCAAAGCGTGCGCGGGCGCAACATAGCGATGCGTGGCCGCGGGCGCGGAGCCGTGATTGTTCAGTTTGCGGCTGATGAAGAACGTGACCGCTCCGGAGAGCAGGAGGGCGATGAGCAGGGCAAGAAAGATTCGACGGGAGTTCATGATTTCATCTCAAAAGCAAACCGCACAGCGACGACCCGGCGCCGGCGGCGATAGCCAGGCCATAAGGCAGACGCAGGGTTTGTGGATTGGAAAGGTTCAGATCAGGATGAGGCCGCAGCCCGGTTTTGCCGTGATAGACGATCAGGCGGCCGGTGTTGACCAGAGCTTCCTTCAGGCGATGATGCACCAGCGCCAGTCCGATGGCGAGAAGTCCGCCGATCAGCGCGGTGCCCAGCAGAACGGTGGCCAGCGATCTGAATCCCGCCAGACAGCAGACGGCGACGATCAGCTTGACGTCGCCTGCGCCCAGTCCGCCGCCGAGATAGAAGATCAGAAAGATGGTGCCGGCAATCAATCCGGCGATGGCGGCGCCGCCCAGCGAACTCCAGCCGCCGAGCAGAAGGTGCAGCGATAGCCCCAGGAGAATGCCGGGTCCGGTAAGCCAGTTGGGGATGCGGCGGGTGCGCACATCGCAGATCGCTCCCAGGCCAGCACAGGCAAACGACCCAACTGCGTAAACGATATCGGCGGAGAAGCCCTGCATTGTGGCCTCGCTGGCAGTTCGCGGCCGGCGTCCCGCAGTTGGGTTCACCGCCTATGTGGAACGCCAACGCGGGACGCAAGCCGGACCAGCGTTGCCGGAGACCTTGCAGCGGGCAATCGCCTCCGGCGCTGGACAGTTAAGCCTGGACCAGGTCGTTACAGCCGATTCGCTCCGAAGGCTGGCATCCAGGCGCTCTGCGTTTGCCTCCGGAGGCGGCGGCTCAGGCCACCGCGCTGCTCAGCTTGCTGCCGACCGCACTGAACGCGTTGCTGATGTTGCTGGCCAGCGAACTCATGCCGGCCACGGCAGCCAATCCTAGAATGGCCGCTACCAGGGCGTACTCGATCAGGTCCTGACCGGATTCGTCCCGGAGCAAATTAAGAAGCGCTTGTTTCATTCGACCCTCCCCTGCGAATTCGCCGGACAAAGAATCTGTCCGTAGCTTCTTCACTACTCTTACTGTCAGTGAGTCCTATCGGCATTGCAATGAAGAAGCAGTAGTGCGGAATGCAAGAAAAACGCATTCGGAACCGCTGCCAAAGCGGGAATGCCGGCATGCGTCCGGCGACGGCGGCAAAACGTTTTCACAGTGCACTGTGACTGCGCTCACGGCAGATGCACACGGCCCTTCGTAAACTGAGACAGGTCTTATAAGCCCGCCAAATCGCGGGACTTTCATGGAGGAAACATGTCTCAGAAGCGGATAGTCGCCGCCCTACTGGCGGTGGCAGCAATCTTCGTGTGCACGGCATTGATGGCAATCGACAACAAGATGGGAGTCGCCGATAAGCAGACCATTACCTTCACTGCGCCAACGGTTGTAGGCGGTACGCTGCTGCCGGCCGGCGACTATAAGGTGACGCATCAGATGAACGGCGCAACCCACATCATGATCTTCAAGCAGGCCAGCGGAAAGGCCGAGGCCAAGGCGAATTGCAACCTGGTTCCGTTAAAGGCCAAGGCAGAACAGACCAAGCAGACCTACACCACCAACGCCAAGAACGAGCGCGTGCTGCAGGAGATGACGTTCGCGGGAGATCAGGCGACCCACGTCCTGGTGCAGTAGATCTCGAGAAGAATCGGCCCGGAGTAACAGCGTCCTGCGGCGTATTCAGGCCGCAGGACGTCGCGATATCTTGGGGCTGATGGGTAGAAAATTTGCGGAGCGAAATCTGGGCTCTATCCGGCAAAGGATGGATCCCAGCTTTTTTCTGTGAAAGGGTGCTTCCGGCCCGAATCAGTGGTCGGCCGGCGCGCCGAGCTCGTGCATGATCTCGACACTGGCGCTGGTTCCGATGCGGCTGGCACCCGCGTCAACCATTTCTGCCAGCTGCGCAGCCGTGCGAATGCCGCCTGCCGCTTTGACGCCGATCTTCAGACCCACCACACCGCGCATCAGGGCGACGTCGGAGGCGGTCGCACCCGACGCGGCCAGACCGCTGGAAGTCTTTACGAAGTCCACTCCGGCCTCAGCGGCAAGCGCACAGGCCAGAATCTTCTCCTCCTGCGTCAATAGCGCATTTTCGAGGATGAGCTTCAGGGACGCGCCGTGCTGATGTGCCAGCTGCGTCAGACTGCGGATCTCCGTCTGCACCAGCACGCGCTCGCCTGACTTGAGCGCGCCAATGTTCATCACCATATCGAGCTCATGCGCACCTTGGCGGAGAGCGGATTCGGCTTCCAGGAGCTTGACGATAGTTAAGTTGGCGCCCAGCGGAAAGCCGACCACCGTGCCGACTCGAACCTGGGTTCCGTGCAACTGCGCCGCCGCCAGAGCCACGTTCGCCGGATTCACCATCACCGAGTGAAAGCCGTAGCGCACGGCTTCGTGGCAAAGGGAGATCACCTGTTTGCGGGTTGCGTCAGGCTTCAGCAGGGTGTGTTCGATGAGCTTGGCTACGCTTCGCCAATCGCTGAGAGGCAGGACCGGTGTGGCGGCAAGGGACGAGTACGCTGACATAGCCAACACTAGATTCTATGCCCTATCGGAGTCCACAACACAAATATCTGGCAGATTACGATATCGCTCGGCAAAGTCAAGCCCATATCCTACGACAAATTCGTCAGGAATCACGAAACCAACATAGTCGGCCTCGATGGCCTCGGTACGCCTGGAGACTTTGTCAAGAAGTGCGGCAATCTTGCAACACTTGGGCTGATGCGCCAGCAACAAGCTCCGGAGATAGTTCAGAGTCAAACCAGTATCGAGAATATCTTCCACCAGAATGACGTTCCTGCCGGCCATGGATTGGTCGACGTCCTTCACCAGTCTGACTTCTCCGCTGTGCTGTCTGGCGTCACCGTAGCTGGACACGGCGATGAAGTCGAAAGTGACGTCCAGCTTGATCTGGCGTGCGAGATCGGCGAGGAAGATGGTCGAGCCTTTCAATACCCCTATCAAAACAACCGACTCGTCTTCAAAGTCCGCGCTGATGCGAGCGCCTATCTCGGCAACCTTGGCCGCGATTTGCTCGCGGGTTATCAGGACTCGAAGTTCTTCCACTGCAATCGGCCCCTCAGTGCGGCGCACGCTGCACGGTAGAAAAAACCGGGCAATAACTCAATCGCCGCTCAACTGGGTGAGACAGGGACGTCACACACGCGCCAGATGCACGCCAAACCATTTCTTGCGATCGCACCAGGTTTGCTCCAGGGTGAAGCCCGCCTCGTGGAGGATCGATTCGATCATGGCATCGGTGTACTTGTAGCTGTTTTCGGTGTGAATGCGCTCGCCGCGTTGGAAGGAAACATCGAGATCAAGGGCGGCGACAAAAACGGACTGCTCAGCCAAGCTCTCCAGGTAAATTTCCATTCGCGAACATCGCCGATTCCACAACGCGATGTGCTGGAAGGCATCGAGGTCGAAGTCGGCTTCAAGTTCGCGATTCAGACGCGCCAGGATGTTCTTGTTGAAGGCTGCCGTGACTCCCTGAGCATCGTCATAGGCGGGCAGCAGAACACGCGAGCTCTTGGCGAAATCGGCGCCGAGCAGAAGCGCGTCGCCAGAGCGCAGGGTTTGCCGAACCCGCCGCAGGACGCGGACCGAGTGATCCGGCTCGAAGTTGCCGATGCTGGAGCCGATGTACAGAACCAGCTTGCGTCCGGTAATGCGGCTCAGCGCCGGGACACCGCCGGTGTAGTCGGCGACGATGGGATTCACGCGCAGCGCTGGAAACTGTTTGCCAAGCTGGCGCACAGCCTCATCCAGCGCCGAGGGCGAGACATCGATGGGATAGAACAGCGCCCGGCTCTGCCGCTGGAGAAGCTCTCCGATCAGGATGCAGGTCTTGGCAGCAGTGCCCGCCCCAAGCTCGACCAGGGTCACACCCGGTCCCGCAGCTTCCAGAATCTCGCCGGCGTACTGCTCCAGGATCGACCGCTCCGTCCGCGTCAGGTAATACTCGGGAAGCTCGGTGATCTGCTCGAAGAGCTGCGACCCGATCTCGTCGTAGAAGAGCTTGGAAGGAAGATGTTTGGGCGAAGCAGTCAGCCCCTGCAACACATCGGGGGCGATAGGCGAGACGGTTAGTAGCTGCAGTTGCTTGCTAGTCGCCATTGGCCAACCGAACTCCCATGAACTGCCAGCGCACATGGGGTGGGAAAAAGTTGCGATAAGTAGCTCGAATGTGCGACTGCGGCGTGGCGCAGGATCCACCACGCAGCACCATCTGGTTGCACATAAACTTGCCGTTGTATTCGCCGACCGCACCGGCGGCGGTTTTGAAGCCAGGATAGGGAATGTAGGCGCTGCCGGTCCACTCCCAGACATCGCCGAACATCTGCACCAGGCCGTCGGCGGTATTCGCCGGCAGCGGATGCAGAGCATCGGACTCCAGGAAGTTTCCCGTCATCGGACGGGACCTGGCGGCGACCTCCCATTCGAACTCGCTGGGCAACCGCGCACCAGCCCAGCGCGCGTAGGCGTCAGCTTCGTAGAAGCTGATGTGGCACACCGGCTCGTTCAGGCGGACCGGTTGCAATCCTTCGACGGTGTAATTCCACCATTCGCCGTCGCGCTGCTCCCAATAGAGCGGCGCGCTCCACTGGTTGTTGCGAACGCAGTCCCATCCGTCCGCTAGCCACAACAAAGGATTGCTGTAGCTGCCATCCCGTACGAAGTCGAGATACTCGCGGTTGGTCACCAGTCGCGAGGCCAGGCGGAAATTCTGCAGATACACATTGTGGCGGGGGCCTTCGTTATCGAAGCCGAAGCTGCTGCCCTCGAAGCCAACGGAATAGATCCCTTCGGAGAAGTTATGCCATTTAAGCGGCGCAACCGAAATGGTGTCGGCGTCCAGGCGCTCCGGCTTGATGCGATAGGCCGGACGAAGCGGATTCGTCCACAAGCCGTTTTTCACGTCGGTGATGATCAGCTCCTGATGCTGCTGCTCGTGGTTGATACCGAGCTCGATGAGTTCGGCAGCGGCCTGCGGAAGCTCCAGCGTCAACAGATGAACCATGGCTTCGTCGACGTAGATCCGATAAGCGTGTACCTCGTCGAGGCTGGGCCGCGACAGCGTATGCCGCAAAGTGCGCAAGGGACGGTCGCCGACCGCGTTGTAATAGGAGTTAAAGAGATTGCGGAACGCCGGATGGTAAGGGTGGAAACCGTCCATGTACTGCGACAGGACGAATGTCTCGAAGAACCAGGTGGTGTGAGCCAGGTGCCACTTCGCCGGGCTGGCATCGGGCATTGGCTGAAGATTGTGGTCCTCAACTCCGAGCGGCGCGCAGATCTTCAGCGAGGTCTCACGCAGCCCGAGATATTGCTGAAGCAAGGATGCATCTTCCGGACACATTGCAGTGCCCGAAGCAGAGTTCTCGATAGTGCCTGGTTCAACCGGCCGTGCCATAAATCCTCTTAGATGCAAGAAATGATTGGACCGCCCGTTCCGGTGCCCAACAGCATATCGACTCAGGAGAAGATGCGCGAGTCAAAAGGAAAGGTACAAAATTTACGCCGAACTATTTGTTTTTGGCTCAGATGTGTTTATTCGGCGGCTAGATATCACTGGTTTCAGGACTTAGCGACTCTTTGACAACCGGCATGGGAGTCGCGGCCAGTTCAGATTCTACCCTCTCGGGTATGTACGAGGGAGTCTTGTAAAGGCCCCGGAGATCGTTCCAGCGTACCGCGAGCATTTCCACGCCCATTTTGAGGCCATCGCGGAGGGGACTGATCTTGGAACGATGGTCGTGCGCCCATTCGACTGCGACTTCCGCCGTACGCAACTTGAATTTGTTGGCCAGGAACAACAGCTCGGGATCAAAGCCCCAACGCTCGACGCGCTGGCGAGTGAAGATGGTTTGTGCCGCGGCCTTGGTGAAGGCCTTGAAACCGCATTGGGTATCGCAAAACCTTAAGCCCAAAGTAATTCGCAATGCGAGATTAAAGAGGCGCCCATACAGCTGGCGGTACCAGGGCTGGCGTTCGGTCTGGAGCTCGGCATTCAGCCAGCGCGATCCGATCGCCACGTCCGCGCCTTGCTGCAGGGCCGCAAATAGCTTGTCCGCCTCGTAGATTGGCGACGACAGATCGGCGTCGGTGAACATCACAATGTCGCCCTGGGCGTGCAACATGCCGTTGCGGACACTGTATCCCTTGCCACGGTTGCCGGGATTCTCCACCAACCGGACATCGGGATTCAGCTGCATGTAGCGGCGTACGACATCAGCCGTATCGTCAGTTGAGCCGTCATTTACCACGATGACTTCGGCCTGAAGCTGCCGTTGGCGGATGTAGTCGAAGATCTTCGGTAGCGATACTGTGATCCGTTCGCTCTCGTTATAGGCTGGGACCACGAAGCTGTAGGTCAGAGGCATTTCAGCATGCTTAGACGCAAATTCATTGTATGCCAGTTGTCAGACCGCTAATATCGAACCTAGAAAAGTATAGCTGGACGAGCCGCGACAGGATAACAGCTACTGAATAAGCTTGGGACTTGCGGCCGTTGGACCTATGCGCACTCTCGTTCTGTTGCTCGCGATTTTGCCGGTCGGATTGCCGGCCGCGGCTGCTTCCAAGCCGCACGTCGTCAGCCTGGGAAAGGCGATGCCGGTCAAGCTCTTCGTCGGTCCCTCCGAAGACAAGACAGTGGACATCACGGTGCGGGCGCTTTACGTCGATACCAAGCTGAAGGACTTCACCACCGGCGATGCCCATGACGTTACCGATCGCGAGTACGTGATCCGGCGCGCCTACCGGATCAATGATGCCCTGCCGGAAGATCAGCACAAGACTCCAAAGTGGCTTTGGCAGCGCGGCGGCTGGCTGCTGGTGGATCGCGCTTCCGGCCGGATCTCGCTGGTCAAGCTGCCGGACTTCGACCCGTTCTACTCGGAGGTAAGCTGGTATCGCGACTACGCGGCGTATTGCGGCATCACATCTAATGGCGAGAGGGTGAACGCGGTGGTTGCCGAGATCGGCGGGAAGAAGGCGCTGTTTCGCAAGGAGCTCGGCAAGGCCAGCACAGGCGACGCCGGCGACAGCAACTGCGCGCCGCCGCACTGGGAGCGGCAACCGGCGCGCGTTACCTTTCTGCCGAAGGCGGGCGAAAAGTTTACGGTCAATGTCAGCGGACGATTTGCCGATGAGGCGCCGGACAATGATCCGGACGACGAATGATGAGGAAGAACGATTGAAGAGTTTCGACGAACTACTTCGCGATGCCGAGATCGCCCACGGACATCTGTGTGCGGGACAGATTCTTGGCGTGCGGCTGGCGATGCGCGGGCTGGAATTGCTCGCCATCGACGATCCGCACGGCAAGGATCGTAAGCGGCTGATCACGTTTGTCGAGATCGATCGCTGTGCAACCGATGCGGTTGCGGTCGTTACCGGATGCCGTCTTGGCAAGCGCGCGCTGAAGTTCCGCGACTGGGGCAAAGTTGCGGCGACCTTCGTCGATCTCGCGTCGGGTCGCGCGGTGCGAGTCTGCGCCAAGGAGAGCTCGAAAGCGCTCGCCCAGCAATCGCATCCCGAGATCGAGAACAAGAATCAGCAGCAGATGCTGGCCTATCGCGAGCTGTCGAATGAGGAGTTGTTTACCGAGCAGTGGGTGAAGGTCGAGCTGCCACCGGAAGAATTGCCGGGCTATAAAGGCCAACGGATTGTCTGCGCCGAATGCGGCGAAGGAATCAACTTCCAGCGCGAGGTACGGCGGGATGGAAGGATTCTGTGCCGCGGCTGCGCGGGCGAGAGATATTACGAAAACATCTCGTGAACGGATTATTTTGCGGGCTGAGGTGTCTGCGAATTCCGCGTATCGCTCGAACCGGGCGAGCCGAATGTCATGTCGTGATGGCGATTGGGATCGGACGGACGAGCCGTGGCGCCAGCAGTTGCAACCGGGCGATTCGTAGCCGTGGTATTTGTGATTGTCGACTGATGCTTCGCGGGCGGCGCGGGACGATGAAAAACCGTGTGGTCGTGCTCCTGATAACGCTGGGCGAAAAGTTGCGCAGCGAACAAGACGACAACTGCGGAAGCGGGAAAAATTCGGCGGAGCGTGGCCATAACCCTGATCTGGAACGAAATCGAAACTGTATTCTACGCTACTGAGAAAACCATAGTCAGTTAGCCCGTCCGAGCACAATACCACTTTGTGGCAGTCATTTCCGGGATTGGGATCGTCTGACGGCCGATGGACGCGCGGCCTGCCGCTTCGCCGCTGCAAACCGGTGCTCATATTCCGCCAGATCGACGCGCCGGCCCCGAAATCGGACGCCTTCCGCCTCCAGCAGAAATCGCTGTTCCATGGCGTATTCGCCGCGCAGCGAGATTCGGCCACCGGAGCCGAGAATCCGCTGCCAGGGCAATCCGCCAACCTGATTCAATACCTGGCTCACATGGCGCGAGCAGCGAGGATAACCGGCAGCCTTGGCGATCGCGCCATACGTGCTCACGCGGCCCCGCGGAACTTTGCGAATCGCCGCCGCAATCGCGGCAGCCATCGGCGTCAGCCTGCTGGATGGTAGTAGTTCCGGCATGGATCGTCGGGACTTGGCATTTGGCATTTAGCACTTGGCGGAGCTCCGGCCAAATGCCAAGTGCCAAATGCCAACTGCCGATTCCAACGTATATCATCTTTCCAATGGCTAACCTCACTCGCGACCCCCAAGCCCGCTTCTCCGATCGCGCCGAAGACTACGTAAAGTATCGCCCGCACTACTCCCACGATGTGGTACATGCGCTGAAGGCCGCTTGCGGCCTGCAGCCCGAGCACCTGATCGCCGACGTCGGTTGCGGCACCGGCCTGATGGCTGAGATCTTTCTGCAGAACGGCAACCGCGTAATTGGCGTTGAGCCCAACCAGGCAATGCGGGAAGCTGGAGAACAATACCTGTCGCGATATCCCAACTTTCGCATGATCGAGGGTAGCGCCGAGGCAACGACTCTGGACGCGTCGAGCGCCGATTTCGTAATCGCCGGGCAGGCGTTTCACTGGTTCCGTCCAGCCGAAACCCGCGCCGAGTTCGCTTGCGTTCTGAAGCCGGGCGGATGGGCGGTTTTGGTGTGGCATCACCGCGATGCCCTGGCCACGCCGTTCCTTCGCGCTTATGAAGAGTTCGTTGGTCGCTACTCCATCGATTACGAGCACGTGTCAAACAAGTATGTCGCCAATTACGACAAGCTGCAGCACTTCTTCGCGCCCAACGTGATGACGATGATCCAGCAGCACAATCAGCAGTCACTGGATTTTGACGGCCTCCGCGGACGCCTGCTGTCCTCGTCCTACATCCCCAAGTCGGGCGAAAAGCACGACGCGATGCTGGAAGCTCTGCCGAAGCTGTTCTCCCAGCACGCAAGCGACAACTGCGTGGTGCTCGAGTACGACACCAACATTTATTACGGACATCTTGACCGATGAACCCTTCGTCGGCGGCGGTGGTGCTCAGGACCGAACATCTGGGACGCCGCGTGGGCGACAAGTGGATCGTCAACGATGTTTCCCTCTCCGTCCATCGCGGAGAACTCATGGGTCTGGTCGGCGCCAGCGGGTCGGGCAAGAGTTCCCTGCTCCGTTTGCTGAACCGTCTGGATGAGCCAACTACAGGCACGGTCTTCCTCGAAGATCAGGATTATCGCCAGATCGCGCCGCGCGAGTTGCGCCGGCGCGTCGGCATGGTGACGCAGCGGCCGTTTCTGTTTCCCGGCGATGTCGCGTCCAACCTAAGATTCGGCCCGGCGCAACGCGGCGAGTCGCTGGCCGACGATAACATTGCCGGCCTTCTGGAGCGGGTCGGGCTTCCGGGATTTGCCGGGCGCAACGTCGCCAATCTTTCCGGGGGCGAGCAGCAGCGCGTTTCGCTGGCGCGAGCGCTGGCGAATCAGCCGCAGATTCTGCTGCTCGATGAGCCGACGTCAGCGCTGGACGAACAGGCGAAGACGGGCGTTGAGAATCTGATCCGCAATCTCGTGAGCGCCAACGGCTACACATTTGTTCTCGTAACCCACGATCGCGATCAGGCGCGGCGGCTGTGCGATCGAGTCGCCCTGATTGACGCTGGGCAGTTGGTGCATACGGGAGCAACAGCGGAGATACTGGGTCATGGTGGAATCGCCGGGCTCTAAAGTACAGCGCTTCGTAACAGGGCACGACTTAGTCGTGCCGATGAGCCGATTATTTCCTGTCCGAGCCGGCTTTAGCCGGCGACACGGGACCGGCACCTCAAAATTTACGAACAGCCGTTTGAGCCGTGCTCTTCCACCGACGGGGGTGTTCGCATGCTGAAAGCTCTCTTCCATTCCCAAATCGCATTGGGATTCGCGCAGGCAGCCATTGCCTCGGCCTTGGCACTGCTGGTCATCCTGCTGGCACGCCGCCGCAACATTCATCTCGAAAGCGACACCGCCGTCGCACTGGTGCGCGGCATCGTGCAGATTGTCGTGGTCGGCTCGGTCCTGGTTCTGCTGTTGAAAGCCCCGCGATGGAGCAGCGTCTTCCTGCTGGCGGGCATGATCCTCGCAGCCGGCTCGATCTCCGCCCGGCGTGCGAAGAACATTCCCGGCGCGCGCAAGGTGTCGACCTATTCCATCGCCGCCGGCGCAGGAGCCGTGACTGCGGTGATGACCTGGGCAGGCGTGATCGATACGGCCATCACCTCGCTGATCCCCGTCGGCAGCATGATCATCGCCAACGCGATGAACACCAATGGTCTCGCACTGAATCGCTTTCGTTCGGAGGTCCTCTCGCATGGTGGCGAGATCGAGACGGCGCTCGCGCTCGGCGCCGCGCCCGACAAGACGATCGCCAGCTATACCGAGGCGAGTATTCATTCGTCGCTCATTCCCGCCATCGACAACCTGCGCTCGCTGGGCATCGTCTGGATTCCCGGACTGATGACCGGCATGCTGCTCTCCGGCGCCGATCCGTTGTACGCCGCGATCTATCAGTTCGTCGTGATTGCGATGATCCTGGCGTCCTCGGGCCTGACCTCGCTGTTGAGCACAATGATGATTCGCGCCTACGTCTTCTCGCCGGCGGAGCAATTGGTGCTGAAGGAGAGTGCGTGAAGAGCCTAACGGGCGTAGGCGGCGCCTTGCTTCCTGCGTAGAAAAAGTAAGGCGAATCCGACCAGCATGTGCGGTTGGAGGAGCACGCCTGCGAAAACGCCCACACCGACTGCACCCCAGGACATCCAGACTGAGGCTAGCCCATGCATGTACGCAGCGCGCCAGATCCATTGCGGAATCAGATACGCCAGATAGGAACCGGCTACTGATTCGAGAAGTAGCAGCGCGAGAATCATCGAACAGCCGTTGGTGAGACGATAGCTGCGCCGGAAAGCTGAGCGAACGTTGACGTTTTCCAGGAATAGAATTGGGATCGCCAACCCTAAACGGGCAACTCCCCACAAGAAAAATCCCCAGACGCAAATGCTCAGAACGCTCAATTCTTTTCGAGTGAGAGGAGCATATCTGTGGGAGAAAGTCACGACAAGCAAAGCAATGACGATAAGCGTAAACATGAATGACAGAGCCACGAGTGACCCTAATGCCATGGCTGCCCGGGTAAACGGGCCGATTCTTCGGCGGACAACCTCAAAGCATTCTTCGACGAGTGCAGGCTCGCCGCTTTGAAGTTTCGTCACCGCGACGCACATCGCGGCAAAAGCAAAGCAATACAGCAACCATTCGATGGTCAGGCCCAATACTCGCACCGCGGCCGCCTCCCAGATCTCCTTCAGGTGAAACCGAGCCTCGAATCCGCGCGGAACGTATCGTGTAATTTCATCTGCTTTATGGAAGCAGAGGAAGAGGACCATCCATCCGAAACACGCCGCCGGAAGCAAAGTCTTGAGTAAGAGCCAAGCGTTTCGATGGTAGAGGTTTGCCACCTCCCGAACAAATGGCAGAGCCGGAGGAGGAGAATCTTCGCCAATGGCAGCAACTGAGGCGACATCCATTCGCCGACGATTGTAAGCGTGCGACGACGAATTCAACAGCGACATCTATAATTGCTGTATTAGCTGCTGGGCCGGACGGTCGCTGCTGGCGCGCGTTATCCCGGCTTCGGTTGGGACGAAGCGGGCTTGCAGAGGAAAGTCCGAACTCCACAGAGCGGTGTGCCGGATAACGTCCGGGCGGTGGCTCTCAAAGGGCCGTTGACGGAAAGTGCCACAGAAAACATACCGCCTCGCCCGGCTTCGGTCAGGCGAGGCAAGGGTGAAAAGGTGCGGTAAGAGCGCACCGCGCCGTCAGCAATGACGGTGGCAGGGCAAACCCCACACGGAGCAAGACCAAATAGGGGAGGATTCCGCCGTTCTTTCGCTTCACCAGCCCGCCCTAGCCAAAAGAAGGCTAGAACGGGGCACCCAGCCTGATGGGCGAGTGGATCGAAAGAACGGCGGGAACGTGCCGGCTCGGTGCGTCACAACTTCCGGGTAGGTCGCTAGAGCCACGCAGTAATGCGCGGCCCAGAGGAATGACCGTCCTGCCGCTCTTTGTTCTTACCAGGGGGAACGCTCCCACACATTCGAACACCGCGAATGTGTGAGGCACCCAATGAGAAGAAAGAGCGGCAGACAAAATTCGGCTTACAGGTCCAGCAGCTAAGAAAACAGCTATTAGCTATTAGCTTCCTTCTACTTCCCTTGCACATCTGCGCTATCCGACTGCGCCCTAGACTCTCACAGCTTCACCGGCAAGCAGGCGCCCCCGGACCTCCTTCACGAGCACAACTTTCGATTGAAATGGGAGAGCTAATCGCTAATCGCTAATTGCTAATTGCTTCCTATCTTGCCATCCACGCAGCCGTGTCGGCTTCGACCTGATGATCGACGCGGCGCTGGCGCGCCTGCCATTGCGACTTCGCCTGCGCGTCGAGCAGAGCGGGACGCACATCGAGTTCGCGTGAGGTCAGGACGTGCGGTCCGGCGAAGCGCACATCCGCAACGGCCTGCGTCGCGGTCTGCACCCACACCCCGTTGACCTGGCCGTAGTTGATGGTGAGGGTCAGCCCCTTGATCCACATGGAAGGATTCTTCGCGGTCGTTCCTTTGATCTGCCGCAGCTCGAAGCTCTGCACATCGACCCACGCCTTGCCGTTGACCAGCTCCACCGCCTGCCGTTTCGGCTTGAGCTGCAGCACATAGCATTCGTGGCCGTCGACGGTCTCGCGGCCCAGCAATCCAAAGTCATAATTTCTGCGGCTGATCTCGTGTTCTTCGCTATGGCCGGCCATCTCGGCTTCGTGATCGAGCACCTTGCGAACGATGACCGCACCGCGATCGCTGCCTTCGGTTTTAACAATGCTGTAATCCTTGGCCGTGGGCGGAATGACGTTGACCTGCGCCACCACGTCTGAGCTCGGACGTTGCGCTCCCTGTGCGGACAGTTGGTATTCGCGGGTGACAGTGTAGGCAACGCTCTGCGCACGCGAATCGATCTCCGCCTGCTGCATGCGCGCCAGAATCTGATCGAGTGTGAGGCTTGGCGACTGTCCCCACGCTGGCAACGAGAGCGTCAAAAGAAAACTGCAGGAAATAAGCCCGACGAGATGTATTAGCGATCTGCCCCGCATTGGTTCGGCCCCGAGAAGCTACGTACACATGTTTTCTTAGAAGCACGTCTGGGGCCAACTGATGTCTGCGAATCGAATGCGGCAATCCACCCGAATTGAAAAGGAATCTTCAAGATTGGTGCTGGCTAATTTTGATCTAAGGTGAGCAAGTTTTCCCGCCTCAAGCAGCCGGTTTTCTTCCCCTCGACAAATTGTTCCACGTGGAACATCACAAAGTAACCGGGTATGTGATTGACAGCAAAGCGCCAGCCCCACTTCGGTGCTGGTTAACGGGCGTTCGTTCGCCGCCCGTCAGCCACCTCGCGATACACCTCGAGCATGCGCCGCACGCTGGCCTCCCATGAGAACTTGGCCGCCTGCTCCAGGCCGCGCGCCTTCAGCTTGTCGCGCAGCGGCTGATCGACCAGCACGCGATGCAGCGCACGCATGATCTCGAAAACGTTCTCCGGATTCACCATGACAGCCGCGTTGCCAACCACCTCAGGCACCGACGATGTGTTGCTGGTCACCACCGGTGTCGCGTGCGCCATTGCCTCCAGCGGCGGCAATCCGAAGCCTTCATAGAGCGACGGGAAGACGAAAATCTTCGCCTGATCGTAGAAAATCCGCAGCACGTCGATAGGCACGAAGCCGAGGAAGCGCACATCGTTCTGCACTGCAGCTTTCACGCACGCGCGGCGCAGGTCGGGATGTTTCGACACCTCATCGCCGATGATGATCAGCTTCAAGTCTTCGAACTTCCCTTCCTTGCTCAGCTCGCCCTTCAGCGCGGCAAACGCTTCGATGATGCGCACCACATTCTTGTGCGGGCTGATGCGCCCGGCGTAGAGCAGAAACGGCGTGTTGACTTGATAGCGCTCGGCGACGGCCTGGCGCTCGGCGTCGCTGGCGTGCCCCAGGCGGAAGCTGTCGTCGATGGCGTTGTAGATCACTTCGATCTTCTGCCGCGGCACGTTGAACAGGCGCACCGTATCGGTCTTGGAAAAGTTCGATACCGCGAAGATTCGCGCCGCGCGATGCAGGACGCGCTTGGTGAACTGGAAATGCAGTTGGCGCTTCAGCGTCGACTGGCTGTTCACGCGATACATGTGGTCCAGCAGATCGTGTACGGTGACGACGTAGGGACACGGGATGCCCTGCGGCTTCCAGAACAGATGCGGCACGTGCAGCAGATCGCAGCCGTGTTGTTTCAGGATGCGATGCAGTTCGAAATAGCTGGCGACGGAGAAGTCGTTGGGCTGGCCGGGAACGGTGGTGAAGTTGGGCGGCAGCGGCCCGATGTCGCCGATGCGGCCGCGCGGGCCAATGTTGTCGGGAATGCCGATGAGGAGGTATTCGTTCTCGTGATCCAGCCGCGCCAGCGTGCGAATGGCATTGCGGGTGTAGGTCCCAACGCCGAACTCCGTGATGCGGCGAATATCGATGGCGACGCGCACAGAGTAGTGTAGCAATTAGCAGCTAGCGATTAGGGAGCCTCTGATTAAGCACGGGTTTGAAGGGGACGGGCGGGTGGCCCATCCTTTCGAAGCGCGTCCGACGGAATGAGAACTCGGGTGCCCCACCCTTCTCGGCGTCTTTTGCCGAGAGGGTGGGCCCAGAGCGGGTGGCCCATCCTTTCGAAGCGCGTCCGACGGAATGAGAACTCGGGTGCCCCACCCTTCTCGGCGTCTTTTGCCGAGAGGGTGGGCCCAGAGCTGTGACCCGCATCACGGTGCCGGCCTGCTCTTGGTTTCTAGACTTTTTGCATGCCTTGGGGCTTGAAACGGTACCAGAACACCGGCGACCTTCACTTCATCACCTTCAGTTGCTACCACAGGCAACCGTTCTTTGCCACCTCTTCCGCACGCCGCGTCTTCGAGGAAACTCTGGAGCAGGTGCGCCGCTGGTACGCTGTCGATATCAAGGGTTACGTCGTGATGCCCGAACACGTTCATCTTCTGCTGAGCGAGCCGGAGCGGAGCAGCTTGCGAGTGGTGATTCAAATGTTGAAGCAGATCACGGCACAGAAGATTGGAACCAAAGTGTCCGATGCCAGTGGACGAAGACGTTTCTGGCAGGTTCGATACTATGACTTCAATGTCAGGACGCGGGACAAACAAATCGAGAAGCTGCGGTATTTGCACCGCAATCCCGTGAAGCGTGGATTGGTGGAGAAACCCGAGGACTGGGAGTGGAGCAGCTTCCGTCATTATGCGACCGGGGTAGAGGGTGTGGTGGAGATTGAATCCGAGTGGACCGGACGCAAGCGCGAACGCATGGGAATGCCGCTTCGATTGAAGAGAGTTGCCCCGGTCAGCTTCGGTGACCCCGGACCAGGTGAGTGCTCTGGGCCCACCCTCTCCCCAAAAGACGGGGAGAAGGGTGGGGCACCCGAGATTTAGGATGAGGGGTTAGGAACCGGGAAAGGGTGGGCCACCCGCCAATCCGGAGTTTTATTCAATGAGACCGAGAGTGACGAAGTTCCTCTACTTGCACTGGAGCAATGAGCCGAGCGGAAACAATAATCCAACCCATTGACCGACAGGCCGTTTCACCACGACCACCTCCGAGCCATTGACACAGGACCCACAACGGCGCAAGCTCCAACAAAGATCGGCTAAGGTGATTATCTGAGAGGTGTGGCTATGAAACGATTGGGACTGTTCCCAGCGGCTGGATTAGCGGTCTCGTTCGCGTTTGGTCTCCACGCGTCCGCGCAAACCACGTCCCAGGATGCGCAGAAGCCCGCGGCTAATGCCTGGCGACTTACCCCGACGCCGTACCTGGAATGGAATAAGGACATATCCCCCTCGCTGCGTGAGGAGCGGGATGCCTATTGGGATGCGGCAACACAGCGCCAGTTCCCCCTCACAATCAAGGCGGAGAGTGTGGCAGTTGGCGGACCCGATTACGGGGATGACGGTAAGCGGCCGGAAATTCCGGATGTACCCAACAGGGCCATATTGACAGCAACCTTTACGGGAGAACGAAATGTCCTGAGCGGCTCAGAAAAATCGATCTACACGGAAATCACTATGCGAGTCCAGCAGGTGTTTGAGGACAAAACCGGATCGGGTCGTCTGTCTCCGCACAAGGACATAACCCTAATCCTGATCGGCGGCACAGTGGCTCTACGCTCGGGACAGATTCTTTCCGACCACGTGCAACCCTCTGACCGGGCACTCCAGCCTGGACGTTCCTACCTCTTGGCGCTTCAGTATCACAGGGAGGGCAATTGGTACGCGCTCAAGGAAGACTGGGACGTCACGGACGGGGTGGTGCGAGTAAATACGGGATGGGGCCAGTACTTAGCAAAGCACGGCCGCTCAAGTCTGAACGGACTGGCCGTAGATCAGTTGGGTACAGCATTGTCAAAAGAGCTATACGCCCACAACTAAGGGAACGCCGACGAGGAGGTGCCTGCCCATGTTAAGGCTTTCCGTCGCAGTCCTTGCAGCCGCGATGATCTCACCGACCGGCGGGTGGCCCACCCTTTCGAAGCGCGTCCGACGGAATGATAACTCGGGTGCCCCACCCTTCTTGGCGTCTTTTGCCGAGAGGGTGGGCCCAGAGCTGTGACCCGCATCACGGTGCCGGCCTTGTCCTGGTTTCTAGACTTTTTGCATGCCTTGGGGCTTGAAACGGTACCAGAACACCGGCGACCTTCACTTCATCACCTTCAGTTGTTATCGCAGGCAGCCATTCTTATCCACTTCTCGCGCACGCCGCCTCTTCGAGGAAACTCTGGAGCAGGTGCGCCGCTGGTACGCTGTCGATATCAAGGGTTACGTCGTGATGCCCGAACACGTTCATCTTCTGCTGAGCGAGCCGGAACGGAGCAGCTTGCGAGTGGTGGTTCAGATGTTGAAGCAGATCACGGCACAGAAGATTGTGCCCATGTTGTCGAATGCCACTGGACGAAGACGCTTCTGGCAGGTTCGATACTATGACTTCAATGTCAGGACGCGGGAGAAACAAATCGAGAAGCTGCGCTATCTGCACCGCAATCCCGTGAAGCGTGGGTTAGTGGAGAAACCCGAGGACTGGGAGTGGAGCAGCTTCCGTCATTATGCGACCGGGGTAGAGGGTGTGGTGGAGATTGAATCCGAGTGGACCGGACGCAAGCGCGAACGCATGGGAATGCCGCTTCGATTGAAGAGAGTTGCCCCGGTCAGCTTCGGTGACCCCGGACCAGGTGAGTGCTCTGGGCCCACCCTCTCCCCAAAAGACGGGGAGAAGGGTGGGGCACCCGAGATTTAGGATGAGGGGTTAGGAACCGGGAAAGGGTGGGCCACCCGCCGTCCGCGCGGGCCAATGTTGTCGGGGATACCGATGAGCAGGTACTCGTTCTCGTGATCCAGCCGCGCCAGCGTGCGAATGGCATTGCGGGTGTAAGTCCCGACGCCAAACTCCGTGATGCGGCGAATGTCGATGGCAACGCGCACAGAGTAGTGTAAACCGTGGAGGCGGTAGCTCTGAGTTTGCGCTAGCGCAATGACCTGGACAGGCAGCGCTTGTCCAACTCATTGAGCGACAGGCCCTTCTACCGCAGCCACCTCCGAGCCATTGACACAGAAGCCGGACCGGCGCAAGCTCCAACAAAACCTAGCTAAGGTGATTGTCTGGAGGCTGCATTATGAAACGGCTCGGATTTCTCGCAGCGGCAGGGTTAGCGGCCGCGTTCGCGCTCTGTCTTCTAGCATCCGCGCAAACTCCAGTCAAGGAAACGGCGAAACCAGCAGCGAACGCGTGGATGCTGACGCCTACGCCATACTTGACGTGGAACAAGGATGTTCCGCCTTCCCTGCGGGCTGAAAGGGACAATTTCTGGGACAGCTTATCGTTCCGATCCGTTCCACTTACCTCACCATCCAGCGCTGCGCCGGCTGTGGGAGGAGCGCTTTTTTCCGACAATGATCCCGAGATTCTGGATGGGCCAAACAGGGCCATCGCCACGGCGACCTTTACAGGGCATCGCAGCGTTCTAAGCGCCTCCGAGCTTTCGATGTATACGGAAGTAACCCTGCAAGTTGACGAGGTTTTTGAGGACCGAACAGGCTCAGGCGGGCTGGTTCCAGGAAGGGATATAACCCTATTGCTACCGGGCGGAGCGGTCCTCCTGCGCTCGGGTAAAAAGCTGTCGGCTGATATCCCTCCAGACGAACCACCGCTCGCACCCGATCATAAGTATCTCCTCATATTGTCCCACCACCCAAAGGGTGACTTTTACACCCTGACCGACGACTGGGATATTTCCGATGGAGTCGTCCGCCCAAATACCGATAGAACGCGGGTGCTTGCGAAGGAGGGCCGTTCCTCGCTGAGCGGTATCAACGTGCAGGAACTGGGGACAGTGCTGAATAAAGAGCTGTATGGACAAAAGTGACTGTGTGGCCGCAGTGGGGGAGACCTCATGAAAAAGTTGATTGCGTTACTTCTTCCGTTATTCGCCTCCTGCATCAGCCACGCCCAAGGATGCCCACCCGTTACGAGCCTATACATGGAGCAGGCGACGTGTGGCAACCAGCCAGTCTACCTAACGGGCTGGCCGGCTGGCGCCCACGTGGCAGTCTACTATACCTCCGGACTTTCCACTGCACAGCAAGTAGCAATGAGGGCGGAGCTGAATAATTGGACTTCGCGGCTAGCCGCGTCCGGTGGGAGCCCGCCTACGTTTGGGCCATTTATCGAAGAGTTCACACCGGCCTTGCCGACGAACTTGCCGACTCCTTATATCGGTTTTCAGAAGGGTAGCACGACCAAATGCGGCGCCAATCAAACCGCCTGCACCATAACATACCCGGCGTGCAACCCACTCTCTGGACGGGTGAGCTATGCCGTCGTGACCTTAGGAACTACAATTACAGACCCGGGGTACCAGATTTTCGCGCACGAGATTGGGCACAGTTTTGGAGAATTCGACTGTGCGGTCGGAGCTCAGGGTTGCTCGCCGGCTGTCACTGTCATGTACAAAGAATGGTCCTACAACTCGGCGATGTCGCCGCACTGCTGCGATAGCAAGCTACTATACAAAAATGACGGGGGTTTATACGGCCAGCCCGGTCCGAGTTGCAGCCCCATCGTGGTTCAGGGCACCAACATGAATCCCGGCACGGCGTACCTTGAGCCGCTGTCGGACGACAACACCACGGTAATGGCCACATTCCCCATGCCTCCCCAATCAGGTGACGCCATTGTAGTGGGCTGCGAGTCATTCAACTATGCCCCCCCTCCCGGAACTGCCGCTGACAACCAGGGCAACTCCTATCTTCCCGTGGAGGCAGGCACGTTCCCGCTCGCTACCCAACTCTATGTTGCCCCCGACGTGGCCGCTTCGCAGTCGCAGCCGTTTACGGTGCAGTGCACGGTAAATACGGACGACGTCGGTACCTCGGTCAACCTGTTTGCTCTGGAGGTTGCCGACCTTGGCGGCGCCACGCCGCAGAACACAACATACCTGATCGACACCGTCGCATCGTACGGCGACGATGAGGACCCCCCGTCGCAGCCCTTTCCATGCAGTCCTCCTGGCACTTTTCTGACCACCACCGTGAACAATGACCTCGTCATGAGCAACTACAACGCGCTCTGCGATGATCCAGCCAACTTCTCGCCAACCATAGGAGTCATCCCGGCATGCAGTGGCGGCTCTAACAGCAGCTGCTCATCGACAAACTATAACCTGGCCTGGCCCGGCGCCATATCCATCTACACGGCGCCGACCCCCGGCCAATACCTGCCTGGGTGGTCGTGCAACGTATTCCCCGAACTGGGGGCTAACTGCAGTGTCATGGCGTTGAAGCCGATAGGACCGTAGGAGACCGACCAGAAAAGGCATAGCCGAGGTTGCACAAGCCGGGTACCCAGGTCTCGCGGGGTTTCGAGACCTGGGTAACGATCAATGGCTGATTGCTTCTTCTTCCTCACGCCCTCGGCAGCAGGAAAATTCTTATCACCGGAAACGCGAGTCGCAACACCGCGGCCGTAGCCAGCGCCGCGCGCACCTGGCCGGCGTTCTAAGACGCATGGCGTGCGTGCCCCGGGTCTCGCGGGTTCGAGAGCTGGGCGGTGGACCATGCTTCTCCACTACAACCCCGTTGATCTTCGACAACCAACTAAGCCAGCCCCACAACTACTCTTTCTTCTTCGTCCAGTCGATGATGTTGGTCAACTTCCACGGGTTCTGGAACAAATCAAATTGCAGCTCACCCTGCTTGTTCATGGTTACCTTCACCGCCGGGTAGAGCACGCCGCTGTTGGCGTTCTTGTCCTTGTCATTGATCTCGATCTCACCGAAGGTCACATCGTATCCCTTGGAGCGCTCGTTCTGGGCGTTCTCGTAAATCGTAAGCACGCGGTCGGTGGCGAAGCGGATCTTGTGTCCGGTTGGGGTAGGAATCGACACGGCGTAGGCAATAGGAAAGCCCGTGTTGCTGGGCAGGCGAATCCGGCCTACAGCCTTCATCTTCGACAGGGTTCGCGCCAGCTCGTCATGCCCGCCCTTCTGAAAAGCGGCGATCAGCGTTTGCCGGTCTTCGGGCGTGGAGAATTGGTCAATACTCACCTTCACGTTGAACTGCTTCCCCATCTGGGTGCTGGTGCCGCGTGCAATCGCGTCGATGTTTTCCACCTGAGCGACTGCGACCGCAGCCGTCATCAAGATCATCATTAGAAGAACGCACTGAGAAGTTCTGTCCAGCTTTCGGTCCATGTTCTCTCCTTGTATTGGCTCTTTATCTAACAATTGCGAATTGCTTCTCACGCCCTCGGCAACAGGAAGATCCTTATCACCGGGAACGCCAGCAGCAACACCGCAACCACTGCTAACGCCACGCGCACGCCGTGCGTCTTGAAGCGCTGGCTGACGGCCATCAGCAACAGCACCGTCGCCAGCATCACCGTTAGCCGCACGTATTGATCCGAGCGCTGCCGCGCGCGCGTTCCCTGCTCGAAGATTTCCGACGCTTCCGCATTCAGCTTAGCCGCCTCTTCTCCTTTTTCGTTGTGGTATTGCGGCATCAACTGCGGTCCGGGAGGAGCCTTGGGATTGTTCAGCGGATCGGTGGCCTTCCACGCCTGGAAGACCGGAACGAACTCGGGGAGAAACCGGCGCTCAAACATATCAGCCAGTTTCTTGTTGCCCTGCGCCGTTGCTTTCAGCCACTCCACGACAGTCGAGGCATTGTAGAGGCGTTCCTGGTTGGCGTAGTTGGCCAGTCCTTCAGCTTTAATCTTAAGCTGACTCGACTGACCATAGAGCTCATCCTGATGTCCATCCCACAGTGCAGCCTGATATCCGCTCCAGGCGGTAGTGATGGCCACCACTGCCAGGACAATGGCTTCGATGATCTCGAGGATCTCGTGGGCCAGCGTTTGCTCCCCATGCTTGTGTTCGGTGAGGTGATGAGCCACCTCGACCTGGGGGCCTCCAATTTCTGCCATGGGCGTGTCTCCTGGTGTAGTGGAATGACGCGTATTAGGCTACCGCGACTGCGGCTTTCTTCCTACTGGGAAAATGCAGGGTCGCCGGCTGCAAGAACTATCAGTCCCCCCATTGTGTGCGTCGCAGCGAGAATTCGGCAAGCGTGGGAAAACCTGCCCTGCGAATCCTGAATCGTATGCTCAGGTTGCGCTGCCACTTCGACGCCGCGCCGGAGGCCACCCATGATTCACCGGGTACCGGGGCCCTTTCGCACTTTATTTCTGGCCATGTTTTTCCTGCCAGTCGCTGTTAACGCACAAACTCCCGAGGCTTCCGCAAGCCACGCGTCCAACTACTTTACGGTTGCTCCGGCCATCTCGGCGGCCGGGCAGTTTGTGGAATTTAGTTGGAACGCCGGCAACGTTCGCGGCTTTATTGTCAGGCCCAATTTATTGGAGGAAGAGCAGACGCAGCTTCCCGCCAGTGCCTCGCGATACACGCGCGTTGCACCGGCCTCCAGCACGGCTTACGTGGGAACCAGTATCGGCGGACCGCAAGCCGGAAAGCCCCTGACGGCGTCGCTCACGATTGTGCCCGTCACGCTCACGGCGTCAGCCGGTAGTGTCAATGCCGGCCGGCAAGTGCAGCTCAGCTTCACTGGACCGAACAACGGCAGCTCATTCTTCCTCACGACGCTGCCGGAGAACTCGACCACGCCACTCGCTCCCGACTCTTGCAGCGGGTCCACCTGTCGCGGCACGTTTCTGACGCCGCCGCTGGGCAGCAATAAGGTCTTCATGATCGGCGCGAATGGGCCGTATAACGGACAGGCCTATTCGCCGGCGGTACCCGTCACCGTGATCGGCGGCATGAAGCTGACGTGCACTGCAACTCCGATTACGCCGGCCTCCGGCGAAGCCGTCACCATCTCGTGGACATCGACGCATGCCGCTTCCGTGCGTATTGATCAAGGGGTCGGCAACGTCGCGCCCGCGACCAGCGGCAGCGTAGCGATTCACCCTACGCGAACGACAAACTATACCTGCACCGCGACCGATCGCTTTGGCGATACCCTCTCGGCTTCGACCAAAGCGATTGTCAGCACCGGCGGCGTGCAAAATCTCAACCACATTATTTTCATGTTGCAGGAGAATCGCGCCTTCGATAACTACTTCGGCAATCTGGCGTATTACCGCGTCAATATCGACAACATTCCGGGCGCGCAGCTTAGCGATGTGAACGACCTGCACAATTTGCCCTCGGGCTATACCTTGCAGAATCCCCAGGGCCAGAACATTCCTCCCTTCCATCAGCGCAGCGAATGCATTGAAGGCTTGAATCCTAACTGGAACGAGAGCCACTACGACATGGATCTCGTAGGCAACAATTGGCTGGCTCTGACCACGAGCTCGCAATTCCTGATGAACGAATTCCTGTTTACCTCGGGCGCCGGCCAGTACGATCCGTCGGAGTCGCGGCCGCTCGGCTACTACGATTGGACCGATCTGCCGTTCTACTATGAACTCGCCACGCAATTCGATACCAGCGACACCGTCTACTCGCCGGTTCCCGACGCCACCGTGATCAATCGCGCCTACGTGTTTGCGGCGACATCCTATGGCAACATCTTCGATCCGGCCACCAACAACTGGCTATGGCAGCGGCCCACCATTTTTCGTATCTTGCAGAACGCGGGAATTTCCTGGCGTTATTACTATCAGGACGACAGCGTCTATCTGGCGCAGTGGGCGGACTGGAACAACCCGCAGATTCAGGCCAACGTGCGCAATATCCAGGAGTGGTACAACATCCTGGCCAGCTCGGGAGCGGATTCGCAGCTGCCGCAGGTCGTCTTCATCGAACGCGCCAGCGCGACCGGATACGACGAACATCCCGGCAACAACATCCAACTGGGAGCGGCGCGCGTGCAGCAGATACTGAACGCCCTCCTGGTCAGCCCGGCATGGCCCGACTCGGCGTTCATCCTCACCTATGACGAAGGCGGCGGGACCTACGATCAGCAGCCGCCGATCCTGGTAACTCCGCCGGATGACAAGGTGCCGATGCCCTACCAGAACGAGCCCTATATCCGCGGCCTGTTCAATGTCACCGGCTTCCGGGTGCCGTTTACCGTAGTGTCGCCGTGGTCGAAGGCGCACTTCGTCTTCCACCAGCCGACCGATTACACCAGCATTCTGAAACTGGTCGAGACGCGCTTCAGTTTGCCCCCGATTACACATCGAGATCTGGCGGCCGCGGACCTGACCGACCCGACCAATGGGCCATTCGATTTCAACACGCCGGAGATGCTGACCGTCCCGCCGCTGCCCACGCAGCCGACGAACGGAACCTGTAACTATCAGCTGGAGAGCTATCCGCAGTAAGAACGAAGATCGACGCCCCACTCAAGCGATGTTGCTTGGGTGGGGATTTTCTTGGCCCTGGCAAGGCTGTTCCGCCCGCCGCCGGATGATATCCTGATCAAAACCTTCCCTGACGAGGCTGTCATCCTTTCATGCCCGACCAAAATCCTGCTGACCTTCAAACCGACAACGAACTGAACGAATCCTTTGGCGATCTTCTCACGCAGTATGAGCGCGAACATGCGCGTAAATCCGACGATGGGCCGCGCCAGCTGCAGGGCACGGTCGTTGCGGTTACCGCTGACTCTGTGCTGCTCGACATCGGCTACAAAACCGAAGGCATCCTGCCTTTGTCCGCGTTTCAGAATGAAGAGATAAAACCGGGCGACAAATTCCCGGTTTCGGTGAAAGGCCGCGATCCCGAAGGGTATTACGAACTCACACGCTCGCGGGTCGCTCGTCCAAAGGACTGGAACGCCCTGGAGCGCGCTTTCGCCGAGAAGTCGGCGATCATTGGCACAGTAACCGCGATGGTCAAGGGCGGATTCAGCGTCGATGTCGGAGTGCGCGCCTTCATGCCCGCATCGCGCAGCGGGGTGCGCGACGCCGCCGAGATGGAGAAGCTCGTCGGGCAGGAAATTCGCTGCCGCATCACCAAACTCGACGTTACGGAAGAAGATCTGGTGGTCGATCGCCGCGTCATTCTGGAAGAAGAAGAGCGCTCGACAAAAGAGCGGCGCTACTCCGATGTAAAGGAAGGCGACGTCGTCAATGGCACGGTGCGCAACATTATGGACTACGGCGCCTTCGTCGATATCGGCGGCGTCGATGGCTTGCTGCATGTGACCGACATCGCATGGTCGCGCGTCGAGAAGCCTTCCGACGTTCTTTCTGTCGGCCAGGAGATCGAAGCCAAGGTGCTGAAGGTTGACACCGATAAGCAACGCATTTCGCTCGGCCTCAAGCAGCTGCAACCGCATCCCTGGGATTCGGTCGGCGACAAATACAAGACGGGCGAGCGGGTTCGCGGAACGGTCACCCGGCTGGCCGATTTCGGCGCATTCGTCGAGTTGGAGCCGGGAGTTGAAGGGCTGGTGCACATCTCCGAGATGTCATGGGGAAGGAAAGTCCGCAGACCGGGCGATGTAGTGAAGACCGGCGACACGGTGGAAGTTGTGATTCTCAGTGTCAATGCTGGCGAGCAGCGTCTCTCGCTCGGACTCAAGCAGGCGTTGGGTGATCCTTGGACGGATGTGCCGCAGAAGTTCCCTGTCGGCTCGGCGATTGAAGGGCCGATCACCAGCATCACAAAATTCGGCGCCTTCGTTCAGGTCGCCGAAGGCGTGGAAGGTATGGTCCACGTCAGTGAGATCAGCGCCGAGAAGCGCATCAATCATCCGCAAGACGTCGTGAAGCTCGGGCAGGTAGTGCAGGCTCAGATCATCGGGATCGATCCCGAGCGCCGCAATATCCGCCTGAGTATGAAGCAGCTCGTTCCCACCGGTCTCGATGAGTACATTGCGGAACACAAACAGGGAGACGTAATCAGCGGCCGGGTGATCGAAGAGTCCGGCGGAAGCGCGCGCGTCCAGCTGGGAGAAGGGATTCAAGCGACATGCCGGCTGACATCTACAGCGGCGGCGAAGGAAGAGGCTACGACTCCGGCGAAAGCAGATCTGTCGTCGCTCTCCTCGATGCTCCAGGCGCGATGGAAGGGCGGCTCGGCGGGCGCCGCCACGCCGAAGGCCGAAGCGATCCACGCCGGACAAATTCGCAGCTTCCGCATCGCCAAGCTCGATCCTGAGACCAAGACGATAGAGTTGGAACTGGCCTGAGCGTTAGTTCTCAATGGCGACTTAGCCGCCCGTTGAAAACTCGACCGGAGAGCGGTTTTCGGGTAGAGCTGGCCTTCAGGCCAGCGTCCCGGCCATTTCTCTTCCTATGTCTGCGTCGGCTTTCAGCCGACGACACGTGACTTGCACTACGAATTTCTTAGCAGTCTACTCAAATGCGCCACCGCTTCGTCCGCGTCTGCTGCCGGTGTTCCGCCAAAACCCAGAATGAAACCTCGCCTGCCAGGCCGCTCGGAATAAGCCGGAGAGAGCGGCGCCACATACAACTTCTCGCGTGCTGCGCGTTCCGAGACTTCCGTGTCTCGAACCTTTCATCGGCAAGGTGACGGCCAGATGCATCCCCGCCTCGGCGCCGAAGATCTCCGCGCTACGGCCAAAATGTTTTTGCAAGCTGTCGACAAGGGCAAGCCGGCGTTCGTTGTAGAGCTGCCGCATGCGCCGGATATGGCGCGCAAAGTGTCCCTCAACGATGAAGTCAGCGAGCACCGCCTGGTAAAGATGCGGCGATCCCAGATCCATGGCATTGCGAATCGCGGCGAATCGCTCGATGAGATCCTCTGGAATCACGATGTAGCCGAGCCGCAGTCCGGGAAAGAGGGTCTTGCTGAACGTGCCGATATAGATCACGCGATCGTTGCGATCGAGGCCTTGCAGCGACGCGATCGGCATGCTGTCGTAACGGTACTCGCTGTCGTAGTCGTCTTCCACGATCCACGATCCGGCGCGCTCCGCCCAATCCAGCAGCTGAAGACGCCGCGCGGCGCTCATGGTCACACCCAGCGGAAATTGGTGCGACGGCGTAATGTACGCCGCGCGCGCCTTGCTGCATCGCCTGATGCCCTGCGCGACATCGAGGCCCTCGCGATCGACCGGAACAGGCATAAGCTTGCAGCCCAGCGCGGTGAGCACTTCTTTCGCCAGCCAGTAGCCCGGCTCCTCGACCCACGCCGAATCACCCGCGTCGAGCAACACGCGCGTGCTCACCTCGAGCGCCTGCTGCGATCCGGAGACGATCATGATCTGCTGGGGTTCGCACCGCACCGCACGCGACGTCCGCAGATAAGTGCAAATCGCTCGCCGCAATGGCTCCGAACCGAATGGCCCACCGTAGTGAAGCGTACTGATGTGCGGATGCCGGCAGTGGCGAGCCACCAGCTGCGCCCAGAGACGAAACGGAAACTCGTTGTACGCGGGCTGGCCGAGAGAGAAGGCTCCCAAACCTCGCAGCCACGATTGCGGCTTATAAGCAGCAAGCCACTGCGCCCGGCGCGCGACGGATCTCCGCCTGGAAGCACTAGGATTGCCTTGACTTGGCTGCCGCCCGCGATGTGGCTCCTGCTGCGGCAACGAGCGGCTGACAAAGGTCCCTGCGCCAGCGCGAGTCTCGCAATATCCTTCTGCCAGCAATTGCGAATAGGCCGTCAATACCGGAATTCGCGACAGCTTCAACTCCAGGGCCAACGCTCGCGTGGATGGCATCTGCTGGCCGGGACGCAGATTGCCCTGGACGATGTGTCCGCGAAGAGCATCGTAAACCTGCCGGTGCAGAGGAATTGCGGATCGGCGATCGGTGGCGATGACCGGGAATAAGGCACTCGACGCCTTCTTCATCGTTCCAGCATAGTGGTCATATCATTTACGCGGCAAGTGGATATTGTCACCTACCACTTTGTAGCGCAGAATCGTGATAGAGAAATGCCGTTACTACGTCCTCTTAAGAGTTGGAGGACGGCCATGCGCCGCAAATTCCCTGCCGGCGCTGTGACCGGAGCGTCAACTTTCACTGCGTTCGCTGTTACTTAATCGACCGTAGGCGCTCTAACGAAATGAATAAGGAAAGGACCCCCATCATGTTTTCGATCGCTTCTGCGGATCGCTTGCAGGGAACAAAAATGAAGCACAGAGAATCGAATCTTGCCTTGCGCGTATTGCAGATCGCCTGCGTCGCGGCGGCGCTGACCACGGGCTCATGGACGCAGCAGACCAGTGCTCCTGCAAGTTCGGCAACGCCTATCCTCCTGGAATTGTTTACCTCGGAAGGCTGTTCCAGCTGTCCTCCCGCCGACTCCTTCGTGCAGCAGTTGGATAAATCGCAGCCCATCTCCGGCGCAGAACTCATCGTTCTCAGTGAGCACGTCGACTACTGGAACCACGACGGCTGGAAAGATCCTTATTCTTCCTCTTCCATCACCGATCGCCAGATCGACTACGTACGCGCGCTCAAGCTGAAGGAACCCTACACACCGCAGATCATCGTCGACGGGACGACCGAACTGCGCGGCGACCAGCAGCAGATGTTTCAGGCACTGCGGAAGGACGTCAGCGCGCCCAAGATCTCGCTCCGTCTTGACTCCGTCAGCGCCGACGGCAAGACCCCGCCCGATCTCAAGGGACACATCGACATCGAGCCGAGTCCCGAGAAGCACAATGCGGATGTTTATGTTGCCGTCGCTCTCGCACATGCCGAATCGCAGGTCGCGAGTGGCGAGAATTCCGGCAAGCACCTCAGTCACATCGACGTGGTGCAGCAGATCAAGAAGGTCGGCAAGTTGGACAAGAACAATCACTTCAGCCAGGACTTTCAGCTGAAGCTCCAGCCGGGGACTGACCCTAATAACATTCGCGTCGTCGCCTTCGTGCAGGAGCCCGGGCCGGGCCGCGTGTTGGGCGCTGCCTTGTGGAAGCCGGCAAACTGACGGAGGGCTTGTGGACAAGATCATCCGGCATGGCCGATTTGTCTTTGCCATCGCCATCCTCGCATTTGGCGTCGAGAACGTGGTGAACACGTGGCTCGGACTGTGGGAAACCGATGCCTACGCGGACCATCTGACCTTGTCGGTGATCCCCTGGGTCCCAGCCCACGCGTGGCTGGGATATCTGATGGGCCTCTTCCTGATTGCGGCCGCGTTGAGCTTCGTCGCCAATTATCATGCGCGAACGATGGCACTGCTGCTGGGCGCGATTTTTCTCATTCGCATGCTGTTTCGCGTGGGTTCGATTTTTGCAGAGCGCACCATACCGTTTGAGCTGATCGTGATCGCCGGTGCGGCGCTTACGCTGGCGGGAACGTTGACCACCGACGAGGACTACCTCCGGCCGTCGGGTGCGGCGATCGAGGCGTTGACCAAGTCGGGCCGCTATCTATTCGCCGTCTCGTCGATCATCTTCGGCATCGACCACTTCGTATTCTTCCATTTCGTCGCCAGCCTCATTCCCTTTTACATTCCATGGCATGAGTTCTGGACAGCGTTCACCGGTGCGGGCTTCATTGCGACCGGTTTGGCTTTCATTGCCGGCGGTTTCAGCCTTGCTTTCCGATGGCTGGCGAAACTCGCGGGCTTCATGCTCGGCTTGATGTTCGGACTGTGGTTCGTGTTCTTACATGCGCCCAGAGTCCTGGGCTTGCTGGCCGTACCCGGCAAGATCGCTCCGCGCGATCCTAACGAATGGTCGAGTGCGTTCATCGCTCTGGCGATATGCGGAGGCTCGTGGATTTGCGCCTGGGCATTCGCCATCGAGATGCCTGCCAGACGCAGCACAAGCGCGGTGCAACTCAAGGAGCCTGCGGTAGCGAATCGCTAGAGTTATCACTAATCGCAGCGTCTAGCGAAACGCTGCCACTGCATCGGCCGCGGAGGCTTGGCTAAGTAGCAGCGGTTCCACTCCTTTCATGTCGATGCCGGCGTGCTGCCCCCGCTCTATGCCGTCGAGGGCGGCGGCGCAGGCGGCCAGCGTTCGATCAATGTGCTCGTCGGTGAGCGTCGCCATGAGCATGAATCGCACGATGGCTTCGCCTTTGGCGACGGCGGGAAAACGGATTGCTGAAGCGAACACGCCGTTCTCCTCGAGGACTTGGGAGATGCGATCAACCTCCGCGTCATCGCCGATAAACCACGGTACGATGTGGCCTTCGCCCTGGACCTCACAGCCCATGGCGCGCAGACCGTCGCGCAGCCTGTTGGCGTTGTTCTGAACCTGCCAGCGGCGCCAAGGCTCGTCGGCAGCGGTCTTAAGGGCTCCGGAGACGGCGGCGGGAATGCCTGCCGGCAGCGTGCCGCTGAAGACGTAGCGGCGAGAGGAAATGCGAAGGTAATCCATCAATTCCTTCGGGCCGGCGATGTAACCGCCGCGTACGCCGAGGCCTTTGGCGGTCGAGCCAACCCAGAAATCGACGCGATCTTCCACCCCCAGCATCTCGGGCGTGCCACGACCCGTGTCGCCGAAGACGCCGGTTCCGTGGGCATCGTCGACGAACAGCATGGCGTCGTAGCGTTCGCACAGCTCGGCAATCTCAACCAGCGGAGCGATGCGAGCGCTCATGGAGAAGTAGCCGTCGGTGACGACCAGCTTGCGGCGCTGCGAGCTGCGGCGCAACAAGTCCTCCAAGTGCTCGGCGTCGCAATGACGATAGACATAGGTCTTGTCGGGCTTGGCCAGGCGGACTGCGTCAAGAATGGAAGCGTGATTCTGGCTGTCGACGAAGACCGCGCAGGAGCCGAGGTCGTCAGCGGAGACGCCCGGCAGAATCGGCAGCAGCGGAGGATTGACGACGGCGGTGATCACCCCGGCCGAGGCGTCGGCAACGGCGTTGAAGAAGATGGCGGCTTCCTCACCCATGAATCGTGCGAGATCTTCTTCCACTTGCCGATGCGCCTCGGTGTAGCCGGAGATGATTCCGGAGCCCACCGTGCCTGCGCCGTAGCGAGCGGTAGCATCCTGAAAAGCGCCAATGACGGCTGGATGGCTGGCCAGTCCGAGATAGTTGGGCGAGCAGATCAGGAGGACGTCGCGTCCCTGAATCGTAATCTCGGGATCGGTCGGGCATCCGGAGATGGTGCGAATGTCGGGATAAATGTACCGAGCGGCGGAAGTCAACAACTTCACGTAACTGCTTTCCAGCTTGTCGCGTTTCATGACCATGCCTCCAGTGAGTCTCGCGGCCACCGGGCGAGATCGCCTCAGATTTGCCTGCTACCTTTAAATGCGACGTTCGCAGCGGGATTCCCTCATCGGCGAAAACATTTTCTGGCGGATGGCTTGGGATCTCTTCCGGCGGATGGCTGACTCGTGACGCTCCCTTCCACTTTCCAGCCCGGTGTGTGACAATCGCGCCACGCTATCTCAATCGGTTCGATAGTTGTAGCCAGGAGGCCGGATGGCTGACAAGGCGGTTGGGAGTTGCCTGGAACTCGCAGTTGAGCGCTGCGACGACTACATTCTGGTGCGGTGTCGCGGCAAGCTGGTAGCGGGAGTAAATGACCGCTTCTACCGGGAGGTCGGTGAGCTGATCCCCGGCAGCAAGCGAATCGTGCTGGAGATGGCAGAGGTGACGCACATGGACAGCACCGGAATCGGCACCTTGGTTCGTCTGTATGTCTCCGCCAAGTCCGCCGGTTGCGCGCTGCAGCTTAAGAATATAGGCAAGTCGGTTCGTCAACTGCTTGGCGTTACCCATCTGATAGATGTGCTGGCGGTCGTCGGGGAAAACAACATCCGGTTCGGTTGACCTTCCGAACCCGCTGCGATCAGCGTTAACGTTCTCGTGGCTCTCTGTGTCTGGCTCAGCGTCCCTGGCAGCGCGGATTTCCAAATTGGAAATTAGGATGTAATTGGTGGACCTGGTCGGGATCGAACCGACGACCTCTTCCATGCCATGGAAGCGCGCTCCCAGCTGCGCCACAGGCCCACTTTGCAGAAGGACGGCGCCGAGCTCGGCGCCTTCAATATTCTCTCCCACTGACATCGCGTAGTCAAACGCCGCATCGGATCGTCTCACCCGCGCAAGCGGAATCACATACTCGATGTAGCGGATCTCGCCTTCTGGGAATCGTGCGGCAACCTCTCCGCTATAATTCCCGCGAGTCGCTATGGCGGTTGCTGCGGGAGCAAAATTCGGGCCCTACGAAGTGGTGGCGCCGGTCGGCGAAGGCGGAATGGGCGAGGTGTATCGCGCGCGCGACACCCGGCTCAACCGCTCGGTCGCCATCAAGATCCTCCCCGAAGCCATCGCCTCCGATCCCATACGCATGCAGCGCTTCGAGCAGGAAGCGCGCACTGTCGCCGCACTGAATCACCCCAACATTCTTTCCGTCTACGACGTCGGCGTGCAGCAGGAAACGCCGTACCTGGTGACGGAGCTGCTGGAAGGCGAGACACTGCGCGAGCGTCTGAATCGCGGTCCGCTCGGGGTGCGCAAGTCCGTCGAGGTCGGACTGCAGATTGCCCACGGGCTGGCCGCGGCCCACGAGCGCGGCATCGTTCATCGCGATCTCAAGCCGGAAAACATCTTCCTCACCAGAGACGGTCACACCAAGCTGCTCGACTTCGGACTCGCCAAGGCGAATGTCGGCGTCGCCAAAGCCACGGCATCCGGCAGTATGTCCGATCTCACCATGGCGACGGTGCAAAGTCTGCAAACCGAGCCGGGCATGGTGATGGGCACCGCGCCGTACATGGCGCCCGAGCAGGTGCGCGGCGAGCCGGTGGACCATCGCGCCGACATCTTCAGCTTCGGCGCTGTGCTTTACGAGATGCTCTCCGGCAAGCAGGCGTTCCGCGGCGACACGGCAGTCGAGGCCATGAACTCGGTGCTGAAAGTCGAGCCTGCGGAGTTCGACCTCGAACAGGCAAAAGTTCCGCCGGCTCTGGATCGCATCGTGCGTCACTGCCTGGAGAAGAATCCTGCGGACCGCTTCCAATCGGCGCGCGACCTTACCTTCGCGCTGGCAGCGCTTTCGGGATCGGAGTCGAGTCCGGCACTGCGCGCGCAAGTCGCGCCGCATCGTTGGGGGCTGTGGGCGGCTGCGATCGCCGTGCTCGTCGTGGGAGCAATCCTCGCAGGGGCGCTACTGATCTCCCGGCACAAAGCTCCGAAGACGCGCATGGAATTCGCGATCACCGTGCCGGGCGAGGTCGGCCACATTGCGATTTCGCCCGACGGAACCATGCTGGCGTACGTCGCTGTCGACGAAGACACGGGCGAGGGCGTTCTCTACGTCCAGCCCGTCGGCTCGTTCCATGCCAGCCGGCTGGAAGGAACCGAAGGCGCGTCCTATCCCTTCTGGTCGCCGAGCGACAACTTCGTCGGCTTCTTCGCGCAAGGCAAGCTTAAGAAAGTTCCGGCTACGGGCGGCACGCCGCAAGTGCTGGCGTCGGCAATCCAGCCGCGCGGAGGCAGTTGGAGCAAGAAGGACATCATCATTTACGCTCCCGATGCCGGTGGCCCGCTGTGGCGCATCGACGCCGACGGAACCGATGCCGAGCGGCTGACCGACAAGGTCTTCACTCCGGAAACCGACTCCTCGCATCGCTGGCCGGTTTTCCTGCCCGACGGGGATCGCTTTCTCTTCTGGGCCGGCGACTTCAACGAGCGTCCCGACGATCACAGCAGCGGCATCTACATGGGCTCGCTGAGCAATCGCCAGCAGAAACAGCTGCTGATGCTGGCGTGGTCCAATCCCGGTTACGCCAAGGACCGGCTGGTTTACGTTGACTTCAAGGGCATGCTGGTGCAGGTCGCGCTCGACCCGGACGCAGGCAAAGTGGAAGGCAAGCCGCAGATCGTCACCAGCCAGGTGGGACGTCATCCATCGACTTACTGGGGAGCGTTCACCGTAGCCTTGAACGATACTGTCGTCTTTCATGAAGGCACTGGCTCCTCGCTGTCGCAACTCACCTGGTACGATCGCTCCGGCAAGGAGCTGGGACGCATCGGCGAGGTCGGCTTACTCGCTAATCCCAGCCTTTCGCCCGACGGGCATCGCGTGACCTTCGATGTTGCCGATCCCAAGGCCAGGAACATCGACGTCTGGATTCACGACATCGCTCACAATTCCTCAACACGCTTTACCTTCGATCCCGCCGAAGAGACCACGGGAGTGTGGTCTCGTGACGGCAAGCTGATCGCCTATCGGTCCGCTGCCAAGGAGGAAGTCCTGCGGCTGAAGGATTCCAGCGGCTACCAAGCCGATCGCGGCCTGGCCGCTCCGCCGTCCAACGTCATCGACATTGCGCCCAATTCCTTCACCGCCGGAGATCAGGACTTGATCGCCACCGGCACGGTCACAACCGGTGGAAGCGCTTTGGAGATTGTCCCGCTCAAGGACAAGAAGGTCTCGCCGCTGGAGCTTCCCGGCCGGGGCAACAAGGCCGACGGCCAGATCTCGCCCGATGGCAAGTGGCTGGCCTATGAATCCGACGAGACCGGCGAGTGGGAGGTTTACATCACGCCCTATCCCGGCGCCGGCGGCAAGCTCCAGGTTTCGCGCGGCGGCGGTAACGAACCTCGCTGGCGCGGCGACGGCAAAGAGATCTTCTATCTCGATCCGAAAGGCAACATCGTCGCCGTCGATGTCAGCAGCGAAAGCACGCTTGCGACTGGCTCTCCGGTGAAGCTGTTTGAGGCGCACGCACGGCCGTCCGTCTCCTCCAGCGACATGTTCAACTACGACGTCACCAGCGATGGCCAGCGGTTCATCGTCGATCGCTACGTGAAGCCGGCGCAAACGGCGCCGCTGAGCATCATTCTGAACGCGACTGGTCCGGCGGAGTAGGAGCCGCTCAGAGTAGCGCCGCCCTCTGGGCGGCTGGATCGCAGGCCTCTGGCCTTCGCAGTTGGGCAGGCGGGATGCCTGCCCGACAGCCGGCCGGAGGCCGGCGCTACCAAAGTCATGAAGACCGGCGACAATGGTCTCCTATTGCTGCTTCGCGGGAGCGCTGGCGCCCGTGCCCGACGTCGTCGATCCCGAGCTGCCGGAATCTTGAGATGTTGACGGCGCAGGCTTTTTCTTGTGCGTCGTCGTCTTCTTGACTGGCTCGTTGTCGTCGACGACCACCTTCTTGGGACCAGCCGCCGGCGTCGCCGCAGCTTTCTGCTGCAGCGTATGCACCTGTGTGCGGAGTTGGGTCAGCTCGGATTGGGTAGCAGTGGTCAGGCTCTCCAGAGCTGTCGCCCAGGCTGCGCCGCACCGAATCGATGACGCCGAGTTGCTGGAGAAGCGCGTCGTAGTCGCCGTGCGGGCCAAAAGCGCCGGCCGATTCGGTCAGCGACGCGAAGACGTCATACAGCGCATTCAGATTGCGATAGAGCTTGAACTCCGCGCCCACGTCCTGCGGCGCGTTGCGGACCGCGACGATCAGCGCCGGCAACGCCTGGGTCAGATTGCGCTGGATGGAGTCGGCGTTGGATTGCGCCTGCTGCTTCGAACTGGAGTCGGCCTTCCACTTGTCGATGTGCATGTAGGCGAGAGCGGAGTTCGCCTGTCCAGCTACCGACTGCAGGCGGTCCAACTGCGACAGCACGGGCGTCATCGAAACGCTTCCTGCCGCAGGCGCGGGAGTTGGAGGCGATTGCGCGTGCAACGCGAGGCTCGCGCAGACAAAAAACAGTAGAGTACGGATCATTCTCATCGGGATATCTACCGAAGATTTTTCGACTCGGGCGAAGGACGAGGTGGGACTCCAGTGTATCAACAAAGGTTGGATGCAGGAGCGAAGACCCGGGAACCCCGCTGCCGCCGATCGCAGGAGCCTCGTTTAGGGCGCAAGTTTTGAAAACCGGCGTCACTTCCCTGCCAGTCCCAGCTCTTCCGCGACCGTCCTCATCGCCTCGATGCAGAACGTGATGTGCTCGTCCAGATCGACACCCAGGTCCGCCGCGCCGTTAACGATGTCGTCCCGGCTGACCGAGCGCGCGAAGGCTTTGTCCTTCATCCGCTTGCGCACCGACTTGGCATCGACCTCGGCCAGCGACTTGTTGGGCTTGACCAGCGCCGTCGCGGTAATGAATCCGGCCAGTTCGTCGCAGGCGAACAGCGCCTTCTCCATCGCCGACTCACGCTTCACGCCGGAGTAGTCGGCGTGGGCCAGAATCGCGCGGCGCATGTCTTCGGGCCAGCCGCGCTCCTTCAGGATCTCGCTGCCCTTGAAGGGATGCTCCTGGGCGCTGGGATACTTCTCGTAGTCGAAGTCGTGAATGAGGCCGACGATCGCCCATTGCTGCTCGTCTCCGCCCAACTTACCGGCATAAGCGCGCATGCACGCTTCCACCGCCAGCGCATGTTTGCGCAAACTTTCCGACTGGGTGAACTCAGTTAGTAACCCCCAAGCTTCGGCGCGATCCATTCCACATTTCTCCTGCATTCTCGCGGTTTCCTTGCAACCATGATTGTCAAGGCATCCTGCTACGATTTCGGTATTGGCGATGGTGATTCTTAATTTACTTGACGCCAGTGGAGAAAATCATGCACAGTGCCAAATAAGTAATTGGTGCCCGCTCTGGCACTCCCACAACCTGAATGGCTACGACTCTCGCGCCCGTGGATTCCCGGGAGGTGGTGAGATGCGACGATTGCCATCTCGTCCAATTTAGAACCTACAACAACCTGTGCCGTCGCTGTAAGACGTCATTGGATGAGGACGAACCCGAACCCATCCTCGCAGCGGCCGAACCGCTGGTGGAAGTGGAAGAATCGAGTGGATCTCAAGTCCAGGTGGCCAAGGCGATTCGCAATTTGCGTCATCGCAACGGCCTGAGCCAGCGGCAACTGGCGCTTCGCATGGGCGTGCCGCGCACCTACGTCTCCAAAATCGAGAACGAGAAAGCGACGCCGACGTTGTCGTCGCTGGCCCGTCTCGCTGCGGCGCTGGAGGTGAGCATTCCCGACCTGCTGGTGCAGTGCGGCCCATCGCGCGAGGACGAGATTCGCGAGCTTCTCAACGACCCCTTCCTCGCCGAATTGGTGGAGTTCACTTCAAAGTTGAACACCATGCAACTGTCCAGCGTGCTGGCGCAGGTCCGCGATATGGTCCTGCATCCGCACCGCGGGGCGTAGAACAGGTCCGTTGGCAGAACTCTGCCGCTGGATAACAAAGGATCTGCGTGCCCCACTCAAGCTTCTTTTTGCTTGAGTGGGGGATTTTCGTCTCCGCCCTCAAGCAGTCTCCTCCTCTTTGTTCTCGCTGATTCGCGCGCTCCCCGCTCCCTTCTTCGGAACCGGCCTCTGCTGGGATTGACCGAGGTCTAGAATTGGTGTCATGAGGATCCTGTTGTTCAGCGGAAAGGGCGGCGTCGGCAAGACCAGTCTGGCGGCGGCGACCGGCGTCCGGCTCGCCGAGCTCAAATATCGCACGCTGGTGATGAGCATCGATCCGGCGCACAGCCTGGGCGATGCCTTCGATCTCGAAACCGACCTCTTCCATGTCACCACCTCCGACCCGCTCGCCATCAACGACCGGCTCTCCATCCAGGAGCTCAACATCCAGATAGAGATCAAGCGCCACTGGCAGGAGATCTCGTCGTATGTCAGCTCCGTGCTGCGGACCACCGGCATCAGCGGCGTCGAGGCCGAGGAGCTCGCCATCCTGCCCGGCATGGAAGAGCTGAGCGCGATGATGTACATCAACCAGTACCGCCGCGAGAAGCGCTATGACGTCATCGTGCTGGACGCCGCGCCCACGGCCGAATCCATGCGCTTCATCAGCATGCCGACCACGCTCGACTGGTACATGAAGCACATCTTCCCGTTCCAGCGGAATCTGCTGAAAGCGGTGCGGCCCATCGCCAATCGCATGGCGCCCATCGAGCTGCCGCCCGACACCTACTTCGGCAACATTCGCGATCTGTTCGAGAAGCTGGAAGGCATCGACGACATTATGGAAGATCCGAAGATCACCAGCGTGCGCCTGGTGACCAACGCCGAGAAGATGGTGCTGCGCGAGACGCAGCGCGCGTTTGTCTACTTCTCGCTGCATGGGCTGACGGTCGATCAGGTCGTCATCAATCGCCTGCTGCCCGCCGAGGTGATGGACACGTGGTTCAGCGAGTGGCACGCCTCGCAGGACAGAACGGTGCGCGAGATCGAGGAGTATTTTGCGCCGGTGCCGGTGAAGAAGGTGCCACTCTTCTCGCACGAAGTCCTGGGTAAACAGCGGCTGGAGGAGCTTGCGCGGGTGCTGTATGCTGAAGGCGAAGATCCGGCGGCCGTCACCCGCACCGAGAAGCCGTACACCTTCGGCAAGGTCGACGGCCGGTACGAGATTCGCGTGCTTCTGCCTTTCGCGACGAAGGGCGAAGTTGAGCTGTTCAAGAAGGGCGACGAGCTGGTAGTGCAGATCGGCAGCTTCCGCCGCCACATTGGATTGCCGCGATCGATGGCGGCGCTATCGCCGTCGCGTGCGCGGCTGGAGAGCAAGGTCCTCACGGTTGAGATGAAGGAGACAGCATGACGCCCCGCAAAGTTCAATCAAGTGCGAACGAAGAAGTTGCCTATGAGCGCTGCCTGTGCCGCGAGCTGATCGACACGGTGCGCGAATTTGTTGGCGTCTCGCCGGCGGTGAAGCAGCACCTGTCGAACTCGCGCGTCGAGTTCCTGAAGGCCATCCGCACGGTCATCGACGAGCGCATCGACCACCTGTCCGGCCAGGCGCAAAGGGGAACCAAGGTCGCGGTCGAATAGCCCTTGGCCCGAGACTCGTGAAGCCAGATCGTCTGCTGGCGACAGGCAGGTCATTGGGGAAATCGGCTGCTAAAACTTAACCGTCGCCGGCGAATGTTAAAGCGTTGCGTCGCTAGGGATCTGCTTGTCACCTCGCCGCGCATCACACATCACTGACAAATCTGGTCCGCACGTTATGAAATTCTGGCGGGGTCCGAGGAGAAGACTGCCGGCCTTTTCCCGCTCACTGCCAGCGCGCCCACTGCGAGCAAAAAGACCTCCGCCCCTACCTTCTCTTGAGTGCCCACGCCGATTCTCTTTTACAAAGGAATCACGGATCTGAGAATCAAGGAGTCTCCCATGACGAACCTACGAATTCGTGGCCGGTTAAGTTTTCTGCTCGGCCACAGCCCGACAGGGAACGCCCTAAGCCAACTTACCCTACCAGTGACGATATGCCTCGTTTTCCTGTTCTGTGTTGTTGCAGCGATTCCCGCGCCCGCGCAGAGTGTCGCGTTCACAAGTCTAGCGAGTTTCGCGGGGACAAATGGCGCCAATCCCCAGGCGCCTCTGGTCCAAGCCACGGACCGGAACTTCTACGGGACAACGTCAAACGGAGGAGCCAGCAACAATTGTCAACACGGTTGTGGCACCGTCTTTAGAATGACAGCCGCGGGTGTCGTGACCACGCTTCACAGCTTCGGGGGCAATGATGGTTCTGGCCCCCAGGCAGGGCTGTTGCAAGGCGCAGACGGGAATTTTTACGGGACAGCTTACGGGGGCGGCGCGTACAACAATGGCACGGTCTTTAGAATTACTCGCAGTGGCGCGTTAACGACTTTGCACAGCTTCAACGTTACGGACGGCAGCGGTCCAGTCGGCATGCTGGTGGAAGCTAGCGACGGCAATTTCTATGGGACCACCCAATTTGGCGGTGCCTTCGACTTTTTTGGTGGAACGATCTTCCGAATCACTCCCAGCGGCACTCTGACCACGCTTTACAGTTTTTGCGCCCAAAGCGGCTGCACCGACGGCCTCGACCCTCTCGGTGGTTTGGTTCAAGCCAGCGATGGCAATTTCTATGGGACCACCGTGTTGGGCGGGGTTAACGTTGGCTGTGGTGCTAATTCGGGCTGCGGTACGCTCTTCCAAATCACCCCCGCCGGCACCCTGACCACGCTATACAGCTTTTGTGCTCAGCCAAACTGCACGGATGGCACGTTGCCGGACCAGCCGCTGGTGCAAGCCTCCGATGGCAACTTGTACGGGACAACCTCGGATGGCGGGACCGGGCCCCAGTGCCTGGGATACCCTGGCTGCGGCACGATCTTCCGAACCACGCTCGCCGGCACGATCACGACGTTGTACAGCTTCCAGGGAAGTCCTGACGGGTCCCTGCCTAGTGGCCGGCTGGTGCAAGCCTCCGATGGCAACTTCTACGGGACGACCTATACTGGCGGGACAGGTGGCAGCTGCCAACTGAATTGTGGCACCGTCTTCAAAGTTACTCCCGACGGTGTGCTCACTATACTGCACAGCTTCTACGGTCCGGACGGCTCGAATTCGCAGTCCGGAGTGGTGCTGGCTCGCGACGGGAGCTTCTATGGGACAACCTCGCGAGGCGGAACCTATGGCTATGGCACAGTCTTCCGCATGGGCGTGGTTCAGGCCTGCGCGATCTGCCGGCCGCGAGTAAAGAGCGGTCAAGGAAGGAGTATGGCGCAGTAAATTCCGGCTCATAAGGCCGGGTGCCCCATCCTCGTCGCCTGCGACAGGATGGGACCACTAATTCTCGGCGCTACTCTCTTCCTTGCCGGAACGACACCAGCTCCCACGCGCCGTTCGGCGAGGAAGTCTGCCGGCGAAGAATATAGAAGTTGCCGTCATCGGCGCGAACTTTGTACGCGATGCTTTCCGGCTCGTACCACTGATCCAGCACCGCCTTCACCGCGTATTGCCGACCGTCCAGACGAAAGCGCACGGGCCGCTCGTCGGCCTTCTGTCCGGAATAACTTTCCACTTCCAGCTTCATTGTTGTTGCATCGTTCGCGGCAAGCGTCGCTTGTTGCCAGCTCGCAGGGTATCGCTACTTCGTCTCCATACCAATCAAGGAAGCCTCACCCGAACCCATGGGGGGCGCCATAGAACGGCGCGGCGCGAGGTCGGCGGGAAACTCCGGTTCGCTCACATCCTGTCGCGGCGTCATCATCAGCGCCCACTGGTGTCCTCGCACCCACGGTGGCGCAATCGCGAAGATCTTCAATCCCGCCTCATGCGCAGCGTTTCGCACCCATTGCCGATCGAAGGTCACCGCCGCGCTCGGGTCCTCATAGGAAACGTACAGCGCGTTGGAGTACTCGTTCATCATCGGGTAATCCTTTTTGTCGAAGACAAACCACGAGGCATACAGCACTCCGTCTTCATCCAGAATGCGCGCGCACTCCCGCAGGTAGTGAACCGCCTGGAGCTCCGTCAGGTGGGTAAAGACCGAGTGCGCAATAACCAGGCTGAAGCGCTCATCGGTTACTGGAAACGGCGCCGTCGAGTTCGTGGACTTCGGATTGAACCTGACATTGAACACGTCATGATGAAAGAAACGAAAATTCGGAGCGGCCGTCTGCAGGTTTCGCTGGCACCAGCGAATCATCCCCTGGTGAATATCAATGCCGACATACTGCTTCGGACGGGGACGTTGCTGCATCATCTGGCGCGCAAGCCTTCCGCAGCCGCAGCCAAAATCGAACACCCGCTCGTAAACCCTCGCGTCCAGCTTGGGCTCCATGTAGTCGAAAACCAGAGCACCGGTGGGATTGTCGAATGCTTCCAGATCCGTCGGCCCGACCAGCTCGCGCATCTCCAGCGGCGGAATCGGCAGCGAGTCCGGCGAGATCGTTGGCTGCTCGGCTTCTGATGGCTCGACCACCTGTGCCTGCTCCTCAACCGTCGGAGGAGATTCGCTACCTTCGCCCGCGGCGGTATGGCTGCTCTTCACCGTCTGTGGCATCGCCGTCTCGCTCGGCACAGCCTCGGCAAACAGCGACTTGATCCCGCGATGTAATGCCGGAAAAACGTGCAGCCGGTCATTGATGAAATCCGCCACTCGATAGCGCAGCTCCGTTGGCCTTGCAGTTGCCGTCGTTTGTCCCTGTACTTTATCCGCTCGATTATTCAAAGCCACTTCGTCCTTCTGCCCTCAATATAACTGAATTGGCTCACGCCGGCGCACGCCTCGCATGGAGCCGCTTCCTGAATTCGTACCAAGACCATCGCCCACGAGCGTGAGCCCATGACTTTCGTTGCAACCCCCATCCCCTGTGCTACTTTCAGAGATGATCCGAGGTACGCTTTGCGCGCTCAAGTGCCCGCTGGGCTAAACCGCAAAGAGGCTGAGATCTACTCCCGCCTCGATCCGGAGCGGCTGCCCCACCACATCGCCATCATCATGGACGGAAATGGCCGCTGGGCCAAGCGCCGCCATCTGCCGCGCATCGCCGGACATCGCTCTGGTGTCGCCGCCGTACGCTCCACCGTCGAGACCGCCGCGCGCCTGCACATTCCCGCGCTCACGCTGTACTCGTTCTCCGCCGAAAACTGGAAGCGTCCCAAGGGCGAAGTCGAATTCCTGATGAACCTGCTGCGCCGCTACCTGAAGATGGAGCTGCCGACGCTGATGGAGAACAACATCCGCCTGCAGTACATCGGCCGCCAGCAGGAGCTGCCGCAAGAAGTGCAGGAGCGCATGTCGTGGGCGCGCGAGATGACCGAGCGCAATACCGGCATGGTGCTGACGCTGGCGCTCAACTACGGATCGCGCACCGAGCTGGTCGATTGCTTCAACGCGCTGGTTCGCGAAGCCTCGCGCAACGGCGGCATCGAGCACCTCAAGATCGACGAGCGCTCCATCGCGCGTCATCTTTATACCAACGGCCTGCCCGAACTCGACTTCGTCATCCGCACCAGCGGCGAGATGCGGTCTCAGCAACTTCCTGCTGTGGCAGGTCGCCTACGCCGAGATCTACGTCACCGAAACGCTGTGGCCCGACTTCCGCGGCACCCAACTGCTGGAAGCCATCGAAGCCTTCCAGAAGCGCGAGCGCCGCTTCGGAGGCCTCATCGGCGACAACGGAAACTATTCGTGAAGCGCGTCCTCACCGCAGTGATTCTGATTCCCATTGTTGTGCTGGCGCTCTTCCGGGCGCCGCTGTGGCTGTTCACGCTGCTGGTGCTGGGCGTGGCGCTGCTGGCGGCGAAGGAGTATTTCGACATTGCGAAGGCGACGGGGTTTCGACCTTTCGAGGTGACTCGGATACCTGTTCCTGAGTTGCGAGTTTTTGATTTGTTCTCGCCATTTTCTGCTTACAGGGAGCAACCACCTCGAAGTAAGAGATGTTGCGGCTGTTGATGGGATCTCTGGCTCTGTGCTTTGTTTCTGATCCCACTTGTCGGTCCCTTTTGTTCTTCTGGTTGCCGGGATGCGCCGGGATCCTCTTTCGCAAGCGCTCCCCGATGCGGCCATTTCATTCATGGTCTACCCATACGTCGGATTTACCCTGGTCTGCTTACCGCTGCTGCGAAATGTTTCCAGGCGGCCCGCTTTTCTGTTCTGTTCCTGATGTTGCTGGTGTGGGTCGGCGATATCGCCGCCTATTACGTTGGACGCGCGATCGGAAATCATAAGCTCGCGCCGCGCATCAGCCCAGGCAAGACATGGGAGGGCAGCGCTCGCGTCGATCGTTGCTGCTTGCGTGATTTTCGGCTGCTCCTGTTTCACTTCTCAATCCGATTCAGCTGCGTTCTGTAACGCTGCGTTTCATCGATCGCCAGCTCAGTTTGGATCCTCCCATTCAATTCCTCGGACCCTGCGCTGGCCCCCGTTTGGGTCTTGCTTTTTCGCGGTCTGCGTCAACGTCGCCGCCCAGCTTGGCGACCTCGTGGAATCCGCGCTGAAACGAGGTGCGGGGGTGAAGGACTCCGGAAGTTACTGCCGGGGCACGGCGGCGTGCTCGACCGCATCGACGCGCTGCTGTTTGCGCTACCGGTCGGACTGATCTTTTACGCTGGTCGGAATGAGCCGATACTTCGCCTACGCGGCTTCAATGACACGCAAAGCGCCAGCGCGAAGCGCGACACAATCGTAGCCCAGCACGGAGCGAAGCGGGAGTGCTGGGTTAGCTGATCGATTTAATTCAGGAGTCCCTTCAGGGACGGCACAAAACCCTGTCGCCGCTAATGCGGCTCGGAATCTTAATCACCCGTCGCCCCAGCACTCACGTGCTGGGCTACGATTGTGCCGCCCTTCGGGCTCGTAATCCTCCAGCCGAGCATGGATTTCTTGATGTATACAACGTATACTCTCGAAGGAAGAGAGGTTTTATGGCAGCCAGCATGGTTCACATCCGCGTGGACGAAAAGATAAAGGCAAAAGCCGCGAAAACGCTGGCCTCAATGGGCCTGACCGTGTCCGATGCCGTCCGTCTGCTGCTCACTCGCATCGCGTCAGAAAAAGCTCTTCCCTTTGAGGTTCGAGTTCCCAATCGCGAGACGATTGCAGCCATGCGCGCGGGAGATCGTGGAGAGGTAAAAAGAGTGAATAGCGTTGCCGAGCTCATGGCCGACCTCAATGCGGACGATTGAACGAACCAACGCTTTCAGGCGCGACTACAAACGCATCAGAGCGAATCCCCGGCACAGAGACATTGAGACACTACTACCCGAAATTGTCGCCCTGTTGGCTGAGGACCGGTCGCTTCCCGACAAGCACCGTGACCATGGTCTGGGCAGCAACTGGAAACATCATCGCGAATGCCACTTAAAACCAGACTTACTCCTGATCTACAAACGGCCGGACGATGAGACATTGCGACTGGAGCGCATGGGATCGCACAGCGAATTGTTCGCAAGATAAACTTAATCAGCCATGAAACGCATCGCCATCCTCGGTTCCACCGGCTCCATCGGACGCAGCACGCTCAGCATCGTTCGAGAGCTTTCCCGATCGCTTCTCCGTGGTGTCAATGGCTGCCGGCAACAACGTGGAACTCGCCTTCGAACAGGCGCGTCGCTGGCGTCCGCAGATTCTTTCGATGGCAACCGCCGAAGCCGCCGACCAGCTTCAGCAAGAATTGAAGAACGCCGGTCTAAACAGCGCAATTGAAATCACCTACGGCTCGAAGGGCACGGTCCAGGTCTCCACCCATCCCGATGCCGACTTCGTCGTCAGCGCCATCGTTGGCGTTGCCGGACTCGAAGCCACCTACGAAGCCGTCAAAGCCGGCAAGACCATCGGCCTCGCCAACAAGGAGTGCCTGGTCGCCGCCGGCGATCTCATCACCGCCGAAGCGCGCCGCCAGGGCAAGCCGCTGCTGCCCATCGACAGCGAGCACAATGCCGTCCATCAGTGCCTGCGCGGCGGACGCCGCGACGAGGTCCACCGCGTCTGGCTCACCGCCTCGGGCGGTCCATTTTTTCATACGCCCGCCAGCGAATTCTCCAAAATTACGGTGGAGCAGGCGCTGAATCATCCGACTTGGAAGATGGGCAAGCGCATTACCATCGATTCCGCGACCCTGATGAACAAAGGCTTCGAGGTCATCGAAGCGGTCCGTCTCTTCGACATGCCGCCTGAGCAGGTCAGCGTGCTGATTCATCCCCAGAGCACGATTCACTCGCTGGTCGAGTTCGTCGATGGCAGCCTGCTTGCACAACTTTCGGTTACGGATATGCGGCTGCCTATCCTATATGCGCTGACGTACCCGGATCGAGTCGAGTCGGAGCTGCGCTTTCCGCTCGGGGAGTTGCGCCGGCTCGACTTTGCTCCTCCTGACCTGGACAAATTTCCTTGCTTACGTTTGGCTTACCAGGCAGTCGAAGCGGGAGGGGCTAAGACCATTGCCCTGAACGCGGCCGACGAAGTGGCCGTGGCGGCATTCCTCGAAGGTACTATTGGTTTCCTGGACATTCCCGCTACAATAAAGATGATCGTGGATGAAACGCCCGCCCGCGTGCCGGAATCTATAAATCAGGTTTTGGAATTGGATGCCGATGCCCGTCGCCGGGCGACGGTAGCAATCAGCAGTCAGCACTCGGCATTCAGCCGGTGAAGACTTTTTGCGGATAAAGGCGACAGTACCGTAGATCGAGATGTCAGGGTTAGATGTGCTCACAGCCCACGGCTCAGAGCTCACGGCTAATGGCTGACGGCTAACAACGCGGACTCCCCAGGTTAGAAGAGGTTTATGACTTCGTTTCTGTATGCAGTGGTTTCGATGGCCGTCGTGCTCGGGATCATGATCCTGATCCACGAGTTCGGCCATTATGCCGCCGCGAAATATTTCGGCGTCCGCGTTGATGTCTTCTCCATCGGCTTTGGTAAGCGGCTGTGCGGCTTCCGCCGCGGCGAGACCGACTATCGCATCAGTGCCCTGCCGCTCGGCGGTTACGTCAAGATGGCGGGCGAGAATCCGCTGGAAACACGCTCCGGCGCGCCCGACGAGTTCATGTCGCATCCGCGTTGGCAGCGTTTCGTGATCGCCATCGCCGGTCCGGCGATGAACATCATGCTGGCTATCGCACTGCTAACCGGCGTCTACATGGTGCATTACGAGCGGCCGCAAGTCTTCGATCAGCCCGCCGTCATCGGCTGGGTGCTCGACAACTCCGCCGCCGCCAAGGCCGGTATCGAGCAGGGCGATCGCATCGTCCGCATCGAAAGCACGCACAATCCCACTTGGGAAGACGTCTTCCTCAAAGTGATGATCAGCCCCAAGCAACCGGTCGACATTGCCATCCAGCGCGGCAGTGACATCCTGGAAAAACAGGTGACGCCCGATCCCGAGGGGACTGGCTTCGATGCCCACGGCAGCATGGGCTGGGAGCCGATGGAGACCCCGACCGTAACCGAGGTCATGCCGAATATGCCGGCGGCCAAGGCCGGCATTCAGATCAAGGACCAGATCACGGCCATCAACGGCGTGCCCATGCGCTCCGACCTCTCGATCATTCACTATCTGCAGGAGAACGGCTCCAAGCCCGTGGACCTGGCGGTGCTTCGCAATGGCCAGGAATTCCACTTCACCATGACGCCCATTCAGGTGGACGCCAATGGGCAAAAAACCTACCGCGTTGGTTTTGGCATGTCGGAGGCAGTTAAGGTCGAAAAGCTGCCTTTCACCAAAGCGCTCAGTGCCTCGCTGCAGGAGAACAAGAAGTTTTCCCTGTTGATGGTCGAGCTCATCCACAAGCTGGTCGAGCACAAGGCATCGATTAAGCAACTGGATGGTCCGATCGGAATCGCGCGCGCCTCAGGCGACGCCGCCCAGCAGCCCGGCTGGATTCCGCTGCTCAGCCTGATGGCGATGATCAGCCTCAACCTTGGCATCGTGAATCTGCTGCCCATCCCGATCCTCGATGGCGGCGTGATCATGTTGCTCTTCGTCGAGTCGCTGATGCGCCGCGATATCAGCCTGCGCATCAAAGAGCGCATCTACCAGACCGCGTTCGTCTTCATCGTGCTGGTGTTCGTCGTCGTCATCTACAACGACCTGATGAAGGCTTTGCCCGGGCTCGCGCAGCGCTTGCCTTAGAGCGGTTTCGAGTTTCCGGTTTCGAGTTTCAAGTTCAAGAGAGAGTGGGGGCGGGTCTGCCGCCCCTTCTTATTTCCGGTGAACACCATTCGCCGCGAGACACCTGTCTTTGTGACTGGGTGGAGGCGCCTTCCAGGCGTGCATTAGAGAACCTCTGGTCAGGTAATCGGCTTTAACCGCCGAGGTAAGCGCGCCACGGTTACCACCGGACTCCCCATCCCCATTCTTCGTTTGCGTCACCGGCCAACCCCGCAATAGACTGATTTACAGCGCCCTTCGCACGACGCGCCTATGGCTGCCACCGTCTTCCGCCGGTCGCATCACCAGACTACCGTGGAGATTCTCGACCTCAGGCACTTCGCATCCGCCGACCTGCGTCCTCTGCTCGACGAAGAGGTTGCGGCCTGGGGCAACCTGCTGAGTTGGGACTACCGCAGCTCGGCCGACATGATTCTGCGCTATGTCGATGCCAAAATTCTCCCCGGCTATGCCGCCGTCGAGCGCGGCAACATCGTCGGCTACTCGTTTTTTGTGTATGAAGGCAGCAAGGGAGTGGTCGGCGATCTTTTTGTTTCCCCGCGCCGTCCCGATGGCCGTCTAATCGAAGCGCAAATCGCGCAACATGTCATCGAGACGCTGCAACAGTCGCCGGGGATTCATCGTGTGGAAGCGCAGCTCCTGACGCACCTCGCCGGCGGTTTGTCGGCAGTGTTTTCCGCGGATGGATTCCAGCGCTATCGCCGCCTGTTCCTGGCCTTGCAGCTTCAGCACCACGATCCCAACGTGCTGCCTCCGATATCGCTGCCGCCCGATGTCCAGATCCGCCCCTGGCTGGAGCAGGATTATCAGCCGGCGGCAAGCATCATTACGGCGTCCTACCGCGCGCACATCGATTCCGAGATCAACGATCAATACCGCACCCACGCCGGCTCGATTCGCTTCCTGAACAACATCGTGCGCTTCCCCGGATGCGGCGTCTTCGACACCGAGTCGTCATTCTCTGCCATTCATCGTCCCACCAACACGCTGATCGGGCTGATTCTCTGTTCGCGCGTACGCCACGACGTGGGCCACGTCACGCAGGTTTGCCTGCTGCCGGAACATCGCGGCCACAGCATCGGCGAGAACCTTATCGTCTGCACATCGAATGCCCTGCGCCAAAAGCACTGCAGCCTGCTGACGCTGACCGTCACCGAGGCCAACCGCCGCGCCGTCGATCTCTATAAGCGGCTCGGTTTCGCCGAAAGCAGCATCTTCGACGCCTTCGTCTGGGAAGGATGATCGGCCAGAGCCGGCTTCAGATCGGGTAGAGCGGGCTTTTCAAGACCAGCGCCCGCTTCTTAGCCTGCCCGGCTTATTTATGATTTGTCATCCCGACCGAGGGCTTCAGCCCGACCGAGGGATCTGCGGTTCGAGCCGCGGAGCGGCGGCACCACTCGCGACACAGCCCCGCGTTCCGCAGTCCCCAACAAAGATTCAGGCGATGAGTCGCCCTCATCGCCCGAAACGAACCTGGCCTTTGAAACCCGAACCTGCTTCTACTGGGCCTTCGTATACGTAATCGTCATCATTTCCTTCAACGAATTCGCATCCGGCCCCATCGACATGGTCATGACAAACGAACTGGGCGACCAATTGGTATAGGTAAACTTCATGGTCATCTTTTGCCCGTTCATGTCGCTCTCCTGCATACCCGTCAGAGTTTCGCCATCCCACTTGAGCGTGCTGCCGGCGTCGCAACCGTTTGGCGTCACGCTGTCGCACCAAACGCCGCGGTAAGCCCCGATCTTCGGATCCCACCAGATGGTCCCCGCGCCGCTGAAGTTGCTGCCCATCACGCCGCTGGAATGATAGCTCTCCAGCAGCGACAAGCCGCCTGGTCCAGCCCAGTTCTTGGCCGTCCCCTTGCCTGAGCCGCCGGTGGGAAACATGGGACTCGGCTCCGACTTCTCCACCACCGTCCAGTTGCCCGCCATCATCTGGATGAGCTTCGTCATCTCCGCCGACGGCTGCGGCGGTGGCGGCATTTTGGCATTGGCTATCGAGCGGCTGGGCAAAGGCCTCTTGGGCGCGTCATTGTCCTGCGCCGGCAGCGTTGAGCAAAAGAAAGCAGTCAACATCACTACAACAATTCCCTTCCCTATGATCCTCATCGTTCCCTCCAGGACAGTCACAACTCGCGGCAAGAATCTTATACGAGAACGCGGCGGGAGTCAGTGGCTGCCGGCGGGAAAAGTCGGGCTAGTTGCCGTTTTGCCGGTGCCAATGTCGAGCCTGCAGAGCAGTTTTTCTCATAACCTGTGATATAGTTTTTGAGGGTTAGGAGAGAAACATGTCCGATGTGGAACGCATTCGCAAACATTATGACGGCGTATTGAATGGCAATGCCTGGCACGGCGATCCGGTCTGGCAAGTCCTGGACGGTATCTCCGCGCAACAGGCGGCCGCGCAGCCCTTGCCTTCCGCGCACACCATCTGGGAAATCGTGATGCACATGATCTTCTGGGAAGGTGTCGTCACCCAAAGGCTCGCGGGCAGCCGGGCCGGACTTGTGGACGAGCTCAACTTCCCTGCCATGCCCGCCGTCACCGAGGAGAACTGGCGCAAGACCCTCGACGACTTTCACGCCTCCAATGAAAGCCTTCGTCAGGCGCTGGCCAAACTCGACCCCGCCAAGCTGAACGAGCTGACCGCAGCCGGCAAGCGCACCTACTACGGCGAGGCCCATGGAATCATCGAACATCATGTCTACCATCTGGGACAGATCGTGCTGTTGAAGAAGTAGCCGGAACGCGATTCTTACTCGAGGGGCGTCACTTTCTATGGCTCGGTTCATCGCCGGTGGCGTTCCGGGTGGAGTACGCCTTCAGGCGTACCGTTATTAGCCTTTGGAAACCGGCTTTAGCCGCTGAGGTAATACTGCCGTTTACCTCAGGCGCTAAGGCGCACCTTGATATTCGTGGGTTTATGCACGCCTCAAAGGCGTGCTCCACCCTCGGCACCTTTGCTGCCTTCACGCGTTTGTAATTCTGGAATGCGAATGCTAACATCCGGACTCGCGAGCTTTTCAGCGCGCATCCCCCGTCGCTTGCTGCCATAGCGCGCCGGGGCGGCAAGGAGGCCACATGTCGGATCGTGATGGTAATAGCTTTCTATGGTTTCTAGCGGGCTTGGGCATCGGCGCGGCAGTAGGAATCCTGTACGCCCCCAAGGCCGGCGACGAGTTGCGCCAGCAGCTGCGTGACGTTGCGGAAGAAGGCCGCGAGAACGTGAAGCAGCGCGCCCGTCAGGCACGCGAGCAGGCCGGCAACTGGGCGGACAAGGGCCGCGATTATCTGAGCCAGCAGAAGGAGCAGATCCGCTCCGCGTACGAAGCTGGACGCCAGGCGTATCGCGAGGCCACCAGCCAGGATGTCGAAGGCACCACGCCGAACGTACCGTAGCCGCGACCGGCAGGCTGTCGAGAGGGTTCGGGCATCGCCCGCAGTCGCATTTGAATCTCATTCGAGTGGACGAGTCCGTAGGTACGGTTTGCTATGGATGACAAGTTGACCATCTATATCGCAGTGTTGACTGCCTGCCTGGTGCTGCAGACGATCGTCATTGTCGCGGCGGCAATCGCGATGCTGAAGCTGCGCGGCCGCATGGAAAAGATGGCCGGCGGCCTGGAGGAAGCCAAAGGCATCCTTCAGACGCGGGTGCTTCCGGCGCTCGACGACGCCAAGGCCATGCAGAAGGACCTGAAGGAATTTTTCGATGTCGCGCGGCCGAAAATTGAGACCTTCCTCGATAACGCCAGCCGCATCAGCACCACGGCACGGGCCAGCGCAGAACGCGTGGAGACCACCTTCAACGACGCCGTCGATCGCGTGCGCCTGCAGGTGATTCGCGGCGACGAGATGCTGACCCGCACCCTGGACCAGATCGAGGAGACTTCCGAGAAAGTGCAACACACGGTGATGTCGCCGGTGCGGCAGGTATCGGGAATCGTCCATGCCCTCAGTATCGGATTCGGCAGCTACTTCACGCAGCAGAAACGCCGGCGCAACGGCGGGCCGTCGGACGAGATGTTTATTTGAGGGATTAGGGGCTGGGGACTAGGGGTTAGTGTTCCCGGCTTTCATAGAAGTTGTTTCCGCTCAACTCACTCAGACGTACTGTATTCACTGGGGCCTAGCCCCTAATCCCTCATACAATCCAGCCCCCGCCGACTACAACGTCACCCTCATAAAACACGACCGCCTGCCCGGGCGTGACCGCACGCTGCGGCTCGTCGAAGGTCAGCACGATCTCGTCGCCGCCGCTCTTCTCCATCGTTGCTGACGCCGGCTCGTGGCGATGGCGAATCTTTGCCTGTACCCGCATCGGCTCGCGCAGACCGTCGATGGAAATCCAATTCAGCCGATTCGCGCGCAATGTCCGCGATAATAGTTCGTCGCCGTTGCCGACAACAACCTCGTGCTTCTCCCCGCGAATCTGCAACACATAGAGCGGCGAGCCAGTCGCGACGCCCAGCCCCTTGCGCTGGCCAACTGTGAAGTTGTGAATGCCGCTGTGCGTGCCGACGACTTCGCCCGTCGTGGTCACCAGTTCGCCGGCGGTATCGGGAAGGTCCTCGCCCTGCTCGTCGAGGTAGGCATCGAGAAACTGCTTGTAATCGCCGCCGGGGATGAAGCATATCTCCTGCGAGTCGGGCTTCTCCGCCAGACACAGACCAGCGCGCCGTGCCTCCTCGCGAACGTCGGGCTTGTGCATCTCGCCCAGCGGGAAGCGCGTCCGGCTCAGCTGCTCCTGGGTGAGACCGAAGAGGAAGTACGTCTGGTCCTTACTGCGATCGGCCGGCCGCTTCAGCAACCAGCGCCCGCTCGCTTCGTCAAACTCGTTGCGCGCGTAATGGCCGGTCGCCAGCAGATCGGCGCCGATCCGCCGCGCCGTGGTCAGCAGCTGATCGAACTTCAGATGGTTGTTGCAAAGGCTGCACGGAATCGGCGTGCGTCCGTTCAGATACTCCGCGACGAACGGCCGCACCACATCGCGCTCGAAGCGCTCCTCCTGATTGACGACGTAATAAGGAATGCTGAGCGTCTCGGCCACGCGGCGCGCGTCGTAGACGTCGTCGATCGAGCAGCAGCGCCCTTGCACCGACTCCGGCATGCCGTTCTTGCCCGCCAGGCGTCGCTGATTCCACAGCTGCAGCGTGAGTCCCACAACGTGGTACCCCTGCTGACACAGCATCGCCGCGACGGTGGAAGAATCCACACCGCCCGACATAGCAACGGCAACTGTAGGTGAATCAGGCATTCAGTTAGCAATTAGTATAAGGCCGCGATTTAGATTAGGGCCGACGGCTGAGAGCTGACAGGCGCTTTCTTATATACCGGACTGATCTCGCGCAGCCGCGCTAGCACTTCGGGCACCAACTCCAGCGCGAAGTCCACGTCCTCGTCGGTCGTCTGCTTGCCCAGGCTGAAACGGATGCTGCCACGTGCGCGATCAGGCGACAGGCCCATCGCGGTCAGTACGTGCGACGGCTCAATCGCGCCTGACGAACACGCCGCGCCAGTGGATACCGACAGCCCCTTCAAATCCAGCGCGATCACCATCGCCTCGCCTTCAATGCAGTCGAAGCTGAGGTTGGTGGTGTTAGGTGTGCGCGGCGCGTCACCGCCGTTCACGGCTACCTGATCGATGTTCTGGAGAATCGTGTTCTCCAACCGATCCCGCAGCGACGTGATCTTCGCGACCTTGCCATCGGCGAGCCCATTACGCGCAAGCTCAGCCGCTTTGCCCAGCCCAACGATTCCTGCGACATTCTCGGTTCCCGCACGGCGTGAGCGCTCGTGACGTCCGCCATAAAACAGCGGCTGCAACAAAGTTCCCTTGCGTACGAACAGCGCGCCTGTGCCCTGCGGGCCATGAAACTTATGCGCGGAGATGGTAAGCAGATCGCAGCCGATCTCCTTCACATCAATTGCCACCTTGCCTGCCGCCTGCACTGCGTCAGTGTGGAAGTAGACATCAGCCTCGGCCGCGATCTTGCCGATCTCGTTGATCGCCTGCAGCACGCCAGTCTCGTTATTGGCGAACATGATGCTGATGAACTTGGTCTCCGGCCGAAGCGCGCGCCGAACGTCATCAGGATCTACCAGCCCGCGTCCATCCACCGGCAAATAGGTTACGGTACATCCCATCGCTTCCAGCCGATTGCATGAGTTCAAAACGGCGTGATGCTCGATCGATGAGGTGATGACGTGATCGCCCGGCGCAGTCATGCCGAACAGCGCGAGGTTGTCGCCCTCGGTACCGCCGCTGGTGAAGACGATCTCGGCCGCGCGGCAATTCAGCAACGTGCCAACCTGCTCGCGAGCACGCTCCACGGCGGCGCGCGCCTGCTGCCCCTGCTGATGAATCGAAGACGCGTTGCCGAACTTCTCGCTGAAGTACGGACGCATCGCCTCGAAAACCTCGGGCAGAAGCGGAGTGGTCGCGTTATTGTCGAAGTACACCCGTCGCATGGTTTTCCTATTCTAGCTGTTTGATTAGATTCCGTGCGGGTGCGAGGCGATTCGGCGCCGCTTTACTTGTAGTCGAACAGCGTCATGAATCCGAAATCCATATGCAATTGTTGATGGCAGTGAAACAGCGTCAGGCCGGGATTATTGGCCACGAAGTCGATCTCCGCCTCCTGATACCCGCCGAGCATCAACACGTCCTTCATCAGGCCCGACACCGGCTGGCCGGCATAGCTCATCAGTTCGAAGGTGTGGCGATGCAGGTGGATGGGATGGATGTCGTCGCTGGCATTGCGCAGGTGAATGCGATAACGTTTTCCGTCTTCAACATGAAAGGCCGGCGGCGCCGTCTCGTTGGAGTCGGGGTAAGCCGCGCCGTTGATGGTCCAGCGATTGAAGCCGTCGACGGCCGCATTCTGCTTGGCGAAAAGCATCTCGAAGGTTTCGTCGGCAATCGCAGTCTTAGCTCCCGTCTTGCCGAAGCGAGCGTAATTCCAGCGAAACGGTGGAGGCGCGATCCACTGTGCCTTGCTAGCGGAAGTGGACACCGAAGGGCGAGGGTTCGCGTATTCGACGACGATCCCCATGCCATGTCTGCGATCGTCGTTGTCGAGATCGCCCATGATCCACGTGCCGGGATGATCCATCTGCACGATGGCCGAGATGCGCTCCGCCGTGCCCAGCCAGAGCACGGGCACGCGCACTGGAGTTGGAATGGCGTTACCGTCCATCGCAATGACCTCAAACGTGTGGCCCGGCAGTGCAAGGCTGCGGATCTCGGTTGCGCTTCCGTTCAGTATGTGAAACATCACGCGCTCGCCCTGCTTCACACGAACCGGTTCGCCATGATGCAGCACGCGGCCGTTGATGGTGAAGGACACGTATCCGACCTCGTATCCATGCGGCATGCCTTTGGCCAACGACGCCTTCATCTCCGACTCGCCCTGCTGCTCAAGCTCTTTGACCCTGGTGGCCGGTGAGAGAAAGTCCTGCGCCATGTCGCCGCCGCGGCTGAATGTCGGCTCGAACTCTTTCAGTGTCAGGAAGACTTCGCGATCATAATGACCCGGCTCTGACTTCGCCTCGATGTAGACCGGCCCAACCTGGCCGCTGTACTGTCCGGCGTAGAGGTCAGCGCCGGCGCGGTTGTGGGTGTGATAGAAGCGCAGGCCCGCCGGCCGCGGAGTGAACTGGATGCGCCGCATGCCGCCGCGTGCCGGAATGTACGGCGTGCCTTCCTCGGCAGCGCCATCGACGTCGGTACCTACGATCTGGCCATGCCAGTGCAGTTGCTCGGGAACATCGGTCTCGTTGTAGATGTCGACGGTGACGGGTTGGCCTTCCTTGAAGCGCAGCAGCGGTCCGGGAAACTGGCCGTTGTAAGTGGTGGCGGAGATGATGTGTCCCGGCGCCAGCTCGATGGGAGTAGTCGCGATGCGAATGGTGTAATCGGCCAGACCCGAGTTGCTTGGTGAAGGCGAAGGCCGTTGTTCGGCTTGTCCCACAACGTGGGACGTAGGCAGCAACATTGTGCCGGCAGCCAATCCGGTGGTTTTCAAAAACTGCCGTCGCGATTCGATATTGTTCTTCACCCATCCTCCAGCCGTGTCGCCCCCGAGGGGCTCTGGTTCGATAATTAACCTACCCAGCGCTGAAGCGCCGGGCTATCTTATGACGCGCCTGGGGCGCTAGATTAAGATTGGCCTCGCATCATCGGCAACAATCACCGCTTTGTATGACGTAATCGTTCCTTAGGATTGATGAGGTAACGCACGTGAAACCAAATATCAACTGGGTCCCCGTACCGCTGCGCAGCCTTGTGCTGCTGCGACTGGCTGTTGGATTGATCTTCGCCACGCAGGGATTCCTGAAGTATGTCGACCCGAACATGGGCGTGCATCGCTTTGCGCGAATTGGCTTCCCTGCCCCGCTGTTTACGGCGCATTTTGTCGGTGCGTTTGAAATGGTATGCGGCGTTCTCGTGCTGGCGGGTCTATGGACTCGGCTGGCAGCGATCCCATTGTTGATTGTCATCTGTACCGCTATTGCCACGACGAAGGTCCCTGAACTGTTTCGCGCCAATCAAGGCCTCTGGTACATGGTGAGCGATGCGCGCACCGACTTTGCGATGCTCTGCTGCCTGTTGTTCCTGCTGATCTGCGGACCGGGAACATGGTCCATCGATAATCGCGAACAACCGCGCCACGCCTTAATCGCATGATGGCCAAGCTGGGTCCTCGAAGGCCTTCTCCCACGCTGTCAGATATACCGGTTCCGGCAAGATTGGGTCGTATCCCGCCTCATGTGCCACACCTTTTTGGGCAGGTGGTCTATCATGGCAGGTCGAATCAAATCGATCCAATCGTCACGATCCAACTCCGGGAACAGAACAATGAGCGATACGGCAGAGCAGATCAGGCTGGACGAAGCTCGCGCGGGCAAAGCTGCATGGAAGAAGTGGGGACCGTATCTCAGCGAGCGGCAGTGGGGCACGGTTCGCGAAGACTATAGCCAGGATGGCAACGCGTGGGATTACTTCTCCCACGATCAGGCGCGGTCGCGGGCGTATCACTGGGGCGAAGACGGCCTGGCGGGATACAGCGATGACCGGCAGTTATTGTGCTTCAGCCTGGCGCTGTGGAATGGCAACGATCCCATCCTGAAAGAGCGGCTCTTCGGGCTCACCAACGGCGAGGGCAATCACGGTGAGGACGTCAAGGAATACTACTTCTACCTCGACAGCACGCCCACGCACTCCTACATGAAGTATCTGTACAAGTATCCGCAACGCGCTTATCCCTACGACGATCTGGTAAGGACAAACAAGTCGCGCAGCCGCACGGAAATGGAGTATGAACTGCTCGATACCGGCGTCTTCGACGACGATCGCTATTGGGATGTGTTCGTGGAATACGCCAAGCCGGCGGCGGAAGACACCCTCATCCAGATTACCGTGTGCAACCGCGGACCGGAAACGGCCACGGTGCATGTGCTGCCAACGCTGCTCTTCCGCAACATGTGGACGTGGTGGCCGGGCACAGCCAAGCCCGTGATGCAGGAAACCGCCGGGAAGAAAGGTGTCGCTACGGTCGCAGCCTCGCACAGCAAGCTGGGCGAGCGATTTCTATATTGCGATGGCGCGCCGGCGTTGTTGTTTACCGAGAACGAGACCAATAACGAGCGCATCTTCGGCAAGCCCAATCCTTCTCCGTTCGTGAAAGACGCGATCAACAACTATGTCGTTCATGGGAAAGAAGACGCGGTCAATCCGGACAAGGTCGGCACAAAATGCGCCGCGCACTATCGGGTGACGGTCGAAGCCGGTCAGGAGAAATCAATCCGCCTGCGGCTGACCGATATCGCTCCGGCGAATGCGGCCGATCCCTTCAAAGGCTTCGCCAAATCGCTGGCAGCGAGAAAGGCCGAAGCTGATGAGTTCTACCGCTCGGTCACACCGCCCAGCCTTAACGAGGACGAGGCGCGCGTCATGCGGCAGGGGCTGGCCGGAATGCTGTGGACGAAGCAGTACTTCGGCCTCGAAGTCGACAAGTGGCTGGAAGAGCATGGCATCGATCCGCTGAGCCCGCACAGCAGGAATTTTCGCAATGTCGAATGGTTCCACATGGTGAACGACAACGTCATCTCCATGCCCGACAAATGGGAGTATCCGTGGTACGCGGCGTGGGACCTGGCGTTTCACACTATGGCCTTCAGCGCGGTCGATATCGATTTCGCCAAGGAGCAACTGGACTTGATGCTGCAGGAATTTTTCCTGCACCCCACCGGGCAGATTCCGGCCTACGAATGGAACTTCAGCGACGTGAATCCGCCGGTACACGCGTGGGCAACGATCTTTCTGTACCGCATGGAGCAGGCGCTGCGCGGCACCAGCGATGTGGAATTCCTGAAGCGCGCCTTCGCCAAGCTGATGCTGAACTTCAGCTGGTGGGTGAATCGCAAGGACCGCTTCGGCAAGAATGTCTTTGAGGGCGGATTTCTGGGCCTGGACAACATCGGCGTGTTTGACCGCAGCGCACCGCTGCCGACGGGCGGATATCTGGAGCAGGCCGACGGCACGGCGTGGATGACGCTGTTCGGCCAGAACATGGCGGAGATCGCGATTGAGTTGGCCGGCTATGATCCGTTCTACGAAGACATGGCCGTCAAGTTCGCCAACCATCTATTGTGGATCGCGCGCGCCATAAACCAGACCGGCCCCGACGGCATGTGGGATGAGGAAGACGGCTTCTACTACGATGTGTTGAGGCTGCCTGACGGCCGCGCCCAGCGCCTGAAGGTTCGCTCGATGGTCGGTCTGTTGCCGCTGTGCGCGACCACCGTCATCGAACCCTGGCAGCGGGAGCGTGTGCCCAAGGCTTCGCATGTTCTGCGCGAGCGCCACATGCGCATGCCCGAGCTGCGCGAGAGCATTCATCCCACCGGTCCGGGAAATCTGGGGCACAACCAGCGCGGCATCGCGGCGCTGGTCAATCCCACACGCTTGCGGCGCATTCTGACGCGCATGCTCGACGAGCAGGAGTTCCTCAGCCCGCACGGTATTCGCGCGCTGTCGCGCTATCATCTCGACCATCCGTATGTGGTCAATGTCGACGGCAAGGAATTTCGCGTGACCTACTTGCCGGCTGAATCGGACTCCGGGATGTTCGGAGGCAACTCAAACTGGCGCGGCCCGGTGTGGATGCCGGTCAACGTGCTGCTGATTCGCGCGTTGCTGACGTTCTATCTGTACTACGGCGACGATTTCAAGATCGAATGCCCCACCGGCTCGGGACAGATGATGAATCTGTTTCAGGTGGGCCGTGAGATCGCCAACCGCCTGACGAAGATCTTCCTGCGCGACGCGTCGGGGCGCAGGCCGGTCTACGGCGGAACGGAGAAGTTTCAGAGCGATCCACATTGGAAGGACCACATTCTGTTCTTCGAGTACTTCCACGGCGACAACGGCGCAGGTTTAGGCGCGAGCCACCAGACCGGATGGACTGGCCTGGTGGCGAAGCTGCTGGAGATCTTCGGACGACTGGACGAGAAAGAGTATCTTGAGCTCGGCAAGCGGGCGGCCACGCTGGCAGCGAAGAAGACGGCGCAATGAGGGCGCAGCAAGTTAGGTCTAACGAGGGAAGGACCTGAAGCGCCAAGCCTCTGTTCCATTGCGAGGGCATCGCTGCACAGATTTGTTATAATCGTAAAGCTTCCTAGCGAGCGCCCTTAGCTCAGCTGGATAGAGCGTCTGGCTACGAACCAGAAGGTCGGGAGTTCGAATCTCTCAGGGCGCGCCATAAATTCAATAACAAAGGGCAGTCGTGAATGAGTGCCGTTTGTTCATTGTCCGCTTTCTGTCCGTGAATCTCTATGCCCTGCCGATAGCGGGCATTGTCGCCAGTCTCTCGCGTTGCATCGCTGGCTGTTGCTCGCGGTTACGCCTGAGTCGCCGGCAGAGCCTCACGCTGATCGCGTTGATCCTGCTGTGACAATTGTCTCAACAGGCTGCACCCGGCGTCCGTTTCGTACCTGAGGGTCGTAAAATCGCCAGTGCATAAGCAATCCGCCGCGTCCCGGATCAGGCGACTATCGCGTGTCCGTGTCGGTTAAGGCGAATGGGAAGGCTGTCGACTGAACCTGCCTACTAAAAGAACCCACAGGAGCGGGGCATTGAAGACTCTTCTGCCGGATTACATGCCGACAATCAAATTCGAGCAATGTACGATATCATCCTCAGGTACCCGTAAACCATGAGGATCGCAAGCGCGGCGAGCGCATTCCCGAAGCATTACTACTCCCAGAAGGTTCTTCTGGAACGCCTCCAGGACTATTGGGGAGTTGAACTTAAGAACCCTCTGCTGCTGGCACGGCTGCACCGCAACGTGACCGTGGATGGCCGTTACCTCGCCGTCCCCGCGGAGCAGTATCTGGACATCAAGACCTGGGGTCAGGCCAATGACATCTGGATCAAGGTCGCACAGGAATTGGGGGAGCGGGCGCTCTGCCTCGCCCTGCACAATGCCGGCCTGAAGCCAGACGATTTGGGAGCCTTGTTGTTCACGTCCGTCACCGGAGTCGCAAGCCCGTCCATCGACGCTCTGCTGATCAATCGTATGGGCCTTCCAGCCAACATTCGGCGGACTCCGATTTTTGGCCTGGGATGCGTGGCTGGCGCCGCCGGAATTGCGCGCGCCGCGGATTACGTTCGCGCCTACCCTTCGCAGGCGGCGGCGCTGGTATCGGTGGAGCTCTGTTCGCTCACCCTGCAGCGCGAAGATCTGTCGGTCGCGAACCTGATCTCCTCGGGCCTTTTCGCCGATGGCTCAGCCGCCGTCATTGTGACCGGAGCGGAATTTGAGCCCTCGGGCTCTGAGATTTCCGGGCCCAAAATTCTCGCGACCCGGTCGGTTTTCTATCCCGATACAGAGGAAATGATGGGCTGGAACATTTCCGAGAAAGGCTTCCGCATCTTGCTGTCGACCGAGGTTCCGAATCTGATTCGGCAAAACCTGGGGCGCGACGTGGACGCGTTTCTGGCGGACAACGGATACCAGCGTAGCGACCTTCAAAGCTGGGTTCTGCACACCGGAGGACCGAAGGTGCTCGAGGCCTGCGCTACAGCACTCGGATTGCACAATGGAGAGCTGGATGCCTCCTGGGACAGCCTGCGTAAGGTAGGAAATCTTTCTTCGGCTTCCGTGCTGGTGGTGCTGGAAGATGTAATGAAGCACCGACGTCCTGAGCCGGGCACGTTGGGTCTGCTTGCCGCTATGGGGCCCGGTTTTTGTTCCGAGCTTCTACTTCTGCAATGGTAAGTAACGCGGTTGTTTAATTCGGCAGACCCGATCGCGCAATATCGAAGGCGGGCACAGCGGCGGCGATACGATTGGTCATGGCGCTTCGCCACGCGGCATTTTTTGGACGATTAGCAGTTCGGTGACACCCCCAAAAAACAGACGGGAATCGATCACAGAAAATCCTTTGTCCCGGAAAATATCCCGCAAACGACGGCGGTCGGGGAAGCGCTGAAGGCTTTCGGCTATGTAGCTATAGACTTCATGATTGCGGTGTAGAAGCGTGCCCCACAATCCGGTCCATGTCTTCAGGCCCCAGTATTCCATCTTCTGAGGGATCTTCCCGCCCGGTTTGGAGAAATCGAGAAAGGCCGCCACACCGCCGGGTTTCAGAACGCGGCTGATTTCGTCAATCGTTGTTCCGAGGTCGGGTGCATTCCGCAGCGCGTAGCCACCGGTGACGATGTCCACGGATTCGGAAACGACGTCCAGCGATCCCATATCCTGTTTGGCAAAACTGACATTGGGATGAGTATTGCGGTGACGGGCGATATCCAGCATCGGCCCGGTGATATCCACTCCGGCGATGCTGCCGCGGGGGTATTTGCCGGCAAGCAGAAATGCGATGTCGCCGGTGCCGCAGGCCAGATCAACGCAAACCGGGGACTCGTGAGCGGGAAGCAATGAAATCAGCGTGCGTTTCCATGCCGCGTCCTGTCCGAAAGAAAGTGCTCTGGTGATGAAATCGTACCGGGGCGCGACCTCGGAAAAATTCTTTTCGTTATAGTGCCTCTTGGTCTCGGCGTTCTCGAGATGATCGCCGATTTTCAAATCAAAGCGACCGGTCACGGGATCTCCATTTCAAAGGGTCCGAAAAAAGCACACAGCAGACAACGAGATTCCAATTCACTCGGTGCCCCAGGTTCGCCCATCGACTGGGCTAACCTGGGCTCTTTCGGGAAGAAGCGGGATTACGACCGTAACATTCATCTCTTCGCAGCGCGACAGTTGCAGGCTGCCTATTTCTTAAAGACCAACGCCGGCCCGCTGACTCGCTTCCCCTTGAGGTCGACCGTCACTTCGACGGTGTCGGCGATCTTAACGAAGGGAATGCCTTTGGTCATCCCGTAGTCCTTACGGTTGAAGGCCATGGTCCCCTGAATCTGGCCTGTACCTGTGCCCTGACCGGAAACGGTCAGCTTCAGTGTCTCGGGTTTGGTCGCTCCCCGAATCGAGAAGTTGCCTTGCACGTCGTACGTGTTGGGACCGGTCTGGACAATCTTGGTCGACTTGAACGTGATCAAAGGATTGTCTTTGACGTCGAAGAAGTCGTCGCCCTTCAGCTTGCTGTCCTTCATTCCACTTCCGGTATCGACGCTGGCTGCCTGAATCTTGATGTCCAAGGCGCCACTGGCCGGATCAGTAGACGCAAACGTGAGAGTGGCATCCCACTTGTCGAAAGTGCCATCTATGGCTACCGATGCCTTCACGGAGAATTTGACCGAGCTGCCTTCCGGCGTAATCTTGAAAACCGGAGCCTGTGCCCGGCTTAGCGCCGGGAACATGGCGGACGCTAAGAAGAAGAAAACGGCGAATCGTATGCTACCGTGTGCGGGTCTTTTAGACATGAATTTCCTCCCACCAGTTGATGTGAAAGCAACCAAGCGAATCCCAAACAGCGCTTGGACTGTTGGGCTATGATACTGAAGTTTGCTCGGCGGTACTGTCAACTGTAACAGGTCGACGGACTTTGGGTATAAACATAAACATGACTTTCCTGCGCCCCGTCGTAATGCTCTCTCGCAGCCGCAAGTTTGGCCCGCTGGCCAGATGGACGAATTGCGCCTTGGGGACGATTCCAGCGTCCCTCGCTTTGCTAATGCTGTTGTCGCTGGTGCATCCAGCGCGCGCCTTCGCGGCCAATCCGGACCTGGAGACTGTGCTGACTGCCGAGCGCCAGCGCATTGAGAAATTGGACTACCGCGTGTCCGGGCGGCTCACCCGGCTGGAAGCTAATGACAAGCGCACAACCTACAAGTTTGCCGCCAAGGCCCACTGGTTTCCCGATGGTCTGCGTGTGCTATGCGAGATCTCGGGGCCCGGCTCAGAGAAGACGACTCTTCTATTGCATATGACCGCGAGTGGGCATGTGACGATCGAGGCGTTACTTCCTGGCGAGAAAGCTGCCAGCGTGTTGCCATTTGAACGTTGGAACGACTCGCTGGTGGGAACAGACTTTTCCTACGAGGACATGGTCGAGAGCCAGTTTTTCTGGAAGAGTCAGGAACTCCTGCCGCCCGAGAAATGCGGCGAAAAGGATTGCTTTGTCCTCAAGAGCACGCCCGGATCGCAGGACCCGAGTCACTATGATTCGGTAACATCGTGGATTGACCGCAAGATTTTGTTCCCGGTGCGTTCGATGAAGACACTTCGCGGGACCAAACAGCAGAAGGAATTCATTTACTACGGGCTGAAGCAGGTCAGCGGCGTTTGGTCTGCGACGCAAGTGGAGGCAAAGCTGCTGGGCAAGTCCGGCTCCTCGATTCTTGTAATCGAAGGGGGCACAGCGAAGGCCAATCTTACCCGCAAGGATTTTGATATCAAGCCGCCCAACGCTCAAGGAGAGAAGGCGAAATAAATCGGCTTCGTTACTTAGCTCGCCATCATCGAACAAGCTCCTTGTCAGACGTTACCGGAGCCCCACGTAAGCCAAAGGGCCACCAATTCCAGTCGCCGGCAAGTTGCAAGAGTGCCGGCCCGACAACAATCCGCACCGCTGTAGCATCAATGAGCACCGCCACGGCGAGGGTAAAGCCCAGCATTTGCACGACCAGAAAGCTGCCCACGGTGAATGCGACGAAGACGGCAATCATGATTGCCGCGGCGCTGGTGATGAGCCCGGCCGTCCGCGCCAGGCCCTCGATCACCGCAGATCTCTCGGATAAACCGCGCCGCCGTTCTTCGAGGACCCGCGCGACCAGGAAGACCTCATAGTCCATGCTCAATCCGAAAACGATGGCAAACGAGAGAATCAGCACGATCGGGTATACCGTGCCGGTCGGTCCGTGGAGCCCAAAGAGTCTGCTACCGTGGCCTTCCTGAAAAACGAAAACTAACGCACCGAAGGAAGCCCCCACCGAGAGTAGATTAAGCAGAATTGCTTTGACCGCCGCAAATAAAGAACGTAACCCAATCAGCAGCGCCAGCAAGCTCCCCAAAACGACGCATAATACCACCCTCGGCAGCCACTCTTTTACTACCGCGTCATAATCCGCGTCGAGTGCGGGAACGCCGCCGACGCGCAGTACAGCGCCGGGCACGCCGGTCAGCGCCGCGACATCGGAGGAACGCACCTCTCGCACCCAACGTATCTGTTCGTTGGGCGAAAGAGTGGCGATGGGCAGCAACTCAAGCAAGGTAGCCTGGCCATCGCTGCGCAGGAAACTCTTGCGGATTGGCTCGGGCACATCGTTAACAGCATCCGGGGTGTCAGCCATTCCCGTGAGGGTCGCAAGCGATAAGACCTCTTGCGCTCTGGGATCGCGCTGGAAGTGCTTGGTCAAGCGACTGACAGCCAGCCAGCCGGCCGGCGAGAGCGGCGGAGACTGCGGCGGCAACTCCAGGATCACCCGGAGAGACTGTACGATACCCGACCGGCCCATGCCTTGCAGCGTGCGCAGTGCTTGCACGGACTCGACGGAATCCGGGAGCGCGTGGTCGGGAATCCCGGGAGAGACTCTCCGTGCCTCGGATGCAAGCATCAGTAGCGGAATCCCGGCGACAAGCAGAGCGGTCCAGGGCCGACGGGTTATGATGCTGCCCCATCGCTCCCACCGCTTATTCACCGCGCATAGATTTTCCGGAGGTTTGAATCGTCTGCCCGGCAGGCGCACCTTGGCGGCATTGATGCGATGTCCCAGCAGACCAAGCACCCAAGGCAGAATGAAGGTACACAGCATGACGCTGAAAACGGTTACCAGCAGGCCGGCTATCCCGATGGAGCGCAGTTCGCTGATGGGCACAAGCAGCAGCGCTGAAAATCCGATGGCCACTGTCGTGGCGGAGATGAGCAGTGTCCGCCCCGCTTGCCCGGCAGCAATATCGGCAGCCTCGCCGGGATCATATCCTTCGGCCAAGGCTTCGCGAAACCGGCTCACCATCAGCAATGCATAGTCGATGCCCAAGCCAAGGCCGAGCATCGTCGCCAGATTCTGCACCAGAATCGATAGATGCAGATGATGCGCGAGTAGCGCAGCCGCACCCATCGCCATCGAGGTTGAGAGCACTCCAACTCCCAGCGGCAATGGTGCGGCCACAAGACTGCCGAAAGCCACCACCAGCAACAGGAGCGTCACCGGCATCGCTCGTTCCTCGGCATGCCTGACTTCATCTGCACTGACCTTGCGAAGATCGAAGGTCAGTGGGCTTTCACCTGTAATCTCCAGTTTGATATGGGGGTATTTCGACCTGAGCTGACCTTCCATCCAGTCTGCTCTTGCCCTCAGTTTGGGTACCAGCGCCTCGACAGTTTGATCGTGCGGGTCCAAGCCGACGATGATCAAGGCCCCGCCATTGTCCCCAGTGAATAGAGGATCCGGCCAATCCAGACTCGAGACGGCTCCCGAAACTCCAGGCAGACTACGCAAGGAACTGGTTAAGAAGCCCAATGCATCTGCGCCTTCTGCTGAATCCGGGTCGGGAATACCGCTGATCACCAGAACCACGCGGTTGGCGTACGGAGACTGGAAACGCTGCGCCAGTTCCCGGTCAACTTTTTCGGATTCTCCGCCCTTGATGTGAACCGCTGTCTCCAGGCGGCGTTCGACCTTGTAGGAAAAGGGCAGCAGGGCAAGCGCCATGACAAACCCCGACATCGCCAACCAGAATCGGCGGCGAGCGGCACCTTGGCCAGTTTTCAAGCTTGGCATTGCGATGGAAGATCCACGTTATTTACTGGTCCGTCTGAGAGCAATGAAACGATTGCGGTAATCGGGCATATCCATGATACAGGGCCGCACTGGATATTCATTGGGGCCGAGGCCTTGAGCTTAGTTACCAGAGATGTGCGGAACTGCCTGCGCATGTCGTTTTTTTCAGACAGAACAACTCGTGTGGGGTTCAAGCTTGCGTTTTCCACGAACTCCCTGCATGATTTCGAGGCGCACGCGCAGGAGCCAATGAATGACTAATTTCCGCAGAAACATCCAGACTGCAATGTTAACGATGGTTGCAGTTGTCTTGTTTGCAGGTGCAGCCCTTAGCCCGGCATCGGCACAAACCCGCTACGAGTCCGTTTTCAACGGACACACGATTATTTTCCCCGCTTCCAGCATCCCCGTGCCTGGTCGCCCGCACACGAATTACTTTTTCGTCGACTCGGACCAGCCGGCTCCTCAACCTCCCCCAGGTGCTGAAACCCCTGGGTCAGTAGCCTGCGTATACAAGTTGGTGAGTGGACCGACAGGCTGCCCGATCGCCACCAGCACAACCGTCCCAGACGGTGGCATCGGCGCGATTGCCATCGTCGACGCCGGTTACTACCCGACGGCGCAGTCCGACCTGGACGCCTTTGACTCCTACTTCGGTATTCCGGCTGTGACCATTACGCAGGTCTGGCCCGGCCCGATACGCCCACCGGTTTATGGCGATTGGGAGACCGAGGAAGCATTGGATATCGAGTGGTCTCACGCCATGGCGCCGCACGCCAAGCTGTTTCTGGTGGTGTCGGCTTTGTGTACCAGCCAGCAATGCGACACCGATCCGACCTGGCAAGCGGTGCAACTCGCCGGTCAGCTGGTGGCCCAGAACGGCGGGGGCGTGGTGAGCATGAGCTTTGGCGATGCGGAGATTCCTCAGGAAACCAGCTTTGATCAATACTTCACGACCCCGGGAGTCGTGTACTTTGCAGCCGCGGGCGATTCGGGACTTGGCGTGAGCGGCTATCCCGCAGCGTCACCCAACGTGGTGTCGGTTGGAGGAACCTATTTTAACCGCAACGGTAGCGGAGACTTCACCTACGAGCAGTACTACACGGGCGGCGGAGGGGGAGACATCAGTCCCTACGAGCCGCGTCCCAGCTATCAGAATGGCATTGCCAGCATCGTAGGAAACTTCCGCGGATATCCGGATGTCGCTTCCGACTTTTGTTGCTCTGCCATTTACCTGCAGGGCTGGGGTTCGGTCGGAGGTACGAGTTGGTCGTCTCCCACCTTTGCCGGAATCGTGAATGCGGCCGGCCGCCTGGAAAAGTCGACCTCGGCTGAGCTCACCATGATGTACAACGAGCTGGGCAGTCCCATTCAGTACCATGCTGACTTCAACGACATCACGCAGGGTGATCCGCGTTGCAAAGTCGGTTGGGACCTGTGCACCGGCATCGGCTCCCCCCATACTTACGCCGGCAAGTAACCAGCGAGGCTCCCCGGATTGCCGGTTCGACCCGGTCAAAACGGGGCGCCTTTAGCCGCGTCACCCGGTCACCTTGATTTCCTAGAAAAATTAAGAATATTGGTTAGTCTTGCTTGGCCTTGGGGCGGCGATTAAAGTTTGGCACCGCATCACTGTCGCGCAATGATTTCAGTGCCGCGTCGGAGTTGCTGGCTGGGAGTGGAAAGCGCCGTTGCCGATCAGTCAGGAATAAGGATCTGAGGATTCTGCCGTCAGGGAGTGCGGGACCAGATGAGTCGTTGGCCGACGACGGACAACACCAATCAATTAGCCATGCCGAGTAGTCTGAAGAAACCTGCTATCGAACTACGGCTTAGTGTTCAGGGAGCACGGTGGTCGCGCGTTCAAACTGCCCTGTCCTATGCCATCCTGCTCGGCGGCATTCTCACCATCGGCCTGACGGTGTACATGGTAGTGGTCAGCTACTCGCCCCTGCCCTGGGGTGATGGCTGGGCACAAATCGATCCGCTGGCCAACGGAATTAATCCGCTCTCTCTCCATTGGCTGTGGGGGCAGCACGACGAACACCGGCTGGTGATTCCAAAGTTGTTCCTGATTGCCGATTTGCGTTTCTTTCACGCGCGGCAAGTATTTCTGCTCATCAGCATTCTGGTAATTCAACTCGCTCACCTGGCAGTGCTGAGTTGGAGCATGCGGGCGCTGGGCGGATGGCGTGGTTCGCTTTGGCGCACCGGTACAGGTCTTGCGGCGTTCTGTCTGTTCGGCCCGGGGCAATGGCACAACTTTGTATGGGGCTTCGAAACGTGTTTCGTCCTGCCGGGCTTGTTTTTAACGCTTGCGCTCGTGGGGCTGCTGCTCTATTGGAGGAATTCAGAACTGGTCCCTGGCGCTCCACGATGGCGCTTCCTCGCGCTCTCGATTCTCGCGGCGGTTGGGGCAACCTGTTCTCTGGCGAACGGCAATCTGGTTTGGCCGCTGCTGGTCCTGGCCGCGTTATTCCTTCCTCTGAAACGCCCGGTGGTGCTCGCTCTCGCGATCCTGGGCGCGGCCAGTTTCGGGTTGTACTTCTTTCATTACGTGAGCCCCACCGCACATGGCAATGCGCTATCCGTGCTCCAAGACCCGGCTCGCTTTCCGACGTTCCTGGCCGTGTATCTGGGAAGCGCTTACGTTCACGCAAATCAGCTGGCAGCGGAAATCCTTGGTTTGGGCGGAATCATTATTACCTGCTGGCTGCTGCCACGCGCGCGCAGCTACGTTCGAGCCCACAAGCTCCTTCGCCTGCAACTGATCCTCACGCTGCTGTTTTGCATCGGCGCGGGGGGCGCGACCGCACTTGGACGATCGAATTTCGGCTTGAGCTACGCGTTTACGTCGCGGTACCAGACTGTCGCGCTGCTGTTCTGGTGTGCGCTCGGCCTGATGCTGCTGGACCTGGCTTCGACGTTCGAGAGCAAGCGGCCGGCCCTTCTGGTGGCACAAGTTCTGATACTGGCTCTCATGATCCGAGGGGCGCTTCTAGCAAGGTACCCCGTCAGTGAGGCAAGGGACTACGGGTTCCAGCTCAACGTGGCCTCCGCGGCGCTGCTCACCGGAGTCTATGACGGGCAGCAGTTCTTCTCGGGTGTCGGCGTGAAACCCGGATATCTGCGCAGGGTTGCAGCCCAACTCGAACCTAACGGGTTGTCCATCTACGCTGGGGATACTTACTCGCAACTTGGCCAGCCGGTGAATTCTGTGTTTCGCATCGTGTCTGCTGATGAATGCGCGGGAGAATTGCAGCAGGTTAAGGTGGTGGAAACAGCGGCCTCACCCGCGCTCCGGATATCGGGTTGGGCCTGGGACGTTCGGCGGCAGCAGCTACCGCTCGAAATCGTTGCAACCAGCGGCGGCACCATCACCGGACTCGCTGTTCCGGGCGGATGGCGAGCCGGCAGCGGCGAGGCGAGTCCATGGAAGGAAAGCAGCTACAGCGGCTTCGCCGGCTATGTTCGCGATGCGGGACCAGCGACTCCGCTGGAGATCTACGCCGTTCTCCGCAGCGACCCACGGTCAGCCTGTCCCATAGCCAGCTCGCAACATTGATTCCTGTGAAGAGGTATTGCAAGAGCGAATTCGCCCCAAGCTGACGGGCGAGGTCCGTGATTACTGCAGAAGTCCGTACATCGCAACCTGGTCTTGCCCAGCCACAAAGACATGCCCATCCGCAACCGTGGGAACGGTGAACTTAGCTGACTGCGGCGCCTGATCGCGAGTGGGATTCTGATTCGAGTTGTATAACTCGGTTCCCAGGTTGGTCGCGCTGTAGGCGTGCAGGATGGCGGTTGACGGATAGTTGTCACACTCGATGGCCCAGACAATTCCGTTGGTGGTGCCGTTGGCAGACACGACCGGCGTTACCGGCGGCGAGTTGAACGTCTCCGGCGTCTGCGAGGCTGCAGGCGTGACGAGTTGTTCGGTCTGCGGATTGAAGGCGAACGCTTGCAGTGCCGTAAAGGCTCCGCTGATGTAAGCCGTGTTGTTCCAGAAGGCCTCGCCGCCAAACACTCCACCAACCTGCGAGGGAAGTGTCTGCACGATCTGGTCATCATTGTTCTGGTTCCAGTGGCCCATGTCGTCGCGGTTGACGAGATCGATGGTGCCTTCCTTGCCCGCCTGGATCAGCAGATGAGGATATTGCCCGCTCTGATCGGGGAGCAGCACCACGCCGCCGGAATTCACATCCTTATCGGTTTCGTCCAGCGTGGCCTGGTCCCAGGGCGTGAAGTAGTCGACAACCGAAAGCCCAAGGGAGGACGACCGCAAGCGAATGACGCTGTCGCCGTAATCGATGCCGCCGCCGCTCACGTCGAAGCTGCCATTGCCGGTTGCGGCGTAGATAACGCCATTGGCGTCTGCCGCAGGTCCGGAACCGCTGCCCCACATGCCGCCTTCGTAGCCGTTGGGAGTATCGACGAAAACGCCGGCGGGAGCCAGTGTGGATTGATTGAACGACATCAGCCATCCGTGATATTCGCCGAGATCGCAGTGCGAGGACCAGGCAACAAACACCTGTCCGTTGGAGAGCAGCAAGCTGGTACGCTGATGGGCGAGCAGCGGACTGAAGGTGATCATCCCCCCAATGGAACCGGAGCCCGCGCCGTGCACCGAGCCGGTGACGGTACGCGGCGAAACCACATCCTTTCCGGTGCGGATGTCGAGGGCGTGCAACCGATGGTAATAGTTCTTGGTATGCAGCCGGTTATTGATCTCCTTGGTTTCCACAACGACGTACATGGTATTGGTGGCGATATCGATCACCGGAGTTCCGGCGATGCCGATCTCGGGCACGATGTCGTCGCAACTTACGTCGGTGTTGGGGACCGTGGTGATGGTGGTCAGTGCGCCCGAACCGGCAAGAAAATTGTTTTGCCAGAGCTCGTGCCCGCTATTCACGTCAAAAGCATAAGCCTGGTCGTGCTCGGTAACGACGTACAGCACGTTATGCGATGCGCCGTTAATTTTGACGTTGGGCACATACAAAGGCTGCGCGTACACATAGCCCAAGACGAGGAATGCCGATAGGCGGCCGAAGGTCGACACATTGACATTGCTGGGGGTGAGGATGGTTTCGGTCGTGTTCGCGCCGGTGTGGCCGTTGTTGTATTGATACGTGGAGACGGCGGTCTGCGCGGTGAGCAGCGAAGCGCACAGTAGAACGAAAAGGAGAGCAAGGCGTCCACGAGCGTCTTTCATTGCGACTAGGTGCTCCTTATGGGATTGAGCCTGCCATGCGACCTGGGGACACGATTGCTTGCACAAAACGGCGAGTGCGTTACGAGCTGGCGATTGCGGCTCTTAAAAAAAGATGGGGGAATTATGCGGATAAATCGGGATTCGCACAACACGATTCTTCGGTGTGTCAGTCTGATTCCCACAGGTCAGATTTGGTTCTTATACTGAGGGGAGGAGAAGGCTGCACTCCTGATCAGCAATGCGCCGACTGCCGCAACCGGCCAAAGCGGGACTATCAAAAGCAGGAACAGATAGTGCTTGGCGTGAAGTGAGACAGTAAGAACGACAGCAATCGGCCATATTAATATCAGCCCTACCAGGATGAACGCGCTTCGCTGGAGCAGACTCAGATACTGGGGCTTCCTTGTGATCGCGCAGATGATTTCCTGTTTCACTTTTCGAGTGCCTTCAGAATAATGCCTTTGTCAATCCGCTTGGCGGAGGATTCTTATTTCGGAAGCACCCCGCCCGGTTCCCTCGGAGCTCCCTGGTTAGGGAAGCTGATCCTTCTGGTGAAAGTTGCGACGAAGCCGTGCCTTGACACGGACCGCAGGCTGGCGGCGGGACGCCGCCAGGACAGCCGGCCGGGAGGCCGGCGCTACTTAGACTGGACGGCGTGAGCGCCGGCGTTGCATCATGCATTGTCGCCGTCCACCAATCGCGTGAGAGCAGAACACATATCCAACCTGATTCTGGGAACAGGACCCGCAGCCGTGGCCGCGGCTTATGCATTTCGGCGGCTCGGAGTGCCCTTTGAGGTGCTGGATGTTGCCTACGATCTGGAGCCGGAACGCGAAGCCATGGCGCAGCAGCTCTCGGAGACAGATGCGGACTACTGGCCAAGCGCGTATGTGGAGAATTTGTTTCCGCCGCCCGTAGCGTCGGCTCGCGGCGTGGCAAAAAGATTGTCGTTCGGTTCGACGTTTCCTTATCAACGGCCCCAATGTCTCTCGTGCACAACGACGGACTGCACCATCGACTTGTCCCATGGTCTGGGTGGATTTGGAAATGTCTGGGGCGCGGCCATGCTGCCCTACACCGATCAGGACTTGCGTGACTGGCCCATTTCTTCCAGCGACCTCGCAGACTCGTACAGGAACCTGTCGCACTTTGTGCCGATGAGCGGAGAGCCAGACCAACTGGAGCAGCCGTTCCCCTTCTATCGCGACAGGGTTACGTCTCTTAAGAGATCAGAGCAGACCGGAGCATTGCTTACGTTTCTCGACAGGCATAAGAGCGAATTAAAAAGCAAAGGGATTGGCTTCGGCCGTGCTCGCGTCGCCGTGGATTCCACGGGAGGGCCCGCGGGCTGCCGCTATTGCGGCTACTGCCTTGACGGCTGTCCTTATGGCTCGATCTTCAACCCGCGCTTGCACTGGAAGCGCATGGAACGCGAAGGGACGAAAATCCACAAGGGATTTTATGCGATCGAGTTTGAAGAAGACGCCGAGGGAGTGACGCTGTCGACGGTGAATGTACGGGACGGATCGGTGAGACAATTTCACGCCGGCAGGCTGTTTGTGGGGATGGGCGCCATTGCCACAACGCGGCTGGTCGCGCGGTCCATAAAATTGCTCAACCGGCCCGTTCGCATACTGGATAGCCAATACTTCTTCTTTCCTTTGTTGTCCTATCGCAAGGCCAGGGACGTGACGGTACGTTTCACATTGGCTGAAATCTTCCTTGAGATTCTCAGTCCGGCAATCAGCGATCACTACGTACATTTTCAGGTGTATGGGCTGAGCGAGATGTTCCGGCGCGCCATCGCGTCGATGGTGCCTTCGTTCTTGCGAATGAACTCTGTGCTGAGCGCCGTCGAGGGCCGCTTTTACCTGGTGCAGGGATTTCTTCATTCTTCGGAGTCGGCGCACCTGGAGCTGACCGTGTCTTCCTCCGATCCAACTTCGGACGAGATCCATATCCGGGGAGTTGCGAATCCGATCGCAGCTCGCATGGCGAAACGAGCCCAGGCGCTTTTGCGCGGCAGCCTGGCGGGCTTCGGCATTATTCCACCGATGAGTCCTGAGATGGTGGCTCCGGGAAGAAGCTTTCACGCTGGGGGGAGTTTTCCGATGGGGAGCAAGAATGCGCCTTTCTGTTCCGACCTGCTGGGGCGCCCCGCAGGGCTGAGCCGGACGCACCTTCTGGATGCGAGCACGTTTCCCAGCATTCCCGCATCGACCATCGCCTATACCGCCATGGCAAATTCCGACAGGGTCGTCAGCGAAACATTCAGGAACGGGTATTTGCAGGCGAATCGGCCCGGTCGTATTGAAAACCCAGGTTAACGTCCAACGGATGGACGTGAACCTGGGGCACCGGCACGAGTCGCGACCGCTTCGGCAAGCTCACGGCAGTCTCTAGAGCGCGGAGCAACTGTTCCTATTCAACGGCGTTGGCTTTTACGCGATGCGTGTATTATCTTTTCGTGTTCCAAGCCAAGCGAGTCCGAATCGTATGCCTCGGTTAAGCGGCCCCGAAAGCGAAGTTGTAGCGTCGCAGCATCCCGCGACGGTGGCGCGCCGCACCTCGGTGCGCGCCATGCTGCACTTGCTTCGGCCACATCATTGGGTGAAGAACATTCTGGTGCTGGTGCCGCTACTGCTCGCGCATGAGTGGGGAAATTTCGGCGTCACCCGAAACGCGCTGCTGGCAGCGGTGTGCTTCTGCCTGACGGCGTCGGCGGGCTACATCATCAACGATCTGGTCGACGTCGAAGCCGACAGAAAGCATGCAACCAAGAGCCTGCGTCCGCTGGTTGCGGGCGAAGTCAGCAGGCGGGCGGCGATTGCGCTGGTGTGCGGTTTGGCGGTCGCTGTGGGTGTGATGCTGCCGCGACTTGCTTACGGTTTCCGAATCTGCCTGCTGGTTTACTTTTGCGTAACCCTGATCTATTCCTTCTATCTCAAGAAGAAAGTACTGATCGACATTTGCACGCTGGCGGGTCTCTACACGATTCGTGTTCTCGCCGGTGGCGCGGTGACCGGCATACCTATTTCAGAATGGACACTGGCTTTCTCCATGTTCTGCTTTCTGGGGCTCGCAGCCGTCAAACGCTATGCGGAGTTACACGCGCTTTCCCCCGAGGCGGAACTTGCAGGACGGGGATATGAACCCAGCGATCAGAGCACAGTACACATTCTCGGACTCAGTTCGATGATGATTTCAGTGTTGGTGCTGGCGCTCTATCTGCACACGCCCGAGGTCACGGCGCTGTATCGGCATCCCGATGCGCTGTGGCTGATGTGCCCGGTGATGCTCTACTGGTTTGGACGAATCTGGATTATTGCAGGCCGAGGCGACATGCATTCCGACCCCATCGTGTTCGCGCTGCGCGACCGGACCAGCCTGCTGGTGGCCGCGATTATTGTTGGCATCGCGCTGGCGTGTAAGTAAAGGCGCCACCTTGTGCCGTGCCCGGGGCACTCGCTGCTCATTCTCGCTTACCCACCGCTGAACTACCCCAAGCCGCGCAACGTCGGCGCGGCTTGGGGGCCCCGTTCGCGGTGGGCTTTCTTATTTCGCGCCCGTGGGCGCTGCACTTGGATCGGTGAGATTCAGCGGATGAACGTGCCAGATGTCGCGGGCATAGTCGTCGATTGACCGGTCCGAAGAGAAGTAACACATGCGAGCCGCGTTCAGGATCGACATGCGCGTCCAGTGCTCCTGATCGAGGTAGGCGTGGCTCACCGCTTCCTGGCAATCGATGTATGCCTGGTAGTCGGCCATCAGCAAATACTGGTCGTCATTGAGCAGCGAGTCGACGATGGGACGAAACAACTGCTGATCTCCGGCAGAGAATGCGCCGCCGGCGATCTGGTCAATGACATCTTTGAGCAGCGGATTGCGCTCGTAATAGTGCCGCGGATTGTAGCCGCCGGCCTTGAGCGCCATGACCTGCTCAGCGGTGAGGCCGAAGAGGAAGAAGTTTTCGGCGCCGACGCGTTCGCGAATCTCGACGTTGGCGCCGTCCAGCGTGCCGATGGTGAGCGCGCCATTCATCGAGAACTTCATGTTGCCGGTGCCGGAGGCTTCTTTGCCGGCAGTCGAAATCTGCTCCGAGAGATCGGCGGCGGGATAAATGATCTGCCCGCTGCTCACGTTGAAGTCAGGGATGAAGACGACGCGCAGCAGGTCGCGGACGCGATTGTCGGCATCGATGGTGGCGGCGACGGAGTTGATCAGCTTGATGATCAGCTTGGCCATGACATATCCGGGCGCGGCCTTTCCGCCGAAGATCACGGTGCGCGGCGTGATCGGGTCGTGGCCGTCGCGCTTGATGCGGGTGTAGAGCGTGACGATGTAGAGCAGGTTGAGCAGCTGGCGCTTGTATTCGTGAATGCGCTTCACCTGCACATCGAACATCATGTCGGGATTGACTGTGGCGCCGGTGCGCTCGTGGATGAGGGCGACGAGGCGCAGCTTGCGCGCATATTTGACCTGCCGCCACTGGGCGCGGAAGTCGGCGTCCTCGGCTAGCGGCTCGAGGCGGTGCAGCTCGCCGGTGTGGGTGATCCAGGTGTCGCCAATCTTGCTGCTGATCAGGGTCGACAACTCCGGATTACTGAGCGCCAGCCAACGCCGCGGCGTGACGCCGTTGGTCACGTTGAAGAATTTTTCCGGCATGAGTTCATAGAAATCGCGCAGGATGGTCTTCTTCAATAGCTCGCTGTGCAGCGCGGCTACGCCGTTTACCGCGTGCGACCCGACGGTGGCGAGGTAGGCCATGCGCACATACTTCGGGCCGTTCTCGTCGATGAGAGAAACGCGCTTCACCAGATCTTCGTTACCGGGATGTTTGGCGCGCACCTCGTCGAGGAAGCGGCGATTGATTTCGTAAATGATCTCCAGATGGCGAGGCAGCAACTTGCCGAAGAGTGGCAACGACCATTTCTCCAGAGCTTCCGGCAGCAGCGTGTGGTTGGTGAAAGCCAGCGTCTTTTGCGTGATGCTCCAGGCCTCGTCCCACTCGACTTCATGGAGATCGATTAACAGCCGCATCAGCTCCGCAACGGCGATGGAGGGATGGGTGTCGTTGAGCTGAATGGCATAGGTCTCGTGGAAGGTGTGAACGGAGCCGCCGCGCAGCAGGTGAATGCGAATCATGTCCTGCAAGGAGCAGGCGGTGAAGAAGTATTGCTGCTGGAGGCGCAGGACTTTGCCGGCTTCCGGCTCATCGTTGGGATATAGGACCTTGCTGATGGTTTCGGATGTTACCTTTTCGCGGACGGCGTCGTAGTAATCCCCTTTGTTGAAGGCCTGGAAGTCGAAGGAGTCAATCGCCTCGGAGGACCATAGGCGGAGGAAGTTGGTCATCGCGGTGCCATAACCGGGGATGGGAATATCGTTGGCGATGCCGCGCACCACGTGGTCGGGAATCCAGCGCACGCGGAAGCGGCCGTGATCGTCGTGATATTGCTCGGTGTGGCCGCCGTTGCCGACGAAGTGCGAGATTTCGGCGCGCGACATTTCCCACGGATTGCCGAGGGTCAGCCACTTGTCCGTCTTCTCAACCTGCCAGCCGTTTTGTATTTCCTGATCGAAGAGGCCGAACTCGTAGCGAATGCCGTAGCCGATGGCAGGAATATTCAAGGTGGTGAGCGAGTCCATGTAGCAGGCGGCGAGGCGGCCTAATCCGCCGTTACCCAGGCCGGGCTCCGGCTCGTGCGCCAGAAGTTTCTCCAGGCTCTGTCCGAGTTCCTTCAGCGCTTCGTCAATCGGATCGCGCATTTCATATACACAGAGCAGATTGTTGCCCAGCTGCGGGCCGATGAGGAACTCGGCGGAAAGATAGCTGACGATCCTGACTCGCGTGCCGCGGGCGCGGCCGAAAGCCTGGATCCAATCGTTCATCATGCGGTCGCGAACCACATAGGCGACGGCCATGTACCAGTCGTTCGTAGTAGCCAGCTCAGGAATGCGGCCTTGCGCGTAATAAAGGTTGTCGAGGATCGCCTGCTTCAGCTCGGCAGGCGTCCTTCCGATGCGAACGCGGTCAGTGACGGTTTCCATTGGTTCACCTGTAAGAAAACGGCTTGTGTATCAGCCTTGATATCACAACGCCGGGGAAAATCCCCACTTTGTGAATGCAATTTCACAACGGCACGCTGCGGGGCTGAGGCTTCGTGCCGCCCCTGAAGAGACTGTGTCGCGGCCCGTGCGGCCGCTCCGCGGCTAACCGCAGATCCCTCGGTCGGACTGAAGTCCTCGGTCGGGATGACAGATCATTAAAGAGCAAGGGCGGTGGGATGAGGCGGAGTGTTTAGGTCTTGGGGCGGCTATCGAGGCCGAAGTCGCGCTGGATGTGGCGGTACCAGTTGTCGTCGTCGCCGGCGATCAGGTCGATCCATTCTTCGTCGGACATTTTGCTGCGCCACTCGAGGAACGGCAGGGCGTCCGGCCCAACGGGATGGCGAAATTGCCAGGTTCCGCTGTTCGCGATTTCGACAATTTTGTTCGCGGTCACAGAGGGCGGTGTGGGATTCTTTAGCGCCGCTTCGTAGAGCGAGGCGAAGCGGGCGGTTTGGCGGTAGGCGGAATTTGCGTCGTGGCCTTCGATGCGCTTCGCCATGGCGGTGTTCACAATGCCGGGCTCGACCACCGCGACGCGGACGTTGAAGCTTTTCATCTCGCCAGCGAGGACTTCGCTGACGGCTTCGAGCGCCCACTTGGAGGCAGCGTAAGGCGCGATGGGCGGACAGGCGATGCGTCCGGCGACCGAGGTGACGTTGATGATGCAGCCGCTACGGCGTTGGCGCATGTGGCCGGCCACGGCCTGGATGCAACGCAGAGCGCCGAAGTAGTTGGTCTCCATCGCGGCGCGAAATTCGGCGAGCGGAAGCTCTTCGATCGCGCCTTCGCGCTCGATGCCCGCGTTGTTGACCAGAACGTCGATGGGGCCGTGATCTTTCAGGATTGCGACGAACGCTTGGGTGACGGATTGGTCGGAGTCGACATCCATTGCGGAAATCGCGATGGGCAATTTTTCGCGCGTAGCCGTTTCGGCGAGATGCGGCGAGCGCGCGGGATCGCGCATGGTGGCATGGACGTTATAGCCGGCGCGGGCAAAGGCCAGCGCTGTCTCGTAGCCGATGCCCTGGCTGGTTCCGGTGATGATTACTGACGGCATTGTGGCCTCCTCGCAGTCACCGTTAAAACGGTGGGCGTCTTGTGCCGTGCCCGGGGCACTCGGGATTTTTCTTCGTGCCTACCCACCGTTGAAACGGTGGGCTATCTTATTCCGCGCCCGGGGGCGCTGGGGTGTAGGCGACGGGTACACCCAATTCGGAATTACGAGGCACGAGTCGGGGAACTCGCAATTATGTCACGGTGAGACTACCTCACAGGTCTCGAAAGGCGCGAGACCTGGGACACCCCGCGTGTGTACCCAACTTACCCACCGCCGAAGCGGTGGGCTTTCTGTTTCTCGCCCGTGGGCACTGGGGCGCGCGTGGCCCTTGCACCCGGTCCTGCGTTGGTCGCCCAGGTCTGGAAAGGCGCGAGGCCTAGGGCAGCCCGCATTCTGCACGCTGTCGGTGAACTGGCGGCGTGGACGCCGCCAGGACAGCCGGCCGGAGGCCGGCGCTACGAAGGCGCGAGACCTGGGGCAGCCAAATTAACCGACACCCAGGTTAGGCCAAAAGATGGCCGAATCTGGGGCACCATGATTATTTCGGTTGGGCTACGATGCGCAGATAAGGACGCGGCGCGCGCCAGCCGTTGGGGTATATCTTCTTGGCTTCTTCGTCGGAGACGGAGCCGGCGATGATGACGTCGTCGCCTTGCTTCCAGTTCACCGGCGTGGCGACTTTGTGCTTGGCGCTGAGCTGCAGCGAGTCGATGACGCGCAGCACTTCGTCGAAGTTGCGGCCGGTGGTCATGGGATAGACGATGATCAGCTTGACCTTCTTGTCGGGACCGATGACGAAGACGTTGCGGACGGTCATGTTGTCGGCAGCGGTGCGGCCGTCGCAACCGCCTTCGGTCGCGGCAGGCAGCATGCCGTAGAGCTTGGAAATCTTCAGCTCGGTGTCGCCGATCATGGGATAGTTCGGCGCGTAGCCCTGCGTTTCCTTGATGTCGTCGGCCCACTTCTTGTGGTTGTCGACGGGATCGACGCTGAGGCCGATGAGCTTGGTGTTGCGCTTGTCGAACTCGGGTTTGAGCTTCGCCATATAGCCCAGTTCGGTGGTGCAGACAGGCGTGAAATCTTTAGGATGAGAGAACAGAATTGCCCAGGAATCGCCGATCCACTCGTGAAATTTGATTGGCCCTTCGGTGGTCATTATTTCAAAATCAGGGGCAGTATCCCCCAGTTGCAGTCCCATGGGATTCTCCTTATTTAAAATGTGCTGAGAATTAGCACAGACACTTTAACACGCAAGTTGGGGAGCTTCCGGATCGTAGAGAGCACATCCGCCGTCCCTACGGGACTTGGGCCCGTACTGAAGCCCACCCAGCGCTGAAGCGCTGGGCTATCATCTTCCGCCCCGCTTCGCGGCACTCCAGTCTGCGTGCCGCAAATATTGTTGCCGGGCTCACTGGCGCGTCCGGGATATCAATCGCCAAAGTCAGCGCGTCGGCAAGAGCCTTCTCCTGAGCCGCTTCCACTCCGACTCCGGCGTGGTTCTGCTGCAGGAGGGCAAGCCGTAAGGCCGGGGTTCCTTATGCGGAGGACGGTTTTCGGACAAGGGCTATGGAATTCGAATAGGTGGGGCGGGCGGTGGGGGGAATTTGATCGAGAGAATCGAGAAGTGGAGTTGATGGCCTTAATAGGCTATTACTTTGGTCACTTTAGTAACATGGAAAAGTTTACGAAAACAGGGAAAGTTCTACATGAGGGCAGTGTCCGTAATGCCCATAAGAGACTCATTCTATTACTTGAGCGGTTTGGCGCATTGAATGCTATTAACAAAGCAGACGAAGTGGCGCATAGGGTCACTCGGATGCGAATTTCGGCCAGAGTTCGCCTCCCAGAGTGACCCTTTATTTTTTGCCTGAATCTTGCCGCCTGAGGCGTAGAAACAACCCAGCCTCAAGCTCCCCTGCTAAGACACACAGAAAGCTCCGCCCGGCCGCACGCCGAACCATCCCCAGACTCTCGCCCCGACTACGCCATCGCCAACCTCTCCCGCACATCCAGCCCGGCCTGCCGCAGCAATCCCTCGACGCTCGCCTCATTCAGCCGCGTCGCGTCGTACTCCAGCCGGATCGTCCGCTCCGCCTCATTGAACTGCACGCGCCGAATCCCATACACATCGCTGATCGTCCCCAGCGCACTCATCTGATTCTCGCCGGGAGGCATCCCGTAACGAAACATGATTTCCACCGTCGTCATCCGCTCACCTCGTGCAAACGTGCCATGATAGAAGCATACTGAACCTCGAGCCTGCCCGCGCCCCCGCTCCCGGTTCACTATAGATTATGACCGCGCCCGTGAACAGCGCCACCTTCGCCTCGCCGCAGCATCGCCTGAAAAATCGCGCCGCGTCCCGACCGCACCATCGCCACACGCGACGCACTTCGACCGCGCACTTCGCCCGCACACGAGCGCGAGTACGAGCACCAAGATGAGTGAGCCCGAGACCTCCGCCGAGAACCTCTCCCTCGACTTCACCACCAAGGACCCCGTCTGCGGCATGATCGTCGAGCCGCCGCAGGCGCGCGGCAAGGCCAAATATCAGGGCGACACTTACTATTTCTGCTCGCCCGGCTGCATGCAGAAGTTCATGGCGACGCCGATGAAGTACGCCGTCGCCGCCGGCATGATGCCCGCCTCTTCCCTGCCCGCGCCGCTGGCCACCGCCAAAAAGTTGGATCGCGATCCCGTCTGCGGCATGAATGTCGATCCCGCGAAAGCCGCGTCCACGGCCGAATACGAAGGAAGGCTCTATCACTTTTGCTCGCGTGGATGCGCGGAGAAGTTTCGCCGCACGCCCGACAAATATCTGGAAGCTGCGAGCAAAGCCGCGTCCGGACAGAAGCAGTCCGCAACCGCGATGGTGCAGATCGGCGCCGCGCGCAAGCCGGAGCAAAACTCTGCGCCCCCAACCCGCCCCGCTTCTGTGGACACAGCTGTGAAGGATCCGGTCTGCGGCATGAATGTCGATCCTGCCAGGGCCGCCAGCGCGGTCACCGTCGGCGTCAACACCTATTACTTCTGTTGCCGCTCATGCGGCGAAAAGTTCACCGCCGATCCGCAAAAGTATCTCAACCCCACCGCAACAGCCTCCGACTCGGCCACGTCAACGCCGCAACTTGTAGCGCCGACCTCCCGGCCGGCTGTCCCGCCGGCGTCCTCGCCGGCCATTTACGTCTGCCCGATGGATCCCGAGATCCACCAGAACCACCCCGGCCCCTGCCCCAAGTGCGGCATGGCTCTCGAGCCCGAGCTTCCCGTCGTAGCAAAGACGCAGTGGACCTGCCCCATGCATCCCGAGATCATTCGCGACGGCCCGGGCTCGTGTCCCATCTGCGGCATGGCGCTCGAACCCATGACCGTCACCGCCGCAACTGAAGAAAATCCCGAGCTCCGCGACATGACGCGCCGCTTCTGGACCAGCGTCCTCATCGGCATTCCGCTCATAGCCTTCGCCATGTTGAGGATGATCCCGCGCGTGATGGCTCTGATGATGTCGCTGATTCCCGCCGCGCACCACCTCACCCCGCGCCTCGGCAACTGGATCGAGTTCGCCCTCGCCACGCCCATCGTTCTCTGGTGCGGCTGGCCATTCTTCCAGCGCGGCTGGGCGTCGGTGAAATTCCGCAGCCCCAACATGTTCACCCTGATCGCCATGGGCGTCGGCGTCGCCTACATCTACAGCGCCGCGGCAACCATCGCCCCGCAACTGTTTCCCGCACACGAGATGGGGATGTCCCACGTTGTAGGTGTTGGAAAGTTATCTCCCCCGAGCAATCCACCAGCGCCTTCGGGCGCGGCACAAGAAAGCCCACCGCTTCAGCGGTGGGAAGCCGAGCCTAATCCCGGAGTGCCCCGGGCACGACACAATGGTCTTCCTTCATCGGGAGGCGCGGTTCCGGATGTCTACTTCGAAGCCGCCGCCGCCATCATCGCCCTCGTTCTCCTCGGCCAGGTCCTGGAGCTCCGCGCCAGAAGCCGGACCAGCAGCGCCATTCGCGCCCTGCTCGATCTCTCGCCCAAGCTGGCCCGCATCATGCTCGACGATGGCAGCGAACACGACGTCCCGCTCGATCAGGTCAACCCCGGCGACCAGCTCCGCGTCCGCCCCGGCGAAAAAATTCCCGTCGACGGCACCGTCCTCGACGGCCTCAGCTCGGTCGACGAATCCATGGTCACCGGCGAATCCATCCCCATCGAGAAACATTCGGGCGACAAAGTCATCGGCGCCACCGTCAACGGCACCGGCTGGCTGCTCATGCGCGCCGAGCGCGTCGGCAGCGAAACCATGCTGGCGCAGATCGTCAAGATGGTCAGCGAAGCCCAGCGCAGCCGCGCGCCCATCCAAAAGCTAGCCGACAAAGTCGCAGCCTGGTTCGTCCCCATCGTCCTGCTCGCCGCTTTCGCAACATTCTTCATCTGGCTTTTCTATGGACCCGAGCCCGCGCTGGCCAACGCCATCGTCAACGCCGTCGCGGTATTGATCATCGCGTGCCCCTGCGCGCTCGGCCTCGCAACGCCGGTCGCCATCATGGTAGGCACCGGACGCGGCGCACGCGCCGGCGTCCTCATCAAAAACGCGGAAGCGCTGGAAACGCTACAGAAGGTCGACACCCTCGCCGTCGACAAAACCGGCACGCTCACCCAAGGCAAGCCCGAGCTAATGTCCGTCATCGTCGTTGAAGGCGAGAACGAGGAGCAAATCGTCCGCCTGGTCGCCAGCCTCGAACGCGGCAGCGAGCACCCACTCGCCGCAGCCATCGTCCAAGCCGCCGAGAGCAACAGGCTCTCCCTAATGCCGGTAGAAGAATTCCGCTCCATCACCGGCCGCGGCGTAGTCGGCCGCGTCGGCGGCCACGAAGTCGCGGTAGGCAACGAAGCCCTATTAGAGGAACTCAACCTCGACAACTCACTCGTACCGCCGGTCTCCAGACCGGCTGTCACGGCGGCGTCCTCGCCGCCGTCCCCAACAGATCCGGTGGCCCAGGTTCACGTCCGTCCTTTGGACGTTAACCTGGGTCCGAACGCACCAGCGCCCTCGGGCGCGGAACAAGAAAGCACGGGTGCCACACCCTACTCGCCTTCGGTTGGCGAGAGGGTGGGCCCTGATCCGGTGGCCCAGGTTCGCGTCCGGCCTTTGGACGCTAACCTGGGCGCCCAAGCCGAAGCCCTCCGCAAAGACGGCCAAACCGTCGTTTTCGCCATCATTGACGGCCGTCCCGCCGGCATTCTCGGCATCGCCGACCCCATCAAGCCCGAAGCTGCCCAAGCCCTCCGTGATCTGCAAAAAGAAGGCCTCCGCGTAGTCATGCTCACCGGCGACAACGCCACCACCGCCGCGGCCGTCGCCCGCAAGATCGGCATCACCGACTTCGAAGCCGGCGTCCTCCCAGAAACCAAGGCCGACGCGGTAAAGAAGCTGCAACAACAAGGCCGCACCGTAGCCATGGCCGGCGACGGCATCAACGACGCGCCCGCCCTCGCGCAAGCCCAGGTCGGCATCGCCATGGGAACTGGCACTGACGTAGCGATGGAGAGCGCCGGCATCACGCTGATCAAAGGCGATCTCGCGGCCCTGGTCCGCGCCCGCCGCCTCAGCCGCGCCGTCATGCGCAATATCAAGGAGAACCTGTTCTTCGCGTTTGTCTACAACTCGGTAGGCGTGCCCATCGCCGCAGGCATTCTCTATCCCAAGTTTGGAATTCTTCTGAGCCCAATAATCGCCGCCGCCGCCATGAGCTTCAGCTCCGTCTCGGTGATCACCAACGCGTTGCGGTTACGGAATACAAAGCTGTGAAGATTGTCCCGTGCCCGGGGCACTCGGTTTCTTTGCTTCGCCTACCCACCGTTGAAACGGTGGGCTCTCTTATTTTGTGCCCGAGGCACTCCGGTTTCTTTGCTCCGCCTACCCACCCTTGAAACGGTGGGCTTTCCTATTTCGTGCCCGAGGCACTCCGGTTTCTTTGCTCCGCCTACCCACCCTTGAAACGGTGGGCTTTCCTATTTCGTGCCCGAGGCACTCCGGTTTCTTTGCTCCGCCTACCCACCCTTGAAACGGTGGGCTTTCCTATTTCGTGCCCGAGGCACTCCGGTTTCTTTGCTCCGCCTACCCACCCTTGAAACGGTGGGCTTTCCTATTTCGTGCCCGAGGCACTCCGGTTTCTTTGCTCCGCCTACCCACCCTTGAAACGGTGGGCTTTCCTATTTCGTGCCCGAGGCACTCCGGTTTCTTTGCTCCGCCTACCCACCCTTGAAACGGTGGGCTTTCCTATTTCGTGCCCGAGGCACTCCGGTTCACCACACCCCAGCGCCCAGGGCGCGGGATAAGAAAGCCCACCGTTTCAACGGTGGGAAAGGTTCGCACAAATCCCGAGTGCCCCGGGCACGGCACATGACCCGACCGTTTCAACGGTGGCCCGGACACGACACACCCCTCCGTGCCCAATATCACACCACTCTTCTCACCCTCGAATTACGCTACACGTATGCCGCACGCCCTGACCAACAACCTCCTCCACTGCGTCTTCAGCACCAAAGACCGCGCCGATTCCATCCCCGACCCCGCTCACCTCTGCCAATACCTCGGCGGCGTCGCCCGCGAAAAGAACATTCCACTCATCATCGCCGGGGGAACCGCGAATCACATTCACATCCTCATCGCACTTCCGGCTGCTCTCCCGCTCGCAAAGGCGATTCAGGAGCTCAAGGGCAATAGCTCGCGATGGATGACCGAACACGGCTCGGCGTTTGCCTGGCAAGAGGGCTACGGCGCCTTCAGCGTTAGCGCATCGAACAAGCAAGCCGTGATGGATTACATCTCCGACCAACCCCGACATCACGAGAAGCGCAGCTTTGAAGAGGAATTCGAACTCCTCTTGCGGCGATCCGGTGTAACCTGTGACCCAAAATTCATGTTCGGGTGAAGGGTTATACCGTGCCCGAGGCACTCCGGTTTCGTGGTTTCGCACACCCACCGTTGAAACGGTGGGCTTTCTTGTTCCGCGCCCTGGGCGCTGATGTATCGCCATGGACTCGGCAGCCTCCATGGGATCCAGACGCTACGCACGTTGAGTCAGTGGGTGCACCCGACGCACTCCAGCGCCCCCGGGCGCGGCATAAGAAAGCCCACCGCTTCAGCGGTGGGAAAGCCGAGATAAATGCCGAGTGCCTCGGGCACGGCACAAGGCGCCCACCGTTTCAACGGTGGGCAGCCGGGTGCCGGGACCGACCAATCGCCGCACCCGACCCACTCCCGCTTCCGTGGGATTCTTCTTAACCCCAATTCGGCTTACCATCGCCTTTGGCTAATCGCTAATTGCTAATCGCTAATTGCTTCTTATGCTCGTCCGTCCACGCCTCACCGACTTCCACAACATCCTCCTGCCACAGGCCCAGACCGACTTCGCCATCCCCTTCCTCGACGAAGACACCCCTCTCTACGTCGATCCGTTCCTCCTCTGGCGCTCGCCCTCGCACCAGGACCAGGCCCTCCACACCTCGCTCATCAACTCCTTCAACCACCTCGGCTACCTTGCCAAACAAGGCCGCAAACAGGACGCGATCAATCTCCTCATCGCCCTCAGCGAATGCGACGAGGTCGGCCTCGGCCTCTCGCGCACCCGCGAAGGCCACCGCATCGGAGCGCCAACCGCGGAGAAAATCCTCAGCCTCTTCCACGACATCCCGCAGTACTACAACTCCGGCTTCGTCCACTTCGAGGAAATCCAGTTCTTCGTCGACCACATCGCCAAGGACCGCATTAGCGACTTCACCTGTGGCTTCCTGAAATCTTTCCTCATCGACTACACCATCCAGGAATGCCAAACCATCGGCATCCCCATGTCCAAGGTCTACGTCCAGGTCTATAGCTACAGCGAAAACCGGCTGAAGTCGGAATACGTCACCCTGCCCGTCAATCCGGAAAAAGAGAAGCCCATCCTCTTCGTTCCCAAGCGCTGGCTCCGCTCCAGTCCCTGGATCAACTTCGACGAATACTTCGCCCAGGCCTATCCCAGTGAGAACCTTCAGCCGCGTGCCGCAAAAGCCGAGCGGGTAAAGCTGCTCACCTTCAACCGCGAGAACTACGGCGCGGTCTTTGAGTATGTCGCGAAAAGGGAACGTGCCGCGGGAGATTGTAAGAACGATCCGCTATTTGCCCAGCTACCCGTCGGCTCTGCGAAGTCCAGCTTCGACACGCTTCGCAATCTTCCTTTATCCAACAGCCCGTCGGATCGCAACAACAAGATCTACGAGCGCGAGACGGCCCGACTGCTCGCATCTGCCTTCTATCCCCAACTGGATTTCGCCGCCCAGCAAAGCCGCACCGAATCCGGCGCCCTCATCCGCGACCTCATCTTCTACAACAACAGCTCACATCCCTTCCTCGACGAGCTGATCAAGAAATACGACTGCCATCAGATCGTCATGGAAATGAAAAACGTCAGGGAAATCGAGCGCGATCACATCAACCAGCTCAACCGCTACATGAAGGACCAGTTCGGCCGCTTCGGCGTGCTGCTCACCCGCCAACCCATGTCCACAGCCATGTTCAAGAACACCATCGATCTATGGTCCGGCCAGCGCCGCTGCATTATTGCCTTGACGGACGCCGATCTCGACCTCATCGTCAATGTGTTCGAGAGCAAGCAGCGCGACCCCATCGACGTCCTGCAAAAGAAGTACGTTGAATTCACCCGCGCCTGTCCGGGGTAAAGATTCTGTTGAGGTCGGCGGCGGGCACCGCGTTCCCAAGCCGTATCGGGTAGTGCGGCGCTTCAGCGCCGCGTTAGGCTGGTCCCCAAAGAACCGAGCCGGCTTCAGCCGGCGGCACTCCAGCCCGCTCTTATGTAAGGAGAACTTTGTGAAGAACGCAGAGGAAGTTCAGGGTTTCGAACGGCTGGAACGGCAACTCCACTCGATGTTGACCGAGATTTCGGAGCTGTCTAAGAAGAGGCCAAACGACGGCCTGAACAAATTCAAGCTGAAGTTCGTTAACGTGCTTCTCGAAAGCATGAACGGGATTCTAGGCGAGCAGAAACCATTTCAAGGTTTCGAGACCTTCGATGAAAACGACATCCCAACTAATAGCGATGTCGTCGTGATGCTTTCACAATATGCTGCAGCCGTATATCAGTTTCGTCAGGAGCATACCGTATATCGCGATTACAAATGGTGGTGGCCGCTGCCGGGCAAACAAGATGACATCGAAACGGAGAGTCCCGATCGGTTCAAGTACGGCAACAAGTGATTCTTCGGCTCGTAGCTAACTGCTAAGTGCTAACTGCTAAGGGCTGCTCCTACATCCCCGGCATCTTCATCCCTGCAATCCGTCTCGCGAAGCTGGGCTTGCCCATGGTCTTGAACATCTTGCGCATCTGCGCATACTGCCGCAGCAGCTGATTGATTTCCTGCACGCTCGTCCCCGATCCGCGCGCGATGCGCTTGCGCCGGCTGCCGTTGATGACCTCATGATGCTCGCGCTCGTACGGCGTCATGGAGTTGATGATCGCCTCCACGCGGTTGATCTGCTTGTCGTCGACCTTGTCGGCCGCCTGCGCCATGTTGGCGAACGGCCCGATCTTCGGCATGTGGCTCATGATCGACGAAATCGATCCCAGCTTCTTCACCTGCCTGAGCTGGCCGCGAAAATCTTCCAGCGAGAAGCCGTCGCTCGACAGTGCCTTGCGCGCGAACTCCTCCGACTTGCCTTTGTCCAGCTTCGACTCGGCCTTCTCGATCAGCGAGAGAATGTCGCCCATGCCGAGAATGCGGCCCACGATGCGGTCGGGATGAAACGGCTCCAGCGCGTCGTACTTCTCGCCCACGCCGATGAACTTGATCGGCTGCCCGGTCACGTTGCGAATCGACAGCGCCGCGCCGCCGCGCGCATCGCCGTCCATCTTGGTCAGCATCACGCCGGTCAGCGTCAGCTTCTTGTGGAACTCGTCGGCCGAGCGCACCGCGTCCTGGCCGGTCATCGAGTCGGCAACGAAGAGAATCTCCTGCGGGTTCAGGATCTTCTTCAGCGACTGCATCTCGTCCATCAGCTGCTCGTCGATGTGCAAGCGGCCCGCGGTATCGACGATGAGCACATCGCACGCGTTGTTGATGGCCTCGCGCCGCGCCTCTCGCACCAGCCGCTCGACCGTCGCCGTGTTCGACTCCTCGACCTTGCCCTCGTAGAGCTGCGCCTTGATCGCGTTGGCCACAACTTTCAGCTGCTCGCGCGCCGCCGGACGATACACGTCCACCGACACCAGCATCGGCCGATGACCGCCGTTCTTCAACCAATTCGCCAGCTTGCCCGAGGTGGTCGTCTTGCCGGATCCTTGCAGTCCCGCCATCAGCACCACGGTCGGCGGCTGCGACGCGAACTTCAGCTTCGCGGTGTCTTTGCCAAGGAGGTTGACCAGCTCGTCGCGAACGATCTTGATGACCTGTTCGCCCGGCGAGAGCGCGGTCATCACTTCCTGCCCGACCGCCTTCTCGCGAATGTGGTCGATCAGTTCTTTGACGACTTGGAAGTTGACGTCGGCTTCCAGCAGCGCCATGCGAATTTCTTTCAGCGCCTCGCCGATGTTCTCTTCCGTCAGCGTGCCCTGTCCGCGCAGGTTCTTGAAGGCGCGCTGCAGTTTATCTGTGAGGTTCTCAAACATGTTCAGGAGTCCAAGGGATCGGAATGGTGGTGCTGCAGAATCTCAGCCCGTGCACTAAGGATATCATCGGAGCTGATGCCGCTATCGTGAATCGCCGGTTGCGCGGTCCTGCTGGAGTCCGTCCCAAGACCAGTGTGGAATCCTGAGGCCGTCAGGCACATCGTCGGCGGACTCCTGATAGCGAGCCATGGTTGTGGTGGCCGCCCACGCGAAGTAATCGTGCAGCACCTGTCGCAGCTTGCCATCGGCCAGTCCGACATCGGCAAGAGCCCGGTCGAAGCAGGCAAGCGCACGGCGATCCATTTCGTCATGCTCACCGTTGCCGCTGTGCATCTTGACCACCTTGGTTTCGTCGCCGTAGGAGTCGGAATATACGCAAGGGCCACCGAGCGCCTCGGCCCAGTATGCCGCGAGCCGCTCTACATGCTGGGGATGGAAGCCGTGGCTGAAGGCATGGGCAACCACGTCGTCAGCCAGCACTCGACGATGCCAGGCGTCGGCAAGACGGCACAGGCCCTCCATTCCACCGGCTGCTTCGAATACAGTTTGCATCCACTCATAATGACAATCGTTCCGAGCCTTGGCAAGACAACCACCGCGCGGCGCGAAACCGGCCTCTTAACGTGATGCCAACGAAACCGGCAAAGCTGTGTCTTCATCCAAACAGTTGTTGGGCACACCATGAATCCGGGTGACCTGAAGTTCGAATCGCGAACTTTGTTGTGAATTGAAATGAAAAAACCGATGATTGCCGTGCCTTACGTGATAGTGATGATAGCTGTCATCGTCGCTGTAGATGTCCTGATTTTCAGGAACCATTTCTGGGAACGACTCATGGCGAACGTCGGAATCGTTCTGGTATTTGTAGCCTTTTACTTACGATTCTTCCGGCGCCCATAGATCAACGTTCGCAGGAGCAATGCTTATGCCGGCGGCGGGTGGCCCCGGTCTGCCGCTCTCTCTTCGCTTTCATCTCGTCTCGACTCGTGGGAAATATGGGTGCCCTGGGTCTCGCCGGGTTCGAGACCCGGGAGGTCCAAGACCATCACGCGGCTAGTGTGCCCCGGATCACATCGCCACGCAACCACCAGGTAGGTTTGCCCGAAGATGCGTCGTTTCCTCCCAGGTCTGGAAAAGAGCTAGACCTGGGAGCCCACTGTCGTGCGACTTGGGATTAAGAGAATCAAAAGCCGGGTGCCCCATTCAAGCCCATCGTTCAGGCTTGAGTAGGGATTTGTCTTCATCTCTGCGGAGTCGTCGCCGCCCGACACCTCGAATGTGTAGGAATTAACTGATCGCAGGACCTCAGCGCCCTCGGGCGCGGCATAAGAAAGCCCACCGCTTCAGCGGTGGGTACGCGACCATGAAGAACCGAGTGCCCCGGGCACGCCACAAGACGCCCACCGTTTCAACGGTGGATCGGGTGCCCCCATTCAAGCCCATCGTTTGGCCTTGAATGGGGATTTCCTCACCTCGGCAGAGCCGCCCCCCGACACACCTCGCTCGCCGCAACCACCGTATTGCAATGAATCGTCACCGTATCCTCAACCCGATTCGCGTATCCTCCGGCATACGTCGTCATCACCGGAATATTCCGCGCCCGCGCCGCGCGAAACACCAGCTCATCTCTCTTCTTCAGCCCGTCGATCGTCAGGTTCAATCCACCAAGCTGGTCCTCGCGAAACGGATCGGCTCCCGCGACATAACAAATCAGCTCCGGCTCGAACTGCCGCAGCCCCGAACTCAGCGCGTTGTCCAACCACGCCAGATACTCGTCATCGCCGCAGCCATCCGGCAGATTCACGTCGATCGACGACGGTGGCTTCACAAACGGATAGTTATTCTCCTGATGCAACGAGATCGTAAACACATCCTTCGCCGGCCCGCTGCTAACGTTCGCCGCCGACAGCTCGACAGCAGCCACACTCGAGGACGACGGCAGCGTATTCGCCGCGTGTCCCGAGCCGCCGAAGATCGCCGCTGTTCCGTTGCCCTGATGCACATCGCAATCGACGGTCATTGCCCGCTTAATGCGCCCGCGCTTCTGCATCGCCCGAATCGCCACCGCGAAGTCGTTGATCATGCAGAAGCCCTCACCGTGGTCGGGATAGGCATGATGAAATCCGCCGCCAATGTTCATGGCCACGCCGTCGTCCAGCGCGCGCTCCGCTGCCAGAATCGAGCCTCCGGTGTGCAGCATGAAGGCGTCAACCGCTTGCGGCGAATACGGGATCTCCATCTGCAGCTCCTCGCGCGCGGTCAGGCTGCCTTCCATCAGCTTGTTCACATAATGCGGCGAATGCACCAGCAGCACATCTGCCTCGCTTGCCGGCTGCGGCTCAAGGAAGTCGCTCTCTTCGGCGACATGCTCCTGCAACAACCGCTCGCGGATGAGCCGGAACTTGTCGGCACGGAAGACGTGCTCGCCGATGGACAGGAAATACTTGTCGCTGTAGATCAGTTTGAAGGGCAGCATGGGCCGGCGATCTGGGCAAAGCGAGTCAACCGCCTATTCTAGACCTGAAGCGCAATCGGGAGGAGACCGGAGTCTGCGGGAACGACATCAGAAGCGCGCCACGGGCGCGGCATAGGAAAGCCCACCTCTTCAGAGGTGGGTAGGGCGTGATATTTTCGCAACGAGTGCCTCGGGCACGGCATAAGAAAGCCCACCGTTTTAACGGTGGGCGGCAATCGATGCCGGGTGCCCCATTCAACCCCGTCCTTTGGGCTTGAGTGGGGATTTTCTTCAGCTCGGTGCCCAGGTTCGCGTCCTTCTGTTGGACGCTAACCTGGGCGGCCGCCCACCCACTCGCGCCGTTCGAATGTATGGGCTCTTGATATTGTCGGACCCTCCACCCTCGCGCCTCGGGCGCAACATAAGAAAGCCCACCGTTTTAACGGTGGGTAAGACCCGCATGAGTCCCGAGTGCCCCGGGCACGGCATACGGATGTCGCTTTTCTCTTTACCATATCGCGAATCTGGCGCACACTTTAGCAATTCCAAACAAGGAGACTTTACCCATGAAGCAAGCTGTGCGGCTGACCCTCGCCTTGTTGTCTCTCTCGTTCTTACTGCTGACCGCGGCTTCGGCCCAGGATCAGTACACCGAAGGCACCGTGAATCGCGTCGTCCTGTTGCGCATCCTGCCTGGGCATTTCACCGCGGCCATGGCCGACCTCAAGAACAATCTTCAGCCCGTCTGGGAGTCGGAAAAAGCCAACGGCCTCATCGAGGGCTATCAACTGTTCTTCAATCAGACCAAATCCAGCATCGACGATTGGGATATGGGTCTGGTCCTTACCTATAAGAACATGGCATCCTTGGACGGACTGAGCATGAAGATTCTCGATCTGCGAATGAAGAAGTATGGCGACAAGAGCAGCGAGCAGAAGGTTATCGACAAGCGCGTCGAGAACATGCAAACCGTGGCCAGCTATCTCACCCGCAACGTCACGCTGAAATAAGTACGCCCCTGGCTAGAACTCGGTGCCCCAGGTTCGGCCTTTTGCCTAACCTGGGGATTGTGCACGGGTGCCCCACTCATTCGCGCTTTTCGAATGAGTGGGAGTCGAGGCACTACAAAACTCGCGGGTGCGGGTGATTGCCGAGATTTGTTTTAATATCCCTCCATGGCCTCGGCCGCCCAGATCAGCTCATTCCGTCGCGTAGCCCGCTACAACATCCTGGCGACGGCCGGCGTCGTGATGGTCGCGGCCTTCCTCATCTGCGCGCTCTTCGCCCCCTGGATCGCACCCTACGATCCCGCGCACATCGAGCTGCCGCACCGCCTGATGGCTCCATCGCTCTCCCACTGGTTCGGCACCGACGAGCTAGGCCGCGACATCCTCTCCCGCATCATCTACGGCGCGCGCCTCTCCATGCTGGTCGGCGGCTGTGTCGTCGCCGCCTCGCTCACCCTCGGCCTCATCCTCGGCTCCATCGCCGGCTACTACGGCGGCATCACCGACCGCTTGCTTAACGTCATCGTGATGAACGCCTTCATGTCCTTCCCCGGAATCCTGCTGGCCATCGCCTTCGTCGCGTTTCTCGGACCGGGAATCTTTAACTTGATCTTCGCGCTCTCCATCGGAGGCTGGGTCGGCTACGCCCGCCTGGTTCGCGCCCAAGTTCTCGCTGTGCGCGAGCGAGAATTCGTCGAGGCTGCCCGCGCCCTCGGCGCCAGCGACCTGCGTATCATCGTCCGCCACATCCTGCCGAACATTATCCAGCCGGTGATCGTGCAAGCCGCCATCGGCATGGCTGGCGCGATCCTCGCCGAAGCCACCATGAGCTTTCTCGGCCTCGGCGTCCCACCGCCGGCCGCCAGCTGGGGCTCGATGCTCAACGACGCCCGCTCCCATCTCTTCGACTCACCGCATCTGGTGCTCTTCCCTGCCGCCGCGGTAATGCTCGCCGTCCTGTCCTTCAACTTCATCGGCGACGGCCTGCGCGATTACCTCGACCCCAGATCAAGGATCGAAGTGGGGATCTAGGCTTGCATCAACTTCCGCCTTCGCGCATCCTATTCAACATGCCCACAACCGACACTGCCTACCTCGGCGGCGGATGCTTCTGGTGTGTCGAAGCCGCCATCAAACAGCTCGAAGGCATCCTCTCCATCCGCTCCGGCTACATGGGCGGCCGCGTCGCCAATCCGACGTATCAACAGGTCTGCTCCGGCAGGTCCGGCCACGTCGAAATCGCCGAGGTCACCTTCGATCCCGCCGTCATCAGCTTCAACGATCTCCTGCACGTCTTCTTCACCCTGCACGATCCCACCACGCTCAACCGCCAGGGCAACGACGTCGGCGAGCAATACCGTTCCGTCATCTTCTATCGCCACGAAGCGCAGAAGAAGACTGCCGAAGAGGTCATCGCCGAACTCACCCGTGACCAGGTCTTCAACGACCCGATCGTCACCGCCATCGAGCCGGCCTCCACCTTCTACGTCGCCGAGGACTACCACCAGGACTACTTCGCCAACAATCCCAACCAGCCGTATTGCGCCTACGTCGTCGCCCCCAAGGTGAAAAAGATCCGCGACAAATACGCCCAGCGCCTGAAAGCTTAGCGCCGCGATGATGCCTGCGTTCACCGTTCCCAGTCCAAACCAGAAGATTGTCATCACGAGCCCTAGGCGAGGGATCTGCTTTCCGCCGACTCGGAAGGACAGCAGGTCCCTCGCTTCGCTCGTGATGACAATTCTCGGGTTGCGGCTGACGCTGGTTGGCACAAACTCATCGCCGAGCGAAGCACCAAGCCTTCTAGGCTTTGTCTTTCTCTGTACCCTCCGTGTTCTCTGTGGTGAAACCTTCGTCTCAAACCCGTTATAATAAGAAGTTTCGGCAGCCGATTCTGAAGCAATCTGTGGGGCTGCCGCCCAGGGCCATGTCGAACGAAAGCATCATCGTGCGCGGCGCGCGCGTCCACAATCTGAAGAACATCGACTTCGAGATCCCGCACAACGAATTGACCGTCGTGACCGGCGTCTCGGGATCGGGCAAGTCGTCGCTCGCGTTCGACACCATCTACGCCGAGGGCCAGCGCCGCTACGTCGAATCGCTCTCCGCCTACGCTCGCCAGTTCCTGGAACGCATCGAGAAGCCCGACGTCGACGTCATCGACGGCATCGCGCCGGCCGTCGCCATCCGCCAGAAGAACACCACGCGCAATCCGCGCTCCACCGTCGCCACCGCAACCGAGATCTACGACTACCTCCGCCTCCTCTACGCCCGCGTCGGCCGCACTTATTGCCTGAATTGCGGCCAGGAAGTAAAGAAGGACACAGTCGACGAAGTCGCCGATCGCATTCTCGCGCTCGGCGAAGGAACGCGCGTGCAGGTCTTCTTTCCTTTGCAGCCGCCGCCGAAGCCGTCCGAGCCGGAGAAGGTCAAAGGCCGCCGCGTCGCCAAAAAGAAATCCGCCAAACCTGCCGACGATTCCTTGCTGAAGGAACGCCTGTTCGAACTTCGCAAGCGTGGCTACAACCGTCTCTACCAGAATGGCAAGGTCGTCGAATTCTCCACGCCGGAGTCGCTGCTCGATCTCAACTTCGCCGAGCCGGTGCTGGTGCTTGATCGACCGCATCTCCGTCTCACCCGACAACCGTCTCCGCATCGTCGACGCCGTCGAGCAAGGCTATCGCGAATCCGGCGAAGTCTTATTCGAAACCGCTCCGCGCGAAAACGAAGCGATCCAGCACCTGCGTTTCTCCCAGCGCTTCGAGTGCAAGACACTGCAACATTCGCTACGAAGAACCCGAGCCGCGCCTCTTCTCGTTCAACAATCCCTACGGCGCCTGTCCGCGCTGCCAGGGCTTCGGCAACACCATCGACTTCGATCTCAACCTGGTCATCCCGAACAAGACGCTGACGCTCGCCGAAGGCGCGATCGAGCCCTGGACCAAGCCCAAATACCGTCCCTACGCCACCGAGATGAAGCGCTACGCGCGCGCTGCCGGTGTCCCACTCGACGTTCCCTGGGAAGATCTGACGCCCGATCAACAAACCTTCATCGTCAGCGGCGACGGAAAGTTCTGGGGCATTCGCGGCTTCTTCGAGCACCTCGAGCGCAAGAAGTACAAGCTGCACGTCCGCGTCTTCCTCAGCCGCTATCGCGGCTATTCCGTCTGCTCCGAATGCAGCGGCCTGCGTCTGCGCCGCGAGGCGCGACAAGTCCGCATCGGCGACCACAACATCTGCCAGGTCACCGCAATGACGGTCGAAGGCGCCACTCGCTTCTTCTCGCAACTCCAGCTCTCGCGTCAGGACTCCGACATCGCGGGCAAGCTGCTCGAGGAGATCAACGACCGCCTGCGCTACCTGAACGACGTCGGCCTGGAATACCTGACGCTCGATCGTCTCTCTTCGACGTTATCCGGCGGCGAAGCGCAGCGCATCCAACTCGCAACATCGCTTGGCTCGCGCCTGGTCGGCACGCTTTATGTTCTCGACGAGCCCTCCATCGGCCTGCACAACCGCGACACCGCGCGCCTTATCAAGATCCTTCACGACCTGCGCGACCTCGGCAATACCATCCTCGTCGTCGAGCACGACAGTGAGATAATGCGCTCCGCCGATCGCATCCTCGACCTCGGCCCCGGCGCAGGCGAGAACGGTGGTCGCCTCATCGCCGCCGGAACCTATGACGAAATTCTCAACAACCCGGCGTCGCTAACCGGCCGCTATCTCAACGGCGAGCTGCGCATCCAGCTTCCTGCCGCACGCCGCACAGGTAATGGCCGGAAGATCCAGCTGACAGGCGCCCGCGCGCACAACCTGAAGCGCGTGAACGTCGCCATCCCGCTCGGCATGCTGGTTTGCATCACGGGCGTTTCGGGATCAGGCAAGTCGACTCTCGTTCACGACGTGCTCTACAACGCGCTCGCCGCCGGGAAGGGCCAGGTCACCGGAGGCCCCACCGCCGAAGTCGAACGCGTCACCGGCGAAGAGTGGATCGACGAAGTCGTCCTCGTCGATCAATCGCCCATCGGCCGCACCCCGCGCTCCAATCCCGTGACCTACATCAAGGCCTTCGACGCCATCCGCGATCTGTTCTCTTCGCTCCCAGAGAGCGAAAAGCGCGGCTACACCGCCGGCAACTTCTCGTTCAACATTCCCGGCGGCCGCTGCGATGTCTGTCAGGGCGACGGCACCGTGACCGTCGAAATGCAATTTCTCGCCGACGTCGAGCTGATCTGCGAAGAGTGCAAGGGCTCGCGCTACAAGCCTGAGATCCTGGAGATTCGTTTTCACGGCAAGAACATTCACGATGTCCTCGACCTCACCATCAAAGAGGCGCTGCACTTTTTTTCCGGCGTTCCGAAGATCGTCGAAAAGCTGCGCGTGCTGGAAGAAGTCGGCCTGGGCTATCTGCGGCTCGGCCAGTCGGCCACCACGCTCTCCGGTGGCGAAGCGCAGCGCATGAAGCTGGCCGCGCACCTCCAGCCCAGGCTGCGCGACATCGGCAAACCGCGCGCTGAGCGCGACAAGCGCCAGCCGCGCATGCTCTACATCTTCGACGAGCCCACCACCGGTCTGCATTTTGACGATGTGAGCAAGCTGTTGGCCGCCTTCCGCCGTCTAATCGAAGCAGGCGGCTCGATCGTGGTCATCGAGCATAATCTCGATGTCATCAAAATGGCGGACTGGGTCATCGATCTCGGCCCGGAAGGCGGCGCGCGCGGCGGCGAGGTCGTCGCCGTCGGCCCGCCCGAGGCCATCGCCAACGCGCCCAACTCGTACACCGGACAGTGGCTGGCGCGGGTCTTGCCGGCGGTTTCGCAAGACCCGGTGGTGCAAACCCCCGGGCCCGCGTCGCGCCTAAAATAGAAGTATGTCCGACTCTGCGGTTTTGATTTCTACTGTTTTGCCTGGACAAAAACGATTACCCGATGCGGCTTAATCTTGTGACGTATCGCAGTCGTGGTAGTGCCGTAGTCGTGGTAGTGCCGTAGTCGTGGTAGTGCCGATGAGCAGAAGAGTAATTAGCCCAGCGCGGAAGCGCTGGGTAGACAGCGTTATAGAAACTCGAGCCCCTTCAGGGGCGACACAGGAGCGCCACGTCCTGTCGCCGCTGAAGCGGCTCGGCATCATTTTCCTGGGCGTCCCCCAGCGCTTCCGCGCTGGGCTAATTACTTTCTCTCCTTCCGAAGTTCACACAATCCTGATACGCAAACGCAGCCTGTCGGCTTTACTGCTGACGCCTGCCGTCGTGCTAACGTTCGCCATCGCGCTGACGCTGCCCTTTGTGTCCGCCCAGGAGAGCAAGCCCACCGTCCGCCATCATCGCGTCGAAGAACCCGACGAGAACGCCAGCCCACCCGAAATCGCGCAGGCCGAAGACGCGATGCTGAGGAACGACTTCTCCACCGCCGAAGCCCTGCTGCAAAAAGCCGTCGCCGCCAAGCCCAACGACTACCGCGCCTGGTTCGATCTCGGCTACGTCTACAACGCAACCCAGCGCCGCACCGAGGCCATCGACGCCTATCGCAAATCCGTCGCCGCCAAGCCCGACGTCTTCGAATCGAATCTGAACCTCGGCCTTCTCTTAGCCAAGGCTGGCGACAACGCCGAGGCCGCCAAATATCTCCAGGCCGCAACGCAACTGAAGCCGACCGACCACCCCGAAGCCAGTCTGGCGCGCGCCTGGCAAGCCCTCGGCCGTGTCCAGGAGCCCACCGCTCCGCAGCAGGCCCTCGCAGCTTACGCCGAGGCTGCCAAGCTGAATCCCAAAGATCCGCAACCGCACATCGCCGCCGCCGCGCTGCTCAGCAATCAGAAGGACTTTGACGCCGCCGCTAGCGAATATCAAACCGCGCTGCAACTCGACCCAACATCCAAGGACGCTCTCTCCGGGCTGGTCGACCTCTACATCGCGCAGAAGAAGTATCCCGACGCGGAAGCCGCCTTGCACAAGCTGCTGGCCTCCGATCCTCAGAACAGCGCAGCTCATATGCAGCTGGGCCGCGTACTGCTGGCGGAGAACAAGACCAGCGAAGCCGCCAGCGAGTTCCATACCGCCTTGCAAGCCAATCCCAACGACCCGCACGCTGCTTTCGAACTCGGCACCCTCTACGTCAAAGCCAATAAAAACGCCGAAGCAGAAGCGCAGTTCCGCGTCGCCGTACAAGCGCTCCCGCAGGATCCAGAGCCGCACTACGCCCTTGGCACGCTTCTGATGTATGAGAAAAAGTTTCCCGAGGCACAGCAGGAGCTGCTGCTGGCGGTCAAGCTCAAGCCCGATCTGGCCGACGCCTACGGAAATCTGGCCATCGTTGCCGCCTCAAACAAGGATTACACGCTGTCTCTGCAGTCTTTGGACGCACGAGCCCGGTTTCTCCAGGAGACTCCGGCAACCTATTTTCTGCGTGCCACCAATTTTGACCACTTGAAAGCAATCCCCCAGGCGGTGGAATATTATCAAAAGTTCCTGGCGGTTGACGGCGGCAAGTTTCCCGACCAGGAGTGGCAGGCGCGGCATCGCTTGATTGCCATCGATCCGCGACACGCCGACAAATACGAAGTGAAGAAGTAGATGCGAGCTCGTCTCTCATGCGCGGCGGTTGTGCTGATCCTCAGCAGCCTGCTGTTGGCCAGCCCCGACTCGGCCGAACAGCTCAAGACCCGTGCCGACAAGGCCCACGGCGGCGAACAGGCCAAGCTCTGCCTCGAATACGCGCGCATTGAGCTCGAGACCTCCAATGCCCTTTTCACCGACGGCCAGGTCGACAAGGGGCAGGCGGCAATCGGCGAGGTCGTCGACTACTCCCGCAAGGGCGCCGATGCCGCTACCACCTCCGGCAAACAGCTGAAGGAAACCGAGATCAAATTGCGCAAGCTGACCGAGCGAATGCACGACATCGGCCAGTCCCTGGCTTTCGAAGACCGGCCCCTCGTCAAAGATGCGATCGACCAGCTCGAGCATATCCGCGCGGACTTGATCGTCAAGATGTGGGGACAGCAAGCGGAACCGAAAGGCAAATCATGAAGCCACATCGGATGCAATGCGCCATGCTGTTGGGCGCGTTCCTCATCGGCTGCGCCGCGCACAGTTCGGCCCAGCGCCGCGATCCGCTGAACGAGAAAGAAATCGACGAGATGCGCGAGTCGGCGGATTGGCCGGACAAGCGGCTGGAACTGATGGCCCAGTTCGCCCGCGATCGCCTGAATAAAGTCGACCAACTGCGCGCCGATGCCAAGAGCGCCAAGGATCGGCCGATGCAGATCCATGACCTGCTCGAGGACTTCACCGCGCTGCTGGATGAGATCGAAGACAACGTCGAAATGTACGCCTCGCACAAAGCCGACATGCGGAAGGGACTCACACTGACCATCGAGGCCACCAGCGAATGGCAAATCAAACTGCGCCGTCTGAAAGAGCAGTCGCCTCCCGAGGAACTGGATCAATACTCATTTGTGTTAGCCAACGCCAGCGATGCCGTCAAAGACGTGGGCGACGATACGCGAGACGAATTGCAGGAGCAGAACCAACTGGCTAAAGAGAAGAAGCTGATCAAAATCTATTCCGAACGCAAAGACTGACTCGCCGCTTTATCGACACCAATACAAAAAGGCCGCCAACTTTTCCCCCTGTGGCGGCCTCGCTGTTTGTCTACAACAAAACTACTTTGTTGAAAGTAGCGCACCTTTCCGTGGATTTCAATAGCACGAAAACCTTAGTACCAACGTCATAACCTGCCACGATTCACGGCTCGTGTTACGTTAGTGACACATTGCGCGAAAACATTCACCTGATTTTCCAACGCAGCTATCGCGAGCTGCGCCCGCGAGCTCCCATACCGGAGATTCGCGTGGAGTTCTACGCCTTCGCCAACGTCAACAACACCATCCGCGTGCGCGAGGACATCATCCACGTGCGCATCTCCGACCTGCTGGAAGGCTCGCCCGAAAACGTCATCGAAGCCATCGCGCATATCCTGTTAGCCAAAATTTATCGCAAACCCATCCAGCCGCAGCACTCCACGCGCTACCGCCGCTACGTCTCCAGTCACGATATGACTGCCAAAGCGCACCTGCTGCGCCAGGCGCGAGGCCGCAAACACATATTGCCCGCTCGCGGATTCATCTATGACTTGGATCAAATCTTCGAGGATCTCAACCAGCGCTTCTTTTACGGTTTGCTGGCGCGTCCGCAGATGACCTGGAGCCGCGTTCGAGCGCGCAATAGTCTCGCCCACTACGATCCGGCGCACAATGCGATCGTCGTCAGCCGCGTCTTCGATCATTTTCAGGTGCCGCGCTACGCCATCGAGTACATCGTCTATCACGAGATGCTGCACCTGAAGCATCCCGTCAGGCTGCGGGGCAGCCGGCGCTGCGTCCACGGACCGGAATTCCACGCCGAAGAAAAACTCTTTCCCAAGCTGGAAGAAGCCAAACTGTTTCTGAAGAGGCTGTAAAAGCGTTTTTACCCCGGAAGCACGGAACACACGGGAGTTTTAGATCAAGTTTCTTCCGTGTTTTCTGTGCTTCCGTGGTGAATCAAGGCGTCCTTGTTCTCCTCCAACATGAACTCCAGCACCTCTTGCGGCGCAGACGACGTCCACACCGGCGCGAACGACAGCCGATGCAACGGCGTCGGCCCCTTCTCGCGCAGCATCTTCAAATGCTTCGGCGTGCTGTAGCCCTTGTTGGAGGCCAGGCCATATTCCGGAAACACCGGATCCCACGCGCTGATCATCGCATCGCGTTCGACCTTCGCGATGATCGAAGCCGCGGCGATCGACGCCGACAGCGCGTCGCCGTGAATGATCGGCGTCTGCCCACACTCGCAGTTGATACGCAACGCGTCCACCAGCACGTGGTCCGGCCGCGGCATAAGCATGGCCACGGCCTCTTCCAGAGCCCGCTTCGAGGCCCAGTAAATGTTGATCTGATCGATGGTCGCAACGTCGACGGCTGCAATGGCCCATGCCACTGCGTGCTCGCGAATGCGCGGCGCCAGCTTCTCCCGCGTCTCGCGATCCAGCAATTTGGAATCGCGCAGTCCGCGAATGCGGTACGTAGGATCAAGAATCACCGCGGCAGCGACGACCGGCCCGAACAGCGATCCCCGCCCAACCTCATCGGCACCCGCGACCATGGTGGCGCCGCAGCTCCACGCCAGCTTCTCGTACTTCAGCGTACACTTCAGCCGCTTCAGCAGACGCAGCTTGAGCGTCGCCTTCGAGACCGGCTTTTCGCCGGCAATCATTCTGACTTTTCGCGGTTTAGATTTCACAGACGCACGACAACGTCCTGGCTGTAGGAACGATTCTAGATCAATCAGGTCTGCTTCCCCAGATGGCCGCGGGATTACATTTCCTGGCCTGGCGGCAAGGCCATCGGCGATGGCATCCCATTTTTCGGGAGATGCCTGTGGTTACTAGCGCTGGGGCCCGTACCATCCTTGTTAGTGTGTTATCCCTTCTGCTCCTGGCAGCCTGCGGAGGAGGAACCAACTCGAGCCAGTTGTCAGCCGGTTTGCCTGCAACGGGTGGCTCGACCGGAGGTAGCACGGGGGGCGCGGGTGGGTCAGGAGGCGGTGGCGGCGGAGGTTCTGGCGGCAGCGGGGGTTCAGGTGGCTCGGGAGGCTCGGGAGGATCCGGTGGAGGCGGCGGCTCCGGCGGAGGCATCGCCCAGGTTCAGCACGTCGCGATTGTTGTGCTGGAGAATTCGAATTACACCGACATCGTCGGCAGCCCCAACGCTCCTTACATCAACGGCCTGATCGCGCAGGGCGGACTGGCAACGCAGTATTACGCCAACACCCATCCCTCCATCGGCAATTACTTTGTCATGACAACCGGTGAGGTCTACACCAACAACGACGGTTTCAACGGTGTGCTGTCGATCGACAACGTGGTGCGCGAGTTGCAGGCCGCGTCGAAGTCCTGGAAGGTGTATGCCCAGAGTCTGCCCCAGCAAGGCTATCTTGGCGGCGACGTCTATCCCTACTTTCGCCACCACAACCCGATCGCATATTTTTCCGATGTGCAGCCGCCCTCGCAACTGAATCTGAACATCGTCAACTTCAACCAGCTGGCAACCGATCTCGCCGGCGACAACTTGCCTGCCTATTCTTTCATCGTGCCCGATGCCGAGCATGATGCGCACGACTGTCCCGGCGGGGGTTCGGACTGCGACGTCGGCGTCCGGATCGCAGCCGCCGACGCCTGGCTGTCCGCGAACCTTTCCCAGCTCCTCGCTAACGCGCAATTTCAGCAGAGCGGAATTCTCGTCATAACCACCGACGAATCCCGCAATGATGACACCAACGGCGGCGGGAGAGTTGCCACCGTACTTGTCGGCACTGGAGTGAAGGTTGGATATCAGGGCACCGGAACTTACGATCATCGCAGCCTGCTGGGGCTCAGCATGACCGCTCTGGGCGTGACGGTGATTCCCAACGGCGCAGGCTCGGCGCCGCAGATGACGGAATTCTTCCAATAGACGGTTGTCGGTTGATTCGGCAGATCGCGGCCTAGACGGCGATTTTCAGACCCTGCTCAACCCTTGCCTCGGGCGGTTCTGCCGGCAGGAAAACCGAGAAAGCGGTCCAGCTCTTACCCGGCATCGTGCTGCTCTTCACCTGAATGCGGCCGTGGTGTTTGTCCACGATGCCCTTGCACACCCACAATCCCAAACCAGTTCCGACGTCCTTCTTCGTCGTGAAGAAAGGCTCAAACAGCCGCGAACGAATCTCCTCCGGAATTCCCGGACCGCAGTCGGCAACCGTCAAGCGCACACCCGCTCGGGGCTCACCGCTCCGCTCTTGGGCGGCGGAAAGCCGAATCCGAATCTTTCCGCGGGCGGGCACGGCGTCGATGCTGTTGCTGATCAGATTCGCCAACAACTGCCGAATCTCGCCGGCTACAGCCATGATCTCGGGATCCTGCTCGATCTCTGCGCTGATCTCGATTTCCTTATTGCGTATCCTGGACCCGAATACCGAAACCAGGGAAGTCACCATATGTCCCAGGCTCGTCGATACCGGCGCAAAAGAGTATCGGTAGAATCCCAGGGTCTGCTTGGTCAAATGCGAGACCCGGATCAATTCCTCTTCCGCCGCCGCCAGATACCGCCGCACTTCCTCGGCATCTTTACTTTTTCGCGACAGGTAAATCAGGTTGGTCACCGCTTCCAGCGGATTGTTGATCTCGTGCGCTACCGTCGCAGCCAGGCGGCCAACCGATGCCAACCGCTCGCTGGTATGCAGCGCGTGCTCCGTCTTTTTCTGCTGCGTAATGTCGCGGGCAATCTTAGCCGCCCCAATGATTCTACCGGCCTCATCCCGAACCGGCGAGATGGTCAGCGAGACCTCGATGCGCTCGCCATTCTTCTTGACCCGCTCCGTCTCGAAGTGCCGGATGCGCTCGCCCCGGGCGATAGTCGCCAGGATCGCCTCTTCGTCGCTGTGAAGTTCAGGAGGAATAATCGTGGTGATGGAGCGTCCGACAATTTCTTCGGCGGTATAGCCGAACATCTTCTCCGCAGCGATATTCCAGCTGGTCACGATGCCGTTCAGGTCCTTGCTGATAATCGCGTCGTCAGACGATTCCACGATGGCCGCCAGCCGGTGCCGCGCTTCTTCCGCCTTCCGCCGCTCCGTCACGTCGGCGGCGGCTCCGAACCACTCCACCACTTCGCCTTCCGCGTCCAGCACCGGCACCGCACGCGACCACGTCCAGCCTGGCGTTCCGTCCGGACGAAGCACTCGATGCTCCACCTCGAAGGCACTTTTCTTGCGCGCCGCCTCAGCTGCGGCAGCCACCACTCGTTGCTGATCGTCAGGATGTATGTACTTTTGCACCCAGTCGCGAGTGGGTTCGTCCGTGTCGGCAACGAAGGCGTTCCCCTCCAGCTGGCGCAACTCGCTCCAGTCCGCGCTCACGCTGTACACCGCGTTCGAGGTCGCGTTCACAAAAGCTCGCAAACGCTCCTCGCTCCGCCGCAAGGCATGCTCCGCGTCGGTACGCTCGGTGATATCACGGGTTGTGCCGGCGATCGCCTCCACATCGCCACTCGGCCCGATCACCGGCACAAATATGTAATCGTAAATGCGCTTGCCATTCGTCCCGATGAACGGCACCTCGCCTCGGATCGGCTTCCTGGTCGCGATTACCTCTTCAATCTCGCGATCGTGCATGGCCGCGTGCCACGGCGGATATCCCAGTTCCAGGCAGGTCTTACCAATCGCCTCTTCCCAGCTCCGTCCCCACATCGCTAGCAATGCCCGGTTCGCATAGATAAACCGGTGGCTCAGGTCGAACACGTAGGCGAGGTCCGGCGTGTTGAACAGAATCGTGTCATACGGCCGGTGGGCCTTCTCGCGCTCGTGCGCAAGCTCCCGCTCCTGGGTCTTCTTCGCCGTGATATCCCGTCCTTCGACGGTAATGAACACAACCTTCCCGTACTCATCTTTCACCGGTGTCAGCGACACATCGAGGATGATCGTCTCCCTGCCCTGGGCTCGGTGCAGGATTGGCGTCTCCCAGCGAACGAATTCCCCATGGCTGGCGCGAGCAATCGATTCCCGCAAGCTCCGATTGGTTGCTTCTGAAACTTGCCACCACGGCGTCGTCCAAAACGGCTTCCCTTCAACCTCCGGCAGCTTGATTCCCGAAGCGTCAAGCGCTGCCCGGTTGACTTCGAGTACCGCTCCATTCGCGTCCAGCAATGCCACGAACTCGACCATCGAGTCCAGAACAATCCGCGCAATTCTTTCGCGATAGCGCTCTTTGGGTTCGCCGGCTGAAATTTGAAGGTCGTGGATGAGGGCGAGATCGGCGCGAGTCAAGGGTTCAGTAGGCATCTGGGCTGGAAGCCAACACTTCCGCTGGCAGTCATTTCTTTGGGGAAGCTGGGTTTACTGGGCAACGCCGTTGCCGGAACGCCTGACCACCCTTGCGACTGTTGGATGCAGACAAGCGGGTAGGTGCTGCCTGGGTTCAGCAGCGACTCATCCTGCAAATGCAGAAAGTTGGTTAGGATATCGGGGTTCCCTGAACGACCCTCCGCGAGCTGCTGGTCATAGTCCAGCCATTGAAACCGGCCAAGAAAGGGGTAATGAAGTGGAACTGATACATGAGTTGGACCTGAACGCCTGCGGTGGGAGCGCAGGGAGGATTGTTGAAGGCGACGTTTGACCAGCACGTGGTCATAACCATGACGTCGCCGGTATTGATTCCAGTCGTGTCCAGTCCGCTACCGTAGTTGGCGGGCAATGTGTTTTTGACATATTGCGTGATCGTGTCATTGGTAGCGCCAGCCGGACACCCCTGCAAGTGGTTGTCACAAAAGGCGCCCCGTACCATCGCCCAACGCGTCGCTTGCCGCGCCCCATTGTAAAGCCAGTTGTAGGCATACAGCGCGCGGCCAATGTCGATGATGCCAAACAACAGGGTCAGCAATACAACCAGAGAGAGCGCAAACTCCACCATCGCACTACCCTGCTCGCCTTTGAGCCTTCTAAAGCTGCCAGCCACGACTTCCTCCAACTGCATTAAACCTCATCCGTTGCCGGATTGCAAAACACAATCGAACAGTCCCTCGATTATCTGCGCACCCTCATGACCGCCTCACCATTCGCCTGATACGAAGCCGGCAGCCCCGGGTAATGCAGCAGGGCGTTCCAGGTTCCGTGCGTGGTCACTTGCACGCATTCAACAATAATATTATCGGGTGCGCAACTGATAGCCCCGCACGCAACCATGCCGGTCACCGGATAACTACAGGAAATGCCGGTCCCGGGGTCACAAATGCAACCGTTAACAGCGGTCGCGTTTACCGTGCCGAAAGTGAAAGATCCGGCGTTGATGTCCTGGGTCGCAGCGTTCTGCATGCCCACCAGGTCCTGGGCCTTGGCCTCGTTTTGCGACCCGTACTCCACTCCGGCAGTAGCCGCATTGTTGACCGCGATGGTGAACGCGGCCGCGCGCCCCAGCTCCACGATCCCAATGGCGAGCAGCAGCAGAATCGGCAGCAGAAACACGAACTCCAATAAGGTCTGCCCACTATCGCGCGACTTGCGCCGTCGCGCAGCCTCGGCAGGCATTCGATCCGCTATTCCGTGGTTCCCCTGTAGTGTCACAACTTGCATTCAAGGCACCTGAACCGTCAGTGATAAACCGCGCAAACTACCCGAATCCATCTACAACACGAATCCCCGCTCGATTTCGGCTTGAGCGGGGAGGGTCGCTGCAACCGCGAAGTGGTCAGAACTGTTCACCGCTGACGAAGTATTCATCCTTCAACGACCGGACTACTCAACCAGCGTCGCGTTAGCGATCGGCGAAGCCCCCTCGGACAGCGAGCTATAGTTGTTTTCGATTGTAGTATTTCCTTTGAATGTCAACTGCCACGCGATCATGAGTTCGTACGGATCCAGGGCTTTCGCTCCGTAGTAAGTCAAGGCCGTGGTGGGAAAATAGAATGTCCCCGTGTAGATCGCCCCACCCGATCCGTTGATGGTGCTTGCGTTGGACTGACTGTACGTCACCGAGCGATCCTGAAAGAACAGTATGCCAGCCAGAGGTCCGCTGGTGGGAGCGACCAGGCTCCCAGTCGGCGAACCAGTCATGCTGATTGGCAGGTAGGGCCCTCCAGCACCGCTCGTGTTATAGAAGGTAACGCCATTCGTTGCTCCATTTGGCGGTCCGGTGATGAAAGTTGGGGACCCAATCACCGACATGCCGCCACCCTCGAGAAAATAGGTGCCTGGATTAAATTGCACAGTCCCGCTGGTTAAGATGACGATGCCGCCGCAGTAGCCACCCTGACTGAGGACGTTGTGCAGGCCTGTAATGTACTGCGTAGTTGTGAATCTGCACCCCGGAACGGTGGGCGGGGGAACGTTTGCCAGCGGATCGGTGAAGGGGGCGATACCCTGTGTCAGCTCATTCTGGCTCATCAGGGTTTGACAATCGCTGCCCTGGCAGTCGCCAACCACGCCAACGCTGGCGGTCGTGTCCACGGTGCCGGCAATACTGAGCGCCGAGCCGCTGCTGGATCCAACCAGAATCCCGCAATTTGAGGAAATTTGAGCCCCCGCCTGGAGTTGAAAGGTAGTGGCGTCGGTCGGATCCAGAGAGTACATGCATCCCGATCCGCTGCCCACCGCGGTCGCTACAGCGCGGCTGCTGACATTAATGGACTTGTAACCGGCCAGCCGCATGAAAAACGTCGGGCGCTGCTGCGATACAATCACTTCAACATAGTTGGCGTTGCCCACGAATGGATCGCCAATGGTCACAGGCGGATTATTGACCGTTACTTTGATCCCATTCTGCCCGTCGGGGTATCCGTTGGCGGCGGCATCGCTTTGACCAGCCTTCTTAATCTGCGTCTGACCAACGCCGCTCTTTCCATAATTGATCAGCGCCGTCGCGCCGGCGAGAGCTCCGGCATCGGCCGCTTTCTGCATCTGCTGCTTCTGATACTTCAGATAGCCCACGTCGACACCGAGCCCGGCCATCATCATTAAGACGACCATGCCGAGCGCGGCAAGCACGAGCGCTTGTCCTTCTTCAGACTTTCGTAACCGCCGCTGTCGCGGCATGGGAAGATCGTACACTTATTACACCCCCCGTTGGGGCCAGATTGTAACACGTTTCCCCGTGTTGTCAACGCATTTTGGACATGCCCAAATGCAACTTCTCCGCTCTGAGAATCAAGCTCTAGTGCGTCCATCTGGCTACAACCAAACCACTTCTACCGACGCGCCCATGTCAGAATCCAAGTCGTTAATGGCTGGCACTAATAGTGGTATTTTAGTAGCACTCTGGTGCGACCTCACGGTGAACTTACGGCTCCACTGCAGGAGGATGGAGGCCCTGGGCCGAGTCGAACTGCCGACCAACGGTTCAGGAATACGCTCCCAGCCCATCGTGCGCGCGAAAACAAGCAGTTAAAGCGGGTCTGCTGCCCGTTCACGCTGGCTTGCCTCCCGCAAAAAGGTACTGTCGCGCTTTCTAGTCAGTTTTGAGCGATTCGGGGAACCCAGCTTTAGAAGGCGCCCCTGACCCTCGGCTTGACAAGGGATGGGGTGACTTTATTTGGAGTGCCAGCCGCCAATCTTTGGCGGAAACATGGCCGGCGTGCACCCAGGCGATACGAGTCAGTAAAGAACCGACAATGCTGGAAACCGCCGCCGCTTTGCGAAGGCTGCGCGAGCGACGACGGCCGGCGAAGGCTGCAGCCACTCGAAGTGCTAAAGGAACCGGCCCGCTCAACACGCCACCCATCCGCGTAATGAGGCCGCTGGAACCGCGCTTTAACGGCTCCATCGCCGGCTTCTGGCTGAGTTCAATCTTGACTCCCTCCAACGTCTCAATAGCTGAGGCACCGATGCCGAGCGTGTTGAGGGCGCGATTGCGATGACCCATCAGCTCCAAAATCGACACCGCCGAGTTCAGGCCGGACATGCCGAAATGAATCGGAAGACTGCCGACGTTTTCGTTCCACACCGGAATGACACTCGCTCCGATGAGAACTCCGGTGTAGTTGGAAAAGGGCAAGCCTGCCAGTGCCGATATCAGCTCCGAAGCATCGCCCATAAGGCGAAGCGGCAGGAACGGAAGGCGCTGCTCCACCATCTCGGCAAGGGCCGCTCCTGCCGAAAATGTTCCAAAGATCGCCAGCGTCCAAGCCCCAACCGACATCGGGCTTTGTTTCTTGAACACCCGCATCATGCCGAGAAATCGCGCCGGGCGACCCAGATCCGAGATCAGCAGTGCGCTGGAGATAGCCGCCCCTGCGGCGCCCACATACCGGCAGTCACGAGCAAGTCGGCGATCGTGCCCAACCCATCGCGCGGCCATTCCCAGCACGGCCGCTGATCCCGCAACCCCACCCGCGAAGAAATAGAGGGGGATTTGCCACGTCCACGAGGGTTCTTTCAGCAGCGGAATGCCGTAATAGCCGGTTTCCGCTGACGCGATCGGAAACGGCGCACCGGGCGGCCGAATGCCGGTCGAGTCAACACGGCCTTTCTCCTGAGCCTGGCGGCGAATCTCGAACAAGCGGCGTTCGCGCGGATCGACGGAAGGATGATGAATAGGGTCGCTCATCGTCTCGCGCTCCCCAGAAAAGCGAATACGCTGCCGAACAGCAGAAGCCCGCCGCGATGGCCGAACCCGTCCACCCAGCTTTCAAGTAGGTCGTCGGAACCTCGGGCTTCGGCGGCAGATTGTATTGCCGCGGATCGCCTCGCACGATAAACATGGCGTGGATTCCGCCGACACTGCTGTCTTCGGGATTGTAGAGCTGCGCGTCTTCCATTCCACGAGTGTGCAGTTCTTGCAGTCGTTCATCAGCGCTTATACGCAACTGTTCCAGCGAACCAAACTTAATCGACTCGGTCGGACAAGCCTGCGCGCACGCTGGATGCAATCCCATCTTTTGCCGGTCGTAGCAAAATGTGCATTTGAACGCCCGCCCATCGTCAGGATTACGCTCGACCACACCGAAAGGACAGGACACCACGCAGTATCCGCAGCCGTTGCACACGTCCGGCTGCACAAACACTCCGCCGAATTCGGTGCGAACGATCGCTCCTGTCGGGCACGCTTCCAGGCATCCCGCGTTCTCACAGTGCTTACACACGTCAGAGGAAAACTCCCATGTCATGTGAGTCGCATCGTTGCCGCCGAGGCCGGGCTCGGGCTGTCCTTCTACAAACTTGACGTGGCGCCACGTCGAGTGGCCAACCGCTCCGGTGTTGTCATACGAATATCCGGACCAGTTCAGTCCATCCGCGGAGATGCCGTTCCATTCCTTGCAGGCCACTTCGCAGGCCTTACAGCCAATGCATAATGTCGAGTCGGTGAGAAATCCCGTGACGGTTGCGCTCATGCCGGCTGCTCCAACTTCTGCTGCAAATGTTTCCGCGCTTCAGGTCCACGCGGCCGCCGGCCGGGCTCGATATCGCAGACCAGCGCCTTGGTTTCCATGATCCGCACGTTGGGCTCCTCGGATATGACCAGCAGGTCGTTGACAACGTCACCCGTCGCCGCTCCGTTATAGCCCCAGTGGTACGGCAATCCGATCTGATGCACTGTCCGTCCTTCTACCCAGAGCGGACGCATCCGCTTGGTCACCATGACGCGAGCTTCAATGACGGCGCGCGCCGTCGTAATGGTTGCCCAATCGGCGTGCTGCAGACCGATCTCGCCGGCCAGTTCCGGTGAGACTTCGCAGAATAATTCGGGCTGCAATTCAGAAAGATGCGCTAACTGACGCGACATCCCTCCCGCCGTGTGGTGCTCCGTCAGGCGGTAGGTGGTCAACACGTAAGGAAAACGCTCGTCGCCGGGGCGCGCATAGGGGTTATCGGGGCGCTCCTCGCGGTCGGCGGCTGGGTTGTAGATGTGCTCAGGATATAGCGGATTCCGGAAGGGCGTCTCCAACGGTTCATAGTGCGCCGGTAGTGGCCCGTCTTTCAGGCCGCTGGTAACGAACAACCAGCCCACTCCATCGGGATGCAGGATGAATGGCTTGTCACCGGCGATGGCATCCATGCCCTTAGCGCCCGGCTGCGGCCGATAAGTTGGCGGTTTGTTTTTATCGAAGTCAGGAACATCCAGTCCTGTCCATTCGCGCTTCCCTTCGTCCCACCAGATCAACTTCTTGCGCTCGCTCCACGGTGTGCCGTCGGGCTTCGCCGAGCAGCGGTTGTACAGGATGCGAACGTCGTTCGGCCACGAGAATCCCCAGCCATGACCCAGATAATCCTCGGACGCACGCTGGTTAGCTTTGTTGACATGTTCCTTCGGATGGACGCCGCAGTAGATCCAGCAACCGGAAGCGGTCGTGCCGTCACTCTTGAGCTTCTTGTAACTGTCCAGCAACTCGCCCTTGCTGAGTTCGCGGCCGTTAATCTCTTTCAGGATCTCGCTGACATTCGGCTCGTCGTGAATGCCGTGCGTTCCATAGGGCCACGCAAGAGCGTTCAGCGCTGCGTTGCGAGGACTTGGATCCGCCGCAGCTTTCGCCTTCAGCCGCCGCGCAAGATGATGCATAAACCACGTCTCGCTGCGCGCGTCGCCCGGAGGATCGACTGCTTTCGTACGAAACTGGATCAGCCGTTGGGTGTTGGTCTGGCAGCCGTCTTTCTCTGCCGAACCGGCAGCTGGAAACAAGAAGACCTCGGTGGCAATTTCCTCCGGCTTCAACTCGCCGCGCTGGACTTCCGGCGAGTTGTACCACCATGAGGCGCTTTCCACTTCGACCATGTCGCGCACCACCAGCCATTTCAACTTCGACATCGCTGTGCGCTGCAGCCGTGCGTTGGAGGCGCCGACCGCGGGGTTCTGACCCATGATGAAGAGGCCTTCCATCTTGCCGTCCTGCATGTCGAGCCAATAGCCAAAGTGCGAGTGATCGCCGCTCACTCGCGGCATGTAATCGAATCCCCAGTTGTTCTCCGCCGACGCATGATCGCCATACCAGGACTTCATCAGGCTCACAAAATACTTTTCGAAGCTCGACCAAAGGCCTGCATTCGACGTGTGCCGCTTGATATAGGTCCGAAAATCGTGGCCGTCCTCTTTAAAGAACGGCATCGGCAAGTAGCCAGGGAGAATGTCATACAGCGTCGGAATATCCGTTGAGCCTTGAATGGAGGCGTGACCGCGCAGGGCAAGAATTCCACCACCTGGACGTCCGATGTTGCCCAGCAGCAACTGCAGGATGGCCGCTGCGCGGATGATCTGTACTCCCTTGGAGTGCTGGGTCCACCCCACGGCGTAACAGATGGCGCCGGTTTTGTCGGACCCTGCCGCGTTGCAGAATGCTTCCGCAACCTTGAGAAACAACTTTCGCGGCACGCCTGCGTGCCGTTCGATCAGTTCGGGGGTATAGCGAGAGAAATGCCTGCGCAGAATCTGGAAGACGCAACGAGGGTGCTGCAGTGTTGGATCAGTCTCGTATTCATCTTTATTAAAGTCCGACGCTTCGCCGCCGCGGTCCTTGCCATGGCCTCCTCCTGCGGGAGAGTGGCCTGGGTGTGGCCCAGCGGCATCCTTCTTTTTCGCGCCCTGATAAAACCACGTCTCCGGACTGTACGCTTTCTTCTTTTCGTCCCAACCGGAAAAAACTCCGCCCAGATCTTCGGTGTCGCGAAACTCTTCCTTGATGATCATGGGAGCGTTGGTGTAATGCTCGACGTACTCGCGGAAGTACTTGTTATTCTCCAGTGCGTAGTGAATCAGTCCACCGAGGAAGAGAATGTCGGTGCCCGCTCGCAATGGCACCCAGATATCGGACATAGCTGAAGTACGCGTGAAACGGGGATCGACATGAATGACGGTCGCGCCCCGCTCGCGCGCTGCCATCACCCATTGAAAGCCGACCGGGTGATTCTCAGCCATTGACGATCCCATGATGAGAATGGCATCGGCGTTCGCCAAGTCGGTTTGTGCGGTAGTCGCGCCGCCGCGCCCCAACGATGTGCCCAGACCGGGCACGGTCGAGCTATGTCATATCCGGGCCTGGTTGCTGATGCAAACCATGCCCAAACCCCCACAGAAAAATTTCTTGATCAGATAGTTTTCTTCATTATCCAGAGTCGCGCCGCCCAGGTGAGCGACGGCTTTGGTGTGCATCAGCTTCTCGCCATCCTCTTCTTCTACAAACGTTCGCTGCCTGCTCTCCCACACGCGATCAGCCACCATATCCATGGCGGTTTCGAGGTCGATCTCCTCCCATTTGGTCCCGTATGGCCGGCGGTATTTCACCGTGGTCAACCTCCCCGGATGGGTGTGCAGCTCAAAGGTATCCGCGCCCTTCAGGGCAGAGATGTCCGCGTGAGATCGGCGAGCCGGGATCGCCTTCGATTGAAACCAGCTCACCATTCTTGTGGAAGACCATTTGTCCACACCCGACACCGCAGTAAGGACAGATGGAGCGTGTGAACTCGGCGTTCTGATGTTTGGGAGAAAGATTCTTGGTGTGCTCGCTCATCGCCTCGGGGCCGGTGCCGTCAGCGCCAGTCCGCAGTTGGCGAATCAGAGGCCAATCTTCCAGAAATCGCTTAATCACCATCACCTCAGCCTGTAAATCGCTACATACCCTACGATGACCGCTGCGTCAGCCGCGATGCCAGTTGGCAACACCAATTTATGCCGGCGTTCGGTCTCGATAGCGTTCATAGCGAACTGCTTGGCGCACCTTAACCACACTTTTCCGGGCGAACTCCCGAGCGATGGTTGGCTAGTTAGGTCTGCCCAACCACGAGTACTGCCAGACAACTGAGACATACCGGTAGTCGCCGCCGTAAGGGATACCGCCACAAATCACTCCAACCTACACAGATCACGCGTCATTGTGACCGGCGTCACAACGGCCAGGGATTCAGTCTGCGACGATAGCAGGTGACGAACATTGAAAGGCAAGCTCCCTGCTACGGAGACACAGGACAACCACGACAACATCCTAAGTCTGCCCCTTCACGGTTCAGCATTTTCGCTCAGACACGGGTATTTCACACTTGCTAGTCTGAATAGCCCAAAAACCTCGAGAGCGGCTTCCTTGGAAGGCTCGCAACTCAAGCGCGCCCCCACCCGCCATCGACCGGAGTCGCAAGCCGGCTCACATCAAGAAAGTGAAATGAATAAACCACTGCGACTGAATCCACTTAGAAATTCGATGTTTAGGCTAACGATGCGGGTTATGCCGCCCTTACTGCTGTGTCCAATAGTTCTCTTGGGAATGCACACTCTTCACAACCTGTTGACCTTGCGTGGAGCCCAGGTTCGGAATGCAACCAACTGGTGGAAGGCCCTGAACACTTCGATCAACATGTTTGGTGACAGGACAGACGTGGTTTTTGCCTCTCATCACTGGCCTACGTGGGGCAACGCGCAGGTGATTGATTTCCTCGAAAAACAGCGAGATCTATACAAGTACATCAATGACCAGAGCCTTCGCCTGCTGAATGAGGGCTACAACATGACCGAGATTGCGGAAGCAAATGAAGCTGCCCAAATCTCTCGATCAGGATTGGTCCACCAGAGACTATTACGGTTCGCTGAATCACGATTCAAAGGCTGTCTATCAGCGTTACATCGGATGGTACGACTCTAACCCCGCCAACCTGTATCCCTGGCCTCCGGAGGAACTCGGGAAACGCTACGTGGAAGCGATTGGCGGCGAAGACGCTGTTATTCAGAAAGCAAAGGCGGCGTTCGATAAAGGCGACTACCGCTGGGCGGCCGAACTCGGCAAACAAGCAGTGTTTGCTGACCCTGAGAACAAGGCTGCGCGTGATGTCGAGGCCGATGCGCTGGAACAACTCGGGTATCAGACCGAAGACCCTACGTGGCGAAACGAATTTCTCATGGGTGCGTTCGAACTCCGCAACGGCGTTCCTAAGATTCCTGCAACCCAGACGGCAAGTCCCGATACTATCCGTGCGATGACGATGGAGATGATCCTGGACTTCATGGGGATGCGAAGGTCGATGGTCCCAAGGCTGAGGGCAAAGTGATCACAATGAACTGGAGCCTGCCGGATACCCACGAGAAATTCGCAGTAACCCTGAAGAATTCCGCACTGACCTATACGGAGAACAAAGAGCTGGCCGGAGCAGACATCACGCTTACGATGTCGCGCTCGAGTATGGACAACATTTTATTGGGGACCTCGACCGTCGATAAAGAACTTGCCTCCGGAGCAGCCACACTGACCGGGGACAAGCAGAAGTTCAGCGAACTAACCGGTCTTTTGGTCAATTTCAACCCACTATTTAATATCGTCACCCCATAACTTTGACTCCCGCCGCGGTTGAAGGCGGCGGGAGTTGCTGGTTTCCATCTATGAGCAGCACGATGACCATGCCATTGCTGACCGAGCAATCGCCGGACTTCTCGCTCGTCCTGGGCGGACCTATCTTCCAGATGCTCCGGCGATCGCATCTCTCCGGAGATGCGCTGGAACTACTGCATCGGCGGATCGTGGCAGTGGTGCTGGTTGCATGGGTACCGTTGCTGCTGTTGTCGATCGTGAGCCGGCGTTTCATGGCGGGCGCGGTTACGTTGCCGTTCCTGCGCGACATCGAGGCGCACGTTCGGCTCCTGGTAGCGTTGCCGGTGCTGATTGCCGCCGAGTTGATCGTACATTCACGAATTCGTTCAAAGGTGAAGACGTTTCTGACGCGCGGTATGGTCCGGCAGCAGGACCTGCCAAGATTCCTCGCCGCCATCGACTCGGCAATGCGGCTGCGCAACTCGGTTCCGATCGAGCTTGGACTAGCAGTCCTGGTCTTCACCGTAGGGCAGTGGCTATGGCGAAGCCAGATCGCTTTGGGTGCTTCGACCTGGTATGCGATTCCACAAGCTGGCCACATGCACCTTACGATCGCAGGCTATTGGTACGAGTTCATCAGCATTCCCATTTTTCAGTTCATCCTGCTGCGCTGGTATCTGCGGTTCTTCATCTGGTTCCGATTCCTATGGCAGGTTTCCAGATTGAACCTGCACCTGATTCCTACACATCCGGATCGAGCGGGAGGTTTGTCGTTCCTGGGGAAGAGCTCCTACGCCTTCGGCCCAATTCTGTTCGCCCAAGGCGCGCTGCTGGCAGGCGTGATCGCAAGTCGCGTCTTGTACGGGGGCGAGAGTCTGCTGTCGTTCAAGCTGGAGGTCGTCGGCTTTATCGTCCTCTTCTTGATATTCGTCCTTGCGCCACTCACCATGTTCACTCCGCAAATGGCGCGCGCGAAGCGTAAGGGATTGTCCGAATACGGCTTGCTCGCAAGCCGCTATGTCGATGGATTCGAGCAGAAATGGGTGGTGGGAGACGCAGCGGAAGGCGATGAACTCCTGGGCACCGGCGACATTCAATCTTTGGCCGATCTGGGAAACAGTTACGCCGCCGTGCGGGACATGCGAATTGTACCCTTCGGCCTGCAGGACATGGGCCGACTCGCCGCAGCCACAGCGGCGCCGCTCCTGCCCCTTGGCCTCACAGTGTTTTCTCTCGAAGAGTTGGTAGTGCGGATCTTCAAGATCCTGTTCTGACGGAACGAAATGTACACGATTCACGCCAGCGTCGAGTTACGAGCTGGGGCCACACTCTCAAATAAGGAGAATCAGAATGAAATCTGCTGTCGCTTCGTCCAAGGCTGAAAGACGAAAGCACGGAAAAGCGCTGCGCGAGAAGTTTCCCCGCACTTTGCAAGGGGAGTGGGATCCGCGGTCCAAGTCGCAAGACATAATCAAACTGCTTGAGGAATCTGACGCCGATCGAATCGCAGGCCTGATCCCAGTCAAGTATCAGAGAATGTCCGTGTCACCTTTCACATTCTTTCGCGGCACGGCCATCATTCAGGCGCGAGACCTCGCCAGTGCGCCCGTATCAGGGATAATCGTGCAGGCCTGTGGTGATTGCCACCTGGCGAACTTTGGCGGCTTCGCCTCGCCTGAGCGAACGTTGGTTTTCGACATCAATGACTTCGATGAGACGTTCCCCGGCCCTTGGGAGTGGGACGTGAAACGGCTGGGAGCTAGCCTTGTGCTGGCCGCCCGGGACCAGAGATTTTCCAAAGCGGTCGCCGATCAGGCGGTGCGGGCCGCTGCTGCTTCTTATCGAAAGCACATGGCGGAATTCGCCGAAATGAAAGTGCTCGACACCTGGTACGCACAAGTCAGCATCGACGCCATAACGGATTATTTCCGTAAAGATCAGGACATGTCAGCCCGCTTGTCAGACAAGGTGAAGCAGGCCCGCTCGCGGAACTCTGAGGCTGTAGTTCCCAAGCTCACTGCGGTTGTCGACGGGCTCCGGAAGATTAAGGACAACCCTCCGGTCATCTACCACGTCCACGAATTTACTCGAGATTTCGAAAAGCAGCGCGTGAAATTCACCGACGAATACAAGCAATCGTTAGAGGTGGATCGACGACATCTGTACGAGCGCTATCACTATCAGGACAGCGCAATAAAAGTTGTTGGAGTGGGCAGCGTCGGGACGCGTTGTTATCTGTCGCTGCTTATGGCCGATGACGACGATCCGCTTTTCCTGCAAATTAAGGAAGCACGCAGGTCGGTGTTGGAGCCGCCGGGAGCGAAGAGCCGCTATGCACATCAGGGTTTGCGGGTGGTGGAGGGACAACGCGTCATGCAGGCGGCAAGCGACATTTTTCTCGGCTGGGCCCGCACCAGGAAGCATGATTACTACTTTCGCCAGTTCCGCGACATGAAGGTCTCCGCCGAAGTTGAAACGTTTCGGCCTGGCACTCTGGTTTCGTATGCAAGCCTGTGCGGTTGGGCCCTGGCACGGGCTCATGCTAAGGCTGGCGACGCGGCCATGATCGCCGGATACCTGGGATCGAACGATCAGTTCGACGGCGCCCTGGCGCAATACTCCGAAGCCTACGCCGACCAGGCGGAACAGGACTTCGAAACCTTTCAGGCGGCCATTCGTTCCGGGCGATTGTCAACAGAACCAGCAAAGGAAGCCGGCCTGGAGTTCCTGCTATAGCGAAAAACGAATTAGCGGCCCTTGAGAGCGAGGCCTGAGTCGAGGATGCGATATTCCTTCAAAGTTACGTGCTGTCGACTGTCAACTTAGTCGGTTCGCTGCAATGACCGGCGGAGACATTCCAACGCTTGGAGCCATCACTGATAGCGTCCGGTTTGGTCGGCAATGCGGAGGTAATCCCGAATATCCTTAGCGCCGGATCTCGTGGCCCAGAAACCGGCTTCCGGGAGATTACCCCTCATAAGTCGAGCTGGTGTTTACCGATGACGCGGTGCGGGGATGCCGGTTCAGCCCGAGTCACAGGCTATTCAGAAGCTAACTTTCTTCGCGATTGCGTGCGTCCGATTGTTAGCCGCGTCAACGCACTGTTGGAGAAACGGAATCGGCCTCCCATCGCGGGGCCGATAACTTTCCAGGTGCTGCGCCGCTCGGCCGCCACGCGGAACCAGAAGCACGGCACCATGAAGGACGTGCAGCAACTCATGCGGAACAGTTCGATCGAGACCACGGCGGAAGTCTACATGCAACCGATCCCCGAGTCGTTCAAGCAGATGATTGAGACGGACCTCGCCGAGGTTATGGGCGAGCCGGAACTGCTCAGCCAGTCTGACCAGCTAGGAATGAGCTGGCCGGAAAAAGCGGAAACGGGGAGAATTCAATGATTCTGAACACAAATGAACACACTCGGCGGTGATGATGCTCGCTATCTTACTCAAAACATGGAGGCCCTGGGCAGAGTCGAACTGCCGACCAACGGTTTAGGAAACCGCTGCTCTATCCATCTGAGCTACAGGGCCGAGGGCAGCAACAAAATTATCTCATGTCAGAAGAAGTCGCTCGGTATCCGGTGCACGAGCGCTCCTCCTGACTAGCGCTGAACCGAAGTTCGAAAACGAACATCGGGCCGCCAGAAAATCCAGTTTGTTCCAGAGCAACGACAAGTGTGCTGGCAAGCCTCATGCTAGCGAAATATCTCAACGAGCCAAGCAGTGCAAGATGGAGTAGTCTAGGCGCGGTGAGCTGCCAACGGTCGCTCATGTCTTCCCAGTTGGCAAAGACGTCATCACCGGAAAAGCTGCGTTGTCTCGAAGGTTATAAGCTGTCGCAGTCCCAATCCGATCGAAGATGCAGGAGGTGGAGTTGAAGCATTGCACACGCGCGATAACTCTGGCTCTGGCGCTTGTAATCAGCTCAAGCGCCTGGGCGCAGTGGTCATCCGATCCCAGCCAGAATCTCGGGCTGTCTACCATGTTCGCAGCCGACCAGGTACAGCCCAAGGCGATCGCCCTTCCCGACAACAGCTGGTATGTCAGCTGGTTCAACAATAATCCGGCGAACCCGAACTCCGGCTACAACGTTTACTACCAGATGCTCAGTCCCAACGGGGTCGAGCAGTTTCCGCATAATGGCATTCAAGTCGCCAATGAGACCGGGCTGAGTTCTACGCAAGACTACGGCTTCGCCATCGATGGGGACGGCAACGCCATCCTGGCCTTTCAGGATCTTCGCCGCTCGCCCTACAACCCGCAGATCACGGTGATGAAGATGAGTCCCACGGGCCAGTTTCTGTGGGGACCTCTCGGTATCGCGATGACCTTTGGCCAGAACAGCTACAACGTTCCCAAGGTCACGGTCACCACCGACGGCTACATCGTGGTGGGCTGGGTTTCGAACAACCAGACTGTCCTGCAGAAACTCACGCCCAGTGGCAGCCCCGTCTGGGTGGGAACGCCGGTGGGCAACTACGGCGTCATCCTGCAACAATCCGGCTACAACTACACGCTCGCCGATCTGCATGCGGCCGACAACGGTTCCGTCATCGTTTCGTTCGTTGCGAGTCAAGGCTTCGGCAGCAACAGTCTTCTTTATGCCAACAAGATCTCGCCCAGCGGCCAGCTGATGTGGGGCGCGAACAACGTTCATGTCTACGACGGCGGATCGTTGCAGTTCGGCGAGTTCCCTTACTTCGTCTCCGACAGCAATGGCGGCGCAGTGTTCGGCTGGTACACGAACAGTCCCACCTTGCAGGTCTACGCCCAGCACATCCTCAGCAACGGCACCGAGGCGTTCGGACATAACGGATCACAGGGCGCGATCGGCGGCTCGGATGTGAGGGTCAGTCCCAGCGTTTCCTATAATCCCGCGACCCAGGAGACCTTCTTGTTCTGGACCGAAGAGGACTCGCAGCAGAGCGTCCAGGGCATCTCAGCGCAGAAGTTCAACTCGTCGGGCTCGCTCGAGTGGGGCAACAGCGGACTCGTCATCGTTCCCCTCGGCGACGATGCCCAGATCAATCCGCAGAACGTGCAGATTGGCACCGGCGCGTTGGGAGTCTGGGTCGACCAGCAGGTTACTGGCAATGGCACGCTGGAAGCCGTCAAGCTCGACACCAACGGCAACTTTGTCTGCTCGGAGTTTCCTGTTTCCACGGCCTCGTCGCCAAAAGCAAGAGTCTGGGAAGCGCTCGCTTCCTCAGGTCTCACTGCTGTCGCCTGGTCGGACTACCGCAACGGTAACGCGGATATCTACATCCAGAACATCAACCCCGATTGCAGCTTGGGTATCGAAGGCAAGAAGTAAGCGCAACTCCCCAGTTGGTTTGCATCTTGCCCGAAGGTGCAACGGCCCCGCAGATCATCATGGCCTGCGGGGCAATTTTTTGTTCCGCCGACGCAACAGCCGTCGCATCCGGCAATCTCACTTGCCCGCCCGTATAGAATGCTGGAGCGACTTCCAGCAGGGGCAACAACCAATGGCCACTTCTGACGTGATCGCTCTGATCGCCGATCTAAAACCCCGGTTCTTTTGCGGACTGAGTGCGCCTGAGTTGCACCAGGTCGTAAGCGCTGCGGACTACAGGCGGTTTGCTGCCGATTCGGTGATGCTGAACCAGGGGCACCGCGCCAACAGGATAGTGTTGCTGGTTCGCGGGCAAGCTCGCACAACCTTTATGACGAATGTTGGACAGCGCCTGCTGCTGCGCTGGCTTCCCGCCGGTGAGGTTGTGGGTCTGGCGGCTTTGATGCCGACGACTCAGGACTACATCCTCAGCACCGAGGCAGTTAAAGAAAGCTGGGGGTTAGTATGGGACCGAGCGACCATTCGCAAGCTCGCGCTGCGTTATCCGGCGATCTGGGAGAATGCCTTTACCATCGTCTCGGAAGCGCTCGCCGGCTATCTGGGCGTCCATGTTTCCCAGACTCGTCACACGGCGAAACAGCGACTGGCGCGGACTCTGGTCGACCTCGCCAGTGCAATTGGCATTAGAACCCCGGCGGGAGTGGAAGTCGGCGTGAGAAATGAAGACCTGGCGAACGCCGCCAATATCACGCAGTTCACCGCCAGCCGCATGCTGAGCGAGTGGCAGCGGGACGGTGTGGTAACCAAGACGCGCGGCAAGATTGTGCTTCGCTCTCTGGAAAGTCTGCTCTTGCACGAAGTGTGATCGATTCCGCAAACTGGATATCTTCCAGCAGCCGGAAGCAAATGTAGCCCGACGAATTCATGAGCACGCCAGCGCCACCTGATACGGAACTTCGCCTGCCCTCGGCACAGAAACCCAAGGGATTTCTGGGGCGATTTTTTGCTCGCGATAGTTCGCCCCACCTCTCCTCGCAGCGCGAGAAGACATATCCCTGGTACATCGTGCTATGGCTGACCGGCGTCGATTACTTTTCGACTCTGGGATACCAGCCTGGAATTGCCTTGCTGGCAGCCGGCGCGCTGGCGGTGCCTGCCACAGTCGTGCTCGTGCTCGTCACCCTGCTGGGCGCGGTCCCGATTTATGCCGCTGTGGCGCAGCGGTCCTATGCCGGACAGGGATCGATTGCCCTGATGGAGAACTTGTTCTCCGGCTGGACGGGCAAGATCCTGGTGCTGGTTCTGCTCGGATTCGCGGCGACCGATTTCGTCATCACCATGACGCTCTCGGCCGCCGACGCAGCCAAGCACGCCATCAACAATCGCTACCTGCACCCCTTCGCCGGCAGCTCGCAGATGAGAATCACGCTTATTCTGCTGCTGCTGCTGGCCATCGTCTTTCTCGCCGGATTTCGCGAGGCCATACGCGTTGCCAGCTTCATCGCCATTCCCTACCTCTTCCTGAATCTCATCGTGCTGCTGTGGTGTGGAGGAAAAATTCTCTCCCACGTTGAATTGCTGGCGGGTTGGCGGCACGCAATCTTCGCCATCAAGCCGGACTGGACCGGGATTTTCATAGCATCCGCTTTGATTTTCCCCAAGCTCGCGCTCGGCCTCAGCGGCTTCGAAACCGGCGTTTCCGTGATGCCGCTGGTGAACGGGGCCGAGCCCGGCAAAACAGAAGAAACAATTCCCGGCCGTGTGCGCTCCACCCGCAAGCTTCTGCTCTCGGCTGCGCTCATCATGAGCGTGATGCTGTTGCTCTCCAGCTTCGCGGCCTCAATCTTGGTCCCGGAGAGCGCTTACCGCGCCGGCGGCCCGGCTGATGGCAGAGCCATCGCTTACCTGGCGCATCTGTACTTGGGCAGCGCTTTTGGAACCGTCTACGACATTTCCACGATCCTCATCCTCTGGTTCGCGGGAGCCTCGGCGATGGCTGGCTTGCTGAACCTGATTCCGCGTTACCTGCCGCGCTATGGCATGGCGCCGGAGTGGGTCGCTTATCAACGGCCGCTGGTGCTGGTGTTGCTCGTCCTCGACATATTTGTGACCCTCGCCTTTCGCGCCTCGGTCACAGCGCAGGGCGGGGCCTACGCTACCGGCGTCCTGGTGCTGATGCTCTCGGCAGCGGTGGCCGTGACCGTCTCGCTTTGGAAAGAGGCGAGCCGCCACAAGCCTCAGAATTATCTTTTGTCGTTTTACTTCCTGCTCGTCGCCGTGATGTTCCTTTACACCACGATCACTAATGTCATCGAACGTCCGGACGGCGCGATCGTAGCCAGCATCTTCATTTTTCTGCTGCTGACGGCCAGCGGCCTGAGCCGCATCGTCCGCTCCACCGAGATGCGAGTCTCCAAGATCACCTTCGCAGATTCCGCTTCTGCCGAGGTCTGGCAATCGATCCAGGGCAAGAAGGTCAACCTCATTCCGGTCCGCATCGATTCGCCCGAGCATCGCAAATTCGTGTCGGAAAAGGTCCGCGAGCATTACAAAGTCGACGGGCCTTTGGCCTTCCTGTTTGTAACGCTGCTGGACAATCGCAGCGACTTCCTCTCTCCGTTGTCGTTGCGAGTCGCTCGCGAGGGCGAGGAGTTTGTGATCAACGCCAGCGGCGCGGTCGCGCTGGCTAATTCCATCGCCTACATCAGCGAACTGCTGGATCCCATCAGCATCGTGCTAGGGCTGACTCATCGCCCGCTCATGAGGCAGTCTCTGGAATATCTGTTTTTCGGCGAAGGCGAGTCCGGCCTGCTGGTCTATTCCATCCTGGTGAGGTATTGGGAGACGATCAAGCGCAATTCTGGCTTACCGCTGATCCTGCTGGTTAGCGAGTCTGGCTATCGGGAGATGGAAGCCGCAGCTGCGAAGAGGGCAGCGGGCTGAAGCAACTGTTCGGCGATTCCCGTGACGCCGTAACGAACTTAGCCGTGAAGCAGATGGGAGATTGCCGCCAGAAGACCATCCGGACCTTCGCCCTTGGAGAGAAAGCCGTCTGCAAATTCCAATCCGCCAGGTTCCTCCGCCGCCGCCGACACGATCAGGATCGGCACCAACGGTTTGACCTCTTTCATCTCCCTGGCGATCTCGGCGCCTGTCTTCTCGGACAGGAAGTGATCGGCGATCACCAGATCGACAGGATTTTCCTTGAACAGCTCCAACCCCTCCTCTCCGGAGGCGGCCGTGATCACGGAATATCCGGCGCTCGCCAGCAGAAGCTTGCGAACGCGCAGTGCTATCTCGGCATCGTCAATACAGAGGACGAGCGGATGCTCGGAAACGGGAACTGTCATAAGAGGATCGTTCTCAGGAGTATACCGCGACCGTCACACGGGAGCCGAAAACATGGGCGGGGCGATCAATGCCAGGTGTATCCCACCATGACCTGAATGTTGGCGTTCAATCCCGGATTGTGATTGCCGATCGACGCGTTGGACAAGTGGTAGGCCTTCAGCATGATGTCCCACGAGTTCGTTCCCTTGTTAAAGATTTGCGCGCCGATCTCAGGGCCGCTGGTGAAGTTGATCTGCGAGGTATCGCCCGGCGGCAGATTATGGTTGCTGAACAGCGCGCCGCCCACGGCCGCGAAGTACGGCGCGATCTTGCAGCCGCTGGTGAAGTTCCACTTGAAGACGACGGGATCTGCTCCGCCGGAATATTGACCGCCGTTGATCCAATACTCGTCGAGAGGAACTACATCGCCCGCGAACTCGAATGTCCCGCGCAGGATTCCCGGACCATGTTCCTCGGTCATGACCCGCCCGATGCGGAAGCCCAGGACGAGGTTCTGGCCGCTAGGCGTGCTGTCGACCGTGGTACCGCCTCCGATGAATACCATCTTCTCCCAGCTGCCCGGGTGACGCAGCACGTCAACCGGACTGTCGGTGGGAACTTGAGCCAATAGTGGCAGAGACAAGATGCAGCAGAGCAGGAAGACAAACGTGGCTTTCTTCATCATGTTTTCAGGGTAATGGCAAAAAGTTATCAGGTTAGAAGCAAGCGCGCAAACCCCAGCAGGAGCGTTTCGTCCGAGCCTGACGACCAGTGCTCTCAAACGGCATCGGCGCTTCCATACTCTTGTCTATACTGCGGATGGGTTTTGCTGACCGCCTCGCCGGCGAAAGGATGCTATGAAGCTGCTCAGCCCGCTATTTCTCCTGCTTGCCTGTTGTCTGCCGATGGCGGCTGCCGACACGCCTCTTAACGCCGACATCCTGAATCGCTGGGTGGGCGGCAAGTGGGTCGGCGACGGCCAGTTTGTCGACTCCGCCTTCAGCAAGGCCAACACAGCCAGCGCCACCACCAAGTGCGTCTGGTCTCCCGATCACATCTTTGTTATTTGCGATCAGGACATCAACTTCGGCGGCACGCCCATGCGCGAGCTGTCTATCTACAGCTTCGCAGCGAAGAGCAGCACATTCTACTTCTACGGTGTCTCCCTCGGTGAAGAGACGCCTCGGCATACGGCTCTGGAAATCAAGGACAACGGCGAGCGCTGGCTCTATACCAGCACGAATGAAATCAACGGCAAGAGTGTGCAGTTTCGCACGACGAATCAATTTCACGGCAACGACACCGTGGAATGGCTGACGGAATTTTCAACCGATGAAGGCAAGACCTGGACAAAGACTGGTGAAGGAAAGGAGATTCGACAAAAGTAGAAGATGACTGGTTCCAGACCCCACGGTGTGCTGCGCTATCTACTGCGCGCTCCCATCTATCTGTACCGCTGGAGGCTCGGCCGTCTGCTCGGGCATCGCTTCCTGCTTCTCCATCACACCGGTCGCCGCACCGAACGGCGTCATGCGACTGTCCTGGAAGTGCTCCAATACCGCGGGGCCCTTAGCGAGGCGGTGGTGATGAGCGGTTTTGGGCGCAACTCAGGCTGGCTGCTCAACATTCAGGCCAAGCCGGATTGCGACGTGGTCATCGGAGCACAAGCATTCAGGGCGCAGTATCGGTTTCTGGGTGAGGACGAGGCGGTGCAGGTCTTTCGGGACTACGAGAAGAAAAATCGCCTCGTGTTGCCTATTGTTCGCTTTGTGTTGAGCAGGTTGCTGGGCTGGCCATACCGAGGCTCGGACGCAGACGTTCGCAAACTGGTCTCGCAGCTGCCGCTGGTCGCGTTCCGTCCGGCTGCTAATGCATGATTGCTTTCTGTAAGCGAAAATACCTTCGCGCCTTGTGCACATCCTTGGCGATCTGCTCACGCAGCGCCTCCACGGATGGGAATTTAATTTCCGGCCGTAGCCGCTTCAGAAAGGTCAGCTCCAACTCAGTCTCCGGCAGGAGCTCAATCGGGTGAAAGTTCAGCAGGTGGCTCTCGATGGCAAACGACTCTTCGCCGAAGGTCGGCCGCTTGCCGACGTTAGTCACCGCTTCAAAACACTCGCCTCCAACGCGCAGCCACGTGACATAGACGCCATCAGCGGGAACCAGTTCGTCGTAGCGCGCCAGATTTACCGTCGGCACCGTGTACTTGTGCCCGTAACCGCGTCCGCGGCCCGGATTCGACACGATGCTGAACGGGCGTCCGAGCAACGCCCTGGCCTTACTCACTTCCCCGGCTTGCAGCAGCTTGCGGACCTCGCTGCTGGAAACGTGATAACCACGAAGAATCATCTCCGAATAAACCTTGGCCTCGAAGCCGCACTGCTTGCCCAGATCGGCCAGCGTCTTAACGTTGCCCTGCGCTTTATGCCCGAAGTGAAAGTTGTAGCCCTCGTGTACTTCGCGGGCGTGCAAGGCACTCACCAGCACCTGGCGCGCGAAGTCCTCGGCGGTGGTCATCGAAAGATCGCGCGTGAATGGCAGCACTAATACCGCATCGACTCCAATGCGCTCCAGGAGTTCGAGCCTGACCGGCATGGGAGTAAGCAGCTTCGGCGCAGTATCCGGACGGAGGATGCGGTACGGATGCGGATCGAAGGTCACTACGACCGCCTTGCCGCCGAACGACCGCGCGTTGGCGGTCATGTGTCTCACCACCTCCTGATGCGCGCGATGCACTCCATCAAAATTTCCCACGCTAACTGCGCTGGGACCGAAGCCGGCCGGTACTTCCTCGAGGTGGTGGAAGATCTGCATCGTGGTTCGCAGCCCTAGATTTCAAACTCCAACTTCAACCCATCATGCGACAGACGCACATTGTCAGGCAGCTTGGCATTCGTTGCCTCGTGCGGCAGGTCGTGCGAAATATGCGTAAAGTAGGTCCGCTTCGGCTTCAGCCGCTCGACAATTTTCAGAGAATTCTCCACCGTCGAGTGCGTGGGATGGGGATGATGCCGCAGCGCATCAAGGAAGAGAACGTCCAGACCTTCCAGCTGCGCCAGCGACTCCTCAGGAATGCTGCTGAAGTCGGTGAGATACGCCGCTCCGCCAAAACGAAAACCCTCGATCGGCACATCGCCATGCAAAACCGGAACCGGGATGAAGGTCACTCCGAAGAGTTCGACCGGCCCGTTCAACGGGTGCAGCTGCACCTGCGCCAGGCCGCCGTATTTGTAGTTCGCGTCGAAGATGTAGCGGAAGACACTCTGTAAAACTTGTCCCGTCTTCTCGCTGGCATAGAGCGGAATTTTGCTGCCGCCGGTGACGCGGGGAAAACTCAGCGGGCGGACGTCGTCCAGTCCCAGGATGTGGTCGGCGTGACCGTGGGTGTAGAGCACTGCGTCAATCTTGCGAATGCGTTCGCGAATCGCCTGCTCGCGGAAGTCGGGCGTAGTGTCAATGAGAATTGTGTGGCCGTCCCACTGCACCATGATCGAGGGACGCGTGCGGCGGTCATGCGGATCAGCCGACGTGCACACCGCGCAGTCGCAGCCGATCGTGGGCACTCCCATGGAGGTCCCGCTGCCCAGCACGGTAAGCGTGGCTTTCATCCGGCCTGGCCGCCGGGACCGCCCTGTGGCGGATGAGTGATCAGGTTGGTGACTTCCAGATACGCCATGCGCAGCTCATAGAGGCAATTGCGCAGCATGTTGTCTTCCGCCGGCGTGAGGTTGCCTTTCGTCTTTTCCTGCAGCAGCGCCAGCGTGTCGACGGTCTGGCGCGCGCCGATCAGGTCGACCTCGGGCTTTGCTCCCTGAGGCGCGGCGAGTCCAAGCTGCATTAGCGAAGTCATATACAGCGAGGCGATGAACTTCTCGAAGGTGATCTCGAAATCCTGCGCGCGATGCGGCCGGCCCTGCTTGCGCATTTCCTTCTCGATCTGCTCATCGATCTCACGCGTCGATTCCTGATAAGCGGCGGCCGAGGCCTGCTGCTCCTGGGCGCTGGGAGTCGCAACTTCCGGCTCGGGTTCCGATGCCGCCGTCTGGGCAGGGGGGGTCTCCAGCGGACGGTTCTGCGCCGCGCGTTCCTGATTCGCGCGCTGCTGCGCTTCCCTCGTCTCCTGCTCGCGCTCTTCGCGGCGCTCCTCGGCTTCCACCACATCCTGTCGCAGCTCGCCTTCGCTGCTGAACAGACGGCGATCGTTCACGACAAATTCAGGTTTCTTCTCTTTTTCGGCCATAAAGTTCTACAGTCTGAAATATTTCTTCACCACGGAGATCACAGAGCGCACAGGGTTTTAAGAATTGGCAGCCAATTCCCACCTGGACAATTTGAACTCATTTTCTCTGTGCTCTCAGTGCCCTCTGTGGTGAATTCAAGAATGATCGAATGGCAGCATCCGCACTCTCGCGCTTTGCTCGCCGACTTGAACCTCGGCATCGGGAGCCGCGACTTCCCGGCGCAAATATCCCAACGCCAGAGTTCGCTCGCCACCGGGAAATGGAACTCGCGCTGCGCTGGTAATCTCGCCGACGTCTTTGTCATTGGCGCGAACCTTCGTTCCTGGCTGCGGCGACTCGCCTTCAGCTTCAAAACCAAGGAACGTTCGATGCACATTGCCGCGCGCGCGAATACGCTCCACAATCTCCTGCCCGATGAAGCAGCCTTTGGTGAAGTTCAGCGCATGTTCCTGGCCGGTTTCCTGTGGAAGATCGCGTTCCCGCAGATCGATTCCATATCGCGGAACGCCGCGAACGATTCGGTACATCTCCAGAGCATCGCTGCCAACCGGCCGCGCTCCGGCAGCCAGTAAACCTTCCCAGACTTTTTCGGCATTCTTGCCGGCCACCCAGATCTCGTAAGCGTCCATCTGAGGATGTGCACTACGCGCAACCGAAATTCCGATGCCGCGCCACTCCAAATCCACCACTTGCCCCATCTCGAGCTGCGCAACATCAATACCGGCGTTCGACAAAACCTCGCTGGCCCTTGGGCCGGCAATTCCGATCGAGCTCAGCTTATCGCTGATGTCCTCGATCTCAACCTGGTCCATGATGATGTAACGCTGGAGGGTCGCTGTGACCTTTGGCGCCTGCTCGCGATCGGTAGTCGCCAGGAGAAAGTCACCCCGGTTGTACGCAACCAGGTCGCCCTGATTGCGGCCTTGCGGAGTCAGGATGAAGCAATAAACGCTGCGCCCGACAGCCAGGTCACGAATGTTGTTGGTGACCATGCCGTTCATCCAGCGCACACGATCGCGGCCGCTGAAGATCAGCTTGGACTGCCAACTCATATCAAACGCCGCCGCGCCCTGCAGCAACGCCGCGAACTCCGCCGCCGTATCGCCGAAGCTGGCCGCAGTCTCAGCGCCGCGATAGCTTCCCAAGCGCGCGCCGGAGGCCGTCAATTTGTCCTGCAGAGTTGCAACCGTCATACTGAATCTTTGATTATAACGAAGCAGAAACGACTCGTCGGAGACGTCCGGGTTTAACGATATGCTTTCAGAGCATCATTGGGGCGATACTGAGGTCGACATGGCGGTCCTGATTGTGCTGTTCGGATCACTGCTGATCTATCGCGGCATTGGCGCGATGTCGGCGTAGCTGCCCTGGAAACCTGGCTGGCCTGTGCGCGCTTCGCGCTGGCAACCATGTTCCTGTTTACCGCAATCGCGCACTTCACCTCGACGCGCAAAGATATGATCGCGATGGTACCGCCATCATTCCCGCAGCCCGGCCTGCTGGTCACGATCACCAGGCATCCTAGAGGCGGCGGGCGCCATTGGACTGCTGTTGCTCCCGACCCGGCCATGGGCAGCTTGGGGATTGATTCTGCTGATGCTCGCGATGTTTCCGGCGAACATCAGTGCCGCACGCCGAGGTGTTCAGCTGCGAGGCAAAGCGGCGACGCCGCTGTGGATTCGCACCCCAATGCAGATTCTGTTCATCGCGTGGACATGGTGGGTGAGGTAAGAAGCACTTAGCAATTAGCGATTAGCAATTAGCTAAACCGACCTGTCGAGAGCCTACCCAAACTGCCAATGAAATCCGCGAGGATGGGACGAAGCGGTTCAGCTAATTGCTAATCGCTTTTTTCTGTTATCTTCATTTCCCGTGACCAACATGAAACGCATCGCGGTCGTCGCCGGAGACGGCATCGGCAAGGAAGTGATTCCCAACGCCATCGAAGTTGTTAAAGCCTCGGCAGCGCCCGTCGAATTCACCCATTTCGATTGGGGCGCCGATCGCCATCTCGCCGACGGCACCACGATTCCTCCCGACGGCTTTCAGATGCTGGCGCGCGACTTCGATGCGATCTTCGTCGGCGCGCTCGGCGATCCTCGCGTACCAACCAATATCCACGCCAAAGAGATCCTGCTGGGCATGCGCTTCAAGATGGATCTCTATGCCAACGTGCGTCCCGTGCGTCTGCTCGACGCCTCGCTGTGCCCGCTGAAGAATGCGACGACTGCCGACATCAACTTCACCGTCATCCGCGAAAATACCGAAGGCGTCTACATGGACATGGGCGGCGTCTTCAAATTCGGCACGCCCGACGAGCTCGCCACACAGGAAGACATCAACACGCGCAAGGGCGTGGAGCGCGTCATCCGCTTCGCTTTCGACTACGCGCGCAGCAACGGCCGGAAGAAGGTCCTGATGTCCGACAAATCGAACGTGATGACTTACGCCGGCGGCCTGTGGCAGCGGGTTTTCAAGGAAGTGGCGAAGGACTATTCCGACATCAAGACGCAGCACATGTACGTGGACGCGCTCTGCCTTGCAGATGGTGCGCGAGCCGCAGTCGCTGGACGTCCTGGTCACCAACAACATGTTCGGCGACATCGTCACCGATCTCGCCGCCGCGCTGCAGGGCGGCCTGGGCATGGCCGCCAGCGGCAACATTCATCCTGGACGCACGTCGATGTTCGAACCGGTACACGGCTCGGCGCCGCCGATTGCGGGAAAGAACATGGCCAATCCGATGGGAGCGATCCTGACTGCTGCGATGATGCTGGCGCACATCGGGCTGACCCGAGAGGCGCAGAAGATCGAAGATGCCGTGACCCAGGCTGTGCGCGACAAAAAGACGACCGTGGATGTCGGAGGATCCATGGGCACGCGCGAGTGCGCCGCGTGGATCGCGGAACGGGTGGCGAAGTAGGGGCCATTAGCCTTTAGCTTTTTGGCTCTTGGCTGCGCGCCTTCTTTCTCGGCGATGAGGTGTAGGACTTGAGAATGTCGCGGATTCTCTCTTCGCGAACCACGTCTATGATGTTCTCGCAATCGGCGCCTGGCTCAAGCCTTCCTTGATGAACCCAAACACCACCAACGCAAATGAGGGAATTGTCATTCTCTGGGCCCTTCATGGTCACATTGTACGGTACGCGAAACTGCGCGGCTTGGATTGCGGACGAGGGCGAAGTAGCGCTCTTCGCGTTTGTCTCTAAGCTTGGGTATCTGGAAACATGCCTGCTCTTCCTCCTCGCGACAATCAGCGGGGTACCTGTTCCCAAGGAGCACCCGAATGCCCAACTGTATACTAAGCCTCGAATGAAGGCCCAATGCAGCGCCGTCAATTGCAGATTGGGGACTGCTACAATGACGCCATGTGTAATCCGAATGTCGGTGTAGCTATCAAAGCGGACGGGAGTGCGGACCTTCGTTGCGTACAGTGTAACGGTCCGGCTAGATTAAAGCCGGGTTCTAGCAAACTTGACCACCTACCTTACATTGTCATCTGTTGGGAATGTGGCGATGTGCTGGGAGAATGGTCAACAGACAGCGAGCGTGAACAAGCGCTTATGCGGTTTGTGGATCAGGAGCGAGCTTCGCGGAGCCGTCCTTCGGCATGACATGCGGTTGAGATAACCCTGCCATAGGAGTGCGGACTTGTGGACAGTCGCTGCCGTAGTTGCATTCGTGTTTTTTTATGTTCTCGTGATTAGGTGGTACCTACCCACAATGTGGGACGTACCAAATTGGGATCGCCCTCCGCTATTCCGCAGGAACTGGTTTCATGCAGCGATCTGGCTGGCCGGCACACTTACATTTGTCGCATCAGTTCTGTCGTTGTGGGTGGTAAACGCTTGGTTATGTCTTGTGCCCTTCGCCCTTCTCGTCCTCTTCGTTGGCAGGAGCAGATTTAGGAGGGAATCGCAGGTAGATGCGGTCATAAAGAAAGCTATTCTCCTGGAATATGAACTGAAGCGGCAGGGACTAGTCGAGCAGGAAGTTTACAGGCAAATCGCAAAGCAGCTAACAAACATCGGCGACGACGACCTTAACTACTACTTTGATTCCAAACACGAGTGGACTCTGGAGAACCTGATCCAGTTTCTCATTCTCCCGTTAATGGAATTGTGGCATCACGACAGCGGCAGCCAGGCAGCAGACATCGCCGACATGGCCACCATGCGCGACCGAATAAAGGGATTTCGAGAGTCGTTTGAAGGCCTGCGCGTCATCAATAGGAAGTGAGCGATTCTAAGCTGTCGCCTCGCTGGGCGTGCGCTTTACAGATCCTTTGTCTTTCTTCTGCACCGCCGTCAGCTGCTTGCGGAGGATTCTTATGCCTCTGTCCACGTGCTTTTCCTCCAGCAAGAATGGCGTGAGGAAACGCAGCACGTTGTCCTGAGTGACATTGATCAGCAGGCCGCTGGCGAGCGCGCCGTCCATCACGGGTTTGCCCGGAATGTTCAACTGCAGCGCCTGGATCGCTCCTACACCGCGAACTTCGGTCGCGATCTGGAACTTGTCGACCAGCTCGCGCAGCTTCTGCGAGAAGTAGCTGCCCACTCGCCGCACGCGGTCCAGCAGGTTCTCGTCTTCCAGTATCGCCAGATACTCCAACGCGACGCGGCAGGTCAGCGGGCCTCCGCCGAAAGTCGTGCCGTGCTTGCCGGGAGTGATGTGCTGCGCAAACTTCTCCGTGGCAAGAAACGCGCCGAGCGGCAATCCGGCAGCGATCGGCTTAGCGATACACACTACGTCCGGCTTCACGCCGAAGTGCTCAAAGGCGAAGAGCCGTCCGGTGCGACCGAGGCCGCATTGGATCTCGTCGAAGATCAGGGCGGCCTGATGCTGGTCGGCCATGGCGCGGCAGGCCTGCAGGAATTCGGGCGTCGTCGCCTGAATGCCGCCTTCGCCCTGTATAGGCTCCAGCGCAATCGCGCAAACTTTCGCGTCCATCGCATTGCGCAGCGCTTCGACGTCGTTGCGCGGCACAAAGCGCACGCCCTCCAGCATCGGATCAAAGTCTTTGCGATATTTCGGCTGGCCGGTGAGAGCCAGCGCGCCCATGGTGCGCCCGTGAAACGAATTGTCGAGCGCAATCACGATCGACTTTTCCGGCGAGATCGCGTGCCCGGCGGCGCGTACCAGCTTCAGCGCGCCTTCGATCGCCTCAGTGCCGCTGTTTGAAAAGAAGGCGCGATCCAGCCCCGACGCCGTGCAGAGCTTCTCCGCCAGCAGGCCCTGATACTCGTTGTAATAGAGATTGGAGACGTGGATGACCTTCGCCGCCTGATCGCGAATGACCTTGACGATGCGCGGATGCGCGTGCCCCAGCGCGTTAACGCCGAGGCCGGTGAGGAAGTCGAGATAACGCTTGCCGTCGACATCGTAAACGTAGACGCCCTTGCCCCGCGCAATCGCCAAGGGATAACGGGCGTAAGTGTTCAGCAGGTATTTCTGTTCGCGCTCAACAATCTCTTGATAGGCAGACATGATGACCTCGTAAGGATGCGTGCCTTTCGCGCACCGGCGCGAATCGGCCCGCCCAGATCCCTCGCTGCGCAAAAAGCGCTAGCTCGGGATGACAACAAACTCGCACGAGGCATCGCAGAGCAAGCCGGCCCACTACCTCTGGCGAGTTTTTCTATTCTAGCTTCTGCGAGCAAAGTGCGCGAAGACCCGCCGGCCGGTGATCCAGATCACAGAAGCTTGTGCTTAGCCGCCGCTAGACTCTGGGTGAGGGTGGCAAATGTTAAGCGAAAAACAATTCCGCGAGCGGGCGAAGACCGAGCTTCGTCAGATCGGCGACCAGGTGCTGGCCCTGGCGACCGACCGCGACATCTACTGGAAGCTGGAGCGCGAGATCATCCAAAACAACCCGCAACTTTGCGAAGCGCGCAGCGACCTGCTCGACATGCTGCGCGGCTGCTATGTCGACGCCATGGTCGGGCGTCTGGTTCGCTTGCTGGACGGCGAGGACGATGTGTCCCTGCCGCGCGTACTGACTCAGCTGGTGGATTATCCCGAGTTACTGCACGACCGCATCACCCAAAGCGAGTTTGCTGACGATCGTGGCGCGTTGGAACGCGCAGCCGCGAGGCTGAAGAGTTTCAGCGCGTCGCATGTTGGGCGCCGCGAGCGTACTTTGTCGGCGCTGGCCTCCGCGCATCGCGAACTGGACGCCGCTCTCACCGTGATCATCGCTGTAGTGGAGACTTACTACTGGATCGTTACCGACGGATACATCGATCTGGATGTGGAGTACTCCGAGGATCCCCTGTCCATCTTTCAGTTTGCCTGGGCGGCGCCAGTGCTGGCGCAGCGATAAGCTTCGCGGCTGCTGGAAAAACCATGACGGCGGCTGAAGCTAGCTCAGATTTTGCTGAGACGCGTTAACGCTGGCTTGAAGGCCAGCTCTACCATCATCGCGCGGAAATCAAAGCTACCGCGACCAACGTTCCCGCAATACCCACCGTTTGCATCCGCGAGATGCGCTCCTTTAACAACAAGCGCGCGAGGATGACGGTGCTCGCCGGATAGAGCGACGACAGCACAGCGGCAACGTCCAGGCGTCCGTGACGAGTGGCGGCGAGGAACATTGCGTTGGCGCCGGAATCGCATAATCCCGAGAGAAGAATTGGAACGAACGCCGGACGCAACGGCCGAGGATCCCGAGGCGAGAACGCAACGATTGTGAGCATCAGTACCGTAGAGGTGCCGCGAGCCGCTACGAGTGGCCAGAAGACTCCGTTGTGACTGGCCTGTTTGCCGGAGACGAGGAACAGCCCGAACATCACACCCGCCAGGATGGCCAGACCAAGGCCGCGATGGGAATCGACCTCGCCATCCGGTCGGGCGACCAGCCAGATGCTGGCCAGCGCCAGACCGAATCCCAGAAGCTGAATGCCGCTCGGCAAACCTTCCGTCCGAAAACCGAATAGCAGCGGAAGGATCGCAGTGATCACCGAGGCAACAGGGGCGACAACGCCCATGCGTCCGATCGCCAGCCCTTTGTAGAGAGCCGCAATGCCAAAGGCCCCAGTGATGCCGGCAACAGCTCCCCAGACCAACGACGTTCGTGGGGGTATGGGCTCGCCTGTAGCCCAAGCCAGAGCCAGCATCAGAAGCAGGCCGCAGGCGTGAGCTCCGGCGACCACGCGAAAGACGGCGGCGCGCTTGGTGGCGATCCCGCCGGCGAAGTCGCCGCCGCCCCAGATGGCCGCGGCGCCCAGACTCAGCCCCGCGGTCGTGAGTGTGCCGGAATTCATGTTTGACTAGGCTACACGGTTTCGATGTCCGCCACTTCCTCCGTTGAGGCCCAGGCGTTACGGCAATTCGTGAACTTACGGTTGGAACTACTTGCTGAAGTTCGTGTTACATAAACTGGAAGACGATGCAGTCAGTAGCGGCACTCGCCTTTCAGAATTCACAGAGAAATACCAAATCCTGTATTTCTGGGCGTATTCGCAATCTATAATTATGGAAGCGGCACAAACAGAAGAGCTTACAGGGGCGGCCGTATCAAAACCTTGGCATCGAAGTTGCTCAAGGAAGAGAGGCTCGTGGGAGTTGTCCCACCAGTGCGTGCTAACGACCAGGCGCTGGCTTTGATGAATCGAGACCTCCAGACGCGCTTCTTCGCGATTTTCCTGGCGCTGCTCAGCGTCGCCGCGGTCGTGTTCGCGTGGATCAATTTCCAGAAAGACCGTGAATATTCTTCCCCATACGATGGCGTGTGGTGGGTAGAAGATGGGCAGCATCTTCGTGCCGAGCGGGTCGACGCGGACGGTCCCGGCGAAAAGGCCGGCATTAAGCCCGGCGATATCGTAACCGCCGTCGAGAATCACAAAATCACCAGTGTCGGCAGTCTGGAGCGCGCCCTTTACGGCGTTGGCATCTGGACGAAAGCCAACTATTCTCTGCTGCGCCAGGGCGTGCCGCTGGAAGCGCCCCTGATTCTTGTGCCGGCGGACCGCTCGCTTTACCTCGGCTTGCGGCTGATTGCTCTGGTTTACCTCGGCATCGGAATGTATGTGCTGCTCCGGCGCTGGACCGCCCCGAAGAGCACGCATTTCTACGTTTTCTGCCTGGTGTCGTTCATCTTCTATTCGTTCCACTACACCGGCAAGTTTAACGATTTCGACTGGATCATCTATTGGTCGAACGTTGTCGCCTGGCTGCTGCAGCCGGCGCTGTTCCTGCATTTCTCGCTGACCTTCCCGGAGCGCAAAGGGCTGATCAACCGTCATCGCTGGATCCCGCTTGCGGTCTACCTTCCGGGCGCGATTCTGTTGGCAGTTCGCATCTGCGTGATCGATCTGCTGCAGCCCAGCGAGTTGCTGCGCTGGAACCTGGACCGCGTCGACTGGCTCTATTTGGCTGCCTACTTCGTGATGGCGACGGTCACGCTATGGCACAGTTATCGCCACGCCGAAACGGCGATTCTTCGGCAGCAGATGAAGTGGGTGACGCGCGGTACGATTCTTTCCGTCGCGCCGTTCACGATCTTCTACATCATTCCCTACCTGTTCGGCACGCTCCCCGCGATTGGGATGAAGATCTCCGTGCTGTCGCTGGTGTTCCTGCCGCTGACCTTCGGCTACGCCATCTTCCGCTACCGGCTGATGGACGTCGACCTGATCTTCAAGCGCGGCATGGCTTATACGATTGCCGCGGGCGCCATCACGGCAGCGTATTTCGCCTCGGTCGGCATGGCTTCGGTGCTCTTCCACCAGAACTTCCCGAATGTCGGGCCGATCGGACTGATGATTGCCATCGCCGTCACCGCCATCCTGTTCGATCCGTTCAAGAACTGGATCCAGGAGAGCCTGGACAAATTCTTCTATCGCAAGCGTTACGACTACCGCCGCACGCTGATTGAGTTTGGCCGCGATCTGAACTCCGAGACCGATCTCGACAAGATGCTCAGCTCGATTGTCGATCGGCTGTCGCGCACGCTGTTGGTTGATCGGCTTGCGGTCTTCCTGTCCGATCCCGATCAGCCGGAGCAGTTCTATCTCGCCAAGTCGTACGGCATTGCGAACACCAGCGAACTCAGCTTCGACTTTCTGCATGTGGAGCGGCCGGAGTGGCAGGCTGGCCACCTGTTCTTCGACAACACCAATCAAGCGGTTCGCGAGACTCCGTCGGCGCGGCAAGCGATTCGCCGCCTGGAATTGAACTACTACATTCCCTGCACGGTTGTGAATCGCACGATTGCGGTGCTCGGTCTGGGCAAGACCGTCGAAGGCGATTTCCTCTCCAGCGAGGACGTTCAGCTGCTGGAAACGGTCGCGGGATACATCGGCATCGCGGTGCAGAACGCGCGGCTGTACAAGTCACTCGAGGAGAAGGCCGGTCAGTACGAACGCCTGAAGGAATTCAGCGAGAACATTGTCGAGTCCATCAGCGTTGGCGTGATGGCGGTCGATCTGGAAGACCGCATCGAGTCATGGAATTCGCAGATGGAAGTGATGTTCGCTTTGCCGCGACGCGACGCTGTGGGACAGCCCATGTCGGCGGTGCTGCCTCCAGCCTTCCTGGAAGAGCACTACCGCGTACGCCAGATGCAGGGCATTCACAACCTCTACAAGTTCCGGCTGCGTACGCCCACGGGCGAAATGCGCGTGACCAATATCGCCATCGCGCCGCTGGTCAGCAAGGACTTCAGCGTCATCGGCCGCCTCATCATCGTCGACGACATCACTGAGCGCATTGAGTTGGAGTCGCAGCTCTCGCAGGCGGAGAAGCTATCGTCGATCGGCTTGCTGGCCGCCGGCGTCGCGCATGAGGTCAATACGCCGCTGGCGGTAATCTCGTCCTACGCGCAGATGCTGGCCAAGCAGCTCCATCACGACGACAAACAATCGGTGCTGCTCGACAAAATTACCAAGCAGACTTTTCGCGCCTCCGAGATCGTCAACAGCCTGTTGAATTTCTCCCGCACATCGGGGACTGAATTCGCCGATGTTGATCTTGAATCGCATCATCAAAGATACGTTGACCTTGCTGGAGCATCAGTTCAAAACCGCGCGCGTCGCAGTGCAGCAGGATCTGCACGCCGATCTGCCGCCCATTCACGGCAACACCGGCAAGCTGCAGCAGGTGTTCCTGAACCTGTTCCTGAATGCCAAAGACGCGATGCCGGGCGGCGGAACGTTGACCATAAGCACCAGCAACGGACATCACGTGCAGGTGAGGGTCTCCGACACGGGAACGGGCATCGCGCAGGAGCACATCCATCGCATCTACGATCCCTTCTTCACCACCAAGACCAAGCCGACGACCGGTCACAGCGGCGGCACCGGACTGGGATTGTCGGTGACATACGGAATCATTCAGGAACATGCCGGCAAGATTCGTGTCGACAGTGCGCCCGGCCGCGGCACGACGTTCATCATGGAGTTCCCTCTAATCAGGAAGGCTGTCAGTGCCTGAAGCAACCTTCATTCGAGATGTGACCGGCCGCGATGAATTTGCCTCGGCCGGATCGGTGTTGATCATCGACGACGAGGCCGCAATTCGCGAGTCGCTTCAGACTTTGCTGGAGTTCGAGGGCTACTCAGTCGAAGTTGCCAATGATGGCGAGGAGGGGCTAACGCGGATCGCCGAGCGCCCTTTCGACCTGGTGCTACTGGACTTCGCCCTCCCCGAGCGCAATGGCGTCGAGATTCTGCGCGAGATTCGCGAGCGCGACTCCGAGCTGCCGGTCATCATGATCACTGCCTACGGCACGGTGGAGAACGCGGTCAACGCAATGCAGGCCGGCGCAACCAACTTCATTCAGAAGCCATGGGACAACGAGAAGCTGCTGGCAGACGTGCGCACGGCGGTTGGCCGGCGACGCGCCGAAGAAGAAGTTGTCCAGCTCAAGCGCGCTCTCAAGCAGCGCTACAACTTCGAGCACATCATCGGCAAGAGCGAGCCCATGCTGCGCATCTTCGATCTGGTGGCGCAGGTCGCTCCCAGCCGGTCTACCGTGCTGTTGCAAGGCGAGAGTGGAACCGGCAAGGAACTGATCGCCAAAGCCGTCCACATGAACTCGCCCCGCAAGGAGCGCGCGTTCATTCCGGTCAACACCGGTTCGGTGCCCGCGGATTTGCTGGAGTCGACGCTCTTCGGTCACGTCAAAGGCGCCTTCACGAGCGCGGTTCTCAGTAAGAAAGGGCTGTTCGAAGTTGCCGATCGCGGCACCATCTTCCTCGACGAAATCGGCACCATGAGCCTGGAAACGCAGGCCAAAATCCTGCGTGTTTTGCAGGACAAGAAGTTCATGCATCTGGGCGGCGTCAGCGAGATTCAAGTGGACGTGCGCATCATCGCCGCCACCAACGTTGACCTGAAGCAGCAGGTGAAGGAAGGCAAGTTCCGCGAAGATCTCTTCTATCGCCTGAACGTCATCACCGTCGATCTGCCCCCGCTACGCCAGCGCAAGAATGACATTCCGCTGTTGACGGAGCACTTCATCGCCAAGTTCGCACGGGAGAATGACAAGCCGCCGCTGCATGTCACGCCGGAAGCGTTGCGCCCGCTGATGGATTACGACTGGCCGGGCAATGTGCGCGAACTGGAAAATGTGATGGAGCGCGCGGTGGTGTTGGCGACCGGCACCAGCCTGACGGCGGAACTGCTTCCCGAGGACCTCACCGGCCGCGGCAGCCGTTTTGCGCTGATGGAGCACCGCCCCGACGCGTCGCTGTTCGAGATCATCGAAGAACTGGAACGGCGCGTGATCAGCGAGATGCTGGAGAAGTGCGCCTGGAACCAGACTGAAGCCGCCGACCGCTTTCGCGTTCCTCTTTCCACCCTGAATCAGAAGATCAAGCGCTTGAATATCGAGATCAAGAAGCGCGGTAAGGAGAATGGAAGCAATTAGCAACTGGCCTAGCTCTGCAACTCACGAACACCTCTTCAATTGGGATACTCGCGCAACCTGCAGTTCGGAACACTTTAACGGCACTTTGAACTTATAGACCATTCATCTCTGCACCCAACCGCTCTCAGCGAAGTCCAATCAAGGTGAAGACGGGCACAAGTTTGATTGGATTGTGCAGACGTGATCGGCGGCCTGCGAGAGGAGTGGGTTGCGCCAAAGCGTGCATCTCATTATGCAACGTCATATTCATCATTTTGCAATGAAGCTCGGCGATACTAAAGAGACCAACAACGACTTGCCTCGGAAACAATTCGTCAGGAAAGAACGTACTCAAGGGTAGGGAGAATTACGGGGAAGCGATATGTTGAGAGTTGAGATTCGAAGCGTGCCCTCGGTGGCGAAGTTGTATTGCGCGGGGCGGATTGTATTGGGAGTGGAAGCCGAAACGTTGCGCTGCATGGCGGCAGCCTGCCCGGAGCGAAGTCTGGTGGTCGATCTGACGCAGGTTCAGGCTATCGACGCAGCTGGGCTCGGACTGCTGGTCGAGTTGCATTGCCGTGCCCTGCAGAATGACGGCGACTTCAGCGTAGCGAATCCATCGCCCTGGGTGCGTCGCCTGATAGTGATGACCAATCTGGAGTCTGTCCTGCAATTTGACGACGGCGCCGGATTCGAGCTTGCCTGCTGTGATGAGCGCGCCATGACCGCGTAGGAGACAAATTGCACGACGCCGCGCAAACCGTAGAGTCACGAGCCTCCGCCCTGGAACTCGCACTCACGGGCGACTCCACGGCCGTGGCGCCTGCTCGCGATCGCATCATGCACTTCCTGGAGGAGCACGGCGTCGCCGACGAGGAAGCGATCGACATCCTGGTGGCGCTGCAGGAAGCTTTGGTCAACGCCGTAGTTCACGGATGCAAGAACGATCCCAGCAAGGTCATTCGCTGCTCGGTTGAAGTGGATGCAGACGCGATCACAATTGTGATTCGAGATCCGGGCGAAGGATTTGAGAGTGCGGCAGTGACCGACGTCAGCGACGACGGCATCAACCTCACCAACCACGGACGCGGCATCCTCTTGATGCGAGCCCTGATGGACGAAGTCAGCTATTCGCGCGGCGGTTCGCAGCTCACGCTCAAGAAGCAACGCCGTCCGCAGGGCTGAACCGCGGTCACTTCTTCTTCTCGCCCAGTTCGCGAGCAACGCTGTCTAAAACTCCATTGATAAACTGCACCGACTCGGGTGTGGAGAATCGGCGGGCGATTTCCAGCGCTTCATTGATGATTACCGCGGGCGGGGTCTTGGGATAGCCGAGGAACTCGGCCACGCCGGCGCGCAGCAGATTGCGGTCGACAGCAGCCATACGATCCATGCGCCAATGCTCCGCGTTGCGCTCAATCAGCTCGCCGATTTCCTGCTGCCGCTCACAAGCGACGTTGAACAGCGTGTCGGCGAAACTGCGGACGTTGTCATCGAGATCCTGGCGCTCGCTCCAGAACGTGCGCCGCACGTCCTCCGGCTCCTGATGGCCCATGTCAAGCTGGAAGAGCATCTGCAACGCCAACTCACGCGATTTGCGGCGGGTACCGGACTTGGTCATCGCGAACCGTCCGTTGCCTTCGCGACCGTTACCACTTCATGCAGACAAGCCATCTCGACAGCCGCGAGCCCAGCCTCAAATCCCTTGTTCCCGGCCTTGAGCCCGGCGCGATCGATCGCCTGTTGCAGTGTGTCGCAGGTGAGAACGCCGAAGGCATGTGGCACCCCAGTCTCCTGCGCCGACTGTCCGACGCCGCGTGTGACTTCGTTGGCGATCACCTCGTAGTGCAGCGTGTCACCGCGCAGCAGGCAACCGAGGCAAATGATCGCGTCGTACTTTCTGGTCTCCGCAAGCTGGCGGGCGGCGGATGGAATCTCAAATGCGCCCGGCACGTGGGCTATGGTCATGTCGGATTCGCCGGTCCCACATTGTCGGAGTGCCTGCAAAGCCCCGTCCAGCAAGCGTTCCGTGATGAAGGAGTTGAATCGGCTGACAACCAATGCGAAACGCTTGCCGCGCCCATCAAGCTTTCCTTCCAGGCCGCGACTGTCGCCCGGCTTCTTCGCGTACGCCAGAAATCCGACTCGCAGGCCACTGACTTCGACTTCAAAAAGTCGCGCGCCGTAAGGCGTATCGCCGATCTCTTTTTGTACCTTGACGTTCAGCTTCTTCGCGATGGCCCAGGCACCATCGGCGTCGGAAACTTCTACCATCGCATCAACGCTGGGAGCGTCGGCGGCCGCGATGAACTCGAGTCCGCCGCGAGGCGCCAGCATCTCGACGCCGTGATTTCCACCCTCATGCCATTCATTGCCCGCAGCGAAGCCGAGCGCCCGAAACAGATCGAGTGCCGGTTGCAAATCATCCAGAGATTTCCCAAGCCGCCGGGGAAAGACGATCGATCGGATCATAAGGATTTATTGTAGCTGTGCGACGATAACCACGCAGATCATCGCAGTGCGGACAACTGCGCCACGGTCGCCGCCGCCGCGTCCTTCACCTGAAATTGCTGGTCGGTGAGTCCGTTGGAGATTTGCGGCAACACTGATTTGTCGCCCCGCCTGGCGAGCGCGTCGTAGGCAGCCGCGCGAACCTGCCACTGCTGGATCGCCGGTAGCGTTGATCAATGCTTTCTCCGACTGCGGATCCGGATCCTTGGCCAGCATCTTATAGGCGGTCGCTTTCACCAGGATGGCGTTCTGTCCGCTGTCGTGAATGGCTTTGAAGGCGCCAAATCCGATACCGCCAAAGGGAATGAATCCGATGCCCTGCTCAAACGCGGTCTCCGCCAGATCTTTGGGATTGTGCATCAGCGTGTTCAGTTGCTGTTGCTCTGAGGCTGCCAAACTCTGGCCGCCCTTCAGTTGCCCGGTCGCCACGGCATAGTAGGTGTCGTACCCATTTTCATTGTTCATTTGCACCAGCGCGTTGGCTGCGGACATGATCACTGCCGGATCGGTATCCTTCAACGCCTGCTCCAGCGCGGGAATGGAACTGGTCGACTTCAGCACTCCCAGGGTGGTAGCAGCTGCCGAGCGTACCTGGGGGTTCGCGTCCTGCAGCGCCTGCTCAGCCATGCTGACGCCTTTGGGATCGGCGGTGATACCGGCCAAAGCGGTTACGGCCGTGATTCGCTGCTGGAGATTGGAGTTGCTGGTGCCGCCTTGCAGGATGCTCCAGGCCAGTTGTTGTGGCGATTGGCCCTGGCCGAATGCAAAACTCGCCAGCCCAAGGCAGACGGCAATAACTCCGACGATTCGGTTCCGACGGATCAGCTTCATGGTTCTCTCCAGGTGGCGCAAAATGTTCGGGTGACCGGAATTGTACAGCGTACACAGAAATCGCCGGATAGGCGAGGCTAAAGCCGAAGCGGCATGGACCAGGGCTGGGAGGCTGCCAGGCCAAAGGCAGCGATTCCCATTTTTCCGGCAAAAGTTCCAAAAGTTTCTCAGTGGCTCAGTTCGGAAACTTCGCGATTTTCGCGGGGTTTCTGTTATTTTGCTTCGCGAAAACCGTAGGATAGTTGTGCCCGAACAAACCCGTCATCCCAAGGAGATGCGTGTCCCTATCACTCCATCGCTGGCTCAGTCTGACGATATCTCTGTTCCTGATCACCCCATTTCTGCACAGTCAGGAGCAGCAGACTCCTCCGCCCACGTTTTCATCCGGAGTGAAGGTGGTCAACGTACTCGCCACCGTGCGCGACAAGCATGGCCAACTCGTCAGCAACCTGACCAAAGATGATTTCAAATTGACGCAGGACGGCCACCCGCAGACCATCGGCTACTTCGCGAAGGAGACCGATCTGCCGCTCACGCTCGGCTTGCTGGTCGACACCAGCATGAGCCAGCGCCGGCTGATCGACCAAGAGCGCACTGCCAGCTACGCCTTTCTCGATGACGTGATGCGCGTCGACAAGGACAAGGCCTTCGTCATTCACTTTGATTCGGAGATTGAGCTGCTGCAGGACCTGACCAATTCGCGCGACAAGCTGGAAGCGGCGCTAGACAAGCTCAACACGCCGCACTTTGACGATGCCAGCTCCGGTGGCGGAGGGGGATCACCGGGCGGAGGCGGCGGCGGGCACCGCGGTGGAGGGACAACATTGTATGACGCCGTCTACCTCGCCTCGGACGAGATGATGCGCAAGCAGGAGGGCCGCAAGGCGATCATTTTGCTGACCGACGGAGTGGATAATGCCAGCAAGGTCAGTCTGGATCGCGCCATCGAATCCGCACAGCGCGCCAATACCCTGGTGTACTCGATTCTGTATGCCGATCCCGATGCCTATGGACACCAGGGTATGGGAATGGGACGGCCTCACGGTGGATGGGGCGGAGGCGGCATGGGCCGCTATCCTGGAGGAGGCGGAGGTTATCCGGGAGGCGGTGGCGGAGGATATCCGCAGCAGCAGCATCCGGACGGAAAGAAAGTTCTGCAGCGGATCTCCAAGGAAACCGGTGGCCGGTTCTTCGAGGTGTCGAAGAAAGAACCTATCGACCAGATCTACAAACAGATTGAGGAAGAGCTGCGCAACCAGTACAACCTGGGCTACACGCCCGACAAGGCCGACGCCAGTGCCGGATATCACAGCATCTCGCTAACGACGACCAACAAGGACTACACCGTGCAATCGCGAGAGGGGTATTACGCAGGGCGGTAAACGGTACCGCCCGCATCGCAATCTCGACTACTTCTGCAGCGCGGCCAGCTCCGTCAGCACTTCCTCGCTGTGCTTGGTGGGATCGACGCCGATGTATTCCTTCACGATCTTGCCTTGCGGATCGATGATGAAGGTGTTGCGCGCGGAGAGCTTCATCACGCCGTAATTCTTCAGCGAACCGTACTCCTGGGAGACCTTCTGGTCAGTGTCAGCCAGCAGCTTGAAGGTGAGACCGTCTTTCGTGCAGAACTCCTGGTGCGATTGCACGTCCTGCACGCTGACCCCGAGAATAACCGCATTCGCCGCGCCGTACTTCGCCTGGTCACGCTGGAAGTTGTGCGCCTCAATGGTGCAGCCGGAAGTCATGTCTTTGGGATAGAAGTACAGCACCACCCACTTGCCGCGATACTGCGACAGCGAGACCGGCTTGCCTTCCTGCGAGTTGAGGGTGAAATCCGGCGCCGCGGAGCCGACTGCCGGAACGGAAGCGGCCCGCAACAGCCGCGGCGCAATCAGGGCGACGGCGGCGATGAGAAGTACGACTCCTAGAACCTTGCGCATAACTCCCCTTGGGTTTCTTCAGAAACGCGGTCTTAAAGATATTGTCGCACAGTTGTTTTCGTGGTATCTACCGATTGTTCCTTTCAGCAGAATTGCAGGCCTCATGTCGGCGATAGATGCAACTACCGATCCGCAACACAACCCTCGAACACGCAGGCTTCTCTTGTGGAAGTGGTCCTTGGCGGTAACAGGGCTTGTTGTTGCTTCGCAGATATGGCTGTTTGGGCCAATGATTGTGGAGACTCGTAATCGCGCCGATGACGCAGCCCTAAGGTTTCATGAACAATTTATTCTCGGCGACTACGAGGGCATCTGCGAGGACGGCACCAAATCGTTCCGCTATCCCCCGAATTGTGAAGAGTTCCTCACAACTCTAACCACAATCCACAAGAAACTCGGCAATTCCATTAGCAGCACGCCGAAGAATCTTACTTGGAAGATTACGGCGGGTGGATTGTTCATCATCGCGCAGTACGAAAGCACATTCGAAAAAGGCTCGGCCATCGAAACCTTTACGTGGCGTGACTCGCGGAAAAGACTAGAGACGGAGGCGTATGACATCGAGTCTGACGCGCTGTGATTTGTAAGCGCACGCTCTGACGGCTGACGGCGCACCGAAGTGACAATCCCTCCCATTTCCCGATAGCATTAAAGATTCGGACTATTACGCAGGAGACAATCAGCATGGCGACGATGGAACAGAAGGCACCGAGCATTCATACCGGCGCGCAGCCGAAGACGTTCAAGAACTTCATTGGCGGCGAATGGGTTGAGAGCCGCACCGGACACACCTTCGAGAATCTCAATCCGGCCGACACTCGCGAGGTGGTCGGCATCTTCCAGAAATCCGACAAGCGCGATGTCGATATGGCAATCGAAGCGGCCAAGCAGGCTTACAAGAAGTGGCGCCTGGTGCCCGCCCCACGCCGCGCCGAGATGCTGTATAAGGCGGCGGAGATCCTGATCTCGCGCAAGGAAGAATGCGCGCAGCAGATGACGCGCGAGATGGGCAAGGTGATCAAAGAGACGCGTGGCGATGTGCAGGAGGCAATCGATTGCGGCTACTACACCGCAGGCGAAGGCCGCCGGCTGTTTGGCCCGACCGTCCCGTCGGAGCTGCCCAACAAATTTGCGATGGCCGTGCGACAGCCGCTGGGCGTCTGCGCCATGATCACGCCGTGGAACTTTCCCATGGCGATTCCCTCGTGGAAGCTCTTCCCTGCTCTGGTTGCAGGCAACACCGCTGTAATTAAGCCCGCGCAGGACACGCCGCTCTCGACGTTCAATTTCGTGCAAGCCCTTGCTGATGGCGGGATTCCGGCTGGAGTGGTAAACATTGTCAGCGGATTTGGCGGCGAGGTTGGCACGCCGATGGTCGGGCATCCGGATGTCCGCGCGGTCTCGCTCACCGGCTCGACAGCCGTGGGACGGATCGTGGGACAAGAAGCGGCAAAGACCTTCAAGCATTGCTCGCTCGAACTCGGCGGCAAGAATCCGATGATCGTCCTCGACGACGCGAATCTCGATCTCGCGCTCGAAGGCGCGTTGTGGGGAGCGTTCGGTACGACCGGCCAGCGCTGCACCGCGACCAGTCGCATCATCGTGCAAAAGGGCGTGTACAAGAAGTTTGTCGAGGAACTAGTCGCTCGCGCGCAGAAGCTAAAGATCGGCAACGGACTCGACGAGTCGGTCGACATGGGGCCCGCTGTGAACTCGTCGCAGATGGAGACCGACCTGAAGTACATCAAGATCGGCAAGGACGAAGGCGCGAAGATGCTGTGCGGCGGGCATCGACTGGAAGGCGAGTCCTACAACCACGGCTGGTTTGTCGCACCAACGGTGTTCAGCGACGTCGATCCCAAGATGCGGATTGCGCAGGAAGAAATCTTCGGGCCGGTGGTGTCGATCATTCCGTGCGATGGGCTGGAGAGCGCCATCGAGATCGCCAACGATATCGAGTACGGGCTGTCGTCGTCGATCTACACCAAAGACGTGAACAAGGCGTTCACGGCGATGCGCGATCTGTACGCCGGCATCACCTACATCAACGCGCCGACGATCGGCGCTGAGGTGCATCTGCCGTTCGGCGGCGTGAAGGCTACGGGTAACGGTCATCGCGAGGGCGGACTCGGCGCGATTGATTTCTATACTGAGTGGAAGTCGGTGTATATCGATTACTCTGACACGCTGCAGAGGGCGCAGATTGACCGGCCGGAGTAATTAGATTATTAAGGCCCACCTTGTCCGCAAAAGCAGCGGACAAGGGTGGGGCGCCTGCGCGAAGAGGAGTGGGGACTCCATTTCATCTAAGGACGCTTCTATGGCTACAAGAGCTGTTGCGGAAGTGATGGCGGCGAGCCGCATGGCGAACGTGCGGTACGCCATTCGCGATCTGGTCGTGACCGCCGAGGAAGTGGCGCGTGAAGGCCATTCCATCCTCTATCTCAACATCGGCGACCCGTGCAAATTCGACTTCCACACGCCGCCACACATGATCGAGGCGGTGTTGAAGGCGATGGTCGACGGCTGTAATGGCTACGCCGAGTCGCTGGGGATCAAGCCCGCGATCGAGGCGATCCGCAACGAGGCCGAACGCAACGGATTTCGCGACATTCAGAGCATCTTCATCGGCTACGGCAGTGGCGAGGTCATCGACAGCTGCCTGACTGCCCTGCTCAATCCCGGCGACAACGTGCTGACCCCGAGCCCGGAATATCCACTGTACGGCGCGATCCTGGCCAAGCTGGATTGCCCGATGAATGCGTACGATCTCGACGAGAACAACGGGTGGCAGCCGGATGTCGAGGACATGGCGCGCAAGATCAACTCGCGCACACGCGCGATTTTGCTGATCACGCCCAACAATCCCACCGGTGCGGTTTATTCCAAGCGGACCCTGGAGAAGATCCTGGAACTGGCGCGGCAGCACGGGCTCATCGTCTTTGCCGACGAGATTTACGACAAGCTGATCTTCGATCCCAACGAGAAGCATGTCTCGATTGCTACGCTGGCCGCCGATGTTCCTATCGTGACATTCAATGGATTGTCGAAGGCGTACCTTGTCCCGGGATGGCGCATTGGATGGGCCATTGGGACAGGTCCGCGCGAGGTGCTGCGTCCGTATCTGGAGTCGGTGCACCGGTTGTTGCGGGCGCGCCTGTCGGCCCCGCATCCCTTCCAGCACGCGATCAAGCCGGCGCTGGAAGGACCGCAGGATCATCTGGCGGAAGTGTTGCGCAAGCTGAAGCGGCGTGCCGATCTGACAGCGAGCTGGGCGAAGCGGACTCCGCATATAAAGCTGGTCGCGCCGAAGGGAGCGTTTTATGCGTTCCCAACCTTGGAGATTCCTGACGACGATTTGCCGTTCGTTACCGATCTGCTGAAGCAGAAGCATGTGCTGGTGGTACACGGATCGGGCTTCGGGCAGAAGCCGGGTACGAAGCACATGCGCATCGTCTTCCTGGCCCCCGAGCCGGTTCTGAGCGAGGCATACGACGCGATAACGGAGTTCATGCGGGAACGATATTAAAACCCCAGTTTCGAGTTTCCAGTTTCAAGTTTCAAATTCTCATACCGTTTCGCCCAATGTCTGCGGCACGGGTCCGCAAAGTTGAAAGTCGAAAGATGTCCGGACGCTCGATCCATAGGTTTTGAAACTCGAAACTTGAAACTCGAAACTTTCTCATGGTCGACATTCATTGCCACATCCTGCCGGGGATCGATGACGGCTCGAAGTCGTGGGAGATGACCGCCGAGATGTGCCAGGTGGCCATCGCCGATGGCATCACCCACATCGTCGCTACGCCGCATAGCAATGACATGTACGTATACAACCGCGAACGCTTCACCGAGATGCTGGGGCAACTGAGCGATGCGGCCGAAGGCAAACTGACGTTCAGCATAGGCTGCGACTTCCATTTTTCTTACGACAATATTCAGGACGCATTGGAAAATCCGCGCCGCTACACGATCGGCGACTCGCAGTATCTGCTCATCGAGTTCAGCGATTACGGCATTCCGCCGAGCGTCGAACAGGACCTGTTTGCCTTCAGCAGCCGAGGCCTGGTGCCGATCATCACCCATCCCGAACGGAATCGGCCGTTGATGAAGAATCCGGAGATGGTGGTGAAGTTTGTGGAACAGGGCTGCCTGGTGCAGGTGACTGCCAACGCGGTTACTGGAGGGTGGGGCAGCCGTTCGCAGAAGCTGGTGGAGTGGTTGCTGAAGCGCGATGCGGTTCACGTGATTGCCAGCGATGCCCACGACCCGGTGCGCCGCAAGCCGGTAATGTCGGAAGCGCGCGATGCTGTCGCGCAGATGATGGGAGACCGCGTCGCAAACGCGCTGGTCTCGGATAATCCTGGGGCGATTATTGAAGGCAAAGGTGTGCCGTATCAGCCGATGTTCCGCTAGCCTGAATAGGCTGATTTGGAGAGCTTGCCGCGAAAGTCGAAAAGCAGATCCCTCGCGGACTGAAGTCCGCTCGTGATGACAAAATATTAAGAAGGGTTCCCATCTATAATCGAAGTTCGCATGGCTCTCGTCGCCTCTTCGGATCGTCCCTCGAAATCCAAAATCGTTTTCCGATTGGTAGTTGGCGTCCTTGCCCTGCTACTGATTGCCTTTCTTGGCTTTGATTGGTGGTTCTATCACGCAGTGAAGGCGTCGCTGCCGCAGCGCGATGGCACCGTCCATCTGGCTGGACTTTCGGCGCCTGTGATCGTGACATACGACTCGCTTGGCGTGCCGAATATTTCCGCCTCCAACTTGACCGATCTTTTCTTTACCCAGGGATACATCACCGCGCAGGATCGACTGTGGCAGATGGATATGACGCGCCGATTTGCGTCAGGGGACCTGGCAGTGATTCTCGGTCCGAAATATCTGAAGTACGACCGCGAACAACGCATCCTGGGCCTGCGCCAGGTGGCCGAGAAGGCGGCAGCGCAGATGGACCCGCAACAGCGCGCGCAATTCGACGCCTACGCGGCCGGCGTCAACGCTTATATCGAGCAGCACCGGAAGACGCTGCCGCTGGAGTTTCGATTCCTGGGTTACGCGCCGCATGTCTGGACGGTCGAGGATTCGCTGCTGGTCGGCTTGTCGATGACCGAGTTCTTGAATCACGGTCTATATAAAGACAAGCTGGAAAAAGAGAAGATTCTGGCGAAGCTGGGGCCGGAGATGACCGCCGATCTGTTCGTCAATACGTCGTGGCGCGATCATCCGCCGGGAGCGGATAGCAGCAATATTGAGAACGAGGTTCCAGGGGAGAGCACGCCGGATGAAGAGGAGCAAGCGCCAAGGACCAGCGCTGGCAACGCCGGCCAAGACCTCGCCCTAACGGGCGAACCGCAGATCCCTCGGCTGCAGCGGCCAAAATCAGCCACCTCCGATCGGGATGACAGCACAGGCAGGTATCGGGCCGAATGGCCAGTCGCTCTGTTGCTGACCGGCAAACACTCAGTGGCATTGGAATCTTCCGCCGAAGAGCACATTCGTCCCGGCTCCAACAACTGGGTTGTCTCGGGCGCGCATACGGCTTCAGGCAAGCCGCTGCTGTCGAACGATATGCATCTCGATCTCGAGCTTCCGAACGTATGGTACGAGGCGCATCTCACCGCCGGCGACTTCGACGTTGCGGGCGTGACGCTGCCGGGGATGCCGTACGTGATCGTCGGCCACAACCGGCGCATCGCGTGGGGATTCACCAACCTCGGCCCCAACGTTGAAGACGTCTACATCGAAAAGTTCAATGACAATGGCGAATACCTGACGCCGCAAGGATGGGTAAAGCCGGAGCATCGCCAGGAAATCATCCGGGTGAAGGGCGAGCCCGAGGTGACGCTGGATGTCGAGACGACGCGGCACGGCCCAATCATCAGCGACCTGGTTCCGGGCGAGAAGCGCAAGCTGGCGTTGAAGTGGACGGCGCTGGATCCGGCGACTCTGAACATCCCGTTCTTCGCAGTCGGTCTGACGAAAAATTGGCAGGAGTTCCACGCGGCTTTCGCGCACTTCGGTGCACCGGGACAGAACGTTGTCTATGCCGACGTCGATGGCCACATCGGATATCAGGCGACCGGCTTTGTCCCCATTCGCTCTTCGGGCGACGGCGATGTTCCCGAAGCCGGCGAGGACGATGCCCACGAGTGGACTGGCTACGTTCCCTACGAATTGTTGCCCAGTGTTTACGATCCGCCATCCGGAATTCTCGCGACGGCCAACGGGCGCGTCACGCCCGACGGCTATCCTTACGAACTCAGTACCGCATGGATGTCACCTTATCGCACGCAGCGTTTGTACAAACTGCTGACTGCGCAGAAAAAATTTACGCCGGCTGACATGCTGACGATCCAGACCGACATCGTGTCGCCCTTTGATCGCTTCTGCGCGGAGCGATTCGTCTATGCGGTCGATCATTCGCCGCAGGCGTCGCCGCGCGCGCGCGAGGCCGCCGATCTGATGCGCAAGTGGGATGGCAGCATGAGTACCGAGTCCGCGGCGGCGACGATAGCAGTCTTCTCCCGCGACAAGCTGAAAGAGCTTCTACTGCAGCCGAAGCTGGGCGACGAGTGGAAAGCGTACAAGTCGTTCATGGGCCCGGTGTGGCTGGAGAATGTGCTGACCCATCAACCGCAACGCTGGCTGCCGCCTGGCTATTCCAGCTACGATCGTCTGCTGGCCGTCGCGGTCGAAGACGCAATCAACGACGCCAGCGCGACCAGCGCAATCTCTGTCTGGAGGTGGGGACGGGTGCATCGCACCGACATCACCCATCCCTTCTGGAGCCACATCCCAGTCCTGAAAAAAGGCGCGGGCCCCGGGAGCCTGCCGCTCTCCGGCGACACCGAGACGATCAAGCAGGTGGCGCCGCACTTCGGGCCGTCCGAGCGGCTTACTGTCGATTTCTCCAACCTGGACGCCAGCACGCTCGACATCGTCAACGGGCAATCCGGCAACATCTTCGACGAGCATTTCAACGACCAGTGGGACGCCTATTATCACGGCCGCACCTTCACGCTGCCGTTTTCGGCCGAGGCCGTGCAAGGTGCAGGCGTACATCATCTGCGGCTGGAACCGTAAGCAGGGACTAGGGGTCAGGGGCTAGGGGTCAGAGACTGATGACTAGCCAATCCATCGCAGAGGGAAGTCTGCAGATTTCAACAAGACAAATTAATTCGCCTGCACGATACCGTAGAGCGCGCCGGTGAAGATGATCTGGGTCTGCTGTGGTTGATCGGTAGTGGTGTCGTAGATAACCAGCAGCCCACCCTCGATCGCGTAGACTACGTTGCGATTGGCGATGGCCAGCAGGCTGGTAATGGCGCCGCGTGGCGGCAAGCCCGCATCAGCCGTGTAGTTGGACGTATTGACGACGGAGAGACATCCTACCGTTGTGTTGCTGCACTGATTGGCACCAATATACAGCTTGTGGTTTTGCGCCAGCGCCATCGTGGTGTGAAAGCCGTCGCTGATCGGCACGGAATTAGCGGTGATCCGCGTCATGTTGCTGATGTCGACGGCGTCAAAAGTAGAAGTGGTTCCCGGCGGTACCGGGCTGCCAGCGACGTAGAGGGTGGTGCCGTTCAGCAAACCGACACTAGCGCCGCCGACCGGTACCGTAGCCGTAATCGTCGCCGAAGGAATATTCACCTGCGCCACCGATGCCGGATTGCCGGAACCGCATTCCGGTCCGCAATTGATGACGTAGGCGGTGTTGCCATCGCTGCTGAAGAACGCATTGACCGGACGCGCCAACCCGGAAACGCTGGTGTAGGTTACGGGACTGGCGCTGAGGTTGATCACGGTCATCGCGTCGGAATTGCTGGAGAAAACCAACAGGTACGTCCCGTTGGGACTCGGTGCAACCGCGCTCGCGCCCGCTACCGGGTAGTTGGCAGTGTTGACGTAGGTGGAGGAATTCCACACCTGCACCAGGCCGGGATGGGAGTTGCTTACTCCTCCGCTGGGCACGGGAGCATAAACCTTGGTGCCATCGGGCGAGTATGCGGCCATGGGCGCCGGTCCATTTAATGGGAGCGAGCCGTTTTCCGTCTGTACGGTGTTGTCGACTATGTAGAGCACGAACGTAACGGGATCGTAAACCAGCGTATTGGCTTTGGTCGGATTCAGCACCTCGTAGGTCACCGTGGTGGCCTCAAAGGTGATGTCAACCGGCGTGCCCTGAACGATCTGCCCTGATGAGTTTGTGGTCTGCTGCGAATAGGCAGTAGTGTCGTTCTGAGTGTTGACGAGCTGAAGATTCCCGGAATAGCTGTTGCTGATGAACGCGGCGTTGGCAATATTGGAAACCTGAGGCGCATTGGGGTTGGTACCACCACCGCAGGCTGCCATTGTGAGGACGGCGATCAGCGAGGGAATGAGAAGGACAAGCCGCATCCAGCGACCGCCTGTGAGCACGTTATGATTAGACATGAGTTGCTGTGAACGCTTGGATTATAACAGAGCACGGCACACCGTTCTGCGCGCCGCGCTGATGGCACTTTGCCCTGATTTGCGATAAAGTTCCAACCAAGCTATCCGCTCTATCGCTGTTTGAGATCACCATGTCAACAGGATTCCTCTCCCGGTTGCAGAAGGGCGCTGTTTTATGCGACGGCGCCATGGGTACGCTGCTTTACGCCAAAGGTATCTTCATCAATCGCTGTTATGACGAACTGAATCTCTCTGCCCCCGACCTCATTCGCGGCATTCATCAGGACTACCTGAAGGCGGGAGCCGAGGTCATTGAAACAAACACCTTTGGCGCGAATTCGTTTCGGTTGTCGAAGCATGGATGTGTTGACAAGCTGGTCGAGATCAATCGCCACGGAGCGCGACTGGCCCGCGAGGCAACGAAGAACTTCGACGCGCTGGTCGCCGGAGCAGTGGGACCACTAGGAGTCCGGATCGAGCCGCTGGGAAAGATCGCGCTGGCCGAGGCTCGCGACGCATTTCGACAGCAGATCGCGGCGTTGAATGAAGAAGGCGTGGATCTGCTGATCCTGGAAACATTCGGATATCTCGAAGAGCTGCATCAGGCGATTCTGGCCGCCCGCGATGTGAATCCCGAACTGCCGGTCGTGGCACAGGTGACGATCGACGAGGACGGCAATTGCCTCGATGGATCGAGCCCAGAGCATTACGGACCACAGCTGGAGGCATGGGGAGCTGAGGTCATCGGCTGCAACTGCAGCGTGGGCCCGGTGGCCATGCTGGACGCGCTGGAGCGGGTTCGCGCGGTCACGACGCGACCGTTATCGGCACAACCAAACGCAGGCATTCCGCGCTCCGTCGAAGGGCGCAACATCTACCTGTGCTCGCCCGAGTACATGGCGAACTACATGGAACCCTTCGTCAATGTCGGGGTTCGCCTGATCGGCGGCTGCTGCGGAACCACTCCCGAGCACATCCACACCATGAAGCTGTTCCTGAAGGTGGGATCAGCGCGCGCCTCATCTTACAAGGTGGCGAAGACGACCGAAACGAAACCCGTCGAGCCTCCGCCGTTGAGCGAACGCTCTGCGCTCGGCCGCAAGGTTGCCAACGGCGAGTTCATCACGATGGTAGAGATCGTGCCGCCGCGTGGCATCGATGCCAAGCGGGAGCTCGAGGGCGCCAGGTTCCTGAAGTCGGTGGGCGTTGACGCGATCAACATTCCCGACAGTCCTCGCGCCTCGGCGCGCCTGAGCAATCAGGCGCTGTGTCTGCTGGTGAAGCAGGAGGTGGGCATCGAGCCGGTCCTGCATTACACCTGTCGCGACCGCAACGTGCTGGGCATTCAGTCGGATCTGCTGGGCGCTAGCGCCGTCGGAATTCGCAACCTGATCTGCATCACCGGCGATCCGCCGAAGATGGGCGACTATCCCGATGCGACGGCGGTCTTCGACGTCGACTCGATCGGGCTGGTCAACATCGTTCGCAATCTGAACCGCGGGCTCGACATCGGCGGCAATCCGACAGGAAGCTCGACGGCCTTCGTCATTGCGGTCGGCGCGAACCCCGGCAGCCCCAACATCGACGAGGAGATTCGCCGCTTCGAATACAAAGTGGAAGCGGGAGCCGAGTTGGCCGTCACCCAGCCGGTCTTCGACATTCGTCTGCTGGAGGATTTCCTGCGCCGCATCGAACATTTCCGTGTGCCGGTTGTCGCCGGAATCTGGCCGCTGACCTCGACGCGCAATGCGGAGTTCATGAAGAACGAGTTGCGGGTGTCGATTCCCGACGAGATCTTCGCTCGCATGGCAAAAGCCACAACCGCCGACGCTGCACGCGCCGAGGGCGTGGCCATTGCGCGCGACATGCTGGCCGCGGTCAAAGACATGGTGCAGGGTGCGCAGATCAGCGCGCCGTTCGGACGTTATTCGTGCGCCGTGGATGTTCTGGAAGCGCTAGGCACCAGCAAGCGCGCTGCGGTATAAAAGCAGATTTTCAGAAACCGCGGGTTCGCGTGATCCGACTTTAGCCGGCGACACAAAAGCGCATTCGAGTTTTTCACTTGATTGTCCAAGCGTTTTGCGTCAAATGCGATTTTTTACAGCCGTCGATAACCTCCTCCCTTTTCAATCGTTTAGCCCGCATGCCTCGCTGCCGCCCCCTGCGATCTTGCCGATTTTCTTACTTTACTTACTTTCATCGTTCGTCTTACTTTACTTACTTTTGCAAATAGTTAAGATAATCTTACTTCGGTTTTGCGAACGCCAACTTTCACCTCTCCAATCTGAGCCCGTCCTGATATATTCCTAACCATTCGTAGTACCGCGTCACTTCAGGGCGATGAAACGGTCCAAGAGATCTGGCCTATTCTGTTTGGTGCTTGCGGCGGCGTGCGCGCTTCCCGCATCCGCACAGCTTCGCGGCGAGTACTCGCCGGGCTCCTATATTTCCGGCGCCGGCACCGTCCCTGATCCGGGCTTCTCCTACTCCAACCAGTTCTGGTACAACACGGCCGACCGGCTGTACGGTCCAAAAGGCAAGCTCAAGGACGACGACGACAATTTCTTCGCCCTCACCGATAACAATTCCTTCACCTTTGTTCCCAAAGCGAAGCTATGGGGCGCCAAGCTCGAATTCATGGTTGACGTGGCGATCTCCAGCAGTCGCTTCGTAACCATAGATGCGGCCGTGGCCAAGAGAAAACCTGACGACGCTTCGCTTGCGCCACTGGTAAAACCTTCTGTGGAAGTCGGCGCTGTCGGCATCAGCGATACCAATTTTGTGCCCTTCGACCTGGGATGGAGTTTCCCGCGCCTGGACTTGCAAGCCGGATTAAGCGTGTACGCGACGACAGGCCGCTATCAGCAGGGCGCCGAGGACAATCTTGCCTCCGGCTTCTGGTCCGTCGGTCCGCAGGTCGGAGCAACGATTTATCTGACGAAGAACAAGGCCAACCAGGTGAGCCTCTATACCTACTACGCCTGGAACACGCACCAGCAGCGAACCCGGAACATCCCAGGACAAGACATTTCCTTCGATTACTCGCTTTCGCATACATTTACCTTCGGGAAAGATGGCAAGTGGGCGGTGCTGGCGGGCCCGGCAGGGTACGGGCAATGGCAAACGACGGCGAACCAGCGTCCGGACAGCCTGGGCAACCGCTACACGATCGATGGTGTCGGCTTCACCACAAACCTGACAACTCCATACAAGGGTTTTTATATCGGCACCAGCCAACTGTGGGAATATGACGCCAAGGCGACGTATGAAGGGCGGACCAGCGTCATCACCGGCGGGGTAAACTTCTGACGGCGATTGCACCACAAATTGGGCTGTGAAATTTTCATTTCGGTTGAGGAAATCTGGACTAAAATCAGCTCAAAGGGGTTCGAACTTGCCGAAGTTTGAAGAGTGCCTGGAGCGGCTGGAGAAAATCGTAGCGGAACTGGAAAAAGGTGATGTGCCGCTGGATCGCGCCTTGGAACTCTTCGACGAAGGCATGAAGCTTTCAGGCTCCTGCCGGAAAGAACTGGAGGACGCCGAAGGCAAAGTGGAGATCCTGCTGAAACGGAACGGCAAGCTTCAGCCGGAACCCTTCGAATCCGTCAACGACGCCACAAAGTAAGTTGTCTGGCCAGGCCCGTCGCACACCGAAATTAGATTCAAAATCGATGGCTCGATGCCATCCCGTACTCCTAAAAGAGGTTGTTATGCGGCCTATCAATGTTGTTCTCGCTCACCACGACGCAGTATCGGCCGAGCGCCTGGCTGCATCGCTGGGAAAGGAATTTCGCAATCTCGTGCTTGCGAAATCAGCTGAAGAAACCCGCTCCGCGGTGGCGCGTTTTCGAGCGCCGTTCGCGGTTGTTGATCTGGAATTGATCGGCATGGCGGAGTTGAAGGAACTCTGCCGAAGCTTTCCCGCCACAGCGTTCGTCTGTATTCACCGCCTGGCAGACGACCGGATGTGGACGCAGGCGCTGGCAAATGGCGCGGTTGATTGCTGCCATTGCAACGATCTGCGCGGTATTTTGCAGGCGTCGGAACGCTACGTCGTGATCAGCCGTGCCCGCACCGCGGCGGCGTAGGAAACAGGCTGTCAGCCGTCGGCCAGTGGCTCGCGAATCGTGACGCCGTTAACGAAGAGTGGGACCAGCGTGCTGTAAGCTGCCAATATCGGCAGCGAATGTCTTGGGCCGACAGCTGAGAGCTGACGGCTGAGAGCTGATGTTCTGGTTCACGCCACCAGAATTTTTGCCAACCCTCCCTTGCCGCCGCCGGGTTGCACTTGGTCGTACGTGCATTCCTGCGGAGCTTTGTCTGGACGCCAGCGCAGAAACTTGGTTCCGTGCCGGAAGCGGCCTCCGGAAAAATGATCGTAGCGGACTTCGCACACCAGCTTCGGAGCAAGCCGCTCCCATTCGCCGCTGCGTTCCGTGCTCCAGCGGCTGGGGCCGCCGGGAGCGTGGCCGGTAAAGCCCTCTCCGTTCATGAAGGGTTTCAGCACGGCTTTCAGCTTCTTGCGTTCGGCAGCGGAGAAGCTTGACGTGAAACCGACGTGGTTGAGCTTGCCGTCCTTGTCGTAAAGCCCCAGCAGCAGCGAGCCTACTTCCCCGCCCTTACTGGCATAGCGAAATCCCCCGACAACGCAGTCAGCCGTGCGGATGCGTTTGATCTTGAGCATGGCTGAGCGATTGCCGGAGGCGTAAACGCAATCCAGCTCTTTGGCGACTACGCCGTCGAATCCGCTGGCAGCAAGCTCCTTCATCCAACGTTGAGCGGTTGTGTAATCGCGAGTCGCAGGAGAGAGCCGAACGCGCTTCTGCTTGCCGATTGCTTTGACGAAGTACTCGAGCCGATCTCGGCGCTTGCTGAGCGGGCGATTAGCGATTGACTTCCCTTCGTCGTCGACGAGAAGATCGAAGAGGAGATAGGTCGCAGGAGTCTCTCGCGAGAGCTTCTGAATACGGCTGGCGGCGGGATGGATGCGCAGCAATAGATCGTCGAAGGACAGATGCCCATCTTGCAGGATAACGATTTCGCCGTCCAGCACGAACTGCGTCGCCTCGAGTTTGAGCAGCGCGTCGACCAGCTCCGGAAAATATCTCCCGAGCGGCTGGCCGGCCTTCGATTGCAATAAGACACTGTCGCCTTTGCGAAAGGCCAGACAGCGAAAGCCGTCCCACTTGGGCTCATATTGCCAGTTGTCCCCGCGCGGAATCTCGTCGACGAGCTTGGCTTCCATCGGCGGATACGGCGGTCGGATGGGCAGTGCGATGCGGGGGAAGTCCTGCTTGAGCGCGTCGGCTGGCACGGCGCCTTCGGAAACTTTGAGTGGCTTCGATGAGGATCGGCGTGGCACGGATGACTTAGATGCGAGCGGTGGTCGTTCTGACACCTACAGGAATTGTCATCACGAGGAGGTCTTCAGACCGACGAGGGATCTGCTTTTCGCGTGGGGACAGCAGATCCCTCCTCCCGCTAAAGCGGTCGTCGTGATGACAATTCTTCTTGTGCGCGCTGATGCCCACAGCGAGCACTCTTCGGTGTCACGCCACGAAGTACTTCGCCGCCGGATGGTGCACGATGATCGCGGAGGTGCTCTGCTCCGGATCCAGCAAAAATCCGGTCGTCAGATGTACGCCGATATTCTCGTCGGGATGGATCATGGCGAAGAGCTTGGTCTGGTCCTCGAGATTAGGACAGGCCGGATAGCCAAACGAATACCGCGAGCCGCGATACTTCTGGTGGAAGAGATCGCGGATGTGCGGCGAATCGTCGCCGGCGATGCCAAGTTCTTCGCGGATGCGTTTGTGCCCGAGTTCCGCCAGCGCCTCGGCTGACTCCACACTCAGACCGTGCAGGTAGAGGTACTTGGTGTACTCGCCGCCCTCGAACAGCTTCTGCGTCTCGTGCGAAGCTTTGTCGCCGATGGTCACGCAGGACATACCGATGACGTCCATGAGGCCGCTCGACTTCGGCAGGAAGAAGTCCGAGATGCACAGATGCCGGCCTTCGCGCTGGCGCGGGAAAGTGAAGCGCAGGGCTTCGGGCGGAATCGCATCGCCCTGTTTCCAGCCTTCCGGCAGGTTGTAGACAACCACGTCGTTACCATCGCCCTGTGCGCCGAAGTAGCCGTAAACAACCTTCGGCTCGAACCAGCCGGCCGCGATCACTTCTTCTTCCAGATCGTGCAGGATTGGGCGATACTTCGTTTCCACCAGCCGCCCGTAATCCTCCTGCGAAGCGGTTTTTAGCTGCCACTGATTCTTGAACAACGCCGTGTGGTTGATGTATTGGAAGATTTCCCGCAGATCGAAATCCTTCGGCCGCAGGACGCGCACGCCCCAGAACGGCGGCTGCGGAATATTCGGCGGCGCGGGGATCTCGATGCTCGGACTTGTCGGCGCTTCCGCGTCGAGAACACCAGCAGCTGCGGCACGAGCGAATTCCTTCACCACTTTGCCTTCTTCAATGCGCTTCTCACGCGCGCCATTCGGCGACGACAGATCTTCCATCAGGTGCAGGCCGGCGAAGGCGTCATCCGCGTAGAAGATGCCACCGTTGTACTCGCGGCGCAGATCGTCCTCGACATACTTGCGCGTGAGCGCGGCGCCTCCGCAGATCACCGGGAAGTCGAGCTTCTGATGATGCAGATCCTGGACGACATACTTCATCTCCAGCGTCGACTTCACCAGCAGGCCGCTGAGGCCGATCGCATCAGCTTTCTGTTCTATAGCCGCCTTGATAATCGCGTCCGAGGGCTGCTTGATGCCGAGATTGACCACGCGATAACCGTTGTTGCTGAGAATGATGTCGACCAGGTTCTTGCCGATGTCGTGGACGTCGCCCTTCACGGTCGCGAGAACGATGGTTCCCTTCTGCGAGCCTTCCTTCTTCTCCATCTTCGGCTCGAGGTACGCGACGGCGGCCTTCATCACGCCGGCTGAGTCGAGCACCGACGGCAGCTGCATCTTGCGCGCGCCAAAGAGATCGCCGACCGTTCGCATGCCGTCGAGGAGGACGTTGTTGATGAGGTCGAGCGGCGAGTACGTTCCCAGCGCCTCTTCCAGAATCTCATTGAGCGACTTCTTGTTCGCACCATCGCCAACCGATTTCTCGCCGTTGATGATCGCCCACTTCAGCTTGTCTTCGACCGAGAGCGTGTCGACGTGCGCGGTGGTCTTCTCTTCCTTGCCCTTGGTCCCGGCGAAGTGCGACATGTAAACCTGCAGTGGATCGCCGTTGGACTGATCGTAGAAAATCAGCTTCCGCGCCAGATCAACTTCCGCTTCAGGGATTTTGTATAACGGATAGATTTTGCTGTAATTAACAATGGCCATGTCGAGGCCGTGGTCCACCGCCTCGTGCATGAAGACGCTGTTCAGAACGCGCCGCGAATAGACGTTCAGCCCGAACGAAATATTGCTGACGCCGAGGATGGTCTTCACCTCGGGCATCTCCTGCTTGATGGCTTTCACCGCCTTCAGCGTCTCGATGCCGGCAGTGCGGTAGTCATCCTGGCCGGTTGAGATGGGCAGCGTGAGCGCATCGAAGATCAGATCGCACGGGCGAATGCCGTACTTGTTGACTGCAAGATCGAAGATGCGTTTGGCGATGGCTAGTTTCTTCTGCCAGGTCAGCGCCATGCCATCTTCGTCGATGGTGAGCGCGATGACCGCGGCGCCGTAACGCTTGGCCATCGGGAGAACTTTGGATGTGCGCTTCTCGCCGTCCTCCAGATTGATGGAGTTGATGATTGCCTTGCCCGGGATGCGCTTCAGCGCCTCTTCGATCACGTCGGCTTCGGTGGAGTCGACGGTGATGGGCGCGGGCACGCGGGTGGCGATCTTCTCGAGGATGTTCGAGATGTAGGCCTTCTCGTCTTCGCCGACGATGGCGCAGCACAGGTCCAGCATGTGCGAGCCTTCGTTCACCAGCTTCTTGGCGAGCGTGAGGATGCCGTCGTAGTCCTGCGCGCGCACCATGTTCTTGAAGTGCTCGACGCGCGTGGTGGTGTTCATCTCCTCGGCCACGATGAGCGGCTTGGGATCGAGGTCGAGCGGGACCATGGAATAGGCGCTGGCCGCGGCGGCGACCGACTTCACATCGCGCCGCGCTGGCTCGAGATTCGCGCAGGTGTCCGCGACGGCTTTGATGTGCTCATAATTCGTACCGCAGCATCCGCCGACGACTCGCACACCATATTCGGTGATGAACTGCTTGTGGTAATCGGCGAGTTCCTGCGGCTGCAGACCGTAGACCGCGCGGCCGCCAACATTCTGCGGCAATCCCGCGTTCGGCAAGACGGAGACGGGACGCGGCGAATTCGCGCCGAGATAGCGCACGCCGTCGTTCATCTCCTTCGGGCCGGTGGCGCAGTTCATGCCGATGACGGCGACGTCGAACATCTCCAGCGTGGTGAGCGCGGCGCCCATCTCGGTGCCCAGCAGCATCAAGCCAGTCGCTTCCAGCGTGACCTGCACCTGCACGGGAATCTGCTTGCCGGTTTTCTTCAGCGCGTCGAAGATGCCGACCAGCCCGGCTTTGGCTTGCAGTATGTCCTGACAGGTTTCGAGCAGCAGGACGTCAACGCCGCCTTCGATCAGTCCGATCGCCTGCTCGGTATAAGCGGCGGCCATGTCGTCAAAGCCGATGTGGCCGAGCGAAGGCAGCTTCGTGGTCGGGCCCATCGAGCCGGCAACAAAGCGCTTGCGGCCGTTGAAGCTCGAAGCAACTTCGCGCGCCAGCTTGGCCGCAGCAAGATTGACTTCGTGCACCTGGTCGGCCATGTCGTATTCGGCCATCACGATGCGCGTGGAGCTGAAGGTATTGGTCTCGACGACATCGGCGCCTGCGGTCAGGTATGAGGCGTGGATTTCCTTGACGACATCGGGACGGCTGAGCACAAGGATGTCGTTGTAGCCGTCCTTGCCCCAGAACTCGTCGAGCGGGAGGTTGTAGGCCTGGACGGCAGTGCCCATGGCGCCGTCGTAGATAACGACGCGTTCCTGCACGGCTTTGAGGTAGTCGCTCATTCCTGTTTAGCGCTTGCCCAGGTTGGCGTCCAAACGAAGGCCGCGAACCTCGGGCACCGGATCATAGCCATTCCGGGCACATGCCAGCGAGTGCGAGATTTGATGAGCCTCTCCGGACGCCCGATTCAGGCGGCCCTGCGCTTCACATGGCTTGCAGAGAAGAGGAGAAAACTCGCAGCTTAGTAATTCAGTATCGCAGTTTGCGCGCGTTTGGAAAAGCTGGCGGCAGCCAACGGCAACGCTGACGGGCCAGTGGAGGTTATTGAGTATTGAGTAGCATGTCGTCCCCGGGGGACTCACATTCGAGATTTCGCCTACCCACCGTTGAAACGGTGGGCTTTCATTTTTCGCGCCCGAGGCGCTGGAGTTGTGCTGTTCGAAGCGCGCGAGCACCACTCGGTCGAGAAGCGATGGCGGGCAGGCTGCGAAGCGGAGACGATCATTCCTCCGGGGCGAAGGAGGAATGATCGTTCCATGTGTTCGCAGTGCTACATCGGTTGATTACTGCTGCGGAGGCGCCTGTTGCGGCTGGCCCATTCCTCCACCCTGACCCATTCCGCCGTGCTGGCCCATGTGTTCCATCTGGCGATCCTGCATCTGGGTGAACTTGGTTTGCTGATCGGGAGTCAGCACGGACTTGATCTGATCGTTCGTGCCCTCGCGAAGGGTTTTGGCCTTGGCCCATTTGTCTTGCTGCGCCATGGACGTGTCCTGATGCATCGCCTGCATCTGGGTCTGTTCCTGCTCCAGCATTGGTTTGATCTTTTCCTGCTGGTCGGGAGTGAGGCTGAGTGCCTTGGTCAAGTGCGCGAGGTGCTGATCGGGTGACATCATTCCGCGATGACCGCCGCCGGGACCCATCTGACCCTGCCCCTGGCTCATCTGGCCCTGACTCATGTTGTCTTGTGCGTAGAGCGCTGTTCCGCCGCAAGCCACGGCGACGGCAAGCAGCGCGCAGATTGTTACTTTCTTCATCCTGTATAGCTCCTTGGACACTCGCTGCCAGGCGCTGGTGGCCATCAACATCGCGGCCATCGAAATCGGTGAATTCGACGTGGTCATCAGCACGGTTACAGCTTGCAACTTCCGGAACGTTCGTGATGGATGCATGGCCCGCAATCGAGTGTGTATTTGGTTAGTCCGAGTGCTGAAACCCAACGGCACGCGGGAAGTTTTCGCTCCTACGTGTAAAGAAATGTTGGAACTTAGTTATAGAGATGCGTGGAATGGCCGCGACAGAGGTGCGAAATCTCCGCACCTCGTATCGCAGATGGGTGACTGGATTCGGCTACTGGCCGCGGCTGGCGGGCGGAACGATACCGTTCATGCGTAGGTAGACAGCCATCTGGCCGTAGTGGTCGAAGGGATGGCCGAGCGCGATGACCGTCAAACCCAGGCGCGAAACCTTGTTGGTACCGAACGGACTCTGCACCTGGACGAGAATGTTGTTCTCATCCAACGTGCCCAGCGCCTTGTGCAAGTAGGCGAAGGAGTCTTTTAGGAACTTCACAATGTCGGCCTTGGAGGTGAGGTTATCGGGGCCATTTTCACTGCCCAAGTTCACCGGCGGCTTCTCGGACATGATCGCGCCTGCCAACATATAGTTGACGGCGGCGACGTGCTTGATCTGTTGAGCGAAGGTGCGCACGCCTTTGAACTCGCCCTGGGTGGGAGCGAAGTTGAACTTGTCGTCAGGCATCGCTTCAGCCGCGGAGACAACTTCCTTCTCGATGCCGGTGAGCGAGTGGTCGTAGACTGCGGCAAAGGTGATCTTCTGATCTGGCTTGGCTTGCGCGTTGGCTACAGCCGTGCCGCCCGCGCCCAAAGCCAACATGAGAATTGCGGTGACAACTTCTTTCCTCATTCAAAATCCTCCACAGAGAATTGTCGTGAAATCAGGCCCGAAATGTGACTGCGTAGAAGAATTCTAGTCCATTCCGGCGGTCGTCGGTTGGACATCGCCGGAATGCAGCTTGAACCACCCGGCTGCGGGAAGTCCGATCAGCAATGCCAACGCGGCGAACGTGAGCGACCGCGGCGTGCCAACCCGTTCGGCAATCGCTCCCCACAAGGTCGCCCCACCAGCCAGGCCCCCCTGGAACACCAGCAGGTACATCGAGATGGCGCGCGCGCGCATGTGGCCAGGGCACATCGTCTGTGCCGAAACATTCAGGCTGGCGACGATCTGAATCCACGCGACCCCGGCGATGAAGAGCGTCAGCGATAGCAGCGGAAAGGTACACCATTGCGGCGCGGCGAACGTCGTGAAGGCGAAGACGGCGGTCGAAAGCGAAACCAGGGAATCGCTGGAAATTCTACGCTGCAACGTGGGCATCAGTGTCGCACCGGCAAGCGCACCCGTTCCGAAGAATCCCAGCAGCAGACCGTAGCCTTGCGATCCGAAGGGGTGCGCCAGCAGCGGCAGCAGCGCCGGCAAAGCGCTGGCCCCGACGCTAAAGAGCGCGCCGCGTACCAGCACCGCTTTCACAGGATGCGAATCGCGCATATGGCGAAAGCCCTCGAACATGGTGCGTATCATGTGGCCGGTGTGAAAGGACACGCGCCCAGTCGTTCCGCGCCAGCGATACAAGAAATAGATAACGCCGAAGAAGGAAACAGCATTCAGCAGGAACGCAATTCCCGACCCGGCGGCGGCAATCACGAGTCCGCCAAACGCCGGACCAATGGCGCGTGCGACGTTGTATCCCGCGGAGTTCAGCGCGATACCCGCGGTGAAGTTCTGGCGCGAGACGGTCTCGGGCGTGATCGCCTGCCACGCAGGATCGTTCAATACCGCGCCGAAGCCCATGAGCAGCGTCAGCAGCAGAAGCAGCGTGGGCGTGGTTTTACCGGAAAGCGTGAGCGCCCCTAGCGCCACGGCCGCGACGACCATCCACGTCTGCGTGAACAGCAGCAGCTTGCGGCGATCGACCATGTCGGCAAGCGCGCCCGCGGGCAACACCACGAGGAACACGGCGATGCTGCCCGCCGCTTGCACCAGTCCCACCATGAGCGGCGACATGGTAAGCGACGTCATCAGCCACGCCGCGCCGACGTTCTGCATCCACGTGCCGGTGTAGCTGACGACCGAGGCGATCCAGAGGGAACGGAAGAGCGGCTCATGCAGCGGACCAAGCGCGCCGTGCCGACGCGGTGGCGCCATGGGCAACTGTGGCAGTGAGCTTAGTTCGGCCATGAGTCAGATCTCTCGAGTCCGCCGAACTTCAATTCGCGCGACTGTAGGATTGCCTGCGCTGGATGGGTCTGATCCTGCCATGCTCCGCTCGTGGCCATCGCCCAAGAGACTGTTGCTGTAAATAAAGGTAAGCTGTGAGCCTGCGGCTATTGGGGACAACGTTCCGAGCGGCTTCGAATTCGTGACCAGTTGCGGGGACGACTCGCCTATCCCGCGGTCCCGACATTCGGCAGCTTCAACGCGAATGGCCACTCGTGCCGCCTCCACGAACGAACCAGATAGATCGCGAGACCAAGGATAAGAATCGCAATCGCGTACCGAATCTCGCGCACGAAATTCTTTCTGGCCAGCAGAATGAACGTGAACCCGGCGATCGCCATCAATGCAGGCACCGGGTACAGCCACATGCGAAACGGCCGTGGCATCTCCGGACGCCGCTGGCGCAGCACCATCACGCCGATGGCCTGCACGATAAACTGCAGCAGAATCTTGATCACGACCATCGCGGCAATCACGTCCGCCAGCCGCAAAAAGCAGCACAGCATGGCAACACCGCCCAGTGCCAGCAGTGACACCGTCGGCAAATGGCGCTTGGCGTCAACTCGCGCAAACACGCGGAAGTAGTTGCCATCCAGCGCGGCCGCGTAGGGCACGCGCGAGTAGGCCAGCAGCGTGGAAAACACCGAGGCAAACGCGGTCCACATGATCAGGACGGTCACGAGTCGTCCCGCCCACGGGCCGTAAAGCCGCTGCATCAGCACCGAGATGATGAAGTTGTTCTGTACGCTCGACTGCGACACCATTTCGCGCCACGGAATCACGCCCAGCACGGCAACATTCATCGCCAGATAAATCACCGCGATGACGCAGATGGAAAGGATCAGCGCGCGCGGAATCGTTCGCCCCGGGTCCTTCACTTCCCCGCCCAGGTAGCAGACGTTGTAGTAGCCCCAATAGTCGTAGGTCGCGATCAGCATGGCCGAACCCATGCCCATGAAGAACGCCGGCGACAGCGTAAATGCGCCCGCGGGGAAATCGAACGCGCGCGCCGCGCTGAAGTGCGTGAAGCCCGCGATAATCACCCAGGCCATGGTGATCGCCACGCCGATCCACAGCAGCTCGGCCAGCTTGCCCAGCACGCTGATGCGCCGATAGAGCAGGAAGGTCACGAAGGCCGCGGTGGCAATTGCGATCCACGTCGCGGGCATGACCAGCACATTCATCTCCATGGTGCCGATCAGCGGCAACGGGAAGTGAAAGGTGTGCGCGAGCAAAACATGCTCGAGGCTGGGCCGCAGGTATCCCGCATAGCTTGCCATGCCGATGCAGCCCGAGGCGATCGACAGCGGCGCGCTGAACGACAGCTGCCAGATGAAGAGAAACGACAGCATTCGCCCCAGCGAATTAGGTCCGTAGATTTCTTTCAGGTAGCGATAGGAGCCGCCGGCTTCAGGCATTGCCGCGCCCAGTTCGGCCCACACCAGCCCATCGCACAGCGCGAAGATTGCGCCGAAGATCCAGCCCAGCAGCGCCTGCGGCCCGCCGGCCGCGGCGATCACCAGTGGCAGCGTGATGAACGGCCCCACGCCGACCATGTCGATCATGTTCAGCGTGGACGCTTCGCTCAGCCCGATGCCGCGAACCAGCTGGCTGTCGTCCGTTGGCGCCGGCGGACTACTTTGGCTCATGGCCGACGCTCAGCAGATTCACATAGAGACGAATCGCGCCCGGAACGCCAAACGGCAGCTGCCGGAAGAATGCGTAGCCCGTGTAGAGGTAATAGCCCTTGCCGTATTGCGCCAGCAGCAGACCGCCCTTCTGCGCCTGCTCGCCGGGATCGTTGCACGCCAGCAGCGGCGTGTAGTGCGAATCCCACTGATCCATGAAGTACAGGCCGCGCTCCTGCACCCAGCCGTCGAAGTCGTGCCCGGTGATCGGATTGGGATAGTGAAAAACGGGATTCTGCGGGTCGAGGATCGTCACCGGCGCCTGCTCGACCGTAACTCGATCGCGGCTGAGCTGCGCGGGATAAGGAGTGAAGTGCCCATCGTTGAAATCGCTAGGCGACGTGTTGTACTGCACCAGCAGCGTGCCGCCGTTCTTCGCATAATCCAGCAGCCGCTGATTGTTCTTCTTCACATCGTCGCGCGTGTCGTAGGCGCGAATACCCAGAACGATTGTTCCGTACCGGCTCAGATCGCCGCTCGCCAACTCTTCAGGCGTGACAATCGTGACATTCAGTCCCAGCTCACGCAGCACATCGGGAATATCGTCGCCCGCGCCCATGATGTAGCCGATCTTCAGCCCCTGTGGAACTTTGACATCGACGATGCTGGCGCGCTGCAGCGCCGGCTGATAGTAGAAGAATCCGCCGAGATCGGGTCGCGTGACCAGCGCGTAGCCGTCGGTGTAATCGCGGCCATCGGCATTCAGAAGCGCGCGCACTTCGTAACGAGCTTCCTTCGCGCCGTCAGGCAACTCCTTAAACTCGACGCTCTTCTGCCCGGGCGCGGTAAAGGACACATCGGCTGACTGCGGCTCGATCTTCCAGCCTTGAGGCGCTTCGGGACGAACCACGCCGTTGCCGCGATCTGCCGTCGTGCGAACTCCCACGCTCAACTGCGCTGACGGATTCGCTCCCGCCAGCAGGATCTGCGTCGCCGGCAGAGCTTCCACCGAAAACGGCGGGACAACCGCCAGCGGCATCGACCACTTCTCGCCCTTGTCATCGTGCATCGGCGTTCGCGCCACGCTGCGAATCTCGCCGTCAGCGCCGTTGATCGTGTAATCCACACGCGCCCAAACCGGCGGCGGCGGCAACGCGAGCGTCAGATATTTCGGATCGTCAATCTTGTAGATCGCGTCGATGTCCGGATCGTTGCGGTGGAAGTACGCCTTCGTCGGCTGCGCATCGACCGGCGGCGTCACGCGAAACGTCAGTGCACATCCGTCGCCCGCAGCGATGCTCTTCGGCAGCTTGTCCATGAAGAGCTCCGACTTCCAGCCATCAGGCACATCGACCGCGAATTGCTTGATCAGCATCGGCGCGGCACTGCCGTTATGCAACGTCGCGCGCAGGATGAACGGCTTGCCCGCGGTGATCACCGCAGCCAGCACATCGCCCTGATCGGTGGGAAACTTTGCTGCCATCGGCCGCCCGTCAGGAGTGCCCGGACCGAGCTGCAGATCCATTCCCAACGCCAGATTCGCCGCTTCGTCAAACTGCCGTTCTTTGGTGCGTAAGCTGGCCAACAGATCGACCTTTTCTGCAGCTGACAACGGCGACGCTTCAACACGCTTGATCAGCGCGCGCGTCAGATCCAATCCGCGTAGCAGCGACGCACCTGCCAACTGCTGATCTTTGTCGGCCGCCGCTGTCGCGTCATCGACCGTCTTCGCGATCGTCTGCAACTGCACGCGTAGCCATGGAACCTTCGCTTGATCGGCGCCCAGCCGCGTCGCCAGTCCCGGAATCGAGGTATCGATGCCGTCGAAGAAATCGGTCTCGTGCGCTCCCGCAGCCGGCGGATTCGACATCGCCGAATCGATCAGCTTGTAGTAACTGAAGCGCGGTCCCTCCGGCGGATTCCACGCACCCGCTCCCTGCGAGAGCTGATGCTTCAGTCCCTTCCATCCGAACTGCACATACGTTTCGCCCAGCAATGGATCGTTTTGCGATGTTTCCAGCTTGATGGTCCAGTCCTCGTTGCCGCGGACGTTGTCCATGTACAGCTTCTTCGCCTGCCACGGCTGCAGGCCTTCGCGAATCTGATCGGGAAAGCGCGTGGGATCGGCAGCGGCGCGAAACGCCTCGCGCGTCAGAATTCCCGACGCCTGATGATGGCCGTGTCCATCGCGCGAGTTCCCTTGGAATCGCGTGCAGATCACGTCGGGACGAAACGCGCGAATCACCCGCACCATGTCGCCGAGCGCGATGTCGTGACCGCCCCACTTCTCGAAGGTCTCCTCCGGCGTCTTGGAAAATCCGAAGTCAGCGACGCGAGTGAAGCGCTGCTCCACGCCGTAATAGCGATCGGCGGCGAGCAACTCCAGTGTGCGAATGATGCCCAGCTCGTCGAAGAGATTGCTGCCCAGCTTGTTCTGCCCGCCCTCGCCGCGATTCAGCGTAAGCTGCAAGACCGTGTCGCCATGCCCGCGCGACTCCAGAGTCAACATGCCGCCATCTTCGTCGTCGGGATGCGCGACCGTGTGCATCAGCCGCGCCGTCGTGTGCAGGCGGCGCAGCATCAGTTTGAGTCCGGTGGTTCCGGTGTCGACGGAGAGTGGCTTGGTGTCGACCCACGGCGATGGAACTTGCGCCGGCGCCGAGGTCCAGCACAGCGCCAGCAAGCTAGCGAAGACCACGCCGATCTGCAAGCTTCGGCGTATGGTGCGAATCGAAAAGATCATCGGTTATTGAAGGGTACTGACAGCTCCAACAGAGTACACAAAACCAGCCCAGTGCGCTGCGCGCAGCCCTTAGCCTTTAGCCTTTAGCTCTTAGCCGGCAATTCTGCTGTCGCTTTTCGATACTCTGCTACGTCTCACATCAGTCGAAACCATTGTTCCAAGCCTTCGTCTGCAGCAGATTGCGGCGTTAAAAGCTAAGAGCTAATAGCTAAAAGCGCCCTTCCCTACACGTACGCCTCATCCACATAACACCACTTCCAATCGCCCGACTGAAATGCCTGCATGACAGCGTGCCCGGTCTCTCGAAAGTGTTTGTTGGCGTGCTGGCCGGGCGAGGAATCGCAACAGCCTACGTGCCCGCAGGTTAAACACTTGCGCAATTGCACCCAGCGTTCGCCGGTCTGCAGACATTCCGCGCAGCCATCGCCACTCGCCGGAACGTTCGGGTCTGCTTGCTTCACGTGCTCACACTTCGGCATTGGCCCTCCTCGGGATAAGTTGTTTGGATGACTCGTGGGTCACGCGGGATTCCGACCAACGTTATGCCGGTCATCCAGCGCCACTTGTCTATAATTGTTGTTTACGACAGAGCATGCGCACTTGAGCGATTCGCTGTTCACTTTCGCCGCGGGCTCTTAGCTTTTGGCACTTAGCTTGTTAGCGGACAAACTTGAAGCCGCGCCTACTAAAAGCTAAGGGCTAACAGCTAAAAGCTATCTATGATTCAGACCCTGTTCGGCAGCACCGAAGAAAAACCAAGCTTTCTGCAACGCATGAAAGAGGCGGTCACGCGCACGCGTGAAAGCCTCAGCGAGCGGATCGAAGATGTGGTTTCGCTTCGCAAAGAAATCGATCGCGACACGCTCGACGATCTGGAAGCCACGCTCATCGCGGCCGATCTGGGAACAGCAACCACAACCGCTGTCCTCGCCGCGCTGCGCGAAAAGGTCGATCGCCGCCAGGTCGCCAATGTCGACGAGCTCAAGCGTGTTCTGAAGGACGAACTGCTGGCGATTCTGAATGCCGCCAATAACCGGCCGGTACAGAAAGTCGATGGCGAGCCCGAAGTAATACTCGTTGTCGGCGTAAACGGCACCGGCAAAACCACCTCGATTGGCAAGCTCACGCATCTGCTGCGGGCGCAAGGCAAGACCGTCCTGCTGGCCGCAGCCGACACTTTTCGCGCCGCCGCCATTGAGCAACTGGAGATCTGGGGCGATCGCACCGGAACCGAAGTCATCAAGAACAAGCCGGGCGGCGATCCCGCAGCTGTACTCTTCGACGCTCTGCAAGCGGCCAAGGCGCGCAACACCGACTACGTTATCGTCGACACCGCCGGCCGCCTGCACACAAAAACCAGCCTGATGGATGAGCTGGCCAAGATGCGGCGCACGGCACAGCGCTTCAGCGCCAACGCTCCTCACGAAACCCTGCTGGTGATGGACGGCACCACCGGCCAAAATGGCCTGCAGCAGGCGCGCCTGTTCACGCAATCGGCGGGGGTGACCGGCATCATCCTGACCAAACTTGACGGCACAGCCAAAGGCGGAGTCGTGGTTGCCATCTGCAAAGAGCTTGGCCTGCCCGTGCGCTACGTCGGCGTTGGCGAGAAGGCCGGCGACCTGCTGCCCTTCAACCCGCAGGATTTCGTGAACTCACTCTTCGACTAGATGAGCGCCACTTCAACCGACGAGCAGTTCATGCAGCAAGCCTTGGAGCTCGCCCGGCAAGGGATTGGACTGGCTTCTCCAAACCCGTGCGTCGGCGCCGTCATCGTCAGCGCAAAGGGTGAGATCGTCGGGCGCGGCTCGCATACCTACGCCGGCAAAAAGCATGCGGAGATTCTCGCGATGGAGCAGGCGGGCGAACGCGCGCGTGGGGCCACGCTCTACCTCAATCTTGAACCCTGTTCTCACGTGGGCCGCACTGGTCCCTGCGCCGAGGCAGTCATAAATGCCGGGATCAAGCGCGTCTTTGCCGCCATGCACGATCCGAATCCTGTGGTCAGCGGCCGGGGTTTCGCCAGGCTGCGCGAAGCTGGCGTCGAGGTGCACGAAGGTCTCTGCCAAGCCGACGCGAAGAAGCTGAACGAAGCCTTCGCTAAGTACATCCGCCACCAGATCCCCTTCGTGACGCTGAAGGCGGCGATGACGCTAGACGGCAAGATCGCTGCACCCCCCCTCCAGGAACCCGACCCAGACTCAGGGTCGAGGTCGTCAACTTGGATTACCAGCGAAGTCGCGCGCGCGCATGTTCACCAGCTGCGTCATGCCAGCGACGCCATCATGGTCGGCGTGGGCACGGTGATCGCCGACGACCCTTTGCTGACCGACCGCACTGGACTTCCGCGCCGCCGCCCGCTGCTGCGCGTGATTCTCGACTCGCGCCTGCGCCTGCCGTTGGACTCACGCGTAGTGAAGACGGCACGCGAGGATCTCATCGTCTTCTGCTGCTTCGCCGAAGAAAACAAGCGTCGCGAACTGGAGGCGCGGGGCGTCATGGTTGCGCAAGTTCCTATGCAGAAGTCGGCGGTAACCGGCACCATCGCCTTTCCATCAGGTTCGCCCGCCGTCGAAGGCCGTCCCGACCTGGACCGTGTGATGCATAACCTTGGCGAGCGTGAGATCACCAGCCTTATCATCGAGGGTGGCGCGATGGTGAATTGGGCGGCGCTTGCGGCCGGCATCGTAGACAAGATTTTCTTTTACTATGCGCCCAGGATTCTGGCGGGAACCGGCTCGATTCCCTTTGCGCTGGGCGCGGGCTTTCGCCGCATCAGCGAGGCCGCATCGGTAAAGTCGCTGACGCTGCATCGCTTTGGAGAAGATTTCGCGGTGGAAGGGTATTTGCGGGATGTGTATGAAGAGAGCTCCTAGCTCTTAGCTTTTAGCTCTTAGCAAACGACGAAACACAATTGCGCCCGGAATATAGAGGAGATGATGCGAGACTTCAATGACCTGTTGGTTTGGCAGCGATCACATGAGTTAACTCTCGCACTATATCGGGCTACCGAGAATTTTCCGAAGAATGAAATGTTCGGTCTCACCAGTCAGATCCGGCGTGCAGCCGCCTCCATCCCCACGAACCTCGCAGAAGGTTGCGGACGGTGGGGAGACGGTGACATGGGCCGCTTCCTTCAAATCGCAATGGGCTCAGCGAGCGAGGTGGATTATCTAATGAGACTCAGCCAGGATCTGGGTTATTGCGGGCCGAACAAATATACGGAATTGGCTGCGGAGCTCGGAGAGATCCGTCGAATGTTAACTGCATTCTATAAGCGAGTGAGGAAACCGTCAGAAGGGCGAGCGGATCTTCGACTTGCTAAGAGCTAAAGGCTAATAGCTAAGAGCTCTCCGAAGGAGAACCATGTTCACCGGTCTTATTGAAGAAGTTGGAACCATTGCCGGCATCGTGGAACGCGGCGGCAATCACCGTATCACCATCAACGCTCCCAACACCGCCAAAGAGCTGAAAACCGGCAACAGTATTGCCGTCAGCGGAGTTTGCCTGACTGCGCTCGACATCACGCCCACGTCTTTCTGTGCCGATCTCGCGGCCGAGACCTGGGCGCGCACTTCCCTATCGCGCATTACCCCGGGCGCGCAGATCAATCTCGAGCTGCCGCTGAAAGCCGACGGACGCATGGGCGGCCACATGGTGCAAGGGCACGTCGACGGGGTGGCGCGCTTCGTTGCGCTCGATCCGATTCCAAACGCCGATGATTTCTGGCTGCGCCTCGACATCCCTGAGGAGCTGGAGAAATACGTCGTCTTCAAGGGGTCGATCGCGATCGAAGGCATCAGCCTGACAGTTGCGAAGCTGGAAGGTCTGCGCCTCACCGTCGCCATCATTCCGCACACGGTGAAGATGACGAACCTGGGCTCGCTGAAGCCCGGCGATCCGGTCAACATCGAGACCGACATCGTCGCCAAGTATCTTGAGAAGTGGACGCATCGCGACGAGCAAGGCTCGCTGACCGTGGATCGGCTGGTTGCGCAGGGATTCTAGTAGGCAGCCTTCCCGCACTTCGGGCAAAAGGTGCTGCCCGCCGGAATCAACGTCCCGCAATTGCTGCAGAATCCCAACGATCTTTGACCGCCGGGTGAGGCAGCGCCCGCGCGGGCGGAGGGCGCCATCGATTGCGAGCCGGGAGGCGCCATCGGCTGAGCGCCATAGGGAGCATAGTGAGTTGGATATTCTAGCCGCCGGCTCTCCTTCGGATTCGGGCCGTATTGGTTGGGACCCGGCGTGCTGTCGAGAACGTGGAAGATCAGCAAGATCACGCCGCCCGCTGGAACGAAGCCGATCAGCACCCACCATCCGCTGAAGTTCACGTCGTGCAGCCGGCGCACGGAGACCGCCAGGCTAGGAATGATCGTTGCCAACACATAGACGCACAGGAAAACACCCAGAAATAGTGGCAAAAAACTTTGGCTATGAGTGACCAGAGGGGGGATGATCACCGCACACAGCACAGTTAAGATGACGACGTTGATCAGCTGAAACATCCAATACTCTTTGCGCCTGGCTCGGCCCTCGAATACGGCATACTTCTGCAACACCTCCAGATACCAGAACATGAGTCCTCCAGTGGCGCGTGCGCTGGTTCGAGATTGTCCGCTCATAGCGCAGGCAAGGCAACAGAAAACCGCGCAGGTGCGCACGAATTCCCAAGATGACGGTTTCCCCTCTTCGACACGACCGCTCGCTCAAGGGAAAGAAAACGAGCCGTTCTTTTGACACGTCTCGAGTTTCCGCCAGGGACGTCAGGCGTGCCTCCTGAAATCGCTCTTCCTGTAGGACGATGCTCGCTGGTGCCAAGGCCTGGTTAGTCGATCCTATTGAAGCAATCGAGCTAAGCCATTTTTATCCAGCGCATTAGCCCGTAATACAAAATTAAGTTGACTCCCGGCCCACCGGGCGTAAGAGTAAGCCCGCCAGGAAGCGATACGCGAACGCCGGTCGCTTCCCTCACGGTCTGAGACCAAATTTCTTGGCTGGCTAAAGCTCGGCAAATGAGAGGCTCTATGTGGCGAAATCTTCTTGGGCGATTCATCCTCGGCACGCTTTTCGTGGTGACATTCGGATCGCTGCTCGCGCCCTCCGCCTACGGGCAGACCTTCAAGGTGCTGCACGCGTTCACCAATCTTGACGACGGCGGACTTCCGCAGTCCGGGCTCACCATCGAGCCGGGGGAAATCTCTACGGCACTACGATGGGCATCATTGCGTCGCTGCTTTGTTTTCCGCATGACGAACGTCAACGGCATCTGGGTCTTGACCCGCTTTTTACCTTCACGGACCTGCGGCGGCTTGCCCGCCGGCAGGGTTGTCTTCGGGCCTCACGGAACCCTGTACGGTACGACTGGCAATTTTGGAGGCGGCACCTGCCAAGGCTACGGGTGCGGGGTTGTTTTTACCTTGAACGTCCCTGCCAGTGTTTGCCGCAGATTCTCCTGCCAGTGGAATGAGAACGTGATTCACGACTTCCTGGGCACTCCCGACGGGGAATCCCCGTACTACGTCGATCCTGTATTCGACGCGGCCGGCAATTTGTATGGCACGACGTACGAAGGCGGCGCGAGCAGCGGAGGGACAGTCTTCCAGCTCACCAACTCCGGGGGCCAATGGACGGAAAACATTCTCTACAACTTGCCGGCAGCGACGGCCAGTACCCAAAGAGCGGCGTCATCCTCGATGCCGCCGGGAATGCCTACGGCGCCACCTCCAGCGGCGGGATCCATGGCAACGGGACCGTATATGAACTCACTCCTTCCGGCGGCGGATGGACTTTGACAACCCTGTACGACTTCCCGGATTCCACGAACAACGGTTCGCAGCCGATCAGTCCGCTGCTGTTCGATTCTGCCGGAAATCTCTACGGCACCGCGAGCACCGGAGGGCCGGCTGGATTCGGCACCGTCTTCGACTTTCGCCCTCGGGAGGAGGATGGACGTACACCTGCTTTACAGCTTCCCAGCGGACGGCGAGCCCCAGGGGAATCTTCTTATGGATTCCGCCAGCAGTCTCTATGGTGTGGGGGGCGGCTGCGGGAGTTATAAGGATGGTTGCGTGTGGAAGCTTACACCGGACGGCAACGGATGGACCTTCATCGACCTTTACAACTTACCGGTCACGGAGACGGCTATTATCCCGTCGGAGGTCCGGCCTTTGACACCGGGGCAACCTCTACGGCACTACTCTCTATGGAGGCATGCAAAGCGCTGCCTGTCCGCACGGCTGCGGTGTAGTGTGGGAAATTACACGGTAGCTGGATTTTTCCTGCTGAACACCAATTGCACCAGCGTCAGTCGCCTTCTCGTTAGGTGAAATCGCTTCCGTCTCACGGTGCCTGAAACCTGGGCTGGTGAGCCGGCCGTTGTGCGCCGAAGTAGCGTTCGAAGTCCATGGAGTCGAGTTCCAGGAACTCCTGCACGATCGGCTCCTGGCACTTCGCCATCTCGGGAAACGTGCCGAAGAAGATGGCTCTGGCTTCGTGGAGAAAGAGCAGCCGGTCGGCCAGCTTCTTGGCCAGCGCCATGTCGTGCGTAACCACGATGCTGGTCAGCTTCAACTGTTTCTTCAGCTTCTGGATCAGGTCGCCCAGCAGATGAGCCATTAGCGGATCGACCATGGTCGTAGGTTCGTCGTAGAGAACAGCGTCCGGCTGGGCCGCCAGCGCGCGCGCAATCGCAACCGAGCGCTTCATGCCGGTCGAGAGATCGGAGGGCAGCAGGTCGCGAAACTCTCGCACGCCCACCATGTCGAGCAGGCCGTCGATGATCTGATAGATCTGTTCTTCTTCCAAGCCGCCGCGCTCGCGCAGCGGGAAGGCCACGTTCTCGCCGACGGTCAGCGAGTCGAAGAGCGCGCCGTTCTGAAAGACCATCGTCACCTTCTTGCGAATGCGTTCCATCTCTGCTTCAGGGTAGTCGGTGATGTCTTCGTAGGCGACCCAGATGCGGCCGCTGTCGGGCTTGAGGAAACCCATGATGTTGTGCAGGGAGACGGATTTGCCGACGCCGCTTCGCCCCAGGATGCAAACCGTCTCGCCAGGCATGACGTCAAAGCTGACTCCGTCTAACACGACGTTGCTGCCGAACGCCTTGCGTACATTCTTAAACTCGATGTAGGGCTTCCGCTCGTTCATGGGCGATTTGGTTTCCGTTTCCTTAGGCTGCGGTATAGCCAGCGGCGCTTGTTGCTTCAGCAGCTCTTCATACTCTTCGGCGGTATTGACGTTGCGGAACAGGTCGGTGGAGAATCCCATCGCCACGATCTCCTGGACCACAATCTCGCGTGTTGGGACCGCCGTAAAGAGTTGGCTGACTTTGTAGTCGCCGCGCTTCAGCGCCTCCTCGGCAACTGTATGCACACCTGGGCGATAGATCGCGCACAGCGGCTGCAGGCCGGCCAGAGCATTGGGAACGACGATTAACTCCTGCGCCGCCTGAGCCTCACGAATGAGCCATTCGAGAAACTCCGGCGACATCAGCGGCATGTCGACCGAGAGCATCAGATTCAGCTCGGTCTCGGTCGTATGCAACGCAGCGTGAATTCCGCTTAGTGGTCCGCAGTCGGGGTAGACGTCCTCGATGACGGCGCCGAATTGCTCGTAGCGCTGCTTGGGACCGACGATGTATACGCGCTCCGCCGCCGCGCGAGCCGTCTGCAGCGCACGCTCCAGCAGCGTGGTCCCGCCAAGCTGCAGCAAGGCTTTGTCGGAGCCCATGCGCGAACTCTGCCCACCGGCCAGCACGAACGCGGTTACGTTATCCACGGGAGCCATCAGGAGATGATACCGGATTCGGGCTGTTAGCTCTTAGCTATTAGCTGTCAGCTCTCAGCAAGCAACCGTTCAGGCACGGCGAGGAATTCGCCTTCGTCGGCGGGACAATTACATCGACATTCCGATTGAAAGCAAGATTGGGGAGTGGAGAGATTTAGCTGGGAGCTAAAAGCTAACAGCTAAGAGCCCACGGCGGCGCAGCCGCTACGCGTGGGCCGGCTTAAAGGTGCTGGTCTTGGGAATGCAGCCGTTGATTTCGATGGCGACAATGCGTCCGCCGTGATCCAGTTCCAGGGTTGCGGGAGCGTTGAAGACGGCATCGCCGCTCAATCCGGGCAGCGAGATGAAGACACGGTTCTCGACGCAGGTCGTCGTCGGATCGCGCTTGAGAAATGAAAGCGCGTAATCGCTGCGGCAAACTTTGGGCAGCAGGAAGCTCAGGTCCGCGACGTCGCCCGTCTCGGAGACGGAGACTGCGGCCTCGATCGAAATTCGCGACGTGACCTCATCGCCCTCTACTTCAACTGGCGGCTTGAAGCAGATGTAGTACTCGAACCCGGACTCGGGATCGAACGGGCTTCGATCCACCTGGAATGCCATGAGTGCGACCTCCTGCACTCGCACAGCTTGGAAAAGGATACTAAACCACGCGGGTGCCGGCTGCAAGATCACAAATGCCAACGAGCCGCGCTGTTCACAATTCGCCGTTCGCTGCTGTCGACGTAAGAACCCTGTCGCCGCTACGCAGCTCAGGAAGATTTCCCACGGCACCCAGGACTTCGTCCTGGGCTAAGGTATGGCCGCGCCTACGGCGCTCGATTTTTGAGATTCTTGTTCCGCTGCCAACATCGGAAGGCCGCTCTCGCGCAGACACTAACGCGCCGCGCCGCGCCGCTCTGGTATATTTCGTGAGAGCCTTTTGATCCAAGCATGCCACTGTTTTCGCCTACCGAGTTTGCGAAGGAGCAAGTGCTGGCGGTGCAGGAGTACTCCCTGCTGGCCGGCCGCTCGATTTCCAACGTCTTCGCGCAACCGCGCTACCTGTCGGACACGCTTCTGCAGGCCGACCTCATTGGCGTAGGTTCGTTGCCCATCGTCGTCCTCACCGGCTTCTTCACCGGCGCCGTGCTGGCGTTGCAGACCTCCGGCACGCTGCAGCAATTCGGATCGCTTTCGTTGACCGGCAAACTGGTGGCGTTCTCGATGGTTCGCGAACTGGGCCCGGTGCTGACCGGCTTGATGGTCGCCGGCCGAAACTCCAGCGGCATGGCCAGCGAACTTGGCTCCATGAAGGTTACCGAGCAGATCGACGCCATGCGCGCTATGGGCGTCGATCCCTCGAAAAAGCTGGTGACCCCGCGCGTAGTCGCGACGGTGGTCATGCTGTTCTTCCTCAGCATCATCTCCGACCTGGTCGGACTCGCCGGCGGCTTCATGATTTCCTATCTGTTGCTGGGACTCGATGCCAACCAGTACTGGACCACGGCGTACCAGGGTCTGCGCTTCGGCGATGTGCTGATGGGACTGAGCAAACCGGTCATCTTTGGCTTCATCATCGCCAGCGTTGGTTGCTATTACGGCCTGTCGGCGAAAGGTGGGACGCAAGGCGTAGGACGCGCGACCACGCAGGCGGTGGTGGCCGCATCGGTGCTGATCCTGATCAGCGATTTCTTCATCACCCGGCTGCTGATGGGATTCTTTCAATACTGACCATGCCAATTCTCGCGCCGCCACAAGAGAGTTCCCTGTCGTCGCCGCCTCCGCCGGCTGCGGGATGCGTGATGAGCTTCGAAGATGTGGCCATTGCCTTCGACAATCCCGTGCTGGAGGGCATCTCGTTCCAGTTGCCGCGCGGCGAAACCAAAATCTTGATGGGTGTCGCAGGAACGGGCAAGACTTTGATCCTGAAGCTGGCGCTAGGCCTGCTGAAGCCGGATTCCGGACACATCAACGTACTGGATAACGAGGTCACGGCTATGCGGGAAGAAGAGCTTTTCGCGCTACGCCGTAATATCGGGATGGTCTTTCAGGAAAGCGCACTATTCGATTCGATGACGGTGGAGGAGAACGTCGCCTACCGGCTGATCGAAGAGACAGGAAGAGTCACCGAAGAGATTCATCAGCGCGTGCTGGAAGCGCTGCGGTTCGTGGAACTGGAGCACACGGTCTATCTCTCTCCCGGCGAACTTTCCGGCGGCATGCGCCGAAGAGTGGCGATCGCGCGCGCCATCATCACGCACCCGGAGGTCTTGCTGTACGACTCACCGACCGGCGGTCTGGACCCGGTCACCTCCAACACGATCATCGAGCTCATCGTGAAGCAGCGCGATGTGTATCACACCAGTTCTCTTATGGTGACGAACCGCCTGCAGGATGCCTTCACCATGGCCAGCCATTACTTCGATCGCGAGCAGAACAAGATGGTACCGGTTAAAGCTGGAGTGGACTGCGGTGATCTGAATACCAGGTTCCTGATTCTTCGCGACGGCAAGATTATTTTCGAAGGCAACGCGGCTGACCTGTTGCACTGCGACGATCCTTATATTCGCGAGTATTTGAGCTGAAGTCGGTTTCGATGTGTCCCGCATCGCTTTGACCGCACCCCACGACGAAAATCTGCGATAAAGTCGGGCCGGTTTGTGTCGGGACACGACTGAAGTGTCTGCGTGAGAACCCTGTCGTCCCCGGGGGACTCTGGTTCTTTCCCCCTCCACCCAGCACTCCGCCTTCGGCTACGTGCTGGGCTATGATATGCCGCTCCTACGGCGCTTGATTTTCGTGGCTCATACTCCGCCGACAAAGACGAAACTGGGTACTCACGCAGACACTCTAGTCTTGCCGGGAAGTTCAAACAAAATTCGGGGCTTTAGCCCCTGCCAATGCCGGCGCAGGGGCTAAAGCCCAGTCTTTTTCAGCCTTATCGGCACGACTAAAGGCGTGCCCTGATACGAGGCAGTCGAACGGGAGCTTTTCCGCAACCTGTGAAACCGTGATTGAGTGCGTGGGCATCAACCCCAGAGGTTGTTAGCCCTGTTTCGCGGCGGCGGCTCGCATCTTGGCAAACTCGGCGAGGCGCGCCTGTACGCGCTTCAGCCGTTCGCGGCCTTCGGGCGTACCCTCAACTACCTTCTCCAAATTCTGCATGAACTCGGGCGCCACCATCTTTTCCCGCATCTGCTTGAGGAAGGGCTGTACCTTCGCGTAGACGAAGTTCATCTCGCCGAGCGTGTCCTGCGCGAGCGCGGCGTTCAGGGTGCCGTGGACGATCAGCGACGCCACCATCTCCCAATAGCCCATAACCTGGCGCACGTAGGCATTTTCCTTTGTCCCAAATGCTCCGACCACCGCCATCAATTCCTCGAACGTCGAGGGCGAAAACTGGGCAACAAAGTCCCGCGCCTGCCGCATGACTGCCTCGCGCCGCAGATCGTACAGCTTCAATACAAGTTCGGCATCCTGATACGTAGCTTGCGTACCGCTCATGAGTCCTCCGATAAATTTGAATGGAAAAGCCGTCGATGAAGGCGACGGCTTCTCCTTACTTGGATGTGAAAAAGCTGAACCGGCTTCAGGGAATTACTTGTGCGCCATCTCCGCCATCTTGGAGAAGGCCTCTTTGGCGCGGCGCTCCATCTCTTCCGGCGTGACATCCTCGACATGCTGACCTAGCGCCCAGCGATGGCCAAAGGGATCGGTGATCTGGCCGTAGCGATCGCCCCAGAACTGGTTCGCCAACGGCATATCGACTTTCGCACCCGCAGCGACCGACTGATTGAACAGGCCGTCAACATCTTCTTTGACGTAGAGATTCAGCACAACCGGGCTGCCGCCAAGTGTCTTGGGCGAGCCGCAGCCGAAACCGGGAAATTCATCGGCCAGCATCAATCTTGCCCCGCCAACGCTCAGTTCGGCGTGCATAACTTTTCCATCGGGCGTCTTGTGGATGCCCTTGATCTCCGCCCCGAATGCATTCTTGTAAAACTCACAGGCCTTAACGCCGTCGTCGACGACCAAGTGAGCAATGATGGTCGCGTCTTTTAACTGTCCTGCCATGAATTCACCCCTTCTTCTTTCAATGCCTGGTGTGTGCCAGGCGGCTTGGGTTGACAATCTTTCTATTATGCAACGGCCTCGGGCTGTATTTCGCGCGTGTAGTCACATTTAACCGTGCTTTCATCCTCGGTCTTCTTCTTCCCACGGCGCTTGGGCTCGGCATCGGCGGTGTCAGGCCGCTTGTTGTTCGGGCAGATGATGAACGTGCCGGACTTCAGGGTCTTCTCCAGCAGATAGGGGCTGCCGCACTCCGGACAGGCCTCGGCTATTGGCTTGTAGGCGGAAGTGAACTTGCACTTGGGATAGTTCGAACAGCCGTAGAAGAGATTGCCCCGACGGGCCTTCTTCTCGGCCAGATCGCCGGTCTTGCAATCCGGACACTTCACGCCGATATAGTTCTGCTTCACCCACTTGCAGTCGGGGTAACCGCTGCAGGAGGTGAACTCGCCGTAGCGGCCGTGCCGCAGCAGCAGATTCCGTCCGCACTCCGGACATTTTTCATCCAGCGGGATATCGGGAATTTTCTTGCCCTGATCGAGCCGGCGCGTGGTCTTGCAATCCGGATATCCGGTGCAGGCCATGAACTGGCCAAACCGGCCGCGCTTCAGCACCATGGAACGGCCGCAGTTTTCGCAATATTCCTCCTGCGTCGTCTCCTGCACATCGGCCGAATCCAGGTCCGGCAGATCGATGGGATTTTCCTTGGTGAAGGTGCAGCTGTTGGGATCGGTCTTGTCATACGAGCTGCAGGCGAAAAACGAGCCGTGCTTACCCCACTTGATGACCAGCGGCGAGCCGCAGCGTTCGCACTTCTCGTCGGTGGGCTTCTCCATCCGCTTGACGTTCTCCATGTGCTTTTCGGCGTAATGGAGTTCCTTCTCGAACTTCTTGTAGAAGCCCTTCAGCGCGTCGGTCCAAGTCTCCTTGCCGTCTTCGATTTCGTCGAGCTCTTCCTCCAGCCGCGCCGTGTACATGGGATCGAAGATGTCTTTGAAGTTCTCGACCAGCAGATCGGTAACAACCATGCCGATCTCAGTGGGAATGAACTTCCCGCCCGTCTTCTGCACGTACTGCCGCTCCTGAATGGTGCTGATAATCGCTGAGTAGGTCGAAGGCCGGCCGATGCCGCGCTCTTCCAGCTCTTTGACCAGCGACGCCTCGTTGAAGCGCGGCGGCGGCTCGGTGAAGTGCTGCTCCGGATCCAGACCCTTCAGCGTGAGCTTCTGGCCTTCGGTCAGCAGCGGAAGCTTGTGCTTCAGCGCCTCGTCTTCTTCGTCCTTGCTGTCTTTCGACTCCTCGTAGACCTTGAGGAAGCCTTCGAACTTCAGCACTGATCCGGTTACGCGGAAGCGGTAGCGGGCGTCGCCCGTCTTTGGAATGGCGTCGATGTCGACCGTGGTCTGGTCGAAGATTGCGGGATTCATCTGCGACGCGACGAAGCGCTGCCAGATCAGTTTGTAGACCTTGTACTCGTCTTCCTGCAGATACTGCTTCATCTGGTCAGGATGGCGCGCGACTGCCGTTGGACGAATCGCCTCGTGGGCTTCCTGCGCGGCCTTGCGGGACTTATAAGTATTGGGCGACTCAGGCAGGAATTCCTTGCCGAAGTCTTTGCCGATCATCTCCCGCACTTCCGCCAGCGCGTCGTTCGACACCTGCGGCGAGTCGGTACGCATGTAGGTGATCAGGCCGACGGTTCCCTCTTCGCCGCCGAGATCGATGCCTTCATACAGACGCTGGGCGATCATCATCGCCCGCTTGACGCTGAAGCGCAGCTTGCGCGAGGCGTCCTGCTGGAACTTGCTGGTGGTGAAGGGCGCGGCCGCACTGCGCCGGCGCTCGCGCGTTTCAACCGAACGAACCGCCCAGTCGGCTTGCTCCAGCGCGGCTTTTATCTTCTCGGCTTCCTCGCCGTTGGGAATCGGCGTCTTCTCGTCACCAATGCCGACAAAACGGGCGTCGAAGGCCGGCGGCTTCTGCCCCTGCAGATGCGCGTCGATCGTCCAGTACTCTTCCTTATTAAATGCCTTGATCTCGCGCTCGCGCTCGACGATGAGGCGCAAGGCGACGGTCTGCACGCGCCCGGCCGAGAGGCCGCGACGAACTTTGTCCCATAGCAGCGGCGAGATCTGATAACCGACAAGGCGGTCCAGCACGCGGCGGGTCTGCTGCGCGTCCACCAGGTTGGCGTCGATGGCGCGCGGATGCTTGAACGCTTCCTGCACAGCGCGCTTGGTGATTTCGTTGAAGGTCACGCGCTGGATGGAAACCGCGCTTTTCTTCTTTTTCTTGCCATCGACACTGTCGCCGCCGAGCTCTTCGGCCAGGTGAGCGGCAATGGCCTCGCCTTCGCGATCCGGGTCAGGCGCCAGATAGATGGCATCCGCGGTCTTGGCCAGCTTCTTCAGCTTGGCGACAACTTTCTCCTTGCCGGGGATGACGACGTACTCGGTCTGGAAGTCGTTGTCGAGATCGACGCCCAGCGACTTCTTGGGCAAGTCCTTGATGTGGCCGAGCGAGGCTTCCACCTCATAGCCCGAGCCGAGATATTTTTGGATCGTCTTCGCCTTGGCAGGCGATTCGACGATGACTAAACCTTTTGCCAATGGAACCTCAATCTTTGCGGATTACGTTTATGAAGCTAGCACGGTGCGCCGCTCGCGGCAAAACGGCGGGCGGAATGGAAATGAAACGCAGCTGACGGCTGTCAGCCCTCGGCTGTCGGTTAACCCTTTAGACAGCAGCCACTTGCGCAACCGAAGCGGTCGGCTGCGGACCTGCTTGGACGCGCTTCAGCAATCCGTGCAACATGCGTTTTACTTCCGACACTTTTTCGACCAGGCCCTCGTACTGCTCGTTGGCGATGAATCCGAGGTCGCGAGACAGCAGAAGCTGATATTCGACTTCGCATGCCGAGCCGAAGGCAATCTGGAGGAATCGTCCAAACTCGCTCTGAGCGCGGCCGCAGCCTTCGGCCAGGTTGGTCGCGATGGAAGCGGCCCCGCGCCTGAGCTGAATGCTAAGCCCGAAAACCTCCGTTCGCGGGAAACTCTCGGTCAGCTTATATACATCCAAAGTCAGCCTGTGAGCTTTGTTCCAAACCTCGAGATTTCGGAAATCCTGCATAGTAAGTCTTTTCTCGGCATCGCCCGCCTAAGGTTGATCTCACTGCTGGTTTGGCCGAAAGCCGACAGCCGATGGCTCACAGCCGCCTTCTTCTCAAACCTACATAGCTTTAACGTAGTACTTCCCGGGGAGCGCCTTCACTCGCCCGCTTAGCTCCAGTTCAAACAACGCCGCGAAGATTTCAGAGGAGGACAAGTGCGCGCACAAGCGCTCTACCAGCTGATCAAGGTGGGTGGATTCATCCGATTTCAGCAATCCCAGCACTCTTTTTTCTTGAGGCGACAGCTCAGCGCCCTGGAACAATGATGCAGAACCGGGCTCATTCGATGCAGAGGGCTCCGCCGGTGTCAGCGCCAGGCGGGTGTCGGCAGGCAGCTCTTCCCACACGTCTTCCCACGTGGCCACCAGCGCAGCTCCTTGTTTTATCAATGTGTTAGGGCCCCAGGACATTTTGTTGGTCACGTTGCCGGGAACCGCGAGGACGTCCCTGCCCTGCTCCAGCGCGCAGCGCGCGGTCACGCGCGTCCCGCTGTATTCGCCGGCTTCGATCACCAGCACGGCGATGGAGATGCCGCTGATCAAACGGTTGCGAATGGGAAAGTTCTGCGGCGCCGGAAATGTGCCCATCGGAAACTCGGTGAGGATCGCTCCACCCGAGGCTAGAATCTGGTCGGCGATTTTCTTGTTCTCCTTGGGATAGACCTCATCAATTCCGGTTCCCCAGATGGCCACAGTTCGCCCACGCCCGTTGAGCGCGCCACGATGCGCGGCGGTGTCGATGCCGCGAGCCATTCCGCTGAAGATGACCAAGCCGCGAGCCGCAAGATCGCACGCCAGGCGCTCGGCCATACCGACTCCGTAGGGCGTGGGATGGCGCGTGCCGATGACCGCAACACCCGGCTTGTTGACGGCGTCGGCATCCCCCCGCAGATAGAGCACCAGCGGAGGATCGTAGATCTCGCGCAGCTGTTGGGGGAACTGCGCGTCCTCGGGGGAGAGGATCGTCGCCCCGGCTTCGCGCACGTGGTCGAATTCGGTTGCCGCCAGCTCCAGCGACTTGCCGGAGGCGATGCTCTGAGCCGCGGCGGCAGGAAGGCCCACGGCCTCAAGCTCGGTCAACGACGCAGCGAAAAGCCGATCGATTGCGCCGAAGCGCTCGACCAGCTTGCGACCGCGTCCCGCTCCTACGCCCGGGGTGAGAGAGAGCGCCAGCCACTGCAGCCGGCGGGCCTGAGCGAGATCTGCCGCCCGCGGCGCCAATTCGGTTTCCATGGGATCTCCGGAGTCCGGCTGGGCTCCAGACGAGCGCAGAGTAACCGCAAGGATAGTTACCGTCAAGGACAGCGGTCACTAACCCGCGGGCTGAATCGTGCAATTTATCGGATTTCGTTCATACGGTGCTGCAGGTAATGGGGACGAGGCGTCATCACGCGCGTGGACATTTCTCGGAGCTCAAACGGCGGGCGTGAATTTTGCGGCCGTTCTTGAGCGTCAGGAAGAGGTCTTTACCGTTGTCGAGGAAACCGACCGGCTGGCCATTGCTGTCGATCAGGTCGTGAGCCTCGGTGGTATTGGTTGTGGTGAGCTGCCCGCAAAAAACAGCGGCGTTCTTCACCGCGAAATCGATGGTGAACTCGCGCACAATCAGCCAGCGTCCGCTCTGGACGACACGCTGATCCGCGTGGAGGTTTCCTATCGTGCCGCTGGTCAGGGTCTCGGAAACCGGGACGAGCGCTTGTCCGCCCAGCTGCATGGGCAGGACAAAAAGAAGCAGCGCGGTAAGAACCAACAGCAGCCTTGAACCTCTGCGCGCGGGTTCCGGAATGTCGTCGCCGCCCATCGGACGTCTGCGCTCCAAAACAACCTACATAATAAGACGACGGATGTCGGTTGCGGACATATTAATTTGTGTCGCAGCGCTTGCTGTTGTGCCGAGGCGCCCGCCGGGGAGGATGCCCATCTGGCGGATTCCGGTCCTCGGATTCAACTGGAGCAGCTCGTCCGCACACCGGCCGGTCATGCCTGTCCGATCGGGTACAGCGTCGCTCTATGTGGTTTGAAAGGGTGAAGAAATCGTACTGATCGTCATCGACAAAGTCACATTCGTCATGGAAGAAGAACATCCGCCATCTCAGTTTCTCTAGCCCTTCTACAACTCCCTTGCCGCAAAAACCATGCCTAGCCGCTGCTGCTTCTCCCCTGCAACTATGATACGCCAACGGCGGCACCAGGGTTGTGACGGGAAAATCCGCGTGGGCTGGAGCCCAACGCTTACAGGATCATAGTAGCGCCGCCGTCTCGGCGGCTGGATCGCAGGCCTCTGGCCTGCGGAGAAGTTGGCAGGCGAGACGCCTGCCCGACAGCCGGCGGGAGGCCGGCGCTACGCTAAAAGCAGTCGAATTTCAAAGCATTCCAAATCATGCACTTAAAAGCGGATGCTCAACCTTTGGTTTGGCTCATTCGACCGGTTTCCCGCCTACTTCTCCGCCAGGCAATATTCGCCCACCTTCTGATCTTTGTCAGGATCGGCTGTGGCGGCATACAGGTCCACATTCGAGCAGTCGTACATGCCCCAGTTCTTGGGCAGTCGAACCATGATGTACGTCCCCGGCTCCGGAGCCTTACAGCTGCTGGCGTCCCGGTTGCAGTTCAGCTCAAACGAGGCCTTCTGACCGTCCTGCTGCATTGCCGTCACAACCACGGTTTCTTTGCTGACCTCGCTCTTCTTCACGGTGATGGTCGATCTGTCCTGCGCCACCAGCTGGCTGCACGCCGCGAGGACGAGGAAGACGAGGAAAATGATGGCCCGTTTCATAACGCAAGCCTCCTCACGTAAATCTCCCGATCGGCAGCCCAAACGGGGGAAGGCATATCCGGAAGGATCGTTCCGGCTCGGATAGGCTGGATGGGCTGCCTACGAGTCCATGATTGCTCTGAAGTTTGCGGTTTGTCTGTGACCGATGACCCCTAGGCAGTGTGATGGAGCGTGGAACAAGATCAGGGACGGTTTAGCTTGGGATTTGAAAGTAAATGGCTAGACTTCGCCCGGGCACGCATCTATCATTTGGAAGAGTCGAGATGAAAGTTCGAATTACAGGCCGGCCCGTTACTCCAGAAGAGGTAGCCAAGCTGCTGCGGATTTCACCTCAGCGTGAGCGGGCGATCGCTGAGTTGACCGGCTATACCATTAACGAGGCAAAGCCACATGCCCGCAAAGCACGTTCCAAGAAGAGGACCCACAGGTCCTCGGTCAAGAGGGCGGCGAAGCGACGCTAAGGCTGTCTTCCTCAATATTCCCTATGACAAGGAGTTCAAACCTCTCTACTTAGCCTACATTGTTGGGCTGTCTGCGCTCCGCCTCATTCCGGTAGCAACGCTGGGAATTCCTGGCGATCGTCGCCTTGATCGCATTTTCTCTCTGCTGCGATCTTGCAAGTACTCGATCCATGATTTATCTCGTGTTGAGGTCGATGCCAGCCCTCCTCGAACTCCGCGTTTCAACATGCCGCTCGAGCTCGGGTTGGCAATAGCGTGGAGGCGTGTCGGGTCGCCATCACACACATGGTTCATCTTCGAGTCGCAGTTGCGACGCGCCGAAAAGTCATGCTCCGACATTAGCGGCACAGACGTCTATCTTCACGATGCCGATGTCCGAGGTGTATTCAGGCAGCTGCGTAACGCTTTGGTCCGGCCAAGTGGACAGCCCACTGTTCCACAAATGATGACAATTTACGAAGACCTGCAACCCGTTGTTCGACAGATCCTGCGGAATGCAGGGACGAAGGACATTTACCAGGCTCAAGTATTTTCTGAGATCAGGCTCGCAGCTCAGCAGCTTGCGTCGAAGCAGCTCGGACGGCATTAAGACGCTATTTGCTGAACAGCTCCACAATCGCCGGCTTGGTGACCTTGCCCATGGCGTTGCGCGGGAGGGATTCCAGCACAAGCAAGCGTGATGGCACTTTGTGCGCGGCCAATCGTTGCTTACACCACGCGCGCAGATCCTCAAGCTGGATCGAGCTGCCGGCGTTTAGCACGACGGCGGCCGCGATGCGCTCACCCCACTCGGCATCCGGAACTCCCACCACGGCGCACTCGGCGATGGCATCGTGCTCGCGCAATATTTCTTCAATCTCCAGGGCCGATACTTTGTGGCCGCCGGTCTTGAGAATGTCGATGTTGGTGCGCCCCAGAATGCGATAGACGCCGTTCTCTACGATGGCGGTGTCGCCGGTGCGAAACCAGCCATCGCGAAAAGCTTCGCGGGTGGCGTCGGGCTTGCGCCAATATTCGAGAAACACGTTCGGCCCGCGCACTTCGATCTCGCCCGGCGTTCCTGGCGGGACATCCTTACCATCCTCACCGGTCAATCGAACTTCCACGTCCGGCAGCGGACGACCGATGCTGCCCGGCACGCGCTGGCCGCGATAGGAATTTGAAATCGCCATGCCGATCTCGGTCATGCCATAACGCTCCAGCAAGGTGTGACCGGTGATCTCCTGCCAGCGCTCCAGCGTGCTGACCGGCAGCGCCGCCGAGCCCGACACCATGAGCCGCAACTTCGCGGCGGCGTTGCTCAACACCGCGCGGCGATCTTGCGAGGCGGCTTCCCAGGCAGCGATGAGTTTCACGTAAATGGTCGGCACGGCCATGAAGAGCGTGAGGCGATCGCTGAAGATCAGCTCCCAGACGGCGTTTGCGTCGAAGCGCGGCAGCATCTCGCAGACCGCGCCCGACCACAGGGCGCACGAGAGCACATTGATGATTCCGTGAACGTGATGCAGCGGCAGGCAGAGCACGATGCGATCGTCGGCGGACCACTCCCATGCTTCGACAAGTGCTTCGATCTGAGCTGTGACGTTGGCATGGGTCGTCACCACGCCCTTGGGACGGCTGGTGGTGCCGCTGGTGTAGAGAATCATGGCGCGGCGATGGGGGTCGATGTCAGGAAGCGCGACGCGCGGCTCGCGCGCCAGCATGTCGCGATATGGGTACGCGGGAATTCCGCACTTGGCCGTGACTGCGGCGGCAATCTGTTCGTTGCCATGGTCGCAGATTAGCGACGAAGCTTGCGTGTCGTTGATGTAGTATTCGAGCTCCGCCGCGGGAGTGTTGAGGGGAAGCGATACTGCGATGCCGCCCGCGCGCCAGATTCCCCATTGCACCGCGACCCACGCAAATCCCGGCGCGAGAAGGAAGGCGATGCGGTCTTCGTCCAGATCCCCGCGACCTGCTAGAAGCGATGCGGCGATTCGCGATGAGGCGTCGAGCAAATCGTTGTACGAGTAGGCTCCATCGCAATCGACAATGGCGGTGCGAACACGGTGTTCGCTAGCGCGAGAGATGAGTGGTGGGGTGTGCGGATGCATACCACGACGTACTTCAAACCGCGGCGGAAGCGCCGGGCTTCAGCCCGGCGAACCAAACAATGTCGAAAACGACTTTAGTCGGGAAGGGCCAGGGCTAAAGCCCGTTTCATGTCGCTGGCCTGCGGCACGGCTGAAGCCGTGCCCTTCCGCCCTTGATTCTATCCGCGGGCGGTTTTCTGGTCGCTGAAGACCTGGCCGTCGCGGATGTGGATGACGCGATGGGCGTACTCGGCGATATCGTGCTCGTGGGTGACGAGAACGATGGTATTGCCCGCCGCGTGCAGCTTGTCGAAGAGCGCCATGATCTCAATGCCGGTCTGGGAATCGAGGTTTCCGGTAGGTTCGTCGGCAAGGATGATCGATGGATTGTTGACCAGCGCGCGGGCGATGGCCACGCGCTGCCGCTGGCCGCCCGACAGCTCGTTGGGCTTGTGGTTCATGCGCGATTCCATGCCCACGGAAGTCAAAGTTTTCTTGGCGCGCTCAATGCGCTCCTCAGTCGGCATACCCGCGTAGATGAGCGGCAGCTCGACATTGTGCAGCGACGACGCGCGCGCCAGCAGGTTGAAGGTCTGGAAGACGAATCCGATTTCCTTGTTGCGGATGCGAGCCAGCTCATCATCGTCGAGCTCGCTGACCAGCTGTCCATTCAGCCAATAGTTGCCTTTGCTGGGCGTGTCGAGGCAGCCGATGAGGTTCATCAGCGTCGACTTGCCGGAGCCGGAAGGGCCCATGATGGCGACGTACTCGTTGCGCTGAATGCGGATGTTGACGCCGCGCAGCGCGTGCACCTGCTGCTCCGAACCCATGTCGTAGGTCTTCCACAGGTCTTCGGTGCAGATGATGCAGGTGCCAGGGCCCGTAGTTTTCTGCGGCTCGATCACGCTCGCCAATTCCGTTGCCATCTTCTTCTCCTCGGGCGATAACTGATTCTGACTGCTCATGCGACGAGATCGAAAAACCAGGAATTCACCACGGAGGCACGGAGAGCACAGAGTTTCTTTTTCTTTTTCATTCTCAGTGTTCTCTGTGTCTCCGTGGTGAAAACGAACTTGCGGGTCCCATCGCCCTACGATTCTTCTTCCTTCGGCTTCACTGTGTTGTCTACTTTGACGCTGGCGCCGTTGCGCAGGGTCCGCAATACTTTGTAGGTGCCGGTGACGATCTCGTCGCCTTCCTTCAGCCCACTGAGAACTTCGATGTCGGTAGTGCCGCTGATGCCGGTCGTTACCGGAACGAAAACCGCGTCTTTCTTGTTCCTAAGAACAAACACGCCTTGCAACTCTTCTTTGGAATCTCCGCCGGAGGACGCTGCCGCCTGCACGTTCTTCTTATCTTTCTCGGGCGTGAGGTCGCCGCGCTCGCGAATGGTCAGCGCCTGGATCGGAATGGCGAGGACGTCGGACTTCTTGGCGGTCGTGATACGCGCCGTCGCCGACAAGCCGGGATGCAGATTGGCCGGCGGATCCTGCAGCGCGATGATCACTTTGAAGTCTTTCGCTTCCTGGCCGCTGGAGGTGGTTTGCGACGTCGATACGCCGGTTGAGCGCAACACCGCGTTGCCGCCGATCTCGCTCACCGTGCCCTTGAACTTCTGCTTGGGCATGGCATCAATGGTGATCTCGGCAGGTTGGCCCACCTGCACGTTGACGATGTCGCTCTCGTCGACCTTCACCTCGGCCGTTATCAGCGAGATATCGGCCACCGTCATCAGCGTGCTGCCAGGTGAATTCTGGATACCGGGAACAACCGTCTCGCCTTCGCGAACCGGAAGACTGGTGACCACACCATCGAAGGGCGCGCGATACTCGGTCTTACTCAACACATCATCTGCGTGCCGCAGACTGGCGGCGTTCTGCCCGATGTGTCCTTGGGCCGAGTCGAGATTGGCATTGGCCTGCGCCAGCTTGGCTTTGGACTGGTTCAACTGGGCTGCGGCGGTGTCGTAGGCCGCCTTCTTGGTGTCGTAATCGGCTTTGGAGATGAGCTGCGCATCGTAGAGCGCCTTGTTGCGGTTGTAGTCTAGCGTGGCACGCTCGTTCTCCGCCTGCGCCTGCTTCAAATCCGCCGCTGCGGTGTTGACCGCTGCCTTGGCCGCATCCGCATCCATGCGTGAGGCGTTGAGCATAGCGTCGGTCATGGCAACATCGGCGGCCGGCTGAATGTTATCCAGCGAGGCCAGCAACTGACCCGCTTTTACGTGGTCGCCTTCCTTCACGTACAAATGTGTGATTTTGGCTTGCAGAATGGCGCCGATGTTCACGTACACCTTGGGCTTGATTTCGCCCGAGGCCGTCACCACGGACAAGAGGTCCTCGCGGCTGACCTTGCCGGTCTGCACCGCGACCACTCCCTTGCGGCTCTGCTGCACGGTGAATCCCACGATGGCCAGCAGAATCACAACCCCGCCACCGATGAGCGCGAACTTTTTCCAGCCTTTCATCAGTCCTCAACCCTGGATCGGATTTATTACGCAGATCAAAACTGTCTATGTTACGTAGTGAGACGGCCTAAGGTTCCTTGCGCGAGCAACTTTCGCCGTTCACAGCCCAGCCCATACTCGGACTTGTGGCCGGATCCTGGCGCTGGCGGTTTACGGGCGAGTTTCAGAAGCCGCGGCCCGGACGAAGACAGCGCTCCCTCGCATGTTTCCGGATATTCCGATTATAGCCGCTAAACCCCGGCGGCGGGCACGCGACCCGTTACCACGGGAGGACCTTCCCGGAACCAGCGCGCCAGGCTTCGGCGGGCCGCGCAAAAGTGCCGCCAAACCCGTATTTCTGAGGAACTTAAATGGCGGAGCAGGGTTGTCAATCAGAGCAGTGTATTTCGTCCCAAAGGCCCCGAATTTCGCACCGCGATCCTTGCTTTCAGGGCTGGCCAGAACATACAATTTTAAAAGCGCTAAGTGTCTGCGAGGAGCAGTTATCCGAAACATGAAGTTGCGTTCGCTGCTGTATGGTTTTTCGATTCCGTTAGCCTTCGCTTTGTCTACGACTTTTGCCGCGGCACAGAGTTCTCCGGCGCCTGCCGACAGCACTTCAGGCCAGGCTGCGAGTCAGCCGGCGGCCGCCCAGAACACGGCTTCTCAGACGCCGGCCGCATCCGGCCAGAACGCGACCTCCCCAGCGCCGGCCAATAACCAGGCGAGCGATCCGCTCAAGCGTCCGCTGACCGAGCAGGAAAAGAAGAAGAGCTCCAAAGCGCTGAAGCAGGAGTTGAGCAGCACCTATAAGAAGTGGCTCAACGAGGACGTGATCTATATCATCACGCCGGAAGAGAAGTCGGCTTTCAAGCAGCTCTCCAACGACGAGGAGCGCGACCAGTTCATCGAGCAGTTCTGGCTGCGCCGCGACCCCACTCCGGACACTCCGGAGAATGAGTACAAGGAAGAGCACTACCGCCGCATCGCTTACGCCAACGAACACTTCGGCGCCGGCATGCCGGGCTGGAAGACGGATCGCGGCCGAGTTTACATCACGTGGGGACCGGCCGACCAGGTTACGTCCCATCCCAGCGGCGGCATGTACGACCGCACCATGCAAGAGGGCGGCGGCTCGACCAGCACGTATCCCTTCGAAGACTGGCGCTATCGCTATCTGGAAGGTGTCGGCGAGAACGTCGAACTGGAGTTCGTCGACGACTGCATGTGCGGCAACTACAAGCTGGCACAGAGTCCGAACGACAAAGACGCCCTGCTGCACACTCCGGGCGGCGCGACGCAGTACGAGCAGATGGGGCTCTCCAACAGGACCGACCGTTTTGACCCATTTGCCGCCAACCCCGGCACCATGCAGGCGATGCAGAATTCCCACGAATTCGACAAGATGGCGATGCTGGCCAAGGTGCAGTCGCCGCCTCCCGTCAAGTTCAAGGACCTGGAAGAAGTTGTCAGCCACAAAATCAACGTCAACCTGATGCCCTTCGAAGTTCGTACCGATTATGTGAAGGTCACGGACGATACGGTGCTGGTTCCGGTGACGTTGAAGGTGCAGAACAAGGACATCACCTTCGCCTCGAAAGACGGCATCCAGCGCGGGACGGTCAACATCTTCGGTCGCGTCACCGGCATGACCGGTAAGGTCGCGCAAACCTTCGAAGACACCGTGCAGGTGGATGTGCCGCAGGAGTTGCTGGAGAAGGAGATGAACTACTCCAAGCTCTACTGGAAGGCAATTCCGCTGCGTCCCGGCCGTTATCGGCTGGACATCGTGGTGAAGGACGTGAACGGCGATCGCGTGGGCACCTGGACGCGCGGCATCATGGTTCCGGAATTCAGCGACGACAAACTGGCGTCTTCCTCGCTGATTCTGGCCGACAAGATGGAGAAGGTGGCGACCAAGGATGTGGGCTCGGGCAACTTCGTAATCGGCGAAACCAAGCTGGCTTATCCGCACCTGGATGGCGCCGACGGCAAGCCCGCCACCTTCAGCAAAGATCAGCGCATGAGCCTGTGGATGCAGGTCTATAATCTGCAGTCAGACGACAAAACCAAGAAGCCGTCGGCCATCATCGACTACGAGATTGTGAACCTGGCCAACAACCAGGCGGTCTTGCACTCAAGCGAGTCGACGGACACGATGGCCAAAGTAGGCGAGCAGATTACGCTGGAGAAGAGTCTGTCGCTGAACAGCTTCCCGCCGGGCCTTTACAAGCTGACGGTGAAGGTGGACGACAACGTTTCCAAGCAGCAGATCGCGCCTTCGGTGCGGTTTGCCGTTCAGTAGTGAGGCAAGTTAAGCGCTGCGAACGCGGTATGGGTTCGCAGTATTTGGATCCTGGAACCTCTGACAGGGGGCTGACACAATGACCCGAATCCTGGGATGGTGTGTAGTCGTGGCCTCGCTGTGCGCGACCGCAGCAGCTGGGGTCAATCCGGGCTCAATTTCAGGATATGTGAAGAATACCGCCGGCGTGCCGCAGATGGGCGTGTCGGTGGAGTTGCTGAGCGCCAAAGGACAGCAGCCCAAGACCGCCTATACCGACGCAAAGGGATTCTTCGACATTGCCGGGCTGGCTCCCGGCAGCTACGACGTCTACGCCTCTGCCCCGTCGTTCCTCAGCACGCTGCGACAGGATGTGATCCTGGCGGCCGGCGCCAACAAAGTCGTCAATGTCACCCTGAAAACTTTGTTTGAAGCGGTCAGCATGCTGCCTCCGGTTAAGAAGGGCGACAGCGATGACGACAGCTGGAAATGGACGCTGCGCTCTACCGCGAATCGTCCTGTGCTGCGCTTCGATGGCGACACCGCCATCGTCGTAGAGAAAGCGCAGGAGGGCCAGCCGCTGACGGCGACGCTCGCCATGATGGCCGGCGCCGCCAGTGATGGCTACGCCAGCGGCTCCGATCTTGGCACCGCCTTCAATGTTGAACAGTCCATGTTCCACACCGGCAGGCTGGGCATCGCCGGCGACCTCGGATACGGCAACGGCGTGCCCGACGGAGTGATTCGCGCCGCCTATACGCGTGACACCAATGATGGCTGGTCCCCGTCGGTTGCGCTGGTGATCCGGCACTTTGCCGCTCCCGACAGTGCGCCGCGTGGCGGAGCGCTGGAAGCCATTGCCATGTCCTACTCGGACGGCTTCTCGGTGGGCGATCTGATGGACTTCAAGGTCGACGCCCAGGGCCAGGCGATCCAGTTCCTGGGACACGAGGTGAACGCCTTCCGGCCGGCCGCAACCGCTGACATACACCTCGGCGATAACACGATTCTGGAATATCGCTACACGACCTCCGAGCCGGATTCGCGCGCCAGCAAGGGCTTTGATTCTGCACCAGCCGATCTCAGCGAAAGCGGCCCGCGGATGAGCATGATCAACGGCAATCCGCTGCTGGAGAATGCCCATCACCATGAGATCTCGCTGTCGCAGCGCCTGGGCGCCAACAAGTTTCAGCTGGCGTACTACAACGATCGCGTGAAGGACCCGGCGCTGCTGGGGGTTGGCGATGTCGATGCGGCCAGCGGCGACATTCTGCCGGACATTTACTCGGGCACGTTCAACTACAACGGCGGCGAGTTAAAGGCCCAGGGCGTGCGCTTCGTTTACCAGCGCAAAGTATCGAACAACCTGACTGCGACCGTGGACTACGCTTACGGCGGCGTTCTGAGCCTGGACGAGCCCTGGGCAAACTGGAGCTCGGTGCCGGGCGATATGAACCATGCCTGGAGACATTCGGCGGCGCTCAAGCTCAACGGTTCCCTGCCCCACTACAAGACCAAGTGGATTGTGTCGTATCGCTGGACCAGCGGCCAGACGTTGGTTCCGGTGGACATGTTCGACGCCTCGGCGGGACAGACCGATCCCTACTTCAATCTCTTCATTCGCCAGCCGCTGCCGCACTTCCACGGCATGCCGGGAAACATGGAAGCGCTGATCGACGTGCGCAATCTGCTGGCACAGGGCTATGTGCCGGTGATCGGCCCCGATGGCAACACCGTGTACCTAGTGCAGTCGGCGCGCAGCGTGCGCGGCGGGCTGGCGTTTACGTTCTGAAAACCAGCAATTAGCGATTAGCAGTTAGCTAAACCCCGAGGCCCGCTGCATGTGGGCCTTGTTTGTACGATTGCATAGACTGTGGCTCGATTTCCAGACTTGTCATCCCGAGCGAAACAAGGGATCTGCTTTCCTTCCGAGTCACCGAAAAACAGATCCCTCGCTTCGCTCGTGATGACAATCTTCTGATTGGCTAACTGCTGGTTGCCAATCGCTGGTTACTAATCGCTAGTTGCTAGTTGCTAATTGCTAATCGCTAATCGCTTCCTATTCCCCCATCACCTTGATCACCAGCCGCTTTCTTCTTTGCCCATCGAATTCCGCATAGAAGATCCGCTGCCACGGCCCGAGATCGAGCTTGCCGGCGGTCACCGGGACGATGACCTCGTGGTGCACGAGCATCGATTTCAGATGCGAGTCGCCGTTGGTCTCTCCGGTCTGGTGATGTTCGTAATCTTCGCGGAACGGCGCGAGCTGTTCCAGCCATTTGTCGATGTCGTGAATCAATCCGCTCTCGTTGTCGTTCACATAAACGCCGGCTGTGATGTGCATCGCCGAGACCAGCACCATCCCCTCTTGGATTCCACTCTTGCGCAGCGCATCTTCGACTTCATTCGTGATGTGGATATATTCGCGATGTTTCTTCGTGTTGAAAGTTAGATATTCCGTGTGAAATTTCATGAGCGCACCTCCGTGCGGATTGGGCGGGCCTTTAGAGTAGCGCCGGCCTCCGGCCGGCTGTCGGGCAGGCGTCCTCGCCTGCCATCTCTTCGCGGGCCAGAGGCCCGCGATCCAGCCGCCAAGATGGCGGCGCTACTTTGAATGCCTGCTCTACCAAACCCACGCGGCTCGTGGCCCACAGCTCACGGCTCATAGCTATGGGCTTTTGCTTGCACCTCGACTTTCGCGTATTGTAGGCGCTTACCGAAGAGCTGGCGTGACCGATCTCAGCCAATCCGCTGAGCTGCAACAGCTGCGCGAACAGTTGGCCGCACTCACTCGCCGCGTCTACCAACTCGAACAGATTCGTACATCACAACCTCCGGCTGCAGCTGACGTGCAGACGCCGCAGCTCCAAACGGCGCCAATTTCCGAGTCTCTTTCTGAAGCAAAAGCAGCTGCTCCAGATTTCTCCGTGCCACCGCCGTTCGCCGCGCCGCTGCCGCCGGAGAGACAAGTTGTCCCCAGAGTCTTGCGGGAACCTTGGCCCGCCGCGACGACGGCTCCGCCTCCAGAACTAAAACCCACTGGCGATACCTCGCTCGAATCGCGCGTTGGCGGCCAGTGGCTGAACCGCCTTGGCATCATCGCGGTGCTCGTCGGCTTGTCCTACTTCCTCAAGCTGGCGTTCGATAACGGCTGGATCGGCCCGCCTGCCCAGGTGATCATCGGCCTGCTTGCCGGCGTCGGGCTTCTGTTCTGGAGCGAGCGCTTCCGCGCCAAAAACTACGCCGCGTTTGCTTACTCGCTGAAGGCCATCGGTTTCGGAGCGCTGTATCTCTCCCTATGGGCTGCGTCGCAGTATTACCACCTGATTCCGCCGACGGTCGCGTTCTTCGGCATGTGCGTCGTCACGCTGACGTCGGCCGCCCTGTCGCTGCGCCAGAACTCGGAGCTGCTCGCCGCCTTCGCTCTTGCCGGCGGCCTGCTCACGCCTATCCTCGTTTCCACCGGCGAGAATCACGAGATCGCGCTCTTCAGCTATCTGGCGCTGCTCGATCTCGGCACGCTGTGGCTGGCCGCCGTCAAGTCGTGGCGGCGGTTGCTACTCGGCAGCTTCCTCGGCACTGCAGCGCTGTTTGCCGAGTGGGCGACGACTTATTACACCGACCCGCAACTCGCCACGACCTTCGCGTTCGCTACTTTCTTCTTCCTGCTGTTTGCGCTGTCGCCGCTAACCGGCAAGTCAGGCGAGTTTGATCGCGATATAACCGGACTGCTCACGCTGCTCAATGCGGGCTCGTATTTCGCGGCCTGCTACTCCATGTTGGACCAGCACTACCGCACCAATCTGGCGTGGGTCATGGTCGCGACCGCGGTCTTTTATTTCGTGCTCACCCGCTTGCTGCAGCGCCAAGGCGGAGCTGCGGCTAGATTGCACGCTCCCTTAACTCTGGCCCTGGGCGTCGGCTTTCTTACCGTCGCCATTCCGCTGAAGCTCGATCAGTATTGGATCGACCTGGGATGGCTGGTCGAAGCGGGCGCGCTGTTCTGGGCGGCGCATCGCAGCAAGAGCTGGCTGCTGCGGTTTCTGGGAGCGGCATCGCTGGCCCTGGGTGTCGCCCGGCTGATCGTGGTCGATTCCGAGGCGCGGCAGCCGCTGATCTTCAATCCGCGCTTCGGACTGTACCTGGTGGCGATTGCGGCGCTGGCGCTGCTGGCGTACTTCGCCAACGCGGAAGGCGGCGCGGAAAACCGGCAATGGGCGGCAGGCGCGATTCTCGGCTTGAATCTTCTGGCGCTGATCGCATTGCACTGCGAGGTGATGGATTACTTCCAGCCGGTGGCCGGACAATTCATCCACCACGCGGACTTGCGCGGCTTGAATACGGCGCGCGATTTCACTTACTCCGCGGTGTGGATGATTTATGGCAGCGCGCTGATGCTGGTCGGCTTCTGGAAGAAGTCGGCGTTCCTGCGCTGGCAGGCGATCGCGCTGCTGGCGCTTACCGCAGCGAAGGTTTTCTTCTACGACATCTCCGCTCTGGAGCGCGGTTATCGCATCGTGGCGTTTATTGTCCTCGGCGGAATTCTTCTGGCGGTATCGTTCTTCTATCAGCGCGCTCGCGTGAAGCCGGCGGAGTGATGTCCCTCAGCGGGGTCTTGCAACGTCCGAGCTAGCAGCGGCTCCGGCGGAAAGCAGGTCCTTCGACTCCGCGTCCGCCCGCCGCAACAGATGCGGCGAAAAGCAAAGGCGCGGACGCTCCGCTCAGGATGACAATTCAAAGAGGAGCACATCTTCGGCACGGCTGAAGCCGTGCCCTTTCAAAGCGTCTGATCTTCGGGCGTAACCCGCCGGCTAATGCTTCGTGACCTCACTATGCTGGTTGACCGCGCGGTTGCGTGACCAGTTGACTATGACGACGGTCACAGCTTTTCCGGTAGAGGTTGCGTTGGCAAGCGATGGCAGAAAGGCATCTCGTTACTTGAATTCCATTGCAACTTGCACGATTGCTTCTACAATTAATTCGAAGTGCGGAACGGCGCCCACGTTTCCCACCGAAGTTGTAGACGTCGTCTCTCGATAGCTTAGTCCCGACTGCCGAACCTACAACATCAACTTAATTTATTAAGGAGACTTAGATGAAGCGTTTCATGATGATCCTGGCCGCTTTCAGCGTGCTTACAACGATGGTCTGGGCGGAAGACGGGGCTGCCCTTTATAAGGCGAAGTGTGCCATGTGCCACGGTGCGATGGGTGAAGGCAAGGTTGGACCATCGTTGCAGAAGACGTCGCTGTCAGAGAAGCAGATTGCCGATCTGATCGCCAATGGCGCGGCGGGCAAGAAAGCGCCGCATACCAAAGGCGTCGCCGGCTTGAGCGCCGACCAGGTTACCGCCGTTGCGACCTACGTCGCTTCCCTGAAGAAGTAAGTCACGAGTTACAGCCACATAAAAGAGCCGGCCCCATCACAGGGCCGGCTTTTGGCTGTTCCCCCGATGCAGCCAAACTTCAGAACGTCACTCGCAACCCTATCTGCGCCGCGAAGGGAATGCCCACCGTCGTACCTGGTCCGAAGAAATCTCCTAGCGCTCCCTCGGGTACTTCCAGCTGGTTCAGGTTGGTGATGGGCGCGGTTGTGGTGCAGGCTGGATTCGTGCAGACGCTGGTTACGTTGGTGATGCCGGTAACCGGATTCGGCTGCATCTGCGATTGTGGAATCGGAAGCTGGACCACGTTGACGGCGTAGTTCGCTCCAGGATTGTTGCGGTTGAAAAGGTTGAAGAACTCGACGAAGGGCAGCAGCGTCCAGCGCTCGTTGAGCTTGAACGGGCGCGTGACCCGCAGGTCGGTTTGCATGTAAGGCCGGCCGCGGAACTCGTCGAGGCTGGTGTAGACCCCATTCACATAAATGCGTTCGACGTTGGCCGCGTCCGTAATCGTGACCGGGCGAGCACTCTCGAACTGATTGACGGTGCTCAGTACAAACCCGCCGGGAATACGGAACGTGCCGGCCAGAACGAAACGGCTGGTGACGTTTTCACCCGATGGTCCGTAGTCGCCCGGCCCGAAAGCATTCAGCTGCCCGTTCGCCTGTGGGCAAACGCCGTCGACATAGTCGAACAACTCGCCCAGCAGGCAGCCCCAGGTATCGGCCCGGGAAAGCGTATAGTTCGCAACCAGATTGAACCACTTCGTATTGCCTGCGAGGTGCACCATCATCGCGTTGTACTTCGAACGGTTGTCCGCTTCGAAGACATTGACGCTGGGCACGACAGCCGCCTGGTCGGCAGCATAGTTCGGGTCGCTGGTTGGAATCAGTGGAGTGGTCAGATTGGTGCCGCCGGTGTAGGGGAAGGCGCGGTATCCATGAACGCCGTCCTCGTACACGTAGTCGGCGCTTATCAGCCATTCACTGTTAAACGCGTGCTGAATGCCGCCGGTAATGTGAATGTTGTAAGGCGTGCTGTACGGCGCGCCAATCACGTTGCCGACGGCCGCGGTGCCGCCCTGCAGGCAGCCAGATCCGACCAGCGAATAATTGCCCGGGCCTCCCGCCAGCGCACAGCTTCCGGTGGTGAAGTTGGACGAGTTCGTCGCCTGGAATGCCGTGGCCCATCCGTTCTGCGCCAGGTCGTCATAGAAGATGCCGAAGCCGGCGCGAATTACCGTGTTGCCGCTGTTGCCGAGCTGGTAGGCGAGCCCGATGCGAGGCGCGAACTGGTGGTGGTCATCCTGCGGCAGGCCGGGCACAACCGGAATGCCCAGGGCCTTCATCGTGATGTACGCGGAGTTATTCGCTTCGGTCCGGCCATTGCCTTCGAACAATCCCCACGTCGATTGCCAGCGCAAGCCATAGTTGAAGGTGAACTTCGGCGTCATTCGCCAGGAATCTTCCGCGTACAAAGCCATGCGCTGAACATTCTGCGAAAAGTTCCCGTCGCCGGCAGGAGTGAACGTGCAGGTTGAGCCATCCGTAGGATTGAAGTTGATACATTGCGGAGTGAACGTTCCGAACGAGCCGGGGTTCTGTACGTAGTAGGTCGGGTTATTGACGTACTGGGCAAGCGTCTCGGCCGTTCCGGCAAAAGCTCCGCTCAGCACCGGCTCGTGAATGAAGTCGATCCCGAACTTGAGCGAGTGAGCATTCACAATGTGGCTCAGGTCGTAGCGGAACTGGTATTTCTGCTGATTGCGCAGGTCGGGGAACAACGTGATGGGAGTCGCGAACTGGTTGTCGCCCAGAGTCTCGAAACCGGAGATGGTAAGCGACGTGGCGCTGAAGGGAAACGCCAGCGCGAAACCCAGATCGGAATTTCGCACCTGGGTGAGATGCAGGAAGCTGGCATCGAGGACCAGAGTGCCGACCGTGCTTGTATTGAATGTATAGGTATTGCTGACTGCAGTGTTCCAGTAAACGTTGTGCGTCAGCAGGCCGGTCGAGGGCAAGGTTCCCTGCTGCACCAGATTGTTGGTGGTGGTGTAGTTGTCTTCCGACGTACGCAGGAACCAGCTCGATTTCGGCGATTGTGCCCAGTCAAAGCGCACCGAACCGATGTAGTCGCGAAACGGAATCGGCACATACGCGGGATAGGAAACCGAAGGAACGCCGGTGATCAGTCCCATGCTCGCTAATTGCTGGAGCGCGTTGAACTGCGTCATGGTCGCGGGACTATAGGCAATGCTGGCGTCTTCGTGTACGGCCTCGAAGGAGGTGAAGAACCAGAACTTGTCCTTCACGATGGGACCGCCGATGGTGCCAACATAGTTCTGGCGCGAAAACGGCTGCTTGGGATCGGGCGCGGGATTCTCAATCGGGAAGCGGGCATTCAGCGCGGCCGCGCGCTCATAGAAGGCCAGGTCGCCGTGCCACTCGTTGGTACCGTGCTTAGTGGTGATGACGACGGAACCTGCAGTGGTCCACCCGGTGTCGGCTTCTTCGTTCGAGGTGCGTACCGCGAATTCCTGAATACCGTCGGGCGAGAAGTTCTGCAGGAAGCCGCCGATCCAATCGTCGGAGTTGTCGGCGCCGTCGAGCGACAGTTCATTGTTCAAGCCAGAGCTGCCGCCGGTGGAGACGGCAGTAATGCGCGCCTTGGTCGGATCGGAGGGCTCGACCGGCTCGGTTCCCGGCACCAGGTAAGCGATGTTGGCGAAGCTGCGCGCCGGAAGCGGAAAGCTTTCGAGGTCCTGGCTGTCGACCACGCCGCCGCGGACAGCGTTCGAGGTGTTCAGCGTTTCAATCGTGATCGAAGAAGGGCTTCCCTGCACGTTCACCGTCTCATGAGCCTCCGGAGGTTTGAGCGTGATGGTGATGTCGCGCACTTCGCTGACGGCCGTGTCCACCTTGGACGTGGCATCGGCGAAACCTTTGGCCGAGACCGTTACCGCAAACAGACCGGGGGTCAGGCCATTGATGCGAAATTCTCCGCGACCATTGGACACCGTCTGTCGCGAAATGGAGGCGCCCGATCCGGTCAACTGAACGACGATCTTCGCGCGGGGAACCCGGCCGCCGCTCTGATCCTGGACCACACCGCGCAAGCTGCTGGTGGTGGTTTGGGCGTGCAATGTGAGAAGGGAGAGAGAGAAAACAACCAAGGGCAGGAAAAAAGTTCTGCCCCAAAGGGTAGACCGCAAAGCCAACAGCATGGGAGCGACTCCGAGCTGGCAAGGGGGTGCCGGAATTTATTTGGCCAGAATGCAGTACAGAGTTTCACAGCGTATCGCCGCGCCCCCAGCTACTACCATTGCTAGTAACTACTATTTAACTAGTATTTTGTTGCAGGAAGGATGCTACTGCGCCGATTCACCGCGCGCTGCGGCGGACGCAGCTCCGATGGGGAACTCCGGTCGAGCGCAGGGATTGGGAAACGGGTGGGGAGTAGCGCCGCCATCCTGGCGGCTGGATCGCAGGCCTGTGGCCTGCGAGGGTTGGCAGGCGTGGACGCCTGCCCGACAGCCGGCCCGAGGCCGGCGCTACAAGATCAATGGCCAGGGAGCCTGGCTTCCGTAACGATTACGCTTTCACGGTCTCCGCATGTTTGGCGCGGCGCGTGGCGTAGAGCGGGAACGCCTCGGCCAGCCCCAGCACTTCACGGCGAACACGCGCCAGCACGCCCTTGTCGGTACGGTTGTGCAGGACCTCGGAGATCCACTTCCCCACCCGCCGCATCTCGCTTTCTTTCATGCCGCGCGTAGTGAGTGCCGGCGAACCGATGCGGATGCCGCTGGGCTTCATCGGAGGATTAGTGTCGAACGGGATCGCGTTCTTGTTGACCGTGATGCCGGCTTCGTGCAGCGCGTTCTCGGCTTCCGATCCCAGCATGCCTTTGGCGAAGACGTTGATCAGCATCAGGTGCGTGTCGGTGCCGCCGGAGACGATGTGGAAGCCTTCGTCCTTCAGCGTCTCGGCCAGGACCTTCGCGTTGGCTACGGTCTGCCGCGCGTAGTCCTTAAAGCTCGGCTGCATCGCCTCTAGGAAGCACACCGCTTTCGCCGCCATGATGTGTACCAGCGGGCCGCCCTGCATTCCGGGGAAAACAACTTTGTCGATCTCTTTGGCGTACTCGGCTTTCGACAGGATCATTCCCGCACGCGGGCCGCGCAGCGTCTTGTGCGTGGTGGTGGTCACGATCTGCGCATGCTGCACCGGCGAAGGATGCGCGCCGCCCGCAACCAGTCCGGCGAAGTGCGCCATGTCGACCAGGTAGATTGCGCCAACCTTGTCGGCGATCCGCCGCATGCGCGCGAAGTCGATGACACGCGGATAGGCGCTGCCGCCGCCGATGATCAGCTTCGGCCGCTCGCGCTCGGCAATCTGCTCCAGCTCGTCGTAGTCGATGGTCTCGGTTTCCTTGGTGACGCCGTAGGGAACGATCTTGTAGGTCTTGCCGGAGAAGTTCAGCGGATGTCCGTGGGTGAGATGGCCGCCGTGCGCAAGGTTGAGTCCCAGCACCGTATCGCCCGGCTGAATCACCGCCGAGTACGCTGCCATGTTCGCTGTCGAGCCGGAGTGCGGCTGGACGTTGGCATGCTCGGCACCGAAGAGCTGCTTGGCGCGATCGCGCGCCAGGTTCTCGACCACGTCGGTAAACTCGCATCCGCCGTAGTAACGCTTGCCGGGATAGCCCTCGGCGTACTTGTTGGTGAAGACCGAGCCCGCCGCCTCCAGCACGGCTTCGCTCACGAAATTCTCCGAAGCGATCAGCTCCAGCCCTTCATGCTGCCGCCGCTCTTCGTTCTCGATGGCCTCGGCAATTTGCGGATCGACGTCCGCCAGCGGGCGCTCCATAGGATTGCTGTTCATGATTGTGTCCTTCGATTACAGTCGCCTGATAATTGTAGCGCGAGGGATGGGCGAGCAATGTGAGCGGCAACCGGAAGCGCAGGTTGGGAGAATGCTCTTCAGACGACGCCCCAAATAGAAGTAGCGCCGCCATCCTGGCGGCTGGATCGCAGGCCTCTGGCCTGCGCGAAGAGGGCAGGCGAGACGCCTGCCGTACAGCCGGCCGGGAGGCCGGCGCTACTCGCGCTCTAATTTCCCGAAATGGGAATTAACTAGCTTTGCTGGCAGTGCGGTTACGAATATCGGAAAACGCATTAGAGGCGATTTGAGACACAAAAAACAGTTTTAGGATATCAAAGCCCACTAGACGTCCTCGGACGCGATCCTGGGGCGTCTCTGGCGATTCTCGCGGGCATCGTCGACGAGCGCTATAGTGCCATTTCCCTGTGTCCAACTTTTAGACTACAAATTACGCACATATTTAGCACCTATATGCCATAAACTGGTCGGCTCCGGTTCCACGCCGCTACCGATACTTCTGCGCTTCCGCCTGCTCCTCGGGCGTCATCTGCTGCCAGATGAGATTCTTGTTCTGCTGCGCCCAGTCGCTATGCGGATTGGCAACCAGCGCCGAGCTCAGCCAGCGATAGGCTTCCACACGATTACGCTGCACGCAATTGCCGGTCGCGTACATTGACGCCAGCCGATTACGCGCGTGGGCATTCTCTTTTGCCGCCGCGGTCTTTAGCAGCACCACCGCCTGCTCGCAGCTGCGCGGCACGCCGTCGCCCTTCATGTACATGTCAGCCAGCATGACGGGCGCGTCGGGATTTCCCTTCGCGGTCGACTTCCACAGCCACGCCGCCTCGGCTGCCGAGTCGCTGGCGTTCTTGGCCCTGTCCAACTCGTCAGCCCCAGCGCCGGTGGACTTACTGGCAGCCGTCTCGTCGCTGCTTCCCTGATCCTGCCGCGCTGTCTTGGGCTTGTCGGCTTCAGCTTGGGATTTCGTAAGAGCCGCCGGCGAAGTTGCTCCCGCCTTTGACGCCGCAGTGATCGCGGGCGAAGGTTTCGACGCTGCAACGCTCGCGCCCTGATTCGAGTTCGGCGGAGGAGCCGTCGGCTGCGGAGGCTTTACTGTCGTCACTGCCGCCTGCGATGCAGCAGCAGCATTGCCGGCCGGCGCGTTCGAACTCGCGCTGGAATTCTGCGGCGGGGTCGCGGCCTGAGCGGGCGGCTGCGGCTTGGGCTGCTCCTGCACCTGCATATCGGGCTTCGCGCCGTTATCGGTAGATTGATCCGCAGCCGGAGACTGTCCGCCGTTCTCCAAATCGCGGACCTTGGCCTTCATGACCTCGACCGGGCCGTTGTCGGTCTGATGCGACTGCGACCGCCATTCGACGATTCCAAGAACCGCAATAACAATCACGGCCGCTGCCGCCAGCCACTTTCGCCAGTGGCTCGTGCGCGGAGCGGCTTCGTCGAAATCCTCAGTCGCACCATCGTCCGCGTCGATCTGTGGCGCATCACTCAGCCCAAGAAACGACGGCCCGACAATCGTCGACGTGCCAGATGTTGCCGGCGTGGTTTCCTCGGCAGGTTCACCAAGGTCGAGGAACCGCGGGCGCTCAGCTGCGATTTCCGCCGGCGAATCCGGCTCCAGTCCGAGGCGGCTCTCGACCGAGCTGGCTTCAACTTCGTCGGTCGTGCCGGCTGCTTCGCCATCGTATGGCGCCGACGCCAGAACCACGTCCGGCTGACTCTCTTCGGCCGGAATTGCATCGGCCACTATCGCTTCGCTGGCGGCTTGCTGCTCCGCAACCGAAGCATCGCCGCGCATCGTGACTTCCGTCGGCTCAGCTGGCGGCTCGTAATGGAAGTTCTGGACATACTCATCCAGCGAGACGTCGGGAACCAGCTCCGCTGCCGGCTCAGGCGCAGCTTCAGGCGCGCCTTCGATGGTTCCAACCTCGGAATGTTCGACCTCAATCGCTCCGATCTCGGGAGTTTCGACCGCCTCGACCGCCTCTAGCGGCTCTTCCACCGCCGTCGATGCCGTCGCGCTTACCGGCGAAGGCATTCGCGCCTCTCGTTGGCGAATGTCCCGCGCCACAAAGCTTCGATTCGCGGAAGACTGCGGCGTGCTGCGCTGCGGCAACGGCTCGGATTCCACCGGAACGCGCGTAAAGCTCAGCGTGCTTTGTGCGCCGGGGGTGGTCAGCGGCGCGTAAGGCAGCGGCGTTCCGCACATCCCGCAGAACCGCATAGTCCCAAGGTTCTCGAATCCGCACGAACTACAAACCACGGCTCCTCCTACCACTTGAGAACATCCTCACGGATGCTGGCTGGGTAATGAATATTATGCCTTAGAGTTCAGATGACGGTGTGCGCGCGAGGTTTGCATCAATGGTGCACCCGGGGAGGCTAAGACTTCCCGGGAACCCATCTCATGATCGGCTTCTTCGACTCGTGTCAGGGCACGACTTTAGTCGTGCCGATAAGCCGTCTATTTTTGGATCCGAGCCGGCTTCAGCCGGCGACACAGCGGCGCAGTTACAGCTTCGTAGCAACCTTGGTCCGCCTGGGCCGCGGGTTCTTCGCTACCGCAGCGATTACGAGGCGACCCTTCTGCTTGCGATCGAGTGGCAGAGAATCGGCGATCGCGGCTTTGATCAGCGCCTTCACCGCCGGCGTGTCCAACATCTCCGGCCCTTCCAGACGAATGTGGCGCGCGATCTTGCCGCTGCCTTGCAATAGCTTCTCGGGATCGGGCAGTCGATCCCCGGCGAAGAAGCACAAAGAGATGTGGTTAGGATACACCGCCAGCGACACAATGACTTCGGACGCCCGCTCGACCGGACAGAAGCCAATCACTAGCGCGTAATAGTTGTCGTAGACCATCTCAACCGCGCCCGGCAGTCTCGAGCGCAGCTTCTTCAGCATCGCGCGAACCTGCGCAGCGATGTCCGGCGAATAGCGCGCGACAAACGCGTTGAGCTGGGCGGCGGGAGAATTGGTAGCCATGGAATTGGTCGATGGAACGAGGCCGGACAGAAGTGTACGCGATTGTAGCGCCGGCCTCGTCCGCGCCCGCGGCGTCCCGTGGGGATTGTAGCGCCGGCCTCCGGCCGGCAGGAGTGGCGGCGTCCTCGCCGCCAGCCTCACCCCGTGGGCCAGAGGCCCACATGACAGCCGGCCGGAGGCCGGCGCTACTCTAGTGATTGCTGAACGATTACCGCGCCGCTGCGGTCTGCTCCGCCTGCTCGTGGACTGACACGGTCGTCGCCTGCTTCAGGCGCTCGGGACGCGCCGGCTTGGCGCAGGCTTCGGGAGGATTGGTCATCTCTTTCGCGAACACGCGATAGCTCACGGTTCCCGGCTGCAAGGTGGACCAGTAGGAATATCTCGTCACCAGCGGTCTGCGCAGCGTGATGACCTGGTTCTCCAGAATCTTGATGCCGCATTCCAGATTGTTCTTCGGCTGCAGGATGGTTTTCGCCGGATCGTCGCTCTTCAGTTCGCGGTCCTTCGCCCAGTCGAAATCGCAGTCATACCGTTTCTGATCTTCGTACGTCAGCTGCAGCAAGCCTTCGCTGCGGACCATCCTCTTGCTGACGCTGTCGACCTTTGCGACCTCCGGCTGCGTGTGCCGCACGCGCGTCGTGGGATTCAGCCCAGCCTCGGCTCCCGCCAGCGCCTGAAAGAAATACGCCCAGAAGACGCGCTTATCGGTATCGCTCATGTCGTAAAAACGCGGGCAGAAGCTGCGCACGTCATGCGGCACCTGCGAGGAGAGCATGTCGGCAGGAACGGCTTTCTCCACGATCTGGTCCCACTCCGGATTCCACGTCTTGCCGCCGAGCTCGGCCTTCTTGGCGTCGATCGGTGTTGACGGCGCCGGCTTGGTTTGCTGCGCTTGCGCTGAACCGGCCAGGCACACAGCACGCAGGCCGACCGCTATCCGCGCGACGGTCTTCGCGTGCACCACGAGTCGGGCAGGCACCAGCATTGCCAGTTGGACGCCAAAACTGCAGCGAACTGTTGCCTGCACTGGTACCGAGCGCCGGGTTGGCGAGGTCGCGGCCATACCCAGGTTAGCGTCCAAACCAAGGACGCGAACCCTTCGGCAAGCTCAGGACAGGCTCTGGGGCACCGCGGCGCCTGGCCGGGCTTTGGTTCAGGTGGGGCTGGCTTTCAAGCAGGGAGCTTCCCTTTATTTTTGTCATCCCGACCGAGGACTTCAGTCCGACCGAGGGATCTGCGGTTCGAGCCGCGGAGCGGCGGCGCGGGCCCGCGACACACTCTCTTCAGGCCAGCGCCCAGCGCGGCTGCGTTTCGTCTTGAGTCGGCGTCAGCCGACGGCACAATCGCCTTCTGAACTAAAATCTTCTCATGCCGCTCGACCACGATCGCCTGCGGGTTGTACTCGTAGAAACGCGCAATCCGCTGAATATCGGCGCGGCGGCGCGCGCCATGAGCAACTTCGGATTCCTGCGGCTACGCGTCGTCAATCCGTATCACGTTGCGTTTCGTGAAGCGCGCTCTGCAGTAGCCGCAGCACCGCTACTGAAGGCTGCCGAAGAGTTCGGCAGCGTCGCCGAAGCAATCGCCGATTGCACGTTGGTCGTTGGCACCACCGCAGTTCAGCACCGAGAGCTGCAACATACGCTGCGGCCTCTGCTGCGCGGAGCGCCGCTCCTTCGCAAGGCGCTTGCCAGCGGCCGCGTGGCGCTGCTATTTGGATCGGAAAAGACTGGCCTCTCCAATGACGCCCTCAGCCACTGTCATTGGCTGATGCACATTCCTACGCGCCAGCAGCATCTGTCGATGAACCTGGGCCAGGCGGTCGCCGTCTGCCTCTACGAGATCTCGCGCGGCATGAAGAAGGCCCCACCGAAAAAGGAAAAGCCGGAGAAACGCGCGACAGCAGGCGAAGTCGAACGCATCTCGACTGTGCTCTTGGAAGCGTTGCATCGCAGCGGCTACGTGAAGGCGAATGCCGTCACCTCCACCGAAGAGCGCGTGCGCCGCATGGTCCGGCGATTGGATCTCACCTCGAAGGATGCCGAATTGTGGCTCGGCATGATGCGGCAGATGTTGTGGAAGATCAAGGATGGCAAGCAACCGTGAGTAGCCGCTACGGCCACCCTGCTGTGTCTATCATTCACGTCGCTCGGCGAACGTTCTTCTTGAAGGGCATGCATTCACCACGCTTCGAAAGCAGTTGTCATTCGAGCGAGCCAGAGTGAATATAGCAGGACCGAGCCTCGCAGACCGGGCCTCGGCAGAGTCGAGCCTCCGCAGGAGGCGAAAGCTGATAGCCCCGCCCTTCAGGGCGGGGTGCCCTACGAACAAAAATCGAGTGCCCCGGGCACGGCAGGCCTTCACGCGAACACGTATTTCACATCGAATTCAATCTTGGAATTTCTCAGCAGTGTCAGAAATTCCTGCTCGAAACTCCATTTCCTGTGATGCTCCTCTTGCCCGCCGATGTAATCGATCACGGCCTGCCTTCTGGATTCACTGACGCTGAATGCGCCATAGCCGCTCTGCCATGCAAAATCCTGCGATAGTTCATTCAGCCACTTGGACGAATTGCCCTTCAGGTCTTGCACTACCTTCGCTAGACACATCGCTGGAGGTAGCGCGAGAAGTAAATGAACATGATTATTTGTGCCGCCGATAGCGAGCAGCGGAATCTTCTTTGTCCGGGCGATCCCCGTGATGTATTGCCACGTCCGCTCCGGATCGCGAATGAGATCAGTGCGGCCCTTGGTGCTGAACACGCAATGAATCAGATTCGCGGCCAGCGTATGCATATCTGGAGGATAGTGCTGCACCGGAAACGGATTCCGTGATTGATCGCACACGCGGATGTGTCGTGCCCGGGGCACTCGAATCTCTGTCCTCGCCCACCCCGCCCTGAAGGGCGGGGCTATCAGCTTTCGCCTCCTGCGGAGGCTCCGGCCGACCACCGCGAGCGCTGTAGGCAACGGGCAATGGGTGGAGCACGCCTTCAGGCGTGCAGTTCGCCCGCGTCAAGTCCTCGCCTTTAGGCGCTGAGGTGAAACCGTTACCGCAGCGGCTAAAGCCGTTTCATCTGACTGGGTGATTCTTCACGCCTGAAGGCGTGCTCCGACCCGCGCAAATAGCAAAAGGGCCATCCTCTCGGATGGCCCCTTGTCTTGGCATTCGCGCCGACATGCGCGCGCTCTGCGATGCTTACCCCACCGGCACCGTCTGCAGCACCTGCTCGCGGATCTCTTCGTCCTGCTTCACCTCGGCGCGCGAGCTGGGCAACGCGATGTCGAGAAGCTCCTCAACCGTCTTCACGTAATGCATGTTCACGCCTTGCAGCTGCTCCGACGTGAGATCTTCTTCCACGTTCTGCCTGTTCTCCGCCGGCAGAATGATGTCGGTTACGCCGGAGCGTTTAGCCGCCAGCGCCTTCTCTTTTATTCCACCGATCGGCAGAACGTTGCCGCTCAGCGTGATCTCGCCGGTCATCGCCGTCAGCGGCCGCACCGGGCGATCGGTCAGCAGCGACACCAGCGCCGTCACCATGGTCACGCCCGCCGAAGGCCCGTCTTTGGGAATGGCGCCCGCCGGGACGTGGATGTGGACATCGTGATCGGCGAAGAAGCTTTCATCGATGCCAAGCTCTCTGGCGTGCGAACGCACCCACGTCATCGCCGCCTGCATCGATTCCTGCATCACCTGGCCGAGTTGTCCGGTCATGGTGAAGCCGCCCTTGCCTTTCATCTTGCTGGCTTCGACGAAGAGCACGTCGCCGCCGGTCGGCGTCCACGCCAGGCCCACGGCCACGCCCGCGCGCTTGGTGCGCTCGGCAATTTCGCCTTCGGTGCGGATCTTCATTCCGCCCAGCATGTCGTGCTGCTGCACTAGCTCGGGCGTCACGCGCAGCTTGTCGGTCTTGCCTTCGGCGATCCGTCGCGCCTGCTTGCGGCAAATCGTTCCGATCGTCCGCTCCAGGTTGCGCACGCCCGCTTCGCGCGTGTAGTGGCGAATCAGAAACCCGATCGTCTCTTCCGGGAACTCGATCTGATCGCCGGTAATGCCGTTCTCTTCGATCTGCCGTGGGACCAGATACTGGAAGGCGATGTGAACTTTCTCTTCTTCCGTGTAGCCTTGCAGTTCAATGATCTCCATACGATCGCGCAGCGGCTCGGCAATCGGGTCGAGCATGTTGGCGGTCGTGATGAACAATACCTTCGACAGATCGAACGGCACGTCGAGGTAGTTGTCGCGGAAGCTGAAGTTCTGTTCCGGATCGAGCGCTTCCAGCAGCGCCGAACCGGGATCGCCGCGGAAGTCGCGTCCGACCTTGTCGATCTCGTCCAGCATGAAGACCGGATCATTGGTCTCCGCGCGGCGAATGCCTTGCATGATCTGCCCCGGCAGTGCGCCGATGTAGGTGCGGCGATGTCCGCGAATCTCGGCCTCGTCGTGCACGCCGCCCAGCGACAGGCGCACAAACTTGCGTCCCAGCGCGCGTGCGATCGACTTGCCAAGCGAAGTCTTGCCCACGCCCGGAGGTCCGACGAAGCACAGGATCGGCCCTTTCATCGACGGCTTCAGCCGGCGCACGGAAAGGTAATCCAGAATGCGGTTCTTCACCTTCTCTAGGTCGTAGTGATCGGAATCGAGGATCTCCTTCGCCTTCGGAATATCAACCTCGACGCCCGACGACTTCTGCCACGGCAGCACGGCCAGCCACTCGATGTAGTTGCGCGTCATGCCGTAGTCGGCGGCCATCGGCGACATGCGCGCCAGCCGCCCGAGTTCCTTCAACGCTTCCTTCTTCACGTCGTCGGGCATGCCGGCCGATTCGATCTTCTGCCGCAGCTCTTCGGCGTCGCGCGTGGTCTCGTCCTGCTCGCCCAGTTCCTTCTGGATGGCCTTCATCTGCTCGCGCAGGTAATACTCCCGCTGCGTCTGCTGCACGCGGTCCTGCACCTCGCTCTGAATCTTGTTGCGCAGCTGCTGGACTTCCAGCTCCTTCGCCAGATGCTGGTTAATCTTCTCCAGCCGCACGCGCACGTCCGGCGTCTCCAGCACGTCCTGCTTATCGCGCGTCGAGAGCGACGGCAGCGACGACGCGATGAAGTCGACCATGCGGCCGGCATCTTCAATATTGCCGGCAACCGTCGACAACTCGTCCGACAACGTGGGAGATCCCGCCACGATCTGCTGGAAAAGCGTCAGCACATTGCGCTGCAGGGCTTCGATTTCGGAATTCTTGGGAGCCGGAACTTCGGGGATGGACTCGACCGTCGCGTGCAAGAACGGCGTCAGCTGCGTGTACTCGACAACCTTCACGCGCTCCAGGCCTTCTGCAAAGACGAACAGGCTCTGGTTCGGCATGCGAACGACTTTGTGCACCACGGCCAGGCTGCCGACCGCGAACAGATCGGTCGGCTGGGGATTGTCGACGCGCGCCTCGCGCTGCGCCACCACGACGATGGTCTTGTCCTCGCCCAGCGAATTGATCAGCTGCACCGAACTCTCGCGCCCGACGGTCAGCGGCAACACGGCGTGTGGAAACAAAACCGTATCGCGTACCGGCAGCACGGGGAGGGTCCGCGCGGCTTCCGAATCGTCCCGAAGTTCAGGATCAGCGGTTACTAACTCTTTATTATCCTGTGACATATGACTCCTTGAGTCGATCACACTCAACTCTTAGATGCCCACCCAAATGAAAGGATGCAGGCGACTCCAGAATCCGAGGGGTACTGGGCGCGATCAAGGGAGCTGCGCAAGCGTTTCCTGCCGTGTCTCGTAGGTCCTATCGGCAGGCGGCCCGGCATTCTGCAGTTCGAGGTGATCGAAAACACCGCAGTTTCAGGAGCGACAGGATTCTACTCAACCGCCGCGCCCTCAACAACCGGAAACGGGATGGTCACAAACTTTTTGCAAACCATCTCCCAAATGCGGATTGGGATTGTGGTGGTACAGCCGGCCTTCAGGCCGGCGTACCGGGCGCTTCTTGAGATTGTCATCCTGAGCGAAGCGTCCGCGCCTTGCTTTTCCGCCGCGTCCGTTGCGGCGGGCGGACGCGGAGTCGAAGGACCTGCTTTTCGCGGAAGCGGTTACTACCTCGGACTTCGCAAGCACCTGTAACACGGCACGCTGACCCAAGGAAATTTATGACAAGCGTCACATCGCCGGCGCCGGCGCCGGACGCGAGTCGGCCGTCTTCTGCTCGCCCGTGATCTCCACGAAGCTGAACTGCTTGCTCATCGCGTCGTGAGTTTTCCCGTCAATTTCGACGTAGGGATACACGAAGTAATTCAGCGGCGGACCATCCTGCTTGGGTGAAAGCGTGATGTCACGCCCGGTGGAAAACTGCACGCGATTGGCGTCTACGCTGCCGAAGAAATAGTCGGCTTTCTCTTTCGCCTTCCACGCCTCGGAGATGTCAAGCGGAACCCAGCCGGTATTGCGCGCAAAAAATTCGGCCCAGCAGTGATAGCCGGCGATGTCGCCCTGCTCCTTGTTCTCCGGCAGCGGAAAGCCGATGTCAAAACGCGCCGGAATATCGTCAGCTCGCATCATGCCGATAAACGGCGAGTGGAAATCCGTGCAATTGCCGTGCTTGGCATCGCACGCCCAGACCGCGTCCCCGCGTCCCCAGCCCGTACCCGTCTTGTCGTAGCGCATCGTGGTCAGCAGGTAGTCGTACGCGGCCTTGCCTTTGGCGATCGTCCCCTGCTGGCTGCCCGTCACCTGGTCCGCCAGCTCTTTGATCTTGCCGTCGGTGGGAATCAGCTTGTCCGGCTGGGTGTAGCGCTCCATCGATGCCGGCACCACGCCCGGCTTGACGTCCTTCACTTCCAGTTGCGCGTAGTCGCCCCGCGAGTATTCGCGCCGCGTCACTTCATATTCCAAAGAGAAGTCGATCGTGGTCTGCGTTGGGTTGCGGATCTCGGCGTACAGGATCTGATTGCCGTACTCCTGCTCCGCGCCCATCACCGTTCGTACCGGAGACTTCACGTTCAGCAGGCGCACCGTCTGATGCTCGTCGGTATGCGCCACCGGAACCCAGACGCGCACCAACTTCGTTCCTGCGGGAATGTCCTTCACGGTGAAAGCGTAGGTGAAACGAAATTTGCGCGCGGGCGGGCTGAACTTCTGCTTGTCGCCGGAGGTTTGCGCAAAGGAAGAGGAAGAAACGAGACAGGCCAGCAGCAGAAACGAACAAGCCCGAAGCTTCATAGCGAGACCTCTGCGACGATTGGATGTCGCCAGACCTGGATTGGTCGGGCAATTTTAGCGCGGATACGCGATCTGTCCAAATCGGGCGCACAAGCCTAATTGATCCCGAATTGCACCGCCATGTCCTAGACAAAGCCCTTGTCGTCGGCTCACGATGGAGGGTCCGAATCGACTGCGCGCTAAAGAGGCGCAGGAATCAAGAGGAGCATGCTTTCATGATAAGCATTCCGAAGGTTGTACAGGACTTTCTTCCCGGCAAGCTGGCGTGGGTGGCAACGGTGTCGCGCGACGGGCTGCCCAACGTTACCCCAAAAGGCTCGCTCAAGTTGCTGGACGAGCAACATGTGATGTTCGCCGACATGTTCTCACTGAAGACCCGGCGAAATCTATTGGAGAACAGCCATGTCGCCGTCACCGTGGTGGACCCCGCGACCGCCAAGGGCTATCAGCTTAAGGGAACCGCCGAGTTGGTTGACTCGGGTCCGCTCTTCAACGAAACCGGCAAGCAGATTGAAGCCTTGCAGAAGGGCTTACCGCCAGTCCATCACGTCGTGAAGATTACCGTGGAGTCTGTATTTGATCAGTCGGTCGGTCCCGAGGCCGGCAAACAAATCGCCTAGACCGCAGCGGCGGGGCTGCGTCTCGTCCTCGCCGCAAGAAACAAGCCGGCCGCCAGGCAAGCGAAGCCCACACCGATCCCCGCCGTGATCAGCGGCACGGCAAAGAACCGCCGGTTCCAGCCCGCGCCAATTCTCGCCTGCGTCGGATTGTTGGGATCGTAGCGAATCGCATGCCGGCTGCCGACGGGAAACTTCGCCGCCCGCCGCGTGGTCTCTGCGTAGTTGCTGCTCTGGAAGCTGGTCAGCTCGCTGGTCACTGGCCGGCCATCGACGGCGTAAACGATTTCCAGCTTGGCCGAGTAGAGCTGATCGTGCTTCGACGTGGGCTCGACCACGACGCGGCTACTCAGCACCTGCGCCTGCCGCACCGGCCACGCGCGCAGCACCTGAATCTGTCCCCAGAAAAACGGCACGCTGAAGATGAGGAACAGCCCGCCCACAATGAAGCAGGCCACGCCGAGGAATTGTAGAGTACCGCGCCGTTCAGAGCTCACAGGTTATTGAACCACAGAGACACCGAGGGACAGAGAATAACCCATCGGAAATGAATTGTGTCGCGACAAATGCCGAGAGGTCGAGGCCGAGACGGGCAGCGCAGCGGAACATCAGGCGCGATGCTCATCGCACCTATTGCAGCAATCCGAACACCGCGACTCCGGTCGGGGTTCCTACAAACACCTTGCCATTGGCCACCATCGGCGTGATGAACTTATTGCCGGGACCGAACAGATCGCGCGAGCCCGCCTGATTGCTGTTGTACAACTGATTCGCCAGATTGGTCGCCTGGAACGCATACAGAACGGCTGGATTGCTGTTGGCGATCGCCCATACGATCGCGTTGGACGTCTGGTTGGCGGACACCGTAGGCGTGGTCCCGGGATAAGGAAAGATCACGCCGGTTTGCGAAGTTGGCGTCGTGGAAAGCTTCGCGTCGGAGAAGGTAAACGCCTTCAGGGTGTCGATCTGATCGCCGTAATAAACCACGCCGTTGAAGTACGCCGGGCTCGACCACACGCCGCCGGGCAGCGCTCCGTCGATCTCCTGATAGATGGCGCTGTCGTTGTCGGGATTGAATTTGCCCATGTTGTCACGATTGACAACGTAGATGTTGGTGTCCTTGCCCGCGCCCACCGCGAGATGATGCACGCCGCCGTTGTTGTCCGTGATGTCGGGCAGCACAATCGCTCCGCCCGAGCCGAGGTCCTCGTCGTTGTCCGATTCCTGCACCGTGTTGTACATGGTGAAGTAGTCGGCCACAGTCAGCGTGCCGCCGGAGTTCGAGAGCTTCACGATGGCGTTGCCGTAATCGCCATTGATGGGGAAGCCCTGTGAGTTCAGGGTCGTGTCAAAGACACCGTTGCCATCGAGGAAGTAGACGTTGCCCGAGGAGTCCGCCGCCAGGCCTTCGCCTGACATCCAGATGGCTCCGTCAAAGCCGTTGGGCGTCACGTCGATCACGGTCGTCTGCTGCAGAGTGCGCGCGTTGTAGGCCATGATCCAACCCGTGTAGGGCCGGCCGTCGCAGTGCGAGGTAAAGGACATGTAGAGCGTCGAGCCGTACTCCAGCATCGCGGGCCGCTCAGCGTACTGCGCGGGATTGAAGATCACTTCGCCATTCTGGCTGCCATCGCCCGTACCGGGATAGCTCGCGACGATCTCGGTCGGTCCACCGAACAGCTCGGCCCCGGTTTTCAGATCGAGCGCATGCAGCCGCTGATGGTAGTTGCCCGAGGAATCCCTGGTCATGGCCACAAAGTACATGGCTCCGTTGGGGCCTTCTCCTTTGTCAATCACGGGGGTATCGGTGATGCCGATCTGCGGCGAGATCGAGTCGCAACCAAAATCATCGGCGGCACTCTCGCCCGCTTGCAGCACCGAGACATGCCAGAATTGACGGCCGGAGTTCGCGCTGAACGCGTACGCGCTGTCGTTCTCCGTCACCACGTACACGGTGTCGTTCAGGTTCCCGCCAATGTTCTGCTTATTCACGAACAGCGGCTGGGCATCCACCTTGCCGTCGACCGGGAAGAAGTTGATCTTGCCAAAGGAAGTGGAATTGACGTTGCTCGGAGTGAGCGTGGTTTCGTGCGAGGTGTATCCCTGACGAAAGACGTTGTAGTGATAGGTAAGCACGTCGCTGGGGTACTGAATGGGCAAAGGCTCGTTCGCCGGCGTCGTCGATGACGATTGCGCCGAGTCGCCGGCAGAGGCGCTTCCGCTGCAGCACAGGATTCCGAAGCACACCAACAGAGCGGCGACGGCAACCCGCCGCGAAAATATAGACGACGCGATGGCTTCGAGTTTCAAACTTTCGCGCAACAAATCTTTCATCGTAAGCACCGGGAACCTGCTCGCCTTCAATTCAGTTCTTCTGCGGAGCGCCTGCGCCCGCGATCTCCCACACCACGCCGCAGTTGGGGCCGCCGTAGCAACTCCCTGCACCTCCCGAATAGGTTGTGCCGTAGAGATTGCCGTTCGCGTCCAGCACCGGACCCCCGTAAGGGTTCGCGCCGTCACTGCCGCTGAAGTCGTGGAGATCGACCAGGCTGCACCCTTGGCTGCAATTCGTCAGCTCGAAGATCCAGCCGTCATTCTAGGCGCCGCCGGCAGAACATACTCCAAACAAATTGCCGGCTGCATCCATCGTTAAGCCACCATAGGAGTCGCAGTACTCGCTAAAGGTATAAAGTGCAGAGTAAGCGAACCCTCCGCCTGAAGGCGCAAGTTTGTAGACTACGCCGCCACCATTTTGTCCGCCGCCGTAGGTTGTGCCGTAGAGATTGCCGGAAGCATCGACGATTAAATTACTGTACGGGTTTTGTCCATTACTCCCGTTGAAGTTAACCAGGACGTTCTCCTGCCAACCTCCATTGGCAGGCATGAGCTGATATACCGTTCCATATGTTCCGGTTCCTCCAGCGTAAGTAGTCCCATACAGATTGCCGCCGCTATCGAAGACCACGCCCGAATACGGATATACGCCGTCGCTCCCGCTGCCGAAGCTATACAGGATGCTCTCCGTGTATCCTCCGGCTGAAGGGGTCAACTGGAACACGGTCCCGCCGCCATACATGCCTCCTTCTTCCGTCGTGCCGTAGATGTCTCCCGCATGATCGAAGACCAAATTCTCGGCTTGCGGTCCGGCACCGTCTACCGGGTATCCCGCGAAGGCGTGCAGTACAGCCTGGTTCCAATAGCACAGTGCGCCTTTGCACACGGTGAGCGGAGGTCTCAGTTCAAACACTGTTCCCTGATCGCTTACTCCGCGGGTTTCGGCCGTGCCATATAAAGCGCCATTCGGTCCGACTGCTACTCCGCCGTAGGGAACGGCTCCATCGAAGCCTCCGATAAATTCGTACAACGGACTGAAGATCCAACTCGAATGAACCTGGCTTAACTTGAAAATTGTTCCATCATTGTTGTGAATTCCGCCGTAGGACGCCGTTCCATACAAGACTCCCGACGGTCCGACGGTGACCCCAGCTTCAGGATTTGCGCCGCCTGCTCCTTGCGCAAAGTTGTGAAGCACGCTGAAAGTCTGCGCCTGCATGAGGTGGGTTATAAGAAGTGTGAGCGGGAAGACCAGCGCAACCATAGTCGCGCGCCGGCCGACCTTGCAGGAAACCTTGCCAGGAGACGCTGTTCGCCCGTTCATAGCTTTCGCCTTGGCTAAATCTAAATCTAACCGCAACGGCACCAGTGCGGCGGATTATACCTCGGCCCGCATCGCTAGCAATCAAAATCTTCCTCAGTCGCTCTCATTACAAAACAGCTCTCTGCGATAAGTAGATTTGGATCTGTGTCGTCCCTCTAAGTTCCACATCATGAACGACTATATTTTATTGTTGACAGAGGGCGAGTCCTACGGTAAATACGATCCATACTAGTAGCTTGCCCCTGAATATAGCCTGACCGTCGGCCTAGTGATTTCAGGTTCTCCTAGCCGCGGCTGCAGCTTTTGCTTAGTAGCGCCTAAGTACCAGATATAGCTTAATGGTCTTAGGTTCTCGCTCCCGATAATCATCGGATTAATAGTTGTCGGCCTGCGCCCGCATACATACTGACCATCGGCTTTCTCTATACCACTAGACCCTTGGTACAGGAGGTGCCGCGATGCGCTTGCTTCGTCTACTGGCGCTGGTTGTGCTTGTAACGATCGCTGCCAACGCTCAACAGCCCGGCTACATTCTCAACATTGGCCACTCCTTCGTGCGCACGCAAACGCCGCACGAGGCCGCCGATTTCCCCAACATCCCCCCAGGCAATTGGATGAACCGTAGCTTTGATTCCATTGACTGCCAGGACATGACGGTAGTTACTGCCAGGGGTGCTGAACCACCTGCCCTATCCACCCACCGTAGTCTGGATCCAGCTCGGCACGACCGATGCTGAGTGGCACGGTCCCATCGGGCAAAAGACCAATACCCCGACGCCGACGTTCATGGCGTGCCTGACCAACTTCATCAACGTCATTCGGAGTTGGTGCGCGCAAAGCGGCTGCTCCAACGCCACCTACATCGTTACCAACACCCCTCCGTTCAACATCAAGACGCTGCTTCCGCCGGCGAGATATAACGACACGCGTCCCTTCGTCGAGGCCTACAATCAGGCCGAGGCTGACCCCAACACGGGCCTGCAGGCCATGTATCCGGGAGTCGTCTTCAATCCCGACATCTGGACGCCGACGGTGTTGTCGACAGGATGGGCCAATCCCACGTACATCACCTACATCGATCCCAACGACTCGGCCGGCTGGCCGGAGATCGATTCCGACGTACAGTGCCTGCTGTATCAGCTGGACGGAGCGACGCCGTGTGAGTAATCACCGGGTCAGGCAACGTGATCAGAAGAATGGGTAGCCCAGGTTCGCGTCCGTCCTTTGGAGGCTGACCTGGGCAAAGTCGGGTGCGAAGTGACGATCCGAATGCGAAGAGTTTTGCACTCGCATATTTCCGTCGCGCCTTGCAGGACGATTCAGCTGAGCCCAGGACGAAGTCCCGGGTAGAACGTTTATTAGGAAGTCGTGGTCCCGGCAGGGACCGCACGCGTGGCTCTGCTGCGTGTCACGGCTCATCGCGCCACTGACGATTGCCGGCCAGCCATGCCGAGACCCAGATCTAGCTCTCCAGCCTCTCCTGGCTGCGCCGCAGCTGTTCCTTTTCCTGATCTAATCGAGCTTGGGTCTGCTTGAGTTTAGCCTTAGCCTTGTCCCGCTCCTGCTTCGCCTTCTCAACCCGCTTCTGCGCAGACTTGATGGCAGCAACTGCTTCTTTGTGGGCTCGCAACATAGATCCAGTGTAGACCCGATGCTACCCGACAGGGCGTAGCGGCTGGAGGATAACCTTGGGGAAAAACTCACTTCCCGCGTTCCATCTCCCTGGTCTCTTCCTCCACTTTTTTCATCCGCAGAAGAATGCGCGCGAGGTATCCGAGATACGTCACCCACGCCACCGCGTACGCCACTTTAAGGAACGCAATTGAACTCATCACGCTGCTCCTTTCAACGCGGCCTGCGCGTGGGCCGATTCCAGTGCCTGCTCGGCCATCTCCAGCTTGTAGCGCAGCCAAATGTACAGGATGCCGATGATCGTGAATATCGCCAGGTTGGCGAGAAAGACGTGCGCAATCCCCGGCGCCATGCCCGAGCCTTCGCCGCCGCCGATCACCGGCGATGGATGTTGCGTGCGAAACCAGCGGATCGACATGTAGACGATCGGCACGTCGGCGAACGCGAAGATCGCCAGCGCCGCAGCCATTACCTGAGTCTGCCCAGCGGAGAAGCTCCGCAGCACCAGGTAACTCACATAGATCAGCCAGAGCACCAGTGTGGTCGTCAACCTCGCGTCCCACGTCCACCAGATGCCCCACACTGGCCGCGCCCACAGTATCCCCATCAGCAGCAACACCGCGACAAAGACAACACCCACTTCGGCGGAAGCCGCCGCCAGCGCGTCACTCGCCGGGCTGCGCTTCCACAGATACCAAATGGACGCCACAAAGTTGATGAAGAGGCAGAGCATTCCCACCCACCCGGAGGAAACGTGGTAGTAGAAGATGCGCTGCACATCGCCCATCGTGGCTTCCGTGGGCGCAACCACCAGCGCCAGATAGCTGCTGATGATCAGCAGCACCAGAACCAGAGGAATCGTAATGAGTGCGAGTTTTTTCATGTTAGATATAATTTTCAAAATCTCTATGTGAGCGGTTGAGGTAGAGCGAGCCTTTAGGCTCGCGTCAAAGCCAACCCTTACGACTGAAGTCGGCTTTCAGCCGACGACACCGCTGTGCCGCCGGGCTGAAGCCAGGCCAATCCGAATTCGCGCGTTGACGCGGCGCTGAAGCGCCACTCTACCTTCCTTACTCCGCATTCAACACCGTCTCAAACAACATCAGGCAAATTGCGGTGAACACGATATCGTAAACCGCCAGCATCTTGATCCAGAAGTCGGGCGAGGCATCGCCGGTCAGGATCGATGTAGTCGCATCCACCATGCCCAGCAGCGCCGGAATCGAAATCGGAAACAGAATGAGCGGCAGCATGATCTCGCGGCTGCGCGTGCGAATGGAGAGCGCCGCGAAGAAGGTACCGTTCACCACCAGCGCCCACGTTCCCAGCAGCGCGACCACGATCAGCTGCCACACCGGCCCGATCGACCGCAGCTCGTAGAAGATCACGAACAGCGGCGTCATCAGGCATTCCAGAATGACGACGAACAGAAAGTTGCCGATCGCCTTGGCCAGAAACAGCGCATTCGGCGGCGCCGGCGAGACGCGATAGGCGTCCAGCACCTGATTGCGCAACTCGCGCGCCCAGGTCTGGTTCAACGCGACCACAGCGGCGAACAGGAACGCAACCCAGATCAGGCCGCCGGCGATGTGCCGCGACTCTTCCGCCGTGGGATTGAAGGCGAAGCTGAAGATCACGACGACGAGCAGCGCAAAAAATAGCATGGAGTTGATGGCGTCCTTGGAGCGCCATTCCATGCGCAGGTCTTTCGTCAGCGTCGTCCGGGTGATCGCGACGGTTGCGACGCGCGTTGTGGATGCGGATGTGGCTAGCGTACTCATGGAGCGACACCAACCGATTCCGGTTGCCCCGTTGCAGCCGTCCTTTGGCTGGGGCGGGGTTGGCGATCGACAATCTGTCCCGCCGTCATTTGCACAAACTCGTCGGCAACACCTTCCATCAGCGCCGCCTGATGTGTAACCACAAAAATCGTCTTACCTCGATCGCGAACCTGTCCCAGCACCGCAGCCATGTCGCGCGCCGAACGTACATCGACATTCGAGAACGGCTCGTCCAACAGAATCAATTCAGGATCGTGCAGGACGGCGCGGGCCAGCGACAGCCGCTGCCGCATGCCCTGTGAGTACTGGCCGATGCGCCGGGTGAGATCGGAATCAAGCCCGACCATACGCATTGCGCTGCGGCTGACCTCGTCGTCATGAATGCCGTAGAGGCCGGCGAAGTAGCGCAGGTTCTCCATGCCGCTGAGCTCGTCGTAAAGCAGAGGCGCGTGTCCCATGTACCCGACGCGATGCGCAACCTCGCGAACCCTCTTCGCACCCAGCAGCGTGAAGCTGCCCTGGCTCGGCTCCATCAGCCCGGCGACGACGCGCAGCAGCGTGCTCTTCCCTGCTCCGTTGTCCCCCAGCACGACGTACAGGCGCCCGGGCGCAAAGCTGGCGGAGATGCCGCGCAATGCGGCAAATCTGCCAAAAAATTTCACCAGATTTTCGAGGACGATGACAGGCGGAGAGTGAGGGTCGCTGCGACTCATTCAGACTTTGATTTGTATCAGGGCACGACTTCAGTATCTGCGTGAGAACCCTGCCGTCCCTGAAGGGACTCAGGTTCTTTTACCAGCCAACCCAGCACTCCGCCTTCGGCTCCGTGCTGGGCTAAGTTATGCCGTGCCTTCGGCACTTGATTTTCGCGACTCGTATTCCAGCGCCCCGCTCGCAACACGGTTCCTACGCAGACTCTCAAGACGTGCCCTGATACAAAGCTCTGATCGAACTTGCCATCGGGTGCTTCGCGCTTTTCGAGACTGGGCTAGGTCTTCCCCTGCGAGGCCGGAGCGGCTCCGGGCTGGCCGGGCTGCTGGGGCGCGTACTTCGAGGCGCACTTGGCCTGGATATTCGTGGCATGGAACACGCCGTCGCGTCCGAAGCGGCCTTCCGCCAGCGCTTGCGCATTGTCCTTGAAGGTGTCAGGCAGCGTTTCCGTTCCGGTATAAACCACGGGCAAGGTGCGGTCCTGCTCAATCAGCTCGAACTCGGCGTGCGTTCCCTGCCGCTTGATCGACCCGGGCGCAACATTGCCGGCCACGCGCAGCCGCTTGGCGTAGGCGCCATCGCCCATCCCCTTCAGCTCTTTGATGGTCACGTAATAACTCTTGCTGTCCTGCACGCCGGTATAGGCAAGGTAACCGAGCGCGATCACGATCACGGCCATCACTGCGCCGAAGCGCACGTACCTGCGTCCCTGCTCTGACATCGTATGATTCCCTTCTCATCTTGCGGCCGAACGGCCGCGCCGAATGCCTTAAGGATAACGCCGCCAGGCGCACAACGCCATGTAACTTTAGTCACATATCGATTGGAGGCTACCGGACGATTCGCGCAGCACGACAGGAGACGACTGTTTTATGCAGCGCCCGACTGCTGGTTCGCCTGATCCAGACTGGCCCTCACCAGCTCAATCAAATCGGGGGGTGGGATGGGTTTGTGCCGGAAGACGACGCCCAGGCCCGCGTATTCCGTCTCGGCCTCAGCCAGGCCGCTGAGCACAATTACCGGCAGCCATTGGTTGAACTCCCGCAGTTGCCGCACCAGCTCAGAGCCGCTGCAGCCCGGCATCAGGTGATCGGTTATGACCACGCCAACACGGTTCGACAACACGCGCAGCGTGGCCAGCGCGCTTTCTGCCGTGGTGGCCACCGAAACCTGGAACCCAGCGGTCCGCAGAACAGCTTCGCGAACGCTCAGTTGCAGTGGATTGTCGTCAACAAGAAGAACCTGACTCAAGCTTGGGTCCTGACGATCTGTAGTCCGCCGTCCGGTAAAGCCAACCAACCGGTCCGCCGCCCAACGACAAGTATAGTAGCCCATCCTCCGGCAGGCGTGCAAAGGGCTGAGCGCGCGCCGTTTTCAAAGCGCACGCTTCCCGTCAGCCTGCCGGGGATAAACAACTAGGATTGATAACTTTGCGAATTAGGCGGTTGTCGCGCGGCCGCAGATCTCTTCCTTGGCGCGCAGCCAGTCCTGCTCCGGAGAGCCACCGTTGTCGCCGCGCTCCAGATAAATCTCATAGGCACGTGCGCGGATTCGCTCCTCGATCGTCGGCACAACTGCGGTACCGCTGGAAACCTGTGCCGGGGCGGTTACGGATGCGTTGGCGCCGTTTCCGTTCGCCCCATGGACGCCGTTTCCGGTCGCGGGCGCGACTTTGCTGGTGCGTTTCTTTGGCGTTGCGCTGTCCTTGTCCCGTGGTGCTTTCGGCATTTCTCTCCACTCCTGAACCCTGAAAAATTTACACCCTGAGCAATCTCTGAAATCGCGGCTGGTGTACTTCTAATATAACCAATTTCGCCCCATTTTGGACGGGAATTGTGCATATCCGCACGTTTTTCATCGCGCTGTAACGCGCCCTGCCGCCAGTCATCCCATTCCTAGCTAAGTCGCTACCATTTCGGAAGTTAATAGAGTCCAATAGAAGGTTGTAGTGTCGATTGCCGGAACCAACTTAGCCACATTTTCGTAAGTAACAATGGATCGATTTCTCGCACAGCCGGAGCCCTACCTCCCATGATGTTCTTCGAGATCCTCCGCCAGATGCTGCGCACCCTATGGGCGCACAAGCTGCGCTCGTTCCTGACGATGTTCGGCATCGCCTGGGGCGTGGGATCGCTGCTGCTGCTGGTCGGCTTGGGCGAGGGATTCCGCTCCGGCAATCGCCGCGAACTCAACTCGCTGGGAGAAGACATCATGTTCGTCTTCCCCGGCCGGGCGCCCGCAGTCGCCGGCAACATGAGTTCCGGCCGCAGTTACAACCTCACCGACCAGGACTATCGCGACATCCTGGCCGAGGCGCCGCACGTCCGCTCCGCGGCGCCGGTGCTGTCGCGCGAGGACCTCCGCGAGGTCAGCGAGTACGCCAACACCAACGGCGAAGTCAGCGGCGTTCCCCCGCATTACAACCAGATCCGTTATCTACCGCTGGCCGCCGGGCGCTGGTTCAATCAGGATGACGAAACCCAGAAACGCCTCGTGGCTGTCGTCGGCGACGAGATGCTGAAGAATCTCTTCCCCGGCCGCCCGGCAGTCGGCAACGCCATCCTGCTGGACGGCATTCGCTTCGAGGTGATCGGCGTAGTGGAGCGCGTCGGTCACGGCGACAACAACTCCACCAACAATCGCGTCTTCATGCCCTTCAGCACCATGCGTGAGTATTTCCCGCTGATCAAAGACGGCCAACAGGACGCGGTGTCGTTCATCAACTACCGGCCGCGCGTTCGCAGCGAGCATGCGCAGGCGCGTGAAGAGGTCCGCAGGATCATCGCCCGCAATCACAACTTCGACTGGCGCGACGAAGACGCCTTCGAAGATTGGGACACCATCAAGAACTCGGAAACCGTCGGCAAAATTTTCGACGCGATGGACCTGTTCCTCGGCGGCGTCGGTATCGTGACCTTGACGCTGGGTGCGATCGGCATCATCAACATCATGCTGGTGGCGGTCAGCGAGCGCACCCGCGAGATCGGATTGCGCAAAGCCCTGGGCGCAACCAATCGCAGCATCCTGCTGCAGTTTTTCCTGGAAGGAGCGTTTCTTACACTGATGAGCGGCGCCATCGGCATGGGCGGCGCCGCACTGTTGATGTTCATGATGCGCGGCATAGGCGATGCGGCGCCGGGGTTCGATCCGCCTAGCATGTCGTTCATGTCGGCAACGCTGGCGATCGGAACGCTGGCGGTCGCCGGAATCGTCGCCGGAATTTATCCCGCGCGCAAAGCGGCAATGCTGCAGCCGGTCGACGCACTGAGGCAGGAGTAGGAAGAGCGGGCCTTCAGGGCCGGCCTTCAGGAGCGCAGGTAGAGCAGGCCTTCAGGAGTGCAGGTAGAGCAGGCCTTCAGGAGCCAGGTAGAGCAGGCCTTCAGGAGTGCAGGTAGAGCAGGCCTTCAGGCCTGCGCACACGACGGCCTTCTTGTTACTTTGTCATCCCGACCGAGGACTTTAGTCCGACCGAGGGATCTGCGGTTCGTTCGAACCGCGAGGATCGTTGCTTCAAGCGGAGTTGAGATTGAGTAGTGCGGCGCTTCAGCGCCGCGTTAATAGTAGCTTTTAAGAGAGAGCCCGCTTCAGCGGGCGACACTTATACCGTCGGCTGAAGCCGACTCTGATTGCAACAGCGGCGTGGACGCGGACCTGAAGGTCTGCTCTACCCAAGCAATCTTCTGAGGACGATCTTTATGGTCCGCGATCTTGCAACCCAGGCTTACGACGCGATGCGCTACAACCGCCGCCGCACCGCCCTAACCATGCTCGGCATGGCGTGGGGCATCGCTACGGTCGTCCTCCTGCTTGCCTACGGCGCAGGCTTCGGCCGCGCCATCGAGGTCATCTTCGCCAACTGGGGCACGCGCATCATCGGTGTCTTCCCCGGCCGCACCTCGCAGCAGGCTGGCGGGCAAAAAGCCGGCACACAGATCAAGTTCACCATCGAAGACATCGATCGCGTTCAAGCAGCCGCGCCTCTCGTGAATCGCATCACGCCCGAGGTAAGCAAGACCTTGAGCGTGCAGCACGACGTCCGCACCTACGATCTGCCAATCAACGGCGATCGTCCCAGCATCTTCCACATCCTGGCTCTCAATCTCTCCGAAGGCCGCCTGTTCAACGAAGACGATGAGGCCTCGCGCTCGCGTGTCGCAGTGATCAGCTCGGACGCCAAGCTCAAGCTCTTCTCCGGCGAATACGCGCTGGGCCAGTACATAAGAATTGGCGGCATCAGCTATCGCGTCGTCGGCGTGCTTACGCCGCACATGCAGGAAGGCGACGACAGCGTCAACAAGACCGTCTACATCCCGTTCAGCACCATGAGCGACTTCAAGGACACGCACTACCTCGACGGCATCTGGATGTCCTATGAAGGCAACGATTACGAGCTGGTTGAGCGGCAGGTGCGCGGGGCGCTGGCGCTGCAGTACAACTTCAAGCCCGACGACAAACGCGCCGTCTTCATCTTCAACATGATGAAGCAGCTGAAGCAATTTCAGATCATCACCGCCGGCCTGAAAGTCCTGCTTGGCTTCATCGGCACGCTCACGCTCGGCATCGGCGGCGTCGGCCTGATGAACATCATGCTGGTGTCCGTCACTCAACGCACGCGCGAGATCGGCGTAGAGAAAGCCCTCGGCGGCCGCCGTCGCGACATCCTCTTCCAGTTCCTGGCCGAGGCGCTGACCATCACCTTCATCGGCGGCATCGCCGGAATCCTGCTGGCCTACGCGGTATCGATCGGCGTCGGACGAATCACCTTCTACAGCGCCGTCGCCAAGAACGCCGAGGCCGCCGACATCCGCCTCATCATCAATCCTTCGACGGTCGTAGTCGCGACCATCATTCTGGCGGTGGTGGGCCTGGTGAGCGGAATGCTGCCCGCAATCAAAGCCTCGCGCCTCGATCCCATCGAAGCCTTGCGCTACGAATAGCGTCCGGCTGGACCGATCGGCTGAAAAACCAGTTCTCGAGTAGCGCCGGCCTCCGGCCGGCTGTCCTGGCGGCGTCCAGCCGCCAGCAAACGCCCCCCGGGGACGCCAGAGCCTGCGCCATGAGCTTGCCGAAGGGTCTCGCGCTTTTCGAGACTGGGAAACGCACTACTGATCCCGCTGCGTCCGGGTAGAGCTGGCCTTCAGGCCAGCGTCCAATCCGTTTTATTTCCGTTCCTGAGCCGGCTTTATCCGGCGGCACATTCTTCGCGCCCCCTTATAATCGCTCCTACGCTTGCCATGTTCACCGACTCTCACTGCCACCTCGAGAACACCCGCTTCGACTCCGATCGCGCTGACGTCTTCGCCCGCGCCAAAGCAGCCGGCGTCACCACGATGCTCGCCATCGGCAACGGCGACGGTCCGGGAACGGGCACGCTCGATTGCGCCATTAAACTCGCGCGCGAGAACGAGGGTGTTTACGCTACGGCAGGGATTCATCCCCACGAAGCCGCCCTCGCCACCCAGGCCGACTTCGACGAACTGGATCGCCTCGCGAAAGATCCCAAGGTGATCGCCTGGGGTGAGATTGGCCTCGACTACTTCTACGATCACTCGCCGCGCGACGTGCAGCAGCGCGTCTTCATCCAGCAGATGGAGATGGCACGATCCACCAAGCTGCCAATCATCATTCACAACCGCCCGTCCGACAACAGCGAGAACGCCTGGGAGGATTTGTTTCGCCTGCTCCGCGAACACTGGGCCCCGAGCGGCCTGGCCGGCGTGCTGCACTGCTTCACCGGCACTGTCGATCACGCGCAAGCCGCGCTCGATCTGGGATTCATGATCTCCTTCGCCGGCAACATTACCTATCCCAAGGCGCAGAACATTCGCGACGCCGCAGCCATGGCGCCGCTCGACCGCATTTTCATCGAGACCGATTCGCCCTATCTCGCGCCCGTCCCGCATCGCGGCAAGCGCAACGAGCCGGCCTTCGTCGTCGAGGCCGCGCGCCAGATCGCCGAGCTGCGAGGATTGTCCCGCGAAGAAGTTGGCCAACAGACCACGGCCAACTTCCATCGCTTCTTCCAGCTTTCATGACAACCAGGCCAGATGATCGGGTAGAGCTGGCCTTCAGGCCAGCGTGCAAGGTGATCTTTCACGCCTGTCATCCCGACCGAGGGCTTTAGCCCGAGCGGAGGGATCTGCGGTTCGAGCCGCGCAGCGGCGGCACGGGCGGCGACATCGCTGCGACCGCGTGCCCCGCCGCTCATCCAATGTGGTAGCCTTTTACTGGGGTAGAGTGTCTCTGGCCGAAGCTCGCCGGGCGCCATCCATCAAGGCCTATCAAGGTACACCGCATTGTTCAATAAAGTAGTCGCCGCCGTTTTTGGCACCAGTAACGAACGCGAGATCAAGCGCATAGCGCCGCTCGTCGACCAGATCAACTCTCTCGAGCCGGCCATGAAGCAGCTCTCCGACGAGCAGCTCCGCGCCAAGACCGACGAATTTCGCCAGCGCATTCGCGAGCGCGTCGATTCCATCGAAGATGCCGACGAGAAAGACGCGGCCCTGAAGGCCGCGCTCGATGAGATTCTGCCCGAGGCCTTCGCCGTCGTCCGCGAAGGCGGCTGGCGCGTCCTGAACATGCGGCACTTCGACGTGCAGCTCATCGGCGGCATCGTTCTCCACCAGGGCAAGATCTCCGAGATGAAGACCGGTGAAGGTAAGACGCTGGTCGCCACCCTGCCGGTCTATCTCAACGCGCTCTCTGGGCGCGGCGTCCACGTCGTCACCGTCAACGACTACCTCGCCAAGCGCGACTCGGAGTGGATGGGCAAGCTCTACACCTTCCTCGGCCTGACCGTCGGCGTCATCGTCCACGACCTCGACGATCAGCAGCGGCGCGAGGCTTACGGCTCCGACGTCACCTACGGTACCAACAACGAATACGGCTTTGACTACCTGCGCGACAACATGAAGTTCGACTTGAACGATTGCGTGCAGCAGCGTGGTCATAACTTCGGCATCGTCGACGAAGTCGATTCCATCCTCATCGACGAGGCCCGCACCCCACTTATCATCAGCGGCCAAAGCGAAGAGTCCACCGACAAGTATTACAAGGTGAACCGCATCATCCCGTCGCTGGAGTTGGGCGAGGAGATCGATCGCGGCCTGGGCGAAGACAAAGTCCTCACCGGCGACTTCGTGGTCGACGAGAAGCACCGCACCATCACCGTCACCGATCCCGGCTGGGAAAAAGTTGAGAAGCTGCTCGGCATCGGCAACATCGCCGATCCGGAAAACTGGGACCTGAAGCACCACGTCGAGACGGGCCTCAAAGCACATGCGCTCTACCGCCGCGATGTCGAATACGTCGTCAAGGACGGTGAGGTCCTCATCGTCGACGAGTTCACCGGCCGCCTCATGCCGGGACGCCGCTGGTCCGATGGACTGCATCAGGCGGTCGAAGCCAAAGAGAACGTCAAGATCGAGCGCGAGAACCAGACCCTCGCCACCGTCACCTTCCAGAATTATTTCCGCATGTACAAAAAGCTGGCCGGCATGACCGGTACGGCCGAGACCGAAGCGCCCGAGTTCGATAAAGTCTACCGGCTGGAAGTCGTCGTCATTCCGACCAACAAGCGGCTGCTGCGCGTCGAGAATCCCGACATCGTCTACCGCACCGAGAAAGAAAAATACTTCGCCGCCGCCGACGAGATCGCCAAGTTTGCCGACAGCGGTCAACCGGTGCTGGTCGGAACCGTGTCCGTGGAAAAGTCAGAGCGGCTGTCGGAGCTGCTGAAGAAGAAGGGCATCAAGCACGTCGTCCTGAACGCCAAGTATCACGAGAAGGAAGCAGAGATCGTCGCGCAGGCCGGACGCAAGGGCGCCATCACCATCGCCACCAACATGGCCGGCCGCGGCACCGACATTCTGCTGGGCGGCAATCCCGAATTCATGGCCAAGCAGGAGTGCCTGAAGAAAGGCATTGCGCAGGCCCTGAAGGCGGTCGCCGGCGAAGTCTCCGTCAAGCCCGACGATCCCGACGTCTCCTACTTCTATTACGGCGGCATCGAATACAAGGTCGACACCGCGAAGTGGAACGAGATTTATCAGAAGCACAAGCTGGCCACGGACGTGGAGCACGACGAAGTCATCAATCTGGGCGGCCTGTTCATCCTGGGCACCGAACGCCACGAGGCACGCCGCATCGACAATCAGCTGCGTGGTCGCGCCGGCCGTCAGGGCGACCCTGGCGCATCGCGCTTCTATCTCTCGCTGGAAGACGATCTGATGCGCATCTTCGCCAAGGAGTGGGTGTCGAACCTGCTCCAACGGCTGGGCATGGAAGAAGGCGTGCCCATCGAGTCGAAGATGATCACCCGCCGCATCGAGGCCAACCAGAAGGCGATCGAAGGACAGAACTTCGAAGCCCGCAAACACCTCCTCGAATACGACGACGTGATGAACAAGCAGCGCCAGGCGGTCTACGCGCTGCGCCGTCAGCTGCTCGAAGGACTCGATCAGAAGGAGCTGATCCTCGAAGACTACGTGCGCGACAGCCTTGGACAGCTACTCGACAAATACGCCGCCAAGGACACGCGCCCCGACGATTGGGACATCAAGAGCCTGAAGAACCAGCTCTTCACCCGCTTCGGTGTGGACATCACGGCGGAGGGAGTCGAACCCGAGAAGTTGAACCGCCAGGAACTCGGCGACGCGATCTTCGACAAGCTGAAAGAGCGCTACGAAGCCAAGGAGCAACTCATCGGCCCCGAGGCGATGCGCCATCACGAGCGCATCATCATGCTCAGCGTCATCGACCAGCAGTGGAAAGATCACCTGCTCTCGATGGACCACCTGCGGGAAGGCATCGGCCTGCGCGGCTACGGCCAGCACGATCCGCTGGTCGAGTACAAGCGCGAATCGTTCGACATGTTCGAAGCCATGATGGGGCGCTTCGAGGAAGAGACGGTCCGCTACCTGTACCTGATGCAGGTGATCGAAGCGCCACAACGGCGTGAGCCGCAACCGGTGAGCGCGGGCGGCGATTTCAATGGCGAAGCCGTGGGGACGTTCAGCACCGATCACCGCGGCCGCGCAACAACTTCCATCGACGACATGGAAGAAGCCTTCCAGCGCCGCAAGCGCCGCGAACTGGAGCAGGCACGCATGGCCGGCGCCGGCGAGATGCAGGCGGTGCAGCAGGTCGTCCGCGGCGATAAAGTCGGCCGCAACGATCCCTGCCCCTGCGGCAGCGGCAAGAAATATAAGAAGTGCTGCGGCGCGTAGGAAGGCCGCTGGGCGCTTGCTGGGCTATTATTGTTCCACCCTTCGGTTCATGAGGAGAGTGGAATGCGACAACGAGCGCGATTGCTGCTTGCGCTGTGTGTATTCATTCCAGCTGGTGTTTCCGCCCAGACCGATCCACTCCCACCGCTAATCTTCCCTCTCAAAGCCGACGCCCCGAACCTTGACCAGCACCTAACCTCCTCCACCGCGATGACCAACTCCGTCTTCGATCACTCGATGTTCAACTCGACGACGCAACAATACGGCGTCTACGCCTGCGATGACACGGTGGTCGCGTTCACGGGAACGACCGCTACCTACGGCCCGGGCATTCCGATCTTCAACATCGGCTGCAACGCCGGATACAAAGTCGTCGACGAACAGAATCCGCCGCCCATCTCGCTGGCGCCGGACATGACCTACTCGGGATGGGGCACGCCGAATCATCTCTTCTACGACGGCCATCCCGGCATCGACTACGTGGCCGCGATGGATACGCAGGTTTACGCCGCGGTCAGCGGCACGATTCACTATCCCGCCCGCATCGTCGGCCTCGGCTATCCGGCTGCGGGCTATCACGTGATGGAGATCGTTCCCGATCACGCGCAGGGAACGGTTCCGCCGTATGTCTTCTACTACCTGCATCTCGACACGTATATCGGCCAGCAGCAGATGCCGGTAAACGATCCCGATCCGCGGCCGGGATGTGCGGCGACGGTGTGGCTGCCGCTGGAGGAGGGAGCGTCTGTCCAGGCAGGATGCCTGGTTGCGCTATCGGGTAAGGCTGCGCCGCCCATCTACCACTTCCTTCCGCACCTGCATTTCGAAGTGCACGAGGTAGTGCCAAGCTTCCTGGTCTTCTCGCGCTTCGGAGCGCGCGCCGACGATGTTTGCATCGACGGCATTGTGGGTGCTGGCTATGACTGCGTTCCGGTCGATCCTTATGGCTGGACGGGCGCCCCGACCCACTGCGATCCGCATACCGGGCTGGCGACGTCGGGCGATCCGTACTATTGCCTGACCGGTGTCACCAGCCAGGTCCTTTGGTGATCACCGTTCCGCATCTTTCACGTATTCATGCAACAGCATGCCGAAGAAATCCGTGGTCTTGCCCGATCGCCGATAGCCATGCTTCTCGTAGAAGCGCATCGCGCGCTGCAGAGGTTCAGTGGTATCGAGCGTGATGCGTAAACAGCTTTGGCGTGCCAATTCCGCTTCAGCCGCGCGCAATAATTTCTCTGCGATCCCGCGTCCCAACCATTCCGGCATGACAGCCATGCCGCGCAGATGTCCTTCGTCCGCACTCTGCTTCGAGCAGGCGATCGTGCCTACAATCTGATCGCCAGCCACCGCGACAAAGACCCGCATTGACCCAAGTCTCGCTATGATCGTCTCCTCAGTCAGGATCGTGTCGAGATAAGCGTCGTGTGTATAGCTGGCGCGGTGCGGCTCGAAGGCCGCGGCAAGGCAATCGAGAATCCCACGCATATCAGCCGTGATAGCTCTGCGAATGGAGACGGCGGCGGGCTCCTGCTCAGGCATCCTTTCATTCTTACGCGGCGGCCTGAATTTGGCGCGTGGTTGGGCCGAAGCGCAGCAGCGAGGGATTGGCCTCCCATAAACAAAGCCCAGCCTTGGCAGCTGGGCTCCTAAAATGTGGGTGAAAATGTCTTACTGCGCTCGCGTTACGTTGCCGGCTTGCGGACCTTTCTGTCCTTCGACGATCTCGAATTCCACCTGATCGCCTTCCTGCAGACTCTTGTATCCGTCGGCGCTGATCGCGCTGTAGTGCACGAATACATCCGATGCGCCGTCGTCACGGCCGATGAAGCCAAACCCTTTTGCGTTATTGAACCACTTGACCGTACCTTTCAATCTCACTTTCTCTTTCCTCCGGGCAGAGCCCTACAGCAGCCCGGTTCAGGGCGCTGGTCTTAAATTGCGTCCATCAGGTTGAAGCCCAGAAGCCAAGTCTGGTTAAGGATGGGTTCCCCACGTACATTGGCAAGGTGCTGTTCGGAGCCTGCTTGAACTTTCTATCCCAACTATGTCGCCGCTTCGTGGTGTTGTCAATAGAGTATATAGCTGGCAGGAGCGTTTTTAACGGGTTTTCGACATTTTTTTCGACAATGTGCTACAGCAAATTACTTAATTCGCTGTGTCATGTTAGTGCTGCAGGGGGCGAGGTTCAGCTTTAACTGCGACGCAACCATTCAGCCAGCCACAGCACTCCAGCGATTGCCTTCCCGTCGCGAATTGTGCCAGAGAAAATCATGTCCACGACTTTCGGCAGCGGCATGAGCTCGTATTCGATGGACTCGTCGTCTTCTGGTTGAGCATCGCCGGCGGTCAACTCGCGCGCGAAGAAGATGGTCATCGTCTCGTCGAGAAAGCCGGGGCTGGAGTAGAAATGCAGGGCGCGCTTCCATTGTCGCGCGCGATAACCGGTCTCTTCCAGCAACTCGCGCTTGCCCGCAGCCAGCGCCGTCTCGCCTGGATCGATGCGGCCGGCTGGCAGTTCCCACAGATAATCGCGCGCCGCGTAGCGATACTGTTTCTCGAGCAGAACCCGAGGTTCGCCTCCGCTCTCGTCGACAGCGAGCACGACCACCGATCCCGCATGCCGAACGACATCACGCCGGGCCGTGATGCCGGTCGGCTCCGTGATTTTGTCGGAGGTAACTTTGAACACCTTGCCGTTGTAAACAACTTTCGACGACAGGACCTTGAGACGATTCTTATCCGCACGGGATTTGGATGGAGTGCGCTTCCTTGCCATGTTCACCAATATAGCTAAAATTAACAGCTTCAAGAGTCGATCGCGAGAGACTCGAAGTGAACTGCGAGCAGCCGATGGTTTAGCTGACAGCTGATGGCTGACAGCCGATAGCTACTTGCACGTCGGCACGCCTCGCTCGATCGCTGTTCCCTCCTCATAATCATTCCACGTCTCAATCATGAGAAACGCCAGCGGGCGCTGCTGATCGTAGTAGCGACGGAACAGCCGCAGCGTGTCATTGAAGGTGCGGCCGCAGCGGTAGTCCATCTTGCGGTTCTGGCTCCAGCTCGCTTTCGAGTCGTCGAATCCCGGCCACGCCGCGCCCACCGCAATTTTGTTGGGATAGTCGGCGATCATCGTCTTGTAGAAATTGTCGAGATACGTTTCGCCCCAGTTGCTGCCGTTCGGCTGCCAACCCTCTTTGCCGGGATTGATCCACGCATAGAAGCCATCGAAGTCGTTGGCAACATCGGGACGAATGTCCTTCATGATGAGCAGCGGCGGATCTTCCCACGAGTTGACGGTCTGGCGCACGCGCGCCCAGTCCGTGTGCCCGCCTTTGGGAAAGATGAAGATCAGCGGCCGGCCCTGAAAGTCCAGGTACGCCTGGCGCGGCGCCGTGGCCTTGGGGCCAATGTAGTGATCGTAGGCGTACTGCAGGTCGGAGATGACGGCATCGGTCTCGCTGGCCGGCTCGGCATCATTTTCGTCATACATGATCGCAACCTTGAAGCTGTTCTCCGCCGCAACCTGCTGCATCAGCGAATACGCTTTGTCCTCAAAGTCATGATGCTGGCCGTACCAGTTGACGACGAACGCCGCAATGCCGAGCTGCTTGGCCTGCTCAACTTGCTTGCCCAGCACCACGCGATCCTGCGACGAGTAGCCAACGTTGACGTGATCGGGCTGCCCGAACCATGGCAGGTAAACGGCAATCATCGCCGGCTCGCCCGGCTCGCCGACGAAACTATTTTGCGCGAGCGATGCACGCAAGTCGGTACGGTGACATCCCGAACTGAGGAGTAGAAATATCATTAGCGCCGGCAACGTGAGCAGGCGCAGGTTCGTTCTTAATGGAAACATGGGACTGACTTGAGCCAAGACAGTTGGATGGGCAAATGGGGCTGGTTAGTTGCCAGCCATCAGGCCGTGAGCCGGAGCTGTTTTCGAAGGCGTGAATCAGCTCGTTCCGCGAGCGTTTTGTAACAGGGCACGACTTCAGTCGTGCCGATCAGCCGTTTCCTGGCCTGAGCCGGCTTCAGCCGGCGGCATAATCCGGCTTATACGATTTTTTCAGCAGCCTGTAATAGTCGTGCCCTGATACAAACTTCAGAACGGGTTATGAGACGACCTCGACTTGGGCGATACATGACGAGCTACTTCGCCTTCGTCCACTCATCCACCCACTCGCTCACCGTCTTCCACCAGAGCCGGCTGTTTTGCGGCTTCAGCACCCAATGGCCTTCGTCGGGGAAGTACAGCATCTTCGACGGGACCTTCAGCCGCTGCAGCGTGGTGAATAGCTGGAAGCCTTCGGAGACGTCGAGGCGATAGTCGAGCTGGCCGTGAACGACCAGCATCGGCGTCTTGAATTTCGTCGCAAACATCTCCGGCGACCATTTGTCATAAAGCGCGCGGTTCGTCCACGGCGTGCCCTTGAACTCCCACTCGTTGAACCACAGCTCTTCCGTCGTACCGTACGCCGAAACCGTGTTAAACATGCCATCATGCGAGACCAGGCACTTGAAGCGCGTGGTGTGGCCCTCGATCCAGTTGATGGCGTAGCCGCCGTAGCTGGCGCCCAGCGCGCATTCGCGGTCTTTATCGATGTAGGGGTAATTCTTCTCGGCGTAGTCGAGGCCGAGCATCAGGTCGTCGTACGGGGGCCCGCCCCAGTTGCCATTGATGGCGTCGATGAACTTCTGGCCATATCCGGTTGAGCCGTGGAAGTTGACCATCACCACAACATAGCCGTTGGCGGCGAAGAGCTCGGGATTCCAGCGATACGACCAATCATCGCCCCATGCGCCCTGCGGACCGCCGTGGATGAGGTACTTCACCGGATATTTCTTATTGGGATCGAAATTCGGAGGCTTGACGACGAAGCCCTGGACTTTCTCTTTCAGCGCTCCAGTGAACCAGTAGGGCTCGAGCGGCTGCATCTGGATCTGCGAGAGGACTGGGTCATTGAGTTTGGTTAGCGGCTGCCCTTTGGCCAGAACACAAGCACCTTGATAATTGCCGGGCACTGGAATTACCTGGCAGCGCATGTATTCGTCCGAATGCCGGTAATCAAGAGAGGCGCTGTAGATCTCATTTGGCGCAGCGATAGACATTCGATCGAAAACTAGGGTCTTGCCATCCGGTGTTGGCGTAGGAGAATCGTTGAAACCTGCGACAGTGGCTTCGGGCCATGAATTCGGCTGCGTGATGTTGAGAGCGTAGATGGGCGCCGCGCCCTCATTCTCAGCCGTGAAGTAGATTGTGTTCGAATCCGGCGACCACGCCATCGAATCGACCCAGCGATCGAAGTTCGGTGTCATGTCGGTGATCTTGCCGGTGGCGCGCTCGTAGAGCATCAGGCGGAAGCGATCGCTCTCGTAGCCGCCGCGCAGTTGCGAGCGATAGGCGATGTACTTGCCGTCGGGCGAATAGATGCGGCGTCGAGTCGCTGCCGGGATTGGTGGTGATCTTCTTCGGCGCGCCGCCGGTCACGGGCACGATGAAGATATCGCTGTTGGTACTGGTGGCCTGCACCTCGTCGATGTTGCTGGTGTAGGCGATCTCTTTGCCGTCCGGCGAGAACGAATACTGATCCTGCCCGCCGAGCGAGAATGGCGGAACGTCATGACCGCCGGGCGTGAGATCGCGCGCCACTCCTCCGTCAGCCGAAACCAGGAACAGGTGGCTGTACTTACCGTCGAAGTAGCTGGTCCAGTGGCGAAACATCAGCTGCGTGAAGATCTTCGCCTTGACCTTCGACTTGGCCTTTTCGTCGTCTCGCTGCTTGTTGCATGCGTCGTCGTTGCAGTCGGGATAAACCGATGAGACAAACAGAATCCACTTGCTGTCGGGTGACCACGTCCCACCCGAAGCCTCAGTCGAGATCCTCGTGACCTTGCGCGGCTCGTCCGTCAGCTTTCCGGTGGCAGTATCAAAGTCCTGAACATAGATCTGCGATTCGCCGTCGCGCGAAGCTTCGAACAGAATCCGTTTCCCATCAGGCGCGAAGCGGACGCGATCTTCGCCCACTCCGTCAGCCGGCGTCAGGCGGCGCGAATCTCCGCCGGCGATCGGCACGATCCACAGGTGCGGCGTCTTGGTGTTCTTCTCCAGATCAACGTCGACGGCGCTGAAGGCAACCCACTTGCCGTCGGGCGAAACGACGGGCTCGCCGATGCGCTTCAGCTGCATCATGTCTTCGAAGGTAAAAGGGCGTTTGGTCTGCGCAGAGCCACAGAGCGAACAGCAGATCACGAGAAAGAAGAGACGACGAAGCATGAAGCCTCCGGGTGCATAGAAACTGGATAGTGTAGCAGGGGCTCGAGCGTAGGAATGTGCGATTGGGGACGTTTGTGCGAAAGGCCTGTCGTGCCCGGGGCACTCGATGCGCTACTGATTGCTACCCCGCCCTGAAGGGCGGGGCTATCAGCTTCCGCCTCCTGTGGAGGCTCAACCTGTTCGCTTGCGAAGATATTGACCTTGTTCTGAGATGCATTGCAGCACATCGCGCGGCTCGGAAAAGCCTTGCGGACGGTCCGATCAGGATGACACACCAAAACGCGGGGCACGGTCGCTCGGGATGACACAGCAAGCAGCGGGCCGGAGCCGGGCGCTTCGAGGATGTTTCGAGACGGCAATCCAGTCCAAGATTTGAGGCAACAAAAAGGCGGCGGGACCATCCCGCCGCTTCGCTGTCACTGCGATTGATGAGAGCTACTTCACCACCACCAGATTGTTGGTCACCTGAAACAGGTCGCGCACCTGATTGGCGGCAACGTTGGCCATGTTCTTGTCGCCTTCGTTATTCACATAGCCCGTCAGAGTGAGACGCTGATGGTCGACGATGATGCGAATGTCAGGCGAAGCCGGGTAGAAGTACCGCGACAGACCGCCCGTCCGCGATAGAGCGCGAAGGACATGCGCGCGCGCCTCATCGTCCAGCATGTTCGGCGGCAGCACGCGAATGTTATTGACCACCTGGTCTACGCCTTCAATCCGTTTGACCGCTCGTTCGGCGTCCTGGCGCGTCTGCGAGTGCAGGTTGATGACTGCGCCGCTCAAAGTCACGGTGCGCCCCTGCACGCTGTACTCGATCTCATCGTACATACCGTAATGCAGGAGGGTGAGCACCTGATGACGAACCTGTTGGGCGATCTTCGCCTCGGTCGGGTCGGCCGACGCGACGGGCACGTTCTTGATATCGAGCGTCACTGGACCATTGCTGGTGACGGCCGGCGCCTGCGTGTTGGTCGACGACAGCGCGGCCGAGGATGTGGGAGATGTTTGCGCCGCCGCTCCCAGGCCCAGCGACAACAGCGCGGTAAACAGCAGCATGCGTTTCATGATTTTGATACCTCCGATGCTTACTCCATTGGATGTACGTAGAAACACGCACGCTGCGGCGGCGATGTGCTGAGGGCGCGGGACTTAACAAATCGTAACGGAGGGCTTCCGGTAGCTGTCAGCTGTAAGCCGTGAGCTACCCACTTGTTGCATGGCCGGCAGACGCGGAGATTTCGTATTCGTCACGAAGCGAGCATTCATCCTGCCCGATTTCGATGCGCCGATAAGAGAAAGCAAACACCTGATAGCTGAGGCCTGATCGCTCACGGCTCAATGCTCACGGCTCACACTACTTCTGATGCAGAACAGAATGCCGTATGTCCGGCCAGAATTCCTTCAGCACGTTGAAGAGGGCATCGAGGGCGAGCTGGTCGGCCCAGCGCTGGCCGGTCTTGGTCCAGGTTTCGTAGCCTGCCGGATAGTACAAACCCGAGATGCCGGCGGCCGCGCCGTTGCCGATGACTTCAGAAAAGTTGAACGCTGATCCGCCGTCGTCAGTACGCGTAATCACCTCGCGGCTGAGCGCGTATCCCGTGCGTTTGAAGAATCCGCCGCGGCCTAGCGTGAAGTACCGGGGATCTTGCTTGAATGCTGAGGCGAGAGCGAACTCGGTGAAGAAGTTGCCGACGCCCTGATCGGCAAACAAGTGATAGTAATACTTGCCATAGGCGTCAGCGCCATCACCGAACTCCGGAACGTTGCGGTCGGCCTGCTCGATTCCGGCAAGAATACCGATATAGACGAACGTGGAATAGTCGAAGCTGTCGTCGAAGAAGAGCTTGAACTTGCCCTTCACGTCCAGCGGAGGGACGTTAGCATCGGCGCTTACTGCGCGATAGTTCGGAATGATGTACAGGATACGCTTGGGCTGCTCGAGAGCGACAGGAGTGCTCTTGGAACTTTGCTCTACCTTGGACGATTCCGGCAGCTTGGTGTCCGGTCCGGGCGCTTGCGATTGACTAGTGCCGATCGTGCCGGACTGCTGCTCCTGCGTCACGCTGGGCGCATCCGGCAGCGGGGCGCTGGCCGTTTGCAGACCCCGCGCCCAAACAGACGGCGCAAACACCAGCAGCAGCGCGAGCCCAGCCAGCGCTCGAAGGTTGTTTGCCATCCCTAACACGGTCCTCAGCTCGACTCTAGCAGCTATTGGTTCACGTTCCGTGAATTCCAGATGAGGATCTTGTCATGTCGGATGCAGAAAGCCTCGTCCGTACAATCGAAGCTATACCGTTTCCAGTTCTTCTTCCAGCAACTGTTTGTTGTAGAGGCCAGTGTAGTAGCCGTTGCGCTCGATCAGTTCATCGTGCGTACCGTACTCGACGATCTCTCCGTCATGCAGCACGGCGATGCGGTCGGCATTGCGCACGGTCGAGACGCGATGCGAGATGAAGATCGTCGTTCGTCCCTGCATGATCTGGCGCAGATGATTCAGGATGCGATCCTCGGTCTGGGTGTCGACGCTGGCGAGCGCGTCGTCCAGAATCAGAATTCGCGGGTTGCGGATGATGGCGCGAGCGATGGCGGTACGCTGTTTCTGGCCGCCGGAAAGCGTTAAGCCGCGCTCGCCGACCAGCGTGTTGTAGCCATCAGGAAAGTCTTCGATCTCCGCGCCGATGCTGGCGGCCTCGGCCGCGCGGCGAACTTCTTCCAGGGTGGCGTCTTCGGCACCGAAGGCGATGTTGTCGCGGATGGTGTCGCTGAAGAGGAATGTCTCCTGCGGGACGAAGCCGATGTTGCGCCGCAGGACAGCCAGCGGATACTCGCGAATGGGACGGCCGTCGATCAGCACACTGCCCGGCGCGGCGTCGTAGATGCGCGGGATCAGCGAGACCAGAGTCGACTTGCCCGAGCCCGTGGGCCCGACAATCGCCAGGCTCGTTCCAGCAGGAACGTGCAGGTTCACGTTCTTCAAGACTTCATCATCGCCATGCGAGCGGACATTCCCGCCCTCGGCCGCGCGCAGCGTCTTGCCATAGCGGAAGCTGAGATTGCGGAACTCGATGTCGCCAGCGATTTGTTGGGCTCCCGCAGAATGTAGGGGTGCCTCCGACTCCGGCGCGCAAACCCGCCGCGCCTGCGCTCAGGATGACACGCTCTGACTCGGGCGCGTCCGTAATCTCCGGTTGCTCCGACAGGATGTTGTGAATGCGGCCCATCGACGCGGTGCCGCGCTGGAAGAGGTTGATCACCCAGCCCAGCGCGATGATCGGCCAGGTCAGCTGCACCATGTAGGTATTGAAGGCTACGAAGCTGCCGACGGTGATGCGATGCAATATCACTTCGCGTCCGCCGACAAACAATACGATGACGATCGCGATTCCGAGCAACGTTTCCAGCGTGGGCCACAACATGCCCATCAGCCGAACTAACTTGAGGCTGCGGCCGATGTATTCGGTGTTGTCGCGCTCGAACTTCTCAATCTCCGCTTCTTCCTGCACATAAGCACGGATCAGGCGCGCGCCGGAGAAATTTTCCTGCGCTCGCGCCGAGATGTCGGAGAACATCGCCTGGATACGTTCAAAGCGCTCATGAATTCGGCGGCCAAAATACTGCACGACGATGCTGAAGATGGGCAGCGGCGCAAACGCAAACAGCGTGAGCCACGGACTGATGGAGAGCATGAACACTAGCGCGCCAGCGGTGAAGACAACGGTGTTCGCGGTGTACATGATCCCGGGACCCACCAGCATGCGAACGGCGTTCAGATCGTTGGTGGCGCGCGCCATGATGTCGCCGGTGCGAGTGCGCTGATAGAAGTTGTAGGAGAGCCGCTCCAGATGCGCGAAGAGATCGTTGCGCAGATCAAATTCGATTTCGCGCGAGACGCCGATCAGGACCCAGCGCGTCAGAAACTGGAAGATGGCTTTAACGGCCGCAACTCCGAGCAGCATCAGAGCGTAGGTCAGTAATTTCTCGCGGGTGACGCCGCGGTTCAGGTCGTCGATCGCGCGACGGATGATTAGCGGAAACAGAATCCAGACGCCGTTGTTGAACAGCACGCACACCGCGCCGAACCAGTAGGTCGCCTGGTACTTGCGGAGATACGGAAACAATGGTCGCAGGTTCTCGAACATGAGCAATCAGCAATCAGCAGTCAGCAGTTCCCCTTTGCTTCGTATTTGATTGCAAAGCCAGGTTTCCCGATTCTTCCGGCTCATGATGTCCTCACCTCGACGGTATCGAGTATTTTGGCAGGACCCCGAATAGGACATATACCGATAAAAGCCCAAAAACGCCACTCAAAACCATGCTAATCATGAGTGCAGGACCATATTTACCTGTCGAACAAGTTGATCGGTATTCTCGCCACACGTCGAGCCACGAAAAATGAAAATACTGGATCTGCGAGCTGGCATCTCGAAAACGATTGACCTCGCCGATCATTGCGAACAGAAGCAGTGTGGAGACAATCGCGCAAGAGGTGCTTGCGCCAAAAAATATAATGAACAGGATTACGTCCGCCTTCAACGGGGCCACTCCAATTGATAGTCTGCCAGTTGGTCACCTCAACCTGGCGCCGAGTGCTACCCTACGTCGGCACCCGCAGCAGCATATACCCGCCGGCGATGGCGAAGATAAAGTCCGGCGCCCACGCGGCCAGCATCGCGGGCAGTTGATTGGCATTGCCCATCGCCTCGAACAGTCCAGACGTCACCCAATAGATCACGGCAATGCCGAGCGCAACCGCGACCCCCACCAGCGCACCGCCGCGCCGTCCTGACGCGGAAAACGGAATCGCCAGCACGGCCATCACCAGCGTGATCAGCGGGAAGGCAATCTTCTTCTGCAGCTGCACCTTCAGGCGCACGGTGTCGAAGCCGCTCTGCTGCAGGTCCTCGATATAGCGGCGCAGCTCCTCGTAACTCATCTCGGAAGACTGCTTAACTTCCTTCTTAAAGTAGCCCGGATTCTCGTGCAGCTCGTCGAAGGTGGCAACGTCGAAGGTGCGGTAGTCCTGGATGGACGCTCCGCTCAGCGATCGCACCCAGCCCTTATCGAAGACCCACTTCTGCAGGCTATCGTCCCAGTACGCGTGTTCAGCCTGGATACGCCGCGTTAACTGGAAGCTGTTGGGATCGAACTCAAAAACGGAGATGCCGCCAAAGCGATTCTGGTCGGGATCGAAGACGCGGTAGTAGTAAATCTCGTTGCTCTGCCCGAAGATCCACTTGCGATCGGCCTGCAGATAGGTCTGCGGCGGCTTGCCTTTGATCTCATTGCGCAGGATTTCCTGCTCGCGATTCGTTTTCGGAATGTAGTACTGATCGAAGACGAACAGCGCGCCGGCGAACAATCCGCAGATGACGACGACCGGCAGCGTGGCGCGGTAGACGCTGAAGCCGCTGGCCTTCATGGCGATCAGCTCGCTGGATTTATCCAACAGGCCAAAGGTGATGAGCACCCCCAGCAGCACCGCCATCGGCGCCATTAAATAGATCATCGACGGGCTCAAGTTCCAGAGATACTCCACGACGGTGATCAGCGGCACCTTGTTGCGCACGATGTCGGTGAGCAGCTCGAAGAAGGTGAAGACCAGCGCCAGCACCAGGAAGGTCGCCATGATCAGCGAGAGATAGAGCGCGAAATCGCGCAGGATCATGTCGTCGAGGATCAGCGGGAAGCGGGCGCTGAAGCGATGGCGATGCAGCGCCGATTCGGTTGCTACTTTGCGGCTGGTGAATCTGCGGCGATGCGCACCGAGCGATTGCAACTTCTGCAGCAACAGTTTCCAGCCGGCGGTCAGGTTCGCAATCTCGATGGGCATGCGGTCGACGCGCCACAGCAGAAACAGGCCGCAGAGGAAGAAAAACATGTTGCCCATCCAGGCGCCGAACCAGGGCGTCATCCTTCCCTGTCGCGCCATCTGCACGCCGATCATCGAGAAGAAGTAGTAGACGACGACCAGCAGGATGGTCAGCACAAAGCCGGTGCTCTTGCCGCCCTTGCGGGCCGACAATCCCAGCGGGATGCCTACCATGGCGAGCACCAGGCAGGCGGTGGGTAATGCGAAACGTCGCTGGAATTCGATCTCGTAATAGCGCGCCTTGATCAGATCGTAGTTGTAGCTGCCGGGATCCCACGACTTTACCGTCGCCGCCGCCGCCCGCTCGCGGGCCGCATTCCGCAGCAGGCTGTGCAGGTCGAGCTCGGCTACGGGCAGCAGATCGTGCGGCTTGGTTTCATCCGAGGGGATGGCAATCGGAATCTCGGTGTTGTCGAAAGTAGTAATGGAATACTGATCCGCAACCTTGGGAATTGTCTCCTGCTGCGTACCGTCTTCCAGATGGAAGCGCAGCTTGTCGGGAGCGTCACTGATCAGCGCGCCGCGCTTGGCCAGCGTGATCTTGGGCGATGCAGGATCGCTGATGTCGGCCAGAAAGACGCCGCGCCAAAGCGCCTGGCCCTTGGAAGGGATTGCATCCTGCACATAAAGGACAATGTTCTTGAAGTCTTCGTAGAAGACGCGGGGCTCAACCTCGAATGACGCCTGCGACGACTTCAGGCGCTCCTGCAGATGATCCAGCGCGATGGCGGACTTGGGAGCGAGATAAATGCTGTTGCCCAGCCCCAACAGCCACGCGCCCACGGCGAAGATCGCGACCGAGCGGATGAACATGCTGACGCCCATGCCGCTGGCGCGAATGGCGGTGACTTCGCTATCGGCGGCCAGCCGGCTCAACCCCACCAGAATGCCGACCAGCACGCCCATGGGGAGGGTGATGGTGAAAGTCGCGGGCAGAGTGTACAGAAAAATCTCGGCGACGCTGGGCAGAGGCGCGCTGTTGCGGACGATCAGCTCCAGCAGGCGCCCGAGATCGCGCATGAAGATGATGAAGGTGAACAGCGCCACGCCGATCAGGGCGTGCGATCCGATCTCCTTCAGGATGTAGCGGGTGAGAATGCGCACAACAGACTAGTTTACCGGAAGCGAGGAAGAAGCGATTGGCAGTTAGCGATAAGCAGTTAGCGATTAGCGACGAGGCAACAAGCCCAACGGGCGACACATCTCGCGACTGCTCTTACTGCTTCAACACCACCATGCCCAGCGGTGGCAGATTCAGCAGCAGCGAATTGTCGTAACCGTGGCAGGGGAAGGCGTCGGTCATCTTGCCGCCGAAGTTGCCTTCATCGGTGCCGCCGTAAGTTGCGGCGTTGCTGTTGAGCAGTTCGCGCCAATGGCCTTCGTGCGGCACGCCCACGCGATATCCCCGCCGCGGGATGGGGGTGAAGTTCAGCGCGATCAGAACCGGATTGCTGCCATCTTTGCCCACTCGCAGGTAGGTGAGCACGCTGTCGTCGGAATCGTCGGCGTCGATCCAGCGCCAGCCGTCGGGGATGAAGTCGGTTTCGTAGAGCGATGGTTCGTTGCGATAGAAGGCGTTCAGATCGCGCACCCAGCGCTGCACGCCCTGGTGTCCTGCAAAGCCGAGCGAATGCCAGTCGACGCTGCCATCATGGTTCCACTCGCTCCACTGCGCAATCTCGTCGCCCATGAACAGCAGCTTCTTGCCCGGCTGCGTGAACATGTAACCGAAGAGCAGCCGCAAGTTGGCATACTTCTGCCACTCATCGCCATTCATTTTGCCGTAGAGCGACCCCTTGCCGTACACCACCTCATCGTGCGAAAGCGGCAGCACGAAGTTCTCCGTGAAGGCATAAAGCCCGCGGAACGTCAGCTTGTTGTGGTGATACTTGCGATGGACCGGATCCTTCGACATGTACAGCAGCGTGTCGTGCATCCAGCCCATGTCCCACTTCATGCCGAAGCCCAGGCCGCCAATGTACGTCGGCCGCGACACCATGGGCCAGGCGGTTGACTCCTCGGCGATGGTCTGAATGTCGGGAAACTCCTGGTAGGCCTCGCGATTCACCGTCTGCAGGAGCGACACGGCACCGAGATTCTCGCGGCCGCCGAACTGGTTGGGAATCCACTCGCCTTGTTTGCGCGAATAGTCGAGGTACAGCATGGAGGCAATCCCATCCATGCGCAGGCCGTCGGCGTGGTAGCGGTCGAGCCAGAAGATCGCGTTGCTGATGAGAAACGCGCGCACCTCGTTGCGGTCGTAGTTGAAAATGTCCGACTTCCAATCGGGATGAAAGCCCTTGCGCGGGTCGGCATGCTCGTACAGATGGGTCCCGTCGAAGAATCCAAGTCCGTGCTCGTCGGTGGGGAAATGCGATGGCACCCAGTCGAGAATGACGCCGATGCCGCGCTGATGCAGCTGATCGATCAGATACATGAAATCCTGCGGCGTGCCGAAACGCGCGCTGGGCGCGTAATAGCTGGTGATCTGATAGCCCCACGATCCGAAGAAGGGATGCTCCATCACCGGCATAAATTCCACGTGGGTAAAGCCCATGTCGGAGACGTAGTCGGCCAGCTTGACTGCGAGCTCGCGATAGGTGAGCGAGCGATTGCGCTCTTCCGGCACCCGCATCCACGAGCCGAGATGCACCTCGTAGATCGACATCGGCTTGTCGAATTTGTTGTGCTCGTGGCGTGTGCGCATCCACTCACTGTCGCCCCATTCGTACCAGGTATCCCAGATGATCGACGCGGTGCGCGGCGGGATCTCGTTGTAAAAGGCGAAAGGATCGGCCTTGTTGACGCGGTACATGTGATAGCGCGAGCGGATGTGGTACTTGTACACCGAGCCGCGGCCGAGGCTGGGGATGAAGGCTTCCCAGACGCCGGAGCTCCCGTGCTGCTGCATGGGATGAAGATCGGCGTTCCAATCGTTGAAGTCGCCCACCACCGAGACCCGCTCGGCATTTGGAGCCCACACGGCGAAATCCGTGCCTCGCCGGCCGTTGCGCTCTGCAGGGTGCGCGCCGAACTTCTCGAAGAGCCGCGCGTGCTTGCCCTCGTTGAACAGATGCAGGTCATACGGAGTCAGCAAGGTCGTGGGCTGATCCTGGGTCGCCAAAGGTGCCATTCGTTCGGTCTCCTCAAGGCTTGGATGATGGTTAGCGATGTCGTGATGGGAGGAGCAGGAAATAGTGTACGGGAGAAAGCATGGCCAGCGCGAGAAGCAGTGAAGACGAATTGTCAATTGCTGTCTGCCGGTATCCCGCCTAACATGGGGTGCGGCTCGTCCTCATGATCGGTAAAACGCTGGGGCGGTACAGCATACTCGAGCAGGTCGGCGCTGGTGGAATGGGGGTTGTCTATCGCGCCCACGACGAGCGGCTCAACCGCGATGTCGCTCTCAAGGTATTGCGTTCCGGGCTGCTTGCCGACGAGTCCACGCGAAAACGCTTTCGTGAAGAAGCGCTGAACCTATCCCGCCTGAACCATCCCAACATTGAAACGGTATACGACTTCGACAGCCAGGACGGCGTGGATTTCCTGGTCATGGAGTTCGTCGCAGGCAGCAGCCTGGCCGAGGAGATTGCCGCAGGTCCGGCGGCGGAGGACAAGGTCATCCGCATCGGCATTCAGATCGCTGAAGGCTTGAGCGCCGCTCACCAGGATGGCATTGTCCATTGCGATCTGAAGCCCGATAACGTGCGCCTCATGCCGGATCGGAGGGCAAAGATCCTCGACTTCGGACTTTCGCAGTTTCTGCGCAGTTCGCGGACCAGCCCGGCAAATGAGCGCGAGACAGTAAGCGAACTGCAGGTCGGCGGCACGTTGCCGTACATGGCGCCGGAGCAAGTGCGCGGGCAATGGCCCGATGCGCGCGTGGACGTCTATGCGCTGGGCGCTGTCCTGTACGAAATGATCACCGGACGCCGGCCGTTTCCGGAGAAGGATGCTCCGGAGCTGATGATCAGCATCTTGCAGCGCGCTCCGGTTCAACCGCGACTGCTGAATGCGCGGATGTCGGCAGAGCTGGAACGCGTCATTCTGAAGTGCCTGGAGAAGGATCCGGAGCAGCGCTATCAATCCGCCAAAGAGGTGGCCATCGACCTCCAGCGGCTCGGCTCTCACGGGGCGGCGGAGCACGCCATTGCGGGAGTCCAGCATCCGCGGCGGCGTTGGATGCTAGGTTTGTTGGCCGCAGTCGTTCTGATAGCCCTGCTGTTACTCGCCTTGCCATTCGGCGCACTGCGAGATCGACTGCTCGGCCGCGCCGCCCAGAAACACATCGACTCCATCGCCGTATTGCCGCTGGTTAATCTGTCGGGTAACCCGGCGGAAGACTACTTTGCCGATGGCATGACGGAGGCGCTGATCACCCAGTTGGCGCAGATCGGCTCGTTTCGCGTGGTTTCGCGAACCTCGGTGATGCGCTACAAGGGGTCGGACAAACCCTTGCCGGAGATCGCGAAGGAGTTGCATGTAAACGGAATCGTCGAAGGCTCGGTGGAGCGCGCCGGCGATCGCGTCAAGGTAACCGCGCAATTGATCGATGCGCCCGCCGATCAACATCTGTGGGCCAGCAGTTATGACCGCGACCTGCACAACGTTCTGGAGTTAGAGAGCGAAGTGGCGGCCGCGATCGCGGGCGAGATCAATGCGAAGGTCACGGCCAAAGCGCAAGACCGGCTGGCGCGGGCTCGCCCGGTGAATCCCGAAGCACATGAAGCTTATCTGCGCGGGCTGTACAAGCTGAATGAGGGCCGTAATGCGCCAGTGGGTGGCCACTTATTCGAGGAGGCGATCGCATACTTTCAACAGGCCATCCAGATCGATCCCAACTATGCGGAAGCGTACGCGGCGCTGGCACGCGCCTACCATTGGCTGGGATCCATGGGGCATGATGAGTACTATCCTCTCTCGAAGGCAGCCGCCACCAAAGCTTTACAGTTGGATGATTCATTGGCCGACGCCCACACGGCGCTGGCTTTCGTAGGGTTCGTCCATGACTGGGACTGGGCAGTCGCGGAACGGGAATTCCGCCGCGCCATCGAGCTGAATCCCAGCTATTACGAAGCTCATTCCGGATACGCTCTCTATCTGGAGGCCCGAGGGCGGCTGGATGAAGCCATTCGCGAAAGCCAGAAAGCCCTGGAGCTGGGGCCCTTCGAACTCACCACCCAGGACAATCTTGGCAACATCTACGAGTGCGATCGCCAGTATGACCGCGCGCTGGAGACTTTGCGCAATGTAGTGGAGTTGTCCCCCCAGGATCCGCTCGCTCGCGGCGGCATGGCGCAGGTTTATGTGCGCATGAATCAACCGCAGCTGGCGCAGGAGCAGGCGCGAAGCTCGCTCCAGCTTTCCAACAATGATGATTCCTTAGTTGCCAGCGCGGCGTGGGTATTTGCCGCTACCGGCAAGAAGGATGACGCTCGCCGGATGTTGGAGCAACTGAAGAAGTCTCCCGACGCTGATCCCTATCTGCTAGCCACGGCCTACGGCGCTTTGGGAGATAAGGACGCAGCCTTTCGCTTGCTCGATGAGGCCTACGCGAAACGAAATGGTTTGCTGGTCTATATCGGATGCGAACCGGCCTTCGAGAATCTTCACTCCGACCCCCGATACCAGGCGCTGCTGCGCCGCATGGGGCTTACGCAATGAGCGTGTTCATCCCCCAATCGTCCCCTCCATCGCACACTCCCCGGTGACGGCGGTTACTGCCGACCTCCCGTTCTGGTGCTCTTCTATAGGCGAGTCTCTCAGCTCTGATTACTAAGAGCTAAAAGCTTAACGGCCGATAGCCCAGAGCTCAGAGCCCGCGGCGTATTTTCACCGCCGTCGAACGCATCGCAAGGAGAACAGCATGGCGGACAAGAAAGCAGATCTCGCTGGTCCCGGAATCGGCGACTACACAGAGCTGGAGCATGTGCTTCCGGCGGATTACAGCTCGCTGCTGTCACCCAAAGACACCCAAAGAGCGATCTTCGAGGTCAAAAGCTACATCGAAGAAAACCTCTGCAAAGAATTGAACCTGATGATGGTCACCGTGCCCCTGATCGTGGACGAGGAGTCGGGCGTGAATGACTATCTCGACCGCGACGGCTCGCGCACGCCCATCCAGTTCCACATCTCGAACGATCGCGACAAACATCCGATTAACGCGCAGGTTGTGCAGGCGGCAACCAAGTGGAAGAGAATGGCGCTGAAGCAGTTCAACATGCAGCCCGGCGAAGGCCTGTGCACCGACATGCGCGCCGTCCGCAAAGATTATTTCCTCGATCACGATCACAGCGCCTATGTCGATCAGTGGGACTGGGAGCGGGTGATCAGCCCCGAGCAGCGCAGTCTCAGCTTCCTGAAAGGTATCGTCAGCAAGATCTGGAAGGTGATGGTCGGAGCCGAGAACTATGCGCAGGAACTCTTCCCTCAGCTCAAAGACGCGCGCTATCCCAACCTGCCCGAGAACCTGAAGTTCCTCCATGCCGAAGAGATCCTCGACATGTATCCCGATCTCCCGCGCAAGCAGCGGGAGACGGCGATCCTGCAGAAGTATCCAGCGGTGTTCATCATCGGCATCGGCTGGACGCTGAAGGACGGCTACCCGCACGAGATGCGTGCCGCCGATTACGACGACTGGGTCACCGAGACGCGCGCCGACGACGGCCACGTGCGCCACGGCCTGAACGGCGACATCCTGGTATGGAACCCGATTACCAGGCGGCGGCATGAGCTGTCGTCGATGGGCATCCGCGTGAATCCAGAGTCGCTGAAGAAGCAGCTCGAGCTGACCAACCAGGTGCACTTCCTCAACTACCCGTATCACAAGGCGATCGTTAACCACGAGATCCCGCTCAGCGTTGGCGGAGGCATCGGGCAGTCGCGGACGCTGATGCTGCTGCTCCGCAAAGCGCATCTCGGCGAAGTCAGCGTCACCGTGTGGCCAAAGGTGCTGAAGGAGATGTGCGACAAGAAGAACATCCATGTGCTGAACTAAGGCAGTTGTCAGTTGCCGGTTGTCAGTTGTCGGTTTGTAACCGGGCGCGGAGGTAATCCGCGCCCGATCTCTGCACGAGTAGGCCGCCCTTCCGATCACGCCCACGATGCCTCCGTACACTTTCTTGCATCCGCGAATCCTTCGTAAGTGCCATGCTTTTGCGCTCTACTATTCAGCCGGGACGCTGGTCTTGTTACACTGAACTCCATGGCTGAATCTTTCGACATTGTCAGCAAAGTTGAACTGCAGGAAGTTACCAACGCGGTGCAGCAGGCGCTGAAGGAAATCCACACGCGCTACGACCTGAAGGACTCGAAGTCCGACATCCAGATCGAAGGCAAGGACGCGCTCGTCTTGACCTCGGCCGACGATTTCAAGCTGAAGGCCGTAAACGATGTGCTGCAGAGCAAACTGGTGAAGCGCAACGTGCCGCTGAAGTCGCTGACCTACGCCAATATCGAACAGGCCGCAGGCTCGACGGTGCGCCAGCGCGTCACCATGCAGCAAGGCATTCCCATCGAGAAGGCACGCGACATCGTCAAGGTGATCAAGAACTCCAAGAAGAAGGTGCAGGCCGCGATTCAGGGCGATTTGGTTCGCGTCAGCGGCAAAGATCGCGATACACTGCAGGACATCATCGCGATGCTCAAGCAACAGGATTTCGGGATTGACATGCAGTTCGTAAACTACCGCAGCAATTAGACACGGGACATCGAGTTCACCACGGAGGCACGGAGTACACGGAGTCTCTTTTAGTTTTGCAATGGTCTCCAAAGGTTTTTTTGCTTTGAGTCTTCTCCGTGATTTCCGTGCTTCCGTGGTGAATACGATTTTCGAAGCCGCAAGCTCTGCGAGCATTGCCTAGAGGCCAGGACGATTGAAGACCGTAATCCGCAACGCCAAAGAAGTCTTTGACCTGCTGCACGACGATCTCGCTGCCATCGAGCGCGAGTTCGGCCGCGACACGGTCTCCGGCGTGCGCGCGATTACCGAGATTGGCGAATATCTGCGCGCCGGCGGCGGCAAACGACTGCGGCCCGCGTTGCTGCTGCTTTCCTGCAAGCTGCTCAACTACTCGGGACAAGGCGCCATCAAGCTGGGCGCAGTGGTCGAGATCATTCATACCGCAACTCTGGTTCACGACGACATCATCGACGAAGCCCAGACGCGGCGCGGCCGTCCTGCCGCCAACACGCAGTGGGGCAACTCGAAGTGCGTGCTGGCCGGCGACTGGCTCTACATGCAAGCCTTCAAGATCGCCGTGCAGGAGCGCAACTTCGCCATTCTCGACACGCTGATCGAACTTACGCAGGCCATGGTCGAGGGCGAACTGCTGCAGATCGAGCGCCTGGGCAAAGCCATCTCAATCGACGAACACTTCGAACTGATCTACCGCAAGACCGCATGCCTGTTTTCCGTCTGCATGAAGCTGGGCGGGATTCTGGCGGGCGCGAGCGATGCGGACTTGCATCGACTGGCCGAGTACGGCCGCAATCTCGGCATGGCGTTCCAGATTGTCGATGACGTGCTCGACCTGACCGCATCGGAAGAGATGCTGGGCAAGCCCGTCGCCAGCGATCTGCGCGAAGGCAAAGCTACGATGGCGGTGCTGTATGCGCTGGAACACTGCACTGGCGATGAGCGCAGGATCATCGAGTCGGTGCTGAGCAATGGCGGCTTCAACGGCATTGCTCCGGCGGATATTGTCGCCATCCTGCATCGCCATGGCGCCATCGACGCGGCCTACGCGCGGGCAACGGAGTTTGCCGACAAGGCGCGTGAGGCGATCTGTACCTTCCCTGACTCCGAGATCAAGCACGTGCTGCTGTGGGTGCCGGAGTTTGTGGTCGAGCGCGAGAACTAGGACAGCGGCTGTTGCGATTCCGTCTGTATCCTTCTGATTCCGACGAACCGCAGATCCCTCGGCTGCGCTCGGGATGACAAAGTCAATAGGCTGACGCGGGACGCTGGCCTGAAGGCCAGCTCTACTATCCCCACACGCGACATCTTTTATTCCCACGCGCGACGTCTTCCGTTCCCACGGCGCGACGTCTCCCAGTTCTGCACCCATCGACAACGCCGCACCTCCCTTCCCTGCACCAACCCTCCGCCGCAAACTATAATGGTTCTCCCGCGAAGATTGCGGGCCACGTTCATCCGGGAAAGGCTATCTTGAGCTTGCGTCTGCGCCGGCCAGCCATTGTGCTGGCCACTGTTTGCCTGGTGGTGCTCCTCAGCGCGCTTGCTCGGGCGCAAAAGTCCGCAACCTCCGGAACCGCGAAAGCTCCCGCGACGAAAACTGCTCCGAAATCTACCGACGCACAATCGCCGGCAAAATCCGCCGACGCGCAATCGCCTCCGAAGCCCGCCGACGCTCCAACCGGATTCGCCGCGCTCGACGCCATCGTGAAGAACGCGATAGCTGCCGGCAACATTCCCGGCGCGGTCCTGCTGGTCGGGCACAACGGCACCATCGCGTATCGCAAGGCATACGGCACTCGCACCGTCGGGCAGAATGCCGAGCCGATGACGGCCGATACCATCTTCGATCTCGCCTCGCTGACCAAGGTCATCGCAACGACCACTTGCGTGATGCGCCTGGAGCAGCTTGGGCAGATCAAGCTCAACGATCCCGTCGCCAAATACATTCCCGACTTCGGGCAGAGCGGCAAGGAAGACGTCACCATCCGCATGCTGCTCACCCATTACTCCGGTCTTCCGGCCGATCTCGACCTGAAGCAGCCGTGGAGCGGCCTCGAGGAGGGCTACAACCGCGCCAACGCTACCAAGCTGGTGAATCCTCCCGGCTCGACATTTGTCTACAGCGACGTCGGCTTTGTCGTGTTGGGCGAGCTGGTGCAAAAGGTCAGCGGCATGACGCTCGACCAGTATGCGCAGCAATATGTCTTCGGTCCGCTGGGCATGACCTCGACGCATTTCAATCCGCCGATGTCGGCGGCGTCGCACACGGCTCCAACGCAGCGCGATGAACACACGGGACAGATGGTGCGCGGCACGGTGCATGATCCTACCGCGAAGCAGATGGGCGGCGTTGCCGGCGACGCCGGACTCTTCTCCACCGCCGATGACGTCGCCAAGTTCGCGCAAGCCATCCTCGACGGAGGCGCGCCGATTCTCTCGCCTCTCATCGTCGAGAAGATGACCACGCCGCAACAGCCGGCCAACATGCCTAACGTGCGCGGTCTGGGCTGGGATATCGATTCGCCGTTCTCATCGACCCGCGGTGAGCTTCTGCCCGTCGGCTCGTTCGGGCACACCGGATTCACCGGCACATCGCTGTGGATCGATCCGACGACCAACACTTACATCATCCTGCTCACCAACGCGACGATGATGAAGGACGGCAACGTGATCGCGCTGCGCACCGAGCTGGCGACCGCTGTCGCATCGGCGCTCAACCTGAATCCCAGCGAGCAGCAGAAGCTGCGCATCGCGCGCATCACGGGATACAACGAGACGCAAATGGCCGCGCGCCGCATCGTGGTGCGTAACGGCAAAATACTCCTCGGTATCGATGTGCTGGAAGAGAGGCAGTTCGAGCCGCTGAAGGTTCCCAACGTGGCTACGCCGCGCATCGGCCTGGTCACGAATCAGACCGGCATGGACAGCCGCGGCAAGCGCACCATCGACGTGTTGTGGCAGGCCTCGGGATTCAAGCTGGACGCGATCTTTAGTCCCGAGCACGGCGTGAGTGGCACCGCCGACACCACCGACATCGGCAACTCCAAAGATCCGCTGACCGCAGTGCCGATCTACAGCGTCTACGGAGACACCGATGCGAAGCGCCGTCCGCCGATGGCCGTCATCAGCAAGCTCGACGTGATCGTCTTTGACCTGCAGGATGTGGGCGCGCGCTTCTACACTTACGAGACCACGCTGGGCTATTTCCTCGAAGCCGCCGCGAAGGCGAAGAAGCCGATCGTCGTCCTCGACCGTCCCGATCCCATCACTGGTTCGTATGTTCAAGGCCCGATTTCCGACGCCAGTCCGGAAAGCTTCGTCAACTACTACCCGCTCCCGGTTCGTCATGGCATGACTATCGGTGAGCTGGCGAAGCTGTTCAACGAGGAGAAGCACATCGACGCCGACCTCACCGTGATTCCCATGCGCGGCTGGCTGCGCGGCGACTGGTTCGACTCGACCGGCGCGACCTGGATCGCCCCGTCGCCGAATCTCCGCAGCCTGGAGGAAGCGACGCTCTATCCCGGCATCGCGCTCATCGAAACCACCGGCGTCTCCGTCGGCCGCGGTACCGACATGCCGTTCCAGGTGATCGGCTCGCCGTACTTCACCGACAAAGAACTCGCCGCCTACCTCAACGCCCGCAACATTCCCGGCGTGCGCTTCGTGGCGACCCGGTTCACCCCGACGGCCGGTCCGTTCGCCCGGCGCGATTGCTTCGGCGTCTACATCATCGTCACCAACCGCGAGGAGCTCGACGCACCTGAGCTCGGCTTCGAACTGGCTGCCGCGCTGCACAAGCTCTACCCGCTGGGATACGACCTGAGCAAAATGAACCAGCTTCTGGTCAACAAGGCAGCGTTTGCCGCGCTGCAGGCCGGCCAGGACCCGAATCGCATTGCCGCGGACTGGCGCGTCCAGCTCGACCAGTTCATGGACCTGCGGGTGAAGTACCTGCTGTACTAGCCGCCGTCAGCCCGGCCCCAGCTGAAGAATGGCCAGAAGCTACCAGTCCTTGGCACCACTTTAGCTTGGTGACGCAGGGCCGGGGTCCGCTGACGCCAGTGCGCTTCTGAGCAATTCCATCCGCCAGATCGAGCTAGCACCCACCTGTCATAACCGATGTCCCGAAATGTCCCGTTATGCCTCTTTACTAATCAAGCCAGCCACCCCACTGTTGATTCCATTTGCGAGCGAGTCACGGCCGCAAGCTTTGGCGCCAGGCTCTGCATGGCGAGACGCGACGGCGGGGTGTTTGCGATGACGCTGGGGGCGTTCATCCTGGGCACCCCCCTCCCGCTCGAACCCGAAAGCGGCGGCCGTGACAAGGTAGCTCCGATCACACCAGGGAACGACCACGGGTTAGCCAGGAGTACGACTGCATTTCATCCTGATCAAACTCGCCTCTGCCGGATTGCCGGTCAGGGCCTCTACTCACGAAAGGAACGTCATTTCATGCGCCGTTTGAGTTTCTGCTTCGCCGCCGCTGCCATTGCCCTGCAACTGATTCCCCTTGCCGTTGCCCAGCAGGCTTCCGTCACCACCGTGCCTAACCTCATTCGCTACGGCGGAACGCTGAAGAACGCGGATGGTGCGGCCGTGGCTTCCTCGACGGTGGGAGTGACCTTCGCTGTCTACGGCCAGCAGGAGGGCGGTGCGGCGGTCTGGATGGAGACTCAGAACGTTACTACCGACGGCGCCGGCAATTACAGCGTGCTGCTGGGAGCGACGACCGCAACCGGCCTGCCCGGCGATCTGTTCTCGCTACAGGAGCAGCGCTGGCTGGGCGTGCAGGTTCAGGGCGAGCCGGAGCAGGCGCGCGTGCTGATGGTCAGTGTGCCCTATGCGTTGAAGGCGCATGAAGCCGAAACTCTTGGCGGCAGGAGCGTGTCAGACTTCGTGCTGGCCAACGGTGCGACTTCTTCAACCAGCGGCGGCACCACCGGCCAGTCCACGCCGGCTGCGAGCATCAGTCCCGGCAGCAGCGGAAGCGTTGGCAATAATACGGCCGCAAGTGATGGCCCGACCAACTTCAGCGGCTCGACCACCGATCAGATTGTCGGGGTCACGCAGAGCTCAACCGGGGCAGGACTGGTCGCCTCCGCTCCGACCTTGGGTATCAAGGGCACGGCAACCGACCCCACCAACACGGCTTACGGTGTCCAAGGCGTGGCGACCGGAGCGGCCGGCGTTGGACTCATCGGCACAGCGACGTCTACGACCGGATTCACCTACGGCTTGCGCGGAACTTCGAGCAGCGCGTCAGGAACAGGCGTGCGCGGCATTGCTGTCGCGACCAGCGGGAGCACGATCGGCGTGAGCGGCTACGTCGACAGTTCGACGGGCACAGCCGGCGTATTTGACAACGCGGCGGGCGGCAATATCCTGGTCGGACAGAACAATGGCGCCGCAAAGTTCACAGTGAATAGCAGCGGCAATGTGAATGCTGCCGGCGGCTTCACGGGCAGCGGCACGGGGATCACGGGGATCACCTTCTCGCAGCTCACCGGCCAACTCGCCAATTCGCAACTCGCCGGAGCCTACAGCGGCGCGGTGACGCTGTCGAACCCCGGCAACAGCTTCAGCGGCACCTCGTTTACTGGCGGCAGCTTTACCGGCAGCGGATCGGGCCTGACCGGAATTCCGTTCGCGAACCTGACAGGTACCTTGGCCAGCGCGCAATTCAGCGGCACCTACAGCAACGCAGTCATGCTGACGAGCACATCGAACGTCTTTTACGGCAGCGGCGCGAACCTGACCGGCGTTCCTGTCGGCGCCGGCTCGAGCAACTACATCCAGAACCAAAACACGGCGCCGCAGAAAAGTGCGAACTTCGACATAAGCGGTAACGGCACGTTAGGGAGCTATCTTACGGCCTACGGTGGCGTGAGCGGCATCATCAAGAGCGCCACCGGCAACGCAGTCCTCGGGAGTGCCACGACAACCAGCGGCACGGCCATTGGCGTCTCGGGACAAGCGATGAGCCCCACCGGCACCGCCGTTTATGGCACGAATATGGCAACCTCCGGCTTCGCGTACGGCGTTGTGGGAAAGAGCCTCAGCATGACTGGCGTTGGCGTCTACGGCTGGGCCTCATCCATGAGTGGTAACGATAGTGGCGTGGTAGGGCAGACCGATAGCACCACCGACTTTGCCAGTGGCGTCTTCGGCGTGGCCACCTCCATGAGCGGCGGCCAGACCTATGGCGTTGTGGGATCGACGAAAAGCACCACCCAAAATGCCAGTGGCGTTTACGGCAACACGGGGATGTCGCTCACGGGCTCTACCAACGGCGTCTTCGGAACCTCGGGAAGCAAAAACGGCACTGGCGTCTTCGGCACTGCAACATCTCAAGACACATCCGGCTTTGGGTACGGCGTCTACGGAACGTCCGCCAACGGAACTGGCGTATACGGCGCGGCACTGTCCTCGTCGGTTTGTGCCGCGGGCGTTTCTGCCTACAGCGCCAGCACCTGTGCTGACGCCATATACGCCGTCGATACCGGAACCAGTGGCAATACGAATGGCATTTACGCGCAGACCAATAGTCCCCAAGGTGTGGCGGGTTATTTTGATAACCACGGCGGCGGTTACATCCTTGTCGGTACCGTAAACAGCAACGGGACCCACCTGTTTCACGTCGACGGGTCCGGTGACGGCTACTTCGCCGGCGATCTCAATGTCGGTGGCACGCTCAGCAAGGGCGGCGGCTCATTCAAGATCGACGATCCCATCGATCCAGCCAACAAGACGCTGTCTCACTCCTTCGTTGAATCGCCCGACATGATGAACATCTACAACGGCCTCATCCGGCTGGACGCGCGCGGCGAAGCCTGGGTCGAGCTGCCGCAATACTTCGACGCGCTCAACAAGGACTTCCGATATCAGTTGACGTCGGTCGGCGCGCCACAGCCGCGCTTGTACATCGCGAGCGAGGTGAAGGGCAATCGCTTCAAGATCGCCGGCGGCAAGGCCGGCGCGAAAGTATCGTGGCAGGTCACCGGGATTCGTCAGGATGCCTGGGCCAACGCCCATCGCATTCCCAACGAGCAAGACAAGCCGGTGGAGCAGCGCGGGATGTATCTCTATCCTGAGCTGTATGGCGCGGCCGCGGACAAGCAGATCAACGCCGCGATGCAACACTAGAACTCTTCTTGGCTTGCGTGGCGTCGGCTGAAGCCGAATCGGGGCAGGAAATACACGAGCGCGGACGCTGGCCTAAGGAGGCTGTGTCTCGACTTGGTGTCGCCGCTCCGCAGCTGGTTCTCGATTTTCGAGCAGTTTATTCCACCGTAAACTCTTTTAACCAGTTCGTGACACAGTCCCTGGAGGCCAGCTCTACAAAATGGGCCACATAACTCATGCACTGGAACCCCTGCATCTGCGCGACGTTTCGACGCCGGCTCAGTGCATCATCGCCTCGCCGGGCTTGACGGCCTTGGGCTTGCGCAGCAGGAACAGTAACGGAATCATCGCGACGAAGATAAAAGCGAGGAACAGGAACGTGTCGTTGTAAGCAAGCATCGCCGCCTGGCGCTGCACCGTTCCCCACAACGAGTCATACGCCTGCTGCGTGGCCATCGCCGCGCTCGATCCCTGGCTCATGAAGTAGTGCTTCATGCTCTCCAGCATCTGCTGCGCGGTGAGGCTCTCGGGATTGACGTGCTCGCCCAGGATGTTGATGTGCGTCTGCTGCGCGCGGAACTGCACGTTCTCGACCATGGCGATGCCGATGCTCGCGCCGATATTGCGCATCAGGTTGAAGATGCTGGTGGCGTTGCCCATGCGCTCGTTGGGAATGCCACCGTTGGTAATTGTGGTGAGCGGCACGAAAACGAATCCGAGCGCTGCGCCTTGCACCAGCAGCGGCCACCAGAAGCTGCTGGAGGCAACGGTGAGGCTGAAGCGCGAGAGCTCCCACATGGCATACGCCGAGGCGATGAGCCCGATGGCAAGCAGTTTGCGATTGTCGAACTTCGCGATCAGCCGTCCGACGATCGGCATGATGCAGAACGACGCGAGGCCTCGCGGCAGGTTGGTGATGCCGGCGTGCGTCGCGGTGTAGCCAAGGATCACCTGCATCAGCAGCGGCAGCAGAACGGTGCTGCCGTAGAGCACGAATCCGATGAAGGTCATCAGGAAGGTGCCAATGGCAAACGCGCTGTATTTGAAGACGGTGAGATCGAGGATGGGATGCTCGGTGGTGAGCTCGCGGATGATGAGACCGGTGATGCCGACGACCGCGAGCACCGCCAGGATCACGATGAAGTGCGAGCCGAACCAGTCATCCTCCTGGCCCTTGTCGAGCATCACCTGCAAGCTGCCAATGCCGACCGTCAACAGGCCGATGCCCCAGTAGTCGATGCCGCGCTTTACCCGGTGGCGAAGATAAGACGGATCGAAGATGAAAACTTCGGTGAGGATCAGCGCGATGATGCCGATGGGGACGTTGATGTAGAAGACCCAGCGCCAGCTGTAGTTGTCGGTGAGCCATCCGCCGGCGACCGGCCCGAGCATCGGCGCGACCACGATGCCGAGCGCCCAGAAGGCCATCGCCTGCCCACGCTTTTCGGCGGGGAAGGATTCCAGCAGAATGGCTTGCGAGAGTGGCTGGAGTCCTCCGCCGCAGGCGCCTTGAATCACCCGACAAAAGATGAGGAACGGCAGGGTGGGTGCGAGCCCGCAGAGAAACGATGCCACGGTGAAGCCGGTGACTGACATCATCAGCAGGCGCTTGCGGCCGAAGCGGCCGGCGAGCCAGCCGGTCATAGGAAGAATGATAGCGTTGGCGACCAGGTAGGAGGTCAACGTCCAGGTGGCTTCGTCGTTGGTTGCCGACAGGCTGCCGGCAATGTGCGGCAGCGAGACGTTGACCACGGTCGTATCCAGCACCTCCATGAAGGTGCTCGACATGACGGCGATGGCAATCAGCCAGGGATTGACTTCGCGATGTTCGCGGTTACCGAAAAATGGCATGGACGATGTGTGGTTCTAGCCTGGGGTCAGGGATTTTTTCACCACAGAGGGCACGGAGAGCACTGAGAAGAGTTAGGAAAAAACGAAAATCCTTTTTGAATTCTCAGTGAGCTCTGTGTTCTCCGTGGTGAAAATCCACGGCCGCAATAGGCAAGGATCTCCCAAATCAGGCGGCAATGTAATAGTTCTGTCATTTCGCGCGAAACCGTTACGTACATCACGGAACGCCGCGCACGCTCTTCCTATCATGGCTACATGGTTTCGACATCAGGATTAGATGCAGTTATCCCACATACTAAAGGCAAGCAGGCGCGGGTGCTGTTGAGTTCGGTCTTCGGGCCGTACGCGCGCGATGACGAATTCGGCAGCCGCGCCATCAATCCCATGGAGCTCTATCACAACCAGGTGACGCGCGCGCAGGGCAGTTTCTCGCTGCGCATGTTTCACCGCTCATGGGGATTGATGATGATTCAGCGTAACATCTCGGCGCCCAGCACGCTGCTGGACTTCCCTACCCTGGAGCGCTTCGAGCGCGAGCTGACATCGAACGAGTACGACATTGTCGGCATCTCCGGCATCATTCCCAACTTCGGCAAGGTGCGCGAGATGTGCCGCCGCGTGAGGCGCCTGTCGCCGAAATCGAAAATCGTCGTCGGCGGACACGTGGCCGCGATTCCCGGGATCGACAAGCTGATTGACGCCGATTGCGTGGTGCGCGGCGAAGGCATCGCCTGGATGCGCAGTTATCTGGGTGAAGACTCGTCGGCGCCGATTGTTCATCCTGAGATTCTGTCCGGCTTCGGTATGCGGGTGCTCGGGATGCGAATTCCCGACAACACGCGCGACACGGCAGCGACCATTATTCCGTCGGTCGGATGCCCGCTGGGATGCAACTTCTGCACCACGTCGTCTTTCTTCGGCGGCAAAGGCAAGAGCGTCAACTTCTATCAGTCGGGAGACGAGCTTTTTGAGGTGATGGAGCGGGCGGAGAGCTCGATGAACGTCAGCTCGTTCTTCATCATGGATGAGAATTTCCTGTTAAATCGCAAGCGCGCAATGCAGCTGCTGGAGCGAATGAAGCAGGCAGGCAAGAGCTGGTCACTGTACGTGTTCTCGTCCGCAAATGCGATTCGTAAATACAGCATGGAAGAGTTGGTGCAGCTGGGGGTGTCGTGGATCTGGCTGGGGCTGGAATCGCCAAAGTCGTCCTACGCGAAGTTGCGCGATACGGACACGCAAACGCTGGCGTCCGAGCTGCGGCAGCACGGCATCAAGTTGCTGGGATCGACGATCGTCGGGCTGGAACATCACACGCCGCAGAACATTCGCCAGGAGATTGAACACGCGGTCGCGCATGGAACGGATTTTCATCAGTTCATGTTGTACACGCCGGTTCCCGGAACGCCCCTGTATCAGCAAATGGAGGAGGAAGGCCGAATGCTCGACGCGGTCGACCTCGCCGACATTCACGGGCAGTACAAATTCAATTTCCAGCACGCTGCCATCTCGCGCGACGAATCCAAGCGGCTGCTCGACTGGGCGTTTCGCTTCGACTTCGAGCGCAATGGGCCCAGCCTGTTTCGCATCTGCGAGACGATCTTTCAAGGCTGGAAGCGCTATCACGATGATCCCGACCTGCGGGTGCGACAGCGCATAGCGAATGAGACAGCCAAGCTTCGCACCACTTACGACGCGGCGCTCTGGGCGATGGAGAAGCGGCTTAAGCACACGAACGCCGCGGTCTCGGCCAGAATTCGCGAATTGCGGCGCGAGATCGAGCACGAATTCGGCGCGGCCACGCGGGTGGTACGCAGCGTTGCCGGACCGATCCTGCTGTGGAGCTCGAAGCGCGAGGACCGTCAACTGGCGCGGGGCAAGACTTATGAGCCGCCTACGTTTGTTGATCGCAGGAACTGGGCGGTGTAGTACCCACTCTTTCGAAAACCGCGGATGAGTGAGCCGGTTTCGGTGCTACCCAACCTGTCTGGGCCAACCCTACCTATCCGACTTCCCATCAGACGTAGAGTCTGCTAGTCCGCGCTCGCATTGCTATTAAAGTTCGTCTGCCGGGCTGCCGATAACAAACCAGCAGCTCCGAACGACATCCAGAGCCGCGCTTAGGGAGACCCCAAGGGCCAAATCGACATGAACATCATTTCTACGATGTTGTTTGTAATGTTATTGGGCATTCCTGCAATGCTCTTACATGAATGCGGACATCTCTTGGTTGCGCTGCTTTGCGGAGTGAGAGTGAAGAAAGTTGGCCTGTGCAAAACGGGCCTGTATACGGTCAGGGAGCCAGGACCGAACTGGGCGAACCTGAGCATCTCGCTGGCCGGCCCGCTGGTGAATTTTGTGCTTGCCGTAGTTCTGCGCGACAGCTTCCCGACCTTCGCGTGGGTGAATGCGATTGCCTTCGCTTACAACCTGCTGCCAATCCCGAACTCAGACGGAAGCCGGGTGCTGGCGCTGTTGAGCAGCGGCAGGCCTGTTGCAGTGGTAAGCAAGGCAGGCGCGACAAGCATAGGACGATCGCCCGCCGCTTAGAAACCGCCACGGGGATTACTTACTGCAGGATCAGGACCTTTTGTTCCAGCGTAGCGCCGATTCTGCGCTTGCCCGGAACCACGTCGATCTTGCGCTGCCAGATCCCAAAATCCTTCTTGCGCAAATTGATGGTGTGGTCTCCCTGGGTGACGGAGAGCGTCTTGGGAGTTGTGCCGACAAACTCGCCATCGATAAATATGTCCGCGCCGGCTGGAGTGGAATAGATATCCAACTGCGGATCGGGCGGCGGAGGTGGCTTGTGCGGCGCTGCTGCCGGCGTGGGAGCCGGCGGGGGCGCGGAGGACGCAGTCATCATCGGGTCCGGCGGCTGGTCGGGAACATTGCAGTTGACGTAATACACCGACATCGGCGCCGCAAAGGGCTTGCCCCTGGCCACAGGCGAGGAGTCATTCGCGATGTCCGTCAGCACCTGTTCCAGCAGCTTGTCACGGGAACCGAAAGCTGCCAGGTTGCGCCGGGAAACGACCTTGCCGGTCTGATCGAAGGCCCGGATGTCCACGGATTTAGGCTTGTCATCCCGCCTCAAATCAAGCGTATCGGTGGTGGCGGGCGCGGCCACACCAGAGTAGGCATAGCTCCACGTGCCGCCATAGCTGGTCACGCCTCCTCCCGGCGAATCCTTGAGCTGACCTGCCGAGGTATAGGTCTGAGCCGACGGCTTCAGTCCTTCGAAGGAATTCTCGCTGGTGGAGAACACCACGATGAAGTTGGTCAGGGTGGAAGAGGGAATTTGAGAGAAGCAAAGGGTCGGGTAATGCTCCCGATGCCCCTTCCCATCCAGCCATTTAGCTGCGAACTTGGGAATCGCGGGAACGGGCTGACCGCCCTCAGCGACCGCAAAAGAAACGTTTTTCCCGCATGATCCGGTGGAAGCGGGAGCTTGTCCCCAAACGAAACCTGCGAAACCAAGCAACGATGCGAGCGCGAGCCAATATTTCATCTTAGATCCCTGCCGAATTAGCAGCGCAGCTTTCGGCGAGCCCGAGGAACAAATCTAATGCCTATGTCACCTTTTGGGAAGGAATCATAGCACCATACTGGCAGCTTTATCCACCAACATTTTCGCCACTTGCAGGGGGGAGAAATACCCCACCGCCTTCAGTTTCACCTCACCGCGAACGACTTCAAGAGTGTAGGTATCCAGATGGTCATCCAGGGTAAGGATGATTTTGCCGACACTGGGATCGAAGGCGGCCGATAGGTTGGACGGGGTTTCGGCGACTCTGAGGATCACCAGCTCGTGATTGACTTCGTCGTATTCCAGGACCTGCTCGCCCAAAGCCTCGTTGATCGCTCCCACCAGTTGTTGCATCTCATCGCGGACTTGCTGCCAGAGTCTTGGCGCCCATACGGTTTTCAGCTTGTCATCGACGGAGGCTTTCTCGTCGGCGATCCTGCGACGCTGGCGCCGCTCCTGTATCTCGTGAGCTCTTACCTGTCCATACTGTTCGGCGTCGTCAAGTGGCATAAGACCTGCAATCTCGAGGGTTAGGCTAACCTTCTGATTCTCAAGCGAGTACGCTCTTCCGATCCGTCTCTGCCCAATCTGAGTTGAAGGCGTTCCCAGACCGGGAAGAAAGAGAACCGACATAGATTACACTGCGACAACTCGCCCGCCAAGAGGAAAGGCTGGCTAGTCACGTAGTTAGGCCCGGCGGGGGGTGCACCAAGAGTAACAATGCTCCCAAAGTGCCTGCTCGTGATAGAAACCTGATTGAATCCGTACTCAGGCGCTGCAGACGTTGTCGAGCTGTGCGAGCGCCACGATTTCCGTGATTAGACTGTAAGTGCTCAACCCGGGTCGGTCATTAGGAAAGGTGGTGTGATGGCAGAACCGATCGTCATTCTTCACGTTTGCGAAGAACCCCAAAGCCTCGGAATCCGTTTTATCCTCTCCATCGCCGGCTACTGCGTTCTTGTTGCGACCAACCGCGATTCGGCGTTGGACCAGCTTCGCCGCCATCCCATCGCGCTAGTCCTCGCCGACCATGCTTTGGTCACCAGCGATTCCTGTCTTGCACCCGAGATGAAACGGCTGAAGCCGGAGGTGCCCATCGCCGTGGTGGTACCGTCGCTCAACGGCAACGATCCCCGCAGCAGCGTGGCCGATGTTCTCGTCGTGAAAGAAGCGGAGCCCTCAGACTTGCTCGCGACCGTTGCGAAAGCTCTGACCGGAAATTCCAAGGTCGCGATCGAAGCGTAAGGTTGCCGATTACAGCGCAGGCAACAGTAACGGCAACTGTGCCCACACTCGACTCAAGGTAGCGCCGGCCTCCTGGCCGGCTGTCCTGGCGGCGTCCCGCCGCCAGCCAACGTCCAAGGCACGATTCTTCCAGTTCTTGCTAGTGCGAGTGCCGCTCCGGAAGGCCGAGCTGTGCGGCCGTGTTCCCTTCGAAATCGAACTCGATCAGCACCGCAGGCTCGTCGCCGATGACGCGGCCATCATGACCGGCCTCAATAACAACAACCTGGGGCGCAACGAAGTCGCGCGTGCAGCCATCCTGAAAGGTCATGTGAATCTTGCCCTGCGCCAGAAAGCCGACATGCGTGTGGGTGCAAAACTCAGTGCCGACATGGGGCTTGATGTCGCGCGCCCAATGGAAGCCGACGGGATAGATCGAGCGCTTTACGCGACCGTTGCCCGTGTGGACAACGTCGAGCTGGACGCCGCCCAGTTCCTGGTGCTCGGCTCCGGGGATCGGTGCGAGAAGTGGATCGGCAGCGGACATGGGAACCTCCAGTTTCAAGTTTCAAGTTTCAAAGTCCCCGCATCATTCTTCGCGGAACCTTCGCGTCTGCGGTGCGCAGTAGATTCTAATCCAGCAGTTGTCAAAGCCCTCGTTCCAAAGAAGCAGTTCGGCTCTTGCCGGGCTAAGAGCTAACAGCTAAAGGCCAAGAGCTCACGGCCCATAGCTCACGGCTCATAGCTCCTATGCGTCATTGACCCGCCGTCCCTCAAAATGTTATAAAAACTCGCCGTTTGTCTGCGCTGGGGTGTATCCCCAGATTGCACACAAACCGGTGCAAGTCCCGACGCGGCCAAGCCTCAAACACTTCCGTCTGAAGTGGAAGCGCGTTTCCGGGTTCCAGCAGGCCATACATTTCTCGTTGGTTCGCGTTTTGCGAAGTTACGAGCGGTGCGCGCCCGGCCGGCTGGTGGTCAACGATCTCTTGGAAACGAACTGAGAGTACACAACCGTAACTGTGATCATGTATGGGCGCTGTTCCGCCTTGCGGCGGCGCTCATCGGAGGAATGATATGCACACCTGGCTCGCTGCCTGGCGGCGGCTATCGTCGGTAACACGCAACAACCCATCGAAGTTCTTACTTTCCGCATTCACACTTTTCATCCTTCAGGCTTCCACCGCCTTCGCTCAGCCGAGCGAAGCTGCCGGTGGCGAAGCCAACCTGCAACTCCCCGATCTTTCCTCGGTCAGCTTCCTGGGAATGGATGGGCACAAGCTGCTCACCATCGGCCTCATCTTTTGCGCCTTTGGACTGATCTTCGGCCTGTCGATTTGCCTGCAGCTGAAGAACATGCCCGTCCACAAGAGCATGGGCGACATCTCCAGCCTCATCTACGAGACCTGCAAAACCTACCTGGTCACGCAGGGCAAGTTCTTGATGATCCTGTGGGCGTTCATCGCCGTCGTCATCCTGGCGTATTTTGGATGGTTGGCTCCTGTGCCGGGTAAACCGGTCGCGGTAACGCTGCCCGTCATCCTGCTGTTCAGCGTGATCGGCATCGTCGGCAGCTATGGCGTGGCGTGGTTCGGCATCCGCGTCAACACATACGCCAACTCGCGCACTGCATTCGCTGGACTGCGCGGCAAGCCGTATCCGATCTATGCGATTCCGTTGAAGGCCGGCATGAGCATCGGCATGATGCTGATCTCGGTCGAGCTGCTCATCATGCTTTGCATCCTGCTGTTCATTCCGGCTGACTACGCCGGCCAGTGCTTCATCGGCTTCGCTATCGGCGAGTCGCTGGGCGCGGCCGCGCTGCGTATCGCCGGCGGCATCTTCACCAAGATCGCAGACATCGGCGCCGACCTGATGAAGATCGTCTTCAAGATCAAGGAAGACGATGCGCGCAACCCCGGCGTCATCGCCGATTGCACGGGTGACAACGCGGGCGACTCGGTTGGTCCCTCGGCCGACGGCTTCGAAACCTACGGCGTGACCGGCGTCGCGCTGATCACCTTCATCCTGCTGGGCGTGAAAGATCCTCACGTGCAGGTGCAGTTGCTGGTCTGGATCTTCGTCATGCGCATCATGATGCTGGTCTCCAGCACCGTGGCGTACTTCCTGAACGAAACCGTTGCCAAAGCGCGTTACGGCAACTCCGACAACATGAACTTCGAAGCGCCGCTGACCTCGCTGGTCTGGCTGACTTCGATTATCTCCATCATCCTCACCTATATCGTTTCGTACCTGATCGTCCCGGTGCTCGGTGGCGACAGTACGCAATGGTGGAAGCTGGCGACCATCATTTCCTGCGGCACGTTGGCGGGCGCCATCATTCCGGAGCTGGTAAAGGTCTTCACCTCGGTTGAATCGCGTCACGTGCGCGAAGTCGTGACCTCGGCAGATGAAGGCGGGGCATCGCTCGGCATTCTGTCGGGCTTCGTGGCCGGCAACTTCTCCTGCTACTACCTGGGATTCACCATGGTGGCCCTGATGGCCACGGGCTACTACGTCAGTAACTTCGGCCTTGGCGCGCTGATGCTGGCGCCGGCTGTCTTCGCCTTTGGCCTGGTGGCCTTCGGCTTCCTGGGCATGGGCCCGGTCACCATCGCGGTCGATTCCTACGGCCCGGTGACGGACAACGCGCAGTCGGTGTACGAACTCTCGCTCATCGAGCAGGAACCGAACATCGAAGGCGATCTGAAGAAGAACTTCAACATCGACGTCAACTTCGAGCGCGCCAAGCATCTGCTGGAAGAGAATGACGGCGCGGGCAACACCTTCAAAGCCACGGCTAAGCCGGTGCTGATCGGAACGGCCGTCGTCGGCGCAACCACCATGATCTTCTCCATCATCATGGCGCTCACGCACGGCCTGACGGAGAATGTCGGCAAACTGTCGCTGCTGCACGCTCCGTTTGTGCTCGGCCTGATCTCGGGCGGCGCCATCATCTATTGGTTCACCGGCGCTTCCACTCAGGCCGTGACCACGGGCGCTTATCGCGCAGTCGAGTTCATCAAGGCCAACATCAAGCTGGATGGTGTGGTGAAAGCTTCCGTGAGCGACAGCAAGAAGGTCGTGGAGATCTGCACCAAGTACGCGCAGAAGGGCATGTTCAACATCTTCCTCGCGGTGTTCTTCGTGACCCTCTCCTTCGCGTTCATCGAGCCGTTCTTCTTCATCGGCTACCTGATCTCGATTGCGGCCTTCGGTCTGTATCAGGCCATGTTCATGGCCAACGCCGGCGGCGCATGGGACAACGCTAAGAAGATCGTCGAAGTCGAGCTCAAGCAGAAAGGTACGCCGCTGCACGATGCGACCGTCGTCGGCGACACCGTGGGCGATCCCTTCAAGGACACGTCCTCGGTGGCGATGAACCCGATCATCAAGTTCACCACGCTGTTCGGATTGCTGGCGGTGGAGCTGGCGGTCAAGTTGACCGCCGAGCAAGGCTCGCCCTTCGCGCACATCCTGGCCACGGTGTTTTTCGTGATCTCGTTTGTGTTTGTGTACCGGTCGTTCTACGGTATGCGGATCGTCAAAGCGAAAGCGTAGGAAGAGAACAGTAGTGTTGTACGAACCCCGGGCGTTAGCCCGGGGTTTTGTTTTGGACCATACGGTGCGCACAGGGCGAGATTCCCGTCCCGCCTTGCGGGACAGCAGAGCTTAGCCCAGGACTTCAGTCCTGGGTAGGCTTAAATAGAACCTCCGAGCCGGCTTCAACCGGCGGCAGAAACCCTGCCGTCCCGGAAGGGACTCGGGTCTTTTTGTTACGCTTACCCAGCGTTGAAACGCTGGGCTATGATCTTCCGCGCCTACGGCGCTCGTGGGTTTGCGCCGGCGCTACGACTGCCAAACAACTGACCTCGGCGGTGTCGGCATCTAACAAACTCGTGGCGTCCTGACGGCGCTGCGCGAAGCTCAAATCTGCCCATGATGAATGCCAAATGGTTTGCTCCCTGGATGGCGCTGTGCTTTCTGGGAGCGGCGGCCGTCGACAATCCGCCGCCGATGAAGGAAGGTCTGTGGGAGATCCACACCAAGACCGTCGACATCCCCAGCAAGCAAACCACAGAACGGTTTGAGAAGCTGTGCCGCAGTCACGCCTACGACGAGTACACCCACGCGGCCGCGCAGAAGCGCGAGAGCAACTGCAAGTCGGTCAGCAAGAGCACGACGAACAATGTCACCACGACGGAGACCGACTGCACCGTCGGCAGCACGACGATCCGCACTAAGGGAATCCTGACCATGACCGGCGACACCGGCGCGCGTACCGAAGGCACGGCGACTTACACGCCGCCGATCGGCGGCAAGACGGGAATGACACTGGTGTCGGAGCAGAAGTACGTCGGACCGTGTCCGGCGGATATGCAGCCCGGCGACGCCATCGACGGCGATGGCAAGAAGACCAATCACTGGAAGCACTGATGAGTGCTCGTTGATTCGTTTCCCACTCATTCGAAAAACGCGAATGAATGGGGCACCCAGCGCACCCGACGGGCGCGCTACTTCACTTGGAGCACCAGGAAGTAGTCCATGTCGTCGTCGACCACAAGATTGTCGTGCTCCTCGATCAACCAGTAACCCGCCTCGCCGACCTCGCGCAACACGATGTCCTTATGCACGCCGTGATTGACGCCGTTGCCGTCGCGATCGATGATGCCGACGCGCGCGCCCGGCCGCAGCGAGCTTCGCAGGTTGCGCATCAACTCCACGGGCGAGGCGACTTCGTGATAGGTCTTCAGCAGCAGCACGGCGTCGACGCTGTCGGGCGGCAACTCGGGATCGCCGGGCTTGCCGAGAATCGTCTTCACGTTGTGCAGCTTGTCCTTCTTGACGCGATTGTCGATGTACTTGATTGATTCGGGATTGATATCAACTGCGTAGACCGTGCCGGTCTTCACCTTGCTCGCGGCGCGCACCGTGAACCATCCTGATCCCGCGCCGATGTCGGCGACATTCTTGCCGGAAGTGATGGCAAGGGCTTTCATCACGCCGTCAATGTGCAGCCGCTGGTCGCGGCCTTCGCTCTCGAAGATCGAGAGATCGCCGGTGTAAGGCGTGCTGGTTGGGCGTTGCTGTGCGGACGAAGGCGCGGTGCTTTGCGCCCGCAGTCGCGAGGTACTCAGAGGGAAGAGCAGGAACAGCACAGCGCAGAGAGTGGTAAATCGGCGCAAGGGCATCAGGAACTCCTGCTATCCATAATGCCACCGCGGCGGCCCTTGCGGAGTGCAGACTGACACGCTTTTCTGCGCTAGTTCCCTGCCGCTTGCAGCAAGCCGTAGACACTCACCTGGTTCGCCGTGCCGACGAACACCTTGCCGTTCGCGATGGTCGCCACAGTAAACTTCGAAGCTTGCCCGGGATTATCACGCGCCAACCGCTGACTGGAGCTGTACAGCTCGTGCGCAAGATTGCGGGCATCGTAGGCGTGCAAGACCGCAGGCCCCTGATGCGCGGAGTAGTACGCGTCATTGTCGACGGCCCACACGATGCCGTTACCATTGCCGTTCGCCGATACGCTGACCGTGCTACGCGTCAGGTGATAGATCGCGGCGCTCTGCGACACCGGTGTCGCCGACAGCGTTCCGTTATGCAGCGCGAACGCTTTGACCCCGTCGAGATGCGGGCTGATGCCGGCACCGAAATACAGGCGCCCGTTCCAATAGGCAGGCGTTCCCATCTGCTGCCGCAACTGGCCGGAGACTTCCTGGATGACCTGCGGATTGCCATTGAGCCCGGCATTGTATCCGCCAAGACTGTCGCGGTTCAGCACGTAGATGTGCCCGTTCTTGCCGCTGGTGACGGCGACATGGGGAAACGCTCCCGCCTGATCCGGCAGAAGCATCACGCCCGCCGATCCGAGGTCGAGATCGTCTCGCGCCATCTTGGCCTGGCTGTACGGCGTGAAGAAGTCGACCAGGCTAAGCCCGCTCGCTCCCGACCGCAACTTCACAACACTGTCGCTGATGTTCACGCCCGGCGGATCGCCAAGAACATCGAAGGGTCCGTTCGCAATCGAAAGGTAGAGGTCGCCCCTGGAGTCGGCGGCAACGCCGCAACCGCTCATCCAGATGCCACCCTGATAGCCATTCGGCGTTGACACCCACGCGGCCACCTGTCGCATGGTCGTCGCGTCATAGGCGATCACCCATCCGTGATACAGGCCCGAATCGCCATACGATGCGAACGCAATGTAGATCTTCCCTTTCGACAGCAGCAGTCCGGCGCGCTGCAGTTGAAAGCGCGACGAGAACGAGAGCATGCCGTCGGTGCCGTCCTGCGCCGCTCCCGGATACTGCGCCTGAATGACGCGCGGCCCGCCAAACTTCTCCCCGCCCGAAGTCATGTCGAGCGCGTGCAGGCGATGATAGAAAGCTCCATTCTCTTTGGTCGCGGCAACCACGTACACGGTGTTGCTGGCGATGTCGATCACCGGCGTGCTAGTGATGCCGATCTCCGGCAGGATGTCGCTGGCATTCACATCGCTCGGCGCCAACGTCGTAACTCCTGCCTCGGGATTGAGGAAGTTGACTCGCCACAGCGGATCGGGCGTGGGCGAGTCGGCGTCGAAGGCGTAAACGCTGTCGTGCTGCGTCGCAACGATCACCACGTTGTGAATGCCGTTGCCCGGGATCGCGACCTGTGGCATGTAGAGCGGCTGCGCGTAAACGTATCCGTCGACTGGAAACGAGTACAGCCTGCCAAACTTTGCCGCATTCACATTGTCGGGAGTGAGAACGGTCTCCAGCGTGTTCTGGCCGTCGCGCGCATTGTCGTTGTGATAGGTCGGCACCACCACGAACCCTGCGGCGTTCATCGCCTGCACCGTCAGGAATCGCGGCTTGGGAAAGGGATTGGCTGCGGCAACAAAGTCGGCAAACTCCGCCGCATCGGCGCGCTCGCGTTGGATGCTGGAAAACTCGACCCCTGCCAGGACAATCGCCACCAGCACGCCCACCGACAACAACTGTGTCCGGTTGCGTGAAAGTAACCCTACTCTCTCCCAATTGTGCAGTGTGAAATAAACCAGAATGCCAATACCAAGACTGGCTACGAGCAACGCGGTGACCGATTCCGATAGCAGTAACAGAACGTGATGAACCATGTGCCAGTCAGTTGATGCACACAACGCCTACCGTCGTAACCCATAAACTTCGGGAAAGTGGCGCGTGTCGAAAGATAGCCGTTTGCGAGATGCGCAATTCCATCGCGGAACTGTACGTCAATCCAACATCATACTTAGATGCTGCATTCCATTATGAATGATGCCGCGAAGCGGCGCATCAACGCTACTTGAAATGGGGCAAACTTTGTTAAGAAATGTAAGCCAAAGTGAACGCCTCGCTATTCGACTGCGCGTTTACGTGGTGATCACTTCATATTCCGTCTTCACCAGGCCACTCGGATAGCTTTGGGTTGCGATGTGTCGCAGTCGGACATCGTGCGGTAACGCGCCGAAGAGCGGAAGGCCGTCTCCAATGAGCACTGGCACGCGCGTAACGGTCATATGTTGAATCATTCCTGCGCGCAAGAACCGCTGGACCGTGACTCCTCCGTCGACGTAAAGATGCTGCGCGCCGCGCGCCGTCAGCTTCGCGACAATCTCGGCGGGCTCTCCACTCATCTGCTCCACCGTCTCTTTGGGCGCTCTCGACAAATCGAGCGGACGGCTGCTCAACACCACGACTCGCTTTTCGCCATACGGCCATTGCGGAAAACCCATAACGATCTCAAACGTACCGCGGCCAATCACCAGCGTGTCGATGGTGGCGATGAACTCTTCGTAGCCGTGCGGCTCGCAGTCCACGGGCAGAAAATCCAGATCACCGTTGCGGCGGGCAAGGAAGCCGTCAACGCTGACTCCGACAAACACCGATGCTTTCATCCGATACCTTTCTTTCCAGCAAGGGTAGCGCCGGCATCCTTGCCGGCGGTAGCGGGGGCCTCTGGCCCGCGCGGCTAAGCTGCCGATGCGTACGCCGCCAGCACAGCCGGGCACGAGCGCAGCGCTAGTGGACGTGGAAATTCACCACCGAGGCACTGAGATGACGGAGGGAATTTCATTGGAAAAGATTCCGTGTCTTCAGTGCTTCCGTGAGGAGATGATTTTCGACCATGTCCGCGACCTTAGCCCCACGCCAGTCGTCATCGCATGTAGAATCGGGGCATGGCTTTTCGTGGCACCGACCCCAATCATCATAAAGGCAGAACGCCTCCTCCCGACGATACGCATCAGGAAGCGGCTTACCTCAAAATGCTGGGCGAGAAGCAGCGTCCGGTCCGCATCAAGCTGATGGATGGCACGATCTTGCGCGGCTGGATCGAATATTACGATCGCCGCATGGTGCGGCTGACGCGCGACGGCGCCCCCAATCTCTTCATCTACAAACACGAGATCGCCTACATCGCCGAGGACGCCATTCGCAAGACGCGTGCGGACGGCTCCGCTGCTCCCAACAATTCGGCTAGTCCCGAGCGATGAGCCAATACCTGCCTGATCTGGAAGCGATCGCGCGTGAAGCCGGAACGCTATTGATGCAGTATTTCGGCCGCGTCACCATCGAGTACAAAGGTGAAGTCGATCTGGTAACGGAAGCGGATCGCGCCTCGGAAAAGCTGATCGTCGAGCGTCTGCGCGCCCGTTGGCCGCAGCACGGGATCGTGGCCGAGGAAGGCACGCGCAGCGAGATGGAAGCCGACTATCGCTGGTACGTCGATCCGCTGGATGGCACCACCAACTTCGCGCACGGATATCCCGTGTTTTGCGTCTCGATAGCCTTGACGCGGAAAGATGGCCAGCTCGAGGCCGGTGTGCTTTACGATCCCACGCGCGATGAGATGTTCGCCGCCGAGCGTGGCCTGGGTGCGACGCTCAACGGCCGCGCTATTCACGTCTCGCAAACCAAGCATCTCGTGGAATCGATTCTCGGCACCGGCTTCCCCAGCCATAAGCGGCACAAGAACCCCAACATCTTTTTCTACCACCAGATCACGTTGCGCTCGCACGGAGTGCGGCGCGCGGGGTCGGCCGCGCTCGATCTGGCGAACGTCGCCTGCGGACGTTACGACGGCTTCTGGGAATTCAACCTGAATCCCTGGGATACCGCTGCCGGTGTGCTGCTGGTGCAGGAGGCCGGCGGATCAGTCACGCGCTTCGATGGCGCTCCCTTTCGCCTCGATAGCCGCGAAGTTCTGGGCAGCAACGCGCTCATTCACCAAGAGCTAATCGCGCAATTCCAGGAAATCTTTGCCGGTCGCGATCTGGAGGAGTTGCCCTCGGTCGCGAACTACGTTAAGGCGCGCCAATAATTCAGCGCACATTCTCGCTTTCTACTTGGTATCATATATGTTACCATTATCCCTGTGATCGAAATTCGCGAATATGTTGGCCGCGATCACCTGAGCCCGTTCGCCGCATGGCTGGAGCGGTTGAATGCGGAGGCCACTCGCAAAGTTACCATCGCGCTGTATCGTGTGGCGCTAGGCAATTTCTCTAATGTCAAGAGCGTTGGCAGGGGTGTCCTTGAGTGCAGGATCGATTTCGGCCCTGGATATCGCGTTTACTTTGGCAGAGATGGCGAAAGTATTGTGATTCTTCTGGGAGGCGGGACGAAACAGCTACAACAGAGAGACATCGTCCGCGCTCAGGAACGCTGGCAAGATTATAAGCTGAGAAAGAAGACCTAAGGCTCTGGGAGACATGTGATGGCTTTGACTCGTGACTTTCGAGAAACTGTTCAGCAGCGCGTGCGCCGGGACCAAGCATTTCGAAAGGGACTGCTTCGCGATGCAGTTGAAAGTCTGCTCGCCGGCGAGGTCGCGTTGGGCAAAGAGATCCTTCGCGATTACATCAACGCTACCGTGGGTTTCCCCCAGCTCGCGGCCCATACCAAGATCCACGTTAAGACGTTGCACCAAATGCTCGGGCCTAAGGGCAATCCCACGGCCACCAATCTATTCGAGATTGTCGCCTACTTACAGCGACACGAAGGCGTTCGCCTGCAGGTTCGGACCGGTCGTGCCGTGGCCTGACGTTTCGAACGCCCGTTCGCCTTCGTCACAGCCCTCTGTGACTGCGTTAAAATTGATGGGTGAATAATTCGCTCTTAAACCGCACTGTTGAGAAGCGCCCTGACATGGTTCGTTTGCAAGGGCGAATCCTTTTCCTTACCGAAGATCCCGAACTCATCAAGCGCCAACTGGCGGGCGAAGACCTGCCGTGGGACACGCAGCATCCTGAGCGCAATCCCAAGCTGCGCGACGACATCTCCACCGACGAGATCACGCCGGCGCACATCTGCTTCTTTTTCGACGAGACGCTGGGCGAGTTTCCCTACACCGGACTGAAGTGCGGCAACGAGACGCCCATTAAGCGCAGCGACGTGAAGAAGGGTGGATTCGTCGCTGCGGTCAGCGGCAAGCGCCGCGGTAAAGGCTCCAGCCGCGAGCAGTCCCCTTATGCGGAGATGTCTGCCGGCATCAAGCTGGTGATAGCGGAGAACATCGAGAGAATCTACAAGCAGAACTGCCAGAACCTCGGCGTACTGACCTCGACGGACTTCAGCCTGATCGACAAGGTGCGGCGCGGCGAAGAGATCCCGCTGGTCGACTTTACCGCCGGTGAAGACGAGATCACGCGCCAGGTGATCGAGTACGGCGGATTGTTCCCGTTCAACGTCGCGCGCATGCAAGGCAAGGTTTTCCTGCCGCCGATTACCACTAAGCCGCGGCCGATGACCATCGCCGAGAAGATTTTCGCCCGCCACATGGTGCACGGAAGCAATCAGGTTGGCGTGGAAGCCGTGAAGCCCGATGACACCGGCTTCGCGCGCACCGATCTGCGTTTCAGCCACGAATACGTTACGCCGATGGCTGCGATCTTCTTCGAGCATTTTCTCGGGAAAGACGAACCGGTCACCGACGCGAAGACCATCATGTTCTTCCGCGACCATCTCACCTTCCTTGACGAAGTGATGTCAGAGGAAAAGAAAAAGATGGGGTTGCTCGATCTCGCCGGCCAGCTGAAGTCGAAGCAGGAGGACTTCGCGAAGAAGCAGGGCATCAAGCTGCATGGCGAGTTGAAAGACCGCAAAGGCTCGGAAGGCATCTGCCACTCGATCGTGACGGAGAGCTATGCCCTGCCTGGCCAGCTTAATGTTGGCAGCGATTCGCATACGCCGCACGTGGGCGCGATGGGGTGCGTGGCTTTCGGTATTGGAACGACCGACGTTTTCAATTCATGGTTCACGAAAGATATTCGCGTCAAGGTTCCGGAGTCGGTGAAGGTGATCATTCGCGGCAAGAAGCGCGACAACGCCACAGCCAAGGATTTCATCCTGAAGCTGCTGTCGATGGAATACATTCGCACCGGCAAGGCTTTGGCGAAGGTCATCGAGTATTCGGGCGAGGCGATCGAAGCACTGGGTGTCGATGAGCGAGCGACCATGACGAACATGGCTGCGGAAATCGGCGGATTCACCGGCATCGTGGCTCCCGATCAGAAGGTGGTCGAGTTCCTAATGGAGCGGCGGGGGATGAGGGAGAACGAGGCGCAGACGTTGGTGGAAGGACTGTATAGCGATCCCGATGCGCACTACGCGCACGTCATCGAACTCGATGCGGCGGAGATTTATCCCATGATCGCCACGCCGGGCGATCCCGGGAATGGCAAGTTCATCCGCGAACTGAACACGCCGGTCCCGGTGGAGATCGCCTACGGTGGCACCTGCACGGCCGGCAAGAACGAAGACATGGACATGTACGCGCTGGTCTTGGGCGATGCGCTACGCCAGGGCAGAAGGGTCGCAGACAGCTGCAAGTTCTATCTGCAGTTCGGATCGCAGGAGACGCGCGAGTATTGCGTGCGCAAGGGGTATCTGGACGTCTTCGAGCGGGCGGGCGCGCACGTGATCGAGCCGAGCTGTGGCGCTTGCATCAACGCCGGTCCGGGAGTTTCGACGCGGCCGGATCAGATCGTAATCAGCGCGCAGAATCGCAACTTCCCCGGCCGTAGCGGTCCAGGCCAGATGTATCTGGCAAGTCCGCTGACGGTAGCGGCCAGTGCGATCGCGGGTTATATCGTCGAGTATGAACCGGCGGGCGAACTCGAACCGGCGTCGGTAGCATAGCCTGCAGCGCCGCTTAGCGGTTGCTGAAATCCATGGCGAACCGCACGAGTTGCAGTATGCCCACGCCGCCGCAATAGGCGCCGATGAGCCCACCGGTCCAGCCGATGAAGCTGGCGAAACCGCCGCTGCCGTCCTCGCGCCGGGTCAGGGAAACCAGGAGCCAGGTCAGGCCCCAGCAAGCCAATGCGGCGAGCAGCCACTGCCACCAATCGAGATAGGTCGGACTCATCCACATGGCTGATTTCGACTCCCCGAACGGCGCTCCTTCGCCGTTCCGTTCGGAAATAGTAACCCGTTTTTTGGATGTTTGTGGCGCTTAAGTGCGTATCTAATTTGGTTAGTCCCGTCGCTCCCAGGCAATACCAGTGACCGGGGATTTTTTGATAGTATCGAAAGGCTTACTCTACACAGGAATTCCCCAAAGGGAGATATTTTCTATGGCATACGTAATCGCGGAACCTTGTATTGGCACCAAGGACACAGCCTGTGTCGATGCCTGCCCGGTGGACTGCATCCATCCCAAGAAGGATGAGGACAAGTACGGCGGCGAAGAGATGCTGTTCATCGACCCGGTGGAGTGCATCGATTGCGGCGCCTGCGTGCCGGTGTGTCCGGTTTCGGCGATTTTCGCGCTCGATGATCTGCCGGAAAAGTGGAAAGACTATACCGAGCGCAACGCCAAGTATTACGGCCGCTAGCGAGGTTTAGTCAGCAAAGTTCATCGCAAAGGGGCACACCAGGTGCCCTTTTGTTATTGGCGTGGCGGCGAGCGGGCGGCTAAAAGCCGCCTCAGACGAGAGGTAAACGGACTCATCGGCACGACTGAAGTCGTGCCCTGACACAAGGCGCTCGCGGGACGACTTTCACCAGCCTGTAAAGCCGATCAAAATGGGCGAGGCCGCTCGGACGCTGGCCTGAAGGCCCGCTCTACCTGAATCGAGTGCCTGCGGCATCAATCCGCGAAGACCGGCACTTCTTCGCGCTTGGCGGCTTTCTTCTTGCGTCCAGGCATCAGGCTGATCACCCAATCCTTGAACTTGTCCATGTAGAGGTAGACGACGGGTGTGGTGTAAAGCGTGAGCGCCTGGCTGACGATGAGTCCACCCACAATGGCGACGCCCAGCGGCCGCCGGATCTCCGAGCCGACGCCTGTTCCGACCGCCAGCGGCAGCGCGCCCAGCATCGCGGCCATCGTCGTCATCATGATGGGCCGGAAGCGGACCAGCCCGGCTTCGTAGATGGCTTCCTCCGCGCTCTTGCCGCTGCGCTCCACCTCCAGCGCGAAGTCGATCATCATGATCGCGTTCTTCTTCACGATGCCGATCAGCAGGATGATGCCGATCAGCCCGATAACGTCGAGCTGCATGTGGAAGAGCATCAGAGCCAGGATGGCGCCAGTGCCCGCCGAGGGCAGAGTTGAGAGAATCGTGATGGGATGGATGTAGCTCTCATACAGCATCCCCAGCACGATGTAGACCGCCAGCAGAGCCGTAAGGATCAGGATCGGCTCCGACGATTGCGAATCCTGGAAGGCCGCCGCGGTCCCCTGGAAGCTGCCATGAATCGAAGCCGGCACCCGCAGCGCTATTTCCGCCTGATCAATCGCCCGCGTTGCCGAACCCATGTCTCCACCGGGCCCCAGATTGAACGAAATGGTCACACAAGGGAATTGCCCCTGGTGATTGACCGATAGCGACGTGTTCGCCGGCTCGAAATGCGCGAACGACGACAGCGGCACCTGCGCTCCGCCACTGGTGATCACGTACACGCTCTTCAGCGCGTCCGGCGTCAGCTGATACCTGGGATCGACCTCCATCACGACGTGATACTGATTCAGCGTCTGATAGATGGTGGAGATCTGCTCCTGGCCAAAGGCATCGTAGAGCACGGCATCGATCTGCGACGGGGTGATACCCAGCCGCGCCGCGGTCTCACGATCGATGACAATATTCGCTTCCAGTCCGCTGATCTGCTGGTCGCTGTTCACGTCCTTCAGCTGTGGAATCTTGCGTAATTGCGCAAGCAGCTTCGGCGCCCACTCGTAGAGCTCATCCAGGTTCTCGCCCGACAACGTGTACTGGAACTGCGCATTCGACTGCCGTCCGCCGATCTGCAGATCCTGCACGGCCTGGAAGTACAAGGTTGCACCGGGGACATGCGCTAGTTTGGGGCGCAGGCGGGCGATCACCTGGTCGGCGCTGATCTTGCGTTCATTCAATGGTTTCAGGACCACGTACATGCGCCCCTGGTTTAGCGCTGCGTTGCCACCAACAAACGCCAGCACGTTTTCCACGGCCGGATCCTGCTTCACAATTTGGATGAACTCGTTGGTCTTGTCGCGCATGCTGTAGAAGGAGACGTCTTGCTGGCCCATGATGATTCCCTGCAAACGGCCGGTATCCTGCTGCGGGAAAAACCCTTTAGGCACTTTGACATACAGGAACACGTTGAAGAAGACCATGAGCACGGTGACGGCCAGAATCAGGCGCCGGTGCCGTAGCACCCAGCCCAGCGACACCTTGTAGCCATGACTCAACCAGTAGAAGCCGCGCTCGCTCATGCGGTAGAGTCTGCCGTGACTGCCGGGGTCATGGGCCTTCAGGAAACGTGCGCAGAGCATGGGAGTCGTGGTCAGCGAGACCACCAGCGACACAGCAATGGCCGCGCTCAACGTGACCGCGAACTCGTGAAAGAGCCTGCCAACCAGCCCGCTCATCAGCAGAATGGGGATGAACACGGCGATGAGCGACGTGCTCATGGAGACGACGGTGAAGCCGATTTCTCGCGCTCCCAGCAAGGCAGCCTGGTACGGCTTCATGCCGGCTTCCACATGGCGCATGACATTTTCCAGCACCACGATGGCATCATCCACCACAAAACCGGTCGAGATGGTCAGCGCCATCAGCGACAGGTTGTTGAGCGAATAGCCGCACAGGTACATCACGCCAAAGGTGCCGACGATGGCCAGCGGCACCGCGACACTGGGAATCAGCGTGGCGCGGACCTCGCGCAGGAAGACGAAAACGACCAGTACGACCAGGATGACGGAGATGATCAGCGTGCGCTGCACATCGCTGACCGACGCGCGAACGGTGGTGGTGCGGTCGAGTCCAATATCAAGATTGATGCTCGGGGGCAGCGACGCTTTCAGAAACGGCAGCGCGGCAATGACGCGATCGGCGGTGGCGATGACGTTGGCGCCCGGCTGGCGGAAAATCACGATCAGCACGCTGGGCTTGCCGTTGAAGCTGCCCGCGTTATAGATATTCGAATACGAATCCGATACCTGAGCGACGTCGGTGAGGTGAACCGGCGCGCCGTTGCGATAGGCAATGACGAGGCTCTTGTAATCCTTTGCCTTGGTGAGCTGATCGTTGGCGCGGATCATCCACATCTTGTTGCCATCATCCAGCGCGCCCTTGGCCTGATTGGCATTTTGCGCCGCAACCGCCGTCCGCAACGCCTCCAGTCCCAGTCCCATGTTGTTCAGCAATTGCGGATTGGCTTCGATGCGCACCGCCGGCTGCGACGATCCCCACACGAAGACCTGCCCCACGCCTTCGACTTGCGACAGCTTCTGCCCCATGATCGAGTCGGCGGCGTCGTACATCTGGTCCTGCGTCATGGCATCGGAGGTCATGACCAGAATGATGACTGGCGCGTCCGCAGGATTAATCTTGCGGTAGGTAGGATTGCTGGGCAGCGCCGGCGGCAGATAATTGCGTGCGGCGTTGATGGCAGCCTGAACGTCGCGCGCCGCGGCATCGATGTTGCGATTGAGATCGAACTGCATGGTGATGCCGGTCGAGCCCAGCATGCTGGTCGACGTCATCTGATTGATGCCGGCGATGCGACCGAATTGCCGCTCCAGCGGCGTTGCTACCGACGATGCCATCGTCTCCGGACTGGCGCCGGGCAGGGCCGCGCCCACGGAGATGACCGGAAAGTCGATCTGCGGCAGCGGCGCCACCGGCAGCTGCAGATAGGCCAGAACGCCTGCCAGAAGCAGAGCGATGGTCAGCAGCGTCGTAGCTACGGGCCGTGCGATGGCTGGAGCAGAAACGTTCATAAAGCAGTTGCCAGTGGTCAGTGGCCAGTGGTCAGTGGGTGTTTTTTCTAGCCACTAGCCACTGATCACTAGCCACTGCCTTTCAATCTCCCACTGCTTCCGCCGGCTTGGGCGCGCGCAAATGCCGCAGCGCCTGGGCCAGGCGGTCAAACCAGAGATAAACCACCGGCGTGGTGTACAGGGTCAATACCTGGCTGAAGATCAATCCACCGATGATGGTTATGCCCAGAGGACGCCGCAGCTCCGAGCCGGTTCCCGAGCCCAAGGCCAGAGGCACCGCACCGAACAACGCGGCAAAAGTTGTCATCATGATCGGGCGGAAGCGCAGCAGGCAAGCTTCGTAGATCGCGTCCCTTGGCGACTTCCCTTCCTTGCGCTCGGCTTCCAGCGCGAAGTCGATCATCATGATGGCGTTCTTCTTTACGATACCGATCAGCAGGATGATGCCGATCAAGGCCATCACGCTCAGATCCATATGGAAAAGCGTCAGTGCGAGAATTGCGCCTACACCGGCCGACGGCAGCGTCGACAGAATCGTAATGGGATGGATGTAGCTCTCGTACAGCACGCCGAGGACGATGTACACGGTCACGATGGCCGCCAGAATCAGCCAGCCTTCATTGGCTAGCGAAGCCTGGAAGGCGCGCGCCGTTCCCTGGAACGCGAGCTGAATGCTGGGCGGCAGATTGATTTCACTGGCGACCTGCTGAATCGCCTTCACCGCGTCGCCTAGCGAAGCATCTTTGCCCAGGTTGAACGAGATCGTCACCGCCGGAAATTGTCCCTGGTGATTGATGGTCAGCGGGCCGGTCGTCGTCTCCCAATGCGCGATCGCGCTGAGCGGCACCTGACTGGCACTGGTGGCCAGGACATTCGTCGTGGAATTCAGATTCACGGGCGCGCCGACGATTGCGGTATTCCCTGTCGACGCCGGGCTCTGCCCGCCGCCCGACGGCACATAGATGTTCTGCAGCGCGTCAGGATCGGCACTGAACGACGGATCGACCTGAAGGACCACGTGATACTGATTCAGCTGGGTGAACATGATCGACACCAGCCGCTGGCCAAAGGCGTCATAGAGCGTGTTGTCGATGGCGCTGGCGGTGACACCCAGTCGCGAAGCGGTGCTGCGATCGATGACCAGCGTCGCCTGCGCCGCCTGGTTCTGCTGATCGGTCGCCACGTCGCGCAGTTCGGGCACGGACTTCAGCTTGTCGAGCATCTTCGCGGTCCACTGCCGCAGCTCTTTGGCGTCAGCATCCTCCAGCGTGAACTGATACTGCGTGCGGCTGACGCGGTCTTCCACCGTCAGGTCCTGCACCGGCTGCATGTAGAGCGTGATGCCTTCTACGCCGGCGACCTCCTGCTGCAACCGCTTCATGATGGTGGTGACGTCGTCGTCGCGCTCGTCCTTCGGTTTGAGGTTGATCTGAATGCGGCCGCTGTTGGGCGTGGTGTTGGTGCCGTCAACGCCGATGAACGATGACAGGCTCTCGACGTCTTTGTCCTTGAGAATCGCCGCGGCCAGCGCCTGCTGCCGCTCGGCCATTGCCTTGAACGAAATGCTCTCGGGCGCGTCGGAAATGCCCATGATCACGCCCGTGTCCTGCACCGGGAAGAAGCCCTTGGGCACTACGATGTACATGTAGATCGTAGCGATCACGGTTGCGATCACGACCAGCAGCGTCGCCGTCTGATGGTTGAGGACGAACCTTACGGTGCGGCCATAGAAGGCGATGGTGTTGTTGAAGACCCGCTCCGACCAGTCATACAGCTTGCTATGCTTCTCCTCATCGCGCTGTTTCAGCAGCAGCGAGCACATCATCGGCGTGAGGGTAAGCGAGATCAGAGCCGAGATAAGGATGGTCGTGCTGAGCGTGACGGCGAACTCACGGAACAGCCGGCCGACGATGTCGCCCATGAACAGTAGCGGAATCAGCACGGCGATCAGCGAAACCGTCAGCGATACGATGGTGAAGCCGATCTGGCCGGCGCCGCGCAGCGCGGCCTCCAGCGGCGTGTGCCCCTCCTCGATGTAGCGATCGATGTTCTCGATCATCACGATGGCGTCGTCAACCACGAAGCCGGTCGAGATGGTCAGCGCCATCAGCGAGAGGTTGTCGAGCGAGTAGCCCAGCATGTACATCACGCCGAAGGTGCCGACAATCGAGAGCGGCACCGTAACGCTGGGAATGATGGTCGCTGCCAGGTTGCGCAGGAAGAGGAAGATCACCATCACAACCAGCCCGATGGTGAGGATCATCTCGAACTGCACGTCCTTGACGCTGGCGCGGATGGTGTTGGTGCGGTCGGTCAGTACCGTGACCTTGACCGAAGCCGGCAGGTTGGCCTGCAACTGCTTCAGTCGCAGCTTGACGCTATCGACAACCTTGATGATGTTGGCGCCCGGCTGCCGCTGAATATTCAGAATGACCGCCGGCGTGGAGTTCATCCACGCCGCCTGATTCTCGTTTTCCGGTCCGATCACCACGCTGGCTACGTCCGACAAGCGCACCGGGTTGCCGTTCTTATAAGCCACAACGCTGTCGGAGTATTCCCCCGGGCTCAGGATCTGATCGTTGGCCCCGATGGTGAACGACCGCTGGTTGTCCTGCAGCTGGCCTTTGGCCTGGTCGATGTTGATCTGGCCGATCACCGTGCGCAGCTGCTCCAGGCTCATGCCATACGAGGCCAGCGCCGTCGGATTGGCCATGATGCGGATCGCCGGCTTCTGCCCGCCGCTGATGCTGACCAGCCCCACACCGGGCAGCTGCGAGATCTTCTGCGCGAAGGTCGTGTCCGCCAGATCTTCCACCTGCGGCAGCGGCATGCTGTCGGAGGTCATCGCCAGCGTCAGGATGGGCGCGTCCGCCGGGTTGACCTTGCTATAAATCGGCGGCGTGGGCAGATCGTTGGGCAGGTAGGTCTGCGCTGCGTTGATCGCGGCCTGAACTTCCTGCTCGGCGACATCAATATTCTCTTCCAGGTTGAACTGCAGGGTGATGACCGACGCTCCGTAGGAGCTGCTCGAAGTCATCTGGCTGAGACCGGGCAGTTCGCCGAACTGCCGCTCCAGTGGAGCGGTGATGGAGGAAGCGGTAACGTCGGGGCTGGCGCCCGGGTAGAACGTGACTACCTGGATGGTCGGGTAGTCGACCTGCGGCAGGGCCGAGATGGGCAGCTGAAAATAAGCGACAAGGCCTATCAGCAGCAGCCCCACCATCAACAGCGACGTTGCGATGGGCCGGAGAATAAACGGCCGCGAAATACTCATGTCTGCGATCCGATCGTACCGCCCGTCGACCCGCCGGTGCGTTGCTTAGCCGGAGCCTGCGGAGCAACTTTCATGCCCGCCGACAGTTTCTCCTGTCCGTCGGTCACTACCCGGTCGCCGGCCTGCAAGCCCGACGCGATCACCACCGTGGTTCCCTGCGTCAGATCAATCTTCACCTGCCGCATTTGAACTGTGTTGTTGCTATCGATCGCGTACACGTAACTGCCGTCAGGCCCGCGCTGAATGGCGCTGGCGGGCGCGGTAATGGCGTCCTTGCGGGTCTCCAGCAGCAAGTGCGCATTCACAAACTGATTGGGCCAAAGCGTGTTGTCCGCATTGGCGAAGGTCGCCTTCAGTTGCACCGTACCTGTAGTTTGATCGATCTGGTTGTTGATGGTGAGCAGCGTTCCGGTAGCCAGCTTCTGCGAATCGTCCCGGCTGTAGGCGTCGACCTCGAGCGGGCCGGCCTTCATGTGCTGCGCAACTTCCTGCAGCTGATCTTCCGGAATGGTGAACACGAGCGATATAGGATGCAGCTGCGTCACCACGATCATCGCGGTACCGCCGGCTGCCGTAACATAGTTGCCCGGGTCAACCATGCGCAATCCGACGCGCCCGTCCACGGGCGACTTGATGTAGCAATAGGTAAGATTCAGCTGGGCGTTCTCGATTGCCGCCTTATCGGCCGCGATGGTGCCTTCAAAAGTACCAAACGACGCTTCCAGGGTGTCGAGATCCTGCTTGGCAATTACTCCCTGCTCATACAGAACCTTGTTGCGATCGTACTGCGCTTTGGCGTTAACCAGCTGGGCTTGGTCCTTCGCCAGATTGGCCTTGGCCTGATCCAGCGCAACCTGATAAGGCCGGGGATCGATCACCAGCAGCAGTTCGCCCGCGCGCACATCCTGGCCCTCGCGAAACTTCACCTGCATGATCTGGCCGTCGATCCGGGTCTTGATGGAAACCGTGTTCAGTGCCTGCACCGACCCAAGACCGACGATGTACTCGTTGAACTCGCCCTGCTTGACGGTGGCGACCCCGACCGGCACAACCGGCGGTGTCATGGGTTTTGCAGCCTTGGCCGACTGCGAACTGCAGCCGGAAAGAACGGCGCACATGACCAGCGCTATCGCCGCTACCAGGCAAGCTCCCCAGAAGACCCCACCTCTTCGTCTTCCGAGAGCCAAGAACGCCCCTGTCTTCACACACTCCTCCTCGGAACATCTGGTTCACCACGGAAACACGGAATGCACGGAATTCGCTTGAGGAAAAATCCTTTTCGTGATTTCTGTGCTTCCGTGGTGATTTCTTTCTCCGGGCAGGCAACAACCTATGGGCCTGCTCTAGCGGACGTGCGCCGGGCGCGAGCGTTACCGCTACTCGTCCATTATGACTGTAACTGCAATCCGATGCATTAGTTGCAGTAGTATTAGATCACTATCTATTAGACCGGACGAGATGCCCGGCCGCAGTTAAGAGTGGGTGAAGGAAGGTTAAGAAGTGTGAAGGCTGACAACACATCTCGAAACAATTCTTCACCGCAGGCGCGACGAGGAAAGGGCAAAATAAATGCCGTGAATCGCCTGCTCATCGTCGATGACGATCACGCCCTCGTCAATCTGATCAAGCGCTTTTTAGAGGGCGAAGGTTTTCGCGTGGATGCGGCCTACGATCATGCCTCCGGCTTAAGCGCAGCCATGTCGCACGATCACGAGCTCATCATTCTCGACGTGATGTTGCCCGGCGGGTCGGGATTCGAACTGTTGAAGGCTCTGCGCCAGCAGTCGTCCGTCCCCGTACTTTTGCTGACCGCGCGTGGCGAAGCTGTCGATCGCATCCTCGGCCTGGAGATCGGCGCCGACGACTATCTTGCCAAGCCTTTCGATCCGCGCGAGCTGGTGGCGAGAATCCGCGCGATCTTTCGGCGCACGCGCGAAGCCGCAGCCCCGGCCGCTCATGGCGAGCACGAAGAGAATCTCGTGGTCGGCGACATCAGCATGTCGGTCGCGACGCGTACTGTTACCTGTCACGACGTTCCCATCGACCTGACCTCTGTCGAGTTCAATGTCCTGGAACTTCTCCTGCGGCACGCCGGTAGCGTGGTAACCCGCGAGCAAATTGCCGAAGTAGCGCTCGGCCGCCCGTTGAACGCCTTTGACCGCAGTGTCGATGTCCACGTCAGCCGCCTGCGCAAGAAGCTTGCCGGCTATCCGGGCGCCGACGATTCGGCGCCCGGCGGATTGGTGCGGACCGGGGCGGAGGATCTCATCCGGCCCATCCGCGGCGTCGGCTACTTCCTCGCCGCCGAAACCACTGAGAAGAGCCGCGCATGAATCGCCGACTGTTCTGGAAGATCTTCCTGCCCTTCTGGGTGGCGCAGGCGTTGCTGCTGGGCGTGCTATACCTGCGCGTTCACTATCGCATCACTTCCGAACATCCCTGGTGGATCCAGCCCGAACGCCGCGAGATGCCGGTGCTGGCCAACCTCGCCGCGCAACAGTTTGAGCAACAGGGACAGCCCGGGCTCTCGCAAATGCTGGAGAGCCTCTCTCTGCCGACGCGCTCGCGCTTTTGGCTGCTGGATGCGAATGGACGTGAATTGTCCGGCCGCCCTCTGCCCGAGCAGATTGTGCGCGCCGCCGCGGCTGCCGATCGCAAAGAAGGTCTCTACAGCTCCTACGAGGCGAATGTTCTGGCCGCGCGAGCGACGACCGATCGCGGCCGCTATCTGTTGGTCGCGGAAATGACGCCACCGCCGCTGCGCGAGCGCATTCCCGGCGACCTGCTGTGGACGTTGAAGCTGGGAACGATTTTCTCCGCGCTCATGTGCCTGGTGATCGCACATTATCTGACCAAGCCAATCGAGCGCCTGCGCGATGCGACGCACGAGCTGGCGCGTGGCAATCTCGACATTCGCGCCGGCGAGAACCTGGGCAATCGCCACGACGAAATTGCCGAACTGGTGCGCGATTTCGACACCATGGCCGGCGAGCTGCGTACCCAGATCCAGAGCGAGCGCAATCTGCTGAGCGGCGTCTCGCACGAGCTGCGATCACCGATCGCGCGCATTCGGCTGGCTCTTGCGCTGGCTCGCGATGCCAGCGATGAGGAACGCGCCGAGATGCTGAACCGTATCGAGCAGGACACGATTCAGCTGGACTCGATGCTGGAGCAGATTCTGGCGGTCGCGCGGCTGGAGAGCGGCCAGCAGCAGCCGAAGTTTGAGCAGCTCACGCTCAACGAAATCATCGACGACGTTCTGGACGATGCCAAGTTCGAGGCCGCCGCGACCGGCGCTGAGATTTCCTATCGCCCCGGCGCGGAGGTCAAGGTGAACGGCGATCCCGGCCTGCTGCGCAGCGCCATCGAGAACGTCGTGCGCAATGCGATTTTCTACTCAGGTGAAACCGGGAAGATCGAAGTGCGGCTCGACAAAGCGAACGCCGAAGCGGTGGTTTCGGTTCGCGACAACGGGCCGGGCGTTCCGGAGAGCGCGCTGCCACTGCTCTTCAAGCCGTTCTATCGCGTCGACGATTCGCGCGGCACCAACACTGGCGGCATGGGACTGGGACTTGCCATCGTGCGCAACGCCGTCGCCGTCCACGGCGGCAGCGTGTCGGCAAAGAACGTGTCGCCGCATGGGCTCGAAGTCGAACTGCGCTTGCCGCTCATTCCCACCCCCGCCGGCCGCCGCAGCAGCAGCGAAGTGAAGCTGGCGCAGGTTAGCAATTAGCGATTAGCAAATACCGATTAGCGATTGGCAATTGGCACTTAGCAATTGGCAATTGGCCGTTGGCAGGTGGCGATTCGCAGTTGGCGATCGGCAATTGGCGCTTAACGAATAGCCTTTAGCTCTCAGCCACCGGCTTGGCGGCTCGTGATTTCCTCCGCACGAAATCTACGTCCGCGACGGCCCGAGTCTCGCGAAGCGAGACGGAAGAGCTTAGCTCAGCCTTTCAAGGCTGGGTCGGCGTCCCTTAAGAACCCCAGTCCCGTAGGGACGGCAGGACCGCAGATCCCTCGGTCGGACTGAAGTCCTCGGTCGGGATGACAGGCTGAAAGAGGTTTAGCTAATTGCTGATCGCTCGTTGCTAATCGCTAATCGCTAATTGCTAATCGCTAATTGCTAATCGCTCATTGCCGCCTCTCTCACTGACATCCCTTCCGCGAGCGTGATAGCTTATCCCTTCCGGAACGGACGCCATGTTTACCAATGACCTTCTGCAGGGCAAGCGCATCCTCATCACCGGCGGCGGCACGGGTATTGGCCGCGCCATGGCCGAGCGATTTCTCCAGCTCGGCGCAACCGTTTACATCTGCGGCCGGCGCGTTCAAGTCGTCGAGCAGACGGCCAAGGAACTCTCTGCCTCGACTGGCGGCACAATTGAAGCTTTCGCGTGCGATGTCCGCTATCCCGAGGACGTCGATCCGTTGATAGACAAGCTGTGGGCCAAGGGCTCGCTCGACGTGCTGGTCAACAACGCCGCCGGCAACTTCCTGGCAAAGACCGAGGAGCTTTCGTCGAACGCCTTCGACGCCGTTATCGGCATCGTGCTGAAGGGCACCATCAACATGACTCTGGCCTGCGGCCGCCGCTGGCTGAAGGAGCAGCACAAGGGCGTCGTACTGAGCATCGCCACGACCTACGCCGACACGGGCTCCGCCTATGTCGTGCCCAGCGCGGTTGCGAAGGCGGGAGTGGTCGCGCTGATGCGCAGCCTCGCGGTCGAATGGGGCGGACGCGGCATTCGCACCGTCGCCATCGCTCCTGGGGCGATTCGTACCGAAGGCGCATTCTCGCGCCTGCTGCCGACGGCGGAGTTGGAGAAGGCGCTGCTCGATCACAACCCGCTGCATCGCTTCGGCACGCTGGAGGAGATCGCAAACCTGGGCGCGTTTCTCATCAGCGATCAAGCAGGGTACATCAACGGTGACATGGTATACATGGACGGCGGCGAGATGCTGGCCGGCTCCAGCAGCTTCAGCATGATGGGGCGGCGCATCCCCGATTCGGCGTGGCAAATCATGAAGCCGAAGAAGTCATGAGCCAAAGAGTCGCCATCTCCGATCTTGGGCCGCGCGAAATTCGCTCGCCGCTTCGCCTCGACGCCCTCGGCCCGGTCGAGACCACCTTCATCCTCGACGAAATGCATTACCGCAACCCGCTCGACCTTGGCGAGCCAACTCATCTCTTCGAGCGCGCCGGCCCGCGCGAGACCTTGTTCTTCGACCCCGGCAAGACCAAGGTCGCGATCGTTACCTGCGGCGGGCTATGTCCCGGGCTGAACAACGTCATCCGCTCGGTCTACCTCCAGCTGCATTATCACTACGGCGTACCCGCGGTGGTGGGCATTCGCTATGGCTACTCCGGCTTCTCGCCGGAGGCACCCAGGCCGCCGATGTGGCTGAACGCCGAGATGGTCGACAACATCCATCAGCGCGGCGGAACGCTGCTCGGCACCTCGCGCGGGCCGGTCAGCCCGGACATCATCGTCGACTTTCTGGAGCAGCGCGGCGTGAACATCCTGTTCACGGTCGGGGGCGACGGCACGCAACGCGGCGCACATGCCGTAGCCGAGGAGATTCAACGGCGCAAGCTCAAGGTTTCAGTTGTCGGGATTCCCAAGACCATCGACGACGACGTGCAGTACGTGAACCGCTCCTTCGGCTACTTCACGGCCATCGAGAAAGCCAAGGATGTCATCGACTCGGCGCACGTGGAGGCGCACTGCGTTCACAACGGAATCAGCATTGTGAAGGTGATGGGGCGCGACTCGGGCTTCATCGCCGCCGGCGCGACGCTCGCCAGCCAGGAGGTGAACTTCACCCTGGTTCCCGAGGTGCCGTTCAAGCTCGAAGGCGAGCGGGGCCTGCTCGCGCTCTTGCATCGCCGACTGCTCGAGCGTAAGCATGCGGTGATTGTAGTCGCCGAAGGCGCGGGCCAACACCTGATGCCGCCCATCGACGAGCGCGACGCCTCCGGTAATCTGCTCCATCGCGACATCGGGCTGTTTCTGCGGCATAAGATTCTCGACCACTTCGCGGCGCAGCGCTTCCCGGTGACTCTTCGCTACTTCGATCCCAGCTACTACATCCGCAGCGTGCCGGCCTCGACGATCGACTCGGTTTTGTGCGACTCTTTTGCGCGCAATGCCGTACACGCGGCCCTGGCGGGCAAGACGGACATGGTCATCGGGCTGCAACACGGCGTCTTCATTCACGTGCCGATCCCGATGGCGACCAGCCAGCGCAAGCGGCTGTCGAATGAAGAGTGGGCCATGGTGGTGACGGCGACCGGCCAGCCGGACCTGACGTAGCCCGCAGGCTGAGTTGACAGTCTCTGCAGTTGTGTTTTGGGGGGAGCACGCCTTCAGGCGTACTTTAGAAAGGCTGCCCCCAAAATCGGCTTCAGCCGCTGAGGTAAGTTAGGCAGAGAGTTACCTCAGTGGCTAAAACCTCGGAATTAGAACTGCATTTCTGGACGCCTGAAGGCGTGCTCCACCCTCCTAGCCCAGCCGAGCAGGATAAAGGTTCACCACGGAAGCACTGAAATCACGCAAAAGCAATAGAGCTAATTTCAACAAAACCTCCGTGTCTTCCGTGCTTCCGTGGTGAATAAATCAGCCATTGCGATTTCTGTTGCTAACTGTGGTTCGTTTTTCCTTAGAGCCGTTAATCGCGGTTCGGCATTGTCTATAATCCCGCCCATGAAAAAGCTTTTGCCGCTGCTAGTCGTCATGATGGTCGTGATCTCGGCGCCGGCGTTCGCGTCGAGCAAACACCATCACAGCAAGCATCACCATTCAAGCCACCACCATTCTTCGCATCACACGAGCTAAGCGCTCCCGACCTGTAGCGCGAGCGATGCCAACTTCCAGGCCGGCGTGAACGTCACCGCCGGCCTGGAATTTTCTTGGCGGTTCTTGTATCGCCGGCTAAAGCCGGCTCAGGAGAGGAAACAAACGGCCTTTCGGCACGACCAAGGTCGTGCCCTGACACTTGTCCTCCAAAAGCAAAGTTTCTTGGTCGTGCCGTCGCCCAGGTCTTGTTGCAACCAAGAACGAGGATATGAGAGGGGTGCTTTACGCGTCCGGACGGACCCCGATCACTGCCATCATGCGGCCGGTCTTGCCGAACTCGGCGCGGTGGGAAAAGAAGTGCGTGGTATCGCAGGCGGTGCAGCCGTCGATCACGCTGATGTGCTCCTCGCGCAGGCCGGCGTCTTCCAACTGGCGGCGATTGGCTTTGACCAGGTCGAGATGAATCTCCGGCCCGAGATCGCCGTGTCCCGGAGCGCGCTGGTTCAGGAACAACAGCGGGTAGCGCACATGGATTGCGTTGGAGTCGAAGACCTCTTCAAAAAGATCGCCGGCGTAGGAGAACTGCGATTCAAACTCCGCACGCACCTCGGAACCTATCGAGTAGCAACAGCTTCGAATGCAGGGCCCGATGGCAGCGCGCAGATCCCGCGGCAAGGAGCCGAACTGGCGCCGCATCTCGCCAACACCTTTTTCCACAATCCGCGCCACCGTTCCTCGCCAGCCGGCATGAAACGCGCCGATAACGCGTCGCTTGGCATCGGCCACCAGGACGGGAACGCAGTCAGCCGTCTTGATCGCCAGAAGCAGGCCGGGAGTGTTGGTGATGAGGCCGTCGCCGGCGAGTGGCTCGTGGGCGGGCGCTCTCACGCGATGCACGATTGAAGAATGAATCTGTTTGACCTGCACCAGCGGCCAGGGGTTTCCCTTGGCGCCCGTCGCGGCGAGCGTAGCGATGAGCGTCTGCCGGTTATGCTCGACGTTCCTTTTCGTGTCGTGCTCGGTGAGGCCAAGGTTGAGCGCTTTACCGCCGTAGCAGTTGGAAACCCCGCCCTGCCGAGTACTGAAGCCGTGTACCAGCCAGGGGAGCGATGCGAGGACGGGCGCGCGCAGAACTTCCAGTGATCCGCCGGGCGATACGCATGGCCGGCGCATGTCCAAGGCGGGTTTTGGATTTCTTCCGGAAACAGGCACAGTTCGATTCTAGAGCAGGTTCGTGTTTCGGGTCAGCGTGTACGGAGCATGGGGGAGCACCCTTCAGCGGTGCAGTTGCGCCGTCGGAAAAGGCAGGCCTGAAGAGGCTGGTGTCGCAGCCCATGCGGCCGCTCTGCGGCTGAACCGCAGATCCCTCGGTCGGACTAAAGTCCTCGGTCGGGATGACAAGATAAAGGAGGGCGCGGACGCTGCCCTGAAGGCCAGCTCTACCCGAACCCTGATTATTGGCGGCAGCTACAATTCCATCCAGATGCTGCTGTACTACATTACCGATCGCAAAGGATTCGCCGGAACGGAGGCTGAGCAGCAGACGGCCGTGCTGCGGCGAATCGCCGACGCTGCGCGCGCTGGCGTCGACTACATTCAGCTGCGCGAAAAAGACCTTCGGTCGCATGATCTCGAATCCCTCGCCCGTGAGGCCGTGCGCGCCGTGCGCGAGAACTCCGAAACAACCAGGTTGCTCATTAACAGCCGCACCGATATTGCGCTGGCTTGCGGTGCCGACGGCGTTCACCTGGCGTCTGGCGAACTGCGCGCGTCTGAGGTTCGTTCGCTGTGGAAGAAGTGCAGCGATCGTGAGCCAACCATCGGAGTATCTGCACACTCGTTAGCGGATGTGCAGCGCGCCAAAACCGAAGGCGCGAACTTCGTTGTGCTCGCGCCGATCTTCGAGAAAGTACAAATTGGCGCGAAAGGCATTGGCTTGCGGGCGCTGGGCGAAGCGTGTTCACCAACTGTGTCAGGTGGCTTTGCGGTATTGGCGCTTGGCGGAGTGAATGCCGCGAATGTTCGCGATTGTCTACAGGCCGGAGCCGGCGGAGTTGCCGGAATCCGGCTGTTTCAGAGCGGCGATGTCCGGAAGACGGTAAGGCTGCTGCGCAAGTTGTAATGCGTTGCAACCCGAGCTATCGGCCCTCCACATCCCGCGCCAGCGCCTTCAGCAGCATGTTAATAAGTGAGAGCACGATCGCTCCCACAAACGCCGGGAGAAAGCCGGTCACCACGAAATTCGGCCGCAGCAGTGACGACGCGAACATCAGCATCAGAGCGTTAATGACCCACCAGAAGATGCCCAGGGTCAGCACCGTCAACGGCAGGGTGATGATCTTCAGAAACAGACCCAGCGTGGCATTCACCAGGCCGATCACCAGCGCCGCAATCAGCGCCGCGGTAAAGCCCTGTACATGAAATCCGGGCATGAATTTCGAAACGATCAGCAGACCGATCGCGCTCAACAACCAGTTCAGCAGCAGACGCATAATTGTCCCTCGACTTCGCAAGCAGGCCCTTATTTTAAGGGCTGATCTTTACCGCAGACCTCCGGCACGATTGAAGCCGGCTGCTGAAAAACTCTGTTCCCGCGCCTTGTGCCGCCGGCTAAAGCCGGCTCAAGAATAAAAATAAGCGGCTTATCGGCACGACTAAAGTCGTGCCCTGTTACGAGGCGCTCGAGCGGCGACTTCTTCTGAGCCTCTGAAGTCGTGCCCTGTTACAAAGTGCGCGCGGGACGACTTTTTAAGCAGCCTGCGAAAGTACCGTGCAATGGCACAAATTAACAGCGCGCTACGAGATCAGTCCCAGCACTCCTTAGATGGCTTCCAGCACTGCCTTCAAATACTTCCAGAAGCCTTGCACCGAGCTTATCTCAACGCGCTCATTCGGGCTGTGCGGTCCTACGATCGTCGGCCCAAACGAGACCATTTGCATTCCGGGATATTTCTCGCCGATCACACCGCACTCCAGGCCGGCGTGCATGGCGATCAACTTCGCCGGATGGCCAAAAACCTTCTCGTGTACCGATTGCAGCTTGCGCACGATGTCGCTGGTGGGCTCGGGCTTCCATCCCGGATAACTGCCAGTGTGCTCCACTTCGAACCCCGCAAGGCGAGTCGCCGTCGCCACCATACGTGCCGCGCCCAGTTTGCTGCTCTCGATCGCGCTGCGCTGGCTGGTGACGATCTCGATCACATCGCCTTTCGTCGCCACCATCGCCAGGTTCGTGGAGTTCTGCACCAGCCCGGGGACGTCGGGGCTCATCGCCAGCACACCGTGATGCAGCGTGGCCAACAAGTGCACGGTCTGCTGGGCATCGTTGGCGTCGATCACCTTCGCCGGCCGCTCGACCTTTTCGACCGTGACCTGCAAATCGGGATCGAAGCCGCCGACATCGGTTTTGTGCTCTCCTTCTAACTTCTTGATCAGTGACTCCAGTTCGGGTTCGCGCCTGGCATCCAGCGCGACGACTGCTGAGGCCTCGCGCGGAATCGCATTCTGGGCGCTGCCGCCAGTCAGGCTCGCGATCTCGATCGGCAGTGTCTCCATCGCCGTCTGCAGAACGCCGGCAAGAATCCGCACGGCATTGCCGCGTCCCTGGTGGATATCGACGCCTGAGTGACCGCCCTGCAGTCCTGAAATTTTGATCCGCCAGCCGGTGTCGCCCTTGGCGTCGCGCAGCGCGACCTTGCGGCGCGCCGTCGTCTTGACGCCGCCGGCGCAACCGATGCAGATCGTATCCTTCTCCTCGTTGTCGAGGTTCAGGAAATATTTTGACTTCAGCATTCCCGGCGGAAATTCGGCCGCGCCGGTCAGGCCTGATTCCTCGTCGACGGTAAAAACAAATTCCAGCGGACCGTGGGCGATGTCGGTGCTCTCCATTACAGCCAGCGCCGCAGCCACGCCTACGCCATTGTCCGCGCCCAGCGTGGTGCCGTCGGCCTTCAGCCAGTCGCCGTCACGCTTCACCTTGATGGGATCGGTATCGAAGTTGTGCGCGGTGCCTTCGTTCTTTTCGCAGACCATGTCGAGATGGCCCTGCAGCAGCGCCATGGTTGCGGATTCGCGGCCGGAATGCGCAGGTTTGCGAATCACGGTGTTGCCGACTTTGTCGTGCGCGACTTCCAGCTTGTGTTTCGCGGCAATCGACAGCACGTAGTCGCGGGCAGCCGCTTCCTTGGTCGAGGGGCGAGGAATCGCCAACAGCGCATCGAAGTGCTTCCACAACTCTTTGGGTTCCAGTTCAGCCAGTGCAGGTGTCATAAGACGCTCCAATGAATGCACAACAATCCTACAGCGGGAGCGCGCGGCTGACGAGTCGGCAATCCTGCCGGTTGTCAAAGCGGGGTTCACCACGGAGGCACGGAGCGCACGGGGGAAGAAAAGACGGAAGGAACAAGAGGGTTAAGAAGAAGTTTGACTCCGTGCTCTCCGTGCCTCCGTGGTGAAAATGCCTTTTACCTGCGGATACGCAAAGAATTCCCGTTCCGACACTGACGTCCCATTCTGTGCTCGCCGTCACTGTTTTGGGTGAACGAATTGCGCTAACGTCGAACAGGATCGCTCCCGAACAGGTAGGTGACAACGGACTCGCGTCGTCATGCAGCAAGACGTTCCGACGCGCAGCGATCCTCAATCTCCCTCTCCGCTGCCGGACGGCGTTGGCAGCCCATCCAAAGACCCGCAAGAATCTTCGGCGTCGTTGCCGGATGAGCACGCTTGCATACGCGTGCTGTTGCGTCAGCATTCGCTCGGGAGGAAAGACCGCTCAAGCTGCGCTTGAACGGGGCACCCCCAGCACCCGGGCACCCAGGAGGTTGTCGAGATGTTCGGGAGCCATCGGCCGCCAGAAATCCTTGTCGCTATCGCACTTATTACTCTCTCCTCGCTCTCGGCGATGGCGCAGACACTGATTACCACTGTCACCGCCGGATCCTACCCGGTAGCGCTTGCCTTCAACCCGGCGACCAGCAAGATTTATGTGGTGAACAAGAGCAGCAACAATGTCACCGTGATCGACGGTTTGACCTACAAGACCAACACGGTACTCGCCGGACAAGCGCCCAACGCGCTCGCCATCAATTCCGCCACCAACAAGATCTATGTGGCCAACGGCAACAGCGGCAGTGTCACCGTGATCAACGGCGCCAATAACAGCACGGCCAGCGTGTCGGTTGGAACGTACCCCGTTGCGGTTGCGGCGAATCCGGCTACCAACAAGATTTATGTCGCGAATTACCGCCCAAACACCGTGACGGTGATCGACGGCGCTACCAATCACACAACTACAGTCGATACCGGAAGCGCGCCCGTTGCCGTTGCCGTCAATCAGACGACTAACAAAATCTATGTCGCCGATGAAGACAGCGAAGACGTGACCATCATCGACGGCAAGACAAATTCGACAACCAAAGTTTCGGTCGGCAGTTATCCGGAGGCGATCGCCATCGATCAGTATGGCAATAAGATCTATGTCGCCAACTACACTTCCGGCAACGTCTCGGTCGTCGACGGTGCTACTCTTTCCGTCACCAACGTCACTGTGGGATCTTCTCCTTCGGCCCTCGCGCTGAATCCAATGCGCGACGAGCTTTACGTGGCCAACACGGGCGACGGCACGGTCACGATCATCAACACATCCACGCTCGCGACCACGACCATCGCCGCCGGCACTTCTCCCGAAGGCATCGATGTCGATCCCATCGCCAACAAAGCCTACGTGAGCAATTTCACCTGGGACGGCGCGCTCACGATGATCAACGGCAATAACAATTCCACCAGCTCGGTTCTGATTGGGAACTATCCGACGGCGGTCGCCGTCAATTCAGCGATGCACCAGGTTTACGTGGTCAACAGCGCAGGTAACAGCGTCTCGATCGTCGCTGGAGCCGGCTCGGATCCGTTGCAGTTCGTGCCCGCCACTCCATGCCGCGTCGCCGACACCCGCAAGGCATATGGCATCTTCGGAGGACCGCACATCTCTGGCGGGACGTGGCGCAGCTTCCCCATTCCGCAGAGCAGTTGCGACATTCCGAGCACCGCCGTTGCCTACTCCCTCAATGTCACGGTGGCTCCGCTGACTGGCTCGCTGAACTATCTGACCGTCTGGCCCGCCGGCGAATCGCTGCCCAACATTTCGACGCTCAACTCGCCCGATGGCCGTGTGAAAGCCAACGCGACGATTGTTCCCGCCGGAGCCGCCGGCGCGATCAGTGTCTATGCCACCGACTCGACCGACGTCATTGTTGACATCAACGGCTATTTTCAACCTGCGGCCAGTCAGACGCTGCAGTTCTACCCGCTGACGCCGTGCCGCGTCTTCGACACGCGCAACGCACAGGGAGTCCTGGGCGGTCCCGCGCTCGCCGGCGGCCATGAGCGCGACTTCCCTGTCCTGTCCAGCAGCTGCCAGATCCCTGCGAGCGCGCTGGCTTACTCCATGAATTTCACGGTGGTGCCCGTAAAAAACCGGTCTCTGGGATATCTCACGGTGTGGCCGGCGGGACAAACTCAACCCGTGGTCTCAACGCTGAACAATCCAACTGCAACCATTGTGGCCAACGCCGCGATTGTTCCCGCAGGCACGAAGGGAGCCATCGCCGTCTATGCCGACCAGAACACGCAACTGATTGGCGACATCAACGGCTACTTCGCTCCGCCGGACAACGGGCTGTCGTTGTACCCGTCTCATCCCTGCCGCGTCATCGACACGCGGTCGTCGGGAGGAGCCTTTGACGGCCAGCGTACTCCGGCGGTCAACGTCGCGGGCAGCGCGTGCCCAGTTCCCCGCGCAGCCCAGAGCTATGTGTTCAACACGACGGTTGTGCCTTCGGGATCCCTGGGCTACTTGACGCTGTGGGCCGATGGCAGCCCCATGCCCTCGGTCTCAACCCTCAATGCGACCGATGGAGAAGTTACGTCGAATATGGCGATCGTGGGCAACATCGACGGCAGCGTCGATTCCTACGCCGCCGGCTGGACCAACCTCATCCTCGACATCTCCAGCTACTTCGCGCCGTGAGAGTTGGCGACGGTTCGGGCTGCAGGGCTCCTGCTTAGTGGCAGCGTTCGCTCCGGGCAGATCGGCACGTGAGCCGGAGGCCCACGCTACAGCCGGCCGGGAGGCCGGCGCTACACCTACGCGCTGGCGTACGTGTTATTTCGTTCCTGCCTCCGTGATCGCAAACTCCTCTCCCGCTACGGGGGCGAGAAATGGGATCACGTAGCCCTTCACGCCGAAGTTGCCGGTCTTGTTGGCCTCGACAATCCCCTTGTGCATAAACTCTCCCATCTGAAACGACGACGCTTTCAGATGAAAGACGTACATTCCGTTTTGCGATTCGCGCAACGTGACCACGTCTGGCGTCAGGTTCTTGATCACCAGCAGAATTTCTCCGCCCATATCTTCATCGGGATCTAGTTTGGCCTTCTCGTGCTCTTCTTCTGAAGACTGAGACTGCGGCTTCGCCTCGCCCTGGTGTTTCGACTCTTTTTCGTGCTGCTCTTTGGCCTCATGATTCATCTTCGGCACCTGAAATCCCGGGATCAGTTCGCGAGCCTCGTCGAGATTGGTCGCGGGGTAATTACCGGGCGCCCACAGCGGATCAGCAAGCTCCTGCGGGCCGTCGAGCGTTTGGTAGAGCAGCGATAGCTCACCTTGCTTCACAGCGCGCATGTCCGGGCGCATGCCGAATTCGGCTACCACCATCGGAAATGCGATCGCCTTCGATCCTTCCGCAATGACCAGCGGACGCGATCCTGCTTCGGTGCGATCCGGAACAGCGAGGTAAACACTGTCCAGCGTCTCGGCGATGATCCGGGCTGGACGCTGCTCGAAGGCCGCGAAGGTCTTGCGGGCATCGCCGCTGAAAAGACCGCGGACGATGCAAAGCTGTCCCTTCAGGCAAATCGCCGGCGCAATGTACGACGTCGGCCGCTTTGGCTTGGGCGAGTTGGGCAGGCGAATCGCCTTCGACACCTGGATGCTTGGGTCGTCGGTCGGGTGTAAGAGCACGGCCAGTTCGAGTTGCCCTGGTGGAATCGTCAGGACGATCGGCTGGCTGGCCGCTTGCGGCGGTTCGCCCGATACCTCAACCGTCCATCCGGCCAATGTCGATGCGTCACCCTTTGGCGCGAACGGTACCGCAAGCCGCAGGACCGTCACTCCGGGCTGCGATTCATAATCGCCGGGATCGTCCACCACGCTTCCCGAGACACGATCACCAGGACGAATCTTCGTCGGAAAGATCAGCCCAACTTCCTTTACGTTCGACCCTGGCGGAGGAGTCGTTGAGGGCTTTGGAGGCACAATGTCCAGAGGAGAGGCTGCCGGCACTTTCACCACCGGCGTCTCGGAACGCGCTGCCGCCTCCCGCGCCTTCGCCAGCTGCTGCGTGACCTCGTCCTGGGTGAACTTCTTCACCGTCTCGGGCGTGCTGGAGGATGACTCCTCGCCCGAAGGGCACTGCACACGAAGGTAATCCTGCTTGGGAACGTTCCAGTCGGCGCAGCTATAGGTATTGTTCTGCGGATCGTGAACCAGCCGGTGCCCCGCCGTCTGCTTGCCCGACTCGTCGAACACCTGAACGAACTCGCCGGTAAAATTGGCGTTGTTGTCGTAGGTGTTGCGGGTTATCTTGTGGACCTTGCCATCGGGCCAATAGGAAGTAGCAATCGTGTTGGGGACGTACGATCCGGCGGGATACTCCAGAGTCTGCTGCTGCAGCAGTTTGCCATCCGGCCCGATCGTGCGGATCTCAGCAACTTTCCCGTCGGCGTTGTAGTGGAGCTCCAGCTTGCGTCCACCGCCGGCGTCCTGCACGACGGTGCGCTGGGCCGGCAAGAGTGACGAGCCGGCTAACAGCAGCGCTACGACCATGAATAGTCGATTGCGGTACAGATCAAAAGCAAATTGGATTGGTTGCACGGAAGATCTTCCTCATTGGAATTCGCCAGAAGGTAATAGCTTGATGATCCAACAATGATGACATGCGAAATAAGCTGGGTAGGCCTTGCAGTGTAACACGGGAAAACCATGTCGCTGCTCGTATTCAAAAACGAAAGCCTGTACGTCGACCCAATTACTACCGTTTTCGTTGACACTCCGTGCTTCAACAATTTACAGTTTGATTCGCTCCTCGGCGGTTGGCATCGTCCTCCTCCTGCCCAGTGCAAAGCTCATTTGCCCCCAACAAGTGACAAGTCTCGCAACAATACATTAAAGAAGGAATGCCCATGAAAGCATCGCCATCGTTCCCTGGTCGCGGCACCAGTGCCGCGCTCCTGACCCTTGCGCTCGCGTTCGCTGTTGTCCTCACCTGCGCCGCTCCGGGCCACGCTCAAACGATTTTCCGGCAGCTCAGTCAAGACACCTTTACCAATAGCAGCAGCCAGCATCAAACCGAAGTCGAGCCCGGCGCTTTCGCCTATGGACCGGTCATCGTGGCCGCTTTTCAGGTAGGCCGCATTTCTGATGGCGGCGGCGCCGACATCGGCTACGCCACCTCGCTCAACAGCGGAATCTCCTGGACCAACGGCTACCTTCCCGGCTTGACCGAAAACGGCCCGGGCGGTGGTCCCAATAGCGCGGCCAGCGACGCCGCTGTCGCCTACGACGCCAAGCACGGCGTGTGGATGATCTGCACTCTTCCCATCGGCAACTTTGACACGGTCGCGGTCAACACCTCGAGCGACGGCATTCACTGGAACAATCCGGTTTACGTCATCCAGAATCGGGATGCCGATAAAAACTGGATCGCCTGCGATGATACGGCCTCCAGCCCTTACTACGGCAACTGCTACGTCGAGTTCGACAACCCTGACGTGGGCGACCTGCTCTACATGAGCACCTCCACCAATGGCGGCCAGACCTGGAGCACGCCAGTCACGACTGCCAACAGCGATTACGGCATCGGCGGCAATCCCGTGGTGCAGCCCAGCGGAACCGTGGTGGTTCCTTTCGCCGACTTTGACGGCGGAATGTCGGCCTTCGTTTCCACCAACGGTGGCCAGAGCTGGACCGGCGCCATCCAGATCGCTCAGGCTCCGAGCCACTACGAAGCTGGCGGTTTGCGCAGCGCAGGCTTGCCTTCTGCCGCGATCGATGGCGCAGGCAATGTGTACGCGTCGTGGTCCGATTGCAGCTTCGAGAGCGGCTGCAACGCCAACGACATCGTCTACAGCAGCTCCAGCGACGGCGTTCACTGGGGCACGAAGATCCGCATTCCGCTTGATCCCATCGGCAGCGGTGTCGATCACTTCATCAATGGCATGGGCGTCGACATCAAAACCTCCGGCAGCACTGCCCACATGGCGATGGCCTACTATTACTATCCCGTCTCCAACTGCGGCAGCAGCTGCCAGCTGTATGCCGGCTTCAGCATCAGCACCAACGGCGGCTCGACCTGGACCGCGGGTCGCGCCCTGTCGAGCTCGATGGAGCTGAGCTGGCTACCCGAGACATTCTCCGGCTACATGGTCGCCGATTACGTCGCCACCGTGTTCCCCGGCGGAGGACGGGCCTTCCCGATCTACGCCTGGGCACAGCAGCCGAGCAGTGGTCTGTTCCATGAGGCCATCTTCACCTCGTCGTATGGATACACGAAGGACGAATTGAACTCGCCGGAGATGAGTTCCGCCGGCGAGAAGCCGATCCCGGGCATCCAGTCGGATCATCCGGCGCGCGAGCGCGGCGATGTCGACAACCTGCCTCCGAACCGCAGAGGGCCGGAAGTTTCTTCGCACGTGAAGAACTAAGACTCGCGGATCGTAAACGTTCACGTGAAAACCAAGGCCGCCAACGCATCTGCGCTGACGGCCTTTGTTCCATCCCCCGTTTGACAGCTCGTTCACTCAATCTTAGACTGGGCCCATGAAGACGTCCGGGGAGACAGAATCGGTGTCGATGCCTTCTTCGCTGCTCGCCGAAGTGCAGGTGGCTGCCAACGAAGAGCATCGGACGCGCGAGGAACTGCTTCTTGAAGCGGTTGAGCGTTACCTGCGGATCCCCCCGGCTCCCTACATGTTTTGTCATCCCGACCGAGGGCTTCAGCCCGACCGAGGAATCTGCGGTTCGAGCCGCGGTAGCGGCGACAGCACTCGCGACATAGTCTCTTCAGGCATGCGTCCAGGCGCTTACTCCAGGGGATTGTCGTAACGGCGGACTCGAACCTCTAAAAGGAAAGCCGCCAGCGCCCCTGCGCTGACGGCCTTTGGCTACATCGCGAAAATTCCCAATCCTACGACATCTTCACAAACGCCCAGAACAAACATCCGGACAACATGATAGACACCGGCAACGTCAGCACCCAGGCCATCAGCAGATTGCGCACCGTGCCCCATTGCAGGCCGGTTCCGTTGGCTGCCATCGTCCCTGCCACGCCCGACGACAACACGTGCGTCGTACTCACCGGCAGTCCAAAATAATCGGCCGCGCCGATCGTCACCATCGCCGTGATCTCTGCCGCTGCCCCCTGTCCGTAAGTCAAGTGGTCTTTGCCGATCTTCTCGCCGACGGTGACGACGATGCGCTTCCAGCCGATCATCGTACCCAGCCCGAGCGCCAGCGCCACCGCAACCTTCACCCACGTCGGGATGAACTTGGTCGCGTGGTCGATTTGCTTCTTGTACTTCGCCAGCACCGCCTCATCGGCGGCGGAAACATTCGTGTGCCCCGACTTCTGCATGATGCGCAATGCTTCGCTTACCAGATACATATCGTTGCGGAAGTTGCGAACCTGGTCCTGAGGAATGTAACGCAGTTCCTTGTAATTGGTTACTTCAGTCGAAATGCCGTTGATCATCTCGCGCAGTGCCAGCACCGTGTTCGGCGTAAAGTCCTTGGTGCGTACGTAAGCCGAGACATCGTCGCGCGGGTCGCCCACCACCGCTCCCGGAGTCACATATTTGTCGAGAGCATTGGCGGCTTGCTGCGAAATGGCGACGAACTCCGCCGACTGCTGCGGCGTGATGGCATGATTCAACGCATACGCCGTCGGCACCGTTCCGATCAGGATCAGCATGATCAGCCCCATACCCTTCTGGCCATCGTTGGAGCCGTGCGCAAAGCTCACACCGGTGCAAGTAAGAATCAGCAGACAGCGAATCCACAATGGCGGCGGTGCGTCGCCCTCGGGCGCCTTGTAAAGCCGTGGGTCGCGAATCGTGACCTTCGACAGGCCGAGCAGCATGGCAGCCAGAGCAAAGCCGACGATCGGGGAGAAGATCAGCGACTTGCCCACATTCATCGCCTGTGCCCAATCGACGCCGCTGGTCGCCGTATGCGCCTGCATCAGTTGGTTGGCAATACCTACTCCGATGATCGAACCGATCAGCGTGTGCGAACTCGACGATGGCAGGCCGAACCACCACGTGCCCAGATTCCAGATAATCGCCGCCGTGAGCAGGGCAAAGACCATGGCGAAGCCCGCGCCGTTTCCCACTTGCAGGATCAATTCAACCGGCAGCAGTGAAATGATCCCGAACGCGACGGCTCCGGTCGAGAGCACCACACCAACGAAGTTCCACATTCCCGACCACGCCACCGCAATGTGCGGGTCCATCGAGTGCGTGTAGATCACGGTCGCAACAGCATTCGCGGTGTCGTGAAAGCCGTTCACAAACTCGAAGCCCAGCGCCACCAGCAGCGCTATTCCGAGCAAAAAGTAGGGAAAGAACGAGGACGAGTGGACCACCGAGAGGTCGGAGATCAGGTGATAGCCGGCGTAGACGAAGCCGATCACCAGCACACCCGCAAAAATTGCGCTTCCGATCTTCCCGGGTGACTTGGAAAGTTTCGCGTGAATAGCACTTGGCGCTGCAACTGACGTTTCAGCCGGTAGCCGCGAGGCGGTCGCCATGCTCAGTCCTTTTCCTGCAGAATGTAATTTGAATGCGGAGAGTAAATCTTCCGTCGCCGAAAGGTACTATGCCGACATACGTCGAATCATTAACAGCATGTAAACGGCAGATGAATTTGCTGGTTTCTCCAGCGAGCGGCCACTGTGACGCAGCTGCTGAAGTTCAGCGTCCGCAAATGGTTTTGAAGGGTTGCAGCGGTTTTGAAGGGGCGCAGCTTCAGCTGCGCCGTTGCAAGTCTCTTATTTTTGTCATCACGAGGAGGCCTTCAGGCCGACGAGGGATCTGCTATTCGACTCTCTTAGCAGCCTCTTTACCCCTGCGGTTCGAGCGAGACCGAAGAACGTCCACTTATCCCCGCGACCGCCGGTAATGCCGCTGCGCTTTCTGACGATTGCCACAGCTCTTCATGTCGCACCAGCGCCGGCTGCGATTGCGGCTGTGATCGAGAAACAACCATTCGCAATCGGGAGCCTCGCAGAAGCGCACAATTCGCAACTGCTCCGAAGTGAGCAGATCAGCTGCGGCCTGCGCCATCGGCCACAGGATTCGATCGAGAGGATTATTGCCTGTCTGCTGCCATTGCCAGCGGTAGCCACCGTCGGCGCGCGAAAGCACGCGATGCTGAAGCGCCTTGACCGCGAATTCCGTGATCAGATCCAAGTCAGCCGCCGTCGCTGACTTCCCTTGAGCAATCGCCGAGAACGCCCGGTATACGGCTTCCCTCAGCCTGACGGCTTCCGCAAAGCTTTTTCGAGCGAAACTGCCGCGCTGTTCCGCATAGCCCGAAAGTTCGCCGGCCTGGCGCGCCGAAACGATCCCCGATTGCCGCGCGAACGCAAGCAGATCGTGGTAGCTCTCGAGATGTTCCCTGCGGCGCTCGGGATCGTCCCGCCGGCTCACGGTATTAGCGAGATCAAGCGCCAGTTGCCCGCCCGTCAGATCGAATTGGAATTCCTTCGCCACCACTGCTATTTTAGTCGCGCCTGTCCAGTCCGCCTGGGCCCGCCGGGCTTAAGAGCTGTCAAATTTGATGAAGATTCCCGGCTGAGGGCTAGCTCTACATCTCCCACAGACACTGCCCGCCCCGGTACATCGAGATCAGGCCGTCCTCGCTGATCTTCAGCACCGTGCCGTAGCGCGAGGCGGCAATTGCAGCCGTTGTGCGGCCGCCTTCCACCGTACGATTCATCGCTTCTTCCGAGGACTGATGATGCAGGATCGCGCCGAACGCCAGCAGGTTGGAGTCGGGACAAAGCACAACCGCGCCATCAATACGCGCGATGTTTTCCAGCACAGTCGGCGGCACGTCGAGAACGCTCTTGTCGCGCAGCAAATAATGCAGCTGGTCCTTGCTGGTGACGCCGTCGACCGCATCGTCCTGCAGATGATCCAGCAGGTCCGCCTGCGATACCAATTGCGAAACCGACTCGCGTTTGTCGAGCACGACGAACAGCGCGCCGCGCCGGCTTTCGGTCAAATTCAACGCCACTCCGAACAGGCGTTCCGCCAGCTCCGCATTGCCGATTGCCTTCTTCCACAATCCATAGCGATGCCGTGCATCCACCAGCCGCCATTTGCCGTCGATAAAGCGGAACACCGGCACGCCGTCGGAATAGATCTTGATTTCGCCGTTGGGCGAGAGGATGAGGCAGATGTGGCCGCCGCACAAGGTTGCCCTGCAATGGTCGGTGTAGGCGGACGACGTAGGAACCGCCAAGGGCATGTCGCGATACGGCTCAGACCACTCGTGCACGTCGATCAGCTCCGCCAGCGTGCCGTTCTGATCGACCAGCGCCAGGGTGCGCAGTCCGTCGCATAAACGATGAAAGCTGCGGATGCCGGTCAACTGATGCGAATAACGCAGCGCCTGTTGCGGCGTCTGCGGTGGTACGTGGCACGGCTCGGGAGTCGAGCCGAATAGCAACACGCCAGTCGCGATGCGCCGGTTCTCGTAAGTGCTCATGCTGCTGGTGCGCAGCACTTCAATCGAGTCGGCAACGCGATCGGGAATTTCGGCAATCGCCTCCGCGCTGGCGTGGGGCGTGGGATCGAGAAAAGCCGAAACGAATCGGTCTTCCGGCAATCCGCGAAAAAGTTGAAAGCTCTGTGCGGCCAGCTCCTCATTGGTGAGCAGTTGGTAACGAGCGGACAATACCATGCCAATACTGCGCAGCAGCCGCCGCTCGTGGTCCGATAATTTCGAGCTTGAGGTCAGCGTGTAGCCGCTGCCCATCCACTCAAATTCCACTTGCCCGCCGCTGGGAACGGCCCCCAGCAGCCCCGGCATCTGCTCCCCTCCCTGCGAAACGCGCTCCAGCGTCGCTCCGGGAAAAAAGTAGCCGATCCCGTTCTCCAGCAGTTCGCTGTACAGTCCGCTGAGAAATCGGGTTCGTTTTTCAAACGCGCGCGGCCCGATGGTGGAAACGTTGGTCATAGTAAAGAATGATACTGCTCACGTCATCGGCGAGCCTTCGCCGATTCCATGGATACAAGTGATAGATGCCGGCGGCGGCGAAGTCGCCTCTGAATTGTATGTGCGGATTGATGGTTAAGAATAGTTACGACGCGGTGACCGGTTGCGCTGCCTCGACCTTGGCTTCGCGCAGATAGCGCGCTGCTTCTTCCGGCGGCGTGGGATTCTGATAGAAACCGGTTCCCCATTCGAAGCCGGCGATCTTGGTCAACCGCGGCATGAATTCCACGTGCCAGTGGTAGTAGTCCATCGACCCTTCCTGCACCGGCGCAGTGTGGATGACGAGGTTGTAGGCCGGATTGTCCAGCACCTGGTCCGCGCGCACCAGCAGGTTCTTCAATGCCTTTGCCAGATTCTCATAGACCTGCGAAGACGAATTCTCGAATGCAGACTCGTGACGCCGGGGAAGAATCCATGTCTCGAACGGAAAGCGCGGCGCGTACGGAGCGACGGTTAGGAAGCCATCGTTCTCGGCAACAACGCGAACGCCCGCTTCCATCTCCTGCCGAATGATGTCGCAGAAGACGCACCGTTCCTTGTACATGAAGTATTGCTTCGAGCCTTCCAATTCCTCGACGACGTGTTTCGGGACGATGGGCAGCGCAATCAGCTGGCCGTGTGAATGTTCCAGCGTCGCTCCGGCAAGCTGGCCGTGATTCTTGAAGATGAGGATGTACTTGAAGCGGCGGTCTTTCTTCAGATCGAGAATGCGATCGCGAAAGGCCCAGAACACATCCTCAATGCGCTTCTCCGAAAGCTCGCTCAGAGAAATATTGTGCTCGGGCGTCTCGACAATGACTTCGTGGGCGCCGATGCCGGTCATCTTGTCGAACATGCCTTCGGCCTGACGGTTCAAGCTGCCTTCGATGCCCAGCGCCGGAAACTTGTTCGGAACCACCCGCACCGTCCAGCCTTCCGTATTCGGCGAGGCGCCGTTGGGACGATAGGCCAACACCTCGGGCGGCGTCTTGCTTTCGTTGCCGCTGCAGAACGGGCAGAAACCGCCCTTCATCTTCACCGGTTCGCGGGTGAAGTCGGAAGGGCGTTTGGCGCGGTCGGTGGAAATGATGACCCATCGCCCAATGATGGGATCTTTGCGTAATTCAGGCACGGCGGAGCCTCTCCTGCGAACTACTCTTCTATGTTACCGCGTACCGGTCTTAGCTCTTAGCGAATCCTCTGTTGAATCTATCGACCAATGCGGCTTTCTTCTTAACGTAGACCCCGACTGGCGGCGTCTCGCCAGTCGCCTTTCAGTTCGCCATCAGTGCAAACGATCAGCTGCGCGGTCATCGCCGATCAACGACACTGACAACTGACAACCGACAAACTGGCAACCGACAACCGATTCACTTTATCGGCTCAGCCGCCGGCAACGTGCCCACCATCTTTTCGACATCGCCAATCTCTTTGGGAACGCTGGACGACAGGATCTCAGGCCCATTCGCGGTAATGAGAATAGTGTCCTCTACCCGGAAATGCCAGTGCTTGTCGGGAAATTCGACAATCGGCTCAACCGTGACCACCTGCCCGGCTTTGATCGGGCCTTTCGCCATCAGGACGTCGTGAGTCGCTAGTCCGACGAAGTGGCCCGGCCAACCGTACCACTGCGAGCCAATGCCCTCGCGGTCGAAAATCTTCTTGCCTGCCGCTTCAGCCTGCTCGTAAGTGTTTCCGACCTTGAGCAAGTCGATCACTGCCTTCTGGCACTCGAGATCGACGTTGTACCATTTCGCCTGCTCGGGCGTGAATTTGCCGTCGATGGGAAAAGTGCGCGTTATGTCCATGGTCATGTGGTCGAGATCGGCGGCAAAATCGAAGACCACAACTTCGCCGGCATTGATCTTGTTGCGATTGAAAAAGTAGTGCCAGGTGTTGGCGTTCACACCTGAGCCGACAATCGCGGGATACGCCAGCCCTTGCGCGCCGGAGTTACGGAAGACAAATTCCGCCTCAGCTTCAATCTGGTACTGGTACATGCCAGGATGCGCCATATGGATCGCTTGCTCATCGCCCTGTGCGCTGATGCGGCCGTTGCGTCGCAGAACCTCGATCTCGCCCGGACGCTTGATGTTCCGCATCTCGTCGATCGCACCGGTTAGGTTGCGAAAGGTCGCGGCAGGATAGCGCTCGCGCAGCTTTACAAACTCGCCGCGATCGCCGGGCAGATCCTCGCCGTAGGAATTGTTGTACTGGTCGGCATAGTCGCGACCGGTCTCGAAGCGCGCGCCATCAGGCTTATCGGCGAAGCCCAAACGCAGCCACAGATCGTGCTCTTCTCCGCCACTGAACAAAAAGCTCAGGTAGCCGTCAAGGGCCGGCAGCGGATGCACGACCGGGTAACCCAGCTCTTTCTGCTGATCCTTCGACATCGCGAGCAGATTGGCTCCGTACACCTGCACCTCGCGCGGATCCTGCTGTGGCTCGAAGATCATCGTCCGCTGCGTAGCGACGTCCATCAGCATCACCGCGCCAGGATCGCCCAGACCGGTGTAGTAGTAGAAGTCGTTGTCCTCGCGATAGTGATTCGCTGCAGGAACCTCGGTCTTGGCGAAGAGCAGAACGTAGCCGGTCTTCAGCTTGCCCGCGAGCTCGGTGCGTCGCGCCGCGAACTCCTTCGGCCCGCCAAGATCGTTCATAGCTTGGATGTCGGTATATTGGGCCTCGGCAAACACACCGCCGAGAACAATCAGCAGAGAGAGAGTAAAGCCAAATTGTCGCTTCATGGCGTACTGCAGTGTAGTCGTTGCAGGCGGCGTTCGCAATTCAGACGTGAAGACCTGCGCTGCGATTTGAAGCTTTGGGAAAATAAGCGCACAAGAAAAGCCCGAGCCAAGATGGCCCGGGCCTTCAGGAAAAGCAACAATTCTAAGCGCCCGTAGGCTTACCCAGCGTACCCGCTTTGTTCGTCGTCTTGCCGGCAACGATCTCGATGCACTCCTCGAGCACATCGATCGCGATGTCCGCCTGCTCCTTGGTGACGACTAGCGGCGGACAGATGCGAATGCTGTTCGGACCGCAGCCCAGGAACAGCAGCCCGCGTTCGAACGCCAACTCCACGATGCGGTCGCGCTCCACGCCGCCGGGAGTTTTGGCCTTCTTGTCGGTAACGATTTCGACTCCGATCATAAGGCCGCGCCCCCGCACATCGCCCACAAAATCCAAACGCTTCGGCCAGTCGGCAATGCGCTGCATGATGTGGTTCCCAACGACTTCGGCATTTTTGATGCCTTCGCGCTCCAGAACATCCATTGTGGCCAGCGCCGCGGCGATGGAAACCGGATTGCCGCCGAAAGTTGAAGCATGCGATCCCGGCACCCAATCCATAATGTCGGCCTTCGCCATCATGATGCCAAGCGGCATGCCGCTGGCAATTCCCTTCGCCATGCAGACGATGTCGGGCTCAACCCCGGTATGCTCGATGGCCCACCATTTGCCGGTGCGCCCTGCGCCGGACTGAACTTCATCTGCGACCAGCAGAATGCCGTGACGATCGCAGATCCGCCGTAGCTCCTGCATGAACACCGTAGGCGCGACGACATACCCGCCTTCGCCCTGAATTGGCTCGACAAAAATCGCCGCCACTTCTTCTGGCGCCAGCGTCGTCTTGAACAGCTTGTCTTCGATGAAGCGTGCGCAGCCCAGAGCGAAAGCTTCCGCTTCTTCCGGACTTCCACCCACACATCCGCGATAAACATCGGGATAGCGCACGTGGGTCACACCGGGGACCAGCGGCGCAAAGCGGCGGCGCTGCTGCGGTTTCGAGGCGGTCAACGACAGCGCTCCCATCGTCCGGCCATGAAATGCGCCGAAGAACGCGATCATGTGCTGGCGCTTAGTGTGATAGCGCGCCAGCTTGAACGCAGCTTCAATCGCCTCAGCGCCGGAGTTGCCGTAGTGGACCTTGTGCGGCCCCTTCATGGGAGCCACGCGCGAGAGCCGCTCGCCCAGCGTCACCATGTTTTCGTAGTAAAAATCGGTGCCCGACATGTGGATCAGTTCGGCTGCCTGCTTCTGAATCGCAGCTACGACCTCAGGATGGCAATGCCCGGTAGACGTCACTGCGATGCCGGCGGAAAAATCGAGGAACTCGTTGCCGTCGACATCCTCGACGATGACGCCGCGCCCGCGCTTAGCCACCAGGGGATACGAGCGGGTATAGGACGGCGAGATGGATTGCTGATCGCGATCGACAATGCGGCGCGCGTTGGGTCCGGGAAGAGCCGTCTTAATGTGCGGACCGGTAACGGAAGTAATGGTATTAGCTGACATTCTGTTTTCCTCCAAAAGGCTGGCGGCACCAGTTGTGTGCCGGAGCTTCTGTCAACCCACGAGCACGGTCTGGTTCGACCTGCTATCTACGCGGGAGAACGTTGAGAAAAACAGAAAACTAGTCGCCGGAAAAGAGATTGGGACGGGCGGTGCTGGGAGCCAACTTGCTGTTGCCACCCGAAGAGAATCCAAGAGAAGGAGATAAGCCGTAGAGTGATCTCGGATCAAGCGCGCGGACAAATGGAAGACACATGCTTATGCAAGACGCGGACCTGCCGCCTTGCCGGAAATTCCATTTGTAAGCGCAATTTACCAAGACACCGCTCCTTAGGCTTAATTATAGACAGCTCCCGAGCTACGCGTAACCCCCAAAGATCAGCACCCACGGGCGCCGGTTCAATCGCCAAAAATGCTGCCTTTAATGGCACCGCGCTCATTGCCACGACACCCATCAGCATTCTTAACTTGACTTTGATTGACACGAACTTAACAATATCGCTCGGAGCGCGTTTCTCGTCCGCGGCAGTATCGAGCGGAGGCGCAAGCCACTGGGAGCTTAATGATGTAAAGAAGCTGACACCTGCGCCGGTGCCCTCGAGACCGCAATCGAGTGTACTTTCCACGGGTGGGCCACCTCCTTCTTGATAGTCCATTTCCCAGTGCGCCGATGGGCCGCTCCCCCCGCCGGCGACCTCCCGCTTGTGGACTTGGCGCGTCCGTGACATCTTATGGCGCGGCGGCCACCCCCATCTTCCCAAAAGGAAGTTCTGATCTCCATCTCGGAAGTGACAGGCATGTTCTCGCGCCTGCCACGCCATTTTGCCAAAGGACGGCTTATCTTCCGGACCGGCGAACCTGCTGATGTCTTGTTCTTTATTCAACAAGGCAGAGTCAAAATCAGCGCGGTATCGGAACAAGGCAAGGAAGCTATTCTCGTTCTACCTGGGCCAGGAGACTTCGTCGGCGAAGAGACGATCATTCAGAATCACACTTCTTACATAACCGCGGCGACTGCCATCACTGATTGTGCGCTCATTCCTATCGAAGTCGCGGAGCTCCGGCGCCTCTTACGAGACCAGCCACGCTTCTCGGAATTGTTCCTGTCCTTCTTGCTTTTGAGAAATAAGCAGCTTCAGGAGTCATTGGCTGATCAACTGTTCGACCACAGCGAGAAGCGGCTCGGAAAGATCCTGCTATCGTTATCCGGCATCGAGCCCGGCGAAATTCCCAAACCTATCATTCCTGACATTACCCACCAGACTCTGGCAGAAATGGTCGGTACTACCCGGCCCCGCATCAGCTTCTTTCTGAATCGCTTTAAGAAGCTTAAGCTTATCGAATACAAGAACAGGCAGTTGTATATACACAGCGCTCTGCGAAACTATGTTCTTCGCGGATAGACTGTGCCCGAGCTGAATTCTATGACTACAAGGCATTGCATAGGTCTGGTGGGCGGCCTGGGAGTAGGAGCAGCCGTCTACTACTACGAGAAGCTAGCCAAAGCGCACGAGGCCCTCGGACGCAAAATGGATTTGGTTATGACACACGCCGAGATCCCACGCGTGATGGAGTTCATCCGTGCCGGTGACCGCCCCGGCCTGGCGAATTATCTAAACCATTACATTCAACGAATGCAAGCGGCCGGAGCGGAAATTGCGGTGGTTCCGGCGGTTACTCCCCACTACTGTATCCGCCAACTGATTGCGATCTCCGCGCTGCCGGTGCTAAACATTTTCGATCCTCTCAACGGGGAACTGGCGGCGCGCGGGCTGAAACGCATCGCGGTTCTTGGCACCCGCTTCGTCATCGAATCCGATCTTTATGGTGAAGTCGCTGGCATCGAGATCGTTCGACCACGGCCGGAAGAGATCGATCAGATTCAGAACATCTATACGAGACTGGCGCTGACGGGTGAAGCTTTCCCGGAACAACACAGCCGGCTGACGGCAATCGCTCAGACGCTCGTCCGCCGCGATAAGGTGGATGCCGTCATCCTGGCTGGCACCGACTTGACCCTGCTCTTCAACGAGAGCAACACAAACTTCCCTTATGTGGACTGTGCTGCGTTGCATATCCAGGCGATTATGCAGCAGCTGTTCGCAGACGATGCGGCCATGCACCAGCAGCTCTGAAGTTGCCACTACACCCGCAGCGAACCCCGAAACGCTCTCCCGGCGTAGTAAGATTCCGCTCCGTTGTGATAGGTGAAGACCGTATCGAAGCGTCGATCGCAAAATAGCGCACCACCGAGTTTGCGGATAGCAGGAGGCGTCTTCACCCAGCTGGACGTCTTGGTGTCGAATTCTCCCAGCTTCTGCAACTCCCGATATTGCTCCTCTGTCAGGAGCTCGACACCCATCGCCGCTGCCATATTCACAGCGCTGTCTTTCGGCTTGTGTTCCTTTCTCGACTCCAGCGCCTCGCGGTCGTAGCAGATACTTCTGCGGTCCTTCGGAGTATCCGCCGCGCAGTCATAAAATATGTATTCGCCGGTCTTTTTGTCCTGACCAACAACATCCGGCTCGCCGCCAGTTCTCTCCATTTCGCTGAGGGACCACAGCTTCTCAGGATTAGCTTCCAGCTTTGCCTGTACTTTGGCCCAGTCAAGACCCTTATGGCGGCTCACATTTTTCTCAAAGCGCGCCTTCAATGTTTTGACCAGCTCTTCACGTTGCTTGCTTGAAACAGTTGCTTTCGACATAGTTCTTGCTCCTCACTCGCTAGCGGATTAGAGCCCAAAGGAAGGACGCGAATCCTGCGGCGTCCTTCGGGAAGGCGCTGAGGCATAGCCATGAACCTGCGTACCCGAACGTTGTCGGGCCGATTTCCTTGAAACAAGCCGCCAAACAAAATGGCCTTTCCACATCCATAATCCCGATATAACCATCATCGGGAAGAAGATATATCGGGCAGGGAAAGCATAGCTTGGAAGCTTTGCGAACGGACTATAGATGTAGCCATATATGGGGATAGCAACGACGATGTGAATCCAGCGAACAATTGTACGTACGTTTGCCTGGCTCATAATGTCCTCCGATTTCATGGCTTCTGAGCCGCATTGGGCGGACAAACCGGGCTCTCAATGCCGAACTGTCCGGCATAGTCGGCGTGCAATCGCTGCCAGCCATTGGCGTTCATGGCAGCGGGTCCGGCTATGCGTCCAATGGGCTGACCGGCGAGATGCCGATCCAGCACATCGAAACAAATATGCCAGCCAGCCGCTCCCATCGCGATGAAGCGGTGACCGATGTTGATCCACAGGGTCAGGCGCGTGCCGCCACCAACGGATTCCAACTGCCATCGCATATCGAAGTCGCCCCAGCTATATTCAAGCGCTCTGGGAGGATCGGCTCTCTTCACCGTTGTCTCGGTGATGCGCGGACCGGGCGCTCCGACAGTGGTAAGTTTTACTATGCTTCCCACTGCACTCAAATTCCCATCCGCATCAAATGGCGCCCACTCGCGCAGATGCTCCGGATCGGTCAGCGCCGGCCAGACTTTCTCGGGCGGATGGCGCAGTTCCTTGGCGACAACGAGGGTCCACTTCTCTCCCTCCTTTTCGATGTGCGCCAGATTGGCCGCGCCTGGCATGTACTGTTCGCGATCGCCCATCTTCTCCACCCTTACATCAGCCTCGATAGAAGCGTTGGCTACTACCGGACCTCGATCCTACCAGCGCATCAACTGCGTGATCTGAATGAGATTGCCACAAGTGTCCTTCAGCATGGCAATCTTGGATGCGGTCACGTCGGTCGGCGGCATGGTGAACTCGGCGCCGCGCGCTTTCATACGGTCGTACTCGGCCTGCAGGTCGTCAGTGAAGAACATAGCGGCGGGTTGGTTTTGCTGGAACGAAGCCTCCTGATAGGTCTTGGCCGCCGGGTTGTTGTTGAGCGCCAGTTGCAGTTCTGTACCCTCCGGCTCCTCGGGCGAGGCGACGGTAAGCCAGCGATAGGGTCCCTGGCTGAAGTCGGTTTTCTTCACGAAGCCCAGCACCTCGGTATAAAAGCGCAACGCCTTGTCCTGGTCGTCGACATGCAAAGTAGTCACCTTAATTTTCATTTCAATTCTCCTCAATTACGTCGCGGCTTGGGCCGCGTCGTCTTGTCATTGTTCTTCTTTTTCGTTGACGTTTCCGGATGCATGCGGTCGAGATAGCGTTCCAGCGCGTCTACATGAGCCGACCAGAACCGGCGGAACTGGGCCAGCCAGATATCCATCTCCTGGAACGGTTTGGGTTTCAGCCGGTACAAGCGGCGCTGTGCATCCACGGTAGACTCCACGAAACCCGCCTCGCGCAGCACGCGCAAATGCTTCGAGACGGCCGGCTGGGACATGCCCAGCTGGCGCTCAATCTCGCCGACCGACTGCTCCGACGAGGCCAGCAGGCTCAGGATCGCGCGGCGGTTCGGCTCGGCAACGATTTCGAAGGCGGATTCCACTCTCGTTATATACCGCATTACGTATATACCTGTCAAGATATATAAAAAATGATTTTGCCTTTATGCAGATCGCGGCCGGCTGCGGCCCTATTCGGGCTGTCCCGTCCACAAAACTTTGACAACCGTAACGCACCGTTTTTCCGGAACCTGCGTCTAAATTGGTGTTTAATAATGAGTAAGCAGAGTAGGCCTCGTCGAGGCTTTGCGTGGTCGTTCTCGACGATGCTCTTCTCAGGTTCAGCAACCGGTCCCCCAGGAGCTACTCCGATGACAAGGCATGGCGTTGCCGCATTATCAGCTATCTCAATCTTCGCTCTTATCGCCGCCGCCCTGCCGCTCGCTGCTTCGTCGCACGTACGAATCGTGCGCCTGAGCTTAGTCGAGGGCCAGGTCCAGATAGATCGCGCCACGGGCGAGGGTTCAGAGCGCGCCATCCTGAACACGCCGATCGTCGAAGGAACGCACTTGATCACCGGTACCGACGGACTGGCGGAGGTCGAATTCGAAAACGAGAGTGCGCTGCGCCTGACCGGCGATTCCGAAGTCAAGTTTTCGCAGCTATTGATGAACGATGCCGGCGCCAAGGTCAACCAGATCCAGGTCGTCAAAGGTCTGGTGTACCTCAACACCGCAAAGGGTGATGATGTTTTTCGGCTGGTTGTCGGCAAGAACGCCTTCCTCGTTCGTCGCAACAGCCAGATTCGCTTGAGCGCCAGTCCCGATCAGATCAAGCTTGCTGTATTCAGCGGCGATGTTCAGCTTGAAAACCTCTCGCCGCTCGTCAATATCCAGAGGCACGAAACGCTTACTCTCGACGCGAACCATGCCGATGCCCCTACCGTGGCAAAGGCCGTCGAAGCCGATCGCTTTGACCGATGGAACCAGGAGCGTGCGGATTATTCGAAGACCTATGCCGACAACGGAGGCTATGGCGAACCAAGTCGCGGCTACGGCCTGCAGGATCTGAATTACTATGGCGACTTCTTCTACGCTCCCGGTTACGGCTACGCCTGGCAGCCCTTCGGATTCGCCAACGCCCTGCTCAGTTGGGATCCCTACAGCAACGGTGCGTGGATGTTTTATCCCGGCCTCGGGTACTCCTGGGCTTCCGCTTACCCCTGGGGATGGCTGCCCTATCATTACGGCTCGTGGGCGTTCATCAACGGCACTGGATGGGCGTGGGTACCGGGGACCGGCTACGGCGGTCAGTGGTACGCCTCCAACTTCACGCCGGTTCCGAGAGTGACGAGGGCTCCCGCAGGCTGGGTCGCGCCCGCGCCTCCCGCCGTGACCTCGGTTATCCCGCACACGGTCCTGGTGGGCAAGGCCGGCAACACTTCCCTGTCGATTCCCGGAGGACGCATTCCTCCTGACTTCGGCAGCCTGGTTCCGGGACGTACGGTCGCCTCCAACGCCACGACTCACGGGTTCGTCAAACCAGCGGCGAATGTGGCAGCAAAGAACGTGTTCGCCGCGCGCCCCTCTTCGACCCAACACGTCTTCGAGTCGCCGAGTTCGCGGTCTACATTCTCTAGAGCATCTCTTTTCGAGGGCAGACAATCCAGCGCGATTGCGGGATCTGCGGCGAGCGTTCACACCGGCGCAGCTTCTGCAGCTAGCTCTGTATCGGCAGGCGGCGCGCACAAGTAGGGGAAGGTCAAACGATAAATCGAGGCGGCCGCGATGGCCGCCTTTCTGGTTTATTTTATGGCTGGCGCGAGTGGGCGGTAACGTTCGTCCTTCAGCATTCGCGGCGGCGCGGCTTGGCGCTCCCGCTCTTCCTGATGGCAATTCCAGCACAGCGGCCGCATGTCCTGCAGGGCTGACTGCAAGGTTTCCAGAAACATGTGCCGCAATTCGAAGAGCTGCTCCTGTTGATTGAGCACAGCCAGGCGGCTGCGGCGCCAATCGGAAGGCGTCAGCCCTCGCTGGCAGATAGCGCACGCTTTGCCCTCGTACCACTTGGTCAGAAAGCGATCGATGTTCTCGGGCGAGTCTTCCAGTTGCTCCAGACACTCCTGCCCGCAATCGTCCTTCTCTGGCCAGCGGGAGCACGACTGCAAGCGCGAATGCTCCAATCCGCGCAGCGAGGACGAGAGAGCAAATGCTTGGTCGACCTCGACATCGGCCGGCTCACCGGTTTCCGGACAAGCAACCGGCTGGTGGCCGCGATTGCGGTAGTAATCCTGCACGCTGACAAGGACCGGAAGCCCAGTCAGGAGAACCGCTCCGAGGAAGAACAGGGGCACGAAGAACAACGCGTACGTGAAAAGGGCAGTCGACATAACACACCTGTGGCCGCGGCGGCAGCCTTAATGCGTTTGTACCGCCCTTGTCACAATCGTTCAGTGACCTAGCGCACAGCCAGTTGTGACGTGAACATCGGAGGTCTCACCACGGAGGTTTCCACCACGGAAGCACGGAAGACACGGAATAGTAAAAAGAAATAAGCAAGAGCAAGAATCGCCTATCGGTCGGTTTACCTATCAAGCAAACAGCTTAGGGAAGAAAACAAATAGAAATTCTGTGTCTTCCGTGCTTCCGTGGTGAAAAGAAGTGCCCTAGGCTGACGTCTCCGGCTTCGCCACAAACCGGTACCCCACGCCTCTCACCGTCAGCAAATGTTGTGGGTGTACGGGATCCTTCTCAATGTACCGCCGCAGCCGCACGATGAAGTTGTCAATCGCGCGGGTGTCGGTATCTTCGTGCAGGCCCCAGACCTCTTCGAGGATGTTCTTCCGGGAAACGACGCGGCCGCTATTGCGAATGAGATGCCGGAGCAGCTCCGCCTCCATCAGCGTCAACCGAAAGACCTTTTCATTGGCACGCAGCTCCAGCGTTCCGAAGTCGACCTGTTTGTCGTCGAAGACGTAGACATCGAATTCGCGCAAGGAGTCGCCGTCCTTCGGTTCGGCAACACGCACCTCGGCAGGAGGATCGTTCAGCAGCGTTCTTCCCCAATCGCGCCGCCGCAAGAGGCCGCGAATCCGCGCCAGCAGAATGGCCAGGTCGAACGGCTTGGGAAGATAGTCATCGGCGCCTGACGCGAAGCCCTTGAGCACATCCTCCGGACGGCCGCGCGCGGTCAGCATCAGCACCGGGATGTAGTTACCGGCTTTGCGCAACTCGGTCGCTACGGCAAAACCATCTTTGCCGGGCAGCATCACGTCGAGCACCAGCAGATCGAAACCGCTGCGCTGCTCCAGCAGTAGATCGAGCGCAGTCTCGCCGTCACCGGCAACCGTGGTGCGATAGCCCTCAGCCTCGAGGTTGAACTTCAGCCCGCGCGCCAGATGCTCTTCGTCTTCCACCAACAGAATGTCGTTCACCGGGAGTTCCTCGGAAGCTCGATGGTAACCGTGGTGCCGCGCCCGGCGCCTTCGCTCGCGGCATACGCATCGCCGCCGTGCCGCCGGGCAATAGCGCGCACAATGAACAGTCCCAGGCCGCTGCCCTTCACCTGCGCTGCGCCGGGCGTGAGCGCTCGGTAGAAGCGCTTGAAGACCCGCTTCAGCTCCCCGCTGGCGATGCCAACGCCATTATCGCGCACGCGAATCTCAATGTGCTCCAGGTCAGGGGTGACCACCGAAACCCGGATCTGCGGCTGCTCAGGCGAATACTTAACGGCATTGTCGAAAACGTTGGAAAGCGCAGTGAAGAGTTCCTCGCGATCTCCCATCACGGCGAGTTGATCGCTAGGCTGGCCTTCCGGCGCCCAACCCAGGACATCGGGCGCGAGATGATGACGCGAGCGGGCCCACTCAATGGCCTCGTTGACAAGTGGAGCTACGGTGACATCGGTGCGGGAGAGCACTGCATTCTTCTGCGTAACGCGCGCCGCGCGCAACACGCCTTCCACTGTTCCCATCAACCGTTGCGTGTCGTCCAGCATTACCTGATAGAACTCGCGCCGCTGATCGTCGCCCACGTCGCGCTTCTGCAGCGTCTCCAGATAAAGCCGGATCGAAGTGATCGGCGTTTTCAACTCGTGGGTTACGGCGTTGAGGAAGCTGTCCTGCTGCTCATTACGCCGAACCTCGCGCACCAGAAAAATCGTGTTGAGAATGACGCCGGCAATGATGAAGCAGAAGAAGATGACGCCCAGGATCAGGGGAACGATTTCGCGCCAGTTGAGGATGATCCAACTGGTGCTGAGGATCGCCGCCGCCGCGGCGATGCAGACGCCTAGCGTAACGAATAACGCGATCTTGGTAGTACGGGTGATCGGGCGCATGGGAAACCAGTTGTCGGTTGTCAGTTGTCAGTTGTCAGTTTAATGCGCATTCCTCGACGATTCCTTACTGGAAACCGACAACTGACAACGGTTTCACTGCAGCCCGGCTTGCGCCAGCATCTCCAGAAACTGCCGCTGAGTCCGCATATCGATGGACTGCGCCACCAGCTTGCCTTCACGGTTGTAGACAAAGCTTTTGGGAATGCCTTCGACCTGGAACAGGTTGTTTACCTTCTGTCCGGGATCAAGCAGGATCGGATAAGTGATCTTGTGCTCGGCGATGAAGGGCGCGACCTTGTTGGTCTCTTCGTCCTCGGAGAGCGCGAGAATTACGAATCCCTGATCCTTATAGCGGTTGTAGAGCGCCTCCAGATCGGGCATTTCCTTCCGGCACGGCGGACACCATGTCGCCCAGAAGTTCACCAGCACAACCTTCCCTTTCAGATCCTTCAGCGTCCACGATTTTCCCTGCAGATCGGTGAGCGTGAAGTTAGCCTGCTGGCGCTGTGCGTCATCGGATTCCAGCTTTGCCATTGCGGCTTTGAACTGCGGCGTATCCAGGGAAACCTGCATGTGCTCGTAGCGCGCCAGCTGCGCCAGTTCGCTGTAGGCTGCCTGCGCTGACTTTTCGTCAGGAGGCGCCTGCTGCACAGCCTCGGCCAGCGTCGTCGTCACTTCCTGCAGAGTCTCATGTCCGAAGTCGCCTTCGGTGGCGCGACTGGCCAGATAGAGAGCCAACTTCAGCTTCTCCGCGCTAGCCGGCAGCGTGCGAATCGCCAACGCGGCCTCTTTCGTCGTCTTTGCCCGGACGTCGTCGGACAAGCCGCGCAGGCTCTTGATCTGATCGAAGATCGGCTGCTCTTGCGCGTTCCATTGAGGCTGCGCTTGCGCGTGGGCAAGCGGTGAAAGAAAGACAACCAGTTGCGCGGCGAAGAGGCCAGCAAGCGCGACTTGAGTAAGCCGCCGAATGACAGCATTCATGAAGGAGTAACCTCGAACGTTATTTTATGACGAATCCGCAATCCTAATGCAGGTCGCGGGTGCCCACCGCTTGCCGCAGCTGTTCCATCGCGGCCATGTAGGAGGCAAGCGCCTGGCGATAGCTGAGCTCCGTCGATCGATAGCTGCGCTCGGCGTCAAGAAAGTCCAGCAGCGAAGCCGCGCCGTGCTGATAAGCAAACTGCGCGATGTCCAGCGACTGCTGCGCCTGCTGGATGTAGCCGTTGTCGTAGAGCTGCACGATGTCGCGATTGTTCAGCAGCGTCTCGTAGGCGTTCTTGACGTCCGTCAGCGCCTGCTGTTCCGCGGCCTTCTCCAGGAACTGCGTCTGCGTCAGCACGAAGTAATTGCGCGCGACTTCGCCCTGGTTGCGATTGAAGATCGGCATCGGAATGCTGAAATAGAAAGCGCCGACGCTGGACGCGTTCACGTGGGTGTAGTCGAAGGTGACGTTCAGGTCCTGCTTGGCATTGGCTTTCGCCAATCCGATCTGGCTCTGCTGGGCGGTGACCCCACGCTGCGCCGCCTGCAGATCGGGCCGCAGGCTCAGGGCCTTTGCCTGAAGATCGTCCAATCCCATCGTGATTGGCTCGGGAGTCAGTGTTCCCACGACATCGTACTCGCGAGGCACAGAGTCGAAGCCCATCAGCTGGCGCAACGAATTCAGCGCCTGGACGAGTGCGATTTTCGCGCTCGTGACGTCAGTCTGGAATTGCAACGTCTGCAACTGGATCTTCAGCAGGTCGGCCTTACTCATTGCGCCGGCGCTGTTCTGTTCCTGGCTGATGTTGACGGTGTGCTGATAGCTGTCGAGCAGGCGCTCGGCGAAGTCCAGGTTCGCCTTCGCCAGTAACGCCGCGATGAACTGCTGTGCCGTATTGGCGACAGTCGTGCGCTCGAAATCGCGCACCTGCGCCTCAGTCACAGAGGTCGCGTCTTGGGCAGCCTGCAAGCGGTGCTGCCGCTTCTTGCCGCGTTCGAAGAGATATCCCACGCCCAGATCGAATTGCGCCATGTTATCGATGTAGTCCGAGGACCACAAGCTGGGCGTGAAAAATGGCAAATACTGCGTGTCCCAGGACAGCGTGGGATTCGGACGCAGGTTGGCGGTGACCTCCTGCTCCTTGTTCTGCGAGATCAGCGTGCGTTCGGCGATCACGGCTGGACTATTCAGCGCATAGCTGATGGCCTGGTCGATGGTGATCACCGCCTGCGGAGCCCGCGGCTTGCCGGGAGCAGTGAGCTGCCCCAAGGGATTCGACGGCATCGGCGGCATGGTCTGCGGTTGTGCCTGCGCGGGTGTTTGCGGAGGAGTTTGCAGCTGCTCATTGGTTTGCGCCACAACCTGAGACGTGGCTCCCAGCAAGAGCAAGGCAAGAACACGCAGTCCTTTCCTCGCACCGTCAATACCGGACGGCCATGTCGTAAACCGGGACAACCCTCGACACCTCAGCGAGGCCATTCTCATTCGGAGATCTCTTCTTCCTCTTGCGGCAGGACATCGGTCGGCCCTGCCAGCCCGGTGTACAACACAGGTAGAAACACCAAACTCAGAAACAGCTCCGTCAGCAAGCCGCCCACGATGACAATGGCGAAGGGACGTTGCGAATCCGACCCAATACCGTGAGATAGAGCTGCGGGAATTAGCCCCAGCGATGCCACCAGCATGGTCATCATGATGGGACGCAGGCGGCGCAACGCACCCAGAACCGCGGCTTCGCTGGTCGCCAAACCGCGCGCGCGCAATTGGTTGATGTGCTCCACCATGATGACGCCGGTCTGTACGGACACGCCGAAGAGCGCGAGAAAACCGACGCCGGTAGAGACGCTGAAGTGCGTCCCGGTGATCCACAGAGCGAGCAAGCCGCCAATCGGCGCCAGCGACAGGTTCAGCATGACCAGCAGGCTCCACTTGAAGGAGCGGAACATGGAATAGAGCACTCCAATAATGACTAGGATCGTCAAGGGGACAACGGTTGCCAGGCGGTGATTGGCGCGCTTCTGGCTCTCGTATTCGCCCGCCCAATCCAGAGTGTAGCCCGTGGGCAGCTTGACCTCGCTGTCGACCTTTTTCATCGCTTCTTCCACCGTGCTGCCCAGATCGCGGCCGCGAACGCTGTACTTGATGGCGATGTAGCGCTGGTTCGACTCGCGATAGATCATCGACGCCCCGTCATCGACACTGATCTTACACAACTCGGCCAGCGAGACTCGCTCGCCGCTGGGCGCCAGCAAGCGAATGTTCTTGATCTGGTCGATGGTGCCACGGAACTGCGGCTGATACCGGGGCACCAGATCGAAGCGCTCTTCGCCGATCAGAATCTGGCTGACGGGATTGCCGCCGACGGCTGTCTGGATAGCATCCTGCACATCGGCCGCATTGATTCCATAGCGATCGGCTTTGGCGCGATCGACCGAGATGTTGACGTTGGGCTGGCCCAGCACGCGAAATACTCCCAGATCGGCGACCCCACGCACCGTGCTCATCACCTTGGCGATTTCCGCCGCTTTCGCCTCCAGATCCTTCAGGTCGGGACCAAAGACTTTAAGCGCAAGCGCGCCTTTCACGCCGCTCACCGCTTCTTCCATGTTGTCTTCGATGGGTTGGGAAAAGCCCCACTCCACGCCGGGAATTTTACTGGCTTCTTTATCCATCGCGTCGATCAGCATGTCCTTGCGGCCGTGGAATTCCGGACGCCATTCATTCCGCGGCTTGAGATCAACAAAATATTCCGTGTTGAAAAAGCCGGTGGCATCAGTACCATCGTCGGAGCGGCCTACCTGGGAGACGACCTGCTTGACCTCAGGGAAGCTGGCGAAGATCAACCGGGCCCGATCCATTACGTCTCGCCCGAAGGTGGGACCGGCGCTGGGATCGAGCGTACCGCGCGCCCAAATTGCACCTTCATCGAGGTGGGGCAGGAACTCCGATCCGATCACCCCTCCCAGTCCCAGATACAGAGTGATTGCCCAAACCACGGCCAATACCGTCCAGGTGAATGCGCGGCGCGGAGTGATCCACTTCAGCGTGGCCTCGTAACGGCGGTTGATCCAATCCAGTAGCGGATTGCGCCACTCGGTCACGCCTTTGCGGAAGACGAAGGAGGTCAGGACCGGCGCCAGCAGGATGGAGAAGAAGAGTGAGCCCAGCAGCGCGAAGGCAACGGTCCAGGCCATGGGCTTGAAAAGCCGCCCCTCGACACGCTGCAGCGTGAAGATGGGCAAATAGGTAATGATGATGATCGCGATGGCATAGAAGACCGGCCGCTGCACCTCGTGCGCGGCGGCGCGAATGACCTCGTCCGGCGTGCCATGACGTTGGTTCTTGACCGACAGCCGGCGCTGGATGTTTTCCACCATCACCGCTGCACCCTCGACGATCATGCCGAAATCGAGCGCGCCCAGCGACAGCAGGTTGGCGGGGATATGGTTGAGGTCGAGCAGAATCGCCGCAAAGAACAACGAGAATGGAATCGTGATCGCGACAATCAGCGAAGAACGCACGTTGCCCAGAAACAGGAACAGCACCACGACCACCAGCAGAATTCCTTCGGTCAGATTGTGGAATACGGTGTGGGTGGTGAAGTGTACTAAATCATCGCGATCCAGGTGCGGCACAATTCTGACGCCCTTGGGAAGTACGCGTTCGTTGATGAACTTTACCTTCTCGTGAATATCGCGCAGCACGCCTTCGGTCTCAGCTCCTTTGCGTGACTGCACAATGCCTTCCACTGCATCGTCGTTGTCCAGCAGCGTACCGTCGGGCCGGCGAATGGTCTTGCCGATCTGGCCCAGCTTGATCTTGGCGCCCTCGGCGACCGTTGCGACATCTCGAATCCGCACCGGCGTGCCGTTCTTGACCGCGACGACGGTTGCGCCGATGTCGTCGACGGTCTGCATCAGGCCCAGGGCGCGCACATTGAACGCCTGCTGGCCCCTTTCGATGTAGCTGCCGCCGCCGTTCATGTTATTGGCAGCGAGCGCCTGCTCGACATTCGCCAGCGACAATCCATAGGCCACCAGTTTGTCGGGATCGAGCTGAACCTGGTACTCCTTGGTCTCTCCGCCAAAACTGGAGACCGCAGCGACGTTGGGCACCGACATCAGATGCTTGAAGACCACCCAGTCCTGCAGCGTCTTCAACTCCATGGTGTCGTACTTGGGATCGCTGCTCTGTAGCGTGTACCAGTAGATCTGGCCGGCAGGACTGAAGTCGGGGCCGATCTGCGGATTGATTCCCGGCGGCAGATTCACCAGCGTGAGCTTTTCCAGCACCTGCTGCCGGTTTTGCAGATTCTCGGATTGGTCGTCGAAGATGAGGGTAATGAACGACAGGCCGGCAAGCGAGAGCGAACGCAGATGAACCAGGTGGCCTACGCCGTTCATCTGAATCTCGATGGGAATCGTGACCTGCTGTTCGACTTCCTCAGCGGCCCGTCCCGGCCACTGGGTGATCACCCAGGCGTACTTGTCGGCAACATCAGGATAGGCTTCGACCGGGAGCTGATGGAAAGAGATGATGCCCCAGATCAGCAAGGCCACGCCCACCGCCAGCATCAGTATCCGATTGTGTAACGCGAAATCGACGAGATATCGAATCATGCGCCGCTACTTCTCCTCAGAGGCGCTGGAGAACTGCAGCGCATTGGTCACGACTTGCGCGTTGGGATTCAGCCCGCTGATCACCTGCTGGTAGCCACCTTCCATCTCGGGACCCAGCTCCACTTTCACGCGCCGGAACTTGCCCGCGCCCTCGGGCACGAACACCCAATTCGCATCATGCAGGCGAATGATGGCGGTGGTCGGAACAACCGCGCGCTCCACCAGTTCGCGCGCGCGGAACATTGCCGTGACATACATGCCAGCCTTGAAAATGCTATGGGGATTCTCTTGCTCGATTCGCACCTTGGCTGTGCGCGTAGTGGGATCAAGCACCTGGCTGATATTGATCACTTTGCCGGAAAACGCATCGTGGGAATAACCCTCGACCGTGATGCCCGCGATATCGCCAACGTGAACGCGCGACAGCATGTCCTGGTAGACATCGCAAAGGACCCACACCTCGGAGAGGTCGGCAATGGTGAAGAGCGCCTGCTGATTGTCGAGCGAGCGAACGCCGGTGCCGGAGGTGATCTGCTGATCGACAATGACTCCGGAGATCGGAGCGCGCAGTGGCAGCAGCGGCGTGGGATTGTTGACGTCGCCACCCAGAACTTTCACGCGCGCAATCGAAGTCTCGAGATCGACCTTGGCCTTGTCTATGGCGTCCTGCGCCATTTCCAGCTCGGCCAGCGCGATCGCACCTTTGTCGTATAGCAACTTGGAACGGGCGAATTGTTTTTCGGCCAGCAACTCATCGGCTTTGGCTTTCTGATAATCGGAGAAGGCTCCGGACAGGTCGGGGCTGTTGATCATCAACAGCGGCTGGCCCTTGGTGACATAATCGCCGAGCTTGGCGCTGATCTCGACTACGCGGCCGCCACCGAGGGAAACGACCGGAACCGAACGATTCACGTCGGGCGAGACGACGCAGTTTACGTGAACTTCATCGCTGACCTTGCGAAGCTGCACCGGCGTCAGAGCAAACTGGCCGGGATTCTGCATGGCGACCACGTCGGGATCGGCGTTGGTCTCGACGACTTTGTTCGAGGTTGGCTCGCTTTTTTCGCTCGAGCAGCCCAAAGCCAGCGACACGATGAGTGAGCACACGACAAGGCTGAGGGCGTATCGCACGCGGTGGGCATAGTTGCGCTTCTTCATTCCACGAACTCTCTCTGGTAAGCAGACTCGTCTGCAGCGAGTAAACTCGCACTGCTTACAACCCCGCGCCGACGTTCAGCGCACAGATATAGGAAACTGGCCTCGGATACCGATTCGGGTTGAGCCGATTACCGGCAGCACGCCGGAGGGCCCCGACATTCACGGCAAGAGCTGAAGCCGTCAAGAACGCGAACTTTCGATTTCAGATTGATGAACGGCTGCCAACGGGTCAGCGCAAACAGGAAGCCGAGCAGCGCGACAGGCAGGCTATAGGGCATAGAGCTGCCCGCGGGAGAGTGCTGAGGAGAAGCTAAATGCAGAACGCGCCGGGTGGCATCTTCCATCAGCGCCTGACAGGGGTGCAGGTCGTCACTGGCCGAAATTACCGGAAACAGCAGCAGCAGAACGCAGGCCAGCGCCATTATCGGCAGGTAGCGTGATACTCCGGGACGCGCAGTGGAACGTTCGCGGCGCCAGAAGATCAAGAATAGCCCGATGGCCAAGGCTACCCAGACCAGATTCAGCAGCAATTCCATACGTTTGAAGGGTGTAGTGTAACACCCAGTGGGAGTTCTTGGGCAGCAGAAGAGCGCGGCAGAAAGGCGGAATTCACGCGATATTCAAAAATAAAAGAAGGGATCAGGGGCTAGGGATTAGGGGTCAGCAGTTAGAGAGGGGTCAAGGTCGCAAACCAAAGCCTAAACCCTAATCCCTAATCCCTAATCCCAATTCCCTCATCCCTGATCTCTCATAACCAACAACTGCTTCTAGATCGCGGCGCAGACGGCTTTCACTTCGGTGTACTGCTCCAGCACTTCGTGGCCCATCTCGCGGCCCCAGCCGGATTGCTTGTAGCCGCCGAAGGGCAGCGACGCGTCGAAGACGTTGTAGCAGTTGATCCACACCGTGCCGGCACGCAGCTTTTCGGCAATGCGATGCGCCTTGCTGATGTCGCGTGTCCAGATGCCGGCCGCTAACCCATACTCACTCTCGTTGGCTTCGGCAATCAGCTGGTCAATGTCGCGAAACGGCGTCGCGCAAACTACCGGCCCAAAGATCTCTTCGCGCACAATCTTCATTTTAGGACTCGTCTTCACCATCACCGTCGGCTCGACAAAGTAGCCCGGGCCCGGCTTCCTGCGCCCGCCGACGACCGCTTCCGCGCCTTCGCTGAAGCCGCTCTCCATGAATCCGGTGACGCGCTCCAACTGCTCCTGCGAAACCAGCGGGCCCATGTGAGTGTCTTCGTGGAAGCCGTGACCGACGTTGATTTTTCTGGCTTCCTCGGCAACGCCCTCGACCACTTTGTCGAAGATGCTCTTCTCGATGTACAGCCGTGAGCCGGCGCAGCAGCACTGCCCGTGGTTGAAGAAGATGGCACCGGCCGCACCGCGCACGGTCCTGTCCATGTCGGCATCATCGAAGACGATGTTGGGCGACTTGCCGCCGAGCTCGAGTGAGACCTTCTTCAGATTGCCGGCCGCCGCATGCACGATCAACTTGCCAACTTCCGTCGATCCGGTGAAAGCAATCTTGTCCACATCGTTGTGGGCAGCGAGCGCGGCGCCTGCGGTCTCGCCATATCCCGGCACGACGTTGACCACACCGTCGGGAATTCCAGCTTCGGCAATCAATTCTGCCAGCAGTAACGCGCTGAGCGGAGTCTGCTCCGCCGGCTTCAGCACGACGGTGCAGCCAGTCGCGAGAGCAGGCCCGAGCTTCCACGCCGCCATCAGCAGCGGGAAATTCCAGGGAATGATCTGCCCGACGACGCCAACCGGTTCGCGCCTGGTGTAAGCGAGAAACTTGGGCGAAAACGGAATCGTGTTGCCTTCGATCTTGGTCGCCCATCCGGCCATGTAGTGGAAGAGATCGACCGCCAGCGGCACGTCGGCGGCGCGAGCCACCGAGAGCGGCTTGCCATTGTCAAGGCTTTCCAGCTGCGCAAACTCTTCGAGATGCTGCTCGATCAAGTCGCCCAACTGCCAGATGAGGCGGCCGCGGTCGGACGCGGTCATCTCCGGCCACGGGCCAGCTTCAAACGCCTTGCGCGCGGCCTTCACGGCGCGATCGATATCTTCGCGATCGCCCTCGGCGACCTGGGCCATGACCTCGCCGGTGGCGGGGTTGTAAACGGGAAACGTCTTGCCGGAAGCCGCTTCCACCCACTTGCCGTTGATGAACAGCTTGCGCGGCGTGCCGATGAATTCCTGCACGCGACTATGAACCTGCGGAGCACTTGCGGTAGCGGACATAACACCTCCCGGTCGGAGCGAGCGGACTTCAACGCCAAGTCACCCGGACTTCCGCAGTCCTAAAATGCCTTTGGTGCTGAGCCGGACACCCACATCCAGTCGGAGAGTCTATCAGATCAGGAGGGCCGTGGAGCAGTCCGAGGAACGACGATTTTTACGCACCAGTCCGATGCGCGAGTGCTTGTTCCACGGTCGGAGCCTGCGTGAATAGCTGATCGACCTTGGTGACCTTCAGCGAAGTCTGCAGGCGGTCATTGGCACCGACCAGGACCAGATGACGGCCTGAGTTCTCGCGCGAGACGTGCGCGCCCACCAGACAGCCGATGCCTGCGGAGTCAATGTACGGCATGTCGGTGACGTCGATCACCAGCAGCCCGGCATTATCGGAGCGAACCATGGTCTGGAGGGGGAAGAAGTTGCCCAAAAGCAGTGGCCCATGAAGGCGGAGCACGGTCGCTCCCGAAGCGTCCTCAATTTTCTCTATTTCCAACGGCTTATCTTGCATAAGCGACGATTTTATAACGCCGGGTTAAAGTGCAATGTTAATTTCCCGTTACTAAGGGCAGAGATCGGTACTCGAGCAAAAAGCGCTGATTCACCACAGAGACACAGAGCGCACGGAGTTGGATTGATCAAGCGCGGCCGATGCGGCGCCGATCTATCGCGCGTCCTTTGCGGCCCGCATACCTGATTAACAGTTCTTAGCACTTCCCTCCTCATGTCTCATCCTCGACACCGCATCCAAGAAGCATCCGTTTCCACGGTCGACTCGCATGCCCCACGCTGAAATCAAACCTGATCCGCGCCATGATTCCGGCGCCAGCCACCTCGGGCTGAACGCCGCCAACTTCTTTCAGGCGGAATCGGTCGGCGTGGTCATGCCGGTGCTCAACGGTTACTTGAGGTCTGCCGGCTGGGCATTTAGTTCCATTGGGATTGCCACCGCCACGGCAGGATTGGGGGCACTCATTTTCCAGACTCCGGCCGGCCTGCTGACCGACCGCATCAACTCCCGCAGGGCGCTGTTTGCGATCACCTGCATCGTGGTCGGAATTTGCTTTGTCTTGCTGCCTGCGACCGCGCACAGCTTCGGCGGGATTCTCGCACTCCTGTTTACCGCGGGAGCCGCCCAAACATTCTTCGGTCCCGTGCTGGCCGCGCTGGCGCTTTCGCTGGTTGGGCACGCACGGCTGAACTCCACCATCGGCAGCAATCAGGGTTGGAATCACGCCGGGAACATCGCCGCTGCCGTCGGCGGAATTCTGGTGGCCGCGCGCTTTGGGCTGACAGGAGTGTTTTACGCGGTGGGGTTGTCGTCGGCGCTGGCCGCAGCTTCCGTGTTGCTCATTCGTTCCTCCGAGCTGAATCCTTATCTCGCCACCGGTCGCACCGACGATCACGAAGACGGCGTGCCGGCAATGGCACTGCTGCGGCAGCGTCCTGTTGCAATGCTCTTCGTCGCGGTGGCACTCTTCCACTTTGCCAATGCGCCGATCCTGCCGGCGGTTGCGCTTTACGTGAAGCAACTCGGCGGATCCGACAGTCTGATGACGGCCACCGTTTTGACCGCGCAATCGGTAATGGTTCCCGTGTCGCTGCTGGCGGGGGTGCTGGCGAATCGATGGGGACGCAAGCCTGTAATGGCGATTGCTTTCTGGGCGCTGCCGCTGCGGATCCTAAGTTACACACTCGTTCATCGCCCGATGGCGCTCGTATTTCTGCAGACGCTCGACGGTATCGGAGCCGGGATCTACGGCGTAGCGATCGTGGCGATGGCAGCTGACCTCACGAAAGGCAAGGGCGGCTTCAACACGCTGATGGGACTGTTCGCCACAGCGCTCGCGGTTGGAGGTGTGCTGGGGCCACTGCTCACGGGAGTGCTGATTCAACATTTGGGATTCGTGACGATGTTTATCCTCTTCGCGACGCTGGCAGTGGCGGGCGCGCTGTGGTTTCAGTTCATGGTGCCCGAGACCACGCCCGCGACTCCAATGCTCGAGCGCATCGGCAGCCTGAACCTCATCCCGGCTCTGTGCACGCAATCTTCACTAATCTGCGCGCATCCAATTCGATAGCTGCCCTGGCAGACAAGAACAATTAATGAAGACGAAGTCGAGAGAAAAAACGGTTCGCACCGGCGTGGCCAATTCCCGCCAACTCACTTCTCGCCGGCAGAGCGCAGGCAGCGACTGGAAATTCGCCATCCGGGCGTTGCGCCATCGCAATTACGCGTTGTTCTTCTCCGGCCAGACGACCTCGCTGATCGGCACATGGATGACGCGGATTGCGACGGCATGGCTAGTCTATCGGCTCACAGGTTCGGCATTCCTGCTCGGTCTGGTGAGCTTCTCCGGACAGATTCCCATGCTGCTGCTGGGGCCGTTCGCGGGTGTCTGGGTCGATCGCTGGAACCGCCATCGCGTCCTGGTGGTCACGCAGACGTTGTCGATGGTGCAGTCCTTCTGCCTGGCGGCGCTGGCGCTGAGCCATCGCATCACCGTCGTCGACATCATCCTGCTCAGTGTGTTTCAAGGGACGATCAACGCTTTCGATATGCCGGCGCGGCAGGCCTTTGTCATCCAGATGGTGGAAGACCGCGAGGATCTGCCCAATGCCATCGCGCTGAACTCTTCCATGGTCAATGCGTCGCGTCTGATCGGTCCATCGATTGCCGGCGCGGTGATTGCGATCTCCAGCGAAGGCTGGTGCTTTCTGGTTGACGGCCTCAGTTACCTGGCGGTAATTGCGTCGCTGCTGGCGATGAAAAACTTCGCAGCTCAGCAGAGCGGCACGCGGCGAAACGTTTTGCAGGAGCTGAGCGAAGGGTGGCGCTATGCTACCGGCTTTGTGCCGATACGTTCGATCCTCGCGCTGCTGGCCCTGGTATCGATGGTAGGGATGCCGTACACCGTCCTGATGCCGCTGTTCGCGGCACGTGTCCTGCACGGCGGACCGCATACCCTGGGATTCCTGATGGGCGCGGCCGGTGTGGGCGCGCTGATCAGCGCCGCGTGGCTGGCGGCGAGGAAATCCGTGCTCGGACTGGGTCGCGTGATTCCCATGACCGCGGCAATCTTCGGGAGTGCGCTGATCGCCTTCTCCTTTTCGCGCTGGCTATGGCTCTCGCTGCTGCTGATGGTTGCGACCGGTTTCGGCATGATGCAGCAGATGGCGGCCAGCAACACCGTTCTGCAGACCATCGTCGAGGACGACAAGCGCGGTCGCGTGATGAGCTTCTATTCCATTTGCATTCAGGGAATGATGCCCTTCGGCAGCCTGTTCGCCGGCATCCTGGCCGCTCGCATCGGCGCGCCGTACACGCTGGCGATCGGCGGGGCCTGCTGCATCGCGGGAGCGTTGTGGTTCTTGAGCAAGCTGCCGGAGGTCAGAAATCATATCCGGCCGATTTACCGAGAGATGGGAATCCTGCCGCAGATCGCGCAAGGCATCCAGGCTGCGGCTTTGCAGGCACAACAGGAAGACTGAGGGCGCGGCAGCCAATAGTTAAAGGCTAAGAGCTGAGAGCTGCATTTCTCACATCACCGGCGGCACAGTGATTCCCATAACTTCGAGCACGCGAATCAATTCGCGCCGCACCACTGCGGCGGTGGCCAACAGGAAGCGTTTTCTGTCTTCGTCGGCCTCGGTGAGAATGTGATGCCGGTGATAAAAGTTGTTGAACTGCTGTGCCAGCTGGAAGACGTGCTTGGCGGCGAATGCCGGCTCCGTCGTCGCGATGCTTTGCTCGACAACGTATGAGGTCTTCCCTGCCAGCAGCCACAGCTCCCAGATCTCGGTACCGGTGGCGTCGGCGAAGTGGCGGGGATAGTCGATATCGGCAGCAAGCGCGGCGTCGGGCTCGACTCCAGCTTTGCGAAAGATATTCGTAGCGCGAACGACCGCGTACTGCGCATACGGACCAGTCTCGCCTTCGAAAGACAGCGCTTCCTTAAAGTCGAAGGCTATCACCGACTGTTTGGTGAACTTCAGCATGAAGTAGCGCAGCGCGCCGATGGCGATCTGTTCGGCAATGCGGGTGCGACCGGCTTCGTCGAGTTCGGAGTGGCGGCTGTCGACTTCTTTCTTGGCGGCGGTGATCAGCGCGTCCAGCAGATCGTCAGCCTTTACGCCGAAGCCTTTCCGTCCGGACACCTCAATGTAGGACTTGGCGCGATCTTCTTCTTTAATCTCGTAGCCGAGCTCCAGGGCGCAGCGCGGCGTCAACGCGACCATGTCATAGGAGAAATGCGTGTAATGGGCAGCCTGCTCGGTATAACCCAGAAGCCGCAGTGCTTCGATGACGGTGTTCTGCGGATCGGATTGGCGGGAGTCAATGACGTTGTAGATGGCGGCGACACTGCCGAAGTGCGGGTGGTCAGGCTCGCCGCGCTCAGCGGAAATCCAGACCTCATGCTGATTGGGATACTGGTAAAAGCGGCGATAGCCGAAGTCGCGGCCGAGCAGCCCAAACTTCCAGAGATGGTAGGCAATGTCCTTGCCTACATAGCCGACCGTACCGTTGGAGCGAACGATGACCTTCGCGTCTTCATCGGGACCTAGACTTTCAGCTTGAAGAGCCGCGAGCGCCTCGCGTCGATTCTCCTCCACTGAGTTCTTACTGCCGCAAGTTGCGACCGCGCCAGTCGGAATATGCGTGATTCGAACCGCATTCTGCCCGGACGGGTTATTCGCGTCGGTGTAGGTGTCAATTCTGAGGTCGGCGTCGATTGCCGCGATGCCATGTTTTAGACGGCCAGGTCTGGTCATCACCCAGCATCCTTTGTTCTTTCCCTCGGTCTCGAAGTAGAGAACTTTCTTCTCTTTCAACAGTTCGAACGCCGCATCCCAGAAGTGCAGATGAAGGATCTCGCTCTCGCGGGGGAGGAAGTCGTACTCGATGTCGAGGCGATCCATCGTCTCAAGATGTCTGCGCAGGACGGCAGTCGAGATCAGCTCGGCGATTTCCGCGGTCTCGTTGCCTCCGCGCTCGATCGCGTGCAGCGCAGCGGCGCGAGCCTTCAGATGCTCCTTGTCCTGCTCGTACCATTGCGAGACGCGGGCATAGAGATCCCAGCAGTAATAGTCAAAGCGCGGGTCTGACGCGATGAGATCGACGATCTGCTGTTTGGATTTCTTCTCCAGCTCTATGAAGCCGACAACCACATCGGCAACCTGGACGCCGGTGTTGTCGATGTAGTTCTGCACATCGACAACGTGACCCGAGGCGCGCAGCAGGCGAACGAAAGTATCGCCCAGGATCGCGTTGCGCAGATGGCCGATGTGCGCGGCCTTGTTGGGATTGATCGAGGTGTGCTCGACCAGAATCTTGCCGCTGACATCCGCTGCGCCTTCCCCCACATGGCTGAAGGTTACAACCGGACGATCGGTGACGAGGGCTTGCGCGACAACGTCGCGTTGGAGGCGAGCGTTGATGTAACCGGCGCCGGCGACCTCGAATTTCTCGAAGCCGTTGGGCAGCGGCAGCTCGGCGACAATCTCTTCGGCAATCTTGCGCGGAGCCTTGCGCAACTTCTTCGCCAGTTCAAATGACAGCGGGAGCGCGAACTCGCCCATGGCGACGTTGGGCGGCTGCTCGATGACAACGTTTGGCAAATCAACGTCGTACTTCTCGCGCAGGAATGCGCGGACGTGAGTGGCGAGGCTTCGTTGGTGTTCGAGGTACATGTGGCCTTTAGCCCTTAGCTCCTAGCTGTTCGCAACCGACAGCTCCCATTGTCGCAGAACGGTTCGCGCATTGTGCTCTCGCGGCTGCAGGCAATGGACGGTGACCAGCAACAGCTCCCATCCCGCTGTGCGGGACAGCATAAGATAGCCCACCGTTTCAACGGTGGGTAACGCGATCAGGAAGGTATGAGTGCCTCGGGTACGGCATACCCAGCGTGTGACGTCCCCGAGGGACTCGCACTTCTGAACCGTCTACCCACCGCTGAAGCGGTGGGCTATCATCTTCCGCGCCCAAGGCGCTCGCTCCCTCGCACATCAGCGGCCATACGACATCTCGCTTTTTCTGGCTGCGCTTTCCCTGTGTCCTCCGTGGCCTCCATGTTGAACAGCAGCAGGAACAACCAAGCCCCACGTTTGACGCTCTATCGCGCGTTACCTATGATGAAATTTCTCGTTCTCGCGTGGATTTGCACGCGATCCGGACAGCTCCCATGCGCATTGCCTATCTCGATTGCTTCTCCGGAATCAGTGGCGACATGTTTCTGGGCGCGCTGCTGGACGCCGGAGTTCCGTTTGAGCTGTTCGAGAAGACGGTCGCGGAGCTGAATGTCGGAGCGAAGCTGGAGCGCTCGCGCGTGGAACGAGCGGGGATTGCGGCGACGAAGCTGGATGTGATCATCGACGGCGAGAAGGACATGCCGCGCGAAGAATTCTGGGCGGCACAACAAGGGGCTAGGGATGAGGGGCTAGGGGCTAGTGAGGGCCTAGCGCACGGGTCAGTGAAACACTCGTATGAACATTCTCGCCCGAGCGAACACGAGCACAGTCATTCCCGCCGAGACTCATCTGTCGCCACTGCGGAGCATGATCATCATCATGCGCAAGCGCGGGGCCTGAGTGAAATTCTGAAGATCATCGCAGCGGCGTCAATTAGCGAGCGAGCGAAACAAACTGCAAGTGAGATTTTTGCTGCGCTGGGCGCAGCGGAGGCGAAGGTCCACAACGTGGGAGTCGAGCACATTCATTTTCACGAAGTGGGAGCGGCTGATGCCATCGTGGACATCGTCTGCGCGGCGGTCGGCACAGAGGCGCTGGGAGTGGAACAGTTCGTTTGCTCGCCGCTGAATGTCGGTGGTGGAACAGTAACGTGTTCGCATGGCGTCATGCCGGTACCTGCGCCTGCGACTCTTGAGTTGCTGAAGGACGCGCCGATTTATTCTGGAGCCATTCAGAAAGAACTGGTGACGCCGACTGGCGCGGCAATCGTGAAGGTGCTGGCGACTCGTTTCGGCGCGCGACCGGCGATGACGACGGAGAAGATCGGATACGGAGCAGGCTCGCGCGACTTCTCCGGGCATGCGAATGTTTTGCGGATCAGCATTGGCGAAGCAGAGCTGGCGCGCATGGAATCGGCGGGAGAAATTCCGGTTGAGCAGATCGCCATTCTGGAAGCGAATGTGGACGATCTGAATCCGCAGATCATCGGTTACATCATCGATCGGGCGTTTGCCGAAGGTGCGCTGGATGCCTTCACCACGCCAGTCCAGATGAAGAAGAACCGTCCGGGAGCGCTGCTTACGATTCTGGCGCGGCCGGAGAACGAAGCGCCCATGCGAGCGCTGTTATTTCGCGAGAGCAGCACGCTGGGCGTGCGAACGCGTCTGGAACAGCGCTATGCACTCCCTCGCCGTCATGAACTTGTGAATACGCAATGGGGCGAGGTGCGAATGAAGATCGCAACGCTCGAAGGCGAGGCTGTGCAGTTTGCGCCCGAATATGAAGATTGCCGGCGCATTGCCGCGGAGCATCGCGTCGCGCTGAAGACGGTGATGCAGGAAGCGATTCGTCTTTATATGGAAAAGCAACCGGAACCACAGCATGGATAACGAGAAGCCACAGAAGTTTTACATCACCACGCCCATTTATTACGTCAATGCGCGGCCGCACATCGGACACACGTACACGACGGTAGTGTGCGACACCATTGCCCGACGGCAGCGCATGCTGGGCGCGGACACGTGGTTTCTTACCGGCACCGATGAGCACGGCCAGAAGATCGAGCGCTCGGCGGCGGCTGCCGGCTGCACGCCGAAGGAGTTTGCGGACAGAGTCTCGGGCGAGTTTCGCACCCTGTGGGAGCGGATGAAGATCAGCAACGACGATTTCATCCGCACCACCGAGCCGCGCCACATTCGCGGCGTGCAGGCGCTGTTCACGCGGCTGCAGGAGCGCGGCTACATCTACAAAGGTTCGTACAGTGGGCAATACTGCGTCTCCGACGAGCTCTATGTGGACGCGGTTGGCCCGGGCGCGCCTTGTCCGGAGTGCGGCCGGCCGACCGAGACGGTGCACGAGGAGAATTACTTTTTCAAACTCTCCGCGATGGGCGAGCGGTTGCTGAAGTATTACGCGGAGCATCCCGAATTCATCCGGCCGGAGACACGGCGCAACGAAGTCATCGCGTTCGTGAAGAGCGGGCTGCGCGATCTATCGGTGAGCCGGACGTCGTTCAAGTGGGGCATCCCGGTGCCGGGGGATCCCAAGCACGTCATCTATGTATGGCTGGACGCGCTGGCCAATTACATGACCGCGATCGGCTTCGGCTCCGACGACCCCGCGGACCAGGAGAAGCTGCAGCGGTATTGGCCGGCTGACGTGCACATGATCGGCAAGGAAATTGTGCGCTTCCACTGCGTCTATTGGCCGGCATTCCTGCTGGCGGCCGATCTTCCGCTGCCGCACTCGATCATCGCGCACGGCTGGCTGCTGTTTGAAGAGAGCAAGATGTCGAAGTCGCGCGGCAACATCGTGCGCAGCGAGACGATTCTGGACACGCTGGGCCAGGACGCGCTGCGCTATTTTCTGCTGCGCGAAATCGTTTTTGGGCAGGATGGGTCGTTCAGCTTCGACGCTTTGGTGCAGCGCTACAACGCCGATCTGGCGAATGATCTGGGCAACCTGGCCAGCCGCTCGCTCAGCATGATCGCGCGTTACTTTGAAGGCGAGATTCCGTATGTGTCGGCGCGGTCGCACACTGCGGCCGATACGGTGATCGTTAACCTGGCGCAGCAGACCATTACCAATTTCCAGGCGCAGTTTGAGCAATATCAATTCTCGCGCGCACTGGAGACGGCGTGGACGCTGGTGGCCGGGGTCAACAAATACATTGTGGAGAACGAGCCGTGGGCGGTGGCGGAACGTGACGATCGCGACTCGCGGGCGCGGCTGGCGACGATTCTGCACACCTCGGCCGAGGCGCTGCGGATTGTGACCGCACTGGTGCACCCTGTGATGCCCGAGGCGACGGCGCGCATATGGACGCAGATGGGCGTAGGCGAGATCGGGAAGTTCGATCTGCGAAGTCTCGCGTGGGGACAGATTCAGGCGGGCACCAAGCTGGGCAAGGTCGAGCCGGTGTTTCCGCGCGCCGACAAGAGCATGATCGAAAGGATGCAACAGATGGAACAGGAGCGCTCCACACCCACCCTTCCAGTGGAAGGCGCAAAGGATGAGGCAGCCGGCGAGACGAAAGCAGCGAGCGAGAAGCCGCGAGCCGCGAGCCCCGAGCCGCCAGCGGGAGCGCAGCCGGCAACAACCGGCGCACGGGCGCAAGATCCTGCGACACCGACTTCACCAGCGGGGGCACCACCCCTGCCGGCTGGTTCTGCCGAGACGGCGGCGGAGAAGACGGAGAAGATCAGTGCTGACGACTTCTTCAAAGTCGAACTGCGAGTTGGGCTGGTGAAGGTCGCGGAGAAGGTCAAAGGCGCCGACAAGCTGCTGCGACTGGAAGTCGACATCGGGACCGAGGTGCGACAGGTGGTCGCGGGCATCGCCAAGGCGTATGACCCGGAGAAGCTCGTGGGACGCAAAGTCGTAATCGTTGCCAACCTGCAGCCGCGCAAGCTGCGCGGGCTGGAGTCGAACGGGATGATCGTCGCCGCGTCGCTGGATGATGGTGCGCCGGTGCTCGCCGGATTTCTGGAAGATGTACCGATTGGGGCGAGGCTGAAGTAGTTGACGGTTGTGGGCCAGTGAGCCGACAGGTCGCTCGCGCGGTCAGCAAAGGAGCAGAGCCCCGTCGAATCCCACTCAGGTCCGAAGACGGCTAGAACGGGGCCTTCGGCAAGCTTAGATCAATGCTCGGTGCACGCGATGGGAGAGCACACGTGCACTCGCGGGGATTCGGACTACTGCAACTTGGCGTACTCGGCTTTGGCTTGCTGGTAGATGGGGATGTCGGGATCGGCGTCTTTCCAGAGGGTGAGGAAGTTCTGATACGCAGTGCGGGCTTTGTCGCGAGCAGCGGATCGGTCTGAGCTTCGAGTGCATAGGCGCGAGCGAGTCCCAGCCGCGCCAGCGCGCCCCAGGGAAAGTTAGTGATCAGTCCGTAGTGGTCGATAAACTTCTGGAACTCCGCTGCCGCGGCTTTGCCGTCGTGCAGCATCAGATACGCTTGGCCGCGCACGTAAGCCGGGCAAAGATATACATTGGTGCCGGCATTAATCGCTGCTAATTCCAAAGTGCCCATTCCATTCAGTGCCTGGATCGCACTATTCCCATCATTTCTTCTGCAATGCGATCGCGGCGCGAATCGTCGGCAGCCAAAATCCCTGCGCCAGCGTATCCAAAGGAAACGTAGCGTTCAGTTCGCCCGCTAGTTTATTGGCTGTCGACATGTCACCCGCCTGAGCCAACGCAAGCGCCGACTATCGCCTTTACGTCGCGGCTCTCCGAAAGCTTCAGCGCCGTGCTCGCATCGGTGCGTGCTCGTGACCGAACACCTGCCGCCGCTTCGCGAATTGCTGCCGCCGCTTCATAATTCGCCGCAGTCTCTTTCGCATCGTTACGCTTCGCCAAGTCCACGGCCCGTTGTGTCAGCTCGCTTGCATTATGGAATTTTCCGTACCAGGCCTCGGTGTCAGCCTGTGTGGCAAGCATTGAGTCTTCGGTGCCGGGTTTACCTGCGGCCGCCGCCACCATCTGCGCCATTCCCGTTGCGTTGCCCCTGACGAAATCCAATTGATACCAATATAGGAGCAAGGTCTCCCCCGCCAAACCGCGCTGCTCTGCCTGTTTGAACGCCTGCTCTGCCTCGTCCAGCCGATTGAGGTTCATGTATGCGGCACCGAGGTTTGCGTAAATGGCGTAATAGTCGGGATCCAGGCGCAGAGCCGTACGAGTCTGCTCCAGGAATTTCTCCATCTTTCCAAGGTTGGCGTAAACCGTGCCCAAATTTCCAACCGGCGTAGCATCCCGCGGATAGCTCTGTTGCCACTGCTCGAAAGTTTGCGCGGCCTTATCCAATTCCCCGGTGACATGCTCGTAATAGTTTGCCTCTATCGCAAACCGCTCCCTCTCGCTCACCTTGTTCTTGAGTTGGTAGGCTTTGCGCCCATTCTCCTCCGCTCGTTGAGCTTCGTCTAGATTGTTGTATACGATAGCAAGATGGTTGTAAGCGATCGCGAAACCCGGATCGAGTTCCACCGCGCGTTTGAAGAATGGCAGAGCGGCGGTTGCGCCTTCCGCGCGTTCCGCTCTGTTGCCCATGCTGTAGGCTCTAAGCGCCTCCAACGAAGAGGTCGTCGCCTCCGGCAGTGGCGTACCGTATTTTTCGATCGAGCTGAGGGATTCGCCCAGCTTACTTCGCATTCCGGTGATCGCCTTGTCAAGAGCGTTAAGCACCGCTTCCTTGCCCACAGCCCGCTCTTGCACCTCAACCAGTGATTCGCCCAAATTACAATCCACCGCCCTCAGGCCAACTACATACTCGTTGCCCAAAGCCGCGATGGAACCGAGGACCATAGCCTTGCTGCTGCTGCGAACACAGACTTCGCGCGTTACCTCCTCCGTCATCGGGTCCTTGGGGGAGCGATTCATCAGCTTCAATGTCTGGCGGACCTTGCGGTTGGAGAGCACATTGAGATAAGGCGACTGCTCCAACTGGATCGTCAGCGCCTGCTTGAGGGTGTCGTCGAAGACGGGGTCGCCGGTCTTATTGTCGAAGTCGGCGAGCACGATCGTGTCGCGCTCGGTGAGCTTGGGCGCCCGGTGCGCTCGCCAGTACAACCCTCCGGCCATAATTGCCGCGCACACCACCACCGCAGTGACCAGCAGTCCATTTCCAGCGCGAAGCGTCCCCGCCGGCGCATTCCGCTCATATGCCTGGCCGGTCGGGATGACTTGCAGCCTGCTCCAGCTGTGGCTATCCGCTGCAACCTGGGTGCCCCGTTCTAGCCCGAGCGTTGTGGCCGCTAGGGGCGAGGTGTCCGGTTCACCGCGAGTATCCGCTCTCCTCCGGTCCCACCCGCTCCACCGGCACCAGCAACCGGTATCCCCGCTTCGCGATCGTCCCGATGTAGTGCGGCTCGTCGCCGGAATCGACCAGCGCGCGGCGCAACTTCTTTATAGCGGTGTTGATGCTGTGGTCGAACTCGACCATCGTGTCGTTGGGCCAAAGTCTCTGGCGAATTTCGTCGCGACTGACGATCTCGCCGTCGGCTTCGATCAGGATGCGCAGGATCTGCAGGGGCTGGTCGGGGAGGACCAGGACGGCGCCGTCATCCTGGCGCAGCTCGCCCGCGCGCAGGTCGACTTCAAAGACTCCGAGGCGCACCCGTTGAGGCAGGGTTCCTTTCATGGCAGCGTGTCCTGGGGAAGTTGGGCAAGTGTACTACGGGATGAAGGGGCAGCGCGTCAGGGCATAATGCACATTCGTCGCCCAGCGCGTCAGTGCCGCACTTGCTCTCGGACAGCAGAAACCCTACCTGGGTGTCGTGCTCCGGACGACACATTTTAAAGAAGTCGTACGGCGCCGTTCACAGCCCGCCCCTCACATCAACAACTTACGCGCGGTCGCAGAAAAGTCAGACGAAGATCATCTCGCGTGCCTTGTCAGTGAAGCCAGACTACCGCAAACTCGTCTGCAATTCAGCCGTGAAGTCGCGGCGTTCTCAGTAGGATCGCTCCGACTTCGCAGCGGGGTGAAAAGCACAACAAACATTGATAGCGGCAACTCTCGGCCAGCGCTGTCGCAATCGATTTCGAAGAACCCGGCGGTTGCTCCCTCCGCCCTTAACCGAATAAAGGAGAATTTGTATGAACACGAAGAAGTGCATGCAAAGATCGTCTGCTGACTGTTGATCGATTGTGCGAGCTTATCTTCGCTTAACGCCCAGGAGCGCCCGCCATCGTGGACATCTGACTCACTCTGTACACATTTACTGGGTGAGGCCGACGGGGCATCGCCGAGCGAAGTCGGGCTGGACCCGGCGGGCAATCTATACGGCACCACTGCTTTCGGCGGTCAAGCGGGCTGTGGCCAATGCGGCAGTAGGCTGTGGAGTCGTCTTCAAACTTAACCCCAGAGGGCACGAGAGCATCCTTCACACGTTTACCGGACCACCTGACGGATGGCTCATCCTCGTAGGACTGCTTCGCGATAGCGTCTGGTGTCTTCTATGGAGAAACAAATGACGGTGGCAGCAATATCGCCTGGAATTTCTTCAAGTTGCGCCTCCGCCGACTGCTTGTGCTCCGTCCTCTGCCCCTGGCACGAGACATCTGCACCAGTCTCTGGCGGTAGCGCGACGGTGCTTTCCCTTACGGCGATCTGGTTGAGGACTCGAGCGGTAATATTTATGGAACGACTCAGAGTGGCGGCAGCGCAGGTTTTGGTAGCGGTGTTTAAGCTCGACTCGGCGGGAAACGAAAGCATTCTGTATAACTTCCTGGAACCTTCCAGACGGCGCAGTCCCTTCGGATCGCTGCTTCGAGATCAGGCGGAACCTGTACGGCACTACCAGAGCGGTGGAACCAGCAATACCGGTACCGTCTTTGAGCTGAGCCCAAGCGGCTCAAGCTGGACGGAGGAGGTTTTGTACGATTGACGCCACGGAGGAAGCTGACGGCGGAATCGACGGTTCAGTCCCTACGCTGGCTGATCGCGGACGAGCAGGGGAACCTTTATGGGACCACGTAGCCGGAGGGCTGCATCTAACTTGTGGAGCGCTTGGTAGCTGCGGGGTTGTGTTCGAACTAAGTCCAAATCAGAATGGAACCTGGAGCGAGACCGCACTCTACACCTTTACCGGGGGCCCGGACGGTGGCAATCCCTGGTCGGCCACTGATCAGGGACAGCGCGGGAAATCTATACGGCACGACCAATCCCGGCGGAATAGCTACCAGGATGGCCCCTTCGGCACGGCGGTTGTGGAACAGTATTTGAGCTGATTCCAAACGGCCGGGTTGGACAGAGACCATTCTCTACTCGAATTTACAGGGTGGGGCAGATGGATCATGTCCGCATTGGGCCGGTGACGATGGACGCTCATGGCAATCTTTATGGCGCTGCCTTCAACGGCGGTGACTTGAACTCCAACAACCCTGCCTGCACGGTTTCAATGGCTCCCCGTGGGCTGCGGAACCGTCTTCAAGCTCACACCGTAACAGCGCGAACAAAAGAGCGATGTCGGGATGCAAGGCCCGGCATCGCCCTATTTGGTAAGTCCCAGGAGGTTTTGTTACACGCTCTCAAAGCCTCCGGTGGTATTGATTGAAAACTGCGAGGCTCGTGCATCGCCGCAAGGCACAAAATCGCGTTCCAGGCGGCCGCTGAAAGACTCATGAACGCGACTACTTGTGCCGTCGGCTAAACAGGCCGCTGAAAGAGTCCGGGTTCGACCGTTTTGTGCCGCCGGCTGAAGCCGGCTCGGACGAAAAATAAACAGCTTATCGGCACGACTGAAGTCGTGCCCTGTTACAAAGCGCTCGCAGGACGACTTTTTCGGCGGCCTATGAAAGCCGACTCAGACACGAAAGCAACCGGCTTAGACGCTGGACTAAAGGCCAGCACTACGTGGACAGTCGCCGGCGGCCGACTTTTTCAGCAACCCGCTACGCCTCGTCGTCCTTGGCGCACTCAACGTCGTGAATCATGTCGCACAAAACGGCGAGGGTGCGGCGGGTGCGGTCGATATCGTCCTTTCCAACCGCGGCCAGCAGGTCGGCGTCGACCTTTTCGCGCGCAGTGCGTTGGGCAGCGGCGGCCGCACGTCCGCGCTCGGTGAGGGTGACGGTGAGCTTGCGGCGGTCGTCCTTGTCGGCAGAGCGGTCGATGTAGCCGCGCGTGACCAGCGTGTCGACGAGCTGGCCCGCCGCCTGCTTGGAGAGACGCATCTCGCGAATGAGCTGGCCGAGCGGGATGTCGGCGCGATCGAGCGCCAGGCCGCCGATGACGTAAAGGCCGTTGCCGGGGATGTCGTCGTATCCGGCGTCGTTGAGGGCGCGGCGCATGGCGGTGCCGTAGGTGTTGCGGGCGTGGCGGAGCAGGACGGGCATGCCGATGTCGTCGAGAACTGCGTCAGTGTTGGTCATAGGCGGCAGGATACTGTCCTGGTTGGTCGATAGTCAAGTTAATTTACAATCAACAGTTCAGGATTAATTCAGGGAGCATTGGTTACTTTGGCGGAGGGCCTTAGTTACCGCACCAATGTGGTACGAGATAACTGTAATTGCAGCAATAGGTTACGGGGGGCAAAAATGTTCCACGAGGAACATTTTTTGGCGGCAGGAAATTGGGTCATTTCAGGCTGGATCTTGAGGGAATCTCAATCGAAAGCGACCCGTGACGCACGCGTGATTGTGATGCGACTCCTTCGTAGCGCCTCGCGATTGTGATAAACAGGAGAGTACCAAGCCGGTCGCAGAGCCGGCACGAGCCACCTTATGAGCCACTGCCCGTTGCGGAGCGACTGCTCCGCCGTCTCGCCATCTCTTTCTAAGCTTCAGCCAATCGCAGCGAATCCCGGAGGCCTGTCATGCTGAGGTCGGCCATCATTGCGCTCTCGGAAAGCCGCGGCCTGCGCAACTTCGCCGAGAAATCGCCGCTCGGTCTGCGCTTCTCGCAGCGCTTCGTCGCGGGCACGCACTTGCACGATGTGATTCGCGCCGCGCAGGTGGTCAACGAGTGGGGCGCCGGCGTCAGCATCGACAACCTGGGCGAGAATGTCACCAACGCCGACGAAGCCAAGCACAGCGCCGAGCTCTACCATCGCATGCTCGACGAGATCCACGAGCGCAAGCTCAACGCCAACATCAGCCTCAAGCTCACGCACATGGGTCTCGACGTCAGCGAGCAGCTCGCCTTCAGCCTGGTCACCGAGCTGGTCGACCACGCCGTCAAGATCAACAACTTCGTGCGCGTCGACATGGAAGGCTCGCCTTACACCCAGCGCACCCTCGACTTCGTGCGCGGCCTACATCGCGAGCCCGGGCACTCCAACAAAGTCGGCACCGTCATCCAGTCGTATCTGTTCCGCAGCGAGAAGGACGTCGACGATCTGCTCTCCGAGCGCATTCGCATCCGCCTGTGCAAGGGCGCTTACAAAGAGCCGCCGGACCTCGCCTTCCCCAAGAAAGCCGACGTCGACGCCAACTATCTCAAGCTGGCGCGCACCCTGATGAAGAGCGGTGTCTTCCACGGCATCGCCACGCACGACGAGAAGATCATCGCAGAGCTCAAGCAGTTCGCGCGCGCCGAAAACATCCCCACCTCGGCCTACGAATTCCAGATGCTCTACGGCGTTCGCCGCGACCTGCAGCAGCAGCTGGTGCGCGAAGGCTACGGCCTGCGCGTCTACATTCCTTTCGGATCGGAGTGGTACCCGTACTTCATGCGCCGCCTCGCTGAGCGGCCGGCCAACGTTTTCTTCATCGCGAAGAATATGCTCCGGCAGTGACAACCTGTTGTCAGTTGTCAATTGCCAGTTGTCGGCTGGACATTGCGCTGCAAAGTACCCGTGATTGCCAAGTGCTCTGCGGTCCTGCCCCACGCACTCTGTCATCCCGAGCGTAGCCGAGGGATCTGCGGTTCGCGCGCAGTGGCAGGATGCCGTCTGCGCCAACTACGGTCGACCGCCCGCGCCCGAGTCTCGCAAAGCGAGACGGAAGAAGATAGCCCAGCGCTTCAGCGCTGGGTAGGCAGGACAAGAAAAGCGAGTCCCTTCAGGGACGGCACAACCGCAGCCTGCGGGACAACGCCCCACAGGTGCCGCGGACCCTTCCGCTGTCAGCCTCGATCATGATGCCGGTCACCGCATCCTTTCCGTCCAAACCAGAAAATACTGCCTGGCATGTGCAACTACAGGCCCGCCCCAATCTGCCGATGAAGAACTTGACTGCCTCCGGTTCGAGGAATCGCGATGCGTTGCCCCAAATGCCAGAGAAGATTCATCGTCCTCCTTACCCTCTGCCTGCTTGGCCTGGGGACGAAAGCATATTCGCAGACGGAAGCCGCTCTGCCCACAACCCCCAGCGCCGCGGCGGAATCCGACGAAGACCTGCTCAAAGCCGTACAAAATCCTGTAGCCGATCTCATCAGCGTCCCCGTTCTCAACACCACAAACTTCAACCTCGGCCCGTACAATCGCGCGCAAAATGTTCTTGCTCTGCAACCGGTCATTCCCGCCAACCTCAGCGAGAACTGGATGCTGATCAGCCGCATCATCCTGCCGATTACCTCGCAGCCTTACCCGGAGCAAAGCTCGGGCGGGCAGTTCGGCCTCGGCGACATGACGCCATCGTTCTTTCTTGCGCCTCGACATCCCGGCAGCGTGATTTGGGGCGTAGGCCCCGCGACCGTCATTCCTACCGCAACCAGCAACATTTTGGGACAGGGCAAGTTCAGCCTTGGTCCGTCCATTGTTGTTCTCGCTCAGCCTGGCCAGTGGACGGTGGGCGCTCTGGTGAGCAATGTGTGGTCGGTGGCGGGATCGGGCAGCCGGCCGCCGGTCAACCGGATGACCTTGCAGTATTTCCTCGCCTACAACCTGAAACACGATTGGTATCTGACAGCAGCTCCGATTTTGCTGGCGGATTGGCGTGCGCAGGCCGGCAATCGTTGGCTTGTGCCGGTGGGAGGAGGCGTAGGCAAACTGGTCACCTTCGGAGCCATGCCCGTCGATTTCTCGGCAACGTTCTATGGCAACGCCGTGACTCCTGCCGGCCTGCCAACCTGGCAGATGAATTTGCAGATGACTTTGTTGTTCCCCCAAGGCCATTAACCGGAATCGCACGCTTTTTTCCCGGGATGCTCATTTGATTTCGAGGCACGAAAGAGAAGGAGAGAGATGCAGGCGATGAAGAAACTGGCAATCATTACAGGCTTGGTCGCGGTTGTTGTGGTGATTCTTGTAACGACCGCTATCGCTGCCGACAAGGCCGACTACGTTTTCAAGAACGGCGCGATCTACACCATCGACAGCAAGAACCCCACGGCACAGGCCATCGCCGTCACCGGCAAGTACATCACCTACGTGGGAACGAATTCTGGTGTGAAGCCGTTCATCGGCGACAAGACCCAGGTGATCGACCTCAAGGGGCAGATGCTGCTGCCGGGGTTCGTCGATTCGCATATCCACCCGACGCTGGCCATGTTCGCGGGAGGCGCCGATTTGCAGTTCGACTCCCTGGAAGAGCTGCTGGCATCCGTAAAGAAATGGGCTGACGCCCATCCCGATGCGCCAGTGATTCGCGGCTATGGGTGGCGCTACACTCTGTTTCCCACCACTGGACCGACTAAGGATGTCCTGGACAAGGTGTTTCCGGACCGCCCCGTGCTTCTGGTTGCGATTGACGTGCACAGCGCATGGATCAACAGCAAGGCGCTGGAGCTGGCAGGCGTGAACGCTAAGACTCCTGACCCGGTGCCCGGCTTCAGCTACTTCCAGCGGGACCCCACGACCGGTGAACCTACCGGTTGGGTGGTTGAGACTCCAGCGGAGCAAGCCGTGCTGGCCAAACTCACGCCTCCTACACCCGAGGCCCAGCTTGCTGAGACAGCAGAGTTGTTGCCAAAGTTTTCGGCGGCAGGCATCACAGCCGTGTTTGAAGCCGGAATCGCGACCATGCCCACCGAGACGGGATACGACGGTTACCAGCAATTAGAGAAAGAAAACAAGCTGCCGGTGAGGGTGGTTGGCACCTACCTCTGGAACAATCCCGAAACGAAAGATCCGGTCGCTACCGTCCTCAAGCTCCGGGACAAATACAACTCAGAGCTGATACAGGCTAAGACGCTAAAAATCATGTTCGATGGCGGCGAGGCCCAGCACACCGCGGTTCTGCTCAAACCTTATTACGATCGGCCAGGTTTTAATGCAGAATACCTGCTCGATCCCAAGCTGGTAGAGGCCGCGGTCCTGAAGGCGCAGCAGAATGGAGTGGACACCCACTGCCACTGCTACGGGGATGCCGCCATTCGCACTTATCTGGACATCGTGGCCGAGGCCGAGAAGCAATATCCCAACAGCCCATCGCGGCACACCATCGCACATTCGCTGCTGATCACCGACCAGGACGTACCGCGCTTTAAAGAACTCAACGTCACCATGCAGACTTCGCCGCAGTGGATCACGCCCGACCCGTACAGCGAGAAGGTCACACAGATTCTCGGGAACGACGTGGTCAACGCCGAGTGGGCGCGCATGAATTCAGTATCGAAGGCGGGAGGCCGTCTGGCATTCGGGAGCGACTGGCCGGCGTCAGGCTACTTCTCCAGTTACCGTCCGCTGGATGCGATCCAGGTGGCGCTGACACGTGCCATTCTGCCGCAATACGAGAAAATCCAGTTCACGCCCATCATGCCGCCGGCAGACGAGCGCATCACGCTGGACCAGGCGCTCAAGGCGTACACCATCGACTCGGCGTATGTGCTGGACCTGGAGAAGCAGATTGGCTCGCTCGAAGTGGGCAAGGACGCCGATATCGTTGTGCTGGAGAAAGACTTGTACAAGATTCCGCCGTCAGACATCAGCACGACGAAGGTCAAGCTGACCATGATGAATGGCAACATCACTTATCGCGGCGATTAGATGGCTCGGGTGCCCCACTCATCCGCGGTTTTCGGATGAGTGGGAGTCGCGGGTCGTCGGGCGCTCCACTCCCAGTATTGAATCCTCGCGGCTGCGTCGCTTGGCCCTACTAACGCCTTGCATTAGTATCGTATCGCGTTACTATTCTCTGTGATTAAGGGCTTTCGGGATGTCGAGACCGAGCGGTTGTGGCGAGACGAACGCAGCCGCCGCATCTCGGCGAGTCTGCATCGTGCAGGACTCAAGAAGCTGCAGATGCTGAACGCCGCGGCGACCTTGAGCGACTTACTCTTGCGCCTGGCAATCGCCTGGAGCGGCTCAGGGGCAATCGGGAAGGCCAGCATAGCGTTCGCATCAACGACCAGTACCGAATTTGTTTTGTCTGGCGCAACGGAAACGCATACGAAGTGGAGATCGCGGACTATCACTGAGGAGACATCATGGCACGGCGGAAACAAGAGACAATTGCGGCACATCCCGGCGAGATTCTACGGACCGAGTTCCTTGAGCCGATGGACATTACCGCATACCAACTGGCGAAGGCCCTGCACTTCCCGGGAGTCTATGAGATCGTTCGCGAACAGCGAGCCATAAGCGCCGATGTGGCCCTGCGCCTGGGCAAGTATTTTGGCATAACCCCGCAGTTCTGGATGAACCTTCAAGCCGACTACGACCTTCGCCGTGCCGCCGCCAGCGCCCGGACACCCGGCCACTTGATTTAATATTTCGTCGTGCCAAGTCTGAAGTTTATCCTGACGTACGCATCGGGCATCGTGACTGTTCCTCTGATGCAGCGTTTCTTCGGGTCGCTGTTTTCGGAGCTACGGGAGCACTGGCAGTCTTCGATTGCGGCTCGCAGGGTTATTGATACACAGCTCGACCCCTTGCTTAAAGCAGCGGACGAACTGCAGGGGAAGCTTCGCTCCTTAGCCGAGAAGGACTTTCGGGACTTCCGTGCGCTGCCCAATCCCGTCGCCCAACGCAGAGACCTAGTTAGTCTCTGTAGCACGTTATACCTCTTCTCGCAATTTTGGGGACGGCTCGAGATCCTACGGCGCGAGACTTTTCACGCCGATTTGGCTCGGAACAAAAAGGGCGATGTGTTGCTGCGATTCTTGCGCAGCCTGGAGTCGCGACGAGTGAGGCTTGTAGATCGAGCTTGGCAACGCGCAATTGGCGAATGTGTCATTGCCATGACGGGAGACAAGGCCGAAGTTGTGCAATTCAAGAGCTTTGTTGAGCAGTTCGAATCGGAGGCTCGGCTAAGAGAGTGGCTTCTCCCGCTTGAGAGCATCCTTCGCGACTGCCGATGGCCTCGAACGCGTCAACGTGTGCTCCAGTACGGGGTCGTTGTTCAAGCTCTAATTGATACGCTGGATCCGAAACATCTTACGACAAGGGAACGACCGGCATATCCGAATAAGCTTTCGGAGCAAGTAAAGCGGGATATTGTGGGCCGCATTTTTGGAGTTTATCTGCCGGACGTGAAAAACGTGAGCAAGTATGTGGGAAAGAGAAATACGGACAGCCATCCACCGCTCGACTAGGATCCCATAAAATGCTCTGGGCCCGCCGGGATCTGACTTCCGATTGCTCGAAAGCACCACCCATTGGGCCCGTGTTATATCGCGGTCTGGAACTTCTGACCTACGACGAGTATATCACAACCTCCGCCGGATTGATTTAGTTTCGGCGGGCGGGGTCCGGCCTTCCCTCACTCCCACTCAATCGTCCCCGGCGGCTTCGACGTCACGTCGTACACCACGCGGTTGATTCCCTTCACCTCGTTCACAATCCTGCTCGAGATGGTCTTCAGCACTTCGTGGGGCAACGGTACCCAGTCGGCAGTCATGCCATCTTCCGAATGCACGGCTCGGACCGCGCAAGTGTAAGCGTAAGTCCGCATATCGCCCATCACGCCCACCGACATCACCGGCAGCAGCACCGCAAACGATTGCCAGATTTTGTTGTACAACCCGGCACGCTTGATCTCGCTGACCACGATCTCATCGGCGTCTTGCAGCAACGCCACGCGTTCGCCGGTGATCTCGCCCACAATTCTTACCGCCAGCCCCGGCCCGGGGAACGGCTGCCGTTGCAGAATCTCCTCTGGCATCCTGAGATCGCGGCCGATCTGCCGCACCTCGTCTTTGAACAGTTCCTTCAGCGGCTCAATGAGCTTGAGCTTCATCTTCTCGGGAAGCCCGCCGACATTGTGATGGCTCTTGATAACCTGCGACGGCCCGCGCACCGATCGTGACTCAATCACGTCGGGATAAAGCGTGCCCTGAACCAGCCAATCGACTTTGCCTTCAATCTGCTCGATGCGATGCGCCTCTTCTTCGAACACCGCGATGAACTCGTTGCCGATAATCTTGCGCTTCTTCTCGGGATCGGTGACGCCCGCAAGTTTCGTCAGGAATCGTTCGCTGGCATCGACCGCATCGATCTTGAGTCCGAGCTTTTCGCGCAGATTCTTCTGCACATTGATGAATTCGTTTTTGCGCAGCACGCCATTGTTGACGAAGATGCACGTCAGCTGATCGCCCACCGCGCGATGCACCAGCTCGGCGGCAACGGACGAATCCACGCCGCCCGACAGTCCGCAAATTACGCGTCCCTTGCCAACCGTCGCGCGAACGCCGGCAATCGTCTCGTCGATGAAGCTTTGCGGCGTCCAATTCGGCTTCACCCCGCAGATCTCGAAGACGAAGTTGCGCAGGATCTCCGTTCCCTGCGGCGTGTGATGAACCTCGGGATGAAACTGCACGGCATAGAACTTCTGCGCCGAATTCTCGATCGCGGCCAGCGCATTCGATGTCTTGCCGACCAGCTCGAATCCCGGCGGCAGCTCCAGCGCCTCGTCGCCATGCGACATCCACACCGGCAGCGGACCTTGCAAGCCCTTGAACAGCGGCGACGTCGAGGTCAGCAGCTCAACCTGCGCGTGGCCGTACTCTCGCTTATCGGCGGCGCGGACTTTGCCGCCCAGCTTGTACACCATGAACTGCAGGCCATAGCAGATCCCGAGCACCGGCAGCCCAAGATGCAGGACGCGGTCATCTGCCGGAGGCGCGTCGGCGTCATAGACGGACGACGGTCCGCCCGACAGCACAATGCCCGCCGGCCGATAGCTCTGGATCTCCTCCAGCGATGCGGTGCAAGGAAGCACGACGGAGAAGACTTTTTGTTCGCGGATGCGGCGCGCGATGAGCTGCGAATACTGCGCGCCAAAGTCGAGGACGACGATCGATTGGGTTTCCACCATTTACTCTGCCAGAGGAACGCCAGCAGTGTAAAGTCACCCCTGGGGTTCTGACCAGTCGGGCGCGGGCTTGGTGGCGCAGTCGACCGGCGGACTTGCCGCTAGCCACCCGGAACACGACTTCACCGTGTCCTCGGCTTTCGACGCCGGGTAGATCGTCGGCTCTTCCACCTCGGTGGTCACCGAGCCATCCTTGCCCACCTCGCCTTCTACGGTAAGGTGAGCCAGAACGTGGAAAGCTGGACCCTTGCTGGCCGTCTTTTCCGAAACCTGAATCACGTGCTGATAGCTGCCAACACTGATGTTCATCCTGCCGCTGTATCCCGACGGTCCGCCGCTCACGCAGAACACAACGTTGTTCGTACCCGCCTGCAATTCCCGGTTACCATTGAGATTCATCCAACTGGAATCCTCGCCAAACTTGATACTACAGAAGGGTGTACCGTTGAGAACGATCACGCCATAGTTCTTGACGTCCGACACGCGTAGTTGAACCCAGATCTTCTTACCCAGCAACCCGGCTGCGATATTGTTGTTCGGCGCCACCTTCTGCTCGATCATGGCGTTCAGGGGTTGGGGACCTAATTTTCGCAGCGCTCTCAGAGCTGCCTGTCGAACCGGCGGTTCCTGATCGCCCGAGGCATAGCGCGCCGCGATGCTCACCGCTTCGTCCGGGGAAATCGCGATATTGATCATCGACAACAGGTTCGCAGTCTCTTTCGCATCCTTGGCAGCAAAGACCTGACTCATGTAGTTGAAGGCTTGCTGGCGGTTGGTAGCCTGCTCCTGTCCCCGGCTGACCATGAAGGTCACGATGATGCCCAGCGTCGCAATGATGCCGCCGGAAACGAACTGGGCGATCACTCCCGCTTTGTCCCATCCGTCTTTGTCTTTCTTGGTCGCAGTCTGACTCTTGATCGTCTTTAGCTCTTCGGCGATGTGTTCCAACTGGCTTTGCGAGACGCTGATCGGTGCCGGTGCCGGCTCAGGCATACTGACCTCCCTGAAGTGTGGTCTGCATACGTGCAACCGCGGATGATGCGAGGCAAGCCGGCGAAATGGACGGAAATAATCCGGCCCAATCGCTGGGGGAGCGGGTCCTCACCTGATCGTCAGGCTTTGGTTTGGCCTATCTTGGCACAGCCAGCCGCGCGACTCAAGGATTCTGTTGCGCCCGCCGCAACCGAATTAGCCCTCGCGCGTCCAAAGGGCAGCTGCATCCGATCTCCTGTATGCTTAAACCAATACACGATGGTAGCTAGCCCGGTCTCAACCTCCACAATCAAGCGGCGTCTGACAATGGCTTGCGCCGCAGTTCTCCTTGCCTTGCTATGGGCCGGCTCCGTCTGGGGCCAGAGCGCTCCTCCGCAATCGACGACGACTCCTCCGGCGGCTCCTTCGAAATCCCAAGCACCCGGCAACTCCGGCACAACGCAGGACGTTCCCGGAACCGGCGCCACCGTCCAGAAGCAGCCGAGCCCGCAACCGGGCAGCGCCAATCAGGGCGACGCCGGCCAGCAGTCGCAAAGTGAATTCAGTCCGGGGCAGGATCAGCCCGAACCCGAAACTCGCATCACCAAAGAGCAGGCGAAGGATCTCTTCCGCTCGGTCGATGAGATCCTCGACTTCGTCAGCCAGGACACCGGCCTGCCGATTGAGAGCAAGGTCAAGCGCAACCTCATCACCCGCGAGCAAGTCGAGAAGTACGTCGGCAAGCGCATGAAGGACGACAAGGATGAGAAGCGTCTGGAGCAATCGCGACTGGTGCTGCAGAAATTCGGACTGCTTCCGCCGAACTTCGACTTGCACGGCGAATTTGTGCGGCTGATGCGCGAGCAGGTCGCCGCCTACTACGATGCCAAGACGAAGAGCGTGAACCTGCTCGACTGGGTGCAGCCCGACGCGCAGAAGCCGATCCTCGCTCACGAGCTCACGCACGCGCTGCAGGATCAGAAGGTCGGCGTCGAGAAGTGGGAGCTGGCGGGCGCGAAGGACGACTCGCCGCTACCCGATCAGCAGGAGTACGTGGTCGAAGAGGAGCAGTCAGCGCGCCAGTGCGTCACCGAAGGCCAGGGCATGGCCGTGATGTTCGACTACTCGCTCGCGCCCTTTGGCAAGAGCTTGCTCACCGCTCCCGAAGTGGTCGCTGCCATGCGCGCCACCATGGGCGACAGCAAGGATTCGCCGGTCTTCTCGGCAGCTCCCATGTTCCTGAAGGAATCGCTGCTCATGCCGTATACCTTCGGCCTCGACTTTGTGCGCACGGTTCTCGCGAACAAGGGCAAAGCAGCCTACGCCATGATGCTGGAGAATCCCCCGATCGACACGCGCCAGATCATGCAGCCGGAGACCTATCTGCTGCACCAGCAGGTTGCGCCGCTGACCATCCCCGACCTCGACAAGATCGTCGCGCCCGACTACAAGCGCTTCGACTTCGGCGGCATGGGCGAGTTCGACATCTATCTGCTCGCCAAGCAATACGGCGCCGAGGATACGCCGAACTACTATCGCCACTGGCGCGGTGGCTATTACTTCGCGGCGCAGGCCAAGAACGCGCCCAAAGATCAGATCGCAATGTTGTTCTTCACCCGCTGGGATTCGCCTCAAGCGGCATTCGACTTCGCCAAGCTCTACGCCGGCTACCTGCCCCAGCGATATCAAGGCAAGATCGACTGGACCGCGTCGTGCTCCGCAGCTTCAAATGGGACGGCCTCAACACCTTCAGACAACGCGACCCAACCGTCGTCCAACGGCGCAGCCCAGCCCCACGACTGCAACGTCTGGTCCGGCAAGACCAACGAAGGCCCGTTCGTCATCGAGCGCAACGGAGATGATCTGCTGATCATGGAAGGCTTCGATCCCAGCGTCATCGAGAAGGCGCGCGGCGTACTCTTCTATCAAATGACGCCGCCCTCCCAACCGGCCAAGGGAAAACAATAACCTCTCGTTCGGGTCAGGTATATCTGCCGATTCGCCGCTGAAACACCTCCCTCGCCGACTGAAGTGCCCTCGTCATGACAAATCAGAATCCTCTCCTGGTGTGCGTTTTTATACATCTTTCGATCTGACAAAACTATTACAAACGACTCTGGCTTTACTTGTTAGTCTGGAATCAATCCTTCCAGCACGCTCGCGGAGGATGGCACACACCAGCTCAGGAGAAACATGCCGCAGAACGAGAGAGAAAAAGATACAAGCATCAACTGGTTTACTACCTCCATCATGGTATTCCTTCATATTGGCGCAATCGCTGCGCTGTTTATGTTCACCTGGAAGGCATTCTTCGTTGCCTTGTTTCTGTACTGGGTCGCGGGCAGCCTGGGCATCGGCATGGCCTACCATCGGCTGCTGACGCATCGCGGATACAAGTGCCCCAAGTGGGTAGAATATTTCCTGACGATCTGCGCGACGATGGCGCTTGAGGGCGGACCGGTCTTCTGGGTCGCGACGCATCGCGTTCATCATCAGCTCTCCGACAAGCCGGGCGATCCGCATTCACCGCGCGACGGCGGCTGGTGGGCGCACATGGGCTGGATCCTCACCGGCAAGACCTTCCACAACAAGAGCACCGAGCTGCTGGCCTACGTTCCCGATCTCCGCAAAGACAAATTCCACATGTGGATCAGTGAATACCACTGGGTGCCTACTACGACGGTGGCCATCCTGCTGCTGGTGTTCGGTGGCTGGTCGATGCTGCTGTGGGGATTCTGTCTCCGCACCGTGGTACTGCTGCACTCCACCTGGTTTGTAAACTCGGCCACGCACATGTGGGGATCGCGGCGCTTCACCACCACCGACGACTCGCGCAACCTTTGGTGGGTTGCCTACCTCAGCTTCGGCGAAGGCTGGCACAACAATCATCACGCGCACCCGCTGTCAGCAAGGCACGGTCTGGCCTGGTACGAGTTCGACATGAACTGGTACGGAATCAAGTTCCTGCAGATGCTGGGACTGGCGTGGGATGTGAAGCTGCCTAAGCTGGGCTCGGCGCGCATTCAGCCAGTGGTCAAGCCGCTCGCAGAGCCGGTAGAAGCAGAAGCAGTCGCTGCGGCAGCCTACAGCGGCGACTGAGGGTAGTTCGGCGCTTCAGCGCCGCGTCGCGCCCTGCATGCCAGTGGGTGGAGCAAGCTTGGGTGGAGCACGCCTTCTGGCGTGCATTGAACCTCGCAGATTTCTAGCCGGCTTTAGCCGCTGAGGTAATCCAAGAGACCTCAGCGGCTGAAGCCGCTGTCTTTTATGAACCGCTGCAACGCATACCTGAAGGAGTGCTCCACCCACGTCCGTTATAGAATTTTGCAGTGCTTTCCTTCCCTCATCCGAGCCCGGCCGCTGCCGCTAGTCCTAAACAATCGGCGGCCTTAGACGCTGCGCCATCCAAAACGCCGCCAATCCTGCTGGCTCTCCTCCTCGCCGTCGCCACCGTCGCTCTTTACGCTCCCGTGCGTCACCATCCCTTCGTCAACTACGACGACGGCGCCTACGTCACGCGCAACGATCACGTAAAGGCCGGCCTGACTCGCCAATCGATCATGTGGGCCATGACCAGCTATGACGCGGCCAACTGGCATCCGGTCACATGGCTATCGCACATCGTCGACTATCAGCTCTTCAAGGATAACGCCGGCGCCCACCATGACGTGAACCTGGCGCTGCATGTCCTCAACCTCCTCGTGCTCTTCTGGGTGCTCTATCGCGCGACGGGATACGCCGGACGCAGCGCGATGGTCGCGGCCCTGTTTGCCTTGCATCCCATCAATGTCGAATCAGTCGCATGGATTGCCGAACGCAAGAACCTGCTCAGCATGCTGTTTTTCCTGCTGACGATTGCCGCGTGGAGCTGGTACGTGCGGAAGCCGCGTTTGCCCCGGTATGTGCTGGTGATGCTGCTGTTCGCGCTCGGCCTGATGTCCAAGCCGCAGGTGGTGACGCTTCCATTTGTATTGCTGCTCTGGGATTACTGGCCGCTGCGACGCGTCGCTCTTCGCCCTTCGCTCTTGGCTCTTCGCCAGAATAGCTTGGACGAAATCTCTGGCGGACCGCGAACAAGGAATAGCCAGGAGCGGCCTTCCGACGAAAAGCGGAAAGCGAAGAGCGAATGGCGAGGGCTGATCGAAGAGAAGATTCCGCTGTTTGCGATGAGCGCCGCCGGCGCGGTCATGACCATGAAAGCGCAGACCAGCGGCGGTGGCTTCAATCCCGATTACACCCTCTTCCAGCGTCTGGAAAACGCCGCGTTCTCCTATGCTCGTTACCTCGGGAAAGCAATCTGGCCATCGCATCTGGCACTGATATACCCGCATCCGGGAAATTCGCTGAAGACATGGGAAGCGGCGCTGTCGCTGCTGCTGCTGATCATCATTTCGATATTCGTTGTGCGGTTGCGCGATCGGCGTTATCTGCTCGTCGGATGGCTGTGGTTCCTCGGCACGCTGGTTCCCATGATCGGGCTAATCCAGGTCGGGCGGCAGGCCATGGCCGATCGTTACGCCTATCTGCCGTTCGTCGGACTCTTCATTATGGTGACGTGGGGCATCGCCGACTTCGCACAACAGCGCCGTCTCGCGCGCGCGTGGCTGGCGGTCCCGGCTTGTGCGGTTCTTATGGCGCTCGCCCTGTTGTCGTATCGCCAGATCTCTTACTGGAGCGACGATGTCGTACTCTGGACACATACCCTCGAGATCACAACCGGCAATTACGCTGCGGAAAACGAGTTGGCCGATGCGCTCGATGGAAAGGGGCGTACGGAAGAAGCGCAACAGCACTTTCTCCACGCGCTGGCGATTAATCCGAACTACCCGCCCGCGTTGATGTACCTGGCGGTGCACAATCAGCGCGAGGGCAAGCTGCGCGCGGCGATCGCGCAGTATCAGCAGGTAATCGTGATCACAACCGAGAATCCCGCGTATCAGAACAAGACAGTGCAGGCGGCTGCCTGTGCTAACGCCGGCTATGCCTTTCGCGGTCTCGGCGAGGTCACGCAAGCGCGCGATTACCTCAAGCAAGCGGTCGCGTTGGACCCGGACCGCTTCGAGCCGTGGCTTGATTACGGAATCGTCTCCCAACAACTCGGGGACTTAACCACTGCGATCCACGCCTACTATCAGTCCGTGAGCATCCATCCGACGGACGTTGGCTATCTCCTGCTGGCGCAGGCGCTGAAGGTCGATGCTCATCCGGTCGAAGCGAAATGGGCCGAGCAAAAGGCCAAGGACCTGACGCGCGACTATCCCAGCGCCCAGCAGGCTGCAGCCAGAATGATCGCGCCGTGACGCGCCCCGCTATTGTTCCCCAGTTCCAGAAAAGGTGTGAATCGCATATTCGAAACCGGCCGGACTGACCTTCACGTCGCCTTGGTAGGGGCTATCGATATCTGCGATAGCCACCAGCACCAGCGCAATCAGGAAGCTAAGCACGATCACCTGCAACAGGTGGAAGCGAAAGTCGGAAACTCCGAAAAAGCACGAGGCCGCGACCGTGATAATGCCTCCCGCGATCAATACGGTCCATAAGATGTTTGGCAGCGCTTCGTGACTTTGCATAATCCGAATGCGGCGATGCTCGGTCAGGTTGCGCAGCGTGCTGGTCAACTCTCCCACCGCCTGGGCTTCGTCGTTGGAATGGGGTTGAACGGCGCCGGCGGCCTTCCACATCTGGCTCACCATGCGCCCGCCTTCTGGGGGAAGCGTCTCATTGTTGAGCGCTGGAAACTCGACCTCGACCGCCTGCTTGGCATACCGGCGAGTGAGGTCCTGCACTGTCGACCGCGCCGGATCCTGCAACGAGCCGCTGATGTGATAGATGTTCACCAGGTCGTTGGCCTCTTGCTCGGCATTCACCTGCGCCTGCTGAAACATGGTCCACACCGTGAACAGCATGAAGGCCAGCAACACCGCATAGGTAGTGCCGATGACGGAAACCACGGCGCCGGTAAAATCGTTAGACTCTTTGCGCGCGTGCGCAGTCGAGGTGCGGGTTACCAGGAAGAGAAAAACTACCGACGCAGCGACACAGCCGAAGACGATTAGGATGTTGGCCAGCATGATCGGATCGAGTCCGGATAGCTTACCACCGCTGCGGCTGATGAGGGAGCAAATTTTAAGCCGAGGCAGCGGGTTCTCGCAGGAGATGCCGCAGGGTCACCGGTCGTGCTGTTGGGAATTCATATAGGCGCGCAGGATAGCGTTGATCCGGGTCTGATAATCCCGCCGCGTTCGAAACCACTCCAAAATCAGCATCAAGCCGCATGGTAACGGTCTTCTTGGAGCGCGGCAGCACTACTCTGGCCGCCCTCCAGAAAGCTTCGTCAGTCGGCACAGCATCGGGGTCTTTGGCGACGGCAGTGCGAACTTGCGCGTCCGTCGTGCGCGAACCCGTTTCCAGTTGCTGTGCGGCTCAGCCAAACTCTTCTTTGAGCTGCTTCCAGTACGCCCGCCGTTCATGGAAACCAGAATACTTTTTGCGCAGTTATTTTGCTACGTATCAGGCCACGACTTTTGGTGTCCGTATGAGAACCAGCTTTCTTCCATGCCGTGGAGTAGGAGGCTCGAAAAACCAGAGCGCCGTAGGCGCGTGTCATGATAGCCCAGGACGGAGCGCAGCGGAGTCTTGGGTAGAGTGGGAAAGGAACCAGAGTCCCCCGGGGACGACAGCGTTCTCACGCACACACTTCAGTCGTGCCGCCACAGGCGCGAAAAAAGAAGCGCGGCGTTGAGTTCCTTAGTGAGGAACTCAACGCCGCAGATCCGTTAAGCCATCGCTACGGCACGGCTGAAGCCGTGCCCCGATACAAACCGTGCTATCGCCCCAGCTTCTTCGCCTGGCAGGCGACCACGACCTTACTAGGATCGATGGCATCATCGTCCAACTGCATCTCGATCACCTTGCCATTCTTGTCGATCAGGTAGTTGACCCGGCGCGCCGCTTTGTACTCGGGATCATACAAGCCGTACTTCCGGGTGACATCGCCGCCCCAATCGCTAAGCAAGGGGAAAGTAACGCCGATCTGTTGCGCCCACGCCTTGTTGGAGAAGGGAGAATCCATGCTTACACCCAGGACCTGGGTGTCGGCGGCTTCCAGTTTGCTCAAGTTCTCCTGGAAGGCCTGCATCTGCTTCTTTCAACCACCGGTGAAGGCAAAGATGTAAAACGCCAGCGCGACATTCTTCTTGCCGCGAAAGTCCTTCAGCGAAACTTTGTTGCCGTTCTGGTCTTCCAGCGTGAAGTCGGGCGCCATGTCGCCAACTTTGATCTTCGGCGCCGGCACATCGTTGGGCTTGCCGCTCGCGTAGGCTGCCGGCGCGAGCAAAGCGGACAGCAGCAACGCGACAAGAAAGTTCCTCATCGATTCTCTCCTCTCAAGAAATGTGGACGGGTGAATGATGTTTGTCGATTGTCCCACACAGCAGCTCATCTGCCACAACCGAAATGGCAAGCCACATCTCATCGCGATGAAATGCAGTGATTTCCATTTTGGAATCCCACTTCGACCGGCTATGCGGTTCCAATTGCGGAAACACTATATCCGGGAATAAAGTGAATGAGTACTCATTCGGTGGCCAAAGAACGCGGCTTGCCCACTGACCTGGACCCTCGTGACTGACAACAAAGCTCATTCCATCTCGACCCCGCTAGATGCGGCAGGCCCCTCGCTGACTCGCGCCAACGACAAGTATCAGCGCATCCTGGACGCAGCCGTTGCCGTCTTCGCCGAGAAGGGCTTTTTCACGTCGCGCGTGGCTGACATTGCCGACCGCGCCAACGTTGCCGACGGCACCGTCTATCTCTACTTCAAGAGCAAGGAAGAGATCCTGATGAGCGCCATCAACACGGCCTTCGACGCCTTCATGAGCCTGGCGCGCACCGAATTGAAGAAGGTCGCCGATCCGGCAGAGCGATTGCGGCGATTGGCCTTTCTGCACCTCGACGCCCTGGGATCAAATCGCAACCTCGCCGTAGTCTTCCAGATGGAGCTGCGGCAGAGCACACGGTTCCTCTCCGAGTTCTCGCACCATCACATGGTCGAGTACCTCGGCCTGGTGCGCGAAGCGATTACCGAAGGCCAGGCGAAGGGAATCTTCCGTCCCGAGATGTCTGACAAGTACGCTGCCAACTGCTTCTTCGGCGCGCTGGACGAGATGGTAACGTCGTGGGTACTCAGCGGGCACGATTACAAGCTGGCTAATGTTGCGGATGTAGTGGCCGACATTTTCCTGAACGGTATGCGGGCTCAGCAGTCATGAATCTTCGCACCCTCAATGACGTCTTCTTCACCCTGGTGAAGCGCAACAGTGACCGCCTGATGCTCACCCGCGAGGGCGACACGTGGAAGCCGATCTCCGCTCGCCAGCTTCAGGCCTGGGTCTACGCCACAGCGCGACAACTGCAATCGTGGGGAGTCAAGAAGGGCGACCGAGTCATCCTGCTCAGCGAGAACCGACCCGAGTGGGCCATTGCGGACTTTGCGTGCCTGCTGCTGGGCGCGGTAGATGTCCCCATCTACGCCACCCAAACCTCCGAGCAGTGCCTGTTTGTCTTGCAGAACTCCGAGGCGCGTATCGCCTTCGTCTCGACGCGCAAGCAATACGAAAAGCTGGCCGCCATCCGCAAGCAGACCAGCCTGGAGTACATCGTCCTCATGGACGACGCTCCGGAGCTGACCGATGCTGTGCCGATGCAGTCGTTCCTGCGCGATGCGCCGCTGGATGACGACCCGGCTCTGCACGCCATCGGCGAGAAAATCGAGCCTGACGATCTAGCGACGCTGATCTACACCTCTGGCACAACCGGCACGCCGAAGGGCGTCATGCTCACGCACGGCAATATCGCGTCGAATCTGAATGTCTCGCTCGACATGTACGATTTCGACAAGGACGACCTGTGCATATCGTTCCTGCCGCTGTCTCACGTGACCGCGCGTCATCTGGACTACGCGCTGTTTAACGCAGGAGTCCCGCTGGCGTATTGCCCCGTTATGGAGGACTTACCCCGTACCATGCGGGAAGTTCATCCCACGCTGATTGTTGCTGTACCGCGCGTCTACGAGAAGGTCTACAACCAGGTGCAGAACAAAGCGCACGGCATCAAGCGCGTGCTGATCCAGTGGGCGCTCAAGGTCGGTACCGCGAACCGCGACATCATTCTTCGCGGCGAAACGCCGGCGTCGTTCTCCTGGAAGCTTGCCGACGCGTTGGTCTTCTCCAAGGTGCGCGAAGGTCTCGGCGGCCGCGCTCGCGTCTTCGTCTCCGGAGGCGCGCCACTCGGTAAGGAGATCGCCACCTGGTACGCCGACATCGGCATCCGCATTCACGAAGGCTACGGCCTGACCGAAACGTCGCCGGTCATCGCGCTGAACAACCCCATCAACCATCGATTGGGAACGGTGGGCAAACCCATGCCGAACATTGAAGTGCGCATCGCTGACGATGGCGAAGTGCTGGTGCGCGGCCCCTCGATTTTCAAGGGCTATTGGAAGATGCCCGAAGAAACCGCCGCAGTCTTCGAAGATGACTGGTTCAAGACCGGCGACATCGGCAGCATCGACGAAGATGGTTATCTTGCCATCACCGATCGCAAGAAGGATCTGATCAAAACTTCCGGCGGCAAATTCATAGCGCCACAGCCGATCGAGAATTCGCTCAAGGTCAATCAGTACGTCGCCGAGGCCGCTCTGCTGGGCGACAAGCGGCGATTCCCTGCCGTCCTCATCATTCCCAGCTTTGAAGACCTGGAGCAGTGGGCAAAGCAGCACGCCGTGAAGTTCTCATCGCGTAAAGAGCTGGTGCGTTCGCATCAAGTGCAGGGGCTATACGAAGGAATCGTCGAGGAGCTTAACAACAACCTGGCGCAGTACGAGAAACTGAAGAAGGTTCTCGTCGTCCCTGACGAGCTCAGCATCGCCGACGGCACGCTAACCCCCAGCATGAAACTCCGCCGGAGGCATCTCACCGACCGCTACAAGAAAGAAATCGACGCGCTTTACGCCGAGACGGAATCCCACCAGCGCACTCCGGCGACGACCAGGGGGTAGCAGTTTCCCTTTCTGACGTACCCTCAACGTAGATACGTAGTATATACTTCGTATTGGTGAAGGAGATTGTTGCCATGAAAGCACAAATGGTGCGCTGGGGTAACAGCTTAGCGATACGTATTCCCAAGTCGATCATCCAGGAGGCCCGGTTGAAGGAGGGCGACTCGCTGGAGATCGAGGCCGCTGGCGAAGGACGCCTGGAGGTTCACCGGCCGAGCAGAATTCCGTCGCTGTCGCAGTTGGTCGCACAAATCACTCCCGAAAACCGCTATCCGGAGATCTCAACCGGACCCGAGACCGGCAAGGAAATTGTGGAATGGTAAGCGTATACGTTCCCGAAGCCGGCGATATTGTGATGCTGGATTTCGATCCGCAATTCGGCCGTGAGCAGGCTAAGCGCCGCCCAGCCTTGGTTCTCACCGACCAGCGTTACAACCGTGCCAGCGGACTGGCGGTAGTATGCCCGTTAACGAGTAAGCGTAAACCGTACCCGTTTGCACTTCCCATCGATGTCGGCGACGTGGAGGGAGCAATTCTGGTGGATCAACTGAAGAGTATGGACTGGGCAATGCGAAACGCGCGCTTCCATTCCAAAGCTGCCCCCATTCTCCTCGCGAGGGTGCGTCAGTACACTGCCGTGCTGCTCGGGATTCGTTGATTTTACCGTTCTACTCGATGGGCTCGACCGCAATCGTCGGCTCGGCGGGCGCCTTGCGATCAGGAACCTGCACCAGGATCGTCGCCGCCAACACCACAACAATTCCGACAACCTGCACCGGCGTCACCAACTCTCCCAGGATCATCGCCGTCAGCAGAATCGCCCACACCGGCTCCAGGCATGCCGTCACAATGGCGCGCGTCGCGTCGAGATGCTGCAGTCCCGTGAAGTACAGGGAGAACGGAATCAGCATCGAGGCAATGGAGAAAATCAGCATAAACAGCCACTGTCCGCCGCTGTAATGCTGCGCGGCGATCTTCCACGGTGGATTGAGCACGAGCCAAAATGCGGCGGCTGCGAGCAGCGCATACACCAACACTGTCCAGCGCTGGTAGATCTGCAATAGATGTTGCGCATAGACGTTGTAAAAGGCGAAGGTGATGGCCGCGGCTTCGGCGGCCAGAACTCCAACCGTACTGAAGCGCACTCCTGAGATGGCCAGCCAGGGAAAGCCGCCGCGAACGGCGACCTCACCGACCGCGAAGGCGCAACCAAGGACAGCTAGCAACACTCCGCTGATGCGAAGTACGGTCGGATGCTGTAGTCTCCTCACCAGCATGTAAAGCAAGACCCACACCGGCGCAACGTATTGCAACACAATCGCTGTCGCCACCGACGTCTTCTCGATGGCAAAGTAGTAGAAATAGTTCGAGCCCGCGATCCCAAGAATCCCCAGAAGGAAGAACTGCACCAGATGGCTGCCGCGAATTCGCAGCGCCGGCCGATTGCGGAGCAATAGAATCGGCGCCAGGATCAGCAGCGAAACAGTGCTACGGGCCTGCGCCAACGCGAGCGGATCAATTGGCGGCAGTGCGTGCCCGCCCCACGAAATCCTTCCGGTAAAGATTGCACGGCCCATCGCTGCGGAGAGTCCCCAGCAGAATGTGGCAGCAGCGATGAAAAGATAACCGCGGGCGGGATGAGGCTTACGGTCCAAGCAGTTGATCGAGCAGTTCAGGATCGAAACCGACGACCACCTCGTCGTCGATCACGACCGTGGGAGTGGAACGGCTATTGTACTTCTCGGCGAGCTCCTGCTGGGCGTCGTTATCGTAAGTCACACAGCGCTCCTCGAACTTCGCCTTGCGAGACTTGAGGAACATCTTGACTGCCTCGCACGGCAGAGAATCAGGCTGGGTGAAGACGATGATCTTGCGGGGCATGGGAACAGGATTAGAGACTAGCAAGCGCAACGCGGTTGATGCCTCTTAGCGCACGACCGGTCCGAGCATGCAATATCGCTGCGATGGATGAGAAGACCGGGGCACTAGCCCCCAGCACCTGATCCCTAGTCCCTCGCTTCAATCCGCCAGTGCGCCCTGGCTGTGCGAGGAGCGCAGTACGCGGTCGACGGTATACGGCGCACGCTTGCTCGGCTCGTGGAAATGTCGAACCTGCAATTCGCCCAGCAGTCCCAGTGCGAGCAACTGCACGCCGGCCACGATCAGCACCGCGGCGAAGACCAGCAGCGGTCCATGCTCGTCCATCACATTCTTGCCGCGCAGGAATTTTTCCCAGATCATCCACAGCGCAATCAGGCCGCCGCTGAACGAGCTGAGAGCACCGACGCCACCAAAGAAATGGAGCGGCCGGGACATGTACTTCAGCAGGAAGCGAATGGTAATCAAATCGAAGAAGACGCGGAAGGTGCGCGAGATGCCGTAATGCGATTCGCCGCGTTCGCGATTGACGTTGCGAATGGGAATCTCGCAGATCGTCGCGCCATACGCCGACGCCAATGCCGGAATGAAGCGATGCAGTTCGCCGTAGAGCGGAACTTCCTGGACAACTTCGCGACGATAGGCTTTGAAGGTCGTTCCAAAGTCGTGCAGATCGACGCCGCTCAGCTTGGCCATCAGCCAGTTGGCCACGCGCGACGGAAAACGCCGCATTACGAAGTTGTCGATGCGCTGTTTGCGCCAGCCGCTGACGATGTCGTATCCCTCGCGCAGCTTCTGCAGGAACAGCGGAATGTCGTGGGGATCGTGCTGCAGGTCGCCATCCATGGCGATCACATACTCGCCCTCGGCATGATCGAAACCCGCGGCCAACGCCGACGTCTGCCCGAAATTGCGCCGCAGCTTTACCACGACTACGCGACGGTCCACCGCCGCGATCTGCTGCAACAACCAGAACGTGTTGTCCCGGCTGCCGTCGTCAACGAAGACCAGCTCGAACGGCTCACCCGCAGCTTCCATCACCACGCGCAGGCGATCGTAGAGTTCGGTAACGTTGTCTTCTTCGTTGTGAAACGGGACGACGATGGAATATTTGAGCACAGCCTTTTTATTATACCGTTGCCCTGCCGCATTCTGGACCGAGATATTTGCCTGAATCAGGTGCAACTATTTGCACTTCCGGCTCTCTTAAGTGGACGGCGGTCAGCCGCCAATGGTTGCAACATATTCCAGAAGGCGCGTAATTCCTGTGCGGAAAGTGTCAGCGGGTGTGATCAGGCTGACCACAAGATGGCCGTCGGCGGCGAAATCATAGAAATGCCCGGGCTGCACCAGCACGCCTTTTTCCCGCAGCAGCGCAATCGCGAGATCTTCGTCGGAGCCAGTAACCGGCACGCGGACGATAGCGTACCAGCCGCCTTCCACATCAAGACGGCCGCAAAGCTTCTGCCGCGCGAGTTGCGAATCGAGCTCCTGCAGGTTTTCTCGCATCGCTGCATCAGCTGCGATTGAATGCTGTGCCGCTCCTCCAGCATCGTCGGCACCGCCAGCTGGACGGGCGCGTTCATCGACAGATAGGTGTCGGCGATGACTTCCAGGCGTGACAATGCATCCGACTTCAAAATTGGCGGCCCGCTGACTGCAGCCCAAGCGACTTTCATTTGAGGCAGAGCCGATATTTTCGAGAGACCGCTCAGGGTGAAGGTCAATGCGCCATTGTTAGCGGCGCAAGTCAGCGGCTGCTGCGTCGTCAGCGTGTAGTCCAGAAAAACCTCATCGGCGATGATCGCGGCGTCATGCTCGGCACAAACATCGTTCAGCAACTGGAGTTCGCGCGCCTGAATGAACGAGCCAGTTGGGTTATTGGGATGGACTACCAGGATTGCCCGGCAACGTGCGCCCGCTGCCAGCGTGCGATCAACAGCAGCAAACAATGATGTCGGCTCGACCTGCCAGCCGTGGTCATAGACCAGTTCGTACGGCTCAAGCTTCACATCCTGAATGTCGGCGAGAAAGTCAAACAACGGATAACTCGGGGTGGGAACCAGCACTACATCTCCAGGATCACACAGCAGGCGAAAGACGAAGGAATAGGCTTCGCTAGTGCTCGTGGTCAGGATCAGGTCGTCGGGAGAAACCCTCGCGCCACGCTCGGAGTAATAGTTGGAAATCGCCTCGCGGGCAGCAAGCAGTCCTTTCGGTTGCGGCTCATAGCGCAGGGATTCGCGATTCGCGAGCGCACGCAGCAGTTCTTCCTCGCGATATTGAAGGCCGACCGTTGTGGGATTGGACGCGGTCAGATCGAGCAGTTCCCTGCCCGCTCGACGATGGGCGTCGAGGACTTCCGTGTAGCGATTGGTTGTGAGATCCCACGACGTGCGCCGCGCAAAGTAGCCAGCCATGCGAAAGCGATTATAAGTGGAAGAAGGATTCACCACAGAGACACCGAGGCACAGAGGCACAGAGAAATTCAGAATTGGCTTTCTCTGTGTCTCTGTGATGAACCCCTATTTCGCCACTGGCTCGACCTGTGGCTTCCAGCGCAGCACCGGCTTGCGCGCGGCGGCGACTTCGTCCAGCCGCGAGATGCGCGTGTTGTACGGTGCATCGGCGATGATCTCGGGATTCTCCTCGGCCTCCTGCGCGATCGCCTTCATCGCGTCGATGAACTGGTCGAGTTCCTCCTTTGATTCGCTCTCGGTCGGCTCGATCATCAGCGCCCCATGCACCACCAGCGGGAAGCTGACGGTATAAGGATGGAAGCCGTAATCGATCAGCCGCTTCGCGATGTCACCGGTGCGAACGCCCTTGCCAACCTGCCGCCGGTCGCTGAAAACGACTTCGTGCATAGTCGGCGTGTTGTACGGCAGGTCGTAAACCCCTTCGAGCTTCTTGCGGATGTAGTTGGCGTTGAGGACGGCGTCTTCCGTCGTCTGCCGCAGGCCGTCGGGACCGTTGGCCATGATGTACGCCAGCGCGCGCACGTGCATGCCGAAATTGCCATAGAACATGCGCACGCGGCCGATCGACTTGGGCCGGTCGTAGTCGAAGCCGAGCGTGCCATCAGACTTGCTGATCACGACCGGCGCCGGCAGGAACGGCTCCAGCATCTTCTTGCACGCTACCGGACCTGAGCCCGGGCCACCTCCTCCATGCGGCGTCGAGAAGGTCTTGTGCAGGTTGAGGTGCATGACGTCAGCGCCGAAAGTCGCCCGGACGAACCTTGCCGACCAGCGCATTCATGTTGGCGCCGTCCATGTACATCAGCGCGCCCTTGGCATGCAGCACGTCGGCAATCCTGTGGATCTCCTGCTCAAAGACGCCCAGCGTGTTGGGATTGGTCAGCATCAACGCGGCGACATCTTCATTCACCTGCGCCACCAGCGATGCGATGTCCACCATGCCGGCCGAGTTCGACTTCAGGTTCTCGACCGTGTAGCCGGACATCGCTGCGGTCGCGGGATTGGTGCCGTGCGCGGAGTCGGGTATCAGGATCTTCTTACGCGGATTGCCGCGCGATTCGAGATACGCGCGCACCATCAGGATGCCGGTGAGCTCGCCATGCGCGCCGGCGGCAGGCTGCAGCGTGATCGCATCCATGCCCGTGATCTCGATGAGCTGCTCGCTCAGCATCTTCAATATGCGAAGCGCGCCCTGGCTGATGCGCTCCGGCTGGTAGGGATGCGCCTCCGCCAGTCCCATCAGCCGCGCGACGTACTCGTTCACGCGCGCGTTGTACTTCATGGTGCAGGAGCCGAGCGGATACATGCCGTGGTCGACCGCGTAGTTCCAGGTCGAAATGCGCGTGTAGTGGCGGATGATCTCGATCTCGCTGACCTCCGGCATCTCGCCGAGATCTTCGCGCGCCTGACCGCCGAGCAGTTCATTGGGATCAACCTCAGGCACGTCGAGCGGCGGCAGCTTGTACGCCTTCTTGCCGGGTGACGACTTCTCGAAGATCAGGCCTTCGTTCTGGCTGATGTGCGTGGTAGCTTTGCGGATCTTTTCGTTCGGGTTCACAGCGCCACCTCCTTCACAGCCGCGTCAATCGAGGCTTTGGTCGTGGTCTCAGTGCAGCACCATAGCGCTGCGTTGTTCAGCTCGGAATAAAACTTTTTCAGCGGGAATCCTCCGATGATCTGCTTGCCCAGCAGATGGTCGTTGATGGTGTAAGGATCGTTCTTGGTCTGGATGACGAACTCGTTGAAGCGCGGAGCGCCTTCGAAGAGCAGCGTCGCGCCGGCTTTCTTGAACTGCTCGGCGGCGTAGTGGGCCTTGGCGAGGTTCTGCGTCGCCAGCTCCTTTAATCCTTCGCGGCCATAGACGCTCATGAAGATGCCGCACATCAGCGCCACCAGGCCCTGATTGGTGCAGATGTTCGAGGTCGCCTTCTCGCGGCGAATGTGCTGTTCGCGCGTGGAGAGCGTCAGCACGAATCCGCGCTTGCCGTTGCGGTCGCGGGTCTCGCCAACCAATCGTCCGGGCATCTGCCGCACGAACCGGTCGCGGGTTGCGATCACGCCACAATACGGGCCGCCAAATCCCAGCGGCACGCCAAACGACTGCGCTTCCATGCTGACGATGTCGGCTTCCGCCGGAGGCTTCACGATGCCGAGCGAAACGGCTTCGGCGATCGAGACGATCAGCAGCGCGCCTTTGCTGTGTACGATGTCGGCGATGGCGGCAATATCTTCAATCGTGCCGAAGAAGTTGGGCGATTGGATGAGCACGCCAGCGGTCTCCTCATCGACGGCCATGTCCAGCGTGTCGAGGTCGATGCGGCCGTTCTTCGCATAACCGAAGGTCGAGACCGGCATGCCCTGGTAGCGCGTGTAAGTGGTGATGACCTCGCGATACTCAGGATGAACCGTCATCGCGACTGCACCCTTCGACTTACCGGTGATGCGCGCGGCCATCATCAACGCTTCGGCCGCGCCGGTCGAGCCGTCGTACATTGAGGCGTTGGCGACGTCCATGCCGGTGAGTTCGCAGATCATCGACTGGAATTCGAAGATCGACTGCAGCGTGCCCTGCGCGATCTCCGGCTGGTAAGGCGTGTAGGCGGTGAAGAACTCGCCGCGCGAGATCAGAGCATCGATGACCACGGGCCGGTAATGCGAATATGCGCCGGCACCGAGGAACGTGGCGTAGCCCTGCGCGCTGTTAGCGGCGCGCTGGCGAAAGAACTCCACGATCTCGCTCTCAGCGTACTGGCGCGGGATGTTGAGATCGCCCTGCAGGCGATACTCGGCGGGGATGGCAGCAAATAAGTCGTCGATGGATTTCGCGCCGATCTCGCGCAACATGAGCTCGCGATCGGACTGCGATTTAGGAAGATAGCGCATGGGTACCTGTAACTTTCCTGGGCGTCTTAAGTAATGAATTCGCCTGTACTCTGGCGAGGGAAAACCTTATGTAGATAACATTCAGGAGATAGCGGATGCAGGCCGACGCGGCGTGAATCACTGTGGCGAGCGTCCTTCACGGTGGCGGCGCAGGTCTTCGAGAATGGCCTCCACGGTGATCTCCATTCGATCAAGCCGATGCTCATGCGCCATGATCACATCGTGATCGCGCTGGACAGCATTCGCCAGAAGCGTCGCCGCTTCGCGGAGATCGCGAGCGGACTCGCGGTCCTCTTTAGCTGCTTCACGAAGTACATGGATGTCTTCTGTATTCTTGAGCGTGCTGTCATACAGTCGCCCGAGCGCCATCCAAAATTCCTCGAAGTTAGCGAAGTCCATGTGAAAACCGTCTCAACTCTAATGATACATACTCGCGAGAACTCCGCGCTGTCCGCGGTTCTCGCCTTGGCTAATTGCTAATAGCTAATTGCTGCTCTTAATGCGCGCCCTCTTCGGCGATGAACTTCTCGTAATCGGCGGCCGACAGCAACTGGCCGGCTTCGCCTGCATCCTTCAACGTCACCTTGATCATCCACGTGGTGTTGGCGCCCTTGTTCACCTGCTCGGGCGCGGTGTTCAGCGCTTCGTTGATCTCAGTCACCGTGCCGGAGACGGGCGCGAAAAGATCGGACACGGCCTTCACGGATTCGACCGAGCCAAAGGTCTTGCCGGCGGCGATCTCCGTTCCAACCTTGGGCAGTTCAACGAAGACGATGTCGCCCAGCGAGTTCTGCGCGTAATCCGTGATGCCGATGCTGCCGGTGTTGCCGTCGATCTTCAGCCACTCGTGTTCTTTGGTGTACTTGTAATCCGCGGGATAAGCCATATGATTTCTCTCCTCCGGGGTGGAAGCGCCGAGCTTCAGCCCGGCGAACCAAGAAGCCCACAAAATTGGCTTTAGCCATGGGTGCCAGGGCTAAAGCCCATCGTTCATCATGAGGTGTCGGCACGGCTGAAGCCGTGCCCTTCCACCGAAACCTACGACTGCTTCTTCGGACGCTTGTAAAACGGCGTTGGCACTATTTTGCATTTTACCGGCGTACTCCTGCACTGGACATTCAATTCGTTGCCAATCTCCGACTGTTCGATTGGAACATAGGCCAGCGCGATGTTCTTCTTGAGGAATGGCGCGTACGAGCCGCTGGTAACGTATCCAATTTCTTTGCACTCGAGATCCATGACCTGATAGCCATCACGCGGAATACCGCGATCGATGGACTCCAGTCCGACCAGCGTTCGCTTGATGCCGGCTGCCTTGGCGCGCTCCAGCGCATCGCGGCCGATAAACTCGCCTTTCTCCATCTTAAGGAAGCGCTCCAGACCGGCCTCCCAGACATTAATCTCGTTTGAGATCTCGTGTCCGTAAAGCGGCAGCTTGCCCTCCAGGCGCAATGTGTTGCGGGCTCCCAAACCACAGGGCACGATGCCGAACTCCTGGCCGGCTGCGAGCACTTCATTCCACACGCGCGCGCTGGTCTCTTCATCGGTGGGGACGTAAATCTCGAAGCCGTCTTCGGCGGTGTATCCGGTGCGCGCGATCAGGATGTTCTTCAGGCCGCAGACGGTTCCGTGCGTGAACCAGTAGAACTTCACCTTCGACAGGTCGGCATCCGTCAGCTTCTGCAGCGTGTCGACGCCCTTGGGGCCCTGGATCGCGATCTGCGTGTAGTCGTCGCTCAGGTTCTCGACCTTGCAGTCGACCTGGCGCGTGTTGTCGGTGACCCAGTTGACGTCCTTCTCGCGCGTGCCGGCGTTGATCACCAGCATGTAGTCTTCTTCGCCCATGCGATGCACGATGACGTCGTCGACAAATGTCCCTTCGGGATAGAGCATCGCCGAATAGCGGCACTGCCCAATGCCCATGCCCGCAGCGTCGTTCATGGTGATGTGCTGCACGGCGTCCAGAGCCTGCGGGCCGGAGATGCGGATATCGCCCATGTGGCTCACGTCGAAGACGCCAACGCCAGTGCGGACGGCAATGTGCTCTTTCATCAGGCCGCCGACCGAGGGATACTCCACCGGCATGTCCCAGCCATTGAAATCGACCATTTTGGCGCCCATCTGGCGATGGACAGCATTCAAAGCAGTCTTACGAATCGGTGTGGCCACCTGGGTATCAGAGGACAATTGGGATCCTTCGGCGTACTGAACGCGCGATCAAGGTTGGTGTAACTGAGTACGGTAACATGCGCGATTTTGGCGGGTCAACGACGGGCGTCACAGCGGATCGCGACGCAGTGTTGCGAAGCCGCTACCGGATGCGCTTCACATTGGTGGACTCGTCGCAAGTCGATTCATATGCCGCGATCACGACCCACGCGACGCGATTGCTGTCTTTCGCATAAAACGACAACCAGTAGGGCCGACTTACGACAACCATATAGGGTCCGGCCTTCCCGGGAGGCTGCCATTGGTAGACTTTGCGTCCTTCTCCCTCTCGTATCAAGCGAAGTCGATCAACTGAAGAGTCGCCCACGTTCGCGCTTTTAGACAGAACCTCAGTCGCAACCCTCTGCGGATCATTGAAGGCCCACGCGCGTTCCCCTGAGTCAGCTTGCTTCTGCTGCTGTTCGCCCGACATTGTGCGGTCCTCGATATGCGTTAGGATTTGATAACCGCATCCAATTTTTTCGATGTCGGGTTGATCAGGAGAGGCGCCATAGTCTAGGCCTGTCCGATTTTCCGTGTCCACAGACTTGATCTCTTGAATAGCCAACAGCGAGCAGCATCCCATGTGTCCGTACCCGCCCCAGGCAGTGCCCTGGGGATACTTTATCTGCCTGCCCGCGAAGAATCTTCCCGCAATTGTGGCGCGCACAATCGCCCCATAACGTCCCGAACGGAACGGAGTCTGGATTGCTCTCTCAAACTGCCTGAACTGCTCATTGGTTACAAGCGGAATAGGTATGTTCTCAACTAGCAACTGCTGCGGGCGATGTCTGTCGTTAGTAACCCCACAGCAATACATGGTGCCGGACTTAGATGTTCCCCCATACTCCAGCCAAATTGCGGGCCAGGAATCGCAAGTCGGATCGAATAGGGTGAAATCTTCGAAGTCGTGCGACACGAACCCCGTTACTTCTACGAGCTTGTGATTGAATGCGGCCGGGTCAGATTTCACTTCGCATACAGTTGTCTTCACTGGCTCTTGACCCCTGCCAAGCACAACCGCCGCGATTATGAAAAGCGAAACACAAAGGCCGCGTTTTGCCATGCTAAGTCCTAAAGTCTAGCACCGCGCCCCCTGTCCAAGATTTAAACAGTTACGAAAGTACAATAGCTTCCCACTCCGGCATTGTCCTTTCGTGCTGGCAAATCCAGCTATATCACAGACCACACCGGGTCAGCCTTTTCAAGATAAAAGGTAGCTACTGCTAACAGGGCGTTCCTAATGCGGTCCTTTTCCGGTTCGGTACTGCGCACTCCGTCTTGTAGCTTCTGTCGCTTGCTTTTCGCCGCTTGCGGCGTCGGTCTCATCCTTCTGTTTCCGGTGACCATCTCGGCGCAAAACGGCTTTACCTCGTTGCAAGGCATCATCGAGGACGCCAGCGGCGCGCGCATTCCGTCGGCGGCAATCACCATCACCGATGCGTCGCGCGGCTTCCATCTCGATGCCCAGACCGATGGGCAGGGATCCTTCAATTTCGGTATGCTGCCTCCCGGCCGTTATGACGTGAGCGCATCCGCACCAGGCATGGCGAGCAAGACGAGCCATGCCGTAGAGCTGCTGGTCGGCGGAGTGTCGGTCGTTCATCTGCGACTGGCTCCGGTTGCTCCGGCGCAAACCATCACCGTTAACGCCACAGCGGTCGCGGTGGAGACGCAGAGCGGCGAGGTGTCGAATGTGGTGACGCAGTCGGAGATCACCGGCCTTCCTCTCAACGGACGACGCTTTACTGATCTGGCTTTGCTTTCTCCCGACGTGATCCAGGACCCGCGTGGACAGACCTCGGACTCCAACGGCGACCTTTCGGTGGGAGGAGTTCGGGGATTCCAGAACAGTTTCCTGGTCGACGGGACCGACGACAACAATTCCTTCTTTGCGCAGGCGCGTGGCGGCTATCGCGCGCCCTATCAGTTCAGCAACGAAGTGATTCAGGAATTCCGCGTCTCGAAAAACTCGTATAGCGCAGAGTTGGGACGCTCCGGAGCTGCGGTGTTCAATGTGGTTACGAAGTCGGGCACGAACAACTGGCACGGCACGGGCTTTTACTATTTGCGTGATCGCACATTCGACGCGCAACAGCCTTATGCCAGCAGCCAGCCGGACGATCGCCAGCAACAGTTCGGCGGCACATTGGGAGGGCCGATTCACAAAGACCGAATCTTCTTTTATGCGGGATTCGATCAGCATCTGCTGACGGTGCCTTCGGTCGTCCAGTTCGCCAATGGATCGAGTGTCATCGTTCCTCAGACGACCGACTACGACTACACCGATAAGTCACTGGTTTTCGCAGCGGCACAGAAGCTGAACAGCATGGGTGGAAGCTATCCCACTACGATGCAAGGCAACGCCGGCTTCGCCAAGGTCGATTTCAATCTCTCCTCGAAGCAACTGGCGTTCGTTCGTGTCAGCACCTCGCGCTTGACCGGAACCAACAACGTTTTTTTCGACCCCTCGAGCCCAATCACCGGATATGCCGAAACCGCCAATGGAACCGATAACGTGCAGACGGAGAGTGTAGCTGCAGCCCTGATGAGTTCCTGGACCAACCGGCTGGCCACGAATCTGCGCGTGCAGTTCTCGCACGACGCGCAGAATTTCCTATCCAACACCAATCAGCCGTGGTCCAAGATCTACGACCTGGTGGCCGGTTTTGGCGGATCGAGCACGCTGCCGAGAGATACGACCGAACACAAGCTGAACATTGCGGAAACCCTGAGCTACGACCGAGGCCGCATCCATTGGAGGTTCGGCGGCGATTTCATTCAGGCTCGAATCTACAACTATTACCCATATCTGTTTGACGGCGAATACTACTTCGACAATGTGAAGGTCAACCCGTGGACCTATCAGCCGATGGAGTATGGCGAGCCGTTGTCGCCCCTGCGCGCCTATGCACACGGTGTGGCGCGCTATTACATGCAGAACTTCGGTGATGCGGTGTCACATCCCGACTCGCGCTTCTACGCCGCATTCATGCAGGACACTTTTCAGATCACCAGGAACTTCACCCTGAATGCCGGCATTCGCTACGATCTGCAAACCTTCGAGCCGGGCCAACTCTCCAGCAATCCGCTGTACCCGGCAGCCGGGAAGGTTCCGACCGACATGAACAACTTCTCGCCAAGAATCGGCTTTGCCTATTCGATCGGCGAGAAGCGCACAACCGTGATTCGCGGCGGCGGCGGCTTGTTTTACATGCCGATTCCCGCGATGTACGCCTCACAAGTGGCGCTGGATAACGGAATCCAGGGAGGTCAACTATTCCTGAACCTGATGAACCCGGCACAGGCCGCTCTATTCCCGACTTACCCTGCGCCACTAGTGAACTGTTCGGCGGGAGCTTTGGTTTGCAATCCACCGCCATCGGTGGCAGGACTGTTGACGACGAGCATTTCCGCTTTCTCTCCCAGCTTTCAGACACCCTACACCGAGCAAGCGAACATTACCGCGCAGCATGAGTTCGGCCGCAACATCGTGGCCACGGTGAGTTATACCTATGTGCATGGCTTGCACGAGATACGCTCGCTGGATGTAAACCTGCCCGCGCCGACGATTGTCGACTACCCCGTCTATAACGACACGGGAACAGTTATGCTGGGCATGTATCCGGTCGCATCGTTCTCCAACTGGCAGACCACTCCTTCGGCCGCGTGTCCTTACCCTCCCTGCATCAATCCCGTGCAGCGCCCGGACCCGCAACTAGGAGCTATCAATCTATTTGAGAGCTCGGCAAGCAGCATCTACAACGGCATGACTATTTCCCTAAAGCACACGATGAGTCGTGGAATGTACTTTCAGGTTGGATACACATTTGCCAAAGCCATCGATGATGGGCCGGATGCGTTGGTGGTGGGGCGATCGGGAAATGTACAGAACTCGTACGCCACCGCTGCGGAGTGGGGACCGAGCGTCAACGATCAGCGAAACCGCTTTGTCGCGGGATTCGTGGCAGAACCCAAATTTCATTTCGATCAGGGCGCGCTGAAGACGCTGGCGAATAACTGGAAGTTTTCCAGCGTCATCACTGCTGGTTCGGGACGGCCAATCAATGCAAGCATTGCGGGCGATCCCAATGGCGATGCTGACATCTATAACGATCGCCTGCCGGGATACACCCGGAACGCCTTTATCGGCCCCGATTACTTCAGCACCGATATACGGCTGACACGAACCATCCGCTGCGGCGAGCATGTAGTGTGGAATCTGATCGCCGAGTCGTTCAACGTGTTCAACCGCACCAATGCGCGTCTGCAGATCAGCGACGATGGGTATTACAACTCGGCGGGAGAATTTGTTGCGTATACAACCACCGTCGGTGGAAAGCTGTATCCGGGAGAATTCCTGATGAACTCGCAATTCCTGACGCCGACGAATGCGTATGCACCACGACAGGTGCAATTATCGGTAAGGCTTAGTTTCTAAGGGAGATACTTGCAGGCCCAGACTTATGTGCCACAGGTAACCACAGCTGGTGACTCAAGTCTTCGCTTGACTTCCTTTTGTAACACAGCGATAACTACTACTGTCCATATGGGACGAGTCTGGGGGTGTTTCCTGTTTGGCGGAAGTTCGAATTCAAGAGGGTGAATCTTTAGAGAACGCCCTGCGTCGCTTCAAACGCAAAGTCCAGCAAGAGGACATCATCAAGGAAGTGAAGCGTCACTCCTTTTACCTCAAGCCGGGCGAAAAGAAGCGCGTGAAGGAAGCGTTAGCTCGCAAGCGCAGCCGGAAAAAGGCTCGTAAGGAGCAGGACTAATTACAGCTGGGCCGCCGTTACAAGGGCGGCCCATACTTTTTTCCTTCCTAAAGGTGGGGTAGTAAGCAAGGCAGACCGCAGTCTTTACTAGTTAGACCGTGCGCATAAATGCATGGTGGGCCGAACCCAGGGGTGTACCTGAGCACTGGAATTTGTGATTGCCCGTTGGAGCGCTCAGTCCCGTTCTCCTGTCAATCACAAGTTGACCCCGTCCGTGTGCTTGGGAGTCGCGGGCTGAAGGGAGCACCTCTCCATGGAATTCCAGGATAAGGTACTGAAGTGTATTGACTGCGGCGCTGACTTCGTATTCACCGCGGGAGAACAATTGTTCTTCCATGACAAACAATTCAAGAACGAACCCAAGCGCTGCAAAGCCTGTAAGGCAAAACGCGCTGCCACCTTGGGACCCACGTCCGCTGGGGGCTATACCAAGGTGGAAACCCGCACCAACTGTTCCGGGTGTGGCAAGGAAACCACCGTACCCTTTAAGCCCACGCAAGGCCGGCCAGTCTTCTGTCGGGAGTGTTTTCAGCAGCGGCGAACCAGTGCCGCTACTGCCTGACCAGCCGCATTTCAGTCATACTATAGCGCCCCCTGCTAACCCTCGTGGACGCAGAGGGATGTTGTGTCTCTATCCATCTTTCTGACATCGCCGCGTCGTTGTTTGAAATGCCGATTCTCCCGGTTGCGCAGAGGACTGTGCGCACTGGCTCTGCTCATCGCGGTTACGATTCCAGCAGTCGCTGGTTCGGGATCGCTGCGCATCTCATGGCTCCCCCACACCATTTCTGCCGGATCTCCCTGCCTCTTCCGCGTGGATGTAACCAGCCCGATTGCGAGTATCCGCGGCGACTGGATGGGACGTCAGATCACTTTCTTTCCCGCCAGTGAACATCACGCCTGGTACGGATTGGCTGGAGCCGACGTTGAGGCCAAGCCCGGCAGCTACAGACTCTCATTGCAGGCTACGCTGGCCGACGGCACGGTTGTCCGCGACGAACAAACCATCGTCGTCGAGAGCGGTCATTACAAGACCGAGAAGTTAACCGTACCGGAGAAGTTCGTGCAGCCCGACCCGGAGACGCTACGTCGCATCGAGGCCGAGAAGAAAATCAAGGAAGCGGCGTTTTCTCACGTTATTGCGCAACCGGAGTGGTCGGGCAAATTCGTTCCGCCGATTAATACCACGGTTTCGGAAGGATTTGGCACGCGGCGCACCTTCAACGGCAAGCTGGCCAGCGTTCATCGGGGGCTGGATTATCATGCCAAGCCCGGATCACCGGTGACGGCGGCGAACGCGGGCGAAGTGGTGCTGGCGCGCGAACTGTTTTACGAAGGCAACTGCGTCATCATCGATCATGGACAGCAGTTCTACACGCTGTACATGCATCTGTCGCATCTCGATGTCAGCGAGGGCGAGAAAGTAGAAAAGGGGCAGCAGGTGGGATTGTCGGGTGCAACCGGTCGCGCTACCGGACCGCATCTTCATGTCGCGGCGCGCTGGCAAGGAGCCTACTTGGATCCGGCACAGCTTTGGCTTCTGCCTCTGCCCCAATTGCCATCGGCTGCGCAGTCGCAGCCCGCTGACAAATAGGACCGCATCTAAGCGTCAAAACTAAACGCGGTGATCATTCACCAATGATCACCGCGTCCTACTGAATCCTGGGTAGAGCTAACCGAACCTATTCCGCTCTCTTGGCCGACGTGTGCCGCTCGACCTTCGCGGTTTCGGCGATCGCAGCCTTTTTCACGCTGTCCTTCTGACCGAGCATCTTCTGATCCTGATGGGTAATCAACAACGCCTCCAGTTGCCGCAGCAGTTCCGGAGTATTCACGGGCTTCACCAGAAGAGATTGCGCTCCCTTGCTCTTCCACTCGTTGCCAAGCGAAGGGTAAGCGGTGAGCAGAGCGGTCGCCGGATCGTACGGCTGCTGCCGCGCAGTGCGGATGACGTCATAGCCCGACGTTTCATTTTCCATCCGCATGTCGGTAATCACCATCTCGTAGACACCGTTCTTCAGCTTGGTTTGCGCTTCTTTGGCCGAGGCGGCGGTTTCAACCTCAAAGCCATTCATCTCCAGAATTGCGCGCAGCGTGAGAAGAATTGCCAACTCGTCATCAACTAGCAGAATGCGACGTTTCATGGGAACTCCAGACCAAGCGCTACCGCTAACAGCGGGTGAATATGATGCAGCGGTCGCGCCTATGGTTGCTGAGCAGATTCTCAATGGCGCGATTTGGCATCCCGTGCATGATCGTACACCTGTTTTGACTTGGCGCGCAAAGCACCGGCGGTGACGCTCAGTATAATGAGCCTGTGGCGACGTATCACGTGGAGAACTTCGGGTGCCGCGCGACGCAGGCCGATGGCGCTGCCATTGAGCGGCAACTGCTCGATCGCGGCCTGGAACGCGCGGGCGATGCCGGCGCGGCCGAAGTTGTGGTCTTGAATACCTGCACCGTGACCGCGGCGGCAGACCAGGACGCACGCGCCGCGATTCGCCGCATTCATCGGAAAAACCCCGATGCCAGGATATTGGTGACCGGCTGCTATGCACAGCGCGCCCCCGATGAGCTGTCGTCGTTGCCCGGTGTTAGTGTGGTGGTCGGCAACTCCCACAAGCATCGGCTGGCGGATTATCTCCCCCCGCAGCCCGGCTTTGTTCCGGTGACGCAGATTAGCGCGCCACACGATGCCACGGTGATCGTCGGCGATATTTTCGCGCACACCGAATTGATGGCAGCGCCGGTCTTCGACGGCTCATCGGAAAAGACGCGACCCAATCTCAAAGTGCAGGACGGCTGCAATAATCGCTGCTCGTTCTGCATTATTCCGTACGTCCGAGGTAAGAGCCGCTCGCTCAGGCTGGACGCGGTTGTTCGCGAAGTTGATGAGTTGGTCAGCGGCGGTTATCGCGAGATTGTGTTGTCGGGGATCAACCTCGGACGTTGGGGACGAGAACTGACGCCGCGAACGAATTTCGCTGGGATGTTGCGCGCAATTTTGGAGCGGACGGCGATCGAGAAGATCCGTATCAGCTCGGTCGAGCCGATGGATTGGACAGACGAGGTGATCGAGCTGGTCGCGTCCTCGTCGCGAATCTGCAAGCACGCGCATGTGCCGATGCAGTCAGGCAGCGACAACATCCTGCGCAAGATGCATCGCAAGTATCGCCCGTGGCATTATGCCGATCGCATCGAGCGAATCCGGCGGGCGATGCCCGATGCGGCGATCGGAGCTGATGTCATGGTCGGCTTCCCCGGCGAGAGCGAAGATGACTTCGAGCAGACGCGCGCGCTGATCGAGCGGCTGCCACTTACCTATCTGCACGTCTTCACCTATTCGTCGCGGCCGGGGACGCCATCAGCGGCGATGCCGGATCAAGTTCCGGTGCGAGTCGCGCGGGAACGCAATCGCATACTGCGAGAGCTGGTGGCACAGAAGAAGCGGGCGTTTATGGAATCGTTCGTCGGACGAGAACTGGAAGCGATCACGCTGACACACTTCGATGGGGAGTATACGGAAGCGCTGACCGACAATTACCTAAAGCTGCGGATGCCAGGGCACCAGGAAGCAAACCAGCAGATCAGGACAACCGTCGCGGCGGTACAACACGACGCGCTAATTGGCCCCTAACTTCCTCCAAACACTGTCACACCACCAGATTGTCATCACCAGGAGGCCCTAAGGCGGGCGAAGGATCTGCTTGTTGCGTGAAGTGCGGGTCGTGATCGCGGCTCCACTCTCAAACCCCATGCTATACTTTTCGTAGACTAGCAATTGGAGCGGAGGACTGTATCGATAAGCGTTTTATCCGCACGAACGAGCGCATTCGTGCCCGCGAAATTCGCGTCATCGACGATGAGGGCAACCAGCTTGGCATTATGCCGCCCTTCGAAGCGCTTAAACTTGCCCGCGAAAAAAGCCTCGACGTGGTAGAAGTCTCACCCACAGCGCAACCCCCCGTTTGCCGCATCATGGATTACGGGAAATACCTGTACCAGCAGGAAAAGCGGGAGCGCGAAGCCAAGAAGCATCAGCACCAGATCACGGTCAAGGAAGTGAAATTCCGCATTAATGTGGACGATCACGACTACGATACCAAGAAGAACCACGTGCTGCGCTTCCTCGGCGAAGGCGACAAGGTGAAGGCGACCATCTTCTTCCGTGGACGCGAGATGACCCGTCAGGGACTCGGCCGCGAAATTCTGGAGCGACTGATCCAGGACATCGGCGACAAGGGCATCGTGGAGTTCCGTCCGAGGCAGGAAGGCAACACGCTGCACCTGATTCTTGCCCCGCCCAAGGTACAACCGGGCGCGAAGCCGCCAGGGCCGAAATCGGAGAAGAGCGCTCAGCCGCAGCCGCCGCGTCCCGCGCCACCACCACCACAACAGCAGTAGCGATCACAGGCTATACTCTGGGGAATGTCAGCGAAGAGGATTCTCTTCGCGAGGAGCCAGTATGGATGCGACAGTGACGCTTCCCTGGATTGGAGTGATCGGGATATTCCTGCTGGGGGCTATAGCAGGCTGGCTCGCAGCAGGAAAGATCGGCACACGGGTGTCAGTAAAAGTTGGGAGTGGGCCGCTAGTTGACCCGGATCTCTCCAGGGGACTGCACGTCCGCATCAACAAGTCGCGAAGCGTGGCACTCAAATGCCAGTGTGGAGCCATCTGGCAATTCCACGACGGCATAGGCCCATTTCCGCCCGGGACCGAGCCGATTCCGACAGGCGATTCATATGTGTGCAAGAAGTGCGGCCGGTCGATCGACTTGAAGCAGGAGCGGCAACTCGAGGCCGAAGCACTGCGGAATCTCTATCCCGGTGACATCAACAAGACCGGATTATCGTAAAACCTCAACGGCCCTCACTCTAGAACAGCTTCTTCCAATCCAGCTTGACTTCGGGATGCTGGCGCGTTCCGCCGACTTCGACCGGCAGATAGGTTCCAGCGCCGTGTTTGCTGAAGATCGCATCGAAGGGCGCCAGCAACACGCGTTTGGAGCCCGACATGGTCTGCGAGACGGTGGCAGTGAGTCTCACATCACCTGTGAAGTCGATGTCCTCGCTGCGCAAGCCGTACGATCCTTTGACCTGGGCCTGCGCTCCGGGCACTTCGAAATGCAATTGACTGAAGCTAAGCGTGTCCTTCCCGAGCGCGAAGTCGCCGGCGAACTCTGCGGGCACATCGGTGATGCTGGTATCGTCCGGCTTCCCTTGTGCTCGGCGGCTGAGTCCGGCGATGGTGCTCTTCATCTTTTCGTCGGTGAATCGAGCGTCGGCGATGTTGAATCGACCGTTGAGGGCCATTTTTTGCAGCACTGGATCTTTGCCCGGCGGCAACACGAGCTTCGCCTTCAGTTTGAGACGGCCGGTCAGCAATGCGGGATCGGATTTAGCGGCGAGCGACAGCACGTCTTGCACGTGTGCCCGATCCAGGTCGACATCGAGCGTGATCGTTTTGCCGTGCTCACCCGGCTTACTGGCGACCTCGCCATTCGTGGTCACGTCGGTATTGAGGAAGTGCGCTTGGACCGGCTGCAAATAGGTGTTGCCGTTGGTGCCGTCGACGATGGCATGGAACTGGGTCGTGAGATGAACCGCCTGACCGCCGTGGTCGAGCTGAAAGTCCGGAACGTCGGTGGTGCCGTCGACGACGATATTGTGCAGAATCCCACGATACTCGCCCACCGAAGACAGAATGCCGGAGATACCGTTGAAGACCGAGAGGTCGGCGTTATGAAAAGTGTAATGGCCGTCGACCCTGGTGCCCGAAGGCTCGTCGAAATCCCAAGGACCGAAGCGACCGGAGGTTTCGATGAGGCCGGGCGGAGTGGGATTGGTCAGATCGGCGGTGAAGTTCATGGGCTGGCCGATGCCGGCGCTGTGGAGTTGCAGGTGGCGAAGCTGGAATTCCATAGGCTCGCGGCCGGGATCTTTGCGCAGGATGTAGAGCTCGGTGTTGTCGGCGTCAACTTTTTCGATCACGAAGTTCGCCAGGTGAATGCGATGCCTGGGGTGGGTCGGAAGCGCCGCAGCGGCAGGCGGGCGATCGCGCTTCGGAGACACCTGGATCACAAGGCCGTCCAACTTCAGCCAGCTGAGATGAACCGGAGTCCGCAGCAGCTCCAGGAAACCGGCACGCACCGTGACGTGCTTCACCGTGATCAGCGGCGGGAGATCGGGCCCACCGCGATTCGGCAACACGAAGTTGTCGGCGGTGGCATAGAACTCGGGCAGCAGCGTGACGTGCAGATTTTCGATTTGCACGTCGGCGTTGTAATGCTGGCGCAGAGCGAGCAGCATACGGGCCTGCAGATAGCGCTCCAACGGGGCCGGGACGGTCAGGAGATAAATGAAAACAATGGCAACAACGGCAACGAAGGCCAGCGCTGTCCAAAGCAGATTTCGTACGGTGTGGGGTGTCGGCATCGAACACTTAGTTTAGATGCAGCAAATCGTGAACTATATGGCAAACGCGCGGCGAATGCCGTCAACGATCTGCTGCGTAGTTTGGCCGGCGTCGATGGTCAGCGCGTCGGGCGGTGGTTCCAGGGTCTCGAATTGACTGCGCAGCAGTGCCGGATTCATGTAGTGACCGGTACGAACTGCCAGCCGCGCGGCCGCCAACTCCTCGGTGATGCGCAGATACACCAGCTTCACCTCAGGACTGACGACGAGAATATCGCGATATGACGCTTTCAACGCCGAGCAGGCAAGAACGATATTCTCGCCAGAGGCGAGCCATCCGAGAATCGCGCTGCGCAGCGATTGCAGCCAGGGCGCGCGGTCCTCGTCGGTGAGAGGAATTCCGGCGCGCATCTTCGCGACGTTGGCGGCGGAATGGTAGTCATCGGCGTCGGCGAAGCGCCAGCGCAAGGTTTCAGCCAGAGCCCGGCCGACGGTGGTCTTGCCGGCTGCGGTCACGCCCATGATGAGAATGATCATCGATTGAAGCTAGCCGTGGGCGGCGGTGATGAACCAGGCGATGGTCAATCCGATCATGATGACCGCCGTGCCCCAGGCGACGATGTTGAACCACGTGCCATTTATATACTGGCCCATCAGGTCGCTCTTGTTGATGAGCAGCAGCATGAAGATGAGCACGAAAGGCAGCACCGCGCCATTCACTACCTGAGAAAGAATGGCGATCTTGACCAGCGGCACATTCGGCAGCAGGATTACCGCTCCACCGGCGATGAGCAGCAGCGTATAGAGCCAATAGAAAACTTTGGCGTCCTTGAATCTGTGCCCCACTCCCGACTCGAAGCCCAACCCTTCGCAGACGGTGTAGGCCGTCGAAATCGGCAGGATGGAAGCCGCGAACAGCGAGGCGTTGAAGAGGCCGGCAGCGAAGAGAATGTAGGCGTATTCACCGGCGAGGGGGCGCAGCGCCTGAGCGCCATCGGCGGCGTCGCGAATCTGGTGGGAACCGTGGAGGTAGAGCGTTGCCGCACAGGCCACAATGATGAACCAGGCAACGATATCGGTGAACAGGCAGCCGATGATGACGTCCCAGCGCGATGCCCGGTATTCGCGGGGAGTGATTCCCTTCTCGACGATGGAGGATTGCAGATAAAACTGCATCCACGGAGCGATGGTTGTGCCCACCACGCCGATCAGCATGTAAATGTACGAAGAGTCGTGAAAAGCCCTCGCCTGCGGCGGCTTGAAGGTCGCGACGAAAGCCTCTCGCCAGCTCGGGCCGGCGAGCATGCCGGCAATGATGTAGGCGAAGTAAAAGAACGACGCGGCCAGGAAAACCTTTTCGACGCTCTTATACGTGCCTTTCACCACCAGCAGCCAAACCACGGCGGCGGAAACAGGAACGCTGATGTAGCGCGAGATGTGAAACAGCTCGAGGCTGCTGGCAATGCCGGCGAATTCACCCACCACGTTGCCGAAGTTGGTGATGACCAGTCCGAGCATCATGAAAAAGGTGATCCGCAAACCATATTCTTCGCGAATCAGGTCGCTGAGTCCTTTGCCGGTGACCGCGCCCATGCGGGCCGACATCTCCTGCACGACGATCAGAGACAGGGTCACGGGAATGATGGTCCAGAGGAGCAGGTAGCCGAACTGTGCGCCGGCCGCCGAATAGGTGTAAATCCCGTTCGCATCATTGTCGACATTCGCCGTGATGAAGCCCGGACCGATAACGGCCAGGAACATCAACAGGCGGATTCTCCACATCTTGAGGCGTCTGGATTCGGGCATGCGATTGAAAAAGCTTACGGTGAGATGCAGAAGAACACCCAGAATAAACGCAGGCAGAGAAATGCGCCAACTGATCTCTCAGGGCGTAGCGAGAACCTCGACCGGCCGCGCCTACCGGATTACTTCTGGGCAGGAAGGCTTGCGGAAGGACTGGGCGCGGGGGGACAAGGAGATGCAGGATCGGGTAATGGCCAGACCACGGATACGAGCCACGCCGCGGCCAATCCAACAACGCAACCGAAGATGACCTCACCCATGCGTTGCGCGCCCGCCTTGATGCCATTGATTCGCGAGTGGTGTTCGAAGCCAGCAGCAATGACGAAGGCGCAGCTGATCGGCGCCTGCCGCCACATGGTCTGAATACGAACGAAGTAGGAAGACACCAGGACCGTGACCGCCATGGCCAGCGGCAAGGTGATCATGCGCGCGCCTCCCATAGCAATGAACGCGAGACCGATGGCACATCCCACCAGGGTGTTGATGATTCGCGAGCGCAGTATCATCAGCGCGGTTTTCATCAGCGGGTCGCTGGTAGCCACCATGGAACTGATGGCCCACACCGGATTGGATTTGGCCAGGGCGTGGACGCTGAGCCACAACACCGCCGTAGCGAAGAACATGCTCACGGCATAGTGAATGCCATGCATGTCGCCTTTAACGTAACGATCAAGGGCCTTGATCATATGCCGCCTGGAAAACGATTACTGCGTTTTGGTTGCCGGTCCGAAGCGATTGTAGCCGCACCGGAAACAAACTGTAAGTGAAGAATTCGCGCTCATTTACAGCCACTCGTATTGACGGTTGCTACCGGCAGCGGGTCAACTTTTGCATTCGTCAGTACCGCGTTGAAGGCCAGTAGGTCTTTGGCATTGAGCTGCTGCCACTGTGTCAGGTTCTTATCCAGCGCATCGCAGTTCTGCTGAATTGCAGTCCGCACCGTGTCGGCCGGCCGCATATCGGCGCTCTCGGCACTGAAGATCAGCCGAGCCAATTCGCGATTGACCGGTCCGAAGCCGGGTTCTTTTTTGGTTCCGTTGAGCAGCCTATCGATTTGTTTGGAGAGCGCGTCGGCCGCCTGCTTGAGATCGGCTCCATTCGCGTTCTTCAGCCGATCATCGAGGCCGCGGCGTACGTGAGCCACGGCAAGAAAGGCATCGTAACTCGCGGAGATCCCGCGGCTGGCGGACAGAGCGATATCGCGCTGGTCCACCAAGTCCTCCTGCGAAACGTGAACACGCGGATCGAGTTCCACGGTGAGCGGCTCGCGTAATTTCTGTCCGGCGTACTCGAGCTCAATTGTGTACTTGCCGGGAGCCACCAGCGGTCCTTGCGGCTGGAGGCGAGGCGTATCGCTGGGAACCGCGTGATCGGCCAAGGTGTATTCGGTGTATTGCAGAAGCGCACCGAAGTACCCGTAAGGCAAGGTTCGCGGAGCTGGATATCGCAGGTTCCAAACGAAGCGGTTCACGCCGGCCGATTTCGTCAGAGCAGCCGGAGGAGCAAACCAGTATTCGGGAGCATTCGCCGGCGGAATGTCGATCGGCTTGGGCGAACTGGAATAGCTCGCGACTTCGGCGCCCTTGTCGTCATAGATCTTCAGCGTCAGGTCGGCCTTCGCCGCGTTCATCAGGTAATAGTCGATGATCGCGCCGTCGGGCGGGTTCTGCCCGGCGGGCGTCTCGGGAGGAAACGGCGTGTCCTCGTAGTTGTCCCAGCGCACGCGCATGGCAGTCGCGGGAGTAAAGAGGTGGGTCTTGGAAGCCGCAATCTTCGTGGTCATGGCGCGAATCGGAGTTACATCATCCAGAATCCAGAAGCTGCGTCCGAAGGTGGAGATCACCAGATCGTTGCCGTGAACCGTCATGTCGGTGACGGGAGCGGGCGGAAGATTCAGGGTAAGCGGCTGCCAATGATCGCCGTCGTCCCAAGAGACAAACACCGTCGTATCGGTTCCAGCGTACAGCAGCCCTTTGCGCTGGGGATCGTCGCGCACTACCCGCACCATCTCGTCAGCAGGAAATCCGTTGACGATCTTCTGCCACGTCTTTCCGTAATCATGGGTGCGGAAGATAGCGGGAGGCGAGGGCTCGCGCGTGCCTCCGACGGTGAGATAGGCAGTAGCTGGATCATGGTGCGAGGCTTCAACGTAGAGAATCTCGGTTGGCGCGGTGAGTCCCGGAGGCGTTACGTTCTGCCAGTTCGCTCCACCATCGCGCGAAAGTTGCACCAGGCGATTGCTGGTGCCCGCCCACATCACCCCAGCCTGCTTTGGAGAAAGCGACAACGCGGTCAACGCCGGCGGAGCTTCCTGGACAGGCTGTTTCTGCTCACCTTCTTTCTGCTCCTTCTCCACGTAGCCGGTGAGATCGGGACCGACCTCCTGCCAGCTCTTACCGCCATCAGAGGTCTTCAGCACCATCTGCATTCCCAGATAAAGCACCGACGGATCCTGCGGCGAGAACACCAGAGGCGGCATACTGGAACCTCGATATTTCTGTCCGCGCTCAAACAGGGTGGCGATCTCGGTCGTCGCCTTGTCGTAGCGAACCACCGATTCATACCAGCCGTTGCTGTAAACGTAATCGGGATTCTTGGGATCGGGCGCGATGAAGCTGTATTCCATGCCGCCGATGGAAAACCAATCCTGCAGCAGAATCTCGCCATAATCGCTGCGGCTCAACACGCCAGCCGTTCCACTGTCCTGCTGCGAGCCATACACGCGATAGGGAAACAGGTTGTCGGTGGAGACGTGGTAGAACTGCGCGGTCGGCTGGTTGTACCACGAGGTCCAGGTCTTGCCGGCATCGGCGCTGACGATGGCTCCCTGATCGACTCCGAGGAGCATGCGCGCCGCGTTTTGGGGATCGATCCAGAGAACGTGGAAGTCATCGCCGCTGGGAGCGCCGACAAAAGCTTCGAAGGTCTTGCCGCCGTCGGTTGAGCGATAGAGCGAAGTTTGCGCAACGTAGACGGTGTCGGGATTCTTGGTATCGACAAAAACGCGGCTGAAATAAAGGCTGCCAATGACGCGGGGATCTTTGCTGGATTGATACCAAGTCGCGCCGCCATCGTCGGAGCGAAAGAGGCCCTGGTCGACAATCGCGTACAAACGCCGTCCACCGGTGTTCGCAGCGACCACGATGCCGACTCGTCCGCGGGCCTTGTCTGGCAGGCCTTTGCTGTCGAGAGGCGCCCAAGTAGCCCCGCCGTCGCTCGACTTCACGATGTTGGAAGTGTCCTCAACGGCATTCGCGCCCGAACCCGACGCTGCATGGAAAACCGACGCGTACAACGTGCTGGGATTACCGGGATCGGAGCACATGTCGACGACGCCCACGCTTGCGTCGTCGTTATAAACCTTTTTCCACGTCTTGCCGCCGTCTTCGGTGCGAAAGATGCCGCGATTGGCCGTCAAAGCCGAAGGACCGAGAGGACGCCAGAAGATTCCGACACCCACAGAATTGCCGGCCACAACAATCGTATTGGGATTTCGCGGGTCGACGATAACGGCCTGAATGTAGCGCACATCCTGCAGACCGATATTCGTCCACGTGGCGCCGCTGTCGCTCGATTTATAGAGACCCTTGCCCGGCATCTGCTCGCCGGTGCCAACATAGATGACATTCGCGGCGGAGGGATCGACGGTCACGGCTCCGACGGAGGGAACCGGCACGCTGTCGAAGATCGGCCGCCAGACGCGTCCACCGTCGGTAGTCTTCCAGACGCCGCCACCGGGCGTGCCGAAGTAGTAGGTATTCGGATCGCCGGGCACGCCCGCAACCGAAGTCACTCTGCCGCCGCGGAATGGGCCGATCAGGCGCCAGCGCATGCCCTGGTAGAGACTACTGCCGGGCTGTTGGCAGATCAGCGTGAGCGGAAACAGCGCGATGATGACAATCAGGAAGAATAAGCGGGATTGCGGCGGGCGCCGGGTTACGCAAACGTGCATCAACCTCTCCTGTGCGATCAACAAGAATACAGGTGTAATCGCCTACGGCGCTATATGATTGTGCCCGAAGGCCTGAGGTGCAGGATCAGAAACAATCGGGGCAGGTCGGCGCGAAAGAAAATTGCCGCGATGAACTCGGCATGCTCGATTCAAGTACGCGGCGTGGTGCAGGGCGTGGGGTTTCGGCCGTTCGTATATCGACTGGCGCAGCAGCACGGCGTTTCCGGCTGGGTGTTCAACGGCGAAGAGGGCGTGACGATTCATGCCGAGGCGCCCCAGCCGGTGCTTGCGATGTTTATCGACGCGCTGAAGACGCAGGCTCCTCCGGCAGCAACGATCTCCGCAATCGAGGTGCAGCCTGCTGAAGTAAACGGCGCACCTGGCTTCGCGATTCACCACAGCGAGCGGCGCGACAAGCCTACCGTTCGCGTTTCTCCTGATTTGCCGGTGTGCGAGGAATGCCTGCGGGAGCTATTCGATCCTGCCGACCGGCGCTATCTCTACCCCTACATCAACTGTACGAATTGTGGGCCGCGATACAGTGTCATCCTCGCGCTTCCCTACGACCGTCCCAACACCACTATGAAGGCGTGGCCGTTGGACGATTATTGCGATGCCGAGTATCACGATCCGGCGAACCGGCGCTTCCATGCTCAGCCGGTGGCGTGCCCGCAATGCGGGCCGCGTTACCGGCTGCACGATAAAACCGATCAGGAGGCTATCAGCCAAACGGTTGACCTTCTTCGTCGGGGCGAAATCATTGCGATCAAGGGATTGGGCGGTTATCACCTGGCGTGTGACGCGCGCAATGCCACGGCGGTCAGCGCTCTTCGCGAGCGGAAGTATCGCAAGGAAAAGCCGTTCGCCGTCATGGTCAAGAATGTAGAGCTCGCGCGAGAGGTGGCCGAGCTGTCGCCTGAAGCAGAGAAGCTTCTTGTGTCTGTCGCGCGGCCGATCGTGCTTGCGCCCGCGAAGGCCGGTCTTCCGGGCGTCGCGCCAGACAACGACGATCTCGGTGTGATGTTGCCCTACACTCCGGTACATCATCTGCTCTTTGCCGCCGGAGCCCCTGACGTACTGGTGATGACCAGCGCCAACCGCTCCAGCGAACCAATCGCCTATGACGAGCAGGACGCCTTCGAACGGCTGGCGGGGGTGGCCGACGCGTTTCTGGTTGGAGAGCGGCCGATCGCGCGGCGCGTGGAAGATTCTGTGGCGCGAGTAGGAGCGTTTGGTCCGGTCATTCTGCGGCGGTCTCGCGGCTACGCACCGGGAGCAGTGGCCAGCCTGCCGATCGATCGGCCGTTGCTCGCCGTGGGCGCCGATCTCAAGAATTCTGTCGCCTTGGTCGTCGATGGGCAGGCCTTCGTCAGCCAGTACATCGGCGACCTCGATCATTACCAGGCGTTTCAGGCGTTCCAAGAGACGATTCGCGATCTGATGTCGATGTACGAAGTGCGCTGGGAGGATGTGCTGCTGGTACACGACGCGCACCCGCAGTACTTCTCGACGACCTATGCTCTCGGTCTTCCTGCGGGCGAAAAGCTCGCCGTGCAGCATCATCGTGCCCACGTCGCGTCGGTGCTGGCAGAGCGGTGCGAGTGGGAGAAGCGCGTCCTGGGCGTGAGCTTCGACGGCACGGGCTACGGGGATGACGGCAGCATCTGGGGTGGAGAATTCTTCGCGGGCAGCGTGCGCGAAGGATTCGAGCGCGTGGCGCATTTGCGGCGCGCCAGTCTTCCCGGCGGAGACGCGGCATCGCAGAATCCAGTACAAGCAGCGGCCGGATTTCTGGCGCAGATCGACGGAATGCCGGATGTGATGCAAGCACCGTTCAATTTCAGCTCGCGATATCAGCAGGCGCTGGAGTTAGTGCGGAAAGACGTTCGCAGCTTCGCGACGACTTCGGCCGGACGGCTGTTCGATTCGGCCGCAGCCCTGCTCGGCTTCACGCGCAGTATAACGTTTGAAGGTCAAGCGGCGATCTGGGTAGAAGCGTTGGCGCGAAAAAGTTCGTCGACGGCGGCTTATCCTTTTCCGTTCGAAAGCAGCGAGCTGGACTTTCGGCCGCTGCTGCTGGCGGTTGCCGAGGAGCGCAGGCGCGGGGTCGATCCCCGGGACATCGCCCGAGCGTTTCAGCGCGGAGTTGCTCAGGGACTGACAATCGTAATTCGCGAGCTATGCAGCGCGCATGGACTGGATACGATCGTGCTTTCCGGAGGCGTCTTCCAGAATGACCTGTTGCTCTGGGATGTACGGAACCTGCTGGACGGCCAGGGACTGGCGATCTGGACGAACCACGCTGTCCCGCCCAATGACGGAGGCATCAGCCTAGGACAGGCCGCGGTGGCAGCATGCGGGCGGGGCACTCACTGAGGCGGGCCAGTTCTCCCCGTATACAGGGGGTTAACGGCCGGGGTCGCGGGCCGGGAGGCTGGAATCGCGATCCTATTGATAGAATTGCCGAAATGCGTCGCTCGTTTGCTTAAGAAGGTACAATAAAGTTCTCCTATGGTTCTAATCCTTGCGACGGCGAGTGCCGGTCCTTTGGAGCATTCCGCTCGATATATGTTGTGGTTCCTGGCGGCGTTCGGCTCCCTCACTTCGACCGTCTTCTTCGCGATGGTGATGGTGGCGATCCGGCGCTACCTGCGAACCTCTCGCCGCCTTGAGGCGGAAGTGGAGTCCATTCCTCGCGACATTTTGCCGCCGGTTACGATCCTGAAGCCGGTGCATGGCATGGAGCCGCGACTGGAAGCAACGCTGGAAAGTTTTTTCCGCCAGGATTATCCCGACTTCGAAATCATCTTCGGCGCTCGCAGCCGTGACAATGAAGCTCTGGTCGTGGTCGAGCGGCTGCGCGCGAAGTATCCCGGGGTGCGAACGCAGGTCGTGATCTCCGGCGAGCCGTCGTGGCCCAATGCCAAGGTATTTTCGCTGGCTAAAATGATCGCGTCGTCGGACAACGATTATCTGGTGATCAGCGACAGCGATGTGCTGGCCGGGCCGGATTTCCTGCGCAATGTGGTGCCGCCGCTGTTGCACCCCAAGGTTGGGCTGGTGACTTGTTTGTATCAAGGCATTCCGGACAGCGGTCTGTGGTCGCAACTGGAGGCGCTGGGAATGTCGGTCGAGATGCCCGCCGGCGTGATGGTGGCGGACATGGTTGACGGAATGAAGTTCGCGCTGGGAGCGGCGATGGCGGTGCGCCGCGACGCGATTGAAGCCATCGGCGGGGTGCGCGAGACGGCCGACTTCTATTCCGACGATTTCGTGCTAGGCAATCTCGTCGCCGAAGCCGGATTCCAGGTTGTGCTGTCGCAATACAAAGTCGGGCACGTGCTCGCAGCAAGTTCTTTGCGGCGCACCTTTGGCGATCAACTGCGCTGGATGAAGAGCACTCGCTTTTCGCGGCCCTGGGGACACGTTGGCTCGGGCCTGACCTACGCCATGCCCTTCGGACTGCTGGCCCTGCTGCTGGGGTTGGGCCATCGCAGCCTGTACTTCGGTGTCGCGCTGTTGGCGATGGCGTGGCTCAACCGGACGCTGCTGTCGGCCATTGTTGGCTGGGGAATCCTGCGTGATTCGCGCAGCCTGTGGCTTTGCTGGTTATATCCCTTGCGCGATCTGCTGGGATTCTGTACCTGGGTGGTGAGCTTTACCGGCAACCGATTCTTCTGGCGCGGCGAATTCTACGAGTTTGGCGTGGATGGCAGGATTGCTCCGGTGTATCGCTCGCTGGAGTTCCTGCGCGAGCGCGTCCCGCAAGCGCACGACTAGCGGGTTCGACGAACGCGTGTTTCCCTTCCCGCCGGCTGACGCCGGCTCCAACCAAAATGAACTGCTTATCGGCACGGCTGAAGTGTCTGCGTGGGAACCCTGTCGTCCCCGGGGGACTCGAACTCCTTTTACCACTTTCCCAGCGCTAAAGCGCTGGGCTTTCCTATTTCGCGCCCAAGGCGCTGGTTTGGTGGCTACTCGACGACTCGCAACGTTCCACCACGATTTTGTAAACTCAGTTCTCACGCCGACACTGAAGCCGTGCCCTGTTACAAAGCCCCGACGACCGGGGTTTTGAGGCAGTGTGAAGTCGCGCCGTGACGCTGAGTATTCGCTGGCGGCGGGACGCCGCCAGGACAGCCGGCCGGAGGCCGGCGCTACTCAAGAGCGGGTTTTTCGGCAGAGGGGCCGGTCGCGCCTTGACACGACACGGTTACAGCCGGGCCCGTTGAACTCATGCCCTGTTACAGGGGGATTTATGAGAGCGGCTTCAGTTTGCCCTTACGCAGGCGGAAGCGCTGGCCGCGCCAGGTCACGACCGTACCGAAGAAGCTGGCAATCCAGACCCCCAGAGCCACGAAATCCCGCAACGGCAGAAGCCAGGCGTCCTTTTCGAGGGTCGCATCCTGCAGCACATCGCGGCCTGCAACCTGGGCCGCGGCAAGGCGCGTCGCCGCGGTGACGACCAGCAGAAGCCACGCCCACAACGCCCTCGGCTGCAGCAGCACGGTGAGAATCGCCCAAGGCAGACCGAACGTAACAATCAGGCCGAGATACTGCGCAGGACGGCGGTCCTTGATGTTGCGCGCCCACCTCATCTGATGCGCCCAGAAATCGCGGAAGGAGTAATCGGGCAGAGCGGTATCGACGATAGTGTCAGCCAGCTCGATTCTGTAACCCCTGGCCGCAGTTCGCGCCCCAAGTTCGTAGTCGTCACCAAGATAATCGACCAGCGGCTCGAGACCGCCGATCTCGCGCAGAACGGACTTGCTGGTGGCCAGGGTCGCGCCCAGAGCGAAGCGGACTCCATGTTCCAGCGCTCGTGCGATCAGCACTCCCCCGGTGAAGTCGCTGCTCAGTCCGAGCGACTCCAGGCGCGAGCCAATCGACGTTCCCGGAATCCCGCGATAGAGCGTGGTGACCATGCCGACGTGCGGATCGGCGAACGGCGCGAGCACGCGCCGAGGTAATTGCGCGGCACGAGAATGTCGCTGTCATTGATGATGATGTGCTCGTACCGAGCCTGCGGCAGCATCTGCACGAGATTGCTGACTTTCCCGTTGAGCCCAAGAACCTCAGGGCAGTGAATGACTCGCAGACTCCGCTCGGGAAATTCCTGCTGTAGCTTTTCGACCAGAGTAAGCGCCAGTTCGCCGGGATCGTGCGCACCGAAAAGCACTTCGTACTCCGGATAGTCGACCAGGCAATGGCTGCGGAAGGCCTGGTACATGTTGGGATCCAGCCCCTTCAGCGATTTCAGAATGCTGACGGGAGGAGCAAAGTCCCTGTCCTCCGCGCGGGCACGCTCTTTCTGAAAACGCTTCGCAGCCCATATCGCCATGGCGAAATAAGCCGTGCCGGCTGCGGCCAGCAGGTCGCAAAGCGCGGCTGCAAGGATGAAGGCGGATGGCATGGAGAGCTGTTCAGATTAGCAGAATCAGAGACCGGCTCGTTCTGATTACGGGACCCGGGCGAGCGCAAGTATCGGAAAACGCGGCCTGCAGTTTATGATGTTGGCAGGCTCTCCCAGAGATAACGGCCCATGATCAACGGTAAACGAGTTGCGGTTGTAATGCCGGCTTACAACGCGGAGATGACGCTCGAAGCGACGGTCCGCGAGATTCCGGAGCTGGTGGATACCCGCATCCTGGTCGACGACTACAGCAAAGATAAGACGGTTGAGCTCGCCCGCAGACTTGGCCTGCTGGTGTTCGAGCACGACAAGAATTACGGCTACGGCCGCAACCAGCAAACCTGTTATCGCGAGGCGCTGGCCGCGGGCGCGGACGTGGTCATCATGGTGCATCCGGACTACCAGTACACGCCGCTGCTGATTACGGCGATGGCCAGCATGGTGGCCTACGATGTGTATGACGTCGTGCTGGGCTCGCGCATTATTGGCGGGCAGGCTTTGCGCGGTGGAATGCCGTTGTATAAATACGTCTCCAACCGCTTTCTTACGGCGTTCGAGAATATGTTTCTCGGGGTCAAGCTTTCGGAATACCACACCGGCTATCGCGCCTTCAGCAGCAAGGTCCTGACCACGCTGCCGCTGATGGAAAACTCTCCCGACTTCGTCTTCGACAACCAGATGCTGGCGCAGTGTGTCCACTTCGGATTCCGCATCGGCGAGGTATCGTGCCCGACGAAGTATTTCGAGGAAGCCTCCTCCATTAACTTCCGGCGAAGCGTGAAGTACGGCTTCGGAGTGCTGGGAACGTCGGTGCAGTTCAAACTGAATAAGTGGGGCTTATCGAAGCTGCCGCGGTTCAGCCCGGAAGGCCGGAAGCTCGAGCTTGATCCGGGAGTCGCTATCAAGGCGTCGCCGATGGTCAGCCGGGGCTAGAAGCGGTCGCTCACAGATCGCTTTGGCTGAAACTTCTCCCCTGCCATCTACGTAATACCATTCGGAGCAGTTTGTTTCCGTGCGTACAATGGAGGCAGCGGGTTCCCACGTTCTACCCATGACACCGGCATCGCAGCAACGCAAACTTGCGCGCGCACACTTTCTGCGCGAGCCAACGCTTATCGCGCTGCAGACTATGCGAGCGCACAAGCTGCGGTCGTTCCTGATGCTGCTCGGCATCATTCTGTCGGTGACGACGCTGATCCTGGTGGTGGCGCTGATCAGCGGAATGAACGGGTATTTCGCCAGCCGGGTGGCCAATCTCGGCTCCAACGTTTTTCTCATTCACAAGTTCCCCATCATCAATGACTCGAAAGAACTGCTGAAGGCGACGCGGCGTAACCGGGATATCACCTGGGACGATTACGTCGCGCTACGCGACAACCTCAAACTGCCCAAAGCGGTCGGAGTTGAGGTGCGGCGCTCGGCCAACATTCGCAATGAGCGGCAGAACCTGGAGGGTGTCGACCTGCGCGGCGTGACCGCGAACATCGGCGACATGGATGTGGAGGAGGTCGGGACTGGTCGTTACATCACCGATAGCGACAACGAGCACCGCGACATGGTCTGCATGATCGGCGCCGATGTTGCCGACAAACTCTTCGCCAATAGCGATCCGCTCGGCAAGATTCTTACCGTGGATGGGCAGGAGTTCGAGGTTGTCGGCGTGGCCAAGCGCATCGGCAATACCTTTGGGCAGTCGCAGGATAATTTTGTCTACATCCCGATCCAGACCTGGCTAAGCATATACGGGCGCAATAACACGCTGAGCGTGAACGTGCAGGCACGCGGGCCGGAGTGGCTGGCGCGAACCCAGGAAGAGGCGCGAGTGCTGATGCGCGCGCGCCGGCATCTGCAGCCCAACGACGACGACAACTTCGGCATCCTGGGCAGCGACAGCCTGATGGGACTCTGGAAGAATCTCACCGGCACGCTGGCGTCGGGGATGGTGGGGCTGGTGTCGATCTTCCTGGTCATCGGCGGCGTTGTCATCATGAACGTGATGCTGGCGTCGGTGACGGAGCGTACGCGCGAGATTGGGATTCGCAAGTCACTGGGCGCGAAGCGGCGCGACATCCTGCTGCAGTTTCTGGTGGAGTCGACGGTAATGGCGCTGGTGGGCGGTGCGATTGGGGTGCTGATCGCCTGGATGATCTCCGTAATTGTGCGCACGACGACTCCGGTGCCTATGGCAGTGCCCGCTTCCGCCGTCGTTCTGGCGATCGGAATCTCATCGGCGGTGGGAATGTTCTTCGGCGTGTATCCGGCGAGGAAGGCCGCAAAGCTGGATCCGATTGAAGCGTTGCGATACGAAAACTAGTTGTCAGTTGCCGGTTGTCAGTTGTCAGTTGCGTCTGAAATTGGCGGCGCCGGCAGTATGCTAGACGGTGAAACCGGTTCCAGCCGCAGGAAGCTGGCTTCTGGTCAACGATCGAACTGACAACTGGCAACCGACAACTGACAACTGCTTATGCGCTTGCACTTTGGCGAAAATTCGAAGATGGCGCTGGAGACGGTTCGCGACCACAAGACGCGATCGTTTCTGACGGTGCTGGGCGTGGTGATCGGGGTCGCTGCGATGATCTTTGTCGCCTCGATTCTGGTGGGACTCAGTCGCGATATTCAAGGGTATCTGGAAGATTATGGCACCAATACGCTGTTCATCTTCCGCTGGGACTTCGCCATCCGCGTGGGACGCATGAGCGAGGAAGAACGCAATCGCAAGTCTCTGACGCTGGAGGACGCGAAGGCGATTGCCGCCGAGTGTCCGCACGTGAAGAGCGTTACGGTGGAGATTTTCCCGCGCATCGATCCTGACCAGCAGCGGCCTCCTTTGCGGGTAGCACGTTATGGCACGCATGAGATCACCGACCTCGACTACTCCGGCGCCGATGCGACCTACCAGGAGGTCCAGAACGCGCGCGTTATACAAGGGCGGTTCTACACCGATTTCGAGGACCTTCATCGCGAGGATGTAGCGGTCATCGGCTATGACATCAATAAGAACTTTTTCCCGGCGCATGACGGGATCGGCAAAACCATCCTGGTGGATGGTGTGCCCTATAAAGTGATCGGCGTGCTGGCGAAGCGCAAGGGACAGTTGTTCAAAGATTCGAGCGCCGACCGCACCATCCGCGTGCCGTACTACAGCTATCGCAAGCACTACCCCGCCGACGACGAACACTTCATCAGCGCCGAGGCCTATCCCGGTTTCAAGGATGCAGCCGAGGACGAGATTCGCGGCCTGCTGCGCCGCCGCCGCAATGTACCTTTCAACAAGCCGGACAACTTTGGTATCAGCAGCGCTGCGGCGATTGCGGATAACTTCCGTCAGATTATGAGCACGGTGGCGCTGATGACCTTCATCGTCAGCTGCGTGGGATTGCTGGTGGGCGGCGTGGGCGTGATGAACATCATGCTGATGTCGGTGACCGAGCGCACGCATGAGATTGGCGTGCGCAAAGCGATTGGCGCCAAGCGCAGCGATGTGGTTCGGCAATTCCTCACGGAGGCGGTGGTGCTCACCGGCCTTGGCGGACTCGCGGGAGTGCTGGTGGGCATAGGTGCGGCCGCTGCGTTGCCGCTGGCGTTCCCGTCGATGCCGACGTCGGTACCGATGTGGGCGGTCATCATCGCCGTGCTGATGGCGATGAGCGTGGGATTGTTCTTCGGAATGTATCCCGCGGTGAAGGCGTCACGGCTGGATCCGGTGGAGGCGCTGCGTTACGAGTAGCGCGCCTCCCTCGTCTCGACAAGCGCGAGACCAAGGCACCCGGGCACCATGCTAGTCATGCTGCAATTCCCGTGTATTGGGATCGAGCGCATAAAGCTGACCACCATTCGAAAAGACAACCGTCCCATCGGCACCCACACTCATCCCGTCGATCATTCCAGCCAGATGGGTTAGTTGAACGAGGTCTCCTCCAGTAATGGCGCTCATCTGGTAGATGTTGTAGTCGAAATTGCGCCCCTTTTCCTGGCTTGCGGCGGTAAAGACAATTCCCATTCCATCCTTCGTATAAGCCGCTTGTCCGAACGCCGGTCCGCCAGAGGGCTCACCAGGCACATGGGGCTGAAAAATTCTCTTGATTTTGAGGGGAGAGGCAATCTCAAACTCTTCAATTAAATCTCCGATCGGGTATCCAGACGTGCTCACGAGGAATCTTTCACCATCAGAAGAAATGGAAAGCGAGCGGCAATCGAAGAATCCTTGCTGCGTCAGATCGACCGGCGCAGCACCAGCCACCGACCGATCAGGATCGACCGTAACCTTTACGACATCGAATTCGTGCCGTCTCGGTCGGGCTATCGGAGAGTAGTGCCCGTTAAACCGCGACTTCGCATAAAGCAGAAAAGCACCATCGGGTCCGAATGCCGGCCTCGTAGCATCGTCGTCCGCAGCGGACACGCGATGGGCATGACTTCCATCGATTCTCGAGACCCATACCTCGGACTTCGCTTCTGGTCCATCCGAGACTGCATAGGCAACCACATCTCCCTTTGGAGACAGCACGCCATCCATTTCCCAGCCCGTCTTGCGCGTCGTCAGCCGACGCGGAGTACCAGCTCCGTCCTGGATGTAGAGAAATGATGACGTCCCATCCTGAAGGGAAAATACGCGAGTCACGTTTTTCGATTGCGGTGGAGGGGGAGAATCACCTGGCTTCTTGGCTTCAGAAGCACGGTCTTGGCATGCGGCGGCGAAGCTCGCGAAGCAAACGACAAGAACAATGCCTGTCCTACGCACCAATTAACCCTCCTGGGACGGCAGAACCTCCTAGTACGCCCCCCGGCCGGACAGCACGATCGGTATCGTGCGCAGAAAAATCTTGGCATCGAGCCAGAGGGACCAGTTGTCGATGTACTTCAGGTCGAGCTGCATCCAGCGATTGAAGTCGACGTGGCTGCGGCCTTCGAGCACCCAGATGCAGGTCAGGCCGGGACGCATGCGCAGACGGCGGCGCTGCCAATCCTCGTACTGCTCGACTTCTTCGGGCACGGCCGGGCGCGGGCCGACGAACGACATGTCGCCGCGGAAGACGTTCCACAGCTGCGGCAGCTCGTCGAGCGAGAAGCGGCGCAGCCAGCGGCCGACGGGCGTGATGCGCGGATCGTCGCTGATCTTGAAGACCGGACCGTCGAGTTCGTTGAGCTGATGCAGCTCGGCGCGCATCTGCTCGGCGTTGTTGATCATGGAGCGAAATTTATAGACCATGAAGCGGCGGCCGCCTAGGCCGCAGCGCGTCTGGCGGAAAAAGCACCGGGCCGGGCGAGGTGATGCGGATCATCGCCGCGATTCCCGCCATCAGCGGCGAGAGCACGATGAGCGAGGCGAAGGACAGCACAACGTCGAAGACGCGCTTGAAGAAGAGGCGCAGCTCGCTGTCGGGTGCGCTGGAGAGCGAGAGCAGTTGGACGTCGCGGAAATTCTCCAGATAGATGCGCGAATAGGCCGGCGGCAGAAACTCCAACTGCAGGCGGGTGCGAATGCCGAGTTCGGCGCAGTGCCGCATCACCGGCTCCAGCCGCGCAAGGGTCTGCAGATCGACGGCAAACATGACCTCGTCGATCACATGCTTTTGTAGAATGCCGCCGACGGCCGACAGTGGGAAGACATCGTAAGCGCTGAGCTTGGAGTTGGAAGTGCCTTCAAGATCGGGATCGACGAAGCCCAACAGGCGCAGGCCCATGCCGCGGCTTTCTTCGATGAGCGTGGCCATTTCGCGGGCGCGCGGGCCGCAGCCGACGATGAGCAGATAGTGATAGCGGCGCAGGCGATCGCGCATCAGCGAGACGCCCCAATACGACAACGCGCGGCCCAGCACCAGGAGAATGAAATCGACCGCGCCGATCAGCAGCACATAACTGCGGCTGATGTCGCCGCGGCGCGAGACATACAGGCCGGCGTAGATGACCACCAGCACAATCGCCAACTGGCTGACGATGTGGAGGACGAGCTGGATGGGATTGCTGAGCTCGAGATCACGGTAGAAGCTGGAGAAGTAGCCGACGAAGGCCCAGACGAGCAGGAACGCGATCATCAGCGGCAAGTAGTGGCTGAAGGGGTAGATGCCCGGCAGGTGCTCGCTGAAGAACTCGAAATGCACCAGGAAGGTGCGCAGCAGATAGGCTGCGACGAAGGCGACGCACGTCACCCCGAGATCGTGCAGCAGGGTTACGGTGCTGAGCAGCTTGGATCGTCGATCAAACACTAGAACGCCGTGGTACCGATTAGCCGTGGGACGGCGATGCAGCGGCCGTGCCGTGAAAGAGGTCAGCGAAGCAGGCGCAGAAGGAGCGGGATGTCGCGATGCGCACTTCGAAGCTTAACTTTAGCAGGATTTCTTGCCTCGGTGCCAGTAGTGTAGGCTACTGAGTAACGTTGAAGTTATCTCCACCCTTGGAAGCGCAAAAGCGCGCTTACGGGGCCCTAGTATCGATGCCGACCAAACCGCAAGCAACAGGACCGGAAGCGCAAGCGCCAGCGAATTCGAACCTGACACAACGCAAACTGAACAAGCCCGGTTCGACGTGGTCTCCATTCTGGATGGCGCAATCTTCGCCTTCCTGTGCCTGTTCGCGATCCTGTTGCCACATTCCATCAAGGGCGCGCAGCACTCGTGGCAGCTGGCGTTTCTGCTTTGGCTGGTAAAGCTGTTTATGGACAAGAGCCGGCCCGTGCGGCAGCCGCTCGCGGCACCGCTGCTGGCGTACATCGTCTTCAGCGCGATCTCGACGTTCCTCAGCCCCGATCCTAACCTCAGCTGGGACCGTATGAAGATTGCGTGCCTGCTGCTGGTGGGAATTGTGGTGGCGCAGAATATCCACCGGCTGTCGCAAGTGCGCACACTGCTGTTTCTGTTGATCCTCTCGGGACTGGCAGCCGCCGCGTTTACTGGCTGGCAATACACCTACGGCGTGGGAGTGCGAGTGGCGTACGTGCGCGGAACGTCGCCGCTGTATCGCGCGCACGTCTATCAGGACGACATTATTCAACGCGTCAACGGAGTCGCGGTACACACGCCGGAGCAGTTGCAGAGGCTGGTCGAGCAAAGTCCGCCGGGCACGCTGCTGCAGATTGATCTGGTGCGCGGTTACCCGTTTCACAAGTGGCGGACGTACATCGTACGCGAGCAGATGATCGAGAGCGGCCTAGGCACGCCGGAGCTGCCATTGACGCGCGGGCATCCGTTGAAGGCGCAGGGCGAACTCGGGCACTATGTGAACTTCGCGGAGATGCTGATGCAGATCGCCTGCATGGCCTGGGCAATTCTGTTGAGCACAAATCCTCGGCAGCGCGTATTGCAGGTAGTGCTGGCGGTGAGCTTCGTTGCGATGACGGCGGCGCTGTTTCTGACTGAGGTGCGCGCGGCAATCGGAGCGCTGGCACTGGGCGGCTTCGTTGCTCTGCTGATGATTGCCGGCAAACGCACGCGCATCTGGGCATCGGCCGCGCTGGCGATGCTGCTGGTTGCGGCGGTCCTGTGGATTCATCACACGCGCGGTGCAATCGGAATGGGCGAGCACGACCCAGGCGCGACCTTCCGCACCATGATGTGGGAGGATGGGTTGCGTCTGATCGCGCAGCATCCGCTGTTTGGGGTGGGCATGGAGACGATTCGCAATCACTGGATGGAGTGGCATATCCGCGCATTCAGCTACTTTCATGATGAAAGTCATTTTCACAATGACATGATCCAGATTGCCGTCGAGCGCGGGCTGCTGGCGTGGGCGGCGTGGGTGTGGTTCGTCGTCGCGTATGTGATCTTGCTGTGCCGGCTGGTGTGGCGGGCGCGGGAGCGCAGCCGTTTTGCGACCGGCGCTGCGGCGGGACTGTTGGGAAGCTTTGTTGCGTATCAAATCACCGCGCTGGTGCATTACGATCTGGGGATCGAACCGGTGGCGATGATTCTGTTCTTCTACTTTGGGCTGGCCACCGCGCTGGATCGTCTTGTGAAAGAGCCGGCGGCGATGGATGTGCCGTAGGTGCGCGGCATGAACGAGACGTCCTGCAACTCTTCCGACGAGTGCGAATGACGCGGTCACGCCGACGCTGCTGACGCGCTTCTGGATTCCTGTCTTCCTGCTGGCGTGTTTCGCGGCGCAATCGCTGTGGTTCATCGGAACGCAGTCACTCACCTACGACGAGCCCGGACACATCATTGCCGGACTGGACGCGTGGCAGCACGGGCGTTTCGAGATGTGGACCGATCATCCGCCGCTGGGGCGCTTCTGGCTGACGCTCCTGCTGGCACGCGCGAATGTACACATCGAGCACCAGTCGTACCCGCACGGATATCAGGTGACGGCGATGCAGCCCGGGCCGGAGTGGCTGGCGTGGCATACGCGGCCGATGAATACCCTGCTGGGCCTGGCGCTGGGGATCACGTTGTGGTTTGCGACGCGGCGGCTGTTTTCTGTCGGCGCGGCGAATGTTGCCCTGGCGCTATTTGCGTTTACGCCATCGTTGATTGCGAACTTCTCGGTGACGACGACGGATGGCATCGGCGCACTGTTTGTCTTTCTCGCGGCGAACCAGGTTGTGTTGTGGAGGAGAAATCCTTCGCGTCGGCAGACGGCGCTGATGGGGCTGGTGCTTGGCGGACTGTTGCTGGCGAAGCTGTACACGCCTCCGATGATGCTGCTGGCGCTGTTGCTCATGGCGGTGATCCATCGGCATAGCTACAAGAGGGCGTCTGCGTTTCTGCCTGCACTGGCGGCGCTGATGATCGCGCTGCTGGTGTGGTGGGCGGGGTACCTGTTTCACGTTTCGCACTTGAAGGTTGGCGATGGGCAGGTGGTGGCGACGTTCCCTAATCGCGAGACCAAGACGTGGGAGACGAAGGCGAAGACCAGGCTCGATCTGCTGCTGCCGGCGGGCGAGTACGTTGAGGGATTGCGCGAGGTGGCGTTCAGCAACCGGCATGGGCGGCCGACATGGTACCTGGGCAAGATCTATAGCAAAGGCGGGCCGAGGCTTTATTATCCCGTGGCCATTCTGCTGAAGTGGCCGATCGTTTTGCTGATGCTGTTCGTCGCCAGCCTGCTGGGCCGAGTGTGGAAGACGAGCCGCGCGCCGACGGACCTGCTGATCGTGTGCTCGTTTGGAATGGTGTTTCTGCTGTTCGCGCTGCAGTCGCGGTTTGCGATTGGCGAGCGGCACATCCTGCCCCTGTATCCGTTTGCGCTGCTGATTGCCGGCGGCATTTGGCAGAAGGCGCGGCAGAGCCGGCCAGCAATGATCGTGGTAATGGTGTGGCTGTGTTTGAATGCCGCCGACGCGCTGCGTTGCGCGCCGGATTATCTGGCGTACTTCAATATCGCGGTGAAGCCGCAAAACGCGTGGCAGTTGCTGACCGACAGCAATCTGGATTGGGGACAGGGGCTGATTGCGCTGCGCAAGTATGAGCAACAGCATCCGGACGAGACGCTGCGGCTGGCGTACTTCGGATCGGTGGTGCCGCAGTTATATGGAATCAAGGCGAAGCAGATGCCAATAGAGCAGCCGGTGATCGGCAAGATGGTGGTCGGGGCGAGTTGTCTGTCGGGGCAGGTGCTTTTCGAGAAGGACAGCTATTGGTGGCTGTGGAAGTACGAGCCGGTGGGCATGGTGGACCGGTCGATGCTGGTGTTTGACACGACCAAGGCCGAGTAGCGGCAATGGATCTTTTATGCCGCCCCTGAAGGGGTTCAATTCTTTTTCCCCGGTCACCCAGCGCTGAAGCGCTGGGCTATCCTATGCCGCGCCGACGGCGCTGGAGTCTTGGCCGTCGAGCTTCACATTCCAGTTCGAAAGGCCGGTTCACACACGTGGTGAATCGCTGGGGCTAAAGCCCGCTTCCTCGTTAGGCTCTTGCGGCACGACTGAAGTGTCTGCGTGAGAACCCTGTCGTCCCGGGGGACTCTGGTTCTTCCCCACTTCACCCAGCACTCCGCCTTCGGCTACGTGCTGGGCTATGATATGCCGCGCCTACGGCGCTTGATTTTCGTGGCCCATACTCCACCGACAAAGATGAAACTGGGTACTCACGCAGACACTGAAGTCGTGCCCTGTTACAAAGCGCTGCGGGACGAGTTTTTCGGCAGCCTGTGAAGTCGTGCCCTGTTACGAAGCCGACTGACTCACATCACTTCCCTGCCCCGATCGCGCTCCATTGGAACTGGACCATGTCGGCGAAGTGGCGAGCGACGAAATCGGAATCGTGGCGGCCGGGATAGATATGGAACTCGTGCGGGATGCCGCGCGAGGTGAGCAGCTTGTCGAGCGCCTCGGCACCCTGCTCGAAGCCGTAGTCGTCGTTGTTACCGACATCGAAGTAGATCTTCATGCGCTTGAGGCTGGCGACACTGTCGGTGCGCGCGAAGTAGAAGACGTTGTTGCGATCGAAGTAGGCGCGATTGAAGGGATGGCCGAAGACGTCGCCCATGAGAGCGTCCGGTGAACCGGGCGAGCCGGCGGCCATATCCTTCGGGATATCGATCATGAGCGCCGGCATCTGCGCGCTGACCGCGGCGAACTCGTCGGGATACTTGAAGGCGAGACGCAGCGCTCCGTAACCGCCCATGGAAACGCCGGTGATGCCGCGTGTCGCGCGCGTGCCCTCTACGCGATACTTCTTCTCCATCTGCGGCATGAACTCCTTCATCAGGAAGTCTTCGTAGCGCACTTTGCCGTCTTCGGAGTTGAGGAAGAAGGTATGACCGCCGCGCGGCGCGAGGATGATGAAGTCGCCGATTTTTCCCTTCGCGCGCAGGTCGGAGATGATGTCCCATCCGCCGGAGAGCAGCGACTGCTCGCTGTCGCCGAGACCGTGGAAGAAGTAGAGCACGGGATAGTGGCGCTTCTTGTCCTGATCGAAGCTGGGCGGCAGAAACGCGCAATACGGCATCTTGCGCGAGAGTATCTGTGAGTCGATGACCGAACACTCGGCGCGGCCCTGCGCGTGAAGCAACGGAGCAAACGACAGAGATACTAAGAGGCAGGCTAGGCTCACCAGATGACGAGGTTGTCTCATTCGTATTTCAATGTTTGCACAGGATCGAGTTTGGCGGCGCGGCTGGCGGGATAGAGGCCGGCCAGCAGGCTCACGATAATCGAGAATGCAATCGCGGCACCGATCAGCCAGGTGGGCAGAATCCAGACTGGCTCGGACGGGAGTTGGTGATTGTGCATGTAAATCGCCGTCCCGATGTTGATGGCTTTGCCAATCGCGTAGCCCAGCGCGATGCCGAGAAGGCCGCCAAAGAAGCCCATGGCGCCGGCTTCGGTAAAGAACAGCCGCTTGATATCGCCATCGCTGGCGCCGATGGCCTTCATCACGCCGATCTCGCGGCGGCGCTCCAGCACGGCCATCACCAGCGTGTTGATGATGGCGAGCGTGGCGACGGCGAGGGCTAACGATCCGAAGATGCCGAGGAAGAGGTCGAGCACGGTGAAGAAGCGGCGCAGGCCCTTGGTGGCGTCGAGAATGGAGAAGGTGCGGAAACCCATCTGCTTGATGGCGTCCTGCACCTGCGACACCTTGGCGGGATCTTTGACGCGCACGGTCAGCGTGGAATAGCTCTTGCCGCCGCCGTGCAGCGAGCTGCGCATGTCGGTGAACTGGGCCATGTTCAGCTTCTCGGTGAGATCGACGGGAAGGAAGATGCGGCCGCGCGAGACGGTGCGCATGCCGCCGTAGGGCTCGTCGTCGATGATGCCGACGACTTTCAAGGGCTGCATCTTGCGCACGACGGAGAAGCCATAGGAATCCGGCGACGGGTTATCGCTGCCGGCGTTCTGGCTATCTGACAATGTGGGAGGTCCTACAGCGTCAGAGTCCGGAGCAAGCGCCTGGCGCTCGCCATAGCGTAGCGTCACTTCTTTACCGATCAAAGCGGCCGGATTGGTGGGTTCAAGTTCCGTGGCGAAATCCTTGAGAAGGATGACTTCCTCCGCGTCGGAGCGGGAGAAGAACTTGCCCTGCAAGCTGTCGAAGGCTTCGTTCTCGCGCGCCGACATTGGCAAGCCGGTGACGAAGCCGAGATGGGTCTTGTCGTTGTAGACGATCTCGCCCATCACGCGAATTTCCGGCTCGACCTCGGTGACGTACTGAAGTTGCGTCATCTTCTGGCGCGCAGGCTCGTCGAGCACGGGAGCGTTTTCGGGATGCTGCTCTTTGCGATCTTCATCGCGATTGAAGTCGCGGACGTCCTGTTTCGAGGTGACGAATACGGTGTCGAACATGCCGGAGCCGGCGAGACGGCGCGTGGCGAGTTGCTGAAGGCCGACGCCGAGAGACAACATCGCAACCAAGGATGCGACGCCGACGGAGATGCCAATCGTGGTGAGGCCGTTGCGCAGCTTGGACTGGCGAAGGTTGCGGACGGCGAGATCGAGCAGATCGTAGCCCTTCATGCCCGCGCCTCCTCTGCACCAGTTCTTCCAAACCCCGGAGCTGCCGGAGGTTCCGGAGTGCTTTCGGGAATCAGCTTGCCATCGGCGAGGAAGATAAGCCGCTGCGCGAAGCGCTCGGCCAGAGCACGCTCGTGCGTGACCATGACGACGGTCATGCCCAGCGAGAGGCTCACGTCGCGAATGAGGTTGAGGATGTCTTCGCCGGTGCGGCTGTCGAGATTGCCGGTAGGCTCGTCGGCCAGCAGGATGGACGGGCGATTGGCGAGCGCGCGGGCCAGCGAAACACGCTGCTGCTCGCCGCCAGAGAGCTCCGACGGACGATGGTCGAGACGCTTGCCGAGGCCGACGCGCTCCAGCGATTCGCGGACGCGTTGCGCGCGCTCGGCTCGATCAACTTCGGCGAAGCGCATAGGCAGCTCAACGTTCTCCGTGATGGTCATCGCCGGGATGAGGTGGAAGGACTGGAAGACCATGCCGACATCGTTGCGGCGATAGCGCGCGAGGTCCTCGGACGACATCTTCGCGAGATCGCGCCCCTGCACGATGACGGAGCCGGAAGTTGGTCGATCGAGACCGGCGAGCAGGTTGAGCAGCGTCGATTTGCCGGATCCGGATTGGCCGAGAAGCGCGACGAACTCGCCGCGACCGATGGTCAGCGAGATTCCGTCAACGGCGCGGATGACGCTGTTGCCCATGGTGTAGTGGCGGCAGACGTTGTCGGCGCGCACAGCTTCGGTGGAATTCATTGGTATTCGATTCGATGCTGACATGTAGCTTCGGGGAGCAAGGTCCTATTGGAACATACGAATTAGCGCGGACGTTTGTCGCAGCGGGTGTGTAACGAAGTGTAAAGGAGGCGGCTGTCAGCCGTCAGCCGTCGGCCGTCGGTTCATGGCGCTCGATGCGGACCGCAGATCCTTCGCCGGTCCTGTACCGGCGGCTGAAGCCGGCTCGGATGAAAAGTAAACGAACTATCGGCACGACTGAAGTGTCTGCGTGAGAAACCTGTCGCTGCTCCGCGGCTCGAACCGCAGATCCCTCGGTCGGACTGAAGTCCTCGGTCGGGATGACAGCTGAGAAGGGACTGAAGTCGTGCCCTGTTACAAAGCGCTTGCGGGACCACGTTTGCAGCAGCCTGCGAAGTCGTGCCCTGACACGGAGCGTTCGCTGGCGGCGGGGACGCCGCCAGGACAGCCGGCCTGGAGGCCGGCGCTACCGAGATGCTTCGCTGCACACCTCATGGCGCGATCCGCCACGCCCCTTTCAGCCTCGGGGAGCGTAGTTCGTGGTCTGCGCCTTCACCGTTGGCGGAAAGGGATTGTCGCTGCAAGCGATCAAGCTGAATGCGATCAAGAGCGCACTGATGGTGGCTGAGAGAAAGCGGTGCATCGTTCTCACCTCTGTCGCTAGAACGCGGGCGGCGGCGGAACTTGCGGGGATTAATTCGCATTGCGACTTGGTGTCAGAGATGGCGCACGAGTGATTGGCGGCTGCGCGCTATAATCAAGGTTTGCGCCCATCATCTTGATCTCATCAGGACAACTCACGTGAGCTCTCATTCGCATTCGCACATGCCCGGGCAGTCGCAGGAACCGCAACCGCTGCCGGGGGTCAACAGCATCATCGCCGTCGGATCAGGCAAAGGCGGCGTCGGCAAAACTACGCTGGCCGTCAATCTCGCCATCGCGCTGGCGCGCATGGGCAACAAGGTCGGGCTGCTCGACGCCGACGTCTACGGGCCTAACGTTCCGCTGATGCTGGGCTCCAGCGAGCCGCCCGCGGTGGCCGGCGAGAACCGCATCATCCCGCCGGAACGTTACGGCATGAAGGTTATCTCGGTCGGCTTCCTCTCGCCCGGCGACAAGCCGCTGGTGTGGCGCGGGCCGATGCTGCACTCCATCATCAAGCAGTTCCTCGGCCAGGTGGAGTGGGGCGTGCTCGACTATCTCGTGGTCGATCTGCCGCCCGGCACCGGCGACGTCGTCATCTCGCTGGTGCAGACGGTGCCGCTGACCGGCGCGGTCGTCGTCACCACGCCGAGCGATGTCTCGCTGCAGGACGCGCGCAAAGCCATCGAGATGTTCAAGCAGGTGAAGGTCGACATCCTCGGCATCGTCGAGAACATGAGCTTCTTCGTCTGCCCGCATTGCCATGAGGAGATCGACATCTTCTCCAAAGGCGGCGGCCAGCGCACCGCGCAGCAGTTCAGCGTGCCGTTTCTGGGATCGATCGAGCTCGACCCCGAGATCCGCAAGGGCGGCGATGGCGGCCATCCCATCGTGCTCGAAGGCGATCAGTCACCGCACGCGAAATCGATCTTCGCATTTACTCATCGCGTCATCGAGCGCACCAAAGAAGCTGCAGGCAGCGGACGGCGGCAGCGTGATCGAGATTCGCTAGCCGGTGCGTAATCGAGATTCACTACGCCGGCGGACGATCGAGCTTCGCCGGATTTTCGTTTTCTGACAACTGACAACCGGCAACCGACCACTGTTTTTCAATTGTTCCTCGTGGAACATTTTCCGCGCCCGCAACTATCTTTCGAATCTGCTATTTAGGCCGTAGGACTTTCGTAACTAAGGCCCTCCTCCCAGGTAACCAAGATCGCCGACATACGTGTTAGAACACGAATCTGCGTGTGATAACACCAAACTTGCCATGGATTTGGGTGCCCCATTCAAGGCCGTCTGTTGGCCTTGAGTGGGGATTTTGGTTGGCATAACGAAAAAGACCCGCTCAAGCTTCGCTTGGACGGGGCACCCGAGCCATTTACCTAGGCCACTCGCACGCTTGTGAGTGAAAGGCCGAGAGTTTGCAAGTCCCACAACGTGGGATGGCATAACTTAGCCCAGCGTTTCAACGCTGGGTAGCGTAATCAAGAGAATCCGAGTCCCCTCAGGGACGGCAGATGGCTCGCTCCCTATTGCCAGACTCCGAGGTTGAGACCAAACGAGGGCCGAATCTAGGGACCAGACGCTTTTTCAACCTTTATACCGACTTCAGCAAAGCTGGCTTGATAACCCTCTCCCAGTCTGCCAAAAGAGGGAGGCAGCACAGACGGTAAATCAGCCAGCAGGCGTAGATAATGTCGGGATGGAAGCACGCCGCTGCTCCGATCTGTCCGTGGGCCATCTCGTGGCGCAAGGCAGGACCAGGACGCTTGTCGAACAGCAACTCTATTTCGCTTAGGATCGGCTGCGTAAGGATGCTCCCCAGTTCAGCTCGCATCCGGTCGATTAAGCCGCTCAGGGACAAATCTTCCTCCGTGGAATCCGCGAAGCGCTTGCTCGGATCGTATCCATTGAGTTTGAGAATGTGGCGCAGGCAGGGCTCTATTTGTGGGAGCAGAAGGTAAGTCGCGGACATAAAGTCGCCCTGGAAGAACCTGGCGATGCCTAATGCCACGATTGGCCGATGGGATTGTGGAACCAAGAACGAGCATCCGACAATCGGCGCGATGCTGACTTCGCTGATTGTGAACCGTTGCGCTATGGTTTGACGCGCCGGTTCGATGCGGTTGGCAACGGTATATCCCCTACGAAGCGATTCCGACGTGTTGATCGTCGCACGAAACCAATCTTCGTCTGGCTCAGTTTGGCCATCGGCACCGGGCGTGTTCTTAATCGTCCTTCCTTCGCCATCGATATATCCAGCGCCCAGCATCGATACGATCGGACTAGTTCTTAGCGTTTGCAATGCTTCCTGCCGCAGATCCCCGACCAACCGAGCGGATCCTAATAACGAGAAATTGAATAAGGCCGTCGACAGGTCAACGTCTCCGAATGCTTGCAGAATCACGCTCTTCTCTTCATCGCTCACTAAGTCGATGGGGATCGACTTCATCTCGCGCACAGATGCCTTTTGCAGGCGACGCAACTCCTCTTCCAGTTCCCTTTCTTTGTCTTCGACACCCTTTACGTGCCCCAGCAATTGAAGGGCTTCCATTACCCAGTGCGCTTGTGCTCCTGCGGAGCTCACGCGCGATCTCATAGCAAGAAGCTGATCGACAGCTCCCATCTGGCACCGCCGCACCCCCTCTTCGTTTTGCAGTTTTGCATAGAGGCTGGCGCCGAAGTCAAGCACCGCTTTCACCGCGATGGGATATGAGTCCGAGTTAGCTGTGGCTGCGACGGCTTCTACGTCTGCTGCAACCTTCGCCGGATCAAGGAGTTCGTAATACAGCCCAAGCTCGGCAATGCTTCTGAACACAAAAAAGGCGGCTTCAGTCTTGGCGCGTCCGTACAAATTCTTTGCCGCGCTAGTGATATTGTCGGGCAGCCTGCCTTTTCTTGAGGTGGCATGGGCGATCTGCAGCCCTCGCTGCACAAACCTGCCGGCATCGAGGGACGAAAGGCCATGCCTCGGAAAGGCGGCAACATACGTGCCAGCCAAAAGGCCTTCGACACAATCGGAATAGGCGCTTATGGCATGAATCGCGGCTTTTGTTTCCGCCCGGTTGTTCGTCCAAACAACGTCCGCCAAACGCGACCTTAGGATAGGGTTCTGGACGCGGCCCAGTAATTCGAGAAAAACTTTCGACTGTTCGCCTCTGAAATCCGTGGGATGTGCCGGGCGCCGGCCCGGCAGATGCGCCCCAGGTCCCCAGACGTTGGCCCGGTCTTCAGGCCTTAGGTGCATGCCGCAAATGTCGCCCAGAAGCATGAATATCTCGGCGTCGCCATCTCGTCCTTTATTCTTGGCGTCTGTTGCGGCTTTCTGATACGCCGAGGCTATCCCGTAAGATTCAATACATTTGAGCTCGGCGATAGGTGCCTCAAAATCACAGGTGGCAAAAGCCTCCAAAGGAAGGGTTAAACGTTGCGAGGTCTGTCCCTCTGAGCGCGACTGGTCTTCACGCGTCGCGCCATCTCCACCTTGGTGACCTTCTTTTTCTTCATCGCTTGCTGAACCCGCCACGCAATTACCTCCTTCAACGCTCCAGCGGGCGTCTGTTCCACAACCTCTTCTTCTTTCAGAAAGTCATCCACCGAAGAACCAATCTAGGGATTCTTTTCCTTCATGCCACTCCCTCATCCCCGTCTCGCCAGCACCACATCGATTCCGGAAAAAATCAGCTCCATCTTGGCGGCGGGCAGGCGGCCGACGCGCTTCGTCAGCTGACTCTTGTCGACGGTCACAATCTGCGAGACATTGGCGACGGAGTTTTTCGCCAGTCCGGTCACGCGTGCCGGGAGATGAACGTTGCCCGGCATCAGCGCCCACTTTACGTTGCTGGTGAGCGGGACGCAGATGACGGTCGCGAGCTTTCCGCGATTCAAGGAATCCGATTGCACCACCACCACAGGCCTGCGGAAAGCCGGAGCCGAACCTCGCGGCTGACCCAGTTCCGCCCACCAGATTTCGCCCTGCGCGATCACCATTCCGTCCGCGCGAGCGCGCGCTGCGCCGCTAATGCGGTAAATGGCTCTCGGGTGTCGCCGAGCTCGTCGCAGGCCCGGTTTACAGCTTCCGTCACCTCATCGGGCGAGTGGTGCGCCAGATACTCCTGCAGCGCATCCCCATAGAGCCGGCTGCGCGAGCGTCGGGTACGGCGTGCCAGCCGCTCGGCCCGCTCAAAAACCTCGTCGGGAATGGAGACAGCGATTTTCATACCAAAAGTATAACCGTTAGGAATTTATCAGACAATCAAGAGGATGGATTCCCACTCATACGCGGTTTTCGAGTGGGACATGAATTGTGTCGCCGGCTGAAGCCGGCTCGAAGACTTAAAAGGTCATCCTACCCAGGGCTCCCGCCCTGGGCTAATTACTCTTCTGCCTTTCGGGCTCGTCCCTTGAAATCAACTGACCTACCGGATGCCCGGGTCGCGCGCTTTTCGAGACCTGGGCAAGAACGATCGACATTCACACCAACTCAACCCGCAGATCCCGTCCGATGGCATGGGCCGCCCGGCACAACGTCTGCAGTGTCACGGAGGCATTGCCGGGATCCAGGAGACGGTCGAGCGCCGCGCGGCTGGTATTCATGCGTCGCGCCATTTCCACCTTGCTGATCTTCTTCTTCGTCATCGCCCGCTGCACCTGCCACGCAATCACTTCCTTCAGCGCCGCAGCGCGGGTCTGCTCCACGACGCCTTCTTCTTTCAAGAAGTCATCCAGCGAAGAGCCCACGTGGGGATTCTTTTTCCTCATGCCATCACTTCCTTCATTTTTCGTCTCGCCAGCCCGTCCTCCGCATGTACCACTAATGATACACCGCTCGCGAACGCACGTTGGAAACCTCGGACAGGTAGGTTACTAAAGGACGAAGGAAGGTCTGATCAACTTCCATCGCGGCGGGTGCCCCATTCAAGGCCGTCGTTTGGCCTTGAGTGGGGATTTTGGTTGGCATAACGAAAAAGACCCGCCCAAGCTTCGCTTGAACGGGGCACCCGGCACCCGAATCATTTACCCGGGCCACCCGCCCGGGAAGCGGCTACCCGCTAACGCTGCCCTTCATCACCTTCTGGAACGCCGCTTGGAATTGCTCCATCTCGGCGCCCGTGCCGATGGTGATGCGGGCGTAGGTCGGCATCGACGGCCATGCCCGCCCGATGACCACGTTCTGCTGCGCCATGGCGGCAATCACTTCCTTCGCCGGATGTTTCGTCTCCAGCAGAAAGCAATTCGAAACCGAGGGAATGTAGGAATACCCGTTGCGGTCCAGCCACTCGAAGGTTGCGGTGCGGACCTGCGTGTTGATGCGCTTGCGTTCAGCCACCAGCGCCGAATCCTGCAAGCTGGCCGAGGCCGCGGCCACCGCCGTCACCGGCATAAAGTTGTAGCCGCCATAGTTGTAGAGCTTGTCCAGCAGATCGGCGCGCGCGATGGCAAACCCGCAGCGCAATCCGGCCATGCCGTAAAGTTTCGAGAACGTGCGCAGCACCACCACATCTTTGCCCGCCTTCACCAGGGCGATCGACGCGGGCGCATCGCAGAAGTGGATGTAGGCCTCATCCACCAGCACGATCGAGTTCTTCGGCTTGTGCTCCACCAGATACTCGATGTCGGCGGCGCTGGTCAGCGTGCCCGTGGGATTGTTGGGCTGGCAGATGTAAAACACGCCGGCGTCGGGACCCGCGGCCAGCATGGCTTTCACGTCGTGCGCGTAAGTCTTGGTGAGCGGCACCTTGACCACGCGGGCGCCCGCGCGGTCGGCGGCAAACCATCCTCCTTCAAAGCCCGGATCGGCAGTGACGAAGCTGGCCTGCGGCGAACAGAATGCCCGCACCGTGAAGGTCAGCGGAGGAGTCGATCCCGGATAGATCGCAACCTCGTCGCTGCTGACGCCCACGCTGCTTGCAAACAGCGCCGCCAGTTCCTTCGTCGCCTCGTTCAGGTAGCGCCCGCTTCGCGGCGTCACGTCCACTACCGCCGCACGAGCCGCGGCGCACGGGCCCAGCGGATTCTCGTTCGCATTGATGAAGATCGAGTCGCGCGGATGGTCGGGCTCAGCGGCAAGGGCGAGCATGGGCTCGCTGACGATGCGCATCGCAAGCGCCGCCGAGGCCATCGTGGAAGCTTGCAGAAACGATCTGCGCGAGAGAGGCGAAGAAGCTCGACTGCCCATGGGAACACTCCTCTTAATCAGCAATGGTAACGCGTGGCAAGGAAATCCTGCTTGATCTCGGCCGCTGCTATTCGTAGTGCGTCCACATACGCAGCACTTTGACGATGTGCCGCTCTTCGAGCACTTGATAGACCAGCCGATGTTGAATGTTGATGCGCCGGGAATAAGCGCCACTGAGATCACCAAGAAGCTTCTCGAAGGGCGGAGGTTTCTGGAAAGGATCTTCCGCCAGCAGCGCGAGCAGCTGCTCAGCTTTCGGACGCAGACCGCCGGCAGCAAGTCGACGAGCATCCTTCTGCGCTTGTTTGGTGAAGACAATCTGCCACGGCTTCACCAGCCGGGTTCCTTCTCGCACTCGTCGACGGGCGTCGCGAGGCCTTCACGAATCGACTCCCGCATCCCAGGAATTGAGAGCAAGTGCAGCGTTTCCTGGATCGCGTTCCAATCTTCTTCTCCCACCAGAACGGCATTGGAGCGAGGTCCAGTAATCAGCAACGGTTCGTGAGCATCGGCCGTTTCATCGAGCAGGCGATAGAGCTTCTGACGCGCCTCACTGGCATTCATGCTGTTCATAGCGCGATCGTACGCTTTATCGTACGAATCCGCAATTCGTGACCGATGATTGGCACTCGACAATTCGGAGTGCTAATCTTGACACGCATCCTCCTCGCTCCCTAGAATAAAGGAGTCGGGCTGTATCTCCCCATCCCCTTAACTTATTGCTAAGGCAATAGTTTACAGTCCTCAGGTTGAAGATCCATGGGCACTCCGGCAGGCATTGGAAAACGCGAACGCGAGATTCTCACGGCGATCGTCGAGACCTATATCTCGACGGGCGAGCCCGTGGGTTCGCGCACGCTGGCGCGCAGCAATCGCGAGAGCCTGAGCGCGGCCTCCATTCGCAACGTCATGGCCGATCTGGCCGACGCCGGCTTCCTCGAGCAGCCGCACACCTCCGCCGGCCGCGTGCCGACCGCGCAAGCCTATCGTTTTTATGTGAAGCAGCTCACCGGCGAGGCGCGCCTGTCGCCCGCCGATGAGAGCCTCATTCAGGGCACGCTGCAAAGTTCGCAGGACCTGCAGGAATTCATGGAGCGCAGCTCGCACGTGCTGTCGCTGATCTCGCGCGGCGTCGGCGTTACGGTCAGCTCGACGGCCGTGCAGCGCAATTCGCTGGAGCATGTTTACTTTCAGCGCATGGCCGACAAGAAGGTCCTGGCCGTGGTGGTCACGCGCAACGGCCTGGTGCGCGATCGCGTGCTGCGCCTGAATCAAGATCTGCCTATCGCCGACCTCGAAGCCGCAGCGGCCTATATCAATCAGAATTTCCGCGGCTGGGAGATGGAGTCGCTGCGCAACGAGATCGCCAAGCGCATTCAGCAGGAGCGCAGCGAGTACGATCGCCTGATGACGTCGGTCGAGCAGCTCTATGCGCAGGGCGCGCTGGCCACGGAAGGCGCCGCGCAAACGGTTTACGTGGAAGGCGCGGCCAATCTGGTCATCAACGAGCAGGACAAGGAGCGACTGCGCCAGTTGCTGGCCACGCTTGAGGAGAAGCAGCGCGTGGTCGAGCTGCTCTCGGCCTACCTCGACACACGGCAGGAGGCGGTGCGCGTAGTTGTGGGTCTGGAAGACGCCATGCCGCATCTAAATAATTTTGTGCTGATCGGAACGCCGGCGCGTGTGGGCGACGAGGTCATGGGTTCGCTGGCCGTCATCGGCCCCACCCGCATGGATTACGAGCATACGATCACCGCGGTCTCGTACATCGCGCGCCTCTTCGATCAGCTGTGGAACGAGCCGGCGTAGCTCGCGGTGGAATTGGGTGGAGCACACTTGACTAGCTGAGCACGCTTGACCAGGTGAAGCACGCTTGGGTGGAGCACGCCTTCAGGCGTGCAGCAGCCATCCGCTGTAAGGAACGGCTTTAGCCGCTGAGGTAGTGCTGGCCTTTTGGGCCAGCGTTTAGTGCGCCCTTAGATTTGTAATCACCAGCAGGCTTTAGCCTGCGAGGGATCTGTTTTTCAGAACGATTATGCCTTTCAAGAAGACCAACGGAAGCTCCGACGCAGAACTGGAGCTGGATCACGAACTACCGCCGGCCGAAGCGGGCGAAGGCACGACTGCGGCAACCGCGTCCGAAACTTCCATGTCCGCGGAGGTGCAGTCGGAGTTGGAGAAGGCCCAGGCCGAGCGCGCAGCCTATCTGGATCGCCTGGCTCGCCTGCAGGCGGAGTTCGACAACTTTCGCAAGCGCAACGCCAAGCAGCAGCAGGAGTATCGCGACTACGCACTCGCCGACGCGTTGCAGGCCCTGCTCCCGATCCTCGACAGCCTCGATCGCGCGCTGAAGACCAACGCCGCGTCGCTGGACGATTTCCATCAAGGCATCGAGCTGATCGACAAGCAGTTTCACGACGCGCTTGCCAAGCTCGGCGTCGAGCCGGTGCCCGCCGAGGGCGCAGTGTTCGATCCGAATCTGCATCAGGCGGTGCAGATGGTCGACACCGACGAAGTTGAAGACAATCATGTGATCGATGAGCTGCAGCGCGGCTACAGGCTGAAGGACCGCCTGCTGCGCCCGGCGATGGTGCGTGTCGCCCGCAATCCGAAGTAATTTTGTGTCAGGGACGACTTTAGTCGTGCCGAAAGGTGGCTTATTTGTCTCCGGAGCCGGCTAGCCGGGGGCACAGTCGCCGCGACTTCTGCGTCACAACCGAATCTAATTTCCCGGCGCGCTTCGAGCGTGCCAATTTGTAAAGAGGGCTATCACTTCTGGCCACTACTGTAAAACGCGATTACTACGAGGTCCTTGGCGTCTCCCGCACTGCCGGCGACCAGGAGATCAAGAGCGCGTACCGCAAGCTCGCGCTGCAATTTCATCCCGACCGCAATCCCGATAATCCCGAAGCCGAAGAGCGCTTCAAGGAATGCAGCGAGGCCTATGCCGTCCTCGCCGACGCCGAAAAGCGCGCGCGCTACGATCGCTTCGGCCATGCCGGCGTAGGCAGCGCTGCGGGTCAGGGCTTTGGCGGCTTCGATGCCACCGTCTTCAACGACTTCCATGACATCTTCGGCGACCTCTTCGGTTTCGGCGACGCCTTCGGACAAGGCGGCCGCCGGCGCACCCGCGCGCAACGCGGCGCCGATCTGCGCGAAGATCTTACGCTGGAATTTGAGGAAGCTGTCTTCGGCGTCACCAAACAGGTGCACATGCAACGCCTGGAAGAGTGCGACCAATGCAAAGGCAGCGGCGTTGCCCCCGGCAAGTCGCCTATCAATTGCACCACCTGCGGCGGCCGCGGGCAGACGCGTTATCAGCAGGGTTTCTTCACCATTACCCGCGCCTGCTCCACCTGCGGCGGCGCCGGCAAGCTCATTGTCGATCCCTGCACGCAATGCCGCGGCCAGGGACGCATCACGCGTGATCGCACCGTCACTGCCAAAGTTCCTGCGGGCGTCGACGAGGGCGCGCGCATTCTCTACTCCAACGAAGGCGAGGCCGGCGTTTTCGGCGGCCCTCCGGGCGATCTCTACATCGTCCTGCACGTCAAAGAGCACTCGTTCTTCGAGCGCGAAGGCAAAGACCTGCAGTGCACCGTGCCCATCTCGATCTCACAGGCCGCGCTGGGCACTCAGATTCAGGTGCCAACGCTCGAAGGCGAGGAGAGGTTGAAGATTCCCGAGGGCACGCAAACGGGCGCGACCTTCAAGCTCAAAAACAAAGGCGTTCCCGTGCTGAACGGCCGTGGCCGCGGCGATCTCTTCGTCGAAGTCAAGGTGCAGACGCCTTCCAAGCTGACCAAGCGCCAGCGCGAATTGCTGGAAGAGCTGCACGCCACACTCGCCGTCGAAAACAAGCCTGTAAGCCGCTCGCTGCTGAACAAGGTGAGAGAAATTTTCGGGTAGGATAGCTTTCAGCGAGGTTTTTTCCATGAATTGGCGAGACAGAATCGTCATTGACCCGGGAATTCATCATGGCGACCCTTGCATCAAGGGAACGCGTGTACCAGTGAGCGTAATCGCTGGTCGTCTCGCCGATGGCGACACGCGGGAACAGATCATCGCCGCCTACCCTCAGCTCACCCTAGCAGACATTCGCGCTGCGCGGGCGCTCTGTGAAGTGCAGGCTGAACGGCGTTGCTAAGAGCTAACGGCTGATCGCTAATTGCCAATTGCATCCTTTGGATCGATCCCTCCGCATCTACGCCTGGTTTCTACTTATCGTAACGGCCCTGCCCGCGATAGCCCGTCTGGCCAAGTCTCACCAGCTGGCCCGCATCACCATGCTGCGCTATCAGGATCCGCGCCGCCGCAAGCGCTCGCGAATAACCGGATTCGTCTATTTCGGCCTCGCCCTCTTCGGCATTCCGTTTCTCTGGCACGCCGAAGCGCACCAGGCGCGCTGGCTGATCGTTCTTCTCATCCTGGTCATGCTCTCGGCGGTCGAGTCGCTGTTCAACAGCCGCACCTTCGACGAGGCCAGCCTCGCCCGCCAGAATCGCCTCTTCGGCGGCGTCTACGCTGCCATCGCGATTGCCACGGCTCTGTTACTCTTCACTCGATGACCCGCCGCCGCTGGATCGCCGACGAGTTCACCACCGACCGCGCCGCCCTTACCGGAGCGCACGCCGCGCATCTGGCACGAACCCTGCGCGCGCGCGTGGGCCAGGAGTTCGAGGTGGCTTGTAGCGACCAGGTGCGCCGCGCGACCGTATCAAGTGTTAGCGGCGACCGCGTGGAATTTACTCTGGGTGAAGAAGTCGCAGCGCACAAAGCCATTCCCATCACCGTGCTTCTTGCAATCTTCAAGTTCGATCGCATGGAGTGGGCAATCGAAAAGTGTACTGAGCTGAACGTCACCAGGATAGTTCCGGTGATCGCGCGCCGTACCGAGAAGCATCTTGCCCTCGCCGCCGAAAAACGCATCGAACGCTGGTACCGCATCGCCCGCGAAGCGTCGGAACAATCCCGCCGCGCTACGCCACCAGAGATCACGGCTCCAATCCGATTGAAGGACGCGCTTGGACAAATCCACGAGACAAACAAAGCGGTTGTCATCCCGACCGAGGGCTTCAGCCCGAACGGAGGGACCTGCGGTTCGCCGGAAGTGGCATTGCACATCGTCCTCGCCGAAACCGAACACGAGGCATCCTTGACCGAAATCCTCCGAGCCCATGACAATGCCCCATCGCTAACTCTCGCTGTCGGCCCCGAAGGCGGCTGGACCGAAGATGAACTACAGCTCTTCGCAAATTCGCACTGGCTCGCGGCCTCTCTGGGCAATACCATCCTCCGCGCCGAAACCGCCGCCATCGCGGCGCTGTCCATCGCCCGCGCCTTGGCTGACGGCTGACAGCCGATAGCTGACTACCGATTTTTCCTTGCGCAATCCGTCACCGCGCCTGATAATTCCCTATTCGCCTTTTCTTCGTGCGAGGCTTTTTTGTCCAGCAACGGTTATCACGACTTCCTCCCCACCGGTGATCAACGCCGTGCCATCGAGCACATTCACGGCCCGATGCTCGTCGTCGCGGGAGCCGGCACTGGCAAGACGACGGTCCTCGCGCGCCGCATCGCACACCTGATTCAGACAGAAGCCGCGCGCCCCGACGAAATCCTCGCCGTCACCTACACGCGCAACTCCGCCGCCGAGCTGATTCGCCGCGTCGCCGCGATTCTCTATCCCAATCTCGATCAGCAGCCCTCGCTCTATCCCGAGCTGAATCGCTCGAAGGCCGCGAAGAAGCTGCTCGCCGACGGCCTGCAGGCTCACACCTTCCACGGCTACTGTTACAAGCTGCTGCACGATGCAGGCGCGACGTTCGCTCTCCTCGACGATAAAGACTTGTTCATCCTCCTGCGCCGCCGCATCGGCGAGATGAAACTGGAGCACTACATCAAGGCCGCGACGCCGGGAAAGTTTCTCGAAGACCTGCTGAAGTTCTTCAGCAGCTGTCACGACGAGCTGCGCACGCCCGCCGATTACGACGACTACGTTGCCCGGCTCGAACGCCATGAGATTCCACTGCCGCGCATGGAGAAGAGCCGCCGCGCCCAGGACATGTCGGAGGAAGAAATCCTCGGCCGCTGCCATGAGGTAGCGCGCGCCTTCCGTTTCGCGGAGGAGTTGCTGCACAAGGAAGGGCTCGGCACCTTCGGCCACATCATGACGCGCGCGGTCGATGTACTGATGCGCCGCAAGTCAGTTCTGGAGCGCCAGCAGCGCCGAGCGCGCTTCATCCTCATCGACGAATTCCAGGACTCCAACGTAGCGCAGATCAAGCTGGCCAGCCTGCTCGCCGGCGAGCAAGCCAACGTCTTCGCCGTCGGCGATCCCGATCAGGCCATCTATCAGTTCCGCGGCGCCACCAGCGACGCCTTCGATCACTTCCTGCAGACCTTCGGTCCGGATCGCGTCGAGCGTGTGACCATGTCGGCGAATCGCCGCTCCACGCCGCCCATCCTGCGTTGCGCGTACCAGGTCATCAAGTGCAATCCGGCGATCGTAGCCGTCGACAGCGGCAGTCCCCGCGAACCGCTTACCTGCGCGCGCGGGGATCGCGATGCGCGACTGGCCAACACGACGGCGGTGCAGGCCATCGTCCACAACGGCAACGAGCAGGAAGCCGGCTTCGTCGCCGATACCATCCAGGCGATGCAGAAAGACCAGCCAGAATTGCGGCTTAGCGAGATCGCAGTACTCTATCGCAGCCACTTCTGTCGCGAGCTGATTGTCGCCGAGCTCACCCGCCGCGGCATACCGGTTCGCGTCAGAGGCGCAGATCTTTTCGACACGCCCGAGCTGCGCGACGCCCTGGCCGTGCTTCGCATTCTGGACTCGTCGCATCCCGTCGCACTGTTTCGCGTGGCCGCGCTGCCGCAGTTCCAGGTTGATCCAAAGTGCTTTCGCGATGAACTCGCTCTGGCGGGCAGGAACTTCTCCGCTGAAGCGCTGCTGGAAAACGTTTCCGGCGGCCCGCAGGTGGTCGAGACGATTCGCACTGCGCGGCAGCAGATACTCGACGCCAACAACGCCCTAGCGCCTGCTCTGGAGATCGCGCAGCGCGCCTTTGGACTTCCTGACTCGATGCCGCTGCGCCGCCTGTGCAACTTTGCCAATCGCTGGCTGGAGAAGCCGAAGCAGATTGTCGGCAACGGCACGCTGAACGATTTCCTCCAGTACATTACATCGTTCCGCGAAGCCAAGGGCATGCTGGTGGAAGAGACGGATGAGGACGATCCAGTGGCCGCGCTTGAGCCGGGCGAACTGGCTACCGCGCCCCTCGAAGATGCAGTGCAACTGATGACCGTCCACGCCGCCAAAGGGCTGGAATTCCCGTGTGTATTCGTCGTGCGCATCGCCTCCAACTCCTTCCCCGGCGGATACAAAGAATCGCTGGTGGAATTTCCGCAGCATCTTCGCAGCCGGCAAACCGTCGAAAGCGATCCTAAGACTCTTCACGATCAGGAAGAACGGCGGCTGTTCTACGTTGCCATGACGCGCGCCATGAACGACCTCTACATCTGCGGCAAGGCCGGCAGGGAAAACAAGCAGTCCGCTCCTCCGAAAGGCTACATGCGCGACCTGGTGTCGCACGCGAATGGGATTTTGCGCGGCGCCATCGAATGCCGGATGCTTTCGCCAGAAGCCTTCATCGATCAGATTCATGCCGCTGCTGCCGAACCGGCGTTACGGGTCTCGGAGTGGACTCGGCTGGACCCGCGACCGGATGGCCGCTTGCTGGAGTTGAGCGCGAGCTCGTTGCAAAGCTACGAGAACTGCCCGCTTGCCTATAAGCTGCGTTACGATTGGCGGCTCCCCGAAGACGCGAGCGCTCCGATGCAATTTGGCAACGCAATCCATCTGGCGCTGAAAGCGTACTTCGATGGCGTCCGCGCCGGCCGGCCTCTTGCCGAGGACAGTGTCATCGCCTGCTTCCTCGACGAATTCGGCAAAGCGAAAATCGACGACGAGGTCCAACGCAATCTTTATACCGAGCAGGGTCGCGAACAGCTGACTGCGTTTCTGCGCTCTCCGCTGGCTCGTCCCGCCAACCAGGTTCTCGAAACCGAACGCCTCTTCAAAGTTGAAATTGGTGGAGCGAAGGTCAAGGGCCGCTTCGATCGCCTCGACGGCCTCGCCAACGGAGACATCGCCATCATCGACTTCAAGACCGGCAAGGCGAAAACGCAGGACGACGCCGATGACAGCTTGCAGCTGTCGGTCTACGCTCTCGCCGCCGCCAAGCAGTTGGGTCGCACGGTTGCATCGTTGGCCTTCATCAATCTGGAAAATGGAGCGGCCGTCGAAAGCCGGCGCACGGCGAAGCAGTTGTCCGAAGCGGAAGAAGAAGTGCGCACCATCGCCGCGCAGATCGCCGCGGGAGAATTCGACCCCAGGCCCAGCGGCAACTGCTTCCGCTGTTCGTATCAGACGATCTGCCCGACGCAGGAGAAACCGCTTCCCCGCCCCGCGGCCGCGAAAACAGCAAAAGTGAATTGAGCACAAAAGCGAAGGGGAACGCTTGCGCGTCCCCCGGTTCGTTCGGTCTGAAGACTAAGCTTAGTGCTTCTTCTTCTTCGCAGCTTTCTTAGCCTTCTTTGCAGCCTTTTTAGTTGCCATGTTTTCTATTCTCCCTTTTCCACTTGTCGTGGAGGTTTGCGATAACTTTCATCGCATTTTGTTAGTTGTATAGAGTCATTGAAAAGAATAGTCAAGCAAAAAACGCACGCGAAATCTCTCCGCGACGATGCGTGCAGCGAGCGGATGGTGTCGTCATCATCGCAATTTTCTGATCGCACTCGCACTGCGCTCTCATCGCCGAACTCACACATGCGTGGGAGCCGCATAAACACAGGCTATTTCAATGCTCGCAAAAGTGCGCCACTCAGCGCGTCGTGCCACGCGTGCGCCATCATTCCGGCGCGAAGGCTTTTTCGCCACCACGCGAGTAACCCAAACATTAATCCGAAAATTGCGATTAAAATCATCCGCGCCACGCCTTCGTAGCCGTGCGACGCTCCAAACACGATCGCCGAGAGCAGCACTCCACTGAGCATCGAGTTGGTCATTGCGGCGAACTGCCGCTGCAGATATCCGCGGAAGATGATCTCCTCGCAGAAGCCGGCGGTCGCGCTCACGCAGAACCACACGCCGAGCTCGAGGTTGGTCGTCGGACTCAGAAATCCGATCTGCCGGCGCAGGCTTTCAAACTTGCCGGGATGATCGAGGTGCATCAGCTTGGCGCCGATCCCCAGCACAAACATCGCGCAGCCCCAGAATGCGCCGGCAAAGACGACATCGAGGAAAAAATCTTCCATCGTCGCCCAGCGCCCGCCGATCAGATCGCGCAGGCGCATGCGTTTGCGAATCCCGAGCCATACCACGCCGGTCAGAATCCACTCCCACGCCATGGTCAAGAAATACAGCGGCAGCTTGTGGCCGCCAGACAAGGCGTGCTGGCCGCGCGTCCCGTTCAGCGAGACGATCAGCAGCATCGCGATGAGGATGGCGGTGTGCCACCACGGCGCCAGCAGGCGGCTGCGCGATGCTTGAGAGTTCTGCGATGGGATTTGTGCGTCCGCGGCCAACGTAGCTCCATCTTATAATGAGGTAAGAACTGCGAGCTTTGAGCTATGGGCCATGAGCCGTGAGCAGTACGTCTCCGGGCGACTTGGTGTGCGAGGTTGTTGAGGAACAGGAACCTGTTCGCGACAAAGTAATTCCGGGCTCATAGCTCACAGCTCAAAGCTCACGGCTAACAACCGATTCATCGCAGGAGTTATACATGGCACTGGAAGATGTCGTCATCGTCTCGGCAGTTCGTACACCCATCGGGAAGTTTCAGGGCTCGCTGTCGGATTTCACCGCACCTCAACTGGGCGCTATCGTCGTGCGCGAAGCGGTCAAGCGCGCGGGCATCGATCCCAACTTGGTCGACGAGTGCATCATGGGCAACGTCGTCTCGGCGGGCCTAGGTCAAAATCCGGCGCGACAGGCGGCGTTGGGCGGCGGACTTTCTTTCAGCGTCGCTGCGATGACTATCAACAAAGTTTGCGGCTCAGGATTGAAGGCGGTTGCGCTGGCGCAGCAGGCGATCCAGACCGGCAACTCGAACATCGTGGTCGCCGGCGGCATGGAGAGCATGACCAACGCGCCCTATCTTCTGCAGAACGCGCGCAAGGGATTTCGTCTGGGCGATCAGAAGGTGGTCGACGCGATGGTGCACGACGGCCTGTGGGACGCCTACAACGACTATCACATGGGCACCACCGGCGAGATCGTGGCCGACAAATACAAGATCACGCGTGAAGCGCAGGACGAGTACGCCTTGAATTCGCATCGCAAGGCGGTGAGCGCGATGAACGAATGCCGTTTCAAAGACCAGATCATTCCGATTGAATTGCCTGCAAAGAAGAAGGGTGCGCCGCCGATCTTGTTCAGCAAGGACGAGTCGCCGCGCGAGGACACGACCCTAGACGTGTTGCGCAGTCTGAAGCCGGCCTTCAAGAAGGATGGCACGGTGACAGCCGGCAACGCGCCCGGCGTGAATGACGGTGCGTCGGCGCTGGTGGTGATGTCGGCGGCCAAGGCGAAGGAGTTGGGACTGAAACCGATGGTGCGCATCGTGGCGCAGTCGACCAGCGGCATCGATCCGGCGTGGGTGATGATGGCGCCGGTCGAAGCGGTTCAGAAGCTATGGCAGAAGACGGGATGGAAGAATGAGGACGTCGATCTGTATGAGCTGAACGAGGCGTTCTCGGTGCAGGCGCTGGGGGTGTCGCGCGAGCTTGGTCTCGACTTGAGCAAGGTGAACGTGAATGGCGGTGCAGTTGCGCTCGGACATCCCATCGGCGCCAGCGGCGCGCGCGTTTTGACGACGCTGATCTACGAGATGATTCGCCGCGACGTACACAAGGGAATCGCAGCGCTGTGTCTCGGCGGAGGAAATGCGGTGGCGCTGGCGGTGGAACGGTAAGACGTTATCCTCTCGGGTGGAGCACCGCTTTAGCGGTGCAGTTCGGATATAGAAAGTAGCAGGCTTTAGCCGCTGAGATAAAGCATCACCTCAGGCGCTAGAGCGCATCGTGTTTGGAGTGCGCTTCTGCACGCCTGAAGGCGTGCTCCACCCATATAACTGCTCGTGGACTCTAACCGTGCTAAGCTGATCACATCCGCGGAATCGGACGACCTATGACGCGCATCGATACTATGAATGTCCTCACATCTGCACGCGCGTGCCGGTTCCGGCAGTGTTGTCGCTGCTGTTGTTGTCGCTAGCCGTACCCTCGCTTCCCCGACAAATCAAGAATCTTTTCCGGCCAACGTGCCAATATCCTTTGGAGAAAGACCATGAAGATAGCCAATGACGTTACCGAATTGATCGGCAACACGCCTCTCGTCCGCCTGAACAAAGTGACCAACGGCGCTCGCGCCACCGTTGCCGCCAAGCTGGAGAGCTTCAACCCGTGCAGCAGTGTGAAGGACCGCATCGGCGTCAGCATGATCAACGAAGCCGAGCGCGCGGGAAAGATTCATCCCGGCAAGACGGTGCTCATCGAGCCCACCAGCGGCAACACCGGCATCGGGCTGGCGTTTGTCGCGGCGGTGAAAGGCTACAAGCTGATCCTCACCATGCCAGAGACGATGAGCCTGGAGCGGCGCGTTCTGTTGCGTGCGTATGGCGCGGAGATCGTGCTGACGCCTGGCCCGAGGGGCATGAAGGGCGCAATCGCGAAGGCCAACGAGATCCTCGCGGAGACGCCGAACGGTTATATCCTGCAGCAGTTCGATAATCCGGCGAATCCGAAGATTCATCGCGAGACCACCGGCCCGGAGATCTGGAACGACACCGATGGCAAGGTTGATATTCTCGTGTCGGGCATCGGCACCGGCGGCACACTGACCGGCGTCTCGGAATTCATCAAGCCGAAGAAGCCGTCGTTCAAGGCGATTGCAGTGGAGCCGGTCGAGAGTCCGGTGCTCTCCGGTGGCCAGCCTGGGCCGCACAAGATTCAAGGCATCGGCGCGGGATTCATTCCCAGCATTTTGCGCACCGACTACATTGACGAAGTCGTTCAGGTAAACAGCGAAGAAGCAATCACGATGGCGCGGCGTTTGGCGCAAGAGGAAGGTCTGCTGGTGGGCATCTCGTCAGGAGCCGCGGCTGTAGCGGCATTGCGCGTGGCCAGCCGTCCGGAGAACGACCGCAAGCTGATCGTCGTGGTTCTGCCGGATTACGGCGAACGCTACTTAAGCAGCATCCTGTTCGAGAAGCTGCGCGATGAGGCGCTGGCGCTGACGACGGCTGAGGTTGCAGTGTGAGCTTTATCTCCTCCATGCGCGAAGACGTGGCCGCGGTGCTCGAACGCGATCCCGCTGCCAAGTCTGGTCTGGAAGTTGTGCTGCTCTATTCCGGGCTGCACGCGCTATGGAGCTATCGCTTTAATCACTGGCTGTGGGTACACAACTGGCGATTCCTGGCGAGGATGATGTCGCAGTGGGGGCGGCTGATCACGGGAATCGAAATTCATCCGGGCGCGGAAATCGGGCGGCGATTTTTTATTGACCATGGCATGGGAGTCGTCGTCGGCGAGACCACGATCATCGGCGACGATGTCACGCTCTTCCAGGGCGTGACGCTGGGCGGTACGGGCAAGGAAACCGGCAAGCGGCATCCCACGCTGCGCAACGGCGTGGTGGTGGGCGCAGGCGCACGCGTACTCGGCAACATTGTCATCGGAGAAAATTCGCGCATCGGCGCCGGATCGGTGGTCTTGCGCGATGTGCCGGACAATTCGACGGTCGTCGGCGTGCCGGGCCATATTGTTCTGCGGCACGGCAAGCGTGTTGTCATCACCGATCCCAAGCAGATCAACGATCCGCTGTCCGAGGCGTTGGCTGCGGTCGCCAATGAAGTCAAGAAGCTGAAGGAAGAAGTTCACGAACTGCAGGGACGGCAGTTCATTCCCACCGAGGGCGACGCCAAGCTGCAAGAGATCATCGAGATCGATTATCAGATATGAACAGATGGCAGCGGTAAGCGGGGCGGATTGTCGGTGAATGACGGCATCGGTCGTCTTGGCCGTTTCGTGTCAGGGCACGACCTTCAGTCGTGCCGCAAAAGCCGCATAGAGAATCGGACTTCAGCCCCTGACGCCGGCTGAAGCCGGCTCCGGAAGAAAAAATAGGACGCTTATCGGCACGACTGAAATGTCTGCGTGAGAACCCTGTCGTCCCCGGGGGACTCGAACTCCTTTTACCACTTACCCAGCGCTGAAGCGCTGGGCTTCCCTATTTTGCGCCCGAGGCGCGGGTTTGTTGGCTACTCATCATCGCGATGTTCCACTGCGATTTTGCAAACCCAGTTCTCACGCGGCACTGAAGTCGTGCCCTGACACAAACCGAAAAACTACCAACAACATTTCCGCCGCGGCCGACTTTACCTTGCGACTAAACCGGAAGGGTTTCAGTCCCTGAAAGTCATTGGTTGATGGCCGCGACTGAAACCCTGCAAGTGAGCGCTGCGTTAACCCCGCCTCAGCACTCCCAAAATCATTTCCATCCGATCAGTAGGTGCGATCGTCCCACACCTCGGCGCTGCCCCACTGATTCTTGACATCCTCGGCCTTGACCTGGAAGTGATGAACTCCCATCGAGGTCGAGACCCATGCCTGGAACGACGACGCGCCCTTCAGCGTCTGCACCAGTGTTCCGTCGCGGTAAATCTGGTACTGGGTGATCTTGCCGTTGGGGCTCGACGCCTGCGCCTGCAGGTTGGTCGCGGGGCCGGCGTCCTGACCGTTGTACGGAGTAGTGATACTTACGGTCACCACCTGGCCTTGAACCGTGTACACCGCAGCCGGCGACATCTGATTCTTGACGCTCGGCGCGCCGATCGCCTGCACGAAGACCTGATACGTACCGGGGGCGAAGTTGTACTGCGAGAGATCGAGCATGTGGGTGCCGAGATAGAAATCGCCCAGCGACATCAGGTTCATGCCGTCGGACGAGATATAAACCGTGTAGTGATCGAGGGTCGATTCGCTGGGCACGCTCCACATCAGCGTGTTTCCGCTGAGGCTGGCGGAGACGCCGAGACAGTTGTCGATACCGCTCTGGATCTCGGTGCCTTCTTCGTAATCATGCCAGGTGACAACCTGCACGGCGTCGAGGCGGTCGGTATAAGCGCGCACCGCGCCCCAGGAATCCATCCAGGTCTTGCCGCACAGCTGCTGGATGTGGCGGCCTCCGGGCGGCGCCCAGTTGGCCACCACGTCGTCGAAGCCCTTCCAGGTGGAGGCCCAGTTCTTCTTCTTCTGATTCTCACCGGCGATCTTTAGAAAGTACTGCGTGTAGTCGAGGCCTTCATAACCATCTTGCTGTGGGTCCTTGGGCGACGCCCAGCCGTAAGCACCGATGGTGTACTGATTGGTGAAGCCGCCGGCGTTCTCGAAGATCCACTCCAGGTCGGTGTTGTCCTTCTCGATCGTCGCCCAGTTGATGTCGTAGGCTTCCATGCCGAACTGCAGGACGATGACTTTGCCATCGCTGTTCTTGATCGCCGCCGGCGAGCTGAAGTAACCCTCCTTGCGCGCGTAAGAAATGATGTTGAGCAGCGCCTGCGTGGCGGAACAGCTCGGGTAGCAGGAGAACCACTCGATCGAACCCTGATCGATCATCAAGGAAAACTTGAGGTTATTCTGCTGCTCCAGCTGAGATTTAAGGACTTCGGTCGCGCTCTCTTCGTAGCTTCCCGGCCCGTACCAATCCACCAGCACGCCGTCAAAGCCGCGGCTGGTGAGGTCGGCGACCTCGCGCGTTACCTGATTCGGATCCTTCGAACTGTAGCCGATGTTGGGATGACTGCCATGCACCCAGTATGGGATGTAGGTGGTGTAGACCTTCGCACCCTGCTGCGACTCCGATAGCAACGTGTGCACGTCGACTTTGCTGACGTTGCTGGCGGCCATATCCCCGTTATTAACGCACTTGCCGTTGGTGACGGTCGTGATCTCGCATCCGGGAAAGGAATTTGCGGCGGAAGTGTTGTTCGAGGTCTGAGCGTTAAGTGTAGTGTTGGGAACGATCTGCTGGTAATTGGTGGCATACACAGGGATCGACAGACCTAGCGCTAGGGCCAGGCAGGAAGTGGCGGCAAATTTGTACATTCAGAGCACTCCGGAGCGCGCGGTGCCTTGCATCGCTTCGCGTGAAATGGGCCCTGCACAGAACTTTGGGTGGAAACAAAGTGAGTGTATGAGGACTAAGGCTGGTCCGTAACCCCGTCTATGCCTGATGTGCCGCGGAATTTTCTACCTAGAGTGGCGTGAGACAGGTGACTTGCGTTCTAAGGTGACACATCGGGCGCGGCTTTGCGGGAACGAATCTTGCAGCGGGACAAATGCACCTAGATGGCAAACCAGTGCGCTACTAGCGCCATCGTACCCAGAATACTTGGTTAGGCGCACTTCAGCGCCGGAGCAATCAACAGATGCCATTGCAACTGGAGGATCGCCAGTCCGTCAGCCGTGCGGAGCCAGCTGTGCGTCGCCGTCGGGGCCGGATTCCGATCATCGTGGCGATGGTCATCGTGGCTCTGGTGGTGATGGTCGCGCTGGGAGTGAAAGACTGGCCGTTTACCCGCGCCGCGGTCGAGCAGGCGCTGAGAGAACAATCGGGCAGCTCAGTCGAGATCGGGAACTTCCAGCACATCTACTTTCCGCATCCCGGCTGTGTCGCCGAGAACGTAATCTTCCGTCGCAGCGGCAATTCCACGCCGCTGATCACCATCCGCAAGCTGACCATCATGGGCAGCTATCACACGCTGCTGCTGCACCACATCACCATGATCCGCGCCGAACAAACCCATGTCCGCATTCCACCGGGTGGACAAGGGGTTGGACCGGAAGTGACGCCCATCGAGCTCGGTGTGCTGCAAGCGGGGATCAGCATCGGCAAGATTTTTGCCGACGGCGCGGAAGTCGAATTCCTTTCCGATCAACCGGGCAAGCAGCCGCTGGTATTCCACATCTCGAAGCTGGCGCTGCACGATCTTGCCCAGGGCCAGCCGCTGCTCTATCACGCGAGCATTCAGCTGCCGTTGCCTCCGGCAGACGTGTATGTCCAGGGAAAATTGACGCCGGTGCGGCATGGTCAGGTGGGAACGACCGTCATGTCCGGGACCTTTGATGTGGAGCAGATGAAGCTCGACGCCTTTGGAGGAATTGCCGGCACACTAGCTTCGAAAGGCAGCTTCGACGGCGAGCTGCAGCACATCACGGTGCAAGGTGCGACCGATGCGCCGGACTTTGAGGTAACCGAGAGCGGCCACAAGGTTCATCTGGTCACCCATTATCAGGCGCTGGTGAATGGCATGAATGGAGACGTGGCGCTCAAGTCGGTGACGGCGCAGTTTGGGCACACGGCAGTCAATGTGTCAGGAGGAGTAGCAGGGCAAGACAATACCAAGGGCAAGACCGCCTCGCTAGAGCTGTCATCCGACAACGCGCGCATCGAGGACCTGCTGCGGCTGTTCGTCAAAGACAACACGCCGCCGATGACGGGAGCGATTCTGTTTCGCGCCAAAGCTACGCTGCCGCCTGAGAATCGGCCGTTCATCGACAAGATCCAGTTGCAGGGTGATTTTGGAATCAGTGGCGCTACGTATCCGCATCCTGAGACTCAAAAGGATATCGATGTGCTGAGCGCGCGGGCGCAGGGCAAAGCGGATCAGGTGCAGGATGCAGACGACAAACGCGGCAACGACAGCTACGATCCGGGACGCGTGGTTTCCAACGTGAAAGGGCACGTCGTGCTGCGGAATGCCGTTGCTCACCTCAGCAACGTCTCGTTCGACGTGCCGGGGGCATCCGCTCGCTTAAGCGGAACGTATAGGCTCAAAACCGATCAGATCGACTTCAAGGGCGACATGCACCTGGATACTGAGCTATCGAAGGCAACTACAGGCGTGAAATCGTTTTTGCTGAAAGTGATCAAGCCCGTGACAGCCCAAAACAAGCAGCAGGGTTCGATTGTGAGTTTGAAGATTGAGGGGACCTACGACGATCCGAAGTACACCGTCCTGCCGACGACCAAGAAGCAGGACGTGACGCTCCTGCAGAAGAAACCCGAAGCGTCACCGGGAAAATCCGCGCATTAGCGCGACGAGGTGACCGAGCTGCAGCGCGGCCGCACGCGAAGCGAACGGCGGGTTGCGGAACGGCTCAGGGCACTGGCTTTGAGCTGTTCGATCTCGGCGGCCTGACGGGCTGCCATCTCCTGGATCATGTCCAGTACTGTCTTCTGTCTGACTTCGCCAATCTGTATGAGTTGCATGCAGGTCAGAGTAGTTCAAAGCAGAATCGCAAACATCCCCTGACGGTAGGAGGGCGCTACAACCTCTGGGGTAGGCTGCGCCGGAGCGAACCGGCAATCCCATTCAACGAACACAATCGGCCATTCAACGCGCAAATGCCTATGTTGATTGGCGTTTAGTCGATGTTCGAGGCGTTGCTGGGATAGCATCGAGAGAGATGCGACAACGCTACCGCCGCTGGATCTACAACTGGGAGTCGCGCCTGACCTCGCGCGACAACAATCGCATCGTGCGGCCGTTCGAATGGGGTTTGGAGTGGACGGCGCGCTGGCCCGGAATCGCACAGCTCACTCCACCGTCTGACCAGGGCGATCGCCAAGCCATGGTCGAATACATGGCGGCGGTGAATGATCAGCTGGTCCACAACAGCGACGAGTTCTTCGCGTACGAGACGCCGTCGGATTTTCGCATCGAGCATCGCAAGGTCGAACTCTTCCATACCGGCAGCGAGCCTCCCAAGACCAAGCTAAAAGACGAGTTGGGTAAGTTTTTGCGCTTCACCTCGGCGGTGGAATCGCCGTATCCGGAGAACAATTGCGTCAACGCGCGCTGGTTTCCGGCGCGGGGACATCGCGCCGTGGTGCTGCTGCCGCAGTGGAACGCCGACGGGGTCAGCCAGAACGCGCTCTGCCGCGTCTTCAACATGCTTGGAATCGCGGCACTGCGGCTGAGCATGCCGTATCACGATATTCGGCGGCCGGCGGGACTGACGCGCGCGGACTACGCAGTCTCCGCCAATATCGGGCGGACGATCGACGCGACGCGGCAAGGCATCGCCGACATTCGCTCCTGCATGGATTGGCTGGAGCAGCGCGGGTATTCGCGGCTGGGGATTGTCGGGACGAGCCTGGGATCGTGCTATGCATTTCTCGCCAGCGCGCACGATCCGCGGATTCGGGTGAACGTTTTCAATCACGCTTCGACGTCGTTTGGCGATGTGGCGTGGACCGGCCAGTCGACGCGGCACATCCGCGAAGGCGTGGAAGCCGTGCTGACGCAGGAGGAGCTGCGGCGCATGTGGCTCTGCATCAGCCCGATCGTTTACTTCGACAAGTTCAAGCGCTGGCCGAAGAAGTCGCTGATGATCTATGGGCTGTACGATCTGACGTTTCTGCCGGAGTTTTCGGCGGAGACGGCGGGCGAGTTTCTGCGGCGCGGGTTGGATACCACGATCAAGGCGCTGCCCTGCGGACATTATTCGCTTGGCGAGACGCCGTACAAATACATGGACGCGTGGCACATCTCGCGATTCCTGGCGAAGGCATTTGCGGGATAATCCGGCTTCACGTTGGTTCGTTAGCCTTGCCGTTCACGATGGACCGGGTATTATCCCGGCTGTTATCCAATAGTTTCGTATCAGGGCACGACTTCAGTCGTGCCGCAACCCCGGTGAAAAATTGTGGGCTTTAGCCCCTGCGATGCACTATGCAGGGGCTAAAGCCCAAGTTCCTTTTGCGCCTTCTCGGCACGACTGAAGTCGTGCCCTGATACGAAGCGAAATGCGGAAGATCCAGCGATGAGCGCGGGGAATGCTGCGCTGAACGCGGGCACTACCTTTTAATATTTCCGCATGTGGATTTCGGTGCCGTTCCGCTCGAACTTCACCTCGTCCATCAGCTGGTTGATCAGGTAGATTCCCCGTCCGTGATTGGAGTAAACATTCTCGCCGTTGCAGGGGTTGGGAATGGCAAAGGGGTCGAAGCCGGAGCCGGGGTCGCGCACCACAATCAGCATGCCGCGCTCATCGTCGCAGCCTACGCAGCATTGCACTTTCTTGTTGGGATCGCCCTTGCAGCCGTGAACGATGGCGTTGGCCAGGGCCTCGCGCAGCGCCGTCTCGATCTCAAATTCCTTGCCGGCAGCGCATTCCAGGCCGCGCGCCATCTCCATAATGCCTTCCACCACGGGACTAATAGCCGTGGGATCGGCGTTGAGCGTGACCTCAATGCGTATCATCAGTTTGGAGCGGTCGAACTCCACTGTAGGACAGCTGGATTCCACAACGGCTTCCCCACACGAGATCTTCCGGGCATACTGTTACAGAAAAGCACGGGCGGGTCAAGCGGGAAAGCGCAAAGCGGGGCGAGCGCACCCCATTTCGTGCCAGACAGTTCTGGTTTTTCCGGCGAATGAGGCTTCATAGTGTCCGCTGGTAGTGGGTCAGTCTGATTCCCACAGGCTATCGAGAGTGCATGTACTGGCGCACAAAAAGCCACGCCGCCGCAATCAAGCCGACTCCGAGCAGGCGAATAAGCCACAGCGGCGAGTGATTCAGCGGGTGATCGTAATTGGAAGTCTTGGCCAGATCGGGCCGGAGAAAAGTGAACGCTCCGCAACAACCGAACAGCACGGCCATGACGATGAACCGAATGTCGCCAGTGGGGTTCATTTCAAGGATTTAGGATAATCTCTTTGTCAATCCGCCTAGCAGCAGATTCGGCCTGTGGCAGCAAGCCGCACATTTCCTCAATGCTCAAATCAGACTGGCCCACTGCCTATCCGTCTAGAATCGATGATATTTCTCGATTTTAGTGTAAGCTGATTGGGAATCGAGATCAGTAGTAGCTCAGCTCAGCCCAGAGCAATCGCGCCACCGAAGATGAAAAAGACCCTTCTTGTCATCCTGTTTCTTAGCCTTCTTTCGCCACTGCTTGCCCAGGAAATCAACGTCGCAGCCGCAGCCGATCTCAACTACGCCATGAAGGACCTGGCGTCGCGCTACCAGCAGAAGACGGGCAACAAGGTTGCATTGTCGTTTGGCGCCTCCGGAAATTTCTATTCACAGATTTCGAATGGCGCGCCCTACGACGTGTTCTTCTCCGCCGATCTGGATTACGTCAAGAAACTCGCCGCGACCGGAAAGATTGACAACGCTTCCGTGCGGACCTATGCGATCGGACACTTGGTGCTGTGGGTGCCGAACAACTCCAAGCTGGATCCGCAGAAGCTGAAGATGGACGTGCTCATCGATCCCTCGGTAAAGAAGATTGCCATCGCCAATCCTGAGCACGCTCCCTACGGCCGCGCGGCGATGGCGGCACTCGAATTCTTCCAGATCAAGGGTCTGGTCCCGGACAAGCTGGTGCTGGGCGAGAACATCAGCCAGGCGGCGCAGTTCGTGCAATCGGGCAATGCGCAGGCGGGGCTGATCGCGTTGTCTCTGGCGGTGTCTCCGGCGATGAAGAACGACGGCAAGTACTGGGAAGTCCCGCAAGATGCCTATCCCGAGATCCAGCAGGGTGTCGGCATCCTGACGACGTCGAAGAACAAGCAAGCGGCGCAGGCGTTTCTCGATTACATTAGTTCGCCAGAGGGCAAGGCCGCACTGGAGCAGTACGGCTTCCACGTCCCCAACGGCAAATGATCCTGCAGGCACTCACGCTGACGTTGCGACTGGCGCTGACCGTGTCTGGAATCCTGCTCATCGTTGGCATTCCCCTCGCTTACTGGCTGGCGTATTCGCAAAAGCGCTGGAAGTTTTTCGTCGAGGCGATCGTCGCACTGCCGATCGTGCTGCCGCCGACGGTGCTGGGCTTCTACGTTCTGGTCGCGATCGGGCCGCTCAGCCCGGTGGGCCGATGGTATCAGTCAGTGGTGGGACATCCCCTGGCGTTTACGTTTTCGGGCCTGGTGGTCGGCTCCGTCTTATATAGTCTGCCGTTTGCGGTACAGCCGATGGCGACATCATTTGCTGCCATCGACCGCAAACTGCTCGACGCCTCTTCCCTGCTGGGCGCTTCGCGCTGGCGCACGTTTCGCCGCATCGTGCTGCCGCTGGGATTGCCGGGTGTACTCACGGGATTCGTGCTGAGCTTCGCGCACACGCTGGGCGAGTTTGGTGTGGTGCTGATGATCGGCGGCAACATTCCTGGCGCCACGCGAACGATCTCCATTCTCATCTTCGATCAGGTCGAGGCGCTCGACTACGCGGCAGCGAATCGGACGGCGCTGCTGCTGCTGGTGCTGTGCTTCGCGCTGCTGGCCGCGCTGTATGGACTGCGCCGGCGCGGAGTGTGGAACGTGTGGGGATGGAAATGAGCCAGCTCAGCGTCCGCATCTGTAAGAGCTTTGGCGGCGAGCGAGGGTCTTCGTTTGCGCTGGATGTGGAGTTCTCTGCCGCGGCGGGATTCACGATTCTGTTTGGGGCGTCGGGCGCGGGAAAGACTACGGTGCTGGATTGCATTGCCGGGTTGCAGACGCCGGAGTCGGGCCGGGTTACGGTGGGAGAGGATTCGCTGTTCGATTCTTCGGCGCGCTTGGATGTTCCGCCGAATCGGCGAGAGGTGGGATATCTTCTGCAAACCCTGGCCCTGTTTCCGCACATGACGGTCGCACAGAATGTGCAGTACGGACTGGGTGGGCTGGAGAGAACGGAGCGCGAAGCGCGTTGCTCGCGTGAATTGGAGGCGTTCTGCATCGCGGCGCTGGCTGGACGGCGGCCGGGAATGATTTCCGGCGGCGAGCGGCAACGTGCGGCGCTGGCGCGCACCTTGGTGACGCGGCCTCGCGTCTTGCTACTCGATGAGCCGCTGACGGCGCTGGATGCGGTAACGAAGGCGCAGATCCTCGACGACCTGCGCGCGTGGAATCGCGAGCAGCAGATTCCGATTCTCTATGTCACGCATCAGCGCGAGGAGGTGTTTGCGCTGGGCGAGAATGTGATTGCGCTGGATGCCGGGCGGATTGTGGCGCAGGGATCTCCGTATGAAGTTTTGCGGCGGCCGCAATCGGAGACGGTGGCGCAGCTGGCGGGATTCGAGAACATCTTCGATTGCGCATTCGTCGCCGATCATCCCGAGCAAGGGACAATGACGTGCCGGGTTGCGGGATCGGCAGTCGACCTTGAAGTCCCGCTGTCGCGGATTGATCGCGCGCGGACGGTGCGAGTGGGAATTCGTGCGGGCGATATTTTATTGGCTTCGAGCGCACCGCAGGGATTGAGCGCGAGAAATGTTTTCGCGGGAAAGATCACGGCATTGGAGCAGCGGGATGTGATGGTGATCGCCCGAGTGAATTGCGGCGCGGAGTTCGAGGCACATCTCACGCCTGCGGCAAGAAATGCGTTGCAACTGGAAGTCGGCGGGACGGTGTGGATCGTGGTGAAGACGTATTCGTGCCAGGTGATGCAAAATTAGTGAGGGTGGAGCACGCCTTCAGGCGTGCAGGCTGCAGCCCCAATTCTGACTCGTGCTTTAGCGCCTGAGGTAACCAATCCCTTACCTCAGCGGCTGAAGCCGAGACCTTACATCGAATCTCAACTGCACGCTTGAAGGCGTGCTCCACCCGGATCGATGCGCGATCTGAAACCGACCCACTACCGTGCATTGTCGTTCGTTGACATCGTCCTTTCGTCTCTGTTAGTTTCAATAGTTCCAGTTATATCTCTGCGCCCCCAGTGCATCTTCAGCAGTAGGCACTCAAACAACAAAGAATGGACACAACTCTCCAACAAGCGGGCCAATTACTGCTCGACTCCATCCCGACAGTGGTGATGTTGCTGTCGATCTATGCGATCTATCAGCTGCTGGTGCGTAAGCCGCTGGAGCGGGTGCTGGAGCAGCGCCGCGAGCGAACCGAAGGGGCGGTGGCGAAAGCGCGGGCAGACGTGGCGTCGGCGGAGTCGCGCACCCAGGAGTACGAGCAGAAGCTGCGCGACGCCAAGACGGCGGTGTTTAAGGCGCAGGAAGCGCGACGGCAACAGGCGCAGCAGTTGCGCACGCAGGCCCTCGCGGAGGTGCGTCAGGCCGCTCAGGAAGAAATTCGGCAGGCGAAGGCGGCGATCGAGCAGGACATGGCTGCGGCGCGCGCCGGTTTACAGGCGGAAACTCAGCAACTGGCGTCGGACATTATTCGCACCATTCTCAAGCCCACCGGGTCTTCGCCGGCGATAGGCGGCCCGGCATGAGGCGTCGATTTATGGGCCGATGGGCCGCGATCCTGTTTGCAGCTTGCCTGGTGCTTGGCAACCTTGTTGCTGCGCAGGACTCAACGTCTCAAGATCAGGCAAAACAGAACGCCGAACAGCGCAATGCTGCGGCCGAACAAAGCTCTGCCGGCGATGGCAATACTGGTGTCGGCGAAATTCTGGCGCACACCACTGAGCAAGCGGCCCACACCGCCGACAAGTGGGGCAAGAAGCTAGGACTCGGTCCGGATGTTTCTTTTCTGATCTCCATATTTCTGAATTTCCTTGGCGTCTTCCTCATCTTCTACTTTCTGCTGAAATCGAAACTGCCGCAGGCCTTCCGCGAACGCACAGCTGCGATACAGAAAGGTATTAAGGATGCGGAGGCGGCGAGCGCCGACGCCTCGCACAGGCTCAGCGATATCGAGTCGCGGCTGAAGAAGCTGGACAGCGAAGTTGCCGAGATCCGTGCGGCGGCAGAGCGCGACGTTGCGGCCGAGGAGCAGCGCATCAGGCAGGCTGCCGAGGAAGACAAGCAGAAGGTGATTGCGGCCGCGCAGACCGAGATTGCGGCGATTGCGCGCAACGCGCGTCGCGAGCTGAAGGGCTATGCGGCGTCGCTGGCGGTGGATCTGGCGGCGCGCGAGATTCAGGTGGACGACAAGACCGACCAGGCGCTGGTGCACGAATTTGTCGACCGGCTCGGAAAGGACGGTAAGTAGCTATGGCCGCTGTTGCCAGCCGTTACGCCCGGGCGTTGGTCGAGGTGCTCCTCGAGCAGAAGGCCGATACCGACATTGCGCGGCAGCAGTTGCAAGCGATTGTCGATGCGGTGGAAGAGAACGACGATCTGCGGCGCGTGTGGGAATCGCCCGCAATACTGCCGGAGCAGAAGCGCGCCGTGCTGGACGGCATCGCAGCACAGATCAATGCGCTGAAGCCGATTCGAAACTTTATGGCGGTGGTGATCGATCACCGGCGTATCGGGATGTTGAAGGACATCGCGCGGCAGTTTGAAGTGGAGCTCGACAAAGAGCTGGGGTTTACGGAAGTGGAAGTTTCGAGCGCGCGGCCCTTGTCGCCGGGTGAGAAGCGCGCGGTGGAAACACGCGTGGAGAACATGACCGGCAAGAAAGTGCGCGCGCGGTATGTCACCGATGCGGAGCTTCTCGGCGGTGTGGTTGTGCGCGCCGGCAGCACGATTTATGACGGCTCGGTGCGCGGGCAGTTGGAGAAGATGCGGGTGGATCTGAGCGCGGGATAAACAGCAGGTCCTTCGACTGCGCGTCCGCCGACCCGCAAAAGACGCGGGTCGAAAAGCAGAGCGGACACTCCGCTCAGGATGACAAAAATATAGAAGGTGCAAAGACGGCGCGGCTAAAGGCGTGCCCCTTCAAAAAATTATGGCGCAGATCAAAGCAGACGAGATCACCAAGCTCATACGCGAGCAGATCGACAACTACGAAACGAAGATCGCGGTCGACGAAGTCGGCACGGTCATGTCCATCGGCGACGGCATCGCGCGCGTCTACGGCCTCGACAAGGTCATGGCCGGCGAACTGCTGTCGTTCCCGCACAACGTCTCAGGCCTTGCTATGAACCTGGAAGAAGACCAGGTCGGCGTCGTGCTCATGGGCGAGTACACCGAGATCGAAGAGGGCGACGAGGTCAAGCGTACCGGCCGCATCATGAGCGTGCCCGTCGGCGATGCCATGATCGGCCGCGTGGTGAACGCGCTCGGCGACCCGATCGATGACAAGGGTCCGATCAGCACTGATCAGCGCATCAATATGGAGCGACTGGCGCCCGGCGTCATCGATCGCCAGCCGGTGAAAGAGCCGATGGCGACCGGACTGAAGGCCATCGACTCGATGATTCCCATCGGCCGCGGTCAGCGCGAGCTGATCATCGGCGACCGGCAGACCGGCAAGACCGCCGTTGCGCTGGACACCATCATCAACAGCAAGGGCCGCGACCTGATTTGTATTTACTGCGCGATCGGGCAGAAGCGCTCGTCGGTGGCGCAGGTGGTGAAGACGCTGGAAGATTACGGCGCGATGGAGTACACCATCGTCGTGTCGGCGTCGGCATCCGATCCCGCACCGATGCAGTACATCGCACCCTACGCCGCGTGCGCCATGGGCGAATACTTCCGCGATAACAAGCGGCACGCGCTGTGCATCTACGACGATCTTTCCAAGCACGCGGTCGCGTATCGCGAGATCTCGCTGCTGCTGCGGCGTCCGCCGGGACGCGAGGCGTATCCGGGCGACGTGTTCTATCTTCACTCGCGCCTGTTGGAGCGCGCATCGAAGCTGAGCAATGAACTCGGCGCCGGCTCGCTGACGGCGCTGCCCATCATCGAAACCCAGGCGGGCGACGTTTCGGCGTACATTCCGACCAACGTCATCTCGATTACCGATGGCCAGATTTATCTGGAGACCGATCTGTTCAACTCCGGCGTGCGTCCGGCGGTGAACGTAGGATTGTCGGTGAGCCGCGTCGGCGGCAGCGCGCAGATCAAAGCCATGCGGCAGGTTGCGGGAACGTTGCGACTGGATCTGGCACAGTATCGCGAGCTGGCGGCATTCTCGCAGTTCGGCAGCGATCTGGATAAGGCCACGCAGTCCCAACTGTCGCGCGGCCAGCGGCTGACGGAGATCCTGAAGCAGGGCCAGTACGCGCCGCTTCCCTTCTCTAAACAGATTCTCATTATTTATGCCGGCACGCAGGGACTGCTGGACGACATGGAAGTGAGCCAACTGCGCGAGTTTGAGAAGGGATTGTATTCGTACGTCGAGAGTGCAAATCCTGGAGTTTATAAGGGGATCGAAGACAAGAAGACGCTGGACGACGATCTGCGCGCGCAGATGACGAAGGTGATCAAGGAATATAAGGACCGGTTTGTGAGCGAGCATCAGGCGGCGCAACCGGCATTGGCGAAAGCGGGCGCGTAAGGGCTCGCGGCGAAAAGCAGGTCCCTCGACTCGGACTAAAGTCCTCGCTCGGGATGACAAGTTAGATAAGGGTGTAACGGCGCAGCTAAAGCTGCGCCCCTTCAAAAGAAACATGGCGAACATACGTGACATTCGGCGGCGCATCCGCAGCGTGAAAAACACGCGGCAGATCACCAAGGCCATGAAGATGGTGGCCGCGGCCAAGCTGCGCCGCGCGCAGGAACGCGCGATGGCCTCGCGGCCTTACGCGCACATGCTGGCCAACATTCTCGAGTCGACGATGCTGCGCGCCGATCTCACCAATCCCAAGACTGGGCAACCGGTGAGCCCGCTGCTGGCGGTGCGGCCCGAAGAACGCATTCTGCTGGTGCTGGTGACCGGCGACCGCGGACTGGCGGGCGCGTTCAACTCGAATGTACTGAAAGCTGCGACGCGCTTCCTCGATCACTACAAGGACAAGACGATTGACGTTCTCGCCATCGGGCGCAAGGGCCGCGACTTTCTGCGGCGGCGTTATCCCATGGGCAAGTATGGCGAGGAGCGCGCCGGGCAGATCCAAGTGATTGGCGAGCGGCTGAACCTGCTGGCCAAAGTGAATTACGAAGAGGTCTCCGAGATTGGCGACATGATCGCCAAAGCGTACAAGGACGAACAGATCGATTCGGTGTACCTGATCTTCAACGAATTCAAGTCCGTGATCTCGCAGCGGCTGATCGCGCAGCGCCTTCTGCCGGTGCAGGAGCTGCGCCGCCGTGAAGTCGCGCTGGCCGAGGAGTTCTCGCTGGAAGCACGCGAGCGCATGGGCGAGGCGGCGCGCGAAGCGGGGATCAGCTTGAAGGAGGAGCAGGCGAGCGAGCAGGAAGCCGAAGCGGCGAAGTTCGCGACGCAGGTGGACTACATCTACGAGCAGCCGCCGGAGGAGATCTTCGCCGACCTGCTGCCGCGTTACATTTCGTTTGAGATTTTCGAGGGACTGCTGGAGTCGGTGGCAGCAGAGAACGCAGCGCGTATGACGGCGATGGATTCGGCGAGCAACAACGCGAACGAAGTGATCGACTCGCTGACGCTGACCATGAACCGCGCCCGGCAGGCGGCGATCACGAAAGAGATTATCGAGATCGTGAGCGGGGCTGCGGCGTTGTAGGAGCAGTTGTCGGTTGTCAGTTGTCGGTTGTCAGTGGTGCCCAAGAAACAGGGGCTGAATATGGCAGCTAGTCGGTATCAGGATCTTCGAGCGTGGCAACGGGCGATCGAATTGGTTGAGCGAATTTATGCGGTGACGTCGAAGCTCCCGCAGGAAGAAATGTTTGGACTGAAGAGCCAATTACGGCGCTGCGCGGTTTCAGTTCCGAGCAACATAGCAGAGGGGCAGGGACGAGCTACTCGTGGAGAGTTTCAGCAGTTTCTAGGTCACGCGCGCGGTTCTCTATATGAGCTTGAAACTCAGATTGTGATCGCAGCGAAGTTAGGTTATGTGGCTGCAGAGGATAGGAATTCCATACTGGCAGAGTCGCAAGAGCTGGGGCGGATGCTAAACGCGTTGATAGCTTCGTTGAAATCAGCGCCACTCCGTCGTCAACTGACAACCGACAACTGACAACGGACAACTCTTTATGGCAGAAAACATCGGACACGTAATTCAAATCGCAGGTCCCGCGGTGGACGTGCAATTCACGGAGGCGGCGTTGCCGCCCATTTACTCGGCGCTGCGCGTCACCAGCGAAGGCTTCAACATTCCCACGCCGCTGGACGTCATCCTGGAAGTGGAGCAGCAACTGGGCGAAGGCCGCGTGCGCTGCGTCGCCATGGAGCCGACCGAAGGCATGGTGCGGGGCATGAAGGCCATCGATCTCGGCGGGCCAATCACGGTTCCCGTCGGGCGCGAGACGCTGGGCCGCGTGCTGAACGTCATCGGCAATCCGGTGGACAAGCTCGGCCCGATCAACGCCGCCAAGCGCAATCCTATTCATCGCCAGGCGCCGGCGTTCGACGAGCAGTCGACCGAGATGCAGATGTTCGAGACCGGCGTGAAGGTCATCGACCTGATTCAGCCCTTCCTGCGCGGCGGCAAGATCGGCTTGTTCGGCGGCGCCGGCGTGGGCAAGACCGTCGTCATCATGGAGCTCATCAACAACGTCGCGCTGAAGCACGGCGGCTTCTCGGTGTTCGCCGGCGTCGGCGAACGCACGCGCGAAGGCAACGACCTGTGGCTGGAGATGCAGGAATCGGGCGTGGTCAATATCAAGGAGCCGGGCAAGTCGAAGGCCGCGCTGATTTACGGCCAGATGACCGAGCCGCCCGGAGCGCGTCTGCGCGTGGCGCTGACCGCGCTGACCGTCGCCGAATATTTCCGCGACGAAGAAGGTTCGGACACGCTGCTGTTCATCGACAACATCTTCCGCTTTACGCAGGCGGGATCGGAAGTATCGACGCTGCTGGGCCGCATGCCTTCGGCCGTGGGATATCAGCCGAACCTCGCGACCGAGATGGGCGAGTTGCAGGAGCGCATCACGTCGACGAAGAAGGGTTCGGTCACGTCGGTGCAGGCGATTTACGTGCCCGCCGATGACTTGACCGATCCGGCTCCGGCAACGACCTTCGCTCACCTCGACGCGACGACCGTGTTGTCGCGCCAGATTTCGGAGCTAGGAATTTATCCCGCTGTGGATCCGCTGGGGTCGACGTCGCGCATTCTCGATCCGCGCGTGGTCGGTGATACGCACTACAACTGCGCCCAGGCGGTGAAGCGCGTGCTGCAGAGTTACAAAGATCTGCAGGACATCATCGCGATTCTCGGCATCGACGAGCTCAGCGAAGATCAGAAGCTGACGGTGTCGCGCGCGCGCAAGATCCAGAAGTTCCTCTCGCAGCCGTTCTTTGTGGCCGAGCAGTTCACCGGCCTGAAGGGACGCTACGTGAAGATCGATGACACGGTGCGCAGCTTCCAGGAGATCGTCGACGGCAAGCACGACGACATTCCGGAGCAGGCCTTCTACATGAAGGGCGACATCAACGAAGTGCTGGAAGAAGCAGAGAAGATGAAGGCGCAGGGATAAAGCAGCAGTTGGCACTTAGCACTTGGCATTTAGCCAAGGCTGCTGCGACGCAGATCATGGCAATAACTGACAACTGGCCACTGGCAACTGACTACTGATTATGGCTGAGACGCTACATTTACAGATCATCACGCCGGACAAACAACTGGTGCGCGAAGAAGTCGACCAGGTGCAGATTCCGGGCAAGAGCGGCTATCTTGGCGTGCTCCCCGGACACGCGCCGCTGCTCACCGAGTTGATGATTGGCGAGATCAGCTTCACCAAGGGCGGCCAGACGCAGTACTTTGCCGTGTCGTGGGGCTTCGCCGAAGTGCTGCCGCACAAAGTCACCATTCTCGCCGACACCGCCGAGCGCGCCGAAGACATCGACGTGAAGCGCGCGCAGGAAGCCAAGGCGCGTGCCGAAGAAGCGCTGCGCACGGCGGCTGCGGATCTCGATTTCGACGCCACGTTGTTTGCGCAGCGCCGCGCCGAAGTCCGCCTGGAAGTCGCGGCCAAGGCCGGCCACACAGCGGCGGCTCACTAACACTCTCCAACATGATTCCTGGCGCTCCGCGCAAAGCTCGTTGGGTTCGCCCGGAGCCGCGCCGATCTCTGCCTGCACTTGACGTGCAGCGGATGCTGGAGCACGCGTTGGGGAAATGCACCGTCCTCGAAGTGCAGCCTCTGACCGACGGCCTGCGCAATGCAAACTTCAAGCTCATTCTCGATCGCGCGCCGGAATGCGTTGTTCTGCGCGTGTACGAGCACGATCCATCGCTTTGTCAAAAAGAAATTGACCTACTGCGAATGGTCAGCTCGACGGTTCGCGTTCCGCAGGTGATTCATGTCGAGCCGAACGGTTGGGAGAATCTTCCGCCCTTTCTGGTGATGCAGTTCATCGAGGGCGTCAGCTTTCGCGATCTGAAGCGCCGCGGCGATCAGGACGCGATCGTGCAAGCCGCATTCGCGATCGGTGAGACGCTGGCTGCAATCGGGCGCATAAAGTTTGCGCGCGCAGGATGGATCGCTCCTGGACTTTCTGTGACGCAACTGCAGTTGGAGGGAGCTGATCCGACTCCGCGGTTTGTCGACTTGTGTCTCGCATCGCCAAATCTACAACGACGCATGTCGGCAGATTTGCGCGATAGCGTGAGCGCATTGGTTTGGTCACACGCGCGTGAGCTGGCGGACTTGGATTCTCAATCGAATCTGGTTCACGGCGACTTCGGCAAGCGCAACTTGCTGGTGCGACCAGAAGGCGGACGCTGGTCAGTCGCCGCGGTGCTCGATTGGGAGTATGCCGTTTCGGGTTCGCCGCTGATCGACCTGGGACACTTCTTGCGATACGAGCGCGAGGCGCGACCTTGCGCCGAGCCTCACTTTTCGCAGGGATATCTTCACGGCGGCGGAATGCTGCCAAGGGACTGGAGAAGTCTGGCACGCGTCGTCGATTTGACCGCGCTCTGCGAAAGTCTGACCCACGATGATCTACCGGAAACGGTTGTGACCGAACTCGTGGAGCTGATTCGCGCCACCATCGAAGGCCGCGACGCGATCCTTCCGTAGCGCGGTATTGCAAATCCGGTTCAGCGCACCATTCCCAACCCGAACGCAGCCAGAAAGAATAGAACCAGCGCCAGTCGCCAGATTCTTCCTTCCGGCAGCGGCCCTCCACCAGAGACTCGCGGAGGCACCCAGAACAGCGCCACCACCGCCAGAATCAGCGCCGGCACCAAAAGAAATGCCAGCAGCGCGTAGTGCGCGCCGTCAAGCGCTAGCAGAGTACCTTGCCGCAAAGGCCCGGCCACTGCGCCTCCCAGGAACCAGCACAAGATAGCGCTGCCCAATCCGGCCAGCGCGCCCAGGAGTCGCAGAATTGGCGAGGTCATCTCGATGGCTAGCAGTTTACCAGTCGCTCTCGGCGCGGCGGAAGCGGCCCGGGATGACATGCGCAGCTGCGTTGCCCGCCGACATCGTCATACTCTGGGCCGCAGTCGCCGCAAGGTTAGCGCCAAGGTAACGAGGGCAGCTAGCGAACCGGCGTCACCGCGTTAGGGCCCACGCGGCTCAGCTTCCACGGCTTAGGTTTCGGCATTCCCGGCGGCATCGACATCGCCACCATCTTGAGCTCGGCCGTCTGCTCGCCGATCAGCCGCATCTGATAGCGGGCGGTCTGCTGCGTGCCGTTCTCCTTCACTGTCAGCAGCAGTCCATCGCCGTTCAGCTCCGCGTTCTGCACCGAGCACATTAGCTGCTCGTCGCCCACGCTCTTGATGTCGCCCTGATCGCTGAACTTCACGTCATTCTGCCGCTGCAGCGTGCCGGTCATCGCGGTGCCCTGCTGCGTCAGCCGAATCGTGATCCACGCCTTGCCGTCGAAGGTCCCAATCCATGAGCCCGCATAGCCCGCCAGCGGCGACTTGCGCGCCGGAGCGTTCTGCATTCCCGGCGTCATGGAGGTCTGCGCGACGGCCATCGCCGTTACACTTACCACTAACATTGCAATTCCTAGGAAGCGCCGCATGTGAATTTCTCCTTGTTTTACCGCGTGGAAATTGTACCGCAGCGAGGCTCGCTTGGGTTCGCGATCATCCCCGACCCCATTCGCAAGGCCCACGCTATCGAAGCGGGAACCACGTTTCTGGTGCTGGCGCAAAAGGACACGATCGTCCTGCACCGGCTACAGGAGCCGCCCTGGCAGGCCTTCGATGCCATGGTCAAGCAAGCCGAAAAGCAAGCTAACAATCACGACGCCGCCATGCAGGGCATGGTCAAGTTTCTGAAGAAGATGAAGTACGGGCGTTAACGAAGTCATCCCCATGAGAGGAATCGTTATCGTCCTTGCTCCAGAGCAGGGACGCTCGCCATCGCTTGTGCTAACATTCCGCCTCAAATAAACGAACCGTGCTACGGCGATCGCCACGAACTGGCTCCGCTCCCACCAGGCAAGCTTCGCCCAGCTGGCAAACGATACTGACCCGCGGATTTACTCAAGGTCTTCTGGGAGGCAGTTCATGAGGATGACCCGTCGTTCGCAAGCTTTATTCCTCGCATGTCTCACGTTTTTTTGCGCCGTGGAGCCGATCTCTTCGTCCGCACAGACCTTGACCACCCTCGCAAGCTTTGACAACAGCAATGGGGCGTCTCCGGTTGCCTCTCTCATTCAGGCTGCCGACGGCAATTTCTACGGAACAACGCAGAATGGGGGCTTGGGCGATTTGATGTGTGCCTCGGCGGGCTGTGGTACCGTCTTCAAAATCACCCCGAGCGGGACCCTCACTACCCTGTACGATTTTTGCTCTCAGCCTAAGTGCACCGATGGCTACCAACCCGTCGCTGCACTCGTGCAAGGAAACGATGGAAACTTCTACGGCACAACCGTACTCGGCGGAGCCACCGACCGCGGCACAATTTTCAGAATCACTCCAGGCGGAACACTAACCACGATTCATTCCTTCTGCTCTGTACAGGGTTGCGAGGACGGCTATGAATCGGGGAATCCGCTGGTGCTGGCCAGCGACGGCAACTTCTATGGCACAGCCGGCGGTGGCGCTTCGTTTGTCGGCGTTGTCTTCAAAATCACTCCCGGCGGTACATTGACTACGATTTATAACTTTTGCTCGCAACCGAATTGCGCCGACGGCCAGGACCCGAATGCACTCGTAGAAGGCGCAGATGGGAATTTTTACGGTATTACTCTTAAAGGCGGTTTGCTGGGCTCGGGGACGGTTTTCAAGATCACTCCAAGCGGTACCTTGACTACGCTTTACGACTTCTGCTCCCAATCGAACTGCACAGACGGCTCGCTCCCGCATGACGGCCTGGTGCAAGGCACGAATGGGAACTTTTACGGAACAACCTGGTACGGCGGAGACTTCGGCTACGGGACCATATTTAGCATCACCTCCACTGGTACACTGACCACCCTGCGTAGCCTCAACATTTCGACAGATGGCGGATTCTCCACGGCAGGCCTGGTGCAAGCCACGGACGGAAACTTCTACGGCACGGCGCTGGGCGGCCCGAACAACGGTGGCACGGTATTTCGGATCAGTCCTGCGGGAACCTTTGCGGTACTGTACAGCTTCTGCTCGCAACCTCAGTGCCTGGACGGTTCCGAGCCTACGGCTGGGCTCGTGCAAGGAACGAATGGACTGTTGTACGGGACCACCGAACTAGGCGGCAGCAGCCACAACTGTCCCGGGTCGGCTACCTGCGGCACTGTCTTCAGCCTCACCGGACCCACCCCAGCCGCGGTGCAATTCGTTCCCGTCACGCCCTGTCGCTTGATCGACACACGGCAGACTCATCAGCCAATCGAAGGTGGCACATTTCAGTTCTTCAATGTCCCACAGCTGGGCGACTGCAAAATTCCGGCGACGGCGTCTGCGTACTCGCTCAACGTCACCGCCGCACCGCATCAACACCTGGGTTACCTCACGATCTGGCCTGCGGGCAGACCTCAGCCCACCGTCTCGACTATGAACTCTCCAGATGGACGGACCAAAGCCAACGCCGCGATCGTCCCCGCTGGAGCCAGCGCCGCGGTAAGCATCTATGCCACCGACACCACCGACGTCATCCTCGACATCGACGGCTACTTCATCTCGCCCAGCTCGCAGACCTACGAGTTCTATCCGCTCACGCCGTGCCGCGTTGTCGACACGCGCTCTGGCTCGGGCTTTCCACCAGAACTGGGGCCGCCGTCGCTGCAGGCACAGCATGCAACGCGAGCTGCCCATCCTGAGCAGTTCGTGCCTGTCACGGCATAACGAATCCGCTGGCGTATTCCTTCAATGTCACGGTCGTCCCCAACCCCAACGGCCAGAAGCTTGGCTATCTCACTGTTTGGCCGAGCGATCAGCATGCAACCCACCGTCTCGACGCTGAACAATCCGACGGCGACGGTCGTCGCTAACGCTGCCATCGTGCCAGCCGCGCCCGATGGCGACATTGACGTGTATGCCTACAACTCGACCGATCTCATCATTGACATCAACGGCTACTTCGCCGCGCCGGGGCAGAGCGGCCTCTCGCTGTATCCCATCGCGCCGTGTCGCGTGCTCGACACCCGCAACAACAACGGCAAGCCTTGGCAGGGTCAGAAGGTCGTGAATGTCGAGGGCAGCGTCTGCGCTCCGCCGGCCAGCGCGCAGGCCTACGTCTTCAACGCGACTGTCGTTCCGCCAGGAAAGATGCCGTATCTCACGTTGTGGGCCGATGGTCAGCCGCAGCCCACGGTCTCGACGCTGAACGCTTACGACGGCTTCGTCACCTCGAACATGGCAATCGTACCGACAACCAACGGCTCCATCGACGCCTACGCCGCGGGACTGACGCAGCTGATCCTCGACATCTCCGGCTACTTCGCGCCGTGAGGAAGCGATTAGCAATTAGCTCCCGTGCCCCAGGTTCGTGCCCTTCGTTTGGGCGCTAACCTGGGCGGACAGCGTCCATCGCACTCCTGTCATCCTGACCTCGGGTTCCCAAACGCTCTGGCTCCCAGAATCCCCGCTTCCCTGCTACCCTATCTGCCGGAGGTTTTCTGTGCGCTCTCTACTCCTGACCGCAGTGATCTGTTTGCTTGCCATCTCATCCTTCGCTGCCGAGCCCGAACAGGTTTCCTACAAGAGCGGCGACGAAACCGTCCAGGCCGTGCTTTACATGCCCAAGGGCGATGGGCCGTTCCCCGCGCTGGTGGTGATTCACGAATGGTGGGGCTTGAACGACTGGGTCAAGCAGCAGGCTTCGAAGTTTGCCGACGAGGGTTACGTCGCGCTGGCTATCGATCTCTATCGCGGCAAGGTCGCCACCACTGCCGATCAGGCACACGAGATCATGCGCGGCGTTCCTGAAGACCGCGCCGCTCGCGACCTGCTAGCCGCAACCGCCTATTTGCGTTCGCTAGAGAGCGTGAATGGCAAGCGTGTGGGCGCCATCGGATGGTGCATGGGCGGCGGCTATGCGCTCGATCTCGCCATTGCCGATCCCAAGCTGAAGGCCGTCGTCATCAATTACGGCCACCTCGCGACCGACAAGAACAACCTGCGCAAGATCCACGCCGCCGTTCTCGGCATATTTGGCGGCGAGGACCAGGGCATCCCGGTCGCCGACATCCACAAGTTCCAGTCGGATTTAGAGGAGCTCGGCAAGAAAGTCGAGATCCACATTTACCCCGACGCCGGACACGCCTTCGAGAATCCCAACAACGAGAAAGGCTATCGCGCCGACGACACGGCCAAGGCCGAGAAGATCACCCAGACCTTTCTGGCCCATGATTTGAAGTAACGTAGCGCGGGAAGTGGCGTAACGCCGGCCTCCGGCCGGCTGTCGGGCGGGCGTCTCGCCTGCTCATGCCCGCGCAGGCCAGAGGCCTGCGATCCAGCCGCCCAGAGGGCGGCGCTACTCTGAACCCCGTCGCCCACTAGCGTCGGTTGGTGACACCGGCCCCAAACCTTTGTGTAGCGGACACCAAGAAAATCGGGCGCAGGGATTTTTCCCCCGCGCCCGAAGATTCAAAACTCGACCTGCCTCACGCCGCCTTCCGATGCTGGCGCATGGCGCGAATCCGGTCCAGCGTTCCCACAATCGCCTGTGCCTGGTTGCGCACGATGCCGACAACGTCGTCAGGCAGCTTTCCGTCGCGGATCACTTCGTCATACTGCTTTTGCGCGTAGGTGTCGCCGGTTTCCATCGACGACAGGATCGAGTCATCGCCTCCGCCCAGGTTGGCCTTCAATTCCGTCCATCCGCGATGCACCGCTCCCAGCGCGCTTCCCGAGCGATCGACATCCGCCTTGCCCCAGCGAACCGCCTCGCTCTCCAGATCGCCGGCAAACTTGGCCCGCTCCAGGCTGACCTCGCTCAGCAGATGCTTCAGCCGGTGATCCTTCACGTGCTCGGCCGCCTCCCGGTAACCTTCTTGCCCATCGCGGCAAATCTCAATCAGCTTCTGCAAAGTATCGACAATGTATTTCTGGTCCTTCATAACGCCCCCTGGCTCCTGAGATAAATACTCCTTAGCCATTGCTTTGGATGGCAGGAACTCGCGCCGGTTTGCATCGTTCGCGGGGGTTCGGGTAGTGCGGGCCTTCAGGCCCGCGTCCAAGCCGCTTATTTTCTTCTCTGAGTCGGCTTCAGCCGACGGCAGAAGGCTGCCGCCCGCTGAAGCGGGCTCTACCATCAATAACAATCACGCACGCGGCGCTGAAGCGCCGCACTACCCGTGCAGATCCAGCCGGTTGTCGAAAACCAGTTGACGCAACCTACCCCTCCACGCTAGCATCCAATGAAGCGAACAAAAAGCGAAAGTCTCCTGTATGCGTCCTGCGCTGTTACAAATCGAAGAAGAGTCGCAGGACGGGCCCACATTAGCCCAAACGAAGGGCGAACCCTTCGCCAAGCTGAGGGCAGGCAGTGGGGCACCCCTAATCGGCATCGCCAAACTCGCGGCGCAGGGCGAATCCATCCGCCAGGGCCACCTGGTCGAATACTTCACCATGCCCTCGCGCTCGCTGCTGAACCGCTGCACCTCCTCGCGCGTGCCCTTCGACTGGACCATCAATCCCTATCGCGGCTGCGAGTTCGCCTGCAAATACTGCTACGCGCGCTACACCCACGAGTTCATGGAGATGCGCGACGGTGTCGACTTCGAGCGCAAGATCTACGTCAAGCAGCAGGCCGCGTGGCTGCTGCGCCAGGACTTGAAGAAGGTCAAGCGCGGCGAGGAAATCGCCATCGGCACCGCGACCGATCCCTATCAGCCTGCCGAACGCCGCTATGAAGTCACGCGCGGCGTACTCGAGGAGTTGGCGCTCCATCACGGCCTGCAGATCGGCATCGTCACCAAGTCGGATTTGATCACGCGCGACATCGACCTGCTGCGCCGCGTCGCCGCAAACAATTCCCTGTTCGTGAATCTCACCGTGACCACGCTCGATGCGAAGCTGGCACGCATTCTCGAGCCGCGCGCGCCGCGTCCCGATCTGCGCCTCGGCGCGGTGCGCGAGCTGTGCGCCGCCGGACTCAACGCCGGCGTCATCTGCGCTCCGGTGCTGCCGGGAATCACCGACAAACCCGCGGCCCTCGATCGGCTGGTGCACGCAGTCAAAGAAGCCGGCGGCAAATACATCTACGCCAACGCGCTGTTCCTGAAGCCCTGCTCGGCCGCCGTGTTTCTACCGTTTCTGGAGAAGGAATTTCCCGCGCTGGTCGAGGAATATGGCAAGCGCTTCGGCCAGCGAGCGTTTATCAGCAAAGCCTACAGCAAGCGCCTGTCGGAGCTGATGGCCGCGCTGCGCAAGAAGCACGGCATCAGCCGCCAATTCACCTCGCGCAGCCAGAGCGCCCATCCGCCGATCGAGGACGAGCAATTGAGTTTGTTCGCGTGAACGGGTAGTGCTGGCGTTCAGGCCAGCGTCCGACGCTCCTTCCTTTTTTTGTCATCCCGACCGAGGGCTTCAGCCCGACCGAGGGATCTGCGGTTCGAGCCGCGGAGCGGCGGCACGGGGCGCGACAACACTCCCTTCAAACTCGCGCCCCAAGTTTTATTTTCTTTCTGAGTCGCCTTCAGGCGACGGCACCGCGCTCCATAGCGTCCGTCTTATTCTTGGCGACCCTGTTCTAAGCACCTTCCTATCTGTAGCTTCGATCGTAATCTAAAATTAAGTTGACCCCAGCCGCATCCAGCGCGAGAGTAGACCCGCGCGCAGCCGGATGGGACCCTTGGCGCAGGCCGGAATCAGCCGAGCCCACACCTATCGCCCTCGCTGCCGTGGAGGTCACATGTCGAAAAGAGAAACACTCCGCCCATTAACTTGCGCACGGCTGTTGGCAATTGCGGTCGTACTCTTCTTGCTTGCGGTAGTCGCGGGCACCGCTCCGGTCGCTCACGCCCAGACCTTCCAGGTTCTTCACGCCTTCACCGGCGGGGACGACGGCGCCACCCCGTCTGCCGGCTTGACGGGAATTGCAGAAGGGAAGTTCTACGGCGTCACCAACGGAGGTGGCAGTGGCACCGCTGGATCGGTTTTCAAGCTGACATCCGGTGGATCGGGTGCAACGCTGGCCCCCTTGTATCATCGCCTCCCCTCGCGCGGACCTGACGGCCAAGTGGTAATCGGCCCGAGCGGCAACCTCTTCGGAGTGAGTGGCCTAGGGGGCACGGGCGATTGCGGGGGAAATGGCAGTTGCGGATACGCTTATCAGTTGCAGCCATCTCCCCATACCTGCGCGTCGTTTCTCTGCCCGTGGAACGGGAGTGTGCTGTATGCGTTCAACAATCCTCCCGATGCCGGCCTTCCTCTGGGCTCGGTCAGCTTCGATAGGGCGGGCAATCTATACGGCACCACCGTTGAAGGTGGAACAGGAAATTGCGGTAATGGCATTGACCCGAACCCCGGCTGCGGAGCCCTGTACGAGCTCACGCCGTCCAGCGGCCAGTGGACGGAAACCATCCTCTACAGCTTTCTGGGTGGCAACGACGGGCAAGGGCCGGAAGGAGGAATGATTTTCGATGCTGCCGGCAACCTTTACGGAACGACAGCGGGAGGCGGCAGCGCGGGCTGCGGCACCATCTTCGAATTGAGTACCTCGGGCGGCGGCTGGACAAAAACCATCCTGCACAATTTCCAATGCGGCGACGGAACTGGTCCATGGGGGAATTTGATCGCCGACCGATCCGGCAATCTTTACGGCGTAGCGGCAAGCGGGGGCGCTAACAATGGTGGCGTGGTCTTCGAGTTGTCGCAGCCTGGCAATTGGACCTTCGATCTCTTGTACAGCTTTCCCCAAAGCAGCTACCCGAAAGGCCCGCTGGTGTTCGACGGCTCGGGAAACCTGTATGGCACAACCGAAGTCGGCGGCGCCTACAGCAACGGCTCAGCCTACAAGCTGACGCTTTCGAACGGCGGCTGGACCGAAACCGATCTGCATGATTTCCAGGCCGCAGATGGCGAGTATCTCAACGGCGGACTGGTCATTGACTCTGCCGGCAACTTGTATGGCACAGCCGCAGAAGGCGGAATAGGTTTCGACGGCCCCTGCTACGCCATCGGCTGCGGCACCATCTGGGAGATTACGCCATAAGTCGCCGGGCCCGGCACAGCACCCTCCAAGGAATGGCAGTGTGCTCAATGAGCACAGGGTCTAATTTCGACGACCGGCAGAGGCTCGACCTACAGCCCTGGTTTTTGTGCCAGCGGCCTTCTAAAAGCCGGATTCGGGAACTAGCTAAAGTCCCCGCTCCAAGCCGTCTTTCGGGCTGGAGCGGGGTTTCCGCGGGCCTTGTAACAGGGCACGACTTCAGTCGTGCCGCTAAGCCGTCCATTTCTCGCCCGAGCCGCGTAGCGGCGGCAGGGACCCTAACCGAACACCAATTGTGCCGAAACCGCCGATCTTCCTATGTGCGGTAAGATATCAACCATATGACGCTTCCAGAAATCCAGAGCGCAATCGAAGATCTCTCTAAGGAAGAGCAGGCACGGCTTGCTTTTTGGCTCGCGGAACGCGATTTCGCAGCCTGGGATACGGAGATCGAGCGTGACTTCTCCGCCGGTGGCGCAGGTTCTGCCCTGCTCGAGAACGTATGCGAGCAAGTGCGCTCGGGAAAGCCGCGACCCTGCTGAACAAATAGGAAACCCACCTCAGCAGCAAGCTTCGGTGGGCTCGTTCTTCTGCGAAAAACGAAGAGCCAACAGCGAAAAGCGTCTCTTCTACGCCGTCCCCAGCCTCTTCAACACCGTCTCCCTAAACCCGCGGCTCAACGTCAGCTTCGTCCCATCGCGCAGCAGAATCGCATAGTCCCCATACAGCGACGGCCGCAGCGTCTTGATGCGATCGACGTTCACCAGCGTCGAGCGATGCACGCGCAGGAACTGCCGATGTCCCAGCCGCGACTCCAGCGACGTAATCGTCTCGCGCAGGATGTGCGTGTTGCCGGCGACATGCAGGCAAACGTAATTGCCTGCCGACTCGGCCCAATCGATCTCACCCGGCTTCAGGCATACAATCTCGCCGTCGGCCTTGATCACGATGCGCTGCGGAGCGTTCTGCCGCGAATCGAGGTCCCCAAGCAGCGCGAGCACGCGCCGCTGGAACATCGCCTCCGACGGATGCTGCAGTTGCTTGCGTGCGTTGTTCAGCGCTTCGGACAGACGTTCCTTGCCCACCGGCTTCAGCAGGTAATCGAGCGCATGCACCTCGAACGCCTTCATCGCATAGCGATCGTAGGCGGTGACGAAGATCGTCAGCGGCATGTTCTCCGCGCCCAGCGCCGACACCACGCCGAAGCCGTCCGTCTCCGGCATCTGAATATCGAGAAAGACCAAGTCCGGCTTCTCGCGCTTGATCGTCGCAATCGCCGACTTGCCGTCGCCACATTCGGCAACGATCTCGATGTCGGGCTCTTCTTCCAACAGGCTGCGCAGCCGCTCGCGCGCCAAAGCTTCATCATCGCTAAGCAACACTCGTATGGGCATCGCTGGTACGGACCTCCTCGAAGTGAGTTCGAAATGGAATGTGGATCTTGACGACGCAGCCTCCGCCCGCCGCATCCTCCAGAGTCAAGCGGTGATCGTGGTTATAGAGCTGTAGCAGCCGCGCGCGCGTGTTGCGCAGGCCAACGCCATCGGGTGGAATCATGCCGCCAAAGCGCGTCAGCCCCAGGCCGTTGTCGCTGATCTCCATCCACAGCTCGTCGAAGACCTGGCGCGTGCACACGCGAATCACGCCGGGCGCGCGCCGCGGCCCAATGCCGTGACGGATCGCGTTCTCCACCAGCGGCTGCAGGATCATGTTCGGCACCAGCGCCCCCAGCGTGTTGCCGGCGATGTCCATCTCCACCTGCAAGCGGTCCTGAAAGCGCGTCTGCTGGATGTCGATGTACTTCTGCAGGATGGTCAACTCGCGGCTCAGCGGCACTTCGTGTACGCCCATCGCGTCCAGCGAGAAACGCAGCAGATCGGCCAGCTGCAGCGTCATGTTCTCCGCCGCGGGACCGTCGTTGCGCGCCAGCGCCGCAATCGAGTTCAGCGTATTAAACAGGAAGTGCGGCTCCAGCTGGATCTTCAGTACTTCCAGCTGCGCGTGCGCCAGCTGCGCCTCCAGTTGCGACGATTCCAGCTCCCGCGCGCGGTATCTGCGGTAATAGTCAATCGCCTGGGTGATCAGCAGGATGTACCAGTAGCGTTGCAGGTCCATAAAGGCGCGCGAAAACATGTGCGGGAAAAATGGCACGTGCGCTTCCGGCGTCCACGTGACATACGGCTCCAGCCACACGATGATCGACGCCGCGATGCACGTCAGCACGATGCTGGCGACGATGTGCAGCGGCAGCACCATCTTCCAGTTGCTGCGCTCGAAGATGAAGCGCCGCGACAGCGCGTAGACCGGCGGCGTCATCAGCGACCACACCGCCGAGATCGCCATGTACCAGGCCAGCAGCTGCGCCCAGCTCTCCGGCCCGCCTACCGACGCCGTGTAGACATGCGTGCCGGCCGCACCCAGAAACGCCAGCACTGTCCACAGCACGAAGCCGATCGCCCAGATCCGAGTCCACTCTTTGATTTTGTCGAAGACAAGGCTGCGGCGGGCAGAGACACTTCGGCGTTTGCCAAACTCTGCCGAAAGCTTGGCGCTCGCGGTGGGAGCCAGTTCCTGAGCCATGGTGCGCTACCTGTTTTCTGCGTTGACCCCAAACACCCCAGCCAGTTGGGGACCCGGGCTTATAAAACGAAGACGAGCTGCACCTTCGCTGTGATAGACGAAATCCGCGCCAAGATGTTTCCGAAAAATGAAACGTTTCCGCAGGAAAAATACAAAGGGCTATGATGAAGTTGATTCGCGGGTCGCAAGGCTGTCCGATTACGGACAATTTGCGCTGGCCTGCTATATGAAATCACCACTGAGCACACTGAGATCACAGAGAAAATTCTTTGATTTTGCTCTGTGCTCTCTGTGTCCTCTGTGGTGAGAACGCTCTCATGCACGAGCTCGGAATCGCCGCCTCCATCCTCGAATCCGTCGAAAAGGAAGCCGCCCGCCATCCCGGCGCGCACATCTCCAAGGTCGGGGTTAAGATTGGAGAGCTGTCCGGCGTAGATCGCGACGCGCTGCAGTTCGGCTTCGAGGTTCTGGTGAAAGACACGACCTTCGAGCCGCTCGCGCTGGAACTGGAAGTCATTCCGCGCATGCAGCGCTGTTCGAAATGCGCCTACGACTTTCGCATGCAAGATTTCGACCCGCGCTGCCCGCTGTGCGGCGAATTCACTACCGAGTGCATCAGCGGCGAAGAGCTAGACATCGCCTATATGGAGGTCGAGGAAGCCGATAGCTGAGAGCCGATGGCCGACAGCTGATTATCAAACACCAAGCACTAATTACTAAGCACTAGTTACTAGCCTCTATGGATAGAATCACCGTCGAAAAGAAGGTCCTGAACGAGAACCAGCTCCTCGCCGAGCAGCTGCGCGAGCGCTATCGCCGGCACGGCGTCCTTTGCGTCAACCTCATCAGCGCGCCCGGCTCCGGCAAGACTGCGCTGCTGGAGCGCACGCTCGAGCGCATGGACAAATCCGCTCGCGTCGCCGTACTCACCGGCGATCTGCAAACCGAAAACGATGCGCGCCGCCTGTCCAAGTTCGGCTTCCCGGTCAAGCAGATCACCACCGGCGGCACCTGCCACCTCGACGCCAAAATGATCGAGCGGCACATCGAAGACTGGAAGCTCGAAGACCTCGATCTGCTGATCGTCGAGAACGTCGGCAACCTGGTTTGCCCGTCGAGTTACGATCTCGGCGAAGACGCGAAGATCGTCCTGCTGAGCACGACCGAAGGCGAAGACAAGCCGCTCAAATATCCTTCCATCTTCTTTAAGTCCGAGCTGATGCTGCTGACGAAAATCGACCTTCTGCCCTACGTTCCCTTCAGCGCCGATCTTGCGCGCGAGAACGCTCGCCGCGTCCATCCCGGCATGGAGATCATCGACGTCTCCAGCACCACCGGCGAAGGCCTGGACCGCTGGATGCAATGGCTGCAAATGCGGCAGGAGCTCGCCCGCGCCAAACTGCAGAGCGCCGCTACCTAACGAGACCGCACTTGTCGAGAATGATCAGATGAAGGTAGTGGGCCAGTTTGAATTCTGACCCACTACCCGGATGAACGCGACAGCGCGGCGGTGGAAGATTTATGCTATCCGAGCAGCTTTGTGCAGGCTATGGCCGAAGTCATACCCTGACGTTTCTCTGAAAGGAGTAACGGCAATGAAATTCTTGGGACGGGGTCTGTTGGTCGCTACGATAGCTCTGCTGTTGACGGCACTTGGCTTCGCGCAAGGCAACGCGGCCGAGTACGATCAATACGGCAATAAAATACCTCAACCAGCTGACCGCGGCCAATACAGCAACGGCGTGTTTCCAACCGCCGACCCGCAATTCATGAAAGAGGCTGCGCAGGATGCCATGGCGAAGATACATCTGGCATACCTGGCGCTGCAAAACGCGCAAAACGAGCAGGTGCGAGCGTTCGCCCAGCAGATACTGAACGACTATAGCAAGACGCAAGCGGATTTGTTTAACATTGCCAACCAGCAGGCGGTGGTGCTGCCCAACACGCTCGATGCAACAAACTTGGACACTTTCGACGCGCTCTCACAGCTGAGCGGCGCTGCGTTCGACAAAGCCTATATGAAGGCGATGCTGAGTCAGGATCAGACGGCCTTGTCGAGGTTCAAACAGGAAGCGACGAAAGGGGACGGTTGGGCGAGCCAGACGCTGCCCAGGCTCGAAAGCGATTTGAAAAACGCGCAAAAGGTCGCACCCGCAGTAGGCATTCATTCGACGGTGACGAACGAGGAGAAACGCACTCCCAGCGCCGGCAAGCCCAGCAACACGGCGTCGCCGCAGCCATAAAAGCAAGACATCTCGCCCGATCGCCCGCGCCCTGATTCCGGCTGCGGGTATTCGTGTTCCGACACACAACCCGTGCCCCGCTGTTGCATTAGAAATGGTGCTATAGCAATTTGCCCTCAGGTCATTACCCCCCGTTTCCTTGAGTCTCGCCCCCGCATGGCCTAACATGGGCCGCAGAAGCTGCGGTCAAGCTTTTGTAGGTTCCGGAGGACCTATGCTCCGCTCGGCCAGGCGACTTGCTCTCGCAACCATATTCACAACTCTGTGCTTCGCGATTCCCCTCCTCGCGCAGCAGGCCTCGACCCCGAGCGAACCTCCCGTCGGCTATCCCGTTGCCGTAGAAGGCAACCAGATCTTCCTGATCTACGAGGGCGTAGGCAGCGTTACCGCGGAGCAGCGCGCCTCAGGGGTTTCGGAACGCATTCGCAAACTGATCTACAACAACGACGATCTTTCTCAGATCAAGGGCGCCGATTCGCCCTACGGCACCGCGGTCACGCTTGGCGACAACGTCCTGGTCGTCGTCACCGATGAGGATGCCAAGCACTACCATGCATCGCGCCTGGTGGTGGCAAACTATCTTGCCAATAGATTTCGCGAGGCGCTCACCGAGGCACGACGCGAGCACACCCCTCGCTTCCTTGTTCAATCGTTAATCAAGGCTCTGGTCACGCTCGCCATTTATCTGATCATTGTGTGGCTGGTGGTCCGCGCCGGACGTTGGCTGCTGCAAAAACTGCACTCCTCCTCCACTCGCATCGGGGGAATCACCATCCAGCGATCGCAGCTCCTCGCGGGCGAGCGCATCGCCGCGATCTTCATGGCCAGCGTGCGATTGGTCCGCGTGCTCGTGCTGATTTCCCTCACCTGGGTCTTCCTCGCCACCGAGTTCAACTACTTTCCATGGACACGAGAACATGGCCAGCGCTTGCTGAACTATGTTGTCCGTCCGGTCCGCTTCTTTGGCCTGGCGTTTCTCAACTACGTGCCCAATTTCTTCTACATTGCGGTCATTTTGGCCGTGATGTACTACGTGATGAAGGTAGTCCGGCTTCTGTTGCGCGAACTGGAGCACGGCAACATCCGCATCTCCGGCTTCTATCCTGAGTGGGCGCAACCAACTTATAAGATCGTCCGCTTCCTGCTCATCGCCTTCACCGCAGTTATTGTCTATCCCTACCTGCCGGGAGAAAATTCGCCCGCGTTCAAAGGCGTGGGCATCTTCATCGGCGTGCTGTTCTCGTTGGGCTCGACTTCAGCGGTAGCCAACGTGGTAGCAGGCGTGATTCTTATCTATACGCGCGGCTTTCGCGTCGGCGACTGGGTCAGGATCGGCGAGAACATGGGTGAGGTCACGCAGCAGACCATGCTCGCCACGCACCTGAAGACCATCAAGAACGAGGAGATCATCCTCCCGAATTCGGTCATTCTGGGCGGCTACGTCACCAACTACAGCATGCAGGCGCAGAATGACGGACTTGTCCTCTACACCTCCGTGACCATCGGCTACGACCAGCCTTGGCGAAAGATTCACGAGCTGCTGATCGAAGCTGCTGTGAAGACCAAGAACATCCTACAAACTCCGGCCCCTTTCGTTCTGCAGAACGGGCTCGACGATTCGTTCGTGACATACGAAATCAATGCCTACACCGACAAGCCACCGCTGATGGTCTTCACCTATTCCGACCTCCGCGCCAACATTCAGGACGTCTTCTTCGCCGCGGGCGTCGAGATCATGTCGCCCACCTTCCACGCAGTCCGCGACGGCAATCGCACGGCCATGCCGAAGGAGTTCCTGCCGCCGGATTATCGGCCACGGGGATTTCGAGTTGAGAAAGATGACGCCGCCTCGGCGGCGTCAGGCGGAAAGGGCTAGTGGGTTCTGATAAAGCGGGAATCTCTAGATAGGCTGTCGCGAATGTAGCGCCGGCTTCCCAGCCGGCTGTCGCGCGGGTCTCCAGACCCGCGTATCTTCGCCGCAGCGACATCACTGGCCGGACAGAAGCAGACCGCGAACGCGGACGTCGTCAATTGATGCCCCGTTCTAGCCATGTTTATGACTAGGGCGGGGCACCAATCGCGGGATGACGAAAAGAATGGCGATAGAACTACATGATCGCCGTAGGCGGCGCCGGCTCATCCGGACTGCCTGCATTCGCCAGCGGCACGCGAATCATCACCACTGCCAGAATCACCAGCACGATGAATCCGGAGATCACATTCGGATGCGCGAAGATCACTGGCAACGGCCATTGCTTGTACTTGAAGATGGCAATGACAATTCCCATCAGCGCCTCGCCCGCAATAAATCCTGAGGCCGTCAGCACGCCCGCATTTTCCACGCGAGCCTTCTGCGCATCGTTGAAATTCTTGCTGTCGCGCATCTTGTCGGTGATCCAGCGAATCATGCCGCCGAGGAAGATCGCGAATGTCGTCTCCAGCGGAAGATACATACCGACGGCGAACAGCATCGGGCTCTTGACCTCGATCATGATCAGCGCGATGCCCATCAGGATGCCCACGATAACCAGGGGCCACGCCATCTCGCCGCCCACGATGCCGCGCGAAAGCATAGCCATCAGGCCCGCCTGAGGAGCCGGCAGTTGCGGATCGCCGAAGCCGATTCCGCCGCTCTTAATGTTGGCTGTATTGAGCAGCAGCAGCACCGGCAGCAGCGCGAAGCTGGCCACCGTTACTCCCATGAAGTCGCCGATCTGCATCTTGGCCGGCGTGCCGCCCAGGATGTGTCCGACCTTCAAGTCCTGCAACATCTCGCCAGCAACTGCCGACGAGATGCAAACCACCGCCGCCACGCCCAGCACCGCGGCCACACCATGCATGCCGGAGACGCCCATCAGCACCATCAGGATTGCGGCGATCACCAGCGCGGCCAGCGTGAGGCCGGAGATGGGATTGTTGGACGAGCCGATCATGCCCACCAAGTTGCCGGAGACCGCGGCGAAGAAGAAGCCGACGACCATCATGACAATCGCCGCGACGATTCCCGGCCCCCAGGAACCTGCGTAGCTCTTGTACAGGAAGACCATCGCAATCAGGACGATGCCCAGGCCGGTGAAGACGAACTTGGCGTTCAGGTCGCGTTGCGTGCGCGTAGTGCCGGCATGAGCGGCAGCAGACTTCTTCAAATCCGAGACGGCGCGCGCCATGCCAATGCCCAGGCTCTTACGCATGCGGAACAGTGTGAAACACGCGCCGACCAGCATGCCTCCGACGGCAATGGGCCGCACGATGAAGCTCCACACGGCAAGGGATTCTCCGGCCCAGAACCCGGTGTCTGGAATGGCGGTGCCGGCGGGTGCGAATTGCGCTACCAGCGTCGGGCCGCCGAGGAACAGGATCAGCGGCACCAGCAGGCCCCAGGCGATGACGCCGCCGGCGAAGTTCAGCGAGGCCAGCCGAGGCCCGATGATGTAGCCCACGCCCAAATAAGCGGGGCTGATGGCGGGCGCCGCGACGGAGGTGACTGCACCGGCCGGCAGCTTGGGAGCCGTGGCCGAACGTCCCATCCGTACAAAACTGGAACCGAGGTTCCCCACTTTGACGATGAAGTTGTAGCCCGCGTTGAACAGGTTGAACTGGCCCAGCAGATAAACCAGGCCTCCGAAGCCCATGTTGCCGAAGAGAATCTTGGCGGCGCGGCTGCCTTGTTGTCCGGCAATGTGGATCTGCGAAGCGGCCACTGACTCCGGGAACGGAAGCTCGGGATCTTCCACCATGACGCGCCGCAACAGCGTGACAAACAGAATGCCCAGGCCGCCGCCCAGCAGCATCAGAATCGACGACTTCCAGTAGGCATGCTCAAAATCAAAGACCGGCCACGCGCCGGAGATGACGAAAGCCGGAATGGTGAAGATTGCGCCTGCCGCTACCGACTCGCCGATGGAGCCCACGGTTCGCGCAATATTTTCTTCCAGGATCGAGCCCTTCATCAGGCGCAGCACCGCCATGCCAATGACGGCCGCAGGATAAGTAGCAGCGATCGTCATGCCCGCGCGCAGGCCGAGGTAAGCATTCGCGGCGCCGAGGACGACCGTGAGAACCAGCCCAAGCAGCACGGCCCGGACTGTGAACTCCGGCATGGTCGTATTGTCGGGAACGTAGGATCGGAATTTTTTAGGAGATTCTGTGGTTGTGGTGGCGCTCATGTAAGGGCAAACCTCGGGCTGCGCACAAATTATAGCGACCGCGCAAGTTAGCATGCCAGCAGGGTTTGTTACAAGTGCGCGAATGTGGCGCTGGCCTCTGGCCGGCTGTCACGTGGACCTCCCGGCCCACGTCATGCCGCCAGCGCGAACAGGCGCGCAGGAAAACCCTTCAGGGGCGACACTCCCGGATACAATATGAAACTTACGGAGCCTACATGGACTACCTTCTGAAAACCGAACCCACCGCCTACTCTTTCGCCGACCTGCAACGCGATAAGCAAACCAACTGGGACGGCGTCTCCAATCCCGTCGCGTTGAAACATCTGCGCGCGATGCAGCCCGGCGACCGCCTCGTCATCTACGAAACCGGCGATCACAAGAGCGCCGTCGGCACCGCGTCCGTCATCTCCGTCGATCCCTCCGACCCGCGCAATCCGGTCGTCAAAATCAAAGTCGGCAAAGCGATCGCCAAGCCCATCTCGCTCGCCGAGATCAAAGCGAACTCCCTCTTCGCCGATTCGCCTCTGGTCCGTCAGGGACGACTGTCGGTCGTGCCGCTAACGGCCGCGCAATACGAAAAGCTTGCTGGCGAATGAAGACCGCGTGATCACTGTGCAGTAACGACGATGTAGGCAACGTTTGATGGCACGACCTTATGCGTGTAGGGATCCAACATCTTGACTTGAATCTCATAGCGATCAGCGCGACTGAGATCGTATAACTCAGGCAGATTCGAGACGAACTTTATCGCTTCACCTGGTTCGACAGATATCCCGGCACCGCTCCCGGCGGCCACCAGCGGCGGAAACCCAGTAGGTTCACCTCGGATGGCCTTCATATATCGGGTCTCAGCCGGCGAATTACCGTGGCTATCCCGGACATACAGCTCAAAATTTTGCTCCACTGTCATGCCGAGGACGATAGGCATTCCTATCCGCTTATTTGTATTGTTTGTAAGATCAACTTCCATGACGAAATTGGAGCCAGTTTTGGCATTACTTGGTGACACATCGAGCTTCAACGAAAAGGGCGGCGCCGCTGGTGCCTGCGCATAAGCTTTGCCGGCAACCAGAAGCAACGCAACACCAGCTACCATGCGAACTGTGTTCCGCAAGAGCATTGCAATGGCCCAGTATTATATGTCGACGTCCGCAAGCCGGAGGTGCCTGGAATGCTGCTACGAGGCCTAATCGCCTGAATGAAATCTCGATTAATCCGGTTGCAGGTACCTCGTCCAGCATTGCACCTTACACCAAAAAGCACCTATACTGACCAGTCACGGTGCTTCGGGATCGGGACTAGCGTCAACCATCGCTCACCCGGCCCGCTGGCACCGGCGACGTAGCTTTTCTCGGGACGCGCTTCCTGAGGACAAGCGGAGGGCCGTCTTCAGCAGTCGTGAGACGCTAACTCGAACACGACAGAACTTGCGCGCGCAGCCACGCGCCACCCTCTTTCTTGCGCCCTTACAACTCCTCGAAAGTGTTTTTTCTGTCTTTTTTCCTTCGGATTGCAGGCTCTGCCAGGCATCGCTGAATAACGTCTCGCGAATTCCCGTCTGCCGCGAGTGCCTGGCTGAAATCGGGCCGACGCGCGCGCCGCAATGTATCGTATGCGGCGACCGTCTCGCTGGCGCAACCTTGTTGATGGGCGCTGGCCTCTGTTCCAGTTGCCGCGACTCGGCCCCGGAGTTCGATCGCGCTTTGTCATTCGGCGAGTACGACGCTGGACTCCGCGGCCTCATCCACCTGCTGAAATATGAGCGCGTCACGCCAGTCTCTGCTCCTCTGGGCAGCATGCTGGCACACGCCATCGTCGAGTTGGTCGATGGCAAAGCGGCTCCGCTGGTCGTTCCGGTTCCGCTCCACAAGACCAGACGCCGTTCACGCGGCTTCAACCAGTCCGTGCTGATCGCTCATGCGGCCGTCAGGCAGCTTCCGCGGAGACTCGAGGTCCTCAACGGCGCTCTGGTCCGCCAGCGCGACACGATCTCGCAGGTAGGCCTCAGCCGCGAAGAACGCATCGAAAATGTGCGTGACGCTTTTCGCGTTGCGCAGCCCAGCCGGGTCAAAGGCCGCGACATTCTCCTCGTCGACGACGTCATGACGACAGGTACCACATTGTCAGAGTGTGCTCGCGTGCTGAAGCAGGCTGGAGCGAAAAGGGTTTGGGCAGCTACTGTGGCTCGCGCTTTCGAGAGCGCGTCGCAGACGGCTGCCGATCCAGGCGAAGAGGAGGCGATCGAAGTGGGCGAACCCATTTCGTTCTAAACAACTCATGTCGATGCAGGCCCCAAGCGCAGTGTCCCGATACGGCAAGTCTCTGGCCGGTTGTATGCACCACGCCCGCATGGCTGGCGACGAGCCGCCGCAGTGGGCGCCGATGCACGCGCCCGTGCTGGTGCTCAACGCCTCGTATGAGCCCATCAATGTCTGCGCCGCGCGCCGCGCCATCATTCTGGTGCTCAAGGGCGTGGCCATGATGGAAGAGGCCAACGGCAACGTCCTGCACGCTGCCCGTGTCGCCATGCGTGTGCCGTCCGTGATCCGCCTGCTGGAGTATCGCCGCATTCCCCATCAGACGCGCGCGCTGTCGCGCAAAAACATCCTGCTGCGCGATCGCAACACCTGCCAGTACTGCGGCAAGATCCTCGCTGCCGGCGAACTAACCCTCGACCACGTGATCCCGCGTTCGCGCGGTGGCGCCTCGACCTGGGAAAACCTGGTCGCCTGTTGCCACAACTGCAATCGCAGGAAGGGCAACCTCCTGCCCCACGAATCGAGCATGAAGCTGATGCGCGAGCCGCGTCCCTTCAATCTGCACACCAGCCGTCACATCATGCGCATGATGGGCCGCTCCGATTCCAAGTGGCAGAAGTACCTCTTCTATTGATTTGTCGTTATTCAGCGTCTCGCTCACGACAATGTGCCACTCATGTCGTCACGGTAGTGGGTCAGTTTGAAATTCGCTCACATACTGGGTGGAGCACGCCTTGAGGCGTGCATATTTCGGCCCCAATTCAACACGCGCTTCAGCGCCTGAGGCAAATCGACACCTTACCTCAGCGGCTGAAGCCGAGACATTGAGCGGATCTCTCAACTGCACGCCTTGAAGGCGTGCTCCACCCACGGTCGCTTGGCCGCAATTTCAAACTGACCCACTTTCGTCGTCACGTATTTCTGGACACCTGACCGTTTCTTGTAGTACGCTTCGCGTCAAATTCTCCGATCGTTAAGTAATTTGTTATTGACGTTTCGGATCGTGCTCCCCTGATGGAGCACTCACAAAGAAATGCGCCCACACCGTTCGTCCTCATCTGCTCAGCAGACCAATTCTTACTGCCGAATCTCGTCCAAAGGAGTCGTCACCATGCAACTTCGTCAATCGGCCCAGCCAGCCGCAACCGCATCGCTAATCTTCGCATTCGCATGTTTCTTGCTGGCGTCCGCTGCAACCGCACAAGCCCAGGCGGCCAACGCTTTTTGCGGTTCCGATGAATACATGGAGAACCTGCCGATCAAGGCGCCTGAGGATCCCGCCATCAAGCGTCAGGTGCAATTAGTGAATTGTTCGGACCAGGTCGTGCTGGGAGCGGCCAGCGCCGCCCGTGCTGGGGGCGCGCCGCCGTACCCGGTTTTTCCCCTGGAAGGCACCTGGGTGATGCAACCGTTCGACCCGAAACACCCCGACGATTATTCCAATGTGCTCACCATCAATGTTCCTCCGGAGTGGTACGGCCAGCATGTAGGCGGGAACACGGGAAACTTCTGGGTACGAACCGGCTGCCGTTACGATCCGGTGGCCAACCGGGCGCAGTGCGAAACCGGCGGTTGTTCCGGTCAATATGATTGCAGCTCCGGCAACATATCCCCGCCGGCGCTCACTACCATCGTGGAATGGACCTTCTACCAACATTTTGATAATACTGCCGACGACTTATTCATCGATTCTCCCGATATCAGTGCGGTCAACGGCACCAACCTTACGGTCGACGTCTCCCCCAAGGGTGGTGACGATTTGCATCCGGGAGTTCCAACCGACTGGCATTGGTTGAACTGGAATTATCCGCTGGTGGTGCACGGAGCAGACCTGCGCGAGCCCGGAAATTGCCAGACCTCACCCACCAACACGTTTAAGGTCACCCGCTCCGACATCGACAAAACCTTGGGTGGGGACCCAGGCTATCCCCTCTTCGGATATGTCATCGTCGACGGCAACGGCGTACCGACCATGCCCACCGGCAACAACATCCTTTCCTGCAAGAGTAATTGCGCGCAGTACAAGTTCCCGGTAGAGACCGGGGAGAAAGACTGTGATACGAAAAACGATCCCGGCTGCTATTTTTGGACGACCATCTGCGCCGGCAACGAAGCCATCAACTACAACAACAGATGTATTACGGGTAAATGTCCTACCAACAATCCCAACTGCGCCCAAAACGACAAATACTACTGCGATACCGACAGCGATTGCCTGGCATGTAACGGCGGGGTCGACTATCACATCGCCTGCTTCAAGAAGGCTGGTCCCGGTCAGCGCGGGGTGTGCGAGCTGCGCGGGTTCAATGCCGGCACCGTGGCGCAATGCAACGGCGCAGCGGGTACCAAATGTGAGCCATCCACCCTCCAGTGCGCTGCTCCCACCAGCAGCATCGCCTGCACCAACACCTACGGATCGATTAACCCGCTGGACGACACCGACGCTACTCGCTTCGATTACAACGACCAGCCCATCCTCGGCAAGTGCAGTGACATCGTCTTCCAAAAAACGGGAATGAGGGCCAAATGCATCGGCGAGGATACCCTGCACTCGGTCCTGCATGGCGCCTACACCTGGCCGAACGATCCCCAGGTCTATCAAAGCAACGCCAAGGTCTATCGCATGATCTTTGCGCCGGAAGGCCGAGGCAGAGCCCCGATCACCAAGGCAGCGCCTATACCGGCGTGCGACGATCTCCCTTCCAATTACAAGCCCGCGGCAGCTCGCAGCCGCTGCGCCGATTCCATCAACAAAGAAAACGCATCCCTGGCGGTTGCGAAAGTTCGCAACCTGCCGCCTAATCAATGGCAATCCAACGGCATGGATTGGGGCTGTTCCGTCGGCAGTGAGCGGGATTCGGCCGACAATGGCATCATGTGCTACTGGAACCCGCCACCCGCGGACTATAACTGTCTGGCCCCCAAAACCGATGACACCTATGTCACCGAGAGTGCCTGCGGTCGCATCGACTTCGGTACCTCGCTGGTGTCCAGCTCCATCACCCCCAGCAACGGCGATCCGTTGATTCTGGAGGTGTCCATTCCGAGTGTTCTGACCACGGTAAATCTCCCCAGCTCCGTCCGCGGTTGCGCCGGAACCTGGTCGCTGATTGCATCGGGAGCGGTCAAAACCAATCAGGGCATCGTGGCCTGGTACAAAGGAACCGCGAACACTAGCTCGGCCTGCACGGTCACCGTGACCGCGCGCAGTTCCAACCCGGCCGAGCTCAAGCTCTACGATGTGCCGAAATTCAACGGCACGGTAGAGACCATGAGCACCATGTCCGGCGACTGCGGCTCTACCTGTGATAGACAGGGCGTGACCGCCGGCACCGCTACCACTGCCTTCTCCAGCGATCTGCAGATGGGCGCACTGCTGATGGTGAACCAGACGACTGCCCCGATCACCTACTGGGAAAACTGGCTCAGCAATGGCAACGATCAGTCCTCGCCCAACTGTATGTTGAACGTCAACAAGAATTGTCCCTTCGATGACGGAACGGATTACCTGCCCGGACATGGAGCCCATTCCGCCAATTCCGATGTCGGTCACAACCAGGTCGCACCCGGGACGCAGTACTTCCATTACAACGCACATGTCATCAGTGCCGCGGGTGGCCGGTCGAACTTTTCCTGGTTAGGATTGGCGATCTACCTCGAACTCAAGCCGTAGCCGCGATAGATTGATTATTGGATCTGCGGGGACGTTCAGCGATGATCGTCCCCGCTGCTTTCCAGTAGCGCCGGCCTCTTTCTTGTAGCGCCGGCCTCTGGCCGGCTGTCCCGGGGGCCTCCGGCCCGCGGAACAAACAACGAACGCCTCGAACACACAGCCCGTCCCACCCAACTCCGTCCGTGCCGATTACATCTAACCCAAGGTTAAGGCGCGACCCATTCGCGGTCTCACGCGAAACTACATTTACCAATCGGACTCAGAATGCCCATGTCACAGAAGATCAACTCGCCCGACCTCGATGCTCTGTTGCAGTTGACGCTCGTCCCCGGCCGGCCAGACGCAGCCCTTAGCTATGTTGCCCAGTTGGATGTAGCCGGCCGCAGCCGGTTACTCGCGCTGGCGCAATCGAACCACGTCGTCGTCCGTGCCTTCCAGCGACTTGCGCAGGATCCCGCGCAAGGTGACCTTGCCACGTGGGCGGGCAGCGCAATTGCGGACGAACAGAAGCGCGTCGACAATGCGCTCACCTTCCTGCACCACATCTGCGAAGAACTAGAACAGGGCGGCTGCGCCACAACCGTCATGAAGTCGCTCGATCACTGGCCCGACCTGGGCAGCGATCTCGATCTCTACACCACGGCCGACGAGCGGCGTGTCGTCCACGTCATGCTCAACCGGGTAGCGGCGCACATTGAGCCGCGCAGTTGGGGCGATCGCCTGGCCAACAAATGGAATTTCGCCGTACCCGGATTGCCCGAATCCGTCGAGGTCCACGCGCAACGGCTGGGTCAGACCGGCGAGCACATGGCAATGGCCAGGCGCTTCGTCTCGCGCCGTGTTCCCAAGACGGTCAACGGTCTCACCTTTCTCATCCCGGCGGCCGAGGAGCGCGTCATCGTCGCCACCCTGCAGCGCATGTACCGGCACTTCTACTATCGTGTCTGCGACATCGTAAACACTGCCGGATTGCTGGAAGCCGGTCAGCTCGACTTCGACGAGCTAAAGAAAGCATCTGATCTCGGCGGCGTTTGGCCGGGAGTCGCCACCTATCTCACCATCGTGCGCGACGTCGTCCAGCAATACCGGGGCGCTGCTCCTGAGTTGCCGCAGCCGGTACTCGCCGCTGCACGCTTCGGAGGCGAGGTGATTTTCGCGCGCGGCAAGTTTCTGCGCGTTCCTATCATGCCCCACGGCGCCGATCTCTATACCCGCCAGGTCACCTGCACCGCGCTGCGCGGCGATGTTCCGGCAACACTGCGTTTGTCGCTGCTTCCCTACCTGGCATCCGCGGCGGCTGTTGCGTTCCGGCTCACCGGAAGCGACAAGGGAATCTGGTAATTTCTGCGCTACCGAGGCGCGTCATTCGCGGACGCGCCTGGGTAGAGCTGGCCGTCAGGCCAGCGCCCGCCCCATCTTCCCGTCTGTCATCCCGACCGAGGGATCTGCGGTTCGAGCCGCACAACGGCCGCACGCGCCAGCGTCCAACCTTCTGTTGCTTACGAGCCCGAATATTATGTAAGGCCGCGGCCCTCGCCACCACGATTTTTTCCACCTCATCCCAAAGATTGCTGAAGCCCCGCTCGCTCCCCACGCATCTACGTCTCAATAAATCGTGGACACCCGAGGCATTTGGAACTAAGTGCTCGGCTTTACTTAGCACTCAGGTGCCAAGTCCACGACTAAACAACCGTATCGCGAAAAATTCGTCTCATCGCCTTGATGCGTTTTGCGTCAGAATTGGGTAATATGCAAGTGATGTGTGGGTGAGTCGTAGCCCAGCGGTTTCGCCGCTAGGTGTTGTAACAAACTGTTACAAAGATCGCTTACGCCGTGAGAGTTTTCACCCCTATCCATCGTCTCTCCAGATTCCACACTCTTCGTCTGCCTGCGCCGCATATCCCGAGTGCAACTAAGACAGTAAATCAAAAGCAATTCAATACAATTTCACTCGAAGAAGAGGAAGGTAAAACATGCCGGTCACTCGCATCGATTTTCCTATTGATGAACTGACTCGCCCTCGTAGCGAGGAAGAAATTCAACGCAAGCTGGCGCAGGAGCGCGCACGGCTGGAAAGCATGATGGGACTGGACAGCCGTCCCGTACATCACTTCAAGCGTCCGGCCGAGCGATCGTTCGGCGCGGAAGAGCGCGGCAAGGTAACCATCCTTTTCGGCGGCCTCACCTGGAAACACGAACGCGTCATCCAAGCCGTTTTCCAGGGCTGCGGCTATAACTGCGAGGTCATGCCTGTTCCCAACGTCTCGGCCTTCCAGCTGGGCAAGGAATACGGCAACAACGGCCAGTGCAATCCGACGTACTTCACCGTCGGCAACCTGGTGCAGCACTTGCAGACGATCGAGCGCGAGCGCGGCCTGACCAAGCAGGAGGTTTGCGACAACTACATCTTCTTTACTGCCGGATCCTGCGGCCCGTGCCGCTTCGGCATGTACGAAGCCGAATACCGCCTGGCATTGACGAATGCCGGCTTCGGTGGCTTCCGCGTGCTGCTCTTCCAGCAGAATGACGGTGTGAAGGCCGCCTCCGGCGAAGCCGGACTGAAGTTCACTGTCGACTTCGGCATGGGCATGTTCAACGCCCTCAACCTCGGCGACATCATGAACGAGATGATCTACCGCATCCGTCCTTATGAAGTCGAAAAGGGCAAGACCGACCAGGTTTGGCTGACGTCGATGGATGCGCTCTGCAGCATGCTGCGCGATCGCAAGCCCTTCGAAGATCACGAAGACCTGCCGGAATGGATGGCCAAGAAGATTCGCCCCCACAAAGGCAAGAAGTGGGAGCTGTGGGTTAATTCGCTGCTGAAGGTTCGCGAGCAGCTGTACGGCGATCCTTATAAAGGAGCCTTGGCAGCGGTCCGCGACCAGCTCAACACCATTGAAGTCGATCGCCTCAAAGTGAAGCCGGTGGTCAAGATCATCGGTGAGTTCTGGGCGCAGATCACCGAAGGCGACGGCAACTTCCACATGTTCGAGTTCCTGGAGCGCGAAGGCGCGCAGGTTCTGGTTGAGCCCATCGGCACCTGGGTCATGTACATGATGTACCAGGTGAAGGCGCGCGCTGCGGCCCGCCGCTCGCTCGACGCTCCTTACAAGAACGTGCAGTGGTACGAGTTGCAGAAGAAGCTGAAGAATCAGCTCAAGTTCAAGCAGAAGCAGTGGATGGTCGGCGTCGGCGAGCGCATCTACGCGCGGCAGTATCACCGCGCGGTGGAAGGTTTGGGCAACATCGCGCACGAACTCGTCGATCAGAAAGAAATGGCCGAGTTGGCAAATCCGTTCTACAACGAATTCGCGCGCGGCGGCGAGGGTCACCTCGAAGTCGGCAAGAACGTCTACTACACCAAGAACCATCTCTGTCACATGGTGCTGGCGCTGAAGCCCTTCGGCTGCATGCCGTCGTCGCAGTCGGACGGCGTGCAATCGGGCGTCGCCAATCACTTCAAGGAGATGATCTTCCTGCCCATCGAAACCTCCGGTGAAGGCGAGATCAACGCCCATAGCCGCGTGCAGATGGCACTCGGCGAAGCCAAGGTCAAAGCTCGTATGGAATTCGAGCAGGTCCTGAAGTCCACGGGCAAGCGCCTGGAAGACATCAAGGACTACGTCGCCGAGCACGCCGAGCTGCGCAACGTCTTCTATCCAGTGCCGCATCGTCACGGAACCGCAGGCGTGGCCGCCAACTTCGTGCTGCACGTCAACGACCTGATGAACGGCAAGAAGAAGCTGGCACGCGTTCCGGCGCGGGCGCAGCGCAAGCTGGAGGCGTCACCCGCGTTCGGTGACTAGAACTGGTTGAGCAGGCCTTCAGGTCAGGTTAGAGGAAGCCTTTAGGCCTGCTCCAAGAATCAGGCTACGAACATAGCCAGCCTCGTATCAGGGCACAACTCAGTCGTGCCGATACGGCGCTTGTTAGCGAGGGCTTCAGCCCCTGCCAAGTTTTGGATCGAGAAAGGACCTCGAGCTAGACATGCCGACAGAGATCCAGACACCCGAGGGGACTACCGCTGCCCCTACTCATCGACTGGATGTCCAACTCCATGAGCTGCTGATGAAGCAGCCGGAAACCCCGCGTCTGCTGCCCGCTCCCAAGGACGGCAAGCTGCAAGAACTGCCGGCGCCGATCTTCCCGCAATATCCCGAACTGATGACGGCGCGCGACGAGGACTACTTCCCGAAGAACGGCAAGCGCTCATGGTCCACCAAGCACATCATTCGCGCCATGCGCGGCTGGGCCGCCCCCTGGATTCGCTCGCGCGTGCTGCCGGGCGACTTCCATCCGATCATCGCCTACCTCTTCAACGAGTGGAAGTGCAACCTCGATTGCCACTACTGCTGGGCCTTCGACAATACCGTCCGCGGCATGACCGAAGATACGGCCAAGCGTTCCATCGACTGGCTGCGCGACTCCGGCGCGGGCGTGTTGGCGTTGATGGGTGGCGAGCCGTTGCTGCGTCCCGACTTCGCCCACAAGATCATTTACTACGCGGCGAAGAAAGGCTTCTGGGTTTATCTGCCGACCAACGGCCGCCTGATGCGCGAGCCCGTGATCGACAAGGTTGCCGATGCCGGAGTCGGTGTGGTCAATCTTGCGGTCGATGCCTGGGATGATGTCGCCGGCCGCGGCCTTCCGAAGGCGATGGTTCCCATCCGCAAGTACTTCGACTATCTAGTGAAGAAGCAGTACAAGTACGGCTACTCGGTGTTCCTGAACATCAACATCTGCGCTAACAACATGGACGATGTCCGTCAGTTGACGGAGTTGGCGCACGACAACGGCATCGCGACCGACTACCACATCTGCGAATCGCCGATGACCGAGCAGCCGCACTACAAGCATCTGTACTCGAATCCCGACGTTCATTCGCGAGGAGCATCACCCCGCGGCGTCCGAACTGATTGACTGGCTGATCGAGAAGCAGAAGTCGGGCTATCACATGGTGAACTCGGTGGAGCGCCTGGCCCAGATGAAGAACTTCATCCATGGCGATCTGCACGACTGGGGTTGCCGCGCCGGCCACAATTCGCTGATCGTCCGCGTCGATGGCACGCTGGCGCCGTGCTTCCCCATGTACTCGACCGGATACGACTGGGGCACCATCGAGAACCACAAGTTTGAAACTAAGCAGCTCAAAGACATGAAGAAAGAGTGTCAGAAGACCTGCTTCTCGACGCTGAATCACATCCTCGCCTGGTGCTACAACGACAGGCGTGTGCTCGAGTGGTTGTTCCGGCAGGCGAAGCACGGGTTCAGAAGGGTTGAAGGCAACTTCGGCGACGCGTAGCCCCTTCAGGGACGGCAGTAATTAGCCCAGCGCGGAAGCGCTGGGTACGAAGTTCGATTAATGATGTCGAGCCCCTTCGGGGGCGGCACAAAATGAGCGGGGCTTCAGCCCCGCGCCTAACAAGCGGGCAAAGACCCGCACACGATCACGGAGGCCTAGTGAGTCACTCACACCAACACGGATCGGACCACGGATGCTGTGACACTGCGAATCCCAAGGTTGACGTCTCTCTGAGCGCGTTAACCGAGTCTGCGCCCGTTGAATCTTCCCTGCCCGCCCGCATTCTCGCCAAGTCGCGCGAGGTTGCGTCGCAATCCGGCCACAAGGCCGTCTACACCGTCGGCATGGACGTCGGCTCGACCACCGTGAAAGCCGTCGTGGTCGATACCGAAACCGACAAGATGATCTGGCAGGATTATCAGCGCCACGAGACCAAGCAGCCGGAAAAGCTGCTTGAGTTCCTCAAGCGCATGCAGGACGAAGTCGGCATCGCTCCGCACAATTGCCGCATCTTCATCACCGGCTCCGGCGGCGGCGCGCTGGCCAACCTGATCGGCGCAAAGTTCGTGCAGGAAGTCACCGCAGTTTCGCTTGCGGTCGAAAAGCTCCATCCCGAAGTCAATTCCGTCATCGAACTCGGCGGCCAGGACGCGAAGATCATCGTCTTCAAGGAAGACGAGAACACCGGCCGCAAGAAGAAGATTCCATCGATGAACGACAAGTGCGCCGGCGGTACGGGCGCCGTCATCGACAAGATCAATGCCAAGCTGAAGATTCCCGCCGCCGAACTCTGCGACCAGGGCTACGTCGGCATCAAGCTGCATCCCGTGGCCGGCAAGTGCGGCGTCTTCGCCGAGACCGACATCAACGGCCTGCAGAAGCAAGGCATTCCTCCCGACCAACTGATGGCATCGCTCTTCGACGCCATCGTGCTGCAGAACCTCACCGTGCTGACGCGCGGTCACACGCTGCGCCCGCACGTTCTCCTGCTTGGCGGTCCCAACAGCTTCATCCGCGGCATGAAAGAAGCCTGGCAGCAGAACATTCCCCGCACCTGGGAAGAGCGCAAGGTAGAGATCCCCGAAGGGCTGAAGCCGGAAGATTGCATCAAGGTCCCTGACAACGCGCAGTATTTCGCGGCACTGGGCGCGGTTGAGTTCGGCAAGGACGAAGAGCCTGAAGTCGGCATCTACATGGGCACCGAGTGCCTGGAGGACTACATCACCGTCGGCCGTCAGGTGGAGAAGGCGAAGTCCGGAGCGGCCGGCCTGAGCACCTCACCGGAAGAACTCGTCGGGTTCAAAGAGAAGTATCGTGTCCCGAAGTTCATCGGCGCGAAGTTCGCCCCAGGCGAGACCGTGCATGGCTTCGTCGGCCTCGACGGCGGCTCGACCTCGACCAAAGCGGTGCTGCTCTCCGAAGCGGGCGATGTGATGTGCAAGGCCTATCAACTTTCCGGCGGCAATCCGATCCAGGACACCATCGACATGTTCGTCGCGCTGCGCCAGCAAGTGGAATCGCAGGGCGCAACGCTGGAGGTCATGGGTGTCGGCACCACCGGTTACGCCAAGGACGTGCTGAAAGATGTGCTGAAGGCCGATGTCGCGCTGGTTGAGACCGTCGCGCACACCGAATCGGCGATGAAGTTTTACGACAACCCGCACGTCATCGTCGACGTCGGCGGCCAGGACATCAAGCTGATCGTCCTCAAAGACGGGCGCGTCAAAGACTTCAAGCTGAACACGCAGTGCTCCGCTGGCAACGGCTACTTCCTGCAGGGCACGGCGGAATCGCTCGGGTACAAAGTTGAGGAGTACGCCGATATCGCCTTCTCGGCCAATACCATGCCGGTCTTCGGCTACGGCTGCGCCGTGTTTATGCAGTCGGACATCGTGAACTTCCAGCGCCAGGGCTGGCGTGGCGAAGAAATTCTTGCCGGCCTGGCGAATGTTCTGCCGAAGAACATCTTCTTATACGTCGCCGGAATTCCCAACCTCGCCAAGCTGGGATCGAAGTTCATCCTGCAGGGCGGAACGCAGAAGAACCTGGCAGCGGTGAAGTCCGAGGTCGACTTCATTCACTCGCACTTCCACGGCGCCGGGCAAGATCCCGAGGTCATCGTCCACGAGCACTGCGGCGAGTCGGGCGCGATCGGCGCGGGTGTCGAAGCGATCCGTATCTACAAGAACGGCCATCGCACCACCTTCATCGGCATCGAGGCCGTCGAGAAGATCGGCTACAAGACCACGCGCAGCGAAGAAACGCGCTGCTACTTCTGCAAGAACAACTGCCTGCGCACCTTCATCGACGTCAACGTCGGCGATGCCAAGAACGAGCACCTCGAGCCCGCATCGCCGCTGCCGGTCTTCAAGTCGAAAGTTCCACTGGCCGCAGGCGAGCGCCGTCTTATTATCTCGACCTGCGAAAAAGGACAGGTCGAAGACGTCGGCGCGATGCGCGGCATCAAGGCTGGACTCGACGCGATAAAGAAGCAGAATCCCAACTTCGTCGACATCGCCGCCAACGAAGTATGGCGCTCGCGGAATCCGGAGAAGATTGCCGACCCGCTGCCGACACCAGGCCGCTGGGATTTCGGCAAGGCCAAGGCCGCCATCCAGCATCGCACCGAGCTGATGAACAAGCGCAAGGCGCTGCGCGTCGGCATGCCGCGCGTGCTGAACATGTATCTCTACGCGCCGATGTTCAGCGCGTATCTCGAGAGCCTGGGACTGGAGCCGGAGAATCTCGTCTACTCCGAGTTCACCGGCCAGGAGATGTATCGCCAGGGCGCGGGCCGCGGCGCCATCGATCCCTGCTTCCCATCGAAGATCGGCATTCCGCACGTCTACAACCTGATCTTCCAGAAGCACGCGAAGAAGCCGCTCGACGCCATCTTCTTCCCCATGATCGACACGCTGCATCAGCCGATGAAGAACTGCAGCGGCTCGAACGCCTGCCCGACCGTGACGGCAACGCCCAACGCCGTGAAGGCCGCGTTCACCAAGGAAGGCGATGTCTTCAAGGACAACGGCATTCAGTATCTCGATCCCATCCTGAACATCGACGACAAGCGCCTGTTCGGCCTGCAGATGTTCCAGGCGTGGGCGCCGATCCTGGGGCTGAGCGAGGAAGAAAACGAGCGCGCCATCCAGGCTGCTTACAAAGCATTTGACGACTTCGACCTCGGCCAGCGCCAGCGCGCGCGCGAGATGCTCGACACCCTGGAGCGCGAGAACCGCCTCGGCATCGTGATGCTGGGCCGCGTCTATCACCATGATCCCGGCTTGAATCACGAGATCATGGAGGAGTTCCAGAAGCTCGGTTATCCGGTCTTCTCGCAGAGCTTCCTGCCCACGGACGACGACATGATGGATCGGCTGTTCGGCGAGGAGGTTCGCTCCGGCGCGATCACCCACGCCCTCGACATTCGCGATGTCTGGAAGAACGCGTACTCAGCCAGCACCAACGTCAAGATTTGGGCGGCGAAGTTCACGGCGCGGCACCCCAACCTGGTGGCGCTGGAGATCTCCAACTTCAAGTGCGGCCACGACGCGCCGATTTACAGCGTGATCGAGGACATCATCGAGAAATCCGGCACGCCGTACTTCTCGTTCAAGGATCTCGATGAGAACAAGCCGACTGGCTCGATTAGGATTCGCGTCGAGACCATCGACTACTTCCTGAAGCGCTATCGCGAGGACCTGCTGAAGAAGGCCGACACCGCGAAGAATCTGGAACAGCAACTGGCGGAGTACGAGCGGCAGCTGCGGATGAGCCTGACGCCGAAATCGATGCGGCGCGAGGCGGAGATCGTTCCCTTCCCGCAGGCGGCGCACGAGCCTGAGGCGGCCACGGCGTCAGGAGATGATTAGGTTGGAGCCGGACTCAGAGTTGAGCTGATCTTCGGTCGGCGTTTGGGTGCTTCCAGGTAGAGCTGGCCTTTAGGTCAGCGTCCCAGTCTACCTTTCGAAGAAGCGCGGGCTTCAGCCCGCGCAAATTTTTCGAAGCGGTTTGCGCCGGCTGGAGCTGGCTTTATAATTACGATTCGGCGCTTGACGCTGGCTTCAAGGCCAGCTCTACCACAGCAATCCGAGGCCAGGGCCATGCCACTCACCACCGACACCAAGAAAGTTATGTTCGAAATCTACCGCGACGCCGATTATGGCGGTCGTTATCGCGTGGTCTACTTCACCGAACTCGGCGAGCACGACAAGGAAACCGAGATCGAGAACGCCATGCGCGGCGAGCACATCTTCGACGGTTTCCTCCTCCATCGCGAGCGCAACCAGGCCAAGCAGGTGGTCGACGAGATTCTCAATCGGCTGAATCGCGGCGAAAAACTCGGCGAGGACGTCATTCGCGAGTGCCTGCAATCCTATCTGGCCGGGTAGAGCTGGCCTTCAGGCCGGCGTCCAAGCGTTTTTATTTTCTTCTCTGAGTCGGCTTTCAGCCGACGACACACGAGTAGCCGGGATCATCATACTTCATTGGCGGCGGAGACGAACCGGAAGGTCCGTATCGGCACCTCTCCATCGCTGCAACGCCGGCGTTCCGCGTGATAAAGTCGAACCTAACCACCTGAATGCAAGCGAGACGATGCAGCGCAAGTAATCAATTTCTGCGCGACTCTTTCGAGGCCACAGCATGATCGTAGCGATGTGGGAAGACGCGAGCGACGACCAGATCCAGGAGGTGACGAATCACCTGGTGAAGATGGGCTTCGCTGTGCATCGCACCACCGGCGCGCGCCAGAGCGTGCTGGCGGCGGTCGGCAAGCGCATCGACTTCGACACTCGCGAACTGGAAGTCCTGCCCGGCGTGCAGGCGGTACACCGCATCAGCGCGCCCTATAAATTGGCGGGACGGTCTTGGCGTCCCGACGGAACCAAAGTACGCCTCGCCAATGGCGTGGAGGTCGGCGGCAAGGAAGTTGTTGTGATGGCCGGCCCGTGCTCGGTGGAATCACGCGAGCAAATCATGATGGCCGCCGAACAGGTGAGCAAGGCAGGCGCGAAGGTCCTGCGCGGCGGCGCGTTTAAGCCGCGAAGCTCGCCGTACACATTTCAAGGGCTAGGGCTGGACGCACTAAAACTCTTGCGCGAAGCCGGCGATCGCCACGGGCTGATGGTGATCAGCGAGGTGATGGAGATCTCGCAGATCGAGCCGATGATGCCCTTCATCGACATCTTCCAGGTGGGCGCGCGCAACATGCAGAACTTCAACCTGCTGCGTGAGCTGGGCAAAGTGCGCAAGCCGGTGCTGCTGAAGCGCGGCATCGCGGCCACGATAGAAGAGCTGTTGCTCTCGGCGGAGTACGTCATGTCGGGCGGCAACTACGACGTGATTCTGTGCGAGCGCGGCATCCGCACCTTCGAGACGTATACACGCAACACGCTCGACATCTCAGCGATTCCGATTGTGCACAAGCTATCGCATCTACCGATTACTTCCGACCCATCGCACGGAACTGGATTACGCGACAAGGTTGCGCCCATGGCGTGCGCGTCAGTGGCGGCGGGTGCGGACGCGCTGCTGATCGAAGTTCATCCTTCGCCCGACGAAGCACTGTCGGATGGCGCGCAGTCGCTGTTCCCGGAGCAGTTTGCCGAGTTGATGGATCGTCTGCGCATGATCGCCCCCGCAGTGGGACGGACGATCGGGTAGTACGGCGCTTCAGCGCCGCGTACGCGACAGTTCGATCATGACACGCGGGCTTTGGCCCGCCAATGTGTCGCCGGCTGAAGCCGGCTCTTGTGATTCTTAACGGCGGTGACGCGGACCTGAAGGTCCGCACTACCCGAGCCGCACGCGCCCGCTCAAGGACATCTGCCGTGCTGCGCGCTCCGAGTATCTTCCTATGTCCATCCGGCAAATCACGATCGTCGGTACCGGCCTGATTGGCGGATCGCTCGGACTTGCGCTGCGGCAGGCTGGATTCGCCGGATCTATCGTCGGCTGCGACAAACAGGCCGTTCTGAAAATTGCCGAAGCTCGCGGCGCGATCGATCGCGCGGAAGCAGACCTTGAGGGCGCCATCGTCGGCAGCGATGTGATCGTCCTTGCCACTCCCGTCGGCTGCATTCTGTCGCAATTGGAGCAAGTCGCCCCGATCGCTGCGCCGGAAGCATTAATCGTCGACACAGGCAGCACCAAGCAGCAGTTCGTCGAGCGGGCGCGAATGATTCTGGGCGAAAAGGCCGCGGAGCGCGTCCTGCCAGGACATCCCATGGCAGGCAAGGAGCTCGGCGGAATCGAGAACGCCGACGCAGAACTCTTCCGCGATGCAGTGTGGCTGGTTACCCCGATTGATGCTGACCGTCCCTACACCTCGCGCCAGCAGGATTATCTGGATTTGCTGGGGATGATCGGAGCGCGCGTGATTACTCTGGACGCCGAGCGGCATGATCGCTTGTGCGCCTGGATCAGCCATCTGCCGCAGATGATCGCCACCGCGCTGGCCTGTTCGCTGCGCGAAGAGTTTGGCGAGGACGACGCGGTCATGCAGATCGGCGGGCGGGCGCTGCGCGAGATGACCCGTATCGCCCACAGCCCGTATTCGATGTGGCGCGACATCGCGATGACGAATACCGAGAACATCGAGGAGGCTTTGCTGCGCTTCGAGCAGCAACTGGCGCATCTGCGGGAGAATCTGCGCGGGCCGGGTCTGCGGGAGATGTTTGAGGAAGCGAACAAGTTTGGGAAGTAGTTGTCGGTTGTCGGCTGCCGGTTGTTGGTTGTTGGCGTTGCTTGCGAGCCAGAAGATTGTCATCACGAGGAGGCCTTCAGGCCGACGAGGGATCTGCTTTTCGTCGGGAGCGCAGCAGATCCCTCGCGGGCTGAAGCCCACTCGTGATGACAATTTATGTGGTTGGCGCAGATCGATCTTTGCGTGGAGACAACGCTCCTCGGTACAATTTCCGTTCGGACTTAAACCCTATGCCAATGAACAAGGTTGTGGCGAACGCCGATGAGGCGGTACACGACATTCAGGATGGCGCGACCCTCATGGTCGGCGGCTTCGGTCTGTGCGGCATTCCCGAGAACCTCATCCGGGCGCTGGTGAAGAAAGGTGTGAAGGACCTGCACACCATCAGCAACAACGTCGGTGTAGACGAATTCGGTCTCGGCTTGCTGCTGGCGGCCGGACAGATCACGTCGCACAAGGGCAGCTACGTGGGTGAGAATAAGCTGCTGGAAGAGATGGTGCTAACCGGGCGCATCGATCTGGAACTTGTCCCGCAAGGCACGCTGGCCGAGCGAATCCGCGCCGGCGGTGCGGGAATTCCCGGCTTTTACACGCCGACGGGCTTCGGCACGGTGGTCGCCGAGGGCAAGGAAACTCGCGAGTTCGACGGCCGTCCGTATGTGCTGGAGCGCGGCATGACCGCGGATTTCGCGCTGATCAAGGCGTGGAAGGGCGATCGCTGGGGCAATCTCGTCTATCGCAAGACAGCGCGCAACTTCAATCCCATGATGGCGACCGCGGGCAGAGTCACGATCGCCGAGGTCGAGCATCTGGTCGAACCCGGCGAGATCGATCCCGATCACGTGCATACGCCGAGCGTGTATGTGCAGCGCATTTTTCAGGGAACGGATTACGAAAAGAGAATTGAACGAAGGACGGTAAGGAAGGCGTAGGTAGAGCCAGCCTTCAGGCTGGTTTAGTCCAGCCGTAAAGCTGCGGAGCAGCGCAATTTGTTTTAGGCGTGGGCGTGAGCCCGCGCTCAGGCGATCAGAAAACGGTGAGCCGCGGAGCGGCGGCACTGCGAGGCGAGTTTTGCCGGTTGTGGCGAGAAAGCAGATCCCTCGTCGGCCTGAAGGCCTCCTCGTGATGACAATTCATTGAGATGACGAGCAGTACCGAAGAATCGAGCAATACCTATGGCTACCTCTCCCAATATCGGTAAGCAGAAAGACACCGAAAAGCGCGACCGCATCGTGCGGCGCGTGGCGCGCGAGTTGCGCGATGGATTCTATGTTAACCTGGGCATTGGCATGCCGACACTGGTGGCCAACTGCGTGCCGCCCGGAATCGAAGTCGTGCTGCAGAGCGAGAACGGCATGATGGGCGTGGGCCCGTATCCAATCGCCGGCGAGGAAGATCCAGACCTGATCAACGCCGGCAAGGAAACTGTCAGCGAGCTTCCCGGAACAGCCTACTTCTCGAGCGCGGAGTCGTTCGCGATGATTCGCGGTGGACACATCGATCTGAGCGTGCTGGGCGCAATGGAAGTCGACGAAGACGGCAACCTGGCCAACTGGATGATCCCGGGCAAAATGGTCAAAGGCATGGGTGGCGCGATGGATCTGGTCGCCAGCGCGCGTCGCGTCATCGTTGCCATGGAGCACACCACTCGTGACGGCGCGCCTAAAATCCTGAAGCACTGCACGCTGCCGATCACCGGATTGCGCGTGGTCGACACCATCGTCACCGAGATGGCGTATATCCGTGTGACACAGAGCGGCCTGGTGCTGGATGAGATCGCGCCCGGACTGACGCTGAGCGATGTTCAGAATGCCACCGAAGCCCCGCTGATCGTCACCGGCGAGACGAGGACGATGGAGTTCTGAGTCAGCGATTCGCAATGGGGCGGTGGAGCACGACTTCAGAGTCTGCGCGAGAACTGTGTCGTCCCCGGGGGACTCTGGCTATTTTTCCCATTACCCAGCACTCCGCCTTCGGCTACGTGCTGGGCTATGATATGGCGCGCCAAGGGCGCTTGATTTTCGTGGGTCATACTCCACCGACAAAGATGAAACTGGGTACTCAGACAGACTCTTCAGCAGTCGCAATTCCTCTGAAATCAGGAAACACAGGCTTGAGCCGCTGGTGTGACGAGAACAGTTACCTCAGGCGCTAAAGCGCGGCGCAAGCAGTCTGCCGATATGCACACCTGAAGGTGTGCTCCACCCGCCGTTCAAGACCACCGCTGTTCCTACTTTTAAGCCGAAGTTCCCACTTTTCGGCCGAAGCAAAAGGGCGCATCGCTGCGCCCTCTCTTCTTGCGATTGAACCTTCGCTACACGCTCACCGGCTGTTTTACCGGGACCGGTGTCAGCCAGCCGAAGCGGTCTTCAGCCGTACCGTTCACAATCCCGTAGAACTCCTTGCGGATCGATTTCGTGATCGGCCCACAAATGCCGTGGCCAACGATGATCTTGTCGACCGAGCGGATGGGCGTGATCTCGGCCGCAGTGCCGCTGAAGAACAGCTCATCGCAGATGTAGAGCATCTCGCGCGGAATGACCTGCTCGATTACAGGAATGCCTAGCTCGTGCGCGATGTGCAGCACCGAGTTGCGTGTGATGCCGGGCAGCACGCTGTTGCCCAGCGGCGGCGTGTAGATGCGGTCCTTGTGAACGACGAAGACGTTCTCGCCCGAGCCTTCGCTGACGTAGCCGTTGACGTCGAGCGCGATGCCCTCGGCATAGCCGTTGACGATGGCTTCCATCTTGATGAGCTGCGAGTTCATGTAATTGGCGCCGGCTTTGGCCATCGTTGGCATCGTGTTGGGCGCCAGACGCGTCCACGAGGAAACGCAGACTTCAACGCCGTCGTCGCAATCGGGGGTGCCCAGATACTTTCCCCATTCGTAATTGGCGATATAAACCTCGGTTGGCGAATTGAAAGGATTGACGCCCACCTGCCCGTATCCGCGCAGCACGATCGGACGGATGTAGCAGGGCGAAACTTTATTGGCAGCGACAATGTCGACCGTTCCCTGCACCAGTTCGTCGAGCGAGTAGTCCAGATCGATGCGATAGACCTTGCACGACTGCATCAGGCGCAACGCGTGGTCCCGCAGCCGGAAGATCGCCGGCCCTTTGGGCGTTTGATAGCAACGAATCCCCTCGAACACGGATGAACCGTAGTTCACCACATGTGCCATGACGTGGACCTTGGCGTCATCCCAGGGGATCAGGTGACCATTGTGCCAAACGAATTCACTTGCCTTAATGGCCATTCCGAGGCTCCTTCAAAAGCGGAGTGAGTACATTCTTTGTGTGCTGCCAGGCCGAAAATTCTGCGAACCAGCGGCGCTGCCCTTGGGCTGTGCCTTGCGGTGTTCGGTGGAGTCCGGGCATTTGGGGATTCAGCTTAACGGGAGATTATATCTGACAGCCAAGGCTCAAATACCAGCGAAATTTTGCCTGCTCCGCCGGGTCGGATAAGCCCCACCAGAATGGATGCACACCGCAGCGCAAGGGCTACAAAAAGCGGCGAAAATCGACCAACGCCACTTTGCGGGTGTCGCCGTGGCTCTCGCCCGACACAACTCGATGGATGAGTCGCGCCGTCTAACCGAGCGAGGAATTCTTATGCCAGCTAAGAAGAAAAGTGGTGGACGCAAGTACGGGAAGGCCGCGGGCAAACAGGTGAAAAGCGCGATGCATCGCGAAAAGAAAGGCACGTTGAAGTCCGGCAAGGGCGGCAAAGGCGGCACGGTCAAGAGCCGCAAGCAGGCAATCGCAATCGGCTTGTCGGAGGCGCGCAAGAAGGGCGCCAAGGTGCCCAAGAAGAAAGGCTAGGCCAGAGACCGAGCTGGTCAGTGTTGTGCCAGGCGCCGGCCTGGGATGATCCAGGGCGGGCGCCCTGGCGGCATGAGCTTCCGTCGCACAGCAGTCGGCGTCGGTTTTCTGCCGCCGGCTGAAGTCGGTTCGAGCGAGAATAAACGCCTTATCGGCACGACTCAGAGTCGTTTCCTGTTACGAGACGCTCGCGGGCGACTTTGTCAGCACCTGCCAAGGCGCATCTTGAGACGAAACGAAGCAGTTGCAGCCTTCACAAACTTGCACTGTTTTGTGACCAGAAGAATCTCTTCAGTGCTGCCCAGTCCAGGGCTTTGACTGCGGATTCGCCGGCCAGCCAAGCAGTTCACCCGGCCGAGCGCGTCTTACCTGTTAGCGTTCCTACTCATCCAGTCAGGTGATATACTCACACGCACCTTATATAAGCGCCAACGCTCAGGGTGGACGCAGCACTTCGTCCTCAGATCCGCAAAGACAAAATTGAATGCAGTTTATGCCCAAGGAGCTCCTGTGCCCAATATGCTTCGTGTCTGTATCGCAGTGCTGCTCGCGATGGTCTCGTCGGTTGGAGTCGCAATAGCCTCAACCCGACCGGTTCCCATCTCCATCACGCTCAAACCGAGCGTACCCAGCCCCGAACTATTGGGAACCAGCATCACCTGGACGGCGACGATCCAGGGCCAGCAGGGGCACACGTATGACTATCAGTTCCAGGCAGCGCTCGCCGGACAGCAGCAGATCGTGCGGGACTTCAACACGCCAAATACATTTACCTGGGTGCCGTGGACAGTGGAAGGCACGTATTACGTAACCGTGGTGGTTCGCGACATCACACAGCAGCCGTACGTTGTTTTCCCGCCAGTCTCGCAGTCCTATAGGCTGCTGCCCATTGTGACCCAGGGAGGCGGATCGGCGGTGAATCCGACGTCGCATCCGCTGGTAGCGTTGTTCAGTGCCGGCCCCTGCACTGTGGGCCACTCAATCCGCGTTCGCTTCAAAGAGAACGGCTCGCAAGCCAGCAGCATTACCAATGCCGTACCGTGCTCGACCTCGAGCGCGAACTTCCTTGTAGCCGGCATGCTTCCGGCGACACAGTATCAAATGCAATGGGAGGAGTTCGCCACCAACTACCTGAACGACGGTCCCGAGCTCAACTTCACCAGCGGCACTTTGCCCGCCAATTTTCCTGTCGCCGAGCACTTTACGGTCAACGTGCCACCACAGCAGCACGACGCAGATTTCCCCGTCGTGATCTTCCAAATGATTCCGACCGGCGGAGAGTTCCAGATCTTTTGGCCGGCCGCGACGGATCTGAATGGCAACGTCATCTGGTATCACCCGGGCGAGGCGCTGATGACCCGCATGGAGACTGGTGGAAACCAATTCACCATGTCCTACACGACTCTGACGGAGTGGGACCTGGCTGGCAACATTACCCTGCAGACGAATATCGAGATCCTGAACGAACAGCTTCAGGCCATGGGTTTCCAGCCGATGACGGGGCTCAACAATCATGAAACCCGGCGACTGCCCAACGGCGGCCTGCTCATCCTGGGCAGCCGCGATATGACTTCGACGCAATATCAAGGTGGCACGCAGCAGAATCCGGTCGACATCCTGGGCGACATGATTCTTGTGCTCGACCACAACATGCGGCTGACGTGGGCGTGGGATTCGTTCGCCCATCAGGACCTGAGCCGCGAAGCGACGCTGGATGACCTGTGCTACCACTTGTCGGCGGGCTGTCCGCCGTTCAACGTAAACTTCACGACGGCGAACGACTGGACCCACGCCAACGCCGCTCAGCTAACCAGCGACGGAAACATTCTGCTCTCGGAGCGCGACCAGGATTGGGCGCTGAAGGTGAATTACGCTAACGGAACCGGGAATGGAGACGTCATCTGGCGCATGGGGCCGTATGGCGATTTCACCATCCTCAATCCTCCGCAAACTCAATGCGGCAGCCCCGACGTCTACCCCTGGTTTACTCACCAGCATGACCCCGCATTCCAGCAACAGAACGGGCCAACGGAGACGCTTACCGTTTTCGACGACGGCAATCTGCGCCACACGCAGTGTAATGGCGGAAACAGCCGCGGCATGGTGTTCTCCGTCTTCGAGAGCTCGCGGACGGTTTACATCCAGACGCTAGCCGACCTGGGAGCGTACTCCATCGCGCTGGGAAGTGCGCAGTTGCTGAAGTCTCCTCCTGATCCGATGTATGCGAGCTTCGGCAATGGGCTGCTCACGTCCCCCGCCAACGCCGCCCAGTCCACCGAGACGGACCTGAACGGAAACATCGTGTATCAACTGCAGGCTACCTATTGGTCGTACCGTACGTATCGGGCTACCAATCTCTACACACCAACATTGCCGTAGGAGTGTTGGTGCAGGCGATCTGAAGTCTTAGCATTGTTGTTCGAGGGCACGCCGCAGTAGGCGTGCCTTTCGTTATGGCGTCGGTCTTCTGTGTGAGAACTGATTCAAGTTCTTGCCAACGGAACGAGCGTCCCAAGAATCGAGCGCCGTAGGCGCGAAATAACTTAGCCCAGGACGTAGCGCAGCGAAGTCCTGGGTAACGGCGAGCGATTCTCCCGAGCCGCGTAGCGGCGACAGGGTTCTTACGCAGACGCGCCGATCCTCCTTAGCTTGGATCATGAGATCCAAAGCGGTCCGGCGTTCGCCGCCAACGCGTGGCCGAACTGATTCTCCTGTCATAATGTAAGAGCAGTCATTTCCTACAACAGAAAGAGCATTCATGGCTGAATCTCCGATTACTGCCCGCAATCAGGACTTTGCCACCTGGTATCAGGACGTCGTCTTGCAAGGCGACATGGCCGAGCCGGCGGAAATCGTCAAGGGCTGCATGGTCATCAAGGCCAACGGCTACGCGGTGTGGGAGCTGTTGCAGCGCGAGCTCGACGACCGCTTCAAAGCCACGGGTCATCAGAATATGTATTTCCCGCTGCTCATTCCGCAGAGCTTCCTGCACAAGGAGGCCGAGCACGTCGAAGGCTTCTCGCCGGAGCTGGCGGTGGTGACGATGGCCGGCGGCAAGCAGCTGGAAGAGCCGTATGTCATCCGTCCGACCTCGGAGACCATCATCGGCCACTTCTTCGCGAAGTGGATTAAGAGTTATCGCGACCTGCCGGTGCTGGTCAATCAGTGGGCCAACATCATTCGCTGGGAGCTGCGCACGCGCATGTTTTTGCGGACCACGGAGTTCCTCTGGCAGGAAGGCCACACCGCGCACTCCAATCACGACGAAGCGCGCGAGGAAGTGCTGCGCATGCTCGGTGTCTATGCCGACGTAGCCGAGACCGTAATGGCAATGCCGGTGATCAAGGGCCTGAAGACGCAGTCGGAGAAATTCGCCGGCGCGCTGCACAGCTACTCCATTGAAGCCATGATGCAGAACGGCTTCGCGCTGCAGGCGGGAACCAGCCACGACCTCGGCCAGAACTTCGGCAAGGCCTTCGATGTGCAGTTTCAGAATAGCGAAGGCCAGCTGGACTACGTCTGGCAGACGAGTTGGGGCGTGAGCACGCGGCTGATCGGCGGGCTCATCATGAGCCACTCCGATGACAAGGGGCTGGTGCTGCCGCCGAAGCTCGCGCCGGTGAAGACGGTCATGGTGCCGATCTATCGCAAGGATGAAGAGAAGGCCAACGTGCTGGAAGCGGCGCATCGCATCGCCAAAGAGGTTGGCGCGAAGGTTGACGATCGCGAAGGCCAATCGCCGGGCGCAAAGTTCTTCCACTGGGAGCGGCGCGGCGTACCACTGGTGCTGGAGCTGGGCCCGCGAGATCTGGCATCGGGCAATGTGGTCGTAAAGCGTCGCGATACAGGAACGAAAGAGCCGATGGCGCAGTCCGAGGTGGCGTCAAAACTGCCGGCCATCTTCGACCAGATGCAGAAGAATCTGTACGACGCCGCCAAGCAGCGCATGAAGGACAATACTGTGCTGGCGAACTCGATCGAAGAGGTCGAGTCTCTGCTGAAGGACGTTACGGCTGAGAAAGGCGGCGGCAAGTTCGTCATGGCACACCTCAAAGACGATCCGCGCTGCGATGCTCGCATGAAAGAATTCAAGGCGACCATCCGCTGCATTCCGCAGGTCGACGAATACGACGGCCCGGGCAAGTGCATCGTCACCGGCGAGCAGGTGGAAAAGCGCGTGGTGATTGCGAAGGCATATTAAGGCGATAGCTTGCGGGCAGTAGTGCCGATGCGGGTACGTGGGATGCTCACTTTTGACCACGCGGCACTATTAACAAATAAAGAGACGCCCGCAAGGGAGAATTGCATTACACTGCTCCTACTGACAAGACTAGGTGAAAGCTAGCTTCCGTGGTAGGAGGTAGTCGCCTTGAGAACTGCAGTCGCCATTTTCGTCGTGCTGTTTCTGGTTGCGAGCGTAAGCGCGCAGGGTCCCCAAACTCCCCTTATTCCGCCTCATGCTCAGATGGTCAACGTGGTGCTGTTCGGCCACTCGTGGGCCGCAGACATGGCAGGCTTCCAAGGCTGGGCGTTCCCCAATATTCCCAGCTCGCACGTCGTGGTACAGGGATACCACAGTTACACCTGCTCCCAGCTCCTTGGCGAGCTGTTGACGAGCGTTCCGGCCAACACCAATGCAGTCTTCCTAATCACCGCCACCAATGACATAGTGGACGGCGTGCAGGTCTCGCAGCACATGGCTTGCATGCAAACCATGATCAACGAGCTCATCGCGGAAAACCCGAACATGCTGATTCTGGTTTCCAACGTTCCGCCGCTGTGTGCGAATACAATCGTATCTTTTGGAGATGAGCGCTCGAAGATTGCCGCCTACAACCAGGCCTACACCGGCCTGCCCTCGATGTATCCCAATAATGTGAAGCTCATCGACATGTGGACGCCTATGGTGGACACGAATGGCTGGGGCCTGGTGAATATGTTCACCGGCGATGGTATACATCCTGGCCCGAACGGATGGGACCTGGTGATGGGTACCATTCGCGACGCGCTGTACGCCAATTTGCCGAAGTGATGGCCGCAAGCGCGATAATGATCTAAGCGTCCCTCGGTGACTGTGCAAACAGGACATGTGTGTGCCGCGCGGGAGGCGCTCGGCTTTCACGGCCTTGGCTGGCAATGGAGCAAAAGTCTAAAACATGGGTTGTGTGGGCGATATTGTCGCTGTGCGCGGCAACGTTGGCGACCGTCCAGACTTTTTACCACAACCTATGGTACGACCTGTTTCAGCCGCGAATGGGGCTGGTTGATTTGGCCCATCTTCTGTTACTTCCGCTCTGGATCCTGTGTACGGTAATGGCTTTCATGCGCTTCGCGGGCCCATGGAAAAGGCTATGGTGGCTGGTCCTACCCGTACCGTTCTGCATTCGAGAACTGGCGGAGTTTCTACTTGCGATGTTTGCCTGGTCAACCCACGGCTTCGCGCCTTAAAAAACTTCGTGCCCTCTGTGCCTCTGTGGTGAAATGATCTTGGAGCGAGTGATGGGACTCTACGACTTTTCCGCGACGCTGAACGACGGCAAAGAGAAAAAGCTCTCTGCCTACAAAGGCAAGGTCCTGCTGATCGTCAACACCGCCAGCAAGTGCGGCAACACGCCGCAATACGCCGGCTTGCAGGAGCTCTACGGCAAGTACAAAGACCGCGGCTTCGAAATCCTTGCCTTCCCCTGCAATCAATTCGGCCACCAGGAGCCCGGCTCGGACGAAGACATCAAGGAATTCTGCGAGATGAACTACAGCGTCGAGTTCCCGCTGTTCTCCAAAATCGAAGTCAACGGCGACGGCACGCACCCGCTCTACAAATTCCTCAAGAGCGAAAAGACCGGTCTGCTGGGCGATTCCATCAAGTGGAATTTCACTAAGTTTCTCGTCGACAAGCAGGGCAACGTCGTCGACCGCTACGCGCCCATGACACCGCCTAAGAGCATCGCTGCCGACATCGAGGCGCAACTGGGCAAGTGATGCGAGTTCGCAACTGGTTTCAGCCGGCGCGGCTGCCGGCCGGGGAAATGCCGGTTACAGCACCGCCAGAGTCAACTCCGCTCGACAAGCGTCTGTTCCAGCTTCTCGCCGTCCTCGCCATCCTCTATGCATTTCTGGCGGCGCTGCGCACCCTGCCCGATCCCGATCTCGGCTGGCAAATGGCCAGTGGCCGCTGGATCGTTCAGCATCATCAGATTCCTTCCACCGATGTCTTCTCCTTCACCGTGTCAGGGACGGCGTGGATTTACCCCTTCGGCGCCGAGGTGCTGTTCTACGGCCTATATCTCATTGGCGGCTACGCTTTGCTGTCGTGGTTCGGCGCGGCCGTTTGCGCGGGCACGATCGCGATTCTTCTGCGCCGAGGCTCGGCGTTTACGGCGGCGATTGCCATCATCGTAGTCCCGCTGATTGCGCAGCGTAGCGCTCCACGCGCGGAGGTCTTCACCACGCTGCTGTTCGCGGCGTACCTTTCGCTGCTATGGGAGAACTACGAGACCGGACAAGCGCGGCTCGCCTGGCTGCCGCTGCTGATGGTCGCCTGGGTCAATCTGCATCTGGGATTCATCGCCGGCCTGGCTCTGATTGGCGGCTTCATCGGCCTCGACATCCTGGAGCTGTTGTTCGGCACGGCAAGGCGCCAGGCCGCGCTCGACCGCCTGCGACGTGCCTGGCCGTGGTATCTGGCGACCGCGCTCGTGACCATCATCAATCCCTGGGGCTGGAATCTTTACAGCGCGCTGGTTCGCCAGAATCGCGCCATGGCAACGCACGCCCGCTTCATCGCCGAGTGGGGAAGCGCCCACTGGAGCTGGCACGGCTCCATGGGAAGTTTCTCGGAACATCCCGTCCAGTCCTCACTGGCGATTGTCATGCTGCTGGTGGTTGTCGGAGGATGCGCGGCGCTTTTGCAGGCGCGGCCCGGCTCGGCCATTCTGCTGGCCGGCGCGCTCTACGCCACCATGCATTACGTCCGCATGGAAGCGCTGACCGCCTGCCTTGTGACCGTGGTCGGCGGCGCGGTGTTTTCCGCAGCCGCGGCGCAGCTGAGTCGACGGCTGCCGAACGTGCGCGCGCGATCGTTGCTGGCGATTGCGGGAACAGCAGCCATGGCGGCGATTGCAGTGATCTGCACGGTCCTGTTCGTCAGCGATCATATTTATCTCGCCAGCAACAGCCGAACCAACTTTGGCGCGGGCTTGAGCTGGTGGTTTCCAGAGGCCGCGGCCGACTTCGTCGTAAAAGAGAACCTGCCGCCGGAGGTATTCAACAGCTTCAACGAAGGCGGATTCATTCTGTGGAAGCTGGGCGAGAAATATCGCGACTACATGGACGGGCGTTCGATTCCCTTCGGAGTTGAGGCATTCGAGCGCGAGCGAGAGTTGCTGGGCTCTCCGCTCGACTCGCCGCGCTGGGAGCAGGAAGCGGAAAAGTACAACCTCAACACCATCATCGTGCAGCTCGATTCGGAAGAGATCGCCTTCGACCAGATGCAGGGCCTGTGCAACGCTGCCAACTGGCGTCCGGTTTACCTCGACGAAGTTGCCATGGTGCTGGTGCGGAACACGCCAAAGAATGAGGACGTGATCAGTCGCCTGCAGATCAGCTGCCCGACCGCGCCGATGCCCGCGACGCCGCTCGCTCGCGATACCAAGACGTTCCGTCGCTGGCTCAACTCGGCCTACATTCTGCTGGCGCTACGTCGCACCAGCGAAGCGCTCATCGCTACCGATAATGCTCAACTGATTTTTCCGGACAGCTCAAGCCTGCACTGGGTTCGCGGGAACATTCTCTACGCCGGCTCCCGTAGGGCCGAGGCCGAACAGGAGTGGCTCACGGCGTTGTCGCTGACTCCCGGGCAAGCGGATGCCGCGGTCTGGTCGCGGCTGGCAGAGTTATACACGCAGCAGGACCGCGTTCCGGAAGCCTTGCACGCGTGGCAGGAGACGATTAAATTCAGCGGCGATGCTGTTTTGAAAGCGAATGCCTATCTTCAAGTCGCGCGGCTGGAACTGAAAATGGGACGGCCGAAGGAAGCCTTGCAAGCTTTGGATCAGGCAGTTCATAATGCGCCGCCGCAGTTGCTGGCGCTGAATCAAGGGCGCAGCTTCAGCTTCGAAGTGGCACAGGGACGAGCGGCCAGCTCGCGACGCCTGGGCGATCTTGCGCAGGCGATTACGTTTCAGGAACAGGCCGTGCAACTCGATCCCGACGCTGGCGAGGCTTGGCTCTATCTGGCAAAGCTCTATCAACAGCGGGGACGCACGGCCGATCAGCAACGTGCGGAAGCACACGCCAGGTCGCTGGGCGCCACGGCTCCCGCACCCTGATTCATCAACTCTTTCCCTACGATTCGAGTTTGGACCGAGCTTCGGTTACGGGGAGCAGCTGCTGGGTTACTCGGCGCAGCTGCTGCTCACCATCACCAGATTGGTCACGACCAGCGGTTTGTTGGCGCCGTTGCTACCATTCGCCGACCGCGGAACATAAGCAACCTTGACGGCCTGTCCCACGTGGGCAGCTAGGTCGACGTTGTTACTCACTACTTCCCAGGAGTTGGCGTTGTTGCCGTAGACCGTGTACTCGTTAGCGCCCGCGCCTTCCCGCAGACAACCCGACAGCGTTCGCACGTTGGCCTTGCTGGTATTGGCCGTGGGAGTACTGGCCTGCGCCGCCGGATTGTTTGCATTAGGAGCGCCCGCGTTATAAGTGTTGTCGGTAGCCGTGTTGTAATCATTCGGGCTGGACATTGGCGTGTTATTCGAGGATGGCGCTGACGACCGGTCCTGCGCCGGCGCGATCGCCGCGAGACTCAAGATCAATCCTGCCGCCAGCAGCCATGATGCAAATAATGTCTTCATGATGTTTAGTCTCCATTTAGTAGGGCCAGTTAGCCTGGCAGCATCGCAACCACGAATGCCAAAGCCAGGCGGGTACGAAGGGCCAAAAGTGCAGCCGCTTGTTATCGCGGCGATACATAGTAAGAAGGATGTGAGAGCTGGAATGTTGGCTAACGGGAATTCGTTGTTAAGTTATTGACATAGGCACGATTGCCGATAAGCTACTGATTCTGCGCAAATGCCGGCTTGATAGCCCAGGAAAGAAATCTGAAATAAACTGGAGTCAGCGGAGTCTGATTTTCATTCGATCCGCCGAATCCTTGAGCTGAGCTGATGGAGCGCACAATGCCGGCAGGCGTAGACGCTCGGCATTGCACGGGTTCGCGGTTCAGTTGGAGTGCTACGGCAGGTATGCGATACTGGAAATCCAGAATCATGGAGTAAGCGAGGGCCGTCAGCAAAGGGTGGATGTTGGCTGACACGCCTCGCGTACCATCAAGCCCATCCTCAAGCCGGGATGGCGGAACTGGCAGACGCAGCGGACTCAAAATCCGCCGACCTTCGGGTCATGGGGGTTCGACCCCCCCTCCCGGCACCAATCACTGTGGCAAGGGATTAGCGGCAGAATCGTGAGCGGAAGAGTTGTCCCCTTCCTCCCGAGTATGCCCAATACTATGCCCGTTCTTGCTGGACCCGCTCCCTGCGGAATTACTTGTGCTATGGGGGGGATATATCGATAGTTACGGCCAACCCGCTGGTTTCTCAACCCAGCCTTTATCGGTCTGAATCCTGCACGCGATCCTTTTGTCCGCCGTTCTTCTCCACACTGTCGGGAGTAAGTCAGCCACCGTAACGCAGCCGCCTTGTGTCAGACAACGAGTGTTAAGTGAGAGAACGGCGCGTCTGCTGCTTGCAGGTGTCTTGCTCCCAATCTCCACCACTCCGTTCGTATTCACTGGCGAAGACTCAATCCACGGGTCAATAGCGAAAGCTTGACATGTGTCGCAGATGTCAGTCTGGACGTGGGTTACCACGCTGTAACGATGCTCGACCTGTGTCGTGTAATTCAGCATCTCGCCTAGCACAGCACCGTGTCTGACCCTGAAGTACGCCTGCATCTCGGCGTAAGGCACAAGGCGCAGGGCGGCGAGGGAGCGATTCGAGAAGGTTACTTCGTAGCCGCAGTCCAAGCCGGCGCACCCATCCAGTTGCTTGAGCCGAGTACCGTACAGTTCACGGAGTTGCGCGACAGTCGGAGTCTGTTTCTGTTCAGAAAGCTCGTAGGCGGTTTGCAGCATAAAGTCCGCCCGATTTCTTAAGAAGTGAACATACATGGGGAGCCATAGAAACCCTGCGAGTACGACAGCTATGACGCCGATTGTGAATCGCCGAGCCATCAGAAGCTTAGACACCCCAATTTCTCTTTTGGATCGGAAGAGCGGTTTGTAAATGGCGATAACAGCGTTATCACTCATTGCCCCCCGGTTGCCGCGCCAGGAAACCCATCAATGAGTGAAATGGCGATGTTACGCCAGTTAGCGAACCCAGAATGTGCGTTGTAGAAGCAAGAGAGCGTCGTCCATGGCACTGACCGCGGCAATTGGTAATGTCCTTTGTGAAGTGATGGCACTCACGCATCGTGGCGAGCAGCCGGTGCCGGATAAAAATGCTGAGCGGTTTTGAGCCCTGGCGCAGTATAATTATCCCGCTAAGTTTGATTCACCCCAGTTGATAGTCGGTTCCGCCAACCAAGCGTCACCTGCTCTCACGGCAGCGATTCTTCCTCAGCAGAAATTCAGATAAAAGGTAGGAATATCAGCATGGAACAAGGAACAGTTAAGTGGTTCAACGACGCCAAGGGTTTCGGCTTCATTTCACGTGAGAACGGCGAAGACGTTTTCGTGCATTTCTCAGCCATTCAAGCCGGCGGCTTTCGCAGCTTGCAAGAAGGTCAAAGGGTGCAGTTTGCCGTCACCAAAGGCCCCAAGGGTCTACAGGCAGAGAACGTTCAGGCTGTCTAAATTGGCTGTGAAGTGCCCGGTATTCGAAAGGATAATCGGGCACTTGCCAAACCGGAAGAACACCCAAGGGCTCCGTCCGTTTTTCTCATCGCACCCATATCCGGCTGAATCGCTTTCGGTCAGGCTTGGAATTCAGTCCCGCTACTGCTTGCCCCGTCATCCCCCGGATTACTTGCAATAAGGGATTTCACAACAGGTAATCTCCGACGACCTCGCCGCACGAGGATTGCCGAATTGCCGACAATCCACTCGGAAGTGGTCAGATCGGTGCCCAGTTTGGTAGGTTGGGCGTTGTACGGCCAAGTGGTGGTGCCAATGCGGTTGCCGGATGCCGGCCGACATATCGGCACTGATCGGAGGTGTCGAAAGCGATGCCGGGCAGCGATCCCGGCATCGCTCGTTTGTCGGTTGTTATGGCGTGAGCTTGAAGACCACTCCACAGCCCGGCCCGTAGGTGGTGCAGGTAGGGTTGGTGGCGTTATTGTCACCGCCGTATAGGGTAGTGCCGTACAGACTACCCTGCTGGTCCATCACCAGAGATCCGTATCCCGGTTCAAGCCCGTCCGTTCCGGCAGTGAAATTCCAGAGCGTGGTCTCATTAGCCGCGGAATCCAGCTTGTACACTGCTCCGCAATAGGGACCATACAGGCAGGCTCCGCCGGAGATTGTGGTGCCGTAGAAATTGCCTTGACTATCTCTAAGTAGCCCATGGGGATTTGCACCATCGGCGCCTCCCGGAAAGCTGTAGAAGACGGACTCGGTCCAGCTTCCATTCTGATTGGGACTCAGTTTGAATACGACTCCGCAGGTACCACCGTAGACACATCCGGGGCCAGACTGCCCACCGATTAGGGTGGTGCCGTAAAGGTTCCCTTCTCCGTCCGCAATCACACCAGTTTGGGGAACTCCGCCGTCGCTTCCGCCAGTGAAGCTGTACAGGACACTTTCGTTGCCGTTGGGGTCGATCTTGTAGACAGTCCCGTTGCCACTCGTGCCTCCGATATCAGTAGTGCCGTAGAGGCTTCCGTCTGCCGCCAACAATAGCGGGCCCGTTGGCCATCCGCCATCAGCGGAGCCGCCCTGGAAGTTATAGATCACCGTTTCCTGCCCCTCCGGATCAACTTTGAAAGCAAACCCACAGCCGTCAGTACAATTGGTTCCGGTACCATTATCATTTGACACTGCGTAAACATTCCCCTGCGGGTCAACGATTGGGAGGCCCGTGGGGATACCCAAAAGCTGGCCATCGTTGAAGTTGCTGTATAGAATGCTTTCCTTCCAGGGACACAGAACTGCAGCACAAAAAGTGGCGCTGGGCTGTAACTCGTAAAGCACGAGAAATGCAGTTAATCCGTAGAGCCGCCCCGAGCTGTCGCGAGTCACGCCTTCGTTAGGATTGGCGCCGTCGGGATACCCGGTAAACGTGTGCAGCAGGCTTTCGTGCCCTCTGGGGTCAACCTTGAACACTACTCCGCCCCCACTGCCACCATACGCAGTAGTTCCGTACGCATTGCCGGCCGGATCGAGAACCACGCCCCCGAAAGGTACGGCTCCATCAGCATTGCCGGTGAAGGCGTACAGCGTGGTGATGTGCCAGTATGCCGGTTTCTCCTGTGCGGCCAGCGAAGCTGAAGCCGCAGCCATGGCGATCACAATCAGCAGACCGATTTTCGATGCGCTTACTTTCGTGTGCATAAAGTTCTCCTCTGTTCTGTTACGGGCGGAGGGAGCAACCGCCGGGCAATCGCCAGGTCCGGATGCGGCGATGCTTGGCTGGCGCTACCAGCATTCGGACCACCTCGGTCGTGGAACTAGAGCGGAACGGGCCGACGATGCTCGCGCAAGGCCGGCCCGACATTGTTTCGTCGCCTTACTGCGCGGTGATTTCCCAGACCACGCCGCAACCATTGCTACCGCAGCCCTGGCCGCCGATTCCCGCCGTTCCCCACAGATTACCGGCGGTATCCAGCATTACTGGACCGTCAGGCTCTTTGCCATCGCTGCCGTCGAAGTCGTGCAGGTCCGTAAGAGTCCACGTGCCGTTGGACTTCGTTGAGCTTGAAAACAAACCCGTCTCCGCTGTCGCTCGCCGCCGTTGCTGCCCACTGCGCTAACGCCATAGAGGTTGCCCTGGCTGTCGATTCATTGCTGAGAAGGCCATCGCATAGCTCCGCCCTGAAAGTCCAGGGCGGTATAGAGTGCCGTGGCATTCCATTGCCCATTCGAGTGACTAAGCTCAGAATTGAGCACCGCTCCGTTGATAGGTCGTACCGTAGAGATTTCCCTCTTGATCCATGACTAACGTACCCGCGGATAGTGAGTCCAACAGAGTTGCCGCTGAAGTTGTAGAGAACACTTTCGTTCCAACCCCCGTTGGAGGCGTCAGCTGGAAAACACTCCCATCACCGTTGGTTCCGCCATTGACGTCGTTCCATAAAGGTTCCCAGCCGCATCAAAGATCAGCGCTGCATCGGGCTGAACCCCATCGTTGGGAGAACCGAGGAAAGAGTGGAGACGGTTTCTCGCTCCATGGAACTGCCGGACTTAGTCAGCTCATACACGGTTCAGGCGCCATTAGCACCTCCGACCCGTTGCGTGCCGTAGAGGTTTCCGGCTTGATCGGAAACAAGGCTGGATATGGGGTACATGGCGTCAGTTCCCTGACCCGAAGAATGGAGCACCGTTTCAGACCAGAAAGCAGATTACTGCTTTTGCAGGCACTTGCCGGTGGCTGTAATGACATACGCGGTACCGGTGCCATTCGCACCACCACAAGTACGTTAGTGCCGTAGAGAAGCCACTCGCGGTCCAAAAACGATCACCGCCCTGGGGTTGTAACCATCGTTTCCTCCCTTGAATTCGTAAATTGGATGAGGGTCCAGCCGGATCCCTAGATGTTTCAGCTCGAAAGCCACTCCGCATCACCCCCGGCGCTGTTTGACGAACCTCCGTTGATATGGTGCATATAGATTGTCCCGCCGTGTCTATGGTCAGCCGCAGCCGGAGTGCCCGTCCGTCCTGGCCCCCAGTAAATAGTGTAAAGCGAGGTGACGTTTGCCACGCGGCGAGCGCTCCTGGGCGGTAAGCGCAATTGCCAATGAAATGCCCGCAACAATCATCGAACGCACAGAGCGATCTTTGGAGAAATTCGCTTACGTTGCAGTTCATACAGGTTCTCCTTCTTCGGTTAAGGGCGGAGGGAGCAACCGCCGGGATCTTCAAAATCGATTTGCGACAGCGCTGGCCGGGAGTCGCCGCTACCAATATTTGTTGTGCTTTTCACCCCGCCGCGAAGTCTGAACCACCCTGCCGGGAACGCCGCGACTTCACGGCTGAATTGCGGACGAGTCTGCGGCCGTCCGGTTTCACTGACAAGGCACGCGAGGTAACCTTCGTCTAACTTTCCTGCAACCGCGGCCTAAGTCGTTGAAATGGGGAAGGGACTGTCGTCAGTTCAGCGGACTACGGCGCAAAACGGCACGAGTTTTTCGAATGTCCGGTTTTGTGCCGTCCCTGAAGGGACTCTGAGCAAGATGCCAAACCATCCCCAGCACTCACGTGCTGGGCTACGATTGTGCCGCCCTGCGAACTGCGCTCCTTCTCACGGCCCTTCATCCCGTAGTACACTTGCTCAACTTTCTGAGGACACGCTGCCATGAAAGGGACCCTGCCCCAACGGGTGCGCCTCGGAGTCTTTGAGGTTGACCTGCGCGCGGGGGAACTGCGCCAGGATGACGGCGCCGTCCTGCTTCTCTCCGACCAACCCCTGCAGATCCTGCGCATCCTGATCGAGGCCGACGGCGAGATCGTCACTCGCGACGAAATTCGCCAGAGACTTTGGCCCGACGACACGATTGTCGAGTTCGACCACAGCATCAACAACGCTATAAAGAAGTTGCGCCGCGCGCTGGTCGATTCCGGCGACGAGCCGCACTACATTGGAACAATCGCCAAGCGGGGTTACCGGTTATTGGTTCCGGTGGAGCGAATTGGGACCGAAGCGGACAGCCCGGTTGAGCCGAACCAAACAGCAGGTCCCTCCACTCGGGCTGAAGCCCGCGGTCGGGATGACACAGGAGGTCGGGATCACACAGTAGACGCAGTAAATAAGTCACGTTCCGCAGGACAGATCATTGCTGAGCCGGCGGCGCCGTTCCCGCTGGACGTGGCTGGCTGCCGGCGCAGTAATGGTATGTGCCCTCGCACTTGCCGGGGGGTTGTACTGGCGAGCGCACCGGCCGCCCAAACTCACCGAGCGCGACACGATAGTGCTCGCCGACTTCGACAATAAGACCGGCGACCCCGTCTTCGACGACAGCTTGAAGCAGGCGCTCACCATCCAAATGGAGCAATCGCCCTTTCTCCACGTACTTTCCAGCGACAAGACCACCGAGACGCTGAAGCTGATGAACCGTCAGGCGGGGGAGCGGATGACGCAGGAGGTGGCGCACGAGGTGTGTGTCCGCAGCAACAGCCAGGCTTTGCTCGCCGGTTCTGTCGCCGCCATCGGAGACCAATACCTGATCACACTGAGAGCAACGAACTGCCAGAACGGAGACACGCTGGCCAGCGCCGAAGCAGAAGCCGGCAGCCGCAACCATGTGCTGCAATCGCTAAACAATGTCGCCAATGAACTCCGCGAAAAACTGGGTGAGCCGGGTGCTTCGGTGCAGAAGTTCAGCAGGCCACTCGAACAAGTCACCGCTTCATCCCTGGAGGCGTTGCAGGCTTATACGCAAGGAAAAAAGGTGGAGGAGACCAGTTCATCTGATGCAGCCTTGCCCTACTACAAACGTGCGGTTGAGTTAGATCCTAATTTTGCCATCGGCTATGCTGCTCTGGCGGAAACGTATGGTCGCCTTCTTGACGGCGCCAACCAGGAACAGAATCTGACCAAGGCTTACCAACTGCGCGACCGCGTAAGCCTCCGCGAGCGCTACAAGATCGAAGCCCAGTACTACAACGATATAACCGGCGAGCTCGAAAAAGAAATCGTCACTCTCACCGAGTGGGCTCAATCCTATCCCGACGATTACCAGCCTCACGACAGTCTTGCCGGCGCGTACTTGTCATTAGGCCAGTATGACAAGGCAGCTCCTGAGTCTCTGGCATCGATTCGGCTCAGGCCGAGTATCGGCGGTTATGGCGGCCTTATGAAATCTTACGTTGCTACCTACGGCCTGAAGGAGGCGAAGAGGACCTTCCAGGATGCACTGAAGAACAACTTCGACGGCATCGCGCTCAGACAGGAGCGTTTTCTTGTTGCGTTCCTTGAGGACGACCAGGCGGGAATGAAGGAGCAGGACGCCTGGGCAACGGCCAAGCCCGTCGCCGAGGCTATGCAGTTGACCCTGCACTCCAGCATAGAAGCCCGTCGCGGCCGCTTTGTCAAAGAACGTGAAATGATGCGCGATGCCGAAGTGCGGGCCGCCCGAGGCGGAGCCGCCGGAATCGTCGACGCGCTGAAGATTGTCCATGGGCCTGCTGAAGCAGATGTTGGAAACGACGACGTGGCGCTACGGTCCGCGAAGGAAGTCTGGACGAACCCGAAGAACAATGACTACATCGAAGCGACGGTAGCCTTGACGTTCGCTCTTCTAGGTAACCGGCTGGCAGCTCAAGACCTGATCGATAAGATGAACCGGGAGAGCCCGCTGGATACGCTTGCACAAAGCTACACCCTTCCAACGATTCGAGCTGTAGTGGAGCTGAAGTCAAACAACCCTGCTAAGGCGATTGATCTGTTACGGGTTACAGAACCCTATGAGCTTGCCGAGCTTCAAATGCCTCCCAACGCTCTGTATCCCGCGTATGTTCGCGGTCTCGCCTATTTGCAGTTAGGGCAAGGCCAGCAGGCGGCAGCTGAATTTCAAAAGGTCATCGACCATCCCGGAGTTGTGCAGTTGCACCACCAGGGAGCGCTGGCGCACCTGCAACTTGGGCGCGCCCAGGCAATGATGGGCGACAAGGCCGCCGCGCTCAAGTCGTATCAGGACTTCCTCACCCTCTGGAAAGATGCTGATCCCGACATCCCCATCTACCAGCAAGCCAAAGCCGAGTACGCGAAGCTGCAGTAGCCGTTGTACCTAGCCAATTCTAATCTGGACTTCGGGACACCCGAGAAATCCTGTTGTAGGAAGTTTCACCAGATAGGTAACGGGAAACGATAGGTCCCTATCGGGACTGCCCTGGCCGATGAGACGAGATTGATCGCAGCTTTCTTGGCCGGGGCAGTTTCGATAGGGACCTATCGTTTATGAGTCGTTTCCCGTTTGTCGGCCGGTCCATGGGCATGAGTTGTCGGGCCGCAGCTATCCAGCACCATGGTCTTGCGAGTTGTGAGTCCCGGAATTCACTGGTGCTTAGGGATAAGAAAGGTTAGACTGGCGCACCGCTCCCGAAATCCCTGAGCGCCATGAAGCAGACGCAGCTAGTCCGCGTTCGGATCGGTGAATTTGAGCTTGACCTTAGGACAGGAGAGCTGCGCTCTGGCGATGGCACTACCGTCCTGCAGGAACAGCCGCTGCAAGTCCTGCGCATGCTGGTGGAGCGCGAGGGCGAGCTGGTCAGTCGCGAGCAGATCAGGCAGAAGCTCTGGCCGAACGACACGATTGTCGAGTTTGACCACAGCATCAACGCCGCCATCAAGAACCTGCGACGCGCGCTCGGCGACTCCGCTGACGAACCTAAGTACATCGAAACACTGGCGCGTCGCGGCTATCGGCTGATGGTACCTGTCGAACGCGTCACCACGGGCGACTCGTCCGGCGGGCTTGCGGCAACGATCCATGTATCTGTCGTTGGCCCGCAGTCGGAGCCCGGCCTGGTCGGAAGGACCGTCTCCCACTACCGCGTGCTGGAGCTCATCGGCGGCGGGGGGATGGGCGTGGTCTATCGTGCTGAAGATCTGAAGCTGAGCCGACAGGTGGCGTTGAAGTTCCTGCCGGAAGACCTGGGCAGCGAGTCGGGGGCAATGGAGCGCTTCAGCCGTGAAGCCCGTGCCGCCTCGTCACTCGATCACGTCAACATCTGTTCCGTCCACGAATTTGGTGAGCACGACGGCCGGCCCTTCATCGTCATGCCGCTGCTGAAGGGGCAGACCCTCCGTGACCTCCTCGCCGCGCTGGCTACAAACGGCGAGCTGATGCCGCTGGAGGAATTGCTCGATGTTGCGATACAGATCTCCGACGGTTTGCAGGCCGCGCACGAAAAGGGGATCATCCATCGCGATATCAAGCCAGCCAACATCATCCTCACCGAGAAAGGCGTGGTGAAGGTACTGGATTTCGGGTTGGCAAAGCTTCAGGAGGGCAGCCATGCGGAGGACGTCACAGCGGCGGCAGCAATCGCGGGCGCGCCTTCTTCGGCGGCATTGCACCTGACGCGCACCGGCTCCGCGATGGGTACGGCAGCATACATGTCTCCCGAGCAGGTTCGCGGCGAGAGGCTCGACGCTCGCACCGACATCTTCTCCTTTGGACTGGTGTTGTATGAGATGGCCACCGTGCAGAAGGCGTTCGACGCCGACGACGTAGCGACGTTGAAGGATGCGATCCTGCATCAAACGCCGACTCCGGCACTGAAGCTAATTCCGCGGCTGCCCCACAAATTGGGTTCCATCATCGACAAGTGCCTGCAGAAGGACCGCAATTTGCGGTATCAGCAGGCCTCCGACGTCCGCGCGGACCTGCAAGCCCTGAAGCGCTTCAGCGAAGGCAAACTCTCCAGGCCTACCGCGATGGCTCTCGTCGCCTGCGCGGCGATATTGGTTGCGGCATTGGCTTTGGGGTTCCGCTGGTTCTTTGCCCGCCCCCGCCCGCAACCGTTCAGTAAGTTTGAGATCTCGCAGGTCACCGATACCGGTCTCGCTTCCGTGGCAGCGATATCGCGCGACGGCAAGTTCATCCTCAATGTGCAGAACGACAACGGACAACAAAGCCTCTGGCTGCGCAACGTTCCCAGCGGCAGCAACACGCAGATCGTTCCGCCCGCGGTCGCGACGTACCGCAGCGTCACGTTCTCGCCGGACGGGAACTACATCTACTTCCAACGTGGCATGGGCCGCACGCCCAATATTCTGGACGAGTTTCGCGCGCCGCTTCTCGGCGGAGACCCGCAGATGGTAGCGCACGATATCGACAGCAACGTGAGCTTCTCGCCCGACGGCAGTCGCATGGCATTCTTCCGCGACAACAATCCGTCAGAAGGAAGGATGCGGCTGATTTCTACCTCGGCCGACGGCAAAGACGAAAAAGTTTTACTTGAGGCAAAGCTGTACTCAGCTTACCTGCTACAGCCGGCATGGTCGCCAGACGGCAAAGAGATCGCATTCACCGAAGACTACACCGAAGACGCGCTTGGGCGAGTACAGCTTTTCGAGCTGGCTTCGGGCCGCGTGCGGACGCTGTATTCGACCAAGGATGCTGAGTTCTTGTCCCTGGCGTGGGCCGGCACCGACACGATCGCGGTGGTCTATGCCAACAGGGCCAGCGGCCTGCACCAGGGGCAAATCGGGCTCATCTCGTATTCGGGTAGAAGCTTTCGTCCTTTGACCAACGACACGACGAGCTATGTTGGCGCGCATTTGCTGGCCCCACTCTCTGCCTCCGGCACGGGCCGCGAAATCGTCGGGGTGCAGAACAAACAGACAAATCGTATCGAGGTAATGACCTTCGGCAACGGCGTCGCCTCGGACCTGAAGGAGATCATGTCCGTTCACGACTCATTGGGCGGGCTTAGCTGGACCCCAGACGGGAGGATTCTCTATAGCCGACGCAATCGGCTGATACTGATAAACGAAAATGGACCGGAAAAAACGGTCTTCGCGTCCGATCCCTCGATGCCGGTGTCGAGCCCTGATGCGTGCCGTGACGGGCGGCACGTGGTTTTCGAATGGCGATTCCACGATGGTACGTCTCTCTTCGGCGTCTCCAGGGTTGACGTTGACGGAACGAATGCCAGGCAACTGACGTCTGGTGAGCTGTATTTCTTTCCGCGTTGCTCGCCCGACAGCCAGGAGATTGCTTTTCAAGACCAGAATAATAAGCAACTAAAAATGCCGCTCAGCGGCGGAACCCCCGAAGTATTCCTGCGTGAGTGGAACATCAGCATTTCGTCGTGGTCGCCCGATGGCAAGCAGATCGCTTTGGTGACAACACTACGGAATCAGAAGGGCGCTTACGAAAAGAAGATTGTGCTGTATTCGTTCGAATCGCACACAAAGAAATACCTTCCGTGCAATCCAAACTTATCGGCCAATGGGTCGCTGGAGTTTAGTCCCGATGGGAAATCGATTGCGTATGCGATACGCGAAAAACGTGGCGATAATATCTGGCTACAGCCGCTTGACGGCACGCCGGGCCGCACCATCACCAATTTCCCGGACGATAGCATTCCTCTTTTTCGCTTTTCTCTCGACGGAAAACATCTCGCATTGATTCATAGTCACGCCGACTCTGACGTCGTCCTGATCCGCGATCCCAGTGGCCCGAAGTGACGAATTCGTAATCGCAAGCCTGAGAGACGTCGACCCAACATCCCGATCTACAAACAAGCCAAAACCGAGTGCGCCAAGCTGTTTAGACCCTGGAACTGCTGCCTGAAGTCAACGGGTGCGAACACTCGGCTCCTAGTTGGAAATTAACGGGCAATCCGCAAGTTGAGCGACGGCTGAGCCTACTGCCCAGAGTCAGCTCTTGGGCAGTAGGCAGCAACCACTACAGTGGAACGAGAAACGCCCATGCGTATACGGATCTGGCGTGGAGTCAGCCTTGTCGAGGCCAAATCACTTGGACGAGAAGTCGGCATCTCGTATATGTGCTCTGTCCGGAGTGTCCCGGATCATGAGGAACCCGGCAGGCTGGCTGTCCGCAGATAGCTGGCGAGAACAGGCGTGGCTGTTGAAAAACTCTTTTGGCGTCCTCCCCCCTGAAAACTCGAAGCGCTAGGATGCCCTATAAACGACGATCACCCGCCCGGCATACATTTCTGGTCACCCAGATTGGGGCAGTTCTGCCACATGAAGGAGTTTTTCAACAGCCACGCCTGATAACAACAACTGACATATTCAACTACCACGATCTGTGCGGAGCTCTTACGTCCTACAGTAGCTTCGCGTACTCGGCTTTGGCTTCTTTATAGATGGGGATGTCGGGGTCGGCGTCTTTCCAGAGGTTGAGAAAATCCTTGTACGCAGCGAGGGCGCGGACGCGTGCCTCATCGGCGTCTACTCCCTGCGCTGTGCTCGCCTGCAGCGCATTGGCACGAGCCTTTCCCAGTTGCGCCAAAGCTCCGGTCCAGCAGTTCACGACGATACCGCTGTGGTCGAGAATCTTCTGGAATTCGGCTGCGGCTTCCTTGCCCTGTCCGGCTGACAGATACGCCTGGCCACGCACATACGGAGCATAGAGGCAGTCCACCAATTCGATGGGCGAAGTTGCAGCTTGCAGTGCAGTCAGGGCAGCGGCAGGGTCCTTCTTGTTCAACGCCAATTGGGCCTGAATCACCGGCAGCCAAAGCGACTGCATCTGTGTGTCGAGGGGAGATTGCTTGTTCAGATCTTGTGCCAGCGAGTCGGCTCGTGCCGTATCGCCCGCCAGGGCAAAAGCAAGCGCGGCTTCGGCCTCGACGGCTTGACTGGTGGGAACCAGCTTCAAAGCTTCTGCCGCCGACTGCCGCGCTTGAGCAGGATTGCCGTAAGCGGCTTCCCACTGCGCAGCATTCGCCTGCGTGATCGCCCCACTTTCCTTGCTGTCCGCTCGAATGGCGGTATCTACCGATCGTTTGGTCAACTCTCGTGCCTTGGTAAGGTGACCGCCGTATGCCTCGGTGGCGGAGGACAGCGCCAGACCCTCGCTCGCATTTTCAGGCTGGCTCGCAAACCACTGTAACTGCTCCGACATAGTGGTCGAATCCGCATCAATAAAGGCAAGAGCATACTGAACCTCGCGGAGAGTCACATAATCTATTTTTTTCGCCTGCATGTCGCGGACGACCTGACGCGCCTCGTCGAGGCGTTGCAGGTGAAGAGCTTGGTAGGCAAGATTCGACCCGTACTCCGGATCTCGTGGGTGGTCGCGCACCAGTTGCCTGACGATTTCCGCTGCTTTCTCATACTGCCCCTGCTTGGCGTACACCAGGGCCAAGTTGTTTTCCCAATCTTGCGCTAATCCAGCTTCTGGATAAGTGGCAAGCAGCTCCTGATAGCTTTGTACCGCCTTATCCAGTTCCCCGGTTACAACTTCATAGTAGTCGGTGGTGAACGCCAGCTTTTCCCGCTCACTGGCATGCTCTCGCAACTGGAATGCCTTGGCGTAATACTCTTTGGCCCGCGCTGGTTGGTTGAGATTCTCATAGCACACACCAGCTTCGTGTATTGCCATGGCAAAATTCCGATCAAGCTCGATGGCACGTTGAAAATAAACCAGGGATTTGGCTCCTTGATCGGAAGCCGCTCCAAGGGTGTACGCTTTCAAAGCTTCGAGCGAAGACGTGGTGGCCTGTGCGAGCGGAACATCCAGCTTCTGCACCGAGGCCAGGGATTCGCCCAACTCGCCGCGCAGCTTCGACGCCGTCTCGCTCAGCACGTCCAGCACTTTCTCCTTGGACTCCACCGTTACCTGATGCTCGGCGAGCGTGTCCCCGCTCTGGCAATTCACCGCCTTCAACTCCAGCACATAGTTGGTCCCGAGACTTCCGATCGCTCCAGCAACGTAAGCCTTGCTGCCCGCCCGCTGGCAAAGCTCGCGGGCCACATCTGGCGTGAGCTTCGTATCGGCTGGACGAGTCATCAGTTGCAAGGTCTCCGCGACTTTGCCATCGGGCACCAAATTCAGAAACGGCGACTGATTCAGAGAAACACGGAGCGCGGTCTTCAGTGTGCCGTCGAAGATGGCATCGCCGGTGCTGTTGGCAAAATCGGCGAGAACGATGGTGTCTTTGTCAGTAAGAGGATGAGCTCGATGCGAGCGGTAATAAAGTAGCCCGCCGACCAGCGCGACGATAACAACCAGCGATGCACCGGCGATAATCGGCCAGCGCTTCTTCGCTGTGCCAGGCCGGCTCTGGCTGGATGGCGCGTCCAGGGCTTTGGCCTTTGAGGAACTCTCGCCCCAGACTCCGCCGGATGCCACAGCCGCCGAGCCTGAGCCCGATCCCAGCCTGGCATGGCGGTTGCCGTCGGTGTCACGCTTCAGCCGCTGCAAGTCCGCGCGCATGTCGGAAGCATGCTGATAGCGCAGATTGCGATCTTTCTCCAGCGCCTTGCCGATCACCGCTTCCAGTCCGGGCGTCACCTCCGGATTCAACTGCGATGGTGGCGGAGGTTGGTCGCGAATGATCGTGCCGCAGATGTCTCCTGAGCTTTCGCCCTCGAACGGCATCCTGCCCGTCGCCATTTCGTAGAGCACCGCGCCGAAGGAAAACAAATCTGTGCGCGCGTCGAGATCGCGAGCCTTGACCTGCTCGGGTGACATATAGGCCACCGTGCCCAGCATCGCACCCGCGCTCGTCAGTTGTGAGGCATCGGACGATACCATCTCGGTCGCGGTCTGGCCGGTAGCGGCAACCTTTGCCATCACCTTCGCCAGCCCGAAGTCCAGAATCTTGGCGTGTCCACGCCGGGTGACGAAGACGTTCGCGGGCTTGATGTCGCGATGGATGATGCCCTGGCTGTGCGCCGCATCCAGCGCGTCCGCGATCTCGGTCGCCAGATCCAACAGCAGCTCGGGCTCCAACGGCTTGCCGGCAATGTGATGCTTCAACGTCACACCGTCGAGGAACTCCATCACCATGAACGCACGACCACCCTCTTCGCCAATGTCGTGGATGGTGCAGATGTTCGGATGACTAAGGGCGGAAGCCGCTTCCGCCTCACGCCGAAAGCGAGCCAGGGCCTGCGGGTCGCGAGCCATATCCTCGGGCAGGAATTTCAACGCGACAAAGCGATGGAGACGGGTGTCCTCAGCCTTGTAGACCACCCCCATGCCGCCGCCACCCAGCTTGCTGACGATACGGTAGTGGGAAATGGTTTGGTCGATCACTTGGCGCGAATCTTAACGTCGGGGGGACTGGCAAGTCAATGAGTGAATGGCGCTTAAGTCATGCCCGCGTAGGATCGCTGTTGTAATATCGTCCCCTTATCACAAGTTACGGAATTGGGTGGATCGTTTCGGGCGTAACTTGCACAATCGCCTGATAACGTCAGCCGTCACAGAATAAGATCGTGGATGAAACCAAACAATGGGGCGCTTAATTACGTTGCGGCCTTCTTGAAGTCGTCTTCTGTTAGCCTTCCCCCGATGTAATCGACATTGTATTTGGCATACAGCGCGACTAGCTCCTCGAGGGTAGGAGGGGTGGAAGATGGGTTTCTGCGTCTGCGAGCACCCTCCTCGAAGAATTCCTCCAATCCGCCCCCCGGTGTAAGTCCAACGAATAGGGTGCCGGGGGTAGGTCCGTTGATGTATCGGTGCGGGATCTTCTGTGGTGCCACCAAGCTGCCACCTTCGAGTACCCTGTACAACTTGCCTCCGACCTCGTACACGAACTCACCTTTTGTGACAAAGAACCATTCGTCGCCATCACGGTGAGTGTGAAGCGGCGGACCTTCCCATGGAGCGTGATGGGCCAGCACGATGCAAAGGCGACCTCCGAGGTCAGACGTTCTCACCTTACACTGCACCTCATAAGGAACCACAAGGGATTGACCATCAGCATGCCGTGTCTGTCCAGGCCCCACGATAATAGGCTCAGTTCTGTTCATTGGAGTCTCCTGTGATGACCGCATCCATCCCGTGTTCAAAACGCTCGACAGGATATTACTGCCATCGCTCAAGGGCGGACAACATGGTCAGTTGGCCTAACATCGCCATATCAGAAGTTACGAATCCGGGTGCATCGTTTCGGCGCAACTTGCCATATGGCTGTTTACAACAGTAATCGATGACATTCGACATTGATGCACGTAAAGTGCTGCTGTGAGGCGCAGACGCGACCCTCTGATGCTCGCCCTCATCGCCGTCGCTGCTGTTGGTTGTCGCCGCCCGTTCTCTGATGGTGAGGGTGGGACGATTCAGCCTGGCCTAAACGACGAATCCTGGGGGTATCGGAATTAGAGGCCGTGGTCGTTGGGCGCCCGAAGTGCTCCGATTTGTTGAAGTTTCGTCGCTCACGCGGTTGGATCGGTTCGGCTAGGGGCAGGGCGATTTCCCGGGAATATAATGACGGGGCTAATGGCGCTAAATCCTGGAAGCAAACTCGGGCCCTATGAAATTGCTTCGCTGCTCGGATCGGGCGGTATGGGAGAAGTGTACGCCGCGCGCGACACGCGGCTGAATCGAATCGTGGCCATCAAAGTTTTGCCCATTCACCTCTCGGGCAAGCCAGGGGCGCAGGATCGATTCGATCGAGAAGCGAGAGCGATCGCGTCGCTGAATCATCCCAATATCTGCCAGGTGCATGATGTCGGTTCGCAGGACGGAATCAGTTACCTGGTGATGGAACGACTGGAAGGCGAGCCGCTAGCCGACCGGTTGCGGCGGGGGAGGTTGCCCCTCGACCAGGTGCTGCGCTACGGGATGGAGGTGGCGGATGCGCTGGACGCGGCACACCACCGCGGGATTGTCCATCGCGACCTGAAGCCGGGAAACATTTTTGTCACAGCGCACGGCGAATGCAAGGTGCTGGATTTTGGTCTGGCGAAGTTGGAGGAAGATGCGGAGGAATCGGGCGGCGCGCTCACCAGCCCGGGGGTCCTGACGAGTCCGGGAACGGCCTTGGGCACCGTTGCCTACATGTCGCCCGAGCAGGCGCGAGGAGACGTGTTGGACTCCCGAACCGATATCTTCTCGCTGGGTGCGGTGCTATATGAAATGGCGACCGGTAGATCTGCGTTTTCAGGAAAAACCTCAGCCCTCGTATTCAAGGCGATTCTGGACGAAACCCCGTCGCGGCCGCTGCACATCAACCCTGCCCTGCCGCCAAAGCTCGACGATGTCATCGTGAAGGCGCTGGAGAAAGATCGAGAGTTGCGCTACCAGGTGGCGGCAGAGATGCGCAGTGATTTGAAGCGCTTGCAGCGGGACCAGAGCCTGGGCGCTGCGGAGTCGAGCGCGAGCGGAGCCAATGGAACCAGATTGCCGGGAACGGTCGCGGACGAGAGTGGACCGGCGCCAACACTGCAATCCCCGTCCAGCGGGCCTTCGTTCGATTCTTCCTCGTCGACCAAAGTGATCGTGGAAGTGGCGCGCCATCACAAGCGGGCTACGGCGGTCACGGCGGTGATTGGTTTGCTGGTGATCGTGGCTGCGGGGTTCGGTGTCCGATCGTTACTGACACGCCGGCCTCAACGCTTGTTTGGCAACTACACGGTCACCAAGATTGCCGAGACTACCGGCGCCCGATTCGTGGCGATTTCTCCCGATGGAAAATACTTGGCGTTGGTCCGCCGCGATGAAAAAGGCGAAGAGAGCTTGTGGTTGCGGCACCTTCCCACCAACAGTAATGCGCAAGTAGTGACTGCGGTGAAAGGAGCCATTTACGGGAACATTGTTTTTTCGTCGGACGGGAATTACATCTATTTCCGACGCGGCGGCAGCGGGGCCAAAGACACGAAGACCTACGATTTATACCGGGTCGCGGTGTTAGGAGGCACGCCCAGCCTGGTGGCTCGAGACATCGATTCGAACCCAACATTTTCTCCCGATGGTCAGCAGATGGCCTTCATTCGGGACAACGATCCGGAAATGGGGAAATACCGGCTTTGGATTGCAAACCGCGACGGTGGGACCGAAAGAACGCTGGTCAGCGGGGACCATCCTACCCCGTTCGAGCCGGCCTGGTCACCGGACGGAAAAACCATTGTTTGCATTGGGGATGCGAAAGACAAGTCCACGACGGAATTGGTCGCGATTGACGTCGAGAGCGGCAAGCAACGAGTCTTCGCGCGGCTCAAAATATTCCGTGAATTCCTGGATAAGCTGACGTGGCTGCACGATGGCAGCGGCCTGCTGGTGATCGACAACAAAATTCAAAGCGGACGGCTTGGTTTTGTCAGTTATCCGCAGGGCGAGTTTAAGACGATTGCTACCGACAGCGGCCAATACGGAGACATCAGCCTCACCAGCAACGATCAAACCCTGGCCGCCGTGGTGGCGAACGAAAACTACCATCTTTATGTGCTTCCGGCCAGCGGAGCCGTGGCTGAGGCAAAGCAGTTGATGGGTCTTGCAGGCGGTTCGGACGCGTCGTGGACGCGCGACGGGAAATTGCTGGCCGATCCAGACAGCAGCATTGTGCAACTCGATCCGGAAACTGGAGACAGAACAACCATCCTGGCCGATGAAAAGCTTCCCAGCTTCATACCGGTAATGTGCCCAGACGACCGCACCATCGTTTTCATCAGCATCGTACCCAATACTCCGAGCGTTAATATTTGGAAAATTGACCGGAGCGGGCAGGGACTGCAGCAGCTCACCTTCGGTAACGAAGACATTTTTCCTGTGTGCTCGGCGGATAACAAATGGGTTTACTATCGGGACGGAAGAGCGCAGGCCATTATGAAGGTGCCTTTGGCCGGTGGTTCTCCGACCAAGATCGGGTCCAGTTTCTTCTCTCAGATTGGCCAGTCCCCGGACGGTAAGCTGCTTGCCTTTCTGAACGGGCCAGAGAGCAAAAAAGGCGACAAATACCATTTACAGATTGCGTTGCTGTCTACGGACGGTTCGCTCCCTCCGCGGGCGATTGATGCGGATCCGCGCTTCGCACTTGAGGACCGTCCCTGGGCCGGAATGCTGCGATTCATGCCCGACGGGAAGGCCTATGCCTATGCAGTCTTTGACAAGTCCGTAGGCAACATCTGGGTCCAATCCCTGGATGGATCGCCTCCATGGGCCTTGACCAACTTCACGTCGGAGGAGATCCGGGACTTCAATTGGTCGGCCGATGGAAAGCAATTGGCGATTGTGCGAGGCCACACGGATTCCGGCGTAGTTCTGCTGCGCGCAGCCGGTCAGGACTGAGTTTACGGCATGTCCTCGAAGATAACTGTTGTTATATCGCCAACTCGTTCACGATCCGTCGTTCAGTTTCCGTGCGGGATTGCATACGAATTTGCCTGTTCCCGCCAGCTATCTGCGAGCAACCGCCGATAGTCGATCGCCCCGGATTGTTTGAATGCTACGTCCAAGAGGGGCTCGAGGTGTTGATTCAGAGAACACCTCGGAGGCTCGTGGTGATCGAAATGAAATGCCGAATGCGGCCGATTCGACGAGTCGTGCCCAGTGAGTGCACTCCTCGGCTTGGAGTGCTAAACTTGGCGCCGATTTGAATCTTCTTCCCAGTGGGGGCAGGGTGAGCGACCCGACAGCCAAGTCAACCCCTCACAACTCAGACGCCGGTTCCGATCCCGAACCCACCCTCGACTCGGCCGCTGCTCCGGTGGGCGTACCGGCGCTCGATTTGGGCTCGATTGGGCTTTATCGGCTGATCAGACAACTCGGGGAAGGAGGGATGGGGCAGGTGTGGCTGGCCGAACAGTCCGCGCCCGTCAAGCGGCAGGTCGCGCTGAAAATCATCAGAGCCGCGCGCTACGACGATTCCGCTTTGCTGCGCTTCAACGTAGAACGACAGACGCTGGCGATCATGGATCACCCCGCCATCGCCAAGGTTTTCGATGCGGGTTCGACAGCCGAAGGTCAGCCTTACTTCGTAATGGAGTACGTGCCGGGCCTTCCCATCACCCACTATTGCGACCGGAAGCATCTCTCGGTGCATGAGCGGCTAGCCCTGTTCATCAAGGTTTGTGAAGGCGTGCAACATGCGCATCAGAAAGCGATCATGCATCGCGACCTGAAGCCTTCCAACATTTTGGTTGTTGAAGTCGATGGCAAGCCAATGCCCCGCATCATTGACTTCGGCATCGCCAAAGCCATCCCGCAGCAAGCTGAGGCCGAGACGCTGCTAACGCGTGCCGGGGGAATGGTGGGCACACTGGGATATATGAGCCCGGAGCAAGCGGACGCCACCGTGCTCGATGTAGATACTCGCACCGACGTTTATTCGCTCGGCGTGGTGCTCTATGAACTTCTTACCGGTGTGTTGCCCTTTGATGCCAGGCAGTGGCGAACCAAACCTTTCCATGTGATGTTGCGCCGGCTGCATGAAGAGGATCCGCCGAGTCCGAGCACAAGACTCAGCGCAGACTCTACGTCCACGACCACTGCGCAATGCAGGAACACGGATCCACGGCAACTGGAAAGCCTTCTGCGAGGTGATCTGGATTGGATCGCGTTGAAAGCTTTGGAAAAAGACCGCGCCCGCCGATATGGCACCCCTTCGGAGCTGGGCGCCGATGTCGGCCGCTATCTGCGGAACGAGCCTGTAGTGGCGCGCCCGGCAAGCACGGCATACCGAACGAAAAAGTACGCTCAGCGCCACAAATTTGGAGTTGCGGCGGCAACTGCCATGGCGCTGCTGCTGATCGCGTTCGCGGTGATGCAAACGATCCAATTGCGGCGGATTACGCGAGAGCGCGATCGCGCCGATCGCGTAACGGCGTTTATGACCGGAATGTTCAAGGTGTCGAACCCGAGCGAAGCACGCGGCAACGACATCCGGGCACGCGAGATTTTGGATAAGTCCTCCAAAGAGATCGACACCGGACTGGCGAACGACCCGGAACTGCAGGCACAGATGATGAACGTCATGGGCACCGTATATCAAAGCCTGGGCCTGACATCGAAGGCCGAGCCGCTGCTCAGGCGCGCGCTGGAAATTAGGCAGCGTATTCTCGGCCCCAGAAACCCGGACACCTTGCAATCGCAAAACGATCTCGCCGTCGCAGTGATGGCGGAAAGTCACTACCCCGAGGCGGAGAAGTTGTTCCGGGAGACCATGGAGACTCGCCGCCAGGTTCTTGGCCCCGAGCATCAGGACACCGTGGATTCCACGCTGCAGTTGGCCAGGATTCTTGGATTTGAATCGCGATACGCCGAAGCGGAAAAGTTGAATCGCGACGCGCTCCACGTGGCCAGACGAAAGTGGCCGCAAGACAAGTTGACGGCGACGGCGCTGTCACTTCTGGCAGACACTCTGACTCATGAAGGCAATTACCCGGAGGCCGAGAAGGCAGCTCGAGAGGCGCTCGAAACGGATCGGAAGATGCTCGGCTCCGACCATCCGTCAGTGTTGCGAGACATGTTTAATCTCGCCTCGATTCTGCTCGTCCAGCAGCGTTACGCCGACGCGGAAGCAATGTACAAAGAGTTGATTGAGTCCGCCCGGCGAGTGCTTGGGCCGCAGCACCCCGGCACGTTGGCGGCCATGGGTAACCTGGCTGCGCTTCTGGAGAAGGAAAAGCGCTTCGCCGACGCCGAGAAGTTGAACCGCCAGGTGCTCGACGCGCAACGGCAGACCCTGGGGCTTGAACATGCCTCCACCTTGCTCACCATGACTAATTTGGGTTCCGACTTGATCGCGGAGAAGAATTTCTCCGAAGCGGAGAAGGTTCTGCGGGAAGCGCTGGCTGGCCTGCGCCGTGTTCTCGGCCCCTCGCATGAATTCACGGGAAACGCAGCCTACAACTTGTCTCGCGTTCTTGTTCTGGAGGGTAAGCGGGATGAGGCTCTCGCCACCTTGCGGGCCGATGCGGAGACCTTTACTTCCGTCGACGAGCTGGAACGCCTGGAGAAAGACGATAGTTTCCAATCTCTGCATGCAGACCCGCGCTTCGACGCCGTCGTGGCCACCACACGCCAGCGCCTCGCCGCGGTGCAAAAGCAGCCGGCGACAAAATAGGCTGAACCTCCTTTATCCTGCCAGGGAAAGTCGCGAACCTAATACCTGGACTTCGTAGGCACGCATCGGGGCGAGTCGCCTGCCGAGACCCTGCCTTTTGGTCTGGATCATGGGCTATCCGGAAGTTAGGCTGTTCGGCGTCAAGTTGACGTAAAACGCCCAAACCGCCTGGGTGAAGCGGCCCGTTGGCCTCGTAGCCTCTTGCGAGATATTGGTCGGCAGCAGGTTTGCTATCGTGAAATCGCCAAGTCACTCGCGACCCGAATCGAACTCCGGGCTCCGCGATAGAGAGTGAGTTGGCCTGTTCACGCCAGCTATCCGGCGGATAGCCAACTACGCCGGCAGCCCCTCGACAATCGAATCCTGAGCCGCCGTCGGAATCACCCGGGACAATTTCCATCCCGCAGCTGCCAACAACTCGCGGAATTGTGCTTCCGTCCGTTCGCGGCCGCTAGGGAAGATCAGCATTTGCAAATCCAGAAACTTCCCGGGCGAGAAGTCGTTGCCCGGCTGTATCACGCAATCCACAACCAGAAGCTTCCCTGCAGGATTCACGCCCTTGCGGCAGGATTTCAGAATCTTGATGCAGGCATCATCCGGCCAGTCGTGGATGATGTGTTTCATAATGTACGCATCTGCGCCCGCAGGGACCGTGGAAAACATGTCGCCAGAAGCCAGGGTGCAGCGATCCATGAACCCCTTCAGAGCACCGTCCTTAGCTCCCGCAAGCACGTGCGGCATCTCGTAGAGTGTGCCTTTCAAGTGGGGGCTCTTCTTCAATAGGGTCGCCAGCAGAAGTCCGCCCCCGCCGGCTACATCCACTATTGTTTGGATTCCATCAAAGTTGTAAGCATCGGCCACGGCAGGCCCATCAATAGCGGAGAGTCCCGTCATGGCATCATCAAAAATCTTCGCCTCATCGGGATTCTTCGAGAAAAACTCGAAGATGGGCATCCCGTAAATCTTGTCGACAGCTTGCTTCCCTGTCTTCACGCAGTATTCGAGATAGGACCATCCGCGCCCATGCCATTCGCGACCACCCATGATGGCTAGGCCCAGCAAGCTAGGTTGCGCCTCGCTGCATAAAACTGCCGACATGGGCGTCTGCGAGAATTTTCCGTCCGAGCCTTCGGCTAGCACTCCCACACACGCCGTCGCGCGCATCAAGCGGTACAGCGCCTCCGGCTGGGCTCCGATTTGGCGGGCCAACTCTTGCGCCGACTTGGGACCGTTTTCAAGCAGATCGGGGATTCCAAGTTGCGCCAAGCACGACACCGCTCCCGCAACATGCGCACCATTCAAAATCTGTAGGATGCCCACGTGCGGCGGAAAAGCCTGGTTCTGCGCATTCTCGTTCGACGTAGTCATGATTCTCCGGTGAGGCTTCGCGTCTTAGTTGGACGAGCATCGAGGAGTATACATGGCAACGACGGTCACATTCAGCGCTTCAAGGTTCGGTTCTCTCCCGGCTGTAAGATGCCAGCGGCGCTGCGAACAGAATCTGAGCCATCCGGTGAATGACCGGTTCGCGATCACGCCGATGATTGCTGGCCCGGATTAAGTATGCATTGGCCTGTTCTCGCCAACTGGCTTCGATCGCGCAAGATAAGGCCCGCGTTATCAATCTGTTGGACCGTAATCTGAAATTAAGTTGACTCTTATCCATCGTCGCGCAATAGTTTGCTGCGTTGGCGCGGAAGTCCGCCTCGATGGGCGAAGGGAGCAACAATGATCTATCAACAGCAATGCGCGTCGTCGAGTTTCGCCACGAGCCTGCGAATAATGACTAAGCTATGCTGCGCCGCGATTTTGGGTGCTACGATTTTGGCGCAGGCGCAGACCTACACCATCCTTCACACCTTCACCGGGCAAGGTGACGGAAGCACCCCGATAGCTGGCCTTACCATCGACAGGGCCGGGAACCTGTATGGCACCACCTCGGGCTTGATCGACGAGGAAAACGGCACGGTGTTTAAGCTGACGCGAGCAGGCTCGGGATGGATTCTGTCAACGCTATACACCTTTCAGGGCGATCCGGACGGGGCGACTCCACAAGCCCGGGTGGTCTTTGGCCCTGACGGATCGTTGTACGGAACGACAACCTATGGCGGTCTTGGTGATGGAACGGTGTTCAATCTGCGGCCACCTGCCACGGCTTGCCATGCGGTCCAGTGTCCCTGGACGGAAACCGTGCTTTACCGCTTCACCGGGGGAAGTGACGGCGCCCATCCACAGTACGGCGACCTGGCCTTCGATGCCGATGGCAACATCTATGGCACGACAAGCAATAGCGACAACCGTTGTGGCATTGTTTTCAAGCTCAGCCGTTCCGGTGGAGGTTGGACTGAAAGTGTTCTGTATTCTTTCGGCGGAGCTTCCGGCTGCAACCCTTACAGCGGGGTCATCTTCGATAGCGCTGGAAATCTCTACGGCACCACCCTCAGCACTGTGTACGAGTTATCCCCATCCGGATCAGGTTGGACAGAGACCACGCTGCATACGTTTGAGGGGCAGGACGACGGAACCGAAGCGTACGGAGGTCTGATCTTTGATCAGCAGGGAAATCTCTACGGCACAACCTTCAACGATGGCCAAGACAATGCCGGTACAGTTTACGAGCTGCAGCCATCCGGAGGGAATTGGACCGAAACGGTGCTGAGGTACGTGGAACCTGGGCCGACCGACACGCCAACCCTGGATGGTGCAGGGAATCTATACGCCACTCTTGGCGGCGACGGCCCCAGCTTCGGAGAGGTCTTTAGGTTGACCCGAGGAAGTAATGGTTGGACCTACAGGGACCTGTTTGACTTTAGCGGCGGCCAATTCACGGACGGCTTTACGCCGTTCGGCGGCGCGGTGCTCGACACCAGCGGCAATCTCTACGGCACAACCTCTCAAGGCGGAGACGAAAACTGCGGCGAAGGTTGCGGCGTGGTGTGGGAGATCACGCCGTAAGCGAAAATAATCGCCGTTCAGCGTCTTGGCTCAACTGACGTAACATCGCCGTTACACAAGTAACCGGTTCGGGCGTACCCTGTCGCGGTTGCTTGTGCTAACGCTGTTCTCGCCAACTATTCTAAGATAGCCACGGTAACGCTCTCCCCCTCAGCTCATTGCACGACAATCCAACATTAAATTGCTTTAACTGACAGTGCGTGATATGCTTCCACTCGCTAACCGAGTGGTTGGAGGGCTCAACATGACCCAGCAGAGGGCCGCAGCATCGACTTTTGCCATCACTTCACAAGCTAGAGCAGCCGCGCTGATCGCATTCACCATTTTGGCGATGACTCTAATGATTGTTCCAGCCGCAAACGCGCAGACCTTGACCGTGCTGCACAACTTCACCGCCGGCGACGACGGCCTGGCGCCGACCGCCGCTCTGACTCCCGGCGGAACAGGAACTTTCTATGGGACGGCGTCGGGCGGCGGATTGTACAACTGCGGCGTCGTCTTCAAGATGGCTGATCACAACGGCAGCTGGAGCCTCACGCCGATTTTCAGTTTCAAGGGCTCGGACGGGTGCAATCCGCTGTCGCCGGTAACGATCGGCCCCGATGGCAGCCTTTATGGCACAACCATTGGTCTGGCTGATGGGGAGGGCACGTTGTATAAGCTGCAGCCCTTGCCCACGCCTCCGCCCAGTCCGTTAACTCCCTGGCAAATGACATTGCTGCATGACTTCACGGGACAGAACGGCGACGGCGACCAGCCTGTTTACGAGCCGCTGATCTTCGATCAGGCCGGAAATCTTTATGGCACGACGCAGTACGGCGGCCTCGACGAAGATCAGGGGACGGTATGGGAGGCCACGCCTAACGGCAGCGGCTGGACCGAGAGTGTCGTGGCCAGCTTCGACATTCCCACCAACGGTCCCTTCTCTAACGTCGGCTTCGACGACACCGGCAATCTCTATGGAACGACCGGCGATGGCACTGCCATCTTCGAACTGAGTCCCAGCGGATCCAGTTGGACGACCACCATCCTGCACACCTTCAAGGGCACGGACGGTACCCTGGCATACGGTGGCCTGATCAAAGACCAGGCCGGCAATCTTTATGGCGCGAGCTCCAGCGGCGGAACCGGTAACGACTACGGCGGTGTGGTTTACGAACTCACTCCCAACGGCGGCAGCTGGAATTTCCAGGTCATTTACAACCTGCCCGGCCTGCGCGGCCCCTTTGGCAATTTGACGCTCGATGCCGCCGGCAATCTGTACGGTGTGGGAGAAAGCGATGGCGTAAATAATCGAGGGATGCTGTTCAAGCTGTCGCCCAACAACGGCTCCTGGAGTTTCACCGACCTGTTCGACTTCAACGTAAGTAGCGGCTGCTACCCGCTCGGATCCGTCGTCTTCGACGCGAGCGGCAACATTTACGGGACCACTCAGGACTGCGGCAAATACGAGGCAGGCACCGTGTGGGAGTTCACACCGTAGCTTAATTGTTCTTAAATCGCCTTACACTCATTGAGGGGAAGTCGGATCGCCCCACATGTCAATGAGTGCGATCGCCTGTTCATAACCGTTACCTAAGTGCAGATGGCAGAGACTTAGCCAAAAGGTTTTGACGAGTTTTTCGCGGTTCCTGCAGTCTCCACCGTAGTTCATCGTCGATTCGCGTGAGGAGGATATTATGCGATGCTCGGGCAAGCGTTCGGCTGACGTTGTCGTTCCCACCCTGACTCTTCTGGTGGTAATGTCAGCTCATGCCCAGACGCTTGCTGTTCTCCACAGCTTCACAGGCGGAATGGACGGCGCTCTGCCGCAAACCGGTCTAACGCTCGACCGCGGTGGAAATCTGTATGGCACGACGTATGGGGGTGGCTTTGGCTCCGGCACGATTTTTCGCATGACCCACCACGGTTCGAGCTGGACGCTGAGTCCCCTATTCAGCTTCAACCGAACTGACGGCTATGGTCCTCAATCGAGTCTGATCTTTGGCCCGGATGGGGCGCTCTATGGAACGACCTCCGGCGGCGGGCAGCACGGCGATGGTACCGTTTTCGCGCTCAGGCCGGAGCAGTCGGTCTGCGAGAGACCACCAGGGCTCGCGAATGCGAATCCTGTCGGCTCGGCGTCTTAAGACCCTCATCGACCAGCGTTGTATAGTATCCCCAGCGCGGGGAGCTGCAGCGAAATCTGAATGCTTGCGCCACCGTAGACTCTCACGCCAAGCTCCCTTACTGCGAAAGGACCCTCATGCGAGTCGTGAAGATTGTTCTGCTATCAGTGCTGGCCCTGACGATCAATGCGGGAGCGCAGACGGGCCTGGGAACTCCACTTATTCCTCCCCATGCCCTGAGCGTCAACGTGGTGCTTTTTGGCCATTCCTGGATCTGGCTGATGCAAGGGTTTCAGCCCTGGGCTTTCCCCAACATTCCCAGCTCGCATATCTCGATTCAGGGCTATCCCGGCTACACTTGTGCAGAGCTTCTGCCGCTGGTTTCTGCCGATGTGCCAGCCAGTACCAACGCGGTCTTTGTCATGGCCGCGACCAATGATGTCATTCAGGGTGTTCCGGTCGCCACTCATATCAATTGCATGAAGAGCATGATCGGGCAGATGATCGGACTGAATCCTCACATGGTGATTCTGCTTTCCAATGTTCCGCCCTTCGCTCCCATTTCGCTGAAATACATCCCCGATGAGCGCCAGACAGTTGCCGCCTATAACCAGGCTTATGCTGCCCTGCCTCAGCTTTATCCCAACAACGTGGTGCTGGTGGATATGTGGACTCCACTGGTGGATACGACGGGATGGGGCTTACCAACTATCCTTGACTACGGCGATGGTATCCACTTTGGAACGAATGGGCGCTACGCAGTGATGGGCGTAGTGCGGGATGCGCTGTACGCTGGGCTTCCCCAGTAGGAAGCGCCAACCTCCGGGTCATGGGCGTTCGACCCCCTCCCGGCACCAATATTTTGAAATTGTCTCAACGACTCACGCTGATTTTGCGGAAAGAGTCGCGGCGAGCGAGGAGATCACTATTACTAAACGCGATGCATCTACTGCTAAGCTCGTTTCCGTGAAGAAGGAAGCGAGTCTCGAAGAGCGCGCTGCCGCGATTAAGCGGATTCAGACGCTGGCCAAAGGACTCTCGTTAGGCGGATTGAAGATCAAGGACCTCATCAGCGAGGGCCGACCTTGATCGCCGCCATAGGCGTCGCTCTCTTAGGTTCTTAATCTCCGCTTGTAACACGGCACCAGCACACTAATCGTCGACAGGCTGGTTCTTGCTCGGACGAACGAAATACGAGTTCACTGCCGCGAGCAGCGCCTCCCGATCGAGGATCGGCACCGTCTCTTTGTAGCGCGCTCGCCAGCAAACCTGGTTCACCAGGTCGCGCGGATGGCACGGCCGCAGCGGCTCCTTCACTTCCTTGCGGATTACCTCGATCAACCCGTCGATGGTGTCGCTGGCACATTCCAAACCGGCGGCGCTGCAAATGGCCTGGAAGATTGCATGGAACTGCTCGTTGGAGACGGTTCCGAGTTCGATCTTGGTCTGAATGCGGCGCAAGAACGCTTCGTCCACCAGCGACGTCGGATCGAGGTTGGTGGCGAATACCACACACGGATCGAAAGGAATCTCGACCTTCCTGCCGCCCGACAAGGTGAGGAAGTCGATCCTGCGATCGAGAGGAACGACCCAGCGATTGAGCAGTTCTTCCGGACGGATACGTTGGCGGCCGAAGTCGTCGATGATGAGAATGCCGTTGTTGGCCTTCATCTGCACCGGAGCGGTGTAGATCTTTGAAATCGGATGGAACTGCAGCTCCAGCATTTCACTGGTCAGTTCTCCACCGACCACTACCGTCGGCCGGCGGCAGAGAACCCAACGCGCGTCGCCACTCTGCGAAACCGGATCATAGATCGGCTGGTGAGTTTGCGCGTCGTAAACGGAAATAATCTGCCCTTCGATCTCGACTGCATGCGGCACCCACACACGATCGTCGGAGAGCACTTTAGCCAGCGCGGCCGCGACCGTGGTCTTGCCCGTGCCGCTCGGCCCATACAGGAAAAGTGAGGCGCCCGAATTCAGAGCGGTCCCGAGCTGCTCGAGAACCGTGGCATCGAGAACCAGATGAGCAAAAGCGCGCTCAACCTCGGGAGGATGCACTGCGATGTGGCGGACGCTCTGTTCACGGACCTGCTGGATGTAATGGTCGAGAGACACCGGAGCCGGCCCCATGTACTGATTCATGGACATCAGCTCCGAGGCTCGCGACCTGCCCTGCGATGTGATTGCAATCTGGGGAATGTTCCCGGTCATTCCCTTGACTTCGCACAGTTGCTCGGCTCGCATACGGCGAAGCAGTTCGTTCATCACTGCGAAGCTGAGCCGAGTGCGCTCCCCCAATTCCCGCAGAGAAAGAGGACTCGAGATGTAGAGGATCTTCAGCATCAGATCCTCAAGGATGGACTGGCGCACTCCAAGCTCAGCGATACTGTCGGGAGTGTGCAACGGCCCGCGCCAGAGATCGGCCTTAACCGGCGCATCCTGCACTCGCTGCTGCTGCACTGCAACCGATCCGGAAACATGCTGCTGAGGACGCCATGGATCGGTGCGGCCCGACGGCGCATCCTGTGGCCGCGTCGACTGGCGGGCAACCGATCCCGAGGTGTACAAGGGATTGCGCCATGCGTCGGCCCTGCCGGACGACGCATCCGACGTCCGGCCTGACGGAGGAGTAACCGATCCCGAGGTGTGCAGGGGGCTGCGCCAGGCGTCGCTCTTGGACTTTGACGAATCCATTTCTGCTCCTGTGGTCAACTGCTTTACCGAATACTAATAGTCCTCGAGCCAATAATCATCGAAATAATGGCCGTAGCACTCGGTCTTCTGACCGGCCTGTCCGGCAGGCGTCCACGCCCGCCAATCCCTGCGCAGGCCGGAGGCCTGCGATCCAGCCGCCGGGACGGCGGCGCTACTCCAAACCTCTGTCCGCTAGCCGGTCCCCGGCAGTTCTCGGATCGCCTCCGACAGCGACTCCATATTTCGCAAGAACGGCACCCAGCGCGGATCTGAGCGGAAGGGATCAAGCACGGGATTAACCGCCGCCGTAGCCAGGTACGCGAAACCAGAATCTCGGGCCCGCTCCAGTTCGGCAAATCCGCGATCGAGATCACCTAACGCTCCATAAATTGCAGCGGCGTAATAGGCGCCTTCCGCGACCGGCGCGGAATCCACCCGAGCCAGGGCGTTGCCGGCGTTCTCGTGCTCGCCTGCGAGCGCCGCCAGGTAGCCTTGCAACATCTCCCATGCGATGTCCGGATTACGATGGGCGAGATCGTCGGCCTGCGCCATCGCCTCGAAAGATCGTCCCGCGCGGGCAAGAGCAATCGCCAGCACGGCCCGCGCTGCCGCGAAATCGGGATTGATCTCCAGCGTCCGCTGCAGCTGCATTTCGGCCTCGTCCCATTTTCCCTGGAAATACAGCATCAGGCCGTAGCAGTAATTGACCGGCGCCATCATCGGATCAATTTCGCAACCGGCGCGCGCATGTTCAATGGCCTCTTCCAGACGTCCGCAGGCAGCCAGTGTCTGCGCGTGGGCGTAGCGCGCAAGCGCGGAATTCGGATTCAACTCCACCGCTTTTTCGCCCTCCCAAAGAGCGCTGGGAAGGTTGAAGTCGGCAAAGGTCTCCGTCAGACTCAAGCTTGCGTGCGCTTCCGAGAGCGTTCCATCCATTTCAAGGGCTCGCCGGGCATACTCCCGGGCGCGCCCTAACGCCTCCGCCGTATCCACTCTGCCGACGACAGACAGCATGGCGTAGGCAATTGCCATGCACGAATACGCTGGTGCGCACTGTTGATCGGCGTCGATGGCCTGCTGATAAAGCTCGATACTCGCCTGCAGCCCGTCCGGAGTCCACTCGATGGCGCGCTCGTTGGCGCGGGCGAACAGTTCAAAAGCGTCGTTGCGCGGCTCAGCGTCGCTGTTCCGTGCCGGCGCGCCCGCCGCTTTACGCGAACCTTTCTTGGTTGCACCGGAGGACGGTGCTCGCAGTTTCTCGATCACGCGCCGCGCGATCTCCTGCTCCACATCCACGACTTCGTTGAAGGTGCAATTGAACTGTGATCCCCACAGCTGCATGTCCTTGGCAACATCGATCAGTTCTGCTCGAATCGAGAGCTGGTCTCCGCGTATAGTCAGGCGTCCGCCCAGCACAGCACGGACTTCCAACTTTTGCCCGACGGCGTGCAGGTCATCGGACTCGTCGCGGAAGCGGAAGGATCGGCTACGCGGCAACACGCGAAGCCGGCTCACGTGCGACAGCGCGTCGATGGCGCCTTCCGCGATCGTCTCGCCCAGATGGTCCAGTTCCGGATCGCCGGTTGCATTGGCGAACGGCAGCACGGCCAACGAGTCAATGATCTTCCCTGCCTTCCGTACACCCGGCGGGCTGGCTGGAACTGCCTTGATCGAAGTGGTGTCGCGGCGCATGCGTCGCAGGTCCGCCACGACATCGGAAGCACTCTGGTATCGCAGCTTGGGATCTTTCTCCAGCAGCTTGTGGACAACATTTCTGAAAGCCTGCGGGAGGTCCGGGTTGAAATGGGCAATCGGAACAGGGTCGCGATTCAGAATCGCATCGAACATCAGCGCCGTGGTAGCGCCGGTAAATGGCAACGAGCCCGTCCCCGCTTCATACAGCACAACGCCCAACGAGAACAGATCGCTTCTTCCATCCAACTGCTGACCGCGCGCCTGCTCCGGCGACATATAGGCGATGGTCCCAACCGTCTGGCCCGAACTGGTCAAATGGAAATTCGCAGTACCGGTGGGCGCCGCCATAATGCCGGTCGCAGTAATTCCCGCTCCAGCTGCCACCGACTCCATCTCTTTCTGGGGTTCCAGCTTCGCCAAGCCGAAATCCAGCACCTTCGCCTCGCCCCGAAGGGTGAGGAACACGTTGGCCGGCTTGATATCCCGATGAACGATTCCCTTCTTCTGCGCCGCGTCGAGGGCATCAGCCACCTGAACGCCGATGCGGACAAGCTCGGCGGTTGGGATCGAACCCTCGGCAATGCGCTCGCGAAGAGTTTGACCCTGCAGCAACTCCATGGTGATGAAGTGATGGCCGTCCGCCTCATCGACTTCGTGGATGGTGCAGATGTTGGGATGATTCAGTGACGACGCCGAGCGCGCTTCCCGCACCAGCCGCTCCACCATTTGCGGGTCATTTTCGACCTCGGGCGGCAAGGTTTTCAGCGCAACTTCGCGACCCAGTCGCATGTCCTCGGCGCGATAGACCACGCCCATGCCACCAGCACCAAGCCGGTCAAGGACCCTGTAATGGGAAATTGTCGTTCCGAGCATGTAATTACACGACCGCCACGTTCTAGACTGCTGGAAAACCTACGCCATCCGCCTGGCTGGATAATTCAAGGGAGCGGGGAGCTCGTCTACAGACACGTCGCCCTATTATCGCCTAGGATAGAGCCAATATACACCCAATCCGCCCGGCTAATGACCTTTAAATTCAACAAAAATTGACGTTTCGTGAGGTCCGACTTTGGGGTTGCCTCTCCGCACTTTTGAGGGCAAGCAGGACTGCTGGGAGTTCGACACTTAGGTGCCTGCAATGCGGCCGGATTTTACTAGGAGATGAGCGAGAGTGGGAAATCGGCAGGCCAAGGCTCAATGGAGCGGGTTGTGCTCCTTGAGCACAGGGTCTAATTTCGACGATCGGAAACGGCTCCGGCCTGGACCCCTGCGCCGATGAAAACGAGCCTCAAATCGGCCCGGAAGCGAATGGTCCGCTCCATCCATCGCAAGCTCACCCGCGCGTGGGAACCGCAGCATAGTGACCGTCGTCGGGATTTGCGGAACTCGCCGGCATTGCCGCACGATCGATCAGCGAGCCTGTCCTGGTTCAGTGCGACACTAAGCGCGCGCCCTTCCCTCTCATCTTCATCTTCTCCGGCAGGCGGTTTAGCGCGGGCGATCGCGATTGCCCGGGTTGCGCGCCGGACTGCAGAACAGCGCCGGCTCCGCGAGGCGGATCCTGCGACTGCGGCCCGAAGTACCCAGAGGTATCCAGAATCAGTTGCGTCAGGTCGCTCACATAAGCGTCGACTGAGCCATCGAGGTTGGGCACAATCGCGATGTTCGATGTGACATAACCATCGTAGGCATTCAGCGTAGACACGATGGGCTGGGTCTCGCCATCCGGCCAAAGGGTCAGATAGCCGAGCTTGTGCACCGGCACAACCGTCGCATTGAGCACATATCCAGTCGCATTGGCGGGCGGCCCACAAGGACTGTTAACCACATTCACCGTGCGCTCACCCTGGAACGGCGGACCGTTGTTGGCACGACTATCGTAAACGCGGCAGGGCGCAGCTGGGTACAGCCAATATCCGCCCGATCCCGGCGTGCCGAAATAGCCGTTGACATCCATGATCAAGTCCGTGCTGTTGTAGGTGTAGGCATCAATCTCACCGTTGGTGCCGGCGGGAACGATCGCGCCGTTGGCAACCACCGTCGCCGTCGGATTATTCAGCGTCGAAACCACGGGCTGATTCTGACCGGTTGGCCACAGGGTCAGATAATTCAATTTTTGGCCCTTTGGCTGGGGCGAGACTGTCGCGTTGAAGGAATACGCCTGCGCCGGCGGATTAAGATTCTGCAGGCATGGGCTGCTCAATACCGGCAACGGCCGCGTTTCACCGGCACCGAAGGACGGCGGGCCCAGGCCTTTCGGCTGCGTCGATCCCGTGCGGGTGTCCACTACACGGCATGGCGTCAGAGGATAAAACTGCAGCGTGCCCGTTGCCTGCGGTACAAAGTAGCCATCGATGTCGATGATCACGTTGGCCGTATCGGTAACGTACACGCTGACCGCGCCCTGATAGCCGGCGGGCACGATTGCGGCATTCGCCTTCACCCGTCCATCCGGAGAATTGAGCGTGGAAACTACTGGTTGATCTTCGCCCGTAGGCCAGATAGTCAGATACCCCAAAGGCTTCGTCGGAACCACCGTAACGTTCAGCGAGAAAGCCGCCGCAGTCATCGGAATGCCCGCGCAGCCATTGCCTCCCGGAACAACGAAGCTCTCTGATTTCCCACCCTGGATCGGACCGCTGCCGTTCGGCGGGCGCGTATCGAGCACCCGGCAGGGCGGCAGGCTGACGAACTGCACCGGAGCAGCGCTCGGTCCGGCAATCACCGAAACATACGAGTCGCCAGAATTGGCAATGTAGGTCTTGTTGGCCGGCGCGTCTACAGCTGCGGCGTTTGGATTGTCGCCGACAGGGACCAAATTCGTGTTGTTGGTTGCGCCGTCCAGCACGGTTACGCTCATTCCCGTTGTCCCCTGCGTTGGGCTGCCAGTACAAGGAAAGTAAACCGTGTTGGTCACAGGATCGAGATCGATAAAGTCAGCCGGGATAGTCGTCGAAGTACAGATCTCGATGTTCGCAACCGTCAGAGTGCTGCCGTTAATTACCGAGGCGGAGGGAGATGTCCCGCAGTTGGGATCCTGGCCGCAGCGGTTTCCTACGTAGATGGTGTTGGTCACCGCATTGACTTTCACCGGCGACGGATCGACCTGCACATTGACCCGCTGCGTGGCCAGCGTAGATCCGTTGATCATCGTTACTGTACCGGGATCGCCGCTGCCGTCGGCCCCTCCATTGTTGCTGACATAAATCATGTTGGTGACGGAATTGATGCCGGCATAGAGGGGCGCGAAATCGACGTTAACCGTCTGCGTCGAGAGCGTGCTGCCGTCGACGACCGTCACCGTGCCCGCGCTGGCGCATGTGGGATCGGCTCCGCATTCATTCACCACGAAAATCTTGTTGGTGGCCGAGTTTACCGAAACGCTGATGGGATCGTAGCCGACCGTAACAGTCTGTGTAGTGAGCTTTGCACCATCGAGGACTGTCAGTGTCCCCGGGACATTGCAGGGATATGTCGTGCAGCCGGAATTCGTAGCATAGATCTTATTAGTGACGGCATTCACCGCTACGAAGTTCGCGTCCACCCCCGCTGGAACTGAGGTTTCGGCCAGGGTCGTGCCATTGATCACCGAAATTGTTCCGTTCTGACATGCGAGATCGCTGCAGGTGGTTGTGTAGACCGTGTTGGTGTTGCCGTTAATCGCGATCGGATAAGGAAAGTTATCAACCGCGACGCTTTGCGCCGTCAGAGTTGTGCCATTAATAACAGACACGGTGCCGTCGCCGCCGCTGTCGCAAGTAAGATCGTTACCACACACGTTGGCAACGTATACCTGGTTGGTAGCCGAACCCACGACAAGGCTCGCTGGAACGATGCCGACGCCAACCGTCGGCACGCTGAAGCTGCCCAGTACCGACAAGTTCTGGTTGACCGTGAAGGTACACGGCGCGGTACCCGAACACGGACTGGTCCAGCCGGTGAAGCTTATGCCCACCGCCGGCGTCGCGCTCAACGTGACCTGGGTATTCAGAGCATAGGTGTGGCTGCAAGTGCCCGGACAATTAATGAAACCATCTGCACTGGCTATGGCTCCGTTTCCAGTTATACCTACACTCAAAGTAACGCCGCTGCTCGGAACGAAGTTAGCGGTGACCGCAACGCTGGACTTCACAGTCACGTTACAAGAGCCGGTGCCCGTACAAGCACCGCTCCAGCCATTGAAAGTCTCTCCCGTGCCAGGGCTGGCGTTGAGAGTCACCGGACTATTCGCCGCATAGGAGTGGCTGCAGGTTCCGGGACAGTTGATAAATCCATCTGTACTTGCGACCGTACCGGTTCCGCTGATGGCGACCGTCAGGGTGTGAGACTGCGAGCTATTCCAGTTGTTCACCAGATTAGCTACGTTGATACTGCCCAGGCCAGCGGAGGCGTTATATCCCGCGCTCTGCGGAAAAGCGTTTTCAAAGCTACTTGTCGAGTTCGACAGGAGTCCGTACGAATCTCCATTGGTATTGGTGTAGCAGTTCGTGCTGCCGGTTTGGCACGGCTGGTCATTGTTATCGACCAGACAGCCAGAGTTGTTACCGCCCAAACAAGAACTGGACCCAACCTGCGAGGTTCGGTTGAGGTTATAGAACGTGCACTTAGGGAAGACGCTATGGTAAGTGCTGATCGCGTTAATGTTCGATCCTTCGCAGGTATACAGGCTGGGAGCTGTAGTCGAGGTATTGGGCGCGCTGGGCGTGCCGTATTCCTGCGCCGCCAGCGCGTATAGTGTGTAGTTCGCCTGACCCTGCCGTGACTCCGCCTGGTTGATCAGTCCGAGAATACCGCCCATCATCGGCGCGGTGAATGAAGTACCACCCGCGGCCATCGACAGAGCGTACTCAGGAGTAGAGAAATCGCATGGCGCCAAATCGGATTCGCAGAACAGCAGCGCATGTTGCCAGACGAGAAACCCGTTGATGCCGCCATCGGAGGCGAACAGCGAAACGTCCGGCATGTTGCGATTGCTGGTTGAGGTGAAGTTACTACTCAGTCCAACACCATAAACATTCTGTTGCCACGAAGGCAGGCTGTAGATGGTGCTGATCCCACCGCTACCGCCGCTTAGACCGGTGAAAACTTCTCCAAAGTTCGTAGTGTCGTTGCATAGTCCTTCCGGACCGTTGGGATAGGTAACGCCCAGAGCATATCGAATGTAATCTACCAGCACCGTACTGGCACAGGTATTGTTCCAGGTTATCTCCGGGATGTAGGACAGCGCCGAACCATAAGGCGAGGTATCGTTGTTGTTCCAATAGCTGGTGGGAGCGAAGTTCGTTTGATAGCTGTCGCTGAAATCCGTGCCACCGGTAGCGATGTTGTAGGGTGTGGAGGCCAGGCCGTTCACCGACAGTCCGTTTACGCCGACACTATATCCGAGGTTGAAGTCGCAAACGTCATCGCCTGAGTCTCCGGCGGCGACGATCGGAGTCTGTCCCTGTGCTACGGCTTGTTGCCACAGGCTGTTATAGAAACTGTTGCTGCCGAACCCAAAATTCGGCAACAGACTCTCGCATACTCCAAAGCTAACGCTGAACGCAGAAACAGAATTACTCAGATTGCTGATGATGTAAGAAGCGGAAAGATCTCCTCCCCACGTCGTTGAGGTGTCGGCGCAGGAAACCAGATCGATGGTCGCGGCCGGAGCGGTCGCTCCCATCCACTGGACGTCGATGTCGGCCTCGGTTTCAACGCCGTAGACGATGCCGGGATCACCGCAGTAATTGCTGATCCCTTGAATGAAGTTGACGCCGCCCTGGGTGTTGTTGGGAACCAGCGGGTATGCCGGCAGTCCGAATTGCGAGCGGAACGAGGTCACATCTTGCGGATTGACGTCCGAGTCCTGCACGACCGCCAGCGTTTGGCCCGCACCGTTGATCGGATTCTTTCCCGTCAGCAGCGGCGATTCGTTATAGATGGTGTAGAAGTCCTGCGGCGCTACCGCCCAGATGGCTGTGCCATTGTCGTTGATGGTCGCCAGCCCGCTTACGCCGTGCTTTCCGTTAACTTCTTTCCCGGCATTCGGGTTGTTCAGTGCGTGCCATCTCCCGCTCTTGCCGTCGCGTTGTACCGGACCCACGGGATGGACCAGCGACTTCGGAAAGAAGTTGTTCAGCGAGCGAAAGCCGGCGATCACCGGAGCCAGCGCCGACGGCACTTGCGGCTCGGTCAGGTTCGCGATGTGCGCTTCACCCTTGACGTCGAGATTGTGAATTTCGGTCTTGAATGTGTTGCGCACCTGGCCGGCGGTACCGCTGAAGATGATGGTCATCTTGCCTGACGGCACCGTGTCAATCTGAAAACCGTGCAGCTGCAGCCACTGCGTAAGTTTTGTGATGTCCGAGTCCGCCACTCCGTAACAGTCACCGATGCTCTCGGCGGTAAGCCACTGGTGGTAATAAGGGGACCGCGCATCGTGCATCTGCTCAATGCGGGCGTTCAGCGCCTTCTCCTGATCGGAGGTGCGCTGCAGAATCAGGATCATGTGCTCCATCGGCAGGCTGTCACTTACCCGTCCGCGATCGTATTCCGGTTTGGCCAGCGGGTGTACGTTGCCCGGCAAGCTGCTCAGCAGGCGCTCATTCAATTCGGCGGTAATACGAGGAACGGCCAGTGAGGGGCAGCTCTGCGCCGATTCGCCGCCCGCGCCGGATGAACTGGCGAAGGCTGCCGGGACGCTGATGACCGAAACCAGGCTAGCGGCCAGAATGATTACGCTGCGGACAATGACGCGCATAACTGCCTCCCCATTAGCAATTTTCTTGTGCCGCATTACTGGCTAGAGCACGATCTGAAGGCTGGAGCGCTGGAATTCTGGGCATGCCGGCGGCGCGCTCGCAATTGACGTGACCGCGGGACGCCAAATCTTAGCATTCCTGGATTAGGGTGCAACCCCTTTTTGTGCCGTACGGACGAAACCTGCTGCCGACGTCAAATTTTTGCGTTTCTTCTTTATCTGCCTCGGCTTATAATGCCCAAACAGAATCGGATTACGGGATGGTTGCACCTGTTTGCTCAAGCGGCGGAGGAGTGAGATGAAAAGCGTAATCATTGCCATGGTGGTCGTTGCCACGCTTAGCATCGGCCCTGCAGTGTGGGCGCAGAATTATGGAACCGGGAACGCTTACAATGGCTTTTCTCTCGGAAACTCTGGTTCGACGATATCTCCGATGACGGCGCCTACCCAAGTGCAGCCTAACGGATCGCTTGCACTGCCGGGAGCGGGCATACCGAGGTTGACGATTCCGAGCACTCCCATCCCTCGCACCGCCATACCGTCAACTGCAATCCCACGCACGGCGATTCCATCAGCGGCAATTCCCCGCACGACCATACCTTCAGCCGCGATTCCACGCACCGCAATTCCCTTGTCAACAATCCCTCGCAACGGGATTCCAGCATTCACTTTGGCCCAGTCCTCCCAAACAGCTGCCTCTGAAGCACCTGCCTCCAACGCCGGTAGTGGCTCGCCAGGCACAGGAGCCGCAGCTGGGGATTCAGGTGGATCCTCGGGAAGCGGAGCGGCACCGGCAGCGGCGTCGGGCGGGTTCGGCTTGGCGCCGGCCCCCAGTGGCGGCGTGGGACCACGCTAGCTGCGAGCTCGCAAAGAGCGCGTCTGCGAACCTGCCGTTATTCTTTGATTCCTCAACACCGATCGGGTCTCGCTGTCCGCGCGAACCTAATACATCGACAAGCGTGGTAACGTCGCTGGCTTTGGCGCGAGGCATCAGCGTTGTGATAATGTGCGGGGACGTACGACCTTCGAGTCAGGCCGCTGTGGCTGACTTCTTCCAGCTTCTATTTACTTGACAGGACTTATTGAAGGGCGCCGCATTCCGGATGTTTTACGGCCTCATCCCGAAGCTTGCTGATGTCAAACTCGCTCGTAACCGGCTGCCCCACCAGGAACGGAATAAACACGATCGAAGCCGTTGGCGACTTTAGAAGGTATTGAACAAACTTCAGGCGCTCCGGTTCTGTCTTACCGTAGTAGGCGAAAGTTACAGTAGCGCCGCCGTAAGGAATCCAGGTCGTAGGCTGTTTCGTGCCGCCTATCGTCATCTTGAGCATCAGGGCCCCGTTTCTCGGTGCAGTTTCCGAATTGTCTTCGGAAATCTCAACCCCGGGGGCAAACAGCAACAGATGACCAGCCTTCCCTTTGTTCGAGGCGCACTCCAGGATAAGCTGGGGCTGCTTCTGCTCGGAGGCGAGCAGGTTGAAGGATTTACTGGCAGTAATCGTCAGGCTAACGCTGTTCTTGCCGGGCTCGACCTCCACGTCCTGCCCCACTGCTATCAGCGAGCAAAAGAAGATCGCGGCAAAAACCAGCAGGTTCGTTGACCGGCGCTTATTCACAGTAATATCGCGAAACCACATGGCATCCCAATGCATATTGGCTATGAAATGGACGAGCGCAGCTGGCCAGTCATCGTGTCAACTTAATCGACTGCCAGCTGATCGCCGACCGAGGTTGAGGTTTTCGCGATCACACCGGCGGGCAGCTCCAAGACGCAGCGCGCCCTCCAGCAGATGCCCGTCAGACGATAAGGCACCATAGCTGGCCGCATGCGAACCACGCGCCAGTCGCGATCGAGAAAAATCACGTCAATCGCAAAGCGCATGGCCACCGTATGGATTGCCTGAGAAGGAAAAATGATCAAGCCAGTACCGGGCTCCAGACCTTTTTGACCCAGCAACCCGACAATCCGGCTCAGGCTGGTCTCCGCGACTTTGATCCGGTCACCCAATACAACATTTTTCGTCGTATTGTGAACGGTAACCGTCTCACCTGACATCGCCCTTATCTCTTCGTGGTCGGGCGCTTGCTCGAGGACATCCGCTTACGTCTGGCAACGATCACGCCCAGGAGAATCACCGCCAGGACGCCGGCGGCCACTCGAATCATTGTTGACATTATCCATCGCTCCAGCCTTTCTGTAGTTATTGGTTCTCTAACGCCTTTAGAACAGTAAGCACGCCCGGCCCCAGCAGGACGATGAACAAAGCCGGAAAAATGAAAATCGCCAGCGGAAAGATCAACTTGACCGTTGTTTTGGCGGCTTGTTCTTCGGCCATAAGCAGCCGCTTCGTGCGCAAAGAATCGGCAAAGGTACCAAGCGCCTTGGCGATTGGTGTACCGAGTCGATCGGTTTGTACCAGCATGGCGACAAACTGCCGGACGGTGTCCAAGTCGACTCGTTCCGACATGCTGCGCCACGCATCCAGGCGTGGTTTACCTGCACGCTGTTCATAGCCAACAATGAACAACTCTTCGCTCAACTCCGGATAGATACGCTGTGTCTCTTGAGCGATCTTCAGAGTTGCCTGGTCGATGCCGAGACCCGCCTCCATGCAAATTACCAGCAGGTCAAGCACATCCGGCAGAGCTCTTCCGAGTTTTAGCTTTCGCTGGCTAATCGCTCGGAACAGATACAGGTCCGGAGCGAAAAACCCTGCCACCGCCAGGAACAACGCAGCAAACAAGAAATTGTCACTTCCGAAAAAGGTAGCCAGGCCAATTCCAATAATGGGGCATAGCACCTTGAAGCTCAGAAAGGTATCGGCGGCCCCTGGATTTCGGAATCCCGCCAGGGTGAGCCGGTAGTTTAACTCGTGGTCTCTGGATCGCAGCCAGTTCCGAAAGGGAGCCAGAGGCCGCGTCATCACAGCGAAAGCATCCTGGGGGCCGAAACTTTCAGTAGCTTCGGTCGCGACGTCCGGGTCGTACTGCGCCTGCAAGGCAGCCAGCCGACTCTCCGTCGCCGACTTCTCTCCCACCACCATCATGACAACCAGCGCCATAGCCGCAAACAGCGCCAGCCCTACACAACCAATCAATGCTAGTGTCATATCAATACTTGACCTGAATGATTCGCCGAATCACGAGGGTTCCCAGGGCCATGCTGGCCAGAGTTCCGTAAATCAACTTGTGTCCAGTTTCGCTTTCGAACAAGGGTGCCGTGTAACCAGGCCGGACAATGTTCAACATAACGAAAGCAACAAACGGCATCGCGATGAGCACGGCGCCGGTCATTCGGCCTTGCGCCGTATGCACTCTCACCTTTTGCTGCAGTTGAATTCTTGCGCGCAACACCGCCGCCGTCTTATCCAGCAATTCCGGCAGGTTGCCTCCCGTTTCCCGCTGCAACAGGATCGCGGTAATCAAGAACTGCAAATCAGGTATCGGGAACCTGTTGAACAGGTTGTACATGGATTCGCGGAAGGGCAAACCAAAGTTCATTTCGTCTGCGCAACGCTGAAATTCCGGTCCTAGCGGGTCATCGATCTCCTCCGCAACCGTGACCAGGGCACTGGGCAACGAATGTCCGGCACGAAGAGCGCGAGCGATCAGGTCGATCGCATCTGGCAGGAGCAGGTCAAACTTGTGAAAGCGCTTCTGACGTTGGAAGGCCACATAAAGCAGCGGAAGCGTACCCAAAATCAGGCCGATAACCCACCCTACAAAGCCAAACGGGATCCACCAGTTACCGACAATCGCACCCACGAGCATGCAACACGTGGAATAGAAAACGAACCGGCCCACCGTCCATTCCAGCTTGGCCTGTTCAATCCACAGTTGCAACTGGAGGGCTGGTCTGCTCTGCCGCAAGTACCGATCAAGCCAACCGATACGGCTGAACGTGACCTGCCGGACGATCTCGCCCTGCTGCTCCTCTTCGCCCTGCATGACCGGCCGTCCCAGAGTACTTAACCGCTGGTGGACGCGCTTTTCGGCCTCGGAGGGCTCCGTGAAGTAGGCAATCGTACCGAAGGCAGCGATCAGAACAATTACAAATATGCTGATCATCGACATAGATCGGCTCCGTCTTTATGCCTCAAAGGAGTGCTCGAAGATGTTCGGCGGCAGAACGATGCCCGCCTTCTTCAGTTTGTCGGCGAACTTCGGGGCAACGCCGGTCGCCCGGAATCTCCCGAATACGCGGCCGTTTACGTCAATGCCGAGCTTCTCGAAGATGAAGATGTCCTGCATGGCAACCACGTCTCCGGTCATGCCGGTAATTTCTGTTACGTGAGTTACGCGACGAGTACCGTCGCTGAGACGGGCAATCTGCACCACCACGCTCACGGCAGAAGCGATCTGTTGCCGCAGAGCCTTCTCCGGGAGGTTCAGGTTGGACATCAATGCCATGGTCTCCATACGGGCGATGGCATCGCGAGGACTGTTGGCGTGGACTGTGGTCAGTGAGCCGTCGTGGCCTGTGTTCATGGCCTGCAACATGTCCAGAGCTTCCTCGCCACGAACCTCGCCGACGATGATTCTGTCCGGCCGCATACGCAGGGCGTTGACGACAAGTTCTCTTTGCCGTACAGCTCCCTTTCCTTCGACGTTGGGAGGCCGGCATTCCAGGCGAACAACGTGTCTCCTGCTGCAACTGAAGTTCGGCAGAATCTTCGATGGTAACGATACGCTCGTGGTCACCAATATAACCGCTCAGCACGTTCAGCAGGGTAGTCTTTCCGGCGCCGGTACCTCCGGAAACAACCATGCTCAGCTTAGCGCGCACGGCGCCCTTCAGGACCTCGAAAATCGGGCTGGTGACGGTGCGGTTCGCAATCAACTGCTGCGTGCCAATGGGAATCTTGCCGAAACGGCGGATCGACAGAATCGGCCCATCCACCGCCAGCGGAGGAATGATGACGTTGACACGAGAGCCGTCCAGCAGACGGGCATCGCACATCGGAGACGATTCGTCGACACGCCTGCCGACGGTGGACACGATCTTGTCGATAATATGGCGCAGGTGAGCGTCGTCCTTGAATACGACGGTTGGTCAATTCCAAGCACGCCACTGCGCTCGACATAAACCTGCTTACAGGTGTTCACCAGGATGTCGTTGATGGTGACATCCTGCAGCAACGGCTCCAGCGGGCCCAGACCAAAAACCTCATGCAGAACTTCCCGCGAAAGGCGGTCCCTTTCGACGGTACTCAGGGGCGTATCCAGCTTTACGATAAGCCCTTGAATTACCTCCCGAACCTGCGACCTGGCCCTGACGTCCTCCAGGGTCGTCAGCTTTTCCAGATCGATCTGGGTGATCAATTCGCGATGAAGAATCGTCTTGAGATCCTGGTATGCCCGGGCAGAAACACCGACATTGCGCGGAGGCGCCCAAGTGCCGCTACCGACACGCATGTCCGGACCGAAGGTTTTTGCATTCGCCATTTTCTATCCCTAACTAGCCTCCAAAGAGGCCGAACAATTTACGCGATCCGCCGCTATCGGCCGTTACTGCTGGTTCTTCCCCGACAAGGCGGTCTGCCCAGGAGTCGAAAGCGGTGGGCAGGTCGGACTTATGAGCGCGATCAATCGGCATTCCGGCGTTGATTGCCCCGACGATCTGTGCGTAGTTATTGGGTATTCTCAGAGTAATCGGCCGGTGGAGCGAGGACTCGATCTCCCGATCCTCCAACGCGTTCTTTCTGGAATACCGGTTCAGCACGATGTCGATGTTTTCCGATGGGTAATGCAGGCCGGTCAGATATTCAATGGTGCGTATTGCGTTGTGAATTGCCGGCAGCTCGGGCGTGATGATGATCGCCATCCGCTCCGATTGCCGAATTGCCGCACAGGTGTCTTCGCTCAATCCGGGCGGAGCGTCCACGATGACGAAGTCGTAGTTTTCCGACAGGAATGCCATCGTGTGTTCAATCGCCTCGGCGGGAGTATCGCGAAAAGCCTGCATTGCCTGCGGAGCATCCAGCACGTGCATGCCGCTGTTGTGCTTTAACAGGAAACCCTGCAGCAGCTCGGCGTCCAGACGATCCATATTGTGAACCAGCTCATAGAAGCTGTACTGGTGACGCCCCAATCCGAGACAAAGCGTTATTTCCCCGAGCGACGGATGCTGGTCTACCAGCAAGACTCTGCGGCTGTGCCGCTGCACCAAACTGAGCGCCAGATGGACCGCGAGCGAGGTCGTACCGGCCCCGCCTTTGGCTCCCATCAGGGTAACCACTCGGCCTTTGGTTGTCGGCAATTTGCCCTGCGTCCATGTCGCGACATGCGCCAGGGCCTCAAGCAACTGATCGGCCTGGAATGGCTTGATCAGATACTCGGAACAACCGGCGCGCATTGCGGCTATGATCTGGTCCGGACGGGAATCGCTCGACGCTGCGAACAGGGTTACGCTGGTTTCACAGCCCTCCCGCAGCTTGCGGGCGACCTTGGCACTTTCCTCGCCTTCGTCAAAATCGACGATGCAAACCCGATGCTGAAATTGCTCCAGCATCCGCATGACTTCCCGCGGCGTCACCAGCCAATCAACGCTGTCGACTATGTGCGCGCCCGGCGCCTGCGTTACCAGAGTTTCCAGGCTGTCGCGCGAAGAAGGATCGAGACCGATGCATAGAATACCAATGCGCAACTCCGAACTGCGCGAGCCTTGGATGATCGTCTGCTGACTAGCCATATTTACTTACCCGTTCCAGGGTCCTTGGGACCGTTGTATGGCAACCCTTTGTCAAATTCGCTGCTTTCCATGTTGTGTACCGACATCTTAACCTGTGGTTCGCCCGCAGTGGCAGGATTTCCTTCGACCGGATCGACAATCGTGGGGGTTACGAGCACCAGCAGCTCAGTATTCGAGAAATTTACATTCCGCGATTTAAACAGTTCACCAAGGATCGGAATATCTCCGATTCCCGGAACCTTGCTGAGTTCCACGGTCGCGCGATGATCCAGCAAGCCGGCGATTCCGAAACTCTGACCGTCTTTCAGCTCGATTTCAGTTTCAGCCCGCCGTGTCGAAATTGCAGGCAATGTGAATCCAGAAATGATGATCGCGTTGGAATAGTCGAGCGTACTGACCTCGGGAGCAACCTTAAGCCGGATCGTACCGTTGTCCAGGATGGTCCCGACAAATTCCAACTTCACACCGTAGGGTCTGAACTGAATCGTGATTGCCGGAACCGTGCCGGCGGTACCGCCCTGCACGACCGGATAGGGAAACTCGCCGCCCGCCAGGAAATGTGCGGGCTGCCCACTCAGAGCCATCAAGTTGGGCTCTGACAGAATCTGCAGGATGTTCTTCTCTTGCAGAGCCTGCAATCGTGGCGCCCAGGTTAATGTCGGGACGGAAGATGAAGATGTTCAGCAAATCCGAAAGACTAAACTGCTGAGGCGTTCCGCTTGGGTTGCCGGTCCGCCGTCCCGTTGTTCTGAACCGCAAGCGGCCCGAACTGTTGAGTCGACACAGTTCCGATGGTATTGGCTGCGCCGGTGCTGAAGAGATTGAAGCCCCAATTGGTAATCTTCGTCCGATCAGCTTCCGCAAAGCGTACCTTCAGGATGATCTGACGCAGGTGCGGGGGTGGAGGCACATTAACCCGCAATCCATTGACAACTTCCTTCGAGAAGTTGCCCGCCATTCCCACCATTTGATCGGCGATTTCCTTGGAAGGCACCGTGCCAACCAGCACAACTTTGTCGGCCTCCGACTGCACATCTACGCTCATCGACGGGAACGACTGGTCCAGACTGTTCCGCAGAGAGGAGACGTCCAAATCCGAGTAGACATCGAGACTGCGGGTGCGTCCCGATTCATCCCACAGCATGAGGCTGCTGCTGCCGGGCATTTTGGCAGTGATCACCAGCTCCGCAGGCGAAGTCACGACGGACTCGATGACCGCGGGATTACCCGTGAGAATGCGCTTTACGCGACTTGGGGTGCGAATCAGCAGCGAGTGCCCGACAACGATATGTATATTTTCGGGCCCCTGACTTCCCTGCTGCGGCATCTGTGCCGCGGGCGCAGATGCGGGAGCTTGCATTGCCGGTGTCTGCGTTGCGGGCTGACTTTGTGCAGCCACTGTCAACGCGGCAAAGGTAAACACAGTACACGCGAACAGCGCGCAGGTCATGCCTCTCCAGGACAAACCGTTCTTGCTACGTCTGCTCAGTGCCACGAGAGCTCCATTCCACAGCGGTTCTAGAATTTCACTGTGTTTTTCTTGGTACCATCGTAAGTCTCTACCTCATAGACGGACTGAGGCTTGGGCGGAGCCGGCGCCTTTCTCACTGCAACTGTCGTAGGCGCTGCCCCAAACGTTTGCAAGTCTTTCATCTGTACCGGTCGGTGTATATCCTGTACCTGATCGGTCCCATTTCGCAGCACAAACTGCACCGTGCCTTTGTTCGCTGCCAATACTAGCTTCTGCGCGTCCTCCGGATTCAACAGCATGGTTACCTGACGCACCTTCTGCGGCTTGCCCGACGGATCCGGCTGCAATCTCTCGCCGGTGCTGAGCACCTCGACGTTCTGGAGGACCGTCGCAGTCAGATCTTCCTGATCTCCCCGGCCGCTCTCCGGCTTAAACGTTACGAGGACATCAACGTGGCAGCCCGGAAACAAGAAACCGGAAACGTTGGTTACGTCGTTCGTCTCCACCGCGACCGCGCGCATCCCGTCAGGAATCTTAGCGGTTAACCCCACCGCGCCGGGCGTCGCCAACAGATTGTCCAGTACGGGCTGGCTGCCGGCAATCGGAAACACCACGACTCGTCCGACCACGTCCTGAGTTTTGTTGAACGTACCCTGGAGCGGGAAGTTTACCGGCCAGTCGATCAGCGTCACCATATCGGCGGAAATAGTGGATCCCGGATCAAGCGCCTTAGCAGCGGCGACAATCTTCAACGGCTGCACCGACTGCGCAAACTGTCGCTTGATGCGGTTGTAAAGAAAATACGAGACCGCCAGTGAAATCACGAGCGCCAACACGAGAGCGAGACCTAAACGCCGCTGTTTCGTAAATCACCTCCACCAAACTATGACCGACATGTAAAGCGTTCCTAATGCAATCGCCAACCCGTACGGCATTCGCAGAGCCGTCGGGTTATCTAAATTCAACTCCGGATGGGCTTGCGCACCGGCCCACGCATGGAAGCGCAGTACGGCGCCCACATTCTTCAGGGTCGATATCATTCGGCGGCGATAAAGCGCATAAGCAATCGCCAGAATCCCGCCGAAAATGGCCGTCGCCAGGAGCACCCCGACTGCCTGGTTAGGTCCCACCGCCGTACCAATACCCGCCATGAGCTTTACGTCGCCAGCGCCCATCGCCCGCACCATAAAGAACAGAAACATGATGCCGCCGGCCAGCAGGCACCCTGCCAGCCCGCTCAGCAGGCCTTTCCATCCCAGTAACACTGTGCGCAGGCCGAAGCCGAGCACAATGCCTGGGTAGGTCAGCCAGTTGGGTATTCGTTGATGCTGGACATCGATTATTGCGCCGACTAGCGCCAGGGTCAACGCGAAAAAAAGGAGGTAGGAATCCCGAGTCATTGGCGCATTTCCAACGGCTAACTAAACGGCTAATTGCGGAAGCAAGCTACGAGGTTAAGATCAACTCGTAGCGACACGCCCGGCCAAGCGCGCTTGCCCCTAGTTCTTGCGTGCGTACCGATATCAACTCCGGTCGCTCCGCCTGCATAGCCTGCTTCCAACAGGCAACAACAATTGATCCGAAGAAGCTTTTCCTGATCTTTCAACTTTTTACTCATTGATCAAGTTAGCTGGTTTGGCGCAATCTCCTGCTTCCTAACCGCTGGCAGTTTCGCCAATCGTTAGGTGAGGCTGCTTGCGATCTTGCTGAACTCGGCGTTGAGCGAGCCAGCGAGCTTGCCCATACCGGCAATGGCTCCCAGAGCCACGATCAAACCAATCAGAGCGTACTCGATCAGATCCTGACCGGATTCCTCTTTGTGCAGGTTCTTCAACAGATTAAGCATTTGTACTACCCCTTTCCTGAAAGTGAAATCGTCAAACACCCCACACTCCTCTTCTGCGGGCAATAAATTACCTGAGGACAGGTGGTGAGGGGCTTGGACGGTGAGCACAATGTAGCAATGAAGCGTAAGCCTTTGCAAGAGGAATTTTCACACTCAGTCGAAACTATAGTAACTGGAAATCCACCTCAACAGTGGTTACCCCCAACAGTCGAGTTAAGGGGAGTCCTCTACTGCTGAGGCTGAGGTCGTTCCTCCCATACGAACCGCTTGCGCCCCGTCCACAGGCGTTGCTCTAACGCTTGAATGAGCAATAACTTACTGAAATAAATGAGTTTGGAGTCTGGTCGTGGTACTAGCCTTAAGTGACGCTCCAGCCGTGGTTGAATCGGCAATTAGTGGCATCTGCTACCGCTCGATTTTGGTCACCTTCGTGGCCGATCATACGCCTCAAACTGAGGTATCCGCCGCGGCTCTGCGGGCAAACAGACTGATTACCGTTGGTCTTCCTCGCCGGGAGGCGATTCCACACGAGATGCTCTCACCGGCCGGCCTCATCATGTTTGCGCTCACAGTAGTATTTGGCGTTTTATCTATAAGTTACAATCGCATGAATTGGCCGGAAGTCAGACTTTTTCGCCCGCACTGCGACCCAGTACACACACCGGTTGCTGTCAGGAACCGTATCGTCGCCAGTCGAGGTTACTTTTCTCCGACGTGACCGAGAGAAACTGCCCTTTTGTCGTAGCTCGGACAGACTTTGGTTTTACCTTCTGCGGACCGTTTTGGGCGAACAAACTTGGCGTTGTAAGGTATGCTTTGGCAAAAGCGATGAGGAATGCTCCATCTGGATCTTCAGCACCTCAATCATTGACAGTCCCGACAGACCGACTGCCCTACGGCAAACCGGGCAGCTTTGATTCGGTATCGATCCTCTGCCTCTCGCTGATCGCACTTGAGATTTCAGTCTTGTCCGTACTGCGAATCGCCGAAGCCGACATCTACTTTCATCTTCGAAATGCCCAGGAGCTTCTGACCAGGCACTCATTTCTGCATTCCGACTCCTACACATTTACCAGTGCCGGCGCTCCCCTGGTGAACTTCGAGTGGCTATCGGAACTGCCCTACTACTTTGCTTTCCGAGCCTGGAATCTCCGTGGACTCCTGGCTGTATACATGATCGCGTTGTGGATCGTTTTTGCTGCGGCGTATTACCTGGCTTTACGGCGGGGGGCAAATAGTGGCGACGCAACCATGGTCACGATGGCCGCAGTCCTGCTTGGTTCCTATTCGTTCGGTCCCAGGATGTTCCAATTTGCCTGGCTCTGCCTGGCCGCACTCTTGCTTGCACTGGATCACTTCGAGCGAACTGGGAGGGGACTCTGGAGCTTGCCGCTGATCTTCGTGCTGTGGATCAACCTGCATGGCTCATGGGTCTTCGGATTTGTCGTGCTGGGAATCTACATCGTCAGCGGCACGGTGCAAGGACAATGGAACAACGTCGTTGCCCGCCGATGGACGCCCGCCGAACTGCGGAAGCTGCTGATCGCCTGCGCAGCGTCGCTGGTTGCGCTCTTCGCCAACCCTTATGGCTACAAGTTGGTGTGGTACCCGTTCGAGCTGCTTTACCGGCTCAGTTCGATTCGCGAGGTCGCCCCCGAGTGGCAGTCCGTTGATTTCCATACCTTCTGGGGGAAGCTGGCGCTGCTGATGCTGGTGGCCTTGTTCTTGTCCATCTGGTTCTCGCGAAAGCCGTGGCCACTTCGCGATGTACTGCTGACGCTCTTCGCAATATGCATGTCGCTGCTTCACGTCCGCTTCCTGCTCTTTGCGGCAATCGTGCTGGTTCCTATCTTGAGTCCCCGCTTGGGCATGTTTGCACCTGGCGAGACGCAATATCACAAGCCATGGCTCAACCTTTCGCTCGCAGTCATCGTCTTCGGCCTGATTGTATGGAGTTATCCCAAGAACACCCAGCTGCAGAAAACCATCGACACACAATTCCCTCATGATGCCCTGACTTTCATACAGCAGAGGCATATTACCGGAAGATTATTCAGTTGGGGTGGCTTTAGCGGCTATATCGAGTTCTTTGCGCCGGAGGTGAAAACATTCGCGGACGGCCGTCTCGACATTTTTGTCTATAACGGTGTACTCAGTGATTACCTGAAAATTAACTCGATTGATAGTTCCTTCGAATTACTAGACAAATATAAGATCGACTACGTGCTCTATCCAGTCGACCGCCAACTAACGTACGTCCTGGACCACAGCATGGATTGGCATGTGATTTATCAGGATAAGGTAGTCAAACTCTTCCAGAGAGTCGACGGCGGGCACGGAGCAGCAACAACTACTCCGTAATCGAATATCTTCCAAGCTGAGTGCAGCTGGGATTCGGCAGCGCCGGCGCCGGAGCTGCCGTAGAGATCGCGACCCTTGGGTGTTGATCGTCTGCGCGTTACCGATTGGCCAAGACGAAGACGAAGATTGCGAGGAAGGCTTTCCACATAGCAAATCCCTCGACAAAACCCAACGATGGGTTTACGCTGCTGAACCTATGAAGAACAACAAAGCCGCTGCATCCCTGGGCCGGATCAAGTCCGAGCGCAAGGCGAAAGCTGCCCGCGAAAAATGGCAAGCTCGGAGGCCGTCCGAAGAAGAATGAGCGCAAGTGATTAACCGTCAAGACCAATATCGCATATCGGCAGTACGCGCCTCTCGATTCACCGCTTGGCTGCCATCGCTTACGCTACTCAGTCTCAATCGACATTCGCTGGATGCTGGCCGCCGGTGCGGTGCTTCGCTATACGGCGCCTTTGTCGGCCTTGGGCACTATCGCGCCGTACTGGCCGCTGCCTTGTCTGCTGTGGATCTTGTTCCCCGTGTTATGCACGCTCGGCGTTCGCGGCAATGTTCAAGGTGTTGGCACTACCAGCATCAGCCACGACGGGTCGATAACGCTGTTGGCTGCGTGGGCTTACGGCATCGCGGCGTCTTCCTTGCAGTGGTGGTCTCAGTGATTCGCGCGGAACTGGACTCACTATACGTCCTGACTGCCGGTGTTATTACCGCATGGGCGCGGTCATTGTATGCCAGCCCTCGTCCTGCAGCAAGAACGCCGCAGTTCGATTTCTGATAGCCCTGGCTATTGCTGCTGTCGGGGATCGGCGTACCATGTCTGCTATTGGCTCGTGCCCGCTGTGCGGGCCACCTGCGTTGGTCCCGAACTCGGCGAGACGACTTACCCTAACGGGTTCCCGTCGATGCACCTCGGCATCGCACTGCTGTACTGCTGGTGCGTATGCTAGGCTTCGTTGGCTGTTTGCTGCTCTTTCGTCAGCGTCGACTGCGGCGAGCGACGCTTGGCCTGGGAGAGCACTACGTGATCGATCTCTTGGCCGCTGTGCCGATTCACAGCTCGTAGTCGTTCTAGCGGCGGGAGCGAGCTGGACGTCGCCTATCCTGTGGCGATTGCCGCAACGCCCGTCAAGCTCTTAGTACGCCTCGCAGCTAAACTGAATCACGTCCGCGCTGGTCACCGTCCCCCCGATGGTTGCCGTCGTGAAATCTACATGGGCTGTCGCACACTGTAGCCCAAGTGGGAACGCTCCGAGTAAAACAGTCATTCGCGTGTCTTGTCTTTGCTACTTTTTACCAGGCTGAATGCAACGTGTCTAAACTCGTAAATTGGATCATAGAGAGAGGAAGTGCTTTGCTTTTGTTGAAGGCGGTATTGCAAAGGAAAGAAAATCAGCATCATCGCACTTTCGATCGTCCTAATGCCGGTGTAGTCATCGTAGGATACGATTACCGGAACTGACCACTCGCCCGTTATGTTTCCCTGGCTCGTGCTCCAATCCTCTTCCATGAATTGAAAAAGATCGTTCGTCCGTAGCGCCTGAGAATCCTGAACTCCAATCTTGGCGAAACTGTCCTTCGATTCGCGGACCGGGATTACCGGTACCTGCGGGAAGATTACGTGTCTTCCGCAAATTGTCAACGGCTCGACTTGAACATTGTGAGCGACTCCGCCGCCAAGGTTCGTCAGCAGAAAGGAACACGGAGACGTGGCTGCGTCGGACTCCCGAATCGTCACATAAATTCTAGGATCCGAGTCCCTAATGTCGTCTTTGATGAAGCTCAGCCTGTAGAACTTGGTCCAAGTTAACCCAATTAGGACAACCACAATCGACAGCGAAAGCGCCAAAATCCAACGCGGACCACGAAACGACAGGTACATCGTCAGCGCGACGATGACTAGCCAGATTGTGACAAGAACGCATCCGGTAAGAATGCATGCGACCAATACGAGACTCGGCACCTTCGCTGGTTGCGGCATTGTCTGTATTTTTGGGGCAGAGGCCCATACATATTAGTGGCTGCACTACAATAAGTAAACTGCGGCGTGCCCCTTCCCTTACGCTGTTCACGGGCGCGCCAGCCGGCGCTGTGGCAAGACCGTTGAGCGGCATAGCCGCTAGACGACAAGAGGCGCCGGATCATCGACGTCCAACATCATTTACCCGAACGCAATTAGCCAGGCGCCTTCCGCGCAAAGAACCTTACCGGCTTTGCGTCCTTCGTCGACTTCAACTCGTAAACGAGAACATAGTTTTCGTCGATGAACTTCCGCAATGGAGGATCCGATTCATAACCGTCTGCCGCAGCCCATTCCGGCCATTTGAACGCGTCGGTCGCGACTGTATCGATGAATAGATCGGGTGGATTTCTTTCCAGATCCCGCAGAAATCGGGACCGAAAGTATTGCTGCATGGGCCCGGCGCTAATGACGAAGTGCCCGACCGAATCACGCGTAGCGGGCGGGATACCGGTGAGAACATATACTCCCGGCGCCCATCCCCAAATTGCCAGGCTGCGTATCGGGCGCCCTTTCCCAATCTCCGTGATAACCCCAACAATGCGGTCATTGGAACTATTGATCACTAAAGGTGGCCCTATGCACATCGACAGCATGTGCCTGAGACCGGAATCAGTATCGGTAAATGACAATTTGCTTTGCGAGTCTCCAGGATGGACTGTTAGTAAGCGAAAGAACTCTGCCATTCGAACATATCGCACGGCATAGGCCGTGTACACGCATAGAATCACACCCAGAAGAGCCAAGGCAAGCCACGATCCCGCTTTGCGAGGCCACCCTATGCGCACAGGGCATTGACTGATGCCTGCACATGCGGACAACGTCGCCAGATAAGCAGTCGGGGCCACAACGAAGATGGTGTAGTGCGGGAAGAAATACTTTGCTCTGCACACCGCGATTAGTCCGGCTGCCGGTATAGATCCAAAGGCTTGCGACTATCCATTTATTGTGATGTAACACCAGCGGTCTGTTGATGGCGCACACTTCATATAACAGCAACCCTAGAATACCAACAAGAATAAACTGGTGAATCGGAGTTAATAAGAAGACGACACAGAGATGAATAATGAGACTCTGCAAGCTAAGGGGCCCCGCTTGACTAAGATTCCCCTGTATGTATGACGAGCCAGAATTCCCCGATTGCATGGGTCTTAATTAAGACGACGGCCATCATGCATGTCGTCAGGGCAGCTCCTGCACAGAACGCGGCCAACTCTTTCGTTCGTGCCGAGAAGCTCAGAGTACGATCCCGGGCGCTAAGAACCGAAGCAACCGCGACAAGGCAGAGACTGCCGCTGATGGGAGCAGCCTGCAATTTGCACCAGGGCGCGGTGCCAAGCATAAGACCACAGCCGAATAGCTGAGCAAGTTGTACTTCGCTTCGGTGACTTGTCGAATCGTCGAGCCAGCATATAAGGAAATAGAATCCCAGCATCAACAGCAAGCTAGGCAGCAGTTCGCTTGCATACTGCAGATAATCGGTATCGACGGCAACGCCGTAGAATATGGCAATGAGGAGCGCACCCAGCGCGGCGGCCTTGTGCGATTTAAGGCGCCTCAATGTCAAATATGCAACGATGATTTGCAGAGAGACGAGAATGTTCGCCAGGATGTGCACAAGTACAAATCCAGGCTTCAAACCCATCCACAAGCAGACCGTTATTAAATAGGAGTTCAACGGACCGGAAGACGTCCCGTCAGCAGCGATCCAAGGCCGGGGATCACTGGCCAGTTTCATAGCCTGGCTGATCAAATGACTTTCGTCGACATTCAGTTCGCGAGGCAACAGCGCGCTCGGAAGCCGCAGCAAGAATACGAATGCAACCAGGAGTCCTACCGCGGCTGTGGGTAGCAGCGCAGCAAGCTTCTTGTTTTGGAAGGGCGGGCAGTGTGGCGGCCCACCGGGGCGAGGCGCGGATGTCGAAATGTTAATCTCCGCCACAGGGTGATGATTGTAAACTATGGCTCCGTGCACGACCTTCGCTCTGCTAATCGTCGCGAGGCCGGTTATTCTGATGTTCTGCGAACGAAGAACCTCACGGGTTTTGCACCCTCTATTAGCGTCAACTTATCCACAAGCTGGTAATTCTGATCAATAAAGGCCTTAACGTCCGGATTCGTTTCGTAACCGTCATTCTGGCTCCATCTCTGCTCCAACAGATCAGGCACAACAGCGTCGATAAACAGATCAGGGGGATGCCGGCGCAAATCATCAAGAAATCGCGGTCGAAAATAACTATCCATCGACCCGGATATAGGACTCGCCACTGCCTCTCGCGTCGTGGGTGGTATCCCCGTAAGGACATAAACAGCAGGCGCCCATCCCCATATCTCCAGGCTTCGCACGGGATATGTCTTTTGAATCTCTCTAACTACCGCGACAATTCTGTCACTTGAATCTCTGCGTATGTAAAAGTTCACATCTATATGACCCGGCCCGGGTGGCGGCTTTGGAGTCCGGATAGCTAATGTTGAAGGCGAATAGGTAAAGCGATGAATGGTTTGCACCAAACGAACATACCGAACGATGTATGAGAGATAGAGTACTGCCGTTGCACATAGCGTAGCTGCCAGTATCGCCTTGGCCAGTCTATCCGGTTTTCGCGTTCCATCCTGCAGTCCGTCTGTATGACAGAAGGTAATAGCAACGGCAAGATACGATAGCGGTGGCACGAGAAATAGCGCGTGATGAAAGAAGGGGAACTGTACTCTGCCAACCGACACCAGCGCAGACACAGCATAGACCAGAATCCCACCCAGTGCCCAAGCCTGCTTTTTCGGAACAACCAGATGGAGTCCGGCCACACCGGCGTAGAGCAACATGGAGAACCCCACCAGCAGGAACTGCTGCAGCGGCGTCATGAGCAGCATGACGAGCACATGCACGAAAGCGTGGCTGACATTCAGGCTCCCGGCGTAGGAGGCATTGCCGCGGATATAGGAATACCAAAAGTCTCTGCCCGCTCCGGATTCGAGTATGATGGCCAGCATAATGCACGTGGTTAGGATCCCTCCCCAACCAAACACAAGCAACTCGGCTGCGCTTCGCGAGAAACTAAAAGGCCGCTCCTTCGCACGAAAGATCGCCGCTGCTATCAAGAGCCCAAGCCCCAGGGTGATGGGCGCGGCCTGCAACTTACACCATGGCGCAGCACCTAGCGCGAGACCCGACAGAAACAAAAGAAGCAACTGCGTGCCGCGTTTCCGCGTGGGATTGTCATCCAGCCAGGCTACAAAAGCGTAGAAGCCCGCCATTAGCAGGACGGAAGGAAAGAGCTCGCCGGCATAATTGAGAAAATTTGGATGGGTAGCGAGGCCATAGAAGCAGACTAGCAACAGTCCACCAAGGGCCGCGGTCATCTCCGAGCCAATACGGCGCAGAGTTAAGTAGCCAATGAGGACTTGCAGGCACGCAAGCACAGTTGCCAGCATGTGAGCCAGAACAAAGCTTGCTTTGAATCCCATCACAATAAAAATGGAAAGCAGATAGGAATTTAGCGGGCCCCAGGAGCCGCCATCGACAGCGATAAATGGCCGCGGATCGACCGCGAACTTCATCGCGTTGCTCAACCCCTGGCTCTCATCGGGATCGAGTTCTTTGGGGAAAAAAGAGGCAGGTAACCGCAGCAGCACAACGCAAACCAAGAGCAGGGTAAGCACGATCCAAGGCGGAGGAAGCAGCCGCGAGATCGAAATGCGCTCCCCTAAGGATTGCTTCCGGTAGCTTGCCTGAATGGCCGAGGAAGTGGACATGTAACAACTATGATCGCGGTGCTGAGCGCGAATGAGAGCATTGTACACAGCGAGGTCAGAGGGCGAAAACTGTTTATCACGCGCCCGAAGGGCTCGGCCAAAGTGAACTTCCTCGACTGTCGGGGACGGAATTCGTAGAATCGTGCCATGGGTAGCCGGGTCCAGCAACTACGAGAACAAATTCTGCGTTTGTCCGAGGAATTCTACGAGGAGCAGTTCGCAGCGCGGTCCTTTGTCCCGGGGGAGTCGCCAGTTCCGGTTTCCGGCAAGGTTCTATCTGGCAAAGATCTGCGGAACGTGGTGGATGCGAGCCTGGACTGCTGGTTCACAACCGGGCGCTTTGCGGAGGAATTCGAACGTCGTTTCGCACGGTTCTTTGGAGTGCGGGCGTGTTCGCTGGTGAACTCCGGTTCGTCAGCGAATCTAGTTGCGTTGTCTGCCTTGACTTCCCCCAAGCTGGGAGAGCGACGACTCCAGCCGGGAGACGAGGTGATCACCTTAGCGGCCGGGTTTCCGACTACCGTCAATCCCATCATTCAGAATCGATGCATCCCGGTCTTCATCGATATTTCGTTGCCGACTTTTCAGGCCGATACTTCGCAACTCGAAAGCGCGCTCAGTGATCGAACTCGTGCGATCATGTTCGCCCACACGTTGGGCAACGTGTGCGACGTGGACACGGTGGCCGATTTTGCGCGACGGAACAAGCTCTGGTTCATCGAGGATTGCTGCGATGCGCTGGGCACCACCTACAAAGGCAGGCTGGTGGGCACATTTGGAGACATTGCGACGGTGAGCTTCTATCCGGCGCACCATATCACCATGGGTGAAGGAGGAGCTGTAGTCACGGATTCACCTCTGCTCAAGACGCTCGTGGAATCGTTTCGCGACTGGGGACGCGATTGCTGGTGTGAGCCGGGCAAGGAGAACACCTGCGGGAAGCGATTCCAGTGGCAACAAGGCGAGCTTCCGTATGGATACGATCACAAGTACACCTACACTCATGTGGGCTACAACCTGAAGATGACCGACATGCAGGCAGCGTTGGGCTTGTCGCAATTAGAGCGGCTTCCATCTTTCATCGAGGCCAGGAAGAGAAACTTCCGATACCTTCATGACCGGCTGAAACCGTTTGAGGATGTCTTGCTGCTGCCGGAGAGTCTCCCTGATGCCGAGCCGAGTTGGTTCGGATTTCCTCTGGGGTGAGAGACAATGCGCCTTTTGATCGGCCTTTGCTAATCGAGGCACTGGAAAGTCAGCGAGTGGGAACTCGGCTGCTCTTCGGTGGCAACCTGACGCGACAGCCTGCCTATCAAGGAGTGAAGTTCCGAATTGTGGGTGATCTCAAGAATACGGATTTCGCGATGCGAAACGCGTTTTGGCTCGGTGTTTATCCCGGCCTGTCGGAACCTATGCTGGACCACGTCGTCGATGTCTGCTCGCGATTCATTCGAAACTACAAAACCGGAGTGGCCTAGCTGCAAGTTTCTGACGAGTGTCAGTGCTGTCTTAAATTTCATGTTCAAGTTGTCCAACGGACCAAGCGAAATTAAGGCTGTCGATGAATCGGAGCCGGGAGGTGAAATGAAGGCCGTCATCCTTGCAGGAGGCCTGGGAAGCCGTCTGAGTGAAGAGACGTCGGCTCGGCCAAAGCCAATGGTCGAGATCGGCGGCAAACCGATGCTCTGGCACATCCTGAAGATTTACTCACATTATGGAATCAACGATTTTATTATCTGCCTGGGTTATAAGGGCTACCTGATCAAGGAGTACTTTGCCAACTATCTCCTTCACTCTGCCGATGTCAGCATCGACCTGCAGGCCAACCGGATTGAGACGCATCGCAGCGACTGCGAGCCCTGGCGAGTGACGCTGATCGACACCGGAGTTGGCACCATGACTGGAGGCCGGCTCAAGCGAATCATTCCTTACGTGAAAGATGATGAGATGTTTTGTTTCACCTACGGAGACGGCGTCGCCGACATCGACATCAACAAATTACTTGCGTTCCATAAGAGCCATGGCAAGTTGGCGACGATCACCGCGACCCAGCCTACAGGCAGGTTCGGCGCGTTCGAGATCGGAGGCGATGGAAAAATCAGCGAGTTCCTGGAGAAGCCCAAAGGCGACGGGCGTTGGGTGAATGGCGGATTCTTCGTGCTGTCGCCGCGCGTCGCGAACTATATCGAGGGCGATGAGACATGGTGGGAGCGGGAGCCGCTTGAGCAGTTGTCGCGCGATGGCCAGGTCTACGCTTTCAAGCACACTGGTTTCTGGCAGCACATGGATACGCTCTACGAGAAGAACCTGTTGGAGAGCCGCTGGTCGTCGGGCAACGCGCCCTGGAAGGTTTGGTGATCGATGTTCTGGCGCGGCAAGAGAGTCTTTCTGACCGGCCATACAGGATTCAAAGGCGGGTGGCTTTCGCTTTGGCTGCAGACATTGGGTGCGGAGGTGGCGGGATACTCGCTGGCGCCGCCGACTACGCCCAGCTTGTTTGAGGCGGCGTCGGTGGCCTCGGGAATGCGATCGCTGCTCGGGGATGTGCGCGACCTGTCTGGTGTGAAGGCCGCGATGGCGGAGTGCAAGCCCGAGATCGTGATCCACATGGCCGCGCAGTCTCTCGTCCGAGTTTCCTACGCGGATCCGATTCTCACCTATTTGACGAACGTGATGGGCACGGCGAATGTCCTGGAGGCAGTTCGAGAGACGCCGTCGGTTTCGGCCGCCCTCGTTGTCACGAGCGACAAGTGCTACGAAAATCGGAACTCACCACACGGTTACCGCGAGAGCGATCCACTGGGCGGGCACGATCCCTATAGCAGCAGCAAAGCCTGCGCCGAGCTGGTGGTTGGCTCGTTCCGCAGCTCGTTCTTTGAAAGCCAGCGTGGCGACGATCGGCCTGTGGCCGTTGCTTCGGCACGTGCCGGCAACGTGATTGGAGGAGGAGACTGGGCACAGGACCGGCTGATCCCTGACATCGTCAAAGCGTTTTCTGAAGGAAACGTGCTGAAGATTCGCAATCCGCAGGCGACGCGGCCCTGGCAGCACGTTCTCGAGCCTCTGCGCGGATACTTGATGCTCGCGCAAAAGCTATGCGAAAACGGCCCGGCCTTTGCCGGCGCCTGGAACTTTGGGCCCGATGACAGCGATATCCAGCCGGTGCGATGGATCGTGGAGAAGATTGCGGCTCAGTGGGGCGAGTCATCGCGATGGGAGGTTGACGATAGCGAGCAGCCACATGAGGCAAAGATGCTCCATCTGGATTCGTCAAAAGCGAAGCAGCAGCTGGGATGGCGGCCCAGTCTGCGCCTCAGTGATGCGCTCTCGATGACAATCGAGTGGTACCAGCACTTCCTGAGCGGACAGAATGCAAGGGAGAAATGCCTGGAGCAGATTTCAGCTTACTGCGCAAAAGTAAAGTGCGACGTCCAAGATACGGCGGCCGCGTGGAAGTCTGTCTCTTCCGTCTAGCGGTCTAGCTCTGCCGAATGCGGCTCAGTCGTCTCCGAAAAGCTCCTCGTCGATCAATTCACAGAGGATGTGTCCGGTCAGGATGTGCGCTTCCTGGATGCGAGGAGTTTGATCGCTGGGAATGCAGATGCAATGATCGGCCAGTTCGCGCAGCTGGCCGCCGCTTCCGCCCGTCAGTCCGATGCAAACGAGGCTGTTGTCGCGGGCTAGTCTGAGAGCTTTCAGCACATTCGGCGACTTGCCGCTGGTGGAGATGGCGAAAGCGATGTCTCCGTCGTTCCCGAGTCCTGCCAGTTGACGGGAAAACACCTCGTCGAAAGAGTAGTCGTTGCCGATGGCGGTGAGGGCTGAAGAATTTGTGGTCAGCGCCCAGCCGGAAAGACTGGGTCGTTCGCGCAGGAAGCGGCCGTTCAGTTCGGCGGCGAGGTGCTGGGCATCGGCTGCGCTTCCACCGTTGCCAAAGAAGAAGATCTTGTTCCCCGACCGCAGGCACTTGGTCATTGCGGCGGCAGCGGCCAGCACGACATCCAGGTATTCCGGTGACTTCAGCAGGCTTTGGACGAGCGCGGCGCACTCGCCGATGCGAGTCGAAATGAGCGACCGCTTGCTATCGATGTTCACCAACGGCCTCCGCCATGCCAGCTAACATGCACTCATCCAACTCCGACCGGACTACGGCGCGACGCTGCGCCGGGTTGCGGCTTCGGTCAGCGGCCTGCCAGGACCATATTCAAAGTTGATGCGTTCCTGCTCGACCACCAGCGGGCGCTTCTGGACCAGAGTGTGAATTGTGCCAATGTATTCGCCGACGATTCCCATGAACAGCATCTGCAGGGACATGAAGAAGAAGACGCCGATCACCAGTGGAGCGATGCCTACCGAGAAGCGGTTCCAGTAAATGAGCTTGTACACAAGATAGGCGAGCGAAACCAGGATACAGACCACTGCGCCTGCAAAACCCGACAGCGTGACCAGCCGCAGCGGCACCTTCGACAGGTTGGTGATCGCCAGCATCGCAATGTCATACAGCGTGTAGAAATTGTTCTTGGTAACTCCCCGCTTGCGGGCGGGCTGATGATACGGGATGTCGAAGTGTCGGAAGCCGGCCTCGGCAATCATGCCGCGGAAGTAAGGATAGGGATCGTCGAAGCTCTTGATGACGTCCACGACCTTGCGATCATAGAGGCCGAAGCCGGTATAGTTCTCGAAGGTTTCCACTCCCGACATGCGATTGACGAACTTGTAGTACTGCTTGCGGATCCAGAACATCAGCCCCGATTCGTCGCTCGCGGCCTTCACTCCGATCACGATCGGATAACCTTCCTCCCACTTGCGAACCAGTTCAACAATCATCTCGGGAGGATCCTGGAGATCGGCGACGATGCCGATAACCGCATCTCCAGTGGTTTGGTAGAGGGCGTGAATGGGAGAGCGGACGTGGCCGAAGTTGCGAGTGTTGCGAATGATTTTTACATTGGTGTCGGACGCCGCAAGTTTCTTCAGCTCTTCGAGCGTGTTATCGCGCGACGCGTTGTCGATGAAGATGTGCTCGTAACGATACTCTCCGGCGGCGGCAATAGCGGCGCGGACCCGTTCGTAAAGCTCGCGCACATTGCCTTCCTCGTTGTAGCAAGGAGTGATGACCGAGATCGTGCGATTCGCATTCAGCTGCGGATCAGCCACACGACACCTCGTGGCCGACCGGGTACAGAAGAATCAATTCATTGGGGAGACGCAGCGTGTTGCGGATTCCTTCGCTGATTTCGTTTTGAAAGGCATACGACGAGATCAATATCGGACCGCTGTTGCTCGTCAGCTCGCTTGGAGCGATGACCGGAATTCCGGCGAGCTGCTGACCTTGATACTTAGGATCCGAGTCCACAAATGCCGCGATGCAATCCGGCCGCAACGTTTCGTTCGCCAGCAAACGCCGGGTGTGGGTTCCGACGCCCCACACGACAACCTTGCGCCCGTCGACGGCTTGCCGGATTTTGTTCCTTAGCTCCGCATCCATCGCCTCGCATTGCTGCACGTAGCGAAGCAAACCCTCGCGCGTGGAGCTGTCATACGGAAACCCGATCCGGCGCTGTTCGCAGGGCTCAAACAAGCCGCAGACGCTTGGTGTCGGAATGCCCGGATGAAGCTCCAGGCTTACGGAATCGCACGTCACGGTGCGGAAGCCGCCGGCTTCCATCAGGTAGCGCAGAGACGTGGGGGAAAAGAAAGTGATGTGTTCGATACTGAATTCCTGAAAGGGAGCATCCTGCGTCGCGATCAGATTGCTGGCGTCAGGAACGCCTATGAAGAGCCGGCCGTTCTCTGCAATGATGTCGCGGATGCTTTGCACTGCGCGATCGAGATCGCGAATGTGCTCCAGTACGCCCAGAGTGATCACGAAGTCATAGCCAGCGTCGGGCTTCGCAAGGCCGAAAACCGTTCCCGCTTCGACATGGACGTCATAGAGCTCTTTGGCGGCGCGAGCACAACCGGGGGACGGGTCCACGCCGGTCACTCGCGAGTAGCCCGCTTCTTTCAGGTACCCCAGCAGCCGTCCGTTGGCACAGCCAATTTCCAATATGCGCGACGTTTTGTCAGGAATGATCGGCTGTAGGAGATCGGCTAATACCTTCAGACGATGGCTATCGTCACCCGACTCTTTGCCGGCCCTGCATCCATATTCGTATTTGGAGAGCTCGCGATAATAGTTGTCGAACTCCGCTTGAGCCGGTATTCCGTCGGCAAAGGCAGTACCGCAGGCGGCGCACACCACCACGTCGTACTTGTCGATGGGACCGCCCCGGTCGAAGCCCTGGAAGCGTCTGCTGGAAGACGAGTTCTGCAGACGCTCCTCCGCATACGGGACAAGGCCTGCGTGTTTCGCGGACACCCTTTTGATCGCTCCCTGCCTGCTTGGCGTTCATCACGATTCGCCGGACCAGATTTCGTACGAAACCTGCACTAACAAAGACCTGCTCCAAATTCGCGAGTGCAGTCGTAGGAACAATGCTGCAACATGCGCGCTATACTAACACGTTCACCGCTATCGAAGGATCGTCAGTCTTGGCCATGAGCACAGCAAATGCTCCGCAACATCTGCCTGCGCTTGATGGCGTACGTGGGCTGGCAATCATTGGGGTCCTATGCTCGCACGGCGCCGGCTTGACGGGCCTTTTTTTTACTCCAGGATCAGTGCCAAACGTGTTGTTTCGGTGCGCAATGGTGCCGTTGTGGGGAGGAGTAGACCTTTTTTTTGTGCTGTCCGGCTTCCTGATAACTGGTATCCTGCTGCGCACTAGAACCAATGAGAACTATTTTTCATCATTCTATGCGCGGCGTATCCTCCGCATTTTTCCGGTTTACTACCTTGCACTCAGTCTTAGCTTAATAGCTGGCCGTTTCTCCCCGGCCTTAGGAAGCCTATTGCCGCATGCCCTGTCTTCGCGACTAGCCTATTTTATTTATTTACAAAATTGGCCAGTCTTTTGGCACGGGGCAAAGACAATGGAGGGGGTTTGGGGCGCGTACTGGAGCCTGGCCGTAGAGGAACAGTTTTACTTCCTTTGGCCCCTTGTAATTATTGTGTTTAGCCCCAGGGTCCTCAGCAAAATCTGCCTTGGAGCGCTTCTGCCGGCGCTAGCGCTTCGCATAATCCTCAATGACCTCTACTTTCACGATAAATTTGGACTCGTGCAGATTACGTCGAGCAGGATAGATGGGCTGTTTCTAGGGGCCGCATGTGCTATATACATGGCTCGGTATAAACGGCCAGTTCCGATGAAATGGATTCGTATCTCTGCCTATGCTGGGGCGATGATCATGGGCTTCATCTTGCTCTTTCATCCGTGGGAACTCGCGAATCCTGGTAAGTGGATACTCACCTTCGGTATCACCGGCTTTGGATTACTGTCGATGGCCTTGGTCGCAGTGTCACAACACCATATCCCTGCTGTACAGCGGGTGCTCACCCTAAAGGTGCTGCGAGTGGCAGGAAAGTATAGCTACGGCATGTATGTTTATCATCTCTTTGTATTCCTACCGTTTCGTGACTATTGGAAGAATCGCCTTCATTCCAATAACGGATTGAGCTTCCCCATACAGCTTCTGATGATGCTAATCGAGGTTGTAGTGGTGTTTGTTATTGCGAAGCTCAGTTATGACTTGTTCGAAACTCGCTTTCTGCTTCTAAAGAAGTACTTTGAACCCGCGCCAAGAATCGCGCCTGCGGTCACACAGAGTCAAATTTTAAGGTAGCGGAATCCACCTGATCGGACTTCGCTTCGTACCAGGCGTACAGTTCGGCAACAGAGCTGCGTGCAGCCTGGAATTGATGCTGCCCCAACTCGGCTGCCAATCGCGAGTTGTTGCCGGTATACTCTCCGCCCATTCCGTCCTGTAAGACAGAAATGCGGGGACTTTGTCCGGAAATCTCCGCCACGATTCGAGCCAATTCCGTGAGTGCAATCGGCGCGACCGGTGCAGACATTGTAAGCCTTGTGTCGAGCGTCGTTCTCGATGAACCAGCGTGTAATTGGGACGAGGTCTCCAACATATAAATAGTCGAACAAGACGTCCTGCCGGAGAACGATCGGCAGGCCTTTCAGCGCACGGCAGCAGGCGTTGGAGATGAAACGAACGGTGTAGTCTTCGTGCGGACCGAAGACGCCGAACAGGCGCAGGTCGACGATGCGCTCGCTCCGCTCGATGTATTTGGCGCAAATGTACTTGGAAAAGCCGTAGGCGTCGGCGGGCACGCGCGTGTCGAAGTATTCTTCCTTTACTAGCGGCGGGAGACCGGTGCGGTCGTACTCGGCGCCGGAGCCGAAGTGAATCATCTTGCCGAAGCGGTCCGCGTTGCGCGCCAGGTTGAAGAACATGCGGCAGTTGCGGTCGAGCAGGTCGGGAGGGGCAGCCACTCGCCGGTTCGACCGGGTGGTTGCGGCATGCACAACGACGTCGCAACGATGCTCGTCGAGGTAGTCGCGTACGTCGCGGTCTTTCAGCAGATCCAGTTCAGCGGAGGACGGCGCCAGAACTTCGTACGTTGAGGCGAGTTGCTCCGCCAGATTTCTTCCAATGAAGCCCGAACCGCCGGTGACTAGTATGCGCATCAGGCAGGCGACCGAAAGGAAAACTTCTTGTGCCCCACAAAGCTATATACGACCATGAATGCCGTTAGCAGGGCGCCGGCGATGTAGGGCGCTTGCGCTACGAATCGAGTATTACGCCGAATCAGCGCCACCAGGATGGGCAGCGTAACGACCCCAAAGATGATGCCGCCGCTGTAGACCCCGACACAACGGACCCATTCGCGCAGGTAGTTGCCCTTGGTTTTGAACACGAAGAACTTGTAACCGAAGTAGGCGACGGAAATATTCAGCAGGCTGGAGATCACAGAAGCAACGATATAACTGTGGGGAATCAAGGGGCTAAGAATTTTTGTGAAGAAGGCGAACGAACCGTAACCGAACAGGGTATTCCATGCTCCGACCAGCAGGTATCGCCCGAACTGGCCGGGAGGGATGTGACCCGTCAGGTTCGATTGCCATTGGCGGACAGAGTCTGCGAGCAACATAAGGTCAGGGCCGTCGGGACTAAACGGCAGTCCATCCTCCGTCCACCACTATCGTTTGTCCAGTTACGTAAGAGGACGCCTCTGAGGCAAGAAATAACAGAGCACCGGCCAGCTCACCAACCCGGCCGATTCGTCCCAGGCAGGTGTTCGCGTTCAGCTTCTCAATAAAGGGATCTCCAACTTGAACCGAGTTTGGCCCAGCCTCTTCGGTGTTCGAAAACGGGCCGGGGAGGATTGCGTTGGCACGGATTCCATATCGACCCCAGAAGGATGCCACGTACCGCGTAAACGCAAGCATGGCAGCCTTGGAAGCAGAGTAAGCCGCAGGGTTCAGAAAGCTCGTACCGTCATACAAAGCAGGCCGCGGAGCCACCAACGCGTACATGGTTGAAATGTTGATGATGCTTCCGCGCCCGCGGTCTTTCATGCCTGGGCCGATTTTCTGCACGCTCAGCGCAGGCCACCAGACACCGGCGGTGAGATTCCGCATCCAGACGTCCATTGTGGAGTGCTCCAACGAACCTGCAGGGGTATTGAATCCGGAAGATGGAGCCAGTTCATGAGCGTTGTTGATCAGCACATCGACTGCATGCTTGCGTCCGATCTCATCCAGCGTATTTTCCAATGCTTCGGAATCGTACATGTCGACGTAAAAGCTGTGCACGCGCTCGGACCCGTATTTCTCGCTCCAGACCTTCGCCTGTTGTGGACAGCTTTCCTGGCCGGCCGAGCACAACCAGATCAGCACCGTTGGCGAGCAGAGTCTCGCCGAAGGTGCGACCAAGAAACCCGGACGCCCCCGTCAACAGAGCAACCTTACCTTCAACGGAAAAAAGCGACGAAGTTACCAACACGTCCGTCCTCCGTCGACGACGAGATTTGTACCAGTCATGTAGGACGAGGCATCGGAGCAAAGAAACAAAATAGCGCCCTGATATTCGTCAGCATCAGCCATACGGCCGAGTGGAATCCGCTGATAGAGCTCTGTCAAGAAAGCCTCGGGCTGATTATTGAACACGCCACCCGGCGAGATTGCATTCACGCGAACGCCCGCGGAAGCCCAATAGGTCGCCAGGTAGCGAGTGAGGCCAATCAACCCTGTCTTTACGACAGAGTAAGTGACCGGTTTAACGGGCTGCTGGTCCTCGGGAACGCCCGGCTGACGATACAAGCGCTGATCGGGAGAAATCAAAGCCAGATCAGAAGCAATGTTCAGAATCACACCTTTGCCCTGCTTTGCCATTTCCGAGCCGAGTACGCGGCTGCACAGAAACGCACCGGTCAGCCCTACACGCAGATCATCGTTCCAGACATCCAACGGAAAGTTCTCGAGCCGCGACCAAGCCTTGCTGGAAGAGCCGGAGCCGCTGTCGCTGGCCTCCACTTTAGGATTATTGGCGGCGTTGTTAATGAGAATGTCTAGTCTTCCGAAGCGGCTGAGGACTTCCTTGCGAATTGTCTCGACGTCTGCGGGTTGAGTAATGTCCGCGACAAGACCCATAGCATTGACTTTAAATTTTTCCCCTATGTCGGCCGCAACCGCTTCCGGCTTTGCCTGGGCAAGATCGACCAGAACCGGGCACCCTCCCGCCGCCGAAATGATTTCGGCGTGCCTGGTACCCAGCAACCCCGCGCCGCCCGTAATGACGGCCACCCGGCCGGAGAGATCGAATAACTCCTTGACCGTCATGTCTCCTCTAATAACTTCTGGTTTGTCCACCATCAGCCTTGAAGCACGCTCCCGTCAGGAAATTAGCGGCATCCGAGCACAGAAACACTGCAAGCTGTGCGATTTCTTCTGGCGTGCCAAAGCGCCCTAGCGGCACATTGGAGTGAATCATCTGCATGACCTTGTCTTTGTCTCTTTCGATATGCTGCTCCCAAGTTCCACCAGGAAAAAGAATATTTCCCGGTGCTATGCAATTCACCCGAACGCCCAGTTCTGCGACTTGGCCAGCAAGGTTCTTAGAGTAGTTGATTAGAGCTGCTTTGGCCGCGCTATAAGGAAGAGGCGCAGGAGTAGCTTCGACGCCGGTAATTGAGGAGATAAACAGAAGGGCTCCGCGACGATTCTCGGCGAGAAGCGGAATGGCCGCTTGTGCCAGATTTACGCTGGCCCAAAAGTTCATCCGAAAAAGGCGTTCCCATTCTTCGGAGTCCAATTGCCACCCGATCCTGCCGGTTCCAGAGCCGACATTAGCCACAACGATGTCGAGAGATTGCCACCTGCCGTGGGTCTGCTGCAAGGCTCGCTGGATAGCCAAGGCGTCGGTGAGATCGCCTGAAAAAGAGATGGCGCATCCTGTTCCAAACTCGGCTTCCAGTTCCCCCAGCACCTTGTGCAGTAACGCCTCATCTCGTCCTGTGATACAAACGCGGCAACCTTCGCGAAGAAGAGCCGCTGCAATTGCTTTCCCGATTCCCCGAGAAGAGCCAGCGACGAGGGCGACACGTCCTTGCAGCGAGAGGTTCATACTTCAAGCGTGCCAATAGTTGTGTACGAACTCCAGATTCTGTTTTGCCCAGGCAATTTCGTCTCCCGAAGTTGCCCGCGCTACTTGCAAGGTGAAGTCGCCGCGATAATCAAGCTTCTTAAGACAGGAGAATAGCGCCGGAAAATCGGCGTTTCCAGTGCCCAGAGGAACGGTGCCCCCATGCAACACTCGATCCTTGATGTGTACGCTTCCAATGCGGTCGCCGTAGGCTGCAAACTCGTCGGCAGGTGAAAAGCCCAGCGACGCGCTGTTACCCGAGTCGTAGTTCACCTTTAGCTTTGCATGGGGAATGCGATCCAGTAGCTTAGCGAACTCCGCAGGTCCCAGAGACGTTTCAAGATGGATTTCCACTCCCGTCTCGTCTGCGAATTTCAAGCCGCGATTGAGAGCTTCTTCTACCACATCAAGATCCTCGGCCGAGTGAATAGCCGAGGCATCCACGAAAGGAATTACTATTCGATTCACCCCGATGGCGGCGCTGTGGCGGAGGAGTTGTGCCATCTCCTGGAGGCGGCACTCGAGTTCTGCCGAGGTGCATCTCATCAGAGCTTGGTCCATGAAGTAATCCGCGCACACTGAGCGAATGCCGACGCCACTCGATTCTATTAGCTGTCTTAGCCGGGCAAGTCCGCTGGTGGTTCGCAGCGGGTTCACATCGAGTCCGAATGCATCGAAAATCCACTCGATGTAGTCGAAACGAACCCGCGCGGCGTGCGCAAATTCGCTTTCCCATTGCTCGCGAGGGAAGCATTGAAGACGGCCATCTTCTGGAGCCATCAGCCTTCCTTGCATGATTCCAAACTTTGTCATCTTCGTTCAACCCGACCGAGCATTAATCGCGCAAGCGGCGAGCACGTCCGGTAAGTCCTTGTTACGGTTGGCCGAAAAGCGATGGTTCAGCTTTTTGGGGTGTCGCTCGCGTTCCCGTTTTGGGAATACTTGCAACTGGGTTACAAAATTGTTCCACGTGGAACAATTTGTAAAGTTGGGTGGCGCGGCCGCGAACGGATGATTGCGAGCCGTAAAGGTTTGTGGCTTCATTCGTTTACCGGCTCCACGATCATGTTCTCGGCGAATTCCTTGCGATCGAGGAGAGGCCACAGATCCTCGAGCGGCTTGGAAACGAACGATCCGTCGGGCCGCTGCGTCGACGTCACGCGCGGCGCGCGGATCTCTTCCGGACGGACGCGCACCGTGCAGACGACGGGCCCCTCGCTGCGCAGCACTTGACGGACACCGGCGCGCAAGTCCGACTGGTCCTCGATGGTTGCGGCTTGCAGGCCGTAAGCCGAGGCGATCTTGCGATAGTCGGGAAGCGAGACGCCGGTCTCCGAGCTGCACCCGATATTCGGACCGCCGAAGTACGCGCTCTGCGTCGCGCGAATCGACGCGTAGCCATCGTTGTTCAGCACGAAAAGCTTGATGGGCAGCTTGAGCTGCGCGATGGTTGCCAGCTCCTGGATGTTGAGTTGGAAGCCGCCGTCGCCATCGACGCAGATGGTCCGGCTGCCACCGCTACCCAGGCAGACGCCGATCGCCATTGGAATCGCGTACCCCATCGCACCCAGACCAGCGTTATGAAAGATCCGCCGCCCCTTTCGCGCGCGGCTCGCCAGCAGGAAGACCTCGATGGCGCTGCCCGAGCTTCCCGAGACAACGCGGTCGTCAGGGCCAACCTCCTCGCCGATGATCTCCGCGAGATGGTAGACACTCACGGGCCCCGGAGTGCGATGCTCGGGAAGCACCAGCGGGTAGCGCGCCTTCCAATCGTTGCAGCGCTTGAGCCAGCTCGCGCGATCGCGACGCGTCGCCGTGGCGCGCTGCAGCATGGCTTCGATAAAGTGCCGGGCATCGGCGCAGATGGCGTTGTCGATGACGCCGTCGAGCTTGCGTAGCTCCGCGGGATCGATGTCGACGACGACCTTGTAGGCGGCGCGCGCGAATTGCTGCGGGTCCCAGCCCATCAGCGGTGGATCGAGTCGAGCGCCCAGCACCAGAACAAAATCTGCGTTCTGCAAGGCGAAGTTGGCAGCGCGCGACGCAACCGTGCCGGGGCGCCCGACGAGCAGCGCATCGCTGTCATCCAGCAGATCCATCGCCAGCCATGTGAGGCCGACTGGAACATTCAGCGAGTGCACGAGGCGCTCGAACACATCGGCTGCGCCTGAAACGCGCACGCCATTGCCGGCGAAGATGAACGGCCGCTCCGCTTTGCTTAAGCGATCGATGACTTCATCGAGCTGCGACCAGCCAGTCTCCATGCTTCTTGCGGCAATGCTTCGGCCTCGAAGCCACGCATCGCGTCGGGATCAACTGCCGCGGCCTGCACGTCGATCGGGATGTCGATCCAAACCGGCCCCGGTCGTCCGCTGCGCGCCAGATGCGCCGCCTTCTCCAGGTGATAGCGAATGCTGTGCGGGTCTTCGATCGTGCAGGCATATTTCGTGATCGGCTTAACGATGGAAACGATGTCGACCTCTTGCGGCCCTTTTTGCCGAACGCCAAGAGGCGTGCCGTCGGCACGAAACATCCGGTCGGCGCGCTTGACTTGCCCGGAGAGGTACAAGGTGGGAGTGGAATCCAGCCACGCGCCAGCCACACCCGTAATCGCATTCGTTCCACCTGGCCCGGTTGTCACCAGCGCAACGCCCAGATTGTTGGTGGCTTTCGAATACGCCTCGGCGCAAATCGCGCTCGCTTGCTCGTGGTGGTTGCAGACAAAGCTCAACTCGCCGCATCGCGCCAGAGCGTCATTCAAATGCATGGCGCCCCCGCCGGTGACGAGAAAAACGTGCTTCACCCCTTGTTCGGCGATGAAGCGCATCACGTAGTCAGCGAGTCTCATGCTGTGCTGGTGGCCGTTTGTAACTTGGCAATTAATGCGTCAACGATCTCTCGCACGGCGCCGTTCCCGCCTCCGAGCTTCGCAACCATCTGGCAGTTCTCTCGGATCGCAACCCGCGCGTCCGCTGGACAGGCGCTCAGGCCGGCAATCTTCAGCGCCGGCAAATCATTCACGTCGTCTCCGATAAAACAAATCTCCTGCAGCTGCAGCCCATTGCGTTCGGCAAAGCTGCGCAGCGCGACGGCCTTGTCCTTGCAGCCATTGTAAACATCGGTGATGTCGAACTTCGCCGCAAGACGTTGGACCTGAGGACTGTTCTCTCCCGAAATCAGAGCCGAGGATCATTCCGGATTTCCGCGCCAGCGACAGCCCCATGATGTCGGCGAAATGAAATCGCTTCCACTCTTCGCCGTTAGGCCCCCACCACACACCGCCATCCGTGAGCACCCCATCCACATCCATCGCGATCGCTCGAATCACTAGCTCGCTCCCACACGCCGCAGCTTCTTGATGACGGGCTGTTCCCGCTCCAGCACGCGCTTGACGCCATCGCCCATGGATTTCTCGATCAGCCGGATGTCCCGCACCAGTCGCGTGATTCCGTTGGGCTCAAGCGACGCAGCGTGGTCCGATCCCCACATCGACCGATCCAGCGTGATGTGGCGCTCGATCATGCAGGCTCCCAGCACCGCCGCCCCGACGCTTGATGGCAATCCGGTTTCATGGCCGGAATAGCCGACCGGAACACCGTACCGCTTTCGCAGGAATTCGATGACTCGGAGGTTCAACTCCTCGTAGAAAGCAGGATAGGTGCTGCACGCATGCAGCAGGATCAGGTTCTCTTTTCCCAGGACATCGACGGCGTGATCGACCTCTTCGGTAGTGCTCATGCCAGTGGAGAGGATGATCGGCTTGCCGGCTGCGCGCGTGTGGCGCAACAGGTTGTCGTCGGTCAGCGAAGCCGACGCGATCTTGAAGCACGGAACATTGAACTTCGCGATGCAATCGACCGACGCCTCGTCCCAACAGGACGCGAACCAATCGATCTTCACTTCCCGGCAATAGCGATCGATCTCACGGTATTCTTCCTCGCCGAACTCCAGCCCTCGCTTGAGATCGCCGTTCGTCTCTCCAAACGGGCTTTCTCTCGGCTTCGCCAACTCCTCTTTCGAATAAACAACGTCCACCGTGCGCTTCTGAAACTTGACGGCATCGCATCCCGATCCAACCGCCATGCTGATCAGCTTCTTTGCAATGTCGATATCGCCGTTGTGATTGATCCCGATCTCAGCAACGACATAGCAGGGCCGTCCCGCACCGGCGATTTTGCTTCCCAACTGAACTTGTTGCAGTTCCCTTGCTGAATTGTTGTCGTTGTGTGTACCCATGGAGTCCGGTCCTTTAAACGGCTTTATTCTTCAAAATACAAATGTTACGTTCGTGACAGCTGCGAGGGTCAGGTCTTTGCGGGAAACTGGCCGGCCCTGCAGTTCGCGCGGCCGGGCTCTGTTGGCCTTACTGTGTTCCTAATCTTATTGCGAGCCGCGGCAAGAGGCAATCCGATTTTTGCAGGCAGCGCCTTCGCAGTGCACCCCGTGGCCCTGCGAACACATTTGGTAATCTTGCAACATCGTAAAGTTGGCTAGCGCCACGAGGTCTTTGTGCCAACCGCCACAGATCAACAATCAACAAGATCATGGAGCATTCGCTCCCTTGCCGCCAAACTCTTCTCCTTCCCGGTCATGTGCATGTTCCCTACTGCAATGATGATCTTTGCCTATGCTCCATTGGGCGTCTCCATTCACGAATCGGACATCTGGTGGCACCTGCTCAATGCCAGAACCCTGTTAGACCACCATTCGCTCTCCAGCGTTGACGTTCACACCTTCACCGTAGCGGGCGCTCCGTGGATGAGCTTCGAATGGCTCTCCGAAATTCCTTTCTATCTCGCTTTTCGAACTGCGGCGTGGCAGGGAGTGTTACTGGTCTATTCCGTTCTGATGGTGTTGATTTTCGCGGGAATTTACTATCGCTCCTGCCGCGCGGGAGCCGACTGCAAGAATGCGGCGCTTGTGACCTTGGCTGCGATTCGTTATCGGAACCGGTTCCCTGGCGCCCCGAACTTTGTTGTTCGGCTGGCTCTGCCTCACCGCGTTGTTGCTCGTGGTCGACCATTTCCGCAGGACCGGAAAAGGACTTTGGATTCTCCCTCCTCTCTTTGCTCTCTGGATCAATCTGCACGGATCCTGGATCTACGGTATGGTCATCTTGGGACTGACGATAGTTTCGGGCCTGGTCCAGGGCGAATGGGGCATCGTCGTAGCCCAGCGCTGGAAAGCTCCGGAACTGCGAAAACTTACCCTGGTCACGGCGATTTCCTTTGCTGCGCTTTTTGCCAATCCTTTCGGCTATAAGCTTGTTCTCTATCCCTTAGATTTTCTCCTGCGCCAGCAAGCGATCATGCGAGGGGCGAAATATTGGCGTCCGTGGATTTCGGCACCTACTATGGCCATCTACCACTGCTGCTGCTTTTTGCCCTCTTTGGTATTGCTTTAGCTCTCCAATCGACGTTGGCGACTGGATGAGGTATTGCTCGTGGCCTTCGCCCTGTACTCCGGTTTGTCGCATATGCGGAACCTGGACTTTACCGCCATCATAATCATGCCCATCCTCGCTCCCCATGTTAAACTTTTCCCAGATTACCAGCCGGAACTGGATAAACCATGGCTTAATGCCGTGATCATGGCCGCTGTGGTCGTATTGTTGATCCATTTCTTTCCCACCGAACAGGACCTCCAGGGGCAGATAGATCGCCAGTATCCCAAAGCTGCGCTGGATTTTATGCGGACCCAGCACCCTGGCAGGATCTTCAATTCAGTGGAATTCGGTGGCTACATGGAATGGAATTATCCTGAGCTAAAGCCATTTATCGATGGACGAGGAGATATCTTTATATACAACGGCATCTACGATGACTACGCAGGCGTAGTAAGTCTCACGCGGCCGCTCGAAGTCCTTGACAAGTATCACATTGATTATGTCCTCGTGGAGCGCAATTGGCCGTTAACCTATCTCCTCGAAAATTCTCCCGGCTGGCAGCTGATTCATTCCGATGATGTAGCAAAAGTATTCCAGCATGGGCCGCCGATGGGGGTAACCGGCGATAGTTTAGCCAAGTGAGACAAGCTAAAGATATTCCGGAGAACTAGGAAGGAGTGGATCGAGTAGGAGGCTCGAACAACCAGAGCGCCGTAGGCGCGTGGCATGATAGCCCAGGACGGAGCGCAGGGGAGTCCTGGTTAGAGCCGGAAAAGGTCCAGAGTCCCCCAGGGACGACGGGGTTCGCACGCACGCTCTTTACTCGTGCCGAACGCGTGCTCTGTTTCAAGACTTGTCATCCTGAGCGGAGCGTCCGCAGTCTTTGCTTTTCCGCCGCTTCCGTTGCGGCGGGCGGACCCGCAGTCGAAGGACCTGCTTTTCGCGGGAAGGGCGAACAACTCCGACTTTGGAGGACATGAGTAAGCACACGACTTCACGGGCTTCACAGGCTTCTGAACAACTCGGGTTTCGAGTGCTTCGTAACAGGGCACGACTTTAGTCGTGCCGATATGCTGCTTATTTTGCTTTCTGAGTCGGCTTCAGCCGACGACAGAAAACGACAGCTCAGCAGTCGCTAACGACACGATAGCTAGAGGGAAACTACAAACGCCGGGATGCACTCTGGATTATGTCTATACCAAGCGCAATTAACCGAATGACCGAGCCAAACGTCAATACTCCCGCAGTGCCCCTACCGTCCCGTGGTGGACTATGGCGCAATTGGTTCGAGACCATCTTCTCCTTCCCCGTGATGTGCATGTTCCTCCTGGCCGCTGTCATCTTCGGATTTTGTGCCAAGCAATTTGCGGAACCGGATATATGGTGGCATCTCCGGGATGTTTCCTATCTTTTTCAAAATCACGCTTTCCCTGCCGTAGACACCTACTCCCTCGGGGCCGCGGGCTCGCCCTGGCTTAATCACGAGTGGCTATCGGAGATCCCGTTCTATCTGGCTTTCAGAGCCTGGGGGCTGCAAGGCATTCTGGCGCTCTATTTCGTTATCCTGTTACTTATCTATACAGGGATTTACTATCTTTCCTTGCAGGCCGGAGCCGATTGCAAGGATGCTACGGTTGTCACCCTCCTGGGTATTTCGCTGGGAGTTGTGTCAATTGGCCCGCGTACGCTGCTCTTCGGGTGGTTGTGCATGGTAGGCCTGCTGCTCCTGTTAGACCACTGGCAGCGTACAGGAAAAGGCCTTTGGCTATTGCCCCCTTTATTCGCCGTCTGGATCAACCTGCATGGGTCGTGGGTCTTCGGAATGGTAGTACTTGCCATTACCACGCTGTCGGGCTTAATCGAAGGGGAGTGGGGCTTGGTTGTAGCTCGTCGCTGGTCTCGGTCGCAATGGAAGCAGTTATTGCTCGTTATCGGCGCGTCCCTCGCCGCGCTCTTCGTTAATCCCTTCGGATACAGATTGGTAGTGTACCCGTTCGACTTCCTGTTTCGTCAGCAGAGCAACGCGCAATATATCACGGAGTGGCAGCCGGTTGATCTCTCTACTGGCGATGGCAAGCTGATGTATATCGTGATCTTCGGTCTGCTGGCTGCTGCTCTTTTCTCCCGCCGCCGCTGGCAACTGCGCGATGCGCTACTAACTGCTTTTGCTCTATACGCAGGACTGTCCCACCTGCGTTTCCTCTTTTTCGTAGGCCTCATCGTAGTGCCTATTCTCGCGCCCTACCTGCAGCTGTTTCCTCCTTATGACCGCGAACTGGACAAGCCATGGCTGAACGCTGCCATTATGCTCGCCCTGATCTGTAGCCTGGTTGTCTTCTTTCCATCAGCCGGGCAACTTCGGCAGCAAGTCGACGAGATGTTTCCTCGCACCGCACTTGAGTTTATGCAACACGAGGGACTTCACGGAAGAATCTTCAACCAATATCTGTGGGGCGGCTACATGGAGTGGTATAGCCCCGAGCTAAAGCCATTTGTTGACAGCCGCGCTGACATTTTCGTCTACAACGGAACCCTGGACGACCACCGCAAGGCGACTACTATGCAGGCGCCTTTGGAAGTATTTGACAAATACCGCTTCGACTATTTGCTCTTGCAGCCAGATCGCCCGCTGACGTATCTTCTGCAGAATTCCCGCGACTGGCAAATGGTCTACTCCGACAAGGTTGCTGTTCTTTTCGAACGTGTCCCTGATGGCGGAGACAGCACCAAGCCGCAAGCAACTTCACACTCACAGTGAATATCTGCGGAATAATAGGGTGATAGTTAAAATGTCGATAGCCGGTCTTTGATATAGCGTCGAACTTTGGTTGCAGTGGAAACAAAACCGATGGCGAGCGTATCCACATCCTCTGCAAGGCCTCCTAACACCGCCAGTTCGGCGTGGCGAGATCGGCTTGCCACGGCCTTCGGCTTTCCGGTCATGTGCATGTCGCTGCTGGCGGCAGCGATCTTCCGCTATTGCACACAAAACATAGCCGAGCCTGATATCTGGTGGCATCTTCGAAATGCCCGCACTCTCTTCGAGCATCACTCCCTATCCCCGGTTGATACTTACTCCTTCACCGCGGCCGGATCTCCGTGGATCAACTTCGAGTGGCTGTCGGAAGTGCCATATTTCCTGGCGTTTCGCAGTGCAGGACTGCAAGGTGTCCTGCTGGTATATTTCATCGTCCTGGTCCTGATCTTTGCCGGAGTTTATTACCGCTGCTGCCGTGCGGGCGCGGATTGCAAGGATGCCGCCATAGCCACGCTGGGAGCCGTTTGTCTCGGCGGCGTCTCGATGGCGCCACGCACTTTGCTGTTCGGCTGGCTCTGCATGGTGGCGCTGTTGCTGGTGCTGGATCAGTTTCGCAGGACGGGCAGAGGGCCTCTGGCTGGCGCCCCCAATATTCGCCTTGTGGATCAATCTTCATGGATCCTGGGTTTTTGGGATAGTCGTATTTGCAATAGTCATCGGCTCGGGACTAGTAGAAGGGGAGTGGGGCGCTGTAGTCGCTCACCGATGGACCCCTCGTGAACTAACAAAGCTGCTGGCAGGCTTCGCGGCCTCTGTGGCTGCCCTATTCATCAACCCTTTCGGCTATAAGCTCGTGCTGTACCCCTTCAATCTTCTCCTTCGCCACTCGGAAGTCACGCAGTACCTGGACGAATGGCAGTCCGTAGATTTCGGCAACTGGAACGGCAAGCTGGCTCTCATCATTATCTTTGGGCTAATAGCTGCAGCCTTATTCTCGCGCAAGCCGTGGCGATTGGATGACGTGTTGCTCGCAGTCTTCGCCATGTGGGCAGCGCTCTCGCACCAGCGATTCTTGTTTTTTGCCGGATTGATTCTCCCTCCAGTTCTTGCTCCGCGCCTGCATCTATTTCCACCCTACGAGCGCGAACTCGACAAGCCGTGGCTCAATGCCATCATCATCGCCGGGATTGTCGGCAGTTTGATCTATTTCTTCCCTTCCGAAGCAACGCTTCAGGCGCGGGTTGACGAGGAGTATCCTCGCCTCGCGCTAAATTTCATGCAGCAACAGCACATCACCGGCCGACTTTTCAACGACTACGGCTGGGGTGGATACATCGAGTGGAACGCCCCCCAGTTCAAGCCGTTCATCGACGGGCGAGCGGACATCTTCGCCTACAACGGAACCTTCGCCGACGACAAAAGCGCTGTCACGATGAATCGCTCTTTCGAGGTGTTCGATAAATATAAGGTCGACTACATCCTTCTGAAGCGGAAACAGCCGCTGTCGTATCTCCTCGAACACTCGACGGCGTGGAACTTGATCTACTCTGATAACATTGCGTTGTTATTCGAGCGCGCACAGCAGAGATTCAGGAAACGAACCAGCGAGAACCAGGCGCTGACTAAAGGCTTCGGACCACAGTCTAGTTATGACCTCTAGAACGCTATTGCGAGAACATCTGGCGAGTGCCTGGACAGCCGTCCTTCGCGGATTCTCTACCGACACCGAAAGCTCCCGATTCAATCGCCTGATGGTGGTGATAGTCGGATCTCTTCTCGCATTTGATATCGTGCTGTCCGCGTTTCTTCACCTGAACGCTCCGAAGGAATCAAATGTCATAGTGCAATTATTCGTGGGATCTCCCAGCATGGCTATTTTGATTGCAGCCTGCTGGTACTGCCGCTGGCGGGGTGAGGGCTTGAATAGAGTAGGTGATGTCTCCCAGCTAGTAGCTTGGGGCTTATTGGTTATTCCTACTATTTCATTCCTGATCCCGGTGGCAGGCCGCAGCCCCTGTCCCTGGTTGACGGTGGACTGACCAAGATCGACGCTTTGATGCATTTCCACACAGTGACCTATGTCCGCATGGTCGCTCACCTACCACGAATTCGACATACCTTGAATCTCGCCTACAACTTCCTTCCACCGATTATTGTCGCTGCCCTCGTGATTCCACCGCTGTGCGGAAAAGCCATCAGTTCGCGGCGCTACGCAGTCGGAGTGCTGTTTGCAGCCGCAATGACTTCGGCACTCTTTGCTTTGTGGCCAGCTGCGGGTCCATGGACAACAGAAGGATTCGCGCCCTCAAAGGACCAGTCGATCGTGGTTGAGACCCTTGCATTCCTCAAATCTCAACCAGCCAATGCCGGATCGGCTGAAGGATGCCGGAGTAGTTGCGTTTCCTTCGTTTCACGTAGTACTCGCGATACTGTCCGTCGTCGCTCTGTGGCGTATCCGGGGCGTGAAATGGTTTGCGCTTATCATTGGGATACTAATCTGTGTCTCGACGATCACGACCGGCTGGCACTACGGAATTGACGTTATCGCAGGGCTAGCAGTGGTGCTTCTGGCGCAACTAGTCGCCAATCGACTCGTTGAACCTGTGCCGCAATTGAGCGAACCTTCAATGGTGGGCGCAGAGGCAGAGATTCCCGACGTTGCATCATAAGGCCTCGCGAATGGGGCGGCGGCGAAAACAGGACGAGTAACGGTACGAGCTATTACGGTTTCCACAGCGGAGCTGGCCGGGCACTGGCGCGCCTTCGCTAACTGCGAGTGCCCTCCGCGCACCCGCCCGGCCTTCGCTTGGGTCTCGTTGGTCTTGGCGTCGGAACTCTAGCGGCTTACGGACAACTCGGAGATTACTTGCGGTTTTACGAGATCAATTCTGAGGTCGTACGAATTGCCAAGAACCCGCGCTATTTTAGTTTCTTACACGATCGTCCAGCTAAAGTGGATGTGGTGCTTGGCGACGCCCGCCTCTCGTTGAAGGATGAACGGCGCCGATCGGACAACCAGCATTTTGATTTCCTGGCAATCGACGCGTTCTCGGGAGATGCCGTTCCGGCACACCTGACAGAAGAAGCTTTCGCTATATTCCTGGAACAAATCTCGCCAAATGGCGTAATTGCTGTCCACATCAGCAACACACTCCGTTGCTTCTGTGGAATCTGATTCAACCGCTGCCGCTGCCGCCGCCCTCGCCGCGCCAGCCCAAGGGAGGCAGACCTCGCCTGCCAGCGAATCCTTCGATTGCAGGCGGAGATCGCCGGGTGAAACACGGCCATGGTATCTTACGATGCACTTTGCTTGCTCCCGTCGAGGCGCGCGCCCCTAACACCTCGCAGAAGAAGCTGGAAGCGAATCGGCGCAGCTCTATTTCAGTTGTGGACTGGAACTCCCGGGCTTGTTCGTGCCGCAAAGCCGCAGTGGATGCAACGAGAAACTAACGTCGTCACTGGTCACGCTCCAGAAGGTTCGGTCCGAGTACGCTTGGCACAGGTCTGAATCGTTGCCCGCACCCTTCGACCGCGCCCAAAGGATCTTCTCCGAGGGAAAGTCGGCTCCGTTATGGACCAGTTCGTCACCTGGATAATGGTGCTCCTATGTCGTAGGACACAAGTACCAATTGCTTTCCTGGCTCTTTCTCGATTTGCCGTGCGATCAATCCCCGAAGATCGGGGAACGCAAACGTTGTGTTAATTGCAGTGCTTCCTGTTTGCCGAGTCAGAGAAGTTATGGCTACCGTCAGCAAACACCAATTACGAAAGCCCGCTCGCCCTTCCCGTCTTGCTGCCACAGATAACGCAATCCTTCGATTGCGAAAACGTATAACGTCACCGTAGCTGGTGCTGCGTAGTGAGGCATGGTGTAGATGCACAACGCAAGAGCCACTGCAGTAGAGGCTGCGGCAAAGAGCGACGATACGCAGCTGCGGAGTTCTCGCGCCGGATAGAATGCCCAACAAAGCGGGAAATGCCAATGCCACTCCGATATAGAAAAACCAATTTGAACTGAAACGCGCCAGCTTCCAGGCCGCACAGTCCGGAAAGCGACTGCGTCTCCTCGTAGTTGTATTCAGCTCTTCGTAACCGCAAAGAACTTCGCGAACGCGGGATCACGAAAGGTCATATCCGGCTTAGCCTTCTTGCCAAAGGAAGAGCGGAAAGGGCGAGTAGGTGCGTTCGTTCAAAAGATGCGGCAATAACAGCGGATTGCCGGTGGTTCGCTGGTTGTAGTAGCCCATGAGCAACAACCCAGCTACTCCGATCACGGCCATAGGCAGCACGGTCGAGCGGAGAGTCGATCTCCTTTTGGCGCACGCCGTGGATCAACTTGTAACCGAAGTACACAAGCAGCGGGATCGAGAAGGCCAGACCTTCATAAGGACGCGAAGTCGCCAAGAGCAGTAACGAGATAGCGAATAACGATGCCAGCAGTGCGCGATGCCGACCTGTTTGCGGTGCGCCAAACAACCGTACAACCGATCCAAGTGCCAGCGCACCGCCCAGCGCCGCCATCGAGCCGCCCCAATAGGAATTCATCCAATAAGAAAGGAATGCGAGACGAAATGTCGCCAGCAGACCTCCGAGCAGCGCCCATCCTGGCGGGACGAAGGCCTGCAGGGCCCAGCAGATCGCGCCGCACAGGATTGCAGTGCTGAGATAAACCCCAATCCAGGGCTGATGAAACACGATCTTGCCGAAACCTAACGCCAGGCCTTGCGCTACCGCATACTTGGAATGGTAGGTGGGCGTCAGGTTCACCTGAAATGTTTCGAAGTGCTGCCAGGCCGGGGGGTAGGATTTGTCAGCCTGAAGTGAGAGAACGTATCCGCCGCAAGCAAGTGGCTGTACTCGTCGTCAATACGCGGCTGAGGTATGCCGACCCAAGGCAGCAGAAGCGCGCGGCCAATCAGAGCTACGCCTATCACCAGCACCACGGCCCTCGAGTTCCTGGCGAGGACCACCTGCAACCAGCGCGGATAAGAGAATGACGACCGGAAAAATTTCAGGAACAGGAAGGCAAGAATCGTAAACGCGATCAAAAGGCTGGTTTCGACGGCGAGCACGCGCAAGCCGTCAATCGGGGCGTACATGTGTGGGACGGATCCTCCGCTAGAGGATAGCAGAGCAAAACGATTTCTGAGCTGAATCATCCTGCAGCGTGTGATGCGGAGCCTGGCGTTGGTCGCAAGCATCACGGTAGACTGCTGTGTCAAACTATCATTTCATTCGAGGCTGCGGCTTTTGCAATAGCTGACTGCGGCTATGGTATCGCCGCTGGTTTACCGAAGTATCATAGGAAGGAAGTGAGCACCTACAAGATCCCATTCAATAAGCCGACGCTGGTTGGCACGGAACTGTCCCACATCCAGGACGCCATCAACGGCGGGCACATTCCCGGTGACGGACCATACACCAGGAAGTGCGAGACCTTGCTGGAAAAGCAGCTCGGTGTCCCGCGGGTTCTTCTGACCACCTCGTGCACGCACGCCCTGGAAATGGCGGCATTCCTGCTCAATCTTGTTCCCGGGGATGAAGTCATTTTGCCGTCCTTTACGTTTGTCTCCACGGCCAACGCCTTTGTGTTGCGTGGAGCGCGGCCGGTTTTCGTCGATATCCGTCCGGACACGCTGAATCTTGACGAAGCGCAGCTGGAAGGGCTCGTCACTCCGCGGACGCGGGCCATTGTCCCGGTGCACTACGCGGGAGTGGCGTGCGAGATGGACGCGATCCTGTCGATCGCACAGCGGCATGGAGTAACGGTGGTGGAGGACAACGCCAACAGCCTGTTCTCCCGCTACCGCGGACGCTACACTGGGACGTTCGGCCAGCTGGCAACCCAGAGTTTTCACGATACCAAGAACTTGACCTGTGGAGAGGGTGGAGCACTCCTGGTCAACGATCCGCAATTGGTGGAGCGCAAGATCCTTTAACCGAGCCCGCGTCAACGGAATCTACGAGTGTGTGCCGCGACCAGCTTAAGCGGCTGCAAGAGTCGTTGAAGACTTATCCCCGACGGTCGGGTAAAGAGACGGCCATAGCGGATCGTGATGCCGGATCCGGAAGAGTCGCCGATCTCATGATTAAACCAATGTCTGAAAGAGCTCAGCGGATGACATGGGATCCACAATGATGGGTCTTAGTTGTTGGGACTCATTGTACTACAATGTGGTACTCTTACATTGTGGTATATAGAATTAGAAATCTAACATGGAAAGAATTGAGGGTCGTCTTTGGGTAATCCGCAGGCAGGAGCGAACGAGAGCCTTATCACGAGGGTTTTGAGATTTCGATTTCGCATTACTGCCGCACGCATGCCGAAGGCGAGAAGATCACACGTCTTTGCCGTAGAAGGATTGCGTTACTTTTGAGCGCAACGGCACACTTCTGACCGATGTTTTGTCGTTGCAGTTTGTGTGACCGTCGCAGCAACTTGTTTGTCTCGGCAGAGTGGCGCTGCGGTCAACACGGCTTTCGCTTATCCCGACAATCGAAAACTTATCGCTCGCGACCTCGAGAAGCAGCCAGGCAAACAATTGTTCCTGGTTTCCTACGATCTCGATGATCACAATCCCGGTGAAGAGCTGGTTCACAATGGGGCAGACTTCAGTTCCGAGAAGATTCTGTGGGCACGCTCGAAGGGGCAAGAGAGTGACCGGCAATTGTGCGCGGCTTTTTCCGATCGAACCTTCTGGATGGTTACTACTGACGACGAGAGCTATATGCTAAAGCCTCTGCGCCTCTGCGAATGAGCCCGATGCAGGCCACGCTTGTCGTGCGATGCTAAACTGCAGTTTCCGATGACGAAGCCCGCCCCCTCCGTACAGTCAAGCAGAGACCGTTCCCATTCACTGAGCACCTGGCGGACCTGTAAGGCTCACGTTCGCATTGCGCGTCTCGACCATTGGATCAAGAACCTCTTTGTCCTGCCCGGCGTCGTCATCGCGGTTTCGCTGAACCGCCTGCCCCTCACTTGGGACCTGCTGGAGAAAACGCTGCTCGGGCTGCTGGCAGTGGGGCTGATCGCCTCCAGCAACTACGTAATCAATGAAATTTGCGACGCTCCATTCGACAAATTCCATCCCATCAAACGTTATCGCCCCATTCCGTCTGGCGTGGCGGATCTCGCCCTGGTTGGCTGGGATATGGCGGCCCTGCTGGTGATGGGATGCGCTTACAATCTTCGGCCTTTCCGCACGAAAGACGTTCCCTACCTGGACGTGGTCTCCGAGGCCATCAATAACCCTATTCGCCTCGCTGCGGGATGGCTCATTGTTTCGCCGACCATCCCTCCGGCCTCGCTCCTGCTCAGTTATTGGCTGGTAGGTTGTTACTTCATGGCTCTCAAGCGGTATGCCGAACAGCGCCACCTGCGGGAAAGCGACAGCGTAGCCAAGTATCGCAAGTCCCTGGCGTTCCTGACTCCGGAAACTCTTGCTCACCTCGGTGGTTTTCTACGCTGCCTCTGCCATGCTGTTTTTCGGAGCATTCCTGATGCGCTACCGTAGAACTGGTACTGTCCTTCCCGTTTATCGCCATCGTGATGACCATTTATTTCGTCCTGTCGTTCAAAGATCCCAGCCCTGTCGAGCATCCCGAGCGCCTGTACCGTGTATGGAAGTTGATGCTCGCGGTCGGGGTCTGTAGTGCAGTGATGATTCTTTGCCTCGTCGTCAACATGCCTTGGATCAACAAGGCTTTCAGCCCGACGGCTCCGGTCTCTGGCGCCTATCTGCAGGGCAAATGAATTTGGAACGTTGGGGGGGCGGCCGCAGGGAAACTCAGGCGCTCCTCGAGCGCAATTGGTCAACGAGAGTTGAGTACGTCGTCCTGCCGCCGATGAGAAGCCCTCTCATCCCCGCTGCCGCGGCCGCTTACAAGATCGATGGTTCGATCCCCAATGTAAAGCATTTCTGCGGGCCCTTGTCCCATTTGCCCAGCCAACAGAAGTACGCCCGCAGGATTCGGCTTTAGGCTGCCGATCTCCGCCGCGCAAAGAACATGACCAAAGAACTCCCTCAGCCCCATCGCTGAGAGTTTGGCCTCGACCGGATAATCCGAGAAAACGCCGCACGGAATGCGACGCTCCGACAACAGCCGCAGGAATTGAAGCAGGTCCGGATAGACGCATCGCGCCAGGAGCTCCAGAGGCTTTCGCTCGAACAATTCCTCAACCACGCCGCGTAAGTCGGACACTCCATACCCGGCCTTTTTCGCTGCCAGCGCAAGCTGCAAGTCCGATGAGTAAGTTTGGTTCCGCAACTCCTCGTGAGCTCGCCGATAGGCCTGCAGGGCGCGAATCACGTGGATCCCCTTATCGGGCCTGCTCCAATATGCGGCAGCGATTCGCGCGGCCATGCGCCGTCGAAGGGCTCTTTAATCGTAAAGAGTTTCGTCGACGTCGAAGAGAACCCCGCGTATCCCATTCAACATTCCCACGTCAGTTTGTTTCATCGCGTGCTGTGCTGAGCCTAACTTTGCTGTAGCCAGATCGCTTGCATTCCAATGGCACTCTCCAACCCATGATTCAAGAGCTTGACAGAAATCGCCTGCACCGGGAATGGTGCACTTGGGATCACACGCATTCGAGGTTTTCGAACGAGTGGGACGGCTTTGCCCAAGAAAGGCGGCAAAGCCTTGAATAATTGGGCAGTTAGGCAAATTTTTGGGCACGGGCTGCTAGTCGGAGTATTCGTATTCGGAATCATTGACTGCCAGAAATCGCCCGCTTCCAATGTCGTATTGCCGACAAAAACCAGTGCGCCGAGAAATGCCAAGCTCGTCCCTGTACTGCACGAACCCGAAGAAGTAAATAGTGTTTGGGATGGTATAACGCGGATCGGCCTTCATGAGTTCGTCCAAACGGACGCCAAGGCTAAAGGAGCCGTCCAACTTCAGTTCTCTTTTTTGATAGCTTCCAGCGCTTATCTTAAAGACTCCCAACGCGTCCCGGTTGTCACTGTAGGGTGGGATCGGCGGCAAGGAATCAAATCTCTGCGCCGTCAAGTTACTTTCCTCGATTGTTGCTTCACTGCCGCCAACATTCGCGATGACGTAGTTAATCTTCGGCGGGTTGTTCTAGTCAAGAATGCTTCCAAGTTGAAAGGCTATGCCACGGAGAATCAGCCTCGGTCGGTACGCCAAGACTATCTGGCGACGACTAGACTCAGCGGACTTGGCGGTTTCTATTGCTTGTTTCCAGACTCCGAGGAACGTGAGGGTAGCCACGAGCGCCAAGAGCCAATCTGGAATGTTGCCCCATATGGATGCGCTCCAATCTGGGCAGCCGTGGGGTTCTTGCTGTGCCTGTGCGCCGGGGTTGCAATTATTAACTACTGTAACTGGCGACACTCCTTTGCCGTCGCCTGCTTCATTGGGCTTTGCGGTCTGGGGATTTGGTACTTGGGGCGCGTTCAATGCGAAACACACCAGCGCGACGAGGGACAGTACCTTCATGGTGGCGAATCAGTTCCAGAACACGGGGTCGATCCCCAATTCGTACATTTCGTGGATGAGCACTACCAAGTTATGGCAGAGCACCTTACAGAGCGTTTCGTTGACCATCGCAATATCGGTCTTGCTGCGCAGGGCGTCGCCGAACTTTCGCTTCATCATCGAGAACGTGGATTCGACATTAGACCGCTGATGGTAATGCTGCAAGAACTCTTCCTTGCGAAACATGAAGTAGTGGAACATCTGCTCGAAAGTTCCGCCTGCCTCTGCCTGTGGCCGAACCCTTGAACGCGATAAACGGGGTTCCACCAGCCTTGGTAACAGCATCCGTGTTGGCGAGGCTACCGTATGCCTTATCTGCGGAAACCTCCGCGATGGTGAAGCTCTTGGCGGTGGTTTTGACCATCGGAGCGAACAGCAACGTGTCGTTTGTGTACATCTCTTCGATTTCCACTGCGGTGACAATGTTGGTTTTGACGCCGCACATGAGATGGCACTTCACCCAATCCTGCTTGACGCGCTCCTTGCCGTACTTCACATCAAACCAGCGAGTGAATCGAGAGGTTGTGAAACCGGAAGAATCGACCGCGAAGCTGGTTTCGACGCTGCGGAAGCGGAAGGCTGCTTTGCTCGACAAGGCTACGCAGAATCGGAGTCATCGCCGGATTCTCAAGGTAATTGAAAATCGAGTTGTAGTGCGGAGCGGAAGCGATGAAACCCTTGCTTTGCGCGTCCCGCAGATCGCTCATAAAACGGCGTCCGCTCACAGTGGAATAGACCTTGAATACTGCGCTGAAAACCGCATCCGACAGCGGCAACCTGGGGCGTCCGGCTTTCTTCTCGATTGGCTCTGCGATTCCGCGGCACAGATCGGAAAGCAGGGATTGGAATTTGTCTTTCTCGTTCGTTTGGGCGGCGTTGTAAGCGGGCCACGCTTGCGGGTACGTGGTCTGCTGGCGCGTGATGGCGATGGTTTCCGTTACGGTAGTGCTCCCGTCGGCGTGACGCTCACGACGCGAAACAAAGATCGCGGCATAGATGTGCTTGCAGTTCTGGCGGCGCGCCTCGTAGTCGGGGCAGGAACACTCGGGGTTGTCTCCGCGAGATGCCGAACCGCGTAGACACCCTTGCCGCTCTGCGATGGAACAATCCAGCAATCGCCGTGTTGGTGAATCTGCTTTGTGGCCGCCAGTACGATTCCGCGCTGCTCTCTCAGGTCTTCCATAGCAACCTCGCTTACCTGAGAGGTATATTACTAATTAGGTATATACTTGTCAAGGGAAATATATCACCTTGACAGTATATTACTATCTGGTATATCCTCCGCCCATGTATGGCAATGACCACCATCAAACTGCGGGCTATCGCTGCACGCGCTGCGATCACGAATGGGTTCCGCGAAAGGGCACCGATGGGCGAGCCGCGCGTTTGTCCCAAGTGCAAATCGCCGTACTGGAACAAGCCACAAAACAGCGGGTATAATTGCTGTTGA
>CAWDWG010000008.1:0-726961 GCA_963805985.1 uncultured Acidobacteriaceae bacterium | reverse complement strand
GTAACGGGTGGACCTACACCTCGTACGAGTTCGACGGAATCACCGTCAGGACTCCGGTCTGTCCGGTCGCCCTCGACGCAAACGGCAATCTCTACGGGACCTCCGTGCTCGGAGGAAGTGGCGACTGGGGCGCAGTGTGGGAGATCACGCCGTAAGCAGTAGTCAATGGTCAGCTGTCGGTAAGGATCGATAACCTAAATTCCAGGAGGTGTTCTGTGAAGCGTTGTGAGCAGCATTCGGGTCATAACCGTTCTTTGCCGCGCCGTGCTGTCATGGCTGGCGCGCTGACATTGCTTTTCCTTTCCGTGCTCGCCCAGGCGCAAACCTTCCAGGTTCTCTACAACTTCACCGGTGGCCGAGACGGCGCCAATCCCTTAGGCGGCCTGACGGCCGGTGCGAACGGCAATCTCTACGGCACGGCTTCCGCCGGCGCCAATCAAGTCTACGGCTGTGGTAACAGCTCTTACGGCAACACCGGCTGCGGCTCGGTCTTCGAGCTGGCGCGCTCCGGCTCGGGCTGGATCCTGCGGCCGCTTTACGATTTTCAAGGCGGCGCCGATTCCGGCAATCCCAGCAACATCCTGACCTTCGGGCCCGATGGCGCGCTCTACAGTACGGCCGGAGGCTTGAACTGCAGCAACTTTAACGTCTGCGGTGACGTCTTCCGTCTGGCGCCGCCGCCGAACATCTGCTCCAGCTTCCTTTGCTATTGGCAGGAGACGGTGCTGCACAGCTTCACCGGCCAGCCCGACGGCTCGTACCCCACCAGTTCGGTGCTCTTCGACGCATCCGGAAACATGTATGGGCTGACCTTCTTTGGCGGCGCAGCCAACATAGGCGCCATGTACAAACTCGCTAAGAGCGGCGGAAGCTGGAACGAAAACGTCCCATATTCTTTCGTCGAGCACAACCTGAGCTACGGAGTGTATTTCCCCGGCGGCCAATGGACCATCGACTCGTCCGGCAATCTCTACGGCACTGCTGCCTGCAGTACCACGTTGAGCTGCTTCTACGGCGCGGTCTTCGAGCTGCAGCCCGGACAGTCCGGCTGGACCTTGAACGAGCTCTATGACTTCACCGGATACAACGGCTACGACCCGCAGGGCGTCATTCGCGATTCGTCAGGAAACCTTTACGGCGCGACGTCCGGCGCTGACGGCGGTGGCAACGACAGCGCGGGTATCTATGAGCTCAGCGCTTCCAACGGCGGATGGAATTTCACTCAGCTTTACAACTACGGCGGCTTTGGAGAAGACAACACCGCCAACCTGATTATGGACTCCGCCGGCAATCTCTACGGCACGAACTCGATCACCGGCTATGGCTCTGTCTTCAAACTGTCTCCCTCGGGTGGCGGCTGGACCTTTACCACGCTGTACACCTTTACGCGGCGGCTCCGATGGCGAAGGCCCCGGCGGACAGCTTGTGCTCGACAAAGCCGGCAATCTCTACGGCGTTGCCTGGAAGGGCGGCAAGTATGGGCAGGGAGTGATTTGGGAGATCACGCCATAGACAATAGTCCATGAACGCTGGGCCGGCGATTCACAATTGCATCGAGGGAGGATCACATATGCTGCGGACGACGCGATGGTTCCAATCAGCAGGAATAATGGGCACAGTGTTTTTTCTATCGGCGATCGCACCGGCGCAGACCCTGACCGTCTTACACACCTTCACCGACGGAGCGGATGGTGGTTTTCTCGCCCCATCCATGAGCGGAGGAATAACTCGCGATTCTGGCGGGAATCTCTACGGCACCACAAATGCTGGAGGCATCACCACCGGGCAGTGCGGCTTTGTGGGATGTGGAGTTGTCTTCAAAGTGTCGTCCCATGGAGTGGAGACGCCGATCTATAAATTCCAGGGCGCGCCCGATGGCATGTATCCCGACGCGCGAGTGATCATCGGCCCCGACGGTGCGCTCTACGGAACCACCCAACAAGGTGGCTCTGGTTCATGCTTCGGCATCGGTTGCGGAACCGTATTCAAGCTGCAGCCCCCGCCCAATTTCTGCGCCAGCTTCGAGTGCCCGTGGCACGAGACCATCCTTTACAACTTCAGCTCGCCAGCCGACGGATTCTATCCTGTCGGAGACGTCACCTTCGACAGCGCCGGTAACCTGTATGGCACCACGGAGCAAGGGGGAAGCGAGAGCTGTAGTCGTGGGAGCTATTCGTGCGGCACGGTATTTAAGCTGACCCCGAACAGCAACGGGACCTGGACCAAGACCACAATCTACGCCTTTCAAGGCGGCGCCAATGACGGGATGGAACCGGAGTCGCCGCTGGCGATTGACCGAGCCGGTAACTTGTACGGCGCTACGCCGTACGGCGTCGGTACGGGCTGCATTTACGGCTTCGGCTGCGGAACTGTTTTTGAGCTGACACCCTCCGGCTCGGGATGGACCGAGACCATTCTTCACATCTTCACCGGCAACTCGGATGGAGGCTATCCGTTTGGCGGCCTCATCTTTGACCCCAGTGGCAATCTATACGGCGCTGCCAGCTACGGCCCGGGAGAATTCGGTTACGGCACGCTTTTTGAATTGACGCCGCAGCAAGGTGGAGGCTGGAACTTCTCTGTGCCGTATACCTTTGACGGCCAGGCCGAGGGTCCAGTGGACCTGACCATGGACGCAAGCGGCAACCTTTACGGCAACGCCGGTGGCGGAGAAGGTGGAAGTGGAGTGGTTTACCGCTTGACGAATTCCGGTGGCGGCTGGACTTTCACTTCGCTGTATAGCTTTGGTTTCAACAATAGTGATGGATTCTTTCCCGCGGGCAAAGTCGTGCTCGACGCCCAAGGCAATATCTATGGCGTGTGCTCGGAAGGCCCGTATCCGTCTCCCGATGCCGGCACGGTGTGGAAGCTCACGCCGTAAGAAGTGGCTAGTGGTCAGTGGTCAGGATGAGACGTACTTGGACTTGATAGATGATCCGGTGCCCCAGAGCCTGCCCTGAGCTTGCCGAAGGGTTCACGTCCTTCCTCTGGACGCTAACCTGGGTCGATGGGCACGACTCAACGGCAAAGCGCAAGTGGCACCCCAAGGAGGATCAGTTATGAAGCACGCAAAGAAGCTCTGCCGATTGGCGGCAATCGCCAGCACCTTATTTCTCGTATCGCTGATGGCGCAGGCGCAGACCCTGATCGAGCTGCACTCGTTTACCAACGGTGCTGACGGATCGTTTCCCTATGCGGGCGTGACGATCGATCGGGCAGGGAATTTGTATGGCACCACCACCGCCGGCGGCAACGGCAACGTCGGCACGGTCTACAAGTTGTCGCACGTGGGCAGCGGTTGGACCTTGAGCACGTTGTACATCTTCGACCATCCTAATGACCCGGTTTTTGCCTCAGCCGGAGTGGTCTTTGGCCCGGACGGCGCTCTCTACGGCACCTCGTATTACGGAGGAACAGATAACCAGGGAACTGTCTTCGCGCTGCGGCCGCCCGCCACGGTCTGCAAGAGCGTATCTTGCCCGTGGACGCTGACCACACTCTACAGCTTCACCGGCGGCAGTGACGGCAAGAACCCTTATCTCGGCAATCTCATGTTCGATGCGGCCGGCAACATCTATGGCACCACTGGCTCGGGCGGCGCTAATGATTCCGGGACGGTCTTCAAGCTGACTCACTCCGGCAGTAGTTGGACAGAGAGCGTGCTTTACAGCTTCACCGGAGGCGATGACGGCGGGGTTCCGGAAAACGGCGTGGCCTTTGATAGCGCCGGCAATCTCTATGGCACTGCACCCTATGGGGGCAAGTATGGTTACGGAACGGTTTATGAGCTGTCGCCCTCGGGCTCGGGCTGGACCGAAAGCACCCTCTACACCTTTACCGACGGCGCGGACGGCGGCAATCCGATCGGCAGCGTTGCCGTGGATTCTCATGGCAATCTGTACGGCACGACCAATATTGGCGGACCCGGCGACGCTGGAACGGTTTGGGAGCTGACTCCCTCCAATGGCAGTTGGAGCTTCACCCGGCTGCACTCGTTCTCCGGATACCAAGGCCCATTTGATACGCCCACGCTCGATGCCGCTGGGAACGTCTATGGAACCTCCGCTTTCACGGGCGGAGGGAACGGCGAAGTGTTCACGTTGACGCCCACGGGGAGTGGCTGGAACTACACATCTTACGATTTCGACAACAACGGCTCTATCCCGCTCGGCGGCGTGACCCTCGACGCCAGCGGCAATCTCTACGGCACCACCGCCGATGGCGGAAGTCGCGGTGACGGCCTCATCTGGGAGATCACGCCGTAATAGCTATTAGCTCTTGGCGCTTAGCTCTCAGCTTTTGCGTATGAGCTTGCCGATGAATATTGACAGGGCGCGCAGCGCGATTCGCCAGGCGAGCAAGGACAAGGACCACGTTCGAAGTCTGCCAGGGGGAATCTATCATGACGTATTCACAGCTGGATAAAAGCCGGAATCAGGCTGGACGAAGGGGTTTCTGCTCCACCGTGTCAACGTGCACATTCGCGTTTCTGCTGACCGTCTTCGCGACGCAGCTAGACGCTCAAACCTGGACGGTGCTTCACACCTTCAGCGGTCCCGAGGGAGCTGGCCCCGAGGCCGGTCTGACCATGGATTCAGCGGGAGACCTTTATGGCACAGCCTGGGGAGGGGGAAATACCGGCGGAGCTTGTTTCAACACCGGATGCGGAACAGTATTCAAAATGACTCGCCACGGCTCGAGCTGGACGGTCGTTCCGCTGTACAAATTCTCCGGTCCCGACGGTTCCAACCCCATGGCCCGTGTGATCATTGCCCCGGATGGCACCCTCTATGGAACAACCTACTATGGAGGCGCATCGGGCTTCGGCGTTGTTTTCCGTTTGCAGCCGCCTGCCGCTGCCTGCAAGAGCGTGCTCTGCCCCTGGACGGAAACGGTGGTGCATTCCTTTACCGGCGGCATTGATGGAAGCAATCCTTCCCTCGGCGATCTCACGGTGGATCGGGCGGGCAACGTTTATGGCACTACCTTTACGGGAGGAAACACTGCCGGTAATTGTGGCCTGTCTACGTGGGGATGTGGAGTGGTTTTTGAGCTGTCGCCGTCCAGCGGAGGCTGGACGGAAAACGTTCTCCATACCTTTCAGTGGAACGATGGTGCCTTTCCCTATGCCGGAGTCATCTTCGACAGCAGCGGCAACATATACGGCACGGCAGAGAGCGGCGGCACACAAGACTCGGGTGTGGTTTATGAGTTGACGCCGTCCGGCTCCAGCTGGACGGAAACTGTTCTGCACAACTTCAGTTTCCTCGGAGACGATGGCGAACAGGCCTATGGAGGCTTGATCGCCGATTCGGCCGGAAATATGTATGGAGTTACATCCGTGGGCGGCCAGAATACCGGTGGGGCGGCCTACGAACTGTCACCCTCCGGCGGCGGCTGGACCTTCAACGTACTTTACGGACTTGACGCGTATCAGGGTTCGCTGGCTAAGCTGGCCTTGGACAGCTCCGGCAATCTCTACGGAACAATATTCATCGGAGCGCCGGAAGTTTTTCGCCTGACGCCCTCCGACGGCGAATGGAATCTCACTGGCTTCAACGGCAGCGCCGGCGACGAGCCCTACTGCAACATGATTCTGGACAGCGCCGGCAATTTGTACGGTGCCGCCGGCAACGTGGTCTTCGAGATCACGCCGTAGACCAGTGGTTAGTGGCTAGTGATCAGTTGCCAGTGAGTTTTGTTGCACGGGCTGCGCTAGACAGTGCCGCAGCTTTGGCCGTATGTTGGGCTAACCTGAGAGGGTCGGGATGTCAACTGCATGATCGACCTGGTTGACCTCGGTCAACGACACGATACACCCATCCTCGATACAATCTTCTAGATGGCTTCTGTGCCAACTGATAATCAGGTCAATCGGGGAGCCCCGTTTCATCATCCCGAGCGGAGCGAAGCGGAGTCGCGGGGCCTCCCGTCTTCCACGCCTTTGGCTATGGCGGGACAGGAGACCGACCCGTTTCTCGCAGCCGGCTGGCGCGCTCTGCCGCCGGAGTACGCCATCCCCGACCGCGCGCCATCGCTGGCCGACGCCCAGCAATATTGCGCGCGCCTGGCGACTTCGCATTACGAGAACTTTTCGGTCGTCACCTGGTTTCTGCCGAAGCATCTTCATCAGCACTTCTACAATGTTTACGCGTACTGCCGCGTCTCTGACGATCTGGGCGACGAGGTCGGCAATCCGCAGCAATCGCTGGCGCTGCTCGACGCCTGGGAATCCGAGCTGAGCGCGACCTATCTCAGCCTGGTCGAAGCTCCGCCCGTCGACGTGCGCCGCGATGTCGAGAAGCTGCGAACAGAGGCCGAATTTGCCGGACGCAATCCGATCGCGCCGCGTCATCCCGTGTTCATCGCCCTGCGCGAGACCATTCGCCAGTTCGACATCCCACGCGCGCCCTTCGCTGATCTGCTGACCGCATTTCGCCAGGACCAAACGACACTGCGTTATCCAACATTCGACGACGTGCTCGGCTACTGCAAGAATTCTGCGAATCCCGTCGGCCATCTCGTCCTGTATCTCTGCGGCTATCGCGATGCTGAGCGCCAGCAGCTGTCCGACCACACTTGCACCGCGCTCCAGATCGCCAACTTTTGGCAGGATGTCTCGCGCGATTACGACAAAGGCCGAATCTATCTTCCGCTGGAGAGCCTGGCGAAGTTCGGCGTCAGCGAAGACGACATCGCCCAGCGCCGCGCCACGCCGCAGTTCCGCCAGATGCTGAGGTTCGAAGTCCAGCGGGCCCGCGACTGGTTTGCCAAAGGCCTGCCGCTGGTCGCAATCGTCGACAAGCACCTCGCCATCGATATCGAACTCTTCAGTCGCGGCGGCATCGCCGTCCTCGACGCAATCGCGCGCCAGAGCTACGACGTGTTGACCCACCGCCCGGCCATTTCCAAGCCGACGAAACTGTGGCTCCTAGCGCGGGCCTTGATCGGAAAATTGGGGAGCGGAAAAAGCGTATCCACCACAGAAGCACGGAAGGCACGGAAATGATTTTTTCTGTTTGCCTTTTTCCGTGTCTTCTGTGCTTCCGTGGTGAACACCCGCTTTCGAGCGAGGTGCTGTGAGCGAACACCCGCTGCAATTGCGGGCGGCTTATAGTGTTTGCCGGCACATCGCCCGCTCCGCTGCCAAGAACTTCTACTACGGCTTTCTGCTGCTGCCTTCTCCCAAACGCAACGCGCTGTCGGCGGTGTACGCCTTCATGCGACATGCCGACGATATCTCCGACGATCCTGCGATTCCTGCCGAGCAGCGCCGCGAGAAGCTCGACGAGTGGATGAGTGCCTTGCGTCGCGTCGTCGACGGCGAGCGCACCGACGATCCCGTGCTCTTCGCGCTGGCCGACGCGCAGAAGCGCTTCAACATCCCGCTCGAGTTGCTGGAGAAGCTGGTGCGCGGCACTGAGATGGACGTTGCACCACCCGTGCAAAGTCCGCGCCCGAGGGAGCACCCGGGCGATTCAGCTCCCCCGCCGAGAACTGGCGGCGACGGTCCGCAGCTCCAGTACGAAACCTTCAACCAGCTTTACGACTACTGCTATCACGTGGCGTCGGTGGTCGGGCTGGTCTGCATCCGCATCTTCGGCTATCGCGATGCGCACGCCGAGAAGCTGGCCGAGGAAGTCGGCGTTGCCTTTCAGCTCACCAACATTTTGCGAGACGTAAAGGAAGATGCCGCGCTGGGCCGCGTGTATCTGCCGCGCGAGGACTTCGCGCGCTTCAACATCGATTTGCACGCGCTGACCAACGGTTCCGCTCCACAATCGCTTCGGCCGCTGATGGAGTTCGAGGCAGCTCGCGCCCGCGCGTATTACTTCTCCGCGCAGGAGTTGCTGCCGCTCATCGACGACGACAGCCGCGGCGCCTTGTGGACGCTCGTCGAAATCTATCGCCAGTTGCTGGAGCGCATCATCGACCGTAACTACGATGTCTTCTCCGATCGCGTGCGGCTGAGCACTACAGAAAAGCTGAAGGTCCTGGCCACTGGATATTGGCGTTTCCGAGGTCACTGGCAATTCCGATGAGTGTCGGCGACAATTCGCAGTCTTGCAGGGTCGCTGTTATCGGCGGAGGCCTCGCCGGATTGTCGGCCGCAAGCGCGCTGGCTGACTCCGGGTACCACATCGAGCTCTTCGAGCGCCGTCCGTATCTCGGTGGCCGCGCGTCCTCGTACGAGCTTCCCGGCACCGGCGAAGTTGTGGACAACTGCCAGCACGTGCTGCTCGGCTGCTGCACCAACCTGATCGACTTCTATCGCCGTCTCGGCGTCGACCAGCAAATCCGCTGGTACGACGAGATCACCTTCATCCTTCCTGGCGGCAAATCGTCGACGTTGAAGCCCGGCGCGCTGCCCGCACCGTTTCACGCCGCGCCGTCGTTCCTCGATTCCACTGTTCTTGATCTGAAAGACAAGATGGCGATCGCACGCGCCATGCTGGCGCTCGTGCCCGGCCTGCCCAACGATAACGGAGAGACCTTCGAGACGTGGCTCAAGCGTCACGGCCAGACCAGGCAGGCGATTCGCCGCTTCTGGGAGCCGGTGCTGGTCAGCGCGCTGAATGAAGATCTGAACCGCATCTCCGTCAGCTACGCTGCGCTGGTGTTTCGCGATTCGTTTCTCAAATCAGCCGAGGCCGGCCGCATGGGCGTCCCCGCCGTTCCGCTCTCGCAGCTCTATGGAACCGCCGCGCAATATATCGAAGCTCGCGGCGGTAAGGTTCATCTCCGGGCGCCGGTCGATTCGTTTCGCGCCGAGGGCGACCAGGTTCGCTTGTGTGTCGGCGGGGAAGAGATCGCTGCCGACTACGCCGTGCTGGCGACACCCTTCAATGGCATCGAGAAACTTCTGCCCGACGCTCGCGAATTGCAATCGTTACGCGAGCAGGCGCGCAGCTTCGAAAGCTCGCCCATTACCGGCGTTCATCTCTGGTTCGATCGCGAGATCACGCCGCTGGAGCACGCAGTGCTGCTCGAGCGCACCATCCAGTGGATGTTCCACAAGTCGAAGATCCTCGCCACGCGCCGCGATTCAGCTCAGCAGGGAAGTTATCTGGAGTTGGTCGTCAGCTCGTCGAAGACATTGGTCGACAAGCCGCGCCAGGAGATCATCGACTTGGCCATTCGCGAGCTGGCAGAGTTTTTCCCGACCGTCCGCGAGGCGACATTGACGAAAGCGACCGTCGTGAAAGAAATCCATGCGACGTTTGCCCCTTCACCCGGCAGCGATGCATATCGCCCATCACACACCAGCCCGTGGCCAAGACTATTTCTCGCCGGAGATTGGACCGCGACCGGCTGGCCCGCCACCATGGAAGGCGCCGTCCGCAGCGGGTATGGAGCGGCCGAAGCCCTTAGCGGAAGAAAATTCCTCGTCCCCGACCTGCAGTCAAAGGGATTGATGCGATTATTTGGTTAACCTCCCGATGCATTACAAATTCACCGGACGGTGCTGCAAATGCCACTTCTTGAGCAATTAACGGCTAAGGGCTTCGAGATTCGATTCGAATCTCATGCAGCAGCAATTCTTGAGAAGGACTTTCCCGCTGCCCTCAATGAATTGGAACGGGCCCTTCTGGCTCTCGATATCCCCATTCTGGAGATCATAGGTTCCGGCGGCGGCGAAGCCAAAGGAACACAAAGAATGCGCCATGCGCTCAACAAAGTGGGATGGCATAAGTTTGTATTCGAGATAAAAAAGATCATCAACGGAATCGAGCGCGAAGCGAGGAGCTACTGACGAATCCGAGGAGCGTTCGTTAATTACGCAATGATCCGGTATCGTCCCGGCGCAACAAACGCCAGAAACCCCAAGTCGCGTAAGACCTGCAGTTGCTGGCGAATCTTGGCTCGGACATTCCGATTATTCGCATGCGATTCCGCAAAATGCGTCTCGAACCTATAAACGTCCGTAAGGCTGAACTCGGTTGTCTCAAGTGATCTGACTGCATTGAGAACATCCACCGTCCAACCACGACTAGTCGCGGGCAATTTCTTGAGCTGTTTCGCCCGCAGAAACAGCGTTTGAACGCGCAGCGATGCGGCTGGCACACCGTCGCGGACCACCGCAATCCGACCATCTATGGGGATTCGGCTCAGCAGGATGTTACAACCGACCCAACCCGCTCGACGTGCATGAACACCCAGAGGCGGCCGCTTCTCAATGACATTCTCCGTGATGAAATACCGCGGCACAAGGAATAAGTTAACGATGCTAAAAGTCGGCGAGTATTGCATCGCTAGCAGGTTGGGCGCACGATCCGTATGGATCGCGGCCAGCATAGAAGCGTAAGCAGAATCCGCAATCCTGCCACCAAATCGATGCTTGCAACTTTTTAGTTCAAATCGCTCCTCGCATCGGGTGCAGATGAAGTCGCAGCTTGGTGAGCCGGGCCTTGTCTTCGCTAGGCTCCGCACATCGCAGCCGGGGCAATACATCTCGCGTCCACACCAGTCCTCAGTGACAACTCTGGCGATCTGGCTATGCGAACGTAATGTGTTTCCGAGTTCGGCTCGAGCCTGAAGGTTCATCCGTTTAGACTTGGGGGTGCACGGCGGTCCCGTCTAGCGCAACGACCTCTTCGAAGTCTTGTTCGCAGGAATGGCAATGATAACGCGGCCTAGTCTCGTCTGTAGTTAGACCGCCCCTCTCGCGCCATGGATATGCGTAGCTGGCTGGCTCGCCATCATCGTCCCAAGCGGACACACGTATAGACACAGGCAGGACGTTGTTCTCGCTGATATCCGCACTATTGCAATTCGGACACCCGAACCTTGGGACGATCGAGTCGGGCATATCCCCTCCCTCGTACGCAGTTACGTGCTCACTCTTTCCAGCGCTCGCCTCCTCGCCGAAGCGCACCGACACCAGCTTCGACACGCCCGGCTCCTGCATGGTCACGCCGTAGAGCACGGGCGCCATGTTCATCGTCTTCTTGCTGTGGGTGATGATGATGAACTGCGTCTGCACGCTCATGTCGCGCACCAGCTCGGTGAAGCGTCCGACGTTGGCTTCGTCCAGCGGCGCGTCCACCTCGTCGAGAATGCAGAACGGGCTGGGCTGATACTGGAAGATGCCGACCAGCAGCGCCAGCGCGGTTAGCGCCTTCTCGCCGCCGGAGAGCAGCAGCACATTCTGCAGCTTCTTGCCCGGAGGCGACGCCACCACGTCGATGCCGCTCTCCATCGAGTTCTCCAGATCGGTCAGCCGCATGAAGCCCTGGCCGCCGCCGAAGAGCTTGCTGAAGGTCTTGCCGAAGTTCTCGTTGATGATGTTGAACGCCTCTTCGAACTTCTGCCGCGAGATGACGTCAATCTCTTTGATCGTGTTCTGCGTGTTCTCGATCGCTTGCAGCAGGTCCTGCCGCTGCGTCTCCAGGAACTGATGCCGCTCGGCCGTCTCCTTGTATTCCTCCAGCGCCATCATGTTCACGGGGCCCATGTTGTCCAGCCGGGTGCGCATCTCGCGATAGGTGTTGTCTTCGTTACTCAGCTCGTCGCCCATGACGCGGGGCAGGGAAGTATCGGACATCAATTCATCGCGCTGCTGGCTGAGTTCCTGAATGCAGGTCTCAGCCATATGCTGTACGTCCGACTGCACGCGCGCTTGCGCTGCCGATAGCTCGCCGCGCCGATCGCGCGCCGCATCCAGCGCCTCGCGCGCCGACTTCAACACTTCTTCCAGCTCGACAATGCGCAGACGCACCGCCTGCAATTCGTCCTGCAGCTCGCGATCGCGCTGTTGCGCCGCCTCGCGCTCAGACGCCCACGCGATCACCTGCTCGGCCAGATGAACATTCTCGGCTTCGCGCTGCTGCTTCTCGGCGATCGCCGCCTCCAGCTGCGCTTTTAGCTTGGCGAGACGGTCGGACACCTCCGACACCATCGCTTCGATACGCTGAACAGTTAGCATCGCGCCGCGGCGGCGTTCTTCCAGGGTCGCGGCTGTCGCGCGAACATCGGCAGCGAGTCTGCGCCGCCTCATCGCGATGTTGGCGCAGCACCTCGAGATTGCTCTGCGCCTCCTGCATCTCGGCTTCCAGCCCGCGCTGCTTTTCCTCGTGCTGAAAGAGTTCGCTCAGTTGCGAGGTGATGAAGTTCTCTCGGTCGCGATGCTCCTCATCGATTCTTTGCAGCTCGCGCTCATAGGTTCCCACCCGCTCGCGCGTGCGCGTCATCTCGCTTTCCAGCTGGCGCAGCGTGTGTTCGGAGGTCATGGCCTCACGCTCGGATTCGCGCTTCTCTTCTTCCAGCCGCTCGACCAGTTCCGTCAGTTCGGCGATCTCGCGTGCGACCGCGGCGATAAACATCTCCTTCGCACCGATGGAACGCTCCAACTCGCCCATCTGCAGCAGCACATCGCGCAGTTCCCGCTTCATCGAGAGCGGTCCCTGGCTGCGCTGCTTGCCTCCGGTGACAGTCACGTTGTGGAAGCACTCGCCCGATTGCGAGAGGAAGAACGCGTCCGGATTCTCCAGCGCGAGCGACCGCCCGACCTCGGGATCGGGGACGATATAGCCATTGCCCAGCTTCGGCAGAATCACTTCCAGCGATTTGCCGAAGCCGTCGAGCACGCGAATGCAGTTCTTGAGGGGAACAACTGTATCGGCGTGCGTGACGTGATGCATCGACTCGTTGAAGTCAAAGGAGAACTTCGCCTGCGAATCTTCGGGATGAACCAGGAATGTCGCGCGCCCATCGACATCAGTGCGCAACAGCCGCAGACCTTCATCGGCGGCATCCCACGACTTCACCACGATGTAGTTCAGTTCGTCGCGCAGGAAGTCGTCGACCACATGCTCGTAGCGATCTTCAACTTCCAGAAAGTCCGCCAGCACGCCCGCGGGCGCACGTCCGCCTTGCAGCGCTCCGGACGTGAACAGCTTGCGAACAGAATCGGTCGCATAGCCGTGCTCGGTGATAGCGCCATCGAGCGACGCGCGTTTGCCCATCAGCGACGCATATTCCCCACGCATGGAATCGAGATGGCGCTTGGCGTCCGTCTCAGCAGTGCGTTTTGCTTCCAGCTGCGAACGCGTGTCGACAATCTGCGCCGAGATCATGATCACCCGCTGCGAAACCGTCTCGAATTCCAGCCCAAGCTGTCCTCGCTGGCCGCCGAAGCTGTCCAGTTGCTGGTTGGCAGTTGTCCGCTCGCTGTCCAGACGCTGCGATTCGCGATTGAGCGCGGCCATGCGCTCCTCTGCTTGCGTGATGCGATTGCGAACGGTAGAAGCGCCGGACACGGCTTGCAGGATCGCATCGCGCCGCTCTTCCTGCTTGCGCTCAACTTCCAACAGCAACGCCGAAGCCGAGGAAGCTTCCTGCTGGCGATGCTGCAGTTCTTGCTGCGCATTGGCCACATCGACATTCGCCGACTCCAGCGTCGAACGATCCGTCTCCAGCTCCTGCTGCAATCGCGCGGCGCGCTCTTCGGTGTTGGCAATCTCGGCCTGCGCGCCAGCGGAACGTGCATCCAGCTCAGCGCAACGCTCTTCGTTGGTGCGGCGGCGAGCAGCGGCACGATCCAGATCGAGCGCCAGGGAGTTCAGTCGCTCGCGATTCTCGGTCGATTCGCGCTCGATGGCATAGCCGCGCTGCGTGCGCTCGCCGTGCTCGCTCTCCATCTGCTGCACGGCTTCGCTCTGCGCGCTGAATCTCGTGGGCAACTTCGCCGAGCTGCTGCTCCAGCGATGTAGCTTCGGCATCGAATTGTGCGAACTTACTGGCCAGCACGACGCGCAGCTTGGCGCGCATTTCGTCACGCAGCTTGGCGTACCGCTCGGCCTTCGACGCCTGCCGCTTGAGCGAATTCATCTGGCGCGTAACTTCGTCGAAGATGTCGTTGATGCGGTTCAGATTGAGCTTGGCATCCTCGAGGCGCGCTTCCGCCAGCCGCTTGCGCGATTTGTACTTCGTGATGCCGGCAGCTTCTTCGATGATCGCGCGGCGGTCGGTCGGCTTGCTGCTCAGGATCTGGCCGATGCGGCCCTGCTCGATGATTGCGTACGACTCGGGGCCGAGACCGGTGCCCATGAAGATGTCCTGAATGTCGCGCAGGCGGCACAGCTTGCCGTTCAGCAGGTATTCGCTTTCGCCCGAGCGGAACAGACGGCGGGTGATCTGGATCTCGCCGGCTTTGAAAGTGCGCTTGAACTTGCGGCGGCGGATTTTGAGGACAACTTGGGTTGTCGAAGACCCATCCTCCCGCTGAAGCGGGAAGGATGGGGCACCCGGGCTGTCACCATCCGATGTTGCGGATGCTGTCGGATTTACGGAATTGTCATTCGGAGTTACGAAATTGTCATCACGAGCGGGTCCGGGGTCCCCGGCGAAGGCTTCATTTGCCTTCGCTGGGGTGGAGGAGCGAGGGATCTGCTGTCCGTCACCAGCATCAGTCGTCGCTGCTTCTTCGTCCGCTTGTCCCGGTCGCACTTCTTCGGAGTAGCTCTCCACATCCGCGGCGCGAGCGGCTCGCAGGCCCGCCTCGTCCCAGTCGTCTTCGGCCAGCTCGTCCTGAATATCGATCTCGGGCTCGGCGACATCACCGTAAACCACGGGATCGACCAGCGTGAGCGACACCTCGGCCATGCCAGTGGGCTTGCGCTCGCGCGTGCCGGCGAAGATCACGTCCTGCATGTTGACGCCGCGCAGCAATCGCGCCGACTGTTCGCCCAAGACCCACGAGATGGCATCGGAGATGTTCGACTTGCCGCAGCCGTTGGGGCCGACGATGGCGGTGATCCCCTCGCCCTGGAAGCGGAGGTCGGTGCGGTCGCAGAACGACTTGAAGCCGAGGATTTGGAGCTTCTTTAACTTGAGCAAAATGCACTCCTTACGCGATGAAGCTAAGCCAACATGTCAGCGGCCCAGGCTGCCGGAGAGCGATTCGCAGCTCGAAAAGCAGCCGGACCAACGCGGAAATCCCCCGGAATAACCCCAACTTTACTTCCGTGGGCGATAGCGGTCAAGATGCGAACCGCAATATGTTGGGGCTATTCTGTGGAAAACCCAGCCTATTGCACCGTCATGTTGGCAGCGTACTTGAAAATGCCTGTGAGGACCACCTTCGGGAGGCGGGAGAATGCACCAGAGGAGTGCAATTCTAAGTGGCCCACCTGGCCGCCTGCAACCGCAAATCCCGGGGAGTACCCGTTCGATTACCCCACCCGCGCCGCGTCCAGCCACTTCGGCATTGCCCGCACCAGCCACGCATTCAGCAGAATCGACAGCAGCGAGACCGCCAGCGTCGCGTGATAGAACGCCTCCGTCACCAGCGCGTTCGCATACGCCACCTGCACCAGGATGAACGAGAACTCCCCGATCTGCGTCAGCCCGGTGCCCACCAGCACCGACGTCCGCAACGGGTAGCGAAACAGCCGCCCGACGCCGCTCCACACCACGAACTTTCCCACGACCACCAGCAGCAGGATCGCCACCAGCAGCCCCGGCCTTTGCGCCACCGCACTCGGATTGATCAGCACTCCGACGGTCACGAAGAACAGCGCCACGAACGCATCGCGCAGCGGCAGCATCTGATCCAGCGCACGATGCGCGTAGTCTGAAGCGCTCACGATCAGCCCCGCCGCGAACGCGCCCAGCGCGAGCGACAGTCCAACCGCTTCGGTCAGCGCCGCCGTGCCCAGGCAGATCGCCAGAATCACCAGCAGAAACAACTCCTTGTTCTCGGAGCGCGCCACCCGCGCCAGCCAGCGGGGCACCAGATACACGGCCAGAAATCCAATGGGCGCCAGAATCAGCGCAGCTTTTCCGAGCGCCAGCGCTATGCCCAGCAGATGATGCGGCGACAGCGTGGCCAGCGTCGGCATCAGGATGGTCAGCGCTACGACCACCAGGTCTTCCACCAGCGTGATGCCGATCATCACCTTGCCATGCGGCGACTGCAGCTCTCCACGATCGATCAGCAGCCGCGACAGCACCATCGTACTGGCGACCGACACGATCATCCCCACCACCATACCGGTGCGCGCGCCCCAGCCCAGCAGCGCGCCCACGCCCGCGCCCAGTGCCGACATCAGCGCCACACCCAGCGGTCCACCGATCAGCGCCACCCACTTCACCTCGGCCAGTTCGTCCAGCGAGAACTCCAGCCCAATGGTGAACATCAGCAGCACCACGCCGACTTCCGCGACAACTTGAAACGTGTGCGCCTCGCGCACCTTCGGCCCCAGTGTGTACGGGCTGAGCGCGATTCCCGCCAGCACGTATCCCAGGATGAGCGGCTGGCGCAGCTTCCACGCCACCGCTCCGCCCAGAATGGCGGCGATGAAGATGTACGAAAGCTCTTTGAAGATGGCAGCGTGTTGAGGCATGAAGAATCAGTTGTCAGTTGCCGGTTGTCAGCCGAATGCTGCCGGGAAAATACCTAGTCTGGCTATGTTAGATGAGGGGGCGCAGCGAGACCAGTGCGGCAAACGAGGGAAAGCCTTAGCCCGAAATCCTCGGCGTTGCTAACCACTCACCGTAAACACGGGGCACGCGGCGCCGGCGACAAGTTGATACGCCATGCTAGTGTGCAGCCGCCGGGCGAACTGCGACTCGGCTCTGACGCCCAACACTACCAGTCCGGCGGTATCGTTGGCCGTGCGTTTCAGGATCTCGTCAGCACGTGCGCCGTGCTCTAGTTGCGCTCTCGACGAGCACCAGAAGGGCTCTCCTTGGGGGAGAATGCGGCCAACCGCCTCACAATACCTGTCGGCACGATGGCGGTGTGCCTCCGTATCAGCGCTGCCTTGGCCGTCCAACAAGTGGCATACCTCCAGGCGCGCATGAAAATTTTCGCTCAGTGCTACCGCGTAGGAAGCTGCCGCAGCCGATTCTGGCGTCAGATCGGTGATGTAGAGAATGTGTTCAAAGGAAATCTCCGGACTAACACCCGCCGGCACGTGCCGTCCGACCGTAAGCGTCGGGCAGGGCGCCGATAGCAGCACCTCCTCGGCGTTGGAGCCGATGAGCATGTGTTGCAGCCCTGGGCCTACTCCGTGGGTCCCGAGTACAAGAAGATCGGGTGCGATTTCATTGGCTTTTTCCAGCAGCCTTGTGGGCATCCAACCTTCCTCCAGACACCATTTGACGTCAATGCCCAGCCGGCGTACACCGGTAGCAAGAATCTCCAGGCGATTTTCCCGGCTCAGCCGCGACATGCTGGGGCCGCCGTGCAGAACCTCTGCTTCGGCAGCCTCCGGCGGCAAATGAAAAATGTGCAGCAGGATCAATTTGGCCTTGTAGTGGTGAGCGAAGCCTACCGCGAAGTCCAGCGCGAGCCTGGAGCTTTCCAAAAAGTCAGTTGCCAGCAAAATTGTCTTGGGACGGAAAGAAGACGTCATACGCACTTGATCCCCGCGAGAGCATACCATGACGGGTCAGACCGCACTGCGCGCCCGGCATATCCCGTTCTCCATCAAGCCATTCATATATTGGACGGGAGTCCGGCGCGGACTGTATGTGGATTTTTGCTGAAGACTTGGCGTCGTATCAGAGCAGAGAAGCGGCCTGCGGCGCATCAATCTTCGAGATCTTGCCGAAAGACCGGTTGTGCCGGATCCACGCTGCCGTCAATGACTCCCATGAGCAGCAGCTCGTAAGCTTCAGTCGCATCCTCTAAGGTTGTATAACCGCGCTCGCGCTGCAAGCCGCCGCCGGGTGCGTAGACCAGGGTGAAATAACGTCCCGAGGAATACTGGATCTCGAGCAGCTTGCTGGGCATTTCGGGGTCACCCTGCTGCCCAAGGACGTCCATCAGCGCCACCGTCCACTTCTTGCCTTTCGGATCGGTGACGGCCTCGCGCTCCAGATACTGCCACTCGTCCATGCTCCACATCGACATCGCTACTCCAACAGCTGGGCAAGCGCGGTCGCAACTTGCCCGCCGGTAAATGGTTTCTGGACGAGTAGGACTCGGCGCGCTTTCCGCGAGCGCAGGCTCTGGTCGGCCTTCTCCGGCGTGTCGCTGATGACGACGACGGGGAACTCGTCATGTCCGCCGTCGCCGCGCACGCTGTCGAACAGCGACTCGCTCATGTCCCATGTGGTCAGGTTGAGCACCACTGCGTCGGCGTGCTGCTCGCGAATGAGCTCATTGAGCAAGGTGGTATAGCCATCGACCAAGACTTCGTGTCCGCGATCGCGCAGCGCAAACGCCAGCAGTTCTGCCGTCTCCGGCGTGTCGTCAATGAGCAGGACGCGTGGCAAGGAACCTGTTTGTGTACTAGGGTAGTACGGCGCTTCAGCGCTCGCGTTTAGCTGATCTGTTCCAACCGGAGCCGGCTTCGCAGTCCGCTCAAAAAGTCGTCCCGCGAGCGCTTTGTAACAGGGCACGACTTCAGTCGTGCCGAAGCCGTTATTTTTCGCCCGAGCCGGCTTCAGCCGGCGGCACAATCCGGCGTATCCGACTTTTGTTCAGCAGCCTCTTCAGCCGGCGGCCCGACCTTTCGTCGCCCCTAGTTCGTGCCCGCGGCCATTCGCGGCTTCTTGCCTTCGGCCGGCTCCAGATCCATCACCCAGATGCGCCCGCCGGCGGTGTAGTAAGCGCGATGATCGTTCTCCACCATCGCACCCCATGCCTCCAGCGTCCGCATGGGGAACGTCACTCCCTCGAAGTTCTTGCGCGCGTGGCTCAGCACTTCGTTGGTGTGCCAGTTATCGGTCAGGATGGCATCGCCAGGATGCACGCGCACCACGGTGAAGTAGCGGTCGTAAGCCGCCTCGGGGCGCACATCGCGTGTGGACCCGCGCTTCTTGCCTTCGGCGACGATGTAACTTTCCTGGCCTTCCGGTTCAACTTCGGGTTCATTTCCGGGTTCGGTTGCTTCTTTGTTCATACGGTCTCCGCTACCACCGCGGCCTCTTGCGCCGCCGCCATATCCACTACGTTCCTGGCATCCGCTGCCTTGATCAATTCCTCGGGCAACGCGATGCCCAGCATGCGCCACTGCTCGTTGGCAAACTTCTGCAGCGTGGCGATGTGCTCGGCGTGCAGGTGACCGAAGCGCCCTTGCAGCTTCAGATACTCCGACACCGGCCGCATACTCTGCGGACGGAAGCTGTAATCAAACTCACGCTTCTCCGGATTCCACTCCCACATGGGATACAGTCCGCACTCGACGACGAGCCTGCCCAGATCGATCGACCGCGGCGTCTCGTACACGAAGCCCTTCTGACACGGCGTGTAGACCATCAGGAACGCCGCGCCTTTGCGGTTGAGGCCTTTGCGCACTTTGTTCATCAGGTCGATGGGATAGCCCACGCTGGCCGTCGCGACATAGCAGTGCGGATGCCCGGCCGCCATCATGCGCGCCAGTTCCTTCGGAAACAGTTTCTTCGCCTCGGGAATATTCGGTCCCGGAGGCGAGAACGTGGTCATACCTCCATAAGGCGTACGCGACGATGCCTGAATTCCTGTGTTCGCATACTGCTCGTTGTCGTAGCAGATGATCAGGCAATCGTGATCGCGATAGAGCGCGCCTGACACCGATCCGATGCCGATGTCAGACGCACTGCCATCGCCCGCTTCGCAGATGATGTTGGGAAACTTTCCCTGCCACTTGCCTTTGCGAATCATGGCTTCGTACGCAGCCGCAATGCCCGCGGTGAAGCTGCCCGCGCTGCCGATCTGCGTGTGCGCCCACGGCACGTTGTAGGGCGTGCAAAGATAGGAGCTGTTCGCCACGTACATGCAGCCCGTCGGTCCGACCAGGATGGTGTTGTCGCCCGCGGCCTTGGTCGTCATGCGGTACTGAATCGACGGCCCGCAGCCGGCGCAGGTGCGATGTCCGGGAACAAACGGCTCGCTCGACGGTAATTCAGGGTTGTAGAAACGCGCTCCCTGGTTCGGACTATCCAGAATCGGCAGCAGCTGCCGTTGCACTTCAATGGTTGCCATCTTCGTTCCTCCCGCTGTTGGTGGAAGCGCCGGGCTTCAGCCCGGCGGAACTACGAAACATCAGTAATGGCTTTAGCCACGGTGACCCAGGGCTAAAGCCCGGTTGATGATGCGGCGTCACGGCGCGGCTGAAGCCGTGCCCTTCCACCCGAAATCTCTATTCCTCGAATCCCACCCAATGCGTGCGCTTCTCGATCTTGCCGCGCTTCATTGCTTCGCTCATCTTCTTGGTCATCCAATAAAACTCTTTGAGCACGATCGCTTCGCCGCCCAGACCGGCCATGAACGACATCACCAACGGCCGCTTCGGGCTCTCGTACAGCGCCGCGCAAACCTCGGCGTACAGCGAGCCGCCGCTAGCAACGCTGCCCAGGCCCAGGTTCGTCTCAATCACACCAACCACCTTGAACTTGCTCAGCACTTCGTTCACGCGATCGGTGGGGTAGGGCCGGATCGTCCGCAGCCGGACCATGCCAACCTTCAGGCCATCGTTGCGCATGTGCTGAATGGCATAACGCGCTGTGACTCCGTGGCCGCCCTGCAGATAGAAGACCACGTCGGCGTCATCGGTCATGAACTCCTCGATCCATGGGTCGTATTTGCGGCCGAAGATGCGCGCGAACTCCTCATGCACTTCCTCGATCACCGCCATCGACTCTTCCATCGCACGTGCGCGCTCCAACTGCAGCGGCGGACCCTGCTCCGGCATGATCTGCGGCCCATGTGATACCGGATGCCGCGGATCGAGCGGATAGGGATGCTTGTACTGCGGCAGGAATTCCTTCACTTGCCCGGAATCCGGCAGCTCGACATCACTCGTAATGTGCGAGACGAAGAAGCCGTCCTGGCACACCATCTGCGGCAGCAGCACGCGCCGATCCTCGCCGATGCGATACGCCATCAGGTGATTGTCGAACGCCTCCTGCGCGTCACACGACCAGCCCATTAGCCAGCCCATGTCGCGCGTGGACAACGCGTCCGTGTGCTCGGAGCCGAAGTCGCCGGGCGGATCGAGTGTGCGGTCGGCGATCATCATCTGCACCGGCATGCGGCTGCCGGAGATCGGCGAGTACAGCTCGTACGCATACTGCACACCGACGCCGGAGCTTCCGGTGAAGACGCGCGCGCCACTCGACGATGCGCCGTGCGCGATACTGAGCTGCGAGTGCTCGCTGTCGGCGACGATGTACTCGGCATCGAGTTCGCCATTCGCCACCATCTGTGCCAGGGCCATCATGGTCGCCGTGTAAGGCCGGATCGGGTAAGCCGTAATCACATCGACGTCCGCATATTTTGCGGCCTGCGCCGACGCGACGCAGCCGTTGATGCGGACTGTCTTCTTGCTTAGGGTTGGTGCCGTTGCCATGATTTCTCCATTACGACGATTCGGGTCTGGGTATCACCACGGAATACACGGAACAGGATTTCTTATTTCATTTTCTACTTCATTCTTTTGGTTTTCTTCCGTGTCTTCTGTGCTTCCGTGGTGAAAACCTCCTAAATGTTTTTCGCCGGCTGCTCGGCCAGCTGCCTTAACTGTTCTGCCTGCCGTCCATGCAGGCCGGGCGAGATGGCGAACGCCGTGTCCATTCGCACCACGCCGGTGTCGAAGTCGAGCTCGGGAACGCCTTCCAGGCATCCCGTCGGACACTCTTCGATGCACACGCGACAGCCTTTGCAGTAGTCGATCAGGATCTTGTACATCCCGTTGGAGCGCTCCGGCCGCGCGATGCAAGGCTCGGGACAGACGAGGTAACAGTTGTCGCAAGCGTTGCACGTTCCGCAGCTGAAGCAGCGGGCCGCTTCTTCGACCGCCTGCTCTTCGCTGTATCCTAGAATCACTTCCTGCGACGTCTTCTTGCGGCTGTTCGGTGGTAGCATCTCCTGCTGCACGCGCGGGAAGTGCGGGAAGTACGTCATGTTCATGCGATTCAGATCGAAGATGACATCGACCGGAATCGAGCGCGGCTCCAGCTCTTCGCCGCGCAGGACTTTGTCCAGATTGAACGCGACCCGCTTGCCGTCGCCGACGGCGTTCACAACCATCAGCTGAATTCCAGTGCCCAGCTGCACCACGTCACCGGCCGCGAAGAAGTTGGTGTCGCCAAGTCGGCCGAAGCGATCCGTCTTGAGGTTGCCGCGCTCGTTCTTGAAGTCGGCAGGCAGCCAGTTGAGCGAAGCATGCTGCCCGACGGCGATGATGACGTTGTCGACACTGAACTTGTCCGCCGGCGAATCGCGATCAATGTCAATGGGCGAAGCGTTGATCGCCCCGGAGAACCGCGCCGGATGCAGCTGCAGCGCTTCCACCTTGCCGTTGCCCAGTACCGCTGTCATGGCGCGGGAGTGCAAGATTTCAACGCCTTCTTGCATCATGTCGTGAAGATCTTCAGCCACGCACGGCAACTCTTCTTTGTTGGATTCGACCGTAATCATCGTGACTTCGACCGCGCCCTGCCGCAGCGCTTCGCGAGCGCAATCGATCGCGGTGTTTCCACCGCCGATGACGGCCACACGAGGCCCAAGCTTCACCTTCGACGTGCCCATGCCGATGTCGCGCAGGTAAGGCAGGCCGTAGATCACGCCGTCCTTGTCCTCGCCCTCGGCGCGAACACTGTTCGAGTTGATCAGGCCAACCGCCAGCACGCAGGCGTCGTAGGTCTTCTTCAGGTCGTCCCAGCTGACGTCCTTGCCAACCTCGACATTGCACTTGATCTCGACGCCTATCTGCACCAGGCGCTCGATCTCGCGATCCAGAATGTCCGGCGGAAGCACCCACACCGGAATGCCGCCGCGATTCAGTCCGCCGGGCTTCGGCGACTTCTCCAGGATCGTCACTTTGTAGCCGAGGCGCGCGAGTTGATACGCCGCGCTATGTCCCGCCGGGCCCGATCCAACGATCGCCACTTTCTTTCCGTTCGGTTTGCCGGCCTTCACAACATCGTTGGTCAGCGCCTGTCCCAGATCGCCAAGGAACCGCTCGACCGCGCGAATGGAAATCGCCTCGTCATACTTGCCACGATTGCAGGCCTGCTCGCACGGGTGATAGCACACGCGGCCGGTGACGGAAGGGAAGGGCATGTCTTCCTTGATCAGCGCATAGGCATCGAGATACTTGCCGCGCTTCACCAGATCGAGATAGCCCTGAATCTTCTCGTTCGTGCCGCAAGCGTTGTTGCACGGTGGAAGCTTATCGCGGTAAACCGGCCGAATCGAGCGCCAGTTGCCGGTAGGGAACAGGTCCTGACCCTTTTCCTGTGTCGGTGCGGGAGTAATGCCGGCGAACGTGATCTTGAGCCGGTCGGGAATGTGAGTGCCTTTGGTCGACATTGTTCCTTCCTATGACGTTAGCTAAACCGCGACCGCGTTCAGCGGCATGATGTGCAACTCGTTCATCGCCATCTCGAATGCTTTCTTGTTGGCGATCATCGGCTCGATGGTCTCGCGCTTCACGATGCCGGTCGTCTTCACGACGGCCGCAATCAGCGGCGCCGCAATGTCCGGCGCGACCAGCTTGGTACGCTCAGCTGCGCCTTCCGTTGACAGGCGATCCAGGCCGAGCTCGCCCAGCCGGTAATAGAGCCATTTGTGATCCGCGAGCTTGGCGGCATCGACGCACACCAACTGCGCCAGCCGCTCCGGACCAGGAACGAAACGAAGAATGTAATCCGGCGTGTAATGCGTATTGATGATCAGCGTTCCGCCCGGCGGCATGCCGCGCATGTAATCCCAACCCTTCACCATCGTTCCTTCGACCAGCACGACGATGTTGGGATTCTCGTTTTCGTAGGTGAGCGCGTTCTCGATCACGCCATCGCTGACGCGGCAATATTTGCGCGTGGGCGCGTTGGTGCGATCGGGATTGTCCACGTAGTTCTCCATCGCCTGCGACTGCTTGCCTTCCTTGCGGGCAGCAGCGGCGACGGAGTTGACGATGTCGCGGCCTTCTTTGTCCATGATGATGCCGCGCGTCCAAACCGTGAGTTCGGTGTAGCTCATGATCGACCCTCGTAATTGCCTCCGAAATACGTGGAGGCGTGAATCTCGGTAACGTTGCGCCGTGCTGGAGATTTTTCCGGATGGCTGGGAGTGCCATAATCGAGTTCGAGCGCTCTCTGGAAATCGCCGCGCGAAACCACAAACAGCTTGGTTTCGTCGGTGTCCTTGAAGTCAGCGATTGCCTGCAGCGTCGCCTTCTTGCACCAGCTCTCGAGATCGGCGCCGGTGAATCCTTCCGTTCTTACGGCGAATTCGTCGAAGTCGACGTCGGACGCCAGCGGCACCTGCCGGCAGCACAGCCGCATAATCGCTGCGCGCTCGGCGACATCAGGATTGGCGAAAGAGACGATGTAGTCGAAGCGGCCGCTGCGAAGGAGGGCAGGCTCGATGCGATCGGGGCGATTGCTCGCCGCCACCAGGATCACGCCCTTCACATCGCGCAGGTTGTCGATTTCGCGCAGTAGTTGGCTCAGAATTCGCTGATAGACATCGCTGCCGAACTGATCGCCGCTGAACCGGGGCGCGATGGCGTCGATCGTGTCGAAGAACAGAATGCAGGGCGCCGCTCGCCGCGCCTTCTTGAAGACCTCGCGCAGCGCGCGTTCCGATTCGCCCAGCCACTTCGAGTACAACTGCGGCCCATCGATTGCGATTAGCGGGAGATCTTTTTCGCCCGAGAGGGCTCGCGCCAGCGCGGTTTTCCCTGTGCCCGATGGCCCGGAGAGGAGAATACCGCGCGGCGGAGTGAGGCCAACTTTTTCGTACAGCTCATCGTGAACGTGCGAGTGCTCGACCACCGCATCCAGTAGGCGCTTCGCGCGATCGAGTCCTCCCAGCGATGCAAATGTCGTCGTGCTCTTTTCAATAAAGAACTCGCGCGTCGCGCTCGGCTCTACTTCCTTCAAGCCGGTGAGAAAATCGTCACGCGTAACGTGCAGGGAAGTGGCGTCGAGCGAGGAGGCCCCATCAGCGTCGACGGGAGCGTTAGCGAGGAAGCGGCGCAGCGCAATCATGCCGACTTCCTGGCACAATGCTTCCAGATCAGCTCCCACAAAGCCATGCGAGTGGTCGGCAATCTCGGGCAGATCAACGTCCGGCGCAAGCGGCATGGCGCGCGTGTGGATTCGCAAAATCTTTAGCCGCGCTTCCGTGTTGGGAACGCCGATCTCGATTTCGCGGTCAAAGCGGCCGGGACGGCGCAGCGCCGGATCCAGCACCTCAGGAATATTCGTCGCGCCGATGACGATCACCTGACCACGCGCAACAAAGCCGTCCAGCAGGCTCAGAAGCTGCGCTACAACGCGCTTCTCAACCTCGCCGATCACTTCAGTACGTTTGGGAGCGACAGCGTCGATCTCGTCGATGAAGATAATCGCGGGCGCGCAGCGCGCAGCTTCCTCAAAGACCTCGCGGAGCTTGGCTTCACTCTCGCCATAAAACTTCCGCATGACCTCGGGGCCGTTGAGATGAATGAAGTGCGCACGGCTCTCCGCCGCCACGGCGCGCGCCAGCAGAGTCTTGCCTGTGCCCGGAGGGCCGTACAACAACACGCCTTTCGGCGCGAGAATTCCCAGCCGCTCGAACAATCGCGAATGCCGCAGCGGCAATTCAACGATTTCGCGAACGCGCGTGACGGCGCGCTCCAAGCCGCCGATGTCTTCATACGAGACCGACGGAGCCCGCCCCGGCGCCGCTTCGCCTTCAACGATGCGGATGTCGGTGCGTTTGCCGATGACGACCGGCCCGGAAGGAATTGTGCGGACAACCTGGAAGTTAACCGCCTTGGCAAATGTCGGCACGCGAACCGCGGAGCCCACGGTGACCGGAACACCGACTAGATCTTCGAGTATGCGATCGGGAGCGACTGTCGCCGGCGCAGCTCCTATCCACAATGGCGTGAAGCGAACCGCGACTGCCTGCTCGTGCGCCGTACGCGCGACCGTTACCTGCTCCTGCAATCCTGCGCCGCAATTGCTGCGCGTAGTGCCGTCGATCTGGATCGTGCCCGCCATTCGCTCGTGAGCAAGCTCCGCGCGCGCCACGGCAACAGTCAATCCAGTAATTTTCAGCACGTCACCAATTTGTGCTCCGATGCGCGCTAGGTCAGCAGCCGCGACGCGCGCCACCGCGTGTCCAATGTCTTCCACGCAGGCTTCGGAAACTCGCAGGGTGATGGTCGCCGACGAGGAAGCGGAGTCCGATGGCCCGGACACGGATGCGGCGTCGCAGCTGTCGTCTGGCAACTCCGTTTGATTGCGCAACTCAGTCAATTCGGATTGTCCCCACACCGCCGGCTCGACTGCCTGGTTCGCGTTCAGGCCGTTACGCCGTCGCAGGCGTCACCGCGGTTGTTTTCGCAGAGAGATTGCAAATCAACCACTGTCGGCCCCACAACCGACAGCTTGCTTCAAAATTCGTTCAGCACGATCTCTTCAATGTCCTCAATGTGCCGGCGCATTGCCGCTTTGGCCGCTTCGCCGTCGTGCTTCTTTATGGCTGCCAGTATTCGCCGATGTCCGGCCAGCGACTTCTGCGGGCGGCCGGGCACCTGTAGCGCTCTCTGGCGGGTATCGCGCAGCATGTCGATGATCAAGTCGAGAATCTTCAGCAGCACCGTGTTTCCCGACGCCAGCGCGATGTTGTAATGGAACTCCGCATCTTCCGCGATCGCCGGCTCTCCCGCCGAGAACCTGGCTGACTGCCGTTCCAGAATGTCTTCCATCAGTGCAATTTGTTCGGGCAGAGCATTGGCCGCCGCACGCGCCGCCAAGCCCGGCTCCAGCATCTTGCGAAAATCGAGAAGCTCGCCGACGAGCGCTTTCCGATGCCTTAGCGCTTCGGTAAACGGCTTCATGGAAGCATCCGCCGGTTCGCAAACGATGGTGCCGGCGCCCTGGCGCGGTTCGACCAGCCCCAACAACTCGAGGCTGCGAATGGCATCGCGAATCGAGCTGCGACTCACCTGCAGCATCTCGGCGAGCTCGCGCTCCGAAGGTAGTTTGTCGCCGGGCTTCAGCTTTTTCAGAATGAGACGTTCGATCTGCTCAGCCACTGCTTCGTAGACCTTTTGGCGGCGAATGATTTCAAAATCGGATTGAACCGGTTCGGCCATGGAATGTGGTCCGGTTAGTGGACCAGTCTTGGGATTGATCATAACGCGTTCATTGTCCCTCGGCAACCCATTTGGGGAATTTTTTGTTGCAACAAAATTTAACCGCCAGAATCGCCGGAAAATCGCACCAACGCAAGGCCGCAGCGTAACAAAGCGCTGGCCTGGCAATGACAATCGGCGTAAGGCTGGTCTGTGGTCGGTTATTTGACTTGTTGGGAGGCAGCAGACTTCGCCAGCAACTGGGTGCAGGCGTAGACGCTCTTCGTAACCGGCATTGGCAGGCCGACGCGTTCGCCGAGTTCGACGACCGCTCCCACCAGCGCTTCCACCTCCATCGGCCGGCCGGCTTCCAGATCCTGCAACATCGAGGTCTTGTGTTCGCCAACCTTTTCCGCGCCGGCAATACGCTGGTCGATGGAGACGGGAAGCTCCATGCCCAGCTTGTGCGATACCGCCTCAACTTCCTGCATGATGCTGCGGATCACGGCGCAAACATCGGGGTCGCGGACCATCTGCGCCAGCGTGGCGCGCGTCAGCGCGCTGACCGGATTGAACGACGCATTGCCCAGAACCTTCACCCAGATTTCGTGACGCAGCCGGGCGGAAATCGGGGCGCGCAAGCCGGAGGCGATCAGAGCCTCGGCGATGCGCCGGCAGCGCTCGGAGCGCGACCCACCCGGCTCGCCGAGAGAGATGCGATTGCCTTCGTTGTGTTGAACCACGCCGGGAGCGGTGATCTCGGTAGAGAAGTAAACGATCGATCCGACGACACGCCGCGCTTCAATCGCCGACGAAATCACACCGCCGGGGTCGACGCGCTCCAGCCGTAATCCATCCCACTCGCCGCCGAAGCCCTGGAAATACCACCAGGGAATTCCGTTCTGCGTGCTGACGACGGTAGTGTCCGGTCCCAACACCGGTTTCAGCTGCGGCGCGAGCTGGGGCAATCCGTGCGCCTTCACGCCGAGAAAAACAACATCGACAGGACCTACTTCTTCCAGTGAGCCGGTGATTTTCGGTCGCGCGACGAACTCGCCATCCGCGGTTCTTACCAGCACGCCGTGCTCTTGCATGGCGCGTAGATGCGGCCCGCGCGCAAACAGCGTGACATCGAAGCCCGCTTGCGCCATGCGAGCGCCGATGTAGGCTCCGATAGCCCCTGCACCCGCGATCAGGAATTTCATTGTTCGTTATCCACCAGAGCACTGGCGACGGCGCGGCGGCGGATCTTGCCGGTTGCGGTGGTGGGAATACTCTTCACCAGGTAGATCTTCTTGGGGCACTTGAACTCGGCAAGGTATTCGCGGCAATGCTTGATCAGCGTCGCCTCGCTGGCGCCATGCGGTTCGTGCAGGACGACCGCGGCCGCCACTTCTTCGCCCAGTGTGGGATGAGCAAAGCCAAAGGTCACGGCGGCAGCAATCGCAGGATGCCTCAACAAAACCTCGTCTACCTCATGCGGCGCGATGTTCTCGCCGCCGCGGATGATGATGTCCTTGATGCGACCGCTCAGATGCAAATAACAGTCGCCGTCGAGCCAGCCTTCATCGCCGGTTCGGAACCAGCCGTTGCTAAAAGCGCGGGCGTTAGCGTCGGGATTGCCTTCATATCCGCGAAAGACACTGGCGCCCATGATGGCAACTTCGCCGCGGCGGTCGTTGCCCATATCATTGCCTTCTTTATCCACGATGCGGACACGCAGCCCAGCGCCCACTCCAACCGATCCGGCCTTGCGATGCCGCGGCGGCAGAGGGTTCGAGGTCATCTGATGAGAAGCCTCGGTCATGCCGTAGGCTTCCACGAAGGGCACCCCGAACAGGCCTTCGATTTTATGAATGAGCTCCGGCGACAGCGGCGCGCTGCAGGAACGCATGAAGCGCAGAGTTTCCGCCTCGATGGGCTTCTGGTGAGCTCGCGCCAGCAGGAGCTGATGCATCGTGGGCACGCCGGAGAACCAGCTCACGCGATGATCCCTAACCGTTCGCCAGAACGACAGCGCGTTGAACTTGGTAGGAACAATTACCGTTCCACCGGAAACCAGCGTCGCCATAGTTGAAGCCATCAAGCCGTGAACGTGGAACAGCGGCATGATGCACAGCGAAACGTCGTCCGGCGACAGAGCGTAGGCGTTGGCGATGTTCGCCGACGAGACTGCGAGGTTGAAGTGCCGCAAGGGAACGCGCTTGGGCCTCCCCGTGCTTCCACTGGTGTGCAGGATAAGAGCGATATCGTCGGCCGTAGGCTCCTCTACCGAACCTTTCCCGGAAACACCTTGCAAGCGGATCTGGCCCTTGTCGTCCATCTCGACGCAATAGACCGGGATCTTGCAATCCGCTGCCGCGCTGCGCGCAAACTCCAGGCCAACGGGAGGGCAGAGAAGGATTTTGGCGTTGGTATCGCGCAGGAAGAACAGGAATTCCTCGTAAGGGTAGGCAGGATTCAAGGGAGCCGCGGTTCCGGCGGTCGACGCCGCCAGGAAGCTCACGATCGCCGGCAGGCCGTTCGGCAGCGCAATGCCAACCGCATCCCCACGCCGGATGCCGACAGAAGCTAACGCCCCAGCCAGGCCGAAGACCTGATCCCGCAGCGAATCGTAGCTTACATTGATTCCAATCTCGGGAATGACAACGGCGGTGTGAGCCGCGGTGGCGCGATCCGCAAAATGTAAGACGTCCAGTAGTGTATCTACTGACTTCAGGGTCATTCGCTGTCCTTATGGCGATCGCTGTGTGCTCTTCCGCCGAAGTGTCTCATCGACCTCACTTCTGGAACCGCTATTTCAGCGAGCATTGCGACGCCGCTGTTCCGAAGTGCGCCCACGGATTCGAGCGAGTTTTCGACCACCTGCCTTGAGAACAAAACATAATTGCAGGGCGGATATGCGGAGTCAACTTTCTTTGGTTTGCCACCTCGGCTCGTTCCCAAATGGGCCTTGGTGGAATAACTCTTCTGATCGGCGATCTGGCTGGAATCGCGGCATGCCCACTTTACTTTCCTTTAGCCATTGCGCCGTAAGTTTCCCATCTTGGGAGTAACAGCACTACGTCCGTACCGCAATTCGTCATTAAGATGCCTTTTACGGCGACTAAAGCAAAGATTTCTTGACAACGATGCTTCGGAGTGTTAAATCCCAACTGGTCAACTCTTCAGACCAGTTCGGTCGGATTGTCAAGGCGGCGGTCTTGAAAAGGACTAGCGCTTTTTTTGCAAATCATCCCGGGAGAGGAACGACATGCGGTTGCTAAGAGCGTGTTTCGCACTTCTGGTCAGTTTCCTAATGTCAGGTTTGCTCGTTTATGCCCAGAGTTCCGCACCGACGAGCAAAACCGGCGGATCGACTTCCGCAAGCGCCACCGAATCTGAAGTTAACGAGTTGCGGGATCAGGTGGCCGCGCAGCAGAAAACCATCGAAGAACTCAAGACGATGGTCGGGAAACTGGTGGAGGCGACCGGCCAGCCCGGCAACGGCGCGGCTACCACTCATGTAGTGGCCGACTCCTCTTCGATGGAAGCCACGCCGCAGTTGGTCAACGCTGTCCTCGTCCAGCCTTATCCTTCCGGGGAATCGGTGATCGTGGAACAGGCGCAACCGGCCGGCAGTTCCGGCAAGAAAGACGCGGCGCTTACTGCCGGATGGAATGGTGAACACTTCTTCATCCGCAGTCCCGACGGACAGTTCAACCTCAACCCGTACGGCTACGTCGACGTGGACTATCGCGCCTACACCGGCGACGCCGTGCCCGCGAATACGTTTGTCCTGCGCCGTGCCCGCTTCGGCTTCCAGGGCAATTACGGAAAGAAGTTTGACTTCGCGATCCTGACTGACGCCAATGCCACATCCGGCGCGATTGTCCGCGACGTCTACCTCAACACTAGGATCATTCCTGAATTCCAATTCCAGGCAGGCCAGTTCAAAGAGCCCTTCGCGCAAGAATTGGCGACGGGCGCCACCAACCTCGACTTCGTCGAGCGCGGCTTGCAGGCCTTGCTCTATCCGTCGGTGGTCACTGCCTTCCGCAGCCCAGGTATCACCTTCCACGGCGATATTCATCACGGCGTCCTGCAGTACTTCGTAGGCGCGTTCAATGGCAGAGGCGGGGTTGCCACGGCGGTGGTGAATGAGCCTGAGGTTGTGGGCCGAGTTCGCGTCTATCCATGGCGGAACACGACCAGCAAGTGGTTCCGCGAATGGGCCTTCGGCGGATCGGCCGCTCGTGCCGATGCGCGTGGCCTGTCCAAGGACGTGAACTTCAGCGGTGTCATTCCCGATCAGGCGTACGCGTTCTTCCCGCAGCTTCCTATCAACGGACCCGTCACCCGTTACGAGGCTGAGACCACCTACATCAAGAGCGGATTTGCCTTCCGCGGTGAGTATGTCCAGCTGCAGGATCAGCGCTACGGCGTAGGTTCGGAAACTCCGGGCGGCCTGGCTTTCTTCACCTATCCCGGTGTCGGCGCCAAGGCTTGGAATCTCAGCAGCACTTACTTGCTCACGGGTGAGAAGCAGCCGGAGAACGGCACTCCGCGGGTAAGGAAGCCGGTGTTTGGTCCCGATACCCCTGAGGGCGGCAAGGAACACGGTTGGGGCGCCTGGGGTGTAGGATTCCGCTACTCCGCGATTCAAGCCATCGCGCCCGGTGCCGATCAGGAGAGTCTGTTTACTCCTGGATTCGTGCCAACCTATAACTATCACACCGACCAATTTACGATCGGTCTCAACTGGTACCTGAATTATTGGGTGAAGTACCAGTTCAACGTCAATGTCGACCGGCTGAAGGAGCCTAGTGTCACAGGGCAGGAGCCGCAGAATATCGTCGTCTTTTTGCAAGAACTTCAGTTCCGCTTCTAAACGTGCGCCATCGCGTGCAAGGCGAATGTGGAGGAGATTCGATGAGATCGAAATTTTTGCTGACGATTCCTTTCGCTGTTTTACTGCTGATTCTTAGCGGCTGCGGGGGGACACCCAATTGCCCTACGTGCGGTAGCACCAATGACGGTCAGGGTTATACCGACATCCTGAATATCCCGGTGCCGGAGCACAACCCGACCGGTGAGCCTGGCGGTCCCTTCAACTCATTCGACATCAGCTGGGAGAACGCCGCCACGCGGCTGGATTACATCTCCGATCGCATCGGCCTGGCGGTGGTGGTGCTCGACACCAGCCAGAACCTGGCAGTGTTCGCACTGCAAGGCTCCAACGCGGTTACCAGCGCCGGCAATCAGGCTAGCCCCTGCGATCCCAGTATTCCTCCTCTCATCTCCGTCTTTGGCAACTTCACCCGCTTCGGGTGCAGAAACCCACCGTTCCATCTGGCTTCGGGATTTGGCGCCAACGGCAACTTCGGTGGATTTCCTGGCGCGCAATGTTGCGCTTCGCGCGGCAACGGCGTGAACCCGATGTCCGGGCCCGATGGCGAAGAAGTAACCCCGAACGGCAAAGTGCTGTTTACCGGGAACGGCAGCTCTTCGGTTGTGGTTTGGGACCTCAGCACCATGAACCTCAATACGACTCCGATAACGCCGCCCAACATTCTCGCCATCATACCGACGGGACTGGCAGCCGACTATGACGGTCCGTTGGGCTTATCTGCCTGCATTGCCTCGTGGAACGGTGAAGCCGGATCGAGCGCCAGCTGCGGCGATGACCGCGCCGACGAAATGGCCTATGACCCGGTGCATCAGGTACTCGCAGTGATCAACGGCGATCCGGGATTGCCGTTCCTTACGCTGATCGACGTCTCCAATATCGTCAACAAGACTGGGACACCGCAGCAGCAACACTGCCTGCCTATCGACCAGACATCCCCATTCGGACCGTATCCCGCGCCACCGCTGCCCAGCCCGTATCCTGCCCAAGGAACGCTGACCGCGCCGGTTACTCCGGCTCCGGGAGCGTCCTTTAACCCGCCCAGCTGCATCATCGGCCAGATCTACTACGACGGCGCAGGCGGTACAGCATCGGGCGGCATGGGACTAAACCCCAACGTTCCGGTGGATACCGTTGGCGGCTCGTTCCCATGTCCTGATCCCTCCAACCCGCAGACCTTCGGCGGCGTTTCGGGATCGGTTAACTCCGGTATTCCCGGCGTCGGCGTAACTCCCAGCGGTGCCAACTACACCATCCCTTGCCATCACGGACCCATACTCGACACGGCGCTGGGAACCTTCTGTAGCCAGGCGTCTCCAGGAGGGACGTGTAGCGGCGCCATATCGCCGGCTGGTTTAGGCGGTATGGTGTGGAATCCGAATACCGGCCACCTGCTGCTCACCAATCCGAACTCTATCGGTATCACCAGCGTGGGTGCCGTGGATGAAATCGATCCTCGGCTTGGAAACCCGAACGGTCCTATAGTCGTCAATACATTTGTGATGACGGATTGCATGCCGGCCGGTGTCGTGCAGGGCCCAGGAAACAACTTCCTGGTAGGCTGCGCGGACCACGATGGCCAGGCATTTCCGCCTAACGAATACATCATTGACGGAACTTCGGGCTCAATCCTCACCACCATCACCAATGTCGGCGGTGTGGACGAGATCTGGTTCAACTCCGGTGACAACCGCTACTACGTGGCCGCGCGCGATATGCCCAACGGACCGGTGATGGGCGTGATTGACGCGATCAACATGGTGTGGTTGCAGAATGTTTCCACCAACTCAAACTCGCATAGCATCACGGTGGATCCGGTAACCAACCACGCGTTTGTGCCGATGCAGGCCGGTGGCCCTTGCGGTACACAAAGCGGCAACGGCTGTGTCGGTGTTTATTCCGAGCAGTGAGCGACAGCAGCCCACAGGGTTTCCGGCCGAACTTGGCGGGGAAACCCTGTGGTATAGTTCACGCGATAATCAGACCTGAAGTTGGTGTGGTGATGATAAGCCCTAAGCAAAAATTCGGAGTGAGCGGAGTTGCACTGCTGACATTCGCAGTAGTTCTGGCTGCGACTTGTCCGGCCGCCGAGGATTCCACCAAGAAATCTACGGACGTGCCGGCGACTGTGATTGCGCATTTGCCGCTCCCACAGGCGACCGGTGCCCAGATGTTTCTGCAGCGGGACGAAGGTAAGAGCTACCTGTATGTCCAGCAGGCTACCAAACAAGGTTTCATGGTTGTAGATGTGAGTAAGCCGGACATACCCAGGCTGTTGAAGAGCAAAGCTGAAGGCCAGGCTATGGCCGGCAATCTGGAGATGGTTGGCCCCGATGTGGGCATCGCTTCCGCTCCCGAGAAAAAACCGAACACGCTTACTAACACCGCTCATCCGGCGCAGACGATTCGTATATTGGATCTCAGCGATCCGCAGAAGCCGCAAGTCCTCGAGGAATTCAAGGGCGTGACCAGTGTGCTGCCGGACGGCAATCACGGATTGATTTTTCTCACCAATAACGAAGGTCTTTGGGTTTTGAAATATGATCGCGGGCCGGGATTCGCGCCTATGAAGCACAAGAAGCCCTGCACCTCCGAGTCGGAGATTCAGGCCATGCCGCCGGATTGCGGCTAAAACAACCGCGGTTGTGAATTGGACATCCACTGTCGAAAGGAAAATCCAATGAGAGGCACCATCCTGGTTCTCTTGCTTTCGAGCAGCTGTTTGCTGGCCGGCGCTACGGGTCAGGATAATTCGAAGGATTCTAAAGGACAGATCACTGTCCAGGGCTGCGTCGATCGCCGCAGTGGCGACTACGTATTGATCCAGCAGAGCCCGGGAATGACCTATGAGCTTCAGGGCACTGACAAGATCAAGGTCAATAAGTATTTCGGGCAGAGGGTGGAAGTTACCGGCGCCAAGCTACAGTCGTTGCCAACCAGTTCGGACTCGTTGGCAACCGGAGGCGCACCGTCTCCTCTGACCATCAAGATCAGCTCGATTAAGACGCTGGACAAGAATTGCTCTGCGCATCAAGTCAACAAATAGGAGAGTCAGCGGAGACTGTTCTTGCTCAGGGCTAATTGAGAACTCAGCCTGGGCTCACTTGACGTGCGTTTCCTGGTAGTGCAGCAACTGCCATTCTCCCGATCTCTTCACCCATACTTCGCCAACATAAACGCGTGAGAAGCGCAGCTGCGCCTTGGGCGGAAACTGCAGGGTCACGTCGTAGATGACGAATGCTGCGTTGTCGCCCAGCGGAAGAACTTTGACCCGCTCCACCGTGTAGTTGAAGGAATTCTGATCGGCAAGGTCATTGATGCTTTGAATCTTATTGCGCTCGCCTCGGAGGTCCACGGCCACACCCTGGTAGTCGTCGGCGAGCAGAGCGCCATAAGCCTTCTTGTCCCTGGTCTTCACCGCCTCCCACTCGGCTTTGACCTTCGCTTCAAACATGGCTTTGACTGCTGGGTCGGTGGAGACAGATCCGATCGGCGCCATGTCGCCGGGTTTCGGCGGCGTTGCCGCTTGTTGCGCAACCGAGGTTGCAATCAACGCCACTACGCTCATCCAGACACAATAACGACGCATCGTTTCTCCATACGGAATCGAAAAATACAATCACGTTGCAACGTGATCAAGCAACTTGGTGTGGTTGATGATTGTAAATTACCATCTCCCTGTTTCAACCAGCGCTGGACAAACCGGTACAGGCTAAGGTTTGAGATTCCGCTTAGTTGGGTGGAGCACGCCTTCAGGCGTGCAGTTGAGATCCGCCGCTGTCCCGGCTTCAGCCGCTGAGGTAAGGTGGATTTACCTCAGGCGCTAAAGCGCGTGTTGAGTCGAGGCGGCGATATGCACGCCTCAAGGCGTGCTCCACCCGGCATGGGTGAGCGAGTGAAGTTCAAACTGACCCAGTACCTCAAACGCGCGATCGTTGCGATTACAAAACCAAGGGGAACAATCCTATGGAGCAAGATCAGATCGAGATATTAGCGCAGGAACTGATGTCGGCGTATGAGACGGGGCAGGGAATTGCGACGTTGCCGTCGGCGCGGCCCGGATTCGATCTGGACGCCGCGTACGCTGTAGAAGCCATTCTCAGACGCGGACGCCAGGCGAAGGGCGCGAAACCATCCGGCCGCAAGGCTGGATACGCGAACAAGGCCATGTGGCGAGTCTTCAAGCTGCAGACGCTGGTTTGGGGTGCTATGTACGACGATACCATCTACTACAGCGACGATAACTCGGTATCGGTACCGATTGCCCATCTCCACTCCTTGAAGGTTGAGCCCGAGATTGTCTTCGGTCTGAAAAAGACAATTACCCCCGAAGGACTGGATGCTGCGGCCGCACTCGAACACTGCGACTGGCTGGCGATCGGGTTCGAAATCATCGATTGCCCGTTTCCCGACTGGAAATTTACGCCCAGCGATTTTGTCGCGTACTTCGGGCTCCACGTGGGACTGGCCATCGGCGAGCGAGTTCCGATAACATCTGACCTCATTCCCACCCTCGTTGAGAATCTACCCCGCTTCAAAGTGCGCGTCTCGAAGAGTGGGGAATTTGTGGAAGAAGGATCCGGCAAGAACTGTCTGGGCAGTCCGGCCGCATGCCTGGCCGAACTCGGTACCGCGATCCTGCGCCGCTCTCCCAAGGAACCGCTGAGCGCGGGAGAACTTGTAAGCTCCGGAACGTTGACCGCCGGCCACCTGGCTAAGCCAGGCGATGCCTGGACGGTCGAGGTCGAAGGCTTGCCGCTGCCCGCGCTGACACTGACGGTCGGGTAGCATCCTGCCCAGGAATTGTGGATTTCGTTGGATCACGGACGAAAGAAGCAGCGATCAGCACGACTGAATACGCTGCTACCAAAGTCGAAACGCAGATCCCTCGTCGGACTGAAGTCCTCCTCGGGATGACAATAATAAAGAGGCCTGGACGCTGGCCTTAAGGCCAGCACTACCCGGTCCTGCTAGTTCACCGTCAGCGGCACGATCACGCTGCCGAGCTTCCCATTCAGGTTGTCGCGGACAACGAACCTTACCTGATAATCGCCCGGAGCAAGGCTGAGGACGTTGTTGTAGACAACTCCGTCGGCCTTTAGCTTCGCCAACGTATCCGGTACGATGAGTCCCTTTATCGTCTGCGATACGGTTCCGGCCGGCACGCCGTTATTGGTGGCTTGCGCAACAAACTCGACATCGATGCGATTCTTGTCAGCTTCGTCGACGACGTTGGTAGCGGGGACATGCAATACAAAGCCGACCTTGCGCTTCGTGCCATCGGCCAACAAACCTTGCCACTGTGAGGTGATCGGGATTCCGGTGCTTTCAAAGGGCGAGATCAGGGCAAACTCTACGTCGGCCTTGTGGGTCCGTTCGGGATTGACGGCCAGGTCCGTGATCAGATATCCCGCGCGCGCCCGGACTTCCGTATCTTTGCGCGGAACCTCGACCTGCAGCTTTCGCCATCCCGGCTTGGTGTTGTGGCGATCCATGTAATAGGTGAGGGAATAGTAGGAAGAGGAATCCTGCGCGGCGCGGCCAAACGCGCCGGCCAGATCGTTGCTGTTGTAGTAGGCAATGCCGCCGGTCATCGCGGCAATATTCTTCAGGCTGGTAATGGTGGACTGGCGCAGTGCATCGGAAGTGCCGGGCCCGAGCAGCGAGCCCATACTGTCGCCGGCAAACGTCGGATCCGATAACAAGCCGCGAGCATCCACCGGGTACATCGACACCTGCGCGTCGTTCAAGGCGTTGAGGGTCCGCTCGTACAGCGCGCGCATATTGGGATCTGCGGGCATCGCGCCGAAGTTGTCGAGATCGAACGGGAAGCTGCCCGTCACCCAGACCAGCGACTTGCGGCCTGGTATGCCGCTCAGCGACAGCGCGATCGACAGCAAACCGCGCAGCGTTGTCTCCACCGCCCGCGCCTGAATGTTGGTAGCGGTCGTCGCATTCTCGGCCATCATAAAAGCGCGAATTCTGTTCTCCGGAGAATCGCCGGGGCGAATGCCTCCCAGGGCGCTGAATTGCGCTTGTCCGGCGGCGACGGCCTTGGCGTCGTTGTCGTAGGTCTCCATGTCAGAAGTCTTGCCCGAAGCCTTCTTCAGCGCGGTGATCAGCGTTGCCGGATCGGAGTCGAGCGGGCTAAGCACCGATACGCCTTTGCTGGTCAGCACCATAAGCCCGGTCGGTTGCGATGAGTCGAGATGATTGGCCAGGTATTTCACCAGCTGCTTCCGCCCGTAGGACTGATCGAGAAACGCGGTGTTCACCTCATCGAGCAGGAGAACGGTCAGCGAGCGCGGCTTGCTCTCATCGGGAGTCATGTTCGAGAAGACGCCGCCGGGATTGCCGGCGATAGGAGTATTATTCGCCGCGGCTGGAACGATTTCTTCCAGAGTGGCGATCTTTTGCACCTTGCCGTTCTCCAGGATGGTGAAGTCGGCTTTGGTCAAGCCATGAACATGACTGCCCGACCGATCCGTGACCACGACCGGAACCTGAATCAGCGTAGTCTCCGACTTGAATTGGAGCAGCTTGTCGTTACCGTCGTTATGTCTGGTGTCGGGAGGCGGAGGCGACATGGGCTGCATACCGGTAGCGCCTGACGCCGAGCCACCGGTCCAGGGGTCGGTGCTGCTGATGGATTGCGCAGCGCAGATTGTGGTGACAAGTGAGCACAGCAGGAGTGAGAGCACCAACTCTAGGCGGAAACGATGCGTCATATGGTGGCCATCCGGGGGCTAGCCTCTATAGTAACGTTCCAGGGTAACGATCTCCGATACCGGTTTTCGACATGACTTCTCGCTGGTTTGACGGACCGCATGCAAAAGTAGCACTGGCCGGCGAGCGAAAAATATGACCTTATCGCGCCCATCCGGAGTCGAGTTCGTAAGGCAGGCACTCCTGTGCGCGCTAATCTCCGGTGTTACGACCCCACGTAGCGCGCATAGAGGCTGCGGGCGATGGCTGTGTCGGTTGTCCCTTTGATGATCGCCCGGCCGTCGGGGAACAAGGTCATCTCGTACGGATCGTGCCAAAACTTCAAAATGAATTCGTTGTGCCGGACATCGCCGTGCGGCGACAACCGCCGGGTGATCTCGGCAAAATCGATAGGCCGCTCGCGCTCGTGAATCTGGACGGAATTGCGCCCGCACAGGGAAATATGCGGCCGTCCTTCGCCGGCGAGATGAACGAAATCCTGCTCCTGGCAAGCGCGGCAGCCGGGACGAGGCTTGTCGGTATTCACTGAGGCATAGTCGTTGGCCCACACGTCATAGGACAGCAGAGTACGGCGAATCTTGTCGCGTGCGCCGACGACTAGCTTCATCGCCTCGGTCGCGGCGATCGATGCCACGAAATTAACCGCCGAGTTCAGAATTCCCGACGTGTCGCAGGTTTCCACGATGCCGCGCGGCGAGTCGGGAAAGATGCACGCCAGGCAGGCGGTCTCGCCGGGCAGGATCGTCATGGTGACCGCATAGCTGGCGACGCCGGCGGCGTAGATCCACGGCAAGGTGCGGCTGACCGCGAAATCGTTGATCAGGTAGCGCGTCTCGAAATTGTCGGTGCCATCGAGGACGATCTCCACGTCGCTGAGAAGATCCTCGACGTTGTCCGGCGTCAGATCGGCAGCATGCGGCTCGACAGTTATCTCGGAGTTGAAGGCCTTCACCTTGCGGGCCGCGGCGATCGCCTTGGGCAGCGACTCGGCGGCGTCGGCTTCGTCGAAGAGCACCTGGCGCTGCAGATTGCTGGGCTCAACGTAGTCGCGATCGATGACGCGAAGGTATCCCACCCCCGCCCTCGCCAGCAACGACAACAAAGCCGAACCGGTAGCGCCGCAGCCCACCACGGCTATCCGCGCTTTGGCTAATTTCTGCTGTCCCTCTTCGCCAATTGGCTGAAAAAGAACCTGGCGGGAGTAGCGCTCCTTGAATTCCAACGTCCTAACCTCGGGCACGTACCTTATCGGGGAAAGGCCTGCACCATTTATTATAGGTACTCCACAGCAGACAAGCCTTCCCAGGCCGAGGTAACGGAACGGTTTCCGAGGTTGCACGACGTTTTGGACGCTAGTGCGCAGGGTCTACCTGCCAGAATCGCCGTAATGACATCCGGCAGGCAGTGGGTGTGCTGAAGGGCAGAGTTTGAGGACGCCGATCACGCCATCGTTGTGCATGTTTGTTGTCTTCTGCGCGCTCGCCGCCTCGCCGGCGCAGGCGCAGTCCCAACCCCCGTCGTCCACTCCGGCACAGTCGACTCCCGCCCAGAGCAGCCCACTCGCCAAGTACGAAGGCCAGACCGTAGCCAACATCGAATTCCGGGGCGTCACCAACGCCGACACGACGACCTTGCGAACTCTGATCGTGCAGAAGACGGGCGAGCCACTCGATGCCGAGAAGCTGCGCGCCAGCATCAAGACGCTCTATGCCACCGGACGTTTTGCCACGCTGAATGTGGAAGCCGATCGCAATGCGGGCGGAGGACTGACCCTGGTTTTTGATGTCACCGAGAACTTCTTCAATGGCGTGGTCAGTGTCGATGGCACTCCGCAGAAGACCGATCCCAAGCCGCACCAGTTGATCGCCTCCAGCCAGATCGATCTGGGCGACGTTTTCAGCGAAGAAAAAGTTGTCGGCTCGATCGACCGCATGAAGAAGATCTTCGCCGACAACGGTTACTACGAGGCGGCGATCACCTACACGCTCGATCCTAACCCCCAGGACAGCCAGATGGGGATTCACTTCCACGCCACGCCTGGCCCACTGGCTCTGGTGGGCGAGGTCACAATCAAGGGAGACCCTGGCATCGCGCCGGAGCAGGTTCGCAGCCTCACCAAGCTCCAGGCCGGCAAAAAGGTGAATGCGCAGCATGTGACCCGGGCGCTGGAGCGCATGCGCAAACGCTATCAGAAGAACGCGCATCTTGAGGCGCAGGTCTCGCTGGTTGGCCGGCAATATCGTCCCGAGACCAACCGCCTGGATTACACCTTTGAAGTCGATGAGGGCCCTACGGTCAGTATCACGACGGAAGGCGGGGGAATCAGCAAGAGCCAGCTGCAGAAACTGGTCCCGGTGTATCAGGAAAATTCGGTTGACGACGACCTGTTGAACGAAGGCCGCCGCAACCTGCGCGATTACCTGCAAACGAAAGGGTACTTTGACGCGACCGTTGACTACCAGCGCCATTCCGTCGAGGAACAGAACCACCTGAATATTGTCTACACCGTCGATCCGGGGATTCGCCATAAGCTGGTTTCCATCGTGGTCGAAGGGAACAAGTATTTCAACAGGGCTACGATCCGGGAACGCATGCAGGTTGAACCGTCCAGCGTCCTGATGCCTAACGGCCACTTCAGCCAGCGCCTGCTCACCGACGACATCAACCAGATCAAAATCCTCTATCAGGCGAACGGATTTCTGAACGTTCAGGTGAACGGCAGCCTGGTGGACAACTACCAGGGAAAGAAAAATGAAATGCAGGTCGCCATCAAGATCGACGAGGGCCCGCAAACCCTGGTCAACGCACTTAAGGTGGAAGGCGCGGCGACCTACAGCGCGGAGGCGCTGCAGCAGAGTGTAAGCAACATTCCCAACCAGCCCTTCAGCGAAGCCAACGTCGCCAGCGATCGCGATTCGTTGACGTACTTCTATTACGATCGCGGCTTTCCCAACGTGCAGTTCGAAGCTTCCACGACGCCTGTGCCTGGCGATCCGCCGCGCATGAATGTGGTTTACAAGATCACCGAAGGGCAGCGCATCTTTGTGGATCGCGTACTGCTCACCGGGCTGAACCATACGCGCCCCTACATTGTGAATCGGCAGATGAGAATACAGAGTGGCGATCCCCTGAGCCAGAACCGGATGGTGGCATCGCAGCGCCGGCTCTATTCGCTGGGCTTGTTCAACGAAGTCAATATGGCGGTGCAGAACCCCGAGGGTCTGGAGCCGACGAAGGACGTGCTCTTCAATGTCACCGAAGCCAAGCGGTGGACCTTCCGCTACGGCGGCGGCATCGAGTTCGCCACCGGCAATATTCCCACCACCAACAATCCACAGGGCGCAACCGGTGTGAGTCCGAACGGCGTGCTGGAGATCACGCGCCTGAACATGTTCGGCAAGGACCAGACCTTCAGCATTCGCGGCCGCATCGGCCTGCTGACGCGCCGTGGACTGGTGACGTACGATGCGCCGCGGCTGTTCCATCGCGAGAACTGGCGCATCATCGTCAGCGGCTTGTATGACAACACGGCCGATGTGAATACCTTCGCGTCGGAGCGCCTGGAAGGCGCAGTGCAGGCCGAGCAGCGCTTTAATCGCTACACGACTTTTCTTTATGGACTGACGTTTCAGCGCGTGGCCATCGACCCCAACAGCCTGGTCATCGATCCCACTTATATTTCCCTTTATTCCAACCCCGTGTTTATCGCGATGCCTACGTTTACCGCTGTGCGTGATCGGCGCGACGATCCCATCAACCCGACCAAAGGCTCCTACGGAGCGCTAAACCTTGGAGTCGCGACCAGCGCTTTGGGTTCGCAGACAAACTTCGCCCGCGTGCTGCTGGATAACTCGACCTACTACTCCTTCGGCCGGCACTGGGTTTTCGCGCGCAGGACACAGATCGGCATCGAGAAGCCGTTTGGCACGAACGATTTTCTGGATTTGAGCAAGCTGCCGCCAAATTCGATTCCGGTTGAGAACACGCAAATTCCGCTTCCGGAGCTGTTCTTCGCCGGCGGCAGCAATTCGCTGCGCAGCTTCTCGATCAATCAGGCCGGCCCGCGTGACCAGGCAACGGGTTACCCCATCGGTGGGCAGGGACTGTTCGTCAACAATCTGGAGATTCGCACGCCTCCGGTGTTGTTGCCGTATGTGGGCGACAACCTGGGCTTCGTGTTCTTTCATGACATGGGCAACGTCTTCGACACCGCCAATCACATCATCAGCGGCATGGTGACGTTTAATCAGCCGTCGATTGCGCCGTGCGTGTCGGCGAGCAGCAAGACCGAGTGCAACTTCAGTTACAACTCCCAAGCCGTCGGCATGGGCATTCGCTATAAGACTCCGGTGGGACCGGTGCGCTTCGATCTGGGATACGCAATCAATCCCACGCGCTATCCGGTGCAAGAAGTGGGGCAGGCGTATTCGTTACGGCGCATCAACGTTTATTTCAGTATTGGACAAACTTTCTAATGAAACGAGTTTTGCAATTCACAAGTTGCGCGATGTTGCTGTTGCTGACAGCAGTTGTGCCGGTGTTTGCCGGTGAAGTAATCGACGGCGTAGTGGCCAGCGTCAATCGCCAGCCCATTCTGCGCAGCGATTGGAATCAAGCTACCGCGTTCGAGGCGTTCATGCAGCAGAAGCCGCTGGACCAGTTGACCTCGGCGGATCGCGTTCTCGCCTTACAGCACCTGATCGACCGTCAACTGTTGCGCGCTCAGATGGGCGATGTCAGCTACATGCAGCCATCGGAAGAGCAGTTGCAGCAGGACGTGACCAAGCTGCGCGCGCAAGTGCCCGGCGGGCGCGATGACGCTGCGTGGCAGCATCTGCTGGCCAGTTACGGGTTGAGCGAGGAGATACTGAAGGACCATCTGCGGGCGGAAGTGCAAGTGATGAACTTCGTGGAAGTACGCCTGCGCCCCAATGTACACATCGATCCGGAAGACGTTGAGTCGTACTACAAGAACCGGTTGCTGCCGGACTTGCAGCAGAACGGCGGGAAAGCAATTCCGCTGGACGAAGTCGATTCCAGAATTCGAGAGCTGCTGACGGAGCAGCACATCGACGAACTGCTCGACGCGTGGCTGCATAACCTGCGGCAGCAGGCGGACATTCGCAGCAGCGTGTCGATTCCCGGAATCAATGCGCCGGCGGAAGAAGGGCGAGCTGCAGGTTTGAACTAGAACCACGATGACGGAAGAAGTCAAAAAGCGGCGTTCGCATCGGCGGCTGTGGATCGGCCTGACGATAGGAGTCGTGTTGCTTGCCGGTTTTGTGTCGCTGGCCGCGTACTTGCGCAGCGCCAGTTTTGCGGACTTCGTTCGTCGCAAGGTGATTGCGTCGATCGAAGATGCGACCGGTGGCCGCGTGGAGATGGCAGCCTTCCGTTGGAACCTGTCACAGTGGGCGTTCGAAGCCGATGATCTGACGATCCACGGACTCGAGCCGCAGGGCGAGCTGCCCTATGTCCACGTTGATCACATGCTGGTTCGGCTGCACATCATCTCGTATTTCCAGCGGCAGTTCAGCGTGGAGCAGTTGCGGCTGCAACGTCCGGTCATTCACGTCATCGTGTATCCCGACGGCAAGACCAATGCGCCGGAACCGAAGATCAAAGTTGTAAGCAACAAGACGCCGGTGCAGGAGCTGTTCGACCTGGCGATAGCCCGCGCCGATTTGCGCGACGGCATGCTGCTGCTCAACGAGCGTAAGCTGCCCCTGGATTTCTCAGTGAACGACGTAATCGCATCGATGACTTACGATGGCGGCGCTCAGCGCTTCGATGGCAGCGTCGAGGTCGGCAAGATGGACGTCCGCTATCAGGATTTTCGTGATGTGGCTGCGCAGGCCGATTTGCAGTTCAGCCTGGAGCATAACCAGGCGGAGATCAAGTCGCTGAAGCTGACCTCGGAATCTTCGTCGCTACAAGCCTCGGGGAAGATTACGGACTTCAACAATCCTGAGATTCAGCTGACATACACGAGCTCGATCCAAGCCACGGAGTTGGGAGCGGTGACGCGCGTGAATCAGGTGCGCGGAGGAACGCTGGCAATCGATGGTTCAGGCGGCTACTCGAGCGCGGCCGGGCCTGAGTCAAACGGGCACGTTGCGATTCGTGACCTGGATTACGTCGATGCCGGGATCGCTTTGCGCAAAGCCAATGTGAGTTCGAACTTCGCGTTCAGCAACGACCGGCTTCAGCTGACGAAGGTTGCCGCGCGGCTGCTTGGCGGACAGCTGAACGGTGACGCGGACATTAAGAACCTGACGGCAGTTTCCGCGCCGGCCCCGAGTGCTCCCATCAGGCCGCCGGCCGGCGTGACCAAGCAAGCTAAAGCGAAGGCTCCTGCGCAGAGTGCGGCACCGATGACCCCGCAGCAGGAAGGATCCGGGCGATTCCGGCTGAGCGGCTTCTCGCTGAACGAGCTGGCCCGCATGATCTCGAGCAGGGAAGTGCCGGTGGACAGGCTGAATGTGGCGGGCAGCGTGTCAGGTACGGTGAATCTGTCGTGGAAGCAATCGTTAGACAACACGCTGGCCGATCTCGCGCTCGGTATCACTGCACCGAGGGCGCCGGCGGCGAATCAATTGCCGGTGAGTGGAAATCTGCGCGGGCGATACAGCCTGCGATCGGGACGAACCGATCTGGCTGTTCTGACGTTGAACACACCGCAGTCGCATGTCGAAGCGTCCGGGGCCTTGAGCGAGACATCAGCAGCCCTGAAGGTGAGCGCCAACACCACAAGTCTCGCTGAGTTTGAACCGATGCTGAAGGCGATGGGCAACGCGCCTCTGCCGATCGGACTGAGTGGCGCCGTGAGCTTCGATGGAACATTGAATGGCCGATTCCGCGCGCCGCAAGTGGCCGGACACTTGCTGGCGACGAATTTCACTTACCTTTATGTTCCCACGGCGAATGCTCCGGCACAGCCAGGTCCTAAGCCTGTTGCCACGCACAAATCGTGGTTTCATTCGAGTTCGACGCCCGAGCCTGCACCTGTTCCGCCGCCGGCCGCACCACCAAGAAGAATTCACATCGATCAATTTTCCGCGGATGTGGAGTATTCACCTTCGGCTGTTGCTGTGCATCACGCGACGGTTCAGGAAGGCAGCGCGCGGATCACGGTTGACGGCTCGGCGGCGCTCGACAAAGGAAACTTCAACGAGAACTCGCAGTTCAAGATTCAGGCTGCGATTCACGATGGAGACATCACCGAGTTCCAACATGCCTTTGGCACCAGTTACAAGATCAGCGGGAAGCTCAACCTGACACTGCAAGCGGCGGGCACCGAGGCCGATCCGCACGGGCGCGGCCAGCTTTCGCTGACTGAAGGGGAAGCGCGCGGGCGGCCGATCATTGCGCTCACATCGAAGATTCAATTTGCCAACCACGCGGCGGAACTCGACGAGATCCATCTGCAGGCCAAGCGCGGCACGGTCGTTGGATCGGCGGCTTACAACTTCCGCAGCAAGGAAATGAAACTTGACCTGACGGGGCAGAGTATCGATCTGGCCGATATTCCCGAGGCACAAACGCCGCATCTGCAAACTGCCGGGGTCGCCAACTTCACTGTGAAGGGCTCGGGGACAGCGGATGAGCCGGTGATCAACGCGCATTTGCAGATCGATAACCTGGTGCTCAATGGCGACTTGCTGGGCAACCTGAAGGCCGATGCCGTTACTCATGGGCGGCAGATGACGCTGACCGCGCGCTCGACCTTCCCCAAAGCCACGTTCTCGCTCGACGGCAGCGCGGATTTAGAAGGCGACATGCCGATGACTGCGACGCTGAACTTTGCGAACCTCGATGTCGACGCCTTCCTACCCGAAACAATGCGCTCGCAGGTGACACGCGCGGCGTCGCTCGACGGACAGGCGACAGTGACTGGCCCACTGAAGCAGCCGCATCTGTTGCGCGGCAATCTGACGGTGCAGCAGTTTTCGGTCGAGGTGGACCGCGTCCCCATCAAGACTGACGGCCCGGTGGAGCTGAGCCTGGCCAATAAAACCGTCAGCATCCAGCACTGCACGCTGGTCAGCCAGGACACGCATTTCACACTTGCGGGCACAGCAAGCCTGGCCGGTGATCGGCCGCTAGACCTGAGCGCCAATGGCTCGCTCAGCCTGAAGGTGGCGTCAACGCTGTATCCCGACTTGACTGCCTACGGTGTTATGAACATCAATGTCACGATCAAAGGCACGGCAGCAGATCCGGTTATGTCGGGACGAGCCGATGTGGTGCAGGCAGGATTCTCGATGATCGATCTGCCGGCCGGGCTGGGCGATGTGAATGGCAGCCTGGTCTTCAATCAGGATCGGCTGGAGGTCGAGAACCTCAGCGGCCGCGTCGGCGGTGGGCATGTGAAGTTCGGTGGCTTTCTGACCTTCGGGCGCACCCTCGGCTTTAACCTCACCGCCGATGGGAACGACATTCGGTTCCGCTATTCCGGAATCAGCGTGACCGCCGATCAGTCGCTGCGCCTGACCGGAACGATGCAGAACGCGTCGCTCGCCGGCAACATCACGGTCACGCGCTTTGCGCAGATTCCTTCCGCCGATCTGCAGTTCTTCCTGGCGGAGGCGTCGGCGCCGCCCAGCGTTCCCAGCCCGAACTCGCCGCTGAACAATCTGCACCTCGAGGTCAGAATTCTTTCCTCACCGGAGCTGACGGTGCAGACCTCGCTGGCGAAACTTTCCGGCGATATTGATCTGCGGTTACGCGGAACGGCCTCACGGCCGGTGCTGCTGGGACGTGTGAGCATCGCGGAGGGCGACCTTAAAGTGGGCGGCACGAAGTATCACCTGGAGCGCGGTGACGTTACCTTCACCAATCCGGTGCACATCGATCCGGTGCTGGATGTGGAGGCGACGACGCGGGTGCGCGACTACGACATCACGATTGGATTGCACGGAACGCTGGAGCGGCTGAACACCACCTATCGTTCCGATCCTCCGCTCTCCAGCGACGACATCATCTCGCTGCTGGCCTTTGGCTCTACGCAAACCGAAAACGCCATGGGGGCGAGTCCATCGCCCGGGCTTTCGGAGAACGCCTCTGGGGCGTTGTTGGGAGCGGCGCTGAGCCAGGCGGTGAACAACCGGGTATCGAAGCTGTTTGGCGGGAGCACGATTCGCATCAATCCGGCCTTTGGCGGACCGGAGAACGATCCCAATGCGCGGCTGACGATTGAGCAACAGGTGACCAGTAACGTCACGTTTACCATTGTTACCGACCTGGCGCGCTCGGAGCAGGAGATCATTCAGTTCGAATACAACATCAACAGCGAATACACGCTGCAAGGGCTGCGCGATGAGAACGGCGTGGTGAGCTTCGATTTGTTGATTCGGAAGCGGAAGCCATAGGGTCGCTTCTGAACGGGTGTCAATTGCAGGCAGTTTTTCTAATTGCCATGACTTTCGTATACAAGCAATTGCCTCTGGGGGTTGAAATAGCCTTTGCCGCCTTCCTGGCCCAAGGACTGTGCTGGCTATTAATGCGTGCACGTTTAAGGAAAGCAGGGTTCGCGGTGAACCGAGTAAGCACAACCTCCAGTTTCATTGCTGAGCACAAGGTCTATCTCCGGGAAGCTCGAGGCGTGGCTGGTCACGCGCACCAGTGTACTTATCGTTAGTATTCTTTGTAGTATTCGCCGTATTTTTGCTTAGGATGGTGGTTCCGCGTTTCCACTGAGGATGGTTCTTCGGCGCTGTGTGCGCACGACCATGATTACGAGGAATCAGTGTTGAAGGTGTGCAACGGCCAAGTATTGAGGTGAGTTCTCTACGCGCGGCCTTGGGCGGGAAGGTGTTGAGTCGAGATGCCGGGAGCGGACTCTGGCGGAGCGATTTCCACCAGCGGAAAGCCCAGGCTCTTCCACTCGTGAAAGCCCCCCAGCAGCGGGCGCACGCGACGAATTCCGATCTTCCGGAGTTGCAGCGCCACACGGGCGCTGGTGGCTTCGTTTGGTCAAGTACAGAAGAGGACGATCTCGCCATCACGCGTGATCTCTCCGCGACGCGACGTCAGATCTTCGGGCGCGATTTGCAGCGCTCCGGGCAAGGTGCGCGGATCGGTCAGCACATCCAGGGGATGGCGCAGATCGATGATCACCGGCCGCTCGCCCGATTCCAGTTGATGCTTCAGTTCATCGGGAGTGATACGGTCGCCTTTCACCTGTTTGATGAAGAGCTCGCGTTGGCGCCAGCGACGCAGCACATAAGCGACGACTCCGGTCAGGAACAAGACCAGCAGCCAGCCGCCAAGCAGGTGAGCGTCGCGGGCGATGAGATCAAGCTGTTTGCTGAAGAGGAAGCCGAGCAGGGAATAGCCGGTCGTCCACAGCAAGCCGCCGATCAGATCAAAGAGCAGGAAGCGGCCGTATGGAAGATTCACCATCCCGGCCAACGCAGGAGCAGCGGTATTCAATCCTGGGATGAACTTGCAGATCAGGAGGGTGCGCGCTCCCCACCTGCTGAAGCGGGTTTCGGTGCGGCGGACGCAGGAATCGGGCTCCAGCGCGATGCGGCAAAGAAGATTTAAAACGATCGCTCCGCGGCGCTTGCCGAAGGAATACCAGAAGATATCAGCGCCGAGGCAGGCGGCAGTACCGATCAGGATCACCAGGGCCAGGTGCATGCGGCCCTGTCCGGCGAGCGCTCCGGCGGCGAGCAACAGAGGCGTTGCCGGAATGGGCAAGCCACCCTGCTCCAGCAGTACCCAGCCGAAGAGCAGGGCATAGCCGTAGTGAACCACGAATTGGAGCGTGTCGCCCATTCGCTTCCGATCAACAACGGAACTGAGTTATGTGGATGCGATGATCCGGGGGAAGTTTCCGCTTAGCCGCAGTATAACCTACGAAGGAAACAGTGGTCGTCGCGAGCGGAGATTGTGACAGGCCGGGTGTTTCGGTGATCCGTTCCGTATACCCGGGAGGTCGCTGGCGGCGGGGACGCCGCCAGGACAGCCGGCCGGGACCGGCGCTACCCGAAGTTCAATTTGCTTACCTAGTGGCGATCACCTAAACCTGTGAGCTGCCACACCGTGCCGCAACCGGGAAAGTCATTGCAATCGGAATCGTTGCCGCCGCGCCCGGTTGTGCCGTAAGCATTGCCCTGGGCATCGAAGATCAAACCGGTGTTGGGATTGGCGCCGGCGCCGCTCTCCTCGAAGTAGTACAGGACGTCTTCCGACCAGCCGCCGCCGCTGACGGGAGTCAGCTCGAAAATGGTGCCGAATCCACAGCATCCGGTGTCACCAGTTGTGCCCCAGATATCGCCGCTCGCGTCAAAGACGAGCGGTCCGCTCGGGTCATGTCCGCCCCCGCCTTCGTCGCTGAATGCCCATTGAGTTGAGAACGTCCAGCCGCCATTGTTGGGAGTGAATTCGAAAATCGTTCCGCCTGCTTGTGGGCCGACATCGGATGTCGTACCCCACAAATTGCCGTGCGCGTCGAAGGCCAGCGGAGCGTAAGGTTCGCAGCCGTCAGGTTCCGCTAAGAAGCCATGCAGGATGGTTTCCGTCCAGTTCGAGCCACTTGGCGATAACTCGTAGACGACGCCGCAACCGCCGGCTCCGGAGTCTACGGTAGTGCCGTAGAGATTACCCGATGCGTCGAAGATGACGCCCGCGACCGGATTGGATCCGTCCCCACCTCCCTCGAAGGGGTCGAAATTATAAATGATCTTGTGGGACCAGTTGCCGCCGTTGAGGGTCAGCTCGACCACATAACCCGCGTCTATTGGACCGCCGTTGAAGACGGTCGTATACAGATTGCCGGCCTTATCGAAGGTAACGTTGCCGTACAGGAAGACGCCCTTGTCCTCCTGGGCTTCGTAGATAACGGTTTCGTTCCAGGGACAGGAGAAGGACTTGCAGGCGGAAGCCGGAGGCTGCAGCCGAAAGATGGTTCCACATCCCTGATAACCAGAGACGCCACAGTTACCCCCGCCGCCAGCCGCGGTGGTGCCATAGAGGTTTCCGTCGGGTCCAAAAACCACGCCGTTGGGACCCGCTCCATCGGACCCATGAAAGCTGTAGATCGGCGTGAGCACCCATCCTGATCCGGAACGCGCCAGCTTGAAGACCGTTCCGTATCCCAGACCATCAAACAAGGTGGTGCCGTAGAGATTTCCGTGCCCGTCCATCGTCAGGCCGCTGCCCGGATTGCCGCCGTCCTGAGCGCCGGTGAAAGTGTGAAGGACGTTGAGGGTCTGCGACGCTGCCGGTGCGGTCGTAATTGTGGTCAGCAAAACAAGCAATGGGAAAGCGAACGCGAGAGAGTGAAAGCGCAGTGTGAAGCGGGCCATGACGGGCTCCTTGCGATCGTTGTGGAGTCGCGGGTCTCTGTGTGGTGACCCGGTGTCGCGGGATGAATATTCCCTCTGTTTTGGCAGGAGCGTCAACTTAATTTCGCATAACGATGTAACAGACTGATGCCAATCGACTTCGATCGCCGATGCAAGAGTGATGTTGACGGCCGAGCGGGCGGGCAGCTGCAAGAGGATCCGCATCGTCGCTGCGGCGAGGGGTTGCTTAAGCGTGTGAGGTGGGCGTAGCTGTTGAAGTAACTGGCTGAGCCTCTATCGCTTCTGGCGATTCCTTTATGTCCCAGGTGAGGATCTTGAGATCCAGAACGAAGATGGCGTACAGCACCGGAACCATCAGCAGCGTGATGAAGGTTGCGACCGTCAAGCCGCCTATCTGCGCATAGCACAATGGCTGCCATAGAGGGCCGCCGTGCATGGCGAGCGGGAACAGGGCCAGCACGGTCGCGCTGACCGTGATCATTACGGGGCGCAGACGAATGATGCCGGCGTCAATTACGGCTTCTTCGAACGGCTCGCCCTTGGCGTGCATCTCCTCGATGAAATCGAAGAGCACGATGACGTGGCTGATGATCACGCCGATCAGGCTGACGATTCCGAGAAACGCCATGAAGCCGAACGAGGTTTTCATCACCCAGAGACCGAAGATGGCGCCGGCGACGCCGTAGGGCGCGGTAGCAAACACCAGGAATGGCTTGACCGCGTTGTTGAACTGGAAGAGCAGCGCGAGGTAGATCATCGAGATCGAGATAGCCAGGACCAGGGTCAGATTGCGGAAGCCGTCCTGCTGCTTGTTGTACTCGCCGCCGATTTCGATCTTGTATCCCGGCGGCATGGTCTTCTCGAATTCCTTGAGCTTGGGCAGAACGACGCTGGTGATCTCCGATGCGAGGTGATTGCCGTGAGGGAAGGCGAAGATGGACATCTCGCGGAACTGATCGATACGGATGATGCGCTGGGTCATCATGCTCTTATCGATGTCGGAGATTTGGACCAGAGGGATCTTGGTGTTGTCGTTCGATGATTGCGAGTACACGTAGAGATTTTGAATGTCGGAGAGCCGCGCTCGCTCGTTCATCTTTAAGCGCGCGACCACGGGGATGTTCTGATCGCCGTCCTGCAGCGTGGTGACGGTGCTGCCGCTCATGGCGCTGGTGGCGGAGTTGGCGACATCCAGATTGGTAATGCCGGCGAGATTCGCGCGGTCGGGATCGACTTGCAGTGTGACCTGGAAGCTGTCCTTCATCCACTCATTGCGCACACGGCGAGCCTCGGCAGCGGAGCGGACAATCTCTTCCACCTGCGATGTGATCTTGCGCAGAGTAGCGATGTCCTGCGCGCTGCGCTGGGGGTTGGAGCTGACATCGGCCTCGCTCACGACGCGGATCTCCACCGGATAATTGATGGGATTGGTCTGCAGCTGGCGAAAGTCGCAGCGCACGCCGGGTACCTTTGCGGTCAGGACCGGCTGCACCTGAGTAACAAAGTCGGGAGTGAAGTCTTTGTTCGTCAACTGCACCAGCACTTGCGCGTAGTTGAGCTGCTTGGGTTGCGGCGAGACTGAGAACCAGAAGCGAGGGCTTCCACCGCCAACCCACGTCGTCACATATTTCAGGATGTGCGCGGGCGAGCCGTCTTTCTCGGGATGCTGTTTGCCATACAGGTCCGCCTGCTCGCGGACAATCTGTTCGACTTGTTGCGCGGCGCGATTAGTCGCGTCGAAGTTGGCGTCGTTGGGCAGCCAGACATCGATGTAGGACCAGTACTGGACATCGTCGGGGAAGAACGATGTCTTCAATTGCGAGAACAGGAAAGCGCCTAGCACCAGGAACGCCAGCGAGCCGATCGCAACCTTCCAGCGGTGTTCCATGGCGAACTTGGCGACCGACGCGTACTTGCCGGTGAAGCCCTTGGTGCGGCGCTCTTCAATCGACGGCTCGGGCTTGCCGGGGCGCAGCAGGTAATAGCCCAGCAAGGGAACGAAGGTCATCGACGCCAAGCGCGAGCAGACGAGCGCGACGGTCATCACAACCGGCAAGCTGTAGATGAACTCGCCGGTGGTTCCCGTGATCATCAGGAACGGCAGATAGGCGACGATGTTCGTGATGGTCGCGTAGAGGATGGCAACTTCGATCTTGGTCGGTCCCAGCCAGGGCGCGATGATGCGCGGATGTCCCTCGGCGAGCATGCGCTTGATGGAATCGCCGGCGACAACGGGATCGTCGACCAGCAGGCCGAGCGCGATGATGAGCGAAGCTACCGATACCTGCTGGATATCGATGCCGAGGATGTAGATCACACCGAAGGTCATCGCCAGCGTGATGGGGATCGACATTGCCATCAAGTATCGGCGGAGCGCCATTCCCAGAATCCCAGCAGGGAAACGATGACGACCAGGCCGATGGCTTCATAGAGCGCGTCCATGAAGAGATCGATCTGCTCTTTCACCTGTACCGGTTGGCTGGAGGTTGGGACGATGACCAGATCGTCGGGCAGGTAGGGAGCGAGCGCGGCCAGCTTCTCTTTCACATGCTGTCCGAAGAGATCGATCTGCTGGCCGGAGCGCATGTTGATGGCGACCGAGACGGCACGGCTGCGATCCCAGTTCCCCTGCTTATCCTGGTAGGTGAGGTAGTTAAGGAACGTGGGCGGGCTCTGATAGGTGCGCGAGATGTCGACCAGGTCGCGCAGGTAGACCGGGCTGTTCGACGACGAGACGCCGATGATGACGTTGCCGATCTGCGGAGCTTCGGTGAACAGGCCCGACGGATTGATGACCAGGTCCTGCGGACCGACCTCGAGCGAGCCGGCAGGCAGCGTGATGTTTTGCGCGTTGAGGATGTCTTTGAGCTTGGAAGGATCGTATCCGTATTGCGCCAGGCGCTGCTGGGAGTAGTCGAGATAAATCTGCTCGGACAGCACACCGGAGCGCGAGACGGTGGACGTTTCCGGCACGCCCTGCAACGTACGCTGCATCAGGTTCGTGTAGTTGTCGAGCTGGCGATAGGAGTACTTTGCGCCGGCGACCTTGGCCAGTTCGGCTTCGGTGTCGGCGGGATTGCGAATGATGGCGGGCTGCCACGCGTCAGGGTAGAGCTCCGAGGCCTGCAGATTGTTTCGGATGATCTGCTGACCGCGCTGACGGATGGTCTCGTCGTCAAAGGGCGTACTGGCGTCGAGGCCGACGTAGCCCGGTCCGTCGAAAAAGTGCAGGTCTTTGAGGGTACCGTTGCGCTGTGCGATCGCGGCAATGTTCTCGAAGTTGGTGCGAACCGGGCCGGCAGCGACGGTGAGCGGAAACGCGTAGATGACGCTGACTCGGGGTTGCGGCGCGTTCTTGGCCAGGTGGGAGCGGGTCTCTTCAATCGCCTTGCGAATGGGATTTGCGCGCAGCGCGATCTCAGTTGGCGTGGCGATGGGGCTGGCGACGGTGAGCATCAGCGCCGCGGTATTGCCGAAGTTGCTGTTGAACTGGATGGGTCCGGCGCCGCGCGGCAGGTTCACCTGATTCATCTTCAGGTTGATGTCGCTGAATTCCTTCTGCTTGTCTTTGACGTTGTCGTCGAGTTGGATATAGACGACGGCGAGGCCGGGAAAGCTCATGGAGCGAATGCCGAAGCTCGACGGACTGTGCGGCTTGATGGTGGTGTTCTGTGTTGCCGCCTGCTCCATGGGGCGCGTGACCAACTGCTCCACCTGCTCCGCAGTTGCGCCCGGCCAATTACATTGCGCCATGGCGACGCGCACAGGAATGTCCGGGTCCTTGCGCTTGGGCATCTTGTGATAGCCGTATAAGCCCCAGGCGAAGGTGGCGAGTAGCAGGACCGTGGCGACCTGGCGGTGTTCGGTGAAGAACCGCGCCGTGTTGTGCGTGGTCGCGATGATCTCGGCGTCGGATTTGTGGTGGACGGACATTACTATTCGAAGCCTTCACTGATGCCGGCGGGTGGAGCACCGCTTAAGCGGTGCAGTAAAACCCAACAACTGCACAACTGAACAGGCCCGTCCCCGGGGGACTCTGGGTTCCTTTGCAACTCTACCCAGGACTCCGCTGCGCTCCGTCCTGGGCTATCATGCACGCGCCTGTGGCGCTCTGGTTTTTCGAGCCTCCTACTGCACGGGCCGGAAGAAAAGCTGGTTCTCACGCAGACACTAAAGCCCATTTTCTACTACAGCCTTTCGACACGGCCAAAGCCGGGACCTTCCAGATCTCTTTCTACGGAATGATCCTTATTTCTTCTCCATTCCTGATGTTGTTGCTGCCTTCGGTTACTACACGTTGATCCAGACTCAAGCCGCTGGTGACGGCGATCATGTTGCCGTAGGTATTGCCCAAAGTAACGCCCTGCGTGCGCACTTTCACGACATCGCCCGTGCCTTCGGTGACGAAGACGGCAAAGCCGTTCTGGTTGGTTGTGCCGCGCACGACCGACGAGATCGGAACGACCATTACTCCGCCGGACGGGCCGGGCGTACCGATGGTGATGGAGGCAATCATTCCTGCCTTCAGCAGGTTCTCCGGATTGTCGATGCGAACTTCTACCGAGTAGACGCGGCTCTTGGGATCGGCGCCGGCCGAGATCGCAGTCACATGACCGGAGAAGGTCTTCTTGTAGGCTTCGGTGGTCACGGTCTGCGGGCTGCCGGGCTGGATGCGACCGACGGCTGTGTCGGGTACGCCAAAGACTGCTTTCACCGTTTGCGTGTCGGCCAAAGAGAAGCCGTTGGTGGCTGCGCTGACCAGCGTTCCAAGATCGACATTGCGCTTGAGCACCCAGGAGTCGAACGGCGCCTTGAGGTCGCAATAGCTGAGAGCCAGTTGGGCTTCGCCGATTTGCGCGTTGGCGTTGTCGATGGCTGCTTGCGTCGCCTGATCTTGCGCGCGGCTGTCGTCGTAGTCGGGCTGCGTCGCGGCGCCGGCCTTGTAGAGAACCGACATGCGCTCGAACGAGAGCTTAGCGCGTTCGTGATCGGCCTGGGCCTTCAACAGCGATGCCTTGGCCTGGTCGAGCTTTTGTTGGTAATCATCTTTCTGGACAACCGCCAGAACCGTGCCTGCGGATACGTAATCTCCCTGATCGATGTTGCGCGTGTGGCCATTGGCATCGCGCACCTGCTTGATGCTGACGAGATAGCCGCTCGATTTGAAGGCCAGGTCCACCTGCTGATAGGGCTGAATGTTGGCGGAGTAGGTGTTGGTGCTGCCGGTGTCGATGGTTCGCACGAGCGCGGTGCGGACGGGTGTGACCTGCGTGTCCGCCGATTCAGACTTGGTGCAGGCGAGTTGGAGCAAGGCGATCGACGCGCCGGCTGCAAGACAACATGCGGCCCGTAGTTTTGGATGTTGGATCATGATGACTAGTCCGCACCCAACGCTTTCTCGAAGTTTGCCTTGGCCGTCCAGAAGGAGGCAATGGCTTCGTTGTAATCGGCGTTCGCCTTTTCTACCGCGGCCTGTTGTTGCAGAACGTCGCGCAGCAGGACGGTCTTCTGGCCGTACTTGTCCGTGACCTCGCGCAGCTTTACCCGCGATGCGTCCTGCTGGGCGGCGGCAACATCGACGGCCATGCGTGCTTCCTGCAGGTCGCGAAATTCCTTGTCGAGATTGACCAGGACGTTGGCTTTCGTCTGGTCGAGGTTCAACTTGCTCTGCTCGACCTGCGTGGTCTTTTCGTCGACCACATCGCGGCGGCGTCCCCAGTCGAAGGGCTCCCAAGTGAGCTCAATGCCGGCGCCCATAACATTGGTCGGAACAAAGTTAACTCCGAAGGGCGAGAGATAGTGGAAGGAGGCGCCGATATCGGGCAAGTATTCCGACTTGGCCAGGCGTTTCACCGTATCGGCCTGCTGAATCTTAATCTCCGCTTCCTTGATCTTGGGATTCTGGGCCAGCGCGGTCTCCTGTGCGGCCTTCAGGTCTTGCTCGGTCGGCGAGAGCTCCTTGTCTTCCTCCGCGCGGAAGTCGATCATCAAGTCGCGGCCGAGAAGGTTGTTCAGCGTCTCCTTTGCCGTCGCGAGTTTGTCCTGCGCCTGGAGCAGCTTCAATCGCTGATCAGCGAGCTTGGCCTTCACATCGAGCAGGTCCGATTCCAGAACGACCTTCTCCTGGACCCACTCCTGCGTGACTCGCTCGAGCTCTTCATATTGCTTGATACTGGCGCGCGTCGCCTCGATCACGTTCTGGATCTCGACGATCGAGTAGTAGGCCTCGCGAACGTTATCGACAACCGTGTTGCGTTGCTCGCGCAGCTCCTGCACCGACTGCTGAACGGACAGCTCTTCGCCGTGGACATGCAGGTTGATCTTGTAGAGGGTCAGCAGCGGCTGGGAAACCGTGCCGAAGATGTAGGCGGTTGGCTGAGCGGGTGTAGTGATGTTGGTGTTGGTGGCGGGAATCGGGCCAATGCCCGGGTAGGTGCCGAACTGGCCGGCAGGGACTTCAAAGGCGATGGGCGACAGAAGCTGCGAAGCGAAGGTGTAAATGTTGAATGCCGGATACCGTTTGGTCTTGGCCTGCTGGACCTTGTCTTTGGAAATGTCGAGGTTGAGAGCGACGATCTTGAGATCGCGATTGTTCGCCAAGGCAAACTTGACCGCCTGATCGATGGTGAGAAGGTCTAAGTCCTGGGCCTCGTCTTCCGTCGCGGGGCGCGCCGCAGCCGCGGGAGTCATACTGCAAACAAGCAGAAGAATCCCCACGACTAAAACGGCAAATTTCCGCACGAGAATACCCTGGGCGCGCAGGACAATTTCCCTTCAGAAGGCGATAAGCTGGTTTGTTTCTTCGGAAAAGCATTAGATCATTTTATGGCGGGAAATGGGAAGAAGCTTCTTGCGGGGGGCAGGGAAGTCGCCGCTGGCGGTCGTCTTGGCGCTTGCTCGCGGGGAGAGTAGGATGTGAGGACTACGGGAGGCAGCGATGACGAAGGGGCATTCGGTTGCTATAGCGGCGGCGTTAGCCATGGTGTGGACGATCGCGGCGGGCGCGCAAACCGCGCAGCCTCCGGCGGCAAATTCCAACCTGACGACGGGAGCGACGCCGACCTCCGATCAGTCCATGTCCCCCGAGGTCCAGGCGAAGCTCGTGCAGGGGATTCGCCACGCGATCCTGATGCAGCCGTATTACACCGTCTTCGACAATCTTGGCTTCTCGCTGGAGGGGCGAACCGTGACGCTCACAGGCCAGGTGCTGAATCCGACGCTGCCCAAGGATGTCCAGAGCGCGGTGAAGAAAGTTGAGGGCGTGGATAAGATCGTCAACAAGATTGAGGTGTTGCCGCCAAGCCCGATGGATGCCCAAATCCGGCAGCAGGTGCAGCAGAAGATCTACGGCGGCTTTGGGCCGCTGTTCAAGTACGCCAACCTGCCCAATCCGCCGATCCGCATCATCGTGAAGAACTCGCGCGTGACACTCGACGGCGTGGTCGACAACGAGACAGACAAGAATCTGTGCACCCAGCGTGTCAATCAGATCTCGTCGGTGCTGTCGGTGACTAACAATCTGGCGGTCGTGCCGCCGACCGGCAATAACGATAAAGGCGGTAGCAGCAGCAAGAAGAAGTGATGAGCGATTGTAAAAGCTGCTCAAGCTGATCTCGCCCGCAGAATTCACCGTCCTTTCACATTCCGCGCTGCCTTGCACATTGTGCGCTTTCGCAAGTACACCTAGACTAGTTAGGCACTTCAGAGGAGAGCACATTGGGCGAGGCGATCATTCAGGCCTGCGCAGTCGAGAAGTACTATCCGCAGCCGGATGGCAATCGGATTGAAGTCATTGCCCCGACCGATCTGGAAGTGTGTCCGGGCAAAATTGTCGGCCTGCTGGGACCTTCCGGCTCGGGCAAATCGACACTTCTGCGCATGCTGACGGGCCTGTCGAAACCTTCCTCGGGCCACGTCCTGTGGCACGGCAAGCAGATGGACGGGCAGATTCCCAACGTTGCCATCGTCTTCCAGAGCTTCGCGCTCTTTCCGTGGCTTACTGTGCTGGAGAACGTGGAAGCGCCGCTGGTTGCGAAGGGCATCGGAGCGATTGAACGGCACAAGCGGGCGCTGAAGATGATCGACACGGTCGGCCTCGACGGCTTCGAGACGGCGTATCCCAAAGAGCTTTCCGGGGGCATGAAGCAGCGCGTCGGTTTCGCGCGCGCGCTGGTGGTCGAACCGGAAGTGCTCTTCATGGACGAGCCGTTCTCCGCGCTTGACGTGCTTACCGCCGAGAACCTGCGCTCCGAACTGCTCGAGCTGTGGTCGAACAAGAAGATGCCGACAAAGTCGATCTTCATCGTGACCCACAACATCGAGGAAGCAGTTTTGCTCGCCGATCGCGTGATTGTGCTGGGCCGCAACCCGGGGCGCATTCGCTCCGACTTTGAGATCGACATTCCGCAGTATCGCGATCGTAAGTCGCCACGCTTTCTCGCGTACGTCGACTACATCTATAAGACGCTGACGCAGCCGGAACATGAACAGGCTGCTCCGGGCAAGGCCGCTGTCGCTGCGACCAACGGCCAGGGGCGCGAGAAGAACAAGTTCCAGATGCTGCCGCACGCCCGTCCGGGCGGGATCGCCGGATTCCTGGAGCTGCTGACCGATCGCGGCGGCCGCGACGATCTCTACAAACTTGCCGACGAACTCTCGATGGATGTAGACGATCTGCTGCCCATCGTGGACGCCGCGGTTATGCTGGGCTTCGCCGTGCTGCGTGAGGGCGACGTGGAGATGACCCCCGAAGGCCGCAAGTTCGGCGAAGCCGATATCCAGATGCAGAAGCAGCTCTTCCGCGAGGCCGCGCTGAAGAACATCGCCATTCTGCGGCTGATCGAGAACACGCTGCACGCCAAGCGCGACCACGCCATCGGCGAAGAATTCTTCCGCGACATTCTCGACGAGCACTTCAGCACCGACGAAGTCGAGCGCCAGTTCCAGACAGCTCTGAACTGGGGCCGTTACGCCGAGATCTTCGACTACGACTCCGAGAAGGGCCGGCTCTTCCATCGCGAAGACGCCGACGTGCTGCCGGGCGCGGAAGAGCACTGATGGCGCGCCCGACTTGGCAACCCGTAAAGATTCTGGGCAAAGGTCCGTGGTCGCTGCTGCCGGCGCAGACCTGGTCGGTGCTCACCGATTTCTTCCTCTTCGCCGCGGGTCTGTCGGTCTTCTACCTCATTCTGGTTCTCGCGCGCACCTGGTTCGGGCCGTTCAATCCGCACGTCGAGATCTCGCGCGATCCGTCGCACCTCCCGCTCTACGCCGCGTATTCGCTGCTGCGCATCACCATCGCCTACATCCTGTCGCTCGCCTTCACTCTGGTCTACGGCTACGTCGCCGCGTACAACCCGCGCGCCGAACGCATCATGATTCCGCTGCTCGACATCCTGCAATCGATTCCCGTGCTCAGCTTCCTGCCCGGCGTGATGCTGGCGATGGTCGCGCTCTTTCCGCGCCATCAGGTCGGCGTGGAGCTGGGCGCGATCCTGCTCATCTTCACCGGCCAGGTCTGGAACATGGCCTTCAGCTTCTACTCGTCGCTGAAGAGCATTCCGCGCGACATGCGCGAAGCCGCCAAGATCTACCGCTTCAACTGGTATCAGCGCTTCACGCAATTCGAATTGCCTTACGCCGCGATCGGCCTGGTGTGGAACTCGATGATGTCGGTCGCGGGCGGCTGGTTCTTCCTGATGGCCTGCGAGATGTTCGTGCTCGGCTCCGACGACTTCCGCCTGCCCGGACTCGGCTCCTATCTGCAAACCGCAGCCAGCGCCGGCGATACCGAAGCGATCCTTTGGGGTGTCGGTACGATGATCGCCGTGATCGTACTGCTCGATCAGCTTGTTTGGCGGCCGGTAATTGCGTGGGCCGAGAAGTTCAAGGTCGAGCAAGTGGAGAGCACCGACGCGCCGCAGTCCTGGTTTCGCGATCTGCTACAGAAGTCGCGACTGCTGGTCAAGCTGCGCAAGCGTGTCTTCAATCCGCTGCGCGAGCGCGTGAGGATGCATTACGCGCGCGACTTCGACACCGATCAGGAAGAGGCTCCTACGCCGATGTGGAAGGTGTGGGTCGGCCGCACCATCGCAGCGCTCGCCGTGCTGGGCGTCTTCTACGCGCTGGTGCGCGCCGTGGGAATGTTGACCCAACTCAACTCCAGCGACTTTCACCAGATCCTGATCGGCACAGCCGCGACCTTTGGCCGCGTTCTCGCCGCGCTCGTCATCGGCTCTCTGTGGACCATTCCCGTCGGCGTCGCCATCGGCTTCAATCCACGCCTGGCGCGCATCGCCCAGCCGCTGGCGCAGATCGCGGCTTCCGTCCCCGCGACCGCGCTGTTTCCCATTGTGCTGCTGGTGCTCATTCGCATCGGCGGCGGGCTGGGGCTGGGATCGATCCTGCTGCTCCTGCTGGGAACGCAGTGGTACATCCTCTTCAACGTGATCGCCGGTGCGATGGCAATTCCGACGGACTTGAAAGAATGTGCTGCGTTGTTCAAGTTCTCGACGACCGAGCGCTGGAAGAAAGTGATTCTGCCGGGAATCTTCCCGTACCTCATCACCGGCCTGGTGACCGCTTCCGGCGGCGCGTGGAACGCCAGCATCATCGCCGAATACTTCCGCCTCAAGGACGAGACGTACACGACCGTCGGCCTCGGCGCCACCATCTCGCGCGCCACCGACTCCGGCAACTTCGCTCTGCTGCTCGGCTCGACCATCGTAATGGCGATGGTCGTTGTCACCGTGAACCGCCTGGTCTGGCGCCGAATGTACCGCCTCGCCGCCAACCGCTACACGCTGGAAACGTAGCGGGCTATTACCTCCGGTTATCCGTCTGCGGCTCTGGATGGATCAGCACTCGAAATAGCTCCGGCACCTCTTGCCGAAAACGCCCCTCCACTGCCGTCTGAATATCGTGTACGCGTGACAGCGGCAGATCGTCCTGCATGGTAAGGTGCGCCGACAGATACAGCCGCCCGCTGACGCGCTTGAACATCAAGTCGTGCATGTCGACGACTTCGGGGAAGCTGTCGGCAACGGTCTGCAGCCGGCGCTCAAAGCTGGGCACGCGCAGCAGGCCGTCGCTGGTCTCGATGGTCGCCGGCTCGCTCTCGATGTGGGTCAGGATGTCGGAGATCTCCGGCACCTCCTGCTTCATCTCGTTTTCCAGCCGCGTCACGCGATCGTGAGCCACCTTCAGGCTTAGCCTCTCGTCCAGCTCCACATGCTGCTCCACGTGCAGGCTGCCGCCGAGGTCCTGCACGCTGATCTCGTGAACATACAGATTATTGCGCGTGGCGACGGCGCGAATGCGATCGAAGAGGCTCTCCTGCCGGCTGGCCCGCGCCACGGCATTCACCAGCACGTCGGCATCGGGCAGCAGATTGCGAATGCGTGTCGCAACCTCGTTGGAGACCTGCTCCGACTTCTGAAACGTGACGTTGCGCGACATCGCAACCTGGACGTCGGCAAAGTATCGGCTGCCCACACGGCGAATGCGCACGCGGTCAACCTGCAACACTCCGTCGACGCGGTAGACCTCTTCGATGATGCGATTGCGAATCCCTTTAGGCGCAGCGTCGAGCAGGGTATCGATGGTCTGCCGCGCCAGCCGCGAGCTGACGTACACCACGATGCAAGCCACGAACAGCGCCGCAATCGGATCGGCTTTAGCCAGCCATGGCTGCGAGTAGTGCCGTCCGATAAGCACCAGCGCCAGTCCCAGAATAACCACCGAGCTGGACCAGATGTCGGTGCCGAAGTGCAGGGCATCGGCTTGCAGGGCTTGGCTGTCGTACTTGTCGGCGATGCGGCGCAGCCGTCGCGAGCGCCAAAAATCCACCACGATCGAGATGCCCATCACGACGAACGCCCAGATCGTCGGCTCGATCTCGACCGAGTGAAAGAACAGGCGCTTGCCCGCTTCGTAAACAATCCAGACGCAAGTCAGCAGCAGAAGTCCGGTTTCGAGGAAGGCGGAGAAGCTTTCGATTTTGCCATGACCATACTGGTGATCGGCGTCGGCCGGTTTGTCGGAAACGCGAACCGAGAAGTAGGTGACTACAGCGGCAATCAGATCGAGCCCCGAATGCGCCGCCTCCGACAAGATGCCCAGGCTGCCGGTAGTCGCGCCGACCACTACCTTCATCAGCGTGATACCGATGGCCGCGATGATGGAATTCAACGCGACCGCCTTCTTTTCACGCTGCATCTCGGCGATGCCGACAGCCTCGCTCATACCCTTCGATTATTCACAATCTTGGCGCGATCTGCCAATGCGTAGCGAGTACGTCGCTCCTGATTGGGCAGTCCCTTGGGTGGAGCACGCCTTTCAGGCGTCCAGTTAATCTCCCCTCTGCTGATCCGGCTTCAGCCGCTGGGGTAAAGGTTCAAGCATTACCTCAGGCGCTAAAGCGTGCGCCAAGTTCGCCCTGATATGCACGCCTCAAGGGCGTGCTCCACCCGGTTGAATTTCAGACTCAGCTACTTCCGCACAGCTGGTGACGCCACGTCTCCTACCCACAATGTGGTAGGATTTTCTGCATCCATCTGCACCGCCTTCAGGCGGTATTTTCTGGAGGAAAACCACTTCATGTTACGTTTCACAAAATTGGTACTCGCGCTTTCGTGTGCCATCACGCCAATTGCCTATGGCCAGCAGCCCGCTCCACCGGCCGCGCCGCCCGCAGCCGCTGCTCCCGCACCCGCGACTTCCAATGTTCCCATGTCGGAGCCCGTCATCACCCTGAAGGGCGCTTGTCAGACCAAGACCGGCGGCGCGCCCCCAACCGGTTGCGTCAGCACCATCACGCGCGAGCAATTTGAGAAGCTCACCACCGCGCTGCAGCAGAACGACAAGCCTGTCCCGCCGGAAGTGAAGCAGCGATTTGCCAAGAAGTACGCGGAGTTGCTCGTCCTGGCCGATGCCGCCCGCGAGCTGGGAATGGAAAACGATCCCAGAGTGCAGGAGATTTTCACTTTCGCCAAGACCCAGATTCTGGCCCAGGGTCTCGATCAGCACTACATGGAAGAGTACGCCCATCCCAGCGAGCAGCAGCTTCAGGACTACTACAACACGAACATCAAGAAGTACACCGAAGTAACGCTGCAGCGAATCAGCATCCCGCTTACTCCTGCGCCCGGAGGCAAGAGCGACGCGCCTAAGCCCACTGCCGACGAGCAGCAGGCCTACGCCGTCAAAATCCGCGAGCGCTGGGTCGCCGGCGAAGATCCGGCCAAGCTGGAAAAAGAAGTTTACGAACACGCCGGCTACACCACGACCTCGCCCGACGTGAATCTGGGCGCTCGCCGGCCCGGCTCGCTGCCTCCCACGCACGAGGCGGTCTTCGAATTGAAGGCCAACGAAGTCTCGCAGCCGTTTAACGATCCCGCTGTCTACTACATCTACAAGGCGGTGTCTGTCCGAACCGTGCCTTTGAGCGAGGTGAAGTCGACCATTGAGACGACGCTTCAGCGGCAGATGTATCAGGACAAAATCAAGCAGGTCAAGGACTCGGCGACCCCTGTACTCAACGAAGCGTACTTCGGTCCCGACGTTCCCGAGCAGCCGATGGGTATGCGTCCGGGAATGCCTGGTGGGATGAGGCCGGGTGGTCCGCCCATGGGCCCGGGAGGACGTCCGATGCCGCCGCCGCCTGCAAGTCCGGCTCCGCCGCCAGCACCACAGCAGCAGTAATATGCCGCCAGAGCGGACTGTCCTGGTTACGGGGATTTCGGGCAATCTGGGAATCAGGCTGCTTCCGCTGCTCTCGCCGTTTCGTGTGGTGGGCGTCGATATGCGCCCACCCGAAACTTCCTCTCCTCTGCAATTTCACCAGATGGACCTGGGCCGCGAGGCCTGCTGCCGCCAGCTCATTGAGCTGCTGCGCGCCACCGGCGCTGACTCCGTCATTCATCTCGCCTTTGTTCTCGATCCGCGGCGCACCGGCGTTCTCGACGTGGAGCGCATGTGGCAGATCAACGTTGCCGGCACCGCGCGCGTGATGGAAGCGATCAGCGTGGTGAATCGCACCGGCGGCGATGTCCGCCGCTTCATCTTTCCCAGCAGCGTCGCGGCCTACGGTCCCGAAACTCCCGGCGCGGTGAGGGAAGACGCCCCGCTGCGCGCCCACACTCTGACTTATGCGATTCACAAGCGCGAATGCGACGAAGTCGTGCGCTATCGCTCCGAAAGTCTCGGTGACTGCCGCAGCTATATTCTGCGTCCGCACATCTTCACCGGCGCAAGCATGCAGAACTATATGGTTGGAGTTCTGCGCGGCACGCCTCTAGGTCCGAGCAAGCGCGCCGCGCGAATGCGTGCCGAAGGACGCCGGCTGCCGATGATGCTGCCGCACGGAGCCAGTTATCTCGACAAGCGCGTTCAGTTTGTTCATGTGGACGACGTTGCGCGATTGCTGCTCGTTCTGCTCAATCGTCCCGACACCGATCCGCCCATCACCATCATGAACGTCGCCGGACGCGGCGAGTCGCTTACGCTGCAGCGCTGCGCCGAAATCGCTCACGCCACGATCAAGCGCGTTCCCGGCCGCGCTGTCTTTCACGCGATATTGAAGCTCTTATGGCGCTTCGGCATCACTTCGATCCCGCCCGACGCGCTTCCATATCTCATCGGCTCATACACCATGGACACCACGCGCTTGCAGCAATTCCTCGGCCCCGACTACCCCCGAGTGATTCAGTTCACGATTGAAGACGCCCTTCGCGACTGCTTCAACAGCGAGCTCGTGTAGCGCCGGCCTCTGGCCGGCTGTCGGGCAGGCGTCTCGTCTGCCCATCTCTCACGCAAACACTGAAGACAAACAAAAAGGGCACGACTTCTCAGAAGCCGTGCCCCGGTTCCAAATCGACTTGCAAGTCTAGTTGATGACCACCGTGTAATTCTGCGAGGGAATACCGTTGACGATCACCTGCAGGTGCGTCTGGCCGGTTTCGATGTCCGCTGGAATGTCCACGTGCGTGAAGCTAGGACCGTGATATCCCACCGCCATCGTGTTGTGGTCGTGTGTCCGGCCGAAGAACACGTGTCCGGTCGAGACGTTGGTGAAGCGAACGATCGGGTAGTTGCTGGCGTCCTGGAAGTCATCGCCATAGGCGTTGTTCTGCGAGGCGCCATTGAAGTTCATTCCGTTCAGCAGTACCGTCGTGCCGTGCTTCATGGTGATGTTCGGCAACAACAGCGTCGGTGCCCAGCCGGTGTACTGGCTGCCGGTGGAAGTGAACAGCTCAACGTCGTTGCTGAAATCGGTGAACATGACCTGTCCGCTGGGCAGCATCAGCAAGTGGCCGTAATACGACGAGTCACCCGAGCCGTTCGGCGGATTGGGAAGAGTGTTGAGCGCGCTGCCGTTCCACTCGAACATCTGGCCGCCGGTTCCGAAGACCCCCGGGCTGGCAAACATCATCACATTACCGTTCACTTCCAGCGCGGCTGCACCATCGGCGATGTCGAAGGTGCCGGGGAAGTCCGGAGCCTCAGTCCAGCTGTTAGTGCTCGGCGTATAAACTCCGTTGTGGCCCGCGCCGCAAGTATTGGCGCCCGTCTGGAAGACGGTTCCATTCGGCATCAACACAGCGGGACCGAGCTCAAACGACGCCTTGCCCGAACCTCCGCAGTTCGCTGCCGAATCCCAGTACTGCTCCGGCGTATTGCCGCCGCTGGTCCAGGCGCCGGTGCTGGGATTGTAAAGCTCATAGTTCATGCCGTTCGCCTGATACTTCTCCACGTAGGCATCCACATCCAGCACCATGCCGCCGGGCAGCAAGGTCATGCCTTCTTCGTCGTAGACGTCGAACTTGCTCGATCCGGTCGACGTCCAGGTCAAGGTCGATGGGTTCAGAATGGCAGCCGTGGGCGGATTGTTGCAGCAACTGCTCTGAATGTAGCTGCCGTTCACCAGGATGACGCTAGGCGAGTCGCCGATGTTGCTCCATCCGCTGGGCGGAGCGACGTTGGTCCAGGTATTGGCTACCGGGTCGTAAATGTAGCCGACGGTGCCGCGATTCGGACGGCCATCGTTGTATTCGCCACCTTCCGTGATATAGCGCCCATCCGGTAAGACCGCCGATCCGAAGTACAGCGGCGCATAGCTGGATGGCGTGGATGCCACTTGCGTCCACGTGCCCGTCGCATAGTTGCCGTTGATGTCCGGGGTGAGAGTGTACCAGTTAGGCGTGCTGTTACCGCTTTCGTCGTGAACCAGCACACGGCCGTCGGTCAGCAGCGCAATCGCGCCGGCGCCGATGTTGGGGACATTCTGTACGGGTGTCCAGGTCTGCGCCTGCATGGCGCACACCGCGGTCAACGCGATCGTAACGATCGCGAGCAATCGCAGGGATTTCATGTTCCTCCTCATGGTTGATGGCCGGTATGAAGGGAGCGTACTGCGCGGGCGGTCAGCATCGGGAGCGATGCTGGTTTCTATTTCTGCTGAAACTCTCTTCTGGCCTCAAGCGGCACAGATTGTATCACTGGATTCCTGACATCCGTCCCCAAGAATGACGCTGGCAGAAAGTTTTCACAATTGCCGCGATGTCTAATCGCAGCTTCATCTCAATCACCCAGTGTCCGGGAGTCGTTAGCACGACGACCGACGGTCTCAGACTGAACTTTCCCTGACCGAGTTGCTCGGCCGCGGCGGTCGGAAGAACGAACAGCGGCCCGACGCTCCAGATCAATTTGCCGGGCTTGGCCGGAGACAGGAACAGGCGGGGATTGGGTAGTGGGCTGCTTTGAGTTTTCGGAATTATCTCTTCGACAAACGGATAGACCAGCCTCTTCACCATGCGTGAAGACGTGATCGTTTTCACATCGGTGACTGAGGATGCCAGAGGTGGCGCACTTGGGATCATCCCCCGGAAGCACGATACTCTGACGATTCGAGCTTTGAAGGTTAACGCTTCCGCAAACTGGGCAGGCGAGAGGCTCGCCGTTTCGACTGCTTCCCATGGTTGACATGATACGCAACCGGCACAATATAAAACTGGTCAATTATGACCACATTCTTGGTTCATGCTTTCCTCTCAAAATCCTTCGTGAATGCCCCAAACGGGTCTGAACTGTTGTTTGTGTTCACCGATACGAGACGCTTAGCCTCCAGCAACAGCAATCAACGTCCGCTTTAGTCAAGGGGGTGCGTGTGCGCTTTATGCCTGCACCTTGCCAATGCGTGGTGGCTTCACCGGTGCCGCTACTCCATAAATGACAGTCAGTCCAGAACCTCCTCCCCAAGTTGAAAGTAGGGCGAAATGGAAAGATGACTGCCGCTCTTGACGAGGGATGTGGCGCGGTATAGGTTGGCGAAGTTCGTCTCAAAAACACCATACGACCTTTCCAGACAGCCAGGAGCAAGGTTGCCGCTTAAATCCCATGGAGTTACCAACGGCGAGGATCCCTCCGGAGGTTTGTCCCACTTTCCGGTTGACTCCGTGCGAACCGCCTTCCCGGCATCGAACCGAAAACCGGACTTCATGTTCTTCGACAATGCCGCCGGGGCGCAGGTTCCGCAAGCGGTACTCGACGCGGTCAATCACCATTTCCTCGAGTGCAATGAGCAGCGAGGCGGGCGCTACGCAAAGAGTCGCGCAGTGGACGAGATGATCCAGGCAGGCGACCGCAGGAGTGCAAAGAAATGGCTGAAGTAGCCGAAGAGACGTATTCCGCGCTCCTGGGGCGATTCGAAGGCGATCTGCTGCCGCCCGGTCATCCTCGTTACGAAAATGCGCGTGCGATTTGGAACGGCATGGTCGCCAAGAAACCAGGGCTGATCGCACGTTGTGCGCATGTCGGCGATGTGCAGAATGCGGTCCAGATCGCCTCCGCCCACGGAATTCTAACCGCCGTTCGGTGCGGCGGTCATAGTCTTGCTGGTTTCAGCACCTGTCATGGCGGTCTCGTAATTGACCTGTCAAGGATGCGCCAGGTCACAGTAGATGCGGACGCCCGCCGTGCCAGATTTGCTGGTGGTTGTCTTCTCGGATCGATCGATAACGCGACGCAGCCAGCAGGGCTGGTTTTTCCCTCGGGCGTTGTCTCGCACACCGGAGCTTCCGGATTAGTGCTGGGCGGAGGCACCGGATGGCTTACTCGACGATTCGGGCTGTCCTGCGACAACGTCGAAGGCTTCACCCTGGTTACCGCCGATGGCGCTGTCGTGCATTGCAACTCTCGCGAGGATCCGGACTTGTTTTGGGCCCTCCGCGGAGGCGGGGGCAACTTCGGCGTTGTCACGGAGTTCGAAGTGAAACTTCATCCGCTGACTTCCGTGACGCTGGCGCAAGGACTCTCTTGCGAGGCGGACATTCGCCGCGTCCTTGAATTCTGGAGAGACTTCATGGCGGATGCGCCAATTGATCTGAAGTGGAATATTGATCTCCGCCTGGCACCAAATGATGACCAGGTACCCGTTGACCTTCGCGGACGCCCGGTGGCGAGTAGTTCGTTAGTGTGGACCGGTCCTTCCGAAGCCGCAGGCAGATATTTGCAACCCGCCCTTACTATGTGTCGTCCCGATTCTGTAAGCAGCCGTGCGGTTTCGTTCCTTCATCTGCAGACGATGGCGGATTCCTGCTTCCCCCACGGCCAGCGTTACTACACAAAATCCGGCTACTTCAACTATCTCGACGATGCCACCATCGATCGCCTGCTGGAAGCGGTTGTGTCGCTACCGTCGCCGGAAACCCAAATTGAACTCGCTTATCTCGGTGGTACAACGGCGCAGGTCCCCGCTGGCGAAACGGCGTTCGGCGATCGCAGCGCCCCCTTCATTATGAATCTCCTCGCGAACTGGCCGGAAGCTTCTGCCGATGACGTTCACATCGCATGGGTTCGTGGATTATTCAATAAGCTTCGCCCCGCAATGAAGCCCGGTGTCTACGTGAATTTTATGAGCGGCGACGAGCAGGATCGCGTTCCTGAAGCTTACCGAGAACGATGGGACCGCCTGGTTGCGGTCAAGACGCATTACGATCCGCGCAATTTCTTCCGGCTGAATCAGAATGTTCCGCCTGGAACACCGTCCTAGTGGCCCGAGGAAGAATTACGCATTTGCAAGGCGAGATGCCGTGGGCGGAGAGATGGCGACTACCAGACGAACTACGGGAGGTTGAATCCAACCTAAGAAGGGTTCGGGTGGAACTCCCGATTCGCGCCTATGCATGATGACAGGTTGGGCCGCCTGCCCGGAAGGCGAAGAATCCCAAAGATGCGAAGGTGTCTGCCCGCATCCGGCCACTGAGCACGATTGCCATGCCCGAGATTTGTCCGCTGTCGTTGATCTTGTTAGCCATGGTTGCGAAGAGGCGGGCACTGCAGGAGACAGCGTGTTGAGGTTGGGAGAGGCAGTGATACGACACCCCTCCCTCCTCCAACCGGACGTCCAGGTTTCCTGCGTCCCGGTGTCGCGGAATTAACCGTCAACTGGGATGCCTGCTTACCTCAGAGCGGGCCTACGGGGTCCGCAGGAAGCCGTGAAACACCCCGTTCGCGTCCTGAAGGAATCCGGCGATCTGCCCAAACAGGTTAGGGGTTTGCGGAATGGTGCCCTCCTGAGCGGGGTTTTTTGACGCCCCCGGAGCGTCGAAGGTGGTGATTTCGCCGGAAGGACTCCGCACGAAGCCGTGATTCACGCCGCTCGAGTCGACGTAATTTCCCGTAACCAACCCGAACAGGGTGTTGCCCTCAGGCTCGGTGCCCTGGCCGGAGCCTGTTCCCGCCCCCGGAACGTCGAAGGTGGTGATGGCGCCGTTCGCAGAGCGCACGTAGCCGTGAATCGCGCCGTTCGAATCAATGTAAGGTCCCGTGATCATCCCCAGGTCGTTGATGCCTGAGCTCTCGGTGCCCTGGCCGGAGCCCGTGCCTGCGCCGGTCACGTTGAATTCGGTGAAAGTCCCATTCGGAGCGCGCACGTAACCGTGGGCCGCGCCGCTCGCGTCAAAGTACTCACCTGTGAGCGCCCCCTCCAGGTTGATGCCGAGCGCCGCTGAGACAAGCGTGAATCCGGAGCCCGCGGGATCGAATGAGGTGTAGGTGGTATAAGGCGGGGCGGTCACGAAGCCGTGAGACACACCGCTCGCGTCAGTGTAGTTTCCGGAGACATCCCCTTCCAGGTTGACGCTCGTCGCGAAAGTGCCCTGGTTGGCGTTTGTGCCCGCGTCCGGTTCGTTCAAGGTGGTGAAGTTCCTGTAAGGCGGAGCGGTCACGTAGCCGTGAATCACGTTGCTGGAGTCACGGAAGAAACCGGTAATCACCCCGAGCGCGTTGTTGCTGAAAGCGTAAGTGCCCTGGCAAGTCTGGGGGACGAAACAGTTGGAACCCACGTCGGCTGTGCCCGCGCCCGGAGCCTCGAAGGTAGTAAAGGTGCGGGGCGAAGTGCAGCCTGAAACGCACAAGAAGGTGTGAACCACGTTGTTCGAGTCCGCGTAGAACCCCAAGACGTCCCCTTCCAGGTTAATACTTATGGCTGAGGAGCCCTGCCCGGAGCTTGTACCCGCGCCCGGAGCCTCGAAGGTGGTGATGTGTTGAGCGCTTGCTAAACCACATGCAAGAAATACGACACTTGCTACTTTGCAAAGCTGCAGTCGATTCATAACTTCTCCTGTATTGATTTGAAATAACCAGTCATGCTGGAATCCCTTTACGAGCAGTGGCTGGCGTTGTAGTGGCATGCATGGTGTGTAGGTGGGCATTCGAGCTGCCATTAATTCCTCTACAAGTCGGCTAATATGAGCTTTAGTTACGGCAGAAATAAACGCAGGGACGGATCACTCGTAGCACAGTGCGATCTACACCAAAGCATGGCTTGAAATCGCATTCGTCGCAGAGTCAGCCGGCACACATCTACAAGAAACGGAACCTTCGCAACAACCGTTCTATGGGAAGAAGAAGAAACTCTCGCGGGCTCTACTACTAATATTTATACAACTGGTTGTATATAACAACTAGTTGTTTGGCAGGTACTTTCTGTCGGATGGAAGCCGACCCAGGCTAGTATCTACAGCTACTTCCTATGTGCAACCAGTTGTACAATTATCCAATCGAGGAATGCCAAATCGGAGTAGAGGTGAAGTGGGCAAGGATCACAAGTCAGCGTGCGTTATGAATCGAATGGTCGAAGTATTTGGCGACCAGTGGAGTCTGCTCGTCCTCCGCGACATCATGTTCATGAACCGGCGGCATTTTCGCGAGCTCCTGACCGAGTCTTTGGAAGGGATTGCGACGAATATTTTGGCCGATCGCCTTCAAAAGCTGGTCAAGCAAGGCATCCTCGTCAAGTCTCATGACCCCAGCCATAAACAGAAAGCCATTTACAGCCTTACGGAAAAAGGGATTGAATTGCTTCCTCTTCTGATAGAGATGAATGCATGGGGCCACAAATATTTGCCCGCCTCCAGGCTGCGGGGCTTGGCTCAAATCCTGGTAGCGGGGGGACCGAAGCTGAGTGCAGACTTTATGGCAGAACTTCGCGAAACCCACCTTCCGAACTCAAGCGTCGCAAAGAAGGTCCGGATCCCGAGGAAATCTAAGCGTATTTTTGCAATGCAGAACCTTCAGGCGGCATACGAAGCGGAATTGGCTAAGAGAAAACAGTAAGCCGGTTTCTGGCGAATTTAACTTATCCACCCTATCAAAACGCGCCGATTCGTAAAGAATAAGAGCGTTTATCCAGATAAAGCAGGCATTACTTCCGAATCGCCCGCATGTGCTTGTATTCACTCAGATATAGCACAGGGGGCATCCATCGCTTGGAATCTTGTGGTAAGCCCGGCTCAACCGCCTGTAGCGCAGGAAGTCACCACCCAGAGCAGTTCGACCGGAGGCGCTGAGGCAGTTTAGGCCTCTGCCTTAAAGTACAATGCGGGCGTAAATCCTAACACGTTCTTGAACATGCAAATGAAAGCACTAGGTGTACTGTAGCCCGCTTCCAGCGCGGCATGTGTGACCTTTGCTCCTTCGGCCAGCAGCCGCACTGCGTGCATAAGGCGGAGTTGTTGCCTCCATTTTCCAAAGGTCATTCCCACCTCATCTTGAAAAAGCCTCTCTACCGTGCGTTTACTGGCGCCACTTCCCCTGCACAACTGCGCCAGCTTTTGAGTATTCGCCGGGTTGGCCAGCAAAATTTCGGCTACGTGGCGCGCCCTTGGGTCGGATAGGTGGGGAAGCTGCAGAGGAATCATCTGGATTGCTTCGAGCTGGTCAGTAATCAAGTCGATCAAGTGCCGCTGCCGCGGGACGCTTTTTTCCAGAGCGTGAAAGCTGCACGCATAGAGGATGAGTTCCCTTAACAATGGCGAGACGTTCACCACGCAACAGTCGCGCGGCAGAACCCGCGCCAGCCGTGGCTTGAAGTAGAGAGTACGCATAGCCACTCGCCCCGACATGGTGACCGTGTGCGGGATTCCAGCTGGTATCCACACCGCTCTAAGCGTGGGCACGACCCAGAAGCCGGCGCTGGTAAGAACGGTCATCACTCCTTGAGAGGCATAAACCAGCTGATCGCGATCGTGGAAATGCAATGGGATGACGTGCCTCGCGGGGTAATCGTGCGTGTGCGTAGCGATATGGGATCGCTGGTCGTGCAGGCGGTCGAAGATTGCAGGTTGTCGCTTTTGCGACATATCTTGTCACAATAACGGAAGTGCGCAGACCTGGCAATTGCATAGGATGGCCTCACTGAAGTTCTTCTTGGGTGAGGAAACGTGAACCGCTTGCATCACTGGTTGTGTCGTTCTGCACGGTGGAGAAAAACAGTTCGGCAACGGGTGCCATGGGCGCTCTCCACCGCCGAGTTAGGCGACACGGTGCTGGAGCTCGGCCCCGGACCAGGTCTCACCACAGACCTGCTGCGACACCGAGTAAACAGCCTGACGGCAATCGAAATAGATCCCACCCTGGCCGAAGCACTAACCGCACGTCTGCACGGCAGCAATGTTCGTGTCGTAGTCGGCGATGCAACCGAACTGCCCTTTCCCGATGGACAATTCTCCGCTGTCGTTTCTTTCACCATGCTGCACCACGTGTCTTCGACCGCATTGCAGGATCGGCTCTTCGCTCAGGTATGGCGAGTGCTCGAACCGGGAGGAGTTTTTGTAGGCAGTGACAGCCGGCAAAGCTGGCAAATGCGAATGATCCATATTGGCGACACGCTCGTCACCGTCGATCCCGATACGGTTTCGGCTCGGCTTGAGGCGGCCGGATTTGAGGTATTGGAAATCGAGAAAAACTCTCGAGCATTTCGATTTCACGCGCGACGGCCGGTAACGACATCGGGGGTGTCGGCCCATTTGCGCAATTCGACAGGTCAGATTGTCGAAACTCTCAACTAACGCTTTCCTGCTAAGGAGAGCTCAGGCATTTTGATCGGGAAGGAATTACATCATGCAAGAACACAGAACTATTCGGCGCGCGTGTTGGCGTGGAAGTTTGCGGTTCTTCGCCGCGCTGGCGATCTGTTTGGCGTGGACGAACTCTTCCTTTGCGGCGGCGAACTCTGGTTCGTGCGCCACGGATCCCGAGAGCCGCCAGCTGGATTTTTGGCTTGGCAACTGGACCGTCTCCGCACCCGGCGGCTCGAGCGCCGCTACCAGCAAGGTATCCCTTGCGCTGGATAAATGTCTGGTGGTGGAGAACTGGGACGGAGGCCGTGGTCACTCCGGCGAGAACATGTTCGCTTACAGTCCGGAAGAAAAGAGCTGGTACGGCATGTTCGCAGACAACATGGGTCGGGTGCACATTTTCACTGCTGGGAAGGCTGCATCCGGCAGTGCGGAATTTGAAGGCACGAGCGGCGGACCCAACGGCGAGAGCGTATTGAACCGCGTGAAAGTAATTCGGCTGAATCCGAACAAGGTCGAGCAGACTTGGGAGAAATCCACCGACAACGGCGCCAATTGGAATGTCGTGTTTCGCGGAGAGTACGTCCGCGCCGGTCGTTAGAGCGGCGCCCTGAGAAAGGTGTTGCCATGAGACAAAAGCTTCCTTGGCTGACCGTGTTCTTTGCCGATTTGCGCTTCGGAGCCCGCATTCTCAAGCGCAATCCCGGAGTTGCCGTGGTGGGAGTGCTCACGCTCGCGCTTGGCATTGGCGCCAACACTGCGATCTTCAGTTTGCTGCATGCGGTGCTATTGCGGCCATTGCCTTATCGCGATCCCGGGCGGCTGGTTTGGGCTTCGCAGTACGCGCCACGCCTCGATGCAACCCTGGTCCCGGCGGGAACGTTCCTCGCGTGGCGCACGCAGAACCGGTCCTTCGAGGACATGGCCGCGTATGACGATCACCTCTGCGATGGCAACCTCACCACTGGCGCTGAACCGGTTCGGCTGGACCGTTGCGCTGAAGTGAGCGCTAATTTCTTTTCCCTGCTTGGAGTACAGCCCACGTTGGGGCGCAGTTTTTCTTCCCAGGAAGATGCTCCCGGAGCGCGTGGGGTCATGATTCTCAGCGATGGCTTCTGGCGGCGGCGCTTCGGAGCGAATCCCAATGTTCTAGGCAAGTCGGTCCGCCTGGACAACGCCGAGTACATGGTCGTCGGCATCTTGCCGGCGAACTTTATCTATCCCAGCCAGCTCCAGCCGGATGCCTTCGTGCCGCTTGCGCTTCCGACCAAGCTTGATTGGCGCCAGCGCGAGAGCGATGACATGAGCGTGGTCGCACGCCTGAAACCAGAGGTCCCATTGCCGCAGGCAAGGGCGGAGCTGCAGACCATTACGCAATCGCTTACGCCGCAATATCCGCAGGCTGTCGCTGAGAAACTGGCGGGAGCGCAGCTGCAACTTCTGCCTCTACACCAGCAGCTCGTGGGCGATACTCGCCCGGCCCTGTTGCTCTTGATGAGCGCGGTGGGGCTGGTTCTGTTGATCGCCTGCGTCAACATAGCGAACCTTCTGTTGGCACGGGCTGCGGCGCGACAGAGGGAGTTCGCCGTGCGCTCTGCGTTGGGAGCAGCACGCACGCGCATCATCCGGCAACTGTTGACGGAGGGCTTGCTTCTCGCCGCTATGGGATCGGCGGCGGGGCTGCTGGTAGCTTGGGCCACGCTGGATGTCGTCCGCCTTCTGCGACCGGACACTCTTGCCTACTTCGGCGATGTGCGCCTGAATGGTGCTGCTCTCTACTTCACTTTGTTGGTTTCGCTGATGACGGCCATCCTGTTCAGCCTGGCGCCGGCCCTTGTCGCTTCTCAGGCGGGCGCGAGTATTGCTTTGCACGAAGCAGGAGGAAAAAACACAGCCGGTCCTGCCCGGCAGAAGCTTGGCAGCGTGCTGGTCGCCGCGGAGTTAGCGTTCGCCTTTCTCCTGTTGATGGGCGCGGGACTGATGCTCCGCACCTTTGCCAACCTGCGCGCGGTGAGTCCGGGTTTCAATCCACAAAATGTTCTGACCGTTCAGGTCACCCTCACGGAAGCAAAGTATCCCGATCCCATCCAGCGTAAGGTTTTCTTCGATCAGTTGCTCGCTGCCGTGCAGGCCACGCCAGGAGTGGAATCGGCCGGCGGCACCACGGTCCTGCCTTTCTATTACGGCTTTTCCAGCCCCGTGAAGATGACGGTCAAGGATCATCCGTCGCTGCTGGCGGATCAGTCGCCATCGGTGCCTTTGTCGCACGTTACGCCGGATTATTTTTCCGCCATGCAGGTTCCTCTGCGAGCTGGGCGTTTTTTCACAACGGAAGATCGGCCGGGAGGTTTGCCCGTTGCCATCGTGAGCCAGGAGTTTGCCAGCCGCTTCTTCGCCGGGGCTGACCCGCTCGGACAGCATTTGATCTTTCGGCCGGCTAGCAATTTGCCGGAGCAGGAGTTCACCATCATCGGAGTTGTAGGCGACGTCCGCTACATCGGATTGGATCGCCAGCCAGTCCCCGTCGTTTTTACTTCGACAGACCAGTTTCCCGCCTCGGCTTTGACTTTGGCGGTGCGAACCAAGATCGCGCCGGAGAGCCTCATCGCTTCGATTCGGCGTGAGGTGCAGGACCTTGATCCGGAGCAGCCTATCTACCACGTCGCTACCATGGAACAACGTGTGGCGGATTCGGTCGGCCCACAGCGCTTTGATGCTTCGCTGCTGGCGCTGTTCGCGGCTGTCGCTCTCCTGCTGGCTGTAGTCGGAATCTACGGGGTCATGTCGTATTGGGTAACGCAGAGAACGCACGAGATCGGCGTCCGCGTTGCCCTGGGCGCACAGCGGCGGCAAGTTCTGCGACTGGTTCTCGCCCGCGCGGCATGGCTCACCATCTGCGGCCTCACCGTTGGTCTGGTAGGGGCATTTGTTCTGGCACACTCCCTGAGCGGCTTACTCTTCGGTGTCAGGCCTATTGACCCACTCACTCTCCTCGCTGCTTCTACTGCCTTGGCCGGGATCGCTTTGGTCGCCAGCTGGCACCCTGCCCGAAGGGCCGCAGGTGTCGACCCGATGGTCGCCTTGCGTTACGAATAGCCGCTGCGAACGAGAAGATTGGCTCGGTACAACGTTCGTAGTGCTCCAGAATGATTGGCAGGGCAATCTGCGATGGATGTTGCATCAACTGGAACTGGTCGGGCCAGAAGTCTCCTTGTGGGAAGTTGAAACGGGCATTCAAAAAGCAGCCAGGAATGATGAAATTTCCTGCAGGTTGCGTCTCGCAATGTTTGAGGCGCCGCTGAATGCAGACGACAGTAGCTGCTGTTATGGCTATCCCAACGCTCTGAAAATACGCAGAAGATGCCATGCTCTCTGGGACCTGATTCAAAGGTCTCGCGACGAAACAGTAACAATAGGAGCTGATTTCTGCTTTTTCCGGTTTCGATGTCATTTCGCCGAAAATTCCAGTTCCTCTTCACCTCCCATTTGAAACCCGTTAGCCGTTGTCTGGTTGAATCTAAGTTCGCGAATCTTACCAACGTGCCCCGCAAGTTCCTGACAATACCAGACCGAGGCGAACTCACAACCCGAGGGTCCGAGTGCTGAGCGCATCCCGCCAACCAGTAAAATCGCGGAGTTTGGCGACGCTTTTGAAAACGTGAGATCCAATTAGCTGCCATTAGGCGCGAGCGAAAGCACTGGCTGAGGCCGAGCGCCGACAGTCGAACACCGAGACAATGATGATGCAGCCGAACGGATTAGGCCGAGACGAATTCGGGTGTTGCTCGATCGGAGGGTTCGAAGAGGTCGGCACACGCGGCAGAAAAGCCGCGTAAACACTGGGCAGAAAAATGGTAGGCACGAGGAGACTCGAACTCCTGACCTCTACCGTGTCAAGGTAGCGCTCTAACCAACTGAGCTACGCGCCTACGTCACACTCCCAGCATTATACGATTTTTGCGCGGATGAGAGAACTGCGGGCATTGCTTTGCGACGCAATCTCTCAAAGCAGCTAGTGAATATCCCGCATTCTCAAAAAGCCCAGCACCGCTCCCAGCAGCACAGCCGTCATCCCAGCGAGTACGCCCAGCGATTGCCAGAAGGAGTGGCGCAGGCTCTTTTGTCCTTTCGCTAATGGTGCGGGAACCTTTTCTCCATTCGCTTCGATGACCGCTTCCGGCAACTGACCGGTCGCAGCATCCACTCCTTGACCTTTGCCGGGAGGACAGGAGTTCCAGTCCATGCCCGAGAGTTGTCCGCAGGGGCGTCCCTGGGCCTCGTTGACCACGTTGGCTTCAAAGGCCCAGCGCGACGGCACTGCGTAGCTCAGCAACTGTGCGGGGACCGGCATCTTGTAAACGGCGCGAATTCCGCCTCCCAATACGATAACCGGCAGCAATACGACCGGCAGCAACGCGATGGCGCTCTCGGTGGTCTTGCTGCGCGCGGAAATCGTCAAGCCTAGCGCCGCTCCAGCCAGCGAGGACATCACCAGCACGGCTGCGGTTTGCAGGTAGTTGCCCTTCAGCTGACAGGCGAAGTAAACGATGGTCAGCAGCGTCAGGCACTGGAAGACGCACAAGCCAAGCAGCACCGCAAATTTCGAGAACACATATGAAGGCAGCTTGAGGTTGACCATGCGCTCACGCTGGAAGACGGTCCACTCGCCGACGATGTCGCGCGCAGCGTTGTTGCATCCGAACCAGATCGCGGCGACGATCATGAGGAACTCGAGTCCCACAATGTTGGCGCCCATCTCGGCAAAGGCCTGCGCCGTCTGCGGTGAATTGGCTCCGCTCGCCGGCTCTTTGATCACGTTGTAAACCAGCGCAATCAGGATGGCGAACAGCGGCGCCTGCAGCAGAAGTATGGTGAGCTGGGCGCGATCGCGCACCTTGAGCACCAGGTTGCGTTTCACCAGCATGAACCACTGCCCGAAACCAAAGCGCCTGCCGGTTTTTCCCGCCTCACCACCGGAGGGAAGGACCTTGCCCGCTCGATCTTCGACGAACTGCTTGCGGTAGCGCGAGGTTGCGTAGCGCTGAGCCCATTCTTCCGTCGTGGATGTGGCCAGTCCCGTCAGCAGCATCTCCGGGCTCAAGTCTTTTCCAGGCACGCCTGACTCAGGTTGGGTGGCTTGCCCCCCGGACTTGTGACCGTGGAAGAACTCGATGGAATCAGGGTAAGCGGGACCAAAGAAAGCCAGCGCGCCGGTGCCGCCCCGGTCACGCGAGATCATGATGAGGTTGTCGAATTTACGGTAGACGTCAATGCTGGGCTGGTGAATGGTCGTGATGATGGTCTTGCCCTCTCGCGACAGCCGCTTCAGAAGCTCGATCACGCCCAGCGCATCGTAAGAAGAGAGCCCCGATGTTGGCTCATCCAGAAACAGCACCGGCGTATCGCTGATCAACTCCATCGCGATGTTGACGCGCTTACGCTGCCCGCCGCTCAGCACCTTGTTCTCGGCGGAGCCGATGATCGAATCCTTCTTGTCCAGAATTCCAAGTTCCTCGAGGATCCGATCGATGCGTTGCTCAATCTCAGCGTCCGACAAATCCGTGCGCAGTTTGGTGGAGAAGTACAGCGCTTCCCGAACGGTGAGCTGCGGATGAACGATATCGTCCTGCGGCACGTATCCCAGCTGCTGGCGGAACAGATCATACGAGCGATACAGGTCCGAGCCGTTGAACAGAACCTGTCCCGTGGCCGGCAACGTGTAGCCATTCAGCGCTTTCAGGAACGTCGTCTTGCCGGCGCCGGCCGGTCCCATCAGCGCGACCAACTCGGAGGGATAGACGGTCAGTGAGATGGGATCCAGTAAGCGCTTGCCGTCGGAAGTATTGACCGTAACGTCCACAGCCTGGATCATTACGTTTCCCTGATTTTCGCGGCGCTGCAGCTCGCCGGTTTCCGTCAGCTGGAAACGAAAACTGCCCAGCGCGACTTCCTGTCCGGGGTTGATTCGTACCCGGCCGACAATGCGGATTCCGTCGACAAACGTTCCATTCAGCGATCCCAGGTCCTCTACGAACATTCCCTCCGGCGTACGATCGAGCTTGGCGTGATGCCACGAGATCATGACATTGTCCAGCGGCTGCTCGCAGGCGGGATCGCGGCCGATGATGATCGAATCGCGGGTGAATGCGACCTGCTCGAACGCAGCCTCGCCGACAGCAGTGCCGGATTCCGAGAGCAAACGCGCCGCGGGGATTTTGAACGAGGCGAGGAAGACGTCGTCGGAGGGTTGCAGCGCTGCCTTAATGATTCGGTTTTGCAGGCTATTGAGCGCAGTGCCGTTGCGCGAGTTCAGGTCCTCCAGGATGTGCTGACCGCCTTCCTGGACGATGCGCGCGTGCTCCCAGGAAATCATGGGATAGTCGAGGACAATGTCGGAATCGGGCGAACGGCCGATGCGAATGACTCGCGCCTCGCCAGGAGGCCGGGATGCAGTCCGGATGCCGCCTTCGCCCGGCCAGGGCAGGGCAACGGTATGTCCCAGCGTGATTCGCTGCTCGCGTCTGACGATCACCGGCGCGCGCGCAGCGATGCGAATGCCGTCGACATAGGTTCCGTTGGTCGAACCCATGTCCTCCAGAGTGAATTGGCGAGGATATTGATAGAGCCGGCAATGCTGTCCGGAAACCAAGGGATGGCTCACGACAATGTCACAGCCACTGTCGCTTCCAATCAGCCAGGAAGCCAGAACGACGGGCGCAGAAGTTGGCATTGATTACCCCGAGTGCGAGACATCCTACAGGAGCTTTGGATTAGGACACAAGGCAAACCAAAGCGCGGAGTCCTGGCCGCTCCCTCTTAGCCCGGAATGCGACAGGAGTGCAGGATTCCAGTGCCGGCCGGAGCCCGCTGCACGCCGGCGCTACGCTCAAACTGCGCGGCTCTTACCTGCTTGACCCTCAAAACCATGTCGCGCATAATTACCCGCGACGCAGGGTAGGTCACTGCTTCGTGCCTTTTCCTTCCATCGCCCCGGATTTCGTGAAGGCGCCTGGCCGCTCGTCAGTTTTCGCGTATAACCAACGCCAAAGGGAGTCTCATCGTGAATCAGGAAGCCAATCGCCGGATGGGGGACTACGAGATCCTGGGAGAGCTGGGCAGCGGCGGCATGGGCCGCGTGTACCGCGTGAAGAACGTGCTCTCCGATCGCATCGAAGCCATGAAGGTGCTGCTGCCCGATCTTGTCGGACGACAGGAACTGGCCGCGCGATTCGTGCGTGAGATCAAAGTCCTGGCCAGCCTCGACCACCCCAACATCGCCCAGCTTCGCACCGCAATCACCGTCGACAACCAGCTGGTCATGATCATGGAGTTAGTCGAAGGAAGCTCTCTGGCAGAGCGCGTCGAGCGCGGCCCCATCGCAGTTGGCGATGCGCTGAACTATATCGACCAGGTGCTGAACGCGCTCAGCTATGCGCACCAGCGGGGTGTCATCCACCGCGACATCAAGCCGGCGAACATGATGCTGACGCCGCAGGGCGTGGTGAAGCTCATGGATTTCGGCATCGCGCGCAGTAGCGACGGCGGCGGGCTCACAATGACGGGAACCACCCTTGGTTCGCTCAGCTACATGTCGCCGGAGCAGACAACAGGGCAGGGCGTCGATGCGCGTTCGGATTTGTATTCCGTCGGGGTTTCGCTGTACGAAATGGTCACTGGACAGCTTCCATTTCAAGGCGCCAGCGACTTCGCCCTCATGACGGCGCAGGTGAAAGAGGCGCCGCGCCCACCCATCGAGCTGCAGCCTCAGCTTCCCGCCGCGTTCAACGAAATCATCCTGATGGCGATGGCCAAGGATCCGGCACAACGCTTTCAGACGGCCGATGCCTTCCGCAATGCGCTGAAGAATGTTCGAGCCGGCACGCCGGTTCCGAATCGTGGCGGCACCATACTGGAGACGCCGGCGCCGTCAACCATTACCAGCGCGGCAACTGCAACCGCAACCCCCGCGTCGCCCGTGCGGCACATCCCCATACCCGGCGCGCAAGCCACACCTCGGCCGAGCGGCTCAATGGGGACCGTGCTCGACGCTAAAGTTACGCCGCGGCCGAGCTCGACGGGCACGATTCTGGATGCCAGAGTTACTCCCGCGACACCGCCGCTGCCGATGCCGCCGCAGCCGGCCTCCGGCAATCGCGGGTTGTACATGGCTCTGGGCGCACTGGTAGCAGTGGCAGCCTTAGCGCTTGCCGCATACTATTTGCCGCGGCACGGCGACACGGCAAAAGCAACTACGAACCCGCCAGGTACAAACACTGCCGACGTTAGTACGGCCCCCGTCAACGCTGCCAAACCGCTTACTCCAAGCGCGACGCCAACGCCGCATGCGCCCTCGGCAGCTACGCTCGCAGCCCAGCAGGCACAGGCCAAAGCCGCGATGAAGGTTTCCGCGCAAACCAGAATTGTGGCCAGCGCAGGCAAGCAACCTGCTCCCTCCGGCGGACAGGCGCCTGATGCTTCCCAAGGTCAGCCACCATCACCGCCGCTGCCCAGCGCCGCACAGATGGATGAACTGGAGCATGAAATCGACCAGCTTGCGGCGCGGGCTGCTGCTGTGAACAACAGTCTTGACATCATGCAGGAGCAGCAGCACCAACAAGGCGTAGGGACGCGAGGAGACGTTGTCATGCGCCAGGCCAGCATGAAAAATGATCTGGCGAAGGCGCAGGACGCGTTTCAGCATGGCGACGCCGTCCGGGCGCAGCGTTACGCCGACCTCACACAAAGCGACCTGGGGGTGCTGGAACACTTCCTCGGCCGGTAGCGAAGGCCGGCGCCAAGTCTGCGTCCATGGGCCTTTCAGCGTCCTGCCACCTGCTCGCGCGTCATGTCCGCAATGGCGGAGGCCGGTGAACCCAGCGCCTCTTCAGGAGTCAATCGCGCGAAGAGATCGATCGCGCGCGCAACCAGTCCAGTCCACCCAGTCTGGTGGCTGGCGCCCAGTCCCGCACCGTTGTCGCCGTGGAAGTACTCATAGAAGAGGATGTAATCCTTCCAATAAGGATCGTCCTGGAACTTCTTGGTGCCGCCATAGACCGGCCGTTTGCCGTTCTCATCACGCAGAAACATCTTCGCCACGCGCGTGCTCAACTCTTTCGCCACCTCAAACAGCGTCATGTATTGTCCTGAGCCGGTGGGGCACTCGACTTTGAAGTCCGGCCCGTAGAACGGGTACATCTGCAGCAGCCCGCGAATGATCAGCCCATTGACCGGCATCCAGATCGGTCCTCGCCAGTTGGAATTGCCGCCAAACATGGCCGTGTTCGATTCTGCCGGCAGGTATTCGACCTTGTACTCCTGCCCGCCCAGGTTGAATACGAAGGGGTGATCGCGATGATATTTGGATAAGGAACGAATCCCGTAGGGACTGAGGAATTCGTTCTCGTCGAGCATGTAACCCAGAATGCGCTTCAACTTTCCTTTGTCGCACACGGAGGCCAGCCTGCGGCCCAGATATCCTCCGGTCTCCACATTGTCCGCCCTGACCAGCTTGTCAAACACCTCCGGATGGCGTTTGCGGAACAGGTCCATCAGCTCAATGATTCGCGGATGCTTCTTAAACGTGTCCGCCTCGAACACATTGGTCGCGCACAGCGGAAGCAAGCCGACCATCGAGCGAATCTTCAACCGCGTGGTGTCACCGTTGGGGAAGTGCAGCAGGTCATAGAAGAAGCCATCGTGCTCGTCCCACATCTGGTCCTGGCCGCCGCCAATGCGGTCCATGGCATAGGTAATCCAGGCGAAGTGTTCGATGAAGCGGAAGGCGATTTCTTCATACATTGCGTCGTATTCAGTCAGGACCAGAGCGATCTCCAGCATGCACAGGCAATAGAACGCCATCCACGCCGTGCCATCGGCCTGATCCAGGTGCCCGCCGGTCGGCAGGGGCGCACTGCGATCGAATACGCCGATGTTGTCGAGCCCCAGGAAGCCTCCGGCAAACACGTTGCGGCCCTCCGGGTCTTTGCGATTGATCCACCAATTGAAGTTCAGCATCAAGCCCTGGAAGGAACGCTCCAGGAAGCGAACATCTGCGCGGCCGAGCTCGGTTTCAATGCGATAAAGAAACAGCGTCGCCCAGGCGTGGACCGGCGGATTCACGTCGCTGAAGTTCCATTCGTAGGCGGGAATCTGCCCGTTAGGATGGGCATATAAGCTGCGCAGCATCAGCAGAAGCTGCTCTTTGGCAAAATCGAAATCGACCAGCGACAGCGCAATGGTATGGAATCCGAGGTCCCACGCCGCATACCACGGGTATTCCCACTTGTCCGGCATGGAGATCACATCGGCGTTGAACATGTGGAACCACTCCATGTTGCGCACTTTCTTGCTGCCGGAGCTGAGGATGGGGTGAGAGTCGTGTTCGAGTAGCCACTTATCGAGATCGAAATAATAAAACTGCTTGGACCACAGCATTCCCGCCAGCGCCTGACGATGCACGTTGCGCTCATCGTCGGTCAAGTTCTTAGGCGTAATGCGATCGTAAAACTCGTCAGCTTCCGCCAGGCGCGAGGTGAAGACCTGGTCGAAGTCCCCAAAGCCTTTTCCTTTCTGCGCCAGACGCAGGCGCACGACAGCGCTCCCATGTGCCGGCACGTTGAGGACGTAATGCGCCGCTGCCTTGGTTCCCGTCTTGCCGGGATTCACAGCGCTCTTGTTGCCGGAGACCACATACTCGTGGAAGGCGTCTTTTACATAAGGCGTGGGATTCGGCTGGCCCCAGAGACGGTTGGCATTCGACTCGTTCTCGGTAAACAGGAGTTCGGCGGTTCCTTCGCACTGCAGGCGGTAGTCGCCAAGCTTCGGATGCGAGGCATGAATCTCGTTCCGGTCCGCCTGGCGCAGTTCCGGCTTCTCATGGTCGTCAAACGTCCAGTTGTTGCGGTACCACAATGTGGGAAGCACATGCAGTTGCGCTGCCTGTGGTCCGCGATTGTGGACGGAGATCTTAATCAGCAAATCTTCGGGATCGCCCTTGGCATACTCGACGAACACATCGAAGTATCGATCCTCGTCGAAGATGCCGGTGTCGAGCAGTTCGTACTCCATCTCGTCACGTGAGCGCCTCCGGTTCGTCTCCACCAGTTTGCCGTACGGATACTCAGCCTGGGGATACTTGTAGAGGTACTTCATGTAGGAGTGAGTCGGAGTGCTGTCGATGTAGAAGTAATATTCTTTGACGTCCTCGCCGTGATTGCTCTCGCTATTGGTCAGGCCAAAGAGGCGCTCCTTGAGGATGGGGTCGCGGCCGTTCCATAACGCCAGTGCGAAGCAGAGCTGCTGCTTGTCATCGGAGATCCCGGCCAGGCCGTCTTCGCCCCAGCGATAAGCGCGGGAGCGCGACTGGTCGTGCGTAAAGTAATCCCAGGCATTGCCGTCCTCGCTATAGTCTTCACGGACGGTGCCCCATTGCCGTTCACTCAAATAGGGCCCCCACTTTTTCCAGGGAATGCCTTGCTCGCGAGCGGTATTCAGGCGCTTCTGTTCGGCGACCTCCACGTAGTTGAGGGCCTTTGGCTGAGATGATTTCATAGCAGCTCTCCTTTACAAGTCCGGTCACAGTCCGGAGCAGCGTTGGCAATCGCTTTTCTGTGGTCAAGAAACAGGCGCAGGCGATGTCCGGTGATTCGCTATTACACTACGGGCAATCATCCTGGACAACTGTTACTTTTCACAGTGGACAACGTATCGCGTACTAGGGCGAGGGAGAGGAACGGCGCGCGCGGGCAGGACTGGCGCGGGGCTTCGCTGAGGTGCGGGCTTTGTCGAGCCCAGCGGCAAGAGCATCGAAGGCGGGAGTGGGACCGGCCCAGCGCAGTTGCTCCACGTCCTGGAACAGCGGGATGTCGGTGCGAAGCGTAGCCAGCGTGCGAAAGAGAATCGCGTGCTCCCAGTCGCTGCGAAGCGTGGCAGCGAGCGCGCCGGCATTGGCCGCGTTTACGCGCCACTCGCTGCAATCTTTCGGAATCGCCTCCAGATGTCGAAATTTTGCTAGCACCGCGGCAGAGGATTTCGCGCCCCAGCCTTTCAGTCCGGGATAGCCGTCAGCCGAGTCACCCACCAACGCCAGATAGTCAGGAATCGATTCCGGCGCAACGCCAAACTTGGCGACCACGCCGGCCTCGTCCAACGTAACCTGCGTGCGGCGATTCAACTGTACGATGCGATCGCCGGAGACGCACTGGGCAAGATCTTTGTCGGGCGTGCAGATGATCACGCGATCGACACGCTTGTCCCGATCCGCCGCTACCGCTCCCGCCGCCAGCGCATCGTCGGCTTCGAACTCAACCATCGGCCATACCACGATGCCGGCGGCGGAGAGGACCTGCTCGAGAAGAGGGAATTGCGAGAGCAGCTCGCGCTCGACGCCGGCGCTGGTCTTATATCCCGGCCACAGCCCGTTGCGAAACGATTCGATGACGTGATCGGTTGCGACGGCAACATGCGTCGCTCCAGCTTTGATCATTCCCAGCACCGAGGCCAGGACACCGCGGACAGCCGCGACCTCGTGCCCGTTTTCATCGCGCGCCGAGGGCAACGCGTAGTAATGGCGGAACAACTCGTAGGTGCCGTCGACCAGGTAGACTTCCAAGACTCAGCTCCGAAAATCTGCTTCCTACTTTATACGGAAGGACGCCAGGATGTGCCGCGTAGCCCAAAAAGTCTGTCCTCAAGAGTCGAGGCGCGGCCTTTTGTATCTAAGAAGAAGGCAAAACTGAAGTCATGGGGAAAGGCTGATTCGAATGCAAAAGCCGACACTGCTGACGGTGGATGACGACGCTAATGTTCTGCGGGCGATTGAGCGCGACCTGCGCTCCCGCTACGGCGATCGCTATCGTGTGCTGCGCGCCAGCTCGGGAGATGCCGCGCTGCAGCTGCTGCGCGAACTCAAGGTACGCAATGACGCGGTCGCGTTGCTGCTGGCCGATCAGCGCATGCCGCAGATGGACGGCGTCGGTTTCCTGGTTGAGGCGAAGAAGCTTTATCCCGACTCCAAGCGCGCGTTGTTGACTGCCTATGCGGACACGAGCGCTGCCATCAATGCCATCAACGAAGTCAATGTGGACTACTTCTTTCTAAAGCCGTGGGACCCGCCGGCTCAGCATTTGTACCCGGTTCTCGACGACATGCTGGAAGATTGGAATGCGTCGTATAAGCCGCAGTACGAAGGGATTCGCGTGCTGGGAACGCGCTGGTCGCCGCGGGCCTACGAGGTGCGGGATTTCCTGGCGCGCAATCACGTTCCCTATCAGTGGATCGATGTGGAGTTGTCATCGGAAGATCCGGAAGTGAAGCAGTTGATTGTTTCCGTTGGCGATGACGCCGCTCATTTGCCGATGACGCTGTTTCCCGACGGCACTCGGATGTTTGAATCGACGCCCGCCGAGCTTGCCGACAAAATTGGGTTGCGCACTCGGGCCGAGACGCAGTTCTACGATTTCGCGATTGTCGGAGGCGGCCCGGGAGGCTTGGCGGCCGCTGTGTATGGAGCTTCCGAAGGCCTGAAGACGGTGATGATCGATCGCGAGGCTCCTGGAGGGCAAGCAGGCCTGAGCTCGCGCATCGAGAACTATCTCGGATTTCCGTCGGGCTTAAGCGGCTGGGATCTGGCCCGGCGCGCGGTGATGCAGGCGCAGCGCTTCGGAGTGGAGATCATCGCGCCGCAGGAAGCCGTCAGCCTGCGTGCCGAGGGACCGTATCGCATTCTGAAGCTTGCCAATGGCAGCGAAATTTCGTGTCACGCTGCGCTGATTGCTACGGGCGTGCAGTGGAAGCGGCTCGATGTGCCCGGTATGGATCGCCTGCAAGGCGCGGGCGTTTACTACGGCGGCGGCAGCCAGGAGGCGATCTCGTGCAAGGGTGAGATCGTGTACATCGTGGGCGGAGCAAACTCCGCCGGACAGGCTGCGCTGAACTTTGCGCACTACGCCGACAAGGTGGTCATGCTGCTGCGCGGCGACTCGCTCTCGGCGACCATGTCGCGGTATCTCATCGACCAGATCGAGAGAACGCCCAACATCCAGCTATGGACGCACGCCGAGGTGACCGAGGTTCACGGCGACACGCATCTGGAAGGAGTTTCGGTGCTGTGTACCGACACCCAGAAGGTGGAACGCGTGCCGGCGACCTCGATGTTCATCTTCATCGGCGCCATGCCGCGTACCGATTGGCTGGAAGGCACGGTGGTGCGCGATGATCGCGGATTCGTTGTGGCCGGGCCTGACCTCATTCACGACGGCAAAATGCCGGCAAGCTGGGGACTGAATCGTCCGCCATTCCTGCTGGAGAGCAGTCTGCCGGGAGTCTTCGTTGTCGGCGATGTGCGGCACGGGTCGATCAAACGGGTTGCGTCGGCCGTGGGCGAGGGCGCGATTGCGGTGCAGTTTATTCATCGTTACATGGCGAAGGTATAGAGGGCGATAAACAATGGCGGGCGTCACTCGAGAAGAATTACAGACCGTTCCGGTCTTTCAGGATTTGCCGGACGACCAACTGGACTGGTTTCTGTCGCAAACGACCGAGGCGCGATTTGCCCCGGGAGACGTCTACGTGCGCGCCGGAGAGGCTGCGGACAGGATGATGGTGGTGCTGGAAGGCGAGCTGCAAGTGCGCCGCGACGATGCCCCGGACACAGTCTTCACTATTTCCGCCAAGGCGGTTTCGGGTCTGCTGCCGTTTTCGCGGATGAAGGTTTTTCCCGGAACTGGACGCGCGACCGCTCCGACGCACGTGTTGACCTTTCCGGCAGCGCTCTTCGATCAGCTGATCGCGCGCATGCCGGAACTGGCGCAGCGGCTGGTCAGCACCATGGTCGACCGGACGCGCGAGGGCACGCGCATGGAGCAGCAGCGCGATCGTCTTGCGGCACTGGGCAAGCTTTCCGCCGGGCTGGCGCACGAGTTGAATAATCCTGCCGCAGCGGTTCGCCGAACAGCGGAGCGCCTGCGCGAGGTGGTGGCAGAGTATCGCAGTTCGGTGAGTCAACTGGAAAAGAGCCAGCTGACCGATGCGGAGTGCGCGGCGATCGAAACCTTCGAAACCAATTGTTGCGCCGCCGAGCCGGAGACTGACGTTCTCAAAGCCAGTCACATTCAGGATGAGATCGAGGACTTGTTGCGCCAGCATGGGATCGCCGATGGCTGGCAGTATGCGGCCCCGTTAGTTCAGTCTGGTGTGATGACGGGGCCGCTGAAGACCATGCTGGAAAGCGTGCGCGGCGATATTGCCGCTCCGGTGCTAAGGCGCGTTTCTTCCAAGGTCGAGGTAGACGATCTGCTGGATGAGCTGGAGAATGGCGCGGGAAAGATCTCCGATCTGGTGCGCGCGATCAAAGAGTATTCCTACATGGACCAGGCGCCGGTGCAGGATGTCGATCTCAAGAAAGGTTTGGAAGACACCCTGACCATCATGGGGCACAAGCTGAAGAAGGGCGTCACCGTGAACCGCGACTATCACGAGACGCCCCTGCTGGTGAACTCTTACGGCAGCGAACTGAATCAGGTGTGGACCAACATCATCGACAACGCGGTCGATGCCATGAACGGCAAGGGCGAGTTGCGGCTGAAGACCTTCCTCGACGGAGATTGCGCGGTGGTGGAAATCGGCGACTCCGGCCCCGGCATTCCGCCGGACGTGCAGTCACACATCTTCGAACCATTCTTCACAACCAAGGGAGTAGGGGATGGGACGGGGTTGGGATTGGATACGGCGCTGCGAATCATACGCAAACATCGCGGGTCGATCATTGTGAATTCACGACCGGGTGATACCAGATTTCAGGTGCGTCTGCCGATGGCGGCGGTGCCAGTGCACGACTGATCTGGACTATGTAGAGCCGGCCTCTGGCCGGCTGTGACGTGGGCCTCCGGCCCGCGCCAGAAACTCGGATGGAAAGACGGTTTGGTTATTGATAAGCGCGGCGTGGACGCTGCCGCGACAGCCGGCCAGGGGGCCGGCGCTACGAAACATGACTGAATGGAATGCGCCGGGCTACGGGAGAATTGCAGGACTGCAGGAGGCAATGGCCGCCGAGGTGCTCGCGCTGCTGCGGCTCAAGGGGACGGAACGCGTTCTCGATCTGGGTTGCGGCAACGGCAAGGTCACTGCGGAGATTGCGACCCGCATTCCTGATGGGAGCGTGATCGGCATCGATGCGTCGGCAGATATGATTGCCTTTGCGTCAGAGAAATTTCCGCCGGGGCAACATCCCAATCTTCGCTTCGAAGTATCCGACATCCGGCAACTTCGCTTTCACGAAGAATTCGATCTGGTCGTTTCCTTCAACGCGCTGCATTGGATACCGGATCAGGACACAGCTCTGCGCGCGATCCATTCTGCGATGAGGCCCGACGCTGTCGCACAGCTGCGACTGGTTGCCGACGGTGCGCGCAAGAGCCTGGAGACGGTGATTGAGGAGACGCGAAAGTCGCCTGAGTGGGCCGGATATTTTCAGGATTTTCGCGATCCTTATCTCCATCTGACCCCCGAGCAGTATGCAGACTTGGCCGTGAAGAACGGCTTCCGCGTGCTACAGACGCATACCGCAGACAAAAGTTGGGACTTCAAAGAGAGGTCGGCGTTCGAGGCTTCCTGCATGGTCACGCTGATCGAGTGGACGAAGCGACTGCCGGAGGATGAACGGCTGACGTTTGTGAGGGATGTGCTGGATCGTTACAAATTAGTCGCAGGCGGCGAAAGTGCCTTCAGGTTTTATCAAATGGACCTGACGCTGACGCGGGCTTGAACGCGGCTAGGAGCTGCTCTTAACGGTTTCGCTGGCGGATTTGGCGAAGACGATTTCCGAGACCAGCAGAATTGCGCCAATCACGATGGCGCTGTCGGCGACGTTGAATGCCGGCCAGTGATAGTTGCCCACGTAGAAATCCAGAAAATCCACGACATGGCCGCTGACCATTCGGTCCCACAGGTTGCCCATCGCGCCGCCCAGGATGAGCGACAGACCGATGCTGGTGGTGCTGAGCGCGTGACCGTTTTTCCAAAGCAAGGCTGAGACGACAACCAGCGCCAGGATGGAGAAGCTGACCAGCGCACCGACCTTCCACTGGGCGGAGGACTCGGCGAACAAGCCGAAAGCCGCTCCCGTGTTCTGAACGTGCGTGAGACGGAAGAAGCCGGGGATTACGACGACGGAGTCGTGCAGAGCGATGTTGCTGGCGATGGCCCATTTCGCCAGGCGGTCCAGCAAAAGGACGATGACGGCGATAAAGATGAAGTACTTGCGCATGGGATGATTCGAGCGTCCGGCCTTCCGTTGCCTCTATGTTAGACGCTCTTGGGCGGCGAAGGAAGCAGGTCTATCATCGTGCGCCGGCGGTGGCCTCGATTTCGCCCAGGACGGCGCTACAGCGTTCACAGACGGTGGGATAGTTGGGATCCTCGCCGACGTGGGTTGAGTAGTTCCAGCAGCGTTCGCATTTCTGCCCGGGAGCCTTACTGATCGTGATCATCAGGCCGGCATCACCGTTACTCGCCAGCCCCTTCTCCAGCACGACATCGGAGACGATGAACAAATATCGCAGCTGATCGCGATAGCGCTCGAGCACGGGATAGATGCTGTTCGGAGCGGCTAGATGGATCTGTGCCTCAAGGCCGCTGCCGATGCGCTTCTCGGCGCGCGCGGCTTCCAGAGACTTCAACGCCTCGTCGCGAACGGAGAGCAACGTCTGCCAGTCGCTCTCGCTCGCGGCAACGTCGAAGCCTGCTGGCAGCTCGCCAGTCAGATCTTCGGGAGCGGGGAAGTGGTCGAGGTGAACGCTCTCGGAGCGTCCCGACGCGGGCAAAAATCCCCAGACTTCATCGGCAGTGAAACTCATCACGGGAGCGAGCAGGCGGACGAGCGCCTCACCCAGCCGCCAGAGCGCGGTCTGCGCGGAGCGACGTGCTGGCGATCTTGGCGCTGACGTATAAAGCCGATCCTTCAGCACATCGAAATAAATCGCGCTGAGATCGACGATGCAGAAGTCTTTCAGCCGCTGGTAGAGCCGATGGAAGGTGAAGCTGTCGTAGTGCGAGCGAACGTCGCGCGAGACCTCGGCGGCTTGCAGCAGGATGTACTGATCGAGCGGATGCATCTCGGCGAAGGGGACGACGTCGCGCGCGGGGTCGAAGCCCTCGAGGTTGCCGAGGATGTAGCGAAACGTGTTGCGGATTTTGCGATAGCTGTCGGCGATGCGCTGCATCAGCTCATCGCTGGACATCACGTCTTCGCGGAAGTCGACGGACGCAACCCAGAGGCGGATGATCTCCGCGCCCAGCTTGTCGGCGATCTCCACCGGATCGACGACGTTGCCCAGCGACTTGGACTGCGCGCGGCCTTGCGGATCGAGCACCCAGCCGACGGTGGCGCAGGTGCGATACGGAGCCTCGCCGCGGGTCGCGACCCCGCAGAGCAGGGAAGACTGGAACCAGCCGCGATGCTGATCGCCGCCTTCGAGGTAGAGATCGGCGGGCCAGGGCAGTCCCGGCTCGCGGCCAAGCACGGCGGCGTGGCTCGATCCCGACTCGAACCAGACGTCAACGATGTCCATCTCCTTGCGGAAGTTCGTCGAGCCGCATTTCGAGCATTTTGTTCCCGCGGGAAGGAGTTGTTCGGGCGAATAGCGGTACCACGAATCCGCGCCTTCGCGTGAAAAAAGCTCTACCACTGAACGATTTACGGCATGATCGTTCAAGAATTCCTTGCAGTCTGTGCACTGGAACATCGCGATGGGCACGCCCCACACGCGCTGGCGCGAGATGCACCAATCGGGCCGGCCCAAGACCATGTTGGTGATGCGCTCCGCGCCCCACGCCGGGTCCCACTTCACCTTGTTGATCTCTCGCAATGAACGTGTTCTTAAGTTGCTGCCGCTTGGCATGGGTTCGTCCATAGCGATGAACCACTGCTCGGTAGCGCGGAAGATGATGGGATTGTGGCAGCGCCAGCAATGCGGGTAGGAGTGCTCGATTTTTTCCAGCCCGAGGAGCACGCCGCGGTTCCTCAGCAGCTCAATGATCGCAGCGTTCGCCTTGAAGACCTGCAGCCCTTCGTATTCCGGCAGCCCATTGCGCAGAATGCCCGACTCGTCCACGTCGCTATGGATAGGAATGCCGTATCTCACACCGGTATTGAAATCATCGGCGCCGTGCGCGGGAGCTGTGTGCACCGCACCGGTGCCGGTGTCCATAGTCACGTAGTCCCCGAGCACGCCTAGCACGGTGCGATCGAGGAACGGGTGCGCAAAGTTCGTGGGCTCGCCCGGGGGCGAAAGTTTTGCACCAGGGAACGACGCGATCTCCTTCGCCTCCCCGAGGTTGCACTTCTCGATGGTCTGCTGCGCCAGTGCTTTAGCGACGATGTAAACCCATTCGCCGGTATCGAGCGCGACATACTCCGCGTCAGGAGCGAAGGTGACGGCCATGGAGGCGGGCAGCGTCCACGGCGTGGTCGTCCAGATGATTGTCGCGGCCTTCTTGCCCGCAAGCTTGGCGTCGATCTTCGCGGGATCGCTGGTCAGCGCATACCGCACCCAGATGCTTGGGCTGGTGTGCATCTCATATTCGACCTCGGCTTCGGCCAGCGCGGTCTTGTCGTGAATGCACCAGTAGACAGACTTCAGGCCTTTGTAGACCAGGCCTTGCTCGTAACATTTGTAGAAGGTTTCGAGGATCACGCTCTCATACTGCGGATCCATGGTGGAATACGGGCGCTCCCAGCGGCCCAATCCGCCGAGTCGAATGAACTGCGAGCGCTGGAGATCGAGATACTTTGTCGCGTACTTGCGGCACTCTTCGCGCACCGCGAGCGGATCCATTCCCAGCTTCTTGCGCCCGAGCTGATCGTCCACTTTGATTTCGATGGGCAGGCCGTGGCAATCCCACCCGGGAACGTAAGGCGCGTCGAAGCCGCTCATGTTGCGCGACTTCACCACGAAATCCTTCAAGGTCTTGTTGAGCGCGGTGCCGAGATGGATGGGGCCGTTGGCGTACGGCGGCCCGTCGTGCAGAACGTAGATGGGCTGCCCTTTGTGCGCCTCGCGGATGCGGTCGTAGAGGTGCATGTTTTCCCAACGATCGAGCATTTTGGGCTCGTTTTTCGGCAGATTCGCCTTCATGGGGAAGTCGGTCTTGGGCAGGTTCAACGTTGATTTCAGCTCGAGCGGCACTCGGTCATTTCTCCCGGACTGCGGTCACTGCAATGTCACAGTTGTGCAAATGATCTCTTCATTATAGGGAAAAATGTTTGCGGAGTTTGATGGTTTCAAGTTTTGAGCCGCTCGGACGCGTCCTTCCACCCCGGGCGCACCGCAGATCCCTCGGCTTCGCTCGGGATGACAGCAATTAGGGGGAATTGGAGGACTGGCTCGCCTTTACCGGTGGGAGTCGCCACTAAGTATTGTGGATTTAGGCAAACAACAAAGCAGGCATCTTTGCATCTAAGAACTTGAGCAAAAGCTGGGCCTTGCCCAGTCGAGTTTTTGTGCCGCAAGGCCGAGGACAAGAGAAGTATGGCGCTACAGACCCTGGTTTCCCCCTCCGAGCAGGAAGAGTTGCATCTTTTGCCGCAGACCACCATGGAGGATTCTCTGTGGTCGTCGTTGCGGAGCAACATCCGTGCTGCGCTATTCCCCGAGAAATTGCCGCCGTTGGTTTTGACCTCTCGTCCGGTAAAAGTTCGCGATATCTGGGGCGAGTACAACTACAAGAAGCAGAGCGCCGGCGTGTCTCTGATGGTACACATCGCGCTGGTCGCGGGGCTGGTCGCCATCTCCATCCTGGGAGCGCGGGTGGTGAAGCAGGCCGAGAAGCATGAGTCGGTGGTGCTGATCGCGCCCGACCTGTCGCCGCCGCCCTTGCCGATGACCAAGAAGCCCGAGCGCAGCTCCGGTGGCGGCGGTGGTGGTGGCGATCACGACAAGCTGCAGGCACCGAAAGGCAAGCTGCCTAAGTCAGCGATGGAGCAGATCACGCCTCCAGCGATGGTGATTCGCAACGACCATCCCAAGCTGCCGGTTGAGCCCACAGTGGTCCTACCGCCGCAAATCAAGCTGGCATCAAACATGCCGAACCTGGGCAATCCGATGTCTGCGGTGCCGTCAGGGCCGCCGTCAAATGGAACCGGCGGCGGTGGCGGTATTGGATCGGGCTCTGGTGGCGGCGTTGGATCGGGTACCGGTCCCGGAGTTGGTCCTGGCCGAGGAGGTGGCATCGGTGGCGGCATCTTCCGCGTTGGTGGCGGAGTGTCAGCTCCCCGCGCCCTGGATACCCCTGATCCGGATTATTCCGAAGAGGCGCGCAAGGCGAAGTATCAGGGAACTTGCGTGCTCTGGCTGATCGTCGGTCCGGATGGCAAGCCGCGCGATGTGAAGGTAGCTCGCGCGCTGGGCATGGGTCTGGATGAGAAGGCCATTGAGGCCGTGCGCAACTGGAAGTTTTCACCGGCAATGAAAGATGGTAAGCCAGTCGCGGTGCAGATCAACGTGGAGGTGAACTTCCGGCTGTACTGATGCGGGAATAGCTGGAAGGAACAAGGAGAGGCGTGATGCCTCTCCTTTGTTTTTGCAGCTCGCCTTTAGAGATTATTGAGATATTGCACGATGTCAGGCGAGGTCCAATCGGTTGCGCCGATGAACTTGCGCAGGATCTTGCCATTGCGGTCGATCACGTAGGTCTCGGGATATTTGAAGGTCCCGTAGACGTCGCTGGTCTTCTGCGTGCCCTCGCGGACGGTGAGCAGGTTGACCCCGTGATCGCGAATGAACTGCTTGTAGGCGCTGTCGTCGGCATCTTCGCTGACCGCGAGGATCGTCACCTTGTCGCCCATCTGCTTTTGCAGTTGGATCAGGGAAGGCATTTCCTCTACGCAGGGCGGGCACCACGTGGCCCAGAAGTTGACCAGCACCGGCTTGCCGCGCAGCTTGCTGAGCTGGACGGTGTGTTGCGAGTCGGTGATGGTGAAATCGGGCGCTTCATTGCCGATGCGCGGGGGATGGCCTCCGGGGTTGCAGGCGCTGAGTGCGAATAGAGAGACGACGCAGACGAAAGAGAGGAAGCGCTTCACACTCATATAATAATGGACGGGCAAGCAGGGGAAGCGCTTTGGGAATGCGGGCGGCATACAACTTTTGGAGATGCCGCCGTGGCCATCTGCCGCCGGCTGAAGTCCACTCGGATAACGAACTAGCGCTCGGACGCTGGCCTAAAGGGCGCTCTACCCGAGCGTAGCGGGAGATTGGTACAAGGAATCGGGTGCCGGACTGAAGTGTCTGCGTCAGAACGCTGTGGCCGCGCCGCGGCTCGGAAGAATTCCCCACTGTACCCAGGACTCCGCCGACGCTCCGTCCCGGGCTGAGATATGGCCGCGCCTACGGCGCTGGATTATGGGATTCCTGGTGCAGTGACAAAAACGAAAGCCGATCCTCACGCAGACAATGCAGCCGTGCTCTTTTAAGAATTGTGAAAGAACACATTCAACCTGAAGTTTCGGTCATCGTTCCCGCGCGCAATGAGGCGGCGTGTCTGGGCGAGTGTTTGCGGTCGCTGGTAACGCAGGAGGGCGTGAGCTTCGAGATCATCGTCGTGGACGATCACTCGACCGATGCGACTGCGGCGATTGCGGCGACCCTTCCGGTGGGGGTGATTGCCGCGGATCCGCTTCCTCACGGCTGGAGCGGCAAGTGCAACGCGGCGTGGAGTGGCGCCAAGATCGCGAAAGGGAAGTGGCTGCTGTTCACCGACGCCGATACGAAGCATGCTGCGAACTCCATTGTGACTGGTTTGCGTGAAGCGATCGAGCGCGATGCGGGGCTGCTATCGTATTCGCCGAAGCAAGAGGTTCACGGCTTCGCCGAGCGTGCGTTGATGCCGGTCGTATTTGCGGAGCTGGCGAAGACCTATCGGCCAAAGGAGGTCAGCGATCCGGCGTCTCCCGCGGCTGCGGCGAACGGGCAGTATCTGCTGATCCGCCGCGATGTTTACGACGCGGTCGGCGGACACGCAGCGGTGGCGGGCGCTATTCTGGAGGATGTTGAGCTGGCGCGGCGCGTGAAGCGGGCCGGGTACAGGCTGCAGTTTCGGCTGGCGGACGTGGTCAGCGCGCGTATGTATCGCAGCTTTCCGGATATGTGGGAGGGCTGGACGAAGAACCTGGCGCTGCTGTTTCCGCATCCGGCACGGCTGGCGTTTGCGCGGATGCGTGAGTTCTCGCTGATCGCGTTGTGCGTTGTTGTGGCGAATCTGCGATGGATCGGCGGCGACAGGTTGACCGGCGGAATTGCGGCCGGGATTGCGATCCTGTTGCTGGCGGTGTTTTGGAACCGAATCCGGCGGGCCCATTTTGATTGGCTGTCCAACACGCTGGCGATCTTTGGATTGCCGCTGTTCGCGATTCTTTTGCTGAACTCCGACATCTCACATAAGCGGGGTTCGGTGAAGTGGAAGGGCAGGGAGTACGGTGGCGCGGTTGTGCCGCCGGCTGAAGCCGGCTCAGAGATGAAAGAAGCAGCTGTGCGGCACGACTAAAGTCGTGGCCCTGATACGAAGCATCGTAGCAAGACCGTGTGTGGCGGCGGGCCGCCGCCACGACTGCCGGCCGGGAGGCCGGCGCTACATTACAAGGCTTGAGGCCAATGGTCTATCTAACCCGCAAGTGCGAGTTTTCGGCGTCGCATTATTACCACAATCCGGAATTCAGCGAAGAGGAGAATCGGCGTGTCTTCGGCAAGTGCGCCAACCTCAATGGACATGGCCACAACTACACGCTGGAAGTGACGGTGAAGGGTGAGGTCGATCCCAAGACGGGCTTCGTTGTGGACCTCAAAGACTTAAAGGAAATCTTGAACCGCGAAGTGCTCGATGCCATGGACCATCGGCATCTCAACAAAGAAGTTCCGGAGTTTCGCGATCGGATTCCGACGACTGAAAATCTCGCGATCGCCATCTGGCAGCGGCTGGAAGGCAAGTTGAAGATCGCGCGGTTGCATCGCGTGCGCGTTTACGAGATGCCGGACCTGTTCGTCGATTTCTACGGAGAGCCATGAAGGCCCATCTCACGCGGCGGTACATTTTCTCGGCCTCGCACCGGCTGCATTGCGATGGGCTGTCGGAGGCGCAGAATCGCGAGGTCTACGGCAAGTGCAATAACCCGCATGGGCACGGGCATAATTACGCGCTGGAAGTTACGGTGAGCGGGCAAGTCGACGCGAAGACGGGAATGGTTTGCAACCTGGTGGACCTGGATGACGCGGTGCGGCACGAGGTGCTGGAGCGCTTCGACCATGTGAATCTGAATGTGTGCGCGGAGTTCGAAGCGGCAGTTCCGACAACGGAAAATCTCATCGAGGTCATCTTCCACATTTTGAAGCAAAACTTTAAGGCTGCTCATCTGGAAAAAGTAAGGCTGGAAGAGACGCTGATGAATAGCTTTGAATACAGCGGCAGTTAGGGATTAGCAGTTAGCAATTAGCGCTTGGCAGTTAGGCAAAGCGGTTAACCGGCGACGACCGAAGCCAAATGCTAAGTCCTAAGCTCCAAGTGCTAGGTGCTAAGTGCCAAATGCTAAGTGCTGATTTATGAAACCGACAATCGAAATCCCGACCCTTACCGGCGCAACGTTTGAGGAGCTCGTGCGCGAGATGCTGGTGCGCGTGGGCGAAGACACTGAGCGCGAAGGCCTGCTGCAGACGCCTGAGCGCTACGCCAAGGCGCTGCAATTTCTTACCAAGGGATACCACGAGGATCCCGAGGAGGTGCTGCGCGGCGCGCTTTTTAATGTCGATTACGACGAGATGGTCATCGTTAAAGACATTGAGATGTTCAGCCTGTGCGAGCACCACATGCTGCCGTTCTTCGGCAAGGTACACATCGCCTACATTCCGAAGGGCAGGGTGATCGGCCTGAGCAAAGTGGCGCGGCTGGTGGAGATCTTCGCGCGGCGCCTGCAGGTGCAGGAGCGGCTGACGGTACAGATTGCCGAGACGATTCAGAAAGCCGCCGAGCCGCTGGGCGTCGGCGTGGTGGTGGAAGCGCGGCACCTGTGCATGATGATGCGCGGCGTCGAGAAGCAGCACTCGGCAACGGTGACGTCCTCGATGCTCGGGGCATTCCGTGCACAGCAGACGCGGCAGGAATTCCTCTCCCTCATCCATGCCAAGACCACGAACGGAGTCTAGCCGATGACTGCGAAGGGGCAGTCATCCGGCAAACCGAAAATCGTTCCGTTACGGCCGCCAAGCGGGCCAACGCGCCTGGCGGGGAAGCTGGCCGTCGTTACCGGCGGCAGCAAGGGCATCGGCTACGCCATTGCGCGCGCGCTGGCGATGGAGGGCGCGAATGTCGTCATCACCGGCCGCGACCTGAACACGCTGACGAAAAGCGTGGCGGATCTGCGCAAGGAAGTGCTTGGGCCGGCCAAGATTCTGGCGATGACGTGCGATGTGCGCGTACCGCAATCCGTGGCCAGGCTGTTTGCGGTGGTGAAGCGGCGTTTCGAGCAGATCGACATTCTGGTCAACAATGCCGGCGTGAGCCAGGCGCCGCGGCCGCTGCTGGAAATCTCGCTGGAAACCTGGCGCGACAACATCGACACCAACCTGACCGGGATGTTTCTGTGCACGCGAGCCGCGCTGCCACAGATGCAACCGGGCGCGACCATCATCAACAATCTGTCGGCGGCAGCGAAGCAGGTGTTTCCGCAGTACTACGCTTACACGTCGGCCAAGATGGGAGCTCTGGGCTTCACGCAGACGCTGCGCGAGGAGCTGGCGCCGCGCGGCATTCGCGTGATGGCGCTTCTGCCGGGCGCGACTTCGACGGACATGTGGCAGCAGATCGCTCCCGAGATGCCGCGAGATCGCATGATGGATGTGGAAAGCGTCGCGCAGGCGGTGGTGTATGCCGTGCTGCTGCCGGCGAGTGTGAATCCTACGGAGATCAGTTTGGATCCGGCGGGCGGGGCGTTGTGAGAAGAGCAATGAGCGATTAATAAATGCGGACGACCACCGTGCTGACCCTGCTGGTCAGCTTCGTGTTCACAGTGACGGTGATGTGCTTGGAGCCACGGCATCCTTCATGCCGCATTCTCCTTTTCCCCGGACTTGCGATTGCCTTCGGAATGTTTCGCATGTTTGCCATTAATCTTGCTGGCCGTGCGACGTTCGTGTGGTCTTTAGCAACAGTATTCAATACGCTCATCTATAGCGCCATGACTCTACTGCCTCTATGGATTGTGCGGCGTTTCTGGCCGCGTCGTCATTCTGAGCGATATTGACAAAAGTTGCCTAAAGTACACACTTCCGATTGCTGATTGCTCCTCACAACCCGTAGTGATACCGCCGGGTGCGAGCAGGGAAGAGTTTGATGAGGAAGATTCCGGCGACGAATCCTCCCACGTGCGCCCAGAAGGCGATGCCGCTGGAGTTGCTGCCGTGGGCGTTGATGGAGGTGGCGGCGCCGCTCAGGAACTGAGCAATAAACCAGTAGCCGAGTACGATCCATGCCGGCAGCCACATGAAGAAAACGAAGAAGAAGGGAACCAGCGTAAGCACACGCGCGCGCGGGAACAAAACGAAATACGCCCCCATGACGCCGGCAATGGCGCCGCTGGCGCCGACGCTGGGCAGCGTTGAACTGATGTTGAACAGTGTGTGCAACAGCGCGGCCGCGATCCCGCAGACGAAGTACAGAACCAGATAGAGCGTGTGCCCCAGGTAGTCCTCGACGTTATCCCCGAAGATCCACAGCGCCCACATATTGAAGATCAGGTGCAGCCATCCGCCATGCAGAAACATGGAGGTGAGCAGAGGCACCAAGGCGGTTGCCGCCGGAACGTAACGCATGCCGAGGCCGGAGACGAGATTCCAGGGGACGTACCCGTGATTCAGGACGACCACTTGCAAGCGTGCGGGGACGACGCCAAGCAGATTGAGGACTTCGGGCCGCGGCTCCGGCAGGCCGCCGTTCCAGTTCAGGGAGAAGAGAAAGACGACGCAATTCAAAATGATAAGCGTGAAGTTGATGAAGGGCGTGCCGATCCGGGGTGCGTCGTCTTTGAGAGGAATCATGGCGGAGCGGGTGGTAGAGGCCCTCAGCTGTCAGCCGTCCGCTATCAGCCGTCGGTACAGTTCTCAGCTAGCGTCCGGTGCAAAAGCTAGTTGCTAATAGCCAAGAGCTAGTAGCCGGAATTTGACCTGCGAGCCCTTCAACCTCCACGATAGCAGAACGATGCCACTGAACGCTGTGATGGTTGTGGATAAGCCGGCGGGATGGACCTCGCACGATGTGGTCGGCAAGGCGCGACGCATCCTGGGCGAGCGCTCGATCGGTCACTTGGGGACGCTGGACCCGATGGCGACGGGCGTGTTGCCGCTGGTGACGGGCAAAATGACCCGGCTGGCGCAGTTTTATACCGCGTCAGAGAAGGCGTATGAAGGGACGATTCGTCTGGGCTTTGCAACCGACACCTACGATTGCGACGGCGAGCCGGCCGGCGCGGCGCAAGAAGTTCATGTAACACTTGAAGAAATTCGCGAGGCCGTCGGCGGCTTTCTGGGCCGCATCCAGCAGGTTCCTCCGTCGTTTTCGGCCAAGAAGATCCAAGGAGTTCCGGCATACAAACTAGCTCGAAAGAAGAAGGATGTGGAACTACAGCCGGTAGAAGTGGAGATTAAACAATTCACGGTTTCGTCATTGAACGGAGATGTCGCGGCGTTCGCGTGCCGAGTCTCGTCAGGAACGTATGTGCGAAGCGTGGCACATGAACTGGGGCTGAAGCTGGGAGTTGGCGCCCATCTGGCCAGCTTGCGGCGGACAGCCGTGGGAGAATTCAACGTCGAACAGAGCCATACGCTGGAGCAAATCGCCGAAGCCGCCAAGCAGGGAAGGCTCGAGGAACTGTGCATCCATCCGCGGCGCGTGCTGCCGGAGATACCGTCGGTGACCGCGACCGAGGAAGACGTTGGCAAGATCCGCCATGGGCGCAGCGTGAATCTGCCGGAGATGTCGCGGTCGCGTTGGGTCAAGGTGTTCGCCGGACAGTCCGATTTGATCTGCCTGGCCAGCCGGGTGGCGGGAACGTTGTTTCATCCTAAGGTCGTGCTGCTTTAACTGCGATGTCTACAATGTGACTAGCGTCGCGATCAAGAATGACAGGCTCCTGGTGACGTATACCGCAGGCGGGAAAACGGTCTGTCGGATTTCAGAAAGCTTGCAGGCGGGAATTCGATGTCGGAGAGCCGGATAAGCAAGTTCCTCTCAAGTGTAGGCGGTCGGGTTGTGATCGTCATCGCGCTCGCCGGCGGCGTCGTCTCCGAGGGCGGGGCCCAGGTTCCGGAATGCGTTCCGGGAAGCCTGGCCTTCTACCAGGCGCTGGGAGCGCGGGGCTGCGTGGTTGGCGACGCCAGGTTCTCGAACTTCAAGTATCACCAGGCTGACGGCCTGTCCGCGCCGACTATCAGTCTCACTCCCGGAACTGCGCCCGACAGCAACGACCCGGGCCTGCTGGTGGAAGGCTCGTGGACTAAGCCGTCACAGGGCTCCTCGATTTCTTATACCGTCGAGATCCTGCGAGGCAAGCCGATCGACGGAGGCACGCTGGAGATGCAATTCGGGCAGATCTCGGGCACGGGCGTGGCCCGAGTTGTCACCCAGATTTGCGCTCCTGCGGAGGGCTCGGACAGCTGCGCCGCGGGATCGCTGACGCTGCAAGTGGTGCTGAGTGCCGGCACGGAGAAGCGCGTCCGACAGACTAGCCGAATGGCAACCCCGCTGCGGCAGGTTGAAGTGGTCGGCGCCATAAGCCTGGCGAACGGTGGCAATGGGACGGCTAACTTCAATGGCTTCCTGACGGCACTGCATCGGAAAACTGACTAAAGGCGCCGGGGGCTTCGGTTACAGAGATTACGGTCGGGACCTACGCAATGTCCGATAACAGATATTATGTTAACTACAAGGAAGGGCGCTCCAATACTGGGCTGCTGCCCGCGCTCCTCCGTTTCTGGCGGTTCTTTTCGGTATAAACATCCTTCGCGGTTCACCGGGCACAGACCGGAGTTATAATCGCAGGCGTTTTTCCGTGCTAAGGAGGACCCCATGCCTGCACCCACAGCTTCCCGTATAGCGACGTTGTCCAGCATCGTGCTCGCGTTTTGCGTTGCTGTGGCTTCGCCGGCATATCCGCAGACGCTTACTGTTCTGCAGAGCTTCAGTGGAATCAATGGCAATATACCGGGCACTCCGGTTCTTGACAGGGCGGGAAATATCTATGGCAGCACCCAAGAAGGCGGACCCGGCGAATATGGCGGCTACGGAAACGTTTACAAGCTCGCCCACGTCGGTTCCGGGTGGGTGCTCGAGAATCTGTATAACTTCACCCCGCAGGGTGATGATGGCGTCTATCCGCTGGGCGGACTGACTTTTGGTCCCGATGGCGCGGTCTATGGCACCGCGTCGGGAGGAGGCGCAGGTGGGAACGGCACCGTTTTCAAGCTGCAGCCGCCGGTCACCTTCTGCCAATCGGTAACCTGTCCCTGGAACCTCGCCGTCCTGTACTCCTTCTCAGGGAGCACAGACGCCAACGGTCCGTACGGCGACGTGGTTTTCGATGCGGCCGGAAACATGTACGGGACGAGCAGTTACGGCGGAACGGACAATTTGGGCACGGTATGGGAGCTGAACAAGGTAGGTGGGGCCTGGACCGAATCTGTGCTCTATAGCTTCCATGGGAGTGATGGCTCCCATCCCATGGCCAGCGTCGTTCTGGACCGTGCGGGCAATCTCTATGGCACGACCAACTCAGGCGGGCCTGACAATTGGGGCGAGGTCTACGAACTCACGCACTCCGGCTCCGGCTGGAGCTTGCAAATGCTGCACGGCTTTCAGAACCAGAGCGACGGCCGTTCGCCTTATGGCGGAGTGATACTCGACAGTGCAGGCAATGTTTACGGCAGCGCCGGCAACAACGGACAAAACTTCGGCGGTACCATCTTCCGGCTCTCGCCCTCAGGTGGAGGCTGGACCTTTAACCTGCTGTACAGCCTGAGCGGCAGCATGGGTCCCGAGGCCAGCCTGACCCTCGATGCGGCAGGAAATCTCTACGGCACCACTTTCAAAGATGGCAGCGACAACGACGGCTCGGTGTTCGAGCTCTCACCTTCCAATGGCGGCTGGGTCTATACCGACCTGCACGACTTCACCAACGGCAGCGACGGCACAAATCCGAGTGCTGCGGTGGCGCTGGGCGCTAACGGCAATCTCCTCGGCACAGCCTACGGCGGCGTCAGCTACCAGGGAGTGGTGTTCGAGATCGCGCGCTAAGACGCTCTCGTACTCGCACAGAAATTACGCGGTGGCGGTCAGCAGCTGCCCCAGATTGGCTTTGAATTGTCGCTGCGTATCGAGACGCCTGGGAGACTTCCCTCCCTTCCTTTTCGACCGACGTGTCCAACAGCCGCGCCCGAATTTTGTGTGCCCGACTACTGACTTTAGGACTAGAATGGTCGCGCTTCTCGGGGGTGTTCCTTGGGCGACCTCTGTGGAATTGCGGGCGTGGTGGTTTGGGCTAAACCGGGCCCCTTGGGCTGGGGACTGGCACTTGCGCTGGCGCTAACGGGAACTCTCACGGCGCAGACTGCGCCTGCTTCTGGGCTGCCTGGGCCGCAGGCCTTACCTAGTCCGTGCGGCTCACTGGTACCCGACATGCCGCATGGAGACACGCTGCGCAAAGTCTGTGAGTACGCCGTGTCGCTTCCTAAGCAAATACCGAACTTTACCTGCGATCAGCGCACCGCCCGCTACCTGGACGGTCAAACCTCCGATATCGTGACTGCTGAGGTCACCTACCTGGACGGAAAAGAATCGTACCGGAACGTCAAGTCGAACGGGCTGCCAGTGTCCGACGCAAGGTCGCTGACTTCGCATACCTGGTCGACGGGCCAGTTTGGCGCAGACATCCAAGGCATCTTCGGTGGGAGCAACGAGGTCAGCTTCGAACTGGACGAAGCCAGCGGCGATCAGCATACGCTGGTCTTCCATTATGAGATCGAGCAGCAAGAAGTCCCTTTCTGGCGCTTGCATATGCGGGATCAGGTTGCTGCACCGCCGTATCATGGCGAACTGCGAATCGACAAGAAGACGAGCGCACTGCGGCAGTTGCAAGTGGAGACCACGCAGATGCCGGAGGATTTTCCCTTGCGCAGCGCCGATCTGCTGATCGAATACCGCAATGTTCCCTTTGGCGATGGGACCAGCTTCCTGCTGCCCTCGAAGACGGTGGTGAAGGCCTCGACGCGCGGCGGGCGGACGAATCGCAACGTGCTGGAGTTCCGCAATTGCCACAAGTTCCGCGCGACCGCACGCGTCCTGCCGCACTCCGAGACCCCGGAGGCGGCGCCGGGCCGGCTGTGATGGCAGAAGATTGCCTTGGTTCGGCGTTGGGCTACGCGGGAACGAAGGGCCGCGGTACTCGCTTAGGGACCTACGCGGTTGCCGTTAGCAACTGCTCCAGATCGGCTTTGAATTTTCGCAGCGTATCGAGATGCTCGGGAGTGGCTTCCACGATTTCCGATTTCGCCTGAAAGACTTCCCTGCCGTCTTTTTCGACCAGCACGCCGAGGACTTCGCCCATGCGCCAGCCGGGCGAGCCGATCATTTGCAAACCACTGGGAGTTGATCGAAACAATGCGATGCAGCCATCGCGAAGCACGCCGATGGCCTGGGGATAGCGATCGAAGGTCTGCAACTCGAAGCCGGCGAGGTAGATACGTTGGAGTTGTTCGGCGGAGTCCATAAAGGCCGATTATCACGGAAAGAAAAAACCGCTCTAATATGAACCAGCCTGAGCGGGCGTAGCTCGCGCGCGCTCTCTCTCTTTGATTTCTGAATCGTCCTACGACGAACTCACCGTGATGGTCGCCTTATTCCCCGTGGTGTCGGTCACGGGGGTGGTTTGGGTTACGGCCGCAGCGGGCGGCGACGCCGGTTGTGCCGCAGCAATGGCTATTGTGCCGCTGTACGAGACGGCTGCGCCGCTCAAATCGTAACCTGAGAGTTGAATGACCCAGTTCCCCGCAACAAACTGATCGCCGTCGGTGCGGTCGAGGTACACGTAGCCATTATTGATGTTGTATCCGTATACGCCGGCGATGGTCGTTCCGGTATTTGGTTCGGTGAACACCACCCCGGTCAGTTCAATCGGCTCCGCAAACTGCAGCATGGCGATGAGCCAGACACCTTGCCCGCTGCCGGTGGGAGCCCATTGGTAAGCCTGATTCACCGCCGCGGCGGGGCCGCTCGAGGTTGTCAGTGTGGTGCCGGTAAGCGCTCCCGTTTCGAGCGGATATGCGGTGGCGGCGAGTTTTTGTGTGGCCATGAAGGTGCCGTAGGACCACCACAGCATTCCCGCGGGAGCACCGGACCCAGCAGACGCCGGAGGCCATTGAGTGCCAAAACTGTTCTGAATCAACAACGCTCCCTGGTTGCCGGATAGACCGATTTCGTCGTCATACCCGACAACAACCTGACCATGGCCGCAGTTCGGAATCGTAGTGGTGCTGCAAAGGATGCCGCCTTGCAAGGCTGGAAAGTTATTGCTCGATCCATAGCCCTCGATAACCGCGCCGGAGAACGCCACGGCGTATCCGGCGGCCACCAACTGCTTGATCAGAACGATGGCATTCGGGTTGGCGGTGATCGTAAACGCCGCGAAGCTTCCCAGACGGAACCGGGTACCGTCCGGATAGCTACGGTCGATCGGAACGCTGTTCAGATAAGTACAATTCGGTTGGTACGGGATGTGCTTAGCGCTAGGCGCTCCGTACCCTATGAGCCGATTGAGGTACGGAATCGCCAGCGAAGCTGTCGGACAAGCTCTCCCTTCCTGCTGATGTTCAAAGGTGTAGAGATAAGCGGCACTGACTTCGTGTTCCGCCTTCGAAGCGTCCCATTTCTTGGAACCATCCGGGTTTCGTGCGGCCGTGTAGGATCCGAGACAGTAGCCAAAGGACTGTGCCTCGCACGTACCGGGACTTCCCAGGCTCTCGAGCGTGCCCTGCATTGCGATAGCCGGAAGGTTCTGCAAAGTGCAACTAGTCGGCAAGGGCGCCGATGATCCTGTCAACGCCTCCGGAGGAAGCACAGTCGGCGCTTGCTCGAATTCGTACGAATAAACTAAGGAGCCATACTCGCCGTTGTCATTCACGGTCGAGCTGATTGCCTGCTTGGGAATCATGGATGCCACCTCCAACTGTTGCTTTGAGCTTGAATCGTGCCCCACTGCAAAGTGCCCAAACCGGAGTTTCAACCCTGTAAAGCCCCAAGGCTAAGTTCTAACATAAAAAAGCGATTAGCAATTAGCGATTAGCTAAGACATGCGAGGGCGCTACTCGCTTGCGTAATCAGGAAGACGTCGCAAACCTGAAAGAGCAACTCAACTGGCGAGGTTTAGCTAATCGCTAATTGCTAATTGCCTCTTCCCTACATCTTGTATCTTCCCAGATCGTCCTCGCCCAGATTCTCGAGCCATTTGCGCAACTCTTCGGCGGAGACGCGATCGTTCACGCTGCTGGCGACTTTGCTGTTCTTCAGCACGTCGTCCTCGACGAAGATGGGGCAGTCCATGCGCAGCGCCAGGGCCAGCGCGTCCGACGGCCGCGAGTCGATGCTGATGATCTCGCCGTTGCGCTCCAGCCAGATGACGGCGAAGAACGTGTCGTCCTTCAACTCGGTGACGACCACTTTGCGCACCATGGTCTCCAGGCCGACGAGCAGGTTCTTCAGCAGGTCGTGAGTCATGGGGCGGGGCGTGGTGATCTTCTCGATCTCCAGCGCGATGGCGTTGGCCTCGTACACGCCCACCCAAATAGGCAGTACCACGTCGCTTACCTGGTCCTTGAGCACCACGATGGGCATGTTGGTTACCGGGTCCATCATCAGCCCGCGAATTTTCATTTCAACTTCCATCGTGGGACCTCCGGGGCGCTGAAGCGCCCGTTAGGGGTTGGGGAGTAGGGGCTAGAGACTAGCGAGAACGCTCGCAATTCATAAACTAATCCCGAATCCCTAGTCCGCAGCCCGTCGATTGTCGACCATCTCTCCCACCAAACTATTCGGAAACACCTGCGTCACTTTCACGTTAACGTACTCTCCGGCCCTCGGCTCCTGTCCGCCGTTGGTGGTGAAATTCAGCGTTTTGTTTTGCGAGGTGCGGCCGATGACCTGTCCGCGAGCTTCATTTTTCCCTTCAACCATCACTTCAAGAACCTGACCTAAATGCCTGCGATAGCTGGCGCGTTGAATCTCACGCTGACGCTCCTGCAGGATCTGCAGGCGACGCGACTTTTCGTCCTCCGCAATCGAGTCGATGTACTGCAACGACGGCGTATTCGGCCGCGGCGAATACTTGAACGAGAAGACGCCGTCGTAGCCGACCTCGTCCAGCAGGCTGAGCGTCTCGCCGAACTCCGCCTCGGTCTCGCCAGGGAATCCAACAATCACATCGGTCGTGATGCTGATCTCTTTATTTCGCGTCGATTTCATCCAAGCGATGCGCTCGAGGTATTGCTCGCGGGTGTACTCGCGGAACATCGATGCCAGCACGCGCGACGAACCGCTCTGCACCGGCAAGTGCACGTGATCGCAAAGCGACGGCACCGTGTCGATGGCATCGATGATGTCTTTGGTGAAGTCGCGCGGATGCGACGTAGTGAAGCGCACTCGGCGAATGCCCGGCAACTCACCGACCGCGGCCAGGACTTCAGCGAAGCTCATCTTCCCTGCCGGATCGCGATAGGAATTTACATTCTGACCGAGCAGTTGAATGTCGGTGTAACCGGCGTCGGCCATGCGCTGGGCCTCGCGCAGCACCGACTCCGACGTCCGGCTGCGTTCCTTGCCGCGCGTGTATGGCACCACGCAATAGGCGCAAAACTTGTCGCAGCCCTCGATGATGGTGATGTAGCCGCGATGCGGATTGGTGCGCGCGGTGAATTCGGTCTCGAACGTCTGGTCGGTCTCGCGGTCGTCGAGGCCGGTCACACGCTCGGCGCCCGCCTCGATCTGCACCAGCATCTCAGGCAGGTTGCGGTATGACGCCGAGCCGGCCACCAGCGAGACGAATGGCGCGCGCTCGAAAATCTTGTCGCCTTCCTGCTGGGCCACGCAGCCGAGAACGGCAAAGCGCTTCCCTTCCCGGTGCAGCTTCTTGTAATCGTTGAGGCGGTGGAAGACCTTCTGCTCGGCCTTATCGCGAATCGAGCAGGTGTTGTAGAAGATGAGGTCGGCATCTTCCTCGCGCGCGACCTGCTGGTAGCCCTCGGAGAGGAGCGTGCCCACGACCTTTTCCGAGTCGTGGAAGTTCATCTGGCACCCGAAGGTCTCGATGTAAAAGGTTTTTTGCTGCGAGCTCAAAGCCATCCCCGTTAGGCATCAGTATAACGCGGGAGGGGAGCTGTGAGCCTTGAGCCACGAGCTTCGAGCTGGGCTGGGAGCAGGTCAGGCATGGCAGCTCTGAAGCATGGTTCCGATATAATCCTGCTGCTTCACCTGCAGCGGAGTCGGCTGCCCGTCCGCGATGGGTGTCTGACGGCCTTACGTCGCCCGTACGAATCCGGGTTGTACCAATTCAATGGAACCTATTCAACAGAACGAGGAGGCAAAAATGCCGAAGAAGAATTTTGCAGCTCTTTTGATTGTGGCCGGCGCAATGTTGCTTGCGACAGTTCCACTTTGTGCCCAGAATTCTGCGCAGAAGGTCCCCGGGGCCGGCGCTGAGCCCAGTTCCGCCAGCGATCATGACATCCAGATGCTGCGCGAGAACATTCAGGGGGAACGGAAACAGATCACCGCTGCCAACATGCCGCTCACTCCCGACGAGGCCACCAAGTTCTGGCCGCTCTATGACCAATACCGTAAAGAAGCCAGCAAGAATGGCGATGAGCGCTGGGCGCTGATCCAGGACTATGCCAAGAACTACGCGACCATGACCGACGCGCAGGCGCAGGACTACATCAAGCGCGAAGCAGCTAACGAGCAGAGCGTGATCGCGCTGCGCATGAAGTATGTTCCAATTTTCGAGAAGGTCATATCGGCGAAGAAGACGGCGCTGTTCTGCCAGATCGACCACCGCGTCGACCTCATGATCCAGCTCCAGCTGGCATCGCAGATTCCCATGGTGGACGCGAAGTAGATTAAGACCGCCCGGGGCTGCAAACCGCGAGGCCCCGGGCACCAGCGTGAACCCCACTCATTCGAAACTCACGAATGAGTGGGGCACGCGCAACCGCAGGTCCCTCCACTCCGGTCGGGATGACACCTCTACGGAATGGGAGTTCCCGCGCCCGGCGCTACTGGTACGTTTTGAACCGAAAAATCGTAGAGCACTGCCGGCAGGTCGTCGCCGCGCTGCAAATAGACGGCGTATTCCCCCGGCTTCAGGGGGGCGGCGGGTGTCAATTCATACAGGCCGAAGGACGGCTCGGAGCGGACGACTTGCAACTGGTGAGGGATGGATACTCCCCAACCGGCGCGTCCGGCCCCGCCGGCCGCAATGTCAATCTGCCGCCGGTCGCCGTTAACCTCCAGACTGATGAGGAGCAGGTCGTCGGCGCTCATACCGTTTGGTGTTTGCTGCAGGCTGGGTACAAACGCAAAAACGGGTTGGCTGCCGGTCAGAGTCTGCGCGTGAGCTCCGGCAATTTGGACGGTGTTATGTTGAGCCTTGACGTTTAGCCCGCTCGCGAGTTTGCTGCCGGTGCGCTCGAAGGTGACCGGTTGGCCAGGAATTTTGCTCTGCTCCTGGCCTGCCAACAGATACAACCCGGGTTCCGATGGGAGAGGGTTCTTCGTCCCCTGGGCGGATGCTCCGGCAGGAGGGGTCGCCACTGCGGGCTTCGCGCCGGTGTTCGACGGCGGTGCGATCATGGCTTGAATCAAGTGTTGACTCGCGCCGGCGTTCTTCAATCGGGCGAGATCATTCTTGCTGAGTTGGAAGTGCTGGTCACATCGCTGAAACTCGCCAATGATGGAGTCATCGTGGACTCCCGCTTGCGACATCTTGACGATGTCGTTCACGGTCAGGGGACAGGCCGGTCCCAGGTAGACCTGGCTGGGATATCGTGATTGGCCCCGCAGCGGCTGCGCGGCGCCGGCGCAGCACACAATCAGCAGGCCTAAGACGAGCAACCTTTTCATCAAGGCTCCCGTTGTACAACTCGGTTGAAGTGGCGTAACAACGAAACACTAGCATTAATGGCTGTAATGTCAAGCGCGGAGCAGGTCTGACGACGCTGAACGTTTCATTACTCACGACCCGCGATTCACGGTTCTCTATACTGATCAACGCCTATGGACACCGTGCTGTCCACAATCTCCAGATACGAAGGTTGGCGATGACGGCGCGCGCTCGCGTCGGCAGGGCCTGATTGCTGCGTGGGCCTTCGTGCTAGCCGCACTGATCTTCACCTACGTTTGGCAGGCCACCGGGCGCTTCGCTCCTTCTATCTCTGGCCATTCCACGGCTGTGAGTCGGCAAGCGCAATCGTCGCGCGCCCGCAATCCAGTCAAGAGAAGTCCCGTCCCGTGCAGCGCCATTCGGAACTTCCGCGAATTGGGTCCGGAACTGACGTTCTTCACCAATCCGCGCACGGGAGACCAACTGGAGTACATCGTCATTGGTGACGCGGCTGTTAGCGCTGAGGTGCTCGTGATGTTCCCCGGAACCGGACAAACCCTGGCGGATTGGCCGGTGCAGATGCTGACCAACGCGCAACAGAGTCCGAAGATCGCGGCCACGCTCGCCTATTCGCGCACGGAAGATGGCACCGTTTCCCTATGTCACAGCTATCGCATCCTGCTGTTTGACCTGCCCGGCGTTGGCAAGAGCCAACTCCACGGCAGCGTTACCGGCAACCAGAAGGCCGACGATGTCGACGCCATACTGAACGACGCAGCGCGCACGTATGGGATTTCGACCAGCCAAGTGGATCTCGTCGGATGGTCGTTGGGAACGGCAGACGAGTTGAAGTATGCCCTGCTGGCGCCGAAGGCCAATCCTTCGCGTGCGATTCGCAACGTCGTCTTGATTGCCACCAAGCCTGGCGGCAATACGGATGGGGTGGTCGACGGCAATCAGGCGCAATGCGTGGCGACGGTGTTGGATGCTCTGAAGTCGGCGCCCAGCCGCGATCGGTGGCTGGCACTCCAGCTGGCAAAGAATGCCTTTGAGCTGATCTTCCCTTACAAGAATCAGCGGCCGTACGACGGACTCGACAGTGGCTGCACCGCGACCGTGGATCACTCGAACGGCGGAGTGAAGCTCAATGTCGACACCGCTTGTGTCTTTCGCCCCGAATGCAGGAAGTCTCTAGCCGACGAGATTCTCAACCAGAAGGCGTGGCCCTGGTCTTTGACGAATGGAGTTTCGCCTGAACTGTATGTTCAGCAGCGGCAGCAGAATCTGGATTACAGCGTGTGCTACTGCGGCGCGGCGGATTCACAATTCCACGCCACAGATTGCCACTGCTCGCGACCACCGGAAATGTCGGACACCAACGGCGGACTCTGCCGGACCACATCCAATCCGCCCAATCAACCAATCTCCACCCACTGCGCTCCGCTCACCATGAGCGGCAGCCTGACGGTGATCAACGGAGCGGAAGATCTCTACATTCAGCACACCTATGGCAAGGCGCTGGTCGACGCGTATCAGCAAGAGTTCGGCGCAGGCAAAGCTAGGCTGGTGACGTACGCGAGCGCCGATGGTGCGGGACACGGGATTTTGCTGCAACATCCCAAGTGGACCCAGGCGCAAGTGTGGAGTGCGCTGAAGGCTCGGGAACCGAAGCCTTGAGAACTGCCCAATGTCTAGCGCGGTCCGGCGCCTGGAAGGGTTAGTACGCGTGGGAACGATTCACGATCCAGCATTCACGATCCACCCTCCGGCTTGTCGCTGACGCGAGTCTGGTCGGTGATCCAGTTGACCTCCCAGGTCTTGCCGCCATCGTCCGAAAATGACTGCTCGAAGTGCGGCGTGTTCGTATTCAGATTAGTCCAGTGAAATCGGATCAGGATGGTCTTGCCGTTGATCGTGTCCTGCGCGAAGAACTCGCCGACGCCGTCCTTGAACTCCCCAACCTGCGGCGGATCGAGGACGCCGACTTTCTGGTTATCCCAATACAGCCGCCATTGATGCGATTGCGGGTTGTAAACGCGCAGCGTCAGTCCGACAATCTTGCCGCTGGGGCCGTTCCATTCGCCATCGTCAATTTGCGCGCCATCGAAGAGCTTGCGGCACGTGCCTCGGCCTTCAAACTCCACCCACTCGTTCGAACCGGTCAGCGGATGCAACCGCCGCTTCAAGTGATACTTCCACGTTCCCAGCAACGGGTCGAAGTCGTGCGATCCATCGCGCGCCTGGGCGGCGGCCTGCGATTTATCGGCCTGTGCCGGAAGATGGGATGGAAATGCAATCAGAATCAGAATGGCTAATAAGCAGGTCCGATGCATGTTTGTGGTCTCCAGTCATAAGTTGGACTGCAGTTCGAATGAAGCTGATTCTTGAAGAGACTTACCGTGTTCCTAACTCCCGAGGCTGCCAAGCAAACGCCAGGTCAGCATCCAAAGGCCAGAGCCAGACCTGGCTATCCCGTCACCCCAAGCGGAGTGAACCTCACTGTTTATGTACGCCTCATTCAGCAACGCGACCTGCGTCCTGGGTACTGACATCAGATGCTGGTCCGGCGCCATCGCCCCTTTTCGGATTGCGATCCGGTTGCGGTTACTTTGACGAGTCCTTGACGGTACTTAACGAGCCCTTGACGATTGTCTCGTGGGTTAACACGTCCTTCCACGCCCCGTCTTCCCACTTCAACACATCGGTCTGAACTTCTTTGACCGCGAACCACTTGTGGTGGAACGAGCCCGAAACCGACAGCTTGGCGGTGACGGTTGCGATGTTGCCGTATAGGCGCACCCGTGCGTGCGCAAAATCCATATCGTAGGTCTCGCGCGTAAAAGTACCCGCTTTTATCGCATCGCAGATGGATTTCTTCATCTGCCCGTCCCCCATCTGGTCACCTTCACCGATCTCGCCATTTCCGGTGACCACTGCCCAGTCCGGATCCAGTAAGCGGCAGAAGCCTTCCGCGTCATTGGTCCGCATTGCTCGTGCTAGTTCTTGTGCAGTCGCGAGTGCATTTTCTCTGGTCGGGCTTGCCGCAGGCTTTCCGCTCCCTCCGGCGGCGGACAGTTTCGCCACCGGTGCGACGAGTAAACCCGCGAGGACAAGCATAGCTAAACGCTTCACCTTTAAACCTCCTCTCGCGTTACTGATTGATGTCCTGCTTCGCCTGGACCTTGGTCAGTAAACCTTCGACGCTCGGCTTGCCGGAGTCGGGCGCGACGGCCAGCGCCTCTTGCAGTTGCTTGGTCGCCTCGGAATAATTCCCTTCTCCAACAGCTACGCGTGCCAATCCGGCATGCGACAGCCAGTTGTTGGGATCTCTCTGGGCTGCCTGCTTGAAGACCGCGAATGCCTCCTGCTGCTTCTTTTCACGCTGCAGTTGACGCCCGTATCCGTAGAGCTGTTGCGCGTTGCCCAGTGCGAGAGCTTTGTCCTTCGCCTGCTGCGCCTCGGCGTTCTGGCCCATCGCTGCCAGGATGCGCGACTTCGTCATCTCGTTCTCGAATCGGTCTTCCTGTCCGATCGAGTTGTTCTCCCACTTCAGCGCCTCGGGCAGATCGTACTTGCTGTCGACCAGATACGTCGCCGCATCGTCCCAGCCATCCCACGTGTATTGCGACAGGCCGCGCAGCTGATTCTGCAGGCTGGCGTTGACAATCTTATTCACGTCGACCGACACCTTGAACGGCACTGCGACCTTGTCCCAGCTCATCACCACAACGGCGGAGTCGGGCTGGAGCTGGTCGAAGTCGTAAGCCAGTGCGTTGTGCATCTCTGTCGCCTGCGGCTTCACCGTCACGCGCAGCGCGTCTTCCGACTCCTTGTAGCTGAAGCTGCCCCACGCGGTATGCATGTTGGAGAAGATCACCGTCCAGTCGTTTTCGTTCGGGATCATGTGCAGGCCGTAGGTTCCCGCCGGCAGCGGCTTGCCTTCGATCGTGACATCGTTGGCGAAGGTGATGGTGGTGTTGAGATTGGCGCCGGCGCGCCACACCTGTCCGTAGGGCACCAGTCCGCCCCATATCTTGCGTCCATTCACCAGCGGACGGTGGTAGTCGATGGTGATGTGGGTGATGCCGATGGTCTGCGTCACTTTCGCGGCCTGGCTTTGCAGCGGAAGGTTCATCTGCGTGGATTGCGCGCTCGCCAGGACGGCAATCAGCAACAGGCAAGGAAGCACGAGGAAGCGAAGTTTGCTCATGGGAAACGCCTCTCTTATAAAGTGATTCCGGCGGCGGATTGCCCCCGCAATTACGTGGCTCGCCCCACGGATTCTTTCGGGGAACTTGGACTGTGGCGATTGCACGGTGTGAGCAGCCGAGTGACGAACGTGGTGGGAATGGGCACGGAGGTACAGTTTGTCGGGATGGAAAGGGTAGAGCATGCCACCCTCCCTCTCGTTCGCGGCACCCGGAATGAGTGGCGTTTTGAAATCACCCGGCGTGCTTTAGTTCTTCCCGGATTACTCGACGCAGTGTGGCCTCCAGCGGCTCGTGAGCGCGCCGGATGTGTTGCCGAAGAGCGTCGTTGATCAAACTCTGATAGTTGCCGCCACCCGCGCGCTCCACTTGCCGGCGAAACCAATCCAGAACATCGTCGTCGAGCCGGATGGTGATCCTGGTTTTTCCTCGAGGAATCGGTACCACGGCGCCTCTTTTTGCTCTACTGAAATCATATTCACGCTTCATCGTTGTTCCTCGTATTGCCGTCTTTCGCGGCGGCTGGCCGGGCGCGCCGAGATAACCCGAATGTTTCGACCACGCCAGGCATAAATCACAACTAGTAGCTTGCCCTGTGCGTCCATTCCGAGGGTGACCCAACGCTCTTCGCCTTCGGAGAATGAGTCCCGCATGGTTAGTGCGAAATCATCTTCCAAGGCCAAGACCGCTTCGCTGAAACGGACCCCGTGCTTGGCAAAGTTGGCATCCGCCTTTACCGGATCCCACTCATAGCCCATATATGTACAAGTGTACACCGCTGGGCAAGCGTTTCTCTGAAATCATTTATGCAAACCTGAACGCCCGTTCCACCCGCTGAATACCGCTCCCTCTCACGCTATCGTGTCATAGACGCGCGCGAAATCCGCGGAGTATAAAAGTAAGTTGCAATAAGGGGTATTCATGTCTACGACGGCGCAGGGTCCAAAGGGGCTGGAAGGCATTACCGCGGCCAATTCCGGCATCTGCTACATCGATGGCGATGCCGGTGTGCTCGCCTATCGCGGCATCGACATTCACGAGCTGGCCGACAACTCCACCTTCGAGGAAGTTTGCTATCTGCTGTGGTTCGGGCGTCTGCCCAATCGCGCCGAACTCAACGAGCTGAAGCTGCACCTGGCCCGCGAGCGCAAGCTGGATGCCTCGATCATCAGCCTGTTGCGGCAGGCGCCGGCGCACGCTCTGCCCATGGATGTGCTGCGTACCATCGTCTCGGCGCTGTCGTATTACGATCCGGAAGAGAAGGTCAACGATCACGAAGCTAACGTGCGCAAGGCGGTTCGCCTGACCGCACAGTTGGCCTACGTCGTCGCCGCTTATGACCGCATTCGCAAGGGCAAGCCGCTGGTCGAGCCTGATCGCTCGCTCTCCCATGCCGGAAACTTTCTCTATCTGTTGAATGGCGAAGTGCCCAGCGAGACCGCGGAGCGAGCTCTTGACATGGCACTCATCCTTCACGCCGACCACGAGTTGAACGCCTCGACCTTCGCCGCGCGCGTGGTTGCGGCAACGCTCAGCGACATGCACTCCGCCGTGACGGCCGCGATTGGCGCGCTGAAAGGCCCGTTGCATGGCGGCGCCAACGAAGCGGTGTTTCGCATCCTTGAGGCGGTCGATGCCTCGGGCGCCGATCCCGTCGATTACATCAAAGGCATGCTGGCGCAGAAGAAGAAGATTCCCGGCTTCGGCCATCGCGTCTATCACACCGAAGATCCGCGCGCCACGCATCTGCGCAAGATGTCGCAGGACCTGGGCCACTCCAGCGGCAACAGCAAGTGGTTCGACATCTCGCACAAGATCGAAGAGTTCATCGTCAGCGACCGCAAGCTCAACGCCAACGTCGACTTCTATTCGGCGTCAACCTATCACACGCTGGGCATCGACATCGATCTGTTCACACCGGTGTTCGCGGTGTCGCGCGTCTCCGGCTGGACCGCGCACGTGATCGAACAACTCAACGATAATCGCCTCATCCGCCCACGAGCCGACTATCACGGCCCGGCCTATCCCAATCACTACGTGCCTATGGATAAGCGGTAAGTCTCGCGATCTCGTAGATGCGTTAGGATTGGAATCGCCACCGGCGCGATTCTGCATGCACATTCCTGACGGCTACCTCAGTCCCTCGACCTGCGGCGTGCTCTATGTCGGAGCCGGTGCAGGATGGTATGGCGCGCTCAAGCGGGTGAAGCGCGCGCTGCTCGGCCGCGTGATTCCGCTCATCTCCGTGTTCGCGGCGTTCTCGTTCGTGGTGATGATGTTCAACCTGCCGCTGCCCGGCGGCACCACTGGCCATGCTCTGGGTGTGACCATCGCCGCCATCGTGCTCGGCCCGTCGGGCGCGATCCTGGCGCTGTCGATTGCGATAGCTATTCAGGCGCTGTTCTTTGGCGATGGTGGAATAACGACACTCGGCGCCAACTGCTTCAACATGGCAATCGTCGGTTCGCTGGTTGCTTATGCGAGCTATCGGATGATCGCGACCGGTGCTGCGCTGACTTCCAGACGTCGCGTCGTCGCTGCGGCCATCGCTGGTTATCTCGCGGTGAATGCTGCGGCGTTGATTGCTGCCGTGGAGTTCGGCATTCAGCCCATTTTGTTTCACGATGCCAGCGGAACGCCGCTCTATGCGCCGTATCCGCTGAGCATTGCTGTGCCTGCGATGATGATCGGCCACTTGACCTTTGCGGGATTGGCAGAAGCGGTAATCGCCGCAGGACTTGTCGCGTATCTGCAAGTCGCCGATCCAGCGCTGCTGCGCGCCACCTCCGGAATTGTCACCGCCGGAGACATCGCGTCCACGACCGCACCCTCATTTCGACGGCTGTGGATCATGATCGCGGTCTTCATGCTGCTGACGCCACTTGGCATTCTGGCGGCAGGAACGGCATGGGGCGAGTGGTCACCAGCGCAACTGGCACAGGCTGCGTCGTCAGTGCCAACTGCCAACTCGGGCGCGACAAGCGTACCTTCAGGCCTGCAACGGCTCGCTAATCTTTGGACAGCTCCCTTCCCTGCTTACGCGCCGGGGTTCGTGCACAGTCGCGGCTTCGGATATCTGCTGTCGGCGATGTTCGTCGTGGGTGTTCTCCTGATCCTCTCGCTAGCCGCGCGCTCGTGGGCGGCAAGATCTCGCCGCAAGGAATCCTCCGCATGAGCCGCAGCTTCCTGGAATCGACCGCTGTCGGCTTCGGCCGCGCGCTGACGCGGGCCATGCTCTCCGAAACGACTGCCCAGCAACGCGGCTTGCTACAGTCGCTTGATCCGCGTGTGCGAGTAGTGGGATTGTTCGCGCTGGTGCTGGCGGTGACGCTGTCGCATAAGTTGGCTGTCGTTGTTGCGCTGCTGGCCCTGGCGGTCGTTATGGCGGCGCTCTCGCGAGTCAGCGTTCTTACGCTTGCCAAGCGGGTGTGGCTCATCGTGCTCGGTTTCACTGGAGTGATTGCTCTGCCTGCGCTGTTCGTAACGCCGGGACGGCCCATCGCGGCTCTGGGAACGGTCGCGATCACCGAACAAGGCCTGCGCACCGCCGTGATGCTCATCCTGCGAGTGGAAACGGCAGTCACGTTCACCACGCTCCTGGTCCTGTGCACGCCGTGGTCGCATGTGCTGAAGGCGCTGCGCGCGTTGCGCCTGCCCAAAGAAGCCATCGTCATGCTGGCGATGACCTATCGCTACGTCTTCCTGCTGGCGGAAACGGCGGGGCAGATGTTCGAATCGCGGCGCAGCCGTACCGTCGGCGTTCTGAAACCGGCCGATCAACGGCATATGGCGGCCCGCACCGCGGGTGTCCTACTCAGTAAGAGTATTGCCTTGAGCGATGAGGTCTACGTCGCCATGCAGTCGCGCGGATTTCGCGGCGAGGTGCAAGTTCTGTCCGATTGGCGTCTGACAATGTGGGACTGGATGGGCTTGCTGTGCTTTCTGCTGGCCGGCAGCTTCGCGGTCTGGATGGGAAGATAACGGATGGCCTCGCTATTTGAGCTGCGCGATGTCTGTTTCGACTACGACGGCATTCCCGCGCTGCGGGGCCTGTCGCTCGAAATCAATCGTGGCGAGCGTCTGGCGCTGGTTGGAGCCAACGGATCCGGCAAGTCCACGCTGCTGCGAATGTTAGATGGGCTGTGCTCTCCATCGCGAGGCTTGCTCCACTTCGACGGACAGCCGCTGACTCCCGAGCTTCTTCAGCGCGATGACTTCGCGCTTCCGTTTCGGCGGCGCGTAGGGCTGGTATTCCAGAATCCCGACACCCAGCTGTTCAATCCCACCGTCTTCGACGAAGTCGCCTTCGCGCCGCTGCAGCTGGGCTGGTCGAAGGAGCAGGTGCTGTCGCGAGTGGAGCAGACGCTCGATTACATGCGATTGTCGGCACTGCGTGACCGTCCGCCATATCGCCTTTCCGGCGGCGAAAAGAAGCGCGTGGCGCTGGCGTCGGTGCTGGTGCTCGATCCGGAAGTGTTGTTGCTGGACGAGCCGACGGCCACGCTCGACCCGCGCAGCCAAAGCCAGGTCATCGATCTCATTCAGGAATGGAAAGGCTCGTCGAAGACAGTGATCGCTGCCACCCATCAGTTAGAAATTGTGGAAGATATTGCCGATCGCGTGGTGCTTTTGGAGGAGGGTAAGCTAGCGGCCGCAGGAACTCCGGGGGAAATCCTGTCGAACCATGAATTGCTGCTGCGGGCCAACCTGGTGCACGCGCACCGGCACTCCCACGATGGGGTAATTCACTCGCACCCGCATATTCACTCGCATTCCAGGCACGAGCACTGATTCCACCCGCCCATCAAGCGGGTACGACTTCCCGCGTCCTAAAGCGATCCCGTCAGTTTTCGGTCGCAGTACCAGCTTGAGCATAGGCGGCGGAGTGTCTGAGATCATCGGCGGAGATGCCGCACTTCAACGAACTGAGATCGCAACAGACATCCTGCGAGCCCAGTGTACCCTGTGAACTCCGCATGCAGGAGGTTACAGGCATCTGCTTTCCTTCGAGCCAACTCATCACCGCCGGCACTTCACCCTGCGAGGTCCCCAGTAGGATCGCCGGGTATACCGACCGCATCATCATGTCCTGTGGAACCGCCCCCAGGACCGTATCCGTGACCAGAACCTTTGGGGCACCACTGGCGTCTTTGCCGAACAAAACCAGCGCCCGATATTTGCGATTGCGCCCTTGGAACGAGATGGCTACGGTGAACGAGGCGTAACGCTGAAAGACGTCGGTGGGCTGATTGACGGCCAGCACTTCGGCTAGCGTGGTGTTCCCAGCCGATGGTACGCCTCCGGAACTCGGCTGCCATTCGGGAATGGCTACGCTGGTCTCTTCCGTGACTCGACCATGTTCTTTATAGCTGTTGGTGGTGTCGCTGATGATCAGCAGACCTTCGCCGTCGGGCAGCGTAACCAGATCCTGAATATTGCGCTGCGCAATCTCGGAGAGATCGCCCACGGTGAAGTTGCTGAGCGTGATGCGCAGGTCATTCTTGTCGAGGGCGCTGTTGAGCGCGGGAGTGTCCAGCTTGCGGCGCTTCTGGTGGACAGCCTGCTCGACGGTTTGCACCTGGACGGCAAAGACGATCTTGGCATACGCCATCCTCACCGTGCGCTCTTCCGGTGACATGTTGGTATCGGCGGCGATGGCAATGGACGAAGACAGCAGCCCTGCACAGCACAGGGCAACCTTAAGAAGTGGCCTCATACGGTTCCCTCAGCTAAGCGAATTATGTGCTTGCGCCTGTGCGAAAGCAATCACTCTTTGCTGCTGAGGTCCAGATTTCGAGTTCGCGATCACCCGCTGAAGTCCGGGCGGAGCCTGCTCACGGCCTGAGATGGCTCGGACTGGCCTGAGCCAAAGTGTTCATAGCCGGCCCCGCAGTTAGTTCGGGCGCCGCAGGAATCTCCGGATATTTGGCTTGCGGATAGAGTTTGGCCAGCAACAGGATACCGGCGACGGTGACCACCAGGTCGAAGACGCTGGCTTCCGGTCCGACCGAGCCGCCGCTCAGCCATTTCGATCCCAGCAAGCTTGCCTTCAACATGTGTCCGGTGGCGTGGATGCCGCTGTTAGGAGTGGAGTAGAAGAAGCTCTCGCCCCAATCGAAGGCCATGTGCCAGCCGATGGCAAACCAGAGATTGCCGGTACGGCGCAGCGCCAGACACAGGAAGAACGCGATCAAGACAATCTCGGAGACACCGATTAAGTTCTCACCGCCGTTGGTGAGGTGTGCGCCGGCGAAGACCAGGCAGGTGACTAGTGCGGCCGGCCAGAAGCCCATTCCCGATGTCAGCGTGTACTGCAGGTAGCCGCGAAAGGCGAATTCTTCGGCAAAGCCGACCAGCAGAAAAGCCAGCGCCCACAGCAAGGCATACTTGACAACGTTCGGTGGCGACAGCGCCAACCCGCCGAAGGAATACGCGCCGCTGGCGGCCATCATGCCGACAATCACCGACAGCATGACAAAACCCCACAGCGCGCCGGCCCAGAATTGCTTACCTAACGCGCAGCGAAATGGAAGACCGTAGTTGGCAAGGCTGCGATGCTCGAAACGCCCCATGATGGCGGTAGCGATGAGAACGATACTGAAAGCAACCATCTCGCCTATGATGACCTTACGCGCTGAGAAATCCGTTCCCAGACTTCCGATGATCTTGCTCAAGGGAAAAACTACGGCGAAGCGTGCCGCCACTAGCAGCGCGAAAAAGACCAGCAGTCGCCATCCGGCGCGCAGGCCTTGGGGACCGAGAAATACGACTCGAAGGCCGCTGTCGCCGGGCGGAGCAGGTATTAATTCGGTGTCGGGCATTTTTCTCCTCGCTGCTTAAGACGAAAACGGGGCGAAAAGGTTCCCCGCATAGAAGGCTTGTCGGGGATGATCTGAGCATTACGCGTGCCCAGAGCGAACCATCAGCTTGCCGATGCCCCTATGCCTTTCGACACGCGCGAGATCCAGAGAAGTCGTAAGGGGTCGTGCTCCCAAACCACGACCACGAAGAATGGCAGAATCCAAGGAGTCATCCGCTTCCTGATTTAGTGGCGTCCGCAGAGACAATGTAAACTCCACGTAAACTTGTTCACTCGTCGGACCGTTCAGCCTTTCCCGATGGAGCTGGCGCAGCTCGAAGGGGAAATTGCCGGAGGTTATTACCCCGAAAGTAAGGTGCGGTTTAGCCAAAATGTGGTGCAGTGTCGCTAACCATGTCAAAAACGTGCGGTCATCTTCCGTCACACTTGAGAAACATATTGTGAGAATTACGCAGAATTACGCATAATTCATTAACCCGTCATTGGCAAGCTGCAAGCGCCATTTCCTGTCGTACCGGGCCATATTCCGCCAGACACCCCGGCTCGTTGTGTCTCGGCAAATTTCCGTGCAAAGGAGTCGTACGTCTCGATGAAAGAGACTCGTGTTCGCTCTGTTTCCCTGTTTGTTCTACTGTGCGGGTGTTTGATGGCCGCACAAACCGCGGTGCCGACGTATCAGATGGACAACAATCGCTCCGGCGCCAACACGACCGAAACCATCCTCACTCCCAGCAACGTCAACGTGTCGACCTTTGGCCGTGGCATGGTCTACCTCGTCGAGGGCTACGTGTATGCGCAGCCTCTCTATGTTCCCAACGTCAACATCAACGGCACGTCGCATAACGTACTCTATGTGGCCACCGAGCACGATCAGCTCTACGCCTTCGACGTGAAGACCGGACGTCAGCTTTGGGAAACCAGTTTTCTTTCTGCTAGCGGCCCCCTGGTGACGGTCAGCACAGTCTCCAGCAGCGATGTGAATTGCAGTGATCTGGTTCCCGAGATCGGGATCACCGGAACTCCGGTGATCGACGTGGCGACCAATACACTGTACGTCGTGGCCGAGACCAAGGAAGTCAATCCCGCGCTGCATAGCACGGCCTTCTACCATCGCTTGCACGCGGTGGATATCCGAACCGGAAAAGATGTGATTGCACCACACACCGTCGCCGCCGTGGTCAAAGGCACGGGCACGGGTTCGATCGGAGGGGTGATTAACTTTAGTCCGTTCCTTGCCAACCAACGCGCCAGTTTGCTGCTTGCTCAGGGACAGGTAATCGTTGGCTGGTCTTCGCACTGCGACCTTGGCGAGTATCACGGCTGGTTCATGTCGTTCAATCAATCCACGCTGGCCCCCACCGGCGTGTTTGCCGATACTCCCAACGGCGCCGAGGGAGGCATTTGGGGCGGCGGCTCGGGACCGGCGGCGGATGCCAATGGCGGTATCTACCTTGCAACCGGCAACGGTATCTTTGACGTCAACGAGGGCGGTATCGATTACGGCGACAGCGTGATACGCATGCAATGGTCTTCGTCGGGGCTGTCTGTCGTTGACTACTTCACCCCTTGGGACCAGGCCTCCCTCGACGAAACCGATAGCGACGTCAATTCCGGCGGCTTGGTGCTGCTCCCCGATCAGAGCGGCAAATATCCTCATCTGCTGTTCCAGGTGGGCAAGCAAGGCACGATCGATCTCATCAATCGCGACAACATGGGTCATTGGCAAGCAAGCAATGACGACCAGATCGTGCAGACGCTTCCCGAAAAAATTGGTGGAGTGTTTGGGGGTGAGGCTTTCTGGAATAACAACGCTTATTTCAGCGGATCCTATGATGCCGTGAAGGCGTTTTCGTTTAATACGTCGACCGAGCAGCTTTCCACCACTTACAGTTCGAAATCGCCCGAGACATTTAGCTTCCCGCCAGCCACACCGGTGATCTCGGCGAACGGCACCACCAACGGCATCCTCTGGGTCATCGAAGCCGATACCTACCCGTCAACCGCCATTCTGCGCGCCTACAGTGCGACCAACCTGGCAACCGAGTTATACAACTCGAACCAGAATCCCAGTCGCGATCAGGCGCCGCAGGCCGTCAAGTTCACGGTTCCCACCGTGGCGGATGGACATGTCTTTGTCGGCGGGCAGAATCAGGTCGCGACCTACGGCCTTCTGCAATAAGCAATCGGAACTCGCCCGTGCAGTTTGCGGGCGAGTTCTGGCTTTTGCTGGCCTTCATTTTCAAACTACCGAAAACTCCCTTTTCCGAGCCGCGGAGCGGAGCCGCGGGCCGCGACGTTCTCTGCTCCTCCTACCGGAACTGTGGCAGCACCGCTTCCCCAAACAGCTTCGCCTGCTCCTCGCGATCGTCGCCCCAGATCTCCAGCATGATGTTGCTGCAGCCGGCGTCGCGATATTCGGCAATGCGCTCGCAGCACTCGTCGGGCGTGCCGGCAATCGCACGAGTCTTTTTCAGGATGTCGTCGGTAACCGCCTGCGCGGCAGCTTTGCGGCCGCCTTTCTCCATGGCGTCCGCAATCGGCGCGATCTCTTCGAACGTAAGGCCGGCCTTCTCCAATAACACGTCGGCCGAGCCGCGAATATTCTGCACCTTGTTAGCCAGATACATCGCCGCCATCTCCCGCGCTCCCTCTTTGCCCTTCTTCGAGTCGCGGTTGATGCTGCCCACGATCACTCCGCCCAGATCGAGCTGCGCGGGATCCTTACCAACGCGGCGCGCACCTTCTTCCATGTTGCCGCGCGCATAGCGCACAAATTCCGGCGTAGTGATGCTGGCCGTCAGCAGTCCATCGCTATGCGACCCGGCCAGCCGCTGCAGCACCGGCCCGGTAGCTCCGATATAAATGGGCACCCGTGCGCGCGAGACGTGGGCTTCGTCCTTCAGCGGCGGCGCCGAGGCCTGGAACGCGCTGCCGCGATAATCGACCGCATCCCCCGCCAGCATCGCGGTGATGATCTCGATACTCTCCCGCATGACCACGCCGGGGCCAACGTCTTTTCCCTTCTCGCCTTCGCCGATCTCCTTCATGAAAATCTTCGAGGCACCCAGCCCGAGTAGGAATCGGCCATCACCCGCGGCATCCTGCATCACACGCGCTTCCATGGCGATCTGCACGGGATGACGTGTGTAGGGCGAGATGATTCCCCAGCCGATTACAATGCGCTGCGTCTGGGCGGCGACCACCGCGGTTATTGCGGTCGAGGACCGCGCCTCAAAGCCGTGCTTACGCCACCAGGGATAAGCTTCGGCCAGCCAGAAAATGTCGAAGCCGGCGCGATCGCAGGCCTGCGCCATGCGAACCGTTTGCTCCAGCGGCTCCATGCTCAATTGCAGAACGCCAATGCGGAATCGAATAGACATCAGTGCCTCTCAACGCCGTCAGTTGTCAGCTATCGGCTCTCAGGTTGTTTATGGAATGAACAGCTTTCGAACTGTCTCGATGAAGTCACACGAACTGAACCGCTTTAACCTGACAGCCGACGGCTGAGAACTGCCTCTACGGCTCGCTCCACCCATGCTCCAGCCCCTTCATCAGCGCCCACATCGCGCGGTTCAGCGGAGTCGGCACACCATACTTCTCGCCCCACTTCACGATCGCGCCGTTCATAAAATCGACTTCGGTCGTCCGCGACGCTAGCGCATCCTGCAACATGCTGGCCTTGTGCTTGCCGGGAGCGTTCGCGCCTTTGGCGACCAGATGCCGCGGATCGCCGTGCAGGTCAACTCCCATCGCCTTTGCGACGGCCTCGCCTTCCTGGATGAGCGCCTCGAACAACTCGCCAGTCGGTGGATAGCGTGTTGCCGCGCCGTGATGCAGCCGGGTCAGCGCGCCTACAGGATTCGTCGCGGCGTTGAAGATGAGCTTGGTCCACTGCGCGCCCCGCGCGTCTGCCATCGCGATCGTATTCATGCCGCCGCGCGTCATGTAGCCGGCAAGCTCTTCCACGCGCGACATCGGTGTGTTCGTCGGTTCAAACGGTCCGAGCCACGTGTCGCCCTTGATGTCGAATCCCACATGTCCCGGCGCGATCACATGACCGGCGGGAAACGTCGTCCCGCGCATTACGTACTTCACGTGCTCAGCGATCAGCTCCTCGTTGCCCACGCCGTTCTGCACCGAGCACACAACACTGTTGCCATCGAAACAGCGCGAAGCCGCTTTGATCGCGCTCGCCGTGTGAATAGCCTTCGTCGCTACGACGCCGTAATCGCAAACCGGCAGTTCGGCGGGATTGGTGCTGGCTTTGGCAAGCTTCACATGCAGGTCTGTCGCACCGGAAAGCCGTAGACCATCGCGATTGATCGCATCCATGTGTGGTTCCACGACGTCAAAGGCATAGACCTCAACCTCACCACCCTTCGCCAGGTGTGCTGCGAAGAGGCTGCCGATGGCGCCGCATCCCACGACCAGAACTTTCTTCATGCGTCAATCCATCGCTCGGGCGTCGCCTTAACCGTCGAAGGCACATCCGCTTTGGAGTAAAACTTCCAGGGAATGCTACTCAGGTTTTCACCCTCGGACTCGCCCACGCGAAAAGTATCCTGGGTGTAGAGGCAGACCTTTCCATCTTGATCGACAACTTGTGGATGTAAAGAAAAAATCATGTTCTTCTTGAGCTTGATCTGACTCTTCGCGCCGATTGCCGGATGCTCGATCATCGTCGTACCGATGGAGTGTCCGGAAAGATGTCCCAGCGCAAATCCCTGCCGCGCAAACGTGTCGGCGACGACCTTGTGCACCTCGCTGGCGACGATTCCGTCACGCAGCAGCTTGCGCGCGGCCTCCATCGCCTCGGGATAAACCTCGGCCATCTGCAGCGTGCGTTTGCTGGGCTCGCCTGCAATCAACGCGCGTGAGAACTCGACCCAATAGCCGCCCGCGCCGGCGATCTCCAGCGAGTACAGCATCAAGTCGCGCTCACCTACCCGGCGATGGCCCGGAACCTTGAAGTGTGCTTCCGCCTCGCCGTTCTCGCCGGAAAGGACGATGTTCATCATGCGCGGCCCCGCGCCGCGTGCAAAGAATACTTCGACGGCCGGCGCCATGATCTCCGCCTCGGTCTTGCCGGGTGCGAAGCCGTCAAGCAGCGCATAAAAGCCTTCGTGGATGATGTCCATGGAGTCGCGAATCTCGGTCAGTTCCTCTTCGCTCTTCACCGCGCGCGCCATGTCGAAATAGAAATCAAATGGAACGAGCTCAAACGATCCGTGCTGCAGCTCGCGATAATCGCGCACGGCCATGATGTAGTCCAGACCGGAGACGGCAACACGCTTCCAGCCCGCATCTTGCGCGCGCTCGCGCAGCCAGCGACCGGGGATGTCGGCCCAAACCTTGTCCTGCACGAACGGCTTTTTCTTGTCGCCGATCCAGCGGGCTTCTTGAGGAAAAATAAGGGTCGGCTCGCCCTGTAATGGAATCAGCACGTAGACGTAGCGATGGACAATCTCGAAGCCGGAGGTATAAAAAACCGCGCCCTCGAAGCCGGCATACTGATTGCCGCAAACGATGAGCGCCTCGACATTCTGCTCGCGCATGGCAGCGCGGATGTTGTCGTAGCGGCGCTGGATTTCAGATGGGCTTGGCATGTTCGCTGTCAGCTCTCAGCTGTGGGTTCTACGATGAAATTCTCTTGTCGAAGTTCTACGTGCCATTATTGCCGAAACCGTAATCGAAATGGGGTTTGTCCTAGCCGACGGCTGATAGCCGACAGCTGACAGCCGTCTTCATCCGCAAACTTCCGCCGCCGTGAGCGCATAAACCTTCGTTATATCGACCAGCGTCTTGATCGCTACCTTCTCGCCGACATGATCCCGCGGGCCGCTCGACGGGCCATAATTCACCGTCGGACATCCGAAGCGTGACAGCACCGACGCATCCGAGCACCACAAAACTGTGTCCCGAACCGGCAGCTTGCCGGTCACATGCTGATGATTGCGTTCGATAGCCTTCACCATCGCGTGGTTCTCGTCGATCGTAGCGCCGGGGACGGACACGAACGTCTCAAACTCAAGGCCATACTCGGGATGCTTATCCCTCATTGTCAGATATAGTTTCTTCGCCGCCCGGCGAGCGTCGGTCATGGCGATCGTAGGCGGCACACGCACGTCGAGAAACAAATCGGCCCGTTCGGGAGTGCGGCTGGCACGCCAGGGGTGACCGGCCTGCAGACATCCGATATTCACAAATCCTGGACGTCCGGCCCAGCGCGCCTGCTCCTGCCACTCTGGAATCCACTGCATCACTTCTCCCACAACGTGGTACATGCGACGAATGGCGTTCTGGTCTTCCTTGCCGGGTGCAAATGCCGAATGCACGTAGTTACCTGTGAGTCCGAAGCGCACCCACATGGAACCGGCGTGCTCCAGCACCAATTGCATATCGGTGGGCTCACCCAGGATGCACATGTCAGGAAGAACGCCGTGATTGACAAGATAATGTGTCCCAGCGCCGTAACCGCGGTACTCCTTGCCCTGAAATTCGCCCCATTGCGTCTTCTCGATCTCACCACAAACCGCGCCCAGAATGACATCCCCTTCCAGCTTGATTCCCGCTTCCAGCAAGGCTTTTACGGCGTGCACGTAACACACCAGCGCGCCCTTCATGTTGTAAATGCCGAGCCCGTAGATCATGCCGTCCTTGACGACGGCGTGCGGCTTGTAGCCGATACCGCTAAGAAACTCTTCATCTCCCGTATTCGAGGTGTCCATGTGACCGTTGAACATCAGGCACTGGCCATTGCCGCTGCCCTCAAGCCGTCCGATGACATTGGCTCGCGCGTCTTCCACCTGCTGCCAGGTAATCGTCAGCCCCAGCCGTTGGAAGGCCGCGCGCATGAACTCGGCCATGGCCAGCTCCGACCCTGTAGGACTTGGAATGTTGATGACCTCGCAGCACATCGCGGCAATCTCGTCCTCGCGGATGCGGGCGAGGATGGCATCTCTGACATTGTCAGACAAAGTAGCTTTGCCGGCGGTTGCCATCAGCGGGCGGCCCCTCCCGCTTTGGCAGTTTGTACAAGCCGAAAATCGTCGGGGAACGAGCACAGTTTTTCGTTTCCGCTGCCCGTGATCCAGAAGTTGTCTTCCAGGCGCAATCCTCCGCCGCCCGGCCAATAAATCCCGGGCTCAATCGCCAGCACCATGCCTTTCTTGATCGTGCCGGTTCCCGCCTGGTGCGCATAGGGCGGCTCATGCGCGCGAGCTCCCACACCGTGGCACACCGCGTGCGACGGCTGTCCTGGATAACCGCCTTCCGCAATGCGCGCGCGGATAAGTCGATCAAGTTCCGGCAGGCTGGCGCCGTCTTTTGCGAAGGCAGCAGCTTCGTTGAACACCGCAAGCAGCAGGTCAAGCAGCTTGTGATATTCCGGCGACAGGTCGCCGGGACAAAGATTCTTGGTCAGGTCGTTCCAATAGCCGTCAACGCAGACCCAAATCTCGAACAAAGTAGGCTCATGCTCCTGCACAGGACGATCACCAGTGGCGGTGAAGGTTCGAATGCCCTTCCCCGACCACACCAGCGTGAAGGCACGCGCCATCTCAACCTTGCCTTTGAATCCAATGCCCGTCGCGTGCACAAAGCCTTCGAAGATCGCCGCAACTTCGCTCTCCTTCATGCCAGGGCGTAAGCGCTCGGCGGTGTGTTCCATGGCAAGCGCGGCCAATTCATTGGCCAGCTTCATGCGCTCGATCTCCTGATCGGTTTTGATTGCGCGCGCTTCCGCCAGCAAGCCAGACGCATCAACGACCTCGCGGGCCGCGGGTTTGAATGCGTCAAACCACGGCTGCGTCCATGTGGTCGGCTCGCCCACCATGCGGTCAGCCGACTGCGTTCCCTGCGAGAGCTCCAATCCAATGCGGCCGGTGAGATCGCGCTCTTTCAGAACTTGCAGCGCAACATCGAGCGAGCGAAACGTCGGCGGGCGCGGATCGCGATCGTCGTAACCCTTGAATAGACGGATGTCCGGCGCCCACGAATTGCGTCGAGCGTCGTCTTCCTGCGGCTCGATGGCGACGAGAGTCGGCTCGCCTTCGCGTGGGAAGATCGCAATGTCGTAGCCCTTCATGCACCAGTAGTTCGTCAGGTAGACGATGTTGTCGGGCGCGCGGACGACGAGGGCATCGAGGTTATCGCGTGCCATGAGGTCGCGGACACGGGCGAGTTTCGCATTGTCGATGGGATAGGGCATGCGGTCAATCGCCGGCGGATTTACTACCCACCGCCTCCAGCACATTTTCCTTCTTCCACTCCCAGCCTGCCTCTTTTGCTTTGATCAGTCGATACAGCGCGGTGTGCAGTGGCGCCGGAACCCCGACCCGCTTGGCTTCGCGAGCGATGGCGCCGCCAAGAAAGTCAACCTCTGTGGTCTGACGATGTCGGATATCGTACAGCATCGACGGCGGATGGTTCGTCTGTGCACCAATGCAGTTCATCGCCCATGGATCTTCATGCAGCTCGACTCCGAGCGCAGCCGCAACCGTTTTTCCTTCTTCGATCAGCTGATGAAGCAGGTGGCCAAGATCGCTGAATTCAGCCTCGGCAGCGAAGTGCGGCGAGTGCGGCAGCTCCGTCAGGGCAGAAACGGCATTCACCGAAGCGTTGAAGATCAGCTTCGACCACTGGGCCGGTCGAGCATCACGCAAAGCTTCGGCTTTCAGTCCCGATGCATTGATCAGCGCAGCCAATTCTTCGACCAGCCCGAAAGGCGTTTTCGTCGGCTCGAATGGTCCCATCCACGTTGCCGTGTTCAGCTCATAGTGCACGTGGTCGTCGGCGAAGCGGGTACCGCTCATGAAGGTTGTGCCGCGAATGACAAAGCCGGACGGCATCAGCTCGGCCAGAATTTCCTCGCTGCCCAGCCCGTTCTGCGCGGAGAGCACGGCGCCATGTGCAAACAGATGCGCAACCGGCGCGAAGGCCGCACGCGTCTGGTTGGCTTTCGTGGCGACGATGCCGAAATCGAACTGCGGCAGTTCACGCGGGTCGTTCCTGGCCTTAAAATGCGCATGAAACTCGTTGCGTCCGGTGACGCGAATGCCGCGCTCGTTGATACTGCGCGCGTGATCTTCGCGCCGGACGTATACCCACACGTCGGCGACCCGCGCCAGGTGCGACGCGTAGAGGCTGCCGATAGCCCCGGCTCCGACGATGAGGATTTTCTTCATGCGTGCTGGTTCACCACCGAGACACAGAGCCACAGAGGCTCTCGATGCAAAACAACTCCGGCGATCTCTGTGTCACTGGTTAATTCCTCTTCTCGACCTTCACATTCTGCTTCAACTCGCCACGTCGCATCTTCTGAATCACCTCAAACAAAGTGCTCGCATTGTTGTGCGAATCGTCGATGACGATTCCTTCGCGCCAAAGCGCATCCTGCAGCGCCGCGCTGATTGCGTGCAGCGGCGCGCCGCCGCCTTCGCCCATTCCTTTCGCTCCGCTGTAGCTGTGCGGCGAAGGCGTTTCGATATGGTCGTACTTCACATTGGGCATATTCATCGCAGTGATCGGCGTGTAATCGCTGAAGGTTGAGGTCAGCATGTTGCCGTTGTCGTCGTAGGCGCAATTCTCCATCAGGGCTGCGCCGATGCCGTGGGCGGTTGCGCCATGGACCTGGCCTTCGACGATCATCGGGTTGATCACGGTGCCGCAATCGTCGACCGCGGCGTAGTCGAGAATCCTCGGAATGTACGTCTCCTTGTCGATCTCCATCACCGCGATGTGGAGTTGCGACGAGTACGTCAGTGTCAGGTTGCCGTACTTCTTCTGTACGTCCGGGACCTGGAATGGCGCGCGCCAGGTATAGCGGCAATTCAACGTGAGCGAGCGCAGCTCTTCAGGAACAACCGCGGTATTTACATTGGCGAGATTGGCCAGACCGATGTACGGAATTGATTTCTCGGTACCGCGAACGCGGATCTCCGGACCCTGTTTTCCGATACCAAATTCCAATTCTTCTTCGCTGGCTTGCAATACGAAGGCGGCGAGCTTCGCCATCTCGGCTTTCAACAAGCGCGCCGCTCCGTTTACGGCCGAAAGTCCCGAGACCGCAAACTGACTGGCATAGGTGCCACTGTGGCCGGTGTGGACGTTGCGCTCGGTGTCGAAGCCTACGCGCACGTTCACCAGTTCGGGGCGGATACCGAGAATGTCGGCCACAACCTGCGAGACCGTGGTCTCGTGACCCTGACCTTGCGGCACGGAGCCGACAGCAACGATCACCTCGCCATAGATATCGAGCTTAGCGGCGGCGGCCTGCGAATTTCCCGAGAACGGCGCTTGCGGATTGACGATCTGCGATTGGCCAAAGTTGTTGGTGCCGGAGTCGAGCGTGGTGCCGATGCCGATACCGAACCAGCGCCCTTCGGCCTGAGCCTTGGCGCGCTCGGCCTGCCACTTCTCCCACCCGATGAGATTCTTGGCGACTTGCAACATCCGAGGATAGTCGCCGGAATCGTAGACGCAGCCGTTCGGCGTGGTGTACGGAAATTCGGACGGCTGAATGTAATTGCGCAGGCGCATCTCGTCGGCGGGAATATTTAGTTCGTGCGCGCAGATGTCGAGCACGCGCTCCAGAAACCAGAGGTGCTGCATGCGCGAATAGCCGCGATTGGGGCCGACGGGACACTTGTTGGTGACCACCTGCGTGAAATCGATTCGCAGATTGCGAAGCCGATACGTTGCCGGCGTGACCTGCGACCAGATGACGCAGCCCAGCGGCTCATAGCGGGGATAAGCGCCGCAGTCGTCGATGTGCCGCGAGTCGACGGCAAGAATGACACCGTTCTTGTCGAGCGCCACGCGGGTGTCGCGGAAGGTGCGCTCGTTGCCGTGCGCGCTGGAGGTCATGTGCTCGGTGCGCGTCTCCGACCATTTGATGGGCGCACCCTCAGCTTTGCGCGACGCCAGCGCGCAGATCGCCATCTGCGGGTAGTTGGTGATCTTGATGCCGAAGCTGCCGCCAATGTCGTGTGTCTGCACACGCACCTGATCCATGCGCAGGTGCAGCGCCGGTGCGAGCAACTGGATGCCAATCGTTGGAAACGAATTGTTGCTCCAGAAATGCAGGAGCTGATCGTTGTCGTCCCATTGCGCGATGACAGCATTGTTTTCCAGCGGCGTGCTGGAGAAGCGATGCATGTGCAAATGATCGATGTGGATGACGTGCGCGGCTTCGGCGAAAGCCCGCTCCAGCTCGCCATATTCGAAAACGCCATGCCAGACTATGTTCGTCCCCATGGCGGCGTGGAGTACCGTTTCGTCAGTGGCGGCGATCGCGCCGTCAACCACGGCCGTGACGGGCTCATATTCGACGCGTACGAGCTCGGCGGCATCTTCCGCAATGGCAGGAGTCTCGGCGATGACCGCGGCGACCGGCTCGCCCTGATAGCGCACACGGTCGACGGCCATGGGGTAGTCGAGAATGCGATTGCTGGGAGCGGGCCCGATCTCGAAAAAAGGATCGATCAGCTTGGAAACTTCCTCGCCGGTCAAAGTGCAAACGACGCCTGGGACCTTCTCGGCTTCGGTTACGTCAACCGCGAGGATGTTGGCATGAGCGTATGGCGAACGCACGAAGACGAGGTGGAGCATGCCGAGCAGCTTGATGTCGTCGACAAATTTGCCTTTGCCACGGACCAGGCGCGCGTCTTCCTTGCGCTTGATCGATTGGCCAACCCAGTTGGCGGATTGGTTATGGGTTGTCGTTGCCATGTTGGTCTGCCGGGGCTGAAGCCCCTTCGCTTGAGGGATCGTTACTCACCCGGCTAAAGCCGGGTGCTTCCACCGGAACTGCTTCACGCGGAGCTACTTCCGCCGGGGCAGGAACCGCAGCAAGTTGAGCAGAACTGTTGGGCAGGCTGGCTGATTGAGCTTCAGCCTGTGTCCCACTCTGTGGTACACCCACATTGTCGGATGCGGTGACGGGTGAGGGCGCGGTTTGAATCGGAGGAGAAGCTGCCGGCTCCGACAGCGCCTTCTGCAATCCCTCGATCAGCTTCTGAATATTCTTACGGCCGAGCGGTTCCAGCATTCCGCCAGCCATCGAAGCTAGCTTCCCAAAAATGCTGGTTTCGCCCTGCCAGACGACCTTGGTTCCCTCCGGTAACGCGGAGAGATCGAAGCCGGCGCTGACGGTGACCTGGCTGCCCACTGCCGTTCCCTGCCCTTTGTAATGTGCGCGCAGCGGTTTTACCGCCTCGCTAAGCTCCATTTTAAGTTCGGCCGTCCCACGAATGTTCCCGACGCCCACCTTTACTTTCACGGTGAAGTGGGTGGGGTCCTGCATGGACATGCTTTGGAAGTCGGGAAGCAGGGGCCCGAACCGATTGGGGTCGGAGAGGAACTCAAACACCTCTTCCGGAGCACGTGGCGTGGTGAACTCGCCAGAAAAATTAATGGCCAAGGTTCTCTCCTCCGGCGGCCGCGGTGCGGATGGCCTTGAAGATGTTCTGGTATCCGGTGCAGCGGCAGGCATTGCCGGCAATGCCTTTGCGGATGTCCCACTCTGTGGGATGTGGATGTTCATCGAGCAGCTGCAGCGTGCTCATGAGGAAGCCGGGGGTGCAGTATCCGCACTGGAAGCCGTGGCAGTCGCTGAAGGCCTGCTGCACGGGATGGAGTTCGCCGTCTTTAGCCAGCCCCTCGACTGTTAGCACCTCCCCGCCGTCGGCCTGGAAGGCAAACACGGTGCACGACTTCACCGTCTGGCCATTCAGCATTACGGTGCAGGCGCCGCAATAGCTAGTGTCGCAGCCGATGTGCGTTCCGGTCAGGCTTAACTCCTCGCGGAGAAACTGCACCAGCAGCGTACGCGGCTCGATCTGGCGCGAGTACTGCTTGCCATTGACGTCTACGGTGACGCGCACGCGTGGGATGGCATCAGGCATAGAGATGTGTCACCTCCACGTGCTCTCCGCGCGCACGCCGGAAGGCGGCCTCAACGGCAAGCGTCGCCAGGCGGCCAGCCACCTGGCGTTTGTAATCGGCTGAGCCGCGCATGTCGGAAGTGGGCTCAGCGGCGTCCATCACCGCTGCACGAACTTTTTCCAAGATCCCAGAGTTGACTTGATGTCCTTGAAGCGCCTCTTCCGCAGCCGGCACACGGGTTGCCGTAAGACCGAGGACTCCGAGATAGACTCGTGCCTCACGGCAAGTGTGATCGTCGTGCAAATTCACCTGCACAGCGACGCTGGCGCTGGCATAGACGGGAGCGCAGCGCTTGAGCGCGATATACGCGCCACCGCTATGCCCGGGCGGATGAGGAATCTCAATCTCGGTCACGAGTTCACCCGGCTGCAACGCAGTCTGGTAGGCGTCAAGGATGAAATCAGCGATGTCGATGTTGCGCTGGCCGGACGCAGTAAGGGTCTTGACCCCCGCTCCCGTGGCCAGCAGAACGGGCGCCCAATCGCCAGTAGGATCGGCCTCGGCAATGGATCCGCCGATGGTTCCCATGTGGCGAACCTGCGGATCGGCGATACCGGCAGCGCAATCGCGAAGAATAGGCAGCAGCCCGATATCGGACGAGGCGGCAATCTGCGAATGACGCGTCATGGCCCCGATGCGCAAGGCCCCGTTGGTGTGAATGTACGAGGTCTCGGGAATGAAGTTGAGATCGACCAGATGGCGCGGAGTGGAAAGACGCAGCTTCATCAGCGGAATGAGGCTCTGGCCGCCGGCGAGGAACTTGGCGTCATCGCCCAACTCGCTCAATTGCGAAATAGCGTCGGAATAGGATGCTGCGCGGTGATACGCGAAGGCCCCAGGATACATCCCCACCCCATGCCCGGCTTCCGCGCACCATGAGCCGTGCGACGGAATCGTCCGGAATTTCTCTGCCGTGCCAGATTATCGCAAATTGAGGCGATTTGCTGGCGTGAGCGAAGCAGGAGCCAGGAGCCGAAATCCTGAGCGAGCGTAGCGAGCCGAAGGATCTGCGCCTTGCTGGCGTGAGCGAAGCGGGCGGTTTGCAGTTTGCCCACCGTGGCCAACGGCAGGCGAAAATGCGCCACCCGCTTGCAGACAAATCTTACCCGGAAAGATCAGGTATAGTGAGCGATTGTGGGATGAAAATGGCGCAGGCTTATCCCAAAACAGGTGAAACTTCGGTGAGCGAGGCTACAGACAAGCCGATCACGCCGGATGAATTTCGCGCCGCGATGAGCCGCTTTGTGACCGGCGTAACCGTGATCACGGTGGAAACCGCGGAGGGCGAGGTGCATGGCATGACCGCCAACGCATTTTGCTCGGTCTCGCTGCGGCCGCCACTGGTGCTGGTTTGCGTCGATCACCTGGCTGAGACCTATCTGCACTTGCGGGAGCGTGGCGAGTTCGGCGTCAGCGTGTTGAAGGCGGAGGACGACGCGGTTTCCGAGTACTTTGCCGATCCGGAGCGCAATCCGGATTCGGCGCGGCGGCTGGGGATCGGCTATCGCAAAATGGAGAGCGGCAGGCCAGTTCTGGAGAATGCGCTGGCTAACCTGGATTGCAAAATTGTGGATGCGCATCAGGCTGGGGATCACACGATCTTTGTGGCTGAGGTGCGAGAGGTTGGGTTGGGTGAGGGCGAGCCGCTGATGTATTTTCGCGGACGCTATAGGTCGCACGAGTAAGAATCGCAGGCGGCGGTGTGCTTTCCGCCGCACCAATGAACGAAGATCATGCGGGAAACGGTCGCAACCATGAGCCGCGCGGAAATTGATGCCAGATCGTCGCAGCTCGCGCAGAAGCTGTCCGAGACGGGCGATGGAGCGGCGCTCGATCCTGTCACCGCCGTGAAACTGCTGCGATGCGATGATGACGTGCTTCCCGACTTGCTGTTAGCAGCGCGTGCGCTGAAGGAGAAACATCATCCCGGCGTCATCACCTATTCGCGCAAGGTCTTTCTTCCGCTGACCAATCTTTGCCGCGACTATTGCGGCTATTGCACATTCAGGCGCGATCCAAATGAGGCGGGCGCGCACACGATGACGCCCGACGAAGTGCTGTCGGTGGCTCGTGAAGGCGAGAAGCTGGGATGCACCGAGGCACTGTTCTCGCTGGGCGATCGGCCGGAGGCGTTGTTTCCCGAGATGCGGGAGACGCTGCGTCGCTTGGGTTATCGCAGCACGCTGCATTACCTGGAGGCGATGTGCGAGCTGGTCTTGCGCGAGACGAAGTTGCTGCCGCACGCGAATCCCGGGCTGCTCAGCGCGAACTGGATTTCGCGGCTGCGCGCCAGCAATCCGAGCCTGGGATTAATGCTGGAGAGCACGAGTACGCAACTCACTATGGCGCATCCCGCCGATAGGACGCCGGACAAAGCTCCTGGGTTGCGGCTGCGAACCATCGAAGACGCCGGCATGCTTGGCGTGCCGTTTACGACGGGAATCCTGATCGGTATCGGCGAGACGATGGAGGATCGCGTCGATTCCCTGCTGGCGATCAAGCGAGTGCATGAGCAGTACGGACACGTGCAGGAAGTGATCGTGCAGAATTTTCGCGCGAAGGCGAGAATTCCGATGGCGACGTGGCCGGAGCCGGATATCGGCGATTTGTTGCGGACACTCGCAGTTGCGCGATTTATGCTTGGCGGCATGAATATTCAGGCGCCCCCGAACCTTACTGATCCAAGCTACGAGCGGCTGCTGGAAGCGGGGATCAACGATTGGGGCGGCGTCTCGCCGCTGACGCCGGATTACATCAATCCTGAAGCGCCGTGGCCGCATCTGGTGGAGTTACAGCGGCGTACTGAAGCGGCTGGACAGAAACTTGTGCAGCGGCTGCCGGTGTATCCCGAGTTCGTGGAGCGAGTGATTGCGCGCGGTGGATTGCTGGGAGAACGGCTGGCTGCGACCATGGATCAAAAAGGTTATGCGAGGGCCGCGTAGATGATCGTTGTTTTCACAGGCGGAACGGGCGGCACCAAGCTGGTGCAAGGATTGCTGCAAGTCATCGCGCCTGAAGAGCTGACGGTGATCGTCAATACTGGCGACGATGTGGAGTGGTGGGGGCTGCACGTTTCGCCGGACATCGATTCGGTTTTGTACGGGCTGGCTGATCTGTTGAGCAAGGACCGCGGATGGGGAGTTGAGGGCGACAGCTTTCGCTGCCTGGAGCGGATGAAGCAGTTGGATCAGCCGTCGTGGTTCAGCTTGGGCGATCTGGATCTGGCAACGCACCTCACGCGGACGGCGATGCTGCGGGCGGGAAAGACCCTGAGCGAGGCGACAGCAGATTTGGCGGCAAGGTTCGGCATTCGCGCGCGCGTGCTGCCGATGTCGGATGACCGCGTGTCGACCATGCTCGATACGGCGAAGGGCACGCTGACATTTCAGGAGTACTTTGTGCGCGAGCGGCATCAGGTAGAGGTACGCGCGGCGAGATTCCAGGGCGCGGAGCAGGCGCGGCCGGCACCTGGTGTGATCGAGAGCGTCGGGCAGGCTGACGCGATTGTCTTCGCGCCGAGCAATCCGGTGACAAGCATTGGACCGATGCTGGCAGTGCCGGCCGTTCGTGATGCGCTGCGGCGAACGCCGGCTCCGGTGATCGCGGTGAGTCCCATTGTCGGAGGAGCAGCGGTATCCGGACCGGCTGGCGAGCTGATGCAGATGATGGGATGGCCGAGCACAAGCGCGGGAGTGGCGAGAGCGTATGAGGATTTTCTGGACGTGCTGGTAGCGGACAGTAGAGAGCAATCGGGAGTCAGCAATCAGCCGTCAGCCGTCAGCCATCGGCTGTCAGCTGCAGGCCAGACGGGAGCACGTAGTGCCGGCGATTCCTTGACCACGAAACGGGATCCACGATCCACCCAGATTCTGTACACCAACACGATCATGCGTTCCATCAAAGAGAAACGGGAGCTCGCGGCGTTTGTTCTGGACGCGAGGATGAGCCTGGTGAGCACGAAGGCCTGAAATGCGCGCGATTCTGCTGATTCCCTTCAAGAGCCTCGGAACCGCAAAGCAGCGCCTGGCAGCGGCGTTGGACCAGCGTCAACGCTCGCAGCTGGCGGAGGCGATGCTGTGCGACGTGATGGCCGCGGCTGCCGGTGTGGCAGATCGTATCGACGTCGCGCTGGTGACGGGCGATGCGCACGCGCAGGCGCTGGCGAGAGGGTTCGGATTTCTGGTAATCGAGGACGAGCGCAATGAGAGCGAAAGCTCCGCTATCGCGATGGCGACCACGTGGTGTGAAGAGCGCGGCTATGACACAACCATCGTCGTGCCGGCGGACATTCCGCTGATGGCGAGCACTGAGCTTCATCGGGTGCTGGATGCGGCTCCAGAGGAAGGTGCGGTGCTCGTTCCCGCCTACGACCGGCGCGGCAGCAATTGCATTCTGCGCCGGCCGGCGTCGCTGATTCCCCTGCGCTTCGGAAACGACAGCTTTCTGCCACACTGCGAGGCAATGAAGAAGACCGGCAAGGAGCTGGTGATTCTCGAGATGGCAGGAATTGGGTTGGACATCGACAATCCGCACGAGCTGGAGATGCTGGTTGCTCGCGAAGGCGAAACCCGCGCCCAGCGCCTGCTTCGCTCGTGGGGCTTTGGCCGGCATGATCTGGATGCATGGGAAGCGGCGGGATGAGCGGAACTCGGCGCAATGCAACTAAGAAGGCCGCGCGGCGACTCTCGGACCCGGGTGTGGCGACTACGGAGATTCGCGCGATCCCGGTGCTGGGCATTCGCGATGTCTTTCCCGGCGATAACGTTGCAGACCTGGTGATCGACGCGCTGGCGCTGGGCGGATTGCGGCTGCACGATGGCGACATCGTCGTGATTAAACACAAGATCGTGTCGAAGGCCGAGGATCGCCGGGTCGCGTTGAATTCGGTGAGGCCCTCGGCGGAGGCTAAGCGTTTTGCAGCCAGCAATGGGCAGGACGCTCGTGTGATCGAACTGGCCCTGCGTGAGGCGAAGCGCGTGGTGCGCAAGAGGCATGTTCTGATTACCGAGACATCGCATGGATTCGTGTGCGCCAACAGCGGCGTGGACGTTTCCAATGTCGACGGCGGCAACACCGCGGTTTTATTGCCGGCCGACCCGGATCGTTCCGCGGCGCAATTACATCGAAGGTTGAAGAAGCGGACCGGGCTGCGTGTGCCGGTCATCATCGCCGACAGCTTCGGGCGGCCCTGGCGCGAAGGCTTGTGCGAGGTGGCTATCGGTGTAGCCGGGATGAAGGCGATTCACGATTATCGCGGCAAGCGGGACCGGTACGGTTACAAGATGCATGCCACGGAGGAAGCCGTCGCGGATGAAGTGGCGTGCGTGGCAGGGCTGGTTTGCGGAAAAGATGCGCGCGTTCCGGCCTGCGTCGTTCGCGGATATTCCTATCGGCGCGGAAGTGGAAGTGCGCGGGAGCTGCTGCGACCGGCGGAGAAGGACTTGTTTCGGTAGACCTATGGGGAAAAGATGCAAGGGCTAAGTTGGTGTAATCCCGCGACGCTGCAGAGTGCAAGCTGGGACCAGGTGTCGCGGCGCGTGTCGCCACCTGTCCGCGAGGCGATCGAGAAGGTGCTGGCGTCGCTCGATGGAAGCGTGCTGAAGCGGGAGGAATGCCTCGCGCTTGCCGGTTGCGATGGCGATGATTTGTTCGGATTGGTAGTCGCTGCCAATGAGTTGCGTCAGCAACTGGCCGGCGACGTTGTCAGCTATGTGGTCACGCGCAACATCAACTTCACCAATGTGTGTTTCGTGGGCTGCAAGTTTTGCGCGTTCAGTGTGGGCCCGCGCGATGAGACGGCGTACTTCCTGTCGCTCGACGAGATTGCGCACCGCTGCCGCGAGGCCGAGGAACGGGGTGCGACGGAGGTTTGCATTCAGGGCGGGCTGCCGCACGGCCTGCCACCGTTTTATTACCGCGACATTCTGCGGGCGGTGAAGTCGGCGACGCCGAAGATGCACGCCCACGCCTTTTCGCCGATGGAGATGGTCTACGGCGTTGAGCTGACGGGCATGCCGATGCGCGAATACCTCTTGATGCTGAAGGCCAACGGTCTGGACACATTGCCAGGCACGGCTGCGGAGATTCTGGATGACAGCGTGCGGCACGTGTTGTCGCGCAACAAGCTCAGTACGGCGCAGTGGTGTGAGGTGATCGAAACGGCCCATGAGTGCGGGATTCGCAGCACCTCGACCATGATGTACGGGCATCGCGAGACGCCGGAACATTGGGTCGATCAGTTACTGCTGCTGCGAGAAATTCAGTCGCGGACGGGCGGCTTCACCGAGTTCGTGCCGCTGGGATTCATTCACGACAACACGCTGCTGTTCGCGCAGGGCCTGGCTCGCAGCGGCGGTACGCTGGCTGAACACTTGAAGGTGCATGCCCTGTCGCGCATCATGCTGGCGGGATCGATCAATCACATTCAGGTGTCGTGGGTGAAGCTGGGCCGCGAGGTATCGCAACTGGCGCTGCTCGCCGGCGCGGACGATTACGGCGGAACGCTGTTTGAAGAGAACATTTCGCGTCTGGCAGGAGCGACGGCCGGGCAGTATATTTCTACCAGAGAGTTTCAGGAGCGCATCTTGGAGCTGGGCCGCATTCCCGCACAACGTAATACTCTGTACACAAAATACGACTACCACATTGTGGGACCTGAAGTAGAACCCGTGGCCGCGGGCGGTAACGCATGATCGCCGTGATTGGCGGAACCGGACCGGAAGGCTCGGGACTGGCATTGCGCTGGGCGCGGGCGGGTGAGTCGGTGGTGATCGGGTCGCGCGACGGCGAGCGCGCAAAAGCCGCGGCGGCAGAGCTTTCCGACAAAGCCGGCGGGCTGGGCAGCGTTGAAGGCGTGGAAAACGCCGTTGCGGTGAAGATGTGCGACATTGTGGTACTAACAGTTCCCTTCTCCGGACAAGCCGAGCTATTGAAACAATTGAAGCCATCGTTCCGGCAAGGAACCGTACTGATTGATGCGACCGTGCCGCTGGCTGCTGCTGTCGGGGGAAGGCCGACGCGAGTGCTGGGAGTGTGGCAAGGCTCGGCAGCCGAGCAGGCGCAGGAGATGGTGGGCAAGAACGTAACCGTCGCCGCAGCTTTTCACAGCTTGTCGGCTACCGTGCTGTCAGGAGATGGCGAGATCGACTGCGACGTCATTGTCTGCAGCGACGACGATCGCGCGCGCCAGGTCGCGTCGGAGCTGGCGGTCAAGATTCCCGGAGTGCGCGCCATCGACGGCGGCAAGCTGGAGAACGCTCGCATTGTCGAATCGATGACCGCGCTGCTGATCACGCTCAACATCCGGTACAAAGTGCATGGGTCGGGATGGCGAGTGACGGGGCTGGGAATTTAAAGGCAGTTGTCGGTTGTCAGTTATCGGTTGTCAGTGGAGTGCACTGCGAGGCAGCTGTGCTTTCCCAAGCTAGCCTCTTTGCATTGATCTCACCAAGAAATCTGCAACATTTTACTGGCAAGCAAATCTGCTGGATCTAGCGGCTGGCGAGGCCGCCGGCGGTCTCGCCGCCATCGATGACATACACCTGACCGGTGAGATAAGCGGCATCGTCGGACGCAAGAAAAGCGAAGAGCGCGGCGATCTCTTCGGGCTGCGCGTGGCGCCGCAGCGGAATCTTCCGGTTCACCGCCTCCAACATTTCATCGCTGTATTCGGCGCGCTGCATGGGCGTGAGTACGTAACCGGGAGCGACCGCATTGACGCGCACCTTGGGCGCAAGCTCCAGGGCCATGGACTTGGTCAGCTCGATGACGCCGGCCTTGGTCGCGTTGTAGTCGGCGTAATAGGGGTGGCCTATGATGCCATTCGTTGATGCCATGTTGAGAATGACACCGCCGTCGTGCTCCATCATGTGACGGGCCGCGGTTTGCGCGACGTAGAAGACGCCGGTGAGATTCACGGCCAGTACACGCTTCCACTCTTCGGGCGTGATATCGAGGAAGTTGTGGCGAATGCTGATGCCGGCGTTGTTGATGACGACGTCGAGGCCTCCGAGATCGCGCAGGATTGTGGCGAAAGCGGACTGGATCTGGGCGTGATCGGAGACGTCGGCAGTGATCGCCGCCGGCAGAGAAAGCTCGCGGCGGATTCGTTGGCAACCTTCGGGATCGCGGTCGAGAACAGCCACGCGCGCGCCTTCCTCAACGAAGCGAGCCGCAGTTGCGGCACCGATGCCGCTGGCGCCGCCGGTGATGAGAACGCGTTTGTTGGTGAGGCCTCGCATGGTTCGTAACAGTTTGTTCCAAGATAGCAAAGCCCGGGCGTTTCATGTGCCGCCTCCCGAAGACAAGCTGCAACTACATCGTCGATATCCATAGAGGTTCGATTCGCTCCAGCCTGATACACTCGTGCGCGTCCAGTTATGCCACGTTCCCCAGCCAGCTTGCGGACGCAGCTCTTTGCCGATCCCGAAAGCAAGTTCGTACACGATGTTGTGCTGGAGTCGTGCCGGCAGCACGCGTCGAAGATTGCGATTGTCGACACCTCGTGCACTCCGGCGCGGCGCGTCACCTACGGGGCTTACGGCGAGCTGGTGGAGTGCGTGGCGCGCGGATTCGTTGCAGCCGGGATTCGTCCCGGCGAAACCATCGGCATCTTCCTTCCCAACTGCTGGGAGTTCGGTATTGCCTACCACGCGGCGACGCTTGCGGGCGCGATTCCGACGACGCTCAACCCGACCTATCGCGAGCGCGAGGTTCATCATCAGCTCGGGACCGCCGATGCGGTGGCGCTCATCAGCGACGGCACGCTGCTCGCCGGCATCAACCTGGGCGGCTTGCCGGCACTGCGCCTGGTTTATACGGTGCGCGCGCCCGGGCCAACCGGATGCCAGCCTTTTGACTCTCTGCTTCGCAGCTCGGCAAGCGTCAGTCTGCCTAGCCCTTCGCAGGATTCACGGTCGACACTGGCGACGCTTCCCTTTTCCAGCGGCACGACTGGCTTGCCCAAGGGCGTGATGCTGTCGCACTACAACCTGGTGGCGAATGTCTACCAGACGCTGACGCCCGGCGAATACGGCGCGTTCTCGGAAGACGATGTGATTCTGTGCTTCCTGCCGCTGTACCACATCTACGGATTGACGGTTGGGCTGAGCCTGGCGCTGATTCGCGGTTGCACGCTGGTGCTGATGCCGCGCTTCGATTGCGAACGTTCATTGCAGCTTATCCAAGAGCAATCGGCGACACAGGTGCTATGTGTGCCGCCGACATTGTTGGCGTATTGCCAGGCAGCAGAGCAGGACAAGTTTCCACGCGAGCATCGGCTGCGCTGGGTGAAGTCGGGTGCAGCTCCGCTGGCGCCGGAGTTGGCGCGCCGCTTCACCGCCGCGACCGGCGTGCCGATTCGCCAGGGCTACGGCATGACAGAGGCGTCGCCGGTGACGCATCTGGGATTTCTCGCGCCGGAGCTGTATCGGCCGCAGTCGGTGGGCATGCCGGTGGCGCAGACCGATTGTCGAGTTGTGGACGAGAACGGGAACGACGTGGCAGCGGGCGAAGCCGGCGAGTTGGTCATGCGCGGGCCGCAGTTCATGCAGGGATACTGGAAGTCGCCGGACGCGACGGCGGCGGTCCTGCGCGACGGCTGGTATTGGTCGGGCGACATCGTGCGTGTCGATGACGATGGCTTTTACTACATCGTCGATCGGCGCAAGGAGATGATCAAGTACAAGGGGTTTTCGATCGCTCCGGCGGAAGTCGAGAGCGTGATGCTGGAGCATCCCGCGGTTGCCGATTGCGGCGTGGTGTCGCGCGTGGATGGTGCGGGTGAGGAGATTCCCTGCGCTTTTGTGGTGCTGCGCGAGGGCGAAGCGTCGAATGCGCAGGCGGCGGAGAAGCTGCAGGCATTCGTCGGCGAGCGCTTGACGCATTACAAGATGCCGCGCGAGATTTATTTCGTACAGAAGCTGCCGCGGACCGCGTCAGGAAAGATCCTGCGGCGCGAACTGCGGAAGCTGGTTTGACGCGGGCGTGCGCCGTAGTCAGCGGCCAGCAAGAAGCAGATCGGACCGAAGTCTTCCTCGTGATGACAACTCTTAGAGGCGTTGCCGAACGCTGGCCTGAAGAATAGCGTGTCGCAGCCCATGCCGCCGCTCCGCGGCCGAACCGCAGATCCCTCGGTCGGGCTGACAGTGTAGTGATTAGTGACTAGTGTCAGCGGCCAGTGGTCGGCAAAAAGCAGATCCCTCGTCGGCCTGAAGGCCTCCTCGTGATGACAACTCCTAAAGATGTTCGCCGAACGCTAGCCTAAAAGGCTAGCTCTCCCAATATTTGCCACTCCGACCCCGGCCGATACCCGAGCAAGAAAAAATGCGGAAGGGAATTCCTCACTCCCTTCCGCAGTTTCTGGTTTGCGATTACTGTCCAGCGTTTGACATGGCTGTCGAAGTTTCGAAGGTCACCGCGCTCTTGGTGTTGCTGAAGTCGATTTCGCTGATGGTTGCCGGACCGCTACCGCCGCCCATGGTAACAACCTGATTGCCCTCCGGCGCACTTGTCAGCTGCTTGACCTGTCCGCTGGCCGACGCGACTTCCTTGCCATTACGGATGAAGCGTACCTGCGCGTTCGAGCCGGTGGTATCGCATTTCACCGTGTAGTCGCCGGCGGGAAGTGTTTTTCCGTTGAGTTGCGCGTCCTGGTAGAGCGTGACCGACTGCGACTTGGAGGCGGCAAAAGCGCCGATGGATAGAGTGAGTGTCAGGGCGAGTAAGAACATCGTGGGACGAGCCAGTATACGAGTCATTTCCAATCTCCTTGTCTGTGACTTCGTGCTGGCAGCCCACGCGGCTCACGTCAAGCAAGTCCGAAACCGAACGGGTTGCGGATTCCGGAATTCGCTCGGGGATGAATTCCGGAACGCCTTGCAATTCGCGCCGCTAAGCATACAATGTGACACCGGGGTTAAACAGCACAGGGACGCCGTCAAGCTTTCCCTCAAGTTTGTCTCGCCTGGGCCGCCAAACCGCTGGCGAAACACTCTGTTTGACCCCACTTCTTGCTTGCAACTGGAGTGCCAGCTGACGCTGACGCACTCTTCCTACCCGGCTTATACGCCGAGCGCCACAGAAAAGTTCACGGCTCCGGAAACTCTTCGCGACTTGGCTTGGACGAGTCGTTCTCCGCGACGTAAGCGCAGCTCGTCCGAGCGTTACATAAATTCACTGTGGATTGAATAAGTGCGCGTTTCATCGCTGTAATCGACACATTCGTCACTGCGATGCAATTTTATTTTTGCGAATTACAGCTGCACGGCCGAGCGTTGATTCCAATTCATGCGCTCGCGCAACGAGGTGATGTGGGCAAGATGATGACCGCAATGCCAGGCGTACATAGCGAGCATTTGCTCCAGCGTGAGCACTCCGCGTTCAGGATGGTACAGTGTGCGTTCGAAATCGGACGGTCGCAGGTTCTGCAGCAGGTCGACCCAGCGCGAATGCAAGGCAGCGAGCAGTTGTAGCGAAACTTCAACGGGAGTGATAGTAGTGTCGGGCAGCTTCGCCCACTCGGCTTCGCGGTAGCCTTTGACCTTCGGCTCCGGTTCGGTGAGCGCGAGCTTGAAGCGGACATAGGCATTCATGTGGCTGTCGGGCACATGATGCGCGACCTGCCGCACGGTCCAGCCTTCGGGGCGATACGGGGTGTCGAGCTGGTGCGCGTTCAGTCCTTGCACTGCCGAGCGCATCTGGAGGGGGGTCTTGGCGAGGATTTCGATGTGACGTTCGCGGGCTTTGCTACCGTCTTCCGGAGTTTCCGGCTGGAGCCACTCAAACTTGCCGAGCGGATAACGCAAATCGGACATTACAACCTCCGTCGGAAAATTCTACAGCAGAATTGGGTGGAGGGATTGGGGCTGGGGATTAGGGGTTTGGGAATAGGGACTAGATTTCGACAACGACAGCTTGCTCCGCCGACGAGTAGAGTAAACGGCTTAGAGGCTGGCCTGAAGGCCAGCTCTATCCTAAAGCGCGTCCCCGATCCATTTTTGCCGCTGCCTGCAGAAACCGCGATCGCTTGGCCGATGATTTTCTGTGCACGCCTGAGGGCGTGCTCCACCCAGCAGCGGTCGAGAATTTGTCGACATCACGCTCTTCTGATCCCCAACCTCCAGCCCCTAATCCCTTCGCCACTATTCCAGCGACCGGACCTCCGTCGAGGGCACAAGCTCCACCGTGCAGGGCGCCGGCGAGGTGGTACCGCAGCGAACTACGGCGCGCCGCACGACATGGGTTTGGTATTGCGGCGGGAACTTCATCTGCACGTCGGTCTTCTGCAAAACGTCGGTGAAGGATTTCAGGTTGTCGTCGCCCTTGATGAACTTCGCCTGCTCAACTTTTCCCGGCGAAACCAGCAGGAAAAACTCTGCCGTGCCCTTGTCGGACTTGTTGAGCGCAATCTTTCGCGCAGCCGGCTTGGCCTTCGCGGCGTCCATGCGGCGATCGATGTCGGTCACGCCCATGGCAGTCAGCTTGGCGCGCGCCGTCGAGACTCGGGTCTTCCGAGAGCAGCGACAGCACGTAGTAGTTGATCGCATCGTCGCGCTTGCCACGCTTGTCGGCGATGTCGCCCAGATGTTCGGCCTCGTCACCCGAACCGCCGGCCTCCCACGCTGGCAGGATGTATTTCTCGGCGGCATCCAGATCTTTGCGCTTGAAATCGACCCAGCCGCGCGTGTCCCACACCGCAAACAGCAGATTGGCGACGCCCAGATCCTGTGTGCGCAGGTTGTCGAGGGTCACGTCGCGCAACTGCGTGTTCAGTGCGTTGATCGCCGAATCCGCGTACTGCTGGGCGCGGTCGAGCTGCACATTCTGCTCGGAGAGCGAGTAGGCGATGTTGTTCCAAACCAGCGGCGTGGCCGAGATGCTGATGGCCTTCTCGAACGCAGCCATGCCCTTGTCGGTCTGATTGGTGCCGATGTACGCCTGACCCAGCGCGATCTCCAGCAGCGGATTTTTGGGCTGAATGTCGACCGCCTTCTCCAACTCAGGCACGGCTTCGGAAAACTTCTTTTGGCCGAGATACAGCTGGCCAAGACTGGCGTGTGCGTAAGGATCGAGCGGATTCACCTCGATCTGCTTGTGATATTGCTCGACCGCGTCCTGATATCGACCCAGCTTCTGATAGGCCTGCCCGAGCGCGTTGTAGGCAAACGCGTCGTAGGGATTGTTTTCGATCTGCTGCTTGAATGCCGCGATAGCCTTGTCGGTGTCGCCGAGACTCATGTAGGCGTCGCCCAGATCGTCCCACGCACCTTTGTACTTCGCATCGAGCTTCAACACGCGCTGCAGCAGATCGACAGCGGTCTGGTAATGCTGATTCTGATAGGCCTGAACCGCGGCGCTGAACATATCGTCGGCAGACTGATCGCCGCCACCGGCCACTCCCGGGGCTGCGGGAGACGAGCTTTCCAGCGTGACCTGCTGCGCTTCATCAGCTCCCACCACGCGCCGGAACGCGGCGTAATCTTCCTTGCGCGACTCCGGTATCGACGACATCGCAACTTTCAGCGTGCGCTGGCTGGTCAGAGTCCCGGCATCGAGTTTGTATACCGAGTGATATTCCGCATAATCGCGCTTGAGATCGACATTAAGCGGCGCGCGCACTTTGTATTTGGCGGGGAAGGTGACCTTCACGTCGGCCTGATCGTCGCGAATGGCGCCCAGCTTGATGGGCTCGGTCGAGGCGCTGTCGTCGTCTTCGTCGTCTTCCCCAGGCAAATGAATGGAGCCGAGCGGCAGCACGAACTTCGATTCCGGCGCTCCCCAGTCGAAATAGTTGCTGCAGCTGACGTCGAACTCGATGGTCAGCGGATCGTCGGTGTTGCTGGGATCGCTGGCCTTCAGGTTCGTGATTTCGCGTCTTCTGCATCTTCGCGCGCGTCAGCATGTACTCGAAGATGTCCTTCCAGTGACTGCTGGGCATGCGGCGCATGGCGTAGCGCAGGATCATCTCGGTATCGCCGCGCGATGCGGTGTTGACATGCGCGGTCAGCGTGCCGGTGTCGTTAACGCTGCCGACCAGATTGGTGCGATCGAAGGCCTGGAAGGGCAGCTCGGCCGGCGTGGTCACGATGACGGCGATGCCGTCAGGTGGAATCGCCAGCGCCTGCTTGTCGCGCAGCTGCGACGACAACATGCGGAAGGGCGCGACGCCGGGCGTACTGTCCAGCCAGATCTCTTTTCCGTCGACCGGCACGCGGGTGATGACGTGATCGAACTGCGAGGGCGATGGGATGTCCGGGTCGAGCTTCATGTGCGAGCCGATCAGGACCGAGGTCGAGTGGAAGCCCTCGGCGTCGAGCAGCGCGGCCAGCAGCGTGTTCTTGTCCTTGCAATCGCCGTAGCCGTTGGCCAGCACTTCGCTCGCCGCATGCGGCTGAATGCGGCCCAGGCCGAACGACAGGCTCACGTAGCGAATGTTGCGTGAGACGTAGTCGTAGAGCGCCTTAACCTTGGCCATGTCGTCGGTCTTGCCTTTGACCAGCGCGGCGGCTTCGGCCTTCACGCTGGCGTCGGGCATGCGGCGGTCGTGCTCCAGCCCGGCATACCACGCGCCCAGTTCATCCCAGCTCTTGAAGGTGGTCAGCTCGATGGTTGCAATGTCGTCGTCGGCCTTCTTCTTTTTCTTCTTCTTGTCGTCCTCGTCCTTCAGATTGGAGTGGGTCCAGCGGTAGATGCGGCGGTCGCCCTCGTCGGTAATCTTGGGATCGTAACCCGGCTTAGTCTTCAGCTTGATCTGGCGGTCCTTGGGGACGTTGATCTCCAACTGCTCGTCGAGAACGATTCCCCTTTCTGCGAAGTTGTAGCTGGTCCAGAACTGCCCGGGAGCGAGCGGGGTGGTGATGTTGTGGACGAAGCGGTACTCCAGAATATCGCCCGGGCGCAGCGACGGAACGCTGATGTGCTTCTCGTGATAGTCGGTGTAGACCGGCGCATCAGGAAACGTGAGGTCCTGCACCGCCGACTCCTGCGCGTTGACCACGCTGCCATCCGGCTTGCGCACGCGCACGTAAGCGATTTCCAGCTTCTCGCTCATCGCGTTGTAGCCGACTTTGAGCTGGCCCAGCGCCTGCACGCCGCTCTCGCTGATGATCTTGATCTGCGCCTCGTTCTCCAGGGTGCCGGTGCCATCGTTCTCGTAGCGCATCTTCTGGCTGGAGTGCTCGACCACGTAGGCTTCCTGCGAGTAGTCCGGCGGCGTGGCCGACTGCACCGTGCCTGCTTGCGGACTGGCGGCCGGTGTCGACGGCTTGCCAGGCGTTGGAGGCGTGAGCGAAGGCTGCGGCGTTATCGGATTCGTGGACGGCGACTGCGCAGCTGACGGCGGCGTGGCGCTCGATGCAGGCGACTGCTGTGCCAGCGTCGTAGCCAACGATGAGATCAGAAGGAAAAATGCGGCGAGGAACAATTTCATGGCGTAGTGGCTGATGAATACCCATGGTACGCGAGTCGCAGAAGAACTCCAAAGAGTCAGGGCACCCATGCCTTTGTCAGGGCACGACTTGAGTGTCTGCGTGAGAACCCTGTCGTCCCCGGGGGACTTGATCGCCTTTTACCACTTACCCAGCGCTGAAGCGCTGGGCTTTCCTATTTTGCGCCCGAGGCGCTGGTTTGTTGGCTACTCAACCATCGCGACGTTCCACCACGATTTTGCAAACCCAGTTCTCACGCAGACACTGAAGTGCTGCCGATGAGACCCGTGTTTCTCCCCCGAGCCGGCTTCAACCGGCGGCACTCTCCGTTTGCCTCGGTTCCATCGGCTGTGCGAGATTGGGCCGTGCCTCGCTTCACGTTCTTCATCGGCAAAGGTGGTGTCGGCAAGACGACGGTCTCGTCAGCCTATGCTCTAAATCACGCCGCGCGCCACAAGCGAGAGCGTGTGCTGCTGCTGTCCACCGATCCGGCGCATTCCCTTGCGGATGTGCTGCAGTTGAAGCTCTCCGATCGCATCAAACGCCTGCCCGGCGCGAGTCAGCGCTGGGCGCGGCAGATTGATCCCGATCGCCAGATCCAGAAATTTCTGACGCGCGAGCGTGAAGACATTCTCGTGCTGCTCAACAAAGGCAGCCTGTTCACACGCGACGAACTCGCGCCACTGCTCGATACCAGCCTTCCCGGCATGGCCGAAGTTGCGGCGTTGCTGGCGATTCACGATCTCCTCGACAGCGATTACGACGAGGTCGTGGTCGACACTGCGCCGATGGGTCATGCCATCCGGCTCTTCCAGATGCCGGAGCACTTTGCTCGCTTCCTCGACGTCCTGGAGACGGCAGCGTCGCGCGATGCCGTCCTGGCGCAGCATTTTGGCGGCCACGTGCAACGGGAGCCGGCGCTGGATCGCTGGGCGCGAATGGTGGAGCGCGTGGAGGAGGCGCTATCAGCCGAAGGCTCGCAGTTGGTGTTGGTAACGACGCCGGAGCCGTTCTCACTGAACGAAGCGGTACGTTCGGCGGCAGCCTTTGCGTCGGGCGAACTGCACAATCGGGTCGTGGAGATCGTGCTGAATCGTGTGGTGCAAGGCAAGACAAGTTGCCCGCGTTGCAAGAAGCGGGCGAAGCAGAGCACGGCGGCCCAGCAATTCCTGCGGCGACATTTTCCGCAAGCGAAGATTTACACAGCGGACGATCCAGGCTGTCCGATCCTCGGCCTCGCCGCCCTAGCCGCCTTGGGCGCACACATTTTCGAAGCGAAGAAACTCGCGCCCTCCGCGGTCACCAAGCCTTCGAGTGCCGCACAAGCATTCCACGGCACGAACGCGACGCTGAAGCGTCGCTCTACCGGTCCGGCCAGGATTCCCAACCTATTACACACCGTCCCCTCGGCGTGGCCGCGGCTTGAAACGCCGCTGACACTCACAGTCGGCAAGGGAGGAGTCGGCAAGACGACGATCTCCGCCGCGCTGGCCTTTCATCATCGCAAGGTGCAGAAGAATGACACCGTGACCATCTGCTCGGTCGATCCTGCGCCCTCGCTGGATGACGTCTTTGCCACGAAGGTCGGCGACTCGCCAAAGCCTGTGCTGCGCGACCCTAAACTTCTGGCCGCGGAATTTGATGCGCTGGCGCAATTCAAGCAATGGTCAGCGCAGCTGCGCTCCCGGCTGAACGATGCGATGACCGGCGAGGAGCGCGGCATTCATCTCGATCTCAGCCTCGATCGCAGATTCCTCTTGGCGCTGCTCGATGTCGTGCCGCCGGGTGTCGACGAGATCTTCGCCATCTTTCGCATTCTCGACCTGCTGCGCAGTGGCGGACGCGTGGTCATCGACATGGCGCCGACGGGACATGCGCTGGAAGTCTTGCGTACGCCGGATCGCCTGCTGGCGTGGGCGCGCGTGTTGTTGAAAACCCTGGCTGCGCACCGTACACTGGCCATCGCTCAGGATGCGGCGGTGGAGATCGCAGCGGTCTCGCAGAAGGTGCGCGAGCTGGCGGCGATGCTGCACGATGCGAAGCAATGCCGGGTGGTCCTGGTGACGTTGCCCGAACCGCTGCCGGATTACGAGACGCGGCGGCTGCTGCGCGCGCTGGACGAGCTGAAAGCGCCGCTGGGAGCGGTGTTCGTTAATCGCGTACTGATCGGCGACGTTGGACATTGCTCGCGGTGCAAGCTGGCGGCGCAGTGGCAAGCGGCTTCGCTGTCGAGTTTGCGGCGGCAACTCAGGGGCAGCGAGATTCTGGTTGCTCGCGAGTTCGACGAGCCGATTGCGGGAGCAAAGCAGTTGCAGCAGTTCACGCGCGAGATCTGGCGGCTGCGATAGTCAAGCTGGGCCATGTTTGCAAGTGCAGAATGCTGCGGGTGGAGCACGCCTTCAGGCGTGCATGGAAAGCTCCAAACTTTTGGTTGCGCTTTAGCGCCTGAGGTAAGAACCTCAGCGGCTAAAGCCGGATTCCTTTAGGCATCTCAACTGCACCGCTGAAGCGGTGCTCCACCCTGGGTGGAGAACTGAATATTTTGGCAATGCCGTCGCGAACCAAAACAGCATCAAGATCCTTGAAAGGCGCTGCGGCGCCCGCGCAGGTGCTGTACCTCTACGCGATCTCGCAGATGCCGGAGAGCGCAGTGCCCGCTATCGCCTCCGAGGCCATAGACGGTGAGGCAGGCGTTGAGGCGATTCGCTGCGGAGACTGTCTGTGCTGGGCGAGTCGCGTCTCAAAGACTGATTTCGCCGATCAATTGAACGAGCGCATGCAGGATCTGGAATGGCTGGCGACTGCCGGACTGCGGCATCAGCGAGTGGTCGCAGAACTGGCTGGCCATCTCACGGTTCTTCCCGCGCGGTTCGGAACTGTTTTCCTGAGCGAGGAATCGCTGGCGCAGCATATCAGAGGGCGCAAACGGGCTCTCGGCAAGGCTTTTGAGCAGGTAGCTGATGCCGATGAATGGGGCATCAAAGTATTTGCCGTGTCCGCGCCGAAGCAAACTGCGGTAGCAAAGGATGCCAGCGGATCGGAGTATCTGAGACGCAAGGCCCAGCTCTTAAAGCCGCGCGGAGATAAGCAGCTTGATGCCGAGGTGCAGGAGTTCATCGCGGCGCTGACGAAGCTGGCGGTCGCGGCCAGTCCGGGTGGCAAGGCGAGCGCCGGCCAGCCGGGGCTAGTGTGGCACCGGGCATTTCTCATTCGGCGAAAAGACCGCAAGAAGTTGGAGTCGGCGCTTGGCAAGTACGCCGCGCGATGGAAGGGCTCGCGCCGCATCGATTGCACCGGTCCGTGGCCGCCGTATTCGTTTGTGGGGGAGCATGTCCAGTAACGGCGAAGCCATCACGACCGTGTCGCTGGGGGGCGAAGAGGACATTTCGCTGCTCGAGATCCTCGACCATGTGCTCAACTCAGGCGCGGTGATTCATGGCAGCATCGTGATTTCCCTTGCCGGCGTTGACCTGGTCTATGTCGGGTTGAATGTGATTCTGACGTCCGTGGAGACAGCGCTGCGGAACATCAAGCGGGAGCAGACGTAAGTTGGTGGAGCACGCCTTCAGGCGTGCACTTTCCAACTCCTATTAAGGGCTGCGCTTCAGGGCCTGAGGTAAGGCCTTCCATTTACCTCAGCGGCTAAAGCCGGGTTCCTTTAGGCATCGCAAATGCACCGCTAAAAGCGGTGCTCCACCCTCGGTTCGTATGCCGGACGCAAGCCTGAAGGCCAGCTCTAGCCGAACCGTGTGGACGCCGACTTTTCCCAGCACATCGCACTTCTGCTGTCGCAGTTCACTCCTGCCCCCGAATTCAATTACCCTGTCTGTTAACCCATGCCCGTCCTGCTCTACTGTGTCACCCAGCCGAATCCCGAGGTAGAGGTCGCGACTGGTGTCTTTGAAGCCGCGGTCCAGTCTCGCGAGATGTTGGGTGTGCGCGTCTACTCAGAGCGAGATTGATAGTCCGCAGTCGCTGGCCGACGCCGAATCGCTAAAGAAAGCGGCTCTGGAGTTTCATCGCGTTCTGCGCGAGATTCTCGCCGTTACCACGCCGATTCCCTTCCGCTTCCCGACTCTTCTGGAGAGCGCCGAGGTTCTGGAGCAGCACCTCGCGCCCGAGCAGGAGCTCTATCGCGACGCGCTGGCCCGCGTGGATGGCGCGGTGCAGTACGAGATTGTCGGTACCTGGGCCGAGGAGCAGCAGACCGACCTGGCAGCGCCCGTCAGTGGCCGCGAGTATCTGAAGCGGCGGCAGGAAGCGCTGGGGCGAGTCGCGGCCGTCGAAGGCAAGCTGAAAACCGTGACTGCCGACACGGTGCGCGAGTGGCGCGGGCGCGAGCAGAACAAGAAGCATCGCTGGTTCGCGCTGGTGGCGCGAGCCGACCGCGAGCGCTTTATCGCATCGCTGCGAACGGCCGGAGGGTCGGAGGGGATTCGTCTGCGCCTCAGCGGGCCCTGGCCGCCCAGCGAGTTCGTCACGCCGCGAGGCACTCGTGGATAAGCCGAAGCAACTCACGCCCGAGGAGGTTGACCACGCCGTATCGGAGCTGCGACGCCAGTTGCAAGGCCTGGAGCAACAACTGCCCGAGCGCATCGATTGCTCGTCGGAAACGATCGAGCAAGGATTGGCAAAGCTCGTGCTCGGCTTGATCGAGTTGTTGCGACAGCTTCTGGAGCGACAGGCGATTCGCCGCATGGAAGGCGGCACGCTGAGTGAGCAGCAGATCGAAGAGATGGGACAAGCGCTGATGAAGTTGGAAGAGAAGATTAAGGAGTTGGCGCAGCAGTTCGGGCTCACGCAGGAGGATCTAAAGCTCAACCTCGGCCCGCTGGGCAACCTGCCGGATTGAAGCCGCGTCGAGGTAGCTAACAAGTTTGTGTGCTGCTGCGGACTGGCGGCGAGCGAACCACCCTGCTCCCCAAAAATTCCGCGGGCAAGGGGCGATATGGCTGACGAAGTCTTCCAACCAGCCGATGCGGTGCCGGAATCCGGCGTCTATCAGGTCCAGCACTATCGTCATCGGCTCTATCACGAGGTGACGATATGCCGCGGCGGCAACTTCCCACTATGTGCGGAGTGCGGGACGAATGTTCGATTCCGCCTGGTGCGCACCGCCCCTCCCATTGAGCTGGATCGCAATTTCAGCGCCGCAAGCGGCATGAAGGGCTACGCGACAACATAGCTAGGGTTCGACGGGCCAGAGGCCCGCGCTACGGTGGGGCAGCGCATTGGCTACCTGCTCACAGCTCGCGGCTCGGTGTTTCCCAGCTTCCTTACGATACAATTTTCGTTATCCGCAATGCCTTTGCCCACCTCATTGCCGCAGGCGGCGACGCCATCCGGCACATTTCAACAAGTACCGCCATCCGGGTTGAAATCGTTTGTGCAATCGCCGTGGGCGATGGTCCTGATCGGCTTCGCCGTACGCGTGCTGTGGATTCTCATCGCCCACACCTATCGCATCCGCACCAGCGAGCACAACTTCGGATTCGGCTTCGAAACTGGGCGCATTGCGTATTCGCTCGCCCATGGCTTGGGCTTCAGCTCGCCCTTCGGCGGCGACACCGGACCCTCCGCCTGGACCGCGCCCATCTATCCCTGGAGCGTCTCCATCGCGTTTCGCCTCTTCGGCAGCTACTCGGCCGCGTCGGCATTCGTGATGCTGACCTTCAATAGCGTCTTTGGCGCGCTGACCTGCTGGACGATCTATCGCACGGCGCTGCGCATCTTCGGCCGCACGGTTGCGATGTGGTCGGGCTGGGTGTGGGCGCTCTATCCCGACGCGATTTTCTGGTCGGTGCGCTGGATTTGGGAAACCAGCCTGTCGGCGTTCCTGCTGAGCCTGCTGTTCATGCTGACGGTCGAGATGGAGGGCGACGAGCGCACGTCATCGTGGATCGGCTACGGACTGCTGTGGGGCATCGCTGCGCTCAACAATCCTTCGGCGCTGGGATTTCTACCCTTCGCCGGATGCTGGCTGGTCTATCAACTGCATCGCCGCGGGAAGCGCTTCGTCGTGCCCGCAGTCGTCAGCGCGGTCGTCTTCTGGATGACGATCATGCCCTGGATCGCGCGCAATTACCAGGTGATGGGCCAGTTCGTCTTCATCCGCGACAATTTCGGCAACGAGCTGCGCATCGGCAACAATCCCCTCGCCGACGGCCAATATGTCCTCGCCTACCACCCGACGCAAAACGATCTGGTGATGGCGAAGTATAAGCGCATGGGCGAGCTCGCCTTCTGCAAGGATCAGGGACGTCTGGCGCGCGAATGGATCGCCGACAACCCCGGGCGCTTCGCCGAAATCAGCCTCAAGCGCGTGTATTACTTCTGGAATGGAATACCGAGGCTGTCGAATATTGACTGGCTGGCCGAGACCAAGAACACGCACTACCTCCTGCTGTCGGTGGTCGGCATCTGGGGATTGCTACTGGCGCTGAAGCGGCGGATTCACGGCGTATTTCTCTTCGCCTCGCTCGTGGTCTTTTTTCCGCTGGTTTACTATATTTGTTTCCCGGAACCTCGCTATCGGCACCCAATCGATCCTGAGCTGGTCATCCTTGGAGTTTATCTGGTCTCCGAGTCCAAAAGCCGCACCGACAACAACCGCGTTGCACAGGAGCTGACGGAGCTGGATCAGGATTCCGCCCCCGAGCAGTTCCACACTCTCTCGGTCATCATCCCGGTTTATAACGAGCGCCCAACAGTGATGAAGCTCTTGCGCCAGGTTGCGCGGCAGCCGCTGAGCCTGCAGAAAGAGCTCATCATCGTCGACGACTTCTCCACCGACGGGACGCGCGAGTTCCTGCGCGACACCGACTTGCAGGCGCAGCTCGGCGGCAATGGGGCCAATATCGTCAAGCTCGTGCTGCACGAGAAGAACATGGGCAAAGGCGCGGGCGTGCGCACCGGCCTGAACCACTCCACCGGCGAGCTGGTCATCATTCAGGATGCCGACCTGGAATACGATCCCCGCGATTATCCTGCGCTGATCGCGCCCATCCTCGAAGGCCACGCCGACGCGGTCTTCGGCAACCGCTTCCACTCCGGCTCGCACCGCGTGCCGCGCTTCTGGCGCTATATCCTGAACCGCATCTTCTCCGTGCTCTGCAATATGCTGACCGGCATCGGGCTTCACGACGTCACCGCCTGCTACAAGGTGTTTCGCCGCGAATGGCTGGTGCGCGCCGATCTGCACTCCGACCGCTTCAGTGTCGAGACCGAGATGACCGTCAAGCTTGCCAAGCTGGGCGCGCGCATCTACGAAGTGCCGGTGGTCTACCACGGCCGCACCTACGCGGAAGGCAAGAAGATCAACTGGAAGGATGGCGTGGTCGCGGTGCGGGATCTGGTGAAGTATCGGTTTTCGAAGTGAGGAACGAGCTTAGCAACTAGAAGCCATTTCGCAAATCGCTTTGTATCAGGGCACGGCTTCAGCCGTGCCGTTGACCGGCCAGATAAGGACTGGGCTTTAGCCCCTGGGGTATTTTGCACGGGCTAAAGCCCTCACATTTACAGCGCCTCGTCCGGTACGACCAAGGTCGTGCCCTGATACGAAGCATCCATGAGATGAACCCAGCCACTGACCACCGGTCACTACACTGCTTTTATGCATTCTGCCGGTTCGGCTGATTCGTCTTCGTAAATTCTCCCACCGCCTGATTCCACGCCGCTACCCACGGCACCACCAGCGAGTAGAGCAATCGCGCGGCAAGTCGCGGCAAAGTTGCGTGCTTGCGAAACGTGCTCCAATCGAGGCGGAAGGCGAAGTAGATCTCCAGCAACAGAACAGCGATCAGCGGAATCACCGTGCGCGGCACAAGTGCGATGGCGACGATCTCCGCGATACAGCGCAGCGTATTTCGCACTAGCCTTGAGCGCCGCGTCCCCAGCACGCCGTCGGCGACGCCGTAGCGCGCCATCATGGCGAGCGCGCTTTTCAGCGTATGCCGCGGCCGGTAGATCGCCTGCGCCCGTTCCGCAAAGGCCGGCGTCACCAGCTTGCGCACGGCCAGGTCGAACTTTGTATCCTCGCCAAGGAAGCTGGTCTCGGGAAATCCGCCGACGCGCTGCCACAGCTCTTTGCGAAATGCCATCGAGCGGCCGGTGCACGATCGCGTCGTCCCGTCCGCGCGCTCTCTCATTCCGAAGAACGGCGCCGCAGCTAGGTCCCAGATGGTCTGGTCCTCGGGATCGATGCGCGAGCCGCCCAGCGCATATTCAGCGCCGCCGTTCGCGATTGGGGCCGTTAGCCGCGCCAGCCAGCCCGGATCGTAAATGCAGCCGGCATCGGCGCAGGCGACGATGTCTGAGGTCGCGGCGGCAACTCCAACGTTGCGTCCGCGCGCGATCGGACCAGCCGAGGCCTTCAAGTTGCAGCTTTCATCGCGGATGGCAACCAGGTTGGGATACTTCGCTCGCGCCGCGACCAGCCGCTCCCACGTGCCGTCGGTCGAGCCACCATCGACGATGATGACCTCCTTCGGAGGCGGGCTCTGCCCGGCAAGCGTCGAGACTAGCCCGTCGATGTCGTCCACTTCGTTGAGGACGGTCGAGGTTACGCTGACGGCAGACATGGGTATCAACATTTTAGATGACCGTCGCGGTCTACTTCGCAATTCCGGGAAAAAGCAGATCCCTCGTCGGGCTGAAGCCCTCCTCGTGATGACAATCTTCTGGGGGATGAGCGTTGAACAACTCGAGCCTCCCTTTCCTATCGAGCTCAATGGGGGCACGTCGAATCGTTTTCCGGGCGCCTCCAGGCCACGTTTCGCAGCTCAGGGGCTAAATCGCAGGCATGTGGCCTTGAAGAATGCTGCACACAGGGAAGATTGTCATCACGAGGAGGGCTTCAGCCCGACGAGGGATCTGCTGTCCGCCCCAGCAAGCCGGCCTCTCGATTTTCTGAACCGCCGGCATCTCTTGTCCGTATCACCCATCAGGCCAACTTCTTTTCCCCCGCGCCCAGCGCGACAGGAGGTACCATGTCTCAACTTCGCAGGCTCACCAATCTGACAGGCGCCATCGCGGCAGCAACTCTGGCCCTGCTCCTGACCCTTCCCGCCCAGGCCGAAGTAACCCAGGACTTTCATAAAACCGTTCCGCTCAACGCCGACGGTCGCGTCTCGCTCAGCAACATCAACGGCGATGTCGAGATCACCGGCTGGAATCGCAACGAGGTCCAGATCGACGCGGTGAAGACCGCCCGCGACCAGCAGCGGCTCGACGAAGCGCAGATCGAGGTCAGCACCTTCGGCAACTCGGTTGAGATCGAGACCCACTACCCGTCGCATCACTGGGCCAACAACAACCCGGCGTCGGTTCACTACACGCTGCATGTTCCGCAGAACGTGCGCATCGACAAGGTGGACCTGGTAAACGGTGCCCTCACCGTTCAGAAAATCAATGGCGAGATCAGGGCCAACCTGGTGAACGGCAAGCTACGCGCCTCGGATCTGGCGGGCACCGCCAACCTGGCAACCGTAAACGGCAGCGTCGAGGCGAACTACACCTCGTTGACCAATGTTCGCGAGATCAAGCTCCAGTCAGTGAACGGCAGCGTCGATCTGCTGCTGCCGCAATCGCCCAACGCGGAGATAGAAGCCAGTTCCGTCAGTGGCAGCATCTCAACCGACTTTCCGCTGACGGTGAAGGGCCGCTGGGTCGGCAAGAACATGTCAGGAACGCTCGGCAGCGGCGGCGTGCACATCGAGCTGAACAATGTGAACGGCAGCATCCACGTCGGGCCGGGACGGGGAAGTCTGTAGAGGCGGTTGTCTCACCACGGAGGCACGGAGGTCACTGAGTTTCGGAATTCATTAGTCGCGGCAGAGCACCCGAACCTGGCTCGGGAATTGGATTTCATCAGTTGAAAATCCTCAAATACTCCGTGTACTCCGTGCCTCCGTGGTGAAAACGATTTTCAAGATAACTCGTAACTTCTCGGCGGGCTCACCACGTCCGGTTTGCGCGCGATCAGCAGCAGCGCGCCAATCTTCTTGAAGTCGCGCAACTCTTCGGCATTCTTGAACCACTTGCCGCTGTACTCCTCCGGCGTCGGCGTCAGGTCGGGAATGCGCATGGCACGCACATCCTCGTACCCGTTCTCTTTCAGCAACTCGATGTACTCCTGCTCCGAGCGCACCTGCACCGGGACCTTCAGCTCGTCCACCCAGCGCAGCGAGTAGTGATTGTCGCGGTAAAGATTGATCAGGATATACAGCTCGCCCTTGGGCGCGAGCACGCGAAACAGCTCACTCAGCGCGCGCTCCTGATCGCCGTAGTAATAAAACGATTCCACCGACAACACCTTGTCGAAGAAATTCTCTTCCCACGGAATCTGCTGCGCCGAGCCGACCACGAACAGCAAATTCTCGTACGCCGTGGAAGTCGCGCGCGCGATGCGAATCATCTCGTCCGAGACGTCGAGGCCGACGACTTGTCCCGTCAGCTCGCCACCGCCGACCATTTGCGCCAGCAACCGGCTCGCCCATCCCGCACCGCAGCCCAGGTCGAGCACGCGCTGCCCCGGCTTCAGTCCCATCAGCGCCAGCGTCTGCGCGGTGATGCTGATGTGGTGATGCTCCATCTCCTCGCCGCGGCCGGCCTCGGCCCATTGATTGAACTCGCGCCGCATCTGCTCGTCGACGGCAAGCGTCTTCTCGTTAGTCATCCTCTCCTCGTCGCTTCTGTGTAATTGGAATTCGTTTCACCACGGAGACACAGAGAACACAGAGTTTCTATTTCCGCGTTTCTGTTTCGGAATTCCGTTTCTGAATTTCTTCTCTGTGCCCTCTGTGTCTCTGTGGTGAAAGATTCTTCCTGTCTATGGTACAGTCGCGGGAACTTTATGCCTCAAGCTCCGCAGCCTCCAACCAACGGCGAGACACATCCAATGCTCTACTGCCCGGCATGCGCGCGCGAGGTCGACGATCCGCTCACCTGCGGCGATTGCTCCGCCGTCATCTGTCGGGCCTGCGGAACCCCGCTGGAAATACCAGAGGATCTCGGCATGGGCTGATGCCAGAGTAAAGCCAGGCGGTTAACGGGCTCGGCAGCGCGTTCAAATTCTGGACTACGCCTTTCGGCCATTGTTATGTTTTTTATCAACAGCTTAGCCTTGTTATTGGGCCGGAGACGCACAGGATTCTGCCTCTATGAACACGTTGGTGCTACTGTCTTACGACAGCTTGGCCACAATTTGGCCAGTATAATATCCGCCACAAGTGCCATTTAAGCGCGCTAGGATCGCGCCAGAGCGACGATCGCACCTCGGAAGGTGCTACGGGCCATCGGAGAGATTATCGCCCGCCAAATCGCCTCTAAACGCAAAGTCCCAATTTGGGAATAACTTAGCGGGATTCAGCGCTGCCTGGAACAGGTTCCGGCCTTCGTCCAAAAGCGATCTCAGTTCGGAGGCGCCGACCCTCCCGACGCGGCTCACTCCAGCAGTATTTCGCGGCGCGCTGAAGAGTTGCCATGGGAGGATCCAACCAAAGAATCGAAGTGTGTGGACGGATGTCTCAGCCGCGAAGCAGCGACATTTGTGTTAGCCGTGGGCGTTAGCCCGCGTGGGCAGAACAAAATAGCCGAGCCCTTTAGCGGCGGCGCCTTGGGAGCCCCCCTGAACCCAGAATAGATCCCGTTCTTGCGAAGGTGCGTCTCCGCGATCGCCCGCGCGCTCGATCTGCGGCTTCCAGATAACACTCCTGCCGCAACAGCATGATTTCGACCCCATCTCGCCATAGGCTCGCGTAGACATAGGGCTCGGTCTTCGGCGTGAAAGCCGAGGAGAAGCCGAGATTGCTTTCATACCAGCGCGCCGCACTGGTCACGTCAGGGACAAGAAACGTCGGCGCTACATGATCAAGAGTTGCCATTGCATGAACTCTCACGGCAGTATGACTTGTGCCCCAGGTTTGCCCTTCGGTTGGGCTAACCTGGGGCACCGGTGCATCAGGTTCCCGGTCAGGACTTCGAAGATAGGGGTGAAGGCATCTTGCTACAACGTTCACCAACCGTCCCTGGGCCACGACCACCGTACAATCTTCTTCCCTTCGATCGCGGCTTTCATCTTCTCGTCGCTAAACGCTAACTCTCTGCACTGCTCCTCCGCCGCATTGGCGGCAATGTTCGCACGGCTGCGAACCTTGCCATTTACCTGGATCACATACTCCACTGCTTCTTCCTTGGTCAGCGCCGGATCGAACTGTCGGCCACGGCGCGCGCAGCAGGTCCGAGCTCTCGCCCAGCATCTCCCACAGCTCATGCGCCAGATACGGCGCGAACGGCCCCAGCATCAGCACCAGCTTGCGCTGCACGTCGGACATCAGCCACACCGGCGCGGCGGTTTCACCACCACGATGAACAGCATCTTCGTACGCGTAGAGCTCATTCACCAGCGTCATCAGGAATGAGATCGATGTATTGAAGTGCCAGCGTCCGGCGAAGTCCTCGGTTATGCGCTGGATGGTCTGGTGCAGCCTGCGTTGCATCTTGCGAGCGGCCGGAGACAGCTCGACATGGCCGTTGCCGTTCCACTCCGGATGATCGGGCCTGGCGTTGCGCGCGACGAACCGGTACACGCGCGACAGAAATCCGCTGATTCCCTTGACGCCCGCGTCCTGCCAGTCCAGGTCCTGATCCGGAGGGCCGCCGAACAACGTGTACATGCGCGTGGCATCGGCGCCGTAACGCGCCACCATGTCGTCGGGCGAAACCACGTTGCCCCGGCTCTTCGACATCTTGGCGCCGCCCTTGATCACCATGCCCTGCGTGAACAGCCGCGCCACCGGTTCCGAGTTGCGCACCATCCCCATGTCGCGCATCACTTTCGTCCAGAAGCGCGAATAGATCAGGTGCAGAATCGCATGTTCAACCCCGCCGATATACTGATCGATCTCGAACCAATATCCCACAGTGTCAGAGTCCAGTGGCTTGTCTGACAATGTGGGATCGGTGTAACGGTAGAAGTACCAGGACGAATCGACAAACGTGTCCATGGTGTCGGTCTCGCGCCGCCCCGCGCCGCCGCACTTGGGACAGGTGACGTTCACGAACTCCGGCACCCTGCCCAGCGGCGATCCGCCGGCCAGCGTGATGTCGACATTCTCCGGCAGCAGCACCGGCAGGTCACTTTCCGGCACCGGCACAATGCCGCAGGCCTCGCAATAGATCATCGGAATCGGCGTGCCCCAATAGCGCTGGCGGCTGATGCCCCAATCCTTCAGGCGATAGGTCACTGTCGCCTTGCCGAAGCCTTGGTCCTCGGCGTATTTCGACATCTTCTCGATCGCCTCATCGGACGGCATTCCGTTGTACTCGCCCGAGTTGATCAGCAGGCTGTTGGTTTCGACGAACGGCAGCACCGGCTCGTTCGGCGCGCCGTCCGGAGCGTCGCTCTCGCGCCGCGGCAAGATCACGATCTTGATATCGAGCCCGTACTTCTTGGCGAACTCGCAATCGCGTTCATCGTGCGCCGGTACCGACATGATCGCGCCCGTGCCGTAATCCATGAGCACGTAGTTCGCCACCCAGATCGGCACCTTCTCGCCGTTAAACGGATTCAAAGCGAAGCGCTCGGTCGCGACACCGCGCTTCTCGATTGCGCCGATATCGCCCGCTTCCTTCGCCTTGCTCTGCTGGGCAATCAGGTCTTCCACCTTGGCCAGCAGCGACGGCTCGTTGGCAATCAAGTCGGTAACCATCGGGTGCTCGGGCGCGAGCTGCAGCGAAGTGGCGCCATAAATCGTGTCGATGCGGGTAGTGAAGACGGTGATCTTGTCGCCCGCCGGTCCGGCCACGCCGTCGAGCTTGAAATCCACCAGCGCGCCTTCACTGCGCCCAATCCAGTTGCGCTGCATGGTGCGGACTTTTTCCGGCCAGCCCGGCATGTTGTCCAAGTTGCGCAACAATTCGTCAGCGTAATTGGTGATGCGCAGGAACCATTGCTCCAGCTCGCGCTGTTCCACCAGCGTGTCTTCGTGCCGCCAGCAGCAGCCGTTGGACAGCACCTGCTCATTGGCCAGCACCGTGGCGCACTTCGGGCACCAGTTCACCTTGCTCTTCTTGCGATAGGCCAGGCCGCGCTCGAACAGCTTCAGAAAGAACCACTGGTTCCAGCGGTAGTACTCGGGCAGGCAGGTCGTCACTTCCTTCGACCAGTCGTAGGAGAAGCCCATGCGGTTCATCTGCCGCTTCATCTTCTCGATGTTGCCCAGCGTCCAGTCCTTGGGCGGCGTCTGGTTGGCGATGGCCGCGTTCTCCGCCGGCAGCCCGAACGAATCCCAGCCCATCGGATGCAGCACGTTGTAGCCCTGCATCCACATGTAGCGCGCCAGCGCGTCTCCAATGGCGTAGTTGCGGACGTGTCCCATGTGCAGCGCGCCGGATGGATACGGCAGCATCTCCAGCACGTAATACTTCTTGCGCGAAGAGTTCGAGGGCTCGGACTTGTAGAGATCGGGATTCTGCGCCCAGCGCTCGAACCACTTCTGCTCAATTGCTGACGGGTCGTAGCGATCTGCCCGGGTGGCGAGCTCATCGTGCGGTTTGGAATTGGATACGGTTGTTTGGGATTCGGCCATAAATGTCCAAGAAGTGCGTCGGGGTAAACCTCGATTCTACAATGCGGAACGCGTGAAGATTGGATAACTCCGGCCGCCCGGAAGTTTCCGGCAAACCAGAACGTCGCGAAAGATCATCGACCTTAACAGCCATTCGATCATCCAGTTGACAGAACATCTCACTAGACTTTCCGCCATTTCTACAGGAGCAGATATGGACTACCTCGACAGCTTATTGAAGCGCAACCGGGAATTCGCAACGCAGCAGTCGGCTGCGCGCACGTTAATGCCGTCGCTTCCCAAGGCGCTTCCAAACGTGAAGGCGATCATCGTCGGCTGCGCGGACATGCGGGTGGATCCCGCTCACGTGCTTGGCATCACGCCGGGCGAAGCAGTGGTGATGCGGAACATCGGCGGCCGGATTACGCCCGGGCTGCTACAGGAGCTGGGGCTGCTGGGGAAAATCGGCGAAATTGCCGGCGAGGTCCCGGGAGGGGGCGGAGAGTTTCACCTCATCGTTCTTCAGCACACTGATTGCGGCATCACGCGGCTCGCCAACGAGCGGGCCATGCTGTCCCAGTATTTTCAGGTGCCGGAAGCTGAGCTGAAGAGCAAAGCCGTGAATAACCCTCGCGCCGCCGTCGCCGCCGACGTGGCTTTGCTGCGGAAGATTCCGCAATTGCCGGCCGCGTGGCTCATCTCCGGCCTGGTGTACGACGTGGCGACGGGACGGGTCGAGGTCGTCGTGCCATCGCTCGCGATTCGTGCTGCGTGACGTCGGGAGCGTTTTACTTCGTTGTCCTCCCGGTTGCCCGTTCTAGCCATCTTTTGGCTAGAGCGGGTGGATGAAACTACTCAACTTTCCCCACCAGCTTTTTCAACGCGTTCACGTTGGTCAGATCGTCCAGCGGCTCGTCGATCGGAGTCTCCGCGATGAACGCCGCATGCGCCAGGCGCGGATCCTTCAGCAATCGGCGGAACGGCTTTAATCCAATGCTTCCCTTCCCGATGTGCTGATGGCGATCGAGCTTCGATCCGCGCTCAGCCTTGGCATCGTTGCAATGCCAGACGTGGACATTCTTCAGTCCCACTGTGCGATCGAGCTGATCGAGCGTGTCGGCAAAGCCTTCTTCGCTGACGATGTCGTATCCAGCGACGTGCGTGTGGCAGGTGTCAATGCACGCTCCCGACGGCACCACTTTGCCCAGGAGATAGAGCAACTCGGCAACCTGCTCGAAGTTGCCGCCCAGGGAAAACTCCGAGCCGGCGGTATTCTCGATCAGAATCCGCAAGTGCCGGCTGCTGAGATCGAGCCCATCGACTGCCTGCTCAATCGCCAGCGCGGCGCGCTGCAGGCCTTCTTCGCGACTGCTGCCGCGAAACGATCCGGGATGCAGCACCAGGAACTCGGCGCACAGCGCCAGCGCGCGCTCGACCTCACCGCGAAACGCAGCGATCGACTTGGCATGGAACTCCGAATTGCCCCCGGCCACGTTGACCAGATAGTTGGCATGAATCACTAGCGGCTTTAAGTCATAACGCTCGCGCAGGCGATTCATCTCGACGCACTGCGCGGTCGCCAGCTCATACGGCTTCCACTGCCGCGGGCTGGAAGAGAAAATCTGAAACGCATTGCAGCCCAGCCGATACGCTCGCTCGGCCGCAAACTCCACGCCGCCCGGCGGTTGAAGTGTGAATGCCAATTCGCCGCGGCGTCAACTTCGGCGGACGCTTGGGAGCCGCCAGCAGCTTCAGAATGTCCTTTTCGTTTTCCGAACTCGCCACAGGATCATTCTAGAGGTAGGCCGCCGTCGCATGAATTCGTCGCGCCAGCCGCGTACGAGGTCTTCGGCCGTGTCGGAGTTTGAACTTGTAGCGCCGGCCTCTGGCCGGCTGTAACGTGGGCCTCCGGCCCACGGGCCGACTTCGTCGGCAAGGACGCCGCCGGGACAGCCGGTTTGGAGTCCGGCGTACGCTGACCGTTTCGGCAATATTTAATGAAAGAGCTCGGGTAGAGCTGGCCTTCAGGCCAGCGCCAAGTACTTACTTGTAATCCTGAGCCGGCTTCAGCCGGCGGCACCGCATTCTTGGCGAACATCGTTCACAGCTTATGGTGAGGGCCATCACACGCCTTGCACATCCCATCCGATAAAGTTCAACTATCAACGTCTCATTTGTCCATGCTCCGGCTGTCTCAATTTCTGATTCGCGTCCTGCATAGGATCGCACCCGCCTCACGCGAACCGGCGCACCTGCGACTCGGCCGGCGTGGCGAAACCGAGGCCTATTTCTATCTGAAGCGCCTCGGCTACAGATTTGTCGCGACAAACTTTCGCGTGCCGCACGATCGTGGTGAGATCGATCTGATCGGCTGGGACAACGGCGTGTTGTGCTTTATCGAAGTCAAGACCCGAATGGACGACAGCTTCGCGCCGCCATCAACCGCAGTAAACATCAAGAAGCAGCACAATATTCTTGCGGTCGCCAAACGCTACCTGCGGCGGCTTCCCGGCGATCGCCCGCCCTGCCGCTTCGACATCCTCAGTGTTGTTCCCCAGGAAAACAGCGCCGAGCCGCAATTCACTCTGCGGAGGGGAGCCTTCAGTTGGGATGCCGGCTCGCCCCGCCGGCGAGAGTATCGCGACTACTCCGACACACGTTATCCGCCGCGGAGATAATTAGGTTGTTGATTGTCGTGCCGAGCGGAGTCGCAGCTGTTCGCGAACTGGTGCTGCCATCGGAGCGATGGGCTGTTCGCCAGAAAGGGTGGAGCACGCCTTCAGGCGTGTAGTTGCAGCAATAACAATCCCGCGCTTTAGCGCCTGAGTAAGGTTCCCCAAAAACCTCAGCGGCTAAAGCCGTTGACTGTTGGTCATTACAAGCTGCACTGCTGAAGCAGTGCTCCACCCAAGAAAGAAACGCCACCCGGGAGAGAATTATTCCGCCGCTTATCCCCGCCTCATCTCATCCAGTGCCTTGCCCAGCCGCTCAAAGGCGACGCGCGTCATCTCCGGATCGCCGCCAATCCCCACGCGGAAATGTTGCTCTTCGCCAAAGTACTTGCCCGGGACGATCGCCGTCTCATATTTCTCGCGCAGCAACCGATCCAGCTGATCAACGCTTCCTGTCTTCAGCTTTGGGAACGCGACCGTCCCGAATTCCGGCCTGACGTACGCGAGGTCGTCGCGCGAGCGCAGAAACGCATCCAGCACCGGCCGGTTCGCATCGAGCAGCTTCTTCGCGCGCGCGATCACGCGATCGAGATTATCCAGCGCGATCACGCTGATCAGATCGGCGGGAAACGCCGCGTTCACACTGTAGAGATCGTGGATCAGCCGCATTCGCTGGGCCAGCTCGGGATTGGCCAGTATCCATCCGCAACGCACGCCGCTCAGCCCAAACGCTTTCGTCAGGCTGCTGGTCACGATGAAATGATCTCCGAGATGAATCGCCGGGCGCGGGCGCCGCTCGAACAGCGACTCCAGATAAACTTCGTCAACCAGCACGCGTGCATTGTTCTTCAACGCGATCTCGCCAACCGCGCGCAGGGTCGCATCGTCAATCAGCGCGCCGCTGGGATTATGCAGATTGGTCAGGACGATCAGCCGTGTCTGCGGTGTGATCTTGCGCTCGACCTCCTCCGGATCGACGCGAAAATCGCGCTCCAGGCCGCGATCGAAGAACCGCACCTGCGCGCCGAGGTACTCCAGTGTTGTGGTCAGCAGCTCATAGGTCGGCCATTCAACCAGCGCCTCCTCGCCCGGCTCCAGCGCCGCCGCGAAGGCCAGATGATTCGCCAGCGAAGTTCCCTGCGCGGTCACCACGCATTCGGGCGCGACGCCATTCAGCTTCGCCAGCCGCTCCACCAGCGGCTGGTACCCATACAATGTGGGACCGTTGATCTCCAGATCTTCGAGCTTGAGCGGCAGCTCGGCGATCGGATAGCTCATGATTCCGCTGGCGGCCAGGTTGTATTTAGCCTCAGAGCGCAACTTGGCATACTGCATGTAGGACGAAGCGGCGTGGGTGCGAGATGGCATAAGCTCAGTTTACGTGCGATCGAAGCTAGGATGTTTCAGCGGCGCATTGATCATCTGCGACTCTCTGCGCGCTTCTGCTTGGCCGCCCAGAATGCGTACACCGGCAACCCCAGCAGCAGGATCGCCACGCCCAGCAGGCTGTTCCGCGGATACTTGTAAATCGTATTGATCACCACCACCCAACATGCCAGCACGAAGACGGCGGTGGTCCATGGATGGCCAGGTACGCGATATCCATCTCCAGCTGCGTCTTTCCTGCGCAAGACGAACAGGCTGGCGCCGGTCAATCCAAAGAAGACAAAGTCCATCGAGACGACGTAATTCAGGATCTGCTCATAGCGGCCGGATAGCGCGACCACAATCGTCCACGCGCTTTGCAGAACAATCGCCACGGCGGGAACGTGCGTGCGCCGCGTAACTTTCGCGACACTCTTAAAGAACAGCCCATCGCGCGCCATGGCAAAGTAAACTCGCGGCGCGGTCAGCACCGACTGGCTGAGAAATCCCAAGGTGGAGATCGTGATTCCCAGCGCAATCAGCCGTGCTCCGGTGTCGCCCATCGCGACGCGCATGACGGCGGTCGCGGGGACATGTGTTTCGGCCAGAGCCTGCGGCCCCAGCGTTCGCACGCAAACAAAGTTCACGCCGACGTAGAGCACGATCACGCCCGCCACGCCCGCCACCAGCGCGCGCGACAGATTCCTGCGCGGATCTTTGATCTCCTCCGCGATGAAGTTCGTGGTCTGCCATCCGCCGAAGGCGAACAGCACGGGCACCATTGCCGCTCCGATCGCGGTCAGCAGGTCGAACGATGGCGCGCGATCCAAGACCGGATGCAGCAAAGGATGCGGCGAGCGCACCGCGAACAGTCCCGCGGCGATCAATCCTGCAATAGCGGCGATCTTCAGCACCATCAGCACGCTTTGCATGCGGCTGCCCAGCTTCACGCCCAGGCAATTAACAACGGTGAGCACCACGAGGGTGAGAACAACCAGAAGCCGCTCAGAAATGTGCCACGAAGTGAGCTCCAGAAAATAGCGCGCGAAGGTTACGGTCACGGCAGCCATGCCGCCGGTTTGAATCACCAGCAGCAGCACCCATCCATAGAGGAAGCCGACCGCGGGATGAAACGCCTCGCGCAGGTAAGCGTACTGGCCGCCAACCGCTGGCCGCCGCGCAGCCAGCTCGGCATAGACGAATGCGCCCAGCATCGCGACCACGCCGCCCGCAATCCACACCCCGAGAATCAGCACCGGCGTGTGCAGTTGCTGCGCGACGACATACGGGTTGATGAAGATTCCGGCGCCGATGATGCCGCCCATGACAATCATGGTGGCGTCGAAGAGGCCGACCTGCCGCAGCAGATGTGGCGAGGATTCCTGCGGAGGCGAGTTGGCGGGCGGAGCTGTCAAGGTCGGCAGTCGCGAAGTTAAGTTCTCGACTGTAGCATGGGCCGCGTTCTTGGTTCTTGATGGGAATTGCTGCTGAGGTTAAAGCGCTCGGTCGGGGTCACACATCTCTTAGTCAGGATTAATGGGTTGCGCTGCTGCTCGACTTAGCCGATTCCACACCGCTCCCCACTCCGGCGAGATCGGGGGCGCTTCTACGGCAATCCAGTCGTAGCCTTTCGCATCGAGATTGTGCAGCACGCGATACATATCGTACGCGTAACCAGCCGCGTCGTCGGGCATTCGCACAATCTCACGCACGTCCCCAGTCGGCGGGGTTCGCAATTGCAGGTAAGCTCCCATACCTTCGCGTGGCACATTGCCATCGCGCACCAGGAACAATTTGGTGCGCGGGCTGTAATGCCGCTGATGCATGCCGGGCGCAGGATGAGCATCAGCCGGCGTCTGTGTAACGAGCCCAACCGGCCCAATCACCTCTTCGAGTTGCGAACGCGATACTCCGCCCGGCCGCAGCAGGACCGGCTCCTCTTCGATCAGCGACAGTACTGTCGACTCAATCCCGACGGTACAAGGACCACCGTCGAGGACGTAATCGACGCGATCACCGAGTCCTTTGCGGACATGCGCCACAGTTGTGGGCGACAGCTGCGCGAAGCGGTTGGCACTGGGCGCGGCTATAGGAAGCTGAGCGGCTTCAATCAGTGCCAGCGCGACGGGATGCGACGGCATGCGCACGCCAACCGTGTCGAGTCCCGCGGTAATGACCGGGGAGATGGTGGGCTGCTTCTTCAGCACCAGGGTGAGCGGGCCTGGCCAATAACTCCTCGCCAGAAGCTGCGCCTTTGGCGGCCATTCGGCGACGACCGTCTGCGCCATTTCCACACTGCTGACGTGAACAATGATGGGGCTGGTGCTGGGACGGCCTTTGACTTCGTAGATGCGACGGACGGCAGCTTCGTCCAGGGCATTGGCGCCCAGGCCATAAACGGTTTCGGTGGGAAATGCCACCAACTTGCCCGCGCGCAGCAGCGATGCGGCGTGTTCGATCTCGGCGCGGGATGGAGTGTGTTCGGTTGGCATTGCGAGCAGAGCTTCGATTCTTCCGTCGGGTGGTGCAGCGCTTCAGCGGTGCAGCTGCGAACTCTCCAGGACGTCGGCTTCAGCCGCTGGGGTAATCCAGTATTTACCTCAGGCGCTAAAGCGCGCCTCAATTATTCCGAATGTTTCTGCACGCCTGAAGGCGTGCTCCACCCGGCGCGACACATTTCGCCCAGCGGCTAAAGCCGCCTCAGGTATGGTAGGCCTATCCTGCGGACCTAATGTCCGCACTACCAATGAGCCGTGCTCTACTTGCCTCTCGCCTGCGAGGGATCGGCTGACTTCGCGCTATCCACATCCACATACAAACCCGCAGGCGGTGCGCTACCCGGCGGATAGCAGTTGGCATCTTTCGCGTACGTCTGCCTGCAGGCCGCCGTCATCTCCGGACGCCGCGGACTCTGCGCGAACTGCCACGCGTCGGCGAATTGCACTCCACTGTCGCCTGGGTTCGGCGCCGTCTTTGGAAAGACGCAACCGGGCGCTGGCGGGCACTGATCGTTGCTGATGAAGAAACGAATCTCGCGCGAGCCGGCGTGATCGCGAATGTCGTTCGGCCGTCACCACGGAAACTCCCCCCGATTCGCGAAACGGAATTCCCGAGCAGTACACGCCGCCGCGATATCCGGCGTGCGTCACGCCGTCGATCCAGGCATGAATGTAGGCGCGCTGTTCCGGCAGCATGCGGCCGCCCTGCTCCTGATCGAGAAAGAGGATCGCAGTTTTCGGGAATCCCTCGTGCTCCGCCGCGTGCACCGCTGCCGCGGCATCGTTCGCTCCAACTCGTGCTGCATTCCCCGACGCTTTCAGCTGCGCATATTCGCGTCCATTGAAGAGCAACAGAAAGCCGTAGCCCATCGCCTGTAGCGCCGCGCGCTTGCCTTGCCAGCTGTTGCGATTCGCTCCGGGAGGATTGTTGAGCCAGTACCCGGTAAACGCGAAGGTCTTATGCAGCGTGGCCATCGCAGCATCACTGGGATAATCGTTGCGATCCATGCCGAGATAGGTCTGCTGCGCGCTCGCTGTGACAGCAGAGAACAAGAGCGCAAGCATCAGATAAGTACGAAGGGACAATCGCTTTGCTCCGTAGCGCCGGCGTCCTCGCCGGCTGTAGTGCGGGTCTCCAGACCCGCGCAGCTTAGTAACCGCTCTAAAAGCGGCGGCGTGGACGCCACCGCGACAGCCGGCCGGAGGCCGGCGCTACTCAAATATCGCACGACCAGCCGACGAGTGCTTGCTCGTCTTGGGCTTGCGGCTCAAAGCTAATTGCCAATTGCTAATTGCTTCTTTCCCGAGTGCTACTCTAACTATTGCTCTCATGATCCTCGACGCGCTGCACAAAGTCGCCAATCACTGCACTTCCCTCACCCGCGACGAGGCGCGCGACGTGATGGCGCAGATCCTTCGCGGCGAATGCACCGATGCGCAGATTGGCGCGCTGCTGGTTGCGCTGCACATGAAGGGTGAGACGGTTGAGGAGATCGTCGGCTTCGCGCAGGCGATCCGCGACGAGGCCACCGTGCTGACGACCGAGGACGGCGAGTCGCTCGACCTGAGCGGCACCGGGCGCGACGCGCTGGTCGACACCTGCGGCACCGGGGGCGACACTAGCGGCACCTTCAACATCTCGACGGCGACCGCGCTGGCAATTGCCGGCGCAGGCGTGCGCGTGGCCAAGCATGGCAATCGCAGCATCAGCTCGAAATGCGGCTCGGCTGACGTGATGGAGGCGCTCGGCGTGAATATCGGCCTGCCGCCGGCGCGCATCGTTGCCTGCCTGCAGCAGACGGGCATCGCATTCCTCTACGCGCCGGCGATGCATTCGGCGATGAAGTATGTGCAGCCGGCGCGGCGCGATCTGCGGCTGCGCACGGTTTTCAATCTGCTCGGGCCGCTCACCAATCCGGCCGGGGCGTCGGCGCAGGTGGTCGGAGTCTATTCCGCCGATCTGGTGGAGAAGCTGGCCGAGGCGCTCAGCCAGCTCGGGGTGCGGCGCGCGCTCGTGGTTCATGGACGCGATGGCCTGGATGAGGTCACCATCACCGGCCCCAGCAAGATTGCCGAGGTACGCAACGGACAGGTGCACGTCTACGAGGTTGCTCCGGAGGATTTCGGTTTGCAGCGCGCTGCGCTGGAAGATATTGCCGGCGGTGATGCGGCGCAGAACGCGGCGATCATCCGCGCAGTTCTCGATGGCGAGCGATCTCCGCGGCGCGACGTTGTCCTGCTGAATGCCGCCGCTGCGCTGGTCGCTGCCGGCCACGCCGATCGCATCGGCGACGCGGTTCCGCTCGCAGCCTATTCCATCGATAGCGGACACGCCCGCCAGCGGCTGCAATTGCTGGTGGAGTTCACCGCGCTCTCGTAGCGCCGGCGTCCCCGCCGGCTGTAGTGCGGGCCTCCAGGCCCGCGCGGAATCCGACGAAGCAACGCGCTTTTTCTGACGCACACGGCGGCGTGGACGCCGCCGCTCCAGCCGGCCGGAGGCCGGCGCTACACTGCTCGCGTTTACCGCCCGCGCGCGCGCGATGTACACTCGAACAGTCGCGCTCGCTCTTCGTTTTCACGGACGGGCGGTTAGCTCAGTTGGTTAGAGCGCCTGCCTTACAAGCAGGAGGTCGCAGGTTCGAGCCCTGCACTGCCCACCAAAACCGCAAGCGTTTGCCCAGCGAGGAGTCGCGAGGTTCCTCTATGTCCACTCGACCGGTAAAGCGCGTCATCAAGTCCAAGCCAACTCTGGAAGGCGCGGGCGTGCATCTGCGCCGGGCGTTTGGCTTCGGCGACACCACGGACTTCGATCCGTTCCTCCTGCTTGACGATTTCCGCAACGATGTTCCCGCGGATTATCTTGCCGGCTTCCCCTGGCATCCGCATCGCGGCATTGAGACGATCACTTACGTTCTTGCGGGCACGGTCGACCATGGCGACAGCACCGGTAACAGCGGCACCATCGGCGCCGGCGATGTGCAATGGATGACCGCGGGCAGCGGCATCATTCATCAGGAAATGCCGAAGGGTGACAACACCGGGCGCATGCATGGCTTTCAGCTGTGGGCCAATCTTCCGTCTTCGCTGAAGATGACCAAGCCACGCTATCAGGAGATCAAGTCGGGCGAGATTCCGGTTGTAACCGACGACGACGGCACCGCCGTTCGCATCGTCAGCGGCGACTTCTGGGGCAAGCACGGGCCGGTGGACCAGGTCGCTGCCGATCCGATCTATCTCGATATCACCGTTCCGCCGCATCATCGCAAAACCCTGCCCGTCGAGACCACGCGCCATGCTTTCGCCTATGTATTCTCGGGCAGCGGCAAGTTCTGCAACGCCTCCGATCCGTTAGCTGTCCCGACTGAGCCGGTCAGTTGGTGGCAGGAAACGTCGCCTCCGGCGGAAGCCGACAATCGCTCGCTGCTCCTGTTCGACCGCGGCGACGAAGTCAGCCTCGAAGCGGGAGAGGATGGAATCCGCTTTCTGCTGGTCTCAGGCAAGCCGCTGGAAGAGCCGGTGGCGTGGTACGGCCCAATCGTGATGAACACCCAGCGCGAGTTGCAGGAAGCGTTCTCGGAGTTGAGGAAAGGAACGTTCCTGAAAGAAGGCAGTAATCCGCCTGGCGAAAAGCGCTGAGCTCCTTACCAACATTTCCCTTGCCATCCCTGCGCATCCTGTGTGACCTTGGAGTGACTGCGCTCACTACGCGCCACCACACAAGTTTTGACTCAATTTTGCAGCCGAGCGCCGGCGAGCGTTCGGCACTTGCTGTGACAACCAAGAAGCTCACGAGGAGGGTACGTACGATGAAGCTAGCGGTTCGGTACCTGGTTGTGGTTCTGGCATTCGGGGCGCTGTGCTTGCCCGGCGCCGCATCGGCACAAGTCGTTCCTGGAAAGCATCCGGAGTTCCTGCACGCGCTCTCCGATCTGCGCGCGGCGCGTGGCTATCTGGATAAAGTTACCCCCAACGAAGCACTCGACAGCGATACGGCTTCGGCCATTCGCGAGATCGACTCTGCCATCAACGGGCTCAAGCAGGCGTCGATCGATGACGGCAAGGACCTTCACGATCATCCGGCCATCGACGCTCACCTGGAGAAGACTGGCCGCCTACATACGGCCAAGCAGCTGCTGGAGAGGGCTTACGCCGATGTCAAGGGGCCGGAGAGCGACCCGCAAGCGGCCGAGTTGCAGAAGAAAATTTGGGGCCACATCAATGCGGCGCACAAGTACGTCGATGCGGCGATCATGGCGAAGGGCGGAAAGCCGTAAACCACATTTGCGGAGCAGCGTTCGAGATCATTCCTCGCCCCGGGTCATCGTTCTCCCAAAGGGATCGAGATCTGGGGCGTTCGTTTGGCGCCGCACCGAGCCGGGCGTTCGCGGAAGCGCTCAAGGATCTCAGGGTGAGATGACCAGCGCCCGGGCCAGAGGCCCGCACTACAGCCGGCGAGACGCCGGCGCTACGGATGTAACCTTCAAAATCACGCAGATTGGCAAACTAATAGCATGGCAAAAACAGGAGAGGTAGTATTTTGAAACAAAGGGAAAGGCAAAACTCTTGAGCGCGTTCGCAGTACGAAATGGCGCAAACCACATACTGCGAACTAAACCAGGAAAGGGTCAGCTCTTCGTCTACCTCACAGAACCTGTAGAATCTGAGCGGGGTTAACTCGGATCTTCAAGCCGATTCACGGGAATGTCAAGAAGTTTCCGGCACGATCGTGTAATAACCCCTTGCTGACATCGATTCTCGCGCATCCTCTTTACGCCAGAATCTCCCGGGCAATTTTCCCCCTTATCTTGCTGAGGCAAAGCGGGTTGTCTGCGGATGGCAAGGTTTTTCCTTGACCCCAACCGTTGATTCCCATAATCTTTGGGGCACAATCTCACACCACAATCGATCGAGAATCACGTTCCTTGCCGCGTCTGCTCCGCACCAGTCATAGTCGTTTTTCGGAGCGTAGGTTCGACAGGGGATCTGCAGAGGATGCACCTGAATGAGAATGCCGGTTGGTCGCTCGTACCCTGCCCTTGTGATTGCGCTTCTACTCTGCCTTTCGGCCGCAGCAGCCTATGGCCAAAACGCCGATCAAAGCTCCCAGAGTCCGGCCAGCTCCAACATCATGGTGCCCAATCCCCAGGTCGGCCAGCAGCAGGGCCAGCAAGGCTCTTCGTCGGTCACCCAGACGGCAAACGTTCCCGGAATGACCAACTCCGAGCGTTACAGCGTGGTGCTGCGAAACTTCCTCCAGAACCGCCCCGAAGTGATGGATCAGCTCAAGTTGCTGTTGATTCAGAACATGCGCGACGAAGGCTCCCTGGTTGACGACCAGACCGTCACCGATCAGATGGTCTATGAGCGCATGCAGAGCGACCCGCAGTTCCGGGCCGACGCTATTCACTCGCTGATCGATCAGGGTTATATCTCCGAAGACGACGCCAAGACACTGCTGCCGAGCGCCGGGAATAATCCGGGCTACGCCCAGGAATACGAGCCTCGCGAGAACATCAACCCCAACATTAATTCTGAGATGTATCCCACTAATCCTGCTGACAATAACCAAGGAAATGTCGCTGGAATGGGCAACGAAGAAGGCGCCGCCGGCACCGCCAACGGACGAACCACCACCGGTACGACGGGACGCCCCACCACCGGCCTTTCGACCTTGCAGCCGCGCGAGCCGCGCTATGACGACTCCCAGCTGAATCCCAAAACTCTGCCGCAGAAGAGCCCTTATCCCGGCTTGCCCTCGATCCGCGACCTCTACACCCAATTCCCCGAGCAGCCGAAATCGCTCAAGCGCTTCGGCTCGGAGATCTTCCGCGCCGACGTAGTGGGAATGCGCAACTTCCCGATGGATATGCCCGCCGGTCCGGATTACGTTCTCGGCCCGGGCGATAGCATCACCATCAACACCTGGGGCGGCGTCACCCAGCGGCTCACTCGCGTGGTTGACCGCGAAGGCCGTATCTCGCTGCCGGACGCAGGACCCGTAACCGTTTCCGGCTTGACCCTGTCGCAGGCGCAGCGCGTCGTCCAAACCGCTCTGGCGCCGCAATACCACGACGCTCACGTCGATCTCTCGGTCACGCGTCTGCATGCGGTCCGCGTTTATGTCGTCGGCGACGTGCAGCGTCCCGGCGCCTACGACATCAGTTCCCTTTCGACGCCGCTGAACGCGCTTTACGCGGCCGGTGGCCCGACCTCGACCGGCTCGCTGCGCGTGGTCAAGCACTATCGCGGCGAGCAGCTCATCAGCGAGATGGATCTCTACGATCTTCTGCTGCGCGGCGTCCGCAAAGCCATCGAGCACCTCGAGCCCGGTGACACGATTCTGGTCCCGCCGGTCGGTCCGCTGGTCGCGGTTACCGGCATGGTGCGGCGGCCGGCCGTTTACGAGCTGAAGGGCGATACAGCCCAGCTCTCCGACGTTATTACGATGGCAGGCGGCGTCTCGGTTGCCGCCCAATTAGGCGTGGTCAAGGTGGAGCGCATCGAAGCGCACGAGCGCCGCGTTGTTCTCGACACCAAGCTCGGGCCCACGACGGTTTCGGCGTCGCAGACAACCGCCTCCCAGATGGCCTCGCTGCAACCCTTCGCCGTGCAGGACGGCGATCGCGTCACCATCGCGCCCATTCTTCCCTACAGCGACAGTGCTGTGTATCTGCAAGGCCATGTCTATCGGCCGGGCCGCTACGCCTTCAAGGACGGCATGAAGGTCACCGACCTGATCCACTCCTATCAGGAGGTGCTGCCCGAGCCGTCCAATCACGTCGAAATCATTCGCCTCGCGCCGCCCGATTTCCGTCCGCAGACCATTCAAGTCGATCTCGCTGGCGCGCTGGCGGGCGACGAAAGTATCACCCTGCAGCAGTTCGATACCGTGTGGGTCTTCGGCCGCTATGAGATCGATCCGCCCCGGGTCAGGATCTATGGCGATGTGCTTCGTCCCGGCGAATATCCCATGAGCTCGGGCATGACTTCCGGCGATCTGGTCCGCATGGCCGGCGGCTTCCGCCGCAGCGCTTACCTGCAAGCCGCCGATCTGGCCAGCTACAAGGTTGAAGGCGGTCAGCAGGTCGTCACCAATCAGCAGACCATCAAGATCGGCGCGGCCGTCTCCGGCGACGTCAACGAAGATGTCTCGCTCAAACCCGGTGACGTGCTTACCATTCTGCAGATTCCCGGCTGGAGCGACATCGGGCGCTCCGCCACCATCAAGGGCGAAGTCCAATTTCCCGGCAGCTACGGCATTAACGAAGGCGAGCGCCTGAGTTCGCTGCTCAAACGCGCCGGCGGCTTCCGAAGCACTTCTTTTCCGGCAGGCGCAGTACTGGAGCGCGTCGAAGTCCGGCAGATGGAAGAGAAAGGCCGGCAGGAGCTGATTCGCCGCATCGAAGCTTCCACCTCCAACGTACACTTCTCGCCCGCCAGCACCGGCCAGGACCAGGCCGCGATTCTGCAAGCCGTGCAGCAGCAGCAAACCCAAACTCTCAACCGCCTGCGCTCCGAGCCGGCCGTCGGCAGGCTGGTCATCGACATCTCGGGCAATATCAAAGATTGGGAGGGCACGCCGGTCGATGTCTACCTGCGCGCCGGCGACGTCGTCACCATTCCGCGCAAGCCGAACTTCGTACTTGCCTACGGCCAGGTCTACAACCCAACCGCGATCACCTACATTCCCGGCAAGACTGCCGCGTACTATTTGGCGCAGGCCGGCGGTCCCACGGAGCTCGCGCTGAAGAAGGCAGCCTACGTGATTCGCGCCAACGGTGCGGTCGTCTCGTCGCAGGGCAGCGGCTGGTTCAAAGGCGATGTGATGAGCACCAAGATGCGTCCTGGCGATGTGCTGGTAATTCCGGAGAAGGCGCTGGGCGGCTCGACCGCGTGGAAGACAACTCTGGAAACCGCGCAGCTGGTGGCCAACCTGGCTGTAGCGGCTGCGGTCGCCGTGCATTTCTAAATGGCGTTTCGGTTCCCATCCCAATTGGCGCTGTGGTGTTGCGTGCTCGCGACCGTTGCACACGCGCAATCTGCGCTGCCCGACTCGCCTCCTCCGCCAACTCCGCCCTCGGCAAATTCAACGATCACACCCGACGAGGAGAAGCCTTCGGTCACGCTGAAATCGTTGCCTAAGAACATTCTTCAGGATCAGGAAGCGCTCTTCACCACTCCGGCTCACATGAAGTCCGAGAACCTCTTCTTCATCGTTCCCGCGATCGGCGTTAGCACGTTTCTGGTCGGCAGCGACACGTGGGTCGAGGGCAAGCTGCCCACGGGCACCAGCACGATCAATCACGCCGCCACTTTTTCCGATGCCGGAGCAGCCGCGCTGCTCGGCGCCAGCGGCGGCCTGTTTCTCCTCGGCCAGATGAAGAACAACGATCACGAGCGCGAAACCGGCCTCCTTGCCGCCGAAGCTGCATTGGATTCGTATCTCGACGTCACCGCCTTCAAATACATCGCCGGCCGCGAGCGTCCCGACACCGGCAATAATCGCGGCAACTTCTTTTCCGGCGGCGACTCCTTCCCTTCCGACACTTCGGCCGTCAGTTGGGCTGCGGCCAGCGTGATCGCTCGCGAGTATCCCGGCTGGGCAACGCAGGTGGTGGCTTATGGCACCGCCGGCGCGGTCAGCGCCGCGCGCGTTGTCGGCCAGAAACACTGGATGGCCGACGCGATTCTCGGCAGCGCCCTCGGCTGGTATATGGGGCGTCAGGTATTTCGCGCGCGCTCGGCTGATGAAATCGATCCGCGCACTTGGGGAACCTTCGTCAAGAATCCGGACGACAAGATTCCCGATCCCAAGTTCATGGGCACAACCTACGTCCCGCTCGACAGCTGGGTCTACCCTGCTCTCGATCGGCTCGCCGCGCTTGGATATCTGCCCGAGTACGTTGAGGACATTCGTCCGATAGCGCGCCTGGAAGTCGCGAGACTGACGTTGCAGGCGCAGGAAGGTACCGGATATCCCGACGCTCACAACGAGGACACCCGGGTTGTCGAGGAGCTGCGCCGCGAGTTCGCCGTCGAGTTGGCAAATCTGGAAGGCGCTCCCAACATCGGAGCGCAGATGGAGTCGGCTTACGCCGGCGTCACCGAAATCGCGGGCATGCCGATCGACGACAGCTTCCACTTCACCCAGACGCTCTACAACAACTACGGCCGTCCCTTCGGACAGGGTTTCAACAGCTATGTCGGCGCATCCACGCGCGCCGAGGCCGGACCGATCGCCTTCTACATTCGCGGCGAGTATCAGCACTCGTCGCCGATCGCGCCGTACAGCCCGACAGCCGCGCAGGCCATCGCCAATGTCGATCAGCTGCCGCTGAATTCTGTCCCGACATTTCCCGGCTTGAATCAGTTCAAGACGATTGAGGCTTACGCCGCGCTGAACATGAACAACTGGCAGATGTCCTTCGGCCAGCAGGCGCTGGATTGGGGTCCGGACTACGGCGGCTCGCTGATGCTCTCCAACAACGCGCAGTCCATGACCATGCTGCGCGTGCAGCGCGTCTCGCCGTTCCAGCTTCCCGGGCCGCTCGCGTGGCTGGGCATGCTGCGCAATTGCTTTTTTATCGGACGCATCGACGGCCAGACCTACATCCGCGGGGCCTCTCCCGAATTTCCGCTGATCGGCAACGGCGTCACGCTGCTGAATCCGCAGCCGTACACCTGGGGCGATAAGCTGGAGCTGAAGATGTCACCCAACTTCGAGATGGGCGTGACCATCACCGTCATGTGGGCGGGCTACACGCGGCCGGCGACATTGTCGACGTGGTTCCACACCTGGTCGAGCACGGGCAACGATCAGCCGGTCGATCCCGGCAAGCGCTTTAACGGCATTAACTTTTCCTATCGCATTCCCGGCTTGCGCAATTGGGTCACGCTCTACGCCGACGGTATGGCCAACGACGAGCCCAACCCCATTGCCTATGCGCACGAGTCGGCGTGGAATCCCGGACTCTACTTTCCGCAGATTCCCAAGCTGCACAATCTCGACCTCCGCGTCGAAGGCCTCTACACCAATATCCCCGGCTATCCTGGCGTCGGCCGCTACTACGCGAACGCTCACTATGCCGACGGCTATCGCAACGATGGCGTGATTATGGGCAGCTGGATTGGCCGCCAGGGCGACGCGATTCAGGCGTGGGCGACTTACTGGTTCAGCGGAGAGAAGAAGATTCAGCTCGGCTATCGCCGGCAGTACAACGATCCCGTGTTTCTGGAGGGAGGCGGGTTGAATGACTACTCCGCGACGGTCAATTGGCTGTTCAAGAAAGAGATTCAGATTCAGCCGATGGTGCAGTACGAGCGCTGGGACTTTCCGCTGATCAACTCGACGCCGAAGACCAACGTCACAGCACAGCTGCAGATCACCTTCTGGCCGGTACACAAGAAGCCCCAACGCCCAGCCAACAGCGCTGCGTCCACTCCGTAAGTAGCGCCGGCCTCTGGCCGGCTGTCCTAGCGGCGTCCCGCCGCCAGCCTCTTGCTTCCTATCAGCCCACGACTTCACCAGGCCAGCCTCCACGGCTCCCTCCCCCCTGTCATCCCGACCGAGGACTTCAGTCCGACCGAGGGATCTGCGGTTCCAGCCGCAGTGCGGCGACAGGTTTCTCCCGCAGACACTGAAGTCGTGCCGCACAAGAGCCATCCTTAAATTGTGTCATCCTGAGCGGAGCGTCCGCAGCGCTTTTCCGTTCCGCATCTGTTGCGGAACGGCGGACGCGCAGTCGAAGGACCTGCTGTCCGTGGCGAGCCATATGCTTCTTCTAAGAAGCTGCTCCTTGGCTCGCCGCGTGGGCCGGAGGCCCACACACTACAGCCGGCGGGACGCCGGCGCTACAAATTCAAAGGCTGGCGATCATCGCTTCGGTATCAACAGAAATCCCGCGTCATCTCCGTTGTGTTCGCCGTAGCCCACAATCTCGCCTGCTTCATTGATTCCCGTTGCCGACTGCAACACCCATCCCTTGTGCTCGCCGATCAGATCGTTCAAATCGTGGAAGCCCTCCGCCTGGCTCCAGACGAAAGCCCGGTCCGCGTCGCCGAACAATCCGAACTCTCCCACAATTAATTCGCAATCATTCATCGCGTGCGGATGAGCCGCCGGCCGCTTGTCGGATAGGTCCAGCCGCTTCATCTGCCCATCGCGGTAGAACATCAGGTCACTGGGATAGATCTCCAACAGCACCGCCCCGGCCTGATTGATCGCCAGCGCCGTGCTGAAACCGTCGGCCTGGCCGATGCGCTTCAACCCATGATCGGCGTCCCATAGGAATGCCTGGTATCTGCCGTTCCTATCGTAGATATTGCCGAACATCATGCCGCGATTGTTGATGCCATAAGCAACGCTGGCGCAGCAATCGGGCAGCGGCGTGACCTTCGCGCCGTCCCAGATAACGGCTGCACTCTGCTTCGCGCCCGCGATCTGCGACTCGCCCGCAATCTGTCCGGCATTGTTGACCGCGAATGGCCGCGAGCGACTGCCCGGCAGCAGCGTCGACTTGCCATCCGAGAACGTGAATCCCTGCCGCGCCGCGCTGCGGCGATCGATTGCCATCCCGATCGCGAAGCCGTGATCGTTCAGCCCCACACCTTCGCTGTTCGTAAATCCGGACGGCACCTCGAACTCGCGCAAGCCGTCGCGCTTGCTCCACAACGCGGCGCGCCCGTCTTCGCTGGTTCCAACAATCATCTGTGAGTTGTTTATGCCTGCCGGACGCAGTGGCACAGGTACCAGCTCATAGTGCGGCACCTCGCACTTTGCGGCTTTCGCCTGGGCGACGCCGAGCGGCATCATCAGGAACGTCGCGCACGCGTAGAGCAGCAGAGACCGCAGAACTCTCATGACGGCCTCCATCTTAATCTCACCTTGCCCGATCAATGCGTGTAGAACAGCGTCAGCACATCCTGGATCGACGTCGCGCCGCCGGTGCTGCCGGTGAAGCCGACATAGCCGGTGTTGCCGCCGAGCGTGGCCGGAAGATTAATCGGCCACGACGTCAGGAACGTCGCCTGCGTCACTTTGTCGGTGATGCGCATCACCAGTGTCGTTCCGTTGTACGTGACATGCACGCGGAAGGGATCGCCGCTGTGCAGGTTCACGCCGCTGGAAGTCAGGTCGATCGCGGGAATCGTCGGCGAAGCTCCGTTGACGTACAAGCCCGTCGAGTCGACGCCTTCGCCTAGGTTGTTATACAGATCGAACTTGATCGCGATGCTGTTGGAGATTCCACCCTGCCCACCGGGGCTGGGCGCGCCATAGCCAAGCCCTGCGCCCGCCGGCCCGATTGCCCCCGGCCCGACGCTCTGAATCGCAAATGTCATTCCGTCGGCATTCGCCTGCGTCGGCTGGAAGGAGAACTCCGTATTGAAGCTCGTGATGTTCACCGGCGTGGCGAACCACGCGCTGGAGAACTCGCTCATCGCGCCATCCGTCAGGCGAAGCCTGGTGCCGTTCAGCGCGGCATCCCCATTCATTGCCAGGCCGGTGGTGCTAAATCCCTGCAGATAGCTGATCGTGTAAGGCGCGACGTAGGTCCAGTCGAGGATGTCCTGCACCGCCGTGGCAGCGCCGCTGCTGGCGGTAAATCCAACGTAGGCTGTCGGCGCGCCCACGGTTCCGGGAATGTCGATGGGCCACGACTTGGTGAACACCGCATTGGTCACCGTGTCGGTGATCGTCATGCTCAGCGTCGCGCCGTTGTAGGTCATGTGCACATTCATGATGTCGCCGCTGTGCAGGCTGACGCGGCTTGACGTCATGTCGATCGCCGGAATCGTTGGCGAAGCGCCGTCCGTGTACAGTCCGGTCGAATCGATGCCTTCGCCGAAGTTGTTGTACAGGTCAAACTTCACGGCAACGCTGGTCGGGATTCCGGCTTTTCCTCCCGGACTAACCGCTCCATAGCCAAGGCCCGCGCCCGGCGGCCCGATCGCGGCGCCGCCGGAATTCTGAATGACGAAAGTAAATCCATCTCCGGTGGCGTTGGTCAGCTGGAAGCTGAAATCCTGGGTGAAGTTCTGGACGTTCACCGGCGTCGCGAACCACGCGCTCGACAGCTCGCCTGTCCCGCCATCGGTCAACCGCATGTGCGTGCCGACAAACGTGACGTTGCCATTCACATCTATCCCGTTCGCCGTAAGACCGTTGCCGTAATCCAGCGATCCTCCGCCCTGCGTAGTAAAGATGGTGTAGACCGACGTGCCGACGGCGCTTGCCGTGCATCCTGGCGCGGTGGCCATTGCTTTAACCGTGGTCGTACCGGAGACGGTGATGGGCGACGTGTAGACCGGAGACGAAGTCGTTGGCGTCGATCCGTCCGTGGTGTAGTAGATCGTGGTGTAGGGACTGGACGAGAGCGAAACCGTCTGCGTGCCAAAGTAGCTTCCCTGGGCGGGCGAGAACGCCGGCGTCACCGCCGCCGGAATAGCGGTCAAGCCGTAGACATTCAGCGTCGTCTCCGATCCCACATAAACCATGCCGTTGGCCACAGCCGGCGTGGCAAACTTGATGATGCCTCCAGGATCGTCGCGGGTGGGATTCTGCAAAGTGTTGTAGAGTTCGGTGGCCAGATTCAAGGCGTCATACGCGCGCAGCACTTCCTGGTGCGAGTGTTGCGTGTCGGTCTCAAGGATCCATACGATGCCGTTGCTGGCGCCGTTGGCAGAAATGACCGGCGTCGGGCCGGGAAACGTGAAGGACTCGGGCGACTGCGAGGTCGGCGTCGCCGACAGCGTTCCGTTGCTCAGGCTGAATGCTACCAGCGGAAAACGGTTGGTCCCGAAGTAAACGTTGTTGTTCCAGTAGCTCGCCGAGCCGAACAGCCCGCCGATCTGTCCCGGCAGGTTTTGCACGATCTGATTGTTATTGTTGGGATTGTACTCACCCATGTTTTCGCGATTGATGACGTAGATCGTGCCTTCCTTGCCCGCCTGGATCAACTCCTTGGGATACGGGCCGGGCTGATCGGGCAGCAGCAGCGGCCCGCCGGAGGCTACGTCCTTGTCACCGTTCTCCAGCGTCAACTGATCGTAGGGCGTGAAGTAATCCGCGACCTTCAGGCCCGACGGCAGCAACTGCATGCGAACCTCGCTGTCGCCGAAATCCACCGGGCTGCCGTTGGTATCGAAGGTTCCATTGCCGGTGGCGAAGAAGACGCTGCCCGCATTGTCGCCGGCCATTCCCGCGCCGCTCATCCACGTGCCACCGCCGTCGCCATTCGGCGTGCTCGACCAGATGCCGCGCTGCTGCAGCGTGGTCTTGTCGTACGCCATCACCCATCCGTGGAACGGAGGGTTGTCGCAGTTCGATGCCCACGAGATGAAGATGTGATTGCCCGAGGTCAGCAGCAATGCCGCTCGATTGAAATGCATCAGCGGATCGAAGGCCAGAACGCCGTTGACGCTGCCCACTCCCGTACCCGGAACCGATCCGGCAAGCACCACCGGCCCGCCAAATTTCTCCTGCCCGGTCGTGATGTCGACAGCGTGCAGTCGATGGAAGAAGCTTCCACTCTCCTTGGTTTCCGCCACGACATAGATCGTGTTGGTCGTCAGGTCGATCACCGGCGTGCTGGTAATCCCTACCTGCGGAACAACACCGGTGAAGCAGTTAATGTCGTTGTCGGAAACCGTCGTTATGCCTTGCGTGGGATTGATGAAGCTTGTCTGCCAAAGAGGATTGGCATTGCTGCCGGTATTGTTGTCGGCGTCGAAGGCGAAGAGGCTGTCATTCTCGGTCGCCACATAAACCACGTTGTGAACGCCGAGGCCGGGTATGTTGACGTTCGGCACATACAGCGGCTGGGCGTAGATGTAGCCGTCAACATTCTGCGCGAACAGCTTCTGGAAGTTGGGACTGGTAACGTTGGCCGGAGTCAGGATGGTTTCGCTTACGTTTTGTCCGGTGCGGAAGTTATCGTTCTTCTCCGTTGTAACCGCGACCTGCCCCAACAGCCTTGCCGGCCCGGCCGAAATGACCACAGCTACAACCGCTAAAAGAAGCATGGTCATCCTGCAGGGGAACACACGTTCGGCATAAGCGCCGAGTTTTACCAAAGCGAACCTCCTCCGACTGTTTGGGCTGACTGGTATGAAGTTGGAGAGTTAAGGCGGGAGTCTAGCAAGATGACGCAGCTGTAACAATGGCACAAACGGGTGGTTTAGCTATACAACTTAATTGTGGCTAGTGACGCTACGGTCGACAGCCTGCACGATCGTGAATTATCGTGAGTGGGCTCCGCAAAACTACAACTTATGACTCTGAGCCGGCCGCAGCGACAAAGTTTTGCCGCTCGTAGCTGATCGTCAACCGCTTTCACACCAGTAACAGGAATCGCCACCCGATGCGCTTGTTTGCCCTCGTCCCGCTGCCCGCAAAACTGTTCTTCTGGCAGAAATTCATGTGGCTGAAGCGAAGGCTGGTGGGCGGCCACGTCGAGGCGCTGCTGGCCAACGGCCGCAATGGGCTGCTGCTGGTCGATCCCGAAGATCAGAGGGTGGGACACCAGCTTTCGTTCGACGGAGAATATGGCTGTGAGGAGATCGACCGCCTGCGCCCCTATGTGACGCCGGACTCCAGCGTGTTGTTCGTCGGCAGCCACGTGGGGGCGATCGTCGTTCCCATCGCCAAGTTGTGCCGCTCGGTTGTCGCCGTGGAAGCCAATCCCAGAACCTTCCGCCTCTTGCAGATGAACATGCTTCTGAACGGCTGCAGCAATGTGGAGACCGTCAACCGCGCCGCTTCCGACAAAGAAGAAGAGCTGCAATTCCTGATGAGCCGCGTGAATCCCGGCGGATCGAAGCGCATGCCGAAGGTTCACAAGTACATGTACTTCTCCGATCAGCCGGACATCATCAGCGTGAAAGGTAGCCGCCTGGACGATGTGCTCCCCGGTCGCACCTTCGACGCCATCTTCATGGACATCGAGGGCTCCGAATACTTCGCGCTCGGCGGCATGCCGCGACTTCTCGCCGCCGCACAGGTTCTCTGTATGGAGTTCGTTCCTCACCACCTGAAGAACGTCAGCGGTGTTACGGTGGCGCAACTGCTCGCTCTCATCGAACCTCATTTCTCCAAGCTCTTCATTCCCACCCGGAATCTCAACCTGACCAGAGACCAGTTCCAGCCCGCCTTGCAGGAGATGTACGACAAAGACCAGATCGACGACTGCGTGGTCTTCACACGTTAGAAGCCGGCGTAGTAGTAGCGCCGGCCGTTTCGAACGTAACGCCGGCGTCCCGCCGGCTGTAGTGCGGGCCTCCGGCCCGCGCTGGATGCATCTAACCGCATGTTAGAATTCGCGCGACTCTTAATTCCTTTGCAACCCACGCGCCCTTCCCAACGACAGCCACACATGGAGAAACTCATGATCGACCAACTGCGACGCATCCGCATTCTCGCGTTAGCACTCTTCGTTTGCTCCATCGTCCACGCTCAGACGGCAGCCGCTCCCGGACCCACCCCCGCAACCGGCGTCCTGAATGTCACCAGTTTCGGCGCCAAGTGCGACGGGCGCACGGACGACACCAAGGCGATCCAAAAGGTCATCGACCTGGTCCGCAATTCCAAGAACGGCAACACCATCGTCATTCCCGGCACCAATCCTTGCGTCGTCACCCAGCTTGATTTTTCCAACATCGAGCACCGTCTGCGCCTCGTTGGCGAGGCGGGCTTCGCCGGCTGGCAATCGACAATTCTGTGCCATGAAGCTTCCAGCAATAACCAGGTGTGCCTGGATTTCAGCGGCACCGGCCACGTCAGCATCGAGAACCTGCGCTTCAACGGCGGCACCAGCATCACCGACGCACCGCAAGTCGTGGTCCTGATGGGAAAGACCGTCGCCAGCGCCGCCGTCGGCAACGGTTCGGAGACGAGCTGGCATCAGGTCGCGATCGAGGGATACGGCGATTACCAGGTCTATGACTACGGAGGCGAGGTTTGGGGCTGCACCGATTGCTATCTTGCCAACCTGAGTCCTGATGGCGGCACGGGCAAGGCCGTTGTAGTTTTCTCGTCGAACAACACGGCAGGAATCGTCTCGCCCTTCGCCAAGCTGCGTCCGGCGCCGGTCAGCATGACCACTGTTCATTTTTCCGGCGGCGCAACCACCTTCGGCGTGCAGGGATCGTCGGTCGGCATCCTGTTTGATCCTTCGCGTTCGGGTATCGCCGACATCGGCTTTGCCGACGGCTACGCCCATGTGAGCGGTCCGTCGTTTATCGCAGAGGAGCCTTCGGCCGCCGGCTCGCTTCAGGGGATACGCATCGTCGGCTTTCGCGTGGAAGCCTACACTCCCACCACCACATTCGCTACCTTCACCAATGTGGTGCAGCAACTGACCATCGACGCCACCTATGCCAACCCGCACGCGCCCACCGTCCCGCCGCTGCAGTTCAACCGTCAGACCCCATTCGCCGCGGTGGCAGCCGATATCATGCTCCGCCCCAACGACTCGCAAACCAACTATCCCAACGTGGTCGTCTATTGCGCGGCGGAAACCGTAGGAGTTGTGATCCACGATTTCGTGGCGCGCGGTGGCCCGCCGATGGGCAACGATTGCCCGGGAGCGACCGAGATTTATCACGGCGTGTACAACGGCTGTGCCGGCACCACCACCCTTTCCGGCGGCCGGGCTACCGTACAGAACCGCTGCATCGTCGGATCGCGGCCCATTATCTGCACCGACAACTCTTCCACCTCCGGGGCAGGCTGCAGCGCGGTCCCGATTCACGGCGGCGTCGCTCTTTACGGTAATGGCTCCGATAAGGTTTCCTGGTCGCAACAGTAGCTACTTAACTCTTTCGCTTTGTTGATCCTAACCACGGCCTTGCCAAGCTCTCGCAAGGCCATTTTTCTATTGCTTTCTGCATACAGCATTTCATATGCTATTGCATACTTATTCAACGCAAGCGCGGCTAATTAAGCCGTAGGTTTTACCCGAAACATGCCGGCCTCAGCGGACCCGAACTTGAACGGCTTGGGCTGGTTAGCTCCCTGATCCACACAGGGTCCTGTGCCCTCACCTGCGCGAGGCTGGCAGGGTGGTCCGCGTAGGCTGAACCGCTCACAACGCCTCGGAAAGTAACTATGACAAGGGTCAATGACTTCGAGTTAGACGCGGAACGGCGATTGGAAGTCCAATTGTCGGCTCCCGCGCCTCCTCGAGCCCTAGTGTTGCTGGACCTGATCGAGCGCGAGCGCCGCAGAATCCTGAGGTTCGTAATCGCCGGGCTGATCATCTCCATTGCGGTCGCATTTCTCATCCCCGCGCGTTACGAGGCGACCGCCCGGCTCATGCCTCCCGATCAATCCGGCGGAATGACGGCGACCATGTTGGGCGCGCTTGCCGCGAAGGCCGGGGACGGCATCGGAACGATGGCCACCGATCTGCTCGGCATGCGCACCAGCGGCGCAACCCTGGTCGGCATCCTCGGCAGCCGCACCATTCAGGACGATCTCATCAACCAGTTCGATCTGCGCAAGGTTTACTCCAAGAGCAAGTACGAGAGCACGCGCAAGGTGCTACAGGCGCGAACCACCATCGGCGAAGATCGCAAGAGCGGCATCATCACCATCCAGGTGCAGGACCGCAGCCCGGAGCGCGCCGCCGCGCTGGCCGGCGGATATGTGAATGAGCTGAACAGTCGAGTCTCCCAGCTGACCACCTCATCCGCACATCGCGAGCGCGTCTTCCTGGAGAAACGTCTGGAAACCGTGAAGCTTCAACTGAACGAAGCCACGCTGCAATTGAGCCGCTTCGCCAGCCGGACCAAGACGATCGATCCCCAGGTTGAAGGCAAAGCCATGCTGGAAGCCGCCTCGACCCTGCAAGGTCAGTTGATCGCCGCCCAGGCTGAATTAAGCGGATTGGAACAAATCTACGGGCCCGATAATTCTCGCGTGCGCGCGGTCGCCGCCAAGGTTGGGGAGCTGAAATCCAAGCTGCAAACTCTCAGCGGAAATAAGTTGACGCAAGGCGACGACAACGCCGACGGGCCGAACGCGCAGCTCTACCCCTCCCTGACGCAGCTCCCGATGCTGGGCAACACCTACTACGATCTCTCGCGCCAGGCCAAGATCGACGAAGCCGTTTACGAAGCGCTGACCAAGCAATACGAGCTTGCCAAAGTCGAGGAAGCGAAGGAAATTCCTACGATCAAAGTTTTGGATGAGCCCGTGGTTCCGGAGAAAAAAGTCTGGCCACCGCGAACTTTGATCATCGTCCTGGGAACGCTACTGGCATTTTGTCTGGGAATCGCGTGGCTGGCATTTCGCGATGCCTGGAGCGCACTCGACGCCGCCAACCCTTACAAGCTCGCCGTCGGCAAGATCAGGGTTATCGTTTCTAACCGCCAAAGCAACGCCCATCGGCGGCTTGCTTCCTGAGATGGAATGAACGCCTCCGTCGCCAGCGCACCTGATACGCAGGAGATCACCAAAGCCGGCATGACCAACTCGGCTTTCGGTGTGGCCTCGCGCGCCACCAGCGGGTTCTGTCGCGCCGGCATCCTGCTGTTGATTGCCAGCCGCTACGGCCCGGCAGTCTTCGGCAAGCTGGCGCTGGCCATCTCGATGACCGAGATCTTCCGCATCTTCTCCGAGTTCGGCATCGATACGATTGCGATTCGCCGCTTTGCGCGCAGCGCGCCTGCCAACCGTCCGCACCTGCTGGCCCAGATCCTCACTTCCAAGCTCTTGACGGCCAGCGTTTGTTACGTCGTCTCGCTGCTGGTGATGGTCGGCATTACTCGCGACCGCACCACGCTGCTGCTCGGCGCAACCGCAGGCCTGTCGCTGTTTTCGGCGAATCTGGTGGGAGCCTTCTCCAGTTACTACCAGAGTCAGCTGCGGATGCGCGAAGCCTTCCCGGCAGCCCTTACGGCCTTCAGCCTCTATGTAGTTATCGCCGGCGCGGCGATCTTCACCCATAGTCCGCTGGTATTGGTTGTGGCGCTGCTCCCGCTGTGCGAGTTCCTCAACTTCGTGCTCCTGAAGCGCAAAGTGCCCGGCATTCCCGACATTCAATTCGACTTCACCGCGACCCTCAGTCTCTTTCGCGAGAGCTTGCCCATCGGTCTGATGGCCGCGATGGTCATGCTCTACTTCCGCCTGGACAACATACTCATCTACAAGTTCGTCGGCAGCGCGGCGCTGGGACTCTATGCCGCCGGCTTCCGCATCGTTGAGCCGGCGCTGATGGTGCCGCACGCTTTCTCCATCAGCTTGTTCACGATTCTGTCCAGCCGCTTCGAGGACAAATCTCCCCAGCGCCGCATCCTGCAAGCCATCTTTCACGCCATGTGGCCGGCATACGTTTTCATTCTCTGCGCCGTTGCCGTGCTGGTTTTGGGCGGACAGATTCTGCTGCGTCACTTCGGAGCCGCATATTTGGCTGCGTACCCGGTGCTCCGCGTTCTCGCCTTCGTGCTGTTCTTCCGAACGGTTAACATCACGCTTACTTCCGTTCTCAACTCGGAAGGCAAATACGCTGCGGTGGCTAAGATCACGGCTACCACCCTGCTGGTTAACATCATCGCCGCGTTGCTCCTGATTCCGCAGTTTGGAATTCAGGGTGCGGCCTGGGCCGCTTTTCTCACCGAGTTGTGGAACATGATCGCGCAGATCGTCTGCGTCGCTTACGAGAGAAGGATGAAGCCCGAGGAGCCGGTTTACGGCCTGGTCTGCGTGGAGCCGGAATGCGACTAGCCATCAACGCGACTGCCGTGTCCAACCTGCACAACGGATCCACTACGTTTCTGGATGGCATCGTGCAATACCTCGGCAGCCACGGCCACGAGCTGTTCGTGTATTCGTCGGCTGAGCGCTACGCCAGCTTCGAGAACGTCACGCTGCGCAAGACTCCTGCGAACCTCGTCTTCAACGGCAGCCCCGCCAATAATTTCCGCCGCTTTGCCTGGACGCAGGCGTCGCTGCCATCGAAGTTGAAGCGCGACAAGGTCGACCTGTTCTTTTCTCCCGTCGAGGGCCTGCTCCGCTCGCCCGTGCCGCAGGTGGTTGCCATTCACGATCTCATTCCGCTGTACTATCCGGCCGAGTGTCCGCGCCTGCATCATTACTACAAGCGCGTCCTGCCCTACATCCTGAAGAACAGCGCGCGAACTGTTGCGCCCTCGCAGCACACCAAGAGCGATCTCATCGATCGCTACAACCTGCCGCCGGAAAAGGTATCGGTTGTCTACTACGGATTGCGTCAGGAGCTCTTCGAGACCGAGGCTGACAGCAAGCCCGCTTGTCTCGACGCCGATCGGTATTTTCTCTTCGTCGGGACTTTCGCTCCGCGAAAAAATCTGGAGACCGTGATTCGCGCTTTCGCCAAGGTCCATGCTGATGTCGCGGAGAAGCTGGTGGTCGTCGCCTATCCCGATGAGCGGCAGGAAGCGATTCGCGAGCTGGCACGATCTTTGAACGTGCTCGAGAAGATCGCATTTTGTTCGGGCCTGACGAACGCGGAGCTGGCGTATCTGTATCGTCACGCAACCGGATTGCTGTTGCTGAGCGAATACGAGGGCTTTGGCTATCCGCCGCTGGAGGCGATGGCAACAAAGACTCCGGCAATCGTGAGCGATTCGACTTCGCTCGCGGAAGTCGTCGGCGATGCGGGCATCAAGGGCGGATGTCGCGACTTCGACGCCGCTGCCGCGGCCATGCGACGGTTAAGCCTAGAGCGGCTGTACCGCGAACTACTGGGTAAAACCGGCGAAGCCCGGGCGCGACAGTTTACCTGGTCGAACACCGCCAGGCAGCTGAGCGACGCGCTCGTAGCCGCGTGTTCCGGAAACTGAATGACAACGGCCTACTATCCCAGCGATTCGCTGCTCAAGCCCGCTATCGGCCTGAGCCTCGTGTTGCTGGCCGCGCTGTTCGTCGCCCTGGGCCACCTGCCTTTTGTCATCTTCGCGATCGCGTTGCTTGCCGTCCTCATCCTCCAGGTTGCCGACAACTCGCTCGGCATGTGGTTCCTTGGCCTCGTATCGCTGCACGCGGTCTGGAGCTACCTGTCGGTCGCGCTGCCCGGAAGCGAAAGCTCGACCGCCAACAACGCTTCCTACTTCACCATGGAAGCCTTCAAGATCTACTTCGTCGGCATAAGTGCGATGCTGATTGGCTACGGCCTGACCAGCAAGCCTGCGATCCGTTGGCGGCCGATCCTCCTGCAGACGAAGCGCTTTGATCGCTGGACCGTCTGCCTCGCGGTCCTTGGGTCTGTGCTCGTGGCTTATGTTCTCAGCGGAATCGGCTTTCTGCAGATGATCCTGACCGGAACCTTCAGCCGATACTTTGGAGAGGAGCAGGTCGGATCGGACTACGCTCTCTACCAGTCTTTGTTGCGGCGAGGCTTGGCGATATTAATCATCGTCGCGCCGTTGCTTCTGCTTCGCTGGCGGCAAACCAAATCGAAATGGCTTCTGGTAATGGGAGTCGTCAGTCTGTTCTTTATGATCTCGACCGTGCGGCGCGGGCCCATTCTGATGGCGCTTGTCGCCCTCGTGCTGAGCAATGCCATCGGCGGCAAGCATCGGCGGATGATTGCCATCGTGCTCATTTCGTTCGTCGTCGCCTTCTTCGTCGTACAGGCGCTGTTAGTCACGATCGATACCGACGCCGGCACCGCGCTGGCTGGCACCGCCTTCGTCTTGCGCAGCGCGACTAGCGAGGTCAACGATCTCGCGTGGGTGCTATCCGAGTGGAACCACCATTGGTATATGGGAGCAACCTGGCTCGCCGCCGTCTGGCCGCTGCCCGCGACCATCAGCAGCTTCAAAGATACTTACGTCCTGACTTCCGTCACCAAGGACATCGTAGGAATATCGCGCGAGCTGGAAACCGGCGGTCTGCGAATTTCCATGTTCGGCGAAGCTTACTTGAACTTCGGTTATGCCGCAGTCATCGGGCTGGGTTTGCTCTTCGGATTTCTGGTTCGCAAGTTCAACGGATTGGTCGACTGGGCCAGAGGCCAGGGCCCGCTGATTCTCTTCCCTTGCATGTTCCTTTATCTCGCGGGACTTTATCAGTTCTATCTCAGCGGCACCGGCACGCTGCCGGATTCGATACTGAGCTTCCTTGTCCTCGCGCTTATCTACGCGGCGTGCAGGCAGAAGCAACCTGCGCTGCCGGCCGATTAAGCATCACTACCTGTGCCCTGCCCGCTGTGGCGGCAAACTGCCGTATATATTGATCGCGCTTGCCGATCCGACATAGATTTTTCCGTTAATAATCATGGGCACAGCGAACTTCACCAGGGCGCCGGGGTTATCTCTGGATAAGTTCTGATTGCTGTCATAGAGCTCGGTCGCCAGATTCGTAGGGTCATACGCGCGCAGAACTTCATTTCCATTATTACTGTGCGTGTCCTCCTGCAAAATCCACAGGATCGCGTTCTGGTTGGCGTTCGCCGAGATGCTGGGCGTGCCACCCCTCTCGAGGGTCAAGGTCGAAGAAGATGTTGGGACGGCCGAGAGCATGCCGTTCGTGAGGCTGAAAGCTTTCACCACGTCACCAGCCCCAGCGAAATACACATTGCCGTTCCAATATGCCGGCGCACCGTAGATGCCACCGATCTGGCCGGTCAGATTCTGCACAATCTGCGAGTTGTTTTGCGAATTGTAGTGGCCCATATTCGTGCGATCGAGAACATAGATGCTTCCTTCCTTGCCTGCCTCGATCAATTCTTTCGGATGAGGACCGGGCTGGTCGGGCAACAGAAGCGTGCCGCCGGAAGCGACATCCAGATCGCCACTCTCCAGGTTGCCCTGATCGTAAGGAGTGAAGTAGTCAGCTACCGCCGCACCGGAACCGCTCAGGGTCATACGAACAACGCTGTCTCCAAAATCAACCGGGCTGCCCGAAGTATCGAAGGTACCGTTTCCTGTAGCAAAGTAGACGCTGCCTGCACCGTCTTCTGCGGTGCCGGCGCCACTCATCCACGTCCCGCCTCCATCGCCATTCGCCGTCGTTGCCCAGATAGCATCCTGCTGCAGCGAAGTCTTGTCATACGACATGATCCATCCGTGAAATGGCGGATTGTCGCAGTTGGAGGCCCAGGCTAAGAAAAGTTTGCCGCCGCTGGTGAGCAGCAATGCCGCCCGATTGAGATGCATGAGGGGATCGAAGGTCAGCGTATTGCCGGAACTACCCGCGCCCGAGCCCGGCACCGATCCAGCGAGCGTAACTGGCCCGTTGAGCTTCTCGGCTCCAGTGGTAATGTCCAGCGCGTGCAGACGATGGAAGAAGCTGCCGTTTTCCTTGGTTTCCGCCACGACATAGATCGTGTTGCTGCTGACGTCGATGACCGGTGTGCTGGTAATCCCGATCTCTGGAGCAATGCCGTCGGAGCAGTTCACATCGTTCGACGAAATAGTAGTGATCCCTCGCGACGAATCGATGAAGCTGGTCTGCCACAGCGGAGCCGAGTTGGCGCCGGTGTTGTTGTCCGCGTCCCAGGCATAAATACTGTCATGCTCGGTAGCGACGTAAACCACATTGTGTACGCCCTTGCCCGGGATATTCACATTCGGCACGTACAGGGGTTGCGCGTAGACGAATCCGTCGACCGCCTGGGCGAACAGCTTGCCGAATTGTCCTCCGCTGACCAGGGCGGGAGTAAGAACAGTCTCATTCAGATTCTGTCCGGTACGAAGGTTGTCATTGTGATTGGTGGTGACGGCTCCCTGCGCCGTGGCCGCGATCGTCAGCGGGAGAGTCGCGCTGGCGCTGTCGGATTCGGAATCGTTTACCTGCACCCCGAAGCTCCATGTGCCAGCCGCGCTGGGCGTTCCGGAAATCACGCCGCTGGAACTCAGAGTGACACCTGCGGGCAAGCTTCCCGAAAGAAGGCTCCAGGTGTACGGCGGAGTGCCGTTGATCGCACTCAAATTTGTCTGATAAGCCTGGCCCACCGTTCCTGCGGGCAGATTCTTCGTGCTGACGGTCAGATTGCTGACCACAGTGATGCTGAGGTTCGTCGTGCTCGTGAGGTGACTGCTCTCCGAGTCTTGCACCTGTACGGTGAAGGACGATGTGCCGGCCGCGGTCGGGGTACCGGAGATCACGCCGCTGGCACCGGCAAGGCTGAGGCCCGATGGCAGGCTTCCCTGCACCACGCTCCAGCTATAGGGCGACTCGCCCCCGCTGGCGGTTAAGGTTGTGCTGTACGGACTGCCAAGCGTGGCCTGGGGCAAGGACGAACTCAGAATGGCCGGTGGACTGGTCGTATTCGTGCCACCACCATTACCGCCGCACGCCGCCAGAAATCCGCAAACAACACACACCGCCGCACAGATACACAACCTCACCGACATCCGCACTCTCCAGGGAAATCAGCCAGCGTACGTGTGGGAGATACACAGCCACGGCCTGCCGCTCCGGCACCAATGCAACCTACCGGCGGACGACACTGTTGTCGGCTGGCTAGTTTTGACGACGGCGAATTTTAAATCAACGCTGCCCCCAACGACCAGCGCAAAACATAGCGCTTAGGACGGCATCGCTGGGAGAGACTTTACCTGGCACCTGAGATTCAAGGGAGGAATTTCCGATAAACGGCAAAGTGGCGCTCGGCGAAGCCTTCGCGCGTAAAGCGGCCGGCCTGTTGCAGTCCGAGTTTTTGCAGCTCCTGCCAGCTGTCGCTCGACAGCAAGACTTTCTCAATCGCCGCGGCGATCGATTCAGGATCGCGTGGATCGAAATACTCCGCCGCCTCGCCGCCGATCTCCGGCAATGACGCTGCCCGCGAACACGCCACCGGAGTGCCGCAAGCCATCGACTCCACAACCGGCAGCCCGAATCCCTCCTCGAACGACGGCAGCACCGTCAGATCGGCGCCAGAGTAGACGCTGCGAAGCTGCTCATGGCTGACGTGCGGCACATGCACAACCTTGTCCTCCAGTTTGAGCTTGCGCATCAGTTCCATCGTCGGCAGCCGCCCGGCCGCGTCGTCGCCAACGATTAGCAGGCGATGTGGGAGCTTCGAGCGCTGCTGCAGAACCGCAAACGCCTGCAACAGGCCGTGGACGTTCTTGCTCGGCTTCAGATTTCCGACAAACAGAATATAGGGCCCGATAAAGCCGAACTCGCGATTGATCTTCGCACGGGCCACATCGCGGTCTTCGGGGAAGACATGCGCACCAACGCCGTTATAGACAACGCTGATGCGCTCCGCGCCAATGCCGAGATGTTCGACAATCTTGTTCTTCGAATATTCCGACACCGTGAAGATGTGATCGGCGCGCCGCGCCACCAGGCGCAACATGGGCTGCGCGTACAGCATGCTCTTGATCGTCCGGCGGTAGGTACGATCCAGAATGTGATTCAGGTCGTGAATGGTGACGAGCAACGTTCCTTTGCGGAGCAGCGGCGCGTTGTAGTGCGGGACATGGAGGACATCGGAGCCTCCGACGGCTCGTGGGATCTGTAGTTGTTCGCTAAGGGAATAGATGGGCGCTTCGACAACCTTGATCTCATAGTTGAATCGGCTCAAAGCATCTCGGCCTTGCGGTGAGGTCAAGAGCCGCACAGGAATGTCTTCTTGCTTGACGAGCTCCCCGATCAGGTTGAGCGTGTAAGTTCCAATGCCCGTGCTGAGCAGACGGGCGTCCAGCACCAGAGATCGTCCCAGTGATCTTTGCGTTGTTGAGGCCGAAGGGCGCTGCTGCGAGGAGGTCGAGATCACGGATGTGGTCCGGCGTAATTCGGCAATCAGTAATCCATCGCGCTATGTAGAAACGTGTCCGGTCGCTTCAGCCGGCAGCCGATCGCGCCAGTCATAAAGGGCTCGCGTAAGAATCTCGTCAAAGCCACGCAGAAAACGCTCCGGCGCAAATGCCTCAGCTCGCCGACGGAGTTCGTCCTCAGAAAACGTGCGCTCCTCAAACTGAATGATCGCCCGCTGCAATCCTTCCGCAGTCTGCGTGGAGTACAACTCGGCGGTCTGCGGAGTCATGGAGTCCAGAATCCCGCCTTCGGCGAAAGCCACGACAGGGCATCCTGCCGCAATCGCCTCCACTGGAACGATGCCGAAATCCTCAACGCCGGGAAACAGCAGGCCCCGCGCCCTCCTATAGTATTCGCCCAGGCGGGCGTCCTCTACAAAACCAAGGAACTCCACTTTGGCCTGCAGCTCTCCGGCGAGCGCCCGCAATTTCTTCTCTTCCGGTCCCGAGCCGATGATCTTCAACTCTCTTCCCAGTCGAGCGCAGGCGGTGATCGCCTGATCCACGCGCTTGTACGGCGCCAGTGCTGAAACCATCAGATACCAGTCTTCCGGTGACCGGCTCAGCGCGAGATAGCGATGCACATCCACCGGCGGAGGCAGGATTTCCGCATCGCGGCCATAGTGCCGCTTTACACGGTCGGCCACAAAGCGCGAGTTCGCGACAAAGACATCCACACGATCGACGGTGGCGCGATCGTAAGCCTGAAGCGCCGTCGCCACGGGCTTGAATATGCAGCTCGATGCCAGCGCGCCAACTTTATCGGGACCGAAGTAGTCGTCAAAGCGGTCCCAGATGTAGCGCATCGGCGTGTGGATATAACAAATGTGAAGCGGCCGCGAATCGCTTCCCTTCTTGACCATCCCCTTCGCGACTGCATGGGAAGACGAAATAACAATATCGCAGTCTTTTACTTTGGAGAGCTCGGCAAACAATGGAAACAGCGGCAGGTATTGCCGGTACTTGGTACGGGAAAAGGGCAGAGATTGCAGCAGGCTGGTGTTGATTTTTCGATTCTCGATCACGCTGCTGACGGATCCTGGGATATGCAACAGCGTCGAGAGCGGAGCGTTAGGAAATCTGCTGCACAGCAGCTCCAGGACTTTCTCGCCGCCGCGCATACTCACCAGCCAGTCGTGAATCAGCGCGATCCGCAGAGATTCCACATGCAATTGAGCTGTCAGCTTGTTCTCTTCGCCGTGAGAGGCGACGCCGGCTGGCTGAGATTGCGAAAGCTCTGCATTACTCGGGGTCATTGGCCGCGATTATCACGGATGCCGGGAGATTGATCAAACTTACTCTATAGCAGCCGGCCCGGCCTCTCTATTCGAGAGAGCCGAGCCGGCGGCTTGATTCGCAACTACATCAGTAGGTAGCGCGCAGGATGTCGTTATCAGCCTGCGTGTTGGTGATCGTGCCATAGGTACCTGGCCGTGCATCGCTGGTAAAGCCTACGTAGACACGGCTGCTGCCAGAACTGGTCCCGCCATGGGCAGCAATGCCCACGAAATCGCCCAGCCCAAGCTCGTAGGTGTACGCGGTTCCGTCTCCCTCCAGCGAATCATAGGTGGTGTTGAGGATGACGGTGCTGCCGGGCGTGGTAGATCCGGCCGGGAACTGATTGACCGCCATTTGCTTCCGGTTCTTGTAAGCATCCCCTGCAGTGGTGTAATACCCGACGGTGACGATGCCCTGCCCCGGATCATAGGCGAGGTTAGGCAGGAACCGATCCTCCGCGCCATAGATGTGATGCAGCGCCCAGGAAGGACTGGTAAGACTGGTGGCGGTCGCCACTACGATTTCTGCCTGGGGGCAACCCAAGAGCCCCGTTCCGATAGCTTTGCAATCCCCCCAGGTGACGAACAGAGTCTGCCCGCCGCTGTCGGTGCGCGCCACAATCTGAGGCCAGGTGGTAAGCTCCAGGGCCAGATTGTCGGTCAGCTCAACGAAAAAGTTTGTGTCCGTAGTAATCGTGTGGGAGGTGCCACAGGTGGGAGCACTGGGGGCACCGTTCGGGGTGCAGGAAATGAACTTGCCCTCATACTCCGAGGTGACGTAGGTGATGGCGATCGCTCCCGCGTTGGGTCCGCCGCCAACCACAGCAATGCTGGGTAAACTGCCGCCCGTACCACCACTCAGTTCGATGGGGCTGGAACAATCGGAAATGCTGGCGAAGGTGGCTTTGCAGGCAGAAATCAGAAGGACCGTGCGCAGGTCGCGGACCGATGGCGAAACCACGTAGATGTCTCCGGCACCGGTGCCGCTGGTACGCGGATCCTGAGCCAGGGCGGGCGCGTCGGAGGCGTTATCTTCGCTGGCGAAGACGATGATCCCGGTTGTGCCGGCACAGGTTGCTTCCTGGGTGGTGGTGAGGGTTCCGGCCGGGCACTTGCTGGTCGACTCCAGGTTGCTGGCTGCGATCCGTCGCAGAGCGATACCGGAGGTCTGATCATCGAAGCGCATATCGGCCAGAATAAACTGCTTGTGCGCCGGGTTGGGGTCGGCCACCATACGCCCGCCGCCCATGCCGGTCATCGACAAGCCGCCTCCGAAGGGATCGGCGATAGGAGGGTTGCCCATCTCGAAATCGCTGCCACCATAGCAGGGCTGAGTGGCATCACGATGGACATAAAAGGCGTCGTACGAATCGAATTGATAGTATAGGCCGCGGACATCATAGCCGAACTCCGCTACCAGGTCCTGTCCCGAGCCAAGTTCGCTCAAAATGAAATCCACCAGTGGTCCGTATTGCCCCACGGCGTTGACGGGAGACTCCAGATTCATCACCGTTCCGGTCGTAGTGCCGCAACCCGTAGTCGTGACCGGCGGGCGCGAAACAACGTGGGCGGCCGCGCCAACCGGCGACGCCTTGTGCAGCGGTTCCTGCGGATACTGGCTCACGGCTTCGGGATGAAACCAGTGCAGCATCCCCAGGGCCGCGGGATTGGTGGAGTGCAGCAAGACATCCTTGCCGCGGTCCGAAGCCCAGAACCGCATTTCCGGCGAAAGCGGTGTCTGCACCCCTTTGAAGACGCCCGGATTGGTTGGATAGTGTTTCAGCTCTTGTGCGAGCCCTGGGATTGCGCAAACGGCTACTAAGGTGAGCGCAACTAGAAACAGCAACGTCGGTTTAGTTCTCATGCATCCTCCCGCTGAGTGGCGCGTTCAGCGCCAAAGGTAGTATTTTGTGGTGAATTGGCCGATCCGGGGAGCGGTGCCTCAATCACTGGAGAGCCGCAACTACCGGCTCCCGCGAGGGCCATGATTTAGGTCAACGAGATTCCCGTTTGGTTGGAGCTTGCCGGATTATACTGCGGTTTTGATAATCGGAGAACGTTTTTTTGACAACCGAAAACGGCCGCTAGAGGGCGTCACTTTCGTCCTGCAACACTTCCCTGCCGCCGGTTCAGCTTCCCCGCCCCTGGCGTTTTGTTAGACTCAGTGCTTAATGCCAGGCCTCCGCATTTCTGCCATTTCCTTCCTGAACACCGCGCCCCTGATGTGGGATTTCGAGCATGGTGACGCGGCACGCGACTTCCAGATCGAGTACACCATTCCCTCCGCCTGTGCCGCTGCACTGGCCGCGAACCAGGCCGACATCGGAATCATTCCGGCCTTCACCTACGCGCAAATCCCGGACCTGGTGATCCTGCCCAACATCGCCATCGCAGCCAAAGGCCGCGTGCGATCGATTCTCCTCGTCAGCAGCAAGCCCATCGAGGACGTGCGCACGGTGGCAGTCGATACTTCGTCGCGAACCTCGGTGGCGCTTTTGCAGGTTCTGTTCGTGAAGTTCTTTGGCGGCGAGCGCGAGCTACGGCCTCATCCTCCGAAGCTGGACGAGATGCTGCGCAACCACGACGCGGCCCTGCTGATCGGTGATGCCGCGCTCAAAGTCCCGCTCGATGCCGGATACCATCTTTACGATCTGGCACACATCTGGCGGGAAAAGACTGGCCAGCCGTTTGTCTTCGCCTTCTGGGCGGTGCGGCTCGACGCGCTCAATCGCCAGGCAAAGGACATTTGTTTGACGAAGATTTTTCAGCAGTCCAGGGACCGCGGGCTGGAGCCGCAAAATCTCGATGTCATTGCCAGGGAGTGGTCACCAAAGCTCGATCTGAGTGAGGACGACATCCGCAGCTATCTCACCGGGAACATCCATTACTACCTTGATCGCGAGAATCACGCCGGACTCAAGCTCTTCCTGCAGTCTTCGCAGGAGATCGGGTTGATTCCGGCGGTCCCGGATCTCCGCTTTCTCGGCGCGGTCGCCTTCGGTAAGTCGAAGCAGTGAGCCTGCGGCAACAACAAAGTTATTCGCTTGACCCAATCCAAGTGCCTCTGTTTTGCTTCTAATCAACTAGAGTTCGCTCTTAACCTTTTCTCAGAAAGAAGCTATGCAGCTCCTCGCCGCCGTCGTGTTGAAGAAGAGCCTGACGCATCTGGTTACGCGCCTCGGCGGCCCGGGTCTCGTCGTCCTGGGGCTGGTGGACAACTCGGTAATCCCACTTCCCGGCGGCATGGATGCGGCCACCATTCTGCTGGCTGCTGCCCAGCGCGAGCCATGGTGGTATTACGCCATGATGGCGACCGTCGGCTCCTTGATCGGCGGCTACTTCACCTATCGCCTGGGTGTTAAGGGCGGCGAAGAAACCCTACACAGGAAGTTTTCCAAGCGGCGCGGCGATCAGGTCGCGCGCATCTTTCGACGCTTCGGTTTCTGGTCAGTCGCGGTCAATGCGGTGATCCCGCCACCCATGCCGATCGTACCCATCCTGGTTGCGGCCGGAGCTTTGCGGTACCCTCGCAACAAGTTTCTGTGCGCGCTGGCGCTGGGCCGCAGCGCTCGCTACCTCCTGCTGGCTTATCTCGGGCATATCTACGGGCGCAGCATTCTGCATTGGCTGGGCAAATACTATCAGCCGCTACTTTACCTCCTGATTGGATTGGCAGTGCTGGGGAGCTTGGTCGGAGTGTACTTCTGGTGGAGAAACAGACACCAGCGGCAAGCTGCTCGCCGGGCGCCGATTAAGCGGGCTGCCTGAAACAGACCTACATTTTCTGACTTTTTGTTTACATCTCTGAGACAACTGGCGTGGAACCGACTGCTATCTTCGGTAGCGGCCGACAGCCCGTAGCCATCGATCCCGATGGCACTCGTTCAACCGGCATCGCGATCGGCCAGGCCGGAGAGTGAGGAGACGCAATGAAGAGCTTCTATCGAACTGCGATACGTTGCGTGTCGCTGCTTCTATCCGTGGCGGGATGCATTGCCCTGCCCGCTCAAACGCTCACCACGCTGCACAGCTTCACCGGCGCGGATGGAAGCACTCCCTATGCTTCACTTTTGCAGGCCAGTGACGGGAACTTCTACGGGACAACATCCGCCGGTGGCGCCAACAGTAGCGGAACGGTGTTCCAACTCACGCCCGGCGGCACGCTCACGACGGTTCACTCCTGTAATCAGTTCCTCCTGAGCGACTGTAATCAGCCTTACGGCTGGCTGATCCAGGCGCGCGATGGCAACCTGTATGGCACGACCGCTCACGGTGGGGTAGGCCGCCAGGGAACTATCTACAGGCTAAGTCTCGAAGGGACCTTCCACATCATTGACAGCTTCATCTATCAGCTGGACGGTTCGAATACGAAGGCTGGTCTGTTTCAGGCAGCGAACGGGAGCATGTATGGCACAGCCGCAAACGGCGGCAGTAACGGTGCTGGAACGGTTTATCAGGTCACATCCTTCGGGCAGTTGAGCGGAATTTACTCGTTCGGCGCAAATGACACATCATCACCCGTCGGAGGCTTAGTGCAGGCTGGCAACGGCAATCTGTACGGCACCACGGGAACGGGCGGGGAGTACAGTTGTGGCACGGTCTTTGAGGTTACTCCCGGGGGCTCCTATACGACGCTGGTGGAGTTCGGTAGCCGGCAAACGGAAGGTTGCTTTCCCTATGCCGGGCTGACTCTGAGCGCCGATGGCAATCTCTATGGAACCACCTCAGCCGGCGGAGCTCCGCAGGGATTTAATGCCGGCATCGCATTCAAGCTAACTCCCAGCGGCACGTTCAGCATCCTCCATGTCTTCGACATCACCGACGGCGACGCACCGCAGGGCGCGCTGCTGCTGGCCAGTGACGGCAACTTCTATGGGACTACGGAGGTTGGTGGCGCCCACAGCTCCGGCACCATCTTCAGGATGACGCCCGACGGAACCGTGACGACGCTCTACAGCTTCTGCTCGCTATCGGGCTGCAGCGATGGAAAATCTCCGTATGCCGGAGTGATCGAGGGCACCGACGGCAATCTCTACGGTACGACCACGGCGGGCGGCAGCGCGAACGACGGTACAGTGTTCCGCCTCTCCACGGGATTGCCAAAGTAGCCTGGCCCAGTTCTCTGCAAATGCGGCAGCGGCCAAATCGGCCGCTGTCGTCACTTCGATTGTCGAACCTGCTTACTCGGCGCCGTGGGCCTCGACATGGTGCTTGGCGGCTTCTTCCGAGTGATGCGTCGCGTTCACTTGGTGACCATGAGCCAGATGGGCATGATGCGCCGCCGCCTCGTGATCGCCTTCCTCATGATGCTTGGCAGCGTCCCGGTGATGGTTGGCCGCATGCTCATGGTGCTCGGCGGCTTGGGAGTGATGATGCGCAGCTTCCTTCGACATGATGTGATTTCCTTTCGCTTGAAGGATTCCAAAGGGCGTGCTGGAATCTGCCTGCATTGTCGGAAGCCGACGTTGCAGCCGAATTGCGAACCGATGAATTAACGGTGAATCGCTGAAGCGGAAACCGGCTGATCAACTACGGCTATGCAAATTTCCAGCGGGTGACACCTTTGGGAAATTGTTCCTCCGGCATCGCGAACACAACCTTGGGACGCACGACCCACACCGGACCTAGCTTTGGATCGAGCTCCCAGTTGTATTTCGTCTTGTAATCACGGAACGCCTGCTGGGGAATTTCGGCATCCTCGAGCTGCTGCGCCACACCTTCCACAATCACCGCCTCAGCGGCGTTTTCGTTGCAGATGACGCACTTTGGATTGTGTTGCAGATTGCGCCCCTTGCGACTGGTGACGCTGGTGCTGAAGTAGTAGGCGCCGTCCAGCCAGATTCCCCAGACGGGCATCGTGTGCGGCGAGCCATCCGAACGAACTGTGGTCAGCCAGTAATTGTGCGATTCGCTAAGACGCTTCTCCGCCCAGCTCCAGGGCAGCGCGCCTTCCAAAGATTCCGGCACGCCGTATCCCCGCATGTTAGGACGGGAGGCCTCAGGATGATTGTTGGGTTGCTTCGTCATGGCTGATGCTCTAGCAGATATTCTAGAGCGATTCGTTTGCGTTCGGAGCAAGTGTAGCGCCGGCCTCTGGCCGGCTGTAACGTGGGCCTCCGGCACACGCCAGGCTTTCGGCGCGGACGCCGCCAGGACAGCCGCACGGAGCCCTGCGCTACCACAAAAGAAAAGCGGGGCTAAGGAAAGCCCCGCTCGACCATCGCGCTTCGCTGTCACTGCTCGCCAGTTCAGCTCAGATCAGCGATGGAACCCTCCGCCGCTGAAGCCGCCGCCGTGGAATCCTCCGCTCATCACCCCCATGTGCGAGGCTCCAACGCTGGCGCTCGACGGCCCGCGAAATTCCCCGGTCGGATGGCTAACATATCCGTGCGCCCCATATGCCGAAACGCCGGCGTGGTACGCTCGCGCCGGTCCATAACCGTGGTGCGGATAGCCGCGATACGGGTAGCCATAGTAAGGGCCGTAGTATCCGATCCACAGTGGCGAGTAAAAGCCCCAACCGAACGGGCTATAGAAGTAGCCGTCACCCGGCAGCCACGTGTAGCCGACGAAGCCCGGATCCCAATACCATCCCGCGCCGTTCCACCCCGCTACGCCCGGATAGTACAAGCCCGCGGCATCAACGTTGGCCTCAGCCAGATACTGCGAGCGCAGGTTGCTGAAGCGATACAGATCGGTGCTCTGATACTCGTGCTCGTCGAACTTCGCGGTCTTCAGGCTTGCATTGTTCAATGCCAGCTCGTGGCCGGCCTTGAGTGTGACCTGCCGGTCGCCGTCCCGCACCAAGGCTTCGCCCTTAAAGACGCGAACATTATCGTTGTTCGCGTCGAAGCCGTAGATGCCGGTCTTCAATAGTTGCGTCGCGCTACCGTTCTCCTGCACCCGCAACAAATTGTCTTTGTTGATGTCGTCGACCTCGACCATCGCCTGCCCTTTCGACAAAGACACTTCCGTATTAGTCAGGCTGGGCGAGACCAGGGTTGCGGCACTGTCGTCGCCCAGGCGGAAGAAGACGCCCGGCGTCATCAGAATTTCCGCCTTACCGGTTCCGGTAGAGACCGTCTGGCCGGCCTCCAAGGTGGTGGATCCGACAGACTTGGCGTTGAGGGCTTGCGATCCGATGGAGGCTTGCCCTTCTACGTAATTCACGGTTCCGGGCAGCGCTGGAGTCGCGCCCCAGGCGGGCGCAGACAGAATCGCTGCCAGGAAAAAACTTGCGATGAAGTTTAATCTTGACAGCCTCATAATCTCTTAACCTCAGTTAATTGGATGCGGGACAGTAGCTATGGTCGCGAGCTCGGCGCGCTAGCAAGCGGATTGCAGCCCGAAAGATGATGAGGTTAATACGATGGTATTAATTGTCTTAAAGCAAAAGTAAACCGCCGGGCGTCAAGGATGACTCCGGCGGTTGCTTTGACTCGTTTAGGCTTCAGAACGCGTAGTACGGACCACTCCCGATGGGAGTCGTTGCTCCCTCGATCGCGGTGAACATGTTCTTGCCGTAGAAGAATGAGAGCCCGAAATCGAACGAACCCGATTGCGGACCTCCCAACGTACTGAACGCGGTGTTGCTGGTGTTGAACAGATTGCCGGCGTTTTCGATGCTGAAGCTCGCCTTAACCGGACTTCCCACTGGGCCGGTATCGCTCTGCCCCTGATTCATCACAGATATGCTGTCCGGTGAATTGCTTGGACAGTACCAATCCGAGGCGCCCATAAATCCCGTGCAGAGCGCGATTCCCGTCGTACTGGTATCGAGGAAGAACAGGCCATTGGAGCCGCTATCGACGAAGCTCGGATACTGCACACTGTTGTAGGTCGTGATCATGTCTCCGAAGTTTTGGCTGAAGATATCCGGCACTTCATAAGCCGTCGCCGAGCCGAGCCCGTTATTGGACTCCGTGCCGATGCCGAAGATGAGCGAACCATTCACCGGCGGAGCTGAACCTCCATTCGGAACCGACGGCAGTTGAATCAGCACGCCATTGTTGTCGGTCGCGAACAGGCTCACCGGATTGGGCACCTGCTGCGCCAACGTAGCCAAGGTGGGATTACATCCCGAGGAAGGACAGTCGTAATAGACCGCCGGCGGAGGACTGTTGCTGACGCAGCCTGGACCGCAATCCTGCGGCAACAGCCCCACGCCAATGATTCCGTTCGCGCCGAAGTCGCCTATGCTATTTCCCTCATTCCCATTTCCGCCCGCAGGTGCCTGATCAGAGCAGCTAGTTGGGACCGCCGGGAAGCCCGACGGGGGAGGCGAAGGAATGATGAGCTGTACTGGCATGTTGCTGGCCGACTCCCCGGCAATCGAAATACTTGCCGTCTGGATCGGACCCCAGATGTAGCCATCGAGGAAGACCAGGCACTCCGCCAGCGGATTGCCGGAGGAGTCGTTCTCCCCTGGCAAGGTGAGGCTGAGCTCTCCGCCGCTGCTGGCCGACAGCAATCGCAGGCCGGACGAACCGGTATCGACCATGATGTGATCGATGTTCTGGCAACTCGAGGCTCGTCCCCGGCACGCAAACCGTTACAGTGACGAACGCAACGTTGGTCGAGGTGTATCCCAAGCCCGGTGGCCCGGCATCGACAACTATCGGCGCGGAGTTGCCGCTCGCCGTGGAAGGATTGACCGCGACGGTCGCCGTTCCTGCCACGCCACTGTTCTGCACCGACGTCGCGGTGACGGTGTCGACCAGGCTGGTCGTTACGGTGGGCGCGGTCAGCAATCCGGAAGAGGAAATGGATCCAGCGCTCGCGCTCCAGTTGACAGCGGTGCTGAAGTTACCTGTGCCCGTCACTACCGCCGAGCACTGGCTGGTCCCGCCCGAGCTAACCGAGGTGGGCGAACAACTGACACTCACCGAGGCGACAGTCGAACTTCCTCCACCGCTTCCGCCACAGGCCGCCAGCCCGATGATGCTTGCTACCGCCAGCAACAGTCCAAATCTGCGAATCATCACGACATGTCTCCTTCAGCGGATATCGCTGGTCTGAACGCCCTGCGGGACGAGTTGGGGAATGTAGGCCTGTCCGTGAAAGCTATGCTGATGTCCGTTTTGCGAGAAGACAATGCCCGAGGTTGCAACGTAGACCGGGCCGCGGCGCCGCCTCGACTGCTGCTGATCGCCAGTCTGCTCAGCTGCCTTCTGCTGCTGAATGGCTTGCTGCACCTGCTGGAAATACGGCCCCAGCAACTGCTGGAAGTTGGGCGGAAACTGGCCTTCCCACGTCACCGCAAAAACCGCGCCCGCGGGCGACACATATTCGCGCACCTTGGCGCCGGTCGAAGCGGTGATCACGTGCAGGACGTAGGCGCCGTTGTCGACGCTGGTGACGGTGCCCTTCATCTGCGCCTGGTCGGCGAGCACCGAAGCCGCATTGTCCCCGAGCGTCGCCCAGCAACTAAGCGGCGCCAGCAAGGCCAGAGTTACGGCTGCTCCCTGGATCAAGGTTGCGCATCTCCCAAAAGCGAGAAGCCTCATGTGTTCCGCCCTCCTGGTGGCGGCGCGTCGTTCTGTTATCTTATGAGTCAACATTTCTGCACATTTTCTTACCGGTAAGATTCTTGCAAAAATCTTACTGGTAAGAAAATCTGCAAGGTTGAGAGATTGATCGGCCCTTGACCTCTCTAACTGATTGCTGTCATGGCGCTTATAAGTTCCGCAAAATTGTGGCGACTGCAACGATATCGGGGCGCAACCACGGGAATTGACTTGGGCCGGCTGGAGCGGGGCGGCCCTCTCGACCACTATTATCCGCCTGCCCGGTGTCACCAGCAAGCTGCCAACGTTGCTTCCTATAAACGCTTCGGCGACGACATTGTTGCTGTAAAGCCGATTGAATTCACATGCCGGACGTCGCCGGATGAAGTCGCCGGCTTCCCTCCTCACCTTCAGAACGTTAGAATGTCTGTAAGGGTTGCACACCGCCCATCTACTGATGTCTCTGACCAAAGCGCAAGCGCTGGAGATGTATCGCTCCGATGACCTGATCGGCATCGGCATGGAAGCCGACGCAATGCGGCGCAAGCTGCATCCCGAAGGCGTCGTCACCTACATCATCGATCGCAACATCAACTACACGAATTTCTGCACCGAATACTGCACCTTCTGCGCCTTCTATCGCCCGCTAAAGGGCAAGCTGGCGAAGGAAGGCTACATCCTCGACCTCGAGACGATCTACGACAAAGTCCGCGAGACGGTCGAACTTGGCGGCACCGGCGTGTTGCTGCAGGGCGGATTGCATCCCGACCTGAAGATCGAGTGGTACGAAGAGATGCTGCGCGGAATGAAGCAGCGCTTTCCGCAAGTGCACATGCATTGCTTCTCCGCGTCGGAGATCATCTGCATCGCCGAAGTCAGCTCGCTCAGCATCGAAGATACGATCAAGCGGCTGCGCGATGCGGGACTCGATTCCATTCCCGGAGGCGGCGCCGAGATCCTCGACGATGAAGTGCGCTACAAGATTGCGCGCCTGAAGTGCCTGACCAACGATTGGCTCAACGTTCATCGCACCGCGCACAAGCTAGGCATGCGGACGACGGCGACCATGATGTTCGGCGTCGGCGAGAACTACGAGCACCGCATCAATCATTTTCAGGCGATCTACGATTTGCAGGAAGAAACCGGCGGATTCACCGCGTTCATTCCGTGGTCCTTCCAGCCGCAGAACACCGCGCTTGGCGGACGCGGCTGGGATGAAGCGACCGCGGTCGAGTACTTGAAGACGTTGGCTATCGCGCGAATCTTCCTCAGCAACTTCAAGAATGTGCAGTCAAGCTGGGTGACGCAGGGCCTGAAAGTCTGCCAGACTGGCTTGCGCTTCGGCGGCAACGACGTGGGATCGGTGATGATCGAAGAGAACGTAGTGCGCGCCGCCGGCGTTCGAAACTGCACCACCGAAGAAGAACTGCGCCGCATCATTCGCGACGCCGGCTTCCGCCCCGCGCAGCGCGACACGCTTTACACGAAATTCTTCCTGAACTGAGTTGCTGGTATAATCAGCGGGAGATGTGCGATTGAGAGCACGTCTCGCACCTCATCAGAAGTTTCCTATCTCTCTTGTCGGGGAGTGGCTCAGCCTGGTAGAGCACCTGGTTCGGGACCAGGGGGTCGGAGGTTCAAATCCTCTCTCCCCGACCAATTCTTTCAACTGCCTTACAGTAATCACGGCAGCCTTGAAGCCTACCCACCTGGTGTCGGCCCAGGTGCTCCCGCACCCGAAGCCGCGTGTGGGCCGAATCTGCAGCTTGCTTGGGACGGCAATGGGAAGCAACAAGATCGCTGTCCACAAAAATCCCCACTCATCCGAACAGCATGGATGAGTGGGGCGCCCAAGCTGCCCAGCTGCCCGTAGACGACGTCGGCGGTAGTGGACTGAGCGAAGCTGAGGGTGGAAAGTAAGGTCGTAGCGATTGCGGCCAGAATGGTCAATCGACGAAGTTGCATATATCTCTCCTCGGTACAGTGGTCTCGCGGGGGCCGAGACGGTACCGCGAAGAGTCCGCGCCCGTCTGAACAAACAAAAAACGCCGCGAGCATCCTCTGAGAGAGTTTTGCCGGCAATGCACGGCCGGTCATTTTTGGGTCATCGGCGACTCATCTTTGCTTAAACTGCTGAGGACAATAGTGTTAGGCTGACTCTCACTTCCTGATGGGTGCGCTGATCGGAAGGATTTTCATTTGCCAAAATGGGAAATCGATAGGAACTCTGCGAGGGCGATAGTAGACTTTGGTGCAACATCCTCAACTTGGCCATCTTGAGGAATACGCCGCCAGATCGCGTCCGAACGACACCATCGTCGAGTTCGACCACAGTATCAATGTAGCCATTGGCAAGCTGCGCAAGGCGCTGGGCGACTCCGCCGACGCGCCGCAATACATCGCCACCGTGGCCAGCCGCGGCTACCGGCTGATCGTCCCGGTGGAGCGGATATCGGTCGCGGAAGATTCTCCCAGTGATGCCGTTACCCAGGTGGCGGGCGGTACCGGGGCGGCAGCACGGCTTCAGCCCATAGCGGCCGTTCTAATCGGCCAAACCGTTTCGCACTACCGCATGCTCGACATTATCGGGGGCGGCGGCATGGGCGTGGTCTATCGCGCCGAGGACCTCAAACTCGGCCGGCGCGTCGCCATGAAGTTTCTCCCGGAAGAGATGGCGACCGATGCCCTGACCCTGCAGCGCTTCGAGCGCGAGGCGCAGACGGCTTCGTCGCTGAACCACCCCAACATCTGCACGATTTACGAGTTTGGCGAGCACGAAGGCCGGCCCTTCCTGGTGATGGAATTGTTGCAGGGTGAAACCTTGCGTGACCGCCTGGCCGCTGCGGGTGCGACGGGACTTCCGCTGGAGCAACTGCTGGACGTCGCGCTTCAAGTTACCGCTGGTTTGCGGGCTGCACACGAGCAAGGCATCATTCATCGCGACATCAAGCCGGCAAATATCTTTCTTACCAACAAGGGCGTGTGCAAGATTCTGGACTTCGGATTGGCGAAGCTGCTGGTGGAAGCGCCAGGCTTTAGCCCGGCGGGAGTGAACGGAGGAGATGTTGGGCTTCAGCCCCAGGCGGGCCGGATGTGGGAAGGGGAACCGAGGCTAAAGCCCTCGTCAGAAGAATCGCCGATTCGCCGGACTGAAGTCCGGCGCTTTCACCAACCACCGGCTTCGTTGGAAACCAGCCTTAGCCGTGCCGGTGCGGCACGCGAAACGGCACCCCTGCCACGCATCTTTTTTTGTTGCCGGGATCGGTCGCTTCGTGCAGAATATTCTGCCCAAATGAAACATTCAAGGCTTACGCCCTCACTCGCCGTGCTCGCTGTCCTATCTCTCTTCCCCGGGGTATGGAGTTATCTCGACGCCCAATTTGTCGCCCGCGATCCTGGACCGCGAGGCGCGCCCGTCGACGCCGGAAAACCAATTGCCGGGCTCACCGATAGCCAGACCGGTTTCTTTGTCGACGGCATGTTGCGCTTCGGGGAAGTCGCTTCCGTCAGCGGAAATCTGTTGGGAGAAGTTGGCGTCGGCCTCGGCCCGGGCTTCAATAGCAATGCGTGCGCCAGTTGTCACTCGCAGCCGACAACGGGTGGAACCAGCCCCAGCCGCAATGCTTACCCGTTTGTCGGACCGAATCCGCAGGTCCTCGTAGCTACGATCGACGGAGCTACCAACACGGTACCGTTCTTCATCACTGAGGATGGGCCGGTGCGCGAGGCGCACTTCAAGTATTTCCTCGCCTCCAACGGATCGCTCAGCAGCGAGCGCGATGGCGGCGTACGTAACGTGTTCACGATTAAGGGGCGGGCCGACGCGACCAACGTCGCCGGCTTGACCGGCGTGCTGCAGACTTGTGACATGGCCCAGCCCGACTTCCAGCAGATGCAGATGCTGAACAATCTGAGCCTCCGTATTCCCACACCGCTGTTCGGTGCAGGCTTCATCGAGAACATTTCCGAAGCCACGCTGGCCGACAATCTGCAATCCAATGGGACGTCGAAGGCTGCACTCGGTATCAGCGGGCATTTCAATCGCAGTTCCAATGACGGCACCATCTCGCGCTTTGGCTGGAAGGCGCAGGACAAGTCACTGCAGCAATTTTCCGCCGAAGCCGAGAGCGCGGAAATGGGCGTCAGCAACGACGAGTTTCCCAACGAACGAGGCTATCCTCCGGTGCAGCCGCCCGCCAATTGCATGTTCAATGCGACGCCCGAGGACCACACCGAAATGGCGGACGGCAACGACGGGCCGGCGGTGGTGAGCAACGCGGTGGAGTTTGCCAACTTCATGCGCTTTCTTGACCAGCCGAGGCCGTCCTGCTCAGGTTCGGGCTGTCCACAAACCGTGCAGAACGGGCGCAGCCTGTTTACCAGCACCGGCTGCGCGCTGTGCCACACGCCCAGCATGCGCACCACTGTCTCCTACTTCAGCAGTCGCTTGAGCAACGTGGAGGCCAATCTATTTTCCGACCTCGCCGTGCATCACATGGGTTCGGGACTGGCCGACGACATCGTCCAGGGCACCGCCGGGCCGGACGAGTTTCGCACCGCCCCGCTGTGGGGATTGGGACAGCGTGTGTTCTTCCTGCACGACGGGCGTACTCAGGACCTGGTGCAGGCCATTTTGCAACACGCCAGTCCTGGCTCGGAAGCCAACGCCGTGGTTGGGCAGTATAAGCATCTCACCGAGACGCAGAAGCAGGACCTGCTGGATTTTCTGCGGACGTTGTGATCTGTCCCTCATTGTGGGATATACCACATTGTGGGATTTGGCTCTAAGCGTGGCGCAGTGACCGGCAACGTTGCCATCAAAGAAAAAACGCTCCGATCCAGGCTCAAAGCCCGACCGGAGCGTCATCTGCAAAAAGGTTACCGCTTTCCCGGCTAGCTACGGAGTGATCTCCCAGACGGTGCCAGCATTGTTCTGACCGCCGATGGAAGCCGTTCCGTAGACGTTTCCTGACTTGTCGAAAATCGGCCTGGCATACGATTCCCCGCCGTCGTTACCGTCGGTGAAGTCATAGACTGAGCTGTAGGTCCAGCTGCCGGCAGTCAGCTCAAACAGGTTGCCGTAGGCGTTGGCGCCATCGCACAAGGTCGTACCCCACAGATTGCCCTGGCTGTCGAGGTTGAGCGATCCCCAGGGGCCGCACTGCGCGGCGCCGCTGAGGCTATGCAGCAGATTGAAGGTCCAGCTGTTGCCGTTGGGCGAGAGCTGAAACACCGTGCCGCCACCACCGCTGCCGCCGCTGGCAGTCGCGCCATAAAGATTGCCCTGGCTATCCTGGATCAGCCCGGAGACCGGAAATCCTCCGTCGCTGCCGCCGGTGAAGTTGTAGAGGACAGTCTCGGTCCAGCTGTTGCCGTTGGGCGACAGTTCAAAAACCGTTCCGTTGCCGGACGAACCGCCCGCCGTGGTCGTACCGAAAAGGTTGCCGCTGTTATCGAGAATCACTCCGTTGTACGGGTGGGAGCCGTCGGGAGAGCCGGCGAAGGCGTAGATTGGCTGCTCGGTCCAGGTGCGGCCCGAACGCGTGCCCGAAAACACAACGCCATCACCATTGCTATCGCCGCCCAGCGAGGTGGTACCGTACATGGTTCCCGAAGCGTCGAAGATGAGATCTCCGTAGCGGGGAGTTCCACCGTCACCGCCGCCGGTGAATCCATAAATTGTGGTTTCAATCCAGGGGCACAGAGCACTGGTGCAAGCATTAATCCCGGGGCTCAGGCTGTAAAGATAGCCATAAGGAAGGCCGGCGATGTTGTTGGGACTGGTACCGTAGATGAGGCCTTCGGGGCCGAAAACAGCTCGCGACGAAATCTGGCCATCGAAGATGTTAAGGGTGTTGAAGATCCAGCCGCCGTTGACCTGACGCATCTGAAAAGTTCCACCCCAGTTGCTGCCGGAATGGCCGGTGCGGACCGTGCCATAGACCTTGCCGCCGGCATCCATGGTCAGCCCGGCGGTGGGTCTGGCGCCGTCTGGTCCGACAAACGTGTGAATGACTTGGATGCTTTGCGCGGACGCAGCACCGGTCGCAACGAGGGTCAAGAGTAAGACCGCTAGTGTCGCCCGGCTGAGCCCGCGCGACAGACTCAGAAACTGTGCAACTTTCGACATGAACATCCTCCCGTGAATGTTTGAAGCCAGGGTGAAAGACGTAGCGTGCTAAGTGGACGGCACTATACACCAATCGGCTGCAATCGTCCTCTTTAATTTTTTGGCAGCTTTCGGACAACCTCTTGGAGGCAGCCTGAGCGACCTGCTGCTGTGCAATCCGGAGCTCTGCCCGAAAGACGGGTGAGGCCTTGTGCCCAACCGGTGGCCACGCCCGCCCACTTAAATTCTGTCGATGTTGAATTTCAGGCGATTTTTCTTGACATGCCTGCCGTTCCCTCGCACAATACGCGGCATCTTGCGACCCGATGTGAAGTGGGACTCGGCCAGAAGTTTGCTTTGATTGGCCTCTCATCCCCAGTCACTCTGATGTATTGATTTCGGCTTCATGCAGCAGTCAGGCAGCCTACTTCACCGGGCTATCGCAACTTTCTCAAACATTTGTTCGCAGGAGGATTGCAAGCCTAAAACGCTTACACCCAAATCGATCAGTCTCCCCGGCGTCCTTAGTCGCGCAGGGAAATGAAGGGAGCATATTCATGGATCGTTCTCCGGAACGAAACGTCACGGTCACTCGTCCTGAAGGCGACGAAGCTTGTCGCAATCAGGCAAAGAACAACCCACCACCGCCCTCGGACACGAGCCGGCGCTCTTTCTTTAAGACCATGGGAGTGGGCGGCGCCGCTGCCGTTGCACTCGCCGCTGTACCGCTAGTCAGCGGCAAGCAGGGCGAGGCCGAGGCGTCGGTGGTGCACTATACCTCCCGGTCCCGAGCCAACTCCAGCTACCAGTACCGCCAAGGCACCGCCCAGAACGAGTTCATCGACATCGGCGAACTGCCGGACAACGGCGACGCGGAGCGATTCACGGACTACAGCGGTAGCTGGAGCAAGTGCCTTCCGCATACCGCTCTCGGCATCGTAAATCCTGCTGCCTTCCAGAGCCTCACGCGCGCCCTGCAGACGGGTCGTTTCCAGGACTTTCAAAACATCATTGTCGGCAATCCTGGTGGGGCAGGTTTCACCGGTACGCTGAATGGCCCCATGGGCGCGTTGGCATTCGACCTGGAAGGACTGGACTCTCACGCGACCAACATCCCGCCGGCACCTTCCGTGACCACTGCGCAAGCTGCAGCTGAACTGGTGGAGCACTACTGGGCCTCGCAGATGCGCGACGTCAACTTCACCGACTATGCAACGAGTGGAGTGGCAGTCCAGGCGTGCGCCGACCTGAACAACATGTCGTACGTGCGCAGCCGCGGCAGCATTTTCCCGTACCCGGTCACGCCGCAGAACATGTTCCGCGGCCAGATCAACTCCAACGACGGAGCGCTGCAAGGTCCGTACATCTCCCAGTTCCTCCTGCAACCGACGATGTTCGGCGTCCAACCCCTGTCCCAGATGTTCCAGAGATTCCTCTCGGTCAGTGAAGGCGGGGCAGACTACCTGACCAACCCAACGGAATATCTGGCCGTGGAAAGCGGCTACCCGCCGTCGGCCAGCTTGCAGTTCGATTCGACCTACCGTTACGTCCGCATGGGACGGGACATGACGGCTTACACCCACGTGGACGCACTCCATCAGGAATACTTCATCGCCGGGCTGGTGCTGGCGGGTCTGGGATGCCCGGTCAACCCTGGCAACCCATATGTCAACTCGCTCAGCGAACACGGCTTCGGCACCTTTGGCAGCGCCAGCTCACAAGCCGGTCCTGTGGACGCTGTGGGAACCATCCCCGAGATGGCCACCCGGGCGTTGAAGGCGGCGTGGTTCCACAAGTGGATTGTGAACCTGCGGCAGCGTCCGGAAGAAGTAGCTGCATTGGTGCAAGCTCGCATGACCAACCAGCATCCGATGCCGCAGGCAGCAGCGGCGCTGAATCGCGACCTGCTGAACTCGGCCGCGCTGCCTATGATTTACGGGAAGTATGGCAGCTACCTGCTACCCCAGGCATTCCCCGAGGGTGCGCCAACCCATCCCTGCTATCCGACCGGCCATGGCACGGTGGGCGGTGCCTGCATTGCCGCGATCAAGTTCTACTTCGACGGCACGCAGAGAATCCGACCACTGCTGCAAGCCGCCGGCCGCGACGTGTACGTGCCGAGCGAAGATGGTCTCTCGCTGGAGGTGTACACCGGGTCGGATCGTGACCAGTTGACGGTCAACGGTGAGCTGTCCAAGCTGGCCTGGAACGTCACCTTCGGTCACGGCATCCACGCCGGCATTCACTTCCGCAGCTCCAGTTATTGGTCGATGCTGCTAGGCGAGCAGGTCGGCATCAGCATTCTGACCGATCGCGCCAACTCCTACGCCGAGCCGTTCAACATCCAGATCACGAAGTTCGATGGGACGACGGCAACGATCACTAACGAAGGAGGCGGTCGAAGGTAAGAACAACCTCACCCTGGCGCCAAACCAGGGGTCAGGGTGAGGCATTCGTTTGTACACTTGCCCCTGCTCTGTGACTTAAATCCAACCTCTAACTTCGCGGAAGCTCAAACTCCGGGACGGGTGTCTTACTCCCGTGGAGAGCCAGTGTAGAATCCGCGGCCTATCAAGCCTGCTATTCTCAAATTCTTGGAGGAACCGTCATGGCGCAAGTCAAGACCAAAGGCTTCTCAAGCGGTGATATTGCTTCGACCATCACGCAATTGGAGGAGCAGTGGGCTGCGGCCAGCAAAGCCAACGATCCGAACAAGGTCGAGTTGCTGCTGGCCGACCCCTTTGTCGGCATGGATGCTGACGGTAGCCTGCAGAGCAAGTCCAGCATCCTGGCCAGAACAAAGACCGACAAGTGGGAGATCAACGAGGTTAGCGACGTGAAGGTGATGGTGCATGGAACTATGGCCGTCGCCACCGGAGCCTGGCACGGCAAAGGCACGGTCAATGGCAAGATGGTCGAGGAGCATGAGCACTGGCTCGATACCTGGCTGAGGAATGGGAAATGGGCGTGCGTCGCCAGCGCCAGCACGCCGGTGAAGGCGTAGCTGAGGTTCTGCGATGCGCCCCGCGATCGCCTCGAACCCTCAACCACAACAACTCACATCAGCTTCCGGCGCACCAGGGCGCCCAATCCCACAACTCCGGAAGCGAATAACATCAGGCTGCTGGGCTCAGGAACGCTGCTGGTGCTGCTGGTGCTGGTAGCCGAGCCCAGAATCGTAAACGCCTCCGACTCAATGGAGCCGACAGCGCTGTCCGATGCCATCGAGGGACAACCGGGCGAGGTGCAGCCCACGCCGCTGTTCTGATCCCAATACACCGGATCACCGTTGGGAATACTGGCATTCTGCAGATTCAACCAGTAGGTGCCGTTGCTGAAATTGCCGGCGTTGAAGCTGCCAGTCTCGTTGCAGATTTGAAAGCCGTACTCGTTGTTCATACAGTTGGAAGCGGTGAAGTTGACCACCTGGTCGAAGTAAGTGGTGCCACCGTTTTCCAGCGAGGTGATGCTCACTTCGGCCGAGGTCAGGGTGTCGCCGGGAGACAGCCAGGCGCCGAACGACAGGCCCGTCACGCTGGCGCCGCCATTCGAGATGGTGAAGGTATCGCTGACAATGAATGTGAGGTTGATGGTCCAGGCATCGTTGTTCCCGTTGATTGGACCGTTGTTGTAGACCGCCTGGGCGGCGGCGGGCACACTCAGCATCATCGCTATGGTGATGGCGATAATCGAGGTGAGCGATTTCATTGGCAGGGTCTCCCTGGCTCGTAGATTTTCAGCGTGGTCGCTGGACTGCATGTCGCAAATTTGAACGATGATATCCGAAGATCAGCCAGTGACAAGTAGAAAATGTGCGGGGCACCAGGGCGCCCAATCTCAAGAGTTCCAGTGGCTTCTGGCGGTTGACGACAACTATTCCCAAACGCCAAGGGCAGCGCCTCTCGCGCGGGCGCTGCCCTGATTCGTTCCAATAAGTGCTCGTTGCGCTTAGTGCTTCATCTGATCCTGGCTCTGGTTGTTCTTCATGTTGTCGTTCGACATGTTGTCACTGGAGCCTTTCTTCATGCTGTCATTTGACATGTTGTCGCTGGAGGTGGATTTCTTTTTCTTGCTCGACGCCTTCTTGTTGCTGGTCGAATTGCTGGCCTTCATGTTGTCGCCCGAGCTGTTCTTCATCGAGTCGCTGGACTGCATGTGGTCTTTGCTGTTGTCCTGCTGCTTCATGGTGTCCTGCGCAAAGCTCAGCGATGCAGCCAGCATGCACATGGCTATGATGCTCATTAGTTTTTTCTTCACTGCGGTTTCCTCTCGGATTGAATTTTGCGGCGACTCGCCGCTGCCACGATAAGAAGCATCAGCCCGCAGAAAGTTACACAACTGACTTCGCTCTAGTGCTGATACCGAATCGTTGCCGCACCCAAAATCTTCTCCGTATCCGGATCCTGCGCCAGAACGATGACTTTCAGCTGATCCCGATTCCAACCTGGCTGCCCCGCAACCTCGATCTGCGTCTCGAACTTCCCCTTGTCGACGCTTCCCAGCTCCTTCAACTCGCGAACCACTGCCGCGTGGTGCAACGTCCGTCCGCCATTCTCTCCATTCGCAACCTGCGTGCTCAGCCCATCTTCCGTAATTGCCAACAGCGCCTTCGCGTGCTCGCCCTCCGATTGCACCATCACATGCAGGCGGTTGTTCCCTTCCCATTGCAGCGCAACCTTCGCGGTTTCGGGCTGCTTGCCGAGCGCGGCAATCTGCTGTTGCGCCTCGGCCGCATCGTTGCCGACGAACTGCACCTGGCCATCAATCACCATTTGCGGCGTGTACGGGCCGCCCAAGTGAAACGTGTTGGCATACTGGCTCTGGCGATGGCTGAACTGGGCCGACGAAAAGCGGTCGGTCCAGCCGAGATAATTCCAGTAATCGACGTGCTCGCCCAGCAGAATGGGCAGCACGCCGTTCTGCGCGCCTTGCTGGTCCAGCTTCATCAGCAAGGCATCCGCCGGCGGACAGCTGGAGCATCCTTCCGAGGTAAACAGCTCAACCACAACCGGCCTGGGCGCGGCTTCCTGTGCCAGCCCGGGCAGAAGCAATGCCACTACAGCGATCACCATACCCAACAGTTTGTTCATGCCAAATAAGAGTCGCCAGAGCGAAATTTGTTTCACCCCGCGCCTGTAACTTTCCGTCGCCCCACGTATCCAAGAGCTAATAAGCGTAGAATCCGCCCCCGAGAGCGGGCTTTAGACGAAGTGACTGCCGAGACGCAATCCGTAACGGGGCCGGATCCGGTGTCGCGCGACGCGGAATTGATCGCGCGCGTGCTGGCGGGCGAGCTTGAGTTGTTTCATGAGCTGATCCGCCCGTACGAGAAGAGTGTGTACTTGGCGGCCTTCTCCATCCTGCAGAATCAGCAGGATGCCGAGGACGCGGCCCAGGAAGCGGTACTGAAGGCGCTGAAGAACCTGGGCAGCTTTCGCGCCGAATCGAAGTTCAGCACGTGGCTGATTTCGATTGCGATTAACGAAGCCCGAGCGCGGTTGCGGCATGCGCGCGTGCTGAAGTTCGAGTCGGTCGATGAGCCGCCCAAGGACGACGACGGCAGCTTCGTTCCGGCACTCATCCGCGACTGGCGCGAGGTCCCGTCGCAGGCGCTGGAGCGCAAGGAGCTGCGCGAGCTGTTGCAGAGCGCCATCGCCGCCTTGCCCGAGATCTATCGCGAAGTGCTGCTGCTGCGCGATGTGGAAGAGATGAATATTGCCGACACGGCGGCGGCGCTTGGCGTGAGCGAAGGAGTGGTGAAGACGCGCCTGTTGCGGGCGCGGCTCATGATGCAGAAGATTCTGGCGCCGCAGTTGAAGTCCAGGGCCGGCAGCGGCGGATTGTTTGGCTTGTTTCGCAGCAAGGCGGGTGGATCATGGTTCTAGATTGCAAGCACGTGTGGGATCAGATTTCGAACTACATCGAAGGCGAAGTCCCGCTCGAGCTGCGCGAAGCCATTGAAAGTCACCTGGCCCACTGCCGTCACTGCGCCGCGGTTTTGGATTCAACGCGAAACATTCTGGTTTTGATTGGCGACGATCGTACCTTTGAGCTGCCCCTGGGCTACAGCGCGCGTCTGCACGCCCGTTTGCAGCAGGAGATTGCAGCCACCGGCTGACGGCTTGATGTGCAGGTTGCATCTGGATTTGTAAGTAGTACGGCGGAAGGCGACCTATGGATTTGTCATCCCGAGTGAACTGAGTCCAGCGCGAAGCGATCGGACCTAATGGGCCGAGAGACCTCAGCCCCTCACCCGAACGCGGGTTCGTCACTCGGGATGACAAATCTATAGAGCCGACAAGCCGCGAACGCGGACTCCGCCGGCACTAAAACTCATGATGGAACCACGGATGAGTGATCACTTCTGCCGCGACCAGCAGCAGCGTCAGGATCGCCAATATCAACTGTATCCACCGCGCCCGCCGCTGTTTCGCAGTTAGCGGCTGAATCCGCCACGCCGCCGACGGATTCCGTCGCATGCGCTCTTCGTTCCACAACAATAGCAGGTTGATCAAGGCACCCACGGCGCCAACGATCAACAGTGGTACGCGAATGCCTTCGCGATGCCAGCCATGGGCCGGCCCGCTGGCTCCGGCGGCCAGCAACGAGGTCAGCCCCAGGGCGACCCGTATGCCACTGAGCCCGACCGCGGCCACACAGATGCTTTCCGCCGCCGCCAGCGCCAGCGCTCCCCAAGTCAGCAACCACCGCGCCGACCTGGAGGTAGGCTTATCGAGAGCCTCCGAAGTTGGTTTCTCTGAATCCAGTGCGCTCTTTCCTGCCTGAAATTTGTGCCGTCTCGAGATTCTGCGGTCTGCAAGCTTAGCACTATAACCCTGGGGGATGGAATAGCTTGACGATGGTCGGCAAGATCGTCACTCGCGACGAGATCCAGACCACACTTTGGCCGAACGACACCGTAGTAGAGTTCGACAATGCCATTAACACTGCCATTCGTAAACTCCGCATCGCCTTCGGCGATTCCAACGAGAATCCCAAGTACATCGAAACCGTCGCCCGCCGCGGTTACCGGCTTATCGCCTCGGTAGAGGAGTTGGTCTCTAGCAGGGGAGACGACTTGGCTCCGAATTCTGCGACACCTGTCTCTGAGCCCGCCGCTTTATCCGGCAAAACCGTCTCCCACTATCACGTCCTGGAAGTCATCGGCGGCGGTGGCATGGGTGTCGTTTACAAGGCACAAGACTTGAGGCTGGATCGCGCCGTGGCGCTGAAGTTTCTTCCCGAAGAAATGGGCAGTGATAAGCGGGCGCTAGAGCGCTTCGAGCACGAGGCTCGCGCCGCTTCTACGTTGGACCACCCCAATATTTGCTCCATCTACGAATTTGGCGAGCACCAGGATCAGGAGGAGGCTCTGGCTCTGAATAGCGGACCCGACGTGAAGATCTTCGCCGCCTTTGCCCTGGCTCGCGCAGGTGACGTCGCTCAAGCTGAGCAATTGGCCCATGAGCTCGATCAGGAGTTTCCCTCGGATACCATGCTGCAGAACTATGCGCTGCCGGCAATTCGCGCTGCAATCCAACTCCAGCAGAACAAGCCTCTGATAGCAATCGAAACGCTGGAAGTAAGCCGCCCTTATGAGCTAGGTCAGGGCTCGCTAACCTATATGTACCCAACCTTTCTGCGCGGCGAAGCATACCTGAAATCGGGACAGGCTGAGAAGACTTCGGTTGAGTTTAGGAAGATCATTGACCATCCGGGCGTCATGGCGAACTTTGTCACCGGCGCTCTTGCGCATTTACAGCTAGCCCGTGCACAAGTCGCTCTGGGAGACAAGCAAATCGCGCGGAGCTCATATGACCAGTTCTTCGCGCTGTGGAAGGACGCCGACCCGGATGTCCCTATTCTCATTCAAGCCAGGAATGAATACGCACGATTGCAATAGCCGGAATGTTTTGAGCAGCTACCTCGTAGCACGATTTCTGTTAATCGAGCCGCACCTCATACTGCTTGCACTGCCGGTTCCCTGCCCTGCCTGTTAATCACTTCTTGAAGTAGTAGGTCCAACTCGCGCTGATGTAGGACTTCAATGGCACGCCGACGATCTGTTCGGTGGCATCGGTCCCCGAAGGATACGAGAGGACTTCGGTGGTCTGTCCGGTGTAGCCGCTCGCAATCAAGAAGTTCTCCGCCAGCGATATCCGATTCTCCAGAAACGGCCGCTCCGCCCCCCGAAACTCGTTCACCGGCACTCCGGTAAATCCGTCGCCGAGAGGCTTGGCGCACATATTCGTATTCGGCGGGAAACTGTATCCGCAACGGCAAGCTAGTAACTGATGCGAGCCCGTATGCTCATTTATTCCCGAAGGTTCTTACTAATGTGATTCGCGCCTGGAAGGGTTCGACAGGGTGGAAAACGTCTCCGAATGCCGCCGCGGTCGCTGGCGCGATTCGGTAGATGTAAGCGTAGTCAATGTCGTGATCGTAACGGTTGAGCAGATTCAACAGTTGAGCCGAAATCCTCCATTTCTGATTGAAGTGATAACCGATCTCCGCGTTCACCAGCGCCGTTGAGGCTGACTGGTAAATTGCGTCAGAAGTCAGATTGCGTGGTCCAAAGTAGCGTAGCCGCAAACTTCCCCAGAAGCCTTTGTAACTCTGCACTGTGGCGCCTGCCGAGAGCACCAGCCCAACGGCTTCGGGTACCCACCTGCCACCTGGGCCTTGCACGGGATATCGGCCACCGCCCACGTTGACGTATGCCGCGTCATCCGGGTCGACTTCGGTAAAGAGAGCCTTGGAGTCGGCGAAGTCAAGATCAAAAGCCAGGTTTTTCACGGGCGTGTAGTAGTTTGCCCATTCCACGCCGTAGCGATTGCTCGGCGACGTTGAAGGAACCGTCGCTCCGGTGTCGCCATCCTGCTGCAGTTCGGAAGCGCTGTGCAAATACCAGAGCGAAACCGTACTTTGCAGATGGGGTAAGGCTACCGTGCGCACGCCCACTTCCGCGCCTTTGGTCTGGACCAGCGGGCGAACTGGCGTGGTGGGCGTGGGGAACGGAAAACCCGGCGAGATCGGTTCCATCCTTTGTGTGGCGCCGCGCACGTCGTTGCTGTGAAAGCTAGCTCCGCCCTGTACATAGAACTCGGTATTGAACCACGGGCCGAAGATCAAACTGGCTTTGGGGCTGGGCAGAAACTGGCTGACCGAGCCGGAATTGAGCTCGGCAAAGTTGATCACCGGAGCGCCCGGCAATTCGCTGGCGATATATGGGGGATTCAGGTTGGTATTGGAATAGATTGCCTCGTCGCCGCGAAGCGCCAGAACGGTACGAAACTTTTCCGTCCATTGGGTTTTATTTTCCGCATAGAAGCCGATCATGGTGTCGGTGAATCGGTTCACATCCGTGTCCGCGGGTAGGACCGCAACAAGATCTGGATTGGTGTTGCACTCGGGGATCGGTTCTTCATTGCAGGCGTTGATATCGTTCTTGTCCGTGCGCTCGCCATCGTCCGTCCGGTAAAGACCGTTGTGTACCCAGTCGTTGCGGAGTTGCAGGCCGAAAATGTTTTCCATCTTGCGGCCAAACAGATGTCCGAAGATCGTGTGGGCTGCGTCAAATCCCGTCACCCAGCGCCTGTCCTGCTGTTCGAACTGATCGCCCTTTACGGGATCGTCCAGGTAGTACGTGAAATCGGAAAACAGGTTGAGGTAATAATAAAATCCGTAGGCCATGATGGTGGTCGCGGAATTCGCGCTTTGCCGATGCCATTCACCCTGCAAGCTATAACGCTGTGAGTCGCCTCCGTCCGTCGGGTTCAGCGCGCCGAAAGAGCCAACGAGAGGTATCGCGGCTGTGGGAATTTGATCGCTCGAGTTCCATTTCCCGTCGTAAGCGCGACTGGTGATACTGAAACCGTTGCTGGCGTCCCCCTGGCTGTAGGTCAACAGGCCGTTGAATTTGGCATAGCCATCGGGATGCGCCCATGGGCCGTTATCGTAGTAAGCTTCTCCGCCATACAGCAAAATACCCGAGCCAAGCTTTTGCGATACCCCGAAAACGGCCCGCCCAAAGTCATACATCCCGAGTTCCACCTGAAAGAAGTTCTGGGGGAACGCCTTGTAAAACTGGAGGTTGGCTGATCCAGCCGAACTATAGTTGCCGACCTCAGCGTAGTAGGGGCCTTTCTCGTAATTCAGTCGCTGCACAAACTCGGGAGTGACGGTGTTCATGTCCGAATAACCTTCGCCGTGCGCGTGCGACGGCAGGTTCAGCGGCATGCCGTCGAGGAATACGGCGAAGTCCGTTCCGTGGTCGAGATTGAAACCGCGAAGGAAATACTGGTTGGCCTTGCCACCGCCGGCGTGCTGCGTGATGATAAGACCCGGAACCGTCTCCAGAATTTCTCCCGAACGAAGAATCGGCCGATCTTCGATCTCCTGTGCGCCCACGGTTCCCTGGCTGGCAGAATCGGCAATTCCGATGAGGCTGTCCTCGCGGCCCTGTACCTCTACGTTGGTGTTCACGGCGCTCACCGCAAGGGCTATGCGCAACGGGGTCGCTTCCCTCGTTGCCCCTATGCTGACGGGCATTTCTTTGGGCGCAAAACCAGGACTCGACACCGTCAATTGGTAGCTGCCTGGGGTGAGTCCTGAAAAAACGAAGGCCCCGCTGCTGTCCGTCTGCGTCACCCTTTGTACGCTCCCATCGGCACTCCGCACCATCACGTTTGCTTCGGCGATCACTGCGCCAGAAGCGTCGACCACTGTTCCCGATAACTGAGGCGTGCGGCTCTGATCGCTAGCAGTGCCCTGTTGATCATGCGGAGTGAACGTCTGTTGGCCGTTCTGCGCCGGATTGGATTGCGCTGCTGACGTGAGCGCAAACGCCGTTATTCCCAGGAGTAATAACGCCTCTGTGCACTTCGGGTTACCCAGTCGCATAAGGCCTCCCATCTGCGAGATAACACCGTCCCCGCCTAATTCGTAGTACGTCTTGACGCTTCGTGCTACTCACCGGCGTGGCTGTTACCGAGGAGCCCTGCCTCTAATTCAGTGCGAATGTGGATGTGAGTGTTTACGTTCCTGGCGACCGCTGCGCTTCGGCGCCGCTCCGATATAGGCTTCCGGAGAACTCATCACCAGCTTGCCGTGTTGCACACCCTTCAGCCCGATCAGGCGGCTGCCCAGTTCCTGAACCTGTTTCAGCTTCCCCTTCACCACCACCACTTCCAGGCACATGTCGTGATCCAGGTGGGAGTGTACGGTGGAAATAATCACCTCGTGATATTCGTGCTGAAGCTCCATCAGCTTGTCGGGCAATAGCCGCCAGTGGTGGTCATAGATAAGGGTGACGGCGCCGACTACGAAGACCTCACTGGACTTGAGCCCGGCGTCATTTAAGCGGTCGCGGATCAGGTCGCGGAAAGCCTCGGATCGGTTGGAATACCCCTCTGATGATAAAAGCCGGTCAAAGCGCTTTAACAAATCCGCGTCCAAGGCAACACCGGTGCGAATCAGTCCCATAAGTTTTCCCAGCGACTCGAAGATAGCACAACTCTAATAAACGTAATACTCACTTTGACTCCATCCGCGGGATGAAAGCCCAATCTGGGACGACGATTTCAATAAGGTGACGACCACCGCGTCCTCAGCCCCGCTGCTCACCGCCCCGCAAGAAAGAGATTGTCATTCAACGAGCAATCAAAGCATAATCGCTGACGGCTGCGTGCGATGCTTAAGTCGTCATTGCGGCCGCTGTCTCGGTTTAGAACCCTGCTCACGAGGAGCACGCTCACATGGATGAGCAGTCAACAACCTTGCCGCTGGAACGTCACGACGTGGTGGCGATGATCTGCCAGATTGTCAGCGAAATTCCCGGCGCGCCGGAAAAACTCGACGAGACCACCCACCTGTTTGGCGCAAAGGGTTTTCTCGATTCGCTCAAGCTGGTCAATGTCGTGCTCGACGCGGAGCAACAGATCAACGACAACTATAATCTCGCCATCTCCCTCGCTGATGACCGCAGCGTTTCCCAGGAACGCAGTCCGTTTCGCACCATCGCCTCGCTGACGGACTATATTCTCGCGGTTGCAGCCGAGCACCCCAGGGCCTGACCGTGAGTGAACGCCCTGTCGCCCTGGTTACCGGCTCGCGCACTGGCATCGGCCGCTACGTCGCGGAACAACTCGTCGCTGCCGGATACCAAGTCGTCGGCTGCAGCCGCCAGCCTGCCGATTGGGCGCTTGAGGGCTATAGCCACTTCGAAGCGGATGTTTCCGATGAGTCGCAAGTGAAGGCGCTTCTTACCAGACATTCGCCGGAACCACAAGCGCCTGGACGTCGCCTTCAACAATGCCGGCGTTGCCAGCATGAATCACAGCCTGCTGATGCCAGTCGATACGCTCGACCGCATCATGAATATCAATGTGCGCGGCACGTTTCTGGTCTCTCGTGAAAGCGCCAAGCTGATGCGCCAGAGAAAATGGGGACGCATCGTAAATCTATCGACAGTTGCCGTACCACTCAGTCTGGAAGGCGAAGCCGTGTACGTTGCTTCGAAGAGCGCGGTCGAAGGGCTGACTCGCGTCATGAGCCGCGAGTTCGCCGAACTGGGCATCACCGTCAACGCCATTGGACCAGGCCCGATCGAAACTGCGCTTATCCGAAACGTGCCGAAGCCTGCGATTGAGTCGCTCCTCTCGCGCCTGCCCATCCATCGCATGTGCAGCTTCGCAGATGTCTTTCACGTGCTGCAGTTCCTGATTGATCGCAAGAGCGACAGCATTACGGGCCAGGTCATCTACCTGGGAGGAGCTTAGTCCTTTATGTATTCCCTCGACTGGCTCTACCTGGTGTTTGACGATGCTCGGGATCGAGACTTCATCGTCTGGCGAGAGCAACGCTACTCGTACGGCTGGCTACGCGATCAAATCGAGGCGTGGAAGTCGCGGCTCGCGGCGGCAAACATCGTGCGCGGCACGGTGGTCGCAATCGAGGGAGATTATTCGCCCGAGATCATCGCGCTCCTTCTGGCGCTGATCGATACCGGCTGCATTGTGGTGCCGCTGGCTGGCAGCAACACGCTGCAGCGTGAAGAGTTCAAGTCGATTGCCGAAGTACAGGCCGCAATCTGCTTCCCCGAAGGAGATCGATTCGACATCATTTCCTATGATCGCGCGGTCAACAATCCCCTGACTCTCAAGCTCATCGCGATGGGCGATCCCGGTCTCGTCCTGTTCTCCTCCGGATCCACGGGCAAGAGCAAAGCGGCGCTGCACAACTTCGCCCGCCTGCTCGAGAAATTTCAAGTTCGCCGCAATTCGCTGATCACGCTTACCATGCTCCTGCTGGATCACATCGGCGGACTCAACACGCTGTTCTATGTTCTCTCCAACGCGGGAACCGTCGTCGCCGTCGAGAATCGCGATCCGGAGCAGATTTGCTTCGGCCATTGCGCGCCATCGAGTCGGAGCTGTTACCTACGTCGCCCACGTTTCTTAACCTGCTCCTTATCTCGGAAGCATGGAAGCGTCACGATCTCTCATCGCTGCGCCGCGTCACTTATGGCACAGAGGTTATGCCGGAGCGCACGCTGCAGCGGCTTCATGAGATCCTGCCCAATGTCGATTTGCTGCAGACCTACGGACTATCGGAGCTCGGCATCCTGCGCTCGAAGTCGCGCAGTCCGGATTCGCTGTGGGTGAAGGTTGGAGGCGAAGGAGTCGAGATCAAGGTAGAGCACGGCACGCTCCGGATACGCACGCGCTCGGCGATGCTTGGATATCTCAATGCTCCGTCGCCCTTCGACGAAGACGGCTGGTTCGACACCGGCGACAACGTCGAGGTTGACGGCGAGTTCTTGCGCATCCTGGGCCGTAAGAGTGAGGTCATCAATGTCGGCGGCGAGAAGGTCTTCCCCGTCGAGGTTGAAAATGTTTTGCTCGACATGCCTAATGTCAAAGATGTGACGGTCAGCGCGATGCCGAATCCCATCACCGGGCAGGTAGTCACGGCGCGCTTCAATCTTTTCGAAGCGGAGGAGCTGCCCGTTTTTCGCCGGCGGATGCGTGAGTTCTGTGCATCGCGGCTGGCAGCGTACAAGATCCCCGCCAAGATTGAGATTGTGAACGACGCGCAATACGGCGAGCGCTTCAAGAAGATGCGACGCGGCAATCCGGCGGCGATGGAACACTCTGAGGCGGCTCGAAGAACCGAATGATTCGCAAAACCCTTGCCACATCGGATCACTGGTTCCCGCGGATGGTGCGCTCCGTCCGGCAAACGGTAAACAACTTCAGCGTGCCGGCTCCGAGAGTTCTGGCGATGCCGCTGGTTTGGATCGTAGTGGCGATTCGCTCCGTGTATTACTTCGTGGCGCGGGTATTTGTCTGCGAGCCATTCTTCAAGTCTTATTGTGCTGTGTACGGCCGAAACCTGCATACCGGCGTGTTCTTGCATTGGATACAGGGTCGCGGTGAGTTGATCATTGGAGATAACGTGACCATCGATGGAAAGTGCAGCTTTCATTTCGGGGCGCGCCATGCGGCCCGGCCGAAGCTGACAATTGGCTCCAATACAATGATCGGCCACGGGACCATCTTCGCGGTCAACAAACAGATCTCAATTGGGCAAGGATGCTTGATTGCAGGATGTGTCTGCATTCTTGACGCTCCGGGCCACCCCCTAGATCCTGTGGCGCGACTAGCGGGAGCGCCGGTTACGGACGACGAAGTCAGGCCGGTCGTGATTGAGGACAACGTCTGGCTGGGATATCAGTCGGTGATCATGCCCGGCGTCACGATTGGCAAGAACAGTGTCGTGGCATTCGGTTCGGTCGTGACCAGCGACGTTCCGCCCAACACTCTGGCGCTGGGCAATCCTGCCAGGAAGTTTCCGCTACCACAGAAGGAAGCAGCAACCGAACTACGCGCCCCCGTGTAGCCCTTGTCGGTTTTTCAAAACCCAGCTTGCGTGGCTTCATTACGCCGCTCCAGCGCGGTAGTTTTATTCTCCCTTTGAACGCTACGGGGAATAAGGCGCGCCGGGTTCCCTGCCACCATGGCTCCGGAAGGCACATCGCGGAAGACAACCGACCCAAGGGCGACGGTGACCCTATCTCCCAAATCAGCCATAACGATCGCGCCAGCTCCCAGCCAACACTCCTGGCCAATCTTTATGCGATCAAAGTTGCGTCCCACATCGGTCAAATGCCCGTGTTCGTCGCGCAAATGCTGGCGCGAGCCACTAATGATTTGAACGCCGGTCGCCATGATGGTGCCGTCGCCTAAAGAAACCTGACCGAGTACACAATAGGCCCCTATCCCTACACGGCTACCCATGGAGGACCGCCGGCTGGCAAAGAATGACCCGATTGCTATATGGCAGTCATGGCCAACTTTTTCCAGGGTGAGGCGGTAATAGGCCACCCGCAAGTAGCTACCAATGATGCCGGAGAACCCGGCAAAATGCTGCGCAAAGAACTCGAATCCGGTTTGCCAACGTCCGAAGCCGGTGATCAGAGCAGCCGGAAATACGGCTGCACGAAACACGAGAGAAGCCAGCGATTTCGCCGCTTTGCGCAAGAGCGCACTCCTGAGTAAGGCCGATTCTAGCCCAACTTCAAGCATTTTCGGCGTCGATTTCCCGACGGCTGCGGGCGTTGTCCTACTACGCCATCATGGGGTTCATCGAAGGGCGCACTCCAAGCGATAGCGGCATCTCGCGGCTCGGGCATACGCATATTGTGGATGAGGGTTTCGGCGATCGTGGGGAGAGAAGCGCGGCTTCCGGAACCGGAATCAATCCATCGATCTCTCTGAGGAAGGATCGGACAAAGGAGGGATCGGATTCAGCAACGAAACGGAATCTCGCCGCTTCACGCCACTCCTGGCGGAGCGCTGGAGAGCACTCGTTACTCGACGGGCGGTGAAATCAGCGCCGAAGGCAAATCGCAAAACTGGTCCGAAAGTATTGGCGGCAGCGACCCCGACAAAGAAGAGCCCGGGTACGGAGGACTCAAAGCCCACCGAGACTAGCGGAGCGTGTTCCACCGCACGCAGTTGTGAGCCAATCTCTTCGCTCAGGAAGGTCAATCGATGCAGGTCAACGCGATAGCCGGTAGCGGCGATCACATGGTCGGTCATGTGTTCTATGTCCGAGCCATCTGGCCCACTGAGCAACAGACGGACTTGACCGTTGCGAACTTCGGTGCGCTTAACCGTATATCCCAGCATCATCGGCACCCGGCCAACGATCCGGTCCTTGACCGTCCAGCCGGCGGCCGGCCCGAACGTGGTTTTTACCAGTCGCAGGCGCTGAGCTTTGGGCAAGTAGCGAAAGAGCCCAGGGAAGTCGGCGAAGAAACGGGAGCTCAAACCGGGACCGAGTCCGGAGGACGGACGCCGAACGCGCTCCCAAAGAGAGCGCGCGGCCACCGCCGGTCCGGTGTGGAAACGCAATGAGGAGCAGCGCGCGACGATGGTGACGTGTGCGCCGCTCTCCGCCAGGATCGCGGCTAAATCGGCTGCTGATGCGCCTCCGCCGAGGACAGTCACATTCCTTCCACGAAACTGTTCGACCGAGCTGTGAGCCGAACTGTGGGAGAGGAATTGCGCCGGCAAGCCGGCCAGCTCCGCAGGCACATGAGCAAAGTGGCTGATGCCCACGGCCAAAACCACATTGCGTGCAGTCACTACTTCGCCGGTGCCCAGTTTGAGAGAGAAGCCGCCCGGAATCCTGTCGATTGCCGTGACCGGCGTCTGTTCGAGCTCCGGCACGAATCGTTTCTGGAATTCGAGTCCGTAGGCCGTAAAGGTGTCCAGCCGAACGGGGATTTTCGTATCGTGGTAAGGGATTCGCTGTTCGGCGCAAAACTGCCCCAGCGTGAAGGAGCCCTTCGGGTCCGAAAGGTTCGAAGCGAAGCCGTCGGACTTCAGATGCATTCCCGGGGGCATATGCTCGCGCCAGGATTGCATGGGAAAGCCAAAGATCCGAAAACTCAACCCTGCGGCCCGCAAATGCGCGGCAATCGACAACCCGTAGGGACCAGCACCAACAATGGCGACTTCCGCAAGCTCGTTCACAACATTCCCTGGAAAGACTACTATTAAACGGCTACTCGCTTGAGATATTACTACAATGCAGTAATTTACATGCCCGAATAGACCAATCGATGAAGCCCAAAGTTCTGCTGGCCGCTACTACCAACTGGTTCTCGACTGCCCGGCTAGCCATATCTCTTGCTAATGTTGGCTTCACCGTTGAGGCGGTGTGCCCCTTACGTAATCCGATCGCCAAGACGAAGCTGGCCCCACGGACCTATGTTTACCGTGGACTTGCTGGTCCATCGTCGTTTCAGCGAGCGATCGAGGCGGCTCGCCCTGATTTGGTGATTCCTTGCGATACCCTCGCCACCGCCCATCTCCACGGCTTGTATGACAGCCCGCTATGCTCGGGGCAGGCTGCACGGGCCATCCAAGAGCTGTTAGAGCGTTCGCTGGGAGACCCTGCCAGCTATCCCATTCTTACCGCCAGAAGCAGATTCATCGCTCTGGCCCGGGAGGAGGGGATAGCGGCACCGGAAATGGTGGCGGTTAGCACGGCCGGCGAACTCGCAACCTGGTCTGCTGGTCATGCGTTCCCGGCGGTGCTCAAGACCAACGGCTCGTCGGGTGGGGCGGGAGTGCAATTCGTGGGTTCTGCAGCCGAGGCTGGCCAGGCCTTCCGCTTACTAAGTGCTCCACCTTTGGCATCTCGGGCGGTGAGCAGGGCGTTTTTCGACCTCGATTTTACTTTGCTTCGGCCCTGTCTGCTGCGCAAGAGACCCGTTGTCAATGTGCAGGGCTTTATCGCCGGACCGGACGCTACCATCCAGGTCGCCTGCTGGCAGGGCAAGGTGGTTGCCAGCATCGCTGCCAAAGTGCTGGCGGTGTGGGAACCCAAGGGCCCCTCGACCGTGCTGCAGCTCATTGACAATCGCGAGATGGCGGAAGCCGCAGAAACGATCGTGCGTCGCCTTCGGCTATCGGGGCTGCATGGCTTCGATTTCATCCTGGAGGAGGGTACGGGGAAAGCCTATGTCATCGAGGCAAATCCGCGCGCCACGCAAGTCTGCCATCTGCCGCTGGGAGCCGGCCACGACTTGTCCGCATCGTTGTACGCGTGTTTCACCGGAGAGCCGCCTGACGTCACCAGTGTAATCGACCGCCAGGTAATCGCCTTGTTTCCCCAGGCATGGGTGCAGAATCCGGCGAGTGAATATCTCCAGTCCGGGTATCATGACGTCCCTTGGGACGAGCCTGACCTGGTGCGGGCTTGCATGAAGGTGCGACAGAACCGCTGGCACTCTTATGCCAATTGGGTTAGTTTCTGGTCAAAGCTTGGACTGTACCGTCCCTAATTGCGAAAGCAGATCAAACGGAGATTCCGTTCTGGCATGGACTGGGATCGGAGACGGTCGGCGTAGCTGTCGTGTCGATACGCGGCCAAAACAAATTCCGCTTCAGGGGCTCAGATTGTCTTACGCGCGAAGCTGAGTTTACCCCTGGTGACAACCGTGTCCTCGACGGTGACGATGCCTTCCACCAGCGCCATCTCCGGGAGCATCTTCGCGATCGTGATTTCCAGAATCATGGTCTGGCCAGGAAAGACAGGCGCGAGGAATCGCATCTCGTTGACGGCGGCCAGAACCAGGAACTCTCCCGCGTTGAGTCCGGCCTGCGTCGTGAGGCTGAAGAGAATGGACGCGCATTGGCCAATGGCTTCGATGATGAAAGTTCCCGGCATGACCGCGCGCTCCGGGAAGTGGCCGAGGAATTGAATCTCATTGCCGGTGACATTCTTCACCGCTTTGATTCGCTTGCCGGGCTCCATCTCCAGCACGCGATCCACCATGATCAATGGGAACCGCTGCTTCAGGCAGGCTCGAACTTCCTCGAAGGTCATGCTGGTCATAGGCACGCTTTCGCGAGAATCGTTCATCGTCAGCGCCGGCGCAGAATCATCGCTGTCGCGCGTGGAAGGAACCGGGCGCCGGCTGGCAGAGCGCTGGCATCGCTCACCAGCCGCGTGACACGCAAACCTGCGTCCTCGGCCAGCTTCAGCGGCTCACTCTCATTGTTAAATTCGAAGACGTGATCGCGCTGTGCCGATTCAATGGCGGTACTGAAAAATACGATGCCATCGTCGGCAAGTAGATGAGCAATCGCGCGGAAGAGCGGGCGCGGATCTTCCAGATGCTCCGCCAACATGGCAGCGATGATTCCCTGATACTGCTTGCCGCTCTGCTGCTCGATCTCAAGCGCGTTCTTTACCTTGAAAGCGACGCGCCCCGTATGTCCGGAAGCTATACTCAGGCGGCTGACGAACCGCCCGGCAAAATTAGTGGCTGGCGAAGGCGCGTCCATTCATGCCTGCTGCAGCTTTGCCTGTATGACCCGCACGATGTCGCGGACGTTCTCCATCTCCATAACGTCGTCGACGTCGAGGCTGACGCCAAGGGCCTGCTCCAGATTGCTGACGAGGAAGAGATGGCCGGCAGAATCCCAGCCGGGAACGTCATCCGGCGCGGTCTCAAAGGAAACAGTCTGCGGATCGATACCGAACGCCTGATGAAATGCGGCTTGAACCTTGGGCAGAATGTCTTGCATTCTCTTCCCGTCCCTGAGTGGCGATTCTATGCGGCGTCCCCGAGCGCCGACGATGGGCAACAACAATCGCTTGCGCGCCCCACGCGGACCGTTACCTACGCCTAATCAACTACTTTAGGGGCAAAATTGAAGCCAAGTTGCGCCAGATCGCGCCATTGGCCATTAGAATCGCTGCAAAATGTCTATTAATAGCCTCTTCTTCACGGCAAAGCAAGCGTGTTGGTGGTGGGAGTGCGGCTGTGACCATGTTGCAGGGCGCAGAAACGATGGCGGGTCTGCGGCCTTCCTAGCCCCTAACGGATGCGCCACCGTCCACGATCAACGTCTGGCCGATGATTCCGGAGGCGTCGTCAGAGCAGAGGAACAGGGCGGTCGCCGCGATTTCCTCGGGCGTGACCAGCCGGCCGATTGGGGTCTGGCGAACTGCGGCAGCAAGGCGCTCTTCGCGCTCGGGAAGCGCGTTCCAGGAGTCGGTTTCCACCGTACCCGGCACGAGAATGTTGACGCGAATGCCGCGCGGAGCCAGCTCCACAGCCAGATGCCGGGCCAATGACTCCAACGCGGCCTTCGATGAACCAACCAGACTGTAATACGGCAGCGCGCGCGAGCCTCCCATCGAACTGACAGCGACGACGCTGGAAGGATTGGAAAACTGGCCAGACAAAGCCTGTACGAGCTCAAAGAAGGCGCGGACGTTCAGCGCGAAAGTCCAATCAAAATGACGGGACGTGAGTTCGGCAAGGCCGCGATGCACGCCGGTTGCGGCGCAATGAACCAACGCGGAGAGCTGATGTTCGCCAACGGACTTACGGATTTGTTCCAGGCCCTGCGGCGTAGTGAGATCGGCGCGGCAAAGTTCGATCGGCAGCCCTTCCTGGTCAGCGGTGGCCTTCAAGGCGTCGGCAGATTTTTGATCGCGGACATAGTTCGCGATGACGGATGCGCCAGCTCGGGCGAAGCGCAGGGAGATGGCGCGGCCGATGCCGCGCGTGCCGCCGGTGATCAGGGCCCGTCTGGAGAGCGTGTAGGGGTCGTTCATAAGTTCGTTGCGAATGCGAGTGATCATACTCCAGTCTCTCGTGGTGGCTAGCCGAAATGGAACCAGCGAGGAAACAGACAGCAAACACTTATCATGAGAGCCTCAGGCTGGCGTTACAATGTGCATCAATGAGCCGCCTATTCGAATCATTCGAGCGTCTGGATCGTGGCTGGGACGTTCGGATACTGGAAAGCCAGTCACTGCGTTCGGTGTTTCTATGGCTGCTGGCGCTACTCTTCCTTCTAGGGGCCGGCACTGCCCAGACGGTTTATGGACTCTTTCGTCACCATCGCCTCGTTTGGTCAAACGCCTTCAACATTCCGGTGCTTGCCATCCTCGCCTTCCGGTACGCACGCCTGATCTATCGACGCCTTGATCGCTGATCTAAAAAGCTGCGGCTTCGAACTCGAACTGCCCCGCCGCCGTTCCCCGCAAATTAACTCATTTCTCACCAATGCCTAGTACAATGTTGGCTCGAACCAGCTCATTCCAGGACTGCACTTTAGGCCCATGTTCCTACTGACCCAGACCACTCACAGGATGACGATTCAATACGATGCCGAGGTGGGGCATCGCTACACGCCCAACCTTCGCGCCCGCATTCCCGGCGACGACGGCGGCTACTTTGTCGTGACCAATTCGCTCGGGTTTCGCTCGGACTATGAGTTCGATCGCGCCGCCAGTCCGCATCCGCGCATTCTGATGTTCGGCGATTCCTACACCGCAGGCGACGACGTCTCCAATGCAGACCGCTACTCGGACCAGCTGGGACGGATGCTGGGCGCCGAGGTTCAGAACTACGGCGTGCCGGGCAGCGGAACCGATCAGCACCTCTTGATCTACCGGAAGTTTGCGCACGATGTCGAGGCTGATCTGGTGATCATTTGCGTCCAGATCGACAGCTTCCACCGCATTCAGGTTTCGCATCGGCCAAATATCGATCGCGTCACCGGCAAGCAGATCATGGTTCCCAAGCCGTACTTTGATTTGCAGAACGGCGAACTGATTCTGCACCAGGTGCCGGTACCCCGCGAGCGTCCGGAGGACACTGGAGCGATGGATCTGGAGGCTGGCAAGGAAACGCCAGGCTGGTATGACAGTTTGCACAATGCCTATCTGAAGGTTCCGGGATTGAGCGCGGTGCGGCATTCACCGCTATTCAAGGAACTGGGCTATCGCGCCGTTTCCGAGTTGACCCGCGCGACCGGCAAGCATCCGTATCCCGACATTCTTTCCGACGACACGCCGGGCTGGAAGCTGATGTCGGCGATCCTGCGGCAGTTTATCTCCGAGGTGAAGACGCGTTCGGTGGTGATCGTGCCCATTCCGACCTCGGAGTTTTATTACCACGGCGTGAAGCCCGTGTATCAGCCGCTGTTTGAGACGTTGGAGGATCGCGCGGCCGGCATTCACGTTCTTGACGTAAGCACGCGGCTGGTGAATCTGCCCTACAAGATTCGCCGCACGCTGGGATGCGAGATCGGTGGCCACTTCACGCCGATGGCCAATGGCCTGGTAGCCGACACGATGGCAGCGGAAATTCGCAGTCGCGGTCTGCTACCGTCGGCAAAGACCAGCGTCGCAGTGAATGGATTGAAGCCGTCGCAGCGCTCGCAGCAGGCGATGCCCGAGGTTAAGAGCGATTCGATCACGATCCTGGGAATCTCCTGCTTCTATCACAACTCCGCAGCCGCGCTGATTCGCGACGGCAAAATCGTAGCTGCCGCTGAGGAAGAGCGCTTCACGCGCGTGAAGAACGATCGCCGCTTCCCGCACAATGCCATCAACTTCTGCCTGGAAGAGGCAGGCATTTCACAGAAGCAGCTAACCGCGGTCGTCTACTACGACAATTCAGCACTTACATTCGAGCGCCTGTGCCATTCGATTATGGCCGTCGATCGCAATGCGGCGTCGTCGATGTGGCAGCAGATCATGCCGTCGTGGCTGCGAATGAAGCTGCACCTGCCGAAGCTGATTCGCAGCTTCCTGAGCTACGAAGGCCCGATTCTGCAAGGCGTGCATCATCGCTCGCACGCGGCGAGCTGCTTCTTCCCTTCTCCTTTTGAGCGCGCAGCAATTCTGACCATCGATGGCGTGGGCGAATGGGCGACGGCGAGCATCGGGCACGGCGACGGCAATCGCGTCGAGCTGATCAAGGAGATGCGCTTCCCCCACTCGCTGGGGCTGCTGTATTCGGCGTTCACGCAGTTCACCGGCTTCAAAGTCAACTCTGGTGAGTACAAGATGATGGGCCTCGCGCCGTATGGCGAAGCGGTCTACAAGCAGCAGATTCTCGACCACCTCCTAGACCTGAAGATCGACGGCTCGGTCGAGCTGAATCTGGAGTACTTCGGCTTCCTGCACGAAAGCTCGATGACCAACGAGAAGTTTGCCGACCTGTTTGGCGGACCGAAGCGGCAGGCGGAGAGCCGCATCACAAGGCGCGAGATCGATCTCGCCAAGTCGATTCAGGAAGTCACCGAAGAGGCGCTGCTGCGCATGGCAGGCGAGGCGAAGCGCCTGACCGGCGAGAAGTATCTTTGCCTGGCTGGCGGCGTCGCGCTGAATTGCGTGGCCAATGGCCGCATCCTGCGCGAAGGGCCGTTCGACGACATCTGGATTCAGCCGGCCGCGGGCGATTCCGGTTGTGCCGTGGGCGCGGCGCTCGACGTCTATCACACTTATTACGGACGCGAGCGCAACTTCACTCCCGGCGTCGCATCGCAAGGCGGATCGTACTGGGGGCCTGAGTTTTCCAGCGACGAGATCGCGGCGTATCTCGAGACCTACGGTTATCCCTGCCGCAAGCTTTCGGGAGCCGAACGCAATCAATTCCTCGCGCAGAAGTTGGTCGAGGGCAAGGTGGTCGGGCATTTATCGGGCCGGCTGGAGTTTGGCCCGCGCGCTCTGGGAGCGCGCTCGATCCTCGGCGATCCGCGCAATCCCGACATGCAGGCCAGTTTGAATCTGCGGATCAAGTACCGCGAATCGTTCCGACCGTTTGCGCCAGCGGTGCTGGCGGAGCGGGTGTCCGATTACTTCGAACTGGATCGCGAGAGTCCGTACATGTTGCTAGTCGCGCCGGTAAAAAAAGAACGGCGCCTGCCGCTGGACGCGAATCTGGGGGACAACGATGATCTGCTGCCGGTGGTTCGGCGCTTGCGTAGCGATATTCCGGCGGTCACGCACGTGGATTATTCGGCGCGCATCCAGTCGGTGCGGCAGGAGCATCATCCCGAGTTTCACGCGCTGATCGCGGAGTTCGAGCGACAGACGGGTTGCGGCGTCGTGGTCAACACCTCGTTCAATGTACGCGGCGAGCCGATCATCTGCACGCCGCAGGATGCTTATCGCTGCTTTATGCGCACTGAGATGGATGTGCTGGCGCTGGGCGATTACATCCTGCTGAAGCCAGAGCAGCCGGAGTGGTTCGAGGGCAAAGGCGAGGGACTTGAGAACGAAGATGTCTCGCAGGCTGCAGCCGAACAGGCTCCGGAAAAGCTGCTGCAGGAGCTGTCACAGGCATTCGATAGCGACTTCTGGCCGGCTGCGGAAAAATTGAAAGCTAACGGTGGAGTTCGGATTACCGAAGAGTTTCGCAAGACTCCCACAATGTGGGAGGACGCTAACGAGCCGGCCGATCGCAAGCCGCTGTTTGAACTCGGCGCGCAGGCGCTAAGCGAAGATCCCGACCCCATCAAGTTTGCCGATGAGCTAACCGCGAACTGGCTGAGTCCAGAGGCGGCGAGTGTGTTGAAGCCGACGGTGACGAAGCTGATCAAGATCGGGCTGAAGAACCAGGTAGAAGTGGAGATTGACGAGCAGGTAAGCGAGTCAGTGTATGTGATGTTCTAGCGGGCTTGTGCTACCCGTTTCCTCCACAATTCGCAATCGGTGTATGTAATTTCGTGCTCTACCAAACCCGGCCGCTGCAGCCGAAGTACGTGCTTTACTCGATGTCCTGTCGGTGGAAAGAGGCTTGTAAATTTAAGTGTGGCCCCGTCCCATCGAACATTTGTGGTCTCGAGCTTGGTTCCAGTGTCTTCCTCAATTCCGCTCACGACAAAACGACCGTCGACCACAGAAATCTTGTAAATAACCGAACTCTGCCCCACCGAATTCTCAACCTCTTGCCAAGTCCCGACGAGAGGATGCTTGTAAAGAACGGGAATCCATATGTTCCCGTCTGGGTCTTCCCAAGTCCCAACCAAAGCATGGTTTGAGCGCGGACGCGCCGTACCCTTGGGGGCGGCCTTCTTGTTGAGGGTTTTCTTCATGCTGCGAACTCGATAGTATGGCGCTCCAATGCTCCCACGAATTGTGCCAAGCGCCAAATAGAATCAGCGCGTGCTGATGCCTGAAATCCGGACCTACCGGATCTTTTTAGCCGGTGTTGGCACGCAGCCGTCGATCACCACAATGTCTCCCACGCGGGCGTAGGAGTGGGTTCCGATCATGTTCGGCATTGTCTGAGTGTCGATCACAGCGCCCGGCCGCTCCGCGTATTCACGCTCATTCAACATCGTAATTTCATTGAACACCATGCGCCGCCCATAGCTGCCGCTGCAATCCTGAGATGGGCGGATCAGCTTGCCATCCTCGCGGAACATCGCTCCCGCGCCGCGACTGAAGCGGATGTCGGTAGAGATGGGACTGCCCGGATGACGTATCAATTCGTCGGTCAGCGAGCGCGAATAGAAAAGCCAGAGTTGCAGACCGCCGCCGCGTGGTTCCTGTAGCGTCACGAAGAACCAGTAGAGCCCATTCTCGATCCACACGGTCGTGTCGACCGCGGGCGCGCGCAGCAAGACTTTCATCTGCTTCCAGACATCCGGGAAGCGTTCGCAGCGAAAAAGCTGAACAGTGCCGTCAGCCACGCTCTCGGGAACCATGTACAGCTCTCCACCATCGCGAAAGAGGCATGGATAAGAGAGATGGTAGGGCAGCTCGAGGACTGGGATGGCCTGCGATAAGGTGCCGTCGCGGTTGATCTCGGCGCAGACGATGATTCCCTTGTCGGTGCTGTACGGGAGGTCTTCGAAGAAGACCCACGGCTTGCCTTGGTGCTCGATGACGAAGGGATCGGCGTAGAAATGGCCTCGCGGCGACTGAATCCAGCGGACCTCGCGCAGGTTCAGCGGGCCGTGATTGCGCGACGGATAGTTCGTCTTGACGCCCAGCATCCAGTGCGGCAGTTCCTCCCCGCGGAGCGAATGCCGAACGCGGTGAGCACCGGTGCGGAGAAATATCCTGCTAAGCCACGGCAGCATTTCGAGATCGGTGGGAAGCGAATAAATCTTGCGGCTGCGAGTTGGAGCCGGGCTGGAGATGTCAGCCGCGACGCTGTCCCAGCCGGACTGGTGCAGTTGCTGCAGCTTCTGAATCAGAAACGTAGTTGATCCCCAGTACGGCTGCACGCGATTACGCGCCCAGGAACTTCCCTGAATCGTAGCAAACGCCGCTTTGTAGAGGATTTCATTTTCCTTAGGATAATCAGCCAGGCGCTCCAGCGCAGTGCAGGTCAGAAGATTGTTGTCGTAGACCTCCCAGAAATACGGAGGCCCGCCGCGATAGCGATCGGGAGCGCCGTGATGATAGGCCCAAACTCCGTAGCGTGCGGCATGAAGGATGCCGCCGCGCAGATCGCAAAAGCCGAACTTTACCAGCACGTCGAGATTCTTCTCGCGAATGCGAGCGATCGCGTTATCCGGAAATCGCTGCCAATCGAGATCGGCGATGGGTGTTACCGAGAGAGATTCGACATCTGTGAAATAGCATGAGCAATTCACCTCGGCAAGCGGATCGGGAGCCTCGCGAACGCGCTTGGCGTCCCAAGCGACATAGCGTGCGAAGAGGCCTTGATATTTCTTTGGACTGGGAGACGCATCGGCATTGAAAACCACCAGTTCCAAGCGAGCGAAGTTGCTGTTGGCGATGTACTCCAGAGTTTCCGCCGCGTGCGCCGGTAAGGCAGGGCTGTCGAGCAGAATACCGATGCGCAGGTGCAGAGCTCGGCTGGTGGAGTTCAGGTACCACGGGGCATGCATCGATAGAAGTTGTAATTGTTTTGGCCACGCAAATCCAGCAGTGCCTTATAAAGGCGAAAAGCAGATCCCTCGTCGGCCTGAAGGCCCCCTCGTGATGACAATTCATATTAGGGCCGCTTTCCGCACAACTGAAGTCGTGCCCGGCACGAAACGCGGAGCGAAAGTAGACGTGAACGGCGCGGTTTGGTTGTATAGTATTTTGCGCCTGATGGCCAATCCTAAAGACAGGTCAAAACCACATGTTTGAGGTTGGGATTTCCCGACGTCTGCTGCTCATGCTCTGCGCCCTTGCACTAACTGCGCCAGCGACGATGGCCGCGCGCCCTTACCCGCAACCGCAGAGCGCCAGCCAATCCTCGAAGTCGAAGCCAGCCGCGAAAGCCGAGTCCGCCGATTCGGACGACCAGGACGCACAGGAAGCTCAGACAGAAGCTGACGAAGAGGAAATGGGACCGGCGGCGGTGGAGATCGACGTTTCCAAGGCCTCGCCGCTGATCCAGGAACTTTACCGCGCCACGCGCGAGACCAAAGACAAGGCCATCCTCGCTCGGCTGGAGACCGCGAAGTCGCTGGCAGCGACGGCCGACGTCAAAGGCACCGACGCGCAGGGCCGCACCGCGCTGCATTGGGCAGTGTTCGGCTCGAGCTACAACACCAATCAGAAGATCATCGTCGCCTACGAGGCGATCGCCAACGACCTGATCACTCGCGGTGTCGACATCAACAAGGAAGATATTTACAACGACACCGCGCTGGACTACCTGCTGTATTCGCCCAATTTCGAGATGCAGACCTTGCTGATCGAGAATGGCGCCAGCAGCGGATTTCTCTCGGCGTTTTACAAATTCTTCGGTCAGTCGCCATCCGGCGCACCGCCGCCTACCCACGCTGAGGCGATCGCCCTGGCACGACAGGCCGATCTAGCTCCGGGCGCCACGATGAGCATCCGGCTGATGTCTCCAGCCTACAGCGACCGCTCGCGCACTGGCGATCCGATCCGCGGAGTGGTGACTTACCCAGTTTGCAAGAACGGTGAGCAGGTGGTGTGCAACCCGGGAGAATTGCTGGTTCCACCGGGAACGGAGGTTGCCGGCACCGTGCTATTTGCCAAGAAGGCGCCTGACAAGTATTCGCAACCACGTCTGGTGCTGGACTTCTCCTACATCGTTCACAAGGATGGCAAGAAGTCGCCACTCTACGCGCGCGTGATCGATGTGGACAATGCGCGCGAGACGGTTCGCAACAACGAGATTCTCGGCATCGTGCAGCCGCATGCTAACAAGAAAGTCTCGGTGGCGCTGGCTGGGTTGAGCGCGGTCAACCCGATTGCGGGCTACACCATCAAGGGCGTACAGGCGATTTACGGCTTGTCGATCCGGCGCGAAGTTTATTTCCCCGAGGGAACCGACCTGCAGATTCAAATCATCCGTCCATCGATGCTGGCGGAGAAAGAAGCGTGGACGGGGTGGCAGCCGATGCCGGTCGATGCGCAGTTGCAGGAACTGGTGGTCAAGGCGCCGCTTCGTACCACCACGCCGAAGAACGTTCCCTCGGACATGACGAACCTGATGTTCATCGGAACGCAGGAACAACTGGAGATGGCGTTCGGCGAGGCAGGATGGTATGAAGCCGACAACAAGCAGGTCATGTCGGCGCTAAAGGCCGCGCAGGCAACAATCCGCCAAACCGGCTACCAGAGCGGGCCGGTGTCTACACTGTGGCTCGAAGGACGGCCGCCTGACCTTGTCTTCCAGAAGTCGCTGGATACGTTTGCCAAGCGCCATCACATTCGCGTCTGGAAGCTGGATGCGGAGTATAACGGACAACCAGTCTGGGTAGGCGCCGCGACCCACGATATTGCGACAACCAACGGAGCGGGCGGAACGAAGTGGAGTCATCGCATCGATCCTCACGTCGATCGCGAGCGCGATTGGGTCGAGACGGATCTGCTTTTCATCGGAACCGCCAAATCTTACGCCGACGTGGACCGGCCGGACGCGCCGAAGAAGACCGAGAACGCGACCGGAGACGAGATGCTGACGGATGGCAAGATGTCGGTGCTGCTGCTGGTAGCAGCGCCTCCGGCACAACAAACGGCTAGTGCGCCGACGCTCAAACCGCGGCCCGCGAAGCAGTAGTGCCGCGCAATCACAGGCACTGTCCGCTCCGGGCTATCATCGCGTATTCGCGAATGGGTGCCGCGATCTCCGATCTACCAGCGAGGAAGGCGTCAATCGTAGATTCGACCCTCTCGCCATAATGTTCCTGCCAGTGGTTTAGGCCGTGTAGGGCGCTCATGCGACACACATCCGACGGAAGCGCGAGTATTTCACTCATCGCCGTCAAACAGGCATCGTGAAGTTCGGGCTCGCCCTCCAGGGGATAGCTGCGATACGGGCGTAGTGAAAGAATGTCCCACCACATAAAGCAAGCGCTGTGAAACGGGTCGTCCTCCTCATACGCCAAACCCCCTGTTGCCGATGCGACGAAACTTCGGAAGAACTCGCTCATCGCGGAGATGCAAGCAGCCCGCTTGCGGAGGCTAACCGCAGAATTCAGCAGGGCTCGGCTTGACCTGCTTGGGGATGAACCACCAATCAGAAACCAAATGCCCTCGGCAACCTGCTCAAGCGAGTACACGCTCAAGCATCTCGATTCCAGGAAAAGGCGGGTCATGTATTCCACCGCAGCTGCATCCGTTATGCGCAGCGGGGCCCAGAATGAGTCGAAACCGTCGTCCCAGTACCAGTCCTCTTCCTTCTCCGTCGTTGGTGGGTGGTCGAATGACGCCTGGAGCCATTGGTCGAACGTGGCGATCACCGGGTGCTCCTCACAAACATAAAGAACAAAGCGACTCGGACGCCGGCTGCTATTGACTCCCTTTGTACGCGGTGCCGACGCTGATATTGCGGAAGCGGGCGGGCGCTGCGCCGTGGCCCGTGCCCATGACCTGCTGCGGCTGGCCTTTCCCGCAGTTCGGAGTGCCCCACAACGTCCACTGATCGCGCGAACAGATCGCATCCATCGAGTTCCAGAACTCGGTCGTGATGCCGGAGTACGACGGATTCTTCACCATGCGGCGGCGCTTGCCGGCAACAATCTCCCAACCAATCTCGCATCCGAACTGGAAGTTGTAGCGCTTATCGTCGATCGACCAGGAGCGGTTGGTTTCCATCAGAACGCCGAGATCGGTGGAGGCGATGAGTTGTTCCAGCGTCAGCGGAGATTCGCCCGGCAGAATGCTGACGTTGGTCATGCGAACGATCGGCAAGCGATTCCAGCCCTCGGCGCGCAGGCAGCCGCCGCTGCGCTTTGCACCAATCGCCGCGGCGGTGTCGCGCGAGGTGAGGTATCCGGTGAAGAGGCCGTTGGTAATAATCGGCGTGCATTGTGCGGCGACGCCTTCGTCGTCGTAGGCGAACGTACCGAGTCCGGGACCGTGTGCTTCCGTGGCATCGGCGACCACGTTGACGATCTCGCTGCCGTACTTCAGCGTGCGCAGCTTGTCGAGCGTGAGGAACGACGTGCCGGCAAAGTTGGCTTCCATGCCCAGCACGCGATCGAGCTCGATGGGATGTCCGACGGATTCGTGAATCTGCAAAGCGAGCTGCGAGGAATCGAGGATGATGTCGAAGTTGCCTTCCGGGCACTGATCGGCGGCATGAAGCGCGACCGCTTGCTCCGCGATCTCCTGTGCATGATCGAGCAGCTGCAATTCTTCGATCAGTTCATAACCTTTGTTCTGGAACTGGCCACCGAAGGAGTTGGGATAGGAGCGCTTCTGAATCTCCGTTCCTTTGAATGAATGCGCGGCATAACCGGCGCCGGTCGAGGTGATGGTCTGATGGATCTCCGCGCCCTCACTGGAGAAGAACCATTGCTCGTAGCGCCGGAAGTTCATGCCGGTCTCGGCAAAACTTACGTCTTTCACCCTTCGCAGCTCTTGGTCAATGGCAAAAAGCAGCTCGAGGTTCTGCTCGATCGGGATGGTGAAGGGATCGATTTTGCAGGGCGAACTCCATTCGGCTTTGGCCGGGGGCTCCGGAACCATGTGCAACTCTTCGGCTTTCACGGTAGCGGAAGCTTTGGCGATGTCGACGGCTTTAGCGGCGCAGGCCGCGACAGCTTCACGCGAGAGATCGTCGGTCGCGGCAAATCCGAACGCGCCGTTGGCGACGACGCGAATGCCGAGGCCGAGCGATTCGGCGTCCGAAGCCGCGCCGATCTTGCCATTTTTCGTGGCCAGCGAGCGATTGCGCTCGTCGACAATGCGGGCTTCAGCCAGCGATGCTCCGCGCAGCTTTGCCGTTTCCAGCGCCCATGAGGCAAGTTGTTTCATCGCATCTCCAGGAATGGAAATGATAGCGCGTTACGGGACGGTGACGTTGCCACCATATGGGACGGGCGCATTACCACGTTCCGGGTCATGGCTTGCGAATCCCAGGGACAGCGCCCAAGAGCAAGGCCCAAACCTGAGTGCGACAAACGCGGCAGAAAAAATATTCCTGCAGCCAGGGCGATGATTCTACGCACACACGGATCACGATTCGGAAGCATGGTGCAATTTTGAACATACACGGATTTCGCGATAGGTATACACACAGGATGAGCAGAGTTATTCGAGCTGGGCTGAACAAGTCGACCTGAAGGCGGCAGTTATTTGAAGCTGGTCCCCTTTCCTTTCAGCGATCGGTAACTGAGTGCCCGGCAACGAAGATTCGCTCCCAGGTCCATACATGATGGGACGACCAGCCTTTCTATTCAAGCAGGCTTCGACTTAACTGCTCCGTCAGTCCTGCGCCCTACACCATTCGCATCATTCCGCCTGAGCGCCTGAGGTGCAGCTCGACCGCGTCGAGGTTTGCCCAGGTTAACCACAAGGCGCGCATTCCGCCTTAGTAAGGAGAAGGCTATGACTCGCAGACTGTTCACTGGAGTCGTCCTGCTTCTGGTTGTGGTAGCGATCAGCAGTGCAACAACGACTCCTTCCTACGTCGGCGGTCGTTTATCGCTGACGGCAGGCACCCACGACCCCAGGGCGCCGATACCAACTCCCCCACTTCCTAAACCCGGACCTAATCCCCCACTGCCTCCACGGCCGCCATTGCCCGTGATGGCAGGCGTCCAGAATCCTAATCCACCTATGCCCAATCCACCGCGGAAACCACTGCCCAATCCGCCTCGCACTCCGCAGCCGGTTCCTCCGTTGATGGCAGGCGTTCAGAATCCTAATCCGCCCATGCCCATCCCACCGCGGAAACCACTGCCCAATCCGCCTCGCACTCCGCTGCCGGTTCCTCCGTTGATGGCGGGCGTTCATAATCCCAATCCGCCCATGCCTAATCCGCCAAGGAAACCGCTGCCGAATCCGCCTCGCACTCCGCTGCCGGTTCCTCCGTTGATGGCGGGAACAACTGTTCCTCCGTCTCCACCGCCGCCAGGGCCTAATCCGCCGCGCAGACCGGGACCAGTTCCTCCCAAGAATCCGCGGCCCATTGCGATTGGCTAGCGCGTTCACTTTTCCCCGGAACATCGTTCCGGGGGCGCTGAAGGCCTTGGCTGACGAGTTCATTCGCGACACCAACCAGCGCAAAGGCGGCACTGATTGGAGCCACTCGTAGCCAAGGCCTTTCTGTATGCGCTCCGGCGGGAACTAACCGTGCAGCACGACACGCAGCGAGCTGTGCACGTGCATGCCGCCGTCGTAATCGATGAATCCCAGCTTGCGGAAGCGATTCATGAAAAACGTCACTCGCGAGCGCGTGGTGCCGATCATCTCAGCCAGCGTCTCGTGGCTCAGCCTCTCCACCACCGGCAACGTCTGGCCGTTACCGCAACTGTGCGCCATCAACAGCAACAAACGCGCCAGCCGTTTCTCGCTACTGTAGAAGAGTTGGTCGAGCAGATCCTGTTCCATCCGGATGTGCCGTGCCAGCAGGTGCGCAATGAAGCCTTCCGCAAACCTAGGCTCCTGATGCAGCAGGCTGGTCATTGCTTCAAGCGGCAGGCGAATCACGGTCGACGGATGAATTGCGATCGCCGTCGCCACACATAACGGCTGGCCGGCCAGACATCCCTCGCCAAAGAAATTGCCGTGCGACAGGATGGCGAGCACGGCCTCTTTCCCTTCCGGGGACACGACCGCGAGTTTCACTTCCCCGCGCACAATCCAGAACACTGCATCGGCGATCGCACCCTGCGAAAAAATGATCTCACCGCGGGCATATTCGCTCGTGACCTGTCCCGGCCGAAGGGTTGCCAGAAATAGTCGGGGATCGAAGGCTGTCGCAGTCTCGGAAAACGGACGAACCTCTACAGGATGGAAGAAGTTGGCATAGGGATCGTCCTTGGGCCATGGGAGATTGCGCCCTTGTGGTCCATCGACGACGGCACGCCTGCTCACAGAACATGCTCCACAGATAAGTGCGGGCCACGCTTATAACCAGAATTATAGGCAGCCCCGCAAGCACAAGAGCCGTTTTGCCGCCTAATCTTCACCCCGATTCCCGAATTGGAACGGTTCTCAGCTTACGTCTCGGCCCACCCAACTCTGTACTAGCTGAGTGGGCATTCCTGCAACCGCTTTACAACACTTAACCGGCGCACAGCGGCGTTTCCCGTCATACTCATGCTCGGATAACAATTCGGTGTTGAGAAAGGAACCGGCCATGAAATGGAATCGCATAGCCGCAGGCGCAGTTCTGGTATCGGTCTCGGCCGCAGGTGGCTACCAATTGCGAGCTCACGCCCAACAATTTCCCAAGCCTTGTACCGTCATCGTGCCCGCCGACTGGGGACAGTATGCGGGAACCTCCGCCGGCACCGGCATGGTGTTCGAGGACCAGAACGGCACACTACGCGTCATCGCGCAGTTGCCCTGCAGCATTGACGGAGGCTTGTATGGACCGCCGGCTGTGCTGGCGGAGATCCACCGCAAGTGAATCGGCTGCCGCACCATCGTTTGGTGATTACGCGATGGTTTGGCCGATAGCCCCTTCATGACGATGAGCCAGCAACTGCAAATCCTGCCGTACGACTCTCGCTGGGTTGTCGAGTTTGCAGCAGAACGGGATCGCATCGCACAGGTCATGGGCGATCTGGCGCTCCGCATCGAGCACAACTGTTTCGCAGTGCTCGGCATCGGTTGGCTACTTGGCAGCAGCCTTTACGCCAGGCCGCGAGTCCAGGAAGGTGACAATCTGCCAGCGCTCTTTTTGAGAAAGGTTGGACCAGGACGGCATGCCCGAGCTCAGCTTGCCGGTGCTGATAAACCAGAACAACTCTCCCGGCTTGGCATTTCGCACCGAAGCAGTATCGAGAGCCGGGGCCGGCCCCATTCCCTGCAGGTTAGCCCCGTGGCACTGCGCGCAGTTTTTTGCGTACGACTGCTTACCGGCGGCAGTGGCCGAAGCGCTTTCAGCATAAGGATTCTTGTTACCGGCAGCGGATGCCGGAGCATTGCGAAAGCTTGTTTGCTGCGCAAACGATGGAATGATGACGAGAACAAGGGAAAGGAACAAAGTGGCAGCTGTAATTTTGCACAAGGCCCGATTTTGCAAAAAGATCTTCCTCCGCAAAATCATTTTACAAGGAGGATGGGTTTTCTCGGTCGCTCCGGAAGACCATTGCAGTAGGGCCGAGACGCTCTACGGATGTCGTAACAGCGGCAGGGCTAATGGCCTCGCTGCGCGAGGATGCTTCTAATACTCCGCAAAGCACCCGTCCATTGGCAGAAGGCCGCGCGTTCCTTCGCACCCAACCGCGCTCTGCGATATATCAGCCGGCACCTTGCATCGGGCATGCCGCCATTCGCCAACTACTCGCAAATTTTCTCCAGCACTTCTTCCCTACTCTCCGCCGAATAACTACCCACACTAGTACAAGAGCCTGCGACGTTTTCATGGCAAACGAATCAAGAGTTTTCGATTATTTGTTTGACCGCTAGCCGAAAATGACGCTATACTTACGACTGCATTACAGTTGCAACTGGTTTGCATTAAGTTTATGCTGCTTAGTCGCATAGCAACTGCCCCGACCAAGCGCAGTCAGTTGATTTTGTTGCAACAGGGTTGCATATTATTGCAACCATAAGTTGACGGATCATGCCGCTCCCTGAAACTGAAGCTCCTGGCGCACTGCAAACTGCCCTGCTGACTCGCGGAATCAGAATGACCCGTCAGCGTCGCGTCATTCTCGAGATCATTGAGACCGCTACCCAGCATCTCGATGCCGCGCAGATCCTGCGCAAAGCAGTTCGGGTTGATCCCCACATCAATCGCGTTACGGTGTACCGCACCCTGGGCCTCTTGAAGCGACATGGGCTCGTCGACGAACTGGACCTGCTGCACGTCAAGGGGGAAGGACACTTCTACGAGAGGCGGCCTCAGCGTGACCATATGCACATGACGTGTCTACGCTGTGGCAAAGTGCAGGAGTTCGAGAGCGATTTGTTCGATCGCGTCAAAGGGCAGGTGGAGCGGGACTGCCACTTCCACATCCTTGTCGCCCGCTTCGAGATCGGCGGCTATTGCGCCAGTTGCAGAAAGTAGTTCTTGGGTGGGAACACGACCCTGCGCCTGCGTGCTGTCAAAATCTTGTCATCCTGAGCGGAGAGTCCGCGCCTTTGCCTTTCCGCCGCAGCAGTTGCAGCGGGCGGACGCGCAGTCGAAGGACCTGCTTTTCGCCTTCCACCATAATGTCTACCGCTTCCGCATCTCCACCGCCCGCTCGACAATCGCCTTCACCAGTCCCGGAATGGTGTATTCCTCCGCCTCAATATGCACTGGCAATCCGAACTCGCGCAGCGTCGCCGACGTCACTGGTCCAATCGACGCACTATGAATTCCATGCGTCTTCTTCAACGCCGCACGCGCCTCGCGCAAACCAAGTAATCCCACAAAATTCTTTACGGTCGACGAGCTCGTGAAGGTGATTACGTGAGGCCTCCGCTTCTCATTAGCCAGCAGCGATCGCAGCTTTTTCGCCGATGACCTCGGAGCAACCGTTTCATAAGCTTCACTTACATCGACCACCGCGGCCACTTTGCGCAACTCGCGCGGAATAACATCCCTCGCGACCTTCGCTCGCACCAACAACACGCGCTTCCCTTTCACGCGCCGGCGCAGCGTGCTCACAACCGATTCTGCAATGTACTCCTTCGGCGTGGCCGTAACCGATAAACCATGCTTTTCAATTGCGCCCTTTGTTGCCGGACCGATTGCCGCAATCTTGAGGTGCGCCAAATCCTCCGCGCCCAGCCTCTTTTTCGCCATGCGCTCGAACAGCGCTTCCACGCCGTTGACGCTGGTGAGAATCAGCCAATCGTAGGTTGCGAGATTTCCCAATGCGCGGTCGAGCGGTCGGAAAGACTTCGGTTTGCGAATCTCAATGAAAGGAATCTCGATGACTTCACAGCCCAAGTCTCGAAGCTGCGATGACAATACCCCGGCCTGCTTCTTTGCCCGTGATACGAGCACGCGGCATCCGCAGAGTGGCTGCCCATTTGCGCCGAATTTCCGGGTCGATTTCATCGAGAGTGATTAAGGACGGGTGAACAGATATCTCGGTAGTCTGCCGTCTCTACGGGACTCAGGACTTGTATAAATCGCCTACCCAGGACTTACGTCCTGGGCTAAGTTATGCCGCCCTTCGGGCTGTTTCATTCGGCCGGGAACGCGGCAGCTTAGGAACAAACGATCCTACCCGATTCGCATTCTCTGGCCACTGGCCACTGACCACTGGTTCTTACGGTTGTTGCGGTGCGTTTACAGCCGCACCATAGACATCTTCTAGAATTGCACTCGCTCCGCGCTGCAGCAGCGTCTCTCCTACGAGTTCGCCGAGCGCGATCGGATCGCTGCCGCTGTGCGTCTCGCGCAGAATCACCGACCCGTCGGCGCGGGCCACAATCGCGGTCAGCTGCAGCCCACCGTCGCGGGCCTCCGCAAACGCGCCGATCGGCACCTGGCATCCCCCACCCAGCTTGTTCAACAGCGCGCGCTCGCACGTCGTCGTCGCGCGCGCAGCCGGGTCGTCCAGGAACTCAACATGCTTCCGCATCGCCTCATCGCCGGCGCGAATCTCGATGCCCAACGCTCCCTGCCCCGCTGCTGGACACATGAACTCTTCCGACAAAACTTCCTTCACCAGTTGCGTCTTACCCAGTCGTGTCAGTCCGGCAGCCGCCAGGATGATCGCGTCGTACTCGCCTTCTTCCAGCTTGCGGACGCGCGTATCGACATTCCCTCGCAGCGCGTGAATCACCAGATCGGGCCGCGCCACTTTCAACTGCGCCTGCCGGCGAAGACTACTGGTTCCCACTCGCGCTTCCTTCGGTAGCGCCGCAATGCTGTCGTACTTCACCGACAGAAACACGTCGCGAGGATTCACCCTGGTTGTGATTGCCACCAACTCAAATCCTGGCGGAAGCTCTGTGGGCAAGTCCTTCAGGCTGTGCACCGCGAGGTCGACGCGCCCCTCGGCCAGTGCCTCTTCGATTTCCTTGGTGAACATTCCCTTGGTGCCGACCTGCGCCAGAGCGACGTCGGTAATCTTGTCGCCGGTGGTTTTGATGATCTCGAGCTCGACCTCATGTCCTTGCTCGCGCAAGAGAGCCGAGATGTGGTTGGCCTGCCACAGCGCCAGTTGCGATCCGCGGGAACCAATCCTCAGCCGGGCCATCAGTGTCGCACTCCCGTCTTCTCGCTGGTTACCGCGTCATCTTCCTGACTGGCAGCGGCGGCACGTGCATCGCGCAATCCAAACAGCTTGCGCACCAGATCGATGACCGTCGTTACCTCCGCCGACTCCCGGGCCGCACTCTTGAGCGTTGTAATAGGTGTGTGCATGATCTTGTTGATGATGCCTCGGCTCAGCGCTTCAACCGCCAGTTCCTGCTCGGGCGAGAGCGTTCCCAGCCGGCCACGTACGCGATCAATCTCGGCCTGCCGCACGGTCTCCAGATGTTCTTGCAACGAGACAATCGTAGGCACCACGTCGAGCGTCTGCAGCCGCCCCTGAAACTTGTCGACCTCCATCTGCACGATGGCTTCGGCGCGATCCGCTTCTACGCGCCGGTCCGCCACATGCGAGGAGACGACCTGCTGCAGGTCATCGATATCGTAAACGAAGATGCCATCCAGCTTGTTCATCTCCGGATCGATGTCGCGTGGCACCGCGATATCGATGAAGAACATCGGCCGGTTGCGGCGCTTGCTCAGGAAGCGTTCGCCGTGTTCTTTGCGGAAGATGGCGTGCGGCGCGCCGGTCGAGCTGATCACGATGTCGGCGCGCGGAATGGTGTCGTACATCTGGTCGAATGGAATCGCTTCGCCGTTAAACTTCTTCGCCAGCGCCGCGGCTCGATCATACGTCCGATTGGAAACGTAGATTTTCTCGGCGCCGTGCGCCAGCAGATGCCGCGCTGACAACTCGCACATCTTGCCCGCGCCAACCAGGTAAATCGTCTTGCCCTGCAGATCACCGAAGATCTTCTTCGCCAGATCGACGGCAACCGACGCCACCGATACCGCCGACGTCGCCACCAACGTTTCATTTCGCACGCGTTTGGCAACCGCGAACGCACGAGTCAGCAGCGCGTCCAGCTGAGAATTGATCGCTCCTACCGCGCGCGCCGTGGCATAAGCTTCTTTTACCTGTCCGAGAATTTGCGGCTCGCCGACGACCATCGAATCCAGACTCGAAGCCACGCGAAAGACATGCCGCACCGCCTCGCGCTCGCGATATTCGTACAGGTGCTCGCGGTAGGGCGCGGGATCGAAGCCGTAAAGCTGCTTCATGAATCCGTTGAGATCGGCCGTCCCATTCGTCGTGCGCGCCAGCAACTCCACCCGGTTGCAGGTGGAAACGATCAGCCCTTCTTCGACGCCGGGATACGAGGCCAGCTCTTTTACCGCCTCCGGCAACCGCGCCTCGGAAATGGCGAACCGCTCGCGCACCTCGACCGGCGCCGTCCGATGATTCACGCCGATGAGGACGAAGTTCATGAGGCAATAAACCTGTGTACGCGGCTGAAGTTATTGGCTGCCCACGCGCCAATCGCAACCACGAAAGCGATCGTCGCTAGAAATGCCGCGCGACGGCCGCGCCAGCCTGCCGTCCATCGCGTATACAGCAGCAGCAGGTAGACAGCCCACATCAAGAACGACAGCAGAATCTTGGGATCGTAGAAGAACATCGGCCCGTATTTTTCGATCGCCAGCACCGAGCCGGTCAGGATGCCGAAGGTCATGAACGGGAATCCGAACAGGAGTGCGCGGTATCCGATGTCGTCAATGGTCTGCAGCGGCGGCAGCCACGTCAAAAGCTGCATCTGCCGCTTCGACTTCAACGCGCGCTCCTGCGCCAGATACAGCAGGCTGGCGCCGAAGCTGAGAAATAGCCCGGCATATCCGGTGAAGATCAGCACTACATGAACGAAGATCCAGCCGCTGCGCAACAGCGGCGAAGTGAGGGTCACGGGCTTCTGCCCGATCGCCGAGGCAAAGGTCAGAAAAAATACGATCGGGAAAATGATGATGCCGAGCGAAGTAGTGCGATATCGGACAAAGAAGACGAAGAAGACCACCATCGCCAGAAACGCCAGCAGCGATTCGGAATAGTGAATCGATGCCAGCGACAGGTGGCCGATCAGAATCGTCGACTCCACCAGCGAAACCAAATGGAAGATAAGGCCCAGTCCTACGGCCGGCTCGGCGATCCTGCCCAGCAGGTTACCCCGCTTACTTAGTAGCAGGAGCGAGTACACCAGCCCCACGCCATAGCAAACAACCGCAACTCGAAGCCAGATTAACGGCATAAACCCCATGAACGGTCATCCCACCCGTTCTACTGAGCTAAGTATAGCCGCATGGCAATGGGAGCCGAGTATGCATGTCACTCGCCCCTGTGATCTGCGTCACACGACCAAGTACATGAAAACAGGGGTGAGCAGGTCGTCAGAGCTGCGCCCAAGTCGCCCCCGGAAACCGTCTTGCCGCCAGGATCGCCCGATCTCGGCAGCGGGAGTCAAACGTTCCGCCCATGGAACGCGGACCTGAAAGTTCGCTCAGTCGCCTCTAGCTGGGGTAATGGAAGTGCACGATGTGCTGCGACGCGATGGTTTCACCGTCGCGCATGGCAGGATGGAAGTGCCAGCGCTGCAAAACCTGCAATACCTTCTGCTCGACCCCGTAACCGATTCCCTGCAGCAGCTTCGTATCGGTCACATTGCCGCGGGGATCGATCGTGACTTCGACGATCACGTCGCCGGTCACGCCCACCGGCAAGTCCGCTCGCGAGACCGGCGGATCGGGATAAACGTCAGGGAACGCCGGTATTACTTCGTCGGTGGTCAGCGGCGATCCCGGAACCCGCCCAAATGGCGATCCGCCACGTGCGGTCTGCTCGGCTCCATTGTCCGCGACCGTCGCCGCCTCTTCATGCTTAGGCTGCGGCTTGGGCGGCTTCGGCTTCTTCGCGACAGCAGCCCGCAACGTCAGCCGCGACTTGTCATCGTCAGGCTTGGGCTGTTCCGGTCCAACCGGTGCGACATAGACAATCGACAGCGATCCTGACGATCCCGGAATTCCTAATTGTGCGTCGGAGGGGGTTACGAAGAGAGGAACGGCCTGATAGCCTAGCGCGCCCAATACCGCAATCTGTAATGCAAAGGAGAGCATCAAGGATGCGCTCCATCGCTTGCGTTCCGGCTGCGGCAACTCCTGAAACATCGACTACTCACCCCGTAGCTGTACGATTATGGTCCGAAATTGCCAGTGCTGTACAGCTACTAAGCCGGCACTCGTCCCAAAAACCTGGTCCCTCCGATTAGACGACTACCGCGATCAATTGTGGGCAATATGGTAAAGCGGACCTTCAGGCCCGCGTTCGCCATCAGTCCCATTGATGGCGGCAGATTATCCTTAGCTGCTCCGGGCGCGGCGCGCAAGCGCCGCTCTACCCTTATTCGTCCACGCCAATCGATTCCAGCAGGGTCGCCAGCGACTCCGCATCCAGTCGCAGCCGCCGCCCCTGGTGCAGCATATCGGCGATCTCATCGCAAGCCTGCATCAGGCGAAGCTTAGCTGCCGCATACTGCTCCGGCTCGCTTAAGTCCCGGCCGCGGCTGGCGGACCATTCCTGCAAGGTTTGTGGTGCCAGGAATACGCTGACGGCGAAGGTGGTTTTGCGATCAGCGGTCACATCGAAGATGTACTCCGTGGCCGGCGCTTCCGCATCATCCTTCAGCGCTGGGCGCTTGCCTACAAAGTAATACTGGTAGACGTAGCCAGTCTGTGCGGTATAGCTCTTGAGTTGGCTGGCGGGCATAAAGAAGCAATCAGCAATTAGCCACTGGTAATTAGTCTATCGCTAGATTCGACAGATCGAGTTCGGAAAGTCGCAATGGGTGCAGCAGTGATGGTCGGCAGAAAATCAGATAAGTAGAGGTTCCAGCTAATCGCTAATTGCTAATCGCAAATTGCTCCCCTTACTCGGTCGGCCGTTCCCGCAGAATCGCCGCCGACGTTTCCGAGCTCACCGGCGAGTAGTACACCTCTTTGAAGGTATAGGACTTCGCCTTATTGCCAATGATGGGCAGGATCTCCAGGTGCCAATGGTAGTCGTCTTCGATCGTCTTCCAGAAGCCCAGCGTCTCCGAACGGTGCACCGTGTTGGGCGAGGTGTGCAGCACCATGTGGAAGCCATCGGCGATGGTGCGAATGCGGAACAGCGTCCGCCGCAGCAGCGCGGCGAAGTCGCGCATCGCACCCGACTTCAGCGCGCTGCGCTCGAAGTATGCTTCATGATTGCGCGGCGCAATCCAGGTCTCGTACGGCACTCGCGGCGCATACGGACACGCGGCGATATACTCGCCGCGAATTTCCACCACTCGCTGGCGCTGCTCCTGCTCCTGATGCAGGATGTCGCAAAACACGCAGCGCTCTTTCACGCGATAGTGCTCGCGCGCCGCCCGCAATTCGTAGAGCACTCTCCGCGGCACAAACGTCGTGGCCACAATTTCCGACGTCGGGTGGTCGAATTCCTGCCCCGACATCGCACCGTAATTCTTGAACACGCTGATGTACTTGAAGCGAACGTCGCCCTTCAGATCCTGGATGCGCTGTCCGCAAAGCGCCAGATACTCCTCGATCTCACGATCGTCGGCATTCCATAGGTGGCGATCATGGCGCGCATTCTCCACCAGCACCTCGTGCGCACCCACCGGCCGCATGGTGTCGTAAAGTCCATTGCCCGATCGCGCCGGATCGCCATCGATCCCATAAAGAGGATGCGGATGAACCACTGCCCGCGACGACCACGGGCTGCCATTCACTGTGGGTGACGTAGCTACCACCTGCAGCGGCAAGCCTGACTCGGGGCAGAACGGACAGAACCCTCCAACCGAGCTGCTGCCCTCGGGCTCGTCGCCGCAGATCACCCACGAGCGAGTGATGGGATCTTTGCGTAATTCCATCTTCCTTTACTCTACGTCGCCAAGCTGCAAGTGTGAAGGGGGTGGTTGCCGAAGATGGTGGACATACTATCGTCGTCGCTTCCAAATGAGGAGCAGGTCCATTGTCGGACTCAATAGCCAACGAAACTCTATAAGTCTCGCGCAAATCACTGCCCGGCGGCGCGGCGCCGTCATGAAATGACCTTGGAGAGCTCAACTGCCATGGTCAACCGGTCTACCGCTGCGCTTTTATTCTTCGCCCTGCTTATGCTTGTCTTGCTCGCCGGATGCGGCGGCTCTGCCCAGCCCGATCCGCCAACCCCGCCCGCTCCTGCACCGGCCTCCGGGCCGCTGAGTGCAAGCAATCTCAATCTCATCTTCGTTGTGAGCGAAGATCTGGCTTACGCGACCCCCGGCGACGTGAACCGTCGCACCGCAAACCTCACCGATCGCGGCTTGCAGCGCTCGCTGCTGCTGGCATCGTTCCTCAAGAAAAATATATTGGGCGGCAACAATGTCACCGGCATTCACGTTCTTGAGCCCATGACCCACTTGCAAACCGCGGCACAGTACCCGGACATGGTTCCTCTGGAAACCATGCAGCAGTTCGCGGCGATGAACCGGGTCACGCTTTCCTACCCGGGCCAGCAGGCGATTACTGCCTACAGTTATCCCATCAATGCTTCCTATTCCTCGGCGCCGCTGCCGGACGGCGTTGCCCCACCCTTCTTCGAGTGCACCAGCGGTCAAGGTCTCGACTTCCGCGACCTGGAGGGCGACAACGAGACACTGGTCAGTAAGATCGTTCAGGCAGGCGCAGCGGGATTCTATGTGTTCGCCGCGCCGTGGGAGACGATTCATGATGTGCTGACCAAGATCAACCAGTTGGAGGGTTACGATCTGACGCTGCCGGCAACTTATGCAGGCGCCAACGTTGTCTACGCCATCTCCATAACGCCGGCCGGCAAGGCGAGCCTCATTACCTACAACACCGGCGCGAATCCATCGAGGTCTTACCCAGTTCTGCCCGCTGGAGGGATCGTCGCCTCCCCGTGCCTCCCGGCGGCTACTAACACCCTCTTCCACGTCCAATTAACCAGCGGCGTGAATGGTGCAGTCGCTCCCGCGGGAATCAATACCAACGAGACAATCTACTTTGTTCGCCACGCAGAAGCGCATCCCGAGACGTGGTGGGACGATGGCAACTTCGTTGGCAAAGGACAGTGGCGCGCGCTCGATCTTCCCAACGCGTTGCGCGGCAAGATCGCTCCCGACCTCGTGCTCTCCATCGATCCGGCGCAAGTGCTGTCCAGCAGCGGCGTTCCGGCTAGCGAGGGTTACTCCTACGTCCGCACTAACCTCACCGTGCTGCCCTACGCAGTCGCCAACAATCTCCCCTACAAGCTGGCCGCAAGTTTCGAGATGCTGGCGCAGAATCCGCCAGAGCTGGCGACGGTGGCCAGCCAATTCTTCTTCTTCGGCGGTGAATTCTCCAATCAGAAGCTGTTGGTCGGCTGGGAGCACGACCACATTCCGACAACGGTCAATGCCCTGCTCAATGCTTACCACGGCCCGGTTCTTCCGGAGTGGCCCGATAAGGACTATGACACCGTCTGGACGGTGCGGCTCGACGCTAACGGCAATGTGTCGGTCGATAACGCGACCTGCGAAGGCATCAGTACGCCGGCGCTGCCGAAGGCCCCGCCGCAATTTTGAGCAGTTGTCGGTTGTCGGTTGTCGGTTGTCGGCCCGGTGCCCGGTGCCCCAGGTTCGGCCATCCTTTGGCCTAACCTGGGGCCTCGACCTCAGCAGTCCGTCGTCAGCAATCAGGGATCAGCCATCATTCGGCTGGTGCTGGCAACCGACAACCGGCAGCTGATTCGACTGCTACAATATTCCGTGTTGCCCTCTTCCATCCGCCTCATCGCCATTGACATTGATGGCACCCTGCTTGACCCGTTGTCCCAGATTTCGCAAGCCAATCTGGACGCGCTACAACGCGCAAATGCGGCGGGCGTCGAGGTTGTTTTGGTCACTGGCCGTCGTCACCGATTCGCTTTTCCCGTTGCTGAACAGCTCGGCTTCGATCTCTGGATCATCAGTTCCAACGGTGCGGTCACGCGCTCTACGCGCGGTGAATCGTTTCATCGCGACCTCATGCCGCAGTCGACGGCTCTGAAGATTTGCCGCTACATGCCCGAATTCCGCAATCATCTGGTCATCACCTTCGACCGCGAAGGCATGGGCGCGATCGTCTGCGAGAGTCACCAGCATCTTTACGGCGTCATTCAGCGCTGGATGGAAAAAAATGCGCCCTATATTGAATACGTCAGCCCCATCGAGAAGGCGCTCACCAACGACCCGATCCAGACCATGTTCTGCGGCCCCATTGCGCTGATGAAAAGCGCCCAGCGGCGGTTGCTGGCGAGTGACTTCACCAGCGAGTTCACGGTCTTGCAAACGAAATACGATCACCGCGATCTAACTATCGTGGATATTTTGAACGCCGGCTGCTCCAAGGGTCATGCCCTAGAGCGCTGGGCCGCCCACCGCGGCATCGAACGTTCCGAAGTCATGGCCATTGGCGATAACTACAACGACATCGAGATGTTGACCTTTGCCGGTCATCCGGTGATCATGGGAAATGCATCCGACGATCTGAAGCGTGACGGCTGGGCCATCACCTTGCGCAACGACGAAAGCGGCGTAGCCGCTGCGATCGAGCAGGTCCTGGATTCGAATGCCACGAGGGTAAATGCGTAGGTCCTTCACCGGAGTGTCATCCCGAGCGACGAGCCGACTTCTGGCGCGGAGTCGAGTGCTTGCCCTGAGCTTGCCGACAGGGACCTGCTTTTTCTGGCTTGTGATGGCCCTGGCTCTTCCGGCGAATGCCGCCGAGATGGCTAACCTGCGCAACGGCTTCAGCATTCGTCATGAACATCACGAAGTTGTCGGCAACACCACGCGTCTTTACATGAGCAGCGATCCTGCGGGCGGCTATGTCGACGTTCCCACCGCCGACATCGAGAACTTCGAGCCGGCTCCGCCCGATCCGTCCGACGTTACGGCAAAACCAGCCGGCCCCATGGACCTGAAGTCGATCGTCAGCGCTGCCAGCAATCTTCATCAGATCGACGCCGATTTCATCGCCAGCGTGATCCATGCCGAGAGCGCTAACAATCCACGAGCGGTCTCGCCCAAAGGCGCACAGGGACTGATGCAGCTGATGCCGGGCACCGCCGGCAAGCTGGGAGTGAAGGACAGCTTCGATCCCGCCGACAACGTCGATGGCGGCGTGCGCTACTTGCGCGAACTCCTTCTGCTCTACAACAACGACATGGTCAAGGCGCTGGCCGCCTACAACGCAGGCCCGCAGCGAGTGCAGCAGTATCACGGCGTGCCGCCCTATCGCGAAACCCGCGCCTACGTTGCTCGCGTCATCACCGACTACAACCGCAAGAAACTCGCCGAGCGCAAGCAGCAAGGTCAAACCCACAGGACTCAACCTGCCACAGCGACTTCGGAGAAAGTAACTCTGACCGCGAGCCAATCCTCTTCCGCCTCCGGCGACCAATAGCCCGTTTGACCTCACTCCTCGGCTCATTTACCTTGACCCTTAGACCTCGCGGGCGATTCGGACTGATTCTCCTTCATGAATAAAAAGCGCATTCTGGTGCTTGGCGGCGTTCTGGTCGCCCTCTGCCTCCTCATCTACCTGCAGGTGCGCGCCTGGAAAAACTTCGACTGGGCCATGTTCTGGAACCGCACCGAGCACGTGAACTGGCTCTACATTTTTTATGGCCTCGCGCTGACTTACATCGCCTACGTGTTGCGCGCCGTGCGCTGGCGCATCTTCCTCAAGCCCGTTCGCCAGACGACCACCGCGCGCCTGCTGGCGCCACAGTTCGTCGGCTTCTCGGCATTGGCTCTGCTGGGACGCGCCGGTGAAATGGTGCGGCCCTACATCATCGCCAAGAAAGAGCGTCTGACCTTCACTTCACAGGTCGCCGTCTGGGGCGTGGAGCGCATCTTCGACATGGGCAGCTTTGCCGTGATGCTGGCTGCCAGCTTCCTCTCGCCTGATCTGCGCGCGCTTCGTTTCTATCGCCAGCTGCGCGAGTTTTCCATTGTGCTGATCGTCATGATCCTGGCGCTCATCGTATTCATGTTCATCGTGCGCCGCTCCGGAGAGCGCGTGGCCGACTTTTTGCATGACCGTGTCGTGGGATTCGCTCCCAGGCTGGCTCATCATCTCCGCGAGAAGGTCCGTTCGTTCAGCCACGGATTGGAAACAATTCAGGACGTCAGTTCGGCGCTGCAACTCGTCGGCGTCTCGCTGTTCATGTGGGTGCTGATCGCGTACGCGTACTACGCCGTCACCCACGCTTACCCCGGCGAACTCCAGGCTCTCACGTTGCCGCACGAGATCGTACTGATGGGCTCCAGCATGGTCGGATCGATGTTGCAGTTGCCCGCGGTCGGCGGCGGCTCGCAGCTGGCCACCATCAGCATGCTAAGCTCGGGCTTCGGCATCGAACATGAGCTTGCCGTCAGCTGCGGCATGATGCTCTGGGCCGTGACCTTCATGTCGGTCATCCCGACCGGCCTGGCCATTGCCCGCCACGAGCACGTCTCCATCCGCGCCGTCGCCGAAGCCGAAGAGAAAGCCGCCGCTGTGGCGGAGTAGGCCCTGCCTCTGGCTCTCAGTGCTCTCCGTGTTCTCAGTGGTGAAATTCACCGTCTCCACTCGCGTCAATGTACGAGCTTTGCCCCTGTTACAATCAACTCACGGGCACATCGCCCGCTTTCTCCTCCATGAAGTGCCCGTTTTGCGGCTTTGAAAACGACAAAGTAGTCGATTCGCGCGAAAGCAAGGAAGGCGAATCCATTCGCCGCCGCCGCGAGTGCCTGAAGTGCGAGAAGCGCTTCACTACCTACGAGCGCATCGACGAAATCCCGTACATGGTGGTGAAGAAAGACGGCCGGCGGGAGAAATTCGAGCGGCAGAAGGTGCTCAACGGCCTGTTGCGAGCGTGCGAGAAGCGCCCCGTCTCGATGGGCAAGCTGGAGCAGATCGTCAACGATGCCGAAGGTTTTGTTGTGGATTCGCCCGACCGGGAGCGCAAGACCAGCGAAGTTGGCGAGCTGATCATGAATCGCCTGCGTCGCATCGACAAGGTCGCCTACGTGCGTTTCGCTTCCGTCTATCTCGATTTCAAAGACGTTCGCGAGTTCATGGAAGAGTTAAAGGAATTACTGGATACCAAAGAAAACATGCCAGCTAAGGCCAAGGCCGAAGGCTGAGTCCGGAAATCATAAAGACATTCATGGCACATAAAGTTACCTTAATTCCCGGCGATGGGATCGGCCCCGAAGTCGTAAAAGCTAGCGTTCGCATTCTGGAAGCCACCGGCGTCAAGTTCGAGTGGGAGTCCTTCGCCGCCGGCGCCGAAGCCTTCGAGAAATATCACGAGTACATTCCGAAAGAGCTGACCGCGTCCATCGAGCGCACGCGCGTCGGGCTGAAAGGGCCGGTCACCACGCCCATCGGCGGCGGCTTCTCCAGCATCAACGTCGCGCTCCGCAAGCAGTTCGAGCTATTCGCTAACTTTCGCCCGATCCGCAATCTGCCCGCCGTGCCGACGCGCTACCCCGGCGTCGATCTTGTCGTCGTCCGCGAAAACACCGAAGGCCTGTATTCCGGCATCGAGCACGAAGTCGTGCCGGGCGTCGTCGAGAGCCTGAAGATCATCACCGAGAAGGCTTCTACCCGCATCTCCCGCTTTGCCTTCGAGTATGCGCGCAAGAATCACCGCAAGAAGATTCATGCCATCCACAAAGCCAACATCATGAAGCTGTCGGATGGCCTGTTCATTCGCTGCTCGCGCAACATCTCGAAGGAATATCCCGAGATCACCTACGGCGAGCACATTGTCGACAACACTTGCATGCAGCTGGTGATGAACCCCTATCAGTACGACATGCTGCTGCTGGAAAACCTCTACGGAGACATCATCTCCGACCTGTGCGCCGCATTTGTTGGAGGCTTGGGGATGGTGGCGGGCGCAAACTTCGGTCACGAGTGCGCGATCTTCGAGGCTGTCCACGGCTCAGCGCCCGATATTGCAGGCAAAGACATCGCCAACCCGACCGCGGTCCTGCGGTCAGGAATTCTGATGCTGCGCCATCTCGGCGAAGAGAACGCCGCCAACCACATTCGCCTGGCGCTGGAACAGGTCTACGGCGAGAAGAAGCACACCACGCGCGACGTCGGCGGCACCGCCGGCACGATGGAATTTGCTGACGCGATGGTCGAAGCCCTGCATACCATCCCTCCGCCCAAGCCGGTGTTGCAGGAAGTCGAGATCTAGCGGGAACCGTCGGCTCACAGTCGACTTATGCCGAGGGTTCGGAGAAGCTGCGCAGTGGTATACCATTCCACCCCCGTAACCTGAAAGTCGTTGTCGTTGGACCACACAGGGATTTTCATGTGAAGCGCAAGGGCCAAAAGCTCTACGTCTTCTGGGTCGCGACGGCCCATGAGCCGTTTTGCGCGCGCCATCGATCGCTCATAGATTTCACGCCCTACGATCGAAATCGGCAGCGCTGCTACGGCCAGTAGTACGCTATTTAGCGGGAGCCCTCGCTTGCGTGACAGGAGAGGGGCATATTCCTCTACTTCGGCGAAGGTCTGCTCCGTGGTGAAAATACTCCCTATGTTGGGGTGGGTAGCGATAAGCCCGGCGCGTCCCCCAAGCACGACTGATAATAAAACGTTAGCGTCGGCGGCGAGCTTCACGTTTGGTCTTTCGCCAGGCATCGAAGTCGGCTAAGACTTCCTCCTCAGTCACCCCGCGTCTCTTAAGCTGACGCGAGATCTGCGAGCCGAGTAAGGCAATCATTTTTCGCTTCAGTTCAAGCGGAAGGCTGTATTCAAGCCATTGCCGAACTTCGCTGTGGTCGACCGTCCGGTTCGCATCCAAGTCTTTGATGCCGCCTTCGATCTCGCCCAGTTGCCAGCTCTCGGCTGCAACAAAAGCCTCGATCGCCTCCGCAGCCAGAAAGGATTTGGAGCGGCGAGAGGCTTTTGCCAATGCGTCAAGTTTGGCCTTGGTTCGGGTGTTCAAGCGGATCGACAGGGTGCTCGATGACATTGTGCTTACCTGCATACATTATAAGACACTTGTACACAATCAGCAGCAACTCACTCTTGCGATACCATCCTAGTCTGGACTCTTTGGACTCATGAATTTCACTCGATCCAGCGGCATTCTTCTACATCCGACTTCCCTGCCCGGCCAGTACGGCATTGGCGAACTTGGTCCTGCAGCGCACGCCTTTGCTGATTTCCTGCGCGATTCCGGCCAGCACATCTGGCAGGTTCTCCCGCTGGGACCGACCGGCTACGGCGATTCTCCCTATCAATGCTTCTCGGCGTTTGCCGGCAATCCGCTGCTGATCAGCATCGACCGTTTGCTGGAACTCGGCTATCTGACTGCCGGCGATGTCGCTGACCCTCCGCCGTTTGCAACCCAGCAGGTGGATTATGGCGCGGTAATCGCGTGGAAGCTGCCCCTCCTCCACAAGGCATTCGAGGCTTTTCGCAGCACCACCGCAGAACAAGCCGAATTCGAGGCCTTCTGCCAACGGCACGCTCACTGGCTGGACGATTACGCGCTGTTCATGGCGCTCAAGCAGGCGCACGATCTCGTGATCTGGCTCGAATGGGACCGCGAACTGGCGCTGCGTGAGCCCGCTGCCCTCGCCAGCGCTCGCGACCGATTGCGCGACGAGATCGAATTTCACAAATTCCTGCAGTTCGAATTCGAGCGTCAGTGGTGCGATCTGAAGGCACATTGCACCCGCGACGACATTCGCGTGATGGGCGACCTGCCTATCTACGTGGCTCTCGACAGCGCCGATGTCTGGGTACACCGCGAGCTCTTCGAGCTCAACGACGATGGTCATCCGCGCGTCGTCGCCGGCGTTCCCCCTGATTACTTCAGCGCAACCGGCCAGCTCTGGGGCAATCCGATTTATCGCTGGGAACAGCATGCCGAGACTTGCTATCGCTGGTGGACGGCTCGATTCCGCCGCGCTCTGGAGCTGCTGGACATGATCCGCCTCGACCACTTCCGCGGCTTCGAGGCGTACTACGAGATTCCTGCCGGCGAGCTGACAGCGGTCAATGGCTCGTGGGTCAAGGGCCCAGGCGCAGCATTCTTCGAGGCAATCGCTGCGGCCCTAGGTGAGTTGCCAATCGTCGCGGAAAACCTCGGCGTAATCACGCCCGAAGTCGAAGCTCTACGCAAGCAATTCCACTTCCCTGGAATGGCGATCCTGCAATTCGCCTTCGGCAACGATCCCCAGGCGCCTGACTTCAAGCCGCACAACTACGGCCATCATCTCGTCGCCTACACCGGCACGCACGACAACGACACCGTCGCCGGATGGTGGAACAGCAAGGCCGGTGCGGGCAGCATTCGCACCGCCGCCGATGTCGAGAAGGAGATGGCTTACGCCCGTCGCTACCTCAACACCGACGGCAGCGATATCAACTGGATGATGATCCGCACCCTAATGGCATCGGTGGCGAATACTGTGCTGTTCCCTTTGCAGGATGTCCTGGCTGTCGGCAGCGAAGGGCGGATGAACCTTCCCGGCAGCTCGTCTGGCAACTGGCGCTGGCGCTTCCAGCCAGGCAGCTTGACGCCGGAAATCAGCGCCCGCCTGAAGCAGTGGGCGGACACGTACGAGCGATAGGAAATCTGCTGACCGTACGCAGGCTTGTGCGCCTTGAGCACAGGGTCTAATTTCGACGATCGGCAGAAGGGCTGCCCACAGGTATGGCACTTCGTCCCAGCGGCCTCCTGACGCCGAATGCGGCGGTATTCCCTTTGACGCTCCCTTCAGCCTTCTCCAGCCGTCTCCGCGCGCAAACCGGATAAGAGGCCCGGGAAGATCACAACTCTGTGGTGAGCACATGGAAGCTATAGGCGATTCGCAAACACGAGCGTATGATGTTCGTCGCGTTGGAGGAAGAATGTACTTCGAACAGTTTTATCTGGGTTGTCTGGCCCATGCGTCGTATCTTTTCGGTTCGGATGGCGAAGCCGCCGTTGTCGATCCGCAGCGTGACGTCGAGATCTATATCGAAGCTGCCGAAAAGCACGGTCTCAAGATTCGCCATATTTTCGAGACGCATCTGCACGCCGACTTTGTCTCGGGACACAAGGAACTGGCGGCGCGTACCGGTGCAACCATTTACATAGGCCAGGCGGCAGACGCGACCTTCCCTCACGTCGGCGTGTCCGACGGCTCCGAGGTCCGGGTGGGCCGATGTCGGGTCCAGGTGCTCGCGACCCCTGGCCACACCCTCGAAAGCTCCTGCCTGCTGCTCACCGACGAAGAAGAATCCACAACACCTTTCGCAGTTCTCACCGGCGATACGTTATTCATTGGCGATGTCGGAAGGCCGGATCTCTCCAAGACCTACACCCCGCAACAGCTCGCCGGCATGATGTACGACTCGCTCCATCACAAGTTGATGACGCTGCCAAACGAAGTGCTGGTCTATCCCGCTCATGGGGCCGGCTCGTTGTGCGGGCGCAACATGCGCGCCGAGCGCTCCTCCACCATCGGTACCGAGCGCCTCACCAATTACGCGCTGCAGATCAAAGGTCGCGACGAGTTCATTCTCCAGATGACATCGAACCTGCCCGCTCGTCCCGATTACTTCCTGGAAGACGCTTCCATCAACCGTGCTGGAGCCACGGCTCTTAACGAGTTGCCCGATTTGCGGCCCATCGCGCCCGCGGAGCTGAAGCGTCTGTTGGACGAGGGCGCAGTTGCGCTCGACGTGCGGCCGGGCGATCAGTTTGCGGCTGCACATGTGCCTGGGTCGATCAACATCGCGCTGTCCGGCCAATTTGCTTCGTGGGCGGGAGCTGTGCTCGGGCTGTCGTCTCAGCCCGCACTCATAGCTGACACGCCAGACCAATTGAACGAAGCTCGCATGCGGCTGGCACGCGTTGGCATCGAAGACGTGCGCGGATACCTCAACGGCGGGGTAGAAGGTTGGAAGCGGGCCGGCTTGGAAGTGGCGCAACTGCCGCAGATGACGGTGCAGGAACTCAGCCGGCGGCTCGACGATTCGCAATTGCAAGTGCTGGATGTACGGCGGCAGGGAGAGTGGGATGCTGCGCACATCGACGGCGCCGACTGGTATCCCCTCGATAGATTCAAGGCCGCGCTGCCTCAACTGGAGCGGGCGGGCACCATCGCCGTTCATTGCAAGGGCGGCTACCGCAGCATGATTGCCGCCAGCTTGCTACAGCGTGCCGGACACAACGTGATCAACGTAGTCGGCGGCTTTGATGCCTGGGAACAGGCACAATTGCCTACCACCGCAACGGCCGCAGTGGGAGCCTAGCCTCACTGCCTTTCGGTCTGTACTCAGCACAACAACGCGGAGGGCTGCGATCCAATCGCTGCCCCCTGCTTCTTTCCTGGTCGGGCATGCGTGACGGTCCTTTGTGAAAATTTGTTGCTTACGGTTTGCGCCTCCGCTACCTTCTCCAACAGCCACAACCACTGCAGTCGATGACGTAAGTAGAGCGGGTCGGGTTCCAGTGGTCGGTCCGCAGACGAGGAGGACCTGTTGGGAGAACTGCTACAGAGAGTTCCGGATGACTACAAGCCGCTCGCCGCCGTGATTGTCGGCGCCATCATCCTCGTGGCCATCGTCTTAGTTCACGGATCAGGGCTCCATAGCATCATGGTCGGCCAGGACCGATGGAAAGCGCGTCTGTTCGCCCATCACCCTCATCTCACCGGCGCTGCGCTCATCTTCGGTTGGGGCGTCTTCCTCATGCTCTTTCTCCAGATTGCGGAGATTTTAATCTGGTCGCTCCTCCTCAGTCGCCTGGGTCTTATCAAAAACATTCACGACGACATATATTTCTGCGCCAACGCTTACACCACGCTTGGCATGGGAAAGATGGAGCTCGAGCGGCCATGGCGTCTCATCAGCCCCATCATCGGCATCTCCGGCCTCTTTACTTTCGCCTGGACCACCAGTGCGCTGGTCGATATGGTTGCCGCTCATCGGCAGACCGTTGAACAAGTGCGAGTCCGGCGCAGCGAGCACAGAAAAGCCATCAAGGAAAGCGCCCCTTAACCTGTATCAGAACCAAGTTGTCGCTCAGTAATAATGCTGGAAGAATTGCGTGGCGCCGCTGTGTGGCACACTCGTCCATCGAGCTAGATTCGTGACCCCGATTGCCGCACGGCCTTACTTCTTGTAAATCACTCCGCCTTTCATCACGAAGCTCACCTTCTCGACAACGCTGATGTCCTTCGTTGGATCGCCGGGCACCGCTACTATGTCGGCGAAATATCCGGGCTTGAGTTGTCCGACCTGACTTTCCCAACCAAGCAGCTTCGCCCCGTTAATGAGGTCGGATTGCAAGACCGCAGCCGGGGACATGCCATACTGCGCCATCAACACGAACTCCCGGGCTTGTGTGCCGTGCGGAAATGGGCCGACGTCCGAACCAACCGCCATCGGCACGCCGGCGGCAAGCTGCTTTTTGAATTCCCGTGCGTGCAGGTCCTGCATATTCCGCTCACGCTTCCCCGCCGCTGGATTCGAAGCATGTTCAGCAAAGTACTCCACCACGGTGAACGTCGGAACGGTGGGAATGCCTTTCTCCCGCATGATGCGCATCGTCTCATCGCTGAGTTGGAAGCCATGGTCGACCGATTCGACTCCCGCTTGGGCAGCATAAAGCGCCCCGGGATCTCCGGTTGCGTGGACGGCAACCCGCTTCCCTGTTCGCGCTGCTTCAGCCACGGCCACGGCTAATTGCGCTTCGGTGTATTGATACGGCGTCACGAGTTTGCCGTTCACGATGGTGTCGCGGCCCGTCTCATAGATCTTTATGAAATCCGCGCCCTCTTTTACCTGCTCCCGAATTACCTCGACTAACTGGTCACCGTTATTCGCATAAGTGGCGTTAGACAGGACATGCTGCGCAGGGTTGAAGTGATTCGCATCCTCGTGCCCGCCAAGAATGTCGATCGCATTTCCGCTGATGCGTAGTCTCGGTCCTGGGATCAGCCCATCGTTGATCGCATCTCGCACCGCGGTATCAGCCGATCCTGCGCCCTCCGTTCCCATATCGCGTTCGGCGGTGAAGCCGGCCATCAAATCAGCCTTGGCCGCCAGCGTCGCCAGGATCGTGCGCTGCGGAACCGACTCCTCGACCGTCTGCAAGTCTTCCGAGCCCGGATGCAAAAACAAATGAACGTGCGCGTCGATAAGACCCGGCATCAGCGTTACGTCGCCCAGGTCGATGACCTCTGCTCCCGCCGGATAGTTGACCTTCTGCCCGGCTTCGGCGATCCGCTCGCCTTGCACAAGAATCTCGCCCGGCGAAATGATCTTGCCGTCTTCGACATCGAGCAAGCGCGCAGCGTGCAGGACTACCGGCTGCGATTGCGACTGGGCGTGGAGTGTACCGGATAACAGAAGACTAAGGATTAGCGCGCAAACGAACCTGACGGTCGCCATGACGCAGGAATGCTAGCAGAAGATGGGGACATGATGTTCAGATTCGCTTGGTGGAAGCGAAAACTGGCTCAAAAACCGCGCGACTATGCTAGTATCGGCGCGAACTTCGGTGACAGTATGTCTGCTCTACTTCGGCCGCTGACGCTGGGCGAATTGTTGGACCGTGCCTTCCAACTCTATCGCAGCCGCTTCGGGTTGTTTCTCGCAATTGCCGCCATTGCTTACTTGCCATTGTTCGTGACCCAGACCTGCTTGCTCTGGTTGCCAAAAGCATCTTCGCTAAAAGCGATCACAGGTGCCGGTATTGGATTTGTGCTCGCGCTGGTCGTGCAGTGGTTGGGAGTCGCGGCTGCGCACGCAGCCACGATTGTTGTGGTTTCAGCGGCCTACCTGGGGCGACCCATGAGCCTGCAAGAGGCCTACGGACGAGTCTCCGGCATGTTGTTTCGAGTCTTCTTCATCATGATCGGCAGCGGCATCGGCATCCTGATCGGCACAGTATTGTTTATCGTTCCAGGCATCATTCTGTTCCTGATGTGGGCGCTAGCCATCCCTGTAGCTGTATTGGAGGACGCCGGCCTGGGCGACAGTTTGTCGCGCAGCCGATATCTCACCACCGGTCACCGCCTTCGAGTTGTGGCTATCTATCTTCTCTATTTCTTTCTGATTTTTGCTCTGGAGGCAGCCATCCTGGGTCCGGTGGGTCTCATGGTGGCCATAAAAGGCGGCGCAGCTGCCCATGTGCATCCCGGCCCGGCTATTTCCGTTGTCTCGACGATCCTCGGCTATCTGATTCAGTGTGTTGTTACCCCGGTCCTGACGATTTGCTTGTCGCTGATGTATTACGACGAACGCGTGCGTAAAGAAGCCTTCGACATTCACCTGATGATGTCTGCTCTGGATAACGGTCCGGCGGGAGCGGCAGCAGTCGGGGCCTCCTGAAATGCGAATGCTCCGGATCGTTCTGCTTCTTATCCTCGCTGGGCCGGCTCTCGCCGCAGCACCGGCACAGAAGGCCCTCTCGCTTCCTCAATACATCGAAGCATTGCAACAGCTACGACAGTCGTTGTCGGCGTCCGCAGACACTAACGCTGTCTCCTCGGCGCTGGAGAGTCTTCCCTCGGAATGGCAGGTCGAAGCCGCAGGGCATACTTTCGAAGTCAACACGAGCGGAATCAGCGAGGCCCTGCGTGACTATGAAAAAGAACGCACCCCCAACAAGCTGGCAGCTGTAACCGCGCAATTGGATTTGCTCCTGTCGGATGCTCGCGGCATGCAATCCGCAAAGGCCAGCTCTTCCGCCGAGCGCGATAAGCTCGCGGACGTTCTCTCGCGGCGTGAGTTCGAGAAGGTCCGCGGCGAGAGTTGGTACGACCGCCTGAAGCAGGCGGCGCAACGCTGGCTCTTCAATTTGCTTCAGCGGATCGTAACGTCATCAGCATTTCCGGTGGTGGGTCGTGTCGTTATCTGGGCGCTGGTTGCGCTGGCGATTGTCGCTGCGGCTTTCTGGGTGGTTCGCAATTATCGCCAGGGCAATGTCTATACCCAACTTACAGGATCGCCCGACGTAGTCTCCGCCAAGCCATGGCGCGACTGGCAAGCCGAGGCACATGCGGCAGCACAGGCCGGTCGTTGGCGAGACGCCGTCCACCTGTCGTACTGGGCGGCGATATCGTTTCTGGAAGCGCAGGGATTATGGCGGCCCGACCTGGCCCGCACGCCGCGCGAGTACCTGAAGCTATTACCTGAAGGTGATTCGCATCGCGATCCGCTGCAAGAGCTGACGCGGAGCTTCGAGAAAGTCTGGTACGGAACCGACACAGCGACGGCGGATACGTTTGCCGGAACATCGGAGCTTCTGGAGCGACTGGGATGCCACTAAACCTCAGTCGAGAAGACCGCCGTCTGGTGATCATCGCGGGGAGTTTGTTCCTGGTTTGTAGCTTGCTCGCGATTTTTCTGACTCCGGGCGAGTCGGATGCCCAATTCGCAACCACCTATTCCACCGCGCCGGAGGGCGCTAAAGCTGCTTACCTTTTGTTGCGCGAATCCGGATATCGCATCGATCGCTGGGAGCACCCTCCCGCCGAATTGGCAAACGCGAAGGATACTTTCCTAATTGTCGCTGACCCGCTGGAGATACCCTCGCAGGCTGACCGGGATGCTTTAGAGAGTTTCTTGTCGAATGGTGGCCAGGTGCTGTTGGCAGGAAGTTACGCTCCAGTCTTTGTCTCCGAACCGGGGCCAGCCCCGCTGCCCGTTTCCCTTGGCTGGAACAAATTTCGCGCAGAGGCACCATCGTCGTTCGCGTTGAATGCGCCGGAGATCGATCTGGATGTGGTCGCCGGCTGGACGAAGACAGGCTCTGGAGTTGGCTTATATGGTGATGAGTCCCGATTCACGGTTATGCAGTATGCCCATGGCAAGGGCCGCGTGCTGTGGCTGGCGTCATCCAGCTTGCTGAGCAACACGGGGCTGCGCGAATCGGGCAATCTGGAATTTTTGCTCACTGCCGTGGGCGATAAGTCACGGCATATTTTGTGGGACGAATACTTTCATGGCCATCGCACAACGACACAAACAGCGATGAACCATCCACAACTCGGGTGGCTGTTTGGACAGTTGGGATTTTTGGCTGTGGCCATATTGCTGACGTTTTCCAGGCGCAGTGTGCCACAACGAGCCCACGCGTCCGAATCGCGTCTTTCGACGCTGGAGTATGTGCGCGCCCTAGGCGATCTCTATGAACATGCCGGCGCAGCCAACGTTGCCGTCGACGTCGCGTATGAGCAATTTCGTTACCTGGCGGGCAAACGGCTGGGGCTTCGACCCTCGGCCAGCAATCTTGACATTGCACGTGCTGTCGCCGACCGCTGGCCGATCGACCGTGGCGACTTGCAGGGCCTGCTTGATCGATGCGAGTCGGCAAGATTCTTTGAGGATCTTTCCAACAAAGAGGCACTCGCCTTAGTCCAGCGCCTGCATCATTACTCAACGCTATTAAAGCTGTTTAACCTGGCAGCCGAGGAGAAGCGCTAAATGGAAGCTGTTTCCGCAGTGGTTGCACATCTTCGCGAGCAGATGTCGAAGGTGATCGTCGGACAGAGCGACATGTTGGACGACTGCATCCTGGCGTTACTGTGCCGTGGTCACGCGCTGTTGGAGGGCGTGCCTGGCATCGCGAAAACGCTGACCGTTAAGACGCTGGCGGCCGTGCTTCAGTTGCGTTTTCAGCGAGTGCAGGCCACTTCCGATCTGATGCCGGCCGACATCCTGGGAACTGATGTGCTCAACATGGTGACCAGCCAGTTCAGTTTTCATGCCGGGCCGGTCTTCACCGACCTCCTCCTGGTTGACGAAGTTAACCGCATGCCGCCGCGCACGCAGGCCGCCTTGCTGGAATGTATGGAAGAACGTCAGGTGACCCTCGACGGCACTCCGCATCCACTTTCGAATTACTTCACTGTGTTCGCCACACAAAACCCGATCGAATTCGAAGGCACCTATCCTTTACCGGAAGCCCAACTCGACCGATTCCTGATCAAGATCAATATTGCCTATCCCAGCGCCGCGGAAGAAACGCGCCTGCTGAGCCGGGTCCAACACGGCTTCGATGCTCACGATATCTCGTCGCTCGGCCTACAGCCACTCGATCCGGCACTGCTGGCAAAGGCGCAGGAAGAGGTGCGCACCGCCGTTCGTGTGGAGGAGGGATTGTTCGAATACCTGGTGCGATTGGCGCATGCCACCCGTGACTCGCCGGCCCTTTCGCTGGGCGCAAGCCCGCGCGCTGTCGTCTTCCTGATGCAGGCCGCCAAAGCAAAAGCTGCCATGGACGCGCGTGATTATGTAATTCCAGATGACGTCAAGAATGCCGCACTGCCCGTCTTCCGGCATCGCGTGATTCTCAAGCCCGAAGCCGAATTGGAGGGCTTGCAGGCAGATCAGATCATTCGCGATCTGCTGCGGACGGTCGAGGTTCCTCAGTGAATCGATCCACTACGCTGATTCCGGAGACAGTGGAGGCCCGGGGGGAGCCCTATGGCCGGATCGGGATCGCGTTCGGGCGGCGTTCGTTTCTGCTGGCCGCTATTGGCTTCGTGTGGCTCGGGCCCGCCTTTCTCGACGCTCGCTTCGCCTTCGCCATCCTTGCGTGGGATGTGTTGCTCCTAATCGCGGTGATTGCCGATCTTTACCATCTGCCGCGGCCGTCACAGCTTACAGTTGTGCGCCGGTGGGCTGGGCCGGTGGCTTTGTCGGTCGAGAGCTCCGTGGAGTTGGTCCTGCGCAACAGTGGAACCAGCCCGGTCGTGGCGGAGTTGTGGGACGATGTTCCTGCACGACTCCGACCTGACATCCCTCGGGTTGAGCTCACGGCGCGGAGCCGCAGCGAAGGCACAGCGACTTATCGCATCACGCCGTCCGAGCGCGGCGACACCAAGCTCGGCGATCTCTACATTCACTATCAGAGTCCACTACGGCTGGCAGAGCGATGGGCGCGTGCGCCCCTGAAGCAGACAGTCCGTGTCTATCCCAACCTGGAGGACGCGAAACAGCAAGCCATCCACCTGGCGCGCACCCGCCAGATCGAGTTGCAGCAAAGACAGGCGCGCACCCGCGGGATGGGAAGGGAGTTCGAGAGCCTGCGCGAGTACGCCAAGGGTGACGACTTCCGGAAGATCTGCTGGACGGCAACTGCACGGCGCGGCAAGCTGGTATCGAAATCGTTCCAGGCGGAGCGTAGCCAGACTGTCTGGGTGGTGCTCGATTGTGGACGGCTGATGCGAGCGCGAGTTGGGGGACTGGCCAAGCTGGACCATGCGGTCAATACCGCACTCTGCCTCGCGGAAGTTGCGCTGTATTCCGGCGATCGCGTGGGGCTGCTGGCGTACGATCGTGAACCGAACCATCGTCTACTTCCGCAGCGAGGCAGTGCGCACTTACGGCTTCTGATGGAACAGTTGGTGGACGTGCGCGCCGGGGAGCTGGAAGCCGATCACCTGCGCGCCGTCAGTGCGCTGAAGAACAGCCAACGTCGGAGAAGCCTGGTGATCTGGCTGACCGACTTGGCCGAGACAGCAATGACACCTGAGGTGATCGATGCCGTTCTGCAGCTGACGCCGCAGCACTTGGTGCTGTTTGCCGTTGTTGGGCAATCAGACCTGCTGAGCATGGCAACCCAGGATCCAACAACATCGGCCCGAATGTATCGCGCTGCAGCGGCTCAGGAGATCGTCCATCGGCGGCAGATTCTGCTGGCGCGCATGCACGATCGCGGCGTGCTCCTGGTGGAAGTGGATACGGCGGCAATGTCAACCGCTATTGTGAATGCCTATCTCGAGATCAAGCATCAGAATCGGCTGTAGTCACGCGCTTCACCGTCACTCCCGAAAGATACGCGGCGAGCAGGATCAGCAACGCCGCTGCGAACAAGAATTTCATGCCGGCCGATAGTTCCGTGGGCGAAAGAAATGCTTCAATAATGCCGGCGATGAACAGCATGGGCACGCAACCGAGAACCAGTTGCACCGCTTCGCGTCCGGCGACGACCAGCGATTCGCGGCGCGGCAGAGTTCCGGGAAACAGCAAACCCGTGGCGATGCGCAAACCGGCGCCGGCGGATATGAAAATGGCCGGCAACTCCAGCACACTGTGCGGCGCAACGAAGCTCCACAGTTGCAGGCTCATCCCCGCCTGGGCGCATGCCGTCCCGATCACGCCAATCAGCAGCCCATTGAAAACGATCATGTACATAGTGCCGATACCAGCCGTAATACCGGCGGCAAAGGCAGTGAAGGCCACGCTCAGGTTGTTGGTCATGATCGCGCTGGAGGCCAGTGGCTTGACGGCAACCACCGAGTGCGTCCACATCTCGTGACGATCAATGGTTTGGACCATCTCGGGGCCAATGATCTTTAGCCGGAAATCGGGATCCTGCAAGGTAAGAATGCTGCCAATCACAGCCCCACCCAGGAACAGAACGAAGGCAAACACGCAGTAATTGAAGTTCTTGCGAAAAACTATCGGATAGGTGTCGCGGAAGTAGAGCAGCGCCGCCAAATGGCTCGTCTTGTGACCGGCATAGATGGTATTGTGTGCGCGTGCGAGTAGCTGATTCAGATATCCGGCAAAATGGACGGAGCTGGGATCGGCGCGCAAAACAGCCAGATCGGAGGCGGCTTGCCGGTAAAGGAGCCCGAGCTCCCGCAGTTCGCCGCGATTGAGCGACTTCAAGCTTGCTCGCGATACTCGCTCCATCAACTGTTCCAGACGGGTCCAGTGAGGGCGGCGCTTCTCTATCCAGGATGTGGAGATCATGATGTATCCGGACGATCAACTCACCATTCAGACGCCTGAACAGATTGCCATGGAGCTGGCGCCGGCTGGCATTGGCAGTCGCTTCCTGGCCCTCGCGCTCGACACGCTAGTCCAAGGCGTGCTTTATCTCGCCATCATTCTAATGGCGGCATTCATGGTACCAGCGATCAAGTCTGCATGGTTACCGGGATCGTGGGGGGCCGCTATCGCCCTGCTGTTTCTGTTTTGTATTTACTGGGGATATTTCGCCGCATTTGAAGTTTTCTGGCATGGACAAACGCCAGGCAAGCGTGTCGCAGGCATACGGGTGGTCAAGGACAGCGGCCGTCCGATTACCGCCATCGAAGGTATTGGCCGCAATTTGATGCGAGTAGTCGACGGCTTTTTCTTCTATCTTCCCGGCGTGATCAGCATTATGTTGAGCCGGCAAAAAAAGCGGTTGGGAGATTATGTTGCTGGAACGGTTGTCATCCACGACAAGTCAACCGCCGTGATCAAGCCAGATTGGAGTTTTGCCAAGCCGCAGGGGTCCGTTATGCATCCTGAACTGGCAAAGATTTCAGAGCAGGACTTGATCGTCGTCGAAACGTTCCTGCACCGGCGCTTCGATCTGGATCCGATGGTGCGACTGACCACTGCCATCCGCCTTTGCGAGATGATCCAGCAGCGTACAGCCTTGCCGAAGCCGCCGCAACAATCTGACGAGGAATTTCTGGAAGCTATCGCGAGACAAGTACGCGACCAGGCCCGCCTGCGATCCTATTGACCCTCTGTCAGCGCATGGGAATCCTGGGCTACCTGCTTTCACCGGAGACAAATATCCTGCCCAGAAACTTTGCCAGTCTCGAGGATCCCGTTGTCTGAAAGTTGTCTCGAGCGGCCTGCGCAGCGAAGTTAGTCGAAGATAAGTCAGCAACCGCAGCGATCGCAGTGATTCGCAACCCCTCATCAAACTCGACATTCACCAGCAAGCCAGGCCGGGGCGGAAGCTCTGACTTCCATACATCATCGAGCGAAAACGGAAACTGCCGGCCCTCAATCATCAAAAGCCCCGGCCCACCCCGGGGTACACGCAGGACCTTTCCACGCTTCTTCATCGTTCCTTCCGCGTCACAAAACAGTTGTGGGTCGCTGCCCGCGATGCTAGGCTTCTGCGCACGAAGGGGAATTCGTCCGGCCGGCCACGAGGGGTAGCGAGTCTTTCACCCTGCATTGCGCGAAGGTCGAGAAAGAATCGTCATGCCACCACAAGATTGTTCGGACCCGGCGGCTCTGACCATTAAGACCGCGGCGAGAAGCGAGCAAGAACGCAGGAAGCTGGATCACCTCTTCAGCGCTACCTACGAGGAGCTGCGCCGGCTGGCGGCAACCGTCAAGCGCGGCGACGCGAGCGTTACCCTGACTCCGACAGCTTTGGTCAATGAGGCTTGGGTCAAGCTGGCGCAGTCTCCAGGCTTCGTGGCGGAGTCCCCGCTGCACTTCAAACGCATCGCGGCGCGCGCCATGCGGCAGTTGCTGGTGGAAGCGGCTCGGCGGCGGAACGCCCGCAAGCGCGGGGGCGATGGCGAAGTTATGTTTGTAACGCTCAACGAATCGCTCGCCGGGGGAGTTCCTCGAGGAGAAGACCTGCTGATCCTCGATTCCGCCCTGATCGAGCTCGAGCAGCTGGAGCCGCGACAGGCGGCCATTGTGGAGAGCCGTTTCTTTGGTGGACTCGAGGTCAGCGAGATTTCCCTGATGCTCGGCATTTCTGAGGCGACGGTGTTGCGCGACTGGCGAGCAGCGAAAGCCTGGCTCGGGCAAAAGGTCCGGCCAGTCGGCTAGCGTCTCAGTTTGCAATTTTGTTCAAGCGATCTTGGGTGGAGTACGCCTTGAGGCGTGCAGCCAAGATCCACTGAATGTCCCGGCTTCAGCCGCTGAGGTAAGGGCTGAATTACCTCAGGCGCTAAAGCGCGCGTCGGATTGGGACTGCGATATGCACGCCTCAAGGCGTGCTCCACCCGACATGCGGGAAGTAAGTGAACTTCAAGCTGAGACACTACCGCCAGTCGGCTAGATTGGCCTTAGATGGGGCTGCATCGCATGGACAGCGTCCGCTGGCAACAGATCCAGAAAATATTCCACGAAGCGACTGAGCTGCCGCCCTCAGAGCGAGAGGGCTTCGTCAAAAGCGCTTGCGGCGGAGATGAAGGGCTACTCGCTGAGGCTCTCGCCATGCTCAAACAAGACGCCAACAGCGACTCACTGCTGGACCACACGGTGGCCGAGGTTGCACACCAGGCGCTGGCCGATTCAGCGTATTTTGCCCGGGATTTCGGGCCATACCAACTCATCCGCTTGCTCGGTGAAGGCGGGATGGGCGTGGTTTACCTCGCTGAACGGAAGGTTGTCGGAGGAAAAGTTGCGATCAAGATTCTGCGCGATGCGTGGCTGTCTCCCGCCCGCCGCGACCGCTTCGCCAGCGAACAGCGAACTCTGGCGCAACTGAACCATCCATTGATTGCGCGCCTCTACGACGCAGCAACTCTGGACGACGGAACTCCCTATTTCGTGATGGAGTACGTCGAGGGCACTCCGCTGACGCGCTATTGCCGGGAGCACAATTATTCTGTCGAGGAACGCCTCAAGTTATTTCGTCTGGTCTGCGAAGCCGTGCAGCATGCACATAGCCAAGCGGTCGTTCATCGCGATTTGAAACCCTCGAACATTCTGGTTAAGAGCGATGGCAGCGTTCGCCTGCTGGATTTCGGCATTGCCAAACAAGTGGAAAGCCTCGATCTGCCAGTCGACCAAACCACCATGGGCCTGCGTTGGATGACGCCGGCTTATGCCGCGCCGGAGCAGGTGCGCGGCGATCGAATCGGACTAAACACCGACGTCTATTCCCTGGGCGTGATTCTTTATGAGTTGTTGACTGGTGAATTGCCCTTTGATCTCTCGAACCTCACGCCCGCCGAGGCTGGGACCGTGATCGCCGAACACGAGCCGGCCCGGCCGTCGACAGCCGCCCGGCGCGCCGCGAATTCAGAAACAAATTCCAGCGCGCTTGGGTTGAGCCGTGCCGAGTGGGCCGATCTTGACGTTTTGTGCCTCACGGCCATGCACAAGGATCCTCAACGCCGCTATCTCTCGGTAGAAGGCCTCATTCGCGACATCGATCATTATCTAAAGGGAGAGCCGTTGGAGGCTCAGGCGGACACGATTGGTTATCGCCTGAGGAAGTTTATCGCTCGCAATCGCCAGGCGGTGATAGTCGGTGGTGCCGTAGCTGGGCTTGTCATCGGGCTGGTTATCTTTTTCACGCTGCGCCTCGCCCATGAGCGCGACTTCGCGAATCGCCAGAGCGCTGCGGCCAATGCTGTAAATCAGTTTCTCTCGGACGACCTGCTTGGCCGGGGCAATCCGTTTCAAAGCGGAAAGGCGGATGAAACCCTCTTCGACGCCATCGAGAAGGCGTCACCCAGTATTGATCGTAAGTTTGCCGACGAGCCCGAACTTGCAGCACGTCTTCATCTGACCATCGCACAGGCTTTGGACAATCGCAGCAACTTTCCCGAAGCCCGCAACGAATATGAACGTGCGCATCAGCTTTTTCTTCAAACCGAGGGACCGCTGTCGCAAAATGCCATCGCCGTTCAGCTGCAACGCGCGGCGATGGAAGCCAGAACTTTTCAGTCAGGAGGGATTCCCGCCGCCAAGTCGCTGGTTGCTCAACAGGAACAGCTGATCTCCCAGATCAAATCACCGCGAAAAGACTTGCAGGTTTGGCTACTCACGGCAAAAGGCATGATCGCGCTGGTAGAAAGCGACGCCAAGTCTGCCAATCAGTATTTTGGCCAGGCAGTGGATGCCGCTGCGAAACTGCCCGATTTCGATCAGACTGCGCAATTCAATCTCAAGCAACGCCTGGCGTTTACGTACATTCGCTTGGGGGACGGGGTGACGGCCGAGCGCCTGGCGCGAGATCTGATCTCCGACCTTTCCCGCGTCACCGGACCCAACAGCCCTTATGTTTTGCGGGTGCGCCTCAATCTTGCGCAAGCGTTTATGGTCCAGAAAAAGTTCCGAGAAGCCATCGACGAGGCCAACGCCATCTACCCCGACTTTCTCGCCAAGTTTGGTCCCGACCATCAACTGACCCTGCAGCTATTGAGCACGCGGGCGCAGTCGGAAGGCAGCCTCGGCCTGTTCGATGATTCGGTGCGCGACGATCTTGCGATCCATGAAATCGCAGCAAAAAAACAGGGACCGCTTTCTTTCTACTCCATCGCCACACTGTCAGACGCAGCCGAGGCGCAGTGCCGGGCCGGTCATCTGCAGGAAGGCGAAGCCAATGCCCGCAAGGCGCACGATGCTGCCGTGCAGGCCTTCGGTCCCAAGTCCGGACTTGCCGGAGGGATCGCGCTGCCGCTCGCGAACTGCCTGATTGCCCTGGGCAGATTGCAGGAAGCCTCACAATATTTGCAAAACCTCGACATCAAAGCTATCGCGCAGCTGACCGGGGATCCCGATTGGAGCGCCGGCGTCGCGCTGGCCCAGGCGGAGATTTCTGCACGCCAAGGAGATTACGCCCAGGCGGAAAAGTATCTCGCCAGCGCGCAGCCCATTTTCTCGCGTCCGGACGCAGAAGCCTACCAAAAGAAGAAGCTGATCGAGCTTACCGAGATGACCAACCGGGCCGGACGGTAGCGTGGCCTTCCTGCAAAGGTGAAATCTTCGACGACAATTGGCGTTGTCCTGACGGTTCTTGCCCCCTCTTTGCGCAATGCAGAGTACGAAGGATTGCGGCCAGGGAGGCAGGATGGCGTCATTCAGGAAATCGATGTGGAGTGCATTGGCGAACAACAGAACAAAGCAGATCTCACCACACCCAGTAGCTGTTCCCAAATTCCGGCTCATCGCGGCGTTGCTGTTCGCGACATCGATTCTTGTGGTCTTGCTGCCCGGCGCATGGGCGCAGGGGCAATATAACGCGTCGGTGCTCTATAACTTCTGTGCGCAGAACGGTTGTCTGGACGGGGACAATCCCACCTCGCCTCCGCTGTTCGATTCGCATGGCAACATCTACGGTGTCACCAGCGGCGGCGGCACCAACAATCAAGGGCTGGTTTACGAGCTGACGCCGAGCGGCGGCACGTGGATCGAAAGCGTGCTCTACAATTTCTGCCCGCAATCCGGTTGTCCTGACGGAGGCCAGCCGTACTATGCCCTCGCCCTCGATTCTCACGGCAATCTTTACGGCATTACCATCACTGGCGGAGCCAGCAATCGCGGCGTGCTCTATGAGCTCAGTCCGCCGTCCGGCGGCAGCGGCCCATGGACCGAAACCGTGCTTTACAACGTCTGCTCGCTTTCGGGGTGCCCGGACGGGTCGCAACCGGTTGGAGGGATGATCCTGGATTCACACGGCAACCTGTACGGTGTCGACGTCGGCAGCGGCCACGGGGGTGGCCTCGTTTTTGAATTAAGTCCTGCTGGCGGCGGGTCGTGGACCTACACCGTGCTCTACTATTTTTGCTCGCAAAAGAATTGCGTTGACGGCTCCGGGCCCGCCGGCGGCCTGCTCTTCGATTCCCACGGTAATCTCTACGGCACTACCGAAGCGGGCGGCGCCAACGAAGCTGGAGCTGTCTTCGAGCTGAGCCCCGGCAGCGGCGGCTCCTGGACCGAGACCGTGCTGTACAGCTTCTGTCCCGTCACCGGTTGCAGCGACGGTAGTGCTCCAGTGAATGCCTTGGTCTTCGACCCGCAAGGCAATCTCTACGGGACAGTCGTCAGCGGCGGCTCTACCGTCTACGGCGGCGTTTTCGAGTTGAGCCCTGCCGGAGGCGGTTCCTGGACCGAGCAACTGATCGCCACCTTCTGTCCCGGGCCAAGCTGCGCGAACGGCTACGGCCCCAAGGGACTGGCCAGCGACGCTCACGGCAATCTGTTTGGCGACACCGCCTTCGGTGGCAACAACGGCTCCAACCGGGGCACCGTCTTTGAATTGACTCCTGCCGGCAGCGGCCAGTGGACCTACAACGTCATTTACGCTTTCTGCCCCATGGAGAATTGCAGTGATCAGGGAGGTGGCGAGCCTTTGGTAGGCGTAGTCCTCGATGCACAAGGAAATGTCTATGGAACCACCGGTGCGGGCGGCCTCTACTCACACGGAGCAGTGTACGAATTGTCGCCGGCGCCGCTGATAGTCACAACCACGGTGCTGAAGACGGCGCCCAATCCGTCGAATGTCGGAGAAGCGGTCACCATGACGGCGACGGTGACGGCGCAGAATGGATCGCTGCCGACCGGCACCGTGATCTTCGAAAGCAACGGCGTGCAGATCGGATCGGCTGGGCTCAACGGTTCCGGCGTCGCGGTGCTGAACTACTCCGCGCTGAGCGCCGGCACGGACGGCATCGTCGCGATCTATCAGGGCTCGAGCATGCTCGCACCCAGCACCTCGAATACGGTATCGCAGGTGGTCGATCAGGTAAACAGCACGACGACTGTCACCAGCTCGCCTAATCCTTCGACCTTCGGACAGTCGGTGACCATCACGGCAACGATCGCGCCAGCAGGACCACCGCTGCCGACCGGCACCGTCGGCTTCGAATCCAATGGTGTCGGCATCTCTGGTTGCTCGGCTGTGCGGCTGAGTTCCTCGCTGACGGCGTTGTGTAAGACTTCCAGCCTGGCGGCCGGCACCGATACGCTGCAAGCGAACTACTCCGGCGACGGCAACTATCATCACAGCAGCGCCACGCTGACGCAGATCGTCAATCCCACACCGTCGGCATTGCAGTTTGTGCCGATCACGCCGTGCCGCATCGTCGATACCCGCGGTGCCAACGGCACCTTCGGTGGCCCGGCGATCCCCGGCAACACCGCGCGCCCGTTCCCGCTGTCGCAGAGCGGCAATCCTTGCAATCTTCCTTCGACGGCTGTCGCTTACTCGCTCAACGTCACCGCCATACCAGTGACCAAGCTCGGATACTTGACCATCTGGCCGACCGGCGAAGGCCAGCCGGTGGTCTCGACCTTGAATTCGCCTGATGGGCGCGTCAAAGCCAATGCCGCCATCGTTCCCGCGGGCACGCCTTCGGGGTCGGTTAGCGTGTATGTCAGCGACACCAGTAACGTCATCCTCGACATCGACGGCTACTTCTCCGCTCCGACGTCGGGCAGCCTGCAGTTCTATCCGCTCACACCGTGCCGCATTGTGGACACGCGCAATGATCAGGATCAAGGCAGCCTACAGGCCGGAGTGGAGCGTGATTACACCATCCCAGGCAACTGCGAGGTGCCCAGCAACGCGGCGGCGTATTCGTTCAATGTGACCGTGCTGCCAGCGGCGGGGGGTTTGGACTATCTGACAGTGTGGCCGAAGGGACAGACGCGGCCGACGGTCTCGACGCTGAACGACAAAACCGGAACGATCGTCGCCAACGCGGCGATTGTGCAGGCCGGCAGCGACAACGCGACCGCCTTCTACGCGCACAGCAACAAGACCGACCTGCTGCTGGACATCGACGGCTACTTCGCTGCACCGGGCAGCGGTGGACTGTCGTTCTATCCGCTGACGCCGTGTCGCGTGCTGGACACGCGCCAGAATAACGGTAAAGGCTTCATCGACACGATAACCGTACCTGTGGAAAGCAGCGTGTGCGGGCCTCCGGCCAGCGCCCAGGGCTACGTGCTGAACGCAACCGTAGTGCCGCCGGCGCCGATGCTCTATCTGACCTTGTGGCCACACGGCGAAATGCAGCCAATGGTCTCGACGCTGAATGCCGAGGATGGTTTCATCACCTCGAACATGGCGATCGTGCCGACTAACGATGGCGAGATCGACGCCTATGCTTACGCGCTGACGCAACTGATCCTGGATATCTCCGGCTACTTTGCGCCGTAGGTACAGGTGAACCAGCTGGTCTGATTCAACAACCGCGGCGGTGCTAATCGCTTGTTGATGACGTCTAACATCATCAACAAGCTCAGGTGTCCATCCGCTCCACATACTGAGCGCGAGCCGGGCTGGCTTCGAAAGGGTCCGCAAAGTATTGCGTTTCACGCGCAACCTGCTGGCCCTTAAACTCCATGACGCTCACGGTGTAGGATGGCTTGCCGTCATAGGACAGGATGAATTCGGTGATCCAAAGGTCACCGCTTCCAACGATTCGCCGGACAGTAAAGCGCTTCCTGTTCGGCTGAATTGAGCGGGTGATCTGGATGTTGCGGCGGCCGCGTATTCTCTCACCCGACTGTGGGTATTCCAGCACCGCGTCCTCGTGATAGATGCGATGCTCGGTTTCGAAGTCGTTGGCGTCGGAGGCTTCCCAATGCTGGTCCAAGGCCGCGCGGATTTGTTCTTCCTGCACGGACTGCTCTAGATTCGGTTCCTTCTTCATATTCCTGTACCTCGCGAAAATGATACGACTGTATCCGATATTAAGGTGCCAAACCCCAGGGCGGGGATATAACCTTTCGGCACAAGACTGGCTCGATGAGTCTGAGCTAATCGACAGCCCGCCTTTGTCTACAGAACGAAATTGGCGTGCGGTCACGATCGCGGCTTCGGCGCGACTGGCGTCGCGATTGAACATCGCAGAGAATGGCTAAGTACCTTCCGCGCATCATAGCGGCCTTTCCGCGCGTCGTACTGAGCTGTCGATCAATATCGTCGTACAATTGTCGGACCTTCATGTTCCTGGCGGATTAATCCTGGTCTATGGCAGCCATCGAAAAGCTTGACTCTCACCACAAGGCCCTAACTCTCAATCTGGATCAGTCTGCTTTTGGCTCCTTTGCCGAAATCGGCGCCGGTCAGGAGGTCGCGCGCTGGTTTCTTATTGTGGGAGGGGCCTCCGGAACCGTTGCCAAGACGATCTCTGCCTATGACAAAGAGGTCAGCGATGACCTGTATGGCGGCGGCTCGCGCTACGTCTCCAGGCAACGCCTCGAAGCCATGCTGGATCGCGAGTGGGCTCAACTCCTCAATCAACTGGATAAGTCTCGTGGGTCACAGACTCGTTTCTTTTCCTTTGTCGATACCGTCTCCGCCCGAAACTATGCCGGAACAAATGAACCTCACGGCTGGCTGGGGCTGCGCTTTCAGCAGGAGCCCGGTGGGCAGCCCAACGACATACTGCTGCATATCAATCTGCGAGACCCTGCCAACCTGCTTCAGCAGGAGGCTATTGGCATCCTGGGCGTGAACTTGATTTACGCTGCGTGTTATCAATTGCAGGCGAAGGAACACTTTCTTGAGAACCTGATGCAGGATGTCGAGAGGCGGCTCGAAATTGATTATGTGGAGCTGCATGGGCCCGTTTTCGAGAGTTGGGACCAACGCACGCTTCTGGTGCACCTGGTGTGCAGAGGCTTCGCTCAAGCAGTTTATTTCCCATCCAGCGGCTCGCCCGTTCCGCCGACGGAAGTCCTCCATAGAAATTCTGTGGTACTCGCACCGGGATACTTCGTGCATATGGATCCAAGTCACGCGGAAATCCACACACGAATGCTGGCCTCGGGAATCCGGCAACTTCAGGGAGAGTTAGGCGAAGCGAAGGCCGCACCGAGGGGATTTTTCTGCCTCACACTTGCGCCGTCCAATCCGACAGAGCCGATTCCCGAAGTCCCCGACATACTCCACCGCATCGACGCCCTTCGCTCGCGGGGCGGCGACGTCTTGCTATTTCGCGAACAGGAACTCTACACGATGATCGATTTTGTGAACCGATACACACAGGAACTGGTGCGCGTTGTTGTAGGTCTATCGGTTATGATCCGGGCCTTCGAAGATCGCTACAGCAGACTGGCGGGCGGCTTTCTTGAGGCTCTATCTCGCCTGCTCGCACAAAACGTCCGCATCTACGCGTACCCGATGACCACGGCGGACCTTAAGGAAGCGATCCAGAAAATGTCCGCGACTGACTGGGAATGGGACGACACGGGGGGATGGGTGTCCGCTCGCCAGTTACGTCTCGCGCCGCCGCGAGGACACCTCTACGAATATGTCCTCGACAGTAACTTCCTAGTTCCGATACAAGAGGCGTGAACTACTCTGAAAGCTCGTGCATGAACCTGCTGACTAAGATGGCCACTGTGATCGCGATGTAGAGAACTCCCGTCATCCCCTCCAGTGCCGCCAGCATACGCGCCTCCCCACCAACCGGCACTACATCGCCATAGCCAACCGTCGAGAGCGTTATCAGGCTGAAGTAAAGCAGTTCACTTTGACGGTCGGTTGGATGGCTTCCCAACTGGATTGCACCAGGATAAAAAGCATCTATCGCACAATAGATCGCCGCCCACAGCATCCCCAGCAACAGATAAATATTGACGGCAGTAAAGAGGTGCGCCAACGTGATTGACCGGGAGTTCTTGAGATAGGAGAAAAGTCCCACGGCAGCGAGTGCGAAGAATGCAGCCAGAAATCCCCATCGAATTCCATTGAGTGCCTGGTTGCGAAGGATGTTGCTCGCCAGCACGAGGATGAGACTGCCCAGCATCAACAGAACCGACGGCCATACCCACACTTTTATTTGCGACAATCTGACGGTGGCCAAAATGACTGGGATGAAGATGAGGGCTGCGAGCACGGGTCTGCGCCAGTCACCATGGTCCATCACCGGATTCAACAGGATGACCAGCAGCAAAGACAGGAGGAGCAACAAGTCAGGTCGGGAGTGAAGTTTCTTCTCCATGAGCACCTCCACAACGCGCATTCCACCGGGTACAAGCAGACAAATCTATCAGACGATGGTGGGTATTGTTAGGAAGTCATGGTTGGTGGATCGGAAAGCGATTCGCCGCGAATTCAGGATGCCATTACAAAATTGCCCGATCCCTGACGGTTCTTGAAGCCGGTTGACGCAATGTAAATCGAAAGCTAACTCGGCGATGGAGGCAAGGTCTCATGCTCGGGATCCCCACACAGAGCTTCCCTCATAGCAATACGAAGACGCGGGCTTCCGCACGACCAGTAGCTGTCCCCAAGATCCGGCGACTGGTCTTCGTCACGGCACTGTTCATGATTTTCATGGCGGCGACGGCGGCTGCGCAGCAAGTTCAGGACTTGCAAGTTAACACGCCTTATCAATGTCCGGGTGGGCTCATCATCACGGTGTTTCAGTGCCAACGGCAACAGGGCCAGGAATACTGCTTCGTCAGGGCCGAGCAGAACGGAAAGTTCCTCACCCAGGTTCCCAAGCCTCGAGCGGAAGCGGCGACCCAGCTCAAACAGTGCAAGGCGGGAGTTCCCTTCAGTCCATCGTATATCGCCGAATTTCCCAGCGCCTACCGAGTGATACAAGGCATGAACATCGGCAAACCGGCGGAGAATGTGCGGCGGGCGATCGGCGCCTTCTATCAGCTGAGCGAGATCATTACCGTCCTGGCTGGACAACATGGAGCGAGCGGCTTTACGCCTGATGAACAAAAGCTTGTGAATGACTACACCAGGATTTCCGGCGTGCTTGCCCAAGGCGCGGCGCAGAAACTTCCCGGTGAGCAATTCAATCCGGCGACCAATCCCTATCGCTACAGCCGCTCGGATCCGAAGTTCGGGTTTGAAGGCATTCCCGTGTGGACGACGTTCCTCTCGCCAAACATTCAGGCGCAGTTTGCTCACATCGTGGGCGGAAACGACTCGAGATATCAAGCCGCGGTTGAGCAGGAAAAGCGAAAAGCGCTTCAGCAGGTTCAGTCCGATACCCAGGCGGCCCAAGCTGCCCAGGCTGAGGCGAACATGCCACAGGACGCCGGAAGCGTTGCCACGCGGCGATGCCTGGAGTCAGGACGCAGCGAGACGGAATGTCTTGGCAAAGGATTGAAGACAGGCCTCGACGAACTCACCGGCGGATTAGTGAGTGGCCTCGACAAAATGACGGCACCGCCTCCCGGATTGCGCCTGAGCGGAAACTTCTCAGGCAGCGGGTTTGGAATCTCCTTCGATGACAAGGTCGCAACCGTCTACTGCGGTTCTCTTCAGCCGCAACCTGCGGCTTATAAGGTGGAGCGCGGCTCTCAGATCGCTGTCAGTGTAGGAACAAGCCCGAAACCACTCACCCTCACTCTCAGGCCGGACGGAAAGTTGGTCGGGCCCGGGCCGGTGCAAATCGCCGGACTGGTTCCGGCTGGCGGAGGCGGTGGTGGCGGCCCGACCGGCCCGAGCGCATCCGCCTACGAGGTTCGCTCGCCGACCACGACGCAGGAGAAGCAGATCAGCGCCTCCGAGGCTTCGCAGTAATCAGCCGACCAAGTGCATCGCAACGGGATGGAATACACCGCGACCACGACGACGGCCAACATGAGTTCGGACACAAGTTATGCAAAGCCGCGGCCGTCGGTCCCGATGGTCGCGAAAACGGAGCGCTGCAATGTCGCAACCCTGACGGGCACTCCTGTAACCAAGCTCTCCGCGGCGATTTCGCAATTGACCGGTTCCGCTGCGAACAAGGGAGACACGATCCCAGTGGGGCTGCGCCTGTATGGAAGCTATGGCAGCCAGGGAGGCCTGAACATCGATTTCGAAGGCGATCTGGCGACGCTCGAATGCGGACGCGCTCACGCGGCCGAGCGGTACGTGGTGGAGAATGCGGCAGGTCGCATCACGATCCATGTACAAAACGAAGCTGGCGCTTTTTCGTTGGCACTCCAGCCGGATGGAACGCTCGCGGGAGGAGGCAGTGTCGATGTTGCCGGGAAGATCCTGACCGGCACGCGCGGGGACCAGATGACCTATGCGCCGGTAACTGGTCGCTGCGCGCTTGGAACGTTAGCGGTCAGAGCGGAAAAGTAGAGGCAACCGTTCGCTGGCGTCAGCCACGATTAACCTTCAGCCGTACGCCGTACGCCATCCGCCGCCTGGCTGATAGGGGGTTGGTTACAGAATCGATCAGGCCCTACCAGCGAAGTCCCGCGTTTCCGTATTGATCTTGATCTTTTCACCTTCTTTTATGAACGCGGGAACACGGACCTCAATGCCAGTTTCGACAACAGCCATCTTGTTAGCGTTGCCGCCCGCCAGTTCCGTCGATGTGACGGTCAGCTCCACTTGAGCCGGCACCTCCATCCCAATCGGAGTGCCGTTGAACTTGTCGATCCGGACGATGGTTCCTTCCAGAAGGAAATCTAACGCCTCTCCGACCAAATCGCCGTTGAGTGAAAGCGTTTCGAAACTCTCCTGGTCCAGGAAGTAAGAACCATCAGCGTCGCTGTAGAGGTACGATGCATCGACTGTCTGTAGATCAGGCTCCCTGAACTTGTCGCTGGCTTTGAAGGTCTTGTCGAATACCGCACGAGTCAGCATGTTCCTCATCTTGAGGCGGACGAGAGTTTGGCCGCCGCGAGCGGTCGGGGTGGAAGTTTCCGATTCCAAACAATAGAACGGAACATTTTCAATTTCGATAAACATTTTGCGCTTTACGTCGATGGCATCGATCAATGCAGCCATGGTTCCCTCGAACAATAATTCGTAAGTTAGTGCAGCGTGCCTTACGCGATTACCCTGAAGATATCAGCACTGCCATCCGGCACTCCCAACACTGTAACAACATCTGCCGGTCATACGGCCCGTCCCGCTGCTGCGCCTGAGGCCCATGCCCACTGGAAGTTGAATCCACCCAGTTGGCCGGTTACGTCAACCACCTCGCCGATGAAATACAGTCCCGGCACATCACGACATTCCATCGTCTTCGCTGAGAGCGCATCCGTGCTGACGCCTCCCGCCGTAACTTCGGCCTTGTCGTAGCCTTCGGTCCCAACGGGCGCGAATGTCCACGCATGGAATCGACGCTCCAACTGCTCCAGCGCGTGCTTGCTCCACGCCAGCGACTGGACGGAGTCGAGCAACCGCTCCGACAACCGGGCAGGCAGCTTTGCCCGCAGCGCCGCCTTCGCGGCGGCCAGATCGCGGCGGCTATCCGGCCTGCGCAAACCCGAGAGAAGATCGTGCCCCGGAGCCCAATCCACCACGACAGGCTCGACGCCGTTCCAGTACGACGATATCTGAAGTATGGCCGGTCCGCTCAATCCGCGATGCGTCAGTAACAGCTTCTCGCGGAAACTGCGCTTGCCCACTGACACCACCACGTCGGCGGAAACGCCGGCTAACTCACAGAAGTTCGCTCGCTCCTCACCCTCCAAAACGAGCGGCACAAGGGCGGGACGACACGGGCAGACAGGCACACCAAACCGGCGAGCCATGTCGTATCCAAAGCCGCTGGCACCCATTTTCGGGATTGACAAGCCACCACTGGCAACAACCAACGACCCAGTCGAAAACTTGGTGTCATCGGTCAGCACAATAAATTCGCTCAGCTTGCGGCTGTCGAGTCGATCCGTACGTTTTATTTCCCGGATGTTTGCTCGCAGGAAGATCGTGACATTCGCGTCGGCACATTCACGCAGCAGCATGGCCGTGATCTGCTCCGCCGAGCCATCGCAAAAGAGTTGCCCCAGAGTCTTTTCGTGGTAAGCGATACCATGTCTTTCTACCAGTGCGATGAAATCAGCAGGTGTGTAACGCGCCAGTGCTGATCGGGCAAAGTGAGGATTGGCAGAGATAAAGTTTTCTGGACGGCAATGCAGGTTGGTGAAGTTGCAGCGCCCACCGCCGGAAATCAGAATTTTCTTGCCCACCCGCTCGGCGCGCTCGAGCAACGCCACACGCCGCCCGCGACGGCCTGCCTCGATCGCGCACATGAGTCCGGCAGCACCCGCGCCTATCACCACTACGTCGAAGCAGTGCTGTTGGGAATTTCCAATCACGCGCGCCAGCCGTCCCGACCAATCACGCAATTGCAGCGGTGGGATTCGTCCCGATTAGACCTGTGACGGGTAAAAATCGCAATCGGCGGAGTGTCGAAGGGAAAGGTAAAGCCCTTCGGATCTACCCAGTCACATTAAGCTCGGTGGCAAGGAGTCACACCGCAACTTGACACAAAGTTGATAAAGAACCAAGTAACAATTTGTAAGCTATTGCAAATTAGGATACTTATTTTGGTGGAGCTAGTCGGGATCGAACCGACGACCTCATCGTTGCGAACGATGCGCTCTCCCAGCTGAGCTATAGCCCCACGAGATCAGGGAGGCGCTGGCATCCACCGCTTTCCATGCCACGCGCGGGATTACCAGCCACCCGATTATACAAGCAAGCGAGCAGCTGCGGAAATGCTGAACTCGCGAGAACGCAACTGGTGACCCCGCTTAGCGATCGCGTCGGGCATCTGAGCGATCTCAGCTCGCCGGAGAACACGGTGATCGGTCAGTTCGGCTAACAATAGCTTTCCCAAACCGTGGTTCGATCACTACAATGTAGTGGTTTCAACATACATAGCAACGCCAAAGACCTCGGTTGGCAAAGTCGAGTTGCCGGCCGGCCACTTCCCTTTTCGCTGGACTAGTTACTCAACGTGGAGTGCAGGCGTGCCACTAGGTTGTAGAGGCGGCTTCGAACAAATCTCGCCGCCAGAGATTGGAGCAGCGCATCATGGTTCGCATGAAGCAGTTCCTCGCCGTGATCGTGAGTTGGGGAATCATCCTTGCAACTTCGCCGGCGAGTGCCACGCCGACCGCTGGCATGTATCTCCCGCAAGAGGCGCCACCTGCAAATTTGACGGCCAGCCAAATTGACGCGCTGGTCGCGCCTATCGCCCTTTACCCAGACGCCCTGGTGGCACAGGTACTCGCGGCTTCTACTTTCCCCAACGAAGCTGTAGAAGCCGACCAGTGGTTGAAGGATAACCAGGGCTTGCAGGGCGCGGCACTTGCCGAGGCCGTAAACAAGCAGCCATGGGATCCGAGTGTGCAAGCCCTGACGCAGTTCCCTTCTGTGCTGGATAACATGGCCAATAATCTGTCCTGGACTTCAGCGCTGGGCAGCGCTTTCTACAACCAGCAGGCCGACGTGATGGCGTCGGTGCAGAGATTGCGTCAGCAGGCCAAAGCGGCCGGCAACCTGAAAACCACGTCGCAGCAAACTGTAACCACCGAAACTCAGAGTGGTCAGCAGGTCATTGTGATTCAGCCGGCGAGCCCCCAGGTCGTCTACGTGCCGACCTATAATCCCACGGTCGTCTACGGTACGCCGTACTATCCGCCGGGATACAGTACCGGCGCCATGGTTGCCACTGGTCTCATCTCGTTCGGTGTGGGCATGGCTGTGGGCGCGGCCATGAGCGGCGGCTGCTGTGGCTGGGGCTGGAACAGTTGGGGTTGTGGCTGGCACGGCGGCACGGTCGTCTACAACCGCAACGTGTATGTTTCGCGCAGCAACATCTACGCCAACGGAAACCGCTACCAGAACGGCAACTGGGCGCGGGCCACTCCCTACAATCCGAACCACAACAGCTACAACCGAAACACCAACATCAGCGGCAACACCGTAAACATCAACAATGGCGGAAATCGGACGAACAACGTCAACGCCAACAACGGCAATCGAACCAACAACGTGAATGCCAACAACGGCAACCGCAATACGAATAATGTGAATGCCAACAACGGCAACCGCAATACGACTGATGTTGGCAATCGCGCTAATAACAATGTCAATCGCCCGAACACGCCAAATAACGGCGGCCAAAACAATGCGAACAAGCCATCGAATTCTCAGTATCGTGGATACGGCCAAGCTCAGCAGCCGGGCAACAAAGGCGGAGCATTTAGCGGCTACAGCGCGGGCGGCAACGCGCGTGCCGATAGCAACCGCGGACGCGCCAGCGTTAGTGGTGGCGGAGGCAATCGCGGCGGCGGCGGCGGTGGTGGTCGCAGACGCTAACAGCACGGGCCCGTGCGGGATCAAGTCACCCGAATTCGGATTTGACGGAGGCTGCTGATGTCGGAAATCAATTGGAGAAGAAGGTCGATGAACTGGTGCGCGCTACCTGCCGCATCGCTGGCGATTTTGCTCTGCACGCTCTCACCTCTGCCGGCTTCAGCTCAGGAACAAGGCGAAAAGACCTTTGCTGCTCCGAAAGACGCCGCCCAAGCCCTCTACACCGCCGTGAAAGCTGATGACAAATCGGCGATGTTGGCGGTGCTGGGGTCGTCTGCTTCCGGCATTGTCGAGTCGGGCGATGCGGTACAAGACCAGAACAACCGCGCAGGGTTCCTGAAAAGGTTCGATCAGATGAATCGTTGGGAGGGTGTCACCAACGGCGAGCAGGTGCTTTACATTGGCGCTGACAACTGGCCTTTCCCGATTCCGCTCAAGAAAACCGCAGGCAAGCAGTGGTACTTCGATACCAAAGTCGGCTTGCAGGAGATTCTCTTCCGGCGCATCGGCAAGAACGAATTGGCGACCATCAAGGTCTGTCGAGCTCTGTTCGACGCTCAGCAAGATTATTTTCAGCAGGCGCACGACGGCGATACCACAAACCAGTATGCGCAGAAGTTCATCAGCGCTAGCGGAAAACAGGATGGCCTTTATTGGAAGACAGCCGAAGGCCAGCCGGAGAGTCCCATCGGCCCGCTGGTGGCATTCGCTACTGCTAAGGGATACGGCGGGCAACACGATTCCCCGCAGCCTTTTTACGGCTACTTTTATCGTATCCTGACAGCGCAAGGAGCGAACGCACCCGGCGGTGCGAAGAACTACATTGTCGATGGGAAGATGACTGGCGGCTTCGCGTTTGTCGCCTATCCCGCCGACTATCGCAATTCCGGAGTGACAACCTTTATCGTTGATCAAAGTGGCGTCGTCTATCAGAAAGACCTCGGCCCCGATACCGGAAAAATTGCGAGCGAGATGAAGTCTTACAATCCGGACTCTACCTGGGTAACGGCTGAAACCGGCGACGAATCCGATCAGGCAAACTGACTCCGTACCGTGGAACAACGGTTTCTCTCGCCTCCGCGATGTTCGACCGGCTCGGCCTCAATAACCTTTGAGGTTCACTGGTGATTCGTCCCGAATCCGGCACGCGCACCGATGAATCGCTTACTACCTCTGTTCTCTCTTCTGACCTATCTCGATATGTTTGTTACGCGCTGCTGTTATTAACGATCGTCTTCTTCGCCTCCATTCGCTATCGATTGCGCGCGATGCCATTGGAGCGCGACGAAGGCGAATACGCCTATGGCGGACAGCTGATTCTTCAAGGTTTTCCACTGTATGACCTGGTCTACACCGTAAAACTGCCGGGCACGCATGCGGCCTATGCCGTTATTCTCGCGTTGTTCGGGCAGTCGCAAGGTCGCATCCACGTAGGCCTGATTTTCGTGAACGCCGCCACCACGCTGCTCATGTTCCTCCTTTGTAGCCGATGGTTTGGTCGCTTCGCTGGACTTATCGCGGCCGCCACCTATGCTCTGCTGTCAACCGGCTCGTCTGTCACTGGTTTCGCCGCGCACGCTACACATTTCGTCGTTCTGTTCGCATTGGCAGGAGCCTGGTTGTTGTTCAAAGCCATTGAAACCGACCGAACCTGGCGGCTCTTCTGCTCCGGAGTGCTCTTTGGCATTGCTTTCCTCATGAAGCAGCCGGGAATTGCTTTCCTGCTGTGGGCAATTGTCTTTGTGCTTTGGACGCGGCTAAGGCATCCGGTGCGACGCTCTGCTCTGGCGATGCAGATCGGCGCTCTTCTCTCAGGTGCCATCCTACCGTTCGCTGTTACCTGCCTGATGATCTGGCGTTCAGGAACATTTCAGAAGTTCTGGTTCTGGACCTTTTCGTATGCGCGTGAATACGGAACCAACCTGGGCATTACAGAAGGTAGGACGTTTCTGACACACGCCAGCACCCTGGCCATGCGGCCCGCCGTCTGGATCTGGGTTATGGCGCTTGCTGGATTAACGGCATTCGTCTGGAGCCCTCGCGCGAGGGAACAGGCGTTCGCAGTGATTTCCTTTGTTCTGTTTTCATCTCTCGCCTTATCGGCCGGGCTGTACTTTCGCCCGCACTACTTCATTCTGCTTCTGCCTGCGGTTTCGATTTTGGCAGGGTTGGCGGTGAGCTGCGGAACGGAACGCCTGCAGCGTTGGAAGCTCTCGCCAGTTTTGATCGCGATCCCCAGTTTTCTATTCGTGCTCGCCTTCTACACCGCGGTTTATAGTCAACGCCAACTTTTCTTCGAGATGAATGCAGTGCAGGCCTGTGAGCAAACCTACTGGCCGAATCCTTTCCCCGAAATCCTGGAAATCTCGAACTACATAAACCGGATCGCGCCCGAGAGCGCGCAGATCGCCGTCATTGGGTCAGAGCCAGAGGTTTACTTCTACACTCACCGGCGGTCAGCAACTGGATACGTCTACTTCTATCCCCTGCTGGAGCCGCAAAAGTATGCCGTGACCATGCAAGCGCAGATGGAGGCTGAGATTGAGAGAGCGCAGCCCGAGATCATCGTGCTGGTCAGTAATCCAAAGTCATGGGTAGCATGGTCAAAGGCGGTTTCGACGGACGAGATTTTCGCCTGGGCTGATAAGTATGTGGCTCAGTACTACGACGTCGTTGGCCTGGCGGAGACGTACGAGACGAGTACGAAATATTATTGGGGCGTTGAAGCCCAAAATCACAGCTCAAGCTCGCCAAGTCAGATCTACGTTCTGAAGCGAAAATCTTAAAGATGGATCTCCCAGTTTCCAGACAGCATTTATTGCTTGGCGTCCAGGCTCCGCATTAGAGCCGCTCTCAACTCCTGGGATTCGCCTTCGATCTTGTCGAGGATCGTCTCAAACTTGCGCAACAGGTCCGGGTTCTCGTCGCGTAGCGCCCGCCTGAACGACTGCACAGCGTTTATGTTCTTGAACAATTCGATCATCAGCAACATGCCCTCGTGCGGGCCTGATTCGCCGCCGCTCTGAACCCCTTGCGGCTGAGCCGAAACGTCCTGTTCCTGAAGCATGGACACCTGCTGTTGCAGGCCGATCATGTCCTGTCGAATCTGGTGTAGTAGTTCAACGGTAGAACGATCAAACTCGTGTGCCGGCCGTGAATACCATCCGATAGCCTTGCGCACGACTCGTTTCAGGAACACTCCGAACGCACCCAGCTTGCTGTTGGGCTCTACCTCTCCCAGGCGAGCCGCAATTTCCGACAGCCGATTGGCCATCGCGGCCTGCGTACTGAATTGCCCTGTCCTTACGGTGTTCGAGCGACTTTGCGCGGCTCCCGCAACCTGCTTGCCGGAGTTGGTATTGCCGGCTGCGAGGTATCTTCGCACTTCGAGCATCGCTCGCTCCAGACTCATCGTGGAGGTAATCCGCAGTTTGGGGGCGTCCTCAGTCATCCGCTCATTTCCGTTTGCACCGACGTTGGAGTAGGAAGATCCGCAAGACAGGGCACATTCTACAGGAGCGTTGCAGCGCCAAGAACTGTGCAGGGCGCACAGCGGTGAGTCGAGCTTGACGCGAACCTAGGCGGCCAGCTGCAGAGTGCTCTTATAGTCAGATACAAATTGCGCAATGCCCTGGGTGGTGAGTTCGTGCCACAAGTCAAAACTCTCCCATGAGGCATTCAGATCGATTTCTTTGTACGGGATAGGTTGGAGCTGCTTGCCCCTGGAATCGACCGCCTGGTAGGCAAAACCCGCGTCCGGCAGAGGAAGACCCGCGTCAGCCCACTCTTCCAAAAGCTTGGCGGGACCGGTAGCCAGTTCGGCTCCTACGGAAAACGCGCAAAGCAAATGCTCAAGGCGGCGCAGGCTTGCTGCCAGCACATGAACGTGACCGTCTCCATGGGCGTACATCTTCTTGATATTCCACACCAGGTCCATCCCGTTTTCACCCTGATCATCAAGCCGTCCGACGAAAGGCGAAACGTAGACCGGATCGGCCGCGCCGAGCGTGGCTGCATAAACCGCCGCTGCCTGTTCCTGGCTGAAACATAGCGTCAAATTGACGCGCATCCCCCGCTGCACCGACATCTGTGCCGCCCGTAAGCCCTCCGGCAAACACGGATATTTGATGTAAGCGTTGGGAATCCAGGAGAACATCTCTTCGCCTTGATCCAGCATCTCGCGTGCGGAAGTGTTGAGATCCGCGAATACTTCGATGGAGACGCCAGCGTCTCCCACCAGCGGCGAAATCTGCTGCACGATCTTGCGGTACGCCTGAAGCTGTTCCTTCGAGCTGAGTCCCCGCCCGTGTCCGATTCTCCTCTGAATTTCTGGATTCTTCGCCACGTAAGTCGGATTGGTCGTCTGACCATCCAGCAGTTCCAGTCGTGTTTTGACCTTTAAAGTCTCATCGGGATTGCCACCATCCAGTAGAATCTTGGTTCTTGGCCTGTCAGCTACCACAGTTGCTCCTCTCTGCCCAACACATTAGACGTTCAATGGGGCCGCAGTGTTGTGCTTAAAAGCGCAAGCCAAAATTGCACCACACGATAACTGCAAGATCAAAGCGGGAAGAGCCCCAGGCCTACGAGTGCATCAAGGAAACAGGCGAGCTGGCGCATGGCATGCTGGCCACAGTACGAACCAGCCGATCACTGCAATTCCACCAGCCGGCAAACACCTGGTCTTCTTCGTATCGGACGCTGAGCGGTTGCCACTCCCCGGCCACCCCGGAATCCGTTTCGATAATGGAGACTGACACCGTACGCGTGTCGGCCCGCAATCCGGTTCGCAGCACCTTCAAAGCGCTTTCTTTGGCGCTCCAAAGAATCGAGACCAAGCGAGCTCGGTCCTGTAGGAGTGACTGGGCGACGAACGTCTGCTCCTCCGCAGTGAAGAAGTCGGCAAGAAATGCATCGCTGCGTGGCTCGACGACTTCCAAGTCGCAGCCCACGCTGCCTCCCGTCGGCACAACAGCACAGCTCCCCATGCCATCGCGATGGCTCAGGGAAATCGAACAATCGGCCGCTTGATTATCGAGAAACACCTCAGGTGCGCCGCTCGCAGCCGGCCGGACTTCGATGGCCCCCATCCGCTCCGCCTCAAGTGATAACTGGAGATAAGCGGCAACAGCTCGCTTCGCGGTCCAGCGTCCCAGTCGCCAATCAGCTCGTCGCTTTGGGAACTTCATCCCCGCCAGTACCAGCCGTTCGCTTGGGCTCAGCCACTCGTCATCGGGCGGCACGTCGGTGGTTGATTGTTCGAGCCAATAAATCTTCATCATGCTCGTGCTCGGACCTGCTTGTCGCGGAAACAAACCGTCTCGCCGATTTGGCGCGACCAACTACAGCGACGGCTTAAATTCGTGCCGACCACCCGCCACCAGAACGCAGTGCGTTCAGTTCAGGAGACAACAGCAGGTTCGGCCGCGATCACCGCCTGCATGGCCTTCAGCGACTCGGCATCGAGACCGTTGCCTGTCGCCACTGTGCGATAACCGTTGAGAATCAGGTACCGGTTGCCGCTGGAGTCGACTACCTCGGCATCGAAGCTTCCCTGCTCCGGATGAGGAGTGACGAGGGCATACAAATGGCCTTCAGCGGACTTCGGCGCGCGCAGCCACGACACCTGCCCGACATGCAGCGGCAGCCCCATCCGCTTTTGTGCGCCAATCTCCCACAGACCAGCGGTCTGGAAGCAGAGCTCGATCAGCCTTGGAGACATGAGCGTCGGCCGATCTGCCGGCTGATGATTGACGGGCAGGCTGTCGGCCAGCTCGCCGATCATCTGCTGCCCGTCCCACCATGCATGATCTACCACCTGATAAGCCGGACCATGGAAGTAGAGGCGATAGATTTGCGCGGCCGCGACGATGGCTTCTGCGGTCAACTGTGGGGTTGCGCCCTTCACAGCTGGTGTGGGCTGTTTGCTCACGCGCACTCGAGCTGTGAAGTGCAGCGTTTCCTGCGGCTGCGGATGATTGGGCAACACCCGCCGGCCAATCAGCCGGCAATCGGCCACCAGCTTGTCGCCCTGTGGATGAAGAGTCGCCTGGATGATCACCGCTCGCGGCTCATCTTTGTAGAACTTGAACGGAGCCAGGAAATTCACCTCTTCAATGGCTTCGATGTGCCATCCCGGATGCATACACAGCGCCGCTTCCGCGAATGCCTCGATGCCCATGACGCCCGGCAGCACCGGAATGCCATCGATTTGGTGGTCATAGAGGAACGGTTGCACCTTGGGATCGAGCGTGGTTTCCATCGTCAAGCCGCTGTAGACGCCTACGCCGGTGATGGTTCCGACCATTGGCCCTTGGCCCAGCTGCTCCCTCGACTTGAGCAAAGCGGCGGTATCCAATCCACCCGCAGCGTCCCACTCATCGAGCAGAACGCCCAGACGTGTACCGATCACGATCTCGCCGCGGGTTCCGCCCGTCGTCAGCTCTCGACGAATAAGAGGAATGCCCGCCTCCGGCGGCAGCATGTCGATTCCTGCCAGCTCCATCATCTTTGGAATCGAGCCGCGGGTGGCCATGCCGATACCGCCCCAGGCCGTCCAGTCGATCACGATGCCGCGCGTCTGCGGCCGGGTCGAGCGGAAGCTCGAGGTGTACTTGCATAGCAGATCGTTGGCGGCGCTGTAGTCGGCCTGTCCAGCGTTGCCGAAGCGTCCGGCGACCGAACTGAACGCAACCGTCGCGCCCAGTGGCATGTCGCCGATCGCATGCAGCAAATTGAACCAGCCGTCCGACTTCACGTCGAACACGAGATCGAATTCCCGCTGGTCTTTGTCCGGCAAGAAGTGGCTGCGCTCCAGACCTGCGGCGTGCAGCAGAACGTCGATGCGGCCGCTGTTCTTCTTCACTTCTGCAATTGCTTTCGCGACGCCTTCTGCGTCCGCGAGGTTGACGCTGAAGTAGTGAGGTGTTCCACCTGCCGCTTTCACCGCATTGATTGCACTGAGGGCCGCGTGCGCACGCTCCAGCGCCGCCAACTCTTTTTCCACCAGCGCAGGAGTGGCTCGCTCGCCGCGCGCCTGAATGCGAGCAAACAGATCGCGCTTGAGGTTGTCCTTGTCATTGACGAAGCGTGCGATGTCAGGGTTGTTCGCATCAGGCTCCGGAACGAGATCCAGTAGATAGAACGTCCCACCGGAAGCCGCGGCCAGATCCACCGTGATAGCGGAGACGATGCTGCCGGCAGCGCCGGTGATTACGAACACGCTTTTGCTGTCCAGCGCGAAACCCGGCTGCCCATCGCTTGCAAGCTGCTCCTCGAGAGCGATCGTCCAACGCAATCCGTTCTGGTAGCCGATCTCTACCGCGCCATTGTCGCGCAGCGTCTCCTGGATGAGGAGTCCGGCGATTTCTGTAGCATTGCGGCCCTCCTCGAAATCAACGGCTTTCACCAGGGCGTCGGGCCGCTCGCGTTTGTACGTCTTGACGAAGCCAGTTACGGCTCCGCCCATGGGAGCAACCGCACCAGTCTCGTCGTATCCATGCTGTCCGCCGAGGCAGGTAGCCGCAACCAGGAAAGTTCCCGGCTGCGCGATCTGCTCGTAGAGCGTTCGCATCGCGGTGTAGAACGATTTCACCCGGACTTGCAGGGCCTGATGCCAGGCTGCCAGATCCATCCTGCTGAGCGGACCTTCATTGTCCAGCGCAGGCAGCCAATAGATGCCTTTTATCGGCCCCGCTGCCAGCCAAGCCTTCAGCATGTTGGCCAGATCCTCGGAGTTCTGCGTACCGTCGATGCTCAGGACTTCGACCCCAAGGCTCTTGAGCTGGACAGTGAGCGCATCGCCTGCTCCGTTCTTGTCGAACATCAGCACGACCCGGTCGCCAGCACTCAGCGTCACACCAGTCGGCTTGCAGATTGCCAGCGGAGGACGGAGATTCGGTACGGGCACGCGCCGCGGGATTAGGTTTGCTGCGTCGAAGCTTGCCACGGGTGGACGCGGAGCCGTTGTCGCCGGAGCAGCCTCAGCTGTCTTTATCTCTGTTTCCGTGCCAGCGGCCTTGGCCGAGCCCGGACGCCGATCCTGGGCAAACTGGATCACATGCGCCAAGGTCGGAAAGTCGCGCAGCTTCATGTTCTCGTCGCGCGGAATGTTGTAGGCCGCGCGCACTGCGGCAAACATCTCCGCCTGCTTGACGGTGTCGATGCCGAGATCGGCCTCGAGATCCAGATTAAGGTCGAGCATCTCCGGCGGATAACCCGTCTTCTCGGCAACGATCTCTAACACCTTTTGCTTGATTGACTCCAGAGAAACTTCCGAGACCACAGGCGTCACCCCAGCAACAACTGGTGCAGGAGCAGTGTCTTGGGTGATTGCTGTTGCCGTCGCCGGCTCTGCCTCTGCCGCAGCGAAACTTTGTACAGACGCTCCTATTCCGCGCTGCGCGAACTGAATCACGTGCGCCAGAGTTGGAAAGTCGCGCAGCTTCATGTTCTCGTCACGCGGGATGTTGTAGGCAGCCCGGACGGCGGCAAACATCTCCGCCTGTTTGACCGTGTCGATGCCGAGATCGGCTTCGAGGTCGAGGTCTAGATCCAGCATCTCCGGCGGGTATCCGGTCTTCTCGGCCACGATCTCCAGCACCTTCGCCTTGATCGCATCCAAAGACACCGCCCCGATAGGCTGCACTTCAACCGCCGCGGGCGCCGTGGTGACTACAGCTGACGGCGATGCCGGAGGGGGAGCGACAATGTCAACCTGCTTCGCCTTAGCGGTGACACCCGGCGCTTGTGCCTGGACTGCGCCGGGCTGCCGCTCCTGCGCGAACTGGATTACGTGCGCCAGAGTAGGAAAGTCTCGGAGCTTCATGTTCTCGTCGCGTGGGATGTTGTAGGCAGCCCTTACGGCCGCGAACATCTCAGCTTGCTTGACCGTGTCGATGCCCAGATCGGCTTCGAGATCGAGATCCAGATCCAGCATCTCCTGCGGGTATCCGGTCTTCTCCGCGACGATCTCCAACACCTTCGCCTTGATCGACTCCAAAGAAACGGCTGGGACAGGAGGCACCGTTGCAGTGGCCAGCGGTGCTGGCGCTACGGGAGCTACAGCCACGACGCCAGCCTTCTTCTCCTCTGCTGTGACGGCGGACGCTGTCGACACCGCGCCCGGTTGCCGCTGTTGCGCGAACTGAATCACGTGCGCGAGCGTTGGAAAATCACGCAGCTTCATGTTCTCGTCGCGCGGGATGTTGTAAGCGGCGCGCACGGCGGCGAACATCTCTGCCTGCTTCACGGTGTCGATGCCCAGATCGGCCTCAAGATCGAGATCCAAGTCCAGCATCTCTTGTGGATAGCCGGTCTTCTCCGCCACGATCTCGAGCACCTTCGCTTTGATCGACTCCGGCGAAATGGATGGCGCAGCATGTGGTCCTTCCGCGGGAGTTGCAACTGTTGCTGTCGGCTTCGCAACCGGTTGAACGGCGGGAGCGACTGCTACGGGGACATGTACGGGTGCCGCTGATTTCCCGGCCAGGTCCGGCCGGTTCTCGTACACAAAGCGGATGACATGCGCCAGCGTCGGATAATCGCGCAGCTTGCGGTTTTCATCGCGCGGAATGTTGTACATCTCGCGAATGGCGGCGAAGATTTCCGCCTGCTTGACGGTATCGACGCCAAGATCTGCTTCCAAATCCAGATCAAGGTCGAGCATGTCGGCGGGATAACCGGTTTTGTCGACGGCCAGCGCCAGGATCCGTTCTTTAACCGTATCTTTGACCGTGTCTGTATTTTCGCGATCGGAGCAGCCGACTGAACTGCAGTCTTAACCGCTGGCACAGCCTTTGCAACTTCAGGCGTTGCAATCGGCGGAGCTGCCATCGGCTTCGTCTCCACAACCGTCTTCGCAACCACAGCCGAGGCCGGCCGCGCCGTCACGGTGGCGGCGGCTGGCGCAACGACGGGCTTTGACTCCTGCACAATTGGCGTGACCCGCGCTTGCGGCCCGTTGTCGTGCACACGCAGTGTGCGCTTGACCACTTCAAGTTCCGGCTTCGCATATCCGGCAACCCGGCTCAACCAGCCGCTCCACACCGCCGGGTCGGCGATGCGATAGCCATATCCCAGTTTGTCGGGAGTGCGGTGAATCCCATCAGGCGTCTTGACCCAGCGCAGCAACATCATGCTGATCTGCGAGCCGAATCCCGCACCCAGGTGCAGCGCGAACTGCACCGGATAGCTGCCTCCCTTCGACAGATTCAGCAGACCTAACTCAGGATCGACTTCCTTGAAGTTGGCAACAGGCGGCACCAATCCCGTCTCCAGCGTCTTAACGGCCAGGACATCTTCGATGCCGGTCGCCATTGCGTGACCGGTCAAGCCTTTGGTGTTGGCGACCACGATTTGATCGGCAGCGTCGCCGAAGACGTGACGCAATGCGTGCACCTCAGCCGAGGCACTGCCGCCGCGCGCTGGGGTGTAGGTCTCATGCGAGACAAAGACCATCTGCGGCGCCAACTGTTGGCGTTGAATGCCTCCGCACGATTCTGCCTGAGCAACCAGGTCCTCCATGATCTGGCCGATGTGTTGCACATCGAGACGAGTTCCGTGGAAAGCGCTGTTGGCTGTGACTGCGCTCAACACTTCACAGATAGGCTGGATTCCGCGTTCCCGCGCCGCTTCAGCGCTCTCGACCACCAGGGACGCAGCACCCATACCCATAATCAGTCCGTGGCGACGGCGATCGAACGGAATGGCGGCTTCTTCCACCACTTCGTCCGTGGCAGCAGCGCCGCTGGCCAGGAAGCCCGCGCCAAACCACCCGATCATGTTGTCGGAGGTAACGTCGTCCGCCGAGATGACGATCACGCGGCGGCAGCGTCCGCCACGAATCCAGTCCTGCGCCAGACCTACGGCTTGCGCCGTGGTCGCACAAGCTGCATTGATTTGCGTGTTGGGACCGCGAGCACCGATGAGTTCGGCGAACTGCGAGTGTCCCATCGACAAGACTCTGAGCAGGAAGCGCCGGTCAAAGACATACGGCTTCTGCTCGATTTCGGCGCGCAACTCGTCGATGCGTCTTGCGACCTCCTGGCCGAGACCAGAGTGTCCATTGGCCGTCTGGGCGCTCCATTTCTCCAGCATCGCCAGCTCTTCCCGACGGGCACGGTCGGCCCAATATCCCGAGATGATCTCGGCGAAGGAGTCGTAGCCCGGGAACGCGGAACCCATGATCACGCCCGTGTCATCGCGCAAAGCGTCGGGCAAGCCCCAGCGTTCGGGAAGCTTGGTTCCCTTGGTTGTGGTCTTATAGCGCATGACCAGTGGAATACCAGCATCGCGCATGGCGTCGATTCCGACAGCAATCGCCAACTGGGTAACGCGATCTAGTGCGGCGACGCGCTCAGCGGAGATGCCGAACTCGGCTTCGAGATTGAACTCGCGGCCGCGACCCGCCAGCTTGATCACATCGCCGACATCTCCGATCCGCTCGAACACAGCGCCGCCGTTCTCGCTCTTCACCAGGCGAATGATGTTCTTGTCGAGCATGGCGCGACGGAACTCCGGTGGGATCAGGCTGATGAATTGATCGCCGTTTAACAGGCGTGCGATGTTGCCGTCCTCAAAGATGTGCTCCGTCCCGGGCAAACCTAATGCCGCGCCCGTGATCACCACCGGCTCAGTCTTGGCTGCAGGCTTTTGGCCCTGATAGATCTCCCAGCCGCGATCCAAAACGCCAGCGAAGTAGTGGCCTAGCTCAGCGTATTTGTCGCCGTTAGGGGATGCCGATGGGACTGTGCTACCTGATGTTGTGACTTCGGAAGTGACAGTTGGGATCACCGGTGTTGGAATCGCCGGAGCAGCCGACTGCGCGACGACGGCCTGCTTCTGGGTGTCCACTTGCGTGGCAACAGCGGATACCGGGGTCTGCTTTGCCTGCATCTCGGATGAGATTGCCGCAACCCCGCGGCCCAACCCCGCTGCATACAGTCCGCACAAGGCCTGGTTGAACGCCGTGAGATCTTCCAGCTTGGGATGATTGGTGAAGAGCGAGAAGACATCCGGGTCGCTGCCGAGTACATCCTCGGCAAACCCCTGCAATGCCTTCTTGGGACCAACCTCGACGAACACGCGCGCACCAGCGTCATACAGCGTGTGCAGGCCCTTGATGAATTGGACGGGCGCGGCCACCTGTTTTCCGAGCAGGTCGATCATCTGCGGCACCACGTCAGGCCCGGTAGGATAGAACTCACCGGTCACATTGGCGACAATCGGAATTCGCGGCGACTGCAAGCCGAGACGTCCCATCATCTCGATCAGTGGCTCGCTGGCTCCTGCCACAATCGAGGTATGGAACGCATGGCTGACCGAGAGTTCCCGGACATCGTAGCCCGCCTGCAGAAAGATCTGTGACGCTTTCTCAACCGCGTCGCTGGCTCCGCCGATTACCGACTGGGTGTTGCTGTTGACATTGGCGATGACGACGTAGCCGTTAACCGTTTTGAGGATGCGCTCGACTTCAGCGATGGGCGCGAACACCGCGGCCATCTTGCCCTTGTCGGTAACCGCGACGCGTGCCATGCCGCGGCCGCGCGCGCTCACCGCGTCCAGCCCGTCTTCGAAGGAGAGCCCGCCGGATGCAACCAGCGCCCCGTATTCGCCCATACTGTGTCCCATGGTCATGTCCGGATAAATGCCATAAGCCGCGAGTAACCGGGTCATGGCAATGTCCGCGGTAAGCACGGCAGGCTGCGTAATCTCAGTCTGGCGCAAACTCTCCTCCGATTCCGCCAGGGCCACGGGATCCGCCTTATCAACAAATACGAACTCGCTAAGCGGCTTGCCCAGCATGGGTGTCATGATGCGATCGGCCTCGGCGAAGGTCTGGCCGACAATCGGCTCTTTCTCGCGCATACCGCGCAGCATGTTTACGTATTGCGAGCCTTGGCCGGTGTACAGAAATGCAACTTTGGGCGCCGGACCATGTCCGCGGAAGATTCCCTGGGCTCGAACCGCTTTCCAGAATGCCGGCTGATTTGCCTGGAAGGCCTTTAGTGCGACAGCGCACTTGGTGGCCAACTCGGCGGCATCTCCGTAATCGATAACCAGGCGTTCGGGGGCACGCAGATCGGACTCTGGCGGAGATGTGGGCGCAGGTGCGTTGCCGGCCTTGGCGGCCTTCTGCACCGCGATAAGGCGATCGAGCAATGCGGCTTGGGACTCGGCGCCAATCACCAACGCGCCGCGTAGCGGGACCTTATTCGTGATCTCAACCGCAGCTGGAGGTGCAATCGGAGCAGCACTCGCTATCGGAATGGCCGCTGTTATAGCATCTGGAGCAGAGGTACTGGCTTGCACTGGCACCGGTTGCGAGGCTGGTGGCATTACCGGAACCGAGATTGACTTCTTGCCATTGCCGTTCAGCCTGCCAGGAATGTGCTCTTCCAAAACCATATGGAAGTTCGTCCCGCCGAATCCAAAAGCACTGACGCCGGCACGACGAACCGCATCCGCCGGAACGTCCCATGGCCGCAGTTCTGTGTTGACATAAAGGGGCGAGTGAGCGAAGTCAATGTCGGGGCTGGGATGCTCGCAGTGCAAACTGGGCGGCAGCTGCTTATGATGCAGAGCCAAAGCTGCCTTCAACATTCCCGCAGCGCCCGCTGCACCCTTCAGATGTCCAATGTTCGACTTTACCGAGCCCAGCGGCACGGAATGCGGCGGGAGGCTTGTAGTCTTGAGTATGTCCGCCATGCTCTGGGCTTCGACAACATCGCCGACTCGAGTCGAGGTACCGTGGCCCTCGATCAGCGTCCCAATCGCGGGCTCGAGGCCGGCGTTCTTCCACGCGCGTTCGACACAGAACTTCTGCCCAATCGGATTCGGCGCGGTGATTCCCTTCCCTTTGCCGTCGCTCGATCCGCCAATGCCGCGCAACACGGCATAAATTTTGTCCTGGTCGCGCTCGGCATCCGCCAACCGCTTCATTAAGAAGAGGGCGGTGCCTTCGCCCATCACAAAGCCGTCCGCACCTTCGGCATAAGGTCTTGTTCCTGTGGCAGATAGAGCGCCAATCTTACAGAATTTCACGAAGGTTGGAGCACCCATGTTGCGGTCCACGCCGCCGGTGACAACTGCGTCGAAATCGTTTTCAATCAGACCCTTGACCGCGGCGCTCATTGCCGCCATCGCCGAGGCACAAGCCGCGTCGCAAACGAAATTCGGACCATGGAAGTTGTACAGATTCGCGATGCGGCCGGCCATGCAGTTGGCCAGCTCGCCCGGCATGGTGTCTTCCGTGATAGGCGCAAGCCGCTTCGACATACGATCGTGAAATTGCTCCGTGATCTCGCGCTGCAACTCCGCCGGTAAGTGAGCAAAGCCGGCGGTCTCCGCCAACTCATGCGCATATTCAGGGAAGAACACGCGCAGCGAACTCAGATAATGTTTCTCCCCGGCCATGGCGTTGCCGAGAATCACCGCCGTACGATCAAGGTCGAGGGCGCGCTTTGGGTATCCGTAATCCTCCAGCGCTTCGCGCGTGCAGGCGATCGCCCACTGCTGCGCCACGTCCATGGCATCGGCGACGCGGGGCGGTATGGGAAGATGCCATTTCATCGGCTCCCAGGCATACTCCCGAACCCAGCCGCCAATCTTGGAATAGGTCTTGTCCGGCGCGTTGTGATCGGCATCGTAATAGGAGGCCGCATCCCATCGATCCGGTGTGACCTCACTGATGCAGTAGCGACCGGCCTTGACGTTGTCCCAGAATGCCGGAGCGTTTGGGGCGTCGGGCAGAATCGCTCCGATTCCCACGATTGCGATGGCTCGATGTGCGGTGTTCTCCATGATGACGTTCCCTCTTCAGGTGGGGCGGGCGTCTGTCCAGGCAGGTCGACAGATCCACTCCACGGAAAGCTCTTGTTCAGGCTGGTGCGCGCGAGCAGTGCTGCTCTTCAGGTCCGCGAGGCGATTCCTCGGATCCGCAGCCACAGGCAGACCGCAGACTGGAAGACGTCTTATGCTTCGAACGGCGGAGCAAAATACCGCACTGCTCATGCCCGTTAACCTACCAAGACCCTGGAACTAACGAGCCAGGGCCACTTCTTTCAACTCTTGTGCTGCCGGCTTCTTCGCACGTCCGTACAGCACGTCGGCAACATAATCCATATCGGCGACCAAACCGGCTTGCGCGCGATGGATCGCGGTCAAGCCCAATGCTGCTTCGAAAGCAGGAATCTCCGCATCGCTCAGGCCGCCGGCGCCAATGATGTAGCTCAGACCATCTTCGGCAACCAGCAAAGCAGCTTCGCGTGCGAAGATTCGGCTGATCGCCGCCAGCGCCGTCGCGTCGAAGCGATCGTTCGCCTTTTCGTTGAGCCTGCCTTCAGCCGCAAGGGCGGCACGCCGCGCCAGGGTGGCGGCGCACTCGGCATGCGCGATCCACTTACCAATGCGGAACAGAATGTGCTGGAAGCGAGTCAAGCGTCCGACCCGCGCTTTCTCCATTACTTCAGCAAGCGCGTGCAAAGCCAATGCGGCCGTGTCCGCGCCAACATTCGGATGTGCGGCATGCAGTGCTTCCACCTGCTTCGCGCGATCGTGATAATGCTGGCCGCGCGTTTTCAGGTGAAGCTGCCAGCGATCGCGGCTGATCGTCATCTCCATAATCTCGGAGGTGCCTTCATAGATCCGGGTGATGCGAACGTCGCGGCTGATCTTTTCCACCATGTATTCATGGGTGTAGCCATAGCCGCCCAACGCCTGAATGCTGGCGTCGGCAGCGGCATGGCCGGCCTCAGTTGACATGTATTTGGCGATCGCGCCTTCGGTGTTCAGGCTTCCTTCCGTGGCGGCGTCGATGCGCTCGGCCGTCTCTTCGATATAGGCGCGACCGGCTTCCAGCTTCACGACATGGGGGACAATCAACTTGTGGGTGTAGCCCTGCTTCTCCGACAGCGGAGTGCCGCCCTGAATGCGCTTCGTGGAATAAGGAATGGCGCGATCCAACGCAGACCATCCGGCGCCAAGTCCAAAGGCCGCAACCATCACCCGGGTGTAGCCGAACACCATCTGCGCCTGGATCAGGCCTTGGCCCTCCACGCCGCCAACGAGGCGGTCGGCGTCAACGTAGACATCGTTAAGCGCCAGCGCTGCAGTGTTGCTCAGGCGAATTCCATGCTTGTCTTCGGGCTTATCGTGGGCAAAGCCCTTGGTGCCTGCATCGACGATGAACCAGGTAGGTCCTGCAAGGGTGCTGGCCAGAATCGTGTAGTGGTCGGCGATGCCGCCGTTCGAGATCCACTGCTTGCTGCCATTGATCTTGTAGCCGACGATCTTGCCGTCCTTCTCGACGCGGTCAGCCGTGGTCTTCAGGGCGCCCAGGTCGCTGCCGGCATCCGGCTCAGTTGCGCCGTAGGCGAAGAGAATGCCTTCGTCGGCGATCTTGCCTAGCCACTTTTTCTTCTGCTCGGGAGTGGCGCCGAAGGTGATCGGATCACTGCCCAGGAACGTCGCGAACAGCGAAGTCGCAACGCCGAGATCGATGCGCGCCATCTGCTCGCAGATCAGATAGACATCGAAGGTGCTGCCGCCCATGCCGCCGAACTCTTCGGGAATGAACAGCAGCTGGATGCCGAGCTTGTCCGGATCGCTCATGTGGCGGACGATCTCCACTGGACATTCGTCGCGCTCATCCAGCGCCATCAGCTCTTCGTCGGACAGGCGCTTCTTGGCGAAATCGCGCAGCGATTTCAGACTGAGTTGCAGGGTTTTCTTGGTGATCATGGATAACGCCTTTCGTCGTGAATCTAGAAATCGTGGTCACCACGGAAGCACGGAACTCACGGGATCTTTTCTTCTGGTTGTGTCTTCTTTTCTATGTGTGTTCTGTTCTGTTCTGTTCTGTTCCCTGACTTCCGTGCTTCCGTGGTGAACCAGCACTTACGCCGGGACCTGCTTCATTTCGCGAACCTTCTCGGTCAGCTCGGGAATGAACTCGAGCATGTCGGTGACGATGCCAACCTCGGCGACCTGGAAGATCGGCGCCTTGGGGTTCTTGTTGATGGCGACGATGAAGGGATTGCCCTTCAGCCCAGCCAGGTGCTGGAACGAACCACTGATGCCGCAAGCCAGATAAATCTTCGGCTTCACCGTCTGCCCGGATGAGCCGACCTGGCGCGACTTCGGCAGCCACTTGGCATCGACCACAGGGCGCGAGCAGCTGACGACGGCGCCGAGCGCTTCCGCCAGCTCTTCGGCGATAGAAATGTTGTCTTTCTCGCCGATGCCGCGGCCAACCGATACCAGCACTGATTCTTTGGTAATGTCGACATCACCGGCTTCGGGAACGATCGTCGTGAGGTAACGGCGCTTTGCGGTGAGCGGTCCGGCCTGCGCCGACTGGTCGACAACTTTGCCGGCGGCAGCTGCGCTTTCAATTGGCTTGAATGCGCCCGGACGAACATTGATCACGGCGCCGTTGGCGATGTTGCAGCGGACATGAGTGCTGACCTGTCCGCCGAACTCCTGACGAACGACTTTGAGGTTCGCGCCTTCGATGCCATCGATTACGACTACATCGGAGACGAACGCGGAGTTTAGCTTGATCGAGAGTCCCGGCCCAAGATCAATTCCGAAGTGATTGTGGGGAACGAGGACGATGCAGCCCTGCGGCAGCACCTTCACTAAGGCCTGGCGAACCAGCTCGGCGTTGGGATAGGCGAGGCTGTCGCTCGCAATCTTCCACACCTCGTGATAGAAAGCGAGCAGGCTGTTGCAAGCGGCGTCGAGTTCAGCGCCCGATCCAACGACCACAGCGGTCGGAGAAGCCGCAGCATCGATCTTCTTCGCGGCCGCCAGCAACTCGACGGCCGAATCGTCAACTACTCCAGCCTTGTGTGCGATGTAAGCGAAAATCCGGGCCGTCATTGCAAACCTCCTTTGGCTTTCATCAGCTCGATCAGCTTGCCGGCAATCTCTTCGTTGCTGCCCTGCAGAATCTCGGCTCCCGTGCCGAGCGCGGGCACAAAGTAATCGTCCCGCTTCACGTTTGCGGCCGCTTCCCCGACAGACTTGGGATCAACTCCGAGGTCGGACGCGCCGTACGTCGGAATCTCGACTGAGGCGACCTGGCGGATGCCGCGCATTCCGACGTAGCGCGGCTCATTGATGCCGGTCTGTATGGAGAGCACGCACGGCAGATCGATATCGCTCATCTCTTTGTTGCCGCCTTCGATCTCGCGGCTGATCTTTAGCTTGCTGCCGTCGAGAACCTCGATGGAATTCACAAGAGAGGCGAAAGGATAATCGAGCATCGCCGCCAGCATTCCGCCGACCTGCGCACCGCCGTCTTCGGCCTGCACTCCAGTCAGGACAAGGTCGAACTTGTTCTTCTGGACGTAGCCCTTGAGGACGGTCGCAATTCCCTTCCCGTCCGAGCCGTTGAAGGCATCGTCAGAGAGAAGCACGCCTTTGTTGGCGCCCATGGCCATTTCGCGGCGCAGAATCTCTTCGTCCTCATCCGCACCGACGGTGGCCACTGTCACGCTGCCACCTGATTTGGCGATGATCTGCAAGGCCTCTTCCACCGCGTAGTTGTCCGGCTCGTTGATGGAATAGACCAGGTCGTCACGTTCGATGTCGTTCCCCGCACTGTTCAGCTGAATCTCGTTCTCCGACGTGTCGGGTACTCTTCTAGCGCAAACTAGAATCTCCACTTCAACCTCCACAAAGGATCGTTAAACTCTTCTACGACGTACCGCGAAACCGTGGCAGCCAGCCTGCCGGTGTATCAACTCCGCATCTCTTCCAGGACTTCTTCCACGATGCTCGTCGTCTGTGGCGGCTGGCGCACAAGTTGCTGGTCCACCAGTTCCGCCAGATCGATGGCCGTCATCTTTCCTTCCAGCCCTGCAACCTTGATTGCATCCTCGATATTCACCATGCAGAATGGGCAGGCGGTGACGATGACGTTCGCTCCCGCCTCGGCCGCCATACGCACGCGCTTCACGCCGATACGCTCGTCTTCCTTCGGCTCGTAGAACAGCATCAGCCCGCCGCCGCCGCAGCAGAAGGAGCGATCGCGGCAGCGTTGCATCTCAACCCGATTCAAGCCGGGAATCGCGTCCAGTACTGCACGCGGATCGTCGTAGACCTGGTTGTGGCGGCCGAGATAACACGGATCGTGATAGGTATAAATGTTGTTCTTGTTCTCGACCGGACTGAGCCGCAGCTTGCCGGACTTCACCTCACGCGCTATGACCTGGCTGATGTGCTCTACCGGCGGGACGTCTTTATAGTCGTGCTTCAGCGCATTGAAGGCGTGCGGATCGGAGGTGACGATGCGCTTGACACCTGATGCCTTGATCGCGTCGGTGTTGTGGTCGCGCAGCGCCATGAACAGCATTTCCTCACCGAAGCGGCGAACATCGTGACCACTGTCTTTTTCTGCTGCACCCAGGATTGCGAAGTCTTCGCCGGTGCTGGAAAGAATGCGCGCCGTGGCCCGGCCAATGGCCTGAATGCGGTCGTCATAGGAGGTAATGCTGTCGACGAAGAACAGCGTCTCTGCGCTGCCGTTGCCATTGAGAACTTTAACGTCGCACGTCTGCTGGAACTCTTTGTCCTTGGTCCAGTCGGCTTTCTTCTTCTCCAGCTTGCCGTAGGGATTGCCCCGGCTCTCGAGCGCCTTCAGCGCTTTCTGAATCGACTTGGGCACGTTGCCGTCATCGACCAGGCCGCGCCGTAGATCGACGATCTTGTCGATGTACTCGATCAACAGCGGACATTCTTCCTCGCAGGCGCCACAGGTCGTGCATGACCAGATCTCATCTTCTGAATAAATGCCGCCGACCAACGCGTGGCTATTTGTCGACTTGCCGAAAATTGGAAAGTTCTGGAAGCAGTAATCGCGTGCTTTGGTCGTCAAGAATCGCGGTGACAGCGGACGGCCCGCCGCATTCGACGGACAGTTGTCGGAGCAGCGCCCGCAGTCGGCACAGGAGTAGAAGTCCAGCATGTGCTTCCAGGTGAAGTCCTCGAATTTCTTTACGCCGAAGGATTTCACTTGATCGAGCTGGCTCTCACCTACGTTCCAGCGGACCGGCTTCACCGTTCCCCGATCGAGCTTGGAGAAGAACACGTTGAACAGCGAGGTCTCAACGTGGAACTGGATTCCGAATGGTCGATAACAGAGCAGGAAGTAGAAGGTGAGGATGTCGACAAGATAAGCAGCGATGTGAATGTTCCACAGAGCCGTCAGAGACGCCGCTGCGAAGATGTCTTTCAGCAGCCACGGAAGCGAGAGCAAAGGCAGGAACTCAACAGCGATGCCGCGCTGCATCTGGATGGCCGCGCGAGTCGCTTCGAACAAGCTTTCGGAGGTCATCAGGAGCGCAATCAACCCTAATAAGAAGATAGCGTCGACCGGATGACCCTTGCCGTACTTCTCCGGAACCGCATACCGATCCGGCTTGAAGAACACGCGGCGGACAGCTGCTGCAGACACGGCCAGGAAGACAATCGTCGCAGCGTAGTCGGCGACAACGTCATACATGCGGCCAATGCTGCTTGGCTCAGCGAAGTCGTGGGACAGTCCGAAGATCAGCAGGTAGAAGGCACGCGTTGCCAGGATCAGGAAGCCGGCGAATATAAGGAGGTGCAGTGTGCCGGCGACGCGGTAGCGGGGATGCTTCCATTGCCCGAACCAGAACTTCAGCAGTTTCTGCGTGCGAAGCCAGGGGCGGTCAAGGCGGACATCGCTTTGTGCGTGAATGAGTGGTGCAACACGCTTTCCCGCGATGTAGGCAAAGCACGCGAGTCCCAGGAGTTGTATCGCTACAAACAGGTAAGGCGCTGGAACCTGCCAGTCGATGGTCTGGGCGAGAATGGCTACGCAAGCGACCATACCCATTGAGTCTCCACGGCCAGAGTTGCGTTACGTAGATTTGAGAGAGCGCCTTCGAGTCGGGACTAGTCCCCGATTCGCAGGCCTATAGGAGTCCTCACATGATTCCTGGAAGTAGCGATCTGGCTCAGCCGGCGGACTCGTGATCGGCTGTTAACTGCATTCTCGTCTGCCTCATGCGCGAGCGTCAGTGACGGTGGTCTTGACGGAGTGTGAGAGGAGTCACACGAACCTGTGGTACGTCATTTCGCGTAGCCCGTGCGAGTGGTTTTCGCTCGACAGAGGCTGGGTTCAGGCGAGTCGGCAGGAGGTTCGCCGCGGTGATCGGATGTCACCGACCAAAGTGCTCAACATCACTGCAACAGACGACAAGGTCTGCAAACCTTTAATCTTGGGTGTTCCTGTATCAAGTCCGCCTCTAGCGCAGCAGGGCAGGTTGGATGGATACTCAGGGAGGATGGCTTTTATGAATGACAATGCGTCAACCGCCGACAGGCTTTCTTATGGCCGCAAATTGATCACTGCCGGGATTTCGGGAATCCGCAGTGGCCAGCAGGATCTCGGCGCCGGATCGGTTTCCAATTGCGTCGTAGCCGCGGTGCCGGATTCGTTTAAGTTCGCCGCTCTAGGCGCCTGCCTTGGCGTCTTGCCAGTACTGCTGGCGCGACGCCGCTCCCGCTTGTCCACCGCGATTGGTTTGGCTGCGGCCGGTAGCGCCCTGGGGTTCTGTGCGGGATTCACATGGAAGACGCGGAAGGTCACTTCCAGCCTGGCCCACTCGGCGCTCCGCGAGGTGCGCAAGGTCAACGACGAACGCTGGCTGGAGAGGCATCCTATCGACTACGCCTGAGAAGAGCGTCAGCCCGGCGCAGATCGCCGCTATTCCTTGCCTTTACACCTGTAACGCCCTCGCGTTCCAACCGCAACCCAGTCGCCCGAACCCAGAGCTGTGAGAAAGACTGCGGATGAAGCTCTGGCTTATTGTCGTTTCCATAGAAATCTCTGCCATCGTAATCCACGAATGCGGGCACGCCTTGGCTGCCTGGATTTTTCGCTTTCGATTTATTGGAATCGGCTTCGGGATTCTTGGCCCCTATGTACGCGTCTTTGGCAATTACCGGCGCCAGCAAAACGCGATTGTTGCTTTGGCTGGTCCAGGTGCGAACTGCCTGGCAGGAGGGATCCTGGCAAAACTTGGCATGCCTGCGACTGGTCTACTGGTGGCTGCCGTAGGAATCGTTAATCTGCTACCAATTCCGGGTAGTGACGGATTGAAGGCAATTCGCGCCGTATTGGGCTTGTAGCAGCCTGCAGGAATCACCTCGGACAGACAAACAGAACGGCCTTGCGATGCACGGGAGTGAAGTAGCGGTTTCACCTTCTTTTGATTTCCCGCCGGGCAACTGAAACCACTACCCTCGCACGGATTCCAAAGCGCGCGGCTGTTCCACTTCGACGAAGACATCGTAGACGTAATCGTGCGCAACCAATGCGGCCCGCTCCATGGTGCCGGCTTCCACACGTTTCACGATCTCCTCGCGTGAAAGATCGAAGAGTGCCTCCAGTATCTGATTGGAGAGGCGCCGATCGGCCTGCCCGATCACGAACAGAGCACGCGCGCTGTGTTGAATGTAACGTGGCGAGAGCAACTGGCGCTTCAGCAGCTCCATGATTAGCGGCGCCTTATTGCGGTCGAATCGGCCGGCGTCGCCGCTCCGGTCGAGTTCCGCGAAGAAGGCTTTGGTCCACTCGTTATGCAGCTCCCAGACTTTGTTGAACAGCTCCGGAGTAAAACGCGTGCCGGCCTTCACGGCGAGGAGGTTCTTTGCCGGGGCAACCCCATCTTCGGTGAGCTCTGGAGCTTTAAGGTATCCGTCCTTTGTAATGACCGCCTGATGGTGAGCCAGGCTCCAGAGCCATGAGACATAAATACGATAGGTGGCGAGATCGTTCATAAAGCGCAAGCCAAGCTCGTAGTCGTCGATGGCAGCGGCAAAGTTGCCGTTCAGGATCTGGTAGCCGTAGTTCGCGGCCATATAAAACGAATGCTGAATGTGTTCGATGGTGATGTCGCCCTGAGGGACAGCGTAGATGTCATCCCATCGTTGTTGGTCCAGGAGTCTTTCCGGCGTGCCGACCGAATCCCTGGTAAGAATGCAAGGCGTGATCTTACCCTGGGCGTTCAGCAGACCACGAGCCTGGAATAAGCTGCGCTCCGAATCGACGAGGCCGCTGTCGGCGGTCGGTACCTGCCTGTCCTTTACCGGAACCGTTTTCTGCGGCGCGTCGACGATTTCCTGCAACTGCTCCAGCGATGCGCGCAGCGGCACGTTGCCGGCCTGCACGTAGGCTGATTCAGGGCTCGCAACCCAGCTCTGCCGATAGGTGTCGTAAAGCTTTCCAGCGACTCGCCCAGCGAGAATATCTTCCAGCGTGAGAGGCGCATCGGTGGGGCCCGGCGAAGCGGGAACAAAGATCAAACCGAGCAGGCGTTCGCGCAGCTTGTCGATCGCCATAGCGCGCAGCGCAAGCGGATTGTAGCGGGCGCGGCCATAAGCATCTGCAGGTTGATAGATCATGACGGCTGCCATGCCGCCGATAGGAGCGCCATTGCGCAACTCGCCTTGGTTCATGCCGGCCATGAGCATGGTCAAGGCGTTGTAGCGCTGGTAGGCGATCATGTTGGGAGTCGCCATGCCGATGGTCTGCGGATCGGGAAATACGCCCTGTGGATCGTCCTTCCACATCTCGATCAAGCTGCCGAGATAATCCCAACGGCCAACGTTAGTTCCCAGCAACCGGCGGCGCAGGACCCAGGCAATTGCCGGAAGGTAAAGGCCGGCAATTCCCTCCTCGTAGAGCATCTTGATCTTGAAAGTGCCGGCGGGAACTCCAATCGCCGCTTCCACGCGCGCAAGAAGCTTCTCGAAGATCAGCGCCTCCTGCGGCGTCTGAATCTTCGGAATGTAAAAGTACGCGCCGGTTCCGAGCCGCTTGAGCGAATCGTAGTTGTTGACCACCCAAAGGACGATGACCGCAATTGTGCCGGGAACAGGCGAGCCGTCGACCGTGATGTGCTCGTACAGGACGTGAAGGCTGGGCGGCCGAACCAGTCGAGTGGGCCACTTAGCCGGCGCGTTGTTGATCTGATATTGGCGGACCTTACCCTTCTTCTGCACTTGGTAAGTGCGACTTGCCCACTGACCCTCGAAGATTTCTTTCGCATTTTGCAAGGCAGCGAACACGCCAACAGCCTCGTTGCTGGGCGAGCCGTCCGGGCGGAAGTGCGGTGGTGAGGCATCTTCGAAATCGGGCATGTTCATTGGCGCCGCGCTGTTTAGCGCATTGAAAGCCATGTCCAGTGGATGCCACGGGCCAGTCAGCTCCAGTCCGGGATTATCGAGCGGATGAACATCGGCGGGAATCGGCACCTCGTCGTTGAGCCGCCAGCGCCACTCGCCGTCGACTCCGAGAAAGTTATCGATGAGGCCTTGAACAATCTGGCGGTACGTCCAGAATTTCCCGCTGACAGGATCTTCGAACTTGGCGTCCCAGTTGGGCCAGGCATAGCGCTCCTGTACCGGCACCGTGGATTGCAGCAGATTTCGGCGAGCCGTGAGAGCGTGCGCTATCGCGGGGCGAAACTCCTGCGTTAGCCCGGCGATCAGCCGTTCGACCTCGACTTCGCGCCCGTTTACCCTCTTAGAGCCGAACAAGCCGGGAAACTTCTGGAGAATGTCGTCACGGATCATGGTTTCCTCACTACTGTCTATGCTCGAAGAGCGCCACAGATGGTTGTCTTAGGCCTGCGAAGAGGTTAACAAATAATCGAAAAGCGATGCGGCCGGGATCTCGCACGTCGACAGGAACCCGGTGTTTCGCTTACGTCCGCAACCACGATGGGCGGCCGCTCAGCAACAACCGGCGTCGCGGACAGTCATCGCGAAAAAAACGAACTCAGGTTGCGGCGGGCGAGAGTAGCATTTCCCTGCTACCCGTGATTCCGCCCCTGCGACGATCCATCGCCCGAGATCGATTGATCCAGCAGTTCCATGTAATGCAGGACGCGCAGCGGCTGGCCTTTTTCATTCAACAGGGAGCTGATCTGCAGCTGACATCCGGGATTGCCCGTCGCGACCACCTGCGCGTGGGTCGATACGATGTTGCGGACCTTACGCTCCCCTAAATGACGGCCGGCTTCGGGCTCAAGCAGGTTGTAGACGCCGGCCGAACCGCAGCACAGGGCCGACTCCGGCAACTCGACCAGCTGTAGACCGGGAATTGTGCGCAACATCGCGCGAGGCGGCTCGCGCAGTCCCTGGGCATGCTGTAAGTGGCAGGGATCGTGGAAGCCGACGCGCAGGGTGATGGGATGGCGAGGCGCTCGCGGCGGCAACTCAGCAAGGATCTCCGATGGGTCTTTGCACTTTGCCGATAAGGCGATCGCCCGCTCGCGATACTCCGGATCATCGCGCAGTAAATAACCGTAGTCTTTCAGAACCGCTCCGCAACCGGCAGCGTTGACGACGATGGCGTCGACCTTCATCGACTCGAAGGCGTCGATCATCTTGCGCGCCAGGTCGAGCGCTTCTTTCTCCTGGCCCAGGTCCAGAAGCAATGCACCGCAGCATCCCTGATCCTGCGGTACCAGCACATCGCAACCCTCCGCAGCCAGCACGCGGGCCGTGGCCGCGCTCACCTGGGCGGTGAAAACACTTTGCACACAACCGGTAACCATCGCGACGGTGCGGCGCTTTTCGCCTTGTGCAGCAATGCGTGGCGGCAATTCAGCCGAAGACTCTTTCTGCGAGAGATCGGGCATCAACCGCTCCATCGTGCGCAGGCTCTGGGGCAACAGCGAGGTTAGGTGCAGAGCGCGAGCGACACGCTGCAGACCGAGTGACTGGTAGGCCCGAAGCGCGGCGGCCAGCTTCCGCAATCGCTTTGGCCGGCTGAAGGTTGCGGCAATCATTTTGCGAAAGATGCGCTCGCGCAGCGGCCGCCGGTAGAGCCGTTCCACCTGACTGCGCATCGCCTCGATCAGCTTGCTGTACTGAATGCCCGATGGGCAGGAGGTAACGCAGGCCAGGCATCCGAGGCAGTGGTCGAAGTGCGACACGTAGCGATCGGTGAGTTCGACCTCGCCATCCAGGGCCATATTGATCAGGTGAATGCGGCCGCGCGGCGAGTCCATTTCCTTGCCCCACATGGTATAGGTAGGGCAAGTCTGAAGACAGAAGCCGCAATGAACGCAGACGCTTAACAGGTCTGCCGCCGGAGGATGTTGATTATCGAAAACTTGTAGCTTGCTCTCAACTGGGGTTGCGACCGATTCTTCGATCATATGGCACCCACAAAACGGCCCGGATTCAGCGTCCGGGTCGGGTCGAACTTTCCTTTGATCTGCTGCATCAAGGGCAGCGCATCCTTGACCGCGCCCCACACGTCCAACGCTTCCTTTACGGCAACTGGACACTGCTGCACAACCAGCGTTCCATCAAGCTGGTCGAGCTCAGCGCGCAAACCATTCAGTACTTCTACCGCGGAAAGGACGCGGGCCGCATTCAGGCGTATCTTGGCGACACCGGTACCTTGAGCAACCACGATGGACGAAACTGCGGCCGACTGGGCGCGAGTGAATACTGCCTCGCACAGCAGACCAACCTGCGCCGGGAGCACACTGCATTTGCAGATTACGGAGTGCTCCGCGTGAGAGAACAGTTCCTGCCGCGCCTTCCATACTTCGCTTGAGCCCTGGACGAATGGCGCTCCGTCGGCTACCTTACTTAGCTTTGCGGCCTGATCCTCAAGGGATTCAACAATGCCTTCAAAACGCACATCCACGGAAAACTGATGGGGATTGTCGGCGCGAACCTGCAATCCGGTGTACACCAGCTGCGAGTCCAGGATAGCCAACACCAGGTGCGCGGCTTCCGATGTGGTGGAGAGCAATGTACTGTAGGTTGCAGTGGCGACTGGGATAGGATGCAGGCGGAACGTTGCCTTGGTGATCACACCCAGCGTTCCGAGCGAGCCGATGACCAGCTTGGTGAGATCATAGCCTGCGACATTCTTGACGACCTTGCCTCCGGCCTTGATCACGTTGCCATCGGGCAGCACAACTTCGACGCCGAGGACCAGATCGCGAACGCCGCCGTAGCGAAGGCGTAGCGTTCCGTTGTCGGCCGTCGCTAACCAACCTCCGACAGTAGTTCGGTCCGGCCACAAAGGATCTGCCGCCAATCGCTGGCCATGCTCTTTCAGGGTTTGCTGAAGGCTGGCGATGGTGCAGCCGGCTTCGACGGTTGTGGTCATGTCGCCCCAGGCATGCTCAATCACACGATTGAGACGCTCGGTGGAAAGCACTAAATCGGCCTTCTGGGGCCGGTTGCCCCAGCCGAGCTTGGTGCCACCACCGCGCGGAATGACCGCCAATCCGGCCGAGCTGCAGTATTGCAGCACCTTAGCGATCTCCTGCGCATCTGCCGGCGCGATGACCTTCGCCGGCTGCAAGCCGTCGATCATGTCTCGAGAGCAGGCCGGCCAGAGGTTGTCGCGGCCGACGATCGCCTCCAGGTCAGTCCAGGCAATTTCTATCGGGTATTGATTTTCATTCATCGTCGACTCCGTCGACCTGCCGGCCCACTTAGGGCGAGATGTGCGTCACGACTAGTACCTCTGGGCCAGACCCGCGACTTCGATGGGATGTGGCTCGTAGGCAATTGGCCGTTGATACTGATTGTCCGTGCCAGGAAACATCTTGGTCGGATTGCAAAGATCGTAGGGATCGAATGCCGAACGGAGACGCTGCATGGCATCGAGATCGGCTGCCGAGAACATGACCGGCATGAAGTGCTTCTTCTCTTCGCCGATGCCGTGCTCACCAGTAATCGACCCTCCGGCTTCGACGCAAAGCCGCAGGATCTCCTCGGCCAGGGTCATGGCGCGCTGTTCCTGGCCTTCAATGCGGCGATCGTAAAGCACCAGGGGATGAAGATTGCCGTCGCCGGCATGGAAAACATTCGCTACACGCAACCCGGCTTCGGCGCTGAGGCGATCGATCTCCCCCAGCACACGCGGCAACGAGGTGCGAGGGATGACGCCATCCTGCACCAGGTAGTTCGGCGAGATACGGCCGACCGCGGCAAACGCTGCCTTGCGTCCTTTCCAGACCGCCATACGTTCGGCTTCAGACTTGGCAAGCCGGAGCTCCCACGCTCCGCACGAGGTGCAGATCGGTCCAACCTGCTCCATCAGGACCTCGACCTCGCGCGTTGAACCGTCGAGTTCCACCAGCAGCAGCGCCTGGCAATCCGGATAATTGGCGTGAACCGCCGCTTCGGCAGCTTCCAGCGCCAGGCGATCCATGATCTCCATCGCCGCCGGAAACATTCCAGCAGCAATGATGCTGCTGACAGCCGCTCCGGCTTCACTGCTGGAATTGAATGCGGCCATTAGGGTCTGTACGCATTCGGCTTTCTTAATGATGCGCAGCATGATCTTGGTAACGATTCCGAAAGTTCCTTCAGAACCTACGAATGCGCCAACCAGATCGTAGCCCGGGCAATCCATGGTGTTGGCGCCGAGCTGAACCAGCGAGCCATCGGAGAGAACAACCTCGAGACCGAGAATGTAGGTGGTGGTGACGCCATACTTGAAGCAATGGGCGCCGCCCGAGTTCTCGGCCACGTTGCCGGCGATGGTGCAAACGATCTGCGACGACGGGTCGGGCGCATAGAAATAACCGCTGCCCGAAACGGCGGCGGTGATGGCAGAATTGGTTACTCCAGGCTCGACGATCACCCGGGCATTCGGGAGATCTATATCAAGGATGCGATTCATCCTGGAGACGCCGATCACGACACCGCCTTTGACCGGTAGTGCCCCGCCGCTGAGTCCGGTTCCTGATCCCCGCGCTACAAACGGAATATTCTCGCGGTAGCAGATCTTCACGATCGCCTGCATCTCTGCGCTGGAGGCAGGGAGAAGAACCAGTTCGGGGACTACGCGGAACAGGGTAAGGCCATCGCACTCATAGGTTCGAAGCTGCTCGGGCGCTGTAACTATCCCGGCATCGCCAACGATGGAGCAGAATTCACTGACTAGCTGAGAGTCCATTTCGCAACCCCTGGCGCGCGCTCATGCGAAACCGACGTTGGAGGGAAAACGTTTTTTCGTGCGCACCAGTTAGGACAATATTCCCGGCGCAGGCAGTTGGCGGTGATGAGACTCACAACTGCAAGTGACCGGACCCCGGGAAACAGCCTTTCAGGGATGACTCGGTGCGGGTGTTCCGCTGAAGTAAACCCGTGGGTCATGCCAGCGGAATCAGTGACGTGTATCGTGGAGTGGTGCGAAGAATCCTTGTTGTTTTGATTGCGCTCATCCTTGTTGGAACGATCGTGGTGGTACTGACGCGGTCGGCAATACCGGTCCTGGAGGTCGTGCCTCCGGTAACTATTCTGGGGCAGGCCACTCCGGTCAATGTGCAGGTTCGCGATCCTCATGGAATCCGTAGTCTGGCGGCATTCGTCGAGCAGAACGGGTCACGCTACCAGGTCGCAGCAGTGAGCGAAGCTTCCAAAGAAGCGAGCCGAACCTGGAGCTTCAGCGCGGGAGTGAAGACCACGCCGCAGCTGAAAGACGGAAAGGCGAAGCTGATTCTCGAGGCAGCCTCGAACGATCTACTTCACAAAGCCGGCCGTTGGGAGGGAGACGTAACGGTAGTGACGCAGCCGCCAAGCGTGACCGCCGATACGGAGCAGCATTACCTTTACCTGGGAATGGCAGACCTGGCGACGTTCATGATTTCGGGCACCTGGACCGAGGGCGGAGTGCGCGTCGGCAACCAGACATTCCGTGCCTGGCCGATGCCGGGCGGCAAGCCGGGATTCTTCTCGCTATACGCCTTTGCCTGGAATATGCCGCCAGATACCATACCAATGGTCTATGCCTCGAATGGAGCGGGAAACGAGGCGACCGGCCCGTTGGTGGTTGTATTTCCCAAGAAAGAGCAGCCCAAGTACACGACGCATGATCTGCAGGTCAGCGACGCCTTCCTGAATAAGGTGGTGAATGAGCTTGACCCGAACGGAACGGGCGATCCGGTTGCGCGTTTCGTGAAGATCAACAGCGAGATGCGGAAGTCGAACAATCAGACGCTGGCTGAACTGCGTTTCAAAACTGCTGATAAGTTTCTCTGGTCACAGCCATTCATTCGGCAGCCGCACTCACAGGCGGAGTCCAGCTTCGCGGACGTGCGCAACTACATCTACCATGGCAAGAAAATCGATCAGCAGGTACACCTGGGATATGACCTGGCGGTGACGGAACACGTAGGCGTGCAGGCTTCGAACGACGGGAAGATCGTGTACGCGGCTCCGCTGGGCATCTATGGCAACTGCATCGTGGTGGATCACGGCTACGGACTGCAGACGATTTACGGCCACCTCAGTCGCATCGACGTCCGCGTAGGAGACGTGGTGAAGCAGGGCCAGGTGATGGGCCTGAGCGGGATGACTGGCATGGCCGGCGGCGATCACATTCACTTTGCCATGCAGCTCGACGGCGTGCAGATCGATCCCAAAGAATGGTGGGACCGGCACTGGATCCAGGACCATATCGCCAAGCGGGTCGAGCTGCCGGGATTCAGCAAGTAACATCGAGCAGTGCTATGAGTGCGCCTCCACCAAATCAGAAAGCCGGGCTGGCCGATTATCTGGCCGCGGAACGAACGCTGCTGGCCTGGATTCGTACTGGATTGGCCTTGATGGGGTTCGGCTTTGTAGTCGCTCGATTTGGGCTCTTTCTGCAGGAGTTTCAAGCCGTAGAGCACGTCGCGGTCGGACGATCAACCGGTCCATCGCTGTGGTTCGGAACAGCCCTCATCGCTGCGGGAGTGCTGGTAAACATTTTTGCGGGATGGCACCATGTCCGATTGATTCGCGCTCTGGATCGCGGGGACGCGGCCCACGCGCGGCCCTCCATCCAACCCGTGGTGGTTGCGTTCTTCCTTGCGCTGGTTGGACTGGCGATGGCGATTTATCTGCTCCTGGTACGAAGTTCAACCGGCCCACATTCCTGATACTCGCGAGGAGATACCTATGTCGACGGCGGCTGACAATGGCATCGTCAACGTGCCCAGCAAACATTCTGTAGACCAGACTGTGGCCAGCCTCAAAGAGATTCTGCAGGCCAAAGGCGTCAACCTGTTCGCTTTGGTAGATCACAGCGGAGAAGCAGAAAAGGTGGGATTGCAGATGCGTCCCACCAAGCTGGTAATCTTCGGCAGCCCGAAGGCGGGAACTCCTCTGATGCAAGCCGCGCCCAGCATCGCGATCGACCTGCCGCTGAAAATTCTGGTCTGGGAAGATGCGGAAGGCAAGGTATGGGTCAGCTACAACAGTCCGGCGTACCTGCAACAACGGCATAAGCTCCCGCCCGAGCTGCTGCAAAACATCGCGGTCGTCGAGACGCTGGCGGCAAAGATTGCCCAGTGACGGGCCAAGACTGGAGCCGACGATCGGACTTGAACCGATGACCTGTCGATTACGAATCGACTGCTCTACCAACTGAGCTACGTCGGCTTGAATCGATTCTAACTGTCACGCGAGGTTACCGTAAAGGGACGGGGGACCTTGTTTTCCACTAGTTTCCAAGGATTTCCACTTGCTTCGCGCGTACCATCCCAGGATAATTAAACGGGAAGCTCACTGGCGAACCCGAGCTGATGAATCACTATTGTCGAGCGGACGTTCTTCGGATCCTGCATATTTCGGCCAACCAACTGGCTGGCTGGCAAAAGGCAGGACTTGTTCCCATTTCCGAGACGTTTACTTTCTACGACCTCATCCAGTTGAAGAAGATACGCGACTTGCGCGCCAAGCGGGTGCGTCCGGCGGTGATTCGCGAGTCGCTGCAGGCCATGCAGAAGCAGGTGGCCGGCATGGAGAATCCGCTGCTGGAGGCGAGCGCCTTCTCGGTGGGATCGCGCGTGGCGTACCGGCATGAAGGGCATTCGGTCGAACCGATCGCCGGACAGTTCGTGATGGACTTCGGGCCGGTGGGAACGGTGCTGTCGACGCAATCGCGCAACTCGAGCAAAGTGAAGCCGATTGCGAATTACGACACGGCGGTGGAGTTGTTTGCGCGCGGCATCGCGATGGAGGAGCATCCCAGCACGCACGATGAAGCGATTCGAAGTTACCTGCATGTGCTGGAAATCGATCCCACGCACGCCGCGGCGCATATTAACCTGGGCACGCTGTTTTATAACCGGCACGATTTCGAGGCAGCCGAGAAGCACTATCGCGCGGCCGTAGCGGCCGACGAGCGCTACGCGCTGGCGTATTTCGATCTCGGGAACGTGCTCGACGAGACCGGCAGAATCGAAGACGCGATCACCGCTTATCGCACAGCGATCCAGTTGGCTCCGACTTACGCTGACGCGCATTACAACCTGGCGCTGGCGTATGAACGGCAGGGCCAGGGCCGCCAGGCGTTACGGCACTGGAAGACCTACCTGAAGCTCGATAACAGCGGCGCGTGGGCGGTACATGCCCGTAATCAGGTCGCGCGCATTCTTGAAGGCGACAAGCTGAAGATCGTTTACAAGCGCGGGCAGTAAGGCTCGTACCCGAGCAGCCCTCATGCTGCTGATTATTCCTCCGGAAAACGCTTCTCGTACTCTCGCTTAGCTTCCGTGAAGGTCGCCCAGAAGGCTTCCGGTTCCCTGCCCTGCAGTCGGCTGACCAGCACGGCAAGATGAGAGTGCCAGCCCGGGCCAACCGCGAGCATGGCTTTGCGATCGCGCAGACGCCGATGCGTCAGGACCAGGCGAACTTTGCCGCCTTCGGGAGTCAGTTCGAAGGTGACCTCCGACGGCCCATCCTTCCCGCTTCCCCATGACCAACTCAGCAGACGCGGCGGCTCGCAGCGCGTGACGGTGTGCTCGGAGACTTGCCCTTCCTCCATGTTCTTGTACTGATCGGGAATCGGCGCCGTCTTGCGCGACAAGCTGGAATGCGCAAACTTCAGTTTCAGCGGCGTGCCGGCGCGCTGCTCCATTTCTCCAGAGGCGAGCCATTGCGCGCGCTTATCCGAGTCAACGAGGTATGACCAGACGCGCTCGATGGGACCGGGCAGCAGGCGCTCGAAGCGAATCGTACCGGGCTCGAGAACGGTCGCGTAATCGCCGTGCCCGAGCTGGCCGGCGAGGTTGTCGAGGATCATCGTCCAGCCCTCGCGCGTGCGATCGCTCCACTCCGGTAGAACGGCCTCGTGCGTGAGTGTGAGGTTGCAACCTGCACCGTCCGGCACGATGTCGAAGCTGACCTTGGTTGTTTCCGCCGAATACTTCGGAACTTTGAAGGTGAAGACGAGACGACGCGGGCGATCGACTTCGAGATATTCTCCAACGTGCTCGACCTCGTCATCCTCGCGCCGGATGAGGAGAAACTTGCCGCCGACGCGGGCATCGATTTGAACGCAAGTCATCTGTCCGGACGGCGTGGCGAACAGCCATTTGCCGGCAGTCGCGGGATCGAGCCAGGCATCAAAGACGCGCTCGGGAGAAGCCTCGAAGTGGCGCGTGATGCGCAGTACGCGGTCAGTATCGACAGTCATTTTGAATGTCCTTTCAGATCTTCTTCTTTGAGGAGAGCTTCCAGCGCGTCGAGGCGCCTGGTCCAGAAGCGTTCGTAGAAGCGAAGCCAGCGCTCAGCGGCGGCCAGCGGCGAGGGGTCGATGCGGCAAACATGACGGCGTCCCTGGCGCTTGCGGCGAATGAGCCCGGCGGATTCCAGCACCTTGACGTGCTTTGAGGCTGCGGCGAACGACATGTTGAAGGGCGCGGCAAGTTCCCCGATGTGGCGCTCGCCTGACGCCAGAGTGCGCAGCATGGCGCGGCGCGTGGGATCGGATAAAGCGTGAAAGACGCCGTCGAGTGAAGCCGAGTGTCGTTCAACCATGTGGTTGAACATAGTCCAGGGCGAGCGCTATTGTCAACCGTCTGGTTGAACGATTGGATGAAGTCGTTGGGTTACGCCGGGCGCGACGACGCTGCTACGAGTGGACGCAGGATAGAATCTGAGCATCCTAAATAACAGCGACTTCATTCCAGAGAGGATTTGTTTGGCACGACTTGAACGCAGGCCCGTAAGCGGCCGACTTGCTGGGATTGTTTGCATTTTCGCGGCGATTGTCACCCTGGCACTCGCCAGCCAAACCGCGCCGGCGGAGAGCGATTCCATTTTGGCGCACCTGAACGCCGCTATCGGCTGGTACCGCCAGGTCACCAGCCTCGATATCACGGCGGGCCAGCCCAGTGACATTCTGTACGTGGAAAACGCGCGAAGCTCCGCGACCCAGGCGCTGCAGCTGGCATTTCAAGCGTCGCAAGCGCAGGCTGCGCTTCTGGCCAAGGCAGCGAACGGTCAACAGCCCAACCCCGCCAACTCGGCTTCCGTCAATCTGGACCAGCAGACAACGCTTGCCAAGGCCGCTGCCAACACCAGCGATCGCATCACCCAGGATCAAGCGCAGCTCGACGACCTGAACAAACAGATCCTCGCGGCGCGGGGCAAACAGCGGGAGCAGTTGCTCTCGCAACGCGATGCCCTGCAGGGCGAAATCGATCTGGACAAAACGATTCTTGACTCGCTGCAGAAGATCGCCAGCGTCAATGCAGGCAGCGAAAACGGCGGCAGCGGGTTGGCGGGGCAGATCAATCAGTTGAAGCAGTCGGTGCCCGAGGTCTTCGCAACAACGAAGAAGGAGATGGCTAGCAGCGCTCCCTCGAAAGCCAGCCGCGCGCAAGATGCCGGATTGTTCGGGCTGGCGTCGATCCTGATCGGCCAGATACGCGACATTCACGACATCGATCAGTTGATCGCGGAGACCGCTCAACTGCGTGACACGGCCAACAAGCTGGACATTCCGCTGCGCGAGCGACTGAAGAGCCTGGTGCAGCAAGGGCGCGACATGGTGAATCAAGCGCCCGTGTCCGATCCGGCGCAAATCGCTGCCACGCGCAAGAAGTTCGAGGCGCTGACTGCGGAGTTCAAACAGGTATCCGCCATCGCCGTGCCGCTCCGGCAGGAGATGATTCTGCTCGACGAGTGCCGCGGCGATCTGCAGGAATGGCGCAACTCCATCAACACGGAATACAAGCGCGTGCTGCGCTTGCTGCTGACACGGGTTGCGGTAATCCTGATCGCGTTGCTGTTTGTGTTCGTGCTCTCCGCCGCGTGGCGGCACGCTACCTATCGTTATGTGCATGACGCGCGAAGGCGGCGGCAACTACTGCTGATTCGCCGTTTTGTGACCAGCTTCCTCATGGTGCTGGTCATCGCGCTGGGTTTCGTCAGCGAGTTCAGTTCGCTGGCGACCTTTGCCGGGTTCCTCACCGCGGGCATTGCCGTGGCGCTGCAGACGGTGATCTTGTCGGTCGCCGCGTACTTCTTTCTTATTGGACGGTATGGCGTGCGAGTGGGCGACCGCCTGACCGTTGGCGGAGTAACTGGCGATGTGATCGAGGTCGGACTGGTGCGGCTTTATTTGATGGAGCTGTCGGGCACGGGAATTGATCTGTATCCGACGGGCCGCGTGGTGGTGTTCTCGAACTCCGTGATGTTCCAGGCTGCGCCCTTCTTCAAGCAGCTTCCCGGCACCGCGTACGCGTGGCATGAGATCGCCGTCACGTTGGCGGCAAACGCGAATGTCGCGGGCGTTGAGAAGAAGCTGCTGGACGCAGTGACTTCGATCTTCTCCCGCTATCAGGACGCCATCGATCATCAGCACTCGCTGGTGCAGCGCCTGCTGGACACGCCGATGGCGGCGCCGACGCCGAAGGCGAACGTATATTTTGCCGATACAGGTCCGGAGTTCGTGGTGCGGTATCCGGTGGAGCTGCAAGATGCGGCGCAGATCGACGACGAGGTCACGAGGAAGATGATGGAGACGATCGGTGGCGATGAGGAGTTGAAGGCGGGGGTGGCAGGATCGCCGAGGTTGCGGGCGGCGATTAAGGTGTGAGCTTGCCGGCCAGTCCCTTCCGTGACCCAGCCTCTTTTCGAAACGACCACCCAGGACTTCGTCCTGGGCTGAGCTGAGTCGCCCCGCAAGGCGGGACGGGATCGTCGCAAAGGTAAAGCGGGATTCCGAGTCCGGGCGGAGTTCCAAGTCGAAGCAAGGGCGCTGCACAAACGAAGTACCCGCTCCAATCTCACACCGCCTGAGTGCTAGAATCAAGGGTTTCGAACTTCTATTCAAGGATTGCCATCATGTCTGAAGCTACTGCCCAAGCTGTCTCCTCTGCTCCGGCTCCCCTGGTTTCACTCACCGAAGATGAAGTGCTGTTCCGCGATACGGTTCGGCAATTTGCCGACGAGAGCGTGCGTCCGCACGTGAAGAAGATGGATGAGGAGGGTGTCTTCGAGCACTCGTTGATCGATCAGTTTTTCGAGCTCGGACTGATGGGCATCGAAGTGCCCGAGGAATACGGGGGCGGAGCAGGAACTTTCTTCGAGGCGATTCTTGCGGTCGAGGAGTTGTCGCGCGTTGATCCATCGGCGGGAGTTGTGGTCGATGTGCAGAACACGCTGGTGAACAATGCTCTTCTGCGCTGGACGACGCCGGAGCAGAAGAAGCGTTACCTGCCGCGGATGTGCAAGGACACGGTCGGAGCGTATGCGCTGAGCGAAGCGGGATCGGGATCGGACGCGTTTGCGCTGCAGACGCGTGCCGAACTGAAGGGCAGCGAGTACGTCCTGAACGGGCAGAAGCTGTGGATCACGAATGGCAAAGAAGCGGGCGTGTTTATTCTGCTCGCCACTATCGATCCCACATTGGGGTACAAGGGCATTACGGCGTTTATCGTCGAAAAGAGCTTTCCCGGCTTTACCGTGGGCAAGAAGGAAGACAAGCTGGGGATTCGCGCGTCGAGCACCTGCGAGCTGATTCTGGATGATTGCCGCGTGCCCAAGGAGAACGTGCTGGGCGAGGTCGGCAAGGGATACAAGATTGCAATTGAGACGCTGAACGAAGGGCGCATCGGGATTGGCGCGCAGATGCTGGGACTGGCGCGCGGCGCGTGGGAGTTTGCCGTGAAGTACGCGCAGGAGCGCAAGCAGTTTGGCAAGAGCATCTCGGAGTTCCAGGGGATTCAGTTCCAGATCGCGCAGATGGCGACCGAGATTGAAGCCGCGCGCATGCTGCTCTACAACTGCGCGCGCATGAAAGACGCCGGGATGAGCTTCCTGAAAGAAGCCGCGATGACCAAGCTATACACCTCGCAGGTGGCCGAGCGCGTGGCTTCGCTGTGCGTCGAAATCTACGGCGGATACGGGTTCACGAAAGATTATCCGGTAGAGAAATTCTTCCGCGACTCGAAGATCGGCAAGATCTACGAAGGCACCAGCAATATGCAGCTGCAGACGATTGCCAAGCTGGTGATGAAGTAGTGGTCGGTGGCCGATCCTTTACCGCGACCGGCAATGCAGGCTTCCGACAGTCCCACCCAAGCAAAACAGCTTGGGTGGGGCACCCGCGGCTCGGATGGTTCGCTGCCATTGAGTGGGACATCCTTCTAGCAATACCAAACAGCAGATCCCTCGTCGGCCTTACGGCCTCCTCGTGATGACAATCTTCTGATTCGTACTGTTCCTACCTGACCTCAAGCGCGAGTCCGTGAACCAGGATGGGATAGGTCTTAGCTTTAGAAACATATCGAGAAACCAGTGTCTGGATTGCCTCTTATGGTGATATGCTTCGCTCAACCGGGCTGACTGTGGGGGAATCCAAGATCCAGGAGCACGACCATGCAGCGGATATCCCTGCCCGGATTGTTGTTGCTTACCAGCCTTTTGCTGATGGCCAGTGTGGCCTTCGCCCAGAGCGACCCCTGCAATGTGATGACGCTGGGGCCGATGGGCAGCTTCAACGGCTTCGTTCCCTTCCCGTCCAACAGCCTGTGGAACACCAACATTTCCAGCGCGCAGGTCGATCCGAACTCCGCCAACTACATCGCCGAGATCGGTGGCGGCACGCCGCTGCATCCTGATTTCGGCGCCGGGCTGTACGACGGGCAGACCATCGGCATCCCCTACATTGTGGTACCCAGCACGCAGCCCTATCTCAGCATCAACTACACCTTGTACGGCGACGAGAGCGATCCTGGCCCCATGCCGATCCCAGCCAACGCGCTGATTGAGGGCTTTCCTCAGCCGGGCAACGGCGACCGGCATGTGTTGATCGTCGACAAGGGAAACTGTTGGCTGTACGAGCTGTACTACGCGTTCAATTTTGGCCCGCTGGGATGGAACGCGGGCTCGGGTGCGGTGTGGGACCTGGAAGCGAACGAGACGCGGCCGTATACCTGGACTTCGGCCGACGCCGCGGGCCTGCCGATTCTGCCGGGACTGGTGCGCGCCGACGAGGTGCAGGCGGGTGCGATCAATCACGCGGTCCGCATAACGCTGCAAAACAGCACGGAGGCGTTCACCCCGCCGGCATCGCACTGGGCGGCGAATTCCAACGACCAATACGCAGCGCCGATGGGCATGCGGCTGCGGCTGAAGGCAAGCTACGACATCTCCGGCTTCTCAAAGACCAACCAGGTGATCCTGACCGCGCTGAAGCAGTATGGCGCGATCATGGCCGACAACGGCTCATCGATGTTCCTTACGGGCACGACCGATATGCGGTGGAACAATGACGACCTTGGCAATCTGCATTCGGTCACGGCATCGGATTTCGAAGTGGTGCTGATTTCGCCGCTGTACACGCCGCAGAATGTGCCAACCGGGCCGAATCCGACGATCAATAGCTTTACGGCGACATCGTCGGGAGGATCGGGAGATCCGGTTACGCTGAGCTGGAGTGTCACAAACGGGGAGTACTACATTGTGTCACCTACGGTGGGAGCGATTCGGGGAAATAATGTCACCGTGAATCCGCTGGCGACGACGACGTATACGCTGTACGCGACGAATCAGTATGGCAGGACGACGGCGAAGGTAAAGGTGACTGTGCCGTAGGATCGTGGAACGTGAGTCGTGGACCGTTCGGCGCACGGTTCCCACGCTAACAGAAGATTGGAGAAAAGCAGGCCCCTTCCGGGATGACAGAGTGAGGCACGCGACTGTATTTACTTATGCGGGGATTGCATGGACACAGCATCACAGGCATTTCGCCACAGCGATATGGTTCGAGCATTTGAGCTGCTAGCTAGTTTGCCCGAGGACATGTGTTTCGCGAAAAGCGAGCAGGACCCTCCCCAGAAGCGGAAGGGCCTCTCAGCTTTTCGGCCGGCGCGAACCGTGGGCCGGAAGTGCCCTTTGTAGGCGTCGAATCGTTCTTTATCGCACGACGCCGGCCAGGGGCGAACTGGCGGTGGCGTAGAGCTTCCTGGGCATGCGGCCGGCGAGGTAGGCCTGGCGGCCGGCAATGACTGCGTTCTTCATCGCTTCGGCCATCAGCTCGGGCTCCTGCGCTCCGGCAATGCCGGTATTCATCAGCACGCCATCGACGCCAAGCTCCATCGCAATGGCCGCATCGGATGCCGTACCCACGCCCGCGTCGACGATGAGCGGAACGCCGGTGATCATCTCGCGCAGGATGCGGATGTTGGCTTGATTCTGGATGCCCATGCCGCTGCCGATGGGCGCACCAAGCGGCATCACCGCGCTGGCCCCAGCGTCAATCAGGCGCTTCGCAACCACAATGTCATCAGAGGTATACGGCAGAACCGTGAAGCCTTCCTTTACTAGCGTGCGAGTGGCTTCGATGGTGGCCTGCACGTCGGGAAAGAGCGTCTGCTGATCGCCGATGACCTCGATCTTCACCCAATCGGAGAGCCCGACCTCACGGCCAAGACGCGCGGTGCGGATGGCCTCGTCGGCGGTGTAGCAGCCGGCGGTGTTGGGCAGCAGGAAGTACTTCTGCGGATCGATGAAGTCGAGCAGCGATTCTTTGCTGCGATCGAGTTCGACGCGGCGGACGGCAACGGTGACCATCTCGGCACCGCTGGCGGCGATGGCGCGCGCGGTCTCTTGTCCGGATTTGTACTTGCCCGTGCCGACGATCAGGCGCGAACGGAACTGGCGGCCTGCAATGACGAAAGAGTCCATGGGGATATTCTAATTGACCGGAGCGCGACGCAGATGTGATGGGCCGCACAGCAAAACACCCACGCAAACAAAAAGGCTTGGGTGGGGCGCCTCGTCTCAGCGACAACGAAACCTACGCCTCCGGCTCCAACTCCGTCAGCAGCGGTCCTTGGGTCGAGGCTTCACGCACCTTAGCGGTCGTCACCAGCGCCACTCCCATCACGACGATCACCATCCCCACGAAGACAAATCCATCCAGCCGCTCGCTGAGGATGAGCCATCCCAGAAACACCGCGACTAGCGGATTGACATACGCGTAGGTTGCGACCTTGGGCGTGGGCACGTGCTTGAGCAACCAGATGTACGCCGAGTATCCCACCCACGATCCGAAGATGACGAGGTAGAGCACGGCCAGCATGGCCCGGCGCGTGATCACGATGTTCCGCACCTCGCCGCTGACGACGGCGACGATGGCGTTGCCGGCGCACGCAAACAGCATCTGCCACGCCGTGCCGGTGAACGGATCGACCGGCATCTTCCACTTGCTCGACAGCACCGAACCTAGCGCCCAGCTGAACGTCGCCAGCAGCACGGTGCAGGCAGCCACGAGTGGCATGACGCCGAGCGCGGCGCGATGTTCGAACTTGCTCCAGAACAGCAGCGCGACGCCGGCGATGCCGAGCCCCACACCGGCCAGACCGCGACGCGAAAGCCGGTGGCCGCGAAAGACGAAGGTCTCCAGCACCAGAAACCAGATGGGCGTGACGGCGATGATCAGCGCGGCGAAGCCGGTCGGCACAAACTGCTCGGCCCAGGCGAGTCCGAAGTTGCCGCCCACCAGCAGCAGGCAGCCGATGGTCGCCAGCCGCGCAGCCTGCTGCAGTGTGATCCGCACGCGCCGGCCCGTCATGGCGAGCGCGGCCAGCATCAGCGATCCGGCGATGGCGAAGCGGATCGCGCACATCACCGCCGGCGGAAGCCGCTCCTGGTCGGCAATGCCGATGGCAAGGTACGTCGATCCCCAGAAGACGTAGACCAGCGCGAAGGCAACAATGACCTTCAGGCGGTGATGGCGGTCGGACGGCATGGAAGGCGTTGTCGGTTGTCCGTTGTCGGTTGTCAGAAGTGCTGGACTGACTATAACCGACGACGGACGGTTTGCAGGTGTGGATGGGGCGGGTTGCTCCGGGCGTTAGCTGCCGACAACCGACAACTGACAACGCTCTTCTAGCTGCTGGCCACTGTCTTGTGGTTCACATTGCGCAGTCGATATCCGGTCAGCAGCACGTAGTGCACACCGGAAATGGTGGTAAAGGTGAACGTCCCGTAGAGCAGGAGCTTTACCAGCATCGGTAGCCAGCGCGTCTCCACCACCTGCGAGAGCACAACGAAGAAGACGGTCGCGATCTGGCACGCCGTGTTCAGCTTGCCGAAGATGCTGGGACGGAAGTCGCGAAAGCCGACGGCGGCGTACAGCACCACGGCCGTCGCCACGATGCAAAGATCGCGGCTGAAGACCGCGATCGTGTAGCGCCAGGGAATCTTCCTGACGAACGACAGCACCAGGAAGAGCGAGCTGAGCAGCAGCTTGTCGGCGATGGGATCGAGGTATTGGCCGAGTAGCGTCTGCTGACGTAGCGCGCGGGCCAGCAGGCCGTCGAGTGCGTCGCTGGCCGCGGCCGCCAGCAGCAGGACAAGCGCCCATCGCCACTGCGCGTCGAATACCGAGATGATAACGAACGGAATGAAGATGAGCCGCAGCAGCGTGATCTGGTTCGGCGCCGTCCAGAAGCGGTTCGTCAAGAGCTGGCTGCCTGCCGGGACCATGCGACTCGCGCTCGCAGCACGCGGCTTGGCCGCAGCGCCGGCATCGACCTCGGCAACTTCGTCCTGCTCGCTATGGATGTCCTGTCGCAATCAGCAACTTCCTATTCCGATTGTGCCGGGTTTGGCTGCCGCGCGCAATGCCGATTACGACCGCCGCCGCGATAACTTCTGATATGCTTTGCCCGTCTGATCCACATCGAGACCGTTCGGCGCGAAATGGGTGTCACAGCTCTCGCGCGATTCGAGACCTGGGTGATTATCAGGAGGCGCAATGTTGTCCCGCATCGCGAAATCCGCAGGCGTCGCCCTGTTGAGCGCTGCCATCGTCTTCGGCCTTGGTCACGTGCGATCCCGCGCCTTCGCCGCGCCTCTGCCGCAGGACTTCGGACAGGCTTCCCGCATTGCCGGCGATTGGTGCGCCCAGGGCGACAAGAACAAGCGCTGCTCCATCAGCAGCAACGGCGCGTTCCTCAGCTTCACCAACGAGCAGGGAAGCACCTCGACCGGTCACTTCACCAACATGCAGCAGACCGAGTTCAGCGCCGATCAGTGGCAGTTCGTCCGCGGCACGCTCAGCTCCGACGGCCTGCGCATCGACTGGACCAACGGCACCTATTGGATGCGCTGCAGCGGCAGTGGAGGCGGGCGTCGCCCCAATCTCGACGGCACCTGGTATCGCGACGGCAACCACTCGCTGCGCTGCACCATTCGCCAGAAGAAAGGCAATCTCACGCTGAAGAACGAAGTCGGCCAGACCGCGAACGGCTCCTTCGACAACTCCAGTCGCATCACGACCACCTGGTCGGGCCAGCGCATCGACGGCACCATCAGCTCTGACGGTAACCGCATCGACTGGGACAACGGGACGACATGGACTCGGTAAGCAACAGCTACGTCGCGCTGCTGCGCGGCATCAATGTCGGCGGCAAACACATCGTGCCGATGAAGCAGCTGGTCGAGATGTTCACCGAGGCCAAATGCGTCAACGTGCGCAGTTACATTCAGAGCGGCAACGTGGTCTTCACCGCACCGCCGAAGGTAGCGAAAAGCCTGCCCGCGATTCTTGGCAAGAAGATCGAAGACCGCTTCGGTTTCTCCGCGCCGATCATCTTGCGCAATCGCGATGAGATGCAAAAGGTGGCAAGCAGCAATCCCTTTCTAAGAGCCGGATTGCCAGAGATCACGCTGTACGTCTACTTCCTTGCCGATGAGCCGACCACCGCAGCCGTCAAGAGCCTTGATCCCAATCGCTCGCCCGGCGATCGCTTCCATGTTTCCGGCCGCGAGGTCTACATGCACCTTCCCAACGGCGCGGGCCGGTCAAAGCTCACCAGCGCCTACTTCGACTCTCGGCTCTCCACCGTCGCCACCGCTCGCAACTGGGCCACTACGCTCAAGCTGCTGGAGATGCTGCAGTCGTGACCGAGTGAACGATCGTTCAATTGCCCCGCCCATCGCCGAACGGTACACTAGTCACCAACAGAGGGGTCTCCCATGCTGATTGTCATGAAAGCGCACGCTTCCGAAGAGAACGTGCGCCAGGTCTGCGAACGAATCGAGAGTCTGGGCTTCCGCGCGCACTCCATGCCCGGAGCGCAGCGCACTGCCATCGGTATCACCGGCAACGAAACCGAACTCGATCCCGGCACATTCGACGAAATGTTGGGTGTGCAGGAAGTCATTCGCGTTAGCAAGCCCTACAAGCTGGTCAGCCGCGATCTCAAGGAAGACGACACCGTTGTCCGCTTCGCCAACTCCGATGCGACCGTCGGCGGCCAAGAAGTTGCCGTCATGGCCGGCCCCTGCGCCATCGAGAGCCGCGATCAGGCCTTCGCCACTGCCGACCACGTCGCTCGCGCCGGTGCGCGCTTCTTCCGCGGCGGCGCTTACAAGCCGCGCACTTCGCCGTACTCGTTCCAGGGTCTCGCCGAAGATGGCCTAAAGATCCTCGCCGAGATCCGCGATCGCTTCGGCCTGCTCATCGTCACCGAAGCTGTCGACAACGAATCGCTCGACCTGGTCGAGAAGTACGCCGACATGATCCAGATCGGCGCGCGCAACATGCAGAACTTCTCGCTGCTCAAGCGCGCCGGCCGTTCGCGCAAGCCGGTTCTGCTCAAGCGCGGCATGTCGGCCACAGTAGAAGAGTTCCTCATGGCCGCCGAGTACGTGATGAGCGAGGGCAACTACAACGTCGTGCTCTGCGAGCGTGGCGTCCGCACCTTCGCCGACCACACGCGTAACACACTCGACCTCAGCGTCGTGCCCGCAGTGCAGCGGCTCAGCCACCTGCCCATCATCGTCGATCCCAGCCACGGCACCGGCAAGCGCAACAAGGTCACGCCGCTGTCGCGCGCCGCTGTCGCCGTGGGAGCCGATGGTCTCATCATCGAAGTCCATCCCGATCCCGATCGCGCGCTCAGCGACGGCAAGCAGTCGCTCTATCCCGATCAGTTCGTGCAGCTGATGAAAGAGGTGCGGCAGATTGCCAAAGTGCTCGATCGCACCGTCGCCGACCCTGTCGCCAATCCCGCCGCCCGCCAAACCGCCGGCACCGCAGCCGCGCACTAAGGTCAGGTGAACGTAGCCCGCAGGGCGGCACAATCTTAGCCCAGCGCGTGAGCGCTGGGTTAGCCGTGGAAGTCTGCCCGAGTCCCGCAGGGACGGCACATTCTTGCCGCGCATATCCTGCCGTCCGAGCCTTGGCAGATATCCGCGATGACATCCATTACAATCATCCCGCTGACGATGACTACTCCCCCCCGTCGCGGTCTCGCCATCTGTATCGCGCTGTTGCTGACGACCGCCTGCCACCAGCGCTCGACCGTCGCTCCCGGCTATCACGAATACGCTTACGTCAGCAACGGCAAGAGCAACTCCGTCAGCGTCCTCGATCTGCTGCAGCTTCGCAATGTCAAGACCATCGCCGTCGGCGCCGGCCCCACCGGCCTCGCCGCCAGCCCCACGCGCAACGAGATCTACGTCGCCAACGCCGACTCCAGCAACGTCAGCATCATCAACGCCGAGACCAACGAGCAGGTTGCGGTCATCGGCGTTCACGCCAAGCCGTATTCCATCGCAGTTTCCTCGGACGGCAAGCGCGCCTACGTCGCCAACTCCGGCTCTGCTAACGTCTCCGTCTTCGATCTCGCAAAGCGCGCCGTCATCGCCACAATTCGGGTTGGCGGCGCCCCCGGTTTGGCGCGTGTTTCACCTGACGGCAAACTCGTAGTCGTCAGCAATCGCGCCGACAACACGATCTCGATCATCGACACCGACAAATTGGCGATCCGCAACACCGTCGCCGTCTGCCGGCAGCCGCAGGACCTCGTCATCCTGCCGGACAACAGCAAGACCTTCGTCGCCTGTCCCGCCTCTAACCAGGTCGCAGCCGTCGATCTCAAAGACGGCCGCCTGCTTACTTATCTTGACGTCGGCCAGCTCCCCATCCAACTCACGCTCAAACCCGATGGCGGCGAGCTCTTTGTCAGTAACTTCAACAGCAACAACTTCTCCATCGTCGAGACCAGCGCCAACGAAGTCGGCGGCAGCTATCTCATCGGCGACAACCCCTCGCACGGCGTCGTCACCTCCGACAACAGTCTTCTTTATATGAGCAACTTTGGGTCGAACACGGTAAGTGTCTACGCCATCGACGAGGGCCACGTGATCGGCGCGGTGCAGGTTGGCAATCGTCCGGACGCGCTCGCGCTGACCCCGGACGAAGCGCACTTGCTTGTGGTCGATTCAGGATCAGGTGATGTGGCTGTCGTGCGCACGGTCAAGACGAAGGACAACTCAAAGATCAGTGCCGACCGCGCCCTCGTCACGCTAATCCCCGTCGGCAAACAACCCAACGACATCGTGATCAAAGCGTTTAAGACCGGTGGTCAGTGACTAGTGGCCTGTAGAGCCGCCTTCAGGCCAGCATCCCCAGCTCCTCTTATGATCTGTCATCCCGACCGAGGACTTTAGTCCGACCGAGGGATCTGCGGTTCGTTCGTGGTGGCAGTACCGATTTCCTTGCATCGCCAGAACGATCTGCGATGGACACCCTACAACTGACAACGCCTTACTTCCTCTTCCACCGCACCCCATCCTTCGTATTCTCCAAAATCACACCGTTCTCCCCGAGTTGCGCGCGAATCGCATCCGAGCGCGCAAAGTCCCGCGTCTTGCGTGCCTGCGAATGCTCGGCCACCAACTTCTCGATCTCGTCATCCGACAGCGTCGCCGCCTTAGCCAGCTCAGCCGTCTCCGCGCTGATCTTGTCCTGCAACCCCGCCGCTTTTGCCCACTCCACCGTCGCCCGCACCTTTGCGGCATCGTCGTCTTTCAGCACCGGGAAGATTTCCTCGAACTGCTGCATCACCTTCAGCAATCCAGGAACATCGCCCTTGCGCACGTCGTCCGCATCGGCCGCGGCGTTCACATCGCGCACCATATCAAAGACCGCTCCCAGCGCTCGCGCGGTGTTCAGATTGTCGTTGAGCCCGGCCGTCATCTCCGCCGACGTCTTCTTCGCAATCTCCGCCACCTTCGGACTCGTCCCATCCGCAAACGACGACGTCTCCAACCGCAGCTTGAAGTTTCTCAGCCGCTCGACCGAATTCGCCGCCTGCGTCAGGCCATCGAAGGTGAAGTTCAGCTGCTTGCTATGCGGCACCATCATCAGCAGTAAGCGTATCGACGACGGCTTGTGTCCCAGCAGAATCAGGTCGCGCACGGTATAGAAATTCCCCGCGCTCTTGGCCATCTTCTCGCCTTCTACCAGCAGAAACCTCGAATGCACCCACACCTTCACGAACAACTTGCCGGTCTCCGCTTCCGACTGCGCAATCTCGTTCTCGTGATGCGGAAAGATTAAGTCCTCGCCGCCGAGATGAATGTCGAACGTCTCGCCTAGATACTTCATCGACATGGTCGAGCACTCGATATGCCAGCCCGGCCGCCCCGGCCCAATCTCCGTCTCCCACTGCGCCTCGCCGGGCTTCGGCGCCTTCCACAGCGCGAAGTCGCGCGCGTTGTCCTTGTCATACTCGTCCACATCGACGCGCGCCCCGTCCGTCATCCCCTCAAAATCCTTCTTCGACAACTTGCCGTACTGCGGGAATTTCGCAATGCGAAAGTAGTACGAGCCATCGTCGGTGCGGTACGCGAATCCCTTCTCCGCCAGCACCGCAATGAAGTGCGCCATCTCCTGAATGTGGTCGGTCGCGTTAACAACCATCTCCGGCCGCTCGATGTTCAGCGCATCGGCGTCCTCCAGAAACGCCTCCCGATACTTCTTCGTGTACTCCTGTACCGTCACGCCGTCGCGCGCCGCATTGCGGATGATCTTGTCGTCCACGTCCGTGATGTTCATCACGTGCTTCAGCTGATAGCCGCTCTGCTTCAGGAACCGCCGCAGCGTGTCGACCACAACGAACGTGCGGAAGTTGCCGATGTGGCCGTAGTCGTACACCGTCGGCCCGCACGCGTACATGCGGACCAGGTTGTCTTCCAGCGGATGAAACTCCTCGACCTTCGCGGACAGCGTATTAAACAGCTCAAGCGCCATGATTCTTCCTGTAGTAATGCGGAATCCTCGATTGTAGGGAAGTGCGCGAAAACGGGTCAAATCGTGAAGGGGTCTTACCAGGCGAGGGGACTTTGCTACACCCTCGACTGGGGGTGTCGGGCTGGAATTGTGGCGATGGAAAAATTGCGACCGGCTATTGCTCAAAAAGTACCGGAGGTCCACTGACTTGCTTTGCCTGAAAGGAGACAGTTACTTCGACCCGGTCGGCGATTCTGATGAAAGGAATGCTGCCGTCGACACCATAGTCCTTGCGGTCGAAGGCCATTGTCCCCTTAATCTCGCCTACGCCTTTGCCCTCGCTGTCGGTGGTTAGCGTTAGGATGTCAGGTTTAGTCACGCCGCGTATGGTGAAGTTGCCTTGCACCTGATAACTGCCTGGGCTGGTTCGCACAATCTTCGTTGACTTGAACGTGATCAATGGATCTTTCTCGACGTCAAAGAAATCCTTGCTCTTCAGCTTGTCGTCCTTCAAGCCGCTTCCGGTGTTCACGGTGGCAGCCTGAATCTTGATGTCCAATACAGCTGTGGAGATCTTATGAGATGTAAAGGTCAGAGTGGCGTCCCACTTGTCGAAATGACCCTGTATATCCACCGAGGATTTCACGTAGAACTGAATCGTGCTCTGTTCCGGCGTAATCACGAAAACGGGAGCCTGTGCTCGGCTAAGTGGCGGGAGCACGGCGGACGCTAAGAGGCAGAAGACAGCTAATCGCATGGAATCCCTCCCTGGAGTTGAAAAGCGCGATAGTACTACATAAATCTGATATAGCCCCGTCAAAACTGATTTCTCGCCTCCAAAAGCCTTGCCGTCCCCAGTGCAACTTCCGTAATCCGCGGCGCTTACTGCCAGACATCACAGCAATGTGAAAATCGCATCTTAGCTTGATCAAGATGCGGTGACGTCATCGTTTCGAATGAGAAGCCTGAAGGATAAGGAGGAAACAATAAGATGGTTTCCAAAAAACTTGGTGTACTTGCAGTGGCAGCGTTTATCGTAGTAGCTCTCTCGCTCTCCGGGGTGGCTCAGAGCCAGAGCCAGACCACGACCACGACGACGAATCAGCCGACAACGTCGTCGCAGAGCACGACCACAACCACGCAGGATCAGCCGCAGAGCACCGAAACCACGCATACCACAACCAAGACCAAGCATCATCATCAAAAGACGACGACGGACTCGACCACCACCACGACAACTCCGCCGCCGTCCACCAGCTCTACCACTACAACCACTACGCCCGCTCAGCCCAGCAACTCGAGCACCACGACGACCACTACCAGCAATCCTCAGTAAGCGCGTGGCCGCTCCCGCCCTGTCGTGATCTCATTGCGGCAGGGTCGGGATTCGTATTGGCTGTGCCCGCCGTCGGCGACAACTGGTCGAGTCGGGTGCAGCGGCGTTGCGGATCATAGAGCTCAGCACACGCATACGATCTGCCGAGTTTAAGTTGTCGCGCGATGGACAGCCACGCAACCGCTGTGTGCCCACTCGTTCGCGATCTTCGAATGAGCGGTGGAAGCGCACCGATGCCCCGGACTCGCGCACGTGCTTACGCGGACCCGGGGCACAAAGCTAGTCGCTGGTTGTTAGCTGCTAGTTCGGCAGCAACACGGTGTCGACTACATGAATGACGCCGTTTGACTGGAAGACGTTGGCGATGGTCACCATGGAGTTGTCGCCCTTCTCGTCGGTCAGCACGATGTGCTTGCCGTTCATGGTCGCGGTGAGCGTCTCGCCCTGGACCGTCTTCAACTCGGCTTTGCCGTTGCCCGCCTTGATCTGCTTCATCAGGTCAGCAGAGCTGATGCGGCCCGGCACGACGTGATAGGTCAGCACCTTCACCAGCATCTCTTTGTTCTCGGGCTTGAGCAGCGTGTCGACCGTGCCGGCGGGCAGCTTGGCGAAGGCCTCATTGGTGGGCGCGAACACGGTGAACGGCCCCGGACCTTCGAGAACCTCGACCAGTCCCGCAGCTTTCACGGCGGCCACGAGCGTGGTGTGGTCTTGCGAGTTCACCGCGTTCTGCACGATGTTCTTCGTGGGATACATCGCCGCTCCGCCAACCATAGGATCGTCGCCGGCCCACGCAATTGCGGACACAGCGATAGTCATCGCAAACAGGAATGCAAGTATGTTCTTTTTCATCTCTCCTCATCCTTTGGAGCGGGCAGGGATTTTCGCCGCTCACAATGGATACGCAGCGAAGTCACCAGCGGATTGCGGAGGAATGGTTTTTGCGGAGGAATTGCTTTTTCTGGGATGGCTGTGCCCCAGAGCCTGCCCTGAGCTGGCCGAAGGGTTCGCGCCCATCTTTTGGGCGATAACCTGGTGGGCGATAACCTGGGCCTACCGATGCGGATGCCGATCTTCGCTCTCGTCTTCCCACGCCAGAAACGCTCGGAATGCCGCGCCGCGATGACTGTATCCGGCCTTCTCCTCGGCGCTGAGCTCGGCGAAGGTCTTGCCGATCTCCGGGAAGTAGAACAGCGGATCGTAGCCGAATCCGTTGGAACCGCGCGGCGCGTGCAGAATGACGCCCTCGGCCTTGCCATGAAACGTCGCCAGCGTGTGGCCGTTGCGCGCGGCGGCGATCACGCAGACGAATCGCCCGGCACGGAATTCGTCGGGCACATCGTGCAATTCGCGCAACAGCCGCGCATTGTTAGCCTCGTCGTCAGAATTGCCAGCTTCCATCTGGTGCCCCAGAGCCTGCCCTGAGTTGGCCGAAGGGTTCGCGCCCATCTCCTGGGCGATAACCTGGGGATCGTCGGCCGCGTACCTCGCCGACCGCACGCCAGGCGCTCCTTTCAGCGCATCGACCTCGATCCCGGAGTCGTCGGCAAGGACGATCTCGCCCTCGGCGTACTTGCTGTATTCTTCGGCCTTCTTGCGCGCGTTGGCTTCGAAGGTGAGGCCGTCCTCGACGACCGACGGCAGCGAAGCGAAGTCAGGCAGCATCGCGATCTCGACATTGTGCGCGCGCGCCGCGCCGATCAGGTCGCGAATCTTGCCCGGATTGGAGGTCGCTACGAGTACTCGCTTCATGGACTTCTATTTCACCACAGAGACACAGAGGCACAGAGAAAACTTGGATCAGACCGCTTGTCGCTTTTACGAATGGAGGCTCACAAATCAATACGCCTGGAAACAAGGAACAAAGCTACGCCCTGGAATCTACACATAAAACTCTGTGTCTCTATGGTGGAATTAGTCTTTTCCGCTCACTATAAAAGACTCCGCCGAGAAGCATTATCGCCAGCAAGCTCATGCCGTCACCGATCCATCTATCTGTTGTCCGCACGAACCGCACATCCACCTCGCTTTGTCCTGCGGGAAGTGCGATGACTATTCGTCCGGTAGGATCGTCGGACCGCGGCGTGACTGTCCCGCCATTGACCGCGACGTGCCATGCCGGATAGTTCATCAGTCGCAAGACCACATCGACCGGCTGCGGCGAGTCGACGATGAACTGCTTGTGATAGACGCCGCCTTGAAACTGGCTGACCCGAGCATCAACCGGCGGCACGTTGCCTTCAGGCCCACGCAGACGAAACTGAGGAAAGTCCGGCTTGATCTCGTAGTCATCTCCGCCTGCCGGAACATACTCATCCGTTCCCATGTAGCCATATCCCGTATGAAAAACATTGGAGATCATGAAGGGCGTGTCTTCGGGATCGCAAACAGGTTGCAGCGCGCGATTGCAGACTGCGATCAGCCCAATAAAGAGAATGGCGAACACCGCCCACTTGCCGCGAAATTCCGGCACGGCCGTGATCACAAAAACCGCGTACGCCAGGCTCACCACCAGCAGCATCGCCAGGGAAACTGCAGGAACCGCAGATCCGGCATGAGGCGATACGCCATACCGGTGACCGGCAACATCATCACCAACGCAACTCCCGCCAAGATCACCAGCGGCCACCAGAGCTTTACGCCCCGCCCGCGCCACCGCATCGCAATCACCGCTCCCAAAGCGGTCGCAGCCAACTCTGCCATCGCCAGCCACGACAGCCCGCGCAGAAAGCTGTCATGTTCCGGCTCGCCGATGCGCGTGAACAGAAAGTTCTCCGCCGGCCGCACCCCTGCCGACAGGAACTGCGTCACCGTAATCCAACTCTTCTCATACACCACCGGCACGATGTAGAACGACGCCAGCAGCAATCCCATCGCGATCGCGCCAGCGCCATAAAGAAACACACGCGAATTCCGACGCCTGATGGTCACAATCGCCAGCAGCAGGACGGCAACATATGTCGCGATAATCGCTGCCGGAACATTCGTCAGCCAAACTCCTGCCACCGTCAGCGCCAGCGGCACCACCATTTCTCGCGCCGGACGTTCGCGCACAATCCACAGCACCAGCAGCGGCAGGAACGAGGCGGCCAACATCTCCGCGAACGCGCTGCGCACATAAATCGTGAGCAGCATGTACGGATTCACCGCATACGCGACGGCGATCAAACTGGCGCCCGGTTCCTCGAACCACTCGCGCGCCATGCGATGCATCGCCAATCCGGCCAGGAACACTGCACAGACATCGAACGCCACAGGAACGAACAGCCACGGAATGAAGCTGCCCAGCGCGCCGCCGAGCATCCACGATAGCGGGGGATAAAACAGGAAGCGCGGCTCGCCGCTGCCGTAGTTGGCATTCGCTGCCCAGCGCGGATAGAAAACGCCCGCGCGCCACTGCTGCGCCACTTCCAGCCAGCTGTTCATGTGGAAGGTGAGATCGTGCCCACACGCGACGCCACGAACCGCGAATGGCGCGACCACGGCCAGGGCCGCGAAAATCAGCGCGCACACGGTTGGCGTCTTCACCTTGGAACAAGGTTGCGGCATGTCATTTCATGCGTACTGGACGTTCCCTTTACGATCTGTCATCCCGACCGAGGACCTTAGTCCGACCGAGGGATCTGCAGTTCTCCGCCGTGCAGGATCGCCCGCCGCTTCAGCCTGCAAGCTCAGCCTCTTTTCCAGCACATCTGTTCAATTCCAGCTTCCACGGTCGCATTCATCTGTTTTTCATGTGCGCTTCAACTGTAATTGATGTTCTTCAGCTATTCAGGTAAAGCCTCAGAATCCATGCCTGAGGCGCGTACAAGGTGAGGAGAAACCATGCGTGAGTTTCTGGCAACTACGTTAATGGCGGCGATGACCTTCGCTCCGCTGACTAACGCGAATGCAGCAGAGCCGAACGCCGCTCCGGCAAAACCGGCGGTCAAGAGCGCGGTCGTTCATGTGCCCACAGCAACGCCTATCCAGCACATCGTAGTGATCTTCGGCGAGAACATCTCGTTTGATCACTACTTCGGCACCTATCCCAATGCCACCAACCCTTCGGGTGAGCCACCGTTCACTGCCCTACCTGGAACACCCATCTCTAACGGCATTCAGGGTCTGTTGAGCAGCCTCAATCCAAATCTCAACCCGGCCAACGGGAATGGCGCCACCAATCCCTTCCGCCTGGACCGTTCGCAGGCAGCCACTGCCGACCAGGACCACGACTACACGCCCGAACAGGCGGCTGCTGATTCAGGTTTGATGGACCTGTTCCCGGCAAACACCGGTACCGCGGGACCGCCTCCCGGCGGCGGTGGCATCGTTGACACCACCGGCCTGGTGATGGGCTACTACGATGGCAACACCGTCACCGCCCTGTGGAACTACGCCCAGTATTTTGCGTTGAACGATAACGCCTACGGCACCAACTTCGGCCCATCGACGGTGGGCGCGATTAACCTGATCTCCGGCCAGACCAACGGCGCCATCAACAACATTCGCGGCACCGGCGCGGTTATCGCAGACGGCCACGGCGGCCTGACGCTCATCGGCGACGCCGATCCCAACGGCGACATGTGCTCCACCTCCTCCGGCGAAGTCTTCAACATGAGTGGAACCAACATCGGCAATCTGCTCAGCAACGCAGGTATCAGCTGGGGCTGGTTCGAGGGCGGCTTCGACCTGACCATCACCAACCCGAACGGCACCACCGGTTGCAACCGCTCGCACACTTCGTTAATTACCGGCGACACAGAGAAGGACTACATTCCCCATCACTCGCCTTTCAACTACTACGCCTCCACTGCCAACTGGCAGCATACGCGTCCCACCTCGCCTTCGACCGTTGGCCAGCCTGGCGATCCGGGCAACCACAATTACGACACTCACGACTTCTTCGACGCGATCAACGCCGGCAACTTCCCGGCTGTCAGCTTCCTCAAGGCGCCCGGCTATCAGGATGCCCACCCAGGCTACTCTGATCCTCTGGACGAGCAGACGTTCGTCGTCGACACCATCAACTTCCTGATGCAGACCCAGTACTGGGCGAGCACCATGGTAGTGATCAACTATGACGACTCCGACGGCTGGTACGATCACCAGATCGCTCCCATCGTCAACACTTCGCAAACCTCTGCCGATGCGCTAACCGGCGCCGGACAATGCGGCATCGTGCCTCCAACGCTTCCCGGCCCGGATGGCCTCAATGTCCAGGGACGCTGCGGCTACGGCCCGCGTATTCCGATCATGGTGATCTCGCCCTACGCGCGGCAGAATCAGGTCGATCACACTCTGCTCGATCAGGCGTCGATCATCCACTTCATCGAAGACAACTGGCTCAACGGACAGCGCGTTGGCAATGGCTCGTTTGACGCTGTCAACAACTCCATCGCTTCCATGCTCCAGGTCCAGCCCACCGCCTGCTTCCGCTACCTGTTGCTCAACGATCAGACCGGCGAAGTCACCGGCAAAGGCTGTGCAACACCGTAAACTTAGCCGCGGCCATTTGTAACCATGCTTTAACGCCGGCGATGGATGCAGCAACCACTGCATCCATTGCTGCTTTAAGATCGATTGTCTTCCCGAGCGAGCCTCTTTTGCGAAGCCAGGGATCTGGGCGCGCTGATTCGTGCAGGCGCGTCCCGAGCCCAGCCGAGGGAAAGGCGCACATCCTTAGCCCCGAAAGGCCTCTTAGTGAGTTCACGTCGAAACTTCCTGCGGCAGTCCTCGCTCCTTGCTGGCGGCATGTTGCTGGGCAAATCCACCCTCGCGTCGGCCATGATGCCCCACGCCATGCCCACGCAGCCCAACACGCTCAACGTGAGTACTCTGCCAACCTTCGTCGATCCCCTGCCCATTCCCACGGTCGCCAAACCCGATGGCATGCGAGCCTTGCCATCTTCACCGAAATCCCAAGCTCCGTATTACCGCTTCGCCGCGCGGCCGGTCTCGATGAAGATCCATCGCGATCTGAAGCCGACCAGCTTCTGGTCCTTCGGGCCCTCCGTTCCCGGCCCTACGCTCGAAATGCGCAGCGGAGAAGACGTGCTGGTCGAGTGGGCCAATGAACTGCCTCAGCAGCACTTCCTGCCCATCGATTACCGCTTGCACGGCGCCGACGGCAATCCTCCGGTGCGCGTCGTCTCGCACTTGCACGGAGCGCGCGTGCCTGCCGACAGCGACGGATTCCCGGAGGACTGGTTCGTGCCCGGCAAGTCCGCGCTTTATCACTATCCCAATCAGCAGGACGCGGCGATGCTCTGGTACCACGATCACGCCATGGGCATCAATCGCCTCAACATTTATGCCGGCCTGTTCGGTGTCGCCATCATTCGCGACAAGTTCGAAGACGCGCTGAATCTGCCCAGCGGCAACTATGAAATTCCGCTGACCATCTTCGACCGGCTGATCACCCCTGAGGGCCAGCTCTACTACCCAATCTCCGACAAGCCGCGCGCGCCCTGGATCCCGGAGCTCTTCGGCGATGCGGTCCTCATCAACGGCAAGCTCTTTCCTTATCTGGAAGTCGAGCCACGCAAGTATCGCTTCCGCATTCTCAACGGCTCGAACTCGCGCTTTTATTACCTTGCCTTTCAGAATGGACTTTCGATCTATCAGATCGGCACCGATCAAGGCCTTTTGCCCGCGCCGGTTTCGCTCAAAGCGACGCAATTGGCGCCGGGCGAGCGCGCGGACGTTGTCATCGATTTCAGTGACAGCCGCGGCGAGCAACTGGTGCTGAAGAACGACCAGACCGGAATCATGCAGTTCCGTGTGTCAAAGAACAAAGTCAGCGACAGCAGTTCCCTGCCCAAACAGTTGCGCCCCGTTCCCAAGATCCCCGAATCCGCCGCCACCAAAACTCGCCTGCTCACGCTTGACGAATATCGCAGCTTTACCGGCGAACCCGTCCTGCTCTTGCTCAACGCCAGCTACTGGCACGATCCCATCACCGAGAAGCCCGCGCTCAACAGCACCGAGATCTGGAGCTTCATCAATCCCACCGACGACACGCATCCGATTCACCTGCACGCCGTGCGCTTCCAGATTCTCGACCGCCAGCACTATGAGCCCTGGACCTACCAGACCAAGCAGCAATTCCGCTTCCTCGGCCCGCGCGTCCCGCCGGAGCCCTTCGAAGCGGGATGGAAAGACACCGCCGCCGCGCACTCCAGGATGGTGACGCGCATCATCGTCCCGTTCAATGCCTATGTGGGCAAGTACGTCTGGCACTGCCACATCCTCGAGCACGAAGACAACGAGATGATGCGTCCGTACGAAATTGTCGCGCGATAAACGTTGTGATTGCGGGATAAACGTTGCGACTTCCGGATAACGTCACGACTCCGGAAGGCACGCTCGTCTTGAATGAATTGTCATCTCCGGAAGGCACGCTCTTCGTGAATGAATTGTCATCACGAGGAGGGCTTCAGCCCGACGAGGGATCTGCTTTCAGCCGCGGCAGCGGCGGCATTTGTGTTAGCCGCGGGCGTAAGCCCGCGGTCAGCGCCCCCAACGAATCCGAGCCGCGGAGCGGCGCCACGCTTCCCTGTACAATGTCCCAACCGTGGCTGCCCAACCACTCCCACTTCCCGAGCCGGCCGAACAGGCCATCGCCAACGAGCAAGGCCTCGCGCGCCAACTCAGCGAGCGCCAGCTCAGCATGATCGCGATCGGCGGCGCCATCGGCACCGGACTCTTTCTCGGCAGCGCACTCGCCGTCCGCACCGCCGGCCCGGCCGTCATCCTCAGCTACATCATCACCTCGGTCATCGCGTTGTTGCTGATGTACTGCCTCTCTGAGATGGCGGTCGCGCATCCCACCGCCGGCTCTTTTGGCGTCTATGCCGACCTCTATATTTCGCCGTGGGCGGGCTTCGTCGTCCGCTACACCTACTGGGCCGCGCAATCCATCGCTGCCGGCGGCGAAGCCGTCGCCGCCGCTATCTATACGCAGTACTGGTTCCCACACTCTCCCGTATGGGCCTGGGTGATCTTCTACTCCGCCTTTCTGATTTACGTGAACGCTCGCAGCGTCGGCGCATTCGGCAGCTTCGAATACTGGTTCTCCACCATCAAGGTCAGCGCGATCGTCGTCTTCATCCTGCTGGGCGCTGCCATCCTCCTCGGATTTCACGAACAGCGTCCCATCGGCCTCGAGAACTTCCACGCCTACGGCGGCTTTCTGCCGCATGGCTGGCTGGGCGTCTTCCTCGCGCTGGCCTTCGTCATCTTCGGCTTCATTGGCACCGAGGTCGTTGCCGTCACCGCCGGCGAAGCCAAAGATCCCGAGCGCTCCGTCCCGCGCGCCATGCGCACCATGCTGCTCCGCCTGGTCATCTTTTATGTCGGCGCTATCACCATTCTCGTCGGCGTCATTCCCTGGACCGAGGTCGAGCCCGGCCAGAGCATCACCGTCAGCCCCTTCGTTCGCGTCTTCGACCTGATGCACGTTCCCGCCGCCGCGCACATCATCAACTTCGTCGTGCTCACCGCCGCGCTCTCCGGCATGAACTGCTGCCTCTATCTGTGCACGCGCATGATCTTCTCGCTCGCCCGCGCCGGCTACGCACCCGCAGCGCTGGGCCGCGTCTCCGAACAAGGCACGCCGATTCCCGCCCTGATGCTCTCCGCCGGCGGACTCGCGCTGGCCATCGTGATGGCGATCTCTGTTCCCGGCTCGGCCTACGTCTACATGTTCGGCATCGCGCTCTTCGGTGGCCTCTTCGTCTGGCTGATGATCTTCGTCACCCACCTCAGCTTCCGCAAACATTGGGTCGCGCACGGAGGCCGCACCTTGCCGGTTCGCATGCCGTTCTTTCCAGTGACGACAATCCTCGGCGCAGCAGCCGTCCTCGCCATCATCATCTCGACCTGGTGGGTCGAAGGCATGCGCACAACATTGGAGTCGGGCATCCCCTGGCTACTGCTGCTGACTGTCTGCTACTTCGTCTGGGCGCGACGTCGCCGAACCTCATCCAGCCCGCACCGTTAATGTGTCTAAGTGGCAGAGCGCTGTAGTGTGACCCTTTCAGCGCCGCGCAACCGTCGACCACTTTCCCTCTCGTCATCCTGAGCGGAGCGTCCGCAATGCCTTTTCCGATCCCCCTCTTTGCGGATCGGGCGGACGCGCAGTCGAAGGATCTGCGGTTCGCCGCGAATCACCTACCAACCCACGCCGCGGTTTATACTGGCGCGCTGACATCTTCTCGCCCGAGGCGCTATGAAACTGCTCTCCTGCATTCTTCTTGTTCTTGCCCTAACATCTTTCGTGTCGCGCTCAGAACATGAAACCTGCCCAAGCCAACGCCAAATTCGCCGAAATGTCCGACCGCTTCGTAAAGGACTCGCTCGCGCTGTCTCCGGTGAGCGCCTCGCAGGCCGGCTATCACAAGCACACCGATCCCGCGACCGGCAAAGCCATCGACCTCGACGCGCAACTCGACGACGTCGGCCCGCAAGGCTTCGCCGCGCAGGAGAAGTTCTATAGCGAATGGCGCACGCGCTTCCAGACCGAAACTCCTATCGCCTCGCTCAACCCGCAGGACGCCGCCGACTTCCGCCTCATCGACGACCAGATCGCCCTCAACCTGCTTGAGTTCCAAACAATCCAGAACTACAAACACAATCCCACGGTCTACGTTGAACTGCTCGGCAACGCCCTGTTCCTGCCGCTCACGCAGAACTACGACTCGAAGGAAGTCCGTCTCGGCGACGTCATCTCGCGCATCGGCCAGATCCCGCGCTTCCTCGATCAGACAGAATCCGAACTCACCGACGCCGACCCAATCTTTATCTCGACCGCTGTTGATGAGAACGACGGCAATCTCAACCTCCTCGACACCGTCGCCGCCGAGATTCCCGCCGGCTCGCCGCTCAAGGCGCAATTCGACAAGGTCGCTCCCGCCGCTCGTCAGTCGCTCAACGACTTCTCCACCTGGATGAAGAACGATCTCGCCAAACGTTCCACCAACGGCCGCACCTGGCGTCTCGGCACGGAATGGTACGCGCCCAAGTTCCGCTACGTGATGGAAACGTCTATCACGCCCGATCAGCTGCTTGCCGACGCCGAAGCCCAGGTGAAGAGCATCCGCACCGAAATGCTGCAGGTCGCGCTGCCGCTCTACAAGCAGATGTTTCCCGGCGACGACAACTACGCCAGCGCCATCGACTCCAAAACTCCCATCAGCGAAGAGCGCGAGAATCGCATCATCAGCGCCGTGCTGAAAAAGATCAGCGACGAGCATCCACAGCCCGATCAGCTGATTCCGGTCATCAGCAGCGACCTGGTCAGCATCCGGCAATTCATCATCGATCACAAAATCGTCACCCTGACCAGCCGCGACAACCTCAAGGTAATCCCCACACCGGAGTTCATGCGTGGCATCTATTCGGTCGCCGGATTCCACAGCGCCCCGCCGCTGGAGCCGACCGCCGAGGCTCAATTCTGGGTCACGCCCATCAATCCCAAAACTCCTGAGGCGCAGGTCGAGAGCCGCCTGCGCGAGTACAACAACTACACCTTGAAGTGGCTCACCATGCACGAGGCGCTGCCCGGCCACTACGTTCAGGCCGAACACGCCGATGACGTGCAACCGCTTAACCGCCGCGTGCTGCGCAACCTCTTCGGCAACGGGGCCTACGTCGAGGGTTGGGCCGAGTACGGTTCCGACGTCATGACCCAGGCCGGATATCTGGACTTCAATCCCAAATTCAAGCTGGTGCGATTGAAGGTCCAGCTGCGCGTCGCCGCCAATGCCATCCTCGACATTCGCATGCAGACCATGAATATGACCGATCAGCAGGCGCTCGACCTGATGACGAAAGAGTGCTTCCAAACCCAGGCCGAAGCTGAAGGCAAGTTGACTCGCATCAAGCTGAGCTCAACACAGCTGCCAACCTACTTCGTCGGCACGCGTCAGTGGTGGGCGCTGCGCAAGAAATACCAGGCCGCCATGGGCGACAAGTTCACGCTGGAAGAATTCCACGATCGCGCGCTGGGCCAAGGCCCGCTGCCGCTTGAGTATCTCGAGAAGATCATCCTGCCGGAAGGAAAAGTAGCAAGTAGCAACTAGCAAGCCGCGAAGCGGCGTCATGAGCTCCGTTCGCCCCTGTTTGTGAAGAATTGTAAAAACCTGCTTCGGTCGTGAACCTTTCGCCCCGCTCTTCGTCTATACCAGTAACCCAAATCCAAGGTGGGCGCTGCAACAGAACAGATGTAAATGGGCGCCCACCGCCCTGTTCCACGGGTGGACGATTCTTGGAACAGGCAAGTGCGCCGGCGCAACGTTTTTCGAACCCTCCTTATTCAACAGCGTACATGCCAATGATTTTCTCAATGGCGCGCCGGCACACGGCGCAGAAGCGGTCATAGCGAGTGAACATGATGCAATTTTCCTGCGGACGATAATACCCGCGCGCCTCGTAGTTGGCGCCCTCGAACGCTCCCACGCGGTCCGAGTACTTGTCCGTGCCCAGCAACTCGTCTTCGTGCTTCTTCTCTTTTTCGAAGAGCGCGTTCATCTCGCCTTCCGGCCGGTTCTCCTTCCGAATCTGGCGCCGCTGCGCCTGAATGTCTTTCTCGTACGCCTCAAACTCGGCCTTCCGCCACGGCGTGGGCACCGGCGTCCCCTCGACCACCAAATCCTTCCACTTCAGCATTGCCGGATCGAGCAGCGCCGTCGCATTCGGCTCCCATGGCTCGATGCGCTGCCCCGACGGCTCGATGGCCACATCCGAGGTGTAATACTCATCCGCCAACCCGGCGAAGTGATGTCCGAACTCGTGTACGAAAACGTACGGCATCCATTCGCTGTCGGCCGCAACCGTGGCATAGAGGTTAAAGATTCCGCCACCGCCGTAGGTCTGCGAATTCGTCAGAATCTCGATGAACTCGTACGGCGCCCACGACGCCGCATCGCGCAGCGCTTTGTTATCGGCGGTCATGATGTAGCGCTCGCTGTCGAAGGTGTCATACGACGTGCCCAGCGGCGGATGCCGATACTGGCCGGTCGATGGCCGCGAGATTCCCGGCTCGCTGGCCGGCGGACACAATCCCCACACGTTGAAATCCCTGCGATGCTCCTTGAATGGCGAGCGCGAGAACAGAATCTCGGTCGCGCGCTTGGCGTCGTTCTCAAACTTGCCGCGGTCCAGCGCGGTGTAGCCATCGCCCAGGATCAGCAAATTGACCTTCGTCTCCGGCTCGCCCATCTTCTGGATCGTCATCAGCGGCCCCGGCGACGGCGGATTCGTGCGATCGATGAACTTGTCCTTGGGATCAATCGTCGTCGTCCATACTTCGTGGAAGTCGACGTCCTTCCCTTCCTTGCGCTCCTTTAGGACGATCTTCACCGGTGCGGTCGGCATGGGAAAACGCAGCGACTCGGAGAAGGTGCGATTCAGCTTCTTCGCTTCCTCAGTGTCGACCCATTCGTCGAACAACGCGCTGAAGCCGCGCGAGTAAAGCAACTTGCCGCTCGCCTGGTCGCGCACCTCAAAGAAGTAGTTGCCAAGGTTCGTGTTGTCGATGGTCTTCGACATGTCGCCCGGCCACGGCAGCGGCTCAATCACCACGCGATCGAAGCTGAACATCGCCTGCGTGGCATTGCCGGTGTGGTAGTAGTCCAGCCGCATCGTCGCAGGCTGAGCGGCAGAAGAAGCCGTTATCGAGCAGGCCACGAACGCGGCGGTTAGGAAGATTGTGTTGATGTTCAATCTCATAGGTTTCCTATTGTAAGCATGAGGTCCGGAATGGAAGCTGTGACGCCACCACAATCGTAGATGGCTCCGGCGACAGGCGAAAGGCGAAGAGCGATCGAAAAGCGGTACAATAAAAAGAAGTAGTTACCATGCAGTTAACAGTGTCACAAACTGACGTCCACGAAGCCCGCTGGTACGAAACCGCCGCCGATGGCCGCCTCCACTGCTATCTTTGCCCACGTCACTGCCACATCGGAGAAGGCCAGCACGGCTTCTGCTTCATCCGCAAGAACGAAGACGGACGTCTGCTGCAACTCGGCTACGGACGCCCTGCAGCGCTTGCCATGGATCCGGTCGAGAAGAAGCCTCTGAACCACTTCTTCCCCGGCACAAAGATCCTCTCCATGGGCACCGCCGGCTGCAACATGGGCTGCCTCTTCTGCCAGAACTGGGACATCTCCAAGGCCAAGTCCGATCAGGTCAACTCGCTCGCACTCAGTCCGGAAGATGTAGTCGCCGTGGCGCTGGAGCATGGCGCGCCGCATCTCGCCTACACCTACAACGAGCCGACGATCTGGGGCGAGTACGTTATCGACATCGCGCGCGAGGCCCACGCCGCCGGCCTCAACAACGTCATGGTCTCCAACGGCTACATCACCCGCGAGGCCTTCTTCGACATCTATCGCTACATCGACGCCGCCAACATCGACCTGAAAGCCTTCACCGAAGGCTTTTACGGCAAGATCACGATGACGCATCTGCAGCCGGTGCTCGACACACTGCGTTGGCTTCGCCACGAGACCGGCGTCTGGTTCGAGATCACCAACCTCATCATCCCCACGCTCAACGACGGCGACTCCGAGTTCAAAGAGCTGTGCGACTGGGTGCTCAACAATCTTGGCGATGATGTTCCGCTGCACTTCACCGCCTTCCATCCCGACTTCAAGCTGCGCGACAAGCCGGCGACTCCGCCGGAGACACTGCATCGCGCGCGGCAGATCGCCCGCGAGATGGGACTGAAATACGTTTATGAGGGCAACATCTACTCCGACGGCGCCAACACTATTTGCCCCGGCTGCAAGGAAACGATCATCACCCGCTCCTGGCATTCGGTGATGTCGAATAAGCTGAAGAACGGCTGCTGCGCGAACTGCGGCACCCGAATCCCCGGCGTCTTCACTAAAGCCAAAGCCGAGAAGCGGCGCGAGTGGGCGAGGCAAGCTTCTTCGACCGTGGCATCCTGAGCAGAGGTGGCGACTTCCCAACCTGCTGTCATCCTGAGGGTAGGCGCGCTGCGGTTGGCGCACCGCAGTCGAAGGACCACTATCATCCCCAGTAGCGCATCTGCTCGCCGTGATCGCTGTCCTAAGGTATCCTTACTCCACGCCTTTTGGGACTCCAAATACCTCATCGCTAGAGGAATTGCATGAGCATCTTCGGCATCGCTTTTGAGCCCTATGTCGGACCATGGGTTGGTGACGGTCCTGTCTATTACAATGCTTACTCGCTCGATACCGTTAAGAGGCTGCTGACGCCGGTCGCGGAGCACTTCCCGCTCATCCTCACCTACGGCCAGGGAACCTTTGTGTGGGACGGCGATCCCAAGGTTTCGGACAGCAACAAGTTCAATATCCAGGCCGCCAAGGCTGCGGGCATTCAGGTCTCAGCCGGCTGCTATCAGCAGGGCGTTGAACAGAACAAGGATTTCATCAACGTCGATTGGACCAAGGTTGAAGTCGACTATGCCATCCAGCAGGCCAAGCAATACAAGAATTGTATCGATCTGGTGATCGGCAACGAGTGCATCTGGGGAACTCAGTCGATACAGGCGATCATGGATCTCATCGCTTACGCCAAGCTGAAGCGCGCTCCGCTCACCCCGGCGCAACTGCCCATTACCACGCGCCAGCGGTGGGACGTGCTCGCCGCCGTCGACAACTCCGGCTACAACCTCCAGCAACAGCTGAAAGCGCTACTGGCTGCCTGTGAAAAGCAAGTCTACGCAACCATGTACGCCTATTTCGACAGCGATATCGGCAGCAAGATCGGCAATACGCAGGCTTCGTTTACCGCCGCCGTGACTAAAAGCATGAATGATAAGTTGGCGGCACTGCAGCAGGCGTTTACCAACCAGGGGATCGGTCTCGAAATTCGCATAGGAGAAACCGGCTGGCCGACCAAAGGAACCCAACTGGACCAGCCCGACCCGAAGCTGGCGAATGTTAAATACGCGCAGTGGTATTACGAAGCAATGGTCGACTGGGCCGATGCCAACAACGTGAAGACGGTCGTCTTCGAGGCTTACGACGAGCCGTGGAAGGGTCCGGCCAACGGATCGAACAGCGAGGCGTTCTTTGGAGTCTGGAAGGCCAACGGCCTAGCGCCCAAGCGCGAGCAGTACACCCTGACCGGCACCACCCAGAAGTACAACCTGTCGCAGCCGATGTACCGCAGCGCGCAGTCGGAAGGCTAAAGCTCGCAAGCGCCGGCGCCCTCGACACGCAACGCGCGGGCTGCTGAAAAACTTGCGCTTTGACTTTGTTCAGGTAGAGCTGACCTTCAGGTCAGCGTCTAGGCCGTTTATTTCTGTATGTGAGTCGGCTTCAGCCGACGACACAAAAACTGCGCAAAGAGTTTTTCAGCAACCTGTTAGGGACACGCAGCGATCATGCCTTACTTGCTGCTGCTCTGATCGTTTGCCGGCACCAGATCCTTCACTGCTTCCTGATCGAAGTAGCTGGCGCGATCGCTATTTCCGAGCGCTCGCCACGCGCCGGCCCGCCCCATTGCAATCCGACAGCGGAAGCTGTTTGCGCCAGTAGCAGCCAGCAGGTCCGGGGGAGCATTTCGCTCGGCTTTGTCGAACCACTCCAGCGCTGGTTTGGGCTGATGCGTTTCCAGGTAGAGTTCAGCCAGCTTCAGCATCTCCGACGGCTGCGGCGCCGACGCCAGCTCAATCGCGATCCGCTGCGACACAATCGCCGGCGCGTTGCGTCCCTCGCGTTTGAACAGGGTTGCGGTCGAGAACCACATCAACGACTCTTTCGGCTCCAGATGGACAGCCCACGCGAATTCATCCTCTGCGCTCTTGCGCGAGTCCATCGCCAGGTAGACCGTCCCCTTCAACCAGGGCACAAAGGAATTGCCCGGCGAAAGTGCGCCCGCCTTGTCGGCTGCTGCCAGTGCTTCTGAATTGCGCCCCAGCACCGCCAGGACGCTGGCAGAATTGGCCCATTGATTGAAGGCTCCGGCACGCGATTTTACGATCGGTTCCGCCGGCAAGGGCGCGGTCGCACAATCCACCTGGTTACGCTTGATCAGGTCCTGGGTCTGCGGCGTTCGGCGAACAAAAATGGCAGAGACTTCGTCAAGATACACCGTCGCCCAGTCGGTACTTGCGCAGAAGCCCTTCAGCGCTGCCAGCGCGCCTTCAAACCTGTTCACCGGAAGAACGATGGTATTGATGTTGTATCTCTCGGACTCCTGCTTCCACCGGTCCGAGTCCAGCGAACTCTGCATCAGCTCCGACTCATGGTGAAACAGCTCGGTGCCGAATGGAATGGCCCGGCCATCGATGTAGTCGCGCCGCTCGGGTCCAAGCATCCACAGCAAATATCCGCCTTCGTTGTAGGTGTTATAGATTTCTCCCGGCAGATTCTCGCGCTTGACGAATTCCACCGCGCGATGAGGCCACTGCCAGCCTGCCCCAGCGCCAAAGCTGGACGGCGAATGGTTGCGGTTGGTGACCAGATCATAGCTGCGCACGCCACCCAGCGCGCCAAACATTACGACGATGCAGGTCGCCAGCGCGAAACGGAGCTGCTTGTACCGGATCCTCTCCGTCACCCATTCCGCCGGCACGGACAAATAGGCGCCGCCCAGCACTACAATCACGCAGGCCGTCTCGGCAAACATCCGAACGTGCGCCATGCCCATGTACACTGCGCCGACAAGCAGGATGGCTGCTCCCAATTGCTTGCGGTAGAGCGTAACCATTACAGCCATCACGGCCGTTGCCAGCAGAAGGTAGAACGAGCTTCTTCCATTGCGGAACAGAAAGATTGCCGTCACCGCGGGCCACGTCAGCGGCACCTTGCCCCACTCCGCGATCCATCCGGAGTGCAGCGCCATCGCTCGATTCTGCCGAACCAGCGCTGAATAGATACCCCAGCCCCAGGGATTGACTACAGTCGCAACCGCCGTCGCGGCGTACCAGGGCCACGCTCGCCGCAGCCTTTGCAGGGCTTGCTCCCGCCGCGCCGCGCCAAACGGCATCCCCAGAACATCAATACCGACGAACGCGGCAATCAATCCCAATCCCGCCACAAATCCCAGATGACAATTGACCCACGCGATCATCAGCAACGGCAACAGCCACAGCCGAGCCCGGCCGGTCTGATAGTTTTCCCAAAGAATGGACAGAAATGCCGCGAAGATCACCACCGTGAACATGTCGGCGCGCGGCGAAGTACGGCTTGCAACGGTTGGAATTGCAATGATCGCTATGGCTGCGCTCACCGCAGTACCTCGCCGCAGCAGCAACGCGACGGTCCCAACGGCCGCCGCAGCACCGACCCACGACAACAGCGAATATCCGCCGATCACGTACACCCAGTACAGAAACAGCGACGAACCTGCGGGGTAAATCCACGGCTGCCCCTGCGCCGTGTAGGAGAAAATCTCCGTCGAGAACACCCGATGATGTTGCGCGACCCATCGTCCGGTCGCCAGTTGCCAGAAACTGTCGGGATCGGCAACCGTCCGCAAGCCGGCCAGAAATGCATAGATCAGCGCAATCGCGCCCAGCGCCAAAAATAAACGTCGGGGCCATGGAGAGGTTGACCCCACGTCCAGAACATTGCCGTTGGTATCTACAAGAACTTCGGCTGGTTGCGAGCCCATAGTCAAATCGCTGCCATCAACTTGTATCAGTTATACCCTGCGTTTTTCTACCGCACCGCTTGTAACGAGATCTTCACGAATGCCAGGCTCAATTTTCGGGGATCCTGTGCTGTACCCATTTCTGCTGGAGAATGCACCACACCAGCAACATGGAATCGGATTTGCACAGGATTCGACAGCGTAAGCACATCGCGAGGGACTTGCACGGTTCGGGTGGTGAACACATCCGGGGAGTATTGGAAGTTCCACGTGCCCACCGCAACATTGTTCACCAGCACCTGCACCGTCATCTCGGGGTATTTAGGCGACAGATTAGGAGCGACCATAGCCGACAGCAACACAGCCTCCGGCAACTCTCCCGTATCGAACGGCAGGTCCAACCCAAACTCAGATTCGCCGCCCCACGTCGCCCAGTCTTCGACACCCTGCCAGTTGCCGCGCATGAAAGGAGCAGCGCTGCCACCACTGGTAAGCGTCAATGTCTCTCCCAGTCGGAATTGCCATTGGTGCGCGAGGAACTCCCGATAGTCGTCGTAACGAACTCGGTAGCGCGACAAATCGGGCAACGTCGCCGGCGCAAGTGGATCGAACGGCATATACGAGCCCGGCGCCGGCACCAGCAACGATCGAATTTCACCCTTTCCCTGAACATACAGACTGAGCGGGAGCAGAGGCCAGCCGGCGTGCAGTTCGCTCAGGTGCAAGGGCCCCACCTGTTTGGAAAGAATCGAGTCGCCGTAAACCAGCGGCCCCTGGTGCAGCGACAATTCGTAACGCAACGTCGCCAGCATCACCTGCCAACGCCCGATCGCCGCCAGATTCCAGAAAACCTGTCCCAACCCCAGTGCGCCGATCAGGATCGCAGCAAGTCCGATGGCGCGAGCATCCGGCCTCGCCCATCCAGTCACCACCAGGAATAACAGGCCGGTCGCGGCCAGCGGCAAAACCACGTTCAACACGCGCGCCTGAACCTCGACATTAAGACTTACAGGCGCCAATCCCACCAGGACCTTAACGAATAAGTACGCGACGCTTGCCAAGCCTGCCGTCAGTACTGCTGTTTCAATCCGTCGGACTTTTGCAGGGAGCGTCAGCAACGCGACGCAACAGATCAGCACGACGATAGAAACCTTAGCCGCCAGATGGCTTGAACCCAGCAGGTAGAGCAAGCCGTGCAGGAAACCCTCCCTGTTCGCCGGATCAAATGGCCAGATCACTGCCGCTGCCGAGAGCGCCGCTCCAGCGCCGTACCAGCTTGCCAGCCCCGCCATAAGGCGGCGCTGCTGCGGTAGGCGCCTCGAGCGCCATACGCAGACGCCCGCCAGGATCAAGCCGAAGAACAGCATCGACTCGTAGCTCAGGATGGTGGGAACGGAAAGCACAATCAGCAGCAAGCTGGTCGCACGGCTGAGTTCATCACGGAACAGCAGAATGAAAAGCAGAGGCCAATACAGCGACACGATGAAGTGGCTGTCCGTGGCCAGGTAAGCCTCCACGTTCATGGTTCCCGCAAAAAAGCTGAGCAGCGGGAACAACATGTACCAGCGCTTCGCGGCATAGCGATAACACAGATAAAGGCTCAACAGCGCATGGCTATAAAGCGTGATCCCAAAGATGAGCGACAGCCCATGCAGCGAATGAATGCGCAGATGCGTGGCCAGCACCAGCGGGGTTTGTTCGGCAAGGATGGTAAATAGGCGAGAGCGAAACAGCTCCTTTTTCCAGTCCCCGATCCAGAGATAGTAGCTGCGCGAGGATGCAATCTTGATCAGAAACCAGCAACCATCGCCCCACAATTGAAGATCGCCGGCGACGGCGGTAACTCGTTCCAGCAACACACCCACCAAGGCCGCGTAAATTATCGCCATCCCGATGGCGGCCGGGTCCCGGCGCTGCGAATGGGGCTGGCCGGCTTCCTGGACCGGAAGCGACTCGACTGTCATGAAGTCTGCTTTGGATGGCATGCCGTCGGTTGCTGTGCCGTGCACCGTTCTGAGGCTTCTGTATGGTAGCTTATCTTCTTCTCAGCAAGGGAGTTCCCTGCTCTGTTCCTGCCCGAGGCGAAGCCTCAGCATCTCATAAATCACATCCGTTTGTGACGGCTGCACTTGTTGCCTGTGCGCCCCCAATGTTTCGCTGGAGTGTATCTGGAGCAAAGCCTGGAATGCCGAAAGTGGCACCTATCGTCCACAAAGCCTCTGTTTACAGCCTTGTATGCGATTCCGGCAGATCACCACAACAGGTGACTGCCAGCACTTGGCAGGGTGCGCGAGCGAAATTAAGCGCGACACCGATGTTCTTGGCCCCTCGAAGCGGCTCGCACACGCTTCGACCGTAAAACCCGGGGATACGATGTAACTTCAGGGGGTCGTCGTGCTTACACCATACGGATTGGACATCATCGAAAGCTGCCTCGCGTGCAAGATGCGAGCCGAGCATATCTTTTGCGATCTTCCACCAGCCGCCTTACAGGGCTTTGAAAACATTAAGTACGCTACCGCTTATCCCAAGGGCGCGGTCCTGTTTGTAGAAGGACAGACACCGCGTGGCATCTTCGTCCTGTGCAAAGGGCGCGTGAAACTCTCCATCTGCTCGACCGACGGCAAGACCTTGATTCTCAAGATTGCCGAGCCGGGAGAAGTTCTGGGGCTCAGCGCTACGGTAGGCGGCAAGGCTTACGAGCTGACCGCCGAGACCGTCGATCCGTGCCAGGTGAACTTCGTGAAGCGCGAAGACTTTCTGCGCTTCCTCAAGGACCATAGCGAAGCTTGTCTGCGGGTGGCCGAGCAGCTAAGCGAAAAGTACAACTCCGCCTGTCGCGAGATTCGTGCGCTGGGTCTGTCACATTCGGCGGGCGAGAAGCTGGCCAAGCTGCTGCTCGAATGGAGCCTGCGCAACGGCGAAGCCGCCAAAATCGAGCCCCGGGTCAAACTGGCGCTCACCCACGAAGAAATCGCACAGATGATCGGGACCTCACGCGAGACCGTGACCCGTCTCTTCGCCGATCTCAAGAAGCGCCAGATCGTGCAAGCCAAGGGCTCGACGCTGCTGATTCGCAACAAGGCAGCGCTGAAAGCCATGGCGGTCACGCAGTAGCACGCCGCGACGAACATTGTTGCCACTTGATGTGGACGTGTACCCTTTTGGGCTGCATCGCTGCGTATTATCTCCTGCGCCCTTCAACCGATTGGAAACATAACGAATACGTTCCTCTCATAGCGTCGGCGCGGCGCATTCTTGCGGTCGTTTGTGAATAGGGTCACGAAAACGGGTGACTGCAATCACTGCGTGCACCATGCGCAGAACTGTATTACCAGCAGTATGGAGAGCACGATTCAGTCGAGTTGCTTGACCTGCGATTTCCGACCCGATCGCCTTTTTTGCGACATGCCCGCGGAGTCGTTGAAGGCGTTCGACGAAATCAAGTCTCTCGCTTCCTACCCCCGCGGCGCCATTCTGTTTGCCGAAGGCCGGCCGGTTCGGGGAATCTTCATCCTGTGCGATGGGCGCGCCAAACTGACCATCTGTTCGGAAACAGGCAAGCGGCTTGTCTTGCGAATTGCCGGGCCGGGCGAGGTCTTGGGCCTGGGCGCCGTCCTGTCCAACACTCCCTACGAGGTCACCACCGAGCTGCTGGATAATTCGCAGGTGGTCTTTGTCCGCAGAAAAGAGCTGCTGAAGTTTCTGCGCGACAACCAGCCGGTCTGCATGGAAGTCGTGCGCATGCTCAGCCAGGACCTGCACGGCGCGTACGAGCGAGTCCGCACCATCGCCATGGTACGCACCCGCCATCCTCGCATCACCTTCCGCCCGCGAGCCATGGTGGTGTAGGCCGCAGCCGAGTTGCCCGCGATCTAAAGTCAAATTGCAAAACCCTACCCTCTGTCCGCTTCGCAGACTTGAATGGTTCCAGTTTCCTGGGTATTGGATCGTTGGGGCTCCCAGGCGCTTCTCGTGATGGCAAGACGTCAGCGAAGCTGCTGAACGAATTTCCAAATGATCTCAGCTGCTTTCCCGGGTTCCTTTTGCAGCAAAAGATGAGGCCCATCAACTCGCGCAACGGTTACCTGCGACTTGATTCGCTTCATGTTCTCGAAACTCGAGGGTTTCACCAACCGGTCTTGTGCTGCTTGGATGTACAGGATGGGCACGGTAACCCGCCCTAGCTCGGCACGAACATCACAGGTAAGCACAGCGTGGATGCGATCTAGCAACACCTTTGCCTGAACTGATGCGATCGCGGACCGGATTGCATTCAGCAACGAAGGTGGGGCATCCACTCCAACCAGCCACCGCTTTGCCGCGAGTTCAGGCAACCTGATACGAAAAACAATCGGCATAAGGACCGTGCAGAACAGGCGTCGAAAGCCTTGGACTGGACTCATGGCGAACCCAGCACACAGAACCAGGCCCTTAAGATTGGCAGGATTAGTCGCCGCGTACTGGATTGCTAAGGGTGTCGAAAACGATTCTGCGACGAGCACAGTTAGCGAGGAGGGTGGGCAGGCGGCGCGTACCATTTCCATCAACTCGGAGTACGGCAGGCAGCGGTCGGTTGGATAACGCATGGTCACAACAGCGACTTCTGAGGGAAGCGCACGAACGAAATCCTTGAACAGGTCTCCAGTTCCGTCCAGCCCAGGCAGAAGCACAAGGTTTAGCAAGAGGCTCTCCGGAAACTACTTTATCTCCCCTGCCTGGCTCTTGTAATCGCCTTCACTGACAAGTCGTAGCCAGAGCCCCTCCGCTAAGGCTATTGCCATTCCCTCGCTCAAACGGACGTTCGAAAAATTGACGCGAGGACCGGCTCCGACTTCTGCTGCCGTTCTTGACTTCTCCACTATTTACTTTCTGACTCCCTCCGCCACCGCATGAATGCTGCCTCGAATAAACCTCGCCTTTCAGCCCGAATTCAGGTGATTTGGCTCACGCGGTGCGGTGAGAACCAACTGGCATGTGACCTGTGTCACGTCCTCACGTGAGTACACTCACTGCCCCTTGGTACATGTCTCAGCGATGGTTATGTGTTACCCGCTATCTGTAAGCGCCCAAGGAAAGCGAGGGGTTCTGTGAAACGCTGTGGTCTGGTTCTTCTTGCTGCTTTGCTTTTTTCAATAGCGGGCCCTGCCCAACCACCCCAACCAGCCCAGACCCGGGGCTCGTCGGGGACCCCGGCGCAATCTTCCCCGTCAGCGCCCAAGAAACATTCTTCCCCGGCTAAGGCTACCGCGAAGATGGGCAATGACGAATGCCTCGCCTGCCATAGCGATGCGACCCTTATCAAGGAAGAGAACGGCAAGCAGATCAGCCTGCACGTCGACGACGCCAAGTTCAAGGGCTCCGTCCATAGCATGTTCGGTTGCACCGACTGCCACAGCGACATAAAAGCCTTCCCGCACGATCCGGCTCCGGCCAAGCCAGTATGCGCAACCTGCCACGCCGACCAGCAAGCCGCCTACGATCACGGCGTCCACGCCAAGGCCGCTGCAGCAGGCAACACCAACGTAGCCAAGTGTCAGGATTGCCATGGCAGCGTACACGAGATTCTGCCGCCCAGCGATCCCAAGTCAAAAGTCGCGCATACCAACATTCCGCAGACTTGCGGCGCCTGCCACGGACAGAAGCTGGTCATGGCGTCGAGCGGCGTGAGTTCCGCCCCCTTTACCTCCTATCAAGACAGTGTGCATGGCAAAGCAGTCGCAGCCGGCTCTGAGAAAGCCGCAGTCTGCACCGATTGTCACGGCGAGCATGACATCCTGGGCGCCGGCGATCCCAAGTCGCCCATCAACAAGTTCAACGTCCCCGTCACCTGTGCCAAGTGTCACGACAGCGTCAAGCAGGAATATGTGCAGAGCACTCACGGGCAAGCCATCGCTCGCGGCAATTGGCAGGCGCCGGTTTGCACCGATTGCCACGGCATTCACACCATCAAGGCGCCCACGGACGCCAATTCATCGGTCGCCGCCGCCAATGTGAAGAACACTTGCGGGCAATGCCATGAGAGTGTGCGGCTCTCCAACGAATTCGGCGTGCCCGGAGGCCGTTACGCTTCCTATCTGGCCAGCTATCACGGCATGGCGCAGAAAGTCGGATCGAATACGGTCGCCAATTGCGCCAGCTGCCACGGCGTTCACAACATTCTGCCGTCCAGTGATCCGAAATCGACCATCAACCATGCCAACCTGGCCAAGACCTGCGGCCAGTGCCATCCTGGCGCGAATGACAAGTTCATCACCAGCAAAGTGCACCTGGACGGTACCGCCAAGGCCGACTTCGGCAGCAAGATCATCGGCCTCATCAGCCGCTTCTACATCTGGATGATTGTCGCCGTGATTGGCGGCATGGTGTTGCACAACCTGATCGTCTTCCGCAAAAAGCTGATCCTGCACCGCATTGGTCAGCCGCGCATTCTCTTCCGCATGACCTTGTCGCAGCGCATTCAGCACCTGACCTTGCTGGCCAGCTTCTTCACGCTGGTGCTGACTGGATTCGCCCTGCGCTATCCGTCATCCTGGCTGGCTGCGATCTTCATCAACGAGCTGGTGCGCAGTTACATCCATCGCATCGCTGGCGTGGTCCTGATCGGCGTCAGTCTGATTCACCTGTGGTACGTCATCAAGACCAAAGACGGCCGCCGTCTGATCCAAGACATGCTGCCCGACTGGAAGGACGTCACCGACGCGCGGGACGCCTTCCGCTACTACCTGGGTTACAGCGAACAGCGTCCGATGTTCGGCCGCTTCACCTACGCCGAGAAGATGGAATACTGGGCGCTGGTGTGGGGCATGTTCGTCATGGCCAGCACCGGTCTGATGGCCTGGTTCAAGGTCGGCGTCGGCGAGCGCGTGCCCGGCTGGTGGATCGATGTCGCCATCACCATTCACTTCTACGAAGCTGTGCTCGCCACGCTGGCGATCATCGTTTGGCACTTGTACGGAGTGATGTTCGATCCGGATGCATACCCGATGAACTGGTCCTGGTACGACGGCAAGATGTCGATCGAACAATACGAGCACGAGCATCCACTGGATCGGACGGCGATCGAGAAGAGTGCCGGCTCCGAAGAGGAAGAACAACCCACAACGGCTGTTGCGGAAGAGCAGCCGGAGACGACGGGCAGCCGCAAATAGAGACCTCCGGACGAGATCCTTCCATCTCGTCCGGAATTTCACGCCGGCGATTTTGACACTGCAATTTTGGTTGCAATTCCAACTCACTGTGGTAAGTTCGGCAACACTGGGTGCAGTTCTGCACTGGGGTGAGGCGAAGAAGGGAAAATTAAATAAATGACTGAGGACACGAAGGTGGATCCTCTACCCGATCATCCGCCGGTTTCAAAGCATCTCCTTCGGAATCCGATCAGCCTGATCGGCCTGGCGCTGGCAGCCGTGGCTGTGGCCAACATCCTTCTCCTGGTTCTGATCGACATTCTTTCCAGCCAGCCGTCGCCGTACGTCGGAATTCTCGCCTACATGGTGGCGCCGACCATACTGATCTTCGGCCTCATTTTGATTCCCATCGGCATGGTGATGGAGCGGCGGCGGCGCTTGCGCGCTACCAGTGCTCCTTTCCACTATGCCAAGCTGGACCTGAACAACCCCGCGCAACGCAGCACCGTGGCATTTGTGCTCTCCTTCGTTGTGATTTTCTCGCTAATGAGCGCAGTCGGCAGCTACAAGGCCTATGAGTTCACTGACTCCGTCCAGTTCTGCGGGCAGCTGTGCCACACGGTGATGCATCCCGAATTCACGGCCTATCAGGCGTCGCCGCACGCACGCGTCGGGTGTGTTGATTGCCACGTCGGCTCCGGCGCCAGTTGGTATGTGAAGTCGAAACTCTCGGGTGCGCGCCAGGTTTATTACACTGCGCTTGGAACCTACCCTCGCCCGATTCCCACTCCTGTCCACAACCTGCGTCCCGCGCCGCAGACCTGCGAACAATGCCACTGGCCGAAAAAGTTTTGGGGCGCGCAGCTGAAGGTATTCACGCATTACGGCAGCGATGAACAGAACACGCCGCGTGTGATCCGTATGCTGATCAAGGTTGGTGGCGGCGATCCTTCCGTTGGTCAGGCCGGCGAAGGCATCCACTGGCACATGAACATCGCCAACAAGATTACGTATTTCGCCACGGATGAACAGCGCCAGGTGATTCCCTGGGTGCGCATAGAAGACGCGCAGGGCCACGTCACCGAATACGTCACGAAAGACAAGCCGCCGACGCAGGCGCAAATTGACAGCACGGACAAGCGCCGCATGGACTGCATCGACTGCCACAACCGGCCGACGCACATTTATGTCGCGCCCGATCTCTCCGTGGATCGCAGCATCACCGGCCGCACCATCGACGTCTCGCTACCGTATATCAAGCAGCAGGGCGTACAGGTTCTTACCGCCGACTACAAGACCACCGACGAGGCGGAGAAGGCTATTGCCGACAACATCACCAAGTTCTATCAGCAGAAGTATCCGCAGCTGGTTTCCAGCAAAGCCGACAGCATCAAGGGTTCGATTTCAGAGCTGCAGCGCATCTATCGCACCACCTTCTTCCCGGACATGAAAGTGAACTGGAAGACGCATCCCAACAACATCGGCCACTTCTACTTCCCAGGCTGCTTCCGCTGCCATGATGGTAATCACGTCAGCAAGGACGGCAAGGTCATCAGCAAAGACTGCAATTCCTGCCACACGGTGCTGAGCCAGGAAGAGGGCAGCTTGCAGATTGCGGCACTCCCGACGCAGTCTTTCAAACACCCGGTGGACATTGGGGATCTTTCAGGCGTGACTTGCTCCGATTGCCACAATGGAGGAGTGGGGCCGTAGCAAAGTGGCGGAGAAGGTCAGGCTCGGCGGTAGGCTTCGCGGCGAACTGCGGTAATGTGAATCGTATGTTCGCCTCCTTGGTCGAAGAATACCCGATAGTCTCCGCAGCGTAGCCGGAATCCCGTACTCGGTGGCTTGAGCTTCTTCACATCGCCCGTGCGATTTGCCAGGTACCGATCAAGGCAATTGAGAATTTGCATCGCCGATTCGCGATCGATAGCGCGAAGATCTGTGCGCGCTTCCGGAGACCAGAGTACGTCGATCCGCTGCGGAAGTTCAGCTGCGGTCATTTACTCAAGCCGAACTCGCGCAGGATGTCCTCGTGAGAAATGCCTTCTCCGCGCGCCAAGGAATCGCGGGAGCGATCCAGCGCTGCTGCGCTCTCGGGCGTAATCTCTTCGTCTTCTACCGGAGCAGTGACCAGCGCACGAGAAAGCGGCTCAACCATAGCTTCGAGTAGGCTGCGCACCGCTCCCACCTTATCCTCCGGCAAGAGGTCAAGCAGGGCGTGAGCCTGTTGGCGTTGTTCTGCTGGGTTGGTTGCCATCGCTTCCTTGTTCCTATTCTAAATCAGCGCCGCCTTTGGCTGAAGGTTGGCGGCCGATAGCCGGCCGCTTCTTTACTTCGAGTGACGAACGTCACAACCCCACGTGATGCCACTCACGGCCCCTTGGGTCGTCGAAATCCTATCCTGAAGCCATAGAAATGAGCCGCAGTTCTAGATGGGGGAGGAAATAGACATGACAGCTGGCAACGGCAGCACTCATACGGGGGCCAAGAAAGAATACAAGCCGCGCCTGGTCTTCTGGGAAGTTACCAAGGGCTGCAATCTGCGCTGCATCCACTGCCGCGCCACGGCGACGGAGCTGATGTCGCCACGCGACCTGCCGACGAGCAAGGCGCTCAACATCATCGCCCAGATCGCCGATTTCGGAAATCCTATCCTCGTACTCAGCGGTGGTGAGCCGCTCTATCGGCAGGATATTTTTCAGCTTGCCGAATACGCCACTAGCCGCGGGTTGCGGGCCGCGCTGGCCACGAACGGCACCCTGGTTACAAAAGACATTGCGGAGAAGATCAAGAACTCCGGCATCAAGCGAGTCTCGATCTCTCTCGACGGCGCCGACGCCACCACGCACGATACTTTCCGCGGCATTCCTGGCGCATTCGACGCGGCCATCTACGGCATGCGCAATCTGCAGCAGTTCGGCGTTTCGGTGCAGATCAACACCACCATCGCCCGCCACAATGCGCATCAGTTGCCCGATGTGCTCACTCTGGCACGCCGTCTGGGCGCTGACGCTCTGCATACCTTCCTGCTGGTTCCGGTGGGCTGCGGCGTCGATATTGCCGCCGAGCAGATGGTCGCTCCCGACGAGTACGAGCGCATGCTGAACTGGTTCTACGATCAGTCGCTGACCGGCGACATTGAGCTGAAAGCCACCTGCGCGCCGCACTACTTCCGCGTGCTGCGCCAGCGCCGTGCCGCCGATCGCATGGCCGGACGCGAGACAGCGCCGCTAGTCGCATCGCATCCGCACGAAATCGGCCCGACGGACATGACGATGCCGGGCTCCACGGGAATCTCGCTGAAGCCGAATGGCGGGCCGCCAGTAGGACACACCGGCCACCCAGGCGGACATCCTGGCGATATGAACGCGATGACCAAAGGCTGCCTGGCAGGAACCGGCGTTTGCTTCATCTCGCATGAAGGCGAGGTCTTCCCTTGCGGATACCTGCCGGCAATAGCGGGTGATCTCCGCAAGCAAAGCTTCGCCGAGATCTGGAACGACTCCGAAGTCTTTGGCCAACTGCGTGACGACGACAATCTCAAGGGCAAGTGCGGTTGCTGCGAGTTCCGCCACGTCTGCATGGGTTGTCGCGCACGAGCCTTTGCCGCGACTGGCGATTTCCTGGCGGAAGAACCATTCTGCGTTTATGAGCCGGGAACATCCACCCAGATGATCCGCGACATCTCCGAAGCAAAGCGTGTCGGCTGAGACCTAAGTCATATTCTCATCGCAACTGCGAGGCTAGGATCGATTGATGGCAGCTCATGTTGGCACCGTCCCGAATAGCAGACTGAGAACCATGGTCGTCCCACGCGAGCATGGCGCGTGGGGAATGCTCCTGGTTCCGCTGGCGACCGGCGCGATCGTCGCAATGCGCGCAGGCTTCAACGGAAGCGCCGTGGCTCTTTTTGTTTGCGCCGCGCTCTCGCTCTTCTGGCTGCGCACCCCGGTCGAGAGTTGGCTCGGCACCTCGGCAATCAAGGCTCATACCGACGAAGAGCGCAGTTTCGTTTTGCGGATGATCCTGTTGATCGGACTTTTTGCCGCAACCTGTGTTGCGTCGCTTTTGTGGAATGGCCGCAATCGCGACCTGCTGCTTATCGGCGCGATTGCCGCGCTCGCCTTCGGCGTTCAGGCCGGGGTGAAAAGGTTAGGGCGTGCGGGAAGGATGCCGGCGCAGATCATCGGCGCAATCGGGTTGACCTCGACGGCCGCCGGCGCCTACTACGTCGCGACCGGGCGGTTCGATCGCACTGCGATCGCCTTGTGGCTGGCCAATTGGCTCTTTGCCGGCGATCAGATCCATTTTGTGCAGCTGCGCATTCGCTCCGGCCGTTCAGCGACTCTCGACGAGAAGCTGAAGGTCGGATTCCCTTTTGTTCTCGCGCAAATTCCGCTCCTTGGTAGCGTCTTCGCGGGCTACCGTGTAGGTCTTTTCCCGGTCGCGATTGCGCTGGCCTTCGTACCTGTCCTGCTCCGCGGGACCGTGTGGTTTGGCCGCCGATATCAGCCGCTCGACGTTCACAAGCTGGGATTCAGCGAACTGCGGCAGGCGCTGGTTTTCGGCGCGCTGCTCTGCGCAGCGTTTCTCGTGTAACGCACCCGCCAGTAGTAGTATGAAGGCCGACGATGGCCACACTGAGCCCATCCGCGACTACCCTGCTCAAGCAGATCTCGATTTTCTCCGCCCTCACCGACCAGGAATTCGCGTTCCTGACCGCGCGGGTGGTGCCGCGCAAATTCAGCGCCCGGGAGTTGATCTTCGCCGAAGCTGAGCCGTGCAGGGCCTCATTCGGATCGAAGGCCGCATCGTAACGGTGCCGGATCTAAGGCAGCTGGAGGCAGAGCTAGACACTTCGCAGTAAGAAAGGTTTACGTATGAAGCCACTTGCCCGGGTTGTGCTGGCCATCATGATCGGTCTGGCTGCGACAGCCCTTTCCCAGCAAAGCGCGACAGGAGCAGCTTCCATGAGGCTGACCAGTTCGGCCTTTGGCGCGGGCGCAGCGATTCCGCAGCAGTTTACCTGCAAGGGCGCCGATGCATCTCCCGCCCTCGAATGGAGCAGTTCTCCTGCGCATGCGGCAAGCTTCGCGATGATCATGGATGATCCTGACGCCCCGGCTGGAACCTGGGTTCACTGGGTGCTGTGGAATGTCGCGGCTGCGGCTGATTCGTTACCGCAAGGCGTGCCCAGGCGCGAGCAGTTGGACGATGGTGCACGACAGGGGAAGAACAGCTTCGGGAAGGCCGGCTACAACGGCCCCTGCCCACCCGCTGGACAGACCCACCGCTACTACTTTCGCTTATACGCCCTGGACACGAACCTCAGCCTGCCGGCCGGTGCGTCTCGCGATCAGCTCGATGCGGCAATGAAAGGACACGTGCTCGCGCAGGCGGAGTACATGGGCACGTTCCACAAGTAGATCCAGACGTTCAACGCCCACCTACCTGCAACCGTTAGAATGGCTGCTGACTTCCGCGCATGCCTTCTAACTGGATCTTCTGGATCGTCTTCAACGTGTTTGTGCTGGCGATGCTGGCGCTCGATTTGGGCGTCTTCCATCGCAAGAAACATGTTGTCGGATTTCGCGAGGCGATCGGCTGGACGGCGGTGTGGATCAGTCTGGCAGCCTGTTTTGCCGTGCTGATTTACTTCTTCGGGCATACCATGGTCGGGCGCAGCGCGCCGACGAATCCACAGCTTTCGCTGGAGTTCGTTACCGGCTACCTCATCGAGCTTTCGCTCAGTGTCGACAATCTCTTCATCTTCCTGTTGATCTTTCGCTACTTCAGCGTTCCGCGCGAGTTTCAGCATGAAGTGCTGTTCTGGGGAGTGATCGGTGCGCTGCTCATGCGCGCCACATTTATCGCCGCCGGCATCACGTCTGCTGAATCGCTTCCATTGGATCGTCTATATCTTTGGCGGAATTCTGATCTATAGCGGCATCCGGTTGTTGCGTCAGCATGGAGCCAAGATTAACCCCGAAGCGAATCCCGTGCTGAAAGGGTTTCGCAAGTTCTTTCGTGTTACCAGCAACTACGAAGGCGGTAATTTCTTCGTCCGCCGCGATGGCCTTCGATATGCCACTCCGTTGGCCTTGGTCCTCATTTTGGTCGAGACTACGGACCTGCTCTTCGCCGTCGATTCCATTCCCGCCGTACTGGCGGTGACGCGCGAGCCGTTCATCGTCTTTACATCGAATGTATTCGCAATCCTGGGACTGCGGTCGTTGTTCTTTGCGCTGTCGGGGATGATTGAGGCGTTCCACCTTCTGCACTATGGACTATCCGTCATCCTCATTTTCATTGGCGTGAAAATGCTGCTCTCTGAGTATGTGCAGTTGCCAACCGCGGTTGCGCTCGCTGGCGTTGCGGGAGTGTTGGCTGTCTCGGTTGTATTGTCGCTGGCATTTCCAAAAAAAGAAGTCGCGAAGTAGTCAGGCTGTGAGGGGAGCAGCGTGAATCAGGCGCTTACTCGTAGCGGATGTTGTCCCCGCTGATCACGGAATGTTTGCCGTACTTCGCATCATTCTTCAGCGGATGATCGAGGCGATAATGTGCTCCGCGGCTCTCTTCGCGAGCCAGCGCCGAGCGTGCGATCAGCAGTCCAGCTTGCAGAATGTTTGCCGCTTCATGAGAGCGGCGGTCGCTCAGCGGCGGCGCTTGTGCCTGCAGAGCACGCAGCTCGGGAACCACCTGTTGCAGGATCTTTCCATCCCGAACTACTCCCACGCGATCCCACATCAACGTCTGAATTTTCTGGATGAACTTCTCCAGCTCCGCTGCCCGGCCATTTCCACTAGCCACTGCAACCTGTGGAACGGCACTGGCCGCGTGTTTAGCTGGTGGTCTCAGTTGTTCGCGCATGCTCTGCGCGGCGCGAGCACCGTAGACCAGGCCTTCGAGCAGTGAATTGCTGGCCAGCCGATTCGCGCCGTGCACGCCGGTACACGCCACTTCTCCGGCCGCATAGAGACCAGGCAGCGATGTCCTTCCATCAAGATCCGTACGGACACCGCCCATCGCGTAGTGCGCAGCCGGCCGCACTGGTATCAGCTCGGCAGCGATGTCGATGTTGTATTCCATGCATGTGGAATAGATCATGGGAAAACGCTTGCGAACGCGTTCGGCATGCAGATGTGTAAGGTCGAGGTAGACCGCCGCATCGGGCCGCTTGACCAGCTCCAGCTCGTGCGCGATGGCTCGCGCCACCACATCACGCGGCGCAAGTTCCGCCGCCTCGTGATACTTCGGCATGAAGCGTTTCAGCTCCAGATTGCGCAGGTAAGCACCCTCGCCGCGCAGCGCCTCCGACAGCAGAAATCGCGGCGCTCCCTTCAGGAACAGCGCGGTGGGATGGAACTGCACGAACTCCATGTCGCTGATCTCGGCGCCGGCGCGGAAAGCCATCGCCACACCATCGCCGGTAGCGACGGCGGGATTCGTCGAGTTGCTATAGACGCGGCCGAGTCCACCGGTTGCCAGCAATACCGCGCTGGCATAGATTTCGTGGAGCTGTCCGGATTGATCGAGCACGCGAACGCCCACCACCTCGCCATCTCGAATTAGCAGCTCGGTCGTGAACTCAAACTCGCGAAAGGTGATGGCTTCAATGGCCCCGGCCTTCAAGTACAAAGAACGCCCAATCTCGCGTCCGGTCGAATCGCCGTGAGCGTGAAGGACGCGACTGCGGCTATGTGCCCCCTCACGCGTGAACGCGATCTTCGTGCCGGCGCGATCGAATTCCGTGCCCCATTCAATCAGCTCTTCGATGCGTGGCGGGCCTTCTTCAACTAAGACGCGCGCTGCTTCCTCGTTGCACAATCCATCGCCAGCCTTTAGCGTGTCCTCGAGATGCAACCGAACTTCGTCGTCGTCGCTGAGGGCGGCAGCAATTCCACCTTGTGCGTACTGGGTGTTCGACTCTGTGACCTCGCGCTTGGCGAGGCAAAGCACGCGGCCCGCGTCGGCAAGTGCCACCGACGCGCGCAGGCCGGCGATACCCGCGCCAACAACGATGAAATCGGTTTCGGCAGGAAGAGCTGGCATTCTGACATTTCATGGTAGCACGCAGTTACGGCAGCGGAGGCTACATAGGAGTGCGGGTGCGACCGAATAGAGAAAGTGGCGATTATGATGATAGTGGTTGGAATTTCCTTTGTTTATTGGCATTATGAGCAGCGAGGTGTCGGCGTGAAGAGTTGGTATAACAACTTTAAGTTTGCGCTTGCCAGTGCCCTCGTCTTTGTGAGCGGATACCTCGTCGCCAAACCTCATAATGAAGCGGACAAGGTCTTTGCTCCTATTGTCGGGGCGCTCTGCGTCTACTACCTCTGGCGTTCACGGAAGCCACGAGATCCCTTTCAGCTGAATTAGCCCTGACCCCGCTCCCGGCGGCTGCAAGTCTTCCGTTACACTAGAGCCTTGATTCGCATCCCGGTTCAAACTCCATCGCAGTCCTATGAAGTGCTGATCAAGCGCGGCCTGCTGCGGTCTGCGGCTGCGACTCTGCGCGACCTCATTCCGCCGAGTGCGCGCGTCTTTGCATTGACGGCGCCGCCGGTTCAGAAGCATTGGGCCGGCGTGTTAAAGAAGAGCTTCGCCAAGGGCGGGCGCAAGGTCGAAGTGATCATAATGCCTGATGGCGAGCGATGGAAGACGCTGGCTGAGCTTGAAAACCTAGCGGAGAAGCTGGTGAAGCTCGGCGCCGACCGGCACTCCGTTCTTCTGGCGCTGGGCGGTGGCGTGGTGGGGGATGTTGGAGGGTTTCTCGCTTCGATCTTTGTGCGCGGAATTCCGGTGGTACAGATTCCGACCACGCTGCTGGCACAAGTCGATTCTGCCATTGGCGGCAAAACCGGAGTTAACCTGAAGGCTGGCAAGAATCTGCTGGGAACGTTTCATCAACCGCTCGCGGTCCTGGTCGATTCCGAGACGCTCTCGACGCTGCCCGAGCGCGAGTATCGCTCGGGACTGTTCGAGGCGATGAAATATGGCGTGATTCGAAATCCGGCGATCTTCGAACTGATGGAATCGCAGCGCGAGGCCTTACTGCGGCGTGAGGGAGCAGTATTGGGGAGGTTGATCGCCGACTGCATTCGGGTGAAGGCAGAAGTGGTAAGCCGTGACGAGCGCGAGGGCGGCGAACGGCGCATCTTGAATTTCGGACATACGATTGGCCACGCGCTGGAAGCAGAAACAAACTATCGCCGCTTCTTGCACGGCGAAGCTGTGGGCTGGGGCATGATCGCCGCTTGCAAAGTTGGTGTCGACACAGCCGTAACCGATCATGCGACTGCGCAGCGCGTCATCCGGCTGGTCGAAAGCTATGGTCCACTGCCGAAGGTGAGCGTCGATGGCAGACGCATCCTAAAGCGACTCGCCTCCGACAAGAAGTCCGTCGGCGGTGTGCCGCACTTTATTTTGGCGACAGCGGTTGGCAAGGTCAAGGTCGTAAATACGGTTTCGTCACGATCGGTAATACGGGCCGTAAACAGTATCCGAACCGCGTCGGGCTCTTAGCCTTTAGCTATTAACTCTTAGTTGTCCAAGAGGGCAGTGCATTTCATCTGGCTAAGAGCTAAAGGCTAACAGCTAAGAGCGTTATTGATGCCAACGTCGAACCCCAATCCAGCCCCGGGCACCGAGAAGGAGCGCATCATAGGCGCCGCGCCGGCGGGCGCGCGCGATGAGGCAGCCGCTGCCGATGCCGTTCGCGAGATGTTTACCTCGATTGCGCCGCGCTATGACCTGCTGAACCATGTGCTGTCGATGAACGTCGATCGTCTGTGGTGGAATCGTACCGCGCGCGTGTTCACTGAGATTCTGCGTTCTCCAAGTGCTGAGGTGTTGGACTTATGCTGTGGCACTGGCGACATGACATTCGCGCTATACCGCCGGGCCGGTGACAGTGGGGCGCGCTTCTTCGGAGCTGACTTCTCGCATGCCATGCTGGTGCGGGCGCGGGAAAAGTCCAGCAGCAGGAAGATTCGCTGGATTGAGGCGGATGCGCTAAATCTGCCGCTTGCTTCGGCCCGATTCCAGCTCGTAACCTCGGCCTTCGGCTTTCGCAATCTTGCGAACTACGATCGTGGGCTGGCGGAGATTTATCGTGTGCTGGCGCCGGGCGGTGAGGTCGGCATCCTCGACTTCGGTGAGCCAAAGGGACTCATGGGCCAGATGTATCGCGTATATTTTCGCCGGGTTCTGCCGGCGATCGGAACGCTGATCTCGGGCGTTCGCGGTCCCTATTCCTATCTCCCGGCGTCGGTGCTGCGCTTCCCTTCTCCCCAGGAGATGCTACAACGCATGCGCGACACGGGCTTTTCTGAAGTCACGTGGACGCCTTATAGCTTCGGGATTGCCGGGCTCTATCGCGGGAAGAAGTAGCGACAAGCCGAACTTATGTCGCGAACCAAAACGTACTACACCGATCCTATTTTGCTTCCTGCGCTAAAGAATTACACTACTGGCGTCGATCTTCAGGGAAGGAGATCCATCGCGGATAGTCTATTCACGTGAGAACTCCAAACCGCATCGCGCCCAGGCTGAAAATCTGTGCCACTTTGGTTTGGCTTTTTGTCAGTTGCGCCATACTGGCGGCGCAGGCGCAGACCGATCCTCTGCCATCCTGGAATAACGGACCCGCAAAGCAAGCCATCCTTAACTTCGTTCACACTACGACCGATAAGGGTAATCCCAACTACGTACCTCCAGGGCAACGCTTCGCGGCTTTCGATCAGGATGGCACTACATGGGTTGAGCACCCCATTTACACGCAGATGGTCTTCGCGTTCGCGCGCATCAAGGAACTGGCGCCGCAGCATCCTGAGTGGAAAACGACGGAGCCGTTCAAGTCGATCCTGGCAAACGACACCGCCGCGATGCAGAACTTCACAGCGAAAGAGTTTGAGGCGGTCTTCGTCGCGACGCATACCGGGATGACGGTGGAAGCTTTCCGGGCCATAGCGAAGGACTGGCTGGCAACCGCCAGAGATCCGCGCTGGCATCGTCCTTACACGGAGTTGATCTATCAACCCATGCTGGAGGTGATGCAGTACCTGCGCGCCAATGGCTACCGGACGTACATTGTCACCGGCGGAGGCCAGGACTTTGTGCGCACCTACGCGGAGCAAGTCTATGGCATTCCGCCGGAGCAGATCATCGGCTCCGCGATCGAAGTGCAATACGGCTACGACGCCGCCGGCAAAGGCGTTCTGACGCGACCGCCCAAGCCGCTGCTGAACAACAATTTCTCCGGCAAGCCAGAAGACATCTACCTGTTCATCGGCCGCCATCCCAAAGCGGCGTTCGGCAATTCCACCGGCGATCAGCAGATGCTGGAATACACGCAGGCCGGAAGCGGCGCCACTCTTGAGATGATCGTGCTGCATGATGACGCGCAGCGCGAGTATGCCTACGGACCTGCGGCGGGACTGCCCAACTCTGATATCGGTACCTTCACGCAAGCGCTGTACGACGAAGCCAAGTCGCATGGCTGGTTTGTCATCAGCATGAAGAACGACTGGAAGCACATCTTCGCGTGGGAAAAATAAACGACTCAACAACCGATCTGGAAACCGGCGCTACTTTATGCGTCGGCGCTGCGCAGCCGCCCCAGGCTTGAGCGGATGAACGCGGTTATTCGTTCCCGGGTCAACAGCTCCCATCCCGGAAGCCGCAGCAGGAAGATCGCCGGAAGGTAAACCGCGCACACACTAATTCCCACCACCAGAATCCGCGGAATCAGCAGCCGCGGATTGATCAGGTTGCGGAGAAAGTATGCCGGAACGGCGGCAACAATCGTTACTGCAGTCACCTTGAAAAAGTCGTAATACAGAGGCAGGTCGTGGATGCTCGCGTCCACCACGCGAACGGCGCACCACGCAATCAGGATTCGCTCAATCACCTGCCATACCACTGTGCTCACTGCCGCGCCGATCATTCCGAAGTGGCGGATCGCCGGTCCCAGGGTGCAGAAGAGCGCGATGAAGACGCAAATGCGCACGACCAGCAGGAAGTTGCGCAGCTCTTTATAGGCGCGAACGATGGGGTCAAGCAGAAACACTCCCAGTATGAGCAGGACGAGGCTCACCAGGAAGATGTTGGCGCTGGCTTCGTACGTCTTGGTATAGAGCAGAACGATGAGGTCGTGCCCGGCGATGAACAGCATGGCAAACATCGGAAACTGAATGGCTGCCAGCTGATTCGTGGCGGTCGCGGTCACATGTCGAATGTCTTCTTTCCGATCTTCTTTCTGCAGGCTGCTGATGCGCACGATCATCACTGAAACGACGGATTCGAGCGCCAGCGTCAGCAGCGGGACATCGACCCATCCCACAGCGTAGATCGCGAAGTCCTTAGGGCCGAGATTGTGGCTGACGAAGTAGTTGTCCAGATCCTTCTGGATGACCCAAAGCATTCCGACCGCGCCATAAGGTAGCGCGTAGGCGAGCTGTTCTTTGAAGAACTGCCAGTCGAAGTGCATCCAGAATCGCGGGAAGCGCTCATCCAGATACCACAGCAACACCGCCATGGCGACGATCTGATTGAGGAGCGCGGCGATCAGCAGCGCTTCGACGGTGCGAAACCACAAGGCTGCAGCCCCAAACAAGACAACACGCGCCATCTGCGTACCGATGATGAAGATGGTTGAGTAGCGGACGTCCTGCATCGCAATGGGAATCTGCTGCACCAGGCTTGCGGTCAGGGTGAACAGCACCATGAACCCCAGCAGGATGGCGAACGGTACCAGCGCATCTGAGCGAAACAGGAAGTGCAGCACCTGCGGGTAGAGCACAACGGCGATCAGCGGAATCCATCCGGCGACGAAGTTGTAGACCAGGATATTGAGGGCGATCTGGCCGCCACGTTCGGGATGCCGCGGCATGAAGTAGTAGGCGCTCATGCCGACGCCGAACATGGCAACGCTGCTGGTCGTCGAGACGAAGAGGAAGGCTTGCTTGAAGATGCCGTACTCGGTCTGCGGCATCAGGCGCACCAGCAAGATGGGCAGAGCGATATTGAGCGCCGCGGCAACAAACTTAGACGCGGTGAGCCAGAAAGCTTGCACGGCCAGCCGCGGGTGTTGCCTGGTTGTAGTTGCCGTCACTCCGAAGCGATCCCCTGTGTCACCATAACCGGAACGATGCAGCCAAGTCGAGGGTGTTAGCGCAGTTTGAATTCGCCATGCCCAAACGTGAATTCACACTGCGACCACTTATTTCTGGCGGGCGTAGGTGTACATGTACTCGGTATCGCCCGACGACACCACCACGTCAGTCTGCAGCGAATCGGTCAGAGTGGAAGGAGCGGTGCTCGGCAACTGCTCATTGCTGATGAGGAATCCGCCCGGCCGGATCATGGTCCCCAGATTGGCGCGAGCCAGCGACTGCTCCAAGCCGCCGTAATAGACAAAGATGTTGGTGCCAATGACCAGATCGAACTGCTTGTCCGCCGGCAGCGATACGGTCTGGAAGACGACATTCATGTCGATGGGAGTCACGTGGAGCACGACATCGGGCCGAATCGCGACCGCGCGATTCCAGATATCCGACGCCGCTTCCGGGACGGAAATCTTCGGCGCGGTCTTACCGATCTCGCTGCCGAGCTTTTGCCAGTAGTCGAGGAAGCCGGTCGCGTAGTCCTTGCTCCATCGGTCCGAGGGACTGGAGAGCAGCTGCATTGTGTACCACTTGCCGGCCGCAGCCTGGGTTCGCGCGCGCGCCAGATGTTTGTTCACGCGCGAGCTGATGTCGAAGGTTGTCACCTCGACGGTGTTGGGATCGGCAAGGTTGAGGCGCGCCAGGGTATCGATTACCGCGAAAGGCTGCGTGGTTTGCGGAGGATAAAAGTCGGAGCCCGCGTTCTTGTTTACGAAGTCGAGTCCCGGACCAACGATGGCTACGCGACGAATGCTGTTGGGCTTCAGCAATCCTTTCGCAATCATGTTCCGCAGGTGCAGATCGATCATGTAGTCGGGATAGAGGTTGCTGTCGGTCGAGATACCGCGATCTTTGAACTGTTGCGAGAGGTTAGCGCCCTTCTTTTCGTAGAGCTCTTTCTGCGCGCGGACGACCTCATCGCGCATGCGCGCCAGGTTGGCCAGCATGTAAGCCTTGAGCTTCGCCTGCGCCGCCGGAGTACTGAGACTGAAGCCCTGCTTCTGAAGGAAGTTGCGCATGTCGGTCATGCCTTCGCTGGTATGGGGCGCGGCGAGGGCGCGGATCAGATCGTCGGCACGCTTATTGGCCAGCGAATCGACGAACGAATCATGGCCATAACGCATGAGATAGGCGTAATCGATGCGCTCTTGTTTGGTATAGGTAACGCCCTCGCGCAGCAGGTTGGTCAGCGTGTCTTCCTCGCCACGCTCCACACGAGTACGGATCTCCTGATCGTTACTGCGCGCCCACGCATCCCACGCGGCGGCCGTGGGCTGGCCGTTGGGCTTCAGAGCAGGCGGCAACGACTTGAGATACGTATTCAGCACTGGCTGAGCTGAAGAGAACGGAATGACCTGTGGAGTCTGCGCGACGGCAGAGGAGACGATCAGGCAGACGAAAAACAATCCTGTAAAGATGCGACGGTGGCAGTTCATATTTATGAGCTGTGATTAGTCAGGCATGCTCCGATACAGTGGCGCTTCTTGCGCAGCCACGGCCACGGAGGCGTCGACGCGACTCCTCAATCTTGACCAGTAGAAAACGGGCAGGCCGGCGATGATCAGCAAAGTGCCAATCAGAGCTGTCTTAGGCGCGCCCCAAATCGTATTGATGACAATCGCAGCACAGGGCAAAACGAACGCGGCCGGCGCCAGCATCTGCAGCCAGGCACGAGGATTGGCGCGCAACTCCTGACGCCGCGCCACGAACAATCCTGCAACCGCCGCGCCCGACGAGAGCAGAATCATGAAGCCGGTGTAGTTGAGGATCTGCTCAAAGGTTCCTGCCATTACCAGTAGCGCGCTCCACAACGCCTGTAGCGCGATGGCCAGGGCTGGGGTACCAAACCTGCGGCTGATGCGCGCGAAGCTCGGAATGAAGGCACCGTCGCGCGACATGGCGAAGTAGACGCGCGGGCCGGCGATGGTCATCGCACTAATCGAGCCCAGCAGTGCCACAATCGTGAAGGCTGACAGCACGGGAGCGATAAACCCTCTTCCCTGCCCGAACAGCGCAGTCGCCGCGACCTCTCCGACATTGACGCCGTTCTTAATCTCAGCCGGCGGCACCGCGTAGATATAGAGCGTATTAATAAAGACGTACAGCGCAACGATGACGCAGGTTCCGGTGAGCAGAGCGCGGCCGATGGAACGGCGCGTGTCATGCAGCTCTTCCGATATGTACGATGCGGCATTCCATCCGCTGTACGAAAACATGATGAGAATCATCGCCAGCAGCCAGTTCGAGGGATGTACGGAAACTCCCGCGGAATGAAAGTGCGACCACGAACCCGATCCCAAGGCGAATCCCAGAGCACAAAAGACAATGATGACTGCGAGGATGAAAAACGCCAGGGCGTTCTGCGTCAGCTTGCCGGCGCCCAGGTTGCAACCATGCAGAAGTGCGAAAAGAAAGATGAAGAACGCGGCAGTCAGCGACCGCGGAGAAAAGGTCAACCCGCCGAAATAGAAGTTGAGGGAAAAGAGGCTGTGGTCTGAAGCGAGGCTGGGGAAGTAGTGGCCAAGATACAACACCAGGCCGACTGCGCTGGCGGCGACGGCGCCGGAAAAACCCGCGATCAGCGAGGTCCAGCCGGACAAGAAGCCTGCCGTCGGTCCATAGGCTTTCGATAAATAAATGTATTCGCCGCCCGCCCACGGCCACATGCGTCCCAGCTGCGCATAGGACAAAGCTCCAGCCAGGGCAATCGCGCCTCCCGCGATCCAGAGCCCGAGGATCGCACGCGGTTCAGGGACAAGTTTCGCAATGATGGCCGGGGTGGTGAAGATGCCGACGCCGATGACGTTGGAGATGATGAGCGCCACGCCATCGCGCACGCGAAACGTACGGCGGAGTTGACCTCCTGCGGCTGGAGCAACAGCTTCGGAACTGCTGACAGCAAGAGAATCGGCCGTGCTGACAGAGCTGGACTGGTTACTCCTGGGTGTTGTGGCCATTTCTCTTATGGACGTGCAGGAATTGGCTGCCTGGGTGCATATACTCTAGCACGGTAAGCTGGCCATGATTGTCGCCGACTGTTCACTCTCAGGCGGAACAAAAAGTTCAATCCGCGTTCCCATCCAGCGCCAGATCTTCGGCGACATTCTTGTCGCTATCTTCCAGCTCGGACATTAAGCCTTCGTCGGTGAGGTCCAGCGGGCGCGAGTTATGCCAATCGTGATGGACGATGGTATGCAACCGGTCCATGACCTCGGAGTCGCGAACTTCGATCGCCAGCTCGCGGCGGCTGTCGAAGCTTCCCGGGGAAAGATTGATGGAGCCGATGATGGCGCGCACGTCATCGGCGAAGAGCAGCTTGGCATGCAGCTTCAGGCCCTTGAGCTTGTGCACCTTGATGCCGACGTCGTCCATGATGCGCATGCCGCCGACGGCCTCGACCAGCTTCTGCTTCTTCAGTTTGTGGGGCGGGCGCGCCAGAACGTGTACCTTCACGCCGCGCTCCTTGGCTCGCACCAGGCGTTCGATGATGACCGGATCCTGATAACGCTCGTTCTGCACCCATAGGGTGTGCTTGGCCTCGTCGATGAACTGCCCGATGCGCTGACGGCCGTTGCCGATACACCAGATGAGATGAGAATTTTCGCCGGGCTCGAATTTCTGCCGCTCCCAGTCGGCGTCGAAGCACTCGATGACTTCGTTGACTTCGTGCGGATGCGAGGTGGCGACAGCGTAATCGCGGGTTACCGTAAGGTTCTTCGTCTCCCAGTTGAGCGACTGGATGAAGGCGGTCTGGTCGTCGATGACCATCGATTTCTCGTGTGTCACTTCGAATGCCGGGTTGCTGTCGATCACATCGACGGCAGCCTCCGACAGCAGCTTGCGGGCGTCACTGTTCTCCTTTTCGCCATCGCGGCGCGCGGGGTTCAGCATGATCCGCACTTTCACGCCGCGACGGTGAGCCGAGATTACCGCGTGTAGAAGCTCGGGATCGGAGAACAAAAACATCTTGATGCGCACCGTTTTGCTGGCGTGATTGATCGCGTCAAGAATGGGCTGCGATGTATCTTCAGGCAGAGCGACGAGGTAACGGGACATAGGGCCTCGGAAAACAGTTGTCAGTTGCCGGTTGTCAGTTGCCGGTTAAGACCTAGCAATCGACTACTGACGGCAATGGCTTGCATCATCATGCTTTGGCGGCTGCCGAGTCAAACTGAGTCCGATGCAGCTCGGCGTAAATGCCATTCAGCGCCATGAGCTGGTCGTGATTGCCGCTCTCGGCGACCACTCCGCCGCTGATGACGATGATCTTATCGGCATCGCGAATCGTGCTCAAGCGATGCGCGATGGTGATCACGGTGCGGCCTTTCATCAGACGCTCCAAAGCTTCGATCACCAGTTTCTCAGATTCGCTGTCCAGCGCGGCGGTCGGCTCATCGAGCAGCAGGATGGGGCTGTTGCGCACCATGACGCGGGCGATGCCGATGCGCTGCCGCTGGCCGCCGGAGAGGGTTGAGCCGCGCTCGCCGACCATGGTGTCGTAGCCCTTCGGCATCAGCTGGATGAACTCATCGGCGTTGGCGAGGCGGGCGGCATCGACGATCTCTTCGCGGGTCGCGTTAGGACGGCCGAAAGCGATGTTCTCCAGGATCGTTCCCCGGAAGAGCACTGTGTCCTGCAGGACATAGCCGATCTGCTCGCGCAGAGGATTGACTTTGTAGTCGCGAACGTCGCGGCCGTCGATCTTGACGCTTCCCTTCTGCGGATCGTAGAAGCGCGGAATCAAACTGACGACGGTGGATTTGCCGCTGCCGGTCGGGCCGACGATGCCCACTAACTGTCCGGGATCAATCTTGAAGCAGACATCCTTAAGCACCGGGTTGTCGGCGCTGTAGCCGAAGCCGACGTGATCGAAAGCGATGTCGCCTTTCAGGAAACGAGGCTCGAAGGCGTCCGAGCGCTCAGGGAGAATCGTGTCGGTCTCGAGGATCGCCTGCACGCGCTCGACGCCGACGGCTGCCTGGGCGATGGCGTTGGTGGTAGTCGCAAGATCTTTAACTGGCTTGAAGAATTTCGAGAGGTAGGAGAGATAGACGGTCAGCGCGCCGATTGTCATGACATCTCGCAGGATGAGTGCGGCACCGCGCCACAAGACGATCGCGGTGATGAAAGCTGTCGCGATAGTGACGATCGGCGAGAGCAGCGATTTGACTTTGCGCGCTTTTAAGGCAGCGCTCACCGTCGCCTGGCTGACCACGGCCAGCGCCTCCTGCTCCATGTCCTGGCGGCCGAAGGCCTCGATGACCTGCATCGACTCCAGCCCCTGCTGGACCACGGCGACAATCTCCGCCTGCTCTTTGCGGACCTGATGGGTAGCCTTCTTCACCGCCTTCTTGAAACGGCCGATGAAGAACAAGAGGAATGGCGTTGCGGCGAGCGCGACCAGGGTGAAGTCCCAGTTCAGCCAGAACATCAGGCCCAGCATCGACACGATGGTCAGCATGTCGATGAGGATGTCGAGGGTCGAGGACGAGGCGAAGCCCTGGATGGTTTGGATGTCGGTGGTAATGGTGCTGAGCAGCGTTCCGGTCTGATGCGTGTTGTAGTAACCCAGCGAGAGGCGTTGCAGGTGCTGATAGGTGCGCATGCGGAGGTCGTGGGCGACCCACTGGCCTACGCTCTCGGTGTAGTAGTTGTCGATGTAGCTGGCCAGCGCGCCGAACAAGGCGATCACTACAAACGCCATGGCCGCGAGGCCGGCAACCTGTAACTTATTGCCCTTGTCCAACATAGGCCGGACGATCTCATCCAGCAGATGAGGCAGTTTATGGTTGCCGACAACGTTGTCGATGATGATTTTCAGCGGCCAGGGACTGGCCAGGCTCATCGCGGTTTCGATCAGCATGGCCCCGAGAACGATCAGGAGCTTGCCACGGTACGGACGGAGTAATTGGCGAATCAGACGGAACATCGCGCCCCTCAGTTGGTCAGGCGGGAAACTGAACTAGCTGTAGCAGCATTGTCGCCCAAGAGGCAAAGTTTGCAAAGAGGTTAATGGGCGGCCCGAAGCGCCGCCAGCAATTAGCAATTAGCACTTGGCATTTAGCCTGTGCTCTGCGCACGCGCCTCTTGCTGCCATGGCACGCATGTTCGCGCGGTCAGTTTGTACCAGGCGGTTGAAAACATCCGCGATTACCAAGGCTGATCGATCATCGGCTAAATGCCAAATGCTGAGTGCTAAATGCTAACCGCTAACTGCTGCCTTCAGAAGATCCTCCCGACCTGGAAGAAGAACTTGGCGTGGCCGTAATCACCGACGGCGCCTCCGACTTCTACCGGTCCGAAGATGGTGTTCACGATCAGCGCTCCAGCCACATCGCCAGGGAGGTCGGGCGGCCTGGGCGCGTTGGGCAACGGCAGCTGATAGGTTTTCCCGATCTCAAACATGCCAAGAACATCGATGGTGCTGCCAATGAGCGGCGGCAACTGTTTCAGGGTCCGGATATAACCGGTCTGGAACAGGAAGTATTGATCGGTAAGAAGCTCATTTGTCCCGAAGGCCACGAAGCGTGTCACCCCACCAAGCTGGAAGGGCGGGATGCCGGCATTGAAGCCATAGCTGGTTCCACCCTCGGCATTCAGAAAGATGCTCGACGGAGACGTGATCTTGAAGAAGTTCTGGACGCGCAACTCAGACACCGGGAAACCATGGGGTGCGCCTGGGTTCTGGTTGAAGTATTTGGTGTAGAACTTGATGCTCTCGCCTTTGCGGGGAACAACCGGATGATCGAGAGTATCGAGGATGTATTGGATCCTGAAGTCGCCCGTGGTCCCGCCAAATGACTGAAGCTCGCCAACACTGCCGATCTGGGGCTTCAGGCTCTCATAGCCTCCTTCATAACCAAAGCGGAACTCGCCTGTTTTTCCGAAAGCGTAGCCGAAGTCAAGACCGCCCAGGGCGATGCGATTGCGGTACAGCGCGGCGAACTCGTTGCCATCGAAGATTGGATACTGGGCGTTGTTGTAACCCGCACGCGGCGCTGCAAACCAGTTGCTGGTTTCGCTGAAGGGGCGGTAATACTCAGCGCTGGCTCCATATTGCGAGCCGAAGATGGCATCGAGGCGCAGCTCGCGACGATAGCCGCCGAAATTCAGATAGGTGATGCGACCGCCAATGCTGAAGAAGACATTGTCGTAACTGGCGCCGTCAATCAAGATCAAGGGCCGGATGATGGGCGGCGAGTACGGCTTACTCTCTGCCTGTATCTGCAGACCTGGCTGGCCGGCCTGGTTGTCCACCATGGAATAGTTGACCACGGAGAACGGGCCTTGGCCCATCAAGTCCTGGATGTCCTGATCAAGCTGGGCCGTGTCGATCGGTTTGCCGGCAAAGCCGGAAAAGCTTCGGGCGATAGGAGCGGCCAGCTCAGGCGGCTGACCTTTCACGGTGACGAACTGCGGCGTCGTAGCCTTGCGCCGGCGCGCTTCACGATTGGCGAGATATTGCTTCCACGTCTCATCATCGACCGAGAGCGCCGCGAGTTTGTCGGCATTGGCAGCAGCCGCGGCATAACCGGCCTTGATGATCGTGTCGGCGGCTTGGAACTCCAGCATCGAATACTGCTGCACCGGAACATTGATCAGCATGTCCGCCTGCGCCATGGCACGGCGCTCATTGGCGGTGATGACAGCCGAGATGGAAGCTCCCAATACGCTAAAGGTGTTGAGGGCTGCCTTGGGATCGACCGGTTCCTCCTCCAGATGAATGCCCAGCGTGAAGTCCGCGCCCATCGATTTGGCTACGCTGACGGGGATGTTATTCATCAAGCCGCCATCAACATAGATATGGCCATTGGAGCTAACTGGCGTGAAGATGCCGGGCAAAGACATGGTCGAGCGCAGCGCCAGATCGAGTGGGCCGTCGCGAAAGACATGCTCGGAGGCGTCCACCAGGTCGGTGGCGACGCAAGCAAACGGAATCGGGAGATCGTCGAAGCTTTTGATCTGCGAGTACGGCAGCGCGACGCGATCAAGGATCAGAGAAACGTCCTGACCGGTATTGAAGCCGGCAGGAACCTCCAGCCCTTTCTTCAAGCCGAACTCCAGGGTGCTGGGATACTCACGCGCATCCTGTTTGCGGCGAAATGCGAGGTCATCGAACGGAACTTGACCGCTTATGACCTGCGTCCAATTGATGCTATTAACCACTTCACGGATTTGCGCAGCGTTGCGCCCGGTAGCATAAAGGCCGCCGACCAACCCGCCCATGCTGGTTCCGGCGATGTAGTCGACGGGGATGTGATGTTCCTCGAGATATTGGATTACACCCACGTGGGCCAGGCCGAGCGCACCCCCGCCCTCCAACACCAGACCGAGGGTGGGACGCTTGTTCAGGGGCGGATTCGGCTTGGCCGCGGTGGTCGGGTCGGCGCCAACCGCGAAAGCGGGGAGCAGGAACAAGAAAATAGCGAGAAAACATCTGGTACGCATGACGTTCGCCCTCTCAAAGCAAGACTTAGGAATGCTGGTGAAAGCATCGCGGCCAGAAGGGCCGTTAAGCACGGCAGCCGCCCGACCAAAGTTGTCGCGCCGCTGTCGCCGATGGAAGATTGGCATACGCCGGATTGCCCTGGCTCTAGAGCGGGTAAGGATACTTCTTAAACATCTTGTCGACAGCGTCGTCTACCAGCTTCAGATTCTTGGAATTGTCCTTGCGCAAAATCCCGGTGGCCGTTCCGCGCCAGACCACCTGCTTAGCCTTCACATCGTAGATATCGACGACCAGCGCCCCGACGACCGTGTCCTGCGCGACTCCGTAATCGGTGCCCGCGGTCAGGATGGTGCCGGAAGGATCATAGTTGCTGTAGGTGGTGTGAGTCTTCGATCCGCCGCTCACGACCAAAACCAGATCGGGGTTTTGCGATTCCTGTACCAGAGTCAATCCTCGCTTCTGCAATTGGAGGTTGATCTGCTTGCGAACTTCCTCAGCCAGCGCCGGGTTCTTTAGCTTGTTGGGATTGAGCTTCTCGCCCCAGGCGTAGCTGTGGTATGCGGAAAAATCTTTGCTCTGGTTGTAATTCACGCGTACGTCCTGAGCCAGAGCGCACAGGCTGGGGCAAACTACAACGGCAATTACCGCCGCGCGGGACAACTTCCTCGCGTACGAACCAAAACCTTTACGGCTGCGGATGGGCATTTTCAACCCTCAGCTTTCACCGGGTATTGCTTGAACAACTTCGCAATCGTGTTATTGACCTGGTCGATGAGCTTGTTCTTGTTATGCATCGCCAGGTTTTGCTGGGACATGCCGCGCCACACCAGCTTCTTGTTGGCAGCGTCGATCAGGTCAACCACCAGTTGGCCTTTGTGGATCGTGACCGTGGTGTTCCCGTACATGCCGGTGAGGAGCGACCCGGAAAAGCTGGGATCGAAAGGCGGAATGCCACCGGTGGCGTTGTACAGCGGATCGTTGGAATAAAAGGTGGAATCCTGATCGATGGAGCCGTAAATCTGAATGATCAGGCCGGGGTTGTCGTTGATGTTGACCTTCTGCAAGCCGCGTGCCTTGAGTTCCTGCTCAATAGCACCAACCGCATTGGCAGCCAGCATGGGATGAGCGATAGCGCCATGTGGAGCCCAGGCGAAGGTTTTGAATTGTGCGAAGTTCAGCTGCTTGTCATAAACAACATTAATCTTCTGGGCATGCGCGGCCGTGCAAAGGCCGGCGACCAGGACAAGGGACAAAGCAACGTGAACGCCGACTCCGGCAAGCCGATGAAAAATTCCTGGCTGAACTGCTGTGCCGGCGGCTGAAGCCGACTTATACAAAGAAAAAACTGGCTTACACGCTGGCCTAGAAACCAGGTCCGCCCGATACTCATGCGCCAGTTCATTCTTCAGCGACCTGCTAGGCATCCGCGGCTCCTTTGTTGTTCTGCAACTTGCTCCAAATTCGTTCCGGAAAACGCCGAATCTGACGCTGGCATCAGGCCGACGAATTGCTGGACGCAGCCACATCGGCAGAGCTGAAGCGTCCGCCATCGCAGATCGTATCGATAGCCTCGATGAGATCGGAGCTGATCCGCGATTTGAAGACATAGCCGGCCGCGCCGAGGTCGAACGCGGCGCGAACGAAATCGATGTTCTCGTGAACCGTAAGAAAAATAACTTTTGCTGTAATCCCCGCCTTGTTCAGCCTCCTGGCCACTTCGAAACCGGCGATATCTCCCAACGAAATATCGAGAATGATGAGATCGGGATTGAGGCGGGGAGCTTGCTCAAGAACGGAAGCGCCATCGGACAGAGTCCCGACGACGGCGTACGCGGGTTGCAGCAGGTCAACCAGCGTCTCCAGAATCTCCGGATTGTCGTCAGCCAGCAAAAGCCGTATCGAGCGCACGAAACCTGTCTCCGCCTGCACCCATATGCCCGCACAGGTCGACTACTGCTCCCGACGTTACCAACAACAACCGAGGCTGCCTACTGGCAAAACTACTATTTTCTGGATGAAAAGCTGGCCAGCTTAGGCTGAGGTCATCTGGCGCCGGATAGCGTATTCCAGCAGATGCTTGCAGGCTTCTGCGAGTAACCGGTGATCGTCGGCAATGATGAGGCGTGCCGCCGGTTTGCGGTCCATGAAGGTCTCTCGATGGGCGCTTTAGTTTGGCGTTCGAGCGGCCAGGCTCGAAAACCGGATTTGCCGTGAGAGAAAGAATTCGCGGCCTGGTAGTCAGGCTCAGGAGTGAGCTTGGATACAAACAGCGAGAACAGTGTACTGCTTCAGCAGTGCCGATTTGTAGCAGATTTATACCGCCGCTTAGATGACGGCCCCAAATCAGGTCCAATGGCTTCTACTCTTTCGCGCCGTTCTGCGTCGCTTTCTCTTGCCAGGACACAATCTCCATCGCCACCAGTCGCGCAATCATGACCGCCAGGTAAAGTTGCCCGACCAGCGCTTCGCCGATGGCAAGGGTTCGAGATATCTGCGCAGTCGGTGTGATGTCTCCATAACCCACCGTCGTCAGGGTGACAAAGCTGTAATAGATCCAGTCGGCGACGGTGGACAACTCCCCCGCCTGAAAGGCGAATGAACCGGGGTGCAGAATGGCAGTTATGTGATAGGCATGGGCCCAGGCGATGCCGAATAGCAGGTAAACCGCAATGGCACCTTGAATGCGCACCTGAGTAACCCGGCCCGGCCGAAAAATCTGCGTCAGCAGCACGATCGCAATCACCGCTATCGCGATCATGGTGCACCAATCGCTCCGTAATTGCGCCCTCGCCGTGCCAAGTCCCCACGCACTCCATCGCACAGCCAGCGTCACGCCCGCCACGAGAGCCGACACGATAAAGAGCTTCCGTTGTCCCCAGGCAATCGCGACGCCCGAGAGCAACAGAACGGTAAATGCACCGTTGCTGTAAAGCCGGAGGTTCTCCTTGCCGAAGCCTATCGAAGGAAGGATAAGTGCGGTCAGCACCAGCAGCATCAGAAACAGCGACAAGTTGGCCTGCGATTGCCAGGTGTCGACAATGATCCCCCTGGCCTTGCTGCGGACAGCCTCGTGCTCGTGTCGAACCGCTGGCTCCTGCATGTGAGATCACCTGAGAGATGGAAAAGAGGCCCATCTTGCGGCCCCGCAACTTCGCCTCGTGACCGGCTTGACCCACATCCTCCCAAACAACAGCTACGCACCGACGCCATGTTAGAGGCAAAACCCGGATCGCCGATACTGGCAAAAGTAACAGCGCTTCACCATACTGTGCTTGGTCCGCTGAGCCAATATGTACTGACTGATCAATATCTCTTTTTATTGCGCAACATATGTATTTCTGCTAGTTATCCTGCCTAGGTTCAGACACTAGGATTGTTCCGCAAGCTTGAGGAACTCCGCTGCAATGCGGAGACAGGGAGGAATTGTGCGCACAGGATCAAGTCGTATCAGGATTGGATTGCTGGCCATTGCAGTGGTTGGTCTGCTGGTGCTGGGTAGTGTTGCGGGGTTTGCCCGCGACAAGTACGAAACGATCGATGCCACGGCCTGGGGCACGAGCACACAGCTGGGACGCAACGTTGGCATCACGCTGACCATTTATCAGTACTCGACGCCGGAAGATCAGGAAATCCTCTATGACGCTTTTCAGAAGGGCCAGAATCAGGGCCTGGTGAATGCTCTGGAAAAGATGAAAGCAGTCGGGCACGTTTCGATCACCGGCACTCTTGGCTATGACGTCAGCTTCATTAAGCTGATCGAGACCCCGACTGGCCGCACCATTCGCTTCGTTACCAATCGCCCCATCCATTTTGGCGAAGCCTATTACGACACGCAAAGCCAGTACTACAACCTCACCGCCGGCGAGATCAATATCAACACCCAGGACAAGAGCAAGAGCGACGGCGTGTTGTATCCGGCAGCGCAGCTCGCAATCGGCTCGGATGGCCAGCTGACGCTGAACCTGAACAAGAATCCCTGGCGCCTGGGAAATATCATCGACTGGTCCGGCACAGCGGGCGAGAACTGATTGAGATTAGCGCCGGCCTCTCGGCCTGTAAGCGGGCATTGGAGTCGCGCGTTACGGCCGTCGGCTGGATGAAAACGATATTGACAGAGGAACCTATGAGAATTTATCGCACCCTTGTCGTTGGATTAGTCTTGCCCGCTTCGATCTGTCTGCTGGCCAGTGCGGCGCCGGCTCAGGCAAAGGGAAAATACGTTTGCGCAGAGCGCGATCCTCAGAGCCTTTGCAACGCTGACAACACCTGTTCCGCGTCCGCTTCCTGCACGGTCGATATCAAACGCGATGGCATGAACTCCGCAACAGCTACGCCCGGCTTTCCCAAGGCAAAAGGAAACTCGCTCTTCTGCGTGAAGCCCGGCACGGCCGTAACCTTCCAGACCTCGTCGAAAGGAACCGGCTTCATCGTCGATCCAGGACCGTCCTCACCGTTCGATCCGCCGGACACCATCATCGGGGGCGCGCAAAAGCCTGTACAAGTGACGGCCAAGCGCTCCGGATGTTTCAAGTATTCCGTCGGCGCCTGCTACTCCGGCTCGACCTTCGGCATGTGCGGTTCCGGCGCAGCCGAAGTCATCGTGATGGGTCAGGGTTCAAAATAAGCCGGGATACGGGCTGACCAATGAGGTGTTTTGCCGGCCCGTACCTTGTCTACCTCGAAGAAAGCCTTCGCAGCGAAGGGTTACTCCTGCGCTGCCTCGGCTTATCTGTGATTGTCATAGCCGCCATAGCGAGGAATTGATCCAGCGCGCGCGTCAGACGGGCACGATCTCCCGTGCTCATGAGTTCGAGAAACAGTCCATCAAACACCGCGATGCAAAGGGTTGCCATCGATTCGGTTTGCAAGGATTCCGCGCTCGCCAATAGGGTCATTTGTTGCCAGTCCATCGACATCTTCTTCCAGTGCCGGCCGTATTCGTCGGGATTCTGAACCGCGATGATCTGCAGTTCGTAGAGGAGCCGCAGGTAGCGGAAGTTCTTCCTGCTGTTCGCCCACTCCCAGAACCGCTTCAAGGGAGCTTGACCCTCAGCGGTGGGCCGGGCAGCGATCACGGTCGCAAAAGAGTCCAATAGACGCGCATGCAAGTCTGCCAGCACGTCGCGCAGCAAACCCTCCTTCGATTTGAAGTGAAACATCAGCATTCGAGGGCTGGTGCCCAGCTTGGCGGCAAGCGGCCGTAGCGAGAGTTTGGCAACGCCGTGTTCCAACAGGTATTCGAGTGCGGCATCCTGCAATTGTTTCTTTCGAGTGCGCATGTTACGATTGTTACATGTAACAGTCGTTACATTTGACTTGTCCTTAAGGAAAGCAAGGAGCGGGGATGCGCGGCGCGTTTTCTGCCGCCCCTCATCGATTGGAGGGACAGTGCCTTCGAGCAATGCAGTACAACCCGCCGGCAGCGACGCAACCCTGGAATCCGGTAGGCGGCGCATCTCGCGGGCGCACGTCGCCGGTACGATTTCGCTTCTGATTCTCTGTCAGTTGCCGCTTGGGAATTTGCTGCCGGGAAAAGGACTGCTTGCGCAGGTGGCCCAGGAAGCAATTTTCTGGATACTCACAGGCATTCTCCTGGCCTACGTCGTGTTCGTAGAGCGGCGGCCGCTATCGTCGATTGGACTCAAACGGCCAACCTGGAAAAGCGTTGGCTGGGGGGTGATTGGGGCTCTCTGCATGGTTGCCGGAGCGGCATTTATCTACTTGGTGATCTTCCCTGCACTTGGATTGACGGCGAACGAAACGGGATTGCGAGCCGTGCAGGCAACGCCATTATGGTTTCAGGCGCTATTGGTGGTGCGAGCGCCTGTGTTCGAGGAGGTTTTCTATCGCGGTTTCGCCATTGAACGCTTGACGGAAATCACCGGAATGCGTTGGCTCGCCGCGCTGATCTCACTGGCAGCTTTTACCCTCGCCCATCTGAGCTACTGGGGTTGGGCCAGCTTGATAGCGGTAGCGTTCCAGGGTGGAGTCTTGACCATACTGTACCTGCTTCGGCGTGATCTCGGAGCCAACCTGATCGCTCATTTCATAAGCGACGCTGTCGCGTTTTTTCTGGTGTAGGTTTTGAGCTCACTACTCTTGAGTTGCGAAAGGAAGAAATGGAACTAGACGCGTCCGCGTCGCTTTAGCTGGCGGGAGCTCTGGCCTGAATTTTTGTACCCGCGCCCGGCTCCGACGCGATAGTGAACTCGCCCCCGATGAGATGCATGCGCTCCCGCATGCTGATCATCCCCAAGCCAGGCGAATCGCGGACTTTATTCCGGTCGAAGCCGGCGCCGTTGTCGGCGATGTTCAGTATCAGTTCGCCATTGCGGTAGGTCATCTCAACACGGACCTCGGTTGCCCGGCTATGTTTGGCAACGTTGTGCAGCGCTTCCTGCACCACGCGAAGAAATCCCAACGCGACAGCATTGTCCAGAGCTGACGGAATTTCGCTGCAGGCGCAGTCAACCTTGATGTGGTACTGCTCGGAGAATTCGCGGCAGTGGCTCTTGATGGCGACCGCCAGGCCGAGGAACTCCAGCTCCGACGAATGCAGTTGATGCGACAGCCGGCTCACCTGATGACCAATGTTCTTCAGCTTGCCGCAGAGCTCCCCAATATCGGGGCTCTTTCGTCCGGAGGATGTCGGCTTGCCGGCACGTTGCAGCTGAACGCCCAACAGCGCCAGAGACTGTCCGATGCCATCGTGCAACTCGCGGGCGATCCGCGCACGCTCGGCTTCTTGCGCATTCATCAAACGGCGCGACAGGTCGGCGCGCGCCAACTCCGCTTGCTTCTGATCCTCCACATCCACACAACAGCCGATGTAGCCAATGAAACTACCGTCCGGCAGGAAGCGCGGCACGCCGGTGTCCTTGATCCAACGATATTGCCCATCGTGACGCCGCAGCCGATATTCCATGGCAAACGGAATCCTCTCATCGAAGGCCCTGGAGTAGAAATCCATGCACCGCTCCAGGTCCGCGGGATGAACGCCCGCAGCCCAGCCGGAGCCTTTTTCTTGCGCCATGGTACGTCCGGTGAAGGCCAGCCAGCCGCGATTGAAATCGGTGCAGCCCTTGTCCAGCCCGGCCATCCACATCAGGACGGGTGCGCTGTCGGCCATGGCGCGGAAGCGCTCCTCGCTCTCGCGCAATGCGTCATCCGCCCGCTTGCTGGCGGCCAAATCCCTGGCTACTACCGAGACGCCGTCCCTCGCAGGATAGGCCGTGATCTCGAGCAGGCAATCGGACTCGCCCAGCCTACAGGCCAGAGTGAACCTGTGCGCCTGTTGCGTCGCCAGGACCTTGCCAATAGTCGTGCCGGCGCTGTCGAGAATCTCGTCCACATGCTTGCCAGTGACTTTGGCCGAAGACATTCCGGTCAGGTTCTCGGCCGCTTTGTTCCAATAGGTGCATTTGAGATCGTGATCGAAGGTGAAAAACAGATCGCTGATGTTGTCGGCCAGGACGCGCAAGCGCTTATCGCTGTCCAGCAGGAGTTGCTGGATAGCCTTGCGTTGCGGAGTTAGATCCTCCACGATCGCCAGATAGCTGGCCGCCTCGCCCGACTCGTTGTCGCGGACGAGGGTCACCGTCGCTTTCAGCCAGACGACTCGCCCATCGCCCCGCAGGTGCCTTTTCTCGCTGGAGAAGCTGGTAATCTCACCGCTCCGAAGGCGATGGCACTCGGCCAGTTCGGCATCGAGATCGTCGAAGCGGGTGATGTCGCGCAGTGTTTTGCTGAGCAGCTGTTGCCGGGAATAGCCAAGGATGTCGCAGAGCGATTGGTTGACCGCCAGCCACTCGCCGTCCATGGACACGTGAGCCACGCCAAATCCGGCATGCTCAAACATCTTCCGGAAGGCTTCCTGCTCGCGCGCCGGCGAGAGTGGTTCTTGAATCGAGGGTTGCATCGGCCCGGAATCCTCACCTTGAGTCTTAACAGGTAACTCGCAAAGTATATGACGGCAGACGCGAGCGCACGACGCAGAATTTATTGCCTTGTACCACAACGTAGGAGTTAAAAATGCCGTTCACCGCGAGCGAGCAGCCAGCAGGCGGGTAGTGGGCGGTTTTGAATCTAAGAAATTCGAGGAACCACTGCCACCACGTCGCGATTTATCATGCGTACTATAACTTCCGCCGAATGCATCAGACGCTGCGTGTGACTCCGGCGATGGAGGCCGGACTCGCAGACCACGTTTGGAGTTTGGAGGCATTGGTGGGGCTTCTTGAAAAAGCAGAGGCGAAAGCCGCATGAAAACTGAGAACTATCTCGGGCTGACCCTGTCGGTCGGCTTTGGATTGTGGTGGGCGTTGTTCCCGAATGGTGTTATCAGATTCTACGAGTGGTTTCACAGGCGAAAGATGTCAACGCCCAAGCCGTTGGCGATTCGAATCGTTGGCGTCCTATGGATTGCCCTAGTGTTAACCGTGGTACTTTACAAATTTAGATGACGATTCAAAACAGCCCTCTACCAGCCGGCGACTATCCTTACCACTTCCCTGAAAATTTGATATTCTCTAGCGTTTCTTCCCGTTAGGCAAACCGTCGCCGGCCGCTACTCGGATCGCGAGCTGGCGTGCGAGTCCCGTTCCGATCGCTAAAGCCGGGTTGTGACCGGCGGTTATCCGGGCCCCAGCAGTACCAATGAAGTGTGGGAGGGCAGTAAGGCCATGAAGTCCATCGTCGAACGATTCGTTGCCATTCTTCTCGTGCTCACCATTTCCCCGGCTTCGCCGGGCATCTCTCTGGCGCAGACGGCGCCGGCCGCACCTCAGGCACCGCAAGCGCCTCCCGCAGCACAGACAGCCCCCGCCGCCGCACCCGCGGCACCCGTGCCCAACGACCCGTGGCCGAGGACGATCAGCTACCAGGGCGCGACGATCACGGTCTTCCAGCCGCAGGTCGACAACTGGGTCGGCAACAAGCTGAACGCTTACGCCGCCGTCCGCGTGCAGTCGCCGGGGAAGAAAGATGTCGATTACGGCGTCATCTGGTTCAGCGCGCGCACCGAGGTCGACAAGGTCAACCGCATGGTGACGCTGGAAGACTTCACGCTCGACAAGCAGAGCTTCCCCACCATCGCGAATAACGGCTCGGCCTACGCCAACACGTTCATCTTGAACTTGCCGTGGAGCAAGACCATTCCACTGGATATGCTGGAGACATCGCTGGCGGTGACCAACGCGGTCGCGGCGCAGAAGACCTATCAGCTCGACAACACTCCGCCCAGAATCATTTACAGCATCACCCCGGCTGTGCTGGCGCTGATCGATGGCTCGCCCGTGCTCCGCCCCGTCGGCCGACAATCTGCAGAAGGTCATCAACACGCGCGCGCTGATCCTCTTCGATTCCTCCAAGAACATGTACTACCTCGCGCTGATGGACGGATGGGTCGAAGCACCGACCATTGAAGGCCCGTGGAACGAAGCCAAGCACGCGCCGACCAAGTCGCTGGACAAGATTCGCCAGGCCGCCGAGGCAAACAATCAGAACCAGCCGCTGGGCAATCCACAGCAGTCGCTGGCGGACTCCTACAAAGAAGGCGAAGCGGTCACGGTGTACGTCAGCACAACTCCGGCCGAGTTGCTGGTGATCGAGGGCGAGCCGCAATTCGACACCCTCCCGGGTACCAACCTGACCTATGTCACCAATACCGGCAGCGACATCTTCCTCGATTCCACCAACCAGACGTATTACATCCTGCTCGGTGGCCGCTGGTTCTCGTCGTCGTCGCTGCAGAACGGGCCGTGGACCTACGTTGCCGGCACGAGTCTTCCGCCCGACTTCGCGAAGATTCCAAGCTACAGTCCCAAGGGCGACGTTCTGGTCTCGGTTCCAGGAACCCCCGCTGCGAAGGAATCTCTGATCGCCAACTCAATTCCGCAGACTGCGACGATCACGCGCTCCGCGGCGACCCTCACCGTCACGTATGAAGGAGCGCCGGTCTTTCAGCCGATCAGTCGGAACCAGCATGACTTACGCGGTCAACACGACGACTCCCGTCATCTACGTTCCCGGCAATACCTACTTCGCGGTCAGCAACGGAGTGTGGTTCAGCTCGGCTGTTGCCACTGGACCGTGGGTCGTGGCTACAACGATCCCGCCGGCGATCTACACCATCCCGCCCGCCTCGCCAGTGCACTACGTGACCTATGTGCAGGTGTACGGTTACACGCCGAGCGTGGTCTACGTCGGCTACACTCCGGGATATTACGGAACGGTCGTCTCCTCCGACGGCCTCGTCGTCTACGGCACAGGCTATTACTATCCGCCGTATATCGGACCCACGGTCTGGGTGCCCGCACCTTATACCTATGGCGTAGGCGCGACGTTTGCCTGGAGCGCGGCTGCCGGATGGGCGCTCGGCTTCGGCATGGGCATGGCCATCGGCTCCTGGTGCAGCCCGTGGTGGGGCCCGGTGGGCTATTGGGGATGGGGCTGGGGAGCTCCCGCGTGGGGCTGGGGCGGATACGGCGGCGCGGCAGCCGCAAACGTCTATGGCCGCTGGGGCAACACTGCCTACGCCGGAACGCACGCGGCCTGGGCGAATCCCTGGACCGGCAACTACGGCACCGGCGGTCGCGGAACCTACTACAATCCCGTGACCGGCAATAGCGGCTACGCGGCCCACGGCCAAAACTACAACGCCTACACCGGCAACTACACCACCGGCTCGCGCGTCAGCGGCTCCAACCCGACTACCGGCAATCGTTACGCTGCCGGCGGCGGCACCGTCAGCAATGCTTACACCGGTAACTATGCTGCCGGCGTTCATGGGATGAATTACAACCAGAACACCGGCGTAGTACACGGCGGCGCGGCGGGAGTTGCCGGCAACGCTTACACCGGCGAATCGACTGCCGGCGCACATGGATTCACTTACAACACCAACACCGGCAATGGCGTCGCGCACACACCCAACAACACCTACGCCACGCACGACGGCGATGTGTACAAGTACAATCCCTCATCCGGCTGGCAGCAGCATAGCGGGAGCGGCTGGTCCGAGCCTTCACAGAGCTTCGACAGGTCCACGATGAACAGCCAGGCTGCGGCCCGCAGCGAAGGGCAGCAACGCTGGGGCAACTTCCAGCATGGTGGGTGGGGTGGAGGCTACGGCGGAGGCGGATGGGCCGATCGCGGCGGATTCAGCGGCGGAGGCGGTGGCCGCAGCTTCGGCGGCGGTGGCTTCCGGCGATAGAGATTGCGATGAGGTTGGCTGGGCACGCTTCCGCTAGCTAGCTAAGAAGCTGGTAACGCGACTGCTGTGCCCCGGCTAGACGCTGGCCTGCAGGCCAGCTCTACCCGAGTCTTTCGCCACGCGCGCTTATTATTTCACCGTGATGCTGTCGGCGATCTTGTTGTACTGGTCGCGCGAAAGGATGTGCTTATCCAGCAGCTGATGCTCGCTGGAATACGGACGGCCAGCGATTACGCGATCCGCCGACGCGTCATCCATTCCAGGAAGACTCACCAGCTGCGCCTTGGACGCGGTGTTCAGGTCGATCGGCTTGTCCGGGCTGGGACGAGTCAGTCCGTCCTTGATCCCCTCGGCAACCGCCTTGGTGCTGTCCTTGAGCTGTGCGGTGGCCGCCGCGGTCTGTTGCCGGATCTGCGCCGGGGTCTGCGGCTGATTGTTCGTACACGCATTGCCCGCGAAGCAAATGGGCAGAGCGACAGTAAGCGCGAGAAGAGTGGTTCTCACTTGCATGATGAGTGAGATGCAGAATCGGCTCCAGATGGCTTCTCGCCGAAAGACGCCCCGATTTCCCCCCGTCGCCTTGCGCGGGGCTACGGCTGCTGAAAAACTCCAATGCGCCCGCCTTGTGTCGCCGGCTAAAGCCGGCTCGAAATAAAAATAACCGACTTATCGGCACGACTAAAAGTCGTGCCCTGTTACAAGGCGATCGCAGAATGACCTTTCAGCAGGCTGTCTAGTCGGCCGGCCCGGCAAAGAGGATGAGATTGCCATCGAGGTCCGCGACGACGAAGGTTCTGGCGCCCCACGGCTCCTTCTTCAGCGTCTGGTGGAAGCGCACTCCTTGCGACTCATAGCTGAGAAACAGCTGCTTGATCTCGTCTGCCGTAGCCACCGTGATCGAAGCGGAGAGCAAATGTTCCCGCTCTCGCGTATCGCCGGCGAACGGTTGTTTATCAACGTGCCGCAGTGCGAACCGCGCATTGTCGCGGCTGATCTGCGCGTAGAAGAGTGGGTCCCCGTAAGTGAAATCGATGGCGAAGCCGAGCTTTTCGGTGAAGAAATCGCAGGACGCTTTGATATCGGTAACGAAGAGGTGCGCTGCGATGGAGTTGAGGACGGGACGTGCTGCGGACTGTCTGCTTGCATCGGTCATGGCGTAGGCTCCTGATTTAAGCGCCTGCCATCCTGCGAACCCCTGTTGCCGAGCCACCAGTTCCTGCGCATCGGCCAGCCTGAAGCTGGTCTCCAGTATTTGCTGGTCGCTGAAGTGACGGAGCCGAGGAAGTGCCGCCCTGATGGCCGCTGCCACGGGATAATACTGCTCGCGATGCCAGCGCACATACTGCTTGGCTTGTTTCCGGAGATTTTCGAGGTTGGGCATAGGCGCGAAATGAAGTGTGTAGGCGGGCGTTGCCCTTTTCGGCCTAGACCGGTGCGCCCTACGCAGCGCAACTATTGTTCCGCGAGCCGATCACGTTGTCAATGTGGACAACAAAAGGTAGTGTCTCAGTTTGAAGTTGCGCCCAAGCGACCGTGGGTGGAGCACGCCTTCAAGGCGTGCAGTTGAGAGGTCCGCCCAATGTCTCGGCTTCAGCCACTGAGGTGAGATGTCGATTTACCTCAGGCGCTGAAGCGCGTGTCTAATTGGGGCCGAAATATGCACGCCTGAAGACGTGCTCCAGCCGGCATGCGTTATGCGAGTGAATTTCAAACTGAGACACCACAAGAAAAGGCACAGCGAGTGCTGTGCCCTGTGTGCGGTGCAAAATGCGTGCCGCGACGCGGCCCGCGAAGGGCGCATCATGGCCGGCCAGCGTGATCCGTCGTCGCGGCGGCAGCCTCCGTGAGCACTGTAACCAAGCCATCTGGCCTGGTCATCGTGCCAACTCCATCAGTTCAACTTACGCGTAGTGCTCGGCGTTCTTGGCGATGAATTCCTGCTTGTCGGCCGGAACTTCTTCGGCGACAAAAACCGAATTCGTCGGGCAAACCGGAACGCAGGCGCCACAGTCGATACAGCCGTCGGGATCGACATACAACTGGGTCGCGGCTTCAAAACCGTCTTCGTCTTTCTTGGGGTGAATGCAGTCGGTCGGACAGGCTTCGACGCAGAGTTCGTCTTTCGTGCAGGTATCAGTAATGACGTATGCCATGATTGCGCTCTCCCGTTATTGTTTTGCACCGCCCCACATTCAGGACCCGGGCGGCTGGTCCCTTTAGTCATCCCCAATGTACAAATTCCATGACCATGGAGGCGGTGATATGGATCACTGCCCTGTTGTGAGCAGCCGCACAAAGCATTTTGGCCTGCAATTTGCCAGGATTTGACGCCGGACGCGGGCCGTCCCGCGTGACACTTTAATTGCTATACTCGTTAATAGCTCATCATTAACAGCCAACCTAGCCAGCTAAATCGTGGAGATTCGACGCCAGTTGTGCGACGCATCGGGTAATTTCTGCATCTCACAGGTGTTGTCCCCCGGCAGTTTTCTCCGGCACGTCCTCCGCTATAATCGGCAGTTCGGCTTCGGCGACATCGAAGGAGAGTGAATGCACGCGGGTAAGAAACCCAGAGTCTTAGTAGTGGACGATGAACAGGTCATCGCGGATACGCTGGCCAAGATCCTCGATTTGAATGGCTACGACGCTTCAGCGGTTTACACGGGAACAGCGGCGGTGGAGAGCGCTCGCGCGCTGCAGCCCGACCTGGTGATCAGCGATGTCATCATGCCCGACATGAACGGCATCGAGGCCGCCATCAGCATTCGCGGCTTCTTGCCCAGTTGCAAGATCCTGCTCTTCTCCGGGCAGGCGGCAACCGCCGATCTCCTGGAGAACGCCCGAGCCCAAGGCCACGAATTTGAGATCCTGGCAAAGCCGGTTCATCCATCAGACTTACTGGCAAAGTTAAAGAGCTAGTTGAAGACTAAGATCGTCGACTCGCAGGGCAGCCGGCCGCTGACTGCCTGCCCTGCCGTCTCGAAATGGGCTGCTCCGATCTGACTCGGCAGCGTTCGCCCGATGCTTCCTCGTAACGGTCGTTCGGCAACTCCGCCTCGATCGCTTTCCTTGCATCCGATCTATTACCATGGTACGTTTGTACCATGGTTGACAAGGCAGCACATCCCATCGTCGTCGAGCGCGTCCAGACCGGCGTGCGCATCGAGAAGCGGTTGCTGAAGGTCCTGAAGGCGCTGGCGGAACTAAAGGATCTGTCCCTGGGCGATCTGCTGGAAGGAATCGTTCTGCACGCCTTCGAAGGCAAGGCGCCATTCTCCGCCCAGACGCTGAAAGAAATCGAACAGCTGCGCGGCATCTATGGCCTCACGCTGAGAGCCGCGGACAGCCATCAACTCAAGGAGCATCGCCGATGAAGATTGAACTTTTTCTGCTCGCCGTCCCACTCGTGCTTGGCATGGCTACCGCGTGCGCGGCGCAAAGTCAGCCAGCCGCGCCGTCCGCGCCGGAACTCGCCCATACGCGAGTGGAATTCCATTTCGTCGCCGACGGTCCGTTTGGCCAGGTGGCTCCGCTCTTCGGCGCAAACGAAGAACGCAAGTGGGCAGCGGACTGGAACCCGCAATTCATCTATCCGACGCCTGCGCGTGACGTGCCGGGCATGGTTTTTCGTGTCGCGCACGGCGACCACTCCAGTATCTGGGTCAACACAGCATTGGATCTGACGGGCGGGCATATTCAGTATTCGTATGTGCTCAATGACGCGATGGCGACGCTCATTGACATTCATGTCACGCGAGATTCCGCGCAGAAGACCGGCGTGACCGTTGTCTATGAACGTACCGCGCTAATACCTGAAGCCAACGAGCACGTACAGCACTTCGCCAAAGGGGATGGGAAAGCACAGAAGGAGTGGGAGGATTCGATCAACGGATATTTGGCGAAGGTACGGGCATCGGCAGCTACGAAGTAGGCGGGACGCTGATACTACATAAGGCCGCAATAGCCGAGCGTGCGGCAGGTAAGAGATTCGGATCGCATATGGGCGGAGCACGCCTTCACAGGCTGCGGCAAAAGTCGTCCCGCGACCGGTTCGTAACAGGGCACGACTTCAGTCGTGTCTATAAGCCGTTTATTTTATTTCCTGAGTCGGCTTCAGCCGACAACAGAAAACCGGCGCAGAGAGTTTTTCCGCAGCCCGTTCAGGCGTGCATACACCCGCAAGGTCAGGTCCCTCGCGGGCTGAAGCCCGCTCGGGATGAGGTAAATAAGCCGCTTGTCGGCACGACTGAAGTCGTGCCCTGTTACGAACCGGTCGTGGAACGACTTTTTCAGCGCTCTGTTTAGCCGCTGAGGTGAAGCTAGAGACTTACCTCAGCGGCTGAAGCCGATTGCTTTGCTGAGTCTATCAATGCACTACTGAAGCAGTGCTCCACCCTCACGGCCCTGGCAAGCTCCTTGCGTAGGCGAAAAGCAGAACGGCGAAAAGCCGACGGCGGAAGGGCGAAAAGCGATCATCTACGAGCGGCTTGCCTACAGCTCCCGCCGCCCTTCCATGGCTTTCTGCATCGTGACTTCGTCGGCATATTCGATGTCGCTGCCGACAGGAACTCCGGTTGCGATCCGGGTCACCTTCACGCCCGACGGCCGAAACAACTGCGACAGATACGTCGCCGTGGCTTCGCCTTCAATGGTGGGATTCGTGGCCAGAATGAGCTCGTCGATGCTCGACGACTCGACTCGCTTTGCAAGATTGGCGATGCGCAGCTGCTCCGGCCCAACCCCATGCAGCGGCGACAACGCGCCATGCAGCACGTGATACACGCCGTTGTAATGACGCGTCTTCTCGACCGCGGCGATGTTCGTCGGCTCTTCCACCACGCACACCAGTCGCTGATTACGGGTAGCGCTCGTGCAGTAGACACAGGGATCAACGTCGGTGATGTTGTTGCAGACGGAGCACAGGCGAAGGCTGGCCTTCACCTCGCGGATGGCGCCGGACAGCAGCTCCGCATCACTATCACTGGCACGCAGGATGTAAAAGGCAAAGCGCTGCGCCGTCTTGCTGCCCACGCCGGGCAGCTTCTTCAGTTCTTCTATGAGTCGAGCCATCGGCTCGGCAAATCTGGACACGATTCCCTCAAGAGCTAATTAGCCACAGTGGCACAGAGGCACAGAGAAGACTTCTTTCACCACTGAGAACACGGAGAGCACTGAGGAAACGGAGAAAAAGAGATGGATTGATTTCATTTCACGACTCTCTTCCGTCAGTTCGGTCTTGCTTTTCTTCCTTATTTTGTTTTTCTCAGTGCTCTCCGTGTTCTCAATGGTGAATGAAATGGTTCTTCTCTGTGTCTCGGTGGTGAAAAAGTTCTACATCCCCGGCAAGCCCATGCCGCCGAGCATGCCGCCCAGGCTGGACTTCAGCGCCTCATCCACTTTGCGCGCGGCTTCGTTCACCGCCGCGACCACCAGGTCCTGGAGCATCTCGATGTCCCCCGACTTCACGACCTCGGGCTCGATGGTAATGCTCTGCAGCTGCTTCTGGCCGCTCATGCGGACGGTCACGCTACCGCCGCCCGACGAGGCTTCGACGGTGATCTGCTGCATCTTCTCCTGCAGCTTTTCAGCTTGCTGCCGCGCCTGCGACAGCATTTCCTGCAAATTAAATCCGTCCATATGGCCTCAAAAGTAAGCGACGTTTTCACCACGGAAGCACGGAAAGCACCGAATTCTTAAAGCAATTATCTACGGTGCCTCGAATCAGCCCCGGATTGAAGAATACTTCAGCAAACGCGACAATCCTTGCCTTTCAATTCGATTCCGTGTGTTCCATGCTTCCGTGGTGAACCTGTTCTTTATCTTCGATCCTTCTGATCGATCACCGTACGAATCTCGGCTCCGAATTTCTCCTGCATGCGCTTCACAATCGGATCATCCATAGCGCGGCCGCGGGCGCCAACGCCATTCGTCGGACGCGGCGCTGCTTCGGTCTTATTCACCGCCGGCGTTCCACTGATCATCTTGAACTTCAGCGGCCGCTGTGCGGCCTGGCTCAGCGACGCCTGAATGATCCGCTTCGGTTCTGCCCCCAGCGCGACATCGATCAGCACCTGCGACATGCCAACCTTCACCGTGACTTCCCCGCCACGCGCCAGCCACTCGCCTTCTTCCAGGTTGTGCGCCAGCACGTGCTGCCCGGCCTCTTCCAACGCCGTCAGTACCGCGTTGCGGAGAGTGTCGAGTGAAATCTCGTCATTCGCCGGTTCCACGACGGGCTCCGGCTCGACAGCGATGGCGGTTGCAACGCTGCTCGCGGCCTCCATACTGTTCATGGATGAGTCGGCTTGAGCCGGTGATGCGTCAGTGACAGGAGACAACGGAGCGGAACGGTCGGATGCCTCAGCTTTCGGCTCGCCTTTGCGAGCGCGATCGGCCTCGAACGGCGATGGCGATTGACGCGCGAACGGCGATGCGGCCGGAGTTCGTGAAGACGGCAGCTCCGACGCGGCCGGTCGAGACGCCACACTTCCCCGCCCTGCCTGTACTGCCGGCGCTACGGAACGGGCGGATGATCCTCCGCTGGTTGCTCTCGGTTGTGCCGCCTCGCCGCTGAGCAATTCTTCCAGTGGGAGCAGTCGTTGCGCGTGAACGAGCTTCAATAGCCCTAACTCCAGATGAAAGCGCTGCTCCTGTTTGTATCCAAGGTCGCTGTGCGTGCGCAGCATGATTTGCATGAAGCGCGAGAGATCTTCTTCGCTGAAGCGTTCGGCAACCCGCGCCACGCGCGCGCGCTCGTCAGCAGAGATCTGCAAAACCTGCGAGTCGCTTCCCGCAACTTTGGCCACCAGCGCATTGCGCAGGAACCGGAGCATCTGGCGCGCGAAATGTTGCGGGCTTTGTCCCTCCACCAGCAGGCGGTCGATGGTGCGCAAGACATCTTCGCTGGAGTTGCGCGTAACCGCGTCCATTATGTCTTCCAGCACGTGCGAAGAGACGGTGCCAACCAGTCCGCGGACGACATCGGCACCGAGCGTGGTACCGCAGCAGGCAATCGCCTGATCCATGATGCTGAGCGCGTCGCGCATGGAACCGTCGCCCACCTCGGCGAGCATCGCCAGCGCCTCGTCATCGGCCTTGATCTTTTCCTGTTTGGCGATGTCGCGCAGCTGGCCGACGATGTCGTCGAAGCGTACGGCGTGAAAGCTGAAATGCTGGCAGCGCGAGCGGATGGTCTGCGGGATATCTTCCGGCTGCGTGGTTGCCATCATGAAGACGATGTGACTGGGCGGCTCTTCCAGCGTCTTGAGCAAAGCGTTGAAGGCCGCGTCCGTGATCTGGTGAGCCTCGTCGAGGATGTAGATCTTGAAGCGATCGCGCGCCGGACGATAGCGTGCCGCCTCGCGCAGTTCGCGGATTTCGTCGATGCCACGATTCGTCGCGGCATCGATTTCGATCACGTCGACGGAGTTTCCGGCGCGAATCTCGCGGCAGGAGTCGCAGACGCCGCACGGCTCGGGCACGGGACGATCCTTCGACTGACAATTGAGCGCCATCGCCAGGATGCGAGCGATGGTGGTCTTGCCGATGCCGCGGTGTCCGCTGAAGATGTAGCCGTGCGCGATCCGGCCCTGCTCAATGGCGTTTTGCAGGGTGCGGGTCACGTGGTCCTGCCCGATGACGTCAGAGAATTTTTGCGGCCGGTATTTACGCGCGAGAACCTGGTAACTCATGGAGAGAAGTTTCGATTATACGGTGCGCGGCGGTGGAACGGGAGGCAGGGAGAATCGGGATCGGACCGAGCCGAGTCAGCGCTTCTTGCCGGCCCGGTTTCTAGTGGCGCCATTCTTCTTGGCCGCCAGCTCGGCCCGCTTTTTCTTGCGCGCTTCGGCACGCTTTTGTCTTCTCAGCTCCTCCACGGTGTACATGCTCCCACGGCAGGTCTTGCTGCCGCAGTAGCAAGGAGCGGCGTCGTCGCCGTCGTACAGGCAGTAGTCGTAGGTGAGCTCTTCCCCGGCGGCAATGTCGCGAATGGCGGAGATGTAAACGCGGCCGCCCGCGTCGTCGGTTTCGCAATTGGGGTCGCAGGAGTGGTTCACGAACATGGCCATGCCATGTCCATCGATCACCACCGCGCCGTCGCCGACTCCGAAGAGATAGGTAAACTCGCGACCCTCGTAGCGGACGTCGCCCTGGGCCTTGGTAATGCGCTCTCCGGTGTATTCCAGAATGCGCGAGCCTTTGGAGATGCCGTCCAGGGTGAAACAACCGGCGGCATGAATGTCAGAGGAGCGAATAACGAGACGAGGCAACTTGCGGTTCTCCCAGGGTGTGGTGCAGGCAGTATAAATTATCGCCGGACCCTGCGGTGATGGCTGTGATTTAGCCGGATTTTCTTCGAAAGACGAGCGGATGGGGAAAATCGACCGACCAGGCTCAATAGAGCGGGTTGTGCGCCTTGAGCACAGGGTCTAATTTCGACGATCGACTGAGGCTCCGACCTAACCCCTGCGCCGATGAGTCCGACGCCTCAAATCGGCCCGGTTGCGACTTGTCGAGCGGGCGGGCGCACGTCACAATGGCCTGTGCAGCCGGCAGTTCACTTTTTGCTGGGAATTTCGTTATCTTGGAAGGTTACTTCTTGGAGGAATTATGATGCATGTTCTCATTCGCCACAAAGTCTCGGACTATAACCGCTGGAAGGAAGCGTTCGATTCCCATCTGAACACACGCAAGCGCGCCGGCGAAACCGGTTTCCGCCTGTTTCACAATACGGAAGATCCGCGCGATGTCACTCTGCTGCTGGATTGGGGGACGGTGGAAGAAGCGCGCGCGTTTATGAACTCCGCGGAACTGCGCGACGCGATGTCGAAGGCCGGGGTTGTGGGCGCTCCCGAGATTCAGTATCTGGAGGACGCAAGAAGCGTTCATCGCACTGCAGCCGACTAGCTTTCCCGGTCGCGGCAGGAAAAAATTTTAGCGATCCTCTTGACACCGTGCTCGGTGGTGCGCTTGAAATCAAAAACGCTCGCCGAGCCGTATCCCGGGTTCGACCCTCAGTACCACACGCAGTTGTGAAGCGGCGCAAGGCCAGTATCGGCGCGGGTTTCGCGCCGGCGCATTTCTTGTCAAGAGCCGCAGAAAAAAAATTTGCCGAGCGAATAAAATTGCTCAGGGCGAGAGATTGACAAAAGGCTCACGCTAATTAAAATACCCGACGACTCTCCGAAGAAGATTTGCACTGTGACAAGCTCAACTCAAAGTTACGACGTTCTCCTGCAAACTGATTTTCCCGACTTGCAGCTGTTCGCCAGCGGGAAAGTTCGAGACCTGTATAAGGTCGGCAACGATCACCTGCTGTTCGTAGCGACCGACCGCATCTCGGCGTTCGACTACGTACTTGCCACCGGCATCCCGCAAAAGGGACGCGTGCTGACGCAGCTGTCGCTGTTCTGGTTCGACTTCCTCAAGAACATTGTTCCGAATCACCTGGCGACCGCCGACGTCCACAAATATCCCGCCGAGCTGCAGAAGCACGCCGCGCAGTTGCGCGGACGCTCCATGCTGGTGGTGCGCGCCGACATGATCGCCATCGAGTGCGTGGTGCGCGGCTATCTTTCCGGCTCGGGATGGAAGGAATACAAGGCCACCGGCGAAGTCTGCGGGATCAAGCTTCCCGCCGGGCTGAAAGAGTCGGACAAGCTGCCCGAACCGATCTTCACGCCGGCAACCAAGGCGGCCAGCGGTCACGACGAGAACATCTCGTTCGACGAAATGGTTAAGCTGGCAGGACGCGAGCTGAGCGAGCAGCTGCGCGATCTGAGCGTGAAGATTTACCAGACCGCAGCCGACTACGCCGAGACGCGCGGCATCATCATCGCCGATACGAAGTTCGAGTTCGGCCGCACTGCGGGCGGGCTGGTCCTGGCCGATGAAGTGCTCACACCGGATTCGTCCCGCTTCTGGCCGAAGGACAGGTACAAGGCGGGTGGTCCGCAGGATTCGTTCGACAAGCAATACGTGCGGGATTATCTGGAAGCTATTAAGTGGAACAAGCAGCCGCCGGCTCCGGGACTGCCTCCCGAGGTCGCGGCGCGAACCAGTGAGAAGTACATTGAGGCTTACACCCAGATGACGGGCCATCCTTTGCCGGCATAGGTGCGAGCCGAATGATGGGCCTTTCGATCCTCGATTGGGCGATGGTGCTCGTCATTCTGTTGTCGACTTTGCAGGCCATTGCTGAGGGATTCTTCCACGAGTTCTTCGGCCTGGCCGGCACGATTGTTGGCTATTTAGCAGCCGCCTGGGAATATCACCGTCTGGCCGCATGGTATTCGCGTTATGTGACGTCGCAGTGGGCAGCGGACATTGCGGGGTTCTTCACTATCTTTCTTGCCATCGTCCTGCTGGCAGGGTATGGTAGGGCGGCTGGCACGCTGGGCGGTACAAGGGATCGGGCTGCGATGGTTCGATCGTTTCCTGGGTGGAGTATTCGGGTTCATTCGAGGCTTTGTAATTAGCGCCGTGGTCGTGCTGGCATTGGCGGCGTTCGCGCCCCAGTGGGGACTGCAGCAGTCGCGGATAGCGCCGTGGATGCTGAACGCCAGCCGGGGATTGATCTGGGCAGCGCCGGCGGAGTTGCGGCAGCGTTTCTGGGACGGCTGGAACCTGTTGCGCACGGTGCCGCAGCACATCTCGAACAAAGAGCCTGGCACGTAGGGTCGCACAGAGGCGCATTGATGAGACAAATATTAGCGGAGAGAGGCGTCGTGAAAGATCAACTGGAAGCCCTGATCGCGCACATGTATCGCAGCGGCATCACTTATTCCGAAGCAGTTTGCGAATTCAAAAAGAAGTTCATTCTCACAGTTCTGCAGGACAGCAACGGAAATCAGTGCAAAGCCGCGCGCCAGCTGGGCATGCACCGCAATACTCTGAGCCGCACCATCGCCGACCTCAAGCTCGACGCCAAGGCATTGCGTAACGGGGGACGACGCCCTCCCCGTAGCGCGCACGCCCTGCCGGCGGAGAGAAAGTTCATGCGCTAAGTAGCGCCCGGCATTTGTCCGACCTTGCAAGCCTGATCGCAGGGATCTGCTTTATTCGCGCAATCCAATCAGTAGCTGAAGGACTGCAGCGTCTCCAACTCCGCTCCTAATCCAAAACCGGTTCGGCTGTTGGGATTCAACTGGCAGCAGGTGAGAAGGCGGTTCAGGCTTCCGCCGGTGATCACCTGCTTCAGATTCCCGCTGGTGTCGTAATCCAGGATGGAGTTGTTGACGCCATCACTGGCAGCGACAATGAACAGTCGGTGCAGCGGGTCGAACTCGACGTCGCCGCCAATGTCACTTCCCGGCAGCCTCTGGGCCGACATGCTTTGCGTCCGCACGTTGTAGAACTCTACGAATGGCGGCACGAACGGTCCGCCTTGTGTCGTGAACGCGGCGTTGTCGGTGAGCGGGTCGATGGCCACGCCATTCACTGTGCCAACGCCCAGTCCAGTTATCTCGTGGACCGCACCGGTGGCAAGGTTGATGGTCGCCAGGATTGGGGCGGTCGTAGGGCTGCCATTGGATCCGGCCAGCATCGCGACATTCAACTTGGTGTCGTAAGCAAATCCCGGACAGCATCCAATGTTGGGATCGTTGTAGGAGACCAGCGGGCCAAATGTGTTCGCGGCCACATTCGAGCTGTACAAGTACATGTAGGGCGAGCCTTCCTCGGATCTCTGCAGGACGGCGAGGTCGGGAAAGCCCTGAGTTAGAGTCATGCCCCACAGCTGATACCCAGGCTGGATGGTCGGGGTCCAGACTCCCGTGTAGCGATTCGCATCCAGGGGATTGATGGTGTAGAAAAAGTTGCGAAACCCGCCGCTGACCGCCTGCTGATAAAGCTCCAGTCCAACGTGATTGCCGGCTATACCCTCGGTAACATAGTCGTCCATGGTGTGATCTCGCATTGACAACACGTGCAGGATGGCGCCGGTCGACTGATCGAAGACCTCACTCGCCACCAGGTTCTGGCCGCCGCTCTCGGAGACGTATTCGCTGAGCAGGCCTTCAGTGCCGCCCTGATCGATGCCGAAGCCGAGAATCTGGCCTCCAAACTGAGGATGAACGACAACCGTGGGGGGCGGAGCGGCGTTATCGCCCGACTGCGCTGCCGCGGTACCCGTCAATCCCAGGCAGTATGCGAATAAAACTCCCACAATGACACGCCAACAAATAGATGAACGGATTGGTTTGCCGATCAGTTCTTGCATCGCAAGCTTTCCTCACTCTCGATTTCGTTCTGCGACCCTCCTGGCGGAGTGGCGAAAGCAGAGTAGTTGGGCCGTTCCGGCGAGATGTCATCACTTTGTCAACTTGTTGTGAACCGATGGCAAAAGTTGGCGGGACGCAGAAGAAAGTACGAGCAGAAAAAAGGAGCGGCAGGGCGCCGCTCCTTGCGTTACCGATTCTCTGAAACTTACTGCCTGTGAGTCGTGTGGTGTACGGGGGCAGCGGTCGAAAGCGGATTGCCCTTGCTATCCAGCAATATGCCGTCCGTCATGGTCATCATGAACGGATTGGGCGTGTAGCTGGTTACCGTGCCCTGGAAGTTCATGGGTGAACCCGCCGCCGGAGTAAGACGCGACGGAATGGGCTTGGCCATATTCAAGGTGATATCGGCCTTCTTGGCCTCGATGTCGTCCTCGCTGCCAGCCAGCATCACGGTATTGGGAGTCGCGCTGATGACGTTGGCTCCGAGCTTCACCGCCTTGTCCTTGATTGCGTTCCACACCGTGTCGGCAGCCTGCTGGTTGCCGGAGGAGAGAACCAGTTCCCACTCGGCGAAACTCATCTGGACGGGAGTCTTCTGCTTGACCAGGTCGGCGGCTTGCTCAGCCGGGGACGGAGGAATGTACGCCTTCACCGTAAAGCCGGCCGGCGGCATTACGCTCGACGACGTCTTCGCCTGGTTGACGATGTCATCCCAACCCTGATCCGAGTTGGTATACCGCATGTACTTTTTCTTGCCGTAGTCCAATATCGTCTGCTGCGTAGGCCCCTGGGCTAGCATGGCAGCCTTGACGATGAACCAAAAGCCGGCGGGGTTCATCGGCTTGGCTTCCAGATCGGCAGTGGCCAGCGGATAGATGTCGGCGATGTTGGGCTGCGATTCCCAGGAAACGGCTTCCTGCATATCCTTTTGAGCCGTAGCAAAGTCCTTCGCCTGGAGGGCGGCAAAACCGACGGCGCCGTCGAAGATCGCTCCCGTCTCGTTATGCAGCTTGGTGAAGTCAGCATCGCTCATGCCGTCCGGCTTCTTCATGTTCTGCAGCGCCTGCAGACCCTGCTGGCCATACTGCTTGGCTTTGGCCAGATTATCGGCCATCTGCGGGCCGCCCTGCGACGCCAGTGCGCGATAGTTGTACGCCAGCAACGCCAGCGCCCGGATGTTGTTGGGATTCGCCTGCAGCACGCGGGTGGCGGCGTCCAACGCCTTCTGCGCGTCGTTGGCTTGCTGATAGGCAACCATCAGCAGCTCCAGCGCGTCTTCCTTCATCACCGTGTTGGGATAGGTTTGCAGGAAGGCTTCCAGGGCCTGCGCCTTTTGCGCGGGATTCTGCTGCTGGATGGCGTTCACGTAAGCGTTGTATTCGGCCGGGTCCTTGATTTCCTTCTTCTGCGAGGTCTGACCCGATGGCGCGGCCTGGCCGGCTGCCTGGGCAGCCGATTGCTGGACCAGCGCCGCACTGGCGAACACCAGCAACATCATGACGAGCGACTTCTTCATTCTGATGGCTCCTCGATTTTGGAGAACTGTTTCTGGCATCTGCTCACACGCATTCCACGGCCGAGACAAACTTACTTTATCGCAGCGTAGCATGATAACAGGCAGAACTGTCCGCGTCCCTAGCTGGGATTTGCAAAACTGCGGAGACCGGGATTATAAGTACCCGCCTGCGTATAAGGCAAGATGCTTACCACTTTACACGATTTCCGCGGATGCCCGAATACCGGCCGCGACCGCGACGGCTTGCTGCCGCGGGGATGGCGACCAGCAGTTGCATACATGGATTGACTCGAGCGGAACCGAACTTCCGGTGAGCGCGAATTTGCATCGGGGATGGCGCAGGGCAAATCAGACCAGCAGGAGAAATGCTTCCATGGAGCCAAGGGATTCGGTCTCGTTGTCAGGAACGGTGGCTGTGGTGACAGGCGGGGGCCGGGGTATCGGCCACGCGATTGTGCAACGGTTGGCGGCTTTGGAGGCGACGGTGGTCCTGACCGGCCGTGACGAAGCGCGGGTACAGCAGGTGGCAGCCGAGCTGGTAAGTCATGGGCACCGGGCTGAAGGCGTGGGTTGCGATCTGACCGATCTCGCCAGCGTGGAAGCCCTGGGCGAACATCTTCGCAGCAAGTACGGTCGTGTCGACATTCTGGTGAACAACGCCGGAATCGGCGGACCCCCAGGGATGATGTTGCACGAATTGCCGCCGGAGGAATGGGAGGCGATCTTCAACACCAACCTGCGCGGGGTGTATTACATGATCCGCGCCGTGGTTCCGCTGATGATCGCCGCGGGCGCGGGACACGTGATCAATATCTCGTCGCTGGCGGGCAAGAATCCCCTGCCGCGCGGCGCCGCTTACTCGGCGTCCAAGTGGGGACTGAATGGATTGAGCTATGGCGTTGCGGAAGAACTGCGCGGGCAGAACATTCGCGTTTCGGTGGTTTGTCCGGGGTCGGTGGATACCGACTTCAGCCCGCGACGGAACGGCAAAGACACGCAGAAGATGCTGAAGCCGGAAGATGTGGCGCACGCGGTCGCGATGCTGGTTACGCAGGAGCCGCAGTCGTTCATCAGCGAAGTGCTGATCCGGCCGACGCAGAAGCCTTAGCGAAACCAGCTTTTCGTTGCTCTGTCGGGAGCGGTTATCCGGCAGGCCTATAATCGAAGATTCTGCTTCACCAGTCCTCATTTCCGGACGAACTTCATACAGATCGGACCCGCAGACATGAGAAAGAAAGTAATTGCCGCCAATTGGAAGATGTACAAAACTCCGGAACAAGCCGCCGCATTCTTTCGCGAGTTTCTCCCCATGGTGGCCGGTCACACGCGCGACGAAATCGTGGTGTGCCCACCGTATGTTGATCTGCAAATTGCCATCGAAGCGGCGCGGGGATCGAACGTCATGATCGGCGCGCAGAACGTGCACTGGGAAAAGGAAGGCGCGTTTACCGGCGAGATCTCGGTTGGGATGCTGAGCGCGCTGGGAGTGACGCACGTGATCATTGGCCACTCCGAGCGGCGCCAGTATTTCAACGAAACCGATGACACGGTAAATCGCAAGCTGGAAATCGCGCTGGAGAATCACTTTACGCCGATCGTGTGCGTCGGCGAGGTGCTGGAAGAGCGCGAAGCGGGTCTGACGGAAGATGTGCTGCGACGGCAATGTATGCGCGCGTTCAACGGCATCTCCGCGCGCAAGGCCGCCAAGCTTACGATTGCCTATGAGCCGGTGTGGGCGATCGGCACCGGCAAGACGGCGACACCGGAAATGGCAGTTGACGCGCATACCGTCATTCGGCATGAAGCGGGTAAGGCGTTTGGCGATGAGTTCGCAGCGAATTTGCGCATTCTGTACGGCGGCAGCGTGAAGCCGGAGATATGCGAGGCGCTGCTGTGTGAAGAGGAGATCGACGGTGCGCTGGTCGGCGGGGCGAGTTTGGATCCGGTTGCGTTTACGAAGATCGTGAAGTATTGAGGCACTGGTATTCGAGCGCGTCCTGGGTGGAGCACTGCTTCAGCAGTGCAGTTGAGACACGCTGACGCATCGGCTTCAGCCGCTGAGGTAAAGGTTAGACTTACCTCAGGCGCTAAAGCGCGTGTCGAGTTGGGTGGCGATTTGCACGCTTCAAGGCGTGCTCCACCCCACATGCTTTAAGCGAGTGATTTCCAAACTGACCCACTACCTGAACCTGAGCGCCCCCTGTAAGCGCGCTTGGGCTTTGCTATACTTACTCTGCCTCGACGTTCTGCTTGGATTCCGGGATGCGCCTGCATCCGGAGCGTGTGCGGAAGTGGTGAAATTGGCAGACACACCATCTTGAGGGGGTGGCGCCGAAAGGCATGGGGGTTCAAGTCCCCCCTTCCGCACCAAATGTTCTGTTGCTGTTCCCGCAGCTTCCCTTCCTAACAGTCTTTCTGCGATCCCGCCCGCTCCTGAGCGAGCACATCTGCAACCGATTGACTATCCGAACGGCCTACTTCCCTATCCGAATGGATAGCTCGAGCGCACGGCCAGACGGACCCCCGCCCTGAAAGCAGCGCTCCTTGTGAAGCAAACACAGCCTTTACTGAGACTCGACCTCGCGTGAACCGTTGGCACCTCAGATGCAAAAGAGTTCTACAGACCTTCAAACACAATTGGTCGAACAGGTTCAGAAAGGTGGCTCATGGTGTCGCTCCCATCCGTGGCCGTTCTCGGAAGCAGTTCCGCAGCACCCAGCCTAAACGAGCAATTTGCCCATCTACGCAACCACTGCGGAACGGTTGACTCCAGCTGCAGACTCTGTGGTCTGACGGTGGGACGCGCCTTTCGCGAGGCTACTTTGTTTCAATTGGAGCAGCGGCACGTATGCCAGCCCGCCGAGAGACGCCAGGCAACCCGCATCGCCTATCAAATTCTGAACCCAGCCGTTGCGCTGAGTTGACCGCCCTCCCGGCCGATAGCGCCAGACTCAGAAATCCTGTGGCGAGAACTCCGCCGATCCTTAAGACCAGCGTCAGAAAGCATGCAGCGGTCGTTTATGTGGTGCGGATCTGGGCCAGCTTGAAGAAAGCGAAGGCCACCAGCAAGACAACGAGCAGCAGTCCCGCTATAACAGGGACGCCGTGACCGAATTTGAGGACCGGAATCAACGCATGCGGTATGTGCTTCGAGTCGCTTGGATTGGCGAGTAAAAGGGACGCGATCATGCGGCGTGATTATACGTCCAGATCGATTGTGAAGCGAGCGAGCTCCAGCTACTGAGAGTCCGTTAGCATCATTCACGACTACGACTTGGCGATTCCACGCCAACCCTTCGGGCATTGGACTATCCGGCATCTGTCCTAGTACGGCTTTGCCGGCCCAATCAGCGGAGTCTTGACAGGCTTAGCCATGCCGTAGAAGACAACCACGCCCTGACCAGCGCCCTGCGTTTGTAATGCTTCATCAACCTTGCCCAAGGCATCCTGATACACCTGCCAGTTGTTGGTCACCCAGACATCACCAGCGGGACCGATGCCAACGTCAACCATCAACTGCAGTCCTCCGCCGACATAGCCGCTTGGAGGCGAAATGGCGTCTCCCGTCTTCATGCCCGGCGGGCAATGCTCGGTTCGGAAGCCGCACAATTCCACGATTCCGTTCGACGTCGTGCTGAAGTTGGAGATCCAGATGTTGTCGTTGCCATCCACGGAAACAGCCCACGGGCCAACGATGCCCTTGCCGTATACCGGCGAGAACGGTGCAGCAGTCCCGTCGGGACGCAACACGGTAATGCTTCCCCCTTCATAGCCCGATTTCTCCTCGGTCATGGCAGGCACCAGAACCTTGGTCGCTCGTGCTCCGGGGTCGGGGTCGTGGTCGAAGTTGAATTTAAACGCGGCCAGGACTTCCGCGAACTTCAGCCCTCCCTTGGGCGAGCTGCCCAACTTATTCGTGACCCATACGTTGCCCAGACTGTCCACGGCGAGGCCGCTGGCGGAGTATCCCACCTTGAAGGTTTCAAACTTTTCGGGATCGGAAGCGGGGAAACGAACAACCTGGTCGGTGATGGCGTTGGTAACCCAGATGCGGTCCTGCTGGTCAATAGCGAGGGCGAATGGCCCGATGAGTTTGCAGGGGTTCTTCAGAGGATCGCCGGTCTTGTTCTGGCAGAAGAACTGGACCTTGGACGGATCGCCCCCGGGAAGCTTCACGACCTGGCCCTTGATCAGGTCGAGCGTCCAGATATCTCCGCTCGGCGTGGCGATGATGCCCTGCATCTGGCTGATCTGGCGGTTAAAGTTCCAGCCCTCTGCGGGCGAAAGTGGTTTGCCGTTCTTGTCGAACTTCGTGATGTTCTGGCCGGTGAAGCTGGTCGCCCACGCGTTGTCTTGTGCGTCGAGAGCCAGGCCAAAACCTGGGCCTGCAATACCTCCGCCCCTGAAGCCCAAAGGGCTGGGTGAAAGCGCTTTCCCGTTGGGCGCGAACTTGGTGAGGCCGCCGGTCCATGAGGCATCCTGGTTTTGTGCCCCGACCGTGAAGTTGTCAGCAACCCAGGCATTGCCTTGGCTGTCGATCATGAGCTTGCCGCCTCCGCTGTAGCCGCCGCCGGTGAACTTCAGGGGAAAGATCCAGGCGCTGGGCGCGAAGGTCAAATATGGCAGGAACGGCGTAGGCCGAAAAAGCTTGCCGGGCGTGGGCGGTGGCAGTGGATAGAAATAATTGAGCAGCTCGAAAACTTTGCCGGCCTGATGCGAGGGGTAGCGGACGATGGACTCGGTGGCCGCCAGCGTGTCCTTGGGGTAGGCGCCCGTCGGAGACGTCGCCACGTAGAAGAGACTGCTGCACGCATCGGACCTCAACCGCGTGACGCACGCAGCCAGAATGCTGGATAGCGTAGCGAAGTTGGCCATCGTGGGTGTCTGCGCGCTGTTGAGAGCATCCAGAATCGTCGCACCGTAGTCGCCGGTTTCGAGATCCACAAAATTAGGCACGTTGCCCGCTGCAATGCGCAGCTGGAGTGGTGCGCCCTTGATCGCGGTGCCGTCGATGAACTGGGTGTGGGTGACAACCGATGCCAGGGTGGTGAACTCGTTGATGACCACGCGTGCCGGCGGCTTGGCGCCCACCACGGCCAGCAGCGCAATCGCCGGATTGTCGCCACCGGCGTTGTTTCTCGCAGGAATGCCTCCGCCTGCCGTGAGGTAGAGGCTCGAATCGGCCGGCGCTCCCGCGGTGCTTACTTCGAATCGGCCTTCGTTGTCGGTCTTGGCCTGCGCCAGCTGCTTGGGTGCGTCAGAAGTTGCAGCCCAAAGTGTGACCGTAGATTGAGCGACAGGCGCTCCTCCGCCCATCACTTGGCCCCTTATATTGTCGGCGGCGAAGGCTGCTCCTGCAGAAAAACCGTAAAGGACCAGCGCGACGGATGTGAGCTTCAGAACGATTTTCCTAAGAACCACTTTCCATTCTCCTGTACCACGACCCTCGGCGCTTTGCCGGCAAGGAAATCGGCATACCCCCAGCCTGATTGGACGGGGGCTTTCGCAATAAAGAAATCAGTTTCGAGGAAAACAGTGTACATCCCAGCGTCTGAGCCCGCAGGCGAAATCCCGAGCGCAGCGAGGGACCTCTAATCAGCGTAACTTCCTAAACAGCTTGGTGCCGAGAGGGGGACTCGAACTTGAGCCGGGTTGCGGGCGTCTGAGCCCGCAGGCGAAATCCCGAGCCCGGCGAGGGACCTCTAGTCAGCGAAACTTCCTAAACAGTATGGTGCCGAGAGGGGGACTCGAACTTGAGCCGGGTTGCGGGCGTCTGAGCCCGCAGGCGAAATCCCGAGCGCAGCGAGGGACCTCTAGTCAGCGAAACTTCCTAAACGGTATGGTGCCGAGAGGGGGACTCGAACTTGAGCCGGGTTGCGGGCGTCTGAGCCCGCAGGCGAAATCCCGAGCGCAGCGAGGGACCTCTAGTCAGCGAAACTTCCTAAACGGTATGGTGCCGAGAGGGGGACTCGAACTTGAGCCGGGTTGCGGGCGTCTGAGCCCGCAGGCGAAATCCCGAGCGCAGCGAGGGACCTCTAGTCAGCGAAACTTCCTAAACGGTATGGTGCCGAGAGGGGGACTCGAACTTGAGCCGGGTTGCGGGCGTCTGAGCCCGCAGGCGAAATCCCGAGCGCAGCGAGGGACCTCTAGTCAGCGAAACTTCCTAAACGGTATGGTGCCGAGAGGGGGACTCGAACTTGAGCCGGGTTGCGGGCGTCTGAGCCCGCAGGCGAAATCCCGAGCGCAGCGAGGGACCTCTAGTCAGCGAAACTTCCTAAACGGTATGGTGCCGAGAGGGGGACTCGAACTTGAGCCGGGTTGCGGGCGTCTGAGCCCGCAGGCGAAATCCCGAGCGCAGCGAGGGACCTCTAGTCAGCGAAACTTCCTAAACGGTATGGTGCCGAGAGGGGGACTCGAACCCCCACAACCCTTTCGGGTCCGCGGATTTTAAGTCCGCTGCGTCTGCCAGTTCCGCCACCCCGGCTTGAGGAGCAGCGTTGCTGATGCCGCGCTGCAGTTCAGATCATATTTGCTGGCGCTTAGTGCCGCAAACAGTTGGAAAGTAGTTTCGATCGGCGGCCATGTGGAAGCCGGCGGCGGGACGCCGCCAGGACAGCCGGCCGGAGGCCGGCACTACATTCGACGCGGACGCTGCTGAGCCGGTGAGCAGGTGTCCGGCTCTACCAGCCGCTAGCTTCCAGCAAGGCTTCGATCATTTCATTGGCGACGTCTTCGAAGTCAATGGGCCGGCCGGCATCGTCGGCCATGCAAACGTCGGTTTGATCCTTGGTGAAGCGCATATAGAGTGAGGCTGCGAAGGCAACACCACCCTTGCCCGAGAAGACAACGGCGTTTTCGCCGAAGGTACCGGTGATCGTGCCGCTCTGCTGCTCGCAATGAAGGGTGACGTCAGCGGGATTGGCCACCACCCATAACAGGCCGGTGTTGCCAATTTCCTGGTTAAACTCTTCGCATTTGCGCACCAGCAGGGACTTCATGGAGATCCACAGGGTGCGCCCTTTGGAAGCTAGTAATTCTTTGTCCTGTTGTGCTTTTCTCTCGGCGAGATATTTCGCCTCGCGGCGTTCTTGGGAGCGTTTCGCCGCATCCTCCGACCATCTCGACATCCTCTTCCCTTCTAAGCGTGCGCACTGGCGGCGCCGAAGTAGTATTGCGAAATGCTACTGCCGCCAAGAGTGCAAGAATTGGCGCTGATCTGGCGTGAAAAACCGGAGTCCGGCGTGTTGTGGGTCCGCTCACTCCGCAGTCGTATTTCTATACTGCCACACTCAGCCAGATCAAGCGATTCCCGTGGCTGCACCTGGTTCCTCACTGCGAGCGCGGCCGCAGGTTGCTGATCGAAATTGCCGGATCAGCGGGTCGCCTTCTCCAGCAGATACATGTAGGAACGATAGATCTGTCCCGTGGCGCGCGTCATGCCGATCTCGCAGGTGCGGCTGCTGGAGTAGCACTCGTCGGGATGCTTCGACTGGATCTCTGCCGCCTCAAACTTCGTTGCTGACTGAGTTAGCTCAGGAAACAGGAAGCCGCGGTCGCCGGCGAAGCCGCAACAGCCGGCGCTCATGGGAACTGTGACCTCGTCGCTGCAGCTGCGCGCGATGGCCTCAAGCTTGGCGCCGATGCCCATCTTCGTCACCGAACAGACCGGATGCAGCGCGACGGAATGCGACTTCGATTTGATCGGCAGCTTGGGAAGCAGTTCGTCGTGTACGAACTCGATGGCATCGATAAACGTCAACTTGTCAAAGCGTTCCTGGTTTTCCTCGGTGAGGTAAGAGCGCGCGCCTTTGAAGGCGTAAGTGCAAGGGCTGGTGTCGACGACGATGGGAAGTCTTCCCTGCTCCGACCATCTCCAGAAGCGCTCGACAGCCTGGTTGACGACGATGGAGTGTGCCGTGGTGAATCCTTTGGAAGAGAACGGCGTTCCGCAGCAGGTGCCTTTCACGTCGCGCGGGATGTAGACGGGCGATCCGGCGCGGCCCGCCAGATCGACCATGACTTCCATCAGCGAGCGGTCGTTGGGCTCGCCCGGCAGGCGTCCCATCACACGCGAGATACACGATGGGAAATAGATTGCCTTGGCCCGCGACCTCTGCGTGCGCGGCACGGGGCCGGCTGCATGGGGCGTATCGGACGTCCATTCGGTGATGGTGTCGCCCAGGACGCGCTTCATGGCGCGAGTGAGGCTGCGCATGCGCTCGAGGCCCAGGATACTTTCGGAGATGTGACCGAGGCGCAATGCCAGGCGAAGGCTGCGCTCGGTGAGAGCGAAGTTGCGCGCGATGCGAGCTGCCCAGCGGTGCGCTTTGGCCGGAGCGCGAAGGCTGCGGAAGCGCTTGATGAGCTGTCCGGTATCGATGCTGACGGGACATGCGGTTGCGCAAAGGCCGTCGGTGGCGCAGGTGTCAATGGCCATGTAGGGGAATTCGCGGTCGATGCTCTGGTAGGTTGGCGAGTCGCCGTTGGTCTCCTGCAGGCGAGTCATCTCGCGGCGCACGACGATGCGCTGGCGCGGCGTGAGCGTGAGCTCGCGGCTGGCGCACTTCGGCTCGCAGTAGCCGCACTCAATGCACTTGTCGATCTCGGGCTCGACCGAGGGAAGCTGCTTGAGGTTGGCGAGATGCGAACGCTGGTCGGGATTGATGATGACGCCGGGGTTGAGAAGATTGTCAGGATCGGTCAGCTGCTTCAGCCGCCGCATGATCTCGTAGGCTTCACTTCCCCACTCGGTCTCGACAAAGGGCGCCATGTTGCGGCCGGTGCCATGTTCAGCCTTGAGCGCGCCGTCGTAACGATCAACCACCAGCTTCACCACATCGTCGATGAAGTACGAATACTGATCGATGGCAGCCTGTGTGTTGAAGCTTTGCGTGATGACAAAGTGGAGATTGCCGTCCTTGGCGTGGCCGAAGATGATCGAGTTGTCGTAGCCGTGAAGAGTGAAGAGCTTGTTCAGACCGTCGGCGGCGTTGGCCAGCGATTCAATCGGGAAGGCGACGTCTTCGATGATGACGGTGGTGCCGCTCTTGCGCACCGAGCCGACCGAGGGGAACATGCCGGCGCGAATCTGCCAGAGCAGGGCCTGCTCGCGTGCGATGTGAGTGAAGCGGGCGGGCTCGCATAGTTGCAAGCCCCCGACCGATTCGGCTGCAAGTTTCTCCAACTCAGAACGCGCGCTCTCGTCGGCAGACTGAAACTCGACCAGCAAGCCGGCCGCGGATGGCGACAGCGACCGAATCGACGGCGGAATGCCGGCCTTGTCTTCCACCGAACGCAGCGAGGCGCGATCCATGATCTCCAGTGCCTTCGCTCCGGCGTCCTTGAGAGGAACGATGGAGGCCGCGGCGGCGTGGAGATCGGGGAACAGCAGGAGCCCGGTGTACTTCACCGGCAGATCGGGCACGGTGTTGAGCACGGCTTCGGCGATGAAGGCCAGCGTGCCTTCGGCGCCGATCAGCACGTGCTGGAAGATATCGACGGCGCGATCGAAATCGAGGAAGGCGTTCAGCGAGTAGCCGGTGGTGTTCTTCATCCGGTACTTGCTGCGGACGCGATCACGCAATGCAGGATTGGCTTCCAGTCTGGCTTTCAGCTCCAGGACACCGCGGGCAAGTTGCGGCTCGCGGGCATGGAATTCCTCGTCGGCGTTGGGCAGCGAGGTGTCGATGAACGTGCCGGACGGCAGCAGGAACTTCATGGACGCGAGCGTGTGATAGGCGTTCTGCTCGACACCGCAGCACATGCCGCTGGAGTTGTTGGAGAGAATTCCGCCCAGCGTGCAGGTGGAGATGGAAGCGGGATCGGGGCCGATCTTGGCGCGATATGGAACGAGTGAGTGGTTGGCGCTGGCGCCGATGACTCCCGGCTGCAGGCGAATCCTTTTGCCACCGTCTTCCACCTGCAGGTCGCGCCAGTTGCGCGCAGTCTCGACCAGCAGGCCGTCGGAGACAGCCTGGCCCGAGAGGCTGGTGCCGCCGGAGCGAAAGGTCATGGGGATGCGCGTCTCGTGGCTAAAAGCAAAAAGCGCGCGAATCTCGTCGACGGTCTTGGTCTGGATGACAGCCTTGGGGATCAGGCGATAGAAGCTGGCGTCGGAGGCCCAGGCAATGAGATCGATGGGGCGGACGAGGACGCGGTCGCTGGGGATAAAGCCGTTCAGTGCGCTTCTTATTTCTTCGGAGGACAGTTCGCTGGGAGCGACAAGAGTTGCAGCCACTGGGTTCCTTTCGATGGCGGCGAGGATCGCCGGGCGCAGGCGGCCGTGGAGACGCGGCGCGGCCGGCACCTAAGGGTCAATCTACGGCAAGGGACGGGGTGAGGACGTTGAGGTAGGTCACATGGGTCTGTGACAGAGGGCACAACCCCGTCAACTCAGGGCTGAGCCGGCGCGGGCTTCCCGACGTCCGCGAAGGGCACATTGATGATCGGATATCTGCGCCAGTCTTTGTAATCGAAGTGCCACCACTCCTCGGGATAGACGGTGAATCCTTCGGCCTCCATCGCGTTCCTCAGGATGGCGCGGTTGGCGCGTTCCTCAGCAGTGCCTCCGGCGTAGTCCGCGTGCGCCCGCTCGGTCATCTCGTCGTAGCCACTGGGCATGGGGACGATCTCGCCGGTCTTCAGACTGTAGAGCGTGAGATCGACGGCGCATCCGCGATTGTGCCGCGAGCCCTGTGCCGGATCGGCGACATAGATGTGGTCCTGCGGCGGAGTTGCGTCCCAGAAGATTTTGGTCACGTACCACGGGCGATAGCCATCGAAGATCAGCAGTCCGTAGCCCTGCTGATGGAGCTTCTGGTTGGCGCGGACGAGAGCCTCGGCGGCGGGGCGCTCGAGAAAGGCTCGCGCTTCCTCATAGACAGGCGTTCCCAGAAAGTTGTTGGACGACGCGTAGTGAATATCGAGCTTGATGGTGGGATCGAGCTTCACCAGCTCGACCAGATCCGGCTTCAGGAAATCTCCCTGCTCCACTGGAGGCTGGGCCTTCAGCGCGTCGGCTCGGAGTTCCGGCACCGGGCGCAACGGCTGGATCTTGAAGCTTTGCTGCGCTTGCTGCGCGCAGAGAACGCAGCCCAGAAGAAGGATGAGCGGGAGCAGGCGGCGGATCATGCGAACGATGATAAGCCGTGCCCTGACGCGTGGCCTCGAAAAATTCGTGCCGCCGCTGAAGAGGTCGTCCCTGCCGGGACGACGGACCCCTTTAGGACCGCTACCCAGGACTTCGTCCTGGGCTAAGCTGAATCGTCCCGCACGCGGGACGGGAGTCGTGGCCACTCCTCTCAACGCGGGCAACAAACTGTCAGGCGGCCGGTGCAGAAGTTGTGCCCTGACACGGCGTTCACTGGCGGCGAGACGCCGCCAGGACAGCCGGCCGGAGGCCGGCGCTACGATAAAACCGCGCTGCGATTGAGTTATTCCGAAGCCTGCAGAATTGCACCGGAGCCGGCAACTGACATCAATTTCAAAGCCGACAGCCGAACCCAATTTCAAAGCTGGGAAGCCGAGATCAGTTTCAAAAGCAAAAGCGGCCCAAATTGCGGGCCGCTCCGTGGTGAAGACGCCGGCCCCCGACCGGCATCTTCAATCTCGATTTTTCCGTTACTGTGCTGCCGCGTCCGCGGGAGCCTGCGAACCGTTCTGCAGGCGCTCGTTGATCTGGGTGATCTCGTTCTGCCGCAGGGTCTCGGCTGTCGCCTTCTGCTGAGCCGTCAGGACCTGGTTGTAGATCTGGCTCTTCAGCTGTTCGCGCTGCACGGCGAGCTGCGCCATGATCTGCGACTGCTGGGTGGCGATCGACTGGATCGCAGTCTGATTGAAGGCGCCGTTGGCGGTCGCATTCAGCATCTGGACGTGGAGCTGTTCGAGCTGCTGAAACAGAGGCTTGACTGTGGCGTGCTGCGCCTCACGCAGAGTTTTGATCTGCGCCTTCTGCGCTGCCGTCAGGTTCAGCAAAGCCGCCATGTGTCCGTCAACACCACCGTGTCCGCCGAAACCACCGGGGCCTTGCGCATAAGAGAGCGCTCCTGTTCCGCACAGCATCGAAGCCAGCAGGGCAGCGCCTAAAAACTTCATCTTCATATCTTCTCCTTGTCGACAGTTTCATCTGTCTGTCAAATGTTGAAACCCCGATGCCGGCGGTTCCACGGTTAAGTCTGGTAACGCGTCGGTTAAGTTTTGTGAAAACCTGCCGCTTCAACCCAACATGCGGGACAATCCCAAACTTCGCTAGCTATTCCGGCGAAGAGGGGCGGAAGTTCCCGCAAATGAGAAACGCCGCGGCGCGAAACCGTGGCGTTCGTACCAGGGGCCTTCAGAATGAGGTTACTTGGCGGCGAGCAGCGCCGTTTGGGCAGCTGCCTTGGCCGCATCCGACGCTCTTTCCTTCTCTCCCACTTCTTCCAGTTGCAGGTGCTTGGTTTCGGGCGAGAACAGCAGGCTGGCGAAGGTCATGATGGCGCCGATGGTAAGGATTACCGCAGGCGAGAGCCAGATGTCCTTGCCTTCGATGGCATGGACAAACGGAATCTTATGCGCCCACAACGTATAGATCGGGAACCACGCGCCAATGATCGCGCCGGCGGAGTAACCAAATCCCACTCCTGCCGCGCGGCGCTTGGTGGGGAAGCGCTCGCAGAGATAGGCGGGAACGATGCCCCAGGCCAACTTCAGCATGCCCGCCATGCAGCAGCCTACAATCGCCCAGCCAATATTGCGGGCGAGCGCTGCGTGATAGAGCACGTAATAAACGGGAACCCCGAACACGACCAGGAACACGCAGTACCACTGGGTCAGAATCTTGCGTCCCGTCTTGTCCGAAAGCCAGCCGTAGAAGTTGTATCCCAGGAAAGAGAGGAAGAGCGCGAAACCATAGATCAGGGCGTATTGCGTGGTGTCAAAACCCCGGCCGTCGAGCGTGAGAATCTTGGGCAGAAAGCCATAAACCGAATAGTCGGTCAGGAACAGGCCTGCCATAAAGAAGAAGACCTGCAGAAAGTCCCACAACTGTGGCGGCATGAACAACGATAAGAAGGGCGCCTTGAGGATTTTTCCCGCCGCTTTGGCCTTTTCGAACTCAGGAGACTCCTGGAGACTGTTCCGAATCCACAAGGCCACGAGAACGGGAAGCACACCGGTCATAAAAGCGATGCGCCAGCCAAAGTGAATCAGAACCTCCTTGCCGCAAAGGTAGGAGATGGCGGCAAAGACCAGCGACGCCAGCACGTAGCCCAGGGGGAAACCGGACTGAATGAATCCGCCGACCGCGCCGCGCTTCTTTTGCGGAGCATATTCAATGGCGAAGGTGTGACCCACGGCATACTCGCCCCCAAAGAAGATGCCCATGAATAAGCGCAGAACACAATAAAGAACGTAGGAGAGGATACCGACCTGCGCGTAAGTGGGCAGGAAGCCGGAAAGCACCGACATCACGCCCACGCCGCCGATGGTAAAGAGCAGCAGGAAGCGACGCCCGATCTTGTCGGCGTAGGCTCCAAAGAAGGCCGAGCCGATGGGCCGTGCGGCCATGGTAATCGAATAGCCCAGCACGACCGCAATGTATTGCCACAGCACACTGCCTTTGGGTGAGATGAAAATCTTGCCCAGGATGGGAGCCATGACGATCACCATCGCCATGTCATAGGCGTCGAGCCCAAATCCCAAAAACTGGGAAATCATAGCCATCTTGGTTTGCTTGGAAAGTTGTTGCTCCGCCATTAGGAAACTCCTGGAAGAGATATGGTCCGCGATGGATGCCAGATTAAGCAGCGCGGGGCAAAATTGCTGGCGACCTGCATCACAGATTGCTGTGATAAGCAACCGTAGCTACGCGGCAGCGGAGCGGAGAAGTAGAACGCGGAGTAGTACAACCCAGAAGAGTAGAGCAAGAGCCTGAAATACCGCGGCGATTCGATTAGTCCCGCAAAAGTGGTAGAGCGGAGGACGGCGGCGCACAAACAGAGATAAGCCATCCTTTTCCGCTAACTTACCCGATTTAGAATTTTCCCCAATCCGGTTTTCGTCACATTATTTTGTTCATCAGTCACAGCCCACTATGAGCTACGTCCATGATTAAACCGTCCGTCACGCCTTAGATTCCCGTTAGGCCAATTCACAGGTGGGATTATCCCTATTAATCCCGGCGACTCCAGGCTCCCATCTGGAAAGGAATTGCGCCGTTAATTTGGAGGCGACGATGCGATTTTCCTTCCGTGCACTTATGTTGATCCTGGCAGCCACCGTCTGCTGGAGTACAGCGTCCACTTACGCTGCAGCCCAGAGCGGTACAACTTCAACTCCGGCTACTAAAGCCACTGTCACTACCACCACTACGGCGACTACTCCGGCTGCCGTGAAGAAGACAACCACTACCAAGAAGACTGCTGCCAAGCCAACCGTCGAGGAGCAGCTGCAAAAACTAAACGACAAGCTGACGCAACAGCAAACCCAGATGCAACAGCAGCAGACCCAGATCCAGCAGCTGCAGCAAACCAACACGCAACTGCAGCAGCAAGTAAGCCAGCAGAAGGACACCTTCCAGAGCTCGCTACAGCAGGCTACCCAGCAAGCTAGCGCAGCGCAGGAAGGCGTCAACAGCCTGCACACCACCGTGACCGATCTGCAAAGCACTACCCAAGCCACGGCCAATGCTCTTCTGGAAAATAAGAAGGGCGTCGAAGCGCTGGAGAATCCGCTGGCGATTCACTACAAAGGCATCACCATTACTCCCGGCGGCTGGCTGGAATCAACCTTCCTGGTCCGCGGCCGCAACGAGAATGCTGACATCACCAGCAACTTCGGTGCGGTACCCTACAACGGCGTGGTCAACTCGAACCTCTCCGAGTTCGAAGCCAGCGCTCGCGGCTCGCGGCCTATCGTGGTTGCGAACGGCAACGTGGGCAGCACCAAGCTGACCGGCTACTTCGAGATGGACTTCCTGGGCGCAGCCGACACCGCCAACTATGTCGAAACCAACAGCTTCAATCCCCGTATGCGTCAGTTGTGGATGCAGGCCGAGTTCAAGAACGGCGTGACCTTCACGGCAGGCCAGTTCTGGAGTTTGATGACCACCGATCGCAAAGGCATCGCCACGCGCTCGGAGTTCATTCCGACCACGATTGAAGGCAGCTACGTTGTTGGCTATAGCTATGCTCGCCAGAACGCAGTCCGCATCACCAAAGACTGGAACAACAAGGTGTGGGGCGCGTTTGAGATTGCCAACTCACAAACCACTCTTTCTACCAGCTACACTCCCGCCAACCTGATGGGCTTCAACACCAGCAGCAATGCGTTGTCGCCTAATGGCAGCACGGTAAACTACGGCACGCCGGTGACGGTTACGCTCAATGGCGTTTCCACCAGCGTCGTCGCTCCGACTGGCGCGAATGGCTTGTCCACCGATCTCGCTCCGGATTTCATCGGCAAGCTGGCCTTTGAACCGGGTTGGGGACATTTCGAAATCAAGGGCGTCGCACGCATCTTCCGTGATCGCATTGCTTCCACGGCGGATACGACGGGCACCACCAACGTTACCGCCGGCGGCGGCCTGGGATGGGCAGCCATCCTGCCTATTCTGCCCGGCAAACTGGTGAGCTCTAACAACAAGAATTGGGCCCAGAAGATCGACTTCGTCTTCGAAGGCGCAATCGGCAAGGGCATTGGCCGCTATGGATCTGCCAATACTCCTGACGTGACGGTGCAGCCGAACGGCAATGTCACTCCGCTGCCCACCGTCAACTCTCTGGCTGGATTCGAATTTCATCCCACTCCCAAGCTGGACCTCTACACCTATGGCGGCGACACCTACGTCGGCTCGGAGCGCTACAGCACTCTGCATGATGGCGACCTGGTTCCGGCCGGCTACGGCTCATTCCTGGTCAACAACACCAACTGCGGCGTGGAAGTGCTTCCCACCGGCGGCGCGGCCTGCGGCGCACAGAACAAGAATCTGTGGGACGTGACCGGCGGTTTCTGGTATCGCATCTGGAAGGGAAACTTCGGCACCCTGCAGTATGGAATGCAGTTTGAATACATCAACCGCACCACCTGGGCGGGCATTAAGGGCGGATCGGTTACGGGTAATGACGCGATCGGTCTGACCTCGGTTCGTTTCTATCTGCCATAGTTCGCACTCCAAGAATGTTGCAAAATGCAACACGTGCTGCCGGCGTAACAAGCCGGCAGCTTTTTTGTTTCGCGCAATGTTTCCGCGCACGTTTTTCGTTTTATAATCCGCAACCAAAGAACGAACATTCGACTCTTAGTTGCGAGAGTTGAATTTCCACCGTTTGAGCCTAGTCTTGCCTGCTCTGTAGTGGGGTTGCGACAACGGAAACGAAAAACTACGCGGGTGTATCGTAGCCGTAGCATGGATTCTCAATTGCGCCGGCCACCTGCTTTGTGTCGCTGATCGAGGAGATCAAACAATGCGGTGCATCAGATTGCTCGCAGTAGCGCTCATGGCGGCTGCTCCGTTGCTTGCGCAGGAAATTCCCGCCGGTACGGTTGTGCCGGTCATGTTGACAGCGACAGTGGATTCGGCCAAGGCGCATCCCGGTCAACCCATCACGGGCAAAGTCATGGAGCGAGTTCCGTTACCCGACGGCAAAGAGATCCCAGAGGGCGCCAAGGTTTTCGCGCATGTGGATCAGGTGATGCCGGCGCAGGGCAAGTCTCCGTCGTGGATGGCAATCGAGTTCGATCGGATTATGATTCATGGCCACCAGGTGCCGGTGAAGGCCAATGTACGCGCGGTCGCCAGCATGATGGCGGTTTACGACGCGCAGGTGCCGTTCTTTGAGCCCGACACAACTCCTCGCGGTGCGGTGATGCTGGCGCCAGTGGGCGGCGACCCGGCGTTCCGCCCCGATAATCCGGAGAAGTCCTTTAAGAAAGTCGTGACCTTCGACGGCGAACTCCCGCCCGGATGCGGCGCGCGGGTTGATCGCGAGAGTGGCACCGGCGCACTGTGGGTGTTCTCTCCCTACGCATGCGGCGTATACGGCTATGGCAAGGGATTGGCCATCGTGAAGGACGGTTCCGAGGAGCCGGTCGGCAACATCATCGTGGGATCGCAGAAGAACTTCGAACTGCACGCGGGCAGCGGCTGGCTGTTGCGCGTCGAATCGCCCGAGCCGTCCAATGCGGCTGCGCAGTAGATCGCTGACAGACTTCTGATGGAATCAAGCCCTGGTGTTCGCGCCGGGGCTTTGTTGCGTCGTGCCGAAACGCGCCGGCATCGAACAAAGAAGATTGCCCGGTGGGCTGGTTCGGTTGCTGAAAAAGTCGCACCGCGACCGGTTCGTAACAGGGCACGACTTCAGTCGTGCCGATCAGCCGCTTTATTCTCGTCCTGAGCCGGCTTTCAGCCGGCGCCACATGAGGTGCTAAATGAAGTTCGGCACTCTCGCCCTTGCACTCCTGCTGACCACACTCTCATCAGCACAGAACATCCCTGCCGGAACTGCCCTTCCGGTGATGTTGAACCCGACCCTCGACGCCAGACACAGCCAGGCCGGGCAGAAGATCACCGGCCGAATCAAACAGGATGTGCCACTACCCGACGGCACGAGCATTCCGCGCAACTCCACGATTGCCGGTAGCGTAGTCGGCGCTACACCCGCATCGGCGAACGCGCCATCGCGGCTGGCGATCAAGTTCGATCAGCTCATCGTCAAAGGCCGGCAGATTCCGATTGCGGTTCATCTGCGAGCGCTCGCGTCGATGAATGAGGTGTTTGAAGCTCGCATGCCAACCAACGCATGGGACGACTATGGAACCTCGCCCAGCGACTGGAACACCGTGCAGGTGGGTGGAGCGGGCGTGTACCGCGGCAGCGGGCAGTTGATCGCAGGTGGCGAGGTCGTGGGCCGCGCGACCGACTACGGCGCCGTCACGGCAAAGCTGGTCGCGGCTCCGGGCAAGGGATGCGATGGGGCGGGTGAACACGAGCAAGCGCTGTGGATCTTCTCGCCGTGGGCCTGCGGCGTGTATGGCATTGCCGATCTGAAGATCACGCATGACGGAAGGACGCAGCCCGCGGGCGTGATCGAATTCGAATCTCTGCGCGACGTTCGCATTCAGGGCGGCAGCGGCTGGCTGCTGCGCGTCGACTCTTCCGAAGCCAAGGCGTTGACGACTAATTAATACCTCTTGAGCAAGCGGACAAACTTCGGGACATCACCCAAAAGTAACCTGTTTTGATTCAGGACTTTGAGGCACACTTTTGTCTAAAGTCCTTCGAATCTGGACCTTGAAAACGGAGGTGTCGCCGCTCCGCGGCTGGCGGTGTCGTACCACTCGACCGCGGGCTTACGCCCACGGCTAACCCAAATATCGCCGCTCCGCGGCGTGGCGGCGTCGTGCGCTGGCATACCTCGGCCCGGAAGTGCTACTTCGGCGAATTGGAGTTTTGTGCAGTTGGTCCCGAAGACGACGCTACGCTGGAATGCTTTCCTGCAATCTGGAACATTTCGGACGCCCGCGGGGTCTAACTCTGTAGTCCTGTCCCGGACCGGCGGCATCCGTTTATGCCGGCGGAACCGGGACGAACCGCGCTGACAATGCGTCGAGCGCCGTTTCCACGGTTGTTGCGGGTCGCGAAAGAATTTATTATTGAGGTGCCTGCCTGTGGCGGGAGTAACAACATTGAGTGACCTCGCAAGTGCGCTGAGCGTTCGCACGGAGGAAGCGTCCGTCGTGGCCGAGCTGAAGGCCGGATCGGAAGCGGCCTTCTCGTGGCTCATCGCGCACTACAACCAACCCGTTTATAACCTGATCTACCGCACCCTGGACGATCCGTCCGACGCCGCCGACACCACGCAGGAAGTCTTCATCAAGGTCTTCCGCGGGATCAAGAACTTCAATGCCGATTCCAGCCTGAAGACCTGGATCTACCGCATCGCGCTGCACGAGGCTTCGAATCGCCGACGCTGGTGGTTTCGCCATAAGTTCCGCGAGACCTCCATCGAGCCGGCCTACGAGAGTGACGAGAGCGGGCAGTACGCCGCCATGAGGGACACGCTGGTCGACGACGGTAAGTCGCCGTTCGAGAATGTCTCCGATGACGAGCTGCGCGCCCAGGTCGAAGCCGAACTCAAAGAGCTCGCCGAACCGTATCGCACCACGGTGATCCTGCGCGATATCGAAGAGCTCTCCTATGAGCAGATCGCGGAAGTGATGCAGACCTCGCTGGGAACGGTGAAGTCGCGGCTGGTGCGCGGCCGCGAGGCATTGCGCAAACGGCTGCAACGGCACTTGGCGGCATTCGGCATGGAGAAGGGCGAAGGAGACAGGACTCGGCGCCGCCGCGCTGAGATCAGCGGTCGTAACGTTGAGGTCACACCATGACGTGCTCGGTTGCGAAGGGGCTCATGTCGTCTTACCTGGATGGCGCGGTGACGCGCAGCCAGATGGCCCAGATGGACAAACACTTGCGCGCCTGCGTTGAGTGTGCGGACCGTTTTGCTTCGGTGAAGCGAACCCAGGCACTGGTCGGCTCGCTGGGCCGCAAGCCCGCGCCGCCGGAGCTGGCTTTGAAGCTGCGGGTCGCGCTTTCGCAGGAGCTGGCCAACTCGCGCCGCTCGCGCTGGGAGCGGCTGACGGTCCGCTGGGAGAATGCTTTCAACGCAGTCATGGTTCCGGCCACCGCCGGCACGCTCACTACCCTGCTGGTGTTTGGTGTGCTGATGAGCGTGTTGTGGCCGGCGCAGGTGCGCGCCTCGAACGACGTGCCGACGATGCTCTACACGCCGGCCGAGCTGAAGTCCAGTCCCTTCGAGCTGACCATGGGCGCCGCCAATACCGACTCGCTGGTAGTGGAAGCCTATGTTGGCGCCGACGGCCGCGTGCTGGATTACCGCATCTTGTCTGCGCCGGAGGACGCGGCTCCCATTCTCCCTCAGCTGAAGAACATGCTGATCTTCACCACGTTCAGTCCGGCGACCGCGTTTGGCCAGCCTACTTCCAGCCACGTCATCCTTACGTTCTCGAAGGTGCAGGTGAAGGGATAGGGACGCTGGTTCGGCTCACCATGTCATAATCGGGTTGGCGCAGTCCAAACACTCGCGCCTCACGGTCTAACTTATGCGCGCGGCGATTCAAGCGGAGTTCAAGCTTTTCGGCACAGTACATCGACAAGATGACTGGTATGTCGCCTATTGTCCGCCACTCGACATAACGACTCAAGGCAGAACCGTTGCCGAGGCGAAGGCGAACCTGAAGGAAGCCTGCACCCTTTTCCTGCAGAGCTGCTTCGAGCGAGGAACCTTCGAACAAGCCGTGCGAGAACTGGGATGGTCCGTCGTTAATGGCTCCAGCCTCAAACCGTCGGCCAGGATTCCACAGGGTGCGTTCCACTTCCCGATACCTGTTCCCTTCGGCATCGCAAAGACTGCATGACGCCCCTGTTTGCGCGCCTCATTCCCTAGCTCGTAAACTGGAGCCATCGCTTTCACGCACTCGTCCGCACGCGTTTGCTAAGTGCTAATTGCTAAGTGCTAATTGCCGATCCTTGGAGCCTCTTCTGCGTCTTACCCGCATGCTTGTCTTGCCCGTCGTGCTCGCGTCGCTGAGCCTCGCTTCCATCGCTCAGTCCAAAGCCCGCCTCGACGACAGCGAAACTCTGTTCAGCGTGGTTGCGGGGATGAATGTGTGCGGTTACGACCAGGAGCTCGCCTCCTCGCTTCCCGTTCGCGCCGAGGTCCGCGCCGATCTGGTCGAGGCCAGCAAGTCTCCCGCCGTCGCCACCGCAGCCGCCGAGATGTGCCGCTTTTATCACGACCATCGCATGGGCGATGCCGCGCATGATCTGGCGCAATATGTCTCGCTGGCACTCAACCTCGGCCCGCCGCCCGACTTCGCACCCAAGCTCAAAGAATCCGATCTGCCGCCCGACGCCACCTACATTCTCGGCTTCATTCCGCTGCTGCAGATCTACTACAAAGCCGCCGGCCTGCACGCGATCTGGCTGAAGCATCAGCCCGAGTACATGGATCTGATCGACCAATATCACGCGCCGGTTTCGCAGATGATCACCACCACCGACAACTATCTGCGCATGCCGATGTCGGGCTACGCCGGCCGCAGCTTTACCGTCTATCTCGAGCCGATGAGCGCGCCCGGCCAGGTGAACTCGCGCAACTACCTTCAGGACTATTACTACGTCGTGGTCTCTCCCGCAGCCGGCAACCTGCACATGGACGCTCTGCGGCACACCTATCTGCATTTCGTCCTGGACCCGTTGATTGCCAAACGCGCGACCTCGCTGGAGCGCTTGCAGCCCATCCTGAAGTCCGTGCAGGCCGCGCCTATGTCGGAGGAGTACAAGAACGACATCGGCCTGCTGGTCATCGAGTCCCTGATCCGCGCCATCGAGGCTCGCACTCCCGCCGATCCCAAGCTCCCCGACAAAGACCGCTTTGCGCTGATTCAGCGCGACGAGGCGGAAGGCTTCGTTCTGACAGGCTATTTCTACAATCAGCTGCGCGACTTTGAGAAAGCGAACCTCGGCCTGGAGAGCGCCTTCCCTAACTGGCTGCACGACGTGGATGTCCCACACGAGAAGAAGCGCGCCAGCGAGATCGCCTTCGCCAGTCAAGCTAAGCCGGAAGTACTGCAGGCCTCGCATCCAGTGCCACAAAGGGCGCCGCAGACGAAGATCGATCTGGCCGAGCAGGCCCTGGCCAGCGGCAATCCCACCGAAGCCGGCAAGTTGGCGCAGCAAAGCCTGCAAGCCAACGAAGATCCGGCGCGCGCTTACTTCGTGCTGGCCAAAGTCGCCAGCTTCGGCGGCGACATGCAAGGCGCGCAGACCGACTTCCAGAAGGCCCTCGACGCGCAGAAGAATCCGGCCGCCGATCCCCACGTGGCTGCCTGGTCGCACATCTATCTGGGACGTATTCTGGATTTGCAGGGGGAGCGTGACGATGCTGTCGCGCAGTACAAAGCCGCGCTCGCTATCTCGGACGAGCCTCCTGATGCCAAAACTGCTGCCGAACATGGCCTGCAGCAACCGTATGAACCGCCGGCCGCCAAGCATCAGGGCCAGAGCCAATAGCATCGCATCGCGTAGCAACTGGCGGCCCGTTGCAGAGAAAGGAACGGAATCATGAAACCAACCGCAATCATTACAGCTGTGCTCTTGACCGCGCTGGCGGCAGCTGCGCAAAACACGGCGCCCGCTCTGAGCGCTCCGCAGGCGGCTCAACCTGGCTCAACCAACCCGCCTCCAGGCGCTGCGCAGCCCCCAACAACCCCGCCTGCGCCGCCTGCCGGCGGCAAGGTTCTACAGGCACAATCGCAGGACGAGTTGAAGGCTTATCAGGAGGCCTACGCGATTGGCGATCCAGACAAGATGGAAGCCGCGGCCACCGACTTTTCCAAGAAGTTTCCCAATAGCCAGCTGCGCGCCTCGCTCTTCATTAAAGCCATGAATCTTTACGCGCAGTCCAACAATACCGAGAAGGTCATCGACTGCGGACGCCTGGCCATTGCCGCCGATCCCACCAATCCCATCCCGCTGGTGCAAGTAGCCTCCGCGCTCGCCGAGTCGACTCGCGATACCGACCTCGACCGCGACCAGCGCCTCGGCGAGGCGTCCAAGGACGCGCAGGCGGCCATCGACAACATCGATACCGGCCTCGTCCTCCCGGCCAATGCCGACCCGGCGCGAGTGGCTGCCGCCAAGAAAAGCATCCTCACCATGGCCTACGACACGCTCGGCATGGTCGATCTCGGCAAGAAGGATTACAACGGCGCCGTTACTAACCTGCAAAAAGCCATCGCCCAGAGCGCGGGTAATCCCGAGGCAGTGCTCTACCTGCGGCTTTCGGTCGCCCAGGATAACTTGAAGCAATATCCACAAGCACTGGACTCCGCGAACAAAGCGGTGCAATATTCCAAGGACGGAACTCAGGCACAGAATCTGGCGAAGATGCAGCAGACGCGTCTGCAGAAGCTGATGAGCGCTCAGTCGCCCGCTGGGGCTGCCTCACCATCGCCGGCTCCGGGTGCACGGTCGAATTCGTCTTCGGCTCCGCCATCGCCCAGCAACCCGCATTGAGACCGGCTGGTCGCGATGCACTAAACGAAAATGAAATCCCCTGCCCACGACATCACTGCGCTTGAGGAAGTACTGGGACACGTTTTTCGCGATCGTAACTTTCTTTGCCAGGCCCTCACTCACGCCTCGTATGCTCGTGAGTTGGAGGCGCAAAATGCCTCCGGCGGCCTGCCTGTAATAGAACACGACAACGAGCAGATGGAGTTCCTGGGCGACGCCGTGCTTTCGTTCGTGATCAGCCAGGAACTGTTCCGCCGCTTTCCCGAATATCAGGAGGGCGAGCTTTCCAAGCTACGTGCCCATATCGTCAGCGCGCGGCGCCTGCTGCGTCCCGCCCATGAATTGCAGATCGGCAATTATCTTCACCTCGGCCGCGGTGAGGAGCGCAGCGGCGGCCGCAACAAGAGCGCGCTGCTGGTCAACGCCCTCGAGGCCATCATCGCCGCCCTGTTTCTCGATGCCGGTCTCGAAGTCGCCCAGAGCTTCATCCTGCGCAACATTCTCGAGCCCGAGCTGGCCGAGGTCCACAAGCTCGGCAGCGAGAAGCTTCCCGTCATGGATTACAAGTCGGCATTGCAGGAGGCGATCCACGCCAGCGGTCGGGCGCAGGCCCGCTACGTGATGGTCAAGGAAGAAGGCCCGGATCATCGCAAGACGTTCACCATCGAAGCTCACATCGCGGCATCTCCCGGCGCGGACGACGCCTTCGTCTGCTGCAGTGAAGGCAGCACCAAGAAGGCCGCCGAACAGGGCGCAGCACGCCTGGCCTGGGAACGTCTACAATCATTAGAAATAAGTTCCGCGGCCGATCTTCCGCTCGCGGACGCCGAGCATGCCGAGCCGTCATGAGTGAAGTTAGTACCCCAGAGGAGCTTCAGACCCCTCCGCAACAGCCGCCTGTCGCTCCAGCGCTGCCGCCTGCGCGCGATCGCAGTGGCATGCTCGCTCTGCAATCGCTGGTCGGAACCGTCGTGATCGCAATCTTTGTCATCACCTTCGCCGTGCAGGCCTTCCAGATTCCCTCCGAGTCGATGGAGAAGACACTCCTCATCGGCGATTACCTGCTGGTAGACAAGGCCCATTACGGACACTCCGGCATCTGGAGCTGGCTCATGCCCTACCGGCCCATCCGGCGCCAGGACATCATCGTCTTCCGCTACCCGGTCAATCCTCAGCAGCATTTCGTGAAACGTGTCGTGGCAGTTCCCGGCGATCGCGTGCGTCTCATCAACAAGCATGTCTATGTCGACGGGGTTCGTCAGGACGACGGTTACGCGACCTTCAATTGGCTGTGGCACGATCGCTACCGCGATAACTTTCCCGATGGCGGCGTCTACGGCGAGAAGATCTCGGCCAAGTGGTATGCGCAGATGCAGAAGTTGATGGAAAACGGCGAGCTGATCGTCCCCGAAGGCTCGTACTTTGCCATGGGCGACAATCGTGACGACAGTTATGACTCGCGCTATTGGGGCTTTGTTCCGGCGGAGAATGTGGTGGGAAGACCGTGGCTGATTTACTGGTCGATGGACCGGACAGAAGCCGCCGTGGCAGCTGGTCCTCCGTCTGATAAACTTTCCAATCTGGCGGCGAATGTGACCCAGATGTTCAACGGCCTGCGCTGGCATCGCATCTTGCGCATCCCGCAATAGCGTCGCGTCAAGGATCTCTAGGGACCTGGGCACTCTCTTTGGCTTCTTCAATGCCGCCGCGGGCGGGATGAAACTTGCAATAGCCCAGCGCGGAAGCGCTGGGTACGAAACGCTGAACCAACCAGAGTCCCGCAGGGACGGCACTTTTAAAGATTCGAAGGAACCGCAATTTTGCCAACGACCAAGAAACCCGTGAAGGCCGCGCCGGACAAGGCCCAGACTGCCAAACCGCCGCAGGCCGAGCCCGAGCAGCCCGAGAAACAGAAAGAAACCACCGCCGAATTCATCGCCTCCATCGCTCTCGTCCTGGTCACCGGCCTGTTCATCATTACTTTCACCTTGCAGGCCTTCACCATCCCGTCCAGCTCGATGGAGAACACGCTGCTCATCGGCGATCACGTCTTCGTCGACCGCATGCTCCTCGCCCCGGCCACCAAGTGGATCGGCAAGCTGATTCCCTATCGCGCTCCTCGTCACGGCGACGTCTTTGTCTTCCTCTCGCCCGGCGAGCCCGGCCTCTTCGTCGTGAAGCGCGTCATCGGATTGCCCGGTGATCGCATTCATCTCCAGGAGGGCGCGGTCTATCGCAATGGCGAGAAGCTGAATGAGCCCTACGTGCTCAACACCAGCAGCGAGTTTGAATCCTATCGCGACGACTTCCCCAACGGCCAGCCCCAGCTCACCGATTGCCACGGCTGTGCCGAATGGCGCTTGCAGATGCCCTCCTACGTCAAGGACGGCGATCTCGTCGTTCCGCCCGACAGCGTCTTCGCCATGGGCGATCACCGCGATGTCTCGCTCGACAGCCGCTATTGGGGCTTCGTCCCTTACGAAAACGTCATTGGCCGTCCGATGTTCATCTACTGGTCGTTCATCACGCCACGCGACGAATACGAGCGCCAGACCATCGTCGATCGCATCGAGTGGCTGTTCAACATCGTCATTCACTTCTTCGACCACACTCGCTGGTCCCGGATGTTCCACGTGGTGCGCTGATGCTGCGCCGCAGCTCACGGCGGTTGATTTGGACAGTTGTGCTGGTGCTTGTGCTGGCACTGTTTCTGCCGCCGTTCATCAATGTCAGTCGTTATCGCAGACGGGCTGCCGGCGCCATCGGCCGCGCTCTCGGCCGCGATGTAACCGTCTCCGGTCTCGAACTCAAGCTTCTGCCTCGGCCGGGAGTCGTGCTCTACAACTTCGTTGTGGCTGACGATTCCAGCTACGGCGCCGAGCCGATGTTGCGCGCCGACAGCGTCACCGCTTACCTGCGCCTGTCATCGCTGTGGCGCGGACGGCTGGAGATTGGCACCCTCGATCTCGACAATCCCAGCCTGAATCTGGTTCGCCGCCCTGACGGCCATTGGAATCTCGAAGAGCTCGTCGAGCGCGCATCGCAGACCAATCCCGCTCCCACGGCCAAGGTTCGGCCTGAAGCGCGTCCCAGGTTTCCTTACGTCGAGGCCTCGAGCGGACGCATCAACTTCAAGCTCGGCGCTGTGAAGAAGGCCTTCGCATTCACCGACGCCGACTTCGCGCTCTGGCTCGAATCCGAAAGCCTGTGGGGATTCCGCCTGAACGCGCGTCCCGTCCGTACCGACATCAACGTCAGCGACACTGGCACGCTCAAGCTGGAAGGCCGTTTCCAGCGCGCCTCCAGCCTGCGCGACACGCCGCTCTATCTCAAGCTCAGCTTCAGCGACGGTCCGCTCGGCCAACTCACCAAGCTCTTCTACGCGCGCGATCGCGGCTGGCGTGGTGATGTGCGTGCCAGCGCCGTGCTTACCGGAACGCCCGCCGCATTGGGCGTCACCGCCGACGCTCAAATCGACGACTTCCGCCGTTACGACATTGCCCTCGGCCAGGCCTTGCGCCTGCGTACGCATTGCACCGGAACCTATTCCTCCACCCGCGACGCGCTCTTCGATGTGCGCTGCGAGTCGCCCGTCGGCCCCGGCGTCCTTCGCATTCGCGGCGATGCCGAAGCCTGGGGCGTCGGCGGATACGATTGGGATATCTCCGGCGAGCACATTCCCGCCGACCGCGTCGTTGCCTTCGCGCGTCACGCCAAGAAAGACCTGCCCGCCGATCTCACCGCTACCGGCGAAGTGGAAGCAACCTTCACCGTTCGCAAGTCACCAGGTGGAACCGTGCAGTGGTCCGGTGGTGGCCAGGCAAACTCGTTTGCCCTAAAGGCCGACGTTCTGAAAAATCAATTAGAGCTGGGAGAACTTCAATTCGCCATCGCTCCCACACCATCCGTTCCGTCTAAAACCCGGGTGCCCCGTTCCAGCCGTCCTTTGGCTGGGGCGGGAGAACAATCGCGAGTGCCCCATTCTGTCATCCCGAGCGAGCATCGCGAGTCGAGGGACCTGCTTTCTTCCAATTCTTCGGCCAGGGTGGGACGGTTGACTCAAACCACATCCGCTCCCCCCGCCCCTGACTTCCGGCTCGTAGTCCAACCCTTCTCGATCCCCCTGGGCGCAACCTCGCCGGCAACCGCCAGCGCCTCCTTCGACCCAGAACATTACAGCTTCCATCTCGCCGGCAACGCCGAACTGGGGCGCCTGTTCAACGTCGCACAAGCGCTCGGCGTCGGCACTCCCGGCATCGGGCTCGCCGGCACCGCTCAGGTCGACATCGACGTCGCCGGCCTCTGGATGGGCTTCACCCCGCCAACGCCGTCCGGCAAAGTCCAACTGCGTGCTGCCACCGCCGAGTTGCAGGGCGTCTCCGAGCCGCTGCAAATCGACTCCGCTTCCGTCGTCCTCGAGAACCAGTTGGTCAAGATTGCCTCCTTCACCGCTGCTTTCAAGCAAGGCACGCGCCTCAGTGGAACCGCCAGCTTTCCCGTGCATTGCACCGGGCCGGAAAACTGCGTCGTGAATTTCGATCTCCGCACCGACGACGCTTCCCTCGCCAGGCTCAACCAGCTGTTGAATCCCAGCCTGCACCAGCCCTGGTATCGCCTGCTGGCCATCGGCAAGCGCAACGACGACGCGCTCATGAAGCTGCGCGCCAGCGGCCATTTTGCCGCTACGCGTTTCGAGCTCGGCCCCATCGTCGCCAGCAACGTCAACGGATCTCTGGAACTCTCCTCCGGCAAATTGCGAATCCATGAGTTGCGCGGCGATCTGCTTGGCGGTCATCAGGACGGATCCTGGCTCGCCGACTTCACCGTCTCGCCTCCGCGCTTCATGGGCAACGGCGTCGTTAGCAAACTCTCGATGACTCAACTCGCAACCCTCATGCACGACAACTGGTCCACCGGCTCTGTCGACGCTCAGTACAGTCTCACGCTCTCGGGCATCAATGTCTCCAAACTGCGCAGTTCAGCCAGCGGTACCGCCGACTTCAACTGGACGGCCGGCGCTCTTCGCCACTTGACGCTCGACAGCCATGGCACGCCCGTCGCCTTCTCCAAGTTCGCCGGCAAAGTCGCGCTGCAGGATGGCACTTTCACCCTCAGCGATTGCAAAATGCAGTCGAGCGGCAACGTCTACGCCGTGAAAGGCACCGCCTCCTACGACCGCTCGCTGTCGGTGAAGCTGGAACGCTCCGGCGGCCAGTCCTACGTCATCTCTGGCACGCTCGATAAGCCGTTGGTCCAGACCATCAACGTACCCGCCGCCGAGGCCTCGCTGCGATGACGCCGACTGACTCCAACCGTGAAATTCACTTACAATGAAAGGGTGCGGTTGCGTTATCTTTTTCTCGCAATACTCTGTGTCGGGTTGATTCGCGTAGCAGCGGCCCAGGATACATCGGCCCCGGCAGACCAATCTCAGGAGCCCTCGGCGCAGGACTCCTCGCAGCAAGGTGCGCCGCCGGTCGAGCAAGTGCCGGTCGACAAGTCGGCTGGGCCTCCCAAAGACAATCGAGCTAACCCTCCCCGCTCCGACCATGTTCCCGCGGGCGAGAGCTCCAGCAAGCAGACAGCGATCGACGTGTCGCCGCCGGCGAACGATGCGAAGTCGCATCCGGAAGCGGATCTGGGCGACAGCGATGCCAGCGAGTTCACGCCCTACAATCCCATGAGGGCGCTGAAATGCATCGAGGTGGGGGATTGGTACTTCAAGCAGGAGAACTACAAGGCCGCGATCAGTCGGTACCGCGAAGCGCTGGACTGGAAACCGCGGGACGCGGAGGCGACCTACAAATTAGCTCAAGTGCTGAATAAGACGGGCGACGTCAACGGAGCCCGGGAGAACTACGAAGCCTATCTGAAGATCCTGCCGAACGGTCCGTACGCCAAGAAGGCGCGGGAAGCGCTCGACAAGCTGAAGGACAAGCCGGCGCAGAGCGCGGCCAAGCGATAAATAGAACTCGATCATTCCCGACCGGCGCGTAGAATGAACGATCGGCATGCCGCGCCATCTCTATCCTCCCCGCGTTGTGAACATCGAAGACCTGCGCCGCTTGGCGAAGGTGCGCCTGCCGAAGGTGGTCTTCGATTATCTCGACGGCGGCGCGGAAGATGAAATCACGCTGCAAGAGAACTGCCGGGCATTTCGCGATCTGATATTCCGGCCGCGAATGGCGATAGCGTTTGAGCAGTGCAATCTCGCGACGCGAGTGCTTGGCGCGGACATCTCACTGCCATTTCTCTTGGCGCCGGTGGGTTATAGCCGGATGATGCATCCCGGCGGCGAAGTTGCGGCCGCGGCTGCTGCCGGTGCTTTCGGCACCGGATACATTCTGTCCACCATCTCCGGACACAAGCTGGAAAATGTGAAGGCCGCAACGGCTGGGCCGGCGTGGTTTCAGCTGTATCTGCTCGGCGGGCGCCAGCCGGCAGAGGCGGCGATGGAGCGCGCACGTACGGCAGGATTCTCGGCGCTGGTGCTCACCGTCGATACTGCCGTGTCTGGAATTCGCGAGCGCGACTGGCGCAACGGCATGTCGGAATTGTTGGGAGAGCGCCTGGTTTCCAAGCTGCCGTATCTCCCCGACCTAATGGCTCATCCGGGTTGGTTGAGTGATTTTCTCCGCGACGGCGGGTTGCCGAAGCTGGAAAACGTCATCATTGCGGGCAAGGGCCCAATGCCGCTAACCGATGTTGCGGCAGCGCTGAAGCGGTCGGTGGTGACGTGGAATGATCTGACGTGGATCCGCGCGCAGTGGCCAGGGCCAATCGTAATCAAAGGGATATTGATCGCGGATGACGCGCGCCGTGCCGTCGATCATGGAGCCGCGGCAATCGTGGTTTCCAATCATGGCGGCAGGCAGTTGGATAGCGTCTCGGCAACGATCCGAGCGTTGCCGGAGATTGTCGCGGCGGTCGGCGGGCAGACAGAAGTGTTGATGGACGGCGGCATTCGTCGCGGCAGCGACATCGTCAAAGCACTTTGCCTCGGCGCGCGCGCGGTATTGATTGGCCGCGCCTACGCGTACGGCATGGCCGCTGCGGGGGAAGCTGGTGTCAGGCGCGCACTGGAAATCCTGCGCGAAGATCTGGAGCGCACGATGCGATTGCTGGGATGCAAGGATGTGCAGGATCTTAATTCAGGCTATTTAGACGTCACACGAATCGGTTGACGCGCTGCAGGTGAAGATTGATACCAGGGATGTAATCAACCCCTCTGCCCGAACGTGGAATTGGAAACTTGAAACTCGAAACTTGAAACTGCCTTTCTACTGCTTCTTCTTGATCTCCAGCGGACGCCGCAGGGGGACGATGGCTCCGCGGCTGGCATCGACCTGGGCCTGCTGCGCGCGGGTCATCACTTCGCTGCGAACGTAGTTCACGAATTCGCCCATCTGGCGCTGCATTTCGTCCATACGCTCGCGCATCTGCAGGATGATGGCGATGCCGGAAATGTTGACGCCCAAGTCGCGCGCCAGCGACAGGATCAGCTCAAGGCGCTCGAGGTCGCCGTCGGTGTAGAGACGCGTGTTGCCCTCGGTGCGCGACGGTTTCAGCAGCCCTTCGCGCTCGTAGAGACGCAGCGTCTGCGGATGGATGCCATACATCTCCGCAACCGAGCTGATCATGTACGCGCCTTGTTTTTTACGCTTCGCCATAGTGTTAAGAGCCTGGGTGCCCCGTTCTGTCATCCCGAGCGAGCATCGCGAGTCGAGGGACCTGCTTTCTTCCAAACCTTGGGCTAGGGCGGGGCAGTTCTCGCGAGTGGATGGACTGCCCCACCCTAGCCAAAGGATGGCTAGAATGGGGCACCCAAGGTGATTCCTACCCGCCGATTCTCGTCCACAACTCTGCCCGGGGATCCTCGGGATTCAGCTTGGCCAGCTCCCGCAGAATTTCTTTCGAGCGCTCGTCGGCGACCTTCGGCGTAACCATATCGACCTCGACGATTTCGTCGCCGCGTTGACCTTCGTTCACCGCCGATGGCACGCCCTTCTCGCGGAGGCGCAGTTTCTGTCCACACTGCGTACCCGGAGGAATGCGCAGCAGCGCGCGGCCATCGATAGTCGGGACCTCAACCTTGGCGCCCAACGCGGCTTCTGTCAGCGTGATCGGAACGGTCAGGTGAATGTCGTCACCGTCGCGCTTGAATATCGGGTGCTCGCCGGCGCGCACGATGATGTAGAGGTCCCCCGCCGGTGCGCCCATGGTTCCCGCGTTGCCGCGGCCGGGCAGACGAATGCGCTGGCCATCGCGCGTGCCGGCCTTGATGCGAACCTTCAGCGACTCACTGCGCTCGACGCGGCCCTCGCCGTGACAGGTCGGGCAGACGGCGCGATTCTTGCCGCTGCCGCCGCAGCGCGGACACGGTACGTTGAACTTCATGCTGCCGCTTTTTTGCGTGATCTGGCCCTTGCCGTGGCATTGCGGACACTCGCCCGGCTGCTCGATGAAACCCTGGCCGTGGCAGTTGCCGCAAACTTCCAGGCGCGGAATGTTGAGCTGCAGCTCGGCGCCTTTGATGGCCTGCCAGAAGCCGACGTTCACCTGGTATTCGAGGTCGGTACCGGACTCAGGACGCTGCCCGGTATCCACGCCGCCGCCTCGGCCGAAGATGCTGGAGAAGATGTCGCGAAATCCGCCGCCGCCACCGGCGCGGCGTCCGGCCGCACCCGCGCCTTCCGAAAAGTCGTTGAAGTCGAAGCCGCTGAAGTCGAATGGGACTTCCTGCGTATGGGTGCGCGCGCCGCCGGCGTCTTGCGGGGGACCACCGAATCCGCCTGCGCCAAAGCCGCCTCCGCGGGCGTAGGCCTCGGCGGCGGCGGGATCGATATTGTCGGAATAGAAGCCGAGCTGATCGTAGACCTTGCGCTTCTTGGGATCGCTGAGGACGTCGTTGGCCTCGGAGATCGTCTTGAATTTTTCTTCCGCAGACTTGTCGCCGGGATTCACATCGGGGTGATATTTGCGCGCAAGTTTACGGAAGGCCTTGCGGATCTCCTCCGCCGAGGCCGTCTTCTTCACGCCGAGCGCGCCGTAATAGTCTTTTTGGGTGGTGGTGGCCATTATTTAGCTATCGGCTGTCAGCCATCGGCTATTAGCCAGAGCGATCAGTTCGTGCTGGCCTGGCCGCCGTCGCCGATGGGGATCACCATGTTCGGGATGAATCCCACTTCATCATCATTGATCACCGGAATTGCCCGCATGCGGCCGGTTGCTTCGGTGGTGATCAGGTACCAACGATTGTCGTCGCGGTTGCAATGCAGCGCGTACGGTTGGTTGTTTACTTCGAATCGCAAATCGTTCCTTCAGTCCGGGGAGTTCCATGTTGTTAATGCGGGCTGAAGCCCGCGCGCCTTGTGCCGTCCCTAAAGGGACTCGGGTTCATAAATACCGCTTACCCAGCACTCCGCGCCAAAGGATGGCGCTGCGTGCTGGGCTATCATTCTGCCGTGCCGCGAGCGGCACTCGGTTCTGCGTCGTTCCCAGATTCGTGCGCCCTCGAAGTATCCGACTCAAGATCGCATTTCGTAAATGAAGGGCGCTCGTTCGAACTCGAGAGCGCATTTCGTAACTGAGGGGCGCACTCAAGCGCCCCTCACCTGCTACGAGCTAAGAGCTAAAGGCTAAGAGCCAAGAGCTGATAGCTAAGAGCTTACTTCTTGTCTTCCACATCCACGTACTCGGCGTCGATGACGCCTTCGTCCTTCTTTTGCTCGGTGCCGCCGCTGGCCGCCCCGTTAGCTCCGGGAGTCGGTCCACCGGCCGGGGGAGGCGTTTGCGCGGAGCTGGCTTTATACATCGCCTCGGCCAGCTTATGCGACGCCGCGGTCAGTTGCTCCCGCGCCTTGTTCATTGCGCCGGCGTCGGTCCCTTCCAGCGCCTTCTTGGAGTCGGCGAGAGCGTTCTCCACATCCGAGCGCTCCTGGCCGGAGATCTTGTCGCCGTGCTCGCGCAGCATCTTCTCGATGTTGTAGACCATGCCGTCGAGCTGGTTACGCGCCTCGACCTCGTCGCGCTTCGCCTTGTCCTCGGCCGCGTGCGCATCGGCGTCCTTCGCCATGCGCTCGACCTCTTCCTTGCTTAGACCCGAAGACGACGTAATGGTTATCTTCTGGTCCTTGCCGGTGGCCATGTCCTTCGCCAGCACGTTCAGAATACCGTTGGCGTCGATGTCGAACGTGACTTCGATCTGCGGAATGCCACGCGGAGCCGGCGGCAGGCCGGTCAGGTGGAACTTGCCAAGCGTGCGGTTGTCGCGCGCCATCGGACGCTCGCCCTGCATCACGTGAACTTCGACCGAGGTCTGATTGTCGGCCGCAGTCGAGAACATCTCCGACTTCTTGGTCGGGATGGTGGTGTTGCGCGGGATCATCGGCGTCGCCACGCCGCCCATCGTCTCGATCGACAGCGTCAGCGGAGTCACGTCGAGCAGCAGCAGGTCTTTCACTTCGCCGCCCAGCACTCCACCCTGAATCGCAGCACCAATCGCGACCACTTCGTCAGGATTGACGCCCTTGTGCGGCTCCTTGCCGAAGAGCTCTTTTACGAGCTGCTGAATGCGCGGCATACGCGTCTGACCGCCAACCAGAACGACTTCATTGATCTTCTCCGGACCGATGCCGGCATCCTTCAACGCAGCCTTGCAGGGCCCGATGGAGCGGTCGATGATGTCCTTCACCATCTCTTCCAGCTTCGACCGGGTCAGCGTCTTCACCAGGTGCTTGGGACCGCTGGCATCCGCCGTGATGAACGGCAGATTGATTTCGGTCTGCATCGTGGTGGAGAGCTCGATCTTGGCGCGCTCGGCGGCGTCACGCAGACGCTGCAGCGCCATCTCGTTGCCCTTGTCGCGCAGGTTGAGACCTTCGTCCTTCTTGAACTCGTCGATAAGCCAGTCGACGATGCGCTGGTCGATGTTGTCGCCGCCCAGGTGAGTGTCGCCGTTGGTGGACTTCACCTCGACGACCCCTTCACCGACTTCCAGGATCGAGATATCGAAGGTACCGCCGCCGAAGTCGTACACGGCGATGGTCTCGTCCTTCTTCTTGTCGAGGCCGTAGGCCAGCGCGGCCGCCGTCGGCTCGTTGATGATGCGCTTCACGGTGAGGCCGGCAATCTGGCCGGCGTCCTTGGTCGCCTGGCGCTGCGCGTCGTTAAAGTACGCCGGAACCGTGATGACGGCGTCGGTGACGGTCTCGCCAAGATAGTCCTCGGCGGCCTTCTTCAGCTTCTGAAGGATGAACGCGGAAATCTGGGGCGGAGTGTACTCCTTGCCTTGCGCGATAACCGCGACGTTGTCGCCCGACTGAACGACCTTGTAGGGCACCATCTTCATCTCTTCATTGACCTCGTCATAGCGACGGCCCATGAAGCGCTTGATGGAGTAAATCGTGTTCTCGGGATTAGTAATCGCCTGGCGCTTGGCGACCTGGCCGACCAGCCGCTCTCCGTTCTTGGTAAAGCCGACGACCGACGGTGTCGTGCGCCCGCCTTCCTCATTGGGGATGACTTTGGGCTCGCCGCCTTCCATGACGGCGACCACGGAGTTGGTCGTGCCCAGGTCAATTCCGATAATCTTTGCCATTGCTGTACCTTCCTAGTGATCTGTAAATTGCTGAAAAATAAGTACTAGAGCGTTATGATTTGAGCTTATAACAGATCGACTATAGAACTTGAGTGAATCATTGTCAAGTTATTGGATGTCATTAGACGGCAGGAAGTTGCGAGGATTCGGAAGGTCGCCTCGCCGTCGCCCGGGCCGGTGTCAGAACGTTCCATCGACTGTACCGGAGTATAGGGCTATAATCTGTGGCTTCCATGCCATTAGCTGCAGGCACCAAGCTAGGCCCTTACGAAATCCAATCGCCCCTGGGCGCTGGCGGCATGGGCGAGGTTTATCGTGCCCGCGACACCCGGCTGGGACGCGACGTGGCTGTCAAGGTTCTTCCTGAACATCTCTCCAGCAACCCCGAGTTGAAACTGCGGCTGGATCGCGAAGCCAAAGCCATCTCCTCGCTCAATCATCCGCACATCTGCATTCTTCACGACGTCGGCTCGCAGAACGGCATGGATTTCCTGGTGATGGAGCACCTCGACGGCGAGACCCTTGCCGACCGGCTGCAAAAAGGTCCGCTGCCGCTCGACGAGGCGCTGCGTTTCGCAATTCAAATCGCCGATGCGCTCGACAAAGCTCATGCGCGCGGCGTGGTCCATCGCGATCTGAAGCCCGCCAACATCATGCTGACCAAGTCCGGCGCCAAGCTGATGGACTTCGGCCTGGCCAAGCCTGCGGGTGGCCTGAGTGTGGCTGCCAACGCCGGTCCCTATACGCCGAGCACTCCCACGATGAATGTTGCCGCGCTCAGCAGCGATGCCTCGAGTTTGACGCAGAAGGGCACGGTGGTTGGCACATTCCAGTACATGGCGCCGGAAGTATTGCAAGGCACCGAGGCGGACGCACAGTCGGACATCTTCAGCTTCGGCTGCATGCTCTACGAGATGGTTACCGGCCGGCGTGCCTTCGAGGGCAAGTCGCAGCTCAGCGTGCTGGGCGCCATCCTGGATAACGAGCCGGAACGCGTCTCAGCCTTGAACCCTGGTTCGCCGCCGCGGCTGGATGAGACCGTGCATCGTTGCCTGGCTAAGAATCGCGAGCAACGCTATGGCTGCATCCACGACGTACGAATTCAGTTGGAAAGTATCGCGCAAGCCGGCCCGCAAAGCGTGAGCACCCAGCAGCCTGCCGCCGCCGCTTCCAAGCTTCCCTGGCTGATCGCAGCCGTTGCCGCACTGATCGCGGTGGGTATCGCCGCGGCTTATCTTTTGCAGGCGCCCAAGCCGGCTTCGCTGGTGCAGTCGTCCATCCTGCCGCCGCCGGGAACATCGTTCGTGACCATGCTGCCTTCCTCCGGGCCGCCGGTGCTGTCGCCCGATGGAACGCGACTGGCTTTCACCGCACGCGATGCCAAGGGCAAAGTGCTCCTCTACGTTCGATCACTGACAGCATCGCTCCCACAGCCTTTGGAAGGTACGGACGATGCCATGTATCCGTTCTGGTCGGCCGATGGAAGCGAGCTGGGGTTCTTCGCCGCCGGAAAGCTGAAGAAGATCGATGCCGGCGGAGGGCCGCCGCAGAATGTTTGTGACGTTGGCAATGCGCGCGGAGGGGCATGGAATCAGGCCGGGACCATCCTGTTCACCCCAAGCACTTCGCAAGCGATTATGCGCGTATCGGCGGCGGGTGGGACGCCGGAGCCCATCACCAAGCTGGATAATGAGCGCAGCGAAAACAGCCATCGCTGGCCCAGCTTCTTGCCGGATGGCAAACACTTTCTCTACTGGGCGCGCAGCTCCAAGGGTCCTCATACGGATCTGATTTACATCGGCGAGCTGGGCTCGGCGAAAAGCAAAGTGTTGATGCAGAGCGATTCGGTGGCAACCTACGCCTCGGGTTATCTCTTGTTCCTGCGCGATCAGGCGCTGATGGCACAACCCTTCAACCTGAAACGGCTGGAACTGAGCGGCGATCCCGTGCTGGTCGCACAGCAGGTTGGATTCAATGGAGCCGTTGCCCACCCGTTGTTCACCGTGTCGCAAACCGGGATTCTTGTCTATCAGTCCGGCAATTTGGACAACGGCTGGAACCTGCTCTGGTTGGGCCGCGACGGCAAACCCGTGGCTCCTTCTCCTCAGCCCGATCGCTATATTCTGCCGGCCCTTTCTCCGGATGGAAAACGCATGGCGGTGGGAATTTTCACTGGTACGCAGGGAGTTGGGGATCTCTGGATTTACGATCTGGCGCGCGGAACCAACACGCGCGTGACTTTCGGCCCGTCCAATAACGGCTCCCCCGTATGGTCGCCCGATGGCAAGACAATCTACTACGGATCGAGCGGCAACGGCCTATCTCACATTAGCGCGAAAGCTGCCGACGGCAGCGGCTCCGAGCGCGTCGTCCTGGAAACTCCCAATATCGTCGAGCAGCCGGTGAGCATTTCCTCCGATGGGCGTTATCTCGCTTACTTGCGCAAGGACCTTGCCAAGGACGCCGGAAGTCACATCTGGGTACTTCCGCTGTTTGGCGATGGCAAACCCTTCCCCATCGAGCAAGACACATGGGCGGAAAAAGATGCGCAGATTTCGCCCGATGGCAAGTGGATGGCGTACGTGAGTAACGACTCAGGACGAAATCAGGTCTACATCACTCCCTTTCCGGGTGGAGGCGCCAAGTGGGAGGTTTCCAAAGACGGCGCCAGCTGGCCCAGGTGGCGAGGGGATGGAAAAGAGCTGTTCTATCTCGATAACTCTGACAACATCATCGCCGTCGACTTGACGGTATCCGGCAATGCAATTGACCTCGGCGTTCCCCATGTGCTGTTTCAAGCCATAGGAGTCCAGCGCGACTATGGACCGTTCGATGTCAGCGCGGACGGCAAGAAATTCCTCATCAACAGCGGTAACATCGCGCAGGGCGGCGAACCGCTGACGCTCGTGCAGAATTGGCTGGAGGCCGTAAAGAAATAGCAGTTCGCCTGCCTCGGAATCCACATCGTCAGGGCGTCGATACCATGCATCAGTTTTGAAAGAACACTCCGGCGTGGTGATATCTACCGCTGCACCAGACGGACCTTGCCGGTCTCGACCGTTGCGCTGTCAATGCGCAGCGGCAGCTTGAACGTACTGGTGAGGCCGACATTGGGGTACTTCGGCGTTAGGTAGCGCTGGACAAACCATTCCAGCGCGAACTGCGGAATGGTGACGCCGTCGAAGTCGATCGATTGCACGCGAATGGTGCCGATGCCGCCGGTGCCGCTGGCCTGCGCCACGGCGTGGACATCATGAGTACCGCTGAAGAGGCTGTAGAGCGGATTGTTGGAGCCACGGCCCTGCATGATCTGCTCGAAGTCAACGTCGGCGTGGGCGTCGACCGTAGTGTCATGCGAGCTGAGCCGCAGATGGCTGACGCCTTTGGGCATCTTGACGCCGCCTTCAGCGAAGTAGGCGTTGATCTCGGGCTCGGTCAGATCGGTAGGCTTCGGATCAGGATGGGCCTTCGCCGCATTCGTCTTCAGCCACGCAAGCTTCGCCTGCATCGCGTGATAGTTGGCGCTGTGGTTGTCCTGAGCCGACGCGCGCTGCGAATCCCCAGCCGTCGCCAGCATGACAAGTGCGAGAACAAGGAGCGTGCCGCCTCTGCGGCGTTTAGCGAGTAATTCACTGCCAGCCCAGCACTCATACAGCAGCTTGAAAGCAACGTTGCATCCAATGCGATGTGACAAGAAAATCTCTGGCATCGCACCTCCATTCTCAGTAGTATTGTCTCAACTTCCTCTTCGTCTCGAAACCGAAGCCCTTCGTTTCAGCAAGTGCACGACTCACGCTGCCGCTCTCGTCACTCCAAATCCCTCCTGATGTCGTGCCGGCATCACGAGATTGCTGCGGGGCTAATCATGACCAATCCAAAAGACGTGACCATCGGACAGGCGTTTCAGTACGAAGTGGAAAAGGAAGCGCGTAAGCGGGAAATCGTCTTCGAGTACGTGGAGGGCTCGAACGAGCAGCTGCGTGTCGAATTCCAGGATGGAATTCCCTACATCATCGCCAATCGCGCGGGCATGCTTGCCTTGGCAAAACTGCTGGTGACCATCGGAGCCAGCCGGCGGCTTGAGGATCTCAACCTCCATCTCCGCCAAAACTTCGACGGCGACTGCGAAGAGGTCCTGCGCATTCGACTGTGCGAGGAGAACACCGACAATAGCCAGCCTACAGATGCGCCCGACGCCGCGGCGGCCTGAAGCCGGCCTTTCGGTCAGGACGCTGATTTTCGCCGAACGTGCAGCACCTTCTGCACCTCGGCGACAACATCGCCCAACTCGTCCTTCACCTGGACCGTGAACGTCGGTTCGTACTTCTCCTGGGTCAGGAGCTTCGTGCGGATATCGTCGAACTGCTCATCCGACACCCGAAATTCCGCCCGGACTCTTCCTTTCCCCGGCTTGCGAAAACGAATCGACGCGGCCTTGTCCCACACGATGTAGTCCGGACCAAGGTTCTCCATCAGAATCAGCATGTAGAACGGATCGGCCATCGAGTACAGCGATCCGCCGTAATGCGTGCCGACATAATTGCGGTTCCAGAAGCGCAGCTTCATCTCGACATCGACCGATTTATGATCGGCGCTCCACGTCGCGCGAATGCCCGCGCCCAGAAACGGCGGCCAGACGTTGATGATCCGCAGCATCAGCCGTTGCAGCTTCGTGCTCATGAGTTCAATGATAACGGTGGGAGAGCACATACTTGACTAGTTATCTGACTAGTTCTACTGTAAACAGGGAAAGGAGTTCCCATTTTGTCGAGCTGGCAGGTACAAGACGCGAAGGCCCGATTCAGCGAACTGCTAGATAGCGCGCTCAAAAAGGGTCCACAGGTTGTTACAAAACGCGGAGTCGATGCTGCAGTGTTAGTGCCTATCGAAGAATGGCGCAGACTGCAACAGGCGGCTCGACCTAGTCTTACGGAATTCCTGCTCGGTCCTGGGCCTCGTTTCGAGAACCTGGTTCCCGAGAGGCGTCCCCGCAGGCGACGCAAGCCAATCACGTTCGGATGAAACGATACCTTTTGGACACGAACGTAATTTCCGAGGTACGGAAACCGAAACCGCACGGTGCCGTTTTAATTTGGCTACGCGCACTCCGAAGCGAACAGGCTTTCCTTTCTGCCGTAACAATGGGCGAATTGCAGTTGGGAATCGAGCTGACACGCAGGCAGGATCCGCTGAAGGCTAAGGAAATCGAAGCTTGGGTAGATCAGCTGGAAAACCAATATCCTATTCTTCCGATGGACGCCGCTTGTTTCCGGGAGTGCAGTCGCCTGATGCAACGCAAGCCGGGCAATCTCGTCGAGGACGGGATGATTGCGGCGATAGCTCTCGTTCATGATTTAACGGTGGCCACTAGAAACGAAGGCAATTTCCGGCAGTTTGGCGTTCCTCTATTTAATCCTTTCAGCCCTAGGATGTGACACGCCGTCAAGGAAAGTCCCCAAACAGAAAAGCCGCCCACGGGTGGGCGGCTCTTCATCCAATGGGCCTGATGGCCATTGGCTCCGGGCTGAGGGAGCTTGTTAGTCGCGCGACTGCTGGCACAGTCGCGCGTTCATCATTGCTGTTGCTGCGCTTGCTGTCCCCCGCTGAGAGAGCTGGTTTGCGCGGACTCGGTCAGGCTGTTCGCCATTAACCGAATGTCGACACGGCGATTCTTGGCACGACCGGCAGAACTGGTGTTCTGCGCTACCGGATTGTCCTTGCCCAATCCGATCAGGAAAATCTTGTACGCGGGCACGCTGTATTTCTGCGCCAGGTACTGAATCACGGCATCGGCGCGCTTCTGGCTCAGCTGATAGTTGTAATCCGCGGGGCCGGTCGAGTCGGTGTAGCCTTCCACCTGGACAATGTAGTGCCGCTGGTTCTGCAGCTGATTGCCGAGATCATCCAGCGTCGCCTTATCTTTCTGCGTCAGCTGCGACTTGTCAAAGCCAAACAGCACCGTTGTCTGCGAAACCGGCTTGTAGTTATCCAGATTCTCCACCGTACCGGCGAGGCTGGTCACGCGATTGGAAGCCTGCGTGGCGTTCTGATTTGCCTGATCGGCAGTCTGTCCCGCTGCCAGCGCCTTCTGATCGGCGGTCGCGGCCTTGTCGTTCACCTGCGCGATGCCCTGCTGCGCCCGTGCGTCAACGTCCTTGATGTCGCGAGTATTTTTCGCAGTTTCGTCATCTAATTCATTAACGTTATTGATGACCGGTGTCGTCTGACTCTTCACGTAGTTCTTCGTGGCACATCCCACGGTCAGAGGCAGGCTGCCGGCCACCAGCACTGCGATTACCGAAAATCGACTCATTGGAAATGGCTCCTTCAAACTTTCGGCCGCGGCGGAGCAATCAGCGCTTGGCCTGCACTTTTGAAGTGCAAGCCGCATGCCAATGAGCTCGCGTCGGGAATCCGAAACTGATGCCGCATTTTCAACGAATTACAGATGGCAGTTTTGCCAGAGGATCGCTCCGGTTGTACTCGCCGGATAATCCTGACGTGGGGAGTAGAATTTTTACCAGCTTAGTATGCACACAGCGTTCGAGATTTGCAGGCCGATCAGCCGAAACCGCATCGTAATCCGGGCCCAATCGACGAGCCAGCATGAGCCTCACGAGGTGGTTGCTAATTGCTAAGTGCTAATTGCTAATGGCTGTTTCTTCCATGGACCTTCACCAGAAAATTCGCACCCTGCCGACCTCGCCTGGCGTGTATCTCTACAAGAACGCCGAGGGCCAGATCATCTATGTCGGCAAGGCCAACAATCTGCGCTCGCGGGTGCGCTCGTATTTTCTGGAAGGCAAGCTGGCCGATGCCAAGACTGGCTCTCTACTGCGGGAGGCAGTCGACATCGACTACGTCGTCGTCGACAACGAAAAGGAAGCGCTGGCGCTCGAGAACAATCTCATCAAGCAGAAGAAGCCGCGCTACAACATTCTTCTGCGCGATGACAAAACTTACCCCTACATCAAGCTGACCATCAGCGAGCGCTACCCGCGCGTCTTTCCCACGCGCCGCCTGCGCAAGGACGGCTCGCTATATTTCGGGCCCTACTTCCCGACCAGCCTGGCTTATCGCCTGGTCGATCTGATTCATCGTCACTTCCTGATCCCATCCTGCAAGCTCGATCTGAATCGCTATTACCCCCGCCCCTGTTTGCAGTACTACATCGGGCGATGCCTGGGGCCATGTGTCGAAGGCCTCACCACGCCCGAGCGTTATGCCGAAGCGGTGCACGATGTGAAGCTCTTCCTCGAAGGCCGAGGCGCGGATCTGAGCCGATCCCTTCAGCAACGCATGGCGGCGGCGGCCGAGAGTGAGCAGTTCGAGCTGGCTGCGAAATATCGCGACCTGATCTCCACTGTCCATCTCCTGGAGCAGAAGCAGCGCATTGCCGCCGTCGACGGCGACGATGCCGACGTCTTCGGCTATCACTACGAGAACGAAATGCTCGCAGTCAACTTGTTCCACATGCGGGGCGGCAAGATCGTCGATAAACGCGAATTCTTCTGGGAAGATCTGGGCGAGATTGCAGGCGAGATCGGCTGGCAGCCGGGCGAGTTTTTCTCCTCGCTGTTGAAGCAGGTGTACCTCGATCAGCAATACGTGCCGCACGCGATCTACGTACCGGTTGATTTCGAAGATCGTCCAACGCTTGAGGAAGTGCTCTCCGAAGGCCAGAAGCGTCGCGTGCAGATTCACATCCCGCAGCGCGGAGAGAAGCGGTCGCTGGTCGATCTGGTCGGCCAGAACGCAAAGCAGGCCTTCGATCAGCGCTTCCGCGTGATGAAGCCCGCCGCCAAGGCGATCCAGGAAGCGCTGCAAGATGCGCTCATGCTGCCCGAACTGCCGAAACGTATCGAGTGTTTCGACATCTCGCACATCCAGGGCGCCGAGACGGTCGCGTCGATGGTCGTCTGGGAGGACGGCCAGATGAAGAAGTCCGACTATCGCAAGTTCATCATCAAAGGCGTCGAGGGTGTCGACGACTTCGCCTCCATGCGCGAGGTGGTCACGCGCCGTTACAAGCGGGTTCAGGACGAAAAGCAGAACATGCCAAGCGTCGTTCTGATCGACGGCGGCATCGGCCAGCTGCATGCCGCGGCCCAAGCGCTGGAGGCGTTGCAAATTGTAAATCAGCCGCTGGCTTCCATCGCGAAGCGCGAGGAGATCATCTATATACAGGGTCAGGAGGACGAACCGGTGATACTCGACCGGCATTCTCCGGTATTGCACTTGGTACAACTGGTGCGCGACGAGGCGCATCGGTTTGCGGTAACGTTCCACCGCAAACGGCGCCAGATGCGCGATCGCAGGACCGAACTGCTGGACATTCCCGGCATCGGCGAGCACACGACGAGACGTCTTCTGCAGCATTTCGGCAGCCTGCAGGCTGTGAAGGAAGCCGATGCCGCGGCCCTGGCTTCGGTAGTGAGCCGTTCGCAGGCGGATGCGATTCTGCGGCATTTTCGCCAAGACGAAATGCCCGCTGAAGCGTCTTTAAGATCAGGGGCGGAATAGGTTGCGCTGAGCTATGGATCTGGGTAGAGACTCTCGGCTGCGTCTGGTTGCGCTGTGTATCGGAGTCGTACTGCTGGTCTGGATGGTCGGCTTCGGCTTCGACCGTCTGTTGGCAAGGGACGGCGTTACTCGCACCGACATTCTGCTCACGTCCAACGCGCTGACCGGTATTGTCGCCGGGTTTCTCTTCTTCAGCCTCACCAACAGCCAGCGCCTGCGGCGCAAGCTGGTGCGCGATCGTCTGCGTACCATTGCTGAGATGAATCACCACATCCGCAATTCTCTGCAGATCATCACCTACGCCACTGCGGCCGATACGGAGCAGTCTGTCGAGCTGATCCGCGACTCTGTTGAGCGCATTGAATGGGCACTCCGCGAGGTGCTCCCGGGACACGTGCCTGCACCAGCAAGCCCGCCCGCACCGGAACATCAGAGCGAGACGCTGCGCGCCGGCTAGACGGCTGTCGATTTCACCCAGCTTGCGTTGTCCGCTTGCGGACAGACGGCCGCAGCGACAACGTGTTTTCGCATCTGACGCTGCGAAACTGCAACCCGCCCCGCTTTTACAATTTGTTGACGGAACCTTTCCCCGCCTCGCCCGTATATATCGACAGAAGTTGATCGGATGAACCATAACCTCCCGGCAACTTCGAAATTCCCAGGTAACACCGTGTCGCGGTGGTCGGGAAAGCCGCTTCGCAAAGGAGAAATATCATGGACGCGAAATTCAACTGGCTAATCGACAACGCAGCGATCCGCGTCACCTTGAACACGGTGGCCCTTGCACTATGGATCGCGATGGCTGTGGGACTACTCGAGCTGGCGGCCAAGGTCTAGCCCAGAGATGTAACCAGGCGCGAAGCAGATCGCGCAAAACGAGGCCCCGGCCAGTTTGCATCCACTGCAACCGGCCGGGTGAGATGCGAAACCCCGCTTCCCCTCCGCGGGGTTTCGTATTTGTGACTGCGCTTGACTCCCATTTGGGATTCAACGATCCTTCTTCAAACTTCCTCGAGGAGAGCATGGGGCGCGAACTCGTCTGCAACATCCGTGCCGGCGGCAAAACGACCTCAGCCAGGGCGTTGTTGGAAACCAACGAGATCATCGTTCGCGGTGAGTTACGCCTGAAGATAGCTCTAGCCTCGCTAAAATCAGTTTCAGCGCGCGATGGTGAACTCCACCTGAAATGGCCGGAAGGCTCGGCCGTCCTCGAACTCGGAGAACATGCCGAGAAGTGGGCCCATAAAATTCTTCATCCCAAGAGCACGGCCGATAAGCTTGGCATCAAGCCGGGCTTGGTCATCTCGGCCATTGCGACGCACGACCGCAACTTCGTCGACGAACTTCGCGCGGCCGCACAGAAATTCTCAGATGTCAGGCCGTTGAAGGATTCCGACCTCATATTCGTCGGAGTGGAGAGCGTTGCCGGTCTTGCGCGGGTCGCAAAGCCGGCTGGCTCGCTCGCCAAAGCGGGCGCGTTGTGGATCGTCTATCCGAAGGGCAAACAGGAGATCAAAGAGCAGCATGTGCTCGATGCCGGCAGGCGGGCTGGGTTGTTAGATGTGAAAGTAGTGAGCTTTTCAGCAACGCACACCGCGTTGAAGTTCGTGCGGCCAAAAGCGAAACGCGGCTAGTGAGGTCAGGCCTCGTGTCATTGGCACCGCTTTACAGGCTGCGGAAAACTCTGCGTTCTGTCTGGCTCGGGTAGTGCGGCGCTTCAGCGCCGCGTTCAAGGCCTTTATTTTTGGCATCCGAGCGGGCTTTAGCCCGCGAGGATTACCCCCGGGTGCACCACCCAAGCTGGTTCTGCCTGGGTGGGCTATCCCACAACAACTACCCGCGCACGGTCTCCACTTCGCGCAGACGCGCCGCCTTGCCGCGCAGGGCGCGCAGGTAATACAGCTTGGCGCGCCGAACGTGCGCCGAACGCAGCACGTCGATCTTGTCGATCACTTTAGAATTGAGCGGGAAGATACGTTCTACGCCCTGGCCAAAGCTCATCTTGCGGACGGTGAAGCTGGGTTGTGCGCCCTTGCTCTTGGCGATGACGACTCCCTCGAACGCCTGCAAGCGCTCCTTATCGCCTTCCTTGATCCGCACATGGACGCGTACCGTGTCACCCGGCTTGAATTGGGGGAGATCAGTGCGCCGTGTTTTGGCGAGCAAACGATCAATAACCAGAGAATTAGACATTGTGATTTCCTTCCCTATCGCACGCCTCGCGGCGGCAAATGTTTTGTAGCTGTTGGCTCTTAGCTTTTAGCTCTTAGCAAGCGCCCTCCGCCTGTTAAGAGCTAAAAGCTAATCGCTCTTGCTTAACCTACTCCCGCTCAATCTCGGCCAGCAGCTTGCGATCTTCCGCACTCAGCACCGCCGGTTCCAACAAATCGGGACGATTGCGCAGCGTCTTCCGCAGCGCGCTACGGCGGCGCCATTTGCGAATCTCGTCGTGGTTGCCGTTCACCAGCACTTCGGGAACCGGCATTCCGCGAAACTCCGCCGGCCGCGTGTAATGCGGATAATCCAGCAATCCGCCCGATCCGCAGGTCGAACTCGGCGGCTCACCTGCCGCTCTCGCCGGCACATCCGCCGTTGATGTAAACGACTCCTGCTGCGACGAAGCTGCGTTGCCCAACGCTCCTGGCACCAGCCGCGTCATCGTGTCGATGATGATCGCCGCTCCCAATTCGCCGCCGCTCAGAACAAAATCGCCAACCGAGATCTCACGATCGGCCAGCTGCTCGCTCACACGCTCGTCAACGCCTTCGTACCGGCCGCAGATCAACACAATCCGCTGGTGCCGCAGCAACTGTTGCGCCAGCGCCTGCGTGAACATCTCGCCCTGCGGCGACAGCAACACAACCGACTCGCGCGCGCCTTCCCTTACTCGCTCCTCGCGCGGCGCAACGCCCAGCGACTCCAGGCACTCGAAAATCGGCTCCGGCTTCAATACCATGCCTTCGCCGCCGCCGAACGGCCTGTCGTCCACCGTACGATGCCGGTCGTGCGTGAACTCCCGCAGATCGTGGATCGCAATGTCAATGAGCTTCGCCTCGCGCGCCTTGCGCACGATGCCGTAATCCAGCGGCCCGCGAAAAAAGTCCGGAAAAATCGTGACGATCTCGAACTTCATTCCGGCGCCTACTTCTCGCCCGCTGCCCGCGCTTCGTCGGCTTCCGTTTTCTGCTGCTGCTTCTCTTCCCCGCTGAGCGGCGAATCCACATCCAGCAGCCCTTCCGGCAACTGCATGTCGATCCGCTGATTGGCGAGGTCGATCTTCGTTACAAACTCCGCCGCATACGGCACCAGCAATTCCGTCGACAGCTCGCAGCTTCCTGCCACTCGCCGCGCCGCACAAACCGGCAGCTTCACTACCAGCAGCGGAGCTTCTCCCGCTCCAAACTGCACGTCACTCACCCGCCCCAGGAAACGCTGGCCATCCCAAACATCACAACCGACCAAATCGCTGACATAGGCAGCGCCGTCTTCCAACTTGCTCCGCTGTTCGCCTGGAACCTGCACTTCCATCCCGGCAAGTTTCTCAGCGTCGCTGATTGTTTCCACTCCGGCAAATTTCAGCACCACGCCGCCCTTGTGAAACCAGTGCTCTTCCAACTTCAGTTCCCGCCGGCTTCCGTCCGGCGCCAGTCCCGATAGTTCCCGGCGCTCTTCGAAGCGCTCAGGAAAATCCGTGTGCAATGCGGCCAGCACTTCGCCGCGCCGCCCCTGCGGCTTCAACACACGGGCAATCGTAATGAATTCGGCGGCTATTCCACAATCTCCAGCTGATAGCGTTTACGAGTCCGCAACGCAGCCGCGCTCATAATCGTTCGCAGGCTGCGCGCGGTTCGTCCGTGGCGCCCGATCACTCGGCCCACGTCGCTCTCCGCTACTTCCAGTTCAACCACGGTTTGCCCGTTCTCTTCGAACGGCTCGACGAAGACTTCATCGGGCGCTTCCACGATTGCTTTCGCCAAATGCTGCATCAGCGCGACGATGTCCGGCTTGCTGTCCGACATTGTGGGATCTCCTTAACTCCGTCAAGCGCATAACAGGCGCTCGCCGGGCTCCAGGGAAACACTCGATCCTGGCGGCCTTACGCTACTGGCGTCGCCTCCGGCGTACTCGCGACCGGCGCCTTCTCCACCAGCTTGCGCACGCGATCCGACAGCTGTGCGCCCTTCGACTTCCAGTAGTCAATGCGCTCGCGCTTCAACTCAACGCTGGCGGGATTGGTCCGCGGGTTATAGGTGCCTACCACTTCCACCGAGCGGCCATCGCGCGCCCGATCTTTTTCGATTACCACGATGCGGTAGTACGGTTGTTTACGCGCGCCACGGCGCGACAGACGAATCATCAACACAGAGAATGGTTCCTTTCCTGCTAATGAGCCGGTACAGCAAGTTTTCAGGCTTGCCTTCCCGATCGCTCTTCACGATCTTGCGACACACGAGAATCTGCGTTAGCGAACTACCAGCTGCGAGATTCCGGCGAAAAACGTTCCTCAGGCGAGATGACCGGCTACGGGTGCTCCAGCGATCTACCACCCCACCAAGCGCTAAAATCGGCGCTTGTCGGGGACCCCGGCGTCGCTACCACACCCCAATGAGCGCAGCTTGGCGCCCATCGGACCTCACATACCTGGAGGCAACAACTCATTGATTATCGCGGATACATGGCGGCTTTGGCAAGCTGGAACGGGCGACGCCATTGAAGCTCACAGTCGCTCGTCCTCATCCAATCTCACCTATGCGCAAACTTCTCTGCATCACCGCCCACCCCGACGACGAAGCCGGCGCATTCGGTGGCGCATTGCTTCTTTATCATGAGCGCGGAGTCGAGACCTACGTCGTCTGCCTGACCGCCGGCACCGCGGCTCGCAATCGCGGAACGGCCCAGACACCCGACGAGCTCGCCGAGCTGCGCCGCGCCGAATTTGCCGCCTCCTGCAAGCTCCTTGGCGTCACTCGCGGCGAGGTTCTCGACTATCCTGACGGCAAGCTCGACAGCGTGAACCTGTCGCAAGCGGTCCGCGATCTCGTGATGCGGATCCGCCAGATTCGACCGCAGGTCATCCTCACCTTCGGACCCGATGGCGGCCTCACCGGCCACGTCGATCACGCGATGGCAGGAACCTTTGCTACGCTGGCATTTGAATGGGCAGGACGTCCCGATCGTTGTCCGGAACAACTGGAGCAAGGCCTCAAGCCACACCGCTGCCAGAAGCTCTACTATCACACCGCCGATTTTCACCTGCCTGACCGGCAGCCGATCTCTCAGCCGACAGTCACCGTGCGCATCGAGATCGGCAAAGAGCGCTTCGAGAAAAAGCATCTGGCTTTCCAGCAGCACACAACTCAGAAGCCGCTGTTTGACCGGGTAAGAAAGAACCTCAACCAAAGGCTGGAAGGCACGGTCGAGATGTATCATCTGGCCGCGACGAGTGACCCGCGAGACGCGAAAGCGGAGACCGATCTGTTCGAAGATGTGGTGGATGACTAGGCTGGGCTCAAAAATCTGTCGTGTCTAACGGCCGGGTTGCGGGTGAGGGTCAATCGAGTCCGCAATCTGGTCCAGCGCGGCCTGTATGCGATCCAGTTCGCTCTGCAAGGTATCATTCATTTCCAGCAGGGTGTCGGGGGCATTCTGGAATCGTTGCACAAGCGCGCGTAAGCTAGCCCGACCGCGCTCGGTCAAGAGCAGCGCGCCAACGCTTCCAAGTCCCAGCACTGTCAGCGGCACATACCAGCGGCGCATCGGAGTCCTTTCGGTCCAACGCCAGTGTTTCCAAGCGGCGCTTAGCGTCAAGCTAACCTCCGGTCACTTACACTTACAAGAATTAGATGAAGGACGACTCCGAAAAGTACATACCATCTTTGATTCGCGCCACCGGCGCACTAAAACCCTTTTCTTACTGCAGCCGGCAGATTTAACTCTCTTCCAGCGCCTCCACAATCGCATCGTGGACCATCGGCCGCACCTCGCGAATCAGCTGCGAACTGCGATCGGGCCAGGTGCGGTTGGTCAGCAGGGTGACCGACAACTTGCGCCCCGGATCGATCCACAGCGAAGTACCGGTAAAACCGAGATGCCCATAGGATGCGAGCGAAAACAGCCTTCCGGAGGACGATTCCGGCCGCGATGGCGTATCCCATCCCAGCGCTCGCGTCGTTGCCGCCGGCGAGGCCTCGCGGCGAGCAAACAGCCTGGCCGTCCCTGATTGTAAGATCGGCAAACCACCTCGTAACATCCACTCGGCAAAGAGCGCGACATCGGTGGCGGATGCAAAAACGCCGGCGTGTCCCGCAACCCCGCCCATCACATAGGCATTCTCGTCATTCACCTCACCCTGCACAATTCGCCCGCGAAACGGTTGCTCCTCCTCAGTCGGAGGAATTGCCGCGACCCAATCCGGCGGAGGCTTGAACCGAGTCTGTTTCATGCTAAGTGGCATGAAGATTTCCTGCCGTGCAAAGAGATCCAGCGCGAGACCCGCTTTCTTCGCCAGCAGCTCTCCCAGCAGAATGAATCCGATATCGCTGTACACTGCCCGCTCGCCCGGTGCGGCCACAAGGTGCGTCGTCATCGCAGCGTGTATGAGGTCGATGCGCGTCTTCGCAAACTCAAACAGCCTCTCGTAGGCGGGCAATCCACTGGAGTGCGCCAGTAGCATGCGAACCGTCACTGCCTCGCGCCAGGCGGCTTGATGCTTTGGCGCCAGCGACACGAACTCCGGCAAGGCGTCGGCCACCGGCTCGTCCAGCGAAAGCTTGCCGCGATCGTAGAGGAGCATGGCCACGCCGGTTGTTGCAATCACCTTGGTGAGGGATGCGAGATCGAAGACCGTATCAGGCTGGACCTCGGGTGGGTCAGCCTGGTAGGTGAATCGTCCAAAACTGCGCGACGCCACCAGCGCCCCGTAGTGCGTTACCGCTAACGCTGCTCCAGGAAATGCGCGCTTTGTGATTGCGCTGCGGATCAGCGCAAACGCGCGCACAAACTGCTTTTCCTGATGCGCGCAGTCAGAACGAAGCGGAAGCAATTCTTGGGGCGAAGGATCCAGAACCACCTGCCACCGGCAGAAGCCTGTTCCGATAATAAAGCCAAGGCCAAATACGATCACTGGGAAGATTCGGCAGGTCCGTACACGAACACGGCTGGCGAATGCCCACCTGCGGCGAATCCCGATCGATCAAATCTTGCTTTAGACTCTCTACATGGCAACGCCACAGGAAGTGGAAATCAAGTTTCTTGTCTCGGACTTGAAGGCATTCGAAGAGAAACTACGCCAGAACGGCTTCCGCTGCGAAACCCCTTCGACGCACGAGATCAACACACTCTACGATCTGCCCGGCCAGAAGCTGCGCCGCAGGGGCGAACTGCTGCGACTGCGTTGCTACGGCGATAAGTGGAAGCTCACCCACAAAGCCAAAGGCAAGACGGGACGCCACAAATCGCGCGCCGAATTGGAAACGGGCGTCTCGGATGGTGGGGCGATGGACGCCACGCTACGCGCTCTCGGCTATGTGCCGTCATTCATCTATGAAAAGTTTCGCGCGGAATGGAAGGATGACGAAGGCAATGTGGTTCTCGATCACACGCCCATCGGCGACATCGCTGAGATCGAAGGCAAGTCGCGCTGGATTGATCGCACCGCGCGCCTGTTGGGAATCGCTTCGAAAGATTACATCACGCAATCCTATGCTGAACTTTTCTTCGCCTGGAAACGTAAGACTAAGTGCAAGGCAGAGAACATGACATTCCGCGAGTGCGAAAAATGCGGACAGAATGTGGGAGCGCAAACACGCTCCCCGCGAGGCCGCCAGCGTGCTTCAACCCGCATTCGCACTCGCTAGAGTTTCCGCGGAAGACTGCGCCGGCTCCGGAGTTTAGACCTTGCCGGGCCTGAACCGGAGCCGGGAGCAGCGCTACCACCGCAATAAGCATTACTCCACTTGCTCTGCGAGCACTCGTCGCAATTGACTCAACGTAGCTACCAGCAGCGCCAGAGCTGCCATCCACAGCATAAGCGTGATGTGAACAACCCAGGCGGGTGCGGCGCCAACTCGCTTCAAAAGAAACGGCAGGAAATTCCATGTCGTGATGTGGACGTAGTCCCAGGGATCCCAGTGCATGGCAAAGTTGTCCATCATCGTTCCGGACGTGAAGCCGGCGATGTTCTTCATGCGCTGCAGAATTACAAACGTCGGATGGCCTAGCGTCTCCATCTGGTAGATCTCCAGCGGCAACCAGAAGGTCAGCGATGCGATCTGGATTACGGCGCTGATCGCACAAAGGACGACTCCAGCCATCCACACAGTCTTGCCCAGGACGTCGCGATATCGCAGGAGTAATGGCACGGCCAGCAGCGCGGCGAGCTGCACACTGGTCGAGACGTAGCGGTCGCCCCAGGCGAAGTCGCCGCTCCAAACCGTGTAGCGTGCGTAAAAGCTGGTGTAAACCAGCACCAGCGCAAATCCCATCACGATATAGGCTCTGATCTCGGGCGCGAACCGTTTCCACCCCACGACAGCAAGCAAAATCGCCAGCACCAGCAGCGGATCAAAGAGAAAAACCGATTTCTCCGGCGAGAACAGCGCTCCAAAGAAGCCCGCATGAAAGGGCGTCTCCCACGGATACTTAGCGGGCAGCGACGGATCGCGTAGCCGCGCTTCCCTGGCGACGATGCTTACATAAGTGTTGAAGAAGGATCCGAAGCGGTAATACTGATAAAGGCGATCAAGCAGTCCGAAAAGTAAGTACACCGGGAAAGCCATGGCCAGGTAGCTCCAGCAACGGTCCCACACCTCCCTGCCAGGCTTGCCTTCAAACCACACGACGAGCAACAGAAACAGCCCTCCCGCCGCCAGGTCCATTGCGGTGGTAATCCGCGTGAGCAGATTGAGCCCGAAGGCTGTCGAGCCAATCAAAAGAGCTTTACGACTTCCGCTGCGCAGCCACTCGTATTGAAACGACAATCCGATGAGCGTCAGCAGAAAGATGTAATTGTTCTCCATCATGTTCTGTGTGTAATGGAGATGGGTGGTCAAAAGCAGCAGAGCCAATACGCCTGCCGCAGCGTGCTTCGCACCAAACTTCAACTGGCGCAAAAACCGGAAGCACATCAGCGCGGTCAGGACATTGACGAGAATGTTGGTGGTATAGCTGACGAAGATATTGCGGACGCTGGGATCGTTGCCGTTGTAACCTGCGAAGATCGGCAGCCGCTCCACATATGTCCCAATGACATCCGCGGGAAACATCAGCAGCGATTGCCCGATTCCATACCAGCTCTGCAGGGTGCCGCCGCGGCCGTGCACCCCAAACTCGGGATACTCATTGGGAAATACCGCAGGCTCGGCTGTCCACCAGGAATGAGCCGACTGCAAACGATGTTGGGTATCTGCGGTGCCCAGCTCGCCCGACTGCACTACGAACGCAATCAGGCCTGCGGCAAGCGCCAAAAGGAAGAGTGGGTCACGAAGCCAGCGACGGGGTTGTTGAGTCACGATCGGTCAGTGGAAGACAGTGTAACGCGAAGTGGCTCCCGCCCGGCGGCAACAGACAAATCCCAGCCGCGATCCGCGGTAGGCGATTCGACGGCAACGGGAGGGCACTGGATTTTAGGCGGAACGTCTGCCGGCCGACGACACTTCTCTCTGTGTGTCGTTTGGAGGCAGATCGAGAGACGTTCTCGCTCGCTCGGCATATTCCATCGACGGCACCGAGATCACACGCGACTCACCCGTGATCAGCCGGGCTGCTCGTTCGTACGTCAAGTAGCTCCAGAACCACTGAAACATGACGATAATGCGATTCCTGAATCCGATCAGGAAGAAGACATGGATAAATAACCATGACAGCCACGCGATCAATCCGGAGAGGTGAACCTTGCCGAACTGCGCGATGGCAGCAGCGCGCCCGATCGTTGCCAGGGAGCCTTTATCGGAATAGTGAAACGTTTCACGCGGTCTCCCGGCCAGATCTGCCGCAACCTGGCGTCCGACGAATTTCCCCTGCTGCATAGCAACCGGGGCTACTCCGGGCAGAGGCCGGCCATGCTTGTCCTTCATGTTGGCGAGATCGCCGACGACAAACACCTCGCGATGTCCGGGAATGCTCAGGTCCGGCTCGACCAGAACCCGGCCGGCACGATCGACGGGCGCGCCTAATGCGCGGCCGAGCGGCGATGCTGAAACTCCCGCCGCCCACAGAACAACTTCAGCCGAGATGACATCGTTGCCAACTTGCACCTGTCCGGTACGCACATCGCTAACGGCCGAGTTGGTTCGCACCTCCACGCCGAGGTGCTCCAACTGCTTCACCGCGCTCTGCCGCAGGTCTTCCGGATAGGCGCTCAGGATCGATGGACCAGCTTCGACCAGCAGCACACGCGTCTTTGTCGGATCGATATTGCGAAAATTCTTGGCCAGCGACTTGCGCGAAATCTCCGCCAGCGTTCCGGCCAGCTCCACGCCCGTCGGCCCCGCCCCGACCACAATGAAGTTCAGCGGACGATGAGTGCCTTGCAGGGCCGCCTCACGCTCAGCCAATTCGTAGGCCAGCAGGATGCGGCGCCGTATCTCCAGAGCGTCCTCAATCGTTTTCAGTCCCGGAGCCATCGGCTCCCATTCATCGTGGCCGAAATAGGCGTGCATCGCTCCGGCAGCAACAATCAGGTAGTCATAGGTCAGCTCGAAGTTGTGCAACAGAATCTGGTGCCGCTCAAGATCGAAACCCAGGACTTCGCCCAGTAACACTTCGACATTTTCATGCTTGCGCAGGATCTCGCGAATGGGAGCGGCGATCTCGGCCGGTGAAATGCCCGCCGTCGCGACCTGATAAAGCAGCGGCTGAAACGTGTGGTGATTCTTGCGGTCCAGAACCGTGATGCGGACGGGAAGTTTCGCCAGCGATTCGGCGGCCTTCAGTCCTCCAAATCCAGCACCGATGATGACGACGTGCGGACGTGCTTTCGCGTTCATGGCCGTAACATTATGTGATGCTGCGCAGCGCCGTTCGGCGGCAATTTCACGCGATGGACACGGTCACAACCGTTATTGACTCTGAGTTTGGGTGAGGCTGGCGGCACGCGCCTTAGCGCGATCGGCTTCGGCCGAGCGGCCTGCAGACTCGTAGATCTCGGCCAGATTGAGCCAGGGCTGAGGAGAATTGGGCGCTGCCTGAACTGCCTGCTCCTGAAATTGCGCCGCCCGCTTGGGATCGCCGATCTTGCTCCACGCCTCGGCCTGGCCGGCCGCCACCTTGTAAGCGAACGAGTCTCCGCCGGTCGATTTCTTTTCCTGCGGAGAAGCGCGCCGTTCTGCTTGTTCGAATGCCGGAAGCGCGTCATCCGGGTGACCGGCGGCCAGCGCATAATATCCAAGCTGAATCAGGGTTGCTGTCGGATCGGCTTGCAGATCGATCGCCTTTTTCATAGCTGCAATCGCATCGCTCGGACGGCCCTCTCGTCGGTAAAGGTTCGCCAGATTCGACCACGTATACTCGCTCGGACTCAGCGCGATTGCCGTTAACAATTCTTTCTCCGCTTCCTGCGGGCGATTCATTGCAGTCAGCGCGCCCGCTCGCGCCAGATGTGCGCTGGTGCTCCCAGGGAAAATCGCCAACGCTTTCTCGCTTGCATCCAGCGCGTCCAGATTGCGCCCGAGCGCTTGCAACACGACCGCCGCATTCACCCACGCAGCAAACTCGTCGGTACGGTTGCCGAACTCGGTCTCGGCAGGCAGCGGCGCGGTCGCACAGTCCACCTTGAAACGCTGGATCAGAGCCTCGGTCTGCGGAGTGCGGCGAACGAACACGGCAGATACTTCGTCCAGGTAAACCGGCCGCCAGGTGTCGCTGGCGCAGAACTCCTTCAAGTGAGCGTGCTCGATGCCATCGCCGCGCGAAAAAAGAATCGTGTTGATGTTATAGCGGCGCGTCTCCTCGTCCCACAAAGCCGAGTCCGGCGGACTCTGCAGCAGCTCGCGATGCCGTTGCACGCGTTGCACACCGAAAAGCGTATCGCGTCCATCGATGTAATCACGCCGCTGCGGACCGAGTGTCCAGGTGACAAAACCGCCCTCGTCGTAGGTGTTGAATATTTCGCCGGGAAGATTCTCTCGTTGGATGAACTCAACCGCACGTTGCGGAAACCACCAGCTTAACCCCGGGCCGAAGTTCGCCAGATCGACACTGGGGCCAAAGTAATGCCGATTCGTAACGAGGTCGGCCGAGCGCGAATACGTCAGCATCGCCAGCAGCATGACTACCACGCCGGCGAACGCTGCCCTTAGACGCGGCGCACGAACCCACTCGCCCAATCGCTCCAGTCCCGCAGACAGGTTCTTTCCACCGATCACAACGACAACGCAGGCGAAGACCGCGACCATGCGAATGTGCTGCACAGGAAGGTAGGCCGCAGCAAACAGCAGAATCGCCGCTCCGAATTGCCGGCGCAGCAGTGCGATTATTCCGGCAATCACCGCAACGATCAGCAACGAGAACAGGGCGCTTCGTATGCCGCCCGTCGACCACGCGGCAGCGGCTGTCGGCCAGTTCAAACGTACGCCCTGCCACTCGGCAATCCATGTTTGTTGCTCGGACGTAGCGCGCTGCTGCAGCAAGAGTGCACGGTACATGTTCCAGCCCCACGGGTTCAGCAGCGTAACGACGGCTGTTGCCGCCAGCCACGGAATCGCTCTTCGCAGCCTTTGAATCGCGGCTCGCCGCCGCTCGGCGCCGCAAATTGTTTCCAACAGCTCAGTGCCCGCGTAGGCGACCATTAATCCAAGACCAGCGGCGAAACCAAAATGCACGTTGACCCAGAACACCATCAACAGAGGTAATAGCCAAAGCCGCGCGCGGCCGGTCTCATAGTTTTCCCACAGGATCGAGAGAAATGCCGCGAACAGAACGACGGTGAACATGTCGGCGCGCGGGGGCGTTCGCTCGGCAATGAGAGGCACAGCCAGAATCGCAATGGCGGCGCTGGCAGCAGTGCCTCGCCGCAGCAGCAAGGCGACCGCCCCTACGCAGGCGGCAGCGGTCAGCCAGGACAACAGACCGTACCCGCCGATCAAGAATGCGAGATAGAACACTACGCCGGCGCCGACCGGATAAAGCCAGTGCTCGCCTTGCGCGGTGAACGACAGAACATCTGCGGAAGGGATGTGATGATGTTGAACCGCCCAGCGCGCGGTGGCCATTTGCCAGCCGGTGTCGAACTCCGCCACGGTTCGCAACCCGGCCAAAAACGCATAGATCAAGGCCAGGCAGGCGAGAATCCAGAACACACGGCGTTCGAGAGACGGATCTTTCCTGGCTGGAGAAACTGGGCTCGGCGGGGTCACAGCCTACGAGTATAGCGAGTCCGGTGCAGGGGTGAAACGCATGTTGAGATTGCAGCGCAAAGAATCAGATGGTACGCGTTGAGCCTGACCAGGCGCACCGATGCCTGTGAACTTCCTGTGGTAGATTAAATTCACGTGGGCCCGTAGCTCAGTTGGTAGAGCAACGCACTTTTAATGCGTGGGTCGCAGGTTCGATTCCTGCCGGGCTCACCAATCAGCCATTAGCAGTTACCTCTTAGCAGTTAGCCAAAGCAACCAATGGAGATTCCTCCCACGAGCACTCGCTAAGTGCTAATTGCTGAATGCTAATTGCTGCTTCTCTCCACATACACTGCCGTACCATACGCCAGCACCTCGGTCACCCCTTGCATGACTTCTGTTGCGTCGTAACGCATGCCGACGACCGCGTTCGCGCCCAACTCCGCCGCATGTTGCCGCATCAGGTCGAAGGCGTGCTCGCGCGTCTCCTCGCACAGGTTCGTCAAAAGCGTGATGTTGCCGCCGACTAACGTCTGCAAACTGGCGCCAATGGTACCCACGATGGAGCGCGATCGCACGATAATGCCGCGCACCAATCCGAGCGTGCGCACAATGCGGTAGCCATCGAGCGTGAAGGCGGTGGTCACCATGTTATGGGCGATTGCCGCTGCTTGAGGCGCGCCCCCAGACGAAGTAGGGCTGCTCATAAAATCCTCCTGTAGAGATGCGGCGGCAGAATATCACGAGTCAGGGCGGTGGTCTGTGCGCGGCTTTGCGAACTACACTGATAGCAGGATGAAAGCGTAATGCAAGGCCCCGAAGGCAAGGAGAACTATCTCTTAACGGTGCTGTCCGTCAGCTACGTGCTGGGGATGGCGGTCGCGATCTGCATCTACCTCGCGTGGCGATCCGGAGCCATCACGCCTGGCTTTCAAAATGCGCTGAGCGCTTTCAGTCTCTTCGTTTGCCCGCCATTTATATTGGCGTTCATCGTTGGTCCCGCGACTGACACGGGGCTAGCGTTGGCGCTGGTTGCCGGTACCGTCGTCCTCGCGAATGGCTTCCTCTATTCCGGCGTCGGGGCGGGAGGGTATTTCATCATGACGCGGGTGGTAAGGAAGAAGCGGCGCCCGTGAGATAGGTCAGACGGCCGGCTGCTGCTGCGTCATGCAGTGCAGTGCGCCGAGTCCCCAGATGAAATCGCGGCAGTATACGCCGACGATCTCGCGCTCGGGAAATACCTCTGCCAGAACTTCGAGCGCAACGCGATCATTCGCATCGCCAAACACGGGCACAAGCACCAGCTGATTTACGACGTAGAAGTTGGCATAGCTCGCCGGCAGTCGCTGCCCTTCGAACACGACCGGCTTGGGCATGGGCAGCTTCACGACCTTCAGCGATTTGCCGGACTGGTCGGTGCTCTTCTTCAGCCAGCGAAAATTCTCCCGCAGCGGCTCGTGATTGGGATCGTCCGGATCGGGCTCATAGGCGGTAACCACCGTACGCGGCCCAACAAAGCGGGCGATGTCGTCGACATGTCCGTGGGTGTCGTCACCGACAATGCCGCGCTCCAGCCAGATAACCTTCTCGATTCCGAGGAAGTCGGCGAACATCTCTTCCAGATGTTCGCGCGATAATCCGGGATTGCGCTGCTGCACGTCACTCAGCAGACACTCTTCGGTCGTGATCAAAGTTCCGCGACCGTTGACGTCGATGCTGCCGCCCTCAAGCACGATCCGTCGCAGCTCGCCGTCGTGCCGCAACTCCGGCTGCCAGGCTGGAACTTTTAGAGCCGTCGTGATCGCGTTGCCGGCGAGCGCGTCGACCTTCCAGTCGCTGTACTTTGCCCAGGCATTGAAGCGCCACAGCGTGGCGGCGACCGATGCAGGTTCTCCTTTGCGCGAATCCCGGCGAACAAAGAGCGGGCCGTAATCGCGCGTCCAGCAACGATTCGTGGGAACGTGAAAGAAGCGAAGATTGCCGGCGGGCTTTCCCGGAGCGCCGGCCTTTTCCGGCAACACATGCGAGCGGACCAATATCTGGCGTGCTTTGGCCTCGGCAGCCTCATCGTTTACCAGGATATTAACGCGCTCGACTCGTGCCAGATGACGAACGATCTCGGCGTAAATCCAGGGGACCGCTTCGAACTTGCCCGGCCAATCCGAGCGATTGTGCGGCCAGGCGATCCAAGTCGCCTCATGCGGCTCCCACTCGGCGGGCATGCGATAACCCAGTGCCGCGGGCGGTTGCGAAAGATCGATCTTGCTTTTCTTTGACGTCGGCATTGGCTAGACCAGGAACCGCTGCGTGATGGGAGCGTAGGCGTCGACGCGACGGTCGCGCCAAAAAGGCCAGTTGCGGCGCACGTCTTCGATGTGGTGGAGATCGACCTCGGCTACCAGCACGTCCTCTTTGTCATGCGACGCCTTGGCAAGGATACGGCCAAATGGGTCGGCGATGAACGAGCCGCCCCAGAACTCCAGGCCTTTCCCCGGCGCTTCCTTGCCGCGAATGTTTCCGGTTTCGAAGCCGACGCGATTCGGTACTGCGACGTAAACTCCATTCGCGATGGCGTGCGAGCGCTGGATGGTTTGCCAGGCATCGTACTGCACCTCGCCGTACTGCGCCTTTTCGTCTGGATGCCAGCCGATGGCGGTCGGGTAGAACAACACGTTCGCACCCTGCAGCGCTGTCAGACGCGCTCCCTCGGGATACCACTGATCCCAGCACACCAGCGTTCCAAACTTCGCAAAATCAGTTTCGAACGCCTTGAATCCGAGATCGCCCGGCGTGAAGTAAAACTTCTCGTAATAGAGCGGGTCGTCGGGGATGTGCATCTTGCGATAGATACCCGCAAGTTTGCCGCCGGTGTCGATGATGGCAGCGGTGTTGTGATAAACCCCGGACGCGCGCCGCTCGAACAGCGAAGCGACGATGGTGACGTTCAGCTCGCGAGCGAGATCGCCCAGCCGCCTGGTCGCCGGCCCGGGAATCGGCTCAGCCAAATCAAACAGCGCGATGTCTTCCCGCTGACAGAAATATTGCGTCTGAAAAAGCTCCGGCAGACAGATGATTTCGGCGCCCTTGCCGGCAGCGGTGCGAACGTGCTCGATTGCGCGCTCCAGATTCTGCTCCGGCTCCGGCGTACACGACATCTGCACTACACCGATATGAAAGTTGCGCTCGTGCAAATCTTCTCCCGATCTGCGAAATGCATTGCTAGCATAGCATTCGCGTAAGCCCGGCAATGGGCCAGGCAACGATTGTTAATGCGCGGTTACATCTGCCACGGCTGCTCACGTTGACGGCAATCGCGACAACCTGTAGCTTCGATTGTTCCGCTGATAATTTGTGGCTCTCCTGCATAGATGAGGTGAATCCGTTGAACGACGCGCAAGACAAGAATCACGGCGAAGGTATCGATCGCGTACTGCACGATCCTGTTTCCGACAAACTCGTGCCTCTGGAGCCGCTGGATCTGCCCGCAATCCACAGCATCGACGATCTGGTGCGCAGCATGGGGCGCACGGCGTTCACTGGCAGGCAGGTCGGTGAGGGCGCCGACGTTCTGGAAGCGATGGCGCGCGACAAAGATTGTTTTATTGTCATGACGCTGGCCGGCGCTATGACGGTCGCAAAGCAAGGACTGATCGTCACCGAGCTGATCGATCGCGGCGTTGTTAATGCCATCATCTCGACTGGTGCGCTGATGGCGCATGGCCTGGTGGAAGGCGTGGGCCGCTCGCATTTCAAATACGACCCTCGCATGGACGACCTTGAGCTGTATGAGGCGGGCTACAACCGGGTTTACGACACGCTGGAGCCGGAGACGAATCTGGATTTTGTGGAGACGATTGTCGCCCGCATTCTAAACGGCTGGGACCACAACGAAGTGCTGTGCTCCTACAAGCTCAACCGCGAGATCGGGCGCTACTTGAGTGAGCACATCAAAGAGCGCGGCATTCTCAAATCGGCGTTCGAGAAGAATGTTCCGGTATTCGTTCCCGCCTTCAGCGATTCCGAGATCGGGCTCGATGTCGCGCTGCACAATCGCGCGCGTCGGAAGAACAACCTTCCGGCGCTGCATTTCGATCCGTTCGAGGATTTGGAACACTACGCCGACACGCTGTTAAAGCAGGAGCGGCTGGGAATCTTCACCATCGGCGGCGGGGTGCCGCGGAATTGGGCGCAGCAGTTCGGGCCGTTCATCGAGCTTCGGCATCGTCGCGGCGGCGAAGACCTACCGCTGAAGAGATTCCATTACGGCGTTCGTATATGTCCGGAGCCGGTGAATTGGGGCGGACTGTCGGGCTGCACGTATAGCGAGGCGGTGTCGTGGGGCAAGTTTGTTCCTCCCGAAGAGGGCGGTCGCTTCTCCGAGGTGCTGCTGGATGCGACAGTAGGGTTGCCGCTGATTGCGGGAGCAGTATTGGAGAGGATCAGGACCAAGTGATTGTGGCCGGGTGGAAATACCGCGGGATTCGGCGTCAGGAAGCCGCGGGCGCGAATTGCTGTACCTGAGCCCCATCGCCTCCGTCGTCGTCGAAATTAGACCCTGTGCTCAAGGCGCACAAGCCACTCTAATGACAGCGGACCCTTCGGGTTCTCCCGATTCATGACAATGCATCCTTGTCGGCGAGACTCTGGAGGATTGCGCGGAATTCATCGTCGCTTACCAATCCCGCGTTGGCGATGGCTTTGCGCTTGACCGCTTCCAGCACGACCGCACGCTGCACCTCAGGCACATCAACGCGCAACTCTTCGGCTTTCAGACGAATGCTGTCGAGGCCGCTTTTCTTTCCGAGAACAATGCCCCGCTTCGCTCCCACCAGATCGGCGGCGTAAGGCTCAATCGCCTCGGGGATGTGAAACTGGCTGGCGACCGCGCCGCTCTCGCGCAGGAAAAGATTGTCGCCGATCAGCGGCTTCCATCCCTCCAACTCGTACTTCCCTGCCCGCCGCACCGTTTCCGACACTTCACGGATACGCTGCAGATTGAGTTCGACTGGGACGTCGTAGAGACACTGCAAGGCCAGCGCGACCTCTGCGATGTCAGCATTACCGGCGCGCTCCCCCATCCCATTGATGGTGCCCTGGATCCAGGTCGCGCCGCCGCGCACTGCGGCAACGGCTATCGCAGTTGCCAGGCCAAAGTCGTTGTGGCCATGCCAGTGGATTGGAATATCATTGCCCGCCCATTCTCTGGCCCAGCGCACCAGAAACTCCGCCGCTTCGGGGGTGCAGACACCGATCGTGTCCACTAACACGATTTCCTTCGCGCCGGCATCGATGGCCGCGGAATAAATTTTTCGCAGAAACTCAAGGTCCGCGCGGCTGCCATCCACACCGAAGAATGCCACGCGAATTCCGTTCTGAGCCGCGAAACGAATCGCCTCGGTCGCACGTCTCACAGCTTCGTCGCGGGTGATTCCGTACGCCTTGAGCTTGAGATCGCTGACCGGCAGCTCAATCACCGAGGCCTGCAGTCCGAGGCGCACAAGCTCTTCCACATCGCCGCGAGTTGATCGCGAAAAACCCCAAACTTCGGAATGCTTCAGCCCAGCGCGCAGGATCAGAGAAATCGCCTCGGCGTCTTCGGCGGAGACTTTCGGGAAGCCAGCCTCGATGCGTCCGACGCCCAACTCGTCGAGCTTCCTGGCGATCTCCAGCTTCTGCTGAGGACTGAAGACGACACCGACCGTCTGCTCGCCGTCGCGAAGCGTAGTGTCGTAGAAGCGAATGATTCGCGAGCGATCGAATTCAGGACGCACGTCGGGTCGAGAATTGAGTTCGCTGGTCCAGACCTTTCCCGCGAGCGTGCTCATCGCGCTGCCCCTTCCGTCGCATGTGCTGGCGGCTTTTCACCGTAGGCCTGCTCCCATGAGATCACCGGATTGCGCAAAATACCGATCTGCTCGATCTCGCATTCCATCACGTCTCCCGGCTTCAGGAACCAGGCCTTGGGATCGGGGCTGAAGGCGGCGACGCCGGAGACCGTGCCCGTCGACACGACATCACCGGCGCTGTAGCCCATCGGCGAATAATGCGCCAGAATTTCGGGGATCGTGACCGACATCTTGCTGCTGTGCGAGCGCTGCCGGGCTTCGTCGTTGACGCGCAGCTCCATCGCGAGGTTGTGCGGGTCCTTGATCTCGTCAGCGGTAACAATGTGCGGGCCCAGCGGGCAGAACGAGTCAATCCCTTTGCAGAAGCTGAAGACGCCGGACTTCATCTCCTGGCGTTGAATATCACGGGCCGTGATGTCGTTGAAAATGACGAAGCCGCCGATGTAAGGAGCGGCGTCTTTCGCGGCGAAATGCTTGCCGGCTTTTTTCAGCACGACCGCGAGCTCCAGTTCGTAATCGAGCTCGGTGGTGAGGTGCGGTGGAAAGATGACCGGCTCGTCCGGTCCGATGATGGCATCGACGTTCTGGAAGAAGACGATCCACGGCAAGACAGGGTGCGAAAAGCCGGCTTTCTCCGCCTCATGATGGTGTTCGCGGAAATTGCCCGCCGTATGGAAGAACTTCCTGGGAATGATCGGCGCCTTAATGTGAACTTCTTCCCGCTTGTAGGAGACCGGCTCATGATTGACGCCGGTGTCGGGCCGCTGCGCGCCAACGTACTCGAGCGCAGCCCGCGCCGCATCGAGGCTGCGATCTCCGCCTTCAAACAGCAGCCGCATGTCGGGTGGAACGATCGTGTCCGCCGCGCTTGCATCGTGGTTCTTCTCGCGAACCAACAGCGCATTCGCAGAATTCAAATCGACAATCCGGCCATCGGGCGCAACTGCTCCGATGCGCTGACGCGATTGGTTGTCCAAAAAAGTGACCAGTCTCATGTGATTATCGGTTCTTCAGATTCCGCAGGATTGCCGGCTCCGGCTTGCAAGGCGCCATCCGCGAATCGAGTCTATTGAGGAGCGCTGCGGTTTGGCAAACCTACGGCTGCTAGTTCTGCTCGGGCGGGTAGCCATTATTGCGGAGACTGCGGCGGCGTACCCTGTTGCTGGCCGAAACCACTACCCGGCTGCTGGCCAAAGCCTCCGGGCTGCTGACCAAGACCGCCCGGTTGCTGACCGAACGGGCTTTGCTGCCCATTCTGTTGTTGGCCATTCAACTGGCTGGCGGGCGTTCCAATCTGCGATCCGCCAATGGTGGTTGGCTGATACGGCCCGCGCAAGAGCGTGTTGGCCACGTCCATCATGGGGTTGTAGATGAACATCCACTGATCGTAGGTCTTCTTCTTGTTGTAAATACGAATGGTCTTTTCTTTGTTTAAGCTGGCCACGCCGACAATCGCGCCGCCGCCGAATTGCTGATTGCCGCCGGTCGTGTTCTGCCCGAAGGCCGAGCCCGGCTGATTGCTGGCTCCCGGCTGGCTGCTGCCAAAACCGCTCCCGGTGCTGTTGCCGAAGCTTGATCCGGGATTGCTGCTGGATTGGCCGAATCCCGAGCTGCCCTGATCGGTACCGCCGGAAAATCCGTCGCTACTGCCCGGGCTGCTTTGCGAACCAAAACCCTGACTGGTATTCGTGGGGTTTACGATGTTGGACACAGGTTGCTGTTGCCCCCCCTGTGTCGTCAGGATTTGCTGCTGCAGCTGTTGTAAGGAGGAGCCAACGTTGCCGCCAGCGGAAGATTGCGCGCCGCCGAGAAGCGCGCCGCCAGGCGAAATTCCTCCGCCCTGCGCCCCCAGAGCAGCGGCAGGCGTACCCGGGGCAGCCCCGTTCAACAAGGTTGCGATGTCGCCATAGGTGAGCAGCTTCCATTTGCCGTCTTTGGACAGCGGATCTTTGTAACGCTGGCGCAAGAACCGAATCTGTCCTTTGTCGAGATCATCCAGCGTCGCCGGATAGCGGCCGTTCTTCTTGTAGAACTTCTTGATCGCGCGTGCGTATTCGGTACCGCGATGGATCATCTCCAGTTCGCGATCGCGCTTGATTTGCTGCACCATGCGGGGCGCGACGTAGTAGGTCGCGACAATGATCATCAGCGCCATCATCAGCAGGATGGCGAGCAGCATATATCCGCCGTCGCGCTGCCGGCGCCGCAAGCGAGCTTGATCCGTGTTCTGATGATGCAAAAGCACGTCTGGATTATCCCGCGGTCAGGGGTTTGGTTTCTGTATGGTTGGTCAGCACATCCTGGATTTCTACCGAGTTCGTCCCGATGTGCAATATCTTGTAGCGACGGTCGATGATCTGGCCTTCCCGGGCCAGGAAAATGTCCTCGCCCCTCAACAGGAACACCTGACGGTTGCCGCCCTTAGGACCAGCATAGCCGTAGAACTTGAGATCAATTGGCGGCGGTGGTGGTGGAGGCGGCGGACCCTTCGGTTCTGGGTCCGGCGGCAGCGGCGTAGGCATCGGCGGAGGAGGCGCTTCGGAGCGGAAAATATTGCGGCCGGTACCTTTGTAGGTGACGTCCTCGCTGGCCTTCAGCACATCGAAGCGCAGGCTGGGATCGAGCGAGTGCGCGAGCAGCGTATGCGCCTTGTAGCTGGTTTTCGTGCTATGTTGCGCCGCCGGCGCGGGTGCGGCTGTTTCCTCGCCTCCGCCCCAGAACGTCCGCACGACCAGCACGACGGCGATGACCATCAGCACGACGGCCAGGATCGTCTTGGTCTTATTCTCGGTACCAATCTTCACGACTTGGCTGCTCCCGCGCGCAGATAGGTTTCCAGTTTCAACTGCAGACGAACATTCCCCTGCTGCTCACCGAGGGCGACTCCGTCGATCAGAAAGAACATCTTGTCGCGCTCGAGACCGTTGATGAACTTCACTTCCTGCAGATAGTCGCCAGAGAGTGCGATCTCGATGTTCAGCCGTCGCAGGTCTTCGATTGGCGAGGCCTTCTCGTCGTACTTGATGGCGGACAAGTGCACGTTGTTGTCGGCTGCGACTTTGCCCAACTCGGCGGAGACCTGCGAATACTCCGCCGGAAAGCGCCCGTCGTAGAAACCGGTGATGTCGTGCGACGCCTGCTTCAACTTCTGATCCATGCCGCGAGTGGGCAGAACTTCCAGTTGCTTGGCAACCAACTGCTGCCGCATTTTGTCGTAGTCGTGCTGCCGGGCCTGGCGCGAGCGTCCCGCCGGCGACAGCAGGTATCCCACGCAGGCCAGATCGAGCACAGCCAGGGCGATCACCGCGGGCATCAGCTTCTTGCGCGTCTCGCGAATGCTCGCCATTAGTGCCCCCTCATCGACGGTGCAACCGGCCGGCTCTGGGCAGCGTTAACATTTGGCTGAACCGAGCCGGCACGAGCGTTCGGCGCGGACGGCATAGGCAGCTTATGCGGCCCGCCGGGGGCCGTAGCCGGTGCAGAAGTTTTCGGCGAAGCGGCCGCCGCGCCGGTACTGTTGTCGGCGGTCTGCGACTCCTCCGCTTCCATCGTACCGGGAACGTACACGGCGGCGATATCGAACTGGATTGCGCCGGACTGCCCTTGATCACTGGTGTTGGTAACCACGGTTTCGGCCAGGACCTGCGGCTGATGGAAGTGCGTGGACTTTTCCATGTTGCGCATCAACTCCTCCGCGCGATCGCGCGAATCGGTCGCCACCATGACGTGCAGTACGAGGTCGCCGGTCTTGGTGTACTCCGGCTTCATGGAAGTGACGTGCAACTCCGGCGGCACGATCTTCTCCATCACCGTGAAGATGTGCGTCCACGACATTGACTTGCGCGCGAACAACTCGTTGAGGAACTCGGACTGGTCGGCGACTGCTTTGTTCGCCGGGCGATTCAGAATCGCGCGGGCCTGCGCCTCTTCATGATTCAAAGCATCCATCTGGCGCTGCAGGTCAGCCAACTGCCGGTTGATGATGCGGGAATGAGCGCGCTGGTAAAAGATGTAAGCCATCAGGACAACCGCCACCATGGCCAGGCCGGCGATCAGCATGGTCATGCGCCGCTTGTATTCGCGGGCTACTTCGTACGGCTGACTGGCAAGATTGATGTTGATTCGCATCAGGAAACCAGAGCTCCTACCACTCCCGCCAAGGCTGAGCGTGGAACGTTGCCGCTGACCGCCCCCGCTGCCGCGGTGGAAACCAACTCTTCCACATGAATACCGGAGCCGGCGAACGCCCCTTGCAGCGACTGCGCCGATTGCACGCCGGCAACCAGCATGCGGTCGACGCCCACTCCATAGCGATCCTCAAAGTAGACCAGCGAGGTGTTGACGTCGTCGAAAAGCGATTCTCCGTTCACGTCGGACCCGCCGTTGTCGAGAGCGCGATACAGCAAAATTTGGTCCTGATCGACGATGGCAAAAGTTGTGGTGCCGTGCTCCACCTTAATGACCATGGTGGGACGCGAGGCATCGGCCAACCCCAGCGCAGCCAGCGTGGACGGCAGAACGCAGCCGGGATTGTATCCCGCATCGCGGACCAGAGATTCGTACTCCTCCAGAATGCTCCGCGGAGTTACGGCAGCTACCACGCGAACCGGAAGCGCGGTTCCCTGCCGCTCGAAAGACACCGACGAGTGTTCTACATCGAAGGGCAAAGACTTCTTCAGCCGAAAACGGACGACCGCCTCCGCGTCCGGCTGTTTCTCGGGAAAGGATTCGAAATCGAGAAGCATCACGCGCGTGGTCGCATCGGGAATGATCAGGCAGATGTCACGAGCACGTCCAGCGACTGCGGCTAACGCGTCGCGCAGAGCCGGCACTACTTTCGCACGGTCAGGGACGTTTGCCTGCTGCAGCCCGGGAGCAAGCAGTCCCTCGGGCAATGCCGCTGCTGCCGCGGCTTCCAGCGTAGTTCCGCCGTCGGCAGCGCGCACCGCGATAATACGATCGGCGCTGATTTCACAGGCGACGCGAGGGCGGGTTATGGTCTTAGTCGTTGCCAAATCGTAGCTTTCAGCTGTCGGCCGTGTCGTGAACGATGACTGACCGCAATGATCTGCCATCGGTCATGTACCGCCGCTCGGCGGCTCAAATAAGCTTTCGTCCTGGATTCCGCGGGCTAACGCCCACGGCTAAAGCAAATTGCGCCCTTCGGGCTCATACCCTTGCGTCTCTGCTTTGGCCTGCGGATTTCGCGGCACTTAGCAAAGATCATTTGGCACTTGGTTACACCGACCGAACCCGTCTTCCACCGCTGCGCGCTAAATGCTAAATGCCAAGTGCTAAGTGCTGCCTTACCTTGTCGTCTCAATAAAGGTGACCTTGTTGATCTCTTTCAACGTCGTGAGGCCACGTCTCACTCTATCAATTGCCGACTCGCGGAGGAAATGCATGCCCTCGTCTTTTGCGGTGCGGCGGATTTCGCTGCTGGGCTTCTTGGCGAGAATCATCTCGCGCACGTTGTCGGTCAGCTCCAGCAGTTCGTGAATCGCGGTTCGGCCGCGGAAGCCGGTGCCCGCGCACTCGATGCAGCCTTCGCCTTCGTAGAACGGGAAGGCGGTCCAGTCTTTCGGATCCAAGCCGCTGGCTTCCAACTCCTCCTGAGAGAAATGAACTTCCTTTTTGCAGAACTCGCAGATCAGCCGCACCAGGCGTTGCGCCAGGATGCAGTTCAGCGCCGAGACGAAGTTGTAGGCCTCGACGCCCATGTTGAGGAAGCGGCCCAGCACGTCGACCACGTTGTTCGCGTGGACGGTGGTGAAGACCAGGTGTCCGGTGAGCGCGGAGTTGATGGCGATCTGCGCGGTTTCGGTGTCGCGGATTTCGCCGACCATGATCTTGTCGGGATCGTGACGCAGAATCGAGCGCAGTCCGCGAGCGAACGTGAGGCCCTTCTTCTCGTTGACCGGAATCTGGGTGATGCCGCGGATCTGATATTCGACCGGGTCTTCAATTGTGATCAGCTTGTCTTCGTCAGTCTTGATCTCGTTGAGCGCGGCGTAGAGCGTCGTGGTTTTGCCGGAACCGGTTGGGCCGGTTACGAGCACCATGCCGTAGGGCTCCTTGATGTAGCGGCGGAATTTGCGGAGGTCCTCGTCGCCGAAGCCGACCACATCGAGCGTGAGCTTGTGAAACTTCTCGCTCATCGACTCTTTGTCGAGCACGCGGAGGACGGCATCCTCGCCGTGAATCGACGGCATGATCGAGACGCGGAAGTCGATGGAGCGGGCGTTGTAGCGCACGCGAAAGCGGCCGTCCTGCGGCACGCGGCGCTCGGAGATATCGAGCTCACTCATGACCTTGATACGCGAGATGATGGTGGAGTGATGCTCCTTGGCGATGGGCTGCATGGCCTGCTGGAGCACGCCGTCGATACGGTACTTGATGACCACGGAATCGTCGCGCGTCTCGATATGAATATCGGAGGCGCGCCGCTGCAGAGCGGTGAAGATTGTGGTGTCGACCAGGCGGATGATCGGGCTGATGTCAGCCTCGTTGGTCAGCTTCTCGATGGAGATGGTCTCGTCGGAGTTTTCGTCTTCGGCGATGACATCGAGCGCGAAACCCTCGCTGGCTTCTTCCAGCACGCGCTGCGACTGCTCGGTCTTCTTGAGGATGTCGTTGATCTGGGTGAGCGTGGCGACTTTGGTCGAGATACGGCGGGCCAGAAGCAGGCCGATCTCGTCGATCATCATCAGCTGGCTGGGATCGGCGATGGCGATCAGCAGACGGCCGTCGGGCTTGTCCTCGAGCGGCACGAAGTTGTAGCGAAACATCAGGTCGACCGGGATCTTGCGGAACAGCTCGTGCTGGATGTGGAAGTTCTTCAGATCCACAAACTCGCAACGATAACGCCGCGCCAGATCCTGACCGCGCTCGATCTCATCGCCAGTAGCGATTCCGCCGTTGCTGCCTACGAAAATTGCTTTTGGTGGTGTAGCCATTTAAACCCCAGTTTCAAGTTTCAAGTTTCTAGTTTCTAGTTTCGAGTTTCAAGTTGGCAGTTAGCACTTGGCATTTAGCACTTGGCCAAAACCGGTTGCATAACGTGCCTTAGCTAACTGCCAAGTGCTAAGTGCTAAGTGCTGCCTTTAACGCATCCCTCCCGCGCCCAGGCTGAAGATCGGCAGGTAGAGCGAGATCAGCACGAAGGCCACGACCACGCCCATGACAATCAGGATGACCGGCTCGATCAGCGACATGGCCGTAGCCAGCGCGTTTTGCACGTCTTCTTCATAGAACTCAGAAATCGAGTTCAGCATGGCCGGCAGAGCGCCCGTCGATTCGCCGACTTCAATCATCTCCACCGACATCTCGGGAAAGACATTGGTCTCTTCCAGGCTGTGCGCCAGCCGCTGTCCCTCGCGAACGCCGCGCGTCGCGGTCTCAATGCCGCGGCTCATCAAGCGGCTCTGCATGGACTCGGCTGCCGTTTCCAGCGAAGGCACCAGCGACAATCCGCCCGACAGCAAGGTGGACAGCATGCGCGAAAAGACCGCCACCTGATATTTCAACCAAATGTCGCCCAGCAGGGGAGTTCTCAGTTTGATGCGGTCCATCTGAGTGGAACCGGTCTCGCTCTTCATCCAGCGCCAGAAGAAGAAGCCGCCGCCAACGATCACCGCCAATACGTAAACGAAATAGCTCTTCGCATTGACGCCGATGGCCAGCATCAGCGAGGTCATCGGCGGCAAATCGCCGCCCAGCGTGTGATACAGATCGGCGAACTTGGGGACGACAAAGGTGATGAGGAAGGTCAGCATCACAACCAGCACCGTAACCAGCAGTGCCGGATAGACGAGAGAGGCAATCAGCTTCTTGCGAAAGCTTACGGACAGGCGCTGGAAGGCGATGTAACGGCCGAGGACTTCTTCGAGATTGCCGCTCTTCTCACCCGCCAGCAGCGTGGTGGTGTAGACCTTGGGAAATACTGCCTGAGCTTCGAAGGCTTCCGACAACAACTCGCCGCCGCGCACGCGGTCGCGGACATTCTGCAGCACGGAGCGGAAGAACGGATTGCGCTGGCGCTTGATCAGCAATTCCAGCGACTGGATGATGGGCAGGCCGGCGTGAATCAGGGTGACGAACTGCTGATTGAAGATGACAAACTGGTCCTGCTTGACCTTGCGGCGGCGGGGCAGATTGAACTCGGTGGAAAGCAGCCCCTTGTTCTTGATCGAATAGACAAGATAGCCCTGTTGGGCGAAGCGGTCGCGGATCTCGGCCGCTGAGGCGCCGCTCTCAACCTGCTCCAGAACGTGCCCCCGCTCGTCGGCCATTTTGATGGTGTATTCGGCCATAGAATCAGAAAGTTCCCGGGGAGAGGGTTGACTGTAGTTTAACAGCTTCCACACCCGCTCTTCGCTACTCGCTATTCGCTTTTCGCTCTTAGCCTTTAGCTTTTGACTGTTAGCAAGAAAAAGGGTGGACATTCTTGCCTGTTGCCATCGCCTCGCTCGTCTTCGGTTCGCTATCCACCTCTCTGGCGAAAAGCGAACAGCGACAGAGAAGAGCCCCCTCGCGAGGACGTGTCCCCAGCTATTCCATCAGCTCCGTTCCAGCCACGATTTCTACGCCAGGGGGCGGGACGAAGCGAAATTGTGCGTCTGGTATTTCGACGTTTTCCTTCTGCTGAAGAAAGCGGAATTCGGTGGTGGAGCCGTCGATCTCTTCTACGACGATTCGCGTAATCAACCCATCACGCGAGATCTCCAATAGCGTTTGTTGCACGCGATCCTGCATTCCCTTGGGAATGCCTTGCAGCACGACATCGCCCGCGAAGGCCGGCTTCTGATCGGGCGCGACGGAGAGGCCGTCGAGTTCCTTTTCCAGTTTCGTTTTGCCGAGAAGATAGCGCAACGGCGAACGCAGGTCGTCGATCTGCTTTACCGGAGTGCGGCGCGCCTGGTGCTCGCCGGGAACGTAGAACCATGCCATCTGGCCATCGGTAAGGAACATCTTGGGACGCGGCTGATCGTAGTCCCAGCGCATGCGGCCGGGCTTCTTGAGTAACAGCGTGCCGCTCTCCGTGCGAGACACGCCGGCGCCAGTGTAGGTTTCCGTAAATTGCGCCTGCAGGGTTCTCATGCGGTCGTAACGCTGGTCAACTTTCGCGGCGAGGGCGTGGGCGTCCGTCTCGGCGTGAAGAGCCAGGGCGCAGAGGAGGAACAAGCTGGTTCCGACAAGAACACGAAAGCTCCCGCTCGTTACACGGGAGCCTGGTTGCGAGAGCGACAATCGTGAGGCCTTAAATGTTGAGCCGGCTTCCAACATCAATTGCTGATGGTGGGACTGCTGGCGTCCGCCGTTCCGTCGGCGTTGTAGTGGATGTCTCCGGACTCATCGGAGAAGAAGCGGCGCTGCCCAGTGGTACCCACCTGATCCGGTACTGCGGTAATCGAGTACGAACGGACCGCATTGTTCACCTTCTCACCCGGAGTGTAGGTGAAGGTGTAACCGCTCTTGCGCCCGTTGGCCAGAGGATTATCGATGGTCTGCTCGCCGCCGCTTCCAGCCGTGCCGCCCAGCATCTGCAGATCCGGCGTGAATCCTACGTCAGGATGGCTGCTGGCATAGATCATCTCGGCTTCATTGATCGCCTTAATGCTGGCGATGGCCGAGGCCTCGTGGGCCGGGATGGTCGACTTGGTCAGCTTGGGGATGGTGAACGCCGCGATAATCAAAATGATGGTGACGACGATCAGGAGTTCGATCAGGGTGAAACCGCGCTGTCGCCTACGTGTGCGCATATCAAACCTCATTCTTTGCCAGCTCGCCTCGATGCTGGTAACTCTGGCCGTCCGCAGGATTCGCGATCTGGAATCAACACAGGAAAGGTGAACTGCGGCAACGCCGGAGCCGACAAGCAGATTATTCTTCAGTCGCGAGGCGATGTCAAAGGGCCAGTCTGTGGTTGGACGGTTGAAGCAGGGAAAGGGTATCGAGTTTCGTGACTGGCTTTTAGCTCTTAGCCTTTAGCCCTTAGCCAGCTCGGGGCTCCAACAAAAAACGTTCTCCGGCGAAATGTGAAGAACTGAGCGCTAAGAGCTAGCTAAGGGCTAAAAGCTAACAGCGTTCCGTGCCTTACACTGGTCATCATGCCTGAGTTGCCTGAAGTCGAAACCGTTGCGCGTGGGCTGGATAAGAATATCGCGGGCGAAACCATCGAGTCGGTCTGGCTGGGATCGAAGCCGGAGCCGCTGAAATCACCGGCGACGGAAATCTCATCCGTTCTCGAGCATTCGCGGATCGCGCGCGTGCGACGGGTCGGAAAGCATATTGTCTTTGATCTCGAGGCCAGCAAGCGCGGCGGAAAGAACGGGGCTCCCTCTCGCGCGCAGTGGATCGTGCATCTGGGAATGACCGGGCAGTTGCTGATCGCTTCTCCTTCGACGGAAACCGCAAAGCACACTCACGCCGTGTTGAAGCTGGCTTCGGGACGTGAGCTGCGGTTTGTCGATCCGCGGCGCTTTGGGCGACTGGCGGTGGTGCGGATCGAATCGGGCGATGGCTCCGGCTTCGCGGCTCCCGGCGATGAGCCGCTGCAAGCCACGATCGATGACTTCATCAACCTGTTTCGCCATCGCAAGACACCGATCAAGAGCGCGTTGCTGAATCAGAAGATACTGAGCGGCGTTGGCAACATCTATGCCGACGAAGCGCTGTTTCGCGCGAAGGTCAGGCCCCGACGAAGAGCCTCGTCGTTGACGCATGCCGAGTTGCAGAAGCTGCACACGGGATTGCTCGCAGTGCTGAGGCAGGCGATCAAGCTGGGCGGGTCGTCGATCAACGATTATGTCGACGCCGAAGGGCGTGCCGGATTCTTCCAATTGAAACATAGGGTTTACGGACGCGAAGGAAAGCCGTGTTTGGTCTGCAAAACTCCCATCAAGCGGGTTATCATCGCAGGACGCAGCAGTCATTACTGCCCGCATTGTCAGAAGTAGCTCTTAGCTCTTAGCTTTTAGCTTTTAGCTCTTAGCTTTTAGCTCTTAGCTTTTAGCAATCGGTCGGCGTTCGCATATGGCTGTGATTGCTAAGAGCTAAAAGCTAATGGCTAATAGCTAATTCCGAGGGCATATGAGCATTTACTCCATAGCAGTCGATCTTGGCGGAACGAACCTGCGCATCGCGGCGGTCAGCGGCGAAGGCAAGATGATCGAGAAGGTGACGACCGGAACCGAAGTGCAGCTGGGCCGAGATCACGTCATCCGCGAGATGGTCGAAGCCATTCAGTCGCTGATGGCGAAGCATCGCAGCTCAGGTGATCTTTGCGGCATCGGCATCGGGGTGCCGGGATTCATCAACATGGACACCGGAATCATCGAGCGCTCTCCGAACCTGCAGGACTGGGCGGGGTTTCCGGTGCGACAGGAGATTGAGAAGCGGCTGGGGACGAACGTCGTTCTGGAGAACGACGCGAACGCCGCGGCGATGGGCGAGAAGTGGCTGGGCGCGGGCCGCAACACCGATCACATGGCGATGTACACGCTGGGCACGGGAGTGGGCGGCGGCATCGTGATGAATGGCCAGCTCTGGCACGGCGTCAACGGGATGGCCGGCGAGCTGGGCCACTTCAATGTCGAGTCCGAAGGGCATCCTTGCGGCTGCGGCAGTCGCGGATGCCTCGAGCAGTACGCTTCGGCGACGGCGATCGTGCGCATGGCTCGCGAGGCAATCGAGAGTGGCGAGGCTCCGGACCTGGCCGATTCGGCGCGCGGCAATGTTGAGTTCACGTCGCGCGGCATCTACCAGATGGCGATTCAGGGTCATGCCTCGGCGCAGAAGATTTATCAGCGCGTCGGGCGCGCGCTCGCCATCGGCATCGGCTCGATGATCAACGCGCTGAATCTGCCGATGTACGTGATCGGCGGCGGAGTGTGCAGCGCGTGGGACGCGTTCGCTCCGACCATGTTCCAGGAGTTGAAGGTACGATCGTTTATCTACTCCATCACGGCGCCGGACAAGGTGGAGAAAGGCGAAAAGCACACGGTGGTGACGATCGCGCTGATGGGCAGCGACGCGGGATTGTACGGCGCGGCGCGATTGCCGATGCTGGCGCCGACGGCGCAAACGGAGTCGATGCGCAGTTCGGCGAAGCCTACCTAGAAGCTTGGGTTCAAGTTGCCGCCCACGGGCCCGGATAGATGCGTGACTGTGATCGCATCGGCCTGATTACACCAACGATGGCCGGATAAGTTACGATAATGCCTGATAACGTCAACTAAGATTCCGCTCGTCAGCTTGCTTCGGTTCGTCACTACCGGTCGCGGCAAAAGTCACTGACAAAATGCTCCTGACCATTATCAAATTGTGTTGGGTTGGCACGGATTGATGGCCCCCCTGGCCGACTCTCATTTTTCCCGGGCCGTGAAGTGAAACCTTCGATTCTTGCCTTTCCCAGTTTCAGAGCCGCAGGAGATGAGCCATGCACGGCAAAGCCGGATCTCATAGTTCAACCCTCGGCGTGAATTGGAGCCTGTTCAATGCAACGCTGGCGATGCCGTTTGCTGTCTCCGTAGTTTTGCTTATCAATCTCGCTGCGCCGCCTGCGAGCGGACAAACGTTCCAAATACTTCACAATTTCACGGGCGGCCAGGACGGGGTATATCCAGCCTCAGGCGTGACCATGGACAGAGCCGGAAGTCTTTACGGCACTACTTACGAGGGTGGCAGCAGCAGCTACGGAGTAGTTTACAAGCTACAGCACCGGGGCAGCGGCTGGATCCTCAATCCGCTTTACGAGTTTAGCGGAGCCAACGACGGCGGCCAGCCGCTCGGCGGAGTAGTGTTCGGCCCGGACGGGGCGCTCTACGGCACGACTTTCGGCGAGGGCGCGTACGGCGGCGGCAATGTCTTCAGGCTAACTCCTCAGCCCAGGGCTTGCACAACCTCGCTCTGTCCATGGATCGAGACCGTGCCTTATTCGTTCAGGGGAGATCCTGACGGGTCAGGACCAGCCTTCGGCGATCTGGCTTTCGACCCGGCCGGCAATATTTATGGCACTACGTTCGGAGGCGGGGTCTATGGCTATGGCGTCGTTTATGAGTTAACGCCCGCGCCAAAATATGAGACAGAGGACATCCTCCATTCCTTCAAGCTTAATGACGGAGTGTGGCCGATGAACGGAGTGATCCTCGACAGCGCCGGCAACCTGTACGGTACAGCGCACCAAGGTGGTCCGGATGGGGTGGGTACGGCCTTCCAGTTGACCTGCGCGACCGGATGCACGGAGAGCGTTCTGCACAGCTTTGGACATGGAATGGAGGGAGTTTATCTCACCGCCGGATTGGTCTTTGACCAAAGCGGTAACCTTTACGGCGCCGCTACCTACGGAGGTACAGGAGGGGGAGGCACGATCTTCCAGTTGTCACCTCCAGGCTCCTGGACCACGATCACCGTACTTCACAGCTTCGTCGGGCCTGGCAGTTGCCCGGCCATCCCCATACTGGATTCCACTGGCTCAGGCCCCGAGGCTACCCTCACCATAGACGGGGCTGGAAATCTGTACGGCACGACTTGTGCAGACGGCACGCACGCCGCAGGCAATGTCTTCAAGCTGACTCCCAGCAATGGAAGCTGGAGCTATACCGACCTCTACGACTTTACTGGCGGTAGTGACGGAGCCTATCCCCTCAGCAACGTGATTGTCGACTCCAGTGGCAATCTGTACGGCACAGCCAGCGAAGGGGGCCAGGGCGGCGGTGTCGTGTGGGAGATTACGCAGTGACTCATCTGCAGGATCTCGCTTTCCTCCGATATTTTCGGTGGTCAGCCGGATCTCTCGGTAAACAACTGGTGGACCTTCCAAGGTTATCCGTTCGCCCAGTTATGTCAGAACGGAGAGTAGCCGAGATCTCGAGATGTGGTGTGGGAAGATGTTAGCGCCCACGTCATGTGGGACCGACTGTTTCTCCTCGCATTCATGATCGTTGGCGTAAAATCCCCGTTTCGCAAGTAACGCAACGAGCCAATCCTCATCTCTTCGCTGCCAGAATCCCCAGCGCGGCCGGTAAAAGTCCCAGCAGCAGAATTCCCGCCAGCACCAGCCAGCACATTTTGTTGGCGAAGTTCACCGTGTAGCCGATGCCGACGCGCTTGGCCACGAAGATCGCGGGATCGTTCGGGTTGTAATAGAACATTCCCGCCTTCCAGTAGGAATCGCTTTGCGGGTCGAGAGCCGCGTCGGCGATGGCGGGCGCGACGATCTGGCGATAGGACCAGATGATCAATCCGGCGACGCACGCGAGCATCATTGCGGGAATCAGCCAGACCGGCACGACGAGCCCGAGCGGCAGCAACGCGACCACGAGGAACGTAAACGTCAGCGGATAGAGCAGGACCTCCAGCAGGCGAACCGTGATGCGGCGCATGATGGTGGCACGCGACAGTTGCGAGAAGAGCCACGCCAGACACAGCATGAACAGTTCATGCCCGCTCCGATCAGAACCGGAGCGAAGACGGTGAGCGGTTCGCGCGAAGACCAGCGATTGGGCTGGCCATCCGCGCCCCAATGAACGGGAAACCGCTCTGGCAGCAGGTTCCAGTGCAACTGCAGATACGCCGCGGTCAACGCCAACGCTGCAAAGGGCGGAATCCAAACCCACGCGTTAAAGCTCTCACGGCTCGGCCGAGCGGAGAGATCGGCCTGACGAATCTCCGGCCGGCGCTGCCCGTAGCGCTCGTGTACCTGGCGAAACTTCAGCCAGTAGCTGATGGTAGAGCCGATGATCATCAGCAGCAGCGGCACAACCATGCCATAACTGGCGTGAGCGGCAACAACACGAGAGCCAGCACAATCGCGACGATCGTACACACGGCAACTTGCCAGCGATAGGAGCGCAGCAATCGCCGGCCGTCGGCGCTGCGCGGGAAGTCGGGATCAACCGTCGCGCTGAAGAAGACGCCTTGGCGCGTTATCAAAGGCATGAACTGAAAGATCACCGCCACAAATACCAGCGTGCACGAACGAGCATAACCGCAACTTCGGCTTTCATTTCTCTAACCCCTCGGCCGCGGAGCGCATTTCAGCGGTCAGCGTCGCGGCGGGAATCCCTTTGGCCAGCATCTCGGCGATCAGCGTACGCAGGCGCTTGCCGAACTCGTCCATCTGATCCATCGTGGGATCGGGCGCATCGCGAAAGACAACTCTGGCCGAGCGTCCGTGATGCAACTGCAGCCAGCCTTCGTCGGCCAGCGTGCGATACGCCTCGGCAACCGTGTTGAAATGGACGCCGAGATTCAGCGCCATTCTGCGCACCGACGGCAGCTCCCATCCCGGAGTGAGCTTGCCGCTCACCAGCAAAATTCGCAGCCCATCGACAATCTGCCGGTACGCCGGAACCGGGGAGTCGAGGTCGATACGCAATATGAGATTGTCGGTCACTGTGTACTGTACATATACAGCATACAGTATCGGAGGGCTTTGTCAAGGGAAAGTCGACCCATCTCGGCTTCGCCGCAAAACAAGAACGCCAGCGTATTTTAGCTGGCGACTCAATACGGCGAAATTGCTGACCATTCATTTCATCTGCAGCACGCGCGCTTGAGCCCGCTTCAGCGCGCCGAGGAATTGCTGGTTGTGCTCGGGCGTGCCGATAGTGACGCGGAAGGCGTCAGGCGCGCGCCACGGCCCGGTCATGGGACGCACAATCACTCCGTCCTCCTCCAGCAGCCGGCACAGCTGAGCAGCCTCTTCTCCGACATGACAGAACAGGAAGTTCGCCCATGTCGGAATCACTCGAATGCCGGTCGCGGCAATCGCCGGGATCAGCAACTCGGCTCCCGCAGCGTTATTCTCCACCGCTCGCCGCAAATGATCTTCATCGGCGAGGGCAGCCAGCGCTGCGGCCTCAGCCAGCGAGGAAACCATGAACGCCGGCTTCATGCGCGCCAGATATCCCATCAGCTCGGCCGGCCCGACTCCATAACCGACGCGCAGCCCAGCCAGGCCGTGGGCCTTAGAGAACGTTCGCAGCACAATCACCGGCCGCCTCGCCCGCACATAATCCAGCGAGTGCGAATACTCGAGCCCGCGTTGCGCGGCGAAGTAGCTGGCAAAGTCGTAATAGGCTTCGTCGAGCACCGTGATCACGTGCGGCGGCAGGCGATCGAGGAACCGGTCGATCGCATTCGCATCCAGCACCGTTCCCGTGGGATTGTTGGGATTCGCGATATACACCACGCGAGTATTGCCATCGACCGCGCGCAGAATGCCTTCGAGATCGTATCCATCGTTCAGTGTCGGCACTTCGATCAGGTGCGCTCCCGCTGCTTGCGTGACGATGGGATAAACGATGAACGAGAGTTTGCTGGTCACCGCATTCAGGCCCGGCCCGAGCAGAGTGCGCGCAACCAGGTCGAGCAAGGTTGTGCCGCCGGCTGTCACCAGGACCTGACTGGGCTCGACTTCGTGGATCTCGGCCAGCCGCGCCGTCAGCTCCACTACTCCGTTGTCGGGATAAAAGTGGAAGTCGGCAGCTGCGGTCTTCACCGCTTCAATCGCCAAGCGGCGACGGCCCAAGAGGACTTTCATTCGAGGCTAGCTTGATGCAACGCACGCCGGTCTCCCATTCCGCCTGCCGCAGCAGTTTGCCTGGCTTGTAAATGTCCAGCTTCTTCAGGTGATCTGGAACCAGCTTGCCGAAATCCGTCATTCGATCTCCAAAGCGGCAGTTGGCACATTAGCAATTAGCACTTAGCAAGGCTCTTAGCCATTGGCTGTTCGCGGTTCGTATTCGTGTTGTTCGTATCGCTTAAGTTTTCCAGCTTTGGCCAAATGCTAAGTGCTAACTGCTAATGGCTGACTGCTGCCTTCTTCAGCTGCCCCACTTCCCTTCCGCTCAAATGCCTGAACTTTCCCGGCTCCACATCCAGCTCCAACGGCCCATAACGCACACGTCTGATCTTCTCGACATGATGGCCGATCTCTTCGAACATGCGGCGGATTTGCCGGTTGCGCCCTTCCGTCAGCGTCACCTCGTACCACGGATTCGTCGCCTCGCGTATAACGCGAATCCGCGCCGGAGCCGTCTTGACCGCTTCCGATCGCCGGCGCTGCATCGGCTTGGCCTCAACATCGGGGCGCGCCTTCAGCCGCGAACGTTCGGCCGGAAGCGCAATACCGCGGCGCAGCTTCTCGATCTGCTCCTCCGCCGGCTTGCCGCTGATCTTTACCAGATATGTCTTCGATACATGGGACGAGGCGTGCGTCAGCTTCTGCGCCAACTCGCCGTCGTTGGTCAGCAGCAGCAAGCCTTCGCTCAGGTAGTCGAGCCGCCCCACCGGATACACCCGCGCTCCCACGCCGCGCACCAGATCCAGCACCGTGGGCCGGCCCTCCGGATCGGTCACCGTAGTCACGTAGCCTTTGGGCTTATGAAGCAGAAGATAAATGTGGCGTTCCGGCCCGCCAAGCAGCTTGCCATTGACCTTGATGTGGTCGTGCTCGAGATCGGCCTTGCTGCCAAGCTCGGTGACGATTTGTCCGTTGACCGAAACCAGGCCGCCGGTGATGAGTTCCTCGGCCTTGCGCCGTGAGGCGATTCCGGCAGCCGCGATGATCTTTTGGAGGCGTTCAGCAGGCATAGGCCATATATCTGATAAGAGAATTCCTGGGCGGCAAGGCTACGACTTCTCCTGCGACTCTTCCGGCTCCGCCTCGGTCGCGAAGGTGCCGTCAGCAGGCACATCACTGTCGCCGGCCAGATGATGAGTAGGATCGGGCACGGCTTCGGTCACTGGCTCTTCCTCATCCTCGGGTGCTGCCTGCGAACTTGCTTCGGCTGCCGGCGCGCTGAATAGTTCGGTCTGCGGCTCGCCCAGCTTTTCGAACTCTTCCATGCTGGGCAGCTCCGAGATTTCGTTCAGACCGAAGCGCATCAGGAATTCCTTCGTCGTCTTGTACAGGATGGGCCGCCCAATGACCTGCTTGCGGCCGCCGGTCGTAATCAGTTTGCGATCGAGTAACGTTGCGATGACGCCGGCGGAATCGACGCCGCGAATCTCGCTGATCTCCGGCACCGTCACCGGCTGCTTGTAGGCGATGACCGACAGCGTCTCCAGCGCCTGCAGCGACAGCCGCACCGGCGGCTTCAGGCTCTTGGCGAAGCTGACCACGACGTCGTGGTGCTCGGGCTTGGTCGCCATGCGATAGCCGCCCGCGACCTGGCGAATCTCCATGCCGCGATCGGCCGCGGCGTAATCGGAAATGAGCTCGTCGATCAGCGCGCTCAATTTCGCCTTCACGGCCTTCAGCTGCTCTTTCTCTTCGAGCTTCTTTTCGTCCTTGGTTGGGACGGCAGCCGGCTCGGGCTTATCTGGGTCAGGAGGAGAAATTGTCATCGCCGGCTCACCAGCAACTTCGGCCGCAGCTTCCTCGATGTCGAACTCTTCTTCCGCGTCGCTCTCGGCAACAGGACGGCCATCGGAAATGGTCTCGTTCAGCGCCAGCCGCGCCTCTTCCTCGGCGCGCAATTCCGCCAGCACCGGATCCTTCAGCAATGCGGCAAGTTCGTTCAGCGTAACCGGCTCTTCGGTCGCGTAGATAATGGCTTCAAGTTTGGCTTTCAGGCTCATGGTTTGGCTGTCGGCTGTCAGCTATCAGTTGTCAGCTAAATCTTCCTCTCCCTGTAGCGGTCGCAGCACGTCGATCTGCGAAAACAATACTGACGGCTGAGAGCTGCTGGCCGACAGCTGCTTCACTTCCAATCATCCTTCACCGCTTCGCTCTCGGCCATCAGCGAATCGAAGTTCGTATGCTTCTTCAGGACGATCTCTCCAAACACATTGTCCTGCCGCGCCAGCACCGCTTGTAAGCGTATCAGCTCCAGAATCGCGAGGAACGCACAGATCAGCGCCGACCGCGATCGCAGGCTGCGCAGCAATTGCTTCAATCGCACCGGCCGCTCTTCCAGCGCCAGACGCCGCCGCACGAACTCGATCATCTGCGAAACCGTGACCGATTCCTCATTCACATCGAACGACGGCCGCTTGCGCGCGCGGTCCAGAATCTGCTGAAACGTCTTGACCAAGTCGATGACGTCGGCAGCGAGCTCGGGATCGGTGCCTTCGGCATCGCGAAACTCTTTCAGCGCCGGATTCGACCACACCGCCTCTTCGATCTGCTGCTTCTGCAACAGCATCTGCGCTGCGGTCTTGAAGCGCTCGTGCTCCAGCAGCCGATTAACCAGCTCCATCCGCGGATCTTCTTCCTCCGCCGGCCCGGCCGGATCGCGCGGCAGCAGCATCTTCGACTTGATGTGGATCAGCAGCGACGCCGTGTAAATGAACTCCGCCGCAACGTCGACATCGAACCCCTTCATCGACTCGACATATTTCAGATATTGCTCGGTGATCCTGGCAATCGGAATATCGTAGATGTCGATGTCCTGCTTGCGAATCAGATCGAGCAGCAGATCGAGCGGCCCATCGTACACCTGTCCCACAATGACGGAGAATGCAGACTCATCCGCGTTCTTGCGTGGCGCTGTTTCACTGCTTCGACTTTGCGGACTCTCTGGCATTTAAGCTCTTGGCATTATAGGGCTCGCCTTCAATCCTCGGATATACGCCGTCTGGCGAGCCTCTCGATGTCCGGGTCGAGACGAAAATTCGTCGTGCGAAGAAGTGCCACCGATGCATCGAAATCGACAAGCCCGGCCTTATGAGCATCGGCCAGGACGCCGAGCGTTCCCGTCACTGGAATGTGGCGCCGTTTCGCTTCACGTCGCCCAATTCGATCGTTAATCAACAGCGTATCGGCCTTCAGCAATTGCACCAGCGCTAACGCTGCGCGCTCACCGGAATCGAGATAAGCAAGCGCAGGGTCGCTTACCGGGTCAGAGCGAACTTCGAGCCATGCCGGGATATGGGCCATCCACGTCCGCACCAGCGGAGGACTTCCTTCGTGTTCTAGTTCCCGGGCGACAGTAGCGGGAACGATCACTCGACCGTAGAGGGACGGCAAGATCTCCGTCACTCCAATCAGAATCAGGTAATTGAGGGGACTAGTATCGGCGACAACAATCATGCCGATTTATCTGCGGGTTGTTTCTGGCGGATTTTCCGAATGGTTTCGAGATCCTCCTCGAAATCTTGAATCGTGTAGTCGTAGACCTCGTGTTGCTTCAAAAATCCGTCAAGTTCATAACGCGTAGGGATGCCAAGAAGCGTGCGCAGCTGGTACCCGCTTAATCGTCCTTGACGATACGCTTCCAGGCCGATTGCCTCCAGCGCGGCGCGAGACAGATCTCCACCGGAGCCGCCCAGCACGGACGCCAGCTCGTCAGGAATTTCCACAGTGATCTGCATAATCAGAGCCTAGCACGATCGCGGAAGTTCAGAGCAGATTTCGCCAAGCTCCTACGACTTGCCAACACTCTTCGCTGGCGCCTCGTATTCATGCGACAAATTCGCCGCGTCGCGAGCTTCCACCATCGTCGCCTCGGCCACTTCGCGCGCTTTCTTCGATCCCGCTTCCAGAACATCCCACGCCAGTTTCGGATCGGCTTCGTACTTCTGCCGCCGCTCCTGCATCGGGCCAAGCACCTGCCACAAACTATCGGCGGCCCAGCCTTTGCATTCGATACATCCGATGCCCGCCGTCCGGCAGCCCTCGTACACCTTCGCCATCGTTTCTTTGGTGCTGAAGATCTTGTGCAGGTCGCCAACCGGACACTTATCGGGATCGCCAGGATCGCTGCGCCGGATGCGCGCCGGATCGGTCACCATGGTCTTCAGCTTCTGCCGCAGTGACGGCTCGGGCTCACTCATCAGAATCGTGTTGCCGTACGACTTCGACATCTTCCGGCCATCGGTTCCGGGCAGCTTTGGCGTCGGCGTCAGCAGCGGTTGCGGCTCAGGAAAAACTTCCTCGCGCTTGGGGTCGCGAGATCCCGCGTGAATTTTGCGCGGATAGAACTGATGGAAGCGCCGCGCCACTTCGCGCGTCAGCTCCACGTGCGGCACCTGATCCTCGCCCACGGGAACAAAGTTCGCCTGATAGATCAGAATGTCCGCCGACTGCAGCAGCGGGTATCCCAGAAATCCGTACGTCCCGAGATCCTTGTCCTTCAAGTTTTCCTTTTGCTCTTTGTAGCTCGGCACGCGCTCCAGCCAGCCCAGCGGCGTAATCATGCTGAACAGCAGATGCAGCTCGGCATGTTGCGGCACATGCGACTGAATGAACAGGGTGCTGCGCTCCGGATCCAATCCGGCTGCAAGATAGTCAAGAATCACTTCGAGCGAGTTCTGCTTCACCATGCTCGTATCGGCGTAGTCGGTGGTCAGCGCGTGCCAATCGGCGATGAAGAAGAAGCACTCGTAGTCGTCCTGCAAATTGACCCAGTTGCGCAGCGCGCCAACATAGTTGCCCAGATGCAGCTTGCCCGTAGGTCGCATGCCGCTCAAGATGCGGCCCTTTTTCGTTTTCGGATTATCGGTCATCGGATGCCCAGGAAAACAGCCAGCAGAGCTTGGAAGAATGCCATGAACGGCGTGATCAGCCAACCAATGATGTTGAGCCCGATCATCGGCAGAATGAAAACCAGCAACACCAGTCCGAAGTAGCCAATGCGGTCGTAAACCTTCAGTGCGTTGTAAGAAAGAAAATGGCGGATGACGTGGCTGCCGTCCAGCGGCGGCAGCGGAATCAAATTGAACACCGCCAGGATGACGTTAATCCACATCGCGTCGTAGAACAGTGTGGCCAGCGCCTCGGCGGTACTCTCGGTGTGAGCGTGGCTACCGATCGGCATGGTCGACCCATGCGCGATGATCGCCAGAATAACGACCGACACAAACGCCGTGATGAAGTTGCTGACCGGCCCGGCGACTGCCGTGAGAATGTCATCCTTCACCGGGTTCTTGAAATTGCGATTATCCACCGGCGTCGGCTTGGCCCAGCCGAAAGGTGGAAAGCCCAGCACAATCAGGATCAGCGGCATCAAAATCGTGCCGAAGGGATCGATGTGGACCAGTGGATTCAGCGAAACCCGGCCCAACATCTTCGCCGTTGGGTCACCCAGCCGATTGGCCATCCAGGCGTGCGCCGACTCGTGCACGCAAATGGCGAACAGCAGCACAATGACCTGAAAAAAGATGTCAACCGGATTCGCGTGCTGGAACATTAGGTTTTGCCTTCGATACTAACACGGCAAAACCGCGACATTCCCCAGCACGATTCAAGGACAGTTTGCGGGCAGGCCGTCTCGTTCAGCCGCTTGTCTGGCTCTCGTTCTCCGTCATGATGCGGGTGAACTCGGTGCTCAGCGCCTGCTCAATCTGCGGCGAGCGGCGTTCCCCGCGCGCCACCCGGCTGACATAAGAGCGGTCAACCCGCAACTGGCGAGCGATGCGGCTGTACAGACCACACAACGATTGCACATAGCGATTCAGGGTCGAAATCTTGTTCTTCAGTTGAACATTATCAGTAGCCGTTACTCCGTCTTTCCCGAGCTGATCCTGGTTCATATCACCTTCCGTGGATTTCGCAATCTCCAATAACATCCGATGCAGCGGTGCCGACCGAGCGTTGCGCGACCCCGATGTTGACTCTCGATCTTCGAGCGAACCGTAATGCCATCGCCGCCGTACCCAACGTCAATTTGCGCCAAACCCTCACCCGTCAGCGTTGATGACAACTCTCGGCCTGCTGGGATGCATCACAGAACCGACGGGCATACTGTGCTCAATCGAATCTTGATTCAGCCAAAGTTCGCTTCCGCGGTCATCGGCCGTTCGACCAGTCCGGGCCGCTCGTCTTTCTTCCGTGAGCATGGTGCCAGTTTCGGGAGACGCTGCCGGCAAGTTCGACGGGCGGCGAGCAGTCTGCAAAAAGTCAGTAAATTCTGGGTTGACGTCCGGGTCAGGTCCGGGCGCAAGAAGGTGCAGATGGGGCCGCTGGTCGATCGAACTGAGTTCCGCGCAGTGCTGCAGGAAGTGGTCAAGTGCGTTCGCCAAAACCTGGATGTTCCGGGCCTGAAGCCACTGGCTCCCGAGCAGCTTATGTCGTGGTTCCGGAATATCACGCTGGAGGACCTTCAGGCGGTCGCGCGCGCGATCGACAACGAAGGCTGAACGGCCATTACAACTCGCAACCCGACTTCGACTGCAGGTCAGGTCGAAGAGGTCAGGGCAAGAAGCAACTACCGCTGAGAGTATTTGAATGATGCCGGGCTCAGCAGTTCGCGAAGTTCGAGCGTTTAAGCCGGGGCAGAAGGTTCCGATCTCCGGCCTATACACCGTGGTTCATCAAGACCACCGGGCGCAACACGAAGTCCTGGCCATTCGCGGCGACGAGTTTCCCGGCTGCCGAGTTTGCAAAGACGCGGTGCGATTCTACGTCTCGCAGGTCGTTCCCCACATCACACACGACTTTGATCTGGCCGGCCCACCACTGCAAAAAACCAAGAGCAAAGCTGCCAACGGTTGATTTTGACTGCACCAGCGCCAGGGAATCTAGGGCGCCACTTGCACCAACTCCATGGTTCGCTTCAGCTGCCCGCACGCGGCATAAATGTCGCGCCCCCGTGGCCGCCGGACGAATGCCGGAATGCCTGCGCGCGTCAGAATGCTCTGAAACGCCAGCACGCGCTCGTCCGATGGCATGGAGAACGGAATCTCAGGACCAGGATTCAGCGCAATCAGATTCACCTTGGCTCGCAAGCCGCGCAGCAAATCCACAACCTGACGAGCGTGTTCAACCTCGTCGTTCACTCCGCCGAGCAGGACGTACTCGAATGTCAACCGCTCGCGATTGCGAAGCGGAAACTCGCGCAGCGCAGCCATCAGCTTCTCGATCGTCCACTTCTTCGTGATCGGCATGATCTGCGTGCGCAACTCCTCGCTGGGCGCGTTGAGCGAAACGGCAAGCTTCGGGCGAACCGGCTCCGCACCGAAATCGGCGATGCGCGGCAGAATGCCCGACGTCGAAACCGTCATGCGCGACTCGGGAATGCCAACGCCCTCCACCAGCAATCGCACAGCTTGCATGAAGTTGTCGTAGTTAAGGAACGGTTCGCCTTGTCCCATGAATACGAGATTCAGCCGATCGCGCTCGATGTCGACTCGCTGGTCGGCGAGCACCGCGAGAACCTGGCCAACGATCTCCCCTGCGGTGAGATTACGCTTCAGCCCCAGAAGCGCGGTCATGCAGAAAGCGCAATCGACGGCGCAACCCACCTGGCTGGAGATGCAGATGGTCGCGCGACGCCAATCCTTCCCGTCAGCCAGCTCTTCATCGCCGCTCGGGGAGCCGTCGCCAGCCTCGCCGCCATCGCCGTCCGGCATCCAGACCGTTTCCACCGTCTGGCCGTCACCGAAACCCAGGAGATATCGCACCGTGCCATCAATGGAAGCGAAGCTCTTCTCAACGCGCGGCAAACCCGGCGTGTAGCCGAGCTCTCTCAGCTTCTGGCGCAACTCGAGCGACAACGTCGTGAAGTGTTCTAAGCTCGACCACCTTTGCCGGTATAAGCCGTCAAACAGCTGGCGGGCGCGATAGGAAGCTTCTCCCTGGGCCTCGACGAGGCTGGTAAGCTCTTGAAGGGAAAGGCCTAAAAGTTCGGTATTTTGCGGTTGCTCCATGCATCTAATATGGTATCTGTTAGATTCCCTGTGCCCGGCGTCGCTTCGGGTTATTTCGTCCAACTTTGTAACGGCGCGTTTTATCCGGCGAGCCTCAGCTCGCAGGACGCGAAACGAACCCAGGCAATCGTGTCTCATCAGCTGAGCGAAGACTGTTCGATCGCTCGGAACGGTAATTATGGTTGAAGAACCACGCAATATACAACGCGAGATCCTGCCCAACGGCCTCACCATCCTCACCGAACAGATGGACCACATCCGCTCGGTGTCGATGGGCATCTGGATCAAGTCCGGCTCGCGGCACGAAGACCCGCTGGTCAACGGCATCTCGCACTTTGTCGAGCACATGGTCTTCAAGGGCACCAGCAACCGCACCGCCGAAGACATTGCGCGCCAGGTGGATTCCATCGGCGGCAACATGGACGCCTTCACCGGCAAGGAAACCATCTGCTTCAACGTTAAAGTGCTGGATGAACATTTGCCGGTAGCCGTCGACATTCTCAGCGATATGGTCCTGCATCCCGTCTTCGACGGCAAGGAGATCACCCGCGAGCGCGGCGTGATTCTGGAAGAGATCAAGATGGACGAGGACAATCCCGACTACCTCGTACACGAGATCTTCACCCAGAATTTCTTCAAGGGCCATCCGCTGGGCAAGCCGATCCTGGGCACGAAGGATACGGTCCGGCGATTCGATCAGGACGCGATCCTGGCCTACTACGGCGGCAAGTTCCGGCCGGGAAACATGATCATTTCCGCCGCCGGTAATCTGAATCACCACGATCTCGTGGAGCTGCTGCGGGAGCGCTTTGCCAGCCTTCCCCAAGGCACTAACGGCTGGCATGACGACGCCGCCGAAGATCAATTCGCGCATCATTCTGCGCAACAAGAAATCGTTGGAGCAGGTGCAGATTTGCGTTGGCTTGCCGTCGTATCCCATCAGCCACCGCCGCCGCTACGTCACCTACATCCTCAATACGCTGCTGGGCGGCGGCATGAGCTCGCGCCTCTTTCAGAATGTGCGCGAGAAGCAGGGCCTGGTCTATTCCATCTTCTCCGAGCTGAATCCCTTCCGCGACGCCGGAATGCTTTCGGTTTATGCCGGTACATCGCGCGAGTCAGCGCCGAAGGTAGTGCAGTCGATTGTGAATGAGTTCCGCCTGCTGAAGCAGAACCCGATCTCCGACGAAGAGCTGAAGCGCGCCAAGGACCAGCTGAAGGGCAGCCTGATGCTGAGCCTGGAATCGAGCACCGCGCGCATGTCCAACCTGGCGCGGCAGGAGATGTATTACGACCACTTCCTCGGCATGGATGAGATCATCGACCGCATTCAGGCGGTGACCGTCGAAGACCTTCTGCAAACCGCCAACGAACTGTTTCGGCCGGAGCTGATCGCGGTGACCGTGCTGGGCAATCTCAATGGCCTGAAAGTCACGCGCGACTCGCTGGCCTGCTGATAAAATAATCTGTAACACCGGGTAATTTGGCCGCTCCTGTTACATAGAATTTCCCTGACTTAAAGGAACCGTTTCGCAACAACACGCGATTTGTGTGCATGAATCTGCGCGGCTGCCCGACAGAGATTTAGCAATCGAAAGCGGAGTGGAATGTTGAAAACTGGCAAGACTGCGGTGATTGTCGGCGCGCAGTGGGGCGACGAGGGCAAGGGCAAGATCGTCGACGTGCTCTCGGAGCGCTTTAAGGTGGTGGCCCGCTATTCCGGCGGCCACAACGCAGGACATACTGTCACCATTCATGGCAAGAAATTTATTCTGCAACTGATTCCCTGCGGCGTGCTGCGTGAGGGCTGCCGCGGCGTCATCGGCAACGGTGTCGTGCTCGACCCGTTCGCCTTCATGAAGGAAGTCGACGCGCTGCGCGCGACCGGTGTGCACGTTGACGGCAACCTGTTCGTCAGCAACCGCGCGCACGTGATTCTTCCCTATCACCGGCTCATCGAGCTGGCTGCGGAGAACGCGCCGGGACGCGTGAAGATTGGCACCACGTCTCGCGGCATCGGTCCCACCTACGAAGACAAGATGGCGCGCAGCGGCCTGCGCGTGCAGGACCTGCTCGACAAGACGCTGCTGAAGAAGCATGTCGAGAACGCCTGCCGCGAGAAGAACACCATCGCGCACGCGCTGTTCAACAGCGAGCCGCTGGATGCGGACAAGATCTTCACCGAGTATTGCGCCATCGGCGATCGTGTGGCGCCGTTCGTTACCGACACTGCCCTGCTGCTGAATCAGGCCATCGCGAACGGCGAGCCGGTAATGTTTGAAGGCGCGCAGGGGACGATGCTGGACATCGATCACGGAACCTATCCGTTCGTCACCTCGTCGAGCGCGACTTCTGGCGGCGCATCAACCGGCACAGGTGTTCCTCCGACATCGATCAGCGTTGTCATCGGCGTGACGAAAGCGTATTGCACGCGTGTCGGCGAAGGACCGTTCCCCACCGAATCGAAGGACGCGATCGGCGAGGCGCTGCGCAAGAAGGGCAACGAATTCGGCGCAGTCACGGGACGTCCGCGCCGCACCGGCTGGCTCGATCTGCCGCTGCTGCGCTACTCCAACATGATCAATGGCACCAGCTGGTTGGTAGTGACCAAGCTGGATGTGCTCGACGAGCAGGCCGAGATTCCAGTCTGCATCGGCTACAAGATCGACGGCAAAGAAGCGCAGGAAATTCCGGCGCAGATCTCGGGCTTCGAAAAGATTGAACCGGTTTACACCAAGCTGCCAGGATGGCAGACGAGCACCTTCGGCATCGACAGCTACGATCGTCTGCCGGAGAAGGCGAAGCGCTATCTGGAGTTCGTGGAGAAAGAATCGGGCGCGAAGGTCGGCATCGTCTCCACCGGCCCGGATCGCGAGCAGACAATGTTTGTGCCCGAATTTCTGGCGATGCTGGATGGGATGGGCAAGGCCACGGTCTGACGAAACGGTGGAAGAGCACGGCTTTAGCCGTGCGTAACAGGGCAGTCGTCACTATTGGGCTTTAGCCCTGGGCGCCGCGGCTGAAGCCCGTTTGTGAAACTGTCCGCTCTCGCCGGGCTAAAGCCCGGCGCTTCCACCCAACGGGAGCCTTCATGGATCGGAGGATGTGATGCTTGTTTTGGCAGTGAATTGGCTGGCGCATGAGGGACATGCGCAGGAGGTTGCGGTCATCTTCGCTAAGCTGGAAGCCGCCTCACGTCAGGAACCGGGATGCCTCATGTACGTCGTCCACCGGCACACTGACGATCCCCGCCGCTTCTTCATCTATGAGCAGTATCGCGACGCCGCCGCGCTCGAGGCGCATCGCAGCTCGCCCCACTTTCAGGAGTACGCCGTCAAGGCGCTACGCAACATCGGAGAACGCCAGCAAGGCGATCTCTACAAACCGCTCACCGGCGAGTAACGTGTCGCCGGCTGAAGCTGGCTCTTGAATATTTAGGATGTCCTGGACGCTGGCCTGAAGGCCAGCTCTACCTTCCAGCTCAAGGCGGAAAATCGGCGAAATCCGCTCCTTGCGTCTCGCCGTCGCCCAGCGATTCCCGCAACATCCTCCACAGCGCTGCCAGTACCGACGCCACCACTGGTCCAAGAAACAATCCGATAAATCCAAACGCTTCGACGCCGCCCAGGATGAAGAACAGCAGCACAAATGGGTGCAGCTCAACACGCCCGGAAACCACCCATGGGCGCAAGATGTTGTCGATGGAACTGACCACAACCGTACCCCAGATCAGCAGGAAAATACCCTTCCAGAGCGCCGCCTCAAACAGTAGATAAAGCGCCACCGGAACCCACACCAGCGCCGACCCCACCACCGGAATGATGGAACAGAGGCCCGCCGCCAGCCCCAGCAATAGAGCTGACGGCATGCCCACGATCTTCATCGCGATACCGGTCAGCAGGCCCTGAGCGAATCCAACGGTGAGAATGCCGTAAACGTTGGCGACGATGGTATCGGAGATGTTCTGGTATAGGCGCGCGACCTGCACATCGGTGAGCGGAGTTAGTTTGCCGGCCCGATAGGCCCACTCTTTGCCTTCGCGAAATAGAAAAAACAGGATGACGAAGGTGATCAGCGCGTTGACGGCAAAGCGCGCCAGATTGCTCAACACCGCCGCGCCCACGCCAAGCAGGCTGACGCTTGCCTTCTGGGCATTGGAGTTGATGATGCCGTGTATATCGTATTTAGACAGATCGACCCAGCGCCCGATAAAGTGCAGTGGACCGGCAGCCAGGTTGATAAGGAAAAGCGTGAAACCGCCTTCTTCCGCGCTGCGGCGCGTGAGATAGTGCGCGACCGTCATCGCCTCATTCGCGCCCAGGGTCACGATGATGAAGGCCGGAACTCCAAACAGCAGGATCACCGCTAACGTCGAGACCAGCGAAGCCACTGCACGACGCCGTTTCAAGAAACGCAGCACCCGTTCGTGCACCGGGAAGAAGACCACCGCCAGGATCACCGCGAAAGCAAACGGCTGCAGAAAGGGCCGCGTGATGACGATCGCGAGGCCCAGCGCGAGAACCACCAGCGTCGCGAGAAAGATATTCGTGGTGCGCTTGCTGTTCATCGGGCGTTTTCAGTTGTAACACGGACGGCTCGGTCCTGCGGCCCCCTCTTTTTCCAACTGCCAGGTGCGGCTTTCGATCCTCCCGCCTCGCTGGCACGCAAATCGAACGCCCTCGCTAACTTACTTTTTAACTTATACATAGCTGAATATGAGGCACTATGGTGCTAACCATCCGGGGCGAGAGTGGCCCGGTTCCACGCCACAAGTGGTCTTGTCGGGAAACAGTATCGGGGCTACAGTCAGGGCAATTACAGCACTAGCGCGCGCCACACGAGCTCCACCTGTTCTGCCCTCCGAGAACTGGTCCGGACTCAGCGCCAGTGAGGGGTCTATGCTCGATTTCTTGCAGCGTTTGTTCGCCACTTACAATTTGTACGGTATGACTGCCTGTGCCGTTTTTTTAGGAGCCTGGTTCTATATGTCCCGTGAAGAACAGACCCAGACCGCGAATCCGCTCGACCGCAAGCGCCGCCAGCAAGGCCCCCCGGTCGGTCCATCCTGATGAACTGGCCAAGGTCGGATAGATGACCTTCGCCACTCTGCACCGCTTGACCTGAACTCTCCAGCGTTTAGCCTAAGCAGCGGCTCGTTTCCTCTCCGACAACGTCAATAGACTCTCCCCGTCTCACTGGTCTGCCGCGCGGAATCGTATACCATACTTGCGTTCGCCCTTAAGTTATAAGGAACGTAGCTACCCTCGCGGACGTTCCTTGAGGGGAGCTCGGAGACCTGCGCTTCATGGATCTATTCATCCGTCCACTGGTCGTGTTTCTGTTTTCTTTGGTGGTGCTTTGGGTAGCCGTGCAGATCGGCGCCAGAATCGGCACCAGGCTGCGCCCTCCACGGGAGGAAGAGCGAGACGATCTCAGCCTGGTCATCAGCTCCAGCCTGACGCTCCTGGCCTTGATCATCGGATTCAGCTTTTCCATGGCGGTCAGCCGTTACGATCAGCGAAAGAACTATGAAGAGGAAGAAGCCAACGCCATCGGCACCGAGTATGTTCGCGCCGATCTGCTGCCTGCCGCCGACGCCGCAAGAGTGAAAGCACTGCTAACCGAATACCTCGACCATCGCCTAGTGTTCTTCACTACGCGCGATGAGCAGGAGCTCGAGCGCATTAACAAGGAGACAGTCAGGTTACAGGATCAGATGTGGTCCGTGGTTCAGCGCGATGCCACTGCCCAACCAACTCCCATCCTCGGCCTCGTCGTCTCCGGCATGAACGACGTTTTGAACCGTCAGGGTTATACGCAAGCAGCGTGGTGGAACCGCATCCCGGTAGGCGCGTGGTGCCTGATGATCGTTTTGGGAATCTGCTGCAGCCTGCTGGTCGGCTATGGCGCGCGCCATAAGAAGGGGGGGCTGTTCACCGTTTTGCCATTTCTGCTGGCGGTTGCGTTCTTTCTCATCGCCGACATCGACAGTCCGCGCCGCGGCGTCATCCGCGTTCGTCCCCAAAACCTGATTAGCCTGTCGGAATCGCTGCACAAGCAGTAAGTGCGGCTCTGGCTCGCCAAGTCCCCGACATGGATTGATGTGCTTCGCCCACGGCCGGATCGCCGTCTACTTCGCCGCGCGCGTAACTTCGCCGATATAGACCGCGAACGGCGCGAGGGTCATCCCCGACACATTCGCGCTGTCTTTCATCTCCGGCATTGTGGTCAGCAAAGTTTTGGCCTCGCTCGCTGAGAATCCTTGCGGCCCAAGGGCGAAGCTAGCCTTCTGCGCTTCGTCAGACATGTTGAGCACGACCAGCACCGCCTGATCCTTATAGCGGCGCAGATAGGACATGACGTTGGGATCGTTCTGGTTGAGCGCGACGTAATCGCCGTCGAGCAGCGCCTGGTTCGTGTGCCGCAGCGCCAGTAATTGCTCATAAAAACGCAGAATCGAATTAGGATCCTTCTGCTCGCTGGCGACATTGTGCGTGCGATAGTTGTCGGAAACCGGCAACCACGGCCGCGTCTTGCTGAATCCCGCATTCACCTTGTCGGTCCATTGCATCGGCGTACGCTCGCCGTCGCGGCCCTTATTGTTGGGCCAGCCCAGTTTTCCGATGGGATCCTTCACTTCGGCTTTGGACTTCGGATCGTTCTGCTCGATCCCGATCTCTTCTCCGTAATACATGATTGGCGTACCGCGCAGCGTGAGATACAAGCCGGCCATCACTTTGGCGATTGCGTCGTTATGCTCGCCATCGCCGTAGCGGTCATACGAGCGCGGGAGATCATGATTGCCGATCAGGTAAACCGGCCAGCCTGGAGCGGAATTGACGGCCGCGATCTGCCGGCGAAACTCCGGCGGTGAGAGTTCGTCGACCTTGGCGAACATCAGGTCCATCGGCATCTGCAACTCGTTGCCGCCCTGGCCGTAATATTTGTCGAGCTGCTCGATGGTCTTGGTCGCGGTCTCGCCGATGAGTACCGCGTTGTACTGGTCGGCGATCTTACGCAGCCCCTTCAGCACGTCGTGCAGCTCCGGCAAGTTGGTGTTGTACTTGTTCTCCTCGTTGGGATCGCCATAGCCGTTCTTGCCGGGCAGGACGGGATTGTCGTGCAGCTTTGGGTCTTCGAAGATCGTGTCCACCGCATCCAGGCGAAAGCCGGCGACGCCGCGGTCGTACCACCAGCGCGTCACGTCGAACATGGCATCCTGCACCTCGGGATTGCGCCAGTTCAGGTCCGGCTGCTGCGGATAAAAGAAGTGGTAATAGAACTGTTTGGTCTTCCCATCCCACTGCCACGCGGAGCCGCCGAATAGCGCGATCCAGTTGTTGGGCGGCTGCGGTTTTGAACTGCCTCCGGCAAGCGCCGCGATTGCGCCGCCTGAGCCGGACTTTCCATCTCGCCAGATATACCAGTCGCGATGTTTCGAGTTGCGCGAGGAGCGCGAGTCGATGAACCACTTGTGCTGGTCCGAGGTGTGGTTCAGCACCAGGTCCATGATGATGCGAATGCTGCGCTCCTGCGCGTCCTGCTGCATCTTGCCGAAATCGGAGAGCGAGCCGTAGACCGGATCGATGTCTTCGTAATCGGAAACGTCGTAGCCGAAATCGACCTGCGGCGAGGGATAGCAGGGCGTAATCCAGATGACATCGACGCCAAGCTGCTTAAGGTAGTCAAGCTTCGAGGTGATGCCCGGCAGATCGCCGATACCGTCATTGTTGCTGTCGGCAAAGCTGCGCGGATAAATCTCGTAGAAGACGGCGTGCTGCCACCACGGATGGTCCTGGGCGTCGACCGCAGTCGATTTGCCCTGAGCAGCCTGCTTGGGTTGCTTTGCTTGCGCGGCGTCAGATTGAGCTTGGCTCGTCAGCGAAGAACAACACAGAGCGGCGAAGAGGAAACCAGCGAAAAGCGATTTGCGCATCTACGAATATTCCCAACAAGAGTCTAGAACATTTTTGTCGTGGGAAGTGGGACCGTTTGATGGCTCAGAAGAGGCGTTCTGGCCCCTGCGCAACGGAGTTCGTCTCAAGTCGCGACAACCGCCGGCCGACTGCACTCACGGTGAGTTACGATAACGCCCTCCGATGAAGAGTGCCGATGGAGGATAGGGCGATGCGCATCGCAAGTGTAGGTCATGCGGTCTTTGCGGCGACCATGATCGGCCTCGGGATCCTGGGACTGATCAAAGGCGAATGGGTATCGCTATTTCAGCCGATACCCCACGACGCGCCCGCTCTGGCCTATCTCTGCGCCCTCGTGTGCCTCGCGACCGGCATCGGTTTGCTTTGGCAGAGCACATCCGCCGTCGCTGCCCGCGTGCTGCTCGCCTGGTTCCTGCTCTGGTTATTGCTGGTGCGACTGCCCGGCGTCTTCCTCTCGTTCACGGTGGATTACTGGTGGGCAGCCTGCAAGATCGCCGTTATGGCGGCGGCCGCCTGGGTCTTAAATGTCCGGTTCGCCACAGAATGGGACAGGCAACGACTCCGTTTCGCAACGGGCGAAAGCGGTCTGCGCATCGCCAGAGTGCTTTACGGCGTGGCCCTGATCCCCTTCGGCATCGCTCACTTCATCTATCTACAACCCACCGCCGCGCTGATACCTCACTGGATGCCCTGGCATGTCGCTTTGGCCTGTTTCACCGGCGGCGCATTCATCGTCGCAGCTCTGGCTATATCGATCGGTGCGTATGCCCGCCTGGCGGCGGTGCTTGTGGCGTTGCAGATTGGAATGTTCACTCTGCTGGTGTGGGTGCCTATCGTGGCGGCAGGCAGCAAAGATCCCTTCCAATGGAGCGAGACCATCCTCTCCGCCACACTGACGGCGGCCGCATGGGTTTTGGCAGATTTGGGCTGGTGTTCCAGCACGCCTCTTTTAGCTTTGTCATCCTGAGCGGAGCGGCCGCGCCTTTGCTTTTCCGCCGCGTCCGATGCGGCGGGCGGACGCGCAGTTGAAGGACCTGCTGTTCGCTTTTCTGCGAGGAGGCCCAACCTTCGGGCCCAACTTCTATCGCATCGTCATCAGTTCCGGCGCCGGCTCCAACGTCAGTCGCCGCTGGAACGCGCGTTTGGTCAGCAGATAAATCACGATCTGAATCACCGCCGCACCGCAGCTATCGATCACCACATCCTGCCAGCGCCCGGTGCGCGACGGGATAAACGTCTGATGAATCTCGTCATAGGCTGCGGTGACGATCGTGAACAGTATCGCGATCATTACCCACTCGCGGCACCACCAGTCGCGCAGATAAATTCCCCACGGCCGCCGCAGCAGCGGACGCAGCCGATCGCGATTGGTATGGCGCAGCGCGAGGAAGACCAGTGCGCTCAGAATTCCGTAGCCGAGGAAGTGTCCGGTCTTGCGAAGAATCGCGTTCAGCAGCTCAACCGACTCATGCCGCACATGCGGCGCGACAACGGACAGCACTTTGTACAGGACGAAGGAGGTGTTGTGGGCCGAAGCCATGTCGGTGGATTCCACCCGGATGACTCCGAGCCAGACGACCACCATCCACCAATTACGTACCAAAGAACGAAACGACGGCTTTAACAATGACACTCCGGAAAACCAGCCATGGGCTCTGAGCTGTGAGCCATGAGCACATGCATATCAGTATTCTCGGGCGGCTCGGTCTAACGGACTGGGATTGAGAGCTAAGGCGGTGCCTCGAGCCACACACAATTTAAGCTCTTGGCCCCTAGCCCACGGCCCACAGCTCAGAGCTCACGGCTTCTTCATTCCGCCCGATAATTCGGCGCCTCGCGCGTGATCATCACATCGTGCACATGGCTCTCGCGCAGTCCGGCTCCGCTGATGCGTACGAAGCGCGCCTTCTGCTGCAGCTCTTCAATCGTCGCGCAGCCCACGTAGCCCATACCGCTCTTCACGCCGCCGACCAGCTGATACACGATCATGCCCACTGTCCCGCGATACGGCACGCGTCCTTCAATGCCTTCCGGCACCAGTTTCGCGAGGCGATTGCTGTCGCTGTCATTCTCGGAAAGCACGGGCACAGACGAATCTTCCGACTCGCCATCGGTGCTCTGGAAATAGCGCTCGCTGGAACCCTGCGCCATCGCCGCCAGCGACCCCATGCCGCGATACGTCTTGAACGACCTTCCCTGATACAGAATCGTTTCGCCTGGGCTCTCTTCCGTTCCTGCCAGCAGCGATCCGATCATCACGCAATCGGCGCCGGCGGCAATTGCCTTAGTGACGTCGCCGGAGTACTTGATGCCGCCGTCGGCAATCACCGAAACGTCGCTGTCGCGAACCGCGCGCGCCGCCTCGGCAATTGCTGTGATCTGCGGCACGCCTGCGCCGGTAACGACGCGCGTGGTGCAAATCGATCCTGGCCCGATGCCGACCTTGATCCCGTCCGCGCCAGCGCGCGCCAGTTCGCAAGCGCCGTCGAAGGTCCCAACATTCCCCGCCAGCAGATCAACCTGCGGCAGCGCCGCCTTGATTTTCTTGATTGCCTCGATCACTCGCGTCGAATGCCCGTGCGCGCTATCAATGGCCAAGAGATCAGCCTTGGCTCGCACCAATTCCTGCGCGCGCTCCAGAAAATCTCCCGTCGCCCCAATCGCCGCGCCCACGCGCAACCGGCCATGATCATCCTTCGCGGCGGTCGGATACTTCAACCGTTTCTGGATGTCCTTCACCGTGATCAGGCCTTTCAGGTTGTAGGCATCGTCGACCACCAGCAGCTTCTCGATGCGATGCTGATGCAGGATCGCCTCGGCATCGGTCAGCGTCGTGCCCACCGGAACCGTGATGAGGTTGTCCTTGGTCATCACTTCGCTGATGGGAACGTCGGTGCGAGTTTCAAAACGCAGATCGCGATTGGTAAGGATGCCGACCAGCTTGCCCTTCTTGGTTATCGGCACGCCCGAGATGCGATAGTGCCGCATCAACTCCAGCGCCTCGGAGATCTTCTGCTCCGGCGCCATGGTGATGGGATCGACAATCATGCCGCTCTCCGAGCGCTTCACCTTGTCGACCTCCAGCGTCTGCTGCTCGATCGACAGGTTGCGATGGATGATGCCCATGCCGCCCTGCTGCGCCATGGCAATCGCCATATGCGATTCGGTCACCGTATCCATGGCCGCGCTGATCAGGGGAACGCGCAGCGTAATATTGCGGGTCAGACGAGTGGTGGTGTCGGCCAGCGCAGGCACAACATCGGACTTCGCGGGCAGCAGCAACACGTCATCGAAGGTAAGCGCCTCAGGGACAGGAAAATGGATCATCGTTATTTGATTCCGTGGAAGGGGTAAACGATTATTGTAGGGTTGCGCTGCCGCTTAGGGCAAACCGGAAGGGCGTGCCGCAATGCTCCATGAAGTCACTGGCACCCAGGCTGGCAGCCGACTTTCTTTTTTATACGGAATACCCCGCGGTAACGGCCCACGCCAGCCCCCGCCGCCCGGTGTCATGGGTAACGGTCTGAGAGTAAGCGCAGGTCGGCCTTGAGTTTTAGCCCCCTTCCGGCGTATATTTAGTTCTGTACTGTTGTGTTTTTCGGTTCCCGTCACCGATCGCGGCGTGGCGGAGAACTGGTGCAGATTCGGCGAAGCACACCGGTGGGCGATCGCCCACTTTTTATTTCCACCCCGTAATCCGCTGGCGGCACGGCGAGTCCAGGTGGTTACCAGAGCCTGACGGGCGCTCTGTGCCTAGGGAACGGGAGCAGTAACGGAATACTGTGGCAAGCGGTTTGGACAAAATTCGCGAGATCGCCGAACGTGTGGCCCAGTCCAGCGGGCTGGAATTGGTGGATTTGGAGCTGCAAGGCGGTGGCAAAAGCCGCATGTTGCGGGTCTACATCGACAAACCAGGCGGCGTAACCCACGAGGATTGCGCGACTTTCAGCCGTGAGGTGAGCACCATCTTCGACGTTGAAGACGCTGTGCCGGGCAGCTCGTACCTGTTGGAAGTATCGTCGCCGGGGCTGGATCGCAAGCTGTTCAAGCCGGAAGATTACCAGCGCTTCACCGGCAGTCTGGTGAAGCTGACGACCCGTGATCCGGTGAACGGCAATCAGCATTTTGAAGGACGCCTGAAGGCGCTGCACGACGGCCGCATCACACTGGAGCTGGTGGGCCGCAACAAATCGAAGAAGCACGAGGCGGTCGAAGCCGGGACCGAAGTCGAGATCGCCCTGGCCAATGTAGAGAAGGCCAATCTGGTACCGGAGTTCTGAGATTGGTTAGGCGTCAATGGGCTGAGGGTAGTGCTGGCCTTCAGGCCAGCGTCGAGGCGCTCTATTCGTGGTCTGAGCCGGCTTCAGCCGGCGGCAGAACGTTCGCGGTGGCCTCGAAGTTTGAATCGTCGCAACCCCAGTCCCGCAGGGACGGCATAACTTAGCCCAGGACGGAGCGCAGCGGAGTCCTGGGTAGGACAGCAAATCGACCGAGTCCCTCTAGGGACGGCACAATTCAGGAACGCGCAATCGGTAAGGTGGCACGAATTTATGGCGAGTGAACTGTACAACGTAATCGACGCTCTCAGCCGCGAGAAAGGCATCGATCCGCAAATTGTCGTGGGTGCGGTTGAGGATGCGATCGTCGTAGCCACCCGAAAGTATTACAAGACGCAGGAGAATCTCCGCGCCGAGCTCGACAAAGAGACTGGCCAGATCCGCGCTTACGCGGTCCGCTCCATTGTCGAGAGCGCCGACCAGGTCGAAGACCCCATCTCGCAGATCACCATCGACGACGCCAAGCGCATCGATCCGGCAGCCGAAGTAGGCGGCGAACTCCGCACCTACAAGGCGACTGATGTGCTCGGACGCATTGCTGCGCAACTGGCCAAGCAGGTCATCTTCCAGAAGGTGCGCGAGGCCGAGCGCGACACGGTTTACAACGAGTACATCGGGCGCGTGGGCGAGGTCATCAACATCACCGTCAAGCGCACCGAGGGCCAGGACGTCATCGTCGACCTGGGCAAGGCCGAAGGCCGCATGCCGCGCAAGGAGCAGTCGCGGCTGGAGTCGTTCGCTCCCGGCGAGCGCGTTCGCGTCATCATCGTGCGCGTTGAGAAAGCGTCCAAGGGCCCGCAGGTTGTCGTCTCGCGCGCCATACCGGAGCTGGTCTCCCACCTGTTCCAGACCGAGGTACCCGAGATCTACGACAACACCGTCGTCATCCGCGCCATCGCTCGCGAAGCCGGCGAGCGCACCAAGATCGCCGTCATGTCCAAGGACAAGGACGTCGATCCGGTTGGCGCGTGCGTCGGCATGAAAGGCATGCGCGTGCAGTCGATCATCCGCGAGCTGCGCGGCGAGAAGATCGACATCATCGAGTATCACGAAGATCCAGTCGTCTTCGCCGAGAAGGCTCTGCAGCCCGCGAAGGTCAGCCGCGTCACCATCCTCGAAGGCCAGGAAAAGCACCTCGAAGTGATCGTCGACGACAGCCAGTTGTCGCTGGCCATCGGCAAGAAGGGACAGAACGTTCGTCTCGCCGCCAAGCTGCTGGGCTGGAAGATCGACATCAAGAGCGAGGAAGAAAAGCGTCAGGAAGTCGAAGAGCAGATGCGCGGCGTGATGAACGTCACGATTACGCCGCTGGAGACGGTGCCCGAGCTCGAGCCCGGCATCATCGAGAAGCTGGTCGCTGCCGGCATCACCACCGTGGAAGCTGTCGCCGACATGACGCCCGAGCAGCTCGAAGAAGTTCCCGGCATCGGTCCCAAGACGGTCGAAAAGATCAGCATCGCGGTCAACAATTACTTCTCTAGCCTGGACGCTGCCGAGGCAGTTGTCGCCGAAGAGGGCGCGGTGGCTGAAGGCGAAGCACCGGCGGAAGGCGCGATCGTCGCCGAAAGTGCCGAAGGCGACGCTTCCGAAGAGACCGCAGAACTCGAAGCAGCAGCGGAAGAAAAAACCGATGACGAGCTCGAGGACGCAGGCGAAGCGATCGGGCAGGATGTGTCTGCGGAAGAAGAAGCTCGCGAGTTGGCAGCAGACGAAGCAGCCGAGGACGACGAGCAGGCCGACGAAGTGGAAGCCTCCAAGCCCGACGACGAAGCTGACGAGTCGGAAGTCGAAGCTGCGGCTGAGACTGACGTTGATGTCTCGGACGAAGCTGGTCAGTCAGGCGACGAAGAAGCTTTGACCGACGTGCCCGAGGCGTCTTCCGAAAGCGTGGAAGAGCTGGCCGACGAAGGCCAGGCATTCGAAGCCGAAGTGGTCGATGCCGTGGAGAACGCTCCTCTCGCCGATGAAGCCGAGCGTGTCATTCACGAACGGATTGAAACACCGAACGAGAACGTTCCCGACGAAGAAGAGCCAGGCGAGAAACGATAAAGCGGTTGTCAGTTGTCGGTTGTCAGTTATTGGGTCTGCCGCAGCGTCTAATTTGCGGACGCGAAGGCGATCGAAATTTGCAAGAACCAGCCGCGCATGCGGCGATAGCGCAGTGAGCCCGGGGCGTTAGCCCCGGGGAAGATTCGAGAATTGGTCCGAGCCGCGTCAGCGGCGACAGATTTGTTTCCGGCGGGCTCAAGCCTGCACACATTAACCAGAACCGTGAGGATGCTATGAAGGCGTAACCCGACGGGACATAACGGAGGAAACGGGGCGGATGCAGCACAAGATTCGAATTAACGATCTGGCGAGAGAACTTGAGGTCAAGAGCAGGGCGATCCTCGACGTTCTCCCTAAGGTCGGCGTCACCGAAAAGAAAACGCATTCCAGTTCGATCGAAGAAGACGAAGCTGTGCGCGTAAAGAAATATTTTGCCGAGCACGAGCCCAGTACCTCCCGCGGCTCGCGCAGCTCCGCGCCTGCGCAGGATGAGTTCAAGCCCAAGATCGACCTGTCGCACATCTCCAAGCCGGGTGATGTGCTGAAAGCGATCACCCAGCGAGCCGCCCAGCCTGCTGCCCCTGCGCGTCCGGCTGCACTTCCGAGCCTCGCTACGCCCAGCGTCCCGCGGACCACGGCCGCTCCACCGTCGGCAGTTCCGCCCAAGCCTGCGCCTCCAGCTCCTCCGATGGCTGCTGCCAGCACGCAACCGGCAACGGCGGCTGAGCCCAAGCCCGCGCCGCGCTTTATCACGCCGCAGTCGGGACCGCGTCCGCCCGCTCCGATCATCTCGCGTCCGAAACCGCCCGCGCCTCCGATGGCGCAAGCGGCCGCGCCGGCTGTTGAAGCAGTCAAGGCTTCCGAGCCGCTGGTCGAAGATCAGGTTGCAGTTCTTGACGAAGCCGAGGCTGCGATCTCGGCGCCCGAGATCTTGCCCGTAGAAGCTGCGGCTGTTCCATCTCCGGCTGCGCCTGTTCGTCCGGCTGCAACCGTACCCGCGGTTCCCGGTGCTCTACGTCCACCGTTTCGTCCCGGCCAGCCAGCGCAGCCGGTTGCGAGTGCTCCGGCAGCGCCGCAGCGCCGCCTGATTGTTCCGCAGACTGGACCGCGTCCCGTCTACTCCGCGCCTGTACGTCCCCCCAGCGCGCCGCCGCGCCCAGTCATGCCCGAGCGCGGTAAGCCGATCTTCCAGCGCCCGCGTCCCGGAGCTCCACCGACCGGCGCTCAGCGTCCGCCGCTGCGTCCTGGCGAACGTCGTGGTCCGCATCCGACTCGCTCTGGACCGCCGGGAGCTCGTCCCGGATTCGCGGGAGGCCCCGGGGTTGGTGCTCCGCCTCCGCCAACAGGCCGTCCCATGGGACGTCCTGCGCGTCCCGGTCAACGTTACGTTCCGCGTGGTGTGAAGGAAGGCCCGATGAAGGGCTTCGTTCCGCCGCCGCGTCTCTCGCTTTCCACCGAGCCGCTGCCCATCACGCGCGCGATCACGATTCCGGAAGGCATCAGCGTGAAGGACCTGGCGGAGAAGCTGGAAATTCGCGCGAAGGATCTCATCGCTCGTCTGCTGGCGCGCGGCGTCTTCGCCACCGTCAACCAGACGCTTGATTCCAATCTCGCCACCGAAATGGCTCGCCACTTCGGCGCTGAGACCGCCGTCATTACCTTCGAAGAGCAGTTGGCAAAAGACACTGCGCCCTCAAAGGATGCGGGCGAGGATGGAGCGGTGGGGGCTGTTTCACGTCCGCCGGTTGTGACCATCATGGGCCACGTCGATCACGGCAAGACCAGCCTGCTCGACGCGATTCGCTCCACCAACGTTGCCGAAGGCGAAGCCGGAGGCATCACCCAGCACATCGGCGCGTACAAAGTCGCGATCACCGATCCCAACTCTCCGGCTTTCGGACGCGAGATCGTCTTTCTCGACACGCCGGGTCACGAAGCGTTCACCCGTATGCGCGCTCGCGGATCGAAGGTCACCGACATCGTTGTGCTGGTCGTCGCCGCTGACGACGGCGTGATGCCGCAGACGCTCGAAGCTATCGATCACGCGAAAGCTGCGGACGTTCCGATCATCGTTGCGGTCAACAAAATCGACAAGCCCGACGCGATGCCGGAGCGTGTGAAGAAGCAGCTTGCCGATCGCGGCCTCATGCCGGAAGACTGGGGCGGGTCGACCGTCTTCGTCGATGTGTCGGCGAAACAGAAGACCAACCTCAACCTGCTGATGGAAATGATCTGCCTGGTCGCCGACCTCGGCGATCTCAAGGCGGTGCCGGATCGTCTGGCGAGCGGTACCGTTCTCGAAGCCAAGCTCGATCGTGGACGCGGTCCGGTCGCGACCGTGCTGGTGCAGAACGGTACGCTGCACACCAGCGACAACTTTGTCGTCGGCAACGTCTTCGGCAAAGTGCGAGCCATGTTCAACGATCGCGGCGCCGCGCTCGAAGCCGCTGGGCCGTCCACTCCGGTGGAGATCCTCGGCCTGGAAGGCTTGCCGCAGGCGGGCGATCAGCTGGTCGCCGTCGCTGATCGCGAGAAAGCACGCGGCATCTCTGAATACCGCGAAGGCAAGGCGCGCGAAGCCACGCTGGCCAAGAGCTCGCGTGTTTCACTCGAGGGCCTCGCCGAACAGCTCAAGACCGCCGGTCAGAAGGAACTGTTCATCATCCTCAAGGGCGATGTAGGCGGCTCGGTCGAAGTGCTGGGCGATGTGCTCATCAAGCTGTCCAACGATCGCGTGAAAATCAACGTCATGCGCGCCTCGGTCGGAGCCATCACGGAAAGCGATGTGCTGCTGGCCTCGGCGTCGAACGCCATCATCATCGGCTTCAACGTGCGGCCTGAGCGCAAGGCGCAGGAGTTGGCTGAACAGGAGAAGGTCGACATCCGTCTGCACTCGATCATTTACGAGGTGCAGGATGAGATTAAGAAAGCTATGACCGGCCTGCTGGAGCCGATCGTGAAGGAAACGTACCTCGGCCGTGCCGAAGTGCGCGACACCTTCCGCGTACCCAAGGTTGGCACCATCGCCGGATGCTACGTCCTCGACGGTGTAATCAAGCGCGACGCCGAAGTGCGATTGCTGCGCGACAATGTGGTCGTCTTCAAGGGTAAGATCGGCTCGGTGCGACGCTTCAAGGAAGATGTCAGCGAAGTGCGCAACGGCATGGAGTGCGGCATCTCGATCACCAACTACGGCGACATCAAAGTCGGCGATGTGATCGAGGTCTTCGTCATCGAGCGCGTCGCAGCAGAAGCGTTCGTGTAAAACGGTTGTCAGTTGTCGGTTGTCGGTTGCCAGTTGTCAACGGACGATTGAGGCAGAACAGCATGACCGCTAGGGTTCGTAACAGGCCACGACTTCACAGGCTGCTGAAGACTTCACAGGCTGCTGAAAAGGTTGGTTGTGCGAGCGCTTTGTAACAGGGCACGACTTTAGTCGTGCCGAATGCCGCCCTTGTAATTTTGTCATCCCGAGGAGGGCTTCAGCCCGACGAGGGATCTGCTTTTAGCCGCGGCAGCGGCGTCATTGGTGTTAGCCGTGGGCGGCAGCCCGCGGATGATGTCGAGAAAATGGGAGAGCCGCGAAGCGGCGGCACTGTTGAGTTGCAGCTAGATGAAGTGTCCCAAGTGTCACGCCTCGGTAACCTTTGCCCAGATGGCGAAACACCGTTGCCCGAATTGCGCAGCGAAGATTTACTTCTCGCCGAAGTGGCGTTGGCTGCGAGGAATTAGTTGTGGTCTTGTGGACATACTCATCACCTATCGATGGTATCCAACGGCGTTAACTTTGTTGGGACATATCAGGTGGTGCGTGATTGTTGCTGTTGTCTTTTTTGTTCTACTGTTCGTCTCCATGAAACTCATTCCTCCAGAACTTGAGTTCGTACCTGAGAATGGTCCAATTACCTTAGATTTGTAGGACAACGCTAATCCGCGCTTTGGCACGGAATGAGAGACGATAGAGACGATATCGACGTCCCGGAGCTGAATCCTCCGCAGAAAGGAGCCGGCTTCCGGGACGTTCTGCAATAACTTGCTCTTGGGCGTAAGTGATTCTTGAAACGCCTCAGTGTCCTCTGTGCCTCTGTGGTGAACAGGTTTCGAAGATGATCGCGTATCTCCTGCTTGAGATTCGCATCGAAGGCGCGCACTCCCTCAAGGACAAGCGTCAGGTGGTGCGCAGCGTAAAGGATGGCCTGCGCAATCACTTCAACGTGGCGGTCGCCGAGGTTGACGCCAGCGAGGCCTGGCAGCGCGCAACATTAGGCGTGGTCAGCATCTCCGATTCGCGCGACTATCTCGAGGGCCTGATGCGCAACGTCGAGCGTCACGCCACGAAGGTCGCCAACAATGCCGGCGGCGAGGTTACCGATTCCTTTTTGGACTTTCTCCACGAAGCGGAATTCGGAGAAAAATTAACCGGCGAACCGTGATAGTTATCACCGCGAAATGCCCTGACTGGCGTATGCTCTAACGTTCGGCTTGGGTTGGCATTTAGCACTTGGCGGTTAGCCAAGCCCTAGCTCACAGCTCTAGATACTAAATGCCAAGTGCTAAATGCTAAGTGCGGCAGCTTATGGAAAACCGGGGACAAAAACATCATCGCGGACGTTTGCAAGAAAAGCTGCGCGAAGAGATCGTCGCTCTGGTTGAGGGGGAACTCGGCGATCCCCGCATCGGCCTGGTGAGCGTCACCGAAGTGCACCTGGGCCCGGACGGCAAAACGGCGCGGGTCTTCGTCACCGCCGACGGTAATGAGGAAGAGGCGGAGCAAAGTCTGGAAGGATTGACCGCAGCCCGCGCTTATATCCGCCATGAAGTAACGCGACGCCTGGGCGTGCGCCAGTCTCCGGAGATATTTTTCCAACTGGATCGCTCCGAGCAGTATGGCGGCCGCATTGAGCAGCTGTTGCACAGGATCGAGAAGAGGAAAAAGAGTAGTTAGCCGTTAGCACCTGGCATTTAGCCAAAGCGGTCCGACGCGAGCCGACTTGAGCTAGTTGCTAATCGCTAATTGCTAATTGCTTACACGGCCATGTTGAACGAAGTCCTGAACCAGATCGGTAGACGACAGAAGTTCATTCTCACTTCGCATGCGCGTCCCGATGGCGACGCGGTCGGCTCGACCCTCGCCTGCGCGCAGATCCTGCGCAGCATGGGCAAGCAGGCTTGTGTAGTCCTCCGGGACGGTGTGCCCGGCACTTACGGCCCACTGCCCTTCGCCGACACCGTGCTCCGCAACACTGAGCAGGCGCCCGAGGCCGAAGCCGTCATCATTCTGGAGTGCGACAGTGTCGCGCGCACCCGTTTGACCGGCATTGAGAATCACTACCTCATCAACATCGATCATCACGATACCGCGCGTCCCTTTGCCGACGTGAACTGGATCGATCCGCACGCCTGCGCCACCGCTGAAATGATCTTTCGTCTGGCGCGCGAGGCCGGCGTGAAAATTTCACCCGAGATCGCCACGTGTCTCTACACCGCCGTGCTGACGGATACCGGCTCGTTCTGCTTCCACGGCACGACGGAGCGCACCTTTGCGCTGGCTCAGGAACTGGTGCGCTGCGGCGCCGATCCCGTCCACATCGCGCAGAACGTATATTTCTCGACGCAGATCTCCAAGATGCGGCTGCTGGGCGCGGCGCTAAGCAATCTGCATCGCGACGGAACGCTGGCCTGGATGCACGTCGATCGCGGCACCATGGAGCGCTGCCAGGCGAGCGATGAAGATTGCGAAGGTCTGGTGAACTACGCGCTCGCGATTCATGGAATTGAAGTGGCGCTGTTCTTCCGCGAAGAGGCGCCCGAACGCTATCGCGTGAGCCTTCGCAGCAAGGGACTGGTGAACGTCGCGACAGTCGCCGCAGCTTTCGGCGGCGGCGGACATGAGTGCGCCAGCGGCTGCGCTATGGAAGGTCCATTGCCGGTCGCCATCGAGCGCCTGCTAGCCCAATTCCGCACCCGCGGCTACGACGCCCGCGTACAGTAAGCCATTACAATAATCTCTTGCGTCCAACTACCACTCTCACCGACCGCACTCGCCGTGGAACCGACTCGCTCGCCCTGATCGCCTTCTGCGGCTTTCTCTTCCTGCTCGGCTTGCAACTCGTCGGCCTCATCGGTGTCGACGAGCCACGCTACGCACAGGTTGCGCGCGAGATGCTGGCGCGTCACGACTGGGTCACGCCGGTTCTCTACGGAGTTCCCTGGCTGGAGAAGCCGCCGCTTTATTACTGGCTCGCCATGCTCTCTTACAAGGGCGCTGGCGGTGTCAGCGATACGGCCGCGCGTCTGCCGGTGGCAGTGCTCTCTTCCCTGCTGATCATCTTCATCTACGGCTGGTCGCGCCGCTTTCGCACCGGCATGCAATTGGACGCGGCGCTCATCACCTGCTCAGCCGCAGCCGTGATCGGCTTCGGCCGCAGCGCCTCCACCGACATGCCCCTCACCGTGATGTTCACGGTCGCAATGTTGTCGTGGTACGGATGGTATGCAAGCCAGCGACGCAGCTGGTTGCTATCGTTTTATTTCTTCAGCGGGCTGGCGACGCTGGCGAAAGGGCCGATCGCGGTTCTCCTGCCAGGAACAATCATCATCGTCTTCCTCATGCTGCGTCGCGATGGGCGGCTTCTGCTGCGCACACTCTGGCCCATCGGAATCGCGGTCTACCTGGCTGTCGTCGCACCGTGGTTCATCGCGGTGCAACATGCGAATCCACAATTCTTCCGCGTCTTCTTTCTGCAGCATAACCTGGAGCGCTTCAGCAGCAATCTCTATCACCATCCTCAGCCGTTCTGGTTCTATCTGCCGGTTGTCCTGCTGGCGCTGGTGCCGTGGACAGTCTTCATCGTGACGGCGGTCGTCGATGCACTACGCGACTGGCGCTTCGCCACGCAGCAGCCGCCTGCCCAGGAAGATCTGCGGACCTATCTCGCAATTTGGTTCCTGATCCCCATCCTGTTTTTCTCGCTCTCGCATTCGAAGTTGCCGGGATACATTCTGCCCGCAATTCCTGCCGGCACCATCCTGCTGGCCGACTTCATCCTTCGCCGTGACCAGGAGTCCGCAAAGCCGGCCCGATGGCTGGTTCTGCTGCACTCGCTGTTGTCGTCGGCAATGCTGATCGCGGCCTTCATCGTTCCGTTCAAGCTGCTGCACCTTGCTTTGCCGAAGACGGTAATTCTTGTGGCGGCGGCTTTGGCGGTCGTCACCACTCTCATGTATTGGCTGACCCTGGAGAACCAGGGTTATCGCGTGCTGCGCTTCACGACGCTGGTACCGGTGGTGATCGCCTTCGCGCTGATTCTGCGCGGCACTGCCCCGATCATCAGCATCCTGCAATCAGAGCGGCCGGTGCAAGCATCGCTCGGGTTGACCGAAATCGGCCGCGTTCCCACCATCGCGGCTTACGATGTTCCGGCCGGCGTGGAATACGGACTGGCTTTCTACCGCAATCACCGTGTGGCCAGCTACGCGAATCACGAGATTCCTGCGGAAGATCACATCGTCATTGCCGCCAGCGGCACGCAGAAGGAACTTCAATACCTGCTTCCAGGACGCAAGGTCGTTTTGTTTGGCGGCTTTTCGTGGCAGCATCTCGACTTCTATCTGGTTGCGGGAACCAATCGAGGTACGACCCGATAAAACTTCGTTTGCAGGAAACAAAACAAACGCCCCACTCAAGCTTGAGCGGGGCGTTGCTGTTTAGGCAGTGATCGTTTTAGCGTTCCGGCTGTTTGCTCTCATGAGGCTCGCTTTGAGCATGAGGCTGGCTGGCCTCGTGCTGCGGCGGACGTGGAGCACTGGCGTGTTGCTGCGGCGCGCTCTCATGCGGCGCCGGAGCGTTGTGCGGCTGGCTTGCATGCGCCGCGGGCTGACTCGAGCGCGGAGCCGGCTCACTCGAGTGCGTTGCAGGCTCGCTCTCGCGAGTGGGAGGCCGCGACGCGGAAGTAGTCGGCCGCGGAGTGGTGTTCTCTGCGGGAGGGCGCGGTACGTTGCTGCTGGTGGTTGGCCGCGTGGCGTTATGGTTCGTCGGATGCGAAGTCGTATTCGACGAAGGCGGATGCGGAACGCTGTTGTTGGCTGTTGGCCGTGACTCGTTGGTCGTCGGACGAGCCTCATTGCTGGTGGTCGGACGCGTTGCGTTGCTGGTCGTCGGATGCGGAGGCGTGTTCGTCGCAGGTGGATGTGCAACGTTCTTGTTCGCGGTTGGCCGCTCGGCATTGTTAGCCGCCGGACGCGACTCGTTGCTCGGGCTCCCGGGCCGCGCACCGGCCGCTTTATTCGCCGTGTTAGGACGGGTCGCGGGAACATCCACAGGACGGTTCGTGGCCTTTACCACACCCGGTCCGCTAAACGACCCGGGCTTGGCGGTCGCAGCAACCGCAGGCTGGCCATGGTTCACGGACGCCCGCAGCGACTGATCACGGCTTGCCATCTGCTGATGCTGCGTCTGCGCGGCAGTCGCTTCGATGTGGCGCTGGTTGGCGGCCGCCTGCTGCGCTGCCGTCGGCCGCGCGGCAAGTCCGCCCGTTCCGCCGTTATAGCTGACGCGGTTGATGGTAGTGTTGTTCACGACTGTGGTGTTGTAAGTGTTGTGAATGCTGGTGACGTTCACGTTGTTCACCGCGCGGTTGTAATAGAACTGCCCACCGCGCCATTGGCCACCGTAGAAACCGCTTCCGGTGTAACCGAAGCCGTAGTTAATACCACCATAGAAGCCCACGGTCGGACCCCAATAGCCGGTGTGGAAGATGAAGGCTGATCCGCCCCATCCCCAGTAACCCGGCGTCCACAGCAGGCCCGGTTGCGGTGCCAGCACCCACGTTCCCGGCACCCAGTAGTATCCGCCGTCAGGTGCGTACGCCCAATAGCCCGGTGTCCATATGTAGCCTGCCCCAGGGCAAAGAGGCTGCGTATAAACCGGCAGCGGCGGTGGTCCGAAGCCAACGGAGACGAAAACCCCCGCCGACATCGACAACGGTACAGCGACAAGCAATACTCCCAACAATAAAACCCGAGTGTATCTGACGATTCGCATATCCCTTTCCTTTCGATCTCCCGGCCCAGTCAGTCGTTCGAGGTGCAGCGTTACAACTGCTGCAATCCAGCGCAATTCCTCAATTTCAGACCCGACTGTATTAACTGCGCCTGGGAACATTAGTTGCGAAATCCGGCTGTGCCGTCACCTGTAAAGTTTCGTGAACCCCGCGTTTTTTTTGCAACCAATTTGGATGCTGCCGCTCTGCCCAGCGTAATTACCTGAGCCACAAAATTTTAGTGCAAGTTGATATTCCTGTGGTCGTGCCGGAGAGCGAGCGCCGTTGACTCGGGGACCACCTGGCTTTTTCGACAAGCAGGGCCGTCAATCTCCTTGCGGCTGGGGCATTGGTGTGACTTGAGGGGTGAGGATCGTTGGCGAGCGCTTTGCCGGCTGCCTATCGCAGGGTTCCGAGCTTCCCTACCGGCCAATAGCCAAAGACGGCCTTGCCGTAGATAAAGCTCTCGTCAACGGGCCCGAAATCGCGGCTGTCGTTGGAAAGATTGCGATGGTCGCCCAAAACGAAGTAACAGTGCGGCGGCACCACGGTCTCGGGATAGGAGCGGACGTCCTCGTACATTCGCGGCACGTACATCTCCTGCTGACGCTGCCCGTTCACGAATACCACACCGGCTTCGATTTGGACGCGGTCACCGGCGACGGCGATTACTCGCTTGATGTAGCTCTTGGCCGGATCGCGCGGATAGCGAAACACGATGACGTCGCCGCGCTCGATCGGCTCCAGCTTGTACACAAACTTGTTGATGAAGACGCGCTCCTGATCCTGCAGCGTCGGCATCATGCTGGTGCCTTCCACCTTTACCGGCTGGTAGAGAAAGATGATGAAGAAGGCGGAGACGGCGAGGGAAATCCCCACATCCCGCACCCAACCGGCCACGAGCGGTTTGGCTCCGCGCGGTCCGCTGGGAGTCGCAGGTTTAAGCTCCGAGTTGGATGAGGCAGGCCCGAGTGGATTTTCCGGGCCGGAAGGCGAACTCATATCTAAATGATTAGACGACAAGCTGGCATTATAGTTTCGCGGCAGCAGGTAGAACAAACCTTATTTCTCAGCTCCGTTTGGGCTCAAGACAGGGGCGCAACGCCAGATTTCTGCGGCAAAGACGAGACGAAATCACATTCCGACAGCGAGCGTCGTATGCCGACCGAGGTTTGGGTTCAGCAGGTCGTCCGCAAGACTTGCCAGTTATCTACAGCTATCCCAGAGGGGGATGCACGGCGCCACCAGCGCAAGTTCTCATTCGCTCGGGGCAAAAAGGAGTATCTGAAGAAGGCTGTGGGCAGGCACAATCCGTCGAATATAAGGACGGGAAAATGCCTGCCCCAGCCAGCACGATCGTCGCCAGGCGGCGCGCCGACCATTGGGCCGTGCGCCCGAAACCCTAATGAATGCAGGTTTCGTTGGCGGTCTTAAACTTGTTGTGGTTCCACCGGTTGTCGCCGCAGTTATGGTCGCCGTCAAACAGGTCGAAGGTGGTATTGTCGAGCGCGACGTTGGAAATCATCTCGTTATGCGAGCCGTAAACGGCGATGCCGTACTCTGTGTTGTTCATCGACGTATTGAGCATGAGGTAGTCATTGGAGCCGCTGATGAGGAAGCCATCGGCATTTCCGGTGGCGCGGTTGCCGCTAAGTTCGCTGCTGTCGCCGGGCAGTAACTCAAAGCCGACGGAAGCTCCGGTGGCAGTATTGCCCCGCCAGGTAACCTCGGCGTAGCGGCCAACAAAGCCGACGCCGCTGGCTCCAGCGGAGGTCACGCCAATCACCTCTACCTCCCGGGACCCGTAATTGGCCTTGATCCCGACCGAGAAACCGTTGATTGTGCCTGGACCGAGAACACGGTCCCGTGAACTTGAGATATCAACGCCGGTGTTGTCAGATCCCCCGGTAATGGTGTGGCCGTCGAGGTTTAGTTCGACGTCCGGGGCTAGGATGTCGATGCCATCGGTGTCCGTGCAATTCAGATTTTTCGCCAGAATGTAGTGCCCCGGGGAGTCGATGGTGCGGCATTGGGTTATCTTAGTCTGCGCCATTGCTGAGACAGCGGCCAGCTGCATCAGCAGTAGAAGCGCAACGACAGGAAACAGGGACGTGCCTAGACGAGTGGCGGGTAGAGCCATGGTATTTCCTCCAATGTTTTAGGTATACAAATGTTTTAGGTATACAAATGGGCTGAGATACGCAGCTTTACGGGAGATACGAAAGGGCCTGAGAACGTGCGCCAAGGATCGGAGCGCAGCGTAGATGACTATATACTCCCTGGCCCACTTGTCAACAATGGTCACTGGCAGAAGAGAGCCTGGCGCAGGTAGTCGCGGGCATCGTTGTCGAGAACAAGCGATAGCACTCAGAACCGGGCCGATGGATGAAATGGCGATTCTGGAACAACTGTCCGAAGGCCAACGCGGCTGGTGAAACGCGGTGCGCGGCGTTGCTCGCCAGATCGCTTCCTCTCGTGCCATTGTTCAAGATTGCGGTTGACGCGGGTCTGGCCGCACTGTACAGTCACTCTGCTCCAATAGAAGAGATTGAAGTCTGTTTCAGCCGCTTCGGAGAAGGGCCGGAAGGTAACTGGCAGGCGAACCTGAGACGTAGGATCAGGGAGCTCGCCTTCCCGCAACCTTGGCACGAGAGTCCTTTCCTCAACAATCTCCTCCGCAATTCAGAAGCGGCAGGCCCTCCCAAACAAATTGAAAACATTGAACACTGAAGGAGATATCTATGGCCGCAACGTCTGCGAAGAAATTCAATATGTGGCGACTGGCTGGAGTAACGATATTTGTAGCAACGCTGTTGAGCACGGGCTGGGCCGCGACCCGGATAACCAAGTGCGAAACCTTTATTCGGGAGCCCGGAGACTACATTCTGGCCAACGATCTGGTCTGTCCGGGCCAAGGGATTTACATCGTGGCAAATAACGTGACCCTGAACCTTGACGGTCACCAAATCTCTGGTACGGGCTCCCCCTACCTGGCCATCATGTTAGGGTATTCGGGCTTTGGCAGGGTTTCGAACGTGACCGTTGTAGGGCCCGGCACGATTTCCAACTTCGGTTCTGGAGTGGTTCTCTTCAATGCCGAGAACTCAGTGGTGCGAGACGTGACCTCGACCAGAAATTTCTCCGGGTTTGACGTTCAGAATCTGCCAGGCGAGCCTCCGTCGCGTTCGAACACATTGGAGAACAATACCGCGAATAACAACGTTTATGACGGATTCACCATTGGAGATGCGGAGCAGAATACGTTTCGTGGCAATGTGGCTCGCCGCAACAAGAATGGCTTTGACTTGGGTCTCAGAGCCCACGAAAACCTGATTGAAAACAGTACCGCCGAAGACAACTTCGAGACCGGTATCGAGGCTGATGGGGGATCTGGCAACACCATTCGTCATAACACTGCGCATAACAACGGCGATTACGATCTGGCGGACGGGGCGAAGGGACAACCTTGCAGCAATAACTGGGAGGACAACACGTTTCACACGGCCAACAACTCTTGTATCCACTGACGACGCTCCAGCGTCGATGAAGCTCGGTTGAGCGAGATCGGCGCGAGCCCGCTATGCGAATCGGACAATGTTACCTACTGTGAGCTAAACGGAAAGTCGAGGTCAGTTGGGCGGCAGCATACCACAGGGTGGTTGGCGGTAACAGGGCGATAGCACTCATTGACCCTCAATGAGTGCTATGGGGATTTATCGCCAAGTGAGCAGCGCGAAGAATGCCCAGGCGGTCGGCTACGGCGTGAGTTCCCAAATCGTGCCCGCGTAGTCCGCCCCTCCCTCGGTACATGCCCCATAGAGATTGCCGGCAGCATCGAGTGTCACGCCTCCGTACGGGCCTGAGCCATCGAGGCCGGAGAACTTATGAAGTCGAGTGAAGGTCCACGAACCGTCGACCAGGGACAGTTTGAATACCATGCCATTGTGGTCATCGTTTTGGCCCGGAGTGCCCGGAGTTGTGCCATAGAGATTCCCGGCAGCGTCCATAACCATGGTGCTCCAAGGCCCGTTGAGCCCCTCGAACAAGTGCAGCAGGGTCTTGGTCCAACTGCCGTCGGCTTGCGGCGACAGTTCAAACACGGTGCCCGATTGCTGGCCGCCGGTTCGGCCAGCCGTCGATCCGTATACATTGCCGGCTGCGTCGAAAACCAATCCACCGATCGGATTAGCGCCGTCATTGTCGCCCTGGAAGTTGTATAACGTTTTCTCAGTCCACCCCTGCCCAGAGTGGATCAACTCGAATACGCTGCCGTTCTGATCGGTCCCGCCGAGGAAGGCCGTGCCATAAAGATTTCCTGCCGCATCGAAAGTAACGCCAGCGAGCGGGCTTTCGGGTGAACCATTTCCCGGGAAGCTGTAAATAACGTTTTCGTTCCACCCATTCCCGGTGTTCACCAGCTCAAAGACCGTTCCCTTGCCATAAAGACCGCCGTATTCAGTTGTGCCATAGATATTGCCCGCCGCGTCGAATATCAGCCGACCGTAGCCCGGGAAGGAGGCGTCGCTGGTAACGCCCATCGCACCAAACCAGTAGACGCGAGTCTCATTCCAGAAACAAAGAGCGCTCTCGCAAGGGTTCGGCGAAGGCTGCAAGCTGAAGACGGTACCGCATTGATGTGAGCCAACATAACAAGAGTAGCCGCCGTAATCGGTGGTCCCGTATAGCGTCCCGTCTGGTCCGAAGACAACAGCAGCTAGGGGACCGTCGCCATCATTGTGTGTCTGAAAGTAGTGGAGAGGCTGGAAGATCCAGCTCGAATGTTCCCGTTCTAGCTCCCAGACGCTGCCGGCATTCAAGGCGAATGTTCCATATAAATTACCTGCCGAGTCGAGTGTGACGCCGCCGTAGTCGTAGATGCTAGCTTGCGAATAACTGATTACATGCAGAATCTGGAAAGTCTGCGCCTGCATCGATGGCATTGCGATGACTGTTAGCGCGCACAGGAGCGCCGACGCGAAAGCCAATGACCGAAAGTTGCCACATAAAGCTGTTCTCGAAGTCCCCAGCCGAGTCGTCATGATGTTCTCCTTAAACCGTGCGAGCTTTCGAGATTCGCCGTTCTTTGGGCGTCGATACTTTACACCCGAGTGGAGTGCCGGAGGAACTGGAAACGGGATAATTGGCGAGAACAGATGGGATGAGAAGGCCGGTCTCCGGACGGGATGCTATACGCTCCTAAGTTATCGACGCGCTCGAAGCGCAAGAGATAAAGGAGGCCGGCAATGAAGAAGACTACCACTACGGCGACAGCGAGCGAGAAGAATTTCGGCGGGAAGCTGACGATTGGTTTGGATTTGGGCGATAGGTCGAGCTGGTACTGCGTGCTGGATGAGACCGGTAAAGTGATTGCCGAGCAGAAGCTGAGCACGACCCCGAAGGCGATGGAAGAAGTATTCGCAGCCATGCCCCGCAGTCGGGTGGCGCTGGAAACTGGAATGCACTCGCCGTGGGTGAGTCGGTTAGTGGCGGACTTGGGTCACGAAGTCATCGTGGCACACGCCCGCAACGTGCGGCTGATCGGGGAGAGCCGGCGCAAAGACGATCGGCTGGATGCGCGGACGCTGGCACGGCTGGCGCGCATCGACCCGCAGTTGCTGGCTCCGGTGAAGCATCGCAGCCGGCAGGCGCAAGCCGACCTGATGGTGATTCGAGCACGAGCCAGCCTGGTGCGGGCGCGAACCGCGCTGGTGAATGCAGCCCGCGGGCTGACCAAGTCCTATGGTGAGCGCATACGCGGCTGCAATCCACGCAACATGGATCTGGAAAAAATCCAGACGCTGAGCCCAGAACTGCAAACTGCGCTGGCGCCGCTGCTGCAAGCATCGGAAGCCCTGAGCGAACAGATCGCCGAGTACAACCGGCAGATCGAGGAGATCGCCAAGCAGCGCTATCCGCAAACCGCGCTGCTGAAGCAGGTGAAGGGCGTGGGCACGCTGATCGCGTTAACCTACATGCTGACGCTGGAAGATCCGCATCGTTTCCGCAAGAGTCGGGACGCGGGGTGCTACGCCGGGCTGCAGCCAGGGCGCAGAAACTCGGGACAGAGCGCGCCGCAGATGCACATCAGCAAAGAAGGCGATCCGTATCTGCGAACCTTGCTGGTGCAAGGGGCACAACACATCCTCGGGCCCTTTGGCGCCGAGAGTGACCTGCGACGATGGGGACTGAAGCTGGCCGAACGCGGCGGCAAGAATGGCAAAAAACGAGCCATCATCGCGACCGCGCGAAAACTGGCGGTGCTGCTGCATCGGCTGTGGGTGAGCGGAGAAGTCTATGAACCATTCCACAACAGCCGTTCGACGCTGATGGCGACAGCATAGTTTGAGCGAATTACAGCAACGAGCCCAAAGCCGAGTTTCGGTGACTGCGTCTATGGCCTGGCCCAACTTCTGAGCTGTAACCAGGAGAGAGGTCGCCTAACAGGTGGCAGCACCGGCTGAAACGAGAACACCCAACTTGCACCGGGCGACAATCGCCTACTGAGAGTGCGGATGGAAGGGTGGCGACAGTGGCGGAGGGCACAACGTAGCTGCGGAGTCGATTTCTCGGCTCGAAACAGGTCAGGGGCACCTTTTTCTTCCCTGCGCCATGCTGGCAGAGCGGTCCTCGCCGTCAAGGGTTCGCTTCGCCGCGCAGAGCGCGCCCTTGACTGCTCCGGGCCGCTCTGCCCAAAAACCGCTGGGAAGAAAAAGAAAAAATAGAGGAGCAACAACGCAAATCGTACTTGACTTCGACCGGCCTTCTCATGGAAGGCAATAGCGCAAGTAACTCAGAAACGCGAGGCGGCCGGTCGTTTCTCTCACCTTCGGCCGGCAAACGCCTCCAACTTCTGGATCTCGCTATTCGCCATGTTCAGATATCGCCTCGCCCGGTCCGTGTCTGCGCTCTGCAGCGCGTCTTTGGCTTTCGCCAGGTCGGTTTGCATACTGGCTCGTGCGGCGACCATATCGCCGCGTAAGCCGTAGCCACTTTGACGCTGCTGCTGCTCCAGGGCGCTGAGAGTGCTCTCGACTGCTGCCGCGCGGCTGTCGAGATGATCCAACTCGTTTTCCATGTCATCCAGAAGCTTCTTTTGCGCGGCAATCTCTTCCGGCGAAGGCCCTGGAGGCGGTGGGGGCGTCATGCTCGCCTGCTGAGTTCCCTGCCGTGGGTGCCGACCGGGTGCCGGCGGCGGAGCCGGAAGTGGCGCAGCGGGAGTTGTTGCAGACGGCTGCGCCTCCGGCGTCGGTTGCGCGGGCTGCGCCGTAGAAGGTGCTGTGGGAGTTGTTGCGGGAGCGCTCGGTTGGGTATTGGCGCTGGGCGCGGCTGCAGAATCCGTCGCCGAAGCCTGCTTGTGCGAACGGAGAACTTGCGTCCCACCGAACAACGCCACCAGCACTACGATGGCAGCAACCACGATCCATCCGACGTGTCGCCCACCAGTTTTCGTGGGACGTGGATCCGGTGGAGCGTATCGCTGCTGCGGCGGCGGTGAAAAGCTGGAAGGAGGGGGCATAGCAGGCGGCGGAGTCAGCATCGTCGGCTGGCGGAACGGTTGTGGCGAAGGCGTCACCACTGCTTGAGGCACAGCAACTGCTGCGGCCGCAGCCGTCGCTCCACCGACTTGCGACAAGGCGTTGCGCATCGCATCCGCAGTTTGAAAACGATGCCCCGGATCCTTGGCCACCGCCATCATAATGATGTCGCTGAGTGCCTTCGGCAGCGTGGGCACCACCTCAATCGGAGGCTTGGGGATTTCCTTGACGTGCGCCTCCATCACTGAGTAACTGCTGGTCGCGCTGAACATCCGGTGTCCCGTGATCATCTCGTACAGTGAGACACCGACCGAGTACAGATCCGAGCGCGCATCCGTAGGCTCAGCTTTCACCTGCTCCGGCGACATGTAATCCAGCGAGCCCAGCGTCGTCCCGGTGGCGGTCATGCCCAGGTCCTGGCTCGAGCGCGCGATGCCAAAGTCCATCAGCTTCACTACGCCCGCCGGCGTCAGCATCATGTTGGACGGCTTGATGTCGCGATGAATGACTCCCTTGCTGTGCGCATAGCTGAGTGCCAACAGCACCTGTCCGACGTAGTCCAACGCATCCGACGGCGCGAACGGGCCAGCGTGCAAGCGCTCTGCCAAGGTCTCGCCCTCGACGTACTCCATGATCATGACCAGCTGATTCTCGGCAGTGAAGGCCGTCCTGAGCTGTGCGATGTTGGGGTGCTCCAGGCTGGCCAGTACCTTGATCTCGCGCATAAAGCGATTGGCCAGATCACCTTGTTCCGCCAAGTCTGGCAGCAATACCTTCATGGCCTCGATGCGGTCGGAGATCATGTTGCGCACCAGGTAGACCTGGCCCATGCCGCCGTGACCTAGTTCGCGGAGGATCTCGTAGTCGCCGATTTGCTTGTGTGCCGGATCCGGCATAGCGCTGCCCCCTGTCCTGAATGCGCGCAATTATGCGCTCCCTAAACTTGGCCGGTCAAGGCAAAGGCCTTGTATTAGCGCTCCGAATGCAGGCTCGGAAAGGAATACGGTCTGATTCTTAATCAGAGACGGGAACGTTGCGGAAGGTGTATTCCGAGCCGCGAGGGTTGGCGAGGTCCAGATACAACGTCAGTGTGCGGGCATCCTTGTCGCTATCGGGAACCTTGATGCTGTATTTCACCTTCGACTGCGCGGGCACCGTGAAGTCGTGAACATCCGAAAAAGTGGCTTGCCCTTTGCTGCTCAAATCGAAGCTGTTTCCCTTACCATCAATCGCGTTGACCCGATAGAGCGAGATTTTCGAATCCTTGTCGCGCTGGTTCGAGATGTAGCCCCAGCACTCAATTCCAGTAGAATTCGCCCGTTCGCAATTCTCCATACTGAGCAGAATGTTGTTCTGTGCGCCTTCGGCAGGTTGCAGATGCAACAAAGGCTTCGGCACATCGGCATTGACCGCGGCTTGCGCAACCCGCATTTGCGCGTCCGACCTCTTGCTGTGAGAGGGCTGGAAATACGTCCAGGCGATGATCGCGCAGAGCACCACTACCGCCGCTACCGCGAGCCACAGAGTGATGGGCTTTTTGCGCGAGCCAACTTCGTCAAACGTGGCAAAAGATGCAGGAGCCGATGACGCCCCCGCATCTACCGGAGAGGATTCTGCCGGCAGAATTGTCTCTAGTTCGACCGGCGGTACGGACGGTGCGGGTGCGGGCGAGTTGATCTTCGCTTCCGTGACCGCCGGGGTCCGATCCGAGCTGGCAGCTTTCTTCTGTGCGGGCTGCGAGATCTTGTAGCGATCGGGCAAGCTGGCAATCTCTGGCGTCTCGGGAGCTGACTCAGGGAGATCCTTCAGAGCCGTACTATCGAAGGGACAGACTTTGTACCGGCTGGGATAGGTCCGGCCACATTCTTCGCAATACTTCAGCGGAGGCGAGGCCGTTCCTGCAGCCGATACCGCTTCTTTACTCGCGGCAACGGCCGTTGGCTGCCCGGCAGCAGGTGCTTCTGACGGCGACGCGGCTTCGCTCTCCTGTGCGTCATAGCAAAGCGAGAGCGCCTCGCTGAAATCCCCCGTCTGTACCGCCTTATCGAAGTGAGCCTTCACTTCCTGTGGCAGTCGCGCCACGCTGACACGAGCGGGGGCCGGGGGCTTGGCGACGGGAACCGCCGGAGATTCGGTCTCTGACACAGGAGGCGTTTGAGTTGCGGAAGCTTTCGGCAATTCAGCTTTGAGAGCTGCGGGCAATTCAGCTTTGAGAGCTGCGGGCAATTCAGCAATCGTAGCCGCGACCGCGGTTGGAGTTAGCGCAGTGCGCTGCCCGGGCACCCAGAAGCTCTCCTCGATGCTTGCGGCCAGTTCATCCAGCGCAGCGTAGTTCTCGCGCAGCTCCGCCAATACGCTCGCGTCCTTCTCCTCTTCAAGGTTGCAGACCCAGTGCACCCATTGGCTGGCTTCCGGACCCGGGAGTTCCCTGTCCTGTTCCTTCCGCGCAGCCAGCTCGCGCAACTGCGCCGCAGCGTTCACCCGCAGCGCGTTCAGAGACTCGGCGCGAGCGTTGGAGCGATGCTTGATGCTCCCCGCCTCCAACTCACCGGCCAGTTCCAGCAATTTCCGGCGGCGCTGTTCGACCCGTTTGTCGTCGGCCGCGATCTCCAAGGCGAGGATCAGGTGCTCCAGGGCTTCGCGATCGTTCCACTTAGAATCCGCTTTTTCCGCTTGGATAAGGCCGCGCAACGCAGACGCGTGCTGGCATGACTCCGTGATGCTTTGCTTTAGCTGGTCCGGATCATCTTCCAAACCGGAGCGCAAGCGGTCGACCTGCGCCTGAATAACTCGCAGACTGGCGTCGAGTTTGGTTAGTTCAGAAAAGAACGGAGAAGACATTGGGTCGACTCGCGACTGGCCGGCAATTAACGAGATTCTAGCAAAACATCGGCACTTAACCGATGGAAATTAGCTTTCAGGCTCCTTAAAGGCTTGAAAAGTTTAGCTGGCCGCGGGCCTTGTGGAAATCGGGAATCGGTGCCAGTTACTACCGGCACTAGCCGGTTAGTGCTATACCTGCGATTGGTGGGGGATCGCCTGCTTCTCCGATGCCTGCCAATTCGGCGCGTTTTTCGCTTATTCGATAGTTTTCCGGCCCAAGCTCCGACCAGCTATCTGTATGTAAATATTCGTTGAAGACTCGACTAATCTATTTCCGCTTCGCCTTACCGGATGTTCAGTTCTTCCCGTCCGCATTACAATGTAAGTCTGTGTAAGTCTGTTCCGTGCCTAAACACCCTATGAGCACCTCGGTCAAACCTGCGCCAGCCAAGAGCAAACGTGTCTCTACACGAGCCACCTCAGCTACCGAATCGCGAAACAACAATGGCTTTCACGCCAGCCGCTCGCTGGACGATCCAGCGCTCTACATCAATCGCGAGCTGAGCCTGCTGGACTTTCAGCGCCGTGTGCTCGAGGAGGCACAAGACAGCCGCAATCCGGTGCTGGAGCGGCTGATGTTTCTGTCCTTCGTCGGCTCCAACATCGACGAGTTTTTCATGGTGCGGGTCGCGGGCATCAAGCAGCAGATCGAGAAAGGGGTCGTAGAAGCCGGTCCCGACGGCCTGACGCCGGCCGAACAGCTGCGCGCCATCCGGGCCTCCGTTATTCGCCTCTTCCGCAGCGCTCATGAATCCTGGAGCAAGGAGCTCTTGCCAGCGCTGGACGCGGCTGGAATCCACATCCTGAACTATGCGGATCTGACCGAAGAGCAGCGCACCACCGCCGACTCCTATTTTCAGCAGACCGTTTTTCCCACGCTGACGCCGCTGGCCTTCGATCCCGGACGCCCGTTTCCTCACATCTCGAATCTAAGCCTGAATCTCGCGGTGATGCTGCGCGGCGGCGAAGGTGAAGAGCACTTTGCGCGCGTCAAAATTCCTGACACCCTGCCGCAACTGGTTCCCGTAAGCGGCATTGCCAAGCCGAAGAGTCGCACCAAGAGCGTGATCAAAGAGCTGTCGTTTGTCTGGTTGGAGCAGCTGATCACGGCCAATCTAAAGGACCTTTTCCCTGGGATGACGATCGAAGAGGCGCATCCCTTCCATCTCACCCGCGACGCCGATTACGAGATCCAGGATCTGGAAGCCGGCGATCTGCTGGAATCGGTCGAAGAAGGCGTGTGGCAGCGGCGCTTCGCCGATGTAGTTCGCGTCGAGGTCGATGAGGCCATGCCGGCGCCCGTGCTGGAAATCCTCACCAAGAACCTCGAACTCGAACGCGAGGACATCTACAAGACTACCGGCGGCCCGTTGTCTCTGGTTCGTGTGCGCGCGCTGACCAAGCTCGACCGGCCCGATCTGAAATTCCCGACCTTTGTTCCGGCGATGCCGGCCGCGCTGGTGAAGGACACGGAAGACGAAGACATCTTTGCCACGATCCGACGCGGCGATGTCCTTCTGCACCATCCCTTTGATTCTTTCCAGCCCGTCGTCGGGCTCTTGCAGCAGGCTGCGCGCGATCCGAATGTGCTGGCCATCAAGGTGACGCTGTATCGAGTGGGGCGGAATGCTCCCGTTGTCGATGCTTTGCTGGAGGCCGTGGAGAACGGCAAGCAGGTCGCAGTGCTGCTGGAGTTGAAAGCCCGCTTCGATGAGGAAAGCAATATCGGCTGGGCGCGCAAGCTGGAAGAGTACGGCGTACACGTCGTCTACGGCTTGATGGGATTGAAGGTGCATGCGAAGACGCTGCTGATTGTCCGCAAAGAAGGGGACGTGATCCGCCGCTATGCCCACCTTTCTACCGGCAACTACAACAGCGTGACCGCGCAGCTCTACACCGATATCGGCATGCTGACCTGCGATCCCCAAGTCGGCGCCGACTGCACCGACCTGTTCAACTTCCTGACGGGATACTCGGCTAAGACGTCCTATCGCAAGCTGCTGGTCGCCCCAGTTACCCTGCGCAGCGGCATTGAGCATCTGATCGAGCGCGAAATCGAGCACCAGAAGAAGAGCGGGGATGGGCACCTGATCTTCAAGATGAATGCCCTCGTCGACAAGAAGATGATCCGCCTGCTCTACCAGGCATCGCAGGCAGGCGTGAAGGTGCAACTGCTGGTCCGCGGCATCTGCTGCCTGGTCCCCGGCATTGCTGGAATCAGCGACAACATCACCGTCACCAGCATCGTTGGCCGTTTTCTGGAACACAGCCGCATCTTCTATTGCAAAAACGGCGGAGAGGACGAGGTCTACCTGGGCAGTGCCGACCTTATGCCGCGCAATCTGAATCACCGTGTCGAGGTCGACTTCCCGGTGCAAGACAAGGATCTGATCCGCCTTATCCGCGATGAAATCCTGGCCACCTATCTGAAAGACCAGGCCAAAGCACGGCAGATGACATCCGAAGGAAAATACCTTCGCCAGCCGAACCACGACAGGAAAGATGCCTTCAACAGCCAGGAGGCATTTCTCGCGCGCGCAGCCAAACGGCAGGTTGCTGCTGCTTTGCCGCGACGGCACTCTTAAGTCCACGCGCGAGGGCGCAGTAGCGACATCCGGGACCCGGAGTTAACCCTGGCGATGTCATGCTGCCTATTTCCCATGGACTTTGACATTCGTCCCTCTCTTGCCCGAATTGCTAACACTGCGAGTTAACATAGGTGACATCGGGTTAATAGGAATGCCATCGCTTGCGGCTCAGAACTCATGTCACTTCGGCCACCGTTGATCGCCGCTAAAACTACTCGCTGGCGGCTGCAAGCGCCGGAAGGCCAGCGCGGCGGCTTGGCCATTCTGCTCGCCCTGGCGCTGAGTTTCTCCAGCCTCGCCGCAGCCCAGTCATCGTCCTCATCCAGCAATCAGACTTACACGATCACGGGCACTGTCGTGAACTCCGTCACCGGCGAGCCGATACCGCGCGCCCTGGTCCGCACCAACGGCATGGTGCAACGCACGGCCTTCACCGACAGCGAAGGCCACTTCCAGATCGACGGTTTACCGGCCATGCGAGTCAACCTGGTTGCGCAAAAGCCCGGCTATACCCTGCCCGACGATAATTTCCATTCCTGGTTTCAGGTAAACGCCAACACGCCGGCGCTGGTGCTGAAGCTTGCACCGCAAAGCGCAATCTATGGCCGTGTCACCGATCAATCGGGACAGCCCATTGAGCACATGCCGCTCCACCTCACGGCCAGAAGCCTCCATGATGGACGCAAGATGTGGGAACAGCGGGCGATGGCCGAGAGCGACGAAGATGGGCATTTTCGCTTTCCGAACCTGGTGCCCGGAACCTACTATGTCGCCGCCGGGCCGCTCGATTCTGAGGCTCGCATCCTGGTCGCCGGCGAAAAGGCCAAGACCGGGTTTCCTCACCTCTACTATCCCGGCGTTCCCGACCTCACTTCGGCCCAGCCTATTCAGTTGAGCGCCGGCCAGCAAATGGAAACAGACTTCTCGCTCGGCACCGTGCCCATTTATCAGATCTCCGGTACTGTCGCCGGCCGCCAGCCGGATCAGGGGGTTGGCTTCCAACTCCTCACGTCCTCGGGCGATGACATTTCCCCCGCCGCCAACTTCAACATGGATACCGGGACCTTCAAGATGGACGACGTCCCAGCTGGGTCCTACATTGTCAGAGCTATTTCGCAGGCCGGCATTCAGCCGATGCGCGCCGAGACGCGCGTGAATGTCGCGACCAACGTTGAGGATCTGCGGCTCACCCTCGCACCCACCGTCACCATTCCGATTGTCGTTCGCATGGAAGCGCGGAGTTCCTCCAGCTCAGCCGCTGCTCCCTGGACTCAGGATCATCCCCCGCTCTCCGTGCGCCTGATCCCTGCCGATCCCAACCTGGCCGAGCAATTTTCCACCTACCAGCAAAGCAACGGACATTCCACACTGGTTCTGCAAAATATCGACCCCGGCACCTACACCGCCGTGCTGATGCCGCAACCGCCGTGGTATGTCCAGTCGGCAAGCTACGCGCAGACCAACGTGCTGTACGACGATGTTCTGGTCTCGAGCGGGCAAAGCTATCCGATGGAGGTCGCCCTGCGCGACGACAGCGCCAGTGTGAACGCAACCGTGAAGTCCTCCGATGGGTCGCCGGTAAATGCAACCGTAGTCGTGGTTCCGCAGCCGGCCGGCAAAATGACGCCGCATGTGTCTCGCGGCGGCGGCAATGAGTTCAGTGTTTCCGGGCTGGCGCCCGGCGACTATCTTGTCTTTGCCTTCGATCGCATTGATGATCTTGAATACGCCAATCCAGACGCATACGCGCCCTATGCGTCCCAGGCTGCGCACGTAACGTTGACGCCGAATCAGAAGGCGCAAGTCTCGCTGGATTTGATCTCGGTTGGAAGGGGAAACTGATCTCGCTTGTCGAGCCGAATCGCAATTACGCTGCTGTTGGTAACAGGCCTGTCGGCACAGCAGACAGTACAGCCTCCTCCGGCATCGGCACCGGCGCAGCCCGCGTCAGTTGCTTCAGCTGCGCCCGCGCACGGCCTTCGCATTACGGGGACGGTCGTGAATTCCCTCACCGGACAGCCTGTTTCCGGAGCATCGGTCGCCATCGCTCCCACCAGCGAAGGGAGCGATCGCGACATATCGAAGTCGGTTCTGACGGGAGCTGACGGAAAGTTTCTGTTTGCCGGACTGGCCCAAACCAAGTATTCGCTGATGGCCACTGCGCGCGGATTTTCGCTGCAATACTTCGAACACCACGATCCTTTCGCCTCAGCCATCGCCGTCGGCCCTGACCTGGATACCGATCACCTGGTTTTCCGCCTGCAACCGGACGCGTCCATCGAAGGCCAGGTCAGCGACGAGAACAACGATCCAGTCCAGAACGCGCTGGTTCGACTCTTCCAGACGACGACCGAGGAGGGCCAGCAGAAGACCGCTCCGGTGACTCAGGCACAGACGGACGATCTGGGACAGTACCGCATAGGACATCTTTCGCCTGGAACTTACTATCTTTCGGTGTCGGCTCGACCTTGGTACGCGCAGAACGCGCGCCCACCGCAGAACTACGAGCGATATCACAAGAACTATTCTTCCAACTCGCCGAGCGTGGAGCAGGAAGATGCCGCCCTCGACGTCACGTATCCGCTGACGTTCTATGGAGGGTCATTCGACTCCGCCAGCGCCACCCCGCTAACGCTAAGCGCGGGCGAGACGAACGACCGCCGACGTCACACTGCACGCCGTACCTTCGCTGCACCTGCGCATTCATACCGGCTCCAATGAGTCTTCCGTTCTGGGCAGGATGGTCTTCCCCCGCATCTCGCAGCGTCTCTTTCAGGGCTATCTGGACTCTGTGTTCAACGCGCCGGATTCCTGGGTTGCGCCGGGAATCATCGAGATCTCGGGCCTGGCGCCCGGACATTATGTCGTCGAGATGCCGCCCTCCACTGGCCCTAACGACAAGGCCGCAAGCCGAGCGTGGTATCGCGAGATCGATTTGTCGGGCGATGCCGATATCGCCGCATCCGAAGGACCGGGCTTCGCGACCGTCAGCGGCAGCATTCTCTCCACCGATGGCCGGGTCCCGCTGCACGCCTCCGTCCGCCTCTCCAATCCCGACACCGGCGAGACTTTCCGCAGCGACATCAACGAGCGCGGGCAATTCGACTTGACCGCCGACGAGGTGCGTCCTGGCCGCTACGTGCTGGCGCTGGAAGGCGCGAAGGGAATCTTTCTGCAGCGGCTTTCGGCGACGGGAGCAAAGGTCGCAGGTCGCACCATTGAGATTGCCAATGCCGGCAATGTCCGCATCACCGGCGTCGCTTCGCAGGGAGCGGCCCTGGTGCTGGGCACCGCACTGCGCAACGATCAGCCTCGTGCGGGAGCGATGATCGTCCTGGTGCCGCAGGATGCGGCGAACAACGGTCCGCTGTTTCGTCGCGACCAGAGCGACAGTGACGGAACTTTCACGTTGCCGAACGTCGTGCCCGGTCAGTACACGGTGATTGCCATTGCCAACGGTTGGGACCTGGAGTGGGCGAATCCGGCCGTGCTGCAGCCGTACCTGAAGCAGGGTGAGCACGTTGAGGTGCCGATGAACGGTAGGCTGCAGGTGAAGGTGCAAGTTCAGTAAGTGAGTCGAGAAGCCCGCAAGCCGTAATCAGATTAGGGAGCAACACAAGACGACGTCGCAATACGGGTGAGGTTATAATCCACACATATGACACGACGGACTCTGCCCATCGTAATCGAGGCTGACGCGGATGGATATTTCGTGTCCTGCCCGCTACTGCAGGGCTGCTACAGCCAGGGCGACAGCTACGAGGAGGCGGTGGAGAACATCAAAGATGCTATCCGCTTGCATCTGGAGGACCGCCTCGCCGAGGGAGAACCGATTCCCGAGCCTGTCTCCGTTAGTCTTTCGATGGTTGAAGTCGCTGTCGGATGACCAAACTACCGCGCCTCACTGCTCGTCAGATAATCTCCGTATTTACAAGAACGCCGCCGGGAAGCGAGTAACGGTTCCCTTCCACGCTGCCAAAATCCTTCATCCCAAGATACTGAGAAATATCCTTCGCGACGCTGACCTGACGGTCGAGCAACTGGACGCGATGTTGTGATTCAAGCGAAGGCAGCGTATGGCTAGCTCCTGGCCCCACCCAAGCTGGATTTGCCTGGGTGGGGGATTTCTTCGCGATGAGTTACGCGGTAACCGCCTGCTTTGCCTGCGATCCGACGAAGCGAATTGCTTTCGCCTGGAGAATCGTCTCGATGCCGCGCAGCGCTTCCAACACCTTCTCACTGATATCGCTATCGACCTGCACTACGGCCACGGCCTTCGACTCCGGACCGCGCCCGAGTGAGAAGTTGGCGATGTTGACGTTGTGCTGACCCAGCACGGTTCCGACGCGTCCAATAACGCCGGGCACGTCGAGATTGCGCAGGTAGATCACGTTGCCTTCGAGCGGCGCTTCCACGTGAATGCCGTCGATTTCCAGCAGCCGCGGCTGGCCGTCAGGCTGCACGCAGCCGGCAACCGTGTTCTCCTGCTGTCCGCTCTTGAAGGTCATGCGCAACACGTTCGCGGCAGCTCCGTTGGCATCGCGAGCCTGCTTGCGCTCGCTCAGCCGGATGCCACGCTCTTCGGCAATCGATGCGGCGTTCACCAAGTTCGCGCGCTCGTGCGCATGGGCGATCTGATTAAGCGCGCCGGCTACGGCAGCGTTCCGGATGAGCGCGGTCTTCCACTCGGCGATGTCGCCGCTGTAGGTCAGGCCCATCTCCTCCACCCCGCCTTCGCACGACTGCGCCAGGAAGGTTCCCAGCCGCTCGCCGAGCGCGATGTACGGCAGCATCTGCTGGTATTCTTCCTCACCGATGGAAGGCACGTTGACCGCGTTCTGGATAACGCCCTTGAGCAGATACTCGCGCACCTGCAGGGCGATCTGAACGCCAACCGCCTCCTGTGCCTCGTGGGTCGAGCCCGCGATGTGTGGCGTCAGGATCACGTTGGGCAGTGTCGCCAGCGGCGAGTCCTTTACCGGCTCCTGGCTGTAGACATCCAGCGCCGCTCCGCCGAGCTGTCCCGATTGCAGCCCTTCGATCAGCGCCTGTTCGTTCAGCAGTTCGCCGCGAGCGCAGTTGACCAGCTTCACGCCCTTCTTCATCTTGGCAATCGTGTCGGCGTTGATCATGCCGAGCGTCTGCGGCGTGAGCCCGACGTGCAGCGTGATGTAGTCGGATTGCGCGTACAGCTCGTCCAGCGGCACGATGCTGACGTTCAACTGCTGCGCGAAGCTGGGCGCGACGTAGGGATCGTGGGCGACGACTTTCATCCCAAACGACAGCGCACGGCGCGAAACTTCCACGCCCACGCGGCCGAGCCCGACGATACCAAGCGTTTTGCCTTTGAGCTCGGTTCCCTGCAGCGTCTTCTTCTCCCATTTGCCGGCCGCCATGCCGGCATGTGCGCGTGGGATGGAGCGCGCCATCGACAGCATGAGAGCGAAGGTGTGCTCAGCGACGGCAACCGCATTGCCGCCAGGAGTGTTCATGACCACGATGCCGCGTTTGGTGGCAGCATCAAGATCGACGTTGTCTACGCCCACGCCCGCGCGTCCGATCACGCGCAGTTTGGGCGCCTTGTCCATCATGGCCGCGTCGACGAAGGTCGCCGACCGCACCACGATTGCATCCGCATCGGGCAGTTCTTTGGCGAGTGTCTCCTTGTCGGGCTGAACCACAATCCAGTCCGCGTGCTCGGCAAAGACCTTCAGGGTAGAGGGCGACACTTTATCCGCGATGACGATTTTCATACTTTAGCCACCTCGGCGACTTGCCCGGCAAACACCTCTTGCACGGCGCGCAGGCCTGCGCCCAGTTCGAAGTTATGAGACGGAGCAACCTTGAGCAGCACCTGCTCCAGCGCGCCAATCACGCCGATCGCGTCCATATAGTCGTAGTAGCCAAGATGGGCAACGCGGAAGAGCTGTCCCTTCATCTCGCCCTGACCGTTAGCCACGACCATCGAGAAGCGCTCGCGGAACTCTTTCACGATTGCGCTGGAGTCGACGCCCTTGGGCGCCAGAATTGCGGTCACAGCCGCAGCCGGGCATTTCGCGGCGAACAATCCCAGTCCCAGCGCCTGCACGCCTGCGCGAACCATGGCTGCCGAAGTTTCGGCGTTGTGGATGAGAGCGTCGCGACCATCGGCCAGATTGCCGTTGCCGCACTTGCGGATATAATCCAGCGCCGCTCCCAGGCCCACGACCAGCGCGACCGCCGGAGTGAATGCGGTCTCGCCCTTGGCCTGCGACTTGCGCTCCTTGCGGAGATCGAAGTAAAAGCGCGGCTGCTTCGCGGCTTCCATCCGCTGCCAGGCGCGCTCGCTGACTGAGAGATACGCCAGGCCGGGAGGAATCATGACGGCCTTCTGCGAGCCGCCGATGAGCATGTCGATGCCCCAGTTGTCGACTTCAAAATGCGTGGTGCCGAGGCCGGTAATGGCGTCGACGACCAGCAGTGTGTCGGTTCCCTTCAGCAGCGCGGCGATCGCCTTCACGTCATGACGCGCGCCAGTAGAGGTCTCGGTCGCCTGCATATAAAGGACGGTGGCGCCGTCGAGCTTGGAGCCGACTTCGCGCAGATCGAAGGTCTCGCCGTAGGGCGCGCTGATCAGCTCCACCTGGCAGTGGAAAGCCTTGGCCAGATCGCGCCAGCGCTCGCCGAACTTGCCGGCCGTGAGCACGACAACCTTGTCGCCCGGCGAAGTGAGATTGGAGAAGGCAGCTTCCATTGCGCCCGTGCCGGAGGAGGCAAGGATCAGAACATCATTCTTGGTGCCGATGAAGGTCTTGAGATCAGCCAGGGTGCGGCTGAAGATCTCGCGGAACTCGGCGGTGCGGTGATGCATGTCAGCGGCCGCAATGGCGTTTTGCGCGGCCGGAAGAAGAGGAGTAGGACCGGGAGTAAATAGACGGGTCTTACGTAGCATAGCGATTCCCCTGCTCGTAGATTTCCAGCCAGCTTCGGGCTCCGTTGTTACGCAAAGCGGGGCGGCAGAAGCGCCGGACACATAACTATAGAACTCCGCCCGCGGGTAAGCTACCTCAGCTTGGCGCGTGCTGTGTGGCGTAGGTCACAGGCAGGCGTGATTAGGCGGCTGTCGGCTGTCGGCTGTCGCTTCGACCATCGGGTTTGTGTCGCCTGCGGAATAGCGAACCGCAACTCCCTTAGATCGCAATTCCGAGTGTCTGAGCTGACGGCTGACAACCGCCGTCTATAATTGCCCCATGACTTTGACCCAGCGTGTGCAGAAAGACATGGTTGCAGCCATGAAGAGCAAAGAAGAATTGCGCCTCTCTACCCTGCGCATGATGAAGGCCGCGCTGATGAACAAGCGCATCGACAAGCGCGCCGACCTGGACGAAAAAGAAGAGCTACAGGTCTTCAGCACCCTGATCAACCAGCGTAAGGACTCGATTGAGGCGTTCACCAAGGGCGGACGCTTGGAGCTGGCGAAGAAGGAGGCCGACGAGATCGCGATCATTGAAGGCTACATGCCCACGGCCGTCGGCGAAGAAGAGATTGTTGCCACCGTCCGCGCCGTCGTCGCTGAGATGGGAACTCCCACAATGAAGGACATGGGCACTGTAATGAAAAATGTGATGGCGAAATTCGGCGGCGCGCGAGTGGATGGCAAACTCGTGAGCGAGGCGGTGAAGAAGGAACTAGCCGCGGGCAGCAAGTAAAGACGGCCGGCTGCCAACCACTACTGGATTGACCATCTCGGATCCTCAACTCACCAGCATTGGACTTAACGAAGACCCGTTCGAACTAGCGCGAGACGCTAACACCCAAGGCCTCGAGGCATGAAGTGAGGATATCTCCGTGTTTCACGTGAAGCGGGAGGACTTCAACCAGGCAGTGAGCGAGGCGCTGGACTCCTTGCCGCCTGAGTTTCGCAGCCGCATTCGCAATGTTGCCGTGCTGGTTGAGGACCTGCCTCCTGCTGAGCTACCGTCGCAACCCGGCCAGCCGCGTCGCATCCTGCTCGGACTCTTCCATGGCGTGCCGATGACGCAGAAGAGCTTCTTTCAAGGGCCGATCGGCAGTCCCGACTATGTCGTTCTCTATCAGAAGAACATTGAGGCCGTCTGCTCGACCGAGGCCGAAGTCCGCGAGCAGATTCGCCAGACGGTGATCCACGAACTGGGACATTACTTCGGAATGACCGAGGAGCAGCTGAAAGATGTCTAGCTACCAACCGGTGAACGTCATCTGCGCTGAGTAATCGCTATGGCTTGCCATTAAGGCCGACGTTGGAATTGTTGTAATCTGAAACCAGCGCCCCGATGTCTTACCAGGACACAGTTGAACAGCTCTATGCGCTCGGCCACGAGCTGGCGACGACGCCGTCGCACAAGTTCGATCTGGCCTATGTGCGCGAGATGCTGGACGCGCTCGGACATCCTGAGCGGCGCTTTGCCAGCGTACTGATTGCCGGCACCAACGGTAAAGGCTCGACCGCCGCAACGCTCGCGTCGATCCTGCGCGTTGCCGGATACACGACAGGACTTTACAGCTCGCCGCACTTATTGTGCATCAACGAACGCATTCGCGTGAATGGCGAGATGATCTCGGACGCCGAGTTTGGCGCGATCCACGAGCGTGTTGAGCGCCTGGCGCAACAGCTTCTGCATTCGGGCAAGCTGCCCTGGCATCCGAGCTTCTTCGAGATGCTGACGGTGATGGCGTTTGAATATTTTGCCAGCATCGGTGTTGAGATTGCAGTGCTGGAGGTCGGCATGGGCGGTCGGCTGGACGCGACCAATGTGGTCGAGCCTGCAATCTCAGTGATTGCCGACATCGCGCTCGATCATCAGAAGTATCTCGGCGACACGATTGCCGAGATCGCTCGCGAGAAGGCCGGCATCATCCGCAATAAGGGCGTGGTGGTGACGCTGCCGCAGCATCCGCAGGCCAACGATGTCATTGGGCAGTCGATTCTGGATCATGGCGCGCGCGGCGTGAGCGCAGCGAAATATGTTCCGCCGGTTTCGCCTGGCGCGGCGATTTATATGGCCGGCACGAATCCGGCAGCGGGGCGAAATCGATATCCCCTCGCCGTGATGGACGAGGAGATCACGGTCGACTCGCCGCTCGTCGGCCGGCATCAGTTGCGTAACATTGCGCTGGCGATCGCGGCGGCCGAAGAGCTGACGGAATTCGGATTCCCGGTCACGCCCAGGCAGATCGAGCAAGGCATTCGTGAGACGCATTGGCCGGGACGATTTCAAGTGCTTCCACCCTCAAGCGCAACGGGCCAGCGGGAGATGGTGCTCGACGTCGCGCACAATCCAGCGGGGGCGTGGGCGTTGCGATCGGCGCTGTCGGAAAATTTCCCTGAGCGGGAGTTGACCCTCGTCTTTGCTGCGATGCGTGATAAGGCAATCCAGGAGATCGCGGAGATTCTATTTCCTATCGCCGAACAGATCGTTTTGACGCAGGTCAACAATCCACGCGGTGCAACCACCAGCGAACTGCGTCAAGCCGGCTCGCGAACCGGGGCCGTCTTGCATGAGGAACCCGGCGCCCACGGTGCGCTGGGGCGCGCTCAACAATTAAGCAGGCGGGAGGGCGTGATCGTGGTCACCGGATCCATCTTTCTCGTCGGCGAAGCAATGAGCGCGATGGGAATTGCAGCGTAACAACGTTGTCCCCGCGGACGCACGGAGAACACGGAGTTGTGGAGAACTGTCATCACGACGAGGCCTTCAGGCCGAGGAGGGATCTGCTTCTACCGCCGAAAAGCAGATCCCTCACGCCAAAACCGGGCGCTCGTGATGACAATTCTTCCGGGGAACTCCGTGCCTTCGTGGTGAATTGAACTGGCAAATGAATCCTGCTGATCGACAAATCGCGGAGCAATCGCAGCCTCGCGGCACGCTGCTTACCCGGCTGCGCTCGTACTGCTTCTACTTGCCCGTCGTGTACTTGTACACCGGCATCCTGGGCACCGTGGCGCTGTTGGTTTCGATATTCGACGGCAGTGGGCGCGCGCAGCATCGGATCGCACACATCTGGGCCAGCCTAATTCTCAAAACCGTCGGCATTCGAGTACACGTTAAAGGCCTGGATCGGCTGCGTCCATCGCAGGCGGCTATTTATGCCGTCAATCACCTGTCGGCGCTTGATATTCCCGTGCTCTACTCCAGCCTGCCCGGACAATTCCGCATCATGGCCAAGCGGTCGTTGTTTCGCTACCCGTTCCTGGGATGGTACTTGAAGCGCTCCGGCCAAATCGGGATCGTTTATGGCGATGCCCACGCCTCGCTGCGCAGCTTGAACCGCGCCGGCGATGCGCTGCGCAAAGGCATGCCGCTGGTGGTCTTTCCCGAAGGCGGCCGTTCGAGAACGGGCGAACTGCAGGAATTCATGGGCGGGGCGTTCTATGTCGCGATTCGTGCGCAGGCGCCGGTGGTGCCGACCGCGATCGTCGGCACCTACGATCTGCTGCCGATGAACAGCTTTCATATGATTCCGGGCGATGTCGATCTGGTGATCGGCGAGCCGATACCCACCGCCGGCTTGCGTTTGCGCGATATGGAGAAACTGGCGGCGCAGGTGCGCCAGGTCATCGCCGAGCTATACGATTCTCACGCGAAACGTGCGCCAGGTGCACCGGTGAGTGAATCCAGCGCAGTTGTGAAGAGGCGGGAGGAGTTGCGATCGTGAAGGCGGCTGTCAGCTGTCGGCTATCAGCTATTGGCCTTTAGCTCTTAGCAAGCTACACCGCCATTTTGTTGAGTGTTAGATTGCCAAGGGCGAAAAGCTAATTGCTAATCGCTAATTGCTACCCATGAAACCTTGTATCGCCATTCCGATCCCGCACTCGAGGCGGCCGCTCTACGCCAGACTGTCGTTACCGCAGTATGAAAACGCGGTGCGCCAGGCAGGCGGCGAGCCGGTGATCATCGACGTCAACGCCACGCCGTCGGAGATCGCGCAGGCAGTGAAGCGCTGCGATGGCGTGCTGCTGCCCGGCAGTCCAGCGGATGTCGATCCGGAAAAATATGGAGCCGTGCGCCATCCTGACACGGCGCGCGCCGATTCCTTCCGCGACAATACGGACGAGTTACTTCTGCAGGACGCTTACAACATGCGCAAGCCGGTCTTCGGCATCTGCTATGGGCTGCAATCGCTGAACGTCTGGCGAACCGGTACGCTGGATCAGGCCGTACCGAAGGGTGTGAATCATCGAGCGGGACGCAAGGTGGCGCAGGCGCACCGCGTGGCCATCGATTCAGAATCGAAGCTGGCGGGGATATTGCGCGAAACCGGCGCGCTTCCATCACCACATCCAGTCAACATCGATCGTGGCGGAGAAGCCGATCAGACGACGAGCCAGCCGGTCATTCCCGTAAACTCCAGCCACCATCAGGCAGCGGACGTGCTGGGCGATGGATTACGGCTGGCGGCGTGGTGCCCTGAGGATGGCGTGAAAGAGGCCGTCGAGGGAACTTCGCCCGATCACTTCGTGCTAGGTGTGCAGTGGCATCCGGAGCGCACTTGCGACAGCGAACCGGCCTCGCGCGCCATCTTTCGGGCGTTTGTAAAAGCCGCAGCCAGGTGGCACGAACAACTCGCACGCAAACAGCAGGACTTCGAGTCCGTTCGGTAAAGCGTGTTCACCACGGAGGCACGGAGAGCACGGAATTGCTTGTTTGCAGGTTAAGAAGTTCTCAACAGAAGGCTGTCGTCCCTGACAGAAGGTTGTCATCACGAGCGAAGCGAGGGATCTGCTTTCGTCCGCACGGGCAGGAAGCAGATCCCTCCTCGGCCTGAAGGCCTCGTCGTGATGACAATCTTCTTGTTAGGACTTCTTTGGCCCCTCCGGTAAAGGTCTTCTGCAAAAAACTCCGTGTCCTCCGTGCCTCCGTGGTGAATACGATTCTTCCCTGTTTGGTGATGCGCTGCTTCTTCAATTATTCTGATCTCTTATGCTCGATCTTGCCTTTGTTCGCGATCATCAGGACCTGGTCAAAGAAAAACTCCGTCAGCGTGGGATGAATGCCGAGGCCGTCCTCCGAGATTTTTATACGATCGACCTTGATCGCCGCTCGGCGATCACCAAAGTTGAAACGCTGAAAGCCCAGCGCAATAAAGCGACAGAAGAAATTGCCAAGCTCAAAAAAGAAAAGCGGGACGCGACTGCGCTAATCGACGAGGCCAAAGAGCTGCGCGAGAAGATCACCGAGGCCGAGAAAGTCGCGGAGGAAGCCGACGCGCGGCTGCGCAACATTCTCGTCGGCATTCCCAACCTTCCCGACGACAGCGTGCCCGTCGGCGCGAGCGAAGCCGACAACGTCGAGGTGCGACGCTGGGGAACTGCGCCACATTTTGATTTCACGCCCAAGCCGCATTGGGAGCTGGGCGAGGAACTGGGCATTCTCGATCTGGAGCGCGCTGCGAAGCTGACAGGCGCGCGGTTTGCGGTGTATTGGGATCTCGGAGCCAAGCTCGAACGCGCGCTGATGAACTTCATGCTCGACCTGCACACGCGCCAGCACGGCTACACCGAAGTGCTGCCGCCTTTCCTGGTCAACGCCGATTCGATGTATGGCACCGGGCAGCTGCCGAAGTTCGAGGCCGATGCGTTCAAGGTGCCACACGGCGAAAAGAACCTGTACCTGATTCCGACCGCCGAAGTTCCGGTGACGAACCTCTATCGCGACGAGACGCTTGATGGCGCGCGGCTGCCGATTTTGCTTACTGCCTACACGCCGTGCTTCCGCAGCGAGGCCGGATCGTATGGCAAAGACGTACGTGGCATCATCCGCCAGCACCAGTTCCAGAAAGTCGAACTGGTGAAGTTTACGAAGCCGGAGCAGTCCCGCGAGGAACACGAGAAGCTCACCCATGATGCCGAAGAGGTCTTGCAAAAGCTTGGACTGCACTATCGCGTGATGCTGTTGAGCACGGCGGACATGGGCGCGGCTTCGGCGAAGACGTATGACCTGGAAGTGTGGCTGCCGGGACAGCAACTGTTTCGCGAGATCTCGTCCTGCTCGAATTTTCTCGATTACCAGGCGCGACGGGCGAACATTCGCTATCGTCCTGAGGGCGGCAAAAAGACGGAGCTGGTACACACGCTGAACGGAAGCGCACTGGCGATCGGGCGGACCTGGGTGGCGATTGTTGAGAACTATCAGCAGGCCGATGGCAGCGTTATGATTCCCGAAGCGCTGCGGCCTTATATCGGCACCGACCGCATTACGGCGAAGAAGTTCTAGAGGCAGTTTCAAGTTTCAAGTTTCGAGTTTCAAGTTTCGAGTTTCAAGTTCCAGGAACGGCAGCCTGCCGCTGCGGACGAACCGCAGATCCCTCGACTCCGCTCGGGATGACAAACAGAAGAAGAACCCATCACCTGCCAGCAGCGGTGGCGCGAGAGCGGATGTCTGCCATTAGCTTCCTCGTTATCGGCGTTCCGATACCGAGCTTCTCGCCGCCGCGCACGATTGGACCGGCAATCGCATCGAGCTCGAGCTTGCGACCGGCAACCAGGTCTTTCGCCATCGAGCTGCGCATCGCACTGGGCAACGGATCCATGATGCTCTTGATCGCTGCAGCGTCGATCTCTGCGCCCTCGGCGTTGGCAACTGCGGCTGCCTCTTCCACTGCTGCATAGAGCGCCTGCTTCCACTGCGGATCGGCGAAGACGCCCCCTTTGTCCAAACCCGAGGCGGCGGTCACCAGCGCGAACGGCGCCAGGAAGCAGAGCTTGGTCCACAGCAGCGTCTGCTCGTTGGAAATAAAAGCGCAAACGAAGCCGACGCGTTCCTGCAAGCTGGCGAGGACTCCGCCCAGCAGCGCTTCGCCGCTGGCGGCTAAATGCAGGCGAACGACATTGCCCTGCACGAATTCGCCTTCAGCTTTGCGATCGGCGCCGACCGCGATGGTCGCCGGAATCACATGATCAGCGCCGAAGCGCGAACGCAGCCATGCGATATGGTCCGTGCCGTTAAGCAACGGCACGACGACGCGTGGCGTCGCTACGATCGGTTGCAGCGCAGATTCCAACTGATAGGTCTTGGTGGCGATCCACAACACATCTGCTGGCTCAGTGAGTTTTGCGATGGGATGTGCCGCCACGGCGATCGTGCGCTCGGGTTGATGCAGCGTCAACGTCTGCGGATATCCCGCCACTTTCTCGGGGCGAACGATCAGCGAGACGTCTTCCCCGATATAGCCGAGCGCTGTAGCCATCAGTCCGCCGATTGCCCCCGCGCCCAGAATTGCGTGCTTCATACCGCCTCCCGCTCGACGTTGCGCAGCTTCGCCCACACGATCACGAAGAGCACGAACCAGACCAGGTCAACGATCGCCGTCCCCAGATTTTGCGCGGGTGCGCGGCCTTGCGCGTACAGGGTGAAGATGGCAACCGGATACAGAAGCTTTTCGAGAAATAGCGCGGGCATCAGCGGCATGTAGCGCGGCGGATCGCGCGCGATGATCAGGAAGGCGACCTGCCAGGCGAGCGCGACGCCGACAAATCCGTAATAGAAGCCGGGATGGGTGATGGCCGGCGGCTGCATGCGGTCGATGAGGCCTTCCATGAAGTACAGCGGAACGATCTCGATCAGGCCGAGGATGCCGGCGATGAGAAAGATCCAGCGTGCGGCGCGGACGGCTCGTTCCTTACTCATCGCGGTGCACCGTCTCCATGGCGAACGCCGGCAGGCAAACGGCAATGTACTCGGCGCCATCGCCGTCCGGAGTTGAATACTGAATCCACTCGCCGGCGTGAGCCACCACAGCCTGTCCGGCGTGAACATCGAGTTCGCCGGCGTTGGATTTGACGTGCAGCAGCCCTCGCAACACGACAGTAAATTCGTCGAACTCGGGCGTCTGTCCAGGCTCGATCCAGCCCTGCGGACTGCGCATATGCGCGACGCTGACGGCGGCATGCTTTGAGTTCACGCGGCCGATATATTCGTCGATGAGTTTAGGCTTGTTGCCCGCGGCAGTGACGCGCGTGGGTTGAGAGATGAGGGTTGGCGGCATGTTTCCTTAGAGTCAGCTTCCTGAGAATCAGTTTCAAGTTTCGGGTTCCGAGTTTCAAATACCAGCTTCGAGTTTCAGGTTCCGAGTTTCAAGTGAAACAGCGCGGCGTGGCTCGGGCTGAGGCACGGCGATAGACTATTCTGGTTATGTCATGAACGCTCAGAGTGCAAGTACTATCGATGCCCAAGCCGCGATTGAATCACAACCGCTGACAGTCGCCGACGCCGAGGAGTTTCTGCGCAAGGCAGAAGAACGGCTCCAAGATCTCTCCGTGAAGGCCAGCCGCGCGTCGTGGGTACAAATGACGTACATCACCGACGACACCGAGATTCTTGCGGCTGAGGCCAGTGAAGCGCTGACCGGCGCCGCCACCGAACTGGCGAAACAGGCCACGCAGTACGACCATCTGCAGCTATCGCCCGATGCGGCGCGCAAGATACTGCTGCTGAAGCTGTCGGCCGCGATTCCGGCGCCGGCTCCCAGCGATCCCAAAGAGCTGGCCGAGATGTCGCGGATCGCGACGTCGCTGGAGGCCGATTACGGCAAGAGCAAGTATTACCCGACCACCGGCAAGCATGCGGGCGAGTCTCTCGACGTTACGCAGATTGAAAAGATCATGTCGACCAGCACCGATCCCGATGAGTTGCAGGACGTGTGGGTCGGCTGGCATAGAATCGCGCCGCCAATGCGCGAGCGTTACGCGCGCTGGGTCGAGTTGGGCAACAAAGGCGCGCGGGAGATGGGGTTCAGCGATCTCAGCGCGATGTGGCGTGAAGGATACGACATGACTCCGGACGAGTTCAGCGCCGAAGTCGAGCGGCTGTGGCGGCAGGTCAGGCCGCTGTATGAGTCGCTGCACGCCTATGTTCGCGGCAAGCTGGTGGAGAAGTACGGGCCAATTGCGGTCGATGCCGGCGGAAGAATTCGCGCGGATTTGCTGGGCAATCCCTGGGCGCAGGAGTGGGGCAACATTTTCTCGCTGGTTGCGCCGGCGCAGCAGAAGCAGCCGTACGACGTCACCGATCTGCTGAAGGCGAAGAATGTTGATGCCGTCGGCATGGTGAAGTTCGGCGAACAGTTCTTCACCTCGCTGGGCTTTACTCCGCTGCCCAAGACATTCTGGGAGCGCTCGCTGTTTGTGCGTCCGCGCGACCGCGAAGTGGTTTGCCACGCCAGCGCCTGGGATATCGACAACTTCGAAGACCTGCGGCTGAAAATGTGCATCCAGATCGACGGCGAGGAGTTCGTCACCGTGCATCACGAACTGGGACATACCATGTACCAGCGCGCATATCAACATCTGCCGTACCTGTTCAAGAACGGCGCCAATGACGGATTCCACGAAGCGATCGGCGATGCCATTGCGCTGTCGATCACGCCGGAATATCTCCAACAGGTGGGCCTGCTCGAGGCGGTTCCGCAGACGGACGACACTGGATATCTGCTGCGGATGGCAATGGACAAGATCGCGTTCCTGCCGTTTGGATTGCTGATCGATCAGTGGCGATGGAAGGTGTTCGCCGGCGAGGTTCGGCCTGCCGATTACAACAAGTCGTGGTGGGCGATGCGTGAGAAGTATCAGGGCGTGTTTGCGCCGGTGGAGCGCAGCGAAGCTGATTTCGATCCCGGCGCGAAGTATCATGTGCCGTCGAATGTGCCCTACACGCGGTATTTCCTGGCCCGGGTTCTGCAATTCCAGTTCTATCGCGCGATGGCTCGCGAGGCAGGATGCAGCGGGCCGCTGCATCGTGCGTCGTTCTACGGCAACAAAGCCGCGGGAGCCAAGCTGAACGCGATGCTGGAGATGGGACAGAGCAAGCCCTGGCCGGATGCGCTGTACGCGATGACCGGCGAGCGTCAGATGGATGCGAGTGCGATGATGGAATACTTCGCCCCGCTGAAGCAGTGGCTGGATGAGCAGAATCGGGGAAAGCAAGTAGGATGGGGAAGCAATTAGCAATTAGCTTCGAGCCGTGAGCGCGGCGACTACCTCGAATGACGTTTCGGCGGGCCGCCAGTGCTGCGGTCCCGCGTACGCGAGCCTCAGCTTCCGATTGATGCCAAGAAACCATCGCTTCCGAGCCGATTTGAGGCCTCGGTTTCATCGGCGTAGGGGTCTAAGCCGGGGCCGCTGCCGATCGTCGAAATTAGACCCTGTGCTCATCGAGCACAACCCGCTCTATTGAGCCCTGGCCTGCCGATTTTTCCCATCCGCTCATTTTCGAAGGGAATTCGGCCGCATTCGCCCCGAAATAACGTGGCTCGAAGCGTGCTTCTTAGCTTCTTCAGCCCTGCCCTGAAATCTTCAACCTCAGGTCTTCGGGAATGCGATCGCGGATTTCTTCCGGCAGCTTTTCCAGACCAATCCTTGCACCGGTCATCGCGGCGTCCTTCATGACGAGCGGCGCCGGCGTAACCAGAGCCACGATCAGCCACAGCAACATCGACAGCAGAAATCCGCCGAGCGCGCCGATTTCGAACCAGAAGGCGTGGCTGGGATGGAAGTGGCGGATGACGCCATAGGCGAGAAGGAAGACGACCATCGACGCCGAGGCCAGCGCCATCAGGCCAATATCGATGCCGCGATGCAGCCGTTGGCGCGAGCGGCAGAAAGCACACTCCGCCAGATGGGCTTCGTAGTCACCGCGCATTTCAGGGGCTATACCGGAGATGTCGTAGCGCCACCCGGCCAGGATCTTGCCCACGACAGGGTCAGTGCATTTTGCCATCGATGAAGGTCAAAGCCGCCGAGCGCTGGGAGGTGCACTGCAGGCGCTTACTACAGTCGAACTGCCGCCAGTGGTTCATGCTGGGCAGCCAGCAGCAAGCGATTGTGCAGCAGGTCGCGCTGTGCGCCCAAGGCACGTTCCGCCGTCACGCGCGCAATTTCGGGATGATTATTCTGCTCCGAAAGGTGCGCCAGAATGAGGAACTCAGCCCCTCCATCATAGTCGGTCGTCAGGAATTTCGCGAGGGCGTCATTGGAGAGATGGCCGGTGGTGCTCATCACCCGCTGCTTCACGCTCCATGGGTAGGGACCGCCGCGCAGCATCTCCAGATCGTGATTGGACTCGATCATCAGAACGTGACAACCACGCAGATGGTCGCGAACGCTGGCCGGCATGTAGCCGAGGTCGGTGCAGATGCCGATCTTGATGCCATCGCTGCGGAAGGTGAAGCCGACGGGATCGATGGCATCATGAGGAATCGTGAACGGTGTAATGGTGATGTCGCCGATCTGAAAAGCGCTGCCGGAGCGGAAGGTCTCGCGGCGATCAAGGTTGACGCGCTGGCCATTGGCGTCGCGCGCGGAGCGTTGATATTCCTGATAAGTCGCGCCGGAGATGTAAACCGGGATCTTGAGCTTGCGCGCCAGCACGCGCAAGCCGCCGATGTGATCGGAGTGCTCGTGGGTAATCAATATGGCATCAACACTGCCGCCATCGAGGCCGCTGAGCAGCAATCGGCGCAGGATCTCGCGGCAACACAGGCCGGCATCCACCAGCAAGCGAGTGCTGGAGCTGGAGACAAGAGTGCAATTCCCTTTGCTCCCGCTTGCCAGGACCGTTACCGACACAGCCATAAGAGCGAGCATAAATGGAAGCAGAAATGGGCGATAGTGACTAGCCGGTTAACCGCTGTGGAAGCTTGCGCTGGAGCAAGTAATTTCGGGGCGTGGTGTGATTCGGGATGGGTTTTGCACAAGAAATGGAACAGTTTCACACAAAATGCACAGGATGTTAATTTTTCCGCTTGTGTGTTTTCGGAGTTTCAGGCATCCTGTCACGCATCGAGGCACAAGCTAAATAAACGTGCCGCTTCCAGGTTGAGACGATCCAAAGGCGATGAGAGGCGATCCGGGCTCGGCGCGGCAGAGCATCAGGCGCTGAAAGGCGCTTGGCGGGCTGCAAGAAGCGAGCACTGACCCGGTCCTTTTTCCGAGTGTAACCTTGGTTGCGCTGGGAATTGCCACGTGCTGGACGACTCAACCAATAAGGCAGTTTGGGCCCTGGCGTGGCTTTGTACGGACTACACTCGGGCCTCACAGGCTGCGAGCGCGTTCCTCCGAGTCCGTATCCCAAAAGCAGCGCGACTGCGCAACACGCTGGTGTTCATCGCCATTGCTCTGGGCTGAGCGACGGAAGCGTTACGAACGTCACAAGGACGTTACAGCTTGGTCTCAAACGCGGCGCGAGGTGGCTGGCCTCGCGCCGCAACGTTTTTGGGCTGCTGGCCGGTTGGCAGCAAATCGGTCTCCCCTTTCCAGCCCACGCCGAGGGTTCAGTCAGGGCTGACAAATCGGCAGGAACTGGATTCGCAGCCATTTGCTGACTGTCGGATAAGTGCCCAAGGAATTGCGGCATGAGCGAGAAAATGACGGAGCGAAAGAGGGCGATAGTGGTCAACATCGCCATCCTACTTGGTCTGACTTGGTGCTAGTTTCGCGGATACCCGACGAAGATAACCATCGGCAGCGGAATCTTCCTGCTGGCGTTTGTAAACATCTTGATGTACATCAAGCATCGGCGGCGATCAGCAAGGCAACTCTAGGACATTACCGACTGCTCAGTGCCGACGGGCGCCAGCTAAAGTAAAATACCTCGGACGCAATCTGCAGCTTGCTGTTGACCCGTACTACCAATGGAACCGATGGAAACCAGCCCGGTAAACCACGGCAATGCCGACGATGAAATGCGGCTGGTGGCGCGCATTCGCGCCGGCGATCAGCAGGCTATGTCCGAGCTGTACGACCGCTATTCGCGGATTGTTTATTCGGTCGCGCTGCGGGTGCTGCAGGACGCGGCTGGAGCGGAGGACATTTTGCAGGATGTCTTCCTGCAGCTGTGGCGCAATCCCGATGCCTTCGACGCCAGCCGCGGTAACCTGGCAGCCTGGCTGGCGGTGATCGCGCGGCATCGCTCCATCGACCGCTTGCGCAAGCGGCGTCCGGAGACCGACATTGAGGATTGCGTCCTTGCCGGCGGTCCCGACCTGCGCGACGAAACCGAGCGCGCCCTCGTAGTCGAGAAGGTCCGCGGCGCGATGGCCGAGATGAATCCAGATCAGCGTGGGCTTTTGGAGTTAGCATTCTTTCAGGGCCTGACGCATTCGGAAATTGCCGAGAAAACCGGCCAGCCTTTGGGTACAATCAAGACCCGCATTCGCAGCGGATTGAAGTATCTGCGGGCCAAGTTCGCGGGATGACGGCGTGGTTTTTGCCGGCTTGCTGATCGCGTTGAGCCTGCGCGATATTGGTAGTTGAAGGGTGGCAGAGGTGTGGTAGGGGGATGGTAGAGCGGCGCTTTTAGCGCCGCGTCCAGGAGCTGTTTTAGGTTGGAGCCGGGCTTTAGCCCGGCGGCATAACGATGAAGACGCACGATCAATTCGCGGAGGACCTGACGCTCTACGCGTTGAACGAGCTCTCCGGCGCTGAGCTCCGGGAGATGGAGGAACATCTCCAGACCTGCTCCGCCTGCCGCCGCGAGCTCTACGCCATGCGCGCCGACCTGGCATTGCTTGGCCTGAGCGCCGCCGGTCCTCAGCCGCCGGCGCGCAGCAAGGAACTCCTGATGCGCGCCATCGCTGCCGAACCTCGCGGCGTCTCCGCTCCCGAGCCGACGCCTGCCTCGCAACGCAACCTGTGGGCGATTTTGATTCCCAGCTTCGCGGCTCTGGCATTATTTCTGTTGGCGCTGGTTCTGGTCCGGCACAACATTAACTTGAAGGACGAGGTTGCGGAACTCGGCAATCGTAATCAAGACCAGATTGCTCAGCTCGACCGCATGAACCACGAGCTCGAGCTGCTTACCTCTCCCGACGCTGTCCACGTCTCGTTGAATCCGGACAAAGCCCCGCGCCAGCCTAGCGGCACCGCCATCTATAGCCCCTCCCGCAAGCGCATGATGTTCATGGCCAGCAATCTGGCGCCGGTTCCGGAAGGCAAGGCCTACGAGCTCTGGATCATTCCCTCTTCGGGCGCGCCCATCGCCGCCGGTGTCTTCAAACCCGATGATCGCGGCAACGCCATCATGATGGATCGCAAGATGCCTGAAGGCGTCGAGGCCAAGGCCTTCGCGATCACGGTTGAGAAGGAAGAAGGCTCCGACAAACCGACCTCGCCGATCATGTTGATCGGAGCCGTGTCCTAGCCTCGTGCCGGCCGGAATCGCTATTTCCTCCTCACCTCGCCTAAACTATCCGGCGGGTGCCCTATCTGCAGTTTCGGATGAGTGGGATCCCGGTTCTCCATGGTCTCCGTCACCATCGTCACCTGGAATTCGGAGAAGTATCTACGCGAATGCTTCGCCGCACTCGCGGCCCAGGACTACCGCGATTTCGAGGTCATCATTATCGATAACGCCTCCGAGGATGGCACGCGCACGCTCCTCAAACAGGCCGACCCCACGTGGCACGTGATCTACAACGACAACAACATCGGCTTCGCAGGCGGACAGAATCAGGCGATCGGTGCTTCGCACGGCAACTTCGTCTTGTGCCTCAATCCGGATGTCATGCTGAGCCCGAACTTCATCACCCAGTTGATGGCGGCGGCCGGCGAATCGTGTTTCGACGCCGGCGTGTTCTGCGGCAAACTGCTTCGCTGGGACCCGACGAGCGCGAATCACAAGACCAACATCATCGACTCCACCGGCATCTACTTCACGCCCAACATGCGTCACCTCGATCGCGGTGCGGAGGAGATCGACCACGGCCAATACGATCGCCTGCAATATGTCTTCGGCGCCACTGGCGCAGCGGCCTTCTACCGGCGCAGCTTCATCGACGACGTCTCCGTCGAAGGCGAGTTCTTCGACGAAGAATTCTTCGCCTTCCGCGAAGACGGCGACCTGTCCTGGCGCGCGCAGCTCATGGGCTGGAAATGTCTCTACCTGCCGACGGCGGTCGCCTGGCACGTGCGCCGCGTCACCCCCGAGCGCCGCAAAGATCTGCCGCTGATCATCAACTGGCATTCGGCGAAGAACCGTTTCCTGATGCGCGGCAAGAACGCCTCAGGATGGCTGTGCTGGCGGCTGTTCTTCCCCGTGCTCTGGCGCGACACTGATGACCTTCGGATACGCCGCCCTGCGCGATCGCCGGCTGCTGTCGGCGGTGACGTACTGGTGGAGGGAGCGCGAGAGCGTCCGCCGCAAGCGGCGAATCATCCAGTCGCACCGCCGCGTCTCCGACCGCGAGTTAGTATGGTGGTTCAGCAACACGCCGCGCGCGCAAGACGCGCCGGAGCCACCACCGCAATCAGCACTCAGCGGCGGTCAATGATGGGGTGCCGTCCCGGGGGGACTTGGAGTTCTTGTGGACGTCCACCCCGCCTTGAAAGGCGGGGCTATCATCTTTCGCGCCCGATGGCGCTCGTGCCTGGTTGTCCCGGCGTTGGATTCAACTAACAGGCGGGTTGAAGCGCGGCTCTGAAGGATCAAAGCTAGTTGCTAATTGCTAATTGCTGCTTCTCATGAACATCGCCATCGTCGGAACCCGAGGCATTCCCAATCGCTACGGCGGCTTCGAGCGCTTTGCCGAGCAGATCAGCTCGCGCTTCGCCGACCACGGCCATCGCGTCACCGTCTACTGCCGCCGCGCCTTCACCCGCCCCGACGATGTCTACGACCGCCGCGTCCGCCGCGTCATCGTGCCCAGCCTGCATCAGAAGCATCTCGACACCTGGGTCAGCACCTTCTTCGCCGCCGTCCACGTCGCCTGCAGCGACAACGACATCGTCCTGCTCTGCAACGTTGCCAACAGCGCGCTGGCTTATATTCCGCGGCTGTTTGGCAAGCCGGTGGTGCTCAACGTCGACGGCCTCGACCGCAAGCGCGAAAAATGGCGCGGCCTGGGCGCGCAGGTGTTGCACTTCTGCGAATGGATGTCGTCGTTCAGCTCCAGTCAACTCGTCACCGATGCCAAGGCCATCCACGATTACTACCTCGCGAAGTACGGCAGCGAGTCGGCGGTCATCGGCTACGGTTCCGAGATGCCCGCCGGCGAGTACAGCCTGAACGGCCTGAATCTCGACTCCGGCCGCTACGTCCTCTACGTCAGCCGCCTCGAGCCGGAGAACAATCCCGACCTCGTCCTCCGTAGCTGGCGCAATGTGCGCAGCGATTGGCCGCTGGTGATGGTCGGCGACAATCGTTACGACCCCAGCTACCTAGACCGGCTGAAGACGCTGGGCGACGACCGCGTCCGCTTCACCGGCGCCATCTACGGCGACGGCTATTGGGCGCTGCAGAAGCATGCTGGAGTCTTCGTCTTCGCCTGCGAGGTCGGCGGTGTGCATCCCGCACTCATCGAAGCCATGGCGGCGAGCAACCCGGTCCTGTATCTCGACACGCCGGAGAATTCAGAGACCGCCGGCGACGCCGCAATTCGCTACGAGAAGTCCGAAGCCGACCTGACTGCGAAGCTGCAATCGCTCCTCGATGACGCCCAAGCCCGCCAGCAACTCGCCCTCCGCGCCAAGCAGCGCGCTGACGCACTCTATCGCTGGGAAGCTATCGCCGAGAAGTACGAGAAGCTGTTCGGGCACCTGGTGGGGAAGTGAATCGCTATCAGCCATCGGCCATCAGCGATCAGTTGTCAGCTCTGACCCAGATTGTGTTCTAGCGCCTTAATCCGATTGTCATCCTGAGCGGAGCGTCCGCCTTGGTTTTCCGAGCCGCTTCGGCTCGGCGGACGCGCAGTCGAAGGATCTGCGGTTGGCTCGTCGGGGAAGGCTGAACGCACCCGCTACTGATAATCGCTCTCCGCCGCCAGGTTCTCGAACCGCGTATAGCGCTTCACAAAGGCCATCTTGATCGTGTCCGTCGGCCCGTTACGCTGTTTGGCAACGATGAGTTCCGCCATGCCTTCAAGATCGGGATCGTCTTTCTTGTAGACCTCTTCTCGGAAGATGAACGCGACTACGTCGGCGTCCTGCTCGATCGACCCCGACTCGCGCAAATCCGCCAGCTGCGGTCGGTGATCGCCGCCGCGGCTCTCCGGCGCACGGCTCAGCTGAGAGAGCGCGATCACCGGCACTTTCAGCTCTTTCGCCAGGCCTTTCAGCCCACGCGAAATCGCCGACACTTCCTGGGTGCGATTCTCAAAGCGTTTACCGCCGATCGGCACTGCCGACATCAGCTGCAGATAATCGACGATGACCAGATCGAGTCCTTCCTGCCGCCGCAACCGTCGCGCCTTGGCTCGCATCTCGCTGACCGAGATGCCCGGCGTGTCGTCGATCCAGATCTTCGAGTTCATCAGGCTTTCCATGGCGCCGGTCAGCTTGCGCATGTCGTCTTTGGTCAGAAATCCCTGGCGCAAGTTCTTGGAATCGACCTGCGCGTGCGACGCCAGCATGCGCATCAGCAGCGCCTCGCGCGACATTTCCAGCGAGAAGACGCCCACCGTCTTGCCGTCCAGGACGGACGCATTCTCGGCAATATTCATGGCAAACGCAGTCTTGCCCATGGACGGCCGCGCCGCGATGATGACCAGGTCGGCAGGCTGCAACCCGCTGGTCAGCTTGTCCAACAGCGTGTAGTGCGTCGCCAGTCCGGTGATCTCCTGGCCGCGCGCGTACAACTCTTCCAGCGATCCGAATGAGCCTTTGACGATGCCAGGGATGCTCATGAATCCCTGCTCCATGCGGCTCTCGTTGAGCATGAAGATGGCCTGCTCGGCCTGGTCGACGACATCCTCGGCTTCGTCGGAGTGCTCGATGGCTTGGGCTATCGCCCTCTGGGCGACGTTGATCAGCCCGCGCAGCAGCGACTTGTTCTTGACGATGCGGACGTAGTGCTCGATCGACGGCCGCTCGGGAACGCCGTCGATGAGCGACGACAGATACGCGACCCCGCCGATCGCTTCGACTTCTTTACGCCGGTCGAGCTCCTCCACCAGCGTGATCATGTCAACCGGCCGGCCCGTCTCCTGCAGATCACGCATGCGCGAATAGATGCGGCGATGCGCGTCAAGCGAGAAGTGATCGGCCTCGATGTGCTCGGCCGCCTGATCGTAGAGCGAGTTGTCGAGCAGGATCGCGCCCAGAATCGACCGCTCAGCTTCAATGCTGACGGGAAGCCCACGCTCCAGACTGTAATCGGTAGTAGCCATAGGGAGATTGAATTCAGGTTAGTGAAAAGTATCCCAGCGCGGGGGAAAAAATCGCTTCGATAAGAGATATCAAGGAAGATTCCTGAGAAAAAGTTGTTGGTGGTTGTGCATTACGAGGCCACAATCTTCCAGCTGGCAATGGACATGAAATCAGAGTGTTACGCGTCGCGGCAGCCCAGCCGCCCATCGACGGTATCGTTCAGCGACTTCCGGCGCAATACGAAATCCAGCGATGGAGTTGGCCCGTATATCAAATAGGAGGAAGGGGGAGAGGAGGGAGCGGTTAGCCAGCGATTTCTAACGCTCCCGCCGCGCTCGCATCTCGTGCAGCATCTGGGCGCGAGCGCTTTCGGGCAGCGCCACTCGTATCGCCGGAAAGATCACTTCCTCCTCCATCTGCAAGTGCCCGCGAAACATCTCGTCGAGAGCGCGGGTGATCGAACACATTTCTCCAGCAACTGCGTGCAGATTTTCCGGACTGCCCTTCACCAGGACCAGCAGCGGCAGGAGGCGTTCCAGCAACTCATCAATGGCCTGATGCTGCTCGTGCATGGCGGCGAGCGCGTGATTCACCTTCTCGTCGGCGATGGCGCCGAGCCGGGGCCGCAGCGTGTCTTCCTCGTCAGCCTCATGCAAAGGCAGCGAAACAGTGTAGTAGCGATGAACGCCGGCCGCGGTCTGACGGATGTCGTCGGCGGTTGCGCCCTGCGCGTGCGCCAGCCTGACGGCCGCGGCGGTGAAGTACCGGATGCGGTCGTGGCAGCCGGTCAGCAGATCAACCGCGTCTTCCGACTTGGACTGGGGAGCGAGGGGGGAAATCTGATTCAGCATGCAGGACCATTATCGCGCAAGTTCAGGGGCTAGGGGCGGTGGGGTAGGGACTGGGGATTAGGGGTTAGGGATTAGCGGCTGCGTTGGCAGAAGAGCGCAAGAGAATTTGCTTATCGAATAAAATCGAGTGAGCCGTTCTCAGGGACAACCGAATGCGCTTCTCACCGATCGCTCTGACGATCTCGCTTGTTTTTCTATCCGCGGCTGCAAGCGCGCAGAGCAGCGCCGCGCAATCCGACTCTTCGTCTACCATCTCAACCGCGTCCGGCGCGGCGGACGATCCCGCTTTCGCCAACTTCCCTCCCGTGACCAAAGGCATGAAGCCGCCCAAGGCTACTTCAGCTCCCGATCCTAAGTTCCCTGATCTGCCCGCCGACGCCGAACCGCGCGGAACCGTCGTGCTACTGATCGGCGTTAGTGCTAAGGGCCACGTCGAGGCGGTCCGCGTGCTGCGCAGCGATGAGGCGGCGTTCGAAAAGACCGCGGTCGCAACGGTCAGGAAATGGAAGTTCAAACCAGCGGAGAAGGATGGGCGGCCGGTGCCGGTGCAGGTGACGGTGGAGATGAAGTTTCAGAGGTAAGGGTGAAGTGTATAGCTTGGTGAATTCAGTGCAGCCTGAAGTTAACCTCGACGTTAACCATTACTGGCACAGGTATGCCGCCTTTGGTAGCCGGAGCGAACTTCCAGTTGCTGACAGTTTCAACAGCACTTTGATCGAACCCGTGCCCCAGCGCTCTCTCTATTTTGATTTGCTCAGGCAGTCCCTGCGCATTGACTATCAGCCAGAGCACAACCGTGCCTTCGATTCCCTCTTTCTTAGCAGACTTTGGATATTTAGGTTGGGGAGACTTGATGGTACGCGGAGGCGTGACGCCGCCGCCCACCCTGTAGACCCGATCCCCCGATAACGTGCGGATGTCCGGAGGGCTTGCGGGCTTTGCCGGCGTATCGTTGCTCCCAGCTGTGGCCGCCCCATTATTACTGGATTTTTCCTGCGCGTTCGACAGCGCTGCCACGAAAACAACGCAGCAAATCACGACGAAGAAACGAGAAATGGATTTCATTCCTGGTCCGTGAACTCCGTGCCTCCGTGGTGGACTGAGTCGTGCGTATTGTAAACTGGTCGTACGGTTCTGGCTCCCTCCGTTTCGCCGTTGAGTGCGACATCCTCCCGCCCAAGCAAAACCGGCTTGAGTGGGGCACCCGCGGCATTTTCCGAACAGCACGAAAGGACAGCAGTTTGAGCACGAGCATTCGCAACATCGCCATCATCGCGCACGTTGACCACGGCAAGACCACGCTGGTGGACGCCATGCTGAATCAGAGCGGCATCTTCCGCGCCAACGAGACGCACGTCGAGCGGGTGATGGACTCGAACGAACTGGAGCGCGAGCGCGGGATCACGATCCTGGCCAAGAATACGGCGGTCTTCTATCACCCGACACACGCCCAGCCACACAAGGGTGAGGCGCCCGCGACCGAAATCAAGATCAACATCGTGGACACGCCCGGCCACAGCGACTTTGGCGGCGAAGTGGAGCGCGCGTTGAAGATGGTGGATGGGGTGATGCTGCTCGTGGATGCCAGCGAAGGTCCGCTGCCGCAGACGCGCTACGTGCTGAGCAAAGCGCTGGAGGCGAAGCTGCCGCCGGTGCTGGTGATCAACAAAATCGACCGGCCGGATGCGCGTGCGCAGGAGGTGCTGAACGAGGTTTACGACCTGTTCATCGATCTCGATGCGGCTGAGGATCAGCTGGATTTTCCTGTGCTCTACACCAACGCCAAGCTGGGCACGGCGACGACCGATGTGGACAAGCCCGGTCAGGACTTGCGGCCGCTGTTCGATGCGATTGTGGAGACGATTCCTGAGCCGCAGGGCGAAGCTGATGGGCCGCTGCAAGTGCTGGTAGCGAATCTGGATTACAGCGATTACCTCGGGCGGCTGGCGATCGCGCGAGTTTTCAACGGCACGCTGCGCACGGGCGAAGACGTTGCCATTGCCAAGCGCGACGGCTCGATGGAGAAGATCAAGATCACCAAGCTGTTTTCGTTCTCCGGACTGAAGCGAACCGACATCGTCATGACCGAGTTGGGAGACATCGTTGCGGTCGCGGGCGTGACCGGCATCAACATCGGCGAAACCATCACCGACGTTGAGAATCCGGCGCCGCTGCCAATCATCACCATCGACGAGCCGACGATCGCGATACAGTTCATGGTGAACACGTCGCCGTTCGCAGGACGCGAGGGGCAGTACGTGACGTCGCGCAATCTGCGCGAGCGGCTGCAGAAGGAATTGCTGACCAACGTTTCTTTGCGCGTGGAGGACTCCGGGAGCACCGACTCGTTCAAAGTGATGGGACGCGGCGAGCTGCAACTGGCGATCCTGATCGAGATGATGCGGCGCGAGAGCTTTGAGCTGGCGGTGGGCAAACCGGAGATCGTGACCAAGCACATCGACGGCAAGCTGATGGAGCCGATTGAGCGGCTGACGGTGGATGTGCCGGAGTCGTTCGTGGGCGTGGTGATCGAGAAGCTGGGCACGCGCAAGGCGCAGATGCAGAAGATGCACAATCACGGCTACGGACGCGTGCGCATGGAATTCGTGATCCCCAGTCGCGGGCTGATCGGGCTGCGCAGCGAACTGCTGACTGACACGCGCGGGACGATCGTGATGAATTCGCTGTTCGACGGCTACATCGAGTGGCAGGGCGAGATCCCGCATCGTGTGACCGGCGCGCTGGTGGCCGATCGCGCGGGAACGACCACCGCCTATGCGCTGTGGGGATTGCAGGAGCGCGGCGAGCTGTTTGTTGGTCCCGGCACTGAAGTTTACGAAGGGATGGTGGTGGGGGAAAATTCCCGCGACAACGATCTCGACGTGAATATCGTTCGCGAGAAAAAGCTAACGAACATGCGTTCGTCCACCGCAGATGAAGCGATCCGCCTGGTGCCGTTCAAGAACCTGAACCTGGAGCAGGCAATCGAGTTTATCGCCGACGACGAGCTGGTGGAAGTAACGCCGCAGCATCTGCGGCTGCGCAAGAAGATTTTGCAGTCGAACCGAAGACCGCGGAAGAATGCGCAGCCGGTGGGCGCGCAGGCGGAATAGCGGTGGAAGCGCCGGGCTTCAGCCCGGCGGATACGCAGGAACAGAGAACGAGCGGCTTCAGCCATGGAGCCGAGGCTAACGCCCCAACTAAATTAGGCGGCGCTCCGGCACGGCTAAAGCCGTGCCCTTCCACCAGCGATCATCGAATGGCGCTGGGCGGCTGCGCGGGAGACGACACGGCGCGCTGTTCGCCGGGACTGGCGGCGCGGTTGAATTCGAAGGCGGCATTGATCAGCGCGATGTGTGAGAGCGCCTGCGGGAAGTTGCCGAGCTGGCGTTTTGCACGGGGATCGTACTCCTCGGCAAGTAAGCCGACATCATTACGCAGGGTCAGCAGGCGCTCGAACAATTTGCGCGCGTCGTCCGTGCGGCCGAGCATGCGCAGCGCGCTTACCATCCAGAAGCTGCAAGCCAGGAAGACGCCTTCGCCCGGCGGCAGGCCGTCGTCGGTGTGCTCGGTGCGATAGCGAAGCACGAAGCCGTCGACCAGCAACCCCTTCTCGATGGCTTCGATGGTGCCGCGTATGCGCGGATCTTCATAGGGCAGAAAGCCGACCTGGGGAATCAATAACAGCGACGCATCGAGTTGATCGGAGCCATAGGCCTGGGTGAAGCTGCCGAGGCGTGGGTTGTAGCCTTTCTCGCAGACGTCGGCGTGAATGTGATCGCGCAGTTTGCGCCAGCGGTCGACGTCGATATCCGGACGGAATGCTTCCGCGCCCTTGACGGCACGATCGAAAGCCACCCACGCCATAACTTTGGAGTAGGTGAAGTGCTGTGGGCCGCCGCGTACCTCCCAGATGCCCTGGTCGGGCTGATCCCAGATCGTCGCCAGGTGCTCGTTCAAGGCGTGATGCAGGTCCACATCGTCCTGGGTGGGAGGCATGCCGGCAAGATGGGCTTGAAACATCGCGTCGTTGACCTCGCCGTAGCAGTCGAGTTGAAGCTGCTCGGAGGCGGCGTTGCCGATGCGAACCGGCTTGGAGTTTTCATATCCGCCGAGCCACGGGACTTCCCATTCCAGCAGGTGCCGCTCGCCGCGAATGCCGTACATGATCTGCACCTGATCGGGACTTCCGGCGACAGCGCGCAACAGCCAGTCGCGCCAGGCGAAGGCCTCTTCGGTGTAGCCGGCGTTCATCAAAGCGAGCAGCGTAAAGGTGGCATCGCGCAGCCAGCAGTAACGGTAGTCCCAGTTGCGCTCACCGCCAATACATTCCGGCAGCGATGTGGTCGGCGCGGCGACCATGCCTCCGGTATGGCGATAGGTCAGGGCCTTCAGCGTGATCAGCGAGCGTTCCAGTTCGCCCGCATATTCGCCGTGAAGATGGGCGCGGCTCGTCCAATCCTGCCAGAAGGCGACGGTGTCCTGGAGGGCCTGCTGCGGATCCACCGGATGAGGAAGCTTATCGTGCGATGGGGCGTAGCGCAGAACGAATGCCAGGGATTCGCCTTCTGCTATCGCGAAATCGCTGACCGTCTTCAGGCCCTCGCCGCGCAACGGGGCTTGCGTGCGCAGAACCACCATGTCGGGGCCCGCGATCGCGCGCAGGGCACCGTCCTCCATACTCGTGACCCAGGGGATGGTGCGACCGTAATCAAAGCGGAGACTCAACTCCATATGCATGTCGACTCGGCCGCGGATGCCCCTCACGATACGGATCATGTTGGAGGTGTGTTTGCGCAGTGGCATGAAATCGGTGAGTACAGCGGCACCGGTTTCGGTCTCGAATGTCGTTTCCAGAACCAGCGTGTGGTCGAGGTAACAGCGCGAGGAGCGGCTGGCGAGCTTTGGAGCGATCGACCAACGGCCGTTATCGTCGGTGCCCAAGAGGGCGGCAAAGCAGGCCGGAGAAGCAAACGTCGGCCAGCAGAGCCAATCGATAGAGCCGTTGCGGCTGACCAGGGCCGCGGTTTCGCAATCACCGATGAGGGCGTAGTCCTCGATGGGAGTGGGCATCGTTGTTAAGATGCGCGGAAAGCGAGCGCGGCCTCAGAAAGCCAGAATTACGGCGTAGAATGGACGTCCGTTTTCCACGCTTATCAACAGGCCGCCCGCGTTTCTCCACAGCTTTTTCGCGGGCGGAACAGGGATTCTTATAGGACACGGTCGCCAAATCCGGCACACTAATCATCATGGCGAACCCCGGGGATTTTGCGCAGACGCTGAAGGAGCAGGCGGACATCGTCCGCATTGTGGGCGAGTACGTCAAGCTGCGCAAGAGCGGGGCGCAGAATTTTCAGGGGCTGTGCCCGTTTCATCAGGAGAAGACGCCGTCGTTTTCGGTTCATGCCACGCGACAGTTCTTTCATTGCTTCGGGTGCGGGACGTCGGGTGACGTGTTCGCGTTCGTACAGAAGATCGAGAACATCAGCTTCCCCGAAGCTGTGCGGCTGATTGCCGAGAAGCTCAAGATCCCACTGCCGAAGATGAGCTATGCCTCGCCTGAGGAAGCGCGCGCTGCCGGGCTGCGCGGCGGGCTGCTCGATATTCATGAGCGCGCCTGCGCTTTCTTTCAGGAGCAGCTGCGACGGCCGGAGGGCGCGCACGCGCGAGAGTATCTGACGTCGCGCGGGCTGACGGCGGAGCAGATTGCTGAGTTTCGCATCGGGTTTGCGCCGGACACGGGGTTTTTGCTGCGCGACGCGCTGCGCAGACAGTTTGACGAAGAGGCGCTTAGGGAGTCGGGGCTTTTTAGTTGGAAAGAAAAGAATGAGGGATTTGGGGCTAGGGATCAGGGGCTAGGGACTAGGGGTCAGGGATTAAACGGCGGTTTCCAACCTCCCACGAATTCGGAGACGCAGAGTCCAGATTCGGTGAATGCTGGCCCTGGCCCCCAGTCCCTAATCCCTAATCCCTCGCCACTAGCCACTGCCTACTCGAAGTTCCGCAATCGCGTGATGTTCCCCATCTGCAACGAGCAAGGGAAAGTCATCGCGTTCACCGGACGAACGCTTTCGGCAGACGAGAAGGCCGGGCCGAAGTATCTGAATTCTCCGGAGACGCCGATTTATTCGAAGTCACGGGTGCTGTTCAATCTGGACAAGGCAAAGGAATGGATACGAAAGTTCGAGTATGCAATTCTGGTCGAGGGGCAGATGGATTGCATCGCGGTTTATACCGCGGGATTTCACAACGTGATTGCCAGTTCAGGCACGGCCTTTACCGAGGTTCAAGCGCGGCTGCTAGGGCGATTCACAAAGAACATCATCGTGAACTTCGATCCTGATACGGCGGGAGCGGCGGCGGCAGAGCGATCGCTGACGCTGTTGATCAGCGAGGATTTCCAGATCAAGGTGCTGACGCTGGAGGGCGGCTTCGATCCCGACCTTTTTATCCGGCGAAAGGGGCGGGATGCGTACGAAGAGGCGCTACGCCATTCGCAAGAGTATTTCGACTACCTCATCGACCGGGCGCGAGCGCTGCATCCAGTGCGAACGCCGGAGGGCAAGGACAAGGCGCTGAATTATTTGTTGCCACACATTCAGCGGGTTCCCAGCCGGATTGTGCGCGACGAATGGGCGAACGAGATTTCGCAGCGTCTGGGAATCGATTCGGCGGTAACCCGGCAGGAGTTGCGGCACGCGGCGGGATCGCGGGCGACGTCGCGAGTGAGGGTTGCCGGAGGTGGGTTGGCCGATGCCGAACGGGTGCTAGTGAGGGCGTTGGCCAGCCAAGATCTGTCTCATGCTCCGCTGAGCAGCCGCGAAGGGCAGGACCTGGATTTCGAGCCGGCACGACAGGCGCATTTCGCGCTCAGTCGCGAGCGGCTGCATGAAGGATCGTCGGCGGAGGCGCTCGTCAACGTCCTGCTGCTGGCGCATGGGCAGGGATTGGATCCGATGGCGCTTCCTCTGGAGGAGACCGATCGCGGATTGCTGGCGGCGATCCTGATGGAGGAACACGAGGAGTTAACGCCGGAGTTGCTGGAGAGCGCGATCCGGTCGCTGCGGCGGCGGCGTGGGCAGCGCGAGTTAGAGCACCTGCAGCGACGGGTGAAGGAGTTGGAGGCGAAAGAGGACGTGATGTCACGAGCGCAACTGGCACAGGAGAAACTGCGGTTGCGGCAGGCGATGCGGTCGTTGGAGGAGAGCCAGGCGTAAGGACCTTTCACACGAACCCACTCATCCCAACAGATGGGATGAATGGGGCACCCTCCCAGGAACCGGATATTATGATTATCAGGGGCGAGGGTGGCATAAATTGATCCCGCCGCACGACAGCTAAACGGAAGTAGTCCGTGAGCTCGTTCTAATATTTATTCCGAGGTGAAGGTAAAAGCATGGCGCAGCGAACTGCACTGATCACTGGCGGTATGGGTGGACTTGGTGAGCACATCAGCACGAAGATGCACGACCAGGGATATCGCGTGGTGGTAACGTATTCTCCAACGAACAAGAACTCCGAACAATGGCTCGCGCACATGGAAGAGCGCGGGTACCGGTTTTCGGCACATCCCATCGATGTGACCGACTACGACTCTTGCGAGCGGGAAGTGGCGAAGATTCAGGAGGAGGTCGCTCCCATCGACATCCTCATCAACAACGCCGGCATCACCAAAGACCACACCTTCAAGAAAATGACGAAAGCGGACTGGGATGCCGTCATCCACACCAACCTGGATTCGGTATTCAACATGACCAAGCAGGTGTGCGATGGCATGGTGAACCGCGGATGGGGTCGCATCATCAACGTCTCCTCGGTGAATGGGCAGAAAGGCGCATTCGGCCAGACGAATTACTCTGCGGCCAAGGCTGGCATGCACGGATTCACCAAAGCTCTGGCGCTTGAAGTGGCCAGGAAGGGCGTGACCGTCAATACCATTTCGCCGGGATACATTGGAACAAAGATGGTGATGGCCATTCCCACGGACGTTCTCGATGGCAAGATCATTCCGCAGATACCGCTCAACCGGCTCGGCAAGCCCGACGAAGTTGCGGGCTTAATCGTCTACCTGTGCTCGGAAGAGGCAGCATTCCTCACTGGTGCCAACGTTTCCATCAACGGTGGCCAGCATATGCAATGAGAGCGCTGGCTCGGCCTCGCGAGCGGCACAAACTCTCTAATCCCATAGCAAGGTGGGCTCCGGATCGAGCCCACCAGCATAATCCATCAGAACGCGAACCGGCCGCCGATGACCGGAGCCGTGTTGTTGTTGGAGTAATAGGGCACGCCCGGACCATGAGGAATGGCGATGCCCAGACCGCCGGTCACCCAGGAATACGCCAGTCCGGCAAACATGTCGAAGCGCGGCGTGAAGTGATGATCCGCATAGAGCGACCCCTCGTTCAGAGTGCCCGCGCAGGAAGCGCGATAGTTGTCGACCGTGCAAGTCGGCGGAACCCGGAAGGTGTTCTGCCGCTGCTGATACCAGGCAAAGGTGATGTCGGTCTTCTTGTCGACAGCGTATTTCGCGCCCGTCCACCAGATATTCACTTGCTTCTGTGAGTCAAGATTGTTGTCCTCGACTCCGCTCATCTGATAACCGCCCTCGTCGGAAGCGCCCACGCCCAGCGGGTTGGTCGGGTTGTTCTGCCAGATGTATTCGAAGCCGCCAAAAAACTTGACCGGATTCCACAAATACTTGGCAGCCACAATAATGCCGTGATTGTCGGTGACGATGCCATAAACTGTGCCAGTCGTGGCAATCACATTGGCACCGGTGATGGGATTGGTATTGATGCTGTTGATGGTCGACTGATACGGCTGCGTCGGGCTCTGCGGCCCCAGCAAGGGGTTCAATACGCTGACGGCGTCGTTATAAAGCTGGTAGACGACGTCAACGTAGAAGTTGTGATAGTTTCCGCCGACGTCGACGCCAAAGGCGTTGTTATGCGCCGACTCCGCCGTACAGTTGGCAGCCGTCCAGGTTGGTGAGGCCGAATAGCAGCCGCCGACACCGTCAGCCCATTTATACATCGCGCCCATATGGACCGGGCCATAGGCAAGGCGATACTTGATCGCGTCGTCCCAACGGGAGTCGTCGGTGTCGCCGCCGCCGGCCATCGTGCCGTTATACCCGATGTACGAAAAGGCATAGCCGCCGTTGGCCGGATCGTATTGCAGCATCAAATCTGTGCCCAGAGAGCGCTGGCGGCCGAAGGTCAGCGTCCCGAAAGTTTTGGACGATACTCCACCATAGATTTCGTCGTTGAAGGGTTGGCCGGCGCGCGTGCCGTCGATGGCGAACGAATAGCCGGCCCTGGGCAGGCCGTTGTTGGCGATCTGCGTTGCCGGCGCATTGGCCAACAGGCCGGAATTCGGGTTGATGCCGGTGTTGGCGTTGAACACCACCGCCCAGCCCGGCGCAAACTCTTCCCTGGCCTTGATGCCCAGACCCGTCTGCTGCAGGTTATTCACCGCGGGGAGCCATCGATGCTGATATCCGTTCCGGTTCACCAGAGATTCGCCTTCGTAGTTGTAGCCGCTAACCGGCAAACCGTGGGTAACGTAGCCGAGGCCGATGTCATAAGCACCGTATAGCGTGATGCCATGCCAGGTCAGCGTGCAATCGGTGGTGAGGAACTCATGGCCGCTGGCGCAGGCGTCGGGTCCGCTGCGCTGCATTTCGATATCGACCGTGGCGTCCTGGCCGGCGGCCAGCACGATATCGCTGCGAACCTGCAGGCCGAATCCCGTCTTCGTAACCCGGATCTCATAGGTGCCGACGGGTGCGGTGAATTGGTAGTGTCCCGCGGGGTCGGTCTTGATGTTGAGGTTCAGTCCGGTGCGGACATTTCTGGCAACTACCTCTGCTCCTGTGATGGGAGCGCCGGTTGGACTAGTGACGTGGCCCGACAGACTGACCGTCACCTGAGCTGCCGCCGGCAGCAAATACAGCAAAACGAGACACAGAACCACACCTCGCGGACAGCAGAACTTCACAGGCATCGTCGGCTCCTGAGAAAGATTTCAATCGGTGTCTGGAAAGGCAATCGCAGAATCACCGATTTAATCGAATTAAACCGTTAATGTCAACCGATTCTAGGCTAATTGGAGGACACCACGGCAGGAGACTCGATCAGTGGGCTGGAATCTTCGTCTCTGGGAGGCTCAACTCGCTCGACGAGTCGGTAGTGACGACGAAGACGGCGCGGTGCTAGCCGCGCCGATTGTCAATTGGGCATCAGTGAACGCCGACCGGTTGCCGAAGGAACGGCAGGAAAAGCTCGTTGCCCGGGCTCAGAATTGTCTGCAGGTTTACCATGCGACGGGCGATGTCGCCGAACGCATAACCTGTCGGACTCAGCTTCGACGGGTCTGGAACCAATTCCTGACCGGGTGTGTCCAGCTGGCATGCTTGAACGGTTCCCGGCAGGCAGCTATCTGGGCCGGGATTGCCCGAGGTCGTGCAAGTGCCGCCTCCACCGGGTGGCACGCAGCCGACAAGGAAGGCGGAGAGCCCAGAGGACGTTCCGGCAGTGCGGTTCTGCACCTGCTGGAACTCCTGCGTATTGGTCTCCGCACCATGGCACCCCTGGCAGGTGTTCATGGAAAAGAACCTTCGCGCGGCTGCCTCATTCTTGCCGATTCCGGTGGCATTCCAGAACCCATTAGCGAGGGCAATATTGTTGAAGCCGTTGAACGCCGAACCGCCAAGGAACGGCGTCCCTGCCGGGAAGTCGTCGGGCACCTGGAAAGTTCCCTGGGTCTCAACGATTTTGGGATTAAAGGCGGAGATGTAGATTGCGAGCGTCGCGGGGCTCAGTTGACTGCAACTGGGAGGTGTCAGGACTCCATTCACCAGTGTGAAGTTGCCCTGGCAATCAGGCTGACCGCCGGGGTTGAGCTCGCCGGCGGTGTTGAAGCTGCCGTCGGGAGTCTGGGCTACATCTTTCTCGGCGAGGACATTGGGCGGACCATAGGTCTGAATGTAGAACTCCCGCTGCTCCCAGAAATTGCCGTTCTGCAGGGTCTCGTCGCGAAGTGCGAATTCGTTGGTCCGAATGTGAAACAGGCAAGTGTTGGGATGCCCGTTGGGATCGGTGCAGGAAGTGGCTTGCACGACGTTGTCGGTTATCGTCGATTCGAGCAGCGGGACGTAGCAGCCGTCGGCGGGGCAATTCTTGTAGTCAAAATTGTCCTTTGGGAGGCTGTCCCACGCGGCGGCCCATTGCGGCAAGGTGTAGGAAGGCGGAACGTGGAACTCGAAGATGATGTTGAACAGGACATTGGGCGGTCCCGGTCCCTTCGACTTGTCTTCGAAGCACTGTCCCTGAGCGCCCTCACCCGCAGTGACGCCAAAAACGAACCTCAGTTCCCCGCCCGCGGTCTGGCCTGGCTGCCCCGACAAGTCGAGGCGATTTACGATGGCATTCAATCGCACCGGCGCCTCCAGCGAGGGGCAGTGCCCGCCGGCACAGTTGTTATTGGGCATGGGATCCTTCGGCCAGTTCTGCAAGAGGCCAGTCATGCCTAACGCCGGGTTATGCGAATTATTCCTCGGGATGACGATGAAGTTCGTGTTGATGGTCTGATTGTTTTGCCAATTGTTGAGGAAGGCCTGCAACGCCTGCTCGGCTACGGGAACACTGGTGGTGTTGATCACCGACATCCACAGCTTCTTAAATGTCCACGCGCCCTGGGGATTGCCCGGAACGCTGAGGCACGCGTCGTATGTGCGACCAAGTTGTCCGCCGCCCTGGCTCTCGCGGCTCCCGTCCTCCACCACACCGGGGTCGACGACCATCAGCTCATGGCTCGGCACAACTGGGATGTTGTCCCCGCCGGCGAGAATCTGCGGCGAAAATCGAAGTGTCTGGTGCGATCGCAGAGCGGCCTCAATCTTCGCGGGATCGAGGAATTGCATCTTCTCGCGGCGAAGGAAAATGCGCCCCTGGTACACCGGCACAACGGTACCCAGGCTTGCCAGCTCCTGGCGATGTTGCTGCTGCTTCAAGAATGCCGCCCAATCGAAGTCGATCTGCGTGGAGAACAGGTTACGATCCTGCGCCGATCGCTGCAGAACCACACGTTGACCACCCAACGTCATCGGAAGCTGAGACCCGAGATGAGCGACGACTGATTCGTGGAAGCGCACCGCCAGCGTGGTCTTGTCAGTGTTGAGCGCCGGATTCGGCGGAGTCAGCGCGAACTCTTCGACCGCCGGCAGGTAGGGATTCGCATCCCGCATAAGAGTCGAGGAGGCGCGCCGCGCTGAGCTGTCATCGTCAGCCAGGAGTGTGGCGTCTGAAATCGCTGCGGCTCGGATCGAGGCGTTCGCTATATAAGTAGCCGGCTGGGCAATGGAGGCTCGGCTTACGGAATGCTGAGCCGCGAGAACGCCTCTCGCGCGAGCTCGAAGGCTGACGGCGATCACCGTGACGGACAACAGGCACAATGCAGCAATCCAGATTCGCTTCTGAGATTTCATTTCGTTGTCGCCTTAACAAAACAACAGTTTCATCAGAGAGCCGTCAGTCGCTGCACGCAAAGTCGCACGAGACTCGAGGACAAGGCACCGCGATCATCGACCATGGCGCCGAATGTATCACGCGCTCCGGGCAGTGCAACTTAATTTCGCATTACGGTGTAAGAAGCTGATGAGAAGAGGCTTAACTTCCCTGCCCCAACTACGCGGCTAACCGGAGCATTCTGCTACGAGTGCTCACCACCCGATCCACGCACCAACGAAAAGATACAAGTTCCACGCCGCGGAGCCGAGAATCACAGCCTTGAAACCTGCGGTCAGATCACCTCGCTGCTGACGATAGTTGCGCAGCAACAGGTAGTACAGGAAGGGTAGAAAATCCAGCGAATATCGGTAACCAAACTGGCGGCCGCCGGGGGCGAAGGACATCATGAGCGGCACGGCGGTCAACAGAGCGGTGAGCAGCAAGAGCACGCTGGTGCTGTCACGGTAGCGAAGACCCAGAAGATACAGCAGGCACGGAGAGGTGACCCAGAAAGCCATCCCAACCTTGGTGTCGACAACATAGGGAAAATTCAGGACGAGGGAGACATCGCTCCGCCGCACCGGACTGGGCGCCTCCAGCAACAGGGTGTACAGATTGCGGGGAATGTGATGGACGCTGAACAGGCCCAGAGCCCGGCTCTGCCCTTCTGGCGCGGTCATCGAGACAAGCTGCTCCGCATATCCCGGGTCCATCGCGTTACCGAAGCGGGCGTGGTTGTAGGCCATGAGGAGAGCTACCGCCGCAACAATCGGCAGACCGAGCGCGATTAGCGAAAGCAGCTTTTTTCGCCAGGGATCGTGGGCGAGCAGAATCTCTCCTGCGCACCACAACGCCCCCACAACCGCGGTCACGCGCGTCGCCAAGGCGAGTCCGAAGAGAATGCCGAGCAGCCAGGGGCGGCGGCGGGTACACATTTCGGCGATGGCCGCAAATAACAGCACGCTGGTAATGACTTGCGAGAAGTACCAGCTCCACGGCCACAGGGCGACACCCAGGAAGACCGTCGCAAAGCCGAAGCCGAACGCGAGGTACATCGAGTCCTCGACTCCGTACCCTGTTACTCGCGCGACGCGGTATACGAGTAGCAGAACCGCGATGACCAACAGAGGCTGCAGGTAGCCCTGATAGAAGAAAACGCCAAACGCTCCAGCCGCAAGTTCGAACGGCACCAAGACCACCGCCGAAAACGGCCCGAGCGCCCAGTAGTAACGGCCATTGCTCGGCGAGGTATCGCCGAAGCCCCATCCCGGCACATCCTCGAACGCCAGTTCCCCGTGCAGGAAGGACTTCGCAAGATAAGCAAACTGTTGTTCGCTGCGCACGCGCAGATTCAGCCGCACGGTGAGGATTAGAAATCCCGCCAGAAACAAAAGCAGAACTGCAATGCTGATGACCGCACGCGCCCGGAGCCGGGTGCGAGGTTGGCTGGTCACGCTAACGTTCTCTGTCATGCCCTCGTCCATTCGAGGCAACAGCATACCGGATGCCGCATTGGTTGGAAATGGAGCGCCGACGGGGTCATTCATGCCGGCAATGGTGTGGGAGACGGTCGCTACGTCGCGGGAGCCACGTCAGCTTCCGTTCCCGCCTTCGGATGGGAGAGCGGCGGTGGCAGGCCGGTCGAAGCCCTCCCGTTGCGCCTCGGCGTCAGCCATTCTCTGACTGCGCTGTGCGGCCTCATCCCGATCCTTGCGGGCCTTGTTCCGGACCTCCTGTACTCTTCGGTGGACTTCGCGAAACAGGTTCTTATCGGGCTGGCTCTCCATGACAAGCAGTTTACTCCTAGCCTCGCGATGGGTTGTCGGCGGATCGATGAACGCTGTGGGAATTTGTCGATAAGCAGCTGCAACCGTTGCTTACGGATTGAAGCGCCACACCCGCGCCAGCTTCCGTAGATCTCCAGCCCGCATCGCGTGCAGACACAAGAAAAGAGCCGCCGGCTGGAACCGACGGCTCGAGTGTTTGGCCGCAGTGGACGAGTTCGAACCTTTGCCAGATGCTGAGCGGGCTTACGGGGTCCGCAGGAAGCCGTAATGCACGTTGTTCGCGTCGACCCACTGTCCGGTGATTACCCCAAACACGTTGGGGGTCGCAGGCTCGGTGCCCTGGTTCGCGCCCGTTCCGATTCCCGGCACGTCGAACTTAGTGATGCCGCCCCAAGGAGTCCACACGAAGCCGTGATTTGCGCCGTTCGCGTCGACCCACTGTCCAGCAACCAGGCCCAGAAGATTGATGCCTTCCGGTATGGTGCCTTGATTCGCGCCGGTGCCCGCGCCCGCAACGTCGAATTCGGTGATGTCGCCGGTCGGGCTCCGGACGAAGCCGTGATTCACGTTGTTCGAATCAATGTAGTTTCCCGCGACGACGCCGAAGTCGCTGATGCTCTCGCTTTCCGTGCCCTGGTTCGCTCCCGTGCCTGCGCCTTTGACGTCGAACTCGGTGATGCTGCCGTTGGCATAGCGCAGGTAGCCATGGGCCACGCCGTTGGCGTCAAAGTACGTGCCCGCGACCGTTCCTTCCAGGTTGAGGGAGGTAGCCACCGCGGTGAAGGTGTTCACCGAGCCCGGAGGATCGAATGAGGTGTAATTGCGGTAAGGCGGATAAGAGACGAAGCCGTGATTCACATTGTTAGCGTCGGTCCAGTATCCGGCAATCTCTCCCCCGGGGTTGACGTTGCCCGCGAAGGTGCCCTGGTTGGCGCCTGTCCCGGCGCCGGGAACGTTCAGGCTGGTGAACTTCTTGAACGGATACTCCGTGGCAAAGCCGTGGGCCACGTTGTTGGCGTCGACATAGAACCCCACCGTCTCTCCGAAGAGGTTATTGCCGAACGTGATTGTGCCCTGGTTGGCGCCGGTGCCGGCGCCCGGAGCGTTGTATTCGCTGAACGTGGTGCACGGGGCAATGCACTGGAAGCCGTGAAAGACGTTATTGTCATCATGGAACGATCCCACGACCGCCCCCTGCGGACTGATGTCGAAGCCACCGGTGCCCTGGTCGAAGCCTGTGCCTCCGCCCGGGGCACTAAATGAGGTGATGCGTTGAGCGCTTGCGAAACTACATGCAAGAAATACGACACCTACTACCTTCCAAAGCTGTAGTCGATTCATAACTCCTCCTGTGTTGATTTGAAGTGAGTGGTCATGGCAGGAACCTACCCGGCGTGGTCCAACCGTTAATGTGCGATTCAGAGCAGAAGCGTGCGGTGTTCAGTGCATGGCGTGTACGAAGGCATGTGAGGTGCCATCGGCTTCCCCCGCCGCCCATGTAACGTCGGCTTCGTTACGGCATGAATGAAATCGGAGATGGACTACTCGCGGGGGAGTGCGATTCCACGAGAGCGTTGCTTGAAATAACAGCCATTCGCAGATGCGATTGCGGGCAGCCGGCGCACATCTACAAGAAACCGGACTTTGGCAGCGACGATTCTATGGGAAATAAGATACTGATAGCCTTATGCAACCAGTTGTATATGTTAACTAGTTCCCTTCTGTTGTTCGTACGCTTTCGAAACGGCGCGGATCCTTGGCCGACGAGCTTCTGGAGGCCCCGTTACAAATCGACATCGATTTATGTGATGGCCCGCAGCAATACAACCAGTTCCCATTTGCAACCAGTTGTACAATGATCAGGCAGGCAACGCGGCACCGCAGTGGAGGCAAGTATGCGCAAGGATCACAGGTCAGGGTGCGTTATTAACCTGATGGTCGAGATGTTTGGCGATCAGTGGAGTCTGCTGGTCATCCGCGACATCATTTTTCAGGATCGCCGGCATTTTCGCGAGCTCCTGACCAAGTCGTCGGAAGGGATTGCGTCGAATATTCTGGCCGATCGTCTGCAACGGCTGGTCAAGCAAGGAATCATCGTCAAGTCTCAGGATCCCAGCCACAAACAGAAAGCCATTTACAGTCTTACGGAAAGAGGCATTGGATTGCTTCCTCTTCTGATGGAGATGGTTGAATGGGGACACAGCTATTGGCCAGCCTTCCGGCCGAGGGGGCTAGCTCGAGTCCTGGAAGAAGGAGGGCCGAAGCTAAGAGCAGACTTCATGACTGAGCTTCGCGACTCGCATCTTCTGGCGTCGAGCGCCAGAAACAAAGTGCGGGTCGCGGCAAAATCTACGCGTCCTCTCGCAATCCGGAAAATTCACGCGGCGTACGAAGCGGAACTCGCGAAAAGAAAACAGTAGTGAGTCAGCAGCAGTCGTCCGACATTCGGTTCTGCCGGGCGAAAGTTCGTTCTTGCCAAACCATTCGTCCCGAGCAAGGGATGAGTGGCGCCCCTCGCGTAATTGCCCGTTTCACAAGTCCCTCAATCGGTCGGGAACAGCGCGGAATTGCCCGGGATGGCTGATGAATCGCTGAGTGACAGCGCACTTGGTTGGTGCTAAGCTCGGCGTCTAATCGGCCCCAGTATTCTTCACGGAGGCTGCCCATGCGAATCGCTACGCTGCTTGTCCTTTGTCTGGCGCTTGCCGGTCCAGTTGTGGCTCAAACGATTTACAGCAACGGTCCGATCAACGGCAACACTGATGCCTGGACGATCAACTTCGGATTCATTGTGAGCGACACCTTCAACGTCACCAGCAACGGCACGACTCCCATTAACGCAAGCTTTGGTATGTGGCTGTTCTCGGGAGACACTTTGACCTCGGCTGAAATGTCGATCACCTCGGGTGAAAACAGTGGCGTAACCTATTTTGATCAGACTGTGTACTTCACGCAGGGGTCCTGCACTGCCAATCAGTACGGCTACAACGTCTGCCAAGAGAACACCACGTTCAGCGGGCCGACGCTCAACGCCGGCACCTACTGGCTGAACCTGCAGAACGCCAGCGTCCCCAGCGGCGACCCGGTTTATTGGGACGAGAACTCCGGTCCTTCGCAGGCTTCGGAGAATTCTGTTGGTTCGATACCTTCAGAGGCCTTCACGATCGGCGTTGGCGAAACCACCACCACCACGACCTCGACTTCGGTTCCTGAGCCTAGCAGCATAATGCTGGTTGGATCCGGCATTCTGGGGCTAACGGGCTGGCTGCGCCGCAAACTCTTCTAGCACGAACCCACTCATCCCAACCGATGGGATGAGTGGGGCACCCGTTTTTTCTACAGACAAGAAAACGGCCAGGAATCTCTTCCTGGCCGGGAATTCCAGCAGTTTCTTCTAACGCTTTCCTTGCGCTCCTGGCGAAAAATTGAACGCGTCAAACAGATCGTCCAGTGCCGGCGAATTCGTCGGAACATAGGGGTTACCGGAGGACGTTACCGGATTGGGGAAATTGTCACGGCTGCGAGAGGTGATCGTGCCGATGTTCCAGTTCCTCTCGATGAATTTGTCGATGGACACATGATCCGAATACCCGTGGGTGACGATTCCGCCCGTTGAATAGGGGGAAACAATCAGCAGCGGGATGCGCGTGCCATCGCCGAAGAAGTCGACCGGCTGAATGTAACCGGAGTCATAGTAGCCGCCGCCTTCGTCGAAGGTGATGAAGATCGCGGTGCTCTGCCAGTACGGCGAGTTCTGCACCATGTCCACGATCTTCTTGGTGAACAACTCGAACAGATCGAGCTTCGACGACGACGGATGGCCGTCGACGTAGCCGCTCGGCTTCACGATAGAGACCGCGGGCAATGTACCGTTGTTGATATCCGAATAGAGATTAAGGGTGTCCTGGATGTGGGCTGCGACCTGGGTCGGGTTCGACATGATCGACGTGTCATACTGGAACGGGTTGCAGATGTTGCAATACTCGTCGGCGTTCGGCCCATTGCTTCCATAATTTTCCTGGTACTGGTCGGGGACGTAGTTGTTCCACTGATCGCCGTAGTACTTCCAGGAAACATTGTTGGTGTTGAGGAGATCGCCGAGGCTGGGCGTCGACGAAGGCGGGATGGTGAACGGTGTGTTGGCCGGATTCTGGTCGAGGTAGGCGTTGTTGCCGTTGCCGAAGTAGCCGGGGTTGTAGTTGTTCAACAGGTAGTAGTGACCGGCCTGGCAGCGTGGGTCGATGTTGACTGACTTCAGGTAATTCACCACCGGTGCAACGCCGGGCTGGGTGGTGTCGGCGCAATTGCTATAGGAACCGCCGCCGTAAGCAGGCGAAGGATTGTACGGCGGCGGGTATCCGGAGTTGCCGCTCTGCCCATAGCCGTCCTCCGCGTACCAATTGTTGGTCTGGTACAGGGCGGTGATGCCAGGCGCTGGATTCGGATTTTCGATTTCGTTGACGATGCCCTGATCGGGATTGGGGCCACCGTTATATTCTTCGGTCATTACCAGCTGATTTTCCGGCGGTGTGGCAGGATTGCCGTTGCCGTCGCTGAACCAGATCATGTCAGCATGGCCGAGCATGATGTGGTTGGCGCCCGTACCTCCCATGACCGACTGGTGGAAGTTGTCGCTCAGCGTGTACTGGTTCGCAAGGCTGGTGAAGTAGGGAACGTCACCTTGCTGTACGTTGTAGAACGCAAGCGCGGTCGAGCCTTCGCCCGTGGTTTGCGCATCCGGGACGTTCGTCAAAAAGTTGGTGGTGAAGCAGGGAAGCTTACCATTGTCGGAAGAACAGAGCGGCGGCTGAGGTGTGCCGTTCGTGCCCGCGCCCACCGTGGTTTCTACCCACGAGAACAGGTTCGAGGTGCAACCGGAGGGATTGTCCGGGGTCGCATAGGCCAGATCGCAATTCGCCTGCTGCCACATCTGATAGAAGCGATGCACCGGGCTCTGCGCATAGGCGTTGTAGTTGAAAGAGGAGCCGTTGGTGATCTGGAATGGCCCAGCGGGCAACGACGTCACGTTGTTGATGCGCGTATCCGGCGTGTATTTCGAAAGTCCGGTGCCGCCGCTGATGAGCGAGAAGTAGCTACCGGAAGGCAATCCATTTTCCGAAAGCTGAGCGCACTGCAGGGCCGGCAGCGGAGGCGTGGTGTTGCAGGGATTGCTGCCCGAAAAATATCCGGCAGCACCGCTGGGACCGCCAACCAGTGGCGCAGGAAGTACGTTGCTGGGAAATTGCTGCTTCGGTGGATCGAGGAGAAAACCGTCGGTCAGGGTATCGGTAGCGGCCAACTGCTGAGCCTGATTGAAATTCGGACCCGGGATTGCGTTCTTGTTGGAGTCCAGAGTGACGATGCCTTCCGAAAGCAGGTTGTTGATGGTCTGCCCGCTCTTCGGTTGGTAAGTGGCGAAGACGTGGTCGAAGCTGCGATTCTCGCCGATGATCACGATGACATGCTGAATGGGAGTCGCGGTTGCAGGGGCAATCGTTTTATGGGTTTGTGGTTTTGACGCCGCGTCGGCGAAGGGAGCAGCGATGGCGAACTGGAACGTAGCAAGAGTTGCCAGTCCGAAACGCAAGTAATGCATACCCTTTGATGCGACAGATGCGAGACTCATTTTCCCTCCTGCTTAAACTTCTGGGTTCGTGTTGCTGTTGGGTTGTTGCCGGGAAATTCGCTTCTGATCCCCGAGCACATCGCTCAAGGTTCCACGCGAATCAGCCCCATCATTCCTCCGTCCTCGTGCTCGAGAAGGTGGCAGTGGTAGATAAAGTCGCCGACGATATTGGGGTCACGAAAATCCATGCGCAGTCGCACGCTCGGATATTGAAGAGATCTGCTGTCGTAGTAGGGGACGTTGACGGTGTCGCGAAGGAACGGCTCGTTCACAGGCTTGCCGCGGTAGTCCACCAGCAGGAAATGCAACTGGTGAATATGGAAGGCGTGCAGTTCGCTGGACCGGTTTTCAATGATCCAGTCCTCAACGGTTCCCTGCTTCACGACGATGTTCGGAACAGTTGATTTGGGGTCGAACGGCTCCGGGGTTTGGCCGTCGACGGTGATATAAAACTCCGTCGCGCTGTTGGGATTGTTCGGCTCCAGAAGTTTTTCGGAGAAATAAAGCCTGCGCACGCGTACGGGAGCGACAGTTCCGAGCCACGGCAATGGCGAAGTCGCGAGCGGTTCGGCTAGGGCTGGCAGCTCCGAAGAGGGTGGCTCCGCGGCATCCTTCGAAGCCGTGATTGTGGCCAACATACGGTTGGGATCGTTTTCACCGCCTGGTCCGGTATCTACAGTCCTCGTGACCAGCAATCCCAACTCGCCTTCGGGTGGTCCCTTGACAATGAATTCGACTCTGGCTCCCGGCGGCACAGCAAGATGCGTTTGCCAATCGACAAAGTCTCGCGCCAGTCCGGCGGTGTTGAGCGGCACGCCGTCGATCGCCACCAGACCGAGCGGCTGCGGTTTGTGACGGAATAAAACTTCCAGATTGAGATAGGTAATTCCCGAGGCGTTCACCACGCGCCAGAGCTGCTGCTCATCCGGCTTCATTTCGATTCGAGCCGGGGGATAGTCCGGATAGGGCACGGGCACAAAATTGATCGAGAGATCCTTCGCCGGCTTGCCGAATCCTGTGCCGTTATTGGCGGCGTCTCCGTCGTGATCGATCATCATCTTCGGAACGACGGGCTCCGATTTCGACGGCGGCGCATTCGGATTCAGCAAATCCTGATCGCGAATCACCAGCACTCGCTCCGGCAATCCTGCGACCGCCTTGTCGGCGCGCTCGATGCCTTCGACGATGAGCGCCCCCGACGCACCGCCCAGTACTTGCTGCTTGGTGAATCCATGAATGTGCGGGTGGTACCAATACAAGCCGGGAGACTCGTTTTCAGGGATGCGGAATCGATACTCAAATGGCGGATCGCTGGGCTGAATCGATGTGTGCAGGACGTCATCCTGGTGACAGATGGGAGGGATGGTCAAACCGTGAAAGTGAAGGTTCGTGATATCGCTTCCCATCAATTCGCTGGGACATGAATTCCCTTCCCTCGCGGCGTCCGCATTCATGTGGTGGTGAGCAGCGGGCGGCGCGCCGGAGCCGAGATCCTTCAGATCATTTTTCAGAGTCAGGATGACGAGATCGCCAGGACTTGCGCGCAGCGTCGGTGACTCCTGTCCGTTTGCGTCGACGAAGCAGTAACGAACGGATCCGTCTTTCTCTTTTTCGTTGTAGGCGGTTAATTCAACCTTCAAAACGCCATTCGTGCTGCGCAGATCTTCCGGCTCGGTGACTGCGCTGCCAGGCGCGGGGCGCGGACAGGACTCCGGCGCGGCCTGGGCAGAAAGCAGCCCGTGCCACCCAAGCAAGCACACGAACGACAGCGCTAACGAGAAAATGTTCTTCGACATTCGCTGGTTTCTAGGTGGCGCGACGGTTAAGAATTCGAACGCGTTAGGAATGCTCCGCTGTGAGCAGAACCCCACGGAAGATCAATGAGAGGAAGTTACTGCGGCTGCGTTACCGGGAGGTGGCGATTCAGTGAATTTCCGGCAAAAAAGGAATTGAAGTTTGTTGCTATGTTTTTTTTTGCAACGTACTACTTCGCTGCGTGGTTAGAAACTCTTCTGGGGTCGTTTCCTGCGAACCCGCTCATCCCAAAGGATGGGATGAGTGGGGCACCCGTTGCCTCGTTTTGCGCACAACACTGCCACGCGCCATCGGGAGCACAACTTAGTTTTGCATTACATCTTTCGGTGCCAATCGTGCCTCGCCTACGGCGTGACCTCCCAGATGACCCCGTTGCCGTAAGCTCCGCCGTAGCTGGTGGTGCCATACAGGTTGCCGTTCGGGCCGATGAGGACGCCGCCGGTGGGGAATTGCCCGTCACTTACCTCGAAGTAGTGCAACACGGTCTCCGTCCAGCTACCGTTGGAGGGTGTCAGCTTGTAAACGATGCCGTTCCCAAGGTCAATGGCCGTGCTGAAGCGCGTTGTGCCGTAGAGGTTCCCGCTCGCATCCATCGAGACGGGTGCACTCGAAAGCGCTCCGTCACCGGGATTGCCAAAAGCGTAGACCAGCGAGTACGCCCAGCCTCCGTTGGAGGGGCTTAGTTCGAAAGCGGTTCCACCGCCATTGGGCCCATCGCCAAAGGTTGTGCCGTAGAGATTGCTGTGGCTGTCGATCATCAAACCGGCGTAGGGCGTGTCTCCGTTATAGCCGGTGAAGTTAAGGAGAATATTTTCGCTCCAGCCTGAGCCGCCCGATGGCACTAGCTGATAGACACCACCGTAATTGTTGGAGCATCCGTCGAATGTGGTTCCGTATAGATTGCCGGAATTGTCGAAGACCATACCTGCCATCGGCCCGCCGCAGTCACCCGAAACTGAGTTGAACGAGTACAGAGTCTGCTCGGTCCACCCGCCGTTCGAAGGCGTCAACTCGAAAGAATAGCCGCTACCGTACTGGCCGCCGAGGGTCACGGTGGCGTACAGGTTACCGGCCGCATCGAAGATCACATTGCCGACAGCCTCTTCTCCGTCATTGTAGGCAAGGCGGTAAATGACTGTTTCTTGCCACGGACACAGGACGCTCTTGCAGACGGTAGGCGGAGGGCTGAGTTTGAAAACCGCCCCGCAGCCGTCGCCAAAGTAATAACACTTGCCGCCTCCTCCTGCTTCCGCCGTGCCGTAGAGGCTGCCATCTGGTCCAAACGTCAATCCGGCAATAGGGATGGCAGCGTCATTGTGAACCCCGGTGTCGCCCTGGAAGGCGTATAGGGGCGTAAATATCCAGCCGGAGCCGTGGTGGCTCAGCTTGAAGACCGTTCCACATCCCAGGTTCGAGGCGCAAGCGCCTCCGGTGTAGCCGCCGCCACTGGCCGTGCCATAAAGATTGCCGGCCGCATCCATGATCAGCCCGTCATAGGGATTGGCTCCATCGGCGCCGCCGGTGAAGTTATAGAGCACCTTGTAGGTCTGCGCCTGCGCGGTTGGGGGCGCCGCGAGAAGTGTTGCCATCACGGTTAGCGAGACGAGCGCTACTATCGTCGCTTGCCGGTTGACGTGGAAAATCGAAGCTGTAGTCTGCTGCTGTGCCATGTTGCTGACTCCTTACGGCTCGTTTGGCGCAACACTATCACGCAGAGTCGGCAGCGCAACTTAATTTTGTATTACGGCATAACGCGCTGACGCGAAGAGACTTAGGCTCACGACCTATGGGTCATTGCCGCCAAAGTCGCTAGCAGAAGCAATCCTGTTTTAAGGAGATACACGGAGAAGAACCCTGATTTATGATGGCTGGACTTTTTCGGGGAGGCTCGAGATATGGATTTGCAACGCTTGATTCAATTCGTTTTGCAGGGCAGCCACGACCTGGAGGCATACGCGATCCTGCTGGTACGCATTGCTCTGGGCCTGTTCTTCGCCATATCGGGTGCAAACAAACTGTTTGTTCCGCAAAGGACTCAGGTCATGTACGAAACGCTGGTGGCAGCCCATGTTCCTCTGCCGCGACTGATGGTCTACTTCGTGTCCGGCGTCGAACTCGTCGGCGGTTGTCTACTGATCGTGGGGTTGTTAACCACCCTGGCCAGCATTGCTCTGCTGGGCGATATGGTGACCGCCATCCTGACCACGAACCTGGCCGCGTTGCCTAAAGTCAATTCGCCTCTGAATTGGCTGGACAACTTCCTTTATCTTCCGGAAGTTCTGTACGTACTCTTCTTTGTCTGGTTGATCTGTTCCGGTCCGGGTAGATTCAGCGTGGATTCCTTGATCGCTGCCAAACTGCGGCGGTGATCGAGCAAAACACGAGTTTAGTGTCCAAGCTGGGCCAGAGCTGCAAGCAGTGGGTCGCTGGAGATGCGAAGTATTCCGGCGTAAGGCATGTACATCTCCTGGACCAGAAGGATTGCAGCCGAAACGGAAACCGCGGCAATAAGAAATGTAGCCACGACGGTTCCGTTGAACGGAGCGAAGAGTCCCCAGCTTAAGAAGATAAAAATCAGCCAGAAAACCACCACCACCACCAACGGCTTGGAAACCATGGTGGTGCCTTGTTCAAACATCAACCAGCGAGCTTGCGAGATTTCCATTGCCATGCTCAATGCATCCGAGCGAAGCATTTTCTGCCGGTCATCTTTCGGCGAGAGTCCCGCGATTGCGTCATAGAGTTCATCAGACCCGCCGGCCGGGGCCAGTTGGGCCATCTTCGACATATCCTCTGGCCACAAACGACCGATGATGTGGCCAACTTCGTTATAGAGAAGCTGGCGCGGTTGCTTTGCCTCCGGGCCGTAAAGAGCAAGAGTGCGGTCCAGCGAAATAATCTTCGCAGACATCTGCAGCAGAGCGGTGCTTTGCGCGTCATAGGACGCATTGGCCGAGGCAATGAGCAGGCCGAGAACCAGTGCAGCTACCGTTCCCACCAATCCCATGCCTAGGGTCACTACGTTCTTCGAGCTGTCGCTGAGATGATCGCTGGGCAGGACCCTGCGCAGGAGCATGCCTAGTAACCCCGCGCCGAATATCAGGCAGAACATGACTGCGTTGACGGCGATGTAACCCATCATCACCTCTCTGAAGTGCCCAGCTCGAAGCAATTCAATTTATCAAACCGCGCGCCCGCCGACGTAACTCTGGTCTCGAAAGCCGCGGAACCCACTCATCCCAAAAGAAGGGATGAATGGGGCACCCGATAACCTACAGACCTCCGTAGAAGCGGCCGAAGGTGCGAGCCAGCATGACCGACATGAGCAGGATGCCCGCCGCAAGAGGCAGGATGTGGCGGGTCTTACGCAGCTCGAAGCTCCCAACCCGGCACACCAGCACATAACCGACGGCGAGATTGAACAGGCCCCACAGCACATTCACCGTCGCGGACGACAACCCTACACCGGGCGGCGTGGCAAACGGACTCTGGAAGGGATGACCTGAGACACCATTCACAAGATGCGGAACCGAGTTCGCCAGAAAAGCGCCTCCGAAAAAGTACGACAGAGCGTGATGCCAGCGCATTCTGATTCTCCTCCCTTCCGGAACTGCGGAGACAGTTTACGTTAACGTGAGGCGACCCTGTCGCCCAGACAGCAGTCCGTCACACTCCCGCAGCGTCACACAGCAGAATTTGATGTCCCAGGTTTACTTCCATCCGGCTCTGTAGAATATTGCGGGTTACGAGGTTTGCCATGCGAAACGCCTTCGCCCGCTACTCGATTCCATCGCTTCTTTTCACTCTCCTTACCGTATCGATGGCGCCGGCAGCCGAGCGCGTGGTCGATCTCACGGCCAAGGACGGCGCCAAGCTGAAGGCGACCTATTTTGCCGCGGGCAAGCCCGGTCCCGGCGTTCTGTTACTGCATCAGTGCAATCGCGACCGCAAAGTTTGGGACGGACTGGCGCAGCAGCTGAGCGCCGCGGGAGTCAACGTCCTCACGCTCGATTATCGTGGCTTCGGCGAAAGTGCCGGCGTGCCTCATGACAAAGCCACGCCTCAGCAACAGGCCGACCTGGTGGCGAAGTGGCCGGGCGACATCGACGTGGCCTATGAATACCTGCTGTCGCAGCCGGGCGTTGAGCGCGACGCCATCGGCGTGGGCGGCGCCAGTTGTGGAGTGAATAATGCGATGCAGGCCGTAATTCGGCATCCGGAAGTGCGCTCGCTGGTGCTGCTGTCGGGTAATACGAATTACGACGGACGTCAGTATCTGAGGCGCGACAAGACCACTCCGGTCTTCTTTGCCTACGCCGCCGACGATCCCTATCCCGCTTCGGTGTTTGACATCGAGTGGCTCTACAGCCTGACGGGCAATCCCGGCAAGAAGCTGGTGCACTATCCCAACGGCGGACATGGCGCCGACATCTTCCAGGCGCATCCGGAGCTGATGAAGGCGATCACCGATTGGTATGTAACGACGCTGATCAAAACGCCGGGCCAGGCTCCGGCTACGAACGAGGCTGTCGCGCTGCCACCGCCGGTATTGGTTGTGGACACTATCGACCAGCCGGGCGGCGCGGCCAAGATTCAAGCCCAGCTGGAGCAAGCTCGCCAACACAATCCCAAGGCCAATCTGTTCGACGAGGGGTTGGTCAATCAGATGGGATACGAGCACATGCAGGCCGGCGATGTGAAAGGCGCGCTCGAGATTCTGAAGCTGAATGCGATGGCCTACCCGAACTCGCCTAACGTTTATGACAGCCTGGGCGATGCGTATTTAGCCGATGGGCAGGGAGAGCTCGCACGGCAGAATTCCAATAAGGCGCTAACACTGCTGCAGTCTGACACCACCGACAATCAGCAGCGCAAAGATGGGATCAAGGCCAGTGCGGAGGGTAAACTGCAGCAACTCGATGACGAACCGTAATCGACCGGAGAAGTCGTTTTAGCTTCTACCTGCCGGGCGAGGCCGTCGTCAATTGCTCGGCCTTGTGGCGATAGTCCATCGCGTCCGTGAGGTCGCCGAGATCGCGATAGACGATGGCCATGTTCTGATACGCCTCGGCCCGCTGCAAAGGGCTCTCCATGTTATCCACGGCCAGCTTGTATCGTCGAAGCGCTTCCGGCAGATTCCCGCGCTGTTGTTCGTCAACGGCGATGGAGAAGTTGCTCCTCCAGTCCATTGGGTAGATGGCAAGGGCGGCGCGGAAGTGACGCATGGCATCCTCGCGATCACCCTGCTTCTGGAGAATGCTGCCGACCATGCTTTCCGCTACCCAGTTGCCCTTGCTGACGTCGAGGACATGGGACCAGAGCGTCAGGTCGTCACTCCAATAACCAATCTGACGATGGGTGACGGTGGCCAGCAGCAGCAACACCGCGACGCTGACCGCCGGCAGCAGAGCTTTGGGTAGGCGCTCTTGCCGGACCCAATCACTTACACCCCAACAAACCAGGATGAACAGACCGATGAAGGACTGGTAGGCGTAACGATCGGCCATCGCGTGCCAGCCTACCTGGATGAGGCCGATCATCGGCACCAGCGTCCCCAGAAACCAGAACCAGCCCACCGGCAGATAGCGGAAGCGCCGGCCGACGATGACGAATGCGGTGATGGCCAGCAACACCAAAGCCGCCGCCGCTATTTGCCGAAGTCTCAGGGTGTTTGCCGGGTGCAGATACAGGACGGCAAGATGCGATGGCCAGACGGCTTTCTCGACATAGCGCACGTAGGCGACGGTTGCATTGCCCAGCCTGATCCAGATCGAGTAACCCGACTGCGGTGGCGGGCCGAAACTGTGCTCGCGCATCGTAATCCATGCGCTGGCCGCGCAAAGCATAAACAGCGGAATCTTCTCCTCGATCAGGTAGAAAAAACTCCTGGGCGGAAACGCGGGCATCGCGTCGGCTTCGGTGGAAGGCGTGCCGGCGGCAAACATTCGACGCAGCGGCCAGTAGTCCCACAACAGCAACACGAACGGCAAGGTTATGATCTGCGCTTTTGACATCAGTCCCAGAACGAAGAGAACGGCGACCACGCCATAGCGGAGAGCACCGGGCTGGCGTGCGTACCAGCGGTACGCTCCCAAAGCGAGCAGAAAGAAGAACGTGGCCAACAGCGTCTTGCGTTCCGCTATCCATGCCACGGATTCGACATTGATGGGATGCAGAGCGAACAGCGCGGCTACCATGAAGCTGCGGCCCCAATAACCGGTCGCCAGCAGCAATACCCAGAACAACGTCACGGCGTCCAGCGAGTGCCAGACGATGTTGACCGCATGATGGCCGGCAGGATCCACATCGAACATCTGGCAATCCAGCGCGTGAGACAGCCACGTCAGCGGATGCCAGTCCGGCACCTCGGGCGTCACAGGACCAAACGAAGTGAAGGCCCACTTCACCGTTGTCCAGGTCAAGCCGTCCTGCACATGCGGGTTGCCGTAAACGTATCCTCTGTCATCCAGGTTGGCGAAAGGATGATGAACCACGGGATAGTACAGGCCGAGAGTTGCGACGAGCAGAAGCAGACTGAGGCTTAACGGCAGCTTGTAGGACGCGGTGATCCGGCGTAGGACGGAAAGCCGACCCTTCTGGTTCGGGGATTGCGTCGCCGGCACCGAACCTATACCCACAGAATTCATCGCGCCCCTGCGAGCGCGATTATAGTGGAGGGCGCGCCAGGGGATCTCTTCCCGAGGCACCGCCAGGCTGCACTTGCTTTCGTGATAATCTGGGGCCGGCATCTTCCCTGCGCAACCGAGGTTGCGTTCCATTACCTTGCCCGTCTTCCTTGGGCCAGATTGAGTTAGCCGAAAAAGCGAGCAATTTCAGTACCGATGTTTTAAATTCGGCGCGCTAGCTTCGACGCATTGCTTCCAGGCCGTCAGCTCCACGGCGGAGATTACTCTCATGATCGGCAGCCGGCTGGGCAATTACGAGATCACAGCTAAGTTGGGCGAAGGCGGCATGGGGGTGGTTTATCGTGCGAAGGACCTCCAGTTGGAGCGCCCGGTCGCGCTGAAGTTTTTGCCCGCCGAGTTTGCGAAAGACCCCGAGCACGTCGCCTGGCTGGAGCGCGAGGCTCGCCTGCTGGCGTCGTTGAACCATCCGAACATCGCACAAATCTATGGTATCGATTCAAGCGGCGAGTCGCGGGCGCTGGTCATGGAACTGGTTGAGGGGCCCACGCTGGCCGAGTACCTTACCGGGGGCGCTCTTCCGGTCGAGGAATCTCTCGCCATCGCTATTCAGATTGTGCAGGCGCTGTCGGCGGCCCACGACCAGGGGATCGTACACCGCGATCTGAAGCCGCAGAACATCAAGCTGGCCCCAGGGGGCCGGGTCAAGGTGCTCGATTTCGGCCTGGCGCGCCGGCAAGCTGTCGCCGGCTCGCTGTTCGGAGACGGGACCACGCTCGGCAATTCCACGAAGGCCGGGACCATTCTTGGCACTGTCGGGTACATGGCGCCTGAACAAGTGCGCGGCGAGAAGGCCGATACCCGAGCCGACATCTTCTCGTTTGGCTGCATTCTTTACGAAATGGCGACGGGTGAGCGAGCTTTCTACCGCTCCAATGCCATCGAAACTCTGGCGGCCATTCTGCACGACAAACCAGAAGCGTCGAGCCATCGGCGGCACGAATTGTCCCCCGCCCTCGAGCGCGTGATCGCACGTTGCCTGGAGAAAGAGCGTTCGGCGCGGTTCCAGTCGGCTCGCGATCTGGAGTTCGTGCTCACGACACTCGCTCCTGCCGGGACCCTTCAGGCCACCCGCCCGCCGGCCGCATCGGTGGCCGTATTGCCTTTCTCCAACCTTAGCGCCGACTCCGAAAACGAATTCTTTGCCGATGGAATCACCGAGGACGTTATCGCGCATCTGGCGAAGATTCGATCGCTGAAGGTGATATCGCGTACTTCGGTGATGGCCTTCAAGAAGAGCGAGTACAGCCTGCGGGAAATCGGCGAGAAGCTGGGAGCGGCGACGGTGGTGGAAGGCAGCATCCGGCGCGCCGGCAACCGCGTGCGTATCGTCGCGCAGCTCATCGATGCGCGTAGTGACGAGCACATCTGGGCGGAAACCTACGACCGCGACCTGACCGATATATTTGCCATCCAGTCGGACGTGGCTTTGAATATCGCCACCGCGTTGCGTGCGCAGCTATCGAATGAGGAACGCGCGCGGGTGGTCCGCCGGCCCACGGAAAATCTCGAGGCCTATGAGCTCTATCTTCGGGGACGCCACGCCTTCTATCGTTTCTCCGAAGACGGCCTTCGCCGTAGTCTCATCGCCTACAGCGACGCGATTGCCCGCGATCCGTCTTTCGCCCTCGCCTGGGCAAGCACGGCGGAAAGTTACACTGAGATCTGCATCAACGGTTTTGCCGGCAGCTCGCCCGAAGACACAATCAAGAATGCCAAGGCTGCTGCGGCGCGGGCCTTAGAGATCGACGACCAACTGACAGAAGCGCACAGCATCTCGGCGTTCGTCCGTTTCGTCTTCGATTTCGATTGGCCAGGCGCCGAGCGCGAGTTCCTGAGGGCCCTTGAGCTGAGCCCCAGCAGCGCCGAAGCTCATAACCACTACGGCTGGCTCTGCACCTCGCTGGAACGATACGACGACGCCCTGCGGGAAATCCGCCGCGCCCGTGAGCTGGATCCGATTCTGATCCAAACCGATGTGGCAACCGCCCTGTTACGCGCCGGACGAATCGACGAGGCCCTGGAAGAATCACGGCGCTCCCTCCGCAGCGATCCTTCATGGCCCCGGGCCCACTCCAATCTCGGCTGGGCCCTCATCTTTCATGGTGACCCGGCGGCAGGCATCGCATCGCTGGAGCAGGCATCAGCCCTTTCTTCCGAGTCCTCGCTTTTCCTGTCGCAGCTGGGGCAGGCCTACGCCGTCACCGGCAATACGGAACGGGCCAAGCTAATCCTGCAACAACTAGAGGAGCGGGCGATCCACGAGTTCGTCTCGCCCTATCACTTCGCTTATGTTTACGCCGGGCTGGGAGAAGCCGACACCGCGATCGACTGGCTCGAACGCGCCTTCGAGCGGCGCTCGGGCGCGATCTACGGAATCAAGGGCTCATTCCTCTTCCGCAATCTGCGCGGCCATCCTCGCTTCAACGCGCTGCTGCAGAAGATGAATCTCAGCCAGGGATGAGCGGGGCCTCGGGCTCATCCCTGATATCGCGTTTCGCGATATTTCAGGCTGAACAATATCGCCACCACCGCCTGGACGAGCGGACAGATCACGCTCGCTTCGGGACCCATCGTTCCTCCCGCCAGCCACTGTGGCCCGTTCAGAGTCACATGGAAGAGGCCCAGTCATAGCCGAGGTGAAAGCCTACCGCGCACCATAGAGCGCTTTGTCCGCACAAATCGGCTGCGTCCGCCGCCGTTCCTGCTACTCACAGATTTGGATGGGATGAGTGGGGCGCCCGGCGTTATCACCACCAATCCCGCCCAACCCGATCGCTCGTGATAAGGGGATTTTTCACCAATTGAGGAGTAGTTCCGGACTGCCGAAAACACATCCGCAAACTGTATTAATTGCTAGTTGTCCAGGAGGTCGTGGCCGCATAAGATCGACGCCCACAAGACAACTTGATATCGATTCACTCGGTCATGCCAAGGGCTGATCAGACAGAGAGGCACTTTGCTTTCTTGGAAGTCTGCAGTGAACTGCTCGCTTGCACTCTCCTTTGGTGCGATTGCGCTCACGGGAGCAACCGCATTTGCCCAGCAGGTCACAGGCACCTTGGGATCGGCCGACGCCACCACCACCATCAACGGCAAGCAGCTTCCGCCACCGCCTCCGAAGTTCGGCGGCGTCATCAAGGAAACCGCCAAGGATTCCACGCCGTGGTGGCCGCCGCGCGTTGTGCCGCCCAAAGGCGCGCCCAATGTGCTGCTCATCATGACCGACGACCAGGGCTATGGCGTGCCGAGCACATTCGGCGGCGTGATTCCAACGCCGAACCTGGATCGCATCGCCAGATCGGGGCTGCGCTACATTCAGTTTCACTCGACTGCGCTCTGCTCTCCGACACGAGCAGCGCTGATCACTGGCCGCAATCACCATTCCGTCGGCTTCGGCGTCATTGGCGAATTGTCCACGGGCTACCCCGGTTATGACTCGGTCATCGGGCCCGACAACGCGACGGTCGCCGAGATCCTGAAAGAGAATGGCTACGCTACTTCGTGGTTCGGCAAAGACCACAACACGCCGGGCTTCACCTACAGCACGACCGCCGGGCCGTTCGATCAGTGGCCCACCGGCATGGGCTTTCAGTATTTCTATGGATTCCTGGGCGGTGAGACCGACCAGTGGACGCCCTACCTGTTTCGCAACACAACTGCGGTGTACCCGTGGATCGGCAAGAAAGGTTACAACCTAACCACTGACTTGGCCGACGATGCCATCCGCTATTTGCGTGATCTGAACGCGGCCGCGCCCGACAAGCCATTCTTCCTCTATTACGTGCCGGGCGGATCGCATTCGCCGCATCAGCCAACCCAGGAATGGATCGACAAGTTCAAAGGCAAGTTCGACATGGGTTGGGAAAAGCTGCGCGAGCAGATCTTCGAGAACCAGAAGAAGCTCGGCGTGATACCGCCGAATACCAAGCTGACGCCGTGGCCCGACGGACAGGTCGAGATGGGCGGAGCCAAGCTGCCGCGCTGGGACTCGCTCGGCCCGCTGGAAAAGAAGATGTATGCCCGTGAGGCTGAAGTCTTCGCCGCCTACACCGCTTACACCGACTATGAAATTGGCCGCCTGATCGACGAAGTCCAGAAGCAGGGCAAGCTCGACAACACGCTGATCATCTACATCGACGGCGACAATGGCACCAGTGCGGAAGGTAGTCTCTACGGCACGTTCAATCAGTACACCGCTTACAACGGCATCATCAATGAGCCGATGGTCAAGCCCGTGCTGGCGATGAACGCGCTGCACTATAACGACTGGGGCTCCGACAAGACCTATCCGCACATGTCGGTGGCATGGTCCTGGGCATTCGATACGCCGTTCAAGTGGACCAAGCAGGTGGCATCGCACTTCGGAGGAACGCGCCAGGGGCTGGCGATTTCGTGGCCCGGGCACATTAAAGACGTCGGTGGGATTCGCACGCAGTTCCATCACGTGATTGATATTGTTCCGACCATTCTCGAAGCGGCCGGCATTCAGGCGCCTGACATGGTCAACGGCATTCAGCAGAAGCCGATCGAAGGCGTGAGCATGCTCTATACCTTCGACGCGGCCAACGCTAATGCGCCGTCAAAGCGCGACACGCAGTACTTCGAGATGGTCGGCAACCGCGCTATCTACCACGACGGCTGGGTTGCAGCCACCACGCCTCCTGCTCCGCCGTGGGAGTTGGGCACGACGGCGATGCCGCCCCTCGATCAATACAAGTGGGAGCTCTACAACATCGCGAACGACTACTCGGAAAATGACGACCTCGCCGCGACCATGCCTGACAAGCTGAAGGAGATGCAGGCGCTGTTCCAGAAAGAGGCGGCGGACCACCAGGTTTTACCGCTGGATAACTCAGGCTTCGTGCGCGCGCTGACGGCGCGGCCGAGCGCGATCGCCGGCAAAACCGTTTTTACTTACACCGGTGAGAACGCCAATATTCCGGACGGCAATGCTCCCAACATCCTCGGCAGGGACTTCACGATTACGGCCGAGTTGACGATCCCGAGCGGCGGCGCGGAGGGCGTGGTGGTAGCCGAAGGCGGAATGATCGGCGGCTACGGCTTGTACCTGACCCATAGCTTCAATTGGTGGCTCAAGAGCGACCTGGTTAAGAAGATCGGTCTCGGTCTGCTGATTCTGGGCTTGGCGCTGTTGTTGATTGGCCATGCTGGACGGTGGAGAAAACGCTTCGGCTACGCGATGTTGCTGATCGCGGCGCTCGGACTTGCAGCCGTATTTGCCACGGACATCTTCGGATTCGGCAGAGGCCGTCCCATATTCGTTTACAACATGCTGGACCTGGAGCGCTTCCGCTGGAGAGGTTCTGCGCTCGACGAAGGCAAGCACACGATCGTCTTCGACTTCAAGTATGACGGCCCCGGCGTCGGCAAGGGCGGTACCGGCGTGCTGAGCGTGGATGGCAAAGAGGTCGATCGCAAGTCGATGGACCACACCATTCCGTTCCTCATGCCGGCCGACGAGAGCTTCGACGTCGGGCTCGACACCCGTACGCCGGTGGACTTTACCTATGATTCTCCTTTCCCCTTTACCGGAAGCATCGACAAGCTGACGTTCAATCTCGGCAAGTCGCAGTTGTCGGCAGAGGACCAGAAGAAGGTGAGCGACGCCGTGGCCAGGGTGAACAACTAGGCGAGACTTAACGAGTGCGCTGTCAGCCCGCGTGGCAGCGCGCTTCAAATGCTAGTGATGACGACGAGACTGATAACGACGGTATCGGCAGCGATTGAGACGGCGACGGGAATCGCGCTGATCGCCGTTCCGGAGCTGGTTGGTCGCGTGCTGCTTGGGGTTGGTTTGTCGGAGAGCGGCATCGCGGTCGCGCGTCTGGCTGGAGTTGCACTGCTCTCTCTGGGGCTGGCCTGCTGGCCAACAGCCGAGGACGCTACCTCGTCGGCTCTTCGCGGACTCTTTGTCTATAACCTGCTCGCCGCCATTTATCTTGGCTATCTCAGAGCCAGTGGGGAGTTCGTCGGATTTCTGCTCTGGCCGGCATGTGCTCTTCATGCCGTGCTGGCAGTTCTGTTCGCGCGTCCAGCCTATGGAAGGGTTTCAGCGGCGAAGGCGGCACGGGCAGACAAGCAGTAGCGCCAGGTTCTGGCTCGAGTGAGGTACCCAGGCTTTTACCGACACCCAGGTCTCGAAAACGCGAGACCGGGGCTCAATTGACTTGCCCGGATCGATAACCCTAAGATACGCCGAGATTGGAGGGCCCACGGACCCCGCCCACAGGCCGACAATGACGTCTCGATATCGCATTATCGAGAAGCTCGGCGCGGGAGGTATGGGGGTGGTGTATAAGGCCGAGGACACCCGGCTGGGACGTTTGGTCGCTCTCAAGTTTCTTCCACCTGAAGGACGGCAGGATGCCCATGCGCAAGCGCGTTTTGAGCGCGAAGCACAGGCGGCATCAGCATTAAATCACCACAATATCTGCACGGTCTATGACATCGGCGAGCAGGACGGCCAGACATTCATCGCCATGGAGCTGCTGGAAGGTGTAACGCTCCAGGAGAAGATCGGATCGCGTCCGGTGCCATTGCCGGCGCTGCTCGACTATGCGACGCAGGCCGTCGCGGCCCTCGAGGTTGCGCACGAACACGGGATCGTCCATCGGGACGTCAAGCCGTCCAACATCTTTATAACCAGCCACGGTGAGGTGAAGCTGGCCGACTTCGGCTTGGCGAAGCGCGTGATGCTGCATGGCGCGCAAAAGGCCGAGGCGCTAACCATGTCAGCTTCGATCACCGGACGCGGCGCCATTGTCGGAACCGTTGCCTACATGTCCCCGGAGCAGGCCCAGGATAAGGATGTCGACGCGCGCAGCGACATTTTTTCGTTTGGCGTTGTGCTGTACGAGATGGCCACCGGCAAGCGAGCATTCCCGGGCGATTCTGCCGTAACAATCATTGCCGCGATTCTGCACAAAGAACCAAAGCCGATTCGCGAGTTGAATGTTCAGGCTAGTGAGGAACTTCAGCGAATTGTTGCGAAGACTCTGGAGAAGGATCGGGAGGACCGCTATCAGACAACGCGCGAATTGATGGTGGATTTGCGCCGCCTGATGAAAAAAGAGACGGAACGATCGCCAGCAGAGCCGTCAAAAGCAAACCGGTCGAGGAAGTGGATCGGGGCCGCCGCCGCGGCTGTAGTTTGCGCCGCGATTGCGTGGGTTGCGCTCGTCGGCCGCAGCCGGCCCGCCGAGGTTGCGCCACTGCCGATGGAGCAACTCACCTTCTCGAACGAAAGCAAAGGTCCCTCGATCTTCACCGACGGGTCGCGCATTTACTTCGTCAGCGGGCAGGCTCCTTTCGAAATGTCCGTCAAGGGCGGCGAGCCGGTGCCTTTGCGCGCCGCGATCGGCACTATGAGCATCCTCGATATTTCACCCGACGGCTCTGAGTTCCTGCTATTGCAGAGTGACCTGAACGATGAGACCCAGCGAGGGACGCTGTGGACTATGCCGGTGTTGGGAGGCGCAGCGAAGCGGTTGGGAAATGTGACGGCGCGCGGAGCGACCTACTCCCCGGACGGAAAGTTGATTGCGTTTAACGAAAAGGAATCGGTCTATGTCTGCGATGCCGACGGACAGAATGTGAAGAAGATTTGGGACACGCACCACATGGTACCGGGCAATCCTTCTTTTTCGCCGGACTCGAAGAAAATTCGGGTCACCATTTCGCGAAGCACGCTGGAAGATGATCTCACGCGGCTCTGGGAGCTGGATGCAGACGGCAGCAATCCCCATGTGCTCGCTCTTCCTCAGCATTGGCCACCGGACTCCGCCGTGTATGACGGAATGTGGACAACGGGCGGGAAGCATTTTGTTTTTAGCTCACTCAAAGATGGTTCTAACAATGTTTATGAATATGTAGAGCCAGAGCGGTACGAATTCTGGCGCAAGCCGTACGCGGTGCGGCTGACGCCGGAGCAACCCGAAGTGATCGCGATGGCGCCGGGGCGAGATGGCGAAGGATTGTTCGTCGTGGGGCGAACGGCTCAGGGAGCGATGCATTTCTATGAAGAGAAGGAAAAGCGATTTGTACCTTATCTGGCAGGACTGCCCGCGTCGCAGATCGTAGTCTCGCCGGACCGCAAATGGATGGTGTACGCGGATTATCCACGAGGCTATTTGTGGCGATGCAAAGTCGATGGCAGCGATAAGCTGCAACTCACCAACACTCTCGCGCAAATGCCCACATGGTCCCCGGACAGCCGCTGGATCGCCTATAGCGACTGGCGCGAGCTTTATCGAGTCAGCGTAGAGGGTGGCACTCCGGAGAAGCTGACGTCTGAGGGCTTTCAGGAAGTGCTGCCGAGTTGGTCGCCGGACGGGAAGTCGATCTACTTTAACGACTACCCAATCGCGGGACATTTTCGCATCCGCATGCTGGACCTGGCGACCGGCAAGGTCTCGACGATGCCGGGATCGGATGGTTACTATGCGCCGCAGTGGTCGCCGGACGGACAATACCTGGCGGCAACTCAGAACCCCCCGAAGAGTCTGGCGGTCTATTCCGTGAAGACCAGGCAATGGACGCGATTGAAGGTCTTTGAACACGACTGGGGATTCTTTGTGTGGTCGCCGGATTCCAAGTCCATTTACGTAATGCAAGGTCCTGTTGAGGTAGCCACCGGGGAGCCAACCGGAATCTACCGGCTCACGGTACCGGAGGGCAAGTGGGAGTTATTCGCGAAATTCGAGGGCATGAATTCGTTGGTGAATGGAGCGCAGGACTTCTTGTCGGTCACTCCGGAGGGCCACGTCGCGGCGATGAGCGATACCAGCGTGACCCAGATTTATAGGATGAAGTGGAAGAACGGGGAGTAGGACTCCCGAGGTTCTCAGTGTTTTCAACTTGACGGAAAGCCGGTTTGTGGGAAATCGAGGGTGACCGGTGCTGCACCTTGACCACAAGCCCTCGGCGGCGGGGAGGCTCAAGTCCTGGCTAAATGATATTAACCATCTAATAAACACTCATTACCATCTGATTAACCCCGGGAACCCTGAACCTAAATTCAGGGCCAAACATCTAATTTCTTAGCGGTTACGCGCGAGATGCCACCTTCGGTGCGCGCATCAGGGCAAAGCCCGAATTTCGTAACCACGCAATATTTCGTAAACGCAACAAAAGGCTGGGTGGCGGGCCTGGTCTTATGATAGAATCTGAAAGTTTCTGCATCTGTCGGTACAGGCCGTACCGCTCCCGCCGCAGTGTGCACACTAACCCGCGCCTCCCAGGTGGCGCCACGGTAGAGGAATTCCGATTTGGCTCTCGAAGACAAGTTTGACGATATCAAAAAGCTGATCGATGTGGGTAAGGAGAAGGGCTACCTCACGTACAACGAGGTGAACGATCTCATCCCGCACGATATGCATTCCCCCGAGGACCTCGAGGACTTGCTGACCACCATCGGCACCCAGGGCATTGACGTGCTCGAAGGGCCCAAGGGCGGCGACAAGAAGTTCGAGGACATAGAAGCCGGCGAGGACATGGAGTTGGATCTCTCGCCCGGCACGCTGGAAAAAACTAACGATCCGGTCAGGATGTATTTACGCGAGATGGGCACGGTTCCGCTGCTCACTCGCGAAGGCGAAGTAGAGATCGCGAAGCGCATCGAGCGCGGCCAGTTGCGCGTGCTGAAGGCGCTGTCGCGTTCGCCTATCGTCATCCGCGAAATCATTGCGGTGGGCGAGGACCTGAAGCGCGGCGTGCGCTCCATCAAGGAGATCGTTCTCTTCGACGAAGAGGAGATCACCGAAGAGGTGGTGCTGAACCGCCTGCAGGAGATGACCGGCCGCATCGACGAGCTCAACAAGCATTACAAGAAGGCGAGTCAGCTGGCCGAGAAGCTGGCCGACATCCCGCAGAAGAAGCGGCCGCGCGATCATCGCCGCTATCGCTGGACGCTGGGACGCGAGCAGATCATGGTCTCGCGTTCGATTCGCAAACTGGGCTTCACCAACAACGAGCGCAAGCGGCTGATCGATCGCGTCAACAAGACGGTCGACAGCATGCGCGGGCTCGACAAGCAGGCCGTCAACTTCGACAAGCGCGCGGAGGCGACGCGGTCGGAAGATCAGAAGAAAGAATATCGACGTCAGGCGCGGCAGATCCGCAGCGATCTGGAGCGCATGGAGCACGACGCGGGCGCCAGCTTCGCCGAACTGAAGCGCACGCAGCGCGAGATCGTGCAGGGCGATGTCGACGCCGAGTACGCCAAGCGCGAGCTGATCGAAGCCAACCTGCGACTGGTGGTCTCGATTGCCAAGAAGTACACCAATCGCGGACTGCAGTTCCTCGACCTGATTCAGGAAGGCAACATCGGCCTGATGAAGGCGGTGGACAAGTTCGAGTATCGTCGCGGCTACAAATTTTCAACCTACGCGACGTGGTGGATTCGTCAAGCCATCACCCGCGCCATCGCCGACCAGGCGCGCACCATCCGCATTCCGGTGCACATGATCGAGACGATCAACAAGCTGATTCGCACGTCGCGGCAGCTGGTGCAGGAACTGGGACGCGAGCCGACGTCGGAAGAGATTGCCAAGCGCATGGACATTCCGGTGGCCAAGGTGCGCAAGGTGCTCAAGATCGCGCAGGAGCCGATCTCGCTGGAGACGCCGATTGGCGAGGAAGAAGATTCGCATCTCGGCGACTTCATCGAAGACCGCGCGGTCGTCTCGCCGGCCGAAGCCGTGATCAACGTCAACCTCAAGGAGCAGACCGCGCAAGTGCTGCGCACCCTGACTCCGCGCGAGGAGAAGGTGATCAAGATGCGCTTCGGGCTGGAAGACGGCAGCGAGCACACCCTGGAAGAGGTGGGCCAGTCCTTCGCAGTCACCCGCGAACGCATCCGCCAAATCGAAGCCAAGGCGCTGCGCAAACTGCGCCATCCCTCGCGCTCGCGCAAGCTGCGCGCGTTCATGGACGGCGTGCACGACTAAACAGTTGTCGGTTGCCGGTTGTCAGTTGTCTGTATTTCAAGGCGGGACGCGAAAGCGTCCCGTTCTTCTTTTGGGCTTGGTGCCCCAGGTTCGCCCTTCTTTTGGGCTAACCTGGGGTACAGGTCTCGCCGGGTTTCGAGACCCGGGTGAGGAAGGATCCGGCCGTGGTCCACCCGATTACGGTGTTAGGTCGTAGACCGCACCCAGGTTGGAAGTTCCCCCGTAGGCGGTTGCGCCGTAGTAATTCCCTGCTCCGTCTGCGGTCAACCCGTAGAGCGGAGTCGCCGCATCCTGTTGAAGTCCGAACTTGTGCGGCACGCTCTCGCCCCAATTGCCATGACCGTCCGGAGTCAACTCGAACACGATCCCACAGTTGCATCCCACATCGCCGCCCTGCGAGGTAGTTCCCAGCAGGTTTCCGGCGGCATCGAGCACAAGGGTGCCGAGCGGCAGTAACCCATCCTCAGCAAGGTCGCCGAAGCTGTTCAACAGGGACTCGCGCCACTCTCCGGTCGCCGACACCCCAGGACTGAGCTGGTACACGGTGCCGGCCGCGTATTTTCCACCGTAGTATGTCGTGCCATACAGATTGCCGTGTGCGTCGGCGATCAGTCCACCGTATGGCGATGACGCATCAAGCCCCCCGCGAAACGCATACAAAGTGGCAAAGTGCCAGCTACTAATCGACACTCGGCCCATGCGGAAGACGCTGCCTGCTTGATAATGACCGCCGATTTCGGTTACGCCGTAGAGGTTTCCGCCCCGGTCCACCAGCAAGCGGCCAAGGCCGCCCACTGCGCCGTCGTCACCGCCGGTGAAGTTGTGCAGAATCGTCTCCGTCCACTGGCCATTGCTCGGCGACAACTGGTAAACGGTGCCCTCATCATTGGCCCCACCGTCTGGCGTGGTTCCATAAAGATTGCCCAGGGCGTCGAACACCACCGCGCCGCCTGCACCCCAGCCGTCAGGGCTGTCCTGGAAGTTGTAGATTACGGTCTCCGCCCAGCTCCCACCGGACTGGGAGAGCTTGAACACGACTCCGCAACCATCGCCCGCACAGAAACCTCCGGTGCCTCCCGCGACCGTCGTTCCGTAGATGTTGCCTTGGGAATCCAGCGTCACTCCCCCGTGCGGATTCTTGCCGGTATCCAGGCAGTCGAAGCTGAAGAGCACAGATTCGTTCCACTGGCCTCCGCCTGCGGGCGTCAACTGAAAGACGGTGCCGCAGCCGGAAACGCCGCCCGTGACGGTCGTCCCGTAGAGATTTCCGTGGGCGTCGAAGACCAGATCAGTGGCTGCGTTGGAGCCGTCGGGACCGCTGAAGCTGTGAATGACGCGCTCGCTGGTCGCAGCCCAGCAGAAGGAGCCAAGACAAGCGCTTAGAAGGACAACTCTGATGAGGGTCGATTGAGAGTGCATCGTGAACTCCTTGCGGCGGAGTCCTTGCCTGAGGAGGGGAGGCGAAGGGGATCCTGCCACTATCGACCTGAAACTGTAGCACGATCTTTCACCCTACACCGCAGGGGGGAACTTCTTCTGCTCCGGCGCGTGGCGCGGGATGGGCCGGTGCCCCAGGTTCGCCCTTCGTTGGGCGAACCTGGGGTCAGTGCACGGGGAACCAGCCCGGACCGTTAAGCACCGGGCTTTGGCGGAAACCTCTTGAACATATTGTTGATGTCTCCGTCCAGAGACTTGCTGTTCTTCTCCGAATTGCTGCCGAGGTCTTGCGTAGCCAAGCCTCGCCAGAGGAGCTTCTTTGAGCTGGCGTCGAACAGGTCGATGGCCAGGTTGGCTACACGCTGATTGGTGGTCGTGGTTGTGGCCTCGCCCATTCCCCCGGGACCCCAGCCACCACCCCATCCCCAGCCTCCCCAACCCCAGCCGGCACCCCAGCCACCGCCCATGCCGTCGTACATGGTCTGGAGCTGTTTCTGGTCGTGCACGTTGTCGGTGGCAAAGATCATCACGGATCCGCCGGACTCAACCAACTGCCATCCTTTGGCCTGCAGGTCTTTGTCGACGTCCTGCTTGATGCGTGAGACGTAGAAAGGATTGGAGGTCTGCACCTTTCCCCACGAGTAGGTTTTGTACTGCGCGAAGTTCACCGAGTGGTCGTAATCCGTTCTTACGTTGCCGGCGAAAGCTGCCACCGAACATCCCAGCAGCAAGATCCCAGCCAGCGCAAGATTGAATCTGTATCGCATCTGTAGTTGTTCCTTTCTGCCCACGGGCTCGAGCAACGCAAATTGTATTCCATCGGAAGGGGAATGCAGGCGGGTGGCACAGAGCCTGCCCTGAGCTTGTCGAAGGGACCTGCTGTTCGCCGAGCTTCGGAAACCCCCGCGGCAGGAGGACAGGTATCAAAGCACGACTTCAGTCGTGCCTATCTCTGCTCTTATGAAGTTTGTCATCCTGAGCGGAGCGTCCGCGCCTTTTCTTTTCCGCCGCGTCTTTTGCGGCGGGCGGACGCGCAGTCGAAGGACCTGCTGTTCGCGGGAGTTTCGAAAATCTCCGCGTCAGGAGGGCATGTGTCAGCACGGCTGCCCTGGGTCTCGCCTGGTTTCGAGGCCCGGAGCATCCGGCAACTTGAGGCTTGACACCACCGGAGAACGTGGGCCTACACTGCGACCATGACAACCGGGGGAGTCTACGAAACGGGAAATCATTCGCGTTGAGCCACTGGCGACCTACCTGGAAAAATACAAGGCCCCAGCTTCAATGGTGACGAAGCACGGCGACACAATTTACGTCTCAGGTTGTCCGCCGTTCGACCTCAAAACAGGAGAAATCTTCAGGGGACCAATTGAGCGCCAGACCGAGATCGTATTGGATCAACTCAAGCTCTGTGTCGAAACGGCGGGCTCTTCTCTGGAAAACATCCTGAAGCTGAATGTTTACGTCACCTCAGTAGACATGTTTCCTGCGGTGAATGCCGTCTACTGGCGCTATTTCCCGGAAGATCCGCCCGCGCGCATCTTTATCAATGTTCCGGCCTGGTATGGCGGGTTTGATATTGAAGTGGATTGCATCGCCGCCGTCTTATAAGACTGTTCTTGAGTTCGGTATCTATCTCCGCTCGTTGGCGAGCTGCGCGGGTGCCCCGGGTCTCGCGGCGTTCGAGACCCAGGAAATCATCGACGACATCAGGCGCGTCATCGCAATCGCGGCGATCAGGCCAACTCCCACTTCCGGCAACGTCATAACTGCGCCCGCGCGCAGCACGGACAGCACCACATCGCCCCGGCGCGCGCCCAGCGCCATGCGAATCCCGACCTCGCGCGTCCTCTGTCTTACTCCTGATGCTCGATGATGAACGGCAGGTTGGTTCGGAACGATTGTCGAACGCGTTTCTCAGTTTTAACTTCAACCGAGAAATTAATGATCCCGTTGTCGAAGGAGTCCACTTCGGCATCGTCGTAGGTCTGCGGCCCGTCCGGGCGGAAGAGCGTAACTTTAGGCATACGATTCTCCTGTTTGCGGTTAGGTGCCCCAGAGCCTGCCCTGAGCGCAGTCAAAGGGTTCGCCCGTCTTTTGGGCTAACCTGGGTCCTGCTATCAACGGTCCGTCATCCTGGGCGAGACGTCCACTACCCCATCGCCCACGTCCACGCGATAATGCGCCATCCCGCAGTTCCCTTTTGTAACACCAGCGTCCACACTGCGCCATCCTGCTTCATCGCTTTGCCGTTACCCTTGTAGGCGAAGCTCGCCGGCACGACGACATACGCCCGGTCGCCTGTGATCTCGACTTGCTTGGGAGCACTAAGCGTGACCGCTCCATCCGTTACGCCATTCTTCTTGGCCCAGGCGTTGTAGTCGTTCAGCCACGTCGAGCACGCCGCCCAAGTGTACGGTGGGAAGTCATCGATGATCGCCGTTTGATGCGCGCAAGTCGTCAGCATGGCTTTGCTGTCAAGCTTGTTGAAGCCGTCGACGAATTGGTTGACCACTTTCATCGCCGCCGCCTGATCCGGACTGTCTGCCCCAACCGCTACCCCGGCCAACGCCACCACCAAAACCACAGCAATCGTCAGCTTCGTCATCTCATCTCTCTCCTTACGAAGATGCACTACAAATTCAACGGCACACGCCGGGCGCCGGCCGTTTGCGCTACGCGGTCTCAATCGCCCTTCTGTCGCAGCCTCAGTTTTCGACATGGCGTATTCTAGTCTCCCGAAACAACCACTTACACCGTAAGGTGCAATTAATTTGACTCTTGCCTAACTCAGTTCCATAGTTCAAATCCGCGGGCGTGCCGCCGCACAGAGAGAGCTCAACATGCATCGATGCATCAAGTCACTTGTCCTGGCAATGCTTTGTACTTTGACAATAAGCCATGCGCGGCCGTCACAGGCCCAGACCTTCAGCGTGCTTCACTACTTCACCGACGGTAATGACGGAGGCAATTCGATGGCGGGCGTGACCGTCGGCGGGGCTGGAACGCTCTACGGCACAACTTCGGAGGCCCGGGGTCAATCGGGCGTAGCCTTCAAGCTGACCGAGAAAGGTTCGGGTTGGATCCTCAATCCGTTGCATGACTTCACCGGGGGCAGCGACGGAGTTAGCCCCGAGTCCGGCCTGGTGATCGGTCCCAATGGCGGTCTCTATGGCACCACCGACATGGGAGGCTTCGGAGTAGGCACCATCTACGAGCTGCGACCACCGGCCAATGCCTGCAAGACGGCAATCTGCTATTGGAATGAAACCATTCTTCACGCCTTCACCGGAAATCAGAGTGACGGGGGATTTCCGGAATATGGCAATGTAATCTTCGATCAAGCCGGCAACATGTATGGCACAGGCAGTGCCTTTGGTCCCGCTGACTGTGGGGTGCTGTGGAAGCTGGTGCCCTCGGGCGGTGGATGGACGGAGAGCGTGCTCTACTTCTTTACGGGCGGCAACGACGGATGCAGCCCGGCTTCGGGCGTGGTCTTCGACCCGGCCGGTAACCTTTATGGCACCACCTCGGGCGGTCTGTTTGGCGGAACCCAGACGATTTACCAACTGGCGCCCTCAAACGGAGGCTGGACCGAGAACACTCTGGTGGCGCTCAACTCGACTACCGGCACCCACTCCTTCGGCACCCTGATTTCTGACGCCGCCGGCAATTTCTATGGGACGGCCTTCGATGACGGTCCGAGCGGCGGCGGGACAGTGTTTGAGCTTAGCCCGTCAAATGGGGGCTGGAGGTTTTCTCTGGTCTACGCCTTCAGTTCGTGTAACCCGTGGGCTGGCGTAACCCTGGGTCCAGATGGCAACTTGTACGGAGTATGCGACAACGGTGGCGCCAACGCCGAAGGTTGGCTCTTCGAGATGCCGCGGACCTGCAACCAAACCTGCACGCCCGCCGATCTTCATGACTTCAACAGCAGCCAGGGCTCCCATCCGCTAGGCCCGGTCGTCTTCGACGCCAGCGGCGATCTCTATGGCACAACATTCGAAGGCGGTATCGGCGATTGCATCGGGGGCATGAGCGGCTGCGGTTCAGTTTGGGAGCTCACGCCAAACTAAACAGCCGTCTCATCTCTGGGATGCCGGAATTCCTACCCGCCGTCGCTTCCATCGGCCCCTGCAGCAGCGGCTCGGGAGCGCTCTGGCCCGCCATCGTCGGGCAACGCGTTAGACGGTCCGACAACGCCACCCGCGATCAGTGTCGACGTCAGCCGCTGATAGACTTCGTCGACCGATCCCGGCGAATGATTCATGAAGATCGTGTTGGTGTGCGACTTGGCAGCGACTTCCTTCAGCGTGTCGAAGTAGTTGGTGATGATGACGAATTTCAGGATCTCGGTGGAGTCGATCCCCTTAAACTTGCCCTTGAAGTCTTCCACCGATTTCGCTAGCCCATCGACAATTGCGGCACGCTGCCCGGCAATACCCTTGCCCAGCAGAATGTCGCGCTCCATCTGCGCTTCAGCCTCTTTCACCACGATGATCTTGTCCGCCTCGCCCTTGGCCTTGGCCGCTTCCTGATCGCGCCGTGCCGCGTTGATGTTGTCCATCGCTTCGCGAACATTGTCCGGCGGCGTGATCCTGGTTACCTGCACCTTTTGCACGCCGCGGCCAAACTGCTCCATCGGCCCGTCCAGCGCCTGCTTGATGAAGTCGGCAATCGCAACCTGGCTGGTGAATACCTCATCGAAATCCATGCTGGGAACGTGGCCCAGGATCGCGTTGGCCACATACGATTGGATCTGCACTCCCGGGTTGTAGAGCTTGTAGTAGGCGCTGCGGATGTGCTCTTCCGTGTCTTCCATCACGTAGAGCTGAATGGAAACGAAGATGGTGACGAAGACGTTGTCCTTGGTCTTGGTCTCCACCTGCGTCTCAAACTGCTGCAGCTGAGTGTTGATTCTCCGCACAGCATCGATGAGGGGAATTTTGAATTGCAGTCCGCGGCCGGTGACCCGCTGGAAACGCGAATAACGCTCGATGAGCGCGCGCTCAGTCTGGCTCACCGTAAACAGCGAGCCAAAGAGAATAACCACGACAATAATGATGACCAGAGCCAGTCCGAAGACAGACAGCGCATCCATGTTTCCTCCCTGCTGTTCGAACCGGCCACCACGGAAGGCTGTTGACACACCTCCGGCGGCTCTGGAGTCGACTGCGGGCAATGTTTGGAGTTGCGCCTTGCAGTTTGTGCCCCGAAGCGGCAGGTGTCAATCCAAAAACTGCTCTGAAAACAAGACACCAATTTTCGTAGTGCGGCTTCCAGAAGGGAGCGCCGGCTCAACGTAGCGCCGGCTTCCAGCCGGCTGTAGCGTGGGCCTCCGGCCCGGGCACGAGCGCGAAGTTACTTCGATACTCCCATAGCACCGACTCGATGACTGTCTCCACCCTTCGAGCGACGCACCCCCAACCCACGAACTGTCAGCGCGTTACGCCGTAATCCAAAATTAAGTTGACCTTCCCCAGGCGTCAAACCATACTCGCCACCGCGTTCAAGGAGGACCACGTGACAACTACCCAATCCAAAGCAGCGACAGTGTTAATGATCCTCGCCATCCTCTTTACGATAACCATCGCTTCCGCTCCGCCAGCCGATGGCCAGACCTTTCAACTCTTGCACACATTTACCGATGGCGGCGATGGCTCCACTCCCAACACGGGCCTGACCATCGGCCCGAAAGGAAAGCTCTATGGCGGCACTGTCGCCGGCGGTGGGGGCAACGGTTTAATCTACGACGTGGCGCACAGCGGCTCCGGCTGGATCCTCAATGTGCTCAATCCCCTGGAGTTTCGTGGCAGCGCTGTCAACACGAACACGATGGTCTTCGGACCCGACGGCAACCTATACGGCGCCAGTAGCCTTGGCGGAATCGACAATTGCGGCGAGGGCGGCGGTTGCGGTGTGGTTTTCAAACTGCAGCCCCCTCCGTCCGCCTGCGTCTCTTTTACCTGCTATTGGAAGGAGACCGTGCTCTATAGCTTCACTGGCGGCAGCGACGGTGGAACACCCGGTAGCCCAGTGATCTTCGACAAGGTGGGCAACCTTTACGGCACCACCATATTTGGCGGCATCGGATCCTGCGACGCGAACGCCGGCTGCGGCGTTGTTTACGAGCTTTCGCCTTCCGGCAGCGGATGGACAGAGACGGTGCTGCATGAGTTCAACGCGAGCGACGATGGAGTCACTCCGGGCGGAAAGCTCGTTATGGACGCTGCCGGTAACCTCTACGGTGTGGCCGGCGGCGGCAACTCCAACAACGACGGCATTATCTGGGAGCTGACGCCCAACCACGGCGTCTGGACCGAAACCGTTCTCCATACCTTCCAGACCGGAACAGGCACGTTCCCCTGCGGTGGCCTCTCTGCCGATTCTTCAGGGAATATTTATGGCATCACAGACACCGATGGAGGCGGCGAGAGCTCCGGGGTAGCGTTTGAGCTGTCTCCCCCGGGAACCTGGACCTACAACGTTCTTTCCCGTTTTCCCGGCGACAGTATCCCCTGCGGCCCTCCCGCCGTCGACACTGCGGGGAACATCTACGCGACCAGCGACCAGGGCGGCCAATACGGAAATGGGTCTCTCTTCAAAGTCACGTTCTCCAACGGCACTTGGACGACAACCGACCTTCACGATTTCCAGGCTAGCGACGGTATCGACTCGGAGGGTGGCGTAAGCCTCGACGCCAGCGGCAATATCTACGGAACCTCCTCCGGCGGAGGCGGGTTCAGCAACATTTGTTACCAAGGCTGCGGCACGGTGTGGGAATACATGCCGTAGCCGGTGCCCCAGGTTCGCCCTTCTTTTGGGCTAACCTGGGACACCTACACCACCTACTCGTCCTGCTTCAGGAATACGTTGTCGATCATCTCGCGCATGAAGTGACCGCCGTGTGCTCCGGCGCTGGCGGCCAGCACTTGCAGCAACGCTCCGTAGATCTGTCCGCGAGTGTGCGGCCATCGCACTACGAATTGATAGTAGGCCAGCACCATGGGCACCGGTATCCACACCAGCAGCAGCCATCGCCACGGCCGCTCCTTCTTCCATACCCCCATGATCATGCTGAAGCTGACTACGCAGAGCGCGGTCAGCAAAGGGTCGGCGACCTTCTGGTTGACCCATCCAGTGAACAAACCCAACGTGATCGCAATCAGATAAATGAAGGGACTGGTGCGGGAGACAGCTCTGCCGGCTTTCATTGCCGGCGTGGAAGCCGAAGAACTCGGCTCTGACGGCTGGACGGGAGACTGCAACACAGCTGAGTCTAGCAGAATGAAGTGTGGTGCAGACCTGATCTAGTTGCTATCGGCTGGATCTCTGCTTCAGTGGTGCAGCTTGAGGCCGTTTGCCGTGGGTGGAGCACCGCTTCAGCGGTGCAGTTTGAAGCCGAAGAAATTGACCGGCTTTAGCCGCTGAGGTTATCTGCTAGGTTCCCCAAAGCCTGCCCTGAGCCTGCCGAAGAGTCTCGCGCCGTTCGAGACCTGGGAAAGGCCGAAGGACGATCGCACGAAAGTCCGACGCTCACGCCGCCCCGCCATTCGCGCCATTCCCAGCATCCACACTGGCCGCTCCATTCTGCACCCGAATCAACATGCAGGTGGAGTTGTCTTCTCCTCCGCCTTCGTTGGCCGCGTCAATCAGCGTGTTGCAGGCAGCCTGCAGGGATGGCAAATCCAGCAAAATATTCTTGATCTCATCATCCTCCACATGCCGCATCACGCCGTCGGTGGTGAGCAGCAGAATGTCGCCGCCCTGCGCCGGAAATTCGCCAAGGTCCGGCAGCGTGCTCTCATCCGTCCCCAGCGCGCGCGTGATGATGTTTTGCGCCGACGAGTGCCGCGCCTGCTCCATGGTGATCATGCCCCGCCGCACCTGCTCCATCACCAGCGAGTGGTCCTCCGTCAGCTGCAGCAGTTGGCCTTCGCGGAAGAGATAAATCCGGCTGTCACCCACGTTGGCAATGCTGAAGATGCCGTTTTCGAAGCGCGCCGCCACCAGCGTCGTACCCATCCCGGAGGTGTTCTTGTGCTCGTCGGCGTAGGCCAGAATGGCGTCGTTGGCCCTCTTTACCGCTTCGGCCAGCAGCCGCGCGCCCAGCGGTGCGTCCTGCAGATAGAGGCTGTCGTCGGAGGTCGGTTTGCGCTCGCGAAAGAAATCCAGCACGCTGTCCACAGCGATGTGGCTGGCAATCTCGCCCGCGGCATGACCTCCCATGCCGTCGCACACTACAAAGATGCCAAGCCCTTCGTCGTAACCGTAGTGGTCTTCGTTAGACGGGCGCACACGGCCGACGTCGGTGCGGCCCGCCACTTCCAGCGTGAGAGACATTCGGGCAACAGTTTACCCTCTTTGGTAGAAACCGTGCGAGTACGAAAGTGCCAGTCGCCCACATTGGCCACTCGTTCAACACAAAATGGAACTTTTCCCCCAGGCAAACCGCTCTCTGGCAGCGGCTTCCAATCATCATGCCACTTTCTCAACAGGTGATCTGGCTCTTCGTGCTGGCCTTGCCGATTGCCAGCGTTTCCTGGACGGTCACCCATGAAGAAGTCCTCCGCGAGCCGCGCGAGTTCTGTTCCCGCAAAAGTAAAGATTCGCGCACCCTCGTCTGCCGCAAATTCTTCTACCTCTTTACCTGCGAATACTGCTTCAGCCACTGGGTCACGGCGGCCTTCCTGATCATCACCCGTTACAAGCTGCTCTATCCCGACTGGCGCGGCTACCTCGTATCCCTCTTCGCCCTGGTCTACGTCTCGAATTTCTATATCGGCCTCTTCGGACACGTGAAGCTCGAAGTCCGAAAGGACCGCGCGGAGATTAAAGCCATCGAAGCCGAGGTGGAAACGAAAAAAGCGGCGTAAGAGCAGTTTCAAGACAGTTTCGAGTTTCAAAGGCACGTCGAGTTTCAATTTAGCGGGATCCACCAGGAAGCTCGAGACTGCCTCCTCGTAGCGCCGGCCGGCCGGCTGTCCTGTCGGCGTCCTCGCCGACAGCCCTACTCGTGTGTGCCGAACGCCTGCGCGAGAGCCGGGGTTGTCATCACGAACAGGCGTAAGCCTGCGAGGGACCGGCTGTTGAAACCGAACCCTGCATCAGTTACTGAGTGCGGATTACTGACTGCTGACGGCCGACGGCTGACAGCTGCTTCTGTGACCGCCGTCATGGCACGCCCCTCCCCTGCGCTCCTATAATCCCGCCATATGGCTGACCGTGAAGTCGACCTGCTCGTCATCGGCGCAGGCATCGTAGGACTGGCAACCGCGCTCGAAATCACCCGCCGCTTCCCCGACCTGCACATCGCCGTCGTCGAAAAGGAAGATCGCGTCGCCGCCCATCAGACCGGCCACAACAGCGGCGTCATCCACTCCGGACTTTATTACCGCACCGGATCGCTGAAAGCGCGCAACTGCGTCTCCGGCGCTTCTTCCATGAAGCGCTTCTGCCGCGACCACGGCGTTCCCTTCGAAGAGTGCGGCAAGCTGGTCGTCGCTACCAGCCAGGAAGAAGTTCCCCGCCTCGAGCAGTTGCATCAGCGCGGCATCGCCAACGGCGTCCCCGGCCTGCGCATGTTGCAGCGCGACGAGTTCCGCCAGATCGAACCGCACTGCGAAGGCCTCGCCGCTCTGCACGTTCCTTCCACCGGCATCGTCGACTACACCGTCGTTGCGCAGAAGTACGCCGAGCTGATCCGCCAAGCCGGCGGCGCCATCGTCTTCAACGCCAAAGTCATCGGCCTGCGCGAGGACGGCACTGCCAACATCGTCGAGACAGCCGCCGGAACCTTCCGCGCGCGCTACGTCATCAACTGCGCCGGCCTCTACAGCGACACGCTCACGCGCATGGCCGGCGTCAAAACCAATCTCGAAATCATTCCCTTCCGCGGCGAGTACTACGAGATCCGCCCCGAACGCCGTCACCTGGTCAAGAACCTGATCTATCCCGTTCCCGATCCGCGATTTCCCTTCCTTGGTGTGCACTTCACCCGCCGCGTTAACGGCAGCGTCGAGGCCGGTCCTAACGCGTTGCTGGCCTTTCGCCGCGAAGGCTACACCGGCACCGCGCCCGATCTCACCGAGGCGATGGAGACGCTGCGCTTCTCCGGCTTCTGGAAGATGGCGAAGAAATACTGGCGGATGGGCTTCGCCGAGCATTATCGCTCGTGGGTGAAATCAGCGTTCACGAAAGCCCTACAGAAGATGGTTCCGGAGCTTCAAGAGTCCGACCTCGCACAGGGTGGTTCAGGCGTTCGCGCACAGGCGGTCGACGCCAATGGCAACCTGCTGGATGATTTCTATTTCGTCCATAGCGCCCGCATGATTCACGTCTGCAACGTGCCCTCGCCCGCCGCAACCGCCTCGCTGGAAATCGGTAAGAAGATTGTCGAGATGATGGCGGAGCACTTCGCGTTGGAAACCGCGAGACAAGGGGCCAGGGAGTAGCAAAGGCGCAGGAGACCGGCTGCGCGCAGTGCACGAAATACCAGTCAACAAGTGTGTGACCGTTGATCCCAGATCGCCACTCGCTAGCCTCCAGCCCCTAATCCCTAGCCCCTTCTTTGATCACTGTTTTTTCAGCACGATGACCAGCACTCTTCCATCCGACTGAATATTCCCCCCGGTCGCCGTCTTGGCCGACTTGATCGGATGCGCCCTCGTCATGTACGACATCGCCTCCACCTCTCCCGCCTGCTGCAGCGTCGCCCCGATGAAGTCGCGTTCGTTATCCACGTCCTGATCGATCTTGTGCGTGATCGCATCCGGTGAGCGCTGATCCGGCTCGATGCCAACATCGTGCGTCCCCGCACCCGCCCACAACACCTGATTCTGCGGTCCGCCAAACGGCGTCTGCCAGATTCGAAAGTGATTGCGCTGTGTCGCCACCATCACCGCCTCGGCGCGCTCATACCCAAAATCCTGCGGCCGCCCGAACAGATACAGAATGCTCATCGGCACCGCGACGTAAACATTCTTCTGCAACGTCGCCAGCAGCGCGCTCACCACGGCTTCTTTGTCGGTCTTGTCCGCCGCAATCCATCCCGCCGCCTTCAGCGCTCTCGTCACCTGCGCCTGCGTCCCCACCAGCACGAAGTTCACCAGGTCGCCCTGATTGCCTCCATTCGCGCGATCGCTCACGCGATAGGGCAGCTTCGCATCCAACTCCGCAAACAACGGTTGGAAGTTGTAATTGCTCTGGCTCGCCGCCGCCCCGCTCGACGTAGCCCTACTCGAAGCGGTGCGATCGATGTGAACCTCGTACTTGCCATCGGACGTCTGCAGCGAATCGGTATTGATCGCCAGATACAACCGCCCGGAGATCGGCGCCAGTACAGTCCCATTCGCGCCGATGAAAAATGGTGTGGCCGCATTGCTATCGCCCACCCGTCCGACGAGTGCCCCGCGTCCCGCACTCGGCACCATCAGCGCCCGCAGCGTGTCGACCCATCCGCGCGCCGCGCCATCCGCCGTGATTCCAGCGTTGTTCCCCATGGTGACCGTACCCGTCGCGGTGATGTGCAACTTGTCACCGGCCTGCACGTCCATGCCGGTATCAACCCACTTTTCGCCGCTGACGGTGACATTCAGGCTGCTCGTAGTCTCAGCAGCGAATGGACTGTAGGCACACGCGGAAATAGTGAGCGCGAAGAATGAACCGACACATACCGTTATTGACTGGGCGATTCGGAACTTCATCGACGGATCAACAGTTCTCGGAAAGTATAACCACGCAGCGACCGAAAGGTTGCGCGCACCAAGCTGAACCGCAGCCTCCATTAGCTGCTGCCAGTGATGAACATTGCTTTGTAACAGGGCACGACTTCAGTCGTGCCGACGACGATTTCTTTCCTTTTCTCAGTCGGCTTCAGCCGACGGAACAAGGCCTGCGCACCTTATTCCAGCCGATTAATCACCGACGCCACATAACCCGCCCCGAACCCGTTATCAATATTCACCACCGTCACATTCGACGCGCACGAATTCAGCATCCCCAACAGCGCCGCAATCCCCTTGTACGAGGCTCCATACCCCACGCTGGTCGGCACCGCGATCACGGGCACACCGACCAGGCCGCCCACCACGCTCGGCAACGCGCCTTCCATCCCGGCACAAACAATAATGACGCGCGCCTTGGTCAACGCATCACGTCGCGCCAGCAGCCGATGAATCCCCGCTACGCCGACGTCGTAAACATGCTGCACCTCGTTGCCCATGACCTGCGCCGTCACCACGGCTTCTTCCGCAACCGGTACATCACTGGTCCCCGCCGACACCACGACAATCTTGCCCTTGCCATAAATCGTCTCGTCGCGCGTAAGCGTGATTGCCCGTGCCAGTTCATGCGATTCCGCCTTGCGAAACTTGCGCCGCACCGCGCGCACCTGCTCCGCTGAAACCCGCGTCGCCAAAACGTTGTGCCCATGCTCCGCCAGCCGCGCAAAAATTTCTGCGAGTTGCTGTGGCGTCTTTCCCGGCCCGAAGATGATCTCCGGCATACCCGTCCGCAGCGCGCGATGATGATCGACGTTGGCGAACCCCAGATCTTCGAACGGCAAATGCCGCAACCGCTCGACCGCCTCGTCCGGCGAGACCTTACCGCGCTTCACCTGTTCGAACAGCTTCTTCAGCGCCGCAGCATCCATAGAATTAGTTTCCAGTTTCCAGTTTCCTGTTTCAAGTTTCAAGTTGCGTGTGGCACAGTTGCCACCATGTCGACGTCGTTTGCACCTAAGGTAGAGGTGGCCTTTAGGCCAGCGTCCACGGCGTTCCTCTCACTCTGAGCCGGCTTCAGCCGGCGGCACTCTCCGTCCAGCACCCAAAGGCCTGTTGACGTCCGACGCTCACCAGCGCCGCAGTCGCGGCATAGTCTAGCTCATCACGAAATGCCCGGCAGTCAAGATAGAATCATTGGAGTCCCGTCGGGGCCACACCATGCCTGATTCAACCTCTCGCACCCTCAGCCTCGCCATCACCGGCGCCAGCGGATCCATTCTCCCCAAACATCTCCTCGACGCCCTCGACCGTGACGATCACGTCGCCACCATCAACCTCATCCTTTCCGACAGCGGTCTGCGCGTCATGGCCGAAGAGCTCGGCATCTCCGGCCGCAATGAAGTAGTCGCCAAACTCCTGGGCCGCACCTCCGCGAAAATCCAACTGCAAAACAACGACGACATCGGCGCCAACATTGCCAGCGGCTCCTATCCCACCGACGCCATGATCGTCCTGCCTTGCAGCATGGGTACGCTGGCTCGCATCGCCAACGGCATGGCCATTCACCTCATCGAGCGCGCCGCCGACGTCTGCCTGAAGGAGCGCCGCCCGCTGATCCTCTGCGTCCGCGAGACGCCGTTCAACCGAATTCACCTTCGCAACATGACATTCGCTGCCGAAGCCGGCGCAACCATCTTCCCGGTCATCCCCGCTTTTTATTTTCAGCCCACCTCTACCGACGAGATCGCCCGCGAATACGTCAACCGTGTCCTCGCCCACATCGGCCTTCCGCAGCCCGGTGCCTATCGCTGGAAAATGGAGTAGCGTGACAGGGATCCCACGCACTCCAAAGGGGAACCAAAAGAGTACTCAGTTCCTTGCCTTTCAATAACATAGCCCTGTGACGGGCATCACCATTCAATGTGTCATTGCCCCGCTGAGCCGTTAAATCCGCCCGTTCACTCCATCCCGCTTGGCCACTTAGGCTTCGGGTTATTACCTTAGTAACAGTAGAGGAGTGTCTCGGCCACCCCGGGCGAGCCACCAACATCCCAACTTTAGAGGCGTAAATGCACAAACCAGTAAAGTATGTTGAAAAGGCCGTTACCGTTGCTGCCAAGGGCGCGTGGGTGGTCTTCGACAAACTGAACAGCATCCATCCGAATCCTTCGTTTACGCCCAAGTGGTCCGACAAGCCGCTGTTGAAGTCGTATCAGAAGTCCAAGCCTCCGCTCGGCTGGCCGCGCGCCACCGATTCGCTCTGCCCCAAGTGCGTGCCCGACATCCGCCAGCAGATCATCGACGGCAAACTCCCGGTCGAAGTCCTGATGAACGAGAAGGCCGGCGAAATCAAAGCGCAGATCATTGAGCGCGACGGCAAGATCCTGATGGTGAAGGATTGCCCCATCCACGGCCACTTCGAAGACGTGATGGCCATGGATACCGCGTTCTTCAAGCATCTCGAGGACGTCTTCCCCGGCCGCGACATTCGCGCCCACAATGACGAGAAGCTGCATCACCACGGCTCGAGCACGGTGAAGCATGGCCGCGGCTCGGTGCTGACCATCGACCTGACCAACCGCTGCAACATGATGTGCGATCCCTGCTTCATGGACGCCAACCAGGTTGGCTTCGTCCATGAACTGACATGGGACGAGATCAAGACGATGCTCGACAACGCCATCACCATCAAGCCGCGCCGCCAGATGTCGGTACAGTTCTCCGGCGGCGAGCCCACGCTGTCGCCCTACTTCCTTGACGCGGTCGCGTATGCGCGTAAGGTCGGCTACAACAGCGTGCAGGCGGCGACCAATGGCATCGAGTTCGCGAAGAGCTTCGAGTTCGCCAAGCAGGCCGCCGAAGCCGGTCTGCGTTACGCCTATCTCCAATTCGACGGCATCGGCAACGCTGCCAACTCGCACCGCCTCGTCGGCAATTTGTTCGACGTGAAGCTGCAGGCGATCGAGAACCTGCACAAGGCCGGCGTCGAGATCGTGCCGGTCGTAACCATCGTCAACGACCTCAACAACGAGCAGGTCGGACGCATCATTCAGTTCGCGCTCGATAATCCCAAGCGCATCTCGTTCCTCTCGTTCCAGCCGGTTTCGTTTACCGGACGCGACGAGGCCATCACCGACGAGCGCCGCGCAGCGCAGCGCTACACGCTGTCGCACCTGGCGCACGATGTGAAGAACCAGACCGGACTGGGCGAGCCCACGCGCGACTGGTTCCCCATATCCTTCATGAGCACCTTTTCCGACTGGGCCGACCTGGTGCATGGCCCCGACAAGGATTGGGGCTCGCTGAGTTGCGGCTGCCACCCGAACTGCGGCGTGGGCATGGCCGTCATGATCGACAAGGACACGAAGGAAGCCGTTCCGGTCACGGCGTTCCTCAACGGCGACACCATCGCAAAAGATATCGCCAAAGTGAACGATGCGGCGCGCGGCAAGTGGATGTCGATCGCCGGCATGACCTTGGCGCTGCTGAAGAATTATGATCCCTTCAAGTCGCCCACGCACTTCAAGTTCACCGACCTGCTGAAGAAGTTCGACAAGACCTTCGGCGCGACCGGTAAGGACTATGGCAAGGTCACGGGCGACCGTACCGAGACCGACATTCAGAAGCGCCGGCGTGACCGCTGGAACTTCCTGTTCGTCGCCGGCATGTGGTTCCAGGACCTGTTCAACTACGATTTCCGCCGCACCGAGCAGTGCATCATTCCCTACGCCACGCAGGAAGGCGAGATCAGCTTCTGCGCCTACAACACCGGCGTGGGCTGGCGCAACATCGTCGAGAAGATGCACATGACCGCGACTCTGACAAAGTGGTACGAAGAGCACGGCCGTCACGAAATCTTCGCCGGCGGCAAGAAAGTCGGCCTCGAAACCACCGCGCACACGCTCAATCTGGTGGACGAGCATGTTCAGGCGAAGGCCAACGACACGCTCGACAAGCTGGGCATCGCCAAGAACGCGCGCCAGGAGAAGTTCCAGGCGCGTGACGCCAAAGTGAAAGCCGAAGCCGAGAAGGCGCGCATGATGGCGCTTTACAAGGAGCACGTGCTCGGCGAGAAGCCCGCGCCCCAGGACGGCTTCATCGCCATCGACAGCATTGGCGGCATCAAGCCGGCCAAGCCCGCGGTCGAAGAGCGCGAAGCGGTCTACGGCGACTAGGTACGGAGCTGGCGTTCAGGTCAGCCGTCCACGCGACAAAGCTAATTCAAGCGGACTTAAGTCCGCGCCACCGGCCGCCACAAGCGGCCGGTTTTTCTTGAAAGCCACCTCCTCGCTGCCAACCGATTACGCGAGGAAATTGTCTCCACTGCCCTAAAGTTCCCCGCTGCTGTGCCGATGAGGTAAGTGATCACAAGATGGCCTCCTGAGTGAACCGTTCGTGCTGCTTCCCAGCCGGGTATCGTGCTCCTGGCTGGGATTTTTTTGTCCGCAGCGCTCACGCTCGCCCGTCGCGATACGATAGGAGCCATGGCGCAGCCCGGCCCGCAGTTCGTATCAGCTGGCGATCTCGAGAAGTTGCTGGCGAACCTGCGGCAATCCTCGCCCGATCCCTCGCGCGGCATCTTCGGTCCTGATTCCCTCAGCTGGAAGGTCAACCGCGAGTCAGCTCTGTTCTTGGCCGCGACAAGAGCCGCTCTGTTGCAGCTTGCCCATCCCTGGGTCTCCGCCGCCATCGCGCAGCATTCAAAAACCTTCAACGATCCCATCGCCCGTTTTCACCAGACCTTCCAGGTCATGTTCACCATGTCGTTCGGCTCGGTCGATCAGGCCTTCGCCGCTGCCCGCCAATTGCATCGCCGACATCAGAGCATTCGTGGAACCTTGTCGGAAAGCTCTGGCCGTTTTCCCGCCGCCACGTCTTACGAGGCCAACGCAGTTGACGCACTTCTCTGGGTCTACGCGACTTTGATCGACAGCTCTCTACTTGCCTACGAACTCGTCCTGCCGGCACTGACTCAGGTTGAGCGCGAGCGATACTATGCCGAAAGCCGGCAAGCCGCCGGCCTCTTCGGCATTCCTTCTGAATGCCTGCCACCGGATTGGGCTGGCTTTGAAACTTACATGAACTCGACTTTGCAGTCCGACATGATCGATGTCACGGCAGCTACCCGCCAGATGGCGCAGCGCCTTCAAGACGGCGCCGGGCTCGCAATGAAGCCGCCCTTCTGGTATCGCAGCCTGACGTCTGAATTGCTGCCTCTGCGTCTGCGAAATGACTTTCACTTTTCCTTCGGAGAATGCGAACAGCGCTCCGCCCATCGTGCCGTCGGTTGGATTCGACGCATTTATCCCCATCTGCCGGCTGCCATCCGCTTCGTCGGACCATATAATGAGGCGCTTTGCCGCCATGAGGGCCATCCTCCTGGACTTGCCCTCCGCCTTAGCAACAAACTCTGGATTGGCAAGACTTTCCTGTTCCAGTCACGCTCCGACTCGTCCGCCGGCCGGGCCAGAAATTCTCACCAGCGGCCTGATGCCATTCCCCCGCAATCGGTGTAGCATGGTTCGCAACGTGCGGTTAGTGGGGATAACGCAGACAACTGGGAGCACCCGTGAATATTCTCCTTCTTTCCATGCCCGACTCGTTCGAACACATGCCTACGGTCGCAGTGCGGATGCCCAATGGAGCGCTTAGCTCGCTGGCAGGAAACATTGATTCGCATCATCAGGTCGCAGTCGCTGACCTGATTCTGGTTCAACACAAAGTCCGCGAAACCGTCGAGCAGTTGATCCGGCAACACAACCCCCACGTTGTGGGACTATCGGTAATGACCTTCCAGCGCAAGACTGCGCTGCAAGTTATTGCTCTGATTCGTTCCCTAAGCCCGGAAGTTCGTTTCGTGGTCGGCGGCTACGACCCCAGTCTTGCCCCCGATGCCTACATGCAAGATAGCGATCGCATCGACTACATCGTCCGCGGCGAGGGAGAAATCACCTTCAGCGAGCTCTTGCGCGCGATCGAGCGGGGCGAGGGATTCCATCAGATTCTCGGCCTGTCGTATCGAGCCGAAGACGGCTGGCACGACAATCCCTCCCGGCCTGTCCACAGCCTTGAGGGCAACGAAATTCGCTTGCCGAAGCGCGATGCGCGTGTGCTGGGCGGTTACACGATGATGGGCCGTGTGGTTGACGTCGTCGAAACCTCGCGCGGCTGCACCTTCGATTGCGGATTCTGCTCCATCATTGAGATGCGCGGCCGCAACTTCCACACCTATAGCTTCGACCGCGTACTCGCCGACATTCGCGACGCGCGCGATCATGGCACGCGCGCCATCTTCATCGTCGATGACAACATCAGCCTGAACATCAAGCGCTTTGAGGCGCTGTGCCAGGCCATCATCGACGCCGGCTTGAACGACATTGTCTACACCGTGCAAGCCATGACATCGCCCATCGCGATGCACGGCGAAACTTTGGCACCGCTGATGAGGAAAGCCGGTTTTCGTTATGTATTCCTTGGCATCGAAAACATTCTCGAGGATGATCTTCAATTCTTGAAGGCAGCCGCCAAGAATGAATTTCGTGAAAAAGGCCACAAGACGGGCAATGCGACGTTGCGAGCCATTGAATATCTGCACAAGAACAAAATGTACGTCGTCGGCGGACTAATCGTCGGCAATCCTGACGATACCCGCGACTCGATCCGCACCAATCTGGAGTTCGCGCGACAGCATGTCGACTGGCCTTACATTCAGCACCCCACGCCATATCCGGGCACACCCATGACCAAAGATTTCCGCGCGCGCAACCTCATCAAAATCGAGCGCATGGAAGAGTACGATGGCACGACCGCCGTAGTCGCGACGCAGCATCTGGAGCCCGAAGAGATCGAGTTCGAGCGCTGGCGTGCGGAGCGCTGGATGAAGACGCGTCATATGCCCGCGGTCATTGCTCATGATCCCCTGTTCGTCCTGCGCAACTGGTGGAAGATGCTCTACCATACCTTTCGCGGCAGCAGCATTCGCTCCATGATCGGACTGGAAAGCGATCGCAAGGTCTTCGAACGCTATCGCCAGATTCGCCGCGCCGAGCGCGCGTATCTGTAGGCTTAGCATCCTGATCTGCACTGACCTGCTCCTCCGGCGGTCGCAAATCCCTGTATAACTTCATCAGGTCCCTTTTCATGTTGCCAGCCTCTGATCCTCAGGAGAACAAAACAGGTCTCGCCTTCTGGGCCGGTCGTGTTCTGGAAGAATGCGATAAAGCCAGCGCCGGCTTCGCTGCCGATCCGGTTCACGACTTGCGGGTTGCCATTCGGCGTTGCCGTTCGATGGCCGATGGCTTTCTATCCGCCGACGCCGATCCGGCATGGAAGCAGATGAAGCGCCTGGCCAAACCGCTTTTTGCCAGCCTGGGAGAATTGCGCGATGCGCAAGTAATGATGGAGTGGGTCGCAAAACTTTCTCACCCTGACGATCCGGTCGGCACCAGCCTGTCCACCGCGTTGGCGCAGAAGGAAATCGAACTCAAAGTCGCGGCGCAGCAGGCTCTAGCCAGCTTTGATCGTAAGCAGTGGATGTGTCTTAACGCTCATCTGGCAAAACGCGTCGACCGAGTTCCCATGGAAGGACTCGTATTCCAGCATCTCGCACTGGAGCGCTGGATGGAAGCTCGCGAACTGCATCGCCGTGCGCTCCGCAACCGCAGCGGCGTCGCTTATCACCAGCTGCGAATCGGCATCAAACGCTTGCGCTATACGGTGGAGAATTTTCTCCCGGAGCGGCACGCGAAGTGGTCGAAGGATTTCCGCGATCTGCAGGATGCTTTGGGAGAAGTTCACGACCTCGACGTGTTGCGCGCGATGATCAGGATTCATCCCGAGCTGCCGGCTGATGAACGGCAGCGCTGGAACCATCGCATCTCGGAAGAACGGCAGAAGCGGCTTGCCTTGTATCGGCGCAAGGCGATGGGTGCGCGTTCGCTGTGGGAGGTATGGCGTTCGCAACTGCCCACCGGGCCGCTGCTCGAGCAGGCGGCAATGGAAAAGCTTCGCAGCTGGGCGTCGTCGCTGGATCCGGACCTGGAGCATTCAGCACGAGTCACGCGCTTCGCTCTGGAACTCTACGACCGACTCTGTGAGTACGGAATTCTTAACGCCAGCCCTACGCAGCGCCGGATTCTGGAGGCAGCTGCCATTCTGCACGAAGTCGGGCGCAGTAAAACCGCCAGCGGGCACGGCGGCCATCAGAAGCGCGGCTGCAAGACTGTATTGAAGTTGACTCCCCCGCTTGGCTGGACCACCGACGACATGCACTCCGTCGCTATCCTTGTCCGCTATCATCGCGGCGCATTGCCGGTGACGACCAACTCCTCGTTTGTGGGACTAACCGCCAAACGGCGTAAAGACCTGCTGCCGATGATTGGCATACTTCGACTGGCAAACGCGCTCGACGGCGAACACGAGGCAACGATTTCTTCTCTCAGAATTGAATATCGCGAGGGCGAACTGACTGTGTATGCGGAAGGATTGCAGCGGATGAGCCGCCAGGCAGAGGAAGTTGCGCGAGCGCGGTATCTTCTGGAAACGATATCGCGCCGCCCGATTACGATACGAGCCTTACCGACAACCGCAGCGCCCAGGCGCGGGAACAAATCAAGAAGGCTGGCCGTCGCGGCTTCTTAGGGTCGGCTCGGCAATCAAACTGCCGAATTCCGTTTCTTTTTGTGGTAGGGATCCCCTACAAACACGAATGGATATTTGCTGAGCGCTTGAAAGTCATGGGCTGCGGCGTAGCGTTCAACCTCCGCCATCAGGTCTGCGGCTTCGTCTTTGGGCATGTTCTTGGTGGCTTGCCAGAATTTGTGCGGGAAAAACCAGATGCGCTGACGTTGATCACTTTCTGTCATCGGGTCGACAGCTGATGCCATGATGCTCCTCCCACAATGTAGGACATGGGAAATTGTTTAAAATTCTCTTGGAAGTAGGGCCTGTTGTTGAAGCACTTACGCAGTTCTTATTATGAACCTCGGAGTACAGGATGTAAACATATTGTCATCAGGTTTGCGCTCCAGGAATTCCACAATAAACTTCTTCTTGTCTTTTCTTCGACTTGCGTTGACTCCTTCACACCCGGCATCTCCTAAATTTACAAATTCTCACCCGAGTTCCCGGGCCATTCACCGCTGCTCTGGCCTATAACAGTTCATGCATGTCTTACATTGTGGGATAGGAGAAAATGACAACCAAGATCGCGGTTCTCAGTAGTCGAGCTCGGCGGGCCGGCCCGTCAGGCGCTCAATGCGCTTGGCAATCGGCGGATGTGTAGAAAACAGGTTGGCAAAATTCATGCCGCCCAGGAACGGAGCCACGATAAAAAGGTGCGCTGTCGACGGCGACGCCTGCAGCGGCACTTGCTTGGAGTAAGCATCGAGCTTCCGCAGCGCGTTGGCCAGTGCGTAAGGGTTGCCGGTAAGCTGTGCCCCGGTCGCGTCAGCCTGATATTCGCGAGACCGCGATACCGCCAGCTGAATCAGCGTCGCTGCAATAGGAGCAAGAATGAGCATCAGCAGCGCCACAAAACCGCCGCCGCCCCCTTCGCGTTCTTCGCGATCGCCGCCCATGCCGCCGAACAGCGATGCCCAATATCCCATGCGGGCCATCAACGTTATGGCACCGGCCAGGGTCGCTGCAACCGAACTGATGAGAATGTCGCGGTTCCGTACATGCCCCAGCTCGTGCGCCAACACCCCTTCCAGTTCTTCATCACTCAACAGATTCAGAATGCCTTCGGTTACTGCGACCGACGCGTGCTGCGGGTTGCGGCCGGTGGCGAATGCGTTGGGCGAGTCGGTTGGAATTACGTACATCTTGGGCATCGGGATGCCCATCTTTTGCGTAAGCCGCTCGACAACCTCATAGGCGCGCGGCAACTGCTCGCGCGTGACGGGCTGGGCGCTGTACATCTTGAGCGCAATCTTGTCGCTCCAGAAGTACGAGACGAAATTCATGACGATCGCCAAGCCAAAGGCGATCACTAAGCCGCGCTCTCCACCAAAGATTTGTCCCATGAAGAGCAAGAAAAGAGTCAAAGCGGTGAGCAGCAACGCCGTCTTAAAGGTGTTTCCCATACGTGGTCGGATTTCCGATACCTGCTGAATAGATGATAAATCTGCCCGCCAGTCGCTGAAAATCGCAACTGTATGGACACAGACGACTTCCGAAGGTCAAGTGAACACAGTTAGTTAATCGCGGACGCCGGGATCGCATCTTGGCCTGACGCGCCTGAGCTGTCACCGGCTTTCGCCCCTGCTCCTGTGCGATGTACTATTGCGCCATGTCTAAGCTTCCCATTTTGCCGTCTCGGCAACAGCTTCCCCAGGAACTGGTGCTCGTCGGCTTTCGCCTGGACGGCGAGCATGACGGTCCCGAGTTCTATACTCTGCTGTCGGTGGGCGGGGATAATGAGCGCCCCATCATGGCCGGCGGACGGCTGCTGTTTTTTACACGTCCGGAACTTGCCGCGAAGGCGCTTGCGCTTGATGCAGAACTCGCGAAGCTGGCTCCGCCTCCGATGGAAGTAGAAACTTTCTGCGATGTCGCCGAGGCGCTACACCTGATTAACTCGCAAAGTGTGGACTCCGACGCTGTGGTACTCGACTGTTTGCTGATGTTCGACGATCTGGTACGAGCCACCAGGCTGCATATGCCGGACCGCTATCAGGGACTGTTGACCGAGCTCACTGCGCGCCTGACCGAAGGCAAGCAGTTGGCCGCAATCTTTATCAGCCATTTTCTTCGCGAGCATGTGGAAGATGCGTTGTTGTGGTGCATCGGAGCGGTTGCCGTGAAGTCGCGGATGATCAGCGAGTGACCCAGCAGCATCTTGTGGCAGAGTTTAAAAACTCACTACAAGATCGTGCCATCTCTGCTCTCTCCTACCTGATCTTTCTCGGCGGCTGGGTCACGATCGGCATCGCGCTCTACATGGTCGTGGTCTGCTACACCAGTCTTCCCTGGTCTGACGGCTGGACGCCGATCTTTGCGGCAGCGCACGGCGACAATCTTTACTCGCTGAAATGGTTGTGGCAACAGCACAACGAACATCGGCTGCTAATACCCAAACTGTTTCTCGCGATTGATCTTCGGATATTCCATGGCAGCCAGAAGCTTTTGCTTAGCACGATCTGCATCGTTCAGCTGTTGCATTTGTGGCTCCTCAGTTGGAGTATGCGATCGCTCGGTGGCTGGCAAGGAGCTCTCTGGCGCACCGGAACGGGCCTGGCAGCGTTTTGTTTGTTCTCTCCCACACAGTGGGAAAACCTTACCTGGGGATTTCAAACCTGCTTCGTATTATCTGGGCTATTCGCTACGCTTTCATTTGTCGCATTGCTACTCTACTGGCGGAGCGCACGACACTGGCGGAGCGCACGACCAGAATCGCAGTCTCAGCATTGGGAATTCGTAGCGCTCTCCGTGCTCGCAGCTCTCGCTGGTCTGCTTTCCCTGGCGAATGGACTTCTCCTGTTGCCCTTGCTGTTTGTGGCAGCTTTGCTGCTGAGATTGAGCTACACGGTGGTTTCAACCTATCTGCTAACTGCTCTTGTCAGTACGGCACTTTACTTTCACAACTACGTCCGGCCAGCGCAGAATCCCGATCCCGCCGCGTCTCTGCGATCTCCCATCAAACTCGTGCAGTATATTGCTGTTTACTTTGGAAGCACTTGGGCTAACGGCGGCAGTTGGACACGCCACAATCTGCAAGTCGCACTTTTCAGCGGCATAGCGGGATTGACCCTCGCAGTGGTCTTCGTCTTGCAGATCTCTCGCTTCAAGAAAACGTCCAGTATGTTCGCCCTGCAACTCGTCCTCTTGCTCGGGTTTTGTATCGGCACTGCATTCCTTACCGCCCTCGGCCGTGCGGCTTCCGGTAACAGCCAGGCGTTCGCGCCGCGCTACCAGACCATCGCCCTGTTGTTCTGGTGGTGCCTCAGCTGTTTGCTCCTCGCCAACATCCATTACCCGAGCCATCGTACTGCACAGCTTGCCATGCAAGCGTTACTGGCGCTGATATTCCTGCGCGAGGCAGCTTTGGTGCGCTTTCCGTTGCGCGATGCGCGCGAGCATGCATTCCAGCAGCGAGCCGCCGCAGCAGCACTGCTCTCTGACGTCAATGATCGCGAGCAGATTCAGCGCACTTCCCCTTACAGCGAGTACGTACTCAGCGTTGTGCCATTCATGCGCGAAAACCACCTGTCAATCTTTCACACGAGCGACCAACTGCTTCCCGGAGCACCTGCCAGCTCGATGGCAAGTCGGACTGCGCCAGAACAATGCCAAGGAGCTTTACAAACAGCTTCTGTGATAAGGAATGACGGCCTACAAGATCTTCGCATCACGGGCTGGGCCTGGAGCCTTTCGCGCCGGATGCCCCCGTCCTACATTGCGGTAGTGGCCGATGGGAGGATCGCAGGCTTGGGAGCAGCCGGCGACTGGCGGCCCGCGATTCGCGCCGTTCATTCCTACATGAATACAAGCTTCATAGGATTTACCGCGTACGCAAAAGGGGTACTCGCTACTCAGCCCGTAAACATCTACGCAGTCTTTGGGTCAAATCCGCCAGAGGCCTGCTACGTCGCAACAGTACCGCCGTCTCAAGGCGACGGACGAAGCTTCTCAGATTGATGGTTGAGTCGACTACTCGGATGTGAAGTAATCCACGGTAATCGGATTTTCGAAGAGGGAATAATCGCGAGTCACGACGGTGATGCCGCTGTCGGTGACGTGATACTTCTGCCGGTCGGCCTCGGTGTCGTAGCCGATGACCGTGCCTTCGGGGATGTGAACGTCGCGATCGATGATGGCTTTTCGAATGCGGCAGTGACGGCCGACATTCACGTGAGAACAGACGATGCTGGTGTCAACGTGGGCGTAAGAATTGACGCGGACATCGGGAGACAGCACGCTGGTCTGCACCGCGCCGCCGGAAATGATGCAGCCCATGGAGACGATGGAATCATGCGCCTCGCCAGTACGACCGGGATCGTTGAAGACAAACTTGGCCGGCGGATATTGACGCATGTGAGTTCGGATGGGCCACGCGTCGTCGTACAGGTTAAACACCGGAGCGACCGAGACCAGATCCATGTTGGCCTCGTAATAGGCCTCCAGGGTTCCAACGTCGCGCCAATAGAGCGCCTCTTTTTTGTTCTCGTCGATGAAGTTGAAGGAGTAGACCTTGTAGTCGTCGACCATTCGCGGCAGAACGTTATGACCGAAATCGTGGCGCGAGGTCGCGTCCTCGGCGTCTTTGAGGAGAGCCGGAATCAGGACATCAGTGTTGAATAAGTAGATGCCCATCGACGCCGACACCATGCGCGGATTGTAGGGCGACCGTAAATCGGTAACTTCCGGCTTTTCCTGGAATCCGACAACCCGGCCCGTGCGATCGATTTCAACTACACCGAAATGTTTGGTCTCCGAGGGATCGACCAGGATCGTCGCCAGGGTGACATCGGCGCCGGAGTCCTTGTGCTGGCGAAGCATCAGGTCGTAATTCATTTTGTAAATGTGATCGCCCGACAGGATGAGGACGTGACGCGGCTGCTCGGAGCCGATGGAATAGATATTCTGGTAAACCGCATCGGCGGTTCCCATGTACCAGTTTTCGCTGACGCGCTTCATCGGCGGGAGGATCTCGATGAATTCACCGAGCTCGCGCCCGACGATATTGCTCCAGCCTTCGCGGATGTGGCGATTCAGCGAGAGGGCTTTGTACTGGGTCAGAATGTAAACCCGGCGTAAGTCGGAGTTGATGCAGTTGGAAAGAGTGATGTCGATGATGCGATAGATGCCGCCGAAGGTAACGGCCGGCTTGGCGCGATCGCGAGTGAGGGGGTAGAGACGCTCCCCTGCTCCGCCTGCCAGCAACACTCCCAGGGTATCTCTCATCTGCCGATGTCCCTAATGCTACTGATTTGCTGTTGGCAACTGGTTCCTGTATCCGCGACCCACAACTGAAAGTCGCATCTTAGCACACGCTTTCAGCAGCGGACGTAACTAGCAGTCTGATGCGCGGCTGGTCCTCAATCGCTGTCTTCCAGACTGATACGAAGCGACCTAAGAAATTTGCGATCCTCCGCCGTCATCTTGTAGTCGGCGGAAGCACGCTGAAGTGCGGGCTGCTTTTCCTGCTGCTCCTCGGTCTCGTCGGCCTCATTGAATCCGATGGTCGCCTCCAGCACAACGAAGACGTCATAGCCTCCGGCCTTGATACGCGAGATGACCTCAGCGATTTGCTCGGAATCAGACAGCGAATTATTGATCGCATCCCCCAATTCCTTGATCATGCTTTTCAGTCGCTTGTCCACAATGTCACCTGAGCCTTTCGCGGGTTCCTTAACAAATGTTCGCACAACTCCCTTCGTCCCGAAAGGCACTTAAGCCTAAAGGAACCCATGTCTGTAATGATTGGATGCTGACGAGAGAAGGAGAGTTTTGCCGACTTTGGTCCGCGGGGTCAACGGGGCTGGCCCAACTCTGACTGCTAAAATAATCAGCAGCAATCTTTGCGACGTTGCACGACGAGGTTCCGCTTGCCATCTCCCGATCTCGGCACCCAAGGACGCGCGCTCTTGCGCGTCGCCGGACGAAAAACCGGCGAAAACCGTTGGGTTCGGGCATTCTATCGAGCCGGAACTGTTACCCTGCGCAGTTTCACACGCGTGCTGCACATTTTGTGGCTGGAGATCACAGGGCTATTCTTTCTGGTGCTGGCATTTGTCGGCGCAGCAGCCGCGGTGCGGGAATTTCATCGCCGGTCCCTGGGAACAGGCTCGACGGGCAAGATGCTGTTGGCGAGCGGCTTCGCGCTGCTGTTTGCGTATTTCGGCGTGAATTCGTTCTGGCGATCGCGCCGGCGGTAGCGACGCACAACGTTGGCAGTGGGGCGGCATCCGCAACGTTCGCATGTGATGCAGGTCATAGCAGGCTTCGTGAGCCACCACTCATAATGAGATCATCTCAGGAACCGAGGGCCCGATTCTCATGCCGGAAACTAAGCAAAAGTCGGCCGTGCTGAAACCTGCAGACACCCAGGAAACTTCATCGCACATCGTTGTTAATCCGCTCTACACCACCACTGATCTGGAGAGCTGGGACTATGACCGCGATGTCGGCTATCCGGGACAGTTTCCTTACACGCGCGGGGTTCAGGCCACGATGTACCGCGGACGTCTGTGGACGATGCGGCAGTATGCCGGCATGGGCGACGCCGAAGAATCGAATCGCCGCTACAAGTATCTTTTGAGCCAGGGCACAACCGGCCTGAGCGTCGCCTTCGATCTTCCAACGCAGATTGGACTGGATTCCGACAACTCCCTCGCCATGGGCGAAGTGGGCAAAGTCGGGGTGGCAATCGACTCGATCGAGGACATGATGCGCCTGTTCGACGGCATCAATCTGGAGAAGATCTCCACCTCGATGACGATTAACGCCACGGCGTCTATTCTTCTGGCGCTGTATATCGTGACCGCCCGGCGCACGGGCCGCGAGGTGAGCAAGCTGGCAGGCACGGTGCAGAATGACGTGCTGAAGGAATACATCGCGCGCGGCACCTACATCTACCCGCCGCTGCAGGCGATGCGCATCATCACCGACATCTTCTCTTATGCCAACGAGCACGTGCCGGAGTGGAATACCATCTCGATTTCCGGCTACCACATGCGTGAGGCCGGAAGCACCGCGGTGCAGGAAGTGGCCTTCACGCTGGCCAACGGCATGACCTACGTTCAGGCGGCGATCGATGCCGGACTGGACGTCGACAACTTCGCGCCACGGCTCTCGTTCTTCTTCAACGCGCATAGCAACTTCCTGGAAGAGGTTGCCAAGTTCCGCGCAGCACGCCGGATGTGGGCGCGCATCATGCGCGATCACTTCGGCGCAAAGAATGCCAAGTCGCAGATGCTGCGCTTTCATACGCAGACAGCGGGCTCGACGCTCACCGCACAGCAGCCGGAGAACAATATCGTTCGCACGGCGCTGCAGGCGATGTCGGCGGTGCTGGGTGGAACGCAGTCACTGCACACCAACTCGTTCGACGAGGCTCTGGCGTTGCCGACCGAGCAGTCGGCGCGGATTGCCCTGCGCACGCAGCAGATTGTCGCGTATGAATCGGGAGCGCCGCAGACCATCGATCCGCTGGCGGGTTCCTATTATGTGGAGTCCCTGACTAACCAGATCGAGTCCAACGCGCTTGGCTATCTGGAAAAAATCGACGCTATGGGCGGCATGTTGAAGGCCATCGAGCGCGGCTTTGTGCAGCAGGAGATTCAGAATGCTGCCTACGAGTATCAAAGAGCGGTCGACGAGAAGCGGGCGGTCGTGGTCGGGGTAAACTCGTTCGCGTTGGAGCAGGAAAAACCGATTCCGCTACTGCACATGGATGAGTCGCTGGAACGCAAGCAGGTGGAACGGCTGCGCGCGCTGCGGGCCAGCCGGGACCAGGAGAAGTGCGCGTCTGCTGTGAAGCGAGTCGAAGAGACGGCGCGCGGAACCGGCAATCTTATGCCCGTCATTGTCGAAGCAGTCGAAGCCAATGCGACGGTCGGTGAGATCTCTGACGCAATGCGGCACGTTTACGGAGAGTATCAGGAGACGGTTGTCATCTAGTCGCTTGGAATATCAACTTTGCAAATGAGACCGGCGCCCGCGAGCGCCGGCCTTTTTCTTGAGCAGCACAATCCTCAGTTGAGCAGCACAATCCTCAGTGTTGATAAACGTCGACCCTTGCGTCTGGAGTCGGCTGCAAGACGACCCACCTGGCCGGCGAGATCATGTACACCACCGCAGGCGTCTGGCTTCTCTGGTTCTGCATCGTGCCTCGGCCGTTCGCCGCGACGGTGTAGCTGTAGACATTGGCTGAGGACTGGCCGAGTCCACCAGAACCGCTGGAGTCGTTGCTCTGGGTGAGCGTACCAAGTCCGTCCGCCGATCCTGAATCAACCTCGTTGATAGCATTCACGTAGTCGAGAGGTGGCAGTGAATCCCCCGTGTAGCTTCCGGCGAGCGACGCAGTAGAGAAAGACACATTCGTTTGCGGCTCCATCAGGCCGAAGCCGGCATCAGCTCCGATGCTCACAAAGAGGCCTTGGTTCGCCATTATCAGAAAGCCGGCCGGGCAATCACCACTTTGACAGTTGACGCTCACCGAGCCGTTTGCCGCAACGGAATAGGTGCCCTGCGATGGTTGATCCTGAGTCATGGTCCCGGCAAGATCTTCATCCATCGCGGTGATAGTGAAGTTGCCGTTGCCGTCGAAGCTGAGGATTCCCGCAAGGGATTGATCAAGCTCGCTCGGTTGCTGAATATCCTGCATATACAGAACAACCGTGCCATTCAGCGAAGAATTGGCAAACGAGCCGGTCTGATGCAGCACTGAACCGACGAGCACAGCAGCTCCACCGTTCGTAGTTGAGAAGGGACGCCGGCCCGCCGCACCGCCATCCTGCTCAACCTGATTCGTTTGTTCCATCAGGAGCTCACTGGTCGAAACCACATAGACGACCTCATTGTTGGTGCCATTTTCGTTCTCAATCGTTGCTGTGGCGCGTCCGGTTTGCGGATCGACGGCAGATAGCGTGCCGGTAAAAGTGCAGTTCTCGAAATCGCCGCCGTCATTGGTATCGCACGATCCTTTGGAAATGTTTCCACTCGCCGCGGTGAATGCTCCCACGTCGACAAAACGCTCCCCAAACACCCCTGCCCCGCTCATACCGAAGGCCCAGTTGCCGGTCAGAGTGCCGACGCCGAAGGCGCTGGAGTTTGCCTTGCGTAAGACGCCCGAGCCTCGGCTTCCCTGCCCTGTGGTGTCATCGTATTCAATCACTCTGCCGTTGCCGGTGGAATCGAGAACAAATGCCAGCGTAATCGGTCCCCAGGATTGGCCCTGGATGGTCATCGTGTTCAGGCCATTCGCGGCCATCGTGTATGTGCCGGTGATCGAGACGGTCAGAGGCGTGCCGGCGACCGAATTAGTGTCCACAATCCCGCTGGTTATGTTTCCGTTGCCGTCAGCGAGAAAGCTGCCCGCCAGCGTCCAGGCGCCGCCGGAGTTGAATCCGTTGAGGTAGAAAGCATAATTCCCCTGCATACCGGCTGAGCCGCCGCCACCGTTTACCGTGAGTGTGAGCTGTGCGCTGGATGTTGCCGGCGGAGTTTCACTGTCGGCCACGTGAACAGTGAATGTGGCGCTCCCCGTCGATGTTGGAGTGCCCGAGATCACGCCTGCACTGTTCAGAGTTAATCCGCTGGGCAGGGTGCCGGAGATCGTCCACGAGTACGGCGTCACGCCGCCAATCGCCGCCAGCGGAGCGGAGTACGGCACATTCACGGTCGCGTTCGGCAACGTCGTGGTCGTGATGGCTACGACGTTGATGGCAATCGTTAGCTGAGCCACTGCCGTCTGCTGGTTCGTTCCTCCTGAATCGGCAACTTGAACCGTAAAGATCGAGGCACCGCTCGCAGTTGGCTTGCCGGAGATGACGCCAGCCGAGTTGAGGCTCAATCCCGGAGGCAAATTGCCGCTCGCGAGGGTCCAGGTGTAGGGTGGGACGCCACCGGCCGCGGCCAGAGTGGTGCTGTAGTTCACGCCAACGGTGCCGGCAGGTGGAGAAATACTGGTGACCGCCAACTCGCTCTGGATGGCGATGCTGAAGTTGGCGGTCGTACTGGCGGGCACGGCTTCGGAGTCGATGAGTGACACGGTGAAGTTCACCGTCCCAGCGGCCACGGGTGTGCCCGATATCGTTCCTCTGGTACTGAGCTTCAGTCCCGCCGGCAACGTGCCGGAGTTAATGCTCCAGACGTAGGGAGGGATTCCGCCGGTCGCGGGCAGGGAGTAGCTGTAAGTTGTCCCAACCGTGCCCGTGGGCAGCGTCGCGGCAGTGATCGTTAGTGGACCACTGGCCGGATTCGAGGATGAACCGCAGCCGGTACAGATCACACACAGGATCAGTCCCAGTCCAAGCAGGGCTTTCCAAGTCATGGCATCTCTCCCAAAGTTTGCGAGTGCTAAGTTCGTTCTTGACCTCAAGCCACAGGGGCTGGGATTGCAGTTAGCTCGCCGATGACGAGAGCCACGGCGCTTTGCGGCGGCGTGCGTCTACGCCAAAGAGTTACGATGTGAAGGGTCTGACGGCGGCGAGAGTCTGACTCTGAGAAAAAGCCAGAAGACTCGGTGGGAGAGCCTACCGACTTCTATTGTTCTGGGCGGCGGTGAGTGCGGCAAGTAGCTTCGTCACAGCGCCGTGTGTCTTCGGGAAACGAGAGATCGCCGATCTTCGCTGGCCTGAAGGCCCGCTCTACCCTACGCTTTCTTGCGCGCCGGCATCCAGCCCGGCTCGCGCACATACTCTTCTTCCAGGCGGCGCAGACGCGCGGCCATCACTTGCGAGCGGCCGAGGTAGCCGACCGGACGTCCCGGCTCCTCCCAACTGCATACCGGCAGCCGTCCTACGTTGGAGCGCAACATTCGAGCTGCGGCGTCGTAGAGGACCTCGCCAGGATAGGTGACGATCGGATTGGGAGAGCCAGCCTCCAGTACGGTCATCTTGCCGGACTGTTCTTTCTCCAGAGCGCGCATGATGTCGGCAGGAGTGATGATGGCCGCGAGCCTGCCCTCAGCATCGACGATGAAGACGCCCTGGTGATGAGTGACGGCAGGATCGCGTTTGGTGATCCGCTCGGCCAGTTCGGCAACCGTCATCGATGTGGGCACGGTATCGAATTCCTTCGACATGGTCTGAGCGACCGTGACCGATTGGAAAACGTCGGGTTCGTAGTCGGTGTGGATATGCAGGCCGCGCCGGGCGAGCTTCTCGGTCATGATCGAGTTCTTGGCGTAGTGCACGGCAATGGCGTCGGCAATCACGGTTACCAGCATGAGCGGCAGCACCGAGTTGTAATCGCGCGTGATCTCAAAGGCGAAGATGATGAAGGTGAAGGCTGCGCGGGAAGCGGCGCCGAAAACTGCTCCCATCGCAACCAAGGCGAAAGCGCCGGGAGCGAGGTTGGCGGCGGGCCAGATCTTGTCGACGACCATGGCAAAAACCGCACCCATGGCTGCGCTGACCATGAACATGGGCGCCAGCAGACCGCCCGAAGTCCCTGAGCCCAGCGAGATGACCAGTGCCGCCGATTTGAAAATCATCACGGCCAGCAAGGCGCCGAGCAACATCCTGGCGTTGAGGATGTCGGAAATGGTGTCGTAACCGACGCCGAGCACGCGCGGCACAAAGTAGCCGATAATCCCCAAGCCTAACGCGCCGATGGCCGGCCACCACATGTAGTGAATAGGCAGCTTCTCGAATTGATCTTCAACCCAATAGAGCAGCTTGCTGAAGCCGAGTGCTGCGGCGCCGCAGAGAACTCCGAGGATCAGATAGAACGGCAGCGCGTGCGGCAGACCGAAGTCGAGCGCGCCGACTTTGAACATTGGCCCCGACCCCATTAGTTGGAAATGAACGCTGGTCGCCAGCGTGCTGGCGATCACCAGCGGAATGAACGAGCGCGATTTGAACTCGAAGAGCAAAAGCTCGATAGCCAGAATGACGCCTGCGATCGGTGTGCTGAACGTAGCAGCCATGCCGGCCGCGGCTCCGCACGCCAGCAGGACTTTGCGCTCGGCTGCGGTGGTATGCATCAACTGGCCCACCAGTGAGCCAACCGCGCCGCCAGTCTGAATGATGGGGCCTTCCGCGCCGAACGGGCCGCCGGTGCCGATGGCGATGGCCGCGGAGATCGGCTTCAAAATGGCGACTTTGGGTTCGATGCGGCTGCGGTTGATCAGCACCGCTTCCATCGCCTCGGGGATGCCATGGCCGCGAATCTTGTCTGAGCCGTAGCGAGCCATGATGCCGACGATGATGCCGCCAATGACGGGAGTGACGATCACCAACATGCCGAGATGATTGTCGCGGGCACTGACGAAGGCGAACGACCAGCGGTGATAGAAGAAGAGGTTGGTGAACAGGCCGATCAGGTTGTACAGGACGTAAGCGATGAAGCCGGCGAGGATGCCGATGGCTGCGGCCAGCAGCGAGACCGTGCCGGTACGGAACTTTGCGTCCTGAGGGACCGCTGCTCCGTTGGCAGATTGCGTCGAGATGAGCGGATTGAGGCCGTCGACACCAAGTGTTTCCGTGTGCTGTGCAGTCATTTCGACCTCCCGGCTGCGGCGGGCTTCGAACGGCGGCGCGGCAGGCGGTCCGTCTGCTGTTGGCGGGTCAGATGCTGGAGTGTGGCAACAAGTCGCGGCGCAGCGGAGAGCAATTCGGCACGGGTGTGCACGGTTAGCTCGTCGAGGATGCGCTCGCCACGCGGCGTGAGCTGTACAAACACCTCGCGGCGGTCCTGCTCTCCGCGAGTGCGCGTGATCAGGCCTTTCTTGACCAGGCGATCGACGAGTTCGACCGCGCTGTGATGCTGAATCTGCAGGCGCTCGGCGAGATAGGCGATGCGGGCGGGTTCCTCGTCAGGCTTGCCTTTGATGGCCAGCATCAGCTGATGATGCTGCGGTTCCACGGCGGCGTGGCGGGCGGCTTCTTCGCTGAAATGGACGAAGCGGCGGATCTGATAACGAAATTCGGCGAGCGCCTGGTAATCGGAGAGTTTGACTTTGTGGTTGTGCGTCATAAGCAGGGCGAACACAATTATATCGTATTACGATATTTATTGGATGTGGGAGCCGGTGAGGACGATTCTTTGCGCTAGTGCTCTGCCGCCGGCTGAAGCCGGCCCATGAAGGATAAAAGGCTTATCGGGCGACCGAAGTCGTGCCCCATTGCGTTCGCCGGCGGCGGGACGCCGCTGGGATAGCCGGACGGGAGGCCGGCGCTACGCGACAATCACCTCCGATCAAGTTTGGAGTTTCCTGCCTGTACAATGGAGAGTTTCTTCGCCGTCAAAAGGAGCCTTACTTGATCGCTCGCTATACCCGCCCGGAGATGGGCCGCATCTGGGGTGACGAAAACAAGTTCCGGACCTGGCTTGATGTAGAGATCGCTGCTACCGAAACGCTGGCCGAAGCCGGCATTGTGCCGCAGTCTGCGGCCACAGCCATGCGCGAAAAGGGCGGCTTTGAGGTCGCGCGTATTCACGAGATCGAGGCCGAGGTAAAACATGACGTCATTGCCTTTACCACGGCGGTTGCGGAAAAGGTCGGCCCGGAATCGCGCTGGCTGCATTACGGCCTGACGTCGAACGATGTGGTCGATACTGCCCAGGCGCTGCTGGTGAAGCAGGCGTCGGCAATCCTGCGTGACGATCTCCGGAAGCTGGGAGAGGTACTGGAGCGCCGCGCCTGGGAGTTTAAGGACACGCCGGCGATCGGGCGCACACACGGCATTCACGCCGAACCGATCACCTTTGGGCTGAAGCTGGCGAACTGGTATTCGGAAGTGCAACGCAACATCGAGCGCTTTGAGATGGCGGCAGAGCAGATGCGGGTTGGGAAGCTGTCCGGCGCGGTGGGCAATGCGGCGCATCTGGAACCGGAATACGAAGAGGCGATTTGCAAGCGGCTCGGCCTCGAGGTCGCGGCGGTTTCGTCGCAGGTGATTCAGCGCGATCGTCATGCGTTTTACGTCGCCACGCTGGCGGTGATCGCGTCAACGCTGGACAAGATCGCGACCGAAATCCGGCACCTGCAGCGGACGGAGGTGCGGGAGACGGAAGAGTACTTCAGCGAGAAGCAAAAGGGCTCGTCGGCGATGCCGCACAAGCGCAATCCGGTGACCTGCGAGCAGATCAGCGGCTTGGCGCGCGTAGTGCGCGCGAATTCGCAGGCTGCACTGGAGAACGTGGCGTTGTGGCACGAGCGCGATATCTCGCACTCATCGGTGGAGCGGGTGATTCTGCCGGACTCGACGATTCTCGTCGACTACCTGCTTCACAAGACGACCAACCTGATCGACACGCTGCTGGTTTATCCGAAGCGCATGTTGAAGAACCTGGAGTCGACGGGCGGGCTGGTGTTCAGCGGACAGCTGCTGCTGGATTTGGTGGAGGCGGGGATGCTGCGCGAAGACGCCTACCGGCTGGTGCAGTCGAATGCGATGAGGGCGTGGAAGGAGGATTTGAACTTCCGCGAGTTGATAATGAACGAGCCGGAGATAGCGTCAAAGGTGAAGCGCGAGACGCTGGAGCACGCTTTTGATTTGCAACGGCCGTTGCGGAATGTGGGGAAGATCTTCCGCAGGGTGTTTGGGGAGGGAGGGCAGGTCAGAGCGTAGATTTGTGCCGCCGGCTAAAAGCCGACTCGGGAAAATGGGCGGCTTGAACGTCGGCCTGAAGGCCAGCTCTACCCCTCATCGACGATTCCGAGCAACTCTGACATCTCTTCGTAAAGGAAACCTTCGCCCGGACGATAAGGCTGCACCCAGCGGCCATCGATCACAAACTGGGGGATCGAGCGCTTGCCGGTATGTTGTACGACCTCTTGCGCGGCGCCGGGGGTGCTTTCGATGTCGATTTCGGTGTACGGAATGTTGTGCTTTTTGAGGAAGGCCTTGGCGACGCGGCAGTCGGGGCACCACCAGGCCGAGTAGAGGGTCAGCTGCATGGAATGATTGTAAGACACGGCTGGCGTGAGCTGGCCACGCTGCCGGCGGCACAACCGGCCGGAGGCCAGCGCTACCTCAACGTCCAGACCAGGCGAACGGCAAGACCGCCGGAGCGGACAAAGCAGTCAAGAAAAATTCTCCACTCAAGACCTAAGGATGACAGGGGCGCAGCGTAGCCGCTATCATCTACTTCCCTGCTGATTTCTCCGAGGAAGGTGCAATGATTCGACTTCGCCGCCCCTGGCTGGCGTCCATCTCTGTAGTCCTACTTGGCGGAGTGCTTCTGGCACAGACGCCGAAAGCTGCTCCACAAAAATCCGCAACCACATCGCAGCGTTCGCAGGAACAACGCGACAGCTATCGCAAGGCGATGGAGGATGCCGACCAGAAGATTGCCGATGAGGTGAAGGCGCACTCCGAACTGGTGAAGAACCTGGAGTACCTGACCACGCAGATCGGGGCGCGGCTGACGGGTTCACCGCAAATGCAGGCAGCCAGCGACTGGACGCTCAAGCGCTTTCAACAGTATGGCGTCGATGCGCATCTGGAGACGACGGAGATCGATCACGGCTGGACGCGCGGAGTGGAAACTGCCGAGATCGTCAGCCCGATTCAACGGCGCATCGGCATTCACGCCTTTGGATGGACTCCGGGCACCAATGGCGACGTCAGCGGTGAGGTTGTGCTGCTGAACATCGACAAGCCGTCGGACTTCGACCAGTACAAAGGCAAGCTCAAGGGCAAAATCGTGATGGCGCGCAAGCCGACGGATTTGTCCAAGCTCGATCCCAACCCTGAGAATGCGTACGACGCGGTCATCGCCCCGGAGCGCGGCGTGCCGCGGGACGGCTTTACTGGGCGAGCGCGCTTAAAGCTGATTCAACAAATCGCCGCCGAAGAGCCTGCGCTGGTTCTGCTGGACAGCGGCAAGACCGACAGCCTCTACACGATGGCCGGCACTTGGATGCACTTCCTTCCCGAAGGCATGCGCATGGCGTTCTTGACGCACGAGAATTACGACCTGCTCTACCGCCTGTTGCAATCCGGCCCAGTGACCATGAAGTACAACCTGCAAAACACGCTGACCGAGAAGCCTGTACCGGCGTCGATCACGGTCGCCGAGATCAAGGGCAGCGAGCATCCCGAGCAGCGGGTGATCATCGGCGGGCATCTGGATTCATGGGACCTGGGACAGGGCGCGCTGGATAACGGTACCGGTGCGATGGCCACTCTGGAAGCGGCGCGCACGCTAAAGGCGCTGGGCTGGAAGCCGAAGCGCACCATCACGTTCATTTTGTTTACGGGCGAAGAAGAGGGCGGCATCGGCGTGCAGACGTATTTGAAGAATCACGAAGCTGAGGTCGGGCAGATGGACGCAGTGCTGATTCATGACACGGGAACCGGCAAAGTGTTCAGCATCGCGCTGGAGAACCTGTGGGACACCGCGCCGCTGATGTCGGAGATTTATCAGCCGCTGGAGGAGGTCTTCGACATGCAACCGCTGAGCACACGCTACTTCGGCTCGTCGGATCATGTTGGCTTTCTGAATGAGGGCGTGCCGGCCTACTTCTGCATTCAGTCGCCGGCGCATTATCGCGAGGTGCATCACAGCCAGACGGACACGTTCGACAAAGTGATTCCCGACCAGATCAATGAAGGCGCCGCGTTGCTGGCAGCGTGGGCGTGGAATGTTTCCGAGATGCCGGAATCGCTACCACATCACGCGCCTAAGACGGAATCGCCATTCGAGTAGCGACGCGTGTCGGGAAGCGGGAGAATTTTCTTTCACTGGCTCTCAGTTTTTACAAAACTTTTCATTCACGGGGAGTCGAAATCCTGTAGATTATCTACGTCTCTGTGGTGGCAACATCACAGGCGCTTATGCCCCGCGGTGAATAGCGAGCCCGCGGGGCTATAGTTTTCTTCGGGGTTTTTTCACCACGGAAGCACGGAAGAACTTTCTAGTGGAGTGTTCGTGCTCTTCGTGTGTTCTGCTCTCCGTGTTAAAACAGTTGATTCGGAGAGAAGTTTGGGCGCTTCACATTCCACAGTTCGATCCTTCTTCATCGACGGTCCTGCGGGGCGGTTGGAGGCGCTGCTCAATGCCGGCGGTGCTGACGCGACGCATGCGGGACTGGTGTGTCATCCGCATCCGCTGGGCGGCGGCACGATGCACAACAAAGTTGTGTTTCACGCGATGAAAGCGCTGAACTCGTTTGGATTTCCGGTGCTGCGATTTAACTTCAGGGGCACGGGACTCAGCGCGGGACGACACGATGAAGGGCGGGGCGAGATCGCCGACGTGGAAGCGGCGCTGGCTTGGCTGAAACGCGAGTTTCCTCTGCCGATCATCTTTGCGGGGTTCTCGTTCGGCTCGGCGACGGGTTTGCGCGCGGCCTGTCCCGATCCCCAAGTGACGGCGCTAATCTCGATTGGCACTCCCGTTGAAGCGGAGGGGCGGCTGTATTCGTTTTCCTTCCTGCGCGAGTGCCGCAAGCCGAAGCTGTTCGTCAGCGGCGATCATGATCAGTATGGCCCGCATGACGCTTTGGAGGAGGTGGTGGCACAAGCAGCCGAGCCGAAAGAGTTGGTGTTCGTGCCTGGCGATCATTTTTTTGCCGGACATCTCAGCGAAATGAGGATGACGGTGGAAAGTTGGGTGGAGGAACAGCTGGCGATTAACCATTAGCTGTCGGCTGTCGGCTGTCGGCTCTCGGCTGTCGGCTGTCGGCTGTCGGCTGTCGGCTGTCGGCTGTCGGCTGTCCGCTCTCGGCTGTCGGCTCTCGGCTGTCGGCTCTCGGCTCTCGGCTCTCGGCTGTCCGCTCTCGGCTCTCGGCTGTCCGCTCTCGGCTCTCGGCTCTCGGCTTTGTTGTCAGCCAAAGGTTCTTATCTTTGACGAAGGGCTCGCAAATGCACATCGCGGTTCGGATTGCGGTCGCAAGATTCTGGCTTGGCTAATCGCTAATTGCTAATCGCTTCCTTCTATAATCCCCGCATGCCTGACTCTGCCCCGCTGCCGGATGCAAATGCCGATGCGCAGTATCGCGAGCTGCGCGCGCGGGTGCGCGAAATCTTCGATCACGCGCTCAGCGAGTGCAGCATTCCCCGCGCACTGGGCAAGAAACTGGAGCATCGCGAGCGCTATCTGCAGGTCGACGAAATGGTGTACGACCTGGGGGCGTTCACGCGTGTGCTGGCGGTATCCATCGGCAAAGCCGGATACAGCCTGGCGGAAAACTTTGCGGGACTGATCGATGCCGAGCTGACAGGAATCATCGCGGCTCCCGGCGCGGCTCCGGCTGAGCTTCCAGGATTCCAGTATTTCAGCGGGGGACATCCGCTGCCCAATGAAGACTCGCTGCGAGCGGGCGAGGCGATCTTGCAACTGGTTGCGGGACTGTCGCCGGAGACGCTGGTCGTCTTCCTGATCAGCGGCGGAGCCTCGGCAATTGCGGAAAAGCCGATACGGTCGCGGATCTCGCTGGCAGACGTGGTGCAGACGTATCGGGCGCTGGTGCACTCGGGCGCGCCAATCGCTGAGATCAACACGGTTCGCAAACATCTGTCGGCACTCAAAGGCGGGCGGTTGGCGCGAGCGGCGTCGCCGGCTTACCAGTTGTCGATCCTCGTCTCCGATGTGCCGGAGGGTGCGCTGGACGCGCTGGCGTCAGGCCCAACCGTTCCCGACACCACGACGGTGAAGGATTGCTACAACATTGCGGAGCGCTACCAGTTGCTGGAGCGGCTGCCACAGTCGGTACGGGCGCTCTTCGAGAGCGGACAACTGGAAGAGACGCCGAAGGCCGGCGATCCGGCTTTCGAGAAATCGCAATATGTGACGGTGCTATCCAACGCCACGGCCGTTAGCGCGGCGGTGGAGCAAGCGGCGCTGGCAGGCTTTGCTGTCGATGTGGAGAACGCCTGCGACGACTGGGACTACGAGCCGGCGGCAGACTTTCTGTTGGCACGGCTGCGGGAACTGCGTAAGGGGGTGTCGCGCGCCTGCCTGATCTCGGGTGGAGAGGTGACGGTGAAGATCGGCGCGGAGCCCGGTGTGGGAGGACGCAATCAGCAGTTTGCGCTGTATTGTGCGCAGAAGATTGCGGGCGAGAACATCACCGTGCTGAGCGCCGGAACAGACGGCATCGATGGCAACAGCGATGCAGCGGGAGCGATTGTCGACGGGTCGACGGTGGAGCGAGCGCGGCAGCAGGGTTTCGATGCAGCTACGGCGCTGGCGAAGTTCGACAGCTACCCGCTGTTTCAGGCCATTGGCGATGCGATTATGACCGGGCCAACCGGCAACAACGTGCGTGACTTGCGCATCCTGCTGGCATATTGAGGATCATCCAGAAACTGCAAAGGCACGGAGGCAATTCCGTGCCTTGAAGCAGTCCGCCAGGAGAGGCGGGGCGGGCGAGCGACGAGTGGCAAATTCCGCGAGCACACCTCCGAACACATAGGCCTCGACTGCCTTCGGTAATTCACGAAGGTCAGGCCGAACTCACAGACCGGCGGATGAGCACTGCCTTAGGAGTCACTCGTCCAGATCGACCTAAAACCCCATCCGCCGATCGAGCGCCAATGGGCACCAGCGTAGCGGTAAGTGCTTGCGGAGTTGTCAACAAATTGTCAACGACGTGTCCAATTTTGGTGAAACCTGCTGCAGCATACGGGGTTAAATAAAATGCGGGGCACTACGGCATGTTGGCCATGTGAGTTCACGATCAGCCAATCCACAGATCGGGCGCGTAACGGTATGATGGATTAAAGAGGGTCGTCTTTCAGGGCGATCTTCTCTTCAGGGAACAGCGTCTAAGTGATAGTCCGCAGGTGCTTAAGAGTCGAGCGGGCTTACCGTCACATGCGGCTTATTAAGACAATCTTCGCACTTGGCGTTCTGGCGGTGGTGCATCTGCCGGCGCGGGCCGATGTCGGCTTGCTGCTGAACGCCAAACCTAATGTTCATCCCGAGCTGGTCAAGGCCGAGATCATCGGCGAGGGCCATTCCGCCGTCTACCTGTCGAATATCTGTCCGGAGACGCCGGTCAAGATGCGGCTCTGCCGGCCGGACGAACAGGGATCGGTCCTGCAGAACTACGAAGATTACAAGGAAGATCAGCCGTACGAGTGGAACGTGGTTCCGCTGAGCGTTTACCTTTACGGCGTGAACCGCTTGGACGAGAAGCCGCTGTTCGGCTATCCCGAGCTGCGCAGCGTTCTGCAGCAGCAGTATCAGCGGACTTACCTCCGTGATATCTGCACCACCCCGCGCTGCATCTCCGATCCGAATGCGAACTGGCGCGACGCAGTTGCCGCGGCATTCGTGCGCGAGATCTACATCTTCGAAGTGCATACCACGCGCGAGCAGGACGAGGCGTTCATCCGCGAGTTCAATACGCGGCCGAACGTAAATCATTACAACGGATTCTCGCGCAATTGCGCCGATTTCTCCAAGATGGTGGTCGACATCTATTTTCCGCACTCAGCGCATCGCGACGTGATCAACGATTTCGGCATGACCGGGCCCAAGGCAATCGCGCGCAGCTTTACGCATTACGCCGAGCATCATCCTGAACTGCAGCTGCGCATTGTCCGCATCGAGCAAGTGCCGGGAACGTACAAACGCAGCTCCGATTGCCGCGAAGGCACGGAGCAGACCGTCCGCTCGACCAAGTGGCTGATCCCGATTGCGGTGCTGGAGGCGCAGGCGATTCCGGCGCTGGCGGGCTCGTACTTGCTGTTTGGACATTTCAATCCTGACCACGATCTGCGCAACCATCCCTCGGAGGACGTCGCCGTGCTTTACGAACAGCTGGATGCGGCCAAGCAGGATGGAGACGTTGAGCGGCAGAAAGATCTGAAGCGTGAGATCAAGGCGGACAGCGAGCGCCAGGTGGGCACGGATCAGCAATGGGACCAGTACCGTTCCCGGTTCGAGGAAGTGCTGCGCAGCGCGATTGACGACAAGGTGATCGCCGACCGCCGCAAGGTGGAGACGATGTTCCGCACGGTGCAGGCGCAGGGACGCACGTATCTTGACGAGAACGGTCAGCCCTGGCTGGAGGTGGCCAGCGACGGCCAGTTGCGGCGCGTGGGGCTGAGCCTCGGCAACGTCTTCAGCGACGGATCGGATCGCAAGTTGGCGATGCAGGTGCTGTTGGCGCGGACCAACGCGCTGCTGACGGTCCACGCTAATCACCGCGAACTGATGCCGGAGTTCCAGTCGGATTGGGGTCTGTTGCAGCGCGCCGAAGAAGAAGTACAGGCGCACGACGCGAATCCGGAGATTGCGTCGCGGACGACTCGGCAGTAGAACCGGCCAAGAAGTACCCAGCCCAAATCAAAGAACCGCAGTGAGCCGGTATTCGCGGGCCACTGGCTCGACGACCTTCGCACGACCATGTCCGGGATTGATCTGTTCGCGCGTGCGCAGAACCCCGGCACGCTCGAGCTTCTGCACATCCCGGCGGACAGACTTGGGATCCCGTCCCAGGCAAGCCGCCAGGGCCGTGATCGAGGCAACGCGCGTCCTCACCTGTTGAAGTAGCCGAAGGCGCTCTGGCGTGAGCACCTCTGCCATAGCAAGCGGATTATCGAAGGTGATCGTAATCTCCGGCCTAACCGATTCCCGTCGGTCGAGTTTGCGGGCACGGGCCGCGGCGCGCTTCGCGTATCCTTCAAAACCATTGGCATGGATTTTCAACTTCATATGGATTCCTTCTTCTGGCGAAGCGTTCGCACTTTGGTTAGAAAGCGGTTCATCAGTTGCTCGTAAGTAATGAAGAAAAACTCTTTTTGCCTGCCGGCGTAGTGGCGATGATGGTGACCGTGGCTATTGTCGTATCCCAGTACCCTGCCCTTGTCCTTAGGACAAAGAGAATGATTCACGAATGCAAGGTTGTACCTGACGATCGTGCCGCGCGCGTCCAGCCAAACCTCTTCTCTTATGATTCCCTTCCCCAGAGCGCAGCGAACCTCGGTCGTCTCGTCGACAACCTTGCGCAGCTTTCGGACCTTGCCGGCCACAGCCCATCGTAACACAGATGGGGCGTTCGACGACCTAGCTGCTATAAAGCTTCATCTGTCGTGTCCACGGTAGCTGGCGCGCAGCTCTTCCACAATTTCGTGCGCGGCCTGACGGGCCTGGTCGAACATGTTTGGCGCGAACGAGATGGCTCCGACGCGGGCGTGACCGCCTCCGCCGTACCGTTCGCAGATCTTCGCCAGGTTCTCCATGTGGGTCGCGGTGGTCCAGGGATTGGAGCCGACCGAGACTTTGGTGCGGAAGCTGCTCTTGCTGAGGCCGACGCTGTATACGCAGTCGGGGTGAAGATAGTAGGGGACGAACTTGTTGTAGCCCTCGAGGTCGTGGTCGGTAACGTCGAAGAAGATGGTGCCGTCCTTGCACTCGGCGCGCTCGCGCATGATCTCGATGGAGCGGCGATGGCGTTCCATCAGTTCCGGTAGACCGCTCGGCGACCTCGGGTTGCGCGAGGATCTCCGCCAGCGGTTTGTAGGCCAGCTGCGGAATCAGGCTGGGAATGAATTGCGGATCCTGATTCGACTCGATCAGCATGGTTAGGCTGCGTGGCTGGCGCTTTCATCTCGACCGCCTCTTGCGCACTGTCGTAGAGCGCGCCGTCGATGATGTCGGCCCACTCGATGACCTCGGCGACCGGATCGGGATTGAAGCCGAAGCGCTGCTGCGTGACGACGGCGATGAACTTGGTGCAGGAGCGGAAATCGGGATCGTAGAACTTCCGGGCGCTCTGCTGCTGCTCGAAGTGCGAGGCGTCCTCGGGCGTGAGGAAGGCGCTCTGATGATGATCGAACCACCAGGTGATGCGGGGCGAGGCGGAATATTTGAAGTCGACGATGGCGTTCTCGTCGCCGGTGAAGTCCGCCTCGTCGAATAGAGCACCTGCACGATGTACCAGGCCCTGGTATTCGAAGTCGACGTGCTCGCGAATACGCTCGCGGTAGAACCGCATGAACAGCGCCGCCGAGCAGGCGCCGTCGAAACACTTATCGTGATAGAAGATCTTGACCCTCACAAGCCCTTTCCGCTGCCATGAAGCTGTTCAGTATAAAAGAGAGTTCGCCGTCACATCCGTACCGGTAAATGAAAAGTAAATAGAAATGACACTTCGGGGTGGGGGATGTCAAGAGAAGAAAACAATTAGCGATTAGCGATTAGCGGCGATCTCACAGGTCGCGTTGTGTCGGGGCACGTCCGAAGGGGTACTCCACCCAATGGGAGTGCGGGGCATTTGCGGTTTGCTCGCAGCGGCAAGCCACTTCCGGCCAACCGCAGATCCCTCGACTCCGCCCGAAGCGGGCTCCGTTCGGGATGACAGCAAGAATTGGGGTAGAGCAGACGACGGCAAGAATTGGAGTAGACGAAATGCGGTAGGAGTGCCTTTCGATTCAAACGGCACACTAGCCCGATATTCTCATCGCTTTAGTCCTTGACGCCGCGGCGAGGCGGACGGTACATTGCGCGCATCCGCGATGACAGAAAGTTACATTGGCCCGAGGCAGCATCTGCTGGTGATGGGCGGACTGGTGCTGGGGGGCTTGATGCTTGCTTTCGTACCCAACGCAGTTCTGGGATTGCGGTATCAGTGCATGCTGCATTGGATGACCGGGCTGCGCTGCCCGTTTTGCGGTATGACGCGGGATTTCGTCCTGATGGCGCATGGAGCGCTGCCGCGGAACAATCCTGGATCGCTGGTTGTGGCGCTGGCGCTCTACGTCGCATATCCGATGTGGTTGATCGTCGCGGCGCTCGGCGGGCGTTCGCGCGTGCTGGTCCGTCGCGATGGCGTAATTGGCGCTCTGGTTGTCGTGATGGCTGTGCTTTTCATCTGCAATAACCTGGTCTGGTAGGAGGAGCATGTGATCGCTCATGGGTTCTTCGGCGGTTTTGGACTTGGCTTCATCATTGCGCTGCTGATCGCCATCTGGGTGGCGAGCGATGCCAACAAGCGCGGCATGAACGGCGTGGCGTGGGCGATTGGGGTGTTCTTCTTGTGCATTGTGTTTCTGCCGATTTACCTGATCGTGCGCAAGCCGCTGCTGGCGCAGCAGCCTTATGGTTATCCTCCGCCGCCGGGGACGCAGCCGCCGTATAATCCTCCGCCGGTACCGGGGCAACGTTTCTGTTCGAATTGTGGAACGCCAGCGCAACCGGGAGTGAAGTTTTGCGCCAATTGCGGCAAGCCGGTGTGAAGGCGGAGTGTTGCCGACTAAAGCCGGCTCGGACAAGAAACAGAAGGCTCATCGGCACGAGGTACGCGTGCGAACCGCGTCGTCCCCGGGGGACTCTGGTTCCTTGCCCACTCTACCCAGGACTCCGCTGCGCTCCGTCCTGAGCTATCATGCCACGCGCCCTACGGCGCTCTGGTTTTTCGAGCCTCTTACTCCACGGCCTGGAAGAAAGCTAGTTCTCCACGACACTAGAGTCGTCCCCTGACACATGTCCTACGGATACCGAGTTCCGGGTGTCGGCTCGGAAGCCAAATAGGCGCTTGCTGGCCTGAAGGCCAGCATTACCCGTTCCTCGCGTCGGGCGGGCGCAGGATGACCAGCAGGCGGAGATCGAGCGCGGCGTGGAGGATCATGGGCAGCAGAAGGCTGCCGGTGAGGATGAACAGCAGGCCGAAGATGAAACCGGCAAGCGCGCTGCCGATGACTCCGCCGATTCCGCTGTAGAGATGAGCGAGGCCGAAGATGACCGAGGAGATCAGCAGCGCCAGCGTGAGGTTCAAGGTCCAGGGAAATGTGTGTAGATAGTGCAGCAGAAAGCCGCGATAGAGTGTCTCTTCGCACACGCCGGCGGTGATGCAGACGAAAACCCACCAGCGGCGCTCCGTCCTGGTTGCGGGGAAGAAATAGGCGAGAGATTTCATCGCGTCGGCCGAGGAGTATTTGCGCGGCTGTTTCTTCACCTTCTTCCAGAAGACGGTGGCGTAGGGCAACAGCATGAGCGCGACAAAGAGCGCGATCACGATCTCCACCAGATAGAAAGCCCACACGTGCCGCAATAGCCAGGGAATCTCCTGCGGGGTTGGTTCAATGGTGAGCAGCGGACGAGGGCCAACGACAATCAGAGAGACGATGCTTGCGGTCCACAGCCACGAGCACAGCGTCTTGTAATAGCGAAGTTTGCCGGCTGAGCTGGGGTTGCGCTTCAGCCGCTGCGTGTCCCAGAAGTCCCAGACGGGCACGATCAGCAGAAGAAAGAGGAAGAGCAGGTGTTGGACGACGGTGGAGATGGAGAGATGGAGGGTCAAGAGGGGTTATCAGTCCGCGCAGGCCTGAAGGCCTGCCCTGCGGGGTGTCGCCCCTTAAAAGGGGCTCGCTGCTTAAGATCATGTTCACCCAGCGCCGAAGCGCTGGGCTATCCTCTTCCGTCTCGCTGCGCGAGACTCCATCGACAGGCGCTCCGCGGACTCGGCGCTTCGAACTGCTGAGTCTACCCAGCGCGAACTGCGAACCATTCCTCACGACGGCAACCCGGGCCGCTCAAACGGCGCCGCTAATGGGGAGGTCGTCTGATCGTTATGCGCCGGCCTGCTTCTCCGCTATGTCGCCGACGATGGGCAGCTTGAACATCACGTGCTGATAGGCCTTGATCACCAACAGGATCCATAGCGCAAGTTCCGCCAGCCCCAGCAGTCCCCAGATGGGGACCATCAGCAACGGCAGCATATAGCTGATCATCGAAAGGCCAATGTGAAGAACCACCAGAGCGCCAACCGTGAACAGGCACTGGAAACAGTGGAAGCGCACGAACCGGTTGCGGTTATAGGGCTCGATCAGCAGAAAGATGATGGCCGGGATAATCGTAAAGTAGGCCAGCATGCCGGCAATGTTCTCTTCCAGCGGCGCCGCCGGAGCCACAGGCGCAGCGGCCTGATAGCTTGCCGCCGGAGGAGGAGGCGCAACCGGTTGAGGCGCGGGTTGCGGTGCTGCCGCAGCTGCGCCGCTTGCAGATGCCTGTCCCGTCGCTTTGCCACAGCTGGGACAGAATGCGACGTTGTCGGCTACCTGACTGCCACAATTCGCACAGAATGCCATTCGGAACCCCCTGAGTCGGTTTGAACGGACGTCCCATCGCGCCGCTGGACAGCGATCGTGCCGCGATCACGCCGGGACTGCTTGCCGCGGACAATAACAGAAGTGCTGCGAGAAAGGCAAAGCAAAAAGCTGCGAGTCCCGAATTGACCACCGCTCCAACGCCGTGTCTCGCCGGCGCCTAGAATAGTGGCATGGGAACCAAGTCCAGCGCGCCTTTCCAGCGACCAACGGTGATCGAGCGGCTCTTCAATCGCTGCTTCGGATTTCTGGTCGGACTCGGTCTCGGCATGAAGCATCATTACCTGCTGCAGGTCCGGGGCCGCAAGTCCGGCAAGCTCTACGCCAATCCGGTTGACGTGCTCGAGATCGACGGACGCCGCTTCCTGGTTGCTCCGCGAGGCCGCACGCAATGGGTGCGCAACGCCGAAGCGGCAGGCGAGATCACGCTCAAGCGAGGAAGCTGGCAACGCAGCTTCTCGCTGCGCGCGATTCCGGATGCGGGCAAGCTCGAACTCCTGAAGGCCTATCTCGACAGCTTCAAGACTGAAGTTCAGCGTTACTTCCCGGTTCCCGCCGGCTCCGGCGCGCAAGCGTTCGCCCAGATCGCGGCGGACTATCCCGTATTTGAGTTGATCGCGAAGTCTTGATCGGCTGCGCAGAATGCCGGGCTTAGCCAATCGTTTGCCATCACGAGACGTGTCTAAGCTGACAAGGGATCTGCTTTCGTGGCGTTTGCGACCAAAGCAGATCCCTCGCTTCGCTGGTGATGACAATTCTGCAGGTACAACCGACCGCTCCTCAGAACGGTACGGGATTGGTCACTGACGCATAGTCGTCATCGCGCCGTTGCAACGTCGGACGATCGTCGCCAGGCTGACCTTGCGGGTTATCGCCGCCGTTCCCGCTGTCGGCGGTCTGTGTGCGCCGCAACGTCGGCTGGTTGTCCTTTTTGTTATCGGGAATCACCTTCTTGCGGTTCTCAAACTCCGCCAGCCGCGCTTTCACCGACTCGAACTCCGAGGTATCGACAACGTATTCCGGCCGCGGCGGCAGGATGTTGCGAATCTCTTCCTGGCTCTTCTCGATACGATCCGGCGTCTGGGGATGCGAGGCAAACGCCTTGGCCAGCGCACCCGGCTTTTCCTTCTCCAGCGCTTTGATCTTCTCGAAGAAGGCGATGAACGCCTGCGGATCGTATCCGGCCTTGTACATGTACTGCAGGCCAAGGTAGTCGGCTTCCGATTCAAAGACGCGCGAGAACTTCATAAACGTGACCGGCAGCGCCAGGCTGATCCCGATGTTGGCCGCCTCATACAGGCCCCAGCTATTGACGAAGATCAGCGGAATCGTCGCTGCGGTCTGAATGTAATTGGCCCGCGTCATCTCCCGCGTGGCGTGGCGAGCGGCCACGTGCGCGATCTCGTGCGCCATCACGCCGGCCAACTCAGCTTCATTGTCCGCAGCGAGAATCAGGCCAGTGTTCACGTAGAAGAATCCGCCGGGCAGCGCGAATGCGTTGATGTCGTCGGAATCCACGACCTTGATCGTGAATGGCACCTTCGCATCCGAGTTGCGCACCAGGTTCTGGCCCAGGCGATTGACGTACTCGTTGATCACTGGGTCCTGAATCATCTTCGCGCTGGACTCGACCATCATCGCGTACTGCTTGCCCATCTTGACGTCGGTATCGATCGAGTACCAGTCGCCCAGACTCTTGCCCGTCTGGCCCACTTTGCGATCGCCGATATCGTCGATATCGTTCTTGTCCTTGTTGTGGGTTTCCTTGGGAGCGGTGGCCGAGGCCGCGGTCTCGGACGCGCTGTCCAGCGGACTGCCCGTTCCAGCCGCAGGGCTCGCCTGTTCTGCCGCGGGAGCGCTTCCTGATTGCGCTGTTGTGTCGCTTCCCGATTGCGCCGTCGCGCTGTCTCCCGACGGAGTCGCCGCGCCGCTGTCATTTGCGGTGGTGCTCGCTGGTTGCGACTGATCGGGGGAAGGGCTGGAAACTTGAGTTGACGTTTGCGACTGTGTGTTGTCTTGTGCCCGCGCAGGCAGGAAAGCGCCGACACCCAGCAGCACCGCAATCATCGCTGCGAACGCACGCGATTTCATGGGAAACTCCAGTGCTCAACTCTGGACCGCACCTCTTGCCATCCGGGCCCGTGACGCGCTGCTGACGCGCGTTGCAGTCCGCAGAGGTGCTTCTTGCGGACATTATATGCTTGGAATCGCAATGCGCGGCAAATGGATTTCCGCGTCCATCGCGGGAAAGCAAAGATTTTCGCTCCGCCTCGGAGACGCCGCGTGCAATTCGCGGGCAGAATCTGCCAAACTTGATCTAGAATGAGCAGTTTGTCCCAGGAGGATGGCTCTTATGACAGCACCAACTTCATCGCAAAAAATTTTGCGCGCGGTCTCGATTGACGACTTCGTCGCCGGCTTGCGCAAGCTCGAAGAGAAGGATTTCACCGGAGTGCAGGGCACGCTCGACTACATGCGCGCCAATCCCGTCGACCCTGAAACCTTGAAGCCCTATCTCTTCTGGAACCCGCAACACTACACCCGCAACCTCATCGACAAGACCGATCTCTACGAGCTGCTCTCGCTCTGCTGGGAGCCGGGCATGAAGAGCTCCATCCACAACCACAAGGGCCAGAACTGCTGGATGGCCGCGCCCATCGGCAGCTTCCTGGTGCAGAACTATCGCGTGCTCGAGGAGAATCTCGCCTCGCATCACTGCAACATCGTTCCCACCGACGAAGTCGCCATCACGTGGGACAATCCCTGCGCCGTGGATCCGGAGAATCCAGTACACGACGTTCGCAACCCGCGCGAGCTCGAACGAGCGCGCCGTCAGCCTGCACGTCTACTCGCGCCCCTTCGACTCCTGCGTCGTCTACTCGGTCGAGCAAGGTAGCTGCGGCGAGATCGGCCTGCAGTACACCTCGATGTACGGGAAGCTGGGCGAGTGAAGCGATTAGCAATTAGCGATCAGCGATTAGCTATTAGCTATTAGCTTCGAGCCGCGAGCTTCGGCGCTTGGCCTCTTGCCGGTTAGAGCTCGCCTTCAGGCCAGCGCCTCTGGCTCCTTCCTTTTTTCTGTCATCCCGACCGAGGACTTTAGTCCGACCAAGGGATTTGCGGTTCGCTGCGGGTCGCCGACTATCTTCGCCGGGTAGAGGTGGCCTTCAGGCCTGCGCCTCTGGCTCCTTCCTTTTTTCTGTCATCCCGACCGAGGACTTTAGTCCGACCGAGGGATCTGCCGGTTCGCTGCGGGTCGCGACTATCTTCGCCGGGTAGAGCTGGCCTTCAGGCCAGCGTCCCCACGCCCATCTTTAAGCTTGTCATCCTGAGCGGAGCGTCCGCCTTGCCTTTTCCGCCGCATCTGTTGCGGCGGGCGGACGCGCAGTCGAAGGATCTGCGGTTTGTCCCGAGTCACGACCATCAACAGCAAGGTTTCGTATCGCGAGCCGATACTCCTCTGGCAATAACAAAGTCCCGCGGGAACAGCATCCCAAATAAAATTCGATCTTGAAAACAAATCACTTACGCTAAAGTATTCTAAACATTGGCCTTATAGCGACAATAACCCGTTTGTTATCAATACTTTGCAAACGGAATGTAGTATTTGACGCAGAGTGACTGGATGTCCCACATTTGTGGCAGTCCTTACCACACTTCGCAGTTCTGCGAATTAATCACCTTTGCCGTTAACGACTTGGATGTATACTGGCGCTAATTCCCCCAGTCCCACTGCCGACTGCAAAATAAATCCCCCAGACTGTTGCCACCCAGAGACGATTTAGATACACTGAATCCACTATGAGAGACATTCGGAGCGACCTGCGAGAACGGCTTGCCGCTATAGGGGTTGATCGTTCCGACCTTCGCACTAAGCTCGCCGCTCTAGACGCCACAGAAAACGGCCTCAAGATTCTCCTGCGAGAAGAAGAGGAACGATTCGCCAAGCAATCCCCGACTTTATTCCCAGAACCAGAACCGACGAACGGTAGCGGCCTTCGCGAGCTAGTTCTGAAAGCTCTGCAAACGAAGAATCGCCCTGTCGATCTGGACGAGATCAAGAACGAGATTGCGAGAACCGCATACGACTTCGGTGACAAGAAACCTGGACGGGCGATTCACTTCGCCTTGATCGGGTTGGGGCAGACTGGAACGGTCAATCGCCTAACCGACGGTCGTTGGGTTATCAAAGAGCTTGTACAAGAGACAACGCATTGAAGGGGAGAACAATGCTGAAGTTGTTAATCGGTAGGCACACTGGAACTGCAACCCGCGCCAGCAGCGGCCTGTAACCAAGCACCAAAACGAACCCGCCAATGCGTTTTCCTTCGCGAGGGGGCGCATTGACGGGCCAGCGGGTACAACCGAACAGCTAGTTTAACACTGTTTCCGGCGCGGGCCTAGACGCAACCTAGGTTCGCGCCGCTTTGCCATAGGACGTTACATCATGCCAGATGAACCCGAGTTTGAAAAGTCTGAATTCGAGCAAGTCATCCGCAAGCTGCTTAATTCGAAACCGCTCCCGCGCAAGAATCTCAAGACTAGCAAGAAAACCAAACTCAAAACGGTGATTCCTCCGAGGGCATCCCGTCCACCAAAACGCGCAAAGGGAGACGGGGCTTAGCGGCGATGTTCTTCAATACCTCTTCGAAGATTTCTGGATTCTTCCGATTGTTCGCCCGGAATTCAAACTCGCGCAAATACCTGTCAAGATGCTTGACGCTGAGCCGATGGTAAGAACCAACTAAACCGCGCTTCAATAGCGAAAACGAACCTTCGACGCCATTCGTATGAATCTCGCCATTGACGTATGTGATGCTGTGATTCACCGTGAAATGCTTTGCTGCCTGCTCTCGCGTCAATCCGAAGAAGTAGAGCGCGGATTCGTCCGTAATGATTCGCTCAGCATCTGGCGAGATGTGCTCCGTAACAAGCCGACCTGCTTCTTTAGCTGACGTCTCCTTCATTTGGCGAAATCTCACTCGACCGCCACGTTCCTTCATTCCCATAACTGGGATTTTGCGGTCGGTATAAACCTTCTTGATCGCTCCCTTGCGCGGCTTTCCGCCAAAATATGTTTCATCGCACTCAATCGAGCCACTCATCAACGGGAGATCGCCAGTGTTCATCGCTTCCCGGATGCGATGGCAAAGATACCACCCGCTCTTTACCGTGACGCCAATCGTGCGTGCAACCTGATTCGCTGAGATGCCCTTCTTCGCTTGGCATATCACCGCAATCGCCGCGAACCACTTAGCCAGAGGGATATGAGAATCGCCGAATAGCGTTCCATTCTTCACGGTGAACTGTGCGCGACAATCAATGCACTCATACAAGTGACGATCAGGCCCACGCCGTCCGGTTTTCTTGCTCACCTTACCGACGGCAACGGTTCTGCTGATGTGCTTTGACTTGCACTTCAGGCACTCCACGCCGTCCGGCCATCTGTACAGTTCTAAAAAACTCTCACAGCTGGTTTCGTCGTGGAAGTCACGCATTAATTCGGCGAGGTTCATAATGCGAATGTAGCAGGTAATCTATTCTGTGTCAAGTACTATATTCCGTTTGCAAAGTATTGATAACGCACAGAATCGTCGCAACCCATTATCACAAAACGAGTTGCGCCTCATCCCGTGCAGCCCGCGACTCGGCCGTTTGGGAAAATCGCGAAGCCATAGATTCCCCAGCGACTTCTTGCACGACTCGTCGCAGGGTCCAAATTTTCAAAGACCACTCTCGTCGCCATTACCCGTCAAGGCGACGCGTTGGCACTAAGCCCAACTTACAAGCCTATCGATTCGCATTCCCTGTCAACAGAAAAAACCGCACTCTGAAAAACGAAGGTAACCACTTCTCCCAATTTGGGAACCTGCTCGCGGCTCGAAGCTAGCAGCTAATTGCTAACTGCTAAATTACTTCTTCAAAATCTCGACGCTGCTCGCCCGCCACTCTCCATCGCTTCCCTGCTCTGCCGTGACGCGAACGTCCGCGCCCGCAATCAGCGCCTCCTCCGGCTTGGGCAGACGACTCGCTGCCGGCACATCGTCGTCGTAGCTGATCTGCGCGTGCGAAATGTCCACTCGTCGCGCCATCCCGTTCTTGCTCTGCACATAAATCCAGTTCTTATCCGCCGCATCGTGCGGCCCATCAACGATCGTTCCACGAAACGATCCCGGCGTCCCCGCGCTCGCAAGAATCGCGAGCCCAAGAATCAACGAAAGAATCGACCAGCCCTGGCATAGGCTTCGCATGCTGCTTTCGATGCACAAACCGCTTTCGGCAGCCACGCCGATCTGCGGCCCGTCGATTCCCGAAACTACTGACATTCCCGCGCCCCTTGGCTACAATGTGGCCGCCGTCCGAAGGGACCTATGAAAATCCTTTCCCCGGGTCTGCCCACCGTTGATAGTCGTCTCCGTCCTGTTCAGCTGCTCCCCTGCCCAGGACCCCAGCGTCAAAGCCGCAATGGATGCCGCCCAGCAGTGGCTCGCCCTGGTCGACAGTGGCGATTACGGCCAAAGCTGGGACAATGCCGACGCCCTCTTCCAGCAGAAAATCTCCCGCCAGCAATGGGAAAGCACTTTGGGCGGCGGCAGCGCGTATGGCAGCGTGGTCTCGCGGCAGCTCACCAGCGCGACTCCCGACAACAACATCCCCGCCGCGCCTGCCGGCAAGTTCGTTGTCATCCAATTTCACACCAAGTTCGCCAACTCCCCAGCGCTGATCGAAACGATCACGCTGACGCAGGAACCGAACGGGCAGTGGCGCGTCGCTGGATACTTCGTCAAACCGATCAAGTGAAGCGAGCTGTCGCCGCCAGGAAAAGTGCGAGCCTTCAGGTTCGCGCCCTGCGGAACTACGGCTTACATTCGCCTTTCCTGTGAAGAAGTGTTACGAATCGTCCTGCAAGGACCCCGCCGCAACTCGTTCATACATTTCGGGTTCACTATATCGACAGCGGGCACTGTGTCACACCTGTTGTCAGGGGTCCCCGGATCGCCTCCGGCATGAAAGTCATCTGATTCAGAGGCGAGAGGAGCACGAAAACATGAAATCACGGCGGCGGTTTGAATGGTTATTTACCGCGCTGCTGTCAGTCGCGCTGAGCACTGGCGCGGCGCTAGCTCAAGATCAAGGTCAGGCTCAGGATCAGGGCGCTTACCCACCTCCGCCCCCCGACGCGCAGGCGCAGCAGAACTATCCTGATCAGGGCGCTCAACAGAATTATCCCGACCAGGGTGCGGTGCAGGGTCCTTATCAGCACGGTCAACCGCAGCAGGATCCCTCGGGTCGCGTGGCGCGCGTGCAGTACATGGACGGCCAGGTCTCGACGCAGCCGGGCGGCGTGAACGACTGGGTTGCCGCCAACACGAATCGCCCGCTGACCACCTCGGATCGCATCTGGACCGACAAAAATTCCAAAGCTGAGCTCAACGTCGGCGACGGCTTCCTCCGCATGAATTCGGAGACCTCGCTCACGCTGACCAACATCAGTGACAACACCGTGCAGCTCGAGCTCGACCAGGGCACGCTGAGCGTGACCGTGCGTCACCTCGAAGCCGGTGAAATCTACGAAGTCGACACGCCGAACTACGCCTTCACCATTACTAAGTCCGGCTCGTATCGCTTCGACGTTTATCCCAACGAGGATCAAAGCTGGGTGACGGTGCGCAGCGGCCAGGGCGAAGCTACCGGTAAAGGCGCGTCCGTGAAGGTCACTTCCGGTCAGCAGGTTCGTTTCAGCAACGGCAGCTCGCTTACGCATCTCGCCGAGGCTGCTCCCGCGCGCGACGGTTTTGACGACTGGGTCCAGGTCCGCGACAAGCGCCTCGACGATTCTCTCTCCGCGCGCTATGTCTCGCCCGGCGTGATCGGCTATCAGGATCTCGACGCGAACGGCACGTGGGCTCCTAACTCGCCCTACGGCCCGGTATGGACGCCGACTGGCGTTCCCGCCGGCTGGGCGCCGTATCGCTACGGCCAATGGCAGTGGATCGCACCGTGGGGCTGGACGTGGGTTGACTCCGCGTCCTGGGGATTTGCTCCCTTCCACTATGGCCGTTGGGTCAATTGGAACGGCGCCTGGGCGTGGTCGCCCGGACCGCTTGGCTACTGGAATCCTTACTACGCTCCTGCGCTGGTCGGCTGGGTTGGCGGACCGGGCTTCGGCATCGGCGTTGGCTGGGGTGGCGGCTGGGGCTGGGGCGGTGGATGGGGCGTCGGCATCGGCTTCGGCTGGTTCCCGCTGGGTTGGGGACAGCCCTACTATCCTCGCTACTGTGGATGGGGCCACGGTGGTGGCTGGTATCACGGCGGTGGCTACGTAACCGGAAATTACTTCCGCAACGTCAACGTCACCAACACGCACATTAACAACATCAACAACGTTTCTCACAACTACTACAACAACAACACCAACGCCATCCGCAACACCAACGCGATCGCACGCAATGGCGTAACCTCGGCTTCCAAGGCGGCGTTCACCTCGGGCGCAATGGTCAACAAGGTTGGCGGAGCCGTGCCATCCTCAGCGCTCAACAACGCGCATCTGATGAACACGGCCAACGCCAATCCGACGCACTCTTCCGTGACCGGTGGACAGTCACCGCGCACTACGGGCGTTCCGTCGCACAACGTCGGCAGCCGCTCGGTGGTAACTCGCGCGACTCCTCCGTCAACGCGGCCGGCCAGTATCGAGTCGGCGTCCGCGCACAACAACCCGAACTCCTTTGGCCGCGGCAACACGACGTCCGCGAACAACGCAGCGCATGAGACTGGCGTGAACAACGCGTCTCGCATCGCGAACGGCACGAACAACACGTCGCGGCCTTCTGCGAACAACACCGAAACCGCTCGCGGAACCATGCCGGCCAACGGATCCCAGGCTCGCACGCCTGGAAACTCCGCTGCCAACGGCAACGTTCCGCGTCCTTCTTCTGGAGGCTCGACCTACAACTCGGCCAACGCGGCGCAATCGCACAACAACGTGCCGCGTCCGCCGGCCAGCAACGACAGCTTTGCCCGTCCGAACGGCAGCACCGCAACCTCGGCCGCGAATCGCGGATCGGCGACGACGGCAAACAACCAGCGCTACGGCACCAGCAACCCGGCGGCGAACTCCGCCAGCCGCGTCGGTGGCTCGCAGTACTCGCGCGCGGGATCGGCCTCGTCAGTACCGCGTCCGCCTTCGAGCTATCAGTACCACGCAGCGCCGTCGTACTCGGCGTCTTCGAACTACGGCCGTCCGTCCAGCGGCAGCAGCGGCTACGGCGCAACTGGCCGTGGCTACAGCTCGCCCTCCAGCAGCTACGGACGCAGTTCCTACGGCTCGACATCCGGCTATTCCGCCAACCGCGGCTACAGCGCCTCGCCAGGCTATTCGGCAGGACGCAGCTACGGCTCCAGCCCGAGCTCCTCGGCCCGCAGCTACGGATCGAGCCCGTCCTACTCGGCGCGCTCGTACTCCGCTCCCCGCGCCTCTTCTGGCAGCAGCTATCACAGCAGTGGTGGAAGCTCGCATAGCAGCGGCGGCGGATCGCACGGTGGCGGAGGAGGCGGCGGCCACGGCGGTGGCGGTCACCGCTAAGGCTTAACGCATACGCATAGATGTGATCGAACCTAAGGGCGGTCCCGCAAAGGCCGCCCATTTTTATTTCCGATCTACTCGCATCTTGTTGCTCAAAATGTTGGAACCACCAATAACCTGTCATCCTGAGCGGAGCGTCCGCAAGGGTTTTCCGTCTCGCTTCGTTTGCGAGACGGGCGGACGCGTAGTCGAAGGACCTGCTGTCCGCCACCAGCGGCGAAGCAGCTTCTCGGTAGAGCTGGCCTTCTAGGCCAGCGTTCCCACGCCCCTCTTTATTCTTGTTATCCTGAGCGGAGCGTCCTCCCCGTTTTTCCGCCGCATCTGTTGCGGCGGGCGGACGCGCAGTCGAAGGATCTGCTGTTCTCTCCGACCGTCAGCGCTGGGCTCAGCTGCGCTATCTCCTCCTGTCTGTGCCCTCCGCACACCCACCCTGTGATCTCTGAACATTTCTCCTGTGTCCGCGCATCTTATAATCAAACTGTGACTTACTCCGTGATCAGGAAGGTAGCCGAAGCCAACTTCCCCACCCGTTGGGGACAGTTCCGCATCCACGGCTTCGAGGGAGAATTCGAAATTCCGCCCGCCGTCGGCAAGTCCAACGGCAATGGCAACGGCAACGCCCCGCGCGTGAAGGAAGAAGCTGTCGCCCTCGTCATGGGCGACATCCACGCCGCGCCGCCTATCGTCCGCATCCACTCGCAGTGCCTCACTGGCGACGTCTTCCACTCCATGCGCTGCGATTGCCGCCAGCAGCTGGAGCTCGCGCTCTCGACTATCGTCAAAGCCGGCGCCGGCATCCTCATCTACGAGCAGCAGGAAGGCCGCGGCATCGGCCTGATGGCCAAGCTCCAGGCATACGAACTCCAGGACAAGGGCCTCGACACCGTCGAAGCCAACGTCGAGCTCGGCTACGACAACGACTATCGCGAGTACAAGCTCCCCGCCGAAATGCTGCGCCAGATGGGCGTCACCGAGGTTCGCCTCATCTCCAACAATCCCGACAAAGTCGCCGCCCTCCAGCAGGCCGGCATCAACGTCGTCGAACGCATCTCCGCCGAAGTCGAACCCTACGAGTCCTCCGAGAATTATCTCCGCACCAAAAAAGAAAAGATGGGCCACCTGTTCAACGGCTGGTAGATCGAGCCGCGAAGCGGGGGAGCTGAGTTAGCCGTGGGCGTAACAGGCCGCTGAAAAAGTCGGCGGGCCGCGTCTTTTTTGTGTAGAGCTGACCTTTAGGTCAGCGTCTCAGCCGTTTTTTCTGGTTCTGAGTCGGCTTTTAAGCCGTGGGACACACCGCCGGCCGGACTGAACGCCCGCGGTCGACCCGCACAAGACCGCCAAGCCGCGGAAGCGGCGCCATTTGTGTTAGCCGTGGGCGTAAGCCCGCGGTCAAGCCGTACCTGTTATACGAAGCTGCGGAGCGGCAGCATCAATCTTTCAAGAGTCTATCGTTGGAACTCGCCAGGCCCCCCGCGCCGCAGGCGCGACCCAGTTCAGCCCAGGACGAAGTCCTGGGTTCGTTCCACCTAACGACCTGCAGTCCCGGCAGGGACCCCTCTGACAGAACGGCTTCGCGAGCGCTCCTCAATCCAGCGGCGGCATCAATTCTTCAACAGGTCTGTTTGTTGGGGTTCGAGCAAGACCCCCGCGCCGTAGGCGCGACTCAGCTTAGCCCAGGACGAAGTCCTGGGTTCGTTCGACCTAACAGCCTGCTGTCCCGGCAGGGACCCCCCATCTGACAAAAACGGTTTCGCGGACACTCCTCAATCCTTTCGCTCCACCTGCGTCGCCGTCTTTTCCCCGTCGCTCTCGGGCGCCATCTCATCGCGCTGGATCTGCCGCATCACGTCGATCAGCCGCTCATAAATCTGCCGCAACTGCCTCTCCGAGAGCGGCCCGGAGTTGTACCGCTCAATGTTCTGGAAGATGATCTTCTCGCGGTCCGGCTCGTAGATCGGCATCGACGAATTTCGCTTCAGCTTGCCGATCTCGTGCGCGCATTGCGCGCGCTCACTGATTAACTCGACCAGCTTCCGGTCCAGCTCGTCGATCTTCTTCCGCCAATCCGCGATGTCCATGGCCCTATAGGTGTGACATGTCTGGTAGAGCCAGCCTTCAGGCCAGCGTTAACGCGCTCAATTGTTTCTTCCGAGCTGCTTCCCGGGTTGATGAAAAACTCGGTTCGATGGGCTTCGTGTCAGGCACGACTGCAGTCGCGCCGATAAGCTCTTTATTTCTTGTGCGAGCCAGCTTCAGCCGGCGGCACTCCTCTGTTGCCCCGCCCCCGTCAGCGACCCAACGAAATCCGCTACCGCCGCGGCTTCCCGCCCGGCGTTCTGTTCGATGCACTGCACGATGGCGCTGCCTACAACTGCGGCATCCGCAAATGTTCCAACTTCGGCGAACTGTTCCCGAGTAGACACTCCAAATCCCACCGCAATCGGCAGCTTCGTGAATCCCCGCAACCGCTCGACCAGCGACCGCGCATCGCCTGCCAGTTCCTGCCGCGCGCCCGTGATCCCCGTCCGCGAAATCGCATACACGAATCCGCGCGAGCACTTGGCAATCGCCCGCAACCGCGCAGCGGTGCTCGTCGGAGCGGCCAGAAACACCGGCTCGAGTTTGTGCGCCTTCATCGCCCGCAGATAATCGCCAGCTTCCTCCACCGGCAGATCGGTCACCAGCGCTCCATCAACTCCGGCCGCAACTGCCGCGGCACAGAACTTGTCCACCCCGAATTGCAGGATCGGATTCAGATAAGAAAAGATGACGAGGCCGGCCCCAGTTTTCTCGCGAATCTGCTTCGCGACTCCTAGAACCCCTTCTAGCGTCGTTCCGTGCTGCAGCGCCCGCTCGCTTGCCTGCTGAATCACGGGCCCATCGGCCACTGGATCGCTGAACGGCACTCCGAGCTCGATTACATCCGCACCCGCGCCAATCGCCGCCAGCGCGACCTCGCGCGAGGTGTCGAGATTCGGATCGCCGCACGTGATGTACGCCACCATGCCAGGATGATGTTTGAAGCGGATGGACATAGTTCTAACGGGCAAGCCTTTCGTCGTTTTAACGAGCATGCCTTTCGTCTTAAAGAGCCCAAAGGGCGAAAGTAATCTACCCAGCGCGGAAGCGCTGGGTAGATAGCAATGATATCGGTTCAAGCCCCTTCAGGGGCGACACCTATTGAGCACCAACGTATATCGCCCCTTCAGGGGCTGACGGTCCAGGAATACTCGTTTACCCAGCGCTCCCGCGCTGGGCTAATCACTGTCGCGCCCGCGGCGCTTACGACAATACTCAACGCTCTAGAACTGCAAGTTTTCACGCAATATTCCGATGTCCTTATCCCCGCGCCCCGACACATTCACTACCACAATGTCAGACTCCGACATTGTAGGAGCACGTTTAATACACTCCGCTACCGCATGCGCCGACTCCAACGCCGGAATGATCCCCTCCAACCGCGCCAGCGTCCGACAGGCTTCCAGAGCTTCCCCATCCGTTGCCGACACGTATTCGGCTCGGCCTTGATCGTGCAATAGCGCATGCTCCGGCCCGATCGCCGGGTAGTCCAGCCCAGCCGACACTGAGTGCGTCGCAGCAATCTGTCCCGCCGCATCCTGCAAGACATACGAATACGTCCCCTGCAGCACTCCTGGACCCCCGCCATCGAAGCGCGCCGCGTGTTCGCCCAGGGCATGTCCGCGTCCACCAGCCTCGACACCGATCAGCCTCACATCGCGATCTTTGATGAAGTCATAGAACAGGCCAATCGCATTCGACCCACCGCCAACGCAGGCAATCAGAGCCGACGGCAGCCGCCCTTCGGCTTTCAGAATCTGTTTGCGCGCTTCCTGCCCGATCACGCGATGAAAGTCACGCACCATCGTGGGATACGGATGCGCGCCGAGCACGCTGCCCAACAAGTAATGCGTCGTGCGAACGTTAGTCACCCAATCGCGCATCGCCTCATTGATCGCGTCTTTCAGCGTGCGCGATCCCGACTCCACACCACGCACCTCAGCTCCCAGCAACCGCATGCGAAAGACATTCAGCTCCTGCCGCCGCATGTCTTCCGTGCCCATGTAGACCACGCACTCCATGCCAAACAATGCGCACACGGTCGCGGTCGCCACTCCATGCTGGCCCGCGCCCGTCTCGGCGATGATGCGATGCTTCCCCATCCGCCGCGCCAGCAGCGCCTGGCCAATGCAGTTGTTGATTTTGTGCGCGCCGGTGTGCAACAGGTCTTCGCGCTTCAGGTAGATCTTCGCGCCGCCCAGTTGCTGCGTCAGTCGCTGCGCGAAGAACAACGGCGTCGGCCGGCCTGCATATTCCGTCAGCAGCCGATGGAACTCATCGCGAAACGATTTATCTTTGCGCGCCGCGGCATAGGCCGCGTCCAGCTCCTGCAGCGCCGCCATCAGCGTCTCGGGAACGTAGCGCCCGCCATATACGCCAAAACGTCCACCAGTGCTGCGAGCACGCTTGCCGCCGGCAGGCGCCGGCGTTACTGAAGGCATTTCCGTGTTGCCGGACGTCTCTTCCATCACCCACTCTGCCTTCCGGAGCTCTCCGCCTGCTGCACCGCCGCGACGAAGCCGCGCAGCTTCGATGTGCTCTTCTTCCCCGGCTCCAATTCCACTCCGGAAACTACGTCCACGCCCCACGGCTCCAACAACGCAATCGCCTCCCCAACATTCTCGGCGTTCAATCCGCCGGCCACGATCAACGGCATCACGTCGCGAATCTTGGCCGCCAGCGGCTTCAGTTGCTCCCACGCGAACGGCTTCCCCGTTCCGCCAGGTTGATCGGGCGATCCAGAGTCCAGCAGAATCGCATCGATGTACGCGCCCTTGGCCAGATAACGATCGAGCTTCTCCTCGCCGGAACCCAGCAGCTCTGCCGCCCGCAGCGCCTTGATAATCTGCCGCCCTCCCAGGGTTTCGCGATACTCCTTCATCAGCTCCGGCGCCTCGTCACCGTGCAGTTGCACTCCGGTGAACGCAAGTTGCCCGCAGATCTCTCCCACCCGCCGCGGATGCTCATCGACGAAGATGCCGATCGTCTCAACGTCCGTCACCAGCGCCTCGACGATGAGGGACGCCGCAGGGATTTCAAGCCGCCGCGGGCTGGGAGCAAAGATGAATCCCAGCGCGCTCGCTCCCGCCGCCAGACTGGCGCGCGCATCTTCCATGCTGGTCGTACCGCAAATCTTGATCCACATAAGCCATCACCCCGCGGAAACCGCATGTCCCAGCAGTCCCCGAAGCTCGTTACCCGGATCCTTCGCTCGCATCAGCGATTCGCCGATCAGGAACGCATCGAACCCAGCCTGTCGCAGCCGTGCGATATCTTCGGCAGTCTCGATCCCGCTCTCCGCGACCTTCACCACTCCCGGCGGTATGCCCTCCACCAGCTGCAACGAGGTATTCAGATCGACGCGAAACGTGTGCAAATCGCGGTTGTTGATTCCGATCGTCTCGAAACCCGCGTCCAGTGCGCATTGCAGCTCGGCGGAGTCGTGGACTTCGCAGAGCACATCGAGATTATTGGCTCGCGCCGCTGCCGCCAGACTGATCAACTCTTCGTGGCTTAAGGCCGCCACAATCAGCAGAATCGCGTCCGCGCCATTGGCGCGCGCTTCGACGATCTGAAGTTCGTCGACCATGAAGTCCTTCCGCAAACAGGGCAGCTTCGTCGACTGCGAAGCGGTCGCAAGATTTTGCAAGGACCCTTGAAAATATTCTTCGTCCGTGAGCACGGAAAGTGCGGCAGCTCCGGCTTGTTCCAGATCGCCAGCCAGTTCGGCCACGGGGAAATCTTGTCGAATCACACCCTTGGACGGCGAAGCTTTCTTCAGCTCCGCAATGATCGCGACACCGCTCGCCGCTCGCTCCTGCAGAGCTGTTCGAAGCCCTCTCGGCCGGTGACGATCTGCCCGCATCTCCAGCGCGCGCAGGTCCACCGTCGCCTTGGCAGCGGCGACTCTGCGGCGTGCAGCGGCAACAATTTCCTCCAGCTTCGTGGCCATAGGGATGCAAAAAGTATACCTGCTGCGGTAGACGTGCCGCTTGAATTCAGGCGGTTCGCGGATAAGGCTTCGCGTGTCATTCGGGACGCGTTTCCCTTTTGCAGAAACGAAGAACGATTTCGCGCCAACGTCAAGCACCCGAAAGTTGTAGACATCAGGTGAAAACAGTATTTCCAGAATTGCTTTGCTCAGCTACTCTTCTGCCATTCCCCAATGATGACAAGCGGTGCCCACCGGGCAGCTTTGCGTCTCATTGCGGAGCCAGAATATGAATCGCCGCTTCAGACTTTTCCTGACCGCTTTGCTCATGGCGTTGGTCTCGCGAGCCACGGCGCAGACGCAAACCCTGGCGCGACTGGCGCACGACACCACATCCGATATCCCTCGCTCTACGACGGTCGTGCGAAACAGCCCCGAGACAACGCCCACCCCGCACTCCGCCGTTCTGCGCGAGTCTGCCCTCGCACGCGCTGCCGCTCGCGATTTCTTTGTCGATTTCAACCTCAGCCGCGCCTATTTGCTTTCCACGCGCGCGCTGGTGCGCGATCCGCAGGACGCGGAAGCGCTCTTTGTCCGCATGGAGGTTGCTGCCATGCGCGCCGACGACGCGACGATGCTGCAAGCGGCTTCCCGACTATGTGAACTGGGAGTCAACGCTCGTGGCGATACGAGAATCCGCCTGGCAGCGGTCCGGCTTCGGGAGTCAGCGGCCAATACCGCGGAGTTCCGAAGCGTAATTCCGCGGCTGCAAGCCTTACTGGCAAACTCGCTGCAACCCTGGCCTGACCTGCAGCAAGCCTTGCTCACAGCCGCAATGGACGGCGCTCCCGGTCTGGATCTGTATTCCCTTTCGCGCGGAGCCGGCATTCTTACCGATTGGCGCATTGTCGGCCCGCTCGGACTTCATCCGCTGCTCGATCAGCAGCCGATTTCACCCAACGACGACCTGGCTCAAGATTCCTACCAAAACCGGCGCGTGGAAAATTTCGCCTTCCCGGATGGCCGCGTCGTTCTGCCGGATTATTTCGCTCGTCGCGGTATCTTCTATGCGGCCGCAGAGTTTTCTTCGCTGACTTCGGGGAGCTGGACGGTCCAGGTCGACGGCGCCGGGCCTCTGGAGATCTTTGCCGACGGGCAACGTGTGCTGCGCGGCAATGCCCCGCGCAACAGTTCCGCCGCCTTCGATGTCATCCCCGGCCCGCATCGCATCCTGGTGAAATTCGCCGGGGCCGCTGCTCCTCTCCGGATTTCTGTCGCGAGAACGGCCGCGCCTTTTCCAACTACGCCCCCCAGGAAACTCTCGCTTCAAGAGATGACATACCTGCTCGCCGGCGGCGACTATGCGGCGGGACAATTCTCCACGGCTGCGAAGCAAATCGAAAGCGTCCCGTTCAACGCCAAGTCTGTCCCCCTGCAATTTCTGCTGTCGCAAGCACATCTCAGGTCCGATCCCACAATGTGGGAGTCATATCGTTCTGCATGCAAAACGCTGCAGAACGCGATTGCTTCCTATCGCTCGCTCGGACAGCCCGACGAGGCGCACGCAGCTCAGAAGAAATTGGATGGCTGCGCTCCGGAGTCGCTGGACTACGCGCAATCGCTGTCCCGCGATGGCAATCACGCGGAAGCCGTTCGCTCCCTGCAAAGGCTGCTAGCCGCAGCGCCGTTGAACCGTGCGGCCAGAGAGATGCTGATACGAGAATTTCAACTCGCCGGGGATGACGAGGCAGCGCAGCAGGCCGCGGCCGAGTGGTTACGCATCGCGCCGAATGCCGAAAACTATCATCGCCTCGCCGCTGAGTGGACGGACAGCACGTACCATGACATCGATCTTGCCTCGGGCTCGGAGAGTTTCTACCTGCCCTATCGGCGCGACGCATCTGCCATCGCTTCGCAAAGCGCGAACCTGACCGCTTCCGGCAGCACGTTAATGTTGGTGGACGACCATGTCGCGATTGCTCGTCCGGACGGCAGTGTCTCGGTTTACATTCACCGGGCTACGCGAGCGCTGACCGACGGCGCGGCCGCTCAGTTGATCGCGGCACGAATCCCGCGCGACGCGCAGCTGCTCGCCCTGCGCATCGTTCACTCCGACGGCTCAACCGCAGCTCTGACCAACGCAGCAGGAATTATGCAGTCAGCGCTCGCGCCCGGCGATGCGATCGACGAAGAGTACATCCTCAACTACTCCGGCGACGGCGGGATTGCCGAGCATGCCGAGGCCTTCCAGTTTGTCTTTGGCAGCTTCGATCAGCAGGTGGTGTATTCGCGATTTGTGGTTCTGACGCCGGCAGCCCGCGCCGACCGCGGCGCAGTCATCGCTACGGGTGAAGTCCCGGCGACGACCACGACGGTCCGCAATGGCATGGTCGAGCGAATCTGGGAGAAGAAGGCGGCGCCAGCTTCGCCGACATTGAATTCAGCCGCAGCCCTGGCGATTGTGCGCGTGGTGGAAGATGAGCACGGCTGGAGTGAGCCCAGCAGCGCCGAACATCGTCACAAGATCGAGACGATTCATCCCGGCCCGCGCCCGTCGGACTCCTGATCTACGATCCGAACTCGGAGCGAACATTCTTCCAGGCGCTGACACTGCGCCGCTCGGCTTCTTCGGCGAAGCCCTCGCCCAGCTTCTGCAGCGTCCCAAAGATCTGCATTCCTTTCCGCAGATAGTCGGGCGCGCTTTCCCACACGGCCTCGAACTTCTCCGGATATTCGGAGGCCAGCACCGCCAGCCCAGCCGCTGCCAGAGCCATTCCTGCAGGACGCCGCCGAGCCATCACCAGCACCGCGCCTGCGCCAATCGATCCAAATATGACTGCTTTTTTCCAGTTCTGCATGGGTCACCTCGATCCAGTTGAAATAGATTAGAGCAACTCTGGCCGTTTCCCGTTGTATGGCGAATCTACTTGCTGCCCGGACTACCCGGCGCTGGGTTGGCGATCAACAACCACCCGCTGCCGCCATGTATCTCGACATTCTTCGTCGATTGCAGCGTGACTTGTCCCATCGGCGGCGTGTTTCCGGCATGAGCCAGGGTTGTCTCCGGCAGATCGTAGACCCCGCAGGCTGTCGTGGAGAACACCCACAAGGCCTGGATGTCGCCGTTGATTTGCGAGTCCTCGCAATTCTCCGCGGCCTGCAGCTTGCCCCACACGCCTCTGCCATCCCACACCCCAACTTTGCCTCGATCGGAAGAGAGATAGCCGCGCCCGCGAAATACGTATTCGCCGCCGACCTGCCGCGTGACCCAACTGACGGAAGCTTCGTCATTGGTCGAGTTGCCGGCGGGCAGCCCCGCATTGAAAACGCTCTTCGACCCGGCGACCGCTCGCACGCTGACATTCAGCGGAATCGCATTGTGTTCGTCCTGCAGTTGATCGAACTGCAGCACAATATTGGAGCCGTCCGCTCCCGGCTTCTTCACGCTGACCACATGTCCGCTCACGTGCGCTCCCGACTTGATCACCGCGCCGGATGGCAATCGCACGTCCTGCATGAGCTTGCCATCGATCTTTCCTCCCGCCTTGGTGCTCTTGGCGGTGAGCGTTGTGCCGACTGCAACCGGCAGCGCCGTCCCGGCAGGAAGGTTCTGGGCTGCCGCGAGTCCGGTGCAGAGAAATAGTGCCAATGCAAGTTTCGGTATATGCATGAGTGATGGTAAGGAAACCACAAGATTGTACCGCGCCCGGGGCAGGCGCAAAAACTAAGCTCGAGTGCCTTCGGCATTTGCGCCGGACACTCGAGCCGAGGTGAATCCGCAATCAGCGAGACGATCAGAATTGGCGAATCGCATCGCCTCCCGCGGTGATTGCATTGGCGTCAACATCCAGCAGCAGCACCCGCGTCTGATCCACAATGTAGCCAATGTAATTGCGCGTGCCGTCAGCCTGGGTGGTTATGGACACTGTCATGCGCCCGGGCGCTATGTTGGTCACGTTGTAGTTTCCCTGCAGCGCTTGCCCCGTCACGATGTTAATCGGCGACGGATCGTTGATGTCCAGCGTGCCCGCCAGAGTTCCACTGCCATTGGAGGAAATCTGGCCGGTAATAGCCGTTGCGTTGGCAGGAAGAATCCCGATGTTCGAAACGAAATATCCAAACTGCCGGGTGGCATAACTTCCCGCCCAGGCGGTGTTGGTGTTGACCGCGGAGTTCTGCCCGAAGATGTTACCTCCGCCGACCGCAGTCGTTCTCTCGTCGAGATAGTAGCCCTGGCTTGGCGAATACAGATACATCGCGAACGGCAGCGATGCAGTGCCATTCACGGTGAATGAGCCGTTGATGCGGCCGTTCGAGTTCAGAGTGTAGGCGCCCGTCGCGCTCGCCTGCCCAACCACGCCCGTGTCGTTGACGTCGTAGTAGCCGCTGGAAACGTTGCCATTCGACGCGCTCATTTGGATCAGCGTGTAGGAAACTCCGGCCTGCGTATTCGCCGATGTGTTCACCACATACCCGCCGCTGAAGTCCGTGTTCGCGAACGACAGCTGAGTCTGAATATTGGCGCTGCCCAGGAACAAGGTTGCGGAATTCGGGCACATGAACCGGTAGCTGCCGGTAGTGGTCACGTAGTAGACGAAACCGGCGGATCCGCTGTTCCCGGAGAAGGTGCCGGTGCCGCGTCCGAGGTTGTCGGCGTTGGTATAGTTACCGCTCAGCGATTGGGCCTGGGTGATACTGCCGCAGGAGTTCACGTCCTGCACTCCGCCCAGTTTGCCTCCGCTCAGGTTAAAGATGCCGGCGGAACTGACCGCTCCGCAGGTGGTGACGCCGCTGAAGCCGAAGGCGAAGTTCGCCGGGGTCAGCAGCGGGCCGGATTGCGTTTCGAAGTTGCCGGTGGCGGCAATGGCCAGCCCGTCAATTTCATTCAACACCGCATTGTCCAGCGCCTTCATAGCAATCGCGTAGCTGAACTGGCCGCCGAAGTTAGCCATGTTCAGATTCAACGTGCCGCGCCCATCGGAACCGACGTTGTAGGTGCCGGTGATCGAACCCTGCTGGCTGTATCCCGCAGCCACGGAATTTCTGTCGGCCTCGCCGTTTGTAATATTGCCGTTGCCGTCGGCGCTAACCGCTCCCACCAGGTAGAACGGCGTCCCGCTCAGACCGACGCCGCTGAGGCTGAAGACGTAGTTGCCTTTGATCGAGGCGTTGCTGAACTGCACTCCCGTAATCGTGACGATGGAGTTTCCCGAGACGTTGGTTTCCGATTGCGACACCGCCGTGATGGTGATGCTGGCCGGTTTGGGAATGACCACCGGCGCCGTGTACAGGCCGTTGCCGTTAATCAGTCCGGTGGCCGCGGTGCCGCCCGTAACTCCGTTGACCTGCCACGTCACTGCCGAACTGCTGATACCGGTCACCGTGGCCGTGAACTGCTGGCTTCCACCCTCCGCCACGTTGGCCGTCGACGGCGTGACCGTGACCGATGGACTGCTGGGTGGGGTATTCCCTCCTCCGCCACAGGCGGAAAGAGTCATGATAACGATTGCTGCCACTGCGGCCAGGATCGCGCTTCTCATAACCGACCTCTTAGTTTGTAAGTGATACCGCCGCAGATTGTGCTTGGAAATCGGCAACGGAGAGCCAGATCAATGCGACAGCCAGCGCACGACTTGGGCTGAGTGATGCGAAGTCTAACACAGTTCCGCGGACGTAGTTGCGGCGTGCGTGTCCATGTAATGCATCTGGCAAAGGTGGTGACAGAAAGAGCCCACCGGCTGCAGCACTACCGCTCGCCAAATGGCAACGAGGCCCTCACCGCGGGCAGTCGATTGCCGGGTGAGGGCCTCGGTTAGGTACCTTCTAGCGATTCTCTACTGCGTGATGGTCTTCACCTCGTCGCCGACTTTGAAGCCGCTGCCGGAAACTGCCGCCCCCACGGCGGAGATGTCATCCACATCCGTCAGCCGAATGACGCCGACGTCGGAGGTCATCTTGCGGATCACGGCGCCGGTGTTCGGATCTTTAATCTCCTTGGTGACGCGCTTCACGGTCAGCTGATCGCCAACCTTCAAGCCGGCCTTGCCGCCGATGTTCAGCACGATCTGGCCGCCGTCAACGGCAGCCACCAGGCCTTCCACACTGATAGTGCGAGCGACGAGTTTGGGAGCATCGGCTACCAGCTCGGCGGTCATCTGCACAACCGCCTGGTTCACCGCTTCACCCATGATGGTCTGTTGGAAGTCGCTGCTGCCGAAGTCGACCGCGCCACCGCCGCCGCCCGTCCAGCCGCCGCCGCCGCCCAGCAGCGATGTGCTCTCACGCGACGATTCACCCTTGCCGCTGGCCACGCCCATGATCTCGGCGGTATCGATATTCACCAAGCGGGCGTCGCACTGCACGACCGCCTTGCTTTTGCTATGGCCGACGCCGCCCACTCCGAACCTTCCCAACCCATAGCCCCCGCCGCCGATATTCGTGTGCTTGTTATCGTTACCGAACTGCGTGATGCTGCCCACGATAATGGCATCCACGCCGAGGATCTTGCCGATCTTGGCTGCCGAGTTGGCGTCGGCGCGATCGCTATTGGAGAAATTCTGCTCGCCCAGGATCTTGTCCATGGATTTGCGCTCGATCACCGAGTAGGTGCCGTCTTGCACCAAATGCCGCACCAGCAGGTCGGAGATGCCTTTGCCCACGTCCACATTCGTTCCAAACAGCGCTGCAGTCGACGACTGCACGGTGGCATAGTCAAAATCGAAGACGGCGACGCGCTTCTTGCGGCCGCCCGCCGGCGGTGCGGTGGAAGGCGCGGCAGCAGCGGCGGGCGCTGGCGCGGTCTGAGGGCTTGCAGGAACCGTGACGAAGAGCGAAGCGACAGCCAGTAAAGCAAACAGGACCCGGTGCATATCAATCTCCCTGTAGTTGAAGTCGTATAGATACCAGCGGGATCGCGGCTGGATGGCGTGTTCCACCCGGACAAGCACCCGCTTTGCCGGAATTGCAGCCCACAGTTCCGGTGAGACGTAGCCCTGGCGCGCCACCGGGTCGGAGCTGTCCCGTCTTGCGCCTGTAATTGGAACCGCCGTAATGGTACAACGACTTTACGCCAGTCGCAGCAAGTTTTTGTAACGCCGCGGCGTGGCAACCTACCGTATTGGCACTGCTACTAACTGCGGCAAAAACCGCTGTGGATGACAATAACTTCGGCAAGAATTTGCCCTGGGTGACAAGCTCACAACCGGCACATTACTCTGACTGCATGGCCAAAACGGTTCCACTGGGTACGCGCGGCGAGGTGGAGCGGCGCGTTGAATTTCGGCATACCTTAAGCGCGTGGAAGCCGGAGCTGCCGCCGGTTCTCTCCACGCCCCACATGATCGGCTGGATGGAAGCCGCCGGCTTTGAGGCGCTGCTCCCCTTCTGCGAAGGCGACGAGGTCAGCGTCGGCACGGCAATCAACGTAACCCATCGCGCGCCCACCGGCATCGATTCCGTCGTGAAGTGCGAGGCCGTGCTGGAGTCGGTCAGCGGGCGCTTCTTGACCTTTCGCGTGAATGCCCACAACGGCAGCACCGTGATCGGCTACGGCACCATCAGCCGCGCCTTCGTTAGCACGAGCAAGTTCGAAGAGAAGCACAAAGCCAGTGGCCGCTAGCCGGGTTACGGCGGCACGATGGCTCGGCTGCTGCCCTGTTGCTTACGGTGTAAGTTCCCACACTACGCCGCCGTAATTAGGCCCAACTGCCGATGCTGTTCCGTAAAGATTTCCATGGGCGTCGAACACGATGTTTCCAACCGGACCATCGCCGTTGTCTCCGTTGAAGCTCAAAAGCCCGAGGATGGGGAAGGTGGGTGGCGCCCAAACGATCTCGTAGACCCCGCCGGAGCCACCAGCGGATTCGTACTGGCTGCCATAGACGTTTCCCGCAGCATCCAGGGTGACGGGCCCGAGCGGGCCGGGCGATTGCACGCCTCCCAGATACAAAAATCCGTTGACCGTCGCAAAATATCCGCCTTGCTCGGCGGGATTGACGACGAACACCGTACCCAGGTAATCGTTGCCTGGTCCATAGGCCGTGGTGCCATACAGAATGCTGTTGTGAAAAACCAGGCTCGCCTGTGGGTAAGCTCCATCCGGAGTGTTGCCGTTGGTTTGGTCTAAGAACGAGTGCAGGAGGGTTTCGCTCCAGCCCGACGCCGAAGGACTGAGTTGGAACACCGTACCGTCGTTTAGGGTCCCTCCGAACTCCGTGGTCCCGTAAAGATTGCCCGATGGGTCGAACACGACGCCTCCGACCGGCGTACCACCGTCGTCGTGTCCGCTGAAGCTGTAGAGAACGGTCTCGGTCCAACCGCTGCCGGACCGGGAGACCTCATACACTACGCCCGCGCCATAAGCTCCGCCGTATTGCGTGGTGCCGTAAATGTTTCCGGACGCATCGAAGACGAGGCTTCCGAGGCCAGGCAAGCTGCCGTCAATGCCGCCGGTGAAGGAGTACAGCGTCGTCTTGGTCCAGGGACAACTCACGCTCTTGCAAACCGTCGCCGGAGGAGTCAGACGGAAGACTGAGCCGCAACCGTTCTGGGTGCACGAGGTTGGGCCGTAGATATAGGGTGGCGCTCCTTGTGTGGTGCCGTAAAGCGCGCCGTCCGGCCCGAAGACGACCGACGAAATCGGATAGGCGCTATCGCTGCCGCCCTTGAAGTTGTAGAGCTGAGCCAATGTCCAAGCGGAACCCTTGTGAGTCAATTTGTACACTGTGCCGCAACCGCTATCGGAAATCCCTGCGGGACAGTCCGGATTGCTCGCTCCGCCGGCCGCAGTCGTTCCGTATAGGTTGCCGACCGAATCGAGGGTGACGCCGGCCCATGGCTCGATGCCATCCGGCCCGCTGAACGCGTGCAATACGGTGCCGGCTTGTGCCCACAATTGGGCGCCAGTGATGATAGTTAGAACCACGGTCAACGTAGTAATGACCAACCTCAGACTTGCGAAGCAGCTGGGGCTTTCAGACGGCTGCACTCTTGTCATGCAGTCCTCCGCGAAAGAAATGGCCTTGCACAAGCGCAGCAATTCTACCTTGGCCGGTTGATGCCGTCCGACGATTTAACTCGTTTTCGCGAAACCCGCAGCCAGTCCGGCCATCTTTACACCGAGAGCGCTGCACATGCAGACTTGAAATGCTCGCAGTGCATGCCATTTTTCGAATTCGGAGAGGAACCATGCCGGCAAGACTGAATTACATAACGGCATCGCGCGATGTTTTTGAAGCCATGATGGACCTGCAGAAGCGCGTCAGCAACAGCGGCCTGGAGACTGGCCTGCTTCACCTGATGTATCTGCTGGTATCGCGGATCAACGGCTGCGCCTATTGCATCGACATGCACAGCATCGACCTGCGCGCGGAAGGCGAAACCGAGATTCGCATCGATCTGGTCAGCGCCTGGGAGGAGGTCGATATCTACACCGACCGCGAGCGCGCCGCCTTTGCCTGGGCCGACGCGGTGACCAGGGTCGGGGAAACGCACGTGCCGGACGAAGTATTCGCTCGCGCGCGCCAGCATTTCAGTCCCGAAGAATTGGCAAAGCTGACCCTGGCGATCATCACCATCAACGGCTGGAACCGCATCGCGATTTCCTTCCGCAGCGAGCCCGGAAACTACAGGCCGCCTAAGCAGCATGAAGCGAAACCAGCTGTGCCGTAAGCGTCCGGATTGTTTCAATCGTTTTGAAGACGCGTTGGGGCCGCAGCAACTTCGTAGAGCTCATCGCGTGTCCAGCGGCCAATGTCCGTAACAGGCTGCGACCGCAACCTGGACAGCATCGCGTTCCACGCGCTCAACGCGACGATATCGGTCGCTTTAATAGGAGCGATTCTCGAGACTGGCTTACCGTGGTTAGTCACGATGTAGTTATTCTAGCTGCTCACCCGAAAAAGCCGCGGGATAACAATGACTTCACGCCGCTTCTGCGCTGCTGGATAATCGAGTTCCAATGGATCCCTCCCGCATCGCCGAACTGTTGCGGCCGTTTACCGGCGACGTCGACATTACCTTTAATGTCCTCGGGCCGTTGCAGGCCTATCTGGATTTGCTGACGCGCTGGAATGCAAAGATTAACCTCACGGCAGTGCGCGATCTTGATGAGATCGTTACCAGACATTTCGGCGAGTCGCTATTTGCCGCTAGTATTCTGTTTCCCCAGGGTCGCGACTCCGAAAGCTATTCCGTAGCCGATGTCGGCTCCGGCGCGGGATTTCCCGGCATTCCCATCAAACTCTGGGCACCGCACATCGAATTGACGCTGATCGAATCGCAGAACAAGAAAGCGACCTTCCTGCGGGAAGTCCTGCGAGGTCTCAAGCTCGACAACGCTCAAGTCTTTGCGGGTCGCGCAGAAGATTGGGGCAATGACGCAGACGTGGTGACTCTTCGCGCGGTAGAAAAATTCGCAACTGCACTGCCGATTGCGGCGCGGCTGGTTACGCCGGGCGGCCGATTGTGCTTGCTCATCGGTGCAGGGCAATTACAGACTGCACGAAAGCTTCTGGCCGACAGCTGGACGTGGGATAAGCCGCATCCCGTACCGCGAAGCACAGAACGCGTCGTCGCCATCGCCCATCGCGAGTGAGCTGTTTTCTCCCGCGGCACCGAAATCCATCGGATATACTCGTCGGCGGAAACAAAAGGGGACCCGCGGCGTTCGTCGGCTTCACACCCGGGCGGTCCGGGACAATTCGCAGCTCCTCTCTAACCACCCCATCGATGCTTGATCCATCCAGGAGCACTTGGTTTCTATGAAGGGTGTCGCCCGCAAAATCATTCAGTCGCCGGTCTACATGGTGCTGTTCGCGCTCGTCATAAGGGTCGTCTATACGTTGATGACGCGGTCTTATTACTTTGTCGGGCTGTGGGATCTGTTTGAACCGGCCACCTTGGCGCGCTCGCTGGCGATCGGCCATGGATACAGCGATCCGTATACGGTCACTACCGGCCCTTCGGCGCTGATTCCTCCGGTCTATCCCTGGGTGACCTCGCTGGCCTTTCGCGTCTTTGGTGTGTACTCGCATGGCGCCGGCTTCGTCATGGTGGTGTTCAACAGCATCTTCTCCGCGCTCACCTGCTGGACCGTCTATCGCATCTGTGTCCGCGTCTTCAATCAGACTGTGGCTGTGTGGTCGGGATGGCTGTGGGCTCTGTCGCCCTTCGCTATCTACTACTCCGTCGACTGGATCTGGGAGACGGCGATGTCGGCCTTCCTGCTGAGCTGGCTGCTGCTGCTCACGCTGGAGATGGAAGGTGACGATAGCCTGCGGTCCTGGGCCGGCTACGCGGTGCTGTGGGGCTTCGTCGGGCTGACCAACACGGCCGAACTGGCCTGGCTTCCCTTCTCCGGCTGCTGGCTTCTGTACCATCTCGTTCGTGGCCGCAAACGTTTTGTGGTGCCGGTCGTTGTGAGCGCGGTGGTTTTCTGGCTGGTGTTGACGCCGTGGCTGGTGCGCAATTACGTCGTGTTCGGCCAGGTGGTTTTCATCCGCGACAACTTTGGCAATGAGCTGCGCGCCGGCAACAATGCGCTGTCGGAAGGTCTGAAGGTCGTCAAGTTCGACTCCGGCCGCGATCCGTATCTTCTGAATTTGTACAAGCAGATGGGCGAAGCGGCGATCAACGCGCAGCAGGCGGATGCCGCGAAGGCGTGGATTGCGAATCATCCGGGGCGGTTCTTCGAGCTGTGCGTTCGCCGGTTCTGGTACTTCTGGGGTGGCACCCCGCATGATTATGGCAACGACCCGTTCGGCTGGGCCAAGCAGATCAAGAACCATTTCTATGCTCTATGGTCGGTGCTCGCGTTCGTTGGATTGATCGTGGCCATCAAGCGACGGATTCACGGCGTGTTTCTGTTCGCGACGATCCTGCTGTCCTATCCCCTGGCGTACTACATCACCGTTCCCGAGCCACGCTACCGGCATCCCATCGAGCCCGAAATGCTGATGCTTACGGTTTACTTGTTCTGGGCACTGGCCATGCGCTTCCTGCCGCAGCGCCAACCGGTGAAGGATGGGGTCATGGCGCAGCGTTGACGCACTCTGGCGTATTTGATCGGGTATACTTTCGCGAATCGAAGGGGGAGATGTGGCGTCGGCCGGGGTTCAACCTGAAGTAACGGATGCACGCGCCGGCTTCCTCTCGCGCGATTCGCAGATACGCACCGTCGTCTTGAGCCTGTTGCTGGCCATGATGACGCTGGCCGTGTACTGGCCCGTCCACGAACACCCGTTCCTGAACCTCGACGATCCCAAGTACGTCACGCAAAATCCGCACATCGCCGACGGCCTGACGCCAGGCGTGGTGTTCTGGGCTCTCACCCACGGCTATGCCGGCAACTGGCATCCGCTGACATGGATGTCCCATGCCGCCGACATCCGGCTATTCGGACTCGACCCCGCACCACAACACGACGAGAACGTCGTCCTGCATGCGCTGGATGCAGTGCTGCTCTTCTGGGTGCTGAAGCGAGCGACAGGATACGCCGGGCGTAGCTTCATGGTCGCGGCACTGTTTGCGCTGCATCCCGTTAATGTCGAGTCGGTAGCGTGGATCGCCGAGCGCAAGACCATGCTGAGCACGATGTTCTGCCTGCTGGCGCTGGCCGCGTATCGCTGGTACGCCAGCAAGCCGGGCGTGATCCGCTACGTCGTGATGGCAGGTTTGTTCGTCCTGGGATTGATGAGCAAGCCGCAGATCATCATGCTGCCGCTGGTGCTGCTACTGTGGGATTACTGGCCGCTGGGGCGCATGTTTGCCAATGATGCCACAGCTAGCACTACGGGCGAGATCCCAATCAAGAGCCTGTCGTGGCTGGTGAAGGAAAAGATTCCGCTCTTCCTGATCTGTATCGCCGATGCGGGCGTGACCATGATCGCGCAGCACGTTGCCGGCGAGAAGCAGCCCTACACGCTGTGGGTTCGCGTCGAAAACGCGCTCGTCTCCTACACGCGCTACATTCGCAAAGCCTTCTGGCCGACGAACCTCGCGCTCTACTATCCCCATCCCGGCAAATATCTGCACTGGTGGCAGGTGGGAACGTCGATCCTGGTGCTCGCGGTCATTACCGTGCTGGCGGTGCGTGCGCGGCAACACAGGTACTACATTGTGGGATGGCTGTGGTTTCTGATCATGCTGGTGCCGTGCATAGGACTGGTACAGGCCGATGTCCAGGGCATGGCCGACCGCTACGCCTACCTCTCGTTCATTGGGCTGTTCATCATGGTCTGCTGGGGAGTGTCTGACTGGGCCGGCGATCGGCACCTGCCCAAAGCTGTGCTGCCCGCAGTCGGCGTTGTGGTGTTAGCCGCGCTGACGCTGGTGACGCACCAGCAAATCACTTATTGGCAGGACAACGTCACCCTATGGACCCACTCCGCCGAAGTCACCGACGGAAACTGGAAGGCCGAATATCTGTTGGGCGGCGCGCTGGTTCAGGCTGGACGTGTCGAGGATGCAAGTCCACATTTCCGGCGCGCGGCGGAAATTGAGCCCGACGATCCCTTCGTCAATGTAAGCATGGCAGCCTACGCGCAGATCCACGGCAATCTTCAAGTGGCTTTGGAGTATTACAACAAGGCGCTGGGAGAGTCCTGGAATGCTGAGCAAAGCACCAAGATTCTGAAGAATATGGCGACGATTTATCAGCAGCTCGGCGATCCGGCGAAAGCCGAAGCCTGCCTGACCAGGCAACAGACGTTGCCCAAGCCAGCGGTGAACTGGCAAGGATCATGGTGGGAGCAGCTGATCCCGATGATCAAGCAGCACTTCAGCTCCAGCTCACACTAGGCGCAACGGTCGATCTCGCTCATTCCGCTCTAAACTTCGATCACGGATTGTACCGAGCCAGCCACGCCGCAATCTCGCGAAAAACGTCGTGAATCTGATCCCACACCACGGGAAAATGCGGCGATCCCGGATACGTGACCATGCGCGTGGTCTTGCCGCGCGCCGCCAGGACCTCAAACAGCTCACGCCCTTCGTATGTCGGCACGCGCTCGTCGGCAGCGCCATGCAGGATTAGCAGCGGCGTCTTCACGCCTTCGGAATGCATTGCTGCGGAGAAGACGAGAAACGCCTGCGGATCCTTATCGGGCCAGCGTGCGTCATAGTCAAACTGCTGCACATCGCTCGTCCAGATGAAGCTGAGCCAGTCGGTGATGCCGGCGCCTTCGATCGCGGCCTTGTAGCGATTGGTTTGCGTAACGGTCCAAGCTGTCATGAAGCCGCCGGCGCTCCATCCGAAGATGGTGAGCTTGTTGGGATCGGCCCAGCCCTGCGCGATGGCATAATCCGTCGCACTGTCGACGTCGCGATAGGCGCGATCGCCGAAGTGCTGATAGATGGCATTGAGGAACTCGCTGCCATAGCCGGTCGATCCGCGATACTCCGGCTGCAACACAACGTAACCCATGCCGGGAAAGATTCGCGTGAACCAATCGAATTCCAACCCGTCATTGGCTTCTGGCCCGCCATGGGGCAGAACCATGAACGGGTATTTCTGGCCGGCCTTGTAATCTGCGGGGAGGGTCAGGATGCCTTCCAGCGCAATGCCCTCGGCGCTCTTCCAGCGCACGACCCGCACGTCGCCCAGTGCGATCTTCGCGAGCTGCTCGTCGCCTTCATGCGTGATGAGCTGTAGCGCACTGCCGTTGGCAATGGCGACGTTGGCAGCGTGATGTGGATCGGAGACGGTGAACACGCGGGCGTCGGGTGCGGCGGCGATCTGCGGCGTGACCAGGCCGTAAATCGTCCCATCCGGCCACTTGTAGGTTGAGGTCAGCGCGTTGTCCTTGAAGGCTGTCGATTTCCGTCTGCACGCCGCGCGCGACCCACACCCAGGCATTGCCCTTGGGATCGACATAAAGATGAATCGCGCTGGCCGGCAGATCGGGCGTGCGGTCCTGCGGCGCTCCACCGGAAGCAGAGACCGTCCAGACATGATCGGGAGTGAGCACTTGCGTCGTCGTGCTCAGGAATACGAGATCGTTGCCGCCGTTGATCCAGCCGATGTTGGAGGAGGCGTTATCGGTATTCGCGATGTGGCGAGTCGCGGCGGCGGTGCAGACGTCGATGTTGGTGTGAATGTAGTGGAAGCCGATCTTCGGGGTTTGCGAAAGCGCCGCAACCGAGGCGCCGTCGGGTGACCACGCGATCCCTTCCTCGGCAATGTCCTTCAATGTGGGACACCACCACGCACCGCCGGTGCCGTCGGCATTCACGATATAGAGGCTCGTCGGCTCAGCTTCAATCACGTTGTGTATATCGGCGAGCGGATCAGGAAGCCGCGGGTCGGCAAGCACGGCATAACGCTTGCCGTCGGGCGAGAGCAGTGCACTGTGGATGCCTTTGGGCAATGCGGTGAGCGGAACGGGGGTCGCCGCCGCGGCCGCAGGAGTGTCGGCTGGCGCAAGCGGCAGCGTCGCCAATTGTCCGGCGTTGTTCACCTTCAGCGTGCCGTACAGGGCTTTGCCGTCGGCGGTGAAACCGGACGGCTTGAACTGCTCAGGAATAGTGAGATGGCGAGCGTCGCCGCCGGAAGCCGGAATCAGGTACCACTCGGTGTTGCCCGGGCCTTTCTGCCCGCCGAAGCCGACGCGGTAGAGGATGCTCTTGCCGTCGGGCGAAACCGCGACCGCCTGCGCGTGACGCAGGGTGGCAGCGTCGTCGAAGGTGAAGGGATGGCGCACATTTTGTGCGCGCGCGATGAGAGCGGATGAAAGCAGCAGAACAACTGCGGCAAGCTTGCGCATTCGGCTTCTCCTGAAACTGAGAAGCATATCAGGCAGGAGAAAAGGAATGCCACCGGATGGGACGGGCGTCAGTACCGGGTTCTAGGCGTGGGATGTTTGGCCGGCTTGCTGACGGGCCTGAATCTCAATGTAGACGTTGATGAGCGACACCGCCGCGGGCGTGACGCCGGGGATGCGGCTGGCCTGGCCGAGCGTCTGCGGGCGCACGCGGCTGAGCTTCTCGTTCATCTCGCGCGAGAGGCCGGAGACTTTGCCGTAGTCGAACCAGTTGGGGATGGTGCGCTGCTCGGACCTCTTGAGGCGCTCGATAGCTTTGGTCTGCTGATCGAGGTAGCCGGAGTACTTGATCTCGGTTTCGACGGACTTCAGCTCGTTGCGGACGGCCGCGCTTAAGCGCGGCGTTGTCGGTTGTAGGTTGTCAGTTGTCGGCGCGCTTTGATCGCTACCCCTACTGGCAACTGACAACTCAGAATCGACAACTTCGCGATCAAAGAAGCTTGGTATCAGTTTGACCAGCACAGGAACAAGCGACTCAATCTGCACTTCGGGGCGCTTGAGGAGCTGTGCCAGAGTGGCACCGGACGACCGCGCCTCACTCAAGAGTTCCAGCATCGACATCGAATCTTCGCTGACAACCGACGGCTGACAGCTGACAACGGCCTCATTCACTCGCGTCTTTTCCAGCAGTCCCCGCATAGCCTTCATGCGCTCCTGCTTGGCCAGGTGGTCGGCCCAGGCGCCATCGTTGATCAGCCCCACGCGACGGCCGTGCGGCGTGAGCCGGCGGTCGGCGTTGTCGATGCGCAGATGCAGGCGAAATTCCGCGCGCGAGGTGAACATACGATAGGGCTCGTTGGTTCCCTTGCTGATGAGATCGTCGATCAGGATCGCCGTGTAGGCCTCGGTACGGTCGAGGACCAGCGGCGGCTCGCCTTTGACCTTCAGTGCAGCGTTGATGCCGGCCATCAGCCCCTGACACGCTGCCTCTTCATAACCCGACGTCCCGTTGATCTGCCCGGCGAGGTACAGGCACTCAATCTTCTTCGTCTCGAGCGTGCGCTGCAGCTCGGTCGGATCGATGGAGTCGTACTCGATGGCGTAGCCGGGGCGCAGCATCTCGGCGTTTTCGAGGCCGGGAATCGACTTGATGATCGCAAGCTGCACTTCGATTGGCAGCGACGTGCTCATCCCGTTGACGTAGATCTCGTGCGTGTTCAGGCCTTCGGGCTCGAGGAAGAGCTGATGCGTTTCCTTGTCGGGGAACTTGACGATCTTGTCCTCGATCGACGGGCAATAGCGCGGGCCGATGGATTGAATCTGGCCGCTGTACATGGGCGAGCGATGCACGTTCTCGCGGATGATGCGATGCGTCTCCGCCGTGGTGAAAGCGAGATAGCACGGCACCTGTTTGTCGTGATGCGCCACGCGGCGCGTGCGGAAGCTGAAGGGCGTAGGATCGGCGTCGCCCGGCTGCACCGTGAACTTCGACCAGTCGATCTAGCGGCCGTCGAGACGCGGCGGCGTTCCGGTCTTCAATCGGCAGCCGCGCAGTCCGAGCTTCTTCAGCGCTTCGCCGAGAAGCACGGCAGCCGGCTCGCCGCTGCGGCCCGCGGGATATTGCTGCTCGCCGCAATGGATGAGTCCGTTGAGAAAAGTTCCGGTAGTGATGATGACCGCTTTCGCGCCGACGGTGCGGCCGTCGCGGAGCCGAACACCGGTTGTCGGTTGTCGGTTGTCGGTTGTCGGTTGCAATCTCGTCGTCGGTTCTGCTCACACAACTGACTAACTTCGCTAGACAACCCGACTAACGATCATCCGCCACTTCCGCCTGCTTGATATGCAGGTTCGGCTCGGACTCCAGCACCTCGCGCATCTTCAGCCGGTATTGCTGCTTGTCGCACTGCGCGCGTGGAGACCAGACGGCCGGACCGCGTGAAGTATTCAGCAGGCGAAACTGGATGCCGACCGCGTCAGTCACTTCACCCATGATGCCGCCTAGAGCGTCGACTTCGCGGACGAGATGTCCCTTGGCGATGCCGCCCACGGCGGGATTGCACGACATCTGCGCGATGAGATCGACGTTGAGAGTGAAGAGCGCGGTCTTCAGGCCCATGCGGGCAGCGGCCATCGCCGCCTCGCATCCGGCATGGCCGGCGCCGACGACAACCACGTCGAATATCTCAGTGAATTGGACAGGCGGCAAAGAGAAGGTCCCATCTACATCGCTAAAACAACGGTTGACTCAATTCTACCAAGTCGCATGTTTACAGGTTCGTCCGCCACGTGTGGAGTTGCTGCCAATTCTTCGCTTGGCGCACGCGTCTTCAGCAGCTTGTAGCTCGCCGCTATCTCTCGTATAGTGTTGTCACTTCCGAATTCTTGGCTGGGGTGATTGATGGAATTACAAGCCTTTCTGACGGCGCTCGAGCAGCGCATTGCCCGCTACGATCTGCTGTCCCATCCGTATTACAAAGCGTGGACCGCCGGTGACCTGACGCGCGAGGATCTGCGCGGATATGCCGGCGACTACTATCATCACGTTGCGGCGTTTCCAACCTATTTGAGCGCGCTGCACTCGCGACTGGACGACGGCGAGGTGCGCCGGGCCGTGCTGCGCAACTTGTGCGAAGAGGAGATCGACGGCCGCGCCCACAGCGAGCTGTGGCTGGATTTTGCCGAGGGCATGGGCGCCGATCGCGACGCCGTTCGACGGCGTGAGCCGATGCCGGAAGTGCGCGAGGCGGTCGACGCATTCCGTCGCGTGGCGCGCGAGGGCTCGACGGCCGACGCGCTGGCCGCGTTGTACGCATACGAATCGCAGGTTCCGCGCGTGGCAAAGGAGAAGGCTGACGGCCTGGCACAGCGCTATGGCGCCGACGCGAAGACTTGTGGCTACTTCCAGCTGCATCAATTCGCCGATGTCGAGCACGCGGAGGTTTGGCGCACCTTGCTGAGCGCGGAGATTGCCGGCGATCCTCAGCAAGCCGAGGCAGCACTCGATGCGGCTGAGAGCGCTGCGAAGTCGCTGTGGCATGTGTTGGACGGAATGGAAGCGCGGCGCACCGCGATGGTTGGGTAGAGCCGGCCTTGAGGCTGGCGTCCGCCGACGTACCGAGATCCCACCGCCGTCAGGATCATCAGATGATGATCCTGGCGGCTTTCTCGTTTTGTATTTGCTGGACGCGGCCCTGAATGGCCGCTCACCAACTATCCCCGCTCGAAGGCGTGCTTCAGATGCAGCTCTTCCAGCGCGTGATCTTTGGCGGCGACGATGGCTTCTCGCTGGGCGAGCAGGCTGTCGGTCGGTCGTGCTTGATCGCCGATCAACTCGATCATGCCGCGTGCGGCCAGGTCTCTGGCCGCCGCGGTCAGCTTGTCGATCATGATGGCGTCGGCCGCGTCGAGATACTGCGCGTCGCAGGGATCGGCGATCAGGACCGGCTTTTGCTCCGCGCCACTTCCCCAAAAGATCTTTCGCGCGACAAACTCTTGCACCTGCTCCGGCGTCGCATGTGCAAAAGTGAAGTGTTTGTGCCGAATGCTGTAGCAGCGGCTCGACACCGGAACCGGCTGACGCTTGCCGGACTTCAGCAGTTCGAGCTGCCTGTCGTCGAGCGCTTTGCGCGCGCTGTTGACCGCGACCGAAAACGCGAGATCGCTGTCGGTTGACGCTAGAGCCTCGCGCACGGTTTGCGCCAGGTTGAGCGCGACGTCGGCGTGAAAGCCGCTGCCGTCGTCCAGTTGAAGTTTGCCGTGCACGACGTAGTAGTCGCTGCCACCTTCGGAGCGATGGAACGGCCACTCGAGCTCGATGCGGACGGGAAAGCCGTGGAGGGTGACGCTGGTGAAGGATTTGTTCATGTCGATTTGGTTCGTATCAGGGCAGCCTGTCAAGCCGTGCTCTGACGCAAGCGTCCGAAACCTCGAGTTTCTCATCAGCCTGTAAGTCGTGGCGGGACACGAAGTGCTCGAAAACCGAGTTTTCATGAACCTGTGACGCCGTGCCTTGATACAAAGCGATTGATGAGATAGCCATTGTCATCAGCCGCTGATCGCCACTCGCACCATCTTCTTCCCTGCTCGGAGCGTAAACTCGGCGCCCATCCTCACCGTCACGACGACTTCGGTCTTCGGCTCACCGTCAACTTTCACGGCGTTCTGCTTTACTTTGCGCAGGCCGTCGGTGACGGACGTCGCCAGCCCGGTCTTCGCCAGGAGCTTATCGAGTTTCACCTGAACGTCGTCGTCGGTGGTCGAGGCGTGGGGCGCAGCAACCTCGGCAAACGGCACCGTGATCAGCGGAAGGTCTTCGGGCACTTCATCCTTCTGGAACATGCGCGACCAATCCTGTGCCGCCTGCTCTGCGGCCTCGCGGGAATGGAAGTCGGCGATGATCCGCTTGCCCAGTTCCTGCTTCAGCTTCATGGGATGCGCCGCCCCGCCGGCCACGTCACGCTTCATCTGCTCGATGTCGGCCATGCTGACGTCGGTCACCAGTTCGTAGTAACGCCACATCAGTTCGTCGGAGATCGACATCACTTTACCGAACATTTCCTGCGGCGGCTCGGTAATGCCAATGTAATTGCCGTACGACTTCGACATCTTCTGCACGCCGTCGGTGCCTTCCAGCAGCGGTGTAGTCAGGACGATCTGCGGCGGCTGGCCGTAGTGGCGTTGCAGCTCGCGACCCATCAGCAGATTGAATTTCTGATCGGTGCCGCCGAGTTCGACATCCGCCTCCAGCGCGACCGAGTCATAGCCCTGCGCGATGGGATACAGCAACTCGTGCATCGCGATCGGCTTTTCGTCCATGAAGCGCTTGTGGAAGTCCTCGCGCTCCAGCATTTGCGAGACGGTGAACTTTGCCGCCAGCCGGATGAATCCTTCATAGCCCAGCTTGTCGAGCCACTCGCTGTTGAAGCGTACCTCGGTCTTCTCGCGGTCGAGGATCTTGAAGACCTGCGCTTTGTAGGTCTCGGCGTTCTGGTCGATCTGCTCGCGCGAGAGCGGCGGACGAGTCACCGAGCGCCCCGAGGGATCGCCGATCAGCCCGGTAAAATCGCCAATCAGGAAGATGACCGTGTGCCCCATCTCCTGAAAATGTTTGAGCTTGCGCATCAGGACGGTGTGGCCCAGATGCAGATCGGGCGCCGTAGGATCGAAGCCCGCCTTCACGCGCATAGGCTTGCCGGCCGCGCGCGACTTCTCCAGCCGCTCGCGTAAGTCGCTCTCGCGAATGATCTCCGCCGCGCCTTTGCGCAGGTAAGCGAGCTGCTGGTCAACCTCGGGGAATGAGGGCATGAATTTCGATTATAGAAGTTTCGAGTTTAAGGCGGCAGTTTCGACTTTCAAGGTTCAAGTTTCAAGTTGTCATCACGAGGGGCTTCAGCCCGACGAGGGATCTGCTGTTCGTGGCCTCCGCGCATGGAGTTCTGCCGCGTCCGGAAAAAGCAGATCCCTCCTCGGACTAAAGTCCTCGTCGTGATGACAATTAATTGCACTACCGGCACATTGACAGGGGACGTATTCTCTAAAGTTGACGATATGATCAAGAATCCCGATGTGGCGAAGCAGATCGACGAAGCGATGAGGCAGATGTGGAACCAGCTCTGCGGCTGTATCGACATGGTGAGGGAACGCTGTTCTCCCGAAGAATACACAGGGTTCGTCAAGGCGACGCGCAACATCGGCTATGGCATTGTAATGGATGTCATGGAGCCGCTGTACGAGGCCAACCCGAATCTCAAGCCCCCTAACTGGGACGATGGTCTTGAAGGCAGCACCGGCTTTTGCAAGCTCGAACCCAAATCATGAAACTGCTTCTCCCTGGTGCCGTTTTCATTCTAATGATTTCGGTGGGCATGAGCCTGAAGTTGAACGAGCTCATCGCCAACTGGCGGGCGCTCACTTTGTCGGCGTGGACGCGGCTGGTGCTGGCCACCTTCATTCTGCCGGCGCTGGCTTCGCTGATCCTGGCGCGCGTCTTCGTCCTGACGCTCCCTGAAACCGGAGCTCTGTTCATGGTGGGCGCCACGCCGGGCGCGCCGCTGCTGACACGCAACCTCGCGCGGCGCGGCTTCGATATGCAAGTGGCAGCCAGCTATCAGGTGTGGTGCGGCGCACTCACGCCGCTCATGATCCCGGTCATGCTATGGCTGGCGGCCAAGCTTTACGACCGCGACATCTGGATTCCGCCGCGCGTGCTGCTGCTGCAAATCGTCGAGAAGGAGTTTCTGCCGCTGCTGGTGGGAATGATGCTCATGCGCCTGGTGCCTGTGTGCTCCAGGAAGGCGCAGCGCGGCTTGAACATCATCGGCAACCTGGTGCTGACGCTGGTCTTCGTTCTGCTGCTGTGGAAGATGCGCGCGGAGCTGGCGACGGTTACACCCTGGATCGTGCTGGCGTGTTTTCTTCTGCTGGTGTCATCGATTGCCGCGGTGCATCTGCTGGTGCGCGCCGACGCAATTAAGGTGCGCACCTTCTCCGTCAGCAATGCTAATCGCCACGTCGGACTGGCGCTGCTCCTCATGGGAAGGTTCAAGCGGACGCATGACGCGCTGCCGGTAATTGCCTGCTACGCCATACTGGTCGCGGTTTTCCTGGTGGTAGCGCCCAGGATCTTCCGCCCTCAGGAACTGGCTGCGCAGAAGGCAACCGCGTAAGCGATTCAGGCCGGTCGTAATCGGCTGATCGTCAAAGTTTGCTTTGGTTTTTCGCGCAGGCTTTCCCCTGTGCGGCTTTCCTGCGCGCGTCTTTTCCGGCACAATCGAAAGAGGTTCGCACACAAAATCCGATGGCAACACGAACCGGATGGCCAGTGGCTGGCGTGTCCGCTGCAATGGCTCGACAGCTTCAGCGAAAGGAATTTCACCAACGATCAGGTCTTCGACGCTAGCATGTAACCCCTGATCGCTAGCCCCTTGTAATTCGTATGGCTACTCGCATCGTATTCATCGTCATCGCAATCGCGCTCATCGGCGCCGGTGCCTGGGCCTATCACCATGACCAGAAGCTGCGCACGAACGCGCAGATGGTGAACCTCGGCGACCCGAATGAGGTGGTGCGCCAGTTGCTGGGCGATCCGACTTCCGAAGGTCCATGTGGCTCGCTCACGCCGATTCCCAAGGGCTGCACCGACGAGTACGTCTATCGTTACTGGTACAACATTTTTCAGCCGCAATACGAGGTCATCTGGTTTGATCACGAAGGCAAGGCACTGGGCGAACAGCACGTGCGGTCGGCGTTCTAGCAGAACTTTGAAGTAAGCTCCCTCGCAATAGACTCAGCGGCTGAACAGGCTGCTGAAAGAATCAAGGGCAGGTCCCTTGTCGGACTAAAAGCCTCCTTGGGATCACAAAAATGAAGGAACCGGACTGCATGAGATGCTTCCCAGACTCATGCGCCACCGAAACGGTTTTATCTGCTACAATCAAAACCGTCCGTTGTTAAGAGCCTTTCTTGGAGCGGACGTGCCGGCGTTTCGCTGCCGATGCGAATCGCCAGTATTGATAAGGGTTTCCGCTAGCCCGATCAACCCAATAGCGGGGTCGTAGTTCAGTTGGTTAGAACGCTGCCCTGTCACGGCAGAGGCCGCGGGTTCGAGTCCCGTCGACCCCGCCATTCTCTTCAATCACTTGCGAAGGGAATGGCTTCCTGATTCCGAATTTGTGTCGCTGCTTGTGTCGTAACCCTTCGTTTCCCTGAAGAAGTGGCCGAGATCTATCCCGAGTTGGTAGCTTACGACAAGGACGGCCAACCCTTCACCGTCCGTTATCAGTATCTTGCCCCCATGCTGCTGAACGAATTGCAGAAGCAGTATCGCCGAGCAGAACAGCAGGCTGAGATCGCTGTCACTCAGCAAGCGCAGATGAGAGCGCAGGAGCGCGAAATCGAAGGTCTCAAGTGGCAACTACAACTAAAAGACGCATCGGTGGAGGAGCGATTGTCTCGCCTGGAAAAGCAAATGGCAGCCCACGCTCAGATTGCGCAGAAGTAGAGAGCACAAGTGGCGCGGCCTCCCGGCCGGCTGTCCTCTCGGCGTCTCGCTGACAGTCCCGAATGAGCGACGCGCCCGGCCCATGGAGTGACGGTTTGGCCATGCCGGCGAAGGAATCGCCGCGGGACGCCGGCGCGAGTAGATGACCCATAGGAGGACGAACGCTCCAGCTAGCATCACGAAAGCCATCACGCTCCCTTCCGGCCCAACGATTCCCCCGGTCAGCCAATTCGGTCCCTGCAGCGTGGCATTCATGAGTGCATTCCTTGCAGGGAATCCGCCGTCGGGAACTCCAAAGATAAAGGTCTCCGCGTAATCGAATCCCGCATGCATCCCGATGCTCAGCCACAGGCTTCCCGTCCGTTCGAGTGCAAGGCAGCTCACAATCCCGAAGGCCGCCGCCATCAATGCGCCCACCCAGCTTTCTCCGCCATTCAGGAAATGAACCGCTCCAAAAAGCACACTCAAAATCACCGCAGCCCGCCAGAACCCGATCCGCTCTCCTAATACCGTCTGCATGTATCCACGAAACGTGAACTCCTCGAAAAAGCCGACCAACAGAAATCCGATTCCATAGAGCGCTGCGCTCTTCAGCAGCACGCTTCCATGAATCGCCAGACCGCTAACCTGGATTCCTCCAAAGGCGCGGATCAGCAGAATCAGCGCCGTCATCATTCCCACACCCCAGACAATACCGGCCAGGATCAACCGCGGTTGGCCGGCCCCGGCCACGAGCCCGTCAGCTTGTTATGGGCCGGCGCTCAATCCAGCCCATCACCAGTCCCGCCACGACCGCCGGTACCACAAACGCCAGTTCCTGTATTGCCAACATTGCTCCTGGCGTCATCCCGCGAAACATCCCGACTTTCGGTGAGTGGAGGTAAACCAAGAAAGCGTGCAGCACGAATACGCCGAGCACAGTGATAAACACGAACAATAAAAGCCGCCACCACACCCTTGGTTCCTCTTCGCTGTAAAAAATCGCCATCAACTCTCCTTGCTTTCTTGGCCGTCATTGCGGCGCGGTGTCTGGCAGCAGCAGGTTTTATCTAGAAGAGTACAGTCTGAAATTCCCCTGACACTTCAACCGGGGCGGAACACTCAGGTTCGTCGTTCGCAACGTTGTTCACTCGCGTACTGACGGCGTATCGTCGCATCTGCCCGGCATCGTAAGGCTTGAGCATTTCGCTTGCGGCTGCTGCGTCTTGAAATCCCGGGTCAAGCCAGAGGTCGTAGGTCGCGGCCGGCAGGATCACGGGCATCCTGTCGTGTACGTCGACCAAGAGCTGATTGGGCGTTGTTGTCAGTATGGTGCAGGTTTCGAGGATAGCCCTGTCCGGTGCCCGCCAGCTATCCCACAGTCCAGCGAAGGCGAAGGGCTCCTTCTCCATCATCTCGAAGCAGTACGGCTGTTTGCTCTTCCCATTCTTCTGCCATTCGTAGAAGCCATCCGCGGGAATGAGGCAGCGCCGACGCTGAAGAAGTTCCTTGAAGGCCGGCTTCTCCGCGGCTGTCTCTGACCGCGCATTGATCATGCTGGCGCCAACAGTCACGTCCTTAGCCCAGTTGGGAACCAGGCCCCATCGCATCCATGAGGCACGCCGCACGGGCTCGCTAGCATCCTGCCTGATCACGGGCACGGTTTGAGTTGGAGCGATGTTATAGCGAGCCTCCCACTCCATCCCCTCATACTCCGCATAGAAGTAGCTGGCCAAAATCTCGGCGCGCCGAGAGAGTCGGTATCGTCCGCACATTTGCTGTCGATTTTAACTCCCGCGACCGATGGAAGATGTGCGTTGCGGGCCCGTGCTGGTTAAGTCTTGCGGGCACCTGAAGGTCCATGGGTCTGAATCGCTCTGTCATTCAAGAGCGCCTTGACGCGCTGTCGCTGATAACGCCTGCTGGTCCTTCGCGAATGCTCTCTGACCGGGCGTTCGATGACGACCGTGAATTCAGTCGTGGAACCGGGTCGCGGGACCAAAGGGTCGTCTCTGAAGCCCGCTATTGCCCGCGCCACTGCTTCGTACAGCGATTCGGCTTGGACGTGGATGAGATGTGAGAGACCGTCGCTATCCGCGAATGAGACGCTGCACCGAGCGAAAGCCATGCGAAGGATTATAGCGCGTGATTCGCCTTTTGTTCTCCAACGAGGCGCCAAAGGTGCCACGTACACCCATCACAGCATGGCCCAACCACCTCGCCCTTCAGCCGGGCTATCTCCTGGCGGTACGCAGAAACTGCGCTCCCGTGCCTAGCTGATAGAACCCGTAGTGCTCGCACTTCCGAGCACCTGCTCAAGTGTGGCCCTCGAAGCTGGAGAACCAAACTTGATGCGACCGTGCAATTAGGCGGGGAGCTTTCATAAGCTGACCTCCGGGCAGGATCGCTTGTGTAATGGCGATTTCGCGATTGTTGTGCAATACGACTCTCAGGCTACTTCCTGAGACATACAACCATTCGCGGGAGTCTTTGGAGTGAATCAGTTGCGAGAATGGTTCGAAGGAGTTTCAGGAGCGCTCGACGTAGTCTGTGGCGTCGGCTGAAACCGAGGGGGTCGGATCCCGCCATGCACCGAAATGCATTCTGAGAGCTAAGCCCGCCGCCAGAGATATTGCAGCTAGTAACCCGCACAAGAGCGCGTTTGTTTCCGCCTGCCCATTCTGCGCGACCTGATATAGATAGCTCTCCTGGTAGCTCTGAATCGTCACTCCATCGCGTTTCAGCTCCCATACATTGTGGTAGGTAGCGAGAGGCCTCACGCCCGCGGTGATTTGATCGCCGGGCCTCAAATTCATGATTTCCCGCGTGTGACTTAAATCTTGCTCATCGAGGTCGTACAGACCGTCATCCGTTTGGACGCGAATTTCTATGATTGGTAATTTGCCGCCACCCTTTCCCCTTAACCATATAGGCTCTCGCTCGACTGATCCGACGACAACCTTGAGATCGCTTTCCTTCGCCATAGCGAGCTTTGCCATTACCGGGAGGGCAATCGCGAAGAAGCCAAAGAAAATTGCGGGAACCAGAAATATGACAGGTAAATCGCGCCGGGTTAACGGACGCCCAGCTCTCCTTCTCCCAGGTGCAGGTGCGTTGAAGGTGGGCATTTCGCCGAAGCCTCACTGTAAGACTGGCCGAGGTATACACGGGAGGCGAGAGCTATTAAGCGCCTGAGTCGGACAACCACATCCGCCATCCCTTTGGCATAGCTATTTACGCTGCCCCTTCCGCCCTCCGGTTTGCGTTTGCAAACTCGCCTTGTCTTACAAATCTCGTCCGCTAATCGCGCCAGATAAGAACTGCGCGGTTTCGCGCCAATAATGCGGACATTTGCGACGCGGCGCAGGCGCGGGCGCTCGGGTCTATTACTAAGGCCAGGCGCACAAAAAGCGACGCGGTGTGACGCCAGCAATGGAGGCGGGGATTTACGGCACTAACCTCTACGACGGTCCCCCAGGTACGCTCATCGGTAGCTTTGGCAACGGTGTCGTCTGGGAGATCACGCGGTAGCTGACACCGTAATTTCGTGCGCCGCCCGTGCTACATAAGTGCTCGACGCCGAATGCGGATCTGAGACCCGGGAGTTACGGAAGTTCTACTGCCCAGGAAATAACCTTCCATCCCGCTTGCTCTTTGGCCCACAACAGTAGAAGAGCGGGCGATTGTTCTTCCCCATAATTCAACCGACTGGCGGTCAAATAATATGTTCCGTATTTGGCATCAGCGGGATTCAACTCCGGAGTTGCTTCGGGCAGGTGACGAGATTGGCACAGAAAGCTATTGGCCTTCTGGTCTGGCACCGCCATGATCGCGAAAGCATTGGAGTTTTCCTGCTGAACTGGGCGCAGCAGATCGTCTTGCGGCTGCAGACTTGACATCATCTCCGAGAGATTCCCGCCCGATGGGATTCTCGCGAGCGGCTGTTCCAGCCCAGACTGAATTCTGGCGATCGGCGTCAATTTCTTCTCCTCTTCGGATGGCGCCGGGAGACACTGATAGGAGCGCTGTGAAGCAAAGCTAGAAGCCTCCGTAACATTCCGTTTCACGATCCAAGTCTGGTAGAACTGCGTGATGTCTTTGACGGCGGCGGGATCGCCGGCAATGTTCCTGGGTTCTTCCACCGAAGGCTCGGCCTGGGCTGCAGCATTGTTTGGGACGATCCCCGAATCGCTGCTGTCTTCGATCCGGATGGCAATGATTTTCCAGTAATCGCCCTCTTCAGTCCAGAGCAGGGACATCACCTTGTTCTGGCTGTCGACCTTTTTTCCGCGAAACGCGGTGGCAAAGTATTTCTCTTTCGGCCGTTTGCTCGAATCGTCGTTCGATATGGCGACGCATTCCTCGTCCGCTGCCATGTCCGCCGGCAAGTTCACCAGCCGGAATTCCGATGGGTACGCGTTCTTTGCCGGCTTTAGGGCCTGCGACCAGTTGTCGGCAGGCTCGAACACGTCGGCAACGGAATTTACCGCTCCAATGTTGTCGCTAAATTTCTGCATTGCCATCAGTGTTCGCAGCCGAACCATGCCTTGCGGAACCGATTGCCTGCTGGTCTGCGGCATTGTCTCCAAACACGGATAACTGCGGCGTGAAAAATAGGCAACCGACTTATTCGGTTCTTTTCCCACTACCCAGCTTTGCAGGAAGTCGTGCGCGCTCTTGTCGATGCCCTGATTAGCTTTCACGCCGGGGTTCAAGGGGATCTGCCCGGCGCGCTCGGTGGCGTTCTCCTTTGGCGGCGTCCCGCCCGTTCCGAGCTGTCCAAAGACGTTGCGCCACCAGCCATTGAGGCCCGACCAGCGGCCGTCATGGCGGTCGAGATTGTTTCCCGCGCGGACGTCCGAGTTGGCAGCGGTCAAGTGTCCATTGACCAGCGCCTTAGGAAAACCGGAAGAGCGATAATCGACATCAACGTCGGCCAATTTGTTGTCGCGCGAAATGGAGAACTGAATCGAGGGAGGTCCCTTCTTCAGCCGGTAGCAAATGGGAAAGCCCTTGTGATAAACGCTGTTGTCCTTATCGTGAAAGAACTCCTGGCTCTGGCTCAGAATTTCAATCGCCTTCGGTTTTAGGTACACATACAGGCGAAACTGACGGTCGCCGCCCACCCCGGGTTCCTCTCCCATCACTTCGTCAACCGCGTCCACCAAGTCAATCGCGCGCCCCAGGCTCTTGCCCTGCGCATCGGTGATCTTGGCGTTCAACAGCGCATGGGTCACGCCGTCGAACGTGGTGCGGACGGACAGACGAGCGTTGTTGTAGGCCTGTTCAGCAAGAAGCTTGCTTCCGGTAGTAGCGTTGTAACGGCGAACGAACTCGTCTACCAGTTGCTTTTGCTCAGGGCGCAACGCAGCGTAGGATTTGCCGAGCTCCAAGGTCTCGCTTTTTGGTACTGGGGGAGTAGCCGTCCCCTTCTGATTCGCTTGCGTTAATTCAACGACAACGAGTGAGAAAAGGATGACGACAATCGGTCGGATTATTCGTTTGATCGTGGGCCTCCCTGGGAGAAGGCGAAACCAATTCACGCGTTACTCCAAGCTGACAGTACAGCTGGGGGTTAGGTGCTACAACTAGGGATTTCCCTAGCGGCAAAGGGGCTTGGAGTCTTACTCGCAGTCCACTTCTCATACATGGAGCTTTCCTAAACGAGCGCCGCAGAGAGGGCAGTATAGGACGTGGAGCTTCGGGTTGGCCTTTGGCGGGTCGGACTTTGGCGGGTCGCTGCCGACTCTGGATCAGGCTCAGCGTGATCTCCGACTTTCGGGCAGCCCCAACCATGAATGAGATCAGGCCATCTCGCTCGGAGACGCCGGTTGGTAGATCGAACCTTCAGGCTCCGCAAATGTTAGTTGGCCATAGAAATGTTAATTGTCGCCCAGATCAAGAATTCTCCGAAAGGTATCGCACACGGCCAGTAGTGATTTCGTAAACCGCGCCCACCAGCGTGGCACGACCCTCTTGTAGCGCTGCTTTACCTTCTGGTGATTCCGCCAACTGATGCATGGACCACCGGACATTAGCTTCGACGGCAGCGGCAAGTTGCGTGTCCTCAGAAAGCTCGGCACTAAGACCGGCGAGGCCAGGAAGCATGTTATCGACCAAAATCTGAATGCGAGACTGATGCTGAACGTCATGTAGTTTGCTGCTAAGGGTCGCCTTCACCGCGCCGCATCCCTCATGCCCCAGAACCATAAAAACCGGAGTGTGAAGGTGAGAGCCAGCGTACTGCAAGCTTCCCATCACTTCGCCCGAGACTAGATTGCCCGCTACGCGCACAATGAACAAGTCGCCAAAGTTCGCATCGAAAATCAACTCGGGTGGGACACGGGAATCGCTACAGCCCAAAATCGTGGCATAAGGGCACTGTCCTTTTGCCAGATCAGCCAGGGTCTCTTTGCACACAGTAGGAAATCGCGCCTCACCCCGAAGGAACCGCTCGTTCCCGTCAATCAGCCGTTGCAATGCCTCGTCAGCGGAGAGGACTGTCTGTTTCATGCTCCGGATACCTTCGATCGGCTTGTTTTGGGCCCCTGAATTGGAGATTTGACCGTAATGGTAAATCGGCAACACGGCCGGTACAAGGGTGAAAAAGAGCGGTTTGTATCTGACTGCCTCCCGTTGACTTAGGGATTTCCCTAGTTGCCGTGGGAAGCGCAATGTTTACCATTTAGTGCAATTTGGCAGACAGGATTCGATGTCCGGTTTGCTATGCTCCGCTTGTGAGAGGAGCAACTATGCAGATCAAGCAGCTCGCGCATAGGCGGCTGTTGTTCATCGCTATCGGCTGGATCATCCTGCTGGCGTGTGCCTCTCAGGAGATCGCATACGCTGCCGACGCACCGCCGGCCAAGGCGAGCCAGCCCGCTGTCAGCACCAGGGAAGTGCCCGTGGACTTCTGGAACCGGGAGGTCACCGTCCTGCGCGCCACGATCGCCGGTGCCGATCCCGAAATGCGAACGGAGCGGATCCTCGCTCGCCTGGATGAACTTCCGCTGGGTGCGCGAGCCAGCGATATCGCGCTGCATCCCTTCAACGTCGAAGGCCAGGATGGGACAGCGTTTACCTACGATGGGAGGGTTCTTCTTTTTCTCAGCACCCGCGACCTTGACGAGGAGACCGGTGAAACACTGGCGCAGGCCTCGCAAAGCGCGCTGCATAATCTCGGTGACGCGCTGAACGCACGCCTTGCGGAGCGGTCATGGCCAGTGATTCGTTCGGCTCTTCTCTTCACCCTCATCGGGCTCGTGATTCTTCTGCTTGCAGCGTCGCTGATTTGGAAGGCACACTCCCGGCTGACAGCGCTGCTTCATCGCAGACAACCGCTGGTTCGAACGCCCTTGCAGCTATTTGGGATTGACCTCAGGCCGCCAATCGATAGCCTGGTTTACGCGGCGGTTCGGGCAATTGCCGCTGTGCTCATCCTCTCCGCAATCTACTCGTGGGCCAGTCTCTCACTGCAGCGCTTTCCTTACACGGAACCGTGGGGGGACAAGCTGGGCCGCTACGTTCTGCAACTTTTCCAGCACCTCGGAAGATCGGGTGTCGATGCGCTTCCCGGACTATTTGCCGTCATCGTCATTTTCTTCCTGGCGCGCTGGATTGTCCGGCTAGGCCGTTTATTTTTCGAGCACGTAGTCGCTGGACGCATACGGGTATCGTGGCTCGAGCCCGAAACAGCGCAGGCGACAGAGCGCATCTTTACGGGCGTCGCATGGATACTGGCGATTGTTGTGGCGTATCCCTACATCCCAGGCTCCGGCACCGATGCCTTTAAGGGCATCAGCGTGTTCGTTGGCCTCATGATCTCCCTCGGCTCCACCGGCATCATCAACCAGGTCATGAGCGGGTTATTCGTGGTTTACTCCAAGGCCCTCAGGCCGGGTGAGTGGGTGCTGGTGAACGACGTCGAGGGTGAGGTGTTAGAAGTCGGGCTGCTCGCCGGTAAGGTTCGAACCGTCGACGGTCAAGAGGTGACCATACCGAACTCCGTGCTCGTCGGTACCGCGACCAAGAATCACACCCGTCTTGGTTATCCGGATGGGATGATCATCTCCTGCGCGGTAACGATTGGCTACGACGCCCCATGTGGCGGCAGGTGGAGGGATTGCTCCTCCTGGCCGCGGATCGCACTCCCAACGTACGGAAGCTGCCTAAACCCTACGTGTTGCAGCGGCAACTCTCTGACTTCTACGTGGCCTATACGCTGATTGCGAGAATCACCGACGCCAAGCTGCGCATCGAGACTCTCTCTGATTTGCACGGGCACATCCAGGATGCCTTCAACGAATTCGGCGTTCAGATCATGTCGCCACATTTCATGATGCAGCCACAGGGCGCCGTACTTGTCCCACCGTCAAACTGGCATGCATCACCGGCTGTTGCCGACGGCAATGCAAATATGCAGCAGAGAACCAAACACGCCGAGGTCGCGAAGGGCAGCTGATGCAGGAACGCAGAGAAGATGGTCGAGTGCAGTCTCCAAAGATTACTGCTGATGACATCGTAGCGTAAGGCGGGGTTCGCAGATGGAGTTGGAGGAACAGGAGGTGACATTCCGATGCTGTTCACAGGCGTGACAATCACTTTTCTAAAACAGTTTGGCTATGGTCTTGTAGTAGCTCTTCCGCTACTACTCACTCTGGCGACAGGGGTAATTCTGCTTGGACAACTTGTAGGAAAGATGGAAGGCTGGTCGCGCTTCGATAGTTTCTACTGGTCATTCATCACCGCGACCACCGTTGGCTACGGCGATCTACATCCGTTGAAAAAAGGGTCGAGAATTACTGCTTTACTAATTGCTACCCTGGGACTATTGCTGACCGGCATCCTGATTGCGCTTGCCGTGCGTGCGGCAACATTGGCTATGCAAACCCATGTGAATACTAGCTAGCCACTAGGCAAATCCCCAGTAGTCAGCGTGCCTGGAAGTTGGGATGATGGGGTAAGGACAATGTGGTTAGTGACAGGTTCAACACGCTCGGAAGGATGGCTTGATGCAAGGCTCGCGTTTCTCGCAGTTATGTCGTGTCGTGCAGTGGTTTCTTCTGGCAGGCTTGGTTGCGCTCAACGCCCACGCGCAGAAGATCAAGGTGACGTACGACCCAAACCTCGATTTTGCCAAGTTCAAGACCTTCGCCTGGGGCGGGCATGATGCGGTCTCCCGCCCAATGCTGGCTGCCTGCATTGCCGGCGCGATCGAAGAGGAGCTCACTAAGCGCGGCTTGCAGAAGACCGACGGCCATCCGGACCTGTATGTCGAGATGTACGGTTCATCGGATTCGGACGTGGCAGTCACTTACTCCGACCTCTACAGCGGATACTCGGGCATTCCGCCATTCGATCAGAACTTTCTGATGTGGGGTGCTGTGCCCGGCGTGACCACGACAGTGGTCGTGCATAAGGGACAACTCGTGGTCGATCTTATCGATGCCACTCACCAGAAAATCGCATGGCGAGGCGTAGCGAAAGAGAAACTCAGCGACAACCGAGGGAAGCTGGTGGACCAGGTCAATACGGCGGTAGAGAAGATGTTTAAGGAGTATCCCGCCGGCATTGCTCGCTGAGCATTCTTCGCGAATGCTGAATACATCGCCGAGAAAACAAGGCTCTTGATTGCGGAAGCGCAGCCTGAGGTCGTTGCTCTTCACCTCCGTGGTGTTCCCGATCTCGAGTACACGGCCCCCAAGATGTTGACCGAAGGCGAGAAGCGGCAGCGCAAGCGTGGAGTAAGACTCTGGCTGGTTGGAATAAATCCGCAAGTACTCGAGGTGATCCAGAGATTGCAGTTAGGTCAAGCGCCGCGAAGTACAGCGAACTACCTGCGAAATGTCCGTAGGACGATGAGTAAACGCGTGTCGTCCGCAAAAACCTCCTGCAGATGGCAATCTGCACGCTATTTGACAAGCGGAATGTTTGCCGCAAACTGCAGATCGAGCAATAGATTGATGCGCCGGTCTAATTGGAAGAACAACGCAGTCTGCTTTCCGGTAAGCACTTTCCGGAACTTCGGAATCCACTGCTGGCGCAGGGTTTCAGTTTGCACGTCCAAACTTGCCATTTTTTCGACGAGGCTGTCGGCTTGAGCGTCCGTCATGGTGTCGTAGCTTTGCGCGTATTCCTTGACGAGAGCGTAACTAGCGTCACCTAGCTTCGTCGTCTCCCGAGTGTATGCATCGTAGACTGGCCAAAATTTCTCGGCTTGGGTGTCGGTCAGCTTCATGTTTTCCGCAATGATCTGCTTTTTCGCGGAGCGTATGTCGGATCGCAGCAGCTGTACGTCCTGCTCAATACCCGCCGACCCTGATGTCGACGGCTCGGATTTCTGAGCGAACGCCACACTCTGGATGAACAGGAGTGACGTTCCCATGACGAGGGCTATCGCTAACTTCTTCATTGTTTCCTCCAGTGAATCTTTAGATCGACGACCAAGGAAATCACCTCTACATCAGTGCAGCCTGGTCACCTCCCCAGTGTCGAGGGAGTAGTAGGCTTCAATGACAGTAATCTTGTGTTCTGCAGCCGCTTCCCGCAGCAGCTCGCTCTTGGCCAGTATCTCCTGGGAAACTCTGTGGACGTGGTCACGAACCGCCAGGTCAAGGTTTTCTGGTTTCGCGCGATCCATCTTGCTGCACGAGGGAGCGATCGGGCTAACAACCGCTTCGAGATTGTCCGATTCCGGCTTCCCTCCAGAACAGGCTGCCGTCACCGCACCACAGCCTTCGTGTCCGATCACCACGATCACAGTTGAACCCAGGTGTTCGACTGCGTATTCCAGACTCCCGATCACGATGGCATCGTCATCCTCGCCGGCAGAGCGCACGACGAACAGATCGCCGAGCCCTGCGTCAAAGATCAACTCCGGGGGGACACGGCTGTCAGAGCAACTTAGCACCGCAACCCGCGGATGTTGCGTCTTGGTGAGTGATTCTCTTTGAGCTTGCAGGTCGTGTGGCGCAACCTTCCCGGTGGCGAAGCGGTGATTGCCGGCGACCAATTGATTCCATATCTGATCGGCGGAACCGCTTTGCTGTTGTTGTGCCATCGCGGAAAGACTGAGCAACACGAAAACGGCTAGGCAGAAGCACTCACGTAGAGCTCGAAACATCTTCCCTCCTCATAAACCCTCCAAAGAACCAGAACTCCAACGGGCGTGAAATTCTTGGCAGGTTGTCGGCAATCCATTGGAGAATGGCGTGCGCACGGCCACAACTAGGGAAATCCCTAATTCTTAGTTCTATGATTCGTGGCTGGCGATAGGGTTCCTGTCCCCGCGCCCGGAGCGTCGAAGAGAGTGACCCGCCGCAGCATGACCACGACAGCATCGAAGAGGAAATGGTTCAGGTCGAAGCCATGCTGGAAGCGGAGCGCATCGCGCCTCCAAAACAACCGCCCTGTGAAACAAGCGCGACGCGTAATTCGACAGAATGAGGCGGGGGGGGCAGGTTCTACTTTTCCTTCCCCCTTCGGTCGGGGTGCGTTGTTGATTAGGGTCTTGCTGTAGTTCCCCTTTGCAAACCAGCGCCCGCCAGCTTCAATTCAGGTCGTCGTCCTTGTAGTACTTGGTGCCCTTGGCGGTGATCTCAAGCGCCACGCCCTTGTCCGTCATTTGATACATCCAGACACCGGGCGAGACCGAAGCTGCGCCGGCCAGCGCTCCGCCCTTTCCCCCGGTTGTGGCCGCGGCTGTGGATTGTCCGCCGAATTCCCAGCCCGAGTTAACAAACTTGTTGAGCGCTGCTTCGTTATCGAAGATGAGGATCACACTAAATTTCTTCACCCCGAACCCGAGGCCGGCTTGAAGCTCCACGACCTTCATGAACGTCTCCTGCTTGCTTTTGTTGTTCACGGCGATGCCTTCGCCTTTGCCGGATCCAAACATGAAGATCTTCATGCCCGCATTGCTAAACACTGCATACCCCGCTGCTCCCTGGACTGCGCCTTTGACTTCCGGCTTGGCCTTATAAAGACGCTGCAAGGTATCCTGGGCCATTTTCCGGATTTCCTTCTGCTCCTCTGCTTTCTTGTCGTCGGCTGCGTGCGCCACAATCACGAGTGAGCAAGCCAGCGTGAGGAAGATGAACTTCAGAGTCGCGGTACCCTTCCCTGTTGTGATTATCACGGCTTTGTACCTCCTCCTTGTTGAAGCGTCTACTCTACTGCTACCTGAGGCCGGGTTATCTGAGTCTGACAGCACGCCTGCCACTGACATGGCAAGGCAGTGTTGGGGGAGATGTTTGATATGCCCAGAAGCTTTGCTCGCTGGCGTGCAAGTAAATGCCGCTGTAGACCGTGTTCGCGGCATACACGGAAACCAGGAATATCCCGAAGAGCAGCAGCATTCTCTCTGGCTTGCCGAAACTGTGGACTGTATCGCGCGGTGGCACGTTACTAAGCCTCCGGAAAACATGTGGCGCGATAACCTGAAGATATGCCCTTATATCAACCAGCCAGTTCGTAATCAACTAGGGAAAACCCTAGCCAGCGAATAGGACCGATGTTCCGCGACGCTCTGATCTACATCTACAGCCAGGAACGAAGCGCAAGTTTGCGCCCTCCAATTGGTGACGCTGAAGCTTGCGTCGACTGAAGATCTGAGAGATCTATGCGCCTAACGGCGTCAAGTTGTAGCACCGCGCAAGATCATTGATGTTCGCGCGCAACGGAGTCCAGTATCGTTCTACCTGACTGCCGTAATTCCCCTTGGTCATCACCTGATTGACGCGGCGCGCGCTGTCCATGACCTGCTCCATTTGTACCTTTGTCTCCGGATAATTCGAGGTTCCGTCAAACTTGCGCCGGAGACGGTTCGTGGCGCGATTCAGATCGTCCATCGCGTTTTCGAGGTCGTCTTTCGTTTGCTTAGCTTGGTTTCCTTGAGCTTGGGCGTTCCCGGAATTCGAACGCTGGCGGCGGGTTGTCGCTCCGCTGCTCTGTGCGGAATTGGCTCGGCTCTGCGCATCGTCTCCGCGGTTTTCTAGGTACTTGTCGAATTGGTCCACACCGTCTTCTACTTTACGGATGCGATCGGCAACCTGAGTCTTTGCAAATGGAGCCGTCTGGGCATGAGTCATGATGGACAAGCCGACAGCGGTGAAAAGCGCCGCGCAGCACAATACGGTTCGCGTCCTATAGTTCATATTGACCTCCGATGTAACAAAATGCGCCGGTTCGATCCGCCGCCTTCGCGATCGACCGTAGTGGGTGCAAGGCCAGGTGGAGCGTACATTCAAGGCCGACACGCGACGCAAACTACGCAACCCTGAACTGCGATCGAGCCGTCACGCCAAGCCCCGTCGGCAGCTCTGCGATGCACCGCTTAGATAGCTTCATAGTTTCCTCCAATGAACGTTCCTCATGGCTTGTTAACGCCGGCAGACACGACACTGAAAGTCCGAATGCGCAGCGCTACTCCACGTGCGGGGTCTTCCAGCTAAAGTCATAACGGAAGCCGATGGCCAGTGCGTCGGCTACCTCGCCTCCAGCCCCGTCTACGGAGTCACCGACTTTGCCTTCGATGAACCCATAGCCAGACTTGGAGATGTGCCATTCGGCGCCCAAGACGCCGTACCTGGTCTTAATGTTGGAGTTAATCAGCCGACTGACATCGAACGGTATGTAGTCGTCAAAACCTCCGAGTACGGCAAATCGCCCGAATGTCAGTTTGGAATAGAGCTCCACCCCATTGGCTGAGAAGCCTGCCGCGATTGGCTCCGGGCCGCCGGACGGGTCGGGAACGAATACTAAATCGCCGTTGTTTTGGTGCACATACACAGCGCCCCATTGCAGGTTGCGCCAATTGCCGGTGCCACCGAAGGCCCAATAGTCCGTGCGCCCTCCGTTGAATATCGCTTGCGCAGACTCCTGGTTGAAGTAGGTTTTGACGTAGGATCCCCCAATCTTCACGCCTGGCAAGATCTTGGCTTGCAAGGAGAAGCCGAAGCCGTTGATGGCTTGGTTAGTAGCGGCGCTGCGTAGCTGAGCCTGGGTGCCAAATTCCAACACCTTCAAGAAATTCACGTGGTAAAGGATGGTCTGGTCCGCGCGTCCAGTACCGCTTTGGCCGCCATCCGTGCCACCGACGTAGGTTGCAGTGGATTGGCCGCCGAACACGTTGAAACGGTCGGTGTAACCGGTCACGTCATAATGGACGGAGTTCTGTTTGCCAAAGGACAAACGGCCGAAGCGGCCGAAATCCACGCCAAAGAACCCATAGCGTGCGCCAAAGACCGGGTTTGTCGTCGTACTGATGACGCCGAACCCTGAACTCGTGGTTGCGCCGGCGTTGAACGTGGTTTCGCTTTGCACCAGGTCCACGCCCCACTCCGCCGTGCCAAACACCTTGATGGGGCCAAAGGTCGCAAGATTGATGCCCACACGCGAGGCATCGTCTTGCACCTGCGCCCCAGCGGCGGAACTTCCAATGATGGTACGAAAACTCCCGTAGGGATTGAACATTCCGGTATAGTGCACTGCGGGATTGGTGCCAGTCGTAACGGTGGCCATCTCCGCCTTCTGGTCCTCCGGCTCAACAAACGCATTCGCTTGGACAGGTATAGTTCCTGAACGCGATGCGCTGCCGGTTGCGAATTCGCCACCGCAGCCTTCCGAGACCCACACTCCCTGGCCGTCGTAACCCCAGTTCCTGCCCAGGAGGCAACTAGTTTCGCCGCTCTGGCTCAGCATCACTACGCCGGCACTGGTGTCTGCCGGGCATTGCTGACGCTGATTACCCACTGAAACACAGCTAATTACGGCCGACACCGTCGCCTGCATCGAGTTCTGCTGTGCGCTTGTACTTGAGGCAAAGAGAAGCGCAAGCACTATGAGCGCGAAATACTTTAGTGGATTCATGTTTTCTCCTTTTCGGGGCGAACATTACAACTCCCTGAAGCAGGCGGCTCGATCGGTGAAAGCCATCAACACTGATGGGGAGAACGCCCTCCATCACATTTCTTGACCAATCGGCCTTAATCGTTAGTCACATCGCCGCCACCATCGATGTGCGCGTGGCCGCGCCCATTGGCAGAACTGACATCCGTGCTGGCCGCCTTAAGGAGCACCGATTTGTTCCAGAACTCCTCGTGGCAGCTCTTGCAGAAGTCGCTCTCCGCATACTGCCCTCCGGCCGCAAGAGGAAACACATCGGAGGATTGTGGGGCAGGTCGGCTGGCCGTTGCCTTCTCCTGCGCTACCGCGATGACCAAAGTCAAGAACAGGACAACGAGAGCTACGTAAAAACCTACGCGCACGGACAAACATCAATCGCCCCCTCATCGCAATTTCCCATGGGCAGCGGTCGCACTCCGTTCACCGAGCGGATGGCCATGACGCCGTAGGTTCCATGTCTCGACTGCGCCAATGCCGTCAACCGTGAGCGTCAAGTTCCGAGAGCTCTCAGAGACGAGCAGCCCACATCTGTGACGGTGTTGTCGGAATTTTAGCCAAGTCTTCTTCTTGCACAACTGGGGAAATCCCTAGGATGGGTCGTACCAGGTGCTTATGTGAGGAAATCGAGCGCGGGCGGTCTAGCTCTACTTAGGCCTTGAACTTGTCCTTCTGAGCTTTCCGTGTTCCGATTCTTGGCTTAACCAAGTCAAAGAACTCACGGTCGCCGAGTGCCGACAGATGCTAACAGGCCGTTGTGCCTGCCACCATTGATGCTTGTTCGCGCTCTGTAAGGCCAGAGTTGATTTCTGCGCCGATCAGAATAGCGGCAGCACTCCAGTACAGCCACACCATGAATGCTAACGGAGTTGCCAACAGCCCGAATAGGCTTCCCAAGTGTCGTGCCGCGAAATGGTGATAGTAGAACCCTAGCGCCCAGGAGATAGCGATCCAAATTGCGGTCCCGACGACTGCGCCAGGCACCGTGAATCGTCCTGCACGCGGCGCACTCGGAGCTAGAACATAGAGCATCTCCAATACCGCGAAGGTGAAGAGAGCTGCTAACAACCATTTCATAAACTGCCCAAAGGCGAACCTTCCGACGGCCGGGCCGAAACTCGCCAACAGATCCGTCAGAATAAAGAGGCACCCAATCACAGTTGTCAGACCTAAGGCCAGCGACCAGGTCTTCCATAACGAGCGCGGTTTCCCGGATCCGTAGGCGCTGTCAATGCTCAAGATGACCCCTTCAACTGCAGTCAATGCGAGCCATAAGGCTGTAAGAAATCCGATCGACAAAAAGCCGACGCGTCGCGCTCCGATCATTTTCACTACGTCGGCTATCGTAGACTCGCCTTGCTCGGGCAGGATGTACGAGAGAAAGTCCATTGCATCATGAACTCCATTTTGCAAGGACAGATAGTTGCTTAATGAGGACAGCAATAACAGCGCTGGAACCAAAGCCATCAAGAAGAAGTAGGACAACCCTGCTGCTGTGAGCAGAAAGCTATTTTTCGTGACTCTGGCGAAGATGGTCTTGATCAACGGTGCCCTCGAGCACATTCGTTCGGCAAACACTCGTCTCTAACAACTCGGGACCGATTGGGAAGAGGCTTGAATTCTGGAACGACCCGGAACGCAAGTCAAGACTTTATCCGTCGTGTTCGGCTCCAATAGCTAGCGAGCCGGGAAATGATCACACTTGGGGATTCACCCAACCATCCGGGGGCGCTAGTGCGATAGCCTCCCTCGGGCCCCAGGTGCCTGGAGCATACGGGTAGACCGGGGTTTTGTCGTCCAGTATAGGGTCGAGGATTCTCCAGGCCTCCTCCACGTAATCCTGACGCGCAAAGCGCGAGGAGTTCCCAGCCAGAGCATCTCCCAACAGTTCTTCGTATGCTTGCATTTCGTGTGGATCCGAACTCTTTGAAGCGACAAGCTCTACCTGTTCGCCAAGCAATCCTTCGCCCGCCACCTTGACGTGAGAGCCGACGGCGATTACGAGATCCGGGGTCACGCGGAATCGGACATAGTTGGCCGGAAGCGGATTCTCTAGAAAGATATCTGGAGGCTGCCGCAAAGTGACGATTACCTCGGTAGCCGTAACTGGCAGACACTTGCCAGCACGGATATAAAAGGGCACATCTTTCCATCGCCAGGAGTTGATGAAAAGGCGCAGGGCGACGTAGGTTTCTACTTTAGAATCCGGCTTCACGCCAGGCTCGGAACGATAGCCGTCGAATTGCCCTCGAATCACGTCGACTGATTCAACGAGGCGAATCCCTTTAAGAACTTTCGCGCGCTCATCACGGACGATCTCGACGGCCAAGCCCGGAGGCGGTTCCATGGCGATGTTGCTGAGAACCTGCAACAGATGGTTCTGCACAACATCACGAATCGCTCCCGTCCAATCATAGAAGGCACCTCGACCCTCCACTCCAAAATCTTCCGCCATCGTGATTTGCACGCTTTGCACATACTGTCGATTCCAAATCGGTTCCAAGAACGAGTTGGCGAAGCGGAAATAGAGCATATTCTGAACTGCGTTCTTGCCCAGAAAGTGATCGATGCGAAAGACGCTTTCTTCGGCGAAAGCCGAGTGGACCACTTCATTCAATGCACGGGCTGAAGCCAAATTGTGGCCAAACGGCTTCTCAATCACGATGCGTCCACCTTCCCCAGATCCCGACGTTCTCAGTTGCTTCAGAACATCCGGAAATAGAACCGGTGGAATTGCGAGATAGTGCAACGGTCGTCGCGAAGAACCGAGCTCCTGGCGCAGCTTGGAGAACGTGGCAGGATCACGGTAATCGCCGTCTATGTATTTCAGTTTGGCAAGTAGGTTGGAAAATCCCTCAGCGTCGAGACCGCCATGGTTTTCAACACTGCTTTTCGCCCGTTCATGAAGTTGCTGCAAACTCCATCCCGATTTAGCCACTCCGATGACAGGAATCTCTAGCTTTCCACGTTTCGCCAGCTTTTGCAGGGCGGGAAAAATCTTCTTATAAGCCAGGTCGCCAGTGGCCCCGAAGAACACGAATGCGTCGGATGATAGCTGTGTCAATTGTGCACTCTCCCAGTAGGGTTACTGAATTCCGCGGTGACAGCAGGTTCGTGGGCATCTGACCGTAGATCCCCGGCAAGAGCTGTTGCCGACGTCGGCGCCCCACGATGGTTTCGTTGCCGCCCCAAGCCGCGTTCGATCTGCTACTAAGTGTGGACTAGTAGCCTCACATTCCGCAGCTAGGGAATTCCCTAGTTGCCTAGCCCGCGGTTGGCTGACTAGCATGTCGCAGCTTGAGACGCTCTGAATAGTCATCGCGCAAACAGATTTCGTTACACGGTCGGAAGGGGTTAGGACCTCCGAAGTATTGATCCGAGCGGCGCTCCGAAAGTGGAAATCGAGACTCAGGATCAAGTAGACCGTGATCCCGGTGCCCACGGCTCAACGCCAATCAACCGCCGAGACTGGTTGAGGGTAACGGTGGGCGGCGGCGTAAATGCTCTGCGCGGCGAGCCGAACGTGCAGGGCGCGTGCGACATGGCGGTGCTCTACAGTCAGGGTTTAAATGTCCTACACATCCGCGGGTTTCGGACGTGTGGGAGCCGACCTTCTGCTACCATTGCTCACCTTTTGGGAGGATGGAGTTCGTATGCGCCGACTCGCAGGTGTTCTGCTGTGTTTGCTGCTGGCTGGGGTTGCGGTCAACGCCCTCGGCTCTTCAAAATCAAAATCCAAGCAGGACGCCGGGACTGATCCGCGTCTTGCGGGCGCATTCCGCCGTCCCGCCGAAAATGGCTGGATATTCGTCCATCTCACCGGCAGTCCGTCCGCCATTGGCTTCCAGCACGGATATCTTCTGGCGCCGGAGATAGAAGACGCGCTGAAGATGGAAAAGATCGAGCTCATCCACGACAACGGTACGGACTGGGGTTTCTTCCGTGACGCGGCGCAGAACATGATGTGGCCGCACATCGAAGATGAGTATCGCGAGGAATTGCAGGGCATCACGGACGGCGCCAACGCTGCCGGCATCAAACTGGATCTGTGGGATGTAGTCGCGCTGAATGGGTTTCTGGAGTGGAGTTACTACGTCACCGAGTACGACAAGCAGCACGGAGTCGTGCCACCGGTCACGACCGCTCCCGCCGACCATTGCAGCGCCTTCGTCGCCACCGGCAGCTACACCAAAGATGGACGGGTGGTAATTGCGCATAACAACTGGTCGAGCTATCTCGACGGCGAGCGCTGGACCATCATCTTCGATATCGTTCCGGCAAAAGGGCAGCACTTCATTATGGACGGCTTTCCCGGTCTGATTCACAGCGGCGACGATTTTGGCATCAACTCCGCCGGCATCGTGATCACCGAGACCACCATCACGGCCTTCTTTGGCTACGATCCCAAGGGCATTCCCGAATTCGTGCGCGCCCGCAAAGCCATGCAGTACTCCAAGTCCATCGACGACTTTGCCCGCATCATGAAGACCGGAAACAACGGCGGCTATGCCAACGATTGGCTGATTGCCGACACCAAGCGAAACGAGATTGCCAGCCTTGAACTGGGCTTGAAAAACGTCACCCTGGAGCGCAAGCGCGATGGGTACTTCGTGGGCTCAAACTTTCCCATTAACCCGAAGCTTGCCCAGGAAGAGACCCACTTCAACCCTGACCCCAGCATGAGCGCGAATGCCCGACACATCCGTTGGGACCAACTGATGGCCGAAAACCAGGGCCAGATCGATCTGTCGGCAGCGGAAAAGTTTGAGAGCGATCACTACGATAGCTTCAGCCGGAAGACCGAGCCCAGCGAGCGCACGCTGTGCGGGCACGTAGATCTGTCGCCGCGTGGTATGCCGCCCTGGCAGCCGCCGTTCGGAATCGCCGGCACCGTCCAGAACAAAGCCACCACCGCGGCCATGGCCGAGAAGATGCAGTTGGTCGCCGCCGCAGGACACGCATGCGGTATCGACTTCAAGGCCCAACCTCACCTCGAGGCGCATCCCCAATTCGACTGGCAAAAGGAAGTACTGCGCGACATGGATTCGCAGCCCTGGACCCCGTTCGAGGCGGTGAAGTGAATTAGGCCGTTGAGACACGTTATGAAAAATCTGGGTGCCCCGTTCTAGCCATCGTTTGGCTAGGGGGGTCGATTTCGTTTTTTGACGGGCTCCCAGGGCCGATTGAAGTGTCAGGGACGATTCAGGCTGGACTTTTCTGATAAGGCTCTTGAATCGTTCCAGGTCCCGGAGGACTCAGTCGCTTCCGACTTCTCTGTGCAGGACGAGGAACTAACCGCGATAAGAGCTGATACGGTTGCCGCAGGTTGTTCTGACCTCAACGTCGGACATTTGTTTTAACGCCAACTGGCAACATCCTTCCGAGTATCCGACGATCGATCCACTGCGCGGACTAAAGCCGCTGAAGATATAATCTTCCGACACTCTCATGGCCCTTGCTGCCGGAACGATTCTCGGGCAGTGCGAAATCCGCTCCTCCCTCGGTGCAGGCGGAATGGGCGAGGTTTATCGCGCGCATGACGCCCGGCTGAATCGCGAAGTCGCAATCAAGGTTTTGCCAGCGTCTGTCAGTTCTGATCCAGAACGATTGCGCCGCTTCGAGCAGGAAGCGCGGGCGGCCGCGGCGCTGAATCATCCCAACATTCTTGCGGTTTACCAGATGGCGACGCATCAGGGTGTGTCGTACTTGGTTACGGAACTGCTCGAGGGCGAGACGCTGCGCGAGCGGCTCTTGCGCGGGGCCATACCGCTGCGCAATGCGATTGACTACGGAGTGCAGATCGCCCATGGGCTGGCAGCAGCGCACGAAAAGGGCATCGTCCATCGCGACCTGAAGCCGGAGAACCTGTTCCTGACCAAAGATGGACGGGTCAAAATCCTGGACTTCGGTCTGGCCAAGCTTACGCCGCCGAGTACCGCATCCGCCGATGACAACACCGCGACGATTCACCAAACCGAACCGGGCATGGTAATGGGAACGGTGGGTTACATGTCTCCCGAGCAAGTGCGAGGACAGGCAGCTGATCATCGTTCTGACATCTTTGCCTTCGGCACGATCCTGTGCGAGATAGTGACCGGCAAGCAGCTATTTCGCAAGCCGACGTCACCCGAAACCATGACTGCAATCTTGAATGAGGACCCGCCGCCGATCTCGCAGTTTGTGCCGAACACGCCTCCGGCTCTGCAGCGCGTGGTGCAGCGCTGCCTGGAGAAAGATCCGGAGCGGCGTTTCCATTCAGCGCACGATTTGGCGTTCGCGCTGGAAACGATGTCAGATTCGCACATCTCCTCGGCTGCCGCAGCTCAGCCTGAGGGCAAGAAGCCGGGTCGCCTAACAACTGTAATCGTGAGAGCGTTGGCGGCAGCGGTCGTTTGTGCTGCTGTTCTGGGGTATTTTGCAATGCGGCCTGAAGCCGCGCCTAAGGTCTCCGATTATGTCCAGCTGACGCGTGATGGCCGGCCAAAGCTGTTAGTCGCAACCGACGGTGCGAGGCTTTATTTGCGATTGGGCACAGACTTTTCCCCCGCTGTCGGCGAGCTCTCGGTTTCTGGTGGTGAACCGAAACCGATCCCGACGCCCTCGCCCAACCTGTCGCCCGCAGCCTTGTCGCCCGATGGCTCGGAGCTTCTCTTGATAGATGGGAAGGGCGAGCCACCTTCCGGGCCACTCTGGAGCATGCCCGTTCTAGGCAATTCCCCGCGCAGGTTAGGCGATACGGCGGGAAGTTCTGCCGCATGGTCGCCCGACGGCAAGATGCTGGCCTATAGCAACCGCGGCGATTTGTTCCTGGCCAATGCCGACGGCAGCGAATCCCATAAGGTCGTCACGATGAAGGAGCCAACCAACATCTCGGGTCCCGTCTGGTCGCCAGACAACAGTCACTTGCGATTCGAGGCCTGGGATACGGTTGGCTCTGCAAGCGTGTTTTGGGAAAGCTCGGTGGATGGGAGTGGCTTGCATCGCTTGCTTCCCGATTGGAGCAAGCCGATTAAGAAGCAATGCTGCGGCGAGTGGACGGCAGATGGAAAATACTTCGTCTTCGAGTCACGGGGGCAAATCTGGGCCCTGCGGCGCGACGACAAGTTCTTTGGCTCCCGGCCAAATCCAGTTCAACTGACCTTCAGTCCCATGTCATTGCATACTCCGCTCCCTGGCAAGGACGGCAAGAAACTGTTCGTGGTCGGTCGAACTTTTCGTGGCCAGCTAATGCGATACGACGCGAAATCCGGCCAGCTTTCACCTTTTCTCGGGGGCATGTCAGCTGAATTCGTTGACTTCTCTAAGGACGGCCAGTGGGTAGCCTACGTCACGTATCCCGAAGGCACTCTGTGGCGAAGCAAAGCGGATGGCAGCGAAGCTTTGCAGCTGACCTACCCGCCCGGCTATGCCGTCAATCCTCGCTGGTCCCCGGATGGCAAAACCATCGTCTTCTATGAAATATTCGCAGGGAAGGCTTCCAAAATCTTCGAGATTTCTCCTGATGGGGGCAGCCCTCGCCAGTTGCTGCCGGACGATGCAAATCCACAATGGGACCCCAACTGGTCGCCGGATGGGAGCAAGATCGTATTTGGCGGCAGTTCCGTGAACAGCGCGTCGGTCATCTCCATCCTTGATTCAGCCACTCATAAGGTGTCGGTGTTGCCGGGATCGCAAGGCTTGTATTCTCCCCGCTGGTCCCCGAACGGGCGCTACATCGGGGCGTTCTCGGCTGATGAATCCATACTTCTTCTGTTCAATTTTCAGTCGCAGAAATGGACTGAGCTCGCCAAAGGCGCTCTGGCCTGGGAAAACTTTTCCAGGGACGGGCAATACCTCTACGTCCTGTCTAACCGAGGCGCCGGCGGTGTGCTCAAGATTCGCGTTAGTGACGGTAAGACGGAAAAAGTTGGGGAGCTCACGAACTTTGTGGGCACCGGCTACTTTTCCGATTCTTCGCTGTCCCTCACACCCGACGACTCCCTGCTGCTGTTCCGCGATGCCGGGACCTCCGACGTGTACGCCCTCGGCTGGGAAGAGCCGTAAACAGCATCCGCTGATGCGCTGCTCGCCGCTCACCGTCACGCGAGTAAGTTCTACATTCAGGGACGACTTGTGGTCTGCCCGGTCGCGTGAGTGGTGAACTTCCGGAGCACAAATTCCTGGAAGACGCCACCGACGGCACGACCGGCAATCCCCACCAGCGCGTTTTGGATCACCAGGCTGCCGTTACGATCGCTCTCCGGATAATAGAAGGAAGTAATGCCGGCGGCGGCGAAGCTACCGATGATGCCGGAATAGTTCGGCTGCGAACGGCCATTGTCGCCTTTGCGGACGATGGCATGGCTGAGAGCGTGCGCAAGCCGCGAGCGAGTGCTGCCGGTACCTTGATAAAAGTAGCGAGGATCTTGTTTGAACAGAGATGCCAGAACAGCGTCATCGAGAATGGATCCGGTAACTCGCCCAGCGTAAGCCACAGAGAACCGTTTTCCATACCCGCCGGCCTCTTGTCCCAGTCCACCGTAGTCATTGGTAGCCTGATGAACCCCTGCCAGAGCGCCTACCCCGAGGATTGCCACGGGATCGGTGACCGCTCTCAAGGCAAGCTGAAACTTTTGCCGGACATTCAGCGGAGCCGCATCGGGAATATAGCTGACGTAAAAATTGGGCGCGATGCCCAGCACCCGCTGCTTCTCCTGTTGTTTGATCTGGATCTCTGCGACCTCGTCAGTGGGCAGCCCGACTTGCACTGTGGTCGTCGCTTGCGCAACCTTCAGCACCATCTCCGGGACGAGAAGCACCTGACCCGGTTGCAATGATCCAGTGAAACTTCTCGTTTCGAAATCCGGAGCCTCGACGGTGAGCTGGAACAAACCGGGCGCAAGATTGTCAAAGGAAAATTGGCCGTTGTCACCGGACGAGACCTCTCGCGTATGCGGGTCATGCGGGCGCGTCAGCCTCACCTTGGCTCCTTCGGCAGGCGCGCCACTCTGGTCAAGCACGGTACCCGCGATGCTGCCGCTTGGTTGAGAGTTGGTCTCTCCCGGAGACACGTTCGCGGCTTGAGAGGTTTGCTGCGTCGGGGTGCGGCTTAGTGGCTGAACATTCGCTGGCTGTTGGGCGTGAGCTGCTGCCACCAGCCAAAACGCATACGACAAAATCCAACCCGAGAGAACACTCACTCTGCCAACCCAATTCATTTTCTCTCACACTCTCTTGGAGCAGCTCGCCGCAGATACCGTTTATAGGCCGAGATGCTCGACCAAGTTAGATGTAAGGCTAACAACCCCTTGTTAGAAATAGGTGGGTGAAGTTGGAAATATGACGAATAAGTAATTCGGGTTTCCAAAAAAGTAATTTATGCGGAGGCAGCGCCTCTGCATCCGAGGTGGATCGCGATTATTTGCGCCCTACAATTGTCTTTGGGCGTTCAACAGTGAAGAGGAGCGAGCTTGTTGCCAGATGGTCAGAGATGCGTTCTGTACCGGCCGACAGCGATTTATTGGGTGTTGATGGCGATCGCGCTTGGCGCCGCTGGCGCGTGGGCTCAGGATAACTACGAGATCCAGGTCTACGGATCCGACACGGTAGCTCCGCAGACGACGATGGTTGAGTTGCACAGCAACTTTACTGTAATCGGCTCAGAGCCGGTTCCCGGCTCGAACAAAACCGCCGAAGGCCTCTACCCCACCAACCACGCCGAGCATGAGACCGTGGAGATCACGACTGGACTGAACGACTGGTCGGAGTTGGGGTTTTATATCTTTACGTCGGAGAAGAGCGGATATGGTATTCAGTGGGTTGGCAGTCACATTCGACCCCGCGTTCGCGCTCCTGACCGCTGGCACTGGCCGGTCGGCGCCAGCGTTTCATTTGAGTTCGGATATCAGCGGCCCGTCTTCGCCCTCGACACTTGGACGCTGGAGATTCGGCCGATTATCGACAAGCAGATTGGCCGGTGGTATTTGGCGACGAACCTCGCCTTAGACCGCTCCTTTCACGGCCAGAGCGTGAACATGGGAGTCACTTTCGCTCCGGCCGGGAAGGTCAGTTATGACTTCACGCGAGTTGTCTCCGCGGGTTTCGAGTACTACGCGGATTACGGTGAGTTCATCGACCCGGCCACGCTACACAATCAGCAACAGCAGCTCTTTGCAGTTGCCGATCTGAACGTATCCCCGCGTTGGGAGATCAACTTCGGCGTAGGCTTAGGACCGACGGCGTCGACCGATCGTCTCATCATCAAATGCATCCTGGGACGCCGCTTTGATTGGATCCATCAGCACCCGGGAACGTCGGACAGCACGCAATGACAGACAGGGTAAGCCGCCGTGAGTTCCTGACCACGATGAGCGCGGGAGTTGCCGCTGCCTTGAGCCTGCCTGCGCGAAATCTTTGGGAGCAGCAGCCCGATTATCGTCTGGAGATTGCACCGCTGCGTCTGGAGATAGCGCCAAAGAAAATGGTTGAAACCGTAGCCTACAACGGCAAGGTGCCAGGACCGCTGATCCGCTGGCCGGAGAACAAACCCATTCGGATTCAGGTAACGAACCGCAGCAACGTTCCCGAGATCGTACATTGCCATGGACTGTTCACTGAGCCGTACATGGACGGAGCGGTGGAAGAGGGGTCGCCGATGATCGCTCCCGGTGCGACTTTCCTCTATGACTTGGTGCCGCGTCCCGCGGGGTTCCGCTGGTATCACACGCATGCTTTTGCCGGACGCAATCTGAAGCGCGGTCTCTATACCGGACAGTTCGGCTGTTTCCAGATTGATAGAACGAGTGAACCTGGCAGTTACGATCAGGAGGTCTTCCTGGCGCTGCACGATTGGAACGCCTACATGGGCGGCGGTGGAGACGCGTCGATGGATGCGCTCTACGACTACGCCACCATTAACGATCGCATGCTGGGCTATGCCGACCCGATCAAGGTGAAGGAAGGCCAGCGAGTATTGGTACATCTGCTGAATGCCAGCGCGACGGTGATGCACTGGATCGCGCTCTCCGGCCATCCCATGCAAGTTGTAGCGATGGACGGCAATCCCGTTCCCCGCCCAACAGATGTATCGGCGGTTCGTCTCGGTCCGGCCGAGCGCGCCGATCTGATGATTGTGATGAACCATCCCGGCGTGTGGATCATGGGCGAAACCCGCAAGCAGCTGCGTTCAGCCGGAATGGGCATTGTGTTCGAATACGCTAATCAGACGGGGGCTGCGAAATGGATCGACCCGCCGCCGACAACCTGGGACTATTTTCAGTTTGCCTATGCAGCCGGCGGAAGTCACATGGAGGTTGCAGAGATTCCGATGGTGTTCGAATCGAAGTTCTCCGGGCATGGAGACTTCGATCGCTGGACAATCAATGGGAAGTCATTTCCTCAGACTGACACGATACCGCTGAAGCAAGGTCAACGCTATCGCCTGGTGATGACCAACCGTAGTAGGGACGTGCATCCGATTCACCTGCATCGGCACACCTTTGAGGTGACCAGCCTCGGCGGCAAACCAATGTCGGGCCTTCAGAAAGACGTCGTGGTCATCGAGCCCAGTACAACTTCTACTGTTGACTTCACGGCAGACAACCCCGGCTCAACGCTATTCCATTGTCATCAGCAAACCCACATGGATTTTGGCTTCATGACTCTCTTTGCCTATCGCTGACCAATTGGCACGTGGTGCAGAGTGCCGCCCACATCCCGTGACACGACCTCAACTGACGCGGGCCAGGCCACATCCATCGACGTGGAGATGATTGGTAAAATTCTCATGATCTAGATGTACACTACCCCGGCTAACCAAGCGTACTCGCCTTGCGGGAAGTGAGGCCTTGGCCCCCGGCAAGCATACGATCGTCTACGACTTCAGATACAACGGACTCGGCGAGGGGACGCTAGGTCTGCTTCGGGGAAGCCACTTGGACTTGTAGTCGGCAACCCGCGGAAGTGATAATCCTCAGATTAGGAACTAGAAGTCGGGCCGATGGGAAGTTAGGATACTCGCATCAAAACCTGATGTTTGTGGGCAGTCGAATATGCTCTGCTTCGGGCCATCAGAATCAGGAGTTTGCAATCCCGGATCGAGCAGGGTATTGGGCAAGCGAATCGTTCAATTGGCGGTTTGATAGCGATCCAGCGATCCAGCCGAGTCGGGAAACCAAATGTCATTGAGGTAGTGCAGCCGCCGCGCCGCCGACCTTGGGCTTTATGACCGCGGCCAACCGCCAACTTGGCGCCCTGGAGCCGGTTACTTGTGCTATTGATTCCATGACAATGTCGGCTCCGATGCCCGAGTAAAGTTGGTGGTGCTGACCAACCAACAGGCTCGGGAGAAAGGAGCCGAACGATGATCATTATAGGAGTAGATTTCCACCCCGAGTTTCAGCAAATCGCAATGGTGGACACGGAGACGGGAGAGTTGCAGGAGCGGCGCCTCCAGCATCCGAACGAAGCCGAGAGCTTTTACCGCGAACTCGTGAAACGATCGGCCTCGGTGCGAGTAGGTATGGAGGCCAGTGGACACGGGCGCTGGTTCGAGCGGCTGATGGGTGAGTTGCCGATCGAGCTGTGGATCGGAGATGCCGCCGAGATCCGAACCAAACGGGTACGGAAACAGAAGACCGATCGACAAGACGCCCAGCTCATCTTGAAGCTGATGCTGAAGGACGACTTTCCGAAGATCTGGGTGCCGAGCTGGGAGAACCGGGATGTGCGGCAACTGCTATGGCATCGCCACCGCATGTTGCAGGCGCGTACGCGGATCATGAATCAGTTGCAAGCGGTGGCGCTGAACCAAGGTCTGCGGTGTAAGAAGAGGTTGTGGCGGACGGAACGCCAACAACTGGAATCGTTCCGCCTGGCGCCGTGGGCCAGCCGGCGACGACGCGATCTGTTGGAGTTGCTGGACCGGTTGAATCCAACGATCGCGGAGCTGAGCCAGGCGGTGGAACAGGAAGTGGAGAAGCGCCCTGAGGCACAGCGGCTGGCGACCCATCCCGGGGTTGGTCCACTCACCGCGATGGCCTTCGTGTTAATCATCGGGGAAGCGGAACGCTTTCCATGTGGGAAGCAGGTGGCCAGTTATCTCGGCCTGGTTCCCATGGAAGACTCCAGCGGCAATCGCCGGCGGTTGGGACATATCACCAAGCAAGGCAGTGCGATCTTGCGCTTCCTGCTGGTGGAGGCGGCGCAGGTAACCGTGCGCAGTGTTCCGGAATGGCGTAGCCGATACTTTCACCTGATGATGCGGCGGGGACGAAAGATCGCCAAGATCGCCATGGCGCGGCGACTGGCTGTCTGTCTGTTCTGGATGCTGCGCCAGGGTTGGGATTATCAGCAGTGGGTAGAGTTCGGTTCGCACGCGGGGCAGCCCGGAAATCGCCATGGTGTGCAGTAAAACACCGAGTTATTGAGTGGGCACCCCGCTCCTCTGACGAGGAGTTCGAATTGGTAATCATGATCGCAGTCGCGACCGAAGAGATGCATGGGTCGGACCGAGTTCTGACCTGAGAGGATTACAAGGCGAGCCGTGGTTGGTTGGGACAGAGTTTTTTCAACTAGAGCGAAGTGGCGCTTTGTTTAAAGCGGATGCCAAACTACGCTCTTGACAACGCCGACATTGTCAGAGAGGCGATTTTACGCCAGCTATCCTGATGCTCTTCCTGCTGGTTCAGCGGTAAGCTCGCAGAGGAGAAATCAAAACATGGGGCGTTGCGTCCGCAGCCTATTGCAGTTGTTGCCGATATTGCTTGCGGTGACGGCTGCCGCGAGTGCGACGGAAATTACAATTCTTGCTCTTGATAGCAAAACTGGCGAGCCACTACATGGCAAGAAGTTCTGCCTTACGTTCTCAACGGACGTGCGACAAGGGCCCTTAAGGCAGTGTGGCAGGACGGATAAGCATGGCGTCGCTACACTTCAACTTCCGACACCAACTCCGGAAAAGGTATGGTTGGCACCTGATACGAACGATCTGGTCCCCTGTTATCGAACGAATCAACCCGTTCCGGTTACAGTTATCGAGACTGTAGGTTACGCGGCATCGGGGGGTGGAACAACCCCAGCGTCAAGTACCTGCGGAGTGGTGCGAAAGACGCCAAAGCTAACACCTGGAGTCCTCATCGTTTTCGCACATCAAATGAGGCTCTGGGAAGCTCTGCATCATGACTAGTTGCGTTCGCTCATAACTGTTGTAAACAGGCCTTATCACTCATTGATTTCATCCGGCGACCCCCGACCCCTTAATGAGTGTCATGGCGAGATATCGATTAGTGTCTTGCAAAATGGAGATTTATTAGTCAACCGCGCAAGCGACTAACCACGAAAACACACCGGCTACGGCGTAATCTCAAAGACTACGCCGCGTCCGGTGCTTCCTCCGTACACCGTCGTGCCGTACAGGTTGCCGCTGGCGTCCATGGCTAGGCCGCCACTGAGCGTCGCGCCATCGCTCCCGCCAGAGAAATCGTGCAGCGAGGTATATGTGTAACCGCCATTGGACGGTGTCAACTTAAATACATTGCCATTTCCATACGAGCCGTCAGCTGTGGTGGTGCCATAAAGATTGCCGGCGGTGTCCATGATGAGCGCCGACCCGGGACCATCAAACCCACCGCTGCCCGTAAGGCTGAAAAGCAGGTTGAAATTCCAACTACCGCCGGAAGGGGATAACTGAAAAACCGTTCCGCCACCGCCCGATCCCCCGCCAGCAGTTGCGCCGTAAAGATTGCCGGCCTGGTCGAAGAGCAGTCCGGCAGAAGCGGCGCAGCCGTCATCATCGCAAGAAAATTGAAAGAGCGAGTCGAATGTCCAGCCGGAGCCCGACGGAGTCAGTTCGAAGACATCGCCTCCGTCGTCCTGAAAGTTATTCTCAGGAACGGTGCCATACACATTTCCGGCTTGGTCAAGGACCACGCCCCCGCCGGGATACTGGCCGTCGGCTCCGCTGGTGAAGGCGTGCAGGGTGTTCACGGCCCAGTTGTCGGATTTGGTCAGCTCGTACACCGTGCCGCACCCCAGGCCGCCCGCCAGGCACTCGTTGTAATCGCCGCCCAACTCCGAAGTTCCATAAGGTAGTTATTACCGTTATCTCCGCAATCGAAGCCACTTGGCCAAATCAGGCGATAGCGTAACCGACCGGACTCGGCCCGATCACTTACGAAATGGCAATGTTGCGCTAGTTATCCGCCAGCCCGCGGTCAGCTCAGTAGGATGACTCCCGAACTACACCCCCATAAAGCCTCTGCCTTTCAGCTCTTACAAAGTGATGTGAAATGAAGTTGATTTCTTCCCTGCAAGCGCACAACATCATCACCCAGAACCGTACTTTGCGGATCGAGGAGAATTGTGATGACTCACTCCGAACAAAATCGCAGTTCAGCAACTGCCGGGCTGTCAAGGGTTTCTCATTCTCCTGGTAACGACGATCGCCGCCCAGGCGCAGACATACACCGTCCTGCACTCCTTTACCAGACACGGTGACGGAGCAAATCCCGCCACCGGCTTGACCATGGACCGAGCTGGGAATTTTTATGGCACATCGAGCTATGGGGGATACTGCGGCGGCGGTTGGCGGGCAGGACAGGAATTTCTGTGCGTCGCCGCTAAAACGCCGATCCTTCATCCGTGCGCCTTGGCCGGCGCGTTGCGTTCACCTGTCCGAGATGCCGACTTCTCGTCCAAGTAACTTAGCCTCGGGACTGACTCCTCAACCCACAATCTCCGCAACTCAGCGCTTGGCACCTCTCGTTTTTCGACCGCTGTTATTCGGAACTAAGCCGCACAGCAGCCGATACCGCTCTTCCAAGGTCTGAAATTCTGAGTAACCGACTAATTGATTGATCTCGTCGATACTGGCCAGTTGGCAAGCGACCGGGTCGATTCGTCCCGAAGTCTTCAGCGCCATCATCACCGTTTCCATGCCTTTTACAGCGGCGCGCAGCTGCTGATTCGCATAGATGATCAGCTTGAAACCGGCGTCGCGCAGCTCATCGGTTGAATACTGCCAGGCGATGGTCGGGACAATTGCAAGTGGCTTGCTCAACGAGGCGCTGCCGGCGACACTGACGACGCTCGCAAACGTCTCCTTCGTCACGGAATGGATGAGAAGGAGGTCTGCTCCTGCGTCGGCATATCGAGCCGCGCGCTCCAGCGCCTCTGCCATCCCCAGGCCAGCCACTAACGCCTCGGTACGCGCAATGACGGCGAAGTCGGTCGACCGCTGTGCCTCCTTGGCGATGCGGATCTTGGCTGTGAACTGTTCGATTGGAACCAGCATGCGATTGGGAATGGAGTAGAGGCTTGAGCGCTTGGGAAAGGCGCTGTCCTCGATGGAAACAGCCGCGGCCCCCGCGCGTTCCAGCGAGCGAATGGCGCGGCTTAGCTGGGCCACGTCTGCGTAGCCGTTGTCGCAATCCACAATCGCGGGCATTTCGGCCGCTTCCAAAAGTTGCTCGGTGGTGTGCAGTAACTCGGTGAGCGTCAGTATGCCCGCATCCGGAAAGCCTCGAGCCGCGGAAACGCAAAAGCTGCTAATCCACAAGGCATCGAAGCCGTGAGCCTGGACCAGCCGGGCTGAAAGCGCATCGTATGCACCGACGCCGATCAAGCAAGCATCTGCTTCAAGGCGTTTGCGAAACAGTGCTGCGGTGCTCAGCATGTAGTCCGCCCATTCATGATCGTTTTCAACCCTGGACTCCTTTGTGGATCTGGCAGGAAATAGATCAGCGAGTAATCTTACTGCAAGAACGCGGCATCAGCGCGCGTTTTCGGTGGCCTGAATCGTGTCCAGAAACTTGCGCTTCAGCAGCTGGCGGGCCGGCTTTCCGGAAAGCTCCTTGGGGATTTGCTCGGTATGCAAAAGGACGTCGGGAACCATAAAGTTTGGCAGCAGCCTGTGTAGCATCTCGCGCGTTTCCTGATCCGGCCTGGCACTCCCGTCGGTTCTGAGGTAGGCGACAATCTTAGCGCGGCTGAAATCGCGGTCATCGTCCGCTGGAATGAACACGCACACGCACTCGTCGGTAATCCCTTCCCTTACGATGGCGGCCTCAATCTCCTCGAGACTTATGCGGTATCCATGCTTTTTTATGATGTTATCCAGACGCCGCAGGAAGACGTAGTCACAATTCGCGTCGAGGGTGACCAGATCCGAGGTTTTGTAGTAACGCACGCCATCTTCGAAGTTCGAAATCACCTTTGCTGTTAATTCCGGAGCTCTCCAGTAGCCGGCCATAACCTGCACGCCGCCAATATAAAGTTCGCCACTCTCACCTACACCGATTTCCCGTCCTTGTTCATTAATCGCTCGAAAGCTCACATTCTTGTGAGGTTTTCCAATTGGGATCGGCTTGCTCGGATCGGTCTCTTCCGTGATCTCATAGGTACAACAGGCGACGGTGGTTTCGGTCGGTCCATACCGGTTGAACAAGCGAACTTGGGGAAGCTTACTCTTAATTTTGTGGAAAACTTCGGGCATCACCACATCGCCGCCAACGGACATCGTCTTCATAGTGGCGTAAGCCCTCGGCTGAAAGGCCCCTTTCTGTGCCAGAAGCTTGAATACCGGTAATGTGCAGCTTATATGGGTGATGCCGTAACGCTGTATTCTCTCTTCGATTACTTGGGGAAAAATCAACGTCTCATCCATCAGGTAGACTGTTCCGCCGGAATACAAGGGGCAGAAGATATCGGTGAAGGAGGCGTCAAACGATAATGGCTTCACACAGATAATGCGAGTATGTTCATCGAAGCCATACATCGAAACCGTTTCCCGAACATAGTTGAGAAGACTCTCATGCCTGATCGCTACCCCTTTAGGCACGTTGGTAGAGCCCGAAGTATAAATAATGTAAGCAACATCATTCCCTGTAACCGCACTCCGGCTTTGACTACGGACCGCTGTGGTTCGGTCGATCTTTTCCAACTGGTCTATGGAAATAAAGCGCACTTCAGGGCCCGCCAGGGTAGATAAGCGCGGGATACTTGCAGAATTTGTGATGACATGCCGCGCCGTAGAATCGCTCAAAATGTACCGGATGCGGTCGTCGGGATTCTTAGCGTCAACCGGCAAATAGATCGCGCCAACTTTGAGGATAGCGGCCAGCGCCCTTATGAAGTTCAGTGACTTATCCAGGACTACGGCGACCGGTTCTCCCTTCTGTACCTCCAGAAACCTGAGCTGATGCGAGAGGTCATCGGAGTCGCGCGCCAGTTGGGTGAAACTCAGCGTCGCCGCGTCATGGCAATAAGCGATACCTTCGCCATAGAGCTTCGCGCTTCTGTCTATGATCCCGCTTGCACTGCTGACCTGCTCCATCGGTGTCTCCCGGTTTCAACAAGCCTTCCCTACTGCGCGCCAGGTTTAGCGGGCGGTCACCTTACACCCTGCTTCTTGACCGTCTCTCCTCGTCTAGAATGCTCTCCATCTCCATGACCAGGTCGCCGGCACTTAACACCTGGTGATGACGATTCGCATATTCGCAACGCCAGCCATGAACCGGTTCGGCATTCGGCTTATTTATATCGACTATGCCATGCAGATGACCGCTCTCGATGTACGGCGTCATTCGATCAATGAACCCCTCCGGATTAATCCGGGGCATCGCAGCATAAAGTCTGTGTCGCCGAGTACCAATCCGCCGCGCCGATAGCTCCTTCAACGCACCAATCATTGCTAAGGCACTCTCACTGCATACGATAATCATCCGAACCGGTTCGGTCAGGTAGTCATCATCGAGGAACACGGGTACGCTGGCTCCCAGAATATCTCCGCCGTGCTCCATGAGCACTATGTCCGGTCGCGGCCACGGCTCATGCCGGTCAGCTGGTGGCCTTTTGTACGGCGGAATAAGGTGTGGGTCGTCGAGATAATGGTATAGCCTAGTGATAGCGCGCTTATAAAGAGCGGCATCGATCGAATAGGTTGTAGGCAAGCCGACAAAGCCAAAATTCATTCCCCAGGCGGCACCGCTGTTCGTATGGAGCAGCGAGTCTTGAACCCACTCGGTTCCGGAGGCCTTTATAGCAGCACAGGTAACTTTCTGTGATAATTCCTGCAGCAATCGGCACGCTACTGTGGTCTTACCTACATCTGTAGTCGTTCCGAGAACCAACAATACTGGCGATATTTCAACCTGCCGTTGAGGATCGCTTGAATCAAGGCCGGAGATGGATATTGTATTGAGGTAGGTTTGCCGCGATGAATCGTATAGTATTCCTATTACCTCGACGTCGGCCGGCCTGCCATATCCAGTCTGCTCGTATAGCGTAGGGGAACAGCCCGTACAGTACCCTATGCCTCCGGATTGTGCTACCCACTGCAAGACCAGTTTGTTGTACGAACAGCGCTTCTCCCCGAAACTGGCGGCGAAGTACTTTGTCGAATTTCGCTCGCAAATCACTCCGATATAAATGCGCCCAGAGACAATATCAACCCTTCCGCCCCAGGTAGTTTCCATATCTGGAAAGGGACCCGGCTCCAGCACGCGGAACAGCACGACGTCGCCTACGCGAGCAATTAATTCATCTCCCGATCTGACTTCTAACTCTTCGCGTAATCGATGATCCAGCCGCTGCGTGGTGAGGATGGCCGCCTCCAGCGCAGGAACATCATCGTCCAGCCAATCCAGGTCGCGCATCATGGATGAAATGCCGTGAATTTCAAAGGAGCGAAGCGGCATCCGTCGCAGTATGCCGTTAGATTCCATGCCGGAATACCTCCATGCCGCGCCGGTAACACGCGATAAGTGTACGGCGGGTCAATAGCAAGCTCTCAAACAGGCTCGCCCACGCGTTGTCGAACAAACTCAATGAAGCGATCCCGTATAGCAAGAGGAGTTAAAGCCGGCCGTCCTACTTTTCCTTCCGTACCTTCGAGAAGCCTAATATGAATGAAGTGTGGTCCCGGTCTATCCATGCAGCAACGTAGAACGGCATCCAAGTCTTCCTGACGAGCCAAACTGACGGAAGATGCGAAACTTGATGCATGAGCAATCTCGGCGAAATCTACGGTGGGAGAGATGGTTGGCTGACCGCCTGTCGAGTCATATCGCGCGTTATCCAACACTATGTGTATAAGGCCGGGTGGCTGATAATGCCCGATCGACGCTAAGGTTTGCAGTCTCATGAGGGCGGCCCCGTCGCCATCCAGCACAATAACCTTGCCGCGAGCGTAGTGCAGCGCCAGGCCCAATCCAATCATTGAGGCGCTACCCATGCTGCCGATAACATAGAAATTCCCAGGACGATCACAGCAGTTGTAGAGTTCCCGTGATGTGTAACCTGTGGTTGAGACAACCAGGTCGTCGCAGCCCACGTGCGTCATGATGGTCTCGATCGCATGAATGCGCCTCATGCACGCGGGTTCAGCGGGAAACTGCTGTATCGTTCCTGGCGGCCAGCTATCGCGAGCCGACGTCTTCTCTTCGCCTTGAAACGACATGACGCCGTTGCTCAAAATGAAAGCGAACGGCAAAGAACAGCTTTTCATATATTGGACGGAAGACTCCAGGCTGTCCCGTAATTCAGCCAATGTTGCCGGGAAGGGCGTATGCCTCACCCCACACAAGTCCATCGATTGACACGTAATTCGACCCATCAAATCATGCTGCGGTTCGTCAGCATGGCCTGGCTCTCCCCTCCAGGAAATGATCAGCAACACGGGAAGCCGGAAGGTATACATCAGGGAGGTGAGCGCGCCCATCATGTTGCCGATCCCGGAATTCTGAGAAAGTACAACTGGGCTTCTGCCTGTCAGATATGCGCCTGCGGCAATTCCGATGGCATCGCCCTCGTTGGGTGTTGCTATGAAACAATTGGTGGAGTTCAGGACCCCGGCCAGCAGGGGTTGCAGCGTTGAGCAAGGCACCCCCAGATAGGGGCCAAAGCCGTGTTCGCCAAGGCAGCTTACAACGTGAGTCGCGTCCATCATCTAGACAGCGTCCGCTCCTGCTCGGATTTGCTAACGTTCGTTTTGCCCAGACCCTATCTGACAACAAAGGTCCAACGCGCACAATCAACCGGGCGGCCTTAGATGCGAGGTACAGAGATAGTCTCGAACCGAGGCATTCGCAAAACCGCGCTTGAATCTTGCGAGCCCGTCGGAGCGCGGCCCCCTGAAATCTGCCGATCCGCCAAGGAAGATGTAGCGGCAATCGACATAGTTCTCGATCACATAAGCAAACGTCGCGTAAGGACCAGAAATCGCCAGTCCTGTCTGATTGGACGCACCATCGATGTAATAAAGAACGTCCTTGGACCGAAGCCAGATATTCATGGTAACGATTTGATTTTCGTGGTGAGCGGCAATTACGTCTACTCCTTCGAGCCCTGCGAGCATCTCAAAATACTTCGGCGGTGTGGAATCGACCGCTACCCGTATTTCGCGGTTGCTTTGGTACAGCTGCCACCAGCGTTCCAGCAATGGCGCCAACGAAAGCCGATCGATAGCGCATACCTTGTTAGCATTGGCGATCATTTTCCGGTGACGTTTGTGCAGGCGCATCTGTCCCAACCCGCGATCGATCAAATAATTCTCGTTAAAGGGCGGCAACTGCCAAACGCAGCTTCCATGACGGTCTGGCTGGGAGACCACATCGGATCTGTGACCAGAGACACGGACGCAACGCCCGCGCGCCTCAGTCGCTCGAGTCCGCCCCTGAGATCACAGTCCGGGTCGAGCGACGAATGCGCGGAAACGCCGGTGGCATGCTGAACTTGCTGAAGGCTGGGAGCAGTCTTTAGAAGTACATGGGTTCGCCACTCGGGAACGTGGAATACCTCTCTGCCGGTTGCTTCGAAGGCCTTCGCATACTGTTCGGAACACTTCGGGTGCGCGAAAGACGGAGGGGGTGCGGCGTTTCGGGAAGCTTCGAGCGCCTCAACAAGTTCGCGATTGCGCTTCTCAAGATCCTCAGCCTTGGTGAGAAGTGCTTGATTCAATTCGCGCAGCTTCGAGATCTCCGCAAGATCCTCGCGACTTGAGAGGTAGGCTTCGCCACCCGCCAGAAAACGGCGATACCAGAATCGAAGCTGCTTCTTCGAACGGCCTGTCTCCCTGGCAAGCGTCTCGAGGCTCTTGCCGCTCAGAAGCTGTTCGACAAGCTGCATCTTGAGCTCGGTCTCAAATTTGGCCCGCTGCTGTCGCGTGCTCCCGGTTACTTCTTGACACGAATCCGTCTGGTTGTTCATCCTGAAGCGACCTGAGGTTCTTCGACCCCGGCGTGTAAAAAGTTCGGCGGGCAGAACCGCAACCCCATTCGCGCTTCCGGCCAGTGTAGAGCATATGAGAACAGCCCTCAATGACGATATCGAGAGAATCGTTACGGCAACCGTTCAGAAATATCTGGGTGTTTCTGCAGCCCTGCCGCTTTCCACCCGATTGGCCGAGGACCTCGGAATCGACTCGCTGGGGTCGGTGAGCATTATTATGGAACTTACAGACGAACTTAAGTTGGACTTAATGGCCATCGAGATAAGCCCAAAAGAGATTGTCAGTCTACGAGATCTGGTTTCACTTGTAACATCGCTTGTCGAAGCGTCGAATCGTTGAGCGAGCGACCGGCAATTTGACAAGCCGTTCAACGGTGCATACAATCGCCGCTCTAGATGCGCCCGTAGCTCAAGGTTATCGTGTAGCTACGACAAGGCGGCACTTTGAGCATCTTGTAGGGGGACTACCAAGGATTTTGCGCGCTTTTGCCTTCAGGTTCGCTAAGGTGCGTTCTTAACGGCCGTAGGTAGGGAGGAGACCGTCCTTTCTGCGTGGCAGAGTCGAACCGCAGCGACTCGACGCGCGAGTCCAGTATGAAGGTGCTACAGGTGAAGCTGATAGCTTACCAAGAGCACTGCCCTGGTAAGGCAGA
>CAWDWG010000007.1:0-126501 GCA_963805985.1 uncultured Acidobacteriaceae bacterium | reverse complement strand
GGTGCTCAGCATGTAGTCCGCCCATTCATGATCGTTTTAAACCCTGGACTCCTTTGTGGATCTGGCGGGAAATAGATCAGCGAGTAATCTTACTGCAAGAACGCGGCATCAGCGCGCGTTTTCGGCGGCCTGAATCGTGTCCAGAAACCTGCGCTTCAGCAGCTGGCGGGCCGGTTTTCCGGAAAGCTCCTTGGGAATTTGCCCGGTATGCAAAAGGACGTCGGGAACCATAAAGTTTGGCAGCAGCCTGTGTAGCATCTCGCGGTTTCCTGATCCGGCCTGGCACTCCCGTCGGTTCTGAGGTAGGCGACTATCTTAGCGCGGCTGAAATCGCGGTTATCGTCCGCTGGAATGAACACGCACACGCACTCGTCGGTAATCCCTTCCCTTACGATGGCGGCCTCAATCTCTTCGAGACTTATGCGGTATCCATGCTTTTTTATGATGTTATCCAGACGCCGCAGGAAGACGTAGTCACAATTCGCGTCGAGGGTGACCAGATCCGAGGTTTTGTAGTAACGCACGCCATCTTCGAAGTTCGAAATCACCTTTGCTGTTAATTCCGGAGCTCTCCAGTAGCCGGCCATAACCTGCACGCCGCCAATATAAAGTTCGCCGCTCTCACCTACACCGATTTCCCGTCCTTGTTCATTAATCGCTCGAAAGCTCACATTCTTGTGAGGTTTTCCAATTGGGATCGGCTTGCTCGGATCGGTCTCTTCCGTGATCTCATAGGTACAACAGGCGACGGTGGTTTCGGTCGGTCCATACCGGTTGAACAAGCGAACTTGGGGAAGCTTACTCTTAATTTTGTGGAAAACTTCGGGCATCACCACATCGCCGCCAACGGACATCGTCTTCATAGTGGCGTAAGCCCTCGGCTGAAAGGCCCCTTTCTGTGCCAGAAGCTTGAATACCGGTAATGTGCAGCTTATATGGGTGATGCCGTAACGCTGTATTCTCTCTTCGATTACTTGGGGAAAAATCAACGTCTCATCCATCAGGTAGACTGTTCCGCCAGAATACAAGGGGCAGAAGATATCGGTGAAGGAGGCGTCAAACGAGAATGGCTTCACACAGATAATGCGAGTATGTTCATCGAAGCCATACATCGAAACCGTTTCCCGAACATAGTTGAGAAGACTTTCATGCCTGATCGCTACCCCTTTAGGCACGTTGGTAGAGCCCGAAGTATAAATAATGTAAGCAACATCATTCCCTGTAACCGCACTCCGGCTTTGACTCCGGACCGCTGTGGTTCGGTCGATCTTTTCCAACTGGTCTATGGAAATAAAGCGCACTTCAGGGCCCGCCAGGGTAGATAAGCGCGGGATACTTGCAGAATTTGTGATGACATGCCGCGCCGTAGAATCGCTCAAAATGTACCGGATGCGGTCGTCGGGATTCTTAGCGTCAACCGGCAAATAGATCGCGCCAACTTTGAGGATAGCGGCCAGCGCCCTTATGAAGTTCAGTGACTTATCCAGGACTACGGCGACCGGTTCTCCCTTCTGTACCTCCAGAAACCTGAGCTGATGCGAGAGGTCATCGGAGTCGCGCGCCAGTTGGGTGAAACTCAGCGTCGCCGCGTCATGGCAATAAGCGATATCTTCGCCATAAAGCTTCGCGCTTCTGTCTATGATCCCGCCAGCACTCCTGACATGCTCCATCGGTGTCTCCCGGTTTCAACAAGCCTTCCCTACTGCGCGCCAGGTTTAGCGGGCGGTCACCTTACACCCTGCTTCTTGACCGTCTCTCCTCGTCTAGAATGCTCTCCATCTCCATGACTAGGTCGCCGGCACTTAACACCTGGTGATGACGATTCGCATATTCGCAACGCCAGCCATGAACCGGTTCGGCATTCGGCTTATTTATATCGACTATGCCATGCAGATGACCGCTCTCGATGTACGGCGTCATTCGATCAATGAACCCCTCCGGATTAATCCGGGGCATCGCAGCATAAAGTCTGTGTCGCCGAGTACCAATCCGCCGCGCCGATAGCTCCTTCAATGCACCAATCATTGCTAACGCGCTCTCACTGCATACGATAATCATCCGAACCGGTTCGGTCAGGTAGTCATCATCGAGGAACACGGGAACGCTGGCTCCCAGAATATCTCCGCCGTGCTCCATGAGCACTATGTCCGGTCGCGGCCACGGCTCATGCCGGTCAGCTGGTGGCCTTTTGTACGGCGGAATAAGGTGTGGGTCGTCGAGATAATGGTATAGCCTAGTGATAGCGCGCTTATAAAGAGCGGCATCGATCGAATAGGTTGTAGGCAAGCCGACAAAGCCAAAATTCATTCCCCAGGCGGCACCGCTGTTCGTATGGAGCAGCGAGTCTTGAACCCACTCGGTTCCGGAGGCCTTTATAGCAGCACAGGTAACTTTCTGTGATAATTCCTGCAGCAATCGGCACGCTACTGTGGTCTTACCTACATCTGTAGTCGTTCCGAGAACCAACAATACTGGCGATATTTCAACCTGCCGTTGAGGATCGCTTGAATCAAGGCCGGAGATGGATATTGTATTGAGGTAGGTTTGCCGCGATGAATCGTATAGTATTCCTATTACCTCGACGTCGGCCGGCCTGCCATATCCAGTCTGCTCGTATAGCGTAGGGGAACAGCCCGTACAGTACCCTATGCCTCCGGATTGTGCTACCCACTGCAAGACCAGTTTGTTGTACGAACAGCGCTTCTCCCCGAAACTGGCGGCGAAGTACTTTGTCGAATTTCGCTCGCAAATCACTCCGATATAAATGCGCCCAGAGACAATATCAACCCTTCCGCCCCAGGTAGTTTCCATATCTGGAAAGGGACCCGGCTCCAGCACGCGGAACAGCACGACGTCGCCTACGCGAGCAATTAATTCATCTCCCGATCTGACTTCTAACTCTTCGCGTAATCGATGATCCAGCCGCTGCGTGGTGAGGATGGCCGCCTCCAGCGCAGGAACATCATCGTCCAGCCAATCCAGGTCGCGCATCATGGATGAAATGCCGTGAATTTCAAAGGAGCGAAGCGGCATCCGTCGCAGTATGCCGTTAGATTCCATGCCGGAATACCTCCATGCCGCGCCGGTAACACGCGATAAGTGTACGGCGGGTCAATAGCAAGCTCTCAAACAGGCTCGCCCACGCGTTGTCGAACAAACTCAATGAAGCGATCCCGTATAGCAAGAGGAGTTAAAGCCGGCCGTCCTACTTTTCCTTCCGTACCTTCGAGAAGCCTAATATGAATGAAGTGTGGTCCCGGTCTATCCATGCAGCAACGTAGAACGGCATCCAAGTCTTCCTGACGAGCCAAACTGACGGAAGATGCGAAACTTGATGCATGAGCAATCTCGGCGAAATCTACGGTGGGAGAGATGGTTGGCTGACCGCCTGTCGAGTCATATCGCGCGTTATCCAACACTATGTGTATAAGGCCGGGTGGCTGATAATGCCCGATCGACGCTAAGGTTTGCAGTCTCATGAGGGCGGCCCCGTCGCCATCCAGCACAATAACCTTGCCGCGAGCGTAGTGCAGCGCCAGGCCCAATCCAATCATTGAGGCGCTACCCATGCTGCCGATAACATAGAAATTCCCAGGACGATCACAGCAGTTGTAGAGTTCCCGTGATGTGTAACCTGTGGTTGAGACAACCAGGTCGTCGCAGCCCACGTGCGTCATGATGGTCTCGATCGCATGAATGCGCCTCATGCACGCGGGTTCAGCGGGAAACTGCTGTATCGTTCCTGGCGGCCAGCTATCGCGAGCCGACGTCTTCTCTTCGCCTTGAAACGACATGACGCCGTTGCTCAAAATGAAAGCGAACGGCAAAGAACAGCTTTTCATATATTGGACGGAAGACTCCAGGCTGTCCCGTAATTCAGCCAATGTTGCCGGGAAGGGCGTATGCCTCACCCCACACAAGTCCATCGATTGACACGTAATTCGACCCATCAAATCATGCTGCGGTTCGTCAGCATGGCCTGGCTCTCCCCTCCAGGAAATGATCAGCAACACGGGAAGCCGGAAGGTATACATCAGGGAGGTGAGCGCGCCCATCATGTTGCCGATCCCGGAATTCTGAGAAAGTACAACTGGGCTTCTGCCTGTCAGATATGCGCCTGCGGCAATTCCGATGGCATCGCCCTCGTTGGGTGTTGCTATGAAACAATTGGGGGAGTTCAGGACCCCGGCCAGCAGGGGTTGCAGCGTTGAGCAAGGCACCCCCAGATAGGGGCCAAAGCCGTGTTCGCCAAGGCAGCTTACAACGTGAGTCGCGTCCATCATCTAGACAGCGTCCGCTCCTGCTCGGATTTGCTAACGTTCGTTTTGCCCAGACCCTATCTGACAACAAAGGTCCAACGCGCACAATCAACCGGGCGGCCTTAGATGCGAGGTACAGAGATAGTCTCGAACCGAGGCATTCGCAAAACCGCGCTTGAATCTTGCGAGCCCGTCGGAGCGCGGCCCCCTGAAATCTGCCGATCCGCCAAGGAAGATGTAGCGGCAATCGACATAGTTCTCGATCACATAAGCAAACGTCGCGTAAGGACCAGAAATCGCCAGTCCTGTCTGATTGGACGCACCATCGATGTAATAAAGAACGTCCTTGGACCGAAGCCAGATATTCATGGTAACGATTTGATTTTCGTGGTGAGCGGCAATTACGTCTACTCCTTCCAGTCCTGCGAGCATCTCAAAATACTTCGGCGATGTGGAATCGACCGCTACCCGTATTTCGCGGTTGCTTTGGTACAGCTGCCACCAGCGTTCCAGCAATGGCGCCAACGAAAGCCGATCGATAGCGCATACCTTGTTAGCATTGGCGATCATTTTCCGGTGACGTTTGTGCAGGCGCATCTGTCCCAACCCGCGATCGATCAAATAATTCTCGTTAAGAGGGCGGCAACTGCCAAACGCAGCTTCCATGACGGTCTGGCTGGGAGACCACATCGGATCTGTGACCAGAGACACGGACGCAACGCCCGCGCGCCTCAGTCGCTCGAGTCCGCCCCTGAGATCACAGTCCGGGTCGAGCGACGAATGCGCGGAAACGCCGGTGGCATGCTGAACTTGCTGAAGGCTGGGAGCAGTCTTTAGAAGTACATGTGTTCGCCACTCGGGAACGTGGAATACCTCTCTGCCGGTTGCTTCGAAGGCCTTCGCATACTGTTCGGAACACTTCGGGTGCGCGAAAGACGGAGGGGGTGCGGCGTTTCGGGAAGCTTCGAGCGCCTCAACAAGTTCGCGATTGCGCTTCTCAAGATCCTCAGCCTTGGTGAGAAGTGCTTGATTCAATTCGCGCAGCTTCGAGATCTCCGCAAGATCCTCGCGACTTGAGAGGTAGGCTTCGCCACCCGCCAGAAAACGGCGATACCAGAATCGAAGCTGCTTCTTCGAACGGCCTGTCTCCCTGGCAAGCGTCTCGAGGCTCTTGCCGCTCAGAAGCTGTTCGACGAGCTGCATCTTGAGCTCGGTCTCACATTTGGCCCGCTGCTGTCGCGTGCTCCCGGTTACTTCTTGACACGAATCCGTCTGGTTGTTCATCCTGAAGCGACCTGAGGTTCTTCGACCCCGGCGTGTAAAAAGTTCGGCGGGCAGAACCGCAACCCCATTCGCGCTTCCGGCCAGTGTAGAGCATATGAGAACAGCCCTCAATGACGATATCGAGAGAATCGTTACGGCAACCGTTCAGAAATATCTGGGTGTTTCTGCAGCCCTGCCGCTTTCCACCCGATTGGCCGAGGACCTCGGAATCGACTCGCTGGGGTCGGTGAGCATTATTATGGAACTTACAGACGAACTTAAGTTGGACTTAATGGCCATCGAGATAAGCCCAAAAGAGATTGTCAGTCTACGAGATCTGGTTTCACTTGTAACATCGCTTGTCGAAGCGTCGAATCGTTGAGCGAGCGACCGGCAATTTGACAAGCCGTTCAACGGTGCATACAATCGCCGCTCTAGATGCGCCCGTAGCTCAAGGTTATCGTGTAGCTACGACAAGGCGGCACTTTGAGCATCTTGTAGGGGGACTACCAAGGATTTTGCGCGCTTTTGCCTTCAGGTTCGCTAAGGTGCGTTCTTAACGGCCGTAGGTAGGGAGGAGACCGTCCTTTCTGCGTGGCAGAGTCGAACCGCAGCGACTCGACGCGCGAGTCCAGTATGAAGGTGCTACAGGTGAAGCTGATAGCTTACCAAGAGCACTGCCCTGGTAAGGCAGAAGGTGCGGGTTCGAGTCCCGTCGGGCGTACCAGCTTTTTCTCGGGCAACGGAATGGCTAGCTGGGAGGCCGACTGTCGCGAGAAGAAAGTACAGGCAGGGTTGCTGGAGTTTAGGTCGCCACCGTTGAAGGCAGCGCCATACAGGTTCCCATAACCATCCATCGTGACTGGTCCAAAGGGATTTGAGCCATCTGCCCCACATGCTGAGAGAGCAGGAGGTGTCCTGCTCTCTCAACCGCACCATCTTTCTATCACTTCTCGGCCATCAGACACCGGCGATAAGCCGACGTCACGATTACAGCCTCATGAGCCGGGCTCGGAATCGCCCGAAGCGGTTGCAAATCGGCCGATGCGAACCCACTTGTGAAGCTGCTTCCGGGCACCTTCAGGAATAGCGATCTTCGCCGGCCCTGCTCCGCTACTCGAGGCGTAACCTGCAAAATTGCCTTCACCGGTTACTGGCGTCGCCAGATACGCATGAAGTTCGCCGGTGCTGATCTGCAAGGCAAAGCCTACGATTTGTCCTTGAGAATTGATGCTACACCCGTGCATCAGATACAAAGGCGAGTTGGGCGGAATGAGGCTGTTAAGGTCGGTCATCACTCCGTCTTGCCAGAGAAATGCCCGGCTGTTTCCGGCGGCATCAATCGAAGCGCCAGCCGCCTGGGCTCTATTGTTGATTCCAGTTGCTTCGCTTGCAACATCTCCCGGCAAGGTCCCCAAATCGCTGATGACATTGTGCTGCCACAGAAAGGCGTGCTGGAACTGATCACCGCGGATGTCGGAGGCGCCAACCACCTGTCCCATGTCGTTGATCGCGAAACCGGCGTTGTTTATCTTTCCGCCAAGATTGCCGAGATCAATCGGCTTCACGCTGCCTTTTCGCCAAAGTAAGGCGTGCTGCGGTTGGAGAGCAACACCGTATCTGAGATCGTAGGCGGCGCAAGTACCCGACGCGCCCACTGAGTCGCCCCCATCGTTGATCCCGAAGGCAGCTCCCTCAGGATCGCCAAGGGACACTGGAAGGGCTTGGATTTTGCCCTCAGTCCAGACAGCCGGCCGGAATTGCAATACCTGGGGTGCCGGGCAGTTGGGGTCAGCAATACTGTTCTCGGCCATGCCCGCTATCTGTCCCTGGGCATTGATATCGCTGCCTTGTGCATTATTGCCGCCCAGCGTAGAAAGCGGCGTCATCACTCCATTCTGCCAAACAAAGTTGAGGCATATAAGGTTCGTGCCCAAACCGCAAAAGTCCTCGCCGTTGGGATCGGGAATCCCGTTCTCGGCCAAACCCGTGGCCTGAGGCGCTTCGCTGGGACCAAAAAGTGCTTGGCTATTCGGTCCGCCAAGCGTCCCCATGTCCGTCATGACGCCGTTCTCCAGGAAAAAGCCATGCGTGACCTGGTCGCCAGGCGTGGTGGACAATCCGTCTATCTGTCCCTTGTCATTTATTCCGAAAGCGATGCTGAAAGTCCCACCCAACGTGCCAAGGTCGGTAACGACATAATGGGACAGGTGTTGTGCTTGCTGGTAGTGCTCCTGCGCAAATGCCTGGTACGGCATTGCCGGCACAGTGCATACGCTTATCACCGCGATCCACGCTAACATTCTCGATTTCATAGACTCCTCCGTTCGTGCGTCCCAGCATTTGTCTGCTGGGTTCTGCGCTCTCATATAGGTAGGCGCAAACGGGGGTATGGAACTATCATGCAGGCATAACTTTCTGCAGACTCACGGAGCGAGTAAGAACTCCCGGGTGATCCTCATGAGGAATTCCTCACAGCCGCAGGGCGACGGGACCGGAGAGCCAGCTGGTGGCCAGGTAACCGAGTTTCTCCGGGCCTGGAGTGGTGGAGATCGAGCTGCGCTCGACAGTCTGACTCCAATCGTCTACGACGAACTCCACCGTCTGGCACGACGCTACATGAGAGGTGAGCGTCCCGGTCATAGCCTGCAAACCACCGCTCTGGTCAATGAAGCTTACGTGCGCCTGGTGGATTACAAGCGGATGAATTGGCAGAACCGCGCACATTTTTTCGCGGTTTCAGCCCAACTGATGAGGCGCATTCTGGTTGAACACGCGCGCCGACATAATCTGAAACGCGGCGGCGATATAGTGCATGTTTCGCTCGACGAGACGGCCATAGTGGGCGGCGGCGAGGATGCGGACCTGGTAGCACTCGACGACGCGATGACTGCCCTGGCACAACTCGACCCCCGCAAAGTTCAGGTCGTCGAAATGCGTTTTTTCGGTGGACTCAGCGTGGAAGAGACAGCGGACGTCCTCAAGGTATCGGCCGTGACTGTCATGCGCGACTGGAGCACGGCCAAGGCCTGGCTCTATCGCGAACTTAGCCGCGGGAAACCCGATGGATAGCGAGCGCTGGAAACAAGTCGACAGCTTGTTGCAGGCCGCGCTGGATCGTCCTCCCAACGAGCGCGATGCGTTTCTGCGTCAAGCATGCGTCGGCGACCAAGGGCTGGAGCGCGAGGTGCGGTCTCTGCTAATCGCGCAACAACGGGCTGATGGATTTCTCGATCAGCCCGCTATCGAGGTAGCCGCTCGCGTGCTCGTTGCGAACGAGAACAAGATTACGGACGAGAGTTCCCAATCCCTTATCGGCCACAGTGTCTCGCATTACCAGGTGATCGAGAAGCTGGGCGGCGGTGGGATGGGAGTGGTGTACAAGGCGGAAGATACCGACCTTGGCAGATTTGTCGCTCTGAAATTCCTGCCCGCGGATCTAGCCCAGGACCAGCAAGCGTTAGAACGCTTCCGCCTTGAAGCCCGGGCCGCGTCTGCACTGAACCATCCCAACATCTGCACGATTTACGAAATCGGCAGACATGACAATCAGTCGTTCATCGCCATGGAGTTTCTGGACGGGATGACGTTGAAGCACCGCATTGCGGGCCGTCCGCTGGAAACTGAGGCTCTGCTCGCGCTTGCTATCGAAATCGCCGACGCGCTGGATGCGGCTCACGCCGCCGGCATAGTCCATCGCGACATCAAGCCGGCGAACATCTTCGTCACTCAGCGCGGACATGCGAAGGTTCTCGATTTCGGCTTGGCCAAGATTCTGAAAAGCAGAAACATTGGTGTCGACACCTCCACCATAGAAATGCCTCTGACCACTCCCGGAACCGCGATGGGCACGGTGACTTACATGTCGCCGGAACAAGTTCGCGCCAAGGAGTTGGACGGGCGCACCGATCTGTTCTCGTTCGGCGCGGTACTCTACGAGATGGCCACCGGCGTGGCAGCCTTCCGTGGCAACAGCGACGCCGAGACCATCGACGCGATCCTGAACCGCCAGCCACCTCCTCCAGTACGGCTGAATCCGGACGTTTCCCCGGAGCTCGAGCATGTCATCGACAAGGCGCTGGAGAAGGACCGCGAGCTCCGTTACCAGCATGCCTCTGACCTGCGGGCTGACTTGCAACGTCTGCAGCGGGACTCGGATCCTCTCCGGCTGCAAGCTCTAGCGCGGCCGGCAGGCCGCAGGAACCTGAAGGCGCGAATTCTCGCCGGGGCCGCACTGGTGGCGATCGCTGCAGCTGTACTGCTCTTCTTACATTTCCGCTCTCAGCCGGCGAAGCTCACGAACAAGGACACGGTCGTTTTAGCAGATTTTGTGAATACGACCGGAGACCCGGTCTTCGACGGTACGCTGCGGCAGGGTCTGGCGGTGCAACTGGAACAGACACCGTATCTCAGCCTGATTTCCGACGCGCGCATCGGGCGGACGCTGCGTCTGATGGGCCAGCAAGCGGGGGCACGGCTCACTCCAGAGACGGCTTACGAAGTATGCCGTCGCACGCAAAGCGCCGCAGTCATTGATGGATCCATCGCAAAATTGGGCGAGGAGTATGTTCTCGGCTTGAAAGCCGTGAACTGCCAAACCAGCGACACTCTGGCTGAGGAGCAGGTACGCGCCAATGGCAAAGAGCAGGTGCTCGGGGCCATGGACAAAGCTGCCGCGAAGCTGCGCGAGAAGCTGGGCGAATCGGCCAAGAGCCTGCAAGCATTCGACACACCGCTGGAGCAGGCGACAACACCGTCGCTGGAAGCGCTGCAGGCCTACAGCTTGGGACGCCAGATGTTTTATACGAAGGGGGAAGCCGCCGCTACACCCTTTCTGAAGCGGGCAGTCGAACTTGATCCGAATTTCGCCATGGCGTACCGCGCGTTGGCGGCCAATGGAAGCCTCGATCAGCCGAATCTAATGGCCACGTATGCAACCAAAGCCTACGAGCTGCGCGGCAAGGTCAGCGAGCGTGAGCGGTTTTTCATCGAGGCGAGCTACTACTGGTATGTAACCGGTGAATTGGAGAAAGCGCTTCCGGTGTACGCGCTTTGGCAACACACTTACCCGCGGGACTACTCGCTTTACGTGCACTTGTCAGAAATCTATAGAAGCCTGGGCGACTTGGGAAAATCGTTGGACAACGCGCGCGAGTGTATGCGGCTCGAGCCAAGTCGTGCGAATAACAACGAAGACCTGATCGCCGCCTACATCAACCTTAACCGACTGGATGAGGCCGAGGCGGCCTCCCAACAGGCCGAGCAACGGAACCTGGAGAGTGAGGGGCTGCTTGCGGTCCGCTATCGATTAGCATTTGTCAACGGAGACGGCACACGCGCGGCACAGACTCTATCGGAGGCGATGGGCAAGCCGGCAATCGAAGACCGGCTGCTGGCAGCGCAATCGGATACTGAGGCCTGGTATGGGCGTTTTAACTCTGCGCGCGCACTGACTCGGCGTGCCATGGAGTCAGCAGAACGCAACGATGCCAAGGAAGTTTCCGCAAGCTATCAGGCCGAAGCAGCGTTACGCGATGCAGAAGCCGGTAAGCGGGAGGAGGCGCGTGCCGATGCCGGCGCAGCCGCGAAACTTGCCCCAAACCGCGACGTTCTGGCAAACGCGGCCTTGGCTATGGCCCGGGCGGGCGACACGTCAGCGGCGGAGAAGCTGGCGGACGAACTCGATAAGTCCTTCCCGGTGGACACCATCGTACAGCGGTATCGGCTGCCTACGATCCGAGCGGCGGTCGCCTTGGAGCGCAAGGATCCGAACCAGGCAATCGAACTATTGCAGGTGACCAGCCCGATAGAATTAGGAGACCAAGGCTATCTGCTCCCAGTCTATTTGCGCGGTGAAGCCTATCTCATGCTCGCCGACGGCAAGGCAGCAGCTGTGGAATTTCAGAAGTTCATCGACCATTACGGTCTGGTCGGGAATTTTTCGTGGGGAGCAATGGCTCGCCTTGGACTGGCGCGGGCGTATGCGCTCGAAGCTCAGCGCGATCCGGCCTATCGCGACAAAGCTCGCACCGCATATCAGAATTTCCTCACCCTGTGGAAAGACGCCGATCCCGACATCCCCATCTACAAACAAGCCAAAGCTGAATATGCGAAGCTGCAGTAGCCGTTGCAACTGGCGGCTGTTGGCGTGCCGCAACAACTCCTGCACCACTTTCACGTCCTCGTTGTTTTGAGTCAGCAAAGTAGTGTACGTATGACGAAACGTGTGGAAGCATACTCGCTCCGTAATTCCTCCGCTTCCTTTCTTCGCAGTGCAAAGCATGAAGGAGTTTTGCTGTGAAAGAGTTTGAGAGGCAGGACCTTTCCTGGCTGCGATCACAGCCTTCCAAGTGAGTGGCCGTTCGCGACTGTTGAGCTAAACTGCACAGCTTCCGTATTCGCTCGGCAAGATACTGTCTGTAGGTGTCCCGATGACATAGGCGGCCGCAATGGCGGCATCGACCGGATGACTGTTGCGGTGCAGCGCACCCGATTTCCGGGAATTCAGAACTTCGAGTGAGACTTCGTCGACGGCGCGTTTCCACCCATTTTTTCCAGCCTCCTTTGGACCAAGACCCGATGGAGATAACAAGAATCAGGAGGGCACTCATGTCGAAAGCGGTGGTGGATAAGCCCGAGTCCGAGGTGGCAAAACCAGAGCCGAAGCCTGACTCAACGCCCGCGGCGAAGCCTGCATCCAGGGATGGCTCGAAGCCCGAGTCGAAGGACGATCTGAAGTCCGTTGCCATGCCCGAACTTCAAAAGAAGTTGGGTTCGTCGCCCGAGGGCCTCAGTCAAGCCGAAGCACAGAAGCGGCTGACGCAATACGGTCCCAATGAGATCGCGGAAAAGAAAACCAACCTGCTCCTCAAGTTCCTCAGCTATTTCTGGGGCCCGATCCCGTGGATGATTGAAGCGGCTGTAATTTTGTCGGGAATTGTCCGGCACTGGCTGGATTTCTTCATCATTCTCTTTCTGCTTTTTTCCAACGCTGTGGTCGCATTTTGGGAAGAACACCAGGCAGGCAATGAAATTGCGGCTCTGAAGGCTAAGCTGGCGACCAAGGCCCGGGTCCTGCGTGATGGAAAGTGGGTGGCTCCGAAGGTATCTGAACTGGTGCCGGGAGACGTCATCCGTCTGCGACTAGGCGACATCGTGCCGGCGGATGCGCGCCTGTTGGCAGGCGACCCGGTGCAAGTCGACCAGTCCGCATTGACCGGCGAATCTTTGCCCGCCACGCGCAAACCCGGCGAGGCAGTCTTTTCGGGTTCGATCATCAAGCGGGGCGAAATCGATGCGATGGTATACGCCACCGGTACGAACACCTACTTCGGCAAGACGGCGCAACTGGTGCAGGAGGCTCATACCGTCAGCCATTTCCAGCGTGCCGTGTTGAAGATCGGCAACTACCTGATCATTCTTGCAGTCGCCCTGGTGGCGGTGATTGTTGCCGTGGCGCTCTTCCGCCATGACCCAATCCTCAGCACGTTGGAGTTCGCGCTAGTACTTCTGGTGGCCGCGATCCCTGTAGCGATGCCAACCGTGCTGTCAGTCACCATGGCGGTCGGCGCCCGCCTCCTGGCAAAAAAACAAGCGATTGTAACCAAACTGTCGGCCATCGAGGAACTGGCTGGCGTGGATGTGCTGTGCTCGGACAAGACCGGCACCCTGACTCAAAACAAGCTGACGTTGGGCGATCCATTCTGCGTGAATAACATCCCTGGCGACCAGGTCATTCTCTGGGCCGCACTGGCTTCGCGTGCGGAAGACAAAGACACCATCGACCTCGCGGTGATTGGCGGCGTGAAGGACGACAAGACGCTGAAGTCCTATCAGGTACTCCATTTCGTGCCCTTCGACCCGGTGCATAAGCGCACCGAAGCCACGGTAAAAGGCCCGGACGGAAAACAGTTCAAGGTGGCGAAGGGAGCGCCGCAGGTCATCCTCCAGATGGCCACCAACCTGTCGGAAGCAAAGCCTGCTGTCGAGAAGGCCGTCAATGAGTTTGCCGCACGCGGTTTTCGCTCCCTGGGCGTGGCCCGCGCCGATCAGGACGACAAATGGCAGTTCGTTGGTGTGTTGCCCATGTCCGATCCACCGCGCGAGCAGGCTAAAGCAACCATCGCCAGCGCAGCCCAGATGGGCGTGAAAGTCAAAATGGTCACCGGCGACCAATTGGCCATCGCCAAGGAAATGTCGCGTGAGCTGGGTATGGGCACGAACATCCTTGACGCCACCGTATTACGCGATGCAAAGGATCAACGGTCAACGCAATCAGCAGCGGCAATCGAAAAAGCCGACGGCTTTGCCCAGGTGTTCCCCGAGGACAAGTACAACATTGTCGACGTGCTGCAGAAGCACGGCCACATTGTCGGCATGACGGGCGACGGCGTGAACGACGCTCCTGCGCTCAAACAAGCGGACTGCGGCATTGCCGTTTCCGGCGCGACTGACGCGGCGCGCGCGGCGGCCGACATCGTGCTGCTAGCTTCCGGTCTGTCGGTGATCATCGACGCAGTCAAGGAGAGCCGCCGCATCTTCCAGCGGATGAACAGCTACGCGATCTACCGCATCGCCGAAACTCTGCGGGTGCTGTTCTTCATGACGCTGGCGATCCTGGTATTTAACTTCTATCCCGTGACCGCAGTGATGATCGTGATGATCGCCGTGCTCAATGACGGCGCCATCTTGTCCATCGCGTATGACAAGGTTCATTACAGCGACCAGCCCGAAAAGTGGAATATGCGGCTGGTGCTTGGGGTTTCGACCGTGTTGGGCGTGATCGGGGTCGTGGCTGCGTTTGGCCTGTTTTATCTAGGCGAGCGCGTATTTCACCTTGACCACGCGCATGTCCAAACCCTGATGTATCTAAAGCTATCCGTAGCCGGACATCTGACGATTTTCCTGACCCGGACGCGGGGCCCATTCTGGTCGATACGCCCGGCGCGAATTCTATGGATCGCGGTGCTCGGCACTCAAGCTGTGGCAACTCTGATTGCGGTGTACGGACTGTTCATGACTCCCCTTGGCTGGGGCTGGGCAGCGTTTGTATGGGGCTATGCCCTGGCTTGGTTCCTCATCAATGACCGCGTGAAGCTGTTCGCGTATCGGATATTCGATCACGCCAAGGTCGCTGTGATACCTACGAAATCCGACGATCTTGTGCCTGAAATCGCCGCGCGTGCTTATGAGCTCTACCAGGAGCGGCTGCACGGCCAAAGCCAGCAAGATCAAGACTGGCTTGAGGCCGAGCGCGAGATTGGGAAGGATCACGCGGAAGGTAGGAAGGCTGGGTAAACCTGCTCGTAACCGCTAAAGGAGAGGACTGCGGCTTCCTAATGTAATTCGCAGCGAAGGAGAGGTCAATACTTGCAAGAAACTACAACGCTGAGAGTACGACACGATTCCGCGGCACCACGGGGAGAGAACATGCTTTGCGTTCTGAACGCCTTAGTCGGATCTCCTATCATCGCGACCGATGGTGAAACGGGAAGTATTCGCACTTTTCTCTTCGATGATCAGTCATGGAAGATTCGTTATCTGGTGGTGGATGTAGGAAGCTGGCTAAAGCGGCAGGACGTCGTGATACCCGTCACCGTGCTTGAACAGCCAGACTGGGCGAACAAAATCTTTCGGGCTCACCTGACTAAGCAGCAAATGGCGGACAGTCCCGACGTTGATGCCCAAAAGCCGGTCTCACGTCAGCAGGAGATCGCCATGGCTGAATACTTTGGGCCGCTCGCCTGTTGGGTCGACAGGGAGTTCGGCCTGTCATCCCTACCGACTGGAGCGAGCTACCCCGTACACACCGCCGAGGACCTCCATCTGCGCTGCAGTTCGCACATGCTCGGGTATCACGTGTGGGCCACAGATGGCGACTTTGGGACCCTTGAAGGCTTTGTCATGGATGAGGCGAGCTGGCACTTGGGTTACCTCGATGTGAAGAGCGGAGACTGGCTCCAGAATCGATCAGTGCTCGTGCCCACTGACTGGGTGCAATCAGTTTCCTGGCCCGACTTCCGCGTCTATCTCGACCACACGAAAGCCGGAACATAGGTGGCAGATTTTCCGTAAATGCCGGAATCCTCTGCGCTGTACAGCAGGGACGCCACGGCACAAGAGCTCGACTTGCGCAGCGCGTGACAGCGGAAGGACGAAGATGAAAATTGATTCCAAGGATTTTCGAGTGAGGTCCGGCGAGAAAGTCACCCTCAGCGAATGGCCGACGACGATAAAGGCAATTTGCAAGTCGAAGAAGCAATACCAGAAACTTCTGGAAGAACACGTCGAAGAGTTGAGCTCGCTACAGCAGCTTCATTATGCCTCCAACCGCTATGCGCTGCTGCTGATTTTTCAGGGGATGGACGCTGCGGGTAAGGACGGCGCCATCCGGCACGTTATGTCTGGGGTCAATCCGGAAGGCTGCGAGGTTTTCAGTTTCAAACAGCCGAGCGCTGAAGAGCTGGAGCATGATTTTCTCTGGCGTACGAACTGCCGCCTTCCCGAACGCGGTCGGATCGGTATCTTCAATCGTTCTTATTACGAGGAAGTGCTGGTGGTTCGGGTGCATCCCGAGATCCTCCGCAACCAGGGTTTGTCAGAAGAATTGCGCGACGAAAAAACTATCTGGGAGGAACGCTATCGCTCCATGGTGGACCTGGAGAGTCATCTCTATCGTAACGGAACCCGTACCGTCAAAATATTTCTCCACCTCTCGCTGGAAGAACAGCGAAAGCGATTCCTGGAGCGGCTCGATGAGCCGGACAAGAACTGGAAATTCAGCCTCTCCGATATTCACGAGAGGAAATACTGGAAAGATTATGTGAAGGCCTATGAGGCTTGCCTGGGGGCGACCAGTACTCATCACGCGCCCTGGTATGTAGTTCCCGCCGACGATAAGGACAATGCCCGCTTGATTGTTTCCCGTATCGTCCTCGATGCGCTGGCGGACCTGAAGATGGCATATCCCAAGGCCACGGAGAAGCGCCGGTCGGAGTTGCAGTCGATCCGCAAGGAGCTAACGAAGTAGCGTTGGAAACGACCTCCTACTTGGCTACTGTGTCCAAGAGGAACTTGAAATGTCCGCACGGAATGGACGATACAGTCACGAGGCTGCATCACGGACGGATGCGAACCAATCAGAATTTGTAAGCCTCTGCCGGGCTCCTCAGCGACGGTGGAAGTGGAAGGAATAGTCAGTATGCCCACGGAAGAACACACGATTGCCGTTGATCAGGACGTCAGCACAAAATCACTGGGTCAGAGTCTGGACGAGGCCGGCAAGCCAACTAAATTTACCTTCGACGTAGATTTGTCTACCGCAATCGCAGCAAACGGCCACCCGCAAGCGACAATCCCGTCTCCTAAGGGTCCGCTTACGCCGGCGATGCTGGACAAGATGAACCGCTATTGGCGGGCCGCGAATTACCTGTGCATAGGACAGATCTATCTCTTTGAAAACCCCTTGTTGCGTGAGCCGCTGAAAGCTAGTCAGATTAAGCCCAGACTACTCGGACACTGGGGAACTTCGCCAGGCCAGAACCTCATCTACATTCATCTCAACCGCCTAATCAAAGAGCGTGACGCAAACATCATTTATATTGCCGGCCCCGGACATGGCGGCCCGTCGCTCAATGCGATGTCCTATCTGGAAGGGAGCTATACCGAAGTACATCCTGAGATCACGCAGGACGAAAACGGCCTGCGGCTCATGTTCAGGAAGTTTTCGACACCAGGTGGCGTCCCAAGCCACTGCGGACCACACGTTCCGAATTCCATGCACGAGGGTGGCGAACTTGGCTATTCGCTGGTTCACGCCTTCGGCGCCGCTTTCGATAACCCTGATCTGATCGTTGCCTGCGTCATCGGTGACGGAGAATCCGAGACTTGTCCGCTGGAAGGCAGCTGGAAGTCGGTGAACTTCCTTAATCCAGTCCGCGACGGCGCGGTCCTTCCGATTCTGCACCTCAACGGCTACAAAATTTCCGGCCCGACGGTTCAGGCGCGAACCAGCGACGAGGACTTGAGGGCCTTATATATAGGACGCGGCTACGACCCTCACTTTGTCGAGGGTGACGATCCCGAAGCCGTGCATCAACTGCTGGCCGGAACTTTGGACGATTGCTACGCGGAGATTCGCGCCATTCAGAAAGAGACGCGCAAGAGCGGATTCAAGAAACAGCCGATCTGGCCCATGATCGTCCTGCGCACACCCAAGGGATGGACGTGCCCGAAGGAAGTGGATGGAATTCCGATTGAAGGCACCTTCCGTGCACACCAGGTGCCCCTCGCAACGGTCCGGGAGAACCCCGAACATCTCAAGATCCTTGAAGCCTGGATGCGAAGCTATGAACCGCAGGAACTGTTCGATGGAGACGGAAAATTCATCGAGGAGTTAGCCGGCCTTGCGCCCACCGGCAATCGCCGGATGGGAGGAAATCCGCATGTGAATGGCGGGCGCCTGCTGACTGCGCTCGATCTGCCGGAGTTTACAAATTATGCGCTCGAGATTCCGGGCCCAGGTCAAGTAGTCGCTGAAGCTCCTCGCAAACTCGGGGACTTCTTCAGAGACATCTTCAAGCTGAACCCTACGAATTTCCGTCTATTCTGTCCTGATGAGACAAACTCCAACCGCTTGAACTCCGTACTTGAGGCCACAAAACGTTGCTTTATGGCGGAGACGGTTTCGATTGATGACGAACTCAGCCCGGACGGCCGTGTGATGGAAGTATTGAGCGAGCATTGCTGCCAGGGGTGGCTGGAAGGCTATTTACTGACGGGGCGGCACGGCCTGTGGTCTTCCTATGAAGCCTTCGCGCAAGTCGTGGACTCCATGCTGACACAACATGCCAAATGGCTGGAACAATGCCGAGACTTCCCTTGGCGCAAGCCGCTGGCATCCTTAAACGTGTTCCTGACAAGTCATGCATGGCGAAATGACCACAACGGCTTCAGCCACCAAGCGACTGGATTTGTCGACAATGCCCTGGCGCGCCGCAGTGAAACCGTTCGCGTGTACTATCCGCCCGACAGCAACTGTCTGCTGAGCGTCTTCGATCACTGCCTGCGCAGCCGCAACTACGTCAACATCGTCACCTGCGGCAAGCAGCCGCAGCTTCAGTGGCTGAACATGGACGAAGCTCTTGAACATTGCTCCCGAGGCGCCTCGATCTGGAAGTTCGCCACGAACGATAATGGTGAAGAACCAGATGTTGTTCTAGCCTGCGCAGGCGATGTCCCCACCATCGAGATATGCGCAGCCTCATGGCTTCTGCAGAAGTATGTTCCTGGCATCAAGGTACGGGTCGTCAATGTGGTGGATCTAAGTGTTCTGATGATGCCGGACGACCATCCGCATGGAATGGACAACATGTCCTTCAATGCGCTCTTCACCAAAGACGCGCCGGTCATCTTCGCCTTCCACAACAACCGATGGCTCATTCACACCATGGTGCATGGCCGTTCCAATGAAGACCGCTTCCATGTGCGCGGCTACATGGATCAGGGCACAACCACGACGCCATTTGACATGGTAGTGCTGAATAAGATGAGCCGGTTTCACCTTGCCATCGACGCACTGAAGTATGTCTCACGACTCCGTTCACAGGTTTCCGATGTCATCGACATGTTCAATCGAAAGCTATACGAACATCACGACTATATTCGGCAACACCTGGAAGACATGCCCGAGATCCGTGACTGGGCCTGGACGGCGGGTTTCAAGCAGCCGAGCGCTCCGCCACCGCTGGCCAAGGGCCATCCTCGCGGAAGCTTATTCAGCGACAGCTAAATCTACAAAGTGGAGATGAAATGCCGGAAAGAGAGTAGGTTCAAAGATAATTGAACGGAGACCATCTCTTGCCTCAACGTGATAACCCGTGACGGCCTCGTTACTACACAGATGCGAATCCCGGGACTCGCTTCGGCTCCGGCTCGACGGCCTTTCCTTGATAATAATATGTCTCCGTCTAACCAGGCGACTGCAGACTCCTCCTCTTCGGCGTCAGTTCGCCCATGTCTCTTCCCATACTTATCCGGCTCGGCCTGCTAAGGTAGTCCGGTGGAGGTCGTTTATGCGCAAAACCTCTGTCGTTCTTATTGCTGTCCTATTGGTCTCAGTGGCTGTAGCTCAGCAAGCAGGCAACGCCACCGTCAAGGTAACTGGCTGCGTCACCAGCCTCAATGGCTCGTTCCAGCTGATCACACATGAGGGCAAAACCTATGTTCTTAAGGGCGACCATGACACCCTCCTTGGCTACGGCGACAAGCTAGTCCAGGTCACCGGGACGATCAGTGCTGATAAGTCGCCGCAGGGCGCGCCCACGGTGCTGCGTGTTACCAAGCTAAAGAAACTGGCTAATTTCTGTCAGTAACCGCCTGGGTGGACTTGGAACGTCCTTGGTGGCGGCAAAGCTTTGGGCGCGGCCATCTCTCCTGACGAAAAGTTCTGGCGGATTCGCGCGCGCGATTGCGATCACGACGAGCGTCACTGCCGGTAGCTTCGCCATGGCGTCAATTCGAAAGACGAAGCGACATTCTGTGCATGGATCGTGGAATCGACATGGTAAGGGAAATTGCACAAAATCCTACCATTTCATGAGGATTCTGGCCCCGATTCGGGTTTGAAATAGGGATGGGAGTTGCGCTTTGCGTGCGGCTCACATCAAACTCAGTAGCTGCAAATCTTGCTCGCTGAACGCGCTATTCTTGTAGCTGGAGAAACTATGCCCCGGAATTCACAAAAAGCGGCAACGCTGCTTTCTTCCGCCATCTTAATGTTGTCGGCGTTGTCCGCCGCCGCGCAATATGGACCGCCTCCCGGACGCGCTCCGCAGCGCGTGGCTGTGGTGCAATACATCTCAGGCGAAGTGTCGGTAGCGCCCAGCGGAACCAATGACTGGAAAGCAGCCCAGCTCAATCAGCCACTCCGGCCATCGGAGTACGTATGGACGGCCACCAACTCGCGCGCCGAGCTCAATGTCGGCGGCGCGTTCCTGCGCATGAATTCCGAGGCCAGCCTGACGCTCGCCGCCCTCAGCCCCGGCAACATGCAGGTCAGCGTGAATCAGGGAGAGGTGGAGCTGACGGTTTTCCAGATGCTCCCGGGGCAGATCTACGAGATCGATACACCTAACGCGACCCTGACCGTCAACAAAACAGGTGTCTATAGCGTTGAAGTCCGGCCGTCGGAGGAGAAGACACTGGTCACCGTGCGCAAAGGCTCGCTCGCGGCAACCGGCAGCGGGCCGTCGGTAAAAATAAATTCTGGGGAGCAGCTGACCTTCCTGGGCGGGACCTCGTTGCAGCACACGGCGGAAAAGGCGCCGCCGCCCAACGGATTTGAAGATTGGGCCAGCGTTCGCGACAAGCGGCTGGGAGCCAATCGTCCGCCTTTTGTGTTTGGATTTGGGCCGTATCCTTACGGGGCAGTCGCCGTCCCCGGCCCACCCCCGGCGCCGCCGTACTGAGCAGGTAGAGCTGGCCCTTCCATTCGACAAGCAGACCGTGAGGGTAGAGCTGGCCTTCAGGCCAGCGTCCACGGCGTTTTTCGATTCGTTGAGTCGGCTTTCAGCCGACGGCAGAACAATGGCGAGGGCTTTTCAGCAGCCTCTTCACTCGTCCCGAAAGCTTCAAACAGCAACTCGGGCCTTAGACCCTGCAACATTCATCGCAGGAACTAAAGCCCGAGTTAACTTTCGCGTCTTGCGGCACGGCTAAACAAGCACACTCCCGCTGCGCCGCGCTTACTCTACAGAGTTTCTCACCAACTGCATCTCCTGCGCCGACAGATTGCTGTACCGGCCTGACTCAAGCTGCCGCTCCCGTGCCTGCGGAGGCATAGCACGCAGAGCGCGGATCACGTTCTGCACCTCAGGACGCGCCGACGCAAGCTGCTGAGCCGACGCGGGACGGTAGCTCACCGCCGTCGAAGCCGCTCCGTTTGCCGTCGGATGCCGATAGACCGCTTCATGCAGCGTCACGCTGCTCGTGGGAGCTGCCAGTTGGCGAGACGGCACGCCAGCCTGGTAGCTGCTGCTCGGCGGCGCGTTCTGATAGCCGTTACTGGCCTGCGGCGGAGGAGCAGGATCCGAATAATCAGAATAGGCTGACGGGTCGCCGCCCGGAGCAGGGCCGCTCGGAGCGTAGCTGCTGGGAGCGTAATAGTAAGAATACGGGTAGTAGTACGGATACGAATAGGCGTAGGGATACCCGCCGTAATATCCTCCGTAGTATGGCCAGCCGAAGTTGAAGCTTATGCCCCAGCCCCACGGCCAGCCCCATCCGCCGCCATACCAGCCACCGCGATAGCCGTAACCGTAGCCGCCGCGATATCCGTAACCATAGCCGCCCCGATAGCCGTAACCGTAGCCGCCGCGGTAACCGGCATAGCCGCCATGGTAGCCATATCCACCGCCACCATGATAGCCGCCGCCGTAACCACCACCGCCACCGTGCCAGCCGCCACCATAGCCACCACCGCCGTGGAAGCCGCCTCCACCACCGCCTCCGTGGAAGCCACCACCACCGCCTCCGCCGTGGAATCCGCCTCCACCGCCTCCGCCACGAGCACCAGCAAAGGCCAACTCACTGGAACATGCGAACACTGCGAACACCAGGCTGAGGAAGAGAACCCGCAGAACACCAGGCCGATTCATTTTGTCCCTCCACGGTCGCGCACGGCGACGATACCCACATTGTAGGCCGAATCTCCTCTTTATAACCCCGAAAAAGTGGGGAGGTCGCGGTCGAAATCCACCCCGCGGGCGAGGGCTCGATTCTACTTGTAACCCGTTAGATGATTCGTCAGACTTGTCCGATGCCAATCAAGTGAGGGAGCGGGCAAGTCCGGGCGGCCCGCAAGGGCTCCGCACGGCAGCGCAGAATCAGGACTTGCACGAAGCGATTGGGTCGGCTGATTGGGCAAGCCATGCCGCCGCACCAGATCAACACGGCTCTTTGGACATTAAGCAGCTACCAGTGGCGCACACGTCCAACGTCGACGTGCACAAAGTCCGAGTCGCGATAATATCCCACTCCTCCGCGTTGCAGGCGCAGGGCTGCGTCACGTAGCTCCGATGTTGGAATCCCCGGCAGGCGAATGTCGATCGCTTCGGCCTGCATATGCAGGCTGTGCTCCGCCACGCCGGTGTGCGCACTGCGAGTGCGCAGGAATTCGTTGCTCCAGGGCGTACGGTAGCCGCAGATCACGTCGATTTCACCACCGGAATCGCCGAGCGAGGCGGTCAAGTCATAGAGAAGGTCGAAGAGGCGAGGATCGAATTGACGTACATCTCCGGTACGATGGTCGCGCAGAAAATGGTCCAGCTCGTCTAGCGCTTCGGGAATGTATTGATCACCGCGACGATAGACGACATCCAGCCGCTCACCCGTGTGAGTGTGATAAAAGCGGAGCCGGTATTCGCGTGGCGCCGGTGAGGTAGATTCCGTGCTGCCGTGCCCCACCAGCGGCGCCAGCAGAAACAAGAGAATCAGCGACAAACGACCGATGCCGAATTTGCTCTTTTTTCTTAGCGATGAGTCCGGTGTCACTTTATTTCCATTCAAGACACATTGCCGCATTACATCCATTTTACGTTAGATGCGGTTCGCTCGGAGCCTGGTTCAAGGCGACTACCAGGCATAGGGATAACCAGCGGCCAGCGCTTTCTCTAGCGCGGCGTCATAGCCATAGATGTCATCGAAAAACTTAACCTGATTTTCCTCGTTCACCGCGGCCGTGCCGTAGACAATCAGAACCGGAATTCGCGTGGTCAGGTTCACCTGAAGATTGTCTTTGTCGCCGTGCATCGTGGCCCGCACCCGCTCCAGGTCCCAGCCAGGATTGTTTCGCAACACCCAGGCAGCCAACTGCGCAGGCTGCTGTACCCGAATGCATCCGTGGCTGAAGTCGCGGACATCCTGCGAGAACAGTTCCGGAACATCTGTGCCATGCAGATACACGTTGTCCGAATTGGGGAAGATGATCTTTACCAAGCCTAGAGAATTCGTTTTGCCAGGCTTTTGCCGTACCATCAGGTGAAGCGATTTTATGCCCTCTAAAACCTCCGGGCTCACTTGATTGTCGGTTACAACCTGGCCCTGAGGCGTGACCACTTCAAAGTTATGCTTGGCGATGTAGGTCGGATCCTTCTCGATGTGCGGCACGATTTCGCTCCGCTGAATGGTGGGAGTGACATCCCAATACGGCCGGAAGACTACGTATTGGATCTCTTTCGCAAAGACCGGAGACTTGTGCCCGTAGGCCTTTCCAATGATGACGTTCTTGTGGAAGGCGACGGTGCCATCGGCGTTATACGCGCGTAGACGATACTCAGGAAGATTCACAACTATCGGTGGTTGTGCGAAGGCGTGCGGAAGCCAGCGCCACCGTTCCAGCGTCAACTTGATCTGGCGAATGCGGGCATCGGCAGGCGTATTGAGTTCGTTGATCGTGCGCACGTCCAGGTTGCCGGTGGGAGCTTCCCCATGTGTGTTCTGGAAGTTCTTCACTCCGTCGACAAGCGCGCCCTGATAAATGGTTGCATTCGGATCCAGTTGTTGGCTTGCCGGAATGTCGCCGATGATTTGAAGCAACTGCCCTAAGCGGACCACGCCGGCGTAGGGTTGGCCGGGCCGCACCGTCTTCGTAACCATCGGCAGCTTCTGTCCGTCATCTTTCTTTGCGTAGCCTTCATAAACCGGCAAAAGCGCGAGCAGCCTACGATAGCCCAGGAATGGTGGTTCCAACTTCTGGATTACTGCCGTTGGATCGCCTGCATTCACAACCTGGGTCTGGATGAAGTCGGCCAGCGAAAATTGACCGTCCTGCGTATCGAGCTGAAACTTAAACTCCGTAGGATTGGCGCGGCCACAGTGGACGGCACGAATGTATCGCATTGCCGACACCGTAAGCGCGGTATCGAACGAGACCCAGTCTTGTTCAGACGGCTGCTGCCCCAGCTTGAGCAGGCGACCCTGCCATTGCGAGCCGTCGTAATCTTCCGGGTCGAGTCCTTTAGCGTCGGCGTTCTGTAAGAGCTGGATCACAGCGAGTCCCTGAGGGCGGACGCGGCCGTTCTGGACCCAAAGCAAAGAATAGTTGTTGGTCTGGTAAAGATTGGCGACCTCGGCTTTGTAGGGAGTAAAGTCGGGCCAGCGAAGATCGGCATTACGGCCTGAATCCACAATACCGTGGAGCGCGGCAACACCCGAGGCCGACAGCGTCTGGGCTGCAAAAGCAGGTTGCTGCTGCGCGAAAAACGCAGGCAACGCGTCGCCGCTTGCAACCGACATGGCGGCAACGACTACGCCCGTTAGAACGATCATCCAATGAGATCGAAAAACGCGATTCCTCATAGAGACCTCGTCTTGATGTTTTATCTGAGCGTCGAAAACAAATCCAGGTTCCTGTTAATTGGAATGGACCCATTGCGCCATCGAATCGGTGATTCGCGTGACGGTGAATTCCTGGAAGGGCGCGGGCACGGAGCGATGCAGCAGCGAGTAAATCCCAAAGGCCGCTGCGCCGAGCACGATCAGCACGATGACGAGGCCGGCGGCCAAATCCAAATTTGTGCTGCCTGGCGGTTATGACGACGGCGGAACTGCTGCTCGGCGCACGGCGGATTTGCGACGATGTATTAAGGTGGTTCAGCGCGGACGCGGCCTTGGCTTCGCGGCGAAATCGCTTGAGCACAGCATGATCGTTGGCAACATCCTCGGGCAGGAATTTGAGCGCGACGAAGCGGTCGAGACGCGTGTCCTCGGCCTTGTAGACGACGCCCATTCCGCCGCCGCCCAGCTTCTCCAGGACGCGATAATGCGAGATGGTGCTGCCGATCATGAATGAGCGAAGCGGAAACGAATGCTGATGATAGGGCGGCGGGGGGAGGCAGTCAATTGAAGATCGCTGCGGGAGCTGGCGGGCAATTTGAAATCGGCACGAGTAATGGGTGGAGCACGCCTTCAAGGCGTGCAGCAAAAACATTCCCTCGAATATCCGGCTTCAGCCGCTGAGGTAATGAAAACTGATTGCCTCAGGCGATAAGTGGTGTCACATAAGACACGATGTGTCAGAGCAGCCACGTATCCAAGTAGTCCCCACATTTTGTTGCTCTATCGGGAATTCAGTACTGCGTGTGGCACGCGACCGCGTGTCTGGTTTGACACGTGCGAGACAAGCCTCGGATGGTAAGGTCTCTGTTTTCTCGACCCAGACGAATGGCCGTTGCCGTGCGTATCAACTGCCAGAGGTTGAGACATGCGAGTTGGCTATTGGATGCAATCGCTAATCGCTTCTTTCTGGGATTTCATTCGTGAGAGGATCATCTGACAAGGAGGCCCGACGATGCGCCATACATCGTTACTGAGTTCGCTGGTCGTCGTCGCGGCAGTCGCGCTCTCATGCGCAGCCAACGCGCAACAACCCCGGTCCCAAAAGAACAAGCCCACATGGTTATGGGTCAAGGATTCCGCTACGCAGATTGGTATTGCCGGGGCCCAGGTGGACATCGCGCCCGGCGATCAATGCTGGGGAACGATACCGACTGACACTGTGAAGTGGACAGCCCACTACACCACCGATGCCGCCGGTCGCGTTCTTGCCCGTGGACTGCCGAGAGGCATTTCCTGCCGCGTGACGGTCAACGGCAAAGTGATGTACGTACAGTCCTTCGGATACCAGATTATCCCGTACATTAAAGCGCTGCCATCCTGGATCGCGCTGCGCAACGACAACGTCACCACAATGTATGTAAGTTCGAAACCCGGCCCCGAGCGCCCATACTCGGGAGATTGGCAGACGACGGATGATGCCACCACATTTCGCTCCTACATTCTGGAACCAAACACCGCCGAGTTGATCCCGGATGTGAAAGTAACCGCTCTACCGAGTGGTATCAGTACGACAAGCGACGCCAATGGCCTGTTCACGCTTGAGATCCCAGCTCGCTACCGCAAAGGCAAGTTTCCACCCATGGCTACGCAGACGCTGGTTTTTTCCAAGCCCGGCTACAGGACATTGGAATATCGGCGGCTGGTCCTACATCCGGGAGTCAGGCCGCTCGGCATCTTTCTTCCCAGGGGCACCGGTACGTTAGTGCGCACCAACGGATCGATTGATTCTCCGGGGAACCCCTTCTACGACGAGTTCGCCACATTTGCCGGCAAAGCACCGGAGCACCCACCTGCCGGAGGCGGCGAGATTCTCTCCCTCGAAATTGAGCCGCCGATAACCTATGACGGTACCTGGATCCAGTGCGATGCGGGAACCTCAGCCGTGCTCAAGGCACGCAACCTGACGCTGGCGACTATAAGCTGGACTCCTACCGGGACGCAGATGGCGGGCCATGATGTGTCTCAGTCTATGAAGAAGGTGAATACATCTCCCGACGGAGACACGTGGGACGCAGAGCTCCCCAACGTTATGAGCACGAACTTTGTGGTGAGCGGGATTGATAAGAACGGCAAAAGCGTCAGCACTATGGACATCGGAAATGTCGGGTGTGAGTGAGGCGTGGTCAGCGAGCTAGCGGGGGCCAACGAGACACCCAGGTTAGCGTCCAACCGAAGGACGCGAACCTGGGGTACCGAGCGTTAAGAGTGCAACCAACCCGGAAGTCGGGACGTCACTATTCCGACATTGAAACTCGAAACTACTTTTTTCACTTGCCTTTAAACTGTGCCGGCCGCTTCTCGAGAAATGCCTTGGTGCCTTCGTTCTTGTCTTCGGTGGAGCAGCAGACGCCGAAGAGCGTTGCCTCGAGATACAAGCCGTCGGCGAGGGTGAGATCGTAGCCGCGGTTGACGGCTTCCATCGTGTACTGCACCGCCAGCGGCGCGTTGGCGACGATCTTGGCGGCGATGGCTTCGGCGCGTGGGATCAGCTCGGCCGCGGCGACCACTTCGTTGACCAGGCCGATGCGATGCGCCTCCTGCGCCGAGATCATCTCGCCGGTGAGCACCAGCTGCATGGCAATTCCCTTCCCCACCAGGCGCGGCAGCCGCTGCGTGCCGCCGTAGCCGGGCATGAGGCCGAGCTTCACCTCGGGCTGGCCGAGCCTGGCGTTGTCGCTGGCCAGGCGCATGGTGCAGGCCATCGCCAGCTCGCAGCCGCCGCCGAGGGCGAAACCGTTGATGCAGGCGATCACCGGCTTGCCCAGGTTCTCGATGGAGTCGATGATGGCCTGGCCCTGGTGCGTATACTCCTTGGCCGAGACCGGCGAGTGCTGCGAGAGCTCGCCGATGTCGGCGCCGGCGACAAACGACTTCTCGCCCGCGCCGGTGAGGATCGCGACGCGCACGTCGGCGTCGTCTTTGATGGAGGCGAAGGCTTGCTTCAGCTCCTGCATGGTGGCCATGTTGAGCGCGTTGAGAACCTTGGGACGGTCGATGGTGACGTAGGCGATGTGGTTTTTGGTTTCGAGCTTAATGTTCTGGAAGTCAGTCATGAGATCCTTTCGGTAGAGCTGGCCTTCAGGCCAGCGTCCCAGCGTATGAATGAAATGTAAGCCGGCTTTAGCCGGCGACAGATCTGCCGCCCCTGAAGGGGTTCACCCTTCAGAATCTGGCCTACCCAGCGCTGAAGCGCTGGGCTATCTTCTTCCGTCTCGCTCGGCGAGACTCGGTTCGATCCACTGCGACGCTGACGGCAAATCAGAATGCTAAACGGCTAATGGCTAAGTGCTAAATGCCAAGTGCTAATTGCTGCTTCCCGCTACACAAACTTTCCCGGCACCGGCTTGTTCGGGTCCGCATAATCGTAGAAGCCCTTGCCCGACTTGCGGCCGTACCATCCGGCCAGCACCAGGCGCTTGAGCAGCGGCGGCGAGGCGAAGCGGCGCTCTTTGAACTCGTCATACATGACGTGCGTGATGTAGTACGTTGTGTCGAGGCCGACGAAGTCGAGCAGCGTGAACGGCCCCATCGGGTAGCCGCAGCCTAGCTTCATGGCCTCGTCGATGTCGGTGATGGAGCCGACGCCCTCTTCGTACGCGCGGATCGCGTCCAGCAGATATGGGACGAGAAGACGATTCACGATGAAGCCGGTCTTGTCGCTGGTGCGCACCGGAACTTTGCCCAGCTTGGTGCCGAAGTCGACCGCGGCGTCGTAGACCTCGGGCGCGGTGGCGATGGTCTTCACCACTTCGACGAGCTTCATCATCGGCACGGGATTGAAGAAATGCAGGCCGATGAAGCGCTCGGGGCGCTTGGTCGCGGTCATCAGCTCGGTGACCGAGATCGACGAGGTGTTGGTGGCGAAGATCGCGTCTTTCTTGACGATGGCGTCGAGCTCGGCGTAGGTCTTGCGCTTGAGCTCGACGTTCTCGATGATGGCCTCGATGACGATGTCGCAGTCGGCGAGGTCTTCCATGTTGAGCGTGCCCTTCAGGTGCGACTGCGCTTCGGTCTTCTGCTCGGGCGTAAGGCCGCCCTTTTGCGGGCCGCGGTCGACCAGGCGAGCGAGCGACTTCTCGATACCAGCGAAACCTTTGTCGAGGAATCTCTGCTCGGTTTCGAGCACGACGACGTCGAGACCAGCGGTGGCCGCAACCTGCGCAATGCCCGAACCCATTAGCCCACAACCCAGTACTCCAACTTTCTTGATGTGCATGTGTGCGTGTTGTCCTTTATATGCGTGTTGTCTTTAATGCGCGCGTTGTCCGTTTTAAGAGCGTATTAGGAAGACTGTCATCACGAACAGGCTTTAGCCGGTGAGGGATCTGCTTTCCGTCACGGACAACAGGTCCCTCGCCGGCTGAAGCCGGCTCGTGATGACAATTCGTGATTACAACATTAATAGTGAACTCACAATTCTTTAGTAGTGAACTCGCAATTCTTTCGCGGCTCCCACGCCGCCGAACTATGCTTTTACTCTGCCCACTTCGCTGATCCTCGTGTTCTGGAGCGCGACGATGCGCCATTTGTCATCGATCTTTTCCGCGACGATGGTCGGCCGCGCGTCCAGCCCATCCACGGGCGCGCCTTCTCCCAATTCCAAATGCTGGCGCAGAAAAACGAGCGCAATCTCGGGCCGCAGAAACTTGATCTTCTCGACGCTATAGTGAATCGTGCTGCCCTTGTAGATCGTCCCGAAGATCATGCGATGACCGGCACGAATGGTTTCGCGTCCGGTGTAGTAGCCGCCGAGAATGTGAATCACGTCGGCATCGTCAGCAAACAATGCCGCGAAGGCATCGCCATCGCCGGCGTTCCACGATGACTCCAACTGATAGACCAACTTATGCAACGCGCGTTCTTCGATCGTCATTTGCTTTCGCCATCCGCCTGCGTTCTCCGGCGCAAGACGTAGGTATAACCTCCAACCACAATTCCGGGCGACATGAACAGAAGCGCGACGACCTGCGGCCACGCGGGGCCCTTGCGAACCATCACCACAATTGCCGTCAGCGCAACCAGCGCACCTGCGATCCATGCGGCGATAAAGTGCGGCCGCCCGCCGATGAAGCTGGCCAGGAAGCCTGCGGCGATCGCGAGGATCAGTCCAAACGCTATCGCCCCAGCTTCGAAGCTGATGCTGGCGGGCGCGTGCATGTCGGTGTTGGTCACCCCGAACAGCAAGCGCCACAACAGCTCGAAGAACAGGTATCCGAAAACGATGCCGCTGAAGACGCGCATGATCGCACCGAGCTTCTACGCTGTCATCCTGTGCGGAGCGCCCGCATGTGTTTTCCGACTCGCATCCTTTGCGAGTCGGGCGGGCGCGCAGTCGAAGGATCTGCGGTTTGCTCGAAGTGTCCGCTAATTCGGGCGAACCGCAGATCCCTCGGCTGCGCTCGGGATGACAAAAAGAAGATATTGTCGCAGTGCACGCCTGACGGCGTGCTCGAGCCACATTCTTCCACTTCCTAAAAACAGCAGGTCCTTTGACTACGCGTCCGCCCGTTCCGCAACAGATGCGGAACGGAAAACCTCGCGGACGCTCCGCTCAGGATGACACTGCAAAGTACGGAGGCCTCGAGTTACCCACGTCAACGTTCGACCCAACGACGCAAACCCTTCGGCAAGCTCAGGGCAGGTTCTGGGGCACCGAATCTTTACCGCTGCAGATTCTCCACGATCACCGCGATGCCCTGCCCGCCGCCGATGCACGCGGTCGACAAGCCGTACTTCGCTTTGCGCCGCCCCAGCTCGTAGAGCAGCGTGATCAGCAGCCGCGTGCCGGTCGCGCCCAGCGGATGTCCAAGCGCGATGGCTCCGCCATTCACGTTCACCTTGTTGGGATCGAGGCCGAGTTCTTTCTCGACGGCCAATGCCTGCGCCGCGAAGGCTTCGTTCAGCTCGATCAGATCGATGTCGTCCAGCTTCAGCCCGGCTTTCTTCAGCGCGATCTTTGTCGCCGGCACCGGGCCCGAGCCCATGATCTTGGGATCGACGCCCGCGATGCCCCAGCTCACGATGCGGCCCAGCGGTTTGAGATTGCGCTTCTCCGCGTCGGCGAGCGGCATGACCACAACCGCAGCGCCGCCGTCGACGATGCCGCTGGCGTTGCCCGGAGTGACCGTACCGTTCTTGCCGAAAGACGCTTTCAGCTTGCGCAGGCCTTCGATCGTCGTCTCCGGACGCCGATGGTCGTCCTCGGTAAACATCTCGCCCGTCGGCTCGCCCTTGCGATTACGCAGCGCCACCGGCGTCAGCTCTTCCTGCAAGCGCCCGGCCTTGTACGCTGCCTCGGCATTCTGCTGCGAGCGCAGCGCGAACTCATCCTGCATCTCGCGCGTGATGCCGTGCTGCTCGCCGTAGAGCTCGGCGGTGTTGGCCATGTAGAGATTGCAGTAGCTGTCGAGCAGCGCGACCATCAGCGAATCTTCCAGCTTGCCTTCGCCCAGGCCGACGCCCCAGCGCATGCCGCGAATCACGTGTGGCGCCTGCGACATCGATTCCATGCCGCCGGCGCAGCACGGTCTTGGCCTCGCCCAGTTGGATGAGCTGCGCGGCGGTGACTACCGATTGCATACCCGATCCGCACAGGCGATTGACCGTGAGCGCGGGCACTTCGATGGGCACGCCAGCTTTCAGCATGACGTGACGCGCGCCGTAAATGGCGTCGCCCGAAGTCTGCTGCGCGTTACCGAAAACCGCGTGCTCGATCTCGCCGGGCTCGACGCCGGAGCGTTTCATGGCTTCGACCGCTGCGATCGCGCCAAGTTCCTGGGCCGTGAAATCCTTTAGCTTCCCGCAGTACCGCCCCATGGGCGTACGGGCGCCGTTGACAATTGCGATATCCGTTCCGTTTGGCATGTGTATATAGATGGAAGAACAACGTCAGTAGAAACATTCGAGTTTAACAGCCGCGAAAGAGGGGCGGCAAATGCGTGGAACGCAGGTCGAAACAGTGCGGCCGCTCCGCGGCGAACCGCAGATCCCTCGGTCGGACTAAAGTCCTCGGTCGGGATGACAGTTCATGGGAGTTGGGTAAAGACGTGCCTCCATACGAATCGAGTGCGCTCAGTGGCTTTGCTCGTCCGATTTCGGACAAATAATGCTGATTGTGGACGCTGCATCGCGTTCCAGCCCGGGCGTCCGGCACTTATCTCTGCTGTTTCCAAATACTTGTGCGAGAGGACCGGTGGCGATCAACGTGTACTTATCACCCGCTGTTCGCATTTCGCTCTTCACCTTTTGCTAGAGCGCGCCGCGGAGAGACCGACACCGTTTGCGGGAGAGTTTGATGCAACACCTGCTGCAGGATCTGCGCTTCGCGATTCGGCAATTGCGCAAGAGTCCCGGCTTTGCCCTGACCACGACGATCACGCTGGCGCTTGGCATCGGGGCGACCGCCGCGATCTTCAGTTTGATCAACGCCGTCCTGCTGCGGCCGTTGCCGTTTCCCCAGCCCGACCGGCTGATGTCGGTCGGCATGGTGCATACCTCAGTCGGAAAGTCTGGCGTTCCCGAGAGCCTCAGCTATCCCGATTTCTTCGACTGGCGAACCCGCAATCACACCTTCGAGTCGCTTGCCGCCTATCACGGCGACAATCACACGCTGACCGGTAACGGCACCCCGCGTCAGATTGAAGCGCAGACGGTTTCGTCCGAGTTCTTCCGCGTGCTGGGAATCAATCCGCTTCTCGGCCGCACGTTCGTCATCGATGACGAGAAGCCGGGCACGCACGTCGCCGTGCTCAGCCATGAAACGTGGCAATCGGTTTTTGGCGGCGATCCCAGCATTGTCGGCCGCAACATCACGCTGGACCGCAACACGTACACCGTTGTCGGCGTAATGCCGAAGGGATTCGAGTTTCCCATCCAGACTCCCGCGCCCGCGCTCTGGACCACGCTGGCCGATGACGCCACCGACAAGGAGCCGATTACCGCGCAGCGCGGCGCTCACATGGTGGATCTGGTCGGCCGGCTCAAGCCCGGCATCAGCGTGGCGCAGGCAAACGCGGACCTGAATGTCATCGCGAAAAGTTTGGCGGCACAGTATCCGGCATCCAACAAGCAGTTCGCCGGCGCCGTGGTGATCCCGCAGCTGGAAGACCTGGTGGGAAGCACGCGTTCGACGCTGAATGTTCTGTTCGCGGCGGTCGTCTTCGTGCTGCTCATCGCGTGTGCCAATGTCGCCGGACTGATGCTGACGCGGGCCGCACGCCGCCGTCCGGAAATTGCCGTACGTTCGGCGATGGGCGCCACCCGCTGGGAGATCATGCGGCAGGTACTGGTGGAATCGGTGGTGCTGGGGCTGTGCGGCGGTGCGCTGGGCATTGTGCTTTCGGTGCTGCTACTCAAAACGATGCTGCGCTTCGTGCCGCAGAATCTGCCGCGGCTCGATCAGGTTTCGGTTGACGGCATGGTGCTGGCGTTTGCCGCGGCGATTTCGATCATCACTGGCGTGCTCTTCGGTGTGCTGCCGGCGTGGCGCATGTCGCGGCTCGATCCGGCTCTCGCCCTGCGCGAGGGCGGACGCAGCATGACCAGCGGGCGCAAGCAAAACCGGCTGAATAGCGCGCTGGTAGTGGCGGAGACGGCCATCGGGCTGGTACTTCTGATTGGAGCGGGGCTGCTGATTCACAGCCTGGTGCGCGTGCTCAAGGTCGAGCCCGGATTCAATCCGCACAACGTGCTGACCGCGAGCATCAATTTGCCGGAGAACCAGTATCCCGATTTGAAGATAGCGCAGTTCTACGATGAGCTGTTACCGCGGCTGGCTGCGTTGCCGGGAGTGAAATCGGTCACCAGCGGCTATCCGCTGCCACTCACCAACCACAACATCACGCTCGGCTTCACCGTTGAAGGCCACCCGGTTGCCAAGGGCGAAGAAGCAGACGCGCCAACCAGCATCGTCACGCCCGGATTCTTCCGCACGCTGGAGATTCCGGTGATCGCGGGCCGCACGTTCCTGCCGACCGACGACTCCAAATCGCCGGCCGTGACCGTGATCAACCAGGCCTTCGCGCGCAAGTTCTTCCCGCATGAGAATCCGATCGGCAAACACATCCAGCCGGGCCTGGGCGATGGCATCACCAATCAGCCGCCGCGGGAGATCATTGGCGTGGTCGGCGACGTCAAGCGCAAAGGGCTGACCGCCGAGATGCCGGCGCAGTTTTATCTGCCGCTGAAGCAGGCGCTGATTATGGATCCCAGCATCATCATCCGCACCGATGGCGATCCGCTCAGCCTGTCCGGCCCGCTGCGCGCGCAACTCGATCAGGTCGACAGCAACATTCCGCTGTACCGCGTTGGCACGATGGACGATTACTTCTCGCTGTCGGCGTCGCAGCCGCGCTTCCAGACGGTGCTGATCACGTCGTTCGCGGTGATCGCGCTGTTGCTGGCGGCGGTCGGACTGTATGCGGTGCTGTCGTACATGGTGGCGCAGCGCACGCTGGAGATCGGACTGCGCCTCGCATTGGGCGCGCAGCGCGAGAGCGTGCTGGGACTGATCGTTCGGCGCGGAATGTTGCTGGCCGCGGCGGGACTGGCGATCGGCATCGTTGTGTCGCTGGTGCTGACGCGGTTTATGCAGGAGATGCTGTACGGGGTGAAGCCGTTCGATCCGCTGACGTTTGTCGCGGTGAGCGCGGTGCTGCTGCTGGTGTCGCTGGTGGCAAGCAGCGTGCCGGCCTATCGCGCCGCGCGGCTCGATCCGATGCAGACGCTGAGAGAGCAGTAAGGCGTTGCCGGTTGCCGGTTGTCGGTGACTAGCGCGGCTAGCGTCCAGAAAAGGGACTAGGGATTAGGGGCTAGGGGTTAGATGGTCGGGCAGAGCAGGTCTTCAGGCCTGCGTCCTGGGGTGTTAAATGAACTGGGCTTTAGCCCCTGCGTGCCGCCGGCTGAAGCCAGCTCGGAGTAAAAGGAAGTGGCGGGGACGCTGACCTGAAGGTCAGCTCTACCTGAAGCTAAGAGCTAATGGCTGATAGCTAATGGCTAAGAGCCAAGGGCTGACACTGACAACCGGCAACTGACAACGGACAACGGTTTTAGGGGGATGGCATGGCCAAGACGGAACGCATTCGTCAGGAAGCGCCGGCATCGTTCGGGCCGGAAGAGATCGCACGTCAAGCCCAGCAGGGATGGAAGCTGGTCGCGGTCGAATGGGAGCGCGAGCTGCCCGGCTCCGAAGGCGCCGCGCCGGCGCCGGAAGAAGTTCCCTTCGGACTGCAGGCCGTACCTGAGACCGCGCGCCTCGAACCGAATCCCACCGAGCAGGAGATTCTCTTCCTCATCATGGAGCTCACGATTCAGGACGGGCCGTACTCCGTCATCGCCGACGAGCTGAACCATCGCGGCTATCGCACGCGCCAGGGCATGAAGTGGACGCCGATCTCCGTCTTCCAAATGCTGCCGCGGCTGATCGAAGTCGGCCCGCGCATCTTCGCCACGCAGGAATGGCAGGAGCGGCGCGCCCGCCTGGCGAGGGTGGGAACCTAGACAAAGTCTCAGCCGCGCCACGCTCGCCATCGAGCGCGAACAGGATGATGAGGATGGTCGCGCAACATCTTCTGCAGTGGCGACGATCCGCCGCCTTCGGGATCGGAGCCCTTAATGCGGGACCGCGAGCTGGGCGTCATGCCGAACTCGACCAGGAATTTGCGCATCTGGTCGATGGCCCGCTCGGCGATGCGCAGGTATGGATTCACCAGCGGCAGGCCTTTCGGCGTCTTAATCACCGCTCCGAAACGCTGGATGTGTTCCTCGGCCTCGACCCAGCGGCCCCAGGCCTGACAGTACGCGGCCAGAGCCGCACGATCGACGATCGTGAGCAGGTTCAGCCGGTGCAACTCCAGCGAGATACGGCGCCACTCTTTACGCGCGTTCTCGTCCAGGTGCTTCGGACACTTGGGAATGATCTTCGGCGGTTGAGGCTCATCCAGGTTCAGCGGTCGCTTGCCGGGATTTCCAGTGAGCTCCTTAATCGACGTCGGTAACGGTCTACGGCCGCGCATACTCCTCGATCACAATGGACATCAGCGCAATATCGCAGAGCCGGCGTTGGAACTCTCGTTCGGTCCGCCTCGGCCGCTTTGGGATTGAACGTAATAGGAGGTCCGCCAGCGATGCACTGGCTGGGTCAGAACATCAATTTCTCAGGATTCGGAAGTTCGGTAATCGCTACTCGCTCCAACGATTGTAGGTTAAGACCAGCCGCTGCGAGTTGCTTTCCAAGTTCCACGTCCTCGGTTTGAGTTGTTGCGAAGAGAAATAGCTCAGGGGTGATCAATGGAACCACTTGGCCGAAGCTGGTTACCTTGTTCGGGCTTAATCGCTCCGCCGTTGAGTAGACTTTCTTGAGTTCTTCGCTGTGCGTAAAACTCTTACCGAAGAACCGCCGGTTGCTGTTACGAAGGAAAACAGACCAGTCGGTAAATGGAATGCGGAGCGTCCCACGTCTGGGGTGCATTTCTTCAAACGTCCACCTGTCCCACGTGCTCAACCTATCTTCGCTCCAGTCGCAATGCTCTGCTACAAAATCCTCGAACGCGGCGGCACTCGACCAGAACGGCAGAAGGCGCTCGAAGCAAGTCACACGGATACCAGCGATCACGTCACCAAGTTGGATTTCGGATTTCTGTTTCGCATGGGCAATGACAGATGCAATCAGGGATGCCATGCGCATGTGACGTGATGTAGCGTGTTTCAGAGTGACACTCAATGTCAGTATCTTTTGTTTCGACAGTTTAGTGCCCAAAATTCTACCGCAGTTCAGGTAGCTGTCGATAACGGGCGGCCATTTCACTCAAACACCTCACCGAAGGGCGCGAGCGAACAGGCGTTCGGGCCAGCGAACACGCGTTCGAAAACGTCTCCCCAAAAACCGCTCCGCGCGTGGATTGCCTTTTGGAGCAACACCAGAAAACGCATACAAACGCTGAGAAAAAAGGGATTGCGCGGCCTGTCGCCGCAGTCCCAGAATTTCCGCAGTTGTTTGGCTGTTTGGCAAGCGGCAACCAACCGCAGGAGAACGGGAAGTGCGGCAGACGCGACGAAACCGAAGCGGCAACCAACCGCAGGAGCGCCGCACTTCCCACCTACCTTGTGCCGCTGGCCACGGCGACTGTTCGAACCCCACAAACGGCGAAACCGCAGTTGCAACGCGCATCCTGTTCCGCTGGCCTTCGGGCCGGAACGGTAGCGATGCCTGCGCTGCGCGCTCGCCGCGTGTTCGAGCGAACGGTCGGGCTAAGGTCTTCACCAGTCGCATCGCGGCGACTGCGGGCTGCGGCCATATCCGGCAGGCTGTACCTTCCCAAATCGCGTAGCAGGTGCCGATAATCCTGCGAACTCTAGCCTGAGGAACGGCTAGTCGGGACAACTCGAATCCCGGCACACTCGGAGCGCGGCAATCGCCACGATACGGCGCAGTTCAAGAATTCCGTCATGACGGAATCGCCTACAAAGGTCGCGGCGCAGTCGAAGAAGCGGCGCGCTAACGGCCGGGTGCCGTGGGTCTCGCGTTGTTCGAGACCCGGCAGGCTTCCAACTGTCTACGTCAACAACTTCCACTCAGCGATGGATCATACTAACCCAGGTCTCGAAAATCGCAAGACCCCTCGGCAAGCTCAGAGCGACTCTGGGTCACCCCGGCATTTCACTTTGACTTTTGTAGTTCCGATAACTGCCTGACCGTCTCCCCAGGCTCAGGCCGGATGGTGTAGTCGGCGTTCACATCGGCCGAGCGAATGATTCCGCCGCCATCGATGATGTAGCGCGCCGGCATCGGCAAGCGGTATTCCGATTCGTCGTTGAACTTATCCAGCGTGACTCCAAAGCCTTTGTAGAGCTCGCGCAGATAATCCGGAAGCACGTAAATCAGCCCGAACTGTTCAACTGTCTTGAGGTGTGGATCGGACAGAATGTCGAACGTCAAATTCGACTTCCCGTGGACGAGGCGAGTGTACCGTTCCAGCTCAGGAGTTATGGCAACGATCTGCGCGCCCAGCGCTCGGATTTCGGAATGAACTTCCTGTAGAGCCTCCAGCTCCATATTGCAATAGGGTCACCAGTGTCCGCGGAAGAAGTCGACTACCAACGGGCCTTGTCGAAGAAGCGCGCTGGAGCTCACCTCGACATGGTCCTGATTAAACAAGTTGAAATCGGGAGCGCGGTCTCCGACCTTCAGCGCTTTCTGCGCCAGGCCCGAAGCTTCTAGCTCCCGTGTTGCGCGATGCATGGTCTCGATTGATTCATGGGGTGCGTTATAGGGTGGAGCGCCGGATTCAAACGAGGCTTTGAACTGATCCAGACGCTCTTGCAGCGATGGCATGGGTCTGCCTTTCTCAGGGATTTGCACTGCAAACGATTGGATGCGAGCGCGCTACACAGGCTTCGAAATTGGGCTGGGGTCGCCGGCACTTCTCGCTGACAAACAAAAGCGGCACAGCCTCCTCGACTGTACCGCTTGTGATCGCATCTCTACATCCCGAGCGGAGGGAGCGAAAACGCGAACAACCTCACTCCGGCTGCGGCTGATCTTGCGTGGTGCGGCTGGTTTTGCAATTGGTGTGGGTGTGTACGCGAACGTGCGTGGTCACGTGTCCGCCGTCATCGGTGACATCGGTGACGTCCACTACCGGTACTTCCATGTTGTTCATCTGCACGGATGGGGCAAACTGGCTGGCGTCGATCTGCAGCCTGATGTTAGCCGCGGCAAGCTTGGCGGCGAGGGCGGCAGTGTCCGGAATGCGGACTTGTACATTTGGAGCTAAGGGCGCGAACGGAGCCGGAGGCGCGCTGATGTAGCCGACCGAGTGCGTCAACTGCTGCTGCAAGTGCATGGCGTCGCGATAAGCGCGCTCGGCATCACGCATTGCCCGCTCGCGCGCACACTGTTCAATGGCCTGGTTCTGGCGCGACAACTGCTCGGAGACGCTCGACTGCATGTTGGCCAGCGGAACGTTCATCTCGGCCAGCAGCTGCGCCTCTTCAGGAATTCGCGGACGCAGATGAGTGTGGATCTTCGCCAATGCGCGCGCCGCTATGCTGGATGGGCACTGCTGAGTCGCCAAGGTCTGCGCGTGGGCCGAGTGCACCAGCGAAACGCGCTCCAGGGCGCGGAAGCCGCGGGACGTGATCGCGAAGGTTCCAATGAGAGCGATGGCTGCCACCAGGTATCTGCGTTCCATACTGCCTCCTAACCCTTTCAGACGTGAGAACCGGCAAACCGTTAGAGGATTTGGGGTTAACTGCACGACAAGCGGGGCCACTATGGCAAGTACACGTGGCGTGCCAATCTAGATTTCCGGCAAGATATCTGTTTTCAACCGGTTACATCGGGAGTGGGGACGGGCGGCACGTCCGGAATCAGAACAGAATGTCCGTCGGCGGACAAGCTATCCATCTCGACTGTTAGCGGCATCGTGAAGTGCAGCCACGTCGGCGATGTCCTGCGGCCTGCCAGCTGCCAGCTTTGCGGTTACAAGGTCGGCAGCGGATATGAAACAAGCGGTGAGGCCGCTCTTCGGGTCGATCGCCGCCTCCACGCGCTTTTCCCACGCGGCATCAAACTCGACGCCGTCAATGGCAGGAAGGATGTCGACGGCGTGCGGCTCGAGCCCGAAGCGTATGAAGTTGCGCGGATCGACGAGATCCTCTGCACGAATCTTCTCGAGCGGAACGCCAAAACTCGCCAGGGCGGCATACGCCGCTCTTGCATTCGCCGCATCGGCTTTGATGAACAGATCGATATCCTTGGTGGCACGAGGCTGCGCGTGGAAAGACACGGCGTAACCGCCCACAATCAGGTACTTAACGCCGTGGGCGTTGAAGGCAGACAGGAGGTCCTTGTAGTCTTGAAACATCCGCGTCCTCCAAGCCCTTCATCTGGTAGGTAGCTCGAATAATCTCCTCGACCGCATCCATCCGCTCGTGGGCGGGCCGGCTCTGCCAATACCGATATTCGTCGGCTTTCATTTCGTCATGGCTGTGGTAAATACGGACACTGCGCTGCATGGGTTGTTTGTAACACACAACGGAAGGGGCGGAAAGTTTTTCTGCGGTCGCGATGGCATGCCTGTCGAAGAGAACGCAACCTGGCATTGCATGAGGTCAGGTGCGACAGGCCAGGTGCCTTTACGTCGAGGCGCGCGACGCCGCACACCAGGCCTGAGCGGCGTGCAGATGCTTTTGCCGCGCCGAGAGTCGCGCCCGGCATCCCAGGGCTGCGTCCTGCATGACGGCCAGCTCGTGATGCAGCCGAACCAGGTTCGCCCGATAGCGCGCCAGTTCGTCGCGCACCGCCGTGGACTGGCTGTTCTGCAAACGGCCGTCGAGGTAGCCGCGAATCGATTGCAGCGTATTTTCCACCTGCAGCAGCGCTTCGACTTCCTCCTGCGTGCCCAGCACCGGCGCGCCCGAAAAGCGCGCGAAGAAACGGCCAAAGCGTTCGTTAGCCCGCCGCAACAGTTGCAGGCGGTCGTGCTCGTCTATGCGCTCCATTTGTTCGATCCTCCCTCCGCGCCTGGGGCGCCGGCCGCCGGGGTCACCGCACCCGGGCGCGGCTCCAGCATGCGCCTGGCCTGCACCCAGCAATCGCGCACCTCCGACATGTAACGGATCTGCTGCTGCATCAACTCAGTCGAGCCGCGCATCTGTGCCTCCAGCAACTTGGCCCGCACCAGGTTGTAGAACTGCTCGAACTGTTTGGCCGCGCTGCCGCCGCGCTCGAAGTCCAGCGTGCCCTGCAGCTGCTGCAAGACCATCAAGGCGTGGCTGATCTGGTTGCTCCGCACCTCAATGTCGCTCTTCTTCATCGCGGTCAAGGCACTCCGCATATCCTCGATCGCCGAATCGTAGAGCAGCACGACTAACTCGATTGGGGTAGCTCCGCGCGCTGCGCTGTCCTGATAGATCCGCCTGGCATCAACGATAGTTTTCATGCTCCCCTTATCCTGGCTACAAGCTGCCGCTGCTACTGCTGCTGCTGGTGGTCGAGTCCGGCAAGCTGGCCAACTGGGCCTGGGCTTCCTGAATCTGCAGCGGATATTGCATCAGCAGCGAATCGAGAGTGTCATACTGCGTGGTCAGCGACTGCTGCACATTCGTCATGTTGGCCTGAAAATCGCTGATCTGATTGCTCAGGTCATCGTTGGTCTGGGTCAGGCCGTTGATGTCGAGCGCTACTGGACCCTGGGTGGGATCGGTCAGCTGCGTCATCTCGGTGTTAGCGAGTTGTCCCCAACCCGTTGGCGACGTGGAGGTGAAGAAGTTCTGCACGTCGGAGTAATCGCTGCTGAGAGCATTGCTCAAGTTCGAGCTGTCGATCTGCAGCGTGCCGTCGTTCTGCATCTCGATGCCCATGGACTGCAGGTTCACGAAGTTGCCTACTCCGCTGACCGAGGTCGAAGCCATACTCAGCAGCTGACTTTGCAGCGTCTGCAACATGCTGTCGCCGGCCAGCACGCCTTCATTGCCGTTGGAATCCAGCGTGTACTGGCTGTTGATAGAGCCGATCACTGCGTTGTAGGCGGTGACGAAATTCTGCAGTGCCGTGGCCGCGTCGCTGGTGTCCGGCTCGACGCTGATCAGTACCGTACTGTTGGGATCGGCTGCGCCCAGGCTCAGCGTCACTCCGGAAATCGCCCCCGTCACCGTGTTGGTGCTGCTGTCGACCGGGACGCCGTCGACCGTAAGCTGCGCGTCCACACCAGCCGAGTCGGTGAAGCTGCCGGCCGTACTGGTCACCGTCAGGTTGCCGGCTGCCCCGGATGTCCTGCTGGTCAGCTCCAGGCGCGAGCCTTCCGAGTCGGTCACCACATTGGCGGTGACACCGTAGCTGGTGTTGGTGAAAGTTTCGTTGCTTTGATCGGAGCCGATTTGGAACTTAGTGCCGGTTACCGTCAGCGGATTGGTCGAGCTGCCACGATTCTGGCTGTCGGCAACGACCAGCTGACCACTGTTATTCAGTGAGGCCGTCAGTCCATCCCCGGCGTTATTGATCTCGGTGATCAGGGCGCCAACGGTTCCTTCCCCGCCCGCACTGGTGAACACGGTGGCGCCTCCGGCCGAAACCGAGATAGTGCCGGTCACTGCCGACGACAAAGTTGCTGCGGTATTACCGCCGGTAACCTGGTTGTAGTTTGGCTGGTTGATGTAATTGGCTGCCTGCTGCAGCGTCGTGTCGCTGGAAGGTATGTTGAACGTGTCGGTGCTGGTAGGGCTTTTGGCGGGACCGTAGGCGACGTTAATGGTCGCGCCGGCCAGCGAGCTGCCGGAAGCAAGGTAGCCGGAGTAGCTGCTGGAGATCGTCGCCAGCTGGCTGACTACGATGGTGTGCGTGCCGGCCGTAGCCGTATTGTCCGCCGACGCCGCGACGGTCGACGAGTCGCTGGAGCCGGTGGTCATCTGGCTCATCGAGCCGTTCACCGGATCTTCCAGCGCCTGGATGCTGCTTTGCAGCGCGGTCAGCTCGGTATTGATCGTGGTCAGCGCACTGATCTGGGAATTGATGGTGGTCTGCTCGGTCTGCATCTGCGTCATCGGCTGCTCTTTTACCTGCATCAGCTCGTTGACGACGCTGGTCACGTCGATGCCCGCACTCTTGCCGCTGAAGGCGTCGTTGACCTGGCTGAGGATGTCCCCGAGTGCCGCACTGTATCCGCTGCTGAATGCGCCCATGTGCTGGACAGCTCCTTTCTCTGGCTGTGAGCTATGAGCCATATGAGCTCTTAGCTCCTACTGTCTTCCAGCAGCAACGCTCGACCGCTCGCTCTCCGCAGGCTGGCTATCTGGCTTGAGCCTCATGCCGATAGCCACAAGCTCATAGCTAAATCGAGAGAAGGGGAGCCGTAAGGCCCCACCTTCTCCCCCGTGCAACTTAAGTCCGCCGGTCGAGCAGTCGGTTCTCCGCCGCCGGCCGGACGCTGCCGGACTACTGGAGCAGCTTCAGTACGCTCTGCTGCATCTGGTTCGCCTGCGCCAGGGCTGAAATGCCGGTCTGGCTCAGGATCTGATACTTGGTCAGGTTGGCCACCGTCTGCGTAATGTCGGCGGCGCGGATGCCGTCCTCGGCGGACGACAGGTTCTGCGTCTGGTTGTTCATGACGTTGGTGGCCGCATTCAGCCGGTTGATGCCGGCGCCGATGGAGCCGCGCAACGCCGCCACCTGTGCGATGGCATTGTTCACGTCGGTGAGAGCGGTCTGCGCCGAGCTCGCCGTCTGCAGATTGTCATTGGCGATGGAGATGCCATTCATATTGCTGGCATCGAATTTGCCCAGCGTCACGCCGATGGTGCTGCTGCCCGCCGTCGTCGAGTCGCTGAGGAACACATTCATGGTGCTGGAGTTGGTGGTGTTGCCCATCGGCTGGGTATCAGCCGCGGCAAAGGTCGGAGCGGTGCCGTCAATCTTGAAGTTGGTGAGCGTCTCCGCGATCGGGTTCGCGCTCGTGCTCCCACCGCTGGTATCGGTGATGACCAGCGCCCCGCCATCGAGCGCCGCCTTGAGGCCGGAATTGGTGGTCTGGGTATTGATGTCGTTGATCACCTCAGCCATGGTCGTATCGCTGGCGCTGGTAGTGAAAGCCGCGCCAGTGTGCGGTGTGATGGTTAAGGTGCCGGCAACGGTGGAAGCCAGGGTCGCGGTCGTGGTTGCGCTCGTGATCTGGTTGTACTGGAACTGATGGTTGGCGCCCACATAGAAGCTGCCGGTCGTGGTGTTCGCCTCCAGCGCCGTGGCCGCCGTGGTGCCGCGGTTTTCTGCGTCGGTGATCATCAGGTGGCCGGTGCTATCCAAAGCCGCTACCAGGCCCTTCCCGGAATTGTTGATGTCGTTAATCACTGCGCCCACCGTGGTGTCGTTGGCGCTGGTGGTGTAAATCGTAGTCGGCACCGTGCCGGCCGTCTGAATGGTGAGCGTGCCACTGGTCGCAGTCTGCAGGCCGGCAGCGGTGCCCAGATTGGCGTCAATCTGGTTGTAGTTGGTCTGCCCGCCGGTGAAGATCTGCGAGCCGTTGTAGGTGGTGTTGGTGCCGATACGGTTAATTTCCGCCGCGATCGACTGGAACTCGGCGTCCAGCGCCTGGCGTTGCGAACCATCGTTGACCGTGCCGTTGGCCGACTCGGTCGCCAGGGTGACCGCGCGGTTCAGCAGGCTGGTGACCTGCGACAGAGCGCCATCGGCGACCTGCAGCTTGCCGACGCCTTCAGTCGCGTTCAGCGAGGATTGTGTCAGTGCCGTAACGTTGGCTTGAAGTCCATCCGCGATAGCCAGACCAGCAGCGTCGTCCGCACCGGTATTGATACGCGAACCCGAAGCCAGTTGCTCCAGGGTCTGATTCAAGTTGGTTTGGGTGATCGATAACTGGTTCTCCGCGGCAAGGGCTGGAATGTTATTCAGAATACTGATTGCCATGGGACAGCTCCTCTCATGGTTCCACCTTGCCCGAGCTCGATCGGAGTTCGTTCCCGCAGGTGTACTGCCGGGCTTTCTGTGACCGGCGGAACCTATGCGTGTTCACCCACACTATCGGCCCCTGCAGAAATCAGCTTTAATCCCACCGCGATATTCCCCTCCGCCAACGATGCCGCGCATTCCAGCAGCCACGGCGGATTAGAAGGCACTTAGCATTTGGCACTTAGCATTTAGCACTTAGCATTTAGCGACGATCGGACTGTCACCCGGCCACTGCGGGCCGTGACGACAGTTCGACTTACCAACTACCAATTACTAAGCGCCAAGCGCTAAGTGCTAAATGCTAAGTGCTAAATGCTAAGTGCTAAGTGCTAAGTGCCAAGTGCTAACTTCCCCGGCAAATTTTGCCGATATCTCCTCTGATTCCTTCCCCCGGCGAAGGAGTCGCAATGATCCAGCTCACGCGTTTGAACAACGCCCGATTGGCCGTCAACTGTGACCTCATCAAATACGTCGAAGCCGCGCCCGATACGGTCATCACTTTGTTGAACGGCGAGAAGCTCATCGTCCGCGAAACCACCGAGCAGGTCGTCGAGCGCGTGCGCGACTTTCGCCGTTCCATACTGCTCGGCAGCGTCGCCGGGGCGGCGAATCCGGCTGGCCTCGCCTCCGGTGCGGACACCCAGAAACCCGTGGCGCCTGCAAGCGGCTCAGAAGGGCCCGAGCGTGGATAAGAGCAGCTTCGTCGGGGTGATTCTCGGACTGGGCGGCATCGTCGTCGGCCTGCTGCTGGAGGGTGGCAAGCTCTCGCAGGTGGTGCAACCGACGGCGGCGATCATCGTCTTCGGCGGCACGCTGGGGGCGGTGCTCTTGCAATATCCGCTGCCCGTCGTCGCCTCCGCCTTCCGCCGCCTGGCCCAGGTCTTCTTTGAGCCCAAGCTCGATCCGCAGCTTACCGTCGAGCAACTGGTCGTCTTCGCCAACAAGGCGCGCCGCCACGGGATGATCTCGCTCGACGCCGAATTGCCCGGCATCGCCGATCCCTTCCTGCGCAAATCGCTCATGCTGGCCGTCGACGGCACCGAGCCGCAGGAGCTGCGCAAGATGATGCAGCTGGAGATCGACAACCAGGCCGAATACGCGGAGAACATTCCCAAGGTCTTCGAGTCGGCGGGCGGTTTCGCGCCCACCATCGGCATCATCGGCGCCGTTCTCGGCCTTATCCAGGTGATGCAACATCTCGACAACATCAACGAAGTCGGCAAGGGCATCGCCGTCGCTTTTGTCGCCACCGTGTACGGCGTCGGCTCCGCCAATCTCTTCTTCCTGCCCAGTTCCGGCAAATTGCGGCTGCGCATTCGCGAAGAGCAGATCCTGCACGAGATGACCCTGGAGGGTGTGGTTTCGATTCTCGAGGGCATGAATCCGCATATGCTGGAAACCAAGCTCGTCGGATTTCTCCGCGAGCCGCCGAAAGAGAAAGCAGGACCCGCCCCCGCCGAAATCGAATCCTCATGAGAGAGCGCCGCCGCAAGCCCGCTGCCCAGGTCAATCACGAACGCTGGCTGGTCTCCTACGCCGACTTTGTGACCCTGCTGTTCGCCTTCTTCGTCGTGCTCTACGCCTCGGCGCAGGTCGACAAGCAGCGCGCCACCCGGCTCTCCGACGCCATCAACTCAGCGTTTCAGCAGCTCGGTGTCTTCGAGAAGGACAGTCACAAGCCGGGCAACGTCGAGCCGAAGATTACCCTGCCCAGCTCCATCAACGCCGCCCAGGACCTGTCGCGCTGGGCGCAACTTGGCAAGGAACAGCTGGGGGCCGACCAGAAGAAGCAAGACTTCGACGCCATGCGGACGCAACTGGAAGACGCCCTGGCCGGCGAGATCAAGCGCAACGAAGTTGGCTTGCACATGGAAGCCGAGGGCCTGGTCGTCAGCCTGCGCGAGATCGGCTTCTTCGACAGCGGATCGGCGGCGATCAAGCCGGGAGCCGAAGCCGCACTGGGGCGCATGGCGAAGATCCTGCAAGAACACCCCTACGCGGTGCGCATCGAAGGCCACACCGACAACGTTCCGATTCACACCTCGCAATTCTCCTCCAACTGGGAGTTGTCTACCGCGCGCGCCACGGCACTGGTGCGAACCCTGGTCGAGCAGCACGGCATCTCAGCTACGCGGCTATCGGCCGCCGGCTACGCCGAGTTTCATCCCTCCGCCAGCAATGACACCGCGAAGGGACGCCAGCTCAATCGCCGTGTCGACCTCGTGATCCTGACCGCGGCAAAACCGTCAGCAGCCAGCCAGCCCAGTCAGGCCAATCCTTGATTGTCAGAAGTCACTCGCTGCATCAATCGCTCGGCTTTGTATCGGGGACCGATCGCGCTCGGCTTCGTATCATCTATTTCCCGGCGCATGGCCCTTAGAGGCCGAGGTGATTCTCGAGTAGCGCCGGCCTCTGGCCGGCTGTCCTGACGGCGTCCCGCCGCCAGCCACAACCTGCGTCAGGAATTTACCGGCTGTTGAAAAAGTCGTCTGGAGAGCACCCTCGCTTCCGGGCCGATTTGAGGCCTCGCTTTCAGTAGAGCAGGGGTTTAGGTCGGAGCCCTGCCGATCGTCGAAATTAGACCCTGTGCTCAAGGAGCACAACCCGCTCCAGTGAGCCTCCGCTTGCCGCTTTCCTACCCTCGGTCATCTTCGAAGAAAATCCGGCACATCGCAGGCGCCGATATGCTGCCTATAACGAGGCGCAGCGTTCTTCGCCCACAGGTGTTCTGTGCAGCTACGTTTTGCATGGAACTGGGGCGCGGCCACACCCAATTGCCGCTTGCGCAGGCCAGAGGCCTGCGATCCAGCCGCTAGGATGGCGGCGCTACGGTGCAGACCTAGCCGCCAACAGTGTGCGGTACGACGCACTGAATCTGTAGCGCCGGCCTCCGGCCGGCTGTCGGGCAGGCGTCTCGCCTGCCCTATGAGGTGGCTGCCAATGTCTCTTTCAGGCACACGGGAGTTCGCATATGTGCGTGCGCTGGACGTGACCAAACGTGACAATGCGAAACCCGCGGTGAAGAATCGCATTACTGATATTTGTCTATCGCAAAGGGCGCCAGCAGTGTGTTGCGGGCCATGAATCGCGTTTTTCTGAAATGCGCTAGAGGAGATGTCCTGCACGACCCCCGCGATCCTTCCGCCTACGTTGCCGGATTCTGCACGAACTCCTGTTCCGCCTCCGAAACATATTCAGGCACGCCGTCCTTCCGGCCGCCTGCCGACGCCGCCCGCAACGCCTCACTTACTCGCGACAACAGCTGGTGTATGGTAAACGGCTTCTGAATATGCGTTGCCGAGCTTCGGTTGATTCGCCGCGCAAGATCGCTCTCCGCATATCCCGACATGAAGACCGTCACCAGCCCCGGCCGCATATTTTGCAGCTGGCTGGCCAGCTCGGCGCCGTTCATCTCCGGCATGATGACATCGGTCAGCAGTAGATCGATCTGCTCCGCATGCGCCCCGGCCAACTGCAGCGCCTCTCTGGCACTGCTGGACTCGAGCACTCCATAACCGGCGTGCAGCAACACCTCGCGCGTCACCTCACGCACAGCGGTTTCATCTTCCACAAGTAGGATGACCGGCGGATTCGTTGTCCTCAAGCTGGATTTCATCGCCCCTGCCTTCGGTGCCTTGGGATTTGCGATCACGTCTCCAGTAATGCAATCACCACACCAATCCCTATTGGCACGCGCCCATAAAGCTAAGCTTAAGCTTTGCAGGGAAATACGAAACAAAGGCGAAACGAAATTCCGCTTGCCTGACTTTCACATCGGGAAGCATTCCTGTATTGGGGCTCCAGTTTGGCACCCATCAAGGCAAAACGGGCGGATTGCCCGCCCGCCGCATCCACGTCTTGTCTCCCGCACCAGCTCTCAGCTGGCCTACACAGAAAGAACCTGTCCGCCGTTGCTTTGCTCCTGCTCCCCGAACAATTGCTCGATCTGCGAGATCAGCGCATCCGGACCATCATCCTTCACCACGAACCGGTCGACCGCCCGCCCCGCCGTGTTGTGAGCTCCGTAGTAATACGGAGATAGGACCACGGCGATCACGCCGGGGCACGCGCTCTTCACCGCCGCCGCTACTTCTTCCAGGTCCATCTCCGGATGCGTGTGGTCCATCAGCAGCATGTCCGGACACTTACACTCGGCAACAGATTTAGCGTGCTCCACGGAGTTGCTGGGAAACACCGTGTAGCCAAAATGCTCCAGCAGCATCTGCCGCACCTGCAACATATTGGTGTCGTAACTCAAACATAAAATCGCTTTGCGATGGCTCTGCATGTACGCTCCCGGATCGATCGCAATCATCGTGACTAGCTCCTCTGGCGCGAAGTCGAGATTGTGCATGTTGTGTGTCCCTTGCGGATACAGCCGAACTGTATCGGGTGGCGCGCTGATTAGTGCAACGTAGGGGCCAAAGCTTCCTCACAGAAAGTAAAGGGAGTTAGCACTCGGATCCCCCGATGGTCAATGAAAGATTTACGCACTATGGGAAGGGCCGCGCCACCGCGCGTTCAGATGCAGTGTTGACTAGGCAGGAGGGATGGCGCGTCGAGACGTGCGTCTTGAATGTAGGGTAGCTTGCCTGCAGGATGGAGGTTATGCTTTTGACTTGTCTTCGATATCGCTCAACCGCTCCTCGACCGCGATAAGGCGTTCGTTGAATCCGCCAACCAGAATTTCGTTGGCGCGAAAGCGCGACTCGAAACTGACCGCCGACTTACGAAACTCTTTCAGAAGTGTGGTCTCGGTTTTCTCGATGCGCTCCAGCAGTTCCTCTTTGAGGTCTGCAAGGTCGGCTTTCGTAGCTGCATTCGCATCCGCCAAAATTATCTCCCTGACCGATATTCTACTCGACACCACCAAACTGCACTGGGCAAGGTCACAATCGCATAAATGCGGGTGCCCCAGGCCTCGCGCCGTTCGAGACCTGGGAGACTCGCCACAACAAATGATGACTCATGCCTGCGCTGCCAGTCCTCCATTCGCCATCCACCGCTGCTCCTGCTTCGGCATCGCCTTCGGCAGTACGTCCAGGTAGATCACCGCATAGCGGAACGCGATCACGCCCGCGGCAATCACCAGAATGCTCGACGCAAGCTCCGTCCACTTGGGCACGTAGTGCGTCCCCATCGCCGCTTGTAGAGAGTTGATGGACACATTCAGCCGATCGACCATGAAGCCCGCAACAACAATCGCGCAGCTCCCGTAGAGTTTCTGCAGATCATTGCGCACGCTCTCGAAGCTCAACAGCGTAATCGGAATCACCAGGAACAACAGCATCTCCAGCCAGAAGTATCCCGCCTCAGCGGTCCATTGAAACGCATAGCCGAGAGCCTGATTGGAGATCAGGTCCAGCACTTTGAAGAACGCATACACAATCAGCAGCATCTGTATCATGCGGCCGCAGTCGCTGAGGATCGTCGGATCAATTCGCACATTGAGCGAGCGCATGCACAGGTAAATCGCCATGACGGTAAGCGCCAGTCCCGCCGGTATCGCCGAAAGGTAGAACATCGCGTGCATGTACGGCGAATACCACAGCGGATGCACTCTGCCGCGCGCAATCAGGAACAGCCCGCCCAGATACGACTGGTGCATCGACGACAGCAGCACCCCCGCCAGCACCACGCCAATCAGGATCTTGTGGTGATAGTGCAGAATGGTTTCGCGCAGCCGCTTCCCCGGCAGCTTCTCGATCAGCGCCGGCGCAAACTCAAAGGTCAGCACCGTGGTGTACGTCATGATGCAGATACAAACATCGAACAGCACCGAGCGGTGATTCCACATCACGATGGGATGCCAGAAGCGCCATGGCAAGCCGATCTCGTACATATACCCAACACATACCGTCAGATATCCGAGGAACGAGATCAGAATCGCCGAGCGCAGGATCGGCCGGTAGCGCTCCATGCCCAGCAGCTCAACCGCCGCACTGATACCGAAGCCCGCCGCCGACAGTCCCACGCCGCACAGCGTGCCCAGCCCCACCCACAGGCCCCACGGCATCTTGTCACTCAGATTGGTGCTAGCCCGGAGTCCCTCGAAGAATCGAATATACGTCGCATAAAGACCGGTCACTAAAATCACCGCTACAATGACGCGCCACAGGGTAATTTCATTCTTGATTCGCGCGAACATGGCTAGCTCCTATCTTCTTTGATCTTGTTGGTGGCTGATTTTTCTTCCGCTTCCGCCAGCGCAACCTCGCGCCGCCGCTGCGTTACCCAGTACAGCGCCGAGAGAATCGTTCCGCCCATGATGACGACCTTGGGCGAATCGCCCAGCGCGCTCGCGGTCAGCGTCGGCATCGGCTGATTGCCGCTCGGCGCCGGCTTGAATCCCAGCTTCTCAAAGGGCACATCGGAAACGAACAGCACACTACCGCCGCCCAGTTCTTCGACTCCCCAGATATGCGGAACATATGACGCATCGCCGCGAATCCGCTTCCAGGCTTCGTCAATCAACTCATCGCGATTGCCGAACACCGTCGCCTGCACCGGGCACGCTTCCGCGCACGCAGTTGGCTTGCCGGCCTTCACGCGATCGGTGCACAGATCGCACTTCTTCACGAAAGGCGCCAACTTCGTCCACTGATAACGTGGCACCTGATACGGGCAGGCCAGCATGCAGTAGCGGCAGCCAATGCATTTGTCGGCGTTGTAAACCACCGGCCCCAGCGGCGTCTTGCCGATCGCGCCCACCGGGCACGCTGACGCGCACGCCGGATCTTCGCAATGCATGCAGAGCTTGCGCACGAACTTGTCGCCGCGCGTCTCGACCACCGTAAAAGCGGTGTCGGAAAGTACCGGCTCTGGATCGGTGCCGAAGCCGTGCAACTGTTTGCACGCCGTCTCGCAGCTCAGGCATCCGATGCAGCGCTTGATGTCGATCAGTAATGCTTTTTCTCGTGCCATAACTTCCTCCGGTCTCCTTTGCCGTTTTGCTCTAGGTCAGGAAGAACTCTTTCACCAGTTGCTGTTGCGCATTTGCGTCTACCTGGAAGAGCAGGCCTTTGACCGGCAGGCCACCGTCTTGCGCCAAGGCAGGATTCATCTGCTGCACCATTCCGGCAACGCGCGCCAAACTGTTCTGCATCCACCCCGGCACAATCGCGCCCCGCAGCAGGTTCCTCACGTTGGTCGACATCTCCGGAGCCTTGATCTCACACAGCCATCCGTTGCGATAAGGGTCGTCGACAATCAGGTTCGGGTTCTTGAGGACTTCGTGATTGACCGAGGTCAGCACGCCTTCCACGGGACACAGCATCTCGACGCTGCGGCCGTCACGGGTGATGGTGCACAGGGGCTGCCCCTGCCGCACCCAGCGATTCAGATCGGCGATTTCGATGGAGTCGATTTTGCCAATCAGATTGCCGGCAAACGCGTCGATACCGACCCGCGCGTTCTGCCGCCCTTCATCCACAACCCAGGTGTGACCGGGATGGAAGCAATACTCCTCCGGCGCTTCGAAGCCGGCCGCCTTCGCGATCAGCGGCGCCGCAAGCTTCTTCACCGGCGCGGTCTGCAGCGTGCTGGCCGCCGCTTCCGGACGGCGAAAGTACATCACGGTAAGAATCAGTAAGAACGTCAGCAAGACAAATAGGATCGACATAAGGTCTCCTTGCTTGCTCCGCTTGAGGTCTCGACGAAAGATCGTGGCGCGGAGTAGAGCGCGCGCCGGGAACTGCCACCTGGTTTGGCTGGCTTCGGTGGGTAGATCGCCATGGCATCGCGCTCCACCATTACTCGTGCACGTGGAGGGCAACACGGCGTCCCGAAAGAGGCTATGGCTTATGAAGGAGTTAGCAATTACGTTCCAATTGCGGAGGCCCAAACCACTGCGTTTTGCAGGGTAACCGTCGCATTTTGCAGTAGTGCGGAATGCGACGGGAGACCGGCGGACAGAAGGGGACGTTGTGTTGCGCTATCCGGCCGCGACCCGCTCATTGACATGGCCCGAAGCAACACCTAACCTGAGGAGACCATGGAAGTTCATCTTACCCCCGATGTAGAAGCCAAACTCGCGCGTCTGGCCGCCGAGCAGGGGCGTAACGCCGAGGCGCTGGCGCAAGAGGTTATAGAACATTTCGTCGACTACGACACATGGTTCATCCGCGAAGTAGAAAAGGGCCTGGAGCAGATCGATCGCGGTGAGCTCCTAACTCATGAAGCGGTCGGCGCACGGCTCGAAAAGCGGATCGCAAGCAAGCAGTCCCCATCCTAAATGCAGCTTCGCTGGACAGAAGAAGCCGCCAGAGACCTCGAATGTATTGCGGACTATTTGTTCGAGCACGCGCCGGAGCGTGCGACGGATTTGGTTCGCCAGATTTACGATGCCCCCTCAGCACTGTTGACCTTTCCCCAGCGTGGCCGTCCGGGCAGGAAAACGGGAACACGAGATCTCGTGCTTTCGCCGCTACCCTATATTGTGGTTTACAAGATTTCGGGTGACATCATCCATATCGTTCGTATTCTGCACGGTGCCCAGAAGTGGTCTTAGAGGTGTTTCACACCAGCTCGTGGTTCTTCTTCAGCCGTCTCAGCAGCGAGGTGGGATGGATGCCGAGAATGCGCGCCGCGTGGGTCTTGTTCTGCCCGGTCGCGTTCAGTACGTCCTGGATGTAGCGGTCTTCTAATTCCTTCAACGGTACGAACTGATCGCCGGTGGGAGACACATCGAACGACGTGAACTTCTCATCCAGAACCGGCTCTTCGTGGTAGTCACGAATCTCTTCCGGCAAGGCGTCTTCGTCGATCTCATTTTCCGTGGACAGGATCATGGTCCGCTCGATCACGTTGCGCAGTTCGCGAATGTTTCCCGGCCATGGATATCGTTGCAATAGCTCCGCAGCCGCCGGAGTGAAGCCGACAAAATTCTTCTTCAGCTCCTTGTTGAAGAACTGCATGATGTCCAGCGCCAGCGGCAGAACATCCTCGCGGCGTTCGCGCAGCGGAGGAATAAACAGCGGCACGACGTTCAGCCGGTAATACAGATCCTCGCGAAACTCGCCGTTGGTCACCGCTTCTTTCAGGATCTTGTTGGTCGCAGCGATGATCCGCACATCCACCTGAATCGGCTTCGTGCCACCCAGGCGCATGAAGATTCCCTCTTCCAGCACGCGCAGCAGTTTGGCTTGCAGGCTTGCCGACGTGTTTCCGATCTCGTCGAGGAACAGCGTCCCCGTCGACGCCTTCTCGATCAGCCCTTCCTTGCGCCGCCGCGCGTCGGTAAACGCACCTTGCTCGTAACCGAACAGTTCGCTCTCCAGCAGCGTGTCCGGCAGCGCCGCGCAGTTCAGCCCGATCATCGGCGCCTGCGCGCGTGAACTGCCATAGTGGATGGCCTTGGCCAGAACTTCCTTCCCAGTTCCGCTCTCGCCCTGAATCAGGATTGTGGTGTGATTGCTCTCGGCCGCGCGCCGCGCCATGTCCAGCACCGCGCACATCGCAGGACTCTGCGTCACCACACGCCCGAAATCGTAACGTCCTTTGGCGCTCTCTACCGTATCGCGAACCCGCACCCGCAGCGCCAGCATCTCTTCGGCGCGCTGAATCGTGTTGACCATGTCGGCCAGGTGGAACGGCTTGATCAGGTAGTCGTACGCGCCAAGCTTCATCGCTTCCACCGCGCGATCCACCATGTGATACGCGCTCATCATCACCACGATCATCGCCGGCGAAATCTTCTTCGCCTGCCGCAGCACTTCGATCCCGTTGATCCCCGGCAGCACCACATCCAGCAGCGCCAGGTCCGGCTTCTCTTCCGCGATCACCTTCAGCGCCTCTTCGCCGCTGCCCACCGGCAGCACCTCGTAGCCCTCGTCCCGCAGCGCGCGGCCCATGGTTTTCAGTGTGAGCGCTTCGTCATCGACAATGAGTATGGAATGCGCCATGTCTAGGCGATCACCTCCTCGCTGTTCTGTACAACTTTTCCTGCCTGCCGAATCGGCATCGTCACGCGCACGGTCGTCCCACGCTCCGGAATACTCTCCACCTGAATGTCGCCGCCGTGGCTGCGCACGTACGCTTGCGAAATGCTCAATCCCAGGCCAGTTCCCTTCCCGCGCTTGGTGGTGAAGAACGGTTCGAAAACGTGCGGCAGAATGTCCGACGGAATTCCGCAGCCGGTGTCGCGCACCCGCAGCTCAATCACGTCGGCGAAACGCACTTTGTCGGCGAGAACACTGATACTTCCGCCCGGCGCCGTCGCCTGCGCCGCGTTCAACAGCAGGTTCATCAGGATCTGCGAGAGCTGGTTGGAATCCGCGGTGATATTCGGCAAGTCGGGAGGAACGCAGTTGTGCAACTCGATCTGGCGAAACATCGGCTGATGCGCCACGAATTTCATCGTCTCATCCGCCAGCCGCCAAAGATTGATATTACTTAGCGTCAACGGCCCAGGGCGCGCGTAGTCCAGCAGACCGCGCACTGCCGAGGAGATCCGCTTGGCGCCTTCGATGCACTGCTCAATCTCCTCGCGACGCTCGTCATCGGCATCGCGCCATTCCAGCTCCAGATGCGACAGGATTCCCAGCAGCGGGTTGTTGATCTCGTGCGCCGCGCCCAATGCCAGTTGCGCCAAAGACGCATATTTCTCGTAATCAGAGAGCTGCGACTCGAACTGCATCTTCTCTTTGGCAAGCTCGCGCTCTTCTTCCAATCGCCGCAGCAACTCCTGCTGCGCCACATTGCGCTCATACTCACGATGATTCGCCAGTTCCTTGAGGCCGGCGATCTCTTTTTCGGACGACTTAACCCGGGCGCGCGAAAATACCGCGATCACGACGCTGAGAACGAGCCCGAACGCAACCCCGCTCCAGACTCCACTGTTCATTGTGGCTGTCGTTCCATCGCTTGCACTTGCCGCTGCCAGCGGCCAAGAAGCGAGAAATGGAAGCAGGAACAGCCTCAGCCGGACGCTTGGCGCATCCATGCGCATCATCCGCACGCGGCCATAAAGGAAGGTTGAGAGGAACATGTACCTCTCCTCTATGACCTTCGCTCACTATGGACAAAGGGGCAGTGATGAATGTCACTTGCAGACGTGACGGGTGGGCCTTAAGTGCTTTCGCCAGCGCTTGATTCGTCAGTTTACGATCCCGCCGACAATGGTCTGGCGAACTTCTCCCGCGGGAGAAAACACGGCCATGTCGGCGTCGGATCCAACTCGCAAACTGCCTTTACGCTTCTCGACTCCCAGCACCCGCGCCGGATTCAATGTCGCCAATCGAATCGCATCCTGAAAACTGATGCCGGCAAATTTCATGACATTGCGAACCGCGCGATCCATAGTCAACACGCTGCCCGCCAGCTTTCCGTGCGATTCGCAACGCCCTTCCCGCACTTCCACCTGATACGAGCCAAGATGATAAGTCCCGTCCGGCATGCCCGTGGCGCTGATCCCGTCCGTTATAAGAACCGCGCGATCCACACCCTTGGCGCGCAGGAAAAGATCGACCACTTCCGGGGACACGTGCTGGCCATCGGCGATGATGTCGGCAGTCAACTTGCCGTCGGTCAGGATCGCACCCAGCAATCCGGGATCGCGATGGCCCAGCCGCCGCATGGCATTGAACGTATGCGTAGCGTGACGCGCACCGGCGCGCACGCCGGCGGCAGCTTCCTCCCGGCTGGCGTTGGAATGTCCGATGCTGACGCAAACGTTTTTCCCCACTGCGTCACGAATCAGTTCCAGCGCGCCTTCCAGCTCGGGCGCAATCGTAAGAACAGAGATCTTTCCGCCCGCTGCATCCCACATCTGCTCGAAGATATGCAGCGAGGCTCGCTGCAGAAAAAGCGAAGAATGAACGCCGCGGCGGGCATGGCTGAGGAATGGTCCTTCCAGGTGAATTCCAAGCGGGCGCGCGCGATCGCCCTGTTCACGGCCGATTTGCATAGCCCGTGCCAACGATTCCAGGGCGCGCAGCGTTGGGTCGATTGGCGCCGTCACCGTCGTTGGGCAATAGCTGGTGACTCCATGTCGCGCCATGAGCCGTTCGATCGCCGCCAAGCCATCGTCGGTGGCGTCCATCACGTCGTACCCGGCCGCGCCGTGGATATGAAGATCGATCAGGCCAGGAGTGAGGATCGCATCGCCAAGCTCGATGACGCGCGCCGTCGCAGGGAAGGTCAGATCTTCCCGCCTCCCGACGGCTGCGATAATCCCATCTTCGATCAGCAGCGCAGCATCGTCGATCCGCTCCAGCGGGGTCAGCAACTGCCGAACTGTCACGGCAACAGTCAAATCTCACCAACGCAATTTCTAGTAATAGAATTCTAGTCCCCGCGGGGATGACAATCTGTTCGAAACATGCTCTAGTAGGGGCGATAGCATCAAAGCTGGTCGCTAATCGCTAATCGCTAATCGCTAATTGCTAATTCTTGCTTGTTGCTGCTTTTATGGACTTCGACCAACTGGAAACGTTTCTGGAAGTCGCACGGCTGAGCAGCTTCTCGCGCGCCGCCGAGCGCCGTTTCCGCACCCAACCGGCAATCTCGGCGCAAATCCGGGCGCTGGAGGAGGAAGTGGGAGCTCGGCTGCTCGATCGCAGCGGCGGCAAGGTCTCCGTCACCGCTGCCGGCAAAGTTTTTCAGCGCTACGCGGAAGACACGCTGGAGCAGCGCCGCGTCGTACTGGTCTCGCTGGCGGAAATGGAACGCGTGCCACGCGGCGAAATCGTGGTCGCCGCCAACGAAGGCACTTGCCTGCACATCCTCCCCGAGGTCTTTGCCGACTTCAAACGCCAGTACCCCAATGTGGGAGTTGGCATCAAGCGCATGGAGCACAACAAAACCCTCGAAGCCATTATGGACAACTCCTGCGACTTCGGCATTGTCTCCATGCCGGTGAACGACAAGCGGCTGACCGTCGTCCCCATTCATCGCGATGAACTCATCGTAATTACTCCGCCTGACCATCCGTTGGCCGGCCGCGGCAAAGCGACCATTGCGGAGATTGTGGAGTTTCCTCTCTTACTTCCCAAGATCGGACGCACGCGCGATTCGCTGGAAAACCTGTTTCACGAAAAACGTCTCAAACCGGCGATTTCCATGGAGCTCGACTCCAGCGAGTTGCTGAAGCGTTTCGTCGCCGTGGGCGTGGGAGTCGGCTTCATCGCCCGCTCCAACGTTGTGGAGGACTTGCAGGCCAAGGTGCTGGCGGCCGTAACCCTGGCTGATGCCAGCATTCAACGCAACCTGGCGCTGGTTTTTCGCAAGGACAAGGCCCTCAGCCGCGCTGCGCTAGCCTTCATCGACATCGCAGTCAAACTGAAGACGGCAGGATCGCCGGTCAGCGTGGGATAAGGCTGCACTGAGCTTGGCTGCTTGCTCTTTGGTTTTTTTGTGTCCCACAATGTGGCACAGATGGCCCCAGCTCCTTTGCGTGCTGTGTTATCTCTTGCTGCCTTCGAGTTACTCCCACGCTGTGGTACTTACGTTTGCACTGGCCGAAAAACCGGAAGCAGAACCTGTCACGGGATATTAATTTTCGATTTCATCTTTCGCGCTGCTTCGAATGTGTTATGTTGAAAATTTGTTGAACGACTTCTGTTTAGCGAGGAAATCACAAATTGGCCAAGGACATGGTCCCCAAACGCATCTTTCTGACGAAAGGTGTGGGGAAGCACAAGGAACGGCTCACCTCATTTGAGCTGGCGCTGCGCGATGCCGGTATTGCCGCCCAGAATCTGGTTCGCGTGTCTTCTATCTTTCCGCCTAACTGCAAACTGATCTCGCGCAAAGACGGGCTCAAGTATCTCTCACCGGGCGAGGTAACCTTCGCCGTAGTGGCGGAAAATTCCACCCGCGAGCCGCATCGCCTGGTGGCATCCAGTATTGGCGTGGCCATCCCGGCCGACCGCAGCACCTACGGCTACCTGAGCGAGCACCACTCCTTCGGTGAGACCGACAATGTCGCCGGCGATTACGCCGAAGAACTTGCTGCCGAGATGCTGGCTACCACGCTCGACGTGGAGTTCGACGCCGACAAATCGTGGGACGAAAAGAAGGAAGTGTACCGGCTCTCGAACAAGATCGTCCGCACCGCAAACGTCACTCAGAGCGCCGTCGGCGACAAGCGCGGCCTGTGGACCACGGTCATCGCCGCCGCGATCCTGATCTTCGAGTAAACCGCCAGGATCAAAATAAGGCCTTACGGCGTTATCTCGAAGATTGTCCCGTCGTCGAGCTCTCCGTCGGAGGATGCCGTGCCGTAAATGTTGCCGCCGGCATCCACTACCAGCCCGTCAAAAGGATACGAGCCTTCCCTCCCGACGAAGTCGTGGAGATCGGCGAAGATCCACGAGCCATTCGAGGGCGTGAGTTGGAAGATGTAGCCGATGCCAATAGCGCCGTTGGCGAGCGACGCGCCATACAATGTTCCCGACGGCGTAACCGCCAGCGTTCCCTGTGAACCGCCGGTTGAGCCACGCGATCCCGCGAGGCCGTAGATCGTCGAGAACATCCAGCTCCCACCGCTGCCGCCTGACAACCGCGGTCAATGGGCGGCGGCTCAGAACCCGCGGGTACCGGGGTTGAGCCAGTTTCGCACCGGGAAGACCGGCGAACGATTGGATGCTCTCGTTTCCCGCTGGCCTTTACTGCTTGGGAGGCTCGCCGCTCTCTGGCGTCCCTTTCGGGTTTGTCTCGTTGTTCTCAACCGGCGGCGCACTCGCCGCCCTTCCCTTCTTGCAGGTCGACGATACCGCCCTCACAGCCGAGGCCTGAACGCCATTGGCAAGGCGGCTGGTCGAATCCCCAGACGGGCTCGTCTGATTCTCAACCCCTGAGACCTCAACCTCGCGACCGACCATCGAGCGCAGCGTGGCGTCGTCACCCGCGATCTGGTATTGCATCCCGTTCTGATCGGTGAGCGTGTAATTCCCCGACGAACCGCTCAGGCAGCCGCGGATCACGCTCGTCGATGCCGGCGCGGATTTGGTAGTTACGTCCGGATTCTGGTATTGCGCGCTGCCGGCAGTACTGCCGCTTTGCGGATCCTGGCTGGGTGCACTCTTGGCTCCCGCATCCTGGGCCAGCGCGAGAGTTCCTGCCAGCATCGCCAACGCGAATATCGACAACAATCGTTTCATCAACCACCTCCGCCTCAATGGTTGGAGGTACTGCAGGGCGGGAATGGTTGCAAGTCCCATTGACTCGTCGTTCGGCTTTGAAAGGCCACGGCTTCATTATCTGCGTGAGAACTGGATCTGCACGATCTTAGTGGAACAGAGCGATGACCCTTGGCGATAAACCGAGCGCCGTAGGCGCGAAAGAGCTTAGCCCAGCGCTTCAGCGCTGGGTAGACGTTAAAAAGATATCGAGTCCCGTAGGGACGACAGGGTTGTCACCCAGACACTTCAGCCGCACCGCAGAGTGCCACTAAGAAACGGGGCTTCAGCCCCGGAGGGCACACCGCCGATTTAAGGGATCAACTGTGATCGCTTCTAGAAATACTCCCGCAATTGCCCGAAGCTGCTCACTTGCAGCAGTTGGCCGTTACCGATCTCCGGCTGGAGTTCGGCCCGCTCCAGCATCCAGGTGTTGCGGTGCGGCACGAACACCGCATGCAGCCCGGCCTCCAGCGCGGGATTGATGTCGGAGTTAGGGCTGTTGCCAATCATCCACGTCTGCTCGCGCACCAATCCATATTTTTCGACCAGAGAGTTGTAGGCCGCGGCGTTCTTTTCGGCAACGACCTCGATGGCCGTGAAATGTTCCTTCAGGCCCGAGCGCTCGAACTTGCCGGTCTGCTCGGTGAAGTTGCCTTTGGTCACGACAAACAGATGATGCCGCTGCGCCAGTTCCGCCAGCGTCTCCGGAACGTCAGGCAGCAGTTCCATCGGATGCTCGGCAATCGCGAAGGCAATGCCGTGAATGGTCTCGTGCAGCGCGGGCGTAAGCGGCTCGACTGACAGTTGCTCAAAGCACTTCACCAGCGCCATCGCGAAGCTCTGCATGCCGTAGCCATGCTGGCGAATATTCTCGCGCTCCACCTCGTACAGCACCTCACGCACATGGTCCGGCGTGTACTCGTGATGATTGAGGAAGGAAATGAAGTTGGCGATGGCGCGCTCAAAATAGAGGTTGTTCTCCCACAGCGTATCGTCGGCATCGATGAGCAGGTTCTGGCCGGGCGGAAGACGATTTACGCGCGACATAGCTTCGATCTCACTAAGTAGCTACTGTCCGGGCCCCTGCTCGCCCATCAAATTCGCCGGCGGCGACGGAATTGCGATGTCCACGTTCGTCACCGGGCCCAGCGAACTCAGCGGCTTGTCGAACTCGGTATCGTTGCCCACCACCAGCACCGCCAGTTGATTCTTGTGGAGATATTTGTGGGCCACCCGCGCCACATCCTCGGCCGTCACCTTCTCGACCTCAGTGCGATACTTCTCCAGGAAGTCGAGCGGATAGTGATAAAACTCGTACGCCATCTTCTCGTGCAGAACCTTGTCCGGCGTGTCGAACTGGAAGATGAACGAATTCAGAATGCTGTCCTTGGCACGCTTAAGTTCCTCGCCCGTCGCCGGATTGCTTAGCAGTCCGTCGATCTCGCCATCGAGCCCCTGAATGCCTTCCACCGTGGTACTGCTCTTGGTCTGCATGTCGATATTGGTTAGCCCAGGATGATTCCATCCCGAACCGACGCCTCCGCCAACCGCGTAGGCCAGTCCTCTGGCCGAGCGCAGATTGTTGAACAAACGCGACGAGAAGCCGCCGCCGAAGATTTCGTTCATCACGGTCACGGCATAGTAATCCGGATTGTTGCGCTCGATGCCGAGGTCAAGCATGTTGATGCTGCTCTGGTTGACGTCGGTCTTCTGCACAAAGTAGTAGCCCGGCTTGGGTGCGGTGAACTTCACGTCCGGAGTGTGCGCCTGCGTTCCCTTGGCCCACGACTCGAAGGCCGCGCGCAGCCTGGCCTCCATCGCCTTAGGATCGAAGTCGCCCGAAATACCGAAGATGATGTTGTTGGGATAAACATACTGCTGATGCCAGCCCAGCAGGTCCTGGCGCGTGACCGCGGCGACCGTCGCATATTCCGGAACACGCGCATAGGGGTTGTCCTTGCCGAACGCGATGATCAGGCTCTCGCGGTGGACAATGCCGCCGACGTCATCGTTCCGCCGCGCAATCGCCGTGTAGGCCTGCTGTTTCGAGAGGACGAGCTTGTCTTCGCGGAACTCCGGATTGCGCAACAGATCCAGGTACAAATCGAAGACGGCGTCGAAATCGCCCTTCAGGCAGTTCAGCGAGATGGTCGTCGAGTCGGACTGATTGTCGGTCTCGATCTTGGCGGCACGGGATTCCAGGAAGTCGTCCATCTGATCGCCGGTTTTCGTCTTGGTCCCACCGGTGCGCCAGACATCGCCGTAAAGATCGGTGAGCCCGGTCTTGCCCTGCGGCTCGGAGATGGAGCCTCCCCGAATGCGAGCCGTTGCGCTGATCAGCGGCAACTCGTGATCCGGCTGGAGGAAGATGACCATGCCGTTCGCCAGCTGAATGCGCGTGGGCTGCGGCGGCGTGAAAGCCGGAAGCGGCGGAGCCTGGATCTTGTTCCAGGGAGTCAGTTGCTGTGCCGGCGCGAGTGTCGCAAGAAACAATAGGAATGTCAGCGCGAGCGAAAAGCAGATCCCTCGCTTCGCTCGTGATGACAATTCTCCATAACCAATGCATTTGTTTTGTGCCAACGGCGATACCCCCGGAAGATTGTCATCACGAGTGGGCTTCAGCCCGCGAAGGATCTGCTGTTCGCCGGCAGTGGAAGATATCGCCACGCGCGCGCTCATTGCTGTCCTCCCTGACTCGCCGGGGCGCCAGCAGTTGATGGCGCTTGCGTCTCGATAATCCCGATCGTGCGATTGTTGTCGGTGAAAACCTGGTTCGAGACCCTGCGGATGTCCGCCTTGGTCACTTTGTCGACGCGATTCAGGTAATTGAACAGCTCGCGCCAGTCGCCATAGCGCGTTTCATACGTGGCTAAGCTCTCCGCCAGACCTTCGTTGCTGTCCAGGCTGCGTATCAAATCGGCTTTCGTTCGAGTCTTAAACATCTGCAACTCTTCGTCGCTCACATCCTGCGTCTTCAACTTCTGAATCTCCTCGGCGAAGGCCTTCTGCATCTCGGCCGGCGTGTGACCAGGAATCGGGACGGCATAAAACGCAAACAGGTGCGCGTATTTCACGCCGGGAAATCCGGTAAAGCCTGCGGCATAGGCCGCAATTTGCTTATCGCGCACCAGCGACCGATAGAGCCGCGAGGTGCGTCCGTTCGACAGAATGTCGGTGATCGCGTCGTACACAACGTCATCCGGCGCTAGATAATCGGGCCGGTGATAGCCCTCGAGGTAGAACGGCTGCGATGGATCGCGCAGCGTGACCTCGCGCACCGAATTTTGCGGCGGCTCAATCGTGTGAGTCTCTTCCGGCTTGGGCGCGGCTGGGATTTGGTTGAAGTAGGGCTCGATGATGGGAAATACCTTGTCGGGATCCAGATCACCCACCAGGCCGATCACCATGTTGCTGGGCACGTAGTAGTGGTGATAGAAATCCTGCGCGTCGGTGGCGGAGAAGCTCTTCAGATCGGAGGCATAGCCGATGGTCGGCCGGTGATAGGGATTCGCCATGAAAGCCGTGCCCAGGAATTGCTCCACCAGGCGGCCGGTCGGGCGGCTATCGGTCCTCATGCGCCGCTCCTCCATAACTACATCGCGCTCGGTGTAGAACTGGCGGAAGACGGGTTGCTTCATGCGGTCGGATTCCAGCGCCGCCCACAGCTCAATCTGGTTCGACGGCAGCGAATACATGTAGGCCGTCTCGTCGTAGTTGGTGAACGCGTTGACGCCCACGCCGCCGTGCGACTCAAGCACCTGCCCGAATTGATTCTTAATGACGTACTGATCGGCTTCTTTCCTCGCATCTTCCCACGCTTTTTTCAGCTGCGCCAACTTCTGCGGATCCTGCCCCACGCGCTTGACCCGCTCGGCTTCATAGGCAGCGTAGGTCTGCTCGACCTTCTCCAGTGCCGGCTTCTCTTTAGCGTAGTCGGAGGTGCCGATGTCGGGCGTGCCCTTGAAGGCCATGTGCTCCATCATGTGCGCCAGTCCGGTCTCGTTCAGCGGATCCTGGGCGGAGCCGGCATCGACCATAGTGAAGAACGAAAAGACGGGCGCCTCCGGCCGGCGCCACAAAACAATGGTCAGGCCGTTCGCCAGCTTTTTCACCGTGACGTTCTTTTCATACTGCATCACGTCGAACGAACTGGCCGACGTAGATTGCGCGGCCGTGCTTGATGCTGACGGTGGATTCTGCGCGCCCAACGGCAATGCTGCCGCGAGCACGAGCAATCCGGCGAGCCGAGTACAGCGGTACTTCATTCTGCCTCCAGGAGTTGGGCAAGCTGAATCAACACGAAGTTAAAACGTTACGCAGTGAGGGACGCGTAAGTCAAACCAGGCAATGCTGCGTGACTCTTGAAGTTCCGCTCACCGAGCGAGAGAACGGGTGGAGCACGCCTTCAGGCGTGCAGTTAAAGCCTTTCCGTTGATATCCGGCTTCAGCCGCTGAGGTAATGACCTCAGGCGCTGAAGCGCGTCTTTAAGTTCGGCCGTTTATGCACGCCTCAAAGGCGTGCTCCACCCAGAGCGATAGTTAAGCCGGCTCGCTCATCAAGCCAACAAAACAATGTCCGTCAATGGTTCGGCGGCAACTCGACTGCAAACGAATTGTGCTCGGGCAGGCGCAAAATATGCGGCGTGACCACGACCAGCAGTTCGTCTTGCGTAATGTTCTTGGTATGTAGGCTTGCGGCGTAGCCCAGGCCTGGTATCTGCCCCAGAAAGGGATAGCCGGTGATGCTGAGCGAGTCATTCATGTCGATCATGCCGGTGATCACGCTCGATTCCCCATTCTTCACCGTGATGTTTCCGCTGTATTCGCGGTTGTTGATGATGGGAATGCCGTTGTTCATCGAGGCGCCCAGCGAACGCATCTGCAGCTCGAACTTCATGGTGACCGACTGATCGCCATTGACCAGCGGTGTGGTCTTCAGGACCAATCCAATATCCTCAAAGTTGAAGGAGGGAAACGGCGCGATATAACTGCTGTTGCCGATGACCGACGCAATCGCCGAAGTGTTGTAAATCGGAGCGAAGGTCGCGTTGATGATGGGATAGCGCTCGCCAATCTTCATCGTCGCCGGGTCGTTATGCGAACAGCGCAGGGTGACATGCTCCAGGTCGCGAATATCGGATGTGTTCAAGCTCCCCGTCGGCGTAACGCCCTGTCCGCCGGTCGACAAGCCGAATAAAGTAAGACCGCCGCCAAAGATCACGAACGGGTTCGACAGAATGGAACTGGTGGAGGAATTCGCCAGCTGCCCCAGCAGCGCGGAAACCGCTGAGGAGTTTGCCTGATTGATGCCGCCGGACGCGATCAACTGATTAATGAGATTGGTTGCGCTTTGTCCCAGCCCTCCCAACAGCGCCGGTGAAATGTTGAACATGGTGAACTGCGTCGGCAGCGCCGTGCCCAAGGCTCGCGCGAAGCTGGTACTGATGGCGTAGACGCGAATGTCGAGCATCACCTCAGGCCGGCCCGTGGTGAGACTGCGGATCAGTTGGTCGGCTGCGTCCAGCACCGGCAACTCTGCGCGGATCGCGATTGCCGATTCCGACTTGTTCACCGAAATAAAGCGCAGGTTCAACAGCACGCGCAACGAGTTGCTCATCTCGGTCAGCTGCTGATCGTTGAGTTCGGGCAGATAGAAGGTACGCAGGCCCATGCGCTCGAAGTTGCGGCGGTTGTCGACGGTGTCGGCCAGCAGATAAATCTGCTTGGGCGACAGCGTTATCCAGAACGTCTTGGTAACGGCGTTCGCCGCTTGCATCGCGGTGGCGAAGTTCACGTTTTGAATGTCGTAGAGCACGTGCAGGTTCTTGACTGAGTCGTCGAACTCGGCGGTGATGCCGTAGTCGTGAGCCACTTGCGTAAGCAGTGCCCGCGAATCGCCGCGGAAGTGGAAGTCCTGATGCTTGGAGTCGGGCTGCAACTCAATAGGAACCGACTGCTCTACTACTCTGACTTGCTCGGCTGCCGCTTCTTGCTCGGGCATGGAGTCGCGCAGCCGCTGCAGCGCGTAATCGTTGGTGGGATCGTAGTGCAGCGCTCGCTGGAAGTCGGCCATGGCAACGATTTCGTTGTTCTTCTGCATGGCCTGGTTGCCCTGCTTCAGCGCTATCAGAGCCAGCTCCTGGCGCGCGAATTCCCGCGCCGTCACGTAGGTCACATTGCGCGGATCGAGTTCGGAAGCGCTGCTGAACTTGCCGAAGGCCGCATCCAGATGGCCTTTCGATTTCAACTTCACACCCGCCTGAAACTGGCGCTTGGCTTCGGCAGCCTCGCGTGGCGTGACCATCGGCAGGATCGGCGTACCGGGCGGAGCCGTGGAGAGATCTCCCATTGAGTTTGTGGATGGCGGTTGCGACGCGGTTGGTGTTGGCGAATCCGGCTGAGCTGCCGGAATAGCTTGCGTGGCGGCTGATTCGGAACCAGTCTGCGAGGCTTGACCCTGCGACTGCGCTTGAGTCGTAACCTGAGAATTCGGTGGGATGGCCGCAGCGTCCGGCGCGGCGGTTTGCTGTGCGGCCAGCAAGCTCGCCGTAACAAGGATCAGCAACATCGAGGCGAAGAGCCGCATGTATTGCGATTGTAAGGCAGAAGGGCGGACGTGCGCTATGAGGGCTATTGGCATTAACGACTCATTACGGGGGCACTACATTTGACTGCCCAGCTGCCGTTCGGTTGGCGTAAGCTTGCTCAATAAAACGTGGCCGACTTTTCAGCCGGGCACGACTTTTTGCCTCCGGTTTGGGTTATAAACAACAGAATTGCGGTAAGGACTGTCATGAACCGCCGTCGCCATTGGGTGCTCGCAACGCTGCTGGTCGTGCTCGTGGTCAGCGTCTACGCGAAAAAGAAGCAGACTCACGCGCCGGACGATCCGAAGCGTGCGCTCCATGCCCTCGACCGCCTCACCTTTGGCCCACGTCCCGGCGACGTTCAGGCCGTCGCCGCCATGGGCGTTGACAAGTGGATCGATCTGCAACTTCATCCCGAGCAAATTAACGACACCGCCATGCAGGCTCGCCTGGCTGGATATCGCACGTTGCAGATGAGCACGCGCGAAATGGTGCTGGCGTTTCCGTCGAATCCCATCGTCAAGGCAGTGATGGATGGCAGGATGGCGATGCCGCGCGACCCTAATCGCCATGCCATCTACGCCGCCGCGATTGCTCGCGAACAACATAAGCAAGAGCAGAAACAAACCGCAGCCAATGACGCGAGCACAGCCGCAACGGCGCCGGGAACTCCGTCGGGAACGACAGCTGCATCAAGCGGTGCGGTGGTGAAACCCGCTGACCTGGCGCAGAGTCAGATGGCTCGCCGCGAGGCCCATAGCGCGGTCGACGATCTCATCCTCATGCCTCCGGCGCAGCGCATGAATCGCATCCTGAGCATGCCAGCTGCGGAGCAGCACGATCTGCTGCAGGGCGTACCGTTGTTCAAGCGCTTGGCGCTGCTGGCCGGGCTCACGCCGGAGCAGCGCGAAACCGTGATCGCGCTGAATCAGCCGGAAGCGGTGATCGACAACGAAGTGCGCTCGGCAAAGCTATTGCGCGCCGTCTACAGCGATCGCCAATTGGAGGAAGTGCTCACCGATTTCTGGTTCAATCACTTCAATATTTTTATCGGCAAGGGCGCCGACCATTACCTCGTTACGTCTTACGAACGCGACGTCATCCGCCCGCACGTGCTTGGCAAGTTCAAAGACCTGCTGATCGCCACCGCGCAAAGCCCGGCAATGCTCTTCTATCTCGATAACTGGCAGAGCGAGGGCCCGAACTCGGAAGCCGCTCTGGGCAGGCCGGCCAACGCTGGGCCGCGAGCCATACAACGGCCGGGAATCTACCAGCTGCCCCGCCCGCAGCAGCCAAACCAGCAGGCCAATCAGCAGCAGAAGCGCCGTACCGGTCTGAACGAAAACTATGCGCGCGAGCTGATGGAGTTGCACACGCTCGGCGTCAACGGCGGTTACACGCAGCAGGACGTGACCGAAGTCGCCCGCGTCTTCACGGGCTGGACGCTGGAGACGCCGAACCAGGGCGGCGGCTTCGTTTACCGGCCGCGGCTGCATGAGCCCGGCGACAAGGTCGTGCTCGGCCATCACATCAAGGACAACGGCGAAAGCGAGGGGATGGAAGTTCTCAATCTTCTGGCCAGCCAGCCCGCGACCGCGCGTTTCATTTCGACGGAACTGGCGCAGCGCTTCGTCTCCGACAATCCGCCGCCGACGCTGATCGATGCGATGTCGAAAACATATCTCAAGAGCGATGGCGACATTCGGCAGGTGCTAGAGACATTGTTCCACTCGCGCGAATTCTGGGCGCCGGAAGCCTATAACGCGCGCGTAAAGACGCCGTTTGAGTTCGTCGTCTCCTCGCTGCGCGCCACGCAAGCTGACGTGACGGATCCGCAGCCTCTGCTGGCCACGCTGAACAAGATGGGAGAGCAGTTGTACGGCTGCCAGCCTCCGACCGGCTACTCGACGAAATCCGATGTGTGGGTGAACTCCGCAGCGCTGCTCGATCGCATGAACTTTGGACTTGCCCTGACGACCAACAAGCTGCCCGGAATCACGTTCGACCTGGCGCAACTGATGGCCTATGGAACCAGCGGCAGCTCCGCGCCACAGAACAACTCGCCGGCGTCACCCGTTCCGGCGGCTGCTGTTGGTACAACTGTGAAGCCGGCAACCGCTTCGGCCGCGGCGTCAGATGGCATGATGAATCCGGCAGCAGTGACAGCGCCCGCACCAGCGACCATCGATCCTTATCAAGTGCAGATTACGTTGGAGCAAACGCTGCTGGCTGGCGACGTCTCGAAGCAGACACACGATACGATTGAAGAGCGCATCGTGAGCCCGGAAAATGCGGCGGAGAACGAGAATCCGAATCGTCCGCCGAATGTCAATGTGATTGCGGGATTGCTGTTGGGGTCACCGGAGTTTCAGAGGAAGTAGGCGCTTGGCACTTAGCACTTAGCTTTTGGCCGTTAGCCAAGAGCAAAGGAAACCAAGCCGACTTATAAAAGAGACTCTAGCGCAATAGGGGTGTTTCGACTCGCGCGCCAAAGCCAGGCGCGCTCGCTCAGGATGACACGGTTGATGATTGTGGCTAATTGCTAACTGCTAATTGCTAAAGGCTGCTTTTTTATGATCACTCGACGCGCATTTCTGCAAAACGGCGCCATGGCAGTTGTGGGCACCGCGGCCATTCCATCTTTCCTGACGCGTGCTGCCTGGGGCGCAGTCTCCTCCCAGTACAACAAGCGCCTGGTCGTGGTCTTCCAGCGCGGCGCGGCGGACGGCCTCAATATCGTCGTCCCGCACGCCGAGCCCTCGTATTACGCGATGCGGCCCAGCATCAACATCCCGCGCAATCAGGTGATCGACCTCAACGGCTTCTTCGGATTGCATCCTTCCCTCTCGCCGTTCAAGCCGCTGTGGGACCAGGGGCATCTTGCCATCGTTCACGCGGCCGGCTCGCCCGATCCCACGCGCTCGCACTTCGACGCGCAGGATTTCATGGAATCGGGCACGCCCGGCATCAAGAACACGACCGATGGCTGGCTCAATCGCACGCTGCAGTGCGAAGGCAACGCCGATGCTCCCTTCCGCGCGGTTGCGCTGGGCACATCGGCGCCGCGCATCTTGTCCGGCAAAGCACCGACGGTCGCAGTCAACAACGTGAACGCCTTCGGCATCGGAGGCGGCAATCCTGCGGCGGCGCCATTGGGCAATACGTTTGAAGCAATGTATGCGCAGTCGGTCGATACCGTCCTGCACGGCACCGGTCAGGAAACATTCGAAGCGGTCAAGATGTTGAAGTCCTCCGATCCGCAACACTACACGCCTGCTCCGGGCGCGAATTATCCCAAGGGCCGTTTCGGCGATGCCCTGCGTCAGACGGCGCAGCTCATTAAAGCCAATCTTGGCGTGCAGATCGCTTTCACGGACATCGGCGGCTGGGACCATCACGTCAATGAAGGCGCTGCCGAAGGCCAGCTTGCCAACGTGCTCCGCGACTTCTCGCAATCCATCGCGGCGTTTTGGACCGATCTGGGGCCGCTGGGCGAAGACACGGTGATCGTCACCATGTCGGAGTTCGGCCGCACTGCGCGGGAAAATGGCAATCGCGGCACCGACCACGGGCACGCAAACGTGATGTTCATGCTGGGCGGCCCGGTGCGCGGCGGACGCGTCTATGGGCGCTGGCCCGGGCTTGATCCTTCGCAGCTCAACGACGGCCGCGACCTCGCGCTCACCACCGATTTCCGCCGAGTCCTGGGCGAGGCAGTGGCCTACCATCTCGGCAACGCGAAGCTCGACCCTGTTTTCCCGGGCTTCAACAACTCGCCCAGCGAGTTCCTGCGTTACCTGGGTTGATTCGCAGGCAAGTCGCGAACGAGGTCTCGTAGACCCGAGTTGCAGCATCGATTGCATCTAAGTTGCAAACTTGTCCCCGAATTGTGCCCAAATTTTTACAACTTTAGCCTTGTTTTCTATTGCTGGAAATCCACAGCTCATCTACTATCTCGTGTAGTTTCGATCAGTTTGGCTCCCAGAGATTTCTCCCGTCTCCCCCCGGAATCAACACTGCGCGGAATCATTACTGTTAATTCAGAGTCTGCAGGAATAGGCCCTCCCTTTTCCGAGAACGGGTTCGCTCCGTGGAGGCGTATGTTCCTGAGACGGAAGGCCGGCCACTTTGTCGAGGGATGTACGCGTCGTCGTCAGCACCGCAGTCCGCTATTTTCTTACGATCTCGTTTGTATCGATTCTTAGCCTGGCACAGACTTCCTCTTACTCATCCGCGGCACCTGCCGGCGCAAGTTCGCCCGCAAACAACAATGCCGCCCCGCCCAGCGAGCGAGTAGTGCTGAAGGTGGGCGACAAGCAGATGACGCAGGCGCAGTTCGAGCAAATGATTGCCGACCTGGAGACGGTGCAGGGACCTGCCGACTTAAGCCGCAAGCAGCTCGGCGAAAAGTTTGCCTCGCTGTTCATCCTGTCGCAACAGGCAGTTACGGATCATCTGGATTCTTCACCCGAGGTCGTTCGGCAGATGGCAATCGACCGCGTCCAGATTCTTTCCAACGCCGAGTTTCTCAAGCTGAAAGATCAGGCAAAGCCGACTGCGCAACAGATCAGCGCCTACTACAACGCTCACCTCGAGGACTATGACGTGGTGACATTGCGGCGCGTATTCATCTGGGAGAAAGGCAAAGGATCGGCGCACCCTAACGGCTTGACCGCGGAAGACGCCAGCGCCCTGGCCCAGGCGATCAAGCAGGCCTACGCCTCCGGCTCTGACCCCAAGGCGCTGATTAAGGACCCGGAGCTGGTTCATCTCGACGACAAGCCCTTGTCCTTCCAGCGCGGCGAAATGCCCGGCGAGATGGAGCAGCCGGCATTTTCGCTGCAGAAACCGGGCGAGTGGGTCCAGGTGCCGAATACCCCGGGCAGCGTGGTCCTGCTGCAGTTAGTTTCGCGCAGCCGCCGCAGCTTAGGCGAAGTGACCGAGCAGATTGAGAAGAAGTTGCAGAATGAGAAATTAAAGGAAGAGTTGAAAGCCCTTAAGAAGAAAACCGGTGTCTGGATGGACGAGACGTATTTTGCCTCGAAAGCTCCACTCCCCGGATCCAGTACGGAGCCTGATGCTCCGGGCGCAGGTAAGTCCAGCACGGACAGAGGAGAAAAAGATGAACCACAGCCGTAACACGCTCTGGTGGACGCTGCCGGCTTTAGTGTTGGTAGCGTGCATTCTTGCACCAGGGTTCGCGCAAGCGCAGAAAACAACCACAGGTATTCCCTGCTCGGAGATCGCTTCGCGCCATCTGCTGATGCAGGACAACATGGGAGCCGGTTTGACCCTGATCGAGTGCGGAGTGGTTCAGGGCGGTAACGGCGAGCGTGGCCGCGGCGGTGAAGAAGACCTTCCACCGCAGCCACCCAACGTGCAAGTCAGCAACCGGACCTGCACCTCCGGCGCGGCTTGCACCCATAGCGAGAGCATGGTGATGCACAGCCTGAAAACCGGCGATAACACCGTCGTCGTCAACTACAACGATGACACCGACGGCAACGGCAGCAACTATTCGGGTACGTCGTTCTCCACCGACGGCGGTGCGACCTTCACCGAAATCATTCCGGCGCCGTTCGCCTCCGGGCACGGCTTCAACGTGGGCGATCCGCTGGTGATTTACAACCAGAAGCTGGGCATGTGGTTTGCCGGCGACCTGGCCGAAGGTTGCGGAGGCTTTGGCCTCGGCATGTGGAAGTCGCCGGACGGTCAGAACTGGACCGCGGCGGCCTGCGCCCACAATGGCGACGATGACGATCGTCCCTCCATTTGGGTCGACAACAACCCTTTCAGCACCAAGTATGGCCGCATGTACGTCTCGTTTAACAACTTTGCGGTGGATGGCGGCGCGCTGTTCGTCACCCACTCTGACGACGGCAACACCTGGAGCACTCCGTCGCAATTGACCACCACCTTCTTGCGCGACGTGCAGTTGACGGGCGCACCTCCGGGACCTCCGGCGCCAAACGCAACCTACACCAGCGCCGTATTTCTGGCTGCCATGGATGAGGGTAGCGGCGGTCTGGACACCCGCCAGAACATCATGTTCCACTCCTATGACGGGGGCAAGACCTGGACGGAAGTCATGGTGGGTTCGCGTTTCAACCCGCCGGGAGACGGCACCTGCGGCTATTTTGCCCTGATCAATCCGATCTGGCGGCACATGGGATGGGGCCAGCCTGCAGTTGGTCCAAACGGCGTGGTGCATTATGACTATGCCGCCAAAGGTGCGCTTTCCACCGGCGACATCATGTACACCCGCTCGACCGACAACGGCCAAACCTGGTCGACTCCGATCCTGCTGAACGACCCCGAGACCAACAAGTACCAGAGCCACTGGATGCCATCGTTGTCGGTTAACTACTCCCCGGGCGCCTTCACCCAGCCGGAAGATGTAACCGCTTCGTGGTATGACCGGCGTCAGTCCACTTCGGCCTGCAACAACGTTGGCGATGCGGGATGCAATTACCAGCGCTACGGTGTCCAGTCCTCGGACAACGGCGCGACCTGGGGCTCCAACATCGAAATCAGCAACGTCATCATCAACCAGCCGGCTCAGGATGATCCCAACATTCAGAGCTGCTATGCCGGTGATTATGACTACTCCACCGCGTTGAACGGCAATGCCTACATCACTTGGACCGACGGACGTGTGGCCGTGGGAGGCGTTCAGGTACAGAACGTCTTCTTTGCCGCTCCGGCCGAGCCGTAAACTTCGCGCGTACGACTGCTTCACAGAGGACAACCATACGGTTGTCCTCTTTTTTTGTCGAGCCAATCTGATGAGGAGTAGGACGATGGCGAGAAACTACGGGCTGGTTCAAGTCTGGTCCGCGGACGCTCGCCGAATGCTCTCGACTGTTCCCAGATCGCGCCAGGAATATTCGTCAGCGCGAAAGCCCACGATGCTTTCGCCTTGCGCAGCAAGTCGGAGGTAAGCGGGAACAACCGGGAAAACTCCGTCTTCCGTGAGCAGCGGGAAGATGCGGCGGGAGATGACATGAATGCCGCAGAAGGCCAGTGGATGACATCGCGGCGCGGAACGCACTACCTCGGCCGGCTCGCCTTCGGTTCTGCGACCGCACAGCTGGTTATTATCGTCAAACAGCAATTGGCGTGAGCTGGCGCGTTCCTGTACGGCCAGCGTGGCGAGAGCGCCGCTGTCCTGGTGAAGCTGCACCATTCGTTCGAAATCGATGTTGCTGAGGACGTCGACATTGTGTACGAGGAAATGTTCTCCGGCGTTGTCCTCGAGAAAAAAGTGCGCAGCTTTCTTGAGTCCGCCGCCAGTATCGAGCAGCACTTCCTCACGCGAGATCTCAACGCGCATTCCAAAACTGTCGTGGGCCTTCACGTAATCGACCACCATGTCCGCGAAGTGATAAACGTTGACGATTACGTCGCGAACTCCGAAGCTGCGCAAACGCGCCAGCGTGATCTCCAGCAGTGTGCGGCCGTTAATTTCAACCAGCGCCTTGGGGCGATCGTCGGTCAGCGGCCGCAGGCGCGTTCCCAGACCAGCTGCCAGGATCATCGCGCGCATCAGTCCAGCTTCTCCAGTTCTCGATGTTTCACGACGACCTCGATTCCCTCTCGGGCTTGCAGATGTTTGGCCACTTGCTCAGCCAGATAGACCGAGCGGTGCTGACCGCCGGTGCAGCCGAAGGAAACAGACAGGCTCTTGAACCCTCGCTGCAGATAGTTGTCAACAGCGGCGTCAACCAGCGCGGCCGCATGCGCCAGAAACTGGTGAACCGCTTCCTGTTTTTCAAGATACTCGATGACCGGCGCGTCTTTGCCCGTGGCCGCCTTGAATCGCTCGTCCCGCCCGGGATTCGGCAGGCTGCGCGCATCAAACACAAATCCGCCTCCGTGACCGCTCTCGTCTCGAGGAAGTCCGCAGTGAAACGAGAAGCTCATAACGCGGACTGTAAGCTTGTCGGTCTCGGCGGCGACGCCTTGCAGTCTCTCCGAGTTCGTCATCTCCGAGAAAGCCTTCATCAGCGCGGGCAATGCGATCGGCAGCTCGACATGCTTCAGCAGCCAGCGGATGTTCTTTAGCGCATACGGAATGCTCTGCACGAACACAGGCCTGCCTTCGTACAATCCGCGAAATCCATACGCACCGAGCGCCTGCATGATTCGGATGAACACGTAGGCGTAGTAATGTCGCAGGAACGCATTGCGATCCAGTGTGATGTGACCGGCCAGTTGATCGAGGTAGTAATCCAGCAGCTCCTGACGCAGCGCAGGCGGCAAGTCTGCCTTGGCGTCGAACAGCAGCGACGCGATGTCATACTGCAGCGCGCCTTTGCGCCCGCCTTGATAGTCCAGGAAATATGGCTCGCCTTCACGCAGCATCACATTGCGTGATTGAAAGTCGCGATAGAGAAAGTAGTCGCGATCGGCGCTCAACAGGAATTCCGAGAGGCGGCGGAAATCGTCCTCCAGATCCTGCTCGTTGAACCCGATACCCGCGAGCTTAAGAAAGTAATACTTGAAGTAATTCAAGTCCCACGCGATCGATTGCTGATCGAAGCTGGCTCGCGGATAGCAAACTGAATAATTCAGGTCGCGTCCCGCCTCGACTTGAAAGCGCGGCAAGATCGCAACCACCCTTCGATACGCGTCGATCGCGCTCGACGCGATTTTCTCTCCGCTGCGATTCTTTGTAAGGAACTGGAAGAGCGTTGTGTCGCCGAGATCCTCTTCCAGGTACGCGCCCTGATCCAGATCCTCGGCGTAGATCTGCGCCACCGGCAGGCCGTGGCGTCGAAAATGTTTGGAAAACTCCAGGAAGGCGACGTTCTCTTCGCGCACGCCGTAGAGAATGCCGATCGCACGATGCTGCTGATTGCGAAGGCGAATGATGCGTCGTCCCGAGGCGCCAAGCTTGTCGCCAATGGGGCGCAGAGTTTCGGCGGAAGAGCCGAAATGCTGCTCAAAGAGCTTCTTGAGAATGTCCATGAACCAGTGCCCAGCAACCTGGTGTGGCGTTATTCGAAGTGAATCAGGTCCTGACCGACTTTAACCGCATTCCCGGGAGCCACGTCGACCGACTTGATTGTACCCGCGTGCTGGGCAATAACGTTGCTCTCCATTTTCATCGACTCCAATACCAGCAAAACCTCCCGCGGCTGGACCTGCTGCCCCGGCTTCACGCTTACTCTTGCGACCAGGCCGGCCAGGGGGCTGCGGATGACCTTGGGGTCAGTATCGACGGCCGGCTTGCCGGCGGTGGGCAATACTTCCGACTGGATTGTGGCAATGACCGGAGTTGAGGGATCAAGTTCCGCTTCATTGGCAACATCAACTTCCACTTCGTAGGCTTTGCCCTCAATTACGATCCTGAGTTTCAAATTGCCTCCTTAATCCGCGGCAACATCGCAATCTCTCAAGCGCTTATTCACCACGGAAGCACGGAATACACGGAAAAGAAAAACAGACTAGACTTTTTCCTTTTCCGTGTTTTCCGTGCTTCCGTGGTGAAACTTTGCTGGCTACAGCCTCAATGCCCCCGCTGTACCAGGTTGTGCGAGGCCTGAACCATATCGCGGCCCTGCGAAGCCCAGGCGTTGGCGTCGGCATCCGCATCGCCAATCATCCTGATCGACAGAATTCGAACTCTCTTGCCCACGAAAGCCTCGGCAGCGGCTTCGATCACGGCTACAATCGCGGGCGTCACGCCTTGCCGGCCGTCGGTGGAATTGCCGGTCACCAGCGACGGCGCGGGCTGTTCGGTCAGCAACTCGGTCTTTACCTTCGGCGAGGGATTATTCACTACCACACTAGCACCTGCCACAAAACACCTCGTTTTCTAGAGAGGAATCAGTCCATGTTTCTTGGGCGGGCGAAACTCCCGCTTGGTGTGCAAGGCTTCCAAAGCTTCGGCAAGATAGCGCCGAGTCTGAGCCGGCTCGATGATGTCGTCGACCAACCGGCGGCCAGCCGCGACAAATGGATTGGCAAATGTATTGCGATACAGATCGATCATCTCCTGCCGCCGCTGCTGCGGGTTCTCGGCAGCATCGATCTCATGCCGAAAGACGATCTCGGCCGCTCCTTCCGCACCCATGACAGCGATCTCCGCGGTCGGCCACGCCAGCACACGATCGGCGCCAAGATCGCGACAGCACATTGCAATATAGGCTCCGCCGTAGGCTTTGCGCAGGATGACCGTGATCTTCGGAACTGTCGCGGCCGAGTAGGCGAACAGGATCTTCGCTCCGTGCCGGATAATGCCTCCGTACTCTTGTTCGACTCCGGGAAGAAAGCCCGGAACATCGACAAACGTAATCAATGGAACATTGAAGGCATTGCAGAAGCGGACAAAGCGCGCAACCTTGTCGGAGGCATCGATGTCGAGTGCGCCGGCCGCAACACATGGCTGGCTGGCCACGATTCCCACCGATCTCCCTTCCAGCCTCGCGAACCCCACGACCACGTTGGCCGCGAAGCCAGGCTGGATCTCGAAGAAATCCTGATAGTCGACGATGCGGTGAATCACCTCGCGAACGTCGTAAGCAATCTTGGGTTCGACGGGCACAATATGATTGAGCTCAGGATTAGGGTCGAGCGACTGCGAGCAGGATAGCCGCGGTGGATCTTCGACGTTGTTGGACGGCAGAAAGCTCAGAAGCCGCCGGCACAGCAGTAGCGCACCTTCGTCATCCTCGGCGATCAGGTGAACCACGCCGGAGCGATTCATCTGCGCCGCCGGACCTCCCAACTGGTCTGCGGGCACGCTCTCTCCCGTCACCTGCTTAATGACCTGCGGACCGGTGATGAATATTTGCGCGCGGCGGGTCATGATGATGAAGTCGGTGAGCGCTGGGCTATACGCAGCTCCTCCCGCGCAAGGCCCGCAGATAATCGATACTTGCGGCACCGAACCGGAGAGCATGACATTGCTGTAGAAAACGCTGGCGTATCCGGCGAGGCTGTCGATTCCTTCCTGCACACGGGCGCCGCCGGAATCGTTGATGAAGACAAAAGGGCTGCCGGTCTTCAGCGACAGCTTCATCATGTCGACAATCTTGGCGCAGTGGACTTCGCCCGCCGTCCCGCCGAGTACGGTGAAGTCCTGGCTGGCGAGGTGCACGGTGCGGCCATCAATCGTGGCGCAGCCGGTGACCACGCCGTCGGCCGGAACATCCTTGTCGGCCATGCCGAAGTAGGTGGAGCGATGCCGCGCGAAGGCGCCGATCTCCTGAAAGCTCTGGTTATCGACAAGTTTGGCAATGCGTTCGCGCGAGGTCAGCTTCTTCGACGCGTGCTGCTTGTCGATGCGCGCCTTGCCGCCACCTTCCTGTATCTCGCGGCGCTTGTCCTCGAGATTCTTCAAACGCGTTTCAATGGTGTTGGGCATGGCTGCAACTGTTTCGGTCGCCATAAAACTCCTGTCTGCGATTCGTCGGGAGTGGTCGCGTTCTGGTCGTTGAGCCAGCCTCGCGGATTCAAAGCCAAGTCGTTGCTCCAGCCGCAGGCAGGGCCATAGATCTCTGGTTCCGGAACGGCTGCAAAGCGAAAACCTGCGAGAACAAGCTTGTTTCTATTCAACATCGGCGGCCTGCAATCCATCAGTTACAGCAGTCACATTCTTCTGTGACACTGGACCGCAAAATAAAAATCCCTCCTGTGCTTGCTGCCACAGGAGGGTCAGGATCTCAGCTTGAAAACGGTGAGTGCTAGTTCACCGTAATGTTGTAGGGAATCGACGGAATGCCGTTGGCAACCACTTCCAACTGGCTCGGACCCGTTTCCATGGTGGCCGGCACGTCGAAGTTGGTGTACGTCGGCAGGCTCTTGGTGGCAACTCCCATGGTGCTATGGCCGTGCGTCTTGGCGTAGAAGACGTGCCCGGTGGCGTTGTTGATGATGCGCACCAACGGGTAGTTGGTGGCCGTCTCAAACTCGTCGCCGAAGTTGGCTGCCTGAGACAATCCATTGAACTGCTTGCCGAAGACGGGATAGGTCTGGCCGCGGGTGACGTTGGCCTGGCAATACAGAACGAACGGCGCCCAGGGCTGCAGGTAGCTGCCGGTAGTGGTGTAAACCTGCGATCCGTTGAACAGCACCTGTCCCGTTGGCAACACGATCATGCTGCCGCCGAAGGTACTGACCGTGGGCGTGAGGGTGGTGCCGTTCCACTCGTACAAGCGGCCGGAACTGCCTTCCACCAGAGCCCTGCCGTTGGGCATCAGCACGGCGAAGTTGTCACCGGCATCGTCGCCGTTGGGGAATGAGGGTCCGGGAGTCCAGGTGCCGGGATCGGTGGGACTGGCACCCGGCGTGTAAACCGAAGTATTACCCGCGTTGGCGCCGGAATGGGTAGCACCGGTTGCGAATACCGTGCCGTTGGGCATCAGAATGCCAGGGCCGGTTTCGCCCGGAGGACAGTAGTCTCCGCCGCCATACGGGATGCAGCCGACTTCCGGCGGGCCTTGCAGGTTAGCAACGGTGCTTCCATCCGATACCCACTCCTGCAGCGAGGGGATGTAGCGTTCGGAGTTGGGATTGTTCAGAACGTCCCAGGTGAGGACGGTGCCATCGGGCATCAACGTCCAGCCCTCTTCGGCGTTCCAGTCGGACTTGCCGCTCGATCCCATAGCCGTCCAGGTCATGGTGCTGGGATCCAGCTCTGCCATCTGCATATCGAACTTGCGGCCGATCAGGAAATGACCGTTGGGCAGGACTGCCGACGGCGAGTCGCCAATGTACCCCCAACCGCTGGGAGGAGTCAGGTTGGTCCAGGTGTTGGCAACCGGATCGTACACCGCGCCCTGGTTCGTGAAGGAGAAGGAGCCAAAGTTATACTCGCCACCTTCGATCAGCACGCGGCCATCAGCCAGAGTAGCTGAAGCGAAAGCGTAAGGATCATAACCGGAAGCCAGGCTGGCCATCTGCGACCAGGTGCCGTTCACATAGCTGCCCGTGATGTCCGGGGTCAGCTTCCACCAATCCTGACCCTGGTTACCCTGGGCGAGGACAGTGCCATCAGTCAATAAAAACAAGATACCCGCTCCATCGGGCGGTTGATTCTTAAGATTGGTCAGGGTTTGTGCCTGCAACATGCCGCAGGCCAGCAGGAGCACAACAACAGCAGCGAAAGATTTCTTCCTCAAGAGACACTCCTCTTTCTTCTCGTAAATTCGCGAATTACACAAAACATCTGTGCCAGGTATTGGCAGAACTCGGTTGCGAGCGGCAATTCTGATGACAGGCGCTGGATGTCAATGCTGAAAACTCTTGCGGGAGTGGCAGCAACAGCGGCTCGAACTCGGCAAACAAAGTGACAAAATTTTCCTTCAACGACAAAGCGGTGTCAATTGAATTGAGACGGAAGCGTGAAATGTCGTAAAACAGCGTCGCCACGGCAGCGGTAGTAGGTCACTAGACAGGCCGCAAACTGCGCTGCCGATTGCCTGCTTCACGACTGTCTGCATGGCTCGCGGTAATCCTCAATATCCTCCACAAACTGAAGGCCACCACTGTAGAAACTGATAGGTTTGTGCCTGCAAAACTACTTCTTCCCCCGCACCCGAAAGCTGTGTATCCTTTTTCTGTCCCAAGCAGACTCACAATCCATTAAGCGACTCTGGGCGGGCCTACGAACATGCAGGCGCGCGCGGTTTCGCGTGCCAAAGTACGAAGGATTGGTGCCATGACCAACTGTAGGCAAGCGTTATCGTTTTTTCTCAGTATCAGCGTGACATTCAGCGTTCTTGGCCTTGACGGCTGCAAGAAATCGGAGCAGCAGCAGTCGAACCAGACGCAGCAGCAACAGGGCCAGGCCCCGGCGACGACGAGCGCGGCCCCGTCAGCGGATCAACTGTACCAACTGGTCGCGCCGATCGCGCTCTTCCCCGACAACCTGCTGGCGCAAGTGCTCGCCGCGTCGACCTACCCCAATGAAGTCAGCGAAGCCTACACCTGGGTACAACAGAACTCCAGCCTCAAGGGCCAGCAGCTGATGGACGCGGTCAACAACCAGTCGTGGGACCCCAGCGTCAAAGGCGTAACGCAATTTCCCGATGTGCTGAATCAGATGGCCACTAACCTGTCGTGGACATCCGCGCTGGGCGACGCCTATTACAACTATCCAACCAGCGTGATGAACGCGGTCCAGGTCATGCGCCAGCGCGCGCAGAAGTCCGGTAATCTCAAGAGCAATCAGCAGCAGACGGTGAGCGTGCAGAACCAGGCGCCAGGAGCCGCGCCGACTCCAGCGCCGGCTTCCTCCGCGCAGGCGACCGAAACGGCCGCACCTGCCTCGACCAGCGCTCCTGCTCCGGCAGCGCCGCAGACCGTCATCGTTCAGCCGCCGCCGCAGACCATCATCATCGAGCCCGCCCAGCCCACGGTTGTCTACGTGCCAGCTTACAATCCGGCGGTGGTGTACGGCGCTCCCGTAGCGGTGTATCCGGGGTATTCCACCGGTGCGATGGTTGCAACCGGCCTGATCTCGTTTGGCGTGGGAGTGGCTGTGGGCGCGGCGATCAGCGGCGGTGGAGGTTGCTGCGGATGGGGATGGAATTCGTGGAACTGCGGCTGGCATAACAACACCGTCGTCTACAACCACAACACCTACATCTCGAACTCGAACACCTTCGTCAATCGCAACTACAACAACGTTAATGTCAACAACGTCAACCGCAACAATGTGAACGTCAACAATTACAACCGGAATAACGTTAACGCCAACAACTACAACCGGAATAACGTCAACGCCAACAACGTCAACCGCAACAACGTCAACCGCAACAACGTCAACAACAACAATAACCGCGCCAATAATTTCAACAACGGCAACTACTCGACGCCGAAATTCAATCAGAATCTCGATGCTCCGAAGTATCAGAACAAGAACCCCGGCGGACAGCAAGGCAATCTAGGCCAGAACCGAAATGGCCAGCAGAACTTGAATCAAAACCGAAATCAGCAAGGCAATCAGGCCCAGAACCGCGGCCAGCAGCCTAATTTCAATCAGCAGAATCGCAATCAGCAGAACCCCGGCCAGCAGAACCGGCAGAACGTTGGCCAGAACCAAAATCAAGGCTTGCGTAACGACGCTTCCCGCGGTTATGGCCAGCAACCACAGCGTGGCTCCGGCAGCAACGCCTTCGGCGATTACGGCTCCGGCGGCAATGCACGGACGAACAGCGCCCGCGGGCAGCAAAGCCTGCAAGGCTCGCGCGGCAACCAGAATCCCGGGGCCAACCGCGGCGGCAGCAACGCCGGAGCCAACCGCAGCAACGCCGCAGCCAATCGCGGCGGGGGCGGCGAGCGCGGCGGCGGCCGTCGCTAGGCGGGAGTGCTGAGGTGGGAAACGAAATCAAGTGCTGGAGAGGACAACTGATGCGATCGACGACGACTATTCCATCCGCTTCGCCGCTGAACTGGTTCCAGGTCCCGGCCGCTACGGCCCTTGCCGTGGGTATGATGATCACGCTCCTCGCGGGGGCGCCGGCATCTTACGCGCAACAAAGCAACGAGAAGACCTTCGCTTCACCCGGAGACGCAGTGCTGGCGCTGTATAACGCCGCCAGGAATCACGACAATCAGGCTGCGGCAGCGCTCTTCGGCTCCAACGCGAATGACATCCTGCACACCGGAGATGAAGTCGCCGACAAGAACATGGTGACGAACTTTGTTACCCACTACGAGAAGATGCATCGCGTGGTGCTGGAGCCAGGTGGCGACGTGATTCTCTATATCGGCGCGGAGAACTGGCCGTTTCCGATTCCCATCGTCAAGAACGGGAGCGGCGCCTGGTACTTCGATACCGAAGCCGGCAAGAAGGAAATTCTTTATCGCCGCATCGGCAGAAATGAAAATGATGCGATCGACATTCTGCACTCGCTGGTAGACGCGCAAATGGATTACGCCTCGCAGCCGCACGACGGCGTGGCGGCCGGCCAGTACGCGATGAAGTTCATCAGCGACGACGGCAAGCAAAACGGCCTGTATTGGAAGACGAGCTGACAGCGAGCAGCCCAGCCCGATCGGACCGCTCCTGGTCAGCGCGGCGGGCGAGGGCTACGCCATGAAGCAGGGGCAACCGGCTCCCTACCACGGCTATTACTACCGCATGCTGACGAAACAGGGAGCGGCGGCCAAAGGCGGCGCGAAAGACTATGTCGTCAATGGACAGATGACCAAGGGATTTGCTTTTGTGGCTTATCCGGCCGAGTACCGCAACTCAGGCGTGACGACGTTTATCGTCAATCAGGATGGAGTTGTTTATGAGAAGGATCTCGGGCCAGACACCGCGAAGATCGCAGCTGCCATGACCGACTACAACCCGGACAAAACCTGGAGCCCGGCGGATTAGGCCGAATTCGGATTGGGCTTTTGTCAGGGCACGATGGACGTCGTGCCCTGATTGATTTATGGGATGAAATTTGCCGTTTCGCTATACGCTGTTCTGGCAAGTTGGATGGTTGCAGGCGCAGGCGATTTCCACTTCCTGCGATCCGGCGTCGCGGCAAGCGTCGCTGCAATACTTTTGCCCGGAAGCGACGGTGCAATTGCACGGCTCATGGGCGCAGGTCTTGGCTTCGTTTTCTGCCATGGTTATTTTCCTTGCTGAGATTTGAGGTGCGCTGGGCACCCTGCGACTTGGATGCCAATCGCACGGCATTGTTGCCCGTAGCCGGGGGCAAAGTCAAATGAGGCGAGGTCTAACCAACATGTCCTGGTCACGGAGGGCAGGCGCATTCGGCAATCCCAATGGCACGGTGAAGTAGAAGGTGCTCCCACGTCCGGGCGCGCTCTCCAGCCAGATTTTGCCTCCCATCAGCTCAACCAGACGCTTGCACACCGAGAGTCCGAGACCAGTGCCACCATATTTACGCGTGCTGCTGCCGTCACTTTGCGTGAACGGCTCGAAGATGAGCGCGTGTTTCTCCGCCGGGATGCCAATGCCGGTGTCTGAAACTTTGAATAACAACTCCGCCGTGTGGTCGACGTAGGCGCCACAGGTGACATCCACAGCCACCTGCCCCAGATGAGTGAACTTGATCGCATTGCCCACCAGGTTGACCAGCACCTGGCGGAGGCGTTCAGGATCGCCGATGACTGTCGTGGGCAGGTCACTGGCGGTCTGACTAAGGACTTCGAGCCCGACCTGCTGTGCCTGAAAGAGGAACGGCCGCATGGTCTGCCTCAGAGTTTCCTGCACATTGAAGCTCACGCGATCCAGTTTCAAGGTGCCGGATTCTGCGTTGGTGAAATCGAGCAGCTTGTCGATCGTCTCCATCAAGGCAACACCGGAGGATTGTATGGTCAGCAGATACTCGCGCTGCTCGGTGTCGAGCGTAGTATCGAGCGCCAGGTCTGTCATCCCGAGGATGCCGTTCATGGGTGTACGCAGTTCATGACTGATGTTGGCGAGAAACTGACTCTTGGCGCGGGTTGCGGCCTCGGCTGCTTCCTTGGCCCTTAACAAGGCTCCCTCAGCGTTCTTCTGCGCGCTAATGTCGTTGGCGATGGTACAAATGCCCAGCACTCTGCCCGTCTTGTCGGTAATGGCCGAAATGGCCAGCGAGACGGGAATGCGGTTGCCGTCTTTTCGCACACATACCGACTCGAAGCGTGGCACCTGTTCGCCCCTGACGACTTTCGCCATAACCTCGGGAACTTCGTGCAGTTTCTCGGGCGCGACCAGCATGGAGACGTGCTTGCCTATGGCTTCGCCGGCAGAGTAGCCAAATATTTTTTCGGCGCCAGGATTCCAGGAAACCATAGTGCCGTCGATTGTCTTGCCGATAATGCCCGCAACCGATGAAGTGACAATCGATGCCAGCTGAGAGTTGATTTGCTCAGCCTGTTTGCGCTCGGTGATGTCCATGAGAATGCCGTCGGCGAAGAACGCACCATCTTGCAGGTAGGTACGCAGCGAGCGGCTGCGCACCCATACCCACAGACCGTCCGCGCGGCGTAAACGGTAATCGACATCGAAAGCCTTGCCCTCCGCGAACAGAGCTCGATAGCTTTCACGCACCAATTCCAGGTCGTCGGGATGAATGCGCGAGGGAAGGAACTCCGTGCCGCCGGTTGATACCTGATCGGCCGTGTAGCCAAACATCTCTCGAATGTTGGGGCTGACGTAAGTGATGTGCCGCTCCGAATCCATGGTCCAGGTGAGGTCGGGCAGGTTAGCCAGCAATCGGCGATATTGCACGTCGCTCTTGCGAAGTTCCTCCTGCGTCCGCTTCTGGTCGCTCAGGTCGATGCAAACGCTGAGCACATAGGGTTCGTTGCCTTCCACAATGCGTACGCCGGTGATGTAACAGGGTATCGTTCGCCCGGACTTGCTAAGCCACGCAGCTTCCACTTCCGCATGGCCCTGGGTCCAAACTGCACTCATCACTTTGGGAACCAGCTCGCGGTATTCCTCCGCCAGCGTCTCGGTCGCGTCCATCCGCAGCAGTTCATCGGTGGAGTAGCCCAAGGTTTCTTGAAAACGCGAGTTCCATCGCACCAGCTTTTGCTGGCGGTTGACGATGCAGGTCAGCCCCGGAGTGTTCTCGATCAGGTTCTCGAAGTTGGTTTTTTCGTGCTTGAGCTGTTCGACATCGAGCTCCCGGCGTCGCAGAATGAGCAGCGCAAGGACGAAACCTACGACTGTAAAGAAGCCAATGGTGATGAAGTGACTTTGCCAGCGGGAAATGCCGGGAAGGACGGCGGCCTTGACGATCTCATAGACAGTGGCGGCGACTCCTGCGGCCAGTGCCGCCGAAACCGCTTTGACGAATTGAAAGCCCTTGCGCATGGCTCGACGGAGAACCTCACGCCCGGGCGAGTGGCCGAGACTGCTCCCTTTCTAGAGTAAGAAAGAAAGCACGGCCATCATGTGACGTAGCTCACACATTGGGGGCCATTCTTGCCCAAAGTTGTACTTATTCCGCTTCGGCAACGGCGGTGACGGCGGGCGCGGGGGCAGGCTTGGGGCGATGCACGAAGCGGATCGCCGACGACATCTCCTGCGACGGCTTTTCGATGAACTGGTACATGATCCAGGCAGCCCACATCGAGGCGGCAATACCGATTACATCCAGCAGTCCGAGATAGTAGCTGGAAAACGGCAGCCAGTGCGAGAGCAGGCCGATGACACTGACGCCAATCGGCAGGTGAAGAAGATACAGGGAGTAGCTGACGTCGCCGACGCGATCCATGGCGCGACTCTCCAGCGTGGAGAAGGCGATCAGCAGCCCGGTCGGCACTGCTACCAGCGGCACCAGCCAGCCGGAGATCCTATACATAGACAGAACCATGACCGCGATCAGCCCCAGCATTTCATACTTGCTGATCAGTTCCGAACGGTACTGAAAGATGAATACGCCGATGAGAAAAACCGGAAGGTAGTGGAAGACCAGCCTGTCCCAATAGATGGTGAAGTACGCCGCCATCATGGCTGATATGGCAATAAAACGCATCCATTTGCGTGCGCTCGCCAGCATGGGCAGCGCCAGACCGATCAGCAAATACCATTGAAATTCGATCGCCAGCGTCCAGTAGACGACATTGATCCACGGCACATGCGCGAGGTCGTTCAGATAACCGAAGTGCAACAGAATGTCGCGGCCTGTAACCGTCATCCTTGGAATGTGGAAGAGCGGCACTAGGATAAAGTTGGTCGCCAGAATCGTGATCGCAATGGACGCCAGGTACGGTGGATACAGGCGCACGTTGCGCTTCAATAGAAAGCGCCCGTAGTCGCGCAAGACGTAGCGCGAGCGATACAAGCTCCAGGGAATAACGAATCCGGAGATGACAAAGAAGATGTCGACGCCGAGGTAGCCGTACCTGCCGGTTGGGCCCAGGAATCTTCCCTGCCCGCCAACGAAATGGCCCCAGGCCACCGCCAGCGCAGCAAAGCCACGCAGGCCGTTGATGATGCCAATTCGTTGCTGAGGACGGCGAATCTCCACCTTACGCCTATGTTAAACGGACGTGCCGGATCCCCGTCAAATAACTGTCACTAGAGTGTGTGATTCATAAACAGAGAAGTGATGGTTGGCCTGGCGCGCACTCCGGAGCCGGAAAATCGCCTCCAGCGTACAGCGAAATTGTTGTGCTGGAATTTGTTAGAGCCTGGAACGACGACCCGAGCTTTCATCCATCGACTACAATATTCCCAAGGTGATTTCATGAAGTACCGCTCAATCGGTTCCCGCCTGGGACCCATGTTTCTGTTCCTCCTGGCCTTGTGTCTTGTAGTGCCTGCCCTTGCCGACGATCGGGGTGAAGGCAAGCTCGATCCCTCGCAGCCGCAGGGTGTCACCGTCGACGAGGTCATCCAGAAGTTTGCCGCCAAGGAAAAAGACTTCAAGACTGCGCGCGAACAGTACACCTACACGCAGGACGTGACCATCCAGACGCTGGACGGCAATACGGTCGATGGCCAGTACCATCAGGTCAGTGATGTTCTGTTCGACAACAGCGGAAAGCGGATTGAGGAGGTGGTATTTGCGCCGCAATCGTCGTTAGAGCGCGTGATCATGACCCAGTCTGATTACGACGACATCCGCCACCGGCTGCCGTTCGTGCTGACCAGCGACGATATCGGGAAGTACCAGGTTCTCTACGTCGGCAAGCAGAAGGAAGATGAGCTGGGAACTTACGTCTTCGACATTGCGCCGAAGGTGATTGAGCACGGCGAGCGCTACTTCCAGGGCCGCATCTGGGTAGACGATCACGACTTTCAGATCGTAAAGACCTACGGCGAGACCGTTCCGCAGGTCCACAATGCGAAGCATCCGGACAAGGAAAATCTCTCTCCCAAGTACACCACCTGGCGCGAACAGATTGACGGCAAGTACTGGTTTCCTACCTACACCTACGCTCAGGACACGCTACACTTCAGCAATGAAGAGGTCGAAATGCGCTATATCGTGAAGTATAAGAATTACAAGCGATACGGTGCTAAATCGCGAATCACCTATGATGGCCAGGAGATTTCGAAGGGAGACGCGCAGCAGCCCAGCGGGACAACAACGGCGCCGCCGAAGCAATAAAAGCGGCAATTAGCAATTAGCAATTAGCATTTAAAACCATAAGACCAATAAGTTTCGAAGGCTCTGCGGAGTCGGTAAAGCCGATTGGCAAGCATCTGAATCCAAGGGCGATGATGCCGAGTATTTCTGCGGTGGAAGAATCCGGCCGCGGGGTCTTAAGCTAATTGCTAACCGCTAATTGCTAATCGCTGCCTTCACGCCACCCGCTCCGTCGAGCGCTGTGCGGCACGCTGCAGGAAGCGCTTCATCACGTTGGCCCACATCACCTTCTTGCGCTCCGCGCTTTCTTTGATGACACGTCCCTGAAGAAACATCTGCAGCAAAACCTTCATTCGCAGCGCAGTCAGCAAGCCTTGTTCCTGCGCGGTAACGCCGTAGGCCTCGGTGAAAGCGTCCTGTACCACCGTGATCAGGTCGCGGTTGCAGAACGGATATTTCTCCAGGGCTTCGACGGTGGCGAGAAAAGTCGCTACGTCCAACAGCGAGGGACCCTGGCGGGCAAGAGCTGCGAATTCGCAAAAGCCGATGCCATGCTCAGCCACCAGCACATTCAGCGGCACGAAATCCAGCAGCCGGGCCGAAGAGCGGAGGGGCTTTTTCTGCTTATTCAAGGCGCATTTGGCATTGATCAGGATTGCATCGGTAGATTCGGCAGGCAGACCGTCTTTCTGCGCTCTGGCGCAAAGTTTCTCCATGTCGCTCAGCAGGTCGTCGACATCGATCGCTGCCGGCACACCTGCGGTCGCCTTATGAAATTGCTGGAGCCATTCACCGGCCTGACGCGCAGCCGTCTCCAGTAATCGGTGGTTACCGTTATCGGGCAGCAAAGCTACCTTCATTATGATGCTCTGCAACGGCAAACCCTGAATCCTGGTGCTGACAACGGCTCCCTGCTCCGAAAAGTCGCCAATTGGCCGGGGAACGCCCGTCAGTTTCCGGCGCTTCGCGGTCTGATGAGCAAACTCCAGATTCTGCATCTCAGTGCGCGCCAGCTCCTGCGGACTCCGTTGACCCGACCGGCCGCGATAGATCTTTGCATTGATCCGCTCGCTTGCATCCGGAAAATCGAGCACGATTTCGTAAATGTAATGATCCGGCTTGGGCGTGTGTCCCACCACGCGGGCGGACTTAACCTCCGCATACTGCGGAAAATAACTGCAACCCGAAGCGCGTAACTGCTCAACAATATGGTCGAGAGGGCTGTCGGCCATTCCATCTCCCTTGGGGATCGGACACTGCTATCGCATCCAGACATGGTCCCGGTTAGTAAGATGCACACTAACGTTCAAACGCAAAGAAGTGCCTAATCTAAGTTCCCTGTTTCGCCGAATTTGCCGCAGGGCTCCGCCCCGAAAGTTGGCAGCATCCTGCAAAGCACTTGTGCGCTGCCGATCCCGGGCAAGGTTGGGTAGTCCGATGCTCAATTGGGCCAGCCGCACACACAGGTTCGGCATAGAGAACCGCAAGCTCTAGATTCTGCAGGGGCGAATGCGAGCGGCCGATTAAAGCTCACACCCTAGTGTGATTCCAGTCACAGCCGCGGAGTGACCTTCTTTGGCATAACATCTGCATGAAACCCGTGGTCTCCCGTGGCAATATCCTGATGGTCTCAGCGGAGTTGAAGAGTGCTCTGGAAGCTATCGGCCGCACCGAGCGCTTTGCGCCCTCGCAAAAGCTGTTTCGCGAGGATGGTGGCAATGCGGGTGTGTTTCTGGTGAGCAAAGGCAAGGTTTGTATGAGCGTAAAGGACCTGCCTAAGCTTGACCGGACATTCGCTGCCGGCTCGCTGCTGGGCGTGCCTTCAACATTTACCAGTCACCCCTACAGCTTAACGGCGACGGCCGTGACCGAAGTGGATGCGGTCCATGTCCCGCAGGAAGATTTTCTGCGCATCATGAAAGAGCAGTCGGAGCTTTGCCGCGAAGCGATGGAGATGCTGGGGCGCGAGGTTACTTTCATCCAGGGAGCGCTCAGCGAGCGGCGTAAACAACTTGCCGCCAGAAAGCTGTCGTTGAGCGAAGCGCTGGTGTCGTAGAGCTTTTCTTAACCAGCGAACCTTTTTATCCGCGGGCGATCCCTCTGCATCAACCTCGCTATCGTCAAGGGTGGAGCACGCCTTCGAAGCGTGCATTAAGGGCTGATTTCAAGGCGCGCTTCAGCGCCTGAGGTAAGTCAGCGCTATTACCTCAGCGGCTGAAGCCGGGTATCAAGGGAGGGCTTGGACTGCACGCCTGGAAGGCGTGCTCCACCCGAAGCAAGGTTCAGAGTCAGCCCATGCCTCTTAGCGCCGCCGGCTACTCCACCTCAAAGTCCGCAGTGCGGGGGGCGGAAGTTTGATGCCCGGCGGTATCGATGGCCGTTAACTGAAGCTCGTACGAGCCGGAATTGAGCTTGTCGAGGGGCAGCCGCATTCCCAGCGAAACCACCGGATTTCCAGGATCGTTCGGCAGCAGGCCGTGCATCTCGAAAGCCTGAGCTCCCGTCTTGCGATCAACGACCTTCAATTGCAACCCCACCTTCGGCGGATTGGCGCCGGTCAGCAACGGATCATAGATTTCGATGTAGAACACCGCCGGATCGGTCTTCTTGAAGTGGTCGCCCGCAGTCGGCACGATTTCCATTCCCTGCGCCACCAGCGGCTTGCGATCCTCCAACAGTTCAGCATCCAGGCTCGCGGACGCCTGGTTCAGAGGATGAATTTCGGTGCTTAGCGCGACCGTGCTCATGCTCAACTGTTTTCCGTCATAGTTGTCGACCACCAGCGGCATCTGCAGCTTGCCGAAGTTTGTGCCACCGGAGGTGAACGCCACCTTCAAGTCGTAGTGGCCGGGCGACAGTTCGAACTGAGTTTCGTAGTGGTAGGGCTGTTTGCCGAAGGCCTCGACCATATCCTTGCTGTCGAAGTTAAATTCCACGTTGTCGCTGAAGCGTGCTCCGACAGAGCCATCGGGCTTGTAGGCCACGCCGAGAACGTTTACCTCGGCGTGCTGCTTGCCATTTTTCTTCTCGAACTTGACGGCGCCGGCGGGAATGTCAATGGCCAGATCGACACGCGCCACATCGGTTGAGGTGTAAAAGTACGGCGCCTGCATCGAGGCCGCGACGTTGCCGGGTTGCGAGCCGGCGACCTGATTCTCCAGCTGCTTCTCGATCGGCTTGCCGGCCAGGACATCGGAAGGCCGCACATTGCAGTATCCGCTGCGCGATCGCACCACCGAGTTGCCGCGATCAACTTTGACCTTCAGCGTATGGCAACTGCCTTCCTCCGATGTTGGCGGCGTGTAGGAGAGCAGATAATACTGGCCCTGTTCCGCGGCAATCTTTTGCAAACCTCCAACCAGATCGTTGGTGTTGCCAATGACGAAGCCGCCGGTTCCCTGCGCGAGTTCGTAGAGAACGTCCTGATTGTGAGCACCGCTGCCAACCGTCGGAACCAGACCCTTGGCGTTGCTGAAGGGCGCGTTGGGCGCAAGGATGGTCGGTTGCGAAGTGGCATTGCCGTTGACTCCAGTGTTGGTACCGCGAGTTCCACCCGCTCCGCCCGTTCCGCCTGTCCCACGCCCCCCACCCCCACCACCGCCGCCTTTTTGCACGTAGACCAGATGCGCGGTGGCGTCCTGATCTCCATCCCGAACAAGCACAGGCTTGTCGTCATCGCTGAGATCAAGCGTCGCCGAGATCAGCCTCGGAGATTCGTCGGTGGGGAATATTTCGAGAGGAGGCGCCGAACTGACCGCGCCCACACCTCGCGCATCGATCGCATAAATCGCCACGTTCGATTTGTTGCAGGCATCGATTGCAGCCGTCAGCTCGGAATAAAGCACCCAGTAATTGGGATCACTGGCGTTCATCGGAAAGCCCGACGAGAGCAAGACCAGCGACTTGCGGCCGGGGACGCTGGCCAGGCCCTTGGCAAGATCGCGCAGCGCCAGCAGAAGCGTGCGCGCGCCGAAGTTCGCCTCCATATTGCCCAGCTGGGAAACGCCGGGAGTGACAGTGGAAGAGACATCGGGCGCGGCATTCGGCGAAACCGAAGACACCTTCTGCCCTTGCGCCGCCGCTTTCAGGCGAGCGGCGTCGGTGGTGAAGTTCTGCGCGATCTGCAACGTTCCACTGAAGTTGACAATGGCGATGTAGCGGTTAGGCCCGGTATTGGAGTCCAGAAATTTGAGCGCTGCCGCGCGGGCCTGCGCCTGATCGCCCACACTCATGGTCGAGTTATCGAAGAATAAAACCAGGTAGCGATTGGGATTGACCGTCGGCGCAGCGGCATTGCTCTCCGAGGAAAAGCTCTTGACCGGTTGTTCCTTGCCATCCTCGAAGATGCGGAAGTCTTTCTGCGTGAGGTCGCGAATGTAATTGCCCTGCTTGTCGGTAACGACAGTGTCGACGATGACGATGCCGGCCTCTTTGGTAATCGTCGGGGTGGTTTCGCTGGCCGGAGGAGCGGCCTGCTGTGCGTGCGCCGAGAACGCAATAGCGAGAAGAGCTGCGAGCACAAACTGTCGAGACTGCATCATCTCATCCTCCGACTAGGGAATCTCTACCGATCGGCTCTGCGCTGCCAGTTGGCCATCGGCGTCGCGCACCACCATGCGCACAATGTAGCGGCCCGGCTTGACGTCGAAACTGCTCTTCAACGTTACTCCTGAGTTCAAGCGGCTTTCCAGCGTTTCGTCCTTCAAATGCATCTGCACCGTCTTCTGTGTTCCGCTGATGAATTTACCATCACGGTCAAACAATGCCGACACGACAGTCACGTCGTCGTTGTTTCTACCGTCGGCTTTGCGGAAGTGAAAACGGCGCACGTCCATATGCACCAGGACGGAGAGTTTGGCATTGTCTTCATCCGGCTTGAAGAACTGCGTGTGCAGCTGGACGGGGATCTCGCTGACTTCGTCTTGGGAGAAAACCGCGTCCTGGAGGGCCACTTTGGCCTGCTCGGATGCGTCAGCGTTACCGTTGGGAGCGTAGTAGCCTTTGCGGGCCTGAACGGCGCCTTCCGCCGGCGGCTTGAGAGCGACTTTTATCTTGTGATACTTGCCGTCGGTTTTCAGATTCTCCGGTGCGAACCCCAGCAGATAGGAAAATTCTGGCGCCCCTGCGAGCCGGCGGAAACCCTCGTTGAGATCGTTGTTATTGTGGAAGAAGGAACCGCCGGTGGCATCGGCAAGATCGGCCAGAATATCGCGATTGGCTTGCTGTTCCATGGTCTGGTACTGCAGCACGGGAGCGGCGATGTTAGGGCTGGGAGAGCGCTGCGCGCTGGCATCGGGCATGTTGGTGTAGAGGCCTGCAGGATCGAGAGAATTGATAACGACGCCGGAATGCAACGCGCGATTGGCGATCTCCGACTGCATCGGCAGCGCATTGATATTCATGAATCCTGGCGATACCAGGATGATGATGCGCTGACCGGGCATTGAGGCAATGCGACGGACGACGTCCTGCAGGGTGGTCAGCGAGATCTGGATTTCCTGCTCGCCAGTCTCCAGTACGCGGCGGGCGACGGTGTGTACCAGCCCGACAGGGTTACCGAGACTCAGGCTCTGACCGGCGGGGAGACCTTTGGTAACGGTCGCGGTAGCCGCAGCACCGCAATTGACGGCGTCAGCTGCGGCTACCTGCGTCGCCTGGGCATCGTGGCGATTCTCAATCGCATCCGCCACGTAATAACTAATGTCGGGACAGGGCGTTAGATCGGTATGGCTCAACGAGTGCGGAACGATCCGATTCAAGGCTGCGATCAGTGCGGCACGATCGTCGGTGAAATCCAGGCGCACCTGGCCGGATGTCGTGTAGATGGCAGCGCGATCGGCCGGCTGCAGATCTTGTATCTGGCGAGTGGCGGCGTTGCGCGCTTGCGCCAGATCGCCGATTTGCGTGTGCATATCGTCGAACAGGTACGCGATATAGCGGGCGGGAATAACCGGCTGCACCGTTGCGGGCGCGGCTGCTTCTTCTGTATTTGCCGGCTCTTCGTGTGGAGCTGGAGGCTTTGCGTCGGAACGCTCGACACTGAATTTGCTGATGACTTGCGGCTTGCCGTTGTCGAGAAGCTGAAAATCCTCCTGCTTCAGGTTGCCGATGGCTTTGCCTTTAGCATCGCGAACTACGACTCGCACCTCAACCAGATTGACCTTGACCTTGAAGGTCGGAGTCTCTTCGTGCTGGGTGATCTCGGGAGCGCTTTGAGCTGAAGTCTGCGAGGTTGTGGAAGGAACGGCCGCCTGTTGCGCTGGTGTGAAGATGGGCGAAGACGCCATCGTGATCAGACATGCGAGAAGGCGAGCTCGCGCCGACAACTGTTTACCGTCCCAGGAAATCCCAACTCTGTTGCTGAACATCATTTTGCTGCATAACTTGAGATGGCCAACTGAGTTTAGTCCATTGTTACGCCGATGCAAACAGTTTCTCTTTATCGCAATTCACTTGTTTACGCATGTCGGGTGGAGCACGCCTTGAGGCGTGCATACTGCAGCCCCAATTCGACATGCGCTTTAGCGCCTGAGGTAAATTAGTCCTTACCTCAGCGGCTGAAGCCGAGGCATTCGCCAGAGCTCAACTGCACGCCTAAAGGCATGCTCCACCCAAGATACGCTTGACCACAATTTCAAACTGATCCATTACGCCCTGCGGCTACACTCTTGAGTTGCCGCCAGTTCCTGAATACGATGCGGACTATGCACCTTCGCAAACCGAGCGTCAGCGGTTCCCAAGTGTGGGCCATGGTCATCGCCGTTATCATTGCCGGCGGGCAAGCAATGGCACAACAGGCGGCAGATCCATCACCCGCGCAGCAACTGCCGGATGCTCCCCGTGCCAGTCAAAGCCAGCAAAAGGTATCGGAACGAACCGGTGTATCGATCGGGGGAGAGCCGATCATTACGCTGCAACGGGCACCGGTCACGGATCGCAGTAAACCGCAATTCCTGCAAGCCATCTTTCTGCCGGGGCGCGGGATGGCCGTGCTACAGATCAAGGCGCTCCTCCCCGGCAAGGGCGAGATTGATGTGTTGAACGCGCCCCCAGTCGCGGAAGCGGAGCAGTTATTGGACAAGACTGACGATCCGTTTGGGAATGAAGTGTTCAAAATCGGCGGCGCGATCCTGCTACCCTTTGCCAATCGCATTCGTGGCGATCCCTCGGCGGACGGCAAGACCATCACGACCACCATTCTCGGACGAAAGGTAACGCTGCCGGCGAATTGGAGTGGCAGCAAACCGGGAGCGGAGCGTCATGCCATTCACGGGCTGATGCTGCAGTCGCATTTTCAGGACGTGGTCACCCGCCATGGCGTGCAGGATTCCGCCGTCAGCGCCACCCTGCATGCCGGCAACTTCGATGGCCACTGGCTTTCCGATACCGATGTCGAGGTCGAAGCCACGCTGAGCCACGACGCCTTCGACATGACGGTCACGGCCAGGAACGCGGGAACCAGGTTGCTGCCAATCGGGATCGGCTGGCATCCATATTTTGTGCTGCCGGGCGGCGATCGCGCGAACGTGCGGTTACACATTCCCAGCGAGACACGCGCCATCATGAATAATTATGACGACACATTTACGACCGGGCAGCGCATGTCGGTAAAAGGGACGGCGTATGATTATTCAGCGCCTGAGGGTCAACCGCTGGGCACGCAGTATCTGGACGACAACTATTCCAACCTGTTGCACAGCGCGCCGGACCAGACGGTTTCCGAGATCGTCGATCCGGCTGCGAAATATGGACTGCGGCTGATAACGCTTTCTCCGAAGATCAAGTCCATCCAGGTATACGCGCCACCGGACAAGAATTTTGTTGCTATTGAACCGCAGTTCAATTTACCTGATCCTTATAACAAGAACTGGGGAAGCACCGATACCGGCATGGTGCTGCTCCAGCCCGGACAGTCGGTGTCGTGGCATGTCCGTCTGGAGCTGTTCACGCCGAAAGATTAAGGTGAGCCATGCATCGTCTGTCCATTAAAACGCACAAGAAGCGCGAGGTGATCGACATCACCCAGAAGCTGGAAGCGATCCTGTGGAAGCACTATGCCGACAAAACCGGCATCTGCCACTTGAACCTTCTGCACACCACGGCAGCGCTCACCACCGCCGACCTTGACCCCGGTACCGATCTCGACATGCTGGATGCCTTCGACATCATGGTTCCCAAGCTCGACTATCGTCACGAACACAATCCCGAGCATGTGCCCGATCACATTCTTTCGGCGATGATCGGGACGTCGGCGCAACTGGCCGTGGAAGCGGGCTTGCTGCTGCTGGGGACGTGGCAGCGCGTGGTGCTGATCGAACTGGACGGTCCGCGCGAGCGCGAGCTGGTGATGTCGCTGGCAGAAACGGTGTAGCACTGCCTGCCGCTTCGTCGAGATTGTTCCGTCCTTCTATATAGCGCGATAAGGGAAAGCTCATGAAAGCAGCTGTTGTCCATTCGTTCGACGCGCCGCCTCGGTACGGCACGTTTACCGATCCGGTGGCCGGCGAGAATGAAGTGCTGGTCAACGTACGTGCGGTTGGTCTGCATCGCGTCATCAAGTCGATCGCTAATGGAAGCCATTACCTCAGTACGGGAGAGTTGCCGTTTATTCCCGGCGTCGATGGCGTGGGTGATTTGGAGGACGGCAGCCGAGTCTACTTCGGGATGGTGAGAGGTCCGTTCGGAACATTTGCCGAGCGTTGCGTGACCGCGCGCGCGATGTGCCTGCCGATCCCCGAAGGCCTGGACGCCGCGACGGTGGCAGCCATGATAAACCCGGGCATGTCCTCATGGGGGGCGCTGACCGGACGTGCGAACTTTGTGGCCGGCGAGAGCGTTCTCATACTCGGAGCCACCGGGACATCGGGCCGGCTGGCAGTACAAATCGCGAAGCGATTAGGCGCCCGGCGCATTGTTGCTGCCGGCCGTAATGCGGAAGCGCTCGAAGAACTCCGAGCTCAGGGCGCGGACGCGGTCATCTCGCTGAAGCAGGATCGAGAGGCCCTGGTTTCGGCGTTTCGCAACGAATGGGCCAACGACAAGATCGACATCGTTCTCGATTATGTTTGGGGAGCTCCGGCGGAAGCCGTGCTGGAGGCGATCTCGCAGAAAGGATTGCGGAACGCAGCGTCGCGCATTCGATTCTTGCAGATCGGGTCGATGGCGAGTCCTACGATATCGCTGCGGGCGGAGACCTTGCGCAGCTCGGGCCTGGAGCTTCTTGGCAGCGGCTTCGGCAGCGTGTCGCTCAAGAAGATATTTGAATCAGTTACCGAGTTTATGAAGCAGGCGGCCGAGAAACCTTTTCAGATGAAAGTGGAGAGAGTGCCGCTGCGAGACGTTGAAGCTCGTTGGAACGTTGGTGACGGAGGCGCGCGGCTGGTGTTTGAACCCTAGTTGATCTCAGATCTCCGCGTTCGAACATAAACAGCAGAAGTGCCGGGCGGTATCAGCGTCGAATTACTGCCATCGGTTGACCGGCGCACTTAGGGTTTGGCGGGCCGTACGAAGATCATGCCGGACCTGTGAAGTCGTGCCCTGGCGCGAGGTCGCTGGCGGCGAGGACGCCGCCAGGACAGCCGGCCGGGAGGCCGGCGCTACGAAAATCATCCCTTCCCTGCCGGCTACACGATCACTTCCGCCGAGCGATGCTCCAGTTCATGCGCCACCGCGATCGACAGGCGCCGTATGCCTTCGCGGATCTGTTCCGGCTGGGCATTGGAGAAGTTCAGACGCATGTGCGAGCCGGGGTCGCCGTTGGGGAAGAAAGGCTGGCCGGGGACGAAGGCGACATTCTGTCGCAATGCCTGATCCAGCAGCTGTGAGGAGTCGATGCCCGGCGGCATGGTGACCCACAGGAACAGCCCGCCCTGCGGATGAGTCCAGGAAACTTCCGGCGGGAAGAAATCGTGCAGCGCCGCGAGCATGGCATCGCGCCGCTCCTTATAAGTTGCGCGGATGAGTTTGACGTGATCCTCCATGAAACCGTCGCGCGCCGCCTCGTAGACGATCATCTGGGTAAAGGTGCTGGTGTGGAGATCGGTGCTCTGCTTGATCTGCACCAACTTGGTGATCACCTCCGGCGGAGCGACGATCCAGGCGACGCGCAAGCCCGGCGCCAGCACTTTCGAGAAGGTGCTGAGATAGATGACATTGCCGAGCTTGTAGCCCTTATCGCGGGCCAGGTTGACGCGATCGAGGACGACCAGCGGCGTGATGTGCTCGCCTTCATAACGAAGCTGACCGTAGGGATCGTCCTCGATGATGGGGATGCCGTACTTGTCGGAGAGCGCGACCAGCTCGTCGCGGCGGGCGCGAGAGAGCGTAACGCCGCCCGGATTCTGGAAGTTGGGCAGGATGTACATGAACTTCGGGCCGGAGCGCAGCGCCTCTTCCATGTTGCAGGTCTGGAGGCCGTCGTGGTCGACGGGCACGGTGACGTACTCGGCGCCCATCAGATCGAAAGCCTGTAGCGCGCCGAGGTAGGTTGGCGACTCGACCAGGATGCGGTCGCCGCGGTTGATGAGCAGCTTGGCGATCAGGTCCAGCGCCTGTTGCGAGCCGGCGGTGATGAGGATGTTGTCAACGCTGGCGAGAATGCCGTAGCGCGCCATGTGGGCGACGATGAGTTCGCGCAACGGGCGATAGCCTTCGGTGGGACCATACTGCAGCGCGGTCGATGCCTGGGTCGCCAGGACCCGCTGGCACGCCTCCTGAAAGCGCGCTACCGGAAACACCTCAGGGGCGGGAAGTCCGCCGGCAAAGGAGATGACCTCAGGACGCTGGGTGATCTTCAGAAGCTCGCGAATGATGGAACATTTGGCTGATTTCGTGCGCTGCGCGAAACGATGTGCCCAGGGCGCTGCCATGGAATACCTCCGGTAGAACAACCAACGCTAGCGCAGGGAAAACCGGGTGTCAGTGATGGCGGACACTGCTGAAAGGCAGGCGCAAGTTGTAGTTAGCCGTGGCATCCGCAATTTGTTCAAATCCGTTGACATTCTTTGGAGAAGCACGATAACATCGCGACCCTCCTCGCTCCCCGGCCCCAATTCTCAAGAGTTGAAAGGAGCGCTTCATGCGCCGCTTGAATATCCCTGTGTCTTTGGCTTTTTGCTCAATCCTGCTGGTTTTGTCCAGCTTTGCTCAGCAGACCTCAACCATCACCGTGCCCAACCTGATTCGCTACGGCGGGACGCTGAAGGACGCACAAGGTGCTGCGCTGGCATCGTCGACCGTGGGGGTGACGTTCGCCATTTACAACCAGCAGGACGGCGGCGCTCCAATGTGGATGGAGACACAGAACGTGACCACCGATGCCGCCGGCAATTACAGCGCGTTGCTGGGAAGCTCGACGGCCACTGGGCTGCCGGCTGATCTGTTCTCGCAACAGGAACAGCGCTGGCTGGGCGTCGAGGTGCAGGGCCAGACGGAGCAGCCACGTGTGCTGATGGTCAGCGTTCCGTATGCGTTCAAGGCGCATGAAGCGGAGACCTTCGGCGGTAGGAGCGTTTCTGATTTCGTGCTGGCGAAGCCAGGGACGGCAGCCGCGAGCAGCGGTGCTGCGACGGTATCTTCCCCGACGAATGTTCCTCCGGCAAATGGCGCCCGCAAAGGCGCGGCCAGTGATGGCCCGACCAACTTCAGCGGATCAACGACAGACCAGATTGTGGGAGTTACGCAGAGCGGCACGGGCGATGGAATCGTCGCCACCGCACCTACATTGGGTATCAAGGGCACCGCAACCGCGCCCAGCGGGACGGCGTATGGAGTGGAGGGCGTCGCTACCGGCACGGCCGGCGTGGGACTGATCGGCACCGCGAGTTCTACCACCGGATTTACGTATGGCCTGCGAGGGACCGCGAGCAGCACGTCGGGAACGGGCGTGCGCGGTATCGCGACGGCGACTACCGGCAGCACGATCGGTCTCAGCGGCTACGTCGACAGTTCGGCTGGCACAGCGGGAGTTTTCAATAATGCAGCCGGAGGCAAGATTGTCAGCCTGCAGAACAATGGCGCGGAGAAGTTTTCGGTCGATGGCAGCGGCAACGTCACCACCAGCGGGACGATCAATACCAGCGGATTGTCGGGAACGACGAGCGCGCCCACTGGAGTAGGGCTTACCGGCAACGCGACAAACACAACCGGCGAGAACACCGGTGTGATGGGCGAGAGCGCCAGCACCAACGGACTCGGCGTGGCCGGGTACGCGAACGCTACCACCGGCGGGATCGCGGGAGTCTACGGGCAAACCAGCAGCACATCGGGCTGGGGCGTTTACGGCGAAGCCGAATCCACGAGCGGACAAACTTTTGGCGTAGAAGGTAACAACCAGAGCAGCGGCCAGAATTCGTCCGGAGTTCTTGGCTATGAGAACAGTGGTACAGGTCAGGTCTTCGGGGTCAACGGGCAGACCAACAGTACCACCAACTATGCGGCTGGGGTAAGCGGATACGAGGGCGCGACCAGCGGACAAGTCTTCGGCGTAACCGGAGGTACAGCGAGTAGCACGAACTATGCGGCCGGCGTCAGCGGCAATGCGAATGCTGCGACAGGCGTAGTCTACGGGGTAGTCGGCGTGACAAACAGCACGACACAAGGTGCGGCCGGCGTCAACGGATATGCTAACTCGCCTACGGGAGAGGTCTATGGCGTTCTCGGCGCGACCGCCAACCCCAACGGGGGCGGCGTGTCAGGAAATAACAACGCTACTAGTGGCGGCATTGGCGTAAATGGCTACACTGCAGCCACGAGCGGCAACGCCTTGGGCGTTTTCGGTTCTACCGTCAGCCCGCATGGCGTCGGGATATTCGGGGAAAGCAATTCCACCACCGGCGGAACGGGCGTTCAAGGCCAAACCGAAAGCACAAGCGGAGGAGCGGCTGGTATCTTCGTTGCTCATGGCGGCAGCGGATTGATTCTTAGTGGTCTGTCCGGCAGTGGCTATACCGACGAGTTCAGTGTTGACGCCCAAGGCAATGGATTTTTCGCCGGCAACCTCAACGTCACCGGCACCCTAACCAAGGGCGGCGGATCGTTCAAGATCGACGATCCGCTCGATCCGGAGAACAAGTACCTTTCCCACTCCTTTGTCGAATCGCCGGACATGCTGAATATCTACAACGGCAGCGTGCGGCTCGACGCGCGCGGCGAAGGCTGGGTCACGATGCCGGAATACTTCCAGGCGCTGAATCGCGACTTTCAGTATGTGTTGACCTCGGTGGGTCGTCGCAACCGCGGCTCTACATCGCGCGCGAGATCAAGGGCAATCGCTTCAAGATCGCGGGCGGCAGGCCGAATGGCGAAGGTTTCGTGGATGGTCACCGGCATTCGGCAGGATGCGTGGGCGAATGCGCACCGCATTCCGACCGAAGAGGAGAAGCCCGCGCAGGAGCGTGGAAAGTATCTGCATCCGGAATTGTATGGCGTCGGTGCAGATAAGAACACCGACGCTATGTTGCAGCACTAGCAAAAAACCCCACCCAAGCAAACGAAGCTTGGGTGGGGCACCCGTTTTCTAAGTGACTCGAGTGGACGCGGCGCTGAAGCGCCGCTCTACCGCGTTACCCCTTGTATCCGGCGCCGCGCAGGGCGCTCTCGAAGCAGTGCATGAAGTGATGCACGCTCTCGCTAGTCGCCAGCGGTCCCATCAGGCCGACGCGGAAGATCTTGCCGGCTAGCGGTCCAAAGCCGCCTGCGATCTCGATGCCGTTTTCCCTGCAGCAGCGTGGCGCGAACCTTCGCGTCGTCGACGCCTTGCGGCACCTTGGGCGTGTTCAGGTTCCAGATGCGATTTGCCGGGTTGGGCACGTGCATCTCGAGACCGAGAGCTTCCACCCGCTTCACGAATTCCAGATGCGCTTTGTGATGACGTTCCCAGCGGTTCTCCAGGCCTTCTTCTTCGATCAGCGCCAAGCCCTCGCGCAGCGCGTAGAACATGGTGGCCGACGCGGTGTGGTGATAGCGATGCGAGTGAACCAGGTAGTCGGCGATGAGGCTGATGTCGAAGTACCAGGAGGTGTTGGGAGTCTTGCGGGTCTTCAGCTGACTTCCAGCGCGCGCGGCGAGACGGTCAGCGGCGACAGTCCGGGAGGGCAGCTCAGGCCTTTCTGCGAGCAGCTGTAGGCGATGTCGATTCCGGTCTTGTCGATCTCGACCGGCATGGCGCCCAGCGAGGTCACGCAGTCGGCGATGACCAGCGCGCCAACTTCGTGCGCGGCCTTGCAGATGGCTTCGCCCTTTTGGAATGCGCCGGAGGATGTTTCAGCCTGAACGTAGGTGACGACCTGCGGCTTCTCGAGACGAATGAAATCGGCAGCTTCCTCGTCGCTGAAGACTTCGCCCCAGGGCTTTTCGAGGCGAACCACGTTGCCGCCGTGGCGGCGCGCCATCTCAGCCTGGCGATCGCAGAAGAAGCCGTTGCCAAAGGAGGCGACTTTGGTACCGGGCGAAACGAAGTTGCTGATCGCGGTCTCCATGCCGCCGCTGCCGGTGGCAGAGATCAGGAAGGTCAGCTCGTTGGTGGTGCCGAAGACCTTGCGCAGCAGTTGCTGAATCTCGTTGGAAATCTGGAAGAAGTACGCGTCGAGATGGCCGACGATCGGTTGGGCCATCGCCTGGTAAACCCGGGGATGCACCTGACCGGGACCAGGTCCGTATAGAAGTCGTTTTGGTGGATGTATGGAGATCTCGTCCAGGATTGCGGTAGGTTCGGCGACAGTTGCCATGCAGCGCTCCTTTGCCTAGTAATGGATGTTCTCAGTATAGGGCGGGTTCTAAAAACTGTGCTGTGACCGGTGAACATTGCGGGAAGGGCAGGGAATAGGGGCTGGGGATCAGGGGTTCGTGGATCGTTAACCCGCGGCTAAGGATCGGAGCGGGCTACAGGTTATAACCCACCTGCATGAGTCAATTGCGTTTGTGATGGCGTCCAAATATGGTTAAGGGAACAAACTTGGGCGAATCGTCGAATACAGTAAAGGTGCGCGGTGGGAGTCCGCAAAAATCAGAATGTCCATCCGTCTGCCACTGCTTCCATCATTAGCTCTTTGCCTGGCGCTGATTCCGGCTGTCTGCGCGGCGCAGACGGAGCAGCCCACCAAGTCGGCGGAGTCGGCCAAGCTGCTGAAGAGCGATCCGCTGCACGTGTTCAGCGAGTCGGTGCAGCAACTGTCGGCCTCGGTGACCAAGTCCGTCGTGCAAGTGCTGACGACCGGTTTCGGCCTGTCGACCGACGAGGACAAAGACGACACCGCCTATCTGGAAGCGGAGCGCGGGATTGGTGCGGGCGTGGTGCTGTCGTCCGACGGCTACATTGTGACCAACGCGCACGTGGTGCAGGGCGCGAGAAAGATTCGCGTGCGGCTGCAGGGGCTGGACAAGCAGACGGCGGCGATGGTCGCCGCCACGCCGCACGGGCCGATTGAGGCAAAGCTGGTGGGCATTGATCGCGTGAGTGATCTCGCGGTGCTGAAGATTGATGTGAGCGGATTGCCGACGCTGCAGCTTGCGGACTCCAACGACCTGAGGCAGGGACAAGTCGTGTTTGCATTTGGCAGCCCGATGGGACTGGAGAACTCCGTCAGCATGGGAGTGGTCAGCGCGACGGCGCGACAGATCGATCCTGACCGGGCGGAGATCTACATTCAGACGGATGCGCCGATTAATCCCGGTAACAGCGGTGGGCCGCTGGTGGACGTCGACGGGCACGTGGTGGGGATCAATACCTTCATTCTGTCGGAGTCGGGCGGTAATGAGGGATTGGGATTTGCGATTCCCAGCGACGTGGTGCGCAGCGTGTATGAACAGCTGAAGACCAAGGGACACGTGCACCGCGGGCAGATCGGCGTTTATCCGCGGACGATCACGCCGGAACTAGTCGAGGGGCTGCATCTGCCGGCGAACCAGGGAGTGCTGCTGGAAGACGTAGTACCCGATTCAAGTGCGGACAAGGCTGGGCTGAAGGTTGGAGACATTGTGGTGAGCATCGGCGGGAGGCCGGTGGCGGATGTGCGGCACTTCGCCGTCGATCTGTATGCCTACCGGATCGGGCAGCAGGCGGAGATTGGCGTGCTGCGCAATGGCAAGGTGCAGACGCTGTCGGTGACGGTGCAGGAGCGGGCGGACGATCCCGAACGCTTTGCGGATATGGTGACGGGGCCGAGTAATCTTGTGCCGCGGCTCGGCATCGTTGCGGTAACCATCAATGCCGACCTGCGCGATGCCATCGGCGATCTGCGAATTCCCAGTGGCGTGCTGGTGGCCGCACGAACTCCCAGCAGCACGCTGCTAGGCGAGGGTCCGGAGCCGGGTGACGTTATTCATGCCTTGAACAGCGTGCCCATCAAGGACCTGCAACAGCTGCGGCAAGAACTGCACAAGGCAAAGCCGGGCGATTCGATTGTGCTGCAGGTGGAGCGGTCGGGGTTGCTGACGTATCTGGTGTTGGAGACGGAGTAGAATTCCGTGCCCGAGGCGCTCCGGGCGCTTTCGTTGGCATTTTAGAGTCACCGAAAGACTTTCAACGCCAGGCAGGTGCCGTCGACTGAGCGCCGACTCAGGTTCGTAAATAAGCGACTTGGACGATGGCCTGAGGCCAGCACCATCCAAACACGCCGCCGTCAGTTCTCGCGCCTTGTGCCGCCGGCTGAAGCCGGCTCTCATTTCTTAGTAGGCTACCCAGCACTCCGCGCCAAAACCGGGCGCTGCGTGCTGGGCTGTCTTGCCGCCGTCCCGCCGGGGCGGGACTCGGTTCTGCGCCGCGATCAGCGATGGCTCGTCGGGGGCAGTATGCGCTCTTTGAACCGAGTTTTCTAGCACCCTGTGAAGCCGACTCGGAAAGGGAAACCAACAGCTTTTGCGCTGGCCTGAGAGCCAGCTCCACCTGAATCGTCCCCCTGTGAAAATCAATGATTCGGGTACAAAAAACCGTCGCCAATGTTTTGGCGACGGCCTTGGGTAGTTCTCGATCTCGCTGAAAGGCTAGTTCGCCGGTTGCGGCGCGAAGTAGCCAAAGAGGTCGAGAATAAGCTGGGTTTGTGCCGCCGAGAAGGCGTCAATCTCGCCATCATTGGTGGGCACGATCGCCATGTTCGAGGTGACGAAGCCATCGTTGGCATTCAGGGTCGACACGACGGGCTCAGTGGTGCCGTGCGGCCACAAGGTCAGGTAGAGCAACTTAGCCGGGGGGACTACGGTCGCGTTGAAGATGTAGCCTCCGGCGTTGTTGGGCGGCGCACAGGAGCTGCTCTCGACGGGGACCGTGATCTGACCGTTGAAGCCGTTGCCGCTCTGACGCGTGTCCAGCACGCGGCAGGGCACCTGAGTATAGAGAGAGAGGCCGCTGCTACTCGGCGCCGCGAAGTAACCATCGACATCTACCAGCAGATCGGTCTGGTTGCTATGGGCGTAGAAGGCGGTCGCATTCTCGGAGCCGGCCGGCACGATGGCGGCATTGGCCACGAGGGTCCCGGTAGGATTGTTGAGGGTAGAGACGATAGGCTGCTTCTGACCCTTCGGCCAGACCGTGAGGTAGTCCAGCTTGCCGTTGGACGGAGAGGCGGTGATGTTGAAGGAATACGCCAAGGCGGTGCTGGGGATGCCGCACGTTCCGGCGATGTTGTAATCGCGCTCGACGCCAGCCTGCAGCGAGCCCTGATCCTTGCCGCCGCGCGTGTCGACGATGCGGCACGGGGTCAGCTTGTAGAACTGCAGCGTTCCCGAAGCCGGCGCCGTGAAATAGCCGTTGACGTCGAGGATGACGTTGCTGGTGTCAGTGACAAAGATGCTGACTCCGCCCTGATAGCCGGCGGGCACGATGGCAGCGTTGGCCTTGCCGCGGCCGTCCGGGGAATTCATGGTCGAGACATTGGGTTGGAACTCACCGCTCGGCCAGATGGTCAGATAGCCCAATTTCTTGATGGGGAGCACGGTGACGTTGAGCGAATAAGCAACGGCTCCGGCAAGACTGGGGCAGTCCGCGCCTTCCGCCAATGCGGGAAGGTCGAAATTCTGGGAGGTGCCTCCATTAATTGGAGATCCGTTGCGGGTATCCAGCACACGGCAGGGCTCAGTGGGAACGAATTGTAGGGCGGTCGGGGCAACGCCCCCGAGAACGGAGACCGTGTCGTCGCCGACATTGGAGACGTAAATCCGGTTGACAACCGGGTTGACCCAGGCTTCGACCGGCGTATTGCCGACGTCAACCACAGTCGAACTCAGGGTCGCGGGGTTGTAGGCGGTAACCGTGTTGTCGCCGGAGTTGCACACGAAGACGGTGTCGGTCGAGGTGTTGACCTCAATATCGTTGGGCGAACTGCCGACGTTGATGGTCTGAGTGGCGAGCGTCGTGCCGTTGATGATGGTTGAGGTGTTGTCGGTGTTAGCCGAGGTGTAGGCCTGATTGGTCACGTTATTGACCGTAATAGCGCCAGTTCCCTTGCCCACCGTCACGTGCTGCGTGGCGTAGGTGGAGCCGTTGATCTCGGTGACGGTTGCGTTGACCTGGGAATAATCGCCCTGGCCTAGAGGGCATGTCGTATCGGTGCCGCAAGTGTTCAGCACCCAGATCATATTGGTAACGGGATTCACTAAGACGACGCCCGCCCCGTAGTCGGTGGATACGGTTTTGACCACCGCGTTGTTGACGCCATTCACGACGCTGACCGTGCTGGGCGCGGTGGTAGCGTTGCAGCCCGGTTGATTGCCGCAGTAGTTGACCACGTAGACCATGTTGGTGACGGAGTTCACGGATACTGCCTGAGGATAGTTGCCGACAGTGACGGTGGCGGTGACGGTGTCGGTGTTGCCGTCGATCACGCTCATCGTGGTACCGGTTCCGTTGCCGTTGTTGACGACGTAGATCTTGTTGGTGATGGGGTTCACGTCCGCGACCGTGGGCTTGTTGCCGACGGAAATGGTCTTCGTAACGGTATTGGTCTTCCCATCAATCACCGAGACGGTATTGCTGTGGCGATTGGTGACGTAGATCTTGTTGCTCACCGAGTTGACGACCAGGAACTCGGGATAGTTCTGAACGGTGACGGTGGCTACAACCGTGTTGTTGGCTCCGTTGATGACGCTCACAGTACCGGGACTGGCGCAATTTGGATCGTTGCCACAGAGATTGACCACATAAACCATATCGGTGGCCGGATTAGCGGCGAGATAGTAGTTACCAATCTGCACCGGCACGTTGGTAATGAGGGTTTGTGCAGCCGCCGGCAGAACGGCCACAGCCACGGCAAGAACAAGAACGAAGCAGGAAATACGTCGCATGTGTAGTCGACTCCTTGTAAGTAGCGCATTCGGACGAACTGGGGAAATTGGTTGAGGCGAAAATTACCGGCGACACTGCGGTGCCAGATTCACGCACCTAAATGCCCCACCTACTCCCCACTGATGTTGAGGCGGCAGCAACAGCAGAACCTGCATTTCGATTCGCCCGACGTCCGAGGTGCCGCCGTCGAGCCAGGGTGTTGAGAACGTGGCTACACTTTGAATCCTTCACGGAGTTGGAGCAAGGGACATGTCGGGACATTTCGGGGCATTTACACGCATTTGTCCCGCACTGCCCTGTGAAAATGGCAGATCAGCGTCGAGGATGGGCGGGAAGGATAGGACCTTTGGTCATCGGAGAGCAGGTTAGCGACAAAGCGACAAAAGACCCGCGGCGCTTGATTGGGACACCCGCACCCAGGTTAGGCCAAAGGATGGCCGAACCCTTCGGCAAGCTCAGGGCAGGCTCTGGGGCACCGAAGTTAATTGATAAATGCTGAATGCTGGCTTCCCTACGGCGCGAAGTAGCCGGAGATGTCCAGGATGAGCTGCGTCAGTCCGGCGGCGTAGGCGTCGATGGAGCCGTTGGTTGTGGGGACGATGGCCATGTTCGAGGTGACGAAGCCGTCGTAGGCGTTCAGCGTCGAGCTCGCAAGTAGCTCCGGCAAGGAGGGCCGCAGGGAAGAGCTTATTCTTACATCTGCGGTGCATTTTCCGACTTGGCTGCGCGGCGCGTCTCTGTAACAATCGTTCCTTCAACTCAATCCATCCCATGTCGCTTTCACTTCCGGAATTCGTCACTCGTTGGAAAGCCAGTTCTCTGTCCGAGCGCTCCGGATCGCAGCAGCACTTCTGCGATCTCTGCGATGTGCTGGGCAGCCTCATCCTGCCACGGTGGACCAATCCGGCGAGACATTCACCTTTGAAAGGCACGTCTCGAAGAATCTCGGCGGCACGGGCTACGCGGACGTTTGGTATCGGCACCATTTCGCCTGGGAGTATAAGGGCAAACATAAGGACCTGCAGGCCGCCTACGGACAGCTCCTCGACTATCGCGAGGATTTGGAAAATCCTCCGCTGTTGGTGGTCTGCGACCAGGAACGTTTTGAGGTACACACCAACTGGCCTAACACGCGCAAGCAGGTCTACAGCTTCACGCTAAGCGACATGCTGCGCAACGAGCCAACGCAGCACTGCGCTCTTCCGCCGCTGGATGTCCTGCATGCGCTTTTCGAGCATCCAGAAGAGCTGCGTCCCGACGCGCCCTCGGCCCGCGTCACCGAGAAAGCTGCCACCGAGTTCGCGAAGCTGGCCGAAAACCTGAACGTCCGCCGCATCGATCCCGAGAAGGCCGCGCACTTTCTCATGCGCCTGCTGTTCTGTTTATTTGCCGACAGTATCGGGCTGCTGCCCAACCACATCTTTCGCAGGATGATCGAGATCGACCGCGGCAACCCGCTGAACTTCAATCGCAAGCTGCGACGGCTGTTCGCGGCCATGGCGCAGGGTGACGCCTTCGGCGCGGACGATGTGCCTTTCTTCAATGGAGGCCTGTTTGCCGACGACAGCATGATCGAACTGTCCGCCTCCGAGCTGGCGATCCTGCGAGCCAGTTCCACGCTGGACTGGTCGCGCGTCGAGCCCGCGATCTTCGGCACGCTGTTCGAGCGCAGCTTCGACCCGACCAAGCGGTCGCAGCTGGGCGCGCATTACACCAGCAAGCAGGACATCCTGGCCATCATCGACCCGGTACTGGTTGCGCCTTTGCGCAAGCGCTGGGAGGAAGTGAAGGTGAAGGCCACAGCTTTGTCCGAGGCCGCCGACAAGCAATCCAGCACGGCGCGTAACAAGCTGCGCAAGCAACTGGAGGAGACCGTCATCTCCTGGGTGGAAGAGCTGTCCAAGGTGCGCGTGCTCGACCCCGCCTGCGGCAGCGGCAACTTCCTCTATCTCGCGTTGCGGCGCATGCTCGACCTGTGGAAAGAAGTCCAGGTTTTCAGCGCGCAACATCACTTGCCGAGCCTGCTAGTACACCAGGTCGATCCCTCGCAACTCTATGGCATCGAGACCAACGTCTATGCTCATCAGCTTGCTTCGGTCGTGGTCTGGATCGGTTACTTGCAGTGGCTGAAGGAGAACGGCATGGAGCAGGACAGGCAGCCGATCCTTCGCCCACTGGACAATATTCAGCATCGGGACGCGATTCTCGGTTTCGACAAGAAAGGGAATCCCGTGGAACCGGAGTGGCCGGAGGCGGAGTACATCGTGGGCAATCCGCCGTTTCTGGGCGGAAACAAAATCAGCGACGAATTAGGCGATGAGTACGTTGAGCAACCTCTTCCAGTTTACGAGGGAAGGATTTCGGTTCGCAGATTTGGTTTGTTACTGGTTTGTGAGAGCGAGGGAACAAATCAACTCCGGTAGGGGCAACGAAGAATGCGTGGACTTCTGGCGACCCAAGGCATTCGGGGTGGGGCCAATCGTTCGTACTGGATCGGATACTCGAATCCGGCGGCATCTTTATGGCTTGGAGTGACCGTGAGTGGATTTTGGACGGCGCCAATGTGCATGTTTCGATGTTGGGTTTGACGATGGATCGGAGAAGGAACGAAAGCTCTGATGGTAGTAGGGTTCCGGCGATACATGCGGACCTGACTAGCGACGCTGACTAGACAACCTCGCGATTCGGCTGAAAGAGAACCTTAGGGATTTGTTTCATATGGCCGTCCCACAGAAAGGTCCCTTCGACATTACGAGTGATGTTGCCCGAGGAGTTGCTCTCAGCCGCTCCGCTCGTCGTGAATGGCCGACCTAACTCCGATGTTGTTCGGCCGCGGCTAGCGTCAACGCTAAGCAGTTGATTCAGAGAGCCGCCGGGATGTGGGCGATTGACTTCGGCGACTAATGCCGTTTCTGCAGAGCAGAGCAGTACGAGGACCCTTCGAATACCTAGAGAATGCGTACCCGATTAGTCGCAAAATCGAAGGACCGTCTTGATGCGGCGACAACGAGAGTTGGTGGCAGTACGCCGAGGCGCGCCCGAGTATGAGGAGAATGAACGGAAGTTTAAGCGTTATATCGCAACGCCTGCGGTCTCTAAATATCGAATTCTTCTTTGGCTCGACAACACAGTTCTGATAGATCACGCCATGATCGCGTTCGGCCGGCAAGATGACTACTTTCTGGGGGTGCTGCAATCAAGAGCGCATGACCTATGGGCGCGTCGAACCGGCACGCAACTTCGCGAAGCGGAAAGCGGAAGCAGGTACACGCCAAGCAGTGCGTTCGAAACCTTTCCTTTCCCGTGGGCACCGGGGACAGAACCGAAAAAGGACGCGCGCGTGAAGGCGATTGGCGATGCGGCCCGCGAGTTGGTAGAGAAGCGCGACGCCTGGCTGAATCCACCGGGAACATCAGAGCAAGAGCGAGCGGATCGGACTCTGACCAACCTGTACAACAAGCGCCCCGCGTGGCTGGCCGCGGCGCACCAGAAACTTGACGAAGCCGTGTTTGCCGCCTATGGCTGGCCCGCGACGTTAACGGATGCGGAGATTCTGGAGCGGCTGTTGGCGTTGAATTATGAGCGAGCCGCGACGACGGAGAAGAGTGCCGCGGGCTGAAGCCGGCTCAGAATAGGAAAATCGACGAAATTGGGGCGACAATCATTGATGTGGAGCAAGGAGAAGCAGACGAGTTCCCGCTACGGGAATCGGAACGTATTTTGGTGCGAATTGGCTTGACCTAAGAATGGTGCAGTCTGAATACTGGTGACGTAGGGGATCAGGAGACCCGAGAGGGCTTTCTGTTCCCCTTTTTCGTTTGGGAGGAGCTTTTGAGGTGGCAGAACTGCGTTGCTGGCAGTCGGTCCCGGGTCGGCAGTCACGTTCGAGAAGTGCGACCGAAATTCGGAGTGGGGATCGGGCTCATGCGCTGGTTGATTGGCAGCAATGCGCCGGGAGGAAAGCCTCCGAATCGTCGAGTTCTATATTTTTTGGAATCAGGAGTTTAGAGGGCTTAGGTAAACCATCACCGGAACAGAAAGTGTGGCTGGGATGTAAGCACAATGACGGCAATACTTTGATGTAAGTGCTTTTGTTCTTAACACATATTTTTTAAAGGAGGCACGAGTTGCAAGTTCCTATCTGTGAGCACATAAAAATGGATGGCCGGCGGTGCGGGTCGCCGGCATTACGCGGTTTCACGCATTGCTATTACCACAAGCCATTGCGGCAGATGCTGCCGGCCAGGACGTCGCGGGAGCGGGTTCATGCCCGGCGGCCACGGCGCGAGATTTCCTTAGCAGAGCTGAAGGCGACGTTGATGGAAGACGCAGCGGCCATCCAGATCGGGTTAACACGGGTAATCGGTGACCTGGTACATGATCGCGTGAGCGTGCGCCAAGGAAGATTCATTCTGTCGGCGCTGCGCAGCGCTTCGGCCGGATTGAGGCGGAACAGGAGGGCGCTGTCGTTGAGGGAGAGAGTGCCCGGTGACTGAGCTTTCGGCCTACGGCTATCGGCTGTCAGCTATCGGCTTCGATCGGCGGCAGACAGTGCAGACGCGGCCCTCGCCAGCGAGCGGGCGATCCGTCCGATACCGGACCGGACGGCAGATCGAGACCTCTCTATATCCCGACCACGGGCGCGCGTCTGCAAGCTCGCGCACGAAATTCGAATCACGCAAGATCAGCGATCCGGCAAAGCAACTTCTGCCGGGCAAGGAGCGCGATTCGATGACAAAGGTCGGGCGCGCTCCGGTCAGGCCCGGCTCATGCCATCGCGTGCGCAACCCGGCCCGACGCGAACTCCATCACCTCGGGCTTCACCAGCTTGTCGAAGTCGCGATACGCCATCTTGATGAGCTCGAAATGCGAGCCGGCATTGAAGGCGATCTCGCGGTCTTCGGCGAGCGACTCGTCGACGTAAACCGGAATGCCGTACAGATTGCCGAACGGCGGCATGGCGCCGGTTTCGCAATCCGGGAAGTGCTGCTTGAACTCGCGCTCGCTGGCCAGTTCGGCAGTCTGCACTCCGGTGGCGCGGCGGATGGCCTCGAGATCGACCTGATACGACGCCGGCAGCACAGCCATGGCGAGGGCGCCATCGAGCTTGAGGATGACGGACTTGGCCAGCTCCTTGCCCGAGATGTGGGAGATGGCCGCAATGCCCTGCGCCGTGTAGGCCTTGGAGTGTGAGATGACGATGTACTTTGTGCCATGCGTATCGAGGAATGCTTTGACTTTGTTCAACGGCATAGCGACCTCCCAAAGAGGCTTGTGGCGGATCCGCGATCCGCGGCTACTACAGGATGAAAGAGATGACAGCAAATAAGGCTCTCCTCAAGCGCCGGAGACGTTCTCACAAACCTCTTTGGATTGGGTTCCGCGTAGCTCGCGGGCTTATCGAGGAGAGTATTCGGCATTCGGCTACCTCCTTGCGGTCAGGCAACCTCGTGTAGCCATCAGTCTAGTCGGGGATAAACATCGCGCAAGGGCAGCCGTCACATGTCGCTTGTGACAAGCGAAATTGGAAAGGAGTTGGGATTTTGCAGAAACCGGTGAGACGGACAGAGTGGAAGTGCGGAGAGATTTAACCAGGCTTGCCGTGCTCGCGTCGGCGCTCGGGAGAAGCCGTGTTATCGCGCCGATTGCCGCGCCGGTTCGAGATTCACGCCCTTGCCCGGCGGCTCCTGACTTCCCTTCCCGCTCCAGCGATTCCATGGTCGAGAGCACGATGTTGGTCACGTGGTCGATGCCGTGATCGGAGTTCAGCATGAGGTGGTACAGCCGGCGGCACGGCCACTCGGCGTCGAAATACTTGCGGACGAACGCGGCGCGCTCGCGATCGATGGTGTCCACCATCTCGGTCGCGTCCTTCTCGCTCATCTTGAGTTTGACCAGGCGGCGAATCTTGGCCTCGCGCGAGCCGTACACGAAAATGTGGAAGGCGTCGGGCCGCGCACGCAAGATATACGGAGCGCCGCGTCCCACGATGACGCAGTTCCCTTCCTTCGCTTTCTTCTCGATCACCTGATGCGCATGCTCAACCAGTTCGTCGGCGCCGAAAACCTTGTCATCCGAGATGGGCAGCGAGCGCTCGTAGCTTCCGCGCCAGAAGACCTTGGCCAGCCGATGCATCAGCGGATCGCACTTCTCTTCCCGGCGGCGCACCGCGCTCTCGTCCACCGACGCCAGCTTGGCGATCTCGCAGGTCAATTGCTGATCGAGCAGCTGCCAGCCTTTGTGCCGCGCCAGTTCGGCGGCCACCAGGCTGCCACCCGCACCGTATTCGCGTTCCACGGTGATGATCCTGTACATCCCCGCACCTCCCAGATACCGGGGTCCCCGCTGCGCCCGCTGTTGGAGCGGTGGGGTGGAACACCGGGTTTCCAGCATGATACTCCGCTTTGTTTATACCTGATGAAAAAGTGCGCCGGCGACGTTGCCCTTGGCTCCTTCGTCCTCGTATCGCGGGAAGCGGCTCCTCCGGCAGACGGGAGCACCCTCGCGCATCCCGTAACTGACAACCGACAACTGGCAACTGACAACCGCTTCGCCATAATCGAAAGTAATCCCGCGCATAAATACTTTGAATTTCTCATTTGTCGCAAAACCCGATATCAAGTTTCTACCAGTGCAACACACTCGACCGGATCGCCGCGCGGCAGGTCGGAAGAACAATCTCTCAGCAATCGTCGTCAGCCTGCGTCTCATCGGCGCGCGTTCACACTCACTGCAGTCGAACCGATTCAGCTTCGTTCGTGGGAGTTCTGCATGCGGTTACTCCGAAAACTCACACCATTGTTATTGACGCTGCCCCTGGCAGGCACGTTAGCCGCGCAATCGGCGCAGCCGACCATCGCGCAGTTGCAGCAGCAGATCGCTGACGCCAAAGGCTCGGCCGACAACGGCTGGATGCTGGTGTGCTCCGCGCTGGTGCTGCTGATGACCGGCCCCGGCCTCGCGCTCTTCTACGGCGGCCTGGTGCGCAAGAAGAACGTGCTGGCCACGATGATGCAGAGCTTCGCCATGATGGCGCTCATCACTGTGCTGTGGGCGGTCATCGGCTACAGCCTCTGCTTCGCCTCCGGCAATAGCTTCATCGGCGGCATCGAGCACGCATTCCTGCATAGCGTTGGCGCCGCGCCCGATGCCGATTACGCCGCGACCATTCCGCAGCAGACTTTCATGATCTACCAGCTGATGTTTGCCATCATCACGCCGGCGCTCATCTGCGGCGCATTCGCCGAGCGCATGAAGTTCAGCGCGATGGTGCTGTTCATGGTGCTGTGGTCGCTTGATTGTCTATGCGCCGATGGCGCACATGGTGTGGGGCAAAGGCGGATTGCTGAATGCCAGCCTGGGCGGGCGTTTCCCCACACTCGACTTCGCCGGCGGCACGGTCGTTCACATTACCTCGGGAGTTTCGGCGCTGATCTGCGCGCTGTTTCTCGGACGCCGTGTCGGCTTCCCGAAGGAGGCGATGCCGCCCCACAGTGTGGTACTCAGCTTTATCGGCGCGTGTCTGCTCTGGGTGGGTTGGTTTGGATTTAATGCCGGCAGCGCGTTGAGTTCCGGCAGCCTCGCGACCAGCGCGTTTGTCGCGACTCACTTCGCCGCCGCGACCGCAGCGATCGGCTGGGCTGCAGCGGAGTGGATTCGCAATGGCAAACCAAGCGTGCTGGGAGCGATCTCGGGATCAGTCGCGGGACTTGTGGCAATCACGCCCGCAGCGGGATTCGTCGGCCCCATGCCGGCGCTGCTGATCGGACTCATCGCCGGCGTCTTCTGTTACACGATGGTTGCGGTGGTGAAAGCCCGCCTTGGCTATGACGATTCGCTCGACGCCTTCGGCGTACACGGCGCGGGTGGAACGATTGGCGCCCTGCTGACCGGAGTCTTCGCGGCCAGCGCGATCAATCCCATTTTCAAAGATGCGCAAGGTCACACGCTGCCCTCGGGCATGATCGACGGCAACTTCCGCCAGCTGGGTAATCAGGCCGTCGGCGTGCTGATCGCGATTGTTCTCGCCGCGGTCGGCACGTACGTCATCCTGCACATCGTGAATCTGATACTCGGTGTGCGCGTTTCCGCCGAAGACGAAGTGCAGGGCCTTGATCTCTCGCAGCACGGCGAGGAAGGCTATTACTGGGAAGCGTCGATGCCATGAAGGGTCCTAATTTATGACGAAGCTTGAAACCGTAATCCAGCCGGCAAAATTTGACGCCGTCAAAGATGCGCTGATCGAGATCGGTGTTGAAGGCATGACCGTGACCGAGGTCCGCGGCCACGGCCGCCAGAAGGGTCATACCGAGTTTTATCGTGGCCGCGAGTACACCGTTGATCTCCTGCCCAAGGTAAAGATCGAGATGGTCCTGCCCGACCAACTCGTCGACCGCGCCATCCAGGCCATCACCAATGCCGCACGCACCGGAAAGATTGGCGACGGTAAAATCTTTCTGGCGCGCGTCGACGAAGCCATCCGCATCCGCAATGACGATCGGGGCGAAAACGCGCTATGACCACGGGACCGCAGCCATCGGCCATGCCTGCTTCCACGCCGCCTATGGCAACTCCTGCGACCACTTTTCTTCTGCGCGACCAATACCGCCAGGAGTCGCAGCGTATCCAGCGCGATTTTGAGGCCGTAGGCTCGGGCCTGGCTTCGCTCAGCAGCCGGACGCGATTGGTTGATTCCCTATGTCTGACATTGTGGGAGCAGTGCTTTGCCGATCAGGATAATTGTTGCCTGATTGCGCTGGGAGGTTACGGGAGGAGTGAGCTTTTCCCGCATTCCGACATCGATCTGCTGTTCCTGACTGACGACGAAGCGCATCGTGACCATATAAAGACGGCGGTCGCAAGCCTATGTCAGACATTGTGGGACTGCGGCCTGCGCGTCAGCCCGGCTACCAGAACTCTCGTCGACTGCGGCCGCTTCGACCAGAACAATCTGGAGTTCACGCTTTCTCTTCTCGATTGCCGCTTCCTTGCCGGTGATCAGGTCCTGTTCGAGCGCCTGCACGGCAAGACTCTGCCGCAGTTGATCGCCCGAGAATCCGACGGGCTGTTGCAGCAGCTCTGCGAGATAACGCGAAGCCGGCATCACCGCTTCGGCAACACCATCTTTCATCTTGAGCCCAACGTAAAGGACGGCCCCGGCGGGCAGCGCGACTGTCACGTCACGCAATGGATCGGAATGATCGTCGCACTCGCGTCAGGTCGCAAACCTGATCTGGTGAGCGTTCGGGCGAATGACGCGCACGGCGAGATGCTCGCGGCGCTGGAGTTTCTGGCTTCCAGCCGCTGTTATCTGCACTATCGTCACGGCCGCGACGACAACACCATCGCCTGGGCTGCACAGGAGGAAATGGCTGCACGCGGCATCGCCACCGGCTCCGGACCGACGTCACCCGCGGAGTGGATGCGGCTTTACTTCCGCCACGCCAAGGCCGTCTCTGGCAGCAGTTCGCAACTGCTCGGCCAGATTTCGCAGCAGCGCTCGTCGCTGCTACGCTCGTTCCAGCATTGGCGCTCGCGCGTCTCCAATAGCGAATTCTCCGTGGTCGACGGCCGCGTTTTCTTCCAGCAGACCGCCGATGCACGTGAAGCGTCATCCGTCCTGCGACTGTTCGCCTTCATCGCGCGACACGGTTTCAGTTTGAGCCCCGAAGCTGAGCGGCGCATCAACGATGCTCAACAGCGCCTGGCTCAGACCATGCCGCAGGATCAATATTTATGGCAGCACCTGCGCGAGATTCTCGCGCAGCCGCATGCCGCAGACGCTTTGCGCGCCATGCATTCGCTGAATCTGCTGACGCGCGCCGTTCCTGAGTTCGAGACCATCGACCTGTTGGTTCTTCGCGATCTTTATCATCGTTACACCGTCGACGAGCACACGTTCATGGCGATCGACGTTCTGCATCGTCTCAAAATGGAGAAAGACGCGGCGATGCAGTCCTTCGCCGAGCTGATGTCGGAGCTGGAGCGTCCCGAACTGCTCTTCCTCGCTCTTTTACTGCACGACACCGGAAAGGGTTTGGAAGGCGGTGAGCACATCCACGGCAGCCTGCAACTGACGTCCGCAGCGGTTGAGCGCATGCAACTCCCGGAGGATGATGCCGCAACTGTCTGCTTCCTTGTCGCCAATCATCTGGAGGTCTCGTCGACACTGCGCCGCCGCGACATTTACGATCCCGCGACCATCCGCGAGCTGGCTACTAAAGTGGTTACGCCCGAACGTCTGAAGATGCTGACGCTGATGACGCTCGCCGATATCAAGGCCGTGAATCCCGAGGCGCTGACACCGTGGAAGGCCGAGAACCTGTGGCGGCTCTACACCCGCACCGCCGGCCACTTCGATCGCAGCGCCGATTCCGAGCGCCTCGATGCGGACGGGTCCACTGAATCGATCGAAAAGATTATCGCCATGCTGCCGGAGCATCGCTCGGCAATGCTGAAGTTTCTCGATGGCTTGCCGCAGCGCTACGTGCTCTCGCATACGTCCGACGAAATCGCCGAGCACTTCCTGATGGCTGGGCAGTTGGCCGCTCAGCCGGTTCAACTCAGCTTGCGCGCAGTCAGCGGCCAGCATGAGCTGACCGTCGTCACCGCCGATCGCACCGGCCTCTTTCGCACGCTGGCGGGCATTCTCTACGCGTGGGGCATGGACATCACCAAGGCCGCCGCGTTCTCCAATCGCGCCGGCGTGGTCGTCGATGTCTTCTGCTTCAAAGACCGCTTCCGCACGCTGGAGCTGAATCCTCCCGAGCGGGAGCGCTTCAAGCGCTCGGTGCGCGAGATCCTGATACGCGAGGCGCCGCTCGAACCGCTACTGGAGTCGCGTCTTAAAGCCGATCAGCAGCCGGTCAAGCTCACAGTCGAAACGCATCTGCGCTTTGACGACGAGTGCTCTGAGCGCAGCACCTTGCTCGAGGTGGTGACGCAAGACCGGCCCGGTTTGCTGCACACCATCAGTTCGGCCCTGACCATTGAAGATTGCAGTATCGAGATCGCGCTGATCGACACCGAGGGTCCGGTCGCGCACGACGTCTTCTACATCACCTGCGCCGGCAAAAAGCTCAGCACAGAAAGCATGCGCGCCATCGAATGGGCGCTCACGGCCGAACTTGCAGACGCGCTGCCTTCTACCTGGTCATGACTGGCGCATTCAAGACGACCGCCCCACGGGCCGATAAACAGAACGAGGCACATCTTCCGGTTCTGCCGCTGCCGCCGGCCAGAGACGCGAGGGAGGGTGGTACCGAGATTCTTATGTCCGCCGGTTGGGACTACGCTGCTGCGCTGGAACGAGTAGGAGGTGACGAGCCGCTGCTGGTCGAGCTGATCGCCATCTTCTTCGAGGAGTATCCCAAGTTTGCTACGCGGCTTACGCGGTCGCTTTCGCAGAAGGACTTCGTGACCCTGCGCGAGGCTGCGCATTCGCTGAAGGGCAGCCTTGGCTATCTGGGCGCGGCCCACGGTGAGTCGCTGGCCACGGCGGTCGAGCAAGCCAGCGTTGCCAAGGACGCGGCGCGCGCGGGCGAGCTGGTCGCGCAGCTCATGGCTTACATCGAAGCGCTTCGCCAGTTGATGGTCCCGGCGGCGGGAGAGTCCAGCGATGCCAGCAGCCTCCACTGAAGTCGCGATTCAGCAGCTCCCGCCGGTGTCCGAAAAAGACAGCAGAACTCCAGGCCGCATACTCGTGGCTGAGGACGACCCGCTGTACCGGCGCGCGCTGCAACGCTTTCTCACGCGCAAAGGTTACGCCGTTCAGCTGGCCAGCGACGGCCTGCAGGCGCTTGCGGACGCCACGTCGTCTGACGCGCCGCGGCTTCTGGTGCTCGACTGGATGATGCCCGGCCTGCCCGGCCCTGAGGTCTGTCGCCGCCTGCGCGCCACACCGCGCGAGCGTTATCAGTACATCCTGTTGCTGACCGCCAAACACACGACTGCCGACATCGTGGAAGGCCTCGAAGCCGGCGCCGACGACTACCTCACCAAGCCGTTTAATGTCTACGAATTCTTCGCCCGCGTTCATGTTGGCGAGCGCATGATCCAGCTGCAGGATCGCCTGCTCGCCACCCAGGAAGCGCTGCGCTTTCAGGCGACGCACGATCCGCTCACCGGAATCTGGAATCGCGGCGCGCTGTTTGAACTGCTGCACGCCGAAGCCGAGCGCGGGCAGCGCAAAGCCACGTCGCTCTCGCTATTCCTCATCGACCTCGATCATTTCAAGCGCGTCAACGACGACTTCGGTCATCTGGCCGGAGACGCGATCCTGCATGAGGTCGCGCAGCGCCTGAGTGCGGCGGTGCGCTTGTACGACATTGTGGGACGTTACGGCGGAGAGGAGTTTATCGTCGCCGCGACCGACCTCGAGTCCGAGCGGCCGCAGCAGTTCGCCGAGCGCTTGCGGCTGGCGGTGTCGTCATCGCCAATCGACGCGCCCAACGACACCGTTTCTGTGACGGTGAGCATCGGCGTCGCCACCAGCGACTCCTTCGCCGAGTGCTCTATCGAGAGGCTGATTCAAACCGCCGACGCCGCGCTCTACGAAGCCAAACACAACGGGCGCAATCGCGTGGAGATGGCGCATCAAGCGGCGTGAGAATCTTCTCGCTGCCGGCAAGTTATCATTATGCCGTCCTCGCTCGCCGCATCGACGACAGCATCCAGCCAATCGACAACAACGCCAGCACGGCAATGATCCCCTGCGAGATTACGCAGTAGAGGCAATAGACCTCGAGCACATGCGCTTCAATGTTGGTGAGATACAGCGCGAAGGCGAGCCCGATCAGCGTCGCGATTAGCAGCAGCGCCCGTTGTCGCGCAAACCCGAGCACCGCGATCAGCACATATCCCAGGATGCCGATCGCCGCAACCGGCACGCCATGAATCATTGCGTAAGGACTGTGATTGACCACGCCGCAATCCCACTTGTCGTTGATGCTGCACGGCTCTTTGCCGGCATCGTCATAGTGGACCTTCAGCGCGAGCGACGAGACCACGATGCCCAGCACCGCAAGCAGTACGATTACATTGCGCACACGATTTCTCCGAACAAGGGCTGTAATGCCGGGCCGACTGCGGTCCGACATCGCACTACCGCATTGTACTGTTCCGCACGATCATTTCGCGGTCGACGATCCGGGTGAACCTCTTCCACCACGTCCGCAAGAATTTGTTGCAGGATGGTTTCAAGTGCCATACGCACATCGTCACATCGCAATGTGATGTAGTAGAATCCTCCTGCTCATGCGCCGTTCGCTCACCAGTTTATTGCTCGCTGTACTGATGGCCCCCTTCGCTTTGCCATGGGCGCAGGCGCAGCCAGATGTCCACGCCTGCTGCCGTCGAGGCGGGCAACATCACTGTGCCGCATCGGCTGGGGCCGACGGCTTCCGCGCAACAGCGACGTGCTGTCCTTTTCAGCGGTTCGTTTCCCTGGCATCGCACTCCGAGACTGCACTGCGCGTCTCGCCGCAGCGGTTGTTCCTCACAGTAGGCTGGAGCGCCGGTCCGCTGCTCGAGTCGGCCCAGATTCCCCATTCTTTGGTCCTGCACGCTCCCAAGCGTGGTCCTCCACTCGCCTGATCTCTTGTCTCTCGGCACATTCTGACGCGCTGAACCTGTTTTCTCCGGCGTCCGGCCGCAAAAGGCGTGCATCCGTCTGCACCGCGGCAACGCGCTCAACGCTCGCAGAACAGCTCTGTTCCCCCAGAACGTGCAGCAACTCACGATGCACTGAGACCACGATCGGAGGCACTCTGATGAATTCATTCGTACGAAAAATAGTCCCGCGGCTTGCGCTCGTCATTTTGATAACCGCCGCCATTGTATTGTGCGCATCGAACCTCCTGGCCAGCGTCTTCGGCTCCGTACGCGGTGTGGTTCATGATCCCCAGCATCGTCCCGTGCAGGGCGCTCATGTCGTCTTGAAGGCGCAGACCTCGGACTGGACACAGTCCGTGGACACCACCGCCAGCGGAGAATTCAACTTCACCTCCGTACCCATCGGCACCTACACCGTCACCGTTTCGTCGCAAGGATTCCTTGAGTCCCAGCAGGACGCGATCGTTCAGTCCGACACCACGCCGGTGCTGCACTTCAAAATGGCTGTCGCCGGAACAAACGAAAATATCGTCGTCGCCGGAACTCCTGTCGCCGCGCCGATGGACACCGTCACTCCAACGACGATGCTGAATCGCCAGGACATCCAGCAGACGCCAGGCGCCGACCGCACCAACGGCGTCGAGATGATTACCGACTACGTGCCCGCGACCTATGTCGCCCATGACATGCTGCACATGATGGGCGGCCATCAGGTCCAGTGGTTGCTCGACGGCGTCTCCATCCCCAACACCAATATCGCCGCTAACCTCGGACCGCAGATCGATCCCAAGGACATCGACTACCTCGAAGTGCTGCAGGGCGGCTACGATGCAACTTACGGCGATCGCACCTACGGCATGTTCAACATCGCGCCGCGCACCGGCTTCGAGCGCAACCGGCAATGCGATCTGGTGCTGAGTGCGGGCAACTTCTATCAAACCGATGACCAGATCAGCTGCGGAGGACACACGCAGCGATTCGCCTACTACGCCAGCCTGAATGGCAACCGCAGCAACTATGGTCTGCAGACACCCATCCCGCAGGTCTACAACGATGCCGAGAATGGCTACGGAGGCTTTGCGTCGTTCATCTACAATCACGACCCGAGCAACCAATTCCGCTTCGTTGGTTCGCTGCGCCAGGACTACTATCAGATCCCGGTCGACCCCAATCCCAACTCCGTGGGCAACCAGATTCTGGAGCAATCGGGCTTGGTTCCCACCTATGGACTCCACGACGCCGAGCGCGAGCCCGACGCCTACGTTATCGCTTCATGGGTTCACACCTTCGATCCCAGCACGCTGCTCACGCTCTCGCCCTTCTACCATTACAACGCAGCGCATTATGAAGGCAGCCCCGACGATTATCCGGTCAGCACCAACGTCGATCTGCAGGCGAATTATGTTGGCTTTCAGGGAATTCTCAACAAGAGCTTGCCGAAGAACGATGTCGAAGCCGGCATCTACGGCTTCTTTCAGCACCAGTACAACTATTTCGACAATGTCTTTACCGACGGCACGCAGAATTTTCCACCGTCTTCCATCGGCGTGAATGGCGGCGTCGCTGAGGAATTCATCAGCGACCGCTTTAACGCGACCAAATGGCTGACCATCATTGCCGGTCTGCGCGGTACAGAGTTTCGCTCGACCATCGCCGAGAATCAGGCCGATCCACGGATTGGCGTCGCCCTTCGCGTGCCTCGCATTAATTGGGTCTTACGCGCCTTCTATGGCCACTTTTACCAGCCGCCGCCGCTGGTCACCGCTACCGGTCCGCTGCTCGGATTCGCCAATAGTCAGGACTTTACTTTCGCCCCGCTGCAAGGCGAGCGCGACAAGCAATGGCTGGCCAGCCTCATCATTCCTTATCGCGGCTGGAATCTGGAGATCGACAACTATCAAACCAACGCCACCAACTGGCTCGATCACAACAATATTGGAAACTCCAATTTGTTCTGGCCCATCACCTGGTATCGCGCGCTGATTCAAGGCTGGGACGCGACGCTGCGCTCGCCCATGCTATGGCATCACCTGCAAGCCCACTTGGTCTATGCGAATCAAATCGCTCAGGCCACCTCGCCGATTAACGGCGGCCTCATCTGCCCTAATCCTAACGATCAGAACTGTCCGCTCTACATACCGCCCGGCTATTCGCCTGTCGATCACGATCAGCGCAACACGTTGAACGTCGGCGCCAACGCCAGTCTGCCGTGGCACAGTTACGCCTCCGGCAATGTGTACTACGGATCGGGCTTCACCAACGGCTTGTACGGCACGCCGCTTTCGCAATATCCCGGACCGTATCTACCCAGCCACACCACAGTTGATTTATCGGTGGGAAAAAGTTTTGCAGAGGGTAAGTACGCAGTGTCGGTAACCGCGCTCAACGTCGCCAACCTGCGCGTGCAGATCGACAACAGCCTCACCTTCGGCGGATTCCACTGGAACGAGCCCCGCCAGATCTACGGTGAGTTCCGCTACCGTTTTCATTACTGAAGCTCTTCGTTTCTTGTTCCAAGGGAATCGAATGCGGGTGCCCCGGGTCAGGCGGTTTTCGGACCTGGGATCGCGTCGCTCGGTGCCCCACACATTCGCGGGTTTCGAATGTGTGGGAGTTTTTCGAGTGCCTAAGTCTCGCGCGGGTGCCACAGGTTCGCGTTCTTCTGTTGAACGCTAGCCTGGGTCGCGTACACTCACCCCGACGCCTTCGGCTCCCGATGATCCACCTCTCCCGACCCGCGTCGCAAGAAGCTCATCGACAAGTACGCTCCCACCCAAGATCCCAGCGCCGCGAAGCACACATACACCCAGTTTCGCGTATAGCTGATCACCGCGAACGCCGACAGCAGATACCACACGCTACTCCACGTCGCCGCCGGCAGCCTTCGCCGCGACGCCACCGCCGCACTGAACATCACGTAAACCGCATCGGTCGCCGCCGTCGACACCGCTACTCCAACCGCCAGCCAGGGATGAATCTGCCCCACGTCGCACCTCGCTCGTGAACAACGCTTGCAAAACAATAGCGTCGCCCGAGCATAACAAACGCAGACCTCGCGCCTGCAATGCGGCGTCGCTCTGTCGCAATCGCTCAGCCGCATTTCCTCAGCAAGAGGAACCGTCTCGCAAGCAAGTCACTGCGTATGAGCCTTGGGTCGGCGAATCGCGTCAGCCAACTCCGCCGGTCCCTGCCATTGGGTGGAGCACGCCTTCAAGGCGTGCTGTTGAGATCCGCTCAATGTCCCGGCTTCAGCCACTGAGGCAAGGAGTCGATTTACCTCAGACGCCGAAGCGCGTGTCGATTGGGGCCGAAAAATGCACGCCTCAAGGCGTGCTCCACCCGACATTAGGTTAAGCGAGTGAATTTCAAACTGACCCACTACCGCGCGGCTGAAGTTGGTTTGACCTGCTGTTCACATAACGATATGATCGAAGTGCGGGGTGGAGCAGTCTGGTAGCTCGTTGGGCTCATAACCCAAAGGTCGAAGGTTCAAATCCTTCCCCCGCAACCAAAAAGCTCTGATACAGCAATGGCTTAGGCGTTCGATGCGCTTAAGCCATTTTCGTTTTTGGCTCCAAAACGCTCCAAAACTGCTGGAGAAATGGGAGCCAACATCCGGCCAAACTCAGAGGCGAGTTGCCGGTCATCAGCGCTGATGACATGCGAGTAGTGCATCATCATGCGAGTGTCGCCGTGTCCCAGACGCCCCAGCCGCAAAGCAACAGGTGTACTGAGTCCGTCCATTACCGTCTCGTTCCTTACCGAAGAGACGACAGCATTGGAGCGCCTGCGTGAGAAACTCACCGACTATCAGGGCGCAGAGCTAGGGCTGGCGTTTTGGTCACCGAGCGCGAGCAGGGCTATGCTCGCGTGTTCGAAGCCGTTCTTGCCGAGGAGCGAGTGCTGAATGAGCTATACGCTCCGCTCAAAACGCGTTTGGAGAAGGCCGGTGGTACGCTTGCCCGCCTTTCATTCAGCGTAACCCGTGTAGCCGACGTCGCATCATGGGCCCAAAGAGGCGAGGCGCTCTTCGACCTTCGCGGAGGGCCGTTTAAGGGGTTTGACCTGTTGAACGTGCGCATGAAGCCGTTTACTCCGCCTCGACCATCCCAGTCTCAAACGGAGAGGGCCGCTCTCGTCTCCTAAAGACCTGGCTTGGACCATCAGGGTACTCACGTTCGTGAGATCCCGCAAAGGTTGTATTGACGCCCTGCACATTGTGACTCGAATCACAGCTGGCCTTCCTGTGCTAAACGTACGATCTATACAAAATGGTGGCTGGGCGTGAATCGGTACGCTGATGCTCGTTGTCGCAGCGCAGGCCGAACCCGGTTGCCCGGCTCGAACCTACCGACTACGTCAACGATCACGCTGTTGGCGACACGAATCAGAGTACGGTTAGGAGATAGAGTGCAATGACTACCGCCAACGAAGGCCAGGGCGATGCCGCTGTAACGTGTCCGAAGTGCGGTTCAACTCAAGTACGCGCCGAGAAACGTGGATGGGACTTGACCACAGGCTTTTTGGGCAGCAGCAAGACTTACATAACCTGCATGCAGTGCGGCGACAGATTCAGACCGGCCAACGCACCTAGTTACTCGGCCTCGGCAGAAGGAAAACACGATATCCGAGTCGAGTGGGTAGTGCTCGCACTGATTGTTATCGGCTGCCTTCTAGTCGGACTACTCGCAAGAGGGTGCTCTCCGAGGGGGCGCTGAGCCGCAGGCCGGCCTGCGAGGGCGGGAACGCTTTTCGGACGGCAGTCTCATAGCACGCTCCCACGGCTCGGGAGATCTCGCATCTCGGTGGCACCACCTGCGGTCTCGAAGGAACCGCGAGCCTCGCAACTGCAGTTCACATAGACGGACCACAATGATTCCTCTAGCCTTTTTCGTCTCGCTTCTTTTCCTATACAGCCTTTTGTCGCGGCGGATAGAGCGGACAATCGTCACGGCGCCCATAGTGTTCACGGTTGCGGGAATGCTGATGTTTCCCGCCTTGCAGGGAATTCTGAGGGCAGGGTTCACCGCTAACGCCGCACTCCACATTGCCGAAGTCGGCCTAGTGATGCTGCTCTTTACGGATGCCAGCCGTACCGACCTGAACGTTCTGCGCAATATCAGGAACCTTCCGGCGCGATTGCTGAGCGCGGGTATGTTGCTGACGATCGTTCTGGGCGCAGTCGTCGCGCGGATAGTGTTTCCGCAACTCTCCATCTGGGAAGCAGGAATCCTGAGCGCTATCCTTGCGCCGACCGACGCCGGTCTTGGACAGATCATCGTGAACAGCCCGCGCGTGCCCATGCGCATTCGTCAGGGGCTCAATGTGGAAGCCGGCCTCAACGACGGACTTTCCGTCCCGTTCCTCCTGTTCTTCATCGCTATCGCAGCCGCCAAAATCGAGGGTGGAAAAGGCAGCCTGATGGAGTTCATCGTGGAGCAGCTGGGCTTTGGCGTTTGTGTCGGTTTGGCCATCGGCCTCGCCGGCGGATGGCTGCTGGGCCTGGCGCGCCGCAAGCAGTGGATCGCGGAATCGTTCCAACAGATCGGCGTGGTCGCATTGCCGCTGCTTTGCCTGGTAGTGTCCGACATGGTTGGCGCAAGCATGTTCATCGCGGCGTTCGTCGCTGGACTGGCGGTGCAGGTCGGATTCAAGGAAGCCGGTAAGCAGAGCGTCGAGTTCGCCGAGGAATGGGGACAGTTGCTGAACCTCGCCGTGTTCTTCCTGTTTGGCATGGCGGCAGTGCGGGATTGGCCGCAGTTCAGCACGGCATCTTGGATATACGCGCTTCTAAGCCTGACTATTGTGCGGATGTTGCCGGTGGCAATTGCGCTCATTGGTACGCGTCTCAGTGCGGCCAGCGTGATCTTCATGGGTTGGTTCGGCCCGCGCGGCCTGGCGTCCATTGTTCTCGGCCTAGTCTATCTGGAGCAGGAGACGCATTTCCCGGGTGAGTCGACCATACGTTTCGCGGTGCAGGCGACCGTGTTACTTAGCATCTTTGCCCACGGCCTAAGCGCGATGCCCGGCATCGGTCTTTATGCGCGCAAGATCGCATCGCTCGCTGCTGACGCCCCGGAGCACCAAGGTGAGGGCTTGTGAGGCACTTGAAAAAGCTCAAGGAGGATCGAGGTGGCGCTTTCTATTAAGCCGACGCCCGCGGGGGCCGGTACCTGATTCCGCTACTAAACAGCAACCCGCCACAGCACAGAAATTTGATGGCCTACTACTCTTTGGGCGCCGACCCAGGCCGGTCTTGCTTGGTGGGGTTCCTTAAGAAGGCCTTTACGAGCAAGAAATCTGAGAAGAGGAATCGACACGCGCGAACGCTATCAAGGGCCGGGAGCTGACCGACCAGATAGTACCGCAGCGCTGGCAGGAAAGAGAGAAGGGGAAATCCAGTGACCGCCGCGCAGAAGAACTCACCGCCACTGTCCTACGTTGATGTTGCCGAACAGAAGAGATTGAATAGTGCGCGCGAACAGGGCGTGCCGTGGAAAAAATGGGGTCCGTATCTTAGCGAACGGCAG
>CAWDWG010000006.1:0-196966 GCA_963805985.1 uncultured Acidobacteriaceae bacterium | reverse complement strand
GTGGACACTTGACTTTGAGCCTGCTTGGGTATCAAATGCCAGCCCAGACTAGCGCCGTATGATGCCCGCCCTCATACTAGCGTTTTCGCTTCTGATTGGCCCGCCCAATCCAAATGACCCGACAGGTCTCGCGTCGCCCGACGGGCAGCTAACCGCGGTGATTTCCGGACAGACGGAGAGTCGCATCGCAATTCAACGCAGCGACGGTACACCGCTTGCTCAACATGATTTCTCTTCTGCTGACGGGCAACAGGGATACGTGGCGGATGGGGCGCAGTGGACGCCGGACTCGCGCTTCCTGGTAATCCGCATGAGGAGCTCGGGCGGGCACATACCGAACTATGCGCTAGTCGTTTACTGGAGCCGTAAAACCCGCCGGTTTTATCACATGCCCAACTACACCGCGGACCAGATCTTCTCGGTTACCGCGCCCGATAAAGTCGACGTGAGTACTTGGCCAGACCTCAAGCCGGCGACCATCTCCCTGCACAGCGTGCGGGAATCAGATAGAAACCAATTGCCCTAGGGGTGGAGATGCCGCCCACAACCTCGGTTCCTGAGGTCGGCAGCACCATGCTGGTCGGTTCTGGGATTCTGGGTGTGGCTGGTTTAGTGGGTCGCAAGCTGTTCTGACTTGCGGCGCCATTGGGCCAGCACCGCTATATGGATTGACAACGGTTCATCTTCGGGGCCAAAATTCCAGCGCTCAGGCCCAGATTCACCCTCGCTCCCACAATCTCACTCCCGAAAGGAGCGTCCATGCGCCGAATCAGCTTCGCTATTGCCCTGACAATCTTGCTGCTGGCTTCCAAGAGCATCGCACAGCAGGCAACCAACCACGCTTCCACCGCCTCCGAACGAACCGTCTCTCCACCAACGGGGCCGATACTTGGTGGCATGGGCACCGTGAACTATATCCCCATCTGGGCAGCGCCGTCGTTCCTGGTTGATTCGGCGATCTATCAGGCCAGTGCAGGAAACATCGGCGTGGGGACAACTAGTCCAGTAGCAAAGTTGGACGTTAACGGCAGCGTCAACAGCGCTGCGGTTTATCAGATTGAAGGTAATGGCGTTCTCGGTATCGGACGCTCGTCTGACAGCAATCTGTTCGTCGGGGTCGGCGCGGGTTTTAGTAACGTGGCTGGCTTCGGCGTACAGAACACGTTCTCCGGTTTCTGGGCCGGGTATAACAACACCACCGCCTACGACAATACATTCTTCGGGTACGAGGCTGGCTACAGGAACAGTACAGGGTACGACAATACCTTTTCTGGCGCAGCTGCTGGGAGCAACAACGCTACCGGTTATGACAACACTTTTTTTGGTGCGGAAGCTGGAACTAACAACAGCATTGGTAGCGGCAACACTTTCTACGGCGAGTCTTCTGGTTACTCCAACACAGCTGGACTTGGAAATACCTTCACCGGCTCGTTGTCCGGCGACCTAAACACCACCGCTCAGTACAATTCCTTCTATGGTGCTGGGGCGGGCCAACACCTGACGAACGGCAACAATAACATCTACATTGCTAACCTTGGTTGCCCTTATCCGTGTGGTGAGGACAGTACGATTCGCATCGGGGGTGACACAGGCAGCGGCTATGGCCCCCAGGTTGCGACCTACATCGCTGGCATCTATGGCGCGTCCGTGGGTTCTCAAGGGTTCGGCGTAGTAGTCAGCCCGAGTGGTCAGCTCGGCACGATGGTCTCATCGCGGCGCTTCAAGGAACAGATTCGTGATCTGGACGATTCGAGTCGCGCTTGGCTGAAATTACGGCCGGTCACCTTCCTGTATAGGCCCGAGTATGACAAAGGGCCGCGTACGCTGCAGTACGGTCTAATCGCCGAGGAAGTCGCCGAGCTCTATCCGGAGCTGGTAGCGAATGATGCTGAGGGCAATCCCATTACTGTCAGATATCAGTTCCTCCCCATCTTGTTACTAGATGAGGTCCAGAAACAGTACCGACGGGCAGAATCGGAGGCCAAGCTCGTTGCGACGCAACAGAGCGAAATTCGGGCCCTGCAGGAACAGAACCGCGAGTTTCAAGAGCGTCTGTCAAGGCTGGAGAAGCTCGTTCCGCAGACTGTGGCCCGGAAGTAGCGGAGAGGCTGTTTGGTCGGGTTTGCTGAAGCCGAGCGGGAGTGTGTGAATACAGAGTCACTGTAATCAATAGCCAAAGTCTAGAGTCAATTTGAATTGGTCGGGACGGCCAGATTTGAACTGGCGACCCCTCGCACCCCAAGCGAGTGCTCTACCAGGCTGAGCCACGTCCCGACGAGGTAAGAAATCCGGCGCGATCACACCGGAGGGGCTTCGAGGTCACCATCAGTTTATCACTCAAGCAGCCCATGCGGGGATGCGATGAGCCGGGACCGTTGCCGCAAGCTGGATTGCCCATCTCAATAGTGCTGATCTTCCGGCCACGGCTGCCTATCTCTCGTTAACCGCTTTCAGCGGGCGAGAGCTTTCGCCGTTCAGGCTGGGAATCACTATCTCCAGCAGCTTGCGAATATCCGCGGAGTGGTAATCGGCACGCAGCTCCGAGCGCCGGGCGACGACCTGGTCGCGCAGCAGCGCTTCGGTCATGCCCATAATGGCGGAGCGCACCGCATCCAAATGAAGATCGGCTCGAATTAGGCCCTGATCGCGCATTTCGCTCAATGCGCTGTGCAGCATCTCGGCGAACTGCTGGTAGCCGCGACTGATCAGGACATCGCGATTGTCTTTGCGCACGCGGCGAGCCTCCAGCGCAGCCAGTTCCTTCAACTCCTGATCGCTTTCCACTTCAAGGATCATGGCATCCAGCATCCACGACAGGCGCTCGGCGGCAGAACTGCCGTGTTGCACTGCCTGGACGCGTTCGATGATGCTGGCCCAGCCACGGTCAAAGATGGCAGCCAGCAATCCCTGCTTGCTGCCGAAATGCTTCATGAGCTGCGATTCGCTGGTGCCGGCCTCGCGGGCGATGGCGACGGTGCTGGTGTTTTCGTATCCATTGCGAGCGAACAGATGCTTCGCGGACAGCAGGATGCGGTCTCGGGAGGACACAGCAGGCATCGAGGCTACCACGTGCGAGTCAATCTCCGGCATGAGCATACCCTCAAACTCCCATCAACCCAGTGTCTAGGTAAAAGTTGCGTAAGATTTCGATAATTCCCGAAGGCGGGCTTCGATTCTTGCTGCGGGCCGCCAGCATGCGATCCAGCTAGCACCCAGGTGTGGGATTCAATGTGCGGGAAGACGCACGGAAGCCGTTGGCAACTCCCGTGCGTATTAGTATGCGCCGTGGCGTCGGCTAGTGAGAGCTCGGGGACTTGTGCGCCTGGGTGCTGGCGCTGCTGCCGGCTTCCTTCATCACGGTGTCCAGCGTCTGATACAGCTGCGTGATGTCGCTCACCTCGGTAACCGACTGGCCGTGCCCGGTCTCGTTCACTATGTAGATTGTGGGCGTGTGATCGAGGGGAATGCGCGTGCCCATGGAGCGATCGGCTTCAACCTTGGCGGACAGGGTTCCCTGGGGATCGACGACGAACGGCAGAGTGGTTTTGTGATCCTCGGCCCATTTCTCCGTCATGCCGCTCAGGTTCGCCTTGGTGATGTAGTTCTGGTTCGCGAAGACCCAGAGGCGGTAGTCGTCTCCCAGCTTCAGCGAAATGGTGTCGAAGTAGCGCGCGTTAATCGCGGCCTCAAGTGACCAGGGGTGCTGGCGCAACGGAAAATCGTGTTGCACCAGAGGAATGCCGTACTTCTTGGACGCCTCGTGCAGCAGCGGGGCGGCGCGGGCGCATTGCGGACATTCCAGATCCTCAAAAACGATGATGGCCACTTTGGAGCCCGCGGGCGCTTTCAGCATGGAAGTGTCGGCAGACCAGACCAGAGTAGTGGCGAGCAACAGGGCAATCGCCGCCGCAAAATTCACGAGAGAAAAACGCTTCATCCGGGAAGTTTCCTTTTTGCGCCGGAGCAGCCGGCGAACTCAGCAGGGAATAGGGAGATTATAGCAACGGACTCGCACCTGGCGATTGTCGCGGCGATCCCGCAGATGCCAAATCCGGCCAATATTGGCGCGCTAATTGCCGGTTTTGTGGATATAATGGCGCGACCCAATGACCCTTAACCCCGGTTCGAAACTGGGCGCCTACCAAATCCAATCTGCCATCGGCGCCGGCGGCATGGGCGAGGTATATCGCGCCATCGACACGCGCCTGAACCGCACCGTCGCCATTAAGGTTCTGCCCGGCCATCTCTCCGAGAGCCCGGAAGCGAAAGAACGCTTCGATCGCGAGGCGCGTGCCATCTCGGCGCTGAATCACGCGCGCATCTGCACCCTCTATGACGTCGGTCATCAGGATGGAACCGATTTCCTGATCATGGAGTTTCTGGAAGGCGAATCGCTGGCCGACCGCCTCCGCAAAGGCGCGCTCCCGCTGAAGGAGACCTTGAAGATCGGCATCGATGTCTGCGAGGCGTTGGAAGCCGCGCACCGGCACGGAATTGTTCATCGCGACCTGAAGCCCGGCAACATAATGTTGACGCCGGGCGGCGCGAAGCTGATGGACTTCGGCTTGGCGAAGCCGCTGGGCGTGGCTGCGGCCAGTTCGCGTGTGGGATCGGCCCCGTCGTTCACTGCCGTCGCAGCTACCTCGACCGGGGTCAGTCCGATCAGCCCGCTGACTTCTGCCGGTACCATCGTCGGCACGATTCAATACATGTCGCCGGAGCAACTCGAGGGCAAGGAGGCGGACGCGCGCTCTGACATCTTTGCGCTCGGCTCGGTGCTGTACGAGATGGCATCGGGCAAGCGGCCGTTCGAGGGCAAGAGCCAGATCTCGCTGGCGTCGGCGATTCTGGAGAAAGATCCCGACCCGATCAGCGCGATCAAGCCGATGACGCCGCCGGCGTTGGACTACACGGTCAACACTTGTCTGCAGAAGAATCCCGACGATCGCTTTCAGACGGCGCACGACGTCAAGCTGCAATTGCAGTGGATCGGGACCAGCAGTTCCTCAACCGGCATGAAGGCGATGCCGGCAACGGCGCCGGCCAAGCGAGGACATCTTGCCTGGATCGTTGCGGCCGTTGCGGCTCTTGTGGTCATTGGGCTTGCGGCAGTCTCGCTGACTCGCCCCGCTCCGTGGATGCAGGTCACGCGCACCATGATCAATCCACCGGAGAAGGCGGTGCTGAACCTATCGGGGGATGCGGCCGGACCTCCGGTGCTGTCGCCCGATGGGAAGATGCTGGCATTCACCGCGACCAAGCAGGACGGCTCGACTGCGATCTGGGTGCGTCCTTTGGATTCGCTGGAGGCACAACCGCTGCAGGGCAGCGAAAATGCAGTATTTCCATTCTGGTCACCGGACAGCCGTTCATTGGGATTTTTTGCCGATGGCAAGCTGAAGACGATCGATCTGAGTGGCAGCTCGCCGCAGATTCTTGCCGACGCCCCCTTCGGTCGCGGCGGAGCCTGGGGAGCGGACGGCGTGATTCTCTTCGCGCCCGGAACGCTGAGCCCGCTGATGCGCGTCAATGCAACCGGCGGAACGCCGGTTCAGGTTACGAAGATCGATACCTCGCAGCATTCGTCGCATCGCTGGCCGTTCTTCCTGCCCGATGGCAAACATTTTCTTTATCTCGCCATCAATCACTCGCCCACGAAGTGGAATAGCGACGCGGTCTACTTCGCGTCGCTGGACGGGAAAGAGAACAAGCCGCTGTTTCACTCGTTGTCGAATGCCACGTATGCGGATGGATACCTGCTCTTCGCGCGCAACGACAGGTTGATGGCGCAGCCCTTCGATCCTGGCAATGGAAAGCTGAGCGGCGAAGCCGTGGAGATCGCCAAAGGTGTGTTGAATGACCAGACCACCTGGCACATAGACGTTTCGGCCTTCAGCGACAAGCTACTGTTGCTGGGTAGCGGCGGCGCCGCCAACTGGCAGTTGCTATGGATGGACCGCGACGGAAAGCAGCTCACGACCATCGCCGAAAACCTTCCCAACCTGCAACGCTCGATGTTGTCGCCGCAGGGCGACCGCGTGGCGGTTGAGATGGACGATGGGCAGGCCGACATCTATGTGCTCGATCTGGCGCGCGGCGTGCGCACCCGGCTGACCTTCGGCCCGATCGCCAACCAGAGTCCGGCGTGGTCGCCTGACGGCAAATGGATCGCTTATGTAGCGGATAACGGCGGACGCGCCGTGATCACCCGCAAACCCGCCGACGGCAGCGGGCCGGAAGAGCAACTGTATGCCGAGGACCAGCTTGTCTTCATCAGCCAATGGACTCGCGATGGCAAGTACCTGATCTACAATCGCGGGCCGATTGGCGCCCAAGACCTGTGGGCCCTCCCGCTCGAAGGAGAGCGCAAGCCCTTTCTGCTGGTCAAGCACGGCTCGGAGGGACAAGTTTCGCCCGACGGGCGCTGGCTGGCCTATGCGTCGAACGAATCCGGCGCCAGCGAGGTGTATGTCTCCGCGTTCCGCGGCCCAGGAAAATGGCAGGTCTCCTCCCATGGCGGCGTGTGGACTATGTGGAGCAACGACGGCAAGCAGCTCTACTATATGGAGCCGAAGCTGAGTCTTTACACCGTGCCGGTGACGGAATCCGCAGGCGCGCTGCAGTTCGGCTCGGCGCAACTGCTGATGAGCAACTGGTCGTCGCCGCAGTTCTTCTTCGATGTCTCGCCGGATGGCAAGAAAATCCTTCTCGATCGCATTGCCCAGCAGGTCAGCCAATCGGTGACCGTGGTGACCAACTGGGGTGCGGAGCTGAAGAAGAAATAAGTCAGAGTCGGAGCGACTGAACAGTCTGCTGAAAACACGTTGCGTGAGGTAGATCGGGTAGTGCTGGCCTTAAGGCCAGCGTTTAAGCCGCTCATCTCTGTTTGAGTCGGCTTCACAGGCTGCTGAAAAAGTCGTCCCGCGAGCGCCTTGTAACAGGGCACGACTTCAGTCGTGCCGATAAGTCCGTTTACCTCTCGTTTGAGTCGGCTTTCAGCCGACGACACAAAGCTGACGAATCAGAGTTTTTCAGCAGCCTGTGAAGCCGCGCCCTCCGTCATGTCCCTTGCTCCCTGTAGAAAAACACCATGTCGAGAGACACAGTTTCGGCGCCCACCTGCCGCAACAACGTCGTGACCTGCCCGCGGTGATAGGTGCCATGATTCACGACATGTTGCAACAGCTGCGCCAGCGGCATGGAAAACTCTTTGCCGTCGCTGCCGTTGTAGCGCAGCGGCGCGTGAAGGGTGTCCCCTGTCAAGCTGCGTAGAAACTCCTGCCGTTGCTGTTCAACGGAGTCGGCGAAGCTGCGGAGCCCCGCGACGGTCCTCAGTTTTTCCACGTCCACGCCGTGCTTTTGCATCAGCTTCTTAGTATCAAAGGGTCCGTCGGCGCGCGGCGAGGTTCCATTCCAGCGCATCAGCCAGATCCACTCCGCGCCGAAAATGTGCGCGACCGATTCCTGAATCGAGGGGAAGCTGCTCTGGATCACGCTGGCGAACTGCTCGTCGCCGAGCTTGTCCAGCACCGAGAACATGCGGCGGTTCGCCCAAAGGTTGTAGGCGTAGAGATCGTGAATGTCGGCAATGTTCATAAGTTTGGGGCCAGGGATTAGGGGCTAGGGATTAGGGTTTGTGAGCGGCGATCTCAGACGAAGGCGTTTTCGCCGCGCACCTGTTAGATCTGAACTGGGCCGCCGATCCCTAGCCTCTATTCCCTGACCCCTCGATTTATTGTCCACGATGATGCATCGGCTCATTCCTTGCAGCCGACGCCAGGTTCATTCCGCCTTCGCTGAAACTCGCGAGATAAGCGCTGCGGCGGCCGTGCGAGCTCCACTGCGAATTCAGTCCATCGCCCTGAAACTCGTCCGTCAAGGCGACGGCAGAGGTCGCATTTTCAACATCGGTGAGCGGCGGATAGAAATTGGTCTCGTTACCACAGATGTGGTCGTGATGATTCAGCGGACGGGTAACGATCGTCGCCAGATGTCCAGCGCGCAGGATCGCGCGACCTTGCTGCGGATCGCTGGGCATGTCCAGGATGACCGGCACGACGTCCACACGCACGACGTTCTCCAGCAGTTTGCCGCCTTCATGCTGCGCCAAAGCGATCAAAGCCTCGCGCTGTGAGGGATTGGCCGCGTCGTCGACCATCAGCACTGTTTGCGCCGGATAGGGATCGCCGTAGGGATCGCCAAGCGTGGCTCGTGCCCGAACGGCGGCCGCGACGGTCAGGCCGTCGAGCTTGACACCGTTCCACTCGCCTTGCTCGACATGCCACGCCAGCAGCGCCTGATTGCCGGTCAACCCGGTCTCGCCGTTGGCAAAGCATTGCGCCACGTACACGTCGGTCGAGCGCGACTCAATGTAGTCGCCTCGGATCTGTTGGGCTTGGAGAGACGTGGCTCCCGCGGCAAGCAGGAGCGCTGCGGCAACAATTGCGCTGCGCATAGATGTGGGCTCCTCAACCCTCATGAATATTCTAGATGAGGATGGAGGCAGCGCGGTTTCTGCACTATTCCGACCGATTACGAAGCGTTGCGAAGCGCGATTATTGCGCCACCATCGTCATGCTTCCGCTGGAGGCCGAACAGGTTTGGCTGGCGGCGTTGTTGTACGATCCGGAGATCGTCGAGGTGGCCGTGGTCGGCACGCTCCCGGTAACGTTGATGACAGTGTTGCTGGAAGTGTCCGTGATGGTCATGGCGTAGCTGGTGCCGCCGTTGGATGTGGTGGCGCTGACCGAGAGCGAATTCCCGTTAATGCACATGTTGGTGGGAATGGAAACGCTGCCGTTGTACGTGGTTGAGCCGCCGCTGTAGTTATTGCTGCCCTCTTGCGAGATGGCGAGGGCGAAAACATAGACGGCAGTGTTGCTGCCCGCCGGGTACATGGCGACGTTCCAGTTGCCGTACAGGCCGACGTTGGTGGGATTACTGTTGTAGCCGTTGCCGCAAGCGGCGGTCATGACCAGCACGGGTATTATCAAGAAGCCAGAGAGAAGTCGCATAAGAAGGGTTTCCTCGAATGGCGCTAAAAAGTTCCTTTTTACACACTACAGCCGTTGCCAAGCGTACTATAACCCTGCTCGCCGAGGGAAGTTTCAGGATCGCTGGTTTTCGCCAGCATCGCCGCAAAGCGCGAAGGCTGACCTTCCCCTACAATAGTTGTCATGCCCGAGTCACTTCTCCGCTACCGCCCCGAGTTTCCCATCCTTGAGCGCACCACCTACCTCATCAGTAACTCGCTGGGTGCTATGCCGAGAGGCGTGGAAGATGCGCTGCATCACTACACCGACACGTGGAACACGCGCGGCGTGCGCGCCTGGGAAGAAGAATGGTGGATGCTGGCGGCGCAAGTGGGCGACGAGATCGGCGCGCTCTTCAACGCTCCCGCGGGATCGGTAGCTTGCCTGCAGAACGTGACCTCCTGCCAGGCGACGGTGGCGTCGTGCTTCGACTTCACTGGCCGCCGCAACAAGGTGGTCTATGACGATCTCAATTTTCCTTCGGTGATGTACTTCTGGGAGGCGCAGCGGCGGCGCGGCGCGCGCGTCGAGATGGTGCAGGGCGACGATACCATCCACGTCAACACCGAACGGCTGCTGGATGCTATCGACGAAGAGACGCTGCTGGTACCCATTTCGCACGTGATCTTCCGCAGCGCGTTCATACAGGACGTCGAGGCGATCGTCGAGAAGGCGCACCGTGTCGGAGCGTATGTCCTGCTCGACTCGTTCCAGGCGACAGGAACAATTCCCTTCGACGTGCAGAAACTCAACGTCGATTTCTGCACCGGCGGTGTCCTGAAGTGGCTGTGCGGCGGGCCGGGAACGGCCTATCTTTACGTGCGGCCGGATCTGGCGAAGACTCTGGAGCCAACGTTTACGGGCTGGTTCGGGCACGAGAATCCCTTTGAATTTGCGATCGGCCCCACCCGCTACACGCCGAACATCTATCGCTTCACCCAGGGTACGTCGAATATTCCGGCGCTCACGGTCGCGCGGCCGGGCCTGAAGATCATTCGCGACGCCGGCATCGAGAACATTCGCCAGCGGTCGAAGTGCCAGACGGCATTGCTGATGGACATGGCGTCACAGCGCGGCTGGCGCGTGAATACGCCGATGAATCCAGAGCGCCGCGCGGGAACTGTTTCCATCGACATGCCCAATGCGCAGCAGGTCTGCCAGGAACTGCTGAAGCGCGAGATCCTTGTCGATTATCGTCCGAAGGCGGGCGTGCGCTTCTCGCCGCATTTCTACAACACCGACGCGGAGATCACCACCGCCATCGCCGCGGTGGAGGAGATCCTGAGCGGGATGCGGGTGGGGGCGTAAGAACCAGGCGGCGGGTAATGGTTCGTCAGCCCTGCGATTACTACCCTCTTTTCTTGGCCCACACGATTCGTGTGCCGCCGGCGGAAGCCGGATCAATGAAGCAATGCACAGCTATCGGCACGACTGAAAATCGGGTCCCGACGCATTGTCCTCGGGAGCGGTTTCTAAAGCTGTTCGCCAAACTATCCTGAAGAAATTCCGGTTGACAAGCCAGGCAAGCTCTTTGTAATGTAAAGTACATTACTTTATGGTGTAAAGTACTTCGCTACTGTAGGAGCCTGCCAATGTCGCAACCGTTAATCGACAACATGAAAAGGCCGTTCCGTTCCATGGGCGTGAAGCTGGTGGTGGTGTGCTTTCTCGCCCTGGTGATGACCATCCCGGCGCTGTTTGTGTGGGGACTGATCGATGACCGTAGCCGGCGCGCAGACGAGGTGATTGCCGAAATCGGCCGCGTGGTCGGCGGGCCGCAAACCTTCCTTGGGCCCGTCCTGGCCATACCCTATACCGTTCCGGCGACGCTGAATCATGCGGCGGAGCACGGCGTGTATGTTGTTTTTCCCGCCAGCGGTGATGCCGTGGTGAGTACCGAAACCGAGGTTCGGCATCGGTCGTTGTTCAAGGTCCCGGTGTACCGCTCGGACATGGCGTTCAAGGCGTCGTTCGATTTGACCGGAGTGCCGGTGAATGCGCCCGACAATGCGATGCTGGACTGGGGTCGCGCGGAATTTCTGGTGGGCGCAACCGACGCCCGCGGGGCACAGAGCGACATCTCGCTTACCGCGGATGGCAAGAGCGCGACCCTGACTCCGGCAAACGCGTTGCGGTCAACCGAGGTCAAACTGGAGCAGGGCGGGTCGACGCAGTTGACGTTCTTCGGCGCGGCGGCAGGAGATCTGGCACGTCCGGATGCTCGCTTCGATGTTAGTGCAACGATGAAGTTCACTGGGGCGCAGCGGCTGGCGGTGCTGGCCTTCGGCAAGACGACGACGATCGCCTTGAAGGGCGATTGGCCGCATCCGAGCTTCGAGGGCGGCTTGCTGTCCGGGGCGCAGTCGGTGAACGGCCAGGGCTTCACGGCGACGTGGTCGGTTCCGTTTATCGCTCGCGGTGAGCCTGCGGAGGGCATTTCGGATGTAATCGGGCGCCTGGGACAAACGGCTGTGGGCGTTTCGTTTGTCGCGCTCGCCGATCCGTATCAATCGACCACGCGATCGCTGAAGTACGCGGTGCTGTTTGTCGGCCTGGTATTTCTGTCGTACTTCCTGTTTGAAGTGACCAGCGGGCAGCGCGTGCATCCGGCACAGTACATTCTGGTGGGCGTGGCGCAGATGGTGTTTTACCTGCTGCTGCTTTCGATCGCCGAGCGCGTTGGGTTCGATTTCGGATTCTTGATCGCCGCGGTGGCGACCGTGGGCCTGATCTCGGCGTATGCGGGATGGATTTTTCATGGTCGCAAATACGGGTTGCGCGCGTTGGCGGCATTCAGTGCGCTGTATGCGCTGATCTACGTGTTGTTGCGGCTGGAGGATGAGGCTCTGCTGGTGGGTGCGTTCGCCAGCTTCGCGGCGATTGCGGCAGTCATGTACTTTACGCGGCGGATGGATTGGTATGCGCCGACGGCGGTGCCGTTGCAGGACGGAGGGAGTGCGGGCGGGACGGCGTAGATGACGTAGGGGGTGTGTCGCCGCTGGCGCGGCCCGGATTCTTGCGTTCACCCGGGGCTAAATTCATTCCTCCGCGTTGTGGCTGGGTCTTCGGCCCGGCGAATACTCTTCGCTCCAGAAATCCCCTGCCTGCTCAGCTCACGAACGATGCTGCGACTTATTGCGATTTCTTCGCGCCGGCGGCTGGGACGGGGCTGCCGGTTTCGACGTAGCTCTTCAGGCGCGCGACCTGTTCGGTCAGGACTTTGTTGACGGGATCGGCCCAGGTGTTGAGGCCGCCCGACATGTAGCCGCCGACGTTGTAGGTCACTTCCAGTCGCGTGTCATCGTGGATTGGTTGCAGCACGAAGCTTAGCGTACCGGTGGTGCCGGCACGTTGCAGCGGACCAAGCGCTGTTGAGATCACCAGCATCTTGTCGGGCATCACCATGATGACTTCGCCGTGGCGGACGCCGCCGTTGTTGGGCAGCTTCTCGCAGAAGCAGCCCATCGGCTTGTCGTCGATGGAAAGATTGTGCGAGTCGTTAGAGTAGCTGTGCTCGGAGTTCCACCAGTCGCCGATGTGATGGGCCAGAGCGTCATAGATCTGAGACGGGCCCGCCTGGATGACGGTTCCAATCTTGATGGAGAAGCCGTTGGCGGCGGAGTCTACAACGTCCCCCACAAGCATGGCGGGCGTAAGGCAACAGAGCAAAACAGCGGTAAGGATTGTTCTGCGCATGAGGGAAAGTATGCCGTCGCGGGCGGGATCGCACAAGACCCCGTGTCGCAGTTTGAGTAAGGATGCGCGGCGTGGGAGGAACCAAGAATGGAACGGCTGGGCACGATGGGGGCCATGTTTTCGTTGAAATTCGCCTTTTATTCGCTACAATGAGAGCGGAGGTTGAGCAATCTCATGGCCCTCACGCGCCGCCAAAAAGAGTTGTACGACTTTCTGCTGACTTTTGTCGACCATCACGGTTACTCGCCATCGTTTGAAGAGATCGCGGAAGGTATGGGGCTGAATTCGCTGGCCACGGTCCACAAGCACATCACCAACCTGGAACAGAAGGGACTGCTGAAGCGCGATTACAACCGCAGCCGCTCGATTGATCTGCTGAAGCCGCGCGGGTTGATGAAGACGTCGCTGGCGGTTGCCGCGGCTGCGACGGCGCAAAACAATATGACGCTGCCGCTGCTGGGGCGTATCGCCGCCGGCCAGCCGCTGGAGGCGGTGGAGAATCCGGAGTCGATTTCGCTGGCGGATTTCACGCGCTCGAAAGAAGTTTATGTGCTGCAGGTGAAGGGCGAAAGCATGCAGGATGAGCACATCGTAAACGGCGACTACGTGCTGGTGGAGAGGACGAACTCGGCGCGCGATGGTGAGATTGTGGTGGCCCTGATCGACGGTACCGAGGCTACGCTGAAACGAATTTACGTAGAAGGCAGCAAGGTGCGGCTGCAGCCGTCGAATGCAGCCATGCGGCCGATCATGGTTCCGGCGGCGTCGGTGCAGGTGCAGGGAAGAGTGATTGGAGTATTGAGGAAGTATTGAAAGGAAGCAATTAGCGATTAGCAATTAGCTGTTAGCAATCGGCGTTCAGTATTCAGCATAAACATTAGTAGTCCTACGATGTGGGAGTTGCATATCCTACGATGTCGGACATGTACGGACTGTTTCCGCCCCCCTCAGTGTTAACATGCGGCACGCAATTGCCATTGAGCCTTTCCGGCGCGTCGCGCTACTACCGGGCAGAAAGATCTCATAGGCCCTACCGTCGGCGGGAAAAATTGGGCAGGCATATGCCAAAACTTCCTGATCGCCATCCGGCGTAACCGCGTAAATCCTGCAAATTCAAAGATTGACTGGTTGGCACGGTTGTTGCATCTCTGTCAGGTTGCGATGGAGCTGCGATGTTGCGCCCTCCGTTCCTTGGCTGGCCCTTGAACGTTGCTTATGCGGAGGAACTTTATGAAGAAGATATTGGTTTGTGGAATGATGCTGGGCCTGCTGACCGCCGTCAGCTGGGCGCAGCGCGGCCGAGCGATCGCCAGAGGCCCGGTAGCCGGCGGCGGGCGAATCTCCAGCATCGGAGCGCCTAATGCCGTGAGCCCGAGCGCGGTCGGCATGCCGCACGCGGGCGTTCTTCCCAGCGCTACCAAAGCGCCTAACGCCGAGACCACGACGAGTAAGACTTCCAACACAGTGAAGCCGAACGCGACCTTCGATCCCGACGCCAGTACGGTGGGTTCGCACGCGGAAACCAGCGCTCCCAATCGAGTGATGCTGCCAGACGCACACACCGGTACCGGACCGCAGCAATGAGCATTGCCGGGCGTGATCGAGCGGCCGGGGGAGGCCGTACGATCGCTCAGGTGGGCTGGCGAAAGATGTCAGCCCGCTTGGCGTCTTGGACTTGAACCCTGCAGTCAGCCTTAGAGACACGAAGAGCGCGGCAGTAGCCGCGCCCTTCAGAGCTTCAATGTTACAGATTCTTCTCGAGCGCCTTTTCGATGACTTCACGCGAGACGTAGCCGACGATCTGTTCCTTCACCTGCCCGTCCTTAAAGACCAGTAGTGTCGGAATACCACGGACGCCGTAACGCTGCGGAGTGGCGGCGTTCTTGTCTACATCCATCTTGCCGATTTTGACCCGGCCGTTATAGCTCTGCGCGACTTCGTCGACGATAGGTGCCAGGGCGCGGCAAGGACCACACCAGGTCGCCCAGAAGTCCACCATCACAGGCTGGTCCGACTTCAGAACCAGCTGATCGAAGTTCGCATCGGTTACTTCTACAATTGCATTACTCGCCATTCTTCCTCCTGCGGGACACTCCGCCCCCACGACCGCAAAACGGCGCTTGTTGGGGCTCCCGGGAACTCAAGCCGGGCCTATCCTTTTATCGTACCATCCCGATACGAGATTAGATGCAGCAGGGCGCCGTGGGACGCAGCCGGCACAGTGCGGGCGGGGGCGCTCACTTGTAAGCTCGGCGTTCCTCAGGGGATACATCAAGCCGCGATGGTTCTCCGGCGCGCCAAAGGCGCCGCTGTGAGCCAGTAAAGAAGAGGTCCCAATAGAGCGACGCCTGTCGCGAAAGCAGGGGCTGAGATGGAGCCTATCAATTTCTCGCCGCGCGAAGCATAGAGAGCGTAGGCAATCAGCCCTGCAGGACCAACTCCAAGCATACAAGCGCAGATGAAGTTGCCGGCCTTGAAGGGACGCTCCAGATCGGGCTCGCGAAATCGCAAAACCACAAGCGCGACAAACTCCAGCAGCAGGCTGGATCCGTAGAGGATGAGATCAATGGAGATGAGCCGCTCGAAGGGCAGCCGTAGCGCCAGCGCCCAAGCCAGCCCGCACAACATCACGCTGACCCAGGGCACGCCGCGACGATTACGCCGGGCGATGAAGCGCGGCAGCATGCCGTCCTCGGCCATCGCCATGGGCAGCCGCGTGTAGCTCATCATGAGGGCATTGAACATGCCGACGCCGCAGATCACCCCGCCGCCTACCACTGCCCAGCCGAGCCAGTTGCCGCCCACGCGTTCGGCTGCGATCGTCCAGTCGCCGGTAGAGAAGTTTTCCGCGGATACCCCGGCAAATGCCATGGCCAGCAGCGGGAGAATGTAGGTCACGGCTGTGACCAGGGTAGCTGCGATCATGGCGCGAGGATAGGTTTGCTGAGGAGTCTCGACTTCCTGCGCAACGGTCGAGGCATTATCCCAGCCCATGTAATTCCACATCCCCACCAGAACTGCGGTCGACAAAGCGGTACCGGCGCCGGGGCGATTCCACTGTACGGCGGGATGTTCAGTGATGCCGCGCCACAGTCCAAGCACCACGAAGACGGCGAACGGCGAGAGCATCAGCGCGAACAGGCCGACGGCTCCTTCGCCCACAGCAGGCGCACCCCGCAAGTTCCATAAACAGCAGACGGCCACGACCGCCAGCGACCAGGTGTAGCCGCGCCAGCCGGCCGTCAGCGCGGGGCTAAAGCGAGTCAGATATAGAACGAAGATGGCGGGATAGATAGCCATGTCGAAGACGCTGGCGGAAAGTGAGAGCCAGCTCTCCTGGTATCCCCAGAACGGCCCCAGACGCCCGCCGCACCCAGATGTAGAATCCGCCCTCGGCCGGAATCGCGCTGGCCAGTTCGCCAATCATCAGCGCAGTGGGCAGACTCCAGATGATGGGGAGCACCAGCAGAATGGCGATTGCCCAAAGAAAGCCTGCGCCGCCCAGAACATCCTCGATGCCGTAGGGCCCGCCTGAGACCATGAAATAAGTAGCGGCTATCAGCGGCAGCACACGCAGCTTTCGCCGCGCCGGCTTGAGGGCAGGAATCACAGGTGTGTGTGGTGGAGAAACAAAACTAAAGAGCGCTCCCCCGGAGACGGTGGAGCGCCCATTAAGGCAGCTCTCCCCCAGAACTGCCTGAACTGCAGGAAGAATTGTGCCCCCAATCGGACGGGTTTGTAAATACGCTTCGCGTAATTAATCGGTTAATCGACGAAGCGCGTAGTGGTCACATAACCGAAACATTCGATTGGAACTGGACTGCTAAGCAGACAGCGTCGGCAGCGCGCGGTGAGATGCGGGTATATACGACTTAGTTAGCCTGGAAAACCCGCAACTGCTGGCCAGTGCCTCGCGGCATAAGTCGCGGCCATGACTCGTAAACATCGAGGGAACAAACCCCTCGCCCCGGGGAGCATCTAGTTAAAAAGCGTAAACACGTTTACGCACTCAGGGGGCTAACTTGATCGAACAGAATTTCATTGCAAGACGTACATGCGCCGCTCTGGTTGCAGCGGCTTTAACTTTGACAGGACTGGTCGTCCTCGCCGGCTGTAATCAGGCCGATCATGCGGACGTGAAAGATGCCGTGGACCAGGCTATGACCCAGAACAACCTAGGAGTGGTGAAGGTCTCGCAGGATCGCGAAAAGGGCGTTCTGACCCTGACCGGCGACGTCGACTCCGCTGACAAGAAGACGCAGGCCCAGACGGTCGCCCAGCAAGCCGCGCCCGGCTACGCCATCTCGAACGAGCTCGGCGTCCGTCCCGTTGGCGATGAGAGCCAGGCTAAGTCCGTCGACTCCAATCTCGACAGCGGCATTCAGGACAACTACAAGGCGTCGCTAAAGGCACATAAGAATCTGGACGACCAGAGCATCTCTTATGACGCCAAGAATGGGACGCTAGTGCTGAAGGGCAGCGTGAAGACACAGGCACAGAAGAGCGAAGCCAACACGCTGGCGCGGAATGTGCCCAACGTGAAGGAAGTAGTCAACGAGATCGTGGTGAAAGAGGATAAGAACTCGACCGCGAATCCGTAGGCCGAAAGCTTGCCCGGTCGAGAGAACCCAGGTTAGCGTCCAAGAGAAGGACGCGAACCTGGGTCGCCAGAATTACTGCGAGAGAAACTGAAAGACCGCTTGGGCAATCGAGGCCCGATCGCAATCGAAGGCGCGATGTCCACAGTCGCTGTCGAGTAGTACCAGCTTTCCTTTTGCCAGCTTCATCAGTTCAATCGACGTTGTGGGATTCACTACGTGGTCCTGGCGATTGACGATCGCCAATATTGGCGCGTGCATCGCGGCTGCGACGCGCGGCAGTGATCCAGCGAAGGGCGCAGCGATGTCCTGACGCAGCATGGCTTCGATTTGGCGAATCGTGTCATTGGCATCCATGGGCCAGTGAGGATCGGCAAAGGATTTTTCGACGTCGGCAATCGACTCGTTCTTGACCATGTATTCCGGCGTCTGGAAGGCGAGCGAGAAGAAGCCAACGAATGCCTGGAGCCTGGGCTCCTCGGCATATTGACCTTTGTTCCACCCCGGATCGTTCGTTATCGCGAGCCGCTCGCTGTGCCACAGCAGAACATCCCATGAAGTACTCTGCGGCGAGCCCTCTACGCTGACAACCTTATCCATGAAATCGGGCCAGGAAACGGCCCACTGGAAGGCCTGAAAGCCTCCCATCGAGATGCCTAGGACTGCGTGCACGTGCAAGAGGTGCAGCGAGTCGACTAGCAGCTTGTGCTCGGCGTTAACCATGTCGCGGATGGTGATTTGTGGAAACTGCATCCTCGCCTGGAGCTTGCTGTTGGACGGCGAGGAGGAGACGCCGTCGGCGAGCGCGTCCACGGCGATAACGTAGTAGACCGAGCTGTCGACGATCTTTCCCGTGCCGATGAACGAATCCAGATCGGACGAACTTCCGCCAAAATACGTGGGAAAAATGACGACGTTGTTCTTCGCTGAGTTCATCTTGCCAAAGGTGCGATAGCCCATCACGCAATCGCGAATGACCCCACCGCTCTCCAGTTTGAAGTCGCCGATGTGAGCGAATTGCTGGTCTTGAGCATGCAGCGCGATAACGGCAGTGAAGAGCAGTAGGAATGAAGCGATTCGTTTCATGTGGTGCGGGGAATGGGAACATGGGCAGAGGCGGCCTGTCGAGAGGATTCTCGACAGGAGCCGGCGGCGGCCACGCAAGATAGACCTGCTCTCCCAGCCGGCCTGTTTAATGCTCACATCGGGCAGTGATTACGCTCACTGCACCTTTGTTCGCAAAGTCCATACTGGAAGTGTTCGCGGCTGCCCATCGTCCGCCGTACGTCCACGGACAACGCAGCGTCTGGGGCGCGTCTCTTGGTGGGGCAGAATCGCGTTGGAGGTAGAGACATCATGCCGACCATCATCGAACCGAAGACCGAACAAGAACCCAAGCCGCACCTTGTCCCTCCGCCGTCGAACGAGCCGGAGCTCTTCGCCGCCGAGATCGCGATGGAAAGGAAGAGCCTGAACATCTTTCCTGTCATCCTGATCCTGGGCTTAGTGGCCGTGGTCGGCGGCACGATTTTCTACTTCGTGAAGGGGGCCCGCGACGTGCTGACGGTTCCGGCAGCGACGACGACCATCGCCGACATTCTGAAGGCGCAGGGGCCGGCTACGGTTCACTTCAGCAGCGGCACCGTGGTTTCGAGCGTGAGCGAGCGACCGGAGGATCCCCATTACAAGCTACTGACAAAAGCCGGCGTGATCACCAGTGCGCCCAAGGCCAAAGGTTCCACTTCTCTCATCGTCAGCGTAACCGGGCCGGGCGAGACGCTGCTCAATAGCATCGATGGTGTGATCAAGTCGACGGATCATGCGGGTACGACCAGCTACACCGTGCCGCTCGCAACTCGCCAGTTGATCTCGATCGACAAGGTAACCATGCTGAAGCCGCACATGGCGCAGGTCGTGTACACGTGGAAATGGGTCCCCAATCGTTTGGGCCAGGAGTTTGACGCTTCAGGCTCGCTGGTGAAGAGCTTCAGTAGCTGGGAGCGCACGACATTGATCAAGTCATACGGCGTCGACTTCTACAGCGCCGCACCAACGAGATCCGCCATCGTTCTTATGGAAGGTGACAACGGCCTGTGGAAACCCTATGCGGAATAGCAACTAGCGATTAGCAATTAGCGATTAACGAAAAATCAGCAACGAGAAGCCGTTGGGCTTCTCGTTTGTTTTCGATCTTAAAATCAATGTAACTGTAGGCAGTCGTGCCTGTATCAACCAATTGCTAATTGCTAATTGCTAATTGCACACGCCAGCCCAATTGCCAGTGTCAGTACCGTCACCGGCACACCAATCTTCATGTACTCCAGAAATCCGATGCGGGCCTCGGCACGCGCTTTTTCCACCACGATGATGTTCGCTACCGATCCGGTGATCGTGAGATTGCCCGCCAGGGTGCTGGCCATCGCCAGCATCAGCCAGGCATGATGCGGATTGGGAAATTGCGGCATCAGCCCCTTCAGCAGCATTACCGCGGGAACGTTGCTCACAAGATTCGACAGCAGAGTGACCACTGCGGTGAAGATCAAGTGGTTTTGCAGATTGAGCTTCTCGGCGGCCCGCAACAACTGGTCCGTCACTCCTGCCTGCTGGGCGCCGCCGATGATCAGAAACAATCCCAGAAACAGCATGAGCAGCGACCAGTCCACATCGCGATAAATAAGCTTTGGCGAATGTCGCCGCTGTACCAGCAGGAGAGCTCCTCCAGTCGCTGCCACCAATGCCGGCGGGTAGCCCAGCAGAAATCCGATCAACACGCCGACGCTCACGGCAATCGGCCAGCCGGGATGCATTTCCGGCGCGTGGCCGGTAGTGATTTCGACTTGCGCTGGTTGCATGACCGCGCCCTGACCGTTGCGAACGTGAATCCAGTGCAACAGTGCCCAGTCAACAAAGAGGCCCAGGATCGCCACCGGTCCCAGGTGGACCAGAAAATCGCGATAGGTGATGCCGGAGATCGATCCGATCAGAATGTTTTGTGGATTGCCGGTGATGGTCGCCGTGCTGCCGATGTTAGACGCCGTCGCCAACGCCAGCAGATACGGCACCGGCTTCAACCCCATCCGCTTGCAGAGTCCCAGGATGAGCGGCGCCATCACCAGGCATACGATGTCATTCACCAGAAACGCCGAGAGAATTCCGCTGATGAAGATCACGCCGGGTAGCAGTTGTCCGGCGCTGAGATGTTCGATGGCCAGCCGTGTGATCCACTCGAAGAAGCCTGCCAGATGCAGGCTGGCGACGATCAGCATCATCGAGAACAGCAGGACCAGCGTGGCGAAATCAACGCTCGCAATCGCCTGCTTCGGGCCGAGCACGCCGAAGGCGAACATCAGCACTGCGCCGATCACGGCCATCGCCGGCCGGTCGATCTTTGTACCCGGTAGCCTGCCGATCGCAAACACCAGATAACTGGCTAGAAAAATCAGCCAGGCGGTGACGATGTGCCAGTGCGACAAAGTGTGATCGAGCGCTGCGGTCATGGTTGGGGTGTTGTTACGAGGCTCACCTTGAGAGCAAGCTGCCTTTCACGGGCGGAAATTAACGCAAACCGCAAATCCATTGGACGCAGGAAATGGGAAGCTGGTTTGCATTGACAACTTCCTGCGGACGCGTCACTCTGCCAGTGAATCAAGAACGAGGAGCCCTGCCTGTGGTCTGTCGCTTATTGGCCTTTTCCGCTGCTGTGCTGTTTGCGGTTTCAGCCCCCGCTGAAGTCCTCCAAACCGCCTCTTCCGTGTCCTCCGCAAAAACTGCAGCTTCGACTGTCACCGCTACCGATCAGGATAACGGAAGGGATATTGACCTTGCCTCGAATCAAACGCTAGTCGTGAAGCTGGCCAGCAATCCTTCGACCGGATACAAATGGACGGTGGATGGCGATCCGTCTCCACTGAAGCTGCAAAAGGATAGCTACCGGAAGAGTACGAAATCCTCAGCGATGGGCGCTCCGGGAATGCAAATCCTTCAGTTCAACGCCGGCGCCAGCGGCATCGCCAACTTGAAGCTGAACTACCATCGCTCGTTTGAATACAACCAGCCACCGGCGAAGACCTTTACCGTCAGGGTCAACGTGCGCTAGCGGAAACGTTCTGCCGCAATCGGCTCAGCCGCTGACACGCCTGTTCCAGATCGCCATCGGTCTTGGCAAAGCAGAAGCGCAGCAGATGGTCGCCTCGGCCTCCCTGAAAGAATGCTTGCCCGGGAACGCTGGCGACGCCCGTGCTGTGTAGAAGGTTCATGGCTTTCTCGATGCTGTTGTCTCCGGGAACATTCGCGGCATCCACCAGCACGTAATACGATCCAGCGGGAACGCTGGGCTCGAGTCCGGCAGCTCGCAATGCGCCGCAGATCATCTCCCGCTTCTTCTGATAATCGCGAACCAGATCGGAGTAAAAGCTTTCCGGCAGCTCCTCGAGCCCAGCGGCAACACCATGCTGGAACGCCGACGGCGCGCAGACATACGCCAGATCATGGAAATAGCTGATCGCCGGAATCCATCGCGCCGAGGCGTGCAAGAAACCCACTCGCCATCCGGTAATGCTGAAGGTCTTGGAGAATCCCGAGATCGTGATAGTTCGCTCAGCCGCGCCGGGAAGCGTCGCCGGGCTGATATGCCGCTGGCCATCGTAAACAAAGTGCTCGTAGATCTCGTCAGTAAAGACAAACAGATCGTGCGCGGTTGCGATCTTGAGAATCTCCAACAAGTCCTGGCGCGAGAAAACTTTCCCCGAGGGATTTGCCGGCGTGTTGATCAGGATGCCGCGCGTCTTCGGGGTGATCGCATCCGCGACACGATCAAGGATCAACGCGTAATCCGGCGGATCGAGCGACACCAGCACCGGCCGGCAATGCTGGCCGACGAGCGTTGCGTAATGATAGCCATAATAAGGTTCGAAGAGGATGACCTCGTCGCCGGGATCGAGCAGCGCACGGCAAGCTGCATCGAATCCGCCGGTAGCGCCCGAGGTTACGAGAATCTCGGAATCAGGGTCCGCGGCGATGCCATTCTGCCGAGCCAGCTTCTCCGCGATGGCGTTGCGCAGGCGCGCGATTCCGTCCAGTCGCGTGTACTGATTGAAGCCGGCTTCAATCGCGGCTTCCGCTCCATGGCGCACCGCGGCCGGAACCTCGGTGTCGCACACACCCTGTGCCAGATTAATGCCGCCCACCCGATCGCACTCGACCGACATGGTGCGAATTGTCGATTGCACAATGCGGCTGGCAATGTCGCTTAGTCCCAGCATGAAGGATCACCCCGTTGATGTGCCGACTATTCTACCTGCACGCGACTGCCGATATCTTTAGCGGGCTGCAGGCAAGTTAAGGCGTGCGAGGGGAGTTCTGCTCAGCCTCGTCGATCGGGCATTCGACCGCGATGGGGGCGCAGAAATCGCGCGCGTCTGCCTATTTAGTCGTAGGCACCGGCTGCGGGGGAACGACAACGGGTGTTTCAACAACTGTTGCAAGAGCGGGTAAGTATCGGAGCATCAATCGGTTGCTCCGTTTTGCAACCCGTTCCGAAATGTTTGCAGATCACAAGATCGTGTGACTTTGGTCGTTGCCTCCCGCCGCGGGGGGATTAGAATAGAAATCGGTATTGAAAATGATTTTCAACTTCATATTCGGCCGTCATAAGAAAGATCGCCAGGCGAAGGCCGGCGCTTTGTCCGATTTGCACGTGGGTGAGAGTGCCATCGTATCGAAGTTGGAATTGTCCCCGGCGGTGGCCGAGCATCTCATGAACCTCGGTTTCGTCCCCGGCCTGGTGGTAAAAGTTCTGCGCAGCAGTCCCGGCGGCGATCCCCGTATCTATCGCGTCGACGGCACGGAAGTCGCCATGCGCCGCGATCTTTCACGCCATATTCATGTGGAGCTGATTGGCGCTCCCGCCTTCGGAGACTAGATGGGAGCTTCGACCATGAGCTGCCACGCTGTGGCACCACCCAGGGATGAAGCTCTCGGCACGTCTTATCGCACCGTCGCCGTCGTCGGTCCTCCGAACTCCGGCAAGACAACTTTATTCAATCGCCTCACCAAGCTGCGCCAGAAGGTCGGGAATTTTCCCGGCGTCACCGTCGAGCATCACACCGGCTACATTCGCGACGCCAACGGCGAAGAGATCGCGCTGATCGATCTTCCCGGCGTTTACAGCCTGATACCCAAGTCCGAGGACGAGAAAGTTGCTGTCGACGTCCTGAACGGCAACATGCCCGGAACACCGCGTCCGGATGCGGTCATCCTCGTCCTCAATTCGACCAATCTGCACACGCATCTGGTGCTGGCGGCGCGTGTGATTGCGCTCGGCCTGCCAACGCTGGTGCTGCTCAACATGGCCGACGAGTTGCGCAAGCAGGGCGGCCATGTCGATGTGCTGTCGCTAGCGCGGGAGTTGGGGACGCCGGTTGCGCTCACCAGTGCGACGACAGGCGAGGGAATCGTGGCCGTGCAGAACTTCCTTTCTTCCGCGGCGACGAGTCCCGATCCGCTGGAGTTGCCGGTTGTTGGCAGCACGCGCGGCTATCGCGAGTGGGCGGTGCGGGTCGGAAACAACGCGGGATATCGCCGTCCGGCCACGCCAGTCTGGACATGCTCGCCTCGATGCCATCTTTCTGCATCGCGTTTGGGGCCCGGTGATCTTCGCGTTGGTCGTGATTGGCGTTTTCCAGACGATCTTCTCCGTGGGCCAGCCGCTCTCGAATCTGCTGCAGAAATTTCTCGACACCACGGGGCGAGCACTTAGCACTCATATGCCGGCGGGCATGTTCCAGTCGCTGGTGATTAACGGCATCTGGAAGGGCACCGGCTCGGTGCTGGTTTTCCTGCCGCAAATCCTGCTGTTGTTCCTGGTCATCGGCATTCTCGAAGATTCGGGATATCTTTCTCGCGCTGCCGTCATCGCCGACCGCACCATGTCACGCGTCGGCCTTAACGGCAAGAGCTTCATTCCGTTACTTTCAGCTTATGCCTGCGCGGTGCCCGCGATCATGGCTACCCGCACCATCGAGAGCAAGCGCGATCGCATGGCTACGATCCTGATTGCGCCGTTCATGACCTGCTCGGCACGTCTGCCGGTCTACACCATGGTCATCGCGGCTTTCCTACCGAACCATCCCTTGCTGGGACCGTTTCTTGGGACGCGTGCAGTAGCCATGCTCGGCCTTTACGTTCTGGGATTCTTGATGGCGGTGATCACGGCCCGGCTGCTGAAGTCCACGATCCTGAAGAGCAAGGACGCTCCGTTCATTCTGGAGATGCCGCCGTACCGCTGGCCAACGCTTGCGTCGCTTGGACTACGGCTGGTGGATCGCGGCAAAGCTTTTCTTTATCGCGCCGGCACGGTGATCATGCTCGTATCGCTGCTGCTGTGGGCGGCGACGAATTTCCCCATGCATCACGGCCAGCCTCCGCAGGTGCAGGACAGCGTGGTGGCGAAGGTCGGTCACGCCATCGAGCCGGCGATTCGTCCGCTTGGATTTGATTGGAAGATTGGCGTTGGCCTGCTGACCTCAATTGCCGCGCGCGAAGTCATCATCGCAACCCTCGGAACCCTGAATGGAGTTGATCCCGAATCGCATGCCACCGATTTGCAGACGGCTCTGCGTCACGAACTGACTCCCGCTGCGGCCGTAGCCCTGCTCGTCTTTTTCGCATTTGCCATGCAATGTATGTCGACCGTCGCTGTCGTTCGCCGGGAAACCAACGGCTGGAAATGGCCGGCAATACAGTTTTCCTACATGACTATCGTGGCCTACCTGGCTGCTTTCGCCGCCTACAACATCACCGGCCACTTCCTGCGCTAGCGGGTACCAGTTCTTTCACCAATCCCGGCAGCACGTCCCCCGCTTTTCCGAGCACCACGGTATCGAAGAAGGAATGATTTGCCGGCTCCTCCGGCCCAATATAAATTGCCTTGGCGCGATTCATCCTCGCCATGCGAACAAAGCTGGCGGCTGGTTCGACCACGCCGGATGTTCCTACCGTCAGCAGCACGGTGCAGATCCGCAACTGCTCAAAGATGCGTTCCATGGAATATGGGAACTTCGCCGAACCAGCAGACGTGCGGCCGCAACAGCGCCTTGCATTCCGAACAGGTCGGAATCTCGGCGTAAGACATGTAACAACGCTCGTCGTCGAATGGCTTGGTACGGCAGCCCGGGCGCGAGCAGCGCGTCTGCATCAGGCGGCCGTGCATGTGTACGATGCGTTGCGATCCCGCCTGCTCGTGCAAAGAATCGACATTCTGGGTACACAGAAAGAAGCGCTCCCCGAGTGCCTGCTCCAGATTGGCCAAGGCAAAATGCGCCGGATTGGCGGTGACGGTTGCGTGGCGCTTGCGGCGCTCGGAATAGAATTGCCACACCATCCCGGGATTGGCGCGAAAGGCTTCGGGCGTAGCTACATCCTGCACCTGCTGGCCGCGCCACAGGCCGTCGGCCCCGCGAAAGGTCGGCAACCCGCTCTCCGCGCTGATTCCGGCGCCGGTCAGCACGAAGACCCGATCTCGCGACGTCAGATTCTGTATCATCCCTTTTCCACTTGTTCCATTGCGGAATTGCGCTTCTGTGAGAGCACAACGACCGCTTTCGCGGCGCTTGCGACACTATATACTGAAAGGTCGGTTGACGATTGGCTGCAGCTGCTTGAGCGCCGGATGGATCGCTCCGGCCAGTACGGAATCTATAACTAATAGAGCTATTGAGCAAAGGCCCGGCTCCCTGCGCGATGCCGCGGCCGCGGGAGTTATCGTCCTTGTCCACTGTAATGATGAACGTTGACAGCGAGAAGCAGGAGCGCGTGCTGGACGCGTTCCGCCGCTGGGGCTACCTTCAGGCCAACCTCGATCCTCTGGGCCACTTCAATCCGCTAGCGCATCCCGATCTGGATATGTCCGGGGATGTTGCCGACGCGGCCCGCCGCGTCTACAGCGGCAGCATCGGCGTGGAGTTCATGCACATCGCCGATCCGGAACGACGGCAGTGGATTCAGGAGCGCATGGAATCGACGCGGCCGGAGAATGTGGATCGCTCGCGCATTCTGGATCAGCTGGTTCACGCCGATGTCTTCGAGCAGACGATCCACTCGCGCTACATCGGCACCAAGCGTTATTCGCTGGAAGGCAACACCGCGCTGATTCCGCTGCTGGACGAGATTCTGAATTCCGCGTCCGGATATGGCGCCGAGCAGGCGGTGCTGGCCATGAGCCATCGCGGACGCCTGAACGTGATCATCAACATCGTGAGCCGGCCGCCGGCGGAGATCTTTGCTGGATTTGAGGATGTCGATCCGCGCAGCGTGCTGGGCGGCGGCGATGTGAAGTATCACGTCGGTGCGACCGGCATCTACACCGGGGCCAGCGGCCGCGAGGTGCGGATTCACATGGTGTCCAACCCCAGCCATCTGGAAGCTGTCGATCCAGTGGCGCTGGGACGCGCTCGCGCCAAGCAAACGCGCCTGGGTCGCGATGGCAAGAATCGAGTGCTGCCGGTCCTGATGCACGGTGACACGGCGTTTGCGGGGCAGGGAATTACCGCCGAGACGCTGAACCTTGCGAACCTTCGCGGGTATACCGTTGGCGGAACGGTTCACGTCATCGTTAACAATCTGCTCGGATTCACGACGAATCCCAGCGACGCGTACTCCGGCCGCTTCTCGTCGGATTTGGCGAAACGGCTGCCGATTCCCATCTTCCACGTTAACGGTGAGGATGTCGATGCCGTGGTGCGCGCCGGACGCATGGCGCTGGAGTATCGCTACGAATTCGGCAGCGATGTTGTGGTGGACTTGATCGGCTTCCGCCGGCACGGTCATTCCGAGGTCGACGACCCGACGATCACGCAGCCCATTCTCTACCGCAAGATCAAAGATCATCCCATGCTGTACGAGATTTATGCGAAGAACGTGGGTCTCGATGCGAAGCCGTACGTCGAGAAGTTCCAGGCTGAGCTCGATGCCGCGGAAAAAGCCGGCAAGAGCATGGTAAAGAAGCCGGCCATGCGGCAGTTGCCCAGCTACTGGGCGCCCTATCATGGCGGCCCTTACAACCCGGCCGACGAAGTCGACACTGGCCTGACTGCCGCGCAATTGCACGACATCACGGATTCGTTGGTCACCTATCCTGACGACTTCCACATCCATCCCAAGGTGCAAAAGCTGCTGGAACAGCGGCGTGAAATGGGTTATGGCAGGCGGCCGCTAGACTTTGGTATGGCCGAGGCGCTCGCGTTGGGCTCGCTTGCTCTGGAGGGAGTCCCGATCCGCATCAGCGGCCAGGACAGCCGCCGCGGCACCTTCAATCAGCGCCACTCGGTGCTGATCGACATCATCGATGAGAAAGAATATGTCCCGCTGTGTCATCTCTCGCCGGGGCAGGCGCGAGTCGAGATCTACAACTCGGAGCTGTCGGAAGCTGCGGTGATGGGCTTCGAATACGGCTTCGCGCGCGACTATCCCGAGGCGCTGGTAGCTTGGGAAGCGCAGTTCGGCGACTTTGCCAACGGTGCGCAGATCATCATCGATCAGTTCATCGCCGCCGGCGAAGACAAGTGGGATCTGCTTAGCGGGCTGGTTTTGTTGTTGCCGCATGGTCATGAAGGCCAAGGACCAGAACACTCCAGCGCGCGTATTGAGCGCTATTTGCAGCTCTGCGCGCGTGACAACATGCAGGTTTGCCAGCCGTCGACCGCGGGGCAATATTTCCATCTGCTGCGCCGGCAAGCGCTGCGCAAATGGCGCAAGCCGCTTATCTGCTTCACGCCCAAGAGCATGTTGCGGCATCCAGAAGCAATGTCACCGCTGTCCGAGTTGGAGCGGCCACGCTTTCAGAACGTCATTCCGGACGAAACGGCGTTGGATGCTAAACGGGTCCTGCTTTGCACGGGCAAGATCGGCCAGGAAATGCGCATGGAACGCAACAAGCATAAGCTGTCCGCGCCGGCAATCGTCTCGCTGGAACAGATCTATCCATTCCCGGAGAGCGAGATTCAGCAGACTCTGGGACGCTACAAGAATGCGACGGAGTTCATCTGGGTGCAGGAAGAGCCAGCCAACATGGGCGCGCTTTCCTTTGTGACGCCAAGGCTGAAGCGAATCCTGGGTTCGAAGGTGCGCAGCATCAAACGCGCGGCAAACGCCACGCCCGCCACGGGCTCACACAAGGCTCACGAACTGGAGCAGAAGACACTGATCACGCTGGCGCTGGGTAAGGGCGAATAACGGCTAGCGCACTGTTCAGCACATAGGTATGTCAGTTTTGCGAAAGTCGTTGCCCTTGGCCAGAAGGGGCTCTCCGCGCAACTTCGCCAATGCGTAAGCAAAGCAGTCCCCGAAATTCAAGGCCGCGGGGTGTTGTCCCTTACCGAACCTCCGGAAGGCCTGCCGAGCGATCGCAATGTGATCCGCATCGAAAGGTACAATCTCCAGTTGCTGGCGGATGATGAACAAGTCAAGTTCGCGGCCCATCGCATCGCCCCGCCTTGACTCCAGCACCATTGCTGCTTCGAAGACGTTGACGGCGGAGATTAGCCGCACCTCGGAATCTTCGATCAACGCCAAATAATTGGCGCGTTCCGGTTCGGCGAGAAAGATTGCGACTAAAGCAGACGAGTCGATCACCATCGCCGCGGCAACCCGTGTTCGTCATATCCCAGAATCTCATCCTCGCTGCGCGTATCGAGGGTCGGAAGGGCATCCACCCTCCGCAATATCTCTTCCACGGATGCGGATGTCGCAGTCGCACGACGTTGGCGCTGCAGTCGCTCCACCCGCTCACGCAAGGATTGTTCAATGGCTTGAGTAAGAGACTCGCCGGTCTGTTTGGCAATCAAGCGGGCCAATCGCTCTGTCTCGGGATTCTTGATGCTTAACGCCATGGTATACCTATCTATAATTATTTATATACATATATATTATCACGGACGAAGTTGCCCCAGAGTTTCCTTCAGCACCTGCGCCGACTCCTGCAGCTTCCGTACCTCGTCCGCGCTCAGTTGCAGGTGCAGAACCTTCTGAATTCCCTGGCGATTGACGATCGAGGGCAGGCTCAGGCAGATGTCAGAGATTCCGTATTCTCCGTTCACCAGGCTGGATACCGACAGCACCGTATTCTGATCTCGCAGAATGGCTTCGACGATTCGCATCAGCCCGGCGGCGACTGCGTAGTACGTCGCTTGTTTGCGCGAGATGATGTGATAAGCCGCATCGCGGGTCTGCTCAAAGACGGAGTGGAGCTCCTTCCAGTCGCAGCTGCGGCCTTGCGCGGCGCAGAAGTCCTCCAGGCGCATGCCGGCAATGTTGGCCAGCGACCATACCGGAACCTCGCTATCGCCGTGCTCGCCGACAATGAAGGCGTGAACGCTGCGCGCGTCGACGCCGAAATGCTGGCTGAGCAGGTAGCGAAACCTCGCCGTGTCGAGGATGGTCCCCGAGCCAATCACGCGCTGTGGCGGCAAACCGGAAAGCTGCAGCGAGATCCGTGTCAGCACATCAACGGGATTGGTGGCGATCAACAGGATGCAGTCGCGATTGTGCTCGACTACGCGCGGCACGATCTCCGCGAAGATGTCGGCGTTGCGCCGCAGCAGGTCGAGCCGCGTTTCTCCCGGCTTTTGATTGGCGCCGGCCGCGAGCACCACGACGGTCGCGCCGGCACAGTCGTGATAGCCGCCCGCCCAAATGTGTGTGGGATGAGCGAAGGGCACGGCGTGGTTCAGATCCATCGCCTCGCCCTCGGCCTTGGCATGATTGTTGTCGATGAGTACGATCTCGGCCGCGAGGCCGCCTAAGAGCAGCGCGTACCCAAGCGTGGCGCCGACGTTTCCCAGGCCGACTATGGCTACACGAATGGGAGCGTTCTTGTCCATTCGGCCATTGTCTACCAGCGGGCCCTCGCCGGTCCGTTTTTTCGGCTTCCGAGGACTTGAGAAAGGTGTCCTGCCGACCCCGGCGCTGGCTTCCAGTATTCGGTTCGGCGTTCCCCATCTGGCATCTACCGCAGTTTTTTCTTGACCGGAAACTCGGCTTTTCCTATGCTGGCAACTCAGCCTTGGAGCATTGATCCAGATGTCACTGCGAGCAAGTACACGCTTGCAGGATAGTGGCGGGCAAGTCTTGGCAATACAAAGATTTTGCCTCGGGCCAGATCATCTGGATCTCACAAACTAAAGCGCGCAATTGCACGAATTGGCGTGCTTACAGGAAGAATCACCTCTCACTGAGGATGGCGAAGCCTTGTCTGTTTGCGTAACTTTCCCGGCTCCGACGATCGACTCACCGAGCGTCAGATCTCCCCAAGCCAAATCGTCCGAGCCGTTGCGAAACTGGTTTGCCGCCTATACGACGGCGCGTCATGAAAAGATTGTCGCCCGCCACCTCGGGGGACGCCACATCGAGTCGTTTCTGCCGCTGTACACCTCGGTGCGGCGCTGGAAAAACGGCTGCCGGTTGCCCATCGACAAGCCGCTATTTCCCGGTTACATCTTCGTCCATATCGAGCGCCGGGAGTCGGTGAAAGTGTTGCAAGTGCCCGGCGTAGTATCCATCGTCAGCGCCGGCCGCGAGCCGTCGCCGCTGCCTGGCGCGGAAATCGAGTCGCTCCGCTCCGCGCTCCCGCTGATGCGGGTCGAGCCTCATCCCTACCTCGTGGTGGGAGAACGGGTGCAGATCACCTCCGGCTCGCTGGCCGGGATGATCGGAGTTCTAGTTCGCAAGAAGAATGATCTTCGTGTCGTACTGACGCTGGATTTGATCCAGCAAAGCGTCGCGGTGGAAATTGACGCAGACCAGATCGAACCCCTCAGGCAGTAATCCCGAATCGTTCAAACCTAATCCGCAAAGGACCCTCTCTTGTGAATAAAGCAGCAGAGAGAAGTGTCACCGAAGTCCGGATCATTGAGGCGGCAGTTCAGTTATTCTCCCGCCAGGGCTACAAAGGCACCAGCACCCGCGAGATCGCACAACTCGCGCGGGTCAACGAAGCCACACTGTTTCGCTGCTTCGCCAGAAAGGCTGATCTGTTCTGGGCAGCTGCGGAATCGAGGCTGAGTCGTCTTAAGTTGGGGCGGGAACTGCAGCAGGGATTAGCCAGCGACCTCGATCCGGAAATTGTGGTGCCCATGTTGGTGGAGTTTGTAGTGAACATCGTCGCCCAATATCCTGAATTGGGGGGCCTGGTGTATGTGGCGGGATTTGAGCTGCCTGCGGCGGAGCGCATGTTTCGCGAGCATCTGGGATCAATCTTTGACGCGGTGAACGCGTATTTCAAGCGTTGCTCCGACCGCGGCGCGATTTGCAATCTGGAGCCAACCTTTGCGACTCTTGGACTGGCCGCGGCGGTCAGCGCGCACCGCAACTTCCATCGCCTGGTGACGGGACGCGATTCGCCCTGGGATGCGCAGGCATTGACGCCGGGTTACACCCAGTTCTGGCTGAATGCTTTGCGGCAATCGCCAGCGCCCGCCCGGGCCGCAACCTCGGGGCCGGCGTCGGACTGAACGATGATTATGTTTGCTTGTCGTGAGCGGCACCAATACAACGGATTTTGGAGAGCACTTTGAAATCTGTGTCCGAAACAAAGACTTACGGTTACCTTCCTTTGAAAAATAACTTGAAGGCCTGCAGCGGACTTCGCGCTGTCCTCGTTGTCTTCACGTTGTGCGCCGTCGCCGCCATGGGATCTTTAACGGCTGCTGCCCAGGACGGCGTCCCTCTGCTGAATTCGATGGGAGCCGAGAACGCCGCCCAGCAGCAAACGAGTCCGAGTGCCCCGGCGCCCGAAGGCGTGCCATCGGCGGCGCCGACGGTGGTATTGGACGACACGCACACCCTTCCCTCCACGACAGCGCCCAAGCCGCCGCCACAACTGGAGACTAATCAGACCAAGACGGTCGAGCTGACGGATTTTCAGCAACTGGTGGCTGCGTCGCTAGGACAGACACTCCCGATCTATGGCCAGAACTTATTCCTCAATGTGCCGACCACCTTCGCTCCGGTGGACCGCGTGCCGGTCACGTCCGACTACGTTATCGGCCCGGGCGATGAGCTGCTGATTCGCGCCTGGGGACAGATCGATCTGGATGTTCACAGCCGCGTAGACCGCAATGGAGCTGTCTACATTCCGAAGGTCGGCAATCTGAATGTCGCCGGGCTCAGATACGATCAGCTGCAGAGCTTCCTGAAGTCTCACATCGGCCGCATCTATCAGAATTTCGACTTGAACGTCAGCATGGGCGAGTTGCGGTCGATTGACGTGTTTGTTGTCGGCCAAGCGAGACGACCCGGCCGCTACACGGTCAGTTCGCTCAGCACGCTGGCCAATGCGGTCTTCGCTTCCGGCGGGCCGTCGCCCGCAGGCTCGATGCGGCACATCCAGTTAAAGCGCGGCTCGACAGTGGTTGCCGATTTTGATCTCTACGATCTTCTGATCAAGGGAGACAAGAGCAAGGACGTCGTCCTGCAGCCGGAGGATGTGATTTACTTCATGCCCATCGGCGCTCAGGTCGCGATGGGCGGCCAGGTGAACAACCCCGCGATCTACGAACTCAGGTCGGAAGCGACTTTAGGAGACGTTCTCAGACTGGCGGGCGGGTTGACGACTACGGCCAATGGAGGAAAGGTCTACGTCGAACAAATTAAGGATCGCAAGGACCGCAGCATCGAAGAAGTCAAGCTGGATGAGGTTGGGCTGGCACATCCGCTAAAGGACGGTGACGTGCTGAATTTCGCGCCCATCTCGCCGCGCTTTGTGAACTCGGTTACGCTGCGCGGCAACGTCGCAGCTCCGGGTCGCTATCCCTGGCACGATGGGATGCGAATCACCGATTTGATTCCCAATCGCGACTTCCTCATCACCCGCGAATACTGGACGCAGCAGAATGCCATCAACCTGCAAATGCAGACCAGCGGGACTCGTCTTACCGGCGAGTTGAACGACGTTCGCCGGAACGCGCCGGAGATCAACTGGGACTACGCTGTTATTCAGCGCATAAGCGACAAAGATCTTTCCACCGAACTCATCCCGTTCAACCTCGGCAAAGCTGTGCTGCAACACGACGACTCCAGCAATCTGATCTTGCAGCCTGGCGATATCGTCACCATCTTCTCGCAGGCCGATCTGCAAGTGCCGCGCGAGCAGCAGACCAAGCTGGTCCGACTGGAGGGCGAGTTCGCATCCTCTGGCATTTACCGCGCGCAGCCGGGCCAGGGACTTCGCGACCTCGTGACCGTTGCCGGCGGGCTGGCTCCGTCGGCGTACCTGTATGGCTCGGTGTTTACGCGCGAGTCCACGCGTATTCAGCAGCAGGAGCGGCTGGATATGGTGATTGCCCAGATGGAGAAAGATTTGGCGCGGCAGGCGGTGCAGGCATCGCAGAATGCGAAGAACACGGAGGAAGCCAACGCTGCGAAAGCCGCAATGGATGCGCAGCGCGTAAGCCTGGAAAAACTCCGGCAGTTCAAGGCGGATGGAAGAATCGTGCTGAATCTTCATCCCAACGACGCGAGTGTTGCCGACATTCCCGATATTCCGCTAGAGGATGGCGACCACTTCATCGTGCCCAGCCGGCCGATCGTGGTGAGCGTGGTCGGCGACGTATATAACCAGGGTTCCTTCATACAGAAGGATGGCAAGACGGTTTCGCATTATCTGCGCGATGCGGGCGGACCGACGCGCGCTGCCGACAAGGGCAAGATCTTCGTGGTCCTCGCCAATGGTGCGGTTGTGAGCAAGGACGCCGCGCCAGGCTTCTGGTCGGGCGGCTTCGCCAGCATGGTGCTGATGCCGGGAGATACGGTGGTCGTACCGGAGCAATTGAATCCCGGCGCCGGCTTCCGCACCTTCAAGGACTGGTCGCAGATCTTGTTCAACTTCGGATTGGCTGCCGCCGCCATCAATGTCTTAAAGTAGCTAACGCCTGGCAGGAATTGATCTCAATGCAGCAGACTTCAAAGCCGTTTGAACCTCACTCCCACAGCGGTACGGCGCTGGAGAATGGGATGGACGTGTCCAACTCTGAGCCGGCGATCGACCAGACTGACAAGGTCGATGTTGTCGAGCTACTGCTGGTGCTGGCCCGCAAGAAGAAACCAATTCTGCTGTTCAGCGCCGGCGTGGCGATCGTGGCCACGATCATCGCGCTGCTGCTGCCCAAGATCGTATACGGCAACCAGCACGATCCTGCCTCCTCAGCAAAAACAATCGGCGCTGAACTCGATGCTGGGACAGATGGGAGCCATCGCGGGGCTGAGCGTGGGCGATCTGGGCTTGAGGAACCCAGACGACGTTTTTGTCGCGATGCTGACCAGTCGGACGATCGAAGACCATCTCATCAATCGTTTCGATCTGCAAAACGTTTATGGGGCGTCGCGCTACCAGGACGCGCAAAAAAGGTTGAGAGCGAACAGCGAGATCGTCGCTACGAAAGAGGGGCTGATTTCCATTTCCGTTAGCGACCATGATCCCAAGCGCGCCGCCGACATCGCCAACGCTTATGTGCAGGAGCTCTACAACCTGAATCAGAACATGGCCATAACGGAAGCCGGCCAGCGGCGGCTGTTTTACGAGCAGCAGCTCAAGGCAGAACTGCAAGACTTGTCCGCTGCGGAGCTGGCGCTGAGACAGGTGCAGGAGAAGAGCGGACTGCTCCAGCCCGAGGCCCAGGGCCGGACGATGATTGCCAGCATCGCCGACTTGCGGGCGCAGGTGGCAGCCCACGAAGTGAAGCTCCGGAGCATGCGCTCTTACGCCACCGAGAACAACCCCGAGCTGCAGCGTGCCGAGGCGGAGCTGGCGGGCATGGAAGGCGAGCTGGCCAGACTCGAGCACAGCAGCGCAGCCGCGGGAAACGGCAACCTTGCGATCCCGGCGCGGCAGATGCCGGAAGCCGAGTTGGAATACCTCCGCCGGTCTCGCGAAGTGAAGTATCACGAGGCGCTCTACGAGTTTCTGGGCAAGCAATTGGAGGCTGCCCGCATTGATGAAGGCCAGAACGCAATCCTGGTCCAGGTGGTGGACACGGCTGTTGCGCCGGAAAGAAAGTCGGGCCCGCGCCGTATGCTCATCGTGCTGGTTTCTACAGTGGCGGCGTTCCTGATGGCATGCTTTTTGGTGCTGTTGATGGAAGCGCTGCGCCGCAGATATCGCGACCCGCATGAGGCCGCGCGCTTGGCCGAGCTGCGGGAGTCGCTGAAGCTGTCCTAGTCTCCAAATTATGCAAACCAGGCAGAGGTTGCGGGCTTCCGCCGCAGAGCTCATCAGCCGGATTCCTGATTTTCGTGGGCGCAACAAACTTGCTTACGTTGCCAATCGGTTGCTTTTGAACTCCAGCGCATCTACCGAGGAAGTGGCGATGCGATTGGGACATCGCATGATCGTCGATCTGCGTGCGTATACCGAGTACGCCAGCTTCTACACTCATGACTTTGATACGGAAGAAATACGGTCGGTTCTGCGATTGTTTTCGCCCGAGTGGGTGATCCTTGATGTTGGAGCGAACGTCGGGTTTTGGGCGATCCCGATGGGGAAGGCGCTGGGCGCGGGCGGAAGGGTCCACGCATTCGAGCCGGTTGCGAGCAACAATCAGCGGCTGTGCGAGAACGTCAGACTCAATGGGCTGGAGAAGACGGTGGTGGTGCATGAGCTGGGGCTGTCCGACCGCCGCGCTTCGCTGCCGATCAGCCTGCGAGAGGATTTCGCCAATGGCTCCGGCACCGGCAATGCCGCGATTGTTATCGATGATAGCGATGGCCGCTTCCAGTGCGGAATGGTCGAGGTCGACACGCTCGATGAAATCGTTCCGTCGCTGAATCTGAAGAGGCTGGACTTCATCAAGGTCGACATTGAAGGACACGAAGACAAGTTCTTGAGCGGCGCAGCGTCGACCATCGGGCAATTCCGGCCTATCCTGCATATGGAAATCAACGAGCCTTACTACAACCGGCGCGGCCTGGATGCGACGGCGGTGTTTGGAGAATGGGCCGCATCCGCCAACTATGCGTACGCTCTAAGAACTACGAAAGGCTGGAGGCTTCGGGACGTGCGCGAGCGCAAGCCGGTGATTGACAATGTCCTGGCTCTTCCCGCGGAACGGGCCAGCCAAGTTCTTGAGCAGATGGAAGCAAGGTGATCGTAACTCGTAGCGCCGGTCTCCAGACCGGCTGTCGGGCAGGCGTCTCGCCTGCCAAACATCCGCGGGCCGGAGGCCCGCGATCCAGCCGCCCGGAGGGCGGCGCTACAACCGGCAGTTCGGCGTGGCGTCATTTCTGTCTCGATTTCCGTTTCGATGAATAGCTTTTCGCAACCACTCCCGGCAGTTGCTCCCGTGCCTCTGGCCGTGCCGATGGCCTGCTTTGAAGTGCTGGGATACCTGTCGGTGGTCGCGGTCGGGACTCTCTGTTATCTGATGGGGTGGCTGACCCCGAACGCGGCGAGTGTGCTGACGGTCCTGCTGCTGTCTTCGCTGATTGTCTTGGCCTGGAAGCGATTCGATGGGGGACGACATCCCTGCTTTCTGTTTCTCTGCACGCTGTTGCTTTTTCAGGGCGGTCGGCTCATTGGATATTGTCTAGGGGTAACGGATAATCCGCTGGACATCGAGTTGTTTACACCCGCACCCTTCAGCGTTTCACGCGAGGAAGCTGGGATTGTACTGCTGGCGATCGTGCTTTCGGCGATCTGCATTTATGCTCCTTGCCGGTGGAGCTACCGGCGCATCCAGCCACCCAGCGATCGAGACGTCCGACGCTACTTGCCGTATCTCTACGTGGTGTTCTTCTTTACGATTTCAGCGTCACTGATTAAGAACTACTTGTATTTCCGATACGTGCTGGCGAATGGTTATCTGGCCTTTTTCACTGACTATTACCGTCTGGCTGCTACTGTTCCGTTGCCCGTGCGGCTGATTGCCGTGCTGGATCTACCGGTTTTTCTCGCGCTTTTCGTGATCGAAAAAAGGAAGAAGTATCTGTGGACGATCACCGTCCTCTATTTCGCAGTTGCGGGTTTGTATCTGGCAGCGGGTTCGCGAGGCGGCACGCTCAGCCTGGCTTTGGTGGTGTGGTATCTGGCGAGAATCAAGTCCGCGAAGCGTGCCCGCATATTGGTACCGGTGTTGCTGGTCGTGGTTTTGATCGGCGTCGCAGTCGCGGTGGATGCGAGCCGGGACACCGAGGCAGGCGGGCAGTATTACATTACGGGTCCCGGAGAATTTATTGCTCAGCAGGGACTGTCTCTGAACGTCACCGAACTGGCAATCAAATACGAGCACTTGTTCCGTCCCCATATCGGCGCGTATCTTTTTCACGACCTCTACGAGATGTTCGTGCCCGCTGATATATCACGGTATGTCCCGGGAGGGTATTTGAGCTGGGACATGGTGGTGTTTCTGAATCCTAGTCTTTCGCGATTGGGCTTTGGTACCGGCGGATCGTGCCTGGCGGAGATGTATCTGTTAGGAGGACTCGGCGGCGTCGTGGTGTTGTCGCTCTTGCTGGGATATGGCCTGAACTTTATCTATGCCTGCGGCAGAAATGCGTGGGGCCTCATCGTGGTGGCGCTCATTCTTCCGGATTTCTTGTTGATGCCGAGAGGCGATATCCTCGCGTGGTCCTCGACACTCATGCGGAATGCGATTCTGTTCTGTCCTCTGGCGGCGGGATGGTGGCTGTTTAGCCTTCTAAGCTCGCTACGCGGTGGGCCGGCCAAGGCCTGACAGGCTCCAATGCGGCGGTTTTGTGTCGCCGGCTGAAGCCGGCTCAGGAAGAGAATAAAACGGCTGATCGGCACGACTGAGTGTTTGCGTGAGAACCATGTCGTCCCCCGGGGGACTCTGGTTCCTTCCCCACTCTACCCAGGACTCCGCTGCGCTGCGTCCTGGGCTATCATGCACGCGCCTGCGGCGCTCTGGTTCTTCGAGCCTCTTACTTCAGGGCCTTGGAAGAGAGCTTAGTTCTCACGCGGACACTGAAGTCGTGCCCCGCACACAAAGCGTTCGAACCTGAGTTTTCTAGCGGCCTGCTAAAGCCGTGCAAACTTGCTGCATGTTCTCACTGATCGTCGCGACCAAAGATCGGGTTTCGGAGCTGGATCGGCTGCTCACCAGCCTGGATGCGCAGACCCACCGGAATTTTGAAGTTATCATCATTGATCAAAACAAGGATGGACGGTTAGCGCCGGTGCTGCAAAGGCATAGCGGTTTGGACATCCACCATCTTGAGAGTGAGCCGGGCGCCGGCCGGGCACGCAACGTCGGACTGCGCATGGCCAAGGGCGAGTTTATGTGCTTTCCAGATGACGACTGCTGGTATCCCGCCTCGCTACTGGAGTCGGTGCGCGAGTGGCTGGAGAGGCATCGCGAGTTCGATGCGGTCTTTACCACCATGCGCGATGAGGATGATAAGCCCGTGGGACCCCGCTGGCCTCCCGGTCCGGTGCTGGTGACCAGGGACAATGTGTGGGACGCTACCATTTTTGTCAGTGGCTTTCTGCGACGCGCGGTGACTGACGCGGTGGGGACGTTCCGTGAGGACATCGGAGTGGGCGCCAAGTCCGCTTACCAGTCGGGCGAAGAAACCGACTACTTCCTGAGAGCGCTCGCCCTGGGGTTTCGAATGTGGTACGAACCGGCGCTCACGGTACACCACCCCAAGCTTCATGACCTCGCGCGCATGCGAGCGAAGACCCTTCCCTACGCGTTAGGGTGCGGATATGTATTGCGGCGCCATGGCTACACGTGGTGGGAATTTGGAAGGTTTTTTGCGCGATCGATGGGGGGCGCCGTCTTCAGCCTGTGCAAGGGCGATCTCCCGAGGGCCAAGGACTACTTGCTGCGAGGGGCGGGCCAGCTGCGCGGGTATTGCTGCGGGCCGAGGCGACCTTGCACGCCTGGCCGAGCCGGGAACTGACTGATGGGGCAATTGCTGCCAAAATCGGCCGGCAAGATCGTGCGCGGAATCGTGCATCTGGCGCCCGGCGAGGCGGTGAGCCGGGTTTGCTACGCGGCGATCGTGATTTTTCTGGGCCACTTCTATGGCGTGGTTATCCTGGGTGTCTACGCGCTGGCGGCAACGATTTCGCAGTGGCTGCAACCCATCATCGATTTCGGGCTGAAGCACATCGGAGCGCGGCTGGTGGCGCAACAGCCGCAGTTGGCCGGGGAAATCGTCCGCCGCGTGCAGCATCGGCGGCTGAAGATGGCGGCAGCCGTGTTGCCGCTCATCGTGATTTATGTTCTTGGCGTCCGCTTGCCGGGACCGATGAAGGTCTTTCTTCTGGTCTTCTCGTTTTCCAGCGCGATCTACGCGGTGTCGCTGGAGTGGGCCGTGTGGGGCAAGAATCATCTGCGCTTGTTGGGATACGGGCGCGCGGTGGTGCCGGTCAGTATCCTGGCTTTTCTCGCACTGGGATACTGGCATTCCGGACATGCCCTGTGGTGGGTCGCCGCCGGCAACGTTGCCGGTATCCTCGCGCAGGCAGCCGTATTCTGGATCTGGTGGAAAAAGCATCAGCCGGAAGGGTTCGGTACCGCAGAAGAGCGGAGCTCGATCGCCGATTCACTGGCATGGAGGCGCACCAGCATCATGGGGCTGGCGTGGCTGGGCAACCTCGCCTTCAATACGATTGACATGCTGATGCTGGGAGTCATGTCCAATCCGCAACAGGTTGGGCTGTACAGCGCCGCCTATCGAATCCTGAATCAGGTGCTGATGGCGTATTACCTGTTGACGCAGTCGCTTTATCCTGAGTTGAGCCGGCAGGACACCGCGCAGCGCCTTCGCATGTTGCGGCCGAGATTTCTGCTGCCGTTGTTGGGCGTGGGCCTGGCGATCGCAGGTGCGTTGGCCGCGACGAGGCAGCCGTTGATGAAGCTGGTGTTCGGCAGTCAATTCGGAGCCGCGTCGGCTTTGCTGTTTGTGCTTGCCTGGGCTATACCTCTCGATTTCGTGACTTCGTATATAGGGAATGCGTACATTGCCTGGGGTATGGAGAAGAGCATCCTGGTGTGTACGGCGATCGCGGCCGCCAGCAACGTGGTGCTGAATCTCATTTGGATTCCGACGTACGGAGCGACTGCGGCCGCAGTGAACACGCTGCTGACATATGTGATCTTCCTGGTCAGCTTGGGACTGGCGGGGCGATTCGCCAAAGAGTTAGCTCGCGAGACGCCGGCGGTGCCGGAGATGGCTCGCTAGCGGGACGTTGATGATGCCGCAGACTTCGACCGAAGAATACGTAAGCAAGACGTATCAAAGCCCGGTTGCGGTCAAGCGCTGGCTGCATCAGAAGCGATTCACCGATGCGCTGAGGCTGCTCGAACTCAGACCGGGGCAGACGGTTCTGGATTATGGGACCGGGGACGGTCACTTCCTGGAGGTCGCCGCGCAGCAGCACGACGCCGCGTTGTTGTTCGGGTACGAGCCGGCGGAGGAACTGTTCGTCCAGGCGAAGAAGAAGCTGAACCAGACAGGAGTGACGGTCGCGAGCGAGCTCGGGAAGCTGGGCCGGAAGCAGTTCGACAAGATCGTCGGCATGGAAGTTTGCGAGCACCTCCCCGAGAGAGAATTGGGGCAGCTGCTCGCGACCGTTCTCGATTACCTGGCGCCGGGCGGCACGTTTCTCGTCAGCGTGCCCATCGAGTCGGGCCTGCCCGCGATGGCCAAGAACGCATTCCGGTATCTCAAGTATCGCAATCAGGGATACGACCGACTCACCTGGTCGATCTATCTCCGGACGATTCTGGGGCGGCCGATATCACGAAGCGATGAGGGGCTTTCGGGATTGCGGTACATGCACTCGCACATTGGGTTCGATTTTCGGGAATTTGAGCGCAGGATTGCCGGGCGGTTTGTTATTCGGAAGAGGTATTGTTCGCCGGCGAATTTTCTGGGAAGCGGGTTGAATAATACGGTGTATTACGTGTGTACCGCCGGCTGAAGCCGGCTCGGAAGATGAAACGAGCGGATTGGACGTGGCCCAAGAGAGCGTGTCGCGGCCCGTGCCGCCGCTCCGCGGCTCGAACCGCAGATCCCTCGGTCGGACTAAAGTCCTCGGTCGGGATGACAGATCATAAGAGGATCAGGAGACGCCGGCCTGAAGGCCAGCTCCTACCCGAGAACCAGATGTCGTCGGCTGAACAGACTGCTGAAAAAGTCACACGGTGATCGCTTTGTAACAGGGCACGACTTTTAGTCGTGCCGATAAGTCGGTTATTTTTGATCCGAGCCGGCTTTAGCCGGCGACACAAAGCGGGCGCACCGGAGTTTTTCAGCAGCCTGTGAAGCCGACTCGCGGGTGTTTAGTAAACGGCCTATCCGGCAAGACTAAAGTCGTGCCCTGACACTTGCCCTTCCCAACGGTTAATGCGGATCCTCTACGACCATCAGGTGTTCTCGTTGCAAAACGCGGGTGGGGCTTCGCGGTACTTCTACGAAGTGATCAAGTTCCTGACCAGCGTTCCAGAGGTGCATACCGATGTGCTGCTTGGGATCAACGGTACGGTCTATCCGTTTCGGACGCTGGATGCGGCGAAGGCCAGAGTCAGCAGCTTTCCGGAGTGGCTTCCGCCGGGAAGCTGGCGTTACCTGGTGAACGAAGCATGGAGTAACGTGGTCGCGCCATTCCGCGGGAAGGTCGATGTCTACCACCTGACAACCTATATGCGAATGCCTCTGGCGCGGGCCAGGCGGGTGGTCGCGACTCATCACGATTGCACCCATGAGCTGTTCCCGGAAACGATTCCCGACGGGAAGAAAGTGCTTTGGGCCAGGAAGGTGCTTTTCCCCCAGGTGGATGGGATCATTTGCGTTTCGGAATCCTGCCGGCAGGACCTGCTGCGCTTTTACAACGTGGATCCGGCCAAGACACGAGTGATTCATCATGGAGTGACTCCGCTGCCGCGCAGCCCCGAGGCCGCAGCCGAGTTGAAGAAGCAGTTGCGGCGGGAGTATCTGCTGTACGTAGGAATGAGGCCGCCGTTCAAGAACTTCGACGGATTGCTGCATGCCTTCCGTGAAGCCGGATTGCAGGATTCGTTCGACCTGCTGCTACTGGGCGGCGGGAGCCTGACGCCGGCGGAGAAGGAGTTGATCGGCAAGTTGGAACTGAGCGACTGCGTCGTTGGTTTGCCCAGAGTTTCCGATGAGGTGCTGGCGGAGGCGTATGCCGGGGCGACCTTGTTTGTTTACCCGTCGCTCAGCGAGGGCTTCGGGTTCCCGCCGTTGGAAGCCATGTCGCTTGGGTGTCCTGTGCTGGCCAGCCGCATCCCCTCGACGCTGGAAGTCTGTCAGGACGCGCCAATGTATTTCGATCTTAAGGACCAGGAGTCGTTCCGCCGGGAATTATTGCGAGCCTTGAACGATACGGAAGCGCGTCATCGGTCGATTACCCGCGGCCGGGAAGTGGTGGCCCAGTACAGTTGGACCAAATGTGGAAAGGAAACTCTTGCATTCTATCGTGACTGTCAGTAGCGAATGCGGTAATGTTGACCGAGCGAAGTGAGAGGGGCGTGGTGCAGGTTTCGGAGACTTCCGAGATAAGTGTGCCGTTGGTCAGCCGCCGGCCGGGGCTGAAAGAGTTGCTGTATAGCGACCTGGTGCGGCAGTACGAAATAGAAGGGAAGTTTGGCGTGCAGCCGAACGTCCTTCGTTTTCTAGGCCGGTTGTTGCACTTCCGCTTTTTGCCTGGGGTGTTCTGCCGGTTGAGCCGCGCAGCGATGTTGACAAGAATTCCTGTAGTACCCGGGCTGCTGACCTATCTCAACCTTATACTGTTCGGACTGGAAGTTTCGCCGCAATGCGAGATCGGTCCTGGGATCGTGTTTGCCCATCCCGTGGGCTGCGTCATCGGCGCGTGGCGGATCGGGAGTCGGGTCACGATCTATCAGGGTGTCGGTTTGGGCGCGCTGCGTCCCGATACCGGATTTCATCGTGAGTTACGCTGCGAAATCGGCGACAATGTAGTGTTAGCGGCGGGCTGCAAGGTCCTGGGGCCATACCGGATCGGAGATAATGCTACCGTCGGTGCGAATTCCGTCGTAGTGAGTTCGGTTGGACCGAATCAGACTGTATTTGGTGTTCCAGCGAGGGTTGTACCATCATCGACGAGGGCCTCTGAATGACTACGTTGCCGCTCGACCTCACGGTCGTCATCCCGAACTACAATACCCGCGAACTGCTGCGCAATTGCCTCGACTCGGTGTACCGCTACACCGAGGGAATCAGCTTTGAGGTGATCTGCGTGGATGGCAACTCTCCCGACGGCAGCGCGGATATGGTGGCCACGGAATTTCCGGAAGTAACGTTGATCAGGAACGAGTCGAACGAGTCCTACGCGCGGAGTGTGAACAAAGGCATTCGCATGGCGCGGGGAAGGTATGCCTGTCTTTTGGATAGCGACACCCTGCTGATTCAGAATGCTTTCGAGCCGCTGGTGCGGTTCATGGATGAGAATCCGGAAGTGGCCGTGTGCGGGCCCCAGTTGCTCAATCCCGATGGTAGCGTGCAGCACCACATTCGCGGCTTTGCCAATCTGAGTGTCTTCATTCTGCAGACGCTGAACTGGCACAAGCTGTTTCCGAAAAGCAAGTTGATGAACCGCTACTACAACACCGATTTCGACTACGGCAAGACGCAGCCGGTGCAGAGCATCGGCACTAGCGCGTACGTGATTCGCAGATCGACATGGGAGGCCGTGGGCCTGCTGGACGAGCGGTTCCGCTGGGCGATGCCCGATCTCTCCTACAACTACACGCTGCACCGCCAGGGCTATAAGGTTTATTACACGCCGTGCGCGCAGGTCATTCACTTCGGCGGTCAGACGGCAAGCCAGGATGTGCTGAAAGCCCTGCGCGAGCAGTGTCGCGGGCTGATCGATTTCAGCGAGGCTTACGATTACTTCGGGAAGGGCCGCCTGACCAAGGCGCTGGTGCGTTTTGGCATTCGCTTCCGCTACTACACGAAGGTTTTGGGGTATTACCTGAGCTCTGACAAGCGCGTCATCAAAGGGCCGGGCGCGCCGAAGAAAGACGTGGCGTCGGAGGCGAGGCGGATACTGGAAGGCGCCGATCGCCGGGGATTTCCGAGTGCGGAGTCGGAGAAGAAGGCCGTCAGTCGCGCGCAATCGGCGTCGGATGCAGCTTCGATGTCCGACTAGCGAACTCGGCTGGTTTGAGAATCCTTGAGTTGCTGCTTGTGCCAATAGGGTCGCTGTAGTCGCCGCCGCATCGCGCGCCAGATCCACACAAACGGGCGCGAGATAAGCCATAGCGCCGATCCATCCGCCAACAGCCGTTTCATTCCCGCAAGGACAGTTTGCGGACTTCGCATTTCCTCCAACGCAAGGTAAGTCGAATAGGTCATCTGGCGGTACGCGCTCAGTCGCGGATCGAGCGAATCCGACCACTGCTTGACGATCGATAGCGGTTCTTCATGCAGCCGCAGCCGATTGGGCCGCGACGATGACATGCTGCCGGAGTGCAGGCGATAACGACACACAACTTCCTGTATCGCGCGGGCGCGATAACGGCGGGCGATGGCGACGTAAAGATAGTAGTCGGGAACGATCTGAATCGTGTCAGGAACCCCGCCGATTTCGGCGACGGCGGAGCGGCGCAGCACAGCGGAACTCATCGCGATGAAGCAGGCGTGGCGAAAGAGTTCGGCGAAGATATCGTCTTCGGGCAGGGCTTCGAATTCGTGAAAGTAGTCATAGTCGCGAATGTTGCCTCGGCGGGAATCGAACCAGACAGTCCGGCCGTAAACGATTCCGACGCCTTCGGCAGCCAGCGCCATTTGTTGCTCGAGCTTGTGGGGCAGCCACACATCGTCCTGATCGAGGAAGGCCAGCCATTCGCCGCGGGCCTGGCGAATCGCCCTATCGCGAGCCGTGCCCAATGGCGTCTCGTCGGGCGAGAGGAAATAGCGAATTCTGGCGTCGCGATATTGGCTGACGATCTGCGCGCTGTCGTCGGTCGAGCAGTCATCCCAGACGATCAACTCCCAGTCCGCGAAGCTCTGCGCCATGACGCTATCGAGAGCCTCGCGCAGGAAAGCGGCGCCGTTGCGCACGTTCATGATGATGCTGACCAGAGGCATCGGAGAGTCGCCGTAATTGATCCTACACGCTGGACTTGCTGCTCAATCGTCGCCAGACCGGCGGTCGCAGATTGCGGCGTGTGGCGTGAAAGAGAAACGCGAATGGGCGCACCAATTGCGAAACGAGTGAGCCTTGCGTGAGCAGACGAACGATGCCGTGACCCAGGGTTGTGCGGCTGCGCATCTCTTCCAAAGCAACCGCAGTAAAGTGCCGCCGGCGGCAAGCCGCGACAGTTTGCGGGTCAAGCTGGCCAGCCCATCGATCGATAAGCCAGAGAACCTCGTGATGCATTTCTAGACCTGCGGTGTGGGACATGCTGTCGGCGTGCATGCGATAGCGGCAGACGACTTCCTGCACGGCGCGAGTGCGATACCTGCGCGCGACCGCGACGTACAGGTAGTAGTCGGGAACGATTCGAATCTCGCCGGGAATGCCGCCGACGGATTCAATCGCCGAGCGGCGAAACATCGCCGAACTCATGGCGATGAAACAGGAATCAGTGAAAAGCTGGGAGAAGATGTCGCCTTCCGGTAGCGGCTTGTATTCGTGAGCATGATCGTAGTCGCGCTCAAATCCGCTGGGATAGAACCTTACGGTGCGTCCATAGATCAGCCCAACATCACCTTGCGCGAGCGCCAGCTGGCTTTCCAACTTGTGCGGCATCCAGACGTCATCCTGATCGAGAAACGCAATCCATTCTCCACCGGCTTGGCGAATCGCGTCGGCTCTGGCTTTTCCGAGCGCCACATCTTCCGGCGAAAGATGGTAGTGAATTCTGGCATCGCGATATTCGGCGGCGATTGCAGCGCTGTTGTCCGTAGAGCGGTCGTCCCAGACAATGAGCTCCCAATCCTGCGAGGTTTGCGCGAGAACGCTGGCGATTGCCTCCCGCAAAGTTTGCGCCCCGTTGCGAACGTTCATGATGACGCTGACCAGTGGCATAGTGCGATTAGCGACGAAGGGATTTCGCTACCAGACCTGGTGCGAAGAGACCAACACACAGTAAAGCAGAAGCTGCCAGAACGCCACCGCCAGTGACGTGACCGCATAGACGAGGATGAAGCCATCCGCTCTCGCTGCCGTTGCCGGCATGCCGAACAGGACGACGGCGCGAATCGCTCCCGCGACAGCCGCGATAGCCAACATCGCGACGGCAAGTCCGAAGTAAGACTTGGGCTGCGACTGCGACGCTGGCGCAGCGGGAAGCGGCGACCGCCGGTACCAAAGCACGACCCAGATCGCCAGCGCCAGCATTCCGACAACCGTGCTGCCATATTGCAGAACTTCGAACATCGGCACGCGGTGCTTCACGATCGGCATGTGCACCCAGCTTCGCAAGATGGCGAAATGCCACCACGGCCAGGAGTACGCGTGCGTAAACGAGTCCCAGATAAGATGACTTGCGATTCCCAGCATGATTGAGCTGAGGACGGCGAGGAATCGTCGCACAGGCAGAAAGCTGAAGTGCCCGGTCTGATCGCGCAATCGTCCTTGCACTCCGGCGGGCAGCAGCTGAATGACAGGCCCCTTGATGATGTTGTGGAACAGCCACAGCGCGATTAGCGAAGCCGGAATCGTGAACTCGATCAGGCCAGGGAATTGATGGCCCAGATCGCGATAACGCGTATTTCCGATGATGTAGGGAAAATCCGGCGCCATGCTGCCGACGATGAACGCCGACGAGACGAGGTTGAGCTTTCGCAAAGGAAGTACGGCGGCGGCGTGAGAAACCGTGAACGGCATTGGGCTGGCGCAAACTCTGTAAAAACTGTCTCTTGCCGCAGTATATCCGAGCCTCGACGGCAGCTGCCAACCGCAATCTTCAATTACAATCGGCGAACGTCGTACCGCCCAATGCTTGCTCCATTCCACATAGGCTGATTCGAAAATTGCATTCCACACCTCTTCGAATTCTCAGCTCCCTTCGAATCGCTCTGGCATGTCTGGTCTTGCTTTCCTTCATGGGCGTCGAGGCCTCGGCGCAACAGCCAGCTTCGCCTTCATCTTCATCCTCGTCCCAATCTTCCTCGCCCTCACAATCGCCGGCAACGCCCGCGCCCGCTGACGTTACTTCCCATCCCAATGAAAGCAAGTTCTTCATCCACCTGGCGGAAGACCAGAAGGATATCTGGACCAGTCCGTTCCATCTGCAGCCGGTGGATGCCAAGTGGCTGGTGCCATCGGCCGGCATTGCCGCTGGCCTGTTCGCCACCGATTCGCAAAGCGCGTGGGCCATGCACTGGAACAATCTGCATCGCTGGAATGTGGCTTCCAATGCGGGTCTTGCGGCGGAGGGCGGTATGACCGGAGCGGCCTACCTCTGGGGACGCATGGTGCACAACGAGCGCGCCCGCGAAACCGGTGTGCTGGCTGCGGAAGCCATGATCAACGCGCTCGCTGTTGACTATGCCATCGTCGGCATCACGGGACGCGAGCGGCCCATCCCGGCGAATTATCAGAACGTGTTCGGGAATGCGGGAACTTCGTTTCCGTCGGATCACGCTGCCCTGTCCTTTGCCTTCGCTTCGGTCGTCGCCGAAGAATATCCGCATCTGCCCGCCGAAGTCGCCGCTTACGGCACCGCGCTCGGAGTCAGCCTGGCGCGCGCTGCTTCGGATCAGCACTTCCTCTCCGACGTCTTCATCGGCGGGCTCGCCGGCTACCAGATCGGCCGCCACATCTATAAAGAGCGGCACAATTCCAACCTCGACGATGATCTGAAGATCGTTGCCGAGCAGACCTCCGCGCCGCGGCCCACCAACGCGGCCAGCGTTTATGTTCCCCTCGACAGCTGGATCTATCCCGCATTCGAGCGGCTGATCGGATTCGGCTACGTCGATACTGCCTTCCTCGGACTGCGGCCGTGGACGCGCATGTCCTGCGCGCGGATGCTCATCGAGATGAACAAGAAGATCGAGTATCACACCGACGTTCCCAAGGTGATCTGGCAGTTGCAGAAGACGCTGGATGAGGAGTTCACACCTGAGATCGCCACCTGGGACGGGCATCCCACGGAGTCGCTGCAGTTGGATTCGGTGTACACGCGCGTGATGGACATCGCTGGCACGCCGCTGAACGACAGCTATCACTTCGGCCAGACCATCATCAACGATTACGGCCGTCCGTATTGGCAGGGCGTGAACAACGTCACCGGCTTCAGCACCAGCGCCAACGACGGCCGCTTCGCCTTCTACGTCGATGGCGAGTATCAATACGCTCCCACCATTCCCGCATATCCTTTGTCGGTTCGCCAAGTCATCTCCAACGTCGACCTGAATCCGGTGCAGCCGCCCACGCCGATTCCCGCCAACCAGTTTGCGCTGCAGAACACCTACGCGATGATGAAGTACGCGGGATTGGATTGGTCGGTGGGCAAGCAAAGCATGTGGTGGGGGCCCGGCGAAGGTGGCGCATTGCTGATGAGCAACAACGCAGCGCCTTTCTGGATGCTGCAGATCAATCGCATGGAGCCGGTGAACATTCCCGGCTTGTCCAGATTCCTCGGCCCCTTCGAGTTTGCCAACTTCTTTGGCGCGCTGGCCGGCCACGATTTTCCTCCAGGTCCGTATTTCTTCGGCCAGAAGGTCAGCTTCAAGCCCACTGAGAATCTGGAATTCGGCTTCACGCGTGACGACGTCTTCGGCGGGCAAGGGCACGTGCCCATCACCTTCGGCTCGTTCTGGAACTCTTTTACGAGCTTTACCGACGTATCGGCGCAGCAGAAGTTCTCGCGCAACGATCCCGGCGCCCGCCACGCCAGCTTCGACTTCTCGTACCGGCTGCCGTTCGTTCGTCGCTGGCTGACGCTCTACACCGACTCGCTGGTCCACGACGACGTCAGCCCGGTCAGCGCGCCGCGCCGCTCGGCCATCAACCCGGGAATTTATCTGACCCACTTTCCGGGCCTGCCCAAGCTCGACTTCCGCGCCGAAGCCAGTTACACGGACCCGCCGACCGTCGACAGCATGGGAGGCCAGTTCATCTATTGGGAAGTCGTTTACCACGATGCCTACCTGAATGGGCGCGACATCATGGGCAGCTGGGTTGGCCGCGAAGGCAAGGGCTATCAGGGGTGGTTTACCTATCACCTCAGCCCTAAAAGCAGCATTCAGGTTTCCGTGAGGAACGGTAAGATCGCCAACGATTTCATTCCCGGCGGCAGTACTCAGTGGGACTGGAACGTCTCCGCCGTCCTTTGGGCGCACAAGAACTTCGAGATCCAACCCTTCCTGCAGTACGAAACGTGGTGGGTTCCGGTGCTCGCCCCGACCCGCCAAGCCGACTTCACTACCTCGGTCCAGTTGACGTGGTGGCCCTCAAAGCTCGGCATCCGCCGCGCGACGTACTGAGACGCTAGAACCCCCAAACTACGACAGGAGCCCCAGCGCGGCGATCAAGTTCACGCCGTTGGTCCGGGTCAGCACTCCGGGACGCAGTTTATAGTCGAATCGCATCGCGCCGTTTTCAAAGGTCTCCTCAAAGTGAGCATTCGTCGCGCGCCCCGGAAACTCGTTGGCTAGTTCGGTCAGCGCCAAGTCATGCGTAGTTATGATGGCAACCGCACCACTACGCAGCAACTGGTCGAGCACCGCCTGCGTTCCGAACAATCTGTCATGCGAGTTCGTTCCCCCCAGCACCTCGTCCAGCAGCACCATGGTCTTGTTGGCGCGTGCCGAGGCAAGTATTTCTTTCACGCGCTCCACCTCTGCAAGGAAACGTGACTTTCCACCCAGAAGCGAGTCCCGAACCGCAATCGAGCAGCCGATCCGTAGTGCCGACATCTCCAGCCGGGAGGCTCGTACCGGCGCACCCGCCATCGCCAGCACCGCGTTGATGCCGACGGAACGCAACAGCGTGCTCTTGCCGGACATGTTGGAGCCGCTGAGGATCATCAACTGAGACTGGCCGCAATCCAGGGACACATCGCACGGGATGCACGCGCTCGCAGGAAGCAGCGGATGCCCCAGGTTCTCGGCACGGAAAAACGCCGGGCCGTCAGCCGTGACGCTAGGAAAGGTATGCTCGGGGTTTTCAAAACTGTAGCGCGCGAAGCAAAGCAAAGCTTCGAATTGACCGACAACCTCGATCCAGGCCATAACGCGCCGGCAATTGAGCGCTCGCCAGCCTTCCACCAGGATAGAGACGTTAGTCTTCCATAGAAGCAGCGAAGATGCAGCGGCGAAATACTCACTTCGCCGCAGATCCAAAAGCCATGACCACAAGCGCAGCCGTGCAATCTCTCGGTGAGACGTCTGCGCGTCGAGCGAAAGTTGTGACTGTAGGTGTTTGAGGAGCTGGCTACAACACCGCTCACGCTGAAAGCGCTCCAATAATGGAGCGAGAAGACCCAGTTCGAATGCCGGCAGAGTCACGTTCTGTGCGATTGATTGCGCGGGCTTATGAGAGAGACCAGCCAGCACAAGTTCCAGCGCGATCACAACACCAACTGCAACCGGCCAGTGCGCTCCCACGCACCCGAAAACACGCAGCATGCAGACCGCCAGCATTAGGAGGGGAAGAATTGGCGCAAGCACGGGCACGGCCGGGTGGAAGTTTATCGCTGGTTCCTCTGCCCACTTCAACAGCGTAGAAGAAGTGACGCGGCTCGGATCGGTTTCTCCTGCCACCGCCCATTGCTCTTGTAGATCCAGGTTGTTACGCAGCTCGATGACTGCTTCCTGCCGCGAACTAATCTCGGCGGGCGACGCGGGATGCAAAAGCCAGTTCGCCAGAGTAGCGCGGCCGATTCCCGTACGCGCGGCGCACAGCATCTCGAAGAGCGAACCGTTGCCGAAGAGGTCGAGATCGGCAGCGTAAACATGCCCTGCCGGACGGTGTTCCTCGCCCGTGATGCCTTGTCCTTGCCAACGGGAATGCAAGCGGGCGAGTCCACATTCGTAGAACCGGACAACTGCGTACAGCTCCTTGCAGCGTCTGGTATTGAGCGTCAGCGAGCGCAAGCTCCATCCGAGGAGGACCGCGGGACCCCACAGCCAGTTCCATGGAACTTGCAGCCAGACTGCTGATGCCGCTGCGCCGGTGGTTGCGATTGCTGAAGCCAGAAAAGAAATCCAAAGAAGCTGATGGCGTTTCCTGAATTTCTGTAACTGCTCAGCGTGCTTGACCAGGCGCCGCCCGTACTCGGCTTCCGGACCGTGAGGGGCCGAACCCTCCACGGCGTGCGGCGCCCGCGTGGCGAAAAAGTACCAAAATCGAAGAAGACACTGGAGAAGATACATGACGGCCAACTCCCTGAGGCGAGACCTCGGTTCGCAAGCGATAACTCAGTCGCGCTTACCAGCAGCGCAATGGTTGACGCAGATTACAGGGAGTACAGCGGCGGCGGACGTTGGAATAACGAAGCACGTAGCGGCTCGTTAGGAACGATTGGCCCGGCGTATGACTGGCGCACCCATTGTGCACTGACGCCGGATGGGAAGAAAGCTGAAGGAAGCGTATGAAAGGAGATCGCGACTGTCTTCAGGAAATTTGCGGAGCGACCAATGACGAAGGACAGCAGCAGAGCGAAGGCGGCGAGGGCTATAGCTTTCAGGAAGCCGCCGAGCAGAATTCCCCTGGCCTGCGACATCCATACCAGCAGCGCATAGTGCGCAAGCACAAGAAGCGCATGTTTTAGGTAAAGTCGATGCATGCTGCTGGTGGACAGTATACGTTGCCCAAGGCTTTAGTTCAGAGCTTAGGGCAAACGGGCGCGGGATAACCAGCAGCGTTTCCGACGCGGGGCGCCCAACTCATTCGCGCGTTTCGAATGAGTGGGAAAGCGCTAACCGTGGCCATTTGACTTCTTCAGCCGGGATTTCTTGATCAGCTTCATCGCCGCTTTCGCTCCCTTGACGCCGAGCAACTTGAACTTCCTTCCGTTCTCCCGGTTGTAAGCCACAAAGAACTGCTCCAGTTCCTCGATCATGTTGCTGTTCAGGTCCTTCGGCTCGTGAATGTCGGCGTGAACGTGAGAAATCACCGACACCGCCAGAACGCGGTCATTGCGGATGGTTTTGCCCTTCTCGGTTTGTTCCGCTTCAATTACGCCCACGATGCGCGACTCCACCACGATTCCCGGATAGGCGGGCTGATCCATCAGCAGCAGCACATCCAGAGGATCGCCATCCTCGCCCTTCGTGCGGGGAACGAAACCGAAGTCATAAGGGAAACCCAGGCCTTCCGGCAGCACCTTGTTCAGGCGATAGCAGCCAAGCTCCTCGTCATATTTGAACTTGTTGCGGCTGCCTTTGGGGGTCTCGATCACCACTCGCAGACTCTTGTGACCCGTATCGAACGGGTCGAGCGCCGTCGGCGACGCCATCTTGTTGGGCTTCGACATTACATGCTCACCTCAAATTGAAATGGGCGGAACGCAGGCTCCGCTCCAATATGCGTGACTCTCTTGTAGTCAAGTAGGGCGTTTCACGCTACACCTGCCAAGAGAGATGTCATGGCAACCGCATCAGTTGCTCTGGCTTGGGTGGCCCCACTCATTCGCGGGGTTCGAATGAGTGGGAGTTCCGAACCATCACGCACATCGATCGATCCACGATCCACTCACTCGCCAACCCACTAGCGCCCTCACCTGCGCCGTCCCCACCACATCAGCGCTCCGCCCGCAACCAGCAATCCCGCCGCAATCCCTGCCCGCTTCATCGAACTCCGTTGCGCTCTCGCACGCCGGGCGACCAATTCCGTCTCCGGATACAGGCCGCCCGCGCCATCGTGCAGAGCCATCTGCATCACCTCCGCGAGATGCAATGCGTGCCGCGGCGTCTCCTGCTGAATCTGCTCCCGGCAACTGAATCCGTCAGCCATGACCACCGTGGAAGGCTCAGCCTGCCGCACGGCGGGGAGCAGAGCCCGTTCGCCGATCTGCAGCGAGATGTCGTACTTGTCTGCCTCAAATCCAAACGAGCCAGCCATGCCGCAACAACCGGCGTTGAGCATCTGGAAGTCCAGGCCCATCTTCTTCATCACCGCCTCGTCGTCATAGAGTCGCATGATGGCCTTGTGATGACAGTGCGCCTGCATGATCGCCTTGCGTTGCAGCTTCGACGGCGCATAGTTCGCGACCTTCTTTTCGAGGAACTCCGCCAGCGTAAACGTGTTTTCCATCAGCCGGTGCGCGAGTCGCGAGTCAGGCATCAGGCCGTTTAGCTCATCGCGGAAGACGGCGCAGCAACTCGGCTCCAGCACGACCATCGGAGTTCCGGCGTCGATCTCATCCGCCAGCGCCTCCAATATGGTTTCGAGATTCCGCCTGGCTCGGTCCAGAAATCCGTAGTCATACAGCGGACGTCCGCAGCACAGGTGCTGCATGGGAACAGCAACCTGATAACCGGCGTGCTCCAGCACTTCCACCGCGGCCTGCGCGGTTTCCGGCGTGAAGTAGTTGTTGAAGGTGTCAGGCCAGAGAATGACTCGCGGCTGACCCAGGTTACGCAACGGCCGCTTGCGAAACCAATTCTTGAAGCTCTCCGGCGCGAAGGCGGGAATATCGCGGCCGAGCGGAATGCCGGCAACTTTCTTCGCGATCATGCTCAGGATCGGCAATTGCGTAATTAAGTTCACGAATCCGGGCGCGACGGACGCAATGCGTGCCCACTGATCGATCAGCCCGAAGGCATAAGCGTGTCGCGGACGAACTCGTCCCTCCCAGTAATGCGAGAGAAATTCGGCTTTGTACGTCGCCATGTCGACGTTGACCGGGCAATCCCCCTTGCAGCCTTTGCAGGCGAGGCAAAGATCGAGCGCCTCCTTGACGTTCTCATCGCGCCAGCCGTTGCCGATGACATCGCCATTCAACATCTCCCACAGAAGATGCGCGCGGCCGCGCGTCGCGTCCCGCTCCTCATGCGTGATCATGAAGCTAGGACACATGGTGCTGTCCTCTGGCTTCTTGCCCTCCTTGCGCCGGCACTTCCCAACGCCCACACAGCGAAGCGTCGCATGCGCAAAGCTGCCGCCGTCCTGCGGAAACTTGAAATGCGTCTCCGGCTCGCGCGGCTGATATCCGGCCCCAAGCCGCAGATTCTCATCCATGCGATAAGGATCGATCACCTTGCCGGGATTCATCTTCCAATCCGGATCCCAGATCGACTTGAACTCACGGAACGCCTGAATCAACTCCTCGCCAAACATCCGGTTCAGGAACTCGCCGCGCGCCTGCCCATCGCCGTGCTCGCCGCTGAGGCTGCCGTCGTGTTTCACGCACAGATCCACCGCCTCTTCCATGAACGAGCGCCATTTGGTGATTCCCACCTGGCTCGTGAGATCGAAATCGTAGCGGCAATGAATGCAGCCTTGCCCAAAGTGTCCGTAGATGGAAGGGTTGTAGTCGTACTTTTCGTCCAGCGCGCGCAACTCGCGCAAGTATTGTCCTAACTTTTCCGGCGCGACGGCGGAATCCTCCCACCCCGGCCACATGTCTCGCTCTCCCGGGACAAACGCCGTCGCACCCAGCCCGGCTTCGCGAATCTCCCACAGCCGCGCGATATCCTGCTTCTCGGTGAACAGCCTCATGCGCGGAGCGTCGGACTTCGCCTGCAGCATCGTCATCACGCGATAAGCCACGTCCAGAGCATCTTCCCGCTTATCGGCGCCGAACTCGGCCATCAGCCAGCCTTTGCCCTCCGGCATCAGCTTCAACGCGCGCGCGTGCGGCCCGCCCTTCTTCTGCACGCTGAGGAACATCTTGTAATCGCTGCCTTCGAGCGCGGTCGGATTGAAGGGAAGGATGTCGGTCACGTGATCGGCAGCTTCGAAGACATCCTTATACCCGAGCATGAGGACGACGCGCTGCGCTCTAGCATCGATGAGCTTGCACTTCGCTTCCAGCACCGTAACCAGCGTGCCTTCGCTGCCCACCAGCGACCGTGCGATATTGAAGCGGCCTTTCTCATCGGCAAGCAGTTGATCGAGGTTGTAGCCGGAAACGCGGCGCGGAATCTTCGGATATCTTTCGCGAATGAGATCGGCATAGTGTTCGCGCAGCGATTTCAGGTAACGGTAGATGTCTCCGGCGCGCCCGACTTTGCGGATCTCCTCGTCCATCTCCGCGTCGTTCATCCAACCAACGGTCATGCGAGTGCCGTCGTACAGCAGCACTTCCATCTCTTCAATATTGCTGTCAATCTTGCCGGACATCTGCGCGTGCGCGCCGCAGGAGTTGTTGCCGATCATTCCGCCGAAGCAGCAGTGATCGTGGGTAGCAGGATCGGGCCCCCATGTCAGCAGGTTGTTGCTTTCGCGAAGTGCCGCGTCGCGCAATTCGTCGCAAACCGTTCCCGGCAGGACCCTCGCCCAACGCTCGGAAGGATTCACCTCCAGAACGCCGTGCATGTATTTCGACCAGTCGATGACCACAGCCACGTTGCAGCACTGGCCGGCCAGGCTGGTGCCACCGCCGCGCGAAAGAAGAGGGGCGCCAAATCGCCGGCAGGCTGCGACCGTCTGGACGACGTCTTCTTTCGATCTCGGAATGACAACGCCGATGGGCACTTGCCGGTAGTTGGAAGCGTCGACCGCGTACATCGCCTTGCTGCCGGCATCGAAGCGAACCTCGCCGCGCACGTTCCTTTGCAGTTCGCTTTCCAGGCCGTCGACATCGACGGGCGCAGCCGCGCGCCAGTCGACCGTCGTGCCGGTCGTCTTTTTCAACCCATGAAGCGTGATCAGCGTGTCATCGCGGTCCGACATGTTCGCTTCCCCAGGAAGGCTGCCGCGTGCATCGGCGCTTCCGTCCCAATCCTAATCCCAGAACCGGCGCTTGGAACATGTCGGCCGTCACAGCGGCGAAAGCGAATGTGTGTCACCTAGAGAATGAAAGAACCCCAGGTTAGCCCAACCGAAGGGCGAAACTGGGGCACCAAGCGAAAGCCACAATGGAAAACCCCAGGTCACCCACCTGACGGGCGACCTGGGGCATGGGACTACGCCGGACGATTTACAGCAATTGAACCGCGGTTACCAGATCGCGAGGGTCACGGAATCGATCCACTCGTGCCAGCCCTCGCCATTGGCCATGTCGTCAAGCTGGAATTGCACTCCCAGATTGTCGGACCAGCCCAGATTCTTGGCGGGCTGAGTGACGTTTACGGGATGGCTGTTGCCGTCCACGACCAGCGTAACGTACGTGTAGGTGTGGTTCGTGGTATTGGTCGTCATGTACCACTGAATGTGGTGCCACGTGTTCGGGCTGAACGAGGTGCAAGGAATGGAAGTGTGTATCCAGTGTCCGGTGGATTCGTTCCAAGTGTCCCAGACCCCTCCGCCACGCAGGTTGCACTCTGTGCCGATCATGTAGTTGTAGCCTTTAACGAACTGGAAGGCGTCGAACTCCAGCGCCTGCGCGGCATTCTGCGAATTGCTGTCCACCTGGACGTAAAAATCCCACAGGAAATTGTGCACGCTGTCATTGGCTCCCAGCTTCTGGAACCACAGCGAATTCTCCCACGGGCCGGCATTGTAAAACTCGGAACTGGCGCCATCGCGTGAGGGAGGATTCTGGTTCTGCGCCATCCAGTAGGCGCCGTTGCCGCTGCCGCCCGAACACCCAGGACTGTTGCATCCCACCCAGCTGCCCCGGTCGTCAATGTTATAGAACCACTTTGCATCGGAGGGAGGAGTTGGCAGGCCGTTGCCGCCACCGCCTCCTCCACCGTTAACACTGGTGACCGTGATCTCTTCTGTGACCGAGCCGTAGGCGCCGGTGCTGTCCCACGCTCGAGTTACGACCTGATGAGTGCCAACCGAGGCGGTGAGGTTAGCGGTAATGGAGCCGGTAACGCCGGCAGTGTAAACATTAACGCTGTCGATGTAGATATGCCATCCGACGATCTGATATTGGCTGCTGGCCTTGGCCGTCAGCGTGAAGGGAGAACTGACCTGAGAACCATTGCTGGGCGAAGTTACGGTGACATTTACGGTGGCTGCAGCAGACAGCGATAGGGACAGGAGTGCGGCTAGTAGAAGGAATGCACGCTGCATCAATGAACGTCTCCTTGGCTTTCGTTTTTTTTATGACGTAGAAGGCGCATGGCCAAAGTGGCGTTCAGCGGTTGAGTGAGTATCTCTTCCACGCCGGAAAACGCGAATCGGGGTTTCTTCCTATAAAGGGGACCTAGTTTTACTTGGCTAATTAGGGGTGTACTACGTGTGCTGACATCTTTGTTCTCAACAGTTTGGCTGTGGAAAAAGCGAGAAAGCCACAGGCTGTCGCCAGCGTGCTAAGGTCTTGCCCGCCAATCGTTCTCTTTCCCCTGTCACCCAGCGACTCAGGAGCCCCACTGCGAACAAAAGAAATTCGGCAGCGTCCCCGATTCCCCCGAACAACTAGCAGGACGCTGCCGAATGCGTGAAAAAGTGCGTGGCCATCACCACACGGTGAGCTTCACCGCATCTGTCCACTCGTGAAAGCCCTCGCCGCCGCCGTCCACGTCGAGTTGGAACTGCACTCCCATGTTGTCGGACCAGCCCAGGTCCTTCGCGTGCTGGGTGATGTTGACGGCATACGGCTTACCATCGACGACCAGCGTGACGTAGGTGTAGGTGTGCGCGCTGGTGTTGGTCGTCATGTACCACTGAATATGGTGCCAGGTGTTGGGACTGAAGCCGGAGCAGGGAATCTTCGTGTGTGCCCACTTCCCGCTGGTTCCATTCCAGGTATCCCAAACCGCGCCGCCCTTGATGTTGCACTCGGTGCCGATCATGTAGTTGTAGCCGTGCACAAACTGGAAGGCGTCGAACTCAAGCGCCTGCGCTCCTTTTTGGGAGCTGTCGTCCACCTGGAAGTAGAAATCCCAGAGGAAATTGTGCACGTTGTCGTTGGCGCCCAGCTTCTGCCACCACAATGCGTTGGCCCATACGCCGGAGTTGTAGAACTCGGTGCTGGCGCCGTCGCGGGACGGCGTGCTTTCATGTTCTGCCATCCAGTAGCTGCCCTTGCCGCTACCGCCCGCACAGCCGGGGTTGTGGCAGTAACTCCAATTGCCTCGATCATCAATGTTGCTGAACACCTTCGCGTTGGCAGGAGGTTTGGGTAGACTGACTGCCGCTGCAGCCAGCGGCAGGGAAAGACAAACGGCTACAAATAAGAGTGCACGCTGCATTATGAAATTGCTCCTTCGCTGTTTTGGGATTTTCGTTCGGACTTACGTGGCGAGGTCGCGGTACGACGTTGCAATGGAGTATCTCGTCTGCGGCGCCAAAGGCGAATAAGCGATTCCTCTTATATGCGGCACCTAGTTTTACTGCGCGGTTTTCCAGTGGGTTAGGTGTTTTTGAGTTTGTAAATCAATATAAACAAAGGGTGAATATGGGTAGGTGCAGATCGTGCCCTTTCTAAGTCCCATAACCTTAGAAACACGATGCTAAGATCACCTACGGGATGGTTACCTTTGTCGTCCTCCGCATCGTAGCGGTGGTCCTGTTGATTGCGGCGAACGCCTTCTTCGTCGCCGCGGAATTTGCCCTGGTGAGCGTGCGCGAGACGCGCATCCAGCAGATGGTCGCGGCGCAGCGCATCGGCGCCCGCACCGTCCAGAAACTCCACCAAAAGCTCGATCACGTCCTCAATGCCGTGCAGTTCGGCGTCACCGTCTCCAGCCTCGCGCTTGGCTGGATCGGCGAGGCGTCGATCGCGCACATGATCGAGCCGCTGTTTACCGGCCTGCCGTATTCGCACTTTTACGCGCACGCGATCGCCGTCGTTCTGGCCTTTGTGCTGATGACCTACATGGTCGTCATCCTCGGAGAAGTGGTTCCCAAGTCGATTGCGTTGCAGCGGACGGAGCGCGTTGCGCTGGCCATTGCCGGGCCGATGGATTTCTTCATGACGCTGGCCGCGCCGTTTCTGGCATTCATGACGGCCTCGACGCGCACCGTGCTGAAGGCTTTCGGCATGCGGCAGATCCGCGAAGCCGGCGTGCACTCGCCCGAAGAGCTGAAGCTGATCGTCTCTGCCAGCAGGCGTCTCGGCATCCTCGGCGCGCCGGAAGAGGAGCTGATCCTGCGCGCGCTCGATCTGGAGAACATTACGGTGCGCGAGATCATGGTCGCGCGGCCGGATATCTTTTCCGTGCCCGGCAATTTGACCCTCGAGGAAGCGCTGCATCATGTCGTCGACGAGCAGCACTCGCGAGTTCCGGTTTTCGATTCGCAGCGTGGACCCGAGCACATCATCGGAGTGTTGTACGCCAAAGATCTCATGCGCTGGCTGCGCTATCGTGTGAACCGCACCGCATCGGGGCGGCCGGTCACGCGTCCCAGCGGGCTGGAAGTGCGCCACATCATGCGCGAGGTGCTGGTGGTTCCGGAGACGAAGCCGTTGCCCGATCTGCTAATCGAATTCAAAGCCCGCAAACGTCATCTAGCGGTGGTGGTCGACGAATTCGGGACCACCGCTGGATTGGTGACCGTCGAGGATGTTCTGGAGCAGCTGGTGGGCGAGATCGAGGACGAGTTCGATGTGGGCGGACCGTCGTCCCTGCCCGGCTCTCCGTCGATGCTGCTCGATGCCTCGCTCAATATTCGTGACTCTGGAGTCGCAATATCAGATTGCGCTGCCGCGCGACGAAGGATTCGAGACGTTGGCGGGATTTGTTCTGGCGAAGCTGCAGCGCATTCCGAGGCAAGGCGACAGTTTCGAGTACGATGGTCGTCGGTACACGGTGGCCGCTATGGACGGATTGCGCGTCGAGAGCGTCAAAATCGAGCTGCCGCAGCCGGCACAACACGCCGGGAGTCCCGCGACGCCAGTGGCGAGGTAGAGCAAGTTTCGAGTTTCAAGAAGCAGTTTGAAGTTTCAAGTGGCAGGCAGTTGAAGCCGACTTTTATACAATCTGGAACATGAGAGAAGTTGACCACCACCAGTTGCAAAGCGGCTCAAAGAATGGCTATCAGTGGCTTGTCTCAACTGATAGGAGGCGCGGTGTGCTGGGATGTTGTCCAGACGTGGTCCTAGGAAAGTATGTTGCAATTACATCCTTCGACAGCGGGCCGCTACAGCTGACGGAAGCGCAAATGATAGCCGGCTGGGTGTCGCGCGGCGAAATTGCCTACAGCCCCGAGATCCGGCACGTTAACACGGTGCCACAAGCATACTTTTCGGAGGCATATGTTTTTGGCGCTCCGACAAACTTAGGCGTACTTGCTGACCCCAAGAAGAACATCTTTCAGTCTGAGATACAGCAGGGGCAAGTGCATGCTTTCGTCAATTTCGATTTCGGCCTTCATGACCCCGAATACGCCGACCTTGCTCACATGTTTTGGCAGCAGCTTGGCTGGATGAAGGCCGATTCGTACTTGGCCGAGAATGATTACTTGATTTTCGTGACCGCAAACGCAAAATGTTTGCGCGGGTGTATGAAGCTCTCTGTCAGGAACGCTAGGCACTTGAAACTCGAAACTCGAAACTTGAAACTGCCTTTCCGATGCTTCGTTACCTATCATCCCGCCTGCTGTACATGCTGCCCGTCGTGTGGCTGGTGGTTTCGGTCGTCTTTCTGCTGATCCATTCGTCCCCGGCGATCCTATCCAGCAGATGCTGGGCGAAGGCGCGCCGGCGCCGACGTGGTTGCCGCGCGTCATGCTTACGGACTCGATGTCCCGCTCGGCAAGCAATATGTGAATTACTGGCGCGGCATTCTGCATGGTGACATGGGGAAGTCGCTGCGAATGAATCAGAATGTGGGGCACATCATCGCGCAGGCATACCCGGAGACGATGGAGCTAACGCTGGCCGCGCTGTTTGTCGCGCTGGCGCTGTCGATCCCCGCGGGCGTTCGTTCGGCGCTGCGGCGCAATCGCTGGGACGATCGCGTGCTGAGCTTTGTTTCGCTGCTGGGATTGTCTTTCCCCAACTTCGCGCTGGGGCCGATTCTGATTCTGCTCTTTTCGATCGAATTGGGATGGCTGCCAGTCTCCGGCTCGGGCTCGATCGCGCATCTGGTGCTGCCGGCGATCACCATGGGCGGAGCGCTGGCTGCGATTCTCACGCGCATGGTCCGCACGTCGATGCTGGAAGAGCTTGGCCAGGACTACATCCGCACCGCGCGCGCCAAAGGCCTGCCGGAACGAACCGTGGTCTACCGCCACGCGCTTGCGCAATGCGATGATCCCGATCCTGACGGTCGTGGGATTGCAGTTCGGCGCGCTGCTGGCCGGCGCCATCGTCACCGAGACCATCTTCTCCTGGCCGGGAATTGGCCGGCTGACGATTACGGCAATCTCCAATCGCGATTACTACCTTGTGCAGGGCTGTATTCTGATGATCGGCTTGACCTACGTGCTGGTGAATTTCCTGACCGATCTGCTGTATTCCGCCTTCAATCCCCGCATACGCCAGTAGAGCAGCGCCTGGGTTCTAGAGATGGCCTTCAGTGTCTGCGTGAGCAACCTGCCGTCCCTACGGGACTAGAGATCTTTTACCACCATCCCCAGCGCTGAAGCGCTGGGCTATCCTCTTCCGCGCCCGTGGCGCTGTTATTGTCGGCTATGCCATCTGCCGCTGTCGCGCCGTCGCTAATCGCATCCCGCAGAACCGAGTCCCGCCCCAGGACGGAACTGGGTGTCGTGGCCATTGCTGTGCGTATCACGCAGCACCGAGTCCCCCAGGACGGAACTGGGTGTCGTGGCCATTGCTGTGCGTATCACGCAGCACCGAGTCCCCCAGGACGGAACTGGGTGTCGTGGCCATTGCTGTGCGTATCACGCAGCACCGAGTCCCCCAGGACGGAACTGGGTGTCACGGCCATCGCCGTTCGCATCACGCAGAACCGAGTCCCGCCCTGCGGGACGGCGACAAAATAGCCCAGCACGCAGCGCCCGGTTTTGGCGCGGAGTGCTGGGTACCGCGCCCCAAACAAGTCGAGCCGGCTTTAGCCGGCGGCATAAGGCTTTTTAGCCCGCGAGAGGGATCTGCTTCTCGATCAGCCCGGGTGATCTTCGCACTTGATTTTTTTCGTGGCCGGGTTTCCAATCTCCTACAAGCAGCATCTTCCCAGTTAGAGAGTGGAGGCTTCCATGGGCAGGATGGACACACGTCGTCACGCGGAGCAAGTGAGGACAAAGTCGAGAGTCAGAACTACAGCTGTCCGTCGCCCGAGCGCGTTGCCCCATTCGGCGCATCCCGATCCTGCGGAGCCGGACCCCGCGAATTACCAATCCTCGAAAGTCCGCACCGGAATTGTCTCAGTCAACGGCCAGGATGTCGGCGTGATGCATTGCCACCGGCCGTAACGGCTCCAGGGGCCACCAGGATTTACAATCCCTGCCCGTTATTCGTCACCTGTGCTTTGGCCGCTTGCAATTCCGGCCGGGCCGAGTGCGCGCCGCCGTCGCAATTCTTCAACAGCTGAGCGTAGTAGGTGTTGGCCTGTTCCGGCTGATGAGCCAGCGTCGCTGCCTGCGCCGCCCCGGCCAGGCCGTTGAAGCGGTTGGGATCGATCTTCATCGACTTCTGATATTCGGCGAGCGCCTTGTCCGGCTGGTTCGCGGCGAGCAGCATGTCGGCCAGCATCTCCCGCGCCGGAATGGCCACTTCGCCCTTGCCCACCTTGTCCTGGGTATCCGCCGTTTCGCGCATCAGCTGCAGCGCTTCGTCATTCTTCTTCTCGGCGAACGCCAGCCAGGCGTGAACTTCGCCGCGATCCGGATCGGGGCCCTCCATCATGTAGGCGTACTTCGATTTCTTCACCGCTTCCTCCGCAGCGTCAAACTTCTGCGCACTGCGGCGGGCTGCTGCAACATCGCCCATGCGCGCCGCCCCAATCGTCTGTGCCCAATACGTAATGGTTTGCAGATACATGGGAGCATCCGGAGCCGGCTGCAGCGCCACCGCATCCGACCACTTGTGCATTTCCAGGTCATAGAGAGCAGGGAAGTGCGCTTGCGCCAACGCGAAGTAGTGCATCATTCCGGAATCGTTGCCGCTCTTGGGAGCTGCCGCCACAATCTCCTTGGACTGCTCCACGATTTGCCACGCGGCCTGGTCCTGCCCGGTTTGCAGATACGCGTAGAGCAGGAAGTCCATGGCGTGCAGCTCGTGGCCATGCATGTACATTTCGCTCGACTGGCTGGCAATCGCTACTGACTTGAGATTGGCTTGAATGTCCTCCTGCCACAATCCCAGGCGAGCGAAGATGTGCGAGGGCATGTGCACGGCATGCGCCGATGAGGGCGCGATCTCCGCGAAACGGCGAGCGGCTGCCAGCCCCTCGGGAGCCATCTCCGGCGAATCGCACGAGTGAATAATGTAGTGCGCCAGGCCGGGATGCTCGGGATCCTGCTCAAACAGCGGCATGAGCACGGCGACCGCTTTCTTCTGTGCGGCGTGCGTGGTGTCATCGGGTTGACCAGCCGCTAGTATCGAGAGCGCATAGAATGCTCCCGCCTCCACGTCGGACGGATATTGCTGATAGAGCTTCCCCATCGCCTCGGAATAGGCGCCCGCGCGTTTCAGGTAATCGTTCTTGCCGGGGTCCTGATAGAAGAGCGCGAGCGCGGAAATGTAGGCCTGCTCGCGTGGCGTCTTGCCGCCGATCCTTTGCGCGATGGCAATCTCTTCCTGTCCACGCTTCAACGCCGGCGCTTCCGGCCGCTCCCAAATCTGATGGAACTGGCTCATGGCGACGCCCCAATGCGCCATGGCGCACGTTGGATCGCTTTTGGTGAGGGCTACGAACTGCACCTCGGCATCTTCATATCCGAAGGAATGCAGCAGCGCCACGCCGCGCTCGAAGGATTTCTGCGAGGCCGGCGCGCACGAGATCGGAAACGAAACTTTACCGAGCTGCTCGGCCGCATCGTGATGATGGGCATGCATCTCGTTTTCCTGCGCGACGGCAGGCGCGACGCAAAGAATACAAACGGAGAGAAACAGGACCGAGGCTTGCAGGCAGCGCATGACTCACCCCTCGATGGAATGTGGGTGACATTTTACCGCGATACGCGCTGCTCGTGCTCCCAGGCCTCGAATCGCGAGACCTGGGAGACAACAAAATTTCTACCGGCTCGTCTGCACGCCGTCTGACGGCGGCGAGCCAGACGTGACCGTAAAGTTCTCCTTCGACGAGAAGTAGTAGCCGCTGGTATCCCAGGTGCGGACGACGAGCTGATAGTTACCCGGGCTCAGAGGCACAGTAGCGTTGAGAATCCCGTTCTCGCTTTCCGCGACCACCGTGCTGTTGATGTATGCCACCATGCCGGTGATTGAGTACTCGTTGTCCTTGGACGCGGAGACAATCGAGATGGGCGAGCTGAGATTGCCATTGGCTGTCGGCGAGCAGATGTTCACCTGGCGATCGTGATTCTCGGTGCAGCTGGGCGTGCCTGCGAAAAATTCTGCCATCCCCTGCGAGCTGGCGCCGTCGCCGGGACAGCTGGTGAGGCCGAGCAGATCGCAGAACAGGCGCAGCTGGCTACCCTGTTTGTAATGGGTATCCGACTGATAGCCGCGATTGACCTGCGGCCCGATCACCACCTCCCAGATATGACCGCCGCAGTTGTCGGGATCGGGATACAGCCCGCATTCGTTGTCACCGCTCAGCTCGCCTTCATCGAAGGTGACCACTAATACGCCATCTCCGCCAGCCTGAAACGGCGGACTGGCCAACAGCTGCGGAACAAACGTCTGCAGGTATTGATCGGCCGCCTCCAGAGCCTGCTGATCGCTGCTGCCATTGTGCGCGTCGTGATCGAGATCGGGAGAGATCCAGGTGAAGTTCGCCAGATGGTTATTCTCGATGTCTTCGAGCATCCAGGGGTCGGCCGGAACCATGTTGCGCTGCTGCCAGAGGTAATCGGCCACATCGTTGTAGAACGGGAATGGATTGTGCCGCTCAACATAGAGGCCCGATTCGGCGCCCATGTAGCCAATCGAGGGCATGGACTGGAAATATCCTCGCCATGTCTTGCCCTGCGCCGCGAAATGGCGGACGAGGTTGTCGATGGTGATGATCTGCGAACATCCATCGCCATTGCAGAGACCGCCGTCGCCAGAACCATCAAACGGCGCCATTCCCGAGGTCAGCTCACCATAGGCCAACCACGAGCCATGCGAGTCAGAGAACAGCTGTATTCCTTCGGAGTACTGCGTGGCCAGCGACGACAGGTACGGCATGTATTCGAGCGCATACTGAATGCTGCGATTCTCCTCCATGATCACCACCACGTGGTTGGAGCGTGGAGGACTTGCCGGGTTGTACGGCGATGCTTGCGCGAAGACGAAGGTGGCTAGCGACACAACAGCGGCCAGAAGACACAGACTTCTACAGCGGGACATATTCACTCCTGATTCGTAATCGGTTACATGACTCTGCTAATCCGTCTGCTGAGACAGTCGGGTGCGCAGACAGATCAGCCGCTCACCGGACGAGGGGCCGCCGGCGAGTTGAACGTGCCCGATCGGAGAATGTCTGGCTGGGATGCCGCGCGAGAAATCGGAGTATTCGCGCGAGCTTCAGGTGGGGCAAGAGTAATACGGAGTTGGTTACAGGCGATTTGAATAGAAACCCTAGAGTTCGGATTTAAATTGCCCTAGGGCAGAACGAGCGAGGCTGTCGTTTCGCTAGGCTGACTTGCAGGCCCCGGCGCACGGTTTATTGGTCCAGGCGACTCCCAGGGCGTGCAGGATCAGCTTGTCCCCTTCGGTTAACGCATTGGCGTCTACGACCGCCTCATAGGCATAGAGGACGACCGCGCTGCGGGTAACGCACCAGGGTTCGTGGCGCACAACCCCCTGGCAATGTTCGCAGGCGGTGTCTGCACTGTACTTGTTGCTGTGTTGCCATGCGGTCGTTGGTGGCGTCGACATTTCTCACCTCATCAGACTTCGGCTCCCGAAACGGCTCAGCCTGCGAAATCCAAAGTCATTGCTGCAGCGTAACTTCAGATGAGGGCGCAGATCATCCCCCGGACGAGCTAAGGCGTATACCGCTTTAGGCGAAGGGCGTCGAACGCGATCGTATGGCGGCAGATCGAGTAAAGAGGAACAGCAGCGGGGAATTGACGCTCATTGGCACGCCAAAAGTTATTGCCTTGGGCAAGTGAAATGAAGTAACGTGGCACCACGTTACCGAACAACGCGGGGGAACCCAATGGATCGGGCAAGAAACATGCCGGAGCAATACGCACATCGCCACAACTGTGACGACACGTTCGACTCGATTTGCCGGCTCTGCTCTCTGACGGTCGCGCGCGCCTATCGGGAGTCCGACTTGCTCCAGCTGGAGTTTCGGCACGTCTGCCAACCGGCGGAAAGGCGTCGCACCACCCGGGTTGTCCACCAGGTTTACGATCCCGCCCACGGCCTGTCGGAAGCCAGGTAGGTCAGCTATTCAGCCAACAAAAAGACGAGGCATCCTGTTGCAGGATGCCTCGAACTTATTGCTCTACACGCTTCAGCCGATCGAACCAACCATCGGTTGGCTCAAATCGCTTTTAGTGGCAGGTGGGGAACTTCCAGCTGGAAACATCGGTGCTCCAGCCAAAGGTGCCCGTAGCCGTGTAGTACTCGGTGGTGTAGAAGAAGGTGCAATTGTCGGAGGGATCGATTTCCATGGTGCTGTAATCACCCCAACGATTGCCCGTGTCAGTCTGCGAGCCGCTGCCGTTCACCGAGAAGATTTCCGGTGACAGCGTGCCCAGGGTATCGGTGAACTCGCGGCCGGCAACTGCCACCGACGAGTACAGGCTGGTGCTGGACTCGCTGTAGCCCACCAGAACGTCATCGACGTTGTCGCGGGTCAGCGAACCCATCCAGCGATAGTTGCTGTCGCCCGAGGTTCCAACATACGTACCCTGCTGGAACACTCCAAGCGAAGTAACCGGGACGGTCTTGAGGTTAGCAGTCAATTCCATCCAGCGAACGCCGATGGCTGAGGTGGCGGAGTTCCATACGTCGAAATTGACGTACCAGTGCTGTGACGGAGCAGGCTTCGGAGGATTCGCCGTCGCGTTGGCGGGCGGCTGATCTTCCCAATAAGCGAAGCGATACATCAAGCGATCGCCCAGTGAATCCAGATCGTTGCTGGAACCGACGGTGGGCTGCGGAACGCAGTCGCCGCCGTACTGTCCATTGCAAGACGGAGTGTAGGTGGCAACCGAGACCAGCTGCGAATTGCCTTTGCCGGTCATCGTGGCATTGCCAGTCGACCAGTCGTTGATGTGCATGGAGTAAACCGACAGGTGCGAGTTGTCGACATCGCCCACGCTGCCGATGAAGAATTCATCTTCGGTCGACGGAGGCTGGGTCGGCGAATCGCGGTCGGCCGGCAGCAAGCTGTCTTCGGTGCTGGCCAGCTGGAAGCAGATCTGCTCCGCGCTGGAGTCGCCCACCAACAGCTTGGCGCGGTCATAGCCGCACATTACCGGTCCCTGGAAGCCGCTGCCGCCAGGACCGAAATTGTTCCAGTTCTGGTAGTAACCGTCGCTGGCGCCGTGGTTGGACCAGATACCCCACTTGGGATAGTCCGGGAAACCGCTGGCGACGACCGGGAACTCATAGGCATACCAGGTGTTGTCCGAGAAGGTTGAGGTCTGCGAAATGGCAAGGCAAACCGCATAAGGCGACGAAAACACGTTCTGGGTCATGACCCAGCGCTGCGCATCGCGATCGAACTTCACGATGATGTCGCCGTCGTTGTCGTTGGCGCACATCGAGCCCGGCAGCAGAGCCTGCCAGATCGCGTTGCCAGCGGTGCTTTCCTGTCCGTTAATCGGAATAACGGCGCCCGTGCTCTTGTTAAAGTCGGCGTACGAGACGTTCACCCACTGAACGACTTCCGTGCCGCCCACAGCCATGGTGGTATCCGGCGGTGCATCGGGAACACTATAGTTCGGGAAGCCCACGCCAACACCCAGCACGTGATAGTTCATTCCGAATTCGCCGCTCGGCGCGGAGCCGCGCTGCTCGACGGAGTCGGGCACCGGCGAAACATGCGCTTTGGGAATGAGGTGGACCGGGTTCGCTAAATGCAGCCCGTAGGGCGGCGGAGCTTCACCCGCCGTTACATGTCCGGCGCCGAACGCCTTCGCATGCTGAAGAATAGCCTGCGGCGCAGCGTCGGCTGCCATCACCGGCAGACAACACAGCAACAAGGCGCCCATAGCGGCCATGGATACGCCCAGCATCTTACTTCTTGTCATTGTTCCCCTTCTCCTTTTCTCCACAGCGCCTCTGCAGCAGACTGTCACAGCGTGACGTGGAGCAGTATCGCGAACAGCAGGTTGAGTTGATTAAGGAAGCGCAGCCTTTCAGATTTCGGGAGCGAGCTGCGTGTGCCTTTGCGTGTCGAATGTTTGTCGAACTTGAATCAGTGCCCTAGGCGGGTGCTTGCATTTTTACCACAATGATTAGGGCATAGCAACTATTGATTGCGTAGTAACCTAATTGGCGGTTCGGATTCCGACATCGCAGGCCGTCACTAAACACTCAGCGTTAACAATTGATTGGATTTAGATAGTCGCGCGGCTTTTCGTAATGTCCCTTTGCGGGCCGTTCACCTATGGCAATGCGATGGCAGGTAGTTGTCGCTTCCAATACCTTAACGGTATCCAAAATCGGAGGTGTTTCCTGGCATCGGCGTCATTTCATTGACAAACCGGAAATTGAACCTTAGCCTGATCGCACGAGGACTTACTTTGATCAAGCTCCCAAACAATCGTGCCAGCCAGCCCGTGATGCTCGGCCCGCTCGAAATGCAAGTGATGGAGGTCGTCTGGCATGTCGGGCGTTGTAGCGTCCGCGATGTCGTGGAGAAGTTGGAGAGCAAACTCGCCTACACCACCGTAATGACAACGCTCGATCGCCTGTTCAAGAAAGGTTTGCTGGCGCGAGAGAAAGAAGAGCGCGCGTTTCTCTATTCCCCCGCGTTTTCCAGCGAGGAATGGGAGCGGCGGCGTGCCGGCGTTCTGGTTGCCGGATTTCTTTCCGGCCCGCAACCCTCGCGGGACCTGCTTCTCTCTTCTTTAGTGGAGGCCGTCGGTCAACACGACGCCGTGTTACTCGATGAGTTGGAAGCCAAGATTCGCAAGAAGCGGCAGGAACTCTCCCGGGCGACGAAATGAACCTTCCCTACACCATGCGGCTGTTGTGCCTGTGCTGGGCCTCGTTTTTCATGCTGCACCTGGCCCTGGCGCTGATGGTGCGCATGGGTGCCGGCACGGCGGTGCGAGTTGCAGAGCACATGAAGCCGCGCTCGGCAGCGCGATTGCTCTTCCTCCTTCGTACTTCGCCGTGGGTTTTAACGCTGCTGGCGGTGCTGGCGTTCTGTATCCCAAGCTATTTATGGCTGGAGCCTGAGGCCACTGGCGAAAAGGTTGGCCTGATCTGCATGATGCTCGCGCTGGCGGGCGTTGCCATCTGTGTTTCCGCGCTCATCCGGGTTTATGGAGCCGTTCGTGGCACGGTTCGTTACCTTCACCATTGCGAGCATCACGGGCGCAAGGTCGTGGTGCGCGGCGAGGCTTCGCCGGCGCTGCTGTTGAAGGACAAGGCCCCGGTATTCGCGGTGGCCGGAATTCTTCGGCCGCAGCTGGTTATTTCGCAGCGTGTGATGCGCGGATTGTCCGCCGAAGAGCGCGAGGCGGCGCTGCGCCACGAGCAGGCGCACTGCATCGCTGGCGATAACTTCCGGCGCTTCCTCATTCTTCTTTCTCCGGAGCTGTTCCCCTTTATTCGCAGCTTCGGCTCGCTGGAACGCGCCTGGTCGCGATTCACCGAGTGGGCCGCCGACGATTCGGCAACCGAGGGCGATCCGCAGCGTGCGCTGTCGCTGGCTTCAGCGCTGGTTCGCGTTGCCAAGATGGGATCGAAGCCGCAACTCGGATATCTCTCCTGCTCGCTGCTGGGCAACGATCGCGATCTTTCCCAACGGGTCGATCGGCTGCTGCGTCCGCAGACCAAATCGCGCAAGCCGGTCAGGGAGTTCGTCGCTCTGCTGACAGGTGCGGGCGCGCTGGTCACCTCCGCGGTTGCCGTGATTACGCTGTGGCCCGGAAGCCTCGCGCTGGTGCATCGCGCGCTGGAACAGCTGATTCACTAGGAACATCTCAAACTCACGCTAATCCTCACGACTTCTCTCCCGCACGTTCGCTAAGATGTCTGCATGTCCACGTGGACGCCTGCCAGCCTCATAGCGGCTGGTCTGCTGCTTATACCGTTTCTGCTGCTCGCCTTTGCGGCGGAGCCGGTTATCGATCGAGTCAATCGCCTTTCTTCCTCGACGCGGATTGCGCTTCCCGCGCTGGGCGCGATTCCATATCTCCTCGCTGCCTGGGGCACTCCGTATTTCCAGTGGTTGTGCGTCTTCGTTTACGCCGCCGTTCCCGTAGGATTGGTGATGTTGCTGTGGCACGCGGCGCAACACGATCCCGAGCAGCGCGGCGATTGGCGTGACTTCGCAGTGCTGGCGGTGCTTGGAATCGTCGTCGAGTTTCATTTCCTCGAACCCGCCTGGCCGGTGCACGTTCGTTCGCTCAATCGTCTGCTGCTGCTGGATACCGGGCTGTACGGCCTTCTCGCGGTTCGGCAGTTGAGCGGCGTGGGCTTCAATTTCTGGCCGCGCCTGCGCGACTTCAAGATCGGCCTTCGCGAACTTGTCTTCTATGCGCCCATCGCGATTCCTCTGGGTCTCGGCTTGGGATTTCTACACTTCCATCCGGTCCTGCCGTCGCTGGGCAAATTCCTGGTTTCCTGGATTTCAATCTTCGCGTTTGTAGCGATATTGGAAGAAACCTATTTTCGCGGCTGGCTGCAGAATCTGTTGGAGCGCCGAATCGGACGACTGTGGTCTCTGCTGGTGACGTCGGCGCTGTTCGGCCTCTCGCATTTCAACAAAGGCGCGACGCACTTCAATTGGCGCTATGTGCTGCTGGCAACGTTCGCAGGAATTTTCTACGGACGGGCGTGGCGCGAAGAGCGCCGGCTGGTGGCATCCGCCGTCACCCACGCGTCGGTCGACGCCATATGGCTGCTTTGGCTGCGCTGAATCTGCGGCTGGTGCCACTTGAAGTAGCTCAGCCCGACTCGCATCTGGTGGTGTACGGCGTTGGGAATGGCAATCGCCAGGCACAAGCCCATAATCCCGTGCGCCACTCCCAGCGAATACAAGTTGCGATAGCGCAGAAACAACGCGCAAGCTGCGAGTCCCCACACTAACGTGACCATCATCAGGAAAGCGTTCGGCAGATGCGCTATCGCGAAGAGCGTCGCGGCGACGACCACCGCCGAACCTTTCGTGGGCAACAGCCGGAGCAGCCGAGCCAGAAAGAAGTCCTGCAGGATGAATTGCTGCACCAGCGCCCACAGCATGTAAGCGAGCACCGACGACTCAACAGCGAAGCCGTGAAATAAGACAACGTGCAGCGTGTGCATCCGCGACGCGATCCAGATGGCCAGCGCAGCGAACAGCAGTGCCGCGCAGACGATCCATAGCGAGCGCCGGATCCCGCGGAGTTGCAGGCCGAGCGCGTCCGCCGTCGGCTGCGATCGCAGGGTGGAAATCACGATCCAGCAGAAGGTCGCGATGCCAATCATCTTCTGCGCGCGCGGCCCGCTCCACAGCGCGATCAGGATCAGCGCGAAGACGAGTGCCACTTCCGGCAAATCTCGCGTGAAGAGCTGGCTCTGGCCCTGGGATGAAGTCGATTCTTGCGATCGCGGAACTGTATCAGGCACGAACGAGAATGATACTAGGAACACCTACAAATGACTCTCACTTGCGTACAGGTTTGTGTCAGGGCACGACTTCAGTCGTGCCGATGAGACATTTATTTTCTTTTTTGAGTCGGCTTCACAGGCTGCTGAAAAACTCTAGTTCGTCAGTTTTGTGTCGTCGGCTGAAAGCCGACTCAGGAAGGAAATAAATGGCTTGAACGCTGGCCTGAAGGCCAGCACTACCCGATCTGCTTCGCGCAAGGAGTTTTTCAGCAACCTGTTCAGCCGACGACAGAAGAGTTCTTTCAGCCGCCTGTTGAAGCCGCGAGAAGCGATTTACGAAGTGACCTCTAGACACGGATCAAACGCTGCACAAAATCCGGCAGCGAATCTACGCACAGAGTGGCTAACTCGAGCGATTGCCGCGCCTCTTCCGCCACGGCCTCATCACTGCTCGTAACGAACACGGTACGCATGCCGAGCCGACTTCCAGCTTCGATATCGCTAAGAGAATCGCCGACCATCACGCTGTTCTCCGGACTCGCAGCAGGGAAATCCTTGAAAGCCTGCTCGAAGAGTCCGGTCAGCGGCTTGCGGCAATTGCACTGGCCATCGTCGTGGGGGCAGACATAGATCGCGTCGAGCCGCGCCCCGCGCGCCGCCAGTCGCTCGCGCAAGCGATCGTGCATCCCATCCAGATCGTTTCGCGAATACAGCCCGAGCGCTATCCCGCGCTGGTTGGTGATGACGATCACCACTCGCCCGGACTGGTTGAGCGCAGCGATCGCATCTTCCACGCCCGGCAGCAGTTCGAACTCCTCCCAGCGGTTCACGAATCGGCCATTGGGGAGATTCCGGTTCAGCACGCCGTCCCGATCTAGGAAAACATGCGAAATATCTGCCAGCTTAATGCTCGTTTGGTCCGTCATCGTCCTTATAATTTTGGTAACAAGCCCTCGTCACCGGTTCTAGGAAGATCCTCGACATTCAGTCGTACTGCAAGAGGGGCGGAATGCCATCTTCTCTGAACCTGGCCAGCGTCTTCCATGACGCGCTCAGCGAACACCTCACTATAATCCGCCGGCTCGCATCGCATCAGGACGAATTCGAGCGCGCGGCCGCACTCATCAGCGAAGCCCTGTCGCGCGGCAACAAAGTTCTCTGGTGCGGCAACGGAGGCAGCGCTGCCGACTCGCAGCATCTCGCTGCCGAACTCGTGGGACGATTCCGCCGGCGCCGCTCTGGTCTTGCTTCCATCGCACTGACTACGGATACGTCCGTTCTGACTGCCGTCGCCAACGACTTCGGCTATGACGAAGTCTTCGAGCGCCAAGTCGACGCACTGTGCCAGCCGGGCGACGTTGTGGTCGGCATCTCGACTTCGGGAAACAGCAAGAACGTTTGCGCGGCGTTGCAGAAGGCGCGCCAGATTGGCGGCAAGACGGTCGCGATGACGGGCAAGAGCGGAGGCCGCGCAGCCACGATCGCCGATGTCTGCATTCGCGTGCCGTCAACCGATCCGGCGCGGATTCAGGAAGCCCACATCCTTTATGGGCACATGTTGTGCGAATGGGTCGAGCTCGCCACCTGCATCAGCCAGGTAGTGGTGATCGCCGGAGGCGCAGATTGATTCCCGAGCTGCCTGAAATCCTGGCGCTGGTTGAGTCCGGCTGGAACCATCCGCGCGTTCTGGTCGTGGGCGACGCGATGCTGGATCAGTACATCTGGGGCGAGGTGGACCGCATCTCGCCCGAGGCGCCGGTTCCGGTGGTGCGAGCCACGCTGCGCGACGAGAAGCCGGGCGGCGCTGCCAATGTTGCGATGAATCTCGCCGGACTCGGTGCGTGTGTCACGCTGGTCGGATTTGCCGGCGGAGATCGCGAGCAGCAGACGTTGGAATCGCTGCTGTCCGAGCAGGGAATCGAGCCGTCGCTGGTCGCGGTTCCAACTGCAGCCACCACAACGAAGCTGCGAGTCCTCTGCGGCCATCAGCAGATGATGCGGGTAGACAGCGAAGTCGCGAAGGGGTTCTCGCCGGAAGATTATCAACGATTGTTGCAGCGTGCTTTCGCCGCGATGAGCGATGCGTCGGTCGTCGTGCTCTCTGACTACGCCAAAGGCGTGCTCACGGAAGAGGTTTGTCAATCGCTGATTGGCGAAGCCAGGCGTCGCGGTGTTCCCGTGCTGGTCGATCCCAAATGTCGGGACTTCGCTCGCTACCGCGGCGCAACCGCCATCTGTCCAAACGCGAAGGAACTGGCTGCGGCAACCGGCGAAGCGGCCAACGGTCTCGATTCGTTACTCGATGCCGGCCAGGCTCTCATCGCTGCGCTCGACGTTCAATATCTCGCGGTGACGCTCGGCGAGAAGGGAATTGCCGTTCTGCAGCGGTGTTCGCGGTCCCATGCGCCCGCTGTTGTTCGGCAGGTGTATGACGTCTCCGGCGCGGGCGACACGGTGATTGCCGTCTTGGCGCTTGCGGCGGCCTGCGAGGTCCCGGTCCAGACAGCTGCCGCGCTGGCCAACGTCGCCGCCGGAATCGTGGTCAGCAAGGTCGGCACGGTTCCAGTCCAGCGCGAGGAATTGCTGGGCGCGCTGTCGCAGCCATGGCGCTTCCCATGGACGAGAAGGTGTTGCAGCGCAATCGGCTGCTGTCGCGGGTTTCGGCCTGGCGGGCTGCAGGGGAGCGCATTGTCTTCACCAACGGCTGCTTCGACATTCTGCACATCGGGCACATTTCCCTGCTTGAGCAGGCGCGCCGCAAGGGTGATCGCCTGATCGTCGGGCTCAATAGCGACGATTCAGTTCGCCGGCTGAAAGGTCCCCTACGGCCGATCGTCACAGAACAGGAACGTACCCGGGTGCTGGCCGCGCTGAGCTCGGTCGATGCGGTCGTCGTCTTCGACGAAGACACGCCTCTGCGGCTGATCGAAGCCATACGTCCCGATGTTCTGGTGAAGGGTGGTGACTATACCGAGGACACCGTGATCGGCGCGCGCGAGGTCCGCGCATGGGGAGGACGGCTGGAACTGATTCCTCTGGTCGGCAACGTCAGTACCTCGCGGCTGATTGCAAAGTCTGCCGACCACGCTGGCGGTGATTCCATCGCGAGGTCGTTCCAGGCATGAAACGCCTCTGTCCACCGCTGTTCTTTTCCGTTCGCCTGCCAACCATGCTGGCCATGTTCTGGCGACGCCACATCCGTCGCGGCGTTGACGCCGGCGTCTCGCGGAAAGATCCGCTGTCTTTCATCATTTTCCGTCTGGATGCGCTGGGCGATGTGGTGCTGAGCACGCCGCTCTTCCGCGCCCTGAAAGCGGCTCATCCCGGCTCGCGCTGCACCGTCGTGGTTCAGGAGCAATATAAGCCGCTACTGGTTACCAATCCGCACATTGATGAGATCCTTGCCCCACCTCGCATTCGTCCGGCCTGGCTGCCGCAGCGCCTTAAGCATCTGGCAGGTGCGGTGATGCTGTACTGGACGCGGCTGCGAAGAAGGCATTTTGACTTCGCGGTCTCCCCGCGTTGGGATGTGGACGAGCACCTGGCAACATTCCTCTGCGTCCTGACGAACGCTGCCCATCGCGTGGGCTATAGCGAAAAGGCATCGCCGGCGAAACGAGCAGATGAATCGCGGATTTGAGGCCGCGTATGACATTTGCCTGCCGCCGGGACCTGTGCGCCACGAAGTTTTGCGCAATCTTGCCGTCGCCGAGGCTCTCGGATCGAGCGCGGTCGACGGCCGGCTCGAGATTCCCCTGACTGAACGGGATCGCCGCAAGGCCGCGAAGCTTCTCGCCAGAATTTCCGCCTCGACAAAACTGGTCGGCCTCGGAATCGGCGCCTGCAGTCCCGGCCGCCGCTGGCCGTTGTGGCGATATGCCGATCTGATAACTCAGCTGCGTAGACAACACGCTGTGCTGCCGGTGATCATCTGCTCTGGACCTGAGCTAGGCGACGCGCTGAAGCTGGCTCATCAGTTGCCTCTGCAGCCGATTATTCTCAGCGGCGCGGCGCTTCGTGAGGTCTGTGCCGTGCTGGAACGGTGCGAGTTGTTCATCGGGAACGACAGCGGGGCGGCGCATCTGGCAGCAGCCATGGACTGCAACGTAATCGTGATCTCGCGCCACCCACTGGATGGCGATCCCAATCACTGCAACAGCCCGGTACGCTTCGCTCCGCAATGCGCTCAGCTCAAGCTCTTGCAACCTCCAACCGGATTGGACGAATGCCATGAAGGCTGCTCGGTCGCGGCGCCGCATTGCATCACCAGCGTTTCGGTAGACAGAGTCGTGGCGGCTGCCCGGGCCATGCTCAACGAGAAGAGGGCCGCGATCGGCTTGCCCTTGCAGCCTTTGCCCGAACATGCGTCACAGCGGCGCCTGCTGTTTTCGCACTCCGCCGAGGCGATTCGCCGCGCCATCGAAGCCGTCAGCCCAGACGCCGCAACGCCCCTGGCGCCGGTTTGATCGGATCATGCCGTGACCCCCGCTTTCTCCTCCGCTCGCTACAGCAGGATTCTCCAGGCCGTGTTCTCGGGCACCGCGGCGAGGATCCTGAGCAGCGGTCTTGCGCTGATTTCCCTGCCGCTGGCGGTGCGCTATCTGGGGGCCGAACGTTATGGAGTCTGGGCGACGATCACCACCACTGCGGTCTGGGTCAATCTCCTCGACCTCGGCATCGCCAACACTCTGACCAACCACATCTCGCGCGCTTTTGCGCTGGACGACAAGCGATCGGCGGCGCGTTACTTCACCAATGCGCTGCTGCTCACCGGCGGCATCGCCGGCACCGCCGCGATTCTGTGCGCGATCCTGCTTCCACAAATCAATTGGATTCGACTCTTTAACGTCAGCTCGCGGGTAAGCGCCGTCGAGGTCGATCACACCGTCGTCGCTGCGTCCCTTGTGATGTTGCTGGGGCTGCCCTGCAATCTGGTCGGCAAGCTGCTCGCGGGATACCAGGAACTGCATCGTAACAATTACGCGATCTGTGCCGGAGCTGTTGCCAGTCTCGGCGGGCTCGCGCTCGGAATTGTTTTGCGCGTTTCCATGCCCGCGCTGTTTGTGATGTCGGTCGGCTGTCTTACCTTCGCGACTCTCGGTAACTTGCTCTTCGTTGTTGGATGGCAAAAGCCGTGGCTGCGGCCGCGTCTCTCGCTGGTCGATCGCTCCCTGGTCCGCGAGCTGCTCGATTCCGGCTCTTCCTTCTTTCTGATACAGGTTGCCGCCGTGGTCGTCTTCAGCTCCGACAACCTGATTGTGAGTCACTACCTGGGCGCTTCGGAGGTTACGCCGTACAGCGTTACCTGGCGAGTTGTCGGACTGGCTGCGATTCTGCAATCGCTCATCTTTCCGGCTCTCTGGCCGGCCTACGCTGAAGCCTACGCGAGGCGCGACTTCCTGTGGATTCGCCGCACCTTTGCCGCGACCATGAAAGGGACCATCGCGCTGAACACGATCTGCGTGGTGATGCTGGTGCTTTTTGGCCGCAGCCTGATTCGCCTGTGGGCTGGTCCGGCGGCAGTGCCCACAAATGCTTTGCTGCTGGCGATGGGAATCTGGGCGGTGATCAACGGTTTCATGAGCGTTGAGTCCTGCCTGCTCGCAGCCCTGAATCGCACCCGCGAACAGGCAGCGCTTTCCGTGATTGCCGCCGCCCTGAACATCGCCTTATCTTTGTGGCTCGTCCACCGCATCGGATCGCTGGGCGTGATCGGCGGAACGATTCTTTCCTATCTCCTCGTGCTCGTAGTCCCGCAGACCTTGATCGTGCGACGCGTGTGGAGGCGTGAACTGGCGATCGGCGAACCATCGCGATTCATGGTGCAACCTGCCGTGCTGGCCAACGTGCGCTCGGAACCTTAATCCCCGCTGCGAATGACTGGTTTTACCACGGAAGCACGGAAGACACGGAATTGATTTCTCTTGGAGAAGAACTTGTCGTTCTAGCCCAAGACGCAACTTCTTTTCTATTTAAGTTTTTCTGAAGAAGATTCAATTCCGTGCTTCTGTGCTTCCGTGGTGAAAACGCTTTTCTGAGATCTGAGCGTACCGAAGAGCCTGCGCATTCGTGATAGCTTGGAGCCATGATTCACGAGATCTTTCCTGTCGGTCCGCTGCAGTGCAATTGCTCGGTGGTCGGCGATGAGCAGACCAAGGAAGCTATCGTCATCGATCCCGGAGACGACATAGCGGACGTCATGGGCGTCGTCCAGCGTCACGGCCTCACCGTGAAGCAGATTGTTGTCACCCACGCGCACATCGATCACGTTGGCGGAGCGATGCAGCTGAAGCGGCTCACCGGTGCGCCCGTTCTGCTCAACCAGAACGATTACGCGCTGCTCAAGATGCTCGACGTGCAGGCCGCGTGGATCGGCATGAAGGCTCCGGAGAACGTGACCATCGACGGCAGCATCGGCACGGGAGACAAAGTCAGCGCCGGCAAGTTGACTGCCGACGTGCTGCATACCCCGGGACACACCGAAGGCAGCATCTGCCTGTACTTCGCGCCGGAGAAGAAGCTGATCGCCGGCGATACCCTGTTTGCCGGCTCCATCGGCCGCACCGACCTGCCCGGCGGCTCGTACGAGAAAATCATGCGCTCGCTACACGGTCCGGTCCTGGCGCTGCCGGATGAAACCATCGTCGTGCCCGGCCACGGTCCGCTCACCACCATCGGCGAAGAACGCGCCAGCAATCCGTTTCTAGTGGGATGAGCAAGGCTTCGGTGAATCAGCCCCGTTGCCCATAGTTGGCGGAATGACGGGATTCTCCTTGGATGACGCATACGGGACATTCATGCGCCGGGTGTCTTTTGCCGAACTAGCCGCTGGCCGCTAGCAACTGACCGGACGGCACGTATCTTCGAGGAACCGGAGCCAGACCAATGAGCTTATCGGCGTCCAAGAATAATTTGGTACACGAACTGTTCGTTCGCACGGCCGACGAAAACTACATCACGGCCCGTTGGTGCGCAATCAATCGGCTCAACACCGACTTCTTATGGCTCGCTGTCCACGCCTTAGAGAAATACCTAAAATCGGTGCTTCTGGTGAATGACTGCTCGTCCAAGGACTATTCGCACGACATCGCCAGGCTGTACGCTGCTGTCAAAGGCATCGCGGGGCCACTGCTCCCTGATCGTCTAACGCAGCCTGCAAATCTCGACATCTTGTTTTGGTTCGAGCGGTCCGGGGAGCGCGCCAGCCTAAGCTACAATCAAGTTTATCGAGCACCTATTGCGCAACGGCAACGCCGCGAACCGCTACCTGATCTACGGCTACGTCACGCACAGCCAGGATCTGCATGTGCTGGACCAAATGGTCTTCACAGTACGACGCTTGATCTGTTCGCTCGACGAGCGCGTGTTCCCAAGCCGCAAAGTAGGCGCTCCGTCCGTTACCAACCGTGAAATACTTACCAATCAACCCGGGTACTACCGAGGCATGTCCATGCCGCTTGATGAATTCATCGGTGCCAAGGAGGAGTCACCTGCGCGGACCGCGGCCCTGAACTTGAATATGGTGTTCGCGCCCAAGGACTTCCCGCACACACCAATTAGGGGAGGCAGCGCATCGCGCAATCCTGTCATACTTCGGAGAGTTCTCGACCCTTTGAGGAGTGACGACGCACGCCGTGCAGCCGACGGCTGCGAGATTGCCGACTGGCTCCTCAGTACAGTGCATGTCCCCAAAGAAGTGAAGGCGGAAATAGAAGGTGCGGTTGCTGCAGCTCGCCTGAAGCACGGGCTGCCCTGAAGAACGCTGACTGACGTCACGCACGACGCTCGAAGATCGAAAGGGCGACGCCGTTCTTGGCGGTTCAGCAGCCCGCATGTTATTCTTGTTGGCGTAACAACATACGATAAAAGAGTAGGAGCGCAGCCGATTCAGTGTTAGCCCGAGAGAAAAAAGCCGCCTTGATTGCCGATAACCGCCGAGCCGATAACGATACCGGTTCCCCGGAAGTTCAAATCGCCATCCTGAGCACGCGGATTGGCGAGTTGACCGAGCACTTCAAGACCCACAAGAAGGACCATGCCTCCCGGCGCGGTCTTCTTATGATGGTCAGCAAGCGTCGCAGCTTGCTGGACTACCTCAGAAAGTCCGACACCGAACGCTACAAAGCGGTCATTCAGAAGCTTGGCATCCGCAAGTAACGCGGCTGCAAGGCGCTGAACCGTTAAGCTTTGGGCGTATTCCATTCTCTCTGGCGTAAGCCGGAGAATGCCCCGGACTTAAGCATGAAAAGCTGCGGGGCAACGGGCCAAAGAATCGGGCGCAGGCGCGCCCACAATATTCGTCCAGCTTCTCTCGGCTGACTTGTACTTCACTCCATCTCCAAATCGTGCGTCCGCCCTGCGAGGGTGGAGCACCGCTTGAGCGGTGCCTGAGTGGTCCGGGTGGAGCACCGCTTCAGCGGTGCATTTGGATTGCATTGGATTCACGGCTTTAGCCGCTGAGGTAATGCCTCAGTTCATCGGTTGCGTTACGGAAGGAACTTAGAAAATGAGCGAAGAAATGACAGCCACACTACACGGCGTCAACAAACATGAAATCAGCGTGGATTTGCCTGGCGGCAAGACCATTCGCTTTGAAACCGGAAAACTTGCCAAGCAGGCGCACGGCTCCTGCATCGTCCGCATAGGCGACAACGTCGTCCTGGCTACGGCCTGCGCCAATCCCGAGCCCCGCGAGGGCATCGACTTTTTCCCGCTCACGGTCGATTACCGTGAGTACACTTACGCCGCGGGACGCATTCCCGGCGGCTTCATCAAGCGCGAAGGCCGGCCCAGCGAGCGCGAAATCCTGACCAGCCGCCAGATCGATCGGCCCATTCGCCCGCTATTCCCTGAAGGTTTCCGCTGCGAGACGCAGGTCATCGCGATGGTGCTCTCGGCTGATACCGAAAACGATCCCGATGTCTCCGGCATCAATGGTGCGTCGGTCGCGCTCAGCGTCTCCGACATTCCGTTTCACGGCCCTATCGGCGCAGTGCGCGTTGGCCGCGTGGATGGCAATTTCGTCATCAATCCCACGTATGACGAGCAGCGCTCCGGCGATCTGAATCTGATGGTGGTCGGCACCTCCGAAGGCATCGTGATGATCGAGTCCGGTGCGAAAGAGGTTGGCGAAGACGTTGTGGTCGACGCCATCGAGTTCGGCCACGAGCAGGTCAAGAAGATTTGCGCTGCCATCAACGAGCTGGTGAAAGTGGCCGGCAAGCCGAAGCGCAAAGTCGAGCCGCCCATGGTCGATCAGGATTACCTCGACGATTTGCGCACGAAGGTCGGCGCGCAGCTGATGGACGCTACCAATACAGAGAAGCATCCCAAGAACGAAAGCTACGGGCTCATCAAGCAGTTGAAAGATGAATTGAAGTCGACCATCGACGACGAAGACGACGATGGCCGTAAGAAGGTCGGTGGCTACTTCGACATGCTACGCGAGCAGATCTTCCGTGAGCAGGTGATCAAAGAGCGTCGCCGTCCTGACGGCCGCAAGTTCGACCAGGTCCGCGACATCTGGATTGAGGTCGGCACGCTGCCACGCACGCACGGTTCGGCAATCTTCACCCGCGGCGAGACGCAGGCGCTGGTCACGACCACGCTCGGTACCGGCGAGGACATGCAGCGGCTGGAGGCCTTCGAAGGCGAAGCCAAGAAGCGCTTCATGCTGCACTACAACTTCCCGCCGTTCTCGGTGGGCGAAGTGGCGTTCCTGCGCGGCGCAGGCCGTCGCGAGATCGGTCACGGTGCTCTGGCCGAGCGGGCTCTGTTTGCAGTGCTGCCCAGTGACACCGATTGGCCCTACGCGATGCGCGTCGTCTCCGACATTCTGGAGTCGAATGGCTCGTCCTCGATGGCAACCGTTTGCGGCGCATCGCTCAGCATGATGGACGCGGGCGTTCCGCTGAAGGCTTCCGTTGCAGGTGTGGCCATGGGCCTGGTTAAGGAAGGCGATCAGTATGCCGTCCTCACCGACATCGCGGGCGCCGAAGACCACTACGGCGATATGGACTTCAAGGTCGCCGGCACGCGCAACGGCATTACCGCGCTGCAGATGGACATCAAGGTGATGGGCATTACGCCGCAGATCATGCGCGAAGCGCTGGAGCAGGCGCGCGCCGGCCGCATGCACATCTTGGACAAGATGAACGAAGTGATCGGCGAGTCGCGCACCACCATCAGCGAGTTCGCGCCGCGCTTCTATACCCTGCAGATTCCGACCGACAAGATTCGCGACCTCATCGGCCCCGGCGGCAAGGTGATTCGCGGCATCGTCGAAGCTACCGGCGTGAAGATCGACGTCGAGGACAGCGGCAAGGTCAACGTTTCGTCGAGCGATCAGGCGGCCGCAGCCAGGGCCCTGCAGATGATCGGCGACATCACCGCGACCGCGGAAGTAGGGAAGACCTATCTCGGCAAAGTCACGCGGCTGGCGGATTTCGGAGCATTCGTTGAGATCATTCCCGGTACCGACGGGCTGCTGCACATCAGCGAAGTCGCCGAGCATCGCATCAACGATGTTCGCGATGAGCTGAAAGAAGGCGATCAGGTGCTGGTGAAGGTGCTGGCGGTCGACGGCAATCGCATCAAGCTGTCACGCAAGGCGATTCTGAAAGAGCAGCGCGCCAAGATGGGCGGCGAAGAATCTCCTGAAGGTGCTCCTGAAGGTGGTCCGGCGGCCGGCGGAGGCGTGACCTTTGAAGGCGGCCACGAGCGCGCCGACGAACCGGAACAGAACTTCAACCGCGAAGGCGGCGAGCGCCGCGAGCACGCCGCCCCTCGTCACGACGGCGGACGTGGCGGCCGCGGCGGAAGGCCGGGCGGCGGCGGTCGAGGCGGTGATCGTGGTCGCGGAGGACGCGGCGGACCACGACGCTAGAACTTCCTGAACGGGAAGCGAAGGGATGGCGAAAGCCATCCCTTTTCTATTGCCGAGCAAACGCGTCATTTGCCGCCTAAGCGGGTTTATACAATGTGCAGTGTTTGTCGATGTAAACCGTGAGCACCAATCGCCGCAGTTTGGCGCTTTGTTCAGGGAGGGAGGCCTCGTATGGACCCGGTGCATCGGTTGGTTCGAATCAATGCCGCGGAGGTGGACGCGTTCGCCCGCCTGGCGGATGACTACAATCCCATTCACATGGACGACGCCGCGGCCCGTGCGGCGGGATTTGCCGGACGCATCTGCCACGGCGCGCTCTTGACCAGCATCGTCTCGGGAATGATCGCCCACGCTTTTCCGGGCGCTGTCTGGATGGAGCACAATATCCAGTTCAAACGTCCCGCGCTGGTAGGACAGACCTTCGAATTCGTTCTGTCGCTCGACGAGACGATCAAGAAGCCCACCAAGACCCTCGGCATCGTCGGCGTTACGGTGCATGACGCTGCGGGCAACCTGCTGGCGACGTCGCGGAATGTCGTGCTGCTGCCGGCGCGAGCGGAGGTCAGCACGAAGACGGCGCCAACCGAAGAATCATCCTTGGTGGAAGCGGGGGCCGGCAAGATTAGATAACGTGTGCTGTTTGCGATAGTGGACGAGAGTGTGTGGGCCGGGAAATCGAGCGGAGGATTCTAGTCTGGAGTCCCCGTCCGATCTTCCCAATCCTCGTGCCACGCCATTTGAATCGCTTCCAGCTTCGCCTCGCTGGAGGCCTGCGGATTGTCGACGAATCCTGGCAGCTCGGTCACGTAGCGATGCAGGTCGGTGAATCGCACTTCCAGCGGATTCTGCTCGGGATATTTCTCCGACAAAGCGAAGGCGATGTCTTCAGCATCGGTCCATCTGAGTTCAGCCATGAGTCAGTCTCCGCTCTCCGAAACATAATTTCGGTTCCACGCCGGAATTTCAACTACGACCTCGCCGGGCTTTTCGATCACCGCCTGGCATCCCAGACGCGAGTCAAGCTGGAGATCGGCAGCCATGTCCAGGCGATCGGCCTCGTCGTCGTCCATATCGCTGAGCAGTTCCTTGCCCTTCTTCACGACGACATGACACGTGGTACAGGCGCAATTGCCGCCGCAGGCGTGCTCGAGGTGCAGGCCAAAGTGCAGCGCGATGTCGAGGATCGATCCTGGCTTGCCATGGTCCTGATAGGGCAGCTTGCCGCGTTCGAATTCGACGGTCTGGCGCTCCGGTAGAAATGTCAGGCGAACGAGGTTCGGCGAAGTGGCGACAGCCGTCGCCGTGGCACCGCCATTCTGGATCTCGTCATTGGCCATAATGTTTTTGTGCCGTCCCTGAAGGGACTCCGCTCAATTGAGTTCGCCGCTACCCTTACCCAGCGCTGAAGCGCTGGGCTATCATCTTCCGCGCCTGTGGCGCTCTGACTATCGTTCTTCAAGCTCCGATGCCAACGCCTGACCCTCACCGATCTCAATTTGCAGATCGCAAATAAGAACCGGCAACCGCAACTGGCCACTAGTAGCCGACAACCAGCAGCTGACAACCGACAACCGACAGCTGACAGCCGCCTTACTCGATCTCCGCTTTCGCGATGGGATGCGGCGCAGCGGGCCCTGCGCCGACATCGGCGGTTTCCATCGTTTTTCCCTTGAGTGCCGCGCCCACGGCCGAATCCATCATCATCTCCGCCAGGCGCATGGTTCCCTGATTGAGTACATCGATCGCGGTACGTATCGCCTGGTAATCGTCTTCCTTCATCACCGAGCGCAGCGTGTTCTCCAGCTTGTCGATATTTGTCCGCTCCAACGACGACAACTCGCCCCACGCAGGATTCTTGCGCGCTTTTTCCATCGCAGCCAGCATCGTCTCCGCCTCGTTGCGTGCTTCAATCACCTGCCGCTGCTGGAAATCGTCCTCGGCATAATCGAACGACTCGAGGATCATGTTCTCGACTTGGTCGTCGGTCAGGCCGTAGCTGGGCTGAACTTCGATCTCGGCTTCTTTGCCGCTGCGCAGCTCCCGCGCCGAGACGTGCATGATCCCGTTGGCATCGATCAGGAATTTCACTTCGATGCGCGGCAGTCCCGCCGGCATTGGAGGAATGCCCTTCAGATCGAAGCGCGCCAGCGAGCGACAGTCCTTCGCCAGCTCGCGTTCGCCCTGCAGCACATGGATGGCGACATTGGTCTGGCCCTCGACGCCGGTGGTGAAGTGTTCGGTGGCCGACGCGGGAATGGTCGAATTGCGATGAATGATTTTTGCCACCACCCCGCCGAGCGCTTCGATCCCCAGCGAAAGCGGCGTTACATCGAGCAGCAACATTTCCTTGGTCGCTTCCGAGCGGCCGGCGAGAATGTTGGCCTGCACCGCAGCGCCCAGCGCGACCACTTCGTCGGGATTTAAGTTGCTGTGCGGTTGGCGCTGGAACAGTTCTTCGACGAGTTGGCGGACTCGTGGAATGCGCGTCGAGCCGCCGACCAGCACGGCTTCGTCGATCTGGCTTGGCGCGAGTCCGGCATCCTTCATTGCCTGCCGCACCGGCCCAACTGTGCGCTCGATCACCGGTTGAATCAGCTGTTCGAATTGCGGGCGCGTAATCTCGCGCTGGTAGCGCCTTCCGCCGGGAAGGTCGACGTCGAGTGTAGTTTTGTCATTTGCCGAGAGCGCGATCTTCGCCTCGATCACGGATTTGCGAATCGCCTGCACAGCCTCGGCATTGCGTCGCACATCGCGGCCGAGATCACCCTGAATATCGTCGAGCGCAATCGTGATCAGCAGATTGTCGATGTCGTCACCGCCGAGATGGGTGTCACCGTTGGTGGCGATGACCTCGAAGATGCCTTCGTGCAGCTTGAGAATCGAGATATCAAATGTGCCGCCACCGAGATCGTAAACCGCTACCGTCGCGGTCTTCGTCTTATCAAGACCATAAGCCAGCGCTGCCGCCGTCGGCTCATTCACCAGGCGCACAACTTCGAGTCCGGCAATTCGTCCCGCGTCCTTCGTCGCCTGTCGCTGCGCGTCGTTGAAATATGCAGGAACAGTGATAACCGCTTTTGTCGCCGGCGCGGAAAAATATCGCTCGGCGTTGCGCTTGAGCTGGCGAAGAATGAAGGCGGAAATCTCCGGCGGGGTAAAGGTCTTCTCGCCCAGCTTAATGCGCAGAACTTCGCCCGGTAGAAGATCCTCGGCCAAGCGAAAAGGGAAAAGCTTCAGCTCATCACGGACATCTTCGACGCCGCGGCCCATCAGGCGCTTTACGCTGTAGACGGCGTGGTCCGAAGTCTCGATGAGGAATTTGCGCGCCGCATTGCCGACGACGATCTGTCCGCTGGGCTCGAGCGCGACGATCGAGGGCACCAGGTTCGAGCCATCCTCGCCAGGAATGACGACCGGGCGGTCGCCCTCCATGTAGGCCACCAGCGAGTTGGTGGTGCCGAGATCGATGCCGACGATGCGGTCAGAGGACATGATTTATTCGCGACAATTTTGAGACGCTGAAGAGGGGCTAGGGGCTGGGATCAGGGGTCAGCAAGCTGCGCGGAGATCCCACTAGTTAGCAGACCAATCGTCCGGGAAACGCAACTGTCCTGTAACCAAGACAGTCTCCGCCCCAGCCCCTAACCCCCATTCCCTAGTCCCTCATTCCAACACTTCCTCAACATCCCGCAGCAAATTCTGCAGATACTTTCGCCGGTTCAGAACGTCCAGCAGCTTGTCGCGCGCAGCCAGGCGATCGTCTTCCAGAAGATTGCCGCCGTGCTGCGCCTGATCCACCAGCTCGTCCCATTTGCTCCAGGCGGCGTGCAGCTCCTGCATCATGCCATCGTACTTTGCTTGCAGCTGCTTCCTGGTGTCGCGCAGCTCGCGCTCCAGCGTACGGTCCGGCTCGCCCAGCTTTTTGTTCATGCGAGCTTCTTCCAGCTGCATGTTCAACTCAAAGACCTGTTCCAGCAGATCCGGCGGCACCACCTGTTTCTTAGCGCTGCCCGTACGCCGTGCTTCTTCCGTCGCCGTCTGCGACTGCTCTTCCAACCGCGCGCCCTGCAAGCGTAAGAGATATTCGGTGCGCGCGATGGGATCCTTCAGCGTGCGATAGGCGTCATTGAGCTGCGAACTCTGCTCCAGACTCCACCCCTGCTCCTGCGTGCTGCTGATGGCGTTGATGTCGGGATGCAGATGCCGGCTGAGGCTGTAGAAGTCGCGCTCCAGGGTGGCGGGGTCGAGGTTAAGTTTGTAGGGCAATCCGAAGAAGGTGAAGTAGTCGACCGGCGCGGGAGGCTGCACCTTGCCGCACTGTTGGCAGAAGTGAGCCGCACGCATCGCGCCGCAAGACCAGCAATTGACCTTGGTCGGTTTGCTGGGGCTGGTGACCAGGATGCCGGCGGGATGTTCGTGTTGTGCGTGATCGGGTAAAGGCATGATCTCTGTCGCTGTCATCCTGAGCGGAAACAGTAAGCTTTGGGTGGAGCACCGCTTTAGCGGTGCACTTCGAATTGCGCCAGAGACCGGCTTTAGCCGCTGAGGTAGAGCTAGAACGACCTCAGGCCCTAAAGGGCGAGTCAGGAAAACATCGGCAAACTGCACGCCTGAAGGCGTGCTCCACCCTTTACTCTGCTACGATTTACGAGAACGAACTCCCGCAACCGCAGGACTTCTGCGCATTGGGATTGTTGAAGACGAATCCCTGGCGCATCAGCGTTTCTTCGTAGTCCAGCACCATGCCGTTCAGATAGATAAACGACTTGGGATCGACAAAGACGCGCACGTCGCCGAACTGAAAGATGCGATCGCGTTCCGCCGGCCCGTTCTCGAAGCGAACGACGTAGCTCAATCCCGAACAGCCGCCGCCCTGTACGCCCAGTCGAAGGCCGCCTTCGTCGGGCGAGATGTTCTCTTTCGCCAGTGCGGCGCGAACGCGGGACAGCGCCTTTTCCGTGATCTCAATGCCTTTGGGAGTCGTCGCGGGCGGGTTGTCGATGTTAGTCGTCGTCATGATTGCCTTCTCGAAGCTGTCGCCGCTGACGCGGCTCAAATTCTCTCGACCTGCCACCCGGGGCTTACGCCCCGAGCTAAATGCGCTGCCGCCGCTGCGCGGCTGGTGTTGTCACGATTCCAGCGCTGTTGCGCTGCAAAAATCTTGTTGTTCCTCGCGACTACGGTCGTACGCGATCTAACAGTCTGCACACGGCTGCTTCTCATGCGCGTTGTTCTTCGGCTTTCGCATCCGGTTGTGCCAGCGCCGCTGCATTCTTCTTCTTCCAGTCGCCGATGGCGGCGCGAATCGCATCCTCCGCCAGTACCGAGCAGTGAATCTTCACCGGGGGCAGTGCGAGTTCTTTCACGATGTCGGTGTTGCGGATGGTGAGCGCCTCGTCGATACTCTTGCCCTTGACCCACTCGGTTGCCAGCGACGACGACGCGATCGCCGAGCCGCAGCCGAACGTCTTGAACTTGGCGTCTTCGATGATGTTGGTCTCTGGGTTGACCTTGATCTGCAGCTTCATCACATCGCCGCACTCGGGCGCGCCGACCAGGCCGGTGCCGACCTCGGAGCTGTTTTTGTCGAGCGAGCCAACGTTGCGCGGGTTGCTGTAGTGATCAAGGACCTTGTCGCTATAAGACATCTTCCTGCTCCCTGGCGCCGGCTTGAAGGCCAGCGTTCCATGTGCCGTCCCTGAAGGGACTCTCGATCTTCTGATCCGCTCACCCAGCGCTGAAGCGCTGGGCTTTCTTCTTTCGCGCCCGTGGCGCTTGGCCGTCCGGAGGCCGGCGCCACATCAATGCGTCGGCTCGGCGGCCCACTGCACTTTCTTCAAGTCGACGCCTTCTTTTGCCATCTCGTATAACGGCGACAGCTCGCGTAAGCGGTTTACCGTGTCGACCACACGCTTTGCGACATAATCAACTTCCGCCTCGGTATTAAAGCGTCCAATGCCGAAGCGAATCGAGCTGTGCGCCAGATCGTCGCCTGCGCCCAACGCCTTCAGCACGTACGACGGTTCCAGCGTGGCCGATGTGCATGCCGATCCGCTCGAGACCGCAACGTCGTTGATGCCCATCAGCAGCGACTCGCCTTCGACGTAGGCAAAGCTCAGGTTTAGATTTCCCGGCAGCCGGTGCTCCATCGAGCCGTTGATATACACCTCGTCGAGCTGGCCCATGATCGCGATCTTCAGACGCTCGCGCAGCGCCGCCAGCTTCGTCGCCTCTTCGGCCATCTCCGCACCGGCGAGTTCGCATGCCTTACCGAGCCCGACGATTCCCGGAACGTTCAGCGTTCCCGATCGCATGCCGCGCTCGTGTCCGCCACCATCGATCTGCGCCACCAGTTGCACACGCGGGTTCTTGCGCCGCACATAGAGCGCGCCCACGCCTTTCGGGCCGTAGAGCTTGTGCGCAGAGATCGACGCGATATCGACGTTGTCCTGAATGACGTTGAACGGCACCTTGCCGATGGCCTGCACGGCATCGCTGTGAAACAGTACGCCGCGCTCGTGACACAGCGCGCCAATCTCGCGAATGGGCTGCAGCACGCCGATCTCGTTGTTCGCCGCCATGATGGTCACGAGAATGGTCTTGTCGTCCATCGCGCGCTTCAGGTCGTCGAGATTGATGCGGCCATCTTTCTGTACCGGCAGATAGGTGACGCGGAAGCCATGCTTCTCCAGTCGCTTGCAGGTGTCGAGCACCGCCTTGTGTTCGGTCGGCTGGGTGATGATGTGGTCGCCCTTCTCGCGATACATCTCGGCGACGCCCTTGATCGCGAGGTTGTCGCTCTCGGTGGCGCCGGACGTAAAGATGATCTCCTTTGAATTCGCGCCGATGAGCTTGGCGATCTGCGCCCGCGCCTGCTCGACTGCCTGCTCCGCCACCCAGCCGAATTCGTGATTGCGGCTGGCCGCGTTGCCGTAGGTCTCGCAGAAGTACGGCAGCATCGCCTCCAGCACACGCGGATCGGTGCGCGTGGTGGCGTGGTTGTCCATGTAGACCGGCAGCTTCACGCCGCTCGTATTTTCTGCTGTAGCGTTCGTGCTCATGAATCCCAACTCCTATAACTGCGCGGTCCCTTGTGGCGTTGGTTGCAAGCTCACCAGTGGCGGCGCGGTCCTGGTTTCTTTGTCGGTCATCTCCCAGATCGTCAGCCGCTTCAGAACTTTTTCGATGCTTCGACTTATCTTGCGCAGCGGCTCGCGTACCGTGCAACGCTCGCTTTGTCCGCAGCCACGAACCGCCGTACTGCACGACGTCATAAACAATGGACCGTCGATGGCGCGAATCACTTCGAGGGCGGTGATGGTGCGCGGATCGCGTGCCAGCGTGTAGCCGCCGTTGATGCCAAATTGCGACTCCAGCAGGCCGGCCCTGGTCAGCCGCTGCAGGATTTTCGCCAGCGCTTCGTGCGGCATGCCGTAAATGTCGGCGAGATCTTTCGCGCTGCATGCGCCCAAGCCGGAGTGCTGCGCGAGGTGCCGCATCGCGATCAGCCCATAGTCGGCTTTCTTGGTGAGCTTCAGCATCTGCGCCGAATATACGACCAAATCAGTCGCTATTAAATTCTACTTTGGTGCAATGGGTAAAAAGGTAATCAAAAGCGGGTAAAGATTGCACGATTCCCAGAATGGGAAAACAAGCCGACGGAGCTTCGCAATCGCGTTTGCGCAAGCGCGATTTCCGTGGTTACCAAGGTGCCACCGACAACTGTTTTTTCTAGGCTTGCGAACTCGCCGTGATCGTCTCCAACCCGTGGCCGTGCGGCCCAGTCTCGCGCTGGCGCAGCAGCAATGCCAGGCCGAAGCCGACGAATCCCAGCAGCGTAAGGATCTTCATCATCGCGAGATAGCCTGCGGGATTCGACGCGCTCGCGCCTGCCGAGTCATTCGCCTTGCCCAGGATCCAGTTCATGCCGGTCATGCCGAGATTCTGGATCATCGTCATCACGCCGAGTGCGGTGCCCAGCGTGCGTTGCGGCACAAGGTAGGCGACCGACGGCCAGATGATCGCCGGCACAAACGTAAACGCGAAGCCCAGCATCGCCATCGGGACATAGAGCGTGATATTGGTGTAGGCCATCAGCAGGAAGACGGGAATCAGCAGCAGCGTGCCCAGCAACATGATTGTGGCGCGGCGTCCCATCTTGTCGGAGAAGAGTCCGACGATGGGCGTCCCGATCATGGTGAACATGGTGAGCACGCTCAGCATGAATCCGCCCATCTGTAGTGAAGTGTGCTTGGCATCGACGAAGTACGTCACCGCGAAGGTCTCGAAGGGGAAGATGGCCGAGTAGAACACCACGCACAGCCCGACCAGATACCAGTACGACAGGTTGAAGGCCTTCACGTCGGCCAGCACGATCTTGTCCTGCTCGCCTTCCGGGCGCCAGTGACGACCTCTTCTCCGCGCGCACTTCGAGGATGTAGTAGCCAAGCGCGCCGACGACGCACAGGGCCACGAAGCCGACGCCGATGAGCCACGGATTCTGCCAGTAGTTGTAAGCGCCTTTTGCCCAGCTAGGTGAGTTTTGTGCCAGGAAGGTGCCGCCGCGGGCGAGCATCAGGTTGATGCCGAGAGCGAAGCTGAGCTCTTTGCCCTTGAACCATTTCGCGACGCCGGTGGTGATGGCGACGATCAGCGACTCGGCGCCCATGCCGAAGACGAAGCGGCCGGCCACCATCAAGGGAAACTGCGCGCCGAATGCGGTGATGAATGCGCCGATCAGGCAGAGCACGCCGAAGATGAGCAGCGCCTTACGCGTGCCGATGCGGTCGATCAGAATGCCGCCCAGCACCACGGTGAAGATGTTGGGAAAGCTGTAGGCGGCCTGCAGCATTCCAATGTTCTGGGCGGAGAAGTGAAGCTGGTCCTGCAGCAGCTTGGCCAGGGGCTCGAGCGCATCGTAAAAATAATAATTGCCGAACATAGCCAGGCTGAGGAACATCAGCACCAGCCAGCGATAGAACTTGGTGGGCTCTGGACGGCTCTCGCGCGCGGTTTGGGCAACGGACATTAAGGGCGGCCTCGATTGAACTGAAGCAGCAAAGATATCAGAAGTCAGGTAGCGCTGACCTCAGGATCTGCGTGAGTACTCGATTTGAAAGTTTACCGCGGGGGAAGACAGTGGAGATTGGCGCTAATTGAGCCTCGCATGCCAAAGATGAGAAGGAGCATAGCGATCAAGACGACGGCATCATTGGATCGTGAAGTTAGCTTGCCGCCAGTCCGTCTGTCGCCCTGCCGAGTCGGTGGCTTGGATTTCGAGCCGGTAAGAGCCTTTCGGTAACTTTTCGGTTGCCACCTTCAGTCCGATGGGGATGACTGGGTTTCCTGGCAAAATCCAATCGGCTGCGGTCATGGTTCCGTATTCATCACCAATGAGCCCGTCTTTAGGTCGGTAATCTTCAGCTGGTAAGAGACTGCGGTCGCCTGTGTTTCCGAGTAGGCTGATAAATTTCGAAGTAGAGGTAGAGCGGAGCTGTGTTTCGGCAGACGAGCGGAGGTTACCCAAGTCTGGGAAGTACTGGAGCTCTTGCTGACCAGCGGCGTCGGAATGACTGGAGACGGGGAGACCGAGGCCGCCTCACGCAGCACCCATGAAAGCCTCGCGAATCACGTGACGACTATCACGTCGCTGATCAGAAGACGATGAGGATCGAGCGATCCTACTCGCAAAGGCACCTGTGCCCTCCGAAGTGATGTCCATCGCTCACGACGACCGACAAGTTGTAGTCCCCAGGCGCCAAGTCGAGCTGAGTGTCGAACCTGCTAGGAACCAGAATGCCGTGAGGGCCGACTTCTCCGATCCCGGGTAAAACTGTTGCGAACCTAGGCAACTGTACGTGTCGGCAAACTGGCCCGCAGGCTGGCCATTCGTCTTCTTCACGATTCCCAGGACGTAGATGGCATCGCTTTCTTTGCAAGGAGACCAAACCCCTTCAGGGAGATCGAAGCCCAGGCTAATCTGCACCGTTGCCGGCGCCTTGGAATCGTGTACCTCGACGACATATGTGAAGTCACTTCCTGGCGTGGTTACGGTCCCACCGCTTGGGCCTTCCGTCGTAAGACCTAAGACTCCCGATGACCAAAAGGTAAACGCCAGGGCCGACATCCTGAACGAACCGCGAGCGGGGGAAGATGCGAAGTCACGCATTTTCTCGCCCAAGTTCGTTCCCGCAATCACATCGATGTCATTCCGAGAGGAATAGCAATACTCAGACCGGCTAGTCTCCGTTGTACGGTCTTCGACAACCACCTTCACGTTTCGGCACTGTCCCGGTTGGATAGCGGCAGGAACATAGCCAATCAGGTACTTCGCAGAGGGGGGATCGACGCTGTGGTTAGGCTGGAAATGGCCCCAGGTGCCGACCACCGTCGGTGAAAAGCCCACTGATTCGTCATATCAACAGCGGGGAAATCAGACTCCTTGAAGTAATTGATCTTTTGCTCATCCCATTGTCGAAGACATGAAAATCCTTGCCGTTAAGCCTTGGGCTGCTGGTGGGTCGCTTCAGCAGGGTACTTTTTCACCCTGCGGCAGGCTTGGGTCAATGTTCCAGGAATCATCGCCCTTCTTGAAGGCTCTTATCCCAGACGTCTGCTTCAACGATTACTTGCCGTGCGTGCGCATAAAACGTGGGGATTCCGGTTGTGGAGTTCGTGTTTGTGGCGCCTGATCGCCGCTCGGTGCTTGCGCGCCTGCGGTGAGCGGCGGCAGAAGAGTAAGCCAGACAAACGCACAGAGGAGTGGACGCGACCACATCGCTGCCCAGTATAGCGCCGGAAATTCAGCTTTGATCCGCTTTGTATCAGGGCACGACTTCAGCGTCTGCGTGAGAACCCTGCCGCCGCTGCCGCGGCTCCGATTTTGCCCACTGCTACTTGCGGTGGGAAGACAGTGGAGATTGGCGCTAATTCAGCCGCGCCTGGCAAAGATGAGAGGGAACATAGCGATCAAGACGACGGCGTCACTGGATCGTGAAGTTAGCTTGTCGCCAGTCCGTCTGTCGCCCTGCCGAGTCGGTGGCTTGGATTTCGAGCCGGTAAGAACCTTTGTGTAACTTTTCTGTGGCGACCTTCACTCCAATAGGAATGACAGGATTGCCCGGCACTGTCCAGTCGGCTGTGCTCACTGGTCCTGTATTCATCACCAGCGAGCCATTCTTGAGGTTGGTGATCCTCAGTTGATAAAAGACTGCGCTCGCCTGCGTCTCCGACGTCGGCTGGTAAACCTCAAAGTAGAGATACAGCGGCGCATGTTTTGGCAGACGGCTGGGGTTACCCAAGTCTGGGAAATACTGAAGATCCTTGCTGACCAGCGGCGTCGGAATAACTGGTGACGGGGAGACAGAGGCCGCATCACGCAGAACCCATGAAAGCCCGCGAATCACGTTGGCCACTACCAAATCGCTGATCAGAAGCCGATGAGGATCGAGCGATCCTACTCGCAATGGCGTCTGTGCCCGCCCGAAGTGATGTCCATCGCTCACGACGACCGACAGGTTGTAGTCCCCAGGCACCAGGTCGAGTTGAGTGTCGAACCTGCTAGGAACCAAGACGCCGCTATTGGCCTTCTGCATTCCCGGATTAGACGTAAGTGTGCGTAGGCAACTGTACGTGTCGGCAAACTGGCCAGCAGGCTGACCATTTGCCTTCTTCACGATTCCAAGCACGTATATGGCATCGCTTTCTTGACAAGGAAAGTACCAACCGCTTTCGGGGGGATCGAAGCCCACGCTAATCTGCACAGTTGCCGGCGCCTTAGAATCGTGTATCTCGACGACATATGTGAAGTCATTTCCTGGCGTGGTTACTGCCTCACCTCCTGCGCTTTCCGTCGTAAGGCCTAAGACCCCCGATGACCAGAAGATAAAGGCCTGGACGGACATCCTGAGCGAGCCGCGGGCGTGAGAAGATGCGAAGTCACGCATTTTCTCACCCAATTTCGTTCCCGCAATCTTATCGATATCATTCTGAGGGGAATAACAATACTCAGCGCGATTAGTCTGCGTGATCCGGTCTTTGACGACCACCTTCACGTTTCGGCACTCTCCTGGTTGGATAGCGGCAGGAACATATCCGATCATGTACTTCGCAGAGGAGGACTCCACAACGTGATAGAGGTTGAAAATGCCCCAAGTGCCGACCATCGTCGGAAAAAAGCCCCACTGGTTCGTCATATCGACCGCGGGGAAATCGGCCTCCTTGAGATAATTAATGCTCTGCTCAGCACCATTGTCGAAGACGTGAAAGTCCTTTGCCGTTAATCCCCGCGCTGCTGGTGGGAGCTGCCTCAGGTAGCTTTTCTCTCCTGTATCCAGAGCCTCGTCCCCGGTCCAGGGATGCTCTCCCTTCTTCAAGGCCTTGTCCCATACGTCAGCTGCAATAATGACCTGGCGTGCGTGAGCGTAGAACATGGGAATTCCGGGCGTGGAGTTCGTAGTTTGTGGCGCCTGATCGTTGCTCGGGGTTTGCGCGCCTGCGGGGAGCGGCGGCAGAAGAGTAAGCCAGACAAACGCACAGAGGAGTGGACGCGACCACATCGCTGCCCAGTATAGCGCCGGAAATTTAGCTTTGATCCGCTTTGTATCAGGGCACGACTTCAGCGTCTGCGTGAGAACCCTGCCGCCGCTGCCGCGGCTCCGATTCCCCCCCACTGCTACTTGCGGGGGGAAGACAGTGGAGATTGGCCCTAATTGAGCCGCGCCTGGCAAAGATGAGAAGGAACATAGCGATCAAGAGGATGGCGTCATTGGATCGTGAAGTTAGTTTGTCGCCAGTCCGTCTGTCGCCCTGCCGAGTCGGTGGCTTGGATTTCGAGCCGGTAAGAGCCTTTGTGTAACTTTTCTGTGGCGACCTTCAGCTCCAATAGGAATGACCGGATTGCCCGGCACTATCCAGTCGGCTGTGCTCATCGGGCCTGTATTCATCACCAGAGAGCCAGTCTTGAGGTTGGTGATCCTCAGCTGATAAGAGACTGCGGCCGCCTGTGTCTCCGACGTGGGCTGATAAACCTCGAAGTAGAGATACAGCGGCGCGTGTTTTGGCAGACGGCTGGGGTTACCCAAGTCTGGGAAGTACTGAAGATCCTTGCTGACCAGCGGCGTCGGAATGACTGGTGACGGGGAGACCGAGGCCGCTTCACGCAGAACCCATGAAAGCCCGCGAATCACGTTGGCCACTACCAGGTCGCTGATCAGAAGCCGCTGAGGATCGAGCGATCCTACTCGCAAAGGCATCTGTGCCCGCCCGAAGTGATGTCCATCGCTCACGACGACCGACAGGTTGTAGTCCCCAGGCACCAAGTCGAGTTGAGTGTCGAACCTGCTAGGGACCAAGGCGACGCTGATCGACCTTCTCCGATCCCGGGTAAAGCTTTAGCGTAACCTAGGCAACTGTACGTGTCGGCGAACTGGCCTGCAGGCTGGCCATTCGCTTTCTTCACGATTCCCAGGACGTAGATGGCATCGCTTTCCCGGCAAGGAAAATCCCAAACCCTTTCAGGGAAATCGAAGCCCAGGCTAATCTGCACTGTTGCCGGCGCCTTAGAATCATGTACCTCGACGACATATGTGAAGTCATTTCCTGGCGTGGTTACTGTCTCATCTGCTGCGCTTTTCGTCGTAAGACCTAAGACTCCCGATGACCAGAAGGTAAACCCCTGGACGGACATTTTGAACGATCCGCGAGCGGGGGAAGATGCGAAGTCACGCATTTTCTCACCCAATTTCATTCCCGCAATCTCATCGATGTCATTCCGAGGGGAATAACAATATTCAGAACGGCTAGTCTCCGTGATACGGTCTTTGACAACCACCTTCACGTTGCGGCACTCTCCTGGTTGGATAGCAGCAGGAACATACCCAATCAGGTACTTCGCAGAGGAGGTTTCGACACTGCGGTAAGGCTGGAAAATGCCCCAAGTGCCAACCATCGTAGGATCAAAAGTACCACTGGTTCGTCATATCGACCGCGGGGAAATCAGCCTCCTTAAAATAGTTAATGCTCTGCTCAGCACCATTATCGAAGACGTGAAAGTCTTTTGCCGTTAGTCCCCGCGCTGCTGGTGGGAGCTGCCTCAGGTAGCTCTTGTCTCCTGTATCCAGAGCCTCGTCCCCGGTCCAGGGATGCTCTCCCTTCTTCAAGGCCTTGTCCCATACGTCAGCTTCAATAATGACCTGGCGTGCGTGGGCGTAGAACATGGGAATTCCGGGCGTGGAGTTCGTAGTTTGTGGCGCCTGATCGTTGCTCGGGGTTTGCGCGCCTGCGGGGAGCGGCGGCAGAAGAGTAAGCCAGACAAACGCACAGAGGAGTGGACGCGACCACATCGCTGCCCAGTATAGCGCCGGAAATTCAGCTTTGATCCGCTTTGTATCAGGGCACGACTTCAGTGTCTGCGTGAGAACCCTGCCGCCGCTGCCGCGGCTCCGATTCCCCCCCACTGCTACCCGGGGCTTACGCCCCGGGCTAACTTCATTCCGCCGCTGCGCGGCTGAATTAATGCAATCTCGGCGGTCTTCTCCCACTGCAAACTTATAAATCCAGTTCTCACGCGGACACTTTCAGTCGTGCCGATCAGCGTTCGTTGCTTCAACAATCGCTCGATGGTCGAAGCCCACAACCGCAACCGACAACTGACAACTGACAACCGTCTTCCAACTGCTATATTTCTTGCATGCTGACGCGCGACCACGCGGCTGAGATCTTCGACAAACTTCGCGGGCTGTCTTCTGCCGACGAAGTCGAGCTGCTTATCTCCAGCGGCAGCAGCGCGCTAACGCGCTTCGCCAACAACACGATTCATCAAAACGTATCAGAAGAGAATACGCAGATTTCTGTGCGCGTCTCCTTCGGCGGAAGAACAGCGCGCGCCACCACCAACAAGCCCGACGCCGACAGCCTGCGCCGCGTCGTGGAGTCAGCCGAGGCGTTGGCTCGCGTGCAGCAGGAAGATCCCGACCTGCTGCCCATGCCGTCGCCCCAGGAAGCAAAATCCGATGCCGCTGCCACTCCCACGCGCTACCTTGAAAATACTGCGCGCCTCACTCCGCAGGATCGCGCTGCGGCGGTTGGGCAAATGGTCGACGTTGCTAAGAAGAATCGGCTGACTACCGCTGGTGTGTATTCCTCGTCGGAAACTGTCGAGGGCCTGTTCAACTCTCGCGGCGTTGCGCACTGGTATGAGCAGACGCTTGCGGAAGTTTCGATCACCATGCTGGCCGAAACCTCGTCCGGTTGGCAGAAGGCGAATTCGGCCGACGCGCGGCAGGTTGACCACGTCCGTATGGCCGAGGTCGCCGCACAGAAGGCCATCGACTCGCCCAATCCGATCGAGCTTGCGCCAGGCAAGTACACCGTCGTGCTGGAGCCGGCGGCCGTGCTCGATGCGGTGGGCTTCATGTTTTGGGATTTCGGGGGCTCGGCGCTGCTGGAACAGCGGTCGTTTCTGAATGATCGCATCGGGAAGCCACTCTTCGGCGAGAACATCACCGTATGGGACGACGTTTATCATCCGCTGCAAACTGGGGCATCCTTCGACGGCGAGGGCCTGCAGCGGCAACGCGTCAAGCTGATTGAGCAGGGAACTGTCAAAGCCGTTACTTACGCAAGGTCTAGCGCCAAACGCATGGCGAATTCGGAGATGGCGAGTAACGTCGGTGTGATTACCGCAACGGGGCACGGATTCGCGTTGCCCAACGAGGTCGGCGAGGCTCCGCTAAACATCGTGTTTTCAGGGCCTAAGACCGGAGAAGCTCAATCGGTGGACGAGATGATTGCCGCCACCGACCATGGGATTCTGGTTACTCGCCTGTGGTACATTCGCGAGGTTGACCCGTACGAGAAGATCATCACCGGCATGACTCGCGACGGCACCTTCCTCATCGAAAACGGCAAAGTTCGGGGCGGAATCCGTAACTTCCGCTTTAATCAGAGCCTTATCGACATGCTGCGGAACGTCGAGGCGATGAGCGAGCCGGTTCGCTCCAGCGGCGAGGAATCGATGGACATGGTCGTTCCTGCCATGAAGATTCGCGATTTCAATTTCACCGAGGTCACGAAGTTCTGAATCGGGATGCAGAGGGCGGGTATTAATGTGGAGTAAGTTATTGATAATTAAACAGATTTACCGGTGAGCGTTTCTGCCCGTGGGATTTAGCGACTACGACTTCCACCCTAATTCCACTTCGGTAATCCCCTTCGCATAGGTACTTTAGTAACTGTCCTTTTCTAGACACTTGGCGTTATTCTGATCGTGCTCTCAAACAATTATGTTCGCTGGCCACGATCCCAATCTCCGGAACTCGATCCGGTTCCCCCTTCAACTGCAAGTCACGTTGAAGACGCCGGCGGGCGAATACCATGCCAGGACGACCAACATTTCCGCGGGCGGCATTTCGTTCCACTTGGACTCCGAAATCGAGGTCGGCGAGCGAGTGGAGTTTGCCATTGAGATGCCCAGCGAGCTGTCGGGCACGAACCGCTCCGTCAATGTCATGTGTGTTGGGCGAGTCGTGCGCTGCACGCGGGAAGCTTTAGGACGCAACGTTGCGGTGGTGATTGATGAGTATCGTTTCAAACGGAACTAAAGGGAGAAATTCGAAGAAGCGGCCTGCCCGACCCAAGCCGCGCGCCACCACGGCGCCTGCTGATCGTGCGCCCCGCGCCGCGTCCGCAACCGTCACCCCGCCGCCGGAAGCTAGTCTGCCATTGTTGCGCATCATCATTGCCGATTCCGAAGCCATTTTTCGCGTGGGCATGAGCAAGATCTTCGCCCAATGGGAAGATCTCGAAGTTGTCGCGCAGACCGAAACTTTGCCGCAGACTCTCAGCGCTGTCGCTACCATTCCTTCCGATGTCATCCTCTTCGAGTTGGGGCTCTCTCCCAGTCCTTCCGACGCCATCAGCGAAGTGGGCGCGCGTGCCATCCCCGGAGCCAAGCTGGTGGTGGTGACTCAGCGCGCCGGAGAGCAGGAAACGGTGGACTTTCTCCGCCGCGGCGTCCGCGGAATTTTAGCGCGCTCCGTCTCTCCCGATCTCCTGGTTCGCTGCGTGCGTAAGGTCGCCGCCGGCGAAACCTGGCTCGACAAGCAAGCCGTCAACTGGGTCATCGAAGCTTACCGCACCCAGACGTTGCAGGGCATCGCGCCGCAACAGCAACTGCGCTTAAGCGAAAAAGAAATGATGATCATCAGCGGCGTCACCCAGGGCATGAAGAACAAAGAAATTGCGCGTGAGGTCGGCACTACCGAACAGGTGGTGAAGAATTATCTGCGCAAAATCTACGACAAGCTGCATGTCGTCGATCGCCTGGAATTGGCGCTTTACAGCATGCATCACCGTCTGCTGGAAGGCCACAACGCGGCGTCCACTGACTCTGCCGATGGGTCCGCCCCGGCTGACGGCGACGCCGCCAACTCCGATGCTCCCGTTGTTGCCGCTGCTCTGCCGCAACAAACCAACGCCGCCAGCGCTTCCGGCAAGCAAGGCAATCAAGATCCCGCCTAATAGCATTACTCTAACGCCAGAGTTCCTCGAGAGCAGTTACCGCGGTTCTTGAGAGTAGCGTCGGCCTCCGGCCGGCTGTCCTGTCGGCGTCCCGCCGACAGTTCCCGCGCAAAGGATACTGCGCCGCGCCAGCGATGGCCCTCCTCCGGTTGTCCGTCGTGCCGACCATGCGATAGTGTAGTTCGTTCTACTTTGAGGTCGATCATGCCTACCACTCATCGAATTCGTCGCGCCTCCGCCATGGCTTGCGCCGCTGTTCTCTTGTTTGCCGCGTCGCTGCTCAACGCGCAGACCGAATCCGCGCTTTCCCCACAACTGCGCACCAAAGTTGACGACATCGCGAATGAAGTCTTGAAAACTACGGGCGTGCCATCCGCCTCCGTCGCCATCGTTCAAGACGGAAAGATCGCCTACGTGCAGGCCTATGGCGCCGCCAAGCTCGATCCGCACACGGCGGCCACGCCGCAGATGCGCTACAGCATCGGCTCCATCAGCAAGCAGTTCACCGCAGCCGCAATCCTGCTGCTGGCTGAAGAAGGCAAGCTCTCGCTCGACGATCCGGTGTCGAAGTACGTTCCCGGGCTGACCGACGGCGACAAAATCACCATTCGCCAGTTGCTTTCGCACACCTCGGGCTACCAGGATTTCTGGCCGCAGGATTACGTTCCGCCGCTGATGCTGAAGCCCACCACAGCTGAACAGATCATGGATCGCTGGGCCAAAATTCCGCTCGACTTCCCCCCCGGTACCAAGTGGCAATACAGCAACACCAATTACGTTATCGCCGGAGTGATCGTCGAGAAGGTTTCCGGCATGCCGCTGTTGCAGTTCCTCAGCCAGCGAGTCTTTACGCCGCTCGGCATGACTAGCGTCGCCGATACGAACCTGAACAAGCTGCCGCCGACCGATCCCACCGGATACTTCAAGTACGCGCTCGGCCCGTCTCATCCCGCTCCCAAAGAGGGCAAGGGCTGGATGTTCGCTGCCGGTGAGCTCGCGATGACCGCCGAGGATCTCGCGAAGTGGGACATCGCGATGATCGACCAGAAGATCCTCAAGCCGGCGTCTTACCGCGAGATGGAAACCGAGGTTGTGCTGAAAGACGGCGTGGGCACGAATTACGGTCTCGGCGTCTTCGCGCGGAACGTGAATGGGCATCGCGTTCTGGAGCATAGCGGCGAGGTTTCGGGATTCGTGGCCGAAAACATCGTCATGCCCGACGACAAGATCGCAATCGTCGTCCTCACCAACCAGGACGCGTCGGAGGCGGCGTCCGGCATCGGCGCCCAGGTGCGCGCCATGCTGGTCAATGCCGCGAATCCCAACGATCCTAAGCAGGACGCGCTCCTGCGCCAGGTCTACGATGGTCTGCAGCAGGGCAAGATCGATCGCTCCCTGTTCACCGACAATGCCAACTTCTATTTCGACGAGCTCGCGCTGAAGGACTACGCCTCCAGTCTCGGGCCGCTGGGCGCGCCGCAAGCGTTCACGCAACTCCGCTCGTCTTTGCGCGGAGGCATGACCGCGCGCCTCTACCAGGTGAAGTACCCCAGCAAGAATCTGGTGATCATCATCTACGAAATGCCGGACGGTAAGATCGAGCAGTACCTGATCTCCGAGCAATGATCGAGAAGTATGGGCTATGACTCAAGAACCGACTTCATCCGCGTCTGAGGTCTCAGGCGAAGCAGGGTCGCTCGAGACTCAAACGAAAACGAGGATCTCCGGTTCTGGGGCCGGGACATCGCGCTTGCCCGCCATACTTGCCGTTCTGGCGGTGGTCGTCGCAACCGCTCTGATCGCGACGACTTACTCCGTCTTCAATCAGACCACCGATGAAGCCCAGCATTTTGCCGCGGGGCTGGAGTGGCTCGACGCAGGCACCTACAACTATGAAACGCTGACCCCGCCCCTCGCGCGAGTTGTGACCGCGATCGGTCCCTATCTCGCAGGTGTCCGCGGCCAGGGAGTTCGCAACGTCTGGGCCGAAGGCAACAGCCTCCTTGCCTACCAAGGTCATTACCAGAGGACGCTGACCCTCGCGCGCCTCGGCACGCTGTTGTTCTTCTGGCTGGCCTGCTTCGTGATGTGGCGCTTCGCCGCTCGCCACTACGAACCTTGGCTCGCCACTCTCGCTGTCGTCTTCTTCGCGTTCTGTCCTCTCGTGCTTGCCCACGCCGGACTTGCCACAGTGGACATGGGCGTGACGGCGATGTTCCTGTGCGCGCTGATCTCCTTCTGGAATTTCCTGCAACAGCCCAGAGCTTCCTCCGCAGCGCTCGCCGCCTTCACCGCCGGCACTCGCCGTCTTGTGCAAGCTCTCGGCCGTACCTTACCTCGGCGTCTCCTGCGGTGCGCTGTATCTTTATTTCGCGATCAAGACGAAGCGCCTTCCACCTTGGAAATACGTCGGTGTCGGTGTCCTGACCATCGCTCTGACCATCTGGGCTGGCTACCGCTTCTCGGTTGGTCCCGTCCTCCAGCAAGCCCGCCTGACGCCGCTGATGGCCGAACGCCTGCAGCACATGCCGCCGTCAGAAGCCAAAGCGCTTCTGACCCTCCCCGTGCCCGCGCCGTCGTTCTTCCTCGGCATCATCAGGGCCGTCGAACTAAACAAAGCTCGTCTGGAGTACGGCTACCTGTTGGGCCAGACCTATCAGGGCGGACGCTGGGATTTCTTTCCCGTCGGAATTGCGGTGAAGACCCCGATCCCGTTTCTTCTATTGGCGATCCTCGGCGTCGTACTGGTACTGATTCGCCGTCCACCCAACTCCGCGCTGCTGCTGATCGCCATTGCCGGCCCGCTGCTCGTCGCCATGTCGAGCAACGAAAACATCGGTGTGCGATATGCTCTACCGATCTATCCTTTTCTGGCCATCGTCGCTGCCTACGCTGGCCTCTGGCTATGGCGAAAGGGTTCGAGTGCCGCGGCGGCTTATGCCTGCAAAACAATCCTCATTGTTCTGATTCTCTGGAACGTCGTAGGCACAGTTCGTGCCGCGCCCGATTTCATTCCCTACTTCAACGAGGCCGCTGCTCCCTACAACAGCCGCATCCTGGCCGATAGCGATTTCGATTGGGGCCAGGACCTGAAGCGGCTTGCCACCGTGCTCAAACAACGGAATGTCGATTTCTTCTGGGTAGCTTACGAAGGCACAGCCGACCTCAAGCAGCAGGGCCTGCCTCCCTCCAAGATGCTTCAATCCAATCAGAAGCCCGCGGGTTGGATCGCGATCAGCGAGTTCAAACTCAAGACCGACGCCGATCAATTCGGATGGCTGGAGAACTACCAGCCCGTCTGCCGCGCCGGCAAGAGCATTCGCTTGTACTACTTCGCTAACGCGCCAGCTAACTGAAATCAGCTTTTAAAACTTATTGGCACGACTGAAGTGTCCGTGTGAGAACTAGCTTTCTCCAACGCCGTGGAGTACGAGGCCCGAAAAACCAAAGCGCCGCAGGCGCGTGCCATGATAGCCCAGGATGGAGCGCAGCGGAGTCCTGGGTAGAGTGGGGAAGGAACCACAGTCCCCCGGGGACGACAAAGTTCTCACGCAAACACTGAAGTCGTGCCCTGTTAAAAAGGCGCTCGCGGGACGATTTTTTCAGCAGCCTGCTAAAGGAAAGCGCCTCATTCCACATGGGAATGAGGCGCTCGCTTTAGCTTTCTTTCTCCGTCGTTACTGCTTCGTGGCCGTGTACTTCATCGTCGATCCCTGCAGCTTGTCATCATACGTGCAGCTCAGCGTGCTGCCGTTGACCGTAGCCTTCATCACGCCGATGACCTTGCCGTTGCGCATGTCAGTCTCTTCGATCGTGTTGCTGCCCATCTTCTTCACCGAAACCGATGTGATTCCCGGATCGCCTTTCATCGGAGTATCCGTGCCGTCCATCTTCGCCGTGTAGGACTGACCAGTGGGCGTCGTCATGGTCAGCTCGTCGCCGCTCACCTTGTAGCTCCACGTGATGCCGTTGTCGGAGATGTTCTCCATCTTCGTCGTGCGCCACGAGCCGGTGATCATGTTCGCTCCCGCCGGCGCCTTTGCGCCCACCCGCATCGCTTCACCCTTGCCGGTAACCGGCGCCCCATTGGTATTGCTGCTGTCGGTAAATTCAAGGGTCATCGTTTTGCCATCGGGCGAGACCATCATCTTTTGCATCGCTACCACCTTGCCGTCTTTCTTGTCCGTCTCGTCGACTTCGCTGTTGCTGACGACCTTAACGGCAACGCTGTTGTAGTAGGGATGGCCGGAAACCGACTGGTCTGAACCATCAGCCTTCACCTCCACCGGAGGCACGCACGTCTTGCACTGATACATGCCATTCTGTAGCGAATACTCCGTAGGCTTCTTGGGAAAGTCGACCTTGTTCATGTCCACCTTCCATGTCCCGTTCAACGCGCTCTGTGCAACCGCAAACACAGGCGTAAGCAATAACCCAAACATCGCCAGGAAAAGGATTCTCTTCATTGCAAACCCTCCTTCAATCTTCGGTTCGGGATTATATCGAAAAGACAGAAGCCTGTAAGAAATACGGCGAATTGGGACGCGAGGCCAAGACTTCGTCAATCTCGACCTGTTGTTTCAGAGATCCTTAGAATCGCGTCTGAATCAATCGCACGGCGCCCCGGGTCGCGGCTGATTACCGTTCTCCGCTGCTTGCAGTGCCGCAGGATTCATGCAGGTTCCGGGATCGGGCGTGTGCGTTGCAACTGCGCGTGCCGCCGGAGTCTGCGTCAGATACGCCTGCGACTGCGGCGCAGTTGGACGGGTGGGGAAATTCGGCTGCTGAGTCGCCAGCGGAGCCGCCGACCTGGGCTCATTCGCCGCAGGAGTACGTCCCGTCGTGTCCGGCGCGACCGTATCAGCATGATGATCATGCATGCGCGATCCATTCGTATCACGCGCGCCGTGCCTCGGAGTATCGTTGTTCGTCTGGTCTTGTGACTGTGCGGAGGATTTACTCGAATTACTCTGGTCGCCGGGGGTTGATGTCGAACTCTGCGCGAAAATCATCGCCGCAAACAACGCCATCGCTGCTGCGAAATATGTGAGGCCCTTCATGTGGACCCTCCCCTTGCCGACACCGATCTCGGCCGCCCACCTTCTTAGAGTGAAGTGGAAGGGGGTTTGGTTTCCCAATGATTTAGGGAATAGTGGTTGCGCTACGTACAGGGGCCGTCATGCCCTTTGCACTTGGAAAGGATCGCTGTCCGCAAGCGGCCGCGCAGTTCGTCAGGCAGTTCGTAAAGGTGGGAGTCCCGGTAAATCTCGATGGTCATCTTCGTCGTGTTGCAAACGACGTAGCAGTTGTGGCACCACTGAAGGTGGTCTTCCAATTCCGCCCGCGTTTGGGCGTCCATAGAGTCATCAAGGTAATCGGTTAGCTCCTTGAGAAAATCAGAGCAGGTCACTTTTTGCCATCTCCACCGGTACGATTTTTGAAGTATTTGCTCAAGCGTTCTCGCAACTGCAACCGGGCGCGAAGTAATCGAGACTTCACTGCCGGAATACTCAAATCCAAGGCATCCGCCGTTTCTTCGGTGGAGAGCCCTTCAACGTCGCGCAGGACAAACACGGTGCGGAAGCTGGGCGGCAATCCCTGAATGGTTTTGCCCAGGATGTCCTTCAGCTCGCCCTGCGAGTAAAGTTGTTCCGGATTCGGCGCCCAGTCGGCCACCTCGCGCGGCATGGAGTCTTCTTCGGTTTTGATGTCCTCATCAAGCGACACCATCCGCTCCGGACGCCGGCGACGCAAGCGCATCAGCGCTTCGTTCACCGCAATCCGCACCAGCCACGTGTAAAACTTCGACTGCTCCTGAAAGTTTGCCAGATTCTGGTAAGCCTTCAGGAACGCGTCCTGCACCACGTCTTCCGCGTCTTCGCGGTTCTGCGTGATGTGCTGCGCAATCCGGAAAACATTGCGGTCGTAGCGGCGCACCAGCTGCTCGAAGGCGCTGATGTCGCCGGCTTTCGCCGCATGAACCAGTGCCAGCTCGTCGCCAGCCGGTTCAGCTACTCTGGGTTGGATGGTTCCCATGTTTCTGCAGATTCAGGATATTAAGAACTGTTAAGCAATTACTCCGCCCATTGTACCTATTTGGAGCGGATTGGGCGACCCCGGGCGAAGGACTCTGTCGCAAGCCGAACCATGGGCCCTCCCTCGAAATTGTCATCCCGACCGAGGACTTTAGTCCGACCGAGGGATCTGCGGTTCTCTGCAAGTCGCCATGAATCTTACTCGCTTCGCCTGGGCCCGCGTCCCCGTTGTTACCTGATACGGATGCATCCCACTCTTTGATTCACGCCCGATAATCGATTCCGTACAAGAATCGTCATATGCTGTGACCAGCAATCGCGCTAAACTTCATACCAACGATGTTTCGTAGCCGCCTTCTCGTCACAACCCTGGTCTGCACGCTAATCGTGCCCGGCGATCTCCTGCTCGCGCAGGGCAGCACCTCATCGTCGACGTCCTCGTCTACAAAAAAGAAAACGGCGTCCTCGTCAACAACGCATAAATCGACCGCGGCGAAGAAGTCCGCGTCCACCCACTCGCACTCGCGCAAGAAGGTCACGACCGCTCGCGCTCATCAAATGCACCGTAGCTTCGTGGCTTCAACCGATCTGCGGCCGATGGCGCGACAATTGGTCGAATTCCGCACGCCTGCCGCGTACACGGGCGTTGAGAATTACGCCCACACCCACGCGGGCACCGAGGCTGGCGCCCTGGCCTGGTTCGCCCTCGGCTACGCGCATTATCTCGACGCGCAGTATCCGGCCGCCATCGCTGCGCTGCAAAAGGCTCAGCCGCAGATCGGTGAACTCAAGGATTATGCCGCGTTCTTCATCGGCAACTCGTATGTGCTGAGCAACAACTCGGAAGAGTCGATCGCGTACCTGCGCGACTTCGGCACGCGCTTCCCGGATTCCCTTTACGATTACGACGCAACCGTTGCTTATGCGAAAGCGCTGCTGGCGTTGAATCGTCCGGCCGACGCGATCAAGTTGCTGGAGGCGCATCGCCTACCCGCCCACGCCGAAACCGAATACTACCTGGGCAAAGCTTATGTGCAGAACGGGCAAGGCCGCAGCGGTGCTGAAATCCTGCAACACGTCTACTACGACTACGCCACCAGCTATCTCGCCGATCAGGCGCAGAACGATCTTCGCAAGATTCCGGAAGAACCTTCACTACCCCCGGTAACTTACGCCCAGCACCTCAAACGAGCCGACGCCCTGTACAAGGCCAAACGCTATCCCGCCGCTGCTGAGGAATATCGCCAGGTCATCGATTTCGCTCCTGCCGGCCAGCGCTCGGCGGGATTGATCCAGCTCGCCAACTCCTACATGAAGGATGGGAACACGCGTCAGGCACGCGAGGCGCTCGATCAGATTCCTGACGACGGTAGCGATGCCAGTGCAGAGAAGTGGTATCAGCAACTCGAAATCGCTCGCAACGCTGGTGACGATGCCGCGATCAATAACATCCTTGAGCACATGCGCGCGAGCACGCCGAAGTCGCCGTGGCTGGAGAAGGCGCTCCTGAGCACGGGCAATATGTATCTGCTGCGCAAGGATTACGATCGCGCCCTCGACTACTATCGCGAGATTCACGAGCGCTTTCCCAGCGGAACCGATGCAGCCTATGCACATTGGAAGTGCGCCTGGCTGACTTACATGCAGCGCCGCAACGATCAGGCCAAGAAATATTTTGAGGAGCAGGTCGAGTTCTATCCGGGAACCAATGAAGTCTCCAACGCGATGTATTGGCGTGGCCGCATGGCGGAGGAAGATCACGACTACGGTATTGCACGCGCGTATTATCTGAAGCTCTCCGAGCGCTATAAGAACTATTACTATGGCGTGCTGGCGCGCAAGCGCCTGGCGACCATGCCGGCTGCGCCGGCCGTAACCGTAGCAACGTTGTCGCGTGTTTCTTCCATGCCTGCGCTCGATCCCATCTCCCAGATCACCGACCCTCCGGAAGACGATCTTCACTACAACCGTGCCAAGTTGCTGGAGAACGCCGGCGTGACCGACCTCGCTGTGCGCGAGTTGCAGGCTGGATCAACCAACGGTCCTTGTTGGGAGATGGTCGAGATTGCCAAGATCTACACCTCGGGCGGGGAGTACTATCGCGCCTTGCAGGCGTTGAAGCGGGCCATCAGCGGCTACTTTGCGATGGATGTCGGCCAGTTGCCCGTGCCCTATTGGCAGGGACTTTTCCCGCGGCCCTACTGGGACGCCCTGCGCACTTATTCCGAGGAGAACGGTCTCGATCCCTATCTCGTCGCGTCGCTCATCCGCCAGGAGTCGGAGTTCAATCCCAGCGCGATCTCGCGTGCGAATGCGTACGGATTGATGCAGCTCTTGCCGAGAACAGGGAAGGGCGAAGCCAAGAAAACTGGCCTGAGTCACTACAACACCGACTCGCTGCTTGACCCGACCACGAACATCGAGTTGGGGACGCACTATTTCCGCGCGATGGTCGACGAATTCGGTGGGCAGGTCGAGTATGCGCTGGCCGCCTACAACGCAGGAGCCGAGCGTGTCGCCGACTGGCGCGCCGCAGGCAACTATCGTGACGTCGAGGAATTCGTCGAGTCGATTCCTTTCACCGAAACCCGCGAATACGTCCAGGCCATCGTCCGCAACGCCGCGGTCTACAAAAAGGTCTACGGAACTCCGTAGAATCAGCCGTCAGCACTTAGCCCCCACCGTAGCCGTCTTACATATTTGTTATAATGTAAGACATGAAGGCCACCGAAGGAACCGTGACCTCGAAGGGGCAACTGGTCATCCCTGCGAAGCTGCGCCGTTCGCTGCGCATTGGACGTGGAACGCGCGTACGTTTCGAGCGCATCAAAGGCGGCATCGGCATCTATCCGCAGCACGAGGATGCCATCGAGCACTTCAAAGGCATTCTGGCCGGCCTTGGCTTGCCGCCCGACCTCGAACGGGAACCCGACCGCGAGATCCGATGAGAACGCACGTTCTGGATGCGAGTGCTCTCTATCGTTATTTAACAAATGAACCGGGCGCCGCGATTGTAGCGGGTGTTCTGAACGCCTCTTCGGCAGCGAACCCTCAAGCAATCATGTCTGTTGTTAATTGGGGTGAGCTTTATTACACGCTAGTAAGGCGCATTGGCCTGGTGAAAACCGAAAAGCTGCTGCGGGACTTGCTCGACCGAGCGCCGATTACTCTCGTTCCGGTGAGTCAGGAGTATGCCGAGCGGGCTGCGCGCCTGAAGGCCCAGTACAACCTGCCTCACGCCGATGCTTTCGCTGCCGCTCTCACCACAGCGCAGCATGTTCTGGTTACTGCCGACAGCGAGCATTTCTCGCGCGTCCCAAAACTTCGCCTATTGAAATTGCCCCGCGCCAAACACGCTCAGCACTAGCCTATTTCCGCGCGTACTTTTCCGCGCCCATCAGATGAATCGACACGTACGGCTCGTCGCCAATGACCCAGCTGTCATGACCCGGCGCGACATAGAAAACATCGCCGGCTTTCATCGCTTTCACCGTACCGTCTTCCATCGACAGTCCGGACCTGCCAGATACAACAATCCCGACATGCTCAACCATGCACAGCTTCGCGCCGCTGGCTTTGCCAATGTGCTCCGACCAGCGCCATCCCGGCTGATAAGTTGCTCGCCCGATCGTCATGCCGCCGATATGCACAATCTCAAACTTGCCCTTCTCGAAGGTCATGGTTTCATCCGGTTGCTCGAAGCGCTTGAGAATTACATCCAGCATCGAATCCCTCCCGGTTCTGATGGACAAGTTTGATGCCAGTCAGCGCCAATCGATGCGCGGGTCGTCCCGTTCGTAATGCGTGGCCGTTTGTTATCCGAGCAGAGCTTGCCATCGATTGCTTTGTGTCAGGTCACGACTTCAGTGCCTGCGTGAGAACTGAGTTGACTAAACATTGGTGGAACGTCGCGACGTTGATTAGCCACCAAACCAGCGCCTCGGGCGCAAAATAGGAAAGCCCAGCGCTTCAGCGCTGGGTAAGCGGTAAAAGGAGTTCGAGTCCCCTGGGGACGACAGGGTTCTCACGCAGACACTTCAGTCGTGGCGACCAGGGCCTATCTACGAAAGGGCTTCAGCCCCTGCAAAACCGCCGCATGGGCACCTCAACGTCCTCCGGCTGCGCCATACTCCCGCAGAAACCCACACTCGCCATTCACCTCGCACTGCAGCATGTCCTGCACCAGCAGATTCCATCCCACAAATCCCGCGAACACGTGATTCGGCGACTGCTCCGGTGTCGGCGCCAGTCCTTCGCCGGTCTCGGCGTTGTAGTCCTCGTGCATCGATCCCCACTTCTGAATATCCGCCAGCACCATCCGCCCGAGTATCCCCGATAGTTCCTTCGCCTCCTTATCAAATCCATATCGCTTGAGCGAGATGTAGTTCATGTAATTTGCATTGATCCAGATCGGCCCCTGCCAGTTTGAATACGGAACAATGATCGCCGCATTGTTGTAATCGGGATCCTGCTTGCTCAGGCTGCGCACACCGTACGGCGCCCACATGATGTCCTTGTTCAACATGTAGCGCGTGATCATGGCCTTCGCGTCTTTCTCCGGCAGAATGTCGTCAATCAGCGGAACAAAATTGGAGTAGCTGATGCGCTTCACCGGTTTTCCGGTATCGCGGCGGATGTTGTAGAACATCGACTCGTCACCGAACCACATGTGCTTCAGCATCGCCGCTTTCAGGTCCGCAACTTTCTTCCGATATTCGGCGGCCTCGTCCGTATACCCCAGGTTGTCAGCCAGTCGCGCCATCGCCTTGTACTCGCGATACTGAAACGCGCTGATGTCGGTCGCCAGGATCGCGCTCTTGTCATGCTCATCGTTGGTCAAAGCGACGTTGTTGTCGGCGCCCGACGAAATCGCGTTCTCCCAGAAGAACAGTCCATACTTGGGATCGAACTGCGTCTGCTCGCGGTAGGTGATGACCTTGCGCATGCTCTCCCAGATCGGTTTCACCCATTGGTAATCGTTCATCCGCTGCGATGCGATGACCGCGCCCTGCGCCAGGAACGGCTTCATCGCGAACTTACCCATCAGCGGCCTCGGCCCTTTGGTCGTGATGCAGCCGGCGACGTAGCCGTCTTTGTCGATCGCGCCGGCGAAGTCCAGCACCCACCACTTCAGGTATTGCGGCTTGTCTTGCTGCGCCAGGTGCGAGCCGATGAAGAAGCCGTCCCAATCCCACATCTGTTTGTAGTAGCCGGCGGGAATCAGGTAGTCGTACTTGATGAATCCCTCGGCAGGACGGATCGACTGCGGCTCTAACTTGGCGTAGGCGGCAGAAACTTCCGTCAGCGTTTGATCGAGAGGAGCAGGCTTGTCGGCAGCCGTGACACTCACGGCAAGAGACAGTAACAATACGATCGAAGTAACTCGCGTAGTCATGCCACCATTTTGCCCTATGCAAAATGCTGTTGGGTAGCGCCGCTACAGGTGCAATAATGAGGCGCTCCAACCCAACCCCCGGCGCTGTCAAAAATTGCTCGCGAGGCTGCACTTTTTGTTCGAGAGAAATTCGAGAGGATTGTTGTGGCCCACGGCAGCCGTGGAATTGTTGTTGCTCGTGATTGTCCTCGCCGGCGCAGCCCAGGCGCAGTCATCGAATGTCTTCTGGTCGCAGGTCGATACCTACGTTGGTCTCACTCCCACCACGGACCTGATGTTTCTGGCCGCCGGTACTCCGGGAGCGAGCGACGCCCAACCCAGGCTTGTTCTCGGTCCTAACTTCGATCTGCAGTTGTGGCCCTTTCTCAGTCACATCAAGAGCAGTAATCCGGAACGAAGAAATCACCTGAGTTTTCGCGCAGGATATCGCTACGTGCGGAACCTTTACGGGCACGACTATATGCAGAATAACGGCGTGCTGGAGTTGACCCCCCGCTTCCCTCTGCCGCTCAAAATACAAATGGCGGATCGCAATCGCATCGATCTGCGCGGCCTCCATACCGGATTTACCTGGCGGTATCGCAACCGGCTTACCGTGGCGCGCACCTTCGACATTCGCCGCTTCAATCTGACTCCCTATGCCGAAACGGAAATTTTCTACGACTGCTCGACTGGACAATGGGGCCAGTATTCCTACACCTTCGGCGCCTTTTCAAAGGTGACGAAGAAAATACAGGTCGAGAGCTGGTACAAGCGTCAAACCACGATCACCGAGCCGATCACGGCAACTAACGTGGTTGAAATTAAGCTGAGTCTGTTCTTCCGCAGCTTCGAGAAATAAGGCATTCTAGTAGTCGCCTGGATCTCCAGCGAGCAGGCCGGCGGTAAAATCACTGTTGTCGGAACCATGTTATGAAAGCCGCAATCCTCAGCGCTCCCGCAAATATCGCCCAAAAACCTCTGCGCATCGAAGACGTGCCGCGTCCGGCTCTGCAGCCCGGGCACGTGCTTCTGAAGGTCCGAGCCTGCGGCGTCTGCCGCACCGATCTGCACATCACCGAAGGCGAACTTCCGCCGCGACTTGATCACGTCATTCCCGGCCATCAGATTGTTGGCGAAATAATCGACGGCGCCACACCCGAACTCCCTGTCGGCACGCGCGTTGGTGTTTCGTGGATCGGCGGAATCGACGGCACTTGCTGGTATTGCAAGCATGCGATGGAGAATCTTTGCGACGAGCCCACCTTCACCGGCTACACCGTGAACGGCGGTTACGCAGAGTATGCGTCGGCTCGTGCTGACTTCGTCTTTCCGCTGCCGAACGAGCTGGATGACTTGCACGCCGCGCCGTTACTCTGCGCGGGCATCATCGGTTTCCGCAGCTTGCGTGTCGCGGGCACGCAGCGCGGCGAGCGCGTCGGACTATTTGGCTTTGGCGCCTCGGCGCATCTTGCGATTGAAGTCCTGCACGCCTGGAAGTGCGAAGTCTATGTCTCCACCCGCGGCGAATCGCATCGAAAGCTGGCGGAATCGCTTGGCGCAAAATGGGTGGGAACGGAAGTCGAGAAGCCGCCGTGCGAACTCGATCGCGCCGTGACCTTCGCGCCCAGCGGAGACGTTGTGGTCGCAGCTCTTTCGAGTCTGCGAAAGGGCGGCGTAGTGGCCATCAATGCGATCCACCTGGATCGCATTCCGCAATTCGACTATGACACGCTGCTCTGGGGTGAACGACAGCTGCGCAGCGTCGCCAACATGACTCGTGACGACGCCCGCGACTTCCTGAAGATTGCCGCCGAGATCAATCTGCAGCCCAGGGTAACTTCGTTCCCGCTCGACCAGGCGAACGAAGCATTACTCGCCGTCAAGCAAGACGCGATCGACGGTGCTGCCGTGCATTCTCCCTTGAGGCTCCTATTGCATCTTGGCAAAGTTGGTGCTGGTCGTCGTCACCTGAATCTGCTTCGCGGTCGCATTCAGAACAGTCTGCTGCGCGTAGCTGGTGCCGTCCGGCAGCGTCGCCATCTGCACCGATAGCGTCACCGCATCCTGCGGATTATCCATGTAGGTGTTGACGCTTGATGGTGGTGATCTTCTTGGTCGCCGGATTGAAGCCCATCGTCATCTGATCGCCATTCTTGGCGTAGTTCTTGAAGACAAGCTGCACGTCGGAGCTGCCCATGTTCTTGTCGAGCGAGACGTTCTTCTTCTGGAACGCCTGCTGCATGAGTTCGGCATTCGGCGGAACGTACATCGCCAGCAGGCTCTGCACCTGCTGCATGTACTCCTTCATCTCGTCGGTCTTCTTCTCGACGATCCGGCCGCGTAAACCCCTCTTGTCCTGCTGCTGCGGCGGTGCCCCCATCGGGACCTTCTGCACCGTTCCGCCCGGCCCATAGGAGCACTGATACACCTTCTCCGGCTTCTGTTCGCCCTTCAGCGTGATCTGGCTGGTTTCTACCCACTGATACTGCATGAGCCGCTGTTTGTTTGCAGCCGCAGCCTGCTTCATCGCCATCAGCTTCTGCTGCAGTTCGTCGCCCGAACCGGAGCCCATCTGCGCGACGGTGAACGCCGGCAAGCCAAGCAACAGTGCTACAGCGATCGCAAAATTTACGAGTTTGTTACGTGAGGTCATGAGGACTATTTTCCTTTCGTTGAGGAGCTCCAGCTGCGAGCTCTTAGCAAACCACAGATTTTTTCTCGTAGATCAAGGCACACTGAACTTGTCGCCCGCTTGCTTAAGGGCTAAGAGCTATGAGCTAAGAGCTGAGAGCTAGGACCTAACTATTACAAACTTTCGCCCGGTTTGGCCACTTATTTTTGTGCCGCTTTCAAGGGAACGTCTTTCATCTGATCGCCGCTCTGCACAGTGAAAGAACTCAGCTGCGATTTCCCGTACCAGCTCCATATCTCGGCAAAGTAGTATTTGCCATCGCGCAGCGCGAAGACCACCTTGCAGCGGTGTGTTCTTGGCCGGAACCGCTGTTTGAAGCAAGTACAAATCCTGTTGCCGGCTTCCGTCTTTGGAGCGCAGCAGTACATAGGTGGGAGCCACTCGGTCGAGCAAATACACTCCGGCCGGCAACTTGGCGCCGGAAATATAGAAGTCGAACGGCACGTCGATCATGCCTTGCGTCGGCCGGCTTTGCGCTGACCCCATCGCAGCTACAAACACGATTAGCCCGACAGTGAGCCCGCTGTATTTCAACTGCCTGTTCCGGTTCATCGTTTCTCTCTCCCCTGCAACCGCTGCCGCTACTGGATCGCCGGCTTATTGAATCCAAGCAACTGGACCATGCGACTCTCCGCCGCACTCCAGTACTCGGCGTGCTGCACATCGACCTTCAGCAGAATGAGGTTGGGATCGTTTGCTCCGCCAGGCAGCCACGATTTGTAACCGTCGCGCCAGAGTTCCTTCGCTTTGACGTGGTCGCGGACCAGTTCGCAGAAACCGCTGACCGAAACGTAACGCTGTCCATCGTGATCGGCGAAAGAAACATTCACGCGCTGCATTGTCTTGACGGCTTCAACCTTATCCGTTTCACTGCTGGACAAGAACCATAGCACTCCGGGAGCCTCGACTCCATGGGCGGCCATCGGACAACTGTGCAGATTGTGGTCCGGGCTGATGGTGGTCAAGATGGCGATTTCGATGCCGCTGATCAGCTCTCTCAGTCTCGCAACAGGATCGTAGCTTTGTGCCATGCAAGCTCCTTAATTTTCGCGACGCCAACAATTACTGCGGCATGCCAGTGTGCGGATAGGCAAATCACGGTCGGGATATCGCCGCCATTATGTCCCCGGCAACGTCGTCCGGCTTCCACGCGTTTCCCGAGTATACCTTGAGCACTTTACCGTCCTTGCCGACCAACACAGTAGTCAGGCCGTGCACAATCTGGCCGTCTTTTGTGTTGTAGGCCAAGCCAAAGAAGTCGGCTGCCTTCCGCACCTGCCCGTCGAACCGGAGGCGAACTGCCAATGCTGGAACGCGGGATCGACGCGGCCCACGTAGCGCTCGCCATACTCGCGCAGTACGGCAGGCTTGTCGTGCTCGGGATCGATACTGATGGTCAGCAGCTGCGCGTTGGCGAAAGCCGCGGGATCCTTTTGCAACTGTTGCAGAACCTGCGCGAAGTTGGTGCTCATTCGCGGGCAATAATCGGGGAACGGGCAGCGCGTGTAGACGAATGTCAGCAACAGCGGCTTGCCGCGGAATTGCTTCAGATCGATGCGCTGGCCGTTCTGATTGACGAGCGCGACGTCGGGAATTTCTTCGCCTGGTTGCGGGATGTGCAGCTGGGAAGTCCCGTCACCCGCAGCCCCGGCGCCTTTGGTGAAGCTGATGTCCTGTAGTTCGGCGTGATCGCTGATCACGAGTGCTGCGTGAATCTGGTCGCCGGGAGCAATCGCGCGGAATACCCATTCGTCCTGTTTGCTGACGATGAAGGGCATCGTCATGCCTTTCATCAGTCCGGGAACGTCCTGGTGCGAAATGGTGAGCTGGCGCAAGGCGGGATCAACCGCAACTATTCGGCCTTCCAACTCGTAACGCTTGGCCGGAGCGGAGTGCGAACAGGAGGCAAGAATGACCAGGGGCAGAGAGGCGAGGAACGCAGCAAGCTGAGAAAACCTTCGCGAGCGGGACTTCATTATCTGCATTCTATCGATAACGGAGATTCTTGAAAGATCTCAGCCGCCGCCGGTGCCCGCCTTCAGGACGCGGTAGAAATCTTGCAGCCCGTTGAACATGATCTGAATGCCGATACAGACGACCAGAAACGCCGAAAGACGGATCAGGATGCTGGTGCCGGTCGGGCCGAGCACCCGCTGCAATCCTTCTGATAGCCAGTAGCAAAGGAAGATGGTCACACCTACGCACAGGATGCCAACCACCGCGGCCAGCGCGCTGTTGACGAGTTGCAGGTGAGTTTCCACATGAAGGTTGCTGCCTAGCGTGAGGGCGACGGCGATCGAACCAGGACCGACCGTCAGCGGCATGGTGATCGGGTAAAAGGCTTGGGAGAGAATCTCCTGGCTATTCGGCGCCGATTCCACTTTCTTGTCCTCGGCCCAGTTTTTCTTGTTCAAAATACTCCAACCCGCGATCGTGACTACCAGGCCTCCACCGACCTGTACCGCAGCCAGGCTGATACCGAAGAATTCCAGAACGTAGGAGCCGATAAACAGCGAGGCAACCAGCAGTCCGACGCCGTTGATTGCGACGCGCATTGCGACCGTGCGCCGAATCTTCTCCGAATATCCCAGCGTCATCTCGGCAAAAATGGGTGCCATACCCAGCGGGTTCACGATGGGCAGCAACGCAGCGAAGATCAGCAGTACTTCACGAACGACAGCCTTCATAGGAGTGTTTCAGGATAGCCCAGCGCTCGCAGATTTTACCAATTCAGCCACAGCTGCTCACACCGGACCCGGTTGACGCGGACTCCAATTGCGGTTTGAATGGATGGACGGCTCCGAGCGCCGTCGACTCACCATGGGCATCCCGCCTCGCACTTTCGGAGCGCTTCAGGTCAAGCTGCGCGAGTCCCTCATCGCGCGAACGGTTGTCCTGCCGATTCAGCAGTTCATCCACATTCAAGGCATCAGCAGCATCTTCCTGCTGGCAGCGGCCGTCATCGCACTGATCTGGGCCAACTCTCCCTGGCACGACTCCTATCACCACGTGTGGGAGATGGAGCTACAGCTCTCGCGCCTCCAACTCCCAGTGCATGCCTGGATCAACGACGCGCTCATGGCGATCTTCTTCTTCCTTGTCGGGATGGAGATTAAGCATGAGATCGTACATGGCGAGTTGGCGGACATTCGCCGCGCCGCACTGCCGGTCTTTGGCGCGCTAGGCGGCATGGTTGTTCCTGCGCTGTTCTTTGTCGTTATCAATCGTGGTCAACCGGGACAGCACGGCTGGGGCATACCGATGGCGACCGACATCGCGTTCTCTCTCGGTGTGCTGGGAATGGTGAAGGGCATTCCTTCAGACCTGAAGGTTTTTCTCCTGACGCTCGCCATTGCTGACGATATTGGCGCCATCATCGTGATTGCGATTTTCTATAGCGGCTCTCTGGATCGCGCAGCGTTGCTGGCGGGCGTCGTAATCCTGGCTTTGATTGCACTGACCCTCAAGCTGGGAATTTCGCGGCCGGTAGTCTACTTCGTGCTGGGTGTTAGTTTCTGGATCGCCGTTCTCCGCTCCGGCATTCACGCGACCATCGCAGGTGTGATTCTGGGATTTCTTGTGCCGACAACTGCGCCGCTGTCGCTCGACGATTTCCGGGACCTGGCGGCGAAGATGGCGACAGACTTTCGTGAGGCGATGGGAAGAGGGGACGAACGCGGCGCCAAGAGTATTCTCGGTGCCTTTGACGCCCTTCTGAACAATACTGAATCCGCGTCGGAGCGATTGACGCGTATTCTCAACGACTGGGTTTCGTTTCTGGTTCTGCCGCTCTTTGCTCTGGCCAATGCGGGCGTAACCTTTTCCGGCGGTGTGTGGGGCAAAATGCTTACCAGCCATATCGCCTGGGGAATCGTGTTGGGACTCGTCCTGGGCAAGCCGCTCGGCATTATCGGGTTCGCCAAAGCCGCTCAGATCGTAGGCCTTGCACGAGTGCCCGACGGTGTCTCGTGGAAACAACTGACGGCAGTTGGGCTGTTGGCGGGCATCGGGTTTACGGTTTCGATTTTTATCAGCTCGCTGGCATTCGACGATCCCGTACATCTGGTGGAGGCGAAGACCGCGGTACTGATCGCATCCCTGGTGGCTGGCGTTCTGGGTTATCTGGCGCTGCGTCAGGCCAAGCCACGGCCGGCTGGATTCACCTCCCAGCCGTAATCGTGCAGCCTCCCGCATCCGCCAAGAGCTTCAGTACTCGCCTGTAAACGCGTTACAATTTGGGTGTCCTATTTTCCAGGCACTAACTCAACAGTCTGTACATGTTCCGCGCCCGGAATGTGCGGGCAAGGCCTTGCGGTATAGCAGGAGCTGGCTGGACGCAATCGGGTCCGGCAACACAACGAAAGGAAACAACATGCGTTCCAGAATGTCAGCGTTATTGCTTACCTTGTTGCTGGTCACGGCGTTCGCGGCCTGCAACAAGAAGGAGCAGAGTCAAAATCAGCCGCCAGCGGCTACGACGAGCGAGCCGTCGTCGGCGCAAGGTAATCAGCCGGCGAATAACATGAGCCAGGCTCAGCAGCCTGCTACGGGGCAGCAACAGCAGCAGATGGCACAGCAGCAGCCGCAACAGCAGCAGATGGCCCAGGCTCCTGCCCAGCAGCCTGCTCCGGCGCCTGCGCCCCCACCCCCGCCGCCACCGCCGTTGGTAATTCCCACGGGAACCGGCGTGGTCATCCGCATGGGTAACACCATCGATACCAAGAGTGCTCAGCCCGGCGATTCGTTTACCGGAACGCTGGCCCACGCGATCACGGTGAACGGGGTAGTAGTTGTTCCTGCCGGAGCCGGAGTCTCAGGAACGGTGGTCGACTCCAAGTCGCCCGGCCGATTCAAAGGCGCAGGCGACTTGGCGATCACCCTGACGTCAATCAACGTGCACGGCGTGCCCACTACGATCAGAACCTCGACCTACACGCAGACCATCAAGGGCAAAGGCAAGCGCACGGCGGTGATGGCTGGTGGCGGCACTGGCGCCGGCGCTTTGATTGGCGGCCTAGCCGGCGGTGGTAAGGGCGCGCTGATCGGCGGCCTGATTGGCGCAGGCGCCGGCACTGCAGGCGCAGCTTTCACCGGCAATAAAGACCTCCAGGTTCCGGCCGAGTCTGTATTGACGTTCAGGCTGGAGCATTCGCTGACGGTAAAGCAACCGGCTTCCAACCAGTAATCACGTTGCACGCCGAATAAAAAAGGGAGGCCGTATTGGCCTCCCTTTTTTCTTGATCAAACGATGAGTCTTCTCATGCCGCCTGGCGATGCTTGATAGCTTCCTGGGCTTTCGAACGCATCGCCTCCGTCCAATCGCCCGTCCCGTGCTCCTTGCGCCAATGCTCTTCGGCGCGGTGCACGATCTCATCCTCGGTGGCGCCAGTGGTTTCCCATCCGCATCCGGTATCGCCGACGTCAGTGCAGCGAATGGTATTGCTGGCGCTGGGTTGGCTATTGGTCATCGAATGCGCCGAGCCACTGGTGAGGTGCGACAGGTCGGTCTCGTCCTTTTCAGGCTTTTTGTTTGAGGTCGCTTTCTCCTCTTCACGCTGCGACGCGGCTGCCATGTGGTCGCCGGGATTGCCCTTCATCTGTCCGGCTCGCGTGTTGTTGGCGTCGTGATCCCCCAGGACGCGACGCTCGTCGCTGGTCTGTCCCCAGCCTTCCGTGCCGGCGGTTGGAGCGGACGGATTGATGCCTCCGCGCTGCGGGTCAACGTCAGAATTCGTGCCTCGATTGTTCTTCGCTTCGTTCTCTGGCATAAGTGCTCCTCATGCCAAGAGATGCCGGAAAGGGGGCGCTGGTGGGCTGACTTTCGGAGCAGAATCAATGACGGAGGCAGTTATTTGGAAGCCGGTTTCCTTTTTTCGCGCTGAGCTTTGGCCCAGCCTTCCTTTACGATCTGCCGGGCGCGACCGATGGCCAGCGCGTCTTCGGGAACATCGTCGGTGATGCACGAGGCTGCGCCGACATAAGCGCCACGCGCTACCCGTACTGGAGCGACCAGCGTCGTGTCACTGCCGATGAAGACGCCGTCGTCAATAATCGTCTGGTGCTTGTTGACGCCGTCATAGTTGCAGGTGATGGTTCCGGCGCCGATATTCACGCCCTCTCCGATCTCCGCATCGCCGAGATAGGTGAGGTGATTGGCCTTTGAACCTTTGCCAAGTCGTGTCTTTTTCGTCTCTACAAAATTTCCGACATGCGCGCCCTCTCCGATGTCGCTGCCTGGCCGCAAGTGCGAATAAGGTCCAAGCTGCGCGCCATTGCGCACGACCGAATCCTCCAGAATGCATCCCGGGCGGATCAGAACCTTGTCGCCAATTTCGCAATTTGTGATCACGGAATACGAGCGGATGCGGCAATCGGCGCCGATCTTCGTCTTGCCGATCAGCTGTACGAAGGGCTCGATCACTGTGTCTGTTCCAATCTCCACATCGGCATCGATATCGCAGGTGTCGGGGCGAAAAATCGTTGTGCCGGCCAGCATCAGCTCGCGCGCTTTATTCGCGCGAAGCTGCGCGTCAAGCTGTGCCAGCTCCATTCGCGTGTTAACCCCGAGGACTTCGCTGGAATCCTCCGCGCGCAGCGCCAGAACCTTCTGCTTGGCTTTTCGCAGCAGCTCGGCAATGTCCGTCAGGTAGTACTCGTGGTGGGCGTTGTTGGTGCGGAGCTTCTCGATATGTTCGTAGAGCGGCGCAGTAGAGAAGGCATAGATGCCCGAGTTGATCTCGCGCTGCTCCGCTTCGCTGCCGTGCAGTGCCTTCTGCTCGACGATTCGCTCGACTTCGTCGGTCTCTTTGCCTTTGGAGATTCTGCGGAAGATGCGTCCGTAGCCGGTGGGATCCTCGGGCTCGGCGGTGAGAATTGTCATCGCAGCGTCGTTCGCTGTATGGAAGTCACGCACCCGGGCAATCGTCTCCGGTGCGATCAAAGGCACATCGCCGGAAAGCACCAGGACGTGCTGAAAATTCCGCAGCGCCTCGCGAGCTTGCATCATGGCGTGTCCGGTGCCGCGCTGCTCGCTTTGCAGCACAAAGCCGATGCCGGTGGCTTCTAAAGCTGCACGTACCTCGTCGGCTTCATGTCCGATGATGGCGAAGATGTTCTGTGCTGGCACCACACGCAAGGCGGCGGAGACGACATGAGCCAGCAACGGCTTGCCGGCGATCTCGTGCAGTACTTTGGGACGACGAGACTTCAGTCGCGTGCCTTTGCCGGCGGCGAGGATGGCAATGGCGAAGGTCGATTGCTTCTTCGTGGCGGGCTTGACTGAAGATTTCTTTGGCATCGGCTCAGAGTCAGAGAATCAATTTCACCACAGAGGACACGGAGAGCACAGAGGATTTTATAACTTAGTTTCGGCGATCTCGGTCTGAACTACAGATGCTGAGGCACGGCAGCTGTCGGCCATCGGCTGTCGGCCATCGGCTGTCGGCTCTCAGCTAAAGCCTTGGCTGAAAGCTGACGGCTCATAGCTCCAGTAGCCCTGAATAGAGTTCTTATTTCCAATCTTCTCTGTGCTCTCAGTGGTGAGACTTTCGCCTTACGGTTCCTGATGCATCGCCGGTACTGGCGAGTCGTGCAACTCCGTCGTTAGTCGCAACAGGTCCTCCGCCACACGATGGGTCTGATGCCGGGCGATCATGCCCTCGCTGGGATGGACCTCTTCCGTCAGATAATCGCCCAGCACCGGCCTTACGCCGAGCGCCTCGATCTGATCTACGTCGGCTTCAATCTGCGACTGCCGTTTCTCAGCATACTTGGCTGCGAGTTGTGGTGAGGCAGGCGTGCGGTTCACCAGCGCGTAGTCAAAGAACTGATGCCGCGCGTGCTTGTAGAGAGCGCGAATGTGGTCGGAAGCGCTCAGGTCCAGGCTCTCATTGGCCTGCGTCATCAGGTTGCACACAAATACCTTCACCGCTGCCGAATGGGCGATCGCATCCGCCACATTGCGCACCAGGAGGTTGGGCACGAGGCTGGTGAACAGCGACCCTGGACCAATCGTGATGAGGTCGGCGGTCTCAATCGCTTCCAGCGCGACCGGCAGGGGCGGAGCGTCGGCAGGATCCATGCGCAGCTCGACAATGCGGCGATCGCTGGCGGTAATGTTGGTTTCACCGCGGACGGTCGAACCGTCGTCCATGATTGCATACAGCTGCGCGTTGCTGGTGGTCGCGGGATAGATGTGGCCGCGCGTGGCCAGAATGGCAGAAGAATCTTTGATCGCCTGACTGAAATCGCCGGTGACGGCGGTCATCGCTGAGAGAAACAGGTTGCCGAAGCTGTGACCGCCGACGCCTTCGCCGGCAGGGAAGCGATACTTGAAAAGCCGCGACAGAAGCCCTTCGTCCTCGGAGAGCGCGACGATGCAGTTGCGCACATCGCCGGGAGCGGGAAGATTCAGCTCTTTGCGCAGGCGCCCGCTGGAGCCGCCATCGTCGCTGACCGTCACGATCGCCGACAAATCGGAAATACAAGGCAGCCCGTCAGACGCACTGGTTTCGCCGGAAGCAGTTACGTACTGCTTCAATCCATGCAAAAGAGTAGAGAGTCCGGTCCCTCCACCCATGGCCACGACTTTAATCGCGCGCACCTCGACGGAATTGAGGTAATTCTGCATGATGCCTAGATTGCGCAGACTAGTAGCGCCATTTCTCCGGGTCGACTGGCGCTTCGGCGCTGGTATCAGGATAAAGCAGTTCGGTGAAGCGCGGATCGTCGGCAAGATTCCGGAAGTCGGAATCGTTGCGGGCCTGGTAGCGGCTGGCGGGATTGAGACGGATGGACTCGGTCAGATTGCTGATGGCTTCGGGAAAACGGCCAGTCAGGCAATTCAATGCCGCCATCCCGTACCAGATGAAATCCAGCTTGGGTGATTTCTTGGTGAGCGAATCAAAGTTCTCGCGCGCGGTGACATAGTCGCCCATGTTCATCAGCGACACGGCGTAGTCGAACTGCTCCTCGGGGGTCTTGAAGGTTGTCGATACCCGGCTCATCTGCAGGTTGCAGGTGCTCAAGTGAACGCAGGCGCGGTCAGCTAACTCGGGGCTCGGCCCGGTCATGACCTTCTCGAAATACGTCTTGGCTTTGTCGTATTTGTGCCCCTGAAGGGCCTTCAACCCAGCCTCATAGTTTTGCACAGCCTGTGCAAAACGCGGATCTTCAGAAACCTTCATGGGCCTGTTTCCCCTGCCAGCTGGTTCAGAACCAGACGCCGACATTGCCAACGGCTTTCCTTTGTTGGGCTTGGAGGAGCTTACTTTAACGTTTTCTGTGAGCTTTTTCTTCATCCGGTGAGCATCCTGTCGATCACTCGCGACAGAGAGCTGCTGCTGGTTGTGGAAAACCCCCAAATCGACGTGCAGACATGTTGCGCTGAGTTATAACCGTAAGCCGTGACCTTCGTCAACCCACCTCTTGGCGAACTCGTCGGACGGCGGCGGTCTAATCGGTCTTGGCCGCGGATTCCAGGTCGATGCTTTTCCAGTCGCCTTTGATAATGCCGGCGCGAATCTGGGCGGGCGTTTTCTTCAGCTTGGTTTGCTGGTACGCGTAAAACAATTCTTTCATGCACAGCGCGCAATGCGAACCGTGCGTGCTCTCGAAGCAACTGTGGAGACTGTTGTGCCCTTCACGCTCACAATAGCAGTAACACGGCAGTTGATAGATCACGTCGGGAATCTTGGCTGCCAGTTGATAAGAGCGAACCTGATAGGGATACTTGAAGTTCTCTCCCCACAGCTGGTCCTTCGGCAATATGGGAAGCGCGTCGCCGGGCTTGGGCGGAGCGTTGTTGTACGCGGGAACGTGATCGCCTTGAGCGAAGCCGGCGACTGCGAGCAAGACAACAACCAGGAGAAAGGCTGCAGATTTCGTCATCGGAGAAAGAATTCCTTGCGTCGCATTGTACCGAAGAAACCGAGAGGCCGCACAACCAGGTTGCCGGGCCGCGCCGGCGCCTGAACGAAGCGCAGTGTCATCAGAGCCATCGGCCGTTTCGGAAAGATCTGGCTATCGACCGGCACCTTTGTGTCAAAACGGTAAAACTCTTGACCTATATTTTCGTTTCTGCCAGTATGCTTGCCACGGGGATACTAATGGCCTTTAGATTTTCTGGCAGCAAAGCGGCGTCTATCTTAGCTGGAGTGCTCTTCGTAGTCATAGTTTTCGCCATCTTCTTCCTGGTCGGGGGAGACTACGCGTTCTGGTTCTTCCAGGTCCTGCCCATTAAGATCTCGCGTTACACGGAGACGAGCTTCCCGTTGCTGTGGGAATACAAGATACATCTCTTGACCTTGGTCGTGGTTGTGCTCGTGATCAGCTTCCTGCGCAAGGTCAACGACGGTCCGGTTAGAAGAGCTTAGCTTCGCGACGGTATCACTTCCTCAGCCGCGCCGTGCGGAAGTTTCTGCACACGGCGCCGGGCGCGTCTCCTATATCAGGCCCGATAGTTGTCCGATTCCTCGCTGGACGTACCGAAGTAAGCTTCCACCGCTGAGAGCATAGCGTCCCGATCCAACTTCATTTCTTTCTGTTCGTAGCGTGCCGCCCAGCGAATCTGATTCACGATGTCGCGGGGATGGCAAGCGCGCAATGGTTCGTGCAGCTTGTTCTTGATGACATCGATTAATTCATCGATCACACTCGGTTCGCACGTCAAGTCGAGCGGTTTGCAGACGCCGCGGAAGATCTCGTGGAACTCTTTATTGGTGATGGCGCCGACATGAACTTTGGTCTGAATTCTGCGCAGGAAGGCGGCATCGACCAGCGTCGACGGATCGAGGTTGGTCGCAAATACGACGAACATCTCGAAAGGAATCTCGACCTTTCTCCCGCCCGCCAGGGTGAGGAAGTCGATGCGGCGATCCAGTGGAACCACCCAGCGGTTGAGCAATTCTTCGGGACGGATCCGTTGACGGCCGAAGTCGTCAATGATCAAGACACCGTTGTTGGCCTTCATCTGCGCCGGCGCCGTGTAATATTTCGCGACTGGATTGAGTTGCAGCTCGAGCATCTCAATGGTCAACTCACCGCCGACGAGTACTGCAGGCCGATGGCAAAGCACCCAGCGGGGATCGGTGGTCGGCGTTTCGCCGCCGCTGACCTTGGGATGAACGTTGGGATCGTGAACCGCGATGATCTGGCCGTCCACTTCGATGGCATAAGGAACCCAGACATGATCCATCGCCAGCACCGAGGAGAGAGCGGTGGCAATGGTGGTTTTTCCCGTTCCGCTGGGGCCGTGCAAGAAGATGGACGTGCCGGAGTTTAGCGCGGCTCCCAGCTTGCGCAAGGTCTTGGGGTCGATCACCAGATGAGCGAGTGCGCGCTGCACGTCGGGAGGATGAATTTCGGCGAGACGCACGCTTTGCAGCTGAACTTGTTTTACGTAGCTCTCCAGCGAGACCGGGGCAGCACCCGTGTAATGATTCAGCGAGAGCAGTTCGATGGCGCGAGATCTTCCGGCAGAGGTGATAGCGACCTGCGGAATATTGGCATGCATACCCGTCACTTCACAAAGCTGCTCGGCTCGCAACCGCCGAAGCAGTTCGTTCACCACCGCAAACTGCAGCCGAATCTGGTCGGATAATTCCCGCAGCGAGAGAGGTCCGGCGACGCACAGAATCTTCAGAGCCAGATCTTCAAGAATGGCGTGCCGAATGCCGGTTTCTTCAACCGTTTCGGGTGCTTCAGGTGCTCCCATCGTTACGTTAGGTGGGACGGCAGTTGCCTGACTCATTCAGTGGCTCCTTGACGTGGCAGGAATTAGTGACACGAATATACCAGATGACCGTGACACCTTCATGGGGATTTATCGGCGGCGATAGCTCGGCGCAATGTTGGCATCTCGGTTTGCGGTTTCGATATCGGTAAGCTCGAAAAATACCGGCGTCCGTCTTGCAAGCTATGTCATCATATGAACGAGTGAGGTAAACCTTTATGCGGCGATCATCGCTGGCAGTCATCATGTGCCTGTTTCTGAGTGCTGCTGTATCGCAAGCGCAGCGCGGCGGCGGTGGTGGCGGCGCCGGTGCCGGTCATGGTGCCGGTCACGCAGCGGCAGCGCGTGGCTCCGCTTCCGGGAGTAATTGGGGAATCACTGGCCCGGGCGGCCGTCGTCGTGGCAATTTCTATAATTATGGCTATGGCTGGCCGGGTTACTACGGCGGTTATGGTTTGGATTGGGATCTGCCTTACTGGGATTACGTCAACTTCCCGCCAACCGATGCGCCGCCCCCGGAGGATCAGGCGCAAGGATACATGAACAATCAGGCGCCCCGCCAGGTAGCTGCGATGCGCGACCGAGGGCCGGCGATGCCGGTGGTGGAGTCGCCTAAAGTGATTGAAGTACCGTTGCCCGCCGGTACCGTCGTCAAGCCCCAGCCTCCAGCGCTATTTGTGCTGACCAACGGCGAAAAGCTGGAGAGCCGCCGTTATGTGTTGAGTGCCGACTCATTGCGAATCGACGTCGATCGCAAGCAGCGGACCATTCCGATCAGCCAGGTTAATGTGGACGCGACGATCGCGGCCAACCAGCAGCGCGGCATCGAGGTATCGATTCCCCAGGATCGAAGCTCGCTCTTTGTCGGATTTTGATGATCCAGGCGGGAACGATTCTTGTAGCGCTGGAGTAACTCTCCAGCGCTGTCTTATCTCAGATCGGCTGGAAGCTCCGATTCCCGCAGAACTCGAAACGCCGTCACCTCCACCGGGCCGCGATCGGAAGACTGAATCCTGATGACGCCTTCCGTTCCTGCAGGCATTGGCTTCGGCTTCTTGAAGATGAATCCGGCAACATCGCGGTCGGTGGAACCGATTACTGGAAACCCTTCACTGCCCTTGCCGGCCTGTCCGCCTACCGCCCGGCAAGGGTGGTCGCAGATCGCGACGAACGCCGGATCGTCCAGCGGCGCATAGATCCGGAATTGCACGTCGGCTGCTCCTTTGCCGACGTTATCGTCGCTCTGAATCCAAAAGATGTTGCCTCCGGCTGGCTTTGCGGCGTTGGGGGCTGCGCCAGTGTCGCCCACTACACTCAGCTTCGCGTCCTGGTTCGGAAGTTTCGCCTCCAGATCGGCGATCTTTTTAGTCAGGGTCTTAACCTGCTGCTCATACCGCTTGGTCACGTCGTCGGATGCCTGCCGTGTGGCATCGGAGGCGGCGCGATTGGATGCATCCGCGACAGCAGCCTCACGCTCCTCAGCAGCGCGATTGAGGGCATGCATCTGCTGCCAGTAGAGGACTGTGCCGAACAGCACGCCGACCAGGATACCGCCCGTGAGCAGTTTCCACTGCTGCAGTAAATCAGGAGGAAGTTGCAAGGCAAGATAGGCCGCACCGCCGGCGGCCAGCAGTGTCACAAATAGGATGATAAAACCAAACATCGCGCAAACCTCGGAGCGAGCCCATAGCCCGACTTAGGCGGATTGTGCTCCGCCGGCTAATTCTGCGTCAAGAATGAAAAATGTCGATCACGCGCCGGAGCGAACGACAAAACCACGGCTCGGGATCGACATCTTCCGAATGGGAGGACCTTTAGAAGCCCAGCATAATCTGGCTCTTGTCGGTCGGGAATTTGATGTTGAGACCGCGCGCCTTATTGGCGGCGACCGTGGCATCAACGTTGAGCTCACTGAGCGGGATATTGCGTTGCATCCCGTCTTGCTCGACGCGAACCGAGTTGACCGTCACCAGATAGCGAGCAGTTTCCAGGCGATCGCCGCTGGAGAGGACGAACACTGCTGGTGGAGCTGGCGGCGATGGCGGCTGCTTCTTCCCGGGTGTCTCGGGAGCTTCCCAAATTACCGCTTGCGGCGCATTGGGATCGGCCATAGGGGCGCGGCGGGCTGTACTGCCAGACGCAGGAGCAGCAGCAGTGCCGGGAGCTGCTGCAATAGTACTTGTCGCCTGATCCAACGCGCGCGGTATTGCTGGAGCAGCCTTTACAACCTTAGTAGGGGTGCCAAGGTTAGAGTATTCCACCATAGTCTGGGCGTGACCCGCAGCGCCAAGCACAACAGTGACGGCTAAAGCAGCGATTAAAGTGGTTTTCATGCTTTTCTCCGGAAGCGCTCAATCCCTTCACGGCAACTCGTCGCGGAAGTCAGTCTTACGTTGGCAGTCCTCAACTTTACGCCAGCCCGTTGATCGAGGCTTGCGACGAGGCTCACGACGAGATTGCCTGGTTCGACGATTACACATTTTCTCTTAGTCCATCGCCGATGGCAAAAGAAATATTGGCCGGCTGGTAGAAGGCCCTCAACAGCTCAAAATTTATAACACTAACATGCTATATCGGAATCGGTGAGCTCAGTACGGGACTACAGCTGCGCGCCTGGAATTCAGGTCGGCCGCCACATCCAGGATGATGGTTTTCAGATCGCGATTGGGACGATAGCCAAGCAGCGCGCGTGCGCGTTCCAGGTCGGGCGCCCGCCGCAGCATATCTTCAAAACCCTCGCCGTAAGCTTCTTCAAACGGCACGTGGCGGATTTTGCTGGGACTGCTCAGCAGTTCGATAATCGTCGCCGCCAGACGATTAATACTCACTTCTTCGTCCGATCCCAGGTTAACCACTTTGCCGAGGCATTCCGGCACCTCGAGAATGTTCTCGAGGGTCTCAACCACGTCCAGCACATGACAGAAGCAGCGTGTCTGCTGGCCGTCGCCATACACCGTCAGCGGCGCGCCCTCCAGCGCGGCTTCGACAAACCTGGGCACCACCATTCCGTATTGTCCGACCTGCCGCGGACCGACGGTGTTGAACAATCGTGCAATCACCACCGGCAATCGCGATTCGCGCCAGTGCGCCAGGGCCAGGAACTCATCGAGCGCCTTGGCGCACGAATACGCCCAGCGATGCCGGCAAGTGGCGCCGGTGATTACGTCATCGTCCTCGCGGAACGGCACCGTCGTCCCTTTGCCGTAAACCTCGCTGGTGCTGGCGAGAAGCACGCGCTTGCGGAATCGCGTGCAGTGCCGCAAGACAACATCGGTACCGCGAAATATCGTTTCAATAGTTTTGACCGGCTGCTCCAGAATCAGCTTCACGCCCACCGCGCTGGCCAGGTGATAGACCCGGTCCGCCTCGCGGATGAGTTCCTCGCTCAGCGCGTCGTTCAGCACCGTGTCAATGATCAGGCGAAAGCCTTCCCGGCCTTCCAACTGCGCGATATTCGAATAACGTCCGGTGGAGAGATCGTCCAGCACCGTGACCTTTTGTCCGGCATTGAGCAACGACTCAGCCAGATGACTGCCAATGAAGCCCGCCCCTCCTGTAATCAACGCATGAATCTGCGGCATGAATCGCTCTCTCCTTGCCGATGTGCTGTTCAACAAAATTAAACTTCGCAGGAGCTTCCCGAGATGTTACACCCAGGGGTTCGTGAGAGGGAATCGTCCTTTACCGCAGCTTTTCCCGCGACCTTTCTTGCACTCCATAACTGCGTTGACCCTTGCGCGGTAAGCAACTAGGATGCGATAGCGAAGCGGTATGACGACGTCCCATCTCACTCCCGGCCATGTCTTGGGGCACTTCCGCCTCATTGAAGAAATTGGCGCCGGCGGAATGGGCATTGTCTATCGCGCGTGGGACACTCGCCTGGAACGCGAGGTTGCGGTCAAGGTACTCAATCCCAAGACGCTGGTGGACACTTCCGCTCGCAGGCGCTTTCGCCGCGAAGCGCTGATGCTCAGCAAGTTGAACCATCCCAACGTTGAGTCGGTCTATGACTTTCACACCGATAACGGTGTGGATTACCTGGTGCTGGAATATGTTCCCGGCATGTCGCTCGATGACCGCATTGAGTGTGGAGCTCTGACTGAGAAGGAAGCTCTAGCCATCGCGATTCAGCTGGCCAGCGGGCTGGCTGCCGCTCACGAGCAGCGCATTCTCCATCGCGACCTGAAGCCGGGAAACATGCGTCTTACGCCGCAGAACAATTTGAAGATTCTCGACTTCGGATTGGCGGAGTTGTTTGCTCCCGGCGAAGACACCGTCACGCAGACCATCACTCAGACGGTCACCGTCCAAAGCCCTATGGCTGGAACTCCGGCCTATCTGTCTCCGGAACAGATCGAGGGCCAGGAGCCGGACGTTCGCTCCGATATTTATTCGGCCGGCGTGGTTCTCTACCAGCTCATCACCGGCGCTTTGCCATACCCAAAGCGCGGGCCGAGCCTGCGCGACGCCATCGTCAACACGCCGCCGCCGCACCCGAGCAGCCGGAACAAGAAAGTCTCCGGGCCCTTCGAAGCCGTAATCCTCAAGTGCCTGGAGAAGGATCCTGCTCTCCGTTATCAGACCGCGGGCGATCTGCTTGACGACCTCCACGAGATCGCCAGGTTCTCGGGGCCGCACCGCCCGGTGGGCGTAGTCATCCGCAGGTCGCGTCACAAGTGGCTCTATGTCATCACTGTTGCTGTTCTGCTGATCGCGATCGGGTTGGGCGTGGCGTTTCGCAAGAATCTCAAGATCTGGCTGGGCATTGCGCCTGAGCCGGTATCGATTGCTGTGCTGGCGTTGCAGAATCACACCGGAGATCCGTCGCTGGATTACCTGGGAGCCGGCATCAGCGAAGCACTGACCGATGATTTGTCTCGCGTCCCCGATCTGCAAGTTACCGCTGAGGATGTGGCGCGCCGCTACTCCGGCGACAAGTCCGATCCGAGGGAGGTAGGTCGCACGCTCGACGTCACTTCGATCCTTGACGGCTCGATTACCGCGCACGGCGACAAGATTCGAGTTCCCATCGAGCTGATTAATGTAAAGACCGGCAGAAATGTTTGGGGCCAGATCTATGAAGGCGATCTGTCGCATCTCGCGGACTTGCAGAACCAGATCTCGACCGACGTCGCCTATCGCCTCAAGCTGAAGCTCGATCCCAACATGAAGGCGCGGCTCAAGCGCCAGTATTCCACCAATCCGTCCGCCTACGATGCGTACCTGAAAGGGCGCTACCATCTGGCGCAGCGCTCTCCAGACTCTCTGCAGCAGGCTATCAACGATTTTCAGGACGCGATCGATCATGATCCGGAATATGCGCCAGCCTACGCTGGAATGGCCGACTGCTACAGCTTGCTCGCTTACTACGGTATCCAGAAACCTGTTCCGCTGTTCACGAAAGCGATGAGCTATTCTCAGCAGGCGCTGGAAATGGACAGCACTCTAGGCGAGGCGTACACCTCGCGCGCGCTGGCTCGAACCTTCCTCAACTTTGACTGGCAAGGTGCTGAAACCGACTATAAGAGAGCGATTGAACTCGACCCGAACTATACGACTGCGCATACGTGGTATGGCCTGGCGCTGCTGTTGCCGCTGAGCAGGCCGGCGGAAGCAGCTTCGCAACTGGCCTATACACAAGCTGCCGACCCCAATTCTCTGGTCACTACCATAGGTCTGGCCACATTGAACTATCTCGCGGGCAATCCCGACAAGGCGATCGATATCATCAACTCGCGTATACATCAGCCGTTTGAGCCGGCGATTCAAGTTCTCGCCGTAGCCTACCTGGCGAAGAACATGAATGACAAAGTCATCAGCATGCTGGAGGGTAATTCCTTGCCCCAGGATGTTATCCGGCAGCGGGCAGTACCCTTGGGAATCGCCTATGCCAGAAGCGGCCAAAAAGAGAAAGCCTTGCAGCAGCTGAAAATTGCTCAGGACGCCGTGGATCAGGGCTATCCCCTTTCCTACGAAATTGCAGCCCTGTATACTGTGCTGGACAATCATCAGAAGGCCCTCGATATGTTGGAGCTGGCGTACGAACGGCGCGAGTCAAACATTATTTTCCTGAATGTCAATCCGCTGCTGCTTCCACTCCATTCCGAACCCAGGTTCAAGACGTTGCTGCAAAAGACCAATATCTCGTAGCTACTGCCGCGTAAAGAAAGGACCCTCCCAGTGAACCGCGACGACATGCTGAAACAACTAGGTGTCTCCCAGCAACAATTCAAGGACCTACTCCAGAAATTTCAGAACTTCCATAATTCCCTGGACGAACAGCAGCGAAAGGTAGTCCAGAGTTCGATGCCGAACTTGAAGCAGGCCGCTGCCGCCTTTGGACCTGACGTCAAGGAAGACGACTTGCACCAGCTGTTTGAGTCGGACGCGCAGCGCCCGCCGCTAACCTGCTTCCTGCCGATACAACTGGGCAAACCTCGCTAACGATCGATGCCAAAGGGCCACGATGCTTAAGCGCGATGGCATCGAGCGAGTCGTGTCTGCAGCCGAGACGATCCATAAGGTAACTCCGATCGCAGAGTCTCTAGGCGTCACGCGACTCGCTGATATTACAGGTTTGGATCGCATCGGCATCCCGGTCTATTCGTCGGTAGTTCCGAAATCGCACGACTCACTTTCTGTCTATAACGGTAAAGGTGCGCGCGCGGTCGATGCTAAGGCCGGCGCGCTGATGGAAGCCATCGAGCGCCAGACTACCTTGAAGGCCAGGCCTCGATGGATTGAGGCTAGCTTCGCGGAACTCAGTAAACAGGGAAGAGCGCTTGATCCGAAAACCGTCAACCAGAAGCTGACGGCCGACTACTCCGACGATCGAACCTATTCGTGGATTGAGGGTCAAGACTTCTTCACCGGCGAAGCTTGGTGGGTGCCAGCCAAGTTAGCCGGATATTTGTGGGATGACGTCCCGCATCCCTCCTGCTTCGAGATCAATGACACCAACGGGCTTGCTTCGGGGAATTGCCGGCAGGAGGCGATTTGCCATGCGCTGTGTGAGTTGGCCGAGCGTGATACCTGGACGCTGGCGGATCTCGGCGCACACCACCTTCCGCGTGAACGCCGGTCCCTTGCCTGCGGAGTTGATGCCAAAGATGGTCCGGATGACCTGGATATGTTCCCTTGTGTCGAGATAGGTTCGAATGAATTACTCGACAAGTTTCATGCTGTCGACTTATTTCCGGTGATTCGAGATCTGACCTCTGAACTGGGTATACCAGCAATCTTTGCGTCGGTAGCCGACGAGCACATCAGCAACTTCCCCATGGCACACAGTGGTCTCGGCGCTCACCCGGATGTGAATGTCGCTCTGCGGCGCGCGCTCAGCGAACTTGCGCAATCGCGTTGCGTCGATATTCAGGGAGTGCAGCGAGGACATTCTTCCCCCCGGTGCCAGCTCCGATGTCTTCTCTCTGCACACGCGCCGCATTAGCGCCGTCGATCGCAATAGTTGGTACCTGGGCACCGGCACGCGCAGACGTAAGCTCGAAGATGTTCTGTCCCATGGCTTCGATAGTCTTGAAGCGGACATCGAGTTCGTAGTGAATCGCTTTCTGGCCTGTGGGCTCGACCGCATTATTGTGGTTGACTTTACGCCCGGTGAAACTGCCTATTCCGTATTGCGTGTCATCGTTCCGGGAATAGAGTTGTGGGCGACAGATCATGGACGCCTCGGCCCGCGCGCGGTCGCCTTCTGGAAGAAACATGCGTGACATCGCGATCTACCTTGGCCCAAGCTTGGATCGCGCACAAGCTGAGTCCATCCTTAACGCCAATTATTTACCTCCGATATGCCGAGGAGATTTGGCGAAGCTACCCGCAGAGACACGAACAGTTGGAATTATCGATGGAGAGTTTTTTCAGAATCTGGCAGTCTCCCCGAAGGAGGTTATCGCTACACTAGCTCGCGGCATAAAAGTGTTTGGCGCTGCCAGCATGGGTGCCTTACGCGCCGCAGAAACCTATTCCTTCGGCATGATCGGGGTGGGTGAAGTCTTCCGCATGTTTCGCGATGGAGTTCTGGATGGCGATGACGAAGTCGCTCTCGCCTATGACCGTGAATCCTACGCGCATTATTCCGAACCTCTGGTGAATATCCGGCGAGGCCTGGAAATGGCCGAAGGCGCCGGGATCATCGAAGAACGGGAGAGGAACGATCTTGTCGAGCAGATGAAAGTTGCTATATTTCCCCGACCGATCCTATAGTGCGCTGGCAAAGTTATGTCCCAGGTTGCGAGACTTCTTCGCGCGCTGTCCTCCACCTGACGTAAAAGCCGACGACGCTCGCCAGTTGCTGCTTGCAATCAGCAAGGCCTAACCGGAACACCTTGCTCTGACGCATTTCCGTACTTGCCGTGGCGCAACGACAACCCGATCCACTCCGCGTGACAATTGCTTTAACAGTTGTTTGGCGCCGCCAGTTTTATGGTGTTGCATCGAACTCTGATTCTGGCTGGAGACTATTTGCACATTGGCGCCCTTTCGTATTCTGCTGGTGGATGACTTTTGCTCGTGGCGACGTTGTGTTTCCACCATGCTGACGACTTGCGGGGATTTCCAGATCGTAGGCGAAGCCTCGGATGGTCTGGAGGCGGTACAGAAGAGTGCCGAACTGATCCCCGACGTAATATTGCTCGACATCGACCTTCCGAGGCTCAACGGCATTGAGGCCGCACGTCGCATCTGTTCCCTCGTTCCCACCTCGGCCATTCTCTTTATCAGCGGCAATGAATCTCCGGCGATAGTAGATGAAGCGCTCGGTAGCGGTGTTTGCACTCGCGGCTACGTGCTGAAGTGCGACGCCGCCCTCGATCTCTTGCCTGCGCTGGAAGCGGTCACGAAGAATCAGCAGTTCATCAGCGCCAGAGTTAGCCGGGGAAACAATCGATGCGCTCCCCAATCCTAGGATTGGTTGGTATAAGTGCCCGCTGTTGCCCCACGGTCGAGCACCGCTTGGTTTTCACGTCATGCACCGCTAGCGGGGATCGTGGTTCGAGGATAGAATCGCGGTATCCATTCTCCCAAAGGCGCGATATGACGACCCCAGAGCTGCTGAAAACGGTCGCGAAGCTGAGGCCGCCGTTCCTGGAAGATCTCGATCCCTCTCATATCCGCGAGATCCTTGCCACTGCAAGACAACTTCGTTTCCTGGCGAACTCCGTAGTCACCAACCAGGGCCATCCAGCAACGCGTCTGTACATGGTCCTTAGCGGAGGCGCTCGCAGCTTCTTCCTCACTCAGGGCGGGCTGAAGATGCACGTCCACTCGTATCCGCCCGGTGAGATGTTCGGTGGCATGGCGATGGTAGTGCGTGAATCGGAGTATGTCGTGAGTACGGAAGCTGTCGTCGAGAGCCACGTCCTGGTGTGGGACCGCAAGAGTTTGCGGGAGTTCGTCGTCAAATATCCGAAGCTGCTGGACAATGCGTTGTCGATCGCAGCCGACTATCTCAACATGAGTATCGCCGCTCAAGTTGCACTGAGCTGCCACACCGCACGCCAGCGGCTGGCCGAGGTCCTGGTCAACCTCGCCAGTGGAGTGGGTCGCAGAGTGAGTGGCGGAATTGAGCTGTTGGTTCGTAATGAGGAGTTGGCGGTCGCAGCTAATATCACTCCTTTCACCGTGAGCCGTCTCATCAACGAATGGCAGCGCACCGGCATGCTGGCGAAGAGCAGGGGAAAGGTCCTGCTGCCTTCTCCCGAACGCCTGCTGCTACAGGACCTCTAATCTTTCCTTGCGCTCGCGCAACCTCGTGCTTGCAGTCGGACAACGACGACCGACTTTGACCCGTGTGATGATCCTCTACAGAGTGGCAACCAACCTGTCTTCCAGTGACTGATTGGAGTTGGATACGCAAGCCGGAGAGCCACTGCAATACGTGGCTCTTCAGTTTTCCCGGGCACTTCTGAATTGCTCCCGATCCTTCCTGATGGCTGGCGGTTTGTGTGGACCCCTGTGACTGCTACGTCGCCGCCTGCAAACGCGCGATCCAAGTGCTGAAAATCTCAGCGAGAAGACGTTCTGATTTGCATTGGAGAAGTTTCTTTGTCTGAAGCAAAACCGAGAGTTGTTTTGTGCGTTGATGACGATCCCAAAGCGTTGATGGCGCGCCGCCTGGTTCTCTCAACTGCCGGATATGATGTCCTGACCGCATTCTCCGGTGAGGATGCGCTGCGCATTCTTCACCGCCGCCGCGTCGACCTGGTCATAGCCGACGCCTTTCTGCCGCGCTTTACAGGTGCGCAGATCACGAATGCGATCAAGAGCCACGATCCTCAAATCCGGGTGGTGCTGCTCACTGGCGCTCCGGAACCGCCGTCGGGTCTGAAGGCGGACCTTGTTCTGATCAAGGGCCGGGCTCCGGCCGCATTCCTGGCTGAGATTGCGGCGGTCCTGGATAGACCACCCGCGGAAGAACTCGGTCCCGACAGCGAGACGTTGCCGAGCGACGCCCAGTAGATGGATTTTGAAAGAGCGAAACTAGAGGCAGAGATATTTGCCGCGGGAGTGCCGCTTGAAACGCGCCGTGCGACTCTCCGTCGCCCAATATCCAGTGCCGCTGCAGTAGTTGGCCATTACGCTGCGGATGTGATTCTCGGTGTAATCGTCGTGGAAATGTCTGCGGATATCGTTCACTGCGAACGGCGATGGCAAAGCTCCACTGCGGCAGAGGGCAACGATCTTGTCAGCTAGCGCAAATCTGCCTGGCACATCCAGCGCAGAACTTGCATCGAGATCGATCTCGGAAAGATTCGCTTCTGCCATGTTGGAATGAGTGAGTCCTGGTGCCTGCGGATTATGAAAGCTACACGCAGCGATTCTTGCGGAAGAGAGCCAGTCAAGGATCGCTGCGTGCTTATCGCCCATTGGGATGGCCCCTGTATCATCCCAGGCGAATAGGGAAGGTTTGCCGTCGGTCAGTCAGAGGAAGTGACGCAAGCTTCGCAGCTAGAACCTGCACGACGGCAGAAACCTTGCCCTTCGCTAAGCTACTTGGACGACCGGCAGCGGCGTGTAAGATCTAGGTAAAATCTCCCCCGAAGGAAGATAGAGGGAAGTAGCGCTACTCGGCGTCAGCACGAACTCGACATCGCTGACAACTCATCGACATTTTCACGCGGCTGACTTCACGCATTAAACTTGTAGCCGATTCCTTTCACTGTCTGAATCAGGCTGGGGCGTTCCGAATCAGCTCCCAACTTGGTGCGCAGGCTGGCTATGTGGACGTCTACCGTCCGGGTGTAGGCATCCGCGGAGTAACCCCACACTTCCTTCAACAGTTCCTCCCGCGTAACTGTTTTTCCGCGATGAAGAACCAGGTATCGAAGCAGCTCGAACTCACGAGCCGAGATGTTCACGGCCGCGCCATTCAACATAACTTCGGTACCGGCCAGATCAATGCGCAACGGTCCAAACTGGTAGACATCGAGGTTACTTTCCGTCCGCGCTGATCGCCGCAGCAAAGCTTGGATTCTGGCGAGAATCTCCCTGACTTCGAACGGCTTCGTAACATAATCGTCGGCACCGAGGTGGAATCCCGTGACTTTATCTTCGATTTGTCCTCGCGCGGTAAGGATCAGGATCGGTGTAGCCATTCCTGCGAGTCGTATCTGGCGGCATACTTCAAGGCCGCTCATCCCGGGCAGCATCAGGTCGAGGATGATCAGGTCATACGCTGTAGAGGTTGCTTTTTCGAGCCCCCCATTGCCATCACTGGCGCAATCGACGGCGTAGTCTTCGCTCAGCAGGCGGTCTGCCAGCAGCGCTCTCATGTTGGCTTCATCTTCGATCAGGAGGATTCTCGTGCGCATGGAGCGATTCTAAGATGCCGCGATACTTTCGACGGCTAGTCCGGCCATCTTCCGAGGCCCAGTCGGAATGTGCAAAATGAAGGTAGTACCACGCTTGGGAATACTGGCAACCGAAAGCGATCCGCCCAGTTGCTGCATCGTCCGCTTTGCCAACGTCAAACCGAGCCCTGTTCCGCGAATCTGCTTGGCGACTACATCGGGACTACGATAGAAAGGCTCAAAAATGCGCTCCAGTTCCTTGTGATCGATCCCAATACCACGGTCTTCCACCACAATCTGAATCTCGGCTCGATCGCCATTTAATTGTGCACTCCCGGCGCGGATTCCCAGCCATCTATCTTCACCACTGTATTTCACGGCATTGGTTATTAAATTCTGCATAACCTGGGCCAGTCCATCAGGGTCGGTCAAGATGGGAGGCAGGTCGGCTTCGATGTTGGTGTCGACCACCACGCCGGCATCGTCAATCAGATCTGCAGTATTGCGCAAAGCCGTGTCGATCACCGCGCTCACTTCAACCGGCCGAACGACGTACTTCGTCACCTTGCGTTCCAAAGCCGCGAACGCCAGAATCTGTTCCACTCGCTCCGTCAACTGCCGAGCCTGACCTTGAAGTCTCACACCATACTGCATCACCGCATCGCGCCCTTGAACGAGCCCGTCGGCGAGATTGTCGGCAGCAAGGGTCATCACGGCCAACGGCGTCCGCAAGTCGTGCGAGACACCCGCCACGAAATCCACTTGAAGTTGTGCCAGATGCTGTGCTCGCTGGCTAGCCAGCAACACGAGCCCCATGCTTAGTACCAGCAGCAATAGAATCCCGAAGCTGATGCTCAGGTCCCGGTGCCACATGTGGGTGAACATTTCGGCGAGCGAGCCGTGGCGATACTTGACGAGCAAATACCAGTCCTCGCCCTTGCCTGCGCCCGGGATGACAGGAAACCAGAACGCGCCGCGGAAGTCGTAACTCTTATCGTAGGCGCTGTAATCGTGGGCTTCCGCATCACCCGTGCGATCCTCCGTGAAAATGATTGGCGGCTCCAGCGACGCCGGTTGCTGGCGCGCGAAAAGATTCATGGTGACGTCCGGCCGCTCGGTTTGGGCCGATGGATCCGACGAATAAATGAGCGATGATGGATTCAGCCCGGAGATAACTCTTAATTGATATTCCAAGCCATCCCGTCCGGCGAAATAACGCCGTGCAAGTTCAGGCAGGACCTGTTTGCCAAGGAATTCGGGGTCGTATTCGATGACTACCCAGTCGGCGCTCAATGGTTCACGCGGTTGCTTGTTGCCGGCACGCGGCATTTCGTGCGCGACCGGGTGAAATATGGCGGGAATCCGCGGATCGAAGACCCAACCTCCGAGCGAGTCATCGGTATATCCGCCGGTTTCGAATGGCCTGTCTTGCTGAGGATGGTCGGCAAAAAACTCCTCGGGAGAAGAAGAGCCGGCGATCGCCAACTCCAGCGAGGAGGAGGCTCTCTGTAATCGCCTGCGCAGAGAGTCGAACTTTTCCGGCCAAGGCACGGGTTCAAAGCTGCCGGTTGCAGCATTCAGGCGCAGCATGGGAGCGTGACGTTTTTCGTTCACGTCCCAGATGTAGATATTGGAAATGATGTGCGGGTAGGAAGCCCTGGCTCTCCACTCCTGATAGCGATCGGCATACGCTTTCCGATCCTGATATTCCTCCGGCTCAGCATTTAGCCGCAGCGCCACCGGAGCACCGGCCAAACTTCGAAACAGGTCGAGATGCCAACCCAGGATGGATTTGCGTAGATCGGCGGTAACGTGAGCGCGCGTGGCAGCGCTCACCTGCTTGGCCCATTTGTATTGCAGATATGTGAGCGACACCAACACCAGGACCAGAACCGCAACTATGGCCGGGCCGGCAACGTATTTTCGGGTCAATGCCGACATCGCAAGCAGAGGGCGACAGCTCGGCCGCGAGAATAATGCATGGCATCCTACCCTCTCGACCTGCCGTCGAGGGTAGCATAGAACGTCAAGCGGAAAATCGCCACGACGCGGAACGGGGCATCGGGGGTTTGCCAGCGCTCAGGCGTCGGCTCCATCGAGAGAACGGGATTCACCACGGAAGCACGGAAGGCACGGAAAAGAAGTCAACGAGAATGAAGCCAACAGAAAGGAAGTCAGAAGTTCATTTTCAAAACTTCCGTGTTTTCCGTGCTGAGCCTGCCCTGAGCGAAGCCGAATGGGTGGTGAATAAACCGCTTTGGGTCGCGCGCACTTCCCGTCAGCACTCCGCGAACCTGCTTTCCCGAAGAATACATCTATTACTCGCATGAAACCGCCTTGCGATGAAGCAGTAGTCCGCTCACACATCGCAACCGTGCCTTGTCGCCAGGAGCACGGCACGTGGGTCCTGGTCGCGACCATCCTTGCTTCCAGCATGGCCTTCATTGACAGCACGGTGGTCAACGTGGCGCTGCCTGCTTTGCAAAACAGCTTTGGCGCCGGCGTGGTTGGAGTGCAGTGGGTGGTGGAATCCTACGGCTTGGCCCTTGCTGCGTTGATCCTGGTTGGTGGGTCAATGGGAGACCTCTTCGGCCGCAGGCGAATGTTTCTGCTCGGGGCTGTGCTTTTCACAATTGCGTCTGTCGCCTGTGGCCTCTCTTCCAGCATCACGCAACTCATCGCTGCGCGCACGATTCAGGGGATTGGCGCTGCCTTTCTCGTTCCTGGCAGCCTGGCTTTGATCAGCTCCTCTTTCGGCGAGCAAGACCGCGGTCGCGCCATTGGTACCTGGTCTGGATCGACCGCGATTACCACGGCGATTGGGCCTGTCCTGGGCGGATGGCTTATCGAGCATCTGTCGTGGCGCTGGGCATTCTTTCTCAACGTCCCTTTGGCAGTTGCCGTGTTATTGACCAGCTTCTGGTGTGTTCCCGAGAGCAGCAGCCGGCAGTATGAGGGAATCGATTGGCCGGGCGCAATTGCGGTCACATTGAGCCTGACAGGACTGACCTTCGCCTTCATCGAATCCACGCGGCTGGGATGGACCCATCCCCTGGTTCTTGCAAGCCTGTTCGTTGGTGTGGTCGCGACGGTCGCCTTTCAACGCATCGAAGCGTCCGCAGCCACGCCGATGGTCCCATTGAGCTTGTTTCGATCACCCGCCTTTCGCGGCGCGAACCTGCTTACGTTCGCCTTCTACGCCGCCATTGGAATTTTCTTCTTCCTGCTTCCGTTGGACCTCATTCAAGTGCAGCAATACTCGGCAACCATGGCTGGCGCTGCCATGTTGCCCATGATCCTCATTGTCTTTCTGTTGTCGCGTTGGTCGGGAGGCCTGGTTGGTCGATACGGAGCCAGACTGCCGCTCATCGTTGGTCCGGTGATCGCCGCCTTCGGATTCCTGCTGTTCTCGGTGCCATCAATCGGTGGCAGCTACTGGAGCACGTTTTTCCCGGCGGTAGTCGTCCTTGGTCTAGGGATGGCGGTCAGCATCGCACCCCTGACCACGGTAATCATGGGATCCGTGGATCAGGATCGGGCAGGGACGGCATCGGGGATCAACAATGCGGTCGCACGCGTGGCCTCGCTTCTCGCAATCGCGGTCCTCGGCATCGTGATGGTGACGGCATTCCGTCAACAGCTGAATCGCCAATTGGCAGCGGTGACGATGCAGCCCGGGGTACGAGCTGAGTTGCAATCGGACGCGGGCAGATTGGCTGCGTTGAAGGCGCCTCCTGATGTTGACTCGCAGACCGCGGCCGCCATCGAGTCTTCGATTGTTGGCTCGTTCGTTTTCAGCTTCCGGCTGGTGATGTGGATCTGTGCGGCTCTCGCGCTCGCCAGCGCTGCTATTGCGGCGCGTATGATCCCGGCGCCGTCAGTGGTTAAGAACTTTCGGCAGGTGAGCGTGGGAAATCCGGTCGTTAACGGATGACCCTTCCGGCGAAGGACCAGTTCTCGACCTTGAACCCGGGGGTTTGGCCGGAATAGGGCGGACTGGCCCGGTCAAAGATTGACAACGCGGCGAGCCATGCTCAGCGCGTCCAACCAGAAAGAGCCGGAAGTGTGCATCTGCTCGACGACGTCGGCCAGAGCAGTTACAAATAAGTCGATTTGCGGTTCTTCGACGATCAGGGGCGGGGCTACTTTCAAAACCATGAAGTTGTTGCCGCACATTTGCGTCAGAATATTGCGCTCGAATAGCTTCATTACGACCACCTGTCCGAACAGCCCAGGGTGGATTGCTCGAAACGCTTCAAAGCCGGCACGCAGCCGTAGTTGTTTGGGCGGGCGAAACTCGATACCACAGAAGAGCCCGACTCCGCGAATTTGTTCCACCATTTCGTATTCCGCCAACGCTTGCTGAAGCTTTTCCCGCAAGAGCGCTCCCATTTCCAACGCGCGCTGCAGCAGATGCTCTTGCTCAATGACTTCGAGGGTGGCGAGTCCGGCACGCATTGCCAAAGCATTCTCGCTGTACGTCGATGTATGAATAATGGATCGCTTCAGCGAACTGTAAACTGCATCGTAGATGTCGTCGGTCATCAGCACCGCGCCGACTGGAACCAGCCCGCCGCTAAGGGCTTTCGCGAGAATCAGCATATCGGGCTGAACACCATAATGCTGAAACGCAAACCACGCGCCCGTGCGCGCCAGACCCGTCTGCACCTCATCGAGTACTAACAGAGTTCCATGCCGGCGACACAAGCGCTCAGCCTGAGCGAGATAATCCGGCGGCGGGATGCAAATGCCAGCTTCGCCTTGTAGCGGCTCAAGCACGAATGCCGCGTAGCGTCCGCTTTCCAGCTTCGCCTTGAGCGCAGCCAGATCGCCGAAAGGGACGGAATCACAATCGGCGAGCAGCGGCCCAAATCCTTCCTTCCAGAACTCATCGCCCATCAAAGACAACGCTCCCATGGTGAGTCCGTGGAAGGCGCCCGTGGCATAGAGGAATCCTTTGCGTTTGGTGCGAGCGCGCGCGAACTTCATCGCCGCTTCGACGCCCTCGCTGCCGGAGCTGCAAAAGAAAGCCTTGGCCAGTCGACCGCCGGCTCGCGTACAAAGTTCCGCCGCCAATTGCCCGGCCAGGTCGGGAACATGGCTTTGTACCATCGCCGGTCCTTCCCGGCGAAGTTCCTCCTCCAGCGCTTGAACAACGTGCGGATGATTGTGCCCGGTATTGTGGACGCAATAGCCCGAGAAGAAGTCGAGCACCTGTCGCCCGTCGTCGGTATGCAGCACCGATCCCCGGCATCGGGTGTAGCGCACATTCATGCCGAGGACATCCAGCAGGCGACACCACTGCGGATTTACATGCTCGCGATAGAGAGTTACATCGCGCTCGATTGCAATTGCCATAAAGGTCCAGTCAATGAGGCTGGTTGCCGGTGGAAACGACCTCCATTTTCCCCACGGCCGAAACGCTAACCTCCGCTTCGCCATCTACACGCAGCAACAGGAAGCTAGGATTCTTCATTCCCCAGGACTCATAAGGCACCACAAAACTGGTTGTCGCCGTCACTCTGTTGCCACTGGCTTGAACCGGCACGTTTAACGTAAGCGCATGGTCGGCACCGTGAATGCGAAAGACTCCCTGCACCTGAATATTGGAGCTACCTTGCTGTGCGACGGTCCCCGTCACCCGTTTGGGGCTGAAGACGATTTCGGGATAGCGCTGGCTTTCCAGGACATCTTTTTTCATCTTATGGTCGCGACTGTCGTTGCCGGTGAGTCCGCTTTCTGCGTCCACGACGATCTGCCCGCTGGCTACTCCCGTCTGCTGTTCAAATGCAACTGAGCCGCTCTTGAGCTTGAAACTTCCATGGACTCCGCCGTGAACGTCATGAACCGAAATGTCGATCTTCGTTGCCGCCGGATCGAGCGTGACCTGTACCTGTTGCGCCTGCGCAACACCGGCCAGCATGCAGACAAGTAAGACACGGCTGAATGCAGCCTGCCTTAGCTGACGGCCAATACTTCGGCGTTCCAAAGCCCGCATCATGATGCCTTCGCGTCGGACAGCAGATGCCATCCCAGTAAGACTGTGTTCTGTATCCCAAATTGCACAAGCGGTACCGCGCCCGTATGGATTGCCAGCATTCGTGCAAAGATTGCGGGCTGTGACTCAAGCGCCCGAAAGACTCGCGGCCGGAGCGCAGAACGCCCGTCCATACTCAACATCAACGCGGCCATCGCGCGTGGCAGTCTCATGGTCTTCTTGTGGGCGGCGCCGTAGAGCGAAAGATCGTGGGCCGTAAGCGCGCCGGCGAGAGCAGTGGCCTGCCGGAATGCCGCTGCGAGCCCTTCTCCGGTGATGGCATCAACCGAACCTGCGGCTTCGCCGATCAAAGCCACTGACTCGAGGTTTACCTTTTTCAGGCGCCTTGAAGCAGTCACGGCTCCTCGCGGAGCTCCTTCCGGAATTGCCTCCTTCAGACTGGAGGCCAGTGCGGGAAAATGCTCAAGCACGTCAGCAATGCGCTTGGTTTTTTGCGAGCTGATAAAGACGACGCATACGGCATCCATCCCTACGGGCGTCACGTACATCTGGCCACAATCGCTCCAGTGTACTTCTACAGAGTCTGACCAGGGTTTCACTCGATAATGCTGGCGCACTCCGAAACGAACTTTGTCATCGTGGGTACCGCCGAGGCTGCACCAGGAGCGCACTCGCGAGTTTTGGCCATCTGCTCCGATGATCCATCGGCAGCCGACCGCTTCACCATCGAGCCACACGGAGCCGTTCGTAATATTGGTCACGCGACGGTTCCACAGCGTCTGAACGCCGGCGAGCGAAGCAGCTTCAACCAATCGCTGGTGCAGCACGGTGCGCCTCACACCAAGTCCGGTTCCGTGATGAAACTTGGCTTCAACCTGTTGGCTGCCGTTGATGAAGCGAATGCCGCTGAATGGCGCGCCCGATGATGCATCGAGATCCACGCCCAGCTGCTGTAGCGCGGCCAGGCCATCTGGCATGATGCCTTCGCCACACGCTTTGTCGATCGGTGGATTACCGCAATCGGCAACCATAACGTTGAATCCGGCTTGCCTCGCCGCGAGGGCAGCCGCCAACCCAGCGGGCCCGCCGCCCACTACAAACACATCGGTTTCACGAGTGAAGCTGGACATTAGCGATCACCAGCGCAGAAGGACCATCTCGGCGCAAAAGCCAGGGTCCATCGCGGCCAGTAGTGGCGCGGGAATGCAGCGGCTACGCCCGCTATTCGCATGGTTGGTCTCGATCCTTATTGGTTGACTGGCGCAGAACCTGGTCTCTACTTCTACCTTAATTGAGGATATCTAACCCGCGACTTGCGTGGACATGACAAATTGCTCATGCAATCACTACCGAAACTCATGCCATCGCGCTGGGCGAGGAAGTTGAAGCGGGGTGCAAGTTTCTGGGACAGAATATGCTTGGGGGGTTTGTTCGGAAACAGCAATCATTCGCCAAAAACACCAATCCATCGATCGCCGCCGGCAGTTGGTCAAGAGCCGAATGGCAGCTCTGCGAATTCTCAGGACCTGAGCCGATCAAGAGCCCCTTCGATCCGCTCTACCTCATCGCGGATTACCCGGATTGCCTGCTGATGGCCCGGCAATGGCACGGGGGCCATCGCTTCCACTGCACTGCGGATCTTGCGGTTGTGCTCCCAAATGAGATCGATTCTGGCGGAGGTCTCCAAACGCCGGCGGTAGATCCCGCGAAGCACCTTCGTAGTCAGCCATGCAAATAGCACGCCGAAGCACATCTCGATAGGAAGGCGGTCGGTGGCTCCATTGAAGTCAGAGAAGGCCAGTCGATAAACGGCCTCGCCGAGGCCCAGCGAGGCGAAGATGACTCCCATCCCAATCAGCCCAAGAGTGAAGCGGTCTGCCCGCTGCAACTCCTGGCAATGTTCGCGATTGTCAAAGCCGTGTTTGAATACCATTGGTCCCCGTAGCCTGCCCGGGTTGAGCCGAGCGCAATAGCCTATGGTTTTGAATTAGCGATCGAATCCACATTACCATTTTTTTTCTGGCTTTTTTGTGACATTCGAGGAGGGCGCCCGCAGGCAGGCGGGGCTCCGCTCCAAAATGGGCCAAAGGGAAGACCGTCGTATTCGGCCTCAGGAGGCCGCTGGGACGAATTGCCGTCTCTGTGGCCAGCCCCTCCGCCGGTCGTCGAAATTAGACCCTGTGCTCGTCGAGCACAAGCCACTCTCGCGAGTCGCTCCCGTGACAGCGCGCACAGACTCGCGTCCTCGGCTAATCTGAGGCCGCTTTCTCGCCCATATTGCGGCCGCTCTAGCCTAAGTTTGCAGCAGGCCCAGAGCGGAGGCTGCCAGGTAGAGCGAGTTAAAGAGAGCAACCGCGATCGCCACGATCCATTTCGATCGCGTTCTTGGCGCGGCGATACTGGTTCTGCTCATGCTGTATCTCACAGTTACCTGGCACCCTCGTTAAAGCTTGAACCACTGGGCGCGAGATTCTCCCATCTGTAAGTCACCAAGGCACTCGCAGCTCTACGGGGCGAAGTAGGCCGAGATGTCGAGGATGAGGTTTGTCGGGTTGGGAGCGTAGGCATCAACGAACTCATTGATCGTGGGCACGATGGCCATATTGGAAGTGACGGCACCATCAACGGCGTTCAAAGTGGAGACGACCGGCTGGCGCAGTCCGTCGGGCCAGAGCGTTAGATAACCGAGCGGTCCGTTAGGCAGGGCGGTTGCGTTGAGCACGTAGCCGGTGGCGCTGCCGGGGATGCCGCAGGGACTGTCGCCGACGGCCACCGTGATCTCGCCGCTGAACGGCTGCTGCGGCGGCGAGGAGCGCGTGTCGAGCACGCGGCATGGCGTGAGATTGTAGAGCGACATCGGATTGGAGCCGGAGCTCGCCGCCGCGAAGTAGCCATTGATGTCGATGAGCAGATCGGTATCGTTGCCGAAGGCGTAGGCTTCGATGTCGCCGCCTGTGCCAGCGGGAAGGATGGCCGCATTGGCGACGATGGTGCCTGTGGGCGCGTTCAGCGTGGAGACGAGCGGCTGCGCTTGTCCCTTGGGCCAGACCGTGAGGTAGCCCAGCGCGCGGCCGTTCTTCGGAACCACTGTGAAATTCATGGAATACGCCGCGGCGGCACTGGGAATGCCGCAGGCGCTGGAGAGCACGGGGAAGTCCCGCTGCTGATTCTGTTGCAGAATCGGGCCGCCCAGGGGGCCCTGGGCGCCGCGCGTGTCAGCCACGCGGCAAGGCGTGAGCGGAAAGAAGGCCAGCGCGGAATTGTCGCCGGTAGTGAAATATCCGGTGATGTCGAGGATGACGTCGCTGGTGTCGGTGACGTAGACGCTGACGGCGCCGTTGGTTCCGGCGGGAACGACGGCGGCATTGGCTTTCACACGCCCGTCATAGGAGTTGAGCGTCGAGACCACCGGCTGCTGCGCGCCAGTCGGCCAGATGGTCAGGTAGCTCAGCTTGTGGTGCGGAACGGCGGTGACGTTGAGTGCGTACGCAGTGGCGGAAGAGGGAATGCCGCATCCCCCTTGCGGCAGTGGAAAGCTGCGCGTGGTGTTGCCGCCGATCGACGGGCCGCCGAAGGTGCCGGTGGGATTGCGCGTGTCGACTACGCGACAGGGCGCGACGGTGATGAGACGCTGCGTGATGGGCGCGCCGGCGATGGCGACATCGTCGAGATACATGTAGGTCGGAGTGCTGCCGCCGTCTTCGTGCGCGTTGAAGTAAAGCTGGATGGTCTGTCCCTGGTAGGGCGTGAGATCGAAGCTGACATAGGTCCACGCCTGGGCGTTGGAGGCGGTCTTGAAGACCTGCGCCAGCTCATTGCCATCGGTGTCGCGAATCTGCGCTTCTTGCCAATCGTATTGCACGCTGCTCTGGGTCCACGGCCAGTACCAGAAGCCGAGTGTCGGACTCTGGATGCCGGTGGGAACGGTGATGGTCTGGTAGATCCAGGAATCGCCGTTGGGAACCGGCGTGCCGATAGCGCCGAGCTGCGCGCTGAAAGCGCCGCCGTGAGCTTGCAGCGTGGAGACGACGGGTGTGAGCGCGCCGCCGGCAGTCCAGCAATCGAGCGTCCCGGTTTCGAAGCCGCCGTTGGACAAAGTGCCGGCAACGCAACTTGCGGGCAACGTGCCCGTCCCGGTCAGGCTGGCGACGCGCGGGCTGCCCGGGCCGTTGTCCGTGACGGTGAGCGTGCCGGTGCGGACGCCGCTGGTCGTCGGCTTGAAGGTGACGTTGATGTTGCAGCTGGCGTTGGGCGCGAGCGATGTGCCGCAGTTGTTGCTGTCGGAGAAATCGCCGGCGGCGACGATGCTGCTGATGGTCAGCTTCGACGTGGTGTGGTTGCTGAAGGTGATCTGTTGCGGCGGGCTGCTGGTGCCGACGGTTTGTTCGCCGAAGCTGAGATTATCGGGATAGAAACCGATGTAGCCGCCGCTGTCGCAGGCGGGGAACTGGAAGTTCACGATGCGGGTGTTCCAGTTGTAAGCGCCGTTGCTGAGGATGTACTCCTGCGTGTACCAGAAGGTGCAATCGTCGATGGGATCGACGCTCATGGAGCTGTAGTCGCCCCAGCGAGTGACGTTGGGAGTTTGCGAGCCGCTGCCCACCATAACGCTGGTCTCGGATTCGAGCTCGCCTGCGGGATCGGAGGGAACGCGTCCGGCGAAGGCGATGGAGGGATAGACCGAGCTGGATGCGACGCTGTAGCCGAGGGCGATGTCGCCGACTTTGTCCATGGCGATGCTGCCCATCCAGCGATAGCTGGAGTCGGGCGCGTAGGTTGCTTGCTGCGCGACCACGGGATTGTTGCCGGGTGACTGAATCTCATACCAGCGCACGCCGCCGCTGCCGTTGACCGCGACCGAATGATTGACCACCAACGATTCGTGACTGCCGAAGTTGCGATAGGCGAGGCGATACATCAGGCGATCGGCCAGCGAGTCGAGCTTGTTGTCGGTGGTGGGCTGCGGCACGCATTCGGATCCGCCATTGCACAGCGGCGTGAATGCTGCGACCTTGATGACCGTCGGTCCGGTGAAGGTGGAGTTGGAAGGATTGTTGAAGTCGACGTGAAACTGGTAGAGGTCGAGGGCATTGGCGCCGTAGTCGAGCATGTAGTTGGGCGAGCCGGCGGGCGGAAGCGTGGCGCCGTCGACATCGGCAGGCAACAGACTGCCGACCGACGACGTTTGCTGGAAGCAGATCTGGGTCGCAGGCAGGCCGCTCAACATCGCCGTGCGGTTGTAGGCGCAGGCGTCGGCGCCGACGAATGTGTTGCCCTCGAACATGTTGAAGGTTTCGTAGTAGGCGTCGGGCCAGACACCCATCTTGGGATAGTCGTCGAAGTAGGAGTATTCGAACGAGTAGCGATACCAGGAGCCGGTGGCGTCAGCCGAAACCGAAACGGCGACGCACTCCATGTAAGGGCTGGTGGAGACGGAGAACTGGCTCATGACCCAGCGGTTGGCGAGCTTGTCGTAGGTAACGATGGGATCGCCGTCATCGTTGAACTCGCAGCCGCCGCCGAAGCCAGTCCACAAAGTATTGGCCGCGACCGGCCCGGCGATCAGCGAGCCGTCGGTCTTGTCGAAGACGGCGAAGTAGGTGTTGACCCACTGCACGTACTGCGTTGCCCCGACCGCGCCGTTGGTGTCGGGCGGAATGTACTCGACGGTGAAGCCGTACTGGCCGTCGCCGATGCCTTCGAAGGTCAGGCCGACGTGCGGCGAGTATCCGTTGGTGGTGAGCTGGCGGACAGGATCCTCGGCGAGCGGCTTGAGTCCGGCTGGCAGCGGGATGCGGCGCGCAGGCTCGGCCTCAAGCTTGCCATGCGAGATGGGATGGGCGTTGCGCATCATCTCCACCAGCGGCGCCGACATGTCGTGATGAACGTCGCGGCGGATGGCCGTGGGGCTGCGAACGGACTGCGCCAGCAACGCAAGCGGAAGCACCGTGAGCAGGGCGGGCGCCAGAATGCGACGGACGGGGAAACTCATTGCGTGCCCTTTCGCGACGCGGATGGGGTGGACATGATGTGCATCGACAAAACATTAAGGGCACGTGATGGGCGAGCAGGAATTAGAGAGGGTTAATACAAGAGGGGACAAAACCGCAGATCCTTCGACTGCGCGCAGCGGAGGCTGATGTTACGAAGCCGACGGGTTTCAGAGTAGCGCCGCCCTCCGGGCGGCTGGATCGCAGTGCCTCCGGCCTGCGCGGAGATGGCAGGCGAGACGCCTGCCCGACAGCCGGCCAGAGGCCGGCGCTACCGACAAACCGCCTCTACTCAAGTGTTTCAGCAGTCTGGAAGGCGTGCGCACTCCAACCTCTACTGCACCTTCGCCAGCTCCGCCTTGGCTTCTTTGTAGATGGGGATGTCTGGGTCAGCATCCTTCCACAAGGTTAGAAAATTCTGATACCCGGTGAGCGCCCGGCTGCGGGCGGCATCGGCGACGGCGCCTTGCGACGTCCTGGCTTCCAGCGCGTTGGCGCGAGCGACGCCCAGCTTCGCCAGCGCTCCCGTCCAGCAACTCCAGACAATGCCGCTGTGGTCGACAATTTTCTGGAACTCCGCCGCCGCCGGCGCGCCCTGACCGGCGGCGAGATACGCCTCGCCGCGAATGTACGTGGGGTAGAGACACGAGACGTTCGCTGCGAATAGTGTGAGGCCAAACTCGATCGGCGGCGATGCCGGTTGCAGCGCGCGCAGCGCAGCCGCCGAGTCTTTGCGATTCAGCGCCAGCTGCGCCTGGATCGCCGGCAGCCACAGCGACTGCATTTGCGTATCGAGCGGATAGCGCTTGTTAAGATCCTCGGCTGCGGCTTGCGCGTGCGCGGAGTCGCCGGCAATAGCGTAGGCGATGGCCGCTTCAATGTTGACTCCCTGACTCGCGGGGTCGAGCTTCAATCCTTCCGCCGCGGCCTGCTGCGCCTCGGCGGCGTTGCCGAAGGCGGCTTCGCGGATGGCAGCGTTCTCCCACCAGATGGCGCCGTTCTCCTTGCTGTCAGCGCGGACGGCCGAGTCCGCCGATTGCTTCGTCAGCTCACGCGCCTTCGTCAGATGACCGGCGTAGGCTTCGGTGTCGGAGGCCAGCGACAGACCGAAGTTGTCCACGCCCTGATGCGCCGCGAACCACTGCAGTTGTTGCTGCATCGCGGCTGCGTCGTTTGCAATGAAGCCCAGCGCGTAGAGTTGCGAATGCAGTAGATAATCGTCGAGCTTACGCCCTTCGGCCTCCTGAATGGATTTGCGCGCGTCGTCCGGCCGCTGCAGCGCGAGCAGGATGTTGCCGAAGTTTTCGTACAGCGCAACGCGATCGGGCACCATCTGCTGCGTCTGGCGCGTCAGCTCCAGCGCCTTCTCATACAAGCCCTGCGGCGTGCAGACCTCGCTCAGGTTGAAATAACCGGTGGCGTCGCGCGGATAGTTGTCGATCATCTCCTGATAGGTCTGCGCGGCCTTGTCGAGCTGGCCGGTGACGTTCTGGTAGTAATTCGCGCTGATGATCAGCTTCTCGCGCTCGCTGGCGTGATCGCGCAGCTGGAAGGCTTTGGTGAAATATTCGCTGGCGCGGCCGACTTCGCCCAGTCCGCTGTACTCATTGCCCAGCTCGCGATAGCCCATAGCGAAGTTGGGATCGAGCTCGACGGCGTGCTCCAGAAACGGCAGCGACTCCTTGATGCTCTTCTGGCGCGCGGCCTTCACGCCCAGGCTGTAGGCCTGCAGCGCTTCGAGCGACGGAGTGGTGGCTTGTTGCAGTGGAACGTCGTATTTCTGCACCGTGGCCAGCGACTCGCCGAGTTCCTCGCGCAGTGTGGCGGCGGCCTTGTCGACGGCGTTGAGCACGTTGGCTTTGCCATCGGCGCGTGCCTGCTGCTCGGCCAGCACGTCGCCCGTCTGGCAGTTCAGGACCTTCAGCCCGATGACGTACTGGCTATCGAGCGAGGCGATCGATCCGGCGATGTACGCCTTGCTGCCGGCGCGCTGGCAGACTTCGCGCGCCACCTCCGGCGTCAGCTTGGTGCCGGCTGGCTTGGTCATCAGGCGCAGGTTGGCCGCGACGCGATTCTCGGAGAGCACGTTGAGGAATGGCGACTGATTGAGCGAGACGGCCAGCGCGGTTTTCAGCGTGTCGTCGAACACGGGATCGCCGGTGCTGTTGGCGAAGTCGGCGATAACGATGGTGTCCTTGTCGGTCAGCCGCGGCGAGCGCTGCGAGTGATAGTAGAGCCCGCCAACGATAACTGCGATCAGCAAAGCCATACCCGCAGCAGCCTTGATGCCCCAATGCTTTGTCGCCGAAGCCTCGGCTTTGGGCGCGGCAACTTGCGACGCGCTTAAGCTGCTGGTGGAGTAGCGGCCCGTCTCGGAATCGCGCTTCAACCGTTGCAAATCGCTGCGCAGCTCGGACGCATGCTGATAGCGCAGGTTGCGATCTTTCTCCAGCGCCTTGCCGATGATGGCTTCGAGTCCGGGAGTGATCTGTGGATTGACCTGCGACGGCAGCGGAGGCTGCTGGAAGAGAATGGAGCCGGAGATCTCGCCCGGACTATTGCCGTCGAAGGGCATCTTACCGGTGGCCATCTCATACAGCACCGCGCCGAAGGAGAACAGGTCGGTGCGGGCGTCGACGTCCTTGGCGCGAATCTGTTCGGGCGACATGTAGGCCACGGTGCCGACCATGGTTCCCGGGCTGGTCAGGTGCTCGGCGTCGGACTCGGTCATCATGGTCTCGGTGTTGTTGCCCGCGGAGGATTCGTGCTTGTCGGTGAGCTTGGCGAGACCGAAGTCGAGAACCTTGGCGTGGCCGCGAGCGGTGACGAAGAGGTTGGCCGGTTTGATGTCGCGATGGACGATGCCCTGGTTGTGCGCGGCGTCGAGCGCGTCGGCGATCTCGATGCCCACCGGCAGCAGCAGTTCGGTATCCATGGGGCGGCCGGCAATCTGGTGCTTCAGCGTCACGCCGTCGAGAAACTCCATCACCATGAAGGCGTGACCGTCTTCTTCGCCAATGTCGTAAACGGTGCAGATGTTGGGATGGTTGAGGGCGGACGCGGCCTGCGCCTCGCGCTGGAAACGCGATAAGGCTTGCGCGTCGGCGGCAAGCTTCTCGGGCAGAAACTTCAGCGCGACGTAGCGATGCAGGCGTGTGTCTTCGGCTTTGTACACCACGCCCATTCCACCGCCGCCGATCTTGGAGACGATGCGGTAGTGGGAGATCGTGGTGTCGATCATGAGCGCGCCAGGGGGCTTTAGGAACGCGATGCTTGATGCTAAGTGGCGATGGGAGCGCGAGTCAACCAAAGTCGGGACGAACGGGGGCGGCCGCGTTTAGAAAGTGGTGCCCCAGGGTCGCGGCCTTCTTTTGGACGCTAACCTGGGTTCCCTACAGGACGGCCCGGGTCAGCCCAAGAGACGGGCGAACCGGGGCCCGGAAGAATTTGATCCTATGGCGCGAAATAGCCGGAGATGTCCAGAAGCGGTTGCGTCACGCCGGCAGCGTAGGCATCGATGGAGCCATTGTTCGTCGGCACGATCGCCATGTTCGGCGCTCAGGCCAACATGATCTCACTTCGACTTCGACACGTAAACGCCGTCCCAATCCGCCGGCGGCGGATCATCGATGAATTCAAGGCAGCGTTGCAACAGGACTTGAGTCGGCCCGTCTCCAGGGCGCGTTTTCATGATGTCGCCGAACCTTCCCGCAGCTTCAACCCAGTCTCCGGCCCGATAACACTCCATTGCGGAGTTGTAGTCGGCCAGAAGCGAGCCATAAAGTTGCCGGTCGGCTACCGGCGCCAGCAGTTCGTAAATCGTGACCGGCCGATGCTTCCCCTTCACTCGAATCTTGTCGACTTCACGGGCAACGAACTGCTCCTTGGTTTGCTCATGCGTAGTCTCGTTGATCAGGACTGGAGTGCGGTATTGCTTCGTCATTCCCTCGAGGCGCGACGCGAGGTTGACGTTATCGCCCATCACCGTCCAGGACAGGCGCTTTTCTGAACCTATGTTGCCCACGTTGACTGGACCGCTGTTTATGCCGATACCGATGGCTATGGTATGAATGCCGCGACGTTCCCAGTCGCTGTTCAGTTCCACCAATTTGTCCTTCATCTGCAGCGCGCAGATGCAGGCGCGTGATGCATGGTCTTCCTGGGGATAGGGCGATCCCCAAAACGCCATAATCGCATCGCCGATAAATTTGTCGAGGGTGCCCAGGTTCTTGTAGAGCACGTCGGTCATGGCGTTGAAATACTCGTTCAACATGCGCACGAGTTCATCGGGAGCCATGCCCTCCGACATCGAAGTGAAGTCGCGAATGTCGCTGAATAAGATCGTGAGTTCCTTGGTCTCACCACCAGGGCGAAAGTACTTTTCGGGGTCTTTCTCTATCAGCGCAAGCACGTCCGGCGAGAGGAACATTCCGAATTGCTTGCGAATCTTGCGCTTCTCCCGCTCCTCGAAAAACATGCGATAGCTAATCGATCCCAGGTAGGCAAGGATCAAGGTCAGGCCAGGAATCACCAGGCTGAACCACCGCCCCCAATGGACGAAGCTGAAGTAGACGAAGGCCGCAAATAGCGCCAGCACGACAATCGTTGTAGCCGTGGCAGCCAGCGGACGGGAGCGTCCCAACCACACTCCCAATCCCAGTCCAAACAAGATGATGAAGCCGATGTCAGCCAGTTCCTCGCGAGAGGTGCGAACCAGGAAAGTGCGATGAGGTTCGGCGCTGTGCAGCAGGTTATCGAGAATGTTGGCGTGAACTTCCACTCCCATGTAGGACGATTGATCTGCGAAAGGAGTATTCCGTATATCTGCGATAGCCAGGGCGGTCGGTCCGACGAAAACAATCTTGTCGCGAAACGTGCCGGCCGGGACCTTGCCGTTCATGACATCGACCATCGAGTAATGCGGATAGGAGTGGTATGGACCGACGTAGTTGATCAGAGCTGTCCCGTCGTGCCAGGGACGCAGCAGGTGATTGCCGAATTGAATGTGATCCAGTCCGTCGGCGGAAATATAGGCGGCAATCTGCTGATCGGGGATCGATTCGTACTGCTGCAGCACCGCCAGATCGAGGGAAGGGAAGAAATCCTGGTCGCGGTAGCGGATCATGAACAGCGCGCGCCGCAAAGTGCCGTCCTGGTCAGGTACGATGTTAAAAAATCCATAGGAAGCCGCAGCCTGGGCGTACTGTGGCACATTGGGCTCCACGCCTTGTTCCACTGCACCGCCCCCCTGAATCCACGCCGCACCGGGATCGAAGTTGCCGCCTCCGGCTTTGAGAACCTGCGGAAACGCCTTCGCCCAGACGATATTGAAGTAAGCCTCAGCCTGCTTCGGATCGATAGTCTCCGCGCGATCGGCGTCGAGGAACAAGTGACCGAGAACGACGTTCCCGGCATTCTGTAGCGCGTTGGCGAACTGAGTGTCCACGTCCGCCTGTTGCCAGAGACGTTGCAACTCCTGTGTCTGTTGCGGCGTGGCGTGCTTGCCGAGGTCCTGCTTGAGTTTGCTCAACACCGCAAGCGCTTCGCTGCTGGCAGGCTGGGAGAAGTCTTCATCGAACGCGATGACTTGTGCGCCGTCTTGTTTGAGATTGCGAACCAGCACCGCGTACGAACTGCGCGGCAGCGGGAACGATCCCACTTCCTGCAGCGTTTTCTCGTCGATGCCGACGATAACGATTCGGGGATCGGCTTCGCGCTTGCCGCGGAGCGCGAACCGCAAGTCGAGCGACCGCTGCTCGATGTCTTTCAGGAAAACGAATGCGGCGTTGCGGTTCTCGCTGATATCCGCGTAGGCGAATAAAAACAGGCCAATGAGTGTCGCCGCCAGCGCAATGACGAAGTGCGCATGGGACGAACACCATTCAGACAGGCCTTTCCAAAAGCGCATAGCTAGCGCCGGTTACTTACAGCCACAGGGCTTGGAACTGGAGTTGGCTTGCGTGAGACCGATGGTCAAGCCGGCGACTACGCCCAGCGCGACCAGAGTAATAGTTCTGCCGGTGTGTGAACGGCGAGCTTCGCCGACGTCGGTGTCTTTCAGGCTTGCCGTCCTCAGCGTCGAGTACTGTTGCAGCGCGGAGCTCAGCGGCTTCGTGCCGATAGCGACCACTTGTCCGGCCAACACCTGTATCGTTTGCTCCGAGTCATTACTCGAGTTATTGCTGCCCACGACCTTCGCACCCGCGCTCGGGGTTACTGTCAGCGTGCCTTCATAACAGATGATCGTGGTCCGACCATTGGCATAGGCAACGTAGAAATCCGTGCCGATGACTCCGATGACGGCGTTCGGCGTCCTGACTTCGTATTTCCCGCCCGGCTGGGTGATCTTGACGACCTGATTGCGCAGCTTGCCGTAGTTCAGGTCGATCGCGGTTTGCTGCGTCGTGGCATCGTGCTGCACCACGCGCAACTGGCCGTTCGAACCCAGGCTCAGGATGGAGCCATCGGTAAGAACAGCGCGCACTCGTCCCTTCGCGTTGGTCTGCAGAAGATCGTTCCATTGCAACGCTGCGTTGACCGCGAGCGGCTGGGCATTGCGAGTGGCATCGGGGATCATGGCCTTGACCGTGCCGGCAGTTTGATCCCCGGCGGGCTCAGCCCAAACCGGCAATCCCGCCATCAGCAGACAGAGCAGGGCCGCAAGCGTTGATCGGAGCACGCTGGTTCTCCATCTGAACAAAGTCTCGTTGAACTGTTGCAGCATTGTCTCCCAAATGCTGCGCAAGTCAAGGCCTTTTACTGTCCCAGGGTTTCGCTGACTCGTTGCATACCGGCGGCGAACTTCGGCGCCGAGTATCCCGACGGATTCTGCTGGAGCTGCTGAATCAGAGCATCAATCGCCGTTCCCACATCCGCGTTGAGTGTCGGCTTGGTGTTCTCCTGATACGCCGTGTAAAGATCGTTCAACGTCATGGCTGCCTGCTGCGCTGCGCGCTCATCCTGGGTGGAGATGGCCTTGTAGTCAGCCGCGATGTGCCGCATAAGCCGCAGAGTCAAGGCTGAATCATAGGGCTGAGCGTCGAGTTGAATCGCCAACTCGCCCGCCGTGACGGCCGCATGCTTTGCCGAGGCGGCAATCTTCTCGCGGTTGCCGTTGAGCTGGTTCATCAAGTCGGCGAGCCCCATCAACTGCTCATCCAATCGCTGCGCGGTATCGGGGTGCAGCTCCTTGACCAGGTCGCGAAACACCACGACTCGCGCCTCATTCCACGGCGGATTACCGGGCCGGCGTCCAGGGTAGCCTCGCTCCTGCCGCCAGCTGTCCGTGGCCGACGTCAGGCTGTGATGACAGGCGAAGCAATCCAGTTCGGCATACTCCGGCCAGTTGGGTCCATTCGCTCGCCGCTCCAATCGATACAGAGATTCGCGCAATTGCACTGCCTGCCCGACAGCCCACGACTTGACGCGGCGCCAGCTGTCGTCCTGCTCCGGCGTCTTCCAGTGCTGCGGCATGTAGAAGCTGAAGTAGCTGAGTTCGAAGGTCAGGTCAGGATGTCCTGCCGCGATCATCTCGTGGTCGACAAACTTGTCGGCCGTGCCCACATGACAAGTCAGACACCGCTCGCTGCGCTTGATCAGGTCGCGATTCGGATACAGGCCGCAACTGATCAGCTTTTCGTATGGCCAGTTATGAGGATCGGTATGCCGGCCCAGCCATTCGGAAGCCGGACCGTGGCAGGATTCGCAGCTCACTCCGTCATTCAGGTCGAAGCTTTGCGTGCGCTGGTCGGCAGGAACAGCGAGGGCATGACAAGCCATGCATTTCGGCGCTTGCGAAGGGGGACCGATGTTGAGGATCTTCCCCATGCGCACCGAAACCGGGTTGGAGAGTACGGAGAACGCCTTGGCGTGCTTGTCCTGCGCGATCCAGATGCTGTACTCGTTCTGGAAAATGCGGGTTACCGTCTTGGGCGTGACGCTTCCATGACAGCTGCTGGCGGCGCAGCCTCCCGGGCCGGTGTACTTGCTCACGCCGCAGGCAGCCATGGTGCTCTGGCCCTGCGAGAAGCCGGCACTGGTCAGCACTAAGAGGAAAGACAACGGCCCCAAACAGCAAACTTTCCTGCCGATAGCCATGGTTGCCCCCGCGCGGCACTACAGCCCCTGAGAGCGAAATTTGTTGGGTGCACGGTTTATACGACGAAATCGCCTAGAAATCAATTCGGAAGAGTGCGCCGGGGATAGTTGGTCTTTTCGTGTCCAGCAACTATGGACAGCCGCAGTATTTTGCTATACGATTTGCGCCACTCATCCAACGTTGCTTTCTAATCGTCCGAAGTTCAGTACGGAGCGTGCCGCCGTGTTCGACGAGTTGAGAGCCATACAGCGGGAACATGGCTATCTGCCGCCCGAGCAGCTAAAGGCACTTTCTGTCTCGCTCAACACCCCACTGAGTCGAATTCACGCAGTCGCTAGCTTTTATCCGCATTTCCATCTTGTGCCGCCGCCCAGGTGCGACGTGCGCGTTTGTGCTGATATGAGCTGTCATCTGCTGGGGGGCGACGAAGTGAAAGCCGACCTGGACGCCGCTTTTCGAGGCGCTGGTCCGCAGGAAGTGAGCATTCGCGAAGTGTCGTGCCTCGGGACGATGCGACAGCGCGCCGGCGATCGCGGTCAACGACGTCATCTATCCACTGACCAGCAGCCACGACGCGATTGGCATGGTGCGGGACGTGCTGGCGGGTCGTCCGCTACCCGCACAACATGTCAGTGAGGAGCGTCAAGCAGCAGCTTGCGATCCTTACAGCGGAACCGGCCGCTATATTGTGGTTCGCCGCTTCACGGAGAATCGGAGCCCGCAGGACATCATTGCCGCGCTCAAGGCCAGCAAACTACGCGGCATGGGCGGCGCCGGATTTCCCACCGGTTTGAAGTGGGAGATCGTGCGCAACGCGCCCGGTGCGACCAAATACATCGTCTGCAACGCCGACGAGAGCGAGCCCGGCACCATCAAAGATCGCCACATCATGGAGAACCTGCCGCATCTGCTGGTCGAAGGCATGATCATGGCCGGCCTGGTCACCGGCGCTCACAAAGGCATTCTCTATATCCGTCACGAGTACGAGCGCTCCAAAGAAGTTCTGCAGGAAGAAATCGACCGCTGCTATCGCAACGGCATTCTTGGCCCGAAAGTATTCGGCAGCGACCTGTCGTTCGATCTAGAAATCTTCGTCAGCCCCGGTGGCTACATCTGCGGGGAAGAGAGCGCGCTGCTGGAAGCGATCGAGGGCAAGCGCGCCGAGCCACGCAACAAGCCGCCGTTCCCCGGCACCAACGGCCTGTGGAATCAGCCAACCGTCATCAACAATGTCGAGACGTTTACGCTCGCGACGGTTATCCTGGCGCGCGGCTTGGACTGGTACAAAACGCAAGGTACAAATGGCGCTGTAGGCGTGAAGTTTGTCGGCATCAGTGGCGATGTGGTGCATCCCGGTGTCTTCGAAGTGCCGATGGGAATCACTTATGCCGACCTCATCTTCGGATACGCCGGCGGGATCTCCGGCGGAAAGCAGTTGCTGGGGTTCGCGCCGTCTGGCCCGTCATCAGGATACCTGCCCGCTGCGATGACGAACCTTCCATTGGATTGGGATGCCGTGGCTGCCGCAGGTTCGATGGTTGGATCGGGCGCGATCGTGGTTTGCGCCGAAGACCGCTGCATGCTTGACATGGCGCTCAATGCGACGCGCTTCTATCGCAACGAATCCTGCGGCAAGTGCGTGCCATGCCGCATGGGCTCGCAGAAGATGGTCGAGATGCTGAAAGGCTGGACTGAAGGGCGAAGCTCTAGCGGCGACATGCAGCTGCTCGATGAACTGTCGACCGCGATGAAGATGGCGTCGATTTGTGGTCTGGGACAGGTCGTCCCGGTGCCCATCGCTTCCATACTCAAACACTTTCCCGAGGTGGTTGAGGAGCATACCGTGCGCCGGCGCTGCCCGGGGAATGTTTGCTTCAAGCAGCCAACGAGGGTGGCATGAGTCCCGACGGAACCGGTACCAGAGCGGCTTCTCAGCCGATGATCGAGCTGACGATCGATGGCACGGTCGTCTCCGTTCCGCAAGGAACGACCATCTTCGATGCCGCGCGCCTCAACGGCATCGCTATTCCGACGCTCTGCCATCAGCAAAACGAAAATCCCGTCGGCGTCTGCCGCGTTTGTGTGGTGGATTTGGGACAGCGAGTCTATGCCGCGTCGTGCATTCGCCAGGCCGAGCCGGGAATGAAGGTCAGCACCGGCACCGCTCCGGTGCAGAACGTTCGCCACACGCTGCTGGAATTGTTGATGGCGGACCATCCTGCTCCCTGCGCGCGTCAACAGCATTCCGGCGACTGCGAGCTCGAGCGTTTGGCTGCGGCTGCGGGACTTCAGCAGTCGCGGTTTCCGCGGCGCAGCACGCCACGCGGACACGACGATTCCTCCATCGCCATCGCCGTCGATCATGAGTCTTGCATTCTCTGCGACCGCTGTATCCGCGGCTGCGATGACATCCGCCACAACTGGGTCCTGGCGCGGCGCGGCAAGGGTTATCAGGCGGGCGTCGCGTTTGATAACAACCTGCCGATGGGCGACTCGACCTGCGTCTCCTGCGGCGAATGCATGGTGTCGTGCCCAACCGGCGCGCTGACCAATAAGCGCGTGGTCGGTACGAAATTGTCCGGCGACCCCGCTCCAACCGAAGAGCTGCTGGGCTTGCCCATCTTCAAGAATGTTTCCGGCACCTTTCTTGAACTGAATGCCAACGCGATTGTCGAGCGCCATTTCCGCGCCGGCGACATCATCTGCCGGGAAGGTGAATTCGGCGCCACCGCTTTCTACATTCTGGAAGGGAAGGCCGACGTCTATCTGGACAGCAACATCGCGCACGTCAAGACAGAGGTCAATCACCAGGGCTTTCTCAGCAAGATGAAAAGCCTGCTCGCGCCGCGCGATCGTCACAGCAGAAGTGAAGAAGGTTCGCGCGCGTTCATTCCCATCGATGCCCCGGTCGATCTGCCCTACGATCATCCCATCGCCGAACTTGGCCCGGGCGAGCTATTCGGCGAGATGACCTGCATGAACTACTATCCGCGCTCTGCCACGGTGCGGGCGGCGACGGACTGCACCATGCTCGAGATGTTGCGCAACGTTCTCGACATCATGCAGCGCAACAAGAGCTTCCGCGAGCAGCTCGATCGCACTTACAAGCGACGGGCGCTGGACTCGCATCTGCGCGGCGTGCCGGTGCTGGCGTCGTTGACGCCGGAGTTCATCGATCAATTACGCGACCGCGTGGAACTGATTCGTTATCTGCCGGGGCAGGTGATCTGCACCCAGGGCGATGCTGCCGACAGCTTCTATCTGGTGCGCCTGGGCTTCGTGAAGGTGTCCGAGCGGCGCCCCGGCGGCGAAATTGTGCTGGCCTACCTGCCGCGGGGATCGTACTTCGGCGAGATGGCGTTGCTGACCGGAACCACGCGCACCGCGACCTGTACCGCCATCGATCATGTCGAGGTGGTGAAGATCGCTGGTGAAGATTTCCAGCAGATGCTCAATCAGTTTCCCGACGTGCGGCAGAAGCTGGAAGCGGAAGCCGCCGAGCACGTCGCCGCCAATCGGGCGCGCGTCACGCAATTGGAGAGCGTGCCCGTCGACCAGTTCCTGGCCCAGGGTCTGGTGGAAGCGCAGAGCCTGCTGATCTTGGACCTTGACCGCTGCACGCGTTGCGACCAGTGTGTGCGCGCCTGCGCCGATGCGCATGACGGCGTAAGCCGCCTGATCCGCGAAGGGCTGCGCTTTGACAAATACCTGGTAGCGACCTCATGCCGCCAGTGCCGCGATCCGTTGTGCATGGTCGGCTGTCCGGTTGGCTCCATCCGCCGGAGCAATTCGCTGGAGGTGATCATCGAGGACTGGTGCATTGGCTGCGGCCAGTGCGCGAACAACTGTCCATACGGCAACATCAACATGCACCCATTTGCAGCGCAAGTGGACGACCCGGCGCATCCCGGACGCAAGGTTGCCGGCGTACGCGTCAAGGCCACGTCCTGCGATCTATGTCTGGACCACGAGGAGCCCAGTTGTGTTTACGCCTGCCCGCACGACGCCGCCCACCGCGTGAATCCGCCGGAGTTTTTTGCCGGATTGCTGAAGCAAGCGACGCCGGCCAAGAAGGAGCACTAACTCTTGCGCATTGACCGCACGCATCGCAAGTGGTTCATCGGCAGCCTGGCAGGGCTGCTGGTAGCGACGGCGGTCTACATCGTCTACAGCCGCAATTCGCTGCAAGGCGCGACTGGCGGAAGCACGATGGGCCTGATCTACGGCAGCATCGGCTCGGCATTCATGCTGTTTGCCGGAGCACTGGGCGCGCGCAAGAAGGTTCCCATCTGGCGCTTAGGCCGCACGCAATCCTGGATGCGCGGGCATCTCTGGCTCGGCACCCTCAGCTTTCCCATCATCCTGTTTCACGCCGGCTTTCACTTCGGTATCGGGCTGACCCGCGTGATCATGTGGATGTTCGTCGTGGTTTTCGTCAGCGGAATCTTTGGAGCGGTGCTGCAACATTACATGCCGCGCTTCACGACCGAGCACATTCCGATGGAAACCATCTACGAGCAGATCGGCCGCGTGCGACTGCAACTGGTCGAAGAGGCGGAGAAGATTGTAGAGGAGACCTGTGCGACTCTAACCGGCGGCCTGTCGCGGGCCACGGAGGAACAACGAGCGTCCGCCGCCGCTGCGGGCACCATGGGCGGTCTCACCGTCGCCTCGGGATTACAAGTCGACGAAGAAGCTGGCACGCATCTGCGACAGTTCTTTGGCGATCGCATGCGACCGTTTCTTGAGCATGGCGGGAGCACGGAATTCGCCGTTGGCTAATCCCGCGCGTTCGCAGGCACTGTTTCAGCAGTTGAGTGCGCTGCTGCCGCAGGGCTTGCACGAAAGCGTCAACGATCTGGCGAACATCTGCGAAGAGAAGCGGGAACTGGACCAGCAGGCTCGCTATCACCGCGTCCTGCATGGCTGGCTGCTGATTCACATACCGGTGTCCTATGCGCTGTTGCTGCTGGGAGCGGTGCACGCAGTAGTCGCGTTGCGTTATTAAGACAGGACCATGGCGCGAAACATACGCACAACCAAGACGCTGGCCAGGCGCATGGACCTGCAGTACTTCGCGCGCAAGCATCCGCTGCGCAGCTGGCGATTCTATCTTTCAGTGCTGGTGCCGGTTATCGCTGTGGCCTGGTTCTTGTCGTCGCGAGCGACCGGGCAGAAGGTCTACAGCAGCGGACCGCTCTCGTCCGCGCATGCCGTTTTCGGCAAGCAGTGCCAAGTTTGTCATGTGACCGAGCGTGGCGCATTTCGCACCGAGGTCAAGGACACCGCCTGTCTCAGTTGCCACGATGCTCCGGCGCATCATCCCAGCAAAGTCGAATTCACGCCGGCTTGTGGTTCCTGTCACGTCGAACATAAGGGCCCGGTGAAGTTGGCGCACACTGCCAGTTCTACCTGTACGCAATGCCACACCAATCTGCGGGTGAAGACAGGGCAGCTTCGTTACTTCGAGAGTGTTCGGGGATTCGATGGCGCGCGCCATCCGGAGTTTGTCGAACTGAAACCCGGCTTCGATCCCGGAACGGTCAAGCTGAATCATTTTGCACATCTCAAGAAGAACCTCGCCGGCCCGAACGGTCCCGTGCAGCTTACCTGCCAGGATTGTCATCGGTTAACCGGCGAAGAGGGAGCGTGGCCGTACGCTTTGGGTGGGATGAAAACCGTCTCGGCATCGGAAAAAGATGCGATGCCGACGACCGAGGGAAGTATCAGCAGGGAAGTGCTGCCGCACGCTTACATGTCGCCAATCCGCTACGCGACGCAGTGCGCGGCCTGCCATACGAAGGATCTGCAATTTGATAAGCGCTTCAACGAGTCGGTTCCGCACGACAAGCCTGAGGTAGTGCAGGCTTTCCTGGTCAAGAAGTACACCGATTACTTCGCGACCCATCCCAATGCGCTGTCGGAGCCGCTGCCGCCCAATCGCATTCTGAGCGGCAACATTCTGCCGCCCATGCCGCCGCCTCCGCATACGCGCGAAGAGTGGATCAACTGGCAGGTCACCTATGCCGATCGGCTGCTCTTCGATAAGGGCTGCAAGCTGTGCCACACCATGATCGAGCGTGAGGGCGCGGTTCCATCCGTCGCCACGTATTCCATTCCCCCGATTCCGGCGGTGGCCAAGTCGTCGATTCCGGTACGCTGGCTGAATCATGCCGACTTCGATCACGATGCACACCGCCTGCTGACCTGTACCGCGTGTCACGGCGATGCGCCGACCAGTAAGCTAACGTCGGACATTCTGTTGCCGAAGATCAAGGCCTGCCAGGCCTGCCACCGCGAAAGCGGAGCCGAACACGATGCCGCCAACGCTCGCTGCTCGGATTGTCACCAATATCACGACTGGCGCAAGGAGCAGTTTCCGAAGCACAATTACACGATTCAACAGCTGCGGGGAACGGTTGGAGGGATGTAGCGAAAGGCGAACCGCAGATCCTTCGACTCCGGCGCGCAAAAGAAGCGCACCTCCGCTCAGGATGACAAGAAAAAATTTACTTGGTAGGAGAGACGCCAGCCGACGCCTGTTGCGGCTCGGTCGGCGACAGTGCCGGTCCAGGGGGGCTGTCGGAGACGGTGTAGACTTGCCCATCCCTTAGATACATCCTCTGCATTTCTTGCAGGTTGAAGGGCCGCGCTCCGCGGCGTCCAAACACCGCCAGCTGATTGCCGCTTTCATCCACGGCCCGATCGCGATCGATGCCCTTGGAAATGGCCAGCGCTGGGCCGGCGGTCCGACGGCTGGCAATCAACCTGGCATGGGACGCGGGCTGAATCCCTCGAATAGCGGATCGTCCATTGGCGATAGCAGCTGCACCACCCGCAAGCCATTCTTTCCGTCGGCGACGAAGGCAAAGGCTTCCGAAGAGACCATTCCAATCTTGAGATCGTTGACGTCGTTCATCGCGCCATCGGCGTTGAAGGACCTGATCGAACTTAGGATGCTCGGACTGCTCCACATCGACGATGACGATCCCCTGCTTGCCGGCCGAGACATAGGCGTAGGTGCGAGCGACATACACGTTGCGCGCGTCTTCGATGCGGCACCAGCAGCGCCGCTGACAGGCGTCGGATGATCGAGCTGAGTTACGTCGAGCACTTTGAGTCCTTCGTGATCGACGACAAACGCGTAGCGGAACTGAATGGCAATGCCTGTGGGTTCAACGAGGAATGGCGCGCCAACTTCCGCGGCAACCTTGGGGTCGAGGGGATTGGAGATTCCACAACCACCAGGCCGTGATCGCACAGGATGTAGGCGTAGGTGCCGGCGATGGTGATACGGCGTGCGCCTGTCAAGGCGCCATTGGGATTGAAGGTCTTGGCGCGACTGATGAAGTTGTTCGAGGGATCGCCATCGAGCAATGTCCCGACACCGATGCCACCCTTACTCTTCATGCTGGGATCGCCGATGACGATCAGGCCTTCCTCTTTGTCGGCGACGTAGAGGAAACCGTAGATGAGGGAGATCTTCTGCTCTTCGTTCTCAGGATTCTGCGTGCGCAAGGGATCGACGCCGAGAGTTGTGGGGGTGGCGACCGCCATCGCGTATTTTGTCGGCACATAGAAGCGCTGGCCCCAGGGCGAGACCGGCGCCGTTATCGTGCGCTGCGAGAAGTCCTTGTCGTCGAGGTTGGCGATGTCGTAGATGCGGAAGCCGCCGCGTCCCATGGCGGCATAGAGGTATTCACCGCGCGCCTGGACGTCCAGAATCTCGTCGCTGTGATGGAGAATGTCCGATCCAGCATGACCATAAGTTTCTGTAAGTTCCAGCTTCTTCTTAATGTGTTCGTTATAGTCGGCGGGATAGGCGAGCTTCTGCAGATCGCTGCCGATGACGGCTGGTGGCTCGTCGTGTTCGGTGACCGCAACTGCTTCGTAACCCTTGCTTCCGGTGGCGACGTAAATGTACCGGCCCATGAAGTTCATGAAGTTCGTGCCCTGCATGAGCAGTTGCGACATCCACGCGTTGTTGTCGCCCGCCTTGGAGACGTGGCAATCGGTGCATTGCTTGGTCTCCTTCGCACGTACGGTGTGAGGAACGAAAGTACTGAACGCTTGCCCGCTGAAGCCTTCGGAGGAGATCGTTTGCTGCTGGTAGTAGATCCAGTCGCGATCGGCGTTCTGCGAACTGACAAGGACGGCGCATGCCGACCGCACCGGCGCGACGCGATGGCCGGTGACGGTGCCGTCGATGCCGAGGCAGGTAGATGTCGTCGCGCAGAATCTGGAAGTTGTACGAGGTCCAGTTGCGCGTGATCAGGCCTTCGTTGTGGAGCATCGGCATGCGCTGGTTGGCGGTCATCGAGAGATGGCAGCCGTAGCAGGTCGGCGCCCAAGAACTGTGGCAGGCGTAACAGGTCATGCGGCTGTTTTCGTGCGCCAGCTTGGCCGGCTCGACGCGCGCATCGCCCCATGAGGCGCTGTCCTTTTGGATGGTCTTGGCCAGCCGCGATTTCTCGCTGTAGTGATCGTTGCCGGGAGTGATGGAATCGAGCACCTGCACGACCTCCCACTGCTGATCTTTCTCGAGCATGGAGCGCTGAAAGAGCTTGCCGCTGTTCCAATAGAAGCGGCGCTCGCCCCAGGGAGTGCGCAGCAGATCGAGATGCGTGCCACCGGCAGGAGCGGCGATACCGGATGTCATCAACGTCGCGCGTTGCTCGATGGTGCCGTGGCAGTCGACGCAGTCGACTTCGATGGCGTTGCGCGTCTCGCCGTAGAGTTTGCCGTTGCCGTGACTGTCCTGCTGGAAGTGGCAGTCGATGCAGTGCATGCCCTTCTTCAGATGAATATCTTCCAGATGCACAGCCTTGCCGAACTTGTCGGGATCTTCTGGCGCAATGACATTGCCCTCGGCATCGAGCCAGTTGCCCTTGCGATCGTGTTTGTAGACGCCGCGGAAGATCCATCCATGACCGTGAAAGTCGGCGAACTGTGTGTACTTCAAGTTCTTGTTGAACTCGGGAGTTCCGGTCTTTTCGAGAAAGTCGACAGAGGCCCAATTTCCGCGAATGGCAGTGCGCTCGGGATTACGCGTCTGCACCTGCTGCTGAAACTCGGGGCTGGCATTGCGCTGCTTGGCGGGATACATGCCCTTGTCGCCATCCATCTCGTTGTCCCACCAGGTGTCGCCAAAGTACGTAGCGACCATGTTGGTTCCGGGATGCATGTGGCACACCATGCACTGGCTTGACGGGATGGCGCGCGTGAACTCGTGCTTGATGGGATGGCCTGACACACCCTTCTGAATTGTGGGATCCGAGGTTGCGCTCTGCCCCAGGTTGCCGTATTGCGCGTAGCCGGCGGAATGCTCGGGCGCGCGATCATTGGCGTAGATCACGTGGCAGGCACTGCAGCCGCTGGCCCGGTAGTCGCCGGCCTGATCGTTGGTTCCGGGAAACGAGAGCAGCGGATCGAGGAGTCGCGTCTTCTGCAAACCGAGGAAGGTCGGGTCGGTGCGCAGCAAGGTCCCGAAGCCGCGGAAGCTGAGCTTGACGTCCGGATTGCCGTTCGTCTCTTCGAGGTTCGGATTACCAATCTCGCCCTTCTTCTCACCGCCGCGTTCGAAGACGCGCAATACGTTGCCGGGCTGCGAAATTTCCCAGCGCTCGAGTGGTTCGAGATAGGGCAGTACACCTTTCTTCTCGATCTCTTCCTCACTCGGCGGAGGATAAGTCTGCAACCGCTGCGGGAGTCCATCGCGGCCATAGCTTTCGCCGAAGTGAGGATTCTTCAGCGGGAATGCTCCGTTGTTGTAGAGCGCCGCGCCCCACAACATTGCGCCGTGCGTCATCATGCTGGTTTGTACTTTGCGCACTTCGGTCATGTGGCAGCCGGAGCGGCCGCAGGTCTCTTCGGCTACGCGCAGATCGCCAGGATTGATGAACTTGATGTATTCGGCGTCTTCCTTCAACCACTTGGTGTAAGCGCGAACCGGATTGGCAGAGTTCCAGGCGTTCTCTGGAATGCGCGGCTTGGGGTGCGCCTGCTTAGTAAGCGAGATGTACTCCGGCGAGCCCGGCTGCACGCCGGCTGGGCGGACGACCTGCGCATTGCCGCCGTGGCAATCGGTGCAGCCGATCCTGACTGTGCCCGTGGTATGCATGGTCGGGCTGTCGGTGGGAGCATGACAGCTGTTGCAGCCGTCGGACTTCTGGTTCATCTGCTCCTGCGACTGCTCGAGGAGAATGTTTGCGCCGCTTTGCTGATCGGAAGCTGATTGCGCCTGACATGTGGCGGGACGGCCCGCCGGCGCGGTTCGCGCATGCGAGCTGAAGAGCGCGACCAAGGCGCAGACGAAGGCCATCATGGCTACGATTCGTGCGCTGCGAGTTTTGAAGAGCCGTCGCATCATCGATTCAGCTCAGAACGTCAGTGCCACGCTGGCAAAGCCGGAGAGCAGGACCTTGCTGTTGTAAATGTTCTGTAAGCCAGCGCCGGGAAACAGATTGGACTCTCCGGCCGTGACTACAATGTTTTCCGAAAGCGGAGGACGATACCTGATGCCGAATCCCAGATCTTCGCCGATGCTGTGCCGGATCGGATTCTGAAAAAGCAGGATCTCCAGCGGCTCGGTACGATCAAAGCGCAGGTAGCTGCTATTGGCGAACGCGGTTAGCTTCGTCGTCAGGTTGAAATCCGCGCCCGCATTGAAGATGTAAATGCCGGGATTGACGAAGTTCGCCTGCCCTTCCTCTTTGTTGCTGCGCAGGCTGGGCAAGAGGCTGGCAGGATTCGTCAGGTTGACACCGGTGCTGGTCAGCACGATGCCCTCCGAGTCCCAGAAGCTGAACGGCCCACCAGCAAAGTTTGTGTCATCGACGATGGTGTCAAAGCCGTGCGCGGTGCCGCTGCGTGTGGGACCGAAGCGATAAGCGCCATCTCCCGAAGCAAAGAAGAACGAGGTGTAATAGCGAACCCAGTCCTTGGTGACCGACAGCTCGAGTGCAGCCATCTGCGCGTCGATGTTGACTGGCCGGCCGGCAATGGGATTGAAGGTATCGTGGCCGAGTGCCTGATAAAAAGCATTGCTGACATTGATGCGCTTTATGTGGCCGTTGCCCGTCCAGCCCAGATAGTAGGCGCGAATGCCGTGCTCGAGGACATTCCCGTTAACGACGTCGCCGATTGGCGCGGGGCGCACCAGGAAACCGTTATCGTTGTAATGCAGACTGGGATCGTCGCGATTGTAGTGGAAGCTGAATTCGGTGGTGTATCCCTTGGTCAGGAAATCCTGAATATAAAGGTTGGCGATGTACACCTGCTGATGGCGCTGGTTGAAGGTATTCAGCCCACTGTTGGTGTCTTTCTCGAGGAAATAGAAGTAAGCAAGGTTGTAGTTCAGGCGGTTGGAGCGCAGGTTGCCGAACAGCCGGATGCCGGGCTGCTGCTCCGAGAAGAGAAATCCTCTGAAGTCGCTGACGAACTGCTGAATCCCGGCGCGGACCGAGATAAAGTCGAAGTTCGGGCTCAGGTCGTGGATCTTCGCCTCTACGAAGGCTTCCTGAATTCCAGTGTAGTCATCGAAGCGGTTGATACCTTCCGCGGGATCGACATTGACCAAGCCGCGCTCCCGGGTCTGAAGGAAGTTCAGGTTGACGACCGGGGTAAAGCGAAATTGCCAGTCGACCGGTCGAAAGCTGGCATCACCCTGAAACAGATCCGCCTGGAACAGAAAAGTCTGGGAGCCAAAAAACTGTTCGCCTTTCCCAAAGAAACCTTCGCTGTTGGGCGATTGGGTTGTGAGGCCACTGGGGACGGGCAGGCGCCGAATGTCGAAGGCGCTGATGCTGCTCGCCGTCAGATCCAGAAACCAGCTCTGCCCGCAGATGGGTTCATCGCCCTTGATGCGGTTGCGATTGAACGGATCGTACCAGTGGGACTTCACGTAGGGATAGTCGCCCGGCTTCGCGTATCTCTGCCAGGTCGGCATGTAGGCCCACCAGCGATACGGTGCGGCAGAAAAGTTCGCTGATTCAGGAGGCACCAGTTCGGATTGATTGGCCAGCGGCCAGGGAGCGGGCGGTTCCAGCGTCTGCAGCGGATTCCAGTACATCGAGGCAATCGACTCGGGAGACATGAGTCCGGTCGCGCCCGGCAGACCACCGGGAACGCGATTCGATACGAAGGGCGGCGACAACGGTGGCAGCAACAACTGGACGGTGAGCAGTTCACCGTTTGTCAGTTGCGTGTTGGGAAGATCAATCGACGAGAAGCTCTCCTTTTCGGCGCGCAGCTGATAGTTTCCTGGCGGCACGCTCAGCAAGCGGAAGATGCCTTCACCATCGGTCAGCACCGATGGTGTTGAGGAGCGGAGTAGCGAGATCTTCACCCCAGACAGCGTGTGTCCTTCCACGTCGCAGACTACGCCCTCGATTGCAGCCGTGGGGTCGGGAGTATGACCGGGAATGCGCTGCCACATCACGACCGAAGACCCCGTGGAAGTGGAAGAACAGGGAGACGGGGATTGTTGCGCAAGCAGATCGGCCGCGGTGGCGAGGGTACACGCCAGCACGGCGGAGACGAATCCAGTACTCCACAACAGCGAGGTCTTAGCAGATTGCATCCTCACCGCCAGAAGTCAGCTCGTTGCCTGCGACTGAACTAGATGGGCTTAGTTGGTATCACAACCCGGCCTGTGGAGCAAGCACTGCTTGCACGCGGCAAGGTCTGGCGATGATTATCTTGACTTCGGCGCAAATAACGTCATAATTGCGGCTCCAACAAAACCATTGAAATTGTGGTGATCGTTCGCCCGATGGATAGCAAGCGCCGCATCGGAGTCCTTTCGCTGACGACGGCTATGGCCGCGCTGCTGCTAATCTCGTGCGGAGGCGGCGGAGGCAATTCCAGCAGCGGAGGTGCCGGCAGCGATCCTCCTCCAGCGGCGCCGCCGGCAACCCAGTCGCTCACTTCGGTACAGGTCGACGCGGTCGTTCATGCCGCGGTCGAGGCAGTGAACGTCCCGGTAGTGGTCGGCGTCACCGATCGTCTGGGGAACATTCTTGCCGTCTTCAATACGAATAATGCTCCGGCAACCGGCGTTGGCAACTTCGGAGCCAACGACAATGCGCAGAACCTGGCGGTAGCGCTGGCGCGAACTGCGGCTTTCTTCAGCAACGATCAGGCGCCATTGTCGTCGCGCACAGTCCGCTACATTAGCGGCATTCATTTTCCGCCCGGAGTCGACGGGACGCCGAACGCGCCCCTCTACGGCATTGAGAACACCAATCGCGGCTGCTCGTTCAACACAACCTACTTGTCCGGGCAGGCGATCCCGCCGGCAACGTTAATTAATGGCACAAGCCCGGGGTTGGGCATCATCACCGGCAAGGCGAACGTTTACGATAGCGAACCGACAGCGGTGAATCCCGGCGGCGTGCCATTGTTTGAAGACAACACGCTGGTCGGCGGAGTTGGAGTGGTGGTCGCGAATCCCGACCCTGTGGCTGCCGGGAATATCGCAGAGTACGCTGCCTACGTTGCCGGAACTACGGCTCCGTTTGGACCGACTCCTGCGCCTCCGGGAGTTGTGGTCATCAATGGCATCGCCGTGCCGTTTGTCGATCAGACGACTGCGCCGAGTGGGATTAGCGCCGGTACTTTTAATGGGTCCTACGTTGTGGGACCTTCGGCGAGTCCGGGAGCACCGCCAGACGGATATCTGGTTGGGCCGATGGCGAGCGCCTATTCCGGCGGTCTTAGCAGTTCCGACGTTGCCAGCATCGTCAGCAGCGCCGTTGCAACGGCGAATCAGACGCGCGCGGTCATCCGGCTTCCCATTGGCTCGCGGGCGAGAATGATGTTTGCGGTCTCCGATCTCGACGGCAACCTGCTCGCCGTCTATCGCATGACGGATGCGACCATCTTTAGTATCGATGTAGCTGTCGCCAAAGCAAGGAACGTGATCTACTTCAGCAACGGCGGCACGCTGCCCGGCGTTTATGCCGCGAGTCAACCGGGAGCGATTGACCTGCCGGGCATTCCGCAAGGGACGGCGGTCACAAACCGCACCATCGGCTTCGGCGCGCAGCCGGAATTTCCGCCGGGAATCGATGGCAGCGGCGATGGGCCATTCTTCAATCTTTATCTTAATGACACTGCCAACGCCTGCACGCAAGGCTCGCAGCCGAAGAATCCCAATCAGAACGGGATTGTCTTTTTTCCCGGCAGCTTGCCGCTGTATCGAAATGGAGTGCTGGTCGGAGGGCTGGGAGTGAGCGGCGACGGTGTCGATCAGGATGATTTTGTTACGGCCGGAGGAGCCGCGTTGATGACGGTCACGGACCCTTCAGATTCCGGGCACGGATTCGAAGCGCCTACCGCGATTCGCGCCGACCAGATCGTCATCGACAATATACGGATGCCGTATCTCAAGTTTCCGCGAAATCCTACGCAATAAAACGACGGAGCCGTGGTCGAGCCGGGCGGCACCTCGTGAGGTCCGCAGTCTTATATAGGAGCCGCGGGTGCCGATCTTGGCGGCAGCGTTCGGCAGATCTTCTGGAGACGGCGAAACTCAGCTTCGCATCGCTCTCAACTGAATTCCCAGAGCCTGGCACTTCTTGTAGAGATGACTGCGCTCCAGTCCCAGCGCTTTGGCGGTGTTGGTGATGTGATGATGCTGGCGCTCTAACTCGGCTAAGATCGCTTCGCGCTCGAATTGCATGACCTGCTCGGCGAGCGGGCCGTGATGGTCGCTCGATGACGCTTGCTCGGTGCGGCTCGCGGGCGGCAGAGCCAGCTCAACTGTCGCCGCGTCTACTGTTCCCGACGTCGCCAGCAGAAGCAGTCGCTCCACCATGTTGCGCAACTCACGCACGTTTCCCGGCCACGAGTAAGCCTTCAACGCGTCAACTGCACCGCGCGTGAATGGGACGAGCTTCCAGCCGTTCTGCGCGCACACCTGAGCCGCGAAATGCTCGATGAGTTCGGGAATGTCGTCGGCCCTTTCGCGCAACGATGGAAGCGTAATCGGGAAGACGACGACACGATGGTAGAGATCGTTGCGGAATTGCCCCTCCTTCACCAGTGCAGCCAGGTCGCGATGGGTTGCTACCAGGACACGAACGTCGATCACCAGAGGCTTGCCGCCGCCGAGGCGTTCGATTTCGCCCTCTTCCAGAACGCGCAACAGCTTGACTTGCATGTTGCGCGGCATGTCGCCGATCTCGTCGAGGAAGAGCGTGCCGCGATGCGCCTGCTCGAACTTGCCGATATGGCGCTGCATGGCGCCGGTGAAGGCGCCTTTCTCGTGACCGAAGAGTTCTGACTCGATCAGCTCCGGCGGGACAGCAGCGCAGTTGAGCGTGACGAACGGCCCATGCGCACGCGGACTTTTCTCGTGCAGTGTGCGCGCCGCCAATTCTTTTCCCGTGCCGGTTTCGCCGTAGATGCAGATGCGCGTCTCGCTGGCCCCAATGCGCTCCAGTTGCGTCATCACGCGACCCATCGATTCGCTGACCCAGACGATCTGGTGTTTTCCGACGCGATGCCGCAGTTCGCGGTTCTCAGCCTCCAGGCGTCGCAGCTTGAGCGCATTCTCCACCGTCAGCAGAAGTTTGTCGCTGGTGATTGGCTTTTCCAGGAAATCGAGCGCGCCCAGCTTTGTGGCACGCACCGCCATATCAATGTGCGCCTGTCCCGACATCATCACCACGGGCGTGGTGATGCCGTTTGCTCGCAAATCCTCCAGCAGCGCCAAGCCGTCGCGGCCAGGCATCACCACATCGGAGAGGATGAGGTCGAAAGGACGGAGCCGGGCGAGTTCGAGCGCCTGTATAGCGTTGTTGCACACCGCGACTTCATGTCCGGCCAGACGGAAGGCGCGCGACAGCGAGCCGAGAGTGCTGGCTTCGTCGTCCACGACCATGATGTCGGCTTTCGTCATGCTTTGGCTGCGCTCGCCGCCAGCGACGGCAGTTCCACTACGAAGGTCGTACCGGTGCCCGGCGTGCTCTCGACGCGAATAGTGCCATTGTGATCGCTTATCACCGACTGCACAATGGCGAGTCCCAAGCCAGTGCCGTGTTGCTTGGTGGTGTAATACGGCGTGAAGAGGCGCTCGCATTCTTCGGCGGTCATTCCCGTGCCGGTATCGGAGATGCGAAGTTCGACCGACTCGTCGTGACGCCCGGCCTCGATGGTCAGCGTGCCGCCATCAGGCATCGCGTCCATGGCATTCAGAACCAGGTTCGACAGGGCGCGATGCAACAGTTCGGGATCGGCCGAGATTCGCAGCGGCTCGTCGCTGATGCGGCACTCGAAGCCGATTGGCGGCTGATGCTGGCTCAGCGCCGGCTCGTAGAGGGCCGAGATTTTGCGCAGTACATCGGCCATGTCTACATCTTCGAGCTGCGGCTTCGGCATCTTGGAAAAATCGCTGAAGCGGCCAACGATGTTCTTCAGATTGGCAATCTCGACGCTAAGCGTCTCAGTGCTCTCGCGAAAGATCTCGTCGAAGTCGGCGCTAGACATACTGCGAGCCTTGATCAGATTTTCCAGTGTCAGCTGCAACGGAAACAGCGGATTCTTCAACTCATGCGCCAGTCTCCGCGCCAGTTCTCGCCAGGCGGCAACCCGCTCGCTCTGGACTAATCGCTCACGCTGCTCAGAGAGCTGTTGTGTCATGTGATTAAAGCTGCGAGCCAGTTCGCCTACTTCGTCGTGAGTGGAAATCTCGACTTGCGTGTCCCAATTGCCGGCGGCGACGGCGCCGGCAGCGTGAGCCAGCCGTTCAATGGGACGCGAGATGCGCGAGGTGAGCCAAAGGCTGGCGATGATGGTGAGCAGGATACCGGCGCCCGCGACGCCATAGCCGATGGCGCGAATGTGCTGCTGCAATTCCACCAGAGCTCGGCGCGCGTTCGCTACCACCAGCACCGCCAGCACCGTTCCATCGGGAGCCTTCATGGGAATCGCAGCCGCGTCCACACTGTCTTCGCGGCGATCGGTGAGGTAGATGACGGATCGCCGCTCCTGGCCGGTGGAAATCGCTTGCTCGATGATCGGTTGGAATTTCGCGGCGCGCTCAACTTCCCCCATGCTGCTCACGATGGCTTTGGGATTGAAGTTCGCCGCCAGAGCCGGATAGAGGATTATCTGAGAACCAGCCGGCGCGGCTAGATTGGCGAGGAAGCCGCGGTCGAGCCGTCTGCCGCCCAGCACATATAAAGGAGGCTCGCTGCCCGGAACCTTACGCAGAGCGAACAGCCCGATTTCGTTCGTGCCATCGGCCAGCTCTTCTTTCTTCAGAAAGCTAGGTTGATCCCCCGCCAGCTTCAGATCTTCCTTGTATCCGAAGCGCGCCGGATATTGCGCGGACGAGACGATGCTCCCGTCCGCCAGCAAAATCTCCAGGTAGTCAAGCTGGTGGTCTCGGGCCAGAGTAGCCGCCTCGGTCATGTACGGCGAGGGATCGTTATTCGCCGTGAGATCAACTGCAATTCTTACCATCGGATCGCTGGTGGCGAGCTCGTCCACGCGAACCGCGACATCTTCGGCACGCCCTCGCAACTCCCGCCGGAACTGATCGATGAGGGCCGCGGTGTGCTGCTCGTCGGCTTTGGTAAAGGCCTGCCGCGTTCGCAGTGACACGATTCCTGCGACGGTGGCGACCGCCAGTACCACAGTGAAGGAGAAGACCAGCAGCAGCTTCTGGCGAAGGCTCATCGCACGTCCTCCACCGAAACGTTGGCCAGATCCGGCACGCCGCTGGGATTCAAAACGAGATTGTGGACGCGCGTGCTCACTCCATAGGCTCGCGGAAGATATAGCAGAGGTACCACAGTGTGGGACTGCAGGAAGGCCGATTCGGCACGGTAGAGTGAAAAGGGATCGGAAGCGTCATCGTGCAGCGTCGAGCCAAAGTCTTCGAGCGTTTCGCGCAGCGCTGACTGGGCATCGGCAGCCTCAATATGCAACAGGCGCAACGACAGTTCAGCATTGGGGTTTGTCGCCAGCGGAACGACTTGCACATTCCAACCCGCATCGCGCAGGTTCAGCCTGAGACGGTCGGCGATAAACTGCAGGGTGGGGTTCGACGCGTCGACGCTGAGGCGCAGCGTTGCGGATTGCCCTCCGCGAAGCTCGCGCGCGCGGTTGAGATCCGGGGCTGTGGGGAACAGGAACGAATATCCGCTTACCGCACTGGGCAGCAGGCTAGCGGTAATCTCGCCGTGTTTCTGGACGATGTTGAACAGCCCCGTACGATCCAGCGCGAGCGCAATCGACTGGCGCAGATGAGGGTCTGCAATCAGCTGGTCTGACATTGTAAGAGCCAGCAAATCCGTCGGCCGCACCGTGATCAGCAGCGGAATGCGCTCCTGCTGGGCCGAGCCCAGCTTTTCGGGCGAAAGCTCGACTAGATCAGCCTTGCCGATTCGAAAATCCAACAACTGCTCATCGCTCGTCCGATTGCCGTAGATCTGGATCTCATTGAGAAAGGGACGTCCCTGCCACGAATCGTCGTTGGCAGCGAGAAAGACGATGCCGTTGGAGTTGGCGACGAAGCGAAACGGCCCAGTGCCGTTGGGGCTACCGTCTGCGCCTTGTCGCGTGATCGCGTACATGCTGCGCGCCAGTTCGGCGGGCAGGCCCGGCATGGGAGATTCGCTGGTGATGACGACAGAGTCTCCCACGGCTCGCACGCGCCATCCGCAACGTGCGCACGCAGCGGACAGCGACTGTTCGACCACATCAGCAGTTAACGGCGAGCCGTCGTGGAAGTGAACGCCGCTCCGCAGATGAAGTATCCAGCGATGATTTGCACTCTGCGACTCCCAACTCGACCGCCAGCGCCGGCACGATTTCGCCGGCATCGCTCACCTGGGTCAGGGTATCGAAGAGCAGCCTGCGGGCAGCGCCATCGGGAAACTTCAGCGGATCGGAGCGCGTGTCCATGTGCAGAATTCCACCGTAGCGCGGACGGGTGCGCGCCGCCGCCGGTACCGCCAGCGCGAACAGCAGACTAACGGCCGCAAGCCACCACGGCACTGTACGCTTCATATCGATTTTCCTGCTGCTTCTCGACGATCACGGTTGCGGATGCTCCGTCGATCGCGGTCCATAACGCAGTTACGATTCCACCATCGAAGGTCCACGGCGCACTGACGGGAGTGGCCTCGTGGCCGGAGATCTCATAGGCGCGCAGTGAATCCGAAGCCGGCCATCCTGCCGCCGAGGTGAGCACCTGCGTCGCCGCGCCGCACTCGGAACGGACTACTGCAATATCGCTGCCCCAGTCGCGTGCGCCGATAATCGACTTCGTCGAGTTGGCGTCCAGAATGTGCGCCGCACCACTCACGTCGACAAAGACGAACGCGGTGTTGTTGGCTTGTCTCAACTCGGCAGCGGAATAGAAGGGCGCCAGCTGGCGACCGAAGCCCGGCGTGAGGACGCCGGTAAAGAAGTCACGAGTTGAGTTGTAGAAAGCCCTTTGCGAACCCAGTGGCCAGGGATCGTCGCTGTCGTTGCAGGCCAGGGTCAGATCGTTCGCGTTGCCGGTCCTGGTCGCGGCGCAAACCGCGCCCGGAAGATAGGCGTCGAATGGGTGGTCGGTGCTGGGAACGATGTGCCCGCGCAGATCACGCGGAAATGGCGAAGCGTGGGTGATCGCGAAGGTCTGCGCCTGTTGCCAGCTTCCGGCAGTCTGGTTGTAGATCTTGATATGTTCGGGATCGAGCACGATCATGCGCTGGTCGTTGCCCGCGGCGAGAATTGCGAGGTCGAGAATCGGGGCGGCCTGGGCAAAGAGCAGATTGACGCGCAGCGTGATCGCGGGTGTCGAGCTTGCAGCGCCGGTCAGCGTCGAGCCCGCGACCGGGAGCATCGCCACCTTCACCTCCGAACCTTCCTGGACCTCCGCGACCCAGAGCCAGCCCTGCAGATTCTGCGACAGAGTGATGCGTACGTCCGAATTGGCGTCCTTGGCGCGGAGGGTGATGCCGGCGGCTCGCAGCTCACGTTCGACGGTGTTGCGAATGGTCGCGGCATCGTCGTTGGAGAGAGCGGAGCGATTCGTGACCGTTAGCGTGATGGTGCCGGGACCGGTGAGAGCCGCGATCTGCCGGGCGAGGTCGGACGCGGGCGCGTCCCAGGTGTTGGACGCTTGCGCCAGAGAAGAGCACAGCAACGCGATCGTCGAAAACAGCAGGCGGTGGAAGGAGAGCATCCGTGGCGAATTATAGTCGGAGGGCGTCATAGTTTCGCGGCTTACCATCATTGGCCAGGCAGCGTACCACTCGCGGCGAACCGCAGATCCCTCGGCTGCGCGTCCGCCCGACTCGCCAAAACGCGAGTCGGAAAGGCAATGCGGACGCTCCGCTCGGGATGACAATTCTGAAATCACTTGTCCGTTTACCGTAGCCGCATCGATCATCGTTGATGATCGATGCGGCTGGGGCTGAGTTATCGCGCTCGAACGCGGCGCTAAAAGCGCCGCACTACCCAATCGCACTAACCCAATCGCACTAACCCGACCTCACTGCCTACCGCGACTGACCTTGTGCGGAGTCGGGATCGTCGGCCTCGGGCGGAACGCCCATCGGCTTCGAACCCAATCCGCGAAACACATCGCTCGCGAAGAAGTACTTGCCGTCGGCCGGCACCATCATCACCTGAATTTTGTCGGAGAGCTTTTCGGCGACGATCTTGTTGATCAGCAGCGGAGTCTCGCGCAGCACTGCGGCTTCGCTGCGCATGCGCTCGGCGTCGGCTGCGGCGGTCACGCGAATGCGCTTGGCCTCGGCATCGGCGAGCAGATCACGCCGCTGCACCTCGGCTTTGCTGTCGATGACCTTCGCCTGCGCCGCGGCTTCGGCATTCTGAATCGTCGCTTCCTTGCGCGCCTCGGCCTCCAGCTTCGACTGCTCGATCTGCTTTTCCTTCAGCGGCAACGTGTACTGCATCGCGTCGGATTCGCCCTTGGCCTCGACCACCCTGGCCTGCGCCTCGCCCTCCGCGATCTTCACCTTTTGCACCTTTTCCGCTTCGGCCTGGAGCTCGGCAATGCGAACCTGCTTCTGCTGAATGTCGGTCTGGATATTGAGCTGGTCATCCTGCTGTTCTTTCAGGAGCAGATCCTGCAAGCCGCGCGCGTATTCCTCTGGCAGTTGAATGTCGCGGAGCATAACCTCCTTCACGATGAGGCCGTCGGAGCCGAGCTTCCTCGTGATGACTTCGGCGGCGCGCTGGCGAACTTCTTCGCGGCGCGAGCTGAACATCTCGCGCACAGTGTAGCCGGGCGCAAGCTCGCGCCAGGCGCTGGCTACGACTGATGGAACGATCTCGGTCTCGACAGGCTGCGGCAGGTGCGATTGCACATAGTCGAGCCGGCGCGGATCGAACTGGTAGCGCACGGTGATTGCCAGGCCGATGTTGAGTCCCTCCTTCGACTGGACGCTCAGCACGCCAGACTTCGCGCCGCCTGCGGACTTCTTGCCGTCGTCGGCGATGCCGGTGGTGAACAGTTTGTCGCGCAGATCGAAGAGTTGAACGTCTTCGATCATCGGCACAACAACATGCACTCCGGGATAGAGCGTGCCGGCTTCGGTGCCGCGCGTCTGGCTGATGCGGACGCCGGCCATGCCGCTGGGCACGATGATGAAGCTGAGCGCGATGAGGATCGGGCCCCATCCGACCGCGATCAGAGCCAGCGTCGTGCGCCAGCGAATCGGCTCTGGCGGCGTGAGTGTTTCCGTTCCGCCGGCCGCAATGGCGCGCCGGTATTGAAACATCAGCCACAGGTCGTAGGCCAGGATCGAAATGCCCGTGAGCATCAGGCCTACGCCAACTGTCATGAGCAAATACTTGAAGGCAAGCATGTCCTTACTCCTTTTCATTACGCTTACAGTGCCGCCGCTGCCGCGGCTCGCATTCGTTTTGTGGTCTGACCCGGGTCTTACGACCCGGGCTCAATTCATCCCGCCGCTGCGCGGCTGGACCCAACGAGACTCATGTTCCCAACCGACAGCGAAGTTCATTTCACGCTCCGGTTCGGTTTCGTCCGCGGAGCGAAGAAAAACCGGAACAATCCGCCGAGAAGCAATTCCTCTAGAAGCACCGCGCAGGAGAGCGAGAGAAGCAATCCTCCGAGCGTGATCAGTGCTGTTGCCGTGGCCTGCACAACTCACCTCCAAGACCCGAACTACTGACCTGAGACAGCCGTCGCGCTCGTCGCGTCCTGCGCCGCTGCGATTACCGTCTGCGGCTGCGCCGGTACGTCGCCGCCGAAGATGGCAGCGGTCTGCGTGTCGCGCTCGCTGCGGATTTCGACTTCGTCGCCGACCTTCACCATCGAGAAGAGCTCTTCCAGGTCGCGCTTCGCCATGCGAATGCAGCCGTGCGAAGCTGACTTTCCAATCGACTGCGGCGCGTTGGTTCCGTGAATGCCGTAGCCTTTGCGATCGAGACCCATCCAGCGATCGCCCAGCGGATTACGCGGGCCGGGCGCGATGACCTTGCCTTCGTGGTAGTAGGTCGGGTCGACAACGCGAACCACGATGTGGAAGCTGCCCGTCGGACTCGGCGTGCTTTCCTTGCCGACCGCGACCGGGTATATGTTCTTCACCTGCCCGTTCTCGATGACGGCGAGCTCGTGGTCGGGAATGCTGATGAGGAGGAGACGCTTGTCTTCGCTCAGCGCGTCGACGGGAAAAGTCAGGAGGAAGAGGATCGCGAAGATCAGCTTGAGCTGTTCAGCGTGCCATTGCTTGTCGTGTAAATTTTGCATTTTGTCTTCTCGCGAACCGCGTACACCATTGCAAAAGCACGAATGGCACCATGGAGGCGGTGAAGACAACAAAGGACTTGTGCTGGAAGCCTCGTGCGAGGGCCGTGTTGTGACAAACACACTGTGTCAGGGGGGACACAATCGATTCCGGCGACAGCTTCAGTTCCTGCGTGAAGGCAGGTCAGCGAGCTTCTAGACGATACGGTTGCCGTATACTGACGCACGATTCCCATATCACAAGAGGCCGAATCTATGAGGATGTCGAAGCCGCGGTGCGCGGCATTGCTTGCGGTGGCGTTGTTGCTCATCGCCGTAGCTCCGAGCGCGTCAGCGCAGAGCGCGGCGACCACGACGGAGAGCGTCTGGCGCGTGCAGGAAGTGATGATCCCGATGCGCGACGGCGTGCATCTGCAGACGGTCATCATCCGGCGGCGCGGCCAGACCGGGCCGCTGCCCATCCTGCTGCAGCGCACTCCGTATGGCATTCCCACGCAGCAGCAATTTGACGAGGCCGCCGCGAAGAAGGGCGCGGACTGGACACCGGATTCGCGTAAAGAACTGGCGGCCGATGGCTACATCTTCGTCTTTCAGAATCTGCGCGGCCGTTTCAAGTCCGAAGGTGTCTTCGAGATGACGTCGCGGTACGACGCGAACGATCCCAAGCAGGCGAACGAGACCAACGACGCGTACGACACCATCGACTGGCTGGTGAAGAATGTGCCGGACAACAACGGCAAGGTGGGCATCTACGGCGTGTCGTATTCGGGACTGACGGCGGGGCTGACGCTGCTGCATCCGCATCCCGCGCTCAAGGCGGTGAGCGAACAGGCGTCGCCGGTCGACCAGTGGATGAACGACGACATGCACCGTTATGGCGCGTTGCGCGAGAGCTACGCGTTCGAGTATTCAGTGCTGGAGGAAGCGGACAAGAACGCCAACACGAATTTCGACTTTGACCAGTACGACACCTACAGCTGGTATCTGAAGCTGGGGCCGCTGTCGAATGCGAATGCGGATTATCTGCACGGGAAGATTCCGTTCTGGAATGAAATGATGGAGCACCCCAACTACGACGCTTTCTGGAAAAAGGAAGCGTGGGTCAATCAGCTGCACAACTCGCCGGTGCCGAATCTGAATGTGGCTGGGTTCTGGGACCAGGAGGATCCGTGGGGACCGTGGCAAATATTCCGGCATGAGGCCGAGCACGATCCGGACCATACCGACTTGATGGTGGCTGGGCCGTGGTTTCACGGAGAATGGCAGACGCCGGAGGGCGATCGCATCGGGCTGATCCCGTTTGGCGGCCACAAGACAGCGCTTGAATTTCGCAGAGATGTGGAGGCGCCGTTCTTTCGCTACTACCTGCACGGCGAAGGCGCCAAGCCGGAGTGGCAGGCGATGATGTTCCAGAGCGGATCGAACACCTGGCACAAGTACGCGACGTGGCCTCCGCAGAATGCGAAGGCGACGAAGCTGTATCTGCACGAGGATGGAACGCTGTCGTTCGAGCCGCAAGCCGCGAGTGGTAAGGGTTATCGCGAGTACGTCTCCGATCCTGCGAATCCAGTGCCCTATCGCACGCGGCCGATTTCGCCGACCTATCCTCAGCCGGAGTGGCGGACGTGGGAGGTCGCCGATCAGCGCTTTGTGGAGAACCGGCCGGACGTGCTGACCTGGGAGAGCGCGCCGCTCGATCATGATGTGATCATTACCGGTCCGGTGTCGGCGATGCTGTACGCCTCGACATCGGGGACGGATTCGGATTTTGTGGTGAAGCTGATCGATGTGTTTCCCGAGAAAGGGCAGAAGGCGGCGGATGCGCTCGACAAAGAAACTCCCGACAACTATGCGGATTCGCTGAACGGCTATGAACTGCCGATTGCAATGGAGGTGCGGCGCGGGCGCTTCCTGCAGAGCTATGAGCAGCCACAGGCGCTTGAGGCGAATCATCCGCAGCCGTGGGATGTGCCGCTGCGCGACCACGACCACGTCTTCCTGAAGGGGCACCGGATCATGGTGCAGGTGCAGTCAACGTGGTTTCCGGTGGTCGACCGGAATCCGCAGAAGTTTGTGCCCAGCATTTATCAGGCGACGGCGGCCGACTATGTTCCGGCGGCGCAGCGCGTGTACTCTACGCCGCAGATGCCTTCGCACATCGTGCTGCCGGTGGTGACGCCGTAGAGAACCTCATCGTGGCCAGGAAGGCTCAACACCTAAGGCGTGATCTCCCAGACGACGCCGCTGCCATAAGCTCCGCCAGTCGACGCCGTGCCGTAGAGATTGCCGTCCGGCCCGAAGGCGACGTTGCTGAAAGGCTTTCCACCATCGGCCACGCAAGTGAAGTCATGTAAGCTGGTGAAATTCCAACTCCCGCCCGCAGGACTGAGTTTGAAGACTCTGCCACAGTCCATCGCACCGCCGAAAAGAGTTGTGCCATAGAGGTTGCCGGCGCTATCCATCGTGAGGTTCGCCTGCGGTCCGGGCAGATCTTGAACTCCGGAATACGGGAAGTTGTACAGCACAGTGAAGGTGTAGGTATTCCCGGACTTGACCAACTCGAAAACTGTGCCACCTTGCCCGGTACCACCTCCGGCTGTCGTGCCGTAGACGTTTCCGGCAGCATCGAGGATCACTCCGCCCGCGGGATCGTACTGTGGTTGTGAGAAAAAGTTGTAAAGGGTATTCGATGACCAGCTCCCGTTGTCCTGCGGAAGCATTTCGAATACTCCTCCAGAAGTATTGGTGACGGTCCCATACAAATTTCCGGCAGTGTCGAAGGTGAGCCCAGCCATCGGCCAGAATCCCGGAAAGCTGCAGCTGCCGAGCGGACAAATCACGCTTTCGGTCCAGACTCCGTTCGTGCGCGACATTTCGTAGGCCGTGCCGCACGATTGATTTTCGCAATCAAGCCCGGTCCCGCCGCCGTAGATGGTCGTTCCGTAGAGATTGCCTGCGGTGTCGAAGGCAAGGTTTCCCTGGCCGGGGTATTCGCTGTCCGGCAGATCGCCGAACGCGTGCAATATGGTTTCATTCCAAAAACAAAGGACGCTCTTACAAGCATTCGCCGGAGGCCTCAACTGAAACACCGTTCCGAAATTGTTAGTACCGCCGCGATAGGTGGTTCCATACAAAGTCCCGTCCGGTCCAAACACCACGCCCGCCGTCGGTGTCACGCCGTCATCTTGCGCAGGGCCCTTGAAGTTGTAGAGTGGATTTGCAATCCAGCCCTGGCCTGCGTGCGAAAGCTTGTAGACCACTCCGCAGCCTTCACAGCCATTCGCAGTGCCACCATAGGCTGTTGTACCGTAGATGTTTCCGGCGCGGTCAAAGGTGACACCCGATTGCGGTCCGCTGCCATCGGTGCCGGCCGTGAAATTGTGCACCACAGTGAAGGTCTGCGCGGTCGCGGGATATACGGCAACCGCCATCAATGCAGAACTCACCGCCAGCATTACCACTGGCCGCAGGAAAATACCGAGGGACAGTCTGGCGAATGCTGTCTGGCTGGTCATGACAGGTGTCTCCTAACGGTGCGCGTACACGACTTTTGCGATCCTTGGCCTGCAACTTTACACCTGGAGGCTCGGCGATTTCCAGCAACGGAGAAGTTGGGTAGTGGGTCGGTTTGAAATTCACTCGCAACCCATGCCGGGTGGAGCACGCCTTTGAGGCGTGCATATTTCGGCCCCGATTAGACACGCGCTTCAGCGCCTGAGGTAAATCAACGCCTCACTTCAGCGGCTGAAGCTGAGACATTCAGCGGATCGCTCAACTGCACGTCTTGAAGGCGTGCTCCACCCACGGCGGATTGGGCGCAATTTCAAACTGACCATTTCCAGAAGTTGATAGTTGGGGTCAGGCGTTATCGAAAACGACCCCAGCTGATTACTTTCGTTGACTTGGCTCGCCGTCGGCCCTAAGATTCGGGCCGGATGATCGAGCAAACCATCTCGCACTATCGCATCGTCGAGGAACTCGGCGCCGGCGCGATGGGCGTTGTCTACAAGGCCGAGGATATGCGGCTCGGCCGCTTGGTCGCTCTCAAATTCCTGCCTGAGACCGTGGCCAATGATCCCCACACTTTGGAGCGATTTCAGCGCGAGGCCAAAGCCGCTTCTGCGTTGAACCATCCGAACATCTGCACCATTTACGACATTGACGAGGCCGACGGGCGAACCTTCATCGCCATGGAATTGCTGGAGGGCGAGACTCTCCGGCGCCGGATCAGCGGCAAGCCTCTGGAAATTGCGACCATCCTCGATCTGGCTATCGAGATCGCCGACGCCCTCGACGCGTCGCACGCGAAAGGGATCGTCCACCGCGACATCAAGCCTACGAACATCTTCGTCACCAACAGCGGCCACGCCAAGATTCTGGATTTTGGAGTGGCCAAGGTCACCGCGAACGATGAGGTGGAAGAGCAACTCACCACTCCAGGGATCGCGCTTGGAACCGCATCTTATATGTCTCCCGAGCAAGTGCGCGCCGAGAAATTGGACGGTCGCACCGACTTGTTCTCGTTCGGCGTCGTCCTCTATCACATGGCGACCGGCAAGCTCCCCTTTCAAGGGCCAAGCTCCGGCGTAATCATCGAAGCCATCCTCAACCGCGAGCCGCTCTCCCCGGCGCAAGTGAATCCTGGCATTCCGGCGCCACTGCAGGAAGTGATCCACAAAGCCTTAGAGAAGGACAGAAGCCTGCGGTATCAGCATGCGGCTGACATGCGGGCTGCGCTGAAACAGTTGAAGCGAGAGATGGAATCAGGGGCACAAGTTGCGGAAGCTGGAAGCGGGCCGATGCGGACGGACCGCTTTTCCGCTGTCGACCAGCGCACGGATCGGGAGCCTTCGGGGCGAACTGCTGCGGTGCGCACTCAGCGAGTGCCCAAGGTCATCGATTCGCTGGCAGTTCTGCCCTTCGCGAATACCGGCGGCGACCCTGAACACGAATACCTCAGCGACGGCATCACCGGAAGCCTGATTAATATTCTCGCCACACTGCCGAAGCTGCGCGTGATGGCGCAGAGCACCGTCTGCAGATTCAAGACTCGAGACATCGATCCGCAGGCTGTGGGTCGCGAACTGGGCGTTCGCGCCGTGCTCACCGGAAGAATCATGCAGAGCGGCGGCTCGCTGCGCATTGGAACTGAATTGGTCGATGTCGCCACTGGCTCGCAACTTTGGGGCGCGCACTACGATCGCAAGCCCGGCGACATCTTCGCGGTCCAGGACGAAATCTCCACCGAGATCTCGGAGAAACTGCGGATTCGGCTGACCCGAGCCGAAAAGAAGCAACTGACAAAACGCCATACCGAGAATGTCGAAGCGTATCGCCTCTACCTGAAAGGCCGTCACCACTGGAACCGCTGGACGGAGGAAGGATTCTACAAGGCGATCGAGCACTTTCAGCGGGCCGTCGATAACGATCCCGGCTACGCTCTTGCCTATGCGGGATTGGCCGATTGCTATGTGCTGTTGGGATGGAACTGCTACCTGCCGCCGAAGCAGGCATTCCCCAAAGCCAAAGCGGCGGCGAAGGCGGCCCTGCAGCTCGACCCGGATCTTGCCGAAGCCCACACGGCTTTGGCGGCCACGCTGTGGCTCGACGATTGGGAGTGGGATAAAGCCGAGACTGAATTCAAGCGCAGCCTCGAGCTGTGTCCGACCTATCCCACTGCCAATCACTGGTACGCCGAGTACACGCATGACCATGGACCGCCACGAGGAAGCGTTGGTCATGATAAGGAAAAGCCAGGACCTCGATCCGCTGTCGCTCATTATTAGTGTCGCAGTTGGATGGACTCTATACCATGCCCGCCGAGATGACGAAGCCATCGAGCAACTTCGGCGAACCATCGATTTGGATCCCAACTACCCCGTCACCTACTGGATTCTCGGCGCATTGCTCAGAAAAACCGGTCGCTACGAACCAGCGATTGCCGAGGGTGAAAAGGGAGTGGAGCTCTCAGGGGGCAGTCCGCTGATGCGCGCGGCGCTGGCCCATACTCTCGGCGGGCAGGCAGGACTGGTCGAAGCGCGTCAAATACTGGACGAGCTGACAGAACTCGCGAAGCAGAAGATATGTCGCGCCCTATTTCTTCGCCGGCATCCACATTGGGCTGGGCGAAAACGAACGCGCGATGGAATACTTGCAGAAATGCCTACGAGGAACATTCCCACTGGCTCATCTATCTTCATCTGGATCCGATCATGGACGACTTGCGCGACAACCAGGACTTTCAGGACCTATTGCGGCGCATCGGTCTCCCGCCCGCCGCCGCTCCTGTCTGAAAGCACGCCGGGTCGACTCAATCCACCGTCACCTGCTGCCGACAATCTGTAGTGGGTCAGTTTGAAATTGCACCCAATCGACCCTGGGTGGAGCACGCCTTCAAGGCGTACAGTTGAGAGAACCTCTCAATGTCTCGGCTTCAGCCGCTGAGGTAAGGTGTCGATTTACCTTAGGCGCTGAGGCGCGTGTCTAATTGGGTCCAAAATATGCACGCCTCAAGGCGTGCTCCACCCGGCATGTGCTATGCGAGTGGATTTCAAACTGACCTACTACCTGACAGTTCGCACACACGACTCTGAAACTATTGCGTGCGATCCAGGAACTCCTCGTTCCACGCCGCTCGAATCGCCTCCAGCTTATCGTGGTCACAACTTGCCGGATCACCTTTACCATCAAGGTACCGCTAAGCTCGCGCACCATGAGCAATACTAGCCCAGGGAGACGACCCCCTGGAACCCCCCGCCCTGGGGGGATTCCCATCCCCCCGGCATACCCCCCCCCGCGACTGGGGGGATGCCATCCCCCCAAGACCCCCCTGGCCCCCCTCGGGGGGACAAGTCCCACCGAACGCCGGTCGGTGCTGCCGGACGTGATCGACGAGTTGTGGGAGCGGCGGGCCGAGCTGTCACCGGCCGACACGCAGGCGCGGCGGCGGTGATCAGCGCGGTGGACGCGGTCGACGCCGGGCAGGCCAGGGTCGCTCGCATCGACCCCGCGACCGACGAGGTGGTGGTGGACGAGCGGGTCAAGCGGGCCATCCTGCTGGCGTTCCGGGTGCTGCCGATGGCTAGATCCCAGGTGGGCGACTTCAGGTACGACGACCGGGTGCCGCTGAAGTCCCGCCTGGACGGCGTGCGCGTGCTGCCGGGCGCGATCGCCCGGTGGGGCTCCTACATCGCGCCGGGGACGGTGCTGATGCCCTCGTTCGTCAACATCGGGGCCTACGTGGACTCCGGCACGATGGTCGACACCTGGGCCACGGTCGGGTCGGCCGCCCAGATCGGGAAGAACGTCCACCTGTCCGGCGGGGTGGGGATCGGCGGCGTGCTCGAGCCGCCGAACGCGGTGCCGGTCGTGGTCGAGGACGAGGCGATGATCGGATCCCGCTGCATGGTGGTCGGTGGTGCCCGGGTGCGCCGCGGCGCCACCCTCGGGGCGGGCGCCATCCTCACCCCGACGACGCACGTCATCGACGTGGAGACCGGCGCGGAACTGCCCCGGGGCGAGGCGCCGGCCTGGTCGGTCTGCGTAGGCGGAACCCGGCCGCGGAAGTTCCCTGGCGGTGAGTTCGGCATGCCGTGCCTGCTGGTGCTCAAGCGCCTGCCCGAAGGCTCCCGGCACGACAAGTCTGCCCTGAACGCCATCCTCCGCGACCACGGCGTCGACGCCTGACCTGGACCGCAGCACCCACCGGGGGTGACTACCTTTAGTAGACAATGAGTGTTAATTCAGAGCCGCATCGGCGGGTCCGTCGCCAGGGACCCGTCACGCTGCGCGGCAAGCAGATACCGGCGACCACTACCGATCAGCGGCTGCTCGACAGGCGCGGGCCCTCCGATTGGGTGCACACCGATCCGTGGCGGGTGTTGCGGATCCAGGCCGAGTTCGTCGAGGGGTTCGGCCTGCTGGCCGAGCTCGGTCCCGCGGTCTCGATCTTCGGCTCGGCCCGGACCGCGCGCGGCAGCGCCGAAGACGAAACCGCCGAGCGCATCGCCTCCGGCCTGGTTAAGCCGCGACGCCGTGATCACTGGCGGCGGCCCGGGGATCATGGAGGCGGCCAACAAGGGCGCGGTCGAGGCCGGCGGCGTCTCGGTCGGCCTGGGCATCGAGTTGCCCAAGGAAATGGGCCTGAACGACTACGTTGAGGTCGGGCTGGAGTTCCGCTATTTCTTCGTCAGGAAGACGTGCTTCATCAAGTACTCGCAGGCGTTCGTGGTGCTGCCCGGCGGATTCGGCACGATGGACGAGCTTTTCGAGGCGCTGACCCTCGTCGCCACCGGCAAGGTCACCAAGTTCCCGATCGTCCTGGTCGGCCGGGACTACTGGTCGGGACTGCTCTCCTGGCTGCAGGGCACGATGCTCGCCCGGGCCAACATCGGTCCGGACGAGTTCGCGCTCATCAAAGTGGCCGACGACGCCGATGAGGTGGTCCGCATCATCCGCCAGGCGCACGAGGGAAACGGCCTGGGTGTCTAGCCGAACCCGCGCACCGGGCTGCGCCACCGTCGAGACGGAGTCAGCCGCGCGATTCCCGCCCCGGAAAGCGACATCGCGGGTCGGGCATGGCACGATTCATGTCTGCCCGTTGTATTTCTCATCACGATCCTCGCCGTCCTGGTCGGCATCTTCTTCGTCGCGACCGGACGTGGCGGCGAACTAGCCTATGACACGCCGATCACGCTCCGCTCGACCTCGGCCCGTTGTCTGCCACGGACGTCGCGCTGCTCCGCCCGCCGACCGCATGTGGGGCTACACATGCAGGTAACCGACGAGGCGCTGAGCCGCATCGCCCGCGCGATGCGCGACCGCGACGTCACGATCGCCTACCTGCAGGATCAGCTCGCGAGCCGGTCACCGAACGACTCCTACGCCGGATCGAAGGGCGGCCACGCGCACCTGGCCGTCGTCGGTCCCTCGCAGAGCAAGAGGCTTTCGGGGAACGGGAGGCTTTCGGGGAGCCGGAGGCTTTCGGGGAGCCGGAGGCTTTCGGGGAGCCGGAGGCTTTCGACGAGCAAGAGGCTTTCGGGAGCCCCAGGCTTTCGACGAGCCGGGGGCTTTCGGGGAGCCAAAGGTCCTCGAGCCCCCCGAGGCCCCCGAGGCGTTCGAGCCCGTGGAGGCCGCTGAGGTTGCGGAGCTCATCCCAGGACTCAGGTTCCCTCAGACCCCGTTGGTTCTCAAGGCCTCTGCGGCCAAGATTCCCCCCGCTCCCGAACCTGACGAGCTGACTGAGCCCTCCGAGACCCTCCAGGATCCTGAGGCCGACGCCGCGACCCAGCCTTCCGAAGCTCACGACGCCGCGCAGCCTCCCGAAGCTGACGCCGCGGCGCAGCCTTCCGAGGCCGACGCCGCGACCCAGCTTCCCAGGCCGACGCCCCGCCGGCTTCCGAAGCTCACGGCGCGGCGCAGCCTCCCGAAGCCGACGCCGCGACCGAGCCCTCGGAGGCCATGGCCTCGCACGAGGCGCTAGGTCCGCAGGGTTCCTTCGATACGCACGACTGGTGGGCCGAGCAGCAGGCCGCGCGCGCGTGGAGAGGCGGCCCGGCGCCGAAGCACCCACGCCGCGACCGAGGAGCAGGGCTGGTGAGCGATCAGCCACCGCCCGGCCAGGCCCCGGAGACGGGCCCGGAGATGGGCGCCGTCGAAGGTCCTGACGGCAAGCTGCGCTGCCCCTGGGGTCTGAGCGCTCCCGAGTATCTCGCCTATCACGACGAGGAGTGGGGCCGCCCGGTGCGCGGCGACACGGCGATCTTCGAGCGGCTCTGCCTCGAGGGTTTCCAGTCCGGGCTGTCCTGGCTGACCATCTTGCGCAAGCGGGAGAACTTCCGCGCCGCCTTCGCCGGATTCGACGCCCCGGCGGTCGCGGCCTTCGGAGAGCAGGACGTGGCCCGGCTGATGGCCGACGCGGGCATCGTGCGGAACCGGGCGAAGATCGATGCGGTGATCTCCAACGCCCGGGCCGCGCTCGACCTGCCCGACGGCCTGACCGTGCTGGTATGGAAGTACGCGGGCGAGCCGGGCCGGGCGCCGCGGACGCTGGCCGAGGTGCCGGCGTTGACGCCGGCCTTGAAGGCGCTCAGCGCCGAGCTCAGGCGGCACGGCTTCCGGTTTACCGGCCCGGTGACCGCCTACGCCACCATGCAGGCCTGCGGCATCGTCAACGACCACCTCGCCGCCTGCTTCTGCCGCGATCTCTAGCCTCGGCGGCCGACCGAGCCTCGCGGCCCGGGCCGCGCCGCGCCGTGCTCGAGGCGCCCGCCCCGTTCAGCCGACGGCGGCGGCCATCCGGTCCGCGATGTCGGCCAGCAGGGCGCTGCTGGTACCGATCGTCACCCGGACGTAGCCGTCGCCCGGCGGGCCGAAGTCGAGTCCCCGGCCGAGGGCCACCCGGCCGCGGTTCAGGAACACCTCGGCCGGTTCTGGGCCCAGGCCCAGCCGGGCGCAGTCGACCCAGGCCAGGTAGCTCGCCTCGGGCGGGACGTAACCGGCCTCGGGCAGCCGTTCCCTGAGCAGGCGGCCGAACTCCGTCCGGGCGTGGTCGAGCTGCGTGACCAGCGCGTCCAGCCATTCGCCGCCCGCGCTCCACGCGGCCAGCGAGGCGAGCACGCCGAACAGCCCGGCCCCGTACTGGCACGAGGCGGGCAGCCGGTCGAGCAGGCGCTGCCCGGACGCCGAGCCCGCCACCGCGACCGCGCCCTTGAGACCGGCGATGTTGAACGCCTTGGACGCCGAGGCCAGCGTCACCCCGTGCTCGGCCGCCGCGCCGCCCAGGGAGACGAACGGCGTGTGATGCGCGCCGGGCAAGGTGAGCGAGGCGTGGATCTCGTCGGACAGCACGAAGACGCCGTACTGTTCGGCCAGCGACGCGATGCGGCCGAGATCCGCCGCGCTGAACACCCGCCCGGTCGGGTTGTGCGGGTTGCAGAGCAGGTAGCCGCGGGCGCCCGCGGCGAACGCCGCCTCGAGCCCGGCGAAGTCGAGTTCCCAGCGGCCGTCCGCCCGGACCAGCGGGACTTCCACCACCCGCCGGTGCCCGCCGGTGATGTGCTCGAAGAACGGCGGGTACACCGGCGTGTTGATCACCACGCCGTCGCCGGGCTCGGTGGCGAGCCGGAGGATGACGTCGACGCCGGCCATCACGTCGGGCACCAAGTGGACCCGGCCGGGGTCGACCGTCCAGCCGTGCCTGGCCGCGGCGAACCTGGCGAACGTCTCGCCGAGGCCGGCCGGCGTGGCGTACCCGCAGTCGCTGAGGTCGATGGCGGCGCGCAGCGCCGCCAGCACCGGTTCCGCGAGGTCGTAGTCCATCTCCGCGACGAACGCGGGCAGCACGTCAGGCGGGTGAGCCCGCCATTTCTCGCTGCGCCTGCGCCGCAGCCGGTCCAGGTCAAGATCCTCGAATCCGTTGCGCATGGGCCAAGCCTACGTAGGCCGGCCCGGTCGGCTGGCACGAGGACCGCGCCGGGCCGCTGAGCCCGCATAATAGGCCGAACGGGCCTAACGGGAGGTCACCAGGAAGGCGGGCAGCCATGAGCGGCGACGTGATCGTCACGGTCACGCTCAACGCCGCGCTGCATGTGGACTATACGGCGGGCGATCTGGCCGCCGAGGGCATCATCCCGGTCTCCCGGCCCGGCTACCGGGCCGGCGGCCGCGGCGTGACGGTGGCCAGGGTGCTGCGGGCCTTCGGGCACGACGTGCTCGCCGCCGGGCTGGCGGGCGGCGCGTCCGGCGAGCTGATCAGGGAAGATCTGGCTAAGTCGGGGGTGCCGACGGCGTTCACGCTGATCCGCGGCGATTCCCGCCGCTTCTTCCGCTTCGCGGGCCCGGACCGGGCCGGCCCGGCGATGCGGTTCGCGGAGCCGGGCCCGTACATCACCACCGAGGAACTCGGCCGGTTCGCGGCGGACTACCGGCGGCTGATGGCGGGCGCCGCGGCCGTCGTGCTCTGCGGCAGCCTGCCCGATGGCCTGCCCGCGGATACCTACGGCTCGCTGGTGACCTACGCCGCCGAGGCGGGCGTGCCGGTGATCCTCGACGCGGGCGGCGAGGAACTGAAGCACGCCGTCGGCCACGGTCCGGACCTGGTGGTCGCGGAAACGAGCTCGGCCGATCCCGGCCTCGGCCCCACCCTGATCCGGCTGGGCGCGGGCGCGGCGGCCGTCGCCGGCGGCGGCCTGGTCCACGCGGTCACCGTCACCGGCGAGTGGACCGCGCGCGTCGAGGCCGCGGATGCGGACCCGGACCCGTCGACCCACCCGCCGTCCCGCGGCGCGCTGGTGGCGGGCCTGGTGCCCGGCCAGTTGCTCGGCTGGTCCTGGCCGGACCGGCTCAGGCACGCCCTGGCCCTGGCCGCGGGAGGCGCCGGAGCCTGGACCAAGGCGCCCGGCGCCGCGGAAAACCGGGATCACGTGGATCTGGCCGCTTACGAGCGGCTGCTCGACGCGGTGCGGGTCGACACGCGCTGACGAGGCCGACGGTGACGGTCCGGTGCCGGGCCGGGCGCGCCGCACCGGTCACGACCCGGGCACCTGACCACGAAGGACCCGTCCCCGGACGGGTCCTTCGCTTATCCTGCTCGGCATGGATGCCAACGATTCCGCGGAGCCCGACGTCGCGAGCCTTTTCGCTCCGATCGCCGTCGAGGAGACCTTCACCGGGGTGCTGACCGAGGCTCGCCAGGTCCTGGGCCAGCTGGATGATCCGGTGGACGCCGAGCTCTGGGGATCCGACCTGATCGGCGCGCTGGCCTCGTCGGCCGCGGGCCAGGCTTCGCTGATGGACACCCTCACCGGGTCGCTGGTGCCCGCCGCCGAGGCGGCGTCCACCCCGGAGGCCCTCGCCCTGCTGCGCGTCTTCGCCGCGGTCGGCCCGCCCGCCCTGCGCGCGGCCGCCGGGCAGGCGGCCGCGCGGATCCGCGCGCATGATGTGGCTGATCCCCCGTGGGCCGGCACGGTCGGCGCCCCGCAGGTCCGTGACTGCTGGCACTATGCCGACGTCGGCGGCCGCCAGGAGTCGCTGACCATGACCTTCGCCTACGGCGACAAGCAGCACGCCGTCTGCGTGCTGATCGACCACGGCCGCGGCGGCAAGATCAGGGACGCCTGGGTCGCCAAGGGCGCCGAGTTGCGGGCCGACACCGAGCGGGAGGCCGGCCGTGACCCGCTGGTGGTGTTCGAGATGATCGACGCCGCCAACGCCGGGCTCCGCCTCGAGCGCGCGATCAGCGCGGGCGAGTGTCCCGAGCAGCCCGATCAGGTCGACGACGTGGTGGCGCACCGGGCGCTGCTGCGCGCCCGCCTCGACCTGCTGACCGCGTCTGTCCTGACGGCCCTGTCCTGACGGCCCTGTCCTGACGGCGCTGCCCTGGCCGTGCGGCCGCCCGGCGGTCAGCGGAGGAAATCGCGGACCATCGGCACGATGAGGTCGGTCCGCCGCAAGACGCCCATGTGCGTGGCGCCGGGCAGCACGGCGAGCTGTGCGCCGGGGATCAGCCCGTGCATCTCGACCGCGTGTTCCAGGCGGATGAAGTCATGGTCGCCGAAGACGAGCAGGACAGGCGCGGCGATTCGGCCGAGTTCCTCGGCGGTCCAGCCCTTGAGCCTCCCCGCGGCCTGCGATGTCTTGGCCGCGAACACGTCGAAGTGACCGGGATCAGGCGCCAGGCGAGCGTAGGCCTCGCGCATCTGCCGGAAGTCTTCCGCGGTGGGCATCCGGGTGGAGGTGGCGTGCTGGGCCGGATCCGAGATCTCCGCATGAAACCCGTCGCTGGCGTAGCTGACGGAGGCGAGAATGACCCGGCCGACCCGGTTCGGGTGATCCAGCGCCAGCTGCAGCGCCACCCCGCCGCCGAGGCTGAAGCCGAGCACGTCGGCCTGGCCGATGCCGAGGTGGTCGAGCAGGGCGGCCACGTCACCGGCCAGGTAGCGCAGCTCGATGTCCCGGTCGATGTCGGCGGTGCGCCCGTGTCCCTGCAGCTCGGTGGCGATCACCTGGCGGTCGGCGGCCAGTTCGGGCCAGATGTCGCCGAACGACAGGTCGATGGTCATCAGCCCGCCGTGCAACAGCACGAGCGGCCGGCCCGTTCCGTGCACCTCGTAGTACATCCGCAGTCCGTTGACCGGGGCATACCCGGTGGCTTCCTGGCTCATGACGACATCCTCCCGGAATCAGCTCCCAGCACAGACGAGCGGCGGCCGCCAAACTCATCGACGTTACGTAGTGTCATCGAAGGTGGTAGCCGGGCCAGGAAACCGGAGGGCAGGTGTCGGGAGTGCTGCGGGTCTCGTCGCGCAACGCTCGTTTCCAGCAGTGGGAGTCCCTGCTCGGCAACCGCGGCAAGCGCCAGCGGGCCGGGGAGTTCCTGGTCCAGGGGGTGCGGCCGATCACGCTTGCGGCCCGGTACGGCTGGCGGTTCCGCGCGCTGGTCTATGACGCCGAGCGCGCCGCTGTCGAGCTGGGCCGAGGACATGCTGCGCGACGCGGACGCGATCCAGGTCGCGATGTCGCCGGGCCTGCTGGCCGAACTGGGCGAGAAGTCCGAGGGCACCCCAGAGCTGGTGGCGGTCGTCGAGATGCCAGACGACGATCTTGACCGGATAACCGCGGGGCCCGACTTCCTCGGCCTGGTGCTCGACCGTCCGGCCAGCCCGGGCAACATCGGCAGCATGATCCGGTCAGCGGACGCCTTCGGCGCGGACGGGATCATCGTGACCGGGCACGCGGCCGACGTCTACGACCCCCGGACCGTCCGGGCCAGCACCGGCTCGCTCTTCGCGCGGCCCGTGGTCCGCGCTCCCTCTCACCGCGAGGTGGCCGCCTGGGTAGCGGCGCAACGTGCGCGGGGCTGTCCGATCGTGATAGCCGGCACCGACGAGCACGGCGACCGCGACGTGTTCGACGTCGATTTCACCCAGCCCACGCTGCTGGTGGTGGGAAACGAGGCCGCCGGGCTGAGCAACGCGTGGCGTGAACTCTGCGACCAGATGGTCAGTATCCCGATGACCGGGGCCGCGAGTTCACTGAATGCGGCGAACGCGGCGACCGCCATCCTGTACGAGATCACCAGGCAGCGCATTCTCGCCACCCGGGCCGTCGGTTAAGCTGCCGCGGCCGCTTTCGATCAGTGGCACTGGTCCGCGCTTCGCGTCGCGCGGTGGCGTCGCCGCTCTCTGGCCGCGAGGCCGCCATCACCAGCCGCGGCGGCGCGCTGGGCTGTTCGGTCATGGCCGGCGGCTGGCGTCCGTCCAGGCGGAGATCGTCGTAACTGAGCGCCCCGCTGGCCCGAAGCCTTAGTCGCGCGGACGGTGCGCGGCGCCGGGCCCGGCGCGCCTGGCGCGCCCGCCGTTCATCATCTGCCGTCGCGTGCATCTCCGGGATGGGTCCGCGGCGAGCTGCCGCATGATGTCCGGATGCATGATCACTTCCTAACGTTTGCTGCGCGGACGGCCGGGCGGCCGCCCACGCGCGATGGTCAATCTGGACGGAGGCGGCGTACCAAGATCAGGAGCAGCCCGAGGTCGCGTACCTTGGTCAGCAACCCGTGCCGGGCGGCCTGATCGGCGACCGGGCCGCAGATGACGGTTTCTCCGCCGTCGCTGGTGACTCGGAGGTCCTCGACCCCAGGCCGTCCACCGCCCGTCGAGGATGCCCTCGACCCGGATCTCGTAGCGCGATCGCCCCGTGCCGCTCACGCCCGAGGCCGTCACCCGGGTCCCGGAACTGGGCCTGATCCCTGTACAGCCGCCGTCATCGCGGCCCGCCCCTCGTGCGCGTGCGCCGCAGCGCCCGCAATAATTCAACCCCGATAACGCGCCTTAGCTCGCTAGGCGGTCGGCCGCGCGACTTAGCCTCCTAGGCGGTCGGCCGCGCGCCCTTTTCTCCGCGATGATCGCGCCATGAGTGACGATCTCGCCGCCCCCCAGACCCCGTGCGGTTCGTGGCGTTCGATCGCGCCGGCCAGGCAGGACCGGCGCATCGGGCAGGGCTGGCAGTATG
>CAWDWG010000005.1:0-614458 GCA_963805985.1 uncultured Acidobacteriaceae bacterium | reverse complement strand
AAGCGGCACAGCGTTGCGATATTAAAACTCTGAAGCGGCACGGCGTTGCGATATTAGAACTCTGAAGCGGTACAGCGTTTCGACATTGCGGTGCTAGATAGCCTTAGAGTTACGATGGCGAGCCGCTTTGACTCTTCGCCTCTGCGATGTCATACCGCTGTACCGCTTCAGTGTTTTGCCATTCCAACATCAGAACGTTATGGTTCTTCGCCATTTCAGTGTCTCACCGCCACACCTCTGGGCCGTCATGACATCATCGTTTCGCGATAGCGTCGTCCCGTGCCTTCGTAACGTTGAAGTGGTGTAGTTTTTCGACGGTGTAGCACTTCGACTGCGCAGCGCTGTTATGTCGCGGCGCTGTGACGTCATGACGTTATGCTGCAGGGAACTAGGGCTCAGCACAAAAGAGGCAGGGGACACCGAGAGGAGAAGCTCAAGTGCCTGAGATCAGACTTTTCACTCGCTGCCGCTTGGTCATCCCTGCCGGTCCTTCCGTCGTCTTATTGTCCTGGGCCCATTTGGCTACCTGGCTCAGCCGAATCCGGTGCTCGATGAGCGTCCGCTCGATGGCGATAATGAACTCAGTTGTTGAGGCAGGCGCCGGCACCAGCGAGTCCCGCCTAAATTCCGCGACGGCAAGCGCTACGGCTTCGTACAGCGACTCAGCCTGGACATGCGCGGTGTGGGCGATGCCATCGGAATCCGTAAATGATACGGCGCAACGTGCGGCTGCCATGGAGGAAATTATAACTGTAGATTCGCTTTTTGTTCGTCTTTCACCCTGAACTGAACTAGGGCAATGGATACTGGTGGGAATGGCCGGAATTAGGGTTCGGAAGCCTGATGAGCGATAGAATCGCTTGCTATCGCTCATGCAATCGCGTAATGTGAGCGATAGAAGGATGCTCTATCGCTCATGACATGGAACTGGCAACAATCCGACTGGCCCCACTTCACGTGGAGCCGGGATCGCATCGCTTTAGCCGAGCAGCAATTCCTTGTCAGGGGAGGTGTCCTGCTGAGGCACCGTGAAGCACTTGGGGGAGGAGGAGCGCAATCAGCTCACGGTGGAGGCGATGAGCACGGAGGCGATGACGACATCCGAAATTGAGGGTGAGATTCTCGATCGCGCGAGTGTGCAGTCTTCCATCCAAAGACAGCTTGGACTCGCCGCAGACAATCGGAGGGTCGCCCGCAGCAGAGCAGGGGGTCGCTGAAATGATGGTTGATCTGTACCGCACCTTCTCCGCCCCGCTCTCGGAGAAAATGCTATTCGCCTGGCACCGCATGCTGATGAGTGGCAGGGCGGACATTGCGGATATCGGCCGTTACCGGACGAGCGATGAGCCCATGCAGGTCATCTCAGGAGCCGTGGGCGCCGAAGATTCATTTTGAAGCGCCGCCTTCCACACAAGTTCCTGGTGAGATGGCGGGGTTCATCGACTGGTTTGAGCGCACCGCTCCTGGCGGGACCGAACCACTGCCGGCGCTGACAAGGGCAGGGGCCGCACATCTGTATTTCGAAACGATCCATCCGTTTGAAGACGGCAATGGCCGAATCGGACGAGCGATTGCTGAAAAATCCCTGGCCCAGAGCCTTGGACAACCAACACTCATCGTACTTGCTGCAACGATACTTGCCCGGCGGGCAAGTTATTACCATGCGCTGGAAGCGGCGAGCCAACAAAACGAGATTACGGATTGGCTGGCGTGGTTTGCAGGCATCACGATTGAGGCACAGCAGCGCACGCTTGCCCTTATCGAATTTCTGATCGACAAGGCGAAGCTGTTCGACCGGCTTAAGGGTCAGCTCAATGACAGGCAGCAGAAGGCGTTGCTGCGGATGTTCAAGGAAGGCCCGGATGGGTTCAAGGGTGGCCTCGGTGCCGGCAAGTACGGCACGATTACGGCGCATCTCCGGCAACGGCTACGCGTGATTTGGTGGACCTCACAGAGAAGGGGGCGCTTGTGCGCACCGGAGAACTCAGACATGCGCGCTACAATCTTTCCGTGCCTTCTAAAGCCCGTGGCGCACATGACCATTGGCAAGAACGGCGAACTATCAGTGGAAGCGAAATAGCGGGTGGAAAGTGGACATGGCAGAAATCCTGCTCAAACCGTTTGGGACCGATTGCAACGTGACGGTCCCACCATGGCGATAGCTAACGATGCAACATGGCGAAGGAAGAATCATCGCCATTGACGGCGAAGGGGCACAATTAAGTCTTCCACTATGTGGATGGTATCCAGCCGCAATGCCGCTGGTGCCCGCGTAACGTGGACCGGCGCACGCGTCACATTGCTCATCATGCTGATGCTCATCTGATTCGGATTGGCTTCGCTCTTTCGCAGGGTCCGCCAACCCATATGTTCAGCATTCGAAATGCTTGCCGCCACGGCAACATGCGTTAGCCGCTGGGTTGAATCGATGTGATCCAATACCCAACTCGCGTATGCCAATGCGTCTGATATTTGCTTCTGAACAAACTCATAGATGAGCTCTGGAAGCATCCACCCAGTTTTCAGAGACTGGCAGCGTCAGTAAAATCGACCCTTGTTCGTTCAGCGATATCCGGCTTTGTCCGCGTTCTTGTTCCAGGACAAGGGCTTCAGCTTCGACCTCTCGCCGCACGCCCAGAGAAGAATCGAACAAACGATTCGGTCCGAACAGTGCCGTCTGGTGAAGGGCGTCGGCCAAGGCAGGCTTCTCAATCTCGATGGAGCACGACCAGACTGGCGGGGACCGCCTGCTACCGATACGTTCACGGTAGCCCTACCCGGATGAATAACGGCTATTTTCTGTTGGCAACTGGGCTACGGCCCGCTGGATAAGCTGGTCTGGTCGACCGGGCCCACGGCAATCGCGAGCTCATAGTCGTGTAATGCTTGCACATCAAAGCAATCTTCAAATCGGCGGCTTCACTAAATCCGCCTCGAAAAAGCCCTTCTTCCCAACCCTGGAACTTCCCGGACGAAATCACGTTGTTGGGGATCGAGTGAGACCTGTTCCTGCACGAAAGCGATTACAGGTTTACGGCCCTTCGCCTCGCGGTATTCCTCATGGGTTGCAGACAAGCCGGACGGTTGCCACGGAGCCATAGTGTTCTCCCAAGATGAGTACGACTACGTCGGCTTGCCGCAGCTCTGCGAGGCAAGCAACCTGAGGTGAATGAGGGCGAGGTCCAAACTCTTCTGCCATTATCGGCTCGTGGCGTAATGTTGTGACCGCTTCTCGGGCGGCGGCTCGGACCGTTTCCATTCCGGTAATCAATGAACTGATGAACACCCTCATTCGTAAATCTCCGCACTTGCTGCCGCAAAACCGGGCTTCGTGCCCGAGTGCCACTTTACTACCAGATATTTGGAGCAGTGCGTAGTTCGAATCGGGCGGGGCGCGGGAAAGCATCGGCAGCGTAGTCGTCAACCCACAACCGAACCCACAAAATGCGATGTCTTGCACCATATTTTCAGTCAGTTGCAGCCGTTTGAGCGGGACGCTCATGCGTACTAATGCGCATGAAGCTCCAACTCCTTACTTTGAGCGGCTTTTCGTCGTGCAACCGGTTCGCGGCGCACGCGGCCGGGCGCTCTCCATCGGACAAGTGAAGTCTGGCTGGCGGAAGTGCGTCGCTCCAGATGTCGTAGCAAAACGACCGCAATTTCATGGCAGCACACAAGCAGGGCCGCCGTTGATAGGGGTGGTGCGGCTTGCTCGCTGGTCTTGAAGCCAAGTGTCCACGTAATCGAGCATTTCCAATAACAGATCTGTCGAGGTCTTCCAACCCGGTGCGGCGAGCGAAGCCCGTCGCCGGAGAGTTTCCTGACGGCCAGATACTTCTACGAGCTGCGAGTTCTCGTCCAAATGACTTCGTCCCCCACAGGAGTGGCTCCACGCCAGATCCGTGTACACATGCGCGCTATCATTCCTATTCGCACCAACCGCTTCTCGGCCAGTCTGGCTAAGCGGCAAGAATGAAGCATCGGCGGACTATTGCGGAGTGTGGAAGGTATTTCGCCGGCGGTAGGCAACAACCGTAAATGCGACCGACATCAGGAAGGGCGGAATCATCATGATGAGGATTCCGCTGCGCAAAGCGTGAAGGAAGCGCGCGGTGGTGGAAGCTGCCTGGGTATAGCAGAGCGCGCAGTTCTGCGCTGCCAGCGTCAAAGGCGCGAACACAATCAGGCCAGCCACAACTATTAGCAAGCGGCGGAGCATCGGCGAGATTTCACAGAAACGTCTCATTGCGTTGGCGGTGGATTGACCGGAGTCATCATCTGATAGTTCCGCGGAGCGTTGCGCTCCATGCGATAGCTGTCGGTCCAACTATACTGCAGCGCAACGAAGACAACCAGCGTCACCAGAGCCACCCACGTCACAAACATGCGATTCTCCGATCCCATGTGCATGAAGAAGACGACCGCCAGCCCGGCTTCCAGCAAGGCAACGGCGAACATGCGGAAGATCTTGGTACTTACATCGATGTGCTGATAGCCAATGAAGAACTGCAGGCCTGCCAGAATCAATATCGCGAGGTAGACGATCAGGTACTTGGTCAAGTTATCGGCATAGGACGCCGCCCCGCCTGGCTGTTGCTTGGTAAGGTCTTCCATCGCGTCTCCTTCCACTACTTCGACACGTTCAGCAGATAAATCAGCGGCACCACGAACATCCAAACCAAGTCGACAAAGTGCCAGTACAAGCCGGTGATCTCCAGATCGTCGGCATTGAAGCGCCCGCTTTTGTAACGCACTCCGACCACCAGCAGGACGATTACCCCTATGATGACGTGGGTCAAATGCAATCCGGTGATGGTGAAGAACGATGCCCCGAAAAGGGCGTTGCCCCACGGATTGTGAAGCAGAGTCACGCCTTCGCCGATCAGGCCCATCCATTCGCGCAGGTGCAGCACCGCGAAAATCACGCCGCCGACAGCGGTAATCATGGTCCAGCGAAAGGCCGCGGCGCGGTTACCATTCTTCGCGTCGCGTACGCCCAGGAACATGGTTAAGCTGCTGGTGATGAGGATGAACGTCATCACCATGGCATTGACCACCGTAGGGAAGAACTTGAACGGCGTCGGCCAATTCAGCGAGCCATTACGCAGGAATCCATAGGCCAGCAGGCAGGCGGCAAAGGTCGCGGCATCGGCGATGATGAACAGCCACATCGCCAGCTTCTTGGTGGGGATCGCGAACGGCGACGATCGAACGTGCACAGCCGGCTGAGCGCCCATTGTCAGGTCGGAATGGCTCACAAGCTCTCCTTCAGCAAGGTCAGATTCGCGTCCACAACAGGAGCAGCAGATAAATCCACAGCACGCTCATGTAGTGCCAGTAATACGAAACCGTGCTCAACGTGCTGACGCGCAGCGTAGGAACCGGCTTGCTGATGCGCCACAACACTAGACTGAATCCCCCCAGTCCGCCAATCACGTGTAGCGCGTGCATCGCCGTGAACAGGTAGAAGAACGAACTGCTGGGATTGGTCGCCATGTAGACGCCCTGGGCGCGCAGGTGCTCCCACGCCACAAACTGCCCGGCCACAAACAGCAAGCCCAGCCCGAGTGTCGTCCACAGCCAGAGTAGCGATGGCGAGCGGTCGCGTTGCTCGCCGTGGACGAACGCTGCCACGCGCTTGCGCGCGAACTCCAACGTAACGCTGCTGGCCAGCAATATCACCGTATCGAAGTACAGCACCGACGGCAGTGTGAAATGCTGCCAGTCGGTTGAGGCGCCTTCGCGAACGATCATCGCGCTGGTAAACGCGACGAAGCTCATGGTGATAGCCGCCAGCCCGACCCAGACGCCGGTTCGCGACGCCGGTGAGCTGTCGTGAACTGAGCGCAGACTTCCCGGTGCGGGAGGCCTGTCGCGCCAGCCTCCAGCGCCGTGAGAGGGCCGAATGGGAATCTCGTCCTGGGACTTTATTCTCGGTGGTTCGTGGACCGTGGTTGCCATAATCAAAACCTTGGGCAAAGCCCGACTTACAAGTTATTCCTTTGCTACGGCCCCCGAAGGGCCGGCCTTGCTGTTACTTCTCGTCGCGCACCGAGTTGATCTGCTCGGGCGAATCCTGCATTACATAATCGCCGGTTGAGCCCTCAATGCCGTACTGATACGGATCGTGATAGACGACCGGCAGCTTGCCGCCGAAATTGTCGAATGGCGGCGGCGAAGGAATCGACCACTCCAGCGACGTGCCCTCCCACGGATTAGCCGGCGCCGGCTTGCCCCAGAAGCGGCTGTGGATCAGGTTGTACAAGAACACCAGTTGCGCGGCGCCGGTGATCAGCGCTGCTATGGTGATGAACTTGTGTACCGGCATCAGCGGCGCCATGAAGTCGTCGACGAAAGCCTGATAGCGACGGATGTTCCCCGCCATGCCGAGATAGTGGAACGGCATGAAGATGCAGTAGGCACCGACGAACGTGAACCAGAAATGGATCTTGCCCAGCGTGTCGTTCATCATGTGGCCGGTGACCTTCGGGAACCAGAAGTAGGTTCCGGCGAAGATGCCAAACAATGCGGCCACCGCCATGACCAGATGGAAGTGTCCGACGACGAAGTAGGTTGCATGCAGCATGATGTCAATCGAGGGCTGCGCCAGGAAGAAGCCGCTGATGCCGCCGCTAATGAACATCGAGATAAACCCCAGGGCGAACAAGGATGCGGTGTTGATGCGCAGCTTCGACCCATAAATGCTGCCCAGCCAGATCAGTACGATGATGGTAGCGGGAATGGTGATCGCCAGCGTCGGGAACGAGAATACGATGGAGGAGAACGGATTCATGCCGCTGACGAACATGTGATGGCCGTACACCATGTAGCTCAGAAACGCGATGGCCACCATCGAGTAGATGATGACGCGATGGCTCAGCAGCGGTCGCCGCATGTTGGTGATCAGAACGTGCGACACCACGCCCATTGCCGGCACGATTGCGATATAGACCTCAGGGTGTCCGAAGAACCAGAACAAGTGCTGCCATAGCAGCGTCGAACCGCCGGCGTGTGGCTGCAGCTGATCGTTGACGACTAGATTCGAGGGCACGAAGAAACTCGTCCCTGCAACGTGATCGAGGATCAGCAGAATGCAGGCGGGCATCAACACCGCAAATGCCGTGAGGCCGATGCACGAGGTAATGAACCACGCCCAAACGCTGAGCGGCAGGCGCATCAGGCTCATGCCCTGGCAGCGCATGTCCAGCGTGGTAGAGATAAAGTTCAGCGAGCCCAACAGCTGCCCGATGCAGAAGATACCGATGGAAACGGCCCACAACACCTGGCCGGTTCCTTGGCCTGGACCGGCAACCGAACCCAACGCACTCAGAGGAGCGTAAGCCGTCCAGCCGGAGAGCGGCGGTCCCTGGGGAACGAAGAAGGCGGCAATCGCGAAGCAGAACGCGACGAACGTAACCCAGAACGACATCATGTTGATGTGGGGAAAGGGCATGTCTTCCGCACCCACCTGGATGGGCAGGAAGTAATTGCCGAAGCCGGCAAACGGCGCCGTAGTGAGCACGAAGAAGACCATGATGGTGCCGTGCATGGTCATCAGTTGCAGGTAATACTCTGGCGTCATAACCCCGCCAGGGGCACCGACTTTGGACAACAGCTGCAGCCCGTGAATCGGCACATTCGGCCACGCCAGGTGGATTCGCATAATCCACGACAGCACCAGGCCGATGTAGACGGCGACCAGCGCGAGTGCGTAATACTGCTCGCCAATCACCTTGTGGTCAAGGCTGAAGACGTACTTGCGAATGAATCCGGTAGGAGGCGCATGGTGATGAGCCACGGGCGCGGACATATCGTGCATGGATGACCCTCATGAGCCGCTGCGAGTGCGGCATAGCTCGACGACCTACTGCAGTGCTGCCTGCTGCTTCAGCCACTTGTCGAAGTCTTCCTGCGACTTGACCTCGAGATAAGCCTTCATGTTGTAATGCCCCAATCCGCAAAGCTGGGTGCAGACGATTTCATACCGGCCAACCTTGGTCGCCGTGAAGTGTACCGATAGATCCAGGCCGGGGACGAAATCCTGGTGAATGCGGAGCTCGCGCACAAAGAACGAATGCCCAACATCCTTGGAGTGCATTAGCAGGTGGACCTCGCGGTTCACCGGCACCGCCAGTTCGGCGGTTACGATGTCGTCCTTCGAGTCGGGATCGTTGGTCGTATCCAGGCCAAAGAAGTTCTCGGTCGATTCGTCGATTTTTTCCGGATGAAGCGGCCCGAACTTGCCATCAGGTCCGGGATAACGGAAATAGAAGGCGAACTGCCCGGCTTGCGCCTGTACCTGCACCGCGTCGGGAGGTGCTGGAGTGAAGTAGATCGCGGCCCAGGCGCGCGTGCCAAACGCTCCCAGCGCCATCACCTCCAGGCCAACGATGATGACCGCAGCCGCAACCAGACCGCGCGCTCCGCCGGGAAAGCTCCTGATCTTTTCCGTCTTGGGGCGGTTCGAGAATCTCCAGATGAATAAGCCGAGAACGATTTGCGAAACCAGAAAGCAAATGCCGGCCTCAACCATGGTCTCCGACATCTGATCGTCGATCATCTTGCCGTGAACCGAGATGTCCGCCGGCGGTTCCCAGATGTGCAACACGATCGGAATCGCAGAGGCAATCGCGATCACGATGATCGTCACAGCAAACAATTTCGCCATGGGCGTCTCACTCGGACAACGAAGATGGGCTGCGCTGCGCGGAATCTATGGGGCAAAGACAAGACTCCGCGCAGCCGTTCGCTATTTGGCCTTGTACGTGAAATTCGCGGTTGCCGTTTGTCCGCCCGCCACGGTTACTTTCTGGTTCTGCGTGCCGTAGGTTTCCTGCCACGAGGTTACGGTGTAGCTCCCGGGAGGCACGTTCTCAATGGTGAAGTTGCCGCTATCGTCGGTGATGGCATACGGGCCTTTCACCACGACGTGATAGCCGTGCATCCAGGGATGAATATTGCACTTCACCGGGATGGCCACTTCCTGGGCCTTCCAGCTCTGCACGATCGGCTGCGCTCCCGGCGGCTGCGAGCGGTTCCAGGGTATATTGCCGGTCATCGGGTCAGGTTCGGGATGGATGTTGTGCGCCGTCTGGTCACTGGTCGTGACCTTGTAATCCTCGCCGGGGTTCACGGCAATCACGTGCGGCTCATACTGGCAACCTTTCTGGTCGAATACCGGTTGGGCCGAGGACTTCTGGTTAGCGGCGTCAGCCGACAAGCCCTGCGACAGGTAGAGAACGACGTTCTCCAGTCCGCCATTCTTGCCGACCACTACCAGTTCCAGTTGCGCCGGACTGTTGGCATGATACTTCGCACAATATGGGTCCTTCGACATATCGATGCCCTTCATGTGCGGCGGTGTGCCGTCCAGCTTTACGGTTCCGGAGATCTTGCCGGTGCCCGCGGCATGCACTTTGGGTCCATGCATCAGCGCCGTGGATGCAATCAGCGCCAATGCCACTAACGTTCCCCCAACTTTCAGCTTAACGTTCATCGAACGGTCTCCTTGTGACAACGGCTCATTGGTTTCCGGAATTGTTGGACTGCGGCGGACTGGATGGCGCCGCCGGCTGCGACGGCGCGTTCGCCGGGGTGCCGGAATCCGGTAAAGGTTCCAACGGATTTATCGGCGTCAATCCAAGTTGCCGGGCGATCTGTTTTTCAATCGTGTCGTCAGGCTGCAGGGTGCGTAAATACATTACCAGCGCCCACGCCTGATCGGGCGTGACATTGTCGGAGAACGACGGCATCGGGGAGCCGTCCAGGCCGGTCATGAAGTCCTTGTACATCGCGGCATCGGTAGAACCGCACTTGAAACGCTGCGAGTCGTGGAAGTTAAACGGCTTGATGGGACGGTTCTCATCGTCGGTCAGAGTATCGGCCGAAGGCCCGTTGCCTCGCCCGGTCACTCCATGGCACTTCCAGCACTCCAGCTTCTGGAAGAGCACGCGCCCTTCCTTGATGCGATCGGCTGTGACCGGCGGTTCCGCAGGTATCACGATGGGCGTGCCCGGTTTCTCGGTCTCCCATCGCGGCGAGAAGTGCTTTACGTACGCCACCAGGTCCACGCGGTCCTGGTTGGTGAGCGGTAGCCAGTGCGGCATGTTGGAGTTGAGCATGCCGCGGCCAACGGTGTCGTATAGATCCGTGTCGGTTGGCAGCGTTCCCGTCGGCGTGGAGCGGCAGCGGAAGATGGCAATCGTGAAGTTGCGTGGCTTGGGGTCAATCCACTGTGCGTTTTCGCCCTGGCCGTCGCCTAAGTCGCCGTGACAGCCAATACAGAAGCGCTTATACATCGGCTGTCCCGTAGTCGCACGCCCGGTCATGCCATTGACGTGCGCCTCCATGTTCAGCCGCTTGTTTTCGCTGTACTCAGTTTGCTGAGCCAGACAGGCGACTCCAAGGACCACAACCGCCCCGGCACTCAGCAACCATCGATATCTCAGATTTTGTGTGCGCATCGGATGTTCCTCAGAAATCGAAGTCAAAGCCCAGGAAGGCGCTGTAGGTGCTCAGTTGCGTCGACGACAGCGGCGACGCGCCTTGTTGTTGGATGATCGCGTACTCGCCGTGATAGGCAAAGCCCGCGCGGCTGAACATGAACGGATAGTAGCGGACGGCGATCGAGTACGCATTGGTGTTGCCGAAATTGCCGGGTGTGGTCGCCAATGCCTCCTGCGATACGCGAACGAACTCATCACGCTGAATGATGATGAACTGCGGATTCCAGACGTAGTGGGTTTCGATGAACCCGCCGTTCCACGAGGGTCCCACCGCGCCCGCCGGCAGAGGCGCATTCGCCGCCGTACTGGTGCCGAAGTAAGCGCTATCCCAGCCGTGCTGGTAGAAGAGAGAGAAGTCGAACTTCTTTACGTAAATCAGCGCGAAGACGCCTTCGCGGTTCCACGGCTTGTTGCCCACTCCGGTGATGGGCGCGCCCCCGGATGTCAAATTGTAGGTAGGTCCATTGCCAAGGAACAGGTACCCGCCCACGCGATCGACGCCGCCCTGGTAGCCAGCATTGAACGCCTGACTGGCGGTGATGAAGGTCGCGTAAGCGTTCTTCGAGGTTAGATTGACGTTGCCGTCATTGGCGCTGAGCAGTGACACCGAATAACGGGTACGGTCGTTCAGCGAGTGCCCCATCATTTCGGCGCCGAATTGGTTGTCGCCCATCTGGCCGAAGATGTTGTTGTCCCCCAATGGCGAGAAGTGATACAGCACGTAGAAGCCGCCGTTGTTGGAGAGGTTGAGAATGCGCTTCTCGGAGATGACGTTGTCCAGCTCAAACTTGCCGAACTTGAGATTGAACCAGGAGCTGTGACCGATGTTGTCCATCCTGGCGTTGACGCTCTCGAAGTGGAAGGCGCCGGTGTTATCCGAGGAAGGCACCAGCAGGAACGACACGTTCTTGTTGAGCGTGCCGCCGCTGAGTATGTCGAGACCGCTGACATCGAAGCCGTTTTCGGTTACGTTCTGCTCGGCTTCCGTGCCGTTGGGCTGATCGACCGCGACTTTATTGGTGCTCTCCAGGTGCCAGTTCGGCGTGATACGAAACGTTACCGGCCAATACGACGGATTCACCCAAATCGGCGAATCACGATCGTTCATCAGCTGATAGCCGTTGTCCTTGAAAGTCTGGCCGAAGACGTTCAGCATCGGCCAAGCTTCGTGACAAGCAGAGCAGGGCAGCCCGTACTTGCGCGCGAATGCCGGAAACGCTTTTGTCGGCGTCGGCGCGGAAAAGAAAATCAGAGGGAAGGCCAGCAAAGCTAAAAATCCGGCAACGCTGGCGAACAGAGACTGTAATGCGGACTTCTTACGATCGATAACAGTCGTAACGCCATTTTGCATCGCGATTACCTCGCAGGTACGAAGTCACGAAGATGGCTGACGCCGGTCGACTACACCGTGGGAGCACGTCTCTAAATTTTCTAGAACCCCACTGGTACCCAAAGCGGACCACATAGTACTATGGCTCAGCGTTGGACGCAAACAAAAACTTTTACAAAACTTCAACAATTCAGCGTCTGTTTTTTGACAACTTATTTCAGTCGGTGTGCTTGGCGACTTGCATTGACAATGCGGCTGCATTCGAGCTATCAATACTCTCCACGCGCACTGCTCCGTCACGCTAACACATGCGCACCGATCCCACAGGGTTGAACGGAAGGCGCCGGTGGACACCCGGCCGTTTCCTCTCGCCATCCAGTTGCATCCTGCTGGCAGCCCTGTACCTGTCTGCGATCGCCTTCGCCAAGTCGCACACGGATAACCAACCCAAACTGATGATGCGCGTGGAAGCGCCTGCAGCGGACGTGATGGCTGCGGTGCAGGAGGTCACCGAAGACCAGATCATCCACGGAACCTACTCCTACGAGAAGGAGCGGATTCTGTATGGGGCGCACAGCGCCAGCGCGGCGCATATCTTCGGAACCTGGCAAGGACAGGGAACGGTTTTCTACAAGGTAGCCGACAAAATCGTATCGCCGCGTTATTTCAAAGACACCGGCGATATCGGCACGATCAGTATTCGTTATGTAGTGCAGCCGGCTGATGCCAACGCCGCCATCGTTCAGATCGATGCCGTCTTTGTCGATGCTCGCAACGTCCATCATGCTTCGTTGGGCAACGTCGAGGCCGCCGAGTTCGCAGCCATTCAAGATCGTCTGCGCAACCTCCAGGCCCATCGCCAGCAATTGCAGGAGAACTCGAAGCCGGTAGCCGCGGCCGCGCTGCCGGCGACCCAGCCTCCCGTGACCCAGCCTCCCGTGACCTCCGCCGCTCCGAGCGCCAATGTAAGCGACGAGCCCCCGCCCACGACCGTTGCGGAGATGCAGAAGCATGTCGACGCTCTGCGGCACGAGGTGGAATTGCGGGTGAAGGATGAGGGTGCGCAATTGAAGTCTGCGCCGTTTCACAGCGCAGCCACCCTGGAGTCTGTGCCCGGGCAAAGCGAGGTTCTTATCGTGATTGTGAGTCCGTACTGGTACGGAGTTGAAACCGACGGCGGACATCGCGGCTGGATCCATCACAGCCAACTGGAGCCCTTGCCTTGACCAGTCCACGGCATGCAGGCAACTCCAGTCTTGCGATTGCATTTGTGCCAGTGGCCCTGCTGTTCCTGGCCACCGCGGCCTGGGCCCAAAACTCTCCATCTAAGGCAACGCAGAGTACTGCCCCCGAGCGTAGCTTCCACGCCTCGAAAGCCGACGTGCAGAAAGCTCTCCACAACTTGCCCGGCTATCCCGGAGGGAAACTGCCAGTGCTGGATGGATTCGCCGATCCTGCCGGGCGTTCGCTCGACAGCTACAAGCGCGGCTATTACGAATACGACGTGCAGTTGAAGTCGAGCAGTCCGACCGAAACTTCCGTCCAGGTGACGGCGAAGATCACGGCGTGGTATGCGGGTGACGCCGCGAGTTCGGGATATCGTTTGCTGAAATCGAGCGGGCGCCTGGAATCGGACCTGCTCGATGCCTTGAATGAAAAAATCAATCCTGGAGCGGCAGCAAGCGCGCCATCGGCGCCAGCCGCGCCACTTCCCGACACACCTTCGGCCACCGGTGGCTTCTTTAACACGCCTCGCTTGACCAGCGCGCCATCCAGCACACATCTCACCAGGCCGGTGGTGTCGAAACCCGTGGACGCGAGCACAGCCAAGCGGTTGGAGAAGCTGAATCAGCAGGCGCAAAACCTGGAGCAGATCCTGCATGAGCAAGTTCATCCCGACAATTTGGCGGTAGTGAAGCGTTCGAATACCCCGGTTGTGGCGCAACCGGCGGACGGCGCCGAGGTGTTGTTCCAGGCCGAAGCGGAAGATGAGTTCGAGATTCTGGATGCCGAAAAGGACTGGGTACACATCAAGATTTCGGGCATTTCCCGGGCATGGATCAAGCGCGACTATGTCGATTTGCCCGGGGCAGTATCGGTGAGCATCGCTACGTTGGGCAGTGATCCGCACGATGGCGAGCTAGTGCGCCAGACCAGGGAAGAAGTCGCGCAGTTTCCCGGGACATGGGAGCCGCTGAACGGCAAACAGGTGAAGATCATCTGGGTGCAGCCGAAAGGCAAAGATCAGTTTGGATCGCAGCCCAGGTGGAGCCTGGTAAAGTCGGTTTTGCGGCAAGCGGACGCGGGCAATCCCACTGAGGCGACGCAGGTCGCCGGGGTGGTGGTGATTTTCGATTCGCAGGATGGCGGTATGGCGGCTACTACGCTAGCCAACCTCCAGCAGTGGCGCGCCGGACACCTTTCCGATGATACTTTCTGGAAGCGGTGCTGGCGCGACCCAGCAGATGCATTCGGCGGTCAAAACTAGTGTGCGGGAAGTAGCGGTCACTGGAGCGACTACATGAACGCAGCCGTAGCGAAATTCGCCTTCCACCCTTCCAGGTTGGGCCCGCTTCTCGGCGATTACGCCCAACTCACCAAAGCGCGCATCACCACGCTGATTGTCCTTACCGCCTGGTGTGGATACTTCTTCGGCGCCAGGAAGGCCGGCTTGCCAACCCTCAGTTGGGGGCTATTCCATGCCTTGTTCGGCATTGCCCTGGTATCGAGCGGCACCGCCGCATTAAATGAAGTGATGGAGCATGACGTTGACCGCAAGATGCGGCGGACCGCCCTGCGTCCTATACCGGCGGGTCGAATGTCATTGCTGCACGCGACACTTGTCGGCAGCTTTCTCACCATCGGAGGATCGATCTACTTAGCTCTGGTCACTAACTGGCTGACCGGGCTTCTAACATTTCTAACTGCGGCGGTTTACCTGCTTGCTTATACGCCGCTGAAAACCGTATCGCCGATTTGTACCTTTGTCGGCGCTTTTCCTGGCGCCATGCCTTGCCTACTAGGATGGAGTGCGGCTCGCGCTCGTCTGGACTGGGGTGGAGTTGTACTCTTCCTTATTCTGTTTCTATGGCAATTCCCGCATTTTTTCGCCATCGCGTGGCTTTACCGCGAAGACTATGCCAAAGGCAATATTCGTATGCTACCGGTAGTCGAGCCCGATGGCCAATCGACGTCCAATCGCATTCTTTTATATAGTATGGCGCTTGTTCCCGTGAGTATTATTCCGGCAGTTATAGGGATGACCGGACCAATTTACGCGGCAGGTGCAGTTGTGCTTGGGCTAACATTTGTGTACTTTGCAGCAAACCTAAAGAGAACGCACTTGCCGGTCACGACGGGCCAGTCGAAAGCACGCGCTCGTCAGTTATTTCAGTGCTCCATTTTTTACTTACCACTGTTATTTGGACTAATGATGGCGGATGCCATCTGGCGATGAAGATCGATTGATAATCCGGTCTTTAGTTAATTTGAATTTAGGGATTCGGTGACCGTGGCGTCGAGGAGAGTGCAATATGCATTACCACTGGCGACAGGGGACTCGGCATAAGCTCCTGATTGTGGCCATCATTGTGTCCGCGACGCTGTGCAGCGCTGCGCAAGATCAAGCCGCTTCCGGTTCACCAAGCCGAGATGCAGGCAAGCCGATTACCGTGGTGGGCTGCCTGACTGGCTATAACGGGCGTTACACGCTGGGCACTTCCAACGATACCTTGTACCTTCTGGTTGGCGACAATACAGTGTTCAAACGGCTAAATGCCCGAATGGTTCAAGTGAGTGGAAACGTCACCGAGCCGCCGCCGCATACTTCCCGCGACAATGTCCTGTCCCAGCAGCCGCCCACTCTGACGGTCGCCAAGTTGAAGAAAGTAGCTGACGGGTGCAACTAGAGCTGGGCTGTCAAACGGCTGCGGCTGAGTTGTTTGTCCTCCGACGGGCACCGTGTTCTTTAATAGTGACCGTTTAAGAATACCGGCTTGAGAGCTCAAGATTTTTTCCTTTCTGCCATCTCGAGCTACTTCGCGCCGTAGAAGGGGTTTGGGGCGGGCAGCGGCATCGCATCTAGCGAGGTGTGGTGCCGCTGTCGTTGGTACCATTCATCGGGTTGAAAACTGCGGCGCCGGCTTAGCCGATGAGGTTTCGTCGGGATGCAGCAGATCGTCACTGACCCGCGTCCGTAAACCGCTCTGTAACGTGGATATGGAGAACGCGTGAAGCGCCTGCACGGCTTTGGATGTTAAGCTCACGCGAACGCCGTGAAGAGTCAGCAACAATCGATCCTTAGGCTGCAAAGGCAGAGTTACATCCTCGGGTAGTTCGATCTCGATCAGCGGTATGCGGCCGAGATCGATTTTTCCCACCGCGACTCCGCAGGTCAGGACCGGCGTGATTCCCGTTGTGTCAAGCGAGAACTCCCGCAGCCGGATCTCTCCGCCATTTGCGGACGCGGTTGGCGTTGCCCGCACGTGACCTGGAATGGCGCCGGACGCGGATTCGTGGATCAACGGAGCCACGAATCGATACCCCTTGCCCACGACCGTCTCGATAAACCGTGGCTGAATGGGATTGTCGTCGAGCGCTTTGCGAATCTTGCGAATCGCAGTGTTGATGCTGCGCTCGGTATCCATAAAGGAAGTGTCGTGCCACAGCCGGGCGACGATTTCCTCGCGCTCTACCAGGCTGCCGCGGCGTTCCAGGAGGAGAAACAGAAGCTCCAGGGGAATGCGTTCGAGCTTGACCGTGCGGCCATCGCTCCGCAAGTGGTAGGACTCACGATTGGCTTCGAAATGATCGAAGCGGAAGATGCTGTTCAACAAACCGGAAGCCGTCTGACCCATAGCTCGCTGGATCACTCCACGTGTTTTCTGGCGCAGCAAGAAAAGCGAAGCCGGACTCGAGGTAGATACCGATGTGTATTGGGGGTCCGGCTACACTCGCCTGCCGATACCCGGGTTTACCACCAACAACAAGTTGTACAACTTCTCCCTCAACGGAAGGTAACCACCTTGCGAGCCCACGGGTGGGCTTGGAGCGAACAAAGCTAACCAGCCCACCCATTCCAGCAATGAAAGACAAGTGAAGCTCTGGATCTCATCGATGAACCTTCGGCCCATTTACAGGACTTGTGCCGCGACTCTGGCTTTATCGCTTGCCCTGGCGGCGACCGCGCAGGACAAGTCGCAGAAGCCTGCGCCCATCAACGACGGCATAACTGCGCAGTATGTGAAGACAGGACTGTTCGTTGTGTCGGGCGATGGTGGAAACTCCCTGCTGCGGCTGAGCGGTAATGGATTGATCCTGGTGGATGGCGAGTTGCCGGGCGACCGCCTCGCGGTTCTTCGGCATGTTCGAAAAATCGATAAGCAGCCGGTTCGACTGCTGATTCTGACCTCCGCGGACGGACCGCGGATCGCAGCCAACCAGGATTTTCGCGCCAACGGTACGGCAGTGGTGGTGCAGCAAAATGCGAAGCTGAACGCGGTGTCAGTTCAGACCGCTTGGGACCAAGCTTTGCCGGCCGTCGCGAAAGATCCCGTGCGTAATGACGATGACGACGCTTCGTCCGCATCGGGCAATTCTGGTCCTGCTCCCGTGGTCACCTACGCCGGCGAGTACAAGGTTCGTCTCGGCGGAATCGATGTGCAGCTTTTGCATTTCGGCAGGGCGCATACGAACGCCGACACCGTGGTTTACTTCCCGAACCTGAAGGTGGTCGCGGTCGGGGACCTGTTCGCCTCCACGCCTGATCCGAACTATGCGGCCGGCGGAAGTATGACGGGTTGGGGGCAGGTGCTGGCGCAGGTTCTGAAGCTGGATTTTGATACTGCCGTGCCGAGCGCAGGACCGACTATTAGCCGCGCCGAGGTGGAGGCGTTCAAGGCCAAGATTGACACCCTGGTCTCGCGAGCCAGCGTACTCGTCAGCAAAGGCGTTGCCGAGGATCAGTTCATGAGCCAACTGAAGACGGACGATCTTGGCTTGAAATTGAATTTCACGCCGGCGCAGGTGGAAGGCTTTTACGGAGAGTTGTCGAAATCCGGCCAGCAAGTCCACGCTGCGGAGTTGAGCGTTCCGGGCAGTCCGGCGAGGTAAGACGGAAGGATTTGCTGGACGCCGGGGTAAGATTTCTTGTAAAGTCGCTTTCACGCTGTTCCCAAAAGCAGCGAGGGAGCATCTCATTAACCAGCGCTCCTTTGATTCGTGGGGCCGCAATCAACCTAGTGTCGAGAACATAAGGAGAGAGTCATGGAATGGACGAGTCCGAAGTTTGAAGAAGTTTGCCTGAACTGCGAAATCAACTGCTACGCCAGCGCGGAACTGTAAACCGCAGGAATGCGCGTAGAGATCCTGGGCTCCGCCGCCGGGGGTGGCTTTCCGCAGTGGAATTGCAGCTGCCGGAATTGTCGCTCCTTGCGGGCCGGGACGCTTCGCGCCAAGAGCCGCACGCAAACCCAGGTGGCCGTCAGCGATGATGGCCGCGCATGGTTTCTGCTGAACGCCTCACCTGACTTGCGAATGCAAATTGAACGTGCGCCGGCGCTCCAGCCGCGCGATGGCATTCGTGACTCGCCGATCTCCGGAGTGCTGCTGACCAGCGCCGACCTCGATCAAATCGCGGGGTTGTTGTCGCTGCGCGAGCTGCAGCCTTTCCGTGTCTATTGCACGCCGTCGCTGCAGCGCATCGTGCGCGAGGACAACAGCGCATTCGGCATGCTCAACCGCGTCCCGCGACAAGTTTGCTGGACGACCGTCAGGCCGGGTGATCGCTTTCCTTTGCTGGATGTCGAAGACAAAGCGTCGGGGATTTCCTGCGAGGTATTTTCCCTGGCTGACCGGTATCCTATGTATGTTTCTCCGGAACGCGTAGCGGAGTTGAAGGGCGACGAAGCGCTGCTGGGTGTCATGCTGACCGGTTCTTCCGGCGCGCGGCTGGCCTACCTGCCGGCGGTTCCGAAGATCAGCGATGAGCTGCTGCGACTGCTGGAGACCGCCGATGTGCTTCTGTTCGACGGAACATTCTGGAGCGACGACGAGTTGATCCAGGTGCAGGGCAGCGGAGCGACAGCGCGAGAGATGGGGCACGTCCCAGTGTCGGGTGCGAATGGCAGCTTGCATCTGCTCGCTGCAGTGCGACGGCCGCGTAAAATCTTTGTACACGTAAACAACACCAATCCCATGCTGGATGAGTCTGGTCCCGAGTATCGCGAGTTGCGGGCCGCCGGCTGGGAGTTAGCGGAGGATGGGTGGCAACTGAATCTGTAGCCATCGCCGAATTGCCGGTTCTCAGCGCGAAGGAATTGGAAGCGCGGCTGCGCAACGTTGGCGCGGAGCGATATCACCATCAGCATCCGTTCCACACCATGATGCACGAGGGCAAGTTGAGCCGCGGGCAGCTGCAAGCCTGGGCCTTGAACCGCTATTACTATCAGAGCCGCATTCCCATCAAAGATGCGATCATTCTTTCGCGCAGCGAGGATCCCGACTTTCGCCGCGCCTGGCGCAAGCGCGTGGTGGATCATGATGGCGATGCGACGCAGGAAGGCGGCATCGAGCGCTGGATTCGTCTGGCGGAGGCGACTGGGCTGGATCGTGATCGCGTGATGCGCTGCGAAGGAATTTTGCCGGGCGTGCGCTACGCGGTCGATGCCTACATTGATCTGGTCAAGAACCGCAGCTTTCTGGAGGCAGTGGCGTCGTCGCTGACGGAGTTGTTCTCGCGCGACCTGATCTCGTTGCGCATGGATCGCCTGCGCGAGCATTATCCCTGGCTGTCGAACGGGCTGGATTACTTCACCGCGCGGCTGCATCAGGCGCCGGAAGATGCGCGCTTCGCGCTGCAATATGTGATTGAGCACGCCCGGACGCGAGCCGAGCAGGAGCTGGCGATCGGCGCTCTGCAGGCGAAGTGCGACATACTGTGGGCGCAGCTGGATGCTATCTACTTCTCCTATGTGCAGCCGGGATGGCCGCCGCCGGGCGCGTTTCGAATGGAGTCCTAACGTTGGCCTCCCCTTTGCCAGAGAGTCAGCCTCGTCTTGCGCCCGGTTGCCGATGGGCCACGCACGAGGAAAAGCCGGTGGTGCTGTATCCCGAGGGAATGATCCGCGTTCAGGGCACGGGACAGGGCATCCTCGAACTCTGCGATGGCCAGCGCACGGTTCAGCAGATTGTGACGACGCTGGCGGAAAAGTACGGCGCCGATCCGGCGAAGATCATGAATGACGTTTGCAGCTTTCTGGAAGCGCTGCACAACAAACGGATCGTGGACTACTGATGACTCCGAACCCACTAGCGATGATCGCCGAGCTGACACATCGCTGCCCGCTGCATTGCGTGTACTGCTCGAATCCACTGCAGATGGTTGCGAAGCAGGGGGAGCTTACCACTGAGGAGTGGCTGCGAGTGTTTCAGGAGGCGAGCCGCCTGGGCGTTCTGCATCTGCATCTCACCGGCGGTGAACCGGCCGGGCGAACCGATCTCGAAGAACTGATTGCCGGCGCGCGCCAGGCTGGCCTGTATACAAATCTCATCACGTCGGGCCTCGGCATTCCGGAGACGCGGCTGCCGAAGCTGGTCGACGCCGGGCTCGATCATATTCAGCTCAGCTTCCAGGATTCCAAGGACGGCCCGGCGCAGTGGATAGCCGGAGCCAAGGGCCACGCGTACAAAATCGTTTTTGCGGAGAAGATTCGCCAACAGCCGCTGGCGTTCACCGTGAACCTGGTTGTGCATCGCCAGAACCTCGATCACATCGAAGAGATGATTGAGTTCATCGAGCAGTTGCGGCCGGAGCGGGTCGAGATCGCACACGCGCAGTATTACGGATGGGCGCTCAAGAATCGCGATTACCTGCTGCCCACGCCGGAGCAACTGGAGCGCTGTATGCGCGCGGTGGAAGCTGCGCAGACGCGCCTTGCTGGAAAGACGCGCATCGATTGCGTGGTACCGGACTATTACGCGCGCTATCCCAAGGCCTGCATGGGCGGATGGGGAAGGCGCACTTTGCTGATCGATCCCTCCGGCCGTGTGCTGCCGTGTCACGCCGCAGGTGTCATCCCCGGCATACAGTTTGACAGCGTTCGAGAGCATTCGCTGGAACACATCTGGCAGGAATCGCCGGCCTTCAAAATGTTTCGCGGCGAGGATTGGATGCCGGAGCCCTGCAAGAGCTGCGATCGCAAAGAACAGGATTTCGGCGGCTGCCGCTGCCAGGCGTTTCTCCTCACCGGCGACGCGACCGCGACCGATCCTGTCTGTACACTCTCGCCCGATCATCACCTGATCGAGATCGCCCGCGCGGCCGCTGCTACCGAGGCCGCGCAACCCACCTGGTCGTACCGCGCCAGCGTGGGATGAGCGACAACGCCAACCCCGCCTCCGGCCCGTTCCATGCCTTTCGCGCCCTGCGGCATCGCGATTTTCGCCTGCTGTGGATTGGGCTGACGGTCTCGGCAATCGGCACGTGGATGCAGATTGTCGCGCAGAGCCTGCTGGTCCTGAAGATCACGCACGGCTCGGCATTTGCGTTGGGCACGGTGTCACTGGCGCAGGCGCTGGCGTTCTTCCTGTTCGCTCTGGTCGGCGGAAGCGTTGCCGATCGCATCGATAAGCGCCGACTCCTGCTCTTCACGCAGAGCGGTTCAGCCGTGATGGCCATCCTGCTCGGCCTGCTCACGTACTTCAATGTGGTCCAGCTTTGGATGATTCTCGTTCTGGCATTTCTGAACGGTACGCTGCTGAGCTTCGATCAGCCGACGCGGGGCGCGCTGGTTCCGCTGCTGGTTCCGAGAGAAGATCTGGGCAACGCGATCAGCCTGCAATCGATGATCTTCAATGGAGCCTCGACACTGGGGCCGGCGCTGGCGGGATTCAGCGTCGTGGCGATCGGCTACGCCGGCAATTTCTTTCTGAACGGAGCCAGCTTTCTCGCGGTGCTGATTGCTCTCTACGTGATGCGCGTGCCCGCGAGCACCGCCCATCAACAATCCACGGCACAGGCGATTCGCACCGCGCTCGGCACAGTTAAGCGCGATGCGGTATTGCCGTGGGTCTTGTCCGGCTTTGCCGCGATGCTGTTTCTCGGACCGTCGTCGGCGCTGATTCTGCCGGTGTTTGCGGTCAAGGTCTTGCACGTTGGGCCGGAGCGGCTCGGCCTATTGTTTTCCGCAGCCGGCGTTGGAACGATTCTGGGAGCGCTGTTTCTGGCGTCGCTAGGCAGCAATCCCAAGCATGGGAGGATCTATCTCGCCGGCGTCTTCCTTTGGGTCGCGGCGTTGACGGCGTTCGCGCTGAGCGGATGGTTCTGGATCTCACTGGGCGCGCTGCTGGTTTACGGAGTGGGACAGACGCTGGCCGGAACGACTACGATCACGCTGCTGCAGCTGCGCGTGCCGGAGCAGATGCGCGGCCGCGTGATGAGCCTGAACACGCTGGTGATCATGGGCATCCGCCCGCTGGGCGACTTTCCGGCAGGCGCACTGATTGCCCTGATCGGTGCGCCGGTGACGGTGTTGTTGAGCGCGGCTTTAGTGTCGATATATGGATTAGTGGTCGCGACGCGGCTGGCCGGCGCGAAGGCAGAGGCTTGATCCCGGCGCGGCGAGTTATGGCCGGAAGGTGGCCATCGACCACCACGAAAACATTGTACTTTCCTAGATGGAGAGCACTTGGTACAATCCAGCCAAAAGCGCTACATTTGGTGAGCCTATGAAGAAGGTCGCTTCCGTTCTGGCTGTTTCCCTCGGGCTGATGCTGTCCTGCCCAATGCTTGCCCACGCCGGCTCGAATACTAACCGTGCGCAAACCCAACAACAGAAGGCCGCGGAGAAGCAATCGAAGAAGACGTGGAAGCAGTACAGCCGGGGCCAGTCCAAGGCACAGAAGCAACAGGCGAAGCAGCAGAAAAAGCAGATGAAGGACTGGAAGAAGACCCACAATACCACGACCACGGTGACCTAACGCCACCCAGCATTGTGCGGCCCGGGCATCGGCCGCAGATTTCATTCCGCCCAGTTTCTCTTAGCGAACAACACTGAAAGCCGGCACTGAGTTCGAAACCCTGTTCCGATGGGACGGGGTTCCGTCGCAACTCGCGCCGAAGCCGCGCCCGCATCGTCAAGTTGCGGCCCATCTTGGCCGAAGTTACTGGATGAGCCACCTTAGAAAATTGAGGTGTTTCTCAGGGCCAGCGGTTGGCAGTAGAATGGGCCGAGCGAGCAAGGCCGTCAGGATCAATCGAGGAGTACCAACCGGTTGAGATCTGCGATTGGTGGCATGCTCTGCGCAGGCTATCGCTTTTCTGCCGGCGCCGTAATGGCGAGGGGAAAGCTCAGCGGGAGGCGTTTCGTTCGGATCGGACAGGCCACCATTACCTATGTCATCCCCTGAATTTCTTTCGCAGGTCCGGCCGGCTGAAGTGCTGCGTGAAGCGATACTGCGTCACGTCCGCTACACGCTGGTGCGGCCTACCTCCGAGCTGAAGCCCGCCGACTATCTCAAGCCCGTGTCCCTGGCCATTCGCGATCGCATTGTCGATCGCATGCTGGAGACGGAAGCGCGCTATCGCCACAAGGATTCCAAGCGGCTCTACTACCTCTCGATGGAATTCCTGATGGGCCGCTCGCTGGGCGACAACCTGTCGAACCTGCGCGTCGAAGACATGTGCCGCGAAGTGCTGGCCGGCTTCGGCGTCAGCCTGGATGAGGTGCTGGAGAGCGAGAATGACGCTGGCCTCGGCAACGGCGGCCTGGGCCGTCTGGCGGCGTGCTTTCTGGAATCGCTGGCGACGCTCGGTATGCCCGGCTTCGGATACGGCATCGATTACGAATACGGCCTGTTCAAGCAGGAGATCTTCAACGGCTTCCAGCGCGAGAAGCCGGACCGCTGGAAGGCCAACGGAACTCCATTCCAGATTGAGCATCCGGAAGAAGCGGTCAACATCCCGCTGTACGGCAAGGTCGACGGGCCGCGCGAAGTGGAACACAGCCTGGAACAGGTTTGGAACCCACAGAAGGTCGTGGTCGGGATACCGACAGACATGCCGGTGGTCGGCTATCTGGGCCAGACCGTGAACTGGCTGCGGCTGTTCACGGCGCGTGCGTCGGAAGACTTCGACATCGAGATCTTCAACCGCGGCGACTACATTCGCGCCGTCGAGCAGAAGATCCAATCGGAAAATATCTCGCGCGTACTGTATCCCTCCGACTCGGTGATGAGCGGCAAGGAGCTGCGGCTGGTGCAGGAATATTTCCTGGTCTCCTGCGCGCTGGGCGATATCTTCCGGCGCTTCCGTCTGCAGCATAAGCAGATGGAAGTGCTGCCCTCGAAGATCGCCATCCAGATGAACGACACGCATCCCAGCCTGGCGGTCGCCGAGCTGATGAGGATTCTGCTGGATGAAGAACGTTTGCCGTGGGAGCAGGCGTGGGAGATCACGCAGCAGACGCTGGCGTACACCAATCACACGCTCTTGCCGGAGGCGCTGGAGAAGTGGTCGGTGCCGCTGCTGGAAAAAGTTCTGCCGCGGCACATGCTGATCATCTTCAACATCAACCACGAATTTCTGCGCCAGATGCAGGAGTACTCATTCCTCGATGACGAGAAACGCCGCCGCATGTCGATCATCGAAGAGGGTTATGAGAAGCAGGTGCGGATGGCGAACCTGTGCATTGTGGGCGGCCATTCGGTAAACGGCGTCTCCAAGCTGCACACCGATCTGCTGGTGAGTTCGCTGGCGGCCGAGTTTGCGCAGGTGTGGCCGGAGAAATTCAACAACAAGACTAACGGCGTGGCGCCGCGGCGCTGGCTGATGAAGGCCAACGAGGGGCTGACCGATCTCATCAGCCGCACCCTGGACGAAAACAAGTGGATCACCGACCTGCACAAGCTGCGCGACCTGGAGCCGTTCGCCGACGACGAGGAATTTCGCGAGGCGTTCAAGCAGGTCAAGCGGCAGAACAAGATGCGGCTGGCGGGGATGATTCACGAGCTGAGCGGCGTCTCGGTCGATCCCGATTCCATGTTCGACGCGCAGGTCAAGCGCATTCACGAGTACAAGCGGCAGACGCTGAACGTGATGGGCATCATCCACGACTATCTGGGAATCGTGGAGCACGGTGAGATGCCGCTGGTGCCGCGCACGTACATTTTCGCCGGCAAAGCCGCCCCGGGATATTGGGCCGCCAAGCAGCTCATCAAGCTGATTCACAGCGTGGCCGAGGTCGTGAACACCGACGACCGCACCCGCGACCTGATGAAGGTGGCGTTCCTGCCCGACTATCGCGTGTCGCTGGCGCAGCTGATCATGCCCGCCGCCGACTTGAGCGAGCAGATTTCCATGGCAGGCATGGAAGCGTCAGGCACCGGCAACATGAAGCTGGCGATGAATGGCGCGCTGACGATTGGGACTTACGACGGCGCCAATATCGAGATCGCGGAAGAAGTGGGCGAGGACAACATCTTCATCTTCGGGCTGCGCGCGGAAGAGATTCGCGAGATGCAGCAGAAGGGTACGTACAACGCGCAGGAGCGCTACGAAAACGATGCTGCCGTGCGCGAGGTGATGGATGCGCTGGCGTCGGACCGCTTCTGCCCCAACGAACATGGCCTGTTCCGTTGGGTGTTTGACGAACTGGTGCATCGCGGCGATCGCTACTTCCACATCGCCGACTTTCCGGCTTACGTTGAAACGCAGCAGCTGATCGATACGGAATACTTGAACGAAGAGGTTTGGTGGCGCAAGGCGATCCTGAACGTAGCCCGCATCGGCAAGTTCTCCAGCGATCGCACGGTTCTGGAATATGCACGCGACATTTGGCACATCGGACAGTTCGAGAAGCACGGCCGCCTGTCCAAGCCTGCTCCTCGTAATGTTGCGCCGGCTCCCAAGGCCGCAGTTCAGGCAATGCCGGCACCTGCATCCGAGGCCGTGCCGGAGATCGAGACCAAACAGGTGGCGGACTAGTTCGCCACTAGGAAGCCTTACCACCGCCCATCTTCTGACCAGTCGCATCCTGCGCGACATTTTCCTTTGAACCTGCCTGAGGATCGGAATCTCCATCAGCGCCGTTCTTCCCCGGCGGAGCGGCGGTGCGAATGTAGTGCAGGATTTCGATGGTCTCGCGGGAGCGCTGTTGCAGCATCTCACTGGCCTTCGCGATGTTTTCATGACTCGGCTTACCGGAATCTGGCGGCGGCAGCATCGCATAGGTCTCCGCCAGGTTGATCTGCTCAAAATAGCTCATGAAGGCGATTTCCGCCTGGATCAGGTTGGAGAGCGCTGCCTGCGTTTTCTCGATTGGGCCCAGAAAGAACAAGCTGACGAAGCTGGCCGCACCCAGGCCGCAGAAAATTCCCGTGAGCGGGAGATTCTTGGTGAATGCGCCGTAGAAAGTGGCGAAGCTAAACAGGCCCACGCCCATCCAGAACATGACGGCGTTCATCCGCGTCACCATGCGATAGGTGCGGGCGGAGTAGTCGAGGGTAGTTTTGAAAATATTGACGGTCGCCTGCCCCAACTCGATGAGCCGGTCCGATTGAGCGTCGGAGCGGGCGCGACTCTGGACCTGCTGATTGCGGATGAACTCGTTGAGAGCATCCGTCGCCGAGCCGCTCGAGCCCCCGCCGGGCTGCGCAGGGCGTGCCGGCGGCGAAAATGCGGCCCGCACCTGGTCGAGTTCGTCAGGCTGGAAGGTGTATCCGGCCGCCTTCAGCGTACCCGGGAAATCGCGAAACAGCTGGTGAGCGAATTCCTGATCGGCTCTCGCTCGCGCGACCACCTCCTGGATTTGTTGATCGGTCATGGCCGACTCCTTTCCGTTCTGCCTGGCTGTTGCGATGCCGGAGTCAACTGATCTCCAGGGAGGCGAGCATCTCGCGGACGATTGCCAGGAAGGCTTCGAAGCGGGCAGGCTCGGCGGTGAAGGTCAGCGTGTACGCCCGGTTTCCCTTGATCGCGCTGTACTGCAACCATTTCAAAGCGCGGCCCTGCATCGCGCCGGTGTAGATGCTGCGATAGGCGGGAAGGCCGCCCAGCTGGTCTTTGGCGGCATACTCGACAAAAGTTACCCCCATCTGCTGCAACAGCAATTCGCGGCTGTTGGCGACAACCTGCTCCAAGTTCACCGACGCCGGTAGAGGCTCGACCACAAGGTTAACGTTCTCGCGAAAGGTGTCGGAGGGAGATTCCAGCGGCGACAGGAAATAAGCCATGAAAGCGCTGGCTCCTGGATCCTCCAGCATCTCCCAGGATGGGGGATACTTCATCCAAAGGCCTTGTTGCAGGTTCATGTAGACTTTGAAATCCTGCGTGGGAAGCGGCTGACCGAGTTGCGACATAGGGCTCCTTTAACGTGTGCGCCATTGTAAGACGGAAGACGTAAGTGGCGCCCAGAATTCGGCAAGGACTGAGGCGTGTCCTGGCCTGAGAGATGCCGGCGGCTTTCGTGACGCGCCGCGAGGTGATTTGTGTTCTCTCCGTTATTCCATCGCGCAGGGCAACCTGATTCCGCAGGGCAACAGCGCGCCCGCATGGTGGAGGAGCAGCTTCGCGCGCGTGGTATTGGTGATGGGCGCGTCCTGGCGGCGATGGGCAAGGTTCCGCGCGAAGAATTCATCTCAGCCGACGATGCGAAGAACGCGTACGGCGACTTCCCGCTGCCGATCGGCGAGGGGCAAACCATATCGCAGCCGTACATTGTTGCCGCAATGGTCGAGGCGCTGGAGGTTCGTCCCGAGGATCGCGTGCTTGAGGTCGGGACAGGTACGGGATATCAGGCTGCAATCCTTGGCGAGTTAGCGAAGGAAGTTTGGAGTATCGAGCGCCACGCTGAGCTGGCGGATCGAGCGCGCGAGATTTTGCGGACGCTCGGTTACGCGAATGTTTACGTCGTGACAGGTGACGGAAGCCTGGGTCTGGCCGAGCATGCGCCATATGACAAAATTCTGGTGGCTGCGGCTGCGCCTCGCGTGCCGGAGACGCTGGTCGCACAGCTTGCCGATGGCGGACGGCTGGTCATTCCCGTAGGTACGCGGCAGGAGCAGCAGGTGCTGGTCGTCCGCAAGATGGGCGAGGAGACGGTGGTCACAACTCGCGAAGGCTGCAGGTTCGTACCGCTGGTGGGCGAGCAGGGGTGGGAACCGTAGAGTTTGATAGTATGTCGCGGCCCGTGCCGCCGCTCCGCGGCTCGAACCGCAGATCCCTCGGTCGGACTGAAGTCCTCGGTCGGGATGACAAAAAAGACAAAGAGCGGGGACGCGAGCCTGAAGTCCGGTACTAAACCACTAGCCTGAAGGCCAGTACCAGACCAAAACATTCCGCGAACAGCGGATCAGCGCAGCAGCAAACCGCTGGCGGCGCAGACAATGCCGATCGCGGCCAGAACAAATCCGAAGTACCAGTACGCGCGCCTTTCGGTCAGCAGCGTGATCGACGTGACGACCAGCGCGATCTCAAGGAAGACTTCGCCAAGGTCGAAGCGATTGGCGCGGTGGCTGGCCTTGTCGCGCTCGGCCTCGAAGTCTTTCGCCTCGGTCTGAATGTCCTTCTGCTGATCTTTGTACTTGTCGATCTCCTCGTGAAAATGCTTGCGAACCTCTCCCGCGCGTTCTTCCTTGGTGTTCTCCAGAGCGGTGAGAACCTCATCGAGCGCCTCGAGATTATTGCGGCGCATGTTTTTCGCCTGGTAGTAACTCCACTGATCGGTAGCCTGGGTTTGCAGCAGGAGTTCTTCGGTGTGGGCGCGGTGCCCGAGCAGCGTGACCGTGGCGACCAGCACCGCCAGGATCGCCATCGTAAGGCTCACCGGCGCCAGTGCGCGGACTTCTTTGGCTCGTTCGGCTGCTTCTTTCAGCTCATCGGCTTCGTCGCTCATGGTCTCCGCTCGTCGTGAAATTGAAAACGATAGTACGGACTACCGAGTCGCCATGCAAGCCCGAAGCGCAGACTTCACAGGTTCTCGAAGGTGGCCTGTGCCGGCTCATCGGACGACGGAGCAGGCTCGGCAATTTCAGCTAGCTCCCAATAGTGCTTCAGCAGCGTCTGCGGCACGCGCACCGGCCTTCCGGTGATCATGTTTTTCAACTGCAACGCATTGACCGCAGCCTTGCCTTCGAAATGATTGTTGGCGATGACGAAGGTCTTCTGCGCCTTCTCCGCGATGGCATCGACGCGTGTCTTCCAGCCGCGCAGCTCGGGATCGGTGTAGAGGTAGTTGTAGCGATCGTTGCGCGAATCGCTGTCGAACCACTGATCGTAGTTGCGGCCGTGCAGGCGCACGTAGGCCACCGGCGCGGTCACATGTTCGCTGGGCGTAACGGCCTGGCCTAGCTTCGGCTGGTCGATATTGCAGAAGGCGACGCCCTTCTCGGCGAAGTAGCGGAGCGTGCCTTCGTTGGTCCAGCTGTTGTGGCGCACCTCGACGACCAGCGGAAATGCCTTGAACTTTTCGATCACGCTCTGCAGATGGTTGCGGTTGGTGTTGGTGTTCTTGAAGGAGATGGGGAACTGCGCCAGGACCGCGCCCAGCATGTTTTCCGCGGCAATCGATTCCAGGCCTTCTTTGGTGAGCTGTTCGTCTTCTGCGGTCGCGCGAATGGTCTCGGCCGAGGAACTCTCCAGGGCCGCGATCGGCGAATGGGTGAAGGCGCGGTTGAGCTTGGCCGTAAATAGAAATTGCGGGTTCACGCCTCGCGCTATGCGGCACCACAGCTTGCCCCACTCCGGCTTGATGTGCCCGTAGAACGAAGTATTGATCTCCAGCACATCGACGTAGCGCGCCATGTACTCCACCGGATGCTGGGACTTCTTGATCTGCGCGGGATAGACAATGCCCTCCCAGTCTTTGTAGGACCATCCAGCGGTGCCGACGTAGATTTGGGAGTTTTCGGGCATCTGAAAAGCGAGGGTAGCACAGGCTGAAGCAAAGGCGTTTTCACCAAGGAGGCACAGAGGACGCTGAGAAGAGACAGGATTAGAAAGAGAAGAAAAGTAAAAGACTACTCCGTGTCCTCCGTGCCTCCGAGGTGAATATGTCTTTTCCAATGCCAAGGGACAGCGCTGGTCGCCGGTGAACATTCGCCTGTGACCGTCGTCACACGGGGGCGTGATCTTCGACATCGCACGCACTTGCCGCTACGGCTATTTTCTATGGCAGTGGGGAACTAATTCATTCTGTCGGGAAGCAGAAATGATTGACCTTAAGAAAAAGTGTTGGCGCGAGAAAGTTACCGCCGAGATCACCCTGGCCCACGTCCTGCAATTTGCCAAAGAGGCGGGGACGAACATGAACGCGGCCGAGGTAGCGGCATTCCTAAACGAGCGGGGCCGGGCGCAAGCCGTCTGGACACACATGATGCAAGCCGGCGAGGCTTACATCATGTCCGACCTGGCGGCGAAACCGGTACGGATTCATAACACAACGCCGCCCGCGGCGCACGCGGGATCGATTCATCAGCAACGCTCAGCCTGAGCAAAGGCGCTGGAGCCAGCGTCGATTCATATCAGTAGGTCACCATTACTAACCAGTAAACGCCTCCGGGATGGCTCACGCTGGGAGCGAAACAAGCTCCCAGCGAGTACCCGGAGATCTGCGGTTTGAGCACCTGCCCAATTCCCTTCGGCAGCTTGGCGGGATCGGCAGCGGTCCAGGCCAGGACGCCGTGCACCTGCGGCAGACCCATCGCGGCGCTGCTGTCCAGAGCGTCGTTCAGCGCCATCTGACAGGCGATGTGGCGCAGCGGCGGCTGAGGCTTTCGCCCGGCAGGAGAGAATCCGTTCGACCTCGCGTATCGCTCGATCGACGTTTGCACCGCAGCTTCTGCTTCCACTTCCGACATCTCCGGCAGCTTGCGGGCGAAGTCCTCGGTGACGAAGAAGCCGTCATCGGTTTGCAGGACGCCCACGCCGACTACGTTGAAATTCGGATCGAGAATGGCCGCGCGGTGAGGCGGCGAATGCATCAGCGCGTCGTGGGCTCCGGTAATGGTCTGATTGAGCGCGACGTTTTCGCTGGAGCTGTCGGCCGGGAGACCTTCGTTGGAGAAGCGGGTTTGCGGCGGCGGCTCGCCATCGAACTGATGCGATAGCGTGAGGTGCTGCGCCATCAACTGCGTATGCTTGCGAGCGGCGCGGGTCAATCGCTCGTCGACGTTTAAAGGCGCGAGACCGTGCTCAGTGCGGGTTTGATTGAGCAGCTGGACCAGCTGGGCTTCGGCGGTTGCGTCGAATTGGGCGGCGGGCGGAGGAGATGTTTGCGAGGGCGATCTGCCCAGCATCAAACCGACGACCAGGAGAAGTGGAAGGATTCGCCTCAGGTGAGCCCGACTCATCGTGTACCTCTGGTTCCGCGCCCGCCATCTGTCGTCCAGGGCGCGAGAGAACCGCAGATCCCTCGTCGGTCTGAAGACCTCCTCGGGATGACAAATCATAAAGAGAATGTCGTTACGCAGGCCTGAAGGCCTGCACTACCCGAGCAAGCCGCCGTGAGGCCGTGCGCTTTCCAAGCCCAGACTCAACTTCAGCTTCGCCGGGCGCTTACTGCCCGCTGGAGCCGAAGCCCTTGGAGCCGCGGTTAGTCTCGTTCAATTCGCCTTCCACCACCTCGCCGGCGAGGAATGGGTGCTCCAGAAGCTGGGCGATTTTGTCGCCTTTGCGAATGGTGTAGGGCTCGTCGCCGAGATTCTCCATCAGCACGATGATTTCGCCGCGATATCCAGCATCGATAACACCTGCATTGCACAAAAGTCGCTTCTTCGCTAGACCGGAGCGGGTTTTCACGATGCCACCTGCAGGGGGCACGAACTCGATGGCGATTCCGGTGTGGACGCCGGATGCGCCACGAGCGGCGATGGTGAGCTCTTCGGCGGAGTACAAGTCGTAGCCGATGTCCTCGCCGGGATGAGCGACGGTTGGCAGAGTGGCTTCGGGGGACAGCTTCTTGACCTTGAGCATGGTTAGTGGGCACCACTCGTGTTGGCGGCAACTGGAGATAAAGCAGCTGCCGTTTGATTTTCGATGGCGGTCTGCGGCAACTCGCCCCGCCGGCGCCAGAAATAGATCGCGAAGAAGAGGATTACGATCGGCAGCACGGCGCCGAATTCGTCGATGAACCAGGCGGTCTTGCCGGTATCTCTCGTCAGCGGAGTGAAGATTTCCTGAATGTAGAGGTTATGGCTGGCGTGGAGCATCGCGGCGGTCCATAGACTGCCGGACTTCAGCCGCATCCAGGCGAAGATGAAAGCCAGCTCGACGACCATGATCGAGAAGCATGGCAACGAGTACCACGCCGGCGTGCCCGCGTTGTAGTCGCCCCAGATGAGGATGGGGAAATGCCACACGGCCCAGACGATCCCGCTGATCAGCGCGGTGGCTGTGAAACCCATCGTCCTGGAAAGCTCGGGAACGAGAAAGCCGCGCCAGCCGATCTCTTCGCCTAAGGCGGTTGCCATGCCGAAAACTAGTCCGAAGATCCCATTGACGATGACATAGACAATCGTTGAGGCCGTCGGCGAGATATGCAGGCCCATGTGGACGGCGAGTTTCTGCATGAAGTCGCGATTGGGGAATCCGCCGAGGCCGGTCGTCCACACGATGAGATAGGCGATGGCCGCGTAGAGCAAGGGAATGTACCAGGACATGGCCATGTATTTGGTCTGCGGCCATTTCCAGCCCAGTTCGCTGAGGCTGCGATGATTGAGCTTGAGGGTGGCAAACGCCGCCAGCGCCGGACACCACATGATGCCGACGACATAAAGGCCGCCCGCAGAGCCAAGCTTTCCGGTTCGCAAGACGAGAAAATAGAAGACAGAGCTGAAGGCAAAAACGAGTAACAGATAGGTCAGGACTTGCCGTCTGGATTCAGCAGAGGTTGTCATTTCCGCCTCCTGCGCAGCGTGGTGATATTGCTGCTTACTCTACATTAAAATTGGCGAGCTATGACCGACCTCGACAAGAGCGCTCCATCGATTCGATTCTTAGGCGAAGAGACACTCCGTCCGCTGCTGCGCATGGAAGACCTGATCGCGGCGATGGAGCGCGCGCTGACTGACTTCTCGGCGGGACGCGTGGTGCAGCCGGTTCGCAGCATTGTGCCGGTCAGTGAGTACCGCGGGTTTATGGGCGTGATGCCAGCCGTATACGGCGACGTGATGGGCGCGAAGCTGGTCACTCTCTTTCCTGAAAACCGAGCGCGCGGGATTCCCACGCACCAGGCCGTAATCGCGCTGTTCAATGCCCAGACCGGCGAGCCGTTGGCGATGATGGATGGGCGGCTCATCACCGAGCTGAGAACTGCGGCAGTTTCTGCGGTGGCGACGAAGCTGTTGTCGGCGCCGGATGCGAAGAGCCTGGCGATCCTGGGGAGCGGCGTGCAAGCGCGATCGCACTTTCAGGCGCTTTCACTGGTGCGAAAGTTTGACGACGTTCGGGTTTGGAGCCGCAATGAGGAAAACGCGCGAACGCTGGCGAGCGAGATTGGCGGCAAAGCGATGGCGGCGGAAGAAGCGGTGCGCGGGGCCGACGTGGTTGTTACGGTGACGGGATCACCGACGCCGGTGCTGCATGGCGCGTGGCTGAAAGCCGGCGTGCTGGTGAATGCGGTGGGAGCGGTGGGAACGAAGAATCGCGAACTGGATGACGATGCCATGCGCGGCGCGGTGATTGTGGATTCGCGCGAGGCGGCGATGAAGGAGTCAGGGGATATCTTGCTGGCCAAGGCCGAGATCTATGCCGAACTGGGCGAGCTGCTGGGCGGAACGAAGGCGATGCCGCAGGCGGAGATCAGGGTGTTCAAGTCACTGGGATTAGCGGTGGAAGATCTGGCATCGGCCAAGCTGGTGTTACAAATTCTGAACGCGACCTCGCAGCCGAGCTGAGAACTATTCGCCAGCGAGGAAGTAAGCGCCGTAGCGATGGCCCATGCGGTAGGCGAGGCGGGCATGGCAACGGTAGGCAGCTTCGCCCTTCTGGTGGAATTCCAGGATCACAATATCGCCGACGTTGAGCTCCGACGAGCAATCGAAGGCCACGCCGCCTTCGCTCAGGTCGGTGCAGACGGCGGCGGTCGCCTTGTCCACCAGAACGCCGTAGGTGAGGATTCGCAGCGGGATGTTCAACGTGATGCGCTCGCGGCGACGGCGGTCGAATGCCGGCGGCAGATCGGGAAAGCTAGTCGCGTTTTCGCTGGGTAGGTTCTTCATGCGGCGCTAGTCAACAACAGCGTTGCAAGAAAGCTATCGGCAGGCAAGCGGGAAGACTTGATTGGGGGCGGAGATTGAGGGCTGGAGTTTCGTTTGGGGAGATGGTTCTGATTTGGGCGTTTGCCGGGGTCGATCAGGGCAGGCAGGACGCCTGCCTGACAGCCGGCGGGGACGCCGGCGCTACGTTGCTAGATCCGGGGAGGACGCTGGTGCTACGTGCTCTACAATGCCAAGGCATGAGCTCTAAATCAGAGGAATTGCTGCGTCCCCGTGATGCTGCCGTAGTTTTGGGCATCAGCTACGCCAGCCTGAAGCAATGGATTTACAAGGGCAAGCTGCGTACGGTGAAGACGGCGGGCGGGCATCACCGCATTCCGCAAGGCGAGATCGACGCTTTCCTCTACAAGTCGCTGGGCAAGCAGCCGGCGGAGAGCCGGACGAACTTCCGTAACATCAGCGGGCGCAATCAGCTGGTGGGACGAATCGTGGAAGTGCGTATCGAAGGGCTGATGGCGCAGATCAGGCTTTCGATTGGCGGGCAGCACATTACTTCGATCATCACGGCCGATGCCGCGCGCGAGATGCGGCTGAAGCGCGGGGACAAGGCTGCGGCGCTGATCAAGTCGACGGAAGTGATGATTGTGAGGGTGTAGCTGGCGGAAACCCTGTTGTCGGTTGTCAGAAAAATCAGCTGCCTCGCGCTGCCGAGGGTTGTGGGTCGGGGTCTCAAAAGCGGTTGTCAGCTGTCAGCTGTCGGACGTTCGATCCGAGCCGCGGAACACATCCCAAGGCGGGAGTTGTCAGTTGTCACAAAATCAGATGCCCCGCCCTAGCTATAACCACGCTAGAGCGGGGCATCCAGGTTTAACCCGCACAACTTTGCTCGGGATGAAACAGGGTGGCCGGCCGAGCACCAGCCACCCTCCAGCCGCTTACGGTAGGTAGTAGCGGAAGGATGTGAGGAACATGTTGTCGATCGCGGTAGGCGTGGAGAAGGCGCTGGGGTACGGAGTCTTGGTGCCGACGCCGGCCCACGCGGTCTTGGTCACGTAGGAGTACTGCATGCCAAACTGCAGTCTGCCCTTGGGACCGTTGTAGGGCTTGTACCAGAAGCCGAGGGTACCTTCCCAGATGTCCTTGGTGTTGGCACTGCAGTTCGACGGGCTGCCGGGATCGAATCCGCCGGAGTAGGCGGTGCTGGGCAGCGGTTCGACGCCGCAGCCATAGCTGCTGAGATTGACGCCACCGTAGCCGATCGTCTGCAGGCCCTTGGAATTCAGGTACGCCTGGCGACCGTCATACTCGACGCCACCGTTGGTGTACCAATCCCACTTGGCCGAGTGATATTCCAACGTTGCCAAACCCTGATAGTTGTTGATCGGGGCAACGTAGCCGTTGGGAGTGATGGTGATATCGGAGAGGCCGGAGGTTCCGTAACGGCCTACACCTTTGCCGCCCAAACCGTGCAATCCGAAGTCGACGTGTTTGTTGGCGAACGCCCAGCGAGCATTGGCGCCGCCGCCGCCCGTCCAAGTGGAGCTGTTGAATGCGCCCATGCCCGTCGGGGTGGTTGCTCCGGCGTTGGGGAAGATGCGATCGCGGAACTGCGTACCGATGCCGAAGATCTCATAGTGTCCCCAGCCGGGCTGGAAGGCCACCTTGGCGATGAAGTCCGGCGAAGGATTGAACGAGTAGGTTGAAACCGGGCTACAAGTGGTAACCGGAGCGCCGGCCGCATTGAGCGTAGTGGAGCAACCGCTGACCGCCGGGTTATAGAGGCCGCCGCCGGCGCCGGGTCCGCCAAGCAGGTAAGAGCCGGGGGTGTTGCCATTGGCGGTGAGCGTGGCTTGCGAGTCTTCCACCGAGAAGCCCGCCCAGACCTTGTTGTTGAAGTTCTTGGTTACGCGGAAGGCGTACTGACGTGCCCAGCTGAAACCGACCGTATATTGCGGGTCGATAGTCATGGGGAGAGCTTCGCTGCGGTTGTCTTCACCCTGCCTGGTTTCGGTCACCAAGCTCCACATCTGGCCGCCGGTGAAGCTCCAGCCATTATTCAGAGCCGCCTGACCCCAAGCCTGCCGCATGCGGAGGACGTAGGAGTTGCTCTGGTTGTTGTTGGAGGCCGAACCGACGCCGAGGAAGTCGCTCTCGACGTAGCCGCTCATGGTCATGTTGTCGAGCTTGCCCTGAGCGAGCATCGAGATACGCGACTGACGTCCAGAGCCATAGAACTCAGACAGGTGAGCCGCGTTGGCGCCGAAGTATGGAATCGAGTTAAACGGCGTATTGATGTCGGCGCCGATGGCACGCTGGCGCCACACAGTTTCTGCCGCCAGGAAGCCGCCCGGAGTGATGGTGATTCCCTTGTAGTGAATCGCCAGGGGGCTTTCCAGCGAGGAGATGCGCTTCTGCGCATCCTGAAGTTCGTTAGCGGTGTTGGCCGTAACCGTTTTCAAGTCGGCAACGTCATGCTGCATCGCGCCCACGGCGTCGCAGCAATTCGGGCCGGGTGGCGGCGGGGGCGTAGGCGCCGGCATATTGGCGATCTGCGACTGCAGCTGCTGGATAGCCTGATCGCGAGCGGAAATCTGCTGTTGCAGCTGCTGAATTTGCTGCTGCTGCGCCGAAATGGCGTCTTTCATGTCCTCCAATTGCTTGGAGACCGAACCGGAACTGCTGCGCGGTTTGGAAGTTTGAGGATCACTCTGCGCAAACACGGTTGTGGCGATCAAGAATGTGAGGGCCAGAACGAGTAGTCGTTTCATTTTCTCTTTCTCTCCTGAAGAGCAACAGCTACGCGAGAACCATTTACAACAGGGGCGGCCAGCCCGACAGACGGGTATGCTTTCACCAGAACTGGCGTGAATTAGTCAGCGAAATCCTAAGTTGCGGATGTTACAAACTCGTTAATAGGAAGTGAAAGTTCCGCGAAATAAGACTGTTGCTCAACAGGTTGCAGAGGATAACGGGGGCTTGAGGCAGGGAGCGCCGCAAAAATAGAACTGGCCGCTCACTTGGGCGGCCAGTCTTTCCCTGATAAGGAAGGTTCGTTCTCCAGCGGGAGGAGCCACCCAACCCGCCAATGTTGGCGATTGTTACACTACGCGTGGATCTTCGATGTAAAGCCTATGTAAACTATTGAATACAAAGAATTACTACTACTGCCGAAGCAAAACTGGCCGCTGCCTGGAGCGGCCAGTATCCCGTGTCGTACCTCAACCCGTGCAAAGGGTTTTGAAGGATTATGGCACCGAAGCCGATCTTCGCGAGTAAAGTCTGGGTAAAACAACGCCGGGCGTTTGAAGGCTTTGCGGCGGAATTTCCTGTCCGAAGCTCGACTCTTCTTTCAGTAAAGTGCGTAGGATCCTAATTAGCACACTGCACGTGGAGGGTGCTGTCCTAAATCGAAATTAGGACACTACCCACGTGGAGAGTTTCATCATCCTGTAATATGGCTCGTCTATGCTTCGGCAGACGTTGCAGCGCCGAAGATGAGGTGTGCGAGCTGCAGGTCCTCGAATTCGAGAAACAAACCAATTGTCGGAGGAGTTATGCGTAACTTCGTACCCAGACAGCGCGATTGGGTTTTTGCCGCCGCTTTTCTGATTGCAATGACGGTTTTCATGCCCGCCAACGTGGCGATGGCGCAGGACAACGCAGCTTCTTCGCAGGCCCACTTTCCGCCGCTGTCTGCGAAGGCGCAGGACCTGATCCAGAACATCAAAGAAATCTATTTCCCCTTCGACATCTACAGCCGGGTGACGAATCCGGCCGTGCTGACGGCCGACGGAACGTGGCTAAGCCAGAACACGGCTTCGCCGATGTGGATTCAGGGCTACGCCGACATTCGCGGCGACATCTTCTACAACCTGGTGCTGTCGTATCGCCGGGCGCAGCATGTTAAGGCAGCGCTGGTGAAGGCGGGCGTGGACGAGTCGCGTATCCAGTTTGCGACCGGGTGGGGCAAGCTGTATCCGGCTTGTAACGGGAGCGATGAGACCTGCTATCAACAGCAGCGGCGGGTTGATATCGTGCCGCCGGATACGATGTAATTCTTCTGGGCTGCGCGGGCATTCGGTTGTTGCGCGGATGGGCGGCGGAACGCCGCCCCGACAGCCGGCGAGGACGCCGGCGCTACTAGCGGAGTCCGGGCGCTGCTCACCCATCTTCGGCGACGCTGAAGCTTGGGCCTGAAGGCCCACACTGCCGGCCGCCGCGGCACAACCAAGCCGATCTCATCTCGACTGCGGCTTGATGGGCGGGATATAATCTAGCCTGCGCGTACCTCTGCAAGGCTGTTAGAGGCGGAGATAATTCTTCTGTCTTCACTCCGCAGGCAGACGCCGGTACTCGTCATAACGTCATCGTAAAATCTGAGGTCTCCCACCATGTCAGGCCATTCAAAATGGGCAACAATCAAGCACAAGAAGGGCGCGCTGGATGCGAAGCGCGGCAAGATTTTCACCCGGCTAATTAAGGAAATCACCATCGCGGCCAAAAGCGGTGGTGATCCGGAAAAGAATCCGCGGTTGCGCGGAGCGGTGGCCGCCGCCAAGGCGGAGAACATGCCGGCCGACAACATCAAGCGCGCCATCCAGCGCGGCACCGGCGAGCTGCCGGGTATCACGTACGAAGAAGTCACGTTTGAAGGCTACGGGCCGGGCGGGGTTGCGATCCTGGTCCAGGTCTCGACCGACAACCGCAATCGCATCGTCAGCGAGCTGCGCCACACGTTCAGCAAGAACGGCGGAAACATGGGCGAAGCCGGCTCGGTGGGATGGATGTTCCACAAGAAGGGTGACATCATCATCGCCAAGGCGTCCGCCAAGGAAGACGAGCTGATGAACCTGGTGCTGGAAGCCGGCGCCGAGGACCTGAAGGACGACGGCGAGAATTGGGAGATCCTAACCGATCCCTCCGCCTACGAGGGCGTGCTGGAAGCGCTGAAGACTGCGGGTATCAAGACCGAGGTGGCCGAGGTTGCGATGGTGCCGCAGAACTACACCAAGCTGGAAGGCTCGCAGGCGAACACCATGATCCGGCTGCTGGAAGCTCTGGAAGACAACGACGACGTGGAGCACGTGTACTCCAACTTCGACATCGACCAGAAGCAGCTGGAAGAAGTGGCGGGGTAAAGAAGCAGCCGTAGGCTGTGAGCCATGGGCCGTGAGCTACCGGGCTTGTTTTGATCGGCCGGCAGCTCATAAGAGAAACTTGTTCGCAGATAGCGGCTCCTTCGAGAGCCGCTATTTTATTTTCCCCTAGACTGCTCTGCGGCCTGTTACCAGGTTGATGATCAGCACGATCACGGCTAAGACCAGCAGGATATGAATCAGGCTTCCTGCGATGTGAAAACCGAATCCCAAAAGCCACAAAACCAGCAGAATCGCAAAAATCGTCCACAACATTGAATGCCCCTCCAGCCAGGGAATCTGGCACTACAAGTTGGAATACGATTTGCTCGATTTAAGTTGTACGCGGGCTGGATGTCTTTAGGAAGCGGGCGAATACTTCGTTCGAAAGCAATCGGCCGCGGGGCGTGAGATGCACGCCTGCGGGGGTCTTTTCCAGCAGCCCAGCTGCTGTAAGCTCCGCAAAGACAGGTGCGTTGGTTTCGACAACATCGTTGCCAAACTGCGCTTGGAGTTGCGCGAAAGAAACGCCGCGCTTCAGGCGCAGGCCGAGGAAGAACGATTCCTCCAGAGCGGCTTGGCGGTCGACGAGGCTGCGGGATGCTTGAAGTTGCTGCATGCGAGCGGCATGATTTCCGGCAGAGGAAAATATGTCGAGCGAATCGGGAGTAGCGAAGCGGACGGCTTCGGTGCCGTGGGCGTTGAGTTCGGGCGTGGCGGGCAGCATGGAGTGCGCGTCGACGCCGAAGCCGAGATAGGGCTGGCGCGTCCAGTACTTCAGATTATGGCGGGAGTCGCGCAGGCCGATACCGTGCGTGACCGGCCGCGCGAAGTTGGAGATCTCGTATTGCATCAGGCCGCCCTTTTCCAGACGCGCGCAGGCGGCGAGATAGAAATCGGCGGTGAGGTCATCGTCGGGAACGAAGTGCGCGTGATAGCGGCTGCCGCCGGCCAGTAGTTCGTTGCCGAGACGCGAGTCTTCATCGACCTCCAGCATGTAGACGCTGACATGCGGCACGCCGGTGGCGAGAGTTTCGCTGAGTGAGATATCCCAGCTTTCGGCGGTTTGGTGCGGCAGGCCAGCGATCAGGTCGATGCTGATGTTGCCGATGCCGGCGGCGCGGAGACGGGCGATGTCCGCGAGAGTGATGGCGCGCGTGTGCAGGCGGCCAACGGACGAGCTTTCCTTGTCGACGAACGATTGCACGCCCAGGCTGACGCGGTTGACGCCGCAATCCACGAGCGTTTGCAGAATTTCATCGGTAATAGTGCCGGGCGCGCATTCGACGGTGATCTCGGCGGAGGGCTCGACATCGAACGTATGGCGAACGGTTTCGAAGATGCGCGCCAGCTGATCGGGAGCCAGGACGGAAGGCGTGCCGCCGCCGAGGTAGATCGAGTCTACGCGGCGATCGAGGACGCCCCCGAGTTCCCGCGCCATCGCATCCGAAGATTCAATGTCGGCGCAGAGCTGCTGCACATAGCGATCGAAGACCGCGCGCGAAAACACGCCGGAAGCAAAGTTGCAGAAGCTGCACTTGCTGCGGCAAAAGGGGACGGAGATGTAGATTCCTGAAGACAAGCGATTAGCAATTAGCACTTAGCAAAAGCACTCCGAAGCGGTGCATCGGCAAAAAAGAGAGCAGATTGCATCACATTCCATAATATCTCCCATGGATTACCCTTGCAGGCGGGCACCGATTCGGCTTTCGCAGCAGTGGCGATGTAGGATGTCAGGAGTGGCTAAATGCTAAATGCTGCGTGCCAAGTGCTACACGTTAACTGCTAAATGCCAACATCTCCCTTCAAGAAACGCGTAGTCATCACCGGCATGGGCGCGGTCAGCCCGAACGGCATCGGCAACGAGGCCTTCTGCCGGGCTGTGCTTGCCGGAACCAGCGGGGTGCGGCGCGTGTCGCGCTTCGATGCCAGCGATCTTCCGGTGCAGATTGCCGGCGAGGTGCAGGGCTTCGACGAGCTTGCCTGGGTTGACGCACATGAGCGAAAGCATATTTCTCGCGTCGTGCCGCTGGCGCTGGCGGCATCGACCGAAGCCTTGCGCGAGGCCGGGATCGAAACCGCAAAGCTGTCGCTGGCGGAGCAGCGCGAGATTGGAGTCGTGCTCGGCTCGGGCGGCGGCGCGCAGGAGTTCTCGGAAGAGCAAGTCAGGTTGTGGCTCACGGGCAAGGTGAAGCAGGTGAGCCTGTTCTGCATACCCAGCGGGACGATGGGCACGCTGTCGAGCGAAATCAGCATGCGCTTTGGATTGCGCGGGATGAGTCATGTGATCACCACCGGCTGCACCTCGTCGACCGACGCGTTTGGTTACGCGCTGCGGCAGATTCAGTTCGGCTTTCTGCCCATGATGCTGGTGGGCGGTGTGGATGCGCCGATCGCGCCCGGCATCATGAAGGGCTTCACGCTGATGAAGATCATGACGGCGTCGTGGAACCATGCGCCGGAGCGCGCGTCGCGGCCGTTTTCCGCCGATCGCGATGGCTTCGTGGTGGCTGAGGGCTCGTGGATGTTCTTTCTCGAGGAGATGGAGCACGCTCGGGCGCGTGGAGCGCGGATTCTGGCGGAGGTTGCGGGATACGGTTCTACGTGCGAGGCGTTTCATCGGGTACGATTGCAGGAGTGCGGCGAGGAGCCGGCACGCGCAATCCAGATGGCGATGGAGGACGCGGGCATTGCCGCGGCTGACGTTGGTTATGTCAACCTGCACGGGACGTCGACCGAGCTCAACGATCGCATCGAGACCCGTGCCTTGAAACTCGCGTTGGGTGAAAAGGCGTACGCGACGCCGATGTCGAGCCTGAAGTCGCAGATCGGGCATCCGCAGGGCGCGTGCGGAGCAGCGGGAATTGCGGCGACGCTGGTGGCGATGCATCACCGGCAGATTCCGCCGACGATCAATCTGGAAGTTCCCGATCCCGAGTGCGATCTGGATTATGTTCCCGAGGCGGGCCGGAGTGCCGAGATTGAGCACGCGGTGTGCAACTGCATCGCGTTTGGCTCGAAGAACTCGGCGCTGGTGCTGCGGAAGATCGACTGAGTTAAGGAAACCTTGTCGCCCCTAAAGGGGCTCGACATTGACTATCGGCCCGATACCCAGCGCTTCCGCGCTGGGCTAATTACTGTCGCCGCTCCCGCCGCACGAACCGCAGATCCCTCGGTCGGACTGAAGTCCTCGGTCGGGATGACACTGATTAAAGAGGGGCGTGGACGAGGGCCAACACTACCCGAAGAGTTTTCCATCGCGCGGCCTGTCAGGCTCGTCTATATGACTTACTACCTTCCGCTTACAATCAATTAAGGGCCCATGGCGATTCAGGAAGAAGAGGTATTAGGCAAGGCATACGATGCCAGGCTGATGAAGCGCCTGCTGACGTATCTGCATTCGTATCGCTGGCAGGTTGCGGTGGCGCTGGTGGCGATCGTGCTGAAGGCGGGCGCCGACGTTCTGGGGCCGTATCTCACCAAAGTTGCCATCGACAAGTATCTCGCGAGCCATCGCGAGGCGCATTCGCTGCTGGATCGCTGGCTGAGCCCGCGGCCGCTGACCGGCATCGCGCAGATCACGGCGATGTACATCGGCCTGCTGCTCTTCAGCTTCCTGCTGGAGTTCACCCAGACCTACATCATGCAATGGGCCGGGCAGAAGGTGATGTTCGATCTGCGCAGCCAGATCTTCCGCCATCTGCAACGGCTGCACATTTCGTTTTACGACAGAAATCCCGTGGGGCGGCTGGTGACGCGCGTGACCAGCGACGTTGACGCGCTGAACGAGATGTTCACCGCCGGCGTGGTCTCGATCTTCGAAGACATCTTCGTGCTGGCCGGGATTCTGGTCATCATGCTCAACATGAGCTGGCGGCTGGCGCTGATCACTTTCGCCGTGCTGCCGTTCATCTTCTATGCGACATCGATTTTCCGGCGCAAGGTGCGCGACAGCTACCGGCGCATTCGCGTCGCGATCGCGCGGATCAACGCCTACCTGCAGGAGCACGTGACCGGCATCGTAGTGCTGCAGCTGTTCAACCGCGAGAAGCGGTCGTACGAGCGCTTCGAGAAGATCAACCAGACGCACATGGACGCGTTCAAGGACGCGATCATGGCGCACGCCGTGTATTACCCGATCGTCGAAGTCTTATCGGCGATCGCGATTGCGTGCGTGGTGTGGTTCGGCGGGAACGAAGTGGTGCGCGGATTCGTGACGCTCGGCGTGCTGGTCGCCTTCATGCAATATGCGCAGCGCTTTTTCCGGCCGATCCAGGATTTGAGTGAGAAGTACAACATCCTGCAATCGGCGATGGCGTCGAGCGAACGGATCTTCAAGCTGCTAGACACGCCGGCCGAGATTGTTTCGCCGGCAAAGCCGAAGGCGCCGCAGGGAGCGGGACGCATCGAGTTCGACCATGTGTGGTTCGCTTATCGTACGCTGGCGCAGGCTGCGGCCGAGGCTGCCAGCAAGGGCGAGAAGCTGAAGGCGAATGTGGTGATCGGCGGAGGCGACGGCTCGCCGACTGAGGTTGGCGTGGAGTACGACTGGGTGCTGCGCGATGTTTCGTTCACCATTGAGCCGGGTGAGACTGTCGCCATCGTCGGCCACACCGGCGCGGGCAAGACCACGATCATCTCGCTGCTGTTGCGCTTTTACGATGTGCAGAAGGGCGCGATTCGCATCGATGGCGTCGACATTCGCGAGATGGATGTGAGCGAGTTGCGGCGACGTTACGGCGTGGTGCTGCAAGACCCGTTCCTGTTCTCGGGAACGATTGCCGGCAACATTCGACTGGGGACGCGCTGGATCGAAGACGAGTCGGTGGAGAACGCGGCGGAGCAAGTCAACGTCGCCGATTTCATCCGCTCGCTTCCGGGCGGCTTCGACGAGGAAGTGAAGGAGCGCGGCAGCACGCTCTCGACCGGGCAGAAGCAGCTGATCTCGTTTGCGCGCGCGCTGGCGCACAATCCGAAGATCCTGATCCTGGACGAAGCGACTTCCAGCGTGGATACCGAGACCGAGTTCCGCGTGCGCGAGGCGCTGACGCGCATGGTCGAAGGCCGCACGTCGATCATCATCGCGCACCGGCTGAGCACGATTCAGCGCTCCAACAAGATCATCGTGATGCACAAAGGCCAGGTGCGCGAGATCGGCTCGCACCAGCAACTGCTGGCGCAGCGCGGGATCTACTGGAAGCTGTACCAGCTGCAGTACAAAGACCAGGAGATTCCGACGCCGGAGATCTTGCCGGCTGAGTATTCCACGTCGGGCGTTCACGCGTCGGCGGACGATTGATTTCGGGACGAATTAATGGAAGCGTTCAATACGCACCGTGAACTGAACGCTTCCTGCAATCTTTGCCCACTTGTTCCGAGACGCTTCCGCCTAGTTGTGCAGCCTCACGGGATGTGGCTCGATCGGGGCATTGCGAGCGGCCGTAGCGCTCCGGGGTTGCGGAGCCGGCTTGGACGCCGCGGTCATCTTCGCCACTGGCGGCGCCGGCCGTTTCGGCAGATTGTCATGCGCCTTCACGCCAGCGAAGACCTTCGTCTTATCGGCCATGCGAATCTGCTCGTAGCCCTTGCGGCGAGCGATGATGCGATAGTCAAAGCCGATGCTGGCCTTTCCGCCACCCAACTCGCGTACCTCAAAGCTGCCCGCGGTTTTGTTGGCGACGTAAAGTCCCTTGCAGTCGCCGTTGGGAGTGAGGAAGACGTGATACTCAACTCCACTGTTCACCGTTTGGGCAAAGGTCGGTTCGAGCTGAATGACTGCGGCGCCATTCGCCAACTGACCCGAGCCGATGTCCTCGAACCAGTTGTCCGGAGCTTCCACCGCGTAGAGCGCGACCATGCGCGAGCCGGCATCCACGGGAACAACGGCTGACTTGGAGCCGGTGCACTCCAGATTGCCGCTGACGTCCATCAGGCAGGTTCCGTCGTAGCCGGTGCCGTGCGAGATCACCACTGGGCCTTGGAAGTCGGTGTGCTCATTGTTCTCGAAATCCGCAGTTGCGATGTTGTCTGCGTTGTTGACGGCTTCAACGGCAATGCCGTTATCGTTGGTTCCAACCAGGCCGACGCCGCCGTTTTGATTAGTCGCTCCCCAAACACCGACGGGGCTTTCGCTCACCGTGGTCTTGCTGCCGTTGATTCCGACTGCAAGCACCGCGTAACCATCGGAGCTCTGGGTCGCGATCGCCGCGCCGACAGCGTTTCCCGTGGTACTGGCGTTGTTTGCAAAAATGGCCGCTCCATCCGGACTGTTATTGACGGCCTCCACCGCATAGTTGGTTCCGCTGGTGGCGTTGGAGACCGCGTAGACGCCGACGCCGCCGGCGCTGACGGTAGCTCCCTTCACGCCGAAGTTGGCGCCAGTGGTGGCAAAGGCATTGCCCAGCACACCAATGCCCGATGTGCTGTCACTTTCTCCCGAGACACCAATCGCATTGCCGGTTGTGCCGGAGTTGCTGCCCCCAACGGCAATTCCCTCGGGACTGTCGCTCTCGCCCTCGACGCCGAAGTTGGCCCCCGTGGTGCTGTTTGACTTGCCATAGACGCCGACGCCGGTTGGACCATCGGTTGTGCCCAGCACACCAACGCCGCTTCCGTTATGGGAGGTGTCGGCTCCGTAGACTCCGAAACCAGCCGAGGAGTCGCTGGCACCCTGTACGCCGATGCCGCCAGTGCCGGTGGCGTTACCGCCGATGGCCACGCCCTGTTTGCTTGCCTCCTGCCCGACAATTGCCGACTCATTGACGCTATCTTTGACGCTCAAGGAATAAGGAGGAGTAGTGGTTCCAATCCCGATGTTGTCACCGGATTGGTAGATCACCGAACTGCCCAGGTTGGAGCTGCTGGTCCAGACCGGAACGTAGTTCGTGGTGCCGCCGCCGCCCACGGTCGCCGGCTGCTTGCTGTTTGTAGTCTGCGTCGTGCTGCTGCCGCTGGCGCCGGCTGCGACTCCCGAAGCATTGGCCGGTGCAGGCATGTACGCTGACGGCGGCTTGCCGCCGAAGGTCTCGGCATCGGCAGCCTTCAGCGCGTAAGGCACGCTGAGCAACATGACGCGCGGCTGCTCCGCCTGGCCCTCCTGCCGGACTCCAAGCCACTGGGCCTGCGCCGTGCTGAACAGCTCGACCGGCAAGCCCTCCGTCTGGGTTGCGCCCAGCTGGACGGTGTAGTGGCCCGTACTGTCGACCTTGACGTTCTGTACCTCCGACCACAACGGCGCTCCGCCTGTCTGCTCGGAATAGAGGGAGAAGGTGATGCCAACCACGGAGGTCGCCGCACTGCCGGCATTAGCGGCGGCGGTTTCGGCCTGAGCCTCGTTGGCATTGAAGCCGGGAATCGCGCTGCTGAATTTAACCAGCCGGGGCACTTGAGCTGACGTGGCATTCTGGGTCACGCCGGCGGGTTGCGATGTGGCGACTGGCGAGACAGAGCTAGTGCCGGAATTTTGGGCTGACATGGAAACCAGCAATGACAGAACGGCGACGGCGGGGCAGACGGAGCGACGCTTCATGGGATCTCCTGCAATGCAATTGTCGGGAATTTCGGGCCGGGCCGCAGAGCGTACCGCGAAGGCGGAGAGCCACACGGCCAGATGAGCTCTCGGGACGTCCTATAGTCCGACTGGCCCCTTAGGAAGGCAAGGGGCATAAAGGGACATTTCGGGGCATCAAGTATTCAGTAGGCCGATCGGAAAGGGCAATAGGGAAAAGGTGGTGTCGCTTGACCACCAGAGTGGTCAGGCGCAAGCGCGATCGGTAAAGAAAGTCCAGTGCGCGCGTCACATCCCCGGCCTGCAGCATTCGTTCTGCATAGCCTGCAGACAAGGCGCGCCGAAGTCGTCCGAACGAACTGCATTACAACATATGAGCACCTGTCATAATCAAGTGTGCGAATCCTGATCTCCGCCGGCGAGGCTTCTGGCGAGTTTTATGGCGCGGAGCTGATGAAGGCTCTGCGCCGGCAAGTTCCGCCGGGTACTGCCATCGAGTTCTTCGGCGTGGGCGGCGAGCAGATGCGCAACGCCGGATGCGACTTGTTGGTTGACGCGCGGGAGATCGCCGAGGTCGGCATCGTCGAGGTCATCAAGCACATTCCCACCATCTATCGCCGCTTTCGCCAGGTGGTTCGCGAAGCCGAGCGCCGCCGTCCCGACGCAGCCGTGCTCATCGACTTCCCCGACTTCAACCTGCGCCTGGCCCGCGAACTTCACTCGCAGGGAGTGCCCGTCATCTATTACGTCAGCCCGCAACTGTGGGCGTGGAAGCAGCGCCGCATCGAGCGCGTTCGCCAATACGTCAACCAGATGCTGGTGATCTTTCCCTTCGAAGAGAAGTTTTATCGCGAGCGTGGCGTCGCGGCGAATTTTGTCGGACATCCGCTGGCTGACCTGCCCGCGCCGTCCGTCAGCCGTGAGCAGCTCGCGCGCGAATACAAGCTGGATGCGGCGAAGCCGTGGATCGCTTTGCTGCCGGGCAGCCGTCGCGCCGAGGTCGCGCGCATCTTCCCGCTGCTCCTGCAAGCGGTGCAACTTCTTGGTCCGGAATACGTTTACACAGTACCGGTTGCTTCCACGCTCACCGAGGAATGGATGGCGTCGTTCGTGCGCGGGTATCAGGGACCGCCGGTCACCTTCACGCGCGATGCCCGCGCGACGCTGCTGCACGCGCGCGCGGCGGCCGTCGCCAGCGGCACGTCGACGTTGGAAGCGTCCCTGATCGGCACGCCCTTCGTGATGGTGTATTGCGTTGCGCCGCTCACCTGGAGGCTGGGCCGCCGTCTAGTCAAGGTGGACCGCTTTGCCATGGTCAATCTCATTGCCGAGCGTGATGTTGTGCCGGAGTTGGTCCAGGCGGACTTCACGCCGCAAAGGCTGTGCGACGAATTGCGGAAGATTCTTCCTGATGGCGCAGCGCGGACCGCAATGATCGAGGGTTTTCGCGATGTGCGCAAGCGCCTGGAGCCGGCCGAGCCGGGCGCCAACGCATCTGAACGGGCCGCCCAAGCCGTACTGAAGATAGTGGAGCAAGCGAAAGCGTAGCGCCGGGTTTTAGGCCGGCGATGGTAGAACTGGCGCTGGGGCCGACGGTGGAGTCGGCGCTTGGGCCGGCGGTGGTAGAGCTGGCCTTTAGGCCAGCGTCCAGGCAAGGATTGATTCTTCCGAGCCGGCTTTAGCCGGCGACAGACAAAGCCGCGTCCGGGCGCTTCCGCCGCGGATTTTCTATAATTGTGCTTAGTTGCAGAGCTGGAGTTCTCTTCTAAATGCGTAATTCGGCAAGGTCTCTGGGACGCGCTCTCTTCGGCGTCATCCTCCTGGTTGCCACCTGCTTCGCGGCCGAGAAGCCGCGCCTTCAGGTCAACGACTACATCATCCACGTCGCCGTGACGCCGCAGAATCACCAGCTCAAGGCCCAGGCCCGCGTCAAATTCACCGCGCTCGAAGATATCAACATCGCGACCTTCGAGCTGCACAACGCGCTCCGCCCCACGCGCGTGATCGACACCAACGGGCAATCGCTTCCCGTCGAGCGCGTCAGCTCCGATTCCACCGTCCGCATCTCGCTTCCGGCCACGCTGACCAAAGGCTCATCCGACACGTTGATCTTCGAGTACGAAGGTGCAATTCAGTCGGGCGACGACAGCCCCGTCCCCGGTCTCAAGCTGGCCTACGTCGGCGATCCGATTACCTATCTGCTCTACGCCGGCCGCTGGTTCCCCATGGTTGGCTATGGCACCAACCGCTTCACTGCCACCATCAGCGTGAGCGTGCCTGCGGGCTACACGGTGATCGCCAGCGGCAAGCAGTCCGCGGCTCCAGGCGAAGTGCAGGAGAAGACCGCGGCATCGCGCAAAGGGCAGCCGGCCGATACGCTCACTCGCCTGGCTACGCCGAGCGGCGGCCAGACTCTCACCTTCACCTATGAAGACCGGCCGAGCTTTCCCGGCACCGTCATCATCGGCAAGTTTGTGCAGACCAAGAGCACCGAAGGCGGCCTGAACATCAACGTCTACACCACGCCGGAACACAAAGCTGCAGCTACGAATTACGCCGATCTCGCGACCAAGGAATTCTTCTACTTCACCACGCTGTATGGTCCGCCGTTCAGCCAGAACCTCAGTGTGGTCGAGTTGCCGGACGACACCGTTCCCTCCGCGTGGGCGCCCGAGATTGCCGCACTGGCCGGACATCACTTCACCGAGAAGGGCAACTACCGCCTGCTGGCCAACATGATTTCGCATCAGTGGTTCGGCACCATGCTCAGCCCCGCCACCAAGAACGACTGGTGGATCACCGACGGCGGCGCCCGCTACTCCGAAGCGCTCTATGTCGAGCACGTCGCCGGCGAAGCGGGATTTCAGGAAGTCACCAAGGACATGTCCGTCGGCGCGCTGGCGTACGTCTCGGTGCCGCTGGCCGACGTCGGCAGGCTGGACTCGTTCTCGCCGGAATTTCAATCGCTGGTCACCGACAAAGGCGGCATGATCCTGGCGATGCTCGGCTGGGTCGTCGGCGAGCAAGCCTACGACAAAACCATGCGGACCTTCTTCGAGCAGTACTCGGGAAAATCGGTTACGGTCGACGACTTCCGCAAGGTGGCCGAAGCAGCCTCCGGACAGCAGCTGAATTGGTTCTTCACGCAATGGCTCGACTCCACCGGCGCGCCGGAGTTCAAGAACAAATACACGGTCTATCGCACCCAGAAGGGCTTCCGCGTAGTCGGCGAGATTTCGCAGGACATGGATCTGTTTCGCATGCCGGTGTTACTGAGAATCGATACTGACGGCAAGACCGAGAGCAAGCGCATCGAAGTGGAGGGCACCAACTCGGCTTATTCGGTCGATACCTTCGGCCGGCCGCGCCGCATCTCCATCGATCCCAACAATCAGGTGCTGCAAAATTCGCAGGAACTGCAGGTGCGGACCTCGATCATGCGCGGGCAGCAGGACGTCGAGCAGGGCGATCTGACCGAAGCGCTGAAGGAATATCAGAAGGCGCTCGACCTGAACCGCAACAGCTCGCTGGCGCACTACCGCATTGCCGAGGTCTTCTTCGAGCAGCACAACTACCAGTCCGCCGCCAACGCCTATCGCGAGGCGCTGAACGGCGACGGTATCCCACGCTGGACCGAAGTCTGGAGCCACATTCAGCTGGGCATGATCTTCGATTTGACCGGCCAGCGCCAGCGCGCAACCAACGAATACCGCCAGGCGCTGCAAACCAACGACAACACCCAGAACGCGCTCGACACCGCGCGCAAGTATCTTTCGAGCCCGTACAATCCGCAAGGCAGCAGCGACAAGCCGGGGATGTAGCTTTGTAGCGCCGGTCTCCAGACCTGCTGTCAGGCAGGCGTCCTTGCCTGCCACCATTCGCGGGCCGGAGGCCCACGTCCAACCGCCCGGAGGGCGGCGCTACACTGGCCGGCTGTCGCGACGGCGTCCTCGCCGTCGTACATCTTCTATTCGTCATCCCGAGCGAAGAGAGGTCGCTATGCGACCGAACGCAGCCGAGGGATCTGCAGTTCATTCCTTAGAAGGGTTCACCGCGCCAGCTTCAGCCCGCTCAACCGCGTCCCTCCCACATTGTGGGACATCACCAAAACCTGAAACGTCTCTCCCATTCCCGACGGCGAAATCAGATGCTTTAGCTGCAACGCAACTTTCGCTCGTTCCTGCGGAAGCACGCAATCCTGAAAGGCATCGACAAACTGCGTCTCTTCTCCGATGCCGATCAGGAAGTGCGATTGCGTAACCAGCCCCAGCGCGTCCAATCCGCGCTCTACACCCAGAGCCCGCAACGCAGTGAAATTGACATGCGCCGTAATGTCCTGTTCGCCGGGAGCTTCATAAGGCGAACTGCTCGCCGTGTGTTGTCGATAGCACATAATCGTGTCGCGATGGCGCCCGGCCAGTTGCTCCTCGCGTGTGTAACCGTAGTCGATCAGAACAAGAAATCCCCGCCGCCCGCGGAACACATCTGCGATACGCTCCATCCAGCTCAGTGATAGCAGCGGAGCTTCCACCCGCTCACCTTCTTCCGGATGGATGCCGTAGCGATCAAGGAACTCATTCTCCGTCGCGGATGGAGCGACAAATGTCTCAACGAATCGCCCGCTCTCGTACCCAACCCGCACCGAGCCACGATTGTCGATGATCTCAACCGGCAGCGCGTCGAAAAACTCGTTCCCGAAGACGATGATGTTATCGCCAATGCCGGGTGCCCCACCCTTCTCGCCATCGGTTGGCGAGAGGGTGGGAGGTTCCAACACTTCACATCTCCCGCCGCTGATGTGCTCACTCAACCGCTCGCGCAATTTCTCGCGTAAGTGGGGCGATTGCTCAACCAGCAAATAACGCAGCGAGAGAGAGAAATTCGGAAACTGCTTCGCCGACCAATCCAGCACATCGCGCGCGAACAGTCCGCGCCCCGGTCCGAACTCGACGAGATCAATTCGCGCAGGCGAATCCATCGCCCGCCACATCTCTTCGAACTGCCGCGCCAGCAGCCGCCCGAACACCGCGTGCACATCGCTCGACGTGTAGAAATCCCCGGCTTTGCCAAACTGCTCCCGCGCGCGCGAGTAGTAGCCGAGCTCAGGCTCGTACAGGCACAGCTCCATGTAGCGCGAGAACGGAATCGGGCCGTCGCGGGCAATCTCATCCGCGATGCGATCGCGCAGATTGCCTTCATGGCCAGGCATCACAGCTTGCCTTCGCGCTCGCGCCGCTCATTTTCTTTCCGGTGCTGCGGCGTGCGGACGAACATCTCGACCAGGTAATCGTGCAGGCAATCGAAGACCTGCCGCTGGAAGGTCCACTCGAATTGCGGATCGTCCAGGTCGCGCGGATGCAGATCGAAGTAGTAAGTGTGTACCGGCGGATCGCTGAAGCGCGGGCGGATGATGAGTTCAACTCCCTCGCCCTTGGCCCGCGCGTCGAACTCAACCAGAGGATGCTCGTAAAGCCGCAGCTGTTGTTGCACGCGCTCCAGACGGGAAGAGGTCACGGGGCGATTGTAGCAACTGAAAGTTGGAGCGGGCGTGATGCCTGGGCCAAGGCGCAGAACTTACCGGCGGAGATCGGCCTCACGCTGGCGATGTTCTTTCAGAATGCAGAGATCCATGACGACGAAGACGCCCGCCTGGCGCGCCTTTTCGGCTGCCTGTTCGTGAATCACGCCCTCCTGCATCCAGATGACCGGAGCTTTGATCGCGAGCGCCTGATCGACAACTTCCGGCACCGCAGCGGAGCGGCGAAACACATTCACGATGTCGACCTTCTCCGGAATGTCGAGCAGCGTAGCGTAAGCCTTCTCGCCTTCCCACTCCGCGATGTTGGGATTGACGGGAATGATGCGGTATCCCTGCGAGCGCATGTAATGCGAGACGCCGTAGCTCGGCCGCAAGGGCGAATCGGTGAGACCGACCACCGCGATGGTCTTCGCAGTCTTCAATACCTCTGTGATGCGATCGGGGTCGTTAGTGGTCAACGTGCGCTCCTCGACGTTTTCGAGCGTGTTGTGCGAATCTCCCACCCGAGCTTTCTTGCCAACTGCCGCACAAGTTCCTTTTCTTTGCGGAGTTGGGCCGCCTTATCTGCCTGCTCTGGCTCACGTTCCTTCGGTTCGTCGGCTTTCGCCGTCTCAATGACCGCGACCTGAACGGTGTCGCCCACCTTTATCTTACGGAAGTGCCACCGCCAAATTTCGTGCGCTGCGCTGCTAATGCCGCCCGTATCCAAGAAAAGATCCTCATCGCCTTCACGCAAGACACAACTAACGTTTGTGGAAACAACCCCGTGATCGCCGACACCGGCAACACAAAGTCGCTTTCCATTCAGAGAAACTTCGAATGCTCGCATCGCTTCGTCCCCGGCTACCAGCTGATTGCTGATTCACAGCTACCCCAACGCCTGCTCCAGATCTGCGATCAGATCCTCGACGTCTTCGATACCGACCGATATCCGCACCATGCCATCCGTCAACCCAATCGCCTTGCGGCCTTTCTCGCCTATCGCTGCGTGCGTCATCGTAGCCGGATGCGAGATCAGCGTCTCGACTCCGCCCAGCGACTCGCCCATCGTACACAAGCGCACGCGCTTCAGCAGTCGCTTGGCGTTTCCAGAGCGAGCCCGTCTCAAACGTGATCATCGAGCCGAAGCCCCACATCTGCCGGCACGCCAGCTCGTATTGCGGATGGCTCTTCAATCCCGGATAGAAAACTTGCTTCACCTTGCGATGACCGCTGAGGAAGTCGGCCATCACGCGGCCGTTTTCGTCGTGCTGCTTCATGCGCACGGCCAGCGTCTTGGTGCCGCGCAGCACCAGCCAGCATTCAAATGGCGACATGATCGCGCCCGCGGCCTTCTGCACAAACGCCAGCTTCTCCGCCTGGTCTTTGGTTGTGCAGACCAGCACGCCGCCGAGACCGTCGCTGTGGCCGTTAAGGAATTTCGTGGTTGAGTGCATGACAATGTCGGCGCCAAACTGAATCGGCTGCTGGAAATACGGCGACATGAACGTGTTGTCGACCACGACCTCGCAGCCACGCTTGTGCGCGATCGCGCTGACCGCGGCGATGTCGGTGAGCCCCATCAGCGGATTGGTCGGCGTCTCGATGTAGACGTAGCGCGTGTTCTTGCGGATGGCGCGCTCGACATTGCGCGCGTCGCTCGAGTCGACGTAGGTGAACTCGAGGCCGAAGTTCGTCATGATCTGATCGAACAGACGCGGCACGCCGCCGTAAAGATTATTGGAAGCGACGATGTGGTCGCCGGCCTTCATCAGATGGCAAATCGCGCCGACCGCGGCCATGCCGCTGGCGAAAACACGCGAGGCGATCCCGCCCTCGAGCGACGCAAGATTCTCTTCCAGCCGCGTGCGCGTGGGATTGCCGGCGCGCGAGTAGTCGTAGCCTTTGGTTTTGCCAAGCTCTTCCTGCGCGTAGGTCGAGGTCGCGAAGATGGGAGGAGCTACGGCTCCGGTGGAGGGATCGGGTTCGTTCCCGGCGTGGATGGAGCGAGTGGAGAAACCAGCATTCCGCTTAGGCATAGAAAATCATTTCACCACTGAGGACACGGAGAGCACGGAGGAAAGATATCTCAGTCACAGCCGAATATGCAGAACTTACTCAACCCTGAATGGTCTTACGCAATCGGAGTACAACCCATACTAGGGAGGCTATCATTGCGAGATTGACGGCAATGCCGACTAATTGCGGCCCGACAGGTCCGCTTTCGAATCTGCGCAAACCGTTCAACAAGAGCGCAACAAGAACGACTATAGCAATTTTCGCGTTCCGAATTTTTCGAGAATACCGCCGGCGCGTTGGTTCGTCGACCGGACCTCCCGATTCAAATCCTTGTTGTCTTGATGAGGCCACAGCCCGGTAAGCGATGAAGAAAAAGGCCGCGACCATGACTACGCATTCCAAGAGCAATGCAACGCCTAAAGCACGCCCCTTAAATTCCAGCGCAAGGACGATCGTTATAGCCACGAAGCCTGTCCAAAGCAGGGCGAATTGTTTGTAAGGCACCTTCATGTCGCTCGTTCGGGATTCCGCCGTTCTGAGCTCCTTGCTGGAATCTCAGGCTTCTCCAGGTTCTCCGTGCTCTCCGTGCCTCCGTGGTGAACTAATGTTTTTCGTTGAACTGGAAGATGTCCTTCGACAGATAGCGCTCGGCGGAGTCGGGAATGATTGTCGCCACACGCTTGCCTGCGCCCAGGCGCTTGGCGATGCCGATCGCCGCGAACACGTTTGCTCCCGCGCTCGATCCCGCCAGCACGCCCTCGATTGCGGCCAACCGCTTCACCATGTCGAAGGCATCGTGATCGTTGACGGCGATGATCTCGTCGGCGAGCGAGCCGTCGAAGGTCTTCGGGATGAAGCTTGCGCCGATGCCTTCCACTTCGTGATCGCCTTTTTCGCCGCCGCCCAGCACCGAGCCTTGCGTCTCAACCGCAATCGCCAGTGTCTGCGGATTGCGCTCTTTCAGATAGCGCGCTACTCCGGTAAACGTTCCGCCGGTGCCGCAGCCGATGACGATGGCATCGATCTGGCCGCCGAGTTGATCGTAGAACTCGCGGGCGGTGGTCTCGTAGTGAAAGTCGGGATTGTCGAGATTTTCGAATTGGCCGGCGATGAAGGAATTGGGCGTGCGAGCGGCGCGTTCTTTCACATAGGCAATCGCCGCCGACATGCCGTCGGCCTTAGGAGTGCGAATCACCTCCGCGCCCAGCGCCTCCATCAGCGTGCATTTTTCCTGCGAGAATCCTTCGGGCACGGCGAGCACGGTCTTGTATCCTCGGCCGCCGGCAATGAGCGCGAGGCCAACTCCGGTATTGCCGGCGGTGGCTTCGAAGATGGTCGCGCCCGGTTTCAGACGGCCGTCGCGCTCCGCTTTCGTGATCATGCCCAGCGCGGCGCGGTCTTTGATGCTGCCGCCGGGATTCAGGTACTCGAGTTTGGCGTAAACGCCGGCGCCTCCGGCGGGAGAGAGCTTGCGCAGGTGAAGAATCGGAGTGTTGCCGACTAGTTCCGTGATCTCTTCGGCGACGCGGATTGAGGCCATTTCAGCAGTCTTCATGAGGCTATAAGAAGCAACCGACAAGGTTACGTGATGGGGAATCGAGCGGTCAAACGTTCGGAGTAAGAGTCATTCGGTCCCCGTCTCACCTAGGCGAAAGCTGGCGGCGTGGACGCCGCCAGGACAGCCGGCCAGAGGCCAGCGCTACGTTGCCGCGAGTACGAACCCAAGTCTGGAAAAGCGCCAGACTTGGGGCACTCGAGATCAGGCCGAAACATCCTTCGGAGGGACCTTAACCGTGGTGAATATAGAAGACGTTTCCGTCCGGGTCTTGCACGGTGAACTGGCGCAATCCCCAGGGTTTGGTTTCCAGCGGATCTACGATGTTCGCCCCCGACGCCTGCAGCTCCTGGTACGACGCATCGATATCTTCCGCGAAGATCCAGTGCACGGCAGGCTCGAACGGCAGCGTCCGCTTGCGAAAGAAGATCGTGATCTTGGCGCGTGAGACCGCTCCGATCCCCTTGTCCGGATAAAGCCATCCGATCTCGAAGCCGAGCACGTCTTTGTAATACTGCTGCGCGCGTTCGACGTCGGCCACCGGCAATTCGGGCACGGGCGGGCCAAGCGAGGTGAGCTTTTCTTTCGCGATCACGGAGTTCTCCCTCCCAGCGTCGGCTTACTAGGCTGCTGAAAATTGTAATTCATCAGTTTTGTGTCGTCGGCTGGACAGGGTGCTAAAAAACTCTTTGCGCCAATTTTCTGTCGCCGGATGAAGCCGGCTCGGACCAGGAATAAACGGCTTATCGGCACGACTAAAGTCGTGCCCTGTTACAAAGCGCTCGCGGGACGACTTTTTCAGCAGCCTGTGAAGCCGACTCAAACAGAAGGAAAATAGCTTAAAACGCTGGCCTGAAGGCCATCCCTACCCGACCTCAAAGGCCAGATCTACCCGATCTCAGGCCAGCACCACCCGGTCTGTTTCGCGCAACGAGTTTTTCAGTCGCCTGTTACGCTTTCGCCGCTACCGGCTTGCTCTGCAACTGGCGTAGAACGTACTGCAGAATTCCGCCGTGCTTGTAATACAGAACTTCCTGCGGCGTATCGATGCGCACCGTTGCGTGGAGTTCGACGACCACTCCGTCTGGCTTGGTCGCGCGAACCTTCACCGTCTTGCCCGGCGCAAAGTTCTCCAGCACATCGACTAGTCCGGCAATGTCGAACGATTCTTCGCCGGTCAGGCCGTGGACTTCCGCGCTTTCTTCCGCCAGGAACTGCAGCGGCAGAATGCCCATGCCGACCAGGTTCGAGCGGTGAATGCGCTCGAAGCTTTCGGCGATGACGGCGCGAACCCCGAGCAGCCTCGGACCCTTCGCGGCCCAATCGCGTGACGAGCCCGAGCCGTACTCCTTGCCGGCGAGCACGATCAACGGCGTTCCGGCGGCGCGATATTTCTCCGAAGCGTCGAAGATGGTCATCTCTTCGCCGCCGGGCATGAAGCGCGTGAACGCGCCTTCCTTGTGCGGCGTGAGCTTGTTGCGCAAGCGCACATTGGCAAACGTTCCGCGCATCATGACTTCGTGATTGCCGCGGCGCGATCCATAGGAGTTGAAGTCGACCGGTTTCACGCCATGCGCAACCAGGTACTGGCCGGCTGGACTGTTCGGCTTGATGGAACCGGCCGGCGAGATGTGATCCGTCGTCACGCTGTTGCCGAGATAGCAGAGCACGCGCGCGCCGGAGATGTCCTTCAGCGGAGCGGGCGCCGCCGGCATGTTGTCGAAGTACGGGGGATTCTTCACGTAGGTAGATTGCTCGTCCCACGCGAAGGTCTCGCCTTCGGGAACGTGCAAGCCGCGCCAGCGTTCGTCGCCCTCAAATACGTTGCTGTAGCTCTTGGTGAAGAGATCGCCGGTGATGTATTTGCGGACGACCTCATCCACTTCTTCCGCAGTCGGCCAGATGTCTTTGAGATAAACCGGCTGGCGCTTGCCGTTCTGGGTAAAACCCAGCGGCTCGGCGTAGACGTCGAGATCGATGCGGCCGGCCAGCGCATAGGCAACCACCAGCGGCGGCGACATCAGATAGTTCGCGCGCACCTCAGAGTTGATACGGCCTTCGAAGTTGCGATTGCCGCTGAGCACCGACGCGACCACGAGATCCTTCTGCGTGACCACATCGGAGACTTCCTGCGGCAGCGGGCCGGAGTTGCCGATGCAAGTGGTGCAGCCGTAGCCGACGAGGTTGAACTTCAGCTTCTCGAGGTAGGGCATTAATCCCGAGCGAGTGAGGTACTCGGTGACGACCATCGAGCCGGGCGCGAGCGAGGTCTTTACCCACGCGGGCACCGTCAGTCCTTTTTCGACGGCCTTCTTCGCCAGCAGACCGGCGGCAACCAGCACGTACGGATTCGAAGTGTTGGTACAACTGGTGATGGCGGCGATCACCACGCTGCCATGATTCAGCGCCTTGTCCAGCTTCACGTGCTCCTGCACAGCATCCTGCTGGGAATCGACGCCGGCAGGATGTCCGCCCTCGCCTTCCCAACGCTGTTCCTGTTTGGGCGGAACGTGCTGGCCGGGCTTGAGCAGGCCGGGCAGCGCTTCCTCGAAGGACTTTGCCGCAGCCGACAAAGCGATGCGGTCCTGCGGACGCTTGGGTCCGGCAATGGAGGGCTCGACGGTGGCGAGATCCAACTCCAGCACATGCGAGTATTCGGCTTCGGGCGTCGCGGCGGTGTGGAAGAGCCCTTGCTCTTTGCAATAGGCCTCGACCAGCGCGATCTGCTCCTCGCTGCGGCCGCTGAGACGGAGGTAGTGCAGCGTCTCCTGATCGACCGGGAAGATGCCGCAGGTTGCGCCGTACTCCGGTGCCATGTTGGCGATGGTGGCGCGATCGGCGAGGGGAAGCTTCTGCAGTCCCGGCCCGAAGAATTCGACGAACTTGCCGACGACGCCGTGCTTGCGCAGCATCTCGGTAACGGTCAGAACGAGGTCGGTTGCGGTTGCTCCGGCGGCGAGTTTGTTCTTCAGCCGAACGCCAATCACTTGCGGGATCAGCATCGACACCGGCTGGCCTAGCATGGCAGCCTCGGCTTCAATTCCGCCTACGCCCCATCCCAGCACGCCCAGGCCGTTGATCATTGTCGTGTGTGAGTCGGTACCGACAAGCGTGTCGGGATAAGCCATCGGCTTGCCCGTTTCGCCGTTGCCGCCAATGAAGACGACGCGCGCCAGATATTCCAGGTTGATCTGATGAACGATGCCGGTGTCGGGCGGAACGATGGCGAAGTTCTTGAACGCGGTCTGACCCCAACGCAGGAAGGCGTAGCGTTCTTTGTTGCGCTGGAATTCCAGATCGGCGTTCAGCTGAAACGCCTGCGCGGTGCCGAACTCATCGACCTGCACGGAGTGGTCGATGACCAACTCGGCCGGCTGCAGCGGGTTGATCAGCCCGGGATCGCCGCCCAGCGCCTTCATCGCATCGCGCATGGCCGCGAGATCGACCACTGCCGGCACGCCGGTGAAATCCTGTAACAACACGCGGCTGGGCATGAAGGCAATCTCTTCCGCGGGAACGTTCTTGCCCTTCCACGAGGTGAGCGCGCGAATGTCGTCGGCCTTCACCGACTTGCCGTCCTCGCGGCGCAACAGGTTCTCCAGCAGAATGCGGAGCGAATACGGCAGGTGCTTGATGCTGCAACCGTGCTTCTCCACAGCATCCAGACGATAGATTTCAAACTCGCGCTTGCCCACGCGGAGAACGGAACGACTGCCAAAGCTATTCATGGATGAGTCCCTTCTTAACCCTACTTATATTGAGGATGGAATGGAGGGCGCAGATTCCAGCAAATGCGGAACCTTTTATCTTAAATGGAGTTCAGCCGAATCGGAATAGCCGGGAGATCACCCGTTAGTTGCAGAAGGATTGTAGAGCCCGACGTGCAAGCGCGTTGTATCAGGCGGTTCTGGCGTCGGCTGAAGCCGACTCAGGAAGGAAAATAAACGGCTTATCGGCACGACTGAAGTCGTGCCCTGACACGAACCTCACCACGCAAAATAATCCACGGGATGGCCGCCAGCCTTCTTCACCGCGCTTTCTTCTGCAGGTCCTGACACTGGTCGTGCAGCTTGGCGTCCTGGGTGAGGCCGTCGGCGATGATGCACTCGTCCAGCGCGGCCTTGGGATCGGAATCCTTCAGCAGGTTGGTGAGCATGATGTGCGGCGTTGGCCAGTCGGGAGCATACTTCGCGGCCAGCTTCAGCTCGGCGATTGCCGAGGTCATGTCCTTCTTTTTCTGGTAGACGATGGACAGGTTGTAGTGAGCGCTGGCGTTCTTGGGCTGCAGGCGAATGGCTTCTTTGTATTCGGCGATGGCCTCGTCCGAGTGGCCGGCGTCGTCGAGAACGCTGCCCAGATTCATGTGCGTCTCGGCGCTGTTGGGCTGCAGAGCCAGAGCGGCCTTGTAATGCTGGATTGCGCCGTTGTAGTCGCGCCGGAGGTAGAGCACGTTGGCGAGATTGTTCTGAGCGCTGGCCATCTTGGGATTCAGCATTACCGCTTGCTGATACTCGGCGATCGCACCGCTGAGATCGCGATTGTGCTTCAGCGCCAAGCCGAGATTGTTGTGCGCGTTGGCGTCGCCGGGCTTGATGCGGACCGCCTCTTTCAGTTCCACAATCGCTTCAGCGTAGCCCTGACGGTCGAGATAAAGCCGGCCGAGGTTGTAGTGCGCCTCAAAGTAGTCGGGATAAATCTTGATGGCGGCCTGGTACTCGCTGATGGCATTCTCGGCGCTTCCTTCGTGCTCGAAAGCAATGCCTTGATGGAGGTGGTGCTCGGCATCGACAGGGATGGGATGGTCGGCCTTTGCGGGCGCGGGCTGGCCGGGCGCGGCTTGCGCCGGAGGAGCCGGAGGTGGCGCGGGCGCCTGCGTTTGCGGCGTGGGAGATGTGGGGAGCGTGGCTGGCTTCTGCTGGATGCCGGGAGGGGGTTGCGGCTGGGGTGCGTCCTGAGCGCGGGACAGCAGGCCATTGGTTAGCAGGATGAGAGCGGCAAGCAAGACGGGCCGACAGGGCCCTGCGACGTGATATCTCATGATGAGCTAGGGGAAGTATATCGTTTCGTAGCGCCGGCCTCTGGCCGGCTGTAGTGTGGGCGTCCCGCCCACGCGGATAGCAGAGAGGTTGCTGGCGGCGGGACGCCGCCAGGACAGCCGGCCGGAGGCCGGCGCTACACAGGTGCCCAGGCTCGGGACGAGATGTCGTTCCTGTGAGGAAAATCCCCGCTCAAGTCCAAACGATGGACTTGAATGGGGCACCCGGTCGGAGCGGACGTGCGTTTGAGATGTCGCGCTACGTATGCACGGTTAGTTTTGTTTCGTTTTCGGCGGAGGATCGTGGACGGCAGCCAGCGCCTTCTTCATGTTTCTGAACTGGCCGGTTTGGTAGCCATAATCCTGAACCGGTAGTCGCAACGCCTCCAGCTTAATTGCCCGCGAGCGGTTGCCGGGATTGGGATGGTCGGAGAGAAACGCGATCGCGTCGGCGGTGTCCTGCGACCTGATCTTCTCGAAGAAGCGCGCCAGTTCGTCGGGATCGTAGCCGGCTTCGGCCATCAGGTGCGAGCCCATGATGTCGGCCTGGCTCTCGTTGGTGCGCGAGAACTTCAGCAAGACGCTCTCCTCGCCGAGCCCGATGCCGAGTTGCGAGAGTTGTCCCATCAGAGTGTCGCTGTTGGTCAGCTGCCCGGCCAGGGCAAGTGGGATCTGGATGAGATCGGCCTTGCTGGCCTGATTGGTGCCGTGCCGCAGGATTACATGCGACATCTCGTGGCCCATCACGCCGGCGAGCTGGGCCTCATTGTCGATCACCCGCAGCAGCCCGGTGTTGATGAACATCGGCCCGCCCGGCAATGCGAAGGCGTTGATCGCGGGATCGGCGACGACCTCAAAGGTGAAGGTGAAGCCGCTGTTTTTCGCCTCGCGTGATGCCGCCAGCCGCTTGCCAACCGCATTCACGTAGGCGTTCAGCACCGGATCTTTGACGATGACGGCTTTCTTGCGAATTTCTGCGGCGGCTTCCTGGCCGAGTTGAATGTCTTGCTGCTTGGTGAAGAGGTTAAAGCCAGGCTTGAGCTGCGTGGGGCCCGAGTCCTGCGGCGTCGCGGCCAGAAACAGGATCGCGACGGCAGCGATTGCCATCGGCCGCAGAAGATGAAGGTGGAAGCTGCGCGAGAAACTGCTCAACGAGGTTGGGCTCCTCGGAAATTCTACATCGGCGGGCAGCGCGTCCACCTGACAAGACAGGTCATCCGGTGCGATACAGGAGATAGGAGAAAACGAGAACCCCGATCCTGCCGCAGCCGAGAACCGCAGATCCCTTCGGCAAGCTCAGGGCAGGCTCCTCGGTCGGACTAAAGTCCTCGGTCGGGATGACAGTCAAAAAGGGGAAAGCTCCGGTCGGGATGACAGATCATAAGGGCAGACGCTTTGGCCGGGAGGCCGGTGCGCGGCCGCTCGAATTGAACAGGCCTGGCCGCCAGTCTTGCAGTCGACAGACGACTGCTATATACATCGAATCTGGCAACGGCCGGGAAGCCGCCACCACTATGGATCAACGCAGCTTCCAGAGACTACTGCGCCGCACGGTGGCTTTGCCCGTGCTCCTGCTGATGCTGCTGGCCGCCATCCTGGCCGGGGAAAGCCTGCTGCTCTACACCTCGCTGCGCTGGGTCGATCACTCCAATCAGGTGCTGGCGATTGCGCGGCAGCTGCAGCGGCAGATCATCGACATGGAAACCGGCCTGCGCGGCTACTATCTCACCGGCGACCAGGTCTTTTTGGACTCCTACAACGAGGCCAAATCCAAAGTGCCTGAGCAACTGGAGTCGCTGGAGACGCTCACCGTAGATAATCCGGCCCAGCAGGCGCGGCTGAAGGCAGCCAAGGATGTCGATCTGCGCTGGATGGAATGGGCGGAGCGGCAAGTCCGAGGCGGCCACGCGAATCCGCCTTCGGCAGCAGAGCTGCTCGAGGGCCAGAACTGGGTGGACCAGACACGGCTGCGGCAGCGCGAATTTGTAGCCGCCGAGGAGTTGCTGCGCGCGCGGCGCTCACGCCAGGCGAAGGCATTGAATGCGGCCGTGATCGGCTCGGCGATTGGACTTTCGTTGCTGGTCGCAGTTGTGCTGTTCACGCTGACGCGCCGCGAGCTGATCGCGCTGTCCGCGACTTACGAGAAGCATCTGCAAGCCGAAGTGGAACAACTGCAAAGGCTGAAGCAAAGCCGCGAGCAGATGCAGATTACCCTGAAGAGCCTGGGCGAGGCGGTGGTTTCCACCGACCAGGCGGGCAATCTCTCGTTCATCAATCCGGTGGCACAGCAGCTGACTGGCTGGGATGGAGCGAGCGCCGAGGGACGGCCGTTCGGGGAGGTGGTTCGCCTGACCGACGAGCGAACGCGCACGCTGGTGGACGATCCGATCGAAGCGGTGCGGCGGGCACAGAAAGTCGTCGGCTTCTCGAACAGCATGGTGCTGGGCAGCCGCGATGGCAAGGAATATCCCATCGAGCTGACGGGAGCGCCGATTTTCAACGAGGGCAGAGTCGTGGTCGGTGTGGTGGTGGTCTTTCGCGATGTGACGCAGCGCCGCCAGACCGAGCAGATGTTGCGCACCAGCGAGCGGCTGACGCTGGCGGGAAGATTATCGGCCACCATCGCGCATGAAATTCGCAATCCTCTCGACACCGTGACCAACCTGGTCTACCTGCTGCAGCAGGAGCAGCAGCAGAAGCCCGATTCGGCCTCCGCGCAGTATCTGGAGATGGCCAGCGACGAGCTGGCGCGCATCGCGCAAATCACCAGCCAGCTGCTGACCTTCCATCGCGAGGCGAGAAGTCCGATCGCGGTGAGTCTGACGGAAGTGCTGGAGAGCGTGCTGGTGCTGTTTGCGCCGCAGATCAAACAGAACCACATCCTGGTGGAGAGGCGCTTCGAGTGCGAAGGCACGGTGCGCGGCTTCCCGGGCGAGCTGCGGCAGGTGTTCTCGAATCTGGTGGGCAACGCGGTGGAAGCGATGTCGGGCGGCGGGCGGTTGGTGCTGCACACGCGGCTGTCCAGCCTGGCGTCCGATCCCACGCGCAAAGGCATACGGATCACCGTGCTCGATAACGGCGCCGGAGTTCCGCTGGGAGTCCGCAGGAACTTGTTCGCTCCGTTTTACACGACCAAGGGCGAGAAAGGCACCGGCCTGGGACTCTGGGTGAGCCGGGGGATTCTGGACAAGCACGAAGGCACAATTCACTTAAGCAGCAGCGTGCGCGACGGGCGGCGGGGCACGGCGTTTTCCGTCTTTCTGCCATTCGAGCAGAAGCTGGGGCTGCTGGACATCCGGCACACCGCGCCCACAGCGTGATTTCGGGAAATCCCTCATTGTGGGATATGCCACAATGTGGGATCAACACACACACACAACTAAAAAGTCGTGCCGGGCGGCAGCTTCCGGGGGTCGGGATGGCTGACGCTGGATTCCGGCACGACACGTAGTTTGGTTATGGAAGCATCGTAGCCGCCGGGGATTTCGAACGCAGCGGCAGGGGTCACGCGTGTGCGTGCAATGTTGACAGAGGGGCGGTGAGGCATGTCGCAGGGCGATGTGCGGAGGTGGGTCGCGCGGAGTAGCGCCGCCCTCCGGGCAGCTGGATCGCGGCCCTTTGGCCTGCGCACGATTGGCAGGCGAGGACGCCTGCCTTCCACCCGGCCGGAGGCGGGCGCTACGAATGCGGAGCTTGCGAACTATCGCGTCAGGCAGTGCCCTGAGCCAGCGCAGAATCGTCCGGTTTTTGGGCGGTACAAATAAGAGAAACTCCGAACGGTAAATTCGACCATCTTAGGTAGAGCCTCTCCAGGTCGAGTATTCGCACCAGTAGGGAGTTGGCCCACTTGGGCAGGATCACGTGCGAGGTCTTGGCGCGCAGTGACTTCTTGGTCAGGTTGTGGACGATGCGAAACAACAAAATGGGGAAGAAGAGCGTAGTGATGAAGTACGAGGAGCGTTCCACGGTGAAGCCTGCATTGGTGATCTTGTTCCGCAACTCGTGAGCGGTATATCGTCTGCGGTGGTGAAGGGCCTCGTCGTGCTCACTCCAGAGAAAGCCATAAGCGGGTACGGTGATAATCAGCCACGCGCCCGGCTTCATGACGCGATACATTTCCGACAAAGCCTTCAAATCATCATCCACATGTTCGAGAACGTCGAGCGCGGTCAATACATCGAAGGTACTGTCGGGAAACTGAAGGTGCTCCGCATCGGACTGGGTCAGATCGGCGATTCCCCGGCGGCGGCCAAACTCCAGCGCCTGCTCCGAGCGGTCGGTCCCCTTTACGGATCCGAATTCCGACAGCATTAAGCAGTTGAGTCCGGTACCGCAGCCTACATCCAGAAGAACGCCGGGCTGGGGCCGTTTACAATCGCGCACGAAGTCGCGGACCAGTTTGCGGCGGGCAACGAACCACCAGTAATAGCTCTCCAGGTTGTACATCTGCTCGTATTCTGACTCATTCATACGTAGGCTCTACCAGGCCTGGCGCGCTGGCGCAGCGTGACAATACGCAATCCAGGATGGCTTTATGTATTAGCATTCAACGAGAAAATCGGATAGCGCAAAATGGGACCGCTAAGGGCTTGCGGTTTTCGGAGCCAGCCGGAAGAAGAGGTATCTTCCCTGAGAATCCGCGATAGGTTCCGACTTCAGTAGAGTGCGCAATTGTGCTTCTATCGCGCCGCCGTTATCGGCATAGCCAAAACGATCGATAAAGATCCCAGAAAAACCGGCATCTCGAACGGTTGAAACCATCTGATCGGGCGGCTCAGCGGCAACCCCGGCCTGCCACTGGTCGATCGGTCGACCGCGCATCGCGCCATAACTCCAGCGCAGGTTTTTGGAATGCAGATATCCGACAAACTGATCGTAGTCTAGCATCTTGTTAACTGAGCCGCATTCCGGAAAACACATATAGGGAAGCTGGAAGATCATGCTGCCGGGTGTCAGCGAATGCTCGATTTGCGCTATATAGGCGGCGTGGTGCTTGAACTCGGCCTCGTCGAGAGAGCGGTCGGTCATCCTGTGCCGCGGTATTTGATCGAATAACGCGATGGCGACGAGCAGCGAAGGTACTAGGAGGCATGCAACCAGCCCGGCGCTGCGCGAAGCCAGCCAACGATCCAGCGCCCATATCAGCGCGGCCGTACTGAAAAAGCTAATAAAGACTGAGATGCGGTTCAGCGCCCGGACTTCCGGCGATACAAGAAATGCAAAGATTGTGCCGAAGCCGCCCACAGTTCCGAACAGGACTGCCCATAGATTCAGAATGCCGAGGGAATAAAGAAAGTCGGAGACTCGCCTGCGGAAGAACGACGCCAGAGACACAAACAGCCCGATGCTCGCCAGGGTACCGAGGGTCTGGGTGAAATTCTCGTTCACCAACAGCTTGGGCGCTTGTGCCAGGTAACGGTCGGTGAAATGGGCAAGCACGGGCACTCGGTGATAGCGCAGTGGCATGATCAACATGATCAATTTCACCGGGCCGATTTCGGTTTCGCCCGGATCACGTTGCGCGACTAAGGTACGTCCGTGTTTATGGAAGTAGATAAGATTCGGCGACAGCGCCACAAGCAGTGCTGACGTCAAGACCGCGCACAGGATGATCGCTGAAAGCAGCGCTTTAGAATGCCCGTTGCGAAACCTTCCCAGAAGGCCGGCGATCACCAGGAAGCCTACGGTGAAGAAGGCATAGTAGGGATGGTCCCACGCGACCGCGACGCAACTAGCCAGCGCAATCCAGCCATCTCTGGTGATTACCGGACGCGAGGAGGCATCGCGCGGTAATTCAAATCTGAATAGGGGATTGCCTATGGCAACCCACAGCATTACCAGACACCCCATGGGCAGCGTGTAGAGGCAGCTAAGAAACAAATGGCTTTCGCTGCGATACAGGTGGAAGGGCATTAGCGCGTAAAGCAAAGCCCCTGCCATGGCAAGACCGCGGGAAATGCCGAACCTGCGGAACGCATACAGCGCAGTTAACGCGCAAAACGGAAAGGTTAAGAAATAGAAAAGGTTGAGCACGAAGCCATAGTTATGGGAGAAGAGTCGCAGGACTTCCCAGACGCCGAGATGAATCCAGTGGGGAAGCGGAAAGTCGTAGAGCTTCAGCTCGCCCGGAGCGCCGACCCAGGGATTCACGTAGAAGTGTCCGCCTTCCACGAAATTCTTTACGACCATCTGGTGGAAGTAAGCGTCGGGATCGGTGCCTATCGGGACGGTGAGGTCGAGCTTCCAGACGCGAAGTATGCAGGCGACGATCACCGCAGAGAGCACCGCCACAACCAGGTAAGGCCAAACTGAACTTAGAAAGGGCGATCGCGAGGAAGGTAGTTCTGCTGCGGTTGAGGGAGAAACAGAAGTGCGCTCTGTGCCGGTCTGTACAACTTTCAAATGAGCTACTCCTGATCGCCTGCGCAGAAGGTATTGTAAGTTGCAAGTTATGGCGGCGCAATGAGCTCTCTCATCGCTCTTAGGAGTGGGAGACAAGCGGCAGGCGAGGACGCCTGCCCTCCAGCCGGCCGGGAGGCCGGCGCTACGAAGGCGGTGTGGATCGGGGAGATTGGTGAGCCCAGGTTAGCCCAACGGATGGGCGAACCTGGGGCACCGATTAATCACCGGACAAATCAAACACCAAGGCGCGAAGGTTTAGTGGCGTTTCTTCTTTGCGGCTTTCTTGGCTCCGCCCTTCTTCGCAGCTTTCTTTTTGGCAGGAGCTTTCTTAGCCGCCTTCTTGGCGGCCTTTTTCGCCGGCTTCTTCGCAGCTTTTTTCGCGGGCTTCTTGGCTGCTTTCTTTTTGGCGGGAGCTTTTTTCGCCGCTTTCTTGGGGGCAGCCTTCTTAGGAGCAGCCTTCTTTGCCGCCTTCTTGGGAGCAGCTTTCTTGGGCGGAGCCGGCGGCTTCGGCGGCTTCGACGGCGGCGCCGGCGCAGCTACCGGTTCGATCTCGATGTCTTCCTCGACGACGGAGATGGTTTCGGGCTCTTCTTCTTCTTCCTCTTCTTCTTCGTATTCTTCTTCGTCAAGAGAGTCGTTGTAGGCGCTTTCTCCGTAGTCGTCCATTTCGTCATCTCTGCGACCATAGAGCGTTTCGTCGAAAGTCATGTGCTTGTCCTCCTGATGGCGCCGGGCTCCGCATGAACTAACGGAGGCAGCTGGCAAGGCAAAAGTCGGTTTTATACCAAAGACGATGAATCGCACAAGGGCAAGCGAACACGCCGCAAGCCTTGCCGGTTAAGACAACGGGCTTGTTGTAACAGAGCAACTGGCAATTAGCAACTGGCAAACGGCTGTGGGCCCGGCAGCTATCGGCCGTCGGCTATCAGTCGTCAGCTGTGACCCGTGTGCTCCGGGGCTGGCCACTGGCTACTGCTTCTTGATCACCAGCACGTCGCCGGCGCGGAGGTTGGCAGCCAGCTTGGGGTTGTCGCGTTTCAGCTCTGCAACCGAGACGTGGTTCGACTCGGCGATGCTGGACAGAGTCTCGCCCTTCTTGACGGTGTGGTGCTTTACGTCAGCGGTAGTCGTACTAGCGTGCGGCTTGGAGTTGGCGGTCTTGGACTCCGGCGGGTCGGCTTGCCGTTCCGAAGCCGCGCTCGGGCCAGTGCTGTCCGTGGGCTTGTAGATGACCAGAGTACGTCCCGGCGTGAGTTCCGAGCTGGCTCGTAAGTGATTCCATTTGCGAACTTTATCGACTGGAACCTCGAAGTCGTCGGCGACGGAGGCGACGGTATCGCCCTTGCGAACTTTGTAGTGCGTGGGCTTGTGCGAGTAGGCGTCGGCGGAGCCCTCGTGGCGATTGGGCGAGATCGGGATGATCAGCTTTGTGCCGGGCCTGATGTCATCTCCGACGCTGCCGGATAGGCTGTTGGCATCGGCAATCGACGAGGTTGAGACGTGATACTTGCGCGCGATGGAGCCTAGCGAGTCGCCGTACTCGACGCGGTGGTAGCGCCAGTAGGTCCGCATGTCCTGGGGGATGACGGCGATGGCCGTCTCGTACTTCGCCTGCGAGCCGGCCGGCAGGTTCAGCGTGAAGGGCTGATCCTTGGGCGTGGTCATGCGCAGCAGGCTGGGATTAATTTCCTGTAAATAGTCGACCGAGGTGTCGACGCATTCGGCCACCAGGCGCAGGTCCACGGGATAGGTGATGACGATGTGGTCGAGCTGCACGGCCGGCTCCGGCGCAACGGCTTGCAGGCCGTACTGCTCGGGATTCTTCGCCATGATGGTTTCGGCGATGATGATGGGAACGTAGTTGCGCGTCTCCTGCGGCAGCACGCCGCGGCGGTAGAGCTCCCAGAAATCGGCATAGCCGGTGCGCTCGACCGCGTGCTGCACCGTCGCCGGCGCCGGAGTTGTACGCGGCCATCGCGAGATACCAGTCGCCGAACTGGTTGTAGAGATCGTGCAGATGGCGGGCAGCGGCCCGCGTGGCCTTTTCGGGATCCTGGCGATCGTCGACCCACCAGGTGCGCGTGAGGCCGTTGAGCTCGCCGGTCTGCGCCATGAACTGCCACATGCCGCGCGCGCCCGCACGTGAGAGCGCCAGCGGCTGGAAGCCGGACTCGGCTTGCGCCAGGTAGATGAGATCCTGCGGCACGCCTTCTTCTTTGAAGATGCGCGAGATCATCTCGCGATAGCGGCCGGCGCGCGCCCAGGCGTGCTCCAGCGTGTTCTTGCCGCGCGTGCTGGAGAAGTAACCGATGAACGTCGCGACCTGGTCGTTCATCACCAGCGGCAGGTCGGACTTGGTGTTCTTGACCTCGACTTCCGCGCGGGCCTTGATGTTGGGATCGACGGGGAAGGTGTTGATGTCGTTGGCTTCGTCGATGGGCGCGGGCTCGGAGCGCGGCTCGTTGAAGCCGTCACCCTGCTGCAGCGCTGCCATCTCCAGCTCGTGAACCGCCTCGACGATCTTGTCGAATTCGCGCTGCAGGCGGTCGTCGTTGCGGACGTCGAGGTTGCTGCTGAGCAGGGTGTTGAAGGCCTGATCGAAGTTGGCGCGCGCGGCTTCCAGATGTCCGGCCTGATAGTTGGCCTGGCCGGCAGCGTATTCCTTCTCCGCCTGCGCGATCACGGCGTCGGCGGGATCGGGCTTCGTCGCGGGAGTCGCCGGTTGCGACGCGGTGGGAACCGGCGGAGGAATCTGGGCCTTGGTCGACTTCTGGGCGACGAGATTGACGCTGGAGAGAAGTAGGGTGGAGCAGAAAAGTGTGGCGACCGGTAACTTATGGCGAAGCAGTGTCATCGTTGCACAAATATCAAAACAGCGTGGCCCTACCTGCGTCCCCCCGGCTGATGTGATGTTACTATGCGGCGAATTTTGGGGTCAAAGGGGTTTTCTCACCACGGAAGCACGGAACGCACGGAAAAAAATTGGATCTTGAAAAACCGAATCCTAATTCCGTGCTTTCCGTGCTTCCGTGGTGAATACGAATGGCAACCGGCGCTACTGGTTGGCCTGGCTGATCAGTTGCGCGACCTTCGAGTCCGGCCCGACCGGCTCGACCATCACGATCTGATTGGCGTTGATGTACATCTTGTCCGGGCCGTGCAGCTCCTTGCCACGCTTCACCAGCATGTTGGTCACCTGCTTGGTTTCGGGATCGGTTTTGCTCATGACGTAGAACACGTCCGTCAGCGTGGGATTGCGCGTGCCATAGCCCGAGAGCTTGCCGTAGTAGACGGCGCCATTGGTCAGCAGGACCGCCTGATACGGCGTGGCAAAGGCGGGGCCGTGACCGTGGTGCATCCAGTGATAGGTTGCGGCGTGGCCGGCGAAGAGGCCGATCAGCAGGCAAATGACGCAGCCGACGATGAGGCGAGCGGTTCCGTTCTTGTTGGCGGTTTCAGTCACGGCGGGAGGTGCCATTCTGTTCTCCGACGGGCATTAATTTTTTCGGGAAGATCGCAGAGCGGATTATCCCATACTCACCGCAAGCGGGTCGGGCCCGTGAATTTTCGTGGGCGAGACGCCCAAGACAATCGGCATCATGGCAATCACGGGTAACTACACACAACAGATCAACGGCAGCCTGACCTTCGATATCGCGTCGCTCACGCAATATGACCAATTCAACGTCAGCGGCCACGCGCAGCTCAAGAGGGATGTGACGGCGCGATGCGGTGCGGGAAAATTTTGGGGTCGATGAAACGTAGCGCCGGCCTCCCGGCCGGCTGTCGTGTGGGCCTCCGGCCCACGCAGGAAGCAAGCCTGGCGCAGGCCGTTCGTGTCCGCGCCTTGGCGGTTCCGATCGATCTGCTGCGTCGAGAGTGCCATTAGCCTCTGGCGGCGGGGACGCCGCCAGGACAGCCGGCAAGATGCCGGCGCTACATTAAGCTGGATCTACTTCCCGTCGTCTGCGGTGGAGAAGAAATCGGCCATGGGCACGCCGTTGGTCGCCCAGCCAAGATTGGTGGTGGGCAGGCCGAGTCCCTGCGCGATCAGCCGCAGGATGTCGCCTTCGTCATAGCTGTTGTTGTAGTTCCGGCTGTCGCCGCCGTGCGATTGATATCCCTTCTTGCTATAGGGACTGACGACCACCAGCTCCACCTGCCCGCCGCAACCCAGTCCTTCGGTCGTGGTCGAGCAATCCGGCGATCCGTCGCTGTCGTTCTCGTCGAAGACGATGATCAGCAGACCCGTGCCGCCGGAACGGAAGTAGGAGCTCAGAACCAACGGTTCGATTTCCCGTTGCAGCCAGGTGTCGAAGATCTGGATGGGGCAGTCGTGCGCGTCGTCGCAGCCGTTGGGCACGATCCACGAAAGATTGGGCAGCCGGTGCAAGAGCACATCCTGGGGGAACTTGCTGAAGCACTCAAAGTTACTCCGCTCCCCGTTGACGGTGGTCATGTATTCCAGCGGATCGTGGCGCACGTAGTAGCTTCCCTGATTCAGGCCGCCGCAGAAGTTGGCGCCGGGGATGTTCTCCACATAGTCTTTCCAGGTCAGGCCGGCGTTCTGTACCTCAAGGGCGATGTTGTTCAGCGAGACGGGAAAATCCGACGGCGTCAGGGCATCATTGTCGGTGAGAATATTGCCGGTGGTTAAGTTGAAATAGTTGCCGATGGAAGGATGCGTGTCCGAGTAGTAGTTCACGCCGAGGCCATACTCGTTGGCCAGCGAGGTCAGGTAGGGCATGTTGGTAGAGTTGTAAGTCGTACTGAAATCCTTGTTCTCGCCGACCACGATGATCACGTTGCTGAAGGACGGCAGCTGCTGGCACCACGCCGAGGGCACGAGGACCGACATCGCCAGCAATACCGCCAGACCGAACGCAGCCTTCTTACCGAGCTTTTCCATGTGCAGTCTCCCTTACCTGATTCAAACCGGAATTTAACTACTTGGGAAATAGGAGCATTGTACAGACGAGGGTCGAGGCGTCAAGCGTAGCGCCAGCCGCAACGCGAACCTCGCACTGTAGCGCCGGCTTCCAGCCGGCTGTAGCGCGGGCCTCCGGCCCGCTGGCAAGGCTGTCGCCGGGACGCCGCCAGGACAGCCAGCCTGGAGGCCGGCGCTACTCTCTTGTGAACTGCGCGTAAATTTGCGCTGATCGCGCGGCAACAACACGCTTGCTTGGATGCGGGAAATGCAGCGACAGTGGATTCGGCGGCGGGAACTAGCGGAAAAGGGGTAATGGGTCAAATCGAGAGAATGTTCAGGCGGTCTTGGGTGGAGCACGCCCCTTCGGCTTCGCTCAGGGCAGGCTTTCAGGCGTGCATTGAGCGGGCGGGCTCTGCACTCCCCGCTTTAGCGGCTGAGGTAGGTTCCGTTTACCTCAGCGGCTACAGCCGCATCCCACTTCCATTTGCCAACTGCACCGCTTAAGCGGTGCTCCCCCCGACAGGTGGTACGCCAGCGAAGTTCAAGATGTACCGCGTGCAAATCGGTCAACCGCAGGCGAATCGCGCGGCCCTACTGCGGCAATCCCACTTTTTTCACCAACTCGGCGAAGCGCGGGTCGGAGCGGAGCGGATCGAGCATGAAGTCGGTTTTCAGCTGATACACGTTATCGTGCTCGCGATAAGCCGCATCGAGCCAGTAGAAAGCCTGTTCCTTGTCGCCCGCCTGGGCATACATCTGGGCAAGCAAATAGGGCGAGCCGTAGCCACTCTTGCGCTGCGCCAGCCGGGCCGCGAGACCCCGCTGGAGAGCCTCTTTCCACCCTCCGGCCTTGTAACCCTCATCCAGCGCCGCGGCAAATTGTACTTCGTCGCGGATCGCCACTGAGCTGGCCATAGGTTTTCCCTTCTTCAATGGCCTGCGGGTACATGCCTTTTCCCCAGTAGGCCTGGGCCAGGTACAGGTGCGCGACCGGGAAGCTCGGGTTCTCAGCGGCAACCCGCTTGGCCTCCATGATCGCCTCATCAAACTGCCGCCCTGAGAGATGAACGCGCGCAGGGGATACGGCGATAATCGGCGATAGCGGGTCCAACTCGCGTGCCCGCGCGGCTTCCGTCAGAGCTTCCTGGGTTCTGCCCAACGCGGCCAGATCTTCCGCATACCACTGGTGTGCGGTCGCGTCGTTGGGATCGAGCGCGAGCGCTTTCTTAAGTTCCGCTACGCCTCCCGTAAAATCGTAGCCGTACTCGATCCCGTTCGATCCCAGATCGGCATGGGGTTGCGCCAACGTCGGATCCAACTCCAGCGCTCTGCGGGCAGCGGCATTCGACTTGGGATAGTCCTCGCTGGGCGACCCGCCGTGACTCGGCATTACTCCATAAACATCGGCCAGCCCGGAGTACGCCATCGCATAGCCGGGATCTTTCTCGATCGCCTGATCGAAATACCCGATCGCCGCTGTCAGGCTCGCGAGCGTGCGCTTGTTCCACTCGTAGCGGCCCTTCAGATATAGCTCGTACGCTTCAGGATCTTTCGTGCCCTGCTTGGTGACTTGCTGCTTCTCCGTGCTGCTCATATCGGAGCGCAGCTTGCTCGCAATGTCGCCGGCGATTTGCTGCTGCATCGCGATGATGGTCGACGCCGGGCCGCTATAGTGCTGGCCCCAGATCACAGTGTTATCGCTGACGTTGGTCAGCTCCGCGCTCACATCGATCTGGTCGCCGTGCGGCACCACGCGCCCGCTGACCAGCGCCGCCACGCCCAGGTCCTTCCCCACCTGCTGCACGTCCACGTCTTTGCCCTTGTAGCGAAAGACCGAATGCCGCGACTTCACCTTCAGGTCGGGCACGTGCGCCAGGTTGTCGATCAGCGATTCGGTGATGCCGTCGCTCAGGTAATCAGTCTTGGCATCGCCGCCCTGGTTCATGAATGGCAGCACCGCCAGCGAATCGATCTGCGTCGCTTTGTGCGATCGCACATACCACGCGGCGCCGCCCACCGCCAGCGTAAGCGCCACGACCACGCAAATCGCCGCAACGATCGGCATCTGCCGCCGTCGTGGCGTAGCAACCGCGGACATCCTGCCGCTAGACGAAGAGGAAGACGCATGCGCCGCCAGCCGCGTCGATTCCGTATCGCGCTTCAGCCGTTGCAGGTCGCTGCGCAGATCGGCCGCGCTCTGGTAGCGCAGGTTGCGATCTTTCTCCAGCGCCTTGCGGATGATGCTCCCCAGCTCCGGCGAGAGATCGGGAACCAACTGCGCGGGCGGCAGCGGCTCGTCGCGCAGAATCGCGCTGCAGATTTCGCCCGAGGTCGCGCCGTCGAACGGCATCTTGCCGGTCGCCATCTCGTAGAGCACCGCGCCGAAGGAAAACAGATCGCTGCGCGCGTCAACCTCTTTGCCGCGCACCTGCTCGGGCGACATGTAGGCCACGGTGCCCAGCATGGTGCCGGGGCTGGTGAGATGCTGCGCGCCGGAGTCGGCAACCTTGGTCACCGAGTCGGAACTGTTTTCCTGCGCGCGCACCTTCGCCAATCCGAAGTCGAGAACCTTGGCGTGCCCGCGCCGCGTGACGAAGATGTTGGCCGGCTTGATGTCGCGATGAATGATGCCCTGGCCGTGCGCCGCGTCCAGCGCGTCGGCCACTTCGGTCGCGAGGTCGAGCAGCAGCTCGTGCTCCATCGGACGCCCGCCGATGCGATGCTTCAGCGTCACCCCGTCGAGAAACTCCATCACCATGAAGACGCGGCCGTCTTCTTCGCCAATGTCGTGAATGGTGCAGATGTTGGGATGATTCAGCGCCGAAGCCGCGCGCGCCTCGCGGCGGAATCGCTCAAGCGCAGCCGGATCGCGCGCCACATCGTCAGGCAGAAACTTGAGCGCGACAAAGCGCCCCAGCCGCGAGTCCTCGGCCTTGTAGACGACACCCATGCCGCCGCCGCCGAGCTTTTCGACAATGCGGTAGTGCGAGATCGTGGTGTCAATCATGTGGATGGCGCTGGGAAAATGATGCCTGATGATAGGGCGAGGTGCGGGAGCAGTCAATTGGTTTGCGGGCGTAGCGCCGGGCTCCGGCCGGCTGTCATGTGGGCCTCTGGCCCACGTGTCCCGATGGCGGCGAGGACGCCGCCGCTCCAGCCGGCAAGATGCCGGCGCTACTCTGCGGGTGCCCCAGGGCCTGCCCTGAGCTTGCGGAAGGGTCTCGCGCGGTTCGAGACCTGGGTGTGTAACATCCCTCGCTATTGATTTCCTCCGCGCAAATCGCTCGATACAGCCCCACTACCCTCCCCGCGCATCGAACCACATTCGAGCGTTCCCAAATTCTGCCGACATGAACAAGAAAGAAATCAAATCCACGTGGCTCACCGCCAACTTCGTCTTCTGGTTCTGCGGAGTCGGATGCTTCCTGCTGCTGCTCTTCCTGGGCCACTACGTCTGGAAAGTCTTTTGAAACTCCGCTCCGCACGTCATCACAAAGGAAAAATCATGCTGATCCATCGCACCCGCGCCACGCTCGCTGCAGTCGCCCTCGTCCTGCTGATCGCCGCCTGCAATAACGGCACTAACACCGATGCCGCGTACAAATCGGCCATCAACGATCACTTCAAAGCGTTTCCTGCGTGCCTGTGGCAGCAGCCCATCAAGTTCCCGGTGCAAGCCGGCGCCTCCGACGACGCGAAAACGCAAGGCTATGACGCGCTCGTCCAGCAAGGCCTGCTGACGCGCACCGCTGCCGAGAAGAAGATCATCATCATCTCCAAGCAGATCAACCTCTACGACCTGTCGGACAAAGGCCGCTCCACCTGGACGCCCGACACCTCGCAGCCGGGCTACGGCAATTTCTGCTACGGCACCCGCGACGTGACCTCGATCGACAACTCGACGCCGGGAACCAACGGCCAGGGCGCGAAGACGGTCACCGTGACCTACCACTACAAGCTTGCCAACGTTCCGGCGTGGGCAAACGCCGCCGAGGTGAAGACCGCATATCCCAACGTCGCGACCGCGCTGAACTCCAATCCCTCGGACACAGCAACCCTGACCCAGACCGGCGACCGCTGGGAGTACTCGAAATAATTGTTGTAGTGCGAATCTCGCATGTGTAGCGCCGCTCTCTGGTTTGTAGCGCCGGCCTCCGGCCGGCTGTAATGTGGGCCTCTGGCCCACGTGTCGCGGATGGCTGGCAAGGACACCGGCGCGGCTTGCCTCGCCGGTCTATACTTTCTCTTCCCACGCGGAGGGGAACTGATGAGAACACGTCTATTCGCTCTGTCCTGCTGCATCGCGCTGACCGCGATGTTCGCTTATGCACAAGCCGGCGATTTCCAGCCCGCCACCATAGTCTCCATGGACAAGATGGCCTCGGACGCGCAGCACCCCGAGTATGGAGATCATTACCGCATCGGCGTGCGGATCGGCGACACGATTTACACCTGCCGTGGCAGCGGTGGCCCGGCGCAGTACATGGGATGGGCGCCCAATAAAGAATTTTCCGCTCAGGTCGATCTCAAAGCTAAAACCATGATGGTCAAAGGCCCCGCCGATCAGCCGGTACAGCTCACCATCACCGGCAAGAAGGTTGCGAAGTAGGACTGGATGTCGGATTGCGTTCTGGGCGGCGCAATTACATTTGGCGTTTGCCCTCACAGTGTAGGAGTACAGGCATCCCCCACATTGTGGGATACTGACGTCACGCCATTTCTGAAAATGGCGCAGCCGGACAGGGTGGAGCACGCCTTTAGGCGTGCATTAAAGGCTCTGGATTAGGAAAACGGCTTCAGCCGCTGAGGTGAGGTCGCCGCCCTCAGTGACTAAAGCCAAAATTCTTGTCAGGTAAGTATTTGTCATGCACGCCTGAAAGCCTGCCCTGAGCGAAGGCCGAAGGGGCGTGCTCCACCCGCTAGTCGCTTCACTGGCTCGGCATCTCCCCCACACCCACAATCTTCGAATCGGTGCGGAACTTCTTGTAGTCGCGATCGGTGACATCCACGTCGACATTGAAATCCTTCAGCAACGCGATCCTCGCGTCCACCTTCACCGCGACGTGCTGCTGCAACCAGACCTCGTCATTCACCCGCACCTGCTCCAGGATCACTCGCGACCCCTTGTGCAGCCGCGCCACGAATAGTCCCCACGAAAACGTGTCGATGCACTCCACGTCCAGCTTGGCCACCTGCGAATCGGCGCGATCGATCCACACCCGAAACCGCACCTTGGGCAGAATCTTCGCTTCCTTGTGTACCGGCTGATATCCCGGCTTGGGGTCGCCGTCGATCACGTAGTTCTCGCGCCCGTTCAGCGTTTCCACGCCAATGAATTTGAAGTTGTACGCGTCGGCCACCTCGCGCACGAACTCCCGCTCCTGCTGGCGTTCTTTCTCTTCTTTTTCCAGTCGCTTCTTGCGATCTGACTCCGACTCGTCCTTGCGCTTGTCGATCAGCTTCTGAACCTTCTCGTCTTGCTTCTGCGCGTCCTTCGCCGAAAGCGGCTGGTCATCTTTGGCGATGAGCTTCTCCACCGGCTCGCCATAAATTTGCAACTCGTCGTAAGTCTTGGTTTCCGTCGACTTCACCTGCCCCTTGCCGTCGACATGGCGCGTCACCTGCCGCTCGACGTAGGTGTAGTCGCGCAGCAACTTGTCATTCTTCAGATCGTTCTCCGCGCACTGCCGGATCAGCTCGCGGATCTGGTCCTGCGATAACGTCGTGGGTTTGCCGGAAGCGGCGACGTCGGCAGGCTTGACTTTCAACGGCGACGCATCCGGCGGCTTGGCTTTCGTCGCCCTCGATGATTCGCCGGTCGTTGTACTGGATGGCACCGAAGGATCGCTGGGTTTGGTGCTGACGTTGTCCTGCGCGATTCCCAGCATTGCGGCGAGAAGCAGGAAAATCAAACTGCGGAAGACCGACATCGGAACACCTGCGCGATTACAACCCATAGGCGGGTTCAAAGTTCTGCTGACTGACTGGTAGGTAGTGCGCGATCGAATAGTTCGAAAGCTCTATTTCCCAAATAGAAGGCGGCCCAACCGATGGCCGAGGCGCCTGGCTTCGGCGGGATCGCTTGCACTCCGGAACCGCTTTGCCAGCACATAGAACTCCTCTACTCTGCGACGGTCGGCCGGCGCTTTCATCTCCTGCACCTGCCGGTCTGATTCTCGTTTCGTGTTTTTCATGTGTTGTTCTCTTGCCGGCGTGCCCTACCCTTATCGCCGTCCTTGGCGATAGGGTGGGAGGCCGGCTCACGCCCGCTTCAACGCCTGCTCCAGGTCCGCGATCAAATCCGCACTGTCCTCGATCCCGACTGACAATCGCACAGTCGCCAGCGACACTCCCAGTAACTTCAAAACTTTTTCGCTCAGCCCAATATGCGAGGTCAGCACCGGATACGACACCGTCGATTCCACTCCGCCCAGGCTCGCCGCCAGGTACCACAATGTCAGGCTATCGATAAACTTCTCCGCCGCCCGTCCGCCTCCATGCAGATCGAACGACACCATCATCCCGAAATCCTTCATCTGCCGCCGTGCCACATTGTGGGACTCGTCATCGGAAAGCCCGGGATAATATACTCGCCCAACTTTGGGATGGTCGCGCAGCATCTCGGCGATCCGCATCGCATTCCGGCAGGCCCGTTCTACGCGCACATCCAGCGTCTTCAATCCGCGAAGCAGAAGGTATGCGCAGCCCGGATCGATGCATCCTCCGGTCAGTATCATCACCGGCCGCGCCAGATCCATCCATTTCTTGGATCCCACCAGCACGCCCGCCGTGAGATCGCTATGCCCGCCCAGATATTTGGTCGCCGAATGAATCACGATATCCGCGCCCAGCTCCAGCGGCTTTTGCAACACCGGCGTCGCAAAAGTATTGTCGACCACGACGCAGACCTTCCGCTTGCGCCCCAGCTCGCACAGCGCCGCCAGATCGACACATCGCAGCGTAGGATTGGTCGGCGACTCCAAGAACAGCATCTTCGTCTTCCGGCTGAAGTAGCGCGCAGCATTCTTGATGTCGTGATGCGGGATAAATCGAACCGTGATCCCACAACGTGGGAGTACCTGTTCGAATAGCTTCACCGTCCCGCCATACACGTCGAGCATAGAGACGACCTCGTCGCCCGCCTTGCACGCAGTCAGCACCGCAACCAACTCCGCCGCCATCCCGCTCGAGGTCGCAATCGCCGCCTCCGCCCCCTCCAGCGCCGCAATCTTCTCTTCCGCCGCGGTGACCGTCGGGTTGCTATAGCGCGTGTACAGATACATCTCGCTGTCGCCCGCAGCGTACCGGCGCAGGTCCTCCACGCCGGGCACAACGAACACCGAAGTCTGCGCGATGGGGGTGGCCAGCGGCGCGGCTTGTCCATGGCGGTCTTCGCCGGAGTGGACGCAGCGCGTGGCGTCGGTCTTTGGCTCGCTCGCTTTCCGCATCACAGCCTTCACCCTTCCACCACAATCCCCGCCTTGGTTCCCTGCTTGGTGCACAGCGCCCACGCCATGCGCGGAGTATTGTGCGCAATCCCAAACCTCCCGCGCGCATCCACCGTTATGATCCCGCCATGCCCCTCCAGCCGCGTCTTCAGGTAGTACAGCGCCTGCTGCGCGGACTCCTGCGGCGCCGTCCCGCTCTCCACGCGATCCGCGGTCCACTTCGCCAGCACCAGCTTCATCATCGGCTCGCCCCAGCCGGTGGTCGAAACCGCCGCGCTGCGATTGTCGGCATAACATCCGCATCCGATCAGCGACGAATCGCCTACCCGCCCCGGCGCTTTGTTCAGCGTGCCGCCGGTCGAGGTCGCCGCTGCGATGTTGCCCTCGGCATCCAGCGCCACCGCGCCCACCGTGTCATGCGAGCGCATCGGCCCGAACTCGTCCGGCATTTGCAGATACCCCTGCTTCTTCGCCTCGCGCAGCCGCTCCACCTCGCGCGGAATCACCAGCTCCTCATTCGCGCACAAATCAATGCCGTGCTCCTGCGCAAATCGCTCCGCGCCCGTGCCGACGAAGTACACATGCGGGCTCTCGGTCAGAATCTTCTTCGCCGCGCGAATCGGATTGCGGATGTGCTCCACGCATCCCACACCGCCGGCACGCAGCGTCGCGCCGTCCATGATCAGCGCGTCCAGCTGCACCCGCCCATCCATGTTGAGAAACGAGCCGCGACCCGCGTCGAAGGTCTCGTCTTCCTCCATCGTCATCACTGCCGCCTCGGTCGCGTCCAGCGAACTGCCGCCGCGCCGCAGCACTTGCCAGCCCGCCTCGGCCGCAGCTCGCACGCCGCGCAGATGCGCCTCCACCATCTCTTCCGGAATTGCCCACGCTCCGCCGTGGACCAGCATCACAGGATCGGCCGCCAATTCCATCCGCCTTTCGCAACAGGTGTGACCTCTTCGTCAGAGGCAAACCCGAAAGCATAGCAGATGGCGATGACGCGGTCGTTGCGTCTCGCAGACTGTAGCGTCAGCCTCCAGGCCGGCTGTAACTGAGCGGCGGCGTGACGTGTTGCGAGCCGCAAGACTGAACTTAGCGCTCCCGCAAGGTGCGCAAGCCGCAATAGGACCACTCGCGCGAAATCCGTCAATGCTTTCATCCTGAGCGAATGGGATCGCGTTCGATCAAGCGAAGTCGCGGACCCTTACCGCAACCCGAAACCGCTATTTCTCCTGAGCCCTCAAAAGCAGAACTTTGCTCTAACCGTGGGAGCCTGCAGGGCGCGAACTGTTTGGCCCTGAGCGTAAGCCGGCGGTGGAGTCATCGGAATCCACCCCGAGCCGCGGGGGGAGCCGCGACACGTCAGGGGCGCCCGCGATCGCGTATTCCTAAATTGGGAGAAATTAGATTGATCGTGCTACTACTTTCACACTTTCCCGTATAGTTTTTACATGTCAATACGGCTTTGCCCAGAAAGGCCACCGATGAGGCGGATTTTTGGGCAAAAACCGGGGTTTTTGGGCAGCTTTTTGCTTTTAAATATGCTCGTTGTATGCGGCCCCGGTAAGGGGGCTCGAATCCAGCGTCAGACGATAGCCAAAAGTGCTATACCTCTGCTTTCCGAAGATGGCTTGAATCTCAATTTTTTTGAGGGTTTGAAGTCCAACCCGTACTCCCAATGCTCCGACGAAAATCAATCCGATGCCCGTAAATATCTGTGGCCAGTCATACGGCTGCTGCTGGGGGCTTGTCTGTTGTATCACGGTGGTCGGATAGCCTACGCCGGGGGCGACAGTCGGAGCAGGTATGGCGGGAGGGGATGGGGTCTGTACAGCTACATCGCTATGTTTATCGGAGGACTTCTGCTGCTTCTGCGCGCTGGTTGGTAGGGCAAGTAGCAATATGGCTGCTAGGGCAAAGAGGCGCATAAGTTTAGTTCCAAAACGTAGGGTCAATGCCGAGTTCGTACATTTCATGGATGAGCACCACCAAGTTATGACAGAGCACCTTGCACAGAGTTTCGTTGACCATCGCGGTATCCGTCTTGCTGCGCAGCGAGTCACCGAATTTCCGCTTCATCATGCTGAAGGTGCTTTCGACGTTCGATCTGCGGTGGTAGTGCTCCAAGAATTTTTCCTTGCTCGAACATAAACCTATGGAACATCTTTTCGAAGGTGCCCCCTGCCGCGCCCGTCGCCGTTCCCTTGAATGCAATAAACGGAGTGCCGCCGTGGAAGGTGACAACATCGGTATTCATCCGGCTCCCATAAGCCTTGTCTGCGGAGACTTCCGAGATGGCGAAATTCTTGGCGGTCGTTTCGACCATCGGCGCGAACATCAAAGTGTCGTGCGTGTACATCTCGTCAATCGCGGCGGCGGTGATTATGTTGGTTTTGACGCCGCACATGATGTGGCACTTCACCCAATCCTGCTTCACCCGCTCCTTGCCGTACTTCACATCAAACCAGCGCGTGAATCGGGAAGTGCTGAAGCCGGAGGAATCAACTGCGAATCCGGTTTCGACGCCGCGGAGCGGCAAACTGCTCTGCTCAATCAGTCGGGTAGAACGGGTGTCAGCGCGGGGTTTTCGAGGTAGTTGAAAATCGAGTTGTAGTGCGGAGTCGATGCGATGAAGCCCTTCGCCTGCGCATCCCGCAGATCGCTCATAAAGCGGCGTCCGCTGACCGTCGAATAGACCTTGAACGCCGCGCTGAACACGGCGTCCGCCAGCGGCAACCGGGGGCGTCCGGTTGCGTTCGGTTCGGGGTTAGCAATTCCACGACACAAGTCGGAGAGCAGACTCAGAAACTTCTCCTTTTCGTTCGTCTGCGCAGCATTGTAAGCAGGCCACGCTTGCGGGTAGGTGGTCTGCTGCCGAGTGAGGGTAATCGTCTCGGTAATCGTGGTGCTGCCGTCCGTATTGCGCTCCCGCCGCATTACGAAGATCGCGGCATAGATGTGCTTGCAGTTCTGGCGGCGCGCTTCGTAGTCAGGGCAAGAGCACTCGGGGTTAGTTTCCGCGAGATGCCGAACTGCATAGACACCCGCGCCGCTCTGCGAAGGAACAATCCAGCAATCGCCGTGCTGTTGAATCCGCTTTGTGGCCGCGATTACGATTCCTCGCTGCTCTCTCAGGTCTTCCATAGCAACCTCGCTTACCTGAGAGATATATCACTAAGTAGGTATATACTTGTCAAGAGAAATATACACCTTGACAGTATATTACCTAACTGGTATATCCTTGCCTTATTATGGCAATGACAACCATCAAAGTTCGGGGCTACCGCTGTTATCGCTGCGAGCACGAGTGGGTGCCGCGCAAGGGAACGATAGGCGAGCCGCGTGTCTGCCCGAAGTGCAAGAGCCCGTACTGGAACAAGCCGCGCCGAGAACAGGCGAAGAAGGGCTAGTCTCCGGTAGCCGCCGAGCGGGCAGCTCGGGCAGCTCGAATCTGCAACCGAGGGTTCTCCGGTTTCCGCACCCAGTAGTAGCCACCGGAATTATCCTCGGCGACCTTGAATTCACCGTTTCGACTCATACGCTTCAGGGCCGTGTGAATCGAAGCCATGTGATTCTTGTACTCATGAAGGTCGTAGCCCACATCAAGCAACAGGTCGCGAATGTCTACTGGCCAAAGCATCTTGCCGCGCTCACGATCTGTCGCATACGCAGCCACATGGCGGATTGCGTCTGCCAGAGTCACCCCAGGCTTGATGGCGTACCACTCATTGCTACCGATAAGCGGCCCTACTGCGGCCATCATCTGAAGCAATTGCAACCTTCGGTGTTTGAGTCGCTCCAACTCTTGCTCTACCGCGCAGAGTTCCGCCCGCGCTTTTTCCGAGGCAGTAATAAACTCGGCATCGTTACAGCCAATCTCTTCGGCCCACATACCCGAACCTCACTCGATGAAGATAAAGTTGAGATAAAACAATGTCAACCCAAAAGATAACTAGAGATAACAACAGGATAGCCAAGAAATCCTCAGGCTGGGAGCGCGCACTGGCAGCGGCGGAATTGCGGACGGCTCAATGCCGAAAGCAACTTGATGATCTGAAGAGGTCGGCGGCGATCATCAGGAAAATGATAGCGACCGGGGCACCTTGGCCCGGAGACGAGGTTTTTGGGCAGAAGTCAGACTTTTTAGGCAGGAGGGACTAATTGGGCAAAGCCATGTCAATACTGAGAAACGCAACAATAAGCCCTAACGTGCTGATTTCAATGTAAATAAAAAGTGCCAAAAACACGCAAAAAACCCCTCCCAATATGCTATATTGAAATTAGAGTTGAAGATTGAGGAACGTCACTAGCGGAGCGTTCCACACCAACCCAGCCAAGCGCTGGGTTTTGCTGTTTCTGCACCTCCGCCGATGGATTTCCGGCAAGATGCCTCTCCTGACGCCTTGCCCTCCACTTCAGCCCCTGAGGCGCTTCACTGCCCGGTCCGATGAACCGTCTGGTTCGGCCGGCAATCCGGCGCGCCTCAAGGGCTGGACTCTTCCGTCTCGAACTGCAGCAACTTGTCGCATCGGACCTTCAATCTGCAACCGTCATCCTCAAGGAACCGTTATGACCTTCACCAAGCATTCTTCCGGTAAGAAGCAAGCCTCCATGCCCGGCCCCAACAGTCCTGCCTACAAGAAACTGCTGGCCGCGCGCCCCAACTCCAAAGACTCCGGCAAGCCGGAATCCAAATCCGCCGCCAAGCCGTCCAAGGCCTTCTCCTCCCTGCGTGCGCGCCAGCGCATTGTCGAACTGGTCAAGCGCGCCATCTGGGCCAAGGTTCGCGAGATCAACGACTCCATCATCAACCTCGCGCTCGCCGGCAATTACCTCGCCGCCAAGGCGCTGTTCGACTTCGCCGGCGTCTACTCGCTCCCCACTCCCGACTCCGAGCCGCCCGCACCGGCTCTGGCCGCCGTCGCTGCGCCTCCCGTCGACGATCCCGAGTCCAACAACCCGATCAACGCCTTCTTCCGCAGCATCGGCGTCGAGCCGCCCAGTTCCACGCCGCTCGCCGCCGAGACAGCATAACGTCACATCCTCGCAGCTCTGCCAACCCCTATACTGGAACGGTCGCTCTGTTTTTCGCTGATAGCCGATAGCTGACAGCCGACGGCTGCGAGCCGCATCCGACAACTGACCACTGGCTACTGGCAACTGGCTGCTTATGGACATGACCTGGGTTACCGACCGCATCGCCGTCGGCGGCGGCATCTGGACCGACGACAAAATGATCGAAGTGGTGCGCGCCCGCGTCACTCACATCATCGACATGCAGCTCGAATACGACGACACCCGCCTGGCCGAGCCCTACGGCGTCAAGGTCCTCTGGAATCCGACCGACGACGACTTCCAGCCCAAGCCGGCTGAGCTTTTCCGGCAGGGCGTCGACTTCGCCCTCGCCGCTCTCGACGATCCCGAATCCAGGGTCTTCATTCATTGCGCCGCCGGCGTGCATCGCGCGCCCATGATGACGCTGGCCATCCTTCGCGCTCTCGGCTTCGGCCTCGAGGACGCGATGGGCGTCATCCAGGCGCGCCGCCCCGTCGTCGACTTTGCCGACGTCTACGTCGCCAGCGTAGAAAACTTCATCCGCACCTACGCCCCAGCCGAACAGCCCGGTACGGAACAGTCCGGTGCCCCAGGTTCGCGTCCTTCAGTTGGACGCTAACCTGGGTCGTACCTCGACTGGCCATGAATGTGTCATCCCGATGAATTTGTCATCCCGACCGAGGGATCTGCGGTTCGTCACGAACATCACCGTGGGTGCCCCAAGTCTCGCGCTGTCCGAGACGCGGGCAGTGCAATCGTAGCGCCGGCCTCCGGCCGGCTGTCAGGCAGGCGTCCCGCCTGCCGCATTGACCGCACAAGTGCCCCCGAGCCTGCCTTGAGCTTGCACGAAGGTTTTCGACAGCCCGGGAAAACGTCGCGCTGCTTTATCATCACCACCAGTGCCCCACTCTTATCGCCATCCATTGGCGATAGGGTGGGAGAAAGTTTCACCATGTCTCACAATGTGGGACAACACCGTATATCGACCAGAGAGGCATTCGCCATGCCGACTACTCCCCGCCTTGCACGGCGGTTTTTTTCTGTCCTGATCTCCATCGCCTTCACCATCCTGTTGCCGCACCCCGCCTTCGCCCAGGGCGGAGGTCTGACATTGTGTCAGATTACCGATACCGTCTATCGCGCCGACGGCTCTCCCGCGCAAGGCAGCGTCGTCGTCCTGTGGAACGCCTTCACCACTGCTGCCGGCCAGCCAGTCGCCGCCGGAAATCTCACGGTGACACTCGGCCCGAACGGCCAGTTCGGCGCCGCTCTCGCGCCCAACGCCGGAGCCACGCCCGCCGGCTCGTATTACAGGGTGACTTATAAACTCGACGATGGCTCGACGAGCAGCGAATTTTGGAGTGTCCCGGCGCTGCAAACCACCACCATAGGCGCTATTCGCAGCACGCTGGCCCCGGCCAATCAGGCCGCGCAGTTCCTCACTCGCACCTGGGCCGACGCCCACTACATGGATCTCACCGACGCCCAAACCGTCGCCGGCGTAAAGACGTTCACCAGCGCGCCTTCGGTCCCCACTCCGCAGAATCCCAACGACGCTGCCAACAAGGCCTACGTCGATGCCAACGGCGGCAGCGGCGCGAATCTTTCCTCGCCCCCGCCTATCGGCAACGTCACGCCCAACACCGGCAACTTCACCACGCTTACCGTGCAGACCACCAACGGCGTGCCCAATCCCGCCAACTATCCTCAGCCCGATCCCTGCGCCAAGATCAATGCCGCCATCGGCGCGCTTCCCGCCGCCGGTGGCACGGTTGACGCTCGCGGCTTCTCGCCCGGCGAAACCTGCAACGCCATTCTTCAGATCAATAAGCCTGTGACGCTCCTGTTCGGCGCGGGCAATTGGACCTTCAACGGCTCTCCCGGTATCAACATCACCGCGCCCAACGTCGTCATCGCCTGCCCCGCAGCGGCCGCGCTGGAGACCTCCGCCTCCACTCTCATCTCCGGCGCGGCCGCGCCGCTCATCGCCAACTTCGCCGACGCCGAAGTTAACCATGGCAACTACCACACCGCCGACGCCACGCAGATTCTCGACTGCTCCCTGAACGGCAACAGCCTCGGCACCTTCGGCATCTTCGCTCCTGCCGTCTATTCCATGAAGATTCGAGGCGTCCACGCCACCGCCTTCACCGCCGCCAACCTGCTCGCCATCGCCGGCCAGAACGATCTCTACAACACCGTCTCCGACTCCAGCGGCGGTGATGGCGTCGTCCTGGGCGCTGACAGCCGCATCTCCGGCATGTCCCAGTCCAACAACAACGCCGCCGACGGCTGGCACATCGTCTCCAGCGGCAACGCTCTCGTAGCTCCCACAGCGTGGGAGAACAAGCTTTACGGCTTGCACCTCGACGGCAACCTGGGCGGCGACTGGCTCACCACCCACACCTATCTCGAGCCCAAGTTCATTCTGCCGGCTTCGAACAATCCCGGCGCCTACGCCTATTACACCCAGCACATCGGCACCACCGGATCCACGCGTCCCGCACAGTTCTGTCAGACCGTCGGCTGCACCACAACTGACGGCGCGGTCACCTGGATCAACGTCGGCAACGCCAATCTCTACGGCAACGGCTCTTCCGAATTCGCCATCGGCTTTGAAAACATCAGCTCGCCGAATGTCTCCGAGTCCAACTACGGCAATAACTCCGGCGATTGGGACAACATCTTCATCGAAGGCACCTCCGCCCAGCCCGCCACTCAGATCTCGCTGCTTGGGGCGAAGCCGCATGATTCCGCTGTCCCCAGCTATCCCGCTCACGGCGTCCATCTGAAGTACGTCACCAACAGCTCCGTGAAAGACGTCCAGTGGTCCGGCGGCGCGCTGAGCACTTCGCCGCAGCCCGATCTCGGCGGCATGGCCGTCGAAGATTCCTCCATGCTGGAAATCGACGACCTCAACTGCCTCCAGTCCTACGCATCGTGCCTGTCCTTCATCGCCAGCTCCGACATCGTCGCCTCCAAAGTAGTCTCCTTCAACGGCGGAGCCTCATCTGGCCCAGCCTCCAATGTCGTCTCGCTCGACAGCGGCTCGCAAAACATCCTTCTCGACGGCATCGAAGCCGACGACAATCGCACTCAACCCCTACAACGTGGGATATCCAGCACCGCCTCCCACATTGTGGTAAAGAACGAGAAGTACGGCAGCATCGCCTCCGGCGACTCCGGCGTTCAAGTAACCGAATCCCTCGCCCCCGCCGACAGCCTCTTCTACACCATCCCCGCTTCAGCGGGCTTCGATTGGACCATCGGCGGCTCAACCATCGCCACCATCAGCGATCTAGGCTTAAACGCCACGGTCTCGACCGCCCAGGACCTCAGCACCACCAACTTCCCCGTCCTCGACGTCCGCAACTACGGCGTCAAAGGCGATGGCATGCAGCTGAACACCTGCACCGGCAATGCCGGTTCGCCCAATGTCGCCTGCACTGGCGCAACCTTCACCGCGGCCGACATTGGCAAGATGGTCAACTTCCTCGGCGCGGGTTCCTCCGGCTCGGTCTTGACCACGACCGTCGCCGCCTGCTCGCCCTCCTGTCCCTCCGGCACGGTCACGCTCGCGACGAACGTCCTCACCACCTCCACCCAGTTGTTCTTCTACGGCACCGACAACCTCGGCGCCTGGTGCAACATGATGAACTGCACCAGCGCCGCCGGCCCCAACGGCCTCTACACGCCCAGTCCCGGCCGTCGCATCTTCATCCCACGCGGCACATACTTCTTCAGCAACTCCATCGGCAGCCGCAACGGCGATGAGATCGTCGGAGCCGACCAGTCCGCCACCTCGCTGGTCCTCTTCAATAGCAACCTCTACCAGCAACTCTTCTACCTCGGCGCCTACAACAACGCCGGCACCTGGACGCTCGACGCCGGTGGCCTCAACAACGGCGTCCGCGGCGTCATGTTCAGCACGCCGCTCAGCGGCGGACAAACCTGCATCAACACCTTGAAGTACTCCGGCTTCACCATCGAGGACAATTGGTTCGAATGCGGCATCGGCATTCAATCCACCGGCAGCGCCGGCCGCATCGCCGGCAATACCTTCGACGGCAACACCTTCAATCCCATCATTCTCACCAGCTCCAGCCTCAATAACTACGCCGCCGGCCTGTTCACCATCGAAATTGAAGGCAATCTCTTCTTCGGCTCTCACTACAACGCCATCACCCTCAACGGTGGCAACGGCATCACCATCAACGACAACCAATTCTGGATCACCAAGTACAACGACATTGCCATCAATTCTTCCGCCAACTACACCACCTCGCACCTCGCCATCACCGGCAATCACTTCATCACCAGCATCAACGGCAATTACAACTGCGCCTCGCAGACGCACATCAACATCAGCTCGCCGCTCGCCGATTCCACCATTGCCGGCAACGTCTTCGTCATGGGCCACACCTACGACATCGCGGCCTCGGCCGCCGTCACCGACGTCGTGATCTCCGCCAATTCCTTCCGCGGCGCCTGTCGCGCAGGAGAGTGCGACAATCCCTGCTCCGGCCAAGGCCAGACCACAGGCCAGCAGCTGTCGGCCATCGATCTGGAAAGCTCCGCCGACAGCAACGTCACCATTACCGGCAACGACTTCGATTCCCCCGGCCTCTACGCCGTGCGAACGCTTGGTCCCGCCAACATCATCGGCAACAGTTGCAGCAATCCATTCGCTACCAGCCCCTCGCCCGGCCAAAACTACAACACCGGATGCTTCACCTATCCCTCGCCGGCCAGCGCCGGATCGGTGGCTTACGATAACGTCACCAACTCCACCACGGCCGCCGCTGTCGTCGCCTGGAACGGCGCGACCAACATTCGCTTCTCCGGCAATCAGAGCGCCTCTGGCTCTGACGTTGTGGTAGCAGGCAACGGGCCCCAAACTTTCAGCTCGTGGAATGAGCGCATCGTCAACGCCGGTGGCGCCACCATCCTTTCGCAGATGGATCCCACCACCGGCAACGCCAACTTTGCCGGCGATCTCTCCGCCCGCGACATTCCCGGCCACGAATATTTCGTCAGCCATTACTCGAGCATCCAGGCCGCGATCAACGCCGCTTCCAACAACGGCGCGGCCCTGGGCACGGTCATAGACGATCGCACCGCGCCCTACACCGGTCCCGGCTTCAACATTCCCGACTCCGTCATTGTCAGACTTGCCGCCACGACCTACACCATCAACTCCACCATCACTTTCAATAACGGCAGCAACAATGTGACCGCCGGAATCATCATCCAGCCAGGTGCCCGTTTGCTGGGCGCAAGCACCTCCACCAATCACGGGACAATTGTTCAGCCCGCCAACGCCTTGAATGCCGATCTGATCGCAACTTCCACGGTCGGTAGCGGCACGACAAGTCCGCAATGGTGGCACTGGGGAGAGATTGGTTTCCTCCGCCTCGTCGGCAACGGCGCCAATCAGACCGCCGGCGATTGCCTCAAAGTCGAAAACATGGGCGAAGTCGCCAGCGTTCACGACATCGAATTCTCCGCCTGCTACAACAACAACTTTGAAGACATCGGCTACGCTGCCACACCGTCAGACATCACCAACATAACCAGCAATCGTGCGGTTACCGGTTCGGGCGTGGCCTTGACGAATCTTTCCGGAATCGCCGTTCTCAACGGCATCAGCGGCGACTGCAACCAGACCTCGCTGATCGGCGCCAATTTCAACTCCGCCGGCACGCTGACCATCCACGGCCTCAAAGCCGAAGCCGAAAGCACCATCTGCAATCCGCAAGTGCAGGATCCCGTCATCCTCGCTACCACGACGACCAATTCCGTCCTCGCCTCCGTTAAGATCGACGGCGGTTATGCCTTCGGCACCTCGCAGCAAAACTTCGCGAAGAGCACCGGCCCCGGCGCGATCCAGTTCGAGATGGAAAATTTCTACCTCAACGGCTACGTGAACATCCTGAACGACACCGTTCGCGGCCAGCTCATCGCCAACACCGCCGCCGCGCTCAAACAGCCTGTCTTCTATCTCAGCAACGGAATGGTCTTCGGCAACCAGGCCTTCACCTTCCTGCCAAACACCTTCATGCAGGGCAATCCCAACGGCACGCCCACTGAGATGTTCGGCGTCGGCAGCGACAGCTCCACCGACATCGCCGCCATCGGCAACGGTGACAACACGAAATACTTCACCGGCGGCCTGAAATTCGGCACCTTCAGTCGCACCGAGTTCGGCCAGACGCCCGAATATCAATCCCGCATGGGTTGGCGCTGGACTAATCCCGGTTACGACACCAACACCTGGACCTTCATTCCCATCTGGGCAACCGGCGACACCAGCGTCCGCTGGATCGGCGATCCCAACGTTCGCTGGCCCGAGGTCTACGCCACGGATATGAACTCCACCACCGCAACTATCGGCACGTTGAATGTCACAACCTGCAACGGTTGTGGCTCTTTCGGCGGCGGCAGCCCCAGCGGCCCCGCCGGTGGCGACCTCAGCGGCAACTACCCCAATCCGACCGTTGGCAAATCAACGGTCAAGCCCCTGCCACGGTCGCCACCTCCGGCAGCTACAACGATCTGAGCAACAAGCCAACGATCCCCACCCAGGGCTCCCACATTGTGGGAGGCACGATGCAAGCCAACACCGCCCAGTTCACCGGCAACAGCTCCGATCAGACGATCTACTCCGCAACCCTGCCCGCCGGAACCTTCGCCACCGGCCAGGGCGTCAAATGCGTCGCCCGCTGGACCCACTCCAGCACCAGCACCGCCGTCACCTACAAATGGACGCTGGGCAGCAGCACGGTCGCCTACGGCTCGCTCACTAGCAGCTCGCAAAACTTCGATAGCGACATCGAGATCTACACCATCTCATCGCTCACTTCGCAGATCATCAACGTCAGCCCGATCATCGGCGGCACCAGCATCCTCGCCGGCCCCAGCAACAACAACACCGGCAGCGAGAACCTGGCCAACGCCGACACCATTAGGTTCACCTTCAACATGCCCAACACCGACTGGGTCAAAGGGTCAACCTTTTACTGCCAGACCATCCAGTGATTGATCTCCTTAGAGTGCCCCGTTCTAGCCGTCCGTTGGCTGGGGCGGGCAGCTCTGACAACCGGGTAAACTGCCCGCGCCCAGTCTTGATTTGTCATCCCGACCGAGGGCTTCAGCCCGAGCGGAGGGATCTGCGGTTTGCCGAAATCGGCAGGTAGTACTTGGTACTTGCCAACATCGTGCGCCCCGCATCTTCTCCAGCCTCGCCCTGCGGGGCGGAATAAGAAAGCCCACCGCTTCAGCGGTGGGCGTGCGCCAATTTGTACGCCAAGTCCCTCGGGGACGGCACTTCACCCAGGCGGCCTTCAGGCCGCCTCAGAAGCAATCTCCCACATTGTGGGATAGGCCGCTAATCGTCATGTCTACGACCAAAACAAAACCAACGAAAGCAACTCCCGCAACCGACAGCCCCATTACTAAGCTGAAACTGCCAGAGTTTTCACCGCGCATGACCGCGGAGGCGCTGCAGACCTACGCCCCGCGTCTCGGCGACAATCCGTTTACCGGCAGCGACGTCGGCCCGGCAGAGGCGGCAGGCTTTCCCTCTACCTGGCGCGGGTGCCTCATGCAAGGGTTGCTAAAGATTCGCGGCAAGAACGGCCGCCTGCGCAACCTCAAGCTCAACCGCGCTCAGCAGGATTTGGAGCGCGCCAGCACCAATCGCAACATCGTCCTCAAAGCGCGCCAGCTCGGCGTTACCACTTACGTCGCCGCGCGTTTCTTCATCAACTGCATCACGCGCGAAGGCACGCTCAGCGTCCAGGTCGCTCACGACCAGCGCTCCGCCGAAGAAATCTTCCGCATCGTGCACCGGTTCCTGGACAACCTGCCGGAACCGCTGCGCAAGGGCGCGCTCGTAACCTCGCGCGCCAATGTCCGCCAGATCGTGTTTCCGCTCCTCGATAGCGAGTACCGCGTGGAAACCGCGGCGGACCCCAACGCCGGCCGCGGGCTGACCATCCACAACCTCCACTGCTCGGAGGTCGCCCGCTGGCCGCGCGATGTTTCGGAAACGCTGGCCTCGCTGCGCGCCGCCGTTCCGCCCGATGGCGAGATCTTTCTCGAGTCCACCGCCAACGGTGCCGGAGGGACGTTTTACGAGGAATGGCATCGCGCCCCTGAAACCGGCTACCAGCGCCACTTCTACCCCTGGTGGTGGGAGCCCAGTTATCGCCGCCCGCTCGAGATCGCCGACTTCACGGATGAGGAAATCAAGCTCATGCAGAAGCAAAGTCTTGACGCCGCGCAGATCGCCTTCCGTCGCGAGATGCGCGCTAACTTCCGCAATCGTTCGCCTGAGGAATATGCGGAGGATCCCGAGAGCTGCTTTCTCGCGTCAGGCGATTGTGTCTTCGACACGGAGATCATCAAGGCGCGCCTCCTGCAGCGTGCGCCCATCATCGAAACCGCCGATCACGGCCGCTTACTTACCTTTTTTCCGCCGGTAGCCGCCGGCAACGGTTACGCCGCCAAGCAATACATCATCGGCGTCGACCCCGCCGGAGGCGGCACCTACGGCGACTATTCCTGCGTTCAAGTGATCGAGAAGAGCAATGGCGTGCAGTGTGCCGAACTCCAGGGCCACTATTCCATCAACGAATTGGCCGCACAGGTTGCCCGGCTGGCCCGTCTATACAACGATGCCCTCGTCGCCGTCGAGCGCAACAATCACGGCTACGCCGTACTCGTCAGCCTCACCATGGGCCAGGGCTACACCAACCTTTATCAAACCGGCGGCCAGCCGGGATGGGTGACCAACGTCGCCACTCGTCCGCGAATGCTTGAAAACCTCGCGGGCCTGCTCTCGGCCGCGCCGTTCATGTTTCTCAGTCCGCGCCTGCTGGAGGAATGCCGCACCTTCGTTCGTCATCCCGACGGCACATGTTCGGCCGCCGCAGGCGCCCACGACGACACCGTAATGGCAATGGCCGTAGCCGAAATCGTCCGCGCCGAGGTCCTGGTTGCGGCGCCGAAATCGATGCCGGACATGACCGCCCCGCCGCCACTGTAGCCGTTGGCTGCCCCAGGTGTACATTGCGCGGTGCCCCAGGTCTCGCGCTTTTCGAGACCTGGGAAACGTCAGCCCGTTCGCGGGTGCCCCACCCTTATTGCCCGCTGTCGGTCGGAGTCGCGCCCGCCCCCGTCCCACTCTGTGGGACGACTCAGCTTAGCCCAGGACGAAGTCCTGGGTTTGCTTCCCATGAAATCCCGGTCCCGGAAGGGACCGGCTACTACCACATTGTCAGAGGAGAACTAACATGGCATTCAACCTGCAAACTTTCCAGAAACTGATGGGCGTCGTCCAGGCCGCCACCACCGAAGCCGCCACTGTAGCCGGCCAGTGGGGATCGGGCGATCACCAGGGCGCCGTAACCGCCGCCGTTCAAACCGCCGGCGCAATCGCGCAAGCCGCCACTTCCAATCCGCAGCAGCAGCAGGAGGCGACTGCAGCTACACAGCTGGCCACCGCATTGATGCCGGCCATCTTCGCTTTCGCCAGCCTCTTCGCCAAGAAAGCCTGAACGGTTCGTTCCGGCTTCCTCACACGCCGGCAGTTCACCAAAGCGGGCCTCACAAGCCTCTGTGACCTATGCCGATGCATTCCCGGCGGCCTCCGAGGTACGATTCGCTTTTCGGAAGCCGCCGCTCGGTAATCCCGAGGCGACGCGCAGCCTTGGGCAACGACGCGGTCGCGACAGCCGTGATGTACGGCCGCGATGACCGTTGCGGGCGGTTTCCAGCGATTCGCTGTACTCCGCCCTGTCGCTGTTGGACCCTCTGGCCTCAGGCAGAAATCTTGAGGACTAGTTGCTAGTCACTAGTTGCTGCCGTTGCTAATTCACGCGGTCCAACACGTGCGCAGGATGCGGGGCGGCGCGCAGAGTCATCTCATGCGCTGCACCGACGATTTCTATTATGTCGTGAAGTTTCAGAACAACCCGCAGCACACGCGCGTTCTGGTTAACGACTGGCTCGGCACGCGCCTGGCCGAGATGATCGGCCTGCCCGTTCCCATCGCCGCCATCGTCGACGTCGACTCGTGGCTGCTGGAGCGCACGCCAGATCTTCGCGTCGAGATCAGCGGCCGGCGCATGATGTTCACCGCCGGCCTCTCGTTCGGCTCGCGCTACGTAGTCTCGCCCTTCGAGGGCCAGATCTGTGATTACCTGCCCGAGGGCATGATGTCACGCGTGCGCAATCTCGGCGACTTCGCCGGCATCCTCGCGCTCGACAAGTGGACTTGTAATGCCAACGGTCGTCAGGCCGCGTTCTGGAAGCGTTCGCGCGAGCGCAAGCTGACCGCCAGCTTCATCGACCAGGGTTATTGTTTCAACGCCGGCGAATGGAATTTTCCCGACGCGCCACTGCGCGGCGTCTTCGGCCGCAACGACGTTTACGCATGTGTCACATCGTGGGACAGCTTCGAGCCGTGGCTCAGCCGCATCGAAACCTTCCCCGAAAGCTCGCTCTGGCCGCTGGCGGAAGAGATTCCGCCCGAATGGTATGGTGGCGCCAGCGACGAACTGGAGCGACTGTTGTCGCGCCTGCTGGCGCGCCGTTCCCGCGTCCGCGAGCTCATCCTGGACTTTAAGAACTCTTCGCGCAACCCGTTTCCGAATTGGCGCGAGGTGGTGAATTGAGGCGCGGGTGGAACTGGCCTTTAGGCCAGCTTATACGACTGTGTTCTTGTTTCTTTGTCATCCCGACCGAGGACTTCAGTCCGACCGAGGGATCTGCGGTTCGTTCGAAGCGCGAGGATCGTCGCTTCCTGCGAAGCCCGCAAAACGCGACACTCCAGTCCCGCTGTGCGGGACGAGATAAGAACGCCCACCGCTTCGGCGGTGGGATGAGAACTTAGTCCCTTCAGGGACGACACAATGTGAGTGCGGCATTAGCCATGCAAAACTAATGGCTGACTTTAGACAATGCGGGTTCTTCCTCCTCCGCTACGTCCCCGACGCGGTCAAGGGAGAATTCGTCAATCTCGGCGTCGTTCTCCTGGAGGAAGGTGACAACGGCTTCACCGACGTCCGCTTCCTGCGCGATTGGCGCCGCGTGCGCGGCCTGGATCCCGAAGCCGACATCGAGCTGCTGGAATCCTACGAATCCGAGCTGCGCCGCCTGCTGCAATCGCGCCTGCCCGAAACCATCAACTATCGCGGGCCCATGTCGCGTCGCGACTGGCTGCTCGCACAAATCCGCGATTCGTTCTCTGGCGCGCTCGAAATCACACCCATGGCTGCGGTCCTCACCGAGTCGCCGCAGGCCGAACTCGGCAAGCTGGCGCAGATGTACTTGGAATCGGAGCGTCACGCGCAGCGCGCGCAATCCGGCCGCCGCGTCATCTACACCGCGATGCGCGACGCCTTCGAGAAAGCCGGCGTATGGCAATTGCCCGAAATGCGCAAAGACATTTCGGTCGCGCAGTACACACGCAAAGGCGATCCGCTCAAGATCGATTGCGGATATCGCCCCAACGGGGTTTTGCATCTTTTCCATGCCGTCTCGCTGGCGACTGACGTCAACTCCGCCAAGGTGCTGGCCTTCAGTTACACCGAAATGCGTGAAGCCCTGCACGTGGCCGAAAACGCGATCAGCGACTTAACTGCCATCACCGAGGACGAACTTGATCCTCACGACGAAGCCGTCGCTTTTGCCCTGGCGACATTGCAGGACAGCCACATCACCGTCGCGAAACTCGGCGACCTGCCCCACATCGCCGAGCACGCTCGCATTGCACTGAAGCTCTAGACTCAAGCGCCGGGTGCCCTTCCAACCTGGGTGCTCCGTTCTAACCATCCGTTGGCTAGAGCGGGGACGTACCGGCTCAGATTCCATCCCCTGTCTGGCAGTCCCACATTGTGGGATGCCATCGACAACTGCTAACTGACAACCGACAACTGGATGACTCCATGAACATGCCAAACGCTCTTCGTGGCGCGCTGCGCCGCATCGCCGGAACCTCGTTCGCCAAGCTTCATTGGCCGCCCCGCCGGCCTCCCACCGCGCTGCTTGCCACCAGCGCTGAACCCGCACGTAGAACGGTGCCGCTACCCTCCATCCTCGCTCCGGGGGCACCCACGATCGCTGGAATTAATCGTGCCGGAGTCACGCCTAAACCCACACCGGCCAATCTGCGCCGCTTTGCGGAAACGCCCATCGCGCGCAAGGCCATCAACACCATTAAGGACCGCATTGCCGGCATGGCCTGGCGCATTCAACCGCGCCGTGGCCGCTCGCCTGAGGAATCTCCTGCGCGTGGCGACTTCACCAGCGACGGCCTCACCATGCTACCCAGCGCCGCCGAGCGCATCGCCGCGCTCACGCTGAATTTTGAGCAGCCCAATCCCCAGGACTCCTTCCGCTCCTTCATCGAGCAGGTCCTGGAAGACGTCCTCGTCGGTGGCTTCGGCGCCATCGAGCTCGATCTCACCGGCGATCCCGTGCATCCGCTCGTCCTGTGGCCGGTCGACGGCGGCAGCATCCGCATTCGCACCGACTGGGACGGCAATCCCGCATCTCCACACTACGTGCAGCAGATGCCCTTCAATGTCGATCCCGAAAAAGTCGTCACCCTCGCCGACGAAGAGCTCTCCTACATCCGCCTCAACGCCCGCAGCTACACGCCCTTCGGCCTTGGCAAGCTCGAAGTCGCCTTCGAAACCATCCACGAATTCCTCTGCGCGCATCGCTTCGCCTCGCGCCTGGCCTCCAACAGCGTCGTGCAATATGCGCTCTGGCTGCAGAATCTCAGCCCGCAGCATCACGAGCGCCTCATCCGCTGGTGGCAGGACGAGATCGAAGGCACCGGCAGAGTTCCCATCCTCACCGTTGAGAATAAGCCCGAAGTGCTGCGCTTCGCCGGCGGCACCGATGCCGACCTTCGCCTCCAGTGGCAGGAATTCCTCATCCGCATCATCGCTGACGCTTTCGATTTGCCCCCGATGTTGCTTGGCCTCGAGCGCGACGTCAATCGCAACACCGCCACCACGCAGTACGATGACGCCTTCCGCACCGCGGTCGTGCCCGTAGCACGCCTCGTCGCCGAACACCTCACGCGGGACGCCATCAGCAAGCGCCTCGGCTGGGACGATCTCGAATTCGTCTTCACCGACGTCGATGCGCCTAACGAACTCGAACAGGCGCAGATCCAGCAGATCCTCATCGGTTGCGGTGTGCTGACCATCAACGAAGTCCGCCGCACGCGCGGCCTGCCGCCCCTGCCCGAAAAGCAAGGCGGCCTCGCCGACGCCCCGCCGATGCAGTAAAGAAGCGGACGAACCAGGTAGAGCGAGTCTTCAGGCTCGGGCGTGGATGCGACGCGTTTTCGGTTTGTCATCCGCACGCGGCCTTCGCCTACCCTGCAACCGATGTTTTACCCGATAGCTGACGGCTGACAGCCGACAGCTGCTTCTCGAGGCCCCCATGAACCTCCAACTTGACGCCATGTCTGTAACCATGCCCCACGTTGTGGGACATCCCAATCGCCTGCCCTTCCGCGGCGTTCTCACCCTGGTAGGCGTCGCCTCGCAACGCTCGCCCAGCGGAGCTCGCGGCCACCGCGTAATGCTCACTCGTGCCGCGACGGATGCCGCCTTGCCATCTCTGTTAGGTATGGCTCTTGACTACGTTCCGTCGCTCGACGCCCACGATGCGCGTCGCAAAATCGGCATCATTACCGAAGCCAATGTCGTTTCTATACCACAACGTAAGACATCCACTTTGAGTAACTCATCCTTATCGGCCGCAGTTGGCGACAGGGTGGGACCAGCAACCTCAATCGGTCAGATCGCCATCTCCGGGTATCTCTTCGCCCACGATTTCCCGGACGTCGTTGACGAAATCCGCGCCCAGAAGACCAACTCCCTTGGCATGTCGTACGAAATTGCCAACGCTACCGTCCCCAATCAGGACGCCACGATCTGGGCCGTCACCAATTTCACTTTCACTGGCGCCGCCGTCTTGCGCCGCGACAAAGCCGCCTACCCCCAAACCTGGATCGCCCTCGAGCCGCCGGCGTCGAGCCACAAGCCATAAGCTGGACCGTCGAGCGGTGTGCCTTCACTTCAAACTGAGACGACGCGCTCCCCCCGATCTGCTCTGATTACCGTTTTAGCGGGGGGAAACCCCTGCCAGACTGTTGCACGGTAATCACCGCGGCTCGAAGCTCGCGCCCCGAAGCTAATTGCTAATGGCTAATTGCTAATCGCTTCCTACATCCCACATTGTAAGAGGACACAACATGGACCCAGAAACTACCACTCCCGACACTCCCACCCTGGCCGACCGTCTCGCTCAGGCGACGCAGTCTCTTGCCGATGCGTTAGCCAGTCTCGACGGCCAATTCGCCTCACTGCACGCCAAGATCGACCGCATCGTAGCCGCGGTCGATGAGGGCGAGCTGCAGGCGGCCGCCTCGGCCAACAACTCAATTCACAACAAACTGGCCGAGCTGGAAAAGGCCAATCACGACCTGAAGGCACAGAGTGCCGCGGCCCGCCGCAAGACGCTCTCGCCGGTCGTCACCGCTCTGCTCGCCAAACAGGGCGTCGAAGGCGACGCCACTATCGAAACGCCAATTGTCGAGAAAGCTCTCGCCGGCCTCAGCATCGAGCAGCGCATCGCCGTCAAGGCCGAGCTCGCTCGCGCCGGAATCCTCGCCTAGTCGTTCCCTGTTAACCCCAATTTCTGGCCACTGGCCACTAGCCACTGCCTTTCGAAAGGACCTCCATGAAAGCACAATTCGTTAACCTGCAAGCTGCCGCTGATTACCTCGGACCGGGCGCGATCGAAGTCGATCTCTACCAATCCGAGATCACCGACATCGTTCACCGCCGCGCTCCTTTTGGTCAGCGCGTCAAGCAAGTCCCTGCAACCGGCCATCCATCGCGCTTCTTCGAGGAAACGGCCATTCCGTCGCCGACCGCGGCCAACGCCTTCGTCGATCCGCGCAACATCGTGCCCACCCTGGTTACCCCCACTCGGCTGGAGCGCAGCGTTCCGTTGAAGTGCCTGGTGTCGCAGATCAACTACAACGTCTTCGATCTGGAAGTTGGCTCGCAGCAGTCGCAGTTCGCCTATCTGCAGGCCAAGGACTTGACCGACTCCGTCGAAGGTCTGCTGCGCACCCATGACGTCTCGCTGTGGAACGGCAACGACACTTCGTTGACTACACCCACCACGCCGCAATACATGGGCGTCATCAACCAGATCATCGCCGGCGGCAACACCACCTCCATCGGTACTTCCGCCAGCATCGTTGATGGCCTCAAGTCCACCATCGCCCAGATGGTTGCCAACAGCAACTACGAGGTGCGGCCCACCGCCATCTACTCCAACCCGGTGCTGCTCGACCTGATCGATCGCGAGATGAAGCAGGAGTTCAACGTCGTGCTCTCCACCACGGAAGTCGCCGGCGGCCTGGTCGTCAAAGCGCTCTCCACTCAGGCCGGCAATCTGCCGCTCATCCCGGATTGGTCGATCCCCTACACCGGCACGCCCGGCAGCGGCCAGGCCCAGCTGCCGGTCTACATCGTCACCGAAGACATGATCGAGTATCACTGGCTCACCAGTCCCACTCCGCGCGTCTTCCAGCTGGGCACTCCCAGCTCGTTGGCCTCGCAGATGGTCGTGGTCAAGTTCGGTGCCGTCGTCGTCAAAGGCGCCAACTACGCCCATTATCAGGTCATCGTCGACCGTTAATCCTCTTCGCAAGACCGTCATTTTGTGGCGACTGTTGTCTGGGCGTGTGTTAGGCACGTACTTTCGCTGCATCCTGCCGGAATTGCGGATACCCACCCAAGCTAGCCTTTGCTTGGGTGGGGTTTTTGCTAATTGCTAATTGCGGGTTTCCTATGAACTATTTAGCCGATTCCGAATACCAAACCTACGGCCTCGAGCCCGATACTCCCGAATCCTGGGTCTCAGCCGCGTCCTCCATCGTCAACGCTCATTGCAACCGTCCCACATTGTGGGTGTCACAGTTTGTGGAACGCGCTCGTCTGGTCCCCGGCCGCAACGTCTTTCGCCTGACTTATCTCCCACTATCAATCCCGGAGGGTGGAACATCTCCCTTGGTGTCCGGCCGCGCCCGTTACGGCATCCCACGCCGTGGCGAAGATCTGACAATGTGGGAGACCGCTACCGAGTACGCCCAATTCTTTGGCCTGCCCGGTACCTGGATTGGCCTCGACGTCACCAACTTTGATTTCTTCTGCGATACCGGCGAAGTCTCCTGGCTTCCGAATCCCTTAGGCATGTACTTCGACGAGATGGAGCTCACCTACACCGGCGGGTTCACCACGATTCCCGATCCCGTGAAGTTCGCGTGTGTCCAGCTCGTTCGCAACGCTCAGGCCATGCCGGCCCTCAACGTTCGCGAAGGCACGCTGAACGCCATGCACTTCGCCTACTTTGCTGACAGCCTCCTCGACGCCACGGTCCGAGAGATACTCGCGCCTTACGTTGCGCAGAAAGTGGCCTGATATGTCTGACGATCCAGCAAACATCCCCGGCCACGCCTGTGCTATCCGCCGCTTTGCAGATGCTCTGCTGCGCTCCGGCGGCGACACCCAGGTCACCATCCGTATTTCCGATCCGTCCACCGGCGATACCGGCAGCCAGCTCGGCCTCGAACCTCCCACAGCCGAAGACCTGCCGATCTCGCCCGGCCTGATCAAAGCTTTGGAGCCCACAGCGGATGGCAAGCGGCGTATCGAAGCCGTCATCAGCGTCACGTCGCTTAAGCCCATCGCCAAGCAGTACGGCATCCAGGACATCGCCGCCTGGCTGCTGGCTGCGCAGGGCATCCTGTATTACGACCATCTCATGCGCATCCATACGGTCACCGTCGACAAGTATCTGGGTGCCGACTGCCTCTATCACCTTACTGCCACAGAGTAGGACATCATGCAACCAACCAAAGACAGCTTTTATATCGCGCTGCGCGATCGTTTAGTTGCAGTCGATCCCAATCGCACTATCACGCTCGATGGCGCCACCCGCCCTGCGATCGCCGTTATCGAGAACGAGCCGCCCACCGGAGCGCCGCTGCTGTGCGACTGCTTTTACTTGCACTGGGGAAATACCCGTCCCACTTCTTTATCCGTCGGCACCCTCATGGCGGTGGACTGCACCATCTCCTACTGCACAAAAGGTTCGGTGCAGAACGCCAATCTTGATCGCGGCCGCGATCTCGCCAGCCTCGACAACGATCTGCTCGCCATCTTTGCACCTCCGCAAACCTCCAAGTGCGATTACAGCAGCGGATCGCCAGTTCCACTTGGCTCGACAATCTTTTGGACTTTGCCTGTCTTGAACGCTGCCAAAAGCACGCCTCCCTATGTGGGCCGCGACGTCACCGTCACCGTGTTTTTCTACCCTGAGGTCAATCAGTCATGAGTTCCAACTCTTACGCCAAGCGCTCCCAGATGGCGCCCGCCGCGCGCTCTGTTCGGGCCTATGCTGCTCCCATCAATCGCGTCACCGGAGCCATCGCCGCCTTCGATCCCGCGCAGGGTCCATTTAATCTTGATTCGCCGCCTGCTCCCTGGATCGATCTGGGGTGGGTCGAAAACTTCAAGCGCACCGCCGCGACCAAGTACGACGCCCTCCGCACCGGCCCTGCCGCCAACATCACGGTCCAGTACCGCACTCAGCCTGAAGCTCGCGTGGAGTTCGACCTCCTCACCTGGGGCAAGCTGCAGATGGCGCTCTCCGGCGGCACTCAGCAACTGAACGTTCTCGCCGAGCAGCCTGGAATTCTGCCGCAGCCGTCCGGCGGCACGCCGTTACCCGCTTCGCCCGTACAAAGCGGTTCCACCTACACGCAGATCGTGCTCGCCAGCGCTCAACTCGCTAACTTCAACGTCGGTGACATCGTTGCTGTCGATGTGGATTACAACGGCCAAACCGGTTATCTCGGCTCTGGCGCGGCAGGAGCTTATCTGGCCTCGCCTCTCAACGGCCAGGAATATTTTGATTTTGTTCGCCGCGTCACATTCAATGTCTCGCGAATCAACGCAATCACCTCATCCGCTCTGCAACTCGCCGAACCACTGATCGCGCTGCCGACAACCAGCATGAGCGCCCAGCAGGTTGTCGCTTTCGTCGATCGCGAAGGAAGCAGTTTCTTCCAAGAGTGGTCCGGGCTATTTATCGTTGCGCCCGACAGTGGAGGCCAGTCCTGCTTCTACTATCCGCGTCTGCAGCCGGCTGCAGGCGCATCGGAAACGCGTCAGGAATTTGCCGCGCCACTGTTCAGCAACCAGTTGCACGTCAGCCTGCACGCCTTGCCAACCACCGACGCCAACGACAACGAGGCCGTGCTCTGCTACCGCAGCTATTTCCCCGCTCCTAACGCCGCTGTGTAATGGTCGTTGATCGCGGCTGAGTGTTCTGGATATTCATTAGCCACGACCCTTGCTTTGTCATCCCGACCGAGGACTTGAGTCCGACCGAGGGATCTGCGGTGCGGACCAATCAGGATACTCTCCCACGCTGTGGGACACACCTGACGAGAAAATCCTATGAACCTTCTCATCGACAACAACGACGGCCTCGGCCAACAAGATTACACCTCCTACATTGACGGAGATCGCCTGCCTCAGCTCAGTCGCAAGCTGAATCAAGCCGCGGTCATGACCGCAACTCTGGTCACCGCTGACCCAAACTTCGAATGCCCTGTCCTCGGCGCTCGCATCATTCTTCAGCGTAGCGATGGTTACACTCTGTTCACCGGCTATCTGACAGCTTCTCCGGATCAGCAGTATCTCGGCTACGGCCACGTTCCGGCTTGGCGCTTCATCCTCACTGCCACCGACGACTCTTGTCTTCTCGACCATAACGAGCTGCCTGCGCGCACGCCGTTTGCCTCGCGCACCAGCGGCAACACACTTTCGATGTTGGCAAATGATGCCCTTCCCGGTGTCCTCGACGAATCGGGCGTTGAAGATGTCAGCACGGTGAATCAGTATGTCGTGATTCCGCAGAAAGGCTGGACCTGGAATGCTCAGGAACTTGCCGTGATGTCGCGAGCCGCCTATCGCGCACACGACGGCAAGCTCGACTTCCAGCCGGTTGGTCAGGCGAGCTTCACCATCAGTGACCAGGATTCCACCTTCGATCCTAACGCGCTTACACTGCTCCAGCCGGACGGCCTGTTCAACGATGTCACCATCGTTGGCGAGTTGGAGCCGCTGAACTATGTTCACGACTACTTCTTGGGTAACGGCACGACACTTGACTTTTATCTCTCCCGGACTCCGTTTGTTAAGAGCGCAATCACGATCTTTGAAGACGATTATTCCGAGTCACAGCCTGCTCCCACATTGTGGGATGTGACCGATCCCAACGGCGCCGTCTCGCTCAGCGGCGGACAATTACTGCTCAATGGCGGACCCGCCACCATTGCCTACGTCGAGCAACTGGAACTCGCCGCCGGTCTGATGCTCCAGCACGGCACGTTCATCTTCAACACTGCTTCCACGGGAACAGTTGGTGGCATCTACAACGGTTCACCGTCAAACGCCAATTGCATCGCCGGCTTCACAATCACTCCCAACGGATCCAACTCCAATATTCAGGCGCTGATCAACGGCAGCGCAACTGGTCCTGTCATCACTACTACTCCCGGCCATCGATATGCTTTCGCAACGCAGCTGATTTGCAGCGAGGCACACCGCGTTCATCAGACCTATCTGTCGTCGCTTCATCCCGCCGGCAACGGCCACGGAGGAGACTCCATCCCCGCCGCCGTGCGCGTCGTCCTCACCATTCACGATGTCGATCCCGGCAATCCCAGCACTCTCGCCACTGTCGCATCCGTTTTGTACGACGACGTGCTCCCCACGCCGCCCGGCTTCGCCACCTACGCGCTGATCAACGCAACCAGCTTTTTCGCCGGCGTTTCTTACACCCGTTTGCAGCATACAGTCGATACCGAAGTCCGCAGCATGATCCCCGGCGGCCAATTCCGCACCCGGCTTTCAGGTGCCTTCGCCGATGGCGGCGAGTGTTACATCACATCGTCCGGCACGCTCGCCTTCTACGCGCCCTATCCGCCGCAGCAGAACGAGGAGATCGTCGTCTCCTATCGCAGTAGCGCTCGCGCCATCGCCCGAGTGCAGGATCCCGTGAGCATCGCCGAACACGCCAACGGCAGCGACAAAGGCCGGCGCCGCTATCTCCGGAATCTCAAACTTCCGCCAGCACCTACTTCCATCGACTGTGAGGTCGCTGCCACAGCCTTCCTCGACGATTCCGTTCAGCAGGCCTGGCAAGGCGAATACAAAATCGTCAGCGACTTCCTCCCCGTTGCAGACGTCTTACCGGGCAATGCGATTCAGATCTCCGCGCCTTCGCGCGGAGCCGATTTCACGGCCATAGTCCGCGGGGTCGAATTGCAGGTCGTCTCCCTCGCTGACGATCGCTCGAGCTACAACATCAAGTTCGCCAACGACGCCTCCGAGCCGCTGGCGCTGAAGTTCGATGCCGTGGCTCTACCCGAGCCCGCCGGCACGATCTACGATCTCGGCACACCTTCCTCTTCGCCATTGATCGATTCGCTGAGCGCTGCTCGCATCTATGACACCGGCACGCCATCGTCTTCGCTGTACATCGATTCCCTCACCTCCGCCCAAGTCACCAACGTGATCGCAACCGAAATCACCATCGATGCCGGCATCGCGCCCCCTGCTGGTGGCGGCATAGAAGTTCGCCGCTCCGACGGAGGCTGGGGCTCCAGCGACAGCGGCAATCTCGCCGCCCGCTTCGCCACTCAACAATTCACCGTGCCGCGCCTCGAGCGCGTGCAGGGTTATTATCTGCGGCAATATGACGGATCATCGCCCGCCAAGTACTCGCGTTATTCGGTATTGCTGCATGTGGACTACCCCTTATGAGCACATGCCCTGTTGTCACCCTCACCGAATTTGAAGAGCGCGTTCTCTCCGATCTTGCAGAACTCAAAACCAACATGCGGTGGATTGTCGGCGACGGCAACGCCGGCAAAATTCAGCAGATCGAGGAGCGCGTCGACCGCCACGAAGCCTACCTGCAGCGCTTTACCGGCGTCGCCACCGCCATCGGCTCTCTGCTCACCTTCTTCCATTTCGCCATCGATTATTTGTGGCTGCGCCGCTGAGCCTGCTCTTGCGGCACAACCTCGGCCGCGATCGCAGCGGGATTCCGCCCAATGACGTGTCATCCTGAGCGGAGCGTCGCATTGCCTTCCGACTCGCTCCTGGCGAGTCGGGCGGAGGCGCAGTCGAAGGACCTGCTTTCTTGCCCGTGCGCGAAACTCGATGCGGTATAGGTAGACTCTGACCGATGACCACCCCGCAACTCCTCGCTCATCCGGCGCGTCGAACTCTCAGGTATCCTTTTGACAGCTGCCATGCAACGACCAGCTCATCTCGCATGCTTATTGCTCGCCTGCACGCTCTGCCTCGCGCAGGATCCGGCGATCGCCCCCGAGCGTCCGCGCTCCGTCAATCCTCCCGACCGGCAAAGCGACCAGCAGGACAACTCCGGCAGTGCGGCCAAGGACAACAGCGCCACCAGCGGCGATCAGATCACCAAGCCGGCTGGCGCCAAGGGCTCAACCCTTATCGGCTGTCTGGTCGGTCCTGACAAGGATGGCAAGTTCATGGTCCGTAACATGACGCACCGCCTGGGTGTGCAGGTAGTTGGTCCCGACGATCTGAAGAACGATGCCGGCAGCAAGGTGAAGTTGACGGGACAATGGCAGCCGCTGCCGCCGGATCAGATGCCAGTTAAGCCGGCCCCGCCGCCAGGAAACTCGCAGCCGCCGGAAAAGAAGCCGGAAACACATCGCTTCCAGGCCACCGAGGTTGAGGTTGTGGCGCAGAAATGCACGCCACCCGCCGAAACGACTCCCGTCAGCAAGAACAAGGCGCAGAAGCCCACCACCTACAACGCGCCCAGCAGCGACGACTCGAAATAGGCGCGACGTTCCCCCTACGAGATTCGCCTCGCCAATGTTGTCATCCTGAGCGAAGTGAGGTCGCGCCGAGCGACCGAACGTAGTCGAAGGACCCTATATCTGGACCCTGCTCGTTGCTCTCCATCACGACTGACTTAGCCGGAGCAGGTGGACCCGATTTCCGCCGTCCGTTCTAGAACCCCTTCTTAGAATCGATCAATATCGTCACCGGCCCGCTGTTGATCAGCTCGACCTCCATCATCTCCTGGAACCTTCCCGTCTCGCAGCGCAATCCCAATCCCCGCACCTGCTCCACGAATTGCTCATACAGCCGCCGTGCCAACTCCGGCCGCGCCGCCGCATCAAACGACGGCCGCTTCCCCCGCCGCACATCGCCAAGCAGCGTGAACTGCGACACCGCCAGCACCGCCCCGCCCACATCGAGCGCGCTCAAGTTCATCTTCCCAGCCTCGTCCTCAAAGATCCGCAGCCCCGCAATCTTCTCCGCCAGATAATCCGCGTCAGCCTCTGTGTCTTCGCGCGCCACACCCAGCAGTACCATCAGGCCCTTCCCGATCTCGCCCGTGATCTCGTCTCCCACCTTCACCGACGCCCGGCTCACGCGCTGCACCACCGCTCGCATGGGAAGGTTTGTATCACAGGTCGCGGGTCGCTAGTCACTGCCCCCGCCCAAAAGGGAACAGCGAAAATCGGGCCCTTCCGTTGACCTTGGCAAACCTCCCCGTTTAGGATGACTTTGGACTCAAATCGCCGGACGCTCTCCAGCCTTTCTGTCTGCATCTGATGTTGGAGGCCGTTTTGGCAGCTTTACAGGCCTCTTGCCTGCCAATTAGACTTACCAGTTTCCACCTCTGCGCCTGCCGGTCACGGCAACCGCCAGGGGAGACCGCTGTGTTCCGCCGCAGCGCGGACAGGAGAAAGATTCAATGGCTTCTGAAGAACGAGTAAAGCAGATCATCGTGGAACAACTGGGCGTGGACGAAGCTGAAGTGACGCCCAACGCCTCTTTTGTGGACGACCTCGGTGCCGATTCTCTCGACACCGTCGAACTGGTCATGGCTTTCGAGGAAGCTTTTGAAATCGAAATCCCTGATGAGGACGCGGAAAAAATCCGCACCGTACAGGACGCGATCACCTATATCGATCAGCACGCCAAAGCCAAGAAATAGCTCCAGCTCGCGGATCGCGACCGGCGACGTCATCGGACCGACGATCGCGGCTACTCAATCTTGCAATCTCCTCGCGCCGCGCGGAGTCACTGGCGAATAGCGAAAGGCGAACAGCGAACATGGCATCGGTGGATGAACGCGTAAAGCAAATTATCGTAGAGCAGCTCGGCGTGGACGAGGCCGAGGTCACTCCCAACGCCTCCTTTGTAGATGACCTGGGCGCCGATTCGCTCGACACCGTCGAACTCGTCATGGCCTTCGAAGAGGCCTTCGAGATCGAGATCCCCGACGAGGACGCCGAAAAAATCCGTACTGTCAAGGACGCCGTCGACTACATCAACTCGCACGCGAAAGGATCAAAGTAGTTTGGACCGTCGCGTCGTCGTCACAGGCATCGGCCTCATTTGCGCCGTCGGCAACAATGTCGAGGAAACTTGGCAGGCATTGCTCGCCGGAAAAAACGGCGTGCAGCGCATAACCAGCTTCGACGCCTCCGCCTTTGCCTGCAAGATCGCCGCCGAAGTCAAAAACTTCGATCCCCTGCAATTCATCGACAAGAAAGAATCGCGCAAGATGTCGCGCTTTATTCATCTGGCCGTCGCCGCCAGCGATGAAGCGCTGCGCATGGCTAACTACAAAATAGACAATGAAGACCTCGCCGAGCGCACCGGCGTGAACATCGGCTCCGGCATCGGCGGATTTGACATCATCGAGCGCGAGCACTCCAACCTGCTCAACGGCGGTCCGCGCAAGATCTCACCGTTCTTCATCCCCTCGGCCATCGTCAACCTCGCCGCCGGCCAGGTCAGTATTCGCCACCACGCTAAAGGTCCGAACGAGGCCACCTGCACCGCCTGCACCACCAGCGCACACTCCATTGGCGATGCCGCTCGCGTCATCAAGTATGGCGATGCCGATGTCATGATCGCCGGCGGTTCGGAAGCGGCCATCACCCCCATGGGGGTCGGTGGCTTTGCCGCAATGCGCGCGCTTTCCACCCGCAATGACGATCCGACTCATGCCAGCCGTCCCTGGGACAAAGATCGTGACGGCTTTGTCATTGGTGAAGGCGCGGGGCTCTTGATGCTGGAGGAACTGGAGTTCGCCAGGAAGCGCGGCGCACCCATCATCGCCGAAGTTGTCGGTTACGGTATGAGCGCCGACGCCAATCACATCACGCAGCCTGCGCCTGGAGGTGAGGGCGGCTACCGCGTCATGCGCAACGCCATCCGCGATGCGAAGATCACACCCGAGCAGATCGGCTACGTGAACGCCCACGGAACATCGACCCCCCTTGGCGATGAGCTCGAAGCCAGCGCGATCAAGCGCGCCTTTGGTCCGCACGCGTACAAGATGTTGGTCAGCTCAACCAAGTCTATGACCGGGCATCTGCTCGGCGGCGCCGGCGGCCTTGAAGCCGCCGTCACAGTGCTCGCTCTGCGCGATCAAATCGTCCCCCCGACCGTCAACCTCGACCATCCCGACGAAGGCTGCGACCTCGATTTCGTCGCTCACACCGCCCGCAAGGTCGACATGGAGTACGCCATGACCAACTCCTTCGGCTTCGGCGGCACCAATGGCTGCCTCGTCTTCAAGCGCTGGATGGAATAGATCTCTTATACGACTCTGCTTCAGGCAGAGCTGGCCTTTGGCCTGAGTTAAGCTCTGCTCCAGGCAGAGCTGGCCTTTGGCCTGCGTTAAACTCCGCTTCAGGTAGAGCTGGCCTTGAGGCCAGCGTTAAGCGCCTTCCCCACAATTTTGTCATCACGAGGAGGACTTCAGTGTCGGCGTGAGAACTAACTCTCTTCCAAGACCGTGAAGTAGGAAGCTCGAAGAACCAGAGCGCCGCAGGCGCGTGCATGATAGCCCAGGACGGAGCAAAGCGGAGTCCTGGGTAGCGTGGGGAAGGAACCGGAGTCCCCCGGGGACGTCACAGTCGACTTCACAGGCTGCTGAAAAAGTCGTCCCGCGAGCGGTTCGTAACAGGGCACGACTTCGAGTCCAACGAGGGATAGGCATTTCGACGTCACAGGGATCTCCTGAACAGAACTGACGGCGCTGGACCGGCTGCCCGCCCGGGAACTTCACGCGCTCGCGGATGTGCGGTACAGCACCGTGTCCGCGTTGACCAAAGTAATTAGCCCAGCGCGGAAGCGCTGGGTTACCGTGCAAAACGCGGCGTGAGCCCCTCGGGGGCGACACTCCGCAGACCGCACATTCACTCTGCCGTCGTCATCGCCTCTCCGGCCTGCACAACTTTGCGGAACGGCTGTCGCTTCCAATACGTCAGCGAACGCCACAGCCACTCCAACGGCCCGAACTGAAAATACCGCATCCAGATCGACGACAGAATCAGCTGCGCCGTCCAGATCGCCAGCACAATTTCGATCTGCGTCACCCTGCTGACCTTGCCGAACATTCCAAACCCAAATCCGTAGAAGATGGTCGTGCAGACAACGGTATCGAAAATGTAGTTGCTGAACGCCATTCGTCCCACCGCTGCAATTGGCCTGGCGAACCGGCGCAGCGTTGCTGACTGGAATACCAGCATTGTCGCGCCTACCCATCCCAAGCTCACCAGCATGCTCGCCCAGTAGTTAAATTGGCTGCCGATCAGGAACGACTGCCGGAACTCCCAGCCCACAGCGATATCGTGGTGCACGCCATAGAGGATCGCCGGAAATCCAACCAGCACCGCCGCAGCTATAAACACCCAATACACTTTGGCCGCGCGCTGCGCGCTGAACACTCCCAGCTTGAACAGCGCTATCCCGATCAGCATGCAGCCTTCCACCCGCCAGAACGCCAGGAAGATGAATCCGCTGACTTCCCCCGTCAGCGAGTCGTTGGCGCGCTGCCCCATCTCACCCAGCCAGCCGCTGCGATACGCCGCCAGTTCGTGCGCCTTCATCACCGGAGTAGGTTCCCAGATCCCTTCTCGCAAGAAATCTCGCTTGGCCGCCGGCATCGTCGGCAACGACCACGCCATCCACACGAACAAAACGCTGGCCACCGCGATAAAGATCAGTCCATACGCGATCAGCTTGCGCGGCGGCATCTTGCGATAGCCATAGGCCACCATTCCGCACAGCCCGTAGCAAACCAGGATGTCGCCAAACCACAGCAGATAAGAGTGCATCAGGCCGAACAGAACCAGCCATCCCATCCGGCGATAGTGCAGCCCTGCCGGCTTTCTTCCCGCCGCCTCCACATGGCTGGTCATCAGGAAAATGCCCGCGCCAAACAGCATCGAGAAGATGGTCATGAACTTCTCGTCCGCCAGCAGATGGCAGAAGTACCACACCCAGTAATTCGCGCCGTGAAAGTCCCCGTACATCGTGGGGTTCAGGTAGGCAGCGCTGATCATCGAGAAGGCCTGGATATTCATCGGCAGGATGCCGAGCAGGGCTACGCCGCGCAGCAAGTCGAGCGAAACAATGCGCTCCCTGGCAGTGACCGGTCCGGCAGACTCCGTGGGATTCCCCATCGCTGAGGTTGCGATGCCGACACTTGTGCTGCTCACGCACTTCCTCCTGATCGCTTCCTATCAGCGAATCATAATTCCGCTGACGCGAAGATCACCAGTGCGTAATGTCAGCGCCGCGTCATGACAATTGTCAGATGAGTTTCCTTCAAGATCGATCGCCCGCCGCAACTCCATCCGGCGCCCGTAGCTCGATCCCATATTGCCTAAGCCAATCGCGAAGCTGCTCGCGCCTCGCTGAGACCAGACTGCCTCCCGTGAATCGCGAATCGCCGGTCACTTCGTGAGCAATAAAAGACGGCAGCTCCAGTCGCGATGCTTCCTCTGCTCCATTGAACTCCGCTTCTGCCATCACCAGACCGCTCAACTCACCCTCGAAGACATCGATGCCAAACGGCGGCACGCTGTGGCGAATCTTGATCAGCACTTTCGCCGGCAACTTCGCGAGTACACAAAACTCTTCCTTCGAGAGATAGATCGTCGTTATCAGCCCCTGCCGTGCGCCGCCAGCCCCATCCGGCAACTTCTGAGTGAGCTTGAATACGGCTTCGTTGCCGTTCTCCGTCAGCTCCCGCAAACGCAAAGTGGTGCTCGTGATGTAGCGGTCGGTGATGCGGCGCACTCGTGTCACCTGAGCTGCGCTTGGAAAGCCATCGAGAAGAAACCGCCTCTCCCACTCGACCCGGGCGTACTTGTGCTCAAGCTGCATGTCTCAACCGTGTAATCCTGAGATCGCGAAGGGACCGTTATCCTCGCAGGCCCCTGCCCAAAAATTAAAAGGCACGGATTTCTCCGTGCCTTTTCCCTCTATAACGAAGTTATTTATCCCTTGGCAGGCTGCGTCTTCAGTACCTCGATCGCCTTATTCAGTTGATCGTCCGGCTGATTGGCTTTCTGCTTCTCTTCCTGCGCCGCGTCGTCGGCGTTCTCGTCCTCATCCGGTGCGATGAAGTCGTCATTAGCATCGGCCACCAGGACATTCGGCGTCACCGCCGTATCCTGCAGCGCCTTGCCCGTCGGCGAATAATACTTGGCGACCGAAAGAATCAGCGCCGAACCATCCGGCATGTCGATCACCTTCTGGATCGCGCCCGAACCAAACGTCTTGTCGCCAACCACGTCACCGCGCGCATTCTCCATCACCGCGGCCGCAACAATCTCCGCCGGCCCCGCCGTTCCGCGATTCACCAGCACCACCAGCGGCAGGCTGCTGACCGCCTTCTGGGGATCGGCATTGAACGTCTGCTTGGGATACTTCTGGCCTTGCAAATACGTGATCGTTCCATGATTCAGGAACAAATTGGCCGTCGCGACGCCTTCGTCTTCTTCCCCGGAGCCGGAGTTGCGCAGGTCCAGAATGATCTTCTTCGCGCCATCCTTCTGCAGCGCCTTCAACTTGTTGGCAATCTCCTGCGATCGTCCCTTCGGAAAATCGTCGACCTTGATGTAGCCAATTCCATCCTGCATCACTTTGTCGGTGATTGGCGGATCGGCAACCACTGCCAGCGTAATTGCCGACTTCACCGGCAGCGCCCGCCGCGGCCGCACTACCGAAACATTCACTACCGACCCCGGAGGTCCAGTCAGTCGGCCATCAATCTCCGCCAGGGACATGTCGCGCGTCGAGCGGCCCTCAATCGCCTCGATAATGTCGCCGCTTTCGATCTCCGCCTTGTCGGCCGGCCCGCCAGGAATAACCGAGATCACCGCAGCGTATCCGTAGCGCTTGGAGAGCGCCGCGCCGATGCCGGCCTTGCCTTCCTTGCGCGCTTTGTAATCCTTGAACTCGGTCGGATCCAGATAGCTCGAGTCTGCGTCCAGCGATTCCAGCAGCCCATGCAGCGCACCATTGGTGACCGCCGTGATGTTCGGCTCCTCGACATACTCGTCGCGGATGCGTGACAACACCTCGCTATAAACGCCGAGCTGGCGATACGAATCGCCGTCGTTCGTGTCGGCCTTGACGCTGAACTGGCCAATCACGACGAACGCCGCGATCAAGAACGAAAGGGCTAAAACAATAAACTTCGTAGTCTTCGACATGTATAGTTCGCTGTTGGGAGGGATACCGCCCGCAGGATCGCTCCTATTCTATCTCACTTCGATGCCGCCACATCCCGCAATGTTCCGCAAAATCTGAGCAATCCGGCCCTAAAGGCTGTAGGTTGGACGCGGGTGGAGGAATAGGGTAAGCGGTGCCAGTTATGCAGCCGGAGTCTTGGATGGACGGAAACGGCTAATTTCTGCCAGCTCTTTCTGCAAACGCTTCCTGGCTTGATGCGCGTCAAAGTCGGCCTGCATTCCCAGCCAAAAAGCTTCCGTCGTGCCGAAGAACTTGGCTAGCCGGACAGCGGTGTCAGCGGTGATAGCCCGCTTCTCGAGAACGATGTCATGGACCCGCGGCACTGGCACATGTAGCTCATGGGCCAGCCGGTAAGATGTCAGCCCCAGGGGCTTGAGAAACTCCTCCCGCAGGATTTCGCCCGGATGAATCGTCCACTTTCTTTCCGCCTTCTGCACGAAAGTCATTATTGTCTACCTAATCCCCATCGGCCAGCTCTTTGGACGCGAGACAACGTCAGTGATAATCGACGATCTCAACCTCATATGCATCGCCGCCTCTGAATTCAAAGCAAAGTCGATACTGGTCATTAATGCGAATGCTGTATTGTCCTTCACGATCACCTTTCAACGCTTCCAATCGATTTCCTGGGGGCGATGCCAGGTCGCCGATTTCCCTCGCATATTCCAGTTGAAACAGCTTTCTCATCGCAACACGGCGAACACTCGCGGGGACATATCGACTCTTTCCCGATACATAAATTTGCTCCGTCCGGCGGTCGGCGAAGCTTTTGATCACCACTCAACAATAATGTGTAACGTTATTAACGTCAACCGTTATGTTCTTGGCCGCATCCTGACCACGGCGCCTATTCGTTGGCCGGTTGTGATTGTCGTCACAGGTGCCTGTGCCCTACCCTGATAGACTCCTTTCTTCACCGCGGCCAATCGAACAGCGAAACCATGTCCCGCAACCTCGATAAATCCCGCGCCCTGCAACAACGCGCCGAGCGCCTCATCCCAGGCGGCGTGAATTCCCCCGTCCGCGCCTTCCGTTCCGTTGGCGGCGATCCCCCATTCCTCGTCCGCGGAGAGGGCTCACATGTTTGGGACGCCGACGGCAATCGCTACATCGACTACGTCGGCTCCTGGGGACCGCTCATTCTCGGCCACGCCAATCCCGAAGTCATCGAGGCCATCATCCAAGCCGCGCGCAACGGCACCAGCTTCGGTGCCTCGACTCCCACCGAAGCCGATCTCGCCGAGCTCGTCATCGAAGCTTTTCCCGCAATCGAAAAAGTCCGCTTCGTCAGTTCGGGCACAGAGGCGACGATGTCCGCGATTCGCCTCGCCCGCGCCGCCACCGGCCGCAAGATCATCGTGAAGTTCGAAGGTTGCTATCACGGCCATAGCGACGCGTTGCTGGTAAAAGCCGGATCGGGCGTGGCGACGCTCGGCATCCCCGGCTCAGCCGGCGTCCCAGAAGAATTTGTCGAGTTCACCTTGGCGCTGCCCTATGACGACGTGCCCGCGGTTCAGGCCGCGTTCGAAAAGTTCAAAGGCCAGATCGCCTGCGTCATCGTCGAACCGGTAGTCGGCAACATGGGATGCGTCCCGCCCAAGCCCGGCTACCTGCAAGCCCTGCGCATCATCACCGAGCGCGAAGGTACGCTGCTCATCTTCGACGAAGTCATGACCGGCTTCCGCGTCGCCTTCGGCGGAGCCTCCGAGCTTTACAACATCAAGCCTGATCTCACGACGCTAGGCAAGATCATCGGCGGAGGCTTGCCCGTCGGCGCGTATGGCGGACCCGCGAAGCTCATGGACATGGTCGCGCCCCTCGGCCCGGTCTATCAGGCCGGCACGCTGAGCGGCAATCCGCTCGCGATGGCCGCCGGCATCGCAACCCTACGCCAGCTGAAAACTAATCGCCAAGCCTTCTATAAACAGCTCGACGAGATGTCCGCCAAACTCGTCGCGGGCGTCCTGCAAGCCGCCAAAGATGCCAGTGTCGCCATGACCGCCAACCGCGTCGGCTCCATGTTCACTTTCTTCTTCGCCGATCACTACGTGACTGACTGGGCCACCGCCGCAACCTGCGACACGGCGAAATTCGGCCGCTTCCACGGCGCGATGCTCGATGACGGCGTCTGGCTGCCGCCCTCGCAATTCGAAGCCGCCTTCCTCAGCATCGCCCACACTCAAGGCGACATCGATGCCACCATCGCCGCCGCCCGCGAAGCATTCGCATTGCTCTGAAGGTCGCGGCAGCTTAAGCGGTTCTCATCCTCCGGTATTGGCCAAAAACTCGAAGGGTTGAGCCCGCTCAGCAGTTTTCGCTTATTTCCTTTTCTGAGTCGCCTTCAGAGGCTGCTGAAAAAGTCGTCCCGCGAGAGCTTCGTAACAGGGCACGACTTCAGTCGTGCCGATAAGCCGTTTACCCCTCGCCCGAGCCGGCTTCAGCCGGCGGCACAAGTCGGCGCGTCAGAGTTTTTCAGCAGCCTGCCAGGGCATGCTCCGCCTGCGCTCCCTACAGTAATTCCTCAACTGCTTTAGAATTGGTGTTTGCCCTCGACCCGGAAAACCGCGAAATCTGCCACCGTCTCCAGCGCTGCCAAGCCCGTCAGCGCAGCGAAGAGCACCGCCAGCAAGCCTGCCATAATCGTGCCCGCCGAGCCCGCCGGTTCCAAGGGCCGCATCTTCCTGATCGACACGATGGGCTTCATCTTCCGCGCCTACCACGCGATGGAGAGGATGGGGCGGCCAATGTCCACCAAGACGGGCATCCCGACCAGCGCCACCTACGTCTTCGTCAACATGCTACGCAAGCTGCGCGCCGACTTCTCGCCGCATTATCTCGCAGCCGTCTTCGACGTGAGCGCTCCCACCTTCCGCGATAAGCAGGCTGCGGCAATCACCAGCACTCGCAAATTCGACAGCAAAACGCAGGCTTACGTCGACGTACCCTACGAGGGCTACAAGGCGAATCGCAAGGCGATGCCGGAGGATCTCGCGCAGCAAATTCCCTACATCCGGCGCGCTCTCGGCGCCTATCAAATCCCCATCCTTGAGGTTTCCGGCTTCGAAGCCGATGACGTGATCGGCACGCTAGCCCGCAAAGCGGTTGACGCCGGTTATACCGTCTTCATCGTCTCCAGCGACAAGGACATGATGCAGCTGGTCAACCAGCACGTCTGCGTACTGAATCCTCCCAAAGACAACCTGATCTGCGACGCCGCCAAAGTCGAAGAAATCCTCGGCGTGCCGCCCGAGAAGGTTGTGGACGTGATGGCGCTGCGTGGCGACTCCATCGACAATATCCCCAGCGCGCCCGGCATCGGCGATAAGGGATCGGTCCAGCTGATTCAGCAGTTCGGAAGCGTTGAAGCTGCGCTGGATCGCGCCGCTGAAGTCGAGCGCAAGACCTATCGCGAATCGCTGCAGAACAATCGTGACGCAATCCTGATCAGCAAGCAACTGGTGACGATCGACAAGAATGTCGCCGTAGACTTCGATCCCGAGAAGATGCGCGCGCAGGACCCCGACGCTCCCGCCGCGCGAGCGCTCTTCACCGAACTGGAATTCACTACGCTGGTACAGGATTTCCTGAGCGAGAGCATCGAACTCGGCGCGACCGATTACCGCGAAGCGAAGGCCGCAGCTGATGTTGAAGCGGTCATTGCTGAAGCGAAGAAATCTCGGACCCCGATTGCGATCGCACTCGAGTCGTCGGCCGCCGCATCAATTGCGCCTGCTGAGTCTGAAGCGGCCGAGGAGCAAGAGTCTGAGCAGCTCACGCTGGCTGCAACGCCCGTGTCAGACACACCGCCCGCAATCAGTCATCGTGTTGCCATCTCCGCCCAAGCCGGCAAGGCGCTCACGGTCGAGCTGGACAGCGAAGCCGCAGTGCCATTGAAGCGAGCACTCACGGATGAATCTCTGACGAAGAGCACGCACGATCTGAAATCGGCGATGCATGTTCTGGCGCAACAAAACATAGCGCTCGCCGGCGTGCAGCACGATTCGCTGCTCTACGCGTATCTACTCGATCCGACCTATTCCACCTATGGATTGGCAGAAACTGCCTTTCGCAAGTTCAATCTCAAGCTCGGTCCTTCGTTGACCGAAGCTGCCGACGTTACGCTGCGTCTGGCCGAGAAGCTTCGTCACGAAGTCGAGCAGGCGGGGCTGCTGAAAGTTTATGACGACATCGACCTGCCGCTGGTTCCCGTCCTCGCGCGGATGGAAGATGCCGGCGTCAAGCTCGATTGCGACGTCCTTGCCGAGATGTCGCAGCGGCTGGAATTCGACATCAACGCCAAAGCGCGCGAGGTCTACGACAAGTCAGGTTTCGAATTCAACATCAACTCGCCCAAGCAGCTTGGCGATGTGCTCTTCAACAAGTTGAGCCTTCCCAAGCCGATGAAGTACGGCAAGGGCAAGACCATCTCGACTGCTGTCGATGTGCTGGAGGGCCTAGCTTCTGAGCACGAAGTTCCGCGCATGGTGCTGGACTATCGTCAGCTCTCCAAGTTGAAGTCGACTTACGTCGATGCGCTGCCCGCGCTGTTGAACTCCTGCACGAAACGTCTTCATACAACGTTCAACATGGCGGGATCGGCGACGGGGCGACTCTCATCCGTCAATCCGAACTTGCAGAACATCCCCATTCGCACGGAACTGGGCCGCGAGATTCGCGCGGCGTTCGTTGCCGAGCCGGGGCACGTTCTGCTCAAGGCCGATTACTCGCAGATCGAACTGCGCCTGCTCGCGCACTTCTCAGGCGACAAGCTGTTGGTCGAAGCCTATCGCGCAGGCGAGGAAGACATTCACACGCTCACCGCGTCGCAGGTCTTCGGTGTACCGCCGCTGATGGTCAACCGCCGAACATCGCCGCCGCGCCAAAGCCGTCAACTTCGGCATCGTCTACGGACTGTCGCCGTTTGGTCTCTCGCAACAGATCGGCATCGACACCAAAGAAGCCAAACTCTTCATCGATGCTTACTTCGAGAAGTACAGCGGCGTGCGCGAATTCATCGACACGCACTTTCGACGCAGGCGCGCCGCGATCAAAAGGTCTCAACTCTCTTCGGCCGCGTACGCCCCATCCCCGACATTCACAGCAAGAACTTCAACGCGCGCGGCTTCGCCGAGCGCACGGCCGTCAACACGCCACTTCAGGGAACGGCTGCCGACCTCATCAAACTGGCCATGATTCGCATCGATGCCGAGTTGCGCGAGCGCAAGCTGCGGTCGCGCATGCTTCTCCAAGTCCACGACGAACTCGTCTTCGAGGTTCCCGAGCAAGAAGTTGATACCATAAAGCAAGTGGTCGTGCAGCAGATGGAGCAGGTCCACGAACTCAAAGTCCCGCTCAAGGTCGATGTCGGAATTGGGCCGAACTGGCGGGATCTGGAGTAGAGCGTCTTGGTTGGAAGTCGGCCGGCAAAGCACGCACAGCCTTCGCTCACGTCTGAGCAGATCGCTACTTTCACGCAAGCGGTGGCGCAGTATATTCGCGCCCAACGGGCTCATTACTACGGCCGCGCGGTTGCTCTTTCCTTCAGCGACCTCTGGTCGCGATTCTTTTCGCCAGTCGATCTGCAACGCGTTCGCGTCATTCAGCCGGGACAGGAGCGAGTGCCCAATCCTCCGTTCTACGCCCAACTCGAGAAGCTCGGTTTCACCGGTCTGCCCAACTTCACCACTATGGGCGCCATCACCTTTGACGATGTTGTCGTCTTCCACGAGCCCCTGACGCCACAACTCATCTTTCATGAGATGGTGCATATCGTGCAGTATCGTCTGCTCGGCATCGACGACTTCGCGCGCCTCTACGTTCGCGGATATCTGCACGGCGGCTACGACGGAACTCCGCTTGAAATCTGCGCCTATGAGTTGGATGGTAGATTCATCATGGGCAGTGTGGGCTTCGACGTCGAGACAGAAGTGCGATCATGGGTAGTGAACGGACGTTTCTAGAAATATTCGATTACGATCTCCGCGCCTTCAGTTCGCGGCTGGGGACTCGTTGCTCAGGCGCTTGGCAGCCCGCAAGCATTCTCTCGCTCTATCCGTGTCCCCGAGCGCCGTATAAGCTTTAGCCATCCCAACCCAGGCGTTAATTACGATCCCCACCCTTGGCGCGGTGCTTCGCATTACCACGCGTTGGTAGTAATAAATTGCGTCGCGGAAGTTGCCTCGACGCAATTCGTATATGCCAATACCCATGTTGGCGTCCGCATCATCGGGTTGCAGCGCCAGCGTTTTGCGGTAATGGGGAATCGCTTCGTCGATCCTCCCGTCGATCGCCAGAGCTGTACCCAACTGACTTTCAGCCAGCCAGTTATCCGTCGTCACGCTCAGTGCATGTTCCCACACGGCAACGTCGGTCTCCCAATAATCAATTTGTTGACGAGCGAGCACAGCCAGGAATATCAACGCAGCGGCGCTGGCAGCTGGCAATACCACCGGCGAAAGGTGAAAGCCTTCGCCCAACTCAGCGGCTCCCCAGCACAGGATGATGAATAGCCCGAGGAAAGAAACGTAGGCGTAGCGGTCGGCCATACCCTGCATACCAACCTGCACAACTCCGAGCACCGGGACCAAAGTTCCCAGAAACCAAAACCATCCCACCGGCAGGTATCGGTGTCGACGGCCGAGGATCACCAGTACAGTAATGGCAAGCAACACGACGCCGGAAAACGCAACCTTCCCCCAGTTGAGTGAATCCCCGGGATGTGGATAGAAAAGAGCGAGATCTGCCGGCCAGATGCTCTTCCGAAGATAAAGCCCGTACGAAAGAATTCCGTTCCCGACGCGTATGTGACGTGGGAACCAAGCGCGTGCGATGTGCTGAGCCTTCAAAGTGAGGACGGAGCTCGCAGCCACCAATGCAAATAGAGGCAGCTTCTCGACTAACAACCACCGAAGGCTCTTGGCTGGAATTGCGAGCGCGGAATCTGTCCTCGTCGCCGATGCGGAGAACATTCTCTGCAACGGCCAGTAATCCCACAGCAGCAGAACGCAAGGGAAAATGATGACTTGCGGCTTGGCCATCAATCCACAAGCGAACAGCAACGCAACCAACAGGTACCGACTAGCTCCCGGCTTGCTCGCATACCATCGGTAAGCGCCCAGCGCGAGCAGAAAGAACATCATGCTGAGTACGTTCTTGCGCTCGGCAATCCAGGCTACCGATTCGACATTGATGGGATGCAATGCGAACAGCGCAGCCACCATGAAGCTACGTCCGGCAAATCCTGTTGCCCATAGCAGCACCCAGAACAGCAGCACCGCGTTGATAGCGTGAAATACGACATTGACTTCGTGATGACGTGCCGCATTGAGGCCGAATAGCTGACAGTCGAGTTCATGGCTCATCCACGTCAGAGGGTGCCAGTTACCCGCCGCGGATGTGGTCAACGCCCACTTGATGCTGTGCCCGTTGATGCCGGACTGCACTTGCGGGTTTTGGTAGACGTAGTCGCGGTCGTCGTAATTGATGAACGGATGATTATGGACAGGATAGTAGAGCGCGACGGTTGCGATCACCAGCAGCAGGCTGAGAATGGCGGGGCGTTTCAATAATCCGGAGATCGGCCCGGTCTTGGGCTGGGCCACAACTGCAACTCTGCGATCTACCTGAACGGAACTCATGTACCCGGTGTCTTCGCGATTATAAGCTGCCGAAAATTCCCACTAACAATCGCCCTGCTTCACGGTCTTGGGGTGCAGCGCAACTGACCGCAGTTGCGCCGTAAAGAAAAAAACCCGGAACGAGCTCTGCGCCAGCGTCGTCCCGGGGTGAGCGACTACGTGCGCGGGAACGGAATCCCGCGCGCACAAGCTAGCCTTTGACGCTAGCTCCGTGCATTTTCGCGCGCTCAATCAACATCTGCACCTGATCCTTTTGCGGGTAGTCGGGGTTCGTTTGCAGCAACTTCTCCCAGGCGACCACGGCTCCCTTGGGATCCTTCTTTCCTTGCCACATCACGATCCCGAGGTTGAAGAGGGTTCCCGGATGATTCGGCCGAATAGCCAGCGCCTTTTGGAAGTTGGCGATGGCTTTATCGGGATCGCCGGTGTACCAGTACGCAGTCCCTACATCCGTGCGCACGTCCGGGTTATTGGGTTGAACAGCGAGAGCCTTTTCGTAGTACTCGATGGCTTGCGGATACGCCTGACCGTCGTAATACAGGTTTCCAATTTTGGCCAGCACATCGAAGTCATTCGGATTGGTTTTAAGCTGCGCGACCAGCGGCTCGGCCGCCTTCGCTAACATCTCCGGCGAACTCGCCTGTTGTTGAGGAGATCCGATTCCGGGAAGTTGAGCCGTGCCCATCGGCGCCGTACCGGTTGTGCTTGGGGCAGCTGCTTCCGCACTTTGCGTAGCCGGAGAAACAGCGGCGGATCCGCGGGCAAAATATCCTACCGCGATTCCGATCGCCAGCGTGATGACCGCCAGCGTGTAGGCCTGCACTGTGGTGAAGCCCGCGTTGATGTTCTTGGTTTGCGCAGAGGATGACATCAGTTGCTCCTTTTTAGCTCCTAGCCATTAGGGCTTAGCCTGCTAAAAGCTAAGAGCTACGTGCTAACAGCTTCTTCTAGTTCTTGGTGCCGGCGGCAGCCGCTATCGGCTGTTCAAGGTGAAACAGGCGCCCGACCGCTGCGGTCAGTACATCCTGTTCCTGCCTCTCTGGAAGTTCCTTCAATTCACGGGCCAGTGATCCAGCAATGCGCTGGGTAATATGGCTTGTCAGTGCTGTTAATGCTTGGTCCTGATCTTCCGTGAAAGGGCCGAATTCCTTGCGCAGAACTTCCAATTCCTGCCGGCAAAGTTCATCGAGACGTTGACGCAGGGCGACGATAGTGGGTACAACCCGCTCCGCCATCAGTTTGCGACGGAAGCCCTGCACCTCCGCCCGTACAATCTTGTCTGCCTCTTCGGCGGCTGCCTGCCGCCCGCTGGCATTACGTTGCACTACCTGCTCGAGGTGATCCATGTCGAACAGATGAATGCCTTCCACCTCGCACACAGCCGGGTCGATGTCGCGCGGCACCGCTATGTCGATCATCACCATCGGCTTGTGCTTGCGTTCCTTCGCGATGTTTTCGGCTTCCTCGCGGCTGAGGATGGTATGCGGACAGGAGGTCGAGCTGACGACGATGTCTGCCTTCTTCAAATGCTGCAAACGGTCATCAAACGAAACCGGTGTTGCCCCTAACTTCGCCGCCAACTCTTCACCGCGAGCGGCAGTGCGATTCATCACCTTGACGTTGCTCGCACCGGCCTTCATGAGGTAATGCGCGGCCAGTTCGCTCATCTTGCCGGCGCCGATCAATAGGACTTCACGGCCGGCGAGTTCTCCCAGCACATTACGCGAGAGCTGAACCGAGGCATAAGGAACCGACACCGCCGACGAGCCAATCGCCGTCTCGGTCCGTACTCGCTTCGAAACCGTCATTGCCTTCTGCATTACCGCGTCCAGGAAGCGCCCGGTCGTGCCTGTCTGCTGCGCCAGTGCCCACACATCCTTCACTTGACCGGTGATCTCGGGTTCGCCGAGGACCATGGAATCCAGACTGGAAGTCACGCGGAAGATGTGCGTCAGCGCGACGTCGTCCATCAGACGGTAAAAATGCGACCATTCGGACAGCTTGAGTTGAAATTCCTGAGTGAGAAAGCGCAGCACGGAGTTGGCTGCCGTAGGAACATCGCTGGCCCAGATGATGAATTCAGTTCGATTGCAGGTCGCCAGGACGATGATCTCTTCAATGCCTTCCGACCGCACCAGTTGGAGAAGAGCCTCGGAGCGGCGGGCTGGGCTGATCCAGAAGCGCTCGCGGACCGCGACCGATGAGGTGCGAAAGTTGAGTCCGATTACTGCTAGCGTCGGTTCCACGGGACCTCTCCTGCCGAGCATCTAGGAGAGGTAAAGGCAACGCACATGCCAAACCGGCGTCGGAGGTGAGACGCCAATTAAGTATCCTCTTGTCATCGGGTTAGCCCGAGATGCCGTTGTGCTGGGTAGGGCCGTCGGCCTTGACCTAGCGGCATATCACCCTGCGGCAGAGGTTTTTCGCTCGCGCCCAGACCGGAAGCACCCCATCCAGACGGGATTTCGATGCTGCGTGGTTATGCCCCCGAAGTTGTATGGCGGAGGCCCAGCCGGAGGAGTACAGTACGGTTGCCGAATTTGTGGCTTAGTTTGTCTATCCCCCTATTGGATCTGCTGAAGGAGAAGGAAACGAATGAGAACCAGCTGGTTACAACGCATTGCCCTGTTCAGCTTCATACTCGCATTGGCTTTGCCTCCGTTGGCAGCAGCGGAGTCCGCGGCCGACACCTACAAGGCAAAATGTGCCATGTGCCATGGCGCCGATGGCAGCAAGAGCATGATGGGAGCTAAACCGCTCAATGGCGCCGAGGTTCAGGCAATGTCCGACGCTGACTTGACCGCTGCGATTACAGATGGCAAAGGCAAGATGCCGGCCTATAAGGGCAAGCTTAGCGACGCCGATATCAAGGGCCTCGTCGCCTACATCCGCACCATGAAGAAGTAGTTCGAACTTTTTCGTCTCCAACCGGGCGGTCTGCCGTGGGCCGCCTATTTTCTTTTCGCTCGTCCCCAGCCTCTTGGCCCACTCGCCCTGCAGCGTTCCGGCCCCCGGAGTTATACTCGCAACCGTTGCGGCAGTTGGGAGCGAACGAGCTCGGGGAGGCAGGATGAAAGACGAAGACGCGCCGAAACCTGATCGCGATTCAGGGCTTACGCGGCGCGATTTCATCAAGATTTCGGGTGTAGGAGTCGCGGTGCCGCTGGCGTTTGGGCCAACTGTGGTCCGCGCCGCCGGCCAAGATGTCGAGGTCCATGGCCCAGGCAAGGTCCCGATCGCGCTGAACGTCAACGGCAACAAGTTGACGGCAGAACTCGAACCGCGCGTCACCTTGCTGGACGCGTTGCGCGACACCTTCAATCTCACCGGCGCCAAGCGGGTCTGCGATCGCGGTACCTGCGGCGCTTGCACCGTCCTGCTGGAAGGCAAGCCGGTTTATGCCTGCATGGTGCTGGCTGTCGATGCTCGGGGCAAGAAGATCACGACTATCGAAGGGCTCACCGAGGGCGATGCCCTTACGCCTGTCATGCAGGCATTCGTTGATCACGATGCGCAACAGTGCGGATTCTGTACGCCTGGTTTCGTCGTTGCTACCACGTACTTTCTCGAGCAGCACCCTCAGGCCACGGAAGACGAAATACGACGGGGATTGAGCGGCAACTTCTGCCGCTGCGGCACCTATGACGGAATCCGAGCGGTAGCTCTCAGTAAGGCAGCCACTGCAAAACTCGCAAACGAGAATGACGCCGTCTCACAAGGCGGCTCGCTGTGAGCGACTACACCTGGCCTGATCCCGCAACTCGTCCATTGCTCGGCAAGAAGATCTCACGCGTCGATGGTCCCATCAAGTCTTCCGGCCGCGCCAAATACACCTACGACTACAATCCCGCCGGACTGCTCGCCGGAAAGATCCTACGCTGCCCCTACGCCCATGCCCGTATTACCGGCATCGACACTAGCGCGGCGGAGAAGATGCCCGGTGTGAAGGCGGTCCAGATCATCCAGAAGCCCGGTACCGAAATCTTCTGGGCAGGCGACGAGATCGTCGGAGTGGCCGCTGTGGACGAGCCGACGGCTGAAGATGCGATTCGCGCGATCAAGGTCCAGTACCAGCAGCTGCCTCATTTTGTCTCCGACGCAGAACCGCCGAAGAACATCGCCTCCAACAACGGCCCTGTGAGTCAGGACGACTACGAGGACATGGAAGACAACCAGGTCCCCGATGAACAGGTCATCGCGGCGATCAAGCAAAACGGCCTCAGCTTTCATCCCGACGAGAAATATCTGAAGGATCAGCAGGAATCGGGCGTCGACAAGAAGGTGGTCGAGGCGCTGCGCACGGCAAAGTACGCTCAAGCCACGACCTCCAAATCTCCCTACAAGAAGACCGCGGCCCAGACGCAAGGCGAGCCCGACAAGGCATTCTCCTCAGCCGCAGCCGTGATCGAAGGACTTTACGGCGCTTCCTGCATCACCCACTGCTGCCTCGAAACCCACGGCATGGCAGCGGAGTGGCCCGGCGCCCACGATTCCGCCGCATCGCCAGGAACGAATCTTCTCGTACACGTCTCCACGCAAAACCTCTCCGGCATCGCTCCGCAAATCGCCGAGCCCATGAACATTCCCGCCGGCAGCATTCAGGTGATGCAGCAGTACGTCGGCGGTGGGTTCGGCAGCAAGTTTTCTCCCGACCGATGGGGCATCGCCGCGACACAGCTCTCTAAGTCTGCCGGCGGCAAACCAGTGAAGATCATGCTCGAGCGCGCCGCCGAGCAGGAAGTCGCAGGCATGCGGCCCTCGTCCTTCGCGCGCGTCAAGATCGCCGCCGACAAGGACGGCAAGCTTGTCGCCTGGGAGTCGCGTTCTTGGGGCACTGGCGGAATCGGTGGCGGCGGAACTCCTCCCTTGCCCTACATCTTCGAAGTTCCCAATCAGCGCAAGCAGAACATCGCCATCGCGACCAATCAGGGCAGCGCGCGCGCCTGGCGCGCACCTAATCATCCGCAGGCTGCGGCCATCACCATGTGCGCCATGGAAGACCTTGCGGCCAAAATGAACATCGATCCAGTCGACTTCCTTACCCGCAATCTCGATCTGACAGGCCCACGCGCGAAAATCTATCGCGATGAACTGCCGATTGCTGCGGAGATGATGGAGTGGAAAAAGATCTGGCATCCGCGCGGCGACAAGACGGCAGGCCCAGTGAAACGCGGCTTGGGGCTTTCGATTCACACCTGGGGTGGCCGCGGGCACAACAGTGATTGCGACCTCACCATTCACCCCGATGGCTCGGTCGAAATCAAGATGGCAACGCAGGACCTCGGCACCGGCTGCCGTACCATCATTACCATCGTCGCTGCCGACACCCTCGGCATTCTCATGGACAACGTGAAGCTGCTGATCGGAGACAGCCGTTATCCCGTTTCCGGCGCTAGCGGCGGCAGCACGACTTCAGGCGGAGTTACGGCCTCGACCCGACGTGCCGCTGTCGACGCGCGCAATCAATTATTCGCCAAGGTCGCTCCGGCACTGAACGCGAAGCCCGAAGATCTCGAAGCGGTAAATGCGACGATACGCGTCAAGGCCGATCCTGGCCGCAGTCTGTCGTGGAAGGACGCGTGCGCGAAGATCGGCGCGATGCCCATGACCGTTCGCGGCAAGAATCCCGACAAGTCGAAGCCTCCCGACTTAACCAACAGCGGCGTTGGCGGCGTGCAGATGGCCGATGTCTCTGTCGATACCGAGACCGGCATCATCCGCGTCAACAAAATGGTTGCGGTACAGGACTGCGGTCTCGTGGTTGACGTGAAGACGGCCGAGAGCCAGGTGAAAGGCGCTCTCATCATGGGCATCAGCTACGCGCTGTATGAGGAGAAGATTCTCGATCCGGTGACCGGCCGCATGCTGAACCCCAACATGGAGTTCTACCGGCTTGCCGGCATCGGCGACATTGGCGAGCTGAGGGTACACATGATGACCGGCAAAGGTTACGACGAGCGCGGCGTGATTGGCCTGGCCGAGCCGCCGGTCGTCTCGCCGGGTGCGGCAATCTCGAATGCCGTGGCCAATGCCATCGGTGTTCGCGTGCCGTTCCTGCCGCTGACACCAGATCGGGTCCTGGATGCGCTGGGACCAGGAGGTGCGCATGCAGGCGTTTGAATACGTCACCCCGGCCACCAAAGAGCAGGTGGCAACCTTGCTCGGCGCAACGGGTCGATCCTTGCCGGCGGCACCGATCTGCTTGCGCTGATGAAGGACGATATCGCCACGCCAAAGCGGCTGGTGAACATCAAGCAAATCGAATCGCTGCGCGGCATCAGCTATCAGCCGGGAAACGGGTTGCGCATCGGTGCCCTGACCACCATCGCCGAACTCGCTGAAGCGAAGAGCGAGCTGGCAATGTATCCCGCGTTGCTCGAAGCTGCCAATGAAGCGGCTAGCCCGCAGATTCGCAACCTCGCAACGGTTGGCGGCAACATGTGCCAGCGCCCGCGCTGCTGGTACTTCCGCAACGGTATGGGACTGATGCCGAAGGCGCCCGATGGCAAATCCATGGTCGTCGAAGGCGACAACCGATACGCTGCCATCCTCGGCAACTTCGGACCTGCTTATTTTGTCAGCCCTTCCACCCTGGCGCCGGTGCTGATTGCCTATGGCGCGAAGATTCGCCTCTATTCGGCATCCTCACCGGGCAGCGGCGTACGCGAGTTGCCGCTGGAGAATTTCTTCGTGATTCCGCGATCGGAAAACGAACTGGAACACGATCTGAAACCTGGTGAGATGGTCATGGAAATCGTCATCCCTCCGCCGGCACAGAACACGAAGGCCTGCAGCTACGAGGTTCGGCAGCGGGCGGCTTTCGATTGGCCGCTGGTCCATGCGGTCGCGGTCATGGAAATGGATGGCAACACGGTTAAGAATGCGCGAGTCGTCCTCGGGCAGGTGGCACCAACTCCGTGGAGATCGCTGGGGTCAGATCAGGCGCTCAACGGAAAGACGATTACAGAAGAGACAGCTACAGAAGCGGCGGACGCGGCAGTCGCGCGCGCCAAGCCGCTCAGCCGCAACAAGTACAAAATCGCGCTAACCAAGGTGGCCGTCAAGCGGGCTATCTTACAAGCCGCTCAGATTTCTGGAGGTGCCGCGTGATGCTCAACCTCGACGCCGAGCGCTTCGACACCCAGCGCGACGGCCTATGCCCAGCCCTTCGCTGGAAAGGCCAATTCATCGAAGCGGAACACGATTCCACGGTGCCGCCGTCCAACGATGGCATCTTCTGGTGTATGCACACGCAAACTTGTATTGGACCGGATGGCCAGCTGGCGGAGCCTGGCAACTGTGCCTCGAAGTCCAGAGCGTGTCACGCCACCGGGAAGTGTGCCTAGTGAAGGACTATCGAATGTATTCTCGAATCTTCTCGGCTACATCCGGATATTGCGCAATCAGCGGCTCGGCTTCCGCGTTCTCGTAGTCCGCGTAATCGAAACCCGGCGACATGGTGGTTCCCATCAGCGCCCACTTCCCGCCCGGCGCCAGCTTGCTGCCCTGCCAAATCTGACCTTTGACCACAACCTGAGGTTGCTGGCCGGCCACCAGGTTATTTCCTATCGTTATCGTCTGCGAACTGCCATCGGGCAGCAGTTGCAGCATCAGCACGGGATCGCCAAGGTAAAAGTGAAAGACTTCTGTTCCCGGCAGCCGATGCAGTGCAGAAAACGTCTCCGGAGTGATCAGGTAATAGATGGCGGTGCCAATCGAGCGTGAGCCGCTGATCCCCGCAGGCAGATATTCGGCTGAAACCATCCAGCGCGAGCGATAGGTCTCCCGAAAAAAGCCGCCTTCAATTGATAGCGGCTTCAGCTGCAACAGTTGCTTGATTTCGTCGGCCGTCATGACCGCAACAGCGTATCATTCCCTGGCCCGCGATTCATTTTCAATAGCCGCTCGCCTAGCCCTTCGAAAGATAATCCATCAGGGTTTGGCTACGCATGGTCGTGGCCGCCTCCACGGTCGCCGTGCGGGCCTCCTCGGCATTGGTCAGGTTGGTGACGGCGACATATACATCCACGATGTTGGTGCTGGTGTCGAAGGATAGGTTCCAGACGTGCTCGACGATCATGGCGCGGGTGACACGGCGCCCGGCGTTTCGCATGAGGTACTCGAGCAGAGCGAATTCTTTGGAAGTCAGTTCGATATTCTTGCCGGCACGTTCGACTTTGCGGGCAACACGGTCAAGTTCGAGGTCGCCGACGCGCAGAGTGGTTTCGACGATGCGCGGCCCGCGTCGCAGCAGGGCGCGAACGCGCGCGGACAGTTCGGTAAATGAGAAGGGCTTGATGAGGCAATCGTCAGCCCCGGTGTCGAGCGACTGAACGCGGTCTTCGATCCGGCTGCGCGCCGTCAGCACCAAAACCGGCAGCGACGGCTTTTGCGGACGGATCGCATGGAGCACGCCGATGCCATCCAGTTTAGGGAGATTAAGGTCGAGGATGACGAGATCATAGTCGCTCTCCAGCCCCATCTGGCGGGCCTGTTCGCCGTCAGAAGCCACGTCGACGGCGTAATGCTCGGCCTCAAGGCCCTTGCGAACAAAGTTGGCGAGTGGAGCATCGTCTTCAACGACCAGAATGCGCATCGGGGTAACCATTGTTGTGGTTACATTGATTGTTGGCGGCTTGGGTGATTTCGTCAATGACGCCGCTCACGTCGGAAACCGGCAAGTTCCCAGAACGGGAAATCAACTAGCATTTAACCCAGACCATGCCTGCCTCCCCAGGACGCGCGACCGCCTTCGACATTCTGTTGCGAGTCGATCAGCAGAACGCTTATGCCAGTGAGCTGCTCCATTCTCGCCGGATGGATGGCCTCAGCCCGGCTGATCGCGCATTGACAACCGAGCTGGTCATGGGAGTTCTGCGGTGGCGCTCGCGTCTGGATGACGCCATTACTTCAGCATCGGCGAGGGCCATTACAAAAATCGATGCCGAGGTACTTACCGCCTTGCGAGTGGGTGCATACCAGTTACGCTATCTCAGCAGGGTTCCGGCGCACGCCGCAATTAACGACAGTGTCGAGTTGGTCAAGCGAGCGCGCAAGCGATCCGCGGCGCCGTTCGCCAACGCAGTGCTGCGGAAGATTGCGGTGATGGCGGCGGAGGAGCCTCGGGACGTGATCGCGACCCCCTCCTCACTTGCCCGCGAGTTCGCCCATCCGGAATGGCTCGTCGAGCGCTGGGTCGCAGATTACGGGATGGAACTGGCGACAATGACCTGTCGCCATGATCAGCAGATCCCGAACACGGCCATTCGCCTCGACGGTACCGAGATCGAACGCGACTTGGTGACCGCCGGAATCGAACTAGCTGCCGGCGCTCTGCTCGCCGGCGCCCGCATCGTGGTTGCCGGGGATGTCACGCGCACGCTCGCCTTTCAAGAAAGCCGCGTCTTCATTCAGGATGAAGCTTCGCAGTTGGTCGCCGCCCTGGTGGGCAGAGGATCACGCCTGCTAGATTGCTGCGCGGCGCCCGGCGGGAAGACTGCTGCGCTGGCTGCCAGGAATCCCACGGCCGAGATCATCGCGGCCGAGTTGCATCCTCATCGCGCCAACCTGCTGCGACAACGTGTCCGCGCGGTCAATGTTCAGGTTATTCAGGCCGACGCGTTGAACCTGCCAACATCCGGCGGATTTGATCGAATCTTAGCCGACGTGCCGTGCTCAGGAACGGGAACACTGGCGCGCAATCCCGAGATCAAGTGGCGGCTCAAGCGTGAAGACCTGGTCGATTTACATCAAAAGCAGGTCGCGATCCTGCGGGCGGCGTTGCAGCAGCTCGCACCGGGCGGACGGGCGGTCTATTCCACTTGTTCGCTGGAACAGGAGGAGAACGAAGCTGTCGTCGAGGAGGTGGTGCGGGCTGAACGATCCTGCGAAGTTCTCGACTGCCGCGAAGAGTTAGCGCGCTTAAGGTTAACTGGAGAGCTTGTTTGGAACGATATCGACAAGCTGCTCCGGGGGCGGTTCTTGCACACCACCCCGGGATTGCAGCCGTGCGACGGCTTCTTCGCAGCGATGATCGAGAAGCGCTGAGCGGCGAAGTTCTGCGCCAAACACGCTAGAATAGTGATTGGCTGTCGCCCCGCTATTCGCTTCAGCCGCCCATATCATGTTTGAAGTTACCGTTGAAGACACGTTTTCCGCTGGTCATTTCCTGCGCAACTATCGCGGCAAGTGCGAGAAGCCGCACGGGCACAACTATCGTGTGCGCGTTACATTGAGTGGCGCCGAATTAGACCAGGCCGGCTTGCTCCTCGACTTCAAAGAGTTAAAGGATGTTTTGCGTCCGGCGATAAATTACCTCGACCATGAAATGATCAATGAGCTGGAACCGTTTACGACGGTGAATCCCTCCGCGGAAAATCTGGCGAAGTATTTCTTTGATGAGATAAACGGGCGGCTTAAGCAGGATACGAAAGGCCGCGTCCAGGTGAAGGACGTGACTGTGTGGGAGACGGATACAACGACGGCTCGCTATTGCGAGTAGTAATGCCGCCCTTGGCCTTTCGCTTTTCGTCTAAGACAATCCGAGCTTTCGTCAACAGGGCCAAAAGAAGAAGCGAAGAGCGAATGGCATCTAGCTCTGCGAACCATGCAGATCATCGAGATCTTCAAGTCGCTGCAAGGGGAGTCGTCATACGCCGGCTTGCCGTGCGTCTTTGTGCGCCTGGCGGGCTGCAATCTGCGCTGCGTCTGGTGCGATAGCGAGTACACCTTCAAAGGTGGAAGCCGCAGGACGCTCGATGAAGTGATGCAGGAAGTACGACGGCTTTCACCCAAGGGCGGACTGGTGGAGATCACGGGCGGCGAGCCGCTGTTGCAAGAACGCGACGTCGTCCCGCTCATGGAGCAACTGATTGCGACCGGCTACAAAGTGTTGCTGGAAACGAGCGGAGAACGACCGTTGGATCGCGTGCCATCGCAGGTGGTGAAGATTGTAGATGTGAAATGTCCTGATTCCGGCGAGGGCGATACGTTTCACATGGAGAATCTGCAATTGCTCGGGCCAAGGGACGAGCTGAAGTTTGTGATTTCCAGCCGCGAGGATTACGAATTCGCGCGTGAATTCATTCGCGAACACGATCTCGGTTCGCGAGTAGGCTCGGTGATTCTATCGCCGGCCTTTCGCAAGGACGCAACCGGTAGCCGCGACGTCTCGCATTGTTTACTGGATCCGCAGCTTCTCGCCGAGTGGATACTGGCCGATGATCTGAATACGCGATTAGGATTGCAGATCCACAAGTTCATTTGGGACCCGGCGCTGAAGGGTGTGTGAGCGCACTGGACGGTGCGCAGCACTTGGCACTTAGCATTTGGCCAAATCTGCGCATTCGAGCACCGACGGCCAAGTACCAAGTGCTAATTGCCAAATGCCAAGCACTAACGCGCAGATCGTGGTTTCGCTCAGCGGCGGCATGGACTCCGCTGTCTGCGCTGCACTTGCGGTGCGGAACTTCGGCGCGGATGCGGTAGCTGCGTTGCACATCAGCTACGGCCAGCGCACCGAAGCCCGCGAGCAAACCTCGTTCCTTGGCATTTGTGAAAGGCTGGGGATTTACCGGCGCCTGGTTGTGCGCACGCCGTTCTTTCGCGCTATTGGCGGATCAGCGCTGACAGACGATCAGATCAGTGTCCCGCAGGCTGGACCCGAAATCGGGGAACAGATACCGGTGACCTATGTGCCCTTCCGCAACGCGCATTTTCTGTCAGCCGCAGTGAGCTGGGCGGAGGTGCTGGGCGCCGAACGCATCTATATAGGAGCGGTGGAGCAGGACAGCTCGGGCTACCCGGATTGTCGGCCGGAGTTTTATCGCGCCTTCAACGAAGCCGTGCGGGCCGGTACAAAGGGAGGCTGCATCCAGATTGAGACGCCTCTGATCGCCATGCGCAAGTCTCAGATTGTGACGCGCGGCCTTGAATTGGGTGCTCCCTTCGATTTAACTTGGTCATGCTACAGTCGCGACGACTTGGCTTGTGGCAGCTGCGACAGCTGTGTCTTACGGTTGCGGGCCTTTGCAGCGGCGGCCGCTGTCGATCCCATTCCCTACCTGTCGCCGACCGCGGTTCAGGACGTTTCATGAAGGCAGATCTTGAAATCAACGCTGGAGACCGTTGCCAGGATAGTTATTCGGTCTCATGCGCTGGAGGAGCCATGAAGAAATATCTTAATTTCCCCGTTTTGTTGCTGCTGGTGATCTTGTGTTCTGCTCCCGTATGGGCGCAAATTACGGGAGTCGTCAAGGGAGTGGTCAAAGACCTAGACGGCAAGCCTATCTCTGGCGCTACGGTGGAACTCGTTGGCACCCAGACGGGAACAAAGTACACACTGAAAACGAACTCGAAGGGTGCGTATTATTCCGTGGGTATTGCCCTGGGAACCTATCGGGCCACTCTGTTTTTGAACGGCCAGGAGAAGGATTCGCACGGTAACGTCGTGATTACCGCTACGGACGAGCGCGAAGTAGATTTCGATCTGGCTGCAGATGCTGCTGCGGCGGCAGAGCAAAACAAGGCTGCTGAGGCGGCTCAGCAGCAGAACTCTAAGATTAAAGGGCTGAACGCCACGCTGAAGCAAGCGAAAGAGCTGGAAGGTGCGGGCAACTACGACCAGGCGGTTACGCTCTTGCAGCAGGCGACCCAGGTCGATCCCAATCAGGACCTGGTGTGGGCCTATTTGGGCGACGCCCAGCGCGGAGCCAAGAAATATACCGACGCGATTGCGTCTTACCAGAAGGCGCTGGCGCTCAAACCGACCAACGGGCCTTACATGGGCCAGTTGGCTGATGCTTACGCGAAAGCCGGACAGACGGATAAGGCGATTGAGCAGTACGCTGCTGCTGCTCAGGCTGACCCCACGAACGCTGCCCAGTATTACTACAATGAAGGAGCGGTATTAACCAACACCGGCAAGACTGACGAAGCTATCGCCGCCTTCGACAAGTCCATTCAGCTGGATCCGAATCGTGCTGAAGCGTATTACTGGAAGGGCGTTGACCTGATTGGCAAAGCGACCACTGGTAAGGACGGAAAGATGACGGCGCCGGCGGGTACTGCGGAAGCGTTCAACAAATATCTCGCGTTGCAGCCAACCGGCAAGTATGCCGACACAGCCAAGCAGATGCTGGCCAGTATCGGCGCCTCGGTCGAAACCAGCTACGGAAAACCGAAGTCAGGTAAGAAGAACTAAGCTGCCTGCAGGTATGGCGGATCGGGGCGCGGTAACGCGTCCCGAGACCACATCGCTTTTCCCCACCCTACAGACTCAGCCACGAGTCACGACAGAAGAGGCCGTTTCCCAGCTTTTGTTCCGTTGAGTAAAATCGCGACTGGCAGTTTGCTCTATGGGAAGTCCTGTCGATTCCAAGCTCCTTTCATTCAGTGATGCTCGACGAGCCGTCGAGGAATATGCACTGACGCTTTCTTCCACCCAGCCCGAATTGATACCGCTGCTGGAGTCCTGCGGTCTGGCGCTGGCTGAGGACTTGCGCGCCGATCGTGATTTTCCGCCGTTCTCCCGATCAACGCGCGACGGATTCGCGGTTCGAGCCGCAGACGTGAAGACCACTCCAGCGCAACTGCGCTGTGTCGGGGAGATCAAAGCAGGAGCCGGTTCCGAAGAGAGCAGTCTGGTTGTTCAACAGGACGAATGCGTCGAAATCATGACCGGTGCGCCGGTTCCCAAGGGAGCCGATGCTGTCGTAATGATCGAATTCACGCAGCGAAACGGCGGTGACATAGCCGTTTTGCGCTCCGCAGCTTCCGGAGAAAACGTGGTGGCAAAGGGCGCGGAAGCCCAGCGGGGCTCGGTCATGGTGTCGCGAGGGACGCGGGTAAACCCCACTATCGTCGCTGTCGCCGCAGCCATCGGATGTGCCGAGGTTGCAGTATACCGTCGGCCGCAGGTAGCAATTCTGGCGACCGGGGATGAACTGGTCGACATCAATCTGCAACCAGGTCCCAGCGAGATTCGTAACTCCAACAGTTACTCACTGGCTGCGCAAGTGCAAGCGGCGGGCGGAGACGCAATGATCTTCCCTGTGGCGCGGGACGAGCCTGGCGAACTCGCCCTGCTCATGCGAAAAGGAACGGAAGCGGATTTGTTGCTGATCACCGGCGGCGTATCAATGGGCAAGTACGATCTGGTAGAGCAGGTACTCGCCTCATTCGGCGCCCTGTTCTTTTTCACCGGCGTCGAAATTCAGCCAGGAAGGCCGGTAGTTTTTGGAGAAGTGAAGTCAAGTGAGCGTAGAACTCCGATTTTCGGGCTTCCGGGTAATCCGGTTTCGACGATGGTCACGTTTCAACTTTTCGCACGACCGGTGCTCGACGCTCTGTCGGGATCCGCGCCACAACCCCTGAACTTTGCACAAGCCCAGCTGAAAGCCGAATTTAGTACTCGCACCGGCCTGACGCGGTTCCTGCCTGCGAAGCTGGCAGGCACGCATGAGCAACCGGAGGTGGAGTTGCTGCGCTGGCAGGGTTCTGGAGACTTAATGGCAGCTTCGCAAGCGAACTGCTACATTGTGGTACCACCGAATCGAGACCGATTTTCGGTAGGTGAGGCGGTCACAATACTTTTGCCGTGATCGAGAGATGGGTTGAGGAAACCAGCGCCGCCATGGCGATATCGCGGAACAATACGAAGAAGCTCTCGCACTACGATGCTACCGGTCGCGCTTCCATGGTTGACATTTCATCTAAGCAGCCCACCGTCCGCGAAGCCGAGGCGAGCGCCTTCGTCGCGATGAGCCCCGCGGTGATTCGTGCACTTCCTCGGAATCCTAAGGGCGATCCGCTGGAGGTCGCGCGCGTTGCTGGAATTATGGCTGCCAAACGGACGTCAGAGCTGATTCCCATGTGCCATCCCATTCCGCTCAGCAAGGTTGACGTCGTCGCTACAGTAGAAAAGAACGGCGTTGCGATTCGTGCCTTGGCACGTACAAAAGCGGAGACGGGAGTCGAGATGGAAGCGCTGGTTGCGGCTTCAGTCGCGGCGCTAACCGTCTACGACATGTGCAAGGCACTCGACAAGGGAATTGAGATTCGCGAAGTAGTATTGCTGCGAAAGTCTGGCGGCAAGAGTGGCGAGTATCGGCGCGGGTCGATTCGCAGTCGTAGCGCTAAGTAGCATTCGCTTACGATTGGTCAAATCATGCATAGAGCTGCTGTCCTTACCATTAGTGATTCCTGTTCGCGCGGCGATCGCGAAGATCGCTCTGGACCTGCGACCGTAGAGGTATTACGGCAGCATGGGTTCGCGGTCGAAAGTCACAACGTCGTTCCCGACGATCAGCCAGCCATCGAAGAACAGCTCATCCATATCAGCCATCAGGTCAACCTGATTGTGACCACGGGAGGCACCGGAGTGGCTGAGCGTGATGTCACTCCCGAGGCCACCCGCGCGGTCTGTTCGAAGTTCATCGACGGTATTCCAGAGAAGATGCGATCAGCCGGATCGGAAGAGAATCCGCTGGCAGCCCTAAGCCGAGGTATTTGCGGCGTGCGGGGCCGGGCATTGATCCTCAATCTCCCTGGCAGCCCCAGCGGGGCGGTCGATTCGCTGCAGGCCGTCATTGAGATCCTGCCGCACGCATTAGATCTGCTCATCGGAAGGACCGAGCATGACGAATAGTGCCAGCTGATCCTCGTACAATAGCTCTCTTGCGTTCAAAGTCGCTTCGAGGAACCACTTGGATCCCGTTACTCATTTCCTGACCGGCGCGTGCCTGGGACGCTCCGGCTTCAATCGCAAAACTGCACTGGCAACGGTGACCATGGTGCTCGCCGCCGAGGCTGCAGACATCGACGTGATTTGGGGGATCAAGGGATCCATTGCTGGATTGCAGCACCACCGCGGTATTACTCACAGTTTCGTTGGAGTGCCGTTCATTGCGGCACTCGTATTAGGACTTGTCTACCTCCTGCATCGCTATCGATCGCGGCGCTTTCCGACGTCTGCCGCGCGGGCCGCTCTGCCGGTGCGCTGGGGTTTCCTTTACTTCTGCGCGCTGCTGGCGGCGCTGAGCCACTTGCTACTCGATTACACCACGGCCTACGGCATTCGGCTCTTCGAGCCATTCGACTATCGCTGGTACTCATGGGACATCGTGTTCATCGTTGAGCCGCTGATGCTGCTGGCGCTCGTTGCAGGGCTGGCCGTTCCTGGCCTGCTCGGGCTGATCAGCCAGGAGATCGGCGCACGCAGCAAAGGACCGCGTGGACGCGCTGGGGCAATTGCGGCGCTCATATGTGTTGTCGTGATTTGGGGTGTTCGCGACTACCAGCATCGCCGCGCGCTCAACGCCATGAATTCGTTCCTTTATCATGGGGCGGAGCCCTCGCGGCTGGCTGCTTATCCTTACATGATCAATCCGTTTCGCTGGCACGGAGTGGTCGAGACCCAAGACTTTCTCGAAACCGTACCAGTGAATTCGCTCGCGCCGGAAGTCGATTCCGATTCTGGCATCTTGTACTACAAACCGCCGGTGACGGATGTTCTGAGCGCCGCAAAAGCTTCTTACATGGGACGCGTCTATCTCGATTGGGCGGTTTTTCCGTATGTGCGTCAGGCGGATCTGCGTGATGAAGGCGGCCAACATCTGGTGGAGTTTCAGGACCTGCGATATACCTATCCATCCTCACGGGGAACTGCGCCGCTGAGTGGTTACGTGATCCTCGGCCCAAAGTTCACGGTGCTGGAGGAAGGCATGAACTCCAGTCGATCAGCAGCGGTCGAAGCGTTGGAACACGGTGGTGGCAGACAGTAGAAGCATAAGTTTACGGTGTAAGACGACGCTACTTCCTCACCTGTGCCGTTTCCTTTAATGCAATCGGAGGCGACCCCTGGAACACGACGTTGCTTGCCGGTACTTCCTTAAGCGCATCGCGATCGGCGGCAATGATGGACCACATCAGCAGCACCTTGTTGTAGCGGGTGGCGAAGACCAATTGCGACATGCGCACGCCCAAGTCCTCGCCGCGTTCCCCCGTCGCCAGCGTTCCATGAAACACCATGAATAGATGTCCTTGCCTGGTCATCAGTTCGTCGGTCGAGATTTGGCCAAACTCTTTCATTTCCTCCAGACTGGCGGCAACCGAGTCTAGTGTGCGCTTATCGGTGAGCGAGGTCGCCGTGTGCATTGAGAGGCAATTGGGATCGAGCGCGCGTAGCACGATCACCGGCGCCGGCTGCTCTGTCGCCGGGTGCTGCGGCCCAATCGTTAGCAGGGTCCGCGAGCAGGCGTGGAGAAAGCGATAGATCCGCAGTGCCGACGCGTCAATCGGCGGCGGATCGCTCTTATCTGGCGGCAGCGGCGCCCAACCCGCGGGCAATTGATATTGCACTCCCAGTTCGGAGTTGTGATATACGCCATCGGTGACTTCGCCTTCTGGAATCTTCTTTCCCGGTTCATCGTGAAGCGCCGCATTCACGCGAAAGGTCGGCACTGTCGGCCCATAGTAAGGCGCCCCTGAGACCTTCACCTGCCTGCCTTCTTTGGTGACCAGCGAGCCATCGTCTTGCGGACAATAAATCTTGGCGTCGGACATCAGACTTTTTGCCTTGTGAAGAAAGTCCGGATCGTTGCCGCCGATGACTACTTTCACCATGTAGTTGTTGATGCCGGTCCAGTATTGGATGGCGGTGTTGCGCCCGCTGCGGTGGGTCGACGAGTTGAAGCGCCCGGTGTTCAACAGGAACGAGGGCACAGGAAACGGATTCTGCTGGCCCCAGCCGGAGTTCTGGTTGTCCCATTGCTCCAGTACCTGGCGCTGCTTCTCCGACGTATTGATCTGTTGGCCCGGTTGCGGATCGGTCGCGGTCACGATGATGTAGCCGGTGTGCTCACCCCTCTCGTATTGCAACGCCAGCAGCGCGTGCTGCTTGTCCGGCATGATCGGCATCATGATCTCGTGGCCCTGCACGGTCAGCGGCAGATCGAAATCGATACCGAAGAACTGGCTGGTGTAATGAGTGTTTGTGAGGAAACCCGCCTCCGGCAGCAGCGGCTCTTTGCCCGGCGGCCGTATCGGCTGGGGGCGCTTGAACATGACATTGGGATCGTCGTCGGCCACCGGACATTGCGCCGGAAGCACGATTGCGACACAAAGCGAGAAAAGAAGAATCAGCCCGGCCGCGCGGAACTCACGGGAGATAAAATGCGCAGCTGCACTTAGACGAAACACCAGGGCCTATTCCTTTGGAAGGGGCTGACGAGGAGCTAGCGCCCATGATGCCAGCATCACCTGCGCAGTGCAAGTGCGGGCGGGGCCGCGCAACCCTTGGTCGTTGCAAGTTCGTCGATGGGAGGGATCAATACGGGGTTACAATGACGCGCAAATTTCCGGGATGGGGTGAATTATGCGCATCGCTTGTCTGCTTGCTCTTTGTCTGGCGCTTGCCAGTCCGGCTGTAACCCAGACGCTTTACAGCAACGGCCCCATCAACGGCAACACCGACGCGTGGACCATCAACTTCGGCTTCACCGCCAGCGACACCTTCAACATTTCGAGCGGTGGAAACCCCGTCACGGGCGCCAGCTTTGGAATGTGGCTGTACCCAGGGGACACTCTCACATCGGCGGAACTCTCGATTACCTCCGGCGAAAACAACGGGATCACCTACTTCGATCAGACCGTCAACTTCACCCAGGGCTCCTGCACGGCTAACCAGTACGGCTACAACGTCTGCCAGGAGAACACGACTTTCAACGGGCCCACACTCAATGCCGGGACCTACTGGCTCAACTTGCAGACCGCCAGCGTGCCCAGCGGCGACCCGGTTTTCTGGGACGAAAACTCCGGCCCATCTTCGGCTTCGGAAAATACCGTGGGATCAATTCCGTCGGAGGCGTTCACGCTTTACGGCGGCGAGCCGGAAGTAACGAGCACCACGACCTCGGTTCCCGAGCCCAGCAGTATCGTGCTCCTGGGTTCCGGCATCCTTGGCCTGGCGAGTTTAGTGCGCCGCAAGCTCTTTTGATTTGCTGGCGAAGACGCTCATCGCGTGCAGCTGTTGCTCAGCATCTTCAGCGTCAGCACCTGCAATGGTCGGGATGAGTTGTTGCCGCTTTCGGTCTTGCTGCCCGGCTGATTTCCAGACGGTTGCGATTGTGCGAAGGCTCCGGGCTTGCCCGTGACCATCACTGCGTGCATCACCTGCGCCGACAAATCGACCGCAGTGGACGACAGCTGCCACGTATTGCCGTCACGGTCGGTCAGGTAGTAGCCGTCCGGGCCACGCTTCAGGCAGCCAATTGCCACAATCTGAATCGGCGGCGTCGCCACGCGCGGAGGATTCGCCTGCGTCTGCCCGCTCTGGGTTTCACTGGATTGCGCGCTCAGGCCGAGCGGCAAGACTCCGACTCCGGTTGCAAACATGAGGATACTGAGAAACATTGCGCGATGAATCATGACATTGCTCCTGATCGTTCCAACTCCATGATCCCGCGAATCGAACCCGCTGCCAAGTCGGGTAGTGGGCGCCCGTTCGACCGCGCTCAGGCTGGGCGTCTGTCACCGCTTTGAGGCGATCGCTTTTTCTGTTGGAGTTGAGGGCGCCTCAACCCCCTGTCAGCCGCGGAGAACCGAGGCTTCCTACTGTAGCTCGCTCATGACGTGTGGGTGGGTCGTGCGCAGCCAGTCATATTCGTTAATCGGCTGATCGTCACTAAGAGCCGGAGTCTTAGGCGCATTCGCGATGAACCGTTGCGGGTCGGTCTCATGATGCAACAGCATATTCATCTGCTCGGCCGGGGTACGCCCGGGACCCCACTCCATCATGTCTTCGATCGCCATCATCGGCATCTGCGCGACCAGTTCCGGAGCGCTTCGCTCAGCGATGGGACTTTGACTTGCCAGAAAATGAAAGGAGGGCTCGCCCGACATTGACTGATATGCATTGACATAGGGAAAGACATCCATCAGCGCGCGTGTGACGGCTGCGCGATCAGCGTTATCGCCGTAAAACAGCCACTGTTGCAGGATTCCGCCGGGAGTCATGTGCTGCCTTGCCAACGCGTAGAAATCGCGCGAGTACAGCAGGCTGGATCCGGCGGCGTCCAGCGGCGGCGGCGGGTCGATGATAATGGCATCGAACCTTTGCGAAGAGCGGTCGAGAAAACGCCGACCGTCGTCAATCACGATGTGCGCGCGCGGCGATGTCAGCAGCTCGGCGCCGTCGGGATGATAGTAGGTAAACATTTTGGGCACGCTCGGCACCAGCTCCACTACCGTCACGGGAACTCCCCATGACATTGCCGAGCGGAATGTCGTTCCCATGCCAAAGCAGATGATTAGCACATTGCGCGGCGGCGCAGCCAGATGTGAGAGCGTGAAGTGCGCCATCATCTTGGTGATCGGAGTCAATATCGTCATACCAATGCCATTTACCAGCAGGGATCGGTTCATACCTTCACCGGCGGCGATGACCGTGGCCGTACTATCGCGGCGAATCACCGCATGCGGATACATCATCTCGTAATCGTTGCCGATGTGAAACACCAGGATGGCGCCGATCACGAAGCAAGCTGCCGCCGCCGTCTGCCAGGTGAACTTCCATTGCCGCACACCGGCAATCGCCATTGCGAACCACGGCAGTACCAGGATCAGCAGCGAGACCTGCTCGCCGAAGAGCGGCAGCAGCACGAATCCCGCTACCAGCGGCCCCACAATACAACCCAGCACGTTCACCGCGTAGGCCCGTCCGGCGCGATCGGGATTGCCGCCCGACCAGCGATCCACCAGCATCGGACTCAGAAATCCCACCATAGTTGCGAACGGCGCAATGCCCAGTAGAATTCGCACCATGTCAGGCATGTCAAACAGCGGATTGGCCGTGTTCAATGGCAACAATCCCAGAAACGTCAGCGACACCCACAACAGCATCGACTCGCGGCCCCGATCACGCCGGCTCCAGAGGCGATAGATCGTCGATCCAATGAAGGTTGCTGCGAGATAAACAGCCAGGATCTTGGCAAACGAATACACCAGCGGTCCGACGAAGTAGGTGTAGAGGCGGATCCAGATGACCTCCATACCCATGGTGGTCAGGCCGGTAGCGAACAGCAGCAGAAGTGCGCTCTTGCTGCCCTCAACTGGGATCGCCGGAGTCTTTGCTGACGTTGCCTCTGTTGTCGTGTCGAAGTGCTCCGGCAGCACGAAACTCAGTGCTGTGGCCGAAACAAAGATCACGGCATTCAGTACCGCCGCGACCTGCAGTGTGCCATGAAATCCGTACAGCTCGATGAGCGCAGGAGCAATGCTGGCGCCGGCAATCGCGCCAATCACGTTCGCCAGATAAAGGAAGCTGAACGATCTTTGTGAATCGCGCCCCACGCCGCGGCGAATGGCGAGCATCGCCACTGGTATGGTCGCGCCCATGCACGCGCACCATGGGATCAGCGTCAGCGCCAGCCAGCTGCCTGACAGGAAATAGTAACCGCCAGAGGAAGTCGAGACCCCCGGCGTTGAGCTCTCCAGCAGCCGGCTGCCCAACTGAAACTCCAAAGGCACCAGCAGCGCGGAAATGCCGATCAGCAACTCGATGACGCCGTACAGCCGGAGCACTGGGAACTTCAGGCGATCGCCGTAGCGACGAGTGGCCCAGCCGGCGATCCATGAACCTGCACCCAAGCCGGCCATGAACACCGACAATACAATCGACACCAGTGCCGTCGTTACGCCGAACTTAGCCATCGCCAGGCGCAACCAAACCAGCTCATAAACCAAGCTGCACAGTCCAGAGAGGGAGAAGAAGATTGCGATCCAGTACATGGCTGCGTTACATCACGAGTGTGAACAAAGCCGGCCAGTGTAGCCTACGACGACCGGAATGGCGCCGGTCCGTTGCCGGCGGTAAAGTAGTGCTCCAGATTTGTCAGCTCAAACGGGTACAGCGAATCACCGACTCCATCTGCTCTAGATATCTTTCCAGCGCCCGCCGTCCGCTGGCCGACAGCTTGTACTCCGTGCGCGGCTGCCGCCCGACGAACGACTTGGTGCAGCGCACATATCCCGCGTCTTCGAGTTTGCGCGCGTGCACGCTGAGGTTGCCGTCGCTCACGTCCAGGAGCTTCTTCAAGTCGTTAAAGCTGAGCGACTCATTCACCGCCAGCGCGCTGATGATCGCCAGCCGCACCCGCTCATGAATCACCGCGTCCAGCCGAACCGCATCGGCCGCGGTTGAGGTCGATGCGGGCCGCGACGCGCTGCGCCGGGTTTCGCTGGCAGCTTTCGTTTCTGCGCGAATTGCCTGTCTAGCCACCATGTCTCCTCGCGATTAGAATTCCGTGTCTAGCCGCCATGTCTCTTAGCGATCAGAGTTCCGAATACGACGTGCACCACGCCGAATCCCGCAGCCAGAGCGATGTTCGCCCAGAACCACGGCAGGGGCAGCGCGATCGCGCCGCACACCACGAACGCGGCGCCCATGGCCGGAACCGTGCGCACCGAGAACGCTCCCGCCTGTATCACCGCGACTCCGTAGAGCACCAGCCACACGCCGGGAATCAGCCGCACCGTGCCACTCCACATCAGCGCAATGGTCAGCAACCCGCCGGCCGCCAGCGCTGGAAGTAGTCCGATGAACAACCTGCGTCCGGAGATGGAGAGCATGTTCTCGCCGAGACGTGCCGCTTTCTGATGCATGGTCGCCAGTACGATGGTCACGGCGACAAGCGCCTCGATCAGCCACGCCGCCAGCCATCCATCAGCAGTTGTTTGTCGAAGTGCGATAGGCGCCGCGATCAGCGCAGTCACTCCGGTAGCGACGAATCCCCATCCTGGAACGGCAGTGAACGCCGAGCTGCGCTCCATGGTCTCGCGGATGATCTGTAGATGTTCCAGCGCACCCGGATCGGATGGATCGGCTGGCATTCTCGATCGCGCCGGCCTGCGCCGGCATGGGCGGGGATCGGACATTTCAACGAGAAGGCTACTGCGCCGCATCGCGCATGTCAAGTACTTTGCCTAGCAAAGTCTAAGTAATTAGCCCAGCGCGGAAGCGCTGGGTACAGAGTTGCCAGGAATCCGAGTCCCTTTAGGGACGGCACGCCGTTGTGTCGCCCCTGAAGGGGCTTAGTTCTACTTGGGGGTTGATTTCCCAGCGCTTCCGCGCTGGGCTAATTACTTCCGAGTGGCGTGCCGCCCATACGTTCGAAGTCTTCAGGGGTGAGGCCAAACTCGGCGAGCACTTCTTTATTCGGAATAGGCTCATTGTGCTTCAGCCACTCATGGGCTTCGTCGAGCGCCTTGATCTCTTCCTCGCTGATGGGTTCGTCTTCGATGGGTGCGTTGGCGATGGCGTGGGCAACAGGATCGGTCATGACTTCCAGCAGACGGACCACGGCATTTAGTTGACCGGCATCCAGCCGGTCCACCAGTTCGTGCGCGTGCTGTATTTGCTCGGCGGGCGACATCACGGATAGTGTACCAATTCGTGCCTCTGATGACTCAATTTCGCGCACGCGAGCGGTGCCCGGAGCTTGCCCTGAGCTCGCCAAATCGAGTTACCCTTGTCGGTCTCTGAGAGTGAATTCCGTCGGGGGCGCGGCTCTTTCCCATCTTCCACCTACCTCCGTTTGTAGCTCAACGGTGATTCTTGCGAGCCGACAATCCACTTGCGGACAATGCCACAAACCAGCCAAACGGTTGCAGTCCATAGCAGCTCTGGCGTTTTCCTCCGAGTCGAACTCGAGGACCGTAGGTTCAGCTTCCGAGCGATTCAGAGGCCTCGGCCCAGCCTGCTCCGAACGGTAATCTATTAAAAGCCTCCATTTGTCTATGGCGTCACCCCTCTTAAGTGACTAAAGTAACATAACAATTGTTACCTAATCAATCACCCTTTTGGGGTGGGTAACGAGAAACGAACGCCTGCCTCTTACTTCACCGCCGCCACCGGTTCGCCCACCCGCTTCGCCACTTTGAACATCAGCTGGCGTTTCTTCTTGTCGACGTCGACCACAACATGATCGCCGTGCAGTATCTCGCCGTCGAGAATCTTCATCGCCAGCGGATCCTGCACCACGCGCTGGATCGCACGCTTCAGCGGACGCGCGCCGTAGTTCGGGTCGTAGCCCTCGGTGAAGACCATCTCTTTCGCCGCCGGCGTCAGCTCCAGCGAGATCTTGCGATCGGCCAGCAGTCGGCGCAAATCCTCCAGGCGCAGGTCGACAATCTTCACCAGCTGCTCCTTGCCCAGCGGGTTGAAGATGATGATGTCATCCACGCGGTTGAGGAACTCGGGCTTGAAATGCGCCCGCAGCGCTTCCATCACGTGCTTGTGCGCTTCGGCTATCTGCTCGGCCTCATGATGCACACCCAGGTCCTGCAAATACGCCGACCCGATGTTCGACGTCATGATGATGATGGTGTTCTTGAAGTCGACCACGCGGCCCTTGCCGTCGGTCAGCCGGCCATCGTCCATGATTTGCAGGAAGACGTTGAAGACATCGGGATGCGCCTTCTCGATTTCGTCGAAGAGCACGACCGCGTACGGCCGCCGGCGCACCGCTTCCGTCAGCTGACCACCCTCTTCGTAGCCCACGTATCCCGGAGGCGCGCCAATCAGCCGCGACACCGCGTGCTTCTCCATGTACTCCGACATGTCGATGCGAATCATCGCGTGCTCATCGTCGAAGAGAAACTCCGCCAAAGCTCGCGCCAGCTCGGTCTTTCCGACGCCGGTTGGTCCCAGGAAGATGAACGAGCCAATCGGCCGCCGCGGGTCACTGAGTCCCGCGCGCGAGCGCCGGATGGCGTTCGACACGTGCTCGATGGCTTCATCCTGCCCAATAACGCGCGCCTTCAGCCGATCTTCCATCGTGACCAGCTTCTTCACTTCACCTTCCAGCATCTTCGACACCGGAATGCCGGTCCACTTGCTGACGATCTTGGCGACGTCTTCCTCGTCGACTTCTTCCTTCAGCATGCGCGACTGCTTGCCATCCATCGCCGCGCTCAGCTTCGTCACCTCGGCCTCGAGCTGCGGAATCTCGCCGTACTTGATCCTGCCCGCACGCTCGAAATCACCCTTGCGCGTGACATCCACTTCTTCCGTCTTCAGCCGCTCGATGCGCTCCTTCAACTCGCGCACCTTGGCGATGGCTTCCTTCTCCTGCTTCCAGCGAGCCTTCAGAGCGTTGGCATTTTCCTTGATCTGCGCCAGTTCTTTCTCGACAATGGCCAGCCGCTCGCGCGAGTTGGCATCGTCTTCGCGCTTCAGCGCCTGGCGCTCGATCTCCAGCTGCGTCGCGCGGCGTTCGAGCTGATCGATCTCCGTCGGCATCGAATCAATCTGAATGCGGAGCGATGCCGCAGCTTCGTCGATCAGATCGATAGCTTTATCCGGCAGGAAGCGGTCGGTGATGTAGCGATGCGACAGCGTTGCCGCCGCGACAATCGCCGAATCCTTGATGCGAACGCCGTGATGCACTTCATATTTCTCGCGCAGGCCGCGCAGGATGGCGATGGTGTCTTCCACTGTCGGCTCGCCAACCAACACAGGCTGGAAGCGGCGCTCTAGCGCGGCGTCCTTCTCGATGTACTTGCGATATTCGTTGAGCGTGGTCGCGCCGATGGCGCGCAGCTCGCCGCGAGCCAGCGCCGGCTTCAGCATGTTCGAAGCGTCAATCGCGCCTTCGGCCGCGCCCGCTCCCACCAGCGTGTGCAGCTCGTCGATGAACAGGACGATCTGTCCCTGCGACTGCTCGATTTCCTTCAGCACTGCCTTGAGGCGATCTTCAAACTCGCCGCGATACTTCGCGCCGGCCAGCATCGCCCCCAGATCGAGCGAGACCACCTTCTTGTTCTTCAACTGCTCGGGAACGTCGCCGGAGACGATACGCTGCGCCAGGCCTTCGACGATGGCCGTCTTGCCGACGCCGGGCTCGCCGATCAGCACCGGATTGTTCTTGGTGCGGCGCGACAGCACCTGCACCACGCGGCGCACTTCTTCGTCGCGGCCGATCACGGGATCGAGCTTGCCCTTGCGCGCCAGCTCGGTCAGATCTTTTGCATAGCGCTCCAGCGACTGATACTTGGCTTCGGGATTCTGATCGGTGACCTTTTGATTGCCGCGCACCGCGGTCAGCGCGCGCAGAATATTGTCGTAAGTTGCGCCGCCGTGCGCCAGGATCTGCTGCGCCGCATCGCGCTTCAGCTTGGCCATCGCCAGCAAGATGTGCTCGGTGGAGACGTACTCGTCTTTGAAATTCGACGCCTCTTTGAAGGCGTTCTCCAGCAGCTGCGACGCGGCGTCGGAGAGATGCGCCTGGGTAGCGCCGCCGCCGGAAAGTTTCGGCAGCTTCTCAATCTCGCTCATCGCCTCCGCCTGGACGGCGGAGGCATGCAGCCCCACACGCTCCAACAGCGGCGCGACGATGCCTTCTTGATCTTCAACCAGCGCAGCCAAAATGTGCACCGGCTGCAGCTCAGGATTGCCGTGCTCGCTGGCGAGATCGTTCGCCCGCTGCATCGCCTCCTGCGCTTTTACCGTTAATTTGTCCCAACGTATGGCCATGTTTGAACCTCCATAAAAAAACGTTGTCGGTTGTCAGTTGTCGGAAACTAGCCTCCGGCGCCAAGCGCAGCGGCGTATACAAAGACGCCGAAGACAACGAACCACCAAAGGACGACAAGTATCACTTCGGCTGAAATGGAGTCTCGTGATTGCCCGGGCGACGCCGGCGTCCATTGCCGCCGCATCAGCCATACGAGCAAACCGGTCACAAGCAAAGTAGAGCCAATCAGCCAAATCTGTAGGGCCCGGACAATCACTTCGATCAAACCCGTGGATCTCAGCGCGACATAACCTCGATTGATCCAATGGTTGATAGGCGGTATGACGGCCAAGGCAAAAAGCAGAAAATTTACTGCCGTAAGTGACCGAATGATGCTTCGCGGCCCGCAGCCATTTCGTTCTCTCGACACGTTCATGGCATTGACCTATGCCAGATTTTAACTTTCGATCACCGACAACTGACAACTGTTTCGCAGACAATCGTGGCCAGTGGTTTGGATTCACGGGAGCCACGTGCGGGCTCATTCTAACCGCGAATCGAGGCTGGTACCTGTGCCTCTCTCTTCGGCCAGGCAGATCCCACTGGCCACGATTGTCCCAGGACTCAGTCCTGGGGTAAGACCTATGCCGTCCCTGCCGGGACTCGGATCAGCTTTTTTGAGCTCACCCAGGACTTCGTCCTGGGCTAAGCTGACGCCGCGCCTGCCGGCGCTCGAGCCTTTCGGACTCGTTACGTAATTGCCAGGAGCCACGGATTTCGCAATCGCGCTGCTGTTCGGCGCCTGCCGTCCCTACGGGACTCGGATCTAATTTCGCGCCGTTCCCAGCGCTGAAGCGCTGGGCTAAGGTATTTCGCGCCTACGGCGCTCGTTCTTCAGGACTCCTACTCACTGCCGATCAACAACATGAATCTGCTAACGCGTCGTGTAGGCTCCGCAGTCCCCTCGGGATGGCACTAACTGACTGCGCGCGACAACAACTCACAACCGACAACTGACAACTGACAACCGATAACGGTTTTCTAGCTCTCGCCCCTCGGAGAGTTCCTCTTAGCAAACAAAAGGGAGGCAAGTCTGAGACCCACCTCCCCTCGAACTCCCCAGTTCGTCCGCCTCCTGGAATCTCCGGAGGGGCGAAACCTGTCTCAACCACCCCAACTCGCACAAAAGCGGCGCGAATTCGGGGGCCCCGGTCAAGCTGCGCTTGCCTTGGCCGTCGGTTGAGGTTCCTTTTTGCCGTCGATCGTCTTCTGGCCCACGTTGACCTTGATCTGTTTCGGCTTGGCTTCGGCCCGCTTTGCCAGGCGGATCTTCAGCACGCCGTGATCGTAGTCGGCCTGAACGTCGTCGGTGGAGACCGTGTTGGGTAGCGTGAACGAGCGGCTGAAGCTGCCATAACGGCGCTCCACCCGGTGGAAGTTCTCTTCTTTCTCTTCCTTCTCGAACTTGCGCTCACCACTCACGGTGAGGGTGTTGTTCTCGACCTTGATGTCGAGGTCCTTCTCGTCGACTCCGGGCACTTCCAGCTTGAGCTGGATGCTGTGCTCGTCTTCGTAAACGTCGACCGCGGGCACAAATGCTCCTGCGGCTAGCGACTCTTCGCGGCCACCGCCGTACTGCTCTTCGAAGAGCCGGCTCATGCGGTTCTGCAATGCGCTCAACTCACGGTAAGGATCCCAACGAGTCAAGATTGTCATGGTCCAAATCCTCCAAACGCTAAACAATAACTTGTTGTGCGATCTGTACTTGGGTCTGTACTTCATCGCTTCTAACGAATAGATGAGTTTATTAGTTAAAAGGAATCATAAAATATGAGTGTATTATTGTAAAGAAAAGATAAACAAGCCTGCTTATTCTGTGAAGTGCTGTTATGTCTTTAATTATTATATACTTAGTATAACGAGCAGGGACCGGCAGGGAGAATTGGCGTAACCGTAATGTAGTGAGCCTGGCCTGAGAGTATCGACCTGGATCAGCGTGCTATGCCCTTGAAAGGCTTCGAGTTGCGCCCAGGGAACCAATAAGGTGCGGTTCACGTACCTATCCACCGATAGAGTCGCACCGGCAGGTGTTTATGACAGCATGGATCTTCGTCCTCGCTCTCGATCTCTGGAAACCGATGCCCGCAGCCTGGCCCGTCTACTTGAAGGCGGCTCTCGGGCTCCACATCGCCAGCGGCATTGTCGCCTTTATTTGCGCTCCGGTTGCGCTGCTGACGGTGAAGGGCGGTAGAACGCACCGCAAATGGGGAAAAGTTTACTTCTGGGCGATGGCCGTCGTTGCCGCGACTGCGCTGTTCCTGTCCATGGTGCTGCCGATCCTGTTCCTGGCGCTGGTGGCGGTGTTCAGTTTCTATGCCGCCTTCGCGGGCTATCGTGTCCTCTCTTTGAAGGACCTGCCGAGGGGCGGACGCGCCCCTGTGATCGATTGGGCTGCGGCTCTCATCACGTTCATCTCGAGCGCCTCGCTGGCTGCAATCGGCGCCATCCGCCCGCACATGTTGACCGGGCTCCCGCGCCTGGTGCCCATTGTCTTAGGCTGCATTGGCATGTTGCTGGGCGGGAGGTCGATAGTGCTGTTCCTCCGTCCGCCCTCCGAAAAGCAATTCTGGTGGTTCGAGCACATGAGCGGCATGATCGCCAGCTATATTGCCGCAGTCGCCGCGTTCTCCGTCGTGAATCTCGGGCCCCTTTTCGGCAATGCCTGGTGGGTATGGCTGTGGCCAGTCATCGTCGGTGTGCCCGCCATCCGCGTTTGGAAGAGCTATTACCGGAAGAAGTTCTCAGCCGGACCGAAAGCTCCTGCCGTCGCGGGCACCGCCGGCTTCAAGTCAGCACTTCGCTGATCACGCACTTCAGATACGCCGTCTCCGGAACATTCAGCAGAACGGGATGATCTCGCGCGGCTCCGCGTTTCTCCAGGACGCGGACCAATCGTCCGGCATCCGCCGCGGCCGAGCTCAGCATCTCCAGAAACTCCGCTTCGCTCACATGGAATGAGCAGGAGCACGTCACCAGCGTGCCTCCGGGACGCAGCATCTTCAGCGCGCGCAGGTTTAGCTCTTTGTAGCCGCGGAGCGCAGTCGGCACAGCGCGCTTGGTTTTGGCAAACGCCGGCGGGTCGAGAACGATGGTGTCGTACTGCCGGCCGGCGGTCGCGTAGTCCTTCAACAGATCGAAGGCGTTGGCCTCGATCCACTCGATCTCGGCGGCACGATGCTGGTCGCGATTGAGCTTTTCATTTTCGTCGGCGACTTCCAGCGCCGGGCGCGAGGCATCGACCGCGGCGACGCTCTCGCACACCCGCGCCAGGTGCAGCGCGAATCCTCCCTGATAGGTGAAGACGTCTAGCGCTTCGCCGTGCGCATATCGCGCGGCAGCAGCATAGTTCTCCCGCTGATCGAGAAACGCGCCTGTCTTCTGCCCGCTGAGCGCGTCGTAGTGGAAGCGAACGTCGTTGAGCGTGAAGATAGTCTTCGACTGATCACCTCGCACCAGCTGCGATTCGCGTGGCGTTAGCTGCTCCAACTCGCGGATGTGCGAATCGACGCGCTCGACCAGACTCGCGGAAGGGAAGTGCTGGGCCAGCGACTCCACCACCAACCCCCGGAGATCGTCGCGATCGAAGGCCTGCGTCTGCGCCTGCAGGGAAATCACATCGTTGTACTTGTCGACGATGAGGCCAGGCAGCAGATCAGCTTCGCTGAAGATTACCCGGTAAGAATCGCAGCGGGTGCCCTGGCTCTCGCGGGGTTCGAAACCCGGGAGTGCGCCGGCGCCGCCGACCTGCTCGCGAAATCGAACCGAGACGGCGATGCGTGCGCGCACGAGATCCGGCAACGTCTCTTCGGAAATCTCCTCGGAGCTGAGCAGGCGAATCGCAATCTGTGACGCGCTGCTATACAACGCCGATCCCAGCCGCCGGCCACGTTGGTCGCAAACCGACACGAGAGCGCCAGGAGCCACGTCCGCCGCTCCAACCAGGTCGGAGCGATAGATCCACACGTGTCCGCCGCGCAACCGGGTTGCACCGCGATGGTTGATGGAAATCGTACGATCAGCCAAGTAAACCTTTCTGGAATCAAAGGCTTATCTTACGCGCACCTCACCGGGTCCCGCAGTTCTGTCATCCCGAGCGGAGCGAAGCCGAGCCGAGGGACCTGCTTTTTCCAACTCTCTTGGCTGGGGCGGGAACGGTCGAGAAGTGCATCAGAGTAAAAAATAACATTCTTTATGTTAAATAAACTTGATATATAGTATTAATTAACTTACATTTTGTTCGTTGCACATTACTTACCCCCAATGGAGGTCGGGTCATGGATCTGTCTTATCAGGAAAAAAGCATTCTGGGATCGCTGCTGGCGATGGTGGCCGTCTATGCCTGCTACTTCGCCTCCACCTTTCGCCATCTCGGGCAATCTCGGCTCGATGGCGGCACGCTAGGCCGGCTGATCGCTACGGTCGTCGCCATCGTGGTGATTGAGATCGTGTACCACATCGCGTTGGCAATCCGCTCCAAGCCCCAGCCTAAGGACGAACGCGACGTGTTGATCGATTGCAAAGCTTATCGGACTGCATACTTCGCAATGTTCAGCGGAATGAGCCTGGTGATCACTTGGCTCATCGTGGCGGGCCTGGCCAATGTTGCCGCACCGGAGCGCATCTCGGTCTCTCCCTTCCTCATGGTCAACATCATCCTCCTGGTGCTGGTGCTGACGGAGCTGCTGCACTTCGCGGCCCAGCTGTTCTATTACCGGTGGGGTCTGTGATGGCGCGCGGACGGATTCAAAACAATGTTCGGCGCCTGCGCTTCGATCACGCGGAGATGACGCAGCAGGCGCTGGCCGAGAAGGTCGGCGTCACCCGGCAGACGGTGATCGCCATCGAGGGCGACAAGTACTCGCCGTCGCTGGAGGTGGCATTCCGCATCGCCCACGTCTTCGGCGTGCCGCTGGAGCAGGTGTTTCAGTATCACGCCGGCGAAGGCGAGAGCGCGGCGTGACCGCGGTAGTGTCTCAGTTTGCCGGTACGTGTACCGAGCAGAGCGCCACCCCTGTTATCCCGAGCGAGCCTCCTCCGCGAAGCTTGTAGCGCCTTGTAACAGGGCACGACTTTTAGTCGTGCCAACAAACCCTTCATTTCCTGCCTGAGTCGGCTTAGCCGACGGGACAACAACTCGTCACGACTTCTTCAGCAGCTTCTATACTGAATCTCGCATGAAGAAGAGTGCCGCTCATCCCGCCGGCGACGTGTCTAACTCGGCCGCTTCAACCTCGACGCTGTCCTACTCGGTCTCCATCCATCCCGCACAGCATGAATTAACGATCGAGCTGCGCCTCTCCGGTCCGCAAGCGCAAGACAATGTCCTCGTCGAATTACCAACCTGGGCGCCGGGCGCGTATGCGTTTCTGCCGTTCGCTCGTGATCTGTTCAACTTCAATGCTATCGACGGTGCTTCTGGCGCGTCGTTGCCGGTCACGCGCAAGGGCTGGCAGGGATGGGAAATTTCCGGCGGGACGGGAAACATCGTTCTCACCTACACCGTCTACGCCTATGCTCTGGAGTACGCCGAGCTATGCGGATTGCTGGAATCCGACTTCGGAATCCTGATGGGCACGCGCTATCTTCGTCCGCCTGAGTGGACCGGCCCCTGCTCTGCTACCTACAACCTTGCCGAAGACTGGGCGATTCATCATCCCTCGGGCGCGACGCGCGTAGAAGGCACGACTACCTGGAACTATCCCAGCTATCTCACGCTTTTGGATTCGCCGATCGTCATCGGCCACTTTGACCGCATCGTCCGCAGAGTCAGAGGCACTCCTTTCTACCTCCTCTTCATCGATCGCGCGCTGGGGTATGAATCCGAAATTGATCGCTTTGCCGACGAGATCACGAAGATCGCGGAAGAATTCGCCGGCATATTCGGCAAGTTTCCCTTCGCAGACTACACGTTCGTTCTGTCCTGCAGTCCCAATGCGCACTGGGGGCTGGAGCACGCGACCAGCAGCGTCTGCGGCCTCGGTCCGGATGTCTTTGTCGATCCGGCGAAGACCAGCTTTGCGCTGCGCCTGTGCGCCCACGAATTGTTTCACGCCTGGAACGTTTGCGGGCTGAAGCCTGCTCCGCTCGGCAATCCGGATCTGCGCGATGGAAGCTATACCGAGGGACTGTGGGTCGGCGAAGGGGTCACGCGATACTACGAATTTCTTGCTCTGACGCGAACTGGCGTCTATAGCGCCGAGCAGTTCTTCAGCTCGATGGTGAATTTCTATCGGCAGGCTTCGGCTGTTCCAGCGTTTTCTCGCGTGACAGCGATCGATTCCTCGCTGGCGACCTTCATCAACCATCGCCGCTACGCCGGCCGCTGCAACAACTCCATCGACTATTACGACAAAGGCATGGTCGTCGCCTTCGACATCGACGCCGAACTGCGGCTGCACGGCGATTCGCTGGATCGCGCCTTGACGGCGTTTTACGATTGTTACATCGACGTCGAAGCCGGCTACACGACGGACGACATCGTCACGTTCCTCGAGGCGCGCAAGCCCGGCCTGGATGAGTTTGTCCGTCGCGAAATCTCTACGACCGCTGACCTCAGCATCAAAGAGCAGTTCACGCGGCTGGGGTTTGGCGTAGAGATGGAAACGCTTGCTTACTTAGGATTGCTCTTCCGCGAATCGGTCAGCCCAACCATCGCCGATGTTCCCGACGATAGTCCGGCAGCCGCATCCGGCATAGCGCCGGGAGATGTCGTGACCAGGGTGAATGGGTTTCCATTCAGTGCCGCCGGGTTGAAGTGGGCGGTGAAGCAGAATGAGCCAGTCCGAATCGAAGTCCTGCGCGGTAATCGCACGTTATCGTCCGAGGTTACGCCGGGCAACCGCACACGAATTGCGTCGCTGACATGGAACGGTACGGATGCACAGGCAGAGAACATTCGCTTGTGGCTCAAGCGCCAGGATTTTCGTCCGCAACCCGGCCAGAAGATCTCGCTCGACTTCTACGAGAATTTCCACGGGATTGAAATTCTTGTGTGAGTTATGTGCCGCCCTGAAGGGGCTCACCAACATCAGCCCATCCATACCCAGCGCTTCCGCGCTGGGCTAATCACTTTCGTCCCGCCTGCGGCGGGACTCGCGAACTTGCGAGCTGGAAGCTTTTGTTCCTTGCTGCGGCGAGACTCGCGAGCTGCGAGCGGACACCTTGGTTCTTAGCTATGGCGGTACCCGCGAGGTGCGGGTTGGACACCCTGTTTCCTGGCTACGGCGGGACCCGCGATTCACGATTAAGATCAATCGGTAGCCGCCACGTGCGATTCCTGTAAACTTGACTGCAACGACCCTCGCCGCGCCAGTGTAGTTCGCTGTTTCAAGCTGTTATCCTGATGTTTCTCGGAGAAACCTGTGCCCGATCAAGACTCCGCCGTGAAGCGGCTTGCCGATTATCGTCCCTGTAGTTTTGCCACCGACCTCGATCTCTCCTTCAATCTGGATCCGCGCGAAACGCGCGTCCGCACTCGCTACAAAATACGCCGGATCATCGATGACAGTCAGCCGCTGGCGCTGGACGGTGTCGGCCTGAAGCTGGAGCGCATCGCGCTCAACGGTGAGCCGCTTTCCACGGACCACTATCAGCAGGAGCCGGAGCGTCTCATCGTCGCGACACCCCTTGCGGCTACCTTCACGCTCGAGATCGACACCGTCATCTGTCCCGAGGCCAACACCGCGCTCGAGGGTCTTTATATCTCCGGCGGCCGCTTCTGCACGCAGTGCGAGTCGGAAGGCTTTCGCCACATCGTGTATTCGCTCGACCGCCCCGACGTGCTCTCGCGCTTCGAGGTCCACATCGAGGCGGACAAGGCACGCTACCCCACGCTGCTTTCCAATGGCGATCTGCTCGATGCGGGCGAGGCCGCTGGCGGGCGTCACTATGCCACCTACAAGGATCCGCATCTGAAGCCGTCGTATCTGTTCGCGCTGGTGGCCGGATCGTTCGACACCATCAGCGACGAGCACACCACAACCTCCGGCCGCCGCGTCAAGCTCCACATCCACACCGATCAGGGTGAGGTGCAGCGGGCACGCTTCGCGATGGAGTCGTTGAAACGCGCGATGGAATGGGATGAGCGCGTCTTTGGCCGCGAATACGATCTGGGCGAGTTTCACATCGTCGCCGTGCGCGACTTCAACTTCGGCGCGATGGAGAACAAGGGTCTCAACGTTTTCAACTCTTCACGCCTGCTGGCCGATCCCGACACCGCAACCGATGACGACTATGAGGACATCGAGCGCGTCGTCGGCCACGAGTACTTTCACAACTGGACCGGCAATCGCATCACCCTGCGCAACTGGTTCCAGTTGTGTTTGAAGGAGGGCCTTACCGTCTATCGCGATTCGGAATTTTCTGCCGATCAGCGGTCGCGCGCGGTGAAGCGCATTAAAGATGTGCAGGCGCTGCGCGAGCGCCAGTTCGCCGAGGACGCCGGCCCGCTGGCCCACGCCGTTCGTCCCGATACCTATACCGAGATCACGAACTTCTACACCGCGACGGTCTACAACAAGGGCGCGGAGCTGGTGCGCACGCTGCGGGCGCTCATCGGCGAAGACAATTTCTTTCGCGGGATGGGAATGTACTTCAGAATCTGGGACGGCCACGCCGTAACCGTCGAACAGTTCGTGGAGTGCTTCGCCGAAGTTAGCAAACGCAAGCTCACCGATTTCTTTCGCTGGTACACGCAAGCGGGAACGCCGCACCTGGTTGTACGTGGCGAATATCATCCCTCAGAAAAAAGCTATCACCTGACGGTCTCGCAGAAGACGCCGCCAACGCCAGGCCAGGACAAGAAGCAGCCGCTTCCCATTCCGCTGAAAGTTGGCTTCCTCGCGCAGGACGGCAAGCAGTTGACGGCTCAGCTGAAAGATTCGAAAGCTCCGCAATCGGAATTTGATCTGGTGCTGGACAACGAGTCGACGCGATTCGTTTTTGAGCAGGTGGAGAGCGAGCCGATCCCGGCAGTGCTGCGCGGTTTCCGCGCGCCGGTGGCGATTGACGATGGCCTCGGCGTGCAGCAGCGGCTGGCGCAGATGGCGCACGATCCCGATCCCTTCACGCGTTGGGACGCGGGACAGAACCTGATGACGGCGGCGATCCTGGCTGAAGCTGCGGACACGCTGGGTTCAGGTCCATCGGCTGATGAGATTGCTGGCGCGCTGGCGCGCGAGTTGGAGCAAGCCGACAAGGATCGGGCATTCGCCGCAGTTGCGTTGCGGCTTCCGACGCTGGTCCGGCTGATTCAGTTTGGAGACAAACCCGATCCGGAGAAGCTCTTTCAGGCGCGAAGCTCGCTTCGCCGCAAGATCGCGCAGGCCAGCAAGCAGCGTCTTGAGGAGCTGGCCGCGGCGTCGGATGCGGATCCCAACTCCCCCGAACAGGAGCATGTCGGGAAGCGCGCGCTGCGAAACACCGCACTTGATCTGCTCGCGTCGCTGGGAGCCGAGCAGGGAGCGCTGATCATGAAGGCCTTCGAAGGCGCTCGCAACATGACCGAGCGGATGGGCGCGCTGGTAGCGCTTGCCCAGCTGGAAGGCGGGCTGTTCGATCAGGCGCTCGAACAGTTCATCAAGCAGTGGCAGCACATTCCGATCGCGGTGGACAAATGGTTTGCGGTGCAGGCCGTGGCGCCGCGCGACGATGCGGCCGCACGGGTGCGACGGCTGACGGGGCACAAGCTGTTTGAGCTGAAGAATCCCAATCGCGCTCGCTCGGTTTACGACGCCTTCGGCGCGCGCAACGTTCGCTCCTTTCACGCGGCTGACGGCTCGGGATATGAGTTCCTGGCCGATGGCATCAAGAAGATCGATCCCATGAATCCCATGGTGGCGGCGCGGCTGGCCAAGCTCTACGAGCCGTGGCGGCGCTTCGACAGCGACCGGCAATCCAAAGCGCACAATGTACTGCAAGGTCTTGCGAAGGCTGGACTCTCGAAGAATGTCCAGGACATCCTGGAGCGGACGATTCAGAAGTAAGCCGCACGTTATACTGCAACATACCCAAAGGAGCTTTGCGGAATGATCGAACGACTGAAGGAGAGTTCAGGCGGAGTACTGGGATTCCAAGTCATCGGGAAAATGACCGACGAGGACATCAAGGCCTTCGAACCGCAGATCGAGATCCTGATTCGCGAGCGCAAGCATAAACCCATCGGCCTTCTCGCCGACCTCTCGCAGATGCGCGGGGCTGATTGGAAAGCGCGCTGGGATGAGCTGCGCTTCCTGCAAAAGCACTCCGAGCACATTGCGCGCATGGCCGTGGTCGGAGCCGACAAGTGGGAGGAGATCGTCGCCATCGTCACCGCGGGCGCCGCGGTCCTGGAAGCGGAGACGCGTTACTTCGACAAGTCGGAAATGCTGCGGGCGTGGGAGTGGGTGCGCACGGCGCGTCACGCCGAAGATATGCCGGTCCGCCAGATCGCCCCCGCTACAGGAATCTGGAAGGACTACCATCCGGAGTACATGGATCTGTAGGAATTGACGTTGGCGGGTACCGGTTACGAATCACAGCGGAGCAGCTAAATGTTCAGAGCTTTGACTCGAAAGCAGGTCTGGTGCGTAGTTTTGGCGATGGTGCTGGTCGCCTCGTCCGGCTGCGCTGTCAAATGGACCCCCTACTACGACCAGACGCTGGACAGCAAAGCCACCAGCTTCCAGCAAGACCTCGAATCTTATCTGACCAAGCTGGAAAATCTGCAAGCGCCGGCTTGCACCTATCAACAGAATCTCGATTTCTACGAGAAGGCCAGCGCTGAGCTCGCAGTCATGCAGACGCGGGCACAGGCTTCGCAGCACAATGCTCAGCTTCTGGAGATCACGGCGTCGCTGAACAAGAACTTTGCCGATCTCAAGACCTTGCAGCAAGGCGCCGGCAGCGGCTGTCTGAACAGTACGGTCATTGAAGCTGCCAGGTCGGGCTTTGAACCGATCTTCGAATCGCTGCTTGCCTACGAGCTGGCACTCAAGGCCAACGAAGCGCCCGCCACCGCACCTACAAAACATTAGCGAAGGAGCTTACGACAATGGCAGAGTTTGATGTCGACGCCGTACTCAAGAGCATGGTTACGGCAGCCGCCGCAGTGCTGCAGAAGAAATGGCCGCAGGTGGAATCATTTGCCAAGACTGAATTCGAGAAGATCGCGGAGACCGTGGTCTCGATCGGTGAAGGCATGGCCGCCGGCACCATCACCCAGGATCAGGCGCCCATACTTCTCGACATGCAGAAGAACGCCTCGCGCGCCGTGCTGGCTGCGGTGGAAGGCATGACCCTGGTGGCCGCGGAACAAGCTGTCAATGCCGCGCTGGGCGCAGTAAAGAGCGCGATCAACACCTTCGTGGGTTTCCCGTTGGTGGCTTGATTTCTCGCGGCATCGAGCCGTCGAGTGATACGAAGTGGCAATGGCAGTTAGCTTCTGTTTACAAGGAGCCTTATGGATCTGGTTACTGCTGGCGCATGGATTGAGCATTGGGAAGGCCGCCGCAACAAAACGTACATCGACACCATGGGACATCCGACCGTTGGCGTGGGCTTCAATCTCGACGCTAACGGGGCGCAGGCTGCCATTCAAGTCCTGGGACTGGATTACCAGCAGGTACGCGCCGGCACGCAACTGCTGACCGACGATCAGATCGACACGCTGCTTGGCCAGACGGTGAACCAGGCGGTCAGCGATGCGCACAAGCCAATCCCGGCGTTCGACAGCCTTCCCAGCGACAAGCAGATCGTGATTGTCGACATGGTCTTCAATCTCGGGCTGGCGGGATTTTCTAAATTTCTGCAGACCATCAAGGCGATCAATGCGCAGGACTGGCAGACGGCATCGCAACAGATGCAGCAGTCGGCCTGGTTCAAGCAGGTGGGGAGTCGCGCGAAGGCCGACGTGGAGTTGATGGCCGGGAGCATTACGCCGGCCGACATTCTGGGCGGCTCGTAGAACGTGCCGCTTTAAGCCAACGCCCTTGCCATTGGAACCGACTTCAGTTCGGCGACGAGCTTGCCCGTCGGCTGAAGTCGACTCAAGCAGAAAATAAACCGCTTAAACGCTGACCTGAAGGCCACACTACCCGAACTGCCTCGCGCAAAGTGTTTTTTAGCAGCCCATGAAGTCATGTTCTGTACGTGGCATTCGCTGGCGGCGGGACGCCGCCAGGACAGCCGGCCGGGAGGCCGGCGCTACGAAAAACACGCTCCGATCTAGTTTTCCTGCAGGACAAGAAAAAGGGCGGCCCGAGGGCCGCCCTTTCAGGTGAAGCAGGTTGCTCTGACTAGAAGACGATCTTGCCCTGGAACTGGATGATGCGGTTCGCAGGGAGACCCGCGAAGAACGATCCGAAAGGACCGGTCGGCGGAGCCGTCTGGGCAGAGACCACACCGAAGGTGCCCGAACCGAAGGTGTTGTTCGGCTGAGCGAAGTTCGGGTGGTTGAACACGTTGTAGAAGTTCGCGCCGACGCCGAACGCAACGCGCTCAGTCAGCTTGAAGTTCTTGTTGATCGAGAAGTCCGAGTCAAAGAACCCGGGCCCACGATACTGGTTACGCAGCTGGTTGGGGAAGGATGACAACCCTACGCCATTCGCATTGATGAGCGAGTTGAACGCGCCCGGATTGAAGCAGGTTTGGTAGTACGTACCGCACCCTGACTGACCAATGCCAACCACCTGTGCCGGCAAGAAGCTGGGGCCGGGGGTGTTGGCGAGCGGGTTGTTGCCGTCCACAGCGGTCAGCGGCAATCCGGAACGGGCGAAGAAGTTCTGCGACAGTGTCCAGCCGCCGATGGCGCCCTGAACGTACTTGTTGCCAAACTTGAACGGTGTGTTCCAAACGTACTGAGCGTTGAACGAGCTACGAATATCGTAGTCCGCGTTGCCGTAGTTGTTACGCAGGTTGAGCGGATTGTACTGATACACCTGGCTCGAGGAGCTATAGCCAAGGTTGCCGCCGTTGGAGATTTCGTCCAGCGCGTGCGCCCAGGTATAGCTGGCCTGGATGGTGAAGCCGTAGGTCAGACGGCGTTGATAAGTCGTCGTGATCTGGTTGTCGTTGGAAACCGCACCCGTGTAGTACTGGAGCACGGTGGAATAGTTAGTCGGGCTGTAGGGAGCGTACGGAAGACTAGCGCTGTTGCCCGCCGTGCCGCCCGCGAGGAACGAGTTGGGATAGCTCGGAACCGTTTCGTGAATACCGTGGTTTCCGATGTAAGCCAAGCTGACCGAGCTCTTGCTATCCAGCTGCTGCTCCAGTTGCAAGCTCCACTCCTGGTACCGCGGAACGTTGAACTGACCCGCCATATTGTTGAAGGCAGGCGAGCTGAACAGAGGATTGGCAGTAGACAGTGAGTTATACGAGGCGCCGCTACCAAACCCGTTGACGATCTGGGTGGCAGTGGCCTGACCGATAACCCACGGGCTAGTGCCCGGGTTGGTTTGGTTGGCCCAGGGAACTCCGAACTGAGTCAGCGGAACAACCGTCGGCAGGTTGGTCATGAAGCTGTCACCCAGCACTGCGGGGAAAGCGTCATAGAAGATACCAAAGCCGCCGCGAACAACGGTCTTGTCGCTGCCGCCCGGCGACCAGGCAAATCCGAAGCGGGGAGCGAAGTCAATCGAATCCACGGAACGGAAGATCTGGTGGAGGTTGGCATTGATCTGCGTGTTGTACGCTGCGTTGGGATCGGTGCTGACCTGGTAGAAGTTTGACGAGCTATACAGCGAAGCGCAATTCAGCTGGCAAACCGGGTTGGAGTCTTTCTCCGCGCGCAGTGCCAGAGTGATCTTCAGGTTCTTGCTAACCCGCCACTCATCCTGGGCATACAGACCGAGACCCCAGAGAGCCACGGGATAGGTACCGCGGTTCGGATAGTTCGAAAGGAACTCGTTGGCACCGTCGGTACCGCCGCTGTAAACATCGCCCAGTGAGAACGGGACATACAGCGGGCTAGATCCAAAGGCAGGGCTGAACTCGCTGAATACGTAGTCGGTGATGTCATAACGGCGGTAGTTTCCGCCGAACTTCAGGTTGTGCGCGCCCTTCGTAACCGAGAAGTCATCCACGAACTGGTACTGAGTGACGTTACGTCCTTGCGGGAAGACCGAACCGATGTGGTTCATATCGGTGTAGCCAAGAACCGCGCCCAGATCGACCCAGACCGGGAAGGTGTTAGCCGCGTCGTTTTGCGTGAAGATGGCGCGGTAGTAGCTGCCGGCATAGACGAACTGGTTGGTCGCGTTGCTGCCGAAGCTGTGCGTCCACTGGCCCTGGCCGTTGTACTGCGGCTGATAGCTGGCGGCGCTGAACGCGCTGTTGATGGGATCGGCGTAGGTCGCCTGCGTGCCGTGGTCGGCGCTGACGCTCCAGAACAAGTGATCCTTGTCCGAGAGGTTGTAGTCGATACGACCAGTCAGCAACCACTCCTTTGCCGGCTCCGAGGGGGTAGCCAGGAAGGAGTTGAAGCAGGGCAGCGCAGCGCTACCAAAGGTCGCCCCATTGGGTGCTGTCGTTCCGGTCAGATCCTGACAGCCACCGTTGGCAAGGCTGCTTACATTAGCGTTGGGGTTCCCCGGCGCGCCGTTGTACAGCCCGAACATCTTCTGGTAGAGCCCAACCGAAGCCGGATCTACCGTCGCCAAGTTGGCAAGCGTTTGCTGCCCGAAAGCCGGCGTCGGCACGTAGATCGTTTCGGTGGTGGGAACGATATAGCGAATTCCTTCCCAATCAGCGAAGAAGAACAGCTTGTCCTTCTTGATTGGTCCACCAACCGAGGCGGCCCAGGAGTTGTTGTTGTTGAAAGGCGTCTTCTGGTAAGGATCCGTTTGACCGGCGAACCAGGAGTTGGCGTCCATCGCACGACCGGTCCACCAGTATCCGGCGTTGCCGTGATAAGCGTTGGTGCCGGACTTGCTGACATAGCTCACCTGCGCGCCGGCCTGCTGGCCGAACTGTCCGCCGTAAGCGTTGGTGGTGACGGTGGCTTCCTGAACCGCGTTCTTGCCCAACATCAGGTTGGTAGCACCCGAGTTGTTGAGGTTCAGGTAAGGATCCATCTGGTTTTCGCCGTTCATCGTGAACACGTTGGAGGTAGCAGGCAAGCCGGCAGTGTTGAAGTTGCCGTAGCCCATACCGGTGTTCATGTTGATGCCCGGCGCTGTCTGCGCAATGTAGGTAAGGTCATTACCGCCATTGGGCGAGTTAGCCACAACGTTCTGATCGAAGTTGGTGGACAGGTCGGCGTTATCGGCCTGCACGAGAGGAGCGGCGGAGGTGACTTCCACCGTCTGCGAGCTGGTGCCGACTGCCATCTTGATATCGGCCACGGTCGCCTGGCCGACGTTAATCATGGCTGTGGTTTCAGCTTTGCTGAAGCCGCTGGCGCTGGCGCTTACGGTATAGGAACCGGGCTGCAACAGCGAGAAGCGGTACGAGCCGTTGTTGGTTGAAGTGGTGTTGCGAGTCGCCCCGGTTCCATTGCTTTTCAAGGTGACCGTGGCGTTGGGCACAACCGCGCCGCTAGGATCTGTAACCGTACCGGTAAGGTCGCCTGATACCAACGACTGCGCCACAAGGGACGGAGTCATCAGCAGGGCAATCACCAGCACGCTTAGCAGCCCGATGATCACTTTCTTTACTGTCATAGATCTCTCTTCTCCGCTCGGGATGTTCTTCTGAGTGTTTATCCCACCTATCCACAGACTTGGCCGAAAACCGGAAAAGGCAGGAGGCCACACGAAAGATGTAGTCGCAAGCGAGTGGCCACTTTCAGGCGAGTTCCAATTTATTTACGCTATTGAAAACAAAAGGCTTGATTCGAGCTGCGGCGGGCAGGCTACAGTACGTCTACGGTTTTTCATATAGACCGCCCCGAGCTATTCAAATTCCAAGATGTTTTTCGAGGACTGCGGGCAACCTTTTCGCGCCGGAAGCGGCCGATTTTGGCGTGCAATTTGGCCGGGTGCGGGAGCGCTCACAACAAAACAATTGCGCATTTGCGGCGCTACGCTAGAATGACGCCAACTAGATGCAGTGCGCCGCTCTGCAAGCCACTTCGACCCGGCGCCGATCATGGTTGTCTCGCCGCTGGGATGTGCTTGGGCTGCTGGTACTGTTGCTGGCGGCTCTCCCGCCAGAGCTGTTGCTGCCGAAAACTCTCACCCTGGTTTCTAACCCCGGATACATGGATGACGACTGGCACCTGGACGAGGCCTTCAAGGCGTCGCAAGGTATTTGGCTGGGACGCAATCTGGCGTTCACGCGCGGGCCATTGTTTCAGTGGCTGTCCAGTTTTCCCGCGCGCCACGGCAATCTTTCGACAGGATTGATTTACGCGACTTGGCACACGTTACCAACGTGGCTGGTGATCGTGGAGCTGTGGCTGATCGTGTGGCTGCTGCTGCCCGAGCAGCCAGGATGGAAGCGCGGTGTGCTGCTGGTGCTGCTGTGCGTCTTCTGGTCGCCATCGCTGCGGATCACGACGGTGATGTTTCTTTTCGCATTGTTTCTGCGCGGTGGTTACGCGGTGGCGGAAATGCGCATGCAGATCGAGTTGGCCGGAGTATCGGCTGCGCTGCTTTGCGCCGCGGCATTTCTGTTGTCGACCGATACGGGAATTTACGGAGTCGCGACGTTCTTCGTCACGTTGCTGGCGCTGGGATTTGAATTCCGGCGTGACCGGCCAGCGCTTGCGAGGCTCGCGCGCGGGTTGCTGATGACGCTGGCTTCGTCCGTTGTTGTGGTAATTGCGGTGAACGCTGTCCTGGCATCGCCGTTCAACTTTGCATACTGGCGCGAAGCGTTCGCTGTGGTCGGCGTGTATCGCTGGGCCACGCCGTCGCCCATGACGAACTCAGCGACCGTTCGGCTGCTGCTGACCTCGCTGGGCGGCATGGCGGTGTTCCTGATCTGCGTGGCGTTCCCGCCGGAGAAGCGCTCGCACATCGGCGCGCGGATCGCGTTTCTCGCCGGCGGCGGCGCGGTGTGCCTGATGCTGATGCAGAGCGCGATGGTGCGCTCCGACGAGAATCACGTTCGCGGGGCGTTGCTGGGGATCGTGCTGCTGTCGAGTGTGATCTTGCTGGGCCGCGACGAAGTGGCGTCGGCAATGGGAGTGTTGCTCGTGATCGCCTGCTCGCTCGCCTTCGGAGGAGTGCCCACGAGCCGCTTCGCTGCGATGGAGTTGGAGGAAGTGCCATTCGCGCTGCCGCGAGTACAGAACCTGCTTTTACAGATTCACCGGCCGTTGAGGACATGCCCGCCGGGGTTCGCGGAATACGATGGCGCGTGCTTTCCCAGTGACTTTGCGGCGCTGGAAAGATCGGCTGCGGCTTTCCTGCAGCAGCACAGCGGAGAGCGCGACTCGATTGCAATCTTTCCTTACCAGACGCGATATGGTCTGGCGGCGCGACGCACGGTTGCCGGTGGATTGCTGCAGGCCTACACCGCGAGCGGGCCGTATCTGGCCCATGTGGAGATCGCCGGATTGCGGCGGGCAGCGCCGGCGGCTGCGCTCTACTTTCCCGATCCCGATCCCAGCCAGCTGCTGGGCGCGAACTTCAAGCGTTGGCGCGACAGCGACCGGAGCTTGCCGATCGACGGCGTCGCGAACTTCACCCGCGCGCCGGAGGTCTGGTTCTGGATGCAGAGCCACTATCACCGCGAGCAAGCGATCAGCGCGGGAGTAGTCGGCCTGGTGCGCGACGACGCGCGGGCGCGCGAAGTCTCGATGCAGGTGCAACCGCTGCGAGTGCCGGCCGAAACTTTTGCGGTGACCAGCCGGAACTCGGCATTCGATCTGGGCCTGGTGGGGACAGCAAGCCGCGCGGACTTCCTGCGTTTGACCGTAACCGCACATTATCCGCCGTGGTGGCGTCTTCGCAAGCCTGAGCAGATGCAACTAGAGGTGGTGCGAGCCGACGGCACCCGCCAGGCGCTGTATCTGGTGCTGCCGCCGAACGTGAGCAGTCAGGTGTGGCTCTATCCCTGGAATCCTCCGGAGCTCGCCGATTACTTCGATTCCAATGTAGCCGCATGGAGAAACCCGGCGCGCTCCGGAATCCTGGGCCTGCGCCTGCTGATCGCGCCGCTGGACTGGGCGTCGATTCCGCCGGATTGGATTCGAGTGGATGCGGTGGATGCGGTGAACGTGTCCATGGCGAATACTTCCGCGAGCATCGTGGCGCCGCACCACTAACCCCGAATAAAGCGGGAACCATTCCAGCTCGAGATTCGTCATACGCTTGTCGTGCTGTAGCGCCGGCTTCCAGCCGGCTGGAGCGCGGCCCTCCGGCCCGCGTGGAAAAGGCTGGCGGCGAGACGCCACCAGGACAGCCGGCCGGAGGCCGGCGCTACGTTGTAGATGGCGCGTGGAGGCCGTATGGCAAAACGTGTTGCGGTAGTTTTCGGAATCGTCCTCATCTGCCTGATCACTGTGACGATGGCGCAGCAGTTTCCGTGGTGGGAGCAGCTGCTCGAATACTCCGGCGGCAAGAGCGACCAGACGCCGGTGCCCACCATGATCATGAACAGCCACATGCAGATGTCGCTGAAGGCTGCGGCGCAACCGGGCGATGAGCAGCGCGCGCAGGAAATTCTCGTGGCCGCGCGCAGAGTGCTGACGAAGTACGCCGATCTCAGTACCGCGGAGGAGGCTGGTTACAAGCGCTTTGGCCGCGCCGATCGCATGGGTGAGGAAGTTCACTACACGAACTATCGCTATGGCCGCCAGGCGCAGTGGGGCGTGAATTACGATCATCCCACTTCGATCCTCTACAAGCGCACGGAGCAGGGCATGCAAGCGGTGGGCGTGATGTACACCGCACCGCAGGACGCGACCGCCGCGCAACTGAATACCATCGTGCCGTTGAGCGTTGGCACGTGGCATCGGCACGTGGACTTCTGCGGCGGACCGAAGAGCCTGCCTTACGACGAACAGTTTGGGCCGCACGCGCAATTTGGTATGCGAGGCAGTATTCATACTGAAGCAGCGTGCAAGGCGGCAGGCGGATTATGGATTCCCGTGGTCTTCGGGTGGATGACTCACGTTTATCCCAACGCGAAGAGCCGTAGCGAGATTTGGGGTGGAACGGAGATGCGGATGGATGCGAATACGGACAGCGACGAAATGAAGATGAAAATGTAGCGCCGCCTTCCAGGCGGCTGGATCGCGGGCCTCCGGCCCGCGAAAAGATTGGCGGCGGGACGCCGCCACGACAGCCGGCCGGAGGCCGGCGCTACTTGCGTGTGCGCTTGGATTTGCGCTGCTCTTTGGCGGCTGCTTTGGGCAGAGGATCGGCGGGGCGGTAATCCATTTCGTCTGAGAGAACCTTCACCAGCTTCTCCAGAACTTTGGTTCGCGCCCAGTATTTGTCGTCGCCTTCCACCAGCGTCCAGGGAGCGGTTGCGGTGCTGGTCTTGACCAGCATCTGCTGCACCGCTTCCTCGTAGGCCGACCACTTCCCGCGGTTGCGCAAGTCTTCCTCGGTCAGCTTCCACGACTTGTAGCCGATGGCCTTGCGCTCTTCAAAGCGGCGCATTTGTTCGTCGCGCGAGATGTGGATCCAGAACTTCACCAGGATGGCGCCGAAGTCGCGCAGCTGGCGCTCGAAGGAGTTGATCTCCTTGTAGCTGCGCTTCCACTCGGCTTCGGCGGCGAAGCCTTCCACCCGCTCCACCAGCACGCGGCCGTACCAGGAGCGGTCGAAGATAGCGATCTGGCCGTGCGCGGGCAGGCGGCGCCAGAAGCGGTAGAGGTAATGCCGCGTTTTGTCTTCGCCTTCCGGCGCGCTGATGGGATAGACGACGTAGCCGCGCGGATCGAGCTTCTCGGTGATGCGCTTGATGGCGCCGCCCTTGCCGGCCGCGTCCCAGCCCTCGAAGGCGATCACCACCGGCCGCTTCTGCAGATAAACCTGGTAGCCGAGCTCGCGCAGCTGAATCTGACGGCGCGTGATTTCGCGAACGTAGCTGGCGCGGTCGAGGCGGCGCGTGAGATCGAGGGTCTCCAGCATCAGGCCTCTCCTCGCGCCAGATTGTCCATGGCCGCGCGCAGCTCGGAATCGCGCGAGGCATCGTCGCCCGCTTCGCTGTGCGGAGGAGCCTTTCGCCCCAGACGTTTCTCCAGCGCGCGGATCGTGGTCTCGAAAATACGCTTCCGGGTGTACGCCTTCGAAGTCGCTTCCACGATCGTCCACGGAGCATATTCCGCGTCGGTGACTTCAAACATCTGTTCCGCCGCCTCGAGATAACGGTCGTACTTTTTGTGCCGCGCCCAATCCTCTTTGCTGACGCGCCAGGCCTCGAGCGGATCGTGGGCGAGCGCTTCGAAGCGCCGGCGCTGCTCTTTCCTGCTGATGTGCAGAAAGAATTTCAGGATCACGGCGCCGTCGTCGGCCAGCATGCGCTCGAACTCGACGATGTCGCGAAACCCTTGCCGGACGGCCTTCTTCGCGACCACGTGCTCGACGCGCTCGCCCAATACGCGTCCGTACCAGCTGTGATCGAAGATGACCATCTCGCCGCGATCGGGGACCTTCAGCCAGAAGCGCCACAGCCACGGCCGCTGCTGCTCGTAGGTGCGCGGCGCGGTGACGCGATAAACCTTGAATCCGCGGGGATCGAGCCGCTGCGTGAGCGCGCGGATGGCGGTGCCTTTGCCCGACGCGTCCCAGCCTTCGAAGACGACTACCGTGGGAACGCCGTTGTCCCAGCAGGCTTTCTCCAGATCGTAGAGCCGCGCCTGCAAGCCGGGAACGATGCGCTTGTACTCGTCGTTGGAGAGCTTCTTCTCGAGGTTGAGATTTTCGAGCATGCTCGAGGTCATTGTACTGAGGCTGACAAGCGGCCTGATGTGACCGGCAAACCCTGTGGAGGTTCGGGCCCGTGGGGTCTCAGTTTGGATTAATCTGTACGGAATGCCATCGCGCAGCCGGCCGTCGCGCACTGGGCAGCGAAGAAAGACGCGATCCTATGAACCCGCTTGCCGGATGGGACAACTTCTATGTGATCGTCGGCTCGTCCGCCGGCGCGCTGATTGGATTGCAGTTCGTGGTGATCACGCTGATCGCGAGCCGCCCGGTGGGCGCCGGCACGCAGCAGGCCGGCTCAGCATTCGCCACGCCTACGATTGTTCACTTCGGCGCCGCGCTGCTGTTGTCGGCGATTATCAATGCTCCCTTCCAACATCTGCAGAGCGCGGCGATGGTGTGGGGCTCGCTCGGCGCGATCGGAATCCTGTACCAACTCCTTGTGCTTCGGCGCATGCGAGCGCAAGGCGCATATACGCCGGAGTTGGAGGACTGGGTGTTTCACGTGGTGCTGCCGTTTGCCGCGTATGGGACTCTGGCAGGATCGGCCTACACGATTCGGATGGATGCGGCCGACAGCTTGTTTGCGGTTGCCGCAGCGACTCTACTGCTGCTGATCGTGGGAATTCATAACGCCTGGGATGCGGTGACGTATCACATCTTCGCCAAGAAAGGTGAGTAGTAGCGGAGAGGCTCCTAGCTGTTAGCTCTTAGCCTTTAGCAATCCGGGATTTTGCGGAATCCGGTTTTGCTAATAGCTAGGGGCTAAGAGCTAAGAGCCCCCGGTGGAGATTGCTGCCAGGAACGGGTTCGACACAAACTGAGTGCCCATCCCTCCAATCGTGTAGCCCGGAGTCATGATGTTGAGCACAGCCACTGTGATATCCCTCCCTCGCTGAGCGAGCTATTGCGTCACCGTGATGCTGCAGTTGTTGGTCGCTTTATTGCCCATCGCATCCGTTACCTGGAGCGTGAATGAGGAAGTGCCGGCCGTGGTCGGCAGGCCGAAGATGTTGGGGTTGCTGAGTCCGAGGAACTGCAGCCCCGCCGGTAGCGTGCCGCTGGTGATGGCGTAGCTGTAGTTTGGCTCCCCGCCGGTAGTCACGACCGGCGAGCCATACGGCGAGCCGACTTGCGCGCTGGACGACGAGCAACCAACCGCCAACGGCGTGGCTTTCAGCTCGATGTAGAGCGCGACTCCGCCCCAGTTGAACGCGGTCACGAACTCGCCGCGGCGCTCCAGCGCATGCGGTCCCGGCCCCACGTCAAGATGGCCGGCATCGGCGTTGCTGGAGTAACCACCATGGCCGGACAAGTAATCCGTGCCGTCGTCGGTCGGACAAAGATTGGCTTCGCAGTTGATGGAAACCGGCGGGGAATAGTTAAGGGTAGTAGTCAGCCAATCCTGCCAGTAAGTGATCGGGGTCAGCTGCTGGTTCACTTGCAGCAAACTTCCCAGCATCAGGTCGTTCTGATAAGCGGTGCTGATGGGCGCCGATTGCGCCAGGACCGCGGGCTGCAGGCCGTTTGACGGTACATAGCTGCCGGAAGCGGAGCTGGTGGTCTCAGGCTTTCCGTTATAGCCGGGCACATCGTAGACCTTGACCGCGGCGGCAGCCGATCCCGCCAGCGTGACCGTGACCGCGCATTTCGAGCCTGCCGAGTTATTCGATGTTCCCGTGTACCAGGCCACGTAACCTTGCTTCGAATTGCTTTGCGATCCGAAGAAGAGCGACCCATTGGTGACTTGCGTCCACGTGCCCTGACCGGTGGACGGCACGCAGCCGATGGGCGGGGCCGGCATGTCGATCGGTTGCGTCGGGTCCGGCGTCGCGATCACGACTTCGAGAAACAGCGGATCGCCATTGGTGGGACTGAATGTGCTCGACACCAGCGAGGTGCCGGAGGCGCTCACACCGCAGGTGCTGTTGGTGACGTATTGATCGGTGAGCGGAGGATTGCAACCGCTCTGCGTCGTAGGCGCGGGACGCCAGCGGCAGAGCACGCCGGTGTTGGTATTGGCGGCCTGGCTGCCCGTGGCACAAGACCACGGCGCACCTTTGTCCTTGGCAATGTTGAGATCGGCGCCTTCATTCAGCACCGCGATCGCGCAATTGTTGGCGTTTTGCGGATAGTTGTAATTGGACGGCAGGGCCGAACACATGGGAATGGCGGGTTGCGCCGGAGTAATCGGTACGCTGCTCCCGCCGGGAGCGATGACCACGCGGTAGAGCGAGGAGTCGGCATCGTAGGTCTGGGGATCGTTCGGCCAGGTATAGGCCCCGTGAAATACCTGGTGAATGACATCGTCGCCGACACATGGAACCGGCTGGCCATCGGAGCCGATGACCACCGAACACGGGTCGGCGGGAGGCTGATCGGAATAGTCGATCTGGGTGGCCGGGCTGGTGTCGAGAGGATTAATCGAGCCGTAGGTGAAGGTGCAGGCGACACTACTGGCCGGCGATCCCGGCGGCGGTTCGTAAAAATTGTAGAAGTCTACCGGACACGCCTGGGTCGGAGTCTGGTAGAACCCCCGCAGCGAACAAGTGCCCTTGGTTTGCATGGAGGGATCGTTGTACCAGCACGACATGTGCAGGTTGGGATTGTTTGGGGTTACGCAATCCGCGTCGGTCTTGCAGCTGGCTCCATACACATTGCCTTCGCCGGCGCAATAGGTCAGCCAGCCATAACACTTCTGCGCGCCGTTGCCGCTGGTGTAATTGCATCCCGGGAGAGGTGCGCCTCCGAATTCATACTTTCCACAGTTGCTCAAGCAGGCCAGTGGATTGTCTCCCGGCGGCATCACCGGATTGCCGTTCGCATCCTCGATGACATAACCGAAATAGCCGTTGGTCTTGTCAATGTCGGAGCGCTTGAGGACGAAGGTGTTGCCATTGCCATCGGTGCAGTTCTGATTCTTGGCGGCGTTATTGGATCGCAGATCGGCCGCGTGTACGGTGAGCGGATAGTTGTACATCACCCAGTGCTGGTCCGTGGGGGCCAGAGGACTGCACTTCATCTGCCCCTTCAACGGTCCGGCCACACAGATTCCCTCTTGATCGCCCAGGCTGGGGATGTCCACCGGCTCCAGCTCCATATTCAGGTTTGATCCGTCGACCAGGCTGATATCGAAGTTGTCGACGAAGATGTCCGGATTGCTCGATTTCTGATAGAAGGTCCACTCCGAGATGGTGGTGAAGCCGCCATCCTCGATGGTGGTCGAGCTGCAATCGTAGTGATCGGCGCAGCTGCCGGTTTCACACTGCGCCCGCTGCGTGGCAACGTCGTAACGGCAGCCGGTTCGGCCCCAGAATCTCGGACCCACGATCGCGGGACAGGAGTGCTTGCCGTCGGGGCACTGTGTGCGCTCCCACTCCGTCGGGACGTCGATGGTCAGGACATTCGGGTAAGGATTATTCTGCGTACCCTTGGTGCCGTAGGGCTGCATGATCCAGGTTCCCTCTCGCGGGAAGACCGGGAAACCCTGCAGGCCGGACTGGTGGGCGGCATTGGCGGCGCCCAGAACCGTCTGGCAGGAGCAGTTGACCAGTTGCACGACTCGGTGCGCACCGTTCATCGGCATGGCCACGGGGAGGCTGTCAAGATACGCCTGGGAACAGACGCTTCCCCCGGAAGCGCAGGTCTGCTGCGCCTGCAGCTGGACGGCGCATAGCGCGGTCAAGATCAAACCGCATCCCAGCGTGAACATCGCCACTGGAAGAAAACTGCCAGACAACGGATGGCGAGAGGATGGCTGCTGTCGCAGCCCCGGAAGTAGTGCGCTCATCACATCTCCTTCGAAACAGAGACCAAGCGTCTTCGGACGTACGATAACTGGGGAGCGACCTGAAACGGGGAGACTTGGTTTATAGCACGGGGCGTTGGCAGTCGCAAGCAAAGCGAATCGGAGTTAACGCGGCGATGGATCTAGCGGAGAGGGTTATTCAGCGGAGGCATCCTGTCCGCGGCCGGTAACTCCTGGGGATAGGAATGGAGCTGCTCCCTCCCGTTGTCGCTTTTGGTCCAGCAACTCCCGATAGACTTCCCGAAGCTTGGCCAGCCGCCGGAGCAATTCCGTCGTCAGGGCGGTTTGAGTCAGCTTCTGGGCGTCCGTAATCAATTCTTCTGTGCCCGCGTATGCTCCTTCTACGTTCCCTGCCTTAAACAGAGATTGAATTTCAGCAAATCGTTCTCCGAGAGTCACCCAGTAAAGCGAAGGGTTTGTCCTGCTCTTGTCAAAACATAGCGCCCAAAGGCTCCGCCCATCGGAGTCGACTCCACGGCTACTGAAGGGAAACAGGTTTCCCACGCCGAGAAGGATCGAGCCTATCAGGAAGAATTTACCAATGGCACCGACGCCGGTTTCCTCGCGAGCTATAGGCAGGGACAGAAGACCCGTCCCGATGTTTGCAACCGGGCCGGCCAAAACATAGATGAAATAGCGTGAGCGGGCGACGGTAGCGGCTTTTGCGCTGGGAATCATAGCCACGATGCCGGAAACCGCGTCAGCCTTGCTCCAATTCCATTTCCATTCCCACGTGCCAACTCGTCGCAGCTCAAGGATTATGGGTCGTCTTAATTCAAGGACTCCAACCCTGAACCTGATCAGCCGAAAGCCGCAAAGATGGCCAGCCGCAAAATGCCCCAGCTCGTGAATAAGAATTATCACCAACAAGAACAGATAGAGGACCAGGAGCGGTCTGAAGATGAAACCGAGGAGGATTGCCGGCAGGATGTATAGGACGCGCCACCATCCTCGTGAAAAGGACTTCCGTTCCTCGGCGGAAGTGTCGGGCGTGCTTGCTTGGAGGTCGCCCTCGACGACATGATCTTCAAGGTGCATGGATGCCCTCGGAATCCGAGGCCAGTCTCGACATCAATTCTCGCGGCGAGATTGGGTCATTGTGCCTGAAAAGTCTAGTTCTTGGGAACGTTGATCGGCGGAAAAGCGTGGGGATACGGGATTCCCGCCGTCGCCCGGAAAATATTCGGGGCGCGGAATCGCCAGGTACTCGGGCTTCATCTTTAACAGCGTCACTACTTTATGCCCGACAATCATCGCATTAGCAGGCTCATACCTTTCATCGCAATCATTCAGACGATTCTCTTCCTGGCACATTTCTTCCTGTATGAGACATGGACTTTCTTGCCCGAAGGCGGCCGTGTCTCGTCTCTGGGACTGAAGTTGGTCGTGGGCGCTTTGTCGGTAAGTTTCGTCGCGGCCTCGCTGCTGGCTTTCCGTTATCACGGCGCAGCGGTGCGCGTTTTCTACAGGCTTGCGGCGGTCTGGGCCGGCTTGCTGAGTTTTCTGCTCTTCGCTGCAATTGCCGCGTGGATGGTCTTCGGCATCGGACACCTGCTGGGGATGGCGGTGAATTTCCATCGGCTGGTTGAAATTCTGTTTGCCGTCGCGGTAGTAGCCGGCACGTACGGAGTTTTCAATGCCAGCTGGACGCGCATCACGAAAATCTCGGTGCAGCTGGCGAATCTGCCCGCCGCGTGGCAAGGCCGGACGGCTGCTCTCATCAGCGATTTGCACCTCGGACACATTCGCAATGGCAGCTTCCTGCGCCGCATCGTCAGGAAAGTGCTGAAGCATGAGCCGGACGCGATCTTCATTGCCGGAGACTTGTATGACGGCACCGCGATTGATGCGCTGCAGGCAGCCAAACCTCTACAGCAACTGGCGGCGCCGCAGGGCGTGTACTTCGTCGCCGGCAACCACGAGCAATTCGGCAGCGACAGCAAGTACCTGAACGCGGTATCCGCGGCCGGCGTGCGCGTGCTCAGCAACGAAAAGGTTGAGGTTGACGGGCTGCAGATCCTCGGCGTGCCTTACCGCGACGCGGTACATCAGGGCCGGTTCGCGTCGGTCCTCGATGCCATGGGTCTGGACCGGGATCGCGCCAGCATTCTGTTGACGCACGCGCCCGATCATCCCGAAATCGCAGAGGCGGTCGGCGTTTCCCTGCAGCTCTCGGGACACACCCATCTCGGACAATTCGTGCCCTGGAGCTGGATGGCGCGCCGCGTGTACCGCCAATTTGTCTACGGCCTGAGCCGCATCGGAAACATGCAAGTCTTCACGTCGAGCGGCGCCGGAACGTGGGGACCGCCGCTGCGTCTGGGCTCCAATCCAGAGATCGTGGTGCTGGAGTTCCAGTCGGCTTAAGGGGCGCTAATGGCGGAGGGGCGCAGTCAGGTTACGAATGCAAGCTTGCAGCAACCCGCCGTCAACCCAGATGCAGAGTCACAGACTCCAGCAATTCCTTGATGCCGTTCCAGCCAATTTGCACGCCAATGCAAACCAGAAGAAATGACGACAATTTCGTGATTACCATGGTCGCGGATCGCCCCAGTCTTCGTGAGAGGCGGTCGGCAAACCCGTAGCAAAGGAAAATACTCAACGCGATCAGCGCGAAACCCACCAGTGCCGTCAAAATTGTCAAAGGATGAAGAGCGTGACGCCGCGCCGCGTTTGCTCCCAGTGCGATAGCAACGGAGATTGATCCTGGACCCACGGTCAGCGGCAAGGTTAAGGGGTAGAACGCCCGGCCATAAACGTCCTGCGAGTCGATGCTCTTACGAGCACCTTTATCGCAGCCTTCATCATTTTCCATCAGGGTGGCCCACCCCATGGCTACCAGAATCATTCCTCCGCCGACCTGCACTACCGGTATTGAAATTCCAAAGAAAGCCAGGATGTAGGTGCCGACAAAATACGAGCCGATCAACAGCACGAAACTGTCGGCGGCAATTCGCCATGACAACGCCCTTCGCGCCTCGGAGCTGTATTCACCGGTTAGAGCCAGAAAAAACGGGCTGCCTCCGATTGGGTCCACAATGGGGAAGATCGCGCTGAGAATCAGAAGTAGGCCCTTGGTCGCTTCGAGCATGCGTTAGACCTCTCTCCTCCGCTCTAGCAATATTTTCTCGGTGCGGAGCAGGGCTGTGTGGAGATCATAATTGGCAAGGCCGATAAGCTCGTTAAACCAGGAGATATTCGATCAGATATATCAGCGTACGGTTTTCTGCGGATCTTGCGAATCGACCAGTCGAGTGACCAGGGCAAACAAAATACTAACCGATACTCCACACATCAACACTCCCGTCAAACTTTCCAGCGGCCCCAAGAGTCGCCACTGGGATGGGAGAATGACATCACCGTACCCGACCGTCGCATAAGTGCTACCTGAGAAGTAGAAGGCTAGCTCCCATGATGGGAAGCAACGCAAACGGTAGAAGCCTGCCCAGAAAAGAATTACGACTCCGTGTAGAACGATCATGGCTAGAGCCGCTTGCATTACCAGCACGGCTGCGCGAATCGAACCGAGTGTGTAGATACCCCGCGCCATCACGCGTTTCAACCACTCGATGAGCACAGCTACGCCGGCACACTCTAACCACAGCGTAAGAATTAGCAGAAGGACGGCCGCGGCAGCTTGATGAAAAACATTCATCACGCACAAACTTTCATAACGAGGTTGCCGGGCGATCAGTCCGGACGTGGCACCTTGGCCAAAGTTCCCGAAGTCGTTGGCAGAACGTAGCGGACTCCGAAGTAGACCATGCCGAGACGTGCATTCTTGGGCGTTCCCGGAGCGACATACCAAGGGGCGCGCGTCAAGTAGGAAAACTGTGTGTAAGCCTGCAGCGCGCCGTGCCTGGGGTTCGTCCAGAAAGTACTAATCCAATCGAACGTTGCCTGCTGGATAGTCCGGTTGTTGGTGTTGGGAGAGCCGGGTCCGCCAAAGCCGATGATTTTTCCGGGATTCATAGTATCGGTAGTGTCGGGAAAGAAGTTCTGTCCAAAATAATCTGCGGCGTAGTAAACGGCGAAGGCCTGCTTTGGGGTCGCTCTCCACTCCAGGCCTGCAGAGCCGGCTCCAGCGTGCACCATGGAAAGGCTGACATCAGTGCCGTCTGGGTTGGGCCGGATTACTAATTGCGGTCCGGTTGCGACCAGGTAGTGAGCACCACCGTCACTCCAGAAGGCATTGGCGAGCGCGACGAGCTTGTGGGGCACCAGTTCATAGTTGGCAGCGATTTCACCGCCTCCACCGACAACGCTGTGTGTTGTGTATGCGTTTGATCCAACCGGCATCACCGCAGCATGAGCGCCGGTAGCGAAGCCAGTAAGTTCGGCATGGAAATGGCGGCCGGAGAAATCTTTGTCGTAGGTGACTTTGGAGAGAATGTCGGGCATGAGATTTGCGGCGCCGGCATTGTTATTGTTGTCAAACTGCAAACCGGTAGAAGTGAAGCCCATCGGAAGCGCGACGTAGGTGCCGATATATTGATTGGGATCTTCGATGCCGACACCCAGAGCCCAGTGTTCGTTAGGGTGATACGCCGCCCGGAACTCGGCAGCCCGGGTGTAAGGCACGCCAACCATCAGGTTCTGATCCTCGTTATAGGTGAGCGCCAAATCGGTCGGCATTGGGCCGAGGCCGTTGCGGTTGGGCGTCAACCAACTCCAGGTTTGGCCGCCCAGAAACTCCCATTTTCCGCGCTGGAAGTCCGCGAAATAGAGTCGCAGCCGCTGGGTCGTGCTGTTTACGGTTTGGTAGACATTGGGAGCGTCGTTGCCGCTGAAATCGGTTTCGAGGTAGGCGGTGACCCGGTTGCCTTCGAAGTTGCCGTGGAACTTCACATCAAACCGGGAGTATTGTGCCGTGGCACGATATTCCGTGACCTGTCCCTGGGGCGTGTCGCTGAATGGTATCGATCCGAATCCGGTCGCGATGTTATTTCCGGTGTTAGTGGTGCGGAATATGTTCTCGAAATCGACGAAGCCGCCGATTTCCAAGACCGCGTTGTCAAATTGGAAAGAGCCCGTGGGCGTTTTCCGATCGTTCCCCGTTTGTTGGGAAGGGTGCGCGGACGGTTGTCCGGAGCTCGCCGTGTTATACGTGCCGGTTGCGCCAAGACCCGGTGAGGACAAATCAACTGTTCTTTCAACCGATACCTGGTTGTCCGAAGCCGGAGTCACAGTGCCGAGTTTTGATTGTGCCTTGAGTGTTTGAATTTCGCTCGCTTGCGCGGCCACTTGCTGCTGCGTTTGCGCGAGAGCTTCACGGAGAGCCTGCACCTGGGAGGCGAGGTCCGTACTGCTGGCAGGTGAGGCGCCAGGACCTTGGCCCTCGGCTTGTGCCAATGCGACGCCGGGCAGCAGCAGGCAGGCAACTAAGATGTGAATGCTCCTCATATCAGCAACTCCGCTGTTACGCCTTTCTCCCTTTAGGCCCGGTCTCACGCAGAAACGCACTCAACAGAATCGCGACGATGATGCTGGCCATCCAGAACAGTCCGCTGTCACGAAAATGAGTGACATGGTTATGCGTGGCAGTGATGCCCTTGCCGAGGGCCGTGGCAAAAACGGGTCCGATCAGTGCGGTGACGCCGAATGTCAGGAAGTTGATCCCGCCTGTAGCGCTGCCCTTAACCTCGTCGGGATTGACTTCTTTAACGATGGTGTACGGAATCATCGCCGCGCCGGAGAAGATGCCAAAAAGGAAGCAGCCCACGACGGCAGGTTCGTGAGTCTTGGTAAAACTGATCAGCGCCGCAGATAACAACATTCCGACCGCGCCTCCGATCAGCACGGGTTTGCGACGGCCCACCCGGTCAGCAAGCCAGCCCATCACCGGACAACCAATTACCCATCCCAGTGGAACCAGCGAGCCTGTAACTACCGCGTCGTGAAAACTGAACATCCTGTCGCGCTGAAAGAAGGCGACGCCCCACGTCATGTCGCCGATGGTCGTCGGCACAAACAGGAGTCCTGCGACGGCTCCGCACAGGTAGGACTGCGGATTGCTAAATACGACCTTGTAAGGAGCAAGCACTGATGCCCGCCCGGAAGCGGCCGTTTGTGGGCGGGTTTCGGATGGAGCAATTAGAAGCAAAAGTACAGCGACGACGAGGCTCGCAATGCCGAGCCAGTGCCAGACCGTTTGCCATCCGAGACCTTTTTCGAGCAGAGGTCCCACGACGAACTGACCCGCCGATCCGCCCAGCATCCCGACGCATTGCGTAACGCCTATGGCGGTAGCCAGCCAGCGAGCCGAAAAGCCGTGCACAGCAAGATAGACTGCGCCGGTGAAGGCAAAAGCGGAACCCGCGCCCTGAAGCAGTCTTCCTGTATATGCCGCAGTCGTGGTAGGGACGCTGAACAGGAGGCATCCCATCGCCAAAATGAAAATGCCAATCGGCACAGCTTTCTTGGCGCCGACGCGATCGAGCGCGCCACCGGCGATGAGGCTGGTGACGGAGTAGGTGTAATAGTAGGTGCCGAGAATCGCGCTGACGCCGACGGCGGTCATGCCGAACGCCTGCGTGAGCTCGGGGATCATGACCGCCGGCGCGGACCTCGACGCATATTCGAGAAAGTAGAAACACATCGCGAGCCCCCAGGCGATCTGGAAGGCTCGCGTCTGCGAGGTACTGGTTGCTCGCGGCACGGCAGCGGTCGTGATTGGCGTGGTAGTCATCGCGCACCTCGGCTTCAGTAGTGAAACAGGTTGACTTTGGCGAGATCGATCACTTCATCGCCGCGCCCATTGAGAACGGCTTTCAGCATGTACAGGCTGAAACCCTTTGCCTCCTCGTAGGTGATAGTCGGCGGCATCGAGAGCTCCTGCCGGGCAACCGCAACCTCGACCAATGCCGGGCCGTCATAAGCAAGCGCTTGCGCAATTGCGGGTTCAACCTGGTCTGCTGTGTCGGCCTTCAATCCGAGCAGTCCCGCTCCCTGCGCAATTTTTGCGAAGTCGGGATTGCGCAGATCGGTGGTGAAGTCCAGCACACCGGCAGCCTTCATCTCCAGCTCGACAAAGGCCAATGCGTCGTTCCTGTACACGATCACCTTCACCGGCAGTTCGTGTTGCCGCAGGGTCAGCAGATCGCCCATGAGCATTGCGATCCCACCATCGCCAGACATCGCGATTATTTGCCGGTCGGGATAGGTGACCTGGGCGCCAATGGCTTGAGGAAGCGCATTTGCCATCGACCCATGGTTGAAGGAACCGAGCAGCCGGCGCTTGCCGTTCATGGTCAGGTAGCGCGCGGCCCACATCGTCGGACTTCCTACGTCACAGGTGAAAGATCGCGTCCTTGGCGGCGAGCTGATCGAGCACGCGCGTAAGATATTGCGGGTGGATAGGCTTCTGCCCGGCCCTTCCGGTTGCGTGCTCATCCAGACCTTTGCGCGTCTTGCGATAGTGCGCAACGGATCTCCTTCAAATGTGTCTCGTTCGGATTTTGCCTTAGCTTCGGCAGCAATGCCCGAAGCGTGCTCCTGGTGTCACCAACGAAACCAAAGTCAACCTTGCTGCGGCGGCCGATCTGTTCTCCGCGAAGGTCGATTTGAACGATAGTTGCGTCCTTGGGAAAGAACGGCTGATAAGGAAAGTCCGTTCCCAGCATTACCAGTACATCGCAGTTCATCATGGCGAAGTAGCCGGAGGAGAATCCGAGCAGGCCGGTCATGCCGACGTCATACGGATTGTCGTACTCGATAAATTCCTTGCCACGCATAGCGTGCACGATAGGCGCCTGCAGTTTGCCGGCGAATTCGATCAGCTCGGCGTGAGCCCCTGCGCAGCCTGCGCCACCAAGGATGGTGACCTTCTTCGACCGATTCAGCAGGTCCGCAAGGATGTTGAGTTCTTCTTCGGAGGGACAAACCGTGGGCGCCGGCTCATGGTAATGCACCCGCGGGTGATGGATAGCGGCCTCCTTCATGGCAATGTCACCCGGCAGCGCAATAACCGAAACGCCCCGCTTGGAGATCGCCGTCTGCATGGCGATTTCGAGCATCCGCGGCATCTGACTGACTTCGGAAACCAGCTCACAGTAATGACTGCATTGCGCGAAGAGATGTTCAGGATGGGTTTCCTGGAAGTAGGTGCTGCCCAATTCGCCGCTGGGAATCTGTGCGGCAATGGCAAGCACGGGAACACGATTGCGTTGGCAATCGTAAAGGCCGTTGATCAAGTGCAGATTTCCCGGACCGCAGCTCCCGGCGCACACCGCCAAACTTCCGGTCAGGTGCGCTTCGGCCCCCGCGGCAAAAGCTGCTGTCTCCTCATGTCGCACATGGATCCACTCGATGTCCTTCCTTAGGCGAATCGAGTCGGTGATGCCGTTAAGGGAGTCACCGGAAAGGCCATAGATTCTCCTAACCCCGGCTTCGGCGAGGACCTCTGTCACCAGATCCGCTACTCTCTTGTTGCTCATACTTAAGACACTCCTTTTCTTGATATTTGGATACCTGTCAGATCGCCGGCTGAAGTTATCTTCCCGGCCATAGCCAATCGCTCAGCGCTCATATAACCGTTAGTGAATGCCCCATTTTTTCCTTCTTGGTTCGCAGGTACGGCAACGCGTACGGATTCGACGGTGCTTCGCAGGCGATCCGTTCGATAACTTCGATTCCACCGTTCGCCAGCGCCTGCACTTTCTGCGGGTTGTTGGACAGCAGACGGACCCGCCGGATTTTCAGGTCGTGCAGGATAGAGACCGCAAAGCTGAAATCGCGGCAGTCCGCATCGAAACCTAGAACGTGGTTAGCTTCGACCGTATCCAGTCCCTTGTCCTGCAATGCGTAGGCTTTTAGTTTTGCCATCAGCCCTATGCCACGACCCTCCTGATGTTCGTAGATGACCAACCCCGATCCTTCTTCCGCAATGCTGGCTATTGCAAGTTCCAACTGCCCTCGGCAATCACAGCGGAGAGATCCGAGTACTTCGCCGGTTAAGCACTGCGAATGCATGCGCAGTAGAGGCGCTCCGGTTTGCAAATCGCCACATGTGATAACAAACGCGGTCTCACTCTGTGTGGTGCCAACCTTGGCGCGTTCAAAGCCGATCAGCTCGAACACTCCAAAGACCGTAGGCAGACGAGTCGACACCACTCTGATCACACGGGCCTGTTGTGCGTACTTGAGCATGTTGATCCAGGCCACTCCTTCTTCACACTCCTTGCCGAGTGCAATTGCTATTCCACGAAATTTGCAGCAGAAGCCCTTGTATTTCGCGGGTCTGTGAGCATCGGACCGGCTTTGGTGCCCGAATAAGCGCCAACATTCTGGCAAGTGGTTCACGTGCTAGCTCAGCGCTGGCACTTGCCGCCTCATCGGCGCAATTGCGTTGTAGTTTTGGGTGTCTTTAGTAAGCGCGGGTGATGCCTACGAAGAGGAAGGTGTTAGTTCGGCTTGTACGAGCCGAAACGAACTAGTGGATAGTGTAAGACTGAAGTACTTGAACCGCAGCGCAGGTAATTGTTGTTGTTTCTCTCGCTATCAACTGGCCAAGGATTGAAAGTCAAAAGGCACTCGTGACTGCGACGGAAGGCCAGCATCGTCTTCGCGACCGGGCCGCACAATGCCCAGTTTTTTCATCCTGAACTGCAACGTCGATCGATGCATTCCCAGTCGCGCAGCAGCACCGTTCGGGCCGCCCACAACCCACCTGACCTCTTTCAAGGTCCGCAGGATGTGAACACGGTCGGCCTCTTCCAATGTTTGATTCTGACCAGTATGCCCGCTGTGCTGAACGGGGATGGTGCGATGTTGAAGATCGCGAGCAGGCATCTGTAAGACAGGACCGGCGCAAAGGATCACCGCTCGCTCGATCAGATTCTGTAGCTCGCGAATATTTCCAGGCCAGTCGTACTCACATAAGGCTCTCATCGTCTCGGGAGAGATGCTCTCATACTCCCTTTTCATGCGCCTGGCGAACTGCTTGGTGAAATGCCACACCAGCAGAGGGATGTCCTCGCGACGCTCACGCAACGCCGGAACTCGAACCGGGAAGACATTCAGTCGGTAGAAGAGATCGGATCGGAATCTCTGCTCCTGGACCATGGCGGCCAGATCGCAGTTGGTTGCTGCGATAAGCCGGGCGTCAGTGTGTAAGGTACGCGTGCTCCCCAGACGCTCAAATTCCCGCTCCTGCAGCACGCGAAGCAGCTTCGGCTGGAGCTCGAGCGGAATCTCGCCGATCTCATCCAGGAATGCGGTGCCGTGGTTGGCAACTTCGAATCGGCCGATGCGCTGACCAATAGCTCCCGTGAAGGCGCCTCTCTCATGCCCGAAAAGTTCACTCTCCAGCAGTCCGGTTGGAATAGCGGCGCAATTCAGCTTCACAAACGCATTCCTACGGCGAGAACTGAGTTCGTGAATCGCACGCGCGATCAACTCCTTGCCGGTACCGGTTTCACCGTAAATCAATACAGTCGAGTCGGTCGGAGCAACCATCTGGATCTCGCGTAATACCGAACAAAGCGCTTTGCTTCGACCAATGATTCCATCGAAGCTCGGCTCTCCGTCGACCTCGTCGTCGAAGAGGCATTCCAGCGAGAGGCCGTCTTTCAACGGAGCGGTCTCGGTGAGGGTATCCTCTCCAGAGGGACCTCTTCGATCGTCTTCCAGGTATTCAAGCAACGAACCAGGCATAAAGGACGATTCGTCACCGTGTGCGTTGATCCATGTATCACCATTCGAAGTCATTGTGTTTCTCCCCACCTACGACCGATTCAATGCAACTGGGTCACCATTCGGTAAACCACGGAGTCTAAAAGGGTTCTATGATTTACGAAACTTGCGACGATTCGTAAATTTACTGAGTTCGTAAAGCCAGTAGTCGACTGTTTCCGCCAACGTTCGAGCGCTTGCATCTACTCGCGTTGGCCGAACGTGCCCCACAGACGCCAAGATAGACGCATTGCGCATGTGGGGAAACCTGAGAAACTACAGAGACGAACCTGCGTTTTTCTTCAGGTTCGCAACTGGTCTTTAGGACTAGGCTGAGAAGAGATCAGGAAGACTCTTGCGTTCTTTGTTATCGCTCAAAACGCTATTGTCGATTCGACTCCGGTGCTTCAGGTACTTGGAACGCAATCCTTCCAGGAATGACGAGGCTGACTTCAGTACCGGAATCGACGGAGCTGTCGATTCTGAGCTTGCCGCCGATGCGCGCGGCCCGCTCGCGCATGCCTTGCAAGCCATAATGTCCGTCTGCACTGCCACTGATGATCGATTCGGGGATGCCGACGCCGTTATCCCCCACGGAGAGGGCCAGATCTTGCCCGTATTTCAAGCCCACGTGCAACTGGCTGGCTTTCGAATGGACGCAGGCGTTGCGAATAGCCTCGTAACCTATTCTGTAAATCTCATCGCGAACGACTGGATGCATGTCCCTGGCACCCCCGTCTACAGAGAAGGACGCACCGATGGGGCTGAACATCCGGCACTCTTCTGTCGCTCGCCGCAGGCCTTCTGCAAGATCGTTGGTCTCGGTTGCGGAGGTGCGTAGCGAATTCAGCGCTGCTCGGCCCTCTTGTATCGCCCGAGCGAGCCAGCCCGATAATTGTTCCAACGCGTGCCGCATTTTGGCTGGATCGGCTGATTGATCGAGGGCATCATCGGCAACCAGCTTGCTTCCCTGAATGGTCTGGATGAGTGTGTCGTGAAATTCCCGGGCGATGCGTGTACGCTCCGCTAGTCGTTCATCGAACCGAACTGCAAGCGCATGTGCAACTTGCCGGATACGCAGACGGTAGAGTGCCCATGTTGTTGCGAGAATAATGACCACCAACAGGAGCTTGAACCATGTGGTTTGATACCAGGCGGGCATCACGTTGAAGTCCAGGGACGCACCTTGTTGGTTCCAAATGCCATCATTGTTGGAAGCGACTACCCGGAAACGGTAGTGGCCTGGGGGCAGATCGTTGTAAAACGCCCGGCGGCGCGTTCCAGGTTCCTGCCAGCCTGAGTCGCGACCTTGAAGCATGTAACGAAACAGTACCTTTTGGGGCACTGCGAAGCTGAGCGCCGCATAGTCAATCTCCAAATCGCGAGTCAAGGCGGGCAGGCGCATTCCGTCAGCAAATCCGTAATCCTTGTGATCGGCAATTACCTCCTCTACGTGGACCGGAGGTGGAACGGGGTTTCTGTGTATATGCCGAGGGTCGACCATTTGCAGGACATCAGATGCTGCGAACCAGAGTTTTCCATCCCCTGTTCTTGCGGCTACCGGTTGCGCTGGTTGAATGGTGCCGCGAGGCCGTGCACCGTCAGACCTGTCAAAAATCTCGACTGCCAGTTTGCTCCCCGGTTGGCGGCGCCACTTTTCGTATTCCGACTGTTCAATCTTAACCAGGCCACGCTGGGTAAAGAGCCATAGTGCGCCAGCATTATCTCGGATTGCGGTAAAAACTGCGTCCCCGGGAAGGCCATTGCGATTGTTCAAAACGTTCCAGTGTTGGTTGTCCCAACGAAAAAGCCCGTTACTGGTCGAGAGCAACAGGGAATCGTCGTAGTCCACAGCCATGTCCATCAGCGTGAAAGAGCTGTCCGGCGCCGGCAATGAGATGGTATGGGCTTGGCCCGCACGGTAATAAGTCAAGGTGCCGTTCAGTGTGCCGACCCAGATGCCGCCCTCGTGATCGGCAGCGAGAAATCCCGAAGGCCGATTGTCACTGCTCACCGACAAAACCTTACTTACGGACCGGTCTTCGACTCGATAGAGACCGCGGCTTGACGTCAAAACCCAAATGGTGTGGTTCGCATCCTCTGTTATCGCGGACAGGTCTCCTTCAGCAAGACTGGAGCCGTCGGGGCGCTTAAATTCCTTGAACCGTCCATGCTCGTATACCATCAACTTACCATCCAAACCAAGCCAAACGACGCCCCTATGATCCTGGAACAACGCTTGTACGTCCTGGCCCGGCAGCCCTTCTGCTGCGGAAAGTTTTGAGTGCCCTCCGGGCGCAAGAATGTCGATGGCACTTCCGTTTCCAACCCACAGGGACCCGTCTTGTAAGGCAAGAACCGTAAAGATAAATGTCTGCGATAATCCTTCTCGCGTGGAGTAGCTGACCACCGGCGTATCTCGGAACATGTCAATTCCGGCGTCGGTGAGTGCCCAGAGATTACCCTCACGATCTTCATAAAAGGAATGCACGGCGTTGCCCGAAAGCCCGTCGGCGGTTCCGTAATGTTCCGCTATCCCGTCGTGGACACGATATAGTCCACTGTTGTCTGTGCCAATCCAAAGAGAGCCATTCCGATCGACATGCATTGCCAGGGCATTGACTTTGCTTCCATCGAAGCCTGGGACGATGTAGGAAGCCCACTTGCCGCCGGAGAAATAACGCACGCCCAAGTCGCGGCCAATCCCATCCGTAGCCGCCCAAACCGTTCCTGAAGGTCCGGTTGCGACATCGAGTATGCCGTCTCCCGCGTCGCGACGGTTGGCTATCTCATTCAAGTACGTACTCGCGACAGAGCCCGCTCGCCAACGACAAAGGACCTTGGATCCAAACCATAAGTCTCCTGCGCTGTCTTCCGTTAAGCCAAGCCCATAATGGACTGGAATGCCGTCGCTCTTCCAATAGCAATGGAGCCCGTTTCCCTCGACGCGACACAAGGGCCCCTCAGTCGCAGGAACGTGATAGCGCGTGATCCAAATTGTGCCCTCGTGATCTTCGAGGATGGAACCGATTCCGATATGCCGCGCGGGATCGGAGTACCACTGAAGCTTGCCGTCTTTCAGGCGAGCCAGACCGCTTGTGGTGCCAATCCACAGGCTGCCATCGCGAGCACCCAATAAGTGCTTAAATCCACGGGTTGGCAGCTTCAGACCCGATGGCGCGTACGGAACAAAGCTGATGCCGTCAAAGCGCACTAGCCCACTGGCTGTTCCGAACCAGAAGTAGCCGTCGGCGGTCTGAGTGAATGGGCCGCGAAAGTCTTCGGCGACATCTTGGACTCGCCAAGCCGTATGCGCATATTGCGATATGTGCCGTTCAGGATCGACAGCGGCGGCGGGGGCCGGCGCTAACAGCAGGAGCAACCAGGCAAAACGCAGCAGGAGGGACCCAAGAGCTACCGGCCCTACGGCAACCTGGTTAGTACGCGGCTTTGGTAAATGACTCACGTCTGGTCCTGCGCACGTGTCCCGGCGTTCGGCATGCGTTCCCAAAGCGGTCGCGCTGACGTAGAAAATCAAACGAAGAAGTGATCCACCAACGGACCATTGAGTGACATTACTGCATCCGAGTCGATCGCGACATATCAGAATCTACAATCGTCGTCCTACAGTTTTCTATAGTCCGCTCACCCACTCGGATTCGGCAGCAAGCCGCGCCGCAGTGCAATCGCGACCGCGTGCGCGCGGTCGTTTGCCCCAAGCTTGTCGACGAGATTCTTGATATGGAAGTTGACGGTCGTTTCGGCGATTGCCAATTGATCTGCGATCTGCTTGTTGCGATAGCCATCGCGGATCAGCCGGAGAACCTCGAGCTCTCGTTCCGTAAGATCATCGTCGGCGAGATGTTCGGCGAGGCGGGAGGCCACCTCAGGTGGAACATGCCGCTTGCCGGCGTGAACCGAGCGGATCACCCTCAGCATCTCGTCCTTCGGCGTGCTCTTGAAGATGTAAGCAGAAGCCCCGGACCGCATCGCTCGTTTGATTTCGCCGTCAGTATCGGCAGTGGTCAGGATGATAATGCGAGCCTGAGGGAATTCCCCTCGAATGGCGATGAGTGCGTCGATTCCGTCAGCCCCAGGAAGACGCAAGTCCATTAGAGTCACGTCCGGGCGATGACGGCGGAATTCCGCAACCGCCTCCACCGCGTTCGTGGCCTGCGCCACTAGAGCCATATCCTGCTGAGAAGTGATGATGGAGCTCAGGCCTTCGCGAAAAACCGGATGGTCTTCGACGCTTAGGATGCGAATATGCGTAGCCGATGTAGCCATCGCGCTCACCCCAGTTGGCGTCATTGTACGTCATTACATTATCTCGTCTTCATGACTTGCGCCTTCTGTTTCGGCCCTTCTCTGCCGCAATCCAATTGCGGATGTATGCGGGACAATTCTCGAGGGTTACGCTGTCGGCTTCGCAGCGCGCCAAGAACCGAATCGCAGATTGATCGACCAGGGTTACATCCTTCATATCCAGAACGAGGTTGTGGCCACCTGCTTCCGACCCCAAAAGCCGTTTCAACTCTTCCAGGGTCTCCCCTTCGATTCGACCAATCACAGTAAGAATCACAGATTCGCCCTTGGTCGATCTAAGAATCTTCAACATCGAGTTAGTCTTTCCCCTCAACCCACCATCTGTACCCTAGTTGCAACCCGGCGACCACTCGCTAGCGCATTGAGAGAAAAGGAGTTGGAGGAATCACCAACTTACGAAGAATTCGTAAACTTACGAAGCTCGTAAAGCTGTGAGAGTGAATTTCTATTGGCGGGAGCGCGCCAGGGGCAGCTAGCTAGCCTTGAAGCGATACTTGTTGATCTTGAGCGACTTGATCTTTGATTCCAGAGTAGTTGAAGGGATGCCCAGCTTAGCCGCGGCGCCGTCCGGCCCGGAAACTCGACCTTTGGTTTCGGCCAAGGCGGCCTCGATGATCTCTTTTTCCTGAGGCGCCGGCTTCTTCGAGAGCGTCGGACTCGCGGGCTGGAGCGAAGATGAAGTGCGCGAGAGCCAACTCTCGTCCACTGAGAAGATCTCTGTGTCACAGAGAACGACGGATCGTTCAATCACGTTCTGTAACTCTCGAATGTTACCCGGCCAAGGGTACGCTTCAACCAACGCCAAAGTCTTCTTGTCGATGCCGCTTATCTTCTTTCCAGCTTGCCGCGCAAATCGGTCGATGAAGTACTCGACAAGCATGGATATGTCTTCTCTCCGTGCCCGCAAAGGAGGGACTTCGATAGGAAAGACATTGAGCCGGTAAAACAGATCACTACGAAAGGTGCCGGCGTCGATCGCCGCCTGCAAGTCGCGATTGGTGGCAGCAATCACCCGAACGTCGGTTCGAATTGCTTGATTGCCGCCGACACGCTCAAACTCGCGCTCCTGCAGAACTCGTAGCAGCGCGATCTGGGTTTCTGCCGGAAGCTCGCCAACCTCATCCAGGAAGATGGTGCCGCCTTCCGCCAGTTCAAACTTACCCAAACGCCGCTGCAACGCTCCGGTGAATGCACCCTTTTCATGGCCGAACAATTCGGAGGCAATCAAATCCCGCGGAGTGGCGGCACAATTCACACTCACAAACGGACGCGAGCATCGTTGCGACCGCCGATGGATTGCGCGAGCAACGAGTTCCTTACCCGTTCCCGTCTCGCCAGTGATGAGCACGGTGGAGGCAGTCGGGGCAACTTTGGCAATCCGGGAGAGTACCGTTCGCAAAGCCGGAGAAGAGCCGACGATCTCTTCGAACATCGATGCCTTGCTGATCTCTTCCCGTAGCGCGATATTCTCGTTTCGGAGTCTCTCTTCCGCCTGCTTGCGCTCATCAATATCGGTAGCCGCAGCATACCAACGCGTAATCTGTCCATGCTCATCGCGCAATGGGTTAAAACGGGCCAAGAACCAGCGATAACTCCCATCACTCTTGCGCATTCGCACCTCCAACTCGTGGGCAGTGCCACTAGACAGGGTGCGATCAAAATAACGGAGCATCTCTTTCCTATCATCAGGATGATAGAACTCACCGGGAGGACATTGCCGCCACTCTTCGAGACTCAAGCCGACGTAATCCAGCCCATTGCGGTTGGCATAAAGACGTTCTCCTCCGGGTCCAAATACGGCAACGTTGTGGGGAGCAAGATCCAGCATTTGACGGAACTCCATTTCACTTCTGCGCAGTTCCTCCTCTGCTCGTTTGCGCTCCGTGACGTCGATCACAGTGCCTACAAATTCAATGAGATCGCCGGACGTGCCTAGAACAGGATGAGCGACGACGTGAATGTCCCTGACGGGGCCATCCGGATGCACGATGCGGTAGTCCGCCTCCCACTCTGCCTTCTCGCGGATAGCGGTCTCAATTAGTTCCCTGAAGCCGGGTTGGTCGTCGGGATGAATCCGCTGAAAGAAGTCTTCGAATCGGGGCAAACCATCGTGTGGATCGAAACTCAGAACACGATAGCATTCCTCCGACCAGTACCTGATGTCCTGGTCTGGACTCCAAGCCCAACTGCCTGTCTTGCTGAGTCTCTGCGCTTCCGCCAGATACGCCTCGCTGCGGCGCAGTTCCTCTTCTGCCCGTTTGATCGACGTAACGTCAATCCCCGCGCCTACAAACTCGCGGTTGCCGGATGCATCCCGTGACGCGTGCGCCAGGGCGTGGATGTGCTTTGTTCTCCCATCGGGCAGCAGCAAACGATATGCATGCTCGAAATGTGTCGCCCCTGCAGACGCACCATCGATGACTTTCTGGAACTCGGCGCGATCTTCGGGATGCACGCGCTGCGCGATGGCATCGATGGTTAGCTCGACTGTGGGGTCATGCTCGAAGATGCGATACGTTTCATCCGACCAGACAATCTCGCCGCTGTCAGGCTTCCACCCGAAACTTCCTGTGTGGCTGAGCCTTTGGGCTTCGGCCAGGTAGGCTTCGCGGCGCTGCAACTCCTGAGTCAATTGCTCTTGCTCAGTTACATCCATCCCGGTCCCAAGAAAACCCTGGAACGTGCCGCCGTGCGTAACCGGAACGCCCACGCAGCGCACGCTACGAATCTCTCCATCTGGCCGCACAATCCTTTTTATGAAGTCGAATGGGCGATGGTCGACCAACATCGTCGCAATTCCTTGCTCCATGAACGCGCGATCTTTCGGGTGTACAAGAGCCAAATACTCTTCTAGTGTCGGCGGCTTGCCACTCGGATCAAGACCATAGATCCGAAACAACTCGGGGGACCAGTACTCGAAGCCAGCTGCCTTGAACGCCCAACTTCCCATGTGGGCAAGGCGCTGCCCCTCAGCGAGATAAAACTGGCTTTGCTGAAGCGCCTGCTCAGCGCGCTTGCGGTCCTCAATGTCGATGCTGGAACCATGCCACTTGACGATGTTCCCATGCTCGTCCCGCACGGCAACCTTGTGGTGGAGCATCCAGCGATACTCGCCGTCAGCGCGCCGCACGCGGGTCTCGTGTACGAAAGGCTCACCGCTGGCCAGTGACGCGCGCCACTTTTGAACGATCCCTTCGCGATCCTCGGGATGAATGTACTCGGTCCAACTCCAACCCAGCAGATCTTCCAACGAACGACCCACGTAGTCGAGCCAACCTTGATTGAAGAAGTCGAGGTATCCGTCAGGCAGCGAGGTGTGAATCAGGGCGGGAGCGGAGTCGATCAGGTGCCGAAAATCGGGAGACTGACTCGCCGTTTCCTCGGCAAGCGCGCTCGTTGGTCCCCTGTTTGGGATTCTAGACGTGCTCATCTTTCGCTGATCGCCCCACACTTGATAGCGCCGATTTTAATCGATGATGCGACAGATCGCACCGGAGATGCAAAAGCCGAAACGAACGAGACCAGTCCAGGCCTTACTCAGTGCCAATAGGCTGTCCGTGTGGTAGGCGGTTGGCACCAGACCTCTACGACCCGAACGTTACTTGGCGCATAAGGCGCGTCTTTCCAGAAAGATCACACGACAATCTACTTCGGACTAACAAGTGCTGTGCTGTGTATGGCAATCCACGACGAATCAAGGACAGGAGTTCGATGTGTTGACCTTCCCTTTTCTGACCATGGTGACCCCAGCTGCGGAGTCGGCTTCCCCTCCGAAAGCTCCGGCGGACGAAGGCCACGCCGCTGCGAAGCCTACGCCGAAGTGGAAGACTTTCGGAACCCCGCTGCTGGTGCTTCTGTTGGCTGCCGCCGTTCTGGTGACGATCACGCATAATTGGAATTCGTGGGAAGGTGGGCATGTCGAGCAAGTCACCGATGACGCCTATGTTCGCGGCGACCTCACGCCCTTAAGTACGAAGGTCGCCGGCATCGTCCACAACGTCGACGTCTCCGATTACCAGCAGGTGCACAAAGGCGATCTCCTGGTTCAGCTCGAGGACAACGACTACCAAGCCGAAGTGGCACAAGCAAGAGCGGCGGTGGAAGCCGCGCGAGCAGCCATCGAAAATAACCGGCGCGAGCGCGAGCTTCAAGACGCGCGGATTCAGAAAGCACTGGCGGGGATCGACGAGGCCAAGGCGCAAATAGCAGCCGCGCAGGCGGGCAAGGACGCGGTCGACGCCAGTCTGGTCCGCGCCCGCGAAGAGCGAAACCGCCAGGAAGGCTTGTATCAGACGCGCTCGACAACACAGCAGAACGTGGAGCAGGCGGTCGGGGCTGAAGGGAGCCTCGCTGGTCAGTATGCCAGCCGTGAGGCCGACCTTGCCCAGGCTCGGACTGGCCTGCGCAGCAGTGAGCTGTCAGTTGAAGCGGAGCGGCGTCAGAAGAATGTCCTGGAGTCTGAGGAGATGGAACTGACGGCTGACCTGCACGCAAAAGAAGCGGCACTGGTCGCCGCGCAGGTGAATCTTGGTTACACAAAAATCTTTGCGCCGGCTGATGGCAGCGTGGGCGAACGGCAAGTCCGGCCTGGGCAACTGGTCTCTCCCGGAACCGAAGTCATTCCTTTTGTCGATCGCACATGCTGGGTCGAGGCGAACTACAAAGAAACGCAGCTTACGAATGTCCGCGTAGGCGACGTGGCGGAGATCCGGGTTGACCAGTATCCAGGGCAAGTCATACGCGGCAAAGTAATCGAAATCGCGCCGGCGAGCGGATCGCAGTTTTCGCTGCTGCCACCAGACAATGCCACCGGTAATTACACCAAGGTTGTTCAACGAATTCCGGTCAAGATCGCACTCGACGACAGCGAACTCACCAGTAAGCTGCGTCCCGGGCTGTCTGTGACCGCGACGGTCTGGACCAGGCAATAGACAGAGGCAGTGTGGCTAGCACAACAATAATCCAACCAACACCAGCGCAGATTGCTCGCGCGGCTGCCGCGGCCATCCCGTCGGAGGTGTCCAAACGCCCCCTGATCGGGATCCTCGGCGTCGTGACTGGCGCCGGACTCGTCACCCTCACCGGTCGCATGCTCTCGTTGGGGATGCCGGACTTGAGGGGGCACCTGGGCATAGGCTATGACGCCAGCGCTTGGCTGGATAGTGCTTTCAACGCATCTCTAATGTTCATCGGTCCGTTCAGTGTCTACCTGGGAGGGCTGCTTGGACCACGTCGCGTCTTACTATTCGCAGCCGGCGTCTTCGCGCTGACGTGCATCTATCTTCCGTTCATTCATAGCTACAGCCTGCTGGTCGTTGCGCTTATCCTTGCCGGGCCTGACGTCTGGTACGTTTTATCCGCTTACCCTGACCTTCGCTCTGCGCAATATTCCGCTTCGCTATCTGCCATTCACCATCGCGTTGTATGCAACCTTTGTGGACGGCGCGGTGAACGTCGCGCCTTCGCTCTACGGCTGGTACAGAGACTCTCTCTCGTGGCAATGGATGTTCTGGGGCTCCGCAGTGATTGCGCCAGTGATGATGGCCTGCATCTATTTTGGTATTCCGGCGTCGCCGCCTCGCAAGGAAAGCGGGCCGCCTCCCAGCTTTGCCGGATTTCTCTATCTGAGTTTCGGATTAGCTATGGTCTTTGCTGCTCTTCAGCAAGGCGAGCGGCTGGATTGGTGGCGCTCTGGAGTGTTCAACGGCTGGTTCTGGTCAGGAATCTTCTTCCTGCTGTGTGCGCTGATACGCCGTCTACGCGGTCCCAATCCCCTGGTGGCGCTCCCGTACTTGCTCAAGTGGAACACCGTCTTGTTAGGCTGCCTGCTCTTCTGGTTCCGTTTTACTCTCACTACGACCATCATCCTCATTCCGACATCTCTGGCGATTCGCGGATTTGAACCCGACCAGATCGGCCCCGCAATTATCTGGAGCGCCATCCCGCTCATCCCCGTAGCGTTTATTGCCGGGCTCCTGCTAATCCGAAGATTGGATCCGCGCATCCTCTTCGCCGTCGGCTTGGCCTGCACGGCCTTGGCGGCCGTGTTGAATGCCCGTTATGACAGTGCATGGGCGGCCCAGAACTACTATCCCACCGAGTTACTCACCGGCGTCGGGCAGGCATTCGCCTTCATTGGTTTGGTGGGATGCATCGTGCTACAGGGCATATTCTCCGGCGGTTTGTCCAAGCCGCAGTGGATCCTGACATTTTCTGCGTTCTTTCACGTGATACGTCTCTTCGGCGGAACCGCGGGCGCCATCTACATGGGCCACTTCCTTGCGGAACGCGAAAAGCTTCACTCGAATCTGCTGGGCCTCCACGTCAGTGGCGGCAACTGGATCACCGACCGGAATATTCATGGGATGACCGCGGGGTTGTATGCCAAGTCATCGGGCTTGGCCGCAGCAGGTGCGCGCGCGGTCGATCTGGTTGCGGCCCGGGTGCGGCTTCAGGCTTACAGCTTGAGCCTCATTGACGGATTTTTGCTCGTGGCCTGGAGCTGCGCGTGCGCCCTGATCCTCGTCGCGCTGCTCCGCAAATCACCGTTGAACTATGGCGACCTAAGCACATTTCAATCGGTGAAGGAGGTGAAATCATGAAATCCAAGATGCATGTTGTTGTTGCTTTGCTGTTATTGAGCACGATTGCATCCGCCGGGGAGCCCGATGCGGCCCCTCCTCCGCGACATATCACGCTGCAAGAAGCCGTTCAGCTGGCGCTTCAGCATAACCACCTGGTCCGTATCGACCAGCTCAAGGTTGAAGAGCAGCAGCACGTGAAAGAGGTTGCCAAAAGCGCCTACTTCCCCTCGATACGGAATGAGAGCAGTTTCATTCACCTCACGGACACCCAGTTGATCGACATTGGCGCCGGTACTCTCGGGACAGTTGCAGGCACGCCTATTCCCACGCAGACCTCGATTCTCAATCAGGGTGGTCGCAACTTGACGACCAGCGGCACGCAGCTGACGCAGCCGCTCACTACGCTGCTGAAGATCAGAGCGGAAAACGACATGGCGCGCGCGGAACTGAAGGCTTCTCGTGAAACCTCCCATCAGACAGAGAACGATGTCGCGCTGAAGGTTCACCAGATTTATTACCAGATTCTGATCGCGCAAGCCCACCGCAGCGCCACCGAAGCCAGCATTAAAGCGTCTCAGGACCTGCAGAGCGAACGCGTCCAGCAGGTGAAACTGGGCAGCACTCTGGAGCAGGACCTCATCGAAAGCCGTGCTCAACTGTTGCAGGCAAAACAGGAGTTGCTGACTACCGACCTGGAGCTCTCCGATCTTACGTTGCAGCTTAACGACACTCTCGGACTTCCCCTGACGACGCCTTTGGATCTCGACCCCAAGGCAGAGCAGTTCCAACCGGAATGCAAGCGCGAAGGCTGCGTCAAGCTGGCGTTAGAAGCGCATCCCGAGATTCTCCAGGCGCGCGATGAAGTGGAAAAGGTGTCGGCGGCGGTGCATCTGGCAAAGCTTGATATCGGTGTCCCGGATGTCGAAGCCTTCGCACGCTACAGTTACCAGGACAACGTTCCTTTCCTCGCTCGCAACTTTGGGAGCTTCGGCGTTCATTTCAGCTACGACCTCTTCGATGCAGGCCGCAAGCGGGCGGTGCTCCGAGAGCGGGAAGCGCAGTTGTCAGAGGCAAAAGAGAACCTTGCGCGATTAAGTGACGGGGTCGAGCTTGCGGTGCAGACCGTATACAACAAACTGGAACGGACGCAGCAAATGCTGAGCGTTTCGGAGGAACTGCTGGCGACGCGCACCGAGTCCAGTCGCGTACTGCAGCAGGAGCTTGTCCATGGAGCCGCACTCAGCTCCCAAGCGGATATGGCTGTCGCTCAGGAGTTTAACGCGAAAACGCTGCTGCTGCAGTCGCAACTCGAGTACACCCAAGCGAACGACGAGTTGATTCACGCGATCGGGCAAACTCCTCAGTAGATTCGGCGTCCCGGACCGATGCTTGATAGTTGCGAATCAGACTTCCTCAAAGTAAGCCGTTCGATCCGTAATGAACAGGCTCAATTTCGAAAGAGATGAGTATATGAATCTAGCGAAAGAGTTGATGTTGAAGCGGGCAGCAGTGATGCTGTTAGGACTTCTTCTCCTAAGTGACGCTGTCGCGACCGCGCAGAGCCTACTGGCAAAAGAAGAATTGGCAGCTATCGAGCAGGAGAAGTAACGAATCAAGAAAAGCTTTCCCGCTATACATGGCAAGAAACTCAATTCACTTCAGTAAACGGGCAAGCGGTCGACTACCGGATGTACTCAGTAAGGATTGGAGCGAACGGCCGGTATCAAAGGGATTTGGTAACCGAACACACAGGTCAGGAAGCGATCTTTGCGCCGAGAATAAAGGAGCAGCTTTCGCCTTATGGCCCATACGCAGAGCAGCTTTGCGAACTGGCCAGCCAATACACCACGCTAAACAGCGATCGACTTACTCGCGCCAACCGGCGCGGCGAGGTTGTACACCTCGCGCGAGGACGACTCGATCAAGTTGACGATCGAGAATTACTCCAAGCCGGGCGATTCCGTTGCCATGACCATCAATCAGCGCACCCACCAGCTTATGAGAGTGCTGGCTAAGTCATACCTGGCCGATTCACAAGATGCCGTGACGATTGAGGCTGAATTTGACGAGTTGCCAGACGGCACCAATCATGTTGCGACCGTTGAAATCGACAGCGTCAGCAGACACCTCACGGTGAAATTGACCAACTGGTCATATCAATGAGCTTCAGCTCGCGGCGATATTATCCTCCTAGAGCAAATCGGATGCGTTTCAAGAGCAATTGAGCGCCGATATCGAGAATCAATTGTGCCAACCTATGGGCGTTTGCTCACATTAAACCGGCTTTCTGCGGAACTAATGCGATCGCCAACCATATGCAGATAGTTGATGTTCAAGGCGTTACCTAGGGAAGGCTAGTTCACAGGCCTCGGCCACACAGTTGCAATGATAGTAGGTGACTGTACGGGAAGGAATGGCAGGTCAGCCATTGGATCCCGGCTACGAGTCAATTCTATGGGGGTCGCTCTGGAGAAGCAGCAGATTATCTCATTCGACGGCCGAATCACCGTCGATAACTCGAACCAGATGCGCGAGAAGCTGGGTGCTGCCTTGAAGCTTAAACCGATGGAGTTAATGGTCGACTTGTCACGAGTAACTTCTATGGACAAGTCGGGTGTGGCGACGTTGGTCGAGGCTACACGTAAAGCGCGTCGCCAGGATACGCGGCTGATGATTACAGGCCTTCAAGGACAGCCGGCGTATCTGCTCAAGGTCACACAGATGGATCAACTATTCGACATCGCAGGGGAGCAGCAAAAGCCGTGAACATATTGGAAAGTATCGGCGGTGGCGTGATCCAGCAGTTTGCCTATATCGGCGGGCTGAGTGATCAATTCTGGTCAGGTATTCGGGCGCTGCCGCGCGTGCTTCCGGGTATCGGCAAACGGGGACGCTGGCGCGAGGCAATTCGGCAGATGACAGCAATTGGAGTAGCGGCGCTACCCATGATCGCCATTATGGCAGCCAGTACTGGAATGATCCTGTCGCTGCAAGGGGCAGGAGAACTACGGCGCTTTGGAGCATTGCGGTACGTGATCGACCTGGTGGCGATGGGCTTCACCCGTGAACTGGGGCCGCTATTGACAGCCATCGTCGTGAGCGGCCGCTCGGGCTCGGCGTTCTCCGCCGAGATCGGAACCATGGTAGTGACGAGTGAAATCGACGCACTGCGAACCTTGGCTCTCGATCCGGTTGAATTCGTTCTGGCGCCTAAATATCTCGCCGCCATCATTATGGTTCCCTGCCTGACCATCATGTGCACTGTCTTCGGCATTCTGGCCGGCGCTGCATTCATGTATCTGAGCACGCGAATGACGCTGGGAATCTATCTGCGGTATGCGTTCGATGCGATTTTGCTGCGTGATGTTATTGGTGGACTGATCAAAAGCCTCGCCTTTGCCACCATCATTGTCCATGTGGGATGCATGGAAGGATTCAAGGTACGCGGCGGACCGGAAGCGGTGGGCCGCTCGACTACTTCCGCGGTAGTCCGATCGACCTTTCTCGTAATTTTGGCGGACCTGTTCTTCACGGCCGTCTTTTATTTGGCAAGGATGCAATAGTTATGGCTACTCCTGTAGTTTCGGTTCGCGACCTGAGCGTCAACTATGACGGGCATCACGTACTCGACCACGTAAACCTCGACATTCAGCCCAATGAAATCCTGGTGTTGCTTGGGGGCAGCGGCTCCGGTAAGACCACCCTGCTGCGTCACATCATCGGGCTCGAGCCGCCTGGCTCGGGGAGCGTTCTGATTCGTGGGGTGGATATTAATAACTGCTCGGCGGAAATCTTGAAGCAAGTTCGCCGTCAGGTGGGGGTCGCCTTTCAAGAAGCTGCCCTCTTTAATTCAATTTCAACAGAAGAGAACGTCGCGCTGCCGTTGCGCGAATTGACCAACCTGGCCGATCCGGTCATCGAAATCATGGTTTACATCACGCTCGCCGCGGTAGGTTTGGCTGAATCCGGCAAGCTGATGCCGCACGAGTTATCGGGTGGTATGAAGAAGCGGGCGGCTGTAGCACGGGCCATCGCGCTCGATCCTGCCATCCTGGTGTTCGATGAGCCCTCGGCCGGCTTGGATCCCATCGTCTCCGCGGAACTGGACGAACTGATTCTCTTTCTCAAACATGCCTTTCAGATGACCATTCTGGTTGTCACCCACGAAATATCCAGTGCATTCCGCATCGCGGATCGCGTGGCCATGTTGTACAAAGGCTCGCTGATTGCCGTCGAGGACAAGGAGTCGTTTAAAGCGAGCACTCATCCCCGCATCCGTCAATTTCTTGATCGCGTTCCAGACAAAGTAGTCGAGACTCCCATCGTCCAGGAGCACCTGCGCGAGTTGTCCGGCATGACAGGAGCCGAAAGTTGAAAAAAATGAGGCAAAAGTCGGCGCGCTGGTCGTGCTCTCCGCGGTAGTCTTGTGTACAACCGTCTATTTCCTCGGAAGCGCGCAATTCGGCCGCACACGAACACCATACCGTACCTATCTTAAGTACGCCGGCGGGCTGGCGCCTGGCACGGATGTCCTGTTCGGTGGAATTACGGTTGGTAAAGTTACCGCCGTAAGCTCTGATCCATCCGACCCGACGCGAATCGAAATCGACTTCGAGGTGAAGCAGGGCACGCCGGTAAACGCGAAATCGCTAGCGAAGCTGGGCTCCATAAGTCTCATGAGCCCCCCTGTGGTGTCCATAACTACCGGCGCGAACGACTCCCCTCGACTGCAAGCCGGCGCTGCGATCCCGTCGGAGGAGACGGTCAGCCTGGACGATATGCAACGGGAAATTGCAGCCCTTGCACAGTCTGCCCAAACGTTGATTGCGGCTGTGCACACAGATGTGGACAACATTACACATGATACCCGGCAGGTTCTGGCGAATGTAAATGACCTGACCGGCGAGGCCAATCGGAAGCATGTGGCTGAAATTCTCGCTAACAGCGATGCCATGATCGCAAGAACGTCACCACAAATCGATCGTATTGCTAAGAACGTAGAAGCCGTGACGGCGAAGATGGGACCAACTGTAGATAACGTCAATGCCACCGTCACTAATGCGAACGGCAGCATTACCGTGCTGCGGGACCGAACCCAGGTCGATCTTGTTGAGCTGCAAAAGACATTAGTCGACGTTCGCAGCCTGGTAGACAACCTGCAGGTGGTCGTCCGGTCTAACCAACAGAACATCTCCTATACGCTCGACAACATCCGGATGGCAACCGACCACCTGGACGACCTTACCGAATCTGTCGATGAGCGACCCTGGAGCCTCATACGAATCAGGCAGCCCAAGGACCGAAATGTCCCCAAGAATAGCGAGGGCAAATGATGAACAGAGTTGCGACATATGCGTGTTTCACTCTTGCCGTATTGATGATGGCGGGATGTGCCGGCAAAGTGCACTACCCTGACTACTACATGCTGTCGATCGCGCCTTCCGAGGATCCTCCCTCCGCTGACAGCCACAAACTTTCAGCAGTGGCCGTTCAGCCTTTCGAAACGCCGGCATATTTACGGCAGGGGCGGATTGTTTATCGGCAAGGTCCTGAGCAGATCGGCTTCTATGACTATCACCGTTGGGCATCGGATCCGGGGCAAGTAGTTACGGGCGCAATGATGAATTGTGTTCGCTCGGCTGGCATCTTCTCATTTGTCGAAGCTTATGACGGTCAGGAGAACGCCGAATACCTCTTAAGCGGACGATTGGAGAGACTGGACGAGCTCGACTACAAGAACGGCGTCCAAGTTGAGGTGACGCTGTCCGCGCAACTCCTAAATAGAAAGACCGGCGCCGTCGTATGGACTGGCGATACTACAACAACGAAGAATGTTGGTCAGCGGGACGTGAGATCCGTCGTTCATGCCATGGACCAGGCGACCCAAGAGGTTGTCGAGCGACTGGTGGCTGATATGAAAAAGCAGCTCGCCGCCACAATTCTGACCGCGGAGACTTCTGGAGCATCCGCAGGAACAAGGCATTAGATTCCGGAGTACAGCATGACAATCACAGGCCCATCGCAACTGGCCAAGATATTACGAGCGGCGGCCAATGCCCATCACATTTATGAGCAGTCACTAGGCCATCCCGATAGTGACTGGCCCACATGGTATGCGCGCTACATTTTCGACTGCCAAGCCAAAGCTCAGAGCGGAGTGCTGGGAGATTACGGGGCGTAGCAATGCGCGACATGACGCCGAGGCCGAGGCTTTCGGTTTAAGTTTGTCCGAGGCTCGCGTTCCCCTGCACAAGAGTACGGGAATTAGCTTGGTTTGTAATCATGTGTCGCAAGCTGTTGCGGCATTATCGCTGAGACTTCCTGCGCTCACAACTCATCTACAGTGCATCAGCCGTTGTTTTTGTCGCGGAGCTAAAATCAAGCTTATGTCCGAAGTAGTCAAGCACATTTCCCTCGAACCCGGCTCTGAGGCTTTTCCCCTTCTCACACCTGCGCAAATCGAACGGCTGCGCCCGCATGGCAAGGTGCGGCGCGTGGAAGCGGGCGAGGTACTGTTTGAGCCAGGGGACAGCAACGTCCCTGTCTATGCGGTTCTGTCAGGAGGCCTGGAGATTCTTCAGCCTTGTCCGAATGGTGTGCGATCCCTGGTGAAGCACGTTCCTGGCAGCATCACCGGCGAGCTTTCCGTCATCTCGGACCAGCGCGCGCTGTTGCGCGGACAGGTTTTTGCCTCCGGCGAATTTCTGCAGATCGCGTCGGGCGAATTCCGCTCCATCGTGTCTAAGGATGCGGAACTGGGCGATATCCTGATGAAGGCCTACATCCTGCGCCGGATGCTTCTTATCAGCGAAGAGGCCAGCAATGTACTGCTGCTGGGCTCGCTCAACTGCGCCAACACGCTAAGCCTGCGCAATTTCCTGGGCCGCAACGGTTATCCCTACAAGTTCATCAATCTGGAAACGGACGAGCACTCGCAGTCGATCCTCGACCACTTCCAGGTCAGAGTTGAAGAAGTGCCGGTGGTCATCTGCAACGCACGCAGCGTCCTGCGCAATCCCTCGCTCCGCGAGTTGGCTGATTGCCTCGGGCTCAACGTGAACATCGACGAATCGCAGGTGCGCGATCTGATCGTCGTGGGCGCGGGGCCGTCGGGGCTGGCCGCCGCGGTCTATGCGGCATCCGAAGGCCTCAACGTGTTGGTGGTAGAAGCGGGAAGCCCGGGCGGACAGGCGGGATCGAGCTCGCGCATCGAAAACTATCTCGGCTTCCCTATGGGTATTTCGGGCCAGGAGTTGGCCGGCCGCGCCCTGGCGCAGGCGCAGAAGTTCGGCGCGAACATGATGGTGGCGCGCACCGCCGCGCGCCTGCAATGTGATCGCCGTCCCTATCAGGTCATCCTCGATGAGGGCACGCCACTGACGACGCGCTCCATTGTGCTGGCCGCCGGCGCTCAATACAATAAGCCGCCCATTCCCAAGCTGTCGCAGTTCGAGGGCAACGGCGTCTACTACGGTGCCACGGCTATGGAAGCGCAGTTGTGCGTGGGCGAAGATGTGGTGGTCATCGGCGGCGGAAATTCTGCGGGACAGGCGGCAATTTACCTGTCGGGCAAGGCGCGCAAGGTTTACATGCTGGTGCGCTCGGGCAAGCTGGCGGACACCATGTCGCGTTACCTGATCTGGCGCATCGAAGAAAACCCAGCGATTGAGCTGCATTTCAACACGGAGATCGCCGGCGTCGACGGCAACGGACACCTGGAGCGCATCAGTTGGCGCGACGGCGATAGGGGGCAGATTGTCCCCCACGACATACGCCATTTGTTCGTGATGACCGGAGCCTCGCCGCGCACGGAGTGGCTGGAGGGATGTCTGGCGCTGGACAACAAAGGCTTCGTGCTGACCGGCCACGATCTCGACCGTGCGACGCTGGAAAAGAAAGCATGGCCGCTGTCGCGCCCACCGCAGCTTCTCGAGACCAGCCTGCCGGGGGTATTTGCCGTGGGCGACATCCGGGCCGGCAATGTGAAGCGAGTGGCGTCGGCCGTCGGCGAAGGATCGATCGCGATTCACCTCGTGCATCAGGTGCTGGCGGAGATGTAGGCGGCGTCTGGGGTTTGGAGTTAGCGGTTAAGCTTCCTCCGGCTTCGTATGTTCAGGAATATCCGGAAACGCAAGCGTCCCTCGACAGGGGCCCGACTTAGAGCAATCTAGTTCAAACCGGCTCCAACGCAATTCGAACATTAGGACTACCACTAACCGATCGATTCGCTCAGCCGGGAACCCAGCATCCGGCATTACGGCGTGATCTCGAAGACCGTGCCGCAACCCTGAACGCAGTTGGTTGAACTGCCGCCGCGGATCGAATGGACCGCTACGGATGAGCCGTCGCGGGTTCAATAGCCGGGTACAAAACAGACAGAAACGAAAATTCTCGACGCATGACTGAGGTATGTTGAATAAGTTAGATGGCGAAGCGAGATTCGTTCACGTGCGATTTTCATATGCCCCGTAGCAGACCCAGAGTTTCGCAGCGGTTGTTCTGAAGCACAGCTCATTCTCCAAGCTGATTTCGTTTTACCGCTCTTTCCTCTTGGCGCTGAACCGGATATTCGGGTAGGACGATCCGATCCAGTAGCGAACGTCCTAGAGTGAGTTTTGCAACTACTGGAAATTGTAAAAGCTTGGTGATCTGATTCCGCAAGAACAAGCCGAATTCCGTTTTCGGTGCGAATGATCCGGCAAGTTTTGTGGCGGATTCCTGCTTGGCGGTCATGAAAGGGTGCAGCAACTCTTGATAGCGCCGAAATCCATGCTCAGGCTGGCGGTCATGGTCGGCGATTTCCCCAGCCAGCACATAGGCGGCGGCCATGGCGAGCGCGGAACCTTGACCGGCCAACAGTGCAGGGCAGAAAGCAGCATCACCTACCAGCGCAACCCGTCCACGCGTCCAGGTGTCCATCTTGATTTGACTGACATTGTCGAAGTAGAGCTCGGTGCAACCATCGAGAGCGGCCAAGATGTGAGGACATTCCCAGCCGACGGCATGAAACTCGGCTTGGAGAATTGCCTTCTGGGCTTTCAGATCATCTGAGCCGATACGTGTGTGCTGGTCGGCGCTGAAGATAAACAGGAACATCGTGCGGTCATCGCGCAGAGTAAATCGTGAGACCTGTTTGCCTGGGACGCTGTGACTAACGAAAACCAGCTCGTCTCGGGGGCGATAACCGGCGACCTCGAATGCTGCGACTGCGTAGCCTAGATATTTTTCAAACTTGTCTTCACTACCAAACACAAGCTTTCGGACCTTCGAATGCTGACCATCGGCGCCGATGACGAGATCAAACCGGCGTGGCGGAGCGTGTTCAAAAGAAACTTCGACGCTGTCGCTGTCCTGCCTTATTTCTTTGACGCTGTCACCGAATATGGTTTCGAAATGGCCGTCTATTTTGCGGTAGATTAGTTCAGCCAGATCGCCGCGCGGAATGCTTACATAGCGGTCATGTGTGAGCGCGCGGAAAACATCGACGTCGAAGCCGCCGACCCGGTGGCCTTCCGCATCAACCAGACGCACCTCTTTGGCGTTATAGCCTTCGGATTTCAGATCGGAGAGAAGCCCCATACGCGCGGCGATGTCAAAACCTCTCCCCCAAAAATCAATAACGTAGCCACCGGTGCGCAGGCGCGGGGCCTGCTCAATGAGTGTAGGACGATAATCATGTTTGCCGAGCCAGTAAGCGAGCGTCGAGCCGGCAATGCCTATCCCTGAGATAAGAATGGATTTTTGCTCCATGGAAGCAATCTAGCAGGCGACCAGCGGAGATCAAGTTTGCCCTCGATTTGCGGGCATAACCTGCGGTTGGTTCTTGCCTGAGTTGGATAGGACAGATTGTACCCGTGCTCTTTGGGCACAATTTGGGCACACGCGAAAGTCAGGATCGTAAGTGATGAATAATCAGCAATATAGATGGCGGAGGGAGAGGGATTCGAACCCCCGGTACCCTTTCGAGTACAGCGGTTTTCAAGACCGCCTGTTTCAACCGCTCACACATCCCTCCGCGGTGGGCGAGGCTGACTTCAATCATACGATATGGGTGCTGCGGACAGTGGTTTTCGCGACAGAGACACAGAGAAGAGAAGGAACTGAAGAAAGATCAAGAAACAGGAAACAACGACCTGTCCCAGGCAGCGATCCAATGGCGCGCCTGACCGCCGAAGAACTGCCTTTTCCAAAGATTCTCTGTGCCTCAGTGTCTCTGTGGTGAATCCGCCTTCAATCCGTCCGCAGCGCCTTGACGGGATCGGTCGACGCCGCGCGGCGGGCGGGCAGCAGGCTGGCCGCGGCTGCGGAAACTGCCAGCAGCGCGATCGACACCGCCAGCACTCTGGGATCCCAGCTGCGCACCTCGAAGAGGCTGGATGCCATTAGCCGTCCAGCGCCGATGGCAACGGGAATTCCAATCAGCAAACCAATCGCGACCTGCAGAAACGCTCCGCGCAGGACGAGCCCGGCGATGCTGATGCGATTCGCGCCCAGCGCCATGCGGAGGCCGATCTCGCTGGTGCGTCGCGCCACGGTGTAGGCGGTCACGCCATACAGTCCGATGGCCGCCAGCACGAGCGCGATGATGCCGAAGGTTCCCGCCAGCCGCGCCACCATGCGTTGCTGATCGAAGTTGTCGGCCACCTGCTGCTCCATAGTCTCGACCGAGATGACGGTCAGGTTGGGATCGACGTCGGCCAGAGCGCGGCGCAGTTGCGACTCAAGATTGTGCGTGTCGCCGCGCACCTCGAGCTGAATGCTGTTCATGAAGTGCGATTTGATCTCCAGCTTCTGCATCAGCGGTTCGTCGAAGTGCAAGTTCTGCTCGAGCGGCACAAAAAACATGGGATGTGCAGGCTGATCGGGGTTGGTGTACTTCGCGTCGCGCACCACCCCCACGATCTCGTAGGTTTTGGCGAAGCGCGACATATCCATGCCGAAGTGTTTGCCCATCGGATCTTCGTTCTTGAAGAACTGGCGCACGAAGGCTTCGTTCACGATGGCCACTGGCCGCGAACCTGAGGTATCGGTGCGATCGAAGTCGCGGCCGCGCACGACATTCTGGCCGACGTTGGTGAAGTAGTGGCGGCTCACGCGATCCCACGACGAAGCGTAGTCGTCGCTCATCTTGGGATCGCCGCGGCCTTCAATCGCCACCATCTCGCCCCAATTCTCGCCGCTCATCGGGCTATAGAGCGCGAAGCTGACGCCTCGCACATTCGGGAGCTGCAACAGGCGATCTTCCAGCGCCTGATAGAGCGCGTCAAGCCGCTCCGGCGTGTAGCTGGCCAACGGCGGATTGATCTGAACGCTGACGCGATTTTGCGTAGCGAAGCCCAACTCCTGATGCTCCAGATTGCGCAGGCTGCTGGTAAGCAAGCCGGCACAAGCCAGCAGCACCAGCGAGAGCGCGGCCTGGCCGACGACCAGCATCTTCTGCGGCAGCGACGACCGCTCGCGCGTTGAGCGGTTCGCGCCGTGCAGCGCTTCGGCCGGATCGGAGTGCGAAGCAAACCACGCCGGCACGACGCCGAACAGAATTCCGGTGAGCAGCGACAGTCCAAAGGCGAATCCCAGCACTGGCCATGACGGCGTGACCTTGATGGGCGTGAAGGTCGCACTTGCGAACGCCAGCGCGAGTATGAAGCGCGCGCCGAGATAGGCGACGGCGATTCCGAGCACGCCGCCGACCAGCGCCAGCAGCACGGCTTCAGTGAGTTGCTGCCGGATAAGCCTTCTGCGCGAAGCGCCCAGCGCAATTCGCACCGCCGTCTGCATGCGGCGCGCCGTGCCTCGAGCCAGCAGCAGGTTGGCGATGTTCGCACAAGCAATCAGCAACACCGTCGCACATACCGAAAGCAGAATTCGCAAGCTGGCGCCGTAGTCTTCTTTCATGCGAGCCACACCAGCACCAGCGGGCGCCAGGCGAACGTACTTGTGCGGGATGTCGGGATTGATCTGCGAACGAAACTCAGCGGGAATCGGGTCTTCATTGCGCAGCCAGCGCTGCAGCACTGGCGTGAGGCGCGCGTCGAGACCGTTCACGCTGGCACCCGGCCGCAGCCGGCCGATCACATACAGCCAGTTCGACATCTGGTTCTTCATCAGCGCGTTCTGCCCGTTAAACAATGGCTCCTGCTGCAAAGGCAGCCAGAAATCCGGCGGATTGTCGCGCAGGGTATCGCCGAAAAATCCTGGCGGCGCGATACCGATCAGGGTTACCGGCTGGCCTTCGATAACGAAGGTCGAACCGATCAGCGTGGGATCGGAGCCGTACGATTGCTGCCAAGTGCGATAGCTCATGACCGCAGTCGGCGGGGCCGATTGCGTATCGTCCGCGTCAGTCAATACGCGGCCGGCGAGCGCTCCGATGCCGAGAACATGAAAATAGCTGCCGGTGACAAACTCGGCGCGCAACGGTCGCGCCACCGTATCGCGGGTGGTGCTGCGGATGCTGTGGATCTGCGGCGACGCCTGGAATGCCGTGGTCTCCTCGAACTCAGGCGCGGCGGCGGCGAGACGCTGATAGAGCCCGTAGGAGAACAGGCTCCAGTCGTCTTCCTCCCAGCCGTCGATGCAGCACGTTTGGCTGTCGCCGATACGATACAGCTGCGCCGGATCGGCCACGGGCAGCGACTTCAGCATGATGGCGTGCACCAGCGTGAAGATCGCAGTCGTCGCGCCGATGCCGAGCGCCAGCGTGAGCACCGCGGTCAAGGTGAAGACGGGCGCCTGCCGCATCTGGCGCAGCGCGTAGCGAAGGTCCTGAGTGAGGCTGTGCACGGCGGAATCCTCTGCTCGGGCTGTACGCAATGGGAGAGGGATTTGTTCCGGGAGGATGAGGCGGCGATGGCGCTGACCTTGCAGGTAGAGCGGGCCCTTCAGCCGGCAACTGAGCCTCTCTGTCCCTACGGGATTCGGTTTATTTCTTATGGCCCTCGCGTAACCCGCTGCGAACCTCCCTGTGGCTTAGCAGCAAGGTGCGAGGCCGCGGGATAGATCGACTGGGTTCAGCGTTCTGTGGGAGTGATGGTGACGTAAGAGAAAAACGCCGTGTGATCGCCTGGTTTTATTCCTGTGAACGCCAGCGTGTGGCTGCCGCGGGTGGTGACCGGGAAAGAAGCGGTCTGCCAGGTGAAGGGAGTAAAGCTGGCAAGTACCCAAGTGCCGATCACTTTGCCGTCGATCCATGCCTCGACGGTCTGGTTACCGTCGTATTGTCCGCTGAGGTAACGCGATCCCAGGTAAAAGCCGAGCGTGTAGCTTCCAGCCGTAAAGCCCACAATCGATTGTGAAACAACGCTGGGAGTTCCTTGCAATAAGGCTGCCTGGGAGAAGGGAAGACCGGTGAAGGGCGGCGGATTGAATGCACTGTTGGGTGCGGTGACGCCGGCTTGTCCGCCGCTCTTGGTAGCCTCGCCTATATTCAATGTCCATCCGAATCCAGGACTTCCATTGAAATTCTGCTGGGGGTACGGCCATTGACAGCGCTCTGCAAGACCTTGGTAGCCGAAATCGATGCCCGAATCACAAATGACCGGCACGGCCGCGAAGTTGAAATTGACGATGTTCAGTTGGGCGAATCCGTTCGCCGCTACTGCAAGAATCGCACACAGCAGAACGCCCTTCAGAGCCGTGGACATTCTTACCTCCAAGCGGCGATCACGGCGCGTTGTGGCTTCCTGTCGTCCCCGCCGCTCATCGATCGGAAATTTCCCCTTTGGCCCCAATGGCGCGACATTATATACCGGTTGGTCGAGGCCAGCACAAAAATATTTCGCTTTTGGCGAGTAGGCGCGGCGAAAATTGCAGGGAGTCCGTAGGGACAGCAGACATTCTGTCCGTCGGCAAAACAGGCTGCCGAAAGACTCGTGGCGCGACTAGCGTGGCGTCGGCTGGAAGCCGACTCAGAAAAGGAAATGAGTGGCGCAGGCGCTGGCCCAAAAGGCCAGCTATACCCGAACGCCACGCTACGGATCTTGTAAGGCAGGCATCGTCGCCACGCGCGTATGGATCTACAGCCCGCATGCCGATCGCGCTATTCATACCGCAGCGCCACCATGGGGTCGACCATTGCCGCTCGCCGCGCCGGTATGTAGTTCGCCAGCAAGGCAACGCACGCCAGCAAGAGCGAGAACATCGCAAGGGTCATGGGATCATAGGGACTCACGCCGAACAGCAAGCCCGACATGAGCCGGGTAAGCGCGAGCGCAGCCAGGAATCCCCCTCCCACTCCCAACAGCGCCAGCATCATGCCCTGCCGCACTACCAGCTTCAGCACATCACCGCGTTGCGCGCCCAGTGCCATGCGCACGCCGATCTCGCGCACCCGCTGGCTGACGAAGTAGGCCATCACGCCGTAGATTCCGATGGCCGCCAGCAGCAGGGCGGTCGCCGCGAAAAATGCCAGCACCTGCATGGCAAAGCGCCGTGGCGCAAGCGAGTCGGTAATGACGCTGCGCAGCGAGCGCACGCCAAACACGGGCAAGTCGGGATTCACGGCCTGAATCTCGCGCCGGATCGCCTCCTCCAACTGCTCCGGCGCGGCCGTGGTGCGAATGTAAACCGTCATGGCGTTCAGCCCCACCTGCGTCGCGGGAAGGAAGATGTGCGGGACAAAGGGCGTGTCCAGCCCGTCACTGCGGCTTCGCCCCACGACGCCGACGATGCGGCGCCACGGCTGGTTGGGAGCAAAGAAGAAGCGCACCTGTTTGCCCACGGGATTTTCGTTGGGCCAGAAACGTTCAGCCGTGGTTTGGTCGATGACGACCACGGGCTCGCCCTTCTCGTTGTCGCTGTCGGTGAAGACGCGGCCCTGAAGCACAGGCATTCCCAGAAGCTGAAAGAGACCAGCGGTCGCGACTCCTCGCTCCGACGTCGGCGCCTCTCCGGAGCCGGCGGGACGACCCCGAATCTCGAAGCCGGTGGGATTAACCGCTCCCGCGAAGGGCGTGCTGCCTCCGCCAATGCCAACTTCCTTCACGCCCGGCAGCGCGCTCAGCCGGCGGAGCACATCGTTGAGGAAGACGTTTCGTTTTTCCTGCGTGGGATACGGAGTGTTCTTGGGATCGTTGGGGACGGGCAGCCAGACGCGCGCCGTCACCAGGTTGTCGGAATTAAAGCCGGGCTGAACCTCCAACACCTTCCAGAAGCTGCGCAGCAACAGTCCAGCGCCAATCATCAGCAGCAGCGAGAGCGCGAACTCCGAGACCACCAGCGCGCTAAGGAAGCGATGCTGGTGTGAGCCGATTCCGACGCCTCGCGTGCCCTGGTTGAGGCTGTCCATGAGACGGCGTTCCGTGACTTGCACCGCCGGCGCCAGTCCAAAGAGCAAACCGGTGAACAGCGAGACCAGAAAGGCAAATAGCAGCGCCCGGCCGTTCAAGGCGATCTCCGACACGCGCGGAAGGTTCGCCGGCAGCAGGGTGAGCAGCAGATGCTTCAGCCAGAAAGCCAGCGGGATGGCCAGCAGGCCGCCGCACAGCGAAAGCACCACGCTCTCCGTCAGCGTCTGCCGCACCAGTCGCCAGCTGCTGGCGCCAAGAGCCTGGCGAAGCGCGATCTCGCGATGCCGGGCCGACGATCTTGCCAGCATCAGGCTGGCGATGTTGACGCAGGCAATCAGCAGAACCGCCCCCACCGAGGCCAGCAGCAGAAAGAGCATCAGGCTGGACTTGCCGACCAACTCCTGTTGCAGGGGAATAAGCCTGCTCCGCCACTGCGCCGTGGCCGGATAGTCGTTGGGATATTGCTGGCGCAGATGCGCGGCATAGGCATCGAGTTTGGCCTGGGCTTGAGCGACGCTCAAGCCGGGACCGAGACGTGCGATCGCGCCCGGGATAAACCTCTGCGTGCGCACCGGAGGCTTGGGAAAAGGATCGGCGGCAAATCCGGCAGCGATCCAGACCTCCACGTCCTGGCGAATCGTGCGTCCGGGATGACGGAACTCCGGCGGCATGACGCCGATGATCGTGTACAGGTCGGTGTCGAGGCGAACGCTTTGCCCCAACACATTCGGATCTCCACCAAACATCTTGTGCCACAGGCTGTCGCTGATGACCGCGCCGTCGGAGAAGCCTGCGCGGGAATCGGCTGCGGTAAAGACGCGGCCCAGCGCGGGCTTGGCCCCCAGCAGGATGAAGTAGTTGGTGCTGACCGCGTTGGCCTCCACGCGCTCCGGCTTCTCGCGGCCGGTAATGTTGGCGTTGATTGGCCAGACGGCGGAGATTTGATCGAAGACTCCGGAGGAGCGCTGGAAATCGTCCAGCTCCGGCTGCGACATTCCAACGTCGGCCTGGTTCACGCCCGCCATGTCGTCTTGCACAGCCACCAGCTGTTCCGGTTGCTGATACGGCAGCGGCCGCAGCAGAACCGCATCGACGACGGAAAACAGCGCCGTATTAGCGCCTACACCCAAGGCTAGCGTCAACACCACGACGGCGGTGAATCCCGGACTCTTGGCCAACAATCGCAGACCGTAGCGAACATCCTGCAGCAAACTCTCCATCGCTCACCCCATCTTCCCGGCCACATGAGTCCACGGGAAGGCGCGCCAATGCTTTACTGCATTGGACGGTGAAGTAGGAGAAGCAATCGAAGCGCCAGCACGGATTGGGTCAAACGACTTGTTGGAGAGGATACAACGATCGTTTCCGAGTTCGAGGAGCGAAATACTACCTGGCAGGCTGTCCGCGTAAAGAGAGGCGTGTTCGAGAACGAACATGCCGCTCCGGTGGCCTTCTGAAGTTTGCCCTCAGGTGGCGGGCTCTATCTGGAAGACCCGGCTGCGACTGCCTGGCCGCTGATCGCCAGCACGCGCGCCCGCTCTTCTCCGCGCAAGACGCGCAGCGCGCCTTCGACCAGCGCCCGCAACTCGTCCTCGCCGGGATATCGCATGATGGGAGCGATCCATTTCACATAATCGGTAAGCAACGAAACCAGGCGAGCGGAGTGCGCCATACCTCCGGTCAAAACCAAAGCATCAACGCGCCCGCGCAACACGGCAGCCATCGCGCCGATTTCCTTGGCGATCTGGTAGGCCATCGCGTTGAACACCAGCTCGGCTTTGCCGTCAACGGCCGCGATGCGCCGCTCGACATCGAGAAGATCTTTTGTTCCCAAATACGAATACAAACCAGCTTCGCTGAACAGCGCCGCTTCCACCTGATCTCGGGTGCACCGGCCGCTGAAGCACAGGTCGACCAGCTGCATCACAGGCACACTGCCCGCACGCTCGGTAGAAAACGCACCCTCCTCGCGCGAGTTGGTCACGTCGATCATGCGGCCGTCAGCATGTGCCGAGACCGAGATTCCGCTGCCAAGATGCGCCACGATCAGCCGCAGCGATTCATACGATCTGCAATACTCCCGCGCATAGCGCTTCGCCACGGCCTTGGAATTCAGCGCATGCGATAAACACTGCCGCTCCAGCAGCGCCGATCCCGACAACCGCACGTGCTCCGGCCACTCGTCCACGCTAACCGGATCGACGATGTACGCCTTCACTCCGGCCTTCTGCGCGAGTGACTGCGCGAGAAACGCCCCAAGGTTAGAGGCGTGTTGGCCGCGTTTCGCCAGCCGCAACTCCTCCAGCATGTCGTCGTTCACCAGATAGGTGCCGCTGGCGACCGGCGGCAGCAGACCGCCTCGTCCCACGACGGCGCGCAGCTCGCGAACATCGTGTCTCGCTTCTTCGAGCGCGGCCTCAATCTGCTCGGCGCGAAACTGCTGCTGCTCCAGGATCGAGCGTCCGCGGAACGGCTCCAGCTCGGCATCGGAATGCCGGATGTTCTTGACCAGCGCCGACGACTCGTTCACATACAGTGCGAACTTGGTCGACGTGGAACCGGGATTGATGGCGAGGATGCGCAGTTCATCGTGCGGCAAACAGCACCCCCAGCGCGATGGAGTTGATCTTGTCCTCGGCGCTCTCGACGCGCGACGGGATCAAAATCGGAACCTTGGCGCCGACCACCACGTGCGCGCACGCCGAGCCGCCGAGATACTTCACCGCCTTGCCCAGCAGATTTCCCGACTCGATGTTAGGCACGACCATGCAGTCGGCATGACCGGCAACAACATTCTTGATGCCCTTGGCCTCGGCCGCCCACGCCAGCAGCGCGCAATCGAGCGCCAGCGGGCCGTAGATGTCGACCTCGCCGAACTCGCCCGCCGCACCCATGTCAGCCAGCCGCTTGGCATCGACGCTCGACGGTACCGAATCACTGACCGCCTCAGTCGCGCTCATGATCGCCAGTTTCGGCCGCGCGATCCCCAGACAGCGCATGACCTCGATGGCGTTCTGGACGATCTGCTTCTTCTGCTCCAGATTGGGTGCGACGTTCAGCCCACCGTCGGTGATGCCGACCAGCCGCGGCTCGCCGGCCAGCGTGTCTTCATAGAGCAGCACGTCGCTGAGAAGCCGTCCGGTGCGCACGCCCGCGTGTTTGTCGAGCACCGCGTGCAGAAGCTGGTCTGTGCGCAGATGCCCTTTCAGCAGCAGATCGACGTGCCCATCGCCGGCCATGTGCGCAGCGACGGCTGCGGCATCGGCCGCTGCGACGAACTCGGCCTTGGCGATCAGATTCGACAATCCCAGCGATTCGGCTTTCTCTCGAATCTTGTTCTCGTCGCCGATCAGCACCGGCAATGCGATGCCGAGTTGCAAAGCACCGTCGGCAGCGGTCAAAGCAACTTCATCGTCGGCGCCGACCACGGCAACGTTCTTCGGACCAAGCGGCCGGGCCGCATGCCGTAGATCGGCAAAGTTGGAGATTCGCTGCGAGAGGCAAGGAGCGATAGTCGGCGGCATGATACCTATGGTCGCTCCCGCGGGCGAGGCGTTGCAGTGAGGTCGGTCACACAGGTAGAGCCGGCCGTTGGATCAGCGTGCCTTCGCTACGGGACTCGATGCATCCCGAACTCTTACCCACCGCTGAAGCAGTGGGCTATCTTCTTCCGCCCGCTGAGGGGGACGGGCCCTGCGCGCTGCGAATATTGTTTGCTGATTCACGATCTCGCCCCGCGACCGCACGAGCGCCGTAGGCGCGAAAGATGATAGCCCCGCCCTTCAGGGCGGGGTGGGGCTTGATTCTGGAACCCGAGTCGGCTTTCAGCCGACGACAGGGCTTCTGCTGTCCCCGGGGGACTCGGACTCTATCTTCAACGCTACCCACCGCTGAAGCGGTGGGCTATCATCTTCCATCCCGGGACTCATTTTGTACGGCGACAGCTATGATTGCCGCATTGACGATTCGAGCCGCCACTGCACGAGCGCCGCAGGTGCTAAAGATGATAGCCTCGGCCTTCAAAGCCATGTGGACTTCAGGAGATCGACCGTGAACTCACGCAGGGAATTCCTAACTCGCGCGCCGCTCGCACTGGCGGGCATCGCTGTTGCCTCCTACGCTCAAGATCAGCAGCCCTCCAACGGGCAAGCGCAAAATCAACAACAGCAGCCTCCGGGCGCGCCGCCGGCATTCGGCACATCGCCGGCAGTTGGGCCCGAGGTCTCGACCGCAACCTTTGCCCAGGCCGAAAAGCTGGTGCAGGTCGACTACACGCAGCAGGAGCTGGCCCAGTGCGCGGGCAACTGGCGCATGGCGATGGCGCCGCTCTACGAGATGCGCGTCGGCCCGCACAAAGCCGAATTGGAAGACTCGCTCGCGCCTGCCACGTTGTGGGACCCGCTGATCCCCGGCGCCAAGCCCGGCCCGTCGCAGAATCGTTTTGTCGTCGGCAAGGCCGATCCCGGCCCGCTGCCGTCAAACGACGAAGACATCGCCTTCGCGTCGGTCGTGCAACTCTCCGGCTGGATTCAGCAGCGCAAGATCACCTCCGAGCGCCTGACCAACATTTATCTGAAGCGCCTGCGCGAATACGATCCCAAGCTGCGCTGCGTGATCACGCTGACCGCCGATCTCGCGCTGCAGCAGGCCAAGCAAGCTGACGCGGAGATCGCCGCCGGAAAATATCGCGGGCCGCTGCACGGCATTCCGTACGGCGTGAAGGATCTGCTCGACACCGCGAACATTGCGACGACCTGGGGTGCCGAACCGTATCGCAATCGCGTGCCGCAGAAGAATGCCGTCGTGGTCGAGCGCCTGCAGAATGCCGGCGGCGTGCTGGTGGCCAAGCTCAGCCTCGGCGCGCTGGCGCTCAACGACATCTGGTTCGGTGGCCAGACGATGAATCCCTGGCTGCTGGAGGAAGGTTCGTCGGGATCGAGTGCAGGGCCGGGCGCGTCAGTTTCTGCGGGACTGGTGCCCTTCGCCATCGGCAGCGAGACCGGCGGCAGCATCGTCAGCCCGTCGATGCGTTGCGGCATCACCGGCCTGCGTCCCACCTTCGGCCGCGTGGCGCGTACCGGCGCAATGACGCTCTGCTGGTCGCTCGACAAACTCGGCCCGATGGCGCGCTTCGTCGAAGACACCGTCCTGGTCCTGAGCGTGATCAGCGGCGCCGACGCCGGCGATCTGTACAGCATTCCCAGCAAGCTGGACTTCGACGCAAGCGCCAGCGCGAAAGGTCTGCGCGTGGGCTACTTCCCGTCGTGGATGAAAGATCCGCCGGCGACCGAGGTCGATCGCGCCGCACTCGAAACGGTGAAGAAGGTCGGCATGGTTCCGGTCGAGATGACGCTGCCGGAGTGGCCCTACGATTCGATGGACATTATTCTGTTCGCCGAAGCGGCCGCGTCGTTCGAGGAGCTGACGCTCTCGGGCGGGCTCAACCAGCTCAAGATGCAGGTGCCCGACGGCTGGCCCAACACATTTCGCCAGTCGCGCTTCCTCTCGGCCGTCGACTACGTGCAGGCCGATCGCCTTCGCCGCAAAGTGGCGATGGAGATGGCTCGCATCTTCTCCGAAGTCGATCTGCTGCTGGTGCCGTCGCTGCGCGACGAGATGCTGACGCTGACCAACTTCACCGGACATCCGTCGCTGACCTTGCGCGCGGGATTTGTCGAAGTGTCAGAGGCACGCAGCGACTGGGCGCCCGATCCGGCTCATCCGCTGCCAAAGTTTTCGCCGCCACGGCGCGTGCCGCATGGCGTGACGCTCATTGGGAGGTTGTTTGAAGAAGGAACGCTGTGCGAAGCCGGCATGGCGCTGGAGAAGGCGTTTGGCGTCGCCAGCCAGCGGCCGCCGGGATTCTGATCGAGTCGGGCCGATCAGCCAGCGCGCCAGCTTACTCAGGCTTGGATCCCTAGCGGTTAGTTACTTCAAATCGGCCCTATCCGACAGCAGCACTCCATTGCGGGCGTAGCTATGGCGCGGCACCTCGACGAAGGCCACGGTCAGCTTCTCCGCTTTGACGCCGAGCTCCTCGACCAGGGCGTCGGTAATGCGCCTGACCGCGCGCCGCTTCTGCTCCATCGTCCGTCCGGCTAACAACGTGATCTGCACATGCGCCATAGCAACTCCTATAAGTGCGTTTTCACCACGGAGGCACGGAGATCACGGAGCAAAGTGAAGAAGGTCGAACTCGGCTGCTTTCCGCATTAGGCGCGACACAAGAACGCCGTGCGATTTCACGACAGGACCTCCGTGCTCTCCGTGCCTCCGTGGTGAGATTTTCGACAGCCAGTTTACTTCGCCAGTTCGTAGCCGGCGAAGAAATAACTGATCTCGAAGCGCGCCGTGTCCTCGGCATCGGAGCCGTGGACGGCGTTGTGCTCGATGTTGGCAGCCCACTTCTTGCGGATAGTGCCCTCGTCGGCCTTGGCCGGATCGGTGGCGCCCATCAGCTTACGGTAATCGGCAATGGCCTCTTCTTTCTCCAGCGCCATCACGATGACCGGGCCGCTGGACATGAAGTTGGTGAGCGATTCAAAGAACGGCCGATTCGCGTGCACGGCGTAAAAGCCTTCGGCCTGCGACTTGGTGATGTGCAGCATCTTCATGCCGATGATGCGGAATTTATTTTCCAGAAGGGTGTGGATGATGTCGCCGGCCGCGCCGCGTTCGACCGCGTCCGGCTTAATGATGGAAAGAGTGCGTTGCAGGGTTTTCATGAATGAGTTTGTCCTCGTTTGGTATTCGCTTTTCGCGCTATTCGCTCTTCGCCAGAGGGCTCTAGTCGATCTAGCGCCGTTTTACGACGACGTTCGCGGCGGACTCGATACATACCAACTGCATTGCTCCCGCCTTCTCTTGGGTGAATGGGCAAACGTCGAAGTCACCATAGATAGCCTCGGTGTCAGGCGTGAATTTCAGGCTTCGTGGATAAATAGGATCGTCTGCGTCGTCCAGTTCGGGCCCTCCGGTAACACCTAGCATTCGCTTTGTGCCTACAGGCCAAAGCCACAAACGCACCGTGTCGGCCCCTGGGGTGATCCTTCCATGAAGCGAGAAGCAGGCCCCGACGATCTTCGGGTTCCCCTTGCATTTCGCGTCTGCAGCAAACAGCGAAGTCGCCGTCAAGAGTAGTACCAGAATTGGCTTCATACTTCTTCATCTTGCCTGTCGTGGCGTCGGCTGAAAGCCGACTCACATTATTGAATGCGCCGCGACGCTGGCCTCAAGGCCAGCTCTACCCGCCCTCTGGCGAAAAGCGAAGAGCGAACGGCGAAGAGCCGCCTCACTTCATCATCGCCGCTTGCGCCTTGACCAGCGTCTCGCCGATGTCGGCCGGTGACTGCGCGACGTGAATGCCCGCTGCTTCCATCGCCTTGATCTTCTCCGCCGCCGTTCCTTTGCCGCCGGAGATGATCGCGCCCGCATGTCCCATGCGGCGTCCCGGAGGCGCGGTGCGTCCGGCGATGAAGCCCACCACCGGCTTGCGCACGTTCTGCTTGATGTACTCAGCCGCGGTCTCTTCCGCGCTGCCGCCAATCTCGCCGATCATGATGATCGCTTCCGTCTCCGGATCTTCGTTGAACAGCCGGATCGCATCGGTGAAGTTCGTGCCAATGATCGGGTCGCCGCCGATGCCGATCGCGGTCGACTGCCCAATGCCGCGGGTGGTCAGCTGATGCACCGCTTCGTACGTCAGCGTGCCCGAGCGCGAGACGATGCCGACGTGGCCTTCTTTGTGAATGTGCGCCGGCATGATGCCGATCTTGCATTTGCCCGGAGAGATGATGCCCGGACAGTTCGGACCGATCAGCCGCGAGTTCCGGCCCTTCAGGAACTCCCATGCGTTGACCATGTCCATCGCCGGAATGCCTTCGGTGATGCAGACGATCAGCGCGATGCCCGCGTCGGCCGCTTCCATAATGGCATCGGCCGCGCCCGGCGGGGGAACGAAGATCACGGTCGCGTTGGCGCCGGTCTTCTCCACGGCTTCGCGAACCGTGTTGAAGATGGGCCAGCCCTCGTGCGTGGTGCCGCCCTTGCCGGGAGTCACGCCTCCGACGACATTGGTGCCGTAGGCGGCGGCGTTCTTCGAGTGGAACGTGCCTTCGCGTCCCGTCAATCCCTGCACCAGCAGGCGCGTCGACTTGTCGACTAGAATGCTCATGCGACCCCCTTGGCGGCGGCAACGACTTTCTCGGCCGCGTCCTTCATGGTCTCTGCCACGATGAATTTCAGTCCGCTGTCTTTCAGTATCTTGCGGCCCTCTTCGACGTTGGTTCCTTCCAGGCGCAGCACAATCGGCAGCTGGATGTTGGTCGTCTTGGCTGCGGTCACGATGCCGGTGGCCAGCGTGTCGACGCGCAGGATGCCGCCGAAGATGTTGATCAGCACGGCCTTGACATTCTTGTCGCTCAGCAGGATTTCGAAGGCGTGCGTGACCTGTTCGGTGTTAGCGCCGCCGCCCACGTCGAGGAAGTTGGCCGGCATGCCACCGGAGTACTGAATGATGTCCATCGTCGCCATCGCCAGGCCGGCGCCGTTGACCATGCAGCCCACGCTGCCGTCGAGCTTGATGTAGTTCAAGTTGTACTTGCTGGCCTCGACCTCCAGTGGATCTTCCTCGCTGACGTCGCGCAGCTCCAGAATGTCGGGATGGCGCGTGAGCGCGTTGTCATCGAAGTTCATCTTGGCATCGAGGGCGAACAGCCGGCCGTCGGTCGTCGTGATGAATGGGTTGATCTCGACCAGCGAGGCGTCGGTGTCTTCGGCGGCGCGCGCCAGCGCCATCATGAACTTCACCGCGCCGCTGATGAACTTGGGCTCAAGTCCCAGGCGAAATGCGATCTCGCGCGCCTGGAACGGCCGAAGCCCAAAGCCGGGCAGGATGTGCTCTTTGATGATCGCGCTGGGATCTTTCGCCGCGACCTCTTCGATCTCCATACCGCCCGCCGCCGACGCCATGAAGACGTTGCGGCCATTAGCGCGGTCCAGCAACATGCCGAGGTAAAGCTCGCGCGCGATGGGCAGCGTCTCCTCGATCAGCAGCCGCTGCACGGTCCTGCCTTCGGGCCCAGTCTGATGCGTGACCAGGGTCATGCCGAGCATCTTGGTGGCCAGCTCGCCGGCTTCCTGCGGAGACTTGGCGATCTTCACGCCGCCGCCCTTGCCGCGGCCTCCGGCATGAATCTGCGCTTTTACGACGACGCCGGTCGCGCCGTCATCAAAGAGCTTGCGAGCCGCGTCCAGCGCCTCTTCGCGCGACTCGACCATCTGGCCGCGCGGCACTGCCACTCCATACTTCCGGAGAATGGCCTTTCCCTGATATTCGTGAATTTTCATGTTGGTATAACGATCCCGAGCTGGGTACCAGTTCTTAAACCTGAGTGCACCACTGTAGCCCTCTGTTGGCTAGGGCGGGTTCAAGAACGAAGCACTCCGAGTTGTCGGGAGTTGTCTACTCCTTACAAGGATGGCGTAACAGTAGGAAACCAGTGATTGTATAAGACGGAGCGAGGGTGATGCTAGTGCGCCCGCGCGAGCTTTGGAGTACACCCAACCCTGAACTTGAACACGAACTTGATGTTTATCTCTGGCGGCGGTCATTGGCGCGAGCACTACGACGGGAGACGTGCAGCCTTTTTGGGCGCATTGCAGAGCTATGGAGAACTCGGTTATATCGGCGGATGGTTTTGATTGATCCGCTATATCGGACGAACGCTGCTCCGATGCAACGAAGCCAAGCCCAAGACGCCTGCAATGCGGACATGCAAAAGGTATTTCGTCGTCATACTTGGATGACCCAAGCAGACGCCCGGACATTCTTGCTAGCGTGGAGGCTCGGATTAGAGTGGGCTGTTGGCAATCTGGACACGTCACTTGTTTTAATGATCCCGGCAAATAGTGCCTCCTTTTGGTGGGTAAACGAGGAAGCAGCACGCCGAGAGCGGTCTCTGCGTAAGTTCCTCGTCACGCCGCAAAACTCAACAACTCCTCCAGTTTCCAAACGTGGTCAGTCAACCCCGCCTCCATTGCGGGAGTGACTTTCAGGTTCCGTGTACGCGGCAGAAATTATGCCATGCCATGTAAAGGGCGACGGCGGCTTTCAGGTTATCCAGCTTTTTTCGAGAATGCATTAGTCAAACGGGTAAAGCGTCTCAGGTGCATACGCAAAGTCAAATTCGACCGCTCAACGTAGCTGGTGCTGATGTGCTCCGGGTCAGGTGTCCCAATGATGTCTTTTGGGATCAAGATCCCGAATCTTGCCGGTGCCGTACCAGTCCGGGCCGCTGTTCGCAGGTGTGGCAAAGACTCTTCACCAGCATGGCGTAATCGACACGCATACCCAAGACCGTCTCAACCGGCTCCAGATAGGCGGTGTGACCGTCCGTCGTGAGTTGAAAGCGGTGTTTCACGCGCTTGTCCAAGTCCTCAATAAATCTTGAAAGCATCGGCATGGCCGCGTTTGCCAATGTGGTAGCGACAGTACCAGCTTGTGAATCAGCGTCGAGCGCAACTCAGACGTAGGTGTGGCCCCACTCGGTGGGCGCGTCGTTGCGCAGGTGGCCTTCTTTGGTGTGGGTAAAGCACCAAACCTCGTCAGCTTGAACTCTCTGCACAGGCACGTCGCGCACCAGCGAGTTGAACGATTCAGCGGCTTTACTCGCTGCCGTATTCATCAGAGCCAAGATCGTGTCGCGGTGAACGCCAGTCAGCCGCTCAATGCTGCGAACAGAGCAGCCTTCCAGCATCAGGTGCAATACCTGGGTGGCCTTGTCGAGCGGTGTGTAGTGGCGATCCAGAGGCTTAACGCGGGGTTCTACGAAGGTGGTTTTGCAGAACAGGCAGCGGTAACGGGGAACGCGCTGTTTGCCGACGTAGCCATACCGTTTGGTTTGGCCGTGCTGACATCTGATGCAGGTCATTGGACTTTCTCCGTTGTGTTTTGCTGGAGAAAGCGCCTACAATCAGGTTGAGGCTCAGGCTTGGAGCGCGATCCGGGTTTGAGTTAGCCCCGCAACCCGTTGACGCGGGAAGCGGGGCGCTAAGTGTTACGGGTTATAGACTATGGTGGGCGAACGGATACATCCACCGTGGGGCCGCGAGCAGTGAAGACAATCTGAATTGTGATCGTCATTGCTCATTCCTTTCTCTAGCCGCTCCAGCGTCTCTCCACGTTGGGGCGGTTCGTATTTCACTCCAGAAATCAATCCCGTTTGCGCTTCTTTGCGTCATCTTCGGCAAAGAATTTCTCCGCCAAACTGCCTCTCGGAACGTAGGCACGTTGAGGAGCGCCGCGTGCGGTCGGTTTGCGTTTGTACGCGGTTTTTCCTTCGGTCGTTGTAATCATGTCCAACTCGTCTGCGATTCGGCCCAACACGGTGTGAACACTAATCAAGAGATTCTTGGGCGAGCTTCCAGTGACGCCAGCATTCATCAAGGCGTCCCGAATCTGAGTTGGAACAAGATGAGAATTGGTCATGCTGAGGATTCCGCGAATCTGATCCGTAAAACCACGCTCTTCAAGGTCGGGCGGGATGTCGTTCGACATGAAGTCCACGCCCTCAATGATCTGCTCAAGGCCGACCGATTCTTTATGGAGTTGGCTGGCTTCGTCGTCCAGTTGTCTTTTCTGTGTAGCGATCTCCTTTTGACGGGCTGCAATCTCCTGCTGTCGTCGGAGTGCATTTTCGCGGGTTTTTTCGTAATCAAACATCACAACAGAAATGAGGTTACTCTTGATGTCTAACCATGTCAAGAAAAAGTTAAACAGTCCGTATAGGCGCACATGGAATGTAGCTCTTTCATGGTAATCAAATCACTTTAGCCGCTGGCGACCACTGCATCGGTGAGTGCCGAGGTCCCTCAAGCCTCGACCAGAGCTGCCGATGATTGGCATGGAGAACACCATGTCGCAATTCAAGTGGGACGCCAGCTACAGCGTCAGCGTCAAACAGTTCGACACCGACCATCAGCAGCTCATCGACATCCTCAACGAACTTTACGACGGCATGACGGCGGGCCAAGGCCAGCAGGTGTTGCAGGGCGTGCTGAACCGGCTGGTGGCCTACGCCCAGCGTCACTTCGCGGCCGAAGAAGTGGCGATGCGGAAAATACAATATGCCAACTTCCAGACGCACCTGGACGAGCATCGCAAATTTACCGCCAAGGTGGGCACCGTGATGCAGGAGCTCAAGACGGGAAAAATCGGCATCTCGCTGGAGCTTTTTGATTTCCTCTCCGGCTGGCTCAAGCATCACATCCTGGTGGTCGACAAACATTACGGTCCGGCGCTGAACGCCAAAGGGATCGCCTGAGCGACGCAGATTCGTACGATCCGCGCTTCCGCACCTTTCTTACCGCGAGCTGAATCTCATCTTGCGGGAGCACGCTCGATGAATCTCGAACTGCAAGACAAAGTTGTTCTCGTAACCGCGGCCAGCCAGGGAATCGGCAGGGCCATCGCCGAAGCCTTCGCCGCCGAAGGGTCAAAGGTCGCCATCACCGCGCGCCGGACTGATGAATTGCAGAAAACGGCGCGCCAGATCAGCGCGGCAACCAAAGCTGAAGTGATCGCCATTACCGCCGACGCGTCCAAGGCCGAGGACAATCTCCGCATGGTCGAGGAAACCGTGAAGCGTTTTGGCACGATTCACGTACTGGTGAATAACGCGGGAGGCGTCGGCGCCTTTGCCGCCTTCCACGATCTCACCGACGACGATTGGCTCGATATTCTTAACCTGAACGTCCTGTCGGCGGTACGCGCCACGCGCGCCGCTCTGCCGCACATGCAGAAGCAGAAGTGGGGACGCATCATCAACATCTCCAGCGAATCGGGGACGCAGCCGGACGGCTTCATGCCACACTACAACGCGTCCAAGGCTGCGATGAATAACCTGACCAAGAGTCTGTCGAAGGCCTATGCGACCGAAGGAATTCTGGTGAATACCGTTTCGCCGGCATTCATCATGACGCCGCTGCTCTCCTCGATGCTGCAGAAACTGGCCACAGAACAGGGCGTCAGTCTGGACGAGGCGATTGCGGGATTTCTGGCCAAGAACCGCCCGCACATCGAGCTGAAGCGTCCGGGCGAGAGCGCGGAGGTCGCTTCGGCGGTGGTATTCCTCGCGTCGGAGCGGGCTTCGTTTATCAATGGTACGAATCTGCGTGTGGATGGTGGATCGGTGGCGAGTTTGTGAGTGGCGGCCCAGAGCCGTCAGCGGGGTGAATTAACTGGCAGGCGGGCGGCGATAGCGGACGGCCTCCCTACTTGCCGGAGAGGACGGCGGCACGGCCGTTTTTCTTCGCGCCCTGGGTAAGCGCCGGTGAAGCCTGGTGCGCCGCTCCCTCCAACACCATCCGGCAGACTTCATTCACATAATTTTCACTGAGCTTGTCATGCCGGATGAGGAAGCGCATGTAGATCGCGCCATAGAGCGTATCCAGCACCAAGTCCAGATCGAGATCCTCAGGCAGCTCGCCGCGCTCGATGCCGCGCCGCAAGGCCTCGTAGGCTTCCTGCCGCCGCGGGCGCAGCAGGCGCTTACGAAACTCCTCCAGCAAGTCGTGATCGGATTGCCCCGCGCCCAGGATGGCCCGCACGATGCAACCGCGAGGCGAGTGCAGGACTCCAAGAAATCGGTTCATCTGGAAGCTCATATCGCGATAGACCGATCCACTGTCAGGGAAATGCAGCTCTTCTTCTGTGCTCAGGGCAAACGCATCGACCACCAAAGCGCCCTTGCTCGGCCACCAGCGATACACGGTAGCCTTGCCCACGCCCGCGTCGGCGGCGATAGCCTCAATGGAAAGCTGGCCGAAGCTGCCTTTGCGCAGCAGCTTTAGGGTGCTGCGCAGAATAGCCTGGCGGGCGTTTTCGCTGCGCGGCCGGCCCGGCGGCCGTTTGCCATTGCGCAGCCCGGCTGGCTTTTGTCGGGAAATTGTCATGCCCTTTTAGCGGCTCGGCCCAGACCTTATTGAATCTAATACGCTACGTATCGTATCATAGTCTGTAACACGACGGCGATTTCCTTCCGCACCCTGGTGCGCCGATTCAGCTTCCGGGAGAAAAACTGGCTCGATGTGGATTGTTGCTCTAGCGCTACGGCGTCCTTATACCTTCGTGGTCATGGCCCTGGTCATCATCCTGCTGATGCCGCTGGCCGTCGTTCGCACCCCGGTCGATATTTTTCCCGACATCAACATTCCCGTAGTCAGCGTGCTGTGGAACTTCACCGGCTTTGCGCCGCAGGAGATGGCCGACCGCATTGTCTCCAACTCGGAGCGCATCGCCACCGTCACCGTCAACAACATCGAGCACATCGAGTCGCAATCGGTCTACAGCTACGGCGTGGTCAAGATTTACTTTCAGCCGGGCGTCAACATTCAGACTGCACTGGCGCAGACCACAGCCGCCATGCAGACCATTCTGCGCAGCCTGCCGCCAGGATCCACGCCGCCGCTGATCATTCAGTACACCGCATCGACCACCCCGATCGTCCAGCTCGGCCTCAGCAGCAAGACGCTGCCTGACCAGACGCTGTTCGACCTCGGCCAGAACTTCCTGCGCACTCAGTTGGCGACCGTGCAGGGAGCAGCGACGCCGTATCCCTACGGCGGCAAGATTCGCCAGGTGCAAGTCGATCTCGACATGCCGCGGCTCCAGGCGCTGGGTCTGTCGCCCGCCGACGTAGTCAACGCCGTCAACGCGCAAAACGTCATCACTCCCTCCGGTACCGCCAAGATCGGCTCCATCGAGTACCAGGTGGAGATGAACAGCGCGCCCAAGAACATCGCCGATCTGAACGATCTGCCGGTGAAGCAGGTGAACGGTGCCACCATTTACATGCGCGACGTGGCCCACGTACGCGATGGATTTGCGCCACAGACCAACATCGTGCGCCAGGATGGCGTGCACGGCGTGCTGATGTCGATGTACAAGGTGGGCGGCGGCTCGACCATTACCATCGTTAACGCGATCAAGAGCATCGTTCCGGTCGCGCTGCAGGCACTGCCGAAAGGGATCACGGTCAAGCCGCTGTTCGATCAGTCGCTGTTTGTGCGCGCCTCTATCAACGGCGTGCTGCGCGAGGCGCTGATTGCCGCGGCGCTCACCGCGGTCATGATCCTGATCTTCCTCGGCGACTGGCGCCCGACCATCGTCATCTCGATTTCCATTCCGCTCTCGATCTTCGTTTCCGTGCTGCTGCTCAGCGCGCTGGGCGAGACCATCAACATCATGACGCTGGGAGGTCTGGCGCTCGCCGTCGGCATATTGGTTGACGACGCGACGGTGGAAATCGAGAACATCGAGCGCAACCTTGCCCAGGGCAAGGAGATGAAGCAGGCGATTCTGGATGGCGCGTCGCAGATCGCCGTGCCCGCCCTTGTCTCGACGCTCTCCATCTGCATCGTGTTCGTCCCCATGTTCTTTCTGACAGGCGTGGCGCGCTTCCTGTTCGTGCCGCTGGCGGAAGCCGTGGTGTTCGCGATGCTCGCGTCCTACTTCCTATCGCGAACTTTGATTCCCACGCTGGTGATGTACATCATGCGCGGCCACGAGCATCGTGAGGAGTCAGCCAAAACGTTCTTCGGGCGTTATCAGCGGCGCTTCGAACGGGGCTTCGACAACTTCCGCGCCAGCTACTACCAGCTGCTGGAAACGACCATGGAGCACCGCAAGATGTTCGCGGCATGCTTCCTGGCATTTTGCGTGTTATCGATGGGGCTGGTGTTCTTCCTGGGCCAGGATTTCTTTCCCAGCGTCGATGCCGGGCAAATGCGCCTGCACATTCGCGCCCACCCCGGTCTGCGCGTGGAAGAGACGGCGCGGCTGTGCGATGAAATCGAATCCTATCTCCGCACTCAGATCCCGAAAGACGAGTTGGTCACAGTTCTCGACAACATCGGCCTGCCCAACTCCGGCATCAATCTTACGTACAGCAACTCGGGCGTCATCGGCACCAGCGATGCGGAGATTCTTGTGGGCCTCAACCAGGAACATCACCACCCCACCGCCGGCTATATTCACAGGCTGCGCGAGAATCTGCCCAAGCATTTTCCGGGAGTGGAGTTCTTCTTTCAGCCGGCCGACATTGTCACGCAAATCTTGAACTTCGGCCTGCCCGCGCCCATCGATGTGCAGCTGATCGGCCCCGACATGGCGACGAATTACACGATCGCCGAGCGAATTTCCAACCGGGTGCGGCTGATCCCCGGCACGGCCGACGTTCACGTGCAGCAACTGTTGAACCTGCCGACGCTGCACATGGACATTCAGCGCACGCGCATCGCGCAAGTGGGCATGACCGCGCAGAACGTGGCGCAGAATGTACTGGTTTCGCTCAGCGGCAGCTTCCAGACCACGCCCAACTTCTGGCTGAACAGCGGTAACGGCGTCACCTACCAGGTCGCGGTGCAGTCGCCGCAGTATCGTGTCAGCTCGCTGCAGGACCTGATGTCCACGTCGGTGAACAATCCCAGCAATCCGAATCCGCAGGTGCTGGGGAACCTGGTGCAGTTGAGTCCGGTCACTCGTGCGGCCGTGGTCTCGCATTACAACGTGCAGCCGGTGATTGACGTCTACGCCAGCACGCAGGGACGCGACCTGGGCGGCGTCATGCGCGATGTCAATCGCGTGCTGCAGCCTTTCCGCCAGCAACTGCCGCGCGGCACGCAGATGATTGTTCGCGGCCAGGTGGTCACGATGACGAGCTCATTCATCGGATTGGGCGTGGGGCTGCTCTGCGCCATCGTTCTGGTCTATTTCCTGATCGTGGTGAACTTCCAGTCGTGGCTCGATCCGTTCATCATCATCACCGCCTTGCCCGGCGCGCTGGCCGGCATCTGCTGGATGCTGTTGCTGTCGCACACCACGCTGAATGTGCCGTCGCTGACCGGAGCGGTCATGTGCATGGGCGTCGCCACTGCCAACTCGATCCTGATGGTTTCCTTCGCGCGCGATCGCATGCGAGCCGGAATACCCGCCGCGCAATCGGCGCTGGAAGCGGGTTACACGCGTATGCGCCCGGTACTGATGACGGCGCTGGCCATGATTATCGGCATGCTGCCCATGGCGCTGGGCCTGGGCGAAGGTGGTGAGCAGAACGCGCCGCTGGGCCGCGCGGTCATCGGCGGCCTGATGTTTGCAACCGTCGCAACGTTGTTCTTCGTGCCCACGGTTTTTGCCATGATTCACGGCAGCCGGGAAGCGAAGCGTGCGGAAGACTAGGCAGGTTGCGGGTTCAACCGCCCGCAAAGTTAAGGTCATACAATAGTGGAAACTCCAACCGAGATGGACAGGCAAGACACAGAATCGGCGCACTACGATCGGCGGCACGAAGACGGCTCCGGACACGCGCCGGAGGAATACGCCCAGGACGAGCATGCCGCTGCACAGATCACGCCTCCCCCCAAGCTGCCGGCAGCCAAGCCGCGGGTAGCGCTCATGCTCATCGGCGTGGCCCTGCTGGTGCTGCTGGTGGGCGGCGGGTTGTCGATGCTCTCCCGCATTCACGACAGCCACGTGCTCGCTGACGAGACGCAACAAGACGCGGTGCCCACAGTGGCCATCGTGCATCCCACGCCCGAAAAAGGGAATGAGGAACTGGTGCTGCCGGGAACGTTGCAGGCCTACGTCGAGTCGCCCATCTACGCGCGCACCAACGGATATCTGCTGCGCTGGTACAAGGACATCGGCAGCCGGGTCAAGCAGGGCGACTTGCTGGCCGACATCGACACGCCCGAGGTCGACCAGGAGTTGCGGCAGGCCAAAGCTGCCCGCGAGCAGGTGCTGGCCGCGATGAACCTGGCCAAGATCAACGCTGACCGTTATGTAGCGCTGCGCAAGACCGATTCGGTTTCGCAGGAAGAAGCCGACACCCAGAGCAGCGGCTACGAGCAGGCCATGGCCAATCTCGCCGCGGCCGATGCCAACGTCAAACGGCTGGAGGAACTGGAAGGATTCAAGCACGTTTACGCGCCGTTTGAAGGCGTCATCACCCGCCGCACCGTCGATCCCGGAGCGCTCATCAATGCCGGCAACGGTGGCGGCTCGGGCCCGCAGGCAATGTTCAGCATCGCCAAGTCCGATCCGCTGCGCGTCTACGTCAACGTGCCGCAAGCCTACTCTCCGGCCATGCGGGTTGGAGTTCCCGCGACCATCACCCTGCAGGAATTTCCCGGCCAGCGATTCAGTGCCGTCATCGCGCGCACCGCCGATGCCATCGACGTGACATCGCGGACCTTGCTGACCGAGGTCGATGTCCCCAACAAAGACGGCAAGCTGCTTCCCGGCTCGTTTGGCGAAGTACACTTCCGACCGAGTATCACTGGCAACAAGGTGACCGTCCCGCAGAATGCAATGCTTTTCCGCAGCCAGGGGCCGCAAGTAGCGATTGTCGGTTCTGACAACAAAGTGGAATTGCGGAACATTACGATTGGCCGCGACTTCGGCAACACGCTGGAGATTGTCGGCGGCGTCGACGCTAACGATCGCGTGATTGTGAATCCCTCCGACGCCATCGAGAACGGCGAGAAGGTCAACGTCGCACCGCAGCAACAGGGAGGCCAGTCGTCGTGAGCAGTAGGTCTGCGTCGGTGGAAGCACCCGGCTTTAGCCGGGTGAAATCCCGTGAAATCACGAGGGGCTTTAACCCCGGTGCCTGGGTGCCCCGTTCCAGCCTTCGTTTGGCTGGGGCGGGGCAGTTCGTCGAAGCGGCAGCAACTGCCCCACCCTGGCCAAAAGATGGCCAGAATGGGGCACCCAAGTTTCGTTGCGATTGGTCTTGGAGAACGGTACCGACATTCATAGCGCTTCTTGTGGCGTTCCTTCTCGCTGGCTGCACCGTCGGCCCGAACTACAATCGCCCCGCCGCGCCTGCGCCCGCTCCCGACGCCTACAAGACGCCCGCGCCTTGGCGCGAAGCTGCGCCCAAAGATTCGCTGCCCAAGGGCCCGTGGTGGGAAGTCTTCAACGACGCCGAGTTGAACGCCTACGAGAAGCAGCTACTGGCGGCGAATCAGTCTCTGTTCGCCGCGAAAGATCGTCTGGAAGAAGCTCGCGCGCTGGCCCGCGTGACCTCGGCGGGATTTTTTCCGCAGGCCAACGTCGATCCCAGTTACACCCGTCAACGCTATGCCGGCGACCGTCCGGAGGTCGTGACTCTGGGTCATCCGCTTACGCAAAGCACCTATACCATCCCGTTCTTCGTGAACTACGAGCCCGATCTCTTCGGCAAGATACGGCGCAGCATGCAGGCCTCGAATGCCACGCTGCAGGCGACCGCGGCCGAGATGTACAACGTGCAGCTGGTGCTGAGCGCGGAACTGGCCGCCGACTACTTCAGCCTGCGCGAGCTGGATGCGGAAACCAAGGTCGTGCAAGACTCGGTCGAGATCCAGCAAAGGGGATTGCAGCTAGTCGTCAGCCGCCATGACGGCGGCGTCGCCTCGGGCCTCGACGTGGCGCAGCAGCAGACGGTGCTCGACTCCACCGTTGCCCAGTTCTATCTGGTCAAGCAGCAGCGCGACCAGTACGAACATGCTATCGCCGTGCTTACGGGAAATCCCGCGGCAACCTTCAGCGTGCCGGTACGCTCTCTCACCGAGGGTCCGGTAGCAGTCCCGCTGGGCTTGCCGTCCGATCTGCTGGAGCGCCGTCCCGACATCGCCGCCGCCGAACGGCAGATGGCTCACCAGAACGCAGAGATCGGAGTGGCCAAGTCCGCGTTTTATCCGCAACTCACCATTTTCGGCGGCGGCGGATTTCAAAGTACCGACATCACCAACCTGATCAGCACTCCCAACGCGATCTGGTCGCTTGGCGGCGATCTGCTGCAGCCGGTCTTCAACGGCGGCCGCAATCGCGCCAATCTGGCTTACGCACGGCAAAGCTACAACGAGGCCGTCGCGAACTATCGCGAGTCGGTGCTGGAGGCCTTTCAGCAAGTAGAAGACGGGCTCACCGGATTGACTGAGCTGTCGCAGGCCAGCACCACGCAGAACGCCGCCGTCACCGACGCGCAGAAAGCGCTGCAAATCGCCAACAACCGCTACGTCGGCGGCGTGACCTCCTACCTCGACGTGATCACCGCGCAGAGCACGCTGCTCACCAATCAGCGACTGGCGACGCAGTTGATGGGTCAGCAGATGGTGACCGAGGTCTACCTGGTCAAAGCGCTCGGCGGAGGCTGGGACGCGTCGCAGATCCAGAACGAACAGGTCCACCCCAAGGCGATCCAGGCGATACAGCAGTAAGGCGCAGCACTTAGCATTTAGCATTTAGCTAAAGCCACTGGGTCTCAGAGTTGCAGAGTGACGCCCTTCGAGAACATTCCTTAAAGCGCCTCGTAACAGGGCACGGCTTGCAGCCGTGCCGAATGCTATAAATGTGACCGGGCTTTAGCCCCTGCGGACCGCAAGCAAGGGCTGAAGCCTGATTCTTTTGGTAACCTGTTCGGCACGACTGAAAGTCGTGCCCTGTTACAAGACGCAGCTCGAATGCTGACCGTAACGACGCCTGCTCCGGATAATTGGCTAAGTGCTGAATGCTAACTGCTGATCTTCTCGTCCTCGGCCTGGGCGCTGTTGGCAGCGCCGCGTTGTATCAAGCGTCCAAGCTGGGCGCGCGCTGTATCGGCATCGACCGCTTCGCCCCGCCGCACGACCAGGGCTCCTCGCACGGCGACACCCGCATCACGCGGCAGGCCATTGGCGAAGGCAAAGTTTTCGTACCGCTGGTGCTGCGCTCGAATCAGATTTGGGAGGAGATTGAAGCCGCGACCGGCCGGAGCCTGATGGTCCGCAACGGCTGCCTGGTGCTGGCGTCGGCGAACACTCCAGGCTGTCATCACGGATCGACTTCGTTCGTCCAGGACACAATCGACGCGGCGCGGGAGTTTGGGATCGCGCACGAAGTCCTCCGCGCTGACGAGATCGGACGCCGTTATCCGCAATTTCGCCTGCTCGGCGACGAGGTCGGATACTTCGAACCGGGCGCAGGCTTCCTGCGTCCGGAAGCTTGTATCGAAGCGCAGCTAACCTTGGCGCGAGAGGCGGGCGCGCAAGTCTTCACCAACGAAGTTGCGCTCGACATCTATCAGCGTCCGAGTGAGGTTGAGATCCGTACCAGCAAGGCGACTTACTCCGCAAAGCAAGTCATCGTAACCGCGGGCGCGTGGATTCCCCGGCTGCTGGGAGACGACTACGCGCATTTCTTCAAGGTCTATCGCCAGATGCTGTGCTGGTTTCGCGTGGCGAACGGCGCGGAGCGATTCGAGCCGCGAAACTTTCCCGTCTTCATCTGGATCACCGGCAACCAGCCGCGCGACATGATGTACGGTTTCCCGCAGATCGACGCCAATGGCGGCGTCAAGATCGCTACCGAGCAGTACGAGGCAACGGTCGATCCGGATGCGGTTCCGCGCGATGTCGATCCGGCTGACGTCGCCGCGCTCTATGACGAATACATCGCGCCGCGATTTCCTGGCGTATCGGCCGACTGCCTGCGCAGCGCAACCTGCCTCTACACCGTCACCCCGGACGCGAAGTTCGTCATCGACAACTTCCACGGCTCCCACAATGTGGTATTCGCGTCGGCGTGCTCCGGACACGGCTTCAAACACTCGGCGGCAATTGGAGAAGCGCTGGCCCAGCAGGCATTGGGGCTGCCAAGTGCGGTGGATTTGTCGCCGTTTGCGCTAAGGAGATTCAGCGGAGGGTAGGGCAGACTTTCAGAGACTGTGTCATAACCCTGCCGCCGCTCCGCGGCTCGAACCGCAGATCCCTCGGTCGGACTAAAGTCCTCGGTCGGGATGACATGACTCTCGGGCTGAAGCCTTCGGTCGGGATGACAGATCACAAGAGGAGCCGCGGAGGCGGCCCTGAGGGCCCGCTCTACCCAATCCCGGACTAGCAGCTCGAAGCTTGCGGCTCTTGGTTACTTCGACAATTCGCCGGTCGGCGGGTTGGGGTTAGAAGTGGTCTGGTTCGAGTGTTTGTGGAACCACCGCTGATCGATGTCCGGCCAGAACTCCAGCAGGACGTTTCCCAGAGTACCCCAACCCAAAGCTGTGCCCGCGCGCGACATCGTCAATCCAAATCCGCGATCTTCACTGGGGTAGTAAACATTGGAGATGGAGCCTGCGGTGAGAGCGCCGAGAATATTGGAGTACGAAATCGTGTGTCCACCGGAATCCTTGCGGGCGACAAACTCCTGCATGATCGCAGTCCCTATGCGCTTCTTGACCGAACCCTCACCTGAGCGAAAATAGCGGGGATCCTGCTTGAAGATCGAGGGGTAAACGAAGTTGCTGAAGAGGTTGCTGTCCGCGTTATCGGCAACGGCCGCGCCATAACGCTTGGCGAATCCCGTCGCCCCCTGACCATATTGCGAGAAGGAATTGGTGGCCTGCCCGAGGCCCGCAGTGATGCCCGCAGACACAAAAAAGAACGGGTCGATCATGGTTCGGGACATCAGCCGGAACTTCTGCTTGGTGGTGAGCGGTGGAGCATCGTGAATGCTGGTCATGCCGAACAGCGGCACGATGCCCAGGGCGCGCTGCTTTTCCTCCTGGCGCAAGACTTCTTCTGACGTCAATGGCCGCTTCTGCTGAGCTTGAGGCTGCTGCGCTGGAGACGACGAGGGTTGCTGAGAGGGCGTCGCCGGCGTCTGGGAAGGTTGCACCTGCGCTGCGGGCGCAGGAGTACTGGTGTCCGGTGGAGCCGGTTGCCGCTGCTGCGCGCACGCAGCCAGTGACAAGGTGCAGGTTATGATCGCTAGCGCGATGCGGGTTCGGAAAATCATAGGAGTATGCCGACTGAGTGAAGGCCAACAATCTTCACTGAGCAGCACAGAACGGCGTCACTGACTTAGATGCTTGGCCCAGGAAATGGGGAAGTAACAGCACCCGCGGACCCGGCTGCGTAGCGACCAGATAGTGGTTCCCACCGGCGCGCCCAGAGGTTCCAAAAAGTTGGCTTACTTGTCCATTACCAGTGTAACCGACCAGGGGCGCGAAGGAATGGAATTGAGGGCAGAACTGCTGCGCTCTGCCCCGGCAAATTGGGCTTAGGCGGAGGTCGAAACCGTCCTGCCGACGGACGCTCGCACCAGCGCCAGGGCGGTTACGTCGTTGTGATCGGGAGTTATGTGCATGAAGTCCTGCACTGCGTTCAGAACCAGAGTCGCGATCTGGTTGGCGTCGTCTTGCGGCGAGCCCCCAAAGTGCTGTTTCACCCGTTCCAGGCCGAATTCTTCCTTCTTGTGCGCCGCCTCAACCACTCCGCGCGACACCAGCAGCAGCGAAGCGCCCTGCATGAGCGCGGCGGTGGGCGCCTCGTACGTCGAAGCCGAGAACAACCCCAGCGGCAGGCCCGTCGCGGGCAGCTCGGTAATTCCTGAAGGATCGCGCAGCAGCCCGGGCGTGTGTCCGGCGTTGGCGTAGCAGATGGTGCCCAGCTCTTCGTTATAGCAGCCGAGAAACGCGGCGCAGGGACGAACGCCGTCGGCCGCGCGGCGAATGCTCAGGTTCAGCTCCAGGCAGAACTCCATCATCGCGTCGGCTTCGTTCACATCTTCGTAGCTGAAGCGGTCGCGGCCGACCTCCTGAAACGTCTGCCGAGCCGCTTCCACAATCTTGTGATTCTCTTCGTGCCGGCCGGCGACATCGAGCAGCCCGAAAATCACGCGGCAGCGATTGGCGCGCAGAAAGTGGAAGAAGTCGCCACCAACTTTCTCGCCCACGATCGCGCCGGCGATGTCGGCACCCGACAAGGGAGGAAATTCAGCCCGGCTGGGCGCCAAAGCTACATCGTTTCGCTCGCGTTGAAAGGAAAGTCTCATAACGAAGTGGGGCGCTGGTAATCATAGCTGAAATCACGTCGATTGCAACATCCGGCTCCTGCTTTCGGCGACAAATCCGTACCGCATTGAATCGCCACGCTAGAAGATCGCTATTCACGGCGCACAGCTCACGGCGCACGACCTTATTCGGTAGGATGTTGCTGAGGGGTACTGCTCTGCGCATCGTCAGCATCGGCGAAATTCTGTGGGACGTGATCGGCCAGACCGAGTACTTGGGTGGCGCGCCGCTCAACTTTGCCGCCCACGCCCACAAACTCGGGCACGAACTGTTTCTGGTCAGCGGCGTTGGCGACGACGAGCGCGGGCATCGCGCCCTCGAAGGCCTAAAGAGCTGCGGCATCTCCCGCTCGTTCGTGCAGGTGTTGCGGGGCAAGCCCACCGGCACGGCCGAGGTCGAGATCGGCCCCGACGGCAAGCCGATGTTTCGCATCGTGCGCCCGGCCGCGTACGATTTCGCCCGGCTCACACGTCCGCAGCTGCAGGCCGTCGCCGACTTGCAGCCCGACTGGATCTACTTCGGCACGCTCTTCCATACTTCCAAGGGCGCGCTGGATTCGACTCTGCAATTGCTGGCAAAGGTGCCGGCGGCGAAGGGTTTCTACGACGTGAACCTGCGTGACGGCAGCTGGAATCTCGCGACCGTCGAGCAACTGGCGGCGCATGCCCACGTCATCAAGCTGAGCGACAGCGAGGCCGAGTGTCTCGACGCGTCGTTGTCGGTCGACGGCGATGCCGGATCGGTCGAGCATTTCTGCGAGCGCTGGAGCGATCAATACAACTGCAAGACAATCTGCGTGACCTTCGGGGAGCGCGGTTGCGGCGTCTATATGGATTGCGTCTACACCGCCGTGCCCGGCTGCAAAGTTGAAGTCGCCGATACCGTGGGCGCAGGCGACGCCTTCGCTGCTGCATTTCTTCATGGTCTCGATCAGGGTTGGGACGCGCGCCGCTGCGGCGCTTTTGCGAATGCCGTAGCTGCATTAGTGGCTAGCCGCGCCGGCGCAATTCCGGAGTGGAGCGTCGAGGAAGCGCAGGCGATGATGGAGAGAGCGACGACGAGGCGATGAAACTCCGTCTGCCGCCTACTGAAGGCCAGCTCTACCGTTATTGCCGAGGCGCGTAATATCCCTTGCGCGCGCGCACGTGGTACTTCTTGTTCTCGGCGAGAATTTCGATCTTGCGGTACTTGCCGTCGGCGACGAAATCCGCGGGCTTGTATGAGATCGCGTACTGGCTGCGCAGCTCATCGGAAATCTCGGTGAAGGCGTTGGCCACGTCTTCAATCTTGAACGGGAAAAACGCCTTGCCGCCGGTTTGCTCGGCGAAGAATTCCAGCACCTTGTCGCCGCGCAGCTTGATGCCGCTGGTGTTGGTGGAAATCGCGTAGATGATGACCTCGGCACGCTGGGCCATCTCCACCGCTTCTTCGCGCGAGACGCGGCTCTGATTGTCCTCACCGTCGCTCAGCAGAATGATGGCGCGCCGAGAAGCGATCTGGCCTTTGTCGACGCCCATCAGTTTGTCGCGACAGGCGAAGTAGATGGCATCGTACATGGCCGTGCCGCCGCCGGCGCGCAGCATGCGCACGCCGTGCGATAGTTGCTCGGCGCTATCGGTAAAGTCCTGCGTGACCTCCGGCGTGGTGTCGAATCCGATCACGAACGCCTTGTCATAGCGCGGGCGGATGATCTGATTCAGGAACTCGATCGCCGACTCCTGCTCAAACTTGAAGCGGTCGCGCACCGAGTTGCTGGCGTCGATCAGCAGGCCGACGCGCAGCGGCAGGTTGGTCTGGCGACTGAAGTACTCGATGTTGGCCGGCTTGTTGTCGTCGACGACGCGAAAATCGTTCTGCGTCAGGTCCTTCACGAAATGTTCGCGCTTGTCGGTCACGGTGAAGACCACGTTGACCTCGTCGACGCGCTTGCGGATGACGGTCAGCGTGTCGTCGACATCGCCCGAGCCTGCTACCGGCTTCGCACTGGTACTGGGAGGAGCGTCGGACTTCGTAGCCGGTTGCGAGCCACTCTGCTGTCCCGTGGTCGAGCCGCTGCCTTGCTGCGGACTGGCCGGCACCTGCGTCTGCGGCGCCGGTTCAGGTTGCACTGTAACCGGAGCCCGATCGGGCTGCGGAGGATATCGGACCGCCGAGGGTGCGTTAGGCAGTTGTTGCTGGGACGTGTCTTGAGCGACGACTCCCCACGGCAACGCCGCCGCCAACGCCAGGATCAACCAATAATTCATGCGAAAGTTCATTATAGCGGGTCGTTCCGTTCACCACTTGGACGTGCCAGAGGTGTTTTCGACACTGTGCCGGCTTGCGGATGCCCCAGGTCTCTCGGTGTTCGAGACCTGGGATACTCAGGCCGCTTTCCGCGCCGCCAGAATGCGCAACGGCGGAAACGTTCCCGTCCAATCGAGAGGAAACAATTGCACCGCCAGCCCGGCTTGCGTGAATTGCTCGGCGTACTCGCGCACGTGTTTGTAGTCGGAGATGACAGCAACGCCGCCGGGCTTGAGCACGCGCGCAATCTCGCGGCAGGCGCGGACGCGGCCCTCCTGCTGGTAGATGTTGTGCAGGCACAGATTCGACAGCACGACGTCGAACGATCCGTCCGGAAAGCTCATCTGGCGGGCGTCTTCGCTCTTGACCTCGGTCTTGCTCTCCACTCCCTCAAGCGCAATGTTCTCCCGTATCGCCTGCGGCGAGTTTCCTGACAGATCTTCGGCATTCCAGATGTCGATGCCAATGGCGCGACCGGTGGTGAGCCGATGCGCGGCCCCGATCAGCAGCAGGCCGCGGCCGGAGCCAACATCCAGCACGGTCTCAGCTCCGGTCCACACCACTTTCGCCAGCATGCGGTCGCGATGCCGGAACTTGCCTACCTTCGCATACACCAGCATGAGAATCCCGGGAGCGATCATCCACGCCGCCGGATACAAGAAGCCGGGGTTCAAGAGGAAGGTCACGTGCGCGATCGTGACTTTGGGAAACGCCAGCGCGATGACCAGGCAAGCCCCTCCCGCGATCAGCAGGTTGCGGATAACGTGCGGCGCATCGATTCCGTAGTCCGGCTTCCTGGCCATTTGAGCGCCTCCGCGCGTTGCATCTAAGGATCAGGGGAACGCTGCGAGCGAAAATCCTACCACGCCTCAGCGCCTTTCTATGGTGTCCCGCCGCATCAAGATGTTGTAATACTGACGACAGACAACGAGGTTCAATCGATTGCGTGTACTCATCAGCGGTGCATCGGGGCTCATTGGATCGGCGCTAACTCGCGAGTTGCGGGCTGCCGGTCACGAAACTGTCGCTCTCGTACGTCACCCGGCAGGCCCCGGGGAAGTGCAATGGGACCCGCGTCAGACGCTCGATCCCGCGAAAATCTCCGATGCCGATGCCATCGTTCATCTTTCCGGCAAGAATATCGCGGGCATCTGGACTCCGGACTTCAAGCGGGAGGTCCTGGAAAGCCGGGTGTGCGGCACGCTCACCGTGGCCGGCGCCGCCGCTGCCAGCTACATCAAGACAGGCAAACCGCGCGTCTTTGTCTGTGCCTCCGGCATGAGCTACTACGGTGACCGCGCCGACGAAGTATTAACCGAAGACAGCTCACCCGGCCCCGGCTTCCTGGCCGATGTCGTCCGCCAGTGGGAAGCCGCGACCAGCGTGACCCGCAATGCCGGCCTGCGCACGGTTTCGATGCGCATCGGCGTGGTGTTGTCGCGTAATGGCGGCGCGCTGAAGCCGATGCTTCCGCCCTTCAAGCTCGGCCTCGGCGGCCGGGTCGGCAACGGCCAGCAGTGGTGGAGCTGGATCGCCCTCGACGATGTTGTCGGCGCGATGAAATTCGCAATCGAAAACGAAACTCTGCAGGGTCCAGTCAACACGGTGGGACCGGCGCCGGTTCGCAACGCCGAATTTGTTCGCGCCCTCGGCCACCAGTTGCATCGTCCCGCGATAGTGCCCTTGCCCGAGTTCGTCATTCGAACTCTGATGGGTGAGATGGGCCACGAACTGTTGCTGGTTTCGGCACGCGTTCTGCCGGCCAGGCTGAACGCCGCAGGCTACAAGTTCCGATATGCGAACCTGCCGGATGCCTTGGCTGCAGCTCTGCGATGAGGCGCGCGTGCCACAATAAACCTGCATGCAATCAAACCGCTGGGATGCCGTTGTCTTCGATTATGGCCGGGTGCTGAGCCAATCTCCCACATTGCCGGAGTTGCAGGACTTTGGCGCGCTCGCGGGCGTCAGCGACCCGCCGTTCTTCGAGCTGTACTCCAACACCCGCGACCAATACGACCGTGGCCTGATCGACTGCCGGCAGCACTGGCAATGTTTCGCCCGGGCGGCAGGCGTTTCCCTCAGCGCGGATCAGGTACGACACATTGTGGAATTCGAAAACCGCCTGTGGCTGCGAGCCGATCCCGGAACCCTGAAACTGGCGCAAAGCATCAGAACTCACGGAGTGCGCACGGCCATTCTGTCTAATATGCCAAACGATTTGCTGCACGAACTGCGCAAGAACTTCGACTGGCTGCAGGACTTCGAGGTGCAGATCTGGTCGTGCGAGCACGGGATCATCAAGCCTGACCCGGCAATCTATGATCTATGCCTGCGCCAGCTGAATTGCGAGCCGCAGCGGGTGTTGTTCTTTGATGACCGTCCCAGGAATGTCGAAGCCGCGCAGAAATTGGGCATCGAAGCCTATGTCTTCGAATCAGATGAACACGCGGCAGCGATTGTGCAGGAAGGCCTCGGCATACAAGTTCCGGGAAACACTCCCGAGGTTGAGAGCTAGTTGCTGTTTTCCTTTGCGCGCAAATCCCGGATATCCGGCTTGCCCAGACGGAACTAACCTGTGAGCATGCAAACCGAACTGCAGAACCAATGGCAACAGGTGGTAGCGCGAGACGCGCGCCAGGACGGGCGCTTCGTCTTCGCGGTGCGGACGACGGGAGTCTACTGCCGTCCTTCATGCCCCAGCCGCCGTCCCCGCCGCGACTCGGTCGAATTCTTCCCCACTCCAAATGAAGCCGAGCGCGCGGGATATCGTGCCTGCCTGCGTTGCAAGCCGACTGAGGTTTCCGCGCAGGCGCAATACATCGCCCGCGCCCGCCGGATCCTCGACGACGCCGGCGCAGTCGTCACCTTGCCGCAGTTGAGCAAGCAAGTCGGACTCAGCCCGTTTCACCTGCAACGGCTCTTCAAGCGTGCCACCGGACTCAGCCCGCGCGAGTACCAGTCCGCGCGCCGCATACAACACGTGAAGCACGGCCTGCGCAAAGGCGAGGACGTCACGACCGCGCTGTACGACGCCGGCTTTGGCTCATCGAGCCGCCTTTACGAGAAATCCCCGCAGCAGCTTGGCATGACGCCGGGAGAATACAAACGCGGCGGCGCAGGCGCGAGCATCACCTTTGCGATTGCTCCCAGTCCGCTTGGCCGGCTGCTGGTGGCATCCACCGAACGCGGCTTGTGCGCGGTTCGCTTCGGCGAAAGCGCTGCCGAGTTGGAGCGCGATCTCCGCGCGGAGTTCCATGCTGCCGAACTGCATCGCGACGATGCCGCTATGAAGCAGTATGTCGAGCCGCTGCTGGCCGTGATCCGCGGCGAGAACACCCTTATCGATCTGCCGCTCGACGTGCGTGCGACCGCCTTCCAGATGAAAGTATGGGAGAAGCTGCGGCAGATTCCGAGTGGCGAAACCCGCAGCTACAGCGATATCGCGCGGGCAGTCGGCAATCCCAACGCAGTTCGGGCCGTGGCCCGCGCCTGCGCTACCAATCCGGTAGCATTGGCAATTCCTTGCCACCGCGTCATCCGCAGCGATGGCGATGAGGCGGGCTATCGTTGGGGCATCGAAAGAAAGCACAAGCTATTGCGGCAGGAACGAGCCAGCCGCTGATTGCCGTAGCCGGCACAAAAACAAAAAGAGCGCCCGCAAGAAAGCAGGCGCTCTAAAATCTTCCGCGAACTCTACTTGCCCATCGCGACACTCAGCATGAACCGCGTACCGGTATCTAGCTTTATCTCTTTGCCAGTCGACGTGATCACGCCATCCTTCAGCGTCATGTTCTTAAAGCCCAGCACGCCAGTCGATTGCTCGGTCAGAACAGGCTTAGGGTCAGAAACCGTACTGGGCACCTGACTCTGCGTTGCCATCCTCAAACTCGGCCCCTGATCCAGATAGGCCCCCGTGCTTACGTCGCCATTAGGGTTCGGCGCAACTGCCTGCAGCACGCCCTTAATCGGCAAGTCCTCGCCTTTACCCAGGACAATCTTGTCGAAGCTGATACCCAACGCCGACTCTGAGTCGCTCTTGGAGCGGGCTTTTGCTTCGGTCACATGGCCAATCAGCATGGTGCCGCGCGGAACCGTAGCACCGCTGGGAAGGGTGATCGATCCAGTCAGCTTAGCCTGGACCTCATCGCCCTCTTTGAGTTTTTTGGAGTCGAGTGCTTTCGCCAGCTCCACGGAAAAGGTGCCATGCCCTCCGCTGGCGCTTGTTGTTGCGGCGGACTGGCCACCATTGGCCACTGCGGCTGTCGACATCGAAACAGCCAATCCAACGAACAGCGTAACCGCTAGAAACTGCTTCATAACACGTTCCTTCCCCTGCGAACACACAAATTATAACCCGCACGGGCAGGGAAGGTTGTTGCTACTCAACCCATTAACAAAAGTTAACGAACGCTTATACGTTGAACGAGGAGCCGCAGCCGCAGGTGCTCTTGACGTTGGGATTGTCAAACTTGAAACCGGCCGCCTCCAGCGTCTCGAGGTAATCGACGCTGACGCCCTTCAGGTACATCAGCGAAGTGGCGTCGACAAAGACCTTCAGGCCATCGAAATCAAAGGTCTTATCCATCATTCCGGCGCCGTTCTCGAAAGACATCGAGTAGGAAAAGCCCGAGCAGCCTCCGCCCACCACGCCCACGCGCAGACCCGCAGGAACGGGATTCTGTTGCGCCATGATCTCCTTTACCTTGGCAATTGCGCTATCGGTAAAGTTGAGGGGCTTCACGTCCGGGGTTACGGGGGTCGTTGTCGGTGTCGTTGTTGTGGTTGCCATTCCTAGTCCTCCAGGTGATTGCGGGATTATACCAAACTCGCATCCGATCGCTCGCGCGCCGGCCGATCCCGGTGCTTGAGTAGATGCGGCAGCTGCGGCTTAAGTCGCAAGACCGGCGGTTCGCTCTGGACGCACCTGAGCGCGGAAATGACGCAGCCCAGCCCGGGCCCAGGATGGTTCCGGAGCCCAAAGATTGTTGTTTTTCGTAGCAGAGCGAGGACTATAATACCCGCGATGAGACCCCATCCGATGGCAACCCCATCGCGGGAAATTGGTTCATTCTGAACCGAGGTGGCGAATGTCGACTCTGATGATGTTAATGATTGTCTGGGGAGCACTGACAGTCGTGCTGGTCCTCCTGCTCATCTACCGCAGCACGCTTAGCATGCATGAGGACGACCAACTCTTCCTCGATGAGTCCAGTAAGAACATGCGCGAGGAGCAAGAAGCGCTCATGGTGCGGATGAACCGGGTAACGCCATGGTGCCGCATTTTGGGTGCGGCCTCTGCCGTGCTGATCCTCGTCATTGCCGGCATGGCTGTGTGGCAACAGATGAATCAAGGCTAACGGGCGCCGTCGTTTTTTTGATCCGCGAGAGAAGGCCACTAGCGAACGCGCAGCGCGAGTTGCGCGTTTTGCTTTTCTGTAGCGCCGGCGTCCCGCCGGCTGTACTGCGAGCCTCCGGCCCGCATCCTCTCCCGTATAATCCCAGTACCTCGCGGCTCATCCCATGCTCACGCCCGACTATCGAACCTTCCTCCAACTCAGCCGCGACGCGACTCTCATCCCCGTCACCCGGACGATAAGCTCGGACCTGCTCACCGGAGTGAGCGCTTTTCTCAGCATCGCGCAACGGCAGAAATACGCTTTCCTGCTGGAATCGGTCGAGGGCGGCGAGAAGATCGGGCGCTACACCTTCCTCGGCGCGGATCCGCGAACCGTCATCACTGCGCGCGGCCGGGACGTGACCATCTGCGAAGGCTCATCGGTTCGGACCGAGCAGGCAAGTGTGCTCGAAGTTCTACGGCGACATCTGCGCCAGCACCGTCCCGCGCAGATCCCGGGGCTGCCGCCCTTCACTTCGGGCGGCGTCGGATATTTTGCCTACGACATGGTGCGACAGTTTGAGCGCCTGCCCGAGCGCACCGAAAAAGACGTAGACCTGCCCGACTGCATCTTCACTTTTTACGATCGTCTGCTCGCCTTCGATCGCTTGCGCCACCAGATTCATATCATCGCCGCCGCCGATGTCCGCTCCGAATCGCCGCGCAAAGCCTACGATCGCGCCGTCGCCGACATCGCCAAGATCGAGCACCAGCTGGCCCGTGGAATACGCGGCCAGCACCTCCATTGGTCGCATGAAGGCAAAACAAAATCCATCCGCATCCACAGCAGCACCTCGCACGACGATTTCGTCAGCAGCGTGCGGCGAGCCAAGAAATACATTGCTGCCGGCGACATCTTTCAGGTTGTGCTCTCGCAGCGGCTCGACTTCAAAGCGCCCGCCGAGCCCTTCCAGATCTATCGCGCGCTGCGCGCCGTCAACCCATCGCCGTACATGTTCTTCTTGAAACTCGACGACACGCACGTCCTCGGCGCATCGCCGGAGATGCTGGTCCGCGTCGCCGGGCGCAAGCTCGATTACCGCCCTATCGCCGGCACGCACAAGCGCGGTGCGGACGCGGCCGAAGACGAGCGCCTCATCGAGCACCTGCGCAACGACGAGAAAGAACGCGCCGAGCACGTGATGCTGGTTGATCTCGGCCGCAACGATCTCGGCCGCGTCAGCGAATACGGCAGCGTGAAGGTCCGTGACTTGATGTACGTCGAGAAGTATTCGCACGTGATGCATCTGGTGTCGGCGCTGGAAGGTCAGCTGCGTGGCAATCTCGACGCCCTCGATGCGCTCTCGGCATGCTTTCCCGCCGGCACGCTAAGCGGCGCTCCGAAGGTTCGCGCCATGGAGATCATCGAAGAGCTGGAACCGGTGCGCCGTGGGGTTTATGGCGGTGCCGTGCTGTACGCGGATCACGCTGGCAATTTGGATTCCTGCATCGCCATCCGTACGATGGTCCTGCACGGCGGTCGCGCCTATGTCCAAGCCGGCGCCGGCATCGTCGCCGACTCCGACCCCGAGAAGGAATACCAGGAGTGTATGAACAAGGCCAGTGCGCTGCTAAGGGCGTGCGAAAAGGCGAGAGGCTAGGGATTAGGGGCTGGGGGCCAGTGCGCCCTACTCGGCTTTCTCCGTTGAATCGATGCAATGAGGCCCTGGAGGATGCGCCCCAGTTGATCCGTCTTCGCCGTCAGGAGATGCTCCTGTTCGCCGGTGATGTAACCCAGCTCGCGTGAAATGATGATTTGCGTTTCTACTTCGCACAACGAACCCCGAGCATGGCAGAGAAACTGAACGAACTCTCCGGAGGTTGCGCGGCCATGGCCTTCGGCGATATTGCTAGGAATTGATACGGCTGCCCGGCGCAATTGGCTGCTCAGTCCATAAATCTCATGCCGTGGAAAGTTCGTAGTTGCTTTGTAGACTTCAACGACCAGCGACATGGCCTTCCTCCACGCGATCAGGTCCTGATAGCTTCTTACTTCTACGGCCGGGTTTGCCATGGTTGCTCCTCGGGCGATGAGAAGAGCCTAGCCGAGCAGTAATCAAACACTCTGTGATGGCGCGCACAATGCGGTCGGCGAGCGATTCGTTCCATCAGTAGGATCAAATTAGACTTCACTAGTCCCGAGCCCCTAATCCCTAGTCCCATGGTTTGTAGTTCCCATCCAGCACGGAAGGATCGAACCGGGCTACACTAACCCCTAGTCCCTAATCCCCAGTCCCATGATTTTCGTCTTAGACAATTACGATTCCTTCACCTACAACCTGGTCCAATATCTTGGCGAACTGGGGGCGGACGTAAAAGTCGCTCGCAACGATCAAACGACGATTGTCGAGATCGATGCCCTTCATCCTGATCGCATCCTCATCTCCCCCGGCCCCTGTACTCCGCATGAGGCCGGTATCAGCATCGACGCCATCAAGCACTTCGCAGGCAAGATTCCTATGCTCGGCGTCTGCCTTGGACATCAAGCCATAGGCGAGGCCTTCGGCGGCAAAGTCATCCGCGCCGCGAACCTCATGCATGGCAAGACCAGCTCCGTCGAGCACGACGGCAAGACCATCTTCCGCGACATCCCCTCGCCAATGACCGCGACCCGCTATCACTCGCTGATCGTCGAAGAGAAGAGTCTTCCCAAGGAACTGGAGATCTCCGCGACCTGCCACGACCGCGACGGCACCCGCGTCATCATGGGACTGCGCCATCGCAGGTTCCCGGTCGAAGGTGTGCAGTTCCATCCCGAAAGCGTCCTCACCGATCAGGGCAAACAGATCATCCGCAATTTTCTCCAAATGTAGAAGGGCAGTTTCAAGTTTCGAGTTTCCAGTTTCAAAACCCGAGTTAAGCCGCAAACAAGTTTCGTCGCCACAACTCGAAACTCGAGACTGACTTTCAAGAACGGGGGCTCAGCATTCCCACTTTCACACTGCTGTGGAATTATCGTGAATGGGAACCCAATCTATGGCACAGTCATAGACAAGGTTGTGAGCGTCCCATCCCCGGGCAATTGAAACTCGAAACTGGAAACTTGAAACTGAAACTATGACCAGCGGTTCAGCAGCTCCACTCGACTCCAATCTCCCGGCTAACGACTTCGAGAACCCAACTCCGTCTCGCGTAAACTTGAAACTCGAAACTGGAAACTCGAAACTGCCCTTGAAACTCGAAACTGCACCTACGGTAGAGCTGCGGGGCATCCGCAAAACCTTCGACCACTTCGTCGCGGTCGACCGCCTTTCGCTGAGCATTCGCGAGGGCAGCGTCTACGGCCTGCTCGGCCCCAACGGCGCCGGCAAAACCTCCACCATCCGCATGATGATCGGCATCACCATGCCGGATGAGGGCGAGGTCCGCCTCTTCGGCCAGCCATTTCATCGCGAGCAGCTCAGCCGCATCGGCTATCTCCCCGAAGAACGCGGGCTCTACAAGCGCATGAAGGTCCTGGATCACCTTGTCTTCCTCGGCCGCCTGCACAATCTCTCCGAGCAGGAAGCGCGCAAGCGTTCTCTGGACTGGTGTGAGCGGTTGCAGATCGCGGACTGGGAAGACAAGAAAGTGGAGGAGCTGTCCAAGGGCATGCAGCAGAAGATTCAGTTCATCGCGACGCTGCTGCACGATCCCGCGCTGGTCATCATGGACGAGCCATTCTCCGGCCTCGATCCCGCCAACTCGGTCATGTTGAAAGACGTCCTCATCGATCTGAAGAAAGCCGGCAAGACCATCCTCTTCTCCACGCACCGCATGGACCAGGTCGAGCGCCTCTGCGAGTCCATCTGCCTCATCGATCACGGCCGCGTCATTCTGGAGGGCGATCTGAAGAAGATCAAGGCCAGCTACGGCAAGAACCACGTGCAGATGCAGTACGAAGGCGACCCGCATCTCGAAGGCTGCGAGCTGATCGAGTCACTCAATAACTACGGCAACTATGTCGAAGCGCGGCTCAAGCCCGGCGCCGATCCGCAGGAGTTGTTGCGCCTCACCGCCGATCGCGCCCGCATCAGCCGCTTCGAGTTGCTGGAACCTTCGCTGGAGGAGATTTTCATCGATCAGGTGGGCAAGCATGCATAACGTCTGGATTCTCCTCAAGCGCGAATATCTGGAGCGAGTGCGAAGCCGTTCGTTCATCGTCTTCACGCTGCTGATGCCCGCGTTCATGGCGGGCAGCGTTCTCATCCCGGCAAAAATCGCGGAAATGACTTCCGGCGGCAAAGTGAACATCGTCATCGTCGCCAACGACCCCGAGCTCGCCACCGCTGTCGGCCACGAGCTTTCCGTCGCGAAGCAGGAGAGCGAACTCGGCACCGACGCCGCTAATCTTCCGCAGCGCTTTTACACCATTGAGGTCGATACCGATACCAGCGACGCTGAGCGCGATCATCTGACGCAACAGCTCGGCGAGGGAAAGATCACCGGATTTCTCTGGATGACCAATGACGCGCTGGCCAATCACAACGTCCAATACAGCACGAAGGAAGCCGGCGACTTCGATCGCCCGCGCGAGCTGCGCAACGCCATCCGCACCGCCGTAACCAAGCAGCGTCTGGCGCAGAAGGGCATGAGCGAAGCCGACGTCGAGTCGCTGCTCCGGCCCATCGTGGTAAAGACCGTCCGTCCCGAGAAAGGCCATAAGGGAGCCAGCAGCACCGAGATCTTCATCACAGCTTTTGCCATGGTGGTCCTGCTTTATGCCGTGGTCATGATCTACGGCATGGCCGTGATGCGCTCGGTCATCGAGGAGAAGAGCACGCGCATTCTGGAAGTACTGCTCTCCTCCGTCACCTCAAAGGAGCTGCTGGCGGGCAAGATTCTGGGCGTCGGCGCCGTGGGGCTGACGCAAATTCTGGTGTGGGTCACTTGCGCCACCTTGTTCTCGACACCCGGGCTCATCGTCTCCAGGAGCGAAGTGCATCTGCCCATGTTGAGCATGCTCGCCTTCGCCATTTTCTTCCTGCTGGGTTATCTGCTCTACAGCTCGATGTATGCCGCCATCGGTTCCATGGTCAACACCGAGCAGGAAGCGCAGCAGATGCAGTGGCCGGCGATGTTCCCCATCATTCTCGCCGTGTTTCTCATGAACGCGGTCATCCAGCATCCCAACTCGCCGCTGTCGTTCTGGCTATCGATGGTCCCGTTCTTTGCGCCGATTCTGATGCTGGTTCGCATTCTCATCGAGCCGCCGCCGCTGTGGCAGATCGGGCTGTCTATCGCGCTGATGGTGGTGACGATCTTCGCCCTGGTGAATATCGCGTCGCGCATCTATCGCGTCGGCATCCTGATGTACGGCAAACGCCCAACTCTGCCGGAACTACGCCGCTGGCTGAAGTACGCAGGGTAGAATTCTGGCGTGGCCGATCCCGCCGGCGAAACTGAGTCTCGCTTCACCCTGATGCAGCGAATCCAGCTCACGCTGGTCTCCTGGATCGTCCCCGTCGTCTTGCGCCTTATCGGCGGCACCCTGCGCTCGACCACGACCTTCGAAGAGGGATCGATCCGCAGCCTCGACGAAATCTATCCCGGTATCTACCCCTTCTGGCACCGCTGCGTTCTGCCTGCGGCGTGGCTTTACCGCAGCCGTCGTCTCGCAGTCATGACCAGCCAAAGCCTCGACGGCGAATTCATCGCCCGCGTCATCAGCCGCCTGGGATTCGTACCCGTGCGAGGCTCGAGCACTCGCGGCGGCCAACGCGCGCTGCTGGAGATGAATCAACTGCTCGGCCAGGGTCACGCAGCCGCCTTCACCATCGACGGCCCGCGCGGTCCCCGCAACGTAGCGAAGAAAGGACCGGTACTGCTGGCGCGCATCAGCGGCGTGCCGATCGTCGCCTTTTACGTCGCGGTGGAGCGCGCGTGGGTGTTGAACACCTGGGATGGGCTGATGATCCCCAAGCCGTTTTCGCGAATCCACGTCTGCGCCGCCCGCAAGATATTCGTCCCGCCCGACGCCGACGACGCCGAGATGGAGAGCCACCATGCTGAGATGCAGGCTGCGCTCGAGCGCGTCACCGCCTTCGCCGAATCGCAATTCGCAGCATCCAAAGCCTAAAGCCATTCCTGTGTCCGCCGCGGAGCTAATGCCGCCCGTGCTCCGCGCAATTTCCGGAACCGCCGCGCCGTGCCTGTACAATCATTGCCGCTGCCATGGCGACGCTAACCGCACCCGAGATCGCACGGATCGAGCGCCCGCGTTCCTCGCCGGAACGCCTGTTCTCGCTCGATCTGTTTCGCGGCGTCACCATTGCGGCCATGATCGTCGTCAACAATCAGAGCAGCGACTCGGCTTATTGGCCGTTGCAACACGCGAAATGGAACGGCTGGACACCGACCGACCTGATCTTCCCGTTCTTTCTGTTCATCGTCGGCGTGTCGCTGGTGTTCTCGTGTCAGGCGCGGTTGGAGCGCGGTGACTCGCGGCGCGCGCTTGTGATTCACACCCTGCGCCGCAGCGCGATTCTCTTTGCCATCGGCCTGGCGCTCAACGGCCTCGCGGGGGTGCCGCTTGGATCGTGGCGCATTCCCGGCGTGCTGCAACGAATCGCTGTCGTTTATTGCGCGGCCATGCTGATCGCCTTGTTCACGAAGACCCCGGCACGCGTCGTCGTGATCGCGACTCTGCTGGCCGGCTACTGGGCGCTGATGCGGTTCGTGCCAGTTCCCGGCTTTGGCGTCCCCGGCCGCGATATTCCACTGCTGCACCCTGACGCGAACCTGGCCGCGTATCTCGACCGCAAGCTGTTGCTCGGACATTTGTGGGAGGGCACGCGCGATCCGGAAGGCCTCCTCAGCACGTTGCCCGCGATTGCGACGGCGCTGTGCGGTGTGCTAACTGGCGAGTGGCTGCGATCCGCTCGCTCATCGAGCAAGAAACTCCGAGGCATGTTGGTCTACGGACTAGCGGGCATCGCGCTTGGCGAGCTGTGGGGAATCTGGTTCCCCATCAATAAGAAACTGTGGACGAGTTCCTACGTCCTGTTCACCGCCGGCTGCGCGCTGATCGCACTCGCGATGTGCTACTGGCTGACCGACATGAAGTTGCATCGCGGGCGATGGGCCCGGCCGTTCGTCATCTTCGGCACAAACGCAATCACCGCCTATGTGATCTCGGAATTGATTGGGGGATGGCTGAGTTGGCGGGGTTACACCTTCCTGCACTCGCTGGCGTGGATGGATTCGCCCGCGCTCGAGTCCCTGATGCACTCGCTGGTCGTGCTGCTCCTGTGTTTTGTTCCCTTGTGGTTGCTCTACCGGAAACGAATCTTCCTGAAAGCTTGAGGGGCCTGCTACCGCACCGGCTTGATCCGCACGCCCAGCGAGGCTGCGTTCTTGCATGGCTCATTCTGGATGGTCATGCCTGTGTAGTTGAACGTGGTCCCCGCGGTGCCGGGATTGGGCGGCCCGACATTCATAGACGTACCGTATGGGCTGTTAATCGGGCAGGAGCTAAACGGGCACGCCGCAAATCGCACTTCAAACTGACTTATTATGGCCGCGCCTTGATAGACGACGGCACGGTTCGAAGCGATCTCGATGACGTCGGTCGATCCATTCTGCTCGCAGGCCGCGTTGTTGAAGGTCAGCATGATGTACTGCGGCCCGGTGTCGGTTGTGTTCTTGTGGCAGCCGAGCAGAACCAGCAGTAGAAGACAGGCCGTCACCACGCGCAGATGCCGGCTGCGAAGAGAGGTCATGGGCCGTTTCATGCTCCTATACGCAGGAACACTACCACGTCATAACCAGCAGTCAAGGCAATTCCGGGCTCAGCCAGGCGACTACTCGTTTTCGTACTTCCTGGTATCGGACTTGATGTCGAGGTTGCGTATGAGGCGGTGCAGATAGTTGGGATGGACGCCCAGCATCTTGGCGGCTTCGGTGTAGTTGCCCTTGGACTGCTTCACCGCATCGACGATCATTCGCTTCTTCAGACGGTTGATCTGGTCGTGATATTTCGCGCCGCTGTCCTCGGCGGGTTGTATTTCCAGGAGCGCCTCGGGCAGATCGTCGGGCACAATCTCGTCTCCCGTACCCAGAACGATGGCGTGCTCAAGGGCGTTCTCCAACTCGCGCACGTTGCCCGGCCAGCTGTAGCTGGTCAGCAGGGCTCGCGCGGCGGATGAAATCCCCTTCAGCGGCCGCTTGCATCGTTCGGAATACTTTGCCGCAAAATACATGGCCAGCAGAGGGATATCGTCGGGCCGATCGCGCAGCGGAGGCACCACTACAGAAACCACGTTCAAGCGGTAATAGAGATCCTGGCGGAACTGGTTCGCCTTGATGGCATCTTCCAGGTTCTTATTGGTGGCGGCGATTACGCGGGCGTCGAGCTTCAGGGTTCGCGTCGAGCCGAGGCGCTCAAACTCATGTTGCTGAAGAGCGCGTAGCAGCTTGGCCTGCAGCATGGGCGCGAGTTCGCCGATCTCGTCCAGGAAAACCGTTCCGCCTTCGGCAATCTCCAGCCTGCCCTTCTTCGTGGCAATCGCGCCGGTAAACGAGCCTTTCTCATGGCCGAACAGTTCGCTTTCCAGCAACGCTTCCGGAATTGCGGCACAGTTGATCGCCACGAACGGCTTGTCCGCGCGCGAGCTGTTGCGATGAATGGCGCGTGCGACCAGTTCCTTGCCGGTTCCGCTCTCGCCCCGAACCAACACGGTGGCATCACTCTTGGCGACGCGGGAGATGAAGTTCTGGATTCCGTGCATCCCCTTGCTTTCGCCTATGATGACATCCTGAATATCCAACTCTGCCTGCAGGCGTCGGTTTTCGCTGCGCAACGCTTCGGTTGCCAGCACGTTCTCCAGCGTGACGGCGGCGATTCCCGCTACCGAGCTGAGGAAGTGGACGTGGACGTCCTCGAGTTTGTGGTCTTTACCGTTGGCGGCCATGTAAATCACGCCCACAGTTCGCTCCACACCCACCAGCGGCACACAGAGGACCTCTCCAGCCTCCTTCGAATCCGTTGGCTTGCTTAAGATGGGAGACCGCTCCCACAAAGCGCGCTGCACAATTTCACGGCGAATGGCGATTTGCGGTGAGGTGGTTGCGTGCCGCTCCCAAACGCAGCTGGAGATGGGCTCCTCGTCGGCATGACGCAGGATCACGATGGCGCCGGTCTCGGCTGGAATCACCTCGCCGATCAATTGCAACAGCCGCTGCTGCAGCGGCTCCAGGTCGCGAATCGAATTTATAGTGTTCGCGATTTTGAAGAGCGCGTTGAGATCGCGAGCCATGCGCCCGACATCCGTGCCCTGGGTCACCGGCGAGTACGCCCGCACATTGGTCGTGGTCAGCAGGCTATCCTCGGCATCCTCGTCCTGGAACTGTACTGGTTCGAGAACCAGACCTTCGTCCTCGGTGATCAGAAAGACCAACTCGCAACGGCCCACGCGCAGGGTGTCGCCGTGGGTCAGGAGCTTGCGGCGGACAGGAATGCCATTGACGAAGGTGCCGTTGTGGCTTTCCAGATCGATGAGGTGGAACGCGGCGTCGCTCTTGCTGATGGTGAAGTGCCGCCGCGATACCGCGCGGTCGCGCAGGCAAAGATTGTTAGCAGAGTCGCGGCCAACCGAAAGCTGATCGCCGCCGAACCGCACAACCGTGCCCTTCGAGGGCCCCGAAACGACTACCACTCGCGAGTCCAAGACAGTCTCCCCTGAGAGCACTCTAGTGTAGCTGACGAGTAGCACGTCGCGCGAGAGCGTCCGTATGCATAACAAGGGACCAACCAGTCGGATAGTTGAGGCTATCCGATCAGATAGATTGAGGACGCCGAAGCGGCCACTCAAGACATCGATCGCGAAATCTATCTTTATGAAAATAAATGATGACTACAACGCTCGCGTGGCTAATTCCGATTGGCACTTAGTTTGCATAGAGATCTGCATAGCATCGCCGAGAGACCTGCAGACAGCGCCATAGGCGTCGAGCTAGTTTGAATTCCGGCGAGTTGCGACAAGCTCTCCGATGGCCCGGAGACCGTGATCGTAGCGTAAGCTACATCACGCCACGAAAGACCTGGAGTGGGAGCGCTCCAGGTCTTTTTTTCTTTGCCATCGCTGCCTGCCTACCGCAATCGCGTGACGCAGTTTGTGACTTAGCTCACAGACGCTTGTTCCATCTCTCCCTATCGTTAAGACAGAACCGGCCCAAATAACATCCGCGCGTCCGAAAGGCATTTCGATGGCGACTTCCGTAGTCTCAAACACCTCCCGTGTACTCAATACAACTATCGCCAACCGCATCATGAACGCCGAAGAAGCTGCGGCTTTGGTCGAGCACGGCCACCAGATTGGCATGAGCGGATTTACCGGCTCGGGCTATCCCAAGGCCGTACCTATGGCGTTGGCACGGCGCATCTCTGACGCCAATCTTCGCGGCCAGAAATTCCAGGTCAGCATCTTTACCGGCGCCTCCACCGGTCCCGAGCTTGACGGCGCATTGGCAATGGCCGGCGGCATTCATCTGCGGCTTCCGTATCAGTCCGATCCGGAAACGCGCAAGCGCATCAATGCCGGCGAGATGGAGTACATGGACATTCACCTCAGCCACGTGGCGCAGTTTGTGGAGTACGGATTCCTCGGGCAAGCTTGATCTGGCGTTGATTGAAGTCACGGCAGTGCTCGAAGACGGACGCCTGGTGCCGAGCTCGTCCCTCGGCAACAACAAGACGTGGATCGAGCAGGCCGAGCGCGTGATCATCGAGGTGAACTCCTGGCAGCCTTCCGCGTTGGAAGGCATGCACGATATCTACTACGGCTTGCAGCCGCCTCCGAACCGCGGACCGATTCCATTGACCCACACCGGCCAGCGTATCGGCAGCCCATATCTCGAGATGCCGCTGGAGAAGATCGCCGCCGTTGTACTGACCGATTCGCCCGACCGTAACAGCCCATTCAAGGCGCCCGACCAGAACTCCAAGCGCATCGCCGGACATATCCTCGACTTTCTCTCGTGGGAAGTGAAGAAAGGCCGCATCCCTTCCACGCTGCTGCCGCTGCAGTCGGGAGTCGGCAATATCGCTAATGCTGTGCTCTTCGGGCTGGAAGAAGGTCCGTTCGAAGGATTGACGTCGTACACCGAAGTCATTCAGGACGGCATGATCCGCCTGCTGAAGTCGGGCAAGCTGACTGCGGCATCAGCCACCGCATTTTCTCTCAGCCCGGACATGTTGACCGAAGTCAACAAGGACATGGCAAGCTATCGCAAACAAATCGTGCTCCGCCCGCAGGAGATCTCGAATCACCCGGAGATCATTCGCCGGCTCGGCGTGATCGCCATGAACGGGATGATCGAGGCGGACATCTACGGCAACGTCAACTCGACGCACGTGATGGGATCACGCATTCAGAACGGGATCGGCGGCTCCGGCGACTTTGCCCGCAACGGCTATCTCTCCATCTTCATGGCGCCGTCGACCGCGCAGAAGGGAAGCATCTCGACCATCGTGCCGATGGCTTCACATGTGGACCACACCGAACATGATGTATCGGTGATTGTGACCGAGCAGGGCTTGGCCGATCTGCGGGGATTATCGCCGAAGCAGCGGGCACAACTAATCATCGAGAAGTGCGCCGCGCCAGATTACAAGCCCTTGCTGCAGGACTATTTGAATCGTGCGGAGCGCCTGTCCTATGGACGCCACACGCCGCATTTGCTGGGTGAGTCGCTGGGCTGGCACAACCGCTATCTGCGCTGCGGCCAGATGAAACCGCAATCGGAAAATTAGCTTTGCGCAAAGCCAAAAGCCGCCCTCATGGGGCGGCTTTTATGACTTCGGTCAGCAAAGCTTACGTGCTGCTGTGCTCCAGCATTCCTTTTTCCAGCTTTTCCTGACACTCGATGCAGTGACTGGTCCAGGGCACAGCCTCCAGGCGCTTGGCATTAATCTCTTCGCCGCAAGAGATACACTCGCCGAAAGTGCCTTCGCGAATCCGGTCCAGCGCTCCATCCACCATCTGCAAAAGCTGGCGATCGTTGTTGCTTTGATGAAAGAGGAACTCTTTGTTGTAGGAGTTGGCAGCGCGGTCGGCGATGTCCTGTGCCGACTCCAGATCGGCGTCGCGGCCGTCCTGCGCGGTCCGCGTCATGGCATGCCGCAGCTCCCGCTGGCGCTCTTCCAATCGCTTCTTAAAGGCTTCTAGCTTTTTCTTCTCCATATATACGATTCCTTACCCCGGACACCCACTCCAACCCAACGAGCCCGGACCGCAAGAATTTGCAGTGTTAGAACGGGAATAATATGCGTCTGCGAGAACACACGTCAACTCCACGCGTCACTGCATTGTGTGGCATTCCACGAATTCAGCAACATTGGATGCGGATTCGCGGTCGTCGGATAAATTACCCGCAGGCGCAAAAAAGCGGCCCCAGAGGACCGCTCTTTTGAAAGAGGCGAGCGAGGTAGGCATCATTCAGGGTAGGCGATGCAAGGCCATGTCCCACAAACAGGACATGAAAGAGAGACGTCGAGACAACGGAGGGTTGACTTCAAGGATCTTATGCCTCTTTTGATGCCAGAGGCTAATGCACGCTGGCTTCCATAATGGACGTGATCGCGTCGCAAGCGGCACACGCACCAGCAAACCCATTATTTCCAGCAAGAAGTTGATTTCAATGCGCGGCGGTGGAGGCTTGTTACAACTGATGCACAAGGAACAAAGTGGTATCGGCGTGCAAATCTTAGGCGCTCAGATTCTTATTCTGAGCATTCTGTTCTTCGATGACCTTCAGCTTGTTCAGCAGCGCCTTGTAGCTGATCTTCAGAATTCTTGCGGCTTGCCGACGATTCCAGCGCGTCTGGTTTAAGACTCGCTCGATCGCTTCGCGCTCGGCCGACATCGCCGCCCGTCTTCCGATGTCCAGCAGCGAGGGAGCGTCCGCATCGACGCCATTGCCCTTTGCGCTCGTGATTGGTATCGCCGCCGGCGGCCGCGGTTCGTCAGCCTGAGAGGGTCGCGCTGCCATAACCGGACCGGCTGCCGGCACGGGCGTCGGCGTCGGTTTATGGGTCGAGAGCTCCCGAACAATCTGCGCTTCGTTGCCGACGATTACATATCGCTTAACCAGGTTTTCCAGCTCGCGGATGTTTCCTGGCCATGCATAGTCCATCATGCAGCTAATCGCCGGCTCGCTAAACGGGGCGGGCTGTTTGCCGTAAAACTCGCTATATTTGCGGTGGAAATAGTCGAGGAAGATCGGGATTTCTTCGCGCCGCTCGCGCAACGGCGGGATGTGAATCGAGATCACATTCAGGCGATAGAACAGATCTTCGCGGAAGGTTCCGTCCTGAACGGCGACCTCCAGCCGTTTGTTGGTTGCGGCGAGGACGCGAACATCGACCGAGATGTCGCGTTTGCCGCCGAGGCGTGAGAAGCCGCCGTCCTGCAGCACGTGCAGCAGTTTCGCCTGCAACGCCGGGTGCATCTCGCTAACTTCATCCAGGAACAGCGTCCCGTTGTTGGCTAAGTCAAACTTGCCCAGCTTCTGCCGATTGGCTCCAGTGAACGCACCGGGCTCGTAACCAAACAGCTCACTTTCCAGCAATTCGTGGGGAATCGCCGCGCAGTTCACTTTGACGAAGGGCTTATCGAATCGGCCTGACTGCGCATAGACCATGCGCGCGACTACTTCCTTGCCGGTGCCGCTTTCGCCGCGGATGAGCACCGTCGCGGTTGTGTCGGCGACCTGTTCGATGGTGTTCTTGACCTCTTCCATCTTCGGGCTGGTGCCGAATAGGCCGGCAAAATCCCGATTACGCCGGACCTGATCGCGGAGCTGGCTCGCCTCACGAGGAACCCGCTGCTTTTCCAGAACCTTGTCGATCCGGAGATCCAGTTCGTGAGTCTCGAAGGGTTTTGCCAGGTAGTCGTCGGCGCCTAACTTGGAGGCGTTGAAGACGATATCGGGGTCGTGCCGGCTCGAAAGCATCATCACCGGTACAGTGGGCTTGAGCTGCTTGATCCGCTCCAGAGTGTCGAGGATGCTCATCCCGGGGGCAGAAAGATCCAACAAGACCAATCCTGGATCGTGGGCACGCATCACCCGCAGGGCTTCCTCCCCGCTATTGGCACTGCTTACATCGAATCCACGGCGCGCGAGGTGGGTGGCCAGGAATCTTCCCCGGGCGACGTCGTCATCTGCGACCAGAACGCGCACCTTTTCAGATGGAACCATTCCACTCCAGTTTTAGGGTCGACCAGGGAGCATTCCCCGCCCCAGACAGGGAAATCAGCGATCTATTATGAGAATCCCGATACCCACTCTCAGGTTGCACCGAAGCGCGTCTCGGAGCGAAACCTGCGTCTCCCTGACGGGTCGAGGACTCTATTCAGCAAAATGACGGAATATTGGGGTCGATTGTAACGCTGCCGGGGGGCGAATGGGCATCGCTGAAGAAGTTTTATTAGAAGTTTCTTAGGAAAGGGCAGCCGCATCAGGCTGCCCTCTGCCGATAAGGCTAATTTCCGCCGGAAACCGTACGCAGCTTGCCAGGCATGAAGTGATACGGCGGCCACGGCCCCGTAATCGTGACGTGGCAGTCTTTGAAGTGCCGCGTGGCCGTATCGTAGCGATTTTGATATTTAGCCACGGCGTTCGAATCGATCAGGTGGGCAAAATCGATCAACATGCCGCCTGTGTCGGTCCGCTTGCAGATCACATCCTCCTCGAGTGGAGAGAACAGCTTGTGAACCTGCATGGAAAGCGCCCGCGCTTTGGTCTGCCGTTCGCGTGTGCGCGAAGCCTGCTCCCGTAGTTTGCGGAGATACTCGCCGCCTACCCCCATGGGTAGCTCCGAGATCGCTTCCTGCAGCATCCCGTCCTTTACCAGCAGCTTGAAATGCATTTCGGCCTTGCCGCGCAGGCGGTCCACCGTCTCCAGGAAGGTTCTGCGATTCGCCCTCACGGCGCGCCGCAAGGCCTCATCGGAATCGAAAACAGTACCGAAACGGAAAGGAAGAACAGTGAACGTCCGGAAGCATTCGCTGACCACTCGGGAGTGATCTACGATGGCTGATTGAGTAAGGGTGTGTGCGGCAGAATGGTCGCTTACGATGACGGCAAAATCGCCGCTGGGGTAGGCTAGCACCGCCGAGCCGTTGACGCCGCGGAGGTTTTCTAGCGCGAAAGGACGCCGGGCTCGTGTACCGTTCTGGAGGCCCTGTTGCTCCGTAATACAATACGCGTACCACGCCATCTTAGTCTCTCCTGGGAGTACTCGCACACAGATTGAAGGGCGCTGTGCATGAGGGATTAGCTGACTTGCGAACGTGGAACTGCAGAACTCAGGCTTTAGCCGGGGAGGGACGAGGAACCAACCCCAACAACTTCATCCTAAGCCTTTATTCTCGAAACCGCAACCTGGAAGTGCTGTTGGGAGCGGGTTTTTCTCACTTCAGGCTTGGGATAGCCCCGTTTAGCGCATTGGAGTGGGGTCTGCCCCCACGTAGGCGCGGCGGCACGCGGAAGGCGGATGAGGCGAAAGGAGCTATTTGCCAGGTTGAAAATCGGCGTCAGCCGGGCCGGAAAATTGAGGGGGTTGACCGGCGGCACAGCAAGAGCTTGGCCGACCTGAGGGCCCTCGACGACGAGCTAGACCGTCACACTGAATCCCGATGAACTCGTTCCATTTGTTTGAGATGCCGTCGGAATGCTGTTGGGCACAACCTGCTGCCAATTCGATTGCAGCGCGGCGAAGGCCTGCTGCGCGCCCGTCAAGTTACCCGACTGCAGAGCTTGCCCCAACAGGTTCATCCCCTGCGAAAAGGGATTCGCCCCGTGTTGGCCGCCTCCGGAGTGACCTGTCAGGCCGGGCGGAAGGGCGGCAAACGCTTGCTGGGCGGTGCTTAGATCGCCGGATTGCAGGGCCTGCCCGACCGAATTCAGGGTTTTGGACACCGCGCTGTTGGTGCCATACTGCGCCGACACCGTCGCCGAGAGCGTCACAAAGTCGGTCTGGGCGCGAGACAGATTGCCGGATTGCAAGTCCTGGCCCAGGTTTTGAAATTCGCCCCGCACCGTCTGATAGTTACGCTGGATGTTTGCCAACTGTGAGCCACCGCTACACGCGATCGCACCTATCGACATGGTCAACCTCCACTGCGATAGCGCCCCGGCGCAAGCTTGCACATGGGGAAGGTTCGATTGCGCCGCGGGCGCTCTCGCACCACTAAGCCAATGCAAACCGCTTGCCGAAGAAGATTAGGGAAATTCGAGAAAGCCGGAAGCGGACTCAGCTGGTTGCGGAGCGAAGACTATCTCCGGTCGTCGAGCAGCCGTACCACAATGTGATCGATGCTATCCAGCGCTTTCTTGGCCGACATGTTGCTGTTGTTGGTAATCACCGAAAAGACGATGTGATCGCCCGACTGGGTGGTCGCGTAACCCGCTAACGAGTACACGTGCGCCAGCGATCCGGTCTTGGCCTTCACGTTGCCCGCCGCTGCGGTATTGCGGAAGCGCTCGGCCAGCGATCCATCGACGGCAGCAATCGGCAGCGTGTCTTCGTAGGCGGAGCCCCAGGTCTGCTGGCGGCAGTATCGCAACAACGTCACGATTGCCTCCGGCGTCACCAGGTCCTCGCGCGACAATCCGGAGCCATCGAAGAAGACAAACTGATCCGGCTTGACGCCCGCGTTCACCAGAAAACCTCGCAGCACTTCCAGTCCAGACTCGATCGATCCTGACGTGCCTTTTTCCTTGCCCAGGAGCCGCAGCATCAGCTCGGCATGAAGGTTCTGGCTGACCTTGTTGATCACGCGCAGGTCTTCGCCAACCGGCTGCGACTGATAGCTGGCGAGCACCAGCGGCGCGGGATTCGGCGGGCGGGTCGTGTCGCCTCCGCCCGAGGCCATCGAGGTCACGCTGATCGTCTGCGTCGAAGCCAATTCGGTGTGCTTGGTGCGAGCGCGGCCATAAACCGTCACCCCGCGCTCTTCCAGCAGTTGGCGAAACAGCCGCGCGCTGAAGTCCGCGGGATCGTCAATCGCCAGCGACTCTCCGAAGCCGGGATCGTCCTGCGGAATGTTTCCCCAGAACGTGATCAGATTCGATCCCGGTTCGCGGTTGATGGAAACCGTGCGCGGGCCGCTTCCCGACGGAGTTGTCATCACGCGATTGTCGATCTTGTAGTACTCCGGGAACGGCGTAATGTTCAGAAAGGCGCGCTCACCCGGCCGGACCGCCGGCATGATGTTGACGAAGATCACATTGTCATTGACGGTCAGCGCCGAAACCGGAGCGCCCCACTCTCGCGCCAGATCGTCCTGCGACCAGCCTTCGTCATAACGCTGCCATACGAAGTAGGAATCGTCTGCCACTACATCGCCGTCGACGTATTTCAGGCCGCGCTGCACCAGTTGATCCGCGAGTTCCTGGAGAACCTGGATGGGCGGCGCTTTGCGCTCGGTGTGCATGTTGTAGGGCAAACCGCGTCCGGAGAGATTCGGATCGCCGCGTCCCACCAGCACCAGGTCAGAGTTCAGCCGGCCGTACTTGTCGAGATTGCCGAACGTCTCAACCGTGGTCTTGAATCGATAATCGGGACCGATCAGCCCGAACACCGCGGCGGTGGTGAACAGCTTGGCATTGGACGCCGGGGTGAACAGCTTGTCCTCATTCAAGGCGAAGATGGTCTGGCCGCTCTTGAGCGACACTGCGTAAATGCCCCAGAAGCCATGTGCAGCCTCGGGGTCGTCGAGAATCGTCTCGATATCGTGAGAGATTTTTCCGGACGATTTTGTCTTTTCTTTGTTTCCAGCAAAGGCCGGACTGACGAACACGAGCCAGATGAGGGACGCTGCGAGATAACGAACCCGAGACATAGGACCGCTCTCCCGATCATAGCATCGGTATGCAAGCCCTCTGACCACACTCTTGCTGAGCTAAGCCGGGATCGAAACCGCAGTTCTCTCCCACGCTACAATTGCTGACATGCGACCCCGGTATCGCTGGCAACTGCGCTCCCGCTCGCTCGAGTTAGGTGAGCGCACTCTCATCATGGGCGTGGTCAACGTTACCCCGGATTCGTTCTACGACGGCGGCCATTTCCTTCCTGCCGACAGGGCCGTCGAACACGCTTTGCGTTTGCTGGACGAGGGCGCCGACATCCTCGATATCGGCGGCGAATCGACACGTCCGGGAGCGCGTGTGCAACACGAGGAATCGTCCCCGGTGCTTCCTGATAAACCTTCGGTCAGCGCGGAGGAAGAATTAAGCCGCATCATGCCGGTGCTCGACGGGATCCTGCGCGCAAGGCCGGCCGCAATTCTCTCCATCGACACTTACAAAGCTGCGGTCGCGCAGGCCGCAGTCGGTGCGGGAGCCGAGATCGTGAACGACGTCAGTGCCTTCCAGTGGGATCCCGAGATGGCCTCGGTCTGCGCGAATCTCAAGTGCGGCGTGGTGCTGATGCACACTCGGGGCAAGCCGGAGCATTGGCGAAAGCTGCCTCATGAGGTCAACGTGATCGGGATGGTGGAACAGGAATTGTCCGCCCGGGTCGAGGACGCGCTGCAGCACGGTGTCGAACGTTCGCGCATTGTCCTCGATCCCGGCTTTGGCTTCGGCAAGAACTTTGAAGAGAACTATCCTCTGCTGGCCGACTTTCGGCAACTACACCGCCTAGGACTCCCTTTACTGGCCGGAACCTCACGCAAGTCTTTCGTCGGCCGAGCAATCGGCAAGCGGACGGGACAAGACGTGCCTGCGTCAAATCGGCTCTCCGGTTCGCTGGCGGCAATGACGATCAGCATCCTGCAAGGCGCGCATATCGTCCGGGTCCATGACGTGAAACCCTCGGTGGAAGCGGCAGCAATGGCGGACGCGGTTCTTGCCGCCGGCTCAGAACGTTGACTCATGCGGCCCTAAAGTGGATCGCAAACCCTCCCAAGCTAGGTACTGCGACCTAGACTAGTTTCTCATAAGTGGCACAACGGTAACCGCAATATTGGTTACTTTCGTGTACGACACAGGTACTTTCCTCTGCCCGTTTGCCTCGGGCCGCAGCGATACTGCGTTCAAGCCTATCGTCCTCATGTTTACAGCTGCCGCGCGGGCCGCGCCCTTGAAAACCCGCGATTGGCGTCAAGTTTTGCCTGATAAGGAGATTTGAAGATGAAAGTTTTGTATCTTGCTCCGGGGTGCGCTACACGCTGGTGTCTGAAGATTATCCTTGCAGTTACCTGCCTCATCTTGCTCGCCGCGCCGCTGTTTGCGAGCGTCGACCAGGGTGAGATCTACAACGTCTACGCCAGCATCAGCCCCACCTACGACCCGGTCAATGGATACACGGTTACCTTCTATTGGCAGACGGTGCATCCAGGTAACTCAATCGTAATTATCGAAGACGACATCAACTACCAGCAGAACAACAATTCCCCATCGCGGCAGATTGTTCAGAATGACTCCACCACCAACCACGTGGTCGCGGTGGACCATTTCCCGGGATACCACGTCTCCAACCTCTGGGGCTATTACGTCGCCAGCTATGTGGGCATGGCCCAACCTCACTGTCCGACAGCCAAGGCGGCGATCTGTCACCAGTGGGCAACTTATCCTGGCCCGGCAACTCCCTACTGCAGTTCGCCGCCCGCTCCCGGTTGCGGCGGTTACTATTCCACCTTTTCTCTGTGGAACCCGCCCAATCCCAACAACCAGCTGGTATTCACCATGTGGCCGATTGGGGCCCAGAACGTCTACCAGGGCGACCCCACGCAATCGCCGGCCTGTAGTCCTACAATGAAGAGCTCGCGCGAGTGCAATGACCTCTACGCCGTGATGCAGGCCAACCAGTTGGACGGACCGCCGGGCGCCGCGGTGATCATGCAAAACCCGCAAATCAAGAATCTGGACACCGGCCAGATCGTGACCGACAACAGCATTACCGCCCAGTATTTATGCGATCTTGACGCGCCGAGAAATCCCCCGCCGTCAGGCTGGGATGGTGACTACGAGACGTCCGGGCTCTGCTACAACGGAACTATCTTCAGCATCAACTCAACGCTGCGCCTGCGCGTGAATTCCCAGGCGGTGCCAGGACACTACCAGTTCTCCGGAAGTTTCCAGGGATTCTTGAACGGACAGAATGCCGGCAACCCGGCGAATGTCACCTACAACTTCACCGTGCTGCCGACGGCATCGTTCACCGCGACGCCGCCGACCACCTTCCCTACCATTCCCGGCTTGACGACGTGGCAGCAGAACATGGTCAACTGGAACGCCAAAGCCGGCAGCGCCAACGCTGACTTCTGGTGCACCAACGTCACCGACACGAATCCCTGGTACAGCCTGGAAAACGGTAACTTCACCGGCAACATGGACGTCCCAGCCGGCTATTACTTCGAGGCCTGGAACTACGATGGCGGGCGCATCTACCAGCAAGTCTCCGACTATGACATCGGAGTCTTTGGCGATAACAATCAGGACCACCTGACCGAGTGGCAAAACTGCGCCGAGCTTGTGCTTGAGCCTTACGGCGATACCGCCGTTGGGACTCAGGGTGGCTTCGTACAGGAGCCCAACCAATTCCCTTATGGCCTGGCGATGAACTATCTGCGTACGGGAAATCCCCTGTACCAGCAGGCGGTTGATTACCTGGCCCACAGCCCGGCGTACAACATCTTCTACAGCGGCCCGGTGTACGCCACCAGCATTCGGGTCAGCGCCTACATGATGGATGACCGGCTGGCCGATGAGATTGTCGGCCGTCCAAGAGTCAATGCCTTCATGCTGCGCGGCGTTGATGTCATGCTTGGCTACCTCGATCAGAGCTATAACCTCAGCTTCAACAATCCCAACCAGCAGGAGTACGACATTCATCCCTTCATGGTTGGGCTTGCAATGGAGGCCCTGATCACCTATTACGAGCTGGATCTGGCGGAAGGCAACACGCCCGACGCCCGCATTCCGCTGGAGATCAAGAAGACCCTGGACTGGCTTTACGCAACCCAGTACATCAAGCAGACTCACTCGTTTGCCTACGGCGCCTACGACCTGCCCGAGAATCCAAATCTCGTGGCCGGGGCCGATTTCGACAACTCAGAGTTAAACGACCTGGTCGCGACCGCGTACGCCTGGTACTGGAGCAAGACCAACAACACCACCTACCTGACCGAGGGCGATGACCTGTTCTCCAACGCGTGGTGGAGCTCTGGCTTCACCAACAGCGGCGGCGGCCCCGGCTGGACTTGGTCTGTCAAGGAGTACAACCAGGTCTACAAGTGGAGCTTCGATTACGTTCGCTGGAGATCAGGCCAGAATCCCGACGGCTCGTCGCCGGCGATCGAAACTGTTCTGCCGGCCGCGAATCCCTACACGGGACCCTGGCCCGATTACAGCACGCCGGTGCAGTTCATTTGGAATCCGCTCGGCTACGAAGGTCTCAACGTGGCCACCCTCGATCCCAACCTCACCGATTTTGCCAGCGAGGTGGTAACCACCACGCCGACAACCGCGACCTTCTCTCTCAACGTGTTCAAGCCGAACACGACCATGGTGGTCTACTACGGAACGCAGCAGCCTACCGAGTGCAACCCCGGCGATCCGCAACCGCCGTGGTGCATGCAGCCGTTCCCGAACTACGGGTTCCTGAACATGCTGCAGGCCAGCTATCCCAACTCATCGCAGCCGGGCATAGAGGTTCAGGACCCAATAGCTTTAAGTGAGGGAATCACGAACATCTACGACGAGACCGTAACCGTGACCGGGCTGCAACCGAACACGCAGTATCACTGGCGGCCATTGACTACGGATGGAAATGGAAATATGGCAGCCTTCTACGATCAGACCTTTACCACAGCGGCCCAATAAGCAAGGTAAAGTTGGATGGATCCGGCGCTCAACCAGGCGCGGATCCATCCAATTTCATTTAGGACGGAATCGGCTTTGCGCCCGCATTGTCTCGAAGTTTCTGGAGCCTCATCTCATAAAAGCGGCAGGGTTCGAATCAGGGCATGACTTACAAGTTGCGACACAGTCTCTTCAGGCCTTGGGGCAGGAGGCTTGCACATCCAGAGCGCCGCAGGCGCGTGCATGACAGCCCAGGACGGAGCGCAGCGGAGTCCTGGGTGCAGTCGCGAGGGAACCAGAGTCCCCCGGGGACGACCGGTTCGCGCGCACGACTTCAACAGCCTGCTGAAAAACTCCCGATTGAGCTGGGTTCGGGTAGTGCTGGCCTTCAGGCCAGCGTTTGAGCCGCTTATTTTCCGGTTGAGTCAGCTTCAGCCGACGACACAACCCTGACGAAAGAGAGTTTTTCAGCAGCCTATTCAAGACGTGTCCCGAGACAAGCGATTCGACTTAAGCTACTCTGGCGCAACGTCCAAAGGCTCGCTCTTTCTTCTTGGCAGAAATTCCGCAAGCCCCGTCAGCCAGGATTCGAACTCCGCATCCGTCAGCCGATACTGATCTAGCAGCCGGGCAAGAGAAACGGATCTCCGTTGCGCGTGGCTAATCCATTCAAGCACGTGGTAGCCGATTCCACGCCGGCTTCCTTCAGCCAGGGAATGAAGTCCGGGCGAATGGCTCCGCTGGGATAACAGAAATGCGTGACGCTCTTCGCGCCCGTCATTTCGATGATCAGATTGCGATTCTGTTGGATCTCCGTAACGAACTTTTCGCGATCCAGCGGAGTGCGGTGCCGGTGGGTATGGAGTTGAATATCGACTCCGGCGCGCGCCATCGCAGCGACCTCATCCGGATTCATCAGCTGAAACAGCCGCCGCTTGCAGAAACCTGAGTAATCAAATCCGATGACGTCGGCAAACGCAGCCGCAAGATCGTCCTTCTGCTTGCCGGTCAGGTTTTGTTGCTTGGCGTGGCCATCGATCTGCCAGAGCAGCGCGCTTCGGCTCGCCTCAGTTTGCAAATCAAGCTGCGACGGCAGCCAGTCGAACGCCCAGTTCTCAACCAACTTCGCCGGCACCTTCCACATCATGTGGGCCAGAGCAAATCGAAACAGCGGACGGTTGAAGAGGCAATAATAGGTTGTTAGATAAACCGTCGCGGGAAACCCGTGCTTCTGCAGCACCGGCAGCGCGTGCAGTGGAAAATCGGCCCAGCCGTCGTCAAAGGTGATCGCGACGCTGCGCGCCGGCAGCTGGCCTTTCTGCAGCAGACGCAAGCCTTCCCCAAGACCGACAACTTTGCAGCCCGATCGAGCGACCGTCTCCATGCGGTGGGCGAACAGCTCCGGCGGCAGGAACATCTCCGGGTGCGAACCCAACTCCTCGCCTTCAGCAATGCCGTGATAGCAGAGGATCAGCAAGCGCTGCCGGCGCCAGTTGCTGCGCGCGATCACCGGCGCCAGCCCCAGCCCGTTCGTGCTCAGTACCGCCTGCTTGATTTGTCGCAGCGCGCTCATGATATTCGCTGATCGATTCGCTATGAGGCTCGAACCACAAGATTCGTCTTCACGGCGCCGAACCGTGTGCTCCTCACAACGCTGTCCTGATATTTGAAGCCGGCCGCTTCCGCAGCCTGTCGCGCTGCCCGATCTTCGGCAGCGACTGCAAGAAACACCGCCTCGACGCCCTCGCCTGTTGCGTCACTCACGATTCTCCGCAGTAAACCCGAATCGTCTTCGTGCCGGCCAGCGGACGCCTTCGCATAAAAATCATAGATCACCGCTGATTTAGCGGGATATTCGTGGCTGCGAAGGATCTCGCTGGGCAAAGCCTTGCTGGTTGAAGCGGCGACCCAGGCGCAGTTCACCAAAACGTCCTCGCGCACCAGCGAGTAAACGTGAACCCCTGACTCGATCGCGGCCAGACCAGTCGCTCAAGAATTCTCGCTTCGAGTGCGACTCCGGCTGCGCCCTCTCGTAGTCCAGAAGATCGCGCAAACTGTCCCGCTGTATTCCGGAATCAGCTCCTCCACCGATGTTGGCCTCGGCGCGATAAAACCTTGTCTCTTCCGAACTCCAGATCCACTTGCGCGCAGCGCTCAGCAGCGACGCCAGCTCGCGAATTGGATTTCGCAAAAACGACCGCATGCGCGACAGGCCCTGCTTGTTCAACCGCAAAATGCTCGCGACCTTCTTTTCAAAGGCCTGCACGCGCACGGATCGGCGATGGCCAGCGAGCGCGCCTTTATCGAGGAACAGCGTCAATTCATGAGCTTCATCGTAGCGAGTCGCACGGTCTTCCTTGTAAGTGTCGCCTCCGGGCGTGAGATCCAGATTCGTGAATCCCTCTTCGTGCAGCATCATGCCAAGCTGCAGGATGTGCAGTTTGCCCGGCGAATGAATTGCCTGAAACGGTGAGTGCCCCACAATCCCTAAGACAACTTCCCGCTTGTTGCGCAGACCGATATGCGACGCAACTAACTTCTCGCCAATCTTCATGACGGTCACATGGAGCTGGCCTTGGGTCATCAGCGCCCGGTAGAAGGCGCGCTTTCTCGGGTCCTCGCGGAAGGGACAGGTTCCATTGACCGCGCCCATGCGAAAGTCATAGAAGTCGATGATGTCGTCGTAATGGGCGTCGAGTTCCTCCGGCGTGTGCAGCTCAAGAAAGCTCAGCGGCCCGCTCTCCTGGAGCTTCTCCAGACGGCGGCGGTTCTTCTTCTTGGCCAGCGATTCCCGCACCGCCTCGATATTGTCGACCGTGAGTAAAGGCCGCTGCACAGCCCGCAGCGTGCTCGCGTCGCTCCATCGGTTCGTCCGCCAATCCAGCGGCGTGCCGCGGGGAAGATAGGTAAACGCGAGCGATGGAAATCCGAGCTGTCGCAGCTTCTCCAGGCATTCGAGGATGAAAGTCTGCTCGCCTGGCAACGCCAGCCAAACCTGGTACTCGGCTTGATGCGCACCCGCCAGTGTCAGCTTGCCGCTAGCGCGCTCAACGGCCAGAGCCATGAGGCCGTCCATCTCGCCGCCGGCGCCGAAGCGTGCAAGCACCACGGGACGATAGACCTCCCCGTAGCATTCGTACCAGGTACAGGCGAATTCGGGCGACTGCAGCGCCGTGGCCCAGAAACACTTCGTGGCCAGTTCCCGCCACTGCGTTTGAAATTGAGGCGCTGTAATCGCCCGCAGCGCTTCAGAATCGGAATAGACGAGCAGGGCAGCGCCTTGATGTGGAATGCTAGACATCAAGGATTTTGAAGATCTCTGGGGCGATATAGGTAAGGTTGGGGCCGGATTTCGCATTCTCGATGGTCATGTACTTTCGCTTGTGTTACCTAACTCGCATTGCAAACGTGGTCATTATACTTTTCCCATGAAAAGTAAAATAGCTGCGTCAAATTGCCTCACTGCCTGCGCTACGCCTCGCCTTGACACTGCCTTGCCGCAAATTTATGCTTGAGTATTGTTCTAGAGCGCTCCCGCCCATCTGTCCTGGCACTGTTTTCCTTCAGGAACTTGACCTGAAAAACGGGGCTCGTACCCGCGGCGTTGCCGCATGGGCAAGAATGTTTGGGGGCTCTGCAGCTGCGAAGTGGGGCCCGGTCAGGGCCTAAGGCTGGTGCTGCTATGCTGATTCGGGTTCGGGAACTGGAAGTGCACAATCTCGAGTTTGAGGAAAGCTATCAGCCGGGAGCGATCGAGTTTGGGCCTGACTTTCAACAAGTTGGCCCGCTGCATAGCAAGGGTCGTGCCGACCTCGTGGTGGAGCATCGCGGCCATCACCAGGATGTCGAAGACATCCGGCTGGTCGGCAATGTTCAGGTGCATCTTGAGTTCGGCTGTGCTCGCTGTCTGGAGCCCGTCGGGCACGATGTCGACCGTAGTTTCGACCTGATTTATCGGCCGCAAGGCGTAGACAAGCGCGCTGAAGAGGCGTCGATCTGCGAGGCCGAGACCGAAATCGGCTATTATGTGGGCGAAGGCCTGCTTCTGGAAGACGCGCTGCGCGAGCAGGTGCTTCTGGCCACGCCGGTTCGGGCGCTGTGCCGTGACGATTGCAAGGGATTGTGTCCGCACTGCGGCCGCAACCTGAATGTCGAGCAATGTAATTGTGAGCAGCATGTCAGCGATCCGCGCTGGGATGCGCTCAGCGATATCAAGAAGAAGCTGCAGAATTAATCTGAAAGTTTGGATCGCCGCACGCGGCGGTCGATGTTACGAGGTTTTTCATGCCAAATCCAAAACGGCGCCATTCCCAGGCGCGCACCTCCAAGCGCCGCTCCCACGATCATCTGACGGCGCAGTCCTTGTCCGAATGTCCCAATTGCCACGAGCGCAAGTTGCCGCACCGGGCCTGCCTCAAATGCGGCTACTATAAAGGCCGCGAAGTCATCGAGGTCGAGGAAGCGACCAGCTAGGCAAGTCCCAGGCTATTTTCACCACGGAGGCACTGAGGGCACGGAGAAGGCCGAAGAATCACGAACTCCGTGCGCTCTGTGTCTCCGTGTTGAATTCGTCGTACTGACGGACAAGCATGCCAACCATCATTGCCGTTGACGCCATGGGCTCGGATCGTGCGCCCAAGCCCGAAGTGGAAGGCGCCATTCTGGCTGCCCGGCACTATGACGTCGAGATCGTGCTGGTCGGCAAAGAGGAAGTGGTCCAGGCAGAGTTGGACTCGCACCGCTTCGTGCGCCGGCTGCCCATCAGCGTCCTCGACGCTCGCGACGTCATCGGCATGCAGGAGAAGGCCGCGCAGGCGGTGCGCAACAAGCGCGAGTCGTCCATGCACGTCGGGCTTCGCATGGTGCGCGACGGTTCAGCCGCAGGCTTTTTAACCGCCGGCAACACCGGCGCGGCGATGGCAACCGCCAAGAGGGTATTGGGCGCGATCCCCGGTGTCGATCGCCCGGCGCTGGCTGCCGTCTTCCCCACCGCTCAAGGTACCGCGACCATCCTGATCGATGTCGGCGCCAACGTCGATTCCAAGCCGCAAAATCTGCAGCAGTTCGCCATCATGGGCGACGTCTACTTCCGCACGATTTTTGCCGGCCGCTTTCCCACCGCCGATCATCCGCGCGTCGGCGTGCTCTCCATCGGCGAGGAAGAAAGCAAGGGCAACGAACTTACCCGCGAGGCCTACAAGCTGATCAAAGAGCTGCCGATGAACTTCGTCGGCAACGTCGAAGGCCGCGATCTCTACAATGGCAAAGCTGACGTGCTGGTCTGCGACGGATTCGTCGGCAACGTTGCACTGAAAATTTCCGAAGGCATGGTGGAGACGGTGCGCTTCCTGCTGAAGCAATCGCTGCAAGCCACCATCACCAGCCAGGTAGGATTCCTGCTCTCACGTCGCGCCTTCGCCGACTTCAAGAAGCGCCTCGACTACTCCGAATACGGCGGCGCGCCGCTGCTGGGCATCAAAGGCGTTTGCATTGTGAGCCACGGATCATCCAATTCCAACGCCATCAAGAACGCCATTCGCGTGGCGATGGAATACGCCAACAGCAAGCTGAACCACACCATCGAAGAGCGCATTGCCGAAGCCAGCCGCAATTTAAATCACCATCCCGCCGACTCCGCCGAAGCGCCGCGACCGCTGGAAACCGGCTTGGTATGATCTTTGAACCGCAGGGCATTTCTTAGGGGAGTTGGTGGATGGGCGTCGGCGTCTCAAGCGTACACAAATCCACCACGACAGATGCTGCCCGATCTCAGGGACCATGGAAGGACCTGCTCCTCGCCCTGAGTTTGGCGATCGCCGTATTCATCGTCTACTATCCCGCGCACCATTACCCGTTTATCGACATTGATGACGATGCCTACGTCTACAACGACGCGCACGTCATGGGGCCGCTCAACTGGTCGACCGTCCAGTGGGGATTTTCGCATTACTACGTCGACAACTACGTCCCTATCGACTTTCTCTCCCACAACCTCGATGTCCAGCTGTTTCAAACCAACGCCGGCGGGCACCATGACGTCAATGTCCTGTTTCATGCGCTGAACGCGATCCTGCTGTTCTGGATTTTGAAGCGAGCCACGGGCTACACCGGCAGAAGCCTGATGGTGGCAGCACTGTTTGCGCTGCACCCGATCAACGTCGAGAACGTGGCCTGGATAGCCGAGCGGAAGACCCTGCTCAGCACCTTCTTTTTCCTGCTGGCGATTGCCGCCTATCGATGGTACGCGAGCAATCGCAAAGATCTCCGCATGGCGGTGGTCGCGCTGTTCTTTGTTCTTGCCCTGCTGGCCAAGCCGCAAGTGATCGCTCTCCCGTTCGTGCTTCTGCTGTGGGATTACTGGCCGCTGCGCCGAATGATCCTTCCTGGCGAGGCGCCGGCAGCTGCGACGGCTGAGGGTCTGAAGCCGGAGAAACTTTCCACGCTCTTGTCGGAAAAGCTTCTTCTGTTTGGCATCGCCGGAGTTGACGCGGCGCTAACAATGGCGGGCGAGACCGGAATGCGGTTCCTGAAGTTGCCGTTGTACATACGTCTGGGGAACGCAGTCCTCTCCTATGCCACGTTTATCAAGAAGGCGTTCTGGCCCTCGGGGCTGGCCCTCATGTATCTGCATCCCGGATACGCGATGCCGTGGATGCGCGTCTTCCTGGCATTCGTTGTGCTCTGCGTCGTAAGCGCGTGGGTGGCCGTGAAATGGAGGCAACGGTATCTTCCGGTTGGATGGCTGTGGTTTTTGGGAACGATGGTTCCGACCATCGGCATCGTGCAGATCGACGTTCATTCTCTGGCGGACCGCTACGCCTACATAGCGTTCATCGGATTGTTCATCATGGTTTGCTGGGGCGTAGCCGAGTGGTGGGAGAAGCGCGCGCTACCTGCGCCCGTACTCATCGCCGCCAGCCTGATGATCGTAGTCGCGCTGGGAGTCACCACCCGTCACCAGCTTGGCTTCTGGAAGGACAGGGTCACTCTCTGGAATCACACGATCGACGTCACCGGCCGCAATTGGGTGGCCGACGTTCGCCTTGGCAGCAACTATTCCATGCAAGGCAACTATGATCGCGCCTTCGATTACTATTCGCGAGCCGCCGAGGAAAAGCCCAACGAGTTTGTCATCAACGAGCGACTGGCGATGGTGGAACACGTGCGTGGTCATCTGAAACAGGCGATTGATTACTATCAGAAAGCTTTGGCGTTGTCGCCGGACGATAAGACCAGCGCGCAGCTGTGGGCCAACCTGGGGCACGCTTACAGTGACATGGGAGATCCGCAGAAGGCGCAGGAATGTTATCGCTCGGCACAGCGGCTGGCAGCGCCGGCGCCGGCGCCATCCAACTAGCAAAGCGTTCCCCGCGATGCCTGCCTCACATGAATCGCATTAGCGGGATTAGACCCGCGCCGCGCGCTTCGTGTGTAACAATATTCATTCTTGTTCAACTGCACGATGACCTTCCACTCTCCTTCCGTCGCGTTTCTCTTTCCCGGGCAAGGTTCACAGGCGGTGGGCATGGGCAAGGAGCTTGCCGCCATGTATCCGGTGGCGCGCGAGACCTTCGACGAAGCCGATGCCGCTCTCGGCTACAAGCTCTCGCAACTTTGTTTTGAAGGCCCGGAAGATCAGCTGAAGCTTACTGAAATTACGCAGCCGGCGATCCTGACGATCTCCGTAGCGGCGTGGCGGGTGTTGCAGTCGCAGGGAATCGTGCCCTCGTATGTGGCAGGCCATAGCCTGGGTGAGTACTCGGCGCATGTCGCCGCGGGAACGCTGGCGTTCACCGATGCCGTGCGAACCGTTCGCAACCGCGGTAAATACATGCAGGAGGCAGTGCCCGTCGGTGTGGGCGCGATGGCCGCGGTCCTGGTTCTTGCGCCAGACAAGCTGCAAATGGTGTGCGAGGAAGCCGCGCAGGGCGAGATCTGCTGCGCAGCGAATCTGAATTCCCCGGACCAGACGGTGATTTCCGGCAGCAAGGCGGCTGTGGAGCGGGCGGCTGAACTGGCGAAAAAACAGGGCGCGAAGCGGGCGATCATGCTGCCGGTCAGCGCTCCCTTCCATTGCGCGCTGATGCAGCCGGCGCAGGATCGTCTGGCAGCCGATCTGGCAGCGCTGACCTTTCACAATCCGGAGATACCGGTGATGGGCAACGTTGACGCGTCTCTGATCACCACCGCCGAGCAGGCGCGCGATGCTCTCATTCGACAGGTGACCGGCGCGGTGCAGTGGCACAAGTCAATGCGCGGGTTGATCGAGCTGGGAGTGCAGAACATCGTCGAAGTCGGTCCGGGCAAGGTTCTCTGCGGATTGATGAAGCAGATCGAGAAGTCGCGCAGCTGCTTCAACGTCGAAGATGAGGCTTCGCTGCAAAAGACCCTGAGCCACCTGAGTCCGGCGTCACCTAAACCTGATTGAGTTTGACCATCCCCTCTAAACCACGCTAGAATTATATGGTTTGCCTGTACTACCAGCTCCCGTCAGGGACGCCCCACAGTCATGACATTCCTTCCTGGCTGAGGAAGTGCAAGCGCACAAAGAATTTAGAGCCGTCCGCGCCGGTAGCGGTGCGTGATCAGGTTGGTTGGAGGATACCTATGTACGCGGTCATCCGCGCCGGGGGAAAGCAGTATCGCGTCGCGCCCGGGGACGTAATTAAAATCGAGAAGCTGGCGCTCGCCCAGGGCGAACACATCCAGTTCAACGAGGTGCTGGCGGTCAGCCCTTCCGAAGGCGAACTCAGCAAGCCGGAAGGCGCCACCGTCACCGCGCAAATCGTGGAGCAGGGCCGCGCCGACAAGATACTGGTCTTCCACTACAAGCGCAAGAAGCAGTACAAGAAGCTGAACGGGCATCGCCAGCCGTACACTGCCGTGAAGATCATGGCCATCAACTTTGATGGCAAGGTGCTCACGGCGTAAGCCGCAATGCTGCTGCATCAGTTCATCTTGGTGATGGTCGCGACGGCGAAGCGGTTCGAGTCGGTATTGTTTAACGTGCTCGGCGCGATTCGGCAGGGTTTCTCGCGTAAGCAGGCGGTCGTTGCCGAGCTCGAACTCGAAGAGGTAGAGACCGAGCGCGCTGCGTAGGCTTAGGAATAGTGCGGCGTTTAGGCCACCGTCAGCAAGGTTGTCTTCGCGCTGTCATCCCGACCCAGGACTTCGGTCCTAATGATTTGTCATCCCGACCGAGGACTTCAGTCCGACCGAGGGATCTGCGGTTCGACCGCTGCTGCAATAATTAAGATTTTAAGGACATCTTCATGGCACACAAAAAAGGTTTAGGCAGTTCGCGAAACGGCCGCGATTCTAACGCACAGCGGCTGGGGGTAAAGGCGTTCGGCGGGCAGCTCGTCTCCGGCGGAACTATCATCATCCGGCAGCGCGGCACCCGCATCAAGCCCGGCCTCAACGTCGGCCGCGGCAAAGACGACACCCTGTTCGCCAAGGTCACCGGCACCATCGAGTTCAAGGACCGCGGCAACATGGGCAAGTTCGTGTCGATCGTGCCGCAGGAAAGCAATTAGCATTTGGCATTTAGCCAAGGCCATCGCGATCTGCTATCCACGATTTTCAGGCCTCGTAACTACGAGGCCTTTGTTGTTGCAGCCGGCACCGGGCCCCATGCAACATTGCGGCTCGGTATCCTGTCGCGCATCGGAACCAAAAAGCTAATTGCTAACGGCTAATTGCTAATTGCTGCTTCTCCATGTTCGTTGACGAAGCCAAAATTCGCGTCAAGGCCGGGAACGGCGGCAACGGCTGCATGGCCTTTCGCCGCGAGAAGTTTGTCCCGCGCGGCGGGCCGTCTGGCGGCGACGGCGGGCACGGCGGCGACGTCATTATGGAATCCAGCGAGCGCCACAACACGCTGGTCCATTTCCGCTTCAATCCCGAATACAAGGGCGAGCGCGGCCGTCACGGCGAAGGTTCCAACAAGACCGGCCGCGAGGGCGAGGGCGTCGTCCTGAAAGTTCCTGTTGGCACGATTGTCTACGACGAAATCACCGGCGAACTGGTGCACGACTTCTCGCACCCCGATGAGCGTGTGGTTGTGGCGCGCGGCGGTCGCGGCGGTCGCGGCAACGCACGCTTCGCAACCTCGGTCCATCAGGCACCGCGCGAGCATGAAGAAGGCCATCCCGGCGAAGAGCGCGAGCTGCGGCTGGAGCTTAAGCTGCTCGCCGATGTCGGACTCGTCGGTTATCCCAACGCCGGCAAGAGCACGCTGATCTCGCGCATCTCGGCGGCGCGTCCCAAAATCGCCGATTATCCCTTCACCACGCTCGAGCCGCAACTCGGCGTCGTCCTGGCAGGCGAACCTCCCGATGAGGTCAGCTTCGTGGTTGCCGACATTCCCGGCCTCATCGAAGGCGCCAGCGCAGGCGCGGGCCTGGGCACGCAGTTTTTGCGGCACATCGAGCGCACGCGATTTCTGGTACACCTGGTCGACGTCTCGGACTTCAGCGGCCGCCCCGATCCGGTGCAGGATTACGAGGTCATTACCCATGAAATGGCCAGCTTTGGCGCCGGACTCGACACCAAGCCGACCATCGTTGCCGCGTCCAAGATGGACATCGCGAATAAAGACAAGCTGGCCAAGCTCAAGCGTTATTGCAAGCGCAAGAAGCTGGAGCTGTACCCAATCTCCGCGGTCACCGGCGAAGGAATCGAAGAGCTGAAGTGGGCCATGGCGAAGAAGCTGTCGGCCATCCGATCTCAGCCGTCGGCTTAAGGCGGCCTTGCCGAAATTTTGCCAGAGGTCTACCCTATGCGGAAGAAGTGGGGTGTGCCGTGTTCTCCCTGGGATATGTCCTCATCATGGCGGGCCTGGCGTTCGGCGGCGCTGTAACCGTAGTCGGATTCGGCGGCCTGCTGGTTACCTCCTTTCATCGCAGGCTGGGATCTCCTCTTCCCATTCCAACTCTGCATAATGCCTTCGAGCGGCGATTGTACGTGCTGGTTGGCCTGAGCGGGCTTGCATTGTGGGGCAGCGCGTTCTGGTGGAGTCTGACCTTCACGCCGTAGCTGTCCCTGCCGGGACCATGGTCAAAATACAAATGGCGCTACCCAGGACTTTGTCCTGGGCTAAGCTGAGTCGTCCCGCAGAGCGGGACGGCACTCCTGCGGGTGCCCTTGTCTCGTTCCTTTCGAGACATGGGAGGGTATGTCGTGTCACCGAGACAAGTCTCACCATCACCTATAATCGACGAGTATGGCCACCACGCCAGAAGCCCCCGTCGCAGCGAAATCGAAGTACGAACCTGTCATCGGCCTCGAAGTCCACGTCCAGTTGCTGACTCAGACCAAGATCTTCTGCGGCTGCTCGACGCGCTTTGGTAATCCGCCGAATACCAACGTGTGCCCAGTGTGCCTCGGGCTTCCCGGCGCGCTGCCGGTGATGAACAAGCGCGCGGTTGAATTCGCGGTTCTGGCGGCAACGGCGTTGAACTGCCAGGTCCGCGAGACCTCGATTTTCGCGCGCAAGAATTACTTCTATCCTGACCTGCCCAAGGGCTACCAGATTTCGCAGTACGACAAGCCGCTAGCCGAGCACGGCTACATCGAGATCAAAACGCCGGCCGGCCCGAAGAAGATCGGCATTACGCGGGTTCATCTGGAGGAAGACGCCGGCAAGAGCCTGCACGACGGTTTGCCTGACAGCAGCCAGTGGACCTCGATCGATCTGAACCGCTCCGGCGTGCCGCTGATCGAGATCGTCAGCGAGCCCGATATCGCATCACCCGACGAAGCCTGGGAATATCTGACGCGGCTGAAGGAAATCATCCTCTACACCGGCGTGAGCGATTGCAACATGGAAGAAGGTTCGCTCCGCGCCGACGCCAACGTCAGCATTCGCCCGCGCGGCCAGCGCGAGTTCGGCACCAAGACGGAAGTGAAGAACGTCAACTCGTTCCGCTTCATCCGGCAGGCGCTGGAGTACGAGATCGAGCGTCACGAAGAAGTGCTGGAGTCCGGCGGACGGATTCAGCAGGAGACGCGGCTCTATAACCCTGCCGAGGGCAAGACGTATGGCATGCGCTCCAAAGAGCAGGCTCACGATTACCGTTATTTTCCCGAGCCGGACCTGCTGCCGCTGGTGGTCGACGACAAGTGGCGCCAGCAGGTCGTCGCCGGGCTGCCCGAGTTGCCCGAGGCGCGTCGCGCGCGGATGGTCACGCAGTATGGCATCACCGAGTATGACGCGACGACGTTGACGTCGACGCGATCCCTGGCCGATCAGTTTGAAGAGGCTGCAGTCGCTGCTAAGAATCCCAAGCGCGTCGCCAATCTGGTGCAGGGCGAGCTGATGGGCAGGCTGAAGGCCAAGGGAATCGAGATCGAGCAGTCGCCGATCTCGATGAAGGGCGTCGCAATGTCCGCCGATCTGGTCGAGAGCGGTGCGATTAGCGGAAAGATTTTGAAGGACCTGTACGATCTCGCCTTCGAGCGCGGGGAGGATTTCCCTGCGATCTACGAGAAAGAAAAGCCGCAGCAGATTTCCGACACCGCAGCGATCGAGAAGATCATCGATGAGGTCATCGCCGCTAATCCCAAGCAGCTGGAGCAGTATCGCGGTGGAAAGAAAACCGTTATTGCCTTCTTCGTAGGGCAGGTGATGAAAGCGTCGAAGGGTCAGGCGAATCCCGCCATGGTAAATGAGCTGCTGGCGAAGAAGCTGGAAGGATAAGGTCGCGGCTTTGTAGCGCCGCCCTCCGGGCGGCTGTAACGCGGGCCTCCGGCCTGCGGATGTGTTGGCAGGCGGAATATCAGGCAAGCGAGGACGCCTGCCCGGAGGCCGGCGCTACGTAAAGCTTATTGCTGCGGCGCAGGCTCTGCTGGCGCGGAAACGTGCTCGTGGACGATGAGCCAGCGGCCGTCCTGCTGCTCCAGCACTGCGGTCCAGCGCAACGGTATCGACTCCTTCTGACCCTGCGGCGTCATTCCTCCCATCTCCAGTGTCCCGTCAACCCAGGTGATCTTGCCCTCGGGATGAATCTGGATGTCGTCGTTGAGCGTATAAGTCACCTTGGGCGCGTCTTTCAGCGACGGCGCAACACCTGCTTTGTAGTCGTCCCAGCTGGTGTACTTGAGCGGCGCGACGTCGAAGAACAGATGCCCGGCGCCCTGGGCGTAGAACTGCCCCTGCTTGTCCAGATCGGCGGCCGTCCAGCCGTCCCAGATGCTTTGCAGATAAGCTTTATCGACTGCGGCGGTTGCGGGCGACGGGGAAGCGGCTGGGATCTTCGGTTTGGCTGTGTTTTGCGCGGCGGCGGGCAGGACCAGAGTGAGCAGAACGAGCGAAAGAAATTCCCGGCGCATACGATTTCTCCTGATTCAAGCGGAGTGCGGATTCTCGCAGAGGCCTGCAACCATTGCAACCCGATAGTCAGGCTTGCCACTTGCGGTCGAGCAAGGATTTCGCGATTTGTTACTCTGTTAGCTTCCATGCGACTGCGGATGGTTGGCCTAATCGGAGGTCTGGCATCAATCGTGGTGCTTGCCGGGTGCGGAACGCCCGGATCACCCGCATTGCCGTCGTTGAACCTGCCACTGCCACCCACCGATCTCACCGCGTCGCGCCGTGGCAATAAAGTTACTCTCGAGTGGACGTTGCCGCACAAGAACACCGATAAGACCATCATCAAGCACAATCCCACGTCGCGCATCTGCCGCCATGAGGGCACCATGTTGATGGCCAAGTGTGACGGCGTCGCAGAGATCTCGCCGCCTACGGCTAAGCCCGCGGAACGCGAGAAGAACGAAGCACCGCCGGGAGCCGTGCGCATCCACTACGTCGACACCTTGCCGCCCGAGCTGGGACTACAGAACCCTGCGGGATTTGTCATGTACGGCGTGGAAGAAGTGAACGTCCACGGCCGCAGCGCGGGAATATCCAATCAGGTGCCGATTCCGGTGACGCCGACCATCGCGGCGCCGGACAAGCTGTCTGCCGAGGTTAGCGCTGACGGGGTGCGCGTTAGCTGGTCAGGGCCTGCTCCGCCGGCTCCGCCGACAGGTGTGACTTATCTTTATCGCGTGATGCGGCGGCCGGTGGGCGCTTCGGGATTTATTGTGATCGACGATGTTGCGCCGAGCGCGAGCGGATCGTATCTCGACAAGACTTTTGGCTGGGAGCAGAAGTACGAATATCGCATCACGACACTTAGCCACGTGCAGGCTGATGGATTGAATGCCGGTGTTGAGGGCGACGACTCGCCCGTGGTCGAAGTGTTCACGCGCGATATTTATCCGCCGGCACAGCCTTCCGGGCTGCAGGCGGTGTTCTCCAGTGTCGGGCAGAAGCCGTTTATCGATCTGACGTGGGCGCCCAATAGCGAAGGCGATCTGGCCGGTTATAACGTTTTTCGCTGGGTCGAGGGCGGGCAGCCGCAGAAGTTGAACCAGCAGTTGGTGCAGACGCCGTCCTATCGCGACGAGAATATTGAACCGGGCAAGACGTATTTCTATGCGGTTTCAGCGGTCGATCTGCGGGGCAATGAAAGTCCGCGTTCGGCTGAGGCGCGCGAAACTGTGCCGGTGAAGACCAAGTAGTGAACTTGAGAATCCATCAAAGTTGAAAGGCTGTGATATGCGTTACTGCCGATTCGAACACCAAGGTGCGAAACGTTACGGACTGATCGAGGACATAGCCGGCGGCGAGAGTATTACTCGAACCCTGATGCAGGCGCCCGCGTCGTTCTCGGAATTCGACCGCGGAGAGAAAGCTAACTTGCCAATGGGATCGGTGCGTCTGCTGGCGCCGGTTGAGCCGTCGAAGATTGTCTGCATCGGACGGAATTATCGCGAGCACGCGAAGGAGCTGGACCATCCCATTCCGACCGAGCCGCTGATCTTCCTGAAGCCACCGTCGTCGCTGATCGGGCCGGAGGATGAGATTCGCCGGCCGATGGAGCTCTCGCAGCGAGTGGACTATGAAGGCGAGTTGACGGCGGTGATCGGCAAGCGCTGCTATCGCCTGCGCGAGGGCGAAGACGTGAGGTCCTACATTGTGGGATATACGTGTCTGAACGACGTAACCACGCGCGATCTGCAGAACAAGGACGGCCAGTGGACGCGGGCGAAGGGCTTCGACACGTTCTGCCCTGTCGGCCCGGTGGTCGCCGACGGAGTCGATCCGTGGAAGGGAGTCCGCGTTCAAACCCGCGTCAATGGAGAGCTGCGCCAGGACGGCACGACGGCCGACTTTCTGTTTCCGATGGATGTGCTGCTGCGATATATCACGCAGGTGATGACGCTGGAGCCGGGCGACATCGTGGCGACTGGAACGCCGGCGGGAGTTGGCCAACTCAAGGCCGGGGATGTGGTGGAAGTGACGGTCGAAGGCGTGGGAACACTGCGCAATCCGGTGGTCGATCGCGAATAACCACGTTGGTGTTAAAGCGAGTTCCTGCCAACATTTTCTTGTTTTCTTCTCCAACCAATCCGGCTATCTTTGATGTCAAACCCTCGCAGTGATCCCATGAACTCAATGCGGCTCTATCCGATCTTCGCCTTTGGCGCAATCGCCGCCATCGTGGGCTATAGCCTGCTTGCGCGCAAAAACAAGAAGCCCGCGGAAGACCTTGAGCGGGAGCGGCGGACGGCGCTCACGCGGTCGGGGCGCATCATCGACGGTAATGTCATCGACGTGCTGGAGTTGGAAGACGACCAGACGCAGCAGCAGATGATCCTGCTGGTGTACACCTACGATGTGGCCGGCGTGACCTATGAAGCGTCGCAGGATGTCACGCACCTGCGGCAGTTCGTCGATCTGTACTCCTGCCGGCTGGGGCTGCCGGCGTCGGCCAAGTATGACCCTCACAATCCGGGCGATTCGATCGTGATCTCCGAGACCTGGTCGGGGCTGCGCAAGCCGCAAATCGTTCTGCCGCAGCGGCCGATACCCAAGTCCGGCGTCCCGGCGTAACGTTTTCCGCCGTCGGGCGTCTCTAGATAAAGTCGCGTTGCAATCATTCTGTAACAATCTGGTCGTAGGCCCATTGTTACAATTACCTTTATGCATAATCTGCCCCTGCCGCTGGCTGCATTTGTAGCGGGACTTTTATCGTTTCTATCGCCGTGCGTACTCCCCCTGGTACCGGGTTACGTGTCGCTGATTTCCGGAGCCAGCGTCGAGGACCTGCAATCGCAGGAGCGCCGCCTGCTGGGCACGGTCATGCTGCATTCCATTACGTTTGTTCTGGGATTCAGCGTGGTATTCATCGCCCTGGGAGCGGTGGCCACCAGCGTGGGACAACTGGTCAACGAGTATCACTCGCTGCTGTCGAAAGTTGCCGGTATCGTGGTGATAATCTTCGGCTTGCACCTCACCGGCCTGCTGAAGATCAAGGCCCTCTATGCCGACAAGCGGATGCACGAGGTCAAGGGTGGGTCGAGCCCCTTCGGCTCGTTTGTGGTCGGGTTCGCGTTCGCCTTTGGCTGGACGCCCTGCATTGGCCCGATCCTGGCGACAATTCTAGTGCTGGCGAGCGCGCAGGGGACAGTGCTGAAAGGCATCATTCTGCTGGCCGTTTATTCCATGGGACTGGCGGTTCCGTTCCTGCTGACGTCGTTGGGCGTGGACAGGTTTCTGGCGTTTTACGGACGCTTCCGCCGGCATCTGCACACCGTCGAGGTCTGCAGCGGTATACTTTTAATCGCCATTGGCGTCTTGATTTTCTTGAATAACCTCAAGCTGCTTTCGGGCTACTTGACGTTCCTGAACCGGTTCGCGCTGTAGGGGTGAAGTCGTGAAACGCAATGCCTTAGTCTTCGTAGCCCTTTTAGTAGCCATTCTTGCCATGCTCGCCAGCGGCAAGTACCTGGACCGTGCCCGCAAGCACGGACCGCTCAAGCTGGTGGGCGACGTGCAGGGCGTGCCGGCCCCGGACTTCACTCTTCCTTCGCTGGACGGGCGCAAAGTGAAGCTATCGGATTATCGCGGCAAAGCGGTGCTGCTGAACTTCTGGGCGACCTGGTGCCCGCCGTGCAAAGTCGAGATGCCCTGGTTCGCAGATTTGCAGAAGCAGTATGGGCGGGACGGCTTCGTAGTGCTGGGTGTCGCCATGGATGATTCCGAGCCGGCTACCATCGCAAAATTCGCCAGCCAGCTTGGTGTGAACTACGAAGTGCTATTGGGAACGGACAAGGTATCGGACGACTATGGTGACGTGCAGTATCTGCCGACGACCTTCTATATCGGTCGCGACGGCACCATCGTCGACAAGAGCACCGGCCTGCTGGATCGCAAGGACATCGAAAATTCGGTGCGGAAGACGCTGAGTACCACGTACAAGCCGGTCAGTTCGCCCTTGAATCAGGCCGACGCGAGTGTGAAGGAAGCCGTCGCAGCGAAAGTGATTACCCCTAAGGACCCTAACCGATGAGGCGCAGCGCTGTTGTTTTCGTGACACTGGTGTTACTGGCCGGGTTTCTGCTGGCGCAGGGCTTTGGCGATAAACCGCCGGTAGAGATGGCGCCGGTGAGCAATGTGCAGGTGAAGGCGGGCGGGAGCAAGAATGTCAGCCTGGATTTCCGCATCGGCTCCGAATTTCACATCAACTCGCACACGCCAAAATCGCCGCTGCTGATCCCAACCGTGCTGAAGCTGAACGGGCCGGAGCAGGTGACTGTCGCGGACTTGAAATATCCCGCCGGCCAGGATGTGAGCTTCCCGTTCTCGCCTGACGAAAAGCTCAGCGTGTACAGCGGCGACTTCACCGTCGATGTTGCGCTGAAGATCGCAGCCAATGTCGCTCCCGGAAGTTATCCCGTCAGCGGAACACTGCGCTTTCAGGCGTGTGATCACAGCGCCTGCTATCCTCCCAAAAACCTTCCGGTGCAGTTCCAGGTCACGGTGGTGAAGTAGGCGGGGCGACAATGGACTATGTCGCGAGTGGTGCCGCCGCTCCGCGGCTAACCGCAGATCCCTCGGTCGGACTGAAGTCCTCGGTCGGGATGACAGATCATCAAAGGAGCTGAGACGCTGGCCTGAAAGGCCAGCTCTACCACTGCCCGAAGAGACTATGTCGCGAGTAGTATTTTGCGTAAAGGGTAAAGCTACGGCCGTAGCCAGTGCTCCTAGCTCAGCCCTTGGCGCGGGCGATTTCGCCGACCGTGGCGCTGGTGATGCGCAGATAGTCCGCCGGTGCGATCAGGATCTGGGTTCCGCGCACTCCCGCAGAAATTGAAATCTCCTCCCACAGCTCAATCGTCTCGTCGGCGTAGACCCGATATTCCTTCTTCGCACCCAGCACCGTTACGCCGCCGCGAATGTATCCGGTGAGCGGCTGCACTTCCTTCAAGGGCACGAGTTCGACCTTGCGGTCGCCGCTCAGCCTGGCGAGCGCTTTGAGGTCGAGTTCGTAGTTGCCGGGAATGACAGCGAAGCAAGGTCCGTTGCGATCGCCGCGTGCGAGCAACGTCTTGAAGGCCTGCTCGGGAGGAAATCCAATCTTGGCTGCGACCGTCTCAGCCGCGAGGTCGTCGGGATCGACTTGGTATTCGCGTAGCTGGTAATCGATGTTGAGGCTGTCGAGCAGGCGGACGGCGTTGGTCTTCATGAGAATGAGAAGCAGTGGCCAGTGGCACGGAGTGTAGCGCCGGCCTCCGGCCGGCTGTCGTGTGGGTCTCCGACCCACGCGAGAGGCTTTGTCGCAGGCCGGTGTCGCCGCTCCGCGGCTCCTGGTTTATCCCATCTTTCCCGCGGGCTTACGCCCGCGGCTAACGCAAATGTCGCCGCTCCGCGGCTGGTTGCGTCGCGATTCCGAATTTTGATTCCACCTTGCTAATCAAGTCGCTACACAGTCTCTCCTTGCGGGCTGTAGTGTGGCTCTCCGACCCGCGCGACGGGGCTGGCGGCGGGACGCCGCCAGTACAGCCGGCCAGAGGGCGGCGCTACTTCTTCTTTCGCGGCGAGAGAATTCCGAGGATTTCCTGCAAGCCCTGACGCACTTTCTTCAGTTCAGCCGATTTCTGCTTGGGAAACGGCAGGCCCGATTGCTGATGGACCGGCTTGGCTTCGTCCTTCAGCTGCTGGCGAGCGCCCGCGATCGTGAAGCCTTCGTCGTAGAGCAGCTTCTTGATACGCAGTAATGTTTCTACATCGCGCTGGCGGTACATGCGCTGCCCGGTGTTGCTTTTGACCGGCTTGAGTTGCGGGAATTCCGTCTCCCAGAAGCGCAAGACATAGGCCGGCAGGCGGCAGAGCTCTGAGACCTCGCCGATGCGGAAGTAGAGCTTGTCCGGAATTACCGGATCCGCAGCGGCGGCCTTCTTGCGGCGTGTCGTTTTCTCAGCCATTAAGAAACAGTTTCGAGTTTCTAGTTTCGAGTTTCAAAACCATCACAACTAAAGCAGTTTCGAGTTTCAGGGTTCGAACGATCACGGCCCACGTAATCGCGACTCATTACTTCCCGCGAGCGTCGTTCCAGTTTACGCGGTTTGAAACCTTGTAGCACGAAGCGGCGGACAGAACAACCTGGTGGCGATGACAGTAGAGTCTGTGTGAGAACTCTGTCGTCCCTACGGGACTCGAAGTTCTTTTACCACTCACCCAGCGCTGAAGCGCTGGGCTTTGCTATTTTGCGCCCGAGGCGCCCGTTTGGTCCCTATTCAACGATCGCGACGTTCCGCTACGACTTTGTAGAGTCGGTTCTCACGCAGACATAGTAGTGATATCAACGAAAAGCGCTCGAGCCCGGCATTGATGCTCCAACTCGCCCCCGGCGGCCTCAAGGGCGAACAACTCGCCGTGCAAACTCCGAATCCAAGTGTTTGCTTGTCCGGTGTTTCGAAAGCGAGTCAATTTTGGGCCATGCCGTTCGGGAACTGTTCGCCAAGGCCAAATACCTGGGCGAGCCCACTGGCTGGAATGGCGCCCAGATTCAAAGGTAGGTTCTGCTAAATTATGTGCCGGTTGCGCTTTTGCCTTTCCCTGCTTGTTGCGCTGTCACTTCTTCTAATCGCCGCCGGTTGCGGCGGAGGGTCCACAAATGCCGGCACCAGTTCGAACGGCGGCGGTAGCGGTAGTGGAGGCTCGGGCGGCGGAGGCGGCTCGGGCGGCGGAGGCGGAAGCTCCAATAGTCCCACCATTTCCGGTTTCTCGGTTTCCCCCACCCTGGTCGCGCCCGGCCAGTTCACAAATTTTGCCTGGGCGACGGCGAACGCCACATCATTCAACGTAACTCCCAACATTACCCAGGAAGACCAGGGCAGCCTGCCTTTAAATGCCACGGCCTATTCGTACAATAGCAACGGCCTGACGCAGACGACGACCTTTCAGGCGACAGCCAGCTCGGGCACGACGAACTCCAAAACTGTTTCGGCCACGCTGAATGTTGTGCCGTTGACGTTGAGCTCGTCGGCAACGACGATTCAGGCCGGGCAAAGCGTGGTGCTGACGTACGGCGGGCCGAACAATAACAGCACATGGTCGCTGGTGACGGTGGGTAACAACAATCCCACACAGTTGCCGGCGCCGTCGTCGTGCAATGGAAACACCTGCACGGGGACGTACCAAACGCAGCCCTTGAGCGCCAACACGACTTTCCAGGTGGTGGCGGCCGGTACCGCCGGCGGCCAGGCGTACTCGCCGCAGGTGATGATTACGGTAGGGAATCCCACGACGGTCACGCTGACGGCAAATCCCCTGACCGTTCAGTCGGGCGGCCAGACTACGCTGACCTGGACCTCGACGAGCGCGTCTTCCGTAGCCATCACGTGTTCGCCCTCGTGTAATCCGGCAATTGGACCGGTGCAATTGAATGGCACTACGACGCAGAATCCGACCAAGACGACCACCTATACGGCTACCGCAACCTCGATTTATCCTGGCGCGCCTCCGGTGGTCGCGACGGCAACGGTCACTGTCAGCACGGGTGGGATCGGCAACCTGAACCACATTATCTTCATGCTGCAGGAGAACCGGTCGTTCGATAACTACCTTGGCGTGCTGGCGCAATATCGCGTCAATCATCAGCCGCCGATTCAGGGCGCACAACTGAGCGACGTCGACGACCTGCACACCCTGCCCTCGGGATATCAGATCTGCAATCCGCAGGGAGGGTGCTTCGCGCCATTCCATGCGCGCACCGAGTGCATCGAGAACCTGTCGCCGTCGTGGGATGAAACGCATTACGACATGGACCTGGTGGGCGACGACTGGTTGAACCTGACCCAGAATTCACAGTACCTGATGGACAAATTCCTGTGGACCACTCTGTCCGGCGGAACCGGCGACCAGTACGATCCAACGCACTCGCGTCCATTGGGCTACTACGATCAGACTGACCTGCCGTATTACTACGAGTTGGCGACGCAGTTCACGACGGACGATGAGTGGCACTCGCCGATACCCGCCAATACCATTCCGAACCGCATGTACTTGTTCGCGGCAACGACTTATGGTCACGCTTTCCCGCCGAGTAGTCCGAGCGATCCGGCGTGGCAGCGGCCCACCATCTTCCGCGCGCTGCAGAATGCGAATATCACCTGGCGTTACTACTACCAGGACAATAGCGTGTTCCTGGCAAACTGGGCGGACTGGAACGATCCGCAAATTCAGGCCAATGTGCGCAACATTCAGGAGTACTACAACATCCTGGCCAGTCCGAATGCGGACCAGGAACTGCCGCAGGTGATCTTCATCGAACGGGCGAGCGCGACCGGATATGACGAGCATCCGGGAAACAATGTGCAAACCGGAGCGGTGAAGGCGGAGACTGCGATCAATGCATTGATGGCCAGCACCGCATGGCCGGATTCTGCTTTCATTCTGACCTGGGATGAAGGCGGCGGCCTGTTCGATCACGTGGGACCGATTCTGGCGACGCCGCCGGGAGACTTCCTTGAGCCGACCGATCTGAAATCCAAGGATCAGACTGGCGAGTTCAACGTAACCGGATTCCGCGTGCCAGTGGTGGTGATTTCGCCGTGGTCGAAACCGCAAACCGTGGTGCATCTGCAGACGGACTACACGTCGATCCTGAAGCTGATTGAGACGCGATTCAATGTCCCGCCGTTGACGCAGCGCGATGCCAATACGCCGGACATGGCCGATCCGACCAACGGATTCTTCGACTTCACTTCGCCGCAGTTGCTGACACCGCCCACGCTGCCGACTCAGCCTACGAACGGCACGTGCAGTTATCAGCTGGAGGGATCGCCGCAGTAGGGCTTCCGGAAATAGCCGTTGAGCAAAAAAGATGGCCTCCGCGAAAACTGCTCGTGGAGGCCATGTTTCTGCAAAAAACTTAGCGAGGCCGCAGCCTCGCCACGTGGGTTAGTGCTTTTTCTTCTTGGCAGCCTTCTTCGTAGCCTTCTTCTTCGTTGCCATAGGAAATTCCTCCTTGTAATGGAACCTTCCCTTGAAGGTTGTTAACAGCTGTGGCCCAACTTGTCGTTGCCCAACATATTGCGTGGACAACACAGCTATGCAAGATATTGCGGTTACATGATGGGAATGTCAACAAAAATCGTACAAAATTTGGTTGCGCGCCCCCGCCTTTTGTGATTCACCGCCCCTCCCAACTCAACGACCATCCCCTCTCGCGATACACTTCCGCCATGCGCTTCGATCCCATCGAACTCGAGGTCTTCAAGCATCTCTTCCGCGCCATCGCAGAAGAGATGGGCGCTACCTTGCGGCGCACCGCCTTCTCGCCCAACATCAAGGAGCGCCGCGACTATTCGTGCGCGCTGTTCGACGCGACCGGCCACGCGCTTGCCATGGGCGATCACATGCCGGTGCATCTAGGCTCCATGCCGATGTCGGTGCGCGCCGCCATCACTGAGCTTTCGCTGCAGCCCGGCGACGTCGTCATGCTCAACGATCCCTTCCGCGGCGGCACGCATCTTCCCGACATCACCGTGGTGGCGCCGCTCTTCATCGGGCACGCGAGGCGCACGCGCGCCCTGACTCCTCAACAACAAGCCGCGCCGGATTTCTTCGTTGCCGCCCGCGCGCATCACGCCGATGTCGGCGGGACCTTCGCCGGATCCATGGGTCCTTGTCGCGAGATTTACCAGGAAGGCTTTCGCATTCCGCCGGTTAAGATCGTGCGTGCCGGCGCGGTTGACCGCGACGTGCTGCAGCTGTTGCTCAACAATGTTCGCACTCCCGAAGAACGCGAGGGCGACCTGCGGGCACAGCTTGCCGCGTGTCACAGCGGCACGGTCCGTCTACAGGAACTTTGCGATCGCTACAGCCTCCCGCGCGTGCAACACGCCAGCATTGCTCTGCTGCGTTACTCCGAGCAGATGATGCGCTCCTTCCTCGCCACCGTTCCCCCGGGCAGCTACGCCGCCGAAGACTTCCTCGACGACGACGGCATCAGCGACCGCCCAGTGCGCATTGCGGTGCGAATCTCGTTCCCGCGCAAACTCTCTTCTACGCGGCCGGTCGTCATCGATTTCACCGGCAGCTCGCCGCAGGTCCAGGGCAGCATCAACGCGGTGGAAGCCATAACCTACTCGGCTTGCTTCTATGTCTTCCGCTGTCTGCTGCGAGATGACGTCCCCGCGACTTCGGGGCTTATGCGTCCCATTCAACTCGTCGCGCCTGCAGGGACAATCGTCAACGCGCGCCCACCCGCGGCCGTCGCGGGCGGCAATGTCGAAACCTCCCAACGGATTGTCGATGTGCTATTGCGCGCCCTGGCACAGGCGCTGCCCGATCGCATTCCCGCCGCATCGTCGGGCACCATGAACAATCTCACCATCGGCGGCATTGACGACCGCAGCGATTGTGCTGTTCCATTTGCCTACTACGAAACCATCTCCGGCGGATCGGGAGCCGGCGCGCAGCGGGATGGCGTTTCCGGCGTACACACCCACATGACCAACTCGCTCAACACCCCGGTTGAAGCCCTGGAATACAGCTACCCGTTCCGCGTGACGAAGTATGCGCTGCGTACCGGCAGTGGCGGCGAAGGGTTACATCGCGGTGGAGACGGTATCGTACGCGAGATCGAAGTGCTGACGGATGCGGCGGTCACGTTGCTCGCCGATCGCCGCAAGACGCGGCCGTACGGTCTAGCTGGAGGCGGCGACGGAACGCCAGGTCGAACCGAGATTCTTCGCGCTGACGGCTCGGTTGCGACGATGGCGAGTAAGGCGAGCACGCGGCTGCGGCGTGGCGATCGAATTCGAATTGAAACGCCCGGCGGCGGAGGATGGGGGGCCGCGCCTAAATCGTAATGCGCAGGATGGGAGGTGCGCCTAAATCGTAATACGAAGAATGGGAATCGCTCCCCGTCGTAATGCGGCTGCCGATCATTTGAGCAGCGCGAAGATTTTGGCTGAAAGCTGACAGCTGATAGCCGACAGCTGCCTCACGCCGGCGAAATCCGCATGCTGAGATCAACGGCAGCAACCGAGTGCGTAAGCGCGCCGACGGAAATGAAATCGACGCCCGTCTCCGCATAGGCGCGAACGTTCTCCAACGTGATCCCGCCGGAAGCCTCCAACGGAATCGCCAGCTCAAGCTTCCGAACGCGCTCGACTGCCTGGCCAACCTGATCGGGCGTCATGTTATCCAGCAGAATGGCTTCCGCGCCTTGCTGCACAACCAGATCGAACTCTTCCAGCGTGCGCACCTCAATCTCCACCGTTTGCGAGCCGCGACGGTTGCGCAGAGCCCGTTCCAGCGCCGGAACAACACCTCCGGCCAATGCGATGTGATTGTTCTTGATCAAAATCCCGTCGCTCAGGTCGAGCCTGTGATTGTGTCCGCCGCCGCAAGTGACCGCGTATTTGTCCAGCGGGCGCAAGCCGGGCGCAGTTTTGCGCGTGTCGAGAATCTTGGTCTTCGTTCCCTCCACCGCATCGACATATCGTCGCGTAAGCGTGGCGATACCGCTCATGCGCTGCATGATGTTGAGGATGACGCGCTCGCACGAAAGAATGACGCGCGCGTTGTGAACGACAACCGCGATGGATTGCCCTCTGCGCAGGCGCACGCCATCGAAAATCTCGGTGTGGCTGGTGACCTCGGGATGCGAGGTGACCGTGCCGTCGAGCACGGCGAAGACATCAAGAATACGGTGCACGCAGCCGACGCCCGAGAGCACGCAATCCTGCTTGGCGAGGATGGTCGCCGAGGCGCGCTGGTTGACATCGATGCAAGCGTAAGAGGTGGCGTCGCGCGTGGCGCGGTCTTCCAGCAACGCGTTTTCCAGAATGGCCGTGATGCGGCGGCTTGTCCAGTCCATAGTTTTCAAAAGCACAACATTAGCTGTGCTGGTATACCACGCCTATTCTTGCACGCCAACGCGGTGCGAATGACGAGATTGTCATCACGAGCACCGCGAGGGATCTGCTTTCGTTCGACGGGCAGAACTCTTCACCGCAACCTTCCACTGCAGTCTGAAAACAGATCCCTCCTCGGGCTGAAGCCCTCGTCGTGATGACAACCTTCAGGTGCGGCCAGCATCGGTTTTTGACCTGCGTTAAATACGTAACCGAACTAAGCGCCCAGCTCGCCCAGCGCATCGTTGGTCTTCTGCACCAGCATCTCGACTTCAGCCTTGCGTCTCTTCAAACCTTCAATAACATTCGCCGGCGCCTTCGCCAGAAACGCTTCGTTATTGAGCTGCCCGGTAGCGCGCGTCAGCTCCTGCGTCAGCTTCAGGAGTTCCTTGCCGAGCCGATCGCGCTCAGCTGCGACATCGATCTTGCGCTCGTAAATCACGCGAACGTCGAAGCGCGCCGTGCTGCGCGCGCCAGCGGCCTTGGCCAGCGACTGCTCGACAAACGTTATGCCTTCGACATTCGCCAGCCGCTCCACCGCAGCGCGATTGCGCTCCAGCATGGAACGAATGTCTGTGTCGGCCGCAAACACTTCGATAGCCAGCTTCAGCTTCTGCTCGACCTTCAGCTCAGCGCGGACATTGCGCACGCTGACAATCAGGTCCTGCAGGATCGCCATCTCGGTTTCCGCGTCCGAATTCATCTGCGCCGGGTCAGCCAACGGATAGGCAGCGAGCGCAATCGACTTCCCCGGCGGCTGTCCGTCGTAAACCGCGTGCCACAGCTCTTCCGTTATGAACGGCATGAACGGCGACAGCAGCCGCAGCGCGCCCTCGAAGATGCTGATCAGGTTCTCATACGCCGCCCGTGCCTGGTCGCGATCCTCGGCGGCAAGGCGAGGCTTGATCAGCTCCAGATACCAGTCACAATACTCGCCCCAGAAGAAGTGATAGACCACGTGCGCGGCTTCGTGAAAACGATAAGTCTCCAGCGCGTCGTGAATCTCCTGCGCAACCCGGTTAAAGCGCGAGAGGATCCAGCGATCTTCCAGCGTCTCGGCTTTGAAGCCGCGAACACCCTTCGCGCCATCGGCACTCTGAGTCGACTTGAACTCCGCCAGCGACCACAGACCCGACTCCTGCGCCCGGTCGACGTTCATGAAGAGGAAGCGCGCGGCGTTCCAAATCTTGTTGGCGAAGGCGCGATAGCTTTCGGTGCGGCTCTCGCTGAACGCGATGTCGCCGCCCGGCGCAATCATCGCTGCCATGGTGAATCGCACCGCATCGGTTCCGTACTTCTCGGTGATGACGATCGGGTCCATCACATTGCCCTTGGTCTTCGACATCTTCTGGCGATCGGCGTCGCGCACCAGGCCGTGAATGTGGACCGTGCGGAACGGCACGTCGCCGTGCGGATTGCCGCGCATGAAGTGGCAGTTCAGCATCACCATGCGCGCCACCCAGAAGAACAGAATGTCGAAGCCGGTGATCAGCGCCGTCGTCGGATAAAACGCTTCCAGCTCCGGCGTCGAGTCGGGCCAACCCAGTCCCGAGCACGGCAGCAGCCCCGACGAGAACCACGTGTCCAGCACGTCCTCGTCCTGCTCCAGCCCGCCGCCGCATTTCGCACACTTCTCCGGCGTCTCGCGCGCGACGATGATCTCGCCACACTTGCAGTGCCACGCCGGAATGCGGTGTCCCCACCACAGCTGCCGCGAGATGCACCAGTCGTGGATGTTTCGCATCCACTCGAAATACGTCTTGACATAGTTCTCGGGAACGAACTTGATGTCGCCGCTTTCGACCACCTCAATCGCCCGCTCCGCCAGCGGCTTGATCTTGACGAACCACTGCGTCGAAAGCCGCGGCTCGATGATGGTCCTGCAGCGGCTGCATTTGCCCAGCGGAACAACGTAATCCTTGGCGCCAACCAGGAATCCGCCGCTCTCCAGATCTACCAGAACCTTCTGCCGCGCCTCGAAGCGGTCCAGTCCTTTATATGGGCCGGCGTTCTCGTTCATCTGCGCCGTATCGTTCATCACCTCGATCTGCGGCAGGTTGTTGCGCAGTCCGGCTTCGAAGTCGTTGGGATCGTGCGACGGCGTGACCTTCACCGCGCCGGTGCCGAACTCGGGATTGGCGAGAATGTCGTCGGTGATGATCGGGATCTCGCGATTCATCAGCGGCAGCAAGACATGCTTGCCGTGCAGATGACGATAGCGCTCGTCGGCGGAGTTCACCGCGACCGCGGTATCGCCCAGCATGGTTTCAGGACGCGTAGTGGCAACGACGATGTACTCGTCCTTACTGCCAACAACGGGATAGCGAATCTCCCAGATCTTGCCCGGGGTCTCCTCGTGTACGACTTCGAGATCGGAGACCGCGGTGATGCAGCGCGGGCACCAGTTGACGATGTACTTGCCGCGATAGATGAGGCCTTCTTCGTAGAGCCGAACGAAGGCTTCGCGAACCGCGCGCGACATGCGCTCGTCCATGGTGAAGTACTCGCGCGACCAGTCGACCGATGCGCCGAGCCGCTTCATCTGTTGCAGGATGACGCCGCCATAGTGCTGCTTCCAATCCCACACGCGCGCCGTGAAAGCTTCGCGGCCGATGTCGCGGCGGTTCTTGCCTTCGCTTGCAAGCTGGCGTTCGACCATCAATTGTGTCGCGATGCCGGCGTGATCGGTGCCGGGCAGCCACAGCGTGGGCAAGCCGCTCATGCGCTTCCAGCGAACGATGATGTCGATCTCGGTGTGCTCCAGCATGTGGCCCATGTGGAGGTTGCCGGTGACGTTGGGCGGCGGCAGGGTGATGGTGAACGTCGCATCCGGCCCGCGATCCGTGGGCCTGTCGACGTGAAAGAGCTTCTCGCGGACCCAGTACTCGGCCCAGCGCGGCTCAATCGCGCCCGGTTCATAGGCTTTGGGAAGATCGTGCGGCATCCTTATCCGTTCAGCAAACCAAGGTCAAACCTCGATATTACAAGGCTAGAGGAAAGGCGGGCAAACTCGGCGGTGCTTGTGCGGTGCCACTCGGGGGAATTCATTCACGGCGCGGCAGCGCTTGCGCTAAACCGTCTGCGTCTGCGGTTGCTTGTCGGCCCACGATTCGGCGGCGGCGATGCGTTTGCCGATCGACGGATGCGAGTGGAAGAGCGCCTCGATGACTTTGTTTGGCTGCCGCTCGGCCAGGTTCTGGTCCGCCAGCTTTTGCATCGAGGTGATGAACGGCTCGATCGCCGGCGTGTTCTCCCACGCGTAGCGATCGGCCTGGCGCTCGTGATGGCGCGAGATTGCGTTCAGCGCCGGCATCAGCACAAATCCTAATACCGTCGCCACCAGCACAATCAGCGGCAGGTTGGCGAAGTCGTACAGCCGAGAACTAAGCCCCGGGAACCAGTCCTTCGCGATCACGAAGCGCAGCACCACGTTGATCAACCAGAACGCGAAGAACGTGATCGCGACTTGCGTAAAGATGCTCTTCAGAATGTGCTTGTGTACGTGATGTCCGAGCTCGTGCGCCAGGATCGCTTCGATCTCGTCGTCGCTGTAATGCTCGAGCAGCGTGTCGGAGAGGATGATGCGCCGTGTCGATCCCAACCCGGTGAGCGCGGCATTCGCCTTATTCGATTTCTCCGAGAGCTTCCACTCGTACACGCCGCGCACCCGTGTTCCCGCGCGCTCGCCCAGCTTGGTCAGCCGGTCGCGCAGCGTGTCGTTGGCCAGCGGCTCGAACTTGTAGAAGATCGGCAGCAGCACAACCGGCGCCAACTGCGCCATCAGCAGAAACAGTCCGGTGAACACCGCCCACGCGATGATCCACCAGCGCTGCGGCGCGATCCGTATGATGCCGTAAATCAGTTCGACCATGACAGTGCCCAGCACCAGTGAAACCAGCCAGCCCTTGCACTCATCCCACAGCCAGCTCCCCATCTTCTGATTGGAAAGATGGTATTGATGCTCCAGCCGAAAGCCGATGAAGTCGAACGGCGCGTTCAGCGCTTTCGCAATCACGGAGAACATCAGCACGTAAAGAAACACGGCGAGGAAGTAATGCTGATTCGCGCCGAGGTACGACCAGTCGCGCAGCCTGCCCGTCCAGCCGGTCACCAGCAACACCACCAGCAGGGCGAAGCCAATGACGGCATCGCTGACGCTCAGCCAGCGCTGAATCCGGTTATAGCGGCGTACTTCAGGCGAGTCGGCCGGTCGCGCAGTTGTGGTGGTTACCATCTCTTGTGGAGCAGAACGGCCAACGATGTCGGACCGCTCGTAGTCGTTTCAGTATAAAGCAGGCAGTTGCTGAGAACCGCTAAGCAGCAAGCAAATCGCAAGCTCGCACCCAACAAGAAAGCCCCACGCAAGCAGTCATTCTTGTGTGGGGCGCCCTCGTACAACGATGCCAACGCTTCGACCGCTACCCGTCGCTATCCCCTTACTGCGGGGCAGGCAGCTGTTGCCGAGTCGATGACGCCGTTGTCTCCGAGCCTGATGCCTGATCGGTCGAGGCATTGCCGGCCGTGCTGTTCGACATCGCGGCCAGCTCCGATTGGCGATAGCGAGGCGCGCTCACATATCCGTGAATATGGTCTTTGCCGATCGAGTTGATCACGATCTGCACCGGTTGCGGACTGTCGGGCGTAGAGAACATCACTGGCTGATAAAGGTTCACGTGCTTCTGCGACAGGTCCCGGTCGTCGACCATCAATTCCAGGTCGGCATATTGATGCTTCTCGTTGGCCTTCTTCAGGCGCACACCGAACGGCCCGTCATGCTGAAACTGCTTCGACTTGTAGATGTCGAACTCGAAGTAGCTCCTCTCGCCCTTCTTCTCCAGCAACACCAGCTCGTCATGCGTGTGGGCAATCGATCCCGTCAGCTCGGTGCGCGTGTTGCTCAAATCGCTCTGCGTGGTTGCCAGGTCGCTCTGCGTCGCTTCGATAGCTTTGCCCTGAGCGTCAAGCTGGGCCTGCATCTTCTTCAACCGCGAACTCTCGCCGCTGCTGCGATGCGCGGGCTTTGCCGCCGACCAGCGAACCTGAGGTGCGGGCGCAGGCGCGGCCGGGGCCGCTTGGGCTTGCTGTGCCGACTGTTGTTGCGATTGTTGCGCTGCCATCGCATTCACCCTGGCAGTGAGATCGCCCACCTGATTGCGCGTAGCTTCCAGCGCCGCATCGGTTTGCTGATTCTGCGCCGCCAGATCGCGCGCCGCTCGGTGTTCGTGTACCGCATAGCCGCCCAGCGCTCCGCCGGCAACAACAACGCTGGCAATGTAGGCAACAACGCGCTTGGAAATGTGCGATGGGGGCGCCGCCTGATGGTATTCCATGGTGTCTCCTGCTTAAAGACTTCTTGAGGTCAGCGGTCCGACAACAGTAGTCAAAGGTCCGACAACTTGAGTCGACGGTCCGACAACGCCCAACTATCCGACATCGTTGAAGCAAGCCTCCTTCCATTCACGCCCCGGCCAAGTATTTGCAACGCTTGCCTCTTGAGCAGGATGTATTTTGCAACAACGGTTATTTTTGCGAGAAGATGAAAAATCTTCACACTTCGCACTCCTCCCTCAACCCTGTCATCCTGAGCGGAGCATCTCTGCAAATCTGTCCTCCTGAGCGCAGCGTCCCTCGAATCTGTCATCCTGAGCGCAGCGTCCGCGCCTTTGCTTTTCCGCCGCGTCTTTTGCGGCGGGCGGACGCGCAGTCGAAGGACCTGCTGTTCGCACGAGCCGCTGCCAACTCGGCCTTCGCAAGACATTTAACCGGACTTCGCGCTCAGAATGCTTCGTGTCAGGGCACGACTTCAGTCGTGCCGATAAGCCCGTTTATTTCCCCGAGTCGGCTTTCAGCCGACGGCACAAACTCTGGCCTGCCGAAGGCTTGTTCCACTCAAAGCTTTGAACTGAGCCATAACGCCTCATCGCCCTCCTGTGCGAGAATCAACCTTCATCTCAGGAGGAATCATGCGCGAAGTCATCTCCACCAATGACGGCCCCAAGGCGATCGGTCCCTACTCGCAGGCCATCAAAGCCAACGGATTCGTTTTTGTATCGGGTCAGGTCGCGGTTGATCCCGCAACCCAGCAAATCATTGACGGCGACGTCGCCGCGCAAACCGAGCGCGTCTTGCAAAACCTGTCGGCAATTCTGAAAGCGGCGGGCACTTCGCTGGACCGCGTCGTGAAGTCTGGCGTCTTCCTAAAAAACATGTCGGACTTCGCTGCGATGAACGAAGTTTACGGTCGCCACTTCACCCAGGCGCCACCCGCGCGCTCCACCGTCGAAGTCGCTCGCCTGCCCAAAGATGTGCTGGTCGAGATCGATGTGATCGCGCTGGCATAGCTCTCGCCTCCCACTGTGTCATCCTGAGCGGAGCGTCCGCACGGTTTTTTCGATCCGCTTCGCGCCGTTGTAGCGCCGGCCTCTGGCCGGCTGTCCTGGCGGCGTCCCGCCGCCAACTTCCACGTGTCCGGTGCCCAGAACCAGCCCTGAGCTTGCCGAACAGATCTGCGGTTCGCCTCGAGGTGGCACCATCAGCCCAACATCTTGCTGCCGCGCTGATCTAAAAAGCGCCGCCGCCGTAGCTCCGAATGACGTTTCCACGCGTGCTAAACTTGAATGTTTGCCCACTGATTTCTATTCATTCCGGGCGACGCGCGTCGAGTAGGCGCGACTGCCCCGTTCTTGTCATTCCGAGCGGAGCGAAGCGGAGTCGAGCGACCTGCTTCTCCCCAATTTGCTTGGCCAGGGCGGGAGATAAAGAGTCCTCATGCCTGATACCATGCTTGCCGTAGTAAAGCCCGAGCCCGCTCCCGGCACCGAGATCCGCCAGGTTCCCATACCCAAGTTCGGACCGTCCGACGTCCTGGTCAAAGTTGAAGTCGCCTCCATCTGCGGTACCGATCTCCACATTTATCAGTGGGACCAGTGGGCGCAGCGCCGCATTCATCCCCCGCTCATTCCCGGCCACGAATTCTGCGGCACCGTCGAGGCCGTGGGCGACGAAGTGACCAGCGTCAAGGAAGGCGATTTCGTCTCCGCCGAGATGCACGTGGCCTGCGGCAAATGCCTGCAATGCCGCATCGGCGAGGCGCACATCTGCCAGCACGTGAAGATCATCGGCGTCGATGCCAATGGCGCATTCGCCGAATACGTGGTCATCCCCGAAAGCAATATCTGGAAGCTCGACTCCTCCATCCCGCGGGAGTACGCGTCCATCCTCGATCCGCTGGGCAATGCGGTGCACACCGTGCTGGCCGGCGACATCGCCGCCAAGAGCGTCGCCATCACCGGCTGCGGTCCGATTGGCCTCTTCTCCATCGCCGTCGCGCGCGCCTGCGGAGCCACGCAAATCTTTGCGCTTGAGGTCAACGAGCACCGCCGCAAGATTGCTAAGCAGATGGGTCCAGACTTTGTACTAGATCCGACCAAGGACGACGTTCACGGTATCGTGATGGACAACACCGGAGGCACCGGTGTCGATGTTGTACTGGAGATGGCGGGGCGAACGGAAGCCATCCGGTTAGGCTTCAAGATCCTGCGCCTCGGCGGCCGCATGTCGCTGCTCGGAATTCCGTCCAAGCTAGTCGAACTCAATCTCGCCGAAGAAGTCATCTTCAAAGGCGCAACCGTGCAGGGCATCAACGGCCGCCGCATGTATCAGACGTGGTATCAGATGACCGCGCTGCTCAAGGCCGGCAAGCTCGACCTGCATCCGGTGATCACCGATCGCATCGCCATGAAGGACTTCGCCTCCGGCATGGAGCGCCTCAAAACCGGCGAAGCCAGCAAGATTCTCGTGTATCCCAACGGGACAAAGTAACCGGCCGGGCCACGCGCTCTGACAGACCACCGAAAAAGTCGAACAGGTTTACGAGTAGCGCCGGCCTCCCGGCCGGCTGTCCTGGCGGCGTCCCGCCGCCAGCGAACGTCGAATCCTGCCGCAGCGTCACTCAATTACTGATGTACTTGTCGAACTTGATCACCTTCCACTGCCCGCCCTCTTTCACCGCGTGATACACCCCTCCCGACATACACTGACTCCCGCAAATATAAGCGCCCTCAACGTCAGCCGTGGTTTCGCTGGTCCAGTGAATCGTGCTCGCACCGAAAATCACGGACTGCTTCTTGGAATGCTTTTCGGTCACCACCGTTTCGAACTTCTTCTTCACTTCGTGGCACTCGGAGGCGGCCTTGACTGGTAAGGGCTTCAGGCTGCGAAGAAATTTTCCATCAGCATCCTGGCCATTGATTCGAATGCAATACGTTTCTGCGCCAAGCTGCCAGGTCGCGATCTGGTAACGGACAACGGCTTCGTAAACTGCGTCCGCGGCCCCGGGTTCGGGTGCAGCCATCGTCGCCTGTGGCTCTGCAGGAGCCTGACCGGCAACATAACTCACACCACACATGAGCACGATCAGGACGAGCATGGAAAGTTTCATGCCTCCGATGCTATCGAAAAGCCCGTCGCGCGGCTACCGCTGGGACCATTGGGATCAATGCGGCCTCACCTGGCGCAAAAAGTCCGCTGTCGCAGGATTCCGCCCCGGCTGCCGTGCTTTCACAATCGCGCTCTGCAAGCGCACTCTTGTCACAGTTGCTTCCCATAACCGGTGATCTCCGGATGTGCCATTGCCGGTGTTTTTCCAAGAGCGGCGACATGTCGCCTGAAGGTGGCATCTTCGAAAATCAGGACACGGCGTCGCTCCGATTGGGGTCGCAGGAATGTTCGCGCCAGAAATAACCTAATGCCATCAAGAAATCCCTCAGAGCTACCTTCGAGTGGAGCGGATAGCGACTCTAGTGCCTCTTCTACCTGGCCGACAAGTATTTCTTATCCGACTCCGAAGTGGAGTATTTATTCGATCTGAAACCACCACTATTAGTGGGATGGCAGCTCGGTGGCTGCGCCGAAAATAGGCCCCAACCTGAACCTCTCACCTGGCCCTTGGTGGTGTATTCTTAGTTAGACTATCTACCCTAATAGTTTGTGTCGTGATGGAGAAAGTCTCACCGCTTAGTTCGGCTCCGCTGCCGATACTCTTGTGGCAGTAATAGCGCCACTTTCGCATCTTTCGCAGACCTATTAATCGGCGTACAAGTAGTTCGCGCCCGAGTTAGGAAAGCGATCGCTATCTGGCTATGCCGGTGAGAAGTTGGCGTCCGCCCTGCCTCTAGCGACATTCAACTTGAAGGACAGCTCCCATGAAAGCAAGAACATTACCGGCCCTGTTTTGCATCACTGGACTTCTGCTGTTGGGAATGACTGTGACCCTCGCCGCTCAAGATCAGATCAACTTGGCCGATGGCCTCTTGAACGCGCATTTCAATGGCAATGGGACTCCCATTATCACCTTGCTGATTCCTACCAGCAATTGCAGCGGCAGCGTCTGCTATCTGGCCAATGGTTCGGCAAGCGGCACGGGACACCTGCAATCGAGCGGCAACTATACCGTTTATTCGGCATCCAGCGCGCCGTTCTATCTGACCCATCAGTCGGACGATAGTTTCAAGGTTACGCAAACTAGTCCCATCTACTTCAACTACTCGTCGCAAAGAGGAACTATAACTGGCAACCTTTATCTCTCGACGATCTCGAAAACGAATTCTCAGCTCCAGTCAACTATGACGGGTACCTTGACCTCGGCCACTGGCAGCTTCGCCCGTTATTTCCAGGATGGCGCTAATGTCTCCGCTATCATGGGTCTTACCTTCCCGTTGCAACTCTTGTATACCGTGAATGGCTTTTCAGCGCTTGAATTTCAGACCGCTACCATCACACCAGCCAGTCACTGCGGCGGCCATAACCACCAGTATTGGCAGCACAATCCTGGCCAGTGGCAGCACGGACAGGGATTGACCATTGGCGGCAATCAGTACAGCGATAACCAGGTTCAGGGATTGCTGCAGGCTTCCGAGCAAGGCGACGCCAGCATGTATCTGGCCCATCGTTTGATCGGGGCAATGTTGAACGTGAACAATAACCTCAAGGGCGATCCCGTGCAGACTTACATCGACGATGCCAACAACTTGCTGGGAGCCGCTCAGCTGCCGCAGCAGATCGATCCGAACTCGGCGGTTGGCCAACAGATGTTAGGCGATGCCGCCCTCCTGGACAGCTACAACAACAACTACGTGACCACCGCAGCTTCGCATTAGCTCGCGGCGTCACAAATCACCGCTGCTGGTTCTGTGGTAGGAATAAACAGCGGCTTCCCACCCAAGTCCCGCTTGGGTGGGATTTTTCTTGGCGGCGCAAAACCTCCGGGCTTCCCGGCAGACTTTCACACTGCGGGCGTATGTTCGAACGGCAGCTTCGTATAGCGCTCCTTGTCGACCTCGATCATGAGCGCAACGTGTCTTGAGGATTGCGAAACGGAAATGGCTTCCCGGTGTACTTCATCGAGATCGTGCCTGGGCGAGTGGAGAACGCTGAAGCCTACCGAAGATCCCGATATCGAAAGCACGTCACCAGATGGTCATTCACTAATCCCATCGCCTGCATAAACGCGTAGCAGATGGTCGGACCGACAAACTTAAATCCCCGCCGCAGAAGATCCTTGCTCATCCGCTCCGCTTCCGGCGTGCGTGCCGGGACCTCGGCCAGCGACCGCCGCGCATTCTGCAAGGTATGGCCACCGACAAATTGCCATATGTAACGGTCGAAGCTGCCATATTCCTTCTGCACCGCGAGAAAGCTCTTCGCATTCTGTACCGCAGCGGCAATCTTCAGCCGGTTGCGAACGATGCCCTCATTAGCCAGCAGCTTCGCGATCTTCCCTTCGCGATACTTCGCGATTCGAACGGCATCAAAGCCGTCAAACGCTCGGCGGTAATTTTCGCGTTTAGCAAGGATTGTGGACCAGCTCAAGCCAGCCTGCGCGCCTTCCAGGATCAGAAACTCGAACAACACCAGGTCGCTGTGTTGCGGGACGCCCCACTCCGCGTCGTGATACTTGATATTTGGCTCGCTCTGGGCCCAGGGGCAGCGTGTGGTGATCGCCATTATGCCAGCAGTCTCGCCGCTTCCTTCGCGAAGTAGGTCAGCATGATCGACGCGCCGGCGCGCTGGATGCACACGAGCGATTCCATCATCACGCGCTCGTAATCAATCCAGTTGTTCAGCGCAGCCGCTTTGATCATCGCGTACTCACCGCTGACCTGATAGGCGGCAAGTGTCACATCGAAGCGCAGGCGCGCTTCGTGCAGCACGTCGAGATACGGCATCGCCGGCTTGACCATGATCATGTCGGCGCCTTCTTCAAGGTCAAGTTCGATCTCGCGCATCGCCTCGCGCAGATTGGCAGGATCCATCTGGTACGAGCGGCGATCGCCAAAATGCGGCGCCGAATCGGCCGCCTCGCGGAACGGGCCGTAGAATCCGCTAGCGAACTTCGCCGCGTAAGAAAGCACGGGAATGTTTTGGAATCCGCTCTCGTCGAGCGCAGTACGGATAGCGGCGACACGCCCGTCCATCATGTCGGACGGCGCGATGATGTCCATGCCCGCCTTCGCCTGCGACACCGCGGTTCGTGCCAGCAATTCCAGCGTGGGATCGTTCAGGATCTCGTACTCCTCGGCCGAGGTGGTCATAATCCCGGCCGCTGTAGCCGCGGCGGCAGAGGCTGCTTGCGTAGTGATCAACACCTTGCCTTGCGACTTCAACTCGTCCACAAACTCCATCGCTTCGCGCCGTGCCTTGGCATTCGGATCGGAAGTGTCAACCAGCCCGCAATGTCCGTGCGACATGTACTCGCACAGACAGACGTCGCCCATCAGCAGCAGGCCGGGCACTTCGCGCTTAATGGCGCGCGCCGCCTTCTGCACGATGCCGTCATCGGCCCACGCGCCGGTCGCGACCTCGTCCTTCGTCTCCGGCAGGCCGAAGAGAATCACGCTGGGAATGCCCAACGACTTCACCTCGGCGCACTCCTTCACCGCCTCGTCGATCGACAAGTTGTACACCCCGGGCATGGAGCGCACTTCCTTGCGAATGCCTTCACCGGGACAGACAAACAGCGGATAAACAAATCCTTCCGGGCTCAGGCGGGTTTCGCGAACAAAGGAGCGCATCGCTTCGGTGCGACGCAGGCGGCGAGGACGATCAGTGGGGAACGCCATAACAGTAAAATTCTAGCACCGCGGGAACGGCTGGAAGCCGCGAAAATCGTGGCGAAAAGGCATTGTGAATTTGTGACGGAAATCACTGACGTCGCAGGAAGATTCACCTGCGCCAGGAAAGCTGCGAGATTGAGAGCGTACCGTAGCGGTTTAGCCGTCAAACGAAAACCGCGACGCCAGCCTCGCCAGCTTAAGGACCTTGTACACCTCGACCTTCACGCCGCGCAGCGTGACCTTTGCGGTCTTCTCCCCCGCGATCTGCGCCAACGCTTCCAATCCGCGAATAGCGGTTGGGTCGAGGCGTGCCACAGCTGAAAAGTCCAGAGTCAGATCCTCTCCTGATTCCAGCTTCTCGCGAGCACCTTGCAGAACCGCAGCGGCGTTCCCGCCCTCGACTTCAACGTAAGTAGGAGCCTTCGTCGTCATACGTACGCCTCTTCCTCAACCTTTTCCGGCTTGGGAGCTGCCTTTGGCTGGTTCGTACCTCTCCCGCGATACGCGCTCCAGTAGAGCTCGACCAGCTCGCTGACCAGCGGCATGCGCGGATTGGACCGCCAGGACGGATCGTCAAACGCATTCTTCGCCAGATCGGGCATGGCACGCTCGAACTCTTCGTTCGAAATCCCGAGTTCAGCAATCGACCTGGGAACAGCCAGCCTGTCCAGCAACTGCTCTGTCGCCGTCACCAGCTTGGCTACTTTCTCTTCGACGGTGTGCCCACCCAGCCCGAGCAGGTCAGCAATCATCGCGTACTTCTTATGCGCGACATATCCCCGCTGGTTGGGCGAGGGCATGAACTTGGTCGGCACCGACGCGTTATAGGCGATCACGTGCGGGAGCATCAGCGCATTGGCACGGCCGTGCGCCACGCCAAAGCGCGCCCCAAAGGCGTGCGCCAACGCATGGTTGACCCCGACCGAAGCGTTCGAGAAGGCAATCGCCGCGATGCACGCCGCATTGTGCATCATTGTCCGCGCCTCTTCGCTGTGAGGATTCTCGTACGACTCGGGCAGATACTTGAAGACCAGCCTTACCGCCTGCATCGCGTTGGAGTCGGTGAAAGCCGATGCATAAATCGAAACCCCGGCTTCCAGCGCGTGCGTGAGGCAGTCTATGCCGGTGTCAACCGTCAGCCCCCTCGGCATCGACATGACGAACTGCGGATCGACAATCGCCACATCGGGCGTGAGCGAGTAGTCGGCGAGCGTGACTTTGATGCCACGCTCCTTATTGGTCATCACGGCGAATGGGGTAACCTCGCTGCCTGTTCCACTGGTCGTGGAAATGGCGATCAGTCTCGAGTGATTGACCTTTTCTGTTGGGTACTGCACCACCCGCTTGCGGATATCGAGGAACGGCGCCGCCAGCTCTTCCAGGTCAGCCTCCGGCGATTCGTACTTCAACTTCATGATCTTCGCCGCATCGATGACCGAGCCGCCCCCCAGCGCAATGATCTGATCGGCCTTGTAGAAGTTGAGCGCCTCAACTCCCTGCGCGATGATTTTGATGTCCGGCTCAGCGTCGGGAATGATGGTCACTCGCACCTGGGTCTGCGCCGGAAGAGCGCGCCGGACCACGTCGACATGGCCGATCTGCTCGAGCGGCGGATTGGAGATGATCACGGTCGAGCGCGAAGGGAAATTGCGCAGGTTCTCCACCGCGTTCATGTTGAAATAAATCTGATTGGGAACTCGGAACCACATGTGAGCCGGTGTCCTCCGCGCCATGCGCTTGATGTTCAGATAGTGATAAACATTGACGTTGTCGGTGGTGCTGTTGCCGCCGCCGGTACCGCAGCCGAACGAGAACGTCGGCACCATGTCGTTGTAGACGCCTCCCAGCGCACCAATCGAGCCGGGTGAATTCACGATGATCCGTCCCGCGTTGACCATGTTGCCGAATCGCCGCACGATGGCTTCGTTGTTCGAGAAAATCACTGCCGTGTGGCCCAGGCCTCCGGCGTGATTCACGTCCACGCAAACCTTCAGCGCTTCATCGACGGATTTTGCGCGGTAAACGGCGAGCACCGGAAACAGCTTCTCCACCGAAAGCGGATGCTCTCGTCCGACGCCCTTAATTGGCGCAATCAACAGCTTGGTGTTCGGCTTGACCTTGAGTCCCACAAAGCGTGCGATGTCGGTAGCTTTCTGCCCCACCGCCATTGGCTGCATGAAGCCGGTCGCCGGATCGATCACCGTGTGCCCCAGCAGCTCCGTTTCTTTCTCATTACAGATGTGTGCTCCAAGCGCGGCAAACTTCTTCAACACGCTGTCGTAGATCTCCTCGTCGATCACCACCGTCTGCTCCGAGGCGCAGATGGTTCCATTGTCGAAGGTCTTCGAGGTGATGATGTCGACGACGGCCATGTCGAGATCGGCCGTCTTCTCCAGATACACCGGAGTATTGCCCGCGCCCACGCCCAGCGCGGGTTTGCCCGAGCTGTAAGCCGCCTTCACGGCTCCCGGCCCGCCGGTGGCGTCAATCAGCCCGACATCCTTGTGGTGCATCAGATAGGCATTGTCTTCGAGCGTGTGCGACTCCAGACAAGTGAATACGCCCTCCGGCGCGCCGTGCTTCACTGCCGTCTCGTACATGATCTTCACGGCTTCGGAGCAGCAGCGCCAGGCGCGGGGATGCGGGCTGAAGATCACCGCATTGCGCGTCTTGATCGCCATGATGCACTTGAAGAGCACGGTAGAGGTCGGATTCGTGACGGGAGTAAGCGAGAAGATCACGCCGATCGGCTCGGCCAGTTCGATTATGCCGCGTTCTGGATACTCATGAATCACGCCAACCGTGCGTTTGTCCTTGATGTAGTTGTAGACGAACTCCGTCGCCACCATGTTCTTAAGCGCCTTGTCTTCCAGGACGCCGATGCGAGTTTCTTCCACTGCCAGGCGCGCGAGATTCTGGGCTGCCTTCAGGCCGGCAATGACCATGGGCTTGACGATGCGATCCACGTCTTCTTGCGTACATTGCGAAAAGATGGCAGCCGCAGTCCTGGCTTGGCTGACGAGTCCTTCCAGATAAGCGATACGTTCCTCGCCGAGGGGAGTGCCATTGTCGGGCATAACACCTTCTTTCACGATCCTGGCATCAGCAGATCGGATCAGCGCAGCGGTTGAGGATCCGAAGCGTGTGCGTGGGCACCGTGGGAGACGCTGGGTGACTGCTCGGAACGGCTTCGGCTTGGCGATCTTGCCAAGGCTATCCGCAGGGCGGAAAAGAAGCCCTTAGCTTACGACGGCGCACGGACCTGCGGAGCCTACCGAGAACACCGCTTTCAGTATCGGTTGAGCGCAAACTCGGCCGCTGTGAGCATGGTCACGACAAGGTGTGAGAGTTGGGCGGGAAATGTGTAGCGCCGGCCTCCAGGCCGGCTGTCCCATGTTTTGTCATCCCGACCGAGGGATCTGCGGTTCGAGCCGCGGCAGCGGCGACACCACTCGCGACACAGTCTCTCCAGGCTAGCTATCCTGGCAGAGTCTCTGTGCCGGCGATTGCCCCGTGTCAGGGCACGACTTCACAGGCCGCCGAAAACTCGCCCTGCGAGCCTTGTGTCAGGGCACGACTTCAGTCGTGCCGATAAGCCGCCCATTTCTCGCCCCGAGCTGGCTTTAGCCGGCGGCACAGAGGTTGTCAGCCAACGACGCACAAGTCGCGCGAGGAGTTCTCGAGAGCCTGCCCCGAACCAATCACCTGCAAGATGCCCTTCTAGTTTCCTGCCGCAGCCGCGGCAATCCCCGGATCCGCAACTACGCCAACCACGCCGTACCCGGCCGCCAACACGCCACAGCTCTGCTCCAGCTCCACCGGCTTATACGAGGCATCGTGCTGCAGTCGAATCTGCACGCTGTTACTCACGCTGGCATCGCCGGCTATCGTCCGCGCCAGGGGAAATCCCCAGAACGCTGTCCACGACTCATGCTTCTGATCGAGCGCGTGCTTGGGATCAATGCTGGCGTACTGCTGATAAACAGCTGGATCGAAATCCACTCCCAGCGACTTGGCCTTCCCCATCATCCAGCTCAGGGTGATGTCCGACAGGCCGGTCTCCGGATAACCGCCGCCCACATCGCAGTGCACACCGGTGAAGTACACCTGCTCCACGTTTTGCCCCGGCGCGAACGGTCCTGTCCACAGCGTTGCGGGAAACTCGCGCCGCTTCTCATCGATCGACACGGCGTGGTAGGCATTCTTCACGCACGGGTGCAGCTGGGTGTCGAGGAAGCCGTAACGCAGCATGTCGATGCCGCCGAAGATTGCTGGAATTCCCAGCGCGCCAACCGTGTCCCACACGCCCACCATCGTGACTGCGGGGGTGTCGATGGAATACTTCTGCCCCAGCTGCGCCAGCAGCTGTTGCCGCGTCGTCCTGTCGTGCTCGCGGTAGGCCTCGTACGCCAGCGCGGTCAGATTGTCATCCACATTCTGGGTCGGCAATCCGCAGTTGGCGATCATGCCGGCCAGGCTGCGCGCGACGTAGGCCCCGCGGCTGAATCCGAAGACGAAGATGCTGTCACCCTTCTCGTAAAGATGCGAGATGCGCGTGTAGCCGTCTGTAATCTTCTGGTCGAGCCCATCGCCGAAAGCCCCGCCCAACAGTTTGGTCAGCGGGTTGCCGTCCGACCCAACGCCGTCATCGTAAATCGGACACTGCGCGGCCGTGAAATTCATCGCCTTGAAGATCTTGTAGACGTTGGTATTGGTGGTCGCGTCGTTCCACGTTCCATCGGCACAGAAGATGATGCGCTTGGACATACGTTTCCTCCCCAAGGATGGACAAGTTTGAAATTTGCTAGCGAGAGCGGGCTTAAGAGGCAGCGCCTGGGAGCTTACGCGGAACTATAGCATGATTTGCAATCGCAGGATCAACGGGGTAATGGCTCAGTTTGAAATTCCGCTCATTTGGGTGGAGCACGCCTTCAGGCGTGCAGTTGAGATACGCTGATGCCCCGGCTTCAGCCGCTGAGGTAAAGGTTAGATTTACTTCAGGCGCTAAAGCGCGTGTCGAGTTGGGGCGGCGATTTGCACGCCTCAAGGCGTGCTCCACCCAACATGCTTTAAGCGAGTGAATTCCAAACTGACCCACTACCATCAACGGCGCTATCTGGCGAAAAGCGTCCCTACAAAATCTTCTTCCCGAACGCCGACAGCGCCAGCTCAACCGCCAGCTCCGCCGTCTGGTTGCGCTCGTCGAGAACGGGATTTACCTCGACCATCTCAAAGCTCAACATGCGGCCGTGGTCGGCAATGATCTCCATCGCCAAATGGCCCTCGCGATAGGTTGCTCCGCCCCATACAGGAGTTCCAACGCCCGGTGCATCCTCGGGATCGATCCAGTCGAGATCGAGCGAAACGTGATAACCCACCGTCCCGCGTCCGACCAGGCGAAGCGCTTCTTCCATCACTGCGCGCATACCGCGCTCGTCGATATCGCGCATGGTGAACACATGCACACCGGAGCGGCGGATGTTCTCGCGCTCATGCTCGTCCACATCGCGTATTCCGACTAGCGCACAATTCTCCGCCCGAACCTTGGGGCTGAAACCGTACAGGTCGGACAGCGGCGAATGAAACAGGCCCATAATCGCGCCGAGCGGCATGCCGTGAACGTTTCCGCTGGGCGAAGTTTCGGGCGTGTTGATATCGCTGTGAGCATCAATCCACAGCAGGCCGACGCGCTGCTTCTTGCGGCGATAGAATTCAGCCACGCCGGAAATCGTACCCGCAGCGATGGAGTGATCGCCACCCAGAGCCAGTGGAATCTTGCCCGCTTCGAGCGTCTTGATCACCAGCTCGGCCTGCGCCGTGCAAGTCTCGGTGATCTCGTTCAGGTACTTTGCGTGCGGATCGCCTTCCGCTTCGGTCTCCAGCATTGCGACCGGAACGTTCCCGCCGTCTTCGACGTCGTAGCCCAGTGCCTCCAGCTTAGCTTCGAGGCCGGCCACTCGCATCGCGGACGGGCCCATGTCGACGCCGCGGCGCGACTGCCCGAGATCCAGCGGCACCCCAATGATGCGGATGTATTTGGTTTCAATATTCTGTAGCGGTTTGGTGATGGGACTGGTTGCCATAATCGTTCCTGAAGACAACATCCTACATTGTGGTAGACCCAGCTTGGTTACGGATACAGCCGATGCAACATGCGCGGAAACGGAATCGTCTCCCGCACGTGCTCCAGTCCGCAGATCCACGCCACCGCACGCTCAATACCCATGCCAAATCCCGCGTGCGGTACGCCGCCAAACTTACGCAAATCGAGATACCACTTGAACGCCTCTTCCGGCAATTCGTGCTGGTGAATGCGCTGCAGCAGCAGTTCGTAAGATGCCATACGCTGCGAGCCGCCGATAATCTCGCCGTAACCTTCCGGCGCCAGCACGTCGACGCACAGCGCGAGATCGGGTCGCTCGGGGTCGGGCTCCATGTAGAACGCCTTCACCACAGCAGGGTAACGATGGATCATTACAGGACGGTCAAACTGCGACGAGAGATAGGTCTCGTCGGGCGAGCCGAGATCGCCACCGTATTCAAAGCGGTTTTCCACCAATCCTTTGTCGTGCCCCTCCTGCAACATCTTCACCGCTTCGTCATACATGACGCGCGGGAATGGAGTCTCGACCTGCTCCAGCTTCGCAATATCGCGGCCGATCGTCTCCAACTCGGGCCGGCGCCGCTCCAGGCATCGCTTCACGATGAAAGTGATGAACTGTTCGGCGAGCTCCATCAGCCCGTCGAGTTGCAGGTATGCGACCTCCGGCTCGACCATCCAGAACTCGGTGAGATGGCGCCGTGTCTTCGACTTCTCGGCGCGGAAGGTCGGTCCGAAACTGTAAACCTTGCCCAGCGCCATGGCCGTGGCTTCGATGTACAACTGGCCAGACTGGGTGAGGAACGCCTGCTCCTCGAAGTAGTCCACCGGGAAAAGCGTTGTGGTGCCTTCGCATGCCGCGGGCGTCAGGATCGGCGGATCGGTCAGCGTGAAACCGCGATCGTCAAAGAAGTCGCGCGCGGCCTTGATGATCTCGGCACGCACCCGAAGGATCGCCGCCTGCCTTGGCGAACGCAGCCATAGATGGCGGTGCTCCATCAGGAAGTCGACACCGTGCTCTTTGGGCGTGATCGGATAAGGATCGTCGGGATTGACGCGCTGTACGACCTGCGCGTCGCTCACATCGAGTTCGTAGCCGCCGGGGGCGCGCTTATCTGCCCGAACCTTGCCGGTGACGATCACACTGGACTCCTGTGTCAGCCCTTTGATCGACTCGAACAGTTCGGGTGAGACTTGTTGTTTGGCGACGACGCCCTGAATGATGCCGCTGCCATCGCGAAAGATCGGGAACAGCAGCTTACCGCTTGCGCGCAGGTTGTAGAGCCAGCCGCGAATGGTAACGTTCTGGCCCTCGTGCTGGCCGACCTCGCGAATCGTGGTTACGGGAACTTCAGTTTCAAGTTTGGCGGATGAATTCATAAGAATAAGTATTAAGTATGCACGTTGAGCGCGGAAAAGTCAGGCTGCGGTTGGGCCAGGATTCCAGCTTGACGCAAGACCCCCCAAGTCCTAGCCTTGAAAGCATGGAAGTAGATTTTACTCCTGAACTACAAGCCAAACTCACTCGTCTTGCCGAGGAACAAGGCAGGGACACGCGAGCGGTTGTGCGTGAAGCTGTTGAGCGATTCGTAGACCACGACGAGTGGTTTCTCCGCGAAGTAGCGACGGGAATGACGGAAGCTGACCGAGGCGAGTTTGTCGAGCACGAGGCGGTCAGGAAGCTGATTGACCGCCGCTATCCTGAATAATGCGACTGCGATGGACGCCAACTGCCGTCCGCGATCTTACCAAAATCTGCGATTACATCGGAGAGCACGATAGCCCAGCATCGGCTCGCCGCGTGGCTTTGACAATTTACGATGGCGTGAACTTACTCGCCACATTTTCTTATCTGGGCCGCATCGGGCGCAAGTCGAATACACGCGAGTTAGTTTTTGGCGGTTTACCCTACCTGGCCGTTTACCGTTTGCAGGATGAGATCGCTGAAATCATTCGCATTCTTCACGGATCACAGAAATGGCCGTGAGGACTAGGCCGCGTTCTCCAGCTTCGCAAAAGCTTCCGCCATCTTCTCGCTGATCTTCTCAACGTCGGTATCCTCAATCTCCAACAACAGCGGCGGAACGTGCGGCGCGGTGCGCAAGAGCGCGATTGCTTCCTTCCAGTCGATGCTGCCGTTACCCGGCCACAGATGCGAGTCGTGATCCTTATTATTGTCATGTACGTGCGTCGACCGAATCCGGTCCCGCATCACTTCGAAGGCTTCCTTCACGCTGGACATGATGTGCGCATGGCCAAGATCGAAGCAGACGCCGATGTCGACGAAGCGCCCGGCCTGCAGCAGATCCATCAGGCTTTCTGGCGTGGAAAGTTCATTCGTAATGTTCTCGACCAGCAGTTGCACTCCCAGCGGCTTGGCGAAAGCGTGCAGATGTTCGAGCGACATCATGGCAGCTTCAATCTTGTGCTCGCTGCTCTCTTCGTTTCCGACGCCCACGTGCTGCACCAGGAAGCCAAACGGCGTTTGCTCGGCAACCTCCAGCGCTCGCTTGATCTCGTCCATCGCGGCAATGCGATCGCGCTTCTCCGTAGCAGCGATATTGACCGCCGGCCCGCCGGCCCGGCCCCACTGCTCATCGGCGTACATCGGCGAATGCATCGAGTGAAAGGTCACGCCGGTGCTCCGAAACCAGTTGCCGATCTCGCGGATGTGCTGCCGGTCGGTATAGTTGAAATGCCCGCGCGCCGCGAAAATCTCGATGGCTTCAGCTCCGCCGGAAACCATTCGATCCAACAGCCCGGGATGCAGCCGCTCCGATCGCGCATAGATCAACGTTGACATTGCCCTGCGCATCAGAAGCCCACCGCCTTTCCTTCGTTGCGTCCGTCGCTCGCGCCCAGCAGCTCGCCGGTCTTCTCATCGACGGCAATACACTCGGCATCGCCCCAATATCCGTGGGCAACGCTAATCTTGTGTCCCATGTGCTCCAGAATACCGATGGTGTCAGGCGAAATGCCCGTCGCTTCCACTTTGATCTCGTCCGGCATCCACTGGTCGTGAAAGCGCGCCGCGTTCACCGACTGCTGGATGTTCAGGCCGTAATCGACCACGCCCATCAGAACGTTCGCCATGGTAGTGATGATCGTCGGCCCACCCGGCGAGCCGAGCACTAGAAACAGCTTGCCATTCTTGAGCACGATCGTCGGCGTCATCGCCGAGAGCGGCCGCTTGCTCGGGCCAATTGCATTCGCCGGGCCTTGCAGCAAGCCATACATATTCGGCACCCCGGCCTTGGAGCTGAAGTCGTCCATCTCGTCGTTGAGCAAAAAACCGAGTTTCTCCGCGGTGACGCGCGATCCGAAGGAGTCGTTCAGCGTCGTCGTGACGGAAACGGCGTTACCTTCGGGATCGACAACGGAATAGTGCGTGGTGTGGTCGGGTTCGGAGAGCGACTGGGGTTGCGGATGCGCGCGCGCGTAGCTGTCAAGCTGCGAGAAGACGGCCGGCCGTTGCAGGTCGGCGCTCGGTGTTGCCCGCCGCAACGGAATCGTCTCGCGCCAGGCGTTGCCGTAACGCTTATCGATTAGCTGTGCAACTGGAAGCTTGGAGAAGTCGGGATCGCCGAGAAACTCAGCGCGATCAAAAAATGCCCGCTGAAACGCCTCGGCCGTCAGATGAATGCTCTGCGCCGAGCGATCGCCCTCTTTGGCCAGATCGTATCCTTCCAGAATGTTCAGCGCCTCGATCAGGCCTATGCCGCCCGACGATGGCGGCGGAGCGGAGATGATTTCGTATCCGCGATAGCTGCCGCGAATCGGCGCGCGCTCCTTCACTTCGTACTGGGCGAGATCGTCCGCCGTGATCAGACCTCCGCCCTTTTGCACAGCTGCTGCAAGCTCGCGCGCCATCGCGCCGTGGTAGAAGTCGTCAGGCTTCTCGGCGATCCGCTGCAGAGTCTTCGCCAGTTCCGGCTGCTTGAAGGTGTCGCCGGCCTGATAAAAATTTCCGTCGCGCTGGAAGATGCGATGGGACTCCGGAAATTTCGCCAGCTGTGAATCGTGAAAGGCACGCGCCTCCTGGTAGTCGAGGACAAAGCCATCGCGCGCGAGTCGAATGGCCGGCTCCATTACCTGCTTCAGCGAGAGCTTGCCCCAGTGCTGCTCGGCATACACCAATCCCGCGACGGATCCCGGCACTGCAATGCCTTTGTAGCCGACCGTGCTCAGGCCGGGGACAACGTTGCCGTTCGAATCGAGATACATGTCCGCACTGGCTTTGGCGGGCGCTTTCTCGCGGTAGTCAAGAAAGTGGACCTCGCCGTCCGGCCGGCGGAAGAGCATAAAGCCGCCTCCGCCAATATTCCCGGCCTCGGGATAAACGACCTCGAGCGCAAAGCCGACCGCGACAGCGGCGTCAATCGCGTTGCCGCCTTGCCGCAGGATGGCGACGCCCGCGTTAGAAGCTTCGGGACGGACCGTAGCCACCATGGCTTTGGAGCCATGGCTGGGACTCACCATGTCGCCGGCGAAAGCTGTGCGAGCGATGGCAACCAGCAGCAGGAGCAGAAAACGCGAGCGTAGTGTCATGACAGCAGTTGCATTCGAGGCTATTTGAGCGGTGAGCGGCAGTCAAATGTGCGAGGTTGTGTTCCAGGATGCTGGAACGACCTCGGCCACCACGCCGGGAGCGAGTTTACTTTAGACTGATGCGTATGCCCGCAACGCCCCGACGAGCCGTTGTTATTGGATCAGGTCCCAACGGTCTGGCCGCGGCCGTCGCTCTGGCGCAAGCCGGATTGCAGGTTGACGTCTATGAGGCGGAAGCTGTGCCCGGCGGCGGCGCGCGCAGCCTGCCTCTAACTCTTCCCGGATTTCTGCACGACTTCGGCTCGGCGGTCCACCCCATGGCGGTAGCCTCGCCGTTCTTCTCCAGCTTGCCGTTGAAGGACCATGGGCTGGAGTGGATTCAGCCGTCCGCGCCGGTCGCACACCCGCTCGACGACGGAACTGCGGTGATGCTGGAACGCGATCTGGGTGAAGCGGAGAAAGCGCTCGGAGAGGATGGCAAGCAGTGGCGCAGGTTGTTTGGGCCCTTTGCCGAACATTGGAACGAACTGGCACCCGAGGTCCTGCGGCCGGTTTCGTTGTTTCCCCGGCATCCTTTCTTGTTGGCCCGGCTGGGAGTGCTGGGATTTCCGTCGGCCAATGCCATCGCGCACTTTTGGTTTCGCAATGCGAGAACCAAGGCGCTGTTCGCCGGATTGGCGGCCCATTCCATTCTTTCGCTGGAAGAGCCGCTCACGGCGGCTTTCGGCATCATGTTCGCCGCGACCGCCCACGCTGTGGGATGGCCGATTGCGCGTGGCGGCGCACAATCGATCACCAATGCACTGTGCGGGTATCTGGCGAGCCTGGGAGGCAAGGTTCACACCTCCGCGCCAGTCGAAAAACTGGAGTCGCTGGGCAAGTTCGATCTCGCGCTGTGTGATGTGAGCCCGCGGGCACTAGCGGCCATTGCCGGCAATCACTTCTCTCCCGGCTATCGGCGAAGTCTGGAGCGCTATCGCTACGGACCCGGAGTTTTCAAGGTGGATTACGCATTGTCCAGCCCGATACCGTGGAAAGCGGCGGAATGCCGGCGGTCGGCGACCGTGCACATCGGAGGCACTCTGGAAGAGATCGTCGTCTCGGAAGACGCGATGCGGCATGGTCGCGAGGCTGAACGGCCGTTTGTGCTTTTGTCGCAGCCGACGCTGTTCGATCCGACGCGCGCTCCCGAAGGAAAACACGTCGCCTGGGCCTATTGCCACGTGCCGAACGGGTCGACCGTAGATATGTTGCCGCGACTGGAGGCGCAAATCGAGCGCTTCGCTCCTGGATTCCGCGACTGCATCCTCCAGCGCAGCGTGCTGTCGCCGGCACGGCTGGAGTCCATGAACGCGAACCTGATTGGCGGCGACATCGGCGGCGGCCTGATGAATATGTCGCAATTTCTCTTTCGTCCCACAATGAGGTACTACGCAACCTCGGCCCGAGACATCTATATCTGCTCCTCGTCCACGCCACCCGGCGGAGGAGTCCACGGCATGTGCGGTTACAATGCAGCCAAGTTAGCTCTGAAACGCCTGTGACGACAGCGCCCGATCTCGGTCCGCGCGGTAAGGTTACGATCGCATTGTGCCTTACGGCGGTTGGCGGCTTTGTGGATGCGGTTGGCTACATCGCGCTGTTCGAGGTCTTCACCGCCAATATGAGCGGCAACAGCGTTCATGTGGGAATGTATCTCGGGCAGCGTAACTGGCTGCAGCTGCTGCGGCCCTTCTGCGCCATCGTGTCCTACGTTGTGGGAATGGTGTTGACGCGCATTACGATAGAAGTTGCAGGACGTAAAGGAATCCGGCGGATCGCGTCCTTTACTCTCGCAGTCGAAACCGTTCTGCTAGTGCTTTTCGCGAGAGCCACGCCCGCCATGCACCTGGGGCAGATTGTGGATCTGTCGTCGCCTACTTACTTTGCACTGGTAGCGCTATTGGCATTTGCCATGGGGGTACAGACGGCGACCTTAACCCACGTCGGCGCGCTGACGATTTACACCACGTTCGTCACTGGCACGTTGACCAAGCTCACCGAGTCATTCACCCGTGTGCTGTTCTGGGGATATGACCAACTCCGACAGACGAGGATATCTGACATTGTCAGACTTGTACCCCGGCAGCGCGATGTGCAGGAGGGCGCCATGCTGGCTTCCACATGGAGCTGCTACGTCATCGGGGCGGCGATCGGGACGATAAGCAAGCAGCGCTGGGAGCTTCGGGCACTCTACATACCGGTTGTTGTGCTGGGCATCTTTATCGTTGTCGATCTGTTCCGGCCCATTGATGTGGAAGAGGAGCGGCACCAGACGGGGATTGCGCGCTGAGTGGCAGCAAACCGCGGGCTGTAGACTGCATCCTCTTGTTATATTGTTGGCGCGAATTACTGGCAGGCACGCTGTACGCCGCGGGAGGCCACGCATGTCGTCGGTTGCAAGTTCATCCTCGCCGGACAGGCCGATCACTGTTCTCTGCCTGGCCAGCTACTACAAGGGCAGCGAATTCATCCGCGAATGCCATCGCCAGGGTTGCCGCACGCTGCTGCTCACCTCGCACAGCTTAAAGGACGAACCCTGGCCACGCGAGAGCATCGACGAAATCTTCTACATGCCCGACGTGCAGAAGGAGTGGAAGCTGGAAGACGCGATCCTGGGCGTGAGTTTCATGGCACGGACGGAGGTCATTGACCGCATCGTCGCGCTGGACGACTTCGATGTGGAGAAGGCCGCCGCGTTGCGTGAGCACCTGCGTGTGCCTGGCATGGGCGATACGACGGCGCGTTACTTCCGCGACAAGCTGGCAATGCGAGCCAAAGCGCGCGACGAGGGGCTGCCGGTACCGGAATTCATTCAGGTACTGAATCATGCGGAGCTGGGACACTTCATGGAGCGCGTTCCGCCGCCGTGGGTGCTGAAACCTCGATCCATGGCGGGATCGATGGGCATCAAGAAAATTCGCAATGCCGATGAGTTCTGGGGCGCACTCGAAAATCTGGGCGATCAGCAGTCGTTTTATCTGCTGGAGCAATATGTGCCCGGCGATATTTATCACGTTGATAGCATTTTCTACGAGCGCAAATTGCTGTTTGCGATCGCCAGCCGCTATGGCCGGCCTCCCATGGATGTCTCGCAAGAAGGCGACATCTTCACCACCCGCACATTGCCGCTGGCATCCCAGGAGGCGAAGCCGCTGATCGAGCTGAACAAGCAGGTGATGAAAGCCTTCGGCATGCTGCGAGGCGTTTCGCACAGCGAATTCATTCGGGGACGCGACGGCAAGCTGTATTTTTTGGAGACCTCGGCGCGCGTGGGCGGGGCTCACATCGTCGATCTGGTGGAGACGGCGACCGGAATTAATCTATGGGCGGAGTGGGCGAAGCTGGAGATCGCCGGCGGCAAGGCTCCCTACAAACCGCCGACGCCGCGAAAAGACTCCGCGGGATTGCTGGTGTCGCTGGCCAAGCAGGAGCGGCCGGACACGTCGGCCTATAACGATCCGGAGATTGTCTGGCGGATGGACGAGAAGAAGCATCACGTGGGATTGATTGTGAAATCGCCTGATCCTCAGCGCGTGCAGGAACTGCTGGAAAGTTATGTTGGCCGGATGCGGCAGGATTTTCTGGCGTGGCAACCGCCGCTCGATCGGCCGAATTTCTAGTGACTGCATAAGCGAGGTACAGGGGCTAAAGCCCCAGTCTTTAAGTGGCCTTTAGCGGCACGACTGAAGTCGCGCCCTGTTACGAAGCATCGACGGGTTGAGTAAGTCCCATCTATTCGACTTCGCCGCCGAGCAGCTTGCCCAAAGTTGGCTTGTGCTTCTGCGACCTGGTCTTTTGCTTCTTATCCGCCGGCTCCGTGCGCGTGCTGGGCGGAGTTCCAATCACCGCCCGAGCCGCGGCTTTTACCGCCGAGGCGGCGCGAAACGGTTTGGGCTTTCGTGGCTTTGAAGGCATGGGCAGGAGTCTCGACGCGCGTTCCTAGCATAGCCGATCGGTGGTCGCAACTATTGAAAAAATCCAAAGGAGTATGGCGCGTCGGCTGAATCCGTCTCACGAACCAACGGATGTTGCTGGACTCCGGCCTGAACTGTCTGCGTGAGGACCCGCGTCTACGGCGCTCGATTTTCTTCCGATTCTTGTTCCGCTACCCGAGCGTCCAAAAATAAGGGACGTTAAGCGACGTTACCCGAGTCATGGTTCGATGGCAGCTCGGACAGCTGAGGAACCGGCGCGACGCCGGCGGGCAGGAAGATAGAGAACACCGTCCCCGTCTGGCCGGCGGTTCTGGTCTTGAGACGCAGCCGGCCGGAGTGCCGGCGCACGATGTCATCGCAGACCCAGAGACCAAGTCCCGTACCCGCGTCCCCCTTCGTGGTCACGAAAGGCTCGAAGATGTGCTGTTTGATATTGTCAGCGATACCGCTGCCGGTGTCGGCCACAATCACACGAACCCCGCGCGCCAGTTTTCTCCAGTCAAATCCCGGCCCGCAATCGATATGAATCTCTCCGCCCGGCGGAGTGGCATCGATGGCATTGCTGATCAGGTTGGCGAACAGTTGCCGTAGCTCATTGGGAAAGGCGTTGATCTTCGGCGCTCTTCGCAGATTGGTGCTGATCTGCAGATTGCGGCGTCCGAACTTGGGATAGAAGAGTTGCAGCAGAGAATCGAGCAGCTCCGCAACGTCGGTTTCCACCGGCTTGGTGGATTTGCGATAGAAGCGAAGAGTTTGCCCGGAGATTTCGGTGATACGGTTCAGCTCATGCTGGGCCATGCCGCAAAACTGGCGCGTCTGCTCATCCGCAGCGCGAGTGTTGATGAGATAGATGAGATTGGTGACGGCTTCCAGCGGGTTGTTGATCTCGTGGGCAATGCTGGCCGCCATTTGCCCGGCTAGCGCTAATCGTTCACTCTTGCGCAAGGCGGCTTCCGAGTCCTTGCGATCCTGCATATCGGTGCAGGTGCCAACCCACTCCTTCACCGAGGAATCCTCGCGAAATACGGGCACGCCGCGCGCTAACACGTAGCGATATTTGCCGTCGTGGCGCCGCAGCCGGAACTCCAACTGAAACGGACGAAGACTCTTGATGGCAGCGGAGAAGGCGGGAACGATCTGTTTGTGATCGTGTGAATGGATAGCTTCGGCCCATCCCAGACCGCGATATTGCTCGAAGACCTGACCAGTGTAGGCTTCCCACGACGGCAGGCGGTCGACAAATTCACCGTGCAGATTCGCGGTCCAGACGATGGAGGACGAGGCCACGGTCAATGATCGATATCGGGCTTCGCTCGCCTGCAATCGCTCCACAACATCGCGGATCTGAAACTGGCGGCGGCGCGCCCGCAACACGGTTTCGACCGTGCTGATCAAAGTCTCGGGGCGAATAGGCCGTTCCAACAGAGTCGTATGCCCGAGCGGCTGCCGCATCTGCGACATGAGCCGCGAACTGCGGGTGTTGCCGGCGTGTCCCTTCGTCAGCACCACCACCGGAGCATCGGACCACGGGGGCTGATTCTGGAGTGCGGCGGCAAATTCCTGGATCAACTCTTGGTTGTTCAGCGCTTCCTCCTCCACCAGCAGGGCTCCGGTGCCATTGGACAGGCGCGGAAAGGCGGCGCGCGGATCGGGACACAGCTCACACGGAATATTGGCGCGATGAAGCGTTTCCGATATCAACGTGGCATCGCGGCCAAAAGGCGCGACGACCAGCACCGAAAGCGGCGGACTAGTGGCTGGATGCATCCGTCCCCATCAATTCCGTAACCTCTTTACCGACGAACTGCGGCACGCCGGTTAGTACTCCCTGGAAAGTCCGGAGCGGCGCGCCGATTTCGATGGCGCCCGGACGCAGGAGGAATTCGCGAATGGTTGATTCGTGCGGTCCCGAGCGCTTCTTGAAAATCGAGATGGCTTTACGGATCTCGCCGCGGGCTTCGAAATAGCGCAAGAGCAGGATCGCGTCGGCGAGATAGCTGATGTCGATCTCCGCCTGCATCGGGCCCATAACGCCCTGCTGCGCCAGGATGAGAAAGGTCGCCACGCCCTGCATCCCGAGATACGAGAGAAGCTCGTGCATCTGGAGCTGAAGATATTGCTCGCCGGGCATAGCCTTCAGCCACCCGTTCAGACTGTCGATGACCACCACGCCGGCGCCATGTTCTACTTGCGACCGAATGTCGTTGACGAATTCTCCCGGAGGAACTTCCGCTGGATCGAGTTGCTGCAAATGCAGACGGCCGCTCTTGAGATGAGGCACCAGATCGATGCCGAGGCCGGCACTGCGCTCCAGATAGACCTGCATGGATTCGTCGAACAGGTAGACTGCGGCCGATTCGCCGCGACTGACTGCGGAACAGGCGAAGCGCGAGGCCAGGCTGGACTTGCCTACGCCAGCGGCGCCGAGCAGGAGAGTGCTGGTGCCGCGCATGATGCCGTCCTGCAACATAGTGTCGAGTTCGCCGATACCGGTACTTAACCGATCTTTGCGGTGTTCATGGCGGTGCTCGGCGGCAACCAGGCGCGGATGCACCACGACTCCGCCGGTCAGGATGCGGTAGTCGTGGAAGCCCTCGCGAAACTTGGAGCCGCGCATTTTCTGAACCCGTACACGACGGCGCTCGCTGCCATATTCGCGCTCCAGCATCTCCAATCCAATGACGCCATGAACGATGCTATGCACCGTGGGCTCTTTCGGATCAGCAGCCTGATTGTCGATTAAGAGCACGGTACAGTTGCGCTCTTCAAAGAAGTTCTTCAGAGCGAGCATCTGGCGGCGGTAGCGAAAGCTGTCGCGCGCCAGCAGACGCAGCTCGGAGAGGGAGTCGACGATGACGACCTCGGGATGCACTTCGTCGATTTTTCTGGACATGAGATCCGTGAGCTGATCCAGCTCCACATCCTCGGGATTGAACACGGAGTACTGACGCTCGGGGCGAAGCGAGTCTTCTTGTGGCACCAGCTCGAAGATGGGCACCGGATCCAGGTTCCATCCGTGCGAGGCGGCTACGGTGAGCAGTTCCTGTTTTGATTCGGAGAGGGTAATGTACAGGGTCCTGCGGCCGGCTTCGCAGTTGCTCAGCGCCAGGCGCAGAGCGATGGTGGTCTTACCTGCACCGGGCGTGCCCTCGATCAGGTAGAGATGCCCGGCGGGCAGTCCGCCGTGCAGGATATCGTCCAACCCGCCGATACCAAATGAAATGCGCGGGGCCGATCTTGATCTGTCCAGCAGATCAGATCTTGTCGTTCTGGCTTGCGCCGCGTCCATCCTCAACCCTCCAAGTCATTTTTCAAGTGTGAAACTGGTAGCCCAAAGAATGGTTTTGATTGCGCGCGGAAACAGAAAGGCCCGCTGCCGTATCAGGAGCACGGTGATCAGTAAAGATGCGTTTTAGAACAGCTCGAGTTGTACGTTAAGACTGTGAATAGCGCTTCCTTTGGAAGACGAGATTGTGCTATGTTTTGCGTTAGCGTTGTTCCGAGCTCGTTGTCCAGGTTTAGCACAACGATAGTGGTGCAGCTTCTGGAGCAAATACTGGAACGGCTTTTTGATACATATCGGAGTAGGGAAATGCGGGATCGCTTAGGCTCACATCCAGACCGCTTCGAATCGATTGAACGCACTGACGTGCCAACCGGCCGCAAGAGCAAACATCACAGCATGGTGGAGCGGATACTACGCGAGTTAGGAGATCTTCGTCCCAAGCGCGCATTGAAGATTCCCCGTAGCGCGCTCGGCTCCGCCAAGATCGAGCACATCCGTGCCGCCCTTAGCCGCGCCTCGGCCAAAGGAGAAATGGAAATAAGTACGAGCGTGGACGACGACTACTTCTACGTCTGGCGGCAAAGCTGAGCCTGATCGGCTGAACGACGCCTCTGTGGCGGGTTCCAGCGATACCTGCACACTCTGATCGGCTCATCCTTCACCCAGCGGCAGGTTTGAGGCGGCATACGAAACCTGCCGCGACTTCGGCCCACGATCCCCAAAAAACAGGCTAAGCGCAGAGCCGGCAATGGATTTATAGTCTATTGGCATTGGAGGCTGGCAACGAGATGATGAGCACGAAAAAGGTCTGGCGACGGGCAATTGGACAACTCCTGGCGATGGGGGCAATCACGGCTGCCTTGGCGGGCTGGCAGCCACCCCCGGTGTTTGCGCAGGCGCGGCAAACGGACGATGCGATGCGGGCGCAGCGCGATGCGACAGAGAAGGAACTGGAGTCGGTTGCCATCATCGAGCGCAAAGTCATGGTGCCGATGCGAGACGGCAAACGAATGCAGGCCGACATCTACCGGCCCAAAGATGAGTCGAAGAAATACCCGATCATCTTCGTGCGCACGCCTTACAACTTCAATTATTGGGACATCGACCTGGGTGCGCCGCGCGATATGAAGTCCGTGCTGGACGCGGTCAAGCGCGGCTACGCGTACGTCGAGATGAACGAGCGCGGGCGCTATTTTTCCGAGGGTGATTACGACATCCTGGGACCGCCGCTTACCGACTCGGACGACGAATTGGATTGGATGTCGTCGCAGCCATGGTCGAACGGTAAGGTCGGGTTGATCGGATGCTCGTCAACAGCGGAGTGGCAGCTGGCAGTGGCGTCGCGCGGCAACAAGGCGCTTGCGACGTTTATCCCTGAGGGCTTCGGCGCCGGCGTCGGGCGCGTCGCTCCGTATTACGAGCAGGGCAACTGGTTTCGCGGCGGCGCGGTGCAGATGCTGTTCATGATGTGGTTGCGCGATGCCGGATTTCAGACGGGCGTGCGTCCCATGTTTCCTGCTGGATCCTCGCAAGATCAGCTGGTCATCGCGGCGAAGTCGTATGACCTTCATCCTCACGAACCGCCCGTCGACTGGTCGAAGGCGGTGTGGTATTTGCCGGAGAAAGACATTCTGAAGTCGGTGGGCGCCGGCAGTGGCATCTTCGCCGATGTCACGCCGGGCGTGACCCACGGCAACATGATCGCGCGCACGCCCAACGATCCGGCCTGGTACAAGGGCGGATTGTGGAACGACAGCATGACCATCAACATCCCCGGCCTGTGGATGATGAGCTGGTACGACGTGAGCGTGGGGCCGAATCTGGCGGCGTATAACTTCGTGCGCAAGACCGCGAAGCCGGAGATTGCCAACGAGCAGTATGCGGTGATCGCTCCGGTGTCGCACTGCGCTTACAAGCGCGCCACCGAGGACACGATTGTCGGCGAGCGCAGCATGGGCGATGCGCGACTCGACTACGACGCGCTCACCTTCGGCTGGTTCGACTATTTCCTGAAGGGCGAGCAGAACGGCATTCTGCGAGAAGACGCCGAAGGTCCGCTACTTCACGATGGGAAGCAACAAGTGGCAGACGTCGGACACGTGGCCGCCGGCAGGCGCCAAACCGGTGACCTATTACTTGGCGAGTGGCGGCAACGCGAACACGATGTACGGCGACGGTGCCTTGACGATTGCCACGAGCGACAAAGACCAGCCCGACAAGTTTGTCTACGACCCTATGAATCCGGTGACCACCAACGGCGGAGGATTTTGCTGCATGGGCACGGCCTACAAGCCAGGTGCGTTGGACCAGCGGCAGATGGAGACGCGCAACGACATCCTGGTTTACAGCAGCGAGCCGCTGAAAGAAGGTATGGAAGTAACCGGGCCGATCGACGTTACGTTGTATGTCTCGAGCGACGCCAAGGACACCGACTTCACGGTGAAGGTGATCGATGTTCTACCCGACGGCACGGCTTACAACATCTCCGACAACATCCAGCGGGTGCGCTATCGCGAAGGCTACGATAAGCCGCCGGTATGGATGGAGAAAGGAACGGTGTACAAAGTGACGCTGCAGCCGATGCAGATCAGCAACTACTTTGCACCCGGTCACAGAGTACGGGTGGAAGTCAGCAGCAGCAATTTTCCGCGCTTCGATCGCAACCTGAATACGGGCGGTAATAATTACGACGAGAGCAAGGGAGTGGTCGCGCACAACGAAGTGCATCATTCGCACGAGTATCCGAGCAGCATTACGTTGAGCGTGGTCAGCCACTAGAGGGCTGCGTGGGAGTATGGCGGGGTTTGTGCCGCCGGCTGAAGAGGCCGCTGCACGATCCCTGTCCTCCTACCGCGACCACCTGCGCGGGGAGATAAGGCGCCGCGGGATTGTAGTTGCCGACGAAGGTGTTGGCGTCAAACACTTGCAGTGGCAGGCCGGAGTGGGCGAAGAAGTTCTGCGACAAAGTCCAGCCGCCGAAGGCCCCGTCGACGAACTTGTTGCTGAACTTAAACGGCGTGTTCCAGACATACGAAGCGTTGAAGGAGTTGCGGATATCATAGTCCGCGTTTCCGTAGTTACTCGCCAGGCTGTAAGGATTCAGCTGATACACGCTGCTGGTGGTGGAATACGGCAGGATGCCGCCGTTGGAGATTTCGTCCAGAGCGTGCCCCCAGGTATAGCTGGCCTGGATAGTGAAGCCGTAAGTCAGCCGGCGCTGATAACTGGTGGTGATCTGGTTATCGTTGGATACCGCGCCGGAGTAAGGGTTGCAACTGCCATTTGTCACTTTGTCATGGCAATGTAATAGCCATGCCTTCAAGATGCCGGAGGCGCTTCCATGTTCGCCTTGAAGACAGCTATCAACATTTGTATGCAAGTGGTTAGCTGTAGATTTCCGGTGGTAAAAGTGGCGCTATGGCTACCAGTTCCCACAGATAATTGAGGCCGGTATTCTGTTTTTGGAAGACAGGTGTGAAGCTACCTGCGGCCAGATTCGACCTGCTCGACAAGTGACGGCCCCGGTCGACGAGTCGCCTTAGACCCTCGGCCCGTCCTTCGGTTGATTGACTTGGCAAGGGCAGGGACGTAAGATGCGCGCCAATGATCGGGCAGGTGATCTCTCATTACCGCATCGTGAGCAAAATCGGCGGCGGCGGTATGGGCGTGGTCTACAAGGCTGAGGACAGCCGGCTTCACCGGTTCGTTGCCCTCAAGTTCCTGCCCGAACGCTTTCAGGGCGACACCCAAGCCCTGACCCGGCTGCGCCGCGAGGCCCAGGCTGCCTCGGCGTTGAACCATCCCAACATCTGCACGATTTACGACATCGGCGAACAGGACGGCGTGACGTTTATTGCCATGGAGTTTCTCGATGGCATGACGCTGCGACACCGGATTGCCGGGCGCGCGCTGGAGATCGACGACGTGCTCTCTCTCGGTGTGGAGATTGCCGACGCGCTGGACGCGGCGCAAGCCAAAGGCATCATCCATCGCGACATCAAGCCGGCGAACATCTTCGTCAGCGAACGTGGTCACGCCAAAATTCTGGACTTCGGTCTGGCCAAGCTGACTCTGGACTCCGCGGTCACGCCCGACTCCGACACCCAGTCGGTCAGCTCCGACCGCGAGCACCTGACTAGTCCGGGAGCGATGCTGGGCACGGTTGCCTACATGTCGCCGGAGCAGATCCGCGCGAAAGAACTTGACTCGCGCACGGACCTGTTCTCATTCGGGGGCGTGCTGTACGAGATGGCCACCGGCAAGATGCCATTTCCCGGATCGAGTTCGGGCGAGATGATCGGCGCCATCCTGCATCTGGAGCCGGAGCGGCCGTCGACAGTCAACCCACAAATTCCGGCGGCGTTGGAAGCCGTGATTCTGCGGGCACTGGAGAAGGACCGCAACCTGCGTTACCAGCATGCTTCCGACATGCGTGCGGAGTTGCGAAGACTGCAACGCGACAGTGAGAGTGGGAAGTATCCACGGCCAACGACGGGAACGATAACCGCCGCAGAACAGGTTCGGAGTGGCGCGCACTCCGCGCAGAGCCAGACCGGCATAAAGAAGACGCGCTGGCCGCTGAGCGTCGGAATGGGAATCGGAATCGCAGTCGTGATCGCGGTCGTGTTGGCGATCGGCGGAGCGCTCTATTATCGAGCCCGGCAGCGTCCGCGGCTTACGGAGAAGGACACGATCGTCGTCGCCGACTTCGATAACAAGACGGGGGACCCGGTCTTCGACGACACGCTGAAGCAGGGGCTCGCGGTGCAGCTTGAGCAATCGCCTTACCTCGACCTGATATCCGACACCAAGGTGAATCACACGCTGGAGCTGATGGGCCGGCCCGCGGGAATCCGCCTGACGCCCGACGTGACGCGCGAGATCTGCCAGCGCACCGCAAGCAAAGCCATGCTCGCCGGATCGATTTCTAACGTCGGCAAGGAATATGTGGTTGGGTTAAAGGCCGTCAATTGCGATACCGGCGATATGCTGGCCGAAACCCAAACGCAGGCCGCAAACAAGGAGGGCGTGCTCAGCGCGTTGGATACGGCTGCGGTTCGCCTGCGTGGCGAGCTGGGAGAGTCGCTCAGCTCAGTGCAGAAATATGCGACGCCGCTGGCGGAGGTCACGACGCCGTCACTGGAAGCCCTGAAGATGTACAGCCTGGGCCGTAAGACGTGGGCGGCAAATGGCTGGACCGCGCCGCTGCCGTTTTACAAACGGGCGGTGGAGCTCGATCCCAATTTTGCCGTGGCCTACAACTACATGGCATTTTCCTATGCCAACCTCAACCAGCCGGAACGGGCAGCGGAGAGCGCGCGCAAGGCTTACGCTTTGCGCGACAAAGTGAGCGAGTGGGAGCGGTACTCCATCGAAGCCAACTACTACATGTTTGCCACCGGCGAGTTGGAGAAAGCAGGGCAGGTTTTCGAACTATGGCAGCAGACGTATCCGCAATATGAGTCGCCCTACGTGAACCTGGGGTACATCTACGGAACGCTGGGGAACTGGGACAAGGCCGCGGAGGAAACGCGCGAGGCGCTGCGGCTGGAGCCCAACAATGTAATGAACTACATCAACTTGGGCGACGCCTATCTCAACCTTAACCGGGTCGATGAGGCGGTCACGATTTACCGGCAGGCCGAAAACCTCCATATGCAAGGCGAGACGCTTTTGGCGAATCGGTATCAGCTGGCGTTCGTGCAGGGCGATACGGCTGCGATGGCGAAGCTGAGTGCCGCGGCGGAGGGCAAGCCCGGTACCGAAGACCTGGTGCTGGCGTCGCAAGCCGATACTTGGGGCTGGTACGGAAAGCTGAAGCAGGCTCGAGATACAACGCGGAGCGCTATGGATTCTGCCGAGCGTAACGACGCCAAAGAATCGGCGGCAACGTATCAGGCGGCCGCAGCGCTGCGCGAAGTGGAGTCCGGCAACATCGAGCAAGCGCGATCGGATGCCGAGGCTGCGTTGCACCTGGCGCCGAATCGCGCCGTACAGGCGATGGCGGCGCTGGTTCTGGCGAGGGCAGGCGACGTTGCCCAAGCGCAGAAGCTGGCAGACGATCTGGACAAGGCCTTTCCTCTTGACACGCTGATCCAGCGTTATTGGCTGCCGACGATTCGCGGCGCCGTCGCGCTGCGCGCGAGCGATCCCGGCCGAGCCATCGAGCAGTTGAAAGCCGCGAACTCGATCGAACTCGGCCAGCCCACGCTGGCTACCGTTTTTCTGTGCCCCGCCTATGTGCGCGGAGAAGCGTACCTGGCGTTGCACGATGGCCCGGCAGCCGCGGCCGAGTTTCAAAAGTTCCTCGATCATCGGGGACTGGTGGTGAATTTTCCATGGGCAGCACTGGCGCGGGTGGGAGTTGCGCGCGCTTACGCGCTCGACGCGGCGAAGGATCCAGCCTCTCGCGAGAAAGCCCGCGCGGCCTATCGGGACTTTCTTGCGCTCTGGAAAGATGCCGATCCCGATATTCCCATCTACCAACAGGCCAAAGCCGAATACGCGAAACTCAAGTAATGAAGGATGCCGGTGCGAAACCCGGGCGCTACAGCTCAGCCCACGGCTTCAATTCCAGAGCCGCCGGCGCACGACACCCAGCAGACCAAGGATCCCGGAACCGAAGAGCATGATGCTTCCGGGTTCAGGAACCGTCCCGGTGGTCGTCGTGCTGGTACTCGTCGTGCTGGACTGAGTGCCGAGGACAGTAAAGGATTCCGAGGGAATCGATCCCACAGAATTCTCCGAAGCGCTCGACGGGCAGCCAGGCGAGTTGCAGCCTACGCCGGAGTTCTCGTCCCAGTAAACCGGATCGCCGCTGGGAACGCTGGCGTTCTGCAGGTTCAACCAGTAGGTGCCGCTGTTAAGGGTGGGACCGTTGAAGATGGTGCTCTCGTCGCAAACGTTGTAACCGTACTGATTCGCAGTGCAGCTTAGGGTGGTGAAGTTTACCGTCTGATCAAAGTAACTGGTGCCGCCATTTTCGCGGGAGGTAATGGACAGCTCAGCCGAACCGAGGATGTCACCTGAAAATAGATATATGCCAAAGTTAGCACCCGTGACAGTGGTTCCACGGTTGGCAACATTGAAGGTGTCGCTGACGACGAATCCGAAGGCGATGGTCCAAGCGTCGGTGTTACCGTTGATCGGACCGTTGCTGTAGACCGTTTGAGCCGCGGCTGGAACTGCGGCCAACGTCAACGCCAGTGCAAGAAGTGACAGCGATGCGATACGCAACCTCATGGTAAGCCTTCCTCTCAGGTGAATTCGAAGGGGCCCATTACTCAGTCCCACTTGCCAGGTTTCTTCGCAGAGATGTGAAATTGGCTCTTACCAGCAAACCGAGGCGGTTTACGGAGTGATCTCCCACACGCTACCGTAGCCGTTCGCGCCGCCCGCAGCCGCGGCGCCGTAAAGATTCCCAGACGCGTCCAGCACGAGATTCCCGCCTGGATTTGCGCCATCGGTATAGTCGAAATCGTGCAGATCAGCGAACGTCCAGCCGTTTTCTCCCGGAGAAAGTTTGAACACCATCCCCTGCAGATTCGCGCCGCCTACCGCAGTTGCGCCGTACAGATTTCCGGCCGGATCCATCACCAGTTTGGAGCTAGCTCCCCCGCCTTCGCCGTATAAGTCAACGAAGCCGTCATAGAGCACAGAGATCGAGTAACCGCCGTTGGACGGCGAGAGTTCGAACACCGTGCCCCCACCCGTGGGTCCTCCTTCGTCTGTTACCCCGTAGAGATTTCCGGCCCGGTCTTCGATCAGCCCGACAGGAGGGAAAGTACCGTTATTGTTTTGGTCGGAGAAGCTGTACAAAACCTTCTCCGTCCATCCCGAGCCGGACGGGCTTACCTCGAATGCCGTTCCGTCCTGCGAGCCACCTTCAAGGGTCGTTCCGAAGATGTTCCCGGACTGGTCGAGCATCACCGCGCCGTACGGCTCTGCTCCGTCAGGAATTCCGGTGAAAATATGCAGGATGCTATAAGTCCAGCCGCCTTGTGCCGGCGTCAGCTCGAATACGCCACCGGGATACTTGCTGCCGCCCACCGCAGTTCCGTACAAATTGCCGGCTGCATCGAAGGTCACCTCGGCGTAGGGATACCAGATGGGATCGCTGGCAAAGGTGTGGAGAATGGTTTCGTCCCAAAAGCACGTCGCTGACGCGCACCTTGTCGGCGGGGGCCGCAAACGATAGACCGTGCCGCAGCCCGGAACGTCGCCGAGAGCGCATGGGCCTCCGCCACCCGCTGTTGTAGTGCCGTAAAGGCTGCCGTCGGCCGCCACCGTAACACCGGCGTGCGGCCATCGCCCGTCCGTGCCCCCTTGGAAGCGGTACAGCTGGCTGAATACCCAGCTCGACTTCGAGTGTGCCAGCTTGTACACGGCGCCACACCCGCCGGTATAACAATCGCCGGGGCCCGCGGTCGTTCCATAAAGATTCCCCGCCCGATCCATGGCCACGCCGTACGGTCCGGACCCGTCCCCTCCGTTGGTGAAGTTATGCAGCACCGTGAAGGTCTGCGCCTGCATGGATATCGTCGTGACAGTCATCAGAGTGATGATTGCTAAAACCGCGATCGTCAAACTTAGTTTGGCCTTGCGACGGCGTTTGATTTTGAATTCTGCGCGGATCATGACCTATCCTCTTTGCACAAAAGCGGACTTGAATCTGCGTAGCCAGCCCCATGCGTCTACCACTCGGTTACCGATGTAGCCTACTCCGGCTTCTCTCGGTAAGCAAGTGGAAAAATGGCGTTCGTTTTGTTTTTTGGGAGGGACAACTGAGGGATAGGTGATCCGGCTCTTTACTCGCGGTGCAGGACCGTGACCGGGTCGATGGCCATCGCCTTGCGCACTGGGATCCAGCAGGCCGCCAAGGCGACCGCAATCATCAGCACGGCGCTGCCGGCAATCGTCCACGGGTCGGCTCCGCTGATGTGAAACAACAGAGTGCCCAGCGCTCGGCTTAACCCGAGACACGCGAGAATGCCCAGCCCAGCGCCGCCAAGAATGACGGGCAGCAGTTCGGCAAGGAGCAGGCGGAGGATGTCGCGACGCTTCGCTCCCAGGGCCAGACGCACGCCAATTTCCCTCCGGCGCGCGATGACCATGTACGCCACCACTCCGTAGACACCCGGCATCGCGAGCAGCAGCGCGATCGCCGCGAAAACGCTCAGCAGGACGACCAGCAGCCTGCGGGTAACGACGTTCTCATCCACCAGATCAGCCAGGCTCCGCACGTCGTAGAGCGGCAGATCTTTATCGAACGAACGAATGCTTTGCAGGACCTCAGGCAAGGGAGAGGCACGTCCTTCTCGCGATCGAATAATCAGGCGTCCACGACTATCCGGGAGTTGCGAGAACGGAACGAGGATCTCGACCAATTGCTGAGGAGCGGCTCCATCGGCAGTCAGGTGATGAACTACGCCGACCACCGTCCACCATGTCGGGCTGACCGGAACTTCCGTGGCAACGCGCTTGCCGATGGCACTTTCTCCCGGCCAGTATTGCTCCGCCAGAGCATCGTCGATGATGCAAACCCGCGGTGCGTCGGCGTCGTCCTTCCACTGAAAGAAGCGCCCCGCCAACAGCTTCGCGCCCAGCGCCTCAAGTGCGCCCGGAGTCGGACTGGAGAGCTCGGCATAAGTCTCTTGCCCCTGCTGCGGCTGAGGCCGTCCTTCTACACGAAAAGTCCCTTGTGATCCACCGATAAGCTGCGGCGCCTCGAATCCGGCAGCGGTCACGCCGGGGATTCGAACGATCTTCTGCATCAGGGGGCGGAGGAACGAATCCAGCTCCGCGTTGGTTTTGTACTTTGTTCGCGGAAAATTCAGCACGCCGGTCAGCACACCACTGGTTCGCATTCCGGAGTCGGTTTCGAGAACCAGAAAAAGGCTCTTGATTGTCAGACCTGCACTGATCAGCAGAAGCAAAGCCATGGCCAGCTCAGCTGTAGCCAGCATGCTGCGGAGACTGCTAGGCAGGAATCCGCTGCGGGGCACGCCGTCAGTTTCCTGAAAGGCCTCGGTGGGATTGCGGCGATAGATTGCGAGCGCCGGGACAACTCCGAAGACAATGCCGGTCGCCAGTGATATGGCGAGGGCAAAGATCAGCACCGAGCGGTCGATGGAGATGTCCTCGATGCGAGGTATGATCGCGACGGCCCGGTGGGCCAGGACCGGAGTCACGCAACACGCTACAACCAGACCTAACGCCCCACCAGCCAGAGCGAGCAGCGTGCTTTCACATAGCAATTGCCCCACCAGACGCGCTGTTCCGGCACCCAGAGCACTGCGGATCGCAATCTCGCGGCGCCGCACGATCGCCCGCGAGATCAGAAGGCTGGCAACATTCGCGCATGCAATGAGGAGCACGAGAGAGACCGCTCCCATCAGTAGCGCCAGTGGCCAGCTCACGTCACCGACTACTTTCTGTAACAACGGCTGTACCCCAGCGCCTTGGCCCGCGTTGGTCTGTGGGTGGCGCTGCGCCAATTGCTGCGAAATGCTCAGCATGTCAGCGCGGGCCTGTTCCAGCGTGACGCCCGGCTTCAGGCGTGCACAGGCGTAGACCCCGAGATGGTGCGAGCGGTGAGTCTCGCCGCCGATGGCATTCGCGAGGCGCCCCAACGAGGTGAAGACATCGATCTGCCGCCAGTACAGAGGAAGGGGGCCATTACTGATAACGCCGGTGACCGTGTACCAGACGCCGTCGAGGCGCAGCTGCTTGCCGAGCACATTCGGGTCTCTGCCAAATTGGCGGGCCCAGAGCGCCTCACTCAGCAGCACGACGGGCGTGGCGTCGGGTTTGTCTTCTTCAGCGGTGAAGCCGTGCCCGAGAACCGGCTCGACTCCTAACGTCGGAAAGAGTCCGGCTGTGACCTGGCCAACCAGAAGGTGCTGCGGCTCACCGCCCTGGCTGGCAAGCGTCGCGCTCACTCGGCGGTAGGCTCCCATATTCTCGAATACGTTGTTCATCGACTGCCAATCCGCAAAGTTCGCCAGCGAGACGAACATGACAGGAATATCCGGCGCCGATTCGGACAAGAACACCAGGCGTTCAGGCTGAGCGTACGGGAGTGGCCGGAGCAGGACGGCATTGATGGCTGAGAAGATCGCGGTGTTAGCGCCTATTCCCAAGGCCAGAGTTAGTATCGCAACCGTTGTGAAGGCGGGAGCCTTGCGCAAGGTTCGCAGGCCGGAGTGAAGATCTTCGACGAGGTTCTGAACCCACAGCACTTTGCGTGCGTCACGGCAGTTCTGCTTGGACAGTTCCAGGTTGCCGAAGTCGCGCAGCGCAGCGTAGTGCGCTTCCTCTGCGCTCAAACCGCTTTCGATGTACGCCTGGGTCTGCTCCTCCAGGTGGGATCGCAGCTCCTCGTCCAGGTCCTGATCGAGCCGCCGACGGCGAAACAGAGCACGCAGGCGCAGCGGGACGGTATAGAACCAGCGTTCCGGCGGAGTGGGCTTGCTGTTGAGCACCGCGGCGCTTATGCCTCTTTAAGCTTTACCACGCGCGAGATCGCGCTGGAGAGGCGTCCCCAGTTGGCCGTCTCGCGTTCGAGTTGCCGGCGACCCAAGCGGGTGAGGGAATAGTACTTTGCCCGGCGATTGTTCTCGCTGCTCTTCCACTCAGCCTCGATCAGGCCCTCTTCCTGCAACTTATGCAACGCCGGATAGAGGGAGCCGTCGCTCACTTGCAGAACATCACCGGAAATTTGCTTCAAACGACGGCTGATTGCGAATCCGTTAAGTGGCTCCAGGGCGACTATCTTCAGCAGAAGCAAATCGAGTGTGCCCTGCACCAGATCTTCAGGTTTGCTCAAAGCGCTCTCCTCGGTTACCTCGATAAGATATAACTTTCCCCTCGTTTAAATCAAAACCGTTATCTTATCCCGTGTCTTCCGCCATTTTCGGCAAGTGTGTTTGAGCCGTTACGCTACTCTCTCGGGATAGTGGGCGGCTTGCTCGGTGGAGTACCATCAGGCAGCCTTTGCAAGAATAATTCCCCATGACAATTGAGCGACCATCTGTTCCTGATTTTCTCTACGGCACCGCCTGGAAGGAAGCCCGCACCGCGGGCCTCACCGAACTGGCTCTGCGAGCGGGCTTCCGCGGAATCGACACAGCTAACCAACGCCGGCATTACTTCGAAGCTGGAGTGGGCCAGGGGCTGGCCGCGTCTTATCGCGCCGGAGTGGTTGCACGCAGCGATGTTTTTCTCCAGACGAAGTTCACTTATCAGAATGGCCAGGATCATCGGCTGCCCTACGATCCTGCGGCCAGTCTCTCCGCTCAGGTGACTCAGTCGTTGGCCAGCTCGCTCGAACATCTTGGGTCCGACTATGTCGATAGCTATGTACTGCATGGCCCCGCGTTCGGCGACGGTTGGAGCGATCCGGACGCCGAGGTCTGGGAAGCGATGTGCAAAGAACGTCAGGCTGGACGGACGCGTTTTCTCGGGGTGAGCAATGTTTCCCTGACGCATCTCGAGCAGATGGCGGCCGCTCATGGCGAGGGTCCCGCATTTGTGCAAAACCGCTGCTACGCGCGACTCGGCTGGGACCGCGAGGTCCGCTCATTCTGCCGGGAACGGAAGATTCTCTATCAGGGATTTTCTCTTCTGACGGCGAATGTAGAAGTGCTGCACCATCCCCTGGTGCGCGATCTCGCCGCGAGTCAGAATGCGACTCCCGCTCAGGTTGTTTTCAGCTTCGCACGCGCGGTCGGGATGCTGCCTCTGACTGGTACCTCTAACGCGGAGCATATGAAACAGGACTTGTGCAGTCGCGACACAACACTTTCGCCGGAGGCAGTGCAGGCGATCGAATCTCTGGCGGGCTGAACGATAATGCCGGTATCCACTTCGTCTACAGAGCGACGGTCTGGTCGGGCGATTTGAATTGGGTTTAGAAGAACTTGTTTCCCAGTGTCAAAACTCACACCCGGCAGCAGATCGTCAGCATCAGCACCAGCTTGCCAAATGTTTCCATTGATCGTGTCTGCGCTGGTGGAATCTCCGCTGGTGCTGACTGGGAAATTGTTCCGGGAGGCTACCTCAAGGCAAGGAAAAAGGCACGGATGGGAATCCGTGCCCTTGAAAGAGCCGCTGCTCGAGAGCGGCGGCTCCGAAGCGTTTCAGGCCCTTACGGAGCTGACGTGTAGGTGTACTGGTTGTTCTGCCACTGGCCGTTAATCAGCGAGTACATGGTTACGTACACCGGGCTGCTATTGGTAGGCAGGCCGGTTACCTTGGCCGAGAAGGTCGAGGTGGACAGCGGCCGCGACTGGTAATACTGGTTGCCGCCCGGCGTTGAACCCACATCGATCCAGTATGCTGATGCCTGATCGCAAGCATCCCACCGGAAGGTGACCGAAGAGCCGGTCAAGACGGTCTTCGGCTGCGGGCTTTCGACATTAGCAGGCGCCAGGAACGGCGTGCTATTCAGCAATATTGACAGGTCGGCGTTCGTGAAATTTGCGACCGCCATGTCGGGTTTGCCGTCGCCGTTGAAGTCCCCTACCGCAACCGATTGGGAGCCGGTGTCGGCGGCGAAGTTCCCCGCCGACTGGAAGGTTCCATCGCCATTGCCCAGGAATACAGTGGCGGCACCGGCGTTGCTGGTCACCGCCAGGTCGAGTTTGCCGTCCCCGTTGAAGTCCCCCACCGTCACCGATTGGGGATCTTGCGCGCTATAGGTCACCAGCGTCTGGAAGGTGCCGTCGCCATTGCCCAGCAACACAGCCAGGCTGCCGGCATTGTTTGCAACTGCCAGATCGAGCTTGCCGTCGCCGTTGAAGTCCCCTACCGCAACCGCGACGAGGCCGTCGTGCAAGGCGTAGTTCACCGCCGGTTGGAAGGTGCCGTCGCCGTTGCCCAGCAATACACTGACGCTGCCGGCGTAGTTGGCGACCGCCAGATCGAGCTTGCCGTCGCCGTTGAAGTCACCAACGGACACCCAGACGGAACCTGAACCAGCGGCGTAGTTCACCGCCGGTTGGAGGGTGCCGTCGCCGTTGCCGAGGAGCACGCTCACGTTGTTGCCGTGGTAGTTTGCGGTCACCACGTCGAGCTTGCCATCGCCGTTGAAATCCCCCACCGCCGCCGAGTAGATACCAGGGCCCGCAGCGTAGGTCATGACCGGTTGGAAAGTGCCGTCGCCCTTGCCCAGCATCACGCCGACGCTATTGGTGTCGTAGTCTGCCAGAACCAGGTCGAGTTTGCCGTCGCCGTTGAGATCCCCCACCGCTACGGTTACGGGACCGGAGCCCGCGCCGTAGTACACGGCCGGCTGGAAGGTACCGTTGCCGACGCCCAGGAGGATGCTCACGTCGTTGCCTAGGTCGGAGACCGCCAGGTCGGACTTTCCGTCGCCCTTGAAATCGCCCACGGCCACAGAGACGGATTCATAGCCCGAGGGGTAGTTCACCGCCGCAAGAAATGACAGAGGCGACGGGGCGTTAATGTTGTAGGCCGTGTAGGTGTAGCCGGTGCTCAGCCACTGTCCTCCGGCAAAGGTGTACAGCGTGACGTAGACGGGACTGCCGTTGGTCGGCAGATTATTGACCGTCACGGTGAGGACGTTGCCCAGGGGCTGTGACTGGTAATACTGATTGCCGCCAACCGTGCTTCCAACATCCAGCCAGTAGTTTGAAGCTCCCTGGCCGGCCGTCCAGTCGAAGGTGACGCTGCTGCCGCTGAAGGTAGAGCCCGGAGTCGGAGTGGTGAGGACACCTTTCGCCACAGCGGCGTTGAAGGCCGTGTATTGATACTCGATGTTAGACCACGACCCACCAACTTCGTACCACCAGGTTACATAGACCGTGCTGCCATCGCTGGGCAGAGTGGTGACCGGCAGCGAAACCTGCGTATTTGGCAGCGGCCCGGATTGTAGATAGTTGTTCCCCGCATAACTGGAACCGACGTCCAGCCAATAGTTGCTGGCGCCGGGATAGCCGGCCCACCAGAACGTAACCGAGTTGCCGGGCAGAGTGGATTGGTTGACCGGACTGTAGATTCCAGGGGTTGTCGTCGGCGGATACACGAGCATCCGATTCTCCCCGGAGTCGGCTATATAGAGGTTGCCGTTGCTGTCCAGGTTGATGCCTTCCGGATAAAACAAGTCGTTGGCGGTGACCCCGCCGTCGACCGGAATGTTGGTGGTAAAGCTCCCTAGCTGCCCGTAGACCTGCGTCGCAGTGGTGCTGCCGGCGGGATAGAACAGGGCACGATGGTTCCGGTTATCGACAATATAGAGATTGCCGGCACTGTCGAGCGCCTCTCCATACGGGTCCCATAAACTGTTGGCGCTGATGCCGCCTTTGTTTACGGTGTTGGTGGTGAAGCTGCCGCCCTGCCCGTAGACCCGCGTGGCAGTGGTGCTGCCGGAGGGATAGACGAGCACGCGACTGTTCCCGTAGTCAGCCACGTAGAGATTGCCGCTGGGGTCCAAGGCGAATTTCTGCGGCTGGTATAGGCTGCTGGCGCTGATGCCGCCGTTGTTTACGGTGTTGGTGATGAAGCTGCCGCCCTGCCCGTAAACCCGCGTGGCAGTGGTGCTGCCTGCGGGATAGAACAGCACACGATTGTTCCCGAAGTCTCCGATGTAGAGATTGCCGTTGCTGTCCAGGATGACTCCCTGCGGCAACCACAGGCTGTTGGCGCTGATCCCGCCCTTGTTGAAGGTGTTGGTAGTGAAGCTGCCCAATTGCCCGTAAACCCGCGTGGCAGTGGTGCTGCCGGCGGGATAAAACAGTACCCGGTTGTTATAGGAATCGGCTACGTAAAGATTGCCGCTGCGATCCAGGGCCAGGTCATATGGCGCCATTAAGCTGTTGGCGCTGATCCCGCCGTTGTTCTGCGTGCTTGAAGTGAAGCTGCCCAGCTGCCCGTAAACCTGCGTGGCGGTGGTACTGCCCGGGGGGAAAAACAGTATCCGGCTGTTTCCGGTGTCGGCTGCGTAGACATTGCCATTGCTGTCGAAGACAGCTTGCTGGAAACCATTGTCGCTGCTGGCGCTGACGCCGTTGGGGTCGTTTGTGCCGCTGGCGGTGAAGCTGCCCTGCTGCCCATAGACGACATCCGCGGTGGTGGAAGCCTGAGCGAATGCCAATTGAGTCCAGCCTATAGTCAATCCGGCGATGAGGAGAGCAACGGCAAGGTGGATAAAGCGAGCAAGTTTCTGCCTGTTCATGCTGCTCTCCCTTGGGAAGTTAATTTGGGATTGGACTACGACTGCGCTGCTATGCTGTTGGCTAATCTGCGTTTTCATAGTGACCTCCCTTTCTTGAAACTTTGGCGGTGTTGGCTGCCCGATCCGATTGCCGAGAGTGATACCTTCATGGCGTCTTCTCTGTGAACTCCCAGAGGCGGGATGTTTTGCCCACCTCTGGAAGTCTTGCCCTGAAAGCAGTTCGATCGAGCTCGGCTCAATTTCCCGCTTCGTGAGGCACAATGCGCCCGATCGCATCGGCGATCAATACTTGGGAGGTCAATTGGAGATCAGTTCTGTGTCAGTTCCGGGTAATCGTCTAAGCAGTTGATAAATAGCTGGTTAGTTGCAGATATCAGCAGGGAAAAGCAGGTTATTAGGCAGCACCGATAGGGTAATTCGGCCCAACTTTGCAAGGGAGTCGTGCCTGGGGCGCCACGCAGAAGCTTCCTGGCTTCGGAGTTTTCGAGCTACAACTGATCCGATATACGGCCCAGATGTTTACTCGATCGAAACAGGGCCTGGCATGAACTGGTCGACGGGCAGGAGTGGCAGTCGCTCGCCACTGGCAGCGGCAACTTTCGTAGCTGGCGCCTCAATCGCGGGCAAGAAAACTGAAATTACAGTTCCGCGATGCGGTTTCCTCGGACTGGATTTGATTCGGATGTAGCCGCCGTGCTTCTCAACGATCTGTTTGCTCACCCACAGGCCGAGGCCTGAGCCGGTTGCTTCTTTCGTGGTAAAGAGCGGTTCGAAGATGCGGGGCAGTGTGGCCGCATCAATGCCTTTACCATTATCGGCGATCGTAACTCTAATCCGGGGCTCACCATTCTTAGCGCAAGTCGATCTCGAGATGCGCAGCTTGATGGCGCCTCGTTCGTCGATGGCATCCAGACTGTTGGCTAAGAGGTTGGAGAAAACCTGGCGCAGTTCGCCCGGCACCGCTGTGACTTGACGATCCAAGTCATATTCCTTCTCGATGCTCGCACCCTTTGCCTTAATCTTTGCTCGCAACAGATCTTCGGCAGCGTCCAGAACGGTGCCGACGGATACCGCGGCCGGGGCGGAGGATTCGCGATAGAAGCCCAGAGTCTGGCGCGTGATGTGCGCGATGCGCTTTAGTTCGCCGTCCGCCATGTCAAGATATTGGCGAACGTTAGCGGGATCTTCCGCGTTCGCCCGTGCCAGATAGACGGTGTTTGTAACCGCCTCCAGGGGATTGTTAATTTCGTGTGCAATGGTTGCAGCAAGGCGTCCCAGAGTAGCTAGTTTTTCGTTGCGGAGGAGAGCATCCTCAGTCCGCTTGCGCTCGGTAATATCGCTGGCAGTGCCGAACCATTCTATGATTTCATCATCCGCGTTCTTAAGCGGGATCGCACGCCAGAATGTCCAGCCCACGTCGCCATCCAAACGCAGAACACGATGTTCCAGTTCGAATACGCTCTTGCTCTGGATGGCTCCGTTGATGGCCTCTAAAACGCCCGATAGATCATCCGGGTGAACGTACTCTTGCAGCCATGTGCGGCTTGGCGTTTCGGGGTCGGCCACAAATTGTCCGCCTCGAAGCTGGCGCATCTCGCTCCAATCCGGGCTCATGCGATACACCGCGTTCGAAGTGGCCGTAACCAAAGTACGGAAGCGCTCTTCGCTCTCGCGCAACGCCTCCTCGATTAATTTCTGATCGTGGATGTCAGTCGAAGTTCCCAGCCAGCGCTCGATTTGGCCCGCCTCATTGCGCATGGGAACGGCACGCGCAAGAAAGTAGCGGTAGACTCCGTCGTGCCGGCGCAAACGGTATTCGTTGAGATAGGTCTCTCCGGTTTCAAGGCTGTGCTTCCATTTTTCTTCAGTCCGGCTCAGATCGTCAGGATGCACGTAGGCCAGCGCATGGGTTTTTAACTGTCCCGCTGCGTCGCCGACATAATCCAGCAAGCTCCGATTGCAGTAAACGTAGCCCGCAGTCAGGTCCTTCAGCCAGACGAATTGCGGAAGGTTCTCTGCCAAGGTTCGGAACCGCTCCTCCCGCTCCCGCAACGCCGCCTCGGTTTCACGCCGCATCCGCGACAACAGCAGGCGGGCTTCGACGCGTGCCACCAGCTCGCGCGCGGCGAAGGGCTTCACCACGTAATCGTCAGCGCCGGCCGCAATTCCTTCCAGCCGGGATTCTTCGCCCGCCCGTGCCGAAAGCAGCATGACCGGAACGGTTGCCGTGCGGGCGTCGGCTCGCAGAGCCTTCAACAAACCGAAGCCGTCCAGCTTCGGCATCATCACGTCAGTGACGACAAGGTCCGGAAGGCGTTCCAGCGCCGATTGGAAAGCCGCCTCGCCATCGGGCACAGCTTCCACGTCATACCGGGAGGCGAGCAAGCGGCGCAAATACTCACGCATGTCCGCGTTGTCATCGGCAATCAAAACCCGGCTGCGTTCTCCAGAAACTCCCTCTCGCGGATCAGTTGCGGAGGAAACAGCGGGGAGGACCATGACCTCTTGAGCGTTGTCGAAAACCTCGCTTTCCGGAAGCCACCGCATCGCTTCCTCGACGTATGCCGCCGGGGTGGTGGCAGTCGAAGCCAGCGCGCGCGCGGCACGGATGTCTTCCGCCGGCAGGTGTGCGAACCCGAGCGGGAGAGAGACTGTGAATGTGCTGCCTCGACCTGGTTCACTGCTGACTCGAGTTGTTCCGCCGTGCAGCTTGACCAGTTCCTGCACCAGAGCCAGGCCGATACCCGATCCTTCGTAGCTGCGCCCGTGCGCTCCGCTCACCCGATAGAACCGCTCAAAGATGTGCGGCAACTCCTCAGCGGCAATACCGCTGCCGGTATCTCGCACGCTCAATTCCACGGTTCTGCCCACACACTTCAGACTCACCTCAATCTGGCCTGACATGGTGAACTTGAAAGCATTCGACAGCAGATTAAGGACGATCTTCTCCCACATCTCTCGATCGATGTAGACCGGCTCTTCCAGGGGCGGGCAATCAATGATCAACTTCAGGCCCGCGCGTTCGATGGCTGAGCGAAAGACGCTGGCCAGGTCGGCCGTGTACGTCGACAAGACAACCGGTTCGTAAGTGGCCGAAACGCGTCCTGCCTCAAAGCGCGAGAAATCGAGCAAAGCATTCACCAGCTTTAGCAGACGCAGACTGCTGCGGTGCGCCAGGGTCACACGTTCCATGGCCTGCGGGGGTAATCCCTGGTCGGTCAACGTGTCCTCAAGCGGGCCGAGCAGCAAGGTGAGAGGCGTGCGGAACTCATGGCTGATATTGGTAAAGAATGCCGTCTTCGCCCGGTCGATCTCGGCCAGTGCTTCGGCGCGCTTTCTCTCGTCTTCGAACGCCTTGGCACTTGCAAAGCTGGCTGCAATCTGGCCGGCGATAAGATCGAGAAACCCGGCGTAGGCGGTGTCGAGTTGGCGATTGGGATTTAGCGCCGCGATCAGAATTCCTGCCGGTTGATCCTGACCTTGTCGTGCAATCGGAACCAACCGCGCGAGACTGGGGGCGTTATCCCACGCACCTGCCGGCAGATCGGGAAAGCGGTCCGCCAAACTTACCGTGACCGCGCGCTGTTCTGCCAGTACTTCACCAACCGGCCAACAGCCGCCTGGCTCAGTGGTCTCGATTACCGGGCACGCCGCCGGATGCTCGGCTTCGATGCCGGTGCAGCTGACAAGATTGAGACGAGTTCCGCTCTCATCGAAGAGGTAGGTCAGGGTAAACGGGAGATCCTTGCCATTGGCTTGCAGCCCACGTTCGATCGAGGCCACGACTTCCTGCTCGGTAAGCGCTTCGCCGAGTGTCGAGGCCAGCGTTCTGAGGCACAGTAGCTGCCGTTCGCCGATCACCCGAGCGGTATCTTCCATCACGACGCACAGCATTCCCGCAATCTGGCCGTCTGGACCGGCGAGCGGACTGTACGAGAATGTGTGGTAAGTCTCTTCCGGGTACCCGTTGCGTTCGAGAATAAGAGGGAGTTCTTCCTCCCAGGAAGCTTCACCCGTCTCAAGCACACGCTGGATGCGAGGCCCGATGTCCTTCCAGATCTCGGACCACACCTCGGCAGCAGGCCGACCGAGCGCCCAGGGATGCTTTTTGCCCAAGGTCATCTGACGATAGGCGTCGTTGTAGAGGAAAGTCAGCTCCGGTCCCCACGCCATCCACATGGCGAACCGCGAGGTTAGAAGAATTCGAACTACCGTGGTAAGACTGTCTGGCCACTCTGCAGCCGGGCCCAATGGAGTCGCACTCCAGTCAAACTCGTTGACTAGAGCACTCATATCCGCCGGGGAGGAAAGCGGTTCGGCCGGCGCGAAACCGTGAGCCTTGGATTTAGTGTCTCCAAGCCGCATTGATTCCTCTTAGCGCTGTAGGGAGTAGCACATTGACGGTGGCAGCGGGCAATTGGATCACCTTTGAAGCGATAGACATCGCGCCCTTGCCGGACGCCGCACGGCCCCTTGAGTCTGTGAGCTCACAAGTCTACCTGAATGTGCACCGGGCCCAGGTGTGCGTCAGCCTCAGCCCAGGTTCTCAAGTCACCGCTCCAGGCGTAATTTCGAAGCAAGTTTAGATGCTTCAAGCGCGGTAAAGGTTTGCTTTCGTGATCCTGAACAGAAGCGTCAAACAAGTCCTTGAAAATGATTGGCGGAAGCGTGTGCGAGTCGAACGCACCATTGACGTCGGAGACGCCAATCGCCGGTTTTGAAGACCGGGAGAGTCACCGGACCCCCTTCGCTTCCGCGGGCGATGCATAGTTTTTCTACCATAGTTTGGGGACGAGGAGGGCTGTTGGTTGGAGGGTTGCGAATCTGGGTTAGCGTTCAGAAGGCCTCAGACCTTGGGGCACGCGCGGAGACGCCGGCGGGACAGCGGGCCGAGGCCGCGGCTGGTCGCGGGGTTGCGCGATTTCTGATAGGCCGGTTGCAAGAATACGATTTCGTTACAGGTGGGTCATCGGGCGACAAAACGGTTGATAGATGTGCTACTGTCACTGGTGGAGTGGGAAGCCAGATGGTGACCCATTGCTCCTTATAGCTCGTGGAGATGGGACTCAGGGGAGAACTGTCTGCACGGGAGTTGGTTGACTGGCCGCTGGGGGAAGCGGCCAGTTTAGTTTTGGGGCTGGTGTCGCCCCCGGGGGGCTCCGGTGATGGTGGTGCCGTTACCCAGCGCTTCCGCGCTGGGCTAATTACTTTTCGTCGTTCGACCGGCGCTCTTCCGACCCCACACATTCGAACACCGCGAATGGGTGGGGCACGTGGCACCCCGCTGTCGGCTGTCAGCTGTCGGCTATCGGACACCCGGGCTCTCGGGCAACCGGCGGCACGACACTGGGGATTACTGGACGCACTTCTTGTTCGAGGTGAGGAAGGAGTTGTGAATCCAGAAGTTCGGGCAGCCGGTGGGATTGTCATCGGCCAGGTCGAACTTGATATTGTCAGCGGCGCGGTTGGCTTCAATAAGATTTTCGATCGACCCCGATTGCGCCTGGATGCCGTCGATTCCATTCTGCAGGGCGGTGTTGCCGTTCATCAGACTGTTTCTGCCGTGGATCGCGCTCAGCACAAAGCCGCTGCCGCCGTTCTGGTTGGATTGATTGCGATCGAAATGACTCCAGTCATCGTTAATCACGAATCCGTCGCCGTGATTCATGGTGGCGATGTTGTCGTGGATCTGATTGTCCCAGGAATCTTGGCGCAGCTCGATGGTAAAGCCGGTGGTGTTGCCGGTACAGGTGATGCCGCTTACCTCTCCCGCTTCCGAGTCGACCAGGTCGATTCCGATGGTGAAGTTGCTGATGGTACCGGGGCCATGAATCATCACGTCGCGGGCCAGGCCGGCGGCGCGGGCGACGCGAATGCCGGTGCCGGCGCCGGATCCCGTGATCTGATGATTGCCCAGCTCCAGCGTGACGTGGCCGAAGGCGATGTCGATGCCGTCGGCGGGACAATTCAATAGATCGTTGGCCACCACGTAGGTTCCCGCCAGCTTGATCTCGGTACCACACTTGGTGATTTTGGTTTGCGCCTGAGCAGGAACGGCCAGTTGTGCAAGAGCGACAGTGAGGAGCAGATACTTCGACAGACGAGTGGCGAGTGCGGACACAGTTATCCTCCAAGTCTTGATTGCCAGAATGCTGGGGCCGGATCGTTCTGCGGGTGTCGCGGGTGACGAAGAGGGCGAAATGCCGTCTGGGTGCTTTTCCGGGACAGCGCGAGCGCTCATTCGCTCAGGTGGGCCGGGAAAGGCGGCCAGAAGGCCCACTTAATAAAGAGAATGAGGTAACGGAAAGGCGGAGCTACAGTATCATCGCGCGCCGAGGTCTGGCAATACTTCGCGGATAGCGCGAGAGGCGGGGCGCTCCGCTGGTGGTTCGTGATGAGAAGGTAGTCCGGGTGAGCGGTGGATTGCATCCATAACTAGTCTGAGGAATGACACAGGGAATGACACGTGGAGGCAGGCATCATGGTTCATACAGTGGTTGATGGAACGTATCGGCAGACCAACCTGAGCAATGAATCGTCGGAGTATCTGGCTAAGCGCGAGGAGCTGCGCGTTGCCGAAATCGAACTCATGCGGCAGCGCGAACGCGTGGCGGAGATGCGGCGCAGCCTTCCGGAAGGCGCTGCTTTGCAGGACTACGAATTTGACGAGGGGCCACGTGACCTCGACGCGGGGGATGCGCCGGTGCGCAAGGTGCGGCTGAGCGAATTGTTTAGCGGGCCCGATCGCTCGCTGGTCATCTATCACCTCATGTACGGGAAGAAAAATACGAAGGCTTGTCCGATGTGCACGGCGTGGATCGACGGCGCGAATGGTGTGGCGCATCATCTGGCGCAGAATCTTGACTTCGCGGTGGTCGCGGCCGCCGACCTGCCGACGCTGCGGGCCCATGCTCGCGCGCGAGGGTGGGACAAGGTGCGCCTGCTGAGCGCGGGCGGCAACAGCTTCAAGTACGACCTGGGCAGCGAAAGCCACGACGGCGGGCAGGACTCAAGCGTTTCCGTTTTCACGCGCGACGCTAATGGGACTGTGCGGCACTTTTATAGCGCGCATCCCAGGATGGGGACGGACATTCAGGAGCGGGGCATCGATCTGCTCGCACCCATGTGGCATTTTTTGGATCTCACGCCGCAAGGTCGGGGGGATTGGTATGCCAGCCTGGCTTATGGGACCAAAATTTCGTCCGTTTCGACGTAGCTGATCCTGAGCCTGCCTCCCACACATTCGAAAACCGCGAAGGTGTGGGGAACCCCGCAAGCGGCTTGTATACTGGCAGGCGATTTGGAGATGGATTCGTTGCCTCGCGTGAACCGGCACATCCGCAGACGAACACACGTGTTGCTTCTCGGCTGGCTGCTGGTCCTGGCCGGGTGCGGATCTTCTGACAACGGTAACGTTCCTGTTCCCGGGCCGGCTCCGAATCCCACAATCTCGCTGGGAGTAGCGATGACCTACCAGCCTGCGGCGAGCGGATTGGGATATCCGGCGTCGGCGCCAGAGCTGGAGAAATATCTGGCGGAGCTCGACGTGAGCGCGATGCGCCAGCACGCGTGGGACGATTGGGCGGCGTTTACCGCGCCGGCCGGTGCGGACTTGCCGGTGATGTTTACCTGGTACCAGAACAGCGAGATCTTCGGCAACGGCACGATCGCCAAGCCTCGAACATTTCTGCCGAAGTTCCTGAGCGGGCCGGTGGATTCGTTTGGTGACGGCGATCCACCGATCAGCTTCAATGCGTACGACCAGAGCTATCGCGACCACGTGCGCGGTAATGGATATCAGTGGCGCGATACGCTGACTGCTCGGGTTGGAAAACAGCCGGTGGTGAACGATTTTCCCGACAGCGCGGCGGCGGTGAAGACCGTCTGGTGGCCGGTGCGGGCCGATGGCATGACGGCGTTTCCGGTGTGGGATGACTCGCCCACGCGGCCACTGTACTGGGGAACGGGAGTCGGTTTGCTGGTCGATCAGGGTTACTTCGGCTCGCTGACGCCGGAGCAGGCGGCCGAGCTCAAGAGCCACGAGAAGCACGGCAACGAGTGGGAAACGTTTCAGCGAATCGTCGCCATCGATCCTTCGCGCACGACGATTCCTGCTGGGGAAACTGCGCCGATCAAGTTCTTCGATACGAGCGATCTCGAATTGCAACAGGATACCTATCGAACAGCGAAGGTGGTGCCGCTGCAGAAATTTTTGCACGTTAAGCTGACGGACGCGGCGACGGTCGCTTCGCTGAACGCAGGTCTGGCCGGGCAAGTTGCTGAACGTTTTTGGGGCAGGCCGATTGAGGAAGGCGATTACCTGGCGTTGGTCGCGGTGCACGTCACGACGCGCGAGGCTCCGGATTGGGTTTGGGTGACGCTGTGGTGGCACGATCAGCCGAACGCGGCGCCGTATGGGAATGACCGGCCGTCGACGGTCGCGTTTCCGTTCAATCAATTTCGGATGGCAGTGGCGCAGAGTGCCGATGTGCCGGTTGGCGGTGACGGCGGCGCGAACATCACGTTCAATCCGTATCTGGAAGCGGGCTTCGCGCTGGGGCCGCAGAGTAATTGCATCGGATGTCATCAGAAAGCGACGTGGACGGCGAAGGGGCCGGGGAATCCGTTCCCGGTGCATCGCGGAACGATCGGCCTGAGCGATCCGTTTTTCTCCGGCAGGCTGCGAACGCACTTGCTGTACTCACTGGAGTTCCGGCCGCGGCCGCATCCGAAAGAAGTGCTGCCGCCGCTGAAGGGATGTGAGGACGGATTTTTGTGTTGAGGGTGCCGGCACAAAAATAAACGGCTGGGCTGGAGAGTTCTGCGTGAGAAAGCTGGCGTCCCTGCGGGACTCGAGATCCTTTACCGGCTTACCCAGCGCTGAAGCGCTGGGCTAAGCTCTTTCGCGCCTCCGGCGCTGTTTTATTGGAAGAGATCATCTTTCTGTTCCACCAAGAGCTTGCAAATCCACATCCCGCTTCCCAACAAGCCCAGATCTAAGGATGGGCAGGCGAGACGCCTGCCCGACACCCGGCCGGAGGCCGGCGCTACGTTAGTGGAAGCATGGGCCGTTCGAGGCGCCCAAGGTATTGTCGTCCCACCGGCGCTACGTTAGTGGATGCAGGGGCCCTTCGAGGTGCCGAAGGTATTGTCGTCCCAAGTGTTCTGGCAATCGCGGTTGTCGTCGAGCAAATCGTAGGCGACATTGTCTAAGGCTGTATTGGAGACAATGTTATTGCCCTTGGCGCCGCGTGCGGCTTCTATGCCGTATTGTCCATTGAAGGCGATGGTGTTGTGCGTAATCACCACGCCACCCTGAACGGCGCCAGTAAGAATGCCATCCTCTTTATTGCCGCTGGCCAGGTTGTCGCTGATCTCGCCTTGCGCAACCATGTAGAAGCCGTCCACATTGTTTACCGCGACGTTGCCGTGTGCCACCACCTTGCCATCGTGCAGGAAGAATCCCACATCATTGCCGCTGGAGGTCACAGCTGTAATTTCCACATTGCCGCCTGAGATCTGCAGGATACCGCTGGCGGACGGGCCTGTGTAGTTGCTGATAACTCCCGGCCCCTGGATGCGGACGCGGTCGGCCCCGGACTGTACCTTGACGCCGGCGGCCATCCTGGCAGCCGTTCCGGTGATGCGGTGACCGGCGAGACGTAAGACAACATCGCTGGTCTTGCTGATGATGACGCCGTACTGACAATTGGTCAGATCGTTGGCGAGCACGTACTCGCCGGAGGTGGTGATGAGGGTTCCGCACTTGGTGATTTGGTTTTGCCCCTGAGCAGGAACAACGGCCAGTTGTGCCAGAGCGACGGTGAGGAGCAAGTACTTTGATAGACGAGTGGCGGGTAGGGACACGGTTGTCCTCCAAATGTTTTGGGATTGCGATGGACCTGGGGCCAAGCGGATATGAATATACACCGGAGGGCGGATGGCAGTTACTGGTTTCTAGTTTCAAGAACGAGGAGGGGCGCGGGCTGGGGAAAGAAAGGGTGAGTTTCAGCCGGCGTTCCGGTTGCTGTCCTGACGAAGGATGGGCAGGCGGGACGCCTGCCCGACAGCCGGCCGGAGGCCGGCGCTACGGTGGCGATGCTCGTGTGTCGATACCCTGAACATCCTGCCAGGACGGAGGACCGCAGATCCCTCGGTCGGACTGAAGTCCTCGGTCGGGATGACAGGTCATCGGGATTAGGGATCATCGGGATGATGGATCATCAGGATCACCGATCATGCCGAGCCTGTGCCGGGCGTAGAATGTAGGCGCTTTTCAAAGCCTAGAAGGAAAGCTGGATTTTGTTTGCCGGCGGCGGAGGAGCGGGCCTCTTATCGCTTGCCGGAGGCTGGGGGGCGGACGCTTATGCGTGTTGTGCTGCAGACTAGTTTCGCGGCCAGCAGGAAAGAGCCGCTGGTGGAGATGCTGAATCGGGTGCGGCAGGGGTTTGTGGATGCCGGGCTCGAGCCGTTCCTGCGCTTCAACCTCGCCGATGGCATGGCGGTCAGCACGTCGATCGTGGATCGCGCGGTGAAGCGGTATCCCGAGCTGGCGCGCTTCGTGACCGAGGCGCCACCGATGGCAGGACTTCCGCCGACGCGGCGGCTGTCGAACGGACCGCTGTCGGACGGCGCGAATCAGGCGATGCAGTATGAGACGCTGCAAGCGATTGCCGCGGGCGTGCCGCGATCGTTTCCGTTTGGCAGCATCACGCTGCATTTTTATTCGCCGGAGTTCGGCGAGCTGGCGCCTACGATGACGGCGCTGGCTCCGATGATGGCGGGAGTTCTGATCACGGACAGATGGTGGGTGAATGGGCGGCAGCGGTCGTTGTCGGCATGCACGCTGGCGGAGGTGGAAGCGGGCGCGAAGAAGCTGCCGGCGCCGACGGGGCCGATCGCGACTGTGCTGGCGGCGTGCGGCAAAGCGAAGAAAACGATTCAAGCGCCGCTGCCAGAGAATCTTGGTACGGGGCCCGTGCCTGCGGTGCGGCTGCCCAGCGGACTGGCGGTGCCGAGCGCGAATCCCGAACTCGCGATTGCGGTGAAAGCGATTGCGGTGAAGTATCGCGACCGGCTGGCGGAGATTGTGAAGGAGGCGGGGCTACCGCACGATCTGCCTGAGCGCGGAGACATGTCGACTTCGGCGATGGGCGTGAACAGCGGACCGAAGAAGCCGGCGCTGGAAGAGATCTTCAAGCCGATGGGTTACAGCATTCGCGGCGAAAATTCCGGCTTCACGCTGCGGCGGCGGACGGCGGCGAACCTGACGCTGGAGCTGGGCCTGGACTGCGGCACGTGGTCGCATAGTTTGCTGGCGATGTTTAAGGTGTATGGTCTGGGATTCAAGGCGACGCTGACGCTGCCGCCGACCAAGAGCGCCGTGATCGGCCAGTACCGGATTGGCGATGCCGAGCATTGGCGGAAGATTGTGGAGAACCTGGGGGCGATGGTGAAGGAGTTGGAGCGGACTTTGGTTCCCGAGATTGAGGCTGCGACCGGGCCGTCGCCGGAGTGGTATCAGCCGGAGAGCTGATCTCGTGATCGGTGTTCCCACACGATCGAAATGCGCGAATGTGTGGGGCAGGCCCACCCAAGCTTCGTTTGCTTGGGTGGGGGTGTTCAGATGTTATCGCCAAAGCTGACCGGAGTGACTAGTTTCACGCGCGGCACGATACCCATCCGCTCACGCTTTCTTCCCGTCCACTCCGACTCAATCTCTACGATGCCATGATCTCCGGTCAGATAATGACGGAAGCTGCTCCACGAAAACCCCCACCCAAGCAAACGAAGCTTGGGTGGGCCACCCGGCCCGGGCAAAACGGGAATAGAAGATTATCGTTAATGTGCAATATTGGACACTATTGAAAGTTGCATTGGTGTATAGTTTCGGACGCTCCTGTGAGCACTTGCAGTCCAAAGATCGATACGCCCGGGGTTGCGGGCATCCGCGATGGTTGCAAGATGCGCCTGAAGTCTCAGGCTTCCGACATCATGCAAGGGGCAACGTTGCCCACGTAGGACGGCCGCGGGTTAAGAGACTGGTAGTCTTAATTCGAGGTGAAGGCTGGTGCGGTAGTAGTGGAGGTGTTTGTGCGGAACAAGGAAGCCTGCGTATCGTACCAATTGATTACTACTGAGTCGGGAGCAAAAATAGGGGACAAGGGCTCAAACGGTAGTTTCCAGCGAGCAACGCTAAAGAATCTCACGGGCAATGGGAGCATGGACGACGCTGCGTTGAACCCGCTTGCGCTGCTCCCCGGCATCGGTTTTTCCGTGATGTTTCGCTTCCTTTCGGCAGCCAAGATTTGCCACCATCGGATGGCCCAGTTTTGCCGGATGAACTATGGCCTTGAGCCGAACCTATTCCTGATCTTGTCAGCGGCCAGCGAAGGTCACCTGCAACAGGGAGTACTCGCCAGTACGCTCGGCATCAACAAGAATGCGATGGTTTTCCTTATCGACAATCTCGAGGCACGAAGACTTATCAGGCGCGTGCCGAATCCCGATAATCGACGCGAAAGATTTGTGGAATGTACCGCCAAGGGCCGGCAAATCGTGGCGGCGGCAAAGGCTAATTACGCCGAGATCGCGCGCTGGGGATTTCATCCCCTGACGGAACTTGAGACAGAACAATTCAAAATATTGCTGACGCAGATCATCGAAGATGTGCAACCCGTCCCTTGCCCTCTAGTCACTTTAAAGAAAATGAAGCGGCCGATGACTCCGCGCCTCGCCATGACTTCTCCCCGCAATGGCACTGACAGCTAGGTTACCAGCAGAATAAAAAAAGAAGATAACTATCTTCACCGGGCGAGACGAGTGGTCGGTTTTATACAGGCAGCCAATACCCCAACGCCTAGCATGCTGGACAAATGAAGTGGCGCCTCGTATGGAGGACGGCCAAGGAGCTTTCTTCCCAAGCCACTCTGAAGCCATTGCGCGGAGGGAAACAATGCTGCAAGCACGGCAACACGGGTCCGGCCTTGGACTATGGCTGGCAATGATGGCGGTAGTCTTACTACTGCTTTTTATCGGTTTACGGTGGTCCTGATTTACCGCAGCGTTTAAGTGGGACCAGCTCATTAGGAAGTTGCTGGAAAACTCTTCCCGCGATTCCTGTGTCGTCGGCTAGGCCGATTCGGATTAAGAATAACCGACTTATCGGCACGACTAAAGTCGTGCCCTGACACAAACCGCTCCAACATCGAGTTTGTCACGGCCTACCAGGAGCGCGAGCAAGAAATTCTCGCACCGATACTCGCGCGACTATAAGCCTGCCTTAAGCCAACCCACATTCATCCTAGCTACTGACTCCCGCAATAGTATAGCGATAGTGATAATCATCGTCACTGATGGATGACGATGTGCGGTGTTTATAGGGAATAAGTGCTACTCTCCTTTGCCATGTCGGGCGTCGCCACAAGACTTACGTGGCAACCATCCCACTTCGACAAGGAGAAACAATGAAACTGCTACGTATTTTGTGCGTCGCTCTTACCCTGCTGCTGGCCATGGCCGCTCAAGCTCAACTAGGATCGGCAGGTATGTTCGGGGTCCTTGGGGCCTCGGCGGTTACCAACACCGGAAATACGGTTATCGACGGAGACTTGGGCGTTTATCCAGGTACGTCGATTACCGGGTTTCCTCCAGGCATCGTGAACGGAACCATCTACGATGGGGACGCGGTGGCGATGCAAGCGCAGGCTGATGCCCAGGCTGCCTATACCTTTTTCACTGGCCTGGCGTCGAATGAGAATTTGTCGGGACAGAACCTGGGAGGCTTAGAGCTTACGCCGGGAGTTTATAACTTCAACTCGACAGCCCAGTTGACCGGCGATCTGACGATCAATTGGGAGGGCATGAGTAATCAGAGTGTCGTCTTCCAGATTGGCAGCTCACTCACCACCGCAAGCGCCTCCATGGTGATGGGAATTAACATGGGGCAGAACGACAATATTTATTGGATGGTGGGGAGCTCGGCAACCCTTGGTACCACGACTTCATTCGAGGGCACCGTCATCGCGGTGGCGAGCGATAGCTTGCTTACCGGCGCTTCCGACAATTGCGGCAGGATTATCGCGCTGAATGGCGCGGTAACGTTGCAGGACAACTTCATCGACACTTGTGCCACCGGGAGCACTACCACCACCACTGGCACCAGCACTACGGGAGGTTCGTCTGTGCCTGAGCCCAGCAGCATCTTTCTGTTCGGTTCCGGCATACTCGCGCTAGCCGGCGCGGTTCGCCGCAAGCTGTTCTAGTTAGCCCGGGCCACCCGGGACTGTCGCCCCAGTGATAGTGCCGGGTAGTCCGGGATGGTGGCCCGCCCGAGCTTCGTTTGCTTGGGTGGGGGTGTTCAGATGTTATCGCCAAAGCTGACCGGAGTGACTAGTTTCACGCGCGGCACGATACCCATCCGCTCACGCTTTCTTCCCGTCCACTCGGACTCAATCTCCACCATGCCCTCTTCTCCGGTCAGATAATGACGGAAGCTGCTCCACGAAAACTCCCACCCAAGCAAACGAAGCTTGGGTGGGCCACCCGTCCACCGCCACCGCCGCCTCCGCCACCACCGCCTCCGCCACCACCGCCGAAGCACCACCAGCAGATAGAAAGGCCCCCAGTACCCCAACCATCATTGTTACCCTCGCAGTCACCGCCGTAGTACCCGATCGGGCAAACGTCCCAATACAGCCCAAGCGGATCAACCGTGTTCAGCGGGTTGTTACCCACGTAGGCATAACGGTTCCAGGCCTAACTCCGCTATTACTTAGTCGGAAATGTATCGCCTAGCTCATTAGTGACCAGAGGAGCTATTCGAAGTGAGACCTTGTAATTCTCCACATGCCCTACCTTCAGACGAATCTTGCGACACTCCGGAGAAAAAGCCGGCGCGGTAATAAGGAGGTCGTAAAATCCAGGTGGTACTTCAGCAACGAACTCTCCCTTTTGGTTGGTAAGCAACGTTAGTTCGTGTTTGACGCCGATATTGTCCTTAAGGCCGACGGCAGCACCACTCGGATCCCAATAGACGTGGATGGACGCCCGAGGTATAGCCACACCCTCGGAGTCAGTTACGGTACCGGCCAACCTCGTGGTTGGCTCGGCTCCCCCGCACAGATGAACAAGGAACACTAGCAAGAGAAAGACACCACAGTTCTGTTTTAAAGTTGTCAACGCTAGCTCCTTCAGAAACATACGCCCAAGACCTGCTGCGACTGGGACTGATTGAGAGACAGATTACTCGGACCCGCGTCCGGTAGGAATCCCGTGATAGCGCTCAGTTGGTGACCAAGCTCGTGCAGCAGAATGAAAGCACCGAACTGTGGCTGCGTCCAAAACACTCCGACGGGTGGCCCGCCCAAGCTTCGTTTGCTTGGGTGGGGGTGTTCAGATGTTATCGCCAAAGCTGACCGGAGTGACTAGTTTCAGGCGCGGCACGATACCCATCCGCTCACGCTTTCTTCCCGTCCACTCGGACTCAATCTCCACCATGCCCTCTTCTCCGGTCAGATAATGACGAAAGCTGCTCCACGCCCAGTCCTGCGGCTCTTTCACCAGACCGCGCTTCACCGGATTCCAGTGCATGTAGCTTAGCTTTTCCAGCCGCTTCTTGCGGGTAAAGACATTGAAATCGTAATAGCGCGCCTGCCAGAAGTGCTTGCGATCGCCGATCAGCCGCCGCGCCACCGACTGCTTCATGGCTTGCAGCGCTGTAGCCAGCGGCGCACGTTCCGGCTCGCTGACGAGCAGATGCACGTGCTCGGGCATGATGACGTAGCCGCTCACCCAAAAAACGTATTGGCGGCGGGCCTGCTCCAGCGCGCGCTCCATCAGACGCCTGGCCTGCGCGCTCACCAGCAGGGCTTCGCGGTGGTAGCAAGTGAAGGTGATGAAATGCAGATCGCCGGATTGCTGGTATCGCCTGAGTCCCCATGGCATGAGTCAAGGGTAGCGGCGAGTGTGGCTATGAGTCTGTGACTTGGGAGACGAAAAGCCCCACCCAAGCAAACGAGGCTTGGGTGGGCCACCCGGCCGGGGGGATGGTGTCCATGAGTCTGTGATTTGGAACACGAAAAACCCCACCCAAGCAAACGAAGCTTGGGTGGGCCACCCGGCCTCGTCGGACTGGAGGTCCTCCTCGTGAGGACAGATGAGGACTCTGCGCGAAATGAAGCGCTTCGTGGTGCGAGTGAACCGCAGATCCCTCGGTCGGGCTGAAGCCCTCGGTCGGGATGACAAATCATAAAGGGAGCCCGGGACGCGGGCCTGAAGGCCCGCTCTACCTACCCCGCACTACCGCTCGTGGCTAGTGGCTCGAAGCTTATTGTTTGACGCCGAGGGCGGCGAGGATGCGGTCGTAGTCGTCGAGGGAGTGGTACTCGATGACGATTTTGCCCTTGCCCTGGCGGTCGTTAATCTGGACCTTCACGCCTAATGTTTGTTGTAACACGTTTTCCGCGTGGCGCACGTTGGCTTCGACCTGGCGCTCCTTCGCCTCCCTGGGCTTCGGGTGGGTTAGGGCGTCGACCGTGTCCTGGGTGTAGCGGACGGAGAGCCCTTCCTCGAAGATGCGCAGGGCGAGGCGGTCCATCTGGTCGGGCGTGGGCAGCGCGAGCAGCAGCTTGGCGTGGCTGAGCGAGAGATGGCCGCGCTCGATCAGCGACAGGACCGAGGGCGGCAGCTTGAGCAGACGCATGAAGTTGGCGATGGACGCGCGGTCCTTGCCGACGCGAATGGCCATCTGGTCCTGGGTGAGGCCGAAGTCGCGGCCCAGGCGCTCGAAGGCGCGCGCCTGCTCGACCGGGTTGAGGTCCTCGCGCAGCAGGTTCTCGATGATGGTCATCTCCATCGCCTGCTCGTTGGAGACGTGGCGGAGGAGCGCGGGGATGGTGGCCAGGCCGGCCTGGCGCGTGGCTTCCCAGCGGCGCTCGCCGGCGATGATCTGGTAGCGGCCGCCGGGGGTGGGGCGCACCACGATAGGCTGTAGAACGCCTACAGCCTTGATGGAGGCGGCCAGCTCGGCGATGGAGGCGGGGTCGAGCGAGCCGGAGCGGGTCTGGTACGGGTTGCGCTCGAGCTGGTCGAGCGGGAGGTGGAGGATGTCGTCGTCCTTGGGCGGGCTGGGGACGGCGGGCGTGGGGACGGGGGCGTGCGGGACGTGGCGCGGCGGGAGCAGGGTTTCCAGGCCGCGACCGAGGACTTTGCGCTTTTCGGTGGTCATGGTGTGCGGTTCGGTAGAGCCAATGGGCGTTGCCGGGGCGCCGCGGCCGGGGATCGAGCCGGTGCGGCCGGAACGAACGTTCGGTCGGGGCGTTCGGCTAAGCCGGCATCATTATAGGCGTGGCGGGGATCGGGGAAAGGGAAATTGGTTGTGGAAAAGGTAGGCAAATTGGTAATACCGGGCGTGCCAATTTTGGAAATATTCTAATGGTGGTAAGTTTCACTGGTTATTGGTTCTTGGATTATTGTCAGGTGGGATGGGCTGCTAATTAGTTGGCATTTCCAGTCACAGAGGTGGGAAGTATTGCAATAATGTTCCGCGTGGAACAATTGTGGAGTCCGGTTGTTGAGAGCTTCAGTAATGCCGGGTGCTTTATCACGCTGCCGGACAATGACCTTTACGATAATGTTCTGCGTGGAACAATTTGCTCCTTTGCGCAATTCACGCGAAGCCGGAATCCTCGGATCAGAAGACGATTACATTTCGAGAAGCGCATTGCGGGGGCGGAACGTTTCATCGTTGGGAGTTACGGCAATTGCTCTTCGTAGAGCGTTGATTATTCCGGCGAAATGAGATCTTGCTCTTTCCGGAACCTGAGAGTCGAGCGGTTCCGACGTTCTTCAACGGACATTTTGGTCGGCGGTGCGCGGGAGTTCCTCGTGCGGGCTGAATGTTCCTCGTGGAACATTTTGCGCTCGCCGGCTGCGTCCTGAAGGCGAGGTCGCTACCGTTTCCGCGGGTCTTCCACAATTTCAAGCCCGCCATCCAGCTTCCGAATCATCATCTTCCGCCGCAATCGGGCGAATTGCACAGCTTTTCCTCCAGAATTCGCACGCCGTCGCACCTCAAGCTTGCTCCAGCGCCGCCGCCGTTCTAAGCTGTAAAGTGGCCTCGCAAGGCAGCGGGCCGACGCCCGCCTCGACGCTCGGAGCCGCGCAGACTAGAGCGGCAACCCGGAGCGGGGACTCGGCTCCGGCGCGACCGTCCGCGACACCGCATCACGACCATGTCACGTCTCATCGCAGTCACGAACCAGAAGGGCGGCGTCGGCAAGACGACCACCGCGATCAATCTGGCCGCCTCGTTCGCCATCCGCGAGGCGCCGACGCTGCTCATCGACTGCGATCCGCAATCCAACGCTTCGAGCGGCCTCGGCTTCCTGCGCGACCCCGACCGCCCCTCGACCTACAAGCTTCTGATGGGCGACGTCACCGCCGACGCCGCCGTCCAGCCCACCGAGCTCCCGCACCTCAGCATCATCCCGGCGCACAAGAATCTGCTGGGCGCCAACATCGAGCTCGTCTCGCTCGACTATCGCGAGTACCGCCTCCGCCACGCGCTCGATCCCCTCCGCGAGCGCTTCCGCTTCATCGTCCTCGACTGCCCGCCGGCCCTCGACCTCCTCACCCTCAACGCGCTGGTCGCCGCCGACACCGTCCTCATCCCGATGCAAGCCGAGTACTTCGCCCTCGAAGGCGTCACCGAGCTGCTCGACACCATCGACCGCATCCGCATCGAGCTCAACCGCGCGCTCGCCGTCGAAGGCGTCGTCCTCACCATGTTCGACGACCGCACCAACCTGGCGCAATCCGTCGCCGCCGAGCTGCGCAACTTCTTCGGCGACCTCCTCTGCCAGACCACGATCCCACGCAACATCCGCCTCGCCGAAGCGCCCAGCCACGGCAAGCCGGCCATCTTATATGACCCGCACTCCCGCGGCGCCGAAGCCTACCTCCGCCTCGCCGACGAAATCATCGCCCGCGTGGAAGCAGCAGCAATTAGCGGTTAGCAGTTAGCGCTTAGCCATTAGCTTCGAGCCGCGAGCTCCGAGCAACGTGCTTCAAACTGCCTAACCGCCGTATCTGGTTTTGCCAGTTAGTTCCCTTTGGATGAATTGTCATCACGAGGAGGGCTTCAGCCCGACGAGGGATCCGCTTTCCTGCCCCTGGCTGAGACGTGGGAGAACGTCGAGCTTCGACCTCGGACTAACTAACTGCCGTATCTAGTTTCGCCAGTTAGTTCCTTTTGGATGGATTGTCATCACGAGGAGGGCTTCAGCCCGACGAGGGATCTGCTTTCCTACCCCTGGCTGAGACGTGGGAGAACGCCGAGCTTCGACCTCGGACTAACTAACCGCCGTATCTAGTTTTGCCAGTTAGTTTCCTTTTGGGTGAATTGTCATCACGAGGAGGGCTTCAGCCCGACGAGGGATCCGCTTTCCTATCCCTTGGCTGAGACGTGGGAGAACGTCGGGCTTCGACCTCGGACTAACTAACTGCCGTATCTAGTTTCGACAGTTAGTTCTTTTTGGATAGATTGTCATCACGAGGAGGGCTTCAGCCCGACGAGGGATCCGCTTTCCTATCCCTGGCTGAGACGTGGGAGAACGTCGAGCTTCGACCTCGGACTAACTAACGCCGTATCTGGTTTTGCCAGTTAGTTCCCTTTTGGGTGAATTGTCATCACGAGGAGGGCTTCAGCCCGACGAGGGATCTGCTTTCCTGTCCCTGGCTGAGACGTGGGAGAACGTCGAGCTTCGACTTCGGACTAACTAACTGCCGTATCTGGTTTCGACAGTTAGTTATTTTTGGATAGATTGTCAGCACGAGGAGGGCTTCAGCCCGACGAGGGATCTGCTTTCCTGCCCCTGGCTGAGACGTGGGAGAACGCCGAGCTTCGACCTCGGACTAACTAACCGCCGTATCTAGTTTTGCCAGTTAGTTATCCTTTGGGTGAATTGTCATCACGAGGAGGGCTTCAGCCCGACGAGGGATCTGCTTTTACTGATCACTAGCCACGGACCACCGACCACTTGCTCTGTCATCCCGACCGAGGACTTCAGTCCGAGCGGAGGGATCTGCGGTTCGCCCGAACTACCAACTGACTCGCCGACGCTTCTCGCTGGCAACTGGCAGTTCGGCAACTGCTCCCAGCCCGCAGGGCGCCACAATCGTAGCCCAGGGCGTAAGCCCTGGGTCAGGCAGAAACCAATGACTGAGCCGGCTTCAGCCGGCGACACGCGCCCGTCCATCTCTGTCGCCGGCAGTGCGCGCCATTAAGCCCGCGTGCAGCGCGTTTGCCTCGTAACAGGGCACGGCTTCAGCCGTGCCGAATGCGCCTTCTTTTATATTGTCATCACGAGGAGGGCTTCAGCCCGACGAGGGATCTGCTTTTACTGATCACTAGCCACGGACCACCGACCACTTGCTCTGTCATCCCGACCGAGGACTTCAGTCCGAGCGGAGGGATCTGCGGTTCGCCCGAACTACCAACTGACTCGCCGACGCTTCTCGCTGGCAACTGGCAGTCGGCAACTGCTCCCAGCCCGCAGGGCGCCACAATCGTAGCCCAGGGCGTAAGCCCTGGGTCAAGTCCCCATATGAAGGTCCGAGCCGGCTTCAACCGGCGACACCGCCTCGCATCCGGCCACCGGCTTCAGCCGTGCCGCACCGCCTTCGTCCGGGTAGAGCTGACCTTCAGGTCGGCGTCCAGGCCGCCGATTTCTTTTCTGAGTCGGCCTCACAGGCTGCCGAAAAACTCGGGTTCCGCGCCATCGCTAACCGCAGCACGCAGAACCGAGTCCCGCCCGGCGGGACGGCCACAAGATAGCCCAGCACGCAGCGCCCGCCTTTGGCGCGGAGTGCTGGGTAGCTTGCCCCAAGAAACGAGAGCCGGCTTCAGCCGGCGGCACAAGAATCTTTACCGGCTCTAAAACTCCGGCTTCGGAGGACCTGTAACAGGGCACGGGCTTCAGCCGTCCCGAATGCGCCCTTTTTTTATGTTGTCATCCCGAGGAGGGCTTCAGTCGTGCCGATAAGCATCTCTGTTTGAAGTTTCGTCCCGATGCCGTCACCCTATTGAGTAGAGCCTGACCGCGTCCTGCTTCCGCGCGGGAAAAAAATCCCAAAAAATCAAGCCGCGCTTAGGAATCACGCTGGCAGCAATACTGCTTGATCCCAGATGAATGCCATAACTCGACAGCCCTGAAAGCAGGTCCTCAATATAGCGAGAAAAGCCAGTAACGTATTTCTCCGGGACCGGCGCATACTCCTTAGCGTGTCGCAAGAGAAGCGTCTGGTGGGTCTTTCTCAGAAACGATTGCCCGGCGCTAATTGCGTCCTGCGTAGGCTTTCCCTTGAACCCGGCGTCAGGAAACGCCGGATTCTTCGCCCTCAGACCGACCTTGGCCAGCCGTAGCTCGACGCTAGCAATGTACTGTTCTCTCGTTACTAGCGCGACTCGACGAGGTTGGCCGCGCGGCCGCGGCGTTGGGTGCAGCACCCGTGTGAGACCGACCTCCCAACGTTCGTGAGGAGCGATATCGCTGCGTAAAATGTCGCTCGCATCGAAGCCGGGACCCACTACTTCAATGACGATCTTCGATTCTTCTGGAATCGTAACTCCAGCCAAGCTATAAGAGTCGCGATATGGACTTTCTGGTTCCAGCAGCAATGCGAGCATTCCCTCCCGCCGGAGCTCTTCGACAGTGCCCGGAATTGCGGCCTTCTCGACAAGATAGCCGCCCCTCCGCTGAGTCCAACGATCGTGCCGCTTGTCAACGCGGAGCAGTGCCGAGGCAAACAGGTTTCGATCGAGGAATTTGTTGACGGCGGCTGCAGAACGCCTCGACCAGCCATCAACCACAACGCCTGACAGGACTGGAAGTCCGAGAGCCCTCATCCACAGCATGCTTGCTGTTTTTAGGCATCCCCTAACCGGTTCTAGAGCCTGCAGCAGGTTTCCCGGGCCCACAGCTTCGATGAGCAGCGGTAGCGCTAGAGCCTTCTTGTTCACTTTATCTGCCCGATGAGCCTAGGACCGCAGCAAACTCGGAGGATAACGTTCGAAGGGTCGCAACTAGGCTAGGTTCGTAACCAGCGTTACGCCAATCCCACTCCTCTTTCCCAACAGATTCACAAACGAGTTTGCGCATGTACTGCGACGGAATGCACGGGGTCTCAAAAACGTACCGCTCGCCCAAGCTGCTTTCGAAATACAAGTAGGACATCTGCTGAGAGAGTATGTCACTTGCATTCCCGACTTGATCTACTCTGTGACCGACAAAATCCTTACGGAGAACATCTAGCACACTGGCACCCTTCACCGGAACCGCGTGCATGTGAGCATGATCGATGCCGCACCCCCCCGACCCCTCCGTTCGGACACCGTGCTCGAAGAAAATGCATTCCCCGTAACGGTCCCGCAAGATGCGACCGACATTCTCATAAACCCCCGCAAATTCAAAGGAGACATCGCCGCTTAAATCTGCCATCGACGTGACATGCCGTGCCGGCATGATGAGCAGGTGCCCCCCTGCAATCTGACCCAAGCTCGGGATGACGCAGATGTGCTCGGTCCTAAATATGATCCGGTCGGTAGTTGAACCATATCGGCGGGAGAAGTTGTTGCAGCTTCCGCCCGCTATTTCGTCACAAAATTCACAGAGCCTCACGCTTGGTTGTTCTCCTGCGGAACATGCCTTCTGATCCAATCGTCATTGATCTCAGTTGAGAAGTGTTCTCGAACCTTCTTCAGATTTTCCATATAAATGTCGTACAGATTTCGAGTGCCCGGTTCCGTCGGAACCGGCTCTACGTAAAGTGCGGGAGACGTGACATTCGCAAATCCCGCTAAGTAATGTGTCACGATCATAAAGTTGTCGAACCAGCTCGTGCCGGAGCTCGGTGTCGAGTCGTAAACGTAAAGTTTCAGTCTTTCCTTCAGCTCAGGCGTTAGAGTCTCACGCAGTCTCCAAATAAACATTATCGAATCGGAGATTGCCCGGATAGTGCTTCTGTTGGCACGCGTATCCTCCTCAGCCCTCTGCTTTGCCATTTCGCTGTCAGGGTCCAGAAAGAGAAATGTTACGTGCACACCGCGCCGTAAACTCTCCTCGAGAGCCTCGGGAAAGCTTCCATCCTCACACCACTTGCCATGAGCGATCCCGAGCAGCGTGCACTGAACGCGGCACTCTCGTAGCCACTTGCACCATTGATCATCCTCTATCTTCCCGCGATTAAAGAAGCTCCTTCTTATGCCGAGGTCTCGAAACTCACGAAAGGATTCGTCATTGTAAGGGCTGAGGGCACTCACGATCGCAGCGGCTGCCAGCGACCCGCCTATGCCAGAAAGGACCGCGGCGCGATAAGCCCATCCAACAAGAGCAAGGATCCCGCCGATCAAGATGAGTACCACCCCACACAGTAGGACGATTGAAATTTCGGGATGGCTGCGAAAGACGCGTAGGCGGTTCAGCAAGGCTTAGAACCTGGGCAGCGTGATGACCTGCGTAAACAGGAATGGATTATTACATTACTTTTATGTACCCATGTCAAACAGTAAGCCTGAGTTACAAACAGCGCGCCGGCGACGTCCTGAGACACCATGTCGGCGGTTCCCCCGCGCGGTACCTCGATTATTGCTTGCCCCCGCAACGAGAATAGGGATTAGCGCGAATCCCAATTGCTGCTCCACGGCTGGACGCTCTTCTGCGGGTGTGGGGATGAATCCTGCATCCATCAAGACACGGCGAACCAGCGGAGTGACGGGAACCTCGCCAAGTTCGTCGAGCCGGAAAAATTTCAGCTCTGAAATGTCATCGGAGGCCTTGGCCTCACCGCCAACCACCCGCCCCCAGCTGTAGATTACGATTCGATGTTCGTTGGGAGGATTGATGATTTCGTAGACGTTGAAGTGGTCGCCCACCTCCACGAGAAGTCCCGTCTCTTCTTGTAGTTCGCGGGCGGCCGCCTCCGCGATACTTTCAAATGCATGAATCTTTCCCCCAGGGATAACCCAGCTACCGCGCAGCGGCTCCTTATTCCTTTTGCCGAGGAGAATGCGATTGGCCTCATCGCGTACTAACAGGGCCGAACCAATACGTGGGAGATTCTCGGACATGTCAACTGGTCAAGGAAAGCGGCTGATAGAATTTCACGAGTTGTGGGTTTGCGCATCCACAGATCTGAACTTCCCCGGCCGTTATAATCCAACAACTTAGGCTCGATTTCCACGCCGCCCACAGGGGGGTGCCAGCAAATGGTGCAGCGCAGCCCGACGACGTGGAGATTTCCATCGGTGCTTGCTGCCTTGCGAGCGCACCCGCCAAGTCGAAGCAACGCACATCTTTTGTGCAAAACGCGGCCCGTCCTGCATTACTGCGGTGCCGGGCCGTCGGAAATCTGAACAGCAGATCGGCGTTAACAGCCGAATCGCCAGCTCCAACTTAGGCGAATAAATATCGAAAGTCAATGTAGAGAGGCGAAGCGTGTACATTAGCAGCCTGCGATGCCCGTTTCGCTTCATCATCGAAGCGACTCATGAGACACTGACAATCGCCGACTGAGCATTGGCCACTGCCTCCATGCCCAAGTTTCTCTTCTGGAACTTGAATAAATCCGAGCGCCGCGACCTGGTCTGCCGGCTGGCCCGGCTGGAGAATGTCGACGTCATCATCCTGGCCGAGTCGGCGCTGCACACTGCGCGCTTCCTGGAAGAGATCAACGACGCGCCGCAACACTATCACTACGTCCCCGGCGAGTGCGGCCACATCTCGCTGTTCACGCGCTTCCAGCCCAGCCTGTTCCCCGCCATTCTGGAGAGCCATCGCATCTCCATTCGCCGTCTCGATCTGCCGGCGCGCGCCAAGGTCACCGTGGTCTCCGCGCATCTGCCCAGCAAAATGGGGTTCGGCGAAGGCGACCAGGTCTTCGAATCGGTGCATCTGGCGCGGCTTATCGAGCAGGCCGAGCTCCACGAGGGCCACCAGCGCACCATCGTCATCGGCGATCTCAACATGAATCCCTTCGAGAGCGGCATGGTCGCCGCCCGCGGAGGCCTGCACGCCGTCATGAGCCGCCACGTCGCCGCCCGCGCCACGCGCAAAGTGCAGCAGGAAAACTACAAGTTCTTCTACAATCCCATGTGGAGTCACTTCGGCGATCGCGCCGGCGCCGCCGGAACTTTTTACTATGACTCGTCCGAGCCGCTCTGCTATTTTTGGAATATCTTCGATCAGGTGCTGCTGCGTCCCGAGCTGCTCAAAGGTTTCCAGCATGAGCAGCTGCGCATAGTGACCGAAGTGGACGGCGTCTCGCTGATAAAGGAAGATGGCTGTCCCGATAAAACTATCGCCTCCGACCACCTGCCGCTAGTGCTGGAGGTAGATTTCTGAAGGCAGGGATTAGGGATCGGGGACCAGGGCCAGTTAATTCCAGGTGTTTGACTATAGCGAATCGCTAGCTTTGGCTGACAACTGACAACCGGCAACTGACAACTGTGTTATGGACGATCTTTGGCCAACTAACATTGCCGACTCGAACCTGGTCACACCTATCTCTATCCTTAAGCGGCAAGCCGCCCTGCTCGGCGAGAAAACCAAGGAATTAGTGAAAGGTGAAATCACCAGCCAGACTACCGGCAACCTATTCATCCACTCGTTCTTTCTACTCGCTCCAACGCTCTCCTATCGCTACGAACTATTCCAGGTAACGCACCAGGTCAACTTCTATCCGCTGACCATCCGACATCTCAACAATACCTACCAGCTCAAATCCGAAGCCGAGTTCAAAGACAAGCTAAAGGAAATCTTCTCCGCCCAGCACACCTTGAACACCATCCACTCCATCCTCGCCCAAGTCCGCGCCTAAGGCCAACATAGTACGGAACATTAATGATGTGTCATCCTGAGCGCAGTCGAAGGACCCCTATTACCCTGCCAATTCCCACATATGTCGATTCGCATCACTGACAACCGACAACTGACAACCGAACACTGCCGTGCCGTTCCGGCACCCTCCCCATTCCCGAACGTAGTCACATCCCTCTGTGCACCCACCTCTAACCCTCCCCGCCCGCCTCGCTGAACAATGTTCTTGAACATGGCCGGTGTGACCTGTCGCCGCCCGGCCATCCTGTCGCGGCCCAATCGGTCCACCCCCGTTGCGCCAACCAGGTACAAGGAGCGCACCATGTCCTCCGGCACCCGAGCCCCGTGGCTGTTCCTCATCTTTGTTCTCCTCACCGTTTCGCTGCACGCGCAAACCGCGCTGCAATTCGTCAACGTTCCTCCCTGCCGCGTGGTCGACACCCGCGGCGCCACCGGTCCCTTCGGCGGCCCGGTGATGGGCGCCAACTCCTCGCGCAGCTTCGCCATTCCGCAGGGCGCGTGCAACATTCCCAGCAGCGCCGCGGCGTATTCGCTCAACGTCACCGTCGCCCCGAGCGGCAAGCTTAACTTCCTCACCGCCTGGCCGACGGGCCAGACGCAGCCGGTCGTCTCCACCTTGAACTCCGACGGCCGCATCAAGGCCAACGCCGCCATCATTCCCGCCGGCACCAACGGCGCGGTCAGTGTCTACGTCACCGACAAGACCGACGTCATTCTCGACATCGATGGCTACTTCGCGCCCGCCTCCACGTCGACGCAAGGCTTCTTCCCGCTCACGCCCTGCCGCGTTGCCGACACGCGCGGCGCAACCGGCCCGCTCGGCGGTCCCGCGATGACCAAAGGCCAGCAGCGCGCCTTCCCCATCCTCGCCAGCGCCTGCAACGTTCCTGACAACGCGCAGGCCTACTCGCTGAACTTCACCGTCATTCCCAAAACCAAGCTCGGCTATCTCACCGTCTGGCCCACCGGCGAATCGCAGATGCCGATCGTCTCCACGCTCAACGCGCCCACCGGAACGGTCGTGGCCAACGCTGCTCTCGTGCCCGCCGGCACCAGCGGCGCCATCAGCGTCTACGCCAGCGACGCCACCGACCTCATCATCGACATCAATGGCTACTTCTCGTCCATCAATGCCAGCCTTCCCGGTCTCTCGCTCTATCCCATCACCCCCTGCCGCGTTCTCGACACGCGTCCGCCCAACGGCAGCGGCGCTTTCAGCGGCATGATTCCGGTCAACATTCTCAGCAGCGTTTGCCATGTCCCCGCCGCGCAGGCCTACGTCTTCAACGCGACCGTCGTCCCGCAGCACGGCCCCATGGGTTATCTCAGCTTGTGGCCTGATGCGGAAAGCATGCCCGTCGTCTCCACCCTGAACGCCTACGATGGCGCGGTCACTTCCAACATGGCCATCGTGCCCACGCTCAACGGCGACATCGACGCCTACGCCTTCAATTCCACCAACCTCATCATGGATATCTTCAGTTACTTCGCGCCGGTGCAGCCGCTGACCATCACCACCGCTGCGCTTCCGAACGCCACGCTGAGCTACGGCTACAGCACCACGCTCGCTGCCGCCGGCGGCGTCCAACCTTATTCCTGGAGCATCACCTCCGGCTCGCTGCCCAACGGCCTCACACTCAGTTCGCAAACCGGCCTGATCTCCGGCACGCCCACCGTCGCCGGCGATTCGGCTTTCACCGTGCAGGTCACCGACTCCGAAGCGCAACCCATCAAAATCAGCACCGGCCTCTCGATCAACGTAGGCACCTCACTCTCGCAGCTCACCATCACCACCACGTCGCTGCCCACGGGTACGCAGAACTCGCCCTACAACACCGCGCTGGCGGCCACCGGCGGCGTCACTCCTTACACCTGGAGCATCACCCAGGGCGCTCTGCCGCAGGGTCTCAATCTCAACTCCAGCACTGGCGTCCTCAGCGGCACGCCCACCGGCGCGGGCACCTGGAACCTCACCGTCCATGCCTCCGACTCCGAGCATCCCGCCGCTACCGCAACCCAACCGCTCAGCATCACCATCGGCGCCGCGGTTTCGTTGAGCATCACCACCGCTGCCTTGCCCAACGGGACCACCGGCTCGCCTTACACCGCGTCGCTCAACGCCATCGGCGGCGTCTATCCTTATACGTGGAGCGTCTCCTCCGGCAGCCTGCCGCCCGGTCTCCACCTCAACTCCATCAACGGAGCCATCAGCGGCACTCCGCTCGTCCCCGGCGCGGCGAACTTTACCGTCCAAGTCAGCGACGCCGAGAATCCGCCCGTCAGCGCCTCCGCGTCTTTCGGCATCACCATCGCGCGCGGCGCCCATCCCGCGCTGCTGTCTGGCAGCTACCCAGAGCGGTGAAGGTTTTCGTGAAGAAGTGGAAATGAAACGTGTGCCCTAGGTCTGGCGCCTTTCCAGACCTGGGCCCGTCGGAGTTATCAAGTGCACGCGTGCCCCATTCAAGGCCGTCTTTTGGCCTTGAGTGGGGATTTTCGAATACAAGACCTCTCCCAACGTCTGCACTGACAGCTGACAGCCGAGAGCTGACAGCTGCTGTAGTACACTACCGCGCATCCCACAACGTGAGACTTCCCATGAATATTTCCGGTGCCCCAGAGCCTGCCCTGAGTTTGCCGAAGGGTTCGGCCTTCCGTTGGCCTAACCTGGGCTCAGTCGTCGCAATTACACTCTTCCTCGTCACCACCGCCGCCGCCCAGCAAACCTGGTGGGTGCAGAGCGCCGACTACGGCGCCGGCAACCAGCGTCAGGACGTCACCAGCACACTCCGCCAGCGCGTCAACGGTCCCAACTTCCAGATCAACAGCGGCACCATGGGCGCCAATCCCGCGCCCGGCATGAACAAGACGCTGCGCATCGTCGCCCGCGACTCCGCCGGCAAAGTCCGCGACTTCCACTATAAGGATGGAGCGATTCTGAACACCGCGATGTTCAGCGGCGCGCCCGCTCCCAGCTGGGGCGGCCGCCCGCCGTCCTGGTGGAACGGCAATCAGCCGGGATGGGGTGGAGGCGGCAATCAGCCCGGCAACAACTATGGCCTGAACATCGTCTCGGCCACATGGGGCGCCGGGCCGCCAGACTTCGGATGTCACCAATCGCTTACAGGGATACGTGCGCAACAATCGCATCTCGGTGAAGGCCAACCCGCAGAACCTCGGCGACCCCGCCTACGGCATCAGCAAGACGTTAAGCGTGACCTACATCTACCAGGGCCGCCGCAACAGCGCCACCATCCCCGAAGGCGCAGTCTTCAGCGTCCCATAAACACGAATCCCACAATGTGGCACATCCCACAATGTGGGAGATTAAAAACCAGTTTCAAGTTTCGAGTTTCAAAATCGGCTGGTTTGAAACTTGTCAGGATGCTGGTATCGAGGATCAGGCCCAGGGTGTCAGTCCCATGTCGAGATCTCCCGCGCCTTACGGTTGCGGATGATCTCTTCCGGATCGGCGGCGAATCCGGCGTCCATGACCGGCTTGTAGCCCATTTCCTTGGTGCGCGCCTCGGCCATCGCGATCGATTCTGAAATGGACCGCCGCGGCGGAGCTGCCGCGCGGAGAACCGCTGCCGGATGCGTGTCGCTCTCGATGACGACCTCCGCACCCGCGCGTACCCGGGCCATGAGCCCGGCGAAGTCGCGGGCGGCTTCTTCTTCCGAGACATGGATCACCAGGTTAGCCATGGCGTGATTATACCGTCCTCCTCCTCCGAGCTTGTAGCGCCGGCCTCCGGCCGGCTGTCGTGGCGGCATCCTGCCGCCACCCGTTCTTGAACTGACTCAAACTGGAAACTCGAAACTTGAAACTGCTTCTCGAATCTCTTCTAGAATTGACTCAGCATGTCCGACGCGAAAACACCTCGTCTGACGGAGATGGTCAAAGCTGCCGGTTGAGCCAGCAAGCTAAGTCCGGCGGTGCTGGACTCGGTGCTTGGGAAATTAGCCCGGCAACATGACCCCAACGTCCTGGTCGGCTTCGACACCGCCGACGACGCCGGAGTGTATCAACTCACGCCCGAGCTCGCGCATCGTCCAAACTGTCGACTTCTTCACCCCCATCGTCGACGATCCATACGTCTTCGGCCAGATCGCCGCCACCAACTCGCTCAGCGACATCTACGCCATGGGCGGCCGGCCCATCAGCGCGCTCACCCTCGTCTGCTTCCCCGACAAGGGCGATCCCAAGGTGCTCGAAGAAATGCTGGCGGGCGGCCTGTCGAAGATGGTCGAGGCCGGCTGCACCATCATCGGCGGCCACAGCATTCGCGATGACGAGATGAAGCTCGGCTACTCCGTCACCGGCACGATTCATCCGCAGAAGATTCTGGCCAACAGCGCCGCGCAGGCCGGCGATCGTCTCATCTTCACCAAGGCGATCGGCACCGGCGTCATCTCCACTGCCATCAAGCGCGGCGAAGCCGACTTCACCTGGATTCGCGCCGCCGTGCATTCCATGACGACGCTGAACAAAGCCGCAGCCGAAGTCATCGCCGCCGGCAGCTTCGCCGTGCACAGCATGACCGACGTCACCGGCTTCGGCCTGATCGGCCACGCGCGCGAGATGGCCAAAGGTTCCGGCGTCAGCCTCCTCATTCGCGCCTCGCAAGTGCCACTGCTGCCCGGCGCGCTGGAGTGTGTACAACACGGCTACGTGCCCGGAGGCCTGAAGGCCAACCGCCAATTCACCGAAGGCTGCGTCGAATCGGAAGACGGCATTGCTCCCGACCTGCTCACTCTTCTTTATGATCCGCAAACCGCCGGAGGCCTGCTCATCTCCGTCGCCGCATCCGACGCCGGCCGCCTCCTCACCGACCTACGCAACGCCAGCGTCGACGCGGTAGAAATCGGCGAAGCCGTCGAGAAGCAGAAGCCCCTAATCGCCATCCTGCGCTGACCACGCCGACGTAGCGCCGGCCTCCGCCGCTTCCTGGCGGCGTCCCGCCGCCAGCCTCATGACGTGGGCCGGAGGCCCACGTTACAGCCGGCGAGGACGCCGGCGCTACGGTCGTGTCCGAACCCATCCTGAGCGCAGCGTTCGCACGGCTGCCCACATCGGTCCAACCGCCAATTTCCCTCCCCCAAAATCGCCACGAAGATGTAAGATGTTCCCCAACTCTGATACGGCGAGAGGCCGCGTCCTGTGAACCATCGCAGCACGCACCAGCAGGCCTCTGAAAGTCGCCGCGGAGACATTACCGTTTCCCAGCTTTTGGCCTTGGCCGGAGCACTGCTTCCACATCACGAGGAGATACGATGCGGTCTTCCAGGATTCTTGCGTTATCTTTTGCACTCATCATCAGCGTGTTTCTCGCTGCTTGTGGCGGCGGCGGTGGCGGCAACAACAACCCCACTCAGCCCCTGACCATTACTTCGACGGTCCTGACGCAGGCCACGGTCAACGAACCTTACACCTTCATTCTTCAGGGTTCCGGCGGTTCTGGTACCTACACCTGGGCCATCACCAAGGGAAGTCTGCCGAAGGGGCTCATGTTCACCGGCGCGCAGGCCCTGATCAACGGCACGCCCACGCAAGCCGGTAAGTTCACCTTCACCGCGCAGGTGACGGACTCGAAGAACGACACCGCCAGCCAGCAGCTCACTCTCGACGTCACCGGAGCCATCAGCATCGCGTGCAACTCCTGCGCCGCGGGCACTCTGAATCTGCCCGCCGGAACACCCGGTCAGCCGTACACCGCAACCTTCGCCGCTATGGGCGGTATCGCGCCCTATACCTGGTGCGTGCAGGAAAGCAGCGGCACCTGCGACAACGGTTCCGGCGGCGCGCTGCCTGCCGGGCTGACCATCGATCCCTCCACCGGCACCATCTCCGGCACGCCGACCACCCCGCAATCTCTGACCCCGTTCACCATCCAGGCCACCGACTCCGAGTCTCCGCAATCGAGCGGCACCGCCCAGATCATGCTGTCGATCTTCGGCGTCGTCACCGCTTCGTTGCCGGCCGGCGAAATCTACGTGCCCTACGGCAATCAGCAGTTGTCGGTGGCCGGCGGAACCGCGCCTTATTCCTGGTGTGTGCGGGAAAGCAACGGCGCCTGCGATAACGGCTCCGGCGGCGCCATGCCTCCGGGAATCACCATGTCGCCCGCTTGCCTGACGCCCAGCAAACTCACCACCTGTACCGTCAGCGGTACGCCCACCGCCGCCGGCACCTTTAACTTCACGGTTCAGACCACCGATTCGGAAATGCCTCCCGCCGTCGCCACCGCCGCCTTCAGCATCGACATCGCCGGCGTCGGTAACGGCGCATTGAACGGGAATTACATCTTCGACTTCATCGGATACAAGAACGGCCAGCCTGTCCTCATGGTGGGGGCCTTCACCGCCGACGGCAATGGCAACATCACCGCCGGAGAAATTGACTACAACAGTGGAAGCGGCGAGACCAATGTCAAATGCGCGGCTTTTTCGCCGGCACGAGCAGCCCGCAGCAGCAGACCATCATGCCTGCACCCAGTTCCACGTATTCCATCGGGGGCAGCGGAATAGGCCGGTACGTTGACTCTCGTTACCAGCGCCGGAACCTATAAGTTCACCGTCACCGTTCGTCTGCCGACGGCAGCGGCAACCTGATTCAGGACAATAGCGATCCCGCGACCCGCGGCTCCGGGTCCATCAGGGTACAGACCCCCAATATTGGCGTCGGCCAGCTCCAGGCGAACTTCGCTCTCGGTCAACATGGCGCTGACCCCAGCGGTAATCGCTATGTGGCTGCCGGGCAGCTCGCTATGGAAGACAATCAGGGCGACCTCAAAGGACCCGCCCTCGATGTCGACGATGGTGGCACGTCCTCGCAGCACATCTTTGCCGGCACTTTGCAGGGGAACATTGACTCCTTCGGACGCGGCTGCAACGGCCTCCTGACCTTTGACAGCAACCAAAAGGCCCTATACAACTACGTTTACTACGTGGTCAACGAGGACTACGTGGTGATGCTCTCCACCGATCCCGTTGGCGGAACCAACAATGCCAACCTGACCCTGTGGTCCCTGCAGCGTCAGATTGTCGGCGCGACCGGCTTCAATAACGGCAATCTGGCCACCCCCACGGTGCTCGAGCTGCAGGCTCAGGACACCAACGGCAACTCCGACGTCACCGCCGGATTGTTCGTCGGGCAGGGCAGCAGTTCGCATACCTGCCAGAGCGGCCAGAATGACCCTGCCACTTTCACCTATGACGAAAACGCCGGCGGCACGCTCAGCCAGAAGCAGTCGATCACCGGTCAATACTGTGTCGATAAGAGCACCGGGCGCGTCACTCTGACGGGTTTCACCGGAATATGGGCCAAGAACCTTGGAGCTCCCGTCTTCTATCTTGGCGGCAACGATCCAGGATTTGTGGTGGGTACGGACGCGGCGAATACTTCAGGCGCGCTGGACGGGCAGAGTGGCTCGGACTTCAGCAACGCCTCCGTCGGAGGCGGATACTGGGGCGGAACCATTTCGCCCGCCGCCTCAGCGGCCACCGATTCCGTCACCTCGGCGTATGCCGACGCGAACGGCAACTTCACCGGAACCCAGTACATCAGTGCCCCCGGCGGACCGGCCGGGCCAACCAAGCTGACCTACACCTACACCGTCGACAGCACCGGACGCGGCGTGGTGGAGAGTAGCGGAAAAACAGTAGGCATCCTGTACGTTGTGGCGCCCACCGGATCGAACCAGTTCCAAAGCAACTTCGTGCTGCTCCCCACGGGCAATAATCCTGTCCTGAACCTGTTCCTGGGAGTCGCGCGCTAGCGCCGATCACCGTTGCGGGTGTCGGTATGGGTAAGGATTTTCGATTCTCTATATGGTGAATGCCGGTGCCCCAAGTTCGCCCATCGTTTGGGCTGACCTGGGACCTCTGGAAGGAACGAAGTATTTAGCCCAGCGCGGAAGCGCTGGGTCAGCTTCATTAATTAGAGTTCAAAGCCCCTTCAGGGGCGGAAGTCAGGTAGGGACGGATCGTCTACGCGCGAGGACATGTCGCCCCCGAGGGGCTCGCGGTTTTTCTCTCGGCCATGCACCCACCGCTTCCGCGCTGGGCCAATTACTCTCATCCTTCCGCGCTCACGCTGGCTCTTCTATCGCAGATCGCACGGGTTCCCCAGAGCCTGCCCTGAGCTTGCCGAAGGGTTCGCCCATCGCTTGGGCTAACCTGGGTCCCGACGCACCTGCACCGTATTCCATACCAGTAATCGATATGGTGAATGGGCAAGGCTCGGGCTCAGGGCCGTTGCTGCTGCTGCGCTGCCAGGTCCACGTACTTTTGCTGATTGGCATAATCGCCTAGCTGGTTATACGCGTAGCTCATATAAACCAGCGCGTTGCTCCGGATCAACGGCGTGTCCTTGGCGTACGGCTGGGTCAGGTCGATGACCTGCTGCAATTGCTGCAGCGCTTCGCGGGGATGCTGATGCTCTTCTTCATAGATCCCGATGTGCAAGTGAGGAAACGGAAACAGTGGCTCCATCGCAGCCGCGGCACGGAAATGCGAAATAGCCGACTCGCGATCGCCCTGGCGCCACAGCTCTTCCCCAATCTTGTTTTCCGCCATCCAGTTGTTGGGAACTGCCTCCGCGCTGTGCTCCCACAGTGTAAGCTCGTCCGACCAGTAGCTGAGTTGCCGGTGTGTGGCCACACTTAGCAGCACCAGCACTGCGACGGTGCTCGCCGGAAGCCACACCCTGGAAAACGGCCAATGCTCCACGCCATCCGCAATGCCCCAACAGAAAGCGATAAACAATCCGATGAACGGCAGATACGCATAGCGATCGGCCATCGCCTGGCTGCCCACCTGGACGATGCCGATCATCGGAATCATCGTCCCCACGAACCACAGCCATCCCACCGCAAGATATCGCTGATCGCGCCGCGAAACGGCCCACCACGTAATCAGCAGCAGCAAGGCCGCCGCTCCTGCAACCTGCCAGGCGGGCGGTGAAACTCTGGCGTGGGGATAAAAAAACGCCAGGTGCGTCGGCCAGATCGCAGCCCAAAGATAGCGGAGGTAGGCCAGGATGGCATTGCCCAGCCGCGCGCCGAAGGAAAACGTATTGACCGCACCGCCCGTGGTGCCGCCGGCAATCTGCGCCTTCATCGTAATCACCGCGCTCGCCGCAGCCAACCCCAGCAGCGGCAGCTTTTCCAGCACCAGCCAGGAAAGACGCTTCGCCGGAATTACTTCGGCTGCTTCAGGGACTGCCGCGGACACATCGCCGCCGCGCAACACGCGTCCCAGCGGCCAGTAGTCCCACAGCAGCAGCACGAAGGGCAAGGTGATGACCTGCGACTTCGACATCAATCCCAGGGCGAACAAAAACGCGACCCAGAGATAGCGCCCCACATGGGGCCGGCTCGCATACCAGCGATAGGCGACGAGCGCGAGCAGAAAGAACAGCAGGCTGAGCAGATTCTTGCGTTCGGCGATCCACGCGACCGACTCGACATTGATGGGATGCAGCGCAAACAGCAAGGCCACAGCCAGGCTGCGTCCGCTGTACCCGGTCGCCTTGGCCAGCACCCAGAACAGCAGCATCGCATTCATCGTGTGCAGCAGCAGATTCGTTTCGTGATGCCGCCCGGCGTCGAGCGCAAAGAAGTGGTAGTCAATGGCATGCGACAGCCAGGTCAGCGGATGCCAGTTCGCCGAGTGAAAGGTGGTGAACGACCACTTCACCGTCTCCCAATTCAGCTGCTGAATCTTGGCGTTGTGCACGACATAAGGCTGATCGTCCAGGTTGATGAACGGATACTGCTTCACCGGGGAGTAGACGATCAGAGTCGCCGCCATGAGCACGACAAGGCACAGATACCTCGTCGCCGGCGACCCCTGTGGGCTAACCGTGTTGCAGCCTTTGGTCGTCACTCGAGAGCCGCTGGTCATACCTTCGTTATACCCAATCCCAACGATCTGTCATCCTGAGCGGAGCGAGGCGAATGCCGAGCGCAGTCGAAGGACCCCTACAGTCACGCATTACCCACGGGTGCCCCGTTCAAGCCGGGTTTTGCTTGAGCGGGTGTTTTCGTCCCACGGGTGCCCCACCCAAGCCGTTTTGCTTGGGTGGGGATTTTCCTGCGACCTCCACTCAAGCTGGATTGGTTTGCGTCGGTGTTTTTGTCCCCTGGAAGCCCACCATCTTCATCGCACGGGTGCCCCATTCAAGGCCATCCTTTGGCCTTGAGTGGGTTGTTTCCCGCTCAAGCCGGGTTCGCCTGCGTGGGTGGTTTCGTCCCCTGGAACCCCACCATCTTCATCGCGCGCTGCGCCTCATGCCCGCGCATGAACGTGTCCCAGAGGAACGCGGTGCGATAGTTCTCCACCATCAGCATCGTGATCCCCTGATCGATCCCCAGCACATCCAGATCGGTCCAGCTCGTCCGCGGATTGAACGCATCCACAAACCCGTACTTCTTCCACGCCCGCCCGCTGTACTTGTTGTAGAGATTCGCCAGCACCGCAATCGTCTCCTTCGGCATAAACGGCACCGACCCTCCCGCCGCGCACGGCACCACGGTCCCGTCGATGTATCCGATCTCCGGCGGCCCTCCCCACGCCTGGTAGCCCAGCCGCGAATCCGACGCGGTGATCCCCCACGTGTTGTCGTCGTAATCGGGAAAGCGCCAGCGGATCGACTGGCAGAACAGCTTGTGCGCGTAGGTCGCGGTCGCCGAGTTGTCGAAGTAATTTGTGTACGCGTCGCGCACATTGCGGAAGTCGAACCACGCGTGCGAATACTGATGCACGAACAGCGGATCGGGCCCGCTGATGTAGTTGTAGCCTTCAAACTCCATCACCGGCCGCGAGAACGCATTCCACGACGACGCGGGAATGTTGTACACCGGGGCCGCAATCGCCAGCAGATACATCATCATCAGCTCGCAGTAGACGTCCCAGCGCGCGCCGATGAACTTGTACTCCGGCGTCCAGCCCATCGCAAACGTCGTCCCGCCATTCATCATCCATTGCCAGTTAACGCGGCGGTAAATCGAGTTGACCAGTTGCGTGATCTGCGCATCGCGAAAATATTCGCGCGCCGTCAGCGCCCCGCACAGCAGGATCGTCGTATCGATCGGCGACACCTCCGAGAACCGCACCCGCTTGCCGGTATCGATATCCAGAAAGTGAAAGAAGAAGCCGTTCACCTGATCGACGTGGTCGCGCAGTGCGATCAGCGTCTTCACCACGCGGCTGCCGATCTCGTGCGGCGGCAGGTAGCCACGCCGATGCCCAATGCACAGCGCGCCCAGTCCGAAGCCAGTCGCGGCGATGCTGGCCACTTTGCGCGGATCGCTGCCGCCATCGGCGAACGCCCGGTCGCGCACCAGCCCGGTCTTGGGACTCGCCTCATTCCAGAAGAAGTCGAACGCCCGGCTGACAATCTCCTCCAGCAGCTGCTCGTCGGTCAGGCTCGTTTCCGGCGGAGCGGCCTGCGCCTGCGGATGATGAGTTCTTGAGAGTGCGGCGAAGAGGGGGCCCTGTACGAGCGGCACTGCCAGCGCGCCTCGCGCCAGCAACGACAGCATCTCGCGCCGGGTAAGACCGCCGGCCTTGCCGGCTTCCGTTTTCTCGCAAGGCTGCGGCGCTTCGTTCGATGAGGAAATCGTCAGGCTGGGACGTCGGGTCTTCAAAGTCAAGGGATCGAATTCGGCAGCGTCGTTTTATTGTAAAGCTTATTGGACGCCCGCCCTGCTGCAGTGCCGCGGTGCCCCAGGGTTCGCCCATCTTTTGGGCTAACCTGGGACCTCTGGAAGGAACAAAGTAATTAGCCCGGCGCGGAAGCGCTGGGTCAGCTTCATCAATTAGAGTTCAAAGCCCCTTCAGGGGCGGAAGTCAGGTAGGCACGGATCGTTTACGCGCGAGGACCTGTCGCCCCAGGGGGCTCGCGGTTTTTCTCTCGGCCAATGCACCCAGCGCTTCCGCGCTGGGCTAATTACTCTCATCCTTCCGCGCTCACGCTGGCTCTTCCATCGCAGATTGCACAGGTGCCCCCGGTCTCGCGGTATTCGAGACCTGGGTCGTAGCCGGTGCCTGTCGGCGCAAACTACTGCCCATCCAGCACTTCCACCGCTCCAAAATTCCCTTTTCGGAACCACTTTCCGGGAAAACATTGGCCACTCTACTGCAATCGATTGCACTCAAACTGTAACAATATCTAGTATTATCAATAACTTACTACGGTTCCTGAATTGCACAACTAAAACGTGGACGGATTTGCGTCTGGTACGCGTCTTGGACGCAGGCCCCTTGGCAGGATGGCTTACCTTCTTGCCACATGTCGGGTTCGTAATCGAACGGCTCGGGATGTTTGATGTGTTCCGGAGGAGGAACCTTGAGGAAATTGGCGTGGTCATTCTGTCTCCTGGCTCTCGCGCTCTGCGTCAGCAGTCTGCCCGCGATGGCTCAAACAACTTTTTTCAGTGATCTTGGAACGGGAAGCAACGTGTACAACTGCTGCTCCGGTTGGACCGTTGGTGGAAGCGGGACCCTGGGCAACAGCTTCACCGCCGCGAATGAATTTATGGCCGGAGCCTCCGGCACCGTCAGCCAGATCGATGTCGGCGTCGGCTACGTCGAAGGTACGAACTCCTTCTTCGTTGGCCTCTACACCGCCAGCGGCAATGCGCCCGGCACGCTCATCGATCAGTGGAACGACCTCAGCAGCTCCACCAACTTCGGCTCCTGCTGCGGCTTGATCAGCATCACCGGCATCACCGGCGTCAGCCTGACCGCCGGCCAGGACTACTTCCTGGTCATCGGCCCCACCAACCTGACCTCCACCACTTGGGAAGCGTGGAACATGAACAGCCAGGGCATCAACGGCCTTGACCTGTATGCCACCAGCGGCTGCCAGAACGGCACCGGCAACAACTGCAGCTGGAACTCGAACGGCACCGGCAACGCGCTGGGCGCCTTCGACGTGATCGGCAGCAGCGGTCAGACCGTTCCCGAGCCATCCTCCCTGCTTCTGCTGGGTACTGGATTGGTCGGCGCTTTCGGCACCATTCGCCGCAAGCTCATGAAATAACCCTTCGTCGCTTAAAGCAAGAAGCCGGAGCTAGTCTCCGGCTTTTTCTTTTGCCCGCAGCGTCGACTCGAAATGCACCGGCGCCGGCCTCGAGTGTAGCGCCGGCCTCTGGCCGGCTGTAATGCGGGCCTCCGGCCCGCGTTTGATCTTCATCGACGAACCTGAGATCATCCGCCTCCCCTCCAATTTCCCCGTTCTATTCCCGAATCGGGAACACTTTGGTCACTCTAATGCAATCCATTGCACTCGAAACTATGGAATATCGTCTGTTATCATCATGTTACTGCGGAACTCCGATTGCATCCTCCCCTTTAGGACAGCTTTGCGTCCGGGTACGCGTCTTGGACGCAAGGCCCAGGCAAGATGGTCTACCTTCCGCCTTGCTATCCGGGTTCGTAATCGAACAGCTCGAGATGTTTGGTTTGAATTGAGGAGGAACCCTTGAGGAAATTGGCGTGGTCGCTTTGTCTTCTGGCTCTCGCTCTCTGCAGTCTGCCGGCGATGGCTCAAACAACTTTCTTCAGTGATCTGGGCACAGGAAGCAACGTATACAACTGCTGCGACGGTTGGACGGTTTCTGGAACCGGATCTCTGGGCACCAGCTTCACCGCTGCGAACGAATTCATGGCCGGAGCCTCCGGCAGCGTCAGCCAGATTGATGTCGCCGTCGGCTATGTTGAGGGTGTTAACTCCTTCTTCGTTGGCCTCTACGACGCCAGCGGCAACGCGCCCGGCACGCTCATCGATCAGTGGAACAACCTCAGCAGCTCCACCAACTTCGGTTCCTGCTGCGGCTTGGTCAGCATCACCGGCATCACCGGCGTCAGCCTCACCGCCGGCCAGGACTACTTCCTGGTCATCGGTCCCACGAATCTCACGGCGACTACGTTTGAGGCGTGGAACATGAACAGCACCGGCGCTACCGGCACCGACCTGTATGCCACCAGCGGCTGCCAGAACGGCACCGGCAACAACTGCAGCTGGAACTCGAACGGCGTTACTACGATCGGCGCTTTCGACGTCATCGGCAGCAGCGGTCAGACCGTTCCCGAGCCATCCTCCCTGCTTCTGCTGGGTACTGGATTGGTCGGCGCTTTCGGCACCATCCGCCGCAAGCTCATGAAATAACCCTTCGTCGCTTAATAGCAAGAAGCCGGAGCTAGTCTCCGGCTTTTTCTTTTGCCCGCAGCGTCGACTCGAAATGCAGCGGCGCCGGCCTCCGGCCCGCGTTTGAATCTTGCACGACTCGGTACCCGGCGCCCCAGCTTCGCCATCCTTTTGGCTAACCTGGGGTCCGTAGCTTCCATCCAGCCCCCTCATACCGCTGGTCTACCGTCTGCCAAAACCGCGCTCTTATCCCAATTCGGGGAACGCTTTCTCCTACTCCAATGCAACACCTTGCACTTAGTACCAAGAAAAATCGTTTGTTATCAATAAATTATAGCGGTATTCGAATTGCAACAAGGTTATATCGGTCTTGTGTCTGGTAAGCCTTTGTGACATAAGCGGATTCGGGATCGAGCAGCTCGAGACGTTTGATTTGAATCGGAGGAGGAACCCTTGAGGAAATTGGCGTGGTCGCTATCTCTCCTGGCCCTCGCGCTCTGTGTCTGCAGTCTGCCGGCGATGGCTCAAACAACTTTCTTCACTGACCTCGGTACTGGAAACAACGTATACAACTGCTGTTCAGGTTGGACGATGGGCGGAACCGGGACCCTTGGCAGCTACGTGTACGACGCCAACGAGTTCATGGCCGGAGCCACCGGTAATATCAGCCAGATCGATATCGGCATCGGCTATGTCACGGGTGAAAACTCGTTCTTTGTCGCGCTTTACTCCGACAGCAACAACCTGCCCGGCACCTTGCTGGGCCAGTGGAACAACCTCAGCGCCAGCCAGCAGTTTGGCGGATGCTGCGGCCTGCTTAGCATCACCGGCATCACCGGTATCAGTCTCGCCTCGGGTCAGGACTACTTCCTGGTCATGGGTCCTGAGACCCCCAGTTCGACGCTGTGGGCAGCCTGGAACAATAACACCACGAACACTAACGGCCTTCTGCTTCAGGCCAGCAGCGGCTGCGCCTCTGGTGGCGCTGCAGGTTGCGACTGGAACAGCTTTAGCGGATCGAATTTGGGCGCCTTCGACGTCATCGGCAGCACCGGCCAGACCGTTCCCGAACCATCCTCCCTGCTCTTGCTGGGCACCGGATTGGTCGGAGCCTTCGGCACTATCCGCCGCAAGCTGACAAAATAACCCTTCGTCACTCAAACAAAAAGCCGGAGGCTCGTCCTCCGGCTTTTTCTCTTTCCTGGTAGCGCGGGCCTCCGGCCGGCTGTGATGCGGGGCCTTCGGCCCGCGTCGATCATTGAAAGCGGAGAGCCCATGAGGAAATTAGCGTGGTCGCCTTGTCTCCTGGCCTTCGCACTCTGCATCGGCAGTCTGCCGGCGATGGCTCAAACAACTTTCTTCACTGACCTTGGCACCGGAAGCAACGTGTATCAATGCTGCAGCGGCTGGACGGTTGCTGGAGGCGAATCGAGCTTCACCGCAGCCAACGAGTTCACCGCCGGCGCGACGGGAAGTGTTAGCCAGATCGATATTGGAATCGGTTATGTTACGGGCCCGAATTCGTTCTTCGCAGCTCTCTACACCGCCAGCGGCAACTCGCCGGGCACGCTCATCGACCAGTGGAACAACTTGAGCTCCAACGAAGCCTTCGGTCAGTGCTGCGGCGTGGTGACCATCGCCGGCATCGCCGGCGTCAGCCTGACATCGGGCGATCAGTATTTCCCGGTCATCGGACCTACCAACCTCAGCGCTACGACCTGGGAATCGTGGAACTGGAATAGCCAAGGCGTCACCGGACTGGATCTCTACGCTAACTTCGGCTGCCAAAATGGCGGCGGCAACAACTGCGAGTGGACCTCGAACGGCACGCAGACCCTGGGCGCCTTCGACGTCCTCGGCAGCACCGGCCAGACCGTTCCCGAGCCATCATCGTTGCTCTTGCTGGGCACCGGCCTGGTCGGAGCCTTCGGCACCATCCGCCGCAAGCTAATGAAATAGCACTTCATCACGTCAAACAAAAAGCCGGAGGCTCGTCCTCCGGCTCTTCTCTTGTCTTGTAGCGCCGGCCTCCGGCCCGCGTCGATCGCGGGTGCGCGTATGCCGGTGCCCAGAGCCTGCCCTGAGCTTGCCGAAGGGACCGCGTCCTTCGTTTGGACGCTAACCTGGGTTGTAGCTCGACTAGCCATGCATCTGTCATCGCGACCGAGGACTTCAGTCCGACCGAGGGACCTGCGGTTCGTTATCAGTGCACGGGTGCCCCGGAGCCGGCCCTGAGCCTGCCGAAGGGTCTGGCTCTTTCCAGACCTGGGAGATGGGAACCACGACACAGTCACGCGCCAGACCATCGTCCGGCAACCGACAACTGGCAACCGACAACCGACAACGCTTTTCAGATGTTGATCGCCATCCCAAACACCGAATTCGCCGCATCCAGCACCGCCTCCGACAACGTCGGATGCGCGTGCACAATGTTCGCCAGCTCTTCCGCCGTACACTCCATCTCCAGCGCCACCACCGATTCGGCAATCAACTCCGTCGCATTCGCGCCAATGATGTGCACGCCCAGAATCTCGCCGTACTTCGCGTCAGTCACGATCTTGACGAATCCCTCGTGCTGTCCGACGATCGACGCGCGCGAGTTCGCCGTGAACGGAAACTTCCCGACCTTCACGTTGTGGCCCAGCTCTTTGGCCTTGGCTTCGGTCAGCCCCACGCTCCCAATCTCCGGATGACAATACGTCGCATTCGGAATGCGCAGCGGATTGAGCTTCTTCGTCGGCTTGCCGGCAAGATGCGTCACCGCGACGATGCCTTCTGCGAATCCCGCATGCGCCAGCTGCGGAAATCCGGCAACGATATCGCCGGCCGCATAAATCCCCGGCTCGGCCGTCCGCATGTATTCGTCGACTTTGATGAATCCGCGCTCCACCTGAATCTTCGTCTTCTCGATGCCGATGCCGTCCGTAACCGGCGCGCGTCCCACCGCGACCAGCACCTTCTCCGCCTCGATCGTCTGCGCCTTGCCGTCGACGGTAAACGTCACCGCGACGCTGTCCTTCTTCGTCTCGACCTTCTCAACCTTCGCGTTGACGAAGCCGTTGATGCCGCGCTTGCGATACACGCGCATCAGCTCCTTCGAAACGTCCTCGTCCTCGACGGGCACGTACCGCGGCAGCATTTCGAGAATCGTGACATCGGCGCCAAACGATTTGTAGATGCTGGCAAACTCCACGCCCACCGCGCCCGAGCCGATCACGATCAGCGACTTCGGAATCGCGTCCAGCGCTAGCACCTCGATGTTGGTCAGGATCTGCGAATCCGGCTTCAGTCCCGGCAGCATGCGCGCCGTCGATCCCGTCGCCAGCACCACCGCCTTCGCCTTGACGTCTTTCCCGCCTTCGACGGCGACGGTGTGGATGCCGCCCTGCGCCGGCCCGGTCAGCTTGGCGCAGCCGTGCACCAGGTCGACCTTGTTCTTGCGCGCCAGGAAACTCAGCCCCTTGATGTGCTTGTCGACCACGCCCTGCTTGCGCTTCTGGATCGCCTCCCAGTTCAGCTTCACGCCGGCCGTGTTCTCCATGCCCAGCTCGAGACCTTCCTGCACGTGGTCCCAGACCTCGGCGTTGAACAGCAGCGACTTGGTGGGAATGCAGCCGACGTTCAGGCACGTCCCGCCCATCTTCTCGTGTTTTTCGATCATGACAGCCTTCAGCCCCAGTTGCCCGGCGCGAAAGGCCGCAGTGTATCCGGCAGGTCCGCTGCCGATGATGGCTACGTCATAAATAGTGTCTGCCAAGTTCGTGCTCCAATTCTGCTAAAGATGAATGCGCTGATTGGGTAGTGCGGCGCTTCAGCGCCGCGTTCCGCCCGTTATCTTAATTTTCTTGTCATCACGAGCGGGCCTTCAAGACCACGAGGGATCTGCTTTCCTCCGTGCCCCGTAACAGGGCACGACTTCAGTCGTGCCGATACGCCCTCTTCCAATCCTGAGCGGGCTTTAGCCCGCGACACGCTCGCCGCTGCTCTCCGGTAGAGCGAGCCTTGAGGCTCGCGTCCACGTCGCTATTTCTTTCTTGTCATCACGAGCGGGCTTTAGCCCGCGAGGGATCTGCTTTCCTCTGCTCCTTGTAACAGGGCACGACTTCAGCCGTGCCGACGCGCGCCCCCTTTTACACTGTCATCCCGACCGAGGGCTTCAGCCCGACCGAGGGATCTGCGGTCCGCCCCAAATGCGAACGCACGTTCGTCTAACTGAAATAATTGCGCCTGGCAAATAGATGATTGTAAATCACGAAAGAAGCACCACGCCGTAACCCCAACGCCAATCCCTAATTGCGCATGATCCGACGACACCAGTGCTATCCTTTCCCTAGCCCTACATGAAGCGCGTTGTCGAAGATCCTCCCATTGCCACCGATACTGCGCCCCCGCGCCGCGTCGGACTGAAGCTCGTCGGCAATGCCCTCTTTGCTCTGCTCATCATCCTTGCCGCCGCCGCCGGCGCGGCCACCGGCATGGTCTTCGTCTATTCCACCGACCTGCCGCAGGTGAACGAGCTCGAGCACTATCGCCCGGCCACCATCACCCAGCTCTACGACGATCAGAACCGTGTCATCGGCCAGTTCGCGCTGCAGCGCCGCGTCATCGACAGCTACGGCGACTTCCCCAAAGTCCTGCGTGACGCCCTGATCTCCACCGAGGACAAAGATTTCGAAGGCCACTGGGGCGTCGACGTGTGGCGCGTCTTCGGTGCCGCCTGGCGCGATGTGATGCTGGAGAGCCGCGCCCAGGGCGCATCTACGCTGACCATGCAGCTGGCGCGCAATCTGTTCCTCTCGCCCGATCGCAACTTCCGCCGCAAGATGCAGGAGGTCCTGCTCTCCATCCAGATCGAGCGCCGCTTCACCAAAGAGCAGATCTTCGCTCTCTACGCCAACCAGATCTATCTTGGCCACGGAGTCTATGGCTTCGAGGCCGGCGCGAATTATTATTTCAGCAAGAAGGCCAAGGACCTGACTCTGGAAGAAGCTGCCGTCCTCGCCGGCCTGCCCAAAGCGCCGAATTACTATTCGCCCATTAACAGCCCGGAGCGCGCGCTGCACCGCCGCAATCTGGTCATCAACAACATGCTGGAGGACGGCAAGATCACCGCGGCCGAAGCCGAACGTGCCAAGAGCGCGCCGCTCGTCCTCAAGCTGCAAGCCGAGCCTAACGACATCGCTCCGTATTTCGTCGAAGAGATTCGCGAGGATCTCGAGAAAAAATACGGCGACAGAATCTACGAAGCCGGCCTGCGCGTCTACACGGGATTGAATCTCGAGATGCAGCATGCCGCGCAACAGGCGGTGCGCGATGGCCTGGCAGTCTATGAGCGCCGTCATGGATGGAAGGGCAATCTGCTGAACGTCGTCGCCAACGGCGACACGCTCGCCGGCTATCACCACGTCGATTGGGACAGCAACATCGTGCCCGGCAGCTACGTGCACGCGCTGGTAACCGAGGTCGAGCCGATGGCCGCGACCGTCAAGTTCGGCAACTACGAAGCGCGTCTCGGTCCCGAAGAAATCAAGTGGACGAAACACACTTCGCCGCAGCAATTCCTCAGCGTCGGCGATCTGGTCTACGTCAAGGTGGTCGAGCTAAACGGCACCGCCAGCCGCGTTTCGCTGGAGCAGGAGTCCGGCGTGCAAGGCTCGCTGATGGCGCTCGACAACGCGACCGGCGATGTGAAGGCGATGGTCGGCGGCCGCGACTGGGAGCAGTCGAAGTTCAACCGCGCCACCCAGGCGCTGCGCCAGGTCGGCTCGTCGTTCAAGCCGTACATCTACACCGCCGCGATCGACGAAGGCATGACGCCCGACGACACCGTCCTCGACGCGCCCATCAGCTTTCCCAGCGCGCAGGGCGTCTGGGCGCCGCACAATTACGATAACAAGTTCGAAGGCGTCATCACCTTCCGCCACGCGCTGGCCGAGTCGCGCAACGTTCCCGCCATCCGCGTGACCGAGCGCGTCGGCGGCATCAAGACCGTCATCGAATACGCGCGCAAGTTCGGCATCACCTCGCCGCTGCTGCCTTATTTGCCGGTCGCGCTGGGCGCAGCCGACATCACGCTCGCCGAGCAGACCGCCGCGTTCACCACATTTCCCAACGACGGCGTCCGCGTCGTCCCGCGCTACATTCGCAAAGTCACCGACTACGATGGCCGCGTGCTGGAAGAAGATTATCCCGAAGTTCGCGACGTGGTCAGCGCTCGCACCGCGCGCATCATGGTCAGCATGCTGCGCGAAGTCGTGCTGCACGGCACCGGCTACCAGGCCAGCAAACTGAATCATCCGCTTGGCGGCAAGACCGGCACGACCAACGACTTCACCGACGCCTGGTTCGTCGGCTTCTCGCCGTCGATTACCTGCGGCGTCTGGGTTGGCTACGACGAGAAGAAGACGCTGGGCAACAAAGAAACCGGCGCCATGGCTGCGCTGCCCATCTGGATGGACTTCATGCGCGTCGCGCTGAAGGGACGCGAGTCGGAAGACTTCGCCGCGCCTCCGCCGGAAGTGAAGAGCGCGGTCGCGCAGAAGGTTGACACGTCCGAACCCGAAGGCGGCGACAGCGAATCGCATTGATGGGGCCTGACCTGGTGTGTGGCTCAGGTAAGGCTGGCCTTTAGTGTCTGCCGAGGACTGGCTTTCTTCCAGACCATGGAGTGTGAGGCTTGAAAAACCAAAGCGCCGCAGGCGCTTGCCATGATAGCCCAGCATGGGACCCGACCCCACAAGGCCTTCATTTGGACTTGTTGGGGTGGGAAGCGGAATGCTGGTTGAAATTGAAACATGAGCTAAGTCTCGCGGGGACGACAGCGTTCTGACGTAGACACTTTGGGGCCAGCGTCTAGCACTGGTCTTTATGTTCGAGCCGACGACAGAGAGTCGCGCTATAACAATGAGGCCGAACTCCTGACATGCGACGCTTCTTTAAATGGCTTTTGCGCGGGCTGGTTTTGTTCGTGGTCTTCGTGGCGTCGGCGCTCACCGCGATGCGCTTCGCCATTCACGGCCGCCAGACGACCATCCCCAAGGTCGTCGGCCTGTCGAAGTCGCAAGCCGAGCACCTGCTCGCCGATCACGGACTCGTCCTCGACGAAGGCGATCGCTACTTCAGCTCCGACGTTCCGCCGGGTCGCATCATGTCGCAGGCGCCGCAGCCAGGACTCAAGGTCCGCCGCGGATGGAGCGTCCGCGTCGCCGAAAGCATGGGACCACAGCGCGTCGTCATTCCCGATCTCATTGGCACCAGCGAACGCGCGGCCGAGATCAACATTCGCAAACGCGGCCTGGAGCTGGGCAGCATCGCCACCGCAACCATTCCCGGCGCGCCCAGCGATCAGATCGTCGGCCAGAGCCCGCCGGCTAACGCCGTGAATGTCTCCGAGCCGAAGATCAGCCTGCTGCTAGCCGCCAGCGAAGACCGCGCGTCGTTCGTTATGCCCGACCTCGTCGGCCAGAGCGAAGACGCTGCGGTAAACGCGATCGTCAACGCCGGCCTCCGCGTCAGCGGCATCAAGAGCCAGTCAGCCCCGGCGCCGGCGCCGAACTCGCAACCGAATTCCAGCGCGCCAGCCAACCCGCCTGCGACTCCGCAATCGAACCCGGCCGCCGCTCCACAAGCTAATTCGCCTGAGACCGTTCCCAGCGGAACGCGCATGGTGGTGCGAACCTACCCCGCCGCCGGCCAACGAGTTTTTGACGGCCAGGGAATCGGATTAGAAGTCACACAGTAAATCCGCTTTTCATCATTCGCTGTTCGCTCCCATTTTCCGCAGTGTTGGGAGGGGGCTGAGTTACAATCCTTACAGGAGTTACATGTGAAACAAACTCGTTCCATGGTGTTAAGCATGCGCCTGCCGGTGGAAAGCGGTCAGCGTTTGAAGCGCATGGCAAACCGCCACGGCTGGACCCCCAGCGATGCCAGCGCGCGGCTAGTAGAGGAGGGCCTGCGCCGCTCGGAGTTCGCATTCATCGACTTCCGCGACTCCATGGCTGGCCGGCAAGCCTGCATTCAGGGCAGCACGCTCGCGGTTTGGGAGGTCGTCCTGTTGCTGCGGAGCTATAAGAACAATGCGGCCGCAGTGGCGAAGCATCTGAACTGGCCCGAAGCCAAGGTTCGCGCGGCCATGAACTATGCGCACGCCTTCCCGCAGGAAATCGACGAAGCCCTGGCGGAGAACGGCGCGGCCGATCTCGAGAGTCTCAAGCGGTTGCTCCCGCAAGCGGCCGAATTCACCACCACGAAACGCGCCCGGCGCTGAGATGCTCAAGCTTCTTCTGGACGAGCACGTCTCTCCTCAACTTGCCGCTGGCCTAAAACGCCGCAATCCTGCGATCGTGGTCTTTTCTATCGCAACGTGGGAGGGCGGCAACTTCCTGGGGCAGGATGATTCCGCCTGTCTGAAGCAAGCAGCCATGCAGGGCTTGTCGCTTGTTACCTATGATCGCAGGACAATTCCTCCCCTGCTCAAAACCTGGGCCGAGTCGGGACAGCACCACGGTGGAGTAATCTTTGTCGACGAGAAGAGCATCTCTCCCGCCGACATTGGCGGTTTGGTCCGAGCGTTACTCGCACTCCTCCGGCAGACGGGCAAGTGGAATTGGACGGATCGAGTCGTTTTCTTGCGGCGATGATTCGCCAGGTTTAGTTCTTCATCTCCGCCGAAATAATCGCATCCACTTCAATCTCCACCAGCATCTCCGGCGAGACGAATCCGGTTACTTCCACCATGGTCGCGGCGGGACGAATGTCGGGGAAGACCTCGCCGTGCGCCTTGCCAACTTTCTCCCACTGGCTGATATCGGTAACGAACATCCGTGTGCGCACCACGTCGCGAAAGCTCGCGCCCGCCTTCTCCAGCGCGCTTCCGATGTTCTTGAAGATCTGCACCGCCTGCGCGTAGACGTCGCCTTCGCCAACGATCTTCCCATCCGCTCCGGTCGCCACCGTTCCCGCTACCGAAACGAACGGCCCCACCTTCACCGCCCGCGAGAATCCGACGATCGGTTCGTATGGTGAATTGCCGGCAATGTTTTTGCGTTCCATGATTGCGTCCTCCGTGAATGTATCGTGTCGTTAGCTGGCGGCGGGGACGCCGCCAGGACAGCCGGCCGGAGGCCAGCGCTACTTACAGATACCGCAACGGCCTCGCGGGCTTTGCGAGACATTCTATAATCTTGCATCCGTTAAGAAACGTACTTCGCCATGCTCACTTCAACCGAAAGTGTCGTCCTCGTCCTCGTTGCGGTTGCCGCGTCTCTGCTTTTTCTTGTGCTCATCAACCGCCTCTGGCCGCCGGAGCGGCGTCAGGCGCATAACGACCAGATTGGCTGGCAGTTCAGCGTGCTGGGTACAACCTACGCCGTCATCCTCGGCTTCATGCTCTACGCCGTGTGGACCGCTTTCTCCGATGCGAAATCCAACGTGGAATTCGAAGCCAACGATCTGGTCAGTGTTTACTGGCTGGCCGACGGCCTGCCCGATCTGCAACGCGAACAGCTCAGGGCTCTGGCCCGCAGTTACGCCGACGTGGTCATCCATCAGGATTGGCCTGCCATGTATGACAGGCGATTGCCGAATGCGAGTCTGGCCGTCAACGCCGAGATGTGGAAGACCTTGATGTCAGTCAAGGCATCGGCGCCGAGCGAGACTACCGCCGTAGATCATGCCCTGAACGAGTTGTCCGGCCTCACCGAGCACCGCCGCACCCGCGTTCTGCAAAGCTTGTCACGGTTGCCTGCCGTGCTCTGGTTCGTGCTCATCCTGGGTGGCGGCGTTACCGTTGGGTCGTCCTGTCTGTTTGGTTCCTCGAACGCTCTTCTGCACGCCCTACAAGTCTTCGCGCTCTCCCTGCTGATCTCTCTGGGCCTGGTTGCCATCGGAGAGATCCATCGTCCCTTCCAGGGCAGTGTTCACATCAGCGACTACGCGTTTGTCCGCGCCCTGCAAAATATGCAAGGCGATCTCGCTTCGACGCCGGCCGCTCCTGATCACTGAGCAGACTGCACCGGCGTGTGCTGCGAATACACCGCCCGCCAGGCGCCATCCTGAAAGGCGAAAATATCGGCCATGTACTGTGCCGCCTGCTTGCCATCGGCCGACGCCGGTCTGAATAGCCGCATCACGCCGGTATTGCCGTAGATCTCGAACGTCATTCCCGGTACATCAGGTATGGGCGCCGAGCTTCCCTTGTTTTTGCCGGCATGCTCGAGCTCCCAGGCGCGGTCATGCACGCCCGCCGGCGAAACGCTGACGTACTGCGGCGCCAGCAGGCACTCCAGATATTCGGTCCCGCCTCGCATGAACGCTTCGTTCCATCGATCCTCCACGCGCTTCAAGGAAGCGGCATCGGGCGATTGCTCTCCCAGAACGCGACGACAGTCCTGACCGAACACCGGAAGCGCGCACAAGCAAAACAACACCGTAATGACGACCTTCATTCGTCCTCCCATGTTATGCAAGTCGGTTGGACTGTTGCAGACAGATATCGTCATCGCAGCCGAAATCGCTAATCCGCGGCTCGTCCTCTGCCGATGCCACCAAGCCGTCGAGATCACGGTAGGATGAAACGGCAGGTTCGTTCAACCGCGCAAGTCGCTTTTTCGGCTGAATGCTGAAACCGGCCGCGATCAGTGCATGCAGAGCAACTCCCATCCCGTGCCCGTCTCTCACGCATCGGCGGCGCTGATTATCGCGTCAGTCGCGGCAATCTGGGGGCTGGGCTTTCCCATGACGCGGCTGGCGCTCGAAGGCGGTATCTCCGTCGGCGCGCTGATGAGCCTGCGCTTCATGCTTGCCGGCGGGCTGATGTTTGCCATCATTCGCGCCCAGCGCATCGCCATCGTGCGCCGCGGCGTGCTCGACGGGGTTTGGCTCGGCCTGATCCTGGCCGTCATCTTCTGGTCGCAAACCGACGGCATGCGCTTCACCACCACAGCGAAGTCCGGCTTCATCACCGGACTGTATGTGCTCTTCACCCCGCTGATCGCCGTCGCCATCGGCCAGCGCATCAAGCTGAGTTCGGCGATTGGAGTCGTCATTGCCACCTTCGGTCTTTACCTGCTGGTGCGCTCGCCTTCGGGCGCGCTCGGCGGATTCAGCCAGGTGAATCGCGGCGATCTGGAGACCCTCGTCTGCGCGATCCTCTGCGCCGTACACCTCATCATGATGGGAGCGTTTGCCCGCCGCACCAACGCGTGGCTGCTGGCGGGAACGCAGGTGATGGTTGGCGGCTTGGTCACGCTGATCGTGACGGCCTTCTTGCCGGCACCCTATGGCTTCCAGAACTTGCCGCAGACTTTGCCGAAGCTGACAGTCTTCGGGCCGGCGCTCTATCTCGCGCTGTTCTCGACCATCATCGCGTTCTGGGGACAGGCGGTCGCGCAGACTCGCCTTGGCCCGACGGAGGCGGCGTTGCTCTTCAGCATCGAGCCGGTGACGGCGGCAATCCTGAGCGTCGTGTGGCTGAAGGAACCGATGTCGGCGCAACAGGCGCTCGGTGGTGCGCTGATCGTTGCGGCCATGGTCGTCTCCGAAGCGCTGCCATATATGTTCCGCGCCATCACCGTTCCGGATACCAGGCCATAAAGAGAGTGCCTACCCTCGCTGTCATCCCGAGCGGAGCCGAGGGACCTGCGGTTCGCTCGTGTTGGCAAAATCTCCGAGCCGGTCGTCATATGCTCGGGGCTGTTTACTCCACTGATTCGCCTTTTCTTCGTCTATCCAGGCGCTCGCAAGCAGCGTAATATGGCAATTGACTGTGAATTGCTTGTTATTTACTAGCATTTCTGAGGTGATCTCTGCATCCTGTTCCACGGAAACGCGCCGTTCGAGGAGTGATCGTGGCTACCAAAGCGCTCCCGCGCCCGGGATTGCAGGCGCATCGCGACTCGCTAACGTTGAAGTTCTCCGAGTTGGTTGAGCGCCTGACCGACGCCATCGGACGCAAGCTTGTCGCCTATGTCGCGGGCTTGAAGGATGTGCGCGCGATTGAGCGCTGGATCTCCGGCGGCCGGCCTTATGGCGAAGTCGAGCCGCGCCTGCGCCTGACATTCCAGGTCGTCCGCACCTTGCTGGAACACGATTCGCGCGAAGTCGTGCAGGCGTGGCTGATGGGCGTGAATCCCGAACTCGGCGATCGCGTTCCGCTGCGCCTGCTGCGCGAGGGCGACCTCGCCGTGGTTGCGCCCGAGGTCCTGGCGGCCGCGCGCGCCTTCATTGCCGGGGGCTAACGCTTGGCGGCCGAGACTCGAACACCCACACAATCGATCCATCGCGTGGCGCGCTATCCCGACGCGTGGCAGTTGCCCGACTGGTCGCGCGCCAAAGACGGCACCTTCGGCAACCGCTTCGACGATCCCGAGAGCGAGTACCGCGTACTGTACGCGTCAAGCCAGCAGGTGTCCTGCTTCGTGGAGACGCTGGCGCGCTTCCGTCCAGACCTCACGCTGATCGAAGAGCTACGCGCCATCGACGGCGACGACGATTTTCTACCGATTGGCGAAGTGCCGCTGAACTGGTGCTCGAATCGCGTGATCGGCTCGGCTTCGTCCGAAGGGAATTATGCCGACATCTGCGGCGCGGAGTGGATCGCGCTGCTGCGGCGCAGGCTCGCATCGGAATGTCTGCGGCTGGGATTCCCTGATCTCGACGCCGCCGCTCTGCAGAGTTCGTCGCCGCGAACGCTGACCACGCTGGTTTCGCGTGTCGTCTATGACATGGGCCTGCCGGGAATTTATTTCCGCTCGCGCTACGGACACAATCTGGAGAACTGGGCGCTGTTCGAACCATGTCGGCTCCGCAATATGAAATCCGAGCGCGTCGAGCGCCAGCATCCCGCGCTGGCGGAGGCGATGGCGATTTTGGGATTGCGCTTCGTGAGAAGGTAGAGCCGGCCTTCAGGCCGGCGTCTCAGCAGCTTATTTATATCGAGCCGGCTTCAGCCGGCGGCACATGTGCCCTTAACGCGGGCGATCACTAACTCCGCTCGCTCTTCCACGCTGACCCGCGGTAATTCAGTTAACTCGTATCCGCAGCTCCGATAGGCTTCTACCATCACGTCGTGGGTTCGCACGGCTTCGTCCCATGTCTGCTTGCGTTCGTCGTCGGTGGAATAGATCTCGCGCCAGGGAGGCGCAAGGAAGACTGTCTGGTTATATCGGCAGCCTGTGCAAGCCGCGTCGATATTGGCGGTCTCTGTCAGCTCGATGAGGCGCGCGTAACAAAGCACGTCGGGTATGCCACGGTCGAAGAAGGTCGGGCGCGTTGCACATTTATTCGCGTCGTACACTTCAATTGAGCCTTGCAACATGAGCTCGGTATATCGGCGCGTGTTGGCCCATGGCAGCGCGTCGCCGCCGCCGGCGACCTGTTGGCGAATGATCTCGCGCGCTACCTCGGGTACACAGCAGAAGCCTCGCCGTTCGAGTTCGCGCAATAACGTCGTCTTGCCCACTCCAGGGGCGCCGGTGATGACAAAGAGATTGGAATCGTGAATTGGGATCACAGCAAGGTCAGTCTAAGAAGTTGTCATTCGCCAGGCCCGACGTTTAGCGGCCGCGTGCCGTTTGCGTCCCCGTCGGCCGCGAGTGGCGGCGTGCCAGATCTGGTCCCTTTTTCTCGCGATAGGAGCGCAGCATCTCACGACGAAGTAACGAGTTTGCTTTCGTCTGATATCCCGGACCCTCCCGCTTGAGCCATTCGATGACGTCCATATCGAGGCGCATGGTGACAGGCTTTTTAATGGGCCGATACATCTGGCCCCGCACCGCCCGTCTCAACTGCTCCTTGGTAAGTTCGGGAATGTCCGACGTGTCGATCTGGTCATCGCGAAGAGCAGCAATCGCCTTGAGCTGTTTGTTCCGCTGACTAGCCGTTAGCTTCTTCATAGAACCTTCGCTCCCGTGGAGTCGCCTTGCGGGCAGAAATTATTCTAGCGCCATCTCATAGATTGCTTCGTATCAGGGCACGACTTTCAGTCGTGCCAAGAATTTAAGAAAGAACTCGGGCTTCAGCCCCTGCACCTGCAAATGCAGGGGCTGAAGTCCGCATTGAAAGTCGCCTCTTACGGCACAACTAAAGAGTCTGCGTGAGAATCGTGCCGTCCCTGAAGGGACTCGGATTCTTTTCCCACTCAACCCAGCACTCCGCCTTCGGCTCCGTGCTGGGCTAAGTTATGCCGTGCCTGCGGCACTTGATTTTCGTCGTTCGTCCTCCACCGCCGCGATCCAAAGACAGTTCTTACGCAGACACTAAAGTCGTGCCCTGATACAAAGCTCCCCGTTTATGACATGAGGTGTAGTCGTCTCCTCGCCATAAACACAACTACTTCCCGATGCAGAACGAGCTGAAGATCAGGTTGAGGATGTCATCTGCGGTGGTTGCGCCGGTGATCTCGTCCAGCGGGCGCAGGGCGTTATAGAGGTCGAGCAGGAGCATCTCGTGAGGAATTCTTTGCGGGACGGCCGCAGTCGCTTTGTCGAGCGCGGCAATCGCGTCGGACACCAATTGCTTCTGGCGGACATTGGTCAGGAAGCCCTGTTCCTGTTGTACACCATCGCCGCCAATCATCTGCAAAATCGTAGAGCGCAGTCGCTCAACGCCAGTTCCTGTAAGCGCCGATGCAGTCACGATTGGATGGCTTACGGCCTTCGCATTGTTTGGTATTTCGCGACGAACAGCAGATCCCTTCGGCAAGCTCAGGGCAGGCTCCTCGTCGGCCTGAAGGCCTCCTCGTGATGACAATCTTCCAGCAGGGGCCAGGTCGACTTTGTTCCATACGACAATTGCTTGGCGGCTGGCGACGAGTTCGAGGAGGCGCTCGTCCTGCTGAAGCTCGTCATCGGTGAGAGGAGTTTCGGCGCCGCGCGAAGCATCACGCAGCACCAGCACGATGTCGGCGTCGGCCAGAGCTTCCAGCGATTTGCGCACGCCGATGCTTTCGGCCTCGTCTCCCGCTTCGCGAATGCCGGCGGTGTCGACGAGCCGCACGGGAATGCCTTCGATGGCAACCGTCTCGGTCACCAGATCGCGCGTCGTGCCCGGCGTGGCAGTGACGATGGCGCGCTCGCGCTCGACCAGGCGATTAAACAGACTGGACTTGCCGACGTTTGGCCGCCCGACGATCGCCAGCGTCAGTCCTTCATGCACAACTTTGCCGTATGCGAAGCTGGCAAGCAGCTCCTCCAGCGGCGCGCGGAGAGCCGCAATGCGCGCGAGGATCTGCTGGTCAGGAATAACTGAGACATCGTCTTCGGCGAAGTCAACGCCGGCTTCCATGGTGGCGATCAGCTCGACTAGTTTCTGTTTGATCGGCTGGAGCCGCTTCGAGAGCGCGCCTTCCAGTTGCCGCGCGGCGACCTGCGCCTGGTAGAGCGTCTGTGAGTCGATGAGATCGCGCACCGCTTCCGCTTGCGTCAGATCGATGCGGCCGTTGAGGAACGCTCGCATGGTGAACTCGCCCGGCTCGGCCAGGCGCGCGCCCGCGACAATCGCCATCTCGACCACGTGCCGCAGCACTACCGGCGAACCATGACACGAGATCTCGACAACATCGTCCGCCGTATAGGAGTGCGGTTTGGCGAAGAATGTTGCGACCACTTCGTCGATGCGCTCGCCGGTCGACGGATCGATCAGCTCGCCGAAGTGCGCACGGCCGGCCTCGAGCTCGTGATCATGTGCCAGCCGCAGCATGGGCCGCGCGATGGTCCGTGCCTCCGGCCCCGACAGCCGCACCACGCCGATGCCTCCGCGTCCCGGCGGCGTGGCAATGGCGACGATGGTGTCGTCGAGGTGCATGCTAGAGATTATTCACCACAGAGCACACGGAGAGCACAGAGAAAAAATAGGTACATCATGGAGAGGATGGTGTCGTCGAGGTGCAGGTTAGTGCTACTCATCAGGAAGTAGACACAGCGGACATGGAGAAGCGCCGGGATCTGGATTCGATTGGTCGTATCGTTTCCAGCCGTTCGGCAGTTTCGAGGCGCGCACGATGAACAACGGGATCCTTTGCTTTACGCAGACCTGTATGACGTCGTTCAGGAAGCTCTTCTCCTGCTCCGAGTAGGCGTCCGGGTGGGTCGTGACAATCCAAACACCGTTCTCCTTCACGGAGAGGTTCTGCTTCTGCACGAATGCAAGAAACTCGCTCGCAGTCTGCAGAGTTGTGGACCTGGCGTCCGGGGTCAGATAGCTGGTCGGGGTCACAGTGAGCCCCCATTTGTTGCCGCCCAGATCGGCCACGCGCTTGGGTAGCATGTGCGTGGAAATGCCTTTCGAACGTTCTGGGCTGTCAGCGGCAAGAGCGAATGTTGTCGCCAAGAGAACCGCGATAGCAGTCAGCCGATTTCGATTCAAATCCGTTCTCTGTGCTCTCTGTGTTCTCAGTGGTGAACTATCGTCTTCTTCGCGATATCGGCGGCGCGGGCGGCGCGCCCTTGTAGTCCTTGGGATAGACCACGACGTGGCGCATGGCGGCTTCGCCGGCGCTTTCGGTGCGGAGGTCGTCGAGTTCGCGCATTGCCAAGTGCAGGATGCGGCGTTCGCGCGACGACATGGGCGCGAAAGCGTACGGCACCCCGGCCTCACGGACACGTTGCGCGGCGACGTCGGCGGCCATCCGCAGCTCCGACAGGCGGGCCGAGCGGAAGTTCTGGCAGTCGAAGCTGATCTTCTCGTGCTCGTCGGGCGTCAGGCGCAGCATCTCCTGCGCGATATGCTCGAAGGCGCGCAACAGCTCGCCGCCGTTCTCCAGCACCATCGGGCTATCGGCGCCGGAGAGTTCGACCAGAATCTCCGGGCGCTCCCATTCGCGTTCGGCGCCGACCACCGGGTCGACGATGATCTTGTAGCGCAGGCGGAAATCTCCAGCAGAGAAAGTGTTGTTCAGCAACTCGCTGATCTTCTTGGCGGCGGCGACTTTGTCGGTGATGGGCATGTTAGAAACCGTTTTCACCACGGAAGCACGGAAAGCACGGTACTCTTAAAGCCAAACTGCCTTTCAAAATCGAGAGCCCTTCCAGCGCGTGCTCACCGCGCCTCAAATGAATTCTGTGTCTTCCGTGCTTCCGTGGTGAATAATTCTTTCGCTACTTGCTGGCCTTCTTGCGCGCGCGCTTTTCCATCTCCTCGCGCATCTCGCGGCCCAGGCTGCTGCGGTTCATGATGTACTGCTGCGCAATGCCTATGATATTACCTACGATCCAGTACACGCTGAGGCCCGAGGGCAGATTCAAGCTGAACCAGGTGATCATCACCGGCATCATCAGCGTCATCATCTGTTGCTGCTTGGGATCCATGCCGGAGTTGGGGGTCATCTTCTGCATCAGGAAGGTGCTGACCAGCATGACCACCGGCACAATGTACAGCTTGTCCGGCGACGACAGATCGTGGATCCAGAGGAACGGCGCCTGGCGCAACTCGATGGCGCTGGCCAGCATGGTGTAGAACGCCCACAAGAACGGCATCTGGATGATCAGCGGCAGACAACCGCCGGCAGGGTTGACGCCTTCGCGCTTGTACAGCTCTCCGATCTCGGCGTTCATCTCCTGGCGCTTGGGATCGCGCATCGGCAGCTTCTTGTATCTCTCCTGAATCGCCTTCATCTGCGGCTGCAGCTTTTGCATCTTCAGCGCCGACTTCATGCTGGTGATGCGCAGCGGCAGCAGCGCCAGGTTGATGATGACGGTCAGGATGATGATGGAGACGCCCCAATTGCTGGCGATATGCTCGTGCGTCCACTTCAGCCACAGAAACAGCGGGCGGGCGACAATGTGGAAGAAGCCGAAATCGACCACGTCCCGCAGGTCGGGGCCGTCCATCTGGCCCGGCGCGGTGTTAGAGCGCACCGACTCCAGAACGCTCAGCGCCTTCGGTCCGACGAAGAGCCGCTCGCGGGTAACGCCCGAGGTATCGCCCACGGCCGCGCCCAGGACGTCGTAGGTAACAACGCTGTTGGGGTCGGGATTCCTGGGATCCTTGGGAACTGTGATCGAGCCGTGCTGGGTGATCATCACGGCGGTATCGGGATTATCGGGCAGGAAGATCGCGGCGAAGAACTGGTCCTGCGGACCGGCCCAGTTGAAGGGCCCGCGAATGGTATTGCCGCCGCTGACCTTCTTGATGGCAATGCGCTCGACCTTGCCATCGGCCATGTACTCGATTTTTTGCGAGGCGTAGGCGGCCGCGGTGGCTTCATCGCCCAGCGCCGCCGGCCACATGGGATACGCCGGCACCGGCTGTCCGTTGCGCGTGACTTTGCTTTCGATCGAGATGACGTAGGTGTCGCCGAAGACGAAACTCTTGCGGACGCTGGTGTCGCCGCTGGCGTATTCGAAGTTCAGCTCGCCGGGAGCCGCGATGTTGCCGCTGGCGCTGGCGACGTAGAGCGCCGAATTGATCTGATTGCGGAGATTCTCGTCGTAGGTAAAGAGGCTGAGCGGATACCCGAACTTGGCCGCTTTGGAATTCACCAGGTCGAGCGGCTTGCCGTCATCGTCCTTGTACTTCTTGAGGATCCACGACTTGACCACGGCGCCGCGATTGGTGAAGACGATGCGGTAGAAGTCATTCTCGACGACGGTTTCGACTTCGCTGCTGGCCGCTTTTGTTTCCACCGGCTTGGCAGCGGCAGCTCCGGGCTTGGCCGCGCCAGTTGCGGATGAGGCCTGGGCCGGCGTCTGGGCTGAGGGCTGGCTGCTCTGCGCGGTCTGGGCCGCGGTCGGGGGCTGCTGCGTCTCGGGCTTCTTCTTGAACAGGAAGATCTGGGCGATGATGATCAGCGCAAAGGTGGCGGCGAACACCATCAGCATGCGCTTGTCGCCGCCGCCTCCGGTGCCACCGCCGTCTGCTTGGGGATTACGATATTCAGCCAAGGTCTAGAACCTAACCCTCAACGTCTCGCGCCGGATTCACGGGCGCATTAGACAGTTTCGACTTCGCGCCGGGTGGGTGGAAGAGCGGCGCTTTAGCGCCGCGTTCAGTCCCGCGCTCTTATCCAGAGCCGGCTTCAGCCGGCGACACACCAACCCGGGCTAAAGCCCATCAATAACTACCTGTTTTCGGCACGGCTGAAGCCGTGCCCTTCCACCGGTCCATTCTGGCGCTTCACTTGCGGCACCAGATCGACGCCCGCGTGGGCGAAGGGATGGCAGCGCGACAATCTCCTGATCGCCAGCCACGAGCCCTGCAGCACACCGTGGCGCTCGACCGCTTCCATCGCGTACTCCGAGCACGTCGGCACAAAGCGGCAGGAGTGCGGCAGCATCGGCGAGACGAACCGCTTGTACGCCCGCAAGAAAAAAAGCATTGCTCGCTTCACTTCGCCTCCGCCACTCGCGCCCGCTGTTCCGCCAGCTTCAAGCCTCGCGAAACCTCGCTCAAAAGCTGTTCGAACGGTAATTTCAGCACGCTCTTTCGCGGATTGAAGACCACATCCACCGGCCCTTCGATCGGCGGCGAGTGTCGAACCGCTTCGCGCATGCGGCGCTTGATACGATTGCGGTCCACCGCTCCGCCCAGCACCTTGCCGACGGTCAATCCCACTCGCGGACCGCTAGCCGGCACGGCGTCGGACGCGCGCCGCAGGAAAAATACCGTCATGTTGCCCGTGAACTGCCGCCGCCCGTTTTCATAGACCCGCTGAAAGTCGGCGTGCTTCAGCAGGCGTCTGGACTTTCCACCCCATCCCGCCAACGACGGGCGCGATGAGGACTCCGGCTTTGCCCGCCCTGGTGCTGACGGCGTGCGCCCCGCGTTGGAGCTGCGGCCGCCGGGAGACACGTTAGCAGACATTCAGCGCTCGCCTCCGGGCGCCGGAAAAGCTTTTGGCGCGGGCCGGCTCGGCGACCCCTACAGATTCCATCGGATAAGGCTGGCGACCCCCCAATCGGTCCTCTTTTGAACTGGTTGGGTTGGTTAGCGCAGGACGTGATACTTGTGGTTTACTCGCGGAAGCCCGGCTTCACCGAGACGCGCTTGCGTCCCTTGGCGCGACGGCGCGACAGCACCGCCCGGCCGCTCTTGGTCTTCATGCGAGAACGAAATCCGTGCGTCTTTGAGCGGCGACGACGGTTGGGTTGGAATGTGCGCTTCGGCATTCGAAAACGGCGCTCCTCACTAGCTCATGTTTCAACAGAGCAAACGAAAAGTATAACGGGCGGCGGGGGGTGGTGGCAACCTTGGGAGACGGGCGACTGGTGTCTCAGTTTGAGATTGTTATGGTTGCCGGGCCGGCGCGGCATGATGATCCAACCGCTTGGCCGCGGCTTCCGGCCGATAGCGCACCTCGCGATAGCGAAGGCTGAACAGGATGCCCACGATCACCAGCACCATGAGCATGAAGATACTGGCTTCCGGCCCGACCCTTCCGCCGGTCAGCCACGCCGGTCCGGTGAACTCCGAGTTGAAGAGACTGTGGTACGGCGCGAAGCCGCTGTCGTGCACGCCATAAAAGAATGTCAGGCCCCAGTCAACTCCGGCGTGAAAGCCGACCGGGATCCAGATATCGCCGCTGCGGCGAACGAGGAAACAGAAAAGAAGTCCGAAGAGCACGATCGACAGGACTCCGGTAGGCGTCTCACCCGGATTGGGCACGTGGGACAGCCCGAAGAGCGCCGACATCAGAATCGCCGCCGGCCAGAAGCCGATGCCGGTGGCCAGCGTGAACAGCGGATATCCGCGAAACAGCGATTCCTCGCACAAGCCGACGATCGCAAAGGCACCGGCCCAGGCCAGTGTCGCCGTCAGGATTGTGGCGCCGTGGATCGCCAGCCCGGTGATGCGGAAGCCGTGCAGGGCGAAGATTGCCAGCAGCGCACAGCTGATCGAGAGAAAACCCAGCAGCACGCCCAGACCGAAATTCTTCCAAAGCGCTACGCGCAGCGGCAGCCCATAGTCGGAGATTTTGCGACGCTCGATGCGGGCCATGACCGCGGCGGCGATCATGATATACACGAACCCAAGGCCCTGAGCCCAGGCGACAGGGCCGGGCATCAGCACGGCGGACGCCGTGGCGTACTGCCCCAGCCGCGGAGCGACGAGGGTTTGGATCGCCCAGGGCAGCGTAGATTGCCAGGAAGATCAGGAGGCGCCAACCGGCGCGTATGCCCTTCGGCCCGACGAAGATCGGCCTCAGGCCGGAGCCGGTGTGCGAATGCGGTTGAGCAGGATCAGCCGCTGGCAGAGATGCTGTCTGTGGACTCATGCGCCATCTCCCTCGCTTGATGCTGGCGAGCGCCCGGTCACCAGTCAGCTTAAATGGGCTTGGTCAGCATGCCAAATGGGGTTAGCGGCTCAATTGAAATTCTCTTCTTGTTCAACTTCAGCCACTACCAACTTCAGTTGATGTGCGTCGACAGTGCCTGCCCGCGACCTTGCGACTCCCATGGCGCGGCGGTGGCCCGGCGCATCCAGAGGACGATCAGTTCGGCGCGGCGCTGCACGCCAAACTTGGCCAACAGGTTGGAGACGTGGAACTTCACCGTGCGCTCGGAGACGAAAAGCTTGGCGGCGATCTCTTTGTTGGAGAGATTTTCCAGCAGCAGGTCCAGGACCTGGCGCTCGCGGCGGCTGATCTCGATGGCTGGATTCAGCGCCTCACTGCCGTGAAGCTCGGGCAGGATCGAATCGATGAAGCCGGCCAGGATCTCGCGCGGGATCCAGTGGCCTCCGCCGGCGAGCTCGGCAGCCGCGCGCGAAAGTTCGCGCTGCGCCTGGCCGTAGGAGAGCACGCCTTTCACGCCTAATCGCAGCAGCGCAAACGTGTGCGCAGGATGAAGCTTGGGGACCAGAGCCAGCACCGGCAGCTGTGGCTGCTTGTGGCGCAGGTCGCCTACGAATTCGAGACAGGAATCGGGATCGCTGCAGTCGACTACGGCGAGCGAGACGGCATGGCCGTTCTTGGCGGCCGCAGGATTGGGCAGGCGAAGCTGGGAGTGGACCGCGGCGTCGAATCCGGCGCGGGTCAGCAGGCGCAGGAAGCGTTCCTGCGCGACGGGATGCTGGCAGAAGAGTAGTGCCTTGCGTCGGCTGCGATGGACGGGGGAGCGATCATTGGATAAGGGGTCCACGGGCCGATAGCCGCTTCAATAGTTCTATCGGCGGAGAGGGGATTTTGTTGAGGGAGGCGCCGGGTGGAGCACGCCTTCAGGCGTGCAAACAGTTTGTGCCCGAGGAATGCGCTTTAGCGCCTGAGGTAAATCACCTGCTTACCTCAGCGGCTAAAGCCGGGGCGATTTGTTGATCCTGACTGCACCGCTGAAGCGGTGCTCCACCCTAACGGCACTGCGCACCGGCTCTAATACTTCCCGATGCGGATGCTGCCGTCGCCGGTGGTGATCTCCAGCAGCGGGCCGCCGCCGTTCAGCTTGCCGCGAATCCGCGAGTGCTCGATCGAGCCGCTGACCGTCACGGGCATGTCGAGCGTGATGTGGCCGTCGCCGGTGTGGGCGTAGAGCTCAGCCGCCAGGTCCTGCGGCAGTTTCGCCTCGACGCTGCCGTCACTGGTATGGATCAGCCAGCCGCCGTTCAGCTTGGAGCCGGGACGCACGGTCAGGTCCACGTGGCCGTCACCGCTGCGCAGGTCGAGATCGGTGAAGACGCCGTCGATGGTCATGTGGCCGTCGCCGGTATGTCCGCGCAGCGAGCCATTGAAGTTCTGGACGTCGATGTGGCCGTCGCCGGTATCGATCCGCGCCTGGCCGGAGATGCCGTTCACCGAGATGTGGCCGTCACCGGAATGCAGATCGAGCGTCGACGTCGGTGGTACCTGCACCTCGATTCGGACGCCGCGATGGCTGCCGATATGGAAGCCCCACTCGTTCGGAACGTGGACCTCGATATCGACTTTGTCGGCATCCTGGCGCTCGGTTACGCGAACGCTACTGTTGCCGATGGTGTAGCCGTCGGCGACCACGCGCGCATTGATGGTGTTGCTGACGCCGCGGGTGATTTCGATGGCCGCGTCGTTGGTGTCGACATGAAGGCTGGCGTTATTGCCGACCTGGTAGGTCTTGGTCCATTCGTCGGCGAAGGCCGACGTGGCCAGAAAAGCGAAGCAGAGCAGGAAGATTCGAGCGCGTAGACTCACAGTGCTCCTCCTCGTAGTGGTACGAGAAGGAGCGCCTGCAAGTTCCGTTGCGAATGAGGAGAATAAGGAGGGCGTGATGCGGTGCCCGGGGCATGCGAACTAGCGGAGTGGAACGTCCCGCATGCCCCTATGAGCATCGCTCCCTGCTTATTCAGATAGACGAAGGTGGGGGAAAAGGGTTAGCGGAGGGAAATGCATTCCCGATCGACTGGTCACGAAGCCTCTGACCAGCACGGATTAGCAGGTTGGATTAGCAGGATTTACAGGAGGTGGTTCCGGCAACCGCTTAGGAAATGCCGATCGTAGAGGAAAATTGTCATCCCGAGCGAAACGAGGGATCTGCTTTCTTGCCAATCGGAAGGACAGCAGATTCCTCGCTCCGCTCGTAATGACAATCTTCTACTTCACCCGTCCATTTCCGTTTCGAAAGTGCGAGCTTGTCAGATTCGCATCGGCATCACGACGTACCGGTACTTAAACCCGTCGTCGCCGGCATCGTCGGGGCGCATCTGGCCGGCGGATTGGGCGTCTTTGAACTCCAGGCGCACATCGCCGCCGGTGGAGGCCTTGAGGAAGTCGATCAGGTACTCGGAGTTGAAGCCGATGGCGAGGGGATCGGCGGCGTAGGCAGTCTCGATCGAGTCTTCCGACTCGCCGGAATCGGTGGATGAGGAGGAAATCTTCAGCTCGTTTTTGTCGAGCTTCATGCGGATGGCGCGTGAGCGTTCGTCGGCAAACTGGGCCACGCGCTGGATCGCCGTGTTCAGGTCGGCGCCATGGACGACGACGGATTTAGTGGTTTCCCGCGGCAGAACGGCTTCGTAGTTGGGGAACTGGCCGGTGAGTTGGCGCGAGGTCAGCAGGCGCTCGCCGATGCGGAAGAACAAGGTCGAGTCATCCTTGGCGAACTCGATGAAGTCGACGTCGCTGTTTTGCAGCAGCGAGTAAATCTCGCTCATGGCTTTCTTGGGGACCAGGGTCTTGTTCTCGCCGGTGACTTCGAACTGCTCACCCTGCTTCTCGATGTGCGCCAGGCGATGGCCGTCGGTCGCGACCATGACGATCGACTCCGGCTTCAGCACCATCAGGCCGCCGTTCAAGGTGTAGCGTGACTCTTCGCTGGAGATGGCGAAGATGGTCCGCGCGATCATGCTGCGCAACGTCTGCGCCGGAATCTTGACCATTCCCGTCGCCGGGAAGGTTGGCAGCCCGGGGAAGTTGGCGCGCGCCATCCCGACCATCTTGGTGTTGGAGCGGCCGGCGCGGATGTTGACCCAATGGTTCTCCAGCAGCTTGATGGAGATGTCAACGTCGGGCAGCAGCTTGACGTAGTCGTACAGCTTGCGCGCGGGGATGGTACAGGCGCCTTCCTTCTTCACCTTGGCGGCACAGGAGGTGCGCAGGCTTAGGTCGAGATCGGTGGCCGTGATGGTGAGCCGATCGTCCGCCGCCTCGAACAGAAAGTTGGAGAGGATCGGGATCGTGGTCTTGCGCTCGACCACGCCCTGCGTCGCCGTCAGTTCCTTCAGCAACTCAAACTTGCTGACACTGATTTCCATCGCCGTACCTTGCATTGCTCCTGTTGCCTCGACAGCCATCGGTCGCACCTCACAAACGTTCTTGCCGGCCCTTTATTACTGCTACTCCTTATATCAAATCAAAAACATATAAAACCAGTAGTAATAGTAGGCACTGCGGAAAAGTGGAAATTTAAAACCAAACCGCATGGCCGCTGCCCGATATCACCTGATAGTTGTACAAAACCGGCCTTCCGGACCGTGGGCGGCCGTGCAATTCCTGGGCGCTTCTAAAGTTCCATCCGCGACTTCCACGTGTTCCACATCCAATCCACAGCTTGCCTGGAGAAAACGTTGTCCAAAAGTGAAAAACCGCGCCCCAGGCGCGGTTTACAAGCCCAAAGTTTCCGTGAGCTTGGTGAGCACCCTGTTTAAATCCTTGTCGGCTTTGCGCGCCTCCTCAATCTTGTCCACCGAGTGCAGCACGGTGGTGTGATGCTTGCCGCCGAACTGGCGGCCGATCTCTGGCAGAGAAGCGTCGGTGAGGTGCTTCGCCAGGTACATCGCAATCTGCCGCGGGAAGACTATGACGCGGGAGTTGTTCTTCGCCTTGATCTCCATCAGGCGCAGGCCAAACTGCTCGCACACCGCCTTCTGGATGGAATCGATGGTGATCTTGCGCACCTGCGAGTCGATCAGGTTCTTCAGGACCTCCTGAGCGGTGTTCAGATTGATCTCGCCGCCGGTGAGCGACGAATAGGCCGTCAGCCGGATCAGAGCGCCCTCCAACTCGCGAACGTTGCTGCGGATGCTGGAGGCGATGAACAGCGCCACGTCCGTCGGCAGCATCACGCGTTCCGACTCCGCCTTCTTCTGCAGGATGGCGACTTTGGTCTCCAGATCCGGCGGCTGGATGTCGGCGATCAGGCCCCACTCGAAGCGGCTGCGCAGCCGGTCTTCGATTTCGGCCAACTCCTTCGGCGGACGGTCGCTGGCGATCACGATCTGCCGCAGGCACTCGTGCAACGCGTTGAAAGTGTGGAAGAACTCTTCCTGCGTGCGCTCCTTGTTGACCAGGAACTGGATGTCGTCGACCAGCAGGACGTCCATGTTGCGATACTTGTCGCGGAAGCCGGCCATCTTGCTGTAGCGCAGCGCGTTGATCATGTCGTTGGTGAAGCGCTCGCCGGAGACGTAGCAGATGGACTTTTCCGGCTGCCGCAACTTGATCTCGTGCCCGATGGCCTGCATCAGGTGCGTCTTGCCCATGCCGACGCCGCCGTACAGGAAGAGAGGGTTGTAGGCCTTGGAAGGCTTTTCGGCCACCGCGCGCGCCGCGGCCTGGGCAAACTGATTGCCCGAACCAGTAACGAAGTCGTCGAAGGTGTACTTCGGGTTTAGCTGTGCGGCTCCATCCCAATCGAAACGCTGCTGGGTGATAGGTCCGGGCGCGGGCTTGTCTGAAGTGTGCGAGGAATCAGCCTGGGCGGTGGCAGCTTTTCCGTCGCCGGGACGCGGCTCTTCGGGAGTGATGAACTCCACGTCGCGGTACTCGAGGCCGAGGTTCTCGAAGGCCTCGCTGATCAGATCGCCGTAGCGCTCACCGATGTGGCAGAACTGAGAATTGGGAACGCGTACGAACAAGATGGGACCCTGCGCGTGATCGAAGCGTGTGGGCTTGAACCAGGTCTCGTAGGAAGTGCGATTGACTTTCTTCTGCAATGCGTCCAAAACGCGCATCCACGGATTAGCGGAAGCAATATCAAATGAAGACATAATGGCAGTCCTGAGGCGAAGCGCCCTGCAGCGGAGAATCAGTTAGTTGGGAAACGGGACCGAATACGTCTCGAATACGTGCGGTACAAACCGACCGGAAAATAACATCGCGCGAACCTGTTTTTTGCGGTGTCAGAGAGAATTGCACCGCATTTGTGCAACGTGAACTCTTAGAGGCTCCACGGATACTAGCACGAAAAAAAAATCGTGCCAGAGAAATTATCGCGTGCTGGATGGACGTTGCGCGTGAGCAATTGATTCGCGGAAAGTTAACCTAAGAAAAAAAATTTTGCGAGCGTTTTCGATTGCAGCTACAGCGGTGCAATGCGAAAAACCATTTCTTGCCGTTCGCGCGAACTCGTCGTTTAGTGCTGCATTGCGCGATCACTTTCGATGAATGCGCGGAGCAGAATCTGGTGACGCTCGGCGCGATGAAGTTCCGCTCGACGAGCGAGCGTGAGCGTGAAGGCTCTTGCACTGGGCTTGATGTTCCGCTGAAGGTGGAGCAAGCGTTCGCGATATCCAACGGCATAGCTTGAAAACTGTCTTGCGCGAGGGTTGCCGGCGGAGCATCGCTTCCGGGCCGATTTGAGGCCTCCGACTCATCGGCGCAGGGGTCAGGTCGGGGCCGCTGCCGATCGTTGAAATTAGACCCTGTGCTCAAGGCGCACAACCCGCTCCATGGAGCCTTGCCACGCAGAACAGAGTCCCGCCCGCGGACCGCGGGCGTTTGACCCCAAAATCGGCAGACTGATAAACTACTCCATTCCCACCTGACTGGCGGAAGTCACAGACCAAAGAAGGATCACCATTGCGCAGTTACACTCGACATCAGCTGAAGCAGGACGCTTTTGCGGCTTCCACCGCCGAAACCATCTCCTGGGCGGTCGACCACCGCTCTAAGCTCACGGTCCTGGGGATCACGGTCGTGGTCATCCTCGCCCTGATCGGCGGCGGCTGGGGCTACATCGTCTATCGCGACCAGCAGGCCAGCGCGGAGCTGGCATCGGCGATCCAGAAGTACAGCAATCCGGTTCGCCCGGCTGGGACGCCGGCGACTCCCGACATACCGAGCTACGGTTCCAGCCAGGAGCGCGACACGGCCGCGAATAAAGATTTCAGCCGGATCGCGGACAAGTATCGCTTTACCCAGTCGGCGGCGATGGCGCGCTACTTTGCCGGCGTTACGGCCCGCGACCTGGGTGACAACGCCACGGCGGAGAAGGACCTTCAGGAAGTCGCCGATGGCCGCTACCACGAGATTGGCAGTCTGGCGAAGATGGCTCTCGCCTCCGTCTATCACGAGACCAACCGCAACCTGCAGGCGGTCGACATCTACAAGCAGCTGATCGATCATCCTACCGCGTCGGTCGGCAAGAGCGCGGCGCAGCTGGCCCTGGCGTCGCTGTACGAAGCCATGGCCCAGCCCGACGAAGCCCGCCACATCTACGAGCAGATGCAAAAGGAGTCGCCGAATACTTCGGTCGCTCAGATCGCCACGCAGAAGCTGCAGACGCTCAAGCAATAGAACGCCGCAAACCCAGGCCCGGCCAGCTTAGATTGAAGCTGCGCCTGGGCTTTCCCTCATCCCCCACTCCGCGTATCGCCGTGTAAACTATTAGTCCATGACCCTGTTCGAAGCCAAACCTTACGATCCGCGGCAAGGGCGTAAGCGGCGGAACATCATTATCGCGCTGGTCTTCGTTGTGCTGGTGATCGGGCTGGTGTGGTGGCAGCTTCGCTTCTGGCCCCAGGAACGGGTGGTCGACCGCTTCTTTGACTCCCTCCAGCAGGCGAACTTCGATCAGGCTTACGGGATCTGGATGAACGATCCCAACTGGAAGCAGCATCCCGGCCAGTATTCCAGTTACACCTTCGATGATTTCAAGAAGGACTGGGGGCCAAGCGGCGAGTGGGGCATCATCAAGAGCCACAAAATCTACATGGCCGGATATCCCCCGCGCCGGCATAGCGGGCCGCCTTTCGGAAGCCCGAGCGGAGTGGTGGTCATTGTTACCGTGAACGACCGCATCGCGCACAAGGCGAGCCTGTGGGTGCAGAAGTCTGACAACACACTGGGCTTCTCGCCGTATGTGCCGCCGGAATAGGTGCGGCTACTGGGGCGCGACGAATTCCTTGGGCTTCTCCGAGCCCTCGCCGAAGAAGTAGGCTTCCATCTGCTGCACGATGAATTCCTGGTGGTCCTTCTTCCAGGGTTGCAGGCGATACTCGTTGAGCAGCATCTTCATGTGCTCCTGCCACTGCTCCCAGGCCAGCTTGGAGACGTTGTTGTAGATCTTCTGGCCGAGCTCGCCGTCGAAGGGCGGCGCGTCGAGGCCCTCCGCTTCGCGACCCAGCTTCACGCAATTGACCATGTGTGCCATGAGAACTCCGGTATGGATGATTGCCAACGATTGATTCTAATGGGCGGCAGCAGGTTTGCGCCATTCGCGGGATCGCTGTTCGCTACTCGCTCTTCGCCACCAGAGTAGCACCGCCATCTTGGCGGCTGGATAGCAGGCCGCTGGCCTTCGCGGAGATGGGCAGGCGAGACGCCTGCCTGACAGCCGGCCGGAGGCCGGCGCTACCATGCCGCCGACGTCTCGACAAACAAAAGTCAGCGCGGACCGCGAGAGGCGGCCTACTCCCCCAGCCACGCCCCATACGGCCGCAGGCGCTCGATGTGGTCGCAGATTACCTTCATCGCTCCGGTGATCGGCACCGCGAGAATCAGCCCCATCGCGCCCCATAGCCATCCCCAGAACAGCAGCGACAGCGTCACCGCCAAAGGATTCAGCCGCAGGCGTTTGCCGAGGATCTTGGGATAGAGCACATTCATCGCGATCAGGTGCAGCCCCAGCACGGTGGCGATGATCAGCGACGCGGTAGCGGTCGTGAGGTGCCCGAGATCGGCGATCAGCGGTGGCAGCACTGCCAGCAGCACGCCGAGGTAAGGAATCAGGCTGAGGAAGCCGCTAATGGCGCCGAGAAAGTAGAAATAAGGCAGGCCAATGGCGCCAAACATCGCGATACTGCAGGCGCTGATAAACACTCCGATGATGAAATTGCCGACGATGAAAGACCGGATCATGCGCGCAATCAGGCCGAGCATGACATAGGCCGAGTTGCGGTTCTCCATGCTGAAGAGCATCACCGTCGCCGAGCGCACGTGGTCCTGCCAGCTCAGCATGAAAAAGACCAGGAACGGGATGAAGGTGAGCGCCAGCATCAGCTCCGAGACCGAGTTGGCGTTGCGGCTGACCAGGTCGGTCCAATTGCTCGACTGCCTCACGGTCACAGTCGCCTTATCCTGGCCGTCGGATAGAACCGTGTCTTCGGTCTGTTGAATCTGCTCAGCTTGCTCGCGGATCTTGGCGCCCATAGCCTGAATCTTGGCTTTGTACTTCGGCACCTCGTGCATGAAGTCCAGTGCCCGGCTGTAGGAGCCATAGCTGGCAGCGCCCAGCGCGCCCACCAGCAACAGCACTGCGACCATCGCGCCGGCGGCGCGGGGAATCTGGAAGCGGACCATCAGGTCCACCAGCGGCGCCAGCACGAACGACAGCAGGATGGAAACCAGCACGACCACCAGCAACAGCTTGCCAACGTAGATCAGGGTGAGCACCGCGCCGGCTGCCAGTATGACCAGCGCCGAAGCTTGTATGTGCAGGATGCGGCGGCGCTCCAGCTCGGCCACCGTCGAGCGATTGATGCTGACCTGGGGAACAGTCGCCTCCCCGCCCGCGGCATTCGTCTCGATGTCGGGGTCGCGCGGCTTGTGCAAAGGCTTCGGATTGTCCAGAAGCTGGTCTGGCATCTCGCTTATGGTACTCCTACCCCAACGCGCCAACCACAGGCGCGCCGGGGACCCCGGTTACTCGCAACAGTAGGATTCGCGACATGATACTTTGTGCTGTATCGCGATGGAAAACGTTTTGGCAGAATCGGCTGCTCCGCCCAGGCGAATTCTGGCGCTGGACTTCGGCGCCCGCAACATCGGCTTGGCGGTGAGCGACGAGCTCGGCCTGACCGCGCAGGGCCTGCCAACCTATCGGCGCAGCAACAAGAAGAATGACTTCGATCATTTCCGGCGGCTGATTAAACAGTACGGGGTGGCCGAGATCGTGATGGGACTGCCGCTGCGCATGAGCGGCGACGAAGGCATTCAGTCCGGGAAGGTTCATGAGTTCGCCGACGAGCTGCGTCGCCGATTCAAGCTGCCGGTGCATCTGTTCGACGAGCGGCTGACCTCGGTTGAGGCGAACCGGCTCCTGCGCGAGACGGACATGAGCGTTAAGCGCCGCGCCGAGGTGGTCGATCAGCTGGCAGCGGGGTTGATTCTGCAGGCGTATCTCGAGTTCAGGAAGTCATCAACGCAGAGCTGAAGCTGGTGCCTCGGCTGGCTCTTCCGAACCGTCGTGCTATTTCCCTGTTGCTCTTCTCTAAGAAGTGATCGTTAAGACGAGCGGGCTGCTGGTCCCGCCGCTCGAGCAGCCAAGAGTGCCTGAGGTCCCGCCCGGAGTATTGACTGTCACATTTACTGTTCCGGGGCCGGTGATCACGGCGGTGGTGAGGGTGACTTGCAACTCCGAAGTGCTCACCTCCGTTGTGGTTAGCCCTGTTCCATTGATGACCACGGACGAAGATGAAACAAAGTCGCTGCCATTCACAGTGAGAACAACACCCTTCTGCACTTGAGCGAAGGTAACGGTGGAGGGAGATAGCGACGAAATAATTGGCGCTGGACGAACACTTCCGCACGCGGGATTGATTGCGTTGCAACCCGGCAAGAATAGTAAGGTGAGCAGAAGGGCACTTAGCGCCCACAACAAAACCCTAATTGGTTTCATAACGGCATCGTACACCGGACAGCGTCCGAGATTACACAAAATCGGGCCCGAAATTTCACAGCACACCGGAAGTCGGCTGTCAGGTTGGCTAAAACAGCCTGTTTTCAAAAGTTCCCGCAGGTGGGTTCGCTAATCCCTGACGAGCCAGGTGTTCAAGCGTGCCATTGTCGGCGACCTTTCCTGCTTGATGTTCATCGCAGCCCTATCGCTCTTTCGAGTTGGTGTCGATTTTCGGGAAGGTTGGTGTTCGTATCCGGGAACCAATGAAATTCGCTGCTCTGGGTGGTGTTAGGTGGAACGCACCAACGCCGTCCCGCCCTGCGGGACGACTCAGCCTAGCCCAGGACGAAGTCCTGGGTAGGCTTGTTATCAGGTACCAATGTCCCGGCAGGGACCCTATCCGAACACAAATCGCAGATCGTATTCCGGACTCTAGCTCTTCAGCAGCGTCATGAATTCCTGCTCGAAGCTCCATTTGCGATGGCGCTTGGCTCGGGTATCGATGTAACGCGCCACCATTTCCCGCTGCGCCGGATTGCGCTCGACCCAACCGGTCACGCCAAGCGTTATCCACCGCTCGTGCAGCCACCACGTGCGGTCCCTGCCGGGACATCATCTTCAAATTCTGAGCCTACCCAGGACTTTGTCCTGGGCTAAGCTGAATCGTCCCGCAAAAGCGGGACGGCAATACTGCTGGCGTTAAGTCCCTTGGCTGTTGAAAAAGCCCCTCCTGCGGCAGAAGGGCTCAAAACTGAGTGATAGAAATGTATGCTCAGCGCGTGACCGCCGTTTATAGGGCATCCTGGCGCATCTAGTTTTCTAGGGTGATGACGCCGAAAGATCTTTAAACCCCCACAGAGACGTAAACACAGCAATCCTTCGGTCGCCACCGGCACGGTTACCAGTGATTTAGCGCCATTGCGCAAGCAATCGCGGCCGCCAAGAGTTAGGGGCTTCCATTCATTGACTTACCTTACCGTTAGCCCTAAGATTCGGCGCAAGTGATCGACCAAACGATCTCCCACTACCGCGTCCTGAGCAAGCTGGGCGGCGGTGGCATGGGCGTTGTGTACAAGGCCGAGGACCTGGCCCTGCACCGCTTTGTCGCGCTCAAGTTTTTGCTGGACGAGTCGGCGCAAGATCCCAACGCGTTGGCGCGTTTCGAGCGCGAAGCACAGGCTGCCTCGGCGCTGAATCACCCCAACATCTGCACGATTTACGAAATCGGCAAGGCCGACGGCCAGACCTTCATCGCGATGGAGTTCCTCGAAGGTAAGAGCCTGAAGGACAGTATCCCTGCGCGAGGCTTGGATACGCAGGCGCTGCTGTCGCTGGCGGTCGAAATCTCCGATGGGCTCGATGCCGCGCACGCCAGAGGCATCGTTCATCGTGATCTCAAGCCGGCGAACATCTTTGTCACCGATCGCGGACATGCCAAGATCCTGGACTTCGGTCTGGCCCAAGTGGCGAAAGCCGTTGCCCCGTCCGGCGGTGACGAGACCACGAAGTTGCTGTCACTGACCCTGCCGGGCATTCCGGTGGGAACTTTGTTGTACATGTCCCCGGAGCAGGCACGGGGCAAGGAACTGGACGCGCGCACCGACCTGTTTTCTTTCGGCGTGGTGTTGTATGAGATGGCGACCGGGATGTTGCCTTTCCAGGGTGAAACTGCCGGCGACGTCTTTGACGCGATCCTGAATCGAGACCCTGCTCCGCTGCTCCGGTTGAATCCCAGCCAGCCTGCCGGTCTGGATGACATCGTCCGCAAGGCATTGGAGAAGGACCGCGAACTGCGTTATCAACACGCCTCGGAAATGCGAGCGGACTTGCAGAGGTTGCAGCGCGGCCTGGAAACGGATCGCGTTGTACGTGGTAGCAAAAGCAGCAGCACCGTTCCATCGGTCAGTGCGGGTTGGCGCACCGGCAAGCTTGCGATCCTGGCGGTCATTCTGCTGGTGCTGGCAGCCCTGGGAGGGTACGTCTGGCGAAGCCGAAGCAAGGCACCCGTCGCCGGCGGGAGCCCGCCGTCGATCGCGGTGCTTCCTTTTGTCGACATGAGTCCCGGTAAAGATCAGGAATACTTCTCCGACGGACTCGCTGAAGAACTGACCAGCGACCTTGCCAAAGTGCCGGGCTTGAAGGTGGCAGGCCGTTCTTCCGCCTTTCAGTTCAAAGGCAGGAATGAAGACCTTCGTACCGTCGGACAGAAGCTGAATGTGGCCAACGTTCTGGAAGGCAGCGTCCGACGGGAAGGTGACCATCTCCGTATAACCGCTGAACTCACCAAAGTGGCCGATGGTTTTCAACTATGGTCGGAAGAATATAACTCTGAGCTGAAAGATGTCTTCGCAGTGCAGGACGAAATCGCGCGGGCGGTCACCGGGGCGTTGCAAATCAAGCTGCTCGGCGCCAATGCAAACCCTGTCCCGGCACGGGTCGTCAATCCCGAGGCCTACCAGGCCTATTTGCAAGCTGCGTATTTCGCGAATCGCGGATCCGAAAAGTCCAACTACGACAAAGCACTGGCCTATGTCGACCAGGCAATCAAGCTGGACCCGAATTTCTCGCCCGCCTGGGCGCTACGGTCAGGCATATTTGCGGGCATGGGTTATGACAGCTTCATGGACCTGAGCGAAGCAGCCCGACGGGCGCGCGCAGACGCCGAGCAGGCTATCGCTCTGGACCCGCAGTCGGCCGCGGGATACCTCGCCTTGGCTGGTCTGCGCTCGACTTACGACCTCGATGCGGAAGGCGCTCAAGCTGCCTTGGACAAGGCGATGGCGCTGGAACCGGGAAGTTCCGATGTGCTCGCCGCTCGCGCAGGCTCGGAGGAACTGCAGGGCCGTCTGGACAAAGCAATCGAGTTTTGGAAACAGGCAACGGCACTTGATACGCTATGTTCTTCCTGTTATCTGTTTCTGGGAAACGACCTCTTCGAAACCGGGCAGTACGACGAAGCCGATACCGTATTGCAGAAAGCTCTGCAGCTGGACCCTCAGCAAGGATACATTCACTTCGTCCTGGGCCAGATCTTACTGGCACGGGGTCGCCCGCAAGACGCTTTGGCGGAAATGCAGCAGGAACCTCTCGAGGGGTTAAAGTTGGCTGGAGAGGTAATGGCTTATCACACCCTGGGCCGTCGACAGGCTTCGGACGCCGCGTTGAAAAAACTCGTTGCCGCCCATGGTAGCGATGGGGCCTTTCAGATCGCTGAAGCCTATGCCTATCGCGGGGAGATGGACAAAGCACTCGAGTGGCTGGAGCGAGCCTACCAGCAGCACGACTCCGGCTTTGCTTACATCAAGTCCGACCGCCTGTTCAACAGCCTGCACCATAACCCGCGCTACCTTCGGCTTGTGGAAAAGATGCGGCTGCCGTCGTCATGAGCGAGTGCTTGGATTCTTACCCGCGGCGCCGTAGCAGCGTCCCGCATCGCCTAATCATCTAAACTACTTAGACTTCATGCGAGCTTTGCTGAAACTCGTTGTCGTGCTGGTGTTGGGGTTTGCCATCTGGTTCGGATGGGCGGCGCTGCTGCCAGTTACGCCTTCGCAGACGACCTTCGTCCTGCTCCGCCCCGGCTGGAGCACGCGCCACATCGCGCGCAGTCTGCAGCAGCAAGGCGTGGTTCGCAGCTCCGCAGCCTTCCTCATGGTCCAGTACGCCAAGGGTTTGCCGACGCTCAAGGCAGGCGAGTACAAGTTCGATCAGCCGGCGAACGCGCTCCAGGTCTGGCACCGGCTGGTGGCGGGCGATGTCTACGCTCGTACCGTCGTTGTGCCCGAAGGCTTCAACATCTACGACATCGCGCAAGCGGTCGAGCAGGCAGGGCTCGGCCCGGCGTCCGACTTCATCACAGCGGCCAAGAGCGATACCTTCCTGCTGCGCGACGTCGATCCGAGCGCCAAAACTCTCGAGGGCTATCTGTTCCCCGATACGTACCAGTTCACCCGCATCGACACGGCGCACGACATCGTTGCGGCAATGGTCCATCGCTTCAAGCGCGAGGCGCAGACCATCGGCCTGCTGGGAAACCCCGACACGCATCGCATCGTGACCATGGCGTCGATTGTAGAGAAGGAGACAGCCGATCCCAAGGAACGTCCAATGGTCGCCGCCGTCTACTACAACCGGCTGCAGAAGAACATGACGCTGGCCGCCGATCCCAGTGTGATCTACGCAGCGCTGCTGGCCGGGCGCTATCGCGGAACCATCTACCAGTCGGACCTGCAATACGATTCGCCTTATAATACCTACCGATATCCCGGGCTACCTCCGGGACCGATTGCCAATCCGGGATTGGCTTCGTTGCAAGCCGCCATGCACCCCGCCCATGTCGATTTCCTGTACTTCGTGAGCGACAACAATGGCCATCACCGCTTTGCCCGCAGTATGGAAGAGCATGCCCGCAACGTAGCCGCGTATCGCCGCGCCGTGGCAGCCTCGCAGTAGCGCCTGAGTCGGAGCACTCCGAACCAGGCATCTGCCGTATACTACGGGCTTCGATCTATCCCCGTTCGAACTATGCGTGAAGTGAGAATCCTCGCCGCGTTTGCCGTGCTCGCCCTGCTGGCGGGGACGACCGGGTGCCTGTTCCGCACCCGGGTGGCGGAGATGCACACCAGCACCGCCAAGCTGGAGACGGCTACTCGGCAGGAGCTGGTCGACCGCATCAACACTGAAGCTGCCAAGATCAAGACGCTGAACGCGACGGTCGATATCGCTACCTCCGTCGGCGGTGAGAAGAAAGGCAAAGTCACCGACTACGAAGAGATTCGCGGCTACATCCTGGTGCGCAAGCCGGACATGCTGCGCATGATCGGCTTGTTTCCCATCGTTCGCAACAAAGCCTTCGACATGGTCAGCCAGGGCAATCAGTTCGAGCTGTCGATCCCGGCGAAAAACAAGTTCTACGTGGGCCACAACGACGTGGTTCATCCCACAGCCAATACGCTGGAGAACCTGCGGCCGCAGGTCATCTACAACGCCCTGCTGATGCCGGAGATCGATCCGCAAAACAACATTGCCGTGCTCGAGGACAGCATCGAGATCATCTACGACGCCAAGAACAGGAAGAATCTGGAGCAGCCGGATTACGTGATCGACATCGTCACCCGGGCTGGAGACCAGTGGTATCTGTCGCGCAAGATCATCTTTGATCGCACCAACCTGGTACCGCACCAGCAGATCATTTACGACCAGAGCGGCGCCATCGTCACCGAAGCGACCTATCAGGTTTACCAGGACTACAACGGCGTGCGCTTTCCCAACGTCATCCAGATCACTCGTCCGCTGGAGGAGTACTCGATTCGGCTGACGGTGGTGAAGCTGGCGATCAACGATCCGCTGCGCGACGATCAGTTCGCCTTACAGCAGCCGGCCGGCTCGATACTGGTCGATCTGGACCAGCCGCAGCCGAGCAACGCTAATAACGCCGCGCCGCCCGCGTCGTCGAATCCCGCCAAACCGTAACTCGCCTTGGAATATCGTTCCAGGTTCTGCCTCAGAAATCCACGCTGTGATGCTGAAACCGCCGAAAGCTAATCTGGTCTAACCCGTATGCATCGCCTGCTGGTTCTGCTTATTGCCATCGCTGCGGCTACAACCGTGCTTGCGGAAGATCCTTCCGAATGGACTACGCAGTTGCCGCCCTTTCGCATTGCCGACAATCTTTACTACGTCGGCAGCCGCGACCTTGCCGCCTACCTGGTCACCACGCCCGACGGAAACATTTTGATCAACGCCAACCTCGCCAGCTCCCCGCCGCAGATCCGCGCCAGCGTGGAGAAGCTGGGTTTTCGCTGGGCCGACACCATGATCCTGCTCAACAGCCAGGCGCACTTCGATCACGTAGGCGGCGCGGCTGAAGTGCTGCGTGAGACGAAGGCCCGCGACTACGTCATGACCGGCGATGACGCTGCCATGCGCTCCGGCGGCCGCGACGATTTCTCCCATGACATCGAACAGCTGCGCACCTACACGCCCGTCGCGGTGGATCGCGTGCTGCAGGACGGCGACAAGGTAACGCTCGGCGGCGTGACGCTCACCGCGCATCGCACGGCCGGGCACACTCGCGGCTGCACCACCTGGACAATGGAGGTTCATGTCCCCGGCGAACCGGCCGGCAAGCTGCGCCACGTAGTCATCGTAGGAGGCTGGGCGCCGCTGCCGCACTATCAACTGGTCGACGCGCCCGGACATCCAACGTCTTATCCCGGCATCGCCGACGACTTCCGCCAGACGTTCGTTACGCTGCACGCGCTGCCCTGCGATATCTTCCTGGGCGCTCACGGCGTGTACTTCGACCTGCTTCCCAAGCTGCAGCGAATGCCTAAGGAAGGCGCGGCAGTCTTCATTGACCCAGCTGGTTATCAAAAGGCGGTCAATGAGGCCGAGGCCGACTTCCAGGCCATGTACGCCAAGCAACTCGCCGCTAACTCGCACAAAAACTAGGGTATCTCGTAAATCGCCTCGTCTCAGGGCCAGACTTCACAGGCTGCTGAAAAATCCAGGTTCAGAATGTTTTCGTAACAGCGTTGCTTGAGCAGGACGACAAACGTCGTGACGCTGTGCGCATTCGCCATAGCTTCGTGTGGAAGCGACGCCCCGACTTTACAGGCCGCTGAAACAGGGTTTCGCCGCCATCGTTGTCCGCAGCACGCAGAACCGAGTCCCGCGCAGCGGGACGGCGACAAGATAGCCCAGCACGCAGCACCCTCCTTTGGCGCGGAGTGCTGGGTAGCGTGCCCCAAGAAACAAGAGCCGGCTTTAGCCGGCGGCACAAAACCGGCGCAAAGAGCCTTTCAGCAGCCGGTGGATTCCCACGGCAATAATTGAATCCTTTCCTTACAAGATATATCTTAAGTAATATCTTGAGACATAGCTTGAGATATAACGAAAGGAACAAACATGATTGACCAGATTTTTGTACTTCGCGAGGGTCGCGGATGCGGCTCCCGGCATTTTGGCGGACGCGAGGGCCGCGGCGAATCGCACGAACGTCACGAGCACGGCTATCGCGGACGTCGCTGGGGTTTCGAGCACCGCTGGGGTGGAGGGCGGGAACGCTTCTTCGACGCCGGCGACATCAAGCTCGTCATCCTGAAGCTGCTGTCGGAGCAGCCGAGCTACGGCTACCAGCTGATCAAAACGATGGAGGAGCGGCTGGCCGGCGGCTACTCGCCGAGCGCAGGAGTGATCTATCCCACCCTGACGATGCTGGAGGAGGAAGGTTTGGCGACAGCATCGGCGGACAGCAATCGCAAGGTTTATTCACTGACGCCGGAGGGGCTGGAGTATCTCCAGGCCCACAAGGGGCAGGTGGACGAGCTGTTCGAGCGCCTGGCAGAAGCAGGCAAGAGCTTCGAGCGCGGCCGCTCGCCGGAGATCCGGAAAGCGTTTATGAACCTGCGCAGCGCGGTGATCGCGCGGGTTTCGCGCGAAGGGATGAGCGCGGAACACCTCCGCAAGATTGCCGAGGCGATCAACGCCGCGGCGAAGACGATCGACGAGCTGTGAGGCCGGCCCAAGGTGACACCTTGAGCCTTCCGATCGTTCAACGCCGCGGCGGGGAACGGGGCCGCGAGTAGCGGCCCCCAAACTGACAACCGACAACTGGGTTTCTACCGCTTCGACGTGCCGCGAGCCAACTTCTTCACTTTGCGCTTTTTCTCTCCGCGCGCATGCGTGCGAGCCGCCTTAGGAACAGCCTTCTTGCGCGCCGTCCGCTTGACTTTCTTGCGTTCCAGCTTGTCGGTAATGCTCTTGGTATTTGCCATGAAATTCTGATTCCCTCATTCTCTAGAAATTTGTCTTGAAGACCGTTTTGTAAACGGGCACGGCTTCAGCCGCGCCGAAAGCACAATTCGCTTTTTACTGTGTCATCCTGAGCGTAGCGCCCGCGTGGCTTTTCCAACTCGCTTCATTTGCGAGTTGGGCGGGCGCGGAGTCGAAGGACCTGCTGTTCGCGCGAGTGGATACGATGTTCGCGACAAACAGCAGGTCCCTCCACTCGGGCAGAAGCCCTCGGTCGGGATGACAACAAGAACAAGAAGCGGTTTCGGACGCTGGCCTGAAGGCCAGCTCTACCAAAGGCCGGCTCTACCCGACTTACGCCTTCTCCAGCTGCGCGTACTTCTCCACCAGCTTCTTCAAACCGAACCTTGGAAATTGTACCGTAATCTTCGCATCTTCCCCGTCGCCCTCGCGCTTGTAGACCGTGCCTTCGCCGTACTTCGGGTGGCGCACGCGCTGGCCGGGACGAAATCCGATGCGTCCTTTTGCCGCAGGAACTTCAACTTTAGGCCGCGCGAACTTCTTGCCGCGCGAGGCGAAGAACTCGGCGATGTTGTCGATGGAGTTGTAGGTCGGGCCGCTGTACGAAGTGCGCTGCGGCGTGCTGCGGCGACCGTAGTGCGGCCGCTGATCCTCGTCCTCGTAAGCGTAGTGTCGACTGGTGCCGTAATCGCTGCTCGTGCGAGATGACGAACGCGGCTGCGATCCCAAGTCCTGCAGCAGCTCCTCCGGAACCTCTTCGAGAAAGCGCGACGGCACGCTCGCCTCCGGCATATCGGTCCCATACCGCCGGCGATAACGCGCGCGCGTGAGGACCAGCGTGTCCATCGCTCGCGTCATGCCGACATAGCACAGCCGGCGCTCCTCTTCGATATCGTCGGGCGCCAGCAGCGTGCGCGAATGCGGGAACAACCCCTCTTCGAGTCCGATCAGGAAGACCAGCGGGAACTCCAGCCCCTTGGCCGAGTGCAGCGTCATCAGCGTGACGCGCGCGTTCTCGTCGTACTGGTCGGCATCGCTGACCAGCGCGGCGTGATCAAGAAACTCGCTCAGCGTCTCGCCGCGATCGCGCGAGTCCATCGCGGCATTCACCAGCTCGCGCAGGTTGTCGATGCGGGAGAGCGACTCCGGCGTGTCCTCCTGCTCCAGCAGCTTGATGTAACCGGTGCGGTCGAGCAGAAACTTCAGCAGCTCGGCCGTATTGGCCGGATCGCCAGGCGCGCGGAAGCCTTCGACGCGACCTGCTTCTCCATCACTTCCGCCGTCGCCCTCGTCTTGCTTGTCATCCTGAGCGGAGTGCCCGCTCGGGTTTTCCGACTCGCTGTTTGCGAGTCGGGCGGGCACGGAGTCGAAGGACCTGCTGTCCGCCGATGCGGTATCAAACAAGTCAGTCGAGAAATCCGTCGACGTGTTCTCTCCTTGACTGTCATCCCGACCGAGGGATCTGTGGTCCTCCGCGCTGCCAGAAATCTCTGCCTGGTCTTCAAACATGTCGGCCGAGAAGTCGATATCGTGCTGCAGATCGTCTTCTCTGGCTTCTGAAGGAGCGCCCGCCGTCTCGTCAACCCGCTCGCGAAAGGCCCCAAGGTGCATCGCGCGCGCATCCTCGATGAGATCGACAAAGCTCTTGAGCGCAGCCAGCGCCCGCGGCGGAAGCAGCCGCTGGCGAAGAGTCTCGTTGAGCGCGCCCCACATCGACGTTCCCGTCTCCAGCGCGATGCGCTCGACGGTTTCCATCGTGGTCTTGCCGATGCCGCGCGGCGGCGTACGTTGATCACGCGCTGCAATGCGATGGAGTCATCAGGGTTTCCGAGGACTTTCAGATACGAGATCATGTCCTTGATCTCGGCGCGTTCGTAGAAACTGAAGCCTCCCACAACGTGGTAGTTGATCTGGTAGCGGCGCATCGCCTCTTCGACCAGGCGCGATTGCGAATTCGTGCGATACAAGATCGCCGCGCGCGGTGTCTCTCCGTGCTCGCCGTGGCCCTGGCGAAGATACTTCACGATGAAATCAGCGGCGAAGAGCGCTTCGTTCTCTCCGTCAGGCGCTTCGTAGTAGCCGAGCTGCGCGCCGCCCTGCCGGTCGGTCCAAAGGTTCTTGCCTTTGCGCTTGACGTTGCGCGACACCACCGCCGACGCGGCCTGCAATATGTTCTGCGTCGAGCGGTAGTTCTGCTCCAGGCGAATGATGCGGGCCTCGGGAAAATCCTGCTCGAACTCGAGGATGTTGCGAATGTCGGCGCCGCGCCAGGAGTAGATGCTCTGGTCCTCATCGCCAACGGCGCAGACGTTGTGCTCGCTGCCCGCCAGCATTCGCATCAACTCATATTGTGGGCGGTTCGTGTCCTGATACTCGTCGACCAGCAGGTGACGAAAGCGGCGGTTGTAGCGCTCGCGCACTTCGGCAGACGACTTCAGCACACGCACGGCGTAGAGCAGCAGGTCATCGAAGTCGAGCGCGTTCGACTTGGCCAGCTCCTGCCGGTAGACCTCGTAGATGTGCGCGATCTTTTCGGTTTGCGGATCGGCAGACTCGAGGTAAACCTGCTGCGGATCGAGCATGTGGTTCTTGGCCCACGAAATTCGGCCGAGCACGCTATTCGGCGTGGTCTGCTTGGTGTCGATGCCGAGGCGCTTCATCGCAGCCTTGACGACGGCCTGCTGATCGACCTCGTCGTAGATGACGAAATCCTTGCGATAGCCTTTGCCGTTGATTTGCAGAACATCGATATCGCGGCGCAGCAGTCGCACGCAGAACGAGTGGAACGTCGAGATCAGCGGCTTCGCGACAGTGCGCGCGCCGACGATGGCTTCGACGCGGCTGGCCATCTCTGACGCGGCCTTGTTGGTGAAGGTCACCGCGAGGATGGAGTCCGGCGGTACGCCGATGCCGTCGATGAGATGCGCGATGCGATAGGTGATGACGCGCGTCTTGCCCGAGCCGGCGCCGGCGAGGATCAACACCGGCCCGTCGACCGCCTCGACGGCTTCACGCTGCTGCGGATTGAGTTGGGACAAATACGAGGACAAAGTTCAGGTTACTCGAAAACCATTATTCACCACAGAGAACACGGAGAGCACTGAGGAAATCTTGAATGAGACTTCTCTGTGCGCTCTGTGATCTCAGTGGTGAGTTGATGTTAGGCTGCGCGTCAGTTTGGTTTGCCGCCGCTGGCCGTCGCTTCCATGGCGCGGTGCGCCTTGCATTCCGGACAGGGACAATGCTCGCGCAGGTACTGCCAGGAATAGATGCCGTGCTGGTGGCCGTCGTTCCAGGCAAAGCTGATGGCGTATTTGCCGACGGGCTTGACCTCGGTGGGCCGCGCCGCTGCCTTGAACATGGGCAGCGAACCGGCGATGGGCTTGAGAGGATCGCCGGGATGGCGGCCGTCCTTCTCGCGCTCCTCGTTGCACAGCGCGCAGGGGCAGGCGTCGCGCAGGAACGGAAAGCTGTAGGCGCTCTGGTGGCCGTCCTTCCACTCAATCTCCACGCCGGTGCCGGTGGTGACGTTGACCTTGACGGATTTTGGATCGATGGAGTTCATGACAAAGTCTTACGATGATGAGTTCCGTTGGCGGCTCCGCGGATCCTTCCACTCCCGGCGAACCGCAGATCCCTCGGCTGCGCTCGGGATGACAAACCCAAAGAGGGCGCTCGCCAACCGCGGCGCTGAGGCGCCGCACTACCAAGTTCTAGTATCGCACGCGAAAAGGCCCGGAGGTTGGCTCCGGGCCTCTTGCATCACCACCGCCATTTCAGTTGGCCCACAAACCTCGTGGGCCGTGCTTACCGCTTCACATTGGACGGGACACACCGCCGATCGTCATCATTCGTCGTGGCGATAGCGGTCTCGGTCGCGATCCCTGTCATAAGCCTGCGGTGCTCAGTTTGCCTATCCATCGCTGTCGATGTTAGGAACACGGCAAGCGCCGGAAAGTTGGGGCGCCGTGATCGCGTTCACGATTCTTAACAACGCTACATCACGATCTCTTTGGCGCGCAGGGTGATGGGATGCTGCATCTCGTCGAGGTCGCCCTTCACCAGATTCAGAGCGTAGACGCAGGACTCGAACTCGCGAGCCAGTTTCGCGAAGAGCGGCGCCAGGCGCGCGTATTCGAACTGGTCGAACTTGGAGACGATGTAATAGCTCTCCTTGCCGGCCTTGATGAAGTCGATGAGGTTCTCCAGCCGCTGGCGGCGCAGGCGATAGTGATTGATGCTCTCGGGAAACATGCCGGAGAGGAACAGCGTGTAGTCGCCAATGTGTTTGCGCACCTGGCGCTCGCGGTCGAACGACGGCGCCGGGCCGTAGATGGGATCGCTCTCCAGCAGCATCTCGCCCACATCGCCGAGCGGGCGGCCGCCGGCGTCGCAGATCTTGAAGAGCTGCTCGCACTCGCAGAACTCGCTCAGCATGTTGACGACGTAGTCCTGCAGTTCGGTGTCGTGCAGGCCGATGTCATGATTGAAATGGCTGTGGATAAGGTCGGTGAAGAGGTCCTGCAGCGGGTGCGATTCCGGGATCATGGGTTGGCCTTGTTACCAGCCTCCTAAGCTTCGAGTCACCGCGATTGTTGCGAATTCATATCGCACTTCGGTCGGCGAGTGCAAGCATCGTTAGTGCGAAGGCTCACATGAGTAAACCCGTCGCCAGCCAGGATGCTTCGGTAGGCAGCGTTCTTTCAACGGGCCCGAATGATTTAGAGCAGTGTTGATGCGGGTTTGGTTGCTAGGGAGTCAGCGAGAGGCGTCGGTTGCTGGCGTTATCAGCAGATAGAAGAGGTGACTGCCAAAATGCGGGCGGTCGAATGGAGGCTCGTCAGGCATGCCGACAGTGAAGGACCGGCCTTGGTCATCGTGTTGAATTCGGGAAGGCGAGCGTGAGGCAGCGCCGCAGGCGCGGCATATCTAAGCCCAGCGTTTTAACGCTGGGTTGGCGTGATGTCGAACCGAGTCCCGGAGGGACGAGATATGGACCGCTCGTCACGCTCACCCGAACACATAGCGCGAATCAAATGCCGCACCGGATTTGCGCAACAGAGTCATGAACTCCTGCTCAAAACTCCACTTGCGATGATGTTCCGCCTGGCGCGCAATGTAATCGGCCACCGTCTGCTTTTGCGATTGGCTGACGCCGAACGCACCGTAGCCCTCTTGCCAGTCGAAGCGCACGCCGCGTTCGTGCAACCAACGCGAGCTGTTTCCCTTTAGCTCCTGAACAGCCTTCGCCAGCGGCATTACAGGCGGTACGTGGATTAAAAGGTGGATGTGATTGGCAGTGCCTCCGGCGGCAAGTAGCGTGATCTTCTTCGCGCGAGCCACGCCGCTTAGATACCGGCACATTTCGACGGGATCCGGGATGAGATTGGCGCGGTCCTTCGTGCTGAAGACGCAATGCACGAGCACCCAGGCGTGCGTGTGGGACATTTCAAAAGGCTATCGGCTTCGTGGCCCAAGTTCGGTGATTAACGGCACAGGCCGGGGTTCATATGCCGTCCCTGGCGGGACTCGGCTGCATCATCGCGCGTACCCAGCGTTGAAACGCTGGGCTTAGATATGCTGTCCCCTGCGGGGACGGCTCTACCGGGGTTCCACGATTGCAAATTTCGCCCAATATCATTGCCTAACATCATTGTAGATGGGCGTAGATCAGCCAATCCGCAGCAGCGCCAAGAGGCGCGGTATATCTCAGCCCAGCGTTTTTAACGCTGGGTAGGCGTCAAACCAGCCCCGAGTCCGCCAGGACGACATATGAACCTGTGCATCATCGAGACGGAGTTTCGAGCAGGCCGTAAACGCGCTCTCAAAGAACGGATCCGCCATGTGATCCATATGCCGTCCGTTACCGGACTCGACTGCATCATCGCGCGCACCCAGCATTGAAACGCTGGGCTTAGATATGCTGTCCCCTGCGGGGACGGGCCCGACGCTGAGACTGACTAATTGGCCTGTGGCCCTCGAGTAATCAGGAAATTCGGAAACCCCTACAATGTGGGACTCTTACTCTCGATCAGCCCCTTCACCCGCTCCACGAACGCCTCGGCCTTCACTGAGCCTTCGGCTTTTTCCTGGCCTCGGACGCGGACGTTGACTTCGCCGGCCTCGGCCTCTTTGTCGCCGACGACCAGCTGGAACGGAACTTTCTGCATGGCGTGCTCGCGGATTTTGGCGTTCATCTTCTCGTTGCGCAGATCGACGTGGACGCGGACCCCAGCCGCCTTCAGCTTGTCACCGACCTCGCTGGCATAGGCGTGATGCTTCTCGCCGATGGGGATGACGACGACTTGCACCGGCGACAGCCAGACCGGGAACGCTCCGGCATAGTGCTCGATGAGCACGCCGAAGAAACGTTCGATGGAGCCATAGAGCGCGCGATGCACCATGAGCGGCTGATGGCGTTTGCCGTCCTCGCCGACGTACTCGAGGCCGAAGCGCTCGGGCAAGGTGAAGTCGAACTGCACGGTGGAGAGCTGCCACAGGCGGCCGATGGCGTCGACCAACTTGATGTCGATCTTGGGGCCGTAAAACGCAGCTTCGCCGGGGATGGTTTTGTACTCGATGTTGCGGCGTTTGAGCGCGTTCTCCAGCGAGCGCTGCGCCAGCTCCCACTGATCGTCGCGGCCGGAGTAGGTCTTGCGATCGTTCGGATCCCAAATAGATAGCTCGACCTGGAACTGATCGAAGCCGTAGGTCTTCAAAGTCGCGAGCGCGAAGTCGATGCAGCCGACCACCTCGTCTTCGATCTGCTCGGGAGTGCAGAAGATGTGCGCGTCGTCCTGAGTGAAGCCGCGGACGCGCAGCAGGCCGTGCATCACGCCCGAGCGCTCGTAGCGATAGACGGTGCCGAGCTCGCCCAGGCGCACGGGCAGATCGCGATACGACTTCAGCGAGTCGCGATAGATGAGGATGTGGAACGGACAGTTCATCGGCTTCATGCGGTATTCCGCATCGTCCAGTTCCATGGGGACGAACATGTTCTGCGCGTAGTAGCCTTCGTGGCCGCTGGTCTTCCACAGATCGGTACGCGCCACGTGCGGCGTGTAGACCAGCGAGTAGCCGCGCTTCAGGTACTCGTTGCGCATCCAGTCTTCCATCTCTTTGCGGATGAGGCCGCCCTTGGGATGCCAGAAGATCAGGCCGGGGCCGGCGAGCTCCTGAATGGAGAACAGGTCGAGCTGCTGGCCGATGACGCGATGGTCGCGCTTCTTGGCTTCCTCCAGCTTGTGCAAATACTCGTCGAGATCCTTCTTGCTGAAGAACGAGGTGCCGTAGATGCGCTGCAGCTGCGGATTCTTCTCGTCGCCCAGCCAATACGCGCCCGCGATGCTCAGCACCTTGAACGCCTTGATGCGCCCGGTGGACGGGATGTGCGGGCCGCGACAGAAGTCGATGAACTTGCCGGTCTTGTAGATGGAGATCTTCTCGTCGGGCTGAGTGAACTGCTCGATGAAGTGGCACTTCATGAAGTCGCCTTCCGACTTGAAGCGCTCCAGGCCTTCGGTGCGCGGCAGAAATTCGCGCGCGTAGGGCAGGTCCTGCTTCACCAGCTCCTGCATCTTCTTCTCGATAGCCGCGAGGTCCTCGGGGCTGAACGGCTTCTCGCGATAGAAGTCGTAGAAGAAGCCGGACTCGGTCGCCGGGCCGTGGCCGAGCTTGGTCTCGGGGAAGAGCTCGAGGACGGCGGCGGCCATCAGGTGCGCGGACGAGTGGCGATAGACCTCGAGCGCCTCGGGATCGCGATCGGTCAAGATGCGCAGCTCGGCGTCTTCTTCAAGCGGACGTGCCAGATCGACCAGGCGCGGTCCGTCAGCGGAAGGAGCGTGGGCCGACGCAGGCGCAGTCGTGGCGCCGGTGGCTTCGCTCTTCTCTGAAAACGCCGGAGGATGGCCGTTGCCGCCGCTGCCGTTCCCGTTCGACGACAACGGCTTGATCTGCGCGGCCAGTGCGGCGTCGGCCAGACGCGGGCTGATGCTCTTGGCGATATCGAGAGCGGAGGTCCCGCGCGGCACGTCTCGGACGCTGCCGTCGGGCAATTTCACGTGAATGATTTCAGACATGATGTGGTCCAGTGGCCAGTGGCCGGTGATCAGTTAAGGCTGATGGGCTCCGATTTTATTACTCAGCAAGTCCAACGCAGCGCCGCAGCTCTTCGACCGTCATGCGCAGGCCTTTGCCTTCTTGCGATTCTTTTAGCGAGGCCATTAGTCGGCGAGCATTGTTCGGCGAACTCAGCAAGTATTCCGTCTCTGAGGTCACGCGTTTACCGGGTTTCGTCTTTCGTTTTTGGACGGACATAACCTTAAGACCTCGGCAGAGACCTCAATTACAGACTGCTCTGCTTATTTTAGCTGTGCGAACGGGAAGAGCGGGCGCGTGCGTTTTACGCGGATGTTCGTGTGCGGCGGGAGCGGACTTCGAGCACCGCGGATCCGACGAGCGCGACGGCGCCGATGAGGATGGCAACCGGGATGGCAACGTGTTTGTAGGCGTTGGTCATGTCAACTTTGCTACCACTTATGATGCCATAAAGCACGGTTCCGACGATACCCAGGAACAGGCCTGCGCCCATGCCTCCGGCGATGAAGAGCAGCGTGGTGAAAAGCACGCGGAGCGTGGATGTGAAAGCGATCGAGAGCCTGGTACGACGGGCTGGCATGGCTGCCGAGTAGGACATCTGAACATTCTAGCTCTCTGCGGCTGCCGCCGCCCCCTCGGTTGAGGATTGAGGCTTGAGGAACCCACTCATTCGAACCCCGCGAATGAGTGGGGCACCCGGACCGATGTCCATCACGCTGCCGAGAGATGCGCGCGGGCCGGAGGCCCGCGTTACAGCCGGCCAGAGGCCGGCGCTACTCTTGCCCGGCTCAAATCAGGCAAGACTTGGGACGGCGCTACTCTGCTGCCGGCTACGGTGCGAACTGCCAGACCGTTCCGGAGTTGTAGGTGCCACAGGGGGAAGTGGTGCCATAGAGGTTGCCATTGGCGTCGACGGCCAAACTGCCCCCGGTCGGGAAATACTCGTATCCTAAGTAGTAGAGGGGCTGAATGTTCAAGAAGCCGTTCGTAGGCCAGCCTTTGTAAAAGAAGGCATTCTGCTGATTACTAGCGGACGATGCCGTGCCATACACGATGTCGTTTGCATCGATGGTCAGACCATTCAGATAGCCGGCGCCCTCAGGGTTGGTCGAGTAGAACGACCAGCCGGTACTGGACCTTGCCATCAGGAAGATCTGGCCGGACGTTGGCAGGATGCCATAGAGGTTGTTGCCTGTGCTGTCCAGGACAAGGGAAGAAACGGCGATGCCATCTTTTGCGGCAAACCAACGGAGCTCCTTCAGCGTCCACTGGCCGCCGGAAGGCACGAGCTGGAACAGAACTCCATCCTCATAAAGAGAGCTGCCGGTGAGTCCGAAGAGATTGCCGTCGTTGCCTACCAGCACCTGAATTGGACTGGAGATCTCGCCGGGGCTGAAGTTGTAGAGGATGGTTTTGGTCCAGCCGCCGCCGGATGGCGTGAGCTCAAACACCGTACCGTAATCATTCGCTCCGCCGGCCGTTGTCGTGCCGTACAGGTTGCCCTGCGGGTCGTATGCGGTGAGGTTGACGATGCCGGCACCGTCAGCCTCGCTGCTGAACTGATAAATCGGCTTCTCGCTCCAATAACACAGAGCCATTTTGCAGGCGGTCGGCGGAGGTGTCAGGTTGAAGACGACTCCGCAGTATTGGCTGCCACCGGTGCCGCAGTTCTGAATGCCTCCTTGCGCACCGCCGTAGAGACTGCCGTTGGGGCCGACGATCAGCCCGGTCGGCTGACCGCCGTTGCTGCCTCCCGCGAAGTTGTACAGCGGATCGAGGATCCAGCCGGAGCGGTCGCTTAGCTTGAAGGCAAGGCCAGCGCTGTTGCTGCCGCCGTTAGGAAAGGTTCCATAGACGTTGCCGGCCCGGTCGACGACAACGCCGTTCTGGCCGCTGGTGCCCGCCTGCATTTGGGTGAAGTTAGAGATGATCTGGAGATTGTCTTGTGACTTAAAGCACTGGGGCGCTGGATCGTCGTTCCCCAGCAGGGTAAACGATTCCGAGGGGATGGTGCCCACGTAGGGTGCCTCGGCTTGCGACGGGCAGCCGGAAGACATGCATCCGACTCCGCTGTTCTCGTCCCAGAACACGGGATCGTCGTTGGTAACGGAAGCATTCTGCACGTTCACCCAATAGGTTCCCGGCTCCAGCTCAAGGCTGTTGAAGTTCGCGCTGGTCTCGGTGCAGACGTTGTAGAAGAGCTGATTATATGTGCATGGTCCCTGAGTAAAGGTCACGACCTGGTCAAAGTAGGTTTGTCCGCCGTTTGGTTCCGCGGTGATGGAGACCTCGGCAAAGTACATCGTGTCGCCCGCAAATAGCCATGCCCCAAAGGCCATTCCAGTGACTTGAGTGCCGTTGGTGGTGAAGGTATCGCTGACCAAAGATCCAAGGTTGATGTTCCAGGCATCCGTGTTGCCGTTGATGGGACCGTTTTCGTAGATCACATCGCTTTGCGACGGGCCAGGGCGAGACGCTTGATGGGCCGGCGCTGGGTTGGGCGCTGATGCGGGATGGGCAAGCCGCTTGGCGAACTGCGGCAGCTTCGCAGCCTGAACCGCCGATGCTGGTACGGAACTCTGTGCGGCGACGGGAAGCGCGGCCAACGTTATTAATAATGCGGTGACTGCTGCCGGAACGATTGCGCGAAACAGGGAAATGAAATGCTGTCCTCGGCTATGCATCGGCTTGTCTCCTCGCAATGTCAGTGAACGTTCGTGGCCCTGGAAAGAACGTGTGCGACTACCGACGCGGGAGGCGAACGAGTCAAGGCGCCTGGCAGCGAATCAGCAGAGCAGGAAAAACGCCGAGAGGCCTCTCGCGAATATCTGGGCGAGGATTGTACTACTACTGGAAGCGTTTTCCAGATGAATTTGTTCGCAAAAGAGGCGAACGGATTGTAGTGGGTCAGTTTGAAATTCACTCGCTCAAAGCAGGTCGGGTGGAGCACGCCTTGAGGCGTGCAAATTGCCGCCCCAACTCGACACGCGCTTTAGCGCCTGAGGTAAATCTAACCTTTACCTCAGCGGCTGAAGCCGAGGCATCAGCGTATCTCAACTGCACGCCTGAAAGGCGTGCTCCACCCAAATTAGCGGAATTTCAAATTGAGCCCTTACCGACCGTATGGCAAAGACCGGCGTAGTCACCGGTGCGTTACAATCGACTATTCATGGCTTCGACGTCGCAAGCGGTAACCCGAACCCCGGCGGAAGTGGTGCGCATGGCGCCGGTGACGCAGGCCGGCAATGGCATTTGCTATGCCGTGATGGGAGATGTAACCGCCGGCATAGCCGATTTGGAGCGGATGATCAACGCGGTGCCGCGCACCATTGCCGCGGCGCTCAACCGCAAGGCGTATTACTTTGTGCCACTCACGCTCAATCTGGGCGATGAGACGATGATCGCCGACCGCTACGACGTGCAGCTTTCCGACAGCGCCGTCTGCCATCGCAACCAGACGCTGGGCGATTCGCAGTGCGTCTTCATCTCCACGCGGCTGATGGAAGACAGCTTCGCCATTGCCTTCGAGTTCTTCATCAACGTGGGACATAACTTTGTGGACCGCGTTGGCGTGTCGCAGGAGTTTTCCGACCTGGCGTGGAAGCAGGTGGAAGGCCGGGCGCGCGGCGAGACCTCGCTGGACGCCTACGAGCTGCGCAAGGTGGCGACGACGAACGGGCCTGAGGCCGAGAAGGCGCGGCACGAATATCTGTTGGCGACCTTCTCTGATTCGATCGCGGTGTATATGCTGTCGCTGTTTCTCGATGTGGATTACCAAGACCTGCGCGAGCGCGACTATCCGCTGCTGGCTCCCGACGCGATGGCTGAGCGGCTGAGGAAGATCAGTGAGCTGTTCCCGCCGAATCCGGGGTTTGAGTTTGCGGTGCATCGGCGGAGAAGGCAGTAAAGAAGGGGCTAGGGACTGGGGATCAGGGTCTAGTGGAGGACTTGGCTCCTGCGGCACTCAGCTTTCATTAACCAGCCCCCAGGCCCTAATCCCTAGCCCCTAACTATGATTGCTCACCTCCGCGGCCGTCTCATTTCCAAGCATCCCAACCAGGCCATTGTTGAGGCCGGCGGCGTCGGCTACGACGTCGTCATCACCATCCCGACATTTTCGGAGCTGCCTGCGACCGGCGCGGAGGTCGCGCTGCACATCCACACCCACGTGCGCGAGGACGCGCTGGCGCTCTACGGATTTCTGCGCGCCGAAGAGAAGCAGCTGTTCGAGAAGCTGATCACGGTGAGCGGCATTGGGCCATCCCTGGCGATCAAGACGCTGAGCGGCATGGCGGCGGCCGACATGGTGGGCGCGATCCGCGGCAACGACTTTGCGCGGCTGACCAAGATTCCCGGCATCGGGCGTAAGACCGCCGAGCGCATGTGCGTGGAGTTGCGCGACAAGCTGGAGGGCTTTGGTGCGGCGCAGGCGGTGGTGACGCATTCGGCGGTGGAGGAGGATGTGATTTCTGCGCTGACGAATCTGGGCTACCAGCGTGCGATGGCAGAGAAGGCGGTGGAGCGGGCGGTGCAGTCGGCGGGGCGCGAGAACTTCGACGCGATCTTCAGGGCGGCGCTGGGGGCGCTGTCGAAGTAACCTCGACAAACCTTTCACCACAGAGACACAGAGAAGAAAAGGGCTGATGGAATCGCTCTTGTTTCTTACGGGCCGCTCGGTTGCAGTGTCGTGATTCGGGCGAACCGCAGATCCTTGGGCTCCGCTCGGGATGACAGTCAGGTTTGCTTCGTGCGTGGACAGCTCCGGCGAGAAGCGGACGGCGAATCGCGAGGAGCGATAATAACCCCGTGCGTGAGAGAGTACTTCAACCTATTCGCGAGCAGAAGCTGATGCGCGCGGGCGACCGCGTGGCCGTCGCCGTGTCGGGTGGGGCGGATTCGGTGGCGCTGTTGCGCGTGCTGCTGGAGCTGCGGGATGAGCTTGGGATTGTGCTCGCGGTTGCGCATTTCAATCATGGGCTGCGTGGAGCCGAATCGGATGCGGACCAGGCGTTCGTTGGCGAGTTGGCGCGCCAGTCGGAGTTGGAGTTCTTTGTAGGTGTGGGCGACGTGCGGGACCATGCGGTGCTGAATAAGCTCAGCGTGGAGGCCGCGGGGCGCGAGTTGCGGTATCAGTGGTTCGCGCGGCTGGCGAGCGCCAAGCGGCTGGATGCGATCGCGACCGCGCACACGCTGGACGATCAGGCCGAGACGGTGCTGCTGAAATTTCTGCGTGGCGCGGGGACGCGTGGGCTGGCGGGAATTTGGCCGGTGGTTGGAAGCGGGAGCGCTCGCGTCGTGCGTCCGATGCTGGGCGTGACGCGAGGTGAGGTGGAAGCGTATCTGGAGTCGCTCGGACAGACCTGGCGCGAGGACACAAGCAATCGGGACCATCGCTTCCTGCGCAATCGGGTGCGGCATGAGCTGTTGCCGCTGCTGGAGCGCGAGTACAACCCGAACATCCGGCAGACGCTGAGCGACGCGGCGGAAATCGCGCGCGGAGAAGAAGAGTATTGGCGCAATGAGGTCGAGCGGCAGTTGAAGGCTCGGAGCCCAGGGCTGAAGCCCGAAGAAAAAACGGGCGCGGACGCCGCCCTGAAGGCCGGCTCTTCCACCGAAACCTGTCAAAGTGCGTCGGAGGCAGGCGGACGGCTTAGTCTCGCAGCGTTCGCGGGGCTGCCGCTCGCGCTACAGCGGCGGGTGCTGAAGTATTTTGCCGAGGATCACGGCATCACGCTGGACTTCGAGCACGTGGAGCAGCTTCGGCGGTGTGCGCTGGGTGAACTGGTGCGAACCGAACTGCCCGGCGGCTTGATCGCGGTGAATGCGAAGCAGTGGCTGGAATTGCGGTCGTGCTCGCGAGCCGGCGACGCAGAATACGAAGCTCTGCTGCCGATTCCGGGCGAGGTGCGGATCGACGAGTTAGGGCTGACGTTACGGGCGACGATTGTTCCGCAAGAGTTCGGCCGCGAGATGACTCCGGGCGAGCTGCTCAGCCGCGATCTGGTGGGAACCGAGTTGACGATTCGGAATTGGCGTCCGGGAGATCGGTTCTGGCCGGCGCATAGCGGCTCGGAGGAGAAGCTGAAGCGGCTGTTCGCGGAGAGGAAGATTTCGGCCGACGAGCGTCCGACGTGGCCAGTGGCGCTGCGTGAAGGCGAGATCGTGTGGGTACGAGGATTGCCGGTCGCCAAGGCGTATTGCTGGAGCGGCACGGGAGACGGCGTGAAAATCGAGAGCGTGCCCGCTAAGGAGTAAACACCTAAGCAAACGAAGCTTCGGTGCGGACCCGGGTACCCGGCGATTGCAGCTTCCATCGCCGGGGGTAAACCTCAATGCGTGATGCAAATTGAGCCACTACCCAGGACCGGGAAATGGCGAACACCCGGAGCACGCCCTACGGGCTAATCTCCCACACGGTGCCGCAGCCTTGCGAGCACACGCCGGAAAAGTGTCCGCCCTCCTCCGCGGTGCCATACAGGTTGTTGGCAGAATCGAGGACGAGACTACCGCCCGGGTAGATGCCATCGGACCCCTGGAATACATGCAAGTCGGTCTCGATCCAGCTCCCATTCGAAGGCGCAAGCTTAATCACGGAGCCATAACCGTTGATGCCGCCTTGTGAGGATGTACCGTAGAGATCTCCAGCGCTGTCCGAAACGAGAGAGCCCTGGGGATCGCTATTCGCAGAAAAGCTGTATATATCCTGGTACCCTCCTTGCCGCGTTAGCTGGAAGACTGTGCCCCCGTTGTTTAAGCCGCCTGTCTGCATTTCGCCATAGAGGTTGCCGGAACCATCCATCAGCAAGGTCCCGACGGGCAAGAGTCCAAGTCCACCCGAACCACATTGGTAAAGAACAGTTTGTGTCCAGCCCTCGCCCTGTGGTGGACTCAGCTTATAGATAACCCCACTATTCGAAGGGATACCGCCTAACCAGGTCACTCCATAAAGGTTTCCAGCGGTATCAAAGATCAGGCCACCTGATGGCACTGCTCCCGCATTGCCACCCTCGAAGCTAAAGTTGAAAATGACGGTCTCCGTCCAACCGCTGCCGCTCGGGCTGAGTTCATACACAACTCCGCAGCCGCCACTGAGGACGGTGCAATTTCCCCCACCCTCCGACGCTGTGCCGTAAATGTTGCCGGCATGATCAAACACAACTTCGCCAATGGGCTCGGCTCCGTCGTTCCAATCGAAATTGTGAAGGACGGTCAGTGTCCAGGGACAGGAGAAAGAAGCGCACGCATTTGGCGGGGGCTGCAACTTGAAAACAGTTCCGAACCCTTCCGTTCCGCCAACGTACGTCGTGCCGTACAATGCGCCGTCCGGGCCAATGGTTAACTTGCTATATGGCTCGGAAGGCCCATTCCCCGAGTTTCCAAAGTTGTTGAGTGGGTTGAGTACCCAGCCAGATCCACGGGACGTCAGCTCGAACACCGATCCGTTGTTGCCCGTGATTTCGCCGCTCGTCGAACCGTAGAATTTCCCCGGGGCAGCCGCAGTTAGTCCGCCCAAGGGGGCAGCGTCGTCACCTGCGCCGGTGAACGTGTGCAGCACCTGGAAGGTCTGGGCCTGCGCTACGGAGGCCGTCATGACGATTGCCGCGGACACGATCAGCAGGCAAAGTCTGGCCCTTATCGGCAACAAGCTGACCTCTTCAGCCGGCGCTGCGTTTTGATGAACTGTCATTCTGATTTTCATTTGAGCCACCCTCGGCCGAGTGGCGACCAAAGTCTTGCACCGGTGGGAGTGTGGGTCAACTAAATTGCGGATGGGCGCCAAAAATACCGCGCCCTCTCTCGTACTCCTCGAATGCCGAGCGATTTCCCGTCGCCAACTCATATTGCTGGAGCGGTACGGGTGAAGGTGTGAAGATCAGGCCGTACCAACCGAAGAGTAAATCCCCACCCCAGCAAACTAAGCTGGCCCCGCAAGCGTAAAATCGGCGCTACCGATACTAGGATTACTTGTGATAGGGCCTGTGGCTGTTGAAAAACTCCTTCATGTGGCAGAACCGCCCCAATCTGGGTGACCAGAAATGTATGCGGGGCGGGTGATCGTCGTTTATAGGGCATCCTAGCGCTTCGAGTTTTCAGGGGGAGGACGCCAAAAGAGTTTTTCAACAGGCACGCCTGTTCTCGACAGCTATGTATGAAGAACTACTACTTTTCAGGCCTAATTTACGAAACGGTGAATTGCCTCGTTGGCGTTATCTTGAAATGAAGTATTTTTCAAATCAGTAAAAAAAGTGCTCTGGTCCACCATGTCCCCTGATAACTTACCCTCTTTACTGGCATAAAAAACGCCGCTTTTATACCGCTCATCCGAAATGGCATCTACAAAGCGTTTTGCACCTACTTCCAGTGTATGCACCATTCCGCCCATCAATGGGAATACAATAGGCATCATCACATACTTCAACATAAACCGCATTGCCGGGGGAAGACTATCTGGCGCCTGAGTTCCTTTTGTATTTCCTGGGCTCACAACAATAAACTTGAGCTTAGGATATTTTCTTGCCATTGATAACGTCCACATGGTTTCTGCATACTTGACATATGCGTATGCTTGCAATGCATTGAACTTATCGCCAAAATACGATCCATCAAGAACAGCAGCAAACTCATCCACAGAAGAAGTCCTCATTGAAACTCGTTTTACTCCGAGCATCTTTACTCCTGGAACAGCTTCCGCACTGACTGATAGAACTGTTTTCCTTAAATTGTCCCGCTTAATTAATTCCTCCACTAGAATTACATTACCTAAGATATTCGTAGCAGCTAATTGATTCATACCGGAAGGCGTAGATTTCGCAGCCGTTTTCCCAATTACTCCACCTGCATTTAAAACTATTGCATCAACAGGTCCCTTTATTTGTCCTACTGCTTTTCTTACAGAATTTGCATCCGTAACATCCCCAATAATAATTTCAAAAATCTTTTCCCCTGTTTTCTCCTCGAGGTCTTTTTTTGCTGCCTCTGCTTTCGCTTGATTTCTGCAAAAAAGAATTACCTTTTTTGTTTCTCTTTTCAATGCTAACTGTCGGGCAGTCTCTTTCCCAAGCCCAATATTTGCTCCGGTTATTAATATACTTTCGTTCATATTTTCTATCCTTTTTAGGTTATTAATTAGCGACGGGCGGCTGTCTCAGGAGTCTGGTTCATGCCGGGGATGAGACTCGCCAGCGGAACCATCAGATACTTCACGGCCCGGGCCAGCGCCGCGAGGGCGGACTGGACGCAGGACGGCTCGTCCAGATCCAGCTCCAGCGGGGTGAAGACCTGGGTCTTGGTTTCAGCCGCGAGTTGAGCGGCCGTTTCCTTTACCCGAGCCAAGCTGCGCCCGGTGACGATGACCTGGCGGTCGCCCTTGGCGGCGAGCAGGCTGGCTGCCGCATAACCGAGCCCGGAGGTAGTCCCGGTGACGAGAGTGATTGAATGTTCCATGGGCGTCTCCGTGGTTAAGGGTTAAGATCGAGTCGTGTGGCCCCGCGAGGGCAGAGCCAGCTTGCTAATTTTGAACTATTCAGTTATATATTAGTGCGATGGCCATTGTCCAGGAGTTTTAAACTAAATGTTTCAAAATGCCGCTAGGCCGCGGGGTCGACCGCGCAGCTTCGACGAGACAGGGGCGCTGGAAAAGGCGACTCAGGTGTTCTGGTCGAAAGGCTACGACGGAGTGACGATTGACGATCTCGTCGCCGGGATGGGTGTGGGACGGCCGAGCCTGTATGCCGTCTTTGGGGACAAGCGGGCGATTTTCTTGCGCGTCCTTAGGGCGTACGCAGAACGGAAGGGCGCATCAGCCGCGAAGGCACTCATCTCGCCACAGAGTCTTCGCGACTCGATCGCGGGCTTTCTGAGGTACGCTGTCGAAAGTGCGACCGAGAAAGGGTCCGCCCGGGGCTGTCTTATGATGTGCGTCGCGCCGCTTGTGAACGACGCTGAGGTTCAGCGGTTCCTGCAGAGCACGGTCGCGGGCGGCGCGGCGCTGGTGGAGCGCCGTTTCCGGGACGGGATCTGTGCGGGAGACATCCCGCCTGACTTTCCGGTAGCCGTGCGCGCGATCCAAGTCACGGATTTTGCTCGTGGCCTGACCATGCGTGCGCGGATAGGCACGCCGCGCAAGACGCTCCTCAAAGATGCTGAGGAAGCGGCCGACTTGGTGCTCCTGTCGCCGCGTGGAAATGCGGCGCCAGAACGTTGATGCCGGCGCTGCATCCCAGGTTCACGACGCGTGCTACTTCGCAAATACAGTAAGCAGGTCTTACGACTGCTCCGCTCACGCGTCAATAGAGTTGAGGGCAGCCATTAATCGAAAAGCAGACGCAAACGCCAAATCCGGATGGGGCCCTGGCCGCCTTATTTTTGTGCAAGTCTATTGTCCCGATTCGGTTAGAGGCGAGTTACAATCGGGTAGTGGGCCGGAATTTGTAAATCCGGCAGGTCAGGGGAGCATCTAAGCTTACAGGCACCCCAGTCGTGTCTGCCCCTTTCGACAGGAGTAATCGGTGAATTCAACGGTCAAAACGGTCGTGTTTTGGCTCGTGATCGTGCTTTCCGGCGTGCTGTTGTGGCAGGTCGTGAAGGGCGCGAACTCGGGCGCGAAGGAACGCGACATCAGCTTTTCAGAATTCCTCTCCAACGTGGACCAGAACAATGTCAGTGAAGTGACGCTCATTGGCCAGGAGGTCCGCGGCAAGTTCAAGAACGACAAGGCAAGCTTCCACACCATCGCGCCCATCAGCTATCCCGACATGTACAAGGAGCTGCGCGATAAGGGTGTGAACATTACGGTGAAGGACGCGCAGGGCGGAGGCTGGCCGACGTGGCTGCTCAACCTGGCGCCGTTCATCCTGCTGGGAGCCCTGTGGTTCATCATGATCCGCCAGATGCAGACGGGCGGCAACAAGGCGCTGTCGTTCGGCAAGAGCCGCGCGCGCCTGCTCTCCATGCAGCAGAAGAAGGTGACGTTCAAAGATGTCGCCGGCGTGGATGAAGCCAAAGAAGAGCTGAAGGAGATCATCGAGTTCCTGCGCGAGGCGCAGAAATTCCAGAAGCTGGGCGGCCGCATTCCGAAAGGCGTGCTGCTGGTCGGGCCTCCGGGAACCGGCAAGACCTTGCTGGCGCGTGCTGTGGCCGGCGAAGCCAATGTGCCGTTCTTCAGTATCTCGGGTTCGGACTTTGTGGAGATGTTCGTCGGCGTGGGCGCAAGCCGCGTTCGCGATCTGTTCGAGCAGGGCAAGAAGAATGCGCCTTGCATCATCTTCATCGACGAAATTGACGCGGTCGGACGTCATCGTGGAGCAGGTCTTGGCGGCGGACACGACGAGCGCGAGCAGACGCTGAACCAGTTGCTGGTCGAGATGGACGGCTTCGAATCGAACGAAGGCGTCATCCTGATTGCCGCGACCAACCGTCCTGACGTGCTTGATCCGGCGCTGCTGCGGCCGGGCCGCTTCGATCGCCGCGTGGTGGTTTCGCGTCCCGACGTTCGCGGTCGCGAAGAGATCCTGCGCGTGCACACCCGCAAGATTCCCATCAACGACGATGTGGATTTGGGCGTGCTGGCTCGCGGAACCCCGGGCTTCTCCGGCGCCGACCTGGCCAACATGGTGAACGAGGCTGCTCTCGTAGCCGCACGTCAGAACCGCAAGACGGTCTTGATGTGGGACTTCGAGCAGGCCAAGGACAAAGTCCTGATGGGCGCCGAGCGCAAGTCGATGTTGCTCTCGGATGAAGAGAAAAAGGTCACCGCGTATCATGAGGCCGGACACGCGCTGGTTGCGGCCATGCGCGAGCACGCCGATCCTCTGCACAAGGTGACGATCATCCCGCGCGGCATGGCGCTGGGCGTGACCATGCAGTTGCCCATCGACGATAAGCACACTTACACGCGCGATTACCTCGAGACGCGGCTGGCCATCATGATGGGCGGACGCGTGGCCGAGGAGCTGTTCCTGAACACGATGACCACCGGCGCGGGCAACGACATCGAGCAGGCGTCGGACCTGGCGCGCAAGATGGTTTGCGAGTTCGGTATGTCATCGCTGGGGCCGATCACGTTCGGCAAGAAGGAAGAGCAGATCTTCCTGGGCCGCGAGATCAGCCAGCATCGCGACTTTAGCGAAGAGACCGCGATGAAGATCGACGGCGAGGTTCGCCGCTTCGTCGACGATGGCTATAACTCGGCGCGAAGCATCCTGGAAGGTAATCGGCCGATCCTGGAGAAGATCGCGCAGGCGCTGCTGGTGCGCGAGGTGATCGACGGCAACGATATCCAGTTGCTCATCGAAGGCAAGGAGCTGCCGATTAAGGTAAATCCAAATGCTCCTCCGCCGGCGAAGGACGATGTGCAGCAGGTGCTGAAACCGGCTCCGGGACAGCAGCCGAACGTTGCTCCCGAGCGGCCGGCGCAGGCGTAAAGACAGCAGTTAGCACTTAGCATTTGGCACTTAGTGAAAGCAAACAGGGCGGCCTAATCGGCTGCCCTAGCTTTTTGTGATTCAAGAAGCCGATTGGGTAATTTTCCCGGCCGCTCCGCGCGTCCCGCATCACACCGCCCTGTGATCAGTTTGACCCTCCCCGCAGCCTCATGGGATAGTTAGTGTTCATCAATTTGTAACAATCACCGCGCCCTGATCGCATCTTCCATGGATCTCCCGACAACCGCTGCCGGTTGGAGCCTCGCATGCGCCTGATTCCGCGTGAAACCAAGTTTTTCGACATGTTCGAGGAAATGGCCGGCAATGTTGTCGATGCGGCCAGAATTCTGACCGAGCTGCTGAACAACTACGATTACGAGCGCATGCCGCGCGAGGTCGAGAGAATCAAGGAGATTGAGCACCACGGCGACGACTTGACCCACCGCCTGCTGGTGAAACTCAATCAGACCTTCATCACGCCTTTCGACCGGGAAGACATTCACCTGCTCGCCTCTTCGCTGGACGATGTTCTGGACTTCATCTTCTCGGCCAGCTATCGCCTGCTCAACTACAAGATCACCCAGCCCTCGCCGTCGGCCAAGGTTCTGGCGGGCATCATTCTGAAGCAGGCCGAAGAGCTGAAGAAGGCGATGGCTTTGCTCGGCAAGGATCAGCACCTGCTGGCCCATTGTGTCGAGGTCAACCGGCTGGAGAACGAAGCCGATCAGGTCAGCCGCGAAGCCATCGGACGGCTGTTCGACAACAGTCCCGACCCGATCACGCTGATCAAGCTGAAAGAGCTGCTGGAGATTCTGGAAGAGGCCAGCGACAAGGCCGAAGACGTCGCGAATGTATTGGAGACGGTGGTTGTGAAGAACGCTTGAGACATCGGATCGTGGACGCCACTCACAATCCGGATCAGGACGGGCGTGCGTGAGCACCGGAACGCTGCTGCTGATCCTCACGGTCGCTTTAGCGCTGGCCTTCGACTTCCTCAACGGCTTTCACGATTCCGCCAACAGCATTGCGACGGTCGTCTCCACCCGCGTGCTCTCGCCTAAGCTGGCGGTAATTTGGGCTGCGACATTCAACTTCCTCGCAGCCTTCCTGCTCGGCACCGCTGTAGCCAAAACCATCGGCACCGGCATGATCCAGGTGAACATCGTCACCCAGTATGTCGTGATGGCCGGATTGCTCGGCGCGATCGTGTGGGACGTGCTGACCTGGTTGTGGGGATTGCCAACTTCTTCCTCTCACGCTTTGATCGGCGGCTACGCCGGCGCGGCGATAGCGCGTGCCGCATTGCTGCACGGTTGGCGAGCGGCGCCGTCGGTGATCATCGCCTCCGGTTGGACCAAGACGCTGATATTCATCGTGCTAGCTCCGCTGCTCGGCCTGGTGCTGGGATTCGGTTTCATGGTCGCGATCTCCTGGATCTTCCAGCGCAAGTCGCCGCAGCAGGTCGATCGCCTGTTCCGCAAGCTGCAGCTGTTCTCTGCCGCCGCTTACAGCCTGGGACACGGCGGCAACGACGCGCAGAAGACGATGGGGATCGTAGCCGGCGCGCTCTACACCGCGGGCGTGCTCAGCAAGCGCGACTTCGAGAGCAACTGGGGACATTGGCACTGGCCCATTATTCTGGCGGCGCAGACGGCGATTGCGCTGGGAACATACTTCGGCGGATGGCGCATTGTGCATACCATGGGCGCCAAGATCACCAAGCTCAAGCCGGTCGGTGGATTCTGCGCGGAGACAGCCGGAGCTCTTACATTGTGGGGGACGGCGCTGGCGGGAATTCCGGTCAGCACCACGCACACGATTACAGGCGCGATCATCGGCGTCGGAACCACGACTCGCCTTTCGGCGGTGCGCTGGGGGGTCGCACGGAGAATCGTGTGGGCCTGGATTCTTACCATCCCCGCCGCAGCGATAGTCGCGATGCTGACCTTCTGGGTGATTCGGATGTTCGTCGCGGGCGCGTGAAGAAGCCGCGAGCTTCGAGCCACGAGCTACGGGTGCCCCATTCAAGGCCTTCCTTTGGCCTTGAGTGGGGATTTTCGCTAGAATCTTGTTAACGCATACATGTCTCCCCAAGCTCCATTCTGCGATGTCGAAACCGCGCTGGAAGAGATCCGTGCCGGCCGCATGATCGTGGTCGTCGACGATGAGGACCGCGAGAACGAAGGCGACCTCACCATGGCCGCCGAGAGGATCACGCCCGACGCGATCAACTTCATGGCCAAGTACGGCCGCGGCCTGGTCTGCCTCGCCATGACCGAAGAGCGGCTGGACTATCTCCGCCTCGGCCAGATGTCGGCGGAGAACACCTCCAACTTCGGCACCGCCTTCACTGAATCCGTTGACGCAAAAGACGGCGTCTCGACCGGCATCTCGGCCTACGATCGCGCGCACACCATTCAGGTCGCAATCGATCCCGCAACCCGGCCCAACGATCTCGCGCGTCCCGGCCACGTCTTTCCGCTGCGTGCGCGCAAAGGCGGAGTGCTGGTTCGCGCCGGGCAAACCGAAGCCTCGGTGGACTTGGCGCGCATGGCGGGTATGGTTCCCGCCGGCGTCATCTGCGAGATCATGAACGACGACGGCACCATGGCGCGCGTGCCCGAACTAACCGGCTTCTGCCGCCAGCACGATCTCAAGATGATCACCGTTGCCGAGGTCATTCGCTATCGCATGGCGCACGAACGCTACGTGCGGCGGCTCGCGGAAGCGATGGTGCCGACTGCCTACGGCGACTTCCGCATGATCGCCTATGAATCGGAGATCACCGGCGATTCGCACATCGCGATGGTGAAGGGCGATGTGGAGAACGCCGGCGACGAACCCGTGCTGGTCCGCATGCACTCGCATTGCCTGGTCGGCGACGTCTTCGGCGCCAACTGGTGCGATTGCCGCAACGCCATCGACGGCGCCATGCGCCGCATCTCCGAGGAAGGTCGCGGTGCGCTCATCTATCTGCACTCCACGTCGAAGGGCTACTCCGTCGAGCGGCTCGGCGAGAGCATGACCATCCAGTTCCATCACGAGCGGCGCCTGCCGACCTTGCCGGAAAGCCAGCGCAAGACGCAGCGCGAAATCGGCATCGGCGCGCAAATCCTCTCCGACCTGAACCTCAAGCGCATCCGCATCCTCACCAATCACCCGCGCAAAGTGCCCGGCCTCGAAGGCTTCGGCATCGAGATCGTGGAGCAGGTTCCGGTATCCGCTGCCGGCAAAGCCACGGTGCAGTAGAGTCCGCGTTTCTTCTTGACAGCAGAACTAGTCTGGGACAAGGCTCTATGAACCGGGCCGGCCACTCGAGCCCATCGCGACAGACGTCGCACCGGGGATCACGACGGTGAGCTGTCAGGGACGCCAAATTTCGTCCACCATTCTAATCAACGACAGCAGTACCTAGGAGACTGCGAATGTATTTGGGTGGCGGGGACAGATTTGCGATGTTTCTGATCAGGAGCGCAATACGAGCGTTTCGCTACTACAAGAGTTCTAGCTGGGAGCGGACCACAGCCCGGATAACGGGCCATACTGTGCTCGACCCGTGGCTGGGATGCCCGGCGGTTAAGCTGCATTACAAGTTCGACTTGAATGGACGTCTGACCGAAGGTTGGGATGTGATTCCGTGTATGGACACCTGGGAAGCCAGTTCGTACGCTAAGAGTTTTCCTCACAACCTTCCGGGGACAATCCGGGTTAATCCAGGGAACCCAGAAGAAACGCGATTCTTCGAACGAGATCAAAAACCGAGCGCCTAGGCGAGCGCATGACCATCCAGTTCCACCACGAGCAGCGCCTGCCGACGCTGCCCGAAAGCCAGCGCAAGACGCAGCGCGAGATCGGCATCGGCGCGCAAATCCTCTCCGACCTGAACCTCAAGCGCATCCGCATCCTCACCAATCACCCGCGCAAAGTGCCCGGCCTCGAAGGCTTCGGCATCGAGATCGTGGAGCAGGTTCCGGTATCCGCTGCCGGCAAAGCCACGGCGCGGTAGTTTCTCTGGGGGCAGTTAATCTTCACCAAGCCACTGGCCAACCTGAGGGCGTGCCTTACCCGGCAGCCATAATACCCTCAGCAATACCCTCACGTAGAGGTAGTACCCTTTGACTTCTCCCGCTCACCGCCCACATAGCGCCACCGGGCGCCGGTACCTCGCCCGCCGGAAACTACAAAGCCAAGACGTCTCAAGTCGGCCAGAATTTTCCGAATCCACTCTCGACCCACGCCCGGGCAAGCCCGCTCAATGTCGGCCAGCCGAAACTCGCCTTTCTGGCGGGCGACCGCGTCCAGAACCAGGTCGGTTTTCGCGCCCTTGGGCGAAACCGTCCGCCCAACCCGTTCCTCGAACTCGGCGTAGGCATTTTTCAGGACGTAGAGAAGGTAACCGACGTAAGGCCAAGGATCATGCCTCCCTTGATGCCAGCCGATGGAACTCTGCTCCAGGGTCTCGTAGTAACGCTCTTTGTTCTGCTCAATAAGCCGTTCGAGGCTGATGTAGCGCCCGACTTCGTACCCGAGCTGGTAGCTCTGCAACAGCAGCAGCAAGCGGGACACGCGGCCATTCACGTCACGAAAAGGGTGAATGCAGAGGAAGTCCAGATTGAAAGCGGCGAGCGCAATCAGCGGGTGAACCCAACGTTCGCGAAGGCAGTCGCCCCAGTCCTGAACGAGACGCTCCATAGCCGAAGGGGCTTGGTCTGCCGGAACAGTCTTGAAGCGAACACGGACGCGGCCGTCCGGCGACTTCTCGATGATGTCGCTGTCCTTGTCCTTAAATTTGCCGGCATCCCAAATTTGCCCGCTGCAAAGACTATGCAGCTCCTGGATGGTTGCAAGGGTGATTGGAAGCTCCAGGGGGGAACTGTGTATCTTTTCTAAGGCGTCGCGATAGCCGCTTACTGACTCCTCCTCGCGGTCCTTCAGTAGCGGCGTTCCAAAAACGATTGTGCCAACCCGCGCCTGCTCGACCTCGACACCTTCAATGCGGTTTGAGGAGACGGCACTCTCGATGAGGGCGTGCTCCCGCAGAGCCTTTAGCACCTGCGGCGACTGCCGGGTGAATAAGTCCTGTTTGCCTCGCGACTCGCCCAAGTCGGCGAGATACCAGGCGATGGTAGAAGGAATTTGCTTTTGCGCGAGCGGGGAGTCAGGGGCGAATCGCTCAAGCGTGTTCATTTCGTTCCTTGGAAAAGTAGCTCTGTAGGCAGGCCTTTGAAACTTGGATGTGAGGCGATGATTGCCACGGCCCCTGCTGACACACGTCTGCGGTCAGGTCTCAGAAGATCTTCAGGTAAATCGTGAGGTACTTCTTGGGATTCTGGCGCACGGCTTTGATCAGCTCGCGCGTCTCCACCAGCAGGCCGTTGGTGTTGTCGTACAGCTTGGGATCCTTCAGCAGCTTGCCCGCCGTTCCCTCGCCCTTGTCCAGGCCGGTCGTAATGTTGTCCAGCCGGGTGATCGTCTGATCGATCTTGTTCGCCATCGCCTGATCTTTGGCCAGCTTGCCCAGCGTGCCTTTGCCGGCGTTGATGTCAGACACCAGCTGATTGCCACCAGCCACCATCTTGTTGGCGTTGTCATACAGCGACGGATCTTTCAGCAACTTGCCCACCGTGCCTTGGCCGCTGTTGGTTTGTTCGATGATCTTGTTCAGTTCGTCGATCGACTTGTTCACCTTGACGTACAGCTCGTCACTGTTCAGCAGCTTGCCCAGCGAGCCCTTGGGCGAGTTGATCTCATCGGCAACCTGCTGCAACTGGCCGAGCGTCGCGTTGGCGCGATCGTACAGCGTCGAGTCGTAAATGATCTTGCCGATCGATCCCTTACCGCTCTGGATGTAGTTCACGATGTCGCTCAGCTGCTTGACCAGCACGTTCACGTTCTGCAGCGTGCCCTGGCTGGCGCGCACCACGTCTTCCAGCTGCGGTACCTCTTGTGTCTGCAGCTCGGCATTGTTCTGCAGCGGGCCGCCGCCGCGCACCGAGCGGCAATCGATATTGATGTAGACCTCGCCCAGTACACCGGCGGTCGCCAGCGATGCCTGGCACCCGGTGGTCATGCTGTCTTCGTACTTGGTCGTGATCTTCATCGTGATCTGGACCGGCGCCGCCCGCCTTACCTGATCGGGCACTACGCTGATGCCGATCACGTTGCCGATGTCGACGCCCTCCAGCCGCACCGGCGCACCCGTGCGCAGGCCACCGGCGTCATCCACATACGCGCGCAAGATGAGTTTCTTGGTGAACAGACCGGTCGTTCCGGTCATGAGGAAGATGAGGAACGCCAGCGTGACCAGCGCAACCAGAACGGTAATTCCTACCCGAAGCTGGGACCAATGAACTTGTTTCTCGCTTGGCACGCTCTAACGATCGCCCCTTGCGGCTCGGACCGCCGCATCGATTGTACAGATCTACAAGCTCCGAATCATAACATGGGTGGCCCAGAGCCTGCCCTGAGCTTGCCGAAGGGTTCGCGTCCTTCGTTTGGACGCTAACCTGGGAGAGCCGCGCCGGCCTCAAAGCCTGCCCTGAGCTTGTCGAAGGGTCTGCCGCTTTCCAGACGTGGGAGAGCCGTGTTCGAGACCTGGCTGATCCTCTCCCGTAAAATAAACTCATGCGCATCCATCATCGGATTTTACTCACAACAACCCTTGCGGTCGTCCTCTCCGCTCTCGCATTCGCGCAGACGCCGGCCTCGCAGATTTCCGCTCCTCCTGACGTCGCCGCTCCACCGGCCGACGCCACCACCGCCAAATCCGGTCTCGCCACCAAAGTCATCAAGCCCGGCACCGGCACCATTCATCCCGGCAAAGACGAGGTCGTCACCATCGACTACACCGGCTGGACCACCGACGGCAAGATGTTCGACAGCTCAGTCGTGCGCGGCCGTCCCATCACCATCCAGGCCAAGCGCCTCATCCCCGGCTTCGCTGAAGGCGTCGAGCTCATGACCGTGGGCGAGACCATGCGGATGTGGATCCCGCAATCGCTCGCCTACAAAGGCGCGCAGGGCAAGCCGCAAGGCACGCTGGTCTTCGACGTCACGCTGGTCGATCTGCCCACGCGCGCGCCCGCCAACGTCAAAGCGCCGCCTGCTGACGCGAAGCGCACACACACCGGCCTGGCGTACGAGGTGCTGCGGCCCGGGACCGGCACGCGCCATCCCACCAGCTCCGACAGCGTCACCGTTCACTACACCGGCTGGACCACCGACGGCAAAATGTTCGACAGCTCGGTCGCTCGCGGCGCGCCCTCGACCTTCCCGCTCAACAAAGTCATTCCCGGCTGGACCGAAGGCATGCAACTGATGACCGAAGGCGAGAAGGTACGCTTCTGGATCCCCGAAAACCTCGCCTACGGCGGCAAACAGCCCCCCTTCGGCATGCTGGTCTTCGACGTCGAGCTGATCAAGATCCAGTAAAGCAGTTGTCGGTTGTTCGTAGCGCCGGCCTCCGGCCGGCTGTCGGGCAGGCGTCCCGCCTGCCCTGACCCTGCCGAAGGGTTCGTGTCTTTCTATTGGTCGCTAACCTGGCTGGGACGCATTTTGTCTCACCGGCATTGCCCCGGTGTCTTCCATGAATGTGTCACCCTGAGCGAAGCGTCCGCTCGATTTTCCCGGCTCACTCTTTTGTGAGCCGGGCGGACGCGTAGTCGAAGGAGCGACCTGTCATGAATTTGTCATCCCGACCGAGGACTTCAGTCCGACCGAGGGATCTGCGGTTCTCCACGGACCGCACAGGTGCCCCAGGTCTCGCGCCGTTCGCGACCTGGATACGTTGACCTTCGACACAGCCGACGACCGTGTCCTATAGTTCCCAAGGTCGCGTGAACTCCATTCCACACTTCACCCTCGAACCCCACGACGCCGCGCTCGTGGTACGTCTCATCTCCGACGACGGCACCAACCGCCTCACCCGCGCCCGCGTCCAGGCGTTGACCGCCACCATCGAGGACCTCGCCGCGCATCCGCCGTCGCGCCTCATCCTCACCGGCAATTCGCACTTCTTCTCCGCCGGAGCCGATCTCCACGAGATCGCCGCCCTCACCGGTCCCGAAGCTTTTCGCTTCGCGCATATGGGCCAGCGCCTGATGCGCGCCGTCGCCAACTTTCCCGCTCCGACCATCGCCGCCATCCACGGCTATTGCATGGGAGGCGGACTCGATCTCGCCCTCGCCTGCGACCGCCGCATCGCCGGTCCGCATGCGCTCTTCGGCCATCGCGGCGCCGCCCTCGGCCTCATCACCGGATGGGGCGGCACGCAGCGCCTGCCGCGCCTCATCGGCAAAGCCCGCGCACTGCAAATGTTCCTCGCCGCCGAAAAGGTCCCCGCCACGCGCGCCCTGGAGATCGGCCTGGTCAACGCCATCGCCGACGATCCCGTAGCCGCCGCGCTGATGCCCTTTCTTTAATAAGTTGTCATCCTGAGCGGAGCGTCCGCTCGGTTTTCGACCCGCATCTGTTGCGGGTCGGCGGACGCGCAGTCGAAGGACCTGCTGTTCGCTCGAAGTGGAAGGTCGGGGGCACGACTTTAGAGGCTGCTGAAAAAGTCGGCAACAAAGCATTGTGCCGCCGGCTGAAGCCGGCTCGGGGAGACAACACAAAGCGCTTGAACGCGGCGCTGAAGCGCCGCACTACCCGATCTAGGCACGATACAACGTTTTTCAGAAGCCTGTTTGAGTCGTGCCGCGCGCGTCTTCTTGATTCCTGCGCCGCGCGCGGGAGAGCAGCGGACTGAGGGCGGCAGAGCCCGTCCAAAATTTCTTCAGCTCCCTGGAATAAATCTCCCCTTACTCCGTTCTCCTCATGTGCCGGTGCTCCGGTCTCGAGCTGTTCGGGGCTTGGAGCACCCTCCGAGAGGACCCATCATGAACGACGGCATCGACCGCCGCGGTTTCCTAAAATGCATGGCCTGGGCCGGCACCGGCCTGGTCTGGACCTTCGCCGGAGGCATTCCCGTCTCGCGCGCCTTCGGCCAGCCGCATCACGCCGACAAGCAATCCGACTTCACCTTCGTCCAGATCAGCGACAGCCACATCGGCTTCAACAAGCCCGCCAACACCGACGTCACCGCGACGCTACAGCTCGCGCTCGACAAGATCAACGCCAGCCCGACGGTCCCGGATTTCATCATCCACACCGGCGACCTCTCACACGCGTCAAAGCCCGCCGAGTTCGACACCCTCGACCAACTCCTGACCACCACCAAGCGCCCGGTCTTCTACGTCCCCGGCGAGCACGACACCTCGGTCGACGACGGCAAGCTCTACCTCGCGCGCTACGGCAAGGGCACCGCCGGCAACGGCTGGTACAGCTTCGATCACAAAGGCGTGCACTTCATCGGCCTGGTCAACGTCGTGCAACTCGAAGGCATGGGCAAGCTCGGCGCGCCGCAACTCGACTGGCTCCAGCACGATCTCGCCGGCCTCAAGTCCAGCACGCCCATCGTCGTCTTCGCGCACATCCCGCTCTGGGCGGTCTATCCCGCGTGGGGCTGGTCCACCTCCGACAGCGAGCAGGCGCTGGCGATGATGAAGCGCTTCGGCTCGCTCACCGTGCTCAACGGCCACATCCACCAGATCATGCAGAAGGTCGAGGGCAACGTGACGTTTCACACCGCGATGTCAACCGCCTTCCCGCAACCCGCGCCCGGCGCCGCGCCCAATCCAGGACCCATGAAGGTTCCCGCCGACAAGCTGCGCGATGTCCTCGGCATTACCGACGTCAACTTCGTCGCCCGCGATCACCATCTCGCAACGATTGATGCCTCGCTCTCCGGCGCAACCGTCGAAGCCCACGAGGCGCCGGCGTCATGAGATCTACTTCTCTTCCCGGCTCCCAGGGTGCCCCACACATTCGCGGTTTTCGAATGTGTGGGCGGTTGGCCCAGCTCTCGTTCTTTTCGAGATCCGGGAGACTACGCCGTCTCCTCACGCCCGCGCGCCTCGCCAAATCTGGGTGCCCCAGAGCCTGCCCTGAGCTTGTCGAAGGGTCTGGCTCTTTTCCAGACCTGGGAGGGTACGCTGCCCGAATCGCCGTCGTTCTTGGTGTCCTGATCGCCGCCGTCATCCTGCTCTCGACAATCCATCCCTGGGGCGATCTTCGCGTCGCGATTGCGCCGGATCCAATTCTCGAAGGCAGCGCTGCTCCAGCAAACGTCCGCCAGGTCCTCGAAGCGAAGTGCGCCGACTGTCACTCCGAAAACACGCACTGGCCGGCCTACAGCCGCGTGGCCCCCGCGTCGTGGCTCATCGAGCGCGATGTCCACGACGGTCGCAGCCATCTCAACTTTTCGCAATGGCAGCATTACAGCGCAGAAGATCAGGCGACGTTGCTGAACCGCATCGCCGCCGAAGTCCGCAGCGGCCAGATGCCGGTCAAGCGCTATCTCGTGCTGCATCCGCAGGCGCGCCTGTCGCCCGGCGAGCAGCAGCTCCTCTACGACTGGGCAAAAGCCGAGCGCAAACAGATTCGCAAGCAGCTCGCCGCGAAGTGAGGTTTCTTGTCGGGTAGTGCTGGCCTTCAGGCCAGCGTCTAAGCCGTCATTTTATTAACCGAGCCGGCTTCAGCCGGCGACAGCCACCAGATTTCGGCTGCGTTTTGAAGGGGCGCAGCTTTAGCTGCGCCGTCATGGCTCTCTTTATTTTTGTCATCCCGAGCGGGCTTCAGCCCGCGAGGGATCTGCTTTTCGTCGGCTCGGTAAGCATATGAACACGCCTCACCCAATTCGCACCGCCCGCTTGCTCATCACTTTGGCCACCACACTTGTCGTCCTGTGGATCATGCTGTCGCCGCTCTCCACCCGTGCTGCCGCCGACGCTCCTGGCGATCCCGTTCGCGGCAAACAGCTCTTCGAGAAGCGCTGCACCGGCTGCCACTCGCTCGACGCCGACAAGGAGGGCCCGCACCTGCGCGGCGTCTATGGCCGCAAAGCCGGCACTGCGCCCGGCTTCGACTACTCCGACGCTCTGCAGGCCGCGAACTTCACCTGGAACGACGCCCTGCTGGAGAAGTGGCTGACCGACACCGAATCCGTCGTCCCCGACAACAACATGGATTTTCATGTGCCCAATCCCGACGAACGTGCAGACATCATCGGCTATCTCAGGGTATCCTCGGGCCATTAGCTCTTGTCGGAAGGCAGGGATGGATCCTGAGTTCTTCGAACTGCTGGCTATGCCGCTGTTCGACCAACTGTATAACTTCGCTCACTGGTTAACTGGCGATCGCAGCGACGCCGAAGACCTGGTGCAGGAAACCTATGCCAAGGCGCTGAAGAATTTCGAGTTGTTCCAGGAAGGCACCAACCTGCGCGCGTGGATGTACAAGATCCTGCGCAACACCTTTCTCTCCTCGCGCACAGGTTTGGCCGCGAAGAATACCGACAGCGCTCGACGATGACGCCGAGATCGCGGCCACCACGCCCACGCCGGAGTCGCTGCTATTGCAGATGGAAAATTCGCAAGCCGTGATGGACGCGCTCGCTTCGCTGCCCATGGGCTATCGCGAGATCATTCTGCTGGTCGATGTTGAAGAGCTCTCGTACAAGGACGCGGCGCAGGTGTTGAACGTGCCCATCGGAACCGTGATGTCGCGACTCTCCCGCGCGCGCAACCTGCTGCGTCAGGCGCTGACGGCCAAGCCGCCGGAAAGGGCAAGCAATGCCGTGTAACTCCAATCCCGCAACCCTCGGCGCCTATGTCGACAACGAGCTGCCGCCTGACCAGATGGCCGCTCTCCGCCAGCACGTGCCCACCTGCGCGCAGTGCGCCGCCGAAGTCGTCGAGCTGGCCATGATGCAGCGCAGCCTGCGTCCCACGCGCACGCGCTTCACGCCCACTCCCGAATTCCGCCGCAAGATTCAGCAGCAGATCGGCGCGCGGCCTCGCCGTTCGTTGTCATGGTCGTTTGCGCTGATTCCGGCGCTGGCAGTGCTCGTCATCATGCTGCTCGCCGGCGTGGGATGGGTCGCCTACTCGCATCGCGCCGACGCCTTCTCCGAGGCCGCCGACCTGCACATCAACGCGCTCGCCAGCACGAATCCCGTCGACGTCGTCTCCACCGATCGCCACACCGTCAAGCCGTGGTATCAGGGACGCATTCCGTTCTCCTTCAACCTGCCCGAATTCCAGAACACCGGCTACACGCTCATCGGCGGCCGCCTCGTCTACTACCATCAGCAGGCGGGCGCGCAGCTGCTTGTCGGCCTGCGTCAGCACAAAATCTCCGTGCTCATCTTTCAGGAGACGCCCGAGCTGGCGCGCGCCTTCGCCGGCCCCACCAGCGTCGAGCATCGCAACTCCTTCAGCATCGACACCTGGACCTCGCAGGACCTGCGCTTCGTCATCATCGGCGACGCCGATCCCGCCGCCATCGCCAAGCTCGCGCAGCTACTGAAGCAAGCGAATTCATAGCGGGTGCCCCAGGTTCAGCCTTCTTTTGGCCTAGCCTGGGCCTTTCGACTTAATTTGTGAATCGGAAGCTGTGCAGGATCTGCGACATCGCCTGGTCGATCTTCTTCTCCTGGGTCGGAGTAAGCATTTTGATCTCAGAGCCGCCATCGGGGTTGATCCCGGCCTTGCTCAGGATCAGCTCAAAGCATTGGCCGTCGTGAAATGCGCGGTACAGGTCCCCCTCGTACCACTGGCTCATCAACTCGGCGCCGTAGCTGCCGTGAATGAACCGCACGCCGCCAATCATCTCGGTCGGATGCTCGGCGGAAATCAGGAACGATTCGTCGGCGGTTGGCGTGACGCACTTGTCCGCGGTCATGTCTCCGTACCGGATGTCTCGGACAATTACTCTCACCTCAAACGACGCCCCGCTGAAATTCGTGCCCTTGAACTCTCCCGCTGGATATACCGCACAAACCAGCGCGTCCTTCGAGCAAATCGGAATGTAGGTCTGGAGGCAGGGCTCGACGTTGCCCTTCGTGCAAATTTGAAAGTCGCTGGGATAAGAAAAGCGGTACGTGCCGTCCGAGCCGCTGAAGGTCGTGCTCGTCTGGGCGTTGCCGTTGGGAATGAGCCAGACAGCAGCCATCACAAACCCGATCACCCGCAATCGCACCCGGCTCATAAGGCGCACCTTACTCCCGAACCCCGTCACCCTGCAACTTCTTAATTTACAATGTGTTTTCGCTTATAACGTTTCTCGCAAGAGGCCTTACTATCCGCAAGGGCGGGCGGACGTCAATCATTACGGACAGCAAACATTCTGTGACTTTGCGCAATCATCGCTGGCGGCTGCTGATCGCCGCCAGCCTCTCATTGGCTCTCGCCCTCGCTGGCTGCAGCGGCAACGCTTCCGGCAATGGCAACAATCACGATCGCGCCAACACCGCCGAGCTGTTCACCATCCCGGCGGACCAGATGGCGCACGTGCAGGTCGTCACCATCCAGCCCTCGACGCTGACGCGCACCCTCCGCCTCACCGGCGCTGTTGCTTACGACGCGTTTCACACCACGCCGGTCATCACGCAGGTCAGCGGGCCGGTCAGCCGCATCGCCGTTGTCCCTGGCCAGACCGTGGAGCGCGGCCAGCCCATGCTCTACGTCGCCAGCCCCGACTATTCGCAGCTCCGCACCAACTACCTGAAGGCCAAGAGTGCGTACGAGCTGGCGCAGAGAATCTCCGCGCGTTCGCAAGAGCTCTACCAGCACGGAGCCATCGCGCAGGCCGATTTGGAGAATGCGCAGGCCGCCGAGGTGCAAGCGCAGGGCGATTTGATCTCAGCCGAAGCCGCGCTGAAAGTCCTCGGCATCACCGATCCCGTCGCGCTCCTCAAAGCTCCGCCGTCGTTTGAAGCGACGGTGAACTCGCCCATCAACGGCCTGGTGGTTGAGCAGGATGTCGCCGTCGGCCAGCTCTTGCAGCCGGGCGCGACGCAGTGCTTCGTCATCTCCGACATCGGAACCGTCTGGGTCCTGGTCAATGTCTATCAAAAGGATCTGCCCTACATTGCCGTGGGCGATCCGGTCACCATTCAGACCGACTCGTATCCCGACGTCTTCCAGGGCCGCATCTCGTACGTCGCGGCCTCGCTCGATCCCACCACGCGAACCTTGCAGGCGCGCATCGAGACCGCCAATTCCGGGCACAAGCTGAAGAAGGACATGTACGTCATCGCCAGCGTCAATGCCGGCACGATCAAGAACGCCATCGCCGTGCCTGACGCTGCTGTGCTGCGCGACACCGAGAATCAGCCGTTCGTCTATGTCGATGTGGGGAACAATCAGTTTGGCCGGCGCTCGGTCACTCTGGGCGAAAGCTCGAAAGGAGAAACACAAATCACCGCCGGACTGAAGCCCGGCGATCGCGTCATCGGAGACGGCAGCCTGTTCCTGCAATTCGCGAATTCGCTGCAGCGTTGAGTTGGAATACGGCCACTACGAATGCAAAGCCCCTCTTACGAAATTGTCACGGCGTCAATGCTGCGGGGGTCACGAAATTGTCATCACGAGGAGGGCTTTAGCCCGACGAGGGATCTGCTGTCCGATCGAGTGGCGGCGATGCCACGAGAGACGAACAACAGATCCCTCGCTTCGCTCGTGATGACAATTTCGTGATGCGGACGGCGTTTATGGCGGCGATGCTTCGATGCGACACGGCAGTGCGGCACGGCAACGCTGCAGGGCTGCAATGCTGCACGCTTTCAACGCTGCACGGGCTACGAAATTGTCATCACGAGGAGGGCTTCAGCCCGACGAGGGATCTGCTGTCCGAGCGAGCGGCGGCGATGCCACGAGAGACGAACAACAGTTCCCTCGCTTCGCTCGTGATGACAATTTCGTGATGCGGGACGGCGTTTATGGCGGCGATGCTCCAATGCTGTGCGGGCTACGAAATTGTCATCTGACGAGGAGTCTGCTGTTCGTTCCATTGGCTACGCGTTTTCGAATGTTCTTAACCACCATGGCATCCGCACCTGAATGATCCATCGAATCGTACAAGCGGCGCTTCGTCAGCGCTTTCTGGTGTTGATGCTCTCGGCCGCCATGGCCGTCGCCGGAGTCATCTCCTTCCGGCGCATGCCGGTCGACGCCTATCCCGATCTCTCGCCGCCGCAGGTCGAACTCATCACGCAATGGCCCGGCCACGCCGCCGAAGAAGTCGAGCGCCTGGTCACGCTCCCGCTCGAACTCGAACTCAACGGCGTCCCGCGCGTCACCTACATGCGCTCCATCTCGCTCTACGGCCTCTCCGACATCATCCTCACCTTCGACGAGGGCACCAACGACTACTTCGCGCGCCAGGTCGTCTTCGAGCGAATGTCGCAGGCGAGTCTTCCCACTGGCATCACGCCGTCAATGGCGCCGCTTTTCAGTCCCAGCGGCCTCGTCTATCGCTACGTCATCGAGAGCCCCGACCGCAGTCCGCAAGAGCTGAAGACTTTCGAGGACTGGGTCATCGAACGCGCCTATCGCTCTGTCCACGGCGTTGCCGACGACTCCGGCTTCGGCGGCACGGTCATGCAGTATCAGGTGCTGCTCGATCCCGCGCGCCTCTACGGCTATCACCTCACCGTTCCGCAGATCATCAATTCGCTAACCGCCAACAACTCGAATGCCGGCGGCGGATTCTACTCGCAGGGCGGACAGTTCTATTACGTGCGCGGCCTCGGCCTGGTGCGCAACACCGAAGACATCGGTGACATTGTTGTCGGCGCCAATAATGGCGTGCCCATTCGCGTGAAAGACATTGGCACGGTCGAGATCGGCTACGCCCCGCGCCTGGGCGAGTTCGGCTATGAGAAGAATAATGACGCCGTCGAAGGCGTCATCCTCATGCTGCGCGGCGAGCAGACGCAGAACGTGCTCAAAGCGGTCGAGGCCAAGACCGACGAACTCAACCGCAACATCTTGCCGCCCGACGTCAAGATCCATCCCTATTACGATCGCAGCGAACTGGTGAAGCTCACCACCGACACCGTCGAGGCCAATCTGCTGCGCGGTATGGTGCTGGTGCTGATCGTCCTGATCTTCTTCCTGGTCAGCTTCCGCGCCGCGATCATTGTTGCGCTCACCATTCCGCTGTCGCTGCTCTTCGCGTTCATCGTGCTGCACGCTCACGACGGCGCGGCCAATCTGCTCTCCATCGGCGCCATCGACTTCGGCATCATCATCGACGGCACCGTGGTCATGGTGGAGAACATTTACCGCGAGCTTGCGCTGCGTCACGGCCAAACCTACAGCCTCACTGACGTCATCCTCAGCGCTTCCAAAGACGTCGACCGCCCGATCTTCTACTCCGTCGCCGTCATCCTCGCCGGCTATCTTCCCATCTACGCGCTCAGCGGCCCGTCCGGCAAGCTGTTCCATCCGATGGCCGAGACCATGTCGTTCGCGCTGATCGGCGCGCTCATCCTCACGCTCACCCTCGTTCCCGTTCTCTGCTCCTACTGGTTCAAGAAGGGAGTGCGCGAGCCCACCAATCGCGTTTACGACTGGATGAAGCGCGTCTACGCGACGCAGCTCGATTGGTCGCTCGCACGTCCCAAGCTCACCATGCTGATCGCCGTGCTGATCTTCGGCGCAACGCTCTTGCTCGTGCCGTACATCGGCGGCGAATTCATGCCGCACCTCGACGAAGGCGCGCTCTGGGTGCGCGCCACCATGCCGTACACCATCTCCTTCGAAGAGGCCAGCAAGATCGCGCCGCAGATCCGCGACATTCTCAAGTCGTATCCGCAAGTGACGGTCGTCGCCTCCGAGCTGGGCCGTCCCGACGATGGCACCGATCCCACCGGCTTCTTCAACTGCGAGTTCTATGTCGGTTTGAAGCCCTACAAAGACAGCGCGTGGAGCGGCAGCACCCGCACCAAGCCCGAGCTCATCAAGTCGATCAACGACAAGCTCTCGGCATTCCCCGGCATCATCTTCAACTACACGCAGCCCGCCGAGGACGCCGTCGACGAAGCGCTCACCGGCCTGAAGAGCTCGCTCGCCGTCAAGGTTTACGGTGACGACCTCAACGTCCTCCAGGACAAAGCCATCCAGATCAAGAACACGCTGTCGAAGATTCCCGGCTTCACCGACCTCACCGTTGTGCGCGAGCTCGGCCAGCCTAGCCTGCTGATCGATGTCGATCGCGACAAGATCGCGCGCTACGGCATCAACGTTGCCGATGTCGAAGCCGTTGTCTCCGCCGCCGTCGGCGGGCAGGCCGCCACTCAAGTCATCCAGGGCGAGAAGCTCTTCGACCTCGTCGTCCGTATGCAACCGCAATTCCGCAGCAGCGCGCACGAAATCGGCGAGCTGCTGGTCGGCACGCCGGATGGCAAACAGATTCCGCTCAGTGAGCTCGCTTCCATCAAGCAGGGCAACGGCGCGTCGTTTATTTATCGCGAGAACAATTCGCGCTACATCGGCGTGCAGTACAGCATCGAGGGCCGCGACCTGGAGCGCGCCGTCCGCGACGGCCAGGACGCCGTCAACAAAGCCGTCACGCTGCCGCAAGGCTATTGGCTGAACTGGGGCGGCGAGTACAGCCAGTTCCTCGAAGCCAAGTCGCAGCTCATACTCATCGGCCCGCTCGCGCTGGTCATCATCTTCCTCATCCTCTTCGCGCTCTACGGCAACTTCAAATTCCCGGTCACGATCGCGCTCGGCGTCGTCCTCACCGAGCCGGTCGGCGCGCTGCTGGCGCTGAAGCTAACCGGCACGCCGTTCAGCGTTTCGTCTGTGCTGGGATTGCTCGCGCTGCTGGGCGTCTCGGTTGAGACCGCGGTGATTCTCGTCTCCTACATCAACAAGCTGCGCCAGGAAGGCATGGACATCCCCACCGCAACGCGCGAAGCGTCGCTGCTGCGGCTGCGTCCCATCATGATGACCGCGCTCGTGGCCTGCCTCGGCCTGCTGCCAGCCGCCATCGCCACCGGCATCGGCTCCGACACGCAAAAGCCCTTCGCGATCGTCATCGTTGCCGGCCTCATCTCGCGCCTGTTCATCGGCTTCTTCGTGAATCCCGTGTTGTACATGATGGTCGCGCGCGAAGGCGACGTGCTCCAGGTCTGACGCCCGTGCCCCAGAGCCTGCCGAAGGGTTCGCGTCCTTCGTTTGGACGCTAACCTGGGCTCGCCCTTGACCCCATCGCGCCGAGCCAGTGTATAGTTCCTTAAATCCAACTTCTGGAGGTTAAGCCATGGGCTTCTTAGCGTGGATCGTGGTAGGTCTGGTCGCCGGCTGGCTGGCGGGTCAGGTCATGAAGGGCGGCGGCTACGGCATCCTCGTCGATATCATCCTCGGCATTTTGGGCGGCATCCTCGGAGGCTGGATCTTCGGTATGCTCGGGATCTGGCCGGGCGGAGGAATGATCGGCTCCATCATCGTGGCTTTCGTCGGCGCGGTCATCCTGGTCGCCATCACCCGAATGATCAAGCGCGCTTGACGTCTGTTCGAAACTTGTTTATTGTTCTCAAATAATTCGGCTAAGCGGTTCGAACCTTCGCTCCCACCTAACGACCCGCCTTGTTCTTAGCCGATCGGGCTGTCTACGGAACAATAGGATTCCAAACCTAAGCATAGCTTTTGCCAAGGCACCGTTCTCCGTGGGGAGCATCACATGGTTAGCCTCAATGTGCGTGTCCAACACCAGTCCTACTCCTTGGGACCGCTGGAATGGCAGGTCATGGGAGTCCTCTGGCGCTTGGACGTAGGCAGCGTGCAGGACGTTGTTATCAGGCTCCCTCAGCCTCGAAGCTATACCACGATCATGACGACGATGGGTCGCCTATTCCAGAAAGGCCTGCTCAGGCGTACCCTGGTTGATCGAAAATTTCTGTACAGCGCTTCTCTGACCCGCCAGGAGTTGGAGAAAGCCTACGTTGGCAAGCTGGTGTCGGATCTGCTTATGGTCCAGGCCAACTCACGAACTCCTGAGCCGATCATGCGCCACATACTAGAAAGCCTGTCGAGGCACGATACGAAACTTTTCACCACCACTCTGGCAGCGATAGAAACGAAGCCTCGACGGAAGCGCACCTACGCTGCCTTCCCTCGGCGTGCGCCTGCAAGAAACTGAATTCACACTGACTAGCTCCCCCCGCCTGTGCTAGCTTCGTGGGCGGAGGTGCTGTCATGCGGCGTCTCGTTCTTCTCCTTGCGCTCTTCTCTTTGCTTTCCTTGAAGGCTGCGAACACGCAGCAATCATCGTCGGCTCCGCAGCTTAAACCCAACGAAGGCGAATTCACGCTGCACAACTTCCAGTTTGCCTCCGGCGAGACGCTGCCCGAACTCCGAATGCATTACTACTCCCTCGGCAAGCTGATGAAGGACGCGAATGGCAGGGCCACCAATGCCGTTCTCATTCTGCACAGCACCAGCGGATCAGGCCGCCAGTTTCTTGCTCCCAAATTCGCCGACATCCTCTTCGGCCCCGGCCAGCCTCTCGATATCAATCGCTACTTCGTCGTCATTCCCGACAACATCGGTCACGGCAAATCCAGCAAGCCCAGCGACGGCATGCGCACGCACTTTCCGCAATATGTCTACGCCGACATGGTCAAGGCGCAGCACGAGCTGCTGGTCGAAGGACTCGCGGTGAATCATCTCCGCCTGATCCTGGGCGCATCGATGGGCTGCATGCATTCCTTCGTCTGGGGAGAAACCTATCCTGACTTCATGGACGCCCTCATGCCACTGGCGTGTCTGCCGGTCGAGATCACCGGCCGCAATCGCATGTGGCGTGAGGCGATCATTGAAGGTATCGAGAAGGATCCCGAGTGGAAGAACGGCGACTACACCGCCCAGCCGCAGCAGGCTATGCGTACCGCAGGCGACATGTTTGTGATCGCAACCGGCACACCCGTGATGTTGCAGAAGGCCGGCCCGACGCGCGAGCAGGCCGATCAATATCTCGACAATTACGTGCAACGCTTTGCTGACGGCCACGACGCAAATGACTTTCTCTACGCGGTCCGCGCCTCCCGCGACTACAACCCCGCACCCAATCTCGACAAGATCACCGCCTACGTGATGTTCGTCAACACCGCCGATGACTTCATCAATCCACCCGAGCTTGGCATTGCAGAGAAGGAGATCAAGAAGGTCAAGAACGGACGCTACGTTTTGATACCGGCATCGGCTCAAACCTCCGGCCACGGCACCCACACCGATGCAGCCGTCTGGCAGTCGTACTTAAAGCAGGTGCTTGAGGAAAGTCAGCACTGAGGATTGGAATTTTGCAGGGACGACATCGGCGGGAGATCCAGACCAGCTAGCGGCGGACGCTGCGCGCGAGCCTGGCGCAAGCGCTGCACCGCAACCGACAATTGCCACTGCCGCCGCGGCAGCTGACACATCAGTCGCGCCATCACAACGATCGCGAGCCCCACAAATACTCCAAAGCACGCGACGGCATCCTCGTCCACCTGGACCAGCGCGGTTACAAACGAATATGCGCGTGCAACGAAAGCGCGGTCCAGACCGACGTTGTTCTGCGGCTGAAAGATCACGATGAATACGGTGAGAGCGAAGAACACCACGACCGTGGCCCCGAGCAGGAACAGCATGTCCGCCAGCACTCGTTTCATTGCGGTAACTCTATCCCTGCTGCTCATGGCAATCTATAGCGTTTAACGGCGAAAGACCGGCGCATCTTAAGGCCAGTGCAATCCTGTTGGATGCCATGTCGGTGCCATTGCGGTTCTCCGACTTTTTTCTAATTCGTGCCTGATGTAGCGCCGTTTTTCGACACGTTTGTCGTCCTACTGCGGCACCACCCAGCATCGGCGCCGTAAGTTGCCGTCCGCATCACTCATTGCACTGCGCGATAATTGCCCCATGCCGTCAAAGCCGTCCTTCGAATTCCAGCCCACCCTGCGCGGCAAGCTCCTCGAGCTTCGGCCGCTGCGCCCCGACGACTATCGCGACCTCTACGCTGTCGCCTCCGATCCGCTGATCTGGGAGCAGCATCCCGCCAGCGACCGCTACAAGGACGAGATCTTTCAGGAATTCTTCCGCAAGGCTCTCGATTCCGGCGGTGCCTTCGTCGCCGTCGATCGCCGCGATGGCAAAGTGATCGGCTCGTCGCGTTTCCACATCCAGGATCCCGCAGAGAGCGAGGTTGAAATCGGCTGGACGTTTCTTGCGCGCTCACATTGGGGAGGCGCTTACAACGGCGAGATGAAGGAGCTGATGCTGCGCCACGCTTTTCGTTTCGTCGATCGCGTGGTCCTTCTGGTCGGCCCGCAGAATCTGCGTTCGCAAAAAGCGGTGGAAAAGATCGGCGGAGTGCGCAAGGGATCGTGCCTCAACGCGGAAGGCCGCGACAGCGTTCTCTTCGAAATCACCGCGTCCGACTTCGCAGAGAAGTTCGGCCGCGTTGAGTAGCGCCGGCTTCCGGCTGGCTGTCCTGGCGGCGTCCCGCCGCCAGCCTAACTTGCTGGCCCATGTCGCCGGTTGCAGATGCCTGCCGGCTCCGCGATAGAATACTCAGTCGCATTGGGAGAGACTTCTTCATGGCAACTACTACCACTCGCACCAATCCGCTCACATTTCTTACCGATCAACTCAACGATCTCAAGCAGAGAGGCACTTATTTCAAGCTGCGCGTCCTCGACGACGAGCAGGCGGCGGTGTGCACCTTCGACGGCAAGAAGGTCATTAATCTCGCCTCCAATAACTACCTCGGCCTGACCACTCATCCCAAGCTGCGCGAAGCCGCGCTGGAAGCGACCAGGAAGTATGGCGTCGGATCGGGCGCGGTTCGCACCATCGCCGGCACCATGAAGATCCACATGGAGCTGGAAGAGAAGATCGCGCGCTTCAAGAATGTCGAAGCCTGCGTGGTCTTCCAGTCCGGATTCACCGCCAACGCCGGCACGGTCTCGGCGATCCTCGGCAAAGAAGACTTCATCATCTCCGACGAGCTGAATCACGCCAGCATCATCGACGGCGCTCGCCTCTCTCGCGCCAAGATCAAGGTCTTTCGCCACAAAGACGCCGCGCACGCCGAAGAGCAGTTGGAATCGATCAAGAACGAGCCCGGCCACAAGCTGGTTATCACCGACGGCGTCTTCTCCATGGACGGCGACATCGGCGCGCTGCCGCAGCTGACCGCGCTGGCGGAGAAGTATGGCGCCATCATGATGGTCGATGACGCGCACTCTTCCGGCGTCCTGGGCCGCAACGGTCGCGGCACCATCGATCACTTCGGCCTGCACGGACGCGTCGATATCCAGGTGGGCACGCTGTCGAAGGCCATCGGCGCGCTCGGCGGTTATGTCTGCGGCACGCGCGATCTCATCGAGTTCCTCTACCATCGCGGCCGCCCGTTCCTGTTCTCGACCTCGCATCCGCCGTCCGTTGCGGCCACCTGCATCGCGGCGTTCGACGTTCTGGAGCAGGAGCCGGAGCGCATGGAGAACCTGTGGAAGAACACGCGCTACTGGAAGCAGGAACTGGGCGCGCTCGGCTTCAATATCGGCGGTGTGAACACGCCGGCCAGCGAGACGCCGATCACCCCGATCATCATCGGCGACGGCAAGCTCACCATGGATTTCTCGCGCGAGCTGTTCAAGGAAGGCGTGATGGGCACCGGCATCGCATTCCCAACTGTGCCCGAAGGCAAGGCCCGCATCCGCACCATCGTTACCGCGACGCATACCAAGGAAGAACTCGACCAGGCGCTGGAGACGCTGAAGCACGTCGGCAAGCGGATGGGGATTTTGGGATAGACTCTTCCCGGACGCTTTGAAGGGGCACGCCTTCAGGCGTGCCATGAGGGCAGACGATACTCGGCTTTAGCCGCTGAGGGATCTCGACTTCATCCAATTATGCGAACGGTTCAGGAGAACGAATGACCTTCGGGGCTAAAGCCCAGTTCTCTGTCGTGCCGTACGGCGCAGCTGAAGCTGCGCCCCTTCAAAGCGAAAGTCGGTCCACGCTCGTTTTCTGCTGGGGCTGGTGGACGTTTGTCCCGATCGCACTTCTAGGCGCGGCTCTTGCCGCACCTTACTTCTCGACTCACGGCTTCGTGATCCTCGCCTTCGTCCTGCAACGCGGCTTCGCCCTCGTCTGCCATCAACGCCCTGAGCGCTCGTTCTGGCTGTTTGGGGCGCCCGTCGCCGTCTGCGCGCGATGTCTTGGAATCTACATCGGAGCAGCGGTTGGGCTATTGCTGCGAACCTCGCGGAAGATTGCCCTGCGAGTCCTGATTGCAGCAGCAGCGATCAATGTCATCGACGCGGCGGCTGAATTCGCCGGCCTGCACGACAACTGGATGATGGTTCGGTTCGTGCTGGGATTGATGTTGGGAGCAGCGGGCTCGCTGCTAATCGCGTCATCGATGCCCGCGACGGTGTCGCCGGCTGGATACTCTGCCAAGACGCCGGCCTGAGGGCCAGCTCTACCTAGGCCGATGGTCAGCTTACCGTCCGTGACAATTTTTGTGGAGACATTTGGTACTGAGACGGATAATGGAGCGATGAAAAAAGCCTTATGCATTGCGCTGTTGGGCTTTGTTGTTCCATGGCTGTGCGCCCAGGAGACGAGTCCGGCTCCTTCCAGTCCGCAAGCACCATCACAAACCAACTCGTCCGGTTCCGATGCCGGAGGTGTCAGTCCGCCTGGAGGTAGCGCCGGGCCTGTCAATTCAGTTCCGGCTCGTGTCGGAGGGGCGGTCGGAGCACCAAAGGCGATCTATACACCCGACCCAAATTATCCCGAAGCTGCGCGCATAGCCGGCTATCAAGGAACGGTTGTCATTTGGCTGATCATCGACACCGACGGAACCCCGAAGCAAATCAAGGTTGTGCGCAAACTGGGCATGGGATTAGACGAGGAAGCCGTCGCCGCGGTGAAAAAGTGGCGCTTCAAGCCCGCCACGAAGGACGGAAAACCGATTCCAGTTATGATCAACGTGGAGGTGAACTTTAGAACCGGAGTTTCGCAACCCGATCTTCCCCTGCATTCGCCGGCACAAGCGAAAGGGGTTCCACCGCAGTTTCCGGGCGCTGACCTGACGAAATATCCGTTGGTCGTTTACGTCTCTGATATCACGCCAATGCCAATGGGAAAGCGATATGAAGTCAGGGCAAGCGCTTCCTTCGACTCCGGCGAGCAATCTAAGACAACGCAATCGATGCTGGTCTGCGAATCGAATCAAAAACACTGCTCCTTGCTTTGGAGCGGCTATTACCCGGCGCGCTGGATCGTGGAGAACCAACAAGTCGAACTTATCGGGCAAAAAGGAAATAGCAAGAGCTGGGAGAAGGCTCAGTACAACATGCAGCCCACCAAGAACCCGTAACGATCCAAAATGTCACTGAAAGTTGTCAGCAGCCCATGGGGAGAACCGGGGAATCCGCGTCTCCTTCTACCCCTCGTGCACGACCTTCCCATCCACAATCGTCATCACCGCTCGCCCGGTAAAACTCCAACCGTCAAACGGGGTATTCCTCGATTTCGAAAGCGATTGCGATGCGTCGAAGGTCCACTTCTTCTTGGGATCGAAGATGGTTACGTCAGCATGTGCGCCCTTGGCGAGCGTGCCGCGTCCAGTCAGGCTGAAGATCTTCGCCGGATTGGTCGAGAGCAGCTCGACAATGCGCCACAGCGGCAATTTGAAGTGATGATGCAGCACGGTGAGTACGATCGGCAGCGCGGTTTCCAGGCCGGTGATACCGAAAGCCGCGCGCTCGAACTCGACCTGCTTCTCGTGAAAGGCATGTGGCGCGTGATCGGTGGCGATCGCATCAATCGTTCTGTCAAGGATTCCGGCAATCATCGCATCGCGATCGGCCGCCGACCGTAGAGGCGGATTCATCTTGTAGTTGGTGTCGAACTCGCCGACATTCTCGTCGATCAGCGTGAAATGGTGCGGCGTAACCTCCGCAGTGACTCGAAGCTTGGCTTTCTTCGCGCGGCGCACCGCCTCCAGCGCCTCGTGCGTCGAGAGATGCGCGACGTGCACATGCCCTTTGGTTTCGCGCGCCAGCTTAATGTCGCGTTCCACAATGCTCGACTCCGCCGAATTCGGCATGCCATGCACGCCCAGCCGGAACGAGGTTGCGCCATAATTCATCGAGCAGCCCACGGTCACGTTGGTATCTTCCGCGTGCTGCACCACGGTCATCTTGAGCCGCGCCGCCCTGCGCAGCGCTTCACGCATCACTTTGTCGTCGAGAATCGGCCTGCCATCATCGCTCACCGCGACCGCGCCGGCTTTCTTAAGCGCCGCGAAGTTTGTCAGCTTCTCGCCGGCGCTGCCAACCGTCGCGGCGGCAACTGGAAAAACGTTCACCAGAGCGCCACGCTCGGGGTGCAGCTTCCAGAGCGTGATGTCGGCGGAATCGTTCACCGGACCGGTGTTGGGCATCGAGCAGACGGAGGTAAATCCCCCGGCGGCAGCCGCGGCCGTGCCGGTCGCGATCGTCTCCTTGTGCGAGTGTCCCGGCTCGCGCAAATGCACATGCATATCGATGAGGCCGGGGACGACGATTGCTCCGCGCACGTTCAGCGTTTGCTTCGCCTGGCCGCGCAGCTCGCCCGGAGGGGCGACCGCGGCAACGCGGCCGTCGCGCAGTAAGACATCCATCTCCTGATCGATGCCGCTCGCCGGATCGATTACCCGCCCGCGTTGAATGAGAAGCGATTCCATTTGACTCTCTAACAGAACTTCACACCTTGGGTGGAGCACCGCTTCAGCGGTGCAGTTGACGACTCAGTAAGAAACCTGCTTTAGCCGCTGAGGTAGGAAGCGTTACCTCAGGCGCTAAAGCGCGGACTACTGTCACCCTGCTATATGTACGCCTGAAGGCGTACTCCACCCGCGTACTCTCCGCGAAATATCCTCGCAAGGCGTGCTCGACCCGCAAACCCTCCGCGAAATATCCAAATGACGAAAACCGCATGTAACGACGAAAACTGCATTCGCCTCACGCAGCTCCCAGCGCCATCGCCAGGATCGCCATGCGCGTCTTCACTCCGTTGCGGACCTGCTCGTGAATCACCGATTGCGGTCCGTCGGCAACTTCGCTCGCCAGTTCTATTCCCCGGATGACCGGCCCAGGATGCATCAGTATGGCATCGGGCTTGGCCAGCCTCATGCGCTGCGGCGTCACCTGATAATGAGAGACGTAATCTTCCACGCTGTGATGACGGCCCTGTAGCCGCTCTTTTTGCACACGCAGCGCCATCACCACATCCGCGCCCTGTAACGCGGCATTCAGATCGTGGTTGACGGTTACTCCTGGCGCCAGCGTGGCGGCAATCTCCGGCACGAAGTCACGCGGCCCGCAGAAAATCACGTCAGCCCCAAAGCGCGACAGCAACTCCGCATTCGATCGCGCCACCCGGCTGTGATAGACGTCACCGACAATGACGACGTGCAGCCCGCGCAGCTGTTTCTTGTGATTCAGAATCGTCAGCGCGTCCAGCAGCCCCTGCGAAGGATGTTGGTGCATGCCGTCACCGGCGTTCACCACCGGCACGGCCATGTATCGCGCCATCAGGTGTGCCGAGCCGCTATTGGGATGCCGCATCACGATCACGTCGGCGCCGATGGCCTGAATGGTCCAGCCGGTATCGATCAGCGACTCGCCCTTTTCGATGCTGGAGGACGTCGTCGTAACCAGCGTCGTCATCGCGCCGAGAGCTTTGGCGGCAAAATCGAAGGATGCGCGCGTCCGCGTCGAGGCTTCGTAGAAGAGCAGCACCACGCGCTTGCCATGCAGCAGCCGCGAGGGACGATTCGGATCCATCCGCCGGGCCAGCGCCAGGATGGCCTCGATCTGGTCGGTCGTAAGCTGGTTGATGCTTAGCAGCGAACCCAGTGTGGGCTTCATTGTCCTTCCGGCACCTGCTCCATCAGCAGCACCTTGTCGGCGTCGTCCAATTCCCGCAGTCGCACTTCGATGATTTCGTTGAGGGAGGTCTGAATCTTGCGGCCCACAAAACTGGCTTCAATGGGCAGCTCGCGATGTCCGCGGTCGATGAGCACGCAAAGTTGAATGCGGCGCGGCCGGCCGTGATCGAACAGCGCATCCAGCGCGGCGCGAGCGGTGCGCCCGGTGTAGAGAACGTCATCCACCAGGACGATGTCTTTGTCCTGGATGTTGAATTCCATCGTGCTCTTCTTGACCTCGGGGCGCAGGCCGATGGTGGAGAGATCGTCGCGATAGAGCGTGATGTCGAGCGTGCCGACGGGTACTTCCGTCTTCTCGATGCGGCCCAGAATCTTCGCCAGCCGCTGCGCCAGCGGCACGCCGCGGCGCATGATGCCCACCAGGCCGAGGTTGCCGACGCCGTCATTTTTCTCCAGAATTTCATGCGCCAGGCGTACCAGAGTGCGCTCGATTTCAGAGCCGGAGAGGATTTGCGCTTTCTCGCGAAGATTGGGAGAGTGAGTCGAGGCCTTCATCATTCCGCTCGAATCATACGCAATCGGCAAGGTGCGGGGCAAATGCGGAAAGCAGCAATTAGCAGTTAGCACTTAGCGAAACCCACGATCCCCGATCACGGACCGTTCCTCCCGACTAGCTTCAACCGATGCTCCTAGCCTTAGGCTAATCGCTAATTGCTAATTGCTGCTTTACCTAAACTCTCGCCGGCCGCCGCGAAACATCGACGCTCCCAACGCTCCGCCCGCCGCGCTGAAGACGACAAACACGACGCCCATGAACAGTAACGCCACAACAATGAGCGTAGCCGCGCCTTGCGGCGAACTCATCCAGTCAAACATTTGCTGCATCATCGCCTGCACTTTGGGATCGGGATTGCTCGCCATCTGCTTCTGCATCTGATCTTCCATGGCTTTGCGGAAATCACCGGTGGAGCGCAGCGTCACGAAGGAAACTGCCGTCACAATGGCGTGGACCGCAAATCCGAATGCGCCGGCAAGCGCGCCCAGTCTCATTCCCATGCCGGGGGTGATCAGCGTGCCCGGCACGCGCTTCTGGTAGAGCGACACCGAAAGAGCTCCGGCGCCGAGGATCCAAAGACAGCAGCCGACCGAGACGAGGGGAATGGCGGAGAGGATGGCAGCGCCGACTCCGCAGAGCAAGGCTCCTCGCCACGCCAGATCCCACTGTATGGCCGCCGACTGCGGTGGATAGGGCGTTCCACCCGGCGTCCAGGGCGACTGAGGTGGCATAGATTGCGGCGAAGGAAAAGCCTCTAACGGGGCTTCGGACTCCGATGGCGTACTCGCGAGAGGACTATCCGGCGGCGCAACCCGAATCTGCGGAGCTCCGCAATGTGGACAGAAGGCAACGCCTTCCTGAATGTCAGCCTGACATCGGTAGCAGGGATGTTCCACGTGCCGACGTTACAGGAAGCGGCGAGCAATTAGCAACTAGCAGCAATTAGCATTTGGCATTTAGCACTTAGCCAAACCCAACTATAACAATCAAGAACGGCGAAGCACTGTAGCACGCACACTAAATGCCAAGTGCTAACTGCCAACTGCTGTTCTTACAACGTATCCTTCCCCTTGGTCTGCACCAGCACTGTGCCAAAGCGGGTGCCCGAGCCGTTGGGCTCGATCGAAACCAGATGCTGATCGTCATCTGTACCGGCTTTGATCTCCCAGCCGTCGCCACTGGTGTCCTTGCAACTCAGCTTTCCATCGCCATTGTCCTTCGTGTGAATCGTCAATTGGACGTCGGAGCCACCGCTGTGTCCGTTGCAGGTCAGGATACTTCCGAAGTGCTTCATCTTGTCTTCGTAAAATGCTTTGACTTTTTCTGGCGAATCACTGGTTTCATACTCGGCGGCGATCACCTTCAGGCCGAAGCCCATGGCGCCCATGTTGATGTTGGCGGAGTGATTGTCCCCATCTTTATCAGGCGGACGCAGGTGGGCGCCGGGATAAACCGGGATGCCGTTGTCCACGGATTTATCGCTGCTATCGACTTTCAGATTGGCGAAGGGCGTTTTGATGTCGACCTTCTCATTCTTCTTGTCCTTGTCGTCGACACTGACGCTGCACGCGGCCAGCAGCAGTACCATGCTCGCGATCGCGGCGGCCAGGAATGCTTTCGTTGTCACGGTATTCATTGTTGATCTCCCGTTGAGCTTAATGCCTGCGCGGCGGAAGCCGGCCGCGCTCCCAGACCGGTGCCGCGGCTTGCGATGTTCGGAATTGTCACCGGCAATCGGCCAGGCATGGGTATTTCTCCAAAGAGCGCCTTCACCGCACTCATCTCTGACACCTCAGCATCGGAGAAGGTGCAGATGAAGGTTTGCACCTGCGGCAACTGCGCCGCGATGTACGGATTTCCCATCGCTACGACTACCGTCTTGTCCGCTGCCTTCTCCACTACACTCTGCAACAGCGATCCCTGGCCGTTCTGCAGGACGGAGGTATTGTTCGGCGCTCCCGCTTGCGGTGCAAGATAGGTGGCCGCAATCACTACTTTGGCCTGCTCCACCGCAGCCATCACCTGCGGCTCCAGGAATGTCGCATTGTGGGGATCGATGTACATCACCTTGACGCCTGCACTCCTGGCCCGAATCTCCCTCGCCAGAACCATGCCCGCATTCAATCGGAGGTCCGGGGTGAAAATCAAAACCAGGGTCGAGGCGCGATTCTCCGCTGTTGGGAGATACGGATTCTGGGACGGGTTGGTTCCCTGAGCCGTCGCCTTGAGCGGCAGTACGCGATGATTGTCGCGCACCAGGGCAACTGCCTCGTCGGCAATCTCCTGGGCCTTGGCCTGGCTTGTGGGTGTGGCCACGATGCGATTCACGGCGTTGATGTCCACTTCCGTCGCCTTGTTGAGGCCGACGGAGGCTTTGGCGCGCAGGATCTTCAGCACGGACTCGTCGATGCGCGACTCGGGAATCTCTCCGCTCCGCACCGCTTGCAGCAGACCGTTGTAGGCGCCGTCGAGATCGGGCGGCAAGATCAGCACGTCATCGCCAGCCTTCACCGCCTCGACGGCAGCGCGACCCGCGGCGACTGCGCCTCCTTCAGGAAACAGCTCGGTCAACGCTCGCATGTTAAGCGCGTCGGTGACGACGAGTCCATGGAAGCCAAGTTGCTGCTTCAGCACGCCGGTGACGATCGCCGGCGAAATCGTCGCCACATGGTTGGGATCAGGGTCGAGAGCAGGCGCGAGTACGTGCGCCACCATCACCGCGTCAACGTCTGCCGCGATGGCTGCCTGAAACGGCGGAAACTCGACGCGCTCCAAATGGGATTTATCTCCCTTGATCGACGGCACAGCCAGGTGCGAATCGACATCGGTATCGCCGTGTCCAGGAAAGTGCTTGGCCGTGGTCAGCATGCCGAACTCGTGTGCGCCTTCGATGTAAGCCGTCACCATCTTGCTTACGTGCACCGGATCTTCGCCAAAGGAGCGCGTGTTGATTACCGGATTCTCCGGATTGGAGTTGACGTCAGCGTCGGGAAACCAGTTCCATTGAACTCCGATGGCACGCGCTTCGCGCGCCGTGATGCGGCCGGCCTCGCGAGCAAACTCCGGATCGCGAGTCGCACCGAATGCCATAGCATGAGGAAAATTCGTGACCTCTTCCAGGCGGTAGGCAAGACCGCGTTCAAAATCCGCCGCGAAGATCAGAGGAAACTCCGAATCGCGCTGCAGCTGATTGGTGAGCATCGCGGTTTCGAGGGGCGGCGTCTTGAACAGCAAGCCGTCCTCGAAGGATACGGTAACGCCGAAGCCTCCAATGTGGTACTTGCGCATCGCGTCGCGCAGATCGATGTACTCGGGGCTGGCCACATTCATGAAGTCCGCGCGAGCCCAGATCATGAACATCTGCCCGACCTTCTGCTCCAGCGACATCTTTTTCAGCGACTCACGCGCCCACTTCTCGCCTTTCTTGTCGAGATGGACGGGGCCGGACTGCTGAAAATGCTCTTTCGCGGAAATAGGCATTGCGAACGCCACGCACAGGACGAGAAGAATGAGGCGATGCATTCGAAATGACGATAACAGAATGCCTTGAGGGGTTGGTATTGCCGATGTCCCAGTCTCGCGGAGCGCGACGGTAGATCATAGCCCAGCGCGAGCGGGTCCCCAAGCCGCGCCGTCTTTGCGCGGATTGGGGCGGTTCAGCGCTGGGTAGACGGCATTTAGTTTATCCGAGTCCTTTCAGGGACGGCAGATCTTCTGCGCCGGTTTCACGGACTGCTAAAAAACTCTGACGCGCCGGTTTCGTGCCGCCGGCTGAAGCCGGCTCCGGCTAGAAATAAACCGATTGCCGGTACGACTGAAGTGTCTGCGTGAGAACCGTGTCGTCCCCGGGGGACTTTGGTTCCTCTCCCACTAACCCAGCACTCCGCCTTCGGCTACGTGCTGGGCTATGATATTTCGCGCCTACGGCGCTGGATTTTCCGCTGTAGTACACCAGTGACGAAATCGAAAGGCGGTTCTCACGCAAATACTGAAGTCGTGCCCTGTTACGAAGCGCACGTGGGACGAATTTCTCAGCGGCCTGTTCAGCCGGCGACGCGTGTGCGCGAAACCAGGGCGGCGGCCCGTTCCACGATCGCGAGATCGTCGCCGAATCCTTCCAGCCATACGACATCGGGCTCGCGCCGAAACCATGTCATCTGACGTTTGGCGTAGTTGCGATGACTTTGCTGGGTGGCCGTGATCGCCTGTTCCCGTGTCAGTTCGCCGCGCAGAAGCTGCGAGGCCTGCTTATAACCGTGCGAGTCGAGAGCCGTCACGCTCTTCTGCCGGCCGTATTGCTTGATCAACGATTCAGTCTCTTCCACCAAGCCGCTGTCATACATCTGCAGCGCGCGCCTGTTGATCTGTTCGTACAGTTGTTGTCGGTTGGGATTCAGCCCAATTCGCTGGATGCGAAAACCGGTGAACGGATCTCGTCCGCGCTGCTGCCACAGCTCGCTCATGGGTTCGCGCGACGCCAGACACACTTCGATGGCACGGATCAGCTTGGGAGCGTCATTCGCGTGAATTTTGGCCGCCGCCGCATCATCCAGCCGGCCAAGGATGCGATGCAGATATGTCGATCCCTTCGTGGCTGCACGTTCCCGCAGCCGCTCCCGCAATTCCTCCGACCGCTGCGGTCCCGGAAACAGGCCTTCCAGCAGCGCGCGAAGATACAGCCCAGTGCCGCCGACCACGATCGGCAACTTGCCGCGCTGAGCAATTTCGTCGATCACAGCTCTGGCGCGGCGCGAATATTCTCCTGCCGTGAAAGCCTCGTCCGGTTCGGCGACATCCAGCAGATGATGCGGAACACGGGCGCGGTCCTCGTGGGCCGGCTTGGCTGTTCCAATTTCGAAGTGGCGATAGACAGCGACCGAATCGCAGCTGACAATCTCCCCCGCGAACTGCCGGGCGAGTTCGATTGCCAGCGAAGACTTGCCAGCTGCCGTCGGCCCTAGAATGACGACCAGGAGCGGCTCAGGTTGCGAAGATGAAGTCATCGCAAAGCGGGGCTCATCGCGCGCTCCAGGGAATGTGTTTGCCAAATCGAAGCAATGCGAGCAGAAGAATGAACAGCGCAATCGCCAGCAGTCCGATCACTTTACGCTGGTCGCGGGCCCGTTGGCGGGCCTGCAATTCCACTTCGCGATCCTGAGGGCGTAGAGAATTCGCAGACTGTGACTGGTTCTCCACATCCCAATTCTACGCCGTGATTAGTCACAGCTTGAGTAATCGGGCGCCAGTTTACCCAATCATTAGCGCGAAGCTCGTGGCTCGAAGCTAACCGCTAATTGCTAATAGCTTCCTTAGTCCAGTTCGCCCTTGCCCGGGTTGTAGAAGAAGTGGAAGCGCAAGGCCAGGTACGGGCCGTGAAATTCTTTCGGTAGCGGCGCGAAGGGATTGGAAGCCGTGATGCCGCCCCAGGCGGCACGATCCAGAGCTACATCGCCGGAAGGAGTACGCAGCGTCATGCCTGCAACCTTGCCGTTCGGCAGGATGACAAACTCGATCGCCAGTTTACCTTTTTTAAGCAGCGGCGGCCGCGCTTCTTCCGGGATCAGGGTATACCAGTTTTGCCGCACTGCGTCGAGAACGCGATTGAGATACGGCCCGAAGTCAACGCCCTGTGTATCGCTGAGAACCTCAGCCGGCCCCATCTTGAGCGCCGAGCCGCCCGGACCGGCGCCATAAAATCCCCCGACGCCGGAGCTGCCGCCTGTGCGCCCAGCCGCAACCGCGCGGGCTGCCTGCTCAATCGACTGGCCAGCCGACATCATGGCCCTAAGGTCGGGCGCGCCTTGCTGTTGCATCGGCAGCCGCGGATTATTCTGTGGAATCGCATCCTGCAGCTGCGCCATCTGCTGGCCCTGCTGCTGATTCGGTTGCTGCTGCGGCGGTGCCTGCTGCGCCGGCTGTGGCGCTGCCTGAGCCTGCTGCTGCGCCGGTGGCGACGGGATCTTCGGCGGACCCGCGCGCTTCAACTCTTCCAATGTCTTCTTGTCCAGCGTGGGATGCCGGCTCTCCGCAATGCGGTTCTTGTCCGACAAAACGTCGGTCTTGGGTGCGACCTTCGGCGCCTTCTGCATGTCCGGCGGCAGATCGAGATACGTCATCTGCTTACTGCGCATCACGTCCTCAGGCGAAATCAGCACCATGCCTTTGATGCCGGGGAAGATCTTCGGCGTGAAGAACAGGAACAGCACCACGGCCAAATGGACGGCAACGGAAATCCAGAACGCCTCGCGCATACGCGCGCGCTCCAGATCGTCTTCCAGTTGAATCAGCAGGTGGGGTGCGAGTTCAGCGTCAACGAATGCGCTGACATCCCTTAGCGCGGCCTGGCGGTCTTCTCGCGTGGAAGGAGATTGTTGTCGACTTGGCGGTGTGAGGATTGAAGACATCTATGGATCAAGTACGCCTGAGTTGGAATACATTAGACGCCGCTCGACCCACTGAAGGCAAAAACTTCCTTGGGCATGGCGCAACCGTAGTAAACCCGGGAGTCCGTGCTTAGTTACTGCTTCCATTTTCGCACACGCCCCTCCCTAAAGCTATTCCACTTCCAGGCCGCAGAGTTCCATAATCTGGGCGGTAAACTGTTCAATATGAAGGCTGTCATCGTTGGGACCGCGGGCCATATCGACCACGGCAAGAGTGCGCTGGTGCGGGCGCTGACGGGTGTCGATCCCGACCGGCTGGCCGAGGAGAAGCGGCGCGGCATCACCATTGATCTCGGCTTCGCCAATCTTGATCTCGTTGGCCCAGGCGGCGAGGATGTTCGAATTGGTTTTGTCGATGTGCCCGGCCATGAGCGCTTTGTCCGCAACATGCTGGCTGGCGTCGGCGGTACCGATGTCGTCCTGCTGGTGATCGCGGCCGACGAATCCATCAAGCCGCAGACGCGCGAGCACTTCGACATCTGCCGCATGCTTGGCCTGCAGCGCGGCATTACCGTGATCACCAAGTCCGACCTGGTCGACGCGGAGACACTGGACGTCGTCCGCTTCGAGGCTGCCGACTTCCTTAAGGGCTCGTTCCTCGATCTGGCTCGCTCGCCCGTTGTGGCCGTCAGCTCCAAAACCGGTGCGGGACTGGACCAGCTCAGAGACGAGCTGGCGCGTCTGGCCGCCGACGCTCCGGCCAAAGATTCGACTGCGGTCTTTCGCCTGCCTATCGATCGCGTGTTTACCATGAAAGGCTTCGGAACGGTCGTTACCGGCACGCTGATCTCGGGTACCGTGCACAAGGATCAGGAAGTACAAGTTCATCCCGGCAGAAAGCTGGTGCGCGTGCGCGGCGTGCAGGTGCATGGCACCGCATCCGAGGAAGCCATCGCCGGACAACGCACTGCGCTGAACCTCGCCGGTGTTGAGACGACCGAACTAGCGCGCGGCATGATGCTGACGCCGCCGCAGCTCTTTCAGCCAACGCAGCACATCGGCGTTGCGCTCGACCTTCTGCGCTCCGCCAAGGCGTTGCGTGACCGCGCGCGTGTGCACTTCCACTCCTTCACGGCGGAGACCATCGCGACCGTCAGCCTGCTCGGCGCGAAACAATTGCCCCCCGGCGAAGCTGCATTGGCGCGGCTGACGCTGGATGACCCACTTCTGCTGCTTCCCGGCGACCGATTCATCGTTCGGCAATTCTCGCCGGTTATCACCATCGGCGGCGGGAGGATTTTGGATGCAGTTGAACAACCGCGCCGCACGCGGGCCGATGAACGGCTGACGTTTCTGCAGACCGTCGCTCAAGCGAGTCCTGAAGACGCGCTTCTGGCAAGGGTTTCACGCCGTCGCGAGGCCGGGCTCTCGGTCGCCGAAGCCGGGGCGGAAACGGGGTTACTGTCAGCGAAGATCAATGAGCTTGCAGAGGGGCTCGCGAAGGGCGGCCGGCTGGCTCGTTTTGAGGACCGCCTGCTGTCCAAGACAATCGTCGATTCGCTGCGCGATCGAATGGCCGCGAGGGTCGAACAGTTTCACAAGGCAAATCCTCTCGTGCAGGGGATCAGCAAAGAGCAGTTGCGCGAAACGCTTGACTTGCGGCCGGAAATTTTTCGCGGGGCGCTGGAAGAGCTGGTTCGCGACCGGAAACTCGCGGCAAATGGCGAGATCGTGCATGCCGCCGGTAAGGGCGTCGCTTTGCGCGACGAGGAAGCGGTGTCGAAGGCGCAAATCGAGCAAGCCTTTGCTGCCGCCGGACTGAAGGTCCCATTGCTGAAGGAAGTGTTGGCGTCGCTGCCGGTCGACAAAGTTCGCGCGCAGAAGATCGTCACCCTGTTGCTGCGCGATCGCGTGTTGGTGAAACTGGGCGATGAACTGGTCTTTCATCGCGACGCTCTGGAAATGCTACGCCGGCAAATCGCCGCGCAAAAGTCAAAGACCCCGAAGCTCAACGTCGGCGACTTCAAAGATCTCTTCGGCATCACGCGCAAGCACGCCATTCCGCTGTTGGAATACCTCGACCGGGAACGCGTAACCCGCCGCGTCGGCGATGAAAGAGTGATCTTGTAATGCGATTGTTCGTTCAGTAGATACGAAGCGGCTACGCTACGCCCAAAGATGCACAGGAAAATCGAAAGCTGCCTTGGACATCGAAAATCTTGTTCGACTCCGTGCCTTCCGTGCCTCCGTGGTGAATATCTGCCGGTCTTAGATTTTCTCAGCCGGAAATTCCAAGTCCGCGCCCAGCGGATCGGTCAGCCGATTGGTTAGATTGGCCAGCCCCACCAGCACATCCAGATCCAAAATCTGCTCGCTGGAGAAATGTGGCTTCAGCGCATCGATGTCAGCGTCATTGATGTCCTTCGAATCACGCGTGAGCTTCTCTGCAAAATTCAGCGCCGCCTGTTCCTTAGGACCGAAGCGGCCGTAGTCGCCGGCCTTCAGCGCCTGCCAGTCGTCTGTCGTGAGCCCGACTCGCTTCGAAGAAGCAAGATGGTGCTGCAGGCAATACTGGCAGCCATTGATCGCCGAGACCCGGATATACACCGCCTCATACACGCGCCGCTCCAGTGATTTTCCGACGCTGCCGTAGAATGCCAGAAATTTTCCCAGCATCTCGGGACGGTGCGCCACCAGCTTCTGCACGCTGCCGACCTTGCCCTTGAGTACGTTTTCGTAGATCTCGCGCACTTCGGGCGGTGCTCCATCCATCTCGACGTAGGGAAGTCTGGCCATTTCATTTCTTCTCCGATTGAGCCTTACCAATGTGCCGGCATTCTTGACGGACCTGTTTCAGTTCCGCAAGGGCGCTGGGGTTGTCGGCTCGTGTTATAACCGGGCAATACTTTCGCAGCATCTCTCATGCACAAGCCCATTCGCATCATCGGCGCCGGACTGGCCGGCTCGGAAGCCGCCTGGCAGTGCGCCCGCCGCGGCGTCCCCGTGCAACTGTTCGAGATGCGGCCAGTGCGCTCCACGCCGGCGCATCAAACCCCAAATTTTGCCGAGCTGGTCTGCTCCAACTCCCTGAAGTCCGCCACGGAAAATACAGCGCCTTGGCTCTTGAAGGAAGAGATGCGTCGCACGGGCTCGCTGTTGATGGAGATCGCGCGCCAGACGGCCGTTCCCGCCGGTCACGCTCTCGCCGTCGATCGCGAAAAGTTTGCTGAGGCGGTGACCACCGCGATCGAAGGCGAGCCGCTGATCGAAATACGCCGCGAGGAAGTCACGCGCATCGATGAAAGCAATGCGATTACGATCATTGCCACCGGACCCCTCACGAGCGATGCGCTGACCAGCGAGATTCTGCGCCTGAGCGGCAGCGAACAGCTCTACTTCTACGACTCCATCAGTCCCATCGTCGCAGCTGATTCCATCGACATGTCGCGCGTGTATATGGCTGCGCGTTATGACAAAGGAACCGCCGATTACATCAACTGCCCGATGACGAAAGAAGAATACGACCAATTTCTCGATGCCGTGCTGGAAGCGCAGTCGGTCGATGCCAAAGATTGGGAGAACCTGAACTATTTCGAGAGCTGTCTACCCATCGAAGAGATCGCGCGCCGGGGGCGAGATACCCTGCGCTTCGGCCCGATGAAACCGGTCGGATTGCGAAATCCGCACACTGGAACGATGCCCTACGCTGTGGTACAGCTGCGGCAGGAAAACCTGCGAGCCGACTCCTACAATGTGGTAGGTTTCCAGAATCATCTCAAATTCGGCGAACAGGCGCGAATTCTGCGGATGATTCCTGGGCTAGAGAACGCCAAATTCCTGCGCTACGGCCAAATTCACCGCAACACCTACATCAACGGACCCACGCTGCTCGGCGAAACACTGCAGATGAAGCAGCACCCCAACGTGCTTTTCGCCGGCCAAATTTCGGGAGTCGAAGGCTACGTCGAATCCATTGCTACTGGGATGCTCGCCGGAATCCACGCCGCCGCGCTCGCTGCCGACGTCGAGCCAGTCCCACCTCCGCGTGCGACCGCCTTCGGGGCTCTGGTGAATTACATTTGCCACGCCGACGCGAAGAACTTTCAGCCGGCAAACATTACCTTCGATCTGCTTCAGTCGCTGAACGAAGAGACTCGACGCCGCATCCGCGACAAAAAGCAACGCCACGCTCTGGTATGCAAACGCGCGTTGGAGGAGCTGGATCAGTGGCTGACGGGAATAAATAAAGTCGCTTTACAGCGCGTCGACGCGGAATAGCGAGATGCCGGTCGCTAACTGGAAGTCACCTCAATAAATCGTTCTGGGTTGGGTCAGGGCACGACCTTATAGTCTTGCCGATACGAATGCATCCGACCACCGGGCTTTAGCCCCTGCAAAAGCAGTACTCCAGGGGCTAAAGCGTCTGCGTGAGAACCCTGTCGTCCCCGGGGGACTTAGCTCTTTTTCCCATTTCACCCAGCATTCCGCTTCGCTCCATGCTGGGCTATCATGCCACGCGCCTGCGGCGCTCTGATTTTTCGAGCTTCCTACTCCACGGCTCTGGAAGAAAGCTAGTTCTCACGCAGACTGTAAAGCCCAAGTCATTCATGAGGGGATACGGCACGGCTCAAGTGTCTGCGTGAGAACCCTGTCGTCCCCGGGGGGACTCTGTTATTTTTCCCACTGACCCAGCACTCCGCCTTCGGCTACGTGCTGGGCTATGTTATTCCGCGCCTACGGCGCTCGATGTTCGACGGTCGCACTCCGCTGCCGAATTTGGAAGGTGGTTCTCACGCAGACACTGAAGCCGTGCCCTGACACAAGCGTTTATGAGATGAGTTACTACTTCTTTCCCTCGCCACGGGCGCGATTCTTGATCCAGATGGGGCTGCCCACGAATCCGAATGCGGCGCGAATCTGGTTCTCCAGGAACCGCTCGTAGGAGAAGTGCAATTTTATGGCGCGATCGGTAAACAGAATGAAGGTTGGCGGCGCGACCGCGGCCTGCGTCAGGTAATAAATCTTCACGCGCTTGGCCATCGGCACCGAAGCACGTTCGAAATCGATGCGGCTGAGGAAGCGATTCATCGCGCCGGTGCCGATACGCTTGCGTCGCTCTCGGGCAACCAGCTCCAGCGTCGAGAAGAGCCTGTCGATTCCCTTGCCGGTCGTCGCCGAGACAAACACCACCGGGGCGTAGGACAGAAACTTCAGATGCCGCCGCACCTGTTCTTCGTAAATGCTGCGCTCGGCCGGCGGTTTGCCATCGCTTCTGTTTTCGGTGACCAGGTCCCATTTGTTGATGACGACGATCACCGAGCGCCCACTCTCGTGCGCATAACCTGCAATCGTCGCATCACTCGAGGTCACGCCTTCGGTCGCGTCGATGATCATCAGCGCCACATCGGCGTTTTCCAGGTGCTTGCGCGCCATCACCACCGAAAGCTTCTCGGCCATCAGTTCCGTTTTGCCTTTGCGGCGGATACCGGCGGTGTCGATGAACCGGTACTCACGGCCACCGTGCTCGATCAGCTCATCCACCGCATCACGCGTGGTTCCAGCAACCGGAGAAACGATTGCGCGCGCGGTACCGGTCAGCACATTCAGCAGCGTCGACTTGCCGACATTGGGGCGGCCGATGATCGCGACTTTGGTCTCGCGCGATAGCTCAGCCGCTTCCTCCGCAGCGACTTCATTCCCATCGCCCTCGCCTACATTTGTCTTCTCGAGAGAAGAGAGGTCGTCATCAGCGACCGCTGCCGGCCGCGGACCCTGCTTGCTCCCTTTTTTCTCCGTCGTCCCGACCAAGGACCGTCGTCGGCGCCGAGATATCTGTGGTTCGTCCGCGGCAGGTTGATCTTCGGTCGATGAAGCCCGCGGTATCACGCTCAGGGCATGCTCCAGCAGCTCGGCTAGTCCGTTGCCGTTCTCTGCCGAGATCGGAAACAGCTCTTTGATTCCCAGCCGGCGAAACTCTTCCGCATACGGTTCCAGCTTCGGCGTGTCGACCTTGTTCACCGCCAGCAGCAGCGGCTTGCCTGTCTTCAGGAGCAGCCGCGCCAGATCGATGTCCGGTGACGCGAGCTCGGTGCGGCCGTCAACCACGAGCACGATCGCGTCAGCTTCGTCCAACGCAACGCGCGCCTGGCGAAAAATTTCTGACGGGATCAGCGCCTGGTCGTCGGGAACGATGCCGCCGGTGTCCACAACGCGCAGCGTTCGTCCCGCCCATTCGGCTTCGCCGTAGATGCGATCGCGGGTGATGCCGGGCTCGTCGCCAACGATGGCGCGGCGCGATCTGACCAGGCGATTGAACAGCGTCGACTTGCCGACATTCGGCCGCCCGACAATCGCCAGCGTGGGCAGATGCGCCGCTCCAGGACTGGCGGCATTATTCGACTCGAATTTCACGCGACGGCTCATCGGCTCCTTCAGACGCTCTAGTTCAAACAGCTATTATAGGAACACGGTTCCCACCTCCGTGTCTTCCAGCTCACAATCCGCCGCATTGGCTGCGCGCCTCCCGTCGCTGTTTCAGTTCTTCGGCCCGGGAGGATTGCTGGCGCGCACGCATCCCGCATACGAATTTCGCCGCGGCCAACTGCAAATGGCCGAAGCCGTCGAGCAGGCATTGCAGGAACGGCGGCATCTCATCGTCGAAGCCGGCACCGGTACCGGAAAGACGCTGGCCTATCTGTTGCCGGTCATTCGATCGGGCAAGCGCGTCATCATTTCGACCGGCACGAAAACGCTGCAGGAGCAGCTCTTCTTCAAAGACATTCCGTTCCTGAAGGAGCATCTCGGCGAGCTGCGCGTCTGCTACATGAAAGGTCGCGGCAATTATCTTTGCCGCAAGAAACTTTACGATCTCACCTCGCAGCCGGTGCTGAACGGGCTGGAGGAGATCAACCACTTCCACATCATCAGCGAATGGGAGAAGACGACCGAGACGGGCGATCGCGCCGAGCTTGCCGATCTGCCGGAGACGAGCCACCTGTGGCCCAAGCTCGACGCCCGCACCGATCGCTGTATCGGCTCGGAGTGCCAGCAGTTTGATCGCTGCTTCATTACCGAGATGCGCCGCCGCGCTGCCGAGAGCGACATCATCATCGTCAACCATCACCTGTTCTGCGCTGACCTGGCGATTAAGTCCGCATCGGACCGCGCGCCTGACGCCGGCGTGCTGCCCGATGCTGCCATCGTTGTCTTCGACGAAGCGCACGAACTGGAAGACGTCGCAGCCGACTACTTTGGCGTGACCGTTTCCAATCTGAAGGTCGACGATCTGCTGCGCGATGTTGAGAACACGCTGCGCCGCGCCGACATTCCGGTTGCCGATGTGTTGCAAGCGTCGGCGACGGTTCGCCAGCATTCGCAGCTGTTTTTTGCGTTGCTCCCGCCAGGGGAGGGCCGCTTCGCTTTTGAAAATCGCGCCGAGTTTCTGGAGGAAAACGGCGAAGAGTATCTCGGCTTGCAGAATGCGCTATTGCATCTCTATACCGAGCTGCAAGCCATTCCTAAAAAGCCGGACGAGGTCCACGCGCTGTCGCGTCGCGTAGACGAGCTGAAGGTTCAACTGGGCTTCATTCTTGAGGAGCAACAGCGGAACACGGTTTTCTGGATTGAGCGCCGGGGCGACTTCCACTCGTCAAGACCAGGCGAAGCCAGAGGCCGGCGCGGCGGCCAGCACAATGTTTTCCTGCAGGCCACGCCGATCACCGTGTCCGACATCCTGCGCAATGTGCTCTTCGAGCATCTCGAGTCCGCGATCCTCACGTCGGCGACGCTCGCCGTCGCGGGCGGATTTGAATATATCCGCAACCGGCTGGGCATCCAGCACGCTCGCGAGCTGGTGGTGCCGTCGCATTTCGATTACGAGAGCCAGGCGCTGCTTTACGTTCCTCCTGATTTGCCCGATCCACGCGATCCGCGCTTCGTGGAGCAGGCCTCGCAGCGCGTACGCCGCCTGCTGGAGATAACCCGGGGACGCGCCTTCTGTCTCTTCACCAGCTACGCATTGATGCATCAGCTGTACGAAAGTCTGCTGGGCGAGATCGGCTTCCCGATGCTGCTGCAAGGCAACGCGCCCAAGAATGCGCTGCTGGAAGAGTTCCGCATGACGCCGAACGCCGTGCTGTTCGCGACGTCGTCCTTTTGGCAAGGCGTCGATGTGCAGGGTGAGCAGCTGAGTTGCGTGATCATCGATAAGCTGCCGTTCGCGGTGCCGAACGATCCGGTCGTGGCAGCGCGGGTCAAAGCCATTGATGAAGACGGGGGCAATGCGTTTTACGAGTATCAGGTTCCCGGTGCGGTAATTTCGCTGAAGCAGGGTTTTGGGCGATTGATCCGTTCGCTGCACGATCGCGGGCTGCTGTGCCTGCTCGACAACCGCATCCTGAAGAAGCAGTACGGGAACGTGTTTCTGAACAGCCTGCCGAAATACAGTCGGACGACTGACATGAAAGAGGTGGAGAAGTTCTTCGGTGCATAAGGCGTTTGACGGTGCTACCACCTGCCGCTTGGCGTGAGCAGCAACGATGCTTCTCCCTCTTCATCCAGCCACGCGAAATTCTCGAGCGATTGTCCAGTGCAGAAGGGATCGACCTTGGCAGCGATCTCTGACCATTCTTCCGCCGTTAGTACACATTCAAACTTCGAGGGCAATCGCTCGACAACGCCTAAATCTCGCGTTCCCAGGCGCAGGTCGAGATGGCACCCCGCAATCGACTCCACCCACCACTCTTCGTGCAATGGGATGTCCTGGCGCGAGCCATCGGCCAGTGAGCGGAACGCTTCGCGCAGGCGACTGGCGCCCGTCGCATCGAATTCAAAAAGGCGGATCAGGGGACAATCGGGCGAGCCTTCGGCAAGGTATTCGAGCTTCATGCGAGGCCACTCTAGCACGAAGTGATCGAATTCAAAGCAGAGAATTCGAACTGCGATTGTGCCCAGCTATACAGGCTGCCGAAAAACTGGTTGCGCGACTCGCGTGTCGTCGGCTGAAGCCGACTCAAACAGAAAATAAACGGCTTGAACGCTGGCCTGAAGGCCAGCACTACCCGATCTGTGTCGCATCGAGTTTTTCAGCAGCCTGTGAAGCCGACTCCGAAAAAGAAATAAGCGGTTTAGACGCCGGCCGGAAGGCCAGCTCTACCCGAAAACCACGCTTCAGCATGTTTTTTTCAGCGGCCTGCATAGTCGCCGGCTGGTGGCTGATAGCCGCGCACAATGAAAAGGCCGGCACGAGGCCGGCCCGGGATATGGGAAACACACGAACTACTTCTTGGGTGCGATCGAGTCTTTGGCGGCCTTGGCCACGCGGAACTTCACCACGACCTTGGCAGGAATTTTGATTGCCTCGCCGGTCTGCGGATTGCGTCCCATGCGCGCTTTGCGGTTGGACTTCACCAAACGGCCCAGACCCGGAACGATGAATACACCGCTCTTCTTCGTCTCTTTGATAGCTACTTCCGCCAGCGCGTCTAGAAACGCAGCCGCCTGCTTATTGCTTAGCTCGTTTTTCTCAGCCATGTGGCGGACGAGCTGGGTCTTGGTCATGCCAGTTGCCATTCGTAATCCTCCTTGAAGGTTATTGAGCCGTAAGAATGCTCGACTTGTGCGTTATCGTATACCAAGCCTTCACGCGTGCAAAGCATTTTCGACCATATTTCATGCGGTTTTTCCACAGGTGGCGCTCGAAAAGTCAACGTCCATGCGGTTTCCGGCGTTGCCCCTGACCGGAATGTCATAATGAATGAGGCTTCGACCTTCCCGAAGCCTGTCGCCGAGGTGATGGTTGAGCTGTCCGGTTTGCCATACTCGCAAGGAAAAACGCTTTTGTCTGGCCCTGCACGACCGGATCTGCGCCCAATGCTGCGGCGAACAGCGTGAGGTCACGCTCGATTGCCCCTCGGAGTGTCCCTACCTGCAGCAGGCACGCCAGCATGAGAAGCCGCGCGAGTTCGCCGGGCCGCTGCCGTTGGAGCTGTTTCCCGCCGTCGAAGTCGGCCAGGACTTTCTGGCGATGCATGAGCCGCTGGTGGCGGGGATTGCGCAGACGCTGGCCCGAATTACGCACTCGGACCGCAACCTGCATGACCGCGACCTGATCGGCGCGCTGTCCAACATGGCCAAGAGCTACCAGACTCTGCTGGCCTCCGGTCTGGTCTACCAGGAATCGACTCCCAATCCGGCGCAACAGCACATTATCAATGTCCTCAACGAACTGCTGCGGGAGTTTCGCCATGTGGAATCGCAGCACCAGGGCTACACTTCGCTGAAGGATCGCGACGTCCTGAAGGTGCTGGTGTTTGCCTTGCGATGGATTTCGCTGCACACATCGGGTCGGCCGCTGGCGCGCGGGTTCATTGATTTCATGCACGAGCGCTTTCCGGCGACCGGACCGGGTGACACCGCCCCCGAGGCGGGTAGCCGCATTATCATGCCCTAGCAGCGTCGGTAGTCGTTGATGCCACGATCGCGATCATTATGACCAACTATCTCTTCGTTTACGGAACGCTGATGTCCGGTCACGCCCCGGCCGAGATCGCGCGCGCCGTCCGCAAACTGCGCCTGCTGGGTGATGGCTGGACCGCCGGCAGCTTATATGCCTTTGATGATTATCCCGGCGCGATCTTCAGTTCAGGTCCGTCGAAGGTGGTCGGACAAGTGTACGAATTGGCGGGTGGGATGAACCTGCTCCGCAGACTCGATATTTTCGAAGAATTCGACGAGCGTCATCCTGGCCGAAGCCTCTTCGTGCGCAAGAAGCGCATGGTTTGGCTCGATGACCGTCGCCATTTGCTGGCCTGGGTTTATGAATACAATCGCGATCCGTCGAAAGGCCAGCTCATTCCGCATGGCCAGTACTGACGGATCAAGCAGTCGACCTTCGGTGCCGCAAGCCTAAACATCTCTCCGTCTCACAACACTGGACTTTCCCGATACGCTGCGTAGAATGCTCCTTCTGGCTGCCGGCAGCTGTTGGGGTACATCTGCGTCCAAAAGTTTTCTTTGGCAGCCAGGCCAGTGGCTCAATCCAAGGAGGCCCTATGATTGTCGGAGTTCCCCGCGAGATTTATCCGGGGGAGCGGCGCGTGGCGCTGGTGCCGGGCGTGATTGCCAGTCTCGCCAAGCTGGGGTTGGAGGTCGTGATCGAGGCGGGGGCCGGCAGCGAGGCCGGTTATCTCGACGCGCAATACGTCGATAAAGGCGCCAAGATCCTGCCCACCCGAGCCGATGTCTTCGGTACCGCCGACATTATCCTGCAAGTACTGTCGCACGGTGCGAACGACCGCACCGGCGGCAGCGACATGGCATTGCTCCGCCGCGGTCAGATTCTGATCGGCTTCCTGCGCCCGCTGGGCGACGCTCGCACTCTCCAGGAGATTGCTGCTACGGGCGCGACGTCGTTCTCGGTCGAGTTGATGCCGCGCATCACTCGCGCGCAGAGCATGGACGCGCTTTCATCAATGGCCAATATCGCCGGCTACAAAGCGGTCATCGTGGGCGCCGACAAGCTGCCTCGGATCTTCCCCATGATGACGACGGCGGCGGGCACAATCACTCCTTCGCGCGTGCTGATCATTGGTGCGGGGGTCGCCGGCCTGCAGGCGATCGCGACGGCGAAGCGCCTTGGTGCAGTCGTCTCGGCGTACGATCTGCGCCCCGTGGTTAAAGAGCAGGTGCAAAGCCTGGGCGCAAGATTCGTTGAGCTGCCGATTGAGGTGGCCGATGCGCAGGACGCGGGCGGCTATGCCAAGGCGCAGGACGAAGCCTTCTATAAGCGCCAGCGCGAGCTGCTGGGCAAAGTCGTCGCAGAGAGTGATGTGGTGATCACGACCGCCGTCGTTCCCGGTAAGAAGTCCCCAGTGCTGGTCACCAAAGAGATGGTCGCGGGGATGGCGCCTGGTTCGGTGATTGTCGATCTTGCTGCCGAGCGCGGCGGCAACTGTGAGTTGACGCAGCCCGGCGAAACTATCGTGGAGCATGGCGTCACCATCGTCGGACTCATTAATGCGGCCGGCACGGTGCCCTATCACGCCAGCCAGGTCTATGCGAAAAACCTTGCCAATTTTCTCGCGCAGCTGGTGAAGGACGGCAAGCTGCAGCTGAATATGGAGGACGAGATCACGCGCAGCACTCTGGTCACCCAGGACGGCGAGATCGTGAACCAGCGCGTGCGCGAGGTTTTCAATCTGCCCGCATTGGCGGCGAAATAATTGTTCATGTTCGGCGGGCCGAGCCGCCGGGAAATGGAGAGGAAGCAAATGCCACCGGATTTTATTTCTAATCTCTATGTCTTCATCCTCGCCGGGTTTGTGGGGTTTGGCGTGATCAGGGCCGTTTCACCCCTGCTCCACACGCCCCTGATGTCGCTAACCAACGCTCTCGACGCGATTGTGGTGGTTGCCGCCATCATCATCGCAGGGCGGCAAGAGACGCAACTGACCACGGTGCTGGGTGCCATCGCGGTCGCGGCTTCGTTCAGCAACATGGTGGGCGGATTCCTGATTACCGCCCGCATGGTGCGCATGTTCAAATCGCGCGGGTCGAAACAATCATGACCCAGCTCGCGTTGCAGCAGTATCTCGATCTCGCCTACATTGTCGCGGTCGTTCTCTTCGTTCTTTCGCTCAAGTTTCTGAGTTCGCCGGTGAGCGCGCCCTGGGGCGTTCTGGCGGGAGAGATCGGCGCCGCCTTGGCGGTCGTGGTTACGCTTTTCAACCCCGAGGTGACCCACTACAAGTGGGTTCTCATCCCGCTGATCATCGGCGCGGGAATCGGCGTCCCGCTGGGCCTGGTGCAGATGACGGCGGTGCCGCAACGAACCGCACTGAGCCACGCGTTTGGCGCGCTTTCGGCCGCCATGATCGGCATCGCTGAGTTCTACGTGGGCAGGGCTCCGGTCACGCGCTTTGAAATGGGCGAGATCTCCCTGGAAGTCATTATCGGCTCGTTAACCTTTACGGGCAGCCTGATCGCCGCAGGCAAGTTGCAGGAGCTGCTGCCGCAGCGGCCGATCGTCTATCGCGGGCAGAATATCGTCAGCCTCTCCGTTCTAGCGGGAGCGCTAGGGCTGGCAGTGGCGCTGGTGGTGAGCCCCGGAAACGCCATCCTGTTTCCGATCATGGTGATTGTGGCGCTGATTTTCGGCGTGCTGCTGGTCACTCCCATCGGCGGCGCTGACATGCCAACCGTCATCTCGCTGCTGAATTCCTACGCCGGCCTTTCCGCCGCGCTGCTGGGATTTGTTCTGAACAGTAAGGTACTGGTCGTAGCTGGCGCGCTCGACGGATCTTCCGGCTTCATCCTCTCGGTGATCATGTGCAAGGCCATGAATCGCTCCTTCACCAACGTGATGTTCGGAGCGTTCGGCCAGGTGCAGACCTCCACGACGGCAGTGAAAGAAGATCGAGTGGTGCGCAGCGCGACGCCGGAAGACGCCGCGGCAATTCTTGCCGCCGCAAGCACGGTAGCGATCGTTCCCGGCTACGGCATGGCGGTCGCCCAAGCGCAGCACAAAGTTCGCGAGTTGTACGACGCGCTGACCAAACGCGGGGTCGACGTAAAGTTTGGAATCCATCCCGTCGCCGGACGCATGCCCGGCCACATGAATGTGCTGCTGGCCGAAGCCGACATTCCTTACGACAAGCTGATCGAGATGGACGACATGAACGGCGAACTGCCGCAGACCGATGTAGCGCTGATCATTGGCGCCAACGATGTCACCAATCCGGCAGCGCGTACCGATCCCGGCAGCCCGATCTATGGCATGCCGATTCTCGACGTCGACAAGGCGCGCACGGTGATGGTCATCAAGCGCAGTATGAATCCGGGATTCGCCGGCATCGACAACCCGCTGTACTACCTCGATAACACGCTGATGCTGTTTGGCGACGCCAAGCAGTTCGTGAACTCGATTGTGCGCGAGCTGTCGGGGGCGGGCGGGCACTGATACTGGCGCTATTCCTCTATTCATCCTCAGCATGTATTCATGCTTGACATGCATAATGACCTGTCGTAATCTGGGTTTGATCGCGTGATCAAGTCATTTGCGGATGAACAGACGCGAAGGTTTTGGGAGGATGAAAAGCCGGGGAAATGGCCGCCTGCTAATCTTCGCGACACAATCAAGCGCAAATTAGCCATGCTGGACGGCGCAGGGAAACTGGAAGACTTGCGAGTTCCGCCGGGCAACAGATTGCATGCCCTCGTCGGCGATCGGACCGGACAGCACTCTATTCGTATCAACGATCAGTTCCGCATCTGCTTCGTGTGGCGTGATGGCAATGTCTATGATGTCGAGATTACCGACTATCACTAGTGGATTGAGGACCTACCAATGGCTCTAGAACGCCGCAAGCCCGCCGGCTGGGCGGTTCACCCTGGAGAAATACTGGCTGAGGAATTCCTGAAGCCGATGAAGATCTCGGGCTACCGGCTGGCCAAAGCTGTGGGCGTCAACTGCCAAACCGTGAACGATATCGTCCTGCGCAAGCGCGGTATCAGCGCCGACATGGCGTTGCGCCTGGGAAGATTCCTGGGCACCACGTCCGAGTTTTGGATGAACCTGCAATCGGCGTACGAACTCGCCATAGCGAGAGATACAATGGGAGCCCAGGTCAAGAAAATTCGCCCTCATCACCAAGCCGCTTAGTCGAAGGTTAGCGGCTGCCTGCCCGGCAGCCGGAAATCCCAAAACGGGAATACCGCCGGATTCGGCCTCAGGAGGCCGCAGGGACAATTTGCCGTCTCTCAGGTCGAGGCTCCGCCGGGCGTCGAAATTAGACCCTGTGCTCAAGGAGCACAAGCCACTCTAGCGTAGTGGTGTGGTGTGCGTTCGCCCGCCGGGTAAGTTCTCGGCATTTGCACAGGCGTTTCCTGATTTCCACCGGACATCAACAACTCCGCCTGATTCTTAGCGGCGGAGAGGTTGCAAGCCGCTCCGCAACAATCGTAGTCTGGCTGCAGGATGACTGTTGTGACGGCTCAAGCTGAAGTTTGTGCGATCTGCGGCGGAACGGGATGGAAGACCGTCGAGCGCGGCAAAGAGCGCGAAGCGGTGCGCTGTGATTGCCGCGTGAAAGGCCGCGCCGAACGCCTGCTGGCGGCGGCGCACATCCCACCGCGCTACGAGCATTGCGATCTGGCCAACTTCCAGTACGATCCCGACGACAAGAACCAGGCCAGCATCGTGCGCGCTCGCAACTTCGCCGGCCGTTTTGTGGAGGAATATCCGGTCGAAAAAACAGGCCTGCTGTTCGTCGGCTCGGTGGGCGTCGGCAAGACGCATCTCGCCATCGGCATCCTCAAGGACCTGATTCACGAGAAAGGCATTCACTGCCACTTCTGCGATTATCGCGAGCTGCTGAAGTCGATCCAGAACTCCTACAACTCGTCGGTGCAGGCAACCGAGATGGAGATTCTGCGGCCCATCTTCGACGCCGAAGTGCTGGTGCTCGACGAGCTGGGCGCGGTGCGCACCACCGAGTGGGTCTTCGATACCGTCAACTACATCCTCAACAGCCGCTATAACGAGAACAAGACCACCATCATCACCACCAATTTTCCCGACAAGCCGGAGCAGGACAAGCTGGAGGATGACAATCCGCGCAGCTATTCCGCTGCCGATCGCGCTGCGCGCCGCGAGACGCTCGGCGATCGTATTGGCGAACGCATGCGCTCGCGCCTGCACGAAATGTGCAAGAAGGTTGAGATCGAAGGCCCGGACTATCGCCAGCACACGAAGCAGGCCCACTTCCAGCGCATCAGCGCGCCGACGCGGTTGTCGTTGAGGAACAGCAAAAGGGAGGCTGGGGACTAGGGACTCGGGATTAGGGAACCGCGAGAGCCGACAGAACCTGAGGCTAGTCCCTAACTCCCAGCCCCTAATCCCTTCTTCTCCGTCTTCTCCGTGCCCTCCGTGTCTCCGTGGTGAAATAGAATCTTTCTGTGTCATCGCAGCTGTTCGATTTCTTTCCCGACCGCGACTCCGAGCTCTTCACTGCCGCTCCAGCGAGCTCGGCGGTGTTTGTGCTGCGCGGTGATGAAGGCACCGAGCCCTACGTCGGCAAGACTTCGAATCTGCGTCGCCGATTGCAACGGCTGCTAGGTGTCGCTGAAGGCCAATCGCGCAAGCTGAACCTGCGCGATCGTGTTCGCCGAGTCGAATGGAGTGCGACCTGCTCCGACTTCGAAGCTTCGTTCCTGCTCTACAAAATTCTGCGACGGGAATTTCCCCAGACCTACGACAAGCGCTTGCGGCTGCGTTTTGCGCCGCTGGTCAAGCTGATCCTCGACAATCCTTATCCGCGCGCGATCGTGACCACCCGCATCGGCAGCGTCAAGGGCAACGCGCAGTATTACGGCCCGTTTTTCACGCGGGTTGCGGCGGAAAAGTTCGCCAACGACTCGCTCGATCTGTTCAAGATGCGACGCTGCGTCGACGACCTTCATCCCGACCCCGCCTTTCCCGGCTGCATTTATTCCGAGATGAAGATGTGTCTGGCGCCGTGCTTCAAAGGCTGCACCGACGAAGAGTATGCCGCCGAGGTCGATCGCGTGCAGCAGTTCTTTCAAAGCGGAGGCCGATCGCTGATACGCGAGATCGAACAGCAGCGCGACGAGGCGTCCGCCAATCTCGACTTCGAAGCCGCGGCCGCGATGCACGCGCGGCTGGACAAAGTGAAAGCTGCGGTTGCCCAGTTGCCGGAGATCGTGCGACGCCTCGACGAACTGAACGGGGTAATGATCCAGCCGTCCGCCGAGCCCGAAGCAGTAATGCTGTTCAGGATTGTTGCGGGACAGATCTGCGAGCCGGTCGCGCTCAACGTCGGCAGACAGACCGAAGCGTCTCACACCGCGAAGCCGCAGTCGATGGAGTCGCGAATCGCGGACGCGCTGGCTACGGTTGAAACCCCTAAAATCCGTGGCGCGCTGGAGTGGATGGAGCATCTGGCGCTGCTCAAGCGCTGGTATTACCGCACCACGAAGATTGGCGAATTATTTCTGACCGACAGCACCAGCGAGCTGCCGATGCGACGTGTGGTACGCGGAGTGTCCCGCGTTTTTCGCGGCGAGAAGGCTACGGGCGATCTCAGCGAGACTGCCGGCGATTACTGGAAATTCCGAGCCCGCGAGGCCGGCATCACAGAAAACTGACGCTGGCGTGTTTAAAATTTCTGCATGAGTGCCAAGCCCGATCTCTGGAACTCGGATCTCTACCAATCCAGCCATTCGTTCGTGTGGCAGTACGGCCGCGACCTGCTGGTGCTGCTGAACGCCAAGCCGGGCGAGCGCATTCTCGATGTCGGCTGTGGAACCGGACAGCTGACTGCGGAGATCACGCAATTCGGCGCAGAGGTAGTCGGGATCGACGCTTCCCCGGACATGATTTCCACGGCGCAAAGGAACTTTCCCCAGCTGCGCTTTGAAGTCGCGGACGTGACTGCGCTGAACTTTACAAACGAGTTTGACGTTGTGGTTTCGAATGCGGCGTTGCACTGGGTACGGGATCAGCCATCGGCGATTGCATCCATCTCTCGCGCATTGAAACCGGGCGGCCGGCTTGTCTTTGAGATGGGTGGGCGCGGGAATCTCCACCATCTGCTGGACGCCGTCTACAAAGCGCTGCGCGCACTCGGAGTCGCTAATCCCGAACAGTTGTTGCCCTGGTCGTTCCCCTCCATCGGGGAGTACGCGCCGCTGCTCGAAGCGAATGGACTGGAGGTGGATTTCGCGGTGCTTTTCGACCGCGCCACCATTCTGGAGGGCGGCGACCGCGGGCTGAAGCTGTGGCTGGAGATGTTTGGACGATTCGCGCTCGATGCCATCGCTGCCGAGCAGCGCAATGAGTTCTTCCGCTTGACCGGGCAGTTTGCCGGACCAGCGCTGTTTCATAATGGAGTGTGGACCATCGACTACAAACGGCTGCGGCTGGTCGCCGTCAAGCTATAAGTCCCGCCGAAGAATCATTTCCGATGACAGCCGCGAAACTGCGCGCTGCGAAGCCGCTGTCGCGCGCGTTCTTCAATCGCGATCCCGTAACCGTTGCGCGGGAGCTGCTGGGCAAGCTGCTGATACGTCGTGAAGCGCGGAAGCTGCTGGCGGGGCGCATCGTTGAGAACGAGGCTTACCTGGGACAGGACGATCCCGCCGCTCACGCCTACAACGGGCAGACCGCGCGCAACTCGGTACTCTTTGGGCCGCCGGGTCATGCCTATGTGTATTTCATCTATGGCAATCACTATTGCTTGAATGTCTCGTGCATGCCCGAGGGATACGGCGAGGGCGTGCTCTTCCGCGCCATGCAGCCGGTGTTTGGATTGGCACAGATGGCGCTGGCCAGAGATGTGGATCTGGTTGCGTCTCCGCGGCCGTCGCAGTTGCGGATGATTTCCAGCGGGCCCGGGCGGATGTCGGAAGCGCTGGGGATCACGCGCGTGCGCGACAATGACAAGGACCTCACCTCACCGCGATCGGGTTTGTGGATTGCGGACGACGGTTACGTTCCAGAGCGAATCGTGGCAACGCCGCGGATCGGGATTACCAAGGCCGCCGATCGGCCATTGCGATTCACGATTGCGGAAAATTTGTATGTGTCGGGAAAGCGGACTTAGCCCGAATGTTGCGTGACGGTCTTCAACTCGGCGACATCGTCGCTGAGGCCGACGCGATCCAGCAAAGCCTCGTAGCGCGGATCCTCGCGGATCTTGTCGTAGATTGGGCCGACCTTCAGGTAGTAGAGCAGCACATCGCGCGCTTCGGCGGCCTTCTCCAGCCACTCAAAGGCGTGCTCGATGTCTCCTATGCCGAGATACAGCATGACCCAGGAGATAGGCGCGACATAAATCTGAGCTGCGGCCGTGTTCAGCTCTTCGAGCAAGCTCAGCGCTTTGTCCTTGTCGCCCATGCCGCCGTAGCAGGAGCCCAGCGGCCCCAGGATCAGAGGATTGTAGTCAGCAAGTTTGTGCGCCTTCTCCAACTCGGCGATAGCTTCGGCGTACTGATGCTTCTGCTCATAATTGATCGCCATCACCACGTGCGCTTCGATATCGTTGGGATCGAGGTCCAGCGCGCGGCCGGCCTGTTCCAGCGAACGGTCATAGTCGCGGCGATAGTGATAGACGCCGGCGAGATAAACATTCGCGGGCACGGAGAGCGGATCGCTGGCCAGCGCCAGGCGAATCTGCTCTTCCGCCTCTTCGAATCGGCCAGTTTGCACCAGCAGAAGGCTGTAATGAACGTGCGGCAGCGGCTGGCCGGGCTTCAATTCGATGGCGCGCAGGAACTCGCGCTCGGCTTCCTTCCAATCCCACTCGTACCACATGCGGATGACGCCCAGGGAGGCATGAGCTTCCGCCAGGCTGTCATCGGACTCGATAGCTTTGAGTGCAGCTAGCTTGGCCTTAGGCCAGGCTTCGGTTGGAGGCGCCAGCCCCCACGACGCAACGGAAATGTAATAGTCGGCGATGCCCGCGTGCGCCGGAGCATACTTCGGATCCAGCGCCAGTGAACGTTGGAAGTACTCCAACGCCTTCTGGAATCCTTCCCCGCTGCGCTTGTTCCATTGAAAGCGCCCGCGCAGATACAGGTCGTAGGCTTCGAAGTTTTCCGTGTAGCGCTTGACCAGGCCGGAATCGGCTCTGGATCCCAGCTCAACCTTCAGCAGATCGGCGATGGATTCGGCCATCTCCTCCTGCACTTCGAAGATGTCCGTCATCTTGAAGTCAAAGCGCTGCGACCACAGGCAATAGCCATCGCTCACGTTGACCAGCTGCGTACTGACTCGCACTCGGTCCTGCTGCTTGCGCACGCTGCCTTCGACGACCGCGGAAACCTTGAGCAGCTCGCCGATGGTGCGCACGTTTTGCGGCTTGCCCTTGAATTCGAAGGCCGAGGTGCGCGAGACAACCTGCAATCCGGGTAGCCGCGACAAGGCGTGAATCAGCTCCTCGGTCAGGCCGTCGCTGAAGTATTCGCTGTCGGGCTCGGCATTGAGGTTGATGAAGGGCAGCACCGCAACCGACGCATGCGGCCGCGGCGCCACCGCGACGATAGGTACGGCACCGCTGCCCACTCTCACCGAACCCAGGACTTCAATCAGCTCGTTGGCATCCTTTGGCCGCTCTTCCGGATTCTTGCGCAGCGTCTGGCTGATGAGTCCCTCAAGCACCATCGGCACGTCAGGACGCCGCTTCAGCAGCGAAGGCGGCTCCAGATCCATAATGGCGCGCATGATCGTCGCTTCGGTGCCCGATTCGAAAGGACGATCGCCCGCCAGCATCTCGTAGAGCGTGACGCCCCACGACCAGATGTCAGTGCGGCGATCGAGTTGACCGCCGCGCAACTGCTCGGGGGACATATAAGGAATGGTGCCGACCACGCCGCCGGTTTTGGTGAGGCCGATGTCCTGTGGAAGCTTCGCCAGTCCGAAGTCGACGATCTTCACTCCACCGTCGGGCAAGAGCATGATGTTCGCCGGCTTGATGTCGCGATGCACAATGCCCATGCTGTGGGCTTTCGCCAGGCCTTGTGCGACCGCTTCGGCAATGCGGACCGCTTCTTTCAATGGCAGCGGGCCGTGCTCCAGGCGCATGCGCAGGTTTTCGCCCGGACAGTACGTCATGGCAATGAAGAGATCGCCTTCCGGCGTCTCGCCAAATTCGTGAATGGTGCAGATGTTGGAATGGTCGAGCAGCGATGCGGTGCGGGCTTCGCGCACAAAGCGCGCGCGTTGCTCTTCGTTCGCGGCAATATCACGCGAGATGAACTTGATTGCGACGGGCCGGTCGAGCTTCTGATCCTGGGCTTTGTACACCATGCCCATCGCGCCCCGGCCAAGGCGCTCGACGATTAAATAGTGGGATACTGTCCTGCCGATCATCCCTTATGGTCCCGGAGAACTATACGAAACTGCCTGTTTCTTGCGGCAGTTTATTGTACAGCTTCGGTGGCGACGCAGGTTAGCAGGTGAATGGTCTGGAACGCGCTGACGCCCATCAACGCGTGATGCTCATCGGTGAGCGGCAGCGCATCGAGCGCGCGATCCAGGTCGTCGCGGTGCGTCGGATCGAGTTTGCCATGCAGCAGAAGGTTACTGAAGGCTCGGCGTGGTACTCCGATCCGGTCGGCGGTGCTCTCGAAGAATGCCACGTCGGGCGGCGTGCCTTCCAGCACCGCAATGAAGCCGAGCATCGCGACGGGATGCACGTGGCGAATCCAGTAATACTGTGCGCCGGCCAGCGCAGCGGCGGACGGCGGAGGGATTCGCTTCAGGATGTCTTCGCGACGATAGCCCAGGGTCGCAAGGTCATCGAGTACCCATTCGTCGTGCCCGGTCTCTTCTGGAATGTGGTGGCGAAAATACTCCAACATGCCGGGAGCGACCGGATCACTGTCGAGCATTTTCTCGCAGCGCTCGGCGGCAGCCTTCATCAGCGGAACGCTGCAGCGAATCACTGCGTGATTGCGGAAGAGGAACTCGGGATAAATCTCGCGCAGCCGGGGATGGGTCCACAGGGTTTCGGCGGCCGCATCCAGCCCGGCGCGCGCTATCTGGATTTTGCCGCGCAGGCGGCGGCTGTGGCTCAGGTGGCTCGTGCCCGGCTCAGCAGCGCGATCACCAGAGCCGACTGCGCCCGCCTGATCGGCGAGAGTCGTCATGCTAGAAAACAATCCCGATGGACTTGGTCGCCGCGCCGGCAGATCCAATATTGTTGGCGATGAATTCTGCCGTGACCTTTCCCTTGACGCTGATCAGAGCGTTCATCTCGTCCGTCGTCAGGCTGTCGATGATCGCGGTGTCAGTCGCATTGAACGTGGCGTTGGATGCAATTAAACCGTTATTCTGAAGTGTGGTGAGATTCGACATGCAATCCTCCAGTAATGATTTCGAGAATGGTTACGACTGCCCCAGGAAGAAACTTCGGTGACCCGACCGCAGCTCAGTTCGGAAAATAAAATTGCGAAGCTCCCAGTTAACAGTCCGTGACCAAGACTTACGCCGGCTTGTCGCCGCGAGCTTCCCACTTTCAGATAAATGAGTGCCTCAAAGTATCACAACCAAAATCATTGTCAAGCTGGATGTGATGCGCAGCCGGACGGAACCAAGGATTGATCTTGCTTTTCCCGCAGCCCTGCCCCATCCTGAACCGCGTGAATTCCACCCAATTCTGCCTGCGCTGCGGAGCTCCGCTCTATGGCGACACCTGTTCGCAGTGCGGCACAGCAGGGCCGGCGGTTGCGAACCGACCGCGCCGCGACAATTTTGCGGTCTGGCTGATTGGCGGGATTGCGGTGGCCTTGGTGCTGGAGCTGGCGGTTTCCGGAGTGCTGTTTCAACGATATCTGGGCAAGCTGAACCGCGCGAATCTTGGGCAACATGCGATTCCACGCCACGACGGACCGGTTGCGCCCCTGGACCAGCTCAAGGGCAGCGGCCGGATCTATCTGGTGCAGATGGGTCCTCATAACGCCCCGTACTCGCTCGATCAATTTGCTGAGTGGCTAAGAACCAAGTATCGGCTTGACGTGCAGGTGTTGCCGCCAACCGGACTGGATCAGTCTGCCTGGGACGCTTCTCGCAATCAATATGTCGCGGAGCTTCTCTATGCGCAGCTCAAGCGCGAGCACCCGGATCTGGCAAAGGATCCGCAAGCCTACCTCATTGGCTTTACCGATGCCGATATGTATTCAGTCCAATACTCTTGGGACTCCTCATTCACCCAACGGGACCATCATCGCGCAGCCGTAGTATCTGCGGCTCGCATGCAGGACACGCCGGCCGAGCGCCGCGGGCAGGGCGACCAGGTTGCGAATCAGCACCTGCAGCAACGGCTGCGGCGTATTTTGCTCAAAGATGTGGCCGTTCAGTACTGGCAGCTGCCGCTTAACAACGATCCCAGCAGCCTGCTCCATCAGACGCTCGATCCCGAAATTCCAACCGAAGACATTTACGCCTCCGACCTGGAGCCTGACCAAACCAAATGGGGGCGCTTCGAAGGCGAGCCCTGCGTCTTCCTGAATTACTCGACCAAAGAAGGGATCGCGCCGGCGCCCGGGCGTTTGATCCGCGGCTGCACCGATTTTGAGGATGCGACGCCGGACGAGTCGCGGGAAACATTCGAGCTCGATCTGCGTCTCGGTCTGCTGATCGACAGGCACTTCGACTTCTATCTGCCGGACACGGTTCCCATTCAATTCGAGCGCGTGACTCGCGACGGTTGGACCGGACCCATGGGCTTCGGCATGAGCGGCACCAACAACTACGACGATTTTCTGCAGTCGAAGGACATGGTGTTGATTGAGCTGATCAAGGCGGACGGCGGCCGCTTCGGCCTGAAACGTACGCCTAACATGCCGCTTCCTCTGTCGCGGCTCACTTATGTCGACACCGACTTCTCAGGGAAAATGTACGGGCTGCGCTGGTATTCGAGTCCGTTCGAGCATTTCGACCTGCGAAAATTCAACGGCGAAGTGCAAACCTTTCTGCCTTGCGGAGACGGCGTGATCTGCTATCAGATTGGCTATCGCAATTCGGACGGGCAGGAGCTGACATTTCAGCGCGACGCGCAGCGACGTCTCCTGCGGCTCACCTCGCCGGGCAAACAGTGGATCAGCCTGAGCTATGGCCCGGCAAACACGATTGCGGAAATTCTTGACAGCCGCGGACGGAAGGTCAGCTATCAGTATGACCAGCGCAACCGGCTTATCAGCGTGACGTATCCCTCGGGTGAGGTCCACTCCTACGAATACGACGACCAGCAACATCTGCTGACGTTCAGCGTCGCGCCCGATGCGAAGAGCACGCCGCGAGTGATTCTGCGGAACACCTATGAGAATGGCAGGGTCGCGACGCAAACCCTGGCCGATGGCAGCGTGTATAAGTACCGTTACGAACCTGCGCAAGGCGCAATCCAGAAAGCCTATGTGAGCACGCCTGACGGCAAACTCTTCCACCTCCGACTGTATGAAAACAGCTCAACCATATGGGAGCGCAGCGCGCCGGAGAAGTTACCCAAGCCGACGCACACGGCGCAGTCGGGCACAACGCGGTGGGCGCGCCGGTAGAAGTAAGATCGCGTATTGCCGCACAGAGCCTTCGGCGATTCTGGCGGGGGTAACTCGGAGCGTTTTGTGTGTCCGGCAAAGTTCTAGTGCATGTAATGCGGCGCGACTGCGTGATTGAAATTACAAATCATGCTTGGAGCTTGGACGAACTGGTGGGATTATTAAACATTCGGCAAAAAGAAAAGCCGCCCGAAAGCGGCCTTCCTCATAACCGATACCGTGGGGACTTGCACAAGCAGCGGTCACACCACGGCTTACATTCCATAGCTTACACCTTCTGACCTAACGGTCAACCAGGGTTCGAATATACAGAGGATCTTCTCAAGAAGTTCGAGAAGTACATCTCCCCCGAACGACTCGCCAAGTACATTGTAACTGCCAAAGGAAACAAGTGGTTAGCGATCAAGTTGTACGAGAAAAACACCGAGCTTTCGGAGGCCCTCTACGGCGTCATTCAGGGATTCGAGGTGACACTGCGCAACGCCGTTCATAACGTAATGCGCAAGGAGCTTGGCGCGGAGAATTGGTATGACAAAATCACGCTAGAACGCGCCGAACTCCAATCCATTCAAGAAGCGAAGGACAAGATCGACAATCGCGATCAGACTGTCACCCCATCAAGAGTAATTGCCGAATTGACGTTCGGGTTTTGGGTTCGACTAACCGCCTCGGTATATGAGAAGTCGATATGGGTACCATCGCTGCACAAGGTCTTCCCGATTAAGCTGAATCGAAAAGACCTCTACCAACGCCTGGCCGATATTAAGTATCTCCGTAATCGCATTGCCCACCACGAACGCATTATCGAGAAGCGGGATTTGCCGACAGAGTATGCCAACCTGCTAGAGGCAATACGCTGGCTCTCTCCGGACATGGAGGCTTGGGTTAAGGCCACTAATTGCTTTGAGGAGCGGTGGGCGAAGAAAATGATCGTGCCCAAACCGAAGCCCCAACTCCCGATTGCGGCAGCTGCGGCTGTTGCCGTGCCGAAAGAAGCCGACTGACATTTTCAAACTGCACCACTACCTTTGCCGGTCGTTTGAGCCTCGCAAACCCCGTGTGCTAGCATTTCAGTTTTGTTACAGCTTCATCAGGACAGGCCTGTTGCAGGTGCGTCCCGTGTTTGGGAAATGATGGGATGAAGGCCGGCCTGGTGCCCCGCCTTTTTGCCTCATTGGCAACCTCGGGGTTTTACGACACATGAACAATGTGCCTTGGGGAATTTGCCTTTGAGACAATGCGGCTGCAATGGAACAGACATGGAGTTTCGCAGCTCGTGGTCAGAATTCATATCGCCGGCTGACGCGGTGCTCATGCCGCTCATTCCCCGCAAGGAGTCATAGGTGAAGAATTACGAAGGCGCAAACATTCGCAATGTCGCCCTGGTTGGGCATTCGCACTCGGGCAAGACGTCGCTCGCTTCGGCCATGCTGTACACCTCGGGCGCAACCCAGCGGCTGGGCCGCGTGGATGAAGGCAACACCACGACCGATTACGAGGAAGAAGAAATCTCCCGCGGCATGTCGCTCTCGGTCGCGACCGGCGTGATCGAGTGGGGCAAGACCAAGATCAACCTGGTCGATACCCCCGGCTTCAACATGTTCATTCATGAAGCCGAGATGGCGCTGCCGGCGGTTGAAGCCGCGCTGGTGGTGGTCGACGCGGTCAGCGGGGTTGAGGTGGTGACCGAGCGCATCTGGAACCATTGCGAGAAGCTGGCGCTGCCGCGGGCGATCGTCTGCACGCGTATGGATCGCGAGCGCGCCGACTTCAATCGCGTGATGGAATCGCTCACCAGCGCCTTCGGACGGATGGTGGTGCCGGTGCAGCTGCCGGTCGGCGCGGAAAAGAGCTTCACCGGCGTTATCGATCTGGTGAGGATGAAGGCTTACACCTACGAGCCGGGCGGCAACGGCAAGGCGAAGGTCGGCGACATCCCGGCCAATATGGCTGAGCAAGCCCAGGCCGCGCATGAGCGCCTGATCGAGCAGGTGGCCGAAGGCGATGACGCGCTGATGGAAGAGTTCTTCGACAAGGGCACCATCGCCGAGGAGCACATCGTCAGCGGGCTGCACAATGCGATTCGCGAAGACAAGATCTTCCCGGTGCTGTTTGCGTCCGGCCTGGGAAACATGGGCACCGACGAAGTGCTGGACTTCATCGTCGATTATCTGCCGACGGCGGCCGAGCGCGATGCCGTGAGCGCCGCTCCCACGGCCAACAACGGGGAGCCGGCCAAGCGAAAAGTGAGCGATTCCGAGCCGCTCTCGCTCTTCGTTTTCAAAACCATCAGCGATCCCTTCGCCGGACGCATTTCGTTCTTCAAGGTATTTTCCGGCGTACTGAAGAACGATGCCACGCTGCAGAACTTTACCCGCAGCACCAGCGAAAAGTTCGCCCACATTTCTGTGATGCAGGGGAAGACCCCGGTTCCCGTCAATGAGCTGCACGCAGGCGACATTGGCGCCGTCGCCAAACTGAAGGACACGCTGACCGGCGATACCCTGGGCGACAAGCCCTCACCGATCCAGTATCCGCAGGTCGCCTTTGCCGAGCCGGCGATTACGTTTGCGATTGAGCCGAAGACGCGCGCTGACGAAGACAAACTGAGCAACGGCATTCACAAGCTGATGGAAGAAGATGCCATGCTGCGCTTCTTCCGCGATCCGCAAACCAAGGACTTCCTTATCGCAGGAACCGGCCAGCAGCACATCGAGGTCATCGTCTCCAAGCTGAAGAACCGCTACCACACTGAGGTTGTGCTCAAGGCGCCGAAGGTTCCGTATCGCGAGACCATTCGCGGCCGTGCCGACGTGCAGGGCCGGCACAAGAAGCAGAGCGGCGGGCACGGGCAGTTCGGCGATTGCAAGATCAAGATGGAACCCCTGGCGCGCGGTGGCAACTTCGAGTTCGTCAACGAAATCTTCGGCGGCTCGATTCCCCGGAACTTTATTCCGGCGGTCGAGAAAGGCATTGTCGAGGCAGCTGCGCGCGGCTTTCTTGCAGGCTTTCCTGTCGTCGACTTCAAAGTGATCCTCTATGACGGCTCGTATCACGATGTCGACTCGAACGAATTGTCCTTCAAGACCGCCGGGCGCATCGCCTTCCGCAAAGCCATGGAGTTGGCCAAGCCAACGCTGCTGGAGCCGATCATGAATGTCGAGATCACCATACCCGACGAGTTTGCGGGCTCGATTATGGGCGATCTCAACAGCCGCCGCGGGCGCATTCAGGGCATGGACAATAAGGCGGGAAAGACCGTAGTGAAGGCCGAAGTGCCGATGGCCGAGATGCTGACTTACGGTACCGATCTCACGTCGATGACGCAGGGCCGCGGCAGCTTCGCCATGGAAATGCATCACTACGATTTCGTCCCCGCGTTGCAGCAGGAGAAGGTTATCGCCGCCGCCAAGGCCGAGCGCGGAGAAGTGACGGAAGAGGAAGAGTAGCGCTTTGAGCCGTGAGCCGGGAGCCGTGAACCGCAAGCTGTGAGCCACAAGCTTCGCGCTGCGAGCTTTGTATTCGGGTAGTGCGGCGCTTCAGCGCCGCGTTAAGCAGATCCCCTTTTCCTTGAGCCGGCTTCAGCCGGCGACACGCCCTGCCGTCGGCTGAAAGCCGACTCACAAAAGTAATAAACAGCTTGGACGCTGGCCTGAAGGCCAGCTCTACCCGAACGTAGCGCAGCAGCTTTGAGCCGTGCGCCTTTGTCTTCAGGTAGTGCGGCGCTTCAGCGCCGCGTCAAACGCAACCCTTTTCCCATACGAGCCGGCTTCAGCCGGCGGCAGTGTGTCGTCGACCTAAAGCCACGTGGTTTATGACGGCGGTGACCCGGGTCCGAAGAGAGTGTGTCGCGGCCCGTGCCGCCGCTCCGCGGCTCGAACCGCAGATCCCTCCGCTCGGGCTAAAGCCCTCGGTCGGGATGACAAAAATAGAGGAAGCCCGGACGCTGGCCTGAAGGCCAGCTCTACCCGAACGTAGCGCAGCCAGGTTTTTCGCCCTGCCGTCGGCTGTACACCTACTCACAAAAGTCATAAACAGCTAGGACGCTCACCTGAAGGCCCGCTCTACCTCGAACATATGGCAGTCAGGGTTTTTTCGGCAGCCTGTAAAGCTGACTTGCGCCTCACTCAGCGGCAGACCGGTCGCGGGGCAACAAAGTCCATCTGCTTACGACTGTTTCGGCTCCAACTTCAGCGCGCCGGTCAGCTCGCTGAGCTTCTCGATGCGGTGCTCCAGGCACCACTTCTCCAGCGAGTCGACCAGGGTCTCGCAGGCGCAGGGATCCCAGAAGTTCACCGTTCCCACTTCAATCGCGCTGGCGCCGGCCAGCAGGAACTCGATCACATCTTCCGCAGTGCTGATTCCTCCGAGACCGATGATCGGTACCTTCACCGTCTTTGCAGCTTCCCACACCATGCGCAGCGCGATGGGTTTAATCGCCGGTCCTGACAAGCCTGCCGTGACGTTGGCGATGCGCGGCGTGCGGGTCTCAGCGTCGATGGCCATGCCTACGAAGGTATTCACCAGCGAGATCGCATCGGCGCCGGCTTCTTCGGCGGCGCGCGCCATATCGGGGATGCTGGTGACATTGGGCGAGAGTTTCACAATCACGGGCCGCGTGGCAATCTTCTTCACCGCGCTGACGACCTCCGACAGCATCTTGGGATCGCTGCCGAAGGCGATGCCGCCACACTTGGTGTTCGGGCAGGAGACATTCAGCTCGTAGCCGGCAATGCCCTCGCCGTCGTTGAGGATGCGAACCACCTCTTCGTACTCGTCCTGCGAATGTCCGAAGACATTGCACAGGAACGCGATGTTGCCGATCTTGCGCAGCAGCGGAAGCTTTTCTTCGAGAAACGCGCGCGCGCCGATGTTTTGCAGGCCGATGGCGTTCAGCATTCCCGCGGCGGTTTCGAACAGACGCGGCGGAGGATTCCCGGCCATCGGCTCGCGCGAAAGACCTTTGGTGACGAATCCGCCGAGGCGGCTCAGCGTGACGACATCTTCGAACTCCACTCCGTAGCCGAAGCTGCCGCTGGCGGCGAGTATCGGATTCTTGAATTCGATTCCGGCAACCTTGACGCTCATGTCGAGCGCGGGCTTGTTGGGTGCGCTCATTGGGCGCGCCTCTCGCGCGGAATCACGACCGGCTGGCGCACGCTCGCCGTCCGCTCCAGCTTGTCCCACGCGAAGCCGCCGCCTTCGATAGCGCGCTTGAGCGTTTTGATCAGCACCAGTGAAAACAGTTGCCGATAGGCGAAGCGTTGCAGCCAGACGTGGCCGAGAAGCAGGAAGTCGCGCTTGCCGCCGGGTTGCTGGCGCTCAAGGGTGAAGGCGATGGTCGAGGCGATGAAGTCGATCACCATAAAGAGCGCGAAGTAGACCACCAGCTTGTGGAAGTCGGCGGGATTGGCCGATTCGGGATGACGATACTTGTCGACGAAATAGGTTACCGCGCCAACCACAAACATGATGTCGATGAAGGGCGAAACCAGCGGCAGCAGAATCTGGAAGATCAGCATGTTGGGGATCGCGACCCAGCCCAGCGCGCCCTTCTGCTTGACCGCAGCGCGATGTTTCCACACCGCCTGCATGATGCCGAAGGACCAGCGGAAGCGCTGCCGCATCAGGCCGTTCGCGGTTGTGGGAGCTTCTGTGTAAGCCAACGCGCGATCTTCGTAGTTCACCCAATAGCCGGCTTGCAGCAGCGCCATCGTCAGATCGGCATCCTCGGCGACGGTGTCGCGATGATAGCCTCCAGCCTCGCGCACGGCCGATGTGCGCCATGCGCCAATCGCTCCCGGTACGACGCTGACGGCGTTCAGCGTATTCAGTGCGCGCCGTTCGAAGTTCTGGCTGGTGATGTATTCCAGCGCCTGCCAGCGCGTCCACAGACCAACGCGATTGCCGACCTTGGCATTGCCGGCCATCGCGCCGACTTTGGGATTGCTGAAATGCGGCACCAGCAATGAGATCGCGTCGGGCGCGATGATGGTATCGGCATCAATGCCGATGAAAACCTCTTCCGTCACTTGTTCCAGTCCATAATCCAGAGCGTCAGCTTTGCCGGAATTGGGCTTGGTCAGCACGGTCACGCGTCCGGCAGCAATTTCCTTTCGGAAAGCGGCGCGCGTGACTTCCAGCGTGTTGTCACTCGAGCCATCGTCGATCACGATGACGCGCAGCTTCGGATAATCGGATTCGAGGACAGACCGAACCGTACGCTCGATGACTTTTTCTTCGTTGAAGGCCGGGACCAGGACAGCAACGTTAGGTTGATAGTTCGGATCCGGATCCTCGCGATGCCGGCAGCGGTCGTAGATGGCGAGAACGCCGATCAAAATCAGGCGGCCGGTCATCAGCACGTCGCCTACGAAGAAGACGAAGATGATGAAATACTGCACCGCCCCGAAGAGCGAGAAATTCAGGCTGTCTACCCATGCCGACCAGCGCTCGTTGGTGCTGATGGGCGGCATAACTTCGGCGCGCGTCTTGCCCATCAGCTCCGAGACTTGAACGACCTGATAACCGCGTTCCTTTAGTCCGGCAAGAATGATGGCGAGCGCTTTTACGGTCTGGCTGCGATCGCCGCCACCGTCGTGAAAGAGAATAACGTTGCCGCAGCGCACCTGATTGTTGGGCGCGCAGGGCGGCAGGTTCTTCATTACTTCGGCTGCGATCCCCTCCGCTGTCGGACGCGGATTGTCACGCCAGTCGTTGGGATCGATTTTCTCGCCCACCGTGATGTAGCCCATGTCCTGCGACCACTCCAGCGGGCGCACCTGATCGGCAGTGTCTGGCGCCTCGTCGATTGCGTACGGAGGACGCATCAGCACGGGTTTCACGCCGAGCTTGCTCTCAAACAGCCGCTCCGTGAGGTTCAGCTCCAGTTCGAAATAGCGCTTCGAGATGCTGCTGACGTCAGGATGAGTGAAGGTGTGGTTGCCGATCTCGTGGCCTTCGTTATAAATGCGCTTGGCGATGCCAGGGAATTTCTCCACCTGCTCGCCGATGAGGAAGAACGTGGCCTTGGCGTTGTATTGCTTGAGCACATCGAGGATCTTCGGGGTCCACGTTGGGTCGGGGCCGTCGTCGAAGGTCAGCGCGACTTTCTTCTCCTGCGTGCCGCCGTACATATCGACGACATACGGCATGGGTATCGTCTTGAAGATCTCGTCGCTGACCAGGTGGGTTGCGGGATCGACGGTGATGGTGCGCTCGCCTGGAGTGGGCTTTGATTGGATGCGAATGATCTCGCCCGATCCTTCATCGTCGACATCCTCGCCGGGAGGAACGATGTTCAGCTTGTCGGTGGCGCCGGCTTCAAACGGCTTGTCCCACACAGCCCATAGCGAACGATCCTCCGATCCCAGCCGCCACAGGGCAAAGGTATCGATGCCCAGGGCGTGCGCGGCGCGCATCTGATTCAGCGCGGTGACCGCATCGACGAACCAGACGTCGTGGCGGACATCGCCGTCAAGATAGGCGAAATGAGGATTCATCGCGTCATCATCGAAGTTGATGTCGGTATCGGAATCCGAGGCCTCGAGCCAGGCGTCCTGAACGCTGACGGTGTGATTGTTTTCCGGCGGCGTGCCCTTCTTCTGTTGCGGCTTCATCGCCCAGTCGTAACCGTAGTTCGCGACGGCGCAGATGATCTTCTCTTTCGGAATTACCTGCAGCGCATCCTGCAGATTCTTGACGAACCAGTCCTGGCTGGCGACCGCACCGGGATCGCCGCCGGGATAGTGCTGGTCGTAGTTCATCAGGATGACGCCGTCGGAGACTTTGGCGACGCTGGCGTAGTCGAAATCTTTGTCGTTGACGGGGACGGCGACATACAGCTTCAATCCCTTGTCTTGAAGATCGTCGTAGAGTTCGGTGACGAGCTGGAGATAGTCGGCACGCGAGGACTCGGGAAAAGCCTCGATGTCGAGCGTGAGGCCTTTGTATTGATCCGTGTCGAGGAAGGCCATCAGCTCATTGCGGAAGCGCTTGCGCGCATCCGGATCGCTCATGAACTTTGCCGTCAGGTCAGGATTCCACTTGTTGTCGACGGGATCGAAATTATTGACCAGAGGAAAGACTTCGGTCGCCGCTTTCTCGCCCTTGAGGAGCGACATGACTTTTTCGTCGACCGGCTGCGGCTTGCCCGTGGGATCGACGACATCAAACAGCGTGTTGAACTCGGTGACGCCCTGCAGGCGGCCGTCAGCGGTCAGGACGTGCATCCACTCGGGGAACAACAAGTCGATCTGCGGGTAATACTCTTTGAGCGACGAGAAGCTGGCCGCGTCCCACTGCACATAGAACGCGCCGCGAATGCCTTCGTCGGAGTTGAGGACGACTTCCGATGCGGGCTGTTTGGTCTTACGGTGCGTGTTGACACGGCGCGCCGGCTTGCGCTTCTGGTCGGGCTTGAGCGCGTGATAAGGACGCTTGACTGTGGGCAGCGCGACGCCAGGCACAGCCGATCCTCGTATGACGGAAAGAACGAACAGCACCAGCAGGAGCGTTACCAGGATGACGCTGCCATCGATGATCAGCCGCAGACGGCGCCAGCGTTTGCGGTTGGGATCGAAAAAGATCTGCTTGGAATGAGGCATTGCGCGCTGGTTTATCGTAAATGGGCAGCGGAGAGCGGAGCAACCGGGCCTAAATTACTTTGTCGTCAGGTATCTATGATGCAGACGCGCGAACATGGGCTTGGTTTCAGACAAAGACAAAACTTTACCTGCGGTTCAGGCGCCAGATGCCGAAATTGAGGTAAGCCGCATAGGTTACCCAGATCAGGTACGGGACGAGAATCGCGGCCGAAAGCGGTTGTAGCCAATAGAAGACGAAGATGTTAAAGGCGATGGCGAGCCACAGGATCACCACCTCGAAGAAGGCAACGCCGGGCATTCTGGAGCCGAAGAAGATTCCCGACCAGGCGACGTTGAGCGCCAGCTGCGCGAAAAAGATCAGCAGAGCGGGCAGAGCGCCGCTTCGGTAGTCGCGCCAGACCAGCCACGCGGAGATGGCCATCAGGACATAGAGCGTGGTCCAGACGGGGCCGAAGACCCAGCTTGGCGGCGTGCCGGGAGGCTTGCGCAAGCGCGGATACCAGTCGCGGACGCTGTTGGCGGTGAAGAATGAGCCGAGTCCGCCGGCGCCGAGACAGACCGCGAAGAAGAGGATCAGCACCAGCCAGGGTTTGGCGTCCACAGGATGATTGTAGCGGGGAGTCAGCCGTCAGCTATGAAGGGGACCAAATAGATGTGTCATCCCGACCAAGGACTTCAGTCCGCGTGGAGGGACCTGCTTTCCGGTGCGCTGCATCACGGCTCCTTGGTCGGGATGACAAAGTGATGGGAGTCGACAGCTGAGAGCTGACAGCCGACATCTACTCAATCTGCAGCACGATCTTTCCGTAGTTGGCGCGGCCGAGCAGCAGGCGATGGGCTTCGCTGGCCTGGTCCATCGGGAGCGTGTGGCCGATCTCGGGATGCAGCTTGCCCTGCTCGATCCACGGCTGCATGGCGCGGAGCGTCCGGTCGATGAGATCGCGATCTTTCGCCAGCACGCTTAACCACAATCCGTGCGCACTGAGGCTCTTCGCCATCATGACGCCGGAGTCAAACTGATGCCGCTGGCCGGTTGCGGTGCCGTAGATAATCACGCGCCCAAACGGGCGGCAGCAGCGCAGGCTCTTCGCGGTGTGCTCGCCGCCGAGCATCTCGAAGACCGCGTCGACGCCCTCGCCGTTGGTCAGCTCTTTGACGCGCTGCTCGTAATCGACTTCGCGATAGTTGATTCCGTGATCCAGGCCGAGCTTCTTCACCTTCTCCAGCTTTTCCTCGGACGAAGAGGTTCCGTAGGTTTCGATGCCGAGCAGCTGGCCGATCTCGATCGCGGCGGTGCCGACGCCTCCAGCCGCAGCGTGAATGAGTACACGGCGCTGATGTCCGTCGCTCCAGCGATTCGGTTCGAGCGCGTCGCCGGTTAGGCCGGCCTTCCAATAGGCGAGGTAGGCGGTGAGGAAATTGACGGGAAATGCGGCGGACTGGACCGAGCTCCAGCCTTTGGGCTGCGGCCATAGCAGATCGGGTTTCATGGCGATCTTCTGGGCGGCCGCGCCCCATTGCATGTAGCCCATGACGCGCTCGCCGGTGGATTCGACAACGCCGGCAAACTCACGGCCGGAGATAAATGGTGGCGGCGGCATGCCGCCATAGCTGCCGCGCGTGGTCATGGTATCGGCGAAGTTGATGCCGACGGCCTCGACGCGAACGATGACTTCGCCGGGAGCGGGTTGGAGATCGGGAACTTCGCGGACCTCGAGGACTTCAGGTCCGCCGGCGCGAGTGACAAGCACAGCTTTCATGTTGGATCAATTGTAGCGCCGGCCTCCGGCCGGCTGGATTGGCGGTGTCCCGCCGCCAGTTTTTCGCGGTGCGGGCTACATTGGCGGAAAAGCGAGGCCTCTTCAAATCGAAGAGCCGCGAGCCGGAGGCCGGCGCTACATTGACCGGCACTACGTTGGCGGAGTGGTGGGCGTTTCGTCGTCGATGATGGGCTCGCTGCTCTTGCGCTCCATTTCGTCGTAGATATCCTTCAGCACATCTTCCCGCAAGCCGCCATCGTGAATCCGAGCTCCCATCTCCTGCAACGCCACGTTCAGGATGTGATAGTGGTGCAGCTCGCGATACCTGGGATCGCTGGTGACTTCCTTCCACAATCCATGCAGCAGATCGACGTCCTCTTGACGCATGCGCGGCGTGTGCGGACCCAGCATATATACGTGTTTGCCACCCTGGGGATCGTAGACCACCAGGCGCAGGCGCGGACGCGGCTCGGGCAGACGCTCCCACGCGTCGCCGGTCAGCTTGCCTTGCTCGTCGGCGGTGAGCTTGTTGGACTGGCCACAGACGATGACCGACGAGTGCAGCCGCTGCGCGGTGGAGACGATACTCTCGAAGACATCATTGGTCGGCACCACCACCAGCGAGACGTGTTTGCCTTCTTTCTCCGCGACTGCGACCACGGACGAGAACAGCTCCTGCTCGTATTTGCGGAAGACCTCGGAGGTATCCACCTCTTCGCTGCCGCTGAAGGAGTGCTCGCGGTGATAAACGCGCGAAGTCATGACCACGACGTCGGTTTTGGAGGTGTCGGTCTTGGCCAGTACGTTGCGCAGATAGTAGAGATTGCGGGGATCGCGCACCGCGACCAGGATGTTGCCCGGGCGGACGTCCATCGCCTCGGCGTTGAGTTCGCGATTGTCGGCGATGTTGAACTGCTCCAGCCCGGACTGTCCGCTGGCGTGCTCATGCGCAGTCTTGCGCTCGGAGATCGTCAGGATGACGAAGAACGCCAGGCTGAACGAAACGCCCGCAATGGTGGCCATCTCCTTGGTAAACAGGTTGACAATGGCGGTGGAGAAGAGAAGGACAGCGATCAGACCCACGCCCACCGGGATCTCCACTCCCATGATCCGAATGTTGCCAGGCACCTTCCAGGGGCGATTCTCCGGACTGGTGTAGCGCAGAACGAACACCGCCAGCGACATGAAGGAGAAGCTCCAGATCACGCCGAAAGCGTAGAGCGAAGCCAGCAGATAGACGTTGCCGCGACTGGCGACGATGGTGAAGATCTGCAAGCCGACAATCATGTTGATGACGCGATAGCTGGTGCCGAAGCGGCGGTGAGGACGCTTGAACCAGGTGGTCAGTACGCCATCCTCGACCATGCGGCTGAGCACGCCATTGGCACCCACGATGGCGGTGTTGACCGCGCCGGAGAGAATCAGCGCGCCCACCAGAACGACGAATCCCTGGAAGATGAGGCGCAGCGTATAGGGACCGACCACGTTCATAGCCAGGCCGCTGATCAGGTTGGCGAAGTACTCGTGGCGCACGCTATCGGGAATGATCATCACCGCGAAGAACGAAACCAGCGAGGTGAAGAACAGGCTGTAGAGGAAGATCACCAGGCCGGTCTTTTCGAGATTCTTCAGCTTGGGATGTTCGATTTCGCGATTGATCTGGGCCAGCGATTCCTCGCCGCTCATGGCCAGCACCGAGTGACCGAATCCCACCAGCAGCATCACCAGCGGAATCCGCGCCGCCCATGTGCCCAGCAGCCAGCCCAGCGACTCCCGGTCGTGATGCATGGTGGCGGGAGACGGCAGTGGAGGCAGGGGCGAGGGATGCTTGAACAGCGTGATCAGGCACCAGGCGATGAGCATCACGACCATGACCGTCGTGATCTTCATGATCTGTAAGGCGCGCTCGCTGGATTCGTGAATGCCCTGCGTGTTCTGCCACCAGAAATAGAGTGAGACCAGGATGGCAAAGAATGCCGCGAAGGCATTGTCAGGAACGGTGATGTTGAACCCGATGTGGTGGAACGTGTCGGTAAGAAATCCGGCGACGTACTGCCCGGCGGCCACGGCGCTGATCGGTCCGGTCAGAATGTAGTCGAAGAGCAGGGCAGAAACGGAAAGCTTGGCCAGGGTTCCGCCCATCGCCTGTTTGACCACGCGATAGACGCCGCCGCGGACGAACATGGCGCTGGATTCGATATAGATGGCGCGCACGGCGTAGCTGAACAGCATGACCGCCAATACGAACCAGGGAGCGCTCTTGCCGATGACTTTCTCGGCATCGCCGCCCACGTAGTATGCCGACGAGGCGAGATCGGCGAGAACGATGGCCGCCGCCCGCCAAAAGGAGATGAACGTCAGCATGACTGACGTGGCGACGAAGACTTTAATTGCGGGCCGTGACAGGTTCTCGGTCTTGGAGGCCATAAAATTTCCCGGATGTCCGGGACGAATCTTCAGACGGGCGTCCGCCGAAGAGGGAGTACTCAGTGTATCGGATTGGAGATGCTAAAGGCAGACCGGGAGATGCGGCCGGTGGTCATAGTGCAGATACGCAGTATTCCGCTGACGAGCGGGATCGAGAGGCGAAACTGCCACCCCGCGGTCAGAACAGCTTGCGGCGCGGCATGCCAGCGAGACCGAGGATGCCAGAAGCGAACAGCACAATGCTACTGGGCTCAGGAACCGAGGTTGACGCTTCACCGCCCGCGCCGGCAGGGTAGGTGCTAGTCCCGTTGCCGAGTATTGTGAACGACTCGGAGGGAATCGTACCCACAGTATTCTCTGAGGCCAGCGACACGGGCCACGCATGGCTGCCGGGCCCTCCGAAGTTCTCGTCCCAGTAGACGGGGTCGCCGCTGGGAACGCTGGCGTTCTGCAGGTTCAGCCAGAAAGTACCGGAGTTGAGCATCAGGGTATTGAACGTCGTGGTTTCCCGGCAGAGGTCGTAACCGAACATGTTGTTGGAGCAGTTGCTCGGCGTGAAGTTGACAATCTGGTCAAAGTAAGTGATACCGCCGTTCTCCTGCGAGGTGATCGACAGTTCAGCCGAGGTCAGGGTGTCGCCGGGGAATAGCCAAATGCCAAAGCTGGCGCCACTGATAGATGTATTAGAGTTAGCGACGTTGAAGGTGTCGCTAACGACGAAGCCGAAGTTGACGGTCCACGCGTAAATATTGCCATTGATAGGACCGTTGCTATAAACGGTCTGCGCCATAGCCGGGACGGTCGCCAATGTCATGGCCAGCAATGACAGAAACAGAAAAGGAATGCGCAGTTTCATGGTGGGCCACCCTCTCAAGCGAATCTTGGGATGGCATTTGACACCCGGGGTAACCCAAAGTCAATGCTGTTCCGAGGTCCGATCCTGCCGAATGAGGTAGGTGCGGCTGATGCGGTCATGCCAGCAGAGCCCGTCCACATCGACCAACGCCCACAGCAATCCCATCATCAGGGAAGCGGCCGAAAAATACAGCCCGATGACGCGGCTGCGGCGGTGACGCCAGTTGGGCGCTCCGCCCTTGAACGTGCGCAGACGAAGGTGCAGAACGCGCATTCCGACGGTCGCGCCGCCGTACATCGTGAGCATGTACTGATACGCGGCCCAGAGCAGCACAGGCATTGCGCCGGCGATCAGGAGCAGCGGCTTGGTCAGAGTCATCCTGGGCAGCATCTTGTAGCAGACGGCGCCGAAGATTGCGGCCGACACGGCAATCAGCGCGCAATCGATCACTCCGGCAAGGACCCGCTGCGAAGTGCTCGCCGGCTCGAGCGGCAACTCGATGTGATCGGCGGAAGTCTCGGGTTGTGCGCCATGAGCCGGCAGATGCAATCCGTCCAGCAGCGGCGCGCAGGGAAACGCTTCCAGCTCCTCGGGCACATCCAGAATGCGCGGCTGCTCGGGAACAACGGGATCGGCGAGGCGACGCGGTTCGGGAGCCAGCGTGGCCTGTCGCGGAAATGCGATTACTTTGCGCTGAGCAGGCGCACGCGGAGCCAGTTGCGGCGCCGGTCGCGGTTCGGGCTCCGGTTCGACATCGGCGGGCAGGGCAGGTTCCCACTTCTCGACCAGCGTTTCCGTATCGGCATCGTTGCTTTCGAGGGATGACTGCGGAGCGTCTTCCAGTATCTCGACGAGCGGAGCTTCGGCGATCGCGGTTGCGACGAGCGTGTTAGCAGCGATTGCGGAGCTCGTCTTGCCAGCGTTCGATTCAGTTGAGTCAACGTCGGAGGATTCCGCCTGCGGATCGGCCACAAAGTCTTGCGCCGACGCCGGCGGAAACGGGAAGCGCATGCTGAACGCTCCCTCCACGCGTCGGCCACGGCGATGCCGATAGCCAGCGACGCGCTCGGAAATTTCACTTCGCCAGCGGTTCTCTGAGGGCTGCGGCGACTCGGTCTCGGGCTGGGATCGTAAAGATACCTGGTCAGTCATGTCGTGGCGCGACTATGCAACTCCTCTCGCACATCAGGGAACGCGGGTTGATCAAGCGACGAAACACAAAAGAGGTCCAAGGTCGCCACGACAAGAAACCGAGGCTCGGCCTTCGAATGATTCGATTGCGAAACCAGCGGGCACCAATCGGGTTCAGGAGAACGTCAGAGCTGCGCGGTATCACCGAACAACGTTTCACATTTTGCCTGTCATCCTGCAACGTGCTAAGTTGCAAGGTTCCGCTTCATTCACGCGCAAGCGAAGGGACGCACGCCTATCGATGATTCCTCGCACTGGATTGATTATCACGGCGCTGGTGTGGTGTCATCTGTTTCTGCGGCCCGCGTTATTAACCAGCCAGTTGCCTCCGCCGCAACTGCAACAGAATTCGGCCCAAAGCACCAGCCCGGGAACGGCGTCCAGCACCAATACCGCGGCCGGCGCTAACGCGAACGGACAAAACTCCGGCTCCGCCCCGCCGCCCCCCGCGCCGCAGCAGAAGGTGACCGTGCGCACCGACACGGGCGAGGAAGACAACAAGACCGAAGAGGTCATCCAGCAGGAGCTGCAGGAGATCGCGCCACCGGAGGGGCCGGAGCGTCCCGCGATCAACGCCAATCCCGGACGCAACGAGGTGCTGATTCGCGCCGATCAGCAGGAAAAGAACCAGGACATCTACTCCGCGCGCGGGCATGTTGACATTCGCTTCAACGGAAATACGTTACATGCCGACCAGGTGACGTACGACTCCAGCACGGGCCAAATGACGGCCAACGGACACGTGGTCTTCGACGGCGGTTTGCACAACGAGCACATCGTAGCCAGCCGCGCCAGCTATGACGTCAGCCGCGACAGCGGCACGTTTTACGATGCCACGGGGTCGACCGGCGCGCGGGTGAAGAACAAGATGATGTTTCTCACCTCATCGACGCCATTCTTTTTTTCCGGCAAGAAAATCGAACGGCTGGGGCCCGACCACTATCGCGTGTACTACGGATTCGTCACCTCTTGTAAGTTGCCGAAGCCCAAGTGGCAGTTCGATTCCGACGTGTCCGACGTGGAAGTCGGCGACGAAGCCAAGATGCATCATGCCACGCTCAAGCTCGGCGGTGTTCCGGTCTTCTACTTTCCCTTCGTCGAACATCCGGCGGACAATTTTGGAAGAAAGAGCGGATTTCTGACGCCCGATATCGGTTATTCGAACAGCAAGGGATTTATTTTTCAGGACGACTTTTACTGGGTACTTGGCCGCAATGCCGACGCAACCATTGGAGCGGGAGTGTACGCCGCGCGCGGATGGGAGCAGGATGGCGAGTTCCGCTGGCTGGGTTTCAAATCAGCTTTTGAGATGCAGTACTACGGCGTCGTCGACAACGAAGGCAATCCGCAGACCCACCAGTTCCAGGGCGGTGAGGAGCTGAAAGCCAGCGGCTTTAAGCAGCTGCCCGACGGCTTCCTCGCCGTACTCAATGTCGATCTGCTCTCCTCCTACGTTTTTCGCAATGGATTTGCGCTGGGATTCACCGAAGCCATCAACTCCGAAGTTCGCTCCAACGGCTTTGTGACGAAGAATTGGGACGGTTACAGCCTGGGTTTCCTCGCCGCGCGGTATGAAAACTATGAAAGCGAAACCACCTGGGGCGATGTCATCAGCATCGTTCACGCGCCCAGCATGGACTTTAATACGGTCGAACGTCCCTTTAGCCGGTCCGATTTTGTCTACTCCTACGACGCCGCTGTCGAGGGGCTGAATCGCAGCGAGATCGGATTTGAGACGGCGCCGATTGTGCCGCGGATTGACGCCGCTCCCTATATCGCATGGCCCAAGCTGTTCGCCGGCTGGACCGTTCGCCCCCAAGTTGGCGCCGAGGAAACCTGGTATGGCGAGCAGTTGGAGCCAGGCTCTGTGACGTCGACCAGCATGGGCACGGCCATTCACGATGCCATCAACCGCAACGTCATTAATGCATCCTTTGAGCTCCGCCCGCCGACGCTGTCGCGCATCTTCAGCGCCAAACCGTTCGGCCGCGTGCTGAAGCACACCATCGACACCTACGCGACGTACCGCTATCAGAGCGGTATCGACAATTTCAGCCAGATCATTCGCTTCGACTATCGCGACATCCTGGCCGACACCAACCAAGTGGAATACGGCGTGATCAACCGCCTCTACAGCAAGAAGACCAGCATCAGCTCGCACTGTTATCAGCGGCAGGCCTACGGCTCCAGTTCGGAGAAGGAGAATCCGACGCGAAAGGCAGCCGAGGACAAGGCTTGCAAGGATGACTCGCCGCCTTCCGGCAACGTAGTCGAATGGAAGCTGGCGCAGGTGTATTACGCGAACCGAACTTTCGGTGGAGCACTGGTACCGGGGCAGCGCAACGTCTTCGACAGCACCGTCGACTTCACCGGCATCGCCTTTCTCACTGAGCCACGATTGTTCTCGCCGATCATTTCGCGGCTGCGCGTCGCTTCGGGCAACACCGACTTTCAGTGGGGCGTGGACTACGATCCGGTGCTACACCAGATCAACGCCAGCACCATGTTTGCCGGTTATCGCTCGGGAAACTGGTATTTCAATGGCGGTCAGACCTACTTGAATGCGCCCGGCGAAGTGGAAATCGTAAACGGCGTATCCACGCAGCAGATTTACAACCAGTTCCGCATGGGCGTTATCTACGGTGGCATGGCGAAGATGGGTCTCAGCGCCGGGGTGAGCGTGGCCATGTCAGAGGATCCATCGCCTCCGCTGTTTCAAGGTGCAACGATCCAGACCAACTACAACTGGGATTGCTGCGGCATTGCCTTCCAATATCAGCGCTACTCGCTGGGTCCCGGGCGCAATGAGAACGCGTACCACTTTTCATTCAGCCTGACGAACGTCGGGACCTTCGGCAGCATCAAGCGCCTGCAGCGGTTGTACTAAGCCCGTAATCGATCCGCTTTAGGGTAGCGCCGGCCTCTGGCCGGCTGTCCTGGCGGCGTCCCGCCGCCGGATGCCCGGAAGCACGGCACGGCTTCACAGGCTACTGAAAAAACCTCTCGCAGTTTGTGCCGCCGGCTAAAGCCGGCTCGGGTTGCTTGGGCAGGCTACCCAGCACTCCGCGCCAAAAGCGGGCGCTGCGTGCTGGGCTATCTTGTGGCCGTCCCGCAGGGCGGGACTCGGTTCTGTGAGCTGCAATCGGCGATGGCTCTTAAACCGATTTTTCAGCAGCCCGTGAAGCCGGCTCGGGGCACGAGCAGGTTCGCTTGGGGCCGCTTACAATGATCGGATGTCTGCCTTGCCCAACCCGCCTTCAACCGTGGAAGATCTGCAAACCAAATCGCTATCGTTGCGAGCGCATTTGCGATCGCTCGGTCGCCTGCTAGTGGCGTATTCGGGCGGGGTCGATTCGGCGTTCCTGGCGTGGGCGGCGCATCAGGAACTGGGGAGCAACATGCTCGCGGTGTTGGCTGATTCTCCCAGCCTGGCGCGCTACCAGATGCAGGACGCAGTGGCATTCGCGGCAGAGCACGGCATTCCGCTGCAGGTCGTCGAGACCGCCGAGATGGAGCGCGACGACTATCGCCGTAACGACGGAGCCCGCTGTTTCCACTGCAAGGATGAGCTGTTTACCCGGATGGAAGAATTTCGGCGGGAGCGCGGATTTGATGCCATCGCGTACGGCGTCAACGTCGACGACCAGGGAGATTATCGTCCCGGGCAGAAGGCCGCGCGTGAGCACGGCGTGGTTGCGCCCTTGCTGGACGCGGGGCTGACGAAGCAGGAGATTCGCCAGCTTGCGCGCGAAGCCGGGTTGCGGTTGTGGGACAAGCCTGCGTCCGCCTGCCTTTCGTCGCGTATCGAATACGGGAGACCGGTGACCCGCGAGGCGCTTGCGGCAGTCGAGCAGGGAGAAGATGCGCTGCGGCGGCTGGGATTCCGTCAATTCCGCGTGCGCCATCATGGGGAGATCGTGCGGATTGAGATCGCGCGCGAGGAACTGCCGCGCGCCATGACCATGGAAATGGCGGTGGAGCTGACGGCGATCTTCAAACGATTGGGATTCGCGTATGTGACGCTGGACCTGGAAGGATTTCGGTCCGGGTCCATGAATGCGGTGTTGCCGGTGGATAGCTTGCGAGCCACCGTTCCCGGAAAGTCGCGCTAGGGCATTCGGGTGGAGCACCCTTTCACAGGCTGCGGAAAAACTATCTGCGTCGGTTTTCTATCGTCGGCTGAACAGTCTGCTGAAAAACTCGTCCCGTGACCGGTTCGTAACAGGGCACGACTTCAGTCGTGCCGACAAACCGTTTTATTCTCATCCTGAGCCGGCTTCAGCCGGCGACACAAAATGCGCGCGTTGGAGTTTTTCAGCAGCCTGTGAAACCGACTCAGGAGAGAAAACAAAACGGCTTATCGGCCCGACTGAAGTCGTGCCCTGTTACAAAGCGATCGCAGTATGACTCTTTCAGCCGCCTGTGAAGCCGTGCTCCACCCACTGCCATGAGATAATTACCTCTTGACCTTCCCACCCGAAAGGCGGTTTTTCACTTTGTTCTTCAGACGATTAGCCATCGCGTCGCTACTGTTGTGTCTTGGTTGCAGGGCCCAGCAGGGCGCGCCGAACAGTTCCCCCTCGACGACCGCCTCGTCCGCCGTCAACCAGCGCATTGAGCGGCAGATTCGCTCGTATTTCAACATTCCGCCTGACGTAACCGTCACTGTAGGGAAGCCAACCGCCAGCGAGTTTCCGAACTACGAACAGGTCACCATCTCGATGAGCCGCGGCGGCAAGACGCAGACCAACGATTTCCTGCTCTCGAAGGATGACAAGACCTTGGTGCGCTTCACCAAGCTCGACCTGACGAAGGATCCCTACGTCGAGACGATGAAGGAGATCACGCTGAATGACCGGCCGATGCGGGGCAATCCCGACGCCAAGGTAACGGTGGTGAACTTCGACGACTTCGAGTGCCCGTTCTGTGCGCGCATGCACACCACGCTGATGACCGACATCCTTCCCGAGTACAAGGACAAGATCAAGATCGTTTACAAGGACTACCCGCTGTCGCAGATTCATCCCTGGGCGGACCACGCAGCCAACGATGCGAACTGTCTGGCCGCGCAGAGTCCGGCTGCGTATTGGCAGCTGGCCGACTACCTGCATGGAAATCAGCACGCCATTCCGACCTCGCGGCAGGACCCGCAAGCCGCGTTCACCGCTCTCGATCAGCAGACGCTGGAGATCGGCAAGAAGAATGGTGTTGACGCGACAAGGCTGCAGGCGTGTATCAAGACGCCGCCAGAGGCAATCGTGAAGGATTCGGTCGCCGAGGGCGACAAGCTGGGTGTCAGTGCGACGCCGACGGTCTTCGTTAATGGCGAGCGTCTGGAAGGCGCGCTGGATGCCGATGCGGTGCGAGCCGCTCTGAACCGGCAGCTGCTGGCGGCGGGAGTTCAGCCTCCGCCTCCACCTCCGGCCGCGCCTGCTTCGCCTGCTCCGGGAGCAGCGGCGGCTCAGCCGATACCGCCTCCGCCGGGACACACGCAGCCGCCGTCGAGCAAATAGCCTTCAGCCTCTCAGGAGGGGCGTTAGTTTGGAACTGAAAGATACGAGGGCAGCACGACTTGCCCTGTTGCTAACTCCGCTGGTTTTGCTTGGGCTGTTGCCCAACATCGGCTGCAACAACAAAGAGGCCGGCGCCGACGTGATGGCGACGGTCAACGGCCGCAAGATCACCCGCACCGAAGTCCAGAAGTTCTACGACAGCCAGGTGGCCGACGCTCCCCAGAAGCCGAGCGAGGAGCAGGCCGACACCTTGCGCCTCAACATTCTGCGCACGCTCATCGACAACGAAATCCTGATGCAGCGCGCCGAGAAGCTTGGCCTGCTGGCCACCGACGAGGAAGTCAACGCCAAGCTGGCGGAGATCAAGGCGCCCTACACGCAGGAAGAGTTCGACAAGCGCCTGAAGGAACGGCAGCTCACGCTGGACGACTTCAAGCGCGACCTGCGGCGCTCGCTCACCATCGACAAGGTGCTGAACAAGGAAGTCACGTCGAAGATCAACATCTCCGACGAAGACATCACCGCCTACTACAACCAGCACAAGGCCGAGTTCAACCTGATCGAACCGCAATATCATCTGGCGCAGATTCTGGTGACCACGCAGCCGAATCCGCAGGTGAAGAACATGAAGGCGCAGAACGAAGCGGATGCGCACAAGAAGATCCAGATGATTGAGAACCGGCTGGACAGCGGCGAGGATTTTGGCACCGTCGCGATGACCTATTCCGAACAGCCGGATACCGCGCAGAACGGCGGCGATCTTGGCTTCATTCCGGAGTCATCGCTAAAGGCCGACAAGACCGCAATGGACGCCATCAACAAGTTGAAGCCGGGACAGTACACGACGGTTCTCACCGTCAACGATCCGAACACCCATCAGGTCTACGGATTCCGCATTGTGAAGCTGATCAGCCGGGAAGTTGCCGGACAGCGCGAGCTGAAGGATCCGCGAGTGCAGCAGGCGATCCGCGAACAGTTGCGCGACCGCCGCGAGCAATTGCTGAAGGCCGCGTATTACGAGACCATCCGCGACAAAGCCACAGTGGACAACTACTTCGCCGAAGAGATCATGAAGCAGGCCGGGACGATGAAGTAGCCTCGCCTTCGCCGTCGGCATAGACCGATTCGCCGGGATGGGTGGAGCACGCCTTTCAGGCGTGGATCAACGGCAACTAAGATAAAGCCGATTAACCTCGGATCGCTCCAAATGCACCGCTGATGCGGCGCGCCACCCCCAGCCGTCGCGCGCGAACAAACCTACTGCTTCTGCGGTGCCGCGTTCTCCGCCGGCAAGGTCGTAAACGTCAGGTCCTTCATCGAGCCAACATTTCCGGCGCGATCAATCGACTTCGTCCGGAAGTGATAGGTCGTCCCCGGCTGCAATCCCGTCAGCTTCACTACGTGGTCGTAGACCAGCGCTTTGTCCCACGGTGAAGTCTCGCCGTACTTGTCGGTCTTGCCATAGATGAGCTGCGTCGTCGCCTGCTTATAAGTTCCCCAGAAGATCGTCGCCGTCGTGCTGCCGATCGTTCCTGCTTTGCAGTGCGGAAAATAGTTGGGATCGCAATTTACCTTCTCGCTGATCGGTGGCACGGTGTCGGCGTAAGGTCCGGTATACGGATTGTTCGCCTCGATCACGCTGGACGTCGTCTGCCCCTCGCGATAGCGCACGAAGTCGAAGCTGAACTCGAACTCCTGGCTGAACTGCTTGCCGCTCCAGGTGTAGCCGTCGGGATCGTCGAAGGCATGCGCGAAGAGCAGGTCGCCGTGATCGCGCTCGGTGGTGTCGCCGGTCATCATCCAGTACCACGCATACGAGTTTGAAACCAGGTTGTTGAGCGTGGTGTATTCGGTGCTGTCGTTGTAGGGCAGGCGGAACGGCGCGTAGCGAAACATGTTCTGTTTCGGCAGCCAGCTGTTGTGCCACAGCCCGTCGAGCGCTTCTTTGATGACCGGCAGCACGCGATAGTCGGGATGCCCTTCGGCGAGGTTGAGCTCGTACCAGTGAATCAGCGCGTCCATTGCGAGGCCGACCATGAAGGGATGGACACCCTCGGTCTGGCCGCGTGCCGCCATGTTCAGGTTGCCGATCAGCTTGTCGATGTTGCGCTGGAGCAGCGGCCAGCGCGGCGCGCCCAGCATCTCGTTCGTCATCCAGGCGTTGCTGCGGTAAGCGTTCTCGCGAATGCCGCCGATGTCCACGCTGCCGCACGAAACTTTTTGCGGCCCCTCGGTCGCCACTGCGTTGACGCCCCACTTCATCACCTCGGCCTTGGTGCGCCAGTAGTTCATCGCCATGCCGAAAGTGAAGATGGAATACCCGGCCATTGCGCCTTTGCTGGCGACAAGATAATTCGCATAAGGATCGAGGATGTTGATCGCGCAGTGCTGCCACGCCGCATGTTGAGGATGACCGGCGGCGGCGGTGTATGTGTCGATGCTTTCGTAGACGCGTCCGCCATCATAGAACCACGCGTCTCCAGTCCAGCCCCAGGCATCGACGAAATTGCCGGCGACGTTCTGCTCGTCGCGATAGATGCACCATTTCTTGCCCAGCTCGACCATCTGCGTGTCCCAGGTCTTGAGCCCGGGGATGGATTTCTGCGCCAGCTGCGGCTTGGCCGGCGCTGTCGGCGCGGGCTGGACGGTGAACTCGTACTTCGCGGTCTGCTTCACGCCGTTGGTCTCCAGCGTAAAGGCAACCTGGTACGGGCCGGGGACGGTTTCGGGCGAAACGCGCAGGCGAATGTTGAAGTCGTTCACATTGGTATTGCCGTTGCGGCAGAAGCCCATGTTCGTCTGTTGGTCAAGATCCTGCTCTTCGCTGTCCTGAGCTGAATCGCTGCCCCAATTGCAGGCGAAATGGACGCTGATAGTCTGCGGATTGCCCTTATTGTCGCCGCCCAGATACTTCACCACTCCGTCGCTGCTGTTGTTGTAACCGTTCTCACTGTGGATGTAGAGATGGCCCGCGGGTCCGGCTATCAGAATCGGCTGCACGCGGAAATACATGTCATAGCCGGGAAACGCTTCGTTGGGACCGAAGGTGTAAATCTTGAAGCTGGGCGGCCCGACCTGCGCAGGCGGGGCAGTTTTCATCGTGATCGACGGGTTCTTGCCGTCCTGCGTCTGCGGGCCGGGCGCGGTCGACATCTCGCCCTTCGCGTCGACGGAGACGACGTAGATGTAATAGCTGAAGTTGGGAACCAGGTGATCGACAGTGACGCGGTGCTTGGTGACCAGCCTGGCATCGGCGGAGTCCGGCGCCAGGCGATCGGGCTCGTAATCCTGATTGTTATAGGAGATCGCCACCTGCGATGTGCTGGGATGCACCGTGTCCCACACGACGTCGACCGTGGTCTGGGTGATGTTTTCGAAATGAATGTTGCTGATCTCGCGATTCTTGCCGGTGCTCCCTAAAGAAGGTAGAGAAGAGCTGCAAAGCAGCAGCAACAATCCAAAGACGCCGAAGCGGGACTTAGTGACAATCATGCGCAGTAGGGCTCCTCGGAGTACGCATAGACATATTAGAGCGATTGGCCGTCGAGCGCACCTGAGGATCGTGCGGCGGCGAAGATGCCGGCTCCCTCAATGGACGGGCGGGGGCGGAAAAAAGTTGGGTTTGGTAGCGCCTCAGTTGGAATTCCTGCTGATCGAGTCTTCCTGAATCGTCTTGCTGAAACTGAAAAGCAAAACAGTCGAGAGCTTGGCGCGCACTGATGCTCCACCTGAATCTGAATGCCCGCTCACATCGTCGTATAATCGGATATGGCGACTTTGCGCCAGCAGATCGCGACCAATGTTTTAACGGTCACCCGCTATCGCGACCTTCTGCGCAAGATCCGCGCCTATCGGTCCAGTGACGATCTCTCGCTGGTAAAGAAAGCCTACGACTTCTCCCTCGAACATCACAAAGGCAGCGCGCGCGAGTCCGGCGAGCCCTATCTGGCGCATCCCTTGCAGGTAGCGACGATTCTGGCGGAGATGCGCCTGGACACCACTGCCATCGCTGCCGGCTTGCTGCACGACGTTGTAGAAGACACGACGGTCACCGTCGACGAGATTAAAACTGAATTCGGCGAGCAGGTCGCTCACATCGTCGAAGGCGTCACCAAGATCAGCAAGATTGAGTTCGCCTCGTCGGAAGACGCGCAAGCCGAAAACGTGCGCAAGATGGTGCTGGCCATGATGGATGACATTCGTGTCGTCCTGATCAAGCTGGCCGACCGCCTGCACAATATGCGCACGCTGAAGTTTCTCTCGCCGGAGCGGCAGCACAAAATTTCGCGTGAGACGCTGGATATCTACGCGCCGATCGCACATCGCCTGGGCATGAACAAAGTGCGCGGCGAGCTCGAGGACCTGGCGTTTCAATACGTCGATCCCATCTCCTACAACCAGGTGAAGGATGCAATCGAGCTCCGCCGCAAAGAAGGCGAAGCGTTTCTGGCGGAAGTGCAAGGCGTCATCGAGGCGAAGCTGAAGGAGAACAAGATCCAGGCGCGCGTCGAGGCGCGTATCAAGCGCTATTACAGCATCTGGCAGAAGCTGCAGAGGCAGCGGATTTCCATCGATCAGATCTACGACATGCTGGCACTGCGCATCATCACGCAATCGGAGGCGGATTGCTACGCGGTGCTGGGCATCATTCACAACCAATGGCGGCCGGTGCCCGGGCGCATCAAGGATTTCATCGCCATCCCGCGCAACAATTTCTACAAGTCGCTGCACACCACGGTCATCTCGGAGAAGGGGCATGCGTTCGAGGTGCAGATCCGCACCGAAGAGATGCATAAGATGGCCGAGGAAGGCATCGCGGCGCACTGGAAGTACAAAGACGGTCCGGTGTCGGCGCGCGATGAGCAGCGGCTGGCGTGGCTGCGGCAGGTGGTCGAGTGGCAGCGCGATATCAAGAACTCCAACGAATTTCTCGCGACGCTGAAGATCGATCTGTATCCGGAGGAGGTTTACACCTTCACGCCGAAGGGCAGGATCGTGATTCTGCCGCGCGATGCGACGCCAGTCGATTTCGCATACACCGTACACACCGAAGTCGGGAACACATGCGTCGGCGCGAAGGTTAATGGACGAATCGTCGCCTTGCGCTACAAGCTGCGCTCCGGAGACATCGTGGAGATTTTGACGCAGCCGGGACATCATCCCAGCCGCGATTGGCTGCAGTTCACCAAGTCGTCGCGGTCGAGGCAGAAGATCAAGCATTGGCTCAACGTGCATCAGCGCGAGCGCGCAGTGGAAATCGGCCGCAAGCTGATGGAGAAAGAGGCGAGGAAGTATCGCATCTCGATGAAGTCGCTCAACGATGCCGAGCTGCAGCGGGTATCGAGCGAAAATGGCCTGGCGAAGCCGGAAGACCTGCTGGCCGCGATCGGCTACGGCAAATTTTCCGCGCGCAGTATTCTGGCGCGGCTGGTTCCTCCGGAAGATGCGCAATCGTTCTCGGGCCACGCTGCGCCCGTTCCTCCAACCGAGGATGACGCTTCGGGCGGCTTCACCAGCGTGGTGCGGCGGGTCTTTGGCGGCGACAACTCGGCCATCAAGGTCAAGGGACACGACGACCTTATGGTCTATCGCGCGAAATGTTGTAACCCGATTCGCGGGGAAGACATTGTCGGTTATGTGACCCGCGGCAAAGGCGTCGCCGTACATTCCAAGAGCTGTTCCAATGTCGATAACCTTCTGATCGAGCCCGAGCGCCGCATCGCGGTGGAGTGGGGACGCGATGCCTCTTCACCCGCGTGGCAAGCCGGCTATCCCGTCAAGCTGGCGGTTTATTGCGACAACCGTCCCGGCATGCTGAAACAGATCGCCACCGTCATCAGCGACGCCAACACCAACATCCGCAACATCGAAGCCAAGACCGCCGAGGAAGCCGCTACGGTGGAGATCGTCGCCGACATCGCCGACCTGAAGCACCTGGAGCGCATCATTACCGGCGTTCGCAAGATTCCCGGCGTAAGAGATGTACAGCGGTTGCAGAAACTGTAGGAAGCTGTCGCTATCAGCTGGTGGCGAGCCGTTGAAATCATGTTACCCTGAGCCCATGAAGCTTACTGCCGTTTTCGAGCCGGCCAACGAGGGTGGCTACACTTGCTTCGTGGAAGAGATTCCCGCGGCGATTTCGCAGGGAGAAACTCTCGAAGAAGCCAAGGCAAATCTGCTTGATGCGCTGCAACTTGTCCTGGAGTGTCAGCGCGAGCTGGCGGAGAAAGATCTTTCGCCAAAGGCGGTTCGCGAAACCTTCGAACTGGCGTGAGAGATGAAGCTGGCCGATCTGGAACGCCACCTGCGCCTCCACGCATGTATTTTCTATCGCGAAGGCGGCTCACACTCGGTTTGGATTAACCCTGGCACTCAGAAAATAGCCAGTATCCCTCGGCATCGGGAAATCAAAGAAGGAACTGTAAGATCCATCTGCAAGCAGCTGGAAATTCCACGGCCTTAGATCCCATTCCCTGCCATGATAAAGACGCGGCAGATGTCACCTCGTCGGATTTGTGTTCTCCTTCTTCCGCGCCAGGGCCCGGCTTCCGCGGCCGGTCGACGAAGCCGTTAATCTTGCCCTTGGCTTCGCGCTGAGAAATTTTACTGCGGATGCGTGGCTGGCCGGAAACAAAGAGGACGTCGCGGGAGTGCCATCCTACCGCTGACAGGCCAAAATCGTATTTCTCTGAAAGCCTTGCTGGGCTTGCTTTTTGCCCGATTTCGCACAACTCGATCCCGCGTGAAATCTGCTGCAGAGGGATGCTGCGCTGTATTAACACCGCGAAAATATTGCAGGAATGCGGCGGCTGAAAATCGCGCGGAGAACGATTGCACAAAATCCTGGCAGTGGCCTGTGGACGAGCTGCACTCGATTGAAAACACGCGAGATAAAGTCGCGATAATTTCGTTGACTTTGAAAACAGGAGGAGTAAAAACACACTCGTTCCTTGACAGTTTTCAAGGTTCTGGCAGTGAAGCAGCGAGCTTTCTTCAGCGCGGAAGCGAGGAAGAAACCGGCTAGCCCGGGATCTGCAGCGAGGCCGAAGACTGGCGCTCATAGCGCAAGACAGAGGCCACAAACAGTTCATCGCGAGCAGCTCAACAGCGAGAGCAGAAGACAGTACAAGGGCAAGACGGGAATCCCGAGGCGTTGATCGGTCTTTCCGGTTAGTTGCGAGTCCGGCATCCGGGCCAAGCGCAGGCTGATACGCAAGTGTTGGCAGGCAAACTTGGCAAGGATTGAATGTGACCCACTGGCCGGAAGCGATAGGTCAAATACGTTTCGGGATTCTTCTTTTTGGTACTCAGCTATGAGTCGTGAGCTATGGGCCCTGAGCTGAGGCATTGCATCTCGGATTAGTTGCTTCGTAGGATAGACAAGCTCCCAGCTCGCCGGCTGGGATGACCAGCCAGATTCGCTCCCCACAAAAACCAAGACTCCGCTTCTGCGACGCGATATGTTTGCACCCAAACGCGGAACCTGATGAGGAGGTCCCATGAGTGAACTGCAGACATTCCTGGCGCTGGTGGTGTTGATTTATGTGCTGTGCGTGATCGTGCAAGGCGTGCAGGAGGTGGTGAAGTCGGTGCTCAACAGCAAGGCCAAGGTAATGGAGCTGGCGCTTACGGAGTTCATGGGAGCGCATCTGCAGCTGGACCAGGTCAAACAGGCTATGGCAGTGCGTGGGCTGAAGATCACTGCGCTGGAGCGCTTCGACGCGGACGATTTTCGCAAGCTGCTGGATGGGATCCAATTCACAAACGAGCAGCTGCAGGCGATTCCTCGTGTCGTGGCCGCGGAGAATGCAACGCTAGGTCAGCTTAAGGACAGCATTGCCGCGGCATACGCGGGAGCGCAGGCGAAGTTTCAACGGCTGTACACGGCATACAACAAGCGTTGCGTGATTATTCTGAGTTTCGCGGTCGTGCTGGTGCTGAATGCCAGCGTGATCAAAATTTATAACCTGCTGGCGATCAATCAGAGCATGTCGCAAGCGATTTCGGGAACAGCGGCAACCATTGGCAACGGCCAAGCAGTGGCGGGGCAGGCGCAAGATCCGAATGCGGTGTATGAGAACAGCCGCAAGGCAATCCAGGATCAACTGCAGAAGTATCCGGTTTTGCTGAGGACGAATAAGTACCAGGAAGATTTCAAGGACGACCCGATCCTGGAAATCATCGGATTGTTAGTTATGGGCGCGCTGGTATCGCTGGGAGCGCCGTTCTGGAACGATGTGCTGAAAGGCGTGGCCGGGCTGAATGACGCGTTGAACAGCAAGAAAAGCTAGATCGCGCAATAGCCAAGTGCGTCGGACTTCAGGCGGGTAGTGCGGCGCTTCAGCGCCGCGTTAGATTGGCCTCTGTAAGATTGAGCCGGCTGAAGCCGGCGGCACATCTGTCGTCGGCTGAAAGCCGACTCGGGATTCCTACCACCGTCCACCCAGCGCTGAAGCGCTGGGCTATGATCTTCCGCGCCTGCGGCGCTCGTGCGATCGTCTGTTGTGGCAGCGAATCCGGAAATGAAGTTCGCCTAAGATCTCGCGTCACAGCCCAAAGCTCACAGCCCAAAGCTCACGGCTTCTACAACGGAATATTCCCGTGCTTCTTGGGCGGATTCTTGTCGCGCTTGTTCTCCAGCATGTCGAGAGCCTGAATCAGTTTGCGGCGCGTGTCGCGGGGGCGGATCACCGCGTCGAGATAGCCGCGCTCGGCGGCGACGTAGGGATTGGCGAAGCGCTCGCGGAATTCTTCGATCTTCGCCAGGCGATCGGCTTCGGCACTCTTCGACTTCTCCAGCTCGCGGCGATAGACGATGTTGACCGCGCCCTCCGGACCCATGACAGCGATCTCGGCGGTCGGCCAGGCGTAGTTCACGTCGGTGCGAATGTGCTTTGAGGCCATTACGCAGTACGCGCCGCCGTAAGCCTTGCGCGTGATCACGGTGATCTTCGGCACCGTCGCTTCGGAAAACGCGAAGAGCAGCTTGGCGCCGTGGGTGATGATGCCTCCGAACTCCTGCTGCGTGCCGGGAAGGAATCCGGGAACGTCTTCGAAGGTGATGAGCGGAATGTTGAAGCAGTCGCAGAAGCGGACGAAGCGCGCGCCCTTGATGCTGGCCTTGATGTCGAGCACGCCGGCGAGAAATGCCGGCTGGTTGGCGACGATGCCGACCGGCTTGCCGTTGAGCCGCGCGAAGCCGATGACGATGTTCTTCGCGTAATGCTCCTGCACCTCGAAGAAGTAGCTGTCGTCGACGACGGTGTTGATGACGTCCTTGATGTCGTAAGGCTGATTGGATTCGGCGGGAATGATGGTGTCGAGCTTCTCGTCGACGCGATCGATGGGGTCGGTGCAGGGCTTGCGCGGCGGATCTTCGAGATTGTTCGACGGCATGAAGCTGAAGAGCTCGCGAATCATGCTGAGACATTCGGCATCGTCGTGCGCCATGAAGTGCGCGACGCCGGACTTCTCGTTGTGCGTCATCGCGCCGCCGAGTTCGTCCTTCGTAACTTCCTCGTGCGTCACAGACTTGATGACGTCGGGGCCGGTGATGAACATGTACGAGGTGTTCTGCACCATGAGGATGAAGTCGGTCATGGCGGGCGAGTACACCGCGCCGCCGGCGCACGGGCCCATGATGGCCGAAATCTGCGGCACCACGCCGGAGGAGAGAACGTTGCGCAGAAAGATGTCGGCGTAGCCGGCCAGCGACATCACGCCTTCCTGAATGCGCGCGCCGCCGGAGTCGTTGAGGCCGATGACGGGCGCGCCGACGCGCATCGCGGTGTCCATGATCTTGACGATCTTGGCGGCGTTGGTCTCCGAGAGCGAGCCGCCGAAGACGGTGAAGTCCTGCGCGAAGACGAAGACCAGGCGGCCTTCGATGCGGCCGTAGCCGGTGAGAAAGCCGTCGCCGAAATACTTCTGCTCCTGCATGCCGAAGTCGGTGCAGCGGTGGGTGACCAGCTTGTCGGTCTCTTCGAAGGTGCCTTCGTCGAGCAGGAACTCGATGCGCTCGCGCGCCGACATCTTGCCCTGCTTGTGCTCTTTGGCGCGGCGCTCTTCACCACCACCGGCCTCGGCAAGCGAGTCGCGGCGCTTCAGTTCGGCTAATTTCTGTTCCAGATTCATGGGGGGATTATAAACAGCGGGCGTGGAAAACCCGAGCAATTGGGATTGTTGGAATTCAACTGCAGCAATGTTTGAATTGGGTTGCAGTGAATTCGAATTATTCTGCCAGTGAAATTGGTGGCGAAGCCAGGGTCGGGAGTCTAAACGAGTGGCACTCGAAAACTGTGCGGTTACTGTTCCAATAATCAACCGTTTTTCGAACGCGATCGAGGGGTTCGGCAGCGACACGCAGGAAAATCCGCTGAGATGCGGTTGCTCTCTTCCTTGCCGTGGTGGCGAGCGCCTATGCCGGGCGGCGCGACCGTCGGCGGACAGCATGTGTTCCTGCAATTTCGCTTCGTGCACCGCCTGGTGTTGTGAGTTTTACGAGGAAGGCTGTGACTCGAAATCGGTCGAGAGGCTGAGTTCTTTCCACTTTCTCGCTTCTTCCAGGCGAGCGAGGTCGTTCTTCTCCGCCCCGTTATATGCATCGCTGCCGAGCAAGAGTCGCAATGGAGGTCTCTGTTCCTGCGTTAGCCGCACGATCGCTTCAGCGGCCTTCTTTGGGTCGCCGGGCTGCTTACCGTTGTAGTCGCGCTGAAACCTGGCGGTTGCTCCAACAGTCGAGTCGTAATCGGGATGTCCTTCGCTCAACTTGGTGGAACTGCCGGCAAAGTCCGTGCGAAACCCCCCAGGCTCAACAATCGTGACCTTGATTCCCAGCGGTGCCACTTCGCGCGACAGCACCTCTGAAAAGCCCTCGACACCCCATTTCGCAGCCGAATAGGGCCCACGCCCTGGAGGCCCGATCCTTCCGCCCATCGACGAAAACTGAACAAAATGACCGGCTTTCCTTTCGCGAAAGTATGGGAGAGCTGCCTTGGTCACGATGATCGTCCCGAAGAGATTCGTTTCAATCTGTGCGCGGAAATCCGACATGGGCGTATCTTCTACGGACGAAAGATTGCCATATCCTGCATTGTTGATAACAACGTCCAGCGAGCCAAACGCATCGAGTGCCGTCTTTACTGCACCGGCTGCTGACGACTCGTCGGTCACATCCAGTTCGAAGAGCTTCACCTGGTCACCATAGCGCTCCGCTAGCTTACGCAGTGACTCAATATCCCGAGCCGTCGCCAACACCTTATGGCCCGCCAAAAGGCCCGCTTCGACAATCGCGCGACCCAGACCGCGAGAACTGCCTGTCACTAACCAAACTTGCGCCATTCATCCTCCCATTATTCGCAATTGGTTCCTCAGGATATAAGAACTCGTTGCGAAGTCGTAGCTATGTCGAAATCGCACGTGCCGCGCCCCCTTCGCTTTAGACCTTCCGGCAGGCTAGACAAATCGCTTCATTGGTAGCGAGGGCAGAGCTTCAGAGTGCCCAATACGGTCTGCGACCACTTATCCCCCGATTTCATCTGATTCGGCGTGGTGCACAAATTCATGAGGAGAACGACATGGGTAGGCTTGAAGGGAAAATCGCACTTATTACTGGCGGGAACAGCGGCATCGGCTTGGCGACGGCTAAGCGCTTCGTTGAAGAAGGAGCTTATGTCTTCATTACCGGACGTCGCGAATCTGAGCTAGCCGCCGCGGCAACCGCGATCGGCAGGAACGTGACCGCCGTTCAAGGAGACGTGTCCAACCTCGCAGATCTCGATCGCCTTTTTGCGCAAGTCGAGCGAGAGAAGGGCCGGCTTGACATCGTGTTCGCCAATGCAGGCGTTGCGAAATTTGCCACTCTCGGCGAGATCACCGAAGAGCTTTATGACTGGACCTTCGACATCAATGTTAAAGGTGTGGTCTTCACCGTGCAGAAAGCGTTACCGTTCTTGCCAGAAGGGGCTTCGATCATCCTGAACGCCTCGATCGTCGCCAGTAAAGGCTTGCCGATGAACAGCGTCTATAGCGCCACCAAGGCCGCGCTGCGATCGTTCGCACGAAGTTGGACTTCGGATTTGAAGCATCGCCGCGTTCGCGTGAACGCCATCAGTCCGGGCGTTATCGACACACCTGGACTGGCATCGCTGCTGGCCTCAGCCGCCCCAGGAGCCGGCGATGACCGCGAGAGCTTGACACTAAGCAACATCCCACTGGGAAGGAGTGGTACCCCCGATGAGATTGCCAAGGCCGTGGTTTTCCTCGCTTCCGATGAAAGCAGTTATGTAACCGGCGCCGAACTGTTCGTTGACGGCGGCTTCGCACAAGTATGACCGGTAAGAAAATATGGCAGGCATTCTTCAATCCCGACAGCCCGCGCCCTGCTGGATGGCTTGATTTTGTTCGCTGGAAGCTGACCGGCCGACCACAAGTCTCGCCCTGCTTTGTTTCGGATGTCGAGCAGTCAATCCCGCCCAAACGAGTTGAGGGCGGCGCACTCAAGATCACCATGGTGAAGCATAACTGCGATTCAGGGGCTCGTTCAATACCCGTTGGAAGACAGCGATAGAACGCGGCGGCCCGGCCTGACCGCTGTAGCTGGACATTTGTCCGAGATGAATCAGCCGTCTAATGCGGTTTCGCGGGTTTGTTTAAACTGATTAGCTCATCGCGGGTCCGTTCGAGAATCTCTCGTGAAAGGCTCGGGTCTGACACGGCACGAGAGAGATTGATCGCTCCCAGCATTGCACTAATCGTGAGGATCGCGCGGGCGCGCCGATCAGAGCTGCCATTTGGAGGAACAAGGCCCGTCGAGTAAGCCAAGGTGCGTTTGAGTCGTGCGGTATATACAGCCTTTGCCGATCGACTCGCGCGAGACATGTCACCCAGAAATGCGCCCAACGCGCAGCCTGCCCCCGGCGCATCCCGGTGCTCTTCAGACAAATACTTCTCTAAAGCTTTCGTTAGCGTGTCAGTATGTTCCTCCCAGCAGTCGAGGTCCTGGAATGCGGTGGCCAGAGCCTCAACCACGAGTTCATCGCGAGAATCGAAATGTTTGTAGAAACCGCCAACAGTAACACCGGCCTCCTTCATCACATCGGCAACGCCGATGCCTTCCAGACCGAGTTCGCGAAACCTCTTGGCAGCAACGCTCACGATCCGAGTGTGTGTCTCCGCCTTGTCACTCTTCGAACGACCCATCTGCCATCACCATCTCTTCCCGAGTCCGCATGGATCGCTCCAGGCAGGAATAGCCACTAGAGTATTAGCGTACTCTTCATTGATTGGATGCAAATCGTCTCATTCTCGGCGCAAGAAGCCCATTGCATCAACAATAAATACAGACAGGCATAAGGAATGAGGCGACTACGAAATGACCTTCCGAACGATTTTATTAATACCTTGCAACTTATGGATTACGTCCATGCTCTATTCTGGGAAATAGCGCTGATCAACGCGTTCCAAGTACAGGAGAAGCAATGAGCAACTCGTCCCCAGAGCGGAATAAGGCAATCGTGCTCGAAGCATTCGAGACACTGTTCAACAAGCGTGACTATGCGGCGGCGGAACGCTTCTGGTCACCGAACTACATCCAACACAGCGCACACATAGCACCAGGTCGCGAAGGACTATTCAACCTCGTCCGCTCAGCACCGGAGACATTGCACTATGAGAACCAGCTCATCATCGCGGAGGGCGATTACGTCATAGCGCATGGCCGCTTCACTGGGATGGGCAGGCCCGCCGCCTGGATCGCCGCCGACGTCATCCGGTTCGAAGACGGTTTTCTCAGAGAGCACTGGGACGTTTTGCAGGATGAGGCGACCAAGGCCGAATCTGTCAGCGGCCTTCCCATGTTCGGCGACGTATTTCCGAAGTGAGGGCCGAAGATAACGCAATCACCCTGAAGGCGTTCGACACCCTATTTACACGAACAAGGAGGTAGTAGCTATGACGTCATCTGTTTCGAATGAAGTGTATGTGATTTCAGGAGCGAGCGGGAACACCGGCTCGATCGTCGCCAATTCTCTGCGGTCAGCGGGCAAGAAGGTACGCGTTGTGGGACGCGACTCGGGGCGACTTCAGCGCTTTGTGGACAAAGGCGCACCGTCCCAAACCAGCTCTCGATCAGCTTCGACTGGGGATGGCGGGGCAAGCAGTAGCTCGCCTGAATTCCCAGCCTGACCCAAATGGCGTCGCCTCCGAACTTCACCAGAGTGCTAGCTTTCAATTAGCGCGCGCCAACCAGGCGGGCTTTTCTTCACGATCCGATCGAGTTTGCCACTAGGTAAATCCCTAGGTGTGGCCAGGGATCGCGGATAGTAGCATCCGATCTGGATCCGATTCGCACGAGTTCACGATGGTCATCGGAGGCGGACGTGACCCCGAGCTCCAAGCCCCGGCCTTTCATTGCGGAGTGGCTTTTCAGCTACCAGAAAGAGTGGTTGCGCCCTGACGTGCTCGCGGGCTTAACCACGGCCGCGGTGGTGATCCCGAAGGCGATGGCGTATGCCACAATTGCCGGCCTGCCGGTTCAGGTAGGACTCTACACGGCTTTCCTGCCCATGGTGATCTACGCTGTGCTTGGGAGTTCGCGGCCGCTGAGCGTAAGCACCACCACCACCCTCGCGATCCTGACCGCGGCTGAGCTTGGCGACGTCGCGCCCAATGGGGATCCTGGAGCCTTGCTCCGAGCTTCGGCAATGTTGACGCTCCTGGTCGGCGGAATCCTCGTCATCGCTTCCTTGCTGCGGCTGGGCTTCATCGCGAACTTCATCTCGGAGCCGGTGCTGATCGGTTTCAAGGCTGGAATCGGCCTCGTCATCGTGCTGGATCAGGTCCCTAAGATTCTTGGCATCCACTTCGCCAGAGGCACGTTCGTTCAGAATCTGCTGTCGACGGTTCGCAGCATCCCGCACACTTCTTTGCCCACGCTGGCGGTCGGCGTCGTGATGATCGTGCTGTTGGTGGGGACTGAACGTCTGCTGCCGCGAGCGCCGGCGCCTCTCATTGCGGTGGCTGCCGGGATCGCAGGAGCATTTCTGCTGGGACTCAAGGCACACGGCGTGGAACTGGTTGGCCTGGTTCCGCGCGGCCTGCCGTCGTTCAGGCTCCCCGACCTCACGCTTGCAACGCGACTCTGGCCGGGAGCGTTGGGCATCGCGTTGATGAGTTTCACGGAAACGGTCGCCGCCGGCAGGGCCTTCGTCAGCCGCGAAGAGGAGTCGCCTAAAGCTAATCAGGAATTGCTCGCGACAGGACTGGCCAACGCGGGCGGGGCTTTTCTCGGAGCGATGTCCGCCGGAGGCGGGACTTCTCAAACCGCAGTGAACCGGCTGGCCGGGGCGCGCACGCAACTGGCGGAACTGGTCACTGCCGGCGTGACCCTCGTCACCATGCTGTTTCTGGCCCCACTCATTGCCCTGATGCCGCAGGCCACTCTGGCCGCCGTTGTCATTGTGTACTCGCTGGGCCTGATTCAGCCGCAGGAGTTCAAAGAAATTCTCAAGATCAGGCGAACGGAATTTTTCTGGGCCGTGACCGCCTTCGCCGGTGTGATGCTGCTGGGGACGTTGCGAGGCATCATCGTCGCTATCATTGTTTCGCTGCTGATGCTCGCCCATCAGGGCGCCGATCCACCCGTGTACGCCCTGGGCCGTAAGCCCGGGACCAACGTCTTTCGGCCGCTCTCCGACGAACATCCCGAGGACGAGACCTTACCCGGTCTTCTGCTGTTGCGCCTGGACGGACGGTTCTTCTTCGGCAACGCTGAGCACATTGGACACAAGATGAAGCCGTTGGTGCAAGAGGCCCAGCCGAAGGTTGTAGCGCTCGATCTCGGTGGCGTCCCCGACTTGGAATACACAGCGCTCAGAATGCTTACCGAGGCGGAGAAGAGGCAACGAGATCGTGGTGTGTTGTTGTGGCTGGTTGGACTCAATCCGGAAGTATTGAAGATGGTTCAGCGGTCACCGCTGGGAGAGACTCTTGGACGCGAGGCAATGCACTTTAACCTGGAAACTGCCGTGACGAAGTATTGTGAAGAGTTTGGGAGCGCTACCCCAACGCGATCGTAATTACGATCGCTCGACAAGAAATGCTCGCGGCTCGACCATCCTCTCCTGCTCGCCATCGATTCGTGTATCCCAACTTAACTACCAACGTTGAGCGATTAGCTGATGCTGGAGTCTGGGTTCTTTGTAGCCTTTCGGCTTCTGGCGTCCGGGTAGCTTGGGAGGTTGGTAAGGGACTTCCTCGTAGGGAATTCGGCTCAGAATATCGGCAATGCAGTTAAGGCGTGCCCGCTTCTTATCATCGGAACGTACGATGTACCACGGTGCGAGGGGCGTATCGGTGGCGGACAGCATGGCATCGCGGGCACGCGAGTAGTCGTACCACCGGCGATGCGATTCCAGGTCCATCGGGCTCAGCTTCCACCGTTTCGAGGGATCTTCGATGCGTGCGAGAAAGCGCTTGTGCTGCTCTCTTTCTGACACGTCAAGCCAGTACTTCAGTAGGATGATTCCATTGTTTACCAGCGTAGCTTCGAACGCAGGACATCCTCTGAGGAACCGCTTATATTCTTCCTCACTACAAAATCCCATTACATGCTCGACGCCCGCCCGGTTGTACCAGCTCCGATCGAAAACCACGATCTCGCCGCCGGCCGGCAGGCACGCGATATAGCGTTGCCAGTAGATCTGTGTCTTCTCGCGTTCGGTGGGAGCCGGCAAAGCGATTAGCCGAAAGACGCGCGGACTCACTCGCTCCAGAATGCGTTTGATGAGGCCGCCCTTGCCGGCCGCATCGCGACCCTCGAAGATTATGACGATCCGCGCTCCGGTCTTCTTCACCCAATCCTGCAGCTTCACCAGTTCGACCTGCAACTTGAACAGGTCGGCCTCGTATTCCTTGTTCTTCAGCTTTGGCTTTTCGGTTGCGGCATCCCCTGGCGCATCGTTCTGTGCGGCTTCTATCCGGGCTTGCTTGCCGCGACTGTCTTTTGGCTTCTTGCTCATGCCGCTCGTCCTTTGTTGAGCCGATTCGTGTATGCGTTACGACACGCTAATGCCTCTGTGCTCCTACTGTGAGGTTTGCGACGCCGCGACTTCCGTGTCGTTCGGTGGCCACGCATCATAGGTTGGTTTCCATGTGGGATCAGGGTTATACAGCTCCATCTTCTTGACGATATTCAAGGAGTCAGGCCCCAAATCCTTCTGGTACACGACTCCATCGTTGCTGACGATGAAGGTGTGGACGCCGCTGACCCGGTATTCGGCCGGCACGGCGACAAGCGCAAAGCCGCCGATCATGATTCCCTCGATCACGTAGTTCAGCTTGCCCATGGGCGCCGCAGGTCCCTGGCCTTTCAGGATCTTGAAGTAGTAGCCATGAAAGCCGCCCTTGCCGATCGAGTAGCCTTCGTCCAGCGCTTTCGCGACGGTGTCGCCAATCGGTCCACCGGATGTGCCGTCAGGATTCTGCCAATACAAACCGTCCTGTTTGCCGGGAGTGCTGAAGATTTTCTGCGCGTACTGATTCACGCCGGAGTCATCGTGAATCTGCAAAGAGTACTCTCTTTGCGCCTCGTCATAGCCTCGGCACACCGTAATCGCGTCTAGTTCGTTGGCACCAATGCGGCGGTAGAGAATGTCCCGTCGGCCCGTCGTGGAATCGAAGTACCACTTGCCGTTCGTTTTGACGAGGGGAACAGGAAAGGGCCACTGCGCTTGGCCCACAATAATGGTCGCGCGATTCGGCTTGGCCGGATCCGTCGAGATCGAATGACTGGTCTTGGCTTCCTGGGCAAAATCGACGGCGCTTTTCTTAGCCTGTACCTCATCGCCGCCGGAGACAAAATCCTCTCCGTCGGGGCCGAAGATCGCCGTCAGTTTCGCAACGTCGTAATCCGCAGCGGCTGCGATTACGGCATCGGCGGCTTGCTGCGGAGTATCGAAAGCCATCCCTTTCGGCATCGCCGGAGCAGTAGTGGCCAGCTTGGCAGCGGCCGGCGCAGCGGCTGGCGATTGCTGTGCCAACAGTGGCGAGGCGCTTACTGTGGCAATCAGGACGACGATCAGAGCAGTCAGCACGCCGGAGCTAAGTAATTTTGTTCTCATTTTCATTCTCCTCATGACTCGCCATGCCTATCTCCGACGGCCGCCACCACCACCACCGCGCCGGCCACCGCCTCCGCCACCGCCTCCGAAGCTGGAGGAGCCACGCGACTGACTGGCGCGTGCATCTCTGCCGCTCGTGCCGCTTCCGCCGAATGCGCTGCGGTTGTTACCACCAGGCGAGTCCGGAACTCGCTGATTGCCGACGCGGTCGCCGCCGGCACGACCACCGCCAGCATTGCCACCACCGGTGCGGTTGGAAACGTCTCGCGTGCTGGCGCCGCCGCGATCACCAGGACCGCCTTGTTGCCGGTTACCTGCGCCACCACCTTGCTGGCGATTGCCTCCACCAAAATCGCCCGCACCCTGTTGCCTGCCGATGTTTTGCCTGGCGTTGTTCTGGCGATTCGACAGCGAATCCCCGCGAGCCGTGCCGCCGTATTTGTTAGCGAGTTGCCGGTCGGAATACGGCGCGCCACCGCGATGCTGTGGATTGTGCTGCCAACTGCTTCTGCCCCCGGCCGGCGTCTGCGAGGCGCGGTTGCCATTACCGACGTTCTGCCGGTTGCCGTTGCCTACGTTCTGCCGGTTGAAGTTGGAGTTTGAGTTGCGAACGAAATTATTGTTGTTGTTGATGTTGATGTTGTTGTTGCCGCCGCCCCAACCGCAACCACAGCACCAACCGCCTCCTCCCCAGAAGGCTCCCATCGCGACGCCAACGCCGAACGAGATCGCCATGCCCGCTGCGTAGTAGCCAGGCGGAGGATAGGCGATCGGTGGATACGCGTAGGCGGGAGCGCCGTACACGACGGTCGGGTTGTAGCTGGGAACGTAGACGACCTCGGGGCTGGCCTGCTCGATAACGATGACCTGCTTGCTTTCAACCGTCTTCACTTCGACCTTTTGCTGTTCGCTTGATTTCAGGTTGCCGCTGCTCTGGGCCTTCTGGCGCATGCGCTGCACGGCAGCCATGACGTCATCCTGCTGCGCGAGGAATGCGTTTCCCAGGTCCGTCGTCCACTTGATGTTCTCTGACAACAGCTTGACGACCTCGGGTAGCCCAGCCAGCGACTGAATACTGGGGTCCCAATCCTGCTTCGCCACCGCGTCGGCCAGAGGTTTCCCGCTCAAGTTCTTGTTCTGGTCCAACCATTGCTTGAGCTGAATGACCTCCAGCGGATAGGTGGAAGCAATCAGGGTCTGACTCAGCATTGGGTCGGGATAGAGCGCAATCGGCGCGACCAGCGAATCCAACTGATCCGGCGGAAGCTTGACGACAGCTGGCTCGGCAGCCGGTGCTTGCGGCGCAGCAGTGCTGGTCGTTTGTATGTCACTTGCCCAGACCGCCGTTCCCGGCGCAATCATCCCTATGCAGATGACAGCAGCAACCTCCCGAAGCAACTGAAGCGGACTACAAACGAGAATCGTTCTTGACCTCATGGGATAGATCCTTGGCCGGCCGAGCCGGCACCTTCGGTATCGAAGGAATACTGGCGAGATTCACGTCTCTTGTACGTCGAGCGAGTAAAGGGAACAACTAGGGAAATCCCTAGGTGAGTCACCCGGCGTGAGAAATGAACGACTGGCCGGAAAGGGCTGCGTTAATTGCCGGGATCAGGTCGGTTTTCATGTGCGTCTTGACCACGTATCCCAGGGCCCCCTCGGCCACGCAAGCGTCCACGAACTCGTCGCTGGCGTGAATCGTCAGAAAAACAAGTTTCGCCGCTGAGCCCTTTCTGCGCAGTTCCTGGGCTGCCTCTATCCCGCTCAGGCCGGGCATGGAAATGTCAGCAACGATCACGTCCGGGCTTAAACGCAATGCCTCGGAGACCATCTCCCGGCCGGTGCGAGCAGCTCCGACCACCTCAAACAGGGATTGCAACAGCTTTCGTACTCGCTCCAGCACAGCTTGATGATCATCCGCCAACAGAATGCGTGGACGATTCATGCGGGGCCTTTCCGTTCATCCGTTTCGGACAGGTTGGATGTTAGGGTGTGAGCAGGACCACGACAACTGGGGAAATCCCTAGCGCGCAAAAAGCTCCAGCAGAGTGAGCAAACCTTAGATTCAGGGAACCTGGGCTGCGTTCTGATCGGCGACATCCTCTTGCAGCCAGGCGAGAAATAACTTGTAGCCAACTGATAAGACCACGGCGCCGATAAAGAGGCCGATGATGCCCATGGCGAACATTCCGCCAAACGCGCCGAGAAAAATAACGGCCATCGGAACGGCAACGCCGCGCCCCAGCAGCAAGGGCTTCAGTATGTTGTCGAGCAATCCGACAAAGATGCACCAGATTAAGAAGATCACCGCCGCAGTCGTGCTCGCGGTCGCAAATACGTAAATCACCGCCGGAATGAGTATCAGCCCCCCGGCCTGAAGTACCGCGGCGAATACAAAAATCACGGACCATAAGCTGGCCGCGGGCATTCCGACCACAAAGAAGCCCAGCGCAGCAAGGAAAGACTGAATAAGCGCAACCCCCAGAATGCCGAAGGTAATACTGCGAATGGTCTTTCCCACCAATTGCTGAAACTCGGGACCCTTCTCGCCGAAAATGCGATGGGCCAGGGCACGGGTCACTTCGTAAGCAGCCTGTGCGTTGGCCAGCAGAGCACCGGACACGATGATGGACAAAAGCAGTTGCAACACCGTCAAGCCAAAACCCGCGGAAGCGGACAGCACTCCGGGCAGGGCGGCCTTGATTTGCGGACCGAATCTTCTGATCGCCTCGCTCAGGTCCCTGGAAGCCAGAGCCCAGATCCCTTTCAACGGGGCGCCGATGATTGGCCAGCTTTCGATATTGGCCGGCGGTGGCGGAATAATCGGGACTCCTGCCTTGAACTTGGCAGTCGCAGCCTGAGCGCCTTCCGCCAGACTGTGTCCCAGAAAGATGGCCGGAGCAATCACCGCAGCCAGAAGAATCAGCGTGAAAAGCACGGCAGCCAGGATTGCCCGGTCACCGAGCAATCGCTGCAGCTTCTGAAAGCCCGGGTATGCTGCGACTGCGATGATGATCCCCCACGCGACCAGCGGGATGAACGGGTAGAGGATCAAGAGGCATGCGGTGACCAGCAGAATAAGCAGGCCAACATTGATTGACACCTCGACAGCCCGGTTCACGCTTGCCCTGGTGGACACAGCCGGATCAAGTGCCACAGTGATTGCTCCTAAGAAGGCGAACCGCGACAGAAGGGTTCGCCGGGTATTCGCAGCCCTACCTTAGGTGCCGACATGCGATGTCGCAACTGGGAAAAACCCTAGTTCAAGCCAGAGATGATTGGAGATGACAAGAGGCGACTAAAGGCCTTTGGGAGACCTTGCTTTCGGGATTGGGCGATCGAGCAGGATGAGTCCCCGTTTTAGGGCGAAGAGCACCAGATCGGCGTTGCTCTGGAGATGGTAGACCTCCATGATGTGGTGTTTGTGGAACTCAACCGTCTTCTCGCTCAAGTTCAGCTCTGCGCCAATCTGTTTCAGGGAGTAGCCCTCGGCCCACAACTGCACGATCTCGCGCTGGCGAGCGGTCAGATCTTTGGAGAACTGCCTGGCCCTCTGCTTCATGGTCACCCAGTCCTCCGATCGCAGCTTCGGAGTCAAGTAACTTTTGCCATTAAGAACCTGCTCTATTGCCTGGAGAAGCTCGGAGCCTGCGGAATGTTTAAGAACGAACGCTGCCGACCCTAACTCCAGCGCAGCGGCGGCCAGATTGGGATCGTCCTGCATGGTCAAGAAAACCAGCTTTACGTTTGGCAACTGCTGACGGATTCGCTGTGCTGCATCCAGACCGTTCAGCAGCGGCATTCCGATGTCCACCACCATGACATCGGGATTCAGCCTGGCAGCTGCCGAGAGGAGCGCGCGGCCGTCAGAGACAGTTCCAACGACTCGGTAGCTTTTTTCCAGCAGAAGCCGGAGGCTCTCCGCAAAGATGGCATGATCGTCAGCGATCAGGACTTGTGGCCGAAGGTCTGGCATTAACAGCTCTCCGAGAGTTCGTTCACCTTCGTCGCGCGACTGGCTTTTACTATGACACCAGGCGGTTCAGTCGTCGTCGGCTGCGGTTGTTGCACCCAGACATCGATGCGCGTTCCTTTCTGTGGTTCGGACTGAATCCCGAAGCGCGCTCCGCTCAGCCGCGCACGCTCCCCCATGCTGAAGAGGCCGAGACCCTGATTGTTCGCGGCTTCTTTCACATCAAATCCCGCGCCATCATCGGAGACGGACAAATGAAGATTGGCATCGACTTGCTCCAGCGCGACCGTTGCCTTTGATGCGTCACTATGTTTCCTCACATTGCGCAGACTTTCCTGCACGATACGAAACAGGCACAAAGCGACATCCGGAGAAACGCGGGGAAGCCCGTCGTCGTGCGTGAAGGCGACCTGGATGCCCTGCTGCGCCGAAAATTCCTTACAGTACGCGCCGATGCCAGGAACCAGTCCCAGCCTCTCGAGAGTCGAAGAGTGTAGACGGTGGGAAAGGGTGTGAAGGTCAGCCCCTAACTCGCTGGCTGAGTTGATCAGCTCATGGAGTTGCTCGTGTGCCTCCCGGGCCGACGGGGGCACGAGCTCAGCCGCGGTTTCCAGACCGAGGGACAACAGCGCCAGGCGCTGACTGAAATCGTCGTGCAGTTCCGAAGCGAGGCGCTTGCGCTCTTCTTCCTGAGCATTGATCAGCCTCCCGCTAAGCCGGGCTTGCTCGTCCCTCGCCAGCCTTAGTTGTCTGCGGCTGAAGAGCAGATAGGCAGCCAAGGAAGCCAGGCTCAGTATGATCAAGATAGACGCGATGATGATCCACCTGGCACGCTGCCACAGGCTGGGCTCCCGGAAGAGAACGATGCTGCCGGCCGGAAGACTACCTTCCGGCAAGCGCCAACGCTGCAGCTCCCTCCAATCGAACAGGTAAACGCCTGGACTGATCTGGATGGGAATATCACGAGGGCTCTTTCCCCGGAAGATGTCGAGAACCATCCTGGCAGCGATCTTTCCCTGGTCCGCAAAATTTAGAACATATCCGCCCACAATCCCATGCCCTAAGTACGTATCCGAGATGCCAAACACGGGAGCGTTTGCGGCTTTCGAAACCATAGGCAGGGCCGTGGCTGCATTGATGAACTCTTTTCCCGCGGCATCGCGAAAAAAGGACGTGTACAAGATGGCCGTCTCGCGCGGCAGTTGCCTTACTCGCTCCAGCAAGTCGGCCATGGTGAGGCTGGTTAAGTACGTAATCTCAACCGTCGACGGATGCGAGCTCAAGGCCGCCGCTACTTGCGCTTCAATGCCTTTGTCGAAGGCGGAGCTCCCACCCACGACCACGATGTGCCGAGTTTTGGGAAGCAGCTTGAGTATGGCGTCCAGAGTTTTTTCTGGCTCAAGCTTCATCCATGAGCCGGTGAACCGCGACTCGAGCTCAGGATTTCCGGCTTGGGCTTGGGTGCTTCCTCCAAATATCACCGGTACGCCCGGGAAGAACGAGTTGGCAAAGCGGGAGGTAAACGTAATCGGCCTCGGTCCCATGGCCACGATCGCGTCGATCTTACGTCCCTCGTATTCCTCAAGCAGGAGCTTCTCTATTTTTTGTTGCGAGGCTTCGTCCACGAAAGCGGGTGTGTCAAGGCTCTCGCTGTATATCTCGACCTGATATTCCTGATTCGCCGAGAGGGCCGATCCCAGCGACTCTGTGATTGTTGCGGCGGCGCGGTGCGTGACGCCCACTTCCGTGATGATGAGGACGTTCTTCCGAGGCGGGAAGCTTGAGGTTTCAGCTGACGCCGACACGAGTAAAAATACGAATGGAATGACGGCAAACCAGCGCTGATTCAAGCGGCGTCGACGGATTATCCATCTCATAGGAACCGACGCTTTCTGGCAACGTGTTCGAAATGCCGGAACGCGCAAGACGCGGAAGCAGCGCTAACCTAATTGATGTTCGCCCAAGGTAGTTTTGCTGATCATAGACCTCGACCAGAACAAGCACAATCTCAAACCGTGCCTCGAACGGCCGCAGCCAGTTCTCTGAGGAGATCTGAATCTCGCTGACCGCCCCATCCTTCCACCGCAGGGTTTGGCGGGCCTAGGGAAAACCCTAGGTGACGCGCCGCGCCTCATTGGCTATGCTTCGGCCAACATCGACAAGCACGATGCGCCGCTCAAAACAGTTAGGGGGCACAAGTCCAATGAACCTGCGAACCAGCAGAACTCCAGGCCTCCCTTTTGCCTTAGTTGCGGCGATGTGCATGCTGGCCCCGATGTCGCGAGCTCAAGCTAAGCAGGGGCCGAACCAGCCTGTCCAAACCGCTGCGGCCCTCGCGTCGACGAACGGCCAGTACGCGGAAACCGACATCTGCAAGACCTGCCATCAGGAAGTGTGGGACAAGCACTTTGCCGGAACGCCGCATTCTGCACTCTTGCAAGGTGATCAGCACGGATGCCAGGGCTGCCATGGGCCCGGTCAGGCGCACGTTGATGGCGGCGGCGACGTCACCAAGATCATCCGATTCGAGACACTGAGTCCTGCCCAGACCGCGGCAATTTGTACGAAGTGTCATCAATCCAGCCTTGAAACCCAGAATTTCTCGAAATCGGAACACCTTGCCAATGGCGTAAGTTGCACCAACTGTCACAGTCCACACAAATCCACCGACGTTAACTTCATGCTGGCGAAGCCGCAGACTGAGCTGTGTTACGGTTGCCACGCGCAGCAGAAGGCTGAGTTCGCGCGGCCCTATCGCCACCGGGTCGACGTTGGTCTCATTCAGTGTAGTGACTGCCACAATCCCCACGGCACGCAGACCGGCCATCAGGTGCGGACGGCCTCGGGCCAGTTCGCAGTCTGCACGAAATGTCACACGGATACCATGGGGCCGTTCGTCTTCGAGCACGCCCCGGTCAAAACCGATGAAGGCTGCCTGTCGTGCCATACGCCGCACGGGTCGACCAATCCGCGATTGCTGCAAGTCAACAACGTCAACTTTCTCTGTCTGCGCTGTCACACCCCGAACATGAACGGCGCGGCAGGCGCGCCTGCGGGACCGGCCCACAATCAGTCTGCCAAATATCAGGCATGCACCATGTGCCACACCCAAATCCATGGTTCCAACTTCGATCCGGCATTCTTCCGGTAGTTCGGAGCAGGCCAATGACTGTTACCAGGATTCTCGGCGCTCGTTGGTTTGGATTCTTGCTCGCAGCCGCATGCCTGCTTCTGGCGCAGGGAGCGCTCGCGCAGAACCCCGGCCAGACGCCATCGACGGCTTCGGTTGACTCGAATTCCAGTCCCTCAGAAGGGACGAAGCTTGGCGATTTTCAGGTGATCCAGTCGATCGAGCTTGGTGGCCGCATTTCCGACGTCACCGGCAGCCAGGCGATGTACGATACGCTGGCAAACTATCAGAGCGGCGTGCGACTGCTTGAGCAGTCGCTCACTATGCGTTCGTTAACCCATGAAGATATCTTCGATACACTAACACTCAATAGCTTCGGTTGGGGCGGCGACCCCGAGCAAGCCGCGCGGCTGCGCATAGCCAAGTACAAGTGGTACACCTTCAGTGCCACCTATCAGCATATTCAAAACTATTTCAACTATGATCTATTCGCTAATCCGCTGAATCCGCCAACCGGCGGCACACCCTATATTCCGATTCTGAATTCGCCACACGCCTATTTCAACACCCAGAATCTCTACAACTTCGACCTCGTCCTGCTGCCGACGCATCCCATTTCGTTCCGCATCGATTACAACCGCAACCGCTTTATCGGGCCATCCTACAGTAGCATCCATGAGGGCACCGAGGCACTTACTAACGAGAACACCAATAATCTGTTAAACGGTTTTCGCTTTGGTGCGGATATCAAGCTCAACAAGAAAACCACTCTCAGCTATACACAAATGTTTCAGTTCTACGACGGCGACACAACCTACTCACTGAACTCTTTTAATTCCTGGCCGCTGCCCAACGGCACACCCGTTACCTTCGGCCTGCCTTGGTACAACAGCGGCAGTCCCTGCAGCGCGCCGCTTACCAACGGAGTCGCCAACCCCAGTTGTAACGGATTCTTCAACTACAATCTCTTCCAACAGATTCACACGCAGGTTCCGACGGAGCAGCTTAATTTTGTGTCCTCGTCGCTAAAATGGCTGGATTTTAATGGTCAGTATCAATACAGCAACGCGAATATGGGCACGCCGTATGCGGAGAACTTCAACGGTCTGATCTCCCGCTCGAATCTGCTGGGCTCGAATACAAACGGCAGTACCTCCAACGCCCGCTGGAACTCATCGTCCGCCGATGTCTCCGCGATCATTCACCTCAGCGACCGGCTGCGGCTGGTGGAAACCTTCCGCTTCCGCACCTTCAGCGTGCCGGGAAACTTTATTAACCTCGGATCCAACTTCTATACAGCAGCAGGCCTGGGATCGGCGAATTTGCTGAGTCCGATAGCCACGTTTCCAGGAACAACGCTGCTGCATGGTTCGAGCTCTCCGGCCGACATTGTCAATGAGATCACCAGCAACCTGGTCGGCCAGAATACGAAGCAGAACGATTTCCAGGTGCAGTATGACGTGAAGCGCAACTTCGGAGTGCGTGCCGGTTTCAATTGGTCGAACAATACGATTCAGCCCGGCAGCACATACCAGGCGGCGCTGGGTGATATCTACTATCCGAACAACGCCGATCGTGGCAACTGCACGGGGACGCTAAATTCCGATGGCAGTTGCACGTTCATCGGAGTGATCGCTCCATTCGGCAATCCCACGACTGAGATCAATCGTTACTCCGGAGTTGTAGGAGCCTGGTTCCGCAAGGGAACGACATTGCACGCAAACATTGATGCGGAGTTTGGCGGGGCTGATAACTGGATCTATCGCATCGATCCTCTTCATTTTTACAACCTCAAGGCTAATCTCTCTTACGCGCCGCAACCCTGGTTGATGCTGGGCGGTAACCTGCTCTTCACACATGCGACTAACAGTGACAGCGACAATGCCTATAACCAGCACAACTACAGCGCGACCGTAACCGCAACCATAATGCCTAATAGGAAGTGGGGATTGGATCTGGCTTACAACTTCGAAGCCATTCAGCAGAATATGAACCTATGTTTTGAAGGTGCTGTAGTTCCCGGCGCCTTCACGTGCATAGGGGACGACACGCTTATGGAAGTCCTCGCGCTCTACCAGACTCATACGCAATATGGCTACTTTGCGTTCACCACGACACCGATCGAGAGACTAACGGTGCGAGTCGGCTACAGCATCGTAGACAATCAGGGCAATACCACGCAGTTCAACGTGCTGCAGCCACTTGGGCCGCTGTCGTCCACATATCAGATGCCGCTGGCAGGAATCGATATCGGCCTATACAGGAACGTTATCTTAAAAGCCGCTTGGAACTATTACCAGTATGGGGAAGGATCATTTGTCGGGCCTACCGCTCCTCGCTACTTCCACGCTAACAATACAACCCTGGCACTGAAGTATGCCTTTTAGACTGGGAATTTCCCTGGTTGTTGCGTGCCTGCCCTGTGAAAAGTCCATTCGCCAGAGCTAAGAACGCAAATCGTCCGAGCAAGGGCGAGGCTTACGCCACTCCGGAGCCGTCCGGTTTCGATTGGACGACGGTAACCTGCGTGGGCTCCATCGGGTTTGGTTTAGATACGCACAGCAGGCGAGGCTCGTCTATGACCCCGTGCAGGGCTAGTTGCAACTGTAGCAAGTCGTGCAGGTAGCGCTTGATTGCGAACAACTGAAACTGCGCGAGAACCAGAACGACACTGAGAACAAACACGAATAGAACCGAGAATCCATCCATCGCATCCTCCATGCTGCAAGACTTCGCCGTCCACGGGCGCCGCGAGTAGTGCAGAGTGCGGCACTCATTCTGAGGGCAGCGCAGCCCACTGTCACGTAAAAACCCAGGCTCAATGACGCGAGTCAGGAAGGCGTAGGAATTTGAGTGCTATGGAGGTGTATTTCATCGACACTTGGAGGAGCAGTTTCTAGTTGCAAAATTAGCTGGCGGCGGGGACGCCGCCAGGACAGCCGGCCGGGAGGCCGGCGCTACAGTCGGATAAACCCACACATTCGAGAGCGCGAATGTGTGGGGCACCCGTATCACTCGAGTTCGGCGGAGAACAAGCTTACGGGAACACGGCGAACACGTCTCCGTAGCCGTATTTTCCGCCCTGGTTGGTGGTGCCGTAGAGCCGGCTGGCAAACATCACCAGGTTGCTGTAGGAGTACAAACCATCCGTTCCACCGGTGAAGCTGTAAAGCTGGTTATAGGTCCAGGTTCCCCCGCCGGGCACAAGTTCATAGACCGTGCCGGCGCTGTCCTGGCCGTCGCAGTGCGTGGTGGCGTATAGGGTGCCGGTGGAAGACAACATCAGATTGCGGAAGGTTCCAGAAATTCCCCAGCCTGCCAGGCTGTCAATCGCGGTGAAATTCCAGCCGCTGCCCGCAGGAGTGAGCTCGAAGATGGAACCTCCGCCCTGGTTTCCGCCTTCAGTGGCCGCACCGTAGAAGTTGCCCTGGCCATCGGCAATCAGTCCGGCGTAGGGCACGCCGCCGTCGTTCTGGTTCTGGAAGTTGTAGACGACGCTTTCGGCCCAGTTGTGAGCCTTGCTCAGCTCAAAGACGGTTCCGTATCCGTAGGTGCCGCCAGCGGAAGTCGTACCGAGAACATCGCCGGCGGAGTCGAGCGTGACGCCCGCGTAGGGAACGGTGCCGTCCGAGCCCGTGCCGAAGCTGTACAGCACCGATTCATGCCAGAGGATACCGTTCAGGCCAAGCATGAAGACCGTGCCATTGCCGTTGGCGCCGCCCGCCGAGGTCGTGCCGTACAGATTGCCGGCGTGGTCGAGCATCAGGCCGGCCAGAGGCACAGAGCCATCGCTGCCGGAACCGAAGCTGTGGAGAGTGGTCTTGCCGTTATTGGCGACGCGGAAGACGGTTCCTCCGCCGTACGCGCCACCTCCCGAAGTGGTGCCGTACAGAAGCCCCTGCGAATCCTGAATCATGAAGCCCTGCGGACTGGAGCCGTCGGCGCCGCCTTTGAAGGAATAGATGGTCGTGAGAATCCCTGTCGGCGAGAGGCGGAAAACCGTTCCGTTGTTATAAGCTCCGCCCGAGCTGGTGGTGCCATACATGTAGTCGCCCAGGCCCAACACCAAACCGTTAAGCGGGTTGCCGCCATCGCTGCCGCCGGTGAAATTGTGAATCACACTGAACGATTGCGCCCGCGCGCTCTGCACCAGTAGCAAGCTTGCAAGCACCAAAACTAAAGTGAATGGTTTGGCGAATAGGACACGTGTGGTTTTCATAGGCGGTTCCTTCCAATGCGAAGAGGGGTCTCGTGAGCCGGGGCGTGGCTGTTCACGAGCCTACGAGGGTTGGTTGCGGGATATTAAAAAACTGGCGCAGGATTGTCAAGATGAAACTACAAGGGCGGTGATTTTCGTCCGCTGCGGCGTCAGCGGAAGTGTTCCCAGCCGCGTGGTTTGAGGAGCCTGGATTTTCCGTTGACGACGAGCTTCATGTCGTTGCCGCGGACGATTTCGCCGATGCGAGTGATGGGGACGCCGGCGATGTGGCCGGGGATGCGGCGATCGCGCGCGGCGGTGAAGACGAGTTCGTACTCGTCGCCGCCGTGGAGCGCGGAACTTGCCGCAGGGTCGTGCTGGGATACGAACCGTTGTTTCGAGCGGGCGGACTCTACGTTGGCTAATGCGTCAGCGTACAGGACGGCTCCTACCTTGCTCTCCTCGCAGATGTGGGCGAGGTCGGTGGAGAGGCCGTCGCTGATGTCGATCATTGCGGAGGCCAACTTCTTTTCGCGCAGGAATTGGCCGATGGCGAGTCGCGGCTCGGGATAGAAGTGCTTGAGATGAGATTGCGGACGGAGATGCTTGCCGTCACGCAGCTGAGTCAGGGCATCGTGCGACGATCCGAGATTTCCGGTCACATAAATCAGATCGCCAAGCTTCGCGCCGGAGCGCAGGATCGCCTTGCCGCTGGGGACGGAGCCCAGTACTACGATGTCAGCCATGATCCCCTGCGGCGACTGAGCCGTATCGCCGCCGGCCAGCAGGACCGAGTAGCGATCGGCCAGCTTGAGGAGTCCTGAGATGAACCGGTCGACCCACTTCTGCGGGAGGCCGGCGGGCAGCGCCAGCGACAAAAACGCGGCCTGCGGGATTCCCCCCATGGCGGCGATGTCGCTAAGGCCACGGGTGAGGCAGCGGTGGCCGATGGCATCGGCGGGATGCCAGTCGCGACGGAAGTGAACGCCCTCGAGGCTGAAGTCGGTTGTGATCAGCGCCTCGTGGCCGCGCGGAAGGCGCAGCACGGCGCAGTCATCGCCGATGCCAAGGCCGATCCCTTTGCGCTGCCGGGCGGCGGCGCGGCGAATCCGTCTAAGCAGCGGCTTTTCCTTCAGGGGCACAGGCAGCCTCTTGTGTGAATCCAGCGTCAATATTGTAAGCGTCCCACCGTCTACCAGGCCCAAAAACTAGAAGGTTAACTTCCAGGTTATCCCACAACTAAGGTTCTGTTAACCATAATGTTTACAGTACTTTAGTTGTAGCACAGCCCGGAATTCATTGACATGCGCAGACCCGCTCTGTTACGGTTTGATTGCGTATTTATTCCAGCCGAGCATCCGGCGGAGCTGCTTTATTTTCCGCTGGCGGAAGGCCGTCAAGCCCGCGGCGTTCCTGGTTTCCCGAAGTTAGCAATTCGGACCAGCAAGGCGTATCGTTCCGGATTTTCATAGATAGTGCGATTGCTCCTCCGGAACTATTTTTAAATGAGGGTCTGCATTTGCGTAAACGCTTTTATATTCTCTTCGTAGCCCGCGACGCGGAAGGCCAGCTACGAAAGATTCCAATCCCAATTCACTATCTCTACGTGTTCCTGGCGGGCGCGTTGATCGGTATGTTCACGATCACGGGCATGGCGGGTTCGTACACTCGCATGCTGTGGAAGGTCGCCAGCTTCAACCAGCTGCGCCTGGAGAAGACCGCCCTGCAAACGCGTTATGCCCAGCTGGAGCAGGTGAACCACGAGAAAGACATCCAGGTCGCCTCGCTGGGATCGCTGGCCAATGAAGTCTCCGTCATCTACGGTCTGAAGCCGAACGCCAAGCTGCTGAAGGCGGGCGAAGGTCCGGTACAGGCGGATGAAGTGAAGTATTCGATGGACCAGCTCTACGCGCTGCGCAGCACGGCTTTAACGGGCGCGGCGACAGCTGGACTGTCTGTAGGGCTCACGCACAATGCCAGCCTGGCGGAATGGGTGAACGCGGCTACGGCGCCGACGTTGTGGCCGGTGATCGGCCCGATTACGGGCGCGTTCGGCGAGCGCATCGATCCCTTCAACGGTGAAGGCGCATTCCATTCCGGTGTCGATATATCGAGCACCTATGGGCAGCCGGTTATCGCGCCCGCCGACGGCATCGTCACTTACGCGGACTTCTACAACGGCTACGGCCGCATGTTGCAGATCGATCATGGCAACGGCATCTCGACGCGCTATGGGCATCTGTCCGGATTTGCCGTGAGTGATGGCCAGACCGTCCACAAGGGACAAGTAATCGCATATGTCGGATTGTCTGGGCGAAGCACGGGGCCGCATCTGCACTACGAAGTTCGCATCCACGACACGCCGGTGAACCCGCACAAGTTCCTGCGCACGACCTTCGCACAGCTGGGGATAGAGCCGAAGGGGTAGTTGGTTTCGCGTAGATCTCACTCGGCCTCCCACACCTTCGAACGACGCTGGGCAGGCGGGACGCCTGCCCGACAGCCGGCCGGAGGCCGGCGCTACCAACAGGGCAGGCTCTCGGGCACCTGCTTCGGATCGTCACCGCTCTCCCGGACAGACCGAATACCATCGCGTAACCCGGGAAAACGGGCATCGGCAAGATCGTCCGGCGCTCCGTCTCTTTAGGTGAGACAATAGAGCCATGACTTACTATCAAGTGGAATTCCAGACGGAGGATGCCGGCGGGATCGAGCCGAAACGGTTTCGTACCGAAGAGAAGGCGAAGAAGCACGCGAGGAAGGTGCTGGGCATCGTCGACGGCGGCAGCCTCGAAGCACAGGCGACGATTCTGCCCGTGCGCAGGAACCGGACGTCCCACCCATGATCTGCCCCAACTGTAAGGGTGAACTATCGCGAGTTTGGCAACCGAAGCGCACCTCCAACGTGCTTTCGATCGCCCAGGTGCAGTGGAATTGCAGCACCTGCGGCAGTTCCTTCAGCAGCAAGCAGCTGCGTCCGCCGGCGAAGCGGCCCGCGGCTCCGCCACAGCCTGAACTCGTCTGACAGCTGTTGGTGATCAGTGCCGGTAGTTGCGGAATTCCTCGTTCCAAAATCCCGCCATTAACATGTTACCCGTTATTCGATCTGCACCAGTTGGCCGACGTCGACCGGCGGTTGCGGAGTGTTGCGGATGGTCTGCGGAGCGCGCCAGTGGTCCATGTAGGACACCTGGTGGACGCAGGAGACCGTGCAGTTCGGCGCGCAGCCCTTCTCAGTGAGGAACTCGCGGCGAATGTCGGCGACGGTGTATTGCTCCAGCGGAGTGCCAGGATAGCCGCGTTGCTGCGAGCAGTAGTGCACCAGGCCGTCCTCGCAGATGTAGAGGTAACGGGCGCCGGCGCGGCACCGCCAGTCATTGGGCTTGCCATCGGCGATGTTGTCCTGGAACCAGTTGAAGCGCGAATAATGCCGCTTCTCCAGCGCCTTCATCTTGCGGAAGACTTCGCGCTCCTCGTCGGCCAGCGGGCGCAGCTGGCCATCGCCGTCGTGGATGATGCCGATGGTCGAGGTGAATCCCAGCTGCACGGCGCGGCGTCCGACGACCAGCGCGTCATGCGGATTGTGAATGCCGCCGCCGACCACGGAGTTGATGTTGACGTGAAAGTCGGCGTGCTCGGCCAGCAGCTGCAACTTCTTGTCGAGCACCTTGAGCGACTTCTTGGAAACCTCGTCAGGCATGACATTGTCGATCGAGATCTGCAAGTGGTCGAGCCCGGCGTGATTCAGCCGCTGAATGCGGTCGGCCGTCAGCAAATAGCCGTTGGTGATCATGCCGGCGAGGATGGGATACCGGCGGATGTGGCGGATGATCTCGTCGAGGTCAGGATGCAGCAACGGTTCGCCGCCGCTGAACGTGATGATGGATGTCTTCAGCCGCGCCAGGTGATCGACGCGCTGCTTCATCGTCTCCAGCGGGACTGGCTTGGAGAAGTCGTCGTACTCGTTGCAGTACTCGCAGGAGAGATTGCAGCGGCGAATGGGAATGATCTGCGCCATGATGGGGTGGTCGGTCGAGGCCAGCCCCTTGGCGATCATTTGGAGTTCACGGCTGCGTCGTTTGTAGGCCAGCAGGCGCCGGCGTGCTCCTTGCGGTCTTTTCGACATACGAGGTACTTCCATTATTACAACACAGCGGCTTCCTGCAAGGGGAAGTGCTCAGCCTTGTGCGGGGAATTTTGGCGGTTGAGCGGCATCTGCATACATCCGGTGCGCACGCGTAAGGAGGCGCGCTCGGGATGACAAACACGAGCGGGCGCTGATCTAATGGACGATGCGGATTTATTGACATGGTCATAGGCGTCCTGAAGGCGGTTGGATATGTCCTTCTAGTCATGGTTGTCGTGACACTTTGGGTCACTCCTGACCCTATCAAAGCAATCCGCAAGATGCTTGAGATATGGCACTATTTCCGAGAAGATCGACAGATCAGCCGTAATCTCCATCTACATGGGCGAGAGCCGCGCAGCGCTCGCCGCGCCTGATTTATAATCAAAAGATTCAGCCTACACGTCTGGAGTTTCCACAGCATGATCCGTTTTCTGCAAAAACCTGGGCCGCTCAAGAAATTTATACTCGGCGGCCTTCTGACAGTCGTTTGCGTGATGATGGTCATCACCCTCGTTCCCGGCGGTCTGTTCGGCGACTATCTCGGCGGCGGCCTCACCACTCAGGGTGTTCTGGCCAAAGTTGGCGATCAGGAGGTCGGCGTGACCCAGGTCGCGCAACAGGCTCGCCTGATGGGTAAGCAGCAGTTCAAAGGCAACGTGCCCGAACAGCTGATGCCCTACCTGATGCAGCGCGCAGCGCAAAGCATGATCACCGAAAAGGCGATGGTCTATGAAGCCGACAAGATGGGCCTGAGCGTCAACGATGACGAGCTGCGCGACTATCTCCACGAGGGACAGATCGGCCAGGTGCTGTTTCCCGGCGGCAACTTCATTGGGCAGGCAGCTTATGAGCAGTTCATTTCCAACCAGTTCCAGATGGGCGTGCAGGAGTTCGAGAAGGAAGTGAAAGCCCAGATCGCCACGCGCAAGCTGCTGACCGCCGTCGGTGCCGGCGTTACCGTTAGCGACAAGGACATCACCGCCGAAGTTAAGCGCCAGGACAGCAAGGTGAAGTTCGAGTACGCGGTGCTCTCGCTGGACGACGTCAAGAAGGACATCAAGCCTACCGACGCTGAGCTGAAGGCCTTTTACGACGCCAACAAGCAGAGCTACGTGAATTCCATTCCGGAGAAGATCAAGGCTAAGTACATTCTGATTGACTCCAAGAAGATCGCCGACAGCGTGCAGGTCACGCCGGAAGAAATTCAGGCGTACTACAAGGCGCACCAGGACGACTATCGCCTTCCGGAGACGGTCACGGTCCGCCACATCTTGATCAAGACCCCGACACCGGACGCGAATGGCAAGGTCGATCCGAAGGCCGTGGAAGCGGCGCGCGCCAAAGCTGAGGACATCGAGAAGCAGTTGAAGGGCGGCGCGAACTTTGCCGACCTGGCCAAGAAGTATTCCGAGGATCCGGGCAGCGCCAAAGACGGCGGACTGCTGCCGCCGCTGACCCGCGGACGCACCGTGCCGGAGTTTGAGCAGGCGGCGTTCAGCACTCCGGTGGGACAGACTACAGGCGTGATTCGCACCGACTACGGTTTCCACATCATTCATGTTGAAGCCAAGCAGCAGGCGGGGATGAAGCCGCTGGAAGAAGTGAAGACGGAAATTGAGCCGGTGCTGAAACAGCAGAAGGCTGCGGCGCAATCGCAGAGCGTAGCCAACACTCTCCAGGCCCTGGCGAAGACCAATGGCCTGGACAAAGCGGCCGCGGACAAAAATCTTGTTGTCACCACCACCGATTTCATTACCCAGAGCGACCCGGTTCCGGGCGTTGGCTCTGCACCTGACTTCTCCAACACGCTGTTTACCGCCAAGAAGAACGATCCGCCGGCTCTGGCCAGCACGCCTGTCGGCTACGTGGTCTATCAGGTGACGGATATTCAACCGCCGCAGACGCCGAGCTTCGAGCAGATCAAGGACAAGGTGGAAGCGCAGTTCAAGGACCAGCGCGCGCAGCAACTGCTGGAACAGAAGGTCCGCGAGCTGGCCGACCGCGCCCACGCCGATCATGATCTGGAGAAGGCGGCGAAGGAAGTGGGAGCCACCGTCAAGACCAGCGAACTGGTCGACCGCACGCAACAGGTGCCGGACATCGGCGCAATGAGCGGTCCGGCCGCAGTCGCTTTCACCATGAAGGCTGGCGAAATCAGCGCTCCGATTCAAGGCGGCCAGAATGGAATTGTGCTGAAGATTGTGGAATTACAGGAACCTACTCCCGAGCAGATCAAGCAGGACTGGGACAAATCCAAAGAGGCGCTGGTGGAACAGAAGCGCGAGCAGTACGAAGACCTCTACGTGGAAAACCTGCGCGACCGTCTGGAGAAAGAGGGCAAGATCAAAATCAACAAGAAGGAAATGGAACATCTGACCGCTACGAACGAGGGATCGTAACCATGCGGTAGCGTTGGATTACACGGCCAGCGGCCACACTCCGCTGGCCACATTTGTCTGCCACGAACCTTACGGGCTGCGGACTCAACAATCATTCCTGCCTGGCGTGAAGGTGCAAGAGTTGCTGCGCCCGGCGCAGAGAACGAGATCAGAGCTTTCGCTCCGCTGTCGCTTACGAATCGAGTCTTAGATCCGACTGCATGCTTTCTGAACGCTCATCCGGCATTCTGCTGCACCCAACGTCGCTGCCCTCGCGCGGAGGAATCGGCGACTTCGGCCCGGCGGCTTACGCGTTCGTCGACTGGCTGGCCGCCGCCAAACAGACGCTGTGGCAGGTCCTGCCGCTGCAGCCGGTCGGCGCGGGCAATTCGCCGTATTCGGCGACGTCAGCCTTTGCCGGCAATGTTCTGATGGTCAGCCTGGAGCGGCTCGCGGATTACGGCCTGCTGGATCGCGAGCAGGTGAGTGCTCTTCCCGACGGCGACGCTCCGGTCGACTTCGACGGCGTTCGCGAACGCAAGTTGCCGCTGTTGCGCCAGGCCGCGGCCAACTTCTTCCGTTCGGCGCCGCCCGAAGGTCGTGCGCGATACGATGCCTTCTGCCGCGACAACGAGTGGTGGCTGGAAGACTACGTTCTATTCGGCGTTCTGCGCGAACGCTTCCACGAGCAGGCTTGGAATGCCTGGCCGCGCGAAATTACCCGCCGCGATCCTGACACCATCGCCCAGCTGCGATCCGAACTGCACGAAGAGTTGGACGGGGAGCGCTTCATGCAGTTCGCCTTCTTCGAGCAATGGAGCGAGCTGCGTGCCTACTGCGCCGATCGCGGCATTCGCATCATCGGTGACGTTTCCATCTTCGTCAGCTACGACAGCGCGGACGTTTGGACCAATCCTGTGCTCTTCCGCCTGAAGAAAGATTTGTCGCCGCTCGTCGTCTCCGGCGTGCCTCCTGACGCCTTTAGCGAGACCGGCCAGCGCTGGGGCAATCCGCTGTACGACTGGGATGCCCTGAAAGCGCGCGGCTACGATTGGTGGATTGGACGCATGCGCTGGGCGATCGAGACCTGCGACATCGTGCGCATCGACCACTTCCGCGGCTTCGAAGCGTACTGGGAGATTCCTGCCGAAGAGCCCACCGCGGAGCACGGCCGCTGGGTACAAGGACCGAATGCGGGCTTCTTCCACGCGCTGCGCGGGGCGCTGGGCAAGCTGCCCTTCATCGCGGAAGATCTCGGCTACATTACGCCCGAGGTACACGAGCTGCGCAAGGCGCTCGAAATTCCGGGCATGAAGATTCTGCAGTTCGGCTTCGGCAACAAGGGAGCGCACGTCTACCTGCCGCATCGTTATGAACCCGATTGCGTGGTCTACACCGGCACGCACGACAACGACACGATCGCCGGCTGGTGGAACACGAGCGCGACCGAAGAAGAGAAGGACCTGGTGTCAACCTACATGAAGATTGGCGAAGACGGCGTGCAATGGGCGTTCATTCGCGCGGCGCTCACCTCGGTCGCCAACTTGTGCGTGATTCCAGTGCAGGATGTGCTGGGGCTCGACAGCTCGGCTCGAATGAACGTCCCCAGCGAGATCGATGGCAGCTGGACCTGGCGATTGCCGGCAGGAGCGCTGACGGCCGAGCTGGCGGCAAAGATGGCGGCGCTGGTCGAGGTCACCGATCGCGACGTCTGCGTCAAAGAGCCTTCAGTCGAGCGCGAGCAAGGCAACCGGGAAGCGGGCAAACACTTCGCGGCATAACAAAGACTTGCCGCCGGTCAGCACTTCGTCGGTAAGAACGTTGCGCCACAGTTTGCCGGCAGCTTGCGGCGGCAGCACCAGCTGGGTGTCGCCCCAAACGGATCCAATCGGCGGTTCCTCGTGGCCCTTCATCAGCGTCAAGCTTAGTCGTGGAACAGCTGTAATCGAAACTTCTCGCCCGTGCTGGCGCGCGAAGGCGACGACATGCTCCTCTTTTCCGCGCGATGGCTCTATAGGCAGATAACGCCCACGGCGAAAGAGTTCGCTGTGATCGCGACGGAAATTTAGCGCCCGCATCGTCACCCACAACTTGATCTGTCCGTCGCGATAATCTCGCAGCAGCTCCTGGCAGAGCGATTCGGGTCCTTCCCTCTCCGCCCGGCTGCGAAGCTCCTCCGCCGCACGCGCTCGCTGCTGGAAATCGACTGGGCGGCGATTGTCGGGGTCGACGAGATTGAAATTCCACATCTCTTCGCCCTGATAGATGTCAGGCACGCCCGGCGAAGTCAGCTTCAGCAAAGTCTGGCTGAGCGAATTGATGCAGCCGAAATACAACACCTGGGACAGCAGCTTCTGAAATGTGTCCCAGAACAAGTTGGTCTTGCCGCGCTGGCTAGGCGCAAGAATCTTCTCGATGAAGGAATTCACGCCGGCAATGTAATCGGGATTGGAGTTGAGCCAGCTCAGGTTGACTTTGGCCTCGTGCATGGCCTTTTCCATGTACTGCTGAACGCGCGCGACGAACTCCCGGCGCTCTTCTTCGCTGTTCATGTGCAGCGGCCACGCGCCGGCCAGCGTCTGGTAAAGCAGGTATTCTTCGTTGTTGTCGGGAACGATGCGGCCGTCGGCCAACTCGACTTTGTGCCTGCGATTAATGCGGCGCCACTTCATCACGTCCTGTCCCCACATGCGGGGCATCTCGGAGAGCGTGTTCAGACGCGCGCGCACATCCTCGCTGCGTTTGGTGTCGTGCGACGACGTGCCCAGCATTGAGTTGGGAAAGCGTCCGGCCCGCTCCTGATTGCCGCGATGAAATTCGGCTACCGGAATTCCGAACGCCGCCGGCGTTCCGCCTACTTCATTCACCGAAATAAACCGGTTGTAAACGTAGCAGGCGGTGTCTTCCAGGCCCTTGGCCATCACCGGGCCGGTCAACTGCTGGAACTTCAGCGTGAAGTAAAGATGTTTGCGATAGCCGTAGATCGTGGTCTCAGTGTCGCTTCCTTCGAGCAGAAGAATCTTCCGCAGGAAGTCGAAGGCGGCCGGCGCCAGGATTTCGTTCAGCCGCTTGGCGCAATCAATCGCCTGCTCGATGTGTTTGCGATCGGTCTCGCTGACGTGCCCACGCTCGTCGATATAGGTGCGATAAACCGGGAAGCAGGAGATGGTCTCGCGGATGGCCTCGCGGAGAACGCCGCGGGTGTAATCGCGCGCACGGCGGTCCTGGTTGGAGATCTCGTCCAGCATGTGGGTGAGCACATTCACTTCGCTGGCCAGCGCCCGCCGCATGACCAGCTTCTTGCTCTCGTAGATCAGCCTGTCCGGCCGGACGACGTCATCGATGACCCGGTGATAAAGATCGGTAAAGGCGCGTTGGTTGCGCCGCTCAATGAAAATGCCATTGACGAGATTCGCATAGTCATAACCCACCGTGCCGTCGACCGGCCACTGTTCCGGCAGGTGCTCACCCGGCTCCAGGATCTTCTCGACCAGCAGGTACAGCGGCGCTTTCTGCGCGGCTACATCGTGCTGGCCAAAGGCGGCGTGTACATCGAGTTCGATGCCGTCGCCGGCGGGCGCCAGCGAGGGTTCCGCGCCCAGGCACTGACTGGCCGCGTAGAGCCGCTGCAGGCGCATGAAGTACTGCATCGGATCCAGCAGCCCATCAGGATGGTCGATGCGCAAGCCTGAAATCAGGCCTTCCGCCAGAAGCTTTCGCATGAGACGGTGCGTGGCGGCGAACACGCGCGGATTCTCCATGCGAAGCCCGACCAGGTCGTTGATGTCGAAGAAGCGCCGGTAATTGATCTCTTCGCCCGACACGCGCCAGAACGCCAGCCGATACGCCTGCTTCTCCAGCAGTTCGTGCAGAAGGTTGAAACTGCGCGGGTCTCCCTTCGTCCCATTCAGCCGGCTCAACGCCTGTTCGACCTGCGCGCGAGCCTGCGCCGATTCGTGCAGGAGTTGCGCAAAACGCCCGACCAACGCCGGAGCTTCATTCTGCCGCCGCCGCACTTCGGCCGAATCGGTCACCGAATTCACCGGCAACTTTCCCAGCGCGGTGATGAGCCCATTCAACTCTGCCAGAGCAGAGCCATTGCCGGCTTCGGGAGGATGTCGAAATTCCTTCACCGACGCGAATATCATCGGAATCGTCTGCGGATCGATGGGCAGCACTTTGTCGAAGTACTTCACGATAGGCTTGCCGCCGTGGAGAGCCAGTTGAATATGTCCAGACTCCAGATCCTCGCCATAAGGATTTCCCAGGATGGGGATCAGCACCTTATCGCACAGCTCCGGCTTCAGCGGCTCCCAATCGATATCGAAGAAATCCGCATAGTTTGAGGCGCGGCCGTTCTGCAGCACGTCCTGCCACCACGGGTTATCGCCGGCTCCGATACCCATATGATTGGGAACGGTGTCGAGCAACAATCCCATGCCGCGTTGTTTGAGCTCCGCGCTCAGCCGCCGGAACTCGTCTTCGGTTCCGATTTCCGGATTCAGCTGATTGTGGTCGATGATGTCGTAGCCGTGCTGGCTGCCGGCGCGCGCCTTCAGGATGGGCGAGGAATAGCAGTGGCTGATGCCGAGCTTCCACAGATAAGGAATCAGCTGGCGCGCGTCGTCGAAACGAAAATTCTTGTTGAACTGCAGGCGATAGGTGGAGAGCGGGATGGCGCGCTGCTTCTCGCTCGCCAGCCGGTCAAAACACTCGCACAGCTCAACCGATTGGTCCATCATCGCCGTCGAACTGTTTTGCATGCAGGGCTTTCGATTCTCAGGCAGACGTATCCTGTTGGAGCCGGACCGCTTGAAGTTGGATGCAGATTCTATTTTCAGCGCTGCCGGGCTGCGGAAGTCCGCGCTCAATTCAGCGAACCTTGCTTTAGTGTGGAGGCCTTAGCGTGGAGGCCTTAGCGTGGAGGCTTGAGGGTGAAGGCTTGAGGGTGAAGGCTTGAGGGCGGAGGCTTGAGGGTGGAGCACGCCTTTAGGCGTGCATTTGAGCACTTTCTTAGACTCTCGGCTTCAGCCGCTGAGGTAATGCTTAGTCTAGCCTGAGGCGCTAAAGCGCGCGATGAAAGTTCGCCTATCTCTGCGCGCCTCAAGGCTTGCTCCGCCCTTGGACAATTGCCAGATCGCTCAAACACGCCTGCTGCCGCTCTGCCGCTTTACTTAATCCCATGCGGCGGCGAGAATGATTGATTGGCCGACTCGCAGCCGAATCCTCCTGCGTTCTGCGATCGACTTTGCACTATTTCCGTACCCACTATCGCGTGAAAGGACTTTTATGACGGCCACTGGTGAACTCATCCGCATGATGAATTACGTTGACGACATCGCCGCGACCCTGCGCCGCATCAACGCCAGCCTTTACCTGATCACTCCCGACGAGAAGCATCGCCTCGCCGAATACATGCGCAAGTCCGATCCCAACTTCCTGGGTGTGGTCGAGAATCTGGAGAAGGGAGCTTAAGCCGATGGCCGAAGTTCGAACCATCGCCGTCATCGGCGCCGGCATTATGGGCCGCGGCATCGCGCACGCCGCGGCGCTTGGCGGCTATCGCACCATCCTCGAGGACATTCTGCCAACGGCGCTGCGCAAGGCCGAGTCCGAGATTCGCTCCAATCTGGACAAGGCCGTCGAGCTGGGCAAGGTCACCAAGGACGACGCCGACGAAGCCTTCGGCCGCCTGGAATATGCGTCGTCGGTCGAACAAGCGGCGCGCGAAGCCGATATGGTGATCGAAGCCGTTCCCGAGGAGATGGAATCGAAGATCGAGATCTTCACGCTGCTGGACAAAGTTTGCCGCCCGACAACGATTCTCGCTTCCAATACTTCTTCGCTGAGCGTGACGGAGGTTGCGTCAGTAACTTATCGCGCTCCGCTGTGCGTGGGCATGCACTTTTTTAATCCGGTACACAAAATGAAGCTGCTGGAGATTGTGCGCGCGCTGGAGACGAGCGACGAGACGCTGGCTGCGGCGGTGGAAGTCGGCAAGCGTATGGGCAAGGAAGTCGTTGTCATCAAGGAGTCGCCGGGCTTCATCACCAGCCGCATCAACGCCATGATCGGCAACGAAGCGTTTTACATGCTGCAGGAAGGCGTGGCGTCGGCGCAAGACATCGACAAGGCTTTGAAGCTCGGGCTGAACCATCCTATGGGGCCGTTCGAGATGATCGACCTGGTGGGACTCGATACGCGGCTGCACATTCTTGAGTATTTGCATAAATCGCTGGGAGAGAAGTTTCGGCCCGCGCCGCTGCTGGTGCAGTACGTGAAGGCCGGGCGGCTGGGACGCAAGTCGGGACGCGGCGTGTACGAGTATCCCGGCCAAGAGCCGGGACGGGCCGGCGAACAAGAGAAGTAGAGTGTGGGCTGACACTCTGACGCGCGCCTGAAAACTTGGTAGCGTCCTAGTCGGGCTCTCGGTTTCTTTGACGTTTGGCGCGATAATTGCGTTGAACTATGAGCGACTTGAAACGGCAGTTCTACTACATCGCGCCGCAGTTCAGGGGTTCAAGCGGGGCGGTAGCCGACCCGGCAAGCGTTGGCCACATTCAGTACGGCTGCCAGGTTGTAACTGGCGGGGAAGTTCCCCCACGATTTCACATGAAAAAGCCGAGTCTCTTTTTCACGAGCACAACTGCGAGGAGCATCGGTAAATAAAGTCGCAGCGTTGGCTTCAAATTCGTTTACGCGTTTTGCGTTACCGGTGGAGCAGAGTTGTGTCCTCGCGCGCTTTCCAAATCCCGCTCAACCGTTCATAATATTGGATTGTCTTGCTGTTGCATCTCGATCAAAGCCAGCCATTCCCAGGTTAATTTCGCGCTGGCCGGCTAGCAGTCCGCGACATATCGCATGAATCAAAAAGAAATCAAGGAACTCATCGAGCTTCTGGTGGAGAAGGACATCACCGAGTTCGAACTCGAACGCGGTGACATGAAGGTCCATGTCAAGCGCGGAGGCTCGGCCGCTCCCGTAGTGCAAGTGGCGCCACTTGCCATGCCGTCGCTTGCCGTGGCCGCTCCTGCAGCGCCTGCCGCTTCTTCCGCCGCGCCCACGAGCGCGCCGCCGGCTCCGGCTCCTGCTGACGAGGCCGCTTCCGATGAACACCTGTTCATTGTGAAGTCGCCGATCGTTGGCACCTACTACGAAGCGCCTTCGCCGGGCACGCCGCCATTCGTCAAGGTCGGCGACACGGTTAAGGAAGGCCAGGTGCTCTGCATCATCGAGGCGATGAAGCTGATGAACGAAATCGAGGCCGAAGTCTCGGGCACCATCGCGAAAATGTTTATCGCCAATGGCAGCCCGGTGGAGTACGGAATGTCGCTGTTCGGCATACGCAAGCAGTAGCTCACCAGCTCGGTTTCACCACGGAAGCACGGAAGCCACGGAATGTTCTGCAATTCATATCCAGACGGGCGGTCCAGGTTGAACTCTTGCGGCTTGCGGCTTTCGGCATCAGGAGTTCTAGACAAATTCCCTTCCGTGCATTCCGTGCTTCCGTGGTGAATTGAAATCCATGTTCAAGAAAATCCTAATTGCGAATCGCGGGGAAATTGCTCTGCGCGTCATCTGCGCCTGTAAGGAGCTCGGCATCAAGGCCGTCGCCATCTACAGTGAGGCCGATCGCAACTCGCTGCACGTCCGCTTTGCCGATGAGGCGATCTGCATCGGCCCGCCGCGCCTGAACGAAAGCTACCTCAACATTCCCGCGGTGATCAGCGCCGCCGAAATCGCCAACGTCGACGCGGTCCATCCCGGCTACGGCCTGCTCAGCGAGAACGCGAATTTCGCCGAAGTCGCGGGGGCGTGCGGCATCAAGTTCATCGGGCCGCCGCCGGAGATCACCCGCATGATGGGCGAGAAGGAAAAGGCGCGCGCCACCATGAAGAAGCAGGGCGTGCCGATTCTGCCCGGCTCGGATGGAATCATCGCTTCAGCGGACGAAGCGCTGGAGTGGGCGCGCACCGTCGGCTTCCCGGTCATCGTGAAAGCGTCGGCCGGCGGCGGCGGGCGCGGCATGCGCATCATTCGCGATGAAAAGGAGCTGCCGAATCTGTTCCACTCGGCGCAATCGGAAGCTGCGGCGGCGTTCGGCAACGGCGATCTCTACATGGAGAAGTTCATCGAGCGCCCGCGCCACATCGAGTTCCAGGTGCTGGCCGACGAGCATGGCAACGTGATGAGCCTGGGCGAGCGCGAATGCAGCATCCAGCGCCGCCATCAGAAGCTGCTGGAAGAATCGCCGTCGGTCAAAGTCAATCAGGAGCTGCGCGACCGCATTGGCGGCATCCTGGTGAAGACGCTCAGCAGCATCGGCTACATGAACGCCGGCACCATCGAGTTCCTGATGGACGAAGACGGCAGCCTGCACTTCATCGAGATGAACACGCGCATCCAGGTGGAGCATCCCGTCACCGAGATGACCACGGACGTCGACCTGGTGAAGTCGCAGATACAGATTGCGGCCGGCGCGAAGCTGAGCGAGATCATCAAGGAGCCGGTGATCTCTCGCGGACACGCCATCGAGTGCCGCATCAACGCCGAGCATCCCGAGAAATTCACGCCCTCGGCGGGCAAGATCACGGTGTTCAACATGCCGGGAGGGACAGGCATTCGCGTCGACACCGCGGCGTATGCCGAAGGCGTGATTCCGCCGTACTACGATTCGCTAATTGCCAAGCTTTGTGCGCGTGGCCGTGATCGCGACGAAGCCATCTCGCGCATGTCACGCGCGCTGGAGATGTTCGTGGTGGAAGGAATTTATACCAGCATTCCGCTGCATCAGCGGATCATGAAGGATCCGGATTTCCGCGCCGGCAACTTCGATACAAAGTTCATGGAGCGATTCCTGGAGCAGGGCGGCGGGAAACATAAATAGGTATTTTCACCACTGAGGACACGGAGAGCACTGAAAAACCTTAGGGTTCGATTTCTCGGTGCGCTCAGTGTTCTCTGTGGTGAAAGGTCTGACGAGTCCCAAGATGAATCTTCCCAAGCTTTACGCCATCCTTGATGTTTCCTGCTTTGCTCCGCCGCTGCGCACCACCGGCGCGATGGTCGACTACGCGCGCGATCTGGCTGCGGGCGGCGCGACGCTCATTCAATACCGCAACAAAGTTGGAACTACACGCGAGATGCTGGCGCATGCTCGCGAGCTCCGGCATGTGCTCGACGATGGAGTTGCGCTGATCATGAACGATCGTGCCGACATCTGCATCGCCGCCGATTTCGCGGGCGTGCACGTCGGCCAGGACGATCTTTCGCCTGACGGGGCGCGGACGGTGATCGGGCCAGATCGCATCCTCGGTGTCTCGACTCACAATCTGGAACAGTTGCGCGAGGCCGACGCCGGCCCGGCGGATTACATCGCGTTCGGACCAGTCTTCAAGACTTCTTCCAAGCAGAAGCCCGATCCCCTGGTTGGGCTCGACGGAATTCGCGCCGCGCGCGCCGCTACGAAGAAGCCGCTGGTGGCCATCGGCGGGATCACGCGAGCCAACGCGAGATCGGTGATCGATGCCGGCGCGGATTCGGTGGCGGTCATTGCCGAATTGCTCACCTCGCCAGCGAAAGTTGCAGAGGAATTCCTGCGGATGTTGGTGTAAAGTCGGACGGAGCGAAATCTAGTGAAGGTGGAAGGGCACGGCTTTAGCCGTGCCAAGTGCGTCTTCAAGATGGCCGGGCTTTAGCCCCGGCCACCACGGCTAAAGCCGTCTGGCGTGACGCTCGTTTCGCCGGGCTAAAGCCCGGCGCTTCCACCCATATGCTTTGCAACGCAGCGCTGAAGCGCCGCACTACCCAGACACACGCGTGCTCGACCGAGAATGGCGTTAGCAAACATGAGGTTTCTTGGCTACTGACGCAAAGACAATCTCCGTCGCTTCCAGCGAAAGCGGATTCGTGAAGGGTCTCGGCCCGCTGAGCGCCACTATGCTGGTCATGGGATCCATGATCGGCTCGGGCATCTTCATCGTTTCGGCCGATATCGCGCGCCTGGTCGACTCGCCCGTCCTGCTGATCGGCGCCTGGGTGCTCACCGGATTTCTCACCATCACCGGCGCGCTAGCGTACGGTGAGTTGGCCGCGATGATGCCGCACGCCGGCGGCCAGTACGTCTATCTGCGCGAGGCGTTCGGGCCGTTCTGGGGATTCCTCTACGGCTGGACGCTGTATCTCGTCGTCCAGACCGGAACCATCGCCGCCGTCGGCATCGCTTTCGGCAAATTTCTGGGAGTGTTCTTTCCCTCGGTCTCGTCGAAGCATTGGCTGCTGCTCATCGCTCATGTCCCGCCAATCCAGATTGGCCCGATGGTTCTGGGCAATATGGACATCGGCCTGAATACGCAGAACCTGGCCGCGATCCTGCTGGTGATCTTCCTTTCGGTGCTGAATATCTTCGGCCTGCGTCTGGGAGCGGCGGTGCAGAACGTCTTCACCATCGCGAAGACGGCGGCGCTGCTGGGGTTGGTGTTGCTGGGCGTCTTCCTCGGGCGCAACGCGCAGGCAATTGCCGCGAACTTCGGCGCCAACTACTTCCGCAATGCGGGATGGCATTCGCTGCATCCGGTGCAGGTCGGCGTCGGGCGGGCCTGTCGCTCTGGTGGGTGTGCTGACCATCCTCGCGGTCGCACAAACCGGCTCGCTGTTCTCGTCGGACGCGTGGAACAACATCACGTTCACCGCGGCCGAGGTGAAGAATCCAAAGTTCACGTTGCCGATTGCACTGGCATTCGGCACTGCGGCGGTCACGCTGCTCTATGTGCTGGCGAATTTCGTTTACCTGAATGTTCTGCCGCTGCAAGGCGACGCGCACGGCGCGACGATTCTGGCGCGCGGGATTCAACACGCCTCGGAAGATCGCGTTGCTACCGCTGTGATGGAGCAGATGTTTGGCTCGGCGGGAGCGGGGATCATGGCGTTCGCCATCCTCGTCTCCACCTTCGGCTGCAACAACGGGCTGATTCTGGCGGGCGCTCGCGTCTACTACGCGATGGCCAAGGACGGTCTGTTCTTCCGCAGCGCGGCCAAGCTCCATCCCCGCTATCACACGCCGGTACACTCGCTCGCCATGCAGTGCATCTGGACCTGCATCCTGTGCATCTCGGGCAGCTACAGCCAACTGCTCGACTACATCATCTTCGCGGTGCTGGTGTTCTACATCCTGACCATCGTTGGGCTGTTCGTGCTGCGCGTCAAGCGGCCGGACGAGCCGCGACCGTACCGCGCCATCGGCTACCCGGTCTTGCCTGCCATGTACATTGTGATTGCTACATTTATTGATATAGTCTTGTTGCGTTATAAACCGCAGTACACGTGGCCCGGCCTGTTCATCGTTCTCCTCGGGATTCCCGTGTATTTCCTGTGGTCGAAATTTAATTCGCAGGCGCGCGGGCAAGCCTAGTTGTTGAGAAGAGGCAAAGCTTAATGTCGAATCTGTTGAAGTGCAAACCCCTGGACATGCTGACAGCGGAAGCAGCGGAGACGGGAGAACATAGTCTCAGACGGGCCCTGGGTCCAATTAACCTGATTACGCTTGGCATCGGAGCCATCATCGGCGCTGGAATTTTCGTGCTGACCGGCTCGGCCGCCGCTAAATACGCCGGTCCCGCCATCGTCCTGTCGTTTGTTCTGGCAGGCATCGCGTGCGTTTTCGCGGGCCTGTGTTACGCAGAGTTCGCCTCGCTGATTCCCATCGCTGGTTCGGCCTATACCTACGGTTATGCCACGCTGGGCGAGATCTTCGCCTGGATCATCGGCTGGGACCTGATCTTGGAATATGCTTTCGGCGCCGCGACGGTCGCTTCCGGTTGGAGCGGCTATGTGCTCAGCTTCCTGGAAGACTTCGGCATTCGCATTCCTCCCCGGCTGACGCTGGCGCCGAGCGAGAAGCTGGTCTTCTACAACGGTCACTGGGAGCACCTGGAGCGCATGAAGGACATGCTGGCGGCGCAGCACATCAACCCGAACTCGCTGCCGCAGCAGACCGGCCTGTTCAACCTGGTAGCTTTTCTGGCGATTATTTTCGTCACCGTCATTCTGGTGATCGGCATCAAGGAGTCGGCAAACTTCAACTCGGGGATTGTCATCGTGAAGCTGGCGATCGTGCTGATGTTCATCGTGATTGCAGGAATGTTCGCGATGCAGCATCCCGACCTCCTCAAACAGAATTGGCATCCGTTCATCCCGCCCAATGAGGGGGCGTTCGGCAAGTTCGGGTGGTCAGGCATTGCGCGCGGGGCCAGCGTCATCTTTTTCGCGTATATCGGATTTGACGCCGTTTCCACCGCCGCGCAGGAAGCCAAGAATCCGCAGAAGGACATGCCGTTCGGCATCCTGGGTTCGCTGGTTATCTGCACCGTTCTCTACATCCTGGTTGCCGGGTTGCTGACGGGAATCGTGCCCTACGCCGATCTGAATGTTTCCGATCCGGTCGCGGTGGGCATCGACGCTACGGGAGTTATCTGGGCCAGATTCCTGGTAAAGCTCGGCGCGATTTTTGGACTGGCGACGGTGATGCTGGTGATGCTGCTGGGCCAGTCGCGCGTGTTCTACTCGATGTCGCGCGATGGCTTGCTGCCGCGGTGGGCCAGCGCCGTACATCCGCGCTTTCGCACGCCGTGGATCTCGACCACTCTCGTCGGCGGCTTTGTCGCGATCTTCGCGTCGCTGGTTCCGATCGAGATATTGGGCGAACTGGTGAGCATTGGAACGCTGCTGGCGTTTGTCATCGTGTGCGCGGGAGTCTGGACCTTGCGCAACAAGCGTCCTGACCTGCATCGGCCGTTCAAGACGCCGTGGGTTCCGGTGGTGCCGATCCTCGGCATCATCGTGTCGTTGGGCCTGATGGCCAGTTTGCCGGCGGCGACGTGGTTTCGGCTGATCATATGGTTGATCATCGGGATGGTGATTTACTACACCTACGGACGTCATCACAGCCGCGTGCAGCAACTGCAGGATGAAGAGGTGAAGGTCAGCGGAGATTAAGATCGAGGCATTAGATGATTGACGCCTTCGCCACTTCACGGTTAAGAAATTGCGAAGCCATGAGAAAGAGGAACTGCCCCGGAACCTCGTTCAGCATGTTTTCGATCTGCGCCCCATATGGGCTGTCTAGAATATTGTCAAATTGTTCCGGTCGATAGCGCGTCACAGATCCGAAGAAGAACATTAGCGCATACATGGACGCGAGTTGAGGCAAGACAGCGCGCGTTTCGCCCTTAGGGCACAAGTAGACGTAGTACGCTCGATACGGCGAAACCGATAAAACAACGGACCAAATATTATTAGCCAGGCCTGCAACCAGCTCTGGTAGCTTATCGCTCGGGCGGTGCTTATACTTCAAGGTTTTTGCTTGTTGCAAGCGGACCTTAGAGTTCGAAGTAGTCGCGACGACCTGCCACTTATTTTCAAGACCTGCGCGGCGTAACGCTTCGGCGTGGCTTATTCCAAGCCGCCGGAAATCATCCTCATCAAGATACATGTCTAGCCAAACAGTCTTCGCTCGGGAGTTTTTCCGAAATCTCAACTTGACGCGCAAGAAACGCTCTTTCGTTCTGGCAGCTTCACACCAGATGCGATGGCCGGGCACGATCTGCGGGAGCAGGCTTCCTAGCCTATAACGCTTCTCTCGCGCCAAAGGCTTTGACCCGAGCGCTTCAAGCAGTAGGCTGCAGATGCTTAGCCTGCTGCGATCGTTTGGCTCCGCAGTGACTGTTGCGCCTACAATTTGACGCAAATTGGCCCGTTCCCTAAGCCCGTGCTTTGTTTGATGGCTGAGGCTTGGATGGCCCGTAGTAGTCAGCAGATATGCTTTTACCAAGTTCAAAAAGGCGTAGTAGAAGAGCAGCGGCTTTGTTGCGGTTTGCCCAGCAGCATATGCGGCGCGGTAATAATCCTCCGCCTGCGATCGAAACGCCTGGGCGGCGTCGCGCTTTTTTCGGGGGCAACGTACAGCAATTGCTTCTGCAATGATCGGCCAAGGATCGTTTACATACACTCTCGAGGTAAGCCCGTAGCGCCGCGTTGTCTTAGCCACGGGCCAAAAGGAAAAACGTACGTCGCTGCCGCGGATGGCTAGATTTCTACCGGATCGTGCGTGTTGCACCATTCTGGGTGCATTGTACACAGAATCAGACCATAGCCGTGGCGAAAACTGCAAAGCACGACATGAAACTTGATTCTCTTACCGCGTTGCGTATTCCTGAGCCGATTGCCACAATGAATCTGTGAAATCCCTGCTCAACCTGAAGATCATCTTCACCGCGCTGATCGTGCTGACGTTGATCGGCATGGTGGGATTTCATTTTCTCGAGCACTGGTCGTGGTTCGACGGCTTCTACATGGTGCTGACGACGATCAGCACCATCGGCTACGGCGAGGTTCATCCGCTGTCGCACGTTGGCCGCATCTTCAACAGCTTCGTCATCGTTGCCGGCGTTGGACTGGTGCTGCTGTTCTTTGGCGGCGCGACGCAGGCTTTGCTGGAATTCGAGCTACAATCGGTTTTCGGCAGGAGACGCATGGATCGCGAGATCAGCCGGCTTTCGGATCACTACATTCTGTGCGGCGCAGGACGCGTGGGGCGCAGTACGGCGCGCGAACTGGCGCGCAAGCCGCTGCCGTTTGTCGTCGTCGACACCGATGCCGAGAAGCTGGCGCAGTACTCCGACGAAGGCTGGCTGACGCTGATCGGCGATGCGACGCAAGCTCCGCTGCTGCGGCAGGCGCATATCGAGCGGGCTCGCGGCCTGGTCGCTTCCACGACTACCGATGCCACCAACATCTACATCATCCTTACGGCGCGCAGCTTGAATCCCAAGCTGCAGATCATCGCTCGCGCCAGCGAGGAAGAAGCGGAGAAGCATTTGTTAACCGCGGGTGCGAACCACGTTGTCTCGCCGTACAACTTCGCTGGATACCGGATCGCGCAGACGTTCATGCGGCCGCACGTGGTCGATTTCTTCGACACCGCGATGGATCGCGAGCGGCAGCTGGAGATTGAGGAAGTGCAGGTGCAGGCGGGCTCGCGCGTGGTGGGGCAGACGCTGGAGGGCTCGCGCATTCGGCAGGAGATGGGCGTCATCGTGCTCGCAATCAAAGGCGAAGGTTCGGGAATGCGCTTCAATCCTTCGCCCGACGAAGTTATTCACGAAGGTGATCACCTGATCGCGATGGGCGATCCTGACGGTTTACGCCGGCTGGAACACTCCGCCGTGGAGCGCGCATGAAGATCACGACTGCGGAAGAGATGCGCGCCATCGATCGCGCGACGACTGAAAAGTTCGGCGTGCCTTCGCTCACGCTGATGGAGAATGCCGGCGGCGCGATTGCGCGATTCATCCTGCAAAATTATCCGGACGCAAATCGCGTCACCGTAGTCTGCGGCAAAGGCAACAACGGCGGCGACGGCCTCGTGATTGCGCGCAACCTCCATCGCGCGGGGCGAGTGGTCGAGGTTCTGCTGCTAGCCTCGCGAACCGAGCTGAAGGGCGACGCTCTGACGATGTTCGAGCGGCTGCCGCTGCGTCCTATCGAGGCCAGAAACTCCGCTGAGCTGGCGGCCGCGGCCTCCAGTTGCATCGCCAAATGCGATTTGCTGGTCGACGCGATTCTGGGCACGGGATTTCGCCCGCCGGTAACGGGTCTTTATGCAGACGCGATTGGCGAGATCAATCGTTCCGGCAGACCGGTGGTCGCGGTTGATATACCGTCGGGCGCCGATTCCGACGCAATGACGCCGCAGCAGGGCGATGGCATGGTTCACGCCGACGCCATTGTGACCTTCACCGCGCCGCGTCCGGCGCATGTCTTCGGCAATCTCACGCGCGGGCCGATCATGGTTGCGCCTATCGGTTCGCCGCCGGAGGCGATCGACTCCAATCTGAATCTCGAAGTCACGACGCCGCGAGATTTTGCGGAACTGCTGGCGCCGAGACCGCGCGACAGCAACAAGGGCATGTATGGTCATGCGCTGATCGTGGGAGGCTCGTTCGGCAAATCGGGAGCAGCGGCGATGGCCGGCATGGCTGCGCTGCGGATGGGAGCGGGATTGAGCACGGTTGCGACGCCTGCGCGCGTGCTGACCGCGGTGGCGTCGTTCGCCCCTGAGCTCATGACTGAGCCGCTGGCCGAAACTGCGGCCGGCTCGATTGCAATGGCCGAGGCGCAGAACCGGCGCTTTCTCGATCTCACCCAGCCGATGAACGTTGTCGCTATCGGCCCCGGCATCGGGCGCAATCCTGAGACGGTGCAATTCGTACACGAAGCGGTGCATCAGACGAAGGTTCCGATGGTGGTCGACGCGGACGGGCTGAACGCCTTCGAGGGCCAGACGAACCAGCTCGATGGCCGCAGGCGGCCGCTGGTGCTCACACCGCATCCCGGCGAGATGGCGCGCCTGGCGGGCATCTCGATCAAGGCGGTGCAAGCCGATCGGCTCAATGTCGCGCGTAGCTTCGCGCGCGAGCATCATCTTGTGCTGGTGCTGAAGGGCGACCGCACCATCATCGCTCTACCCGACGGGAGCGCGTGGGTCAATCCGACCGGAAACCCGGGCATGGCGACCGGCGGCACGGGAGACATCCTTACCGGCATGACGGCGGGAGCGATTGCGCAAATGCCGAATGACCACTGCGCGCGCCGCCATTGCCGCGGTCTACCTGCATGGACTGGCCGGCGACGTGGCGTGCGAGAAGATGGGCGAGCACTCGCTGGTGGCTACCGATCTGCTCGACGGTTTGCCTGAGGCCTTCCGGCGCGCCACGCAATGGGCGAGCCAAGAGATGACGCGCATCGGATGAGCAGCGAAGAGTTCACCACCCATTCGGCGGACGAGACTATCGTGCTCGGACGCAGTCTGGCTGCCACGCTGAAGAACGCGCGCATGGTTGTGCTTCGCGGCGATCTGGGCGCGGGCAAGACCACGCTGGTCAAAGGCATCGCCGAGGGCTTGCAAGCCGCGTCGCAGGACGATGTGACCAGTCCCACCTTTACCCTCATCCACGAATATCGTGGACCTGAGATTAGTCTCTTCCATGTGGATCTCTATCGCATCGATACGGCGCGCGAGCTCGATACTCTAGGGCTGGATGAGCTGTTCGCCGAAAATGGCAACCTGGTGCTGCTGGAGTGGGGCGAGAAGTTTTCCCGCTTCGAGGCGGAGTGCGAGGTGATGATTTCGATTGAGCGGCGCGGAGAGCAGGAGCGCCGGATTCTGATTACTAGGAAGTAGCTAGTCTCAAGTGCATACTATTGTGCTTGTGGCTCACAGCCGTGAGAGAACAAGGTAACCTCAGGATGAAACCGGGAAGCTAACAAATCGGCATCGCACCCTCTGATGCCAGGACGAGACTATAACCCGGTTTAGGCTTACGCGAAGGAGAGAATGTTGACAGGAAACGGTGTTGATCCCTACTCCCTCCATCCGCAGTAGCAACACTATGGTTTATTTCCATGCCTTGATGGTAACCAATTCATAGCTGCGATATCTGCATACCCCCACTAAATTAAGTTGGTTATTAGACTATTGGGGTAGGGCAATGTCCTACCACGAAGTTCGCACTTTACCTATCCACAAATTAGGTTGCAGACCGTTTCCCTTTCAGAAATCCTACCCAACAAGTCTAGAGCACCACTAGAAACATATTTTCCCCCAGGCCCCGGTGCTCTCCAGTCCATGACGAATCCTATCGCAGGACTTAAGTTTCGCGGAGCTTGCGAAAGTGAGATGGGATGGTTCCATGAATAGGCAAGGAGAAAAACGCTTTGGATGAGCAAACTTGAGCAGAAACGACGCTCCGAGAATGCTCGATTGTTCTCGAAGATTGAATGCCTGCGCGGGCGGTGGGCCACCCAGGCGCCCAGAATGGAAATCCCGCTTGATGTTCCTAAGAGGAGGGAACAAATGTTTAACGCACGTCGCATCTCGCACTACAGATCGTCACAAGCATGCAGGTTGCTCGCTACTAGCATGGCTCTCATGCTGCTCGTTGCTTTAACCGCCCTCAACGCCTTTGGTGGTGCCGTAGAAATCCCGCCGCCGTTTTCCGTACAGACCGTGCTGTATCAGGCTTCAGCCTACGGGACAACTGCTTTTGTGGGAGATACCATTATTGTCGGACAAACCGGCGTAGCTAGCCTGCAAGAGCCCTGTGGCACCGACATCGATAATGAAACCGTGAACGGAAGCGGTGTCGCTCTCAATCTCTTCCCCATCGTGACAGGGGGAGCGGTGACTACCACCGCATCCAGCTCTCCAACCATGACTGCACAGGCCACGGCCAGCACTGCTAATGTCAGTCTGCTTGCCGGACTAATCACCGCCCAGGCCATCAATGCGGTCAGCACTACCACGCTTGCCAACAGCGGATTTCAAGTCAGTGCGGCCGGTTCCAGTTTCACCAACCTACTTATTGCCGGAATTCCGTATAACAGTCCGGCGCCTAACACCAGTATCAACTTGCTTGGGCTCGGGTATGTGGTGCTGAATGAGCAGACCAGCAGCATCAGCGGCAAGCAGGGACAGTTGGTTGTCAACATGATTGATATCCACATCACGGTGGCCGGCAACCTGCTCGGACTGCAAGTGGGCACTGAGATCATCGTCTCGAACGCTACCAGTGGCATGATTAAGGCCTTCGCGCCTGGGATCGTCACCGGCACCTCGTTCGGGACTTCGGTCAGCAGCACGCTCATCAACTCCAGCCCTACCGCGCCCGTGAGCCTGCCTTGCTTTGGAACTGCCGGACAAGTGCTTACCAACTCGGTGGTGAGCCTAAACATAGCCGGCGTTCTAACTAGCGGTACCGTCACTGACACCGGCGAGTCGGATCTCACCAATCCGTATTCCAAAGGTCAGATGACTTCTCAGGTCGAAGGATTGAATCTCCTGAGCGGCCTGATCACCGCTAACGTGATCTATAGTCAGGTGAACGCAACCATCGCCGGTAACGGCGGAGTTTTCGAAACCGGAGTCGGATCGTTCACCGGCTTGGCGGTTGCAGGTTATCCTGCGATCAACGACAGTGTTCCCTATAACACGCAGGTCTCGATTGCGGGCCTTGGGACGCTTTATGTCAAGCGTCTGATCTCCAACTTCCCTAACCCAGACAGCACAGAGGTGCGGATGATTGAACTGGTTATCAATCAGAACAACACCTACAACTTGCCAATTGGCGCCGACATAATTATTGGCGACGCGCAGATCACAATAGTTCCCGCTTCCGAGCCGTAGACGGGGACTGCTGTGCCGTAGGCACACACCATGGAGGTTCATGATTTGGAATTGGCGGTGAACCAGAACAATAGCTACGGACTGCCTATCGGGCTGGACGTGATTGTGGGCGACGCGCAGATACAAATCATTCCGGCCAGCGAGCCGTAATTGATCCCTGCAAAGCCTGAACTCCCTTACTTACTCGCAGTGCCATGCGAGTGAGTAAGGGCACCTTTAACCGGAAGCCATAACCGGATATCCAGCGCCCAATGAACCTCGGCTGGCTATCAACGACTGGACCGGCGGGAGCTTGATGGATCTGATCTGTCGAGCTCCCGCGGATTTTGAGAGAACCCTGGGCTCCATTCAGTCGGAGACGGGGTACTTCGCCGCACCTGCTGCCACAGGTGGTGATCTGCGCTCAATCAACCGCGCGACGATCCCTAAATCTCAGTCCGCGCGAGGTTACTGGCAGTCCCAGGTTAGGCCAAAAGATGGCCGAACCTGGGGCACCGGCACCGGACTCCCGCTTAGTCGTGAGTTGGGTTGCGCTCGTTTCAGGATGCCAATCGCTGTGGCAGGATGATGGGGCGCTTAGGACCGCGCTTGCGTATCAGCAGCACACGAATGCGCTCCAGCAGTTCCATGGGAGCGAGTTCGCCTTTCGGCAGCCAGGCATCGGCAAGATGGTCTTCGGTGCAGCAGCTCACGCAACCGGAAAACAGCAGCGCCGGAGTTCCGGGTGAGATGGCCTTCAGTTGATCGATAAGTTTCGCGCCGCTGAGCTTGGGCATCATCAGGTCGGAGAGGACAAGATCGACGCCGCCGAGTTTCATGATCTCAACCGCACCTTCAGGATCGGAGCAAGGGAGCACGCGATAGCCGCGTGTCTCGAGTAAGACTTTACGAACGGAGAGAGAGCGTTCGTCGTCATCGACGCAGAGAATCGTACGTTTCGGTTTCATTTACCTCCACCGCATTCCTCTGGAAATCTGGGCGCACCGCATCCGGGCAAACCTGAAGCCGGACGCGAGCGGTGTGACCGAGTTAATTTTTCTTGGCACGCCAGAGAGTAGCGCGTTCCGGATAGTACGACCCTGGCGGGTGCGAAACAAGTATTGCGAAGGTCAAATGTGCCGAAAATTTTTGGGGACGGGCGGCGTTCAAAATCGCACCGCGAGTGGTGATCTTCGTGTTGGAGAGTTTCGCGGAATCCTTGCTGGATGCGGCTTTCAGAGGCACACAGGATATCCTCAGAAAAGTCACATCGTAACTTCTCCGTTAATCACCTGCACCACGTTACCTCCGACGCGTACATTCGTGATCGTCTCGCCCGACTTCGCGGCGCGCACGTGAAGGAAACTGGGACGCCGCGTCTCCAGTCCCTGTTCGATGAGACCTTGCGATTCGGGCGCGAGCACGCCATGCCTGACTGCCCATGCCGTGCAGCATCCGGCAGCGGAGCCGGTCGCCGGATCTTCACCGTTGTAGAAGATCATGCGGGCATGCAGGGTCGCGTTGGCGTTGACGGTCTCGCGGCAGACGAAGTAGAAGAACGCAGGACTGCCGATGCTGGCCAGATAGGGAGCCATCTGGTTCCAGCCGACGGTGAGATTTTGCAGCGCGGCCAGCGAGCGGAAGGCCACAATGGTAAACGGCATGCCGGTCGAGACCGTCTGGATGGGAAGGCTTTCGTCGAGCTGCGAGACGGGAACGCCAAGCACGTTGGCGACGACGTCATGCGGATGGGTCGCGCCGAATTGCGGTTCGGCCTGGCGCATCTCGCCGAAGAGCAAGCCGTCACGCTGCTCGAAGCGCACGGGAATTTTGCCGACTTTGAGATCGAGCACGACTTCGTCGGCGCGCGATTGCTGCTGCAAGTACCAGGCGGTGCCGAGCGTGGGATGTCCGGCGAAGGGCAGCTCCTCGTTGATGGTAAAGATCCGCACCTTGTGACCTTCGGCGCGCTCGGTGGCGGCGTCGCGCGGCACGATGAAGGTGGTCTCGCAGAGATTGGTCTCGCGCGCCAGCTTCTGCATCTCGTCGTCGCTCAGGCCGCGGGCGTCGGTGAAGACCGCAAGCTGGTTGCCCTCCAGCGGCCGCGAGGTGAAAACGTCAAGCTGTACGAAAGCGAATCGGCGGGTGGTCATGCTGGGGCTCCCGAGATCAATGTAGCAGGACTGGCGCGAGAGGCGCGGCGGGATGAGATGTCCGGAGGGTAAAGCGGGGGCGGCTCCAGCGGGCGGGCGCTCTGCTGTTGTCAGGATCCGGCATTTTTCCGCCAGAACGGTTTGACAATGCGGCGGTGGGTGACAACAATCGCAGCGTGCCATAAAACGGTGTAGAATTTCCCCCATTTTGAATTGAGCTGCGACGATGGCGTTCTGAGCCGTCCGTGCGCTCGCGGCTGTGCAGGTCATCCTGGAGGTTTCGCGTGGAAACTGTCATCGGAGTATTTTCGTCTCGCGGCAGCGCGGAGAATGCAGTACTGGAGCTTCTGGAGGCGCAGGTCCCGCCCGAGGAGATCGTCTTCCTGACGCGATGTGGCAGCGAGGGCGAGAGCGTCCTCAAGCGCTGGGGGACGACGTTCGGCGGAGTGGTCGGCTTCGCCACCGGCATGTCGGCCGGGGTGGGCGCGGCGGTCCTCATGATGGTTCCGGGGATCGGCCAGGTGGCTGCTCTGGGCATCGGCGCCGCGGCTTTGCTCGGCCTGGCAGGCATGGGAGCGGGCTCGATGCTGGGCAAGGGTGCAGCCGAGGCGGCCGCTGCGCCCGATCCGCACGCCGAAAAAGTTTCCGAGGACGTGAACTTCTTCCGCGAAGTGCTGGCCGAGGGCCGCAGCCTGGTGGTGGTGCGCACCGAAACGACGGGGACCGCGAAATCGGCCAACGAAATCCTAAACCGCCTGGGCGTCAGCATTCCCGAGCAGGCGCCGGTGCGGCTGCAGATCACCACGCGCCACGTTGGCGACGTGACCATCGTCGATATGACGGGGAGAATCACGCTGGGCGAAGGCAGCAAGGCGCTGCGCGAGATGATGCGCGCGATGGCCGACCAGGGCTACCAGAAGATCCTGCTCAACCTGCAGGGCGTGGGCTACATCGATAGCTCCGGACTGGGCGAGCTGGTGAAGGCGTATACGACGGTTCGCGGACACGGCGGGCATCTGAAGCTGGTGCAGGTGAACAAGCGCGTGCATGACCTGCTGGAGATCACCAAGCTGCATTTGGTGCTGGAGATCGAGCCGGATGAGGCCACGGCGCTGAAGGGGTTCGAGACGGCCGGGACGGGAGAGAGTAAAGGGTAGGATTCAGGAAAGATTAGGTTCGTCTCCCACACCTTCGAAAAGCGCGAACGTGTGGGCAGCCGGCGAGAATCCTTTACTGCGGGCGGAACCGCTAATCCCTCAGTCGGGCTGAAGAGTATGCGTGAGAACCGTGTCGTCCCCGGGGGACCCTGAGTTCCTTTGCCACTCCACCCAGGACTCCGCTGCGCTGCGTCCTGGGCTATCATGACACGCGCCTCCGGCGCTCTGGTTTTTCGAGCCTCCACACCACGGCTTGGAAGAAAGCTAGTTCTCAGCGTTGGAAGAAAGCTAATTCTCACGTAGACCCCTGAAGACCCGGTCGGGATGATAGCCGTGTGTTGTGAATGACAACCGTTGCAGGTCGAGATGACAGAAAGTTCCTAGCGCGTGGGAAAACGGGATTGGGCACCCGGCGAGGGAAAAAGAAAAACCCACTCAAGCCGCGGCCTGAGTGGGCACGATGCGAGATCGGCACGGAGCTAGTTGATGCCGATGCTGTACTTCTGCGAGGCGATGCCGTTGACCACGACCTCCAGATAGCTCGCACCCGACTCCATGTTGGAGGGGATGTCGAGGTGAGTGTAGGTCGGGCCGTTGTAGCCGACAGCCATGGTGTTGTGATCGTGGGTGCGGCAATAGAAAACGTGGCCGGTCGACTTGTTGGTGATGCGGACGATGGGATAGTTGGTCGCCGCCTGCGCGTCGTCGCCATAGGAGTTGGCCTGCGATGCGCCGTTGAACTTGGAGCCGAAGAGCACGAAGGAGCTGCCACGCGATAGCACCACGTTGCTGAGGAGGATGGTTGGCGTCAGGCCGGGATAAGCGCTGCCGGTTGGCGTGTAGACCTCGACGTCGTTGCTGCCATCGCTGTAGAGCACTTGCCCCGTCGGCAGAACCAGCAGGCGGCCGTACCAGGAGGAATCGAGCGGCGCATTCGGCGGACGCGGCACGGAGATCAGCTGGCTGCCATTCCACTCGAAGAAGTAGGTGTTGAGCTCGAAGATTCCCGGACTGGCGCTGACGAGCACGTTGCCGTCAGGCAGCAGAGCTGCGGGGCCGTCGGCGATGTCGAGACCGTTGGGAAAATCCGGACCTGGCGTCCAGGTCTGGTTGCTGAGGGTGTAAATGGAAGTGTGACCCGCGCCGTCGCCGTTGGCGCCGGTGGCGAAGACAGTGCCGTCGGGCCGCAGCATCGCAGGGCCCACTTCGTAGGAGCCGTGCGAATCCCAGAGCTGAACGACGGTGCTGCCGGCGCTCGACCAGGAGCCGCTGCCGGCGTTGTAAATCTCGGAGTTGGTGCCCGTGGGATCGTTGACGTCGGTGTAGGCATCGACGGTCAGCACGTTGCCGCTGGGCAAGAGCGTCCAGCCTTCCTCGTTGTTGGAGTCGAACTTGCCGGAGCCGGTCGAGGTCCAGGTCAAGTTCGTCTCATCGAACAGCGCCTGCTGGCGATCGCAGCAGTTGGCCAGCATGAACGTCTTGTTGAACAGGACAACACTCGACGCGTCGCCGATACTGCTCCAGCCGCTCGGCGGATTTACGCTGGTCCAGGTGTTGGCGATGGGATCGTAGATCGCGCCCATGTTCGTCCAGACATACTGGCTGAAGTTTTGCTCGCCGCCCTCGACCAGCACGCGGCCATCGGCCAGCACAGCCGAGCCGAAGAACAGCGGGCCGTAGTTCGACGCCAGCGAGGCAAGCTGCGTCCAGGTGCCGTTGACGTAGCTGCCGTTGATGTCGGGCGTCAGCTTCCACCAGTCGGAGTAGCCGTCGTTGGGATCTTCGTGATGGACCATGACAGTGCCGTCGGTCAGCAGGAGCATGTGCCCCGCGGTGAAGCTCGGCTGGTTAGTCAAAGGCTGCCAGGATTGCGCGCTGCACAGGCTTGCGGCCGCGCAGACGATTACGACGAACGCGAAACTACGCAAAAGCTTCATCTCTCTCCTCATGAAGGCTCGGACGGGAAGGGCGGACGGCGAGCGTACTGCCAGGTGAAAAGTCGAAACATTATAGAACGCAGCTGATAGTACACGGGACGGCAAAATGGCTGGCGACAAAGTTTTGACAAACGCAGCGCGCAAGGGCTGGCGGTCGTCCCGCGGAGATGAAGGTCCCACCTTGCCTACGGGAGCGGAATGAAGTAGGTCCTTCGACTCCTCTTGGCTCCGCTTAGGATGACAGAAACGGGGCGCGCGGCCGCCGGGTTGTCGGGACAGCACACCGCACCGCAATAGAGCCGGTTGTGCGCCTTGAGCACAGGGTCTAATTTCGACGATCGGGAGGGGCCCCGACCCGTATGCCTGGTCTTGTAACCGCGGCCCTCCTAAGGCTGAATCCGGCGGCGTTTCCTTTTTGCCCTGCGGCTGCGCGCGAGTCGCATGAATCCAGACGCTGCCTGGCAGCATCCATTAGCAACGCCGGGTTGCCCCAAAAGCGCGCATTCCGGTAAGATAGAAGTTTGCGATTTACCAGTTAGGAGTTCCTGTGAAGGCAGCGATCCATCCCGTTTACGACGAAGTCCGCGTGCATTGTGCGTGCGGCAACACCTTTTTGACCCGCTCCAGCCACAAGGGCGATATCAACGTGGAAATTTGCTCCGCTTGCCATCCGTTTTTCACCGGCAAGCAGAAGTTGATGGATACCGCCGGCCGTGTCGAGCGCTTCCGCCGCAAGTACGCCAAGAGCGATACAGCCAAAGCCGAAGCCGCGAAGAGCGAAGCCGCCAAGAGCGAAGCCGCCAAGAATTAACGCGTTCCCACTTCCAGAGCCTCCGCTGCGGCGGAGGCTTTTTGTTACCGCTCCCCGCCGCTCAACGCCCGATCGATCGACAACGCGCCCGCGCCCTTGATCAGGATCACCAGTCCAATCGCAATCGCCAGCAAGTGATACTCGAAGCCCTCGCCTTTCTGCTGCCCAGTCCAGTTCATGAAGAAGCCATTGTGGATGTGAACCGTGAGCACCGCGACGATCATGTTGCAGATGATGCCGAACGCCGCAATGCGGCTGAGCAGCCCGACGATCAGCCCCAGCCCGCCGAAGAACTCGGCGCAGATCGCCAGAAACGCCAGCGGCGCCGGAATGCCCATCGTCTGCTCGAAGAAGCCCATGGTGCCGTGGAAGCCGTAGCCTCCGAACCAGCCCAGCATCTTCTGCGCACCGTGAGCGAAGAAGACGATGCCCAGCAACAGGCGCAGAATGGTAAGCGTGAAATCGTTGGCAGTAGAAAAGATCTTTCGCAACTTGTCCTCCTGAAAGGCGACCGCCATTTATGGCGGAGCCGTTACATCGGGCCCAGTTCCAAAGATGCTTGTTGTAACACACAAGTCGCAGGAATATTTTTCCCGGTCACATTACTGCGGGTGCGGGCTGACTCCATCCCCGTTACTGCTTATCGCCGACCTTGAACTCGGTCCAGGGATTGCCCTTCATATCCACCAGGATCGGCTTCTGCCAGTTGAACTCGGGATGTTCTTTGAGAAACGGTTCGGCGAGGAAATCTTCGCCGCAGGGATGACCGGCACGCGCCTGCAAACTCATGTTCTTCGCCATGGTACTGTCGGCCGCCTGCGCAGTTACGGCGCCCATGGGGTTGTAGGCAGGGTCGCCCCAAGCCGGGTCGGCGGTCGGAGAAGTATCGCCATGGCCGCAAAGTCCGCGGTAGTTGCGGTCTTCTTTGCCCTCGTAGGTGTCGTAGTGATCGGCCAGAAACTTCTCGCCCATGGCCAGATCGATCTGTCCCTTATTCACCGGCAGCAACTGTTGCCACCGCAGGCGCCGCGCGTTGGGCGAGCTCGACATATTGGTGGGATCGAAATCGGTTTCAGTCTTGATCAGTTCCGGATCGCTGGGAAAGTTCGCGCCTTCGAAGTAGCCATCCTTGCTGCGCCACACGCGATGGACCTTCAGGCCGTCCTCGAAGCGCGCAATCTCGCCCGTCTTGTTGTCGGCCAACAGCCAATCGTTGGCATAGCCGCCGTTGTTGCCCTCCAGCATGATCTTCACGTACTGATCGATGGAGCTGGCGTACTGCGCCGCCTTGCGCGCGCGCACGAACTCCGGCTTGCCGTTGACGTCGAAACCGTGGAATCCGGTGATGGTCGTTTCCGTCACCATGATTCCCGCGGAATTAATCGCGAAATCGTCGTCGCTGACGATGATGCCGGGGAAGCCGTCAGTCAACATGCGATAGCCGTGCGTGGGCACGATGTCGAAGATCATCGTCCAGCGCTTGCCGGTCGCATAGTCGGTCCAGTTGCTGTGCACGATCACCGGCTTGTGGTCCTTGGTATAGGACCCGGTCGCAACAAACGCGCTGCAGTCGCCGGGCGCTTTCAGGTCGGGAGCGTGGGCTTGCTTCTCCTGCTTGTCGAGCATGGGGACGTAATAATCCGGGACCTCCTCCATCGCGTTGAGCGCGACCACGTCCCACACATCCAGCTTGGAGCCGCGCGCCTTCAGTCCGTCGGCGATGCCTTGCAGCTCCTGCTGATATTCCTCGTCGATATGCGGCCACAGGATGTTCTGCGCGGTCGCGCGATAAAAGCCCCAATCGCGCTTGGTGCGGCGAACATCCTTGAACTGCACCACGCGCAGGCCTTCTTCAATTTCCGGCGCCAGCAGATATCCGTGCTGATAGCCAATGTCGGACGGCGCGCCCTCGAGATGCACGTAGACCCAGCCGCCGCGCTCGAAGCGATATCCGCCCTTCAGCCGCGCTTCGTCGCCTTTCGCGGCATCCTGCTTCGAGGTGGCTGCGAATGTCGCGGTGGCGAACAGAATTAGCGCGAGCAGACACCAGCCGCGAATCACGAATTGCTTCATTTGCGTGCAGCCTCCAGGAGTCAAAGCGACGGCAGCAGCTTATCCACTTACAGCCGGAATAGCAATTATGGCGGTGTCCCAGGTTCGCGGCCTTCTTTTGGACGCTAACCCGGGAACACCTGCATTGCCCCCACTGCCAGCGTCCGCTATCATCATGCGCTTGAGGAACTCGATGTCCATAAATCGTGGTGGGACCGCCGCACTCCGCCACACTCTCATTCTGATTGTCCTAAGCTCCACTCTATTCGCCCAGACCCAGCACTCCTCCACCGGCACCTGGAAGTTCGCCGTCTCCGGCGACTCGCGCAACTGTGGAGACATCGTGATGCCCGCCATCGCCGCCGGGGTGCGCGCGGACGGCGCGGCGTTCTACTGGCATCTCGGCGACTATCGCGCGATGTCGAACTTCGACGAGGACTATCGCAAGACCCATCCCGACGCCAGCATCTCGAAATATTTTGCCGACGCGTGGCCCGACTTCATCCAGCACCAACTCACGCCTTTTGGCGACCTTCCGGTCTTCCTCGAGATCGGCAATCACGAACTGGTAGCGCCTAAAACGCGCGGCGACTACATCGCGCAGTTTGCTGACTGGCTCAATCAGCCGGTCATCCAGCGGCAACGGCTGGCCGATAATCCCAGCGATTACATGCTGAAGACGTACTATCACTGGATCGACCGCGGCGTGGATTTCATCAGCATGGACAGCGCTTCCGCCGACATGTTCGACGCCGGGCAGATGGCCTGGTTCAACAAGGTGCTGGCGAACGACGCCAAGGACGCCGCGATTCGCACCGTCGTTCTCGGCATGCATGCCGCACTGCCGGACAGCTCTTCCGCCGGGCACAGCATGAACGACTCGGCGCAGGAGCAGGAAACCGGCCGCAAGGTATACGCGCAGCTGTCCGCTTTCCGCAAGAACACGGGGAAGAACGTCTACGTCCTGGCCAGCCATTCACACTTCGTGATGAACAATGTTTACAACACCGCTTGCCATAAAGACGACGTCCTCGACGGCTGGATCATGGGCAGCGCCGGAGCGGTGCGCTATCGCCTGCCACCGAATCTCGATCAGGCAAGAATTGCGATGACCGACATTTACGGCTACCTGCTGGCAACGGTCGCGCCCGACGGCAAGATTACTTTCCAGTTCAAGGACATCAAGCAATCCGATGTGCCCAGCAGCGTTGTGAACGAATTTTCGCCGGAGCTGGTGAAGTGGTGCTTCGAGCAGAACACGTCCAAGTACCAGCCCTCCGGCCCGACCTGCGGTGAAGCGCCGCTGGTGGATGAGCACCATTGACGGTTCAAATTGAAACGGGTGGAGCACCGCTTCAGCTGGTGTATAAACGGGTGGAGCACCGCTTTTAGCGGTGCATAAGCGGTAGCAAGCGAAGGCCGGCTTTAGCCGCTGAGGTAATCGGCTATTTTTGTCCGTTATCCCCAGCGGAGCGAGGTCGATCGTGCGAAGCCGAGGGGTCTGCTGTTCACCGCCATGTTGAAGATTTGTTCGTCCGACTACGCTGCCATCCGCCACCACGGCGAAGAGACCTACCCACACGAATGTTGCGGCATCCTGATCGGCACAATGGAAGGCGACCTTCGCACCGTCAGCTCCATAGTCCGCTGCAATAACATCTGCGCCGACTCTCCGCAGACTCGCTATGACATCGATCCGCACGAGCTCATTCGCGCCCAGCGCGAAGCCCACGAGCGCGGCCTCGACATTGTCGGGTTCTATCACTCGCATCCCGACCATCCGGCCCACTGGTCCCCCACCGATCTCGAACAAGCCCACTGGATCGGCTGCTCCTACGTGATCATTGGCGTCGAGAATGGGAGAGCTATGCAGACTGCTTCCTTCGCTCTCACGGGGAAGCTGGAGGAAGATAAGGTGCTTGCTCCAGAGGAGCTCATGATTGAAGGCTAGCTGAACTTCTCGCGGCTCGCGGCCAGTTGCTAGTTACCACATACTCTCTCTACAATCTTCATTCCCATGCTTCGCTTTTCAACCGCCGGAGAATCTCACGGAGAGGCGCTGGTCACGCTGCTTTCGGGCATGCCCGCCGGTGTCGCCGTCGATCTCGCGTTCGTCAATCGCGAACTCTGGCGGCGGCAGCAAGGTTACGGCCGCGGCGGGCGAATGCGCATTGAGCGCGACACCGCGCGCATTCTCAGCGGCGTGCGTCACGGCAAGACCATCGGCTCGCCCATCGCGCTGCTCCTCGCCAACAACGACTGGCAGAACTGGACCGAAGCTCTGCCGGTCGAAGAAGGAGATCCAGCCAAGCACAAGCGCGTCGCTTCTCCGCGGCCCGGTCATGCCGACCTCGCGGGCGCGGTGAAGTACAACTTCTCCGAAGCGCGCTATGTCCTGGAGCGCGCGTCAGCGCGCGAGTCAGCAGCGCGTGTCGCGGCCGGCGCAGTTGCAAAGCTTCTGCTGCGCGACCTCGGCATCGAAGTCCTGAGTCACGTCATCGCGGTCGGCAGCGCGCGTCTGGATAAGCCGGTCACCTGGGACGCGATCGCCGCCTTGGCAGCAAAAGAAGAAGTTTTGCTTGGCTGTGCCGATCCCGACAGCGAAGCGCGCATGAAGGAGCAGGTCGATCTCGCACTGCGCACCGGCGATTCCGTCGGCGGCATCTTCGAAGTCATCGCGCATAACGTGCCACCCGGCCTGGGCACCTTCGCTAATTGGGATGAGCGCCTCGATGCGCAACTCGCCGCAGCCGTCATGTCGCTGCAGGCGGTCAAGGCGGTCGAAATCGGCGACGCCGTGCAGGCTGCCGCTTCACTCGGCTCCGCGGTGCATGATGAAATAGGATACGAGCGAGGCAGCGCGAGGTCGTTCACGGGATTTACGCGGCGTTCAAATCATGCTGGGGGTCTCGAAGGCGGCGTCTCGAACGGCGAAGACATTCGCGTGCGCGGATACCTGAAGCCGATTTCGACGCTGCGGCGTCCGCTGGCTTCCGTTGACTTCGCCACGCGCGAGCCGGTGAAGGCGGCGTACGAGCGCTCCGATGTATGTGTGGTTCCGGCCGCGGGCGTTGCGGCCGAAGCGATGGTCGCGCTCACCATCGCGCGCTGTGCGCTGGAAAAATTCGGCGGCGACTCTCTGCTGGAGCTGAAGCGGAATTTCGAGGGCTACTGCCAACAACTGCGAAACTTCTAATGATCTATCCCATCGTCAAATATGGCGATCCGGTTCTGGAGAGGCCGGCAGCCGCCGTCACTGACTTCGACGACGAGCTGCGCAAGCTGGTCGACGACATGTTCGAGAGCATGTACGCCGCGCACGGTGTCGGCCTCGCCGCGCCACAGATCGGCGTCAGCAAGCGCGTCGCGGTCATCGACGTCACCTTCAAGGAAGACCCGGATGCCAAGATCGTTCTCGTCAACCCCGAAATCATTCACACCGAAGGCAAGCTGACCTCGACCGAAGGCTGCCTCAGCCTGCCGGAGTTCCGCGAGAACGTAACGCGCCCGCGCAAAGTCACGGCGCGCGGTCAAGATTTGAACGGCAAGACCATCGAGGTCGCCGGGGAAGAGCTACTGGCCCGCGCCCTGGTCCACGAAACCGATCACCTCAACGGCAAGCTGTATATCAGCTGCATCAGCGCACTCAAGCGCGACATGATCAAACGCAAAGTCCGCAAGCTGGTGAAGCTGGGAGAATGGTAGTGAATCAGCTCTTGGCTCTTAGCCTTTAGCTCTTAGCAAAAAAAATCAGCTACAGGCTTTTTGGCCATATGCGTTTTCAAGATGGAGTGTGCGGACCTGCCGCTTGCTAAGAGCTAAAGGCTAAGAGCCTCTCTGGAAGGCCGTTTCATGCTGGATCTGATCTTCTGCGGCACCCCTCAATTCGCGGTCCCAACACTCGAGAAGCTCGTGGCATCGGGCTTCCAGGTGAAGCTTGTGGTAACGCAGCCGGACCGGCCCAGCGGCCGTGGCATGGAAGTCGTCGCCTCGCCGGTGAAGCGCACAGCGCTCGCTCTCGATCTCCCCGTCATCCAGCCGGACAAGATCAAGAACAACCAGGAGTTCCGCGCGCAGCTAGAGCAGATCGCGCCGGAGGCGATCATTGTCGTGGGCTACGGCCGCATCATTCCGCAGTGGATGATCGACCTGCCGCCGCTCGGCAACATCAATCTTCATGCCTCTCTGCTGCCGAAGTATCGGGGCGCTGCGCCCATTCAGTGGGCGATCGCGATGGGCGAGCAAGTCACCGGCGTGACGACCATGCGCATCAATGCCGGTCTCGACACGGGCGACATTCTGCAGCAAATCGAGGAGCGCATCAAAGCCGAAGACACCGCGATGACCCTCTCGCCTCGTCTGGCGCAAGCCGGCGCCGAGTTGATGATCTCGACCCTCGCCGGCGTGAAGAAGGGCACTATCACGCCGCAGCCGCAGGACGATACAAAAGCCACGCTCGCGCCGATTCTCAAGCGCGAGGACGGGCAGATCGACTTCGCACGAACCGCGATCGACACCTGGAACCGCCTGCGCGGATTTCAACCTTGGCCCGGCGCTTTCACCCGGTTTCGCGGCAAGATGCTGCACATTCACGCGGCAACACCAGCACAGGCCGCCGCATCTGTTTCTCCCGCGCACTTCGCAATCGAAAACGACCGCCTGCTCCTCGGCTTTGCCAACGGCACAGCGCTCGACATTGCCGAACTGCAGATCGAGGGCAAGAAGCGCATGGCTGCGCGCGACTTCATCAACGGCTATCGTCCGAAAAGCGACGAGCCTGTCGGGTAGAGCTGGCCTTCAGGCCAGCGTCCAAACCCTTCCTATTGGTTGAGCCTGCTTCAGCCGGCGACACCAGCCTTCGGTTTTCGTTTGCTTGTAGCCTGTTTGGTCGCAGGACACAAGCTCCAAGACAATCGAAGCGATTAGTCCGACCCATACCTTGCTCACGATTCTCGCGTGCAGCCGTCCTTCCGACTAACCGGAGGAACTATGCAACACTCTCGGCCCACCCTTCGCTTATTCGTTTTTCTTCTCGTCTCTCTTGCAACCTTCGCAACCGCACAGACGAACTCCAAATCCTCACCCGCCCAGCCCGGCCAGATCGCCGCCACCGGCAACCTGTCAGTACGGCGCTTTTCGCAATCGGCAACGCTGTTACCCAACGGCAAGGTGCTAATCGCCGGCGGCATGGAACGCAATGGCAAGTACGACGCCTCCGCCGAACTGTACGACCCGCGAAGCGGCACGTTCACGGCGACGGGGAGTATGAGCTCCGCGCGCGAAGGACACGCGGCGATCCTGCTTCGCAATGGCAAGGTGCTGCTCGCCGGAGGATCGCCAGGTACCGGCACGAATCTCTCCACCGCCGAGCTCTACGATCCTGCTACCGGAACCTTTCACCCAACCGGCAGCATGACCTCGCCGCGCAGTCACCCTGCTACTGTTCTTCTCAACGACGGCAAGGTTCTGCTAATTGGCGGCGACGGCGCGCACGAAGACGAGCGGCTGAGTTCGGCGGAGCTGTACGATCCCGGGACTGGCCGCTTCACCGCAACCGGCAGCATGCACGTACCGCGCGAGATGCACACCGCCGTCCTGCTGAAGGATGGCCGGATATTAGTTGTGGGCGGATCAAGTGCCGGCAGTTATCCCAACTCACAGATCGAAGCCAGCGCGGAGATCTACGATCCGGCCACCGGACGCTTCTCCATGACAGGCAGCATGAGCGTCCCTCGCCACAAGCTCGCCGCTGCACTTCTGCCTGACGGCAAGGTGCTGGTCGTTGGCGGCTCCGACAACCGCGACTGGCGCGGGCAATACGCCTCAGCCGAGCTCTATGATCCCGCAACCGGACGCTTCAGCAATGATGGTGAGATGAGTTTCCGGCGCTTCAAGCTGATCCAGACAGCGGTGCGACTGCCTGACGGACGAGTACTCATCGCCGGCGGCGCCGAGCGGCCCGAGGTTTATGATCCAGCTACTAAGCGCTTTCAGCAGGTAAAAGGCACGGTCGGCGAAGGACGATACTTCTCAACCGCAACTTTGCTTAACGATGGCCGTGTCCTGATCGCCGGTGGATACGGTGACGACCCCATGGCCGGGGCCGTGCCAAACGCCTGGCTCTACCAGCCATAAGCTTTGGAAATAACCGATGATCGGCCGCTATTTCTTGGCGACTGCTTTCCTGAGTTCAACGCCGGGAGTGAATTTCGCTGCGCGGCGAGCGGCAATCTTGATGACGCCTCCCGTCTGGGGATTGCGTCCATTGCGCGCTTTGCGCTGGTACACCGAGAAGGTTCCGAAGCCGACCAGGGTCACCCGGCCGCCTTTCTTCAACGTGCTCGTGACTGAATCGATGATGGTGTCGATCGCCCCACCCGCTGCCGTCTTGCTGACACCGTGAGCGGCCGCGATTTTCTCAATCAGGTCTGCCTTGTTCATTCTCGCTCCTCGCCAGCTGTTATGTGATGTGCAGCGAGTATTTACTTGCCGGGACGGGGGCGTGTCAAGAAATAAGTGAATCGGTGCCTGCATTTCGCGTTGAGCGCGGGTTTAGGCCGCCTTTGGCGTTAGCCGGGCCGGAACTTCTGCACCCCATTTCGCGTACAAAACACCAGGTGCGATCATGTTCAGCTTTCTTCTATGGTGCTTCCTGCTGATCTTCTGCTGGCCGCTGGCGCTGGTTGTGCTGGTGCTTTATCCCATCGTTTGGCTGCTTCTGCTACCGTTCCGAATCCTGGGAATTGCGGTGGAAGGCGTGCTGGAGTTGCTGAAGGCGATCATTCTGCTGCCGGCGCGAATCCTGCGCGGCCCAAGCCGGGCCTGGTAGGCGGGCCTCCTCCCGCTATCCCCGACAAAGAAAGAGCGGACCCGAAGGTCCGCTCTCGATCAATCACAAACGGCCGAGCTTCTATCCGACCTTCGCTTCTGCCGGCTCTTCCTGTTTCGAAGTCAGCTTGCGATGCTCGATGCCGGTGTAGATCTGGCGTGGCCGCGCGATCTTCTGCTCCGGATCCTGCACCATCTCGTTCCACTGCGCCAGCCATCCCGCCGCGCGCGGAATCGCGAACAGCACGGTAAACATATCCGGCTGGAAGCCCATGGCCTGATAGATGATCCCGGAATAGAAATCGACGTTAGGATACAGCTTGCGGGTGACGAAGTAGTCGTCCTGCAGCGCGATGCGCTCCAGTTCCAGCGCGGTATCGAGCCGCTCATTGCGCCCCGTTACATCGAAGACCTCGTCGGCAACTGCCTTGATGATGCGGGCGCGCGGATCGTAATTCTTGTAGACGCGATGCCCGAATCCCATCAGCTTGATCTCGCCTTCTTTGACGCGCTTGATGTAGTTGGGAATGTTTTTCACCGAGCCGATCTCGTCCAGCATCTTCAGAACTTCTTCGTTCGCGCCGCCGTGCAGCGGACCAGCCAGCGCCGCGGCTGCTCCCGCCATCGAGAGATAAGGATCGGTCTGTGCGCTGCCGATGACGCGCATCGTGGTCGAGCTGCAGTTCTGCTCGTGATCAGCGTGCAGGATGAAGAGCACGTCGAGCGCGCGCGCAATGACCGGACTCGCCATGTATTTCGGTTCGGTCATCTTCCACAGCATGTTCATGAAGTTCTCGGTGTAGCTGAGATCATTGTCGGGATAAACGTAAGGATGGCCACGGCGGTGACGGTAGGAATACGCCGCCAGTGTCGCCATCTTGGCGATGAGCCGCACGATTTGCTTCTGCCGGTTCTCGGGATCGTGGATGTTCTTGGCTTCGGGATAAACCGTCGACAATGCCGCCAGCGTGCTCACCAGGATGCCCATGGGATGGGCGTCGTAGCGAAAGCCGTCGATGAACGTCTTGGTCGTCTCATGCAACATGGTGTGATGCGTGATCTCCCAAGTCCAGTCCTTGTCCTGCTGTGGAGTGGGCAGCTCACCATACAGCAGCAGATACGCGACCTGCAGGTAATTGCAATGCTCGGCCAGCGTCTCGATGTCGTAGCCGCGGTAGCGAAGGATACCTTTGTCGCCGTCAATAAAAGTGATGGAGCTCTTGCACGACGCCGTATTCATGAATGCGGGATCGTAGGTCATGACACCGAAATCGTCGGGAGAGGTCTTGATCTTCCGCAGATCCATGGCCCGGATGGTGCCGAGCTCGATCGGTGCTTCGTAGGTCTTGCTGTTGCGTTGGTCGGTAATCGTCAAAGTATCCTTCGACATGACCGGAACCTCCTGTCAGAAACTGAGCGAATGAATTCGAATAAAGAGCCGGGTGCGAACGAGTGTTCGAACGAGATCAATTTTACTGCCTCACGGGTGGACCAACCTAGCATTAACCTGCGCCGGAGCGACAGATATCACGTCGATCTGTGACGGCCGAACATGGTTTATGGCAGCACGTTTTCGGCTCTATTTCTTGTCGTTCTTGTTGGCGGGCTTGTCGGAAGCTGCGGTACTTTTCTCTGTGCTCGTAGAGTCAGTGCTTTTGGAATCGTCTGACTTGCCCTCCGACGAAGACGCCGAGCCATTGCCATCCTTGCTTTTGCCCTTGGACGATCCCTTGGCGTAGTCGGTGACGTACCACCCCGAGCCCTTGAACTGCACCGCCGGCGCCGAAATCAGTTGCTCCACTTCGCCGCCGCAATGCGGGCAAACAGTGAGAGGCGGATCGGAAAATTTCTGGATTCGCTCCGTCAGGCTATGGCACTTCTTGCACTGATATTCGTAGAGAGGCACGCCAGTTCCCCACAATCCTTCTAAGTTATTGATTCTATTTTCCGCAATTGGTTGCGGTCAAACGAAAGGAAGCGATTAGCGATTAGCAACCGGTGCCCCAGGTTCGCCATCTTTTGGCTAACCTGGGCCGCGACACTGACGCAACCTGCATTTTCCGTTTGCTTGTCGGCCACTCTGCGTTGAGACTATTGCACTGTGAAAGCCATCGCCATCATCCCCGCCCGCCTCGCCTCAACTCGCCTGCCGCGCAAAGTCCTGCGCGAGATTGACGGCCGTCCCATGCTCGCCTATGTGTACGACGCCGCTCGCGCCTGCCCCGGCTTCGACGATGTCATCGTTGCCACCGACTCCGACGAGATCACCGCCGTTTGCAGCCACAACGGATGGCACTGTCGCATGACCTCGCCCGACCATCGCAGCGGCACCGATCGCGTACACGAGGTCGCGCAGACCGTGGAAGCCGACGTTTACGTCAACATTCAGGGTGATGAGCCGCTGGCCCGCCGTGAACATCTCGATGTGCTGCTCGAACTCATGCAGCGTGACGGCGTCGAAATGGGAACCCTGAAGACGATCTGTGCCACCGAGGACGTGAACAATCCCAACGCCGTCAAAGTTGTCACAGCCCTGGATGACCGGGCGCTCTACTTCTCGCGCGCCACCATTCCCTTCGACCGCGACAACATTGGAACTATCCCTTACTACAAACACCTCGGCTTCTACGCCTATCGCAAGCCCGCACTCGATCGTTTCTGCAAATGGCCGGAATCGCGGCTGGAGCGCACGGAACGGCTGGAGCAGCTGCGTTTCCTGGCAAATGGCGTCGCCATCCACGTGGTCGAGACCCCTTACGACACGGTAGGAGTCGATACCGAAGACGATTTGCGCCGAGTCGAAGAGATTTTGCGCGGCCCGGCTGAGAGTTAGTGCCGCAGGCCTTTTTCTCGTATCATCGATCAGATCGATGCGGAGTCGCAGGAATATCGTCTGGGTCGTCGTCGCGATCGTAATTATCGCCGGCGGCATTGTGACTGCTGTCCTGCTGCGAAAGCGCGCAGCTCCGGACGCGGTGCGCATGCTGCCCGAATCCGATGCGGTGCTCTACGTCAACCTTGAGCCCATCCGGTTGCTCACCGACATCGCCAAGCATCCGCCGAAAGAGCGCGAATCCGATTACGAAGAGTTCGTGCGGGAAACCGGCTTCGAGTTCGAGCGCGATCTGGACCGGGCGGCGTTCGCCATTCATTACGGCGCCGGCAAGGGCAAGGCTGGGGAGACGCGCTACAGCGAGATCCTGGACGGCCACTTCGACCATGCGCGCGTGACCGGCTGGCTGCACAAGGTGGCAGTCTCGACCGAGCATTACGGGGACTACGACATTTACGCCATTCCGATTGAGGATCGGACGGTGCGGGTGGTACTGCTCGGCATCGATATTGTCGCCGCATCGAACGTCGACGATCCCGGCGTGATTCATGGCATGATCGATCGCTACAAGCAGGCCGCGCTGCCCTTCGCGGGGCCACCGCTGGTCAGCGACTACTATCGGCGCGTGCCGCTGGGCAGCATCGTCTGGACGATCGCGCGCACTCCCGCGACCAAAGCTTCCGAAGATCATGGCGAGCTTCTGCTGCCCGGCGCGTGGAGTGGCTTGCTGCCGCGCGGCAGCGTGGTCATCGCGTCGGCGCGTCCGCTCAACGAGGTGCGCCTGCGCGCCGATGTCATCCTGCGCGACGAAAACCAGGCGCAGCGCTTCACCGAGGAAGTCGCGGCCTACCTCATGTTGTTCAAGTCGCTGGAAATTTCGATGGACGCGGGCGGCCCGGACAAGGACGTCAAGGCCGCGTTCGACAGCCTCGCGGTGCAACAGGACAAGAGCGAAGCCGTGTTGACGGCGAAAGTTCCCTACGCGTTTTTCAAAAAAGTGCTGAGCGCACCCCCGGTCGAGATGGGACCGCAAACTGCGCAACCGCCCGGCGGGCAGACCTCAGCGCCGCAATCCACGCCTGAGCACAAGAAGTAGCTGGCGGCGCGCTGTCTACGATCCCGGATGCTCACCCCGAATTGCAAGACGCCCCTTGCATCCTGCCGCGGGAACACGGAAACTGTACAGACAGCCTGCATGAATATCGCACTCTTCGGCGGTACCTTCGATCCAATCCATCGCGGACATCTGGTTGTGGCGCGCGCCGCAGCTGCAAAGTTCCAGCTGAAGCAGGTTTGGTTCGTTCCCGCCGACATCCCGCCGCATAAGCAGAAGTCGCCGATCACCTCCTTCGAGCATCGGTATGCCATGGTCGCTCTTGGCCTGGCGGGCGAGAAGGAGTTCCTGCCGTCGCTGCTGGAGGCGCCCGATCAGGCGATTCCGGAGAGCAAGCGCAAGCCCAGCTATTCGATCGAAACCGTCCGCCGCGTCAAGAAAACGCTGGGCAGGAGCGACCGCTTATACTTTCTGATAGGGATGGATGCCTTCCGCGACATCGCCAAGTGGTACAAGGCCGAAGAGCTGTTGACGGAATGCGACTTCATCGTGGCGTCGCGCCCGGGATATTCTCTGGCTGACGTGGCATCGGCGCTTCCGGAAAAGCTGCGGCCGCACTCGGCGGTCACGAAACTGTTTCGCAAAGAGGCGATGGACGGAACTTTGGTCCTGCGCGGCGCTACGCTGCATATGCTGCCGGAGACGCACGAGAACATCTCGGCAACCCAGATCCGCGCGGCGGTCGATCGCGGCGGCGCGCTGAAGCGGCTGCTGCCCGATTTGGTCGCTGAATACATCAAGAAGGAAGGGCTGTATCGCAGAGCGAAGATTAGGGATTAGAGGCTAGGGATCAGGGACCAGTCAGGAAGTCGCAAGGCGAGAAGAGTAAAGCGAGATAGCGACAGCGCGAAAGGCGAAGAGCGAACAGCGACATTGCATGAAGAATAATGAAGTGGGATCTCAGGTTGCCGAAGTGGTGCGAGCCTGCCAGTCGAAGAAGGCCGAAGACATCAGCGTCCTACAACTCGATGCGCAGGCCAGCGGTTTCACCGATTATTTTGTGCTCTGTTCGGGCATAAATCCGCGCCAGGTGCAGGCGATCGCCGACGAGATCGACCATAAGCTCAGTGCCATCGGCGTGCAACCCAAGCACATCGAGGGCTATAACCAGGCGGACTGGCTGCTCATGGACTACGTGGACTTTGTCGTCCACATCTTCTCCGAGAGCGCGCGGAAGTTTTATGACCTGGAGCGGCTGTGGAAGACGGCAACGCGCCGGGAACTGGCTGATCTGGAGAAGCCCGCCTCGAAGCCGAGGGCGAAGAAGGCTGCCAAACAGCCAGCCGGCAAGCCGGCAAAGAAAGCGGCAAAGTCCGCGCCGCGAAAGCGCGCCTCAACCAAGTCCCCACGCAGAGCTCCTGAGCCGTGAGACTGCACATCGCCTGGATCGGCCGTACCAAGAGCGCACCCATACAATCGCTGACGGCGGAATATCTCAAGCGGCTGTCACGCTTCGCCGCGTGCGACGCGCACGAGCTGTCGTCGGAAGCGGCCCTGCTCAAGCTGGTGGAAAAGAGCTCGGGACGCACTCAACCGGTGTTGGTATTGCTGGATTCGCGCGGCCGTCAGCTGACGTCGGAAGAGATCGCTAACTTCCTGGAATACCATCAGTCTCACGATACGCAGGAGCTGCTGTTTGCCGTGGGACCGGCGGACGGCTGGGGTGACAGCACACGCGCGGCGGCCACAAGCGTTCTTTCCTTCGGCAAAATCACCTTGCCGCATGAGCTGGCACGAGTTGTGCTCCTGGAGCAGCTGTACCGCGGATTCAGCATCTTGAAAAGCCATCCCTATCATGGAGGACATTAGGCAGTGATGAAGTTTGGTCGTAGAAAATTCAGTAGGATCATGATCTGGATGTGCCTGACTACAGGTTTGTCCTACGCTGTGGGACAGTCCTCCAATGTAGGACATTCCACCGCAAAGGCCACGCCAGCAGCGGCCCTTTTCCCGCCGTTGGAACAATGGAAGGACGCCGTAGTGGGAGGAAACGTCACCGCATTGCGCGCTTTGTACAGCACCGACCCCACGCCGCAAATTGCCACTCTGGCCGGCCCGAGCAGCACTGATGCCGAGATTGCGTTCTGGACAGGGCTGAAGCCGCATCGCATGAAGATCGACATGGTCAAGTCGGACGCGCAACAATCCGGGGTGCAACAGGTGGTATTCGAAGCCGAGATTCACTCGGGTGCGGGTGTAACCGATCACGTGCAGTACGTGACCGAAGCGCAGCTGTGGCAGCAGCAAGGTGCAAGCTGGAAGCTGATCGGATCGAAGCGCACCGAGGCCACGCGGCTGGAGCAGCCCGCCTCGACCGACAAGGTCATCTATACGCCGGGGCTCGATGCTCATCAGGAGATCAAGCAGGCCTTGGCACAGGCTGCCAAGCAGCACAAGAATGTCCTGATTATCTTTGGCGCGAACTGGTGTTACGACTGCCACGTGCTGGACCTGGCGTTTCATCGTCCCGATCTTGCCGGAGTATTGAGCCGCAATTATGAAGTCGTCCACGTGGATGTCGGCGAAGGCGACAAGAATCAGGACATCATGCAGCAATACCACGTCCCGATGAAGAAGGGCATCCCCGCGCTCGCCGTGCTCGATCCGAGCGGCAAGCTTCTCTACAGCCAGCAGGGCGGCGAGTTCGAGAAGGCGCGGTCGCTGGCCCCGGAAGATCTGCTGGCGTTCCTGAACAAATGGAAGCCGGCGAAGCAGGGCGCCTAGCAGCCGGATCCGCTATTTGACGGTTGCGATAAGGCACGCTGTAGCTGGCGTGCCTTTCGTTACTACGAAGATGGTTGCCAGCAACAGCGTCTGGCGCGCGTGAAACCAGTGCAGATCGGCCAGCATAAACAGGCGCGAGAGCAGCAGCCGATGCTCGTTATGTTGCGCCCAGATCCACTCCAGCGTGGACATGCCGCCGGTTGCAGGGAAGTCGATTTCGGCCCACCCATCCCAATAAGGCAGGCTGGAATAGCTGACTACCACAATGTAGGAGGAGTAGAGCGCGGTGAGAACGCCGCCGGCAAGAATCACCCAGGACAGCACATCGACGGCTCGAGATACGCCGGCCTTCTTTGTCTCTGGGGCTGGCGATTGTCTTTTCAGGGTATCGGCGACTGCACTACTCACACGCTAATCCTGTGCTCACAAGACTCCGCCTGTTGTCATGGGAATTGCCGCTAATGACTCTGACCGAATCCTTTTCGCCGCTGTTCGCTGTAGCGATCGAGGGCGTCCTGGATGATTGGCATAGCGTGCTTCGAAGGTTGGATGTCGTCGACCTCCACAGCTTTGCCTTCCAGCTGCTTGTAGTCGAGGAAAAAACGCCGCAGCATCGCGAGCCGATGTTCGGGCATCTCGGCAGCCTCTTTGTAGGAGTTGTATTCCGGATCATTCGTCGCGACGGAGATAACTTTGTGGTCACGCTTGCCGCCGTCGATCATGGTCATCAATCCAATGGCGCGGGCGTAAATCAAGGTCAGCGGTACGACGGCTTCCTGGCAGAAAACCAGCACGTCGAGCGGATCGTCATCCTCGGCCAGCGTCTGCGGAATGAAGCCGTAATTGGCGGGATAGTACACGGCCGAATAGAGCACGCGGTCCAGCTTGATCAGGCCACTTTGCTTGTCCAGTTCATACTTCACGCTGGAACCGGATGGGATCTCGATGACCGCGCGGAATTCCAGCGGCAGGTTTTCGCCAGGAGAGATGTCGTGCCAGGCATGTGTCATGGGGCGCTCGGAAATTGCAGAAGCGACCTACATTGTAGCCGAACGACCGGGTGGCGGCGGCGAGTCTGAAAGTAGCGTGTTAAATATCATTAATCTGCGCTAAGCAGTGGTGAGATGCTTCGGGAATGGGATCATCTCCCAGCCTCCCTATTGCCTTCCAATAGAAAGCATGTCATCATCCTATGGGTTCACCATAGGGAGGCCGGGGCATGGGCGATAAAACCGACGTTTGGCAGGGAACGCTGGCATTAATGGTGTTGAAGACGCTGGAGACGATGGGGCCGCAGCACGGCTACGGCATCGCCCGCCGCATCGAGCAGACCAGCGGCAATCTCCTCGCGCTGAACTACGGGACGCTCTATCCGGCGCTGCTCAAGCTGGAGCAGGAAGGGTGGATCGCCTCCGAGTGGGGAACGTCGGACAACAATCGCAAGGCCAAGTTTTACAAGCTGACGCGCGCCGGGCGTAAACAGCTGGACAAAGAAGCGCGCGACTGGGAGCAGGCAGCCGCGATTGTTGGCCGGTTCCTCGCGCCTGGTGGAGAGCAGGCATGAAGCATTTGCGCGCCTGGATATTGCGCCTGCGCGGCATCTTCGCCCAACAGCGCCGGGAGCAGGAGATGGCCGACGAGATGGAAAGCCATCTGCAACTGCACATCGACGACAATCTGCGCGCCGGCATGACGCCGGAAGAGGCGCGGCGCGAGGCGCTCGTGAAGCTGGGCGGGCTGGAGCAGACGAAACAGATTTATCGCGAACGGGGCACCGTGCCGGCCTTCGAAGCGCTCGGCCACGATTTGCGATTCGCCTTCCGCCAGCTTAGAAAGAAGCCGGGCTTCGCCTTCACCGCGATTCTGGTGCTCGGCCTAGGCATTGGCGCCAGCACCGCAATCTTCAGCGCCGTCGATCCAATTCTCTTCCAGCCGCTGCCTTACCCCGATCCCGGCCGAGTCATGATGCTGTGGGAGCAACGCGGCGACGGCTCACGCGAGGCCGTATGCTTCGGCACATTTCACGGATTGCAGGAGCGCAATCGCACCTTCAAGAGCATGGCTGTGATGAAGGCGTGGCAGCCGACCATGATCGGCCGGGCTGAGCCCGAGCGATTCGAAGGCCAGCGCGTCAGCGCGGATTACTTCCGCGTGCTGGGAGTCGAGCCAGTGTTGGGTCGTGGCTTCGATGCGGCTGACGATCAGCACAACGGACCGAATGTCGTTGTTCTCAGCGACGGCCTCTGGCGGAGCCGCTTTGCCGGCGACCGCGCGCTTCTTGGGCGGCAGATCACCCTCGACGACAACCTGTATACCGTGATCGGCGTCATGCCTAAGTCGTTCGAGAATGTGCTGGCGCCCGCGGCCCAGCTTTGGGCGCCGCTGCAGTATGATCCTTCGCTCCCGGCTGACGGCCGCGAGTGGGGACATCACTTGCAGATGATTGGCCGGCTCGCACCCGGTGTCAGCAGAAATGACGCACAGAACGAGCTCGAAGTGATCCTGCACGCTCTCGGGCAGGTCTACGCGAAGGGATTCAACAGCTCCGGCGGCGTGTCGCAGGGAATGCTGGTGAACCCGCTGCAGGCTGACATTGCGCGGGACGTGCGGCCGGCGTTGCTGGCAATTCTTGGCGCGGTGGTGCTGGTGCTGCTGATCGCGTGCGTGAATGTGACCAACCTGATCCTGGCGCGCGGCGCGCAGAGACGCAGCGAATTTGCCATGCGAGCGGCGCTGGGAGCAAATCGGCTGCGGCTGGTGCAGCAGTTGCTCACGGAGAGTTTGTTGCTCGCGGCGATCGGAGGCGTGATCGGCATCCTGCTGGCCAATGGAGGCGTGCGACTGCTCGTCGGGTTGAGTCCAGCGGACTTGCCTCGAGTAGACGCGATTCGCGTCAACATGCCGGTGCTGCTTTTTGCGCTGGGCATAACGACGCTGGTCGGACTAGTGGTCGGGTTGTTGCCTGCGCTCCACGCTTCGCACAGTGATCCGCACACCAGCTTGCAGCAGAACTCGCGGACCACCGCGGGCGGTCATCAGATGACGCGCCGCACGCTGGTGGTCTCGGAGGTGGCGATTGCGCTGGTGCTGCTGGTGAGCGCGGGATTGCTCTTGCGCAGTATTCAGCGGCTGTTCGCCATTCCTCCCGGCTTTGATTCTTCGCACCTGCTTACCATGCAGGTGCAGGAATACGGGCATCGCTTCGACAAGGACGCTGATCGCGCACGCTTTTATGAGCAAGCGCTGCAGGCGGTGCGGCAGGTTCCCGGCGTTGTGGATGCGGCTTTCACCAGCCAGCTGCCGTTGAGCGGGGACTTCGATAGCTTCGGCGTGGAGTTCGCGGCCCATCCCGGCGATCTTTCTTCCGAAGGTTTTCGATACGCGGTCGATCCGGGCTACTTCAACGTGATGAAGATTCCGCTGCTGCGCGGCCGGCTGCTGAATGAGCATGATCGAGCCGGCCAACCGGTTGCGGTTGTGCTCAGCCAGTCCTACGCTCGGCTCATGTTTCCGGGGCAGGATCCGATTGGGCAGCGGGTTCGCATCGGCCCGGACTACGGTCATGCTGACAAGCCGTGGGCGACGGTCGTCGGTGTCGTCGGCGATGTGAAGCAGTTATCCCTGGGATTGAGCAATGCACAAGCGTTCTACACGACTCGAACGCAGTGGAACTGGGTCGACGATGTGCAGTCGCTGGTCGTGCGGACGCGCGGCGACGCGGAAGCCATGGCGCCGGCAATTCGAAGAGCAATCTGGTCGGTGGACAAGGACGAGCCGATTGTCCGGATCGCGACCATGGAGAACCTGGTGGCAGCGTCGGAAGCGCAGCGGCACTTTGCCCTGGTGCTGTTCGAAGCGTTCGCGCTGGTGGGATTGATTCTTGCGGCGACCGGCATCTACGGCGTTCTTGCGGGCAACGTAGCTGAACGTACGCGCGAGATCGGAGTGCGGGCCGCACTGGGAGCATCGCCTGCCAACATCCTGCGATTGATTTTGCGCCAAGGGATGACCCTTGCGGGACTGGGCATCGCAATCGGCTTGCTGGGAGCGATTGCCGCCAGCCGCGCGCTGCTCACGCTGCTGTTCGGGATTTCCCCGCTTGACCCACTGACCTACGCGGGAGTCATCGTGGTGCTGGCTGCAGTAGCCGCCATTGCCTGCTGGATCCCGGCGCGGCGCGCGGCACAGGTCGATCCGGCCATCACTCTGAGGGCGGAATAGAGCCATGAAATCGATGCGCAGTTGGATCTTGCGATTTGCCGGCATTTTCTTCAAGCAGCGGCGCGAGGGCGACTTCGCCGACGAGATCGAGTCTCATCTGCAGATGCAGATTGAAGACAACCTGCGCGCCGGAATGTCGCAGGACGAAGCGCGCCGGCAGGCGATCCTGAAACTCGGCGGCGTGGAGCAGACCAAGCAGGCCTACCGCGAGCGCGGCACCATGCCTTTTGTCGAGAGCGTGCTGCAGGACCTGCGCTTCGCGCGGCGGCAGCTCACGAAGAACCCGGGCTTCGCGTTTACGGCGGTTTTTGTCCTCGCGCTGGGCATGGGCGCCAGCATCGCGATCTTTGCCTTCGTCGACGCCGCTTTGCTGAAGCCGCTTCCGTATCGCGATACGGCACGGCTGCTGTTTGTGACCGAAAGCGTGCCGACCATTCCGCTCGCCAACATTTCGTACAAAGACTACGAAGACTGGAAGAAGCTGAACCGGAGCCTGTCTTCGCTGGATGTCATGACGGGCAGCTCGTATGGCATTCACACTTCGTCGGGCCTGCAACTGGCACCGGGAGCGCGCGTCAGTGCAGGCTTCTTCCGCACGCTCGGAGTGGCGCCAATTCTTGGCCGCGACTTCCTGCCCCAGGAAGATAGCCTGTCAGCGCCGCATGCCGTCATGCTGAGCTACGGCGGCTGGCAGAAGTGGTTCTCCGGACGGCCGGATGTCGTGGGCCAGTCGATCACGCTGAGCGGCGTGCCCTACACCGTGATCGGTGTGCTGCCGAAAGAATTTCACTTCGCCTTGCGTGGGCGTGCGGAATTCTGGGCGGCGCTGATACCGGAAGGCGGCTGCGAGAAGCGGCGAAGCTGTCACAACCTGATCGGGGTCGCGCGGATGAGGGACGGCATCACCGCGGCGATGGTGAAGGCCGACCTCGGCGCGGTTGCAGCGCAGTTGACAAAGGAATATCCCGATTCCAACAACGGCCAGGGCGCGGCCGTACTCTCGCTTAGCGACGCCATCCTGGGCGATATTCGTCCGATACTTCTGATCCTGCTGACTGGCGCGGTGCTGTTGCTGCTCATCGCCTGCATCAACGTAGCCAGCCTGGTGCTGGTGCGCTCGGAGGGCCGCAAGCGCGAGATCGCCGTCCGCGGTGCGCTGGGCGCGGGACCGGGGCGGCTCATTCGTCAGTTCATGACCGAAGGCTTCGTGCTGGTGGGCGCCAGCATCGGCTTGGGTCTGGCGGGTGCGTACGTCGCGATGCGCGTTCTTCTTGGCCTCATCTCGGAAAACATGATGGGGAACCTGCCGTTCCTGAAGCAAGTGGGCTTTAGCGCGGGGGTGCTGGCTTTTGCGGGGGTGACGGCGCTATGCGTTGCTATCCTGTTCTCGCTGACGCCGCTGCTGCGGCTTTCGTTCGCCAACTTGCGCGATGGGCTCACGGAAGGCAGCCGCGGACACGCGGGAAGATCGTGGCAGCGGCTGGGATCGAACCTGGTGGCGGTGGAACTGGCGATGGCGGTGATCCTGCTGGTCGGAGCCGGCCTGCTCGGCAAGAGCTTCTACAAGCTGCTGCATGTTGAGATCAATTTTCGGCCGGATCACCTGGCGACGGTCGGCGTGATAGCACCCGACGTCGGCTACGAGACGGACGAGCAGCTTCTTCCTCCGGCGCGCCATATCCTGCAAGCTGTGTCGGCGCTGCCGGGCGTGCAGTCGGCGGCGCTTACCACGATGTTGCCCGTGACCTACAACGGCAACACGACGTGGATCCGGATCGTCGGCAGGCCTTTCAATGGCGAACATAACGAGGTGAACGAGCGCGACGTCAGCGTCGACTATTTCCGGACGATCGGAGCGTCGATGGTGAGCGGGCGCAACTTCATCTCGACCGACGACGCGAAACATCCGGGGGTGGTCATCATCAACCGCAAACTTGCCGAGAAATTTTTCCCGGGCGAGGACCCGATCGGCAAGCAGCTTGGCGACACCACGCTGTCTGAGAAGTCGCTGCGACAGATTGTTGGTGTGGTCGACAATGTCAAGGAAGCCTCGCTGGATCAGGAAATCTGGCCTGCGGTGTACGTCCCCTTCGAACAAAGCGCCAGCAGCTACTTCTCCGTCGTGCTGCACACTTCGCAGGCGCCGGAGGCGATGATCCCGAGCTTGCTGGGAGCAGTGCATCAGGCAGCGCCCGACTTCGCCACGCTCGAAGAGGACACGATGGAGCGCCGCATTGGCGATTCGGAGGCGGCGTACCTGCATCGCTCCACGGCGACGTTGGTCGGAGGCTTTGCCGCACTGGCGTTGCTGCTGGGCGCGGTCGGACTCTACGGTGTAATTGCCTATTCGGTGAGCCAGAGGACGCGCGAGATTGGTGTGCGCATGGCGCTAGGCGCGCAACGCGGTGCGGTCTATAAGCTCATTATGCGCGAGGCCGGATGGCTGACTGGGACGGGAATCGTCATTGGACTGGCTTGCTCCGTCGCTGCAGCATTTCTGATGCGCAAGCTGCTGTTCGGAGTGCCGGCGTGGGATGCTGCGACGCTAGGTGCGGTTGCGGGTGTACTTGCTGTCGCAGCACTGCTGGCCAGCTATCTGCCGGCAAGGCGTGCGGCATCCGTGAATCCGGTCGACGCGTTGCGGGCCGAGTAGTCCGCGCCAGTCGAGTTCGGCCAAAATACAAACAGAGGCGCCGGCACGCGGGCCTCTGGTCATGTCGTCCGCAACTAATAGCGATGCGGCAGTTTTTCTTCGATGTCGATGGAGCTGGTCAGCGAACCGACCACGTAGCTCACGATAATGACACCTACCACAGCGATCGTAATCAGATCCATGTGGCACCTCCCCCAACCGGCAGCTGGCACCGGCCCATGTTCGCCCGGAATTTCCGTTGCTACCAAAATAGACACCGGCTAGCAACGGATGTTGTGGATTGTTTGTAACATGATTTCGCCACGGGTGCAGCACAAATCGGCAAAACAACGGGGTTAATCTCGCCGATGCGGGCACGCGGAGCGCCAGATTGCGCCTGCGCGAAAAGCAGGACGCGCTTATCCGGCGATTTGCGCCAGTTGCCGCGAGCTTTCCTTGACGCCTTCCGGCACGTTGACGAGCGCGTACAGATCCCGCGCTTCCTGCCAGAGCGTTTTCGCCTGCTCTGTCTCGCCGGTGTTGCCGGCCAGAATCGCGAAGCTGCGAATGGCATTGGCAAGATCCAGCGGAGGAGGATTTTTCTCCGAGCGGTAGAGATTTAGAGCTTCACGGTAGCAGGGCTGAGCCAGCTCGGTTTGTCCCGCTTCGTAGTACAAATCTCCCAGATGACGGACGGTGTGCGCCAGGGTAAGCGGATCAGCGTAAAGATGGCAGAGGTCGACCGCCTCTTCGTAATGTTGGCGGGCGGCGATTTCCTGATGCAGCTTTCTCTCTACCTCGGCGACGAGACGAAGAGCATTGGCCAACTCCGCGCCGGGCGCCTGTTGACGTAACATCCCGGTCGCCTGCGAAGCATCACGCCGGGCGTCGGTGAGGCGGCCTTCGCGTTTCGCAGCGGTGGCGCGAGTCAAGAGATCCTGGGATGTTTCCAACATAGTGCCGAAAAGCTTAGCAAAGACGGTTGGCGATTCCAACGCCACTTTGGGTAGTCCGCCACCACACTTAAGCTGCAGCTTGCGGCCCCACTTCGGAGACCATGTTGAGAAGCGCGTCCGGCCCGTCGGCCCCGACAACATAGCGATCGGCCTCGACCTCCGGCCACACGCCGTAGATCGGCGTGATGTAGATGACCTTGCCCGGCCGCTTGCCGTCACGGAAGATGCGGATGATCTTGCGCGCCAGCCCGTCGGGCACGCGATGACACATCAGCGCAACGTCAAACGGCACTTGGGTTTCCGCGGCCTCGAGGATTTCCCGCTCGCCGACGACCGAGACGACTTGGTGCCCCGCCGACTCCAGCACGCGCTGACGCAGTAACGCCAGCTCCTGATCGGTGGTGAGAATAAGAATTTTCATCGCTGGACTAACTGGCGAAGTGGTTGCTGGAAGGATATCAAAAGCCGAGTGAAGCGCCTATCGATTTTCAGATCTTTGGGGTCGCGCGTGAGTCTAATGGACTCTAACTTTCGAAGCGTATTCCTCAAGCCAGCGTTGCTGTTCGCGCGTCTCGGGGACGGGCGTGCCACGAAGCTTGCTCAACGCCTGCATTGCAGTCTGCGGATTCCCACCCCGATGAATCAGTAGAGAGGCTGCGAACAAGCCGCTTCTGCCGATCCCCTGTCTGCAATGCACAAGCACGTTTCTGGCGGAGGAGAGGATTTGATCTACGTCTTGAACCAGCGCTTGCATCTCCGATTCCGATTGGGGAACGTCGCGATCAGCAACCGGCAACGACAGGAAGCGGATGCCTTGATGTCGGGCCTGCGCGGCCTCCCGCTCCAACCCCAACTCCTGCTCTTCTTCAGGAGTGAGCAGCGAAACGACAGTGGTGATTCCTTCGCGACGCCAGGCCGCGATTTCGTCGTCCAGCCAATCGCCGCCGCGCGGTCGGGCACTGATTGCCAGCTTCCCGGGCCACGGCCCGACCACCCAAAAGAGACTACTCATGTTCTGCCGCTTCCTTCTCCACAATCTCGCGCGGAAGCCGGTCGACGTTCACGCCTCGTTGCCGGAGGATATAAATTCGATGATGTCCATCGAGAATAGTTCCATCCGGCCTGGTTTTCAAAATTCTGCGCGATTCGGAGCGAGCGAGGCGAGCAACACCTCGCCCGACCATGTCTCCATGACAGCCAGTTTGAGAGGAATTAGAGAGCGATCGGAGTGGAGAGGCTTTAGTTCCGGGTTCGAGCTTTGATCTTCCATGAATGCGTCTACTCAGAACAAAAAGCGAGTTACGCCGGCGCCTGCATGAAGTCCAAAGCACGCGAGATGTAGGCGCGCAGATTGTGGCGGCGCACGACAGCGTCGAGCATACCGTGCTCCAGCAGAAATTCGCTGCGCTGGAAGCCCTCGGGCAGTTTTTGACGAATGGTCTGTTCGATGACGCGCGGTCCGGCGAAGCCGATGAGCGCGCCCGGCTCGGCTATGTTCAGGTCTCCGAGCATCGCAAACGAGGCGGTGACGCCGCCGGTGGTGGGATCGGTCATCACTGAAATGTACGGCACCTTGGCATCTTCCATGCGAGCCAGCGCGGCGGAGATTTTGGCCAGCTGCATCAGGCTGATCGCGCCTTCCATCATGCGAGCGCCGCCGGAAGCCGAGACGATGATCAGCGGCAATCTCTCCGCCGTCGCCTTCTCGACCGCGCGAGTGATCATCTCGCCGACCACCGCCCCCATGGATCCGCCAATGAAGGAATACTCCATCGCGCTGACGATGATGGGCTTGCCCTCGATTTTCCCGCGCGCGTTGATGACCGCGTCGTTCAGGCCGGTGTCCTGCTGCGAACGCTTCAGACGGTCGGAGTACGACTTCAGGTCGGTGAAGTGCAGCGGATCGGTGGAGACGAGGTTGTTGTCCTCAGCCTCATAGTTGCCGTCGTCCAGCAGGTACGAGAGGCGGGTGCGGGCGTCGATGCGGAAGTGACGATCGCACTTGGGGCAAACGTTGAAGTTCTGGTCCAGATCCTTTTTCCAGATGATCTGGCGGCAGTTGTCGCACTTTACCCACAGGCCTTCGGTCTTGACCCGCTTCTCACCGGAGGTGTCGAGGGGGACGGATTCACGCTTAAACCATGCCATTTGTGTAGGAGGTCAGTGTAGCTGACGGGGTGAGGTATTGTCGCGCAGCACGGCGGTCGAGAGTGGAGCACGTCCCTTCGGCTTCGCTCAGGGCGAGCTTTGAGGCGTGCACAAACGGCGCAATCTCAAGAGGCGCTTCAGCGCCTTAGGTAATCAGCACCTTTAGCTCAGCGGCTGAAGCCGGATATCAAGGGGGGATCTTTAAGGGCACGCCTGTTCGGTGTGCTCCACCCTGAGCAGGGGTTCCGACTCACAGGATGCCGGAGACGCAAGATTTCCCCCGCTCTGCCGATAGAACCAATGGACTCGCGCGTCCGGCCATCTCGCTATGACCACGAGGGGCGGGAGGCGTGAAGCACAGGATTCTGGAAGAATCATGTTTGCCATCATCGGAATACTGGTGGTCTTGGGCGCGGTGATCGGCGGCTTCCTGATGGAGCACGGCCCCATCCGGGTGCTGATTCAACCTTCGGAAGCCATCATCATCTGCGGGGCCGCGCTGGGGACGCTGCTGGTCGCCAATCCGCTGCACACGCTGAAGGGCGTGATCAGCGGCGTGCTGCAGGTGCTGAAGGGATCGAAGTTCACCAAGAAGCGCTATCTCGACGCGCTGAAGATGATGTACGACATGTTCAACAAGATCCGGCGCGACGGGCCGAACTCGGTGGAAAACGACATCGAAGAGCCGGAGAAGAGCGCGTTCTTTAAAGCCTATCCCGCATTCGTCAAAGATCACCACGCGCGCGATTTTGTCTGCGACACCATGCGCATGGTGTTGATGGGCGGCGTCGAGGCGTTCGATGTCGACCAGATGATCGAAGTCGACATGGATGTTCATGCGCATGAGAGCGAGGAATCGGTCGGGGCGCTCAGCAGCGTTGCCGATTCGCTGCCCGGGCTGGGAATCGTCGCCGCGGTGCTGGGCGTGGTGATGACCATGAGCGCCTTGGGCGGGCCGCCGGAGGAGATTGGCAAGAAAGTCGCTGCTGCGCTGGTCGGAACATTTCTCGGCATTCTGATGTGCTATGGCTTCATCGGGCCGATCGCCGCGAACTTAGCCAAGCTCGCGCACGAGGAGCATGAGTATCTGCACGTTCTGCGGGTCACGATGATCGCATTTATGAAAGGGACGTCACCGCTGCTGGCGGTTGAGATGGGACGGCGCGCGGTACCCGCACATCTGCGCCCGACCTTCGCCGAATTCGAGAAGAACTGCAAGCAATCCGGTGCCGCCGCAGCGGCGGAGAGCGCTGAAGCTGCGCCTGCCGCGGAAGCTGCGGCCGCGTCTTAGGGACAAGCGATGGCTGCTGCTGCAAAAACCCAGCCGATCATCATCAAGCGCAAAAGCGGACACGGCGGCCATCACGGCGGCGCGTGGAAGGTGGCGTATGCCGACTTCGTCACCGCGATGATGGCGCTGTTCATCGTGCTGTGGCTGATGAATAGCAGCAGGCCGGTTCAGGAAGCGATCAGCGGATACTTCAGAGATCCCGCGGGCACCGGCAAATTGACAGGACTGAAAACTCTGCCGCTGCCGACGCCGCTGCCGCTGCCGACGAAACAGATCACGAAGGAAAATATGGACAAGGTCAAGAGTGAGTTGGAGAAGGCAATTCGCCAGGTCGCTAACTTCGACAAGCTGAAAGACCACATCGAGATGACGGTGACCCCAGAAGGATTGCGCATCGAGCTGCTGGAATCGAAGAACGGAACCTTCTTCGACAGCGGCAAGCCCGATCCTAACGGCAACGGCCGCGAGCTGCTGATGACGATTGCCGAGGAGCTGGGCAAAGCGCCCAACAAGATTTCCGTCGAGGGTCACACCGATTCGCAGCCCTTCTCCGGAGGCGCGAACTATACGAACTGGGAGCTGTCGGTCGATCGCGCCAATGCCAGCCGCCGTATCATGCAGCAGCATGGGCTGCGCGCGGATCAAGTCGCACAGGTGCGCGGCTTTGCCGATCAGCAGCCGCGAAACGCAAAAGATCCTTCCGACCCGGCCAACCGGAGAATCACGATTCTGGTGCAGTATGGGGAGCAGCAGGCGGCGGAAGGCCCAGACAAGGCGCCGGCAGCGGCGGAGAAGAAGCCCTAGCCAGGATCACGATTGTCGATAGGGCAGGGTCACCTTCACGCGGCAGCCGCGCGCGTCACCGCGATTGGCCAGCTCGATGGAGCCGCCGTGCGCTTCGGCGATCTGCTGGGAGAGCACCAGGCCGATTCCCGAGCCTCCGGGCTTGGTGGTGTAGAAGGGCACGAACACGTTGCTGGGATTGAGCAGGCCGATGCCGTTGTCCTCGACCATCAACGCGACATGATGATTGGTTTGCTCCCACCGCACACCGACTTTAGCTGGCGACGATTCGCCGGACTGCGGTGACTGCGCCTGTTCCAGTGCGGCGTCGACGGCGTTACGAACCAGGTTGATCAGCATCTGCTCGATCAAGTCGGGATCGATCATCAAGATCAGATCGGGGCCGGGAGAGATGTCGACCTTTAGCCGCGTCTCTAGTGTGGCGATGCGCTCGATCAGCGGCCGCACTTCAACCGGCTGGAGCTTGGGCGACGGCATCTGAGCCAGCCGGCGATACGCCTGCAGGAAGCGATGCAGCGACGCGGTGCGCGACTCGATGATGTTCAGGCCGCGCTGGAAGTCGGCGTTCTGCGCATCCGGCAGCTCCTCCAGCGGCAGGCGCGACGATAGGCTGCCGGCAATCGAGATGATCGGCGCCAGCGAGTTGTTCAGCTCGTGACCGAGTACGCGAATCAGGCGCTGCCAGGCGCTGCGCTCTTCCTCGCGCAGGGCGCGGCTCACGTCGGACAAGACGATCAGCGTGTGCGGCACGCCGTTCTGCCGGAAGGACCGCTTGCGAACCATCCAGCGCGCGTTGGGAGCGGAATAGGGCAGCGCTACCAGCGTCTCGTTGTCGGCTTCAAAGCAGGCGTTCAGCTCGAGTTCCGTCGCGGTCTTGCCCAGCAGACGTGCGGCCGGCTGCTGCAACAGGCGCTCACCGGCGGCGTTCATCAATCGCAAAGCATGATCGGGATCGAAGGTGAACAACGGCGTGTCGATTTCTTCGACCACGCGGCGCAGCAGCGCTGTCGCTTCGATAGTCTGCACGCGCTGCTCGGTGAGGATGTCAGCGAGGGAGTTGATTTCCTGCGCCAGCTCTCCCATGGCGTCGTTGGGGGCGGCGCCGCGTGCGCGAAATGAGTAATCCTCCTCGCGCAGCGCGCCGACCACATTGGTCAAGGTCTGCAACGGACGGACAACCTGATCGAGCAGCGCCAGCGTCAGCACCAGCCACAGAAACATCTCCAGCACGGTAAGCGAGATCTTGGTGTCGCGGCTCCAGTCATGCGTCCAGATGAGAGTGGTGCCGAAGGCGACGCCGGGCACGGCGGCCAAAATCGCAAACAATGCAATGCGTTTTTCGTAGAGCAGGTGGAAGCCGCGCAGGCGATGAGGTTGATCGTCGGCGGGGCGACGCCTTTCTGTGACGGGCTTGGCAGTGAGAGCGGTGAGCGAGTCAGTGCTTGAATCGGGCGCCGGTGTGGTAATCAGCGCGACAGGAGGCTTGCCTTCGCCGCCTGAACTAGAGTCCATAGCGTTCCATCCGGCGATACAGCGCGCCGCGGCTGAGGCCGAGCGCCTCCGCCGCCTGGCTCACGTTACCGTGGAAGCGTTGCAGCGCCTTGCGAACCAGGATGCCTTCGACCTCTTCGATGCTCAGCTCTTCCAGATTGAGTCCCTGCGAGCGCTGCTGCACGTTGAGGCCGAGATCGGAGACCTGAATCTCTCCCGTCTGGCACATGAGCACGGCGCGTTCCAGCGTGTGTTCCAGCTCGCGCACGTTACCCGGCCAGGTGTACTGGATCATGGCTTGCAGAGCCGTCGGCGCGAAACCGTTGACCGGAGCCCGGTAGCGCGCAGCATAGCGCTTCAGGAAATGTGCCGCCAGCAGCGGAATATCTTCGCGCCGTTCGCGCAGCGGAGGAATCGGGATCTCGACGGTGTTCAGGCGGAAGAGCAGATCTTCGCGAAATTGCCCGGCTGCAATCGCTTCCTGCAAGTTGCAGTTGGTCGCCGAGATCAGGCGAACGTTGATGTGTTTGGTGCGCGAGGAGCCGACACGCTCGATCTCGCCGGTCTCGAGCACGCGCAGCAGCTTTGCCTGTTGGCGAATCGGCACGTTGCCGATCTCGTCGAGGAAGATGGTGCCGTTGTCGGCCAGCTCGAATCGCCCGATGCGATCCATGCGGGCATCGGTAAATGCGCCTTTCACGTGACCGAAGAGTTCGCTCTCGAAAGTGCCTTCCGGCAGCGCGCCGGTATTGACGGCGACCAGCGGCATCGACGCCCGCGGCGACAGCGCGTGCAGCGTCTGCGCGACCACCTCTTTGCCGGTGCCGTGTTCGCCGGTGACGAGGACGTTCGCATCGGACGGACCGATGCGTGCGATGGTTTGCAGGACCGGCTGCATCGATGGAGCTTCGGCGATGAATTCCGGCCGGCCTTCGGCGCGCAAAAGCCGGGCCGCGGCTTCGAGCTGTTGTGTGCGCTGAAGAGCGCGATGCAGTTCGACCTGGACGCGCAAGATCGCCAACAGGCGCTCGTTCTCCCAGGGCTTCTGAATGAAGTCGCGCGCGCCGCGACGCATGGCCTCGACGGCCAGGCCAACGTTGCCCCACGCAGTCATGACGATGACCGGCATGTTGCTGTCGAGGGCGACGATTTCGGAGAGCAGGTCGAGGCCTTCCTGTCCCGAAGTGGTGTCGCGGGTGTAATTCAGGTCGATGAGTACCGCGTCGTAGAATTCGCTGGTCAGGGCCTCGCGCACGGCGGCGGGAGATTTCGCTGTGTCGACCGCGAAGCCGGCGGGGCGCAGCAGCAGCTCCAGCGCTTCGAGAATGTGTGGCTGATCGTCAGCGGCCAGGATGCGGCCGGTACGCTGGCGATCGCGCGCCTCACTGGCGGCGTCGCGCGTTGGGCCGGGTTGCGTTGGTGTGCGTGGCAATAGAATCTCCGATTTATCCAACAAATGTCCGCAGTACGAAATTGTCATCACGAGCGAAGCGAGGGATCTGTTGTCCGCTCGAGATCTGTAAACCCGTCTGCCTGGTCGCAGGCTCTACAACCGGATTCCTCCACTACGAGCGGAAAGCAGATCCCTCGCTCTGCTCGTGATGACAATCCTGGACGTTGTAACGTCCTTCACAACAACTGCAACATTGCCTACACGACAACTGCACATCGACTGTGCCAACCGTCGGGTTTCCTCAACGCGCGACGCCGTCGACGGCGTTTTGGATCTGAATCTTGTTTTCTTCCAGCGTGGTTCCAGTCGAGCGCTGCAACTCCAGCTTGGACTTCTGATACGCGGTGCTGGCGTTCACCAGATCCAACTCGGCCAGCGCCAGATCGCGCTGCGCGGCCAGAGTCTGGAAGTTGGATCCCGCACCCAGCTGCTGTTCCTGTTGCATGATGGAGAACGTCTTCTGCGCCAGATCGCGTGCCTTGCGCGCAGCGTCCACGCGCGATCGTCCCTGCTCCAGAGCATACTCGGCGTTGCGTACTTCGATGCGAATCTCCTTCTTAAGTTGCTGTTCGCGCACCTCGGCCTGGCGATACTCCAGCTCCGAGCGATACTGATCGGCCTTCGCCACGCGATTGCGAAGGGGCACATTCAGCTGCAACCCGACAAGGTAATCGGGCGACGAGTTGTTCCATGCATCCTGAAACGCGCCGAACCAGTTCGTGGGAACCACCTGCGGATTGGCCCCCTCGGAGAAGTATGGATTCAGATTGCCGGCCAATCCGCTACTGCCGTAAAAGCCGACCAGGTTGAGCGTGGGGAGAAGCGCATTGGCAGCGGCTTTGCGCGTGATCTCGCGATTGCTGAGATCGATGTCGGACTCGGCAAGTTCCGGCCGCGCCGCCAGCGCCTGCGTGATGAGGTCCTGCGTCGGCCGCTCGGGAATTTCCTGCACCGTATCCAGCGTGTCGGTAGGAACGACCGGCATCGCTTCCAGCGTGGGATCGTCGAGATTCTTGGTCAGCGCGTTCTTTACCAGCGATTCCTGCAGCTGCAGCGTGGTCTTGGCCACGGTGAGATCCTGGTCACGCTTCGAAACCTCAGCCTCGGCGCGCAGCACGTCCATTGCTGGGATGGCTTCGAGTTGGAGCTGCTTCCTGGCCGTGTCCAGGCTCTGCTGCGCGAAGGCGTCGGACTGCTCCATCACCTTCTCGGCCTGGTAGGCGCTGACCAGGTCCCAGTACATATCCGCGATCTGGGTCACGGTCGCGATCACCTGCGACTTGAAGGCGATGTCGGAAATTTTCTTGTTGTTGCGGGCGATGCGCAGGTAGCGCAGGTTGGGACCGGTGCCGAAGCCCGCCAGCAGGCTCTGCTGAATCGTGATGCGATAGAAAGAGTTCAACGTCGGATTCAGGCTGTTGAAGATACTGTTGCTGGCTGTCCGGTTGTTGTCGACTTCCACGCTGAAGCTGGTACCGGTGGGAAATGCCTGGCTGTAATTCAGGTTCACCAGGCCAATGTTGGTTTGCAGCGACGGCACGCCGTAGAGCGTAATGTTGGACAACGGCAGCGTCTGGTGCTCCAGGCTGGTGGTGCCGCTGATGACGGGATCGTAGGACGATACGTTGGTGCCGATGCCGAGCGTGGACTGCACCAGTCCGGACGCGCCCGCGCCCGCGCCGCCTGCGCCGCCAGTCGTACCGCCTGCGCCCGCTCCGGGAGCGCCCGCCCCGTAACCGCCTACGCCTCCGCCAACCGTGCCCTGCACGATACCGGTGTTGACGCCGCGAAAGAAGCCGCCGGCTTTGGTGCGCTGGATGTCGGTGTCGGCGATAGGCAGGTTGTAGCGAGCGATCGCGAGATCGAGGTTATTCTCCAACGCCAGGTCAACGGCGTCCTGCAGCGAGATATAGAGCTTGCCGTCGCGGATGAGCTGCTCCAGCCGCTGCGAGTTCGAGAGATCGGGCTTGGGAACCAGGCTGGGCAAGTAAGCGCGAACCGGATCGTTGGAATGCGGAATCGCCAGATTCGACGGCGTGCGAATCGACATTGCGCTTCCCAGCGACGGCTGCGTGATGGCCGCAGGAGGCTGCTGCGGCGTGGGAGCGTTCGGCGTTTGCTGTTGCGCCTGAGAACTGGACGTCTGCTGTTGCGCGGGAGGAGTCGTGTTCTCCTGCTGCGCTTGCGCCGAGAGAAGCGAAGCACACAGTGCGAAAGCGAGAACCGCGGAAGGCGTGCGACGAGCCGTCATGAACCGACCGCCTCCGTGTTGGGCGTGAGCGCAGGATTGCCGGTGTCGCTGACGATCCAGCCGTCTTTCATCTGAATGACGCGCGAGCCGTAGGAGGCGTTGACCTCCGAGTGCGTGACCTGCACGATGGTCGTGCCTTCCTGATTCAACTTGGTGAACAGTTCCATGATCTCTTTGGCCTGGCTGGAGTGCAGATTGCCCGTGGGCTCGTCGGCCAGGAGCAGCGCCGGACGGTGAATCACCGCGCGCGCCACGCCGACCAGTTGCTGCTGTCCGCCGGAAAGCTGGTTGGGATAAAGATCTTTCTTGGCGACGATCTGAAAATGATCGAGCGTTTCGGCGACCATGCCTTGCCGCTGCGCGCGCGGAATGTCTTTATACGACAGCGGCAGATCGATGTTCTCCTGCACGGTCAGATCGTCGAGCAGGTGATAGCTCTGGAAGACCATGCCGATCTTGCGCTTGGCCAGCTCGGCGCGGTCCTTGCGCTTCATCAGATGAACAGGCTGCTCGCCAAACCAATATTCGCCGGCCCATTGATCGTCGAGCAGGGCGAGCACGTTCAGCAGCGAGGATTTTCCCGCGCCCGACGGCCCCATGATGGTGACGAATTCACCCTCGTTGATGGTGAGGTCGACGCGGCGCAGTACCCACGTCTGCCCCGCTCCGGTTTTGTAACTGCGTTCGACGTTCTTAAGGGTAATCATGGTTCGTAAATTTGGGTCAGGGGCTGTTAGCTTTTAGCTCTTAGCTTTTAGCAACCAGTCTGGCATCGTGTTCTGCGAGTTAACCGAACACTTTCGATTCGCCCGTGGCTTGCTAAGAGCTAAAAGCTAATGGCTAAAGGCCGCTTCTCTTACTCCCACCTGAGCGCCTTCACGGGATCGATCCTCGATGCCCGGCGCGCCGGAATGTAGCTGGCAAACAGGCCGCTGGCCAACAGCAGCGCGGAGACCGCGAGAATCGTCCACGCATCGTAGGGCACAACTCCGTACAAGAAGCTGCGCAGCACGCTGCCGACGGAAATAGCCGCGACCACGCCGATGCCGACGCCGACTGCCAACAAAATGACCGCCTGCCGCAATACCAGGCCGATGACGTTGCCGCGCGTCGCGCCCAGAGCCATGCGAACGCCCAGATCGCGCGTGCGCTGGCTCACGTTGTAGGCCAGCAAACCGTAAATTCCGGCGATCGAGATCAGCAGCGCCGAACCGGCGAAGATCCACAGCAGGCGCACCGCCAGCGTCTGGCTGCCGAGCGAAGTGTCGACCAGGTCCTGCATGGTGCGAACGTCCATCACGGCAAGCGAGGGATCAATGTCGCGCAACGTGGCGCGGAGGCTCGGAATCACGGCAGACGGCGCAATGTGCGTCCGCACCGCAACGTTGGTGAACGCGGCCAGGATGGGCTGCAGCTCGTCGCTGGGCGAGAGTTGCGAATAAAGCAGGTTCACTTCAGGCTGGACGTCCTGCGACATCGACGTCTGGTGCGTGTTCTCGACGACTCCGACGATGGTCACGACCTGATGCGGACCGCTGTCGGCGATCTTCAGCTGCTGCCCAATCGGATTCTGGCCGGAGAAAAACTTGCGAACCAGCGCCTGATTCACGACGGCCACGGCGCCGCTCGCCGGCGCGTCGTCATCGGTGAACAGCCTGCCTTGCAACAGGCGAATGCCCAGGGTGCGATACAGGCCTGGGCTGACCAGGCGCACATCGGCGACCGGCTTGTTGGACGGATCTTTGGCGCGCCCGAGGATCTCAAAGGAGCCGCGCGTCTGGAAGTTCGGCATCAACGGCATCACCGTCGTGATTGCGGCGGAGTCGACGCCGGGCAGATGCGACAGCCGATCGAGCAGCGGCCGGTAGAAGACCTGCGAGATGTCTTTGCCGGCGTACTTGCCGCCGGTTCCCATGATGCCGCCGCCGGTCTGCGGCAGGAAGATCGAAGTAGTCACCACATTGTGCGGGACGAATCCCAGCGGCAAACTGCGCAACGCCATCAGGCTGCGCAGCAGCAAGCCGGCGGAGATCAGCAGGAGCAAGGAGAGCGCGATCTCGCCGACGACCAGCGTGTCGCGAAAATATTTCTGACGGCGGCTGGCGCCCGCGCTGGGCGACCCTTCGCGCAGAGCTTCCTGGGCCGGCGCGCGCGCGGCCTGTAACGCCGGGACCAATCCGAAGAGCACTGCCGACAAGATGGAGAAGCCGACCAGTGCCGCAGCGACGCGAGCGTCAATGTGAATATGGCTGGAGAGTGGCAGGTACAGGTCGAGATAAAACTTAAGCGCGCGAACGCAGCCGAAGGCCAGCGCCAGCCCCAGCGCGGCGCCGGTAGAGGACAGCACCAGGCTCTCGGTGAGGAACTGGCGGACCAGGCGGGCGCGGGCAGCGCCGATGGCGCTGCGAATCGCGATCTCGCGACGGCGGCCGGTGGTGCGGGAAAGCAGCAGGCTGGCAACATTGGCGCAGGCAATCAGCCACACCGCCAGCACCGCGAACTGCAATGCCAGCAGCGCCGGCCGAACATTGCCGGTCAGCACATCGCGATACCGCTTTACCACGACGCGGTTGTCCAGCTCGAGCTTGGGATACGCCTTGGCGATGTTCTGCTGAATGCCGCTGAGTTCGGCCTGGACCGACGCAACCGGGGCTCCGGGCTTGAGGCGACCCACGCTGGTTAGAGTGCGCGAATCGCGCGCTTCGTACTCCGGAGTCGCTATCAGCGGCTGCCACACTGTGGGACCACTGCCTACGGCAGGGAACTCAAATCCCGGCGGCATGACTCCGATAACGGTATAGACCTTGTCGCCCAGCTTCAGCGATTGGCCGATCACGTCGGCGCGCTTGTTGAAGAATTTCTCCCAGGCGACGTCGTTGAGAAGGATGCCGTCGCCGTGGCCGGGCTGATCGTCTTCCGGCAGGAAGGTGCGGCCCAACGCCGGCTGGACCTGCAAGAGGGAAAACAGATTTGCGCTGCTGGCGATGACCGGGATGAAATCGGAGAATCCGGGAAGGTCCACGCTGCGGACGCCTTCGGTGTACCAGCCGATGTCCTGGAAGGAGTGACTCTGCGCGCGCCAATCGCTGCATGTCCGGCAGAGAGGAGATGTTAGCCAGCGGACCGCCCAAATCTTCGGGGCGGGACTCGGTCATCTGGACGATCTGATCGGGCTTGGGAAACGGCAGCGGCCGCAGCAGCACGGCGTCGATGACCGCGAACATCGCGGCATTCACGCCGATGCCAAGCGCCAGCGTCAGAACCGTGACGGCCGCGAAGCCGGGATTCTTGCGCAGCTGGCGAAATGCGTAGCGAAGATCTTGGAGGAGTCCGGACATAAAAGAAGCAATTAGCAATTAGCGATTAGCAATTAGCTTTGGCCTTTGAAACTCGTGGCTCTTTAGCAAGTAGCGACGAAATTACCAATTCATGCAGAACGCTCGAACTCCCCAAGCAGGTCCACAGTGGCGTGTCAGAAGCTAATTGCTAATAGCTAATTGCTAATCGCTTCTTTATTGCGCCTCCTGCATCAGTCGGCGCAGTTCTTCTTCGGCGACGACTTTGCCGTCGAACAAATGCACTTCGCGCTGCGCGTGCGCGGCGAAGCGCGGGTCGTGGGTCACCATGCAGATGGTCGCGCCTTCGCGATGCAGCTTCTGCAACAGCTCCATCACCGCTTCGCCGTTGCGCGAGTCGAGGTTTCCAGTCGGCTCATCAGCCAGCAGGATGGAGGGCGAACCTGCCAGCGCTCGCGCCACTGCGACACGTTGCTGCTGACCGCCGGAGAGCTGCGACGGATAATGCCGCAGGCGGTGCGCCATGCCGACACGCTCCAGCGAATCGAGCACGCGGCGCTTGCGCTCGGCGCCGGGCATGCCGTCGCGATAGGTGAGCGGCAGCTCGACATTTTCGTAAACCGTGAGATCGCCGATGAGGTTGAAACTCTGGAAGATGAAACCGATCTCGCGGTTGCGGATGCGCGAGCGATCGCCGAAATCGAGGTTCTCGACCGGCTGGCCGTTGAGGCGGTAGTTGCCGCCGGTGGGCGTGTCGAGCAGTCCGATGATGGAGAGCAGAGTCGACTTGCCGCAGCCCGATGGCCCGGACATCGCGACGTATTCGCCCTTGCGAACCATGAGGTGAACGCCGGCCAGCGCGTGGGTCTCGACCTCGTCGGTGTAGAAGACCTTGGTCATGTTTTCGATTTCGATCAGCGGAATTCCAGCTTCGGTCATGAGATTTTCCATTCGTGGGCTGTTAGTTATTAGCTCTTAGCCTTTAGCAAGCCCGTGATGAGTTACGTGTGCTCGACGACGTTCGTTCCAATTGGGTCGATCTTGTGCCGCCCTGAAGGGGCTCAGTTCAAAAATGATTGCCGTACCCAGCGCTGAAGCGCTGGGCTATCTTCTTCCGCGCCCTTGGCGCTCGAGTCTTCGTGCTGCGCAATTCTTAGCCGAAAGACGAAAAGCCTGAGCAACTACCAGCTAGGAGCCAAGAGCTAGTTGCTAATCGCTAATCGCTAGTTGCTGCTTTATTCCAACCTCACTCGATCCGTGTTATCCCAGCGCGACATGTCAGACAGAATGACGGTGTCGCCTTCTTTCAATCCGGAATCGATCTCGATCTGGTTCACCGAGGCTTTGCCGGTCTTCACCTGCACGCGCGACGCGCCGTTGCCGGTCGGATCGAGCTTGAACATCGAGATGGTGCTGCTCTCCTGGCCGAAGGCCGGACGGCCGACGTACAACACGTTGTCAAGCTTCTCCAGATCGATGGTGCCGTCGACGCTCAGGTCGGGACGCGCGCCCTTGGGCAGCTCGCCCGTTAACTTCACATCGACGGTGACCGTGCCGTTCTGGACGGCGGGATCGACGCGGCTCACCTCGCCTGCGATGACGCCGTTGTGTGTGTCGACGGAGGCGGGCTCGCCGATCTGCACGTCGCGCGCCTGCGTCTCAGGAATTTTCAGCTCGGCCATCAGGTGATTGGGCTGAACAATCTTCGCCAGCTCAGTTCCGGGCAGCACGTGCTGACCGACCTGCAGCGGCATCTCGACCAGCACGCCATCGACGCCCGCCTTGACCTTCAGCTTATCCAGTTGCTCCTGCTTGAGCTGCGCCAGCGCGCGCATCTGGTCGACCTTGGCCTGCTGCACGGCAAGCTGCGACGCAATGGCTTCTTTGTTGACCTTCAGGCGCTCGTCTTCAATCTGATCGCGCGTGACCATCTCCTGCGCCTTGCCGGCCGAGGCTTTGGCCTGCAAGCCGGAGATCACGCCGAGATCGTAGAGCGACTTGTCGGTGGAAGCCTGGCGCTGCGCTTCGTTGTAATCGGCATTGACGGTGGCCGCGCCGGCCTTCTCGTTCATCAGGTCGCTGTCGAGCTTGACCCTGAGGCTCTGATACTCGGCTTGAGCGGCCTTCACCTGGAGCTGCGCGTCGAGCGCCTCCTGCTCGAGTTGCGGATTCACCATTTCGACCAGCACCGTATCGGCGGTGACCTGCGAGCCGGGTAGCTTATCAATGCGAATGACGGTAGCTTCGGTTTCCGCGGGAATCTGGCGAACGTCTTCGTGACTGGGGATCAGGGAGCCGAGGCCGCGCACCTGGCGCAGCATGGAGCCGCGCTTCACGGTGTCGGTCCAGATGGTGCTGCGGTCGACGGTGGGCGACGCCGGCTTCAGGCGCGAAATGCCCACCGTGACTCCTACCAGCACGATCAGCGCGACAACCGACCAGATGATCTGACGGCGGCGCTTTTGACGTTTTAATTCGGGACGGGCGATATCCATTACGTACTCCATTGTGCAAGCGGAGAGCCAATTTTGGAGGCCAGTAATTACTTTGGCATCAGTTGGTTACAGGCCATCATTTGGCGGGGGAAAAGACCCGCTCTGTTCTATGCCGCATAAAAGTGTCCGGAAGCGGACAGTGGCATCTTAGGCCAGCATGCGGAGGGGAATGCCAACAATTCTAGCTGGATTTAGACGTGGGCTCCCCGAAGGAACGATCCACGCAGGAATACCCACCAGTACGATTGACATGAATATTCCACAAAAGCTATATTCCTTCTGTGGAATGGGATGTCGAATACACCGACGAATTCGGCGCATGGTGGGAGTCGCTGACCACGGAGGAGCAAGAGGAAATCAACGCAAAAGTGGAGCTCCTGGAAGAGCATGGGCCGACTCTTCCGCGGCCGCATTCCGACGTCATTACCACGTCGAAACATCCCAACATGAAGGAGCTTCGGGGGCGGGAAGGCGACGCGATCCTGCGAGTGCTGTACGCCTTCAACCCCAATCGAACAGCGATTTTGCTGATTGGCGGCGATAAGAACGGAAAACCGAACTGGTACGACGACTTCGTACCCAAAGCTGATGCAATCTTCGATAGGCATCTGGAGGAATTGAACAAGGAGGAGCGAAGTGGCAAATAAGTTTTCAGAGCTACGAGACAAAATGCCAGAGGGGTCGCGCCAGCGCTCCCACGAGAGAGCGGAAATCTACAAGAAAGAAATGGCGCTGGACGAGTTGAGGGAGGCGCTCAACCTCACTCAGGAGCACCTGGCAAGAACCCTCCACGTTAAGCAGTCCTCGATCTCAAAGATGGAACGCCGCGCCGACATGTACGTCAGCACGCTCAGCTCGATGGTCAGGGCGATGGGCGGAGTTTTGAAGATTGAAGCCGTGTTTCCCGATCACGGGAGAGTGGAAATCAGCCAGTTCCGAGACGTGAAAAAGCCCTCTCGCTAGCAAGGGCGGTGGGGATACCGCCCCGACAGCCGATCTGGAGATCGGTCCTACCCTTCAGTCTTTGCCGTGCGACATCACGTGGTTGTGGGCGAGATATTTGGTGCGGATCTCGCGCAGCTTGTCGACATGCTGTTCGCTCAGCGTCTGCTGCCGGCCGAGCATGTGCGTAACCAGCGCGATCTTGGCGAAGTGCTCGACCGTCTCCATATTCATGTAGGCATTGAGCAGATCAACGCCGTAGGTCACGACGCCATGGTTCGCCATGAGGATCGCATTGTGGTCGGGCACGAGCGGCGCCAGCGCCTCGGCCAGTTCGGGCGTGCCGGGCGTTTCGTAATTGGCCAGCGGAACCGAGCCCAGGGTGACGATGAGCTCGGCGCAGAGCGCGCGATCCAGCGCCAGCCCGGCTGCGGCGAAGCCCGTCGCGGTCGGCGGATGGGCGTGCACGACGGCGCCAATGTCGCTGCGCTTGTCGTAGATGAGCAAGTGCATGGCGATCTCGCTGGAGACATCGCGCTCGCCCCTCAGCTTCTTGCCCTGGCGGTTGACGATGACCAGGTCGTCGGCTTCGATGAAGCCCTTGCTCATCAGCGTCGGCGTGCTGAGGATGTTGCCGTCCTCCAGGAGAACGGAGAGATTGCCGTCGGTCGCCGCCACCAGTCCGGTCTGGTGTAGCAATTTGCCGAAGCGAACCATCTCATCCCGATGCTGCTGCTCTGTTTTCATGCAGACGAGGGGGTACTGAAAATAAGGATGACTGTATCGTACCGCAGCTTTTGCCTGCCCGGAAAGGGAAGAAAAACATTGCGACGTGACCGGTGCACTACCCAGACCGGTCCGGCTTGGGATTGCGAGACAATGGTCAGGTGCTGGTTTCCGATTTCGACTACCACCTGCCCGAAGAACTGATCGCACAGCAACCGCTGGCCGACCGCGCCGCGTCCCGCCTGCTGCATGTCCGGCATGATCAGGATGTCTCGGAAGACAGGCAGTTTCGCGAGTTTCCCGACCTGCTGCGGCCGGACGACCTTGTGGTCTTCAACAATACGAAGGTCTTCCCGGCGCGGTTATACGGACATCGCAGCGGATCGCGGGCGCAGCGCGTGTCGCAGCAGAATCCGGCGACCAGGGATTTTCTGCGTGGCAAGGTTGAAGTGTTACTGACGAAACAGCTTTCCGGCTCGCCGATGGAATGGGAAGCGCTGGTGCATCCCGGGCGGAAGCTGGGGATTGGCGAGCGCATATATTTCGGCGGCGAGGCCAATGAGGCATCGCATGAATTGGCGGCCGAGATCGTGGGGCGCGGAACGTTCGGCGAGCGGCATCTACGCTTCGATCCCGTCGACGATTTCTTCGCCGTGCTCGGTCGCATCGGCCATGTGCCGCTGCCGCCGTATATCGATCGCCCGGACACAGGCGAGGATCGCGAACAATATCAGACGGTTTATGCCAAGGCGCTCGGCTCGGTGGCCGCGCCCACGGCGGGATTGCACTTCACCGACGAGATCCTGCAGCGCATTCGGCAGCGCGGCATTGAGACGGCGGAGGTCACGCTGCATGTGGGACTGGGAACCTTTCAGCCGGTGCGCGTCGAGGTGGTCGAGCGAAATATCCTGCACAAGGAGTGGTACGAGATTTCGGCGGAGGCGGCCGAACAGATTCAACGGGCACGCGAAGCGAGACACCGGATTGTCGCGATCGGGACGACGACGGTGAGGACGTTGGAATATGCGGCGCTGCCGGAGAAGCGAATCACGGCGCAGCGAGGTGACGCGGACATCTTTATCTATCCGGGATTTGAGTTTCGCGTGGTGGGGGCGATGCTGACCAACTTCCATCTGCCGAAGTCGACGCTACTGATGCTGGTGGCGGCGTTCGCCGGGCGAGAACGAATCCTGACGGCCTACGAGCACGCGGTGCAGCAGCGCTACCGCTTCTACTCCTACGGCGACTGCATGTTTGTGGAGTAAACCGGGGTGTTCGCTGGCAGCGGGACGCCGCCCGGACAGCCGGCCCGGAGGCCGGCGCTCCCGAAAGCCACGCTCGTCGAGTTTTTTAGC
>CAWDWG010000004.1:0-246711 GCA_963805985.1 uncultured Acidobacteriaceae bacterium | reverse complement strand
CCGCATCTCCTCGGCAACTGTCTGCGCATAATTCTGTAGGGCGCTTCGTCTGCGACTCGCTATACTTCCTTAGCCCACTACCTTGGCCAGCGGCAACTCAGTCCTCGTCCCTAAGCTGCGAAAGGCGGCAAGCCAGTTCGCGCAACTGCCGCGCGCCCTGAAGCTCGTCTGGGAAGCTGCTCCTCGATGGACGGCGGCTTGGTCTGCTCTGCTGCTCCTGCAGGGCTTGTTGCCGGTCGCTACGGTTTTTCTGGTTCGCAATCTGGTAAACGGTCTGGTCGTCGCTTTCAGGGCCAGAGGAGGTTTGGGCTCTCTTCGTCCCGCGCTGGTTCCAGCCGTGCTAATCGCAATCGTGTTGTTGCTGACCGAGATCCTGAAGAGCTTCACGAAATGGGTTCGCGAAGTGCAAGCGGGAATCGTCCAGGACTACATCACCGCTCTGATTCATCGGCAGTCGATAGCTGCCGATCTTGCCTTCTATGATTCGCCCGACTTCTTCGACCATCTTCATCGCGCCCGCGAGGAGGCCCAATATCGGCCTACATTGCTCATGGAGAGTCTTGGCAGCCTGCTGCAAAACGCGGTCACGCTCATCGCGATGGCGGTCGTCATTCTTCGTTTCGGAATTTGGCCGATTGGTGTTCTAGTGATCGGCACCTTACCCGCGTTGTATGTCGTCCTGACGTCAGCAGTGCGCCAGCATCAGTGGGTTGTTCGAGCGACTCCCGAAGAGCGTAAGGCGCGCTACTACGATTGGCTGCTCACTGCGCGCGACGCGGCTGCCGAGCTCCGGCTGTTTGCGCTCGGAAATTACTTCGAAACGGCCTACGGGATGCTCAGGCAGAAGCTTCGCGGCGAGCAGGCCAGGATAGTTCGCCAAAAGGCTTTTGCGGAACTCTTGGCGGCGACCTTCGCCCTGGCGTCGAGCGCTGCCGCCATCGGCTGGATGGGATGGAGAGCAATCAAAGGCTGGGTTTCGCCGGGCGATCTGGCGATGTTTTACCAGGCTTTTCAGCAAGGGCTTGGCTTGATGAACGCACTGCTGAGCAATGTCGGACAGATTTATGCCAGCACGCTGTTCCTTGGTGGCCTTTTCGACTACCTTGCGTTAAAGCCGAAGATTTCCAACCCTACATCACCGGTTCCGCTCCGGCCTCTAGCGGGCGTCGAAATCAACTTCCGCAACGTTTCGTTTCGTTATCCCGGCACGCAACATGATGCATTGAAGGGCCTCAATCTGACGATTCCGGCAGGATCGATTGCCGCCATTGTCGGCCCCAACGGAGCAGGGAAGAGTACGCTGCTGAAGTTACTATGCCGCTTCTACGATCCGGATAGCGGCTCCGTCGAGATCGGCGGCTTGGATCTGCGGAGCGTTGCGATCGACGACCTGCGCCGCTGCGTCACAGTGCTCTTCCAGCAACCGGTACACTACAACGCGACTGCGAAGCAGAACATCGCTCTCGGCGCCCTCAATCAGCAGTCGGATGACTTGGATCAGGAGATTGTGCGGGCCGCCGTCGAGGCCGGAGCCGACGATATCTTCCGCCAGTTCCCGGCTGGATACGATCAGCTGTTGGGCCGCTGGTTTGCCGACGGCACCGAACTCAGCGTCGGAGAGTGGCAGCGCATCGCTCTGGCACGAGCTTTTCTGCGCCGGGCGCCAGTCCTTATTCTCGACGAGCCGACCAGCGCCATGGATCCCTGGGCTGAAGCCGATTGGCTCAGCCGCTTTCGCTCGCTCGCCGCTGGCCGCACAGTGATCATGATCACGCATCGCTTTGCGGCCGCGCGCCTCGCCGACCAAGTCCATATCATGGCCAACGGCCGCATCATCGAATCCGGAGCACCCGATCACCTGCTGGCCATCCAAAAGCACACTGTTACGCCGAGCGTCTAACCGCGCCTGGCAAACTCCTCATCCAGGCGTTGCTGCAGCATTTGGAAGTGCTCGCTCAGTCTACTGAGCCTTCCTCTTGATCGCGGACTCGCCGCCAGCATTCTGTCCAGCACACTCAACAGCCCGGGGCTGGCGTCAAACTTGCGTCCGCTGGCGCGTATGCCTTCGGCCAGGACTCTTTGGTCATAGTTGGTGGGATGCAATCCTTGCAGGCTTTCCAGCATCACGACGCCGAGTGAAAAAATGTCGGACGCACACGAAAGCCGTTCGCCCCTCGCCTGCTCAGGCGAAAAGTATCCTACCGTCCCCCACGGCCTGATCCGCTCCGGCGCGAAGTGCTCTACGGGGCGAAGCGGCTTGGGCGCGCTATCTTCCTCCAACGACCTCAGGATACCGAGATCGATGAGAACAGCTCCGCCGGAATTTCTCAGGATGATGTTCGACGGCTTGATGTCGCCATGTACCAGGCGTTGCGCCCACAGCGCCGCAATGGCAGCGGAGACGTCGCGCCCGATCGGCAGGACTTCGGATTCGATCAGCCGTCCGCCGATTGTCAGCCGCTGTTTCAGCGTAAGCCCTTCGATGAATTCGTAAGCGATGTACGGCGTGTGCCTGGCCGCCACGTCACAATAGCCATGTTCGATCAGCCGCGCCAGTGAGGGATGCGAGAGGCTTTCCATCGCCGCAATCTCGCGCTGTACGCGCACCGACTGGCCGGGATAGAAGTGCAGCTTCAGCGCGACAACGTCGTTGGCCGCGGAGCCGTTCGGCTGCGAAGTTCTGGTTGCCTTGAAAACTACTCCCTGGCCGCCGACGGCAATCTCGGCACCAACGGTATAGCGCCCGCCCAGAGCAGCTTCGATCTGCGCAGGCTCAAATGGCTGGAAAGTCACGACCTACGTAAAGTACACCTGTGTCTGCGAAGCCGAAAGGACTTTAGTGGATCTGTATGTTGGCAAATCCAAGACTGAGCAGCAGGCTGTGTACGGTCTGGCGGGCATTGGTGTCCGCCGTTTTCAGAATGCCTTCCTCCAGCGCCGCCGACCGAAGCTGGCGCTCAGCTTCCGCTCGTACCTCGCTCTCCAGATTCGGATCGGGTGAGGAAAACAGGCCCGTATCGCGCGAATACACTCGCGTCTTGTCGCTGTCCAGGCGCGCGCTGAAGATCTCCGCCTGCGGCAGATGGACCGAGACGCTGTTGCCGTGCACTTCGATATCGCTTTGCCCAAGCTTGGTCAGATCCATTCCGGCAATCACTTCGCCGTGTGCCATCAGCAGTAGGCGATCTCCGGCGAGAAAGTTGGGCAGGACGGCATTCTCCCGCTCTCCAGTAGTGATCTTGTCCGCGGCAAAGCTGACCGTCTCCAGCCTCTGCAGCGCTCGCACTTGCCGCACCACGGTAGGCTGGTCGACGCCGATGTGAACCTGTCCGCCCTGCAGCATGCGGCTGAGCTGATGCAGGCCAACTCCGGCCATCGCCAACACTCCGGCGCCAATCGCTACCAGGCACAACACAATTCCCAGGAAGATTCCGAGAATCGCAACAGTCAATGAGGACGAACGCGCTTTAACCGTTTCAGCCGATTGCAAATCTGTAGGTGCCATAACAACGTGATCGTACTACAAGCATCGAGACTTCCCATCTCTATGAATTGCAGCCTATCGTGCGCGGACGGCCCATCCCAGCATCAGCAGGCCACTGGCAGCGATCCAGCTGCCGGCGACGCGGACCGCAATGCGCGCCCACTGCGCGTGCAGGCGCACGACGAACGCCGCGGCCAGCGCGACGAGCACGAAAATCGCAAAGACCAGTCCCAGCAGAACGACGACCGCGGACATCGGCTGACCCATCCCCATTCCATTCAGATAGCCGTGATACAAACCGAGAAGAATGGCCAGTGCGGTCGTCACTCTTAGCGAGAGTCTGGTATCAGCGGCAAGAAGTCCGCCAAGAAGCAGGAACCAGCCCGCAGCGAGGACCGGATGAGCTGCAGTGTTCGCGGTGCTGAGTCCAAGAAATCCGCCGATCAGCCACGCAACCGGCAGCGTCAACAGCGCACGGCGTCCGTACGCTGCGCCGCGCAATCCCGACCACAGTGCCAGCGCCAGTACCGGAAGAATGTCTTCAGGACTCATGAGGAAGTGCATCAGCCCGTCGTAAAACGGGCCCATACCTGTGTTGTTGAGGTGCGCCTCGGCAGGAAAGGCAAGCATCGCGAACGCGAAGCCGATGAACGCGTAAAGCGGCAAGCGTGATGTGTTTGTCCGCGTCATGCGAACGCCTTCCAGAGGAAGAATGCGCCGCCGGCCGCGACCATGCCTCCGGCGAAGCGCAACACACCTTGTCCCCATCGCCAGCGATGCACTGTGCCAATACCGATGCCTACCGCGTGCAGGCATCCGGTCGCGATAACGAATCCCAGGCTGTACAGCAGCGCGCTCTGGCCAACCGGCAGCTCGGTTCCGTGCGCGTGTCCGTGAAAGATGGCGAAGAATCCCACCAGCACGGCTGCGACTCCCAGCGGCGGGCGAATTTCAAACAACACCGCACAGCCCAGCAGAATCGCCGACAGCGCAATGCCGTACTCCGTACCCGGCAGCGGCACGCCCATCAGGCCGAGCATTCCCCCTAACGCCATCACCATGGGGAAGGCCACGGGCAACAACCAGATCGCCGGTGCGCCAAGCTGCGCGCCCCACAGCCCGACAGCGACCATCGCCAGCACATGATCCAGCCCGGAGATCGGATGACGAAAGCCGGTCAGAAATCCCACGGCTTCGCCCTTCTGCGGATGTGCGAAGGCATTCTGCGACCACAGCGCAACTACCGTCAGCACGCCCAGCCAGCGCGCAACAATCTGCTCGCGACTTGGGCTTGTGCCCCAGAGCCTGCCCTGAGCTTGTCGAAGGGTTCGCGCCCTTCGTTTGGACGCTAAGCTGGGCCCCGCGATCATCGCACACCTCCTAGCAGCAGAGACACGCGCTGGATCGTCCAGAACGCGCCGAGCGAGCCGACTGTGTATCCGGGAAGCGCTTCCACCCATCGCGGCCAGCGTATTTCCAAAATGCGGAACGAGCGTTCCAGCGCCAGGATCAGTGCGATAAATCCCAACTGGCCAAGCTCGACTCCAACGTTGAAGCTGACCAGCGCCAGCGGCAGTTCATGCCGCGGCAGGCCGGCGCTGGTAAGCGCGCTGGCAAATCCGAATCCGTGCAGCAATCCAAACGCAAACGCAACCACCCAGGGATGACGAATCGTGAAGCTGGTTTCGCCGCGCCAGGAGCGCACAATCTCCGGCCCGAGAAACAGAATGCTCAGCGCAATTGCCGCATTCAGCGGAACGACCGGGACCTCGGCGTATCCGAGCGTGGCAATGGCCAGCGTGATGCTATGCGCAACCGTAAACGCCGTCACTGTCTTCAGCAGCATCCAGCGGTCTTTCACAATCAGCAGCAACCCGAGCACGAACAGCATGTGATCGGCGCCAAATAAAATGTGCCGGATGCCTTGCACGATGTAGGTTCCGGAGACGCCAAGCCAAGTCTGTGCCGCGGCGATCTCAACCCACGGCTGCGAAGGATGCACGATGGTCGTCCATTTCCTGCCGTCGAGCATTTCCACGCGCACCAGAACGTCGGTGATGGTCAGCTGCAGCCCGGGAAACTCGATGCGCTTGCCGGAGAGACCATTCTTGCCGGCGTCAATCCAATGGCGCTCCACAAAGGAATCGGCCAATTCGTCGACGGTCGGCTCCTTCAAATTCTTGACGTCATCGGGAAGCCGCAGCGCAATCGGCAGGCGCATTCCGCCCAACACCGGGGTGCGCCACAGGACGCTGAATTGTCCCGGCGCGGTTTCTTTGATCTCGAGATACGCGGGACGCGCCTCGTGTGCCGACGCGATCGAGAGCGCCAACAAGAGAAACGCAAGCAGCCCGGCGAAACGCAGGCGCAAACAACTCATAGTGGCCCCTCGCCGGAAGGAGACGCGACTTGTTTCTTGGGTGCAGGCGTAGCCGATTGGGCGCCGTCATTCGCCGGCGGAGCAGGCAGCATGACGATGTACTTGCCACGCATGTCCGCGTACGCTTTCTCCCAAGCCTGCCGCTTCTGCTCGCCCAGCCACGCGGTCTTCACATCCGGCTCGATCTCTTCAAATGCAGGGATGCGGCCGGGAATCACCGTCGTGACAAATACGAGATGCCAGCCATAGCCCGATTCGACGGGGCCTTGCCATGAGCCGGGTTTGAGCTTCTCCACCGCAACGGCAAACGCCGGCCCAAATTCCTTGGCGATAGCATCGGGCGCGCGGTCGCCGTAATAGTCCTGGAACATGAAGCGGTCGCCCATCGACGCGGCAACTTTGGAGTCGACCGGTTGACCCGTAAGCTTGGTCAGCGCCTGCGCCGCATCTGCCTGAGCATTCTGCACCGCGGCTATCGGGCGAGAAATAAATATGTCGGAAGCTGATGAGGCTGGGCAGCGCAAACTTGTCTTGGTTCTTATCGAACCACGCTTTCAACTCTGCACGGGTCGGTTCATGCGCGGCGGCGACATCCTCTGCCAGGAATTGCATCTTCTGCGCCATCCGCCGCTTGACGATGGTGTCGTCCTTGTCGAGCCCCATCGCCAGCGCTTCGCGATAGAGCACGTCCTCGCGAACCTTGTCCTCCACCATCGCCTGAAATTCGGCAGCCGTTGGCGGACGATGCCACTGCGACTCGAAATAGACTTCCATCTCGCGAAGCTCATCCATGCTGACGACGATTTGCTTCGACGATTCCACTCCCGGGCGTCCGCGGTTGATGTAGGAGTACACCGCAAACAACAGCGCGCCGAGAATCAGAAAATGTAGAAGGGGCTCGCGCAGCCAGCGTTTAAGCGTCGTGGCCTTCACCGCGGGCTGAACTAACTCCAGCGGCGCCTCGCGCTCCTGGGAGATGACGCCGGCCGATACTTCACTCATTTCGCGCGGCTCCTAGCGTCCCGCCGGCACATACCAGATCGGCGAGGTCCAGGCCCGCTGCTGGACTGTCGTCGGGACCGTCGGGTTCGGCGGCAGGTCCAGCTTCGCCGCCCAGTAGGTCGACCAGCGCGGCGTGGGAATCTCCAGCACGCGCGCGTAATAGGTGGCGTATGCGCTGGGATCGAAGTTGGGATCGGTCCACTCGCCCACCAGCTGCACCGCTCCAATGCTGTTGCTGTAGGTCGCGGTTTTCACATCCACCGTGTTGCCCACCGCCGCGACCTTGCCGGTCTTTGCATCAGGCTTGCGATCGCCGCTCCACACCACGTCGAAAACCTTCTCCTGGCTCTTGCCGTTCCTGGTTTCGACTTTGATGATTTGAATGCGATCGAGATTGCCGCTGTTGGGGTCCTTCACCGCATAAACCACGAACTTCGGACTTGCCTTGCCGCCGTGGACCGGCAGGTCGCCGCCCATCGGCACCCCTTGGTCGTAAGCGGTCTTCACCCAGTCGGGATTCTTCGTCATTCCTGCTGCGTAATTCCAGCTGCCGAACATTCGCACCTTGATCAGAACGCCCGACGTGCCAAACGTTTCCTTACGCTTGAACGCCGCAAAGATCGATTCGCGTGTGTTTTCTTCCGCCCAGACGCCGGTCAGCCCGCCGGAGCTCAGTGCCGTCGGCGGCTCTCCAGCCACGGACTTCGTAGCCGTGACCACGGTGCGAGGATCGTTGTCTTGATTGCCGTGCGAGCCGGCGTAATTGTTCGGCTCAGTAGTATCGATGCCGGAATGGAAGTCCGTCCCGCCCTCGATTCCATACTTGAAGGGATTGGCTCCGATCTTCGCCTGCAGCTCCTGTCCAACGCCGTAAGCCTGGCGAATGTAGCTGCCGGTAGCCGATTTCGCAACGCCCGAACCGTCCAGCAGATACTTCCAGATTTCGAAGTCGGCGAACTCGTCGTTAGGAGAGAGCTGCGGATCTGTCTCGGACTGTCCCTTGGTCTGCATGATTTCCGCCAGAGGCTCGTTGGCCATGCGGCGCTCGGCGTATTCGCGCGTGAGCGGCTTGCCCGAAAGGTCGCGCGTATCGAACATCAGTCCGTTGCTGATGTTGCCGTTGTGCGGAACAGCAATTACGTCGAGGCCGAGTTTTCGCTGGCCTTCCAGATATCGCCAAAGATCTTCAGGGTCGACCGATTCGAACGCGGTGTAAGGGGCCGCTGGACCTTTGTCGGCGAAGATGACGCAACGATGCAGGTTCTGCGCCTTCGGCGCCGAAGTCCACTCAAATCCGACGAACGAGGTGAACTTGCCGGGATGGTTGTACTTGTCGGGAATGGCGGCATAGCGCTGCCACGCCGGCACCGTCAGCTTGGGATCGTTGAATTCCGGCAGCGGCTTGTTCATGTAGGTCGAACCCAGTAGCTTCTTGAACGCCTGGCCGCTCACCTTCGGATCCTTACTCGACATCATGGTGTACCACTCGGTCTTGGCGAAGGGGCCGTTGGGATCGATGGTCTCGCGAGCCACGCCGAGGTACTCCGCGTGATCGGTCACCGCCAGAAAATCGAGTGGCGCCGTCCGCTTCCAGCTCTTGCCGAAGTACTCCACCGGCTCGCCCATGGCAAATTTGAACGAGTCATCCGGCGTAGTGCGCGTGCCGAAGGCGAAGGCGTCCATCGAGTAGCTGGTGTGCAGGTGCAGATCGCCAAAATATGCGTTGCGCAACGGATTGCGCGGAGGAACTGGCTCGCTGGATTGAGCCGGCGGATTGTTGCCGGAGGAAGGGCTCTCCGCACGTACCGTTTGATTGGTTGTACATCCGGTGTGAAAAAGCAGCCCGCAGAACAGGGCAACGAGCGCGCACCGCACCTGTCTCATCAGATGAGCCTCACTTGACGTACTGCCAATGGAATTTAGGGTGCTGAGATAGTATCAAAGCGCGTCAAGGCGTTGACATGCCGCATAAGTGGTACGGCACCAAATCAAGCGGCACCTTCTCGCGGAATGCGACGATTCGCTCAGCTCTACGTCACGGGCAGCTCAGCGATGGAGTGGTTGAGAACTTCGGCGTCAGCGTGCCTTTGGTCAGGTAGTTCTGGGTGAAGTAGATGCCGAAGTATCCGTTGCCTTCCTGCGGTTCGCTGGGGCAGCCCGCCAAACATCCTCCCGCCGGACACACGTCGCCGAACTCGAACAGAAATGGCGCCAGCGGCCCGCTCACCTGGCTGCCGCAAGTTGCGGTGACCATGTCGGTGATGAAGCTTTGCGCGTTGGAAACCTGCTGCTGTCCATAGACACTGGGACATCCGGTGTTATAGCCGGTCTCGCCCAGGAAGACATTGGCTGCTCCGCACGAGGTCTGGTCCGTGGAGAACACTTGCTGCACCTGCGTCCAGCAGGTTTGGGCCGGGTCGCTGCCGGTGGGCCAAACTGGCGGCGTGCTGGCCACGCCTCCGGAATTGCCTTGCGAGCAGTAGACGTGGTCGGCAATGTAGTCGACGCCCGTGGGAGGCGCGCTGTTGCTGCAGAAAGTCGCTGCCTGCCCTTCGATCAGCGAAACGATGATCTTGATATTGCTGAACCCGGCTGTGGTGAGTGCGCTGCGCAGGTTTTGCGCGGCGGTGCTCAGCGTCGCCGCCGAAACCTGCCCCAGAATTTCGTTGCCCAGCTGAATTCCGACCACCGTTCCATTCTGCAGAAATTGTCCCGACGAAGAATTCAGCGCGGCAACATACGTCGCGTTGGGATTGTTCGTGCTCGACTCGCAAAACGTTGCCGGGTTCCACGGAGTGATGTTCCCGCAGGTGCCGCCGAAGAGGGCGGTCGCGTAGTTGGTGCCGCAGTACGGGAACGGCGCGCCCGAGTACGTGCAGTTGGTCGCCGAGTTCGACGCGGCCAGGCCGTTGACGCTGTCATCGTAAAGTCCGAGAACGACCTTGATCCCGGCATTCTGCGCCGCCGTCAGGATGTAGTAGTTCGGCTGGTAGATGGTGATGGTGCCGATGTCGAGCGATTTGATCTTATTCAGGTCCGACGTATAACACGCCTGGCAACTCATCGCGCAGTTAGACAACTCAGTGGAGCAATCTGAGTTGAAGCTGAGCTGCGGATTACAGGCGGCCGGTGTCATCGAGGTCCAGTTGTTGTCGCTGCAGCGGCCCTCGGGCGCGTAATCGATGTTGATTCCACCGAAGGCCGGTGACGGGCTGGGAGATGGACTGGTTACCCCCGAACCGCTGCTGCTCCCGCTACCACTCCCGCCGCATCCGGTGACGGCAAGAAGCGCGGCGACCACCAGGGCACGCAGGATGTGTTGAAGGTTCATCGAGCCACCTCAGCCTTGTTCAGTGGTTACTGAGGAAATACAAATCCTCATGCCCGTTGGGACGGGCGTAGATAATCACCGACAGGTCGTCAGCGATCGCCGCGGCGTTACCGGCGAAATCCTCGCGCACCGCGAACGGGAACGTCAGCACGGTCTGCGGTTCGCCAACGACTTCTCCATTGTGCCAGGTCTGGCGGAAGATGCTGGTCTGCCCGTGGATCGTGTTCTCGAACAGAAAAGACTTCCCATCGCGTGCATACTGCGCGAAGTAGCTGGCCAGTCCGGGCTTCAGCACGGTGCACTTCTTGTCGCGTAACGAATATTGATACAGGCCGGGATTCGATCCCCACAGCACTGGCCCCATAACGTAGTTGCCGTCCGGCGAAAGATCGACCGCGCCCGCACAGCCTTCAAACAGCATCTCGGGTTTCGCGGATGGATCCTTTACGTCGAGTTTCCAGGAAGTGCTCTTCGACGGGTCGGGCCCATGGTAGGTGGTGAAGATGAACGACGACGTGCCATGAATCGGCAACGCAAAATCGGCGCGTCCCGCCTGTGCCAGCAACTGGCGGAGATGGGTGCCATCGGCATTCACGACGAAGACACGGCTGGTCTCGCCCTGCACCTCCGAGAACACGAATTGCGAGTCGTCGGCCGAAAAGCCAAGCGTCTCGAGGGGAACATTGGAGCTCTCAATCTTTCTCGCATTCCCGCCGTCAATATCAGCAATCCAGACCTCCTCGCGTCCCGGCTCCGGGGCAGTGATGTAGGCCAACTGCCGCCCAGAGGGTGAGAGCATCGGTTGGGTTGCCAGTTCGCTAACTACGTCGACCGTTTGCTTCGTTCCGGCATGATAGGCGGTGAGGACTCCGGAGTCTCGGCCGTTCACGAAATACACGCCCTTGCCCGAGGGATCTCCGAGCGGACTGAGATCAGGGCCGGGGCCGAAAGTGATCTGCTTCAGCGAACCATCGACCAGCGAATATTCCCACAGGTTAGTAATTCCCTTAACCGCTCGGCTAACGTAGAGAGTCTTGCCGGGCTCGGCCCACGAGGCGCGTCCGACGGCCTCTGGAATTTCTCCACCACTGACAAATTTGCCGGTGGCAACATCCAGTTTTTGGGGGGTGACGGAGTGTCCGCTTCGTGCCAGGACCAGCAGGGTTTTACAGTCCGGGAACACCAGCAACTGTGACAATGCCCCGTTCAACATCGTGTCCTGATCTGCGCCAGAGCCGAGGTTCAACGAGCCGGTACCAGCGTAGGTAGCAACTACCTCCGGGGCCAGGCCGTTTGCGTCGGTACGAATAAGTTGACCCTTCAGCGTGCCGATGATCAGCGAATGACTCTCGCTGCAGGGAGCCACAGTGACTCCGTTGGCGATGCGATGTGGAGATCCCCCCAGCGTCGGTATCGACCAGATTTCGTAGTCGCCAAGACTGGGGCCAAAGAGAATTTCATTCCCATCAGCCGAGAATGACAGTGCCGACTTGTTGCCCTCATCCTTGGTCAACTGCAGCGGCTGGCCGCCCGAAGTGAGCATGACAAACAGCTGGTCGTAGCCATCGACCGGCGAGGTGAACGCAATGGTGCGGCCGTCGGGCGAGAGGATCGGACCTTGTATCGTCCGGTTCCACTGGCTGATCTTGGTGATGCTGGCCGGCGCAGAGTCCTTCGCAGTACGCGGTGTGAATCGGTACGCAGCGAATCCGACCGCGATGAGCACGATCGCTCCGAAAATGTAGAGCGCCGTGCGGCTGCGAGCAGGAGTGGTCACGACCGCCGAGCTGCTCGGCTGGACCGCAACCGCGACCGACGACGCGCTTGCCGGCGCGGACTCCGCGGCCATGCTGGCCGACACATGTTTCGAGCTGCTGCTGTCGCGTGCCAGACGCTTCAGGTCCGCGCGCAACTCGGCAGCAGACTGATAGCGCAGATCGCGGTCCTTCTCCAGGCATTTGTTGATGATTCGTTCCAGCTCCGCCGGAGTTTCGGGATTCAATCGCACTGGAGCAATCGGCGCAGAGCTAAGAATGGCAGTGAAAATCACTCCCGAGGTTTCGCCGCGGAACGGCAGCGCGCCGGTCGTCATTTCATAGAGCACCGCGCCCAGTGAAAACAAATCTGTGCGCGCATCCAGCTCCTTGCCGCGCACTTGCTCGGGAGACATGTACGCGACAGTGCCCATCGTTGTGCCGGGACTGGTCAGATGCCGCTCATCGACGATGCGGGTGACCGTGTTGCCGACGTCGGTGCCGCTGCCAACCTTGGCCGAGCGAATCTCGCTCACCTTGGCCAGGCCGAAGTCGAGAACCTTGGCGTGACCGCGATTGGTAACGAAGACGTTGGCGGGCTTGATGTCGCGATGGACGATACCCTTGCTGTGCGCAGCATCGAGTGCATCAGCGATCTCGATGCTCAGCGACAGAATGCTCTCCAACTCCATCGGGCGATCGAGGATGTGGTGCTTGAGGGTCACACCCTCGAGGAATTCCATGGCGATGAAAGCTTTGTCGTCCTGCTCGCCAATGTCGTAGATCGTGCAGATGTTGGGATGATTCAGCGCCGACGCCGCCTGGGCTTCGCGTTCAAATCGCGCCAGAGCCTGCGGTTCGCTCGCTACCTCGTCGGGCAGGAATTTCAGCGCCACGAAGCGATGCAGGCGCGTGTCTTCGGCCTTGTAGACCACGCCCATCCCGCCGCCGCCGAGTTTTTCCAGGATGGCGTAATGAGAGATTTTTTGTCCGATCACTTATCGCGAATCTTACGTAGCACCGGCCCGTCAAGTCAACGACTCACTCCGCCCGGCGGTACGTTCTCTTCCAGATAGCGCGCGATCAGGCTGTACACGTGATACGACGTGCCTTTGCCTTCCGAAATGGAGTGCGTGCGATTGGGGTAATCCATCATGTCAAAAGGCTTGCCCAGTTCGATGAGCCGGTTGATCAGCAGTTCAGTCCCCTGGAAATGCACATTGTCATCTCCCGAGCCGTGTACGATGAGCAGCTTGCCGTCGAGGTTCTGGGCGAAGTTGATCGCCGAGCCGTCGTGGTAGCCCTTCACGTTCTGCTCCGGCAGGCCCATGTAGCGTTCCTGATAGATGGTGTCGTAGTGCCGTTGATCCGCGACCGGCGCGACCGCGATGCCCGCCTTGAACAGGCCAGGATAACGGAACATCATGTTCAGCGTGTTGGATCCGCCGCCGCTCCAGCCCCAGATTGCCAGGCGCGAAGAGTCGATGTACGGCCGCTCCTTCGCCAGTTCGCGTATCGCCTCCGCCTGCTGCACGGAAGAGAGCACGCCGACATCGCCGTAGACGCTCTTGCGCCACTCGCGTCCTTTCGGAGCGGGCGTGCCTTGGTTATCGAAACTCACAACCAGGTATCCCTCGCGAGCGATCAGGGCATCGAACAGCCTTCTGGAGCCGCCCCACCCGTCGGTCACCGTGGTCGCAGCGGGCTCGCCATAGATGTAAACCAGCACCGGATATTTCTTGCTGGGATCGAAATCCGGCGGCTTGACCATCCATCCGTCCAGCTTCACGCCATTGCCGACCGCGACCTGGAAGAATTCCGTTGGCGCCGGAACCAGCTCCTGCGTCTTATGCGCCAGGGCATCGTTCGCTTCCAGCACGCGAACCACTTTATGGTCCGGCAGGCTGACCAGTTCGGTGACGGGAGGATGATCGAAGGTCGAATGCGTGTGGAACGCCCACTTGCCATTGGGCGAGATGTCATAGCCATGCGTTCCGGGCTCGTCCGCCGGCGTGAGCTGTTGCGGCGACCCGCTCCCATTCACACGCGAGCGGTAAAGATACTTGCGAATCGCGTCGTTCGGCGATGCGATGAAATAGAACCACTGCTCCGCGTTATCCACCCCGACCGGGTAGATCACGTCACCGGAAAAGTTTGTGATGAGCTTGGCGTTGCCGTCGGAGTGCGAAATCACGTAGGCATGGCGCCAGCCATCGCGCTCGCTCAGGAACAGCAGCCCCTTGCCGCCCTCCACCCAGTCGAGCGATCGGTTGTAGTCCACCCACGCTGCATCCTTGTCCTCAAACAGCGTTCGCACCGCACCGGTCTGCGCATTCGCCAACAAAACCTGATTCGTGTTCTGCAATCGATTCAGATATTCCAGCACCAGCTCATCGGAGCCCTTCGCCCACTCCATACGAGCGACGTAATGATTGCGCGGATCGCCCGGCAGCTGTATCCACTTCGTCGGCCCACCCTGCGCGGAAACCACTCCCACTTTGACCGCGGAGTTGGTCGTGCCCGGCTGCGGATAGCCATAGGTCGTTACCACCGGATATTCATCTTTCGTGTCGTTGATCAGCGAGTAGTCACCAACACCGCTGGTGTCGAACTGCCAATATGCGATCGATCGGCTGTCGGGGCTCCAGCGAAACGCGTCGCGAAGGCTCAGCTCTTCTTCCGAAACCCAATCCGAAGTCCCGTTGATGATTGTCGCGGAGCCGTCCTGCGTCACTGCGCGAATCTGATCGCTCGCCAGGTCCTGGACGTAGATATTGTTGGCTCGCACAAACGCGACACTCTTCCCGTCGGGCGAGAACTTGGCAAACATCAGCGTCGATTCTGGAACATCGCCGCCCAGCTTCTTCAAATGCCCGCTGGCAAGATCGAGAACCCAGTAATCGCCGCGCGTGTTGAGCCGCCAAACCTTTTTTGTATTCGTGAAGATGAGCAGTTGCTTGTTGTCGGGCGACCAGGCATAGTCGTCGATCTTCATCGGCATCGCGCCCGGCGTCGCCACCAGCTTCGCGGCAGAAACCAGAATGGTGCGCTTGCCCGATGCCGTCTCGTATTCGACGATGTCCTGCCCGTCGGAAACCGCGGCGGAAGGCTCGACCGTTGTGTAGCTGGCGCCTTCGTCGATCCAGCGCGCCGGGCCAAAGCGCTTCACTTCAAACTCGTGCTGATTGAAAATTGCGTTGAGGCTGGTGGAAAGCTGCTGGGCCTGAAGAGATGCGGCACAGCAAACCAAAATCCAACCAGCACCGGCAAGATATCGCGAGAGCTTCTGCTTAATCATGGCGATAGGTATATTACGACTTGCGGGGCTATTGTCGCCCATGACCGCCTCCAGTTGGAGCCGGCTGGATACTGCATCGTAGAAGATGAGGCCGTCGCCTGACTCGCAGGCCCGATATGCCGCGCTGAAGGGAAACGAAAATCTTGTCACGCAAAACAAAGCCGGTGGCCGCTGCAACTAAGGACGCCGCCGAGGGCGCAGGCAAGCGGCGCTGGATGGTCGTCCTCGCGCTTGCGCTGGTGATGTGCGCTGGCTTTGCTATCTATCAGTACGCTACAGCACGCGCCAACCCGCCGGCCGCTGCCGCTTCATCAGCAGATATGCCGGCGAGCCAGAACCACGCTGCTCATGCAAATGACAGCGGCGCAATGCAGGTGACTTTCGGTCCAACTGTGCCCAACAAACAAGCGCCGCCTGCGAACACACCGCCGGGGATGGCTTGGATACCTGGAGGCGAGTTCTCGATGGGCGCGCAGAATCCGCCGGACATGGATGACGTGGGTATGAAGGCGACGCTGGATTCGCGCCCCATCCATCGCGTCTATGTTGACGCATTCTTCATGGACAAGACCGACGTCACCAATGCGGAGTTCGAGAAATTCGTCAAAGCAACAGGCTATGTGACCGTTGCCGAGCGCAAGCCGCGTCCCGAAGACTATCCTGGCGCTCCGCCGGAAAATCTGGTTGCCGGGTCGGTCGTCTTCGCGCCTCCCGATCACCCTGTGCCGCTGAACGATTATTTTCAATGGTGGACGTATGTCCCGGGCGCGAACTGGCGGCATCCCTTGGGTCCCAAGACCAACATTGCGGGCAAAGGAAATTACCCGGTCGTACACGTCGCGTACGAAGACGCTCAAGCCTACGCGAAGTGGGCAGGGAAGCGGCTGCCCACCGAGGCGGAGTGGGAGTTCGCGGCGCGCGGAGGTTTGGCGGGTAAGCCATTCGTCTGGGGCGACGATTTTCGTCCGCAAGGAAAGTGGATGGCGAACACTCATCAGGGTCACTTTCCCGACACCGACAGCGGCGAGGATGGCTATCGTGGCATCGCGCCCGTGGCGCAGTTTCCGGCGAATGGATATGGACTTTACGATATGGCGGGCAACGTCTGGCAGTGGACCAGCGATTGGTATCGCCCGGATTACTATCAGCAACTGCAGGCCGCCGGACTGGCCCGCAATCCGCAGGGGCCCGATTCTGCATACGATCCCGCCGAGCCGGGTCAGCCCAAGAAAGTGCATCGCGGCGGTTCGTTTCTTTGCACGGACCAGTATTGCTCGCGATACATCGTCGGCACTCGTGGCAAAGGCGATGTCGACACCGGGACCAATCATCTCGGATTTCGTTGCGTCATGACTCTTCAGCAATGGCAAACTAACCTGCACCAAGCCGCCGCAAAGTGAAGGTGCGAACCAAAGTTAGGCCTGGCGCAGTTGTGTCGAGCCACTCGGTTTGCTAGCTTGGCGTAGATGCCACCGACCGTGCCCGAACCAATCAGCCGCACCATTGAGACGCTCTACCGAACGGAATCGGGTCGCGTCCTGGCGACGCTGGTGCGCTTGCTCGGCGATCTGGATATCGCAGAGGAGGCCATGCATGAGGCATTCGCCACTGCTCTCGAGTCTTGGCCTAGAACTGGTATTCCCGAAAACCCGCGTCCCTGGCTGATTTCAACCGCACGCTTCAAAGCCATCGATGGAATGCGCCGGCGCACGCGCTTCGATGGAGCACAGAAAGATCTGATTGCTCACATGGAAGCGCGCGTCAACCAGGCTTACTACGGTCCGGGTGAAGCCGACGGGGAGATCGAAGATGATCGCTTGCGTCTCGTCTTCACCTGCTGCCATCCCGCTCTGCCTCCGGAAGCACAGGTTGCGCTCACCCTGCGCGAAGTCTGCGGCCTGACCACAGAAGAGATTGCGCGGGCATTTCTGGTTACGCCAGCGACGCTGGCGCAGCGCATCGTGCGCGCAAAAACAAAGATTCGCGAGACCCGGATTCCGTACGAGGTGCCGACGCCGCAGGAATTGCCGCAGCGACTGGACGCGGTGCTGCAAGTGGTCTATCTCGTCTTTAACGAGGGCTACTCGGCGGCGGCAGGAGCGGAGGTGACGCGGGCGGAGCTGACCGGCGAGGCGATTCGATTGGGCAGGTTGCTGGCCGACCTCCAGCCGGAGCCGGAGATTATCGGACTGCTCGCCCTGATGTTGTTGCAGGAATCCCGTCGCGCTGCCAGAAGTTCTCCGACCGGTGAGCTCATCTTGCTTGAGAACCAGGACCGCTCGCTGTGGAACCGGGAGCAAATCGCGGAGGGAATCGCATTGGTGGAGAGAGCTCTCGGGTCCCGCCGCTTCGGCTCTTACACAGTGCAGGCTGCGATTGCGGCCGTTCATGCGGAGGCGGAATCGGCCGCTGCGACCGACTGGCCACAGATTGTTGCGCTCTACGACCAATTGTTGCGAATTCAACCTTCGCCGGTGGTAGCTCTAAATCGTGCCGTCGCCATCGCTATGCGCGATGGTCCGGAGGCCGGCCTGGCGCAGATCGACGCAATATTGCAGCAGGGCGAATTGGCAAATTATTACTTGGCGCATTCCGCCCGCGCCGATATGTATCGCAGGCTGGGCAGGGCCGCCGAGGCTCGGTCCGCTTATGAGAAAGCTCTGGCGCTGACCCAGCAGGAACCGGAGCGGCATTTCCTGCAGGAGCGGATTCGGCAGCTGAAATAAAAAAGACTCAAACGCCATCGTCGAACAAGGGCTTCAAGTCGCGTGCGCCGTGGAGCACGCGTACAACTTCGATTCCGCGTTTGCGCGCCAGGTAGAAGATAACGTAGCGGCCAAAGGGAAGGCTTCTCAGGTCAGTTACCAATTCTGGCCGTGCCCGTCCGATCAAGGGATGCCGGGCAAGGTCTCGAATCTCGCGATTAATGGCAGCGGCAAAGGCGTCGGCTTGGCGCGGACTGTCCTCGGAGATCTAGGCCCAAATCTCGGCGAGGTCCTCCAGTGCCTTCGGGCGTATTACGACAGACGGCATTTCATTTAGAGTCGGCTTTGCGGGACGCGGCGAGTTTACGGCCTTGCCGCTTCATTTCAGCCACGCTCCACGGGCGCGGCGGGCCGCTTTCCAGACCTTCGCGGATGTCGCGCCGAAGCCGTTCGAGCTGAAGAGCGTGCAGCTCGTTCTGCGTCTCCATCAGGCGCAGGGCTTCGCGCACTACCTCGCTGGCGGAGTTGTAGCGTCCGGATTCGACCTTCTGGCGAACCAGCTTTTCGAGTTGCGGGGTCAGGTTGATATTGAGTGTCAAGGTGGTTCCGTCCGTTCAGCTTTCAAGGTATGGCGATTGGCAAAGATTGTCAATCATTGGCGGTAATATGAAGTGTCGCACTTACCCAGCTCTCGAGAACGGCGAAACCTGTGCCACCCGCCCCGGGTGCGACCGGATTCGGCAGCTGAAATAAAAATTTGGACGACCTGTCGAATTCAAGGCGGCCGTTCGACTATAAGGTGAAGGCCGGACAGCCGGCTCGCAACATTCAAGGAGAAAACGATGCGCTTCATGATGATCATGTATCCGAAAAACTATGGAACCGCAAAGCCCGGCACGGCTCCCGACTTCAAAGATATGGAGAAAATGGGGGCATACAACGAGGATCTAGGGAAGGCCGGCGTGCTGCGCGCGCTCGACGGTCTCACCCCGCCCGCGACGATGAGCGCGCGCGTCACCTTCAAAGGCGGAAAATCGACGGTTACCGACGGCCCGTTTACCGAAGCGAAAGAAGTGGTCGGCGGCTACTGGGTGATTGAGGTGAACTCGCCCGAGGAGGCGATCGAATGGGCCTCGCGCATCCCCGGAAAGGATGACGAAATGGTCGAAGTTCGCCGGTTTTTTGACTTAACGGACTTCCCTGAGGACATTCAAAAGAAGATCGCGGAGAAGTTCGCCGAGGGCGGCGATAAGCCGGGCCAGCAGTAAGAACTCTCCGCGAGGTGCCCCACTCATCGCGGGTTTCGGATGAGTGGGTGGGAGGGCGGGATACGTTGTCCTCGGCGGCCATTTCCGAAAACTCACCTTCACCAAGCCTCTCTTCGCCGCAGGCATACGTCCGCAAGTTGCTCCATCCCCCTCTTCAGGTTTTCTCGCCGGACCTCGCTCCTCCGTATCTCAGGCCGTGACTCACGGCACCATCGCAAAACAATTTTTCCTCGGATGTCGATTTTCTCTGTGCGCGACGACTACAGGTTGAACGAGCGAGCGCGCAAGGCTGTGCTGCTGGCTCGAAGACCAGGTCGCAAAGTATGGAGGAAAGCGATGACCCGAAATCAGATACACAGCATTTTCCTGAGCGCATTCGTACTCGCCGGCGGGCTGATCGCAACCCGGCCAGCCGCCGCACAAGATTCCAAAGAACCATATCCAACGATGGCCCCGATCGAACAATATCTCATGAATCGCGACGCGGAAATCGCGCTGGCCCGCAGCGCCGCTCCAGACGCCATCTCGCACGACGCCTCGGTCATCGTCCTGACCCGCCACGGCTACGAAACCGCCGTCGAAGGAAAGAACGGATGGGTCTGCTGGGTGGGACGCGGCTGGATGGCCATGTTCGACAACCCCGAATTCTGGAGTCCAAAAGTTCGCGCCGCAGATTGCATCAACCCACCCGCTGTGCGCTCCGTCCTTCCGTACGCCTACAAACGCACCGAGCTGATCCTGGCCGGCCATTCCAAACAAGAAGTCATCGCCGAACTCAAAGCCGCTATCGACAAAAAGGAATTACCCTCCCTGGAGCCGGGAACTATCAGCTACATGATGTCGAAGGGCTCCTATCTCACCGACAACGGCGGCCACAACGGCCCTCACCTGATGTTCTACCAGGCAGTAAAAGACGGTGCAGCCTGGGGCGCAAATCTCACCAACTCCCCAGTTCTCGCCGTGAATTACTGGTACTTCTCCGCCGAAGCCTACCCACAACTCAAAGCTTTCCCGCCACTGTTCGTCTTCCTGGTAGGCGTGGAGAAATGGTCCGATGGGACGCCGGCTCCGGGCATGTAAAACACGGCGGCCGGGTAGCCACAACGAAGAAAATAATTTGCCTCAGTTGTCGATTTCTTCCGAACGCGGCGACTATAGGATGAACGAGCAAGCACGCAAACTGCGCTAGCCGCCTAAAAACTCTTAGAGGAGAAGGATTACTCATGCCACAGTATCTGGTTGCCAACTACATGCCCGACAACTTCGACCCGTCCACCGTAACCGAAGCGATGATGGAAGAGATCCACGCGCTCAACCGCGAAATGATTGCTGCCGGCGTGAGGAAGTTCGCCTGCGGGATTGCCCCGCCCGCCAACGCGAAGACGGTGCGGAAGCAGCAAGACGGCAAGGTGCTCGTCACCGACGGGCCGTACACCGAGACCAAGGAGCACATGGGCGGTTTCTGGATACTGGAAGCCGCCAACATGGACGAAGCGCTGGCGTGGGCGCGCAAGGGCGCCATCACCTGCGATGTGCCTGGCGAAGTGCGCGAGCTCCTGTTCTTCCCGGCCCCGGAGAACGCAACGAAATAGCCTGGTCGCCATAGTAGGGGCATCGTAACTTGCGAGCAGATGAAACGATTGCCCGAGCGCGCTCGCGCCGCGCACGGATGTGATAGCTGAGTGTAAAGATGGGGTGGAGCACGCCTTCAGGCGCGCAGTTGAACCTCTTTCTAATCAGCTCGGCTTTAGCCGCTGAGGTACAGCTAAGAATTACCTCAGGCGCTGAAGCGCACTTCCAAATGCCGCCTTGTTATGCACGCCTGAAGGCGTGCTCCACCCAGGCTGTAATTGGGGGAGATTTTCAAACTGTGCCGCACCCAGCCCCCGGCGAGTGGAAAGCGGTGAACGCGCGAGCTGTGTTGCTCGCTCCTACCCATGACGTGAACGACGAGGAGATGTGCCATGAAATATATCTGCCTGGGATACTACGACGCAGGCAAACACCAAGCCATGACCGAGGCCGAGCAGCACGCCATGTTCGACGAATGCTCTGAATACAACGACCATCTTCGCGCCAACGGACATGTTGCTGCCGAGGCAGCGCTTCAGCCTCCTGAGACCGCGATGACCTTGTATTGGAAGAACGGCAAAGTCGCCACCACGGACGGTCCCTATGCCGAGACCAAGGAACAACTCGGCGGCATCGGAATCCTCGAGGCGCGGGACATGAATCATGCTGTACAACTCGTGGCGCAGCATCCGTCCCTGAAATACGGCACCACTTGGGAGATTCGGCCGGCGTGGGACATGAACGAAGCCATTAAGGCAAGTGAGCAGCGGCGGCGACAGAACACAGCGCGTTAAAGTTCTCGGCTGCTGTCGATTTTTTCTGTGCGCGACGACTAAAGGATGAACGGTCCAACGCCAGGCGGGTAACTCTCAAACGCCTCGGCACCGAAAGTCAGGACAATCAAATGAGAAAGCTAATCTACGCGATCAACACTACCTTGGATGGCTGCGTCGACCACACCAAAGTAAGTGCCCCCGATGACGAAATGCATGAATACTATACAAACCTCCTGCGCGAGGTTGACCTGCAGGTCTTTGGCCGCAAAACGTATGAATTGATGGTTCCCTATTGGCCTGACGTCGCGAAAGATCCCGTCCAATACGAAAGCGGACATTGACTTTGCTCAAGCATTCGTCTCCCTCGGCAGACTGGTCTTTTCACGATCCTTAGACCGCGTCGAAGACAAGAACACGAGAATTGTCCGCACCGACCTTCGCGACGAGATCCTTAAGCTGAAACAACAGCCAGGCAAGAATATTTTAGTCGGCGGAGTAGATATTCCTTCACAGCTTATCGAGCTTGGCCTGGTTGACGAATTCCGTTTTATCGTGTCGCCGGTCATTGTAGGCGAAGGAAGACGGTTGCTGGAAGGCGTCAACTTGCCGGAGAAATTACAGCTGAAGTTGGTTGACTCAAAGGTCTTCAAATCAGGCTGGGTTGCGCTTCGTTACGTGAAACAGTGACCGAAGAATCTGCGGCAGCTTTCATCCTCAGAAGGAACGACCATGCGAAAAAACTTTGGCGTAATCGCGATCAAGAGTTTCGCACTGCTGGTTGTGCTCAGTGCGCCGTACCAGACGCGGGCACAGAATGCTGCAACGACGTATCCGAACATGGCCCCAATCGACCAGTACCTCATGGCGGATCAGGCGGCGGAAATCGCCCTGGCGCGAACTGCGGCGCCGGAGTCCATTTCACGCGATGCGGAAGTACTGGTTCTCCGGCGTCATGGCTACGAAACCGCGGTCCAGGGCAAGAACGGCTTCGTGTGTATCGTGGGGCGTGGTTGGTCCGCCGCAGCGGATCCTGACTACTGGAATCCGAAAGTGCGGGTACCAATGTGTGTGAATGCGCCGGCCGCGCGTACCTACCTTCTGGGCATCAGGAAAATAACCGACATGGCCCTGGCGGGACGCACGCTGGCTCAAGTGACCGACGCCATGGCCGCCGCCGTCGCCAAGAAGGAGCTGCCGCCAATGGAATCTGGCGCGATGTCCTACATGATGGGGAAGCAAGGATACGGCGGCGATGTCCTGCCACACTGGCCGGCCCACCTCATGTTCTTCTATTCCGATACCGACCCCGCGATCTGGGGAGCCAATCTGCCGGGCTCTCCTGTCATTGCGGTGGCCGACCCTCAGCTGCACCTGACCCAGTTCGTGATTCCGACGCAATCGTGGTCCGACGGAACGGAAGCTCCTCCGGCGCCACATGTCCATCCATAAACCTGCTTTCAAGGAGACTTCATGCTGCTCGAACACTCACAGCGGATTCAACGGTTCGCGGTGGCTGTTAACCGCTGCTTCGAGATCGCGGGCGAAGTCCCCATCGAGTGTGGCCGTCGAAGCATGTTCTTTGGCCAGACGTAAAGACTCGGAAAGCAGCCGGACGTGGGGCTCGGCGGGACGAACCACGGCCACAGGCAGCTTACCTCTTTCGCTCTCGATCACTACTTCCGAACCCGCACGCACACGGTCGAGCAGGCTGGTGAAGTCGCGGGCGGCTTCTTCTTCCGAGATGTGGATCACGTGGTCGGCCATGGCGCGATTATATCGTGACTGCTTGTCCTAGCGGATTCCCTTGATTGTCTTGGTCGTCCGGTTGGATGGCCGTTTGAATTGTGTCATCATCAGGCGAGTTCGGCCTGTATCGTCCCTGGGTGCAGGCGGGACAAGAGTCGGACTAACTCAGCGTTTTTGTTAACCCTTTGGCTGAGCCGAAGCCCGATTTCTTGGCCCTCTTGTACGTCGAGCTTTTCGTAGGGGGCTTGCCCGATTTGGATCGGCATTGCTCGGCCTAGCGCGAGGGTTGTGGAGTGAAAATCAACTGGGCGCCGACCGCCAACGTTCCCGCCGACATCCGGGCACCAACGATGAAGTCGCTAAATCGGTTTAATACTTTTCCCGCCCTGACCGCTTCCCCAAGTTCCGTTTTTCGCTGCACGACGAGTTTCATTACTAGTTGAGCAAGTGCCTGGCTGAGGACCGCCACGAAGTCTGCAATCGATTTAATCTCTTCGGTTGCAACGATCTCGCCAACCCTGGTATGCGAAGCCTTATTTCTGTTTCGACAAAGTCGTGAAGTAATTTCCTCGGCGTTTGTTCACGTCCCGTTCGTGAGCCATGAATTCGAGAACCATCGGATGCTTTTCTATCCAGGCCCAGCAATCCTCAATTCCAAGATAGCGAAAGAGCCCAGCCAATATTTCTGCACGATAATTCTGCGGGTCTATGAGGAACGCATCTGGAAGTAGAGTGTACCGGGGGTTACCTGCGAGTCCTTCCGACCAGCCCTTGACGACACTACCCTCATCCAGGCTTTTGTATGGTCCATCTTTGCCGAGCTTCATGAGGATTTGGCCGATGCCGATGCGGTGCTGCTTCCGAACGTTGACGGGAAGGTCTGCGTATTGCTTATAAAGATCGGGCATCACCCGCAAATAATCAGAAGCTAGGTCTTCCACAAACTGTTCGTAAACAGCGTATAGGCGAGTAAACGCGGCACAGTGGTCGTAGACTTGCCAAGAGGGTTTCGACAGCCCTGAGCTTCGGATTGTATCCAGATGTTTCTCGAGGTCGGTCGGGGGCGCGGCTTCCCCAGCTCTCGGCGCTGCAGGCGGGACTTCGCTGGGCTCGCGCGGATACACTAGAGCTCGCAAGGTGTCGTGTGCGTCAAGCACCAGCTTGATCGTATCTACTTCCGCGCGGAGACGATTGGTAAAGCTGGAAAACATGTGAGCTATGACAGCACTTGAGTGAGCATTGCGTCGAACAGCTCTACGCTGCTGGACGTCCTTCTTGGTATTTTTCTGGCCTGTGAACGTGCCCGAAGGATTGTTCTCGAACAACTGCTTTGTGTGAGTGATGATTTGGTCCTTCCGATTGGCGAGCACGCCGCTTTCTTTGAGGTGATTGCTTAGGCCCACCATCACGGCGTCCGCAAAGGCCACCTGCGGCCGCTGGCTCCACGCCTTCTTCTCAACGTCCCACGGGTGAAATAGGAGTTCGCCATATATGAGGCTCCTCAAGCTCGATCGTTCTAATGAACAACTCGCCAAGTATTCGGATGTCTTCCTCTTGAACTTACGCGCACGAACCATGTATAGGTCCAGGAGCCCGCGATTCCCCACTTGTAGTGTCTCGCATGGCGAAGCGCGAAGAATCTGAGGACTATTTCCGCGTCCCGCATTTGGGCGTACATAGGGATGTTAAGAATCTCGTCGGAGGGGTTTGTGTCCTCGTCGGAGGTATAGCGAGGCAGTCCCCAGGCATCACGGAATACAGGGTGCTTAACGAGCTCCAAGAGGAGAGTGTTAAACCTCCCGTGGTAGATTGAGTTGCGTATCTCCTGCTTGCTGAGCTTGACACCGCCCGTGTTCAAGCGCTCGAATACCTGCTGCCTCAAAAGAGCCTCCTCTTCGGAGGTCACCGCGGACTCCTTAAGGAGTACGAAGTAGGAGATGGATCGCCGATCAATCCCCTTCCTTATCTCGCTCGGAAGCTTGTCGTAGATGCGGCCGTTTAGCTCGGGCCACTGCTCTAGTCCTGCGAGTTCAAGCTTATTTGTGTAAAAGTCGCGGATCGCGGTGATCCGCTGTTGGCCGTCCATTACCTCATACTTCGCGAGATCAGATTCATACACAAAAAGAGGAGGGACGGGGATGTTCATGATAAAGGACTCGATCAGCTTCGATTGGCGAACCGGGTCCCAGCGGGGGCGACGCTGGTAGAAGGGGCGCAGTTCCATCCAGCTTGGTCTCCTGAGGGCTTCGACGAAGTTCGGCAACTGCTCGCGGTTCATCTCCGTGACGATCCTCAACTCGCGCTTGCCATATTTGAGGTTGATCTCGTCGTCATTCGGCCGGCGATTGGACTCGTCGGGGTCTTTGTCCCACATGTCCTGCTCAGACGGCGCAATCCACTGCTCGGTCACTGTCACTCTCCTTGTTCCATGTGAGAGAGGAGATTAAGATTTTATCCAAGGGAATCAAGTTTGTGGCGCATCGCCGTTAGCTCGGCGAGGTGGTTCGAGCAATTGGAATAAAACTTCAGAGGGTTGAAACAAGAAGGGTTCGCCTGCGCTGTCGATTTTCTGTGCGCGCGCCGGTTACGGCACTATGCCCCCTCCGATGGCTCCCAAAGCTCGATCTTGTTGCCATCCGGATCTTTGAGCCATGCAAAGCTGCCGTAGCCGGGATAGTCTTCGGTCTTATCGATGGCCACGCCTTTGCTCTTGAGGTGGTCGAGGATTGCTTTCATGCTCTTCACGCGATAGTTGATCTGACCCGTGCGCGGCTTGTCCTTGATGTCCTGATCGGTGGGCATGATGGACCACGCCATGGTTCTCTTGATCTCCGGATTTTCGATGTCCCGAGAGTCGAAGGTTGCGTAGATGGAATTGCACTCGCTGTCCTCGCCGGCGGGAACGATTCCGAGGCAATCGCGATACCAGGCCGCCAATCTCTTTGTATCGTTAGAAAACAGAAAAACGCCGCCAATTCCGTCGATCATGAATTCCTCCACTCCTCAGGTCTTCTCGTTGGCAATTCTACTTGCCAACACCGCGAGGCGGATCGAGGAATTGAAATTAAAATAGTTCGCCTCGGCTGTCGATTTTTCTCCGTCCGCAACGACTATAGGATGAACGAGCCAAGCGCGCAAAAGTGCGCGGCTGGCGGCTACTACGAGGGGAAGAACTATGAAATACATCTGTTTCGGCTACTACGATAAAGCCAAATTCGAGGGCATGCCCGAGGGCGAACGAAACGCGCAGTTCGACGCCTGCTTTGAATATGACGACCATCTTCGCGCCAACGGGCACTTTACCGGCGGAGAAGCGCTGCAGGGTCCGGAAACCGCCTTGACCCTGTATTGGAAGAACGGCAAAGTCGCCACGACCGACGGTCCCTACGCGGAAACCAAGGAGCAACTCGGCGGCATTCTTGTGCTTGAGGCGCGGGACATGAATCATGCCGTACAGCTCATCGCGCAGCATCCGGCCCTGAAGTACGGCAACATTTTCGAGATCCGGCCAGCTGGGGACATGAGCGAAATCATGAAGGCGAGTGAGCAGCGACGGCGGCAGGCCGCGACACGGTGAGGGCGCTTTCGGCCGAAGCATGAATGGGAAGTTAGCGCGGAGGTTGTTCGCTGGCGGACAGCGTGCCCTGCCGGCGGACATACGAACGCCTTGGGCGGCCGGGGAATCCGTTCCAACCGGCTGGTATGCCAGTAGTTAATTGGCGTGCGCCGTGGACAACCGATTGCTTTCCCTATGTCAGCTAGTGGACGCTTTGATCGCGAAGCTTGAATCAGGCCGCATCCCGGAGAACGCAGCATGACAGTGAGACTGGATTTAATTCTTCAGGACCTGAAGGTGGCCCTGCGATCGCTGTGGCGCGCCAAAGGCCTGTCGATCACGGTGATCCTGACGCTGGCGCTAGGCATCGGCGCTAATGCCGCTATCTTCAGCCTGGTGCGCGGCGTTCTGCTGCGGCCGCTGGTCAACCGCGGCGAGGACCGGCTGATCTACATCGAGCAGAGCGCGCCGGGATATGGCGACGAGCACTCGGCCTTTTCCGTGCCGGAGATCGCGGACCTGAAGGCGAGCGTGAAATCGGTAGGCTCGTTTGGCGAGTTCTCCACCATGGGCTTCACCATGATAGGGCTGGGGGAGCCGCGCGAGGTTCGCGCCGGCGTGGTCGACGGATCGTATTTCGAGGTTATGGGCCTGCGCCCGGTGCTGGGCAGGCTGATCGATCCCCACGACGATGGCCCTAATGCCGCCGGCGCCTGCGTGCTCACCTATAGCTTCTGGAAGGACACGCTGAAGGGCGATCCGACCGTGATCGGCAAGACCATCCGGCTTGATCCGCGCACGGCAACCATCATCGGTGTGCTGGAGCCGTCGGTGCAATATCCCACGCAGACCGAGATCCTCGTCAACGTGGTGACCAGCCCGCATCATCTCTCGGCCACCATGGTCACCGGACGCGTGCATCGCATGACCGAGCTGTTCGGGCGTCTGGCGCCTGGTGCCTCGCTCGACCAAGCCCGCGCCGAGCTGCGCACGGATTATGCGGCGATGGTACGCGCGCATCCCGAAGCTTATCCGGCGAGCGCGCACTATCAGATCAATGCCGTGATGCTGCGCGACCAGATCACCTCAGGCGCAAAGACGATTCTCTGGGTGTTGCTGGCTGCATCAGGGCTGATCTTCATCATCGCGTGTTCGAACGTCGCCAATCTGATTCTGGCTCGTTCGGTGCGCCGCGAGGGCGAGCTCGCGATTCGCGCCGCGCTTGGCGCAACCACTGCGGCTTTGCGGCGAACGCTCCTGGCGGAAAGCCTGCTGCTGTCGGTTGCGGGTGCGGTACTGGGCGTTCTTAGCGCGCAGCCAATGGTCGCGGTTCTTGCGCGCTACGCTTCACGCTTTTCTGTCCGCGCCCTGGATTTGCACGTGGATATGAGCGCGCTCTGGGTGGGAGCGGCGCTGGCGGTGATCGCTGCCGTACTTCTTGCCTTCGTGCCTCGCCTTCCTTCGGTGGAATCGTCGGGCGGAATCGGGATGACCAGCAGCAGCAGCGTTCGCATCACCGGTGGCACCAGCCGCCGGCTGCGGATATTTGCCATCACCCAGATCGCCGCTTCCTTCATGTTGCTGGCTGGCGCCAGCATTCTCATCAAGACACTGATTACCCTTCAGCAAACGCAGACTGGCTTCGACATGCCTCGCGTCCTGGCTGTGAACGTGCCCGTCATGTCGTACGGAAAAACTCCCGACGACATCATCAATTTCTACCGGGAAGTGATTCGCCGCATTAGCGAACTGCCAGGTGTGGATCGTGTCTCCATGGGCACGAATGTTCCCTGGCGCGACGCCGGCAACTATGGTCCCGGCCTCCAGTTTTCCGGCGAAGGCCATGTGAAAGGGACTCACGAAGAAGATCCGATGGCGCAGTTCCGCGTGATTTCGCCCGGCTTTTTCGCGAGCTTGGGCGTCCCATTGATGGCCGGCCGCGACTTCAACGACAACGACAAGCGCGGCGGCGAGCCGGTGGTGATCATCAGCCAGAGCGTCGCGCAGCGCATGTTCCCCGGCCAGGATCCGGTTAACCGCCACATCATGTGGACCGACCCGGTGATCAAGTTCATCTACATCAGCCCTGAGCCGCGCCGCGTCGTAGGTGTTGCCGCCGATGTGGACGACGAGCATGTCGAGCCCGGTCCGATGCTCACCATCTACCAGCCCTTCGGCCAGGTTCCCGACGATACCAGCAAGGAGATCCCGCTGTTCGGCGGGCGGCTGTTCGTTCATACCCGCTCCGATCCTCACGCCCTGGTCATTCCGCTGACGCGCATTATTCGCGGCTTGTCTTCGGAACAGCCGGTGGAACACGCTGCCACGCTGGAAGATATTCGCGCCGAAGTGCTGACGCCGGACCGGCTGAATACGCTGGTCTTCAGCGGCCTGGCGATTCTAGCACTGGCGATTGCCGTGGTTGGCGTTGCCGGCGTGCTGGCATTCTCTGTGAGCGGACGTACACGCGAGTTCGGCATCCGGCTGGCGGTGGGAGCGCAGCCCAGGCACTTGCTGATGGGCGTGGTCACGGAAGGAGCCGTAATAGCTATCTCCGGCATCCTGGCAGGCGCGATTCTTGGTTTCGGATTAACGCGCGTGGCCAGCTCTTACTTTCCGGCCCTGCAAATGCCAAGTGTGCTGCCTGTGATTGCCTCGGTCCTCGTGCTGCTGGTGGCAGCAGTTATCGCATCGATCTTTCCGGCAGCACGCGCTGCACATGTGGACGTGACTGAAGCGCTGCGCGCCGAATAAGGCTGTCTCGCGGTTGGTGACCCGCGAAGCACCTGTGGGCCGCCATCCGGCCAGGGCAGCAGATTTTTATCGTTGCGATTGCTTTCTGGACAAATTCGTCGTATAAACCCACCACCCCAACGAATTCAGTAACAGGTCCTCGCTGTCGGGGGAGCCGCTGAGCTTACGCGGCCGGACAGCACAATTCATCTGCACAGGTCCAGGCGCGTCATCCGATGAAAGAAAAGGTCGCGAGCCGTACCCGTCGGAAGAAGGATTCGACAGACGCTGTCGCGAGTGCGCCTGCCACGGCCGAACATCGCCGTCTGGCCGAGGCGTACACCGGGGGAGTCGCTCCGTGGCGCAAGTGGGGCCCGTACGTCGGTGAACGCTCCTGGGGTACGGTTCGCGAAGACTACAGCGCCGACGGCAGCGCCTGGGACTACTTTCCCCATGATCACGCCCGCAGTCGCGCCTATCGCTGGGGTGAGGACGGCATCGCCGGCATCTGCGACCGATATCAGTTGCTCGTCTTCGCACTGGCTTTCTGGAATGGCCGCGATCCCATCCTGAAGGAGCGGATGTTTGGCCTCACCTGCAACGAGGGCAACCGCGGCGAGGATGTAAAGGACTACTGGTTCTATCTCGACAACACGCCGACCCACAGCTACATGCGGATGCTTTACAAGTATCCGCAGGCGGAGTTCCCTTACCGTCAACTGGTGGAGGAAAACCGGCGCCGGCAGGGTCAGCGCGAATTCAAACTGCTGGACACTGGCATCTTCGACGAAGATCGCTACTTCGATATCTTCGTCGAGTATGCAAAGAGTTCCGCGGAAGATATCTGCATTCGCATCGAAGCCTGCAATCGCGGCCCGGATGCTGCCGAGCTGCACATTCTGCCGCACCTCTGGTTTCGCAACCCTGGGCTTGGACAGATCCTCGGGGCGCCGAGCCGCTCATACAGAAAGGACCTGCCGGTAAGGACTACTTGAGTCTTCTAGCCGACGATTCCGCAAGTCCGCCGCTCGCACAACCTGCAGTTCGCCTATCACCTCGGCTCGAGATATCTCTCTGCACCTGCGGGCGGCAGGCCTCTGTTCACCAACAACGAGACGAATGCCGCTCGAGTGTTCAACTCGCCGGACGCATCCCAGCTCTGCACCAAGGATGCCTTCCATCGCCACATCATCAACGGAGAGGATTGTGTTCATCCGGACGAGAAAGGCACCAAGGCCTGTCATTCACTACACCAACAGCATCCCGGCAGGAGAATCGATTGTACTCCGCCTCCGCCTGAGCCCGGAGCCATTGCGCGACCCTTTGAAGGATGTGGACAAGGTCATCGCCGAGCGCAAGCAGGAGGCCGATGAGTTCTATGAAAGCATTCACCCTCCGAAAGCGACGGCAGAAGAGAAGCTGATCCAGAGGCAAGCCTTCGCCGGAATGCTTTGGGGCAAGCAAATTTATTTGTTCGACGTGAATCGCTGGCTGGAAGGAGACAACGTGGTGCCGCCGGAATCTCGCAAGAAGATTCGCAATGTGCATTGGCGACACTTGAACTCGATGCGAATCATGTCCGTGCCCGACAAGTGGGAGTTTCCCTGGTTCGCGGCATGGGATCTGGCCTTTCAGTGCACGACGCTTTCGCTGGTCGATCCGGCGTTTGCCAAGGAAAATCTCTGGCTCCTCCTGTTCGAGCAGTTCCAGCACCCCAACGGGCAGATCCCCGCATACGAGTGGGAATTTTCCGACCTGAATCCGCCGGTGCACGCGTGGTCGGTGTGGCGCGTCTATCAGAACGAAAAATTGCGCACCGGCAAGGGCGACACGGAGTTTCTGGAGAAGTGCCTGCACAAACTCCTGATGAACTTCGCCTGGTGGGTCAATCGCGTCGATCGCGAAGGCAACAACGTTTTCGAGGGCGGCTTTCTCGGACTCGACAACATCACCGTGATCGATCGCAGCGAGAAGTTGCCGGGCGGCGCGGCTTTGGAGCAGTCGGATGCAACCGGCTGGATGGGGTTCTTCTGCCTTTACCTGATGCGCATGGCGCTGGAACTGGCCAATACCAATCGGGCCTATGAAGTGCTGGCGACCAAGTTCTTCGAGCATTTCATGTACATCGGCGCGGCCATGAAGAAGATGGGCGGCCGCGACTATCAGCTTTGGGACGAGCAGGACGGTTTCTTTTACGATGTGCTGCGCCTGCCCGACGGCTAGTTCAAGAAGTTTCGCCTGCGGTCGATGGTGGGCTTGATTCCGCTGTTTGCCGTGGAAGTGCTCAATCGCGAAGATCTTGATCCCCATCCCGAGTTCCTGGCCAATGTCGAATGGTTCATCCGTAATCGCCCCGACGTGATCGGTCACGCCTGTTATTCGCTCAACGGTGCGCGCTACGTAATGTCGATCGCCGATCCGCAACAACTGCGGCGCATTCTTGACCGCCTCTGCCGACGAGACGGAGTTTCTGTCTCCCTACGGCATTCGCAGCCTCTCCAAATATCACGAGCAGCATCCCTTCTGTTTGGAGGGAAGTGCGTCGGCTACGAACCGGGCGAATCGGACGAGAAGATTAAGGGAGGGAACTCGAACTGGCGCGGCCCGGTGTGGTTTCCCACCTCCTACCTCCTGATTCGAACCTTGATGAAATTTGGGCGCGAGTTTGGCGCTGACCTTGCTCCAGGACGTAACGGCCAACCCGTGGTTCCGATCACGTTGGCAGGTGAGATCGCGAATCGCATGATTTCCATTTTCAAGCAAGGCAAGGACGGCCGGCGGCCTTGCTTTGGTGTATACGACAAGTTCCAGACCGATTCTTACTGGAAGGACTGTCTGCTGTTCAACGAGTATTACCATGGGGAAACGGGTCAGGGTCTGGGCGCCAGTCACCAGACTGGCTGGACCGGCCTGGTGGCCAACCTCATCGACGAATGGCGACGCTAGCTGTCATGGGTAACGGGAAACAGTTGCGGCTGAAGTTCTGGGGAGTGCGCGGATCGGTCCCGGTTCCCGCCGCCGACTATCTGGAGTACGGTGGCAATACCACCAGCCTCGAAATCAACACCGGTGAAGGTGTAATCATCATCGATGCCGGTACCGGAATTCGCCGGCTGGGCATGAAACTCCAGGAAGAGGCGGCCGGAGCCAAGCTCAAACTGAATCTCCTTCTCACGCACTTCCACTGGGATCACATACAGGGACTGCCGTTCTTCACGCCGCTATATTCGGCGCAGAACGACATCTCGTTCTATGCCGGCTATCCGCCGGCCAAGCTGCAGGGCATCCTCGAAGGCGAGATGTCCATGCCCTACTTCCCGGTCAACTTCGAATTCCTTCCGGCCCGGCGCAGGTTCGTCGATCTGAACATCCGGCCGCTGGAAATCGCCGGCATCGACGTTCATCCATTTCCGATGAACCATCCGCAAGGGGCTGTCGGCTTTCGTTTTGAAGCCGGGCACAAAGTGATCGTCCACGCCAGCGATCTCGAGCACGGCAACGCGGCCTTCGAACAGACACTGCGCAAGTACGCGCAAGGCGCTGACGTGCTGATTTACGACGCGCAGTATACTCCGCAAGAGTATGAGACCAAGCAGGGCTGGGGTCATAGCACCTGGCAGGAAGCCGCCCGCATTGCTAACGAGTGCAAGGTCAAGCAACTGATTCTGTTCCACCATGACCCCGGGCACAATGACGCCATGATGAAGGAGATCGTGACCCAGGCGTGTGCGCATTTCGCCAACACCGATGCTGCCCGTGAAGGAATGGAGATAAACCTCTGATCTCGCAGCCTGCAACCGAGGTGAGAGAATTCTGAGGCCGATCGACTCAGAGAATCAGCCGTGACCGTCCGCAAACGCCTAATCATCGGATTTGTTCTCATGCTCGCCGTCGGCGCCATCGCCGTCATCGGCTACATGGTGATCGGCGGTCCGGAGGTCACGCTTCTTGACGCCGTGTACATGGCGGTCGTGACCCTCTCCGGTGTCGGCTACGGCGAAATCGTCGATTCCACGCATAACCACGTCCTCCGCACCTTCAACATGTTCATCGTGCTGATTGGAGTTGCGGTCGCGGTGTATGTCTTTTCGCAGCTCACGGCGTTTCTTGTCGAAGGCGAACTACGCAACCTGTTTCGGAGGAGTCGAATGGATAAGCAAATCGCCGCGTTGCGCGGTCATTTCATCGTCTGCGGACTCGGTAAGACGGGTTGGCACGTGGTGGACGAGTTGATCAGGACGGGTGCTCCTTTTGTGGCGATCGAGAGTTCCAAGGAAGTGATCACTCGCTTGCAGGAAGGCGAGGATTCGCGGTTCAGCAAGCTCTTGTACATCGAAGGCGATGCCGCCGACGAGAAGGTGTCTGGAGCAGGCGGGGATCGATGTGGCCGCCGGATTGATCACCACGTTGCCCAGCGATAAAGAAAACCTGGTGATCATGGTCATCGTCCGGCAGAGAAATCACGACATTCGCATTGTCACCCGATGCGGCGACCTCAGCTACGCGGAGCGGATGATCAAGGCGGGTGCGAATTCGACGGTCTCGCCGAATCACATCGGAGGACTGCGCATGGCCAGCGAGTTGCTCAGGCCGACGGTGGTTGGCTTTCTCGATCTCATGCTGCAGCAGAAGTCGCGGACCTTGCGGGTAGAAGAGATCGCATTGTCGGAATCATCCGCGTGGGATGGCAAGACGCTCGCGGATGTCGATCTCCACGAACGTTACGATCTGTTGCCGCTGGCTGTCCAGTATGCGACCGGGGAACTGCAGGTGAATCCACGAGGGCCCGTGAAGCTGGCTGGAGGCTCGGTCATCATTGTTCTGGGCGACAACGAGAATCTGCGGCGGGCGAGGGCGGATGCCAATCCATCCGGCGCGCCGGCAGTCATCACTGCCTCTGGCCAAACGTAAAGTTGATCCCGCCAAAATACTTGAAGTTGTTCTGATTCGCGCTGTACGCACTGTAGCCAAATCGGGTGAGCTGGTAATCGACTTCAACTGGTCGAATCTGCACTGTGTTCGACACCGGGATGTCGAGGCCGCCGCCAATTTCCATGGCGAAGGCATTGCTACTGGCACCGGCGTCGCTCAGCACATAGGTTCCGGTACCTTTCGCCCGCAGCACCGCCGCGTAGCCATCCGAGTGCGCGAGTCCATAGAGGGAGTGAAGGTAGGGTTGCCACTTGCCGGAATGCTTCTTGATCTGCGGGCCGAATTGGTAGCTAAACATATTGGCGCCGGCCGAGCCGGTATAGCCCAATTCTTCCAGCTTGTGCGTCCACCCGGGACCGAAGGAGTATCCCGTGAACTCAGCCTTGATTCCCAGCCAACTGATTGGGTTGTAGACGAAGGCTACGCCGCCGCCATTAAAGCTCTGGCTGGTCAATTGTGGCACGCTGGCATGGAAGTCCATGTACGAATACCCGCCGGCAAATTCGAACCGCGGAAAGGACTGAGCCATCGAAGCCGCCCCAGCCAGAATCGCAAAGCAGACAATAAGTATGCAGCGGTTGTATCTCACTAACCACTCCTGAAGGTTCGTGGTTCCCTGCGCAAATCGCACTGCTCAGTTCAACGGAGTAACTGTAACCGGAACGACTGCTGAGGATACCGTTCCGTTGGCACCCGTCCCTTGCACCAGCACGAAATAATTACCGGTCGGAGTCAGTTGTCCATATCCTCCACACCCGACGCCGACCAGCAGCGCCGAGGCAATCAGGACGAAAGCCAATATCCACAGTAAATTCTTAGGTCGCCGTTTGCCGCGGCGTAAAGAGCCCAACAGTACGACGCCCGGCATACCGAGGAAAAACGATGCGAAAATCGGCATGCGCATTCTGAGCTGTGCCACGGTGCAACCGGAGATGGTGACGACCGCCATTCCGGGAGTAGTCAGCGATCCTGGATTGAAGGTACAGACGCCGCCTATCTTACTAAGGTCTTCAGTGCCTGTGATGCCCGTGCCGGCGACCAACGTACAGGAGAGATTACTTATGACCGTACCGGTGGGACAGCCGAACGACACGGGAGTCCTATTACTACCTCCGGGGGGCATATCCACTCCGTTGGCTAAATTGATCACCGAGAGAGCAAGCGTCGCCGAATGCATCAATCCGGTGTTGTCTTGCCCGGTCACCGTAACGGTGTAGCAGCCAACGGGAGTAGAGCTGCCAGCGCTGATGGTGAGCGTTGTGTTGAGGTTGCCGGATGCCAAGGAGCCCGAACTCGGTGGCTCGACCGCGCAGCTTCCGCCGGTCAGCGGAGGACTTACACTGCACGACAGCGTTACCGTGTTGTTGTAGCCATTGAGCGGCTGAGCAGTAACCTTGATTGGATGCGCGAAGAATGGATCATTGAGGTTGCTAAAGCTTTGGGTGACCGTTGCGCTAGCCGGCGAAAGAAGAATCGTGAAACTGCCTGACTGTACTAGAGCTGAGCCGGGGCTCGCCTGATACATCGCGTTGTCCACCGAGTCGTACAGGCTCACGATCGTCGGGTACGTTTGCGGAACCGAGTATGTGTGCGTGCCACTCACAGTGAATGGGCCGCCGGTAGGTCCGGACACGGTTCCCGGGCTCTGCGTGCCGTCGCCCCAATTGATGATGGCGGTGAAATTCGCTGCAGAAGCTGTCGGAGTGCCATCGACAAAGCTGGCAACCGCGCCTGTGAAGGGTGAGCCGGCGGTCGCGGTGACGGCCTTGCCGGTGCCGCCAATAGCGCTCAGGCAGCCCAGGGCGCCGGCGCTAATTTCTGCAACACACAGCTTACCGTTCGCTGCGAACGCGAGATCGTTGGGTTCGGCATTGGGCGTGGTCAATGGTACATAGCTGACTACACCGGACGTCGTGATGCGGCCTACTCCATTGGGATAGTACTGCGGAAACCACAACGCGCCGTCGGTTCCGGCCTTAATATCCAGCGAGGTCAGGAATTGTGCGGGATACTCGGCCAGAAGCGATCCGGAGATGGAGAACTTCGCAATGGCGCCGTTGGCGAAACCTGCCATGATCCACAAATTTCCGTCAGGGCCGGTGACAATGGCCTCTGGAGGTTGGTTGGCGCTGGAGAATGGGTATTCGGTGATCAGACCGGAGTTGGGATCGATCTTCGCGACCTGTTGTGCATTGGATTCCGTGAACCAAAGATTGCCGCCGGGACCTTTCGTAATATAGCCAGCCCCGGCATTCTGGGTCGGGATCGAGAATTCTGTCAACACGCCGCTGGTCGTGAGTCTAGCGATAGAATTTGCCGCGCCTGCTTGCGGGAACCAGAGGTTCCCATCCGGACCGAAGGCAAGTGAACCTAGCGAACCTTTGGCTTGATACTCGGCAAGGATTTGACCAGAGGTTGCCATCTTTGCAACTTTCGAGGGGCCCCCTTCCGTAAACCACAGGTTGCCGTCCGGTCCCGCAACGATAAACCCAGGTATTGAGCCTGCCGGCGTCGGAAAGCTGGTTACCTGGCCGCTGGTCGTGAGACGACTGACCGAGTCGGCAATGAACTGCGTGGCCCAAATAGCCCCATCCGGTCCAAGGGTGTCCTCTCCCGGCAAGCTTCCAAGATTCAGATTGGAGAAACCGACCAACTGACCCTCGATTGTGAGCCTACCTATGTTGCTCGTAAGGTTGCCGAGAAACCACAGTTCCCTAACAGGTCCGGCCGTTATGCTCGAGATAAAAGAGAAATTGCTAAACGTGCTTGCCGGTAGCTCAGTGACTGTTCCGGTTGCTGGTACGACGAAGCCAACAGCCGTGTATTCGGTGAACCAGATGTTTTCGTCCGGACCCAGCGTGATCCCGCCGTACCCTACACCGTTCAGTAGATACTCCGTCTCCATGCCGGAAGTGGTGATTTTCGCCACATGTTTATTCTCGATTACCCAAAGGTTCCCGTCGGGGCCCGAGGTAATCCCCTGCGGGGTGTCACCGGTGCTGTAGACGGTGACGGCGCCCGCAGTCGTGATCGTCCCGACGAAGTTTGTGCCGACCTCACTTGCATTGGCGTTCGTAAACCAGAGATTCTTATCCGGTCCTACCGTGATCTGAGCAGGGGGATAGCCGTACGTGTCAAACACGCCGGGGTTGATGCTCGTTGAGTACTCGGTTATGTTGCCAGCGGTATCGATGCTGCCGACACGGAAACCGTTTGCGGGATGTAGGGAGTCAACCGAGTTGTCAACGAACCACAGCTTGCTATCCGGTCCAGTGACAATGCCTTGGGGATGACTGCCCGGCGGCAGATTGTAGGTACCTAGGGCGCCTCCGGTGATGCTGATGTGCCCAATCGTGCCTGCGAATTCGTCCGTGAACCAGATGGTTCCATCCGGGCCGGCTGTAATGCCGCAAAGACCCTGCGCTCCCGTAATCGGGAATTCCGTGACTACGCCATCCGCATTAGCGGTGCCGATCTTCAGTCCAGCATTTTCGGTGAACCATACGTTACCGTCAGGACCGACTGTGATGACAATGGGAAACGCCGCACGGCCGGGCGGGACGACGTAGTCAGTCTCGCCGAAAAGCTGCCCCGACAGCGCGAAGCTTGCAAGCGCCCCAATGAGCGCCATGGTTATGAGATGACGAAGACGAATGGCGACGCAGTCCACGGGAAGACCGCTTCTTTCGGAGCAACCGGACGCACAACGGCAGTGACGCGCCATTCGACCTCCCACAGCTAGCGTGGCAAGATCCCGAAGCCCAACCCTGAATTTCTGGAAAAGTGAACTGCACACTAGCATCGCCTGTCATGCTGAGTCAATTAGAATCAGCAACCTTGCTCACTTATGGGAGCTGATGCATCAGGGCAGAAGATCGTTCCCCCCGTGTTCTCACCCGCCGTCGGCAGTCGAGTAGCCATAGACTCTGCCCGACGTGGTGGCAGTGTCCATAACACCATTGACGCCGATCGGCGGATGTAGCTGTCGCTGTAGTCGGGAAGGTCAAGCCACTGCGGCAAGCCAGTGCTAATGTCATACGAGACGATCATGTTGGACATCGAGTAGACGACGCTGTTTTGCCAGAAGCCTGGTGTGCCGCCGCCGTGGAGGTAAACGATGCCGTCGAGAGCTGCGGGCGCGGTGAATTCGTACTCGTATGGGAGCTTGGTGCACCAGACCTGGATATCATCCGTCGGCGAGAAGGCACACATTATTCCATTGTCGTAGTTACCAAGCCCCGCAGCGGCGAAGATAAGTCCGTTCTCGTACGCGGGGCCGGACCAGACCAGGTCTCATATCCACCAGGTGTGGATTGTGCCCACAAAACAGCGCCGGTTTCCGCGTCCAGTGCTATCAAATTGTTGCCGGCAGCGACGAAGACTCGGTCCCCGATGATGATCGGGTTAGGTCACTGGGCTCGAGAGATTCACCGACCACCTCAGCGACAGCGGCGGATTCATGCCGGGGAAGAAAAGTTGAGCCGCATGGTCCGGTGTGATGCGATAGGTCAGTGGCCCCTGCGCAGCCGCGATCTGGCTGACTGTCGCCACAATTCCAGCCCAGAGCAAGAATTTCCGACGCCGATTGACCTTTACCAAGTTCCCTCCATCAGTCTCATCCGCAAAATCGGACGATTATGGTCACGCCCCCCTACGGGGCGAAGTAGCTGGAGATATCGAGGATCAGTTGCGTGGTCCCTTCGGCCCAGGCGTCGATGGAACCGTCGAGGTTCGGCATGATCGCCATATTTGAGGTCACCGCGCCGTCGTAGGCGTTCAAGGTCGACACCACCGGCTGCGACTCGCCGTCCGGCCACAGCGTCAGGTACTGGAGCTGGGGACTCGGAAGGGCGGTGGCGTTGAGCACGTAGCCTTGCGCCGCGCTCGGCACCTCGCACGGACTGCCCAAGACAGGCACCGTGAGGGCCCCGCTGAACGCGCCATTGCCCCCGCGCGTGTCCAGCACGCGGCAGGGAGCGAAGACGTACAGCGACTGCCCACCGGCGCTGACCGGTGCGAAATATCCATTGATGTCGATCAGCAGATTGGCCTGGTTCGTGGTGAACACCGACGTCTGTTGCTGACTTCCTGCGGGCACGACTGCGGCATTGGCTACTACTGTTCCCGTGTAATCGTTCAGGGTGGAAACCACCGGCTGCGATCCGCCGGCAGGCCAGATGGTTATGTAATCCACCGGCCCGTTCACCGGTAAGGCGGTGACATTCAACGAGTAGGCTTGCGCCGCCGACAAGCTGAAGGGCGTGCAGGTTCCGTAGGCGCCGCCGGAAGATGCCGATTGCGGCAGGTTAAACGTCTCCGTGTTATTGAAGCCCTGGCCGTTGTTCTGCTGCCGCGTATCGACCAACCGGCACGGCGTCAGCGGGAAGAAAGCCAGCGTCGAGCTGGCGGTCGGTATGAAGTAGCCGTCGATGTCGAGGATGACATCGCTGGTATTGGTGACGTAAACGCTGACCGCCTCGTTCGTGCCGGCGACGCCTGCCGGCAGAATCGCGGCGTTGGCCTTGACGCGTCCGTCATAGGAGTTGAGCGTGGAGATGTTTGGCTGCGTCAGCCCCGTTGGCCACGCGGTCAGATAGCTCAAGGTCTTGTGGGGAACTGCGGTGATGTTGAGCGAATACGCCGCTACCTTCGGCGGGATGGTGACCCCACAACTCGACAGGTACGGGCTATTGGGCAGAGCCCAGCTGTTCGACGTGCCCCCTTGCAGCGTACCGCCGCTGAAGGAATCGTTCTTGCGGGTATCGACCACGCGGCACGGCGTGACCGGCACAAACTGCAGCGCCACCGGAATGTTGAAGATCGCCGTCACCGTGCGAGCCTTGGTGACGGTCAACGTGCAGCTCAAACCGAAGCTCAAGTCGCAATTCTGCCAGCCGATGAAGACCGAACCTGCCGCCGGCGTCGCGCTCAACGTGATCGGCTCCTCGTCGTAATAGCTGCCAGTACAGGTCGAGCCGCAATTGATCTGGCCGTCCATGCTGGTGACGGTGCCGCTGCCGGTACCGCTCGGCGTCACCGTAATTACGAACTGCGAATTCTGCTGGATGTTGAAGTTGGCGACTTCAAACTGCTCGAGGTTGCCGGCGACATCGACACTGTACGCCGTAACCTGGTGGTTCCCAGGAAGCCACACGTACACCGGGCCGCCATAGTTTTGAAACTGGCCGCTGTCGATCACGTAATAGGTTGCGGCAACGCCGCTGGCGTTGTCGGTGGCGCTCAGAGTCACCAGCACCGGGCCGTTATAGTTTCCGTTCTGCTGCTTATTACCACTCAAGTTGATTGTCGTGACCGGGGGGATGTTGTCGAAGCACAGCGGTCCGTAAGTGCTGAGAGCCGAATTGCCGCCATTATCCCAGCCGCGCACATAGGCGGTATGGCATCCCTGGGATAGATTCGCCAATCCGCCCTGGGACCCTTGTGTTCCGTAGACGCCCAATCCGTAATAGCTGCTGCCGGAGCCGGGATGGGCCTCGTGCGAAGGATCGCCCGGGTCGGCGTCCCAAACCATGCTCGCGCCCGCGCTTCCAATGGGGCGGTGGCCATTGCTGGTGCGATCGCTCATGGTCCAACTCACCATCTGATCGGCGTTGTACCAGTGATGCACCGGCGGGCCGGAAATCGTGAGCCCGGGCCCTTCGCCGTCGCCCGCCAGATAGAAGTTGATCGTCCAGGCCAGCTGAAACATGTTGGCCGAGCCCCATCCGGTTACGCGGTCAAATCCCGCTCCGGCGCAGAAGTACTTCAGGTCGTCTTTTTTCGTGATGTCGTTGTTGTTGCAGCCGGAGGTGATGTCGTAGAAGGGATTGTGCGGCGCGAAGGAGTGCAGTCCTTCGTTGTAAATGTACCCGGCGGCTTGACCCAGCGGCGAGCAGCCCGCGTTGTTATTCGGCCCGCAGGTGGTGCCCACGATGTTCCCCACGTAGAGCAGATAGGCGTTCTCCTGGGCAAAGAAGCCGGTCATCTCGGGCGCGGCGATGCTGGTGCCGCCCACGTCGTACCAGTTGCCCACGTAGAAGAGGGTCTGGGGCGTATTGTAGGCATCGGCATTGAGGGCGATGTCGGGAACGCTGCGGTAGCCGCCGCTGCACGCGCCTGCGCCCTGATAGCTCGTCTTGAAATAGGTGCTGCATCCGCCGCCGCTGCCGCCATCATTGGTTGAGCAGCCACCGGGACCACCGGTCCAGCCGACCTCGCTCTGATATCCGCCGTTCAGGGCGGACAGTGTGGTTCCGCCAACCGCGGTCACGTCTGAATCGGAGGCCGGCGAGCTGACCGAGGTGGTGCGGCAATCCGCTGTTGCGCCGCCGTCGCCGGAAGCCGCCACCAGCGTCCAGCCCTGTGCGATCATCCCGTCGAAGACATTGTGGAAGTCCTGCAAGTAATAGTTTCCGGTGTCCTCTTCGGACTCGCCCCAACTCATGTTGAGCACGCGCGCTTTGTTGTCGCTCGCTGCTTTCTGGATCGTATCCAACAGCGACACCGACGAGTAAGCCGGTCCCTCATAGACATAAACTTTTGCCGTCGTGGATGACGAGCCAAAGCTGTTGGCCATCGCCGTACTCCACTCCGTGTCCAGCGTGGCCTCCGGGTCGCAATTCTCATAATTCGTGCACATGCCCGCGCCGTAAAGCAGGATTTTCTGTACGTTGTACGCCAGACCATAGTGGGTGGCGAAGGCAGTCATGTCGGAGCTAAGGAAATCGCCGCCGATGGCAATGGCAATGCTCGACGTTGCCGGCGAATTACCGGGATTCTTCAACGGATTGCAGCAATGCCCCAGACCCTCCAGCGCGATGTAGTTATAGGCAAACGAGCTGTAGATGTCCGATGGATCGTAGGCGCCGAAGGAATAAAACTGCTTGGCTTTCTTATCGCCCGCCGCCATCGCCGCGTCCAACTTGCTGCGATCGCCATCGGCTTCGATATGTTCTCCCAGCACGGAGGAAGGCCCCGGCAAATAGACCGGCGCCGGCTTCTTCGGGAAGGGGGTATGCATCGCCTGAATGTTGTTGAGGCCCATGACCGAATGGATCACGCCGCCCAGGGCGGCGGGAATCGCCGGATCGCGATCGTTGGAAAAGTAGGTTTCCTCGCCCATCTGGTACGAGTTGATGTTGACCGCGAAGGCCTTCTCGATCGTCCCGACCCGCGCCTCGACATCAATCACCAGCCGGTTCGGATAGCGCTGCGTGATGCTCAGCCCCTGGCTCTGCGCCCACGTCACCACCCCCTGCTCGTCTTTGACGGACGGCGCAAAGCGCTCGGCCCACTCGTCCTGGGTCAGATACTGATGGAAGTTCGGCGAAGCCGGATCCGCCAATTGGCGTAGAAATTCTTCTTCCTCGGCCGGATGCGGTGGCTGCAGCGTAATCGCCAGTCGCAACATCTGCTGCGGATTGCTGTAATGTCCCAGCAGCGTAGCCTTGCCGCTTTCGATTGCCGGCGGAACTCCGCTAACGGTGACCGTCTGCTGCGCTGCCATGCTGCCGACCAGAGCTGCCAGGCAAGCCAACAAAGCTACATTCCGCATCCGTGATTTGGGCTTAATAGATGAAAAGAGGCTGCTGCAACTGCAAGGCAACCAAACGAGGCGACGCATGGACTACACTCCTGCTAGAGCGCGGTTGGGGAGCGAACTTCAGTTGTTGGCAATGGGCCAGTGCCTTGCATTTTACGATATTGTTGCTGAATCCTATGCCGAATATTTGTTGGGTACGTTGCTCCGGAGCAACTTTCGACCGAAATAGGAGTATTGCTTGCAGGTGGTGCAGGTTTTAGAGTTGGTGTCGCGACTGCAGAGCAAATTCTCGACTGGGGTAACGTCCAGAATCGGGAAATAACCAGCCGTGCGGCGGCAGCCATGAATACAGCCAAGGGCGCGAGCCCCGGGTAAGAGTGAGAAGAATCGCAGTCGCGGAGCCGCGGCACAGTCTCTTCAGGCCTGCGTCCAGACCATTTATTTCTTTGCCAGAGTCGACTTCACAGTTTGCTGAAAAGCACGTCCCGCGAGCGCCGTGTGCCAGGGCATAACTTCTAGTCGTGCCGATAGGCTCGTTTTTTGTCTCTCTGGGTCGGCTTCACAGACTGCTGAAAAAGTCATACTGCGATCGCTTCGTAACAGGGCACGACTTTAGTCGTGCCGATAAGTCGGTTATTTTTAGTCCGAGCCGGCTTTAGCCGGCGACACAAAGCGGACGCATTGGAGCTTTTTCGCCAGCCGGTTCAGCTGATGGCACGAGAGTCGCGTGACAGGTTTCTCAACAAGCTATTTCAGGCGTGCGGTTATAGCTTTCTTTTGACATCCGGCCTTACTGAGTTAAGGTTTATATCCTGGTGGATATTTCTACCGTGACCATAATTTGTCGAATTCCCAGCGAGGTGCTCCATGGCGGTAAGCTTTGCCACCGATATTCGTCCGCTGTTCCGCGATTTTGATGTTGAAGCCATGAAGGGTTTTGGAATGGATTTGTCTCTCCACGAAGATGTGAAGAAGCACGCCGCTGCAATCTACAAGACTCTCGAAGAAGGCAGCATGCCCTGCGACGAACCCTGGTCCAAAGAGCAAGTCGCCAAATTCAAGCAGTGGATGGATGAGGGCATGGGAGGGTAGGTCGAGTGCGGCAGTATGGCGCGCGCCGTGGTTTCCAACGGGTGGAGCACTGCTTCAGCAGTGCAGAAAGACATCCTCAAACGCGGGCGGCTTTAGCCGCTGAGGTAAATCGTCCATTCGGAACTGCGGGTTCAATGACGAGTACGTATACTCCTCTGCTCTGCCGACCAGCCCGGCACGCACCGGGTTTTGGTGGATATAGTTCTTGAAACGCGCGCACTCGGACGCATCTCTCACCCGGCGATCCACGAAGCTCTTTTGCCAAATCGGACCGCGAATACCGAACCGCTTACCAGCTTCATGGGAAAATCCGCCTTTGACGAACTGCATGACTCGCTCCAGGGTGATGCCCTCCGGCACGGTCATCAGCAGTTGCACATGATTGGGCATAACCACGAAAGCATGAACTGCGAGCTTCCCATCCTCCCGATACCGAAGCAGTGTTTCGCAGAACAGTTCAGCCATCCGGTCCGACTGCAATACATGGATCTTGTTGAAGGTCCCAGCGGTGATGAAGTATGTGGAACAAGAGGTTTCGCCGCGGCGCGGGATGGCCATGCGTACCTCAGCGGCTAAAGCCGGCGACTTGCAAGCCGGTTAACTGCACTGCTGAAGCAGTGCTCCACCCCTGTTCTCAGCGACACACCTGCTCTGTCCGTGACTGTCCTCACACGCACGGGTGCCCCGTTCTGTCATCCCGAGCGCAGCATTTGCAGTGCTTTTCGGGTGGAGCACTGCTTCAGCAGTGTATAAAGACATCCTCAAACCTGGGCGGCTTTAGCCGCTGAGGTACATCGTCCAAGCGGGATTTATTCACGGCCGATGCTTCACCCCCGCCGGCGCAACCTCATCCGCCGTCACAAACACCGGCTCAATATCCACCGGAATATCGCCCAGCTTATCGAGGGCGGCTTTGAACTCTGGCCGCAGCACGCCCAGCGTATCCAGCATCTGTTTCGCGCCGGCATAATTGCCTTCCGCCTCGACGGTCAGCAGATCGTGCGTCAGATTGCGCACCGCGTCTTTGATCTTCGCGTAGTCGACCGCGAACGTCCCATCCGGCCGCGCCACGAAGCCGCCCTTGTCCATCAGGTAATTCACCTGCATCGCCATGCCCTTGCCGTGCGCCTCGCCGATGCCAAATCGCAACGTGCGGAACGTCGACGCCAGATACGTCGTGTACAGCCGCTTCTCTGAATTCGCATCCGGCTTCAGAATGCCGGCCAGCCCCATCGCCTGCGCGTGATCGATCATGTACTGCAGCGCGAACAGCCCCGTCGCATCTGCCTTGGCTTCCTCGATCGCGCTGTACAGTTCCTTCAACTGCTCGCGTGGTGTCGTCGGCTTGCCGTTCACCGTGATCTGGTGCGGCCCCAGCCCATGACACAGCTCGTGCGTCAGGATATGCGTGAAGAACGAGTCAAAGGCCACATCGCCCTGCTCATCGGCCACCAGCACTTTTTTCGAGATCGGAATCAGGATCTGCTGAAACTTCGCCTGCTGCACGTTTTTCAGCATGACGCGCTTGCTGCCTTTTTCCGCCACCACGCGCTCGTCGTTCGGCAAGTTGTACGCCGCGGTCTGGACGCCATGATTGCCGTCGCCCGCGTCCATTACTTCATTCACCACGCGAATCGGCGCCTGTCCGCCGATCTTCGGATTGCGATACTTGGGATCGATGGGCAGATTGTTCTCAATCTCCTGCAGATCGCGCGCAAACGCGCCCAGCTTGACGCTCTCCTGCTCGTCGCGCACGTTGACATACGCCTCATACGACGCCTTATAACCGAACACCTCGTCGTTGTACGTCTCGTACGGCCCGATCGTGATATCCAGCGGCGCATCCAGATCCATCCACGCCACATCGCTCTCGTAATAATCATTCGACAGGAATGCCGCGGCTCGCGTCGTCAGAAAGCGCTTCAGCGTCGCGTTGTCGGTGAGCGATGCCGCATCGTTCAACAGCTTCGCGGCTTTCGTCAGGTCGTCCTTGTAGGCTTCGCTGTAAGGAACGATCTTGAATCCGTTCTTCCCATCCGACCGAATCACGGTGAAGAACCCCGTCGCCTGCTTCTGCTCGGCCTCGGGCAGCGTCTTCACCCAGCTCTCGAACTGCTCCTTGGTCATCGACTCGGGATAAAAGTTCGCGCCCGGCAGCTTGTGCTCAGGCACGCCGGGAAGGAACGCGGTGTTCCCATCGAGTTCCGACCACGGCCCTTTGTTGATCCAGAAATAATGCAGCCGCGCCTTGCCCAGCGGCGACGTGTCCTTCTGCAGCTTGGCGTAGAGCGCCAGATCGCCGCTCCAGTACTGCTGCATGAAGATGGGATCGATGAGCCGCGCGGCTTCAATCAGCTTGGCCAGCGCCTTGCGATCGCCCTCGGACAGAGCGCTAATGTCGACCTTCAGCTCGGTCGGCGCAAAGCGCGCCGTCATCTTCTGCAACTGGGCCAGGTCGGGCACTTTGGTCGCCATCTCCTGCGCCGACAGAATCGTAGTACCCAGCAGAAACACAAGCGATACGAGAATGAGAAATTTCATGCGAGTCATCTCCGGCAATAACGGGTTAAAAACATCGAGCGATGACGAAACTGGTAATCATAGCAATTCGCCCCCATGCTACTCCGCGCGCCATGTACAATGTAAAATCCTGCTCAAGAGATCATGCGACTTAATCAACCCACCTCAGGAGTGTGGATGAAGTTCCGGCGTGTCACCGGATTACTGCTGTTGTCGGCCGGCATACTGCTGGTTGAGCTCGGTTGCGATAATCAGTATCGTCCGGTGGCGAACCCCGTCGTCAGCCCCGGCGGCCAGCCGCAGGTGCCGCATTATGCCTGGGTAGTCAATTTCAACCCCACCGGCGCCGGCAGCACCACCCAGATCGACGTGTCGGGCGACACCAATCTCGCCGTCAACTCGATGGGCAACGGCTCCATCGCGGAAGCGTTCCCGGCAAGCTCGCTGGCCTTGTACGTCGCCAACAACACGGGCGACAGCGTCAGCGAATATCTGCCGACCCTGTTCGGATCGATCACCACCATCAATTTGCTGCCAGGATCGCATCCGATCGCGCTTACCTCCCAGCAGAACACGGCCATGTATGTCCTCAATTCGGGGACCAACTCGGCGTGTCCCACTAGCGGCTCGCTGAGCACGATCGCGACCTCGACCTTGACCGTTTCGGGTACCTTCTGCGTCGGTCTTAATCCGATTGCCATGGCACAATCGCCCGTCAGCGGTTACGTCTTCGTGGTCAACCAGGGCAACGGCGACGGTGGCAGCGTCTCGGTTTTCAATCCTGCCGGCCCGGCACTCGTCGGTACCATTACCCAGGCCAACGGCTTGGGGCCTAACCCCATCTCCGTCACGGCGAGCCTCGATGGCAGCTGGATTTTCGTCGTGACTCAGGGCGACAGCAAAACTCCCAGCGCGCTCGATATCATCTCTTCCAGTTGGTCCGCCGGCAAGTCGATAGCCGCCTCGGTCCCACTGGGCGCGGGGCCGACGTTTTCCACCATCGATCCCAATCTCAACCGGCTTTACGTCGCCAACACCGGCGATAGCACGGTCAGTGTCTTCGACGGGACCGCGGTGAATCCCTCCAGTTCAACGCCAATCCCGCTGCTGGCCACCGTGGCTCTCGAAACTGGCGCTAACCCCATCGGCCTCACGCCGCTGGCGAATGGCAGTTTGTTTTATGTGCTGGACTCGGGCACCAATGACGTTACGGTGGTCAACGCCAACAGCTTCAGCCCGCTCACCACGGTGGCTCTGCCCGCCGGCGCGGGCGCGGTCTATATCGCCTCCGATCCGACGTCCAGCAAGGTCTACGTCGCCGACAAAGGAACCAGCGAAACTACCATCATCCAGACCGTCAACAACACCATCTCGCAGAACATCCCCGCGCCGTCACAGATCATCGGCTGCACGGTGTGCGCCTTACAGCAGCCGGTCATGATCGTGACTCAGTGAGTGTGTGCCGGCAGTCGTTGCGGGTTGGGCGCGACCGTTACCCAGAATAAAGGTCATCACTGCAGATATCTATATGTTATACTGAAGTATAACCAGTGAAGGGGTGCCAATATGCACAGGACCAACTTGCGGAGGGTGGGCGGTTCGGTGATGCTGGCGGTCCCACCGGTCCTGCTCGAGATGCTGGACTTGGCGCCGGGAACCGAGGTCGGGATCGGAGTTGACGGCGGCCGTCTGATTGTCGAGCCGCATACTCGGCCGCATTACACTCTTGCCGAACTTCTCGCCCAGTCTGCTTCCCCCAAGAAACGCTCCCGGCAGGAAAGGCAGTGGGTTAGCGGCAAGGCTCAGGGTCGTGAGCTGATCTGATGAAGCGCGGAGAGATTTGGCTGGCCGCGCTCGACCCCACCGCCGGACACGAACAAAAAGGTCGCCGTCCCGTGCTGATCGTCTCCCCCGAAGCATTCAACCGCGTCACCCAGGTACCGGTCGTACTCCCTATTACCAGCGGGGGCCGATTCGCTCGCACCGCCGGATTTTCCGTATCGCTCACCGGCGCCGGAACCAGAACCACCGGTATTGTGCGCTGCGACCAGCCGCGTGCGCTGGACCTCCGCGCGCGCCAAGGCAAGAACTTGGAAACGGTTCCCGATAACATAATGGATGAAGTGCTGGCCCGGCTTTCGCCGATCTTTGAGTAGAAGCGATTAGCAATAAGCAACTAGCAATTACCATTCGCCAATGGTTTGTCATCACGAGTGGCCTGCAGGCCGCGAGGGATCTGCTGTTAGCCCGTGGGTCGTCGACCAGATCTGAGTGCCAGCTGCTAATTGCTAATTGCTGTTCCTCAGGAGCTTCCTTTGCGAGACTTCAACAGCTTGTCGCAGAAAGAAATTCTTGCTCTGGCCGTTTCGCTGGAGGAAGAAGACGAGCGCATCTACTCCGACTTTGCCGAGAGGATGCGCGACAACTTCCCGGCCACCGCCAAGATCTTCGACGAGATGCGGCAGGAAGAGAGCGGACACCGGCGCGTCCTCATCGAGCTGTACAAGAAGAAATTTGGCGAGCACATTCCGCTCGTGCGCCGCAACGACGTGCGCGGCTTCGTGCAGCGCAAGCCCATCTGGCTGAATACGCCGCTGCGCCTGGAGCAGATCCGCGCCCAGGTTGGCGCGATGGAAGCGGAGACGCGCCGCTTCTATCAGCTCGCCGCCACGCGCGCGCAGGATGCCAGCATCCGCCAGTTACTCGACGACCTTGCCGAGGCCGAGACCAGCCACGTCGAGCGCGCGGCTGAGTTGGAAAAGACCGAGCTCAAGCCCGAAGTGCGCGAGGAGGAAGACAAGGCCAAGCGCCGGCTCTTCGTTTTGCAAATTGTGCAGCCGGGCCTCGCCGGCCTGATGGACGGCTCGGTCTCGACGCTGGCGCCCGTCTTCGCCGCGGCCTTCGCTACGCGCAACACCTGGGACGCCTTCGCCGTCGGCCTCGCCGCATCGCTCGGCGCCGGCATCAGCATGGGTTTCGCCGAAGCGCTCTCCGACGACGGCTCGCTCACCGGACGCGGCACGCCGTGGCTGCGCGGCCTCGTCTGTGGCGCGATGACCGCCCTCGGCGGCATCGGTCACACGCTGCCATTCCTGTTGCACAATTTCAATGTCGCGTTGGCGGTGGCCATTGGAGTTGTTCTGGTGGAGCTGGCGACCATCACCTGGGTGCGGAAACGCTTTATGGACACGCCCGTGCTCTCCGCCGCCCTACAGGTAGCCCTCGGCGGGGCGCTGGTGTTTGCCACAGGTATACTCATCGGCAACTCGTAGAAAGGCCGCGGTTCGCCTTTCGCTCTTCGCTTTTTAGCTTGTGAAAGGTGCGCCAGCTCACAGTTTTTCTCAACGGATGTTGTTCTAATGATGCTGTCATCCTGAGCGGAGCGCCCGCCGCGTTTCTTGCGACTCGCGCTACGCGAGTCGCGCGGGCGCGCAGTCGAAGGACCCCTATCTCGCCAGAACGTCATCCTTCCGCGATAGGGGTCCCTCGACTTCGCTGCGCTTCGCTCGGGATGACACCTTGACGATTACTACCATGTCGAAACTTCGTCGAACCTCGCTCTGCCTGGCCCTGACGCTCACGCTGCTTGCCGCCGCGCCCACCTCCATCGGCACTGCCGATTCCACCCGTTATCTCAACGACATCAAAATCCTCGCTGCTTCCAACATGGAAGGCCGCGGCCCCGGCACCTCCGGCTTGGCGCGAGCCTCGAGCTTAATCGAGCACCGCTACAAAGCCCTCGGCCTGCAACCTGCCGGAACCAACGGCTATGTGCAGCCCTTCACCGTAACCACTGGCGCGAAGTTGAAATCCGACAACTCGCTCGTCATCGTGGATAGCTCGACCAAACAGCCGCTTGCCATCAACCAGGACTTCGAGCCCATCAGCTTTTCGTCTTCCGGCTCGTTCACTGGCCCGATGGTCTTTGTCGGCTACGGCACCTCCGCCGACGAGTTCCAATACGACGACTACGCCGGCGTCGACGTGAATGACAAAATCGTCGTTCTGCTGCGCTACGAGCCGGAGACCTTTTCCGCGAAAACCGGCCACCAGGGCCTCACTCAGCATTCCCAGCTCGTCACCAAAGCCATCAACGCGCGCAATCACGGAGCCAAAGCGGTCATTCTTGTCAACGGCAAGCTCGCGGGCGGCGAAGAGGATTCGCTGATGCGCTTCGGCGGCGTCAGCGGTCCGGAAGACGTCGGCATCATGCTGTTGCAGGTGAAGAATGCGGTCGCCAACAGCTGGTTCAAGGCGGCAGGGAAGTCGCTCGCCGAGGTGCAACAGCAAATCAACAACAGCGGCAAGCCCGCGTCGTTCGCGTTTCCCGCAACTCTGCAGCTCGCTCTGAACATCGACATCGAGCAGACGCACGCCCGGGTTGACAACGTGCTCGCCTACCTGCCTGGCAAGAGCGACCAGTACATCATCATCGGCGCGCACTACGATCATCTCGGCCGCGGCGACTCCAATTCGCTGGCGCCTTCGCAGATCGGCCAGATTCATCCCGGCGCCGACGACAACGCCTCGGGCACTGCCGGCGTGCTGGAACTCGCGCGCCTCTTCGCGCCGCTCAAAGGCCAGCTCGATCGCGGCATCCTCTTCATGAATTTTTCTGGCGAAGAGCTCGGCCTGCTGGGCTCGGCGTATTGGGTGAAGAATCCGACCATGCCGCTCGACCACTGCGTCGCCATGATCAATATGGACATGATCGGGCGCATCCGCGACAACAAGATCTTCATCGGCGGCGTGGGTACCGGCTCAACCTTCGTACCGATTCTGGAGGCGGCGCAGAAGAAAACGGATTTCAAAATCGAGTACTCGCCCGGCGGCTACTCAGCCAGCGATCACACCTCCTTCGTCGCGAGCAAGATTCCTGTGCTGTTCTTCTTCTCCGGCCTGCACGCCGACTATCACAAGCCCTCCGACACCTGGGACAAGATCAACGCGCCTTCGGCCGCGCTGCTGCTCAATATGGTTGCCGACGTGATGTTGCAGCTAGCCGACGCGCCGCAGCCGCCGCAGTTCGTTGTCGTCGAAGAAAAGAAGCCGATGGGCGGCATCTCCGGCGGTGGAGGCTACGGCCCGTATTTTGGTTCGATTCCCGACTTCGGCGAAGTGAAAGATGGAGTGCGCTTCTCCGATGTGCGTCCCGGCTCACCTGCTGCGAAGGCGGGACTGAAGGCCGGCGACATCCTAGTCCAGTTCGGCGACAAGCCGATCCACAATCTCTACGACTTTACCGATGCGCTCCGCCGCAGCAAAGTCGGGCAGACGGTCGCGGTCAAGGTCCTGCGCGACGGCCAGCCGCTGACGGTGAGCGTGACGCTGGAACAAAGAAAGTAATTTTTCACCACCAAACGCACGGAAGGCACGAAGAGTTTTACAGAAGATCGTCACTCTCCTTCTGCGGTCATCCCGAGATTCGCATGTCTGGAGGGAGCACCCTATCGGGTGGAACCAATTACCTTCGCGGAAGCCTAGGATGCCTTCAAGACCCCGCCGCGCGACCCCGTGCGCCAAAGGCTCCACTCTTGGATGACAGCTTGCGCTTGCTAATACTTTGCCCTCCTGGAACTCGTAGTCGGGCTCGGCAATGCGCCTATTTCCTCTTACGATAGCATTGTGTCGAATGTTCCCGATTCATCGCTGCCAGCTCGCCTTTTTTCCCGCGCTTCCAATCCGTGCTTTCTGACGCTGTTCCGCTCTGCGAACGTCACACTCTTTTCTACTTCTGCGTTACTCGTTCACCGCGATCCCAGACCGCATCGCCCCACCTGCTCACTCCCGGCGAGGAAAAGCATCTGCGCAACGTCCGCCAGCTCACCTTTGGCGGACAGAACGCCGAAGCCTACTTCTCCGCCGACGACAAGATGCTCAGCTTCCAGCATCAGGGCCAGGGCGTGCCCTGCGACCAGATCTACACCATGCCGGTCGACACGCCCGACGGCAAGCCGGCGACGCCCAAGCTCGTCAGCTCCGGCGAGGGCCGCGATACCTGCAGCTACATCTATCCCTCTGGCGACCGCATTCTCTATTCCTCGACCGAAGCCGCCAGTCCCGAGTGCCCGCCGAAGCCCGACTACTCGCACGGCTATGTCTGGCCCATTTATTCCAGCTACAAGATCTACAGCTCCAAGCTCGATGGCAGCGACAAAAAGGTGCTGACCGACGCTGACGGCTACAACGCCGAGTCGACCATCAGCCGCGACGGCCGGCACATCGTCTTCACTTCGACGCGCAACGGCGACCTCGACATCTACACCATGAACATCGACGGCACCGACGTGAAGCAGCTCACGCACGAGCTGGGCTACGACGGCGGCCCGTTCTGGTCGGCCGATGGCAAGAAGATCGTCTACCGCGCCGAGCATCCGCAAACGCCGCAGGAAATCGCCGACTACAAGGCGCTCTACGCGCAGGGGCTGATTCGTCCCGGCAATCTCGAGATCTGGGTGATGGACGCCGACGGCAGCCACAAGCATCAGGTGACGCACAACGGCGCGGCGAATTTCGCGCCCTTCTTCCATCCCGACGGCAAGCGCATCATCTTCGCCTCGAACCTGGCCGATCCCAAGAGCGGGCGTGGCTTCGATCTCTACATCATCAACGAGGACGGCACCGGCCAGGAGCGGGTCACCTACTACCCGGACTTCGACGCCTTCCCCATGTTCACCTCCGACGGCAAGCGGCTGGTCTGGGCTTCCAATCGCAACGGCAAGGAGCCGCATGAGACCAACATCTTCATCGCCGATTGGGTGGAGTGAGGCAGTTGTCGGTTGTCAGTTGTCGGTTGTCAGTTTCGCGACCCGGGTACCTCGTTCTAACGTTGTGTTGGCGAAGGCGGGGCCGTTCAACGAAGTCCGGTGATGTCGGCTGACTCTGGGCGGAGCGCCGCTTCAGTTGTGCAATTGTCGGATGCTGCTTTTTTCGGCAGTCTTCGATGTGCGAGCCAGAAACAGCCGAGTCCCGCATCGCGGGACGGAAGAGGATAGCCCAGCGCTTCAGCGCTGGGTAGGCAGCATTTTGACGTGAAAGCCCCTTCAGGGGCGACATATCCCAGCACGGGCCTCTGCCCGCGCCCTTGAATCAGGTAGGATGGTTGACGAGGTGAATCATGTCGTTTCGCAATGGTGACAAGTCGCGCGAGCATCGTCTGCGCAAAGCGCGCGAGAAGAAGCGCGAAAAAAATCGTGACTTGAAGAGCAAGCCGGCGGGGAAGGGAACCGCGAAGTAGATGGTCGGTGCCCCAGAGCCTGCCCTGAGCTTGCCGAAGGGTTCGCCCTTCGGTTGGGCTAACCTGGGCCGAGGCGAGAATTAATCTACGATTCCCGTGCCGTCTCTTCTTCCACCGCATCCTGCTCGTCGCGACTGGACGCGTGCACGTACATCTTGCTGGCGACGTTGGGCGTCGCGTGGCGGCGCTCGGCGATCATCTCGGCGACAATCGCTACGGCAATTTCCTCCGGTGTAACCGCGCCGATCTCCAATCCCACCGGCGCGTGCACGTTGGCAAATTTCTCCGCCGTAATGCCTTCCTTCTCCAGTTCCTTGTAGATCGAGATCGTCTTGCGCTTCGAGCCGATCATCCCCAGATACCGCGCGCGCATGTTGACCGCCCAGCGCAGCACGCGCATGTCGTCGCGATGTCCGCGGGTGACGATCACGATGTACGATCCTTCGGGTGGCGTCAGCCGCGCCGTGACCGCGTCGAAGTCGTCAGCAATCACTTCGCGCGCATCGGGAAAGCGCTCCTGGTTCGCATACGATTCGCGATCGTCGACGACCGTGACCTCGAAGCCCGCCGTCGTCGCAACCTTGTACAAGCTGTAAGCGACGTGCCCGGCGCCAAAAATGTAGAGCAGCGCCGGCGGCAGCACCGGCTCGATGAACACGTCCAGCGTGCCGCCGCACACCAGGCCGGTGTCGTACTTGGGATTGTTGTTCAGGTTGAACGTGAGCGTGCGCGGCTTTTCTTCTTCCATTACCTCGCGCGCCGCCTGCCACACTTCGGCTTCCACGCAGCCGCCGCCGATGGTGCCGGCAATGGAGCCATCATCGCGCACCAGCATCTTCGCCGTCTGGAACGAGGGAATCGATCCGCGCGCAGTGGTGATGGTCGCTACCGCACCTCGACGTCCCTCACGGCGAAGCTGCACGATCTGTTCGTAGATGTCCATAGGAACAAGCTATTAGCAATTAGCTATTAGCGATTAGCTTTCATTATTGAGATGCGCGAGGGGGAAGTCAAAGTGCAGATTGTCTCGCAGTCCTCCATCCTAAATTGTGCTCGGTTACTTGGGTGGAGCACGCCTTCAGGCGTGCAGTTCAGAATCTCTGGGGATCGCGGCTTCAGCCGCCGAGGTAAAGTAAGACTTATCTCAGCCGCTAAAGCGGGGACGTTATCGAAAAAACGATCTCGCGACTCGGATCAGCGGACCGGGCGAATTACTTAGACAAGGCCCGCATATCGCGCTATAGTCCATCCCCATACCACATCCTAGGAGATGGCATGAGCTTCACCCGGCGGGAGCTGTTAGAACGCTGCGCCGCGTTGGGCGCTATTACGCTGTGCACTTCGATTCCACTTTCCTCGCTCGCTTACGCGTGGGACGAAGCCGAAAAGAAACGCACACCCACTCCCTTTTGCGAGCTGGGACCGTTCTACAAGCGCGAAGCTCCCAACACGTCGAGGCTGCGCGCGCCCGGCGATTCCGGCATGCCGCTGCTGCTTTCAGGTACGATTTACGACGTGCGCGGCGAAGTCGTCCCCGACGCCAAGCTCGAAATCTGGCAGACCGACAATGACGGCCATTACGACATTGCAGGCTATCGCTACCGCGCCGTGCTGGAGCCCGGCGCGAAGGCCAGCTACGCCATCGAGACCGTCATGCCTGGACACTATCCACAGCGTGTCTGCCAGCATGTGCATTACCTGGTCACCGCGCCGGGACACAAGCCGCTGATCACGCAGATGTACTTCGCCACCGATCCGGTGTTCGACGGCGACCCCGACAAGAACTACACCCGCGATCCGCTTATCACCAGCCGGGAGCTGGTCCGTCCCGTGATGATCAAGGGCGACCCGAAGCAGATGGTCGCCGCCGTGCACTTCGATCTCGTGATGGAGACGCTGTGATGCGCGGGTTCGCGCTGGCAGCTCTCATGATCTGTGCCGCGACCGCAGCCGTCGCTTCGTCAGCGGCTGTCAAAGTGCAATTGCCGTGCGAATCGAGTTATCAGATGCTCTCGCCCACGGGCGCGCAGGCCATCGTATTCTGCAAGGACAAGAGCATCCACGTGGTCAAACTTCCGGATGGAAGCGAGCGGCTGCTCTTTCCCGCCGCACGCGACGTCAACGCGTTGTCCTTCTCGCAGGATGGAAAATGGCTGGCGGCCGGCTTTCCCGATGGCACGGTGGAAGTGCTGCCCGCTCAAGGCGCCGGCGCTACTCGCCAATGGAAAGCAGATTCCAACCGCATCGACAACCTCTACTTTTTTGCCGATGGGAGAAAGCTTTTCGTGAGCGCGATGAACCATCCGGGTACGATCTGGGAGCTGACCGAAACCCCAACTTTGCGCGCCACCTTGCCGGACAACTTCGGTGGAGTGTCGTCGGTTGCGGTAAGCCCTGACGGCAAGTTGCTGGTCGCCGGCGGCGGCGACACGGTCGTCCGCTGGTACGACACGGCCACGTGGCAGAAGACGCACGAGTACAACGGTTTCCTGCTGGATACGTTCGCGCTGACGTTCACGCCCGATGGAAAATATTTGTTAGCGGGCGGCGCCGACTCGCGGATCACCGTTTTTGACGTCGCCACCGGTAAGCAGGTGCGCCAGCTTCCAGGCGAGGCGGCTTCGACCGTTGGCGGCATTGATTTTCTCACTGACCAGTCGCAGGTGATGACTGTCTACTACGACAATGCCGGTGAGAAGCCTCCTTATCGGCTGCTGTGGAACCTGACAACGGACAAGTCCGCGCCTGTGCAGATCGACTTCCGACCCACCTGCGGAAGCGTTGTTGATGGGAAGCTGTGGCTCTGTAACACCGACGGCAAGATGCTGACCATCACCCAGCACGAGTAGCTGACAACTGTGCTCATGGGCGGCAGGGTGACCGCCGATCTGGATGTTAGACTTCCCTTGGAAGCGACATGGCCACCCTGTACGTAAGAAACGTCCCCGATGACCTGTACGACGCACTCCGTAAGCAGGCGCGGAAGAATCGTCGGTCGGCTGCTGCAGAAGTCATCCTGCTGCTTGAACAATTCGTTCCCACTGATCGTGTGCTCAGAGCGCGACGTCGATCTATCCGCCGACTAGATCGCCTTCGCTCAATTCCGTCACCATCCACTGGTGCCTTTCCCACGACGGAAGAGATGGTTCGCGAGGACCGTGAAAGGTGAGGTGGCAAATAAGTGCGACGGATAATGCTGCTTGCGAACGCTGCCTCGTATCAGGGCACGGCTTCAGCCGTGCCGCAACGACGACCCTTTAAACGGGCTTTAGCCCTTGCGCCTTTTTCAGCGGCTAAAGCCGTCATTTTTTGCGAGCTCTTGCGGCACGACTGAAGTCGTGCCCTGATACGAGGCTGCTGGCCTGCCCAATCGAAAAGTAATTGCAGGTTGTATGGAGATACATAAATGAAAGCGGTTCGGATTCATGAATTCGGTGGTCCGGAAGTTCTTAAGTACGAAGACGCGCCCGATCCCGTTCTGCGCAAAGATCACGTTCTGGTCCGCATTCGCGCCTGCGCGCTGAATCATCTGGATCTGTGGGCGCGTGGGGGCCTGCGTGGCATGACGCTGCCACACATTCTCGGCAGCGACATAGCGGGCGAAGTGGTCGAGTCGGGCGAGTACATTACCGACGTCAAGCCCGGCACGCGGGTACTCCTGGCGCCGATGGTCTTCTGCAATCATTGCGAGCAGTGCGTCGCCGGCCATCACAATTTTTGCCCGCAATTCGCCGTGCTGGGCAATACCGTCGACGGCGGCAATTGCGAGCTGATCGCTGTACCGCGTGTCAACGTCATCCCGATTCCCGACTCTCTGAACTTCATCGACGCCGCCAGCGTTCCACTCGTGTTCCTTACTGCATGGCACATGCTGACGGGTCGCGCACATCTGCGCGCCGGACAAACTGTGCTGGTTCTGGGCGCAGGATCCGGCGTGGGCTCGGCCGCGATTCAGATCTCCAAGATGCTGGGCGCCGAAGTCATCACCACCGCGGGCGATGAGCGCAAGCTGGCCAAGGCGCGCGAGCTGGGCGCCGACCACACCATCGACCACTACAAGCAGAAGATTGCCGAGGAAGTTCGCCGCATCACCAACAAGCAGGGCGTCGACATCGTCTTCGAGCACGTTGGCATTGCGACGTGGCCCGACAGCGTGCGCTCGCTCAAGCCCGGAGGCACGCTGGTGACCTGCGGCGCGACCACCGGCTACGAGGCCACGCTCGACCTGCGCGTGCTCTTCGCCAAGCAGATCGGCTTGCTCGGTTCTTACATGGGAGGGATGGGCGAATTGCTCGAAGTGTTGAAGCACGTCTTCGCCGGCAAGCTGAAGCCGGTCGTCGATCGCACCTTCCCGCTTAGCGAGACGCGCGCCGCGCACGAGTATCTCAAGAAGAGCGAGATGTTTGGCAAAGTGGTCCTGACGGTCTAGAGCTGCTGTGGAAGGAATGCCTCACGATTGCCGGTGGAGTCAACCTTCAGGCGGCGGGACTGCGGACTGCAAACGAGAAAGGCTCCCGACCTTAGCGCCAAGACGCACCGATCGGAAGCCGTTTAAGTCGCAATACCCAGCGCGGGCCTAAAGCCCGCTCTCCCGAGTTACGGGGTGATCTCGAACACCGTACCCTTATTGCTGGTGCCGCCCTGGTAGCTGGTGCCGTAGAGATTGCCCAGCGAATCGAGAAAGAGCGGCCCGTAGGGATGCGCCGCGTCGCTGCCGGCGAACAGATTGTGCAAGATGGTCTCAGTAAAACCGCCGCTGCCGTTGGGGCTTAGCTCAAAGACCGTTCCGAAACCCAGGCTGCCCCCGTTATAGGTGGTGCCATACAAATTGCCGTGGCTGTCCATGGTCAGTCCCGAGTAGGGATTCTGGCCATCGGTGCCTGCGCCAAAGTTGTGGATGATCGCTTTGGCCCAGCCGCCATGTCCGTTGGGCGTCAGTTTGTAGGCGGTACCCAGGTTGCTTCCGCCGCCCTGGCTGCAGGTGCCGTAGAGAACGCCATTGGAATCGATGACCAGGGCCGCCTGTTCGGGATAGGTTCCGTCGATGCCAGTAACAAAGCTATGCAATACGGTTTCCGTGTAGCCACCGCTGCCATTGGGGGCCAACTCATACACCGTGCCTACGCCGCCCGTTCCGCCGGCGTTGGTGGTGCCATAAAGATTGCCCTGCGCGTCGGCGAGCAGGTTGGAGTTCGGATTCTTACCGTCCGTACCCTGGCCGAAATAGTGGATGTGAGTCTTCGACCAAGTGCCGTTCCCGTTTGGCGTCAGCTCATAGACCATGCCGTAACCAAGAGAGCCGCCCGCGTAAGTCGTGCCGATGATGTCACCCTGCGGGTCGAAGACAATGCCGGCCTGGGGGAAGGCGCCATCGCCCACGTTGGAGACGATCTGGAAGCTGTGCAGGATGCTCTCGGTCCAGTTGCCGCCGTTGGGCGATAGCTCGAAGACCGTTCCATAATTGTGCGCGCCGCCCTGATACGTGGTGCCGTAGAGGTTGCCCGAGCTGTCGAAGGTCAAGGTGCTGAAGGGATGGATGCCGTCGACATTATTGTTCTGGAAACTGTGCAGCACGGTCTCCGTCCAGCCGCCGCTGCCGTTGGGCGACAGCTCGTAAACCGTTCCATAGCCATACTTGCCGCCGGTGTCGGTCGTGCCGTAAAAGTTGCCAGAAGCATCGGCGATCAGACCGGCTACCGGATTGGCGCCATTGCTGCCGCTGAAGGGCACCACCACCTGGTGACCCGCCCAGGCATTCGTCACCAGCAGCGTAACTACAAGAAATGCAAACACCTTTCCCACTTGGCCGAAATGCTTGTCGCCTCGCATGAACAGTCTTCCTCCTTATTTCGCTACAGAACCCTTGATAAATTAGACCGGCTGGCCGGCAGAGATTACCACGATAGCGCCAAACTATATACTTTCCCGGCGATAGAGGCGAGCATTTTCTTTTCCTGAGTCCGAATTCGGCAACGGTCTGATGTCATGGGGAGCGTGATGCGCAACGCTCACGAGGGACCCGGTATTGAATGTAGAACTGTTCCCGGCGGCATCAGGTTGAGATTCTGCGTGGGGTGGAGCACGCCTTCCAATCGTGCAAGTGGGACGCTCTACTGGGATCCGGCTTTAACCGCTGAGGTAATGGTACGGATTACCTCAGGCGCTAAAGCGCGTTTTTGAAATGCGACCGTTTATGCACGCCTCGAAGGCGTGCTCCACCCTGCACCATAGCTGGAATTAGCTCGAACCGCTGCCCTGCTGGCCGTGCGCCTGCCGGCGGAAAAGTGGGATAATAGAAACAAGATGGCACCCGAACATAAGCTTCCACACTTCGACAACCCTGAGACCGGCCACGAGCGCTACGACAACCTGCTGGGCTCGGAGGAGAACCGCCGCACCGTGGTGCGCGCCATGTTCGGCGAGCAGCAGCACGAAGGCATCGTGATGGCATCGATGGACGCGGTGGTCAATTGGGTGCGCCGCAATTCCATCTGGCCCATGACCTTCGGCCTCGCCTGCTGCGCCATCGAGATGATGTCGATGGGCGCATCGCGCTTCGATATCGCGCGCTTCGGCGCCGAAGTGTTTCGCCCCTCGCCGCGGCAATCGGATCTGATGATCATCGCCGGCCGAGTCTCGCAGAAGATGGCGCCCGTCATCCGCGAGCTCTACGAGCAGATGCCCGAGCCCAAGTGGGTCATCTCGATGGGCGCGTGCGCAACCTCCGGCGGCGTCTTCAATAATTACGCGCTGGTGCAGGGCGTCAATCAGTGGATCCCGGTCGACGTCTACGTGCCCGGCTGCCCGCCCCGCCCCGAACAGTTGATCTACGCGATTATGCTGCTGCAGGAAAAGATCAAGAACGATCACGGATCGTTTAAGCGCGCGCTGAATTTGGAAACCGCGTAAGGGATTTTTCGGAGGAATGCGATGGCCACGACGACCCAGCCGGCAGTGACCGTTGATCAGTATTTGCAGACTACCTATCACCCCGATTCCGACTACATCGACGGGGAGCTACAGGAGCGCAACTTAGGGGAACCAGAACACGCTGTGGTACAGGGCGCGCTCATTGAGTGGTTTCGCGCTCATGCAAAGGTATGGGACATCTGGGTCTTGCCTGAAATTCGCCTACAGATCACCGCAACCCGATTTCGCGTAGCCGATGTCGGCCTTTCTTCTCGCCGGCATCCGATCCACCAGCTCAAACAACAACCCCCATTGGCAGTTGTCGAGATTATTTCGCCGGAAGACCGCATTTCACGGTACGCGCAGCGGATCGACGATTACCGCAATATGGGCATCCCACACATCTGGGTGGTGAACCCGCAAACCCGCCGCGGCTTCGACTGTTCCACCGGCAGCTGGCTCGAAACCCAGTCCTTCAAGATCGAGAGCTCACCCATCGGCGTCGATCTGGCGGTGATCTTCGCCGAGTTGGACTGACACCCTAACCGTGCTGAACGATTACGCGCGCGGCTTTTTCGATCGCTATCTAAGGACTGCGCCAAGCCGATAGCCTGCGGTTTGATGGCACTTCTTCGCACCCGCGCCCCAGCCCAGGCCATTGTTCGAGTCATTGTGACGCGCGGAAAACATCATGGATAAGTGAGCTGTGGGGGCTGATAGTTATAAACCATCGGCGCGGGCGGCTTGAAGTCGACCCCCACCACCTGCCGAAACTCTACGGCTTGTCCGCAGCGCAGATAGGGGCTGTATTTGTATCCCTGCACGGCGTTGGTGACGGCGGTTCTCAATTCGCGAGGGCCTCCCAACACTTTGGTTCCTTGCACTGAGCCGTCTTTGCCCACAGCGGCCAGCACCCATACGATGCCGTACGTGTGGGCCTCGACCGCAGCCTTGGGCCTCTCGGCCTTGACGGACTTATCGAGGCGGGGAGCGGTGAAATTGGTGGCCAGGTCGGCGCAGGAGGCGAAGTCCACGGTGGTGCTTTTTTCGGGTACCGTGAAGAGGGAATCAGGAAACTGCTCATCGCGGGTCACGGTCAGTTGGGCCTCTTCTATCGGGGTCTTTTCGGAAATGACCTGCCGGTTTTGCGGATAGGCGACGCCGTTGTTGTAGAAGTAGTCTTCACCCTCGAGGCTAGTGGCTAAGTAGCTGACTTTCACGGTTCCCGGATAGGAGTTGCTGCCGACAGTGGTGTAGTTGCTGTACTCGAAGCTGCCCAGCTCACCCTCGGCCGTGAGCAGATGCCCGCTGGCGGGGTCGATGCACAGGGTGGTCTTAGGCTCGCCGAACGCCACGCACCGAGCTTCGGTTCCATTGACCTTCTTTTTGGAGGCATGCAGCTTGGCGTTCTCATAGGCTAGCGGCGGCAAGAGATAAGGCCCGGCGGGCGGGCCACCGTCGAGGGCGGCGAGAGCGGCCTCGAACCAGATCGTGGACCACGGCAAGTTAGGCCGATTACTGACGTACGACAACTTGCCATGGTTGAGGATGGTGGTCTGCTGAAGATGGGGATCGCTCCACTCCGCACGCCACTTTTCCGGTCCGGCCCAGTAGACGGTAAGTTGCCGATTCAGTTCCTGGCCGTTGGCAGCTGGCCTGCGCATTTTGGCCACCAGCTTGACCGGCCCCTGATTCCAGAGATTGGCTTGTTGAAATGACTTGGCAAGCAACTCCTGGGGACTCGGTTCCGAGCCGGCGAAAGCCGCAGCAGAGAGCATGCCGGCAACCAGTACGGAAGAGAGAAACAGCTTGTTAATTCGCGTCAACATTTACCTTCGACTCTTCATTTGATTTTGAATTCGGCTGCCCGCCACGCCGATTCTCGTCCCGCCGAATCGGAAGCCTGTACCTCAAGCTTGTAGTTGCCTTTTGGCAGCTTGTCCGCATCGACTTTCAATCCAATCGGAACGACGGTGCTTCCGGGCACAAGCCAGTCAGCCGCGCTCGCCGGGTCGGAGTTCATCACAACTGACCCGTCTTTCTGATTGGTGATCCGCCAGCGGTAATCGATTTCCTTTCCCTGCGCGCCGCCCTGTGGCTGGTAAATTTCGAAATAGAAGTACAGTGGCGTGTGTTTCTGGAGGAGGATCTCCTTGTCGGAGTCCGGGAAGTATTGCGAGCCTTTGCTGACGAGAGGACTTGGAACGACCGGTTCTGGGGTCAGCGAAGCGGCTTCCAACAGTACCCACCCGGCATGCCGAACTACGCCGGCTAGAACGAGGTCGCTAACCATCAGGCGCTGCGGATCGAGCGGCTGAACGTGGAGAGGCACTCGCGCCTGCCCAAGATTCTTACCGTCGCTGACCACCACATGCAGGTCATAATCGCCGGGTTGTAAGTTTATCTGCGAATCGAAGCGATTAGGGATCTCGACCCTGAGACGCTCCAGTTCGGCGCCTTTCAGTCCCGGATGTGCGAAGTCACCCATCGTCTGACATGGGTAAATGCCCCAAAGTTCCTTCGCAGGCTCGCCGGCCCTGTACGCGACGGCAAGGACGCGGAGGGTCGGATTGTCTTTCGGACATGGAGAAGGCCAGCTTAATGGCCCGGCAAAGCTCGTTGCCAATTGCACTACAGCCGGCGCTTTGGCATCGTGGACTTCGACCACATATTTGTATTGCCCGGAAGGCTGCTGCTCGGGCGGATGCGCTCCTGGCGAACTCTCCCCGAGGAGCGACAGAACGCCGGAAGACCAAAAGGTGAAAGCCTGCAGTGAAACCGGAAACGAACCGGATTTCCCGGAAGTCGCAAAGTCCCGCATCTTGGCAGCAATCTTCTTCCCCTCGGCGGTCTCATCGGTTTGGACATCTTTCGAGGCGCAATACTTCTGACGATTCAACTCCACGGCATAATTGCCGGCTGTCACGCGTATGGTGCGACACTCGGCTACCTTCAGCGCCGCCGGAACATAGCCGATCAAGTACCTCGCCGTCGGAGGAACGAGTGACACTCCATTCTGGAAAAATCCCCATGTTCCAAAATATTGAGGCAGGAAAAACCATTCTTTCGAGACATTCACCGCTGGTGAATCGGTTTCCCTGAAGTAGTTGATTCTTTGTTCCACCCCATTCTCAAAGACGTGAAAATCCTTGGCAGCCAGGCCTGGGACTGGCGGATGCATGGTGAAGGAGTCCTTTGCAAAGGAATGTGTCGCGACGGCTTGCGGAATCCAGGATGCGTCGGTCTTGTCTTTGTCCCAGACGGTAGTCTCAACCAGAATCTGACGCGACTCGGAGTAAAACTTAGGGATGTCAGGTGGAGCGGCGTCCGCGTCCGATGGTTGAGCTTGCTGGGCGGTCGCGGCGAGCGGCACAAGAAGCATGAGCCAGATCCCGCTTCTTAGACGGAGGCGCATTCGCCGTCAGTATAGCCGGATTGTCAACAGCAGTTGCACCGACCCCCAGCCCCTGATCCCTACCCCCTCGCACCCTCCGGCCAATACACCGTCCATCCCCGTTCGCGTGCGAGCTGCTCCAGGTCGGGATTGGGGTTCACGCACGAACGGCCACTTCGCCATCTCCAGCATCGCCTGGTCGTGAATCGAGTTGCCGAAGACCGCTTCCATCGGTTTGCCGATGACCTCGCGAATCACGGCCGCCTTCAGTTCATCCGTTGGCACGCGAATCAGACGGTCGCTGGCGGTGCCATTCTCGATGTGGACGCACGCGGCCAGCACCCGCTGCACGGGAATTCCGAATCGCGCAGCTCCGACTTCCACGACCCAATTGTTGGTCGAGGAGACAGCCCAGAGCTCGCAGCCCTGATTGACTAACCGGTTAGTTAGTTCCTGCAACTCGGGAAAGATGCGATGGCCGACCACTTCGTCGAAGAATTCCTCCGCCGCGCGCTGCAGCCGTTCGTGTGAGACGCCGCGATTGATGGTGACCATCTCGCCGCACATCCGCTCCTCGCCAATGATGCCGGACTTGTAGTCTTCGTAGCGCGAGCGCGCCCACTCGCCCATCTCGCGGCTCACCAGCCCGCGCTCGATCTCCCAGTAGAAGAAGTCGGCGCCGGCGTCGCCGCTCCACAGCGTGCCGTCGCAGTCGAAGACGGCGATCGACGGCCGCAGCGCGAGCACAGAGTCAACGAACTGCCTCGGAGCAGGCGAACTCAAACCAGCTTCTCCGCAATCATCGCTTCGCCAGTCGTGAGCCGCGCGTAATCTTCCGGTGTGTCGACGTTCATCGCCAGCCGCGGATCGTCTACCGGGATGTACTGAATGTGTTGCTGATACTGGTGCTCGATGGCGCGCGCAGTTGCGGTCACCGGCGCGCTGAGGAAGGCCGTGATCAGCTCGCGACCGATCAGGATGGGATGTCCGTGGATGGTCTCGTCGCCGCGCTTCACTTCCGGCACCACGCCCCAGACATCGGCATCGGCGTAGAGAAACGCTTCGCGCAGCGCCTTCACCGTGCGCGGCAGCACCGGCGGCCGGTCGATCAGCGAAATGAGCGCCGCGTCTCGCCCATGATTCATCACCTCCTGCAGGCCCACCTGCAGCGAACTGAACTGTCCGCGCTCGGGTTGGCGATTGACCACCAGGAAGCCGCCGTGCGCGTAGACCACCGGCATGATGTGCGGCTCATTCTTGCCTGCGACGACGATGACCAGCTCGCTGTAAATCTGCAGCAGATCGATGGTCGCGCCGAGAAAAGTATTCGCCGCCGGCGCGCCTTCGGGCACGGGAGGCCAGGGAAGCAGCGCCTTGTCGCGACCCATGCGGCTGGAAAATCCCGCCGAAAGGATCACGCCGCAAATGTTGGGCGAGAGGGGCATGGAATCAAGATACCAAAGATGCGGCACTTAGCACTTCGGCAATTAGCCGTTAGCACTTGGCACTTAGCCAAAGCATGATTGCTGATCGCCGATGCTAACTGCCAGCTGACTGCCAAGCGCTAATTGCTAAGCGCTAAGTGCGCTTCTACAACTGAAGTTGTAGTGCGCTACCGCTCATGTGTCATTGGCATTCGTGATATGGAATGCAACAATTCGTTCATCAAGATCCTGTACTGCAGCGAGCGGTGTCAGGAAGGCGATGGGCAATACTTAGATTTGTTCGATTCCTCCTTTAGCATTTCGTTCTTGGGTTGGCGGAATTCTTGGCCTCACGGCATCGGATGTGCAACTGGGCGCTGCGCTTCCGGACTAGGGTTCCGCCCTTCATTTTTTTCAGCCGCCAGCTCTTAGCCTTTAGCTCTTAGCTCCGAGCACCTAGCCCCGCGCCCTTGCCTCTGACCCTTGCCTCTGAGCAAGCATCTGTGCAGGCTTCACGTATGGCCACTCGGGCGCCATCAAACGCGCGCCTCGGGCGCGGCATACGAGAGCCCACCGCTTCAGCGGTGGGTAGGCTGGGGAATTTCGGGCTAGCGCCTCGGGCGCGGTACAAACAACGATATCGAGCGTCACCCCCAGTCTCTGGCTTACGATCCCAAATACGTCTTCGGGCTAATTATGTCGCGCCCCTGGCGCTCCCATCTGTTTGTCGTCTACCCACCGCTGAAGCGGTGGGCTTTCTTATCTTGCGCCCTGGGCGCGTGCACGATGCGCTGACGATGTGAAACTTTATAGAACGGTGGCCAGAAACTGAAGCTAAGAGCTAAGAGCCAAAGGCTAAGAGCCAAAGCGCTCATCACCTCGTTCCGTGCGCCTAATCACACCCTGCCGGCCCGCAATCTGTTATTCCTAGCCACGTGGTAGGCATGCCCTCCCGCGCATGCTCTACAAAACTCTTAGCGCCGCGGTCTACGGCATCGACGCCAGCCTCATCGAGGTTGAGGTCGATATCGCGCCCGTCAAATCCGACAAGGACACCTTCTGCACGGTCGGCCTGCCCGACACCACCGTGCGCGAGAGCCGCGAGCGCATCCGCTCCGCGCTGAAGAACAGCGGCTACGACATTCCTCAAACCACGACCACCATCAACCTCGCGCCTGCTGACATTCGCAAAGAAGGCTCGGGATTCGACCTGCCGATGGCGCTGGGAATTCTCGGCGCTTATGGCGGACTCAACAACAAGTCGCCTTCGGATGCGCTGTTCGTCGGCGAGCTCTCTCTCGACGGCGGCCTGCGCGGCGTGCGCGGGGCTTTGCCCATCGCCGTCACCGCGCGCAGCCATAACATTCGCAAGCTGATCGTGCCGGAAGTGAACGCCCGCGAAGCCGCGCTGGTTGATGGTGTTGACGTCTATCCCGTGCATTCGCTGATCGAAGTAGTTCAGCTGCTGAACAGCGGCAATGGCGTCCAGCCGGTCAAGGTCGACACGCGCGCGTTGCTGGAAACATCGCAGAATTTCGCGGTCGATTTCCGCGATGTGCGTGGCCAGCAGACGGCGAAGCGCGCCATCGAGATCGCCGCTGCCGGCGGTCACAATCTGCTGATGATCGGCCCGCCGGGCTCGGGCAAGACCATGCTGGCCAAGCGCATGGCGACCGTGCTGCCGCCGCTCACCTTCGACGAAGCCCTCGAGACAACCAAGATTCACAGCGTGGCGGGCGTGCTCGACGCCACCAGTGGCCTGGTTGGCACGCGGCCGTTTCGCTCGCCGCACCACACCATCTCCGACGCCGGCCTGATCGGCGGCGGCATGATCCCGCGGCCGGGCGAAGTCTCGCTCGCGCACAACGGCGTGCTCTTCCTCGATGAGCTGCCCGAGTTCCCGCGCAACGTCCTGGAAGTGATGCGCCAGCCGCTGGAAGACGGCACCGTCACCATCGCGCGCGCGGCCATGTCGCTCACCTTTCCGGCGCGATTCATGCTGGTCGCCGCCATGAACCCCTGCCCCTGCGGCTACTTCAACGACCGCAGCCGCGAATGCCATTGCACGCCCATGATGATCCAGCGGTACGTCTCGAAGATCTCCGGCCCACTGCTCGATCGCATCGACATCCACATCGATGTGCCGTCGGTGCACTATCGCGAGCTGCGCGGCGGAGCAGTGCCGGAAAGCTCGGCCGACATTCGCGCGCGGGTGATCAAAGCCCGCGAGGTGCAATTGCAGCGCTTCAAGTCGGAGGGCGAGCGCATCTATGCCAACGCCCAGATGGGCTCGCGCGAGATTCGTAAATACTGTGAGCTGGGCACCGACTCCGAACACCTGCTGGAGCGCGCCATGATGAAGCAGGGCCTGAGCGCCCGCGCCCACGATCGCATCCTGAAAGTCGCCCGCACCGTCGCCGACCTGGTCGGCAGCGAGGTAATCGAGCCCGGCCACATCGCCGAGGCTATTCAGTACCGGACGCTGGACCGAACGTTTTGGGCGTGAACGGTCACCGACGCGCGTGAAACCGGTCACTGGGAGGTATGACGGGGATTACGCGTTTTCAGGCACTTAGCGGCTATTGGGGAGGCCTCTGATGCTATGAAAATCAGCGGCTAAACCGTAGCAACTTATTGAATTGAGGAGGGTTATAAAAATTAATGACCTTTATGGGCATTGCCCGTCTAAGTTCCAGTCTCGGGCCGTTTTGCTTGGCAGAGTTTGTTCTGGCGGAAGATTTCACTTGACTGCGCGGCCTCGGGCGATTAGCTTACTGTCTTTGCACAGAGGCGTCCCCGAGTAAGGTCCAGTCTACGACGTCCTGCCTGAAACGGCCCCCACTGAACGCCACCATTTGGGAAAATAGTAAGTTGTTCCCGGCGCTACTTTATCTGGAACCTGGCCGTCGTAAAGGGTAAGTGCTTGTTGTAGTTTGCTTTACGTATTATCGGAGCCGGAAAATAACAGGCGAAAAATTCCGAACCGGAAGCATCCGGCGAGCATCGAAACAATAGCTCTCGTCGCTTCGTAAATGAATTAGGTTCCCAACGCCTGTATTCAAGCGCCAGAAGTAGTCGGTCCACACTGGCCGGGCTCCGGAAAGTTCATTCATACACCACACAGGAGACATACATCGATGAGATCCGAACTAGTATTTGAGGCAGTCCATACCCTGCGCAACCGTTACACCCTGTGCCAGCTGGCTTCCAAGGCGACGCGGAAGTTTCACAAACCCAACACCCGTATTCAGGACACGACCAATGAAGTTCTGCACCGCATCGCCGACGCCGATCGGCAAATGGTGATTCTCGAACCGGAGACGGCTTCCGAAGCGCAGCGGCGCGCAGCATAAGCGCGCCGCGCCTTTGGCGCTTTCCTTCTGCGTTCCCTCCGGCCCGCCCTTCTGCAAATTCCTCTTAGGTGAATCATGACAATCTCAGAACTAAAAGAAAAGAACATCACCGAGCTGACCAAGATAGCTCGCAACCTCGAGCTACCCGGCGCCAGCGGCCTGCGCAAGCAGGACCTGATCTTCAAGATCCTCCAGGCCCAAAGCGAAAAAGAAGGACACATCTTCGCTGAAGGCGTGTTGGAAATCCTGCCTGATGGTTACGGTTTTCTCCGCTCGCCCGACTACAACTACCTGCCCGGTCCGGATGACATTTACGTTTCTCCGTCGCAGATTCGCAAGTTCGATCTGAAAACCGGCGACACCATCAGCGGCCAGGTCCGCCCGCCGCATGAAGGCGAAAAATATTTCGCGCTGGTCAAGATTGAAGCGGTCAACTTCGAGTCGCCCGAAGAGGCGCGCAACAAAATCCTCTTCGACAACCTGACGCCGCTGTATCCGCAGGAGCGGATCAAGCTGGAAACCGTGCGCGAGAACATCAGCGCCCGCGTCATGGATCTACTCACGCCGGTCGGCAAAGGACAGCGCGGCCTCATCGTCGCTCCGCCGCGTACCGGCAAGACCATGCTGTTGCAGAATCTGGCCAACTCGATCACCACCAATCATCCCGAGATCGTGCTCATCGTGCTGCTCATCGACGAGCGTCCGGAAGAAGTTACCGACATGCAGCGTTCGGTGAAGGGCGAAGTCATTTCCTCGACCTTCGACGAGCCCGCAGCCCGTCACGTCCAGGTTGCTGAGATGGTGATCGAGAAGGCCAAGCGCCTGGTCGAGCACAAGCGCGACGTCGTGATTCTGCTGGATTCGATCACGCGACTGGCTCGCGCCTACAACACCATCGTTCCGCCGTCAGGCAAAGTGCTCTCCGGCGGCGTCGATTCCAACGCCCTGCAGCGTCCCGAAGCGCTTCTTCGGCGCGGCCCGCAACATCGAAGAAGGCGGCTCGCTGACCATCATCGCCACCGCGCTGATCGAGACCGGCTCGCGCATGGACGACGTGATCTTCGAAGAGTTCAAGGGCACCGGCAACATGGAAATCATCCTCGACCGCAAGCTGGTCGACAAGCGCACCTTCCCGGCCATCGACATTCAGCGCTCGGGCACGCGTAAGGAAGAGTTGCTGATCCCCAAGGAAGATCTGGCGCGCATCTGGGTGCTGCGCAAGATTCTCAACCCGCTGTCGCCGGTGGAAGCGATGGAGTTGCTGATCGACAAGCTCGGCAAAGCCCGCTCCAACGGCGAGTTCCTGCAGAATATGGGGTCGTTGTAGGGAGCTGTCATCTGATTCATCTGGACCCGCCCGGCGACTAAATCGAACGGCAAATGCCGTGCGAAGCTTACGAACGTCTTCAGCGCGATTGGAAAGCTCTTGTGGTGCGACGGTTAGGCAAATCTCGTCTCAAGAGAATTATCGGTCCTGCTCTCATTGTAGGTTTTGCACTTACGCTCTCGGCAGGCGACAAGAAAGAACAAAAAGATTACCCGCTCACAGGAACGATAATGAGCTTCCACGCGGAAAAGGAATTGCGCGGAAGCGACGGTGATGTTGACACGTACAGTCGCAGAGTCTACGTTCTGAAAACTGATACCGGCGAGCTAGAGATAACCGGATGGGATAGCACTCGTCGCGCGCCGTTCACGAAAAGCAAGGCTCAGAAGAGACCGCCCCTCAGCATAGGCCAGAAAATCACCTACCGCACCGATGGGAAGTTCATCTGGACGATGCTCGCCGACGGCGCGGAACACCGCTACTACATCAATTCTGCAAATAGCAACTGACTTTTCCCGCAGGTGCTCCATCCAAGGCCCTCTTTTGGCTGTGAATGGGGATCTGCGTCTGTAGCACCAAACGATCTCTGCCGATGGGAGCAAGGCCGTCGGCTATTCATACACCTCGCGGCGGTGCGCGATCCGGGTGACATCGACCGTTCGTGCAGCATCGTCGATGCTATAGACAACCCGGTAATCGCCAATCCGAATTCTCCAACGGTCTTTATAGCCGTGAAGCTTTTTGCATCCCGGAGGTCGCGGGTCATTGGCGAGTTCACGTATTTTTGGCCGGATGCGCTCGATGACTTGCGGCGTCAAGTCACGGAATTCTCTTTTTGCGGATGCGGCAAAGGTGATCTCGTACGAACTCACTTGATCTTGCCGAGCGAGCGGAGTTCGGCCTCAACCTCATCCAAGCTGAAACGCGGCTCTCCGGCCCGCGCCTCCGAGATGATGCCGTCCTCGATATCTTCGTAGAGCATGGCGAGCGCTGTCCCGATCACTTCGTCGGGATTCTGGTAGGCCCCGGAAGCAACCGCGAGATCGATCATCCGCTTTTGTTCGTCTGTCAGTTCAATGGTCATCGTCGCATTCTTCCCTGTGCTCGGTATTCTATGCCCGCTTCCTAGCGACGACAATCGCCGGGCGGCCGCCCGATTCCGGGATCCCCGGCTTGCGGTCCCCATATGTCACCATAATTATCACCGAAATGGTGATAAAATTGGTGCATCGGAGGGTGAAGCCATATGCGAGCAACGGTATCGCTTGATGACGAGTTGGTCCGAAAGGCGCAGGAATACAGCGGCTTGTCGGAGCGAACTGCGCTGATCCGGGAAGCCCTGAAGGCCCTGATTGAGAGGGAGGCGGCGCGCAGCCTTGCGGCCCTGGAAGGGACGATGCCTGATCTGGAATACGTGCGGCGGCGGAGGGTCAACGACCTGTGATTCTTGCCGACGCAAATATCTGGATCGATTTTTTCCGCTCCGGCAAGCCTGGGATGCGGGAATTGCTCGAACGGAACCAGGTCATCCTTCATCCGCATGTGACCGCGGAATTGTCCTTAGGATCGTTGCGCCATCGGGCGTCTACGCTGGCAAAACTCGACAACATGCCGCAGGCGCGAGTGGTCTTATTGCAGGACGTCCGCAGGATGATCGAATCCCGCACTCTCTACTCGAAGGGAATCGGCCTCACCGACGCTCACCTGGTTGCGTCATGCCTGGCGTCGCCCGGCACCCAACTCTGGACCTCCGAGGCGCGGCTCGGCAAGGTCGCCGACATGCTCGGGATTCGCGCCAATCTACCCTAGGAACGTCTGCTGAAAGCCTGGATGCTTGCTGATCGACAAGCTAGGCAAAGCCCGCTCCAACGGCGAATTTTTGCAGAATATGGGGAGTTTGTAAGAAGCAACTGCTACGAGATTGCGAACCGGCTGCTTGACAACCGACAATCGTTTCTGGGTCGGAGCAAGCCGGGGAAGCTCAGCCTTCCGTGCTTTCTACAGCGGCCCGCGCGTAATGCTATCGGCGATATCATTTCTTGCATGGCCAGCCTTGTGATCCGCAAACTCGATGACCGTATCAAGTCCCGGCTGCGGGTGCGGGCGGCGCACCACGGCCGCTCCATGGAAGAGGAAGCGCGAGAGATCCTGCGCTCCGCGCTGTCGCAGGCGGAAGCACCCCAGGAAAACATCGCCGAGGCAATCCGCCGCCGGTTCGCGCCTTTCGGCGGAGTCGAACTTCCTGTCATCGAGCGCGCTTGATTGGCTGGCAAAAGCGCGCTACCTTAAGCCCATGAGCGCTTTGCGCGATCAGATTGCTAGCCTCTCCCCGGTCGAAAAGGCTGAGCTGCTCGATGAAGTTTGGGAAAGCCTGGAGGCCGACGCGGTATCCCTGACCGACGAGCAGCGCGCCGAACTCGATTACCGCATCGCGCGGCATGAGCAGAACCCTTCCGATGTAATTCCCTGGCAGCAAGTTCGAGCTGGCCTGTTCAAGAAAAAATGATGCTTCCGGTCGTCTGGCTACCTGAGGCCGAAGCCGAGTTGCTGCACGCCCGGGCGTAGTACGACACCATCCGTCTGGAGCTCGGAGATCGCTTCGCTAACGCAGTGGAAGAAACCGTTGATACCATCGCAGAACACCCGCTGCATTTTCCAGTAGTGCATCGTGGCCGACGGCGCGCAGGCGTAAAGCGTTTCCCGTATGGAGTTTTCTTCGAAATTCAAGACCAACGAATTCTGGTGATTGCCTGTTTCCATGCCAAGCGCAATCCTAAACGCTGGCAAACACGCTGAAAGCGCTCTCCTAACAACTTCAGGTTGATGTTTTCTGCATCTGTCGTCCGCCCCATCTCACTGGCCAACCTTCTACTTCAGGCGAATAATGGATGCCGCCCTCTATCGGGCGACCATCAAGATGCATCCAGGAGGAGGTTGCGTAATGCTGCATCACCACGCTTCGGCCCAGCGCCCGACCAGTCTTGTCTTCGCGCTAGTGGCCATATTTTTCCTTGTTGCCAGCCTTTCACACTCGGCGCAGTCGCAGACATATTCCGTGATCCATAACTTCACCGGAGGTCAGGACGGCGGCCAGCCCGCTGCCGGCCCCACCCTCGATCCATCCGGCAATCTTTATGGAACTACGTTTTATGGTGGAAACCCGAACGACTGCGCCGGCGGTTGCGGAGCCGTTTACAAACTGACGCACCGCAATTCCTCCTGGGTGTTGAGTCCCTTATATGCCTTCACCGGCGGCGACGACGGTGCTTACCCGGACTATGGCGCCTTGACCTTGGGCCCAGATGGCGCCCCCTACGGCACAACATCCTCGGCTGGCCTTGACGAGTCCGGCACCGTCTTCAGCGTGAGGCCTCATGCCACGGCTTGTCCTAGCATCATTTGCCCCTGGATGGAAACCACGGTTCATCAGTTCGGCACCGGCAACGACGGTCTTCAGCCTCTCGGCGGCGTGGTCTTCGATGCGGCCGGCAATCTCTATGGCACAACGTACCTTGGTGGGACTTCGGGAATGGGAACTGTTTTCGAAGCCACGCGCTCCGGGCAGAGCTGGACGGAGACCGTCATCTATAACTTTGCCGGAGGCAGCGATGGCGCCAATCCGGTCGCGGGCCTGGCGTTCGACAGCGCCGGTAATCTGTACGGCACCACCTACAGCGGCGGCGCCAACGGATGGGGCACGGTCTTCAAGTTGTCGCCCTCCGGTTCCGGTTGGACAAAGACGGTGATCTACAACTTCCAGAACGCCAACGATGGCCGCGCTCCCGCCGGCGGCGTGATCTTCGATCAGGCCGGCAATCTTTACGGCGGAACGGTGTTTGGCGGAGCCAACAGCGGCGGCGTGGTCTACGAGCTCTCGCCCTCCAACGGCAGTTGGACACTGACGCCCCTCTACAGTTTCAGCGGCGTCGCCGGACCGTACAACAAGCTGACCTTCGATGCCAGCGGAAGTCTCTATGGCACCACCTATCGCGACGGCGCAAACCTGGTCGGCTCCGTATTCAAGCTCACGCAATCCGATGGCAACTGGACCTTTACCGACTTGTACGACTTTACGGGCGCGAACGACGGTGGCTACCCGACAAGCAGCGTCGCGGTCGACGTCCACGGAGACGTCTACGGCACGGCCTCGTCCGGTGGAACCATCGGTCAGGGAGTTGTCTTCGAAATCACGCCATAGCGACCCGATCTAAGATCCCATAACTGAGACGGTGCCCCATTCAAGGCCTTCTTTTGGCCTTGAGTGGGGATTTTCGTCGGTGCAGTTCAGATTCCCATTCCGCCTATTGCCTCCAATGGAATTTTCGCAGCTCAAAAAACCAAAACTGAATCCAAATCGTTATTCATAGCGCACCGATTCTGCGCTATTGTGTATGCCATGGATATCGCCGGTGCCCCACGTTCGCGGCCCTCTGTTGGACGCTAACCTGGGACGACGAGAGCAAATGATCATGCGACGGAAACTCAGCATTGTGGCATTAGGTTTGGCGATGACTCTCGCCGCACGCGCGCAGATGGCTCCGTCCGCAACCGAAAAGCCCTTGACGTCGCCGCAGCCGATACCCGCGCCCACACTTGTCACGGTGCCGACGGTAGCAGTCCTGCCGCCGGCTCCCAACCCAATCCAGCCGCTGCTCGACTTCCGCGACTCCGACATCAAGTTCAACCTGGGCGAGTTGATGAGCAACCTGCGCGACACCCGTCACGAGGGCTGGGTGCTTGCCGCCTATCCCGATCCCAAGACCAGCCGCCCGCTGATCGGCGCCGGCTTCAGTCTTGATGTCCCCGAGCGAGAGCATCCGCAGAGCGATCCGCTCAATCCCAACCTTTTTCTTGAGCCGTCAAGCGCGCAACTTTGGCAGGCCGCGGGACTCGATCCAGCGCGCCTCGAAACCATCCTCGGTCAATATGACGACGATCTCGCGGCGTGGAAGAAGCGAAATTTCCAGCGCAAGGCGCGCACGCAAACGCTCACCCCCCAGTTGACGGAAGACGAGGCCGAGCAGCTGCTGCGCATCTCGGCCATTCAGGCGATCCATAACGCTCACGCCTACTGCCGCGGCTTTGACGACATGACCGGCTACCAGCAGATGGCCCTCAGCCAACTTGTGTTTCAGATGGGCGTGAATCTGGAAGAGTTCACCCACTTCCTCGGCGCCATCAACGACGATCCCGCCTATCGCGATGCGGCGCTCGCTCCTGGAGAAACCGAGACCGACGCGCAGCATTGGAAGAATGTGCAGAGCATGCTAATCCAGAGCGACTGGGCCCGCCGCTACAGCACGCGGGCAGTCGCCGTGATCGCGATGTTCGATCCAGATTACCTAAACAATCCCACTGCCGCCGAGCGCAAGGTGCGCGTCCAGGTTCACCCTTATCATCATCATCGCCGCCGCGCCGCGACCTTGAAGACCGCCAGCGCCCACAAGAAATCTGCAGCGCACAGCACACACCAAAGCTGAGTTGGTAGAGCGGCGCTTCAGCGCCGCGTTCCGCCCGCAACCTTTCTTGCTCTTGCATGGGTGGAGCACCGCTTCAGCGGTGCAGCAGGCCGTGCAATCAGAGCCGGCTTTAGCCCGCTGAGGTAACAGCTTTACCTCAGGCGCTAAAGCGCGCTGGTGGTAGGCTGCATGTTTTGTACGCCTGAAGGCGTACTCCACCCGCTGCGCGCTGCATCTGTTCGCTTTGCGCATCCCCAACCCTTCCCGTTAGAATCGAGCTTTGGCGGCGCCGGCGTGAAACCCCATGTCATTGAAGCAGTCCGAAGCGATCGTGTTGCGAACTTATCCGCTGCACGAAGCTGATCTGCTGGTAACGCTGTTCACCCGCGCCGAAGGCAAGGTGAAGGGCGTGGCGCGCGCGGCCAAGAAGTCCAAGCGGCGCTTCGGCGGAGCGCTGGAGCCGCTGACGCTGGTTCGCGCCTATTACGACGATCGCGAAGGCAAGGAGCTGGCGCGCCTCGATTCCTGCGACATTCTGGAATCGCCGCTCTCGGCAACGGTCGACTATCCGCGTGTGGTGGCGCTGGAGCACGTAGCCGAGATGCTGGACGAGCTGCTGCCCGACCGCGAGGCCAACGACGCGATCTTTCGGCTGACGGTTTCGGTGCTGCATCAGTTGCGCTCCGGGCCGATCTGGTTGCCGCTGACTTACTTCCAGCTCTGGCTGGTGCGGCTGGTGGGTTTTCTGCCGGAGCTGAATGAGTGCCTAGCCTGCGGTGCGGTGCTAAATGGCAGCAAGGCTTTTTATCACGCGCTGGCCGACGGACTAATGTGCGCGCAGCATAAGCGGCTAGCCTCGTCGCAATTGACGCCGCAGTCGCGTTTGCTGGCCGCGCAGATGTTTCGCGGGCCGGTTGAGAGCTTTGCGGAAGGATCAGAAGCCGTGGCCCCGTACGCGGATCTGCGCAAGTTCCTCACGCAAATCATTGAGCGCCACATCGAGAAGAAGCTGGTAACGGCGGTGATGCTGGCGAGGTTGTGACTCTAACTCATTACATGAAGATTCGTTCCATTCTGAGCGCAGTCATTGTCCTTCTGACCCTGGGGCTTGGGCTGTCTGCGCAGAGCCGACCGGACATAATCAAGGGAATCGATAAGATTTCGACAGACGCTCAACTGAGTGAATGGGTAACCTACTACTATCTGCATCCGAGGCCCGACCTGGTTGTTTCGGCCGTGCAGTTCATGTCGAAGCAGGGCCACTTACAAGACGCACATGCTCAGAACACGTTTTGCGTATTTCTCGCGCAGGTGTTTGCCGCGAATGCGGCGGACGTTGGAACGTGGTTTAACAAGCTTCGTGAGGGGCCGGAGGATCAAAAATCAGCTCTCGCACTTGTTTTGTGGATGGTTGGGAGCAGCGATACCAACGGCCTATTGAAATCTCTGAGCGGAGACGGTTCTGACCGATTCAAGAATTACGTCCATGACCTGCTCGCGGACAAACACCGTCCCGATTACCTTCACGACGAAATCAGCAGCCCCGAGTTCCTCGACGCCTTGTGGGTCAGCTTCTTTGCCACGGGTGACGATCGCTACGTGAACCGAATCATCAGCGCTCTGCCTCTCTTGAACGCAAATGGCGATACTGAAAAGATCCTGATTGGTGGCGCTGCGAGGTGGTCTCTGAGCAGCAACGCGTCTCAGCACCCCAAAGTCATGGAGATCTGTGAAGCACAGCTGAAGGTGATACCTGAGCAGCAGCGGCCCGCACTTGCTGAGGTGATTCAATCTGCACGGGAGCGGAAGAAATAGGGCTGTTATTCTAATGCCTAGTCCCGCTGGCGGGACGGAAGATGATAGCCCACCGCTTTAGGGGTGGGTGCGCGTAATTTATAAACCGAGTCCCGCAGGGACGACAGAAGAATTGCGGGGCTTCAGCCCCGCTCAAAACTACGAATGACCTCTCGGCAAAATCCGCTGACCTTCCAGGAACTGATCCTCCGCCTGCAGACCTTCTGGGCTGAGCAGGGCTGCGTCCTGCAACAACCCTACGACGTCGAGGTCGGCGCCGGGACCATGGCGCCCGAAACCTTCCTGCGCGTCCTCGGACCGAAACCGTATCGCGTGGGCTACGTGCAACCGTCGCGCCGGCCCGCCGACGGACGCTACGGCGAGAACCCGAATCGCCTGTTCAAGCACATGCAGTATCAGGTGATCCTGAAGCCGCCGCCGCAGAATGTGCAGGATCTCTATCTCCAATCTTTGCAGGCGATTGGAGTCGATCTCCGCAAGCACGACATTAAGTTCGAAGAGGACAACTGGGAGTCGCCCACGCTGGGCGCCTGGGGCATCGGCTGGCAGGTCATGCTCGACGGCCTGGAGATCACCCAGTTCACCTACTTCCAGCAGTGCGGCGGCATCGATCTCGATCCCATCTCTGCCGAGCTGACCTACGGCCTCGAACGCATCGCCGCGTTTCTGCAGGATGTCGATTCGATTTACGACATCACCTGGGTCGTCGGCCCCGACGGCCGCCGGGTGAAGTACAGCGAGATCCGCCTGCAGGATGAGTTGCAGTTCTCGGTCTACAACTTCGAGCTAGCTGATGTTGAGAAGGCTTGGAAGCATTTCGAACTTTACGAAGCTGAATGCAAGGCATTGACCGGAGCGATCTATGAGGAGCGCGAGGCATTGAGCGGGGCAATTGCCGACGCGCTTAAACAGGTGGCTGAGCCGCCGATGTCGATCGTGGCTTCTGCTCCGATGATTCGCAGAAGGTTGAAATGGCACGTTGCGCGCCTGCCCGTGCTGCCCGCGTTCGATCTGTGCTTAAAGTGCTCGCACCTGTTTAACATTCTTGATGCGCGCGGCGCCATCAGCGTGACTGAACGGGTCGGCGTGATCGCGCGCATTCGTGCGCTGGCGGTCGGCGTCGCGAAGGCCTACGTCGATCAGCAGAAGCTTGAAACGGAATTCGAATCCCCTGCAGTGGCGACCGGCACCTCCGGGGGCGACGGCCCGCGCGAGCCGGAACAGCTGGCAGCCAGTCGATCGTAGATGGTGCAAGAATCGAGTCCCGCTCTGCGGGACGGAAGATGATAGCCCACCGTTTCAACGGTGGGTAAGCGATAGGTAGGATCGCGAGTGCCCCGGGCACGGCATATATGCCGTCCTTGGCAGGACTCGAGCCTGTTGTTAATGGCTACCCAGCGTTGAAACGCTGGGCTCAGATATTCCGCGTCTTCCACGCTGGCTTGTTGCCATGAGATATGTCGTCGTGTACGAAAAATCGAGTAACGGTTATGGCGCTTACGCTCCCGACCTGCCGGGATTGGGTGTCGTCGGCCAGACGCTGGAGGAGACCAAACGGTTAATTCGTGAAGCTATCGAATTCCGCTTGGAAGGAATGCGACAACACGGAGAGTCGGTTCCCGTTCCTAGCGCCGAAACGGAATACATCACGGTGTGAATCGCTTGGCTAATTGCCAAGTGCTAATCGCTAATTGCTTCCCTTATGGACTTCCTTCTCGAAATCGGTACCGAAGAAATTCCCGCCCGCATGATTGACAACGCGCGCGAGGAGCTGGCTCGCCGCGTTCGCCTACTGCTGGAGCGTGAGGCCCTAATAGGGCGCAACGAAGAACCCTCCGCGATTGAGGCATACTCCACGCCACGTCGTCTCGCAGTGCTTGTCCGCCACGTTGCTGATAAGCAGGTCGACGACACCTCGCTGATTCTGGGACCCTCTGAGAAGGTCGCCTTCAAAGACGGTGTTCCAACTGCCGCCGCTGAAGCTTTCGCGCGTAAGGAAAAGGTTGAGGTTGGCGCGCTTCGGGTGGAGGAGACGCCTAAGGGCAGGTACGTTGTGCACCATCGAAGCAAGCCTGGCCGAACTGCCTCAGCCGTACTGTCCGAATCTCTGCCGAAAGAAATCGCCGGCATCTACTGGGCAAAGAACATGTACTGGCGCGGCAAGTCGGCCGAGCGCTTCGTGCGCCCGGTGCGCTGGCTGGTGACGCTGCTCGACGGTGAAGTCGTGCCGCTGGAATTTGCCGGCATTCGCGCCGGCGACGTCAGCGAGGGCCATCGCATCCTGTCGTCCGGCCCGCTCGCCATCAAGCGCCCGGCCGATTATGCGGCCACGCTGGCCACTGGATCGGTCATCGCTACCTCGGCGGAGCGCGAGCAGCGCATCCGCAAAGCCCTCGACGCAGCAACCCGCACGATTGCTGGCGCGCACTGGCGCGAAGACAAGTCTCTGCTCGACACGGTCGTCAACCTGACCGAATTTCCTTCGGCCGTCCTGGGCAGCTTCGATCCCGAATTCCTCGCGCTTGCCGACGAAGTTCTCGTGACGGTCATGCGCGATCATCAGAAATACTTCGCGCTCGAAGACGGCAGCGGCAAACTCCTGCCGCACTTCCTCGCCGTGCTCAACACCGACGGCGATCCCGACGGCCTCATTCGTCACGGCAACGAGCGCGTGCTGCGTGCCCGTTTCAATGACGCGCGCTTCTTCTGGGAAACCGATCAGAAGATCCCACTGCGCGAGCGCGTGGCGATGTTGAAGTCGGTGACCTTCCAGAAAGATCTCGGCAGCTACCACGACAAGACGCTTCGGGTGCAGCATCTGAGCGCCAAGCTCTGCGCGGTAATCAATTACGAACTAGAGCGGACGAACGGGACTCTGGTGCGGCATGGCGTCGTCTTCAAAGCGGCGCACCTGTGCAAAGCTGATCTGACGACCGAGCTGGTGAAGGAGTTCACCGAGCTGCAGGGCATCATCGGCGGCCTGTACGCCAAAGCGCAGGTTCTGGATCCCATCTTGCCGCCGGCGACGGTCGAAGCCATCGGCGACGCGATCTACGACCACTACAAGCCCGAGTCGATGGACGACAGCGTACCGCGCACCGCCGAGGGTGGCGTGCTGGCCATCGCCGACAAGGCTGACAGCATCGCCGGTATGTTTGCGCTGGGATTGCAGCCAACGGGCTCGAAGGATCCATTTGCGCTGCGCCGCGCGGCCAACGGCATTGTCAAAATCATCGCCGAGCACAAGCTGCCGCTGCCGATCAGCAAGCTGTTTGCTGACGCGCGCGCGGAGTATGTCGGTTCAGAAGCCGAGCGGCGTTTCGATCCTAAGGTGAGTTTCGAGGATGCGATCGCGAGCTTCATGCGCGAGCGCCTGGAGTTTTACCTGCGTGACGTGCGCGGCTTTGCGTATGACGTGGTCAACGCCGTTCTCGCCGCCGATGCCGATGACGTGGTTGACGCGATCGCCCGTGCGGAAGCGGTGAGCGAGGTGCGCGGTTCGGAGGATTTCGCTTCGATCTCCGTCGCATTCAAACGCATCAAGAACATCCTGCGTCAGGCGCGCGAAACCAAGAAGGCGATTGCGGATCAGTTCGATTCGTCTGCTCTGGCCGAAGACGCTGAGAAGCAGTTGGCGGCGGCGATTCCGTATGCTATAGCCGCGGTTCGTCAGCTGCACGAGGCGAAGGCCTATTCGGAAGGGCTAGCGCACATCAGCCGGCTCCGGCAGTCGGTAGACTTGTTCTTCGACAAGGTCATGGTGATGGTCGACGACGAGCACGTGCGCGCCAACCGTCTTGCGCTGCTACGCGACCTGTTGAGCGAATTCTCCACCATCGCCGACTTCAGCGAGATCGTGACGGAAGGGAAATAGCATTTCGTAAGCGAAGTATCGAGCCTCGCGTGCAGGACAAGCCCGAAGGGCGTCACAATCGTAGCCCAGCACGTGAGTGCTGGGGACGCAGTCCGTTTCAATCTTTCGAAGTCCCTTTAGGGACGACACAAGGCTCCGTCCAACCAAAACCCATCTAAGTGAACTGCCCATCCAAACATTTTGTGCCGTCCTCACGGACTCGCCTTTAATTGATCCACGCTTACCCAGGACTTACGTCCTGGGCTACGATTGTGCCGCCCTTCGGGCTGCGGATGACAGGCGCCAAAATCCGGCGCTCGTGACGACAATTTTGGGCGTCGTACGGTCTCGGCATTCTCAAACATCCAATCCTCATAATTACCCGATGCGCCGCCTGCGGAAGTCGTATGATTGAAGGTTGTACCCAACCTATAAAGGATCCCCCATGAGCACTCCTACTGCTGAACTGGACCGAGCGGCTGCCGACAAGCACGCCGTCAAGTACGTCTACTTCTTCGGCGATGGCCGCGCCGAAGGTCACGGCAAGATGAAGGACGAGCTGGGCGGCAAAGGCGCCGGCCTGGCCGAGATGACCAACGCCGGACTTCCGGTGCCTCCCGGCTTCACCATTCAGACCGAAGCCTGCCGTGAATACATGAAGAACGCCGCCGTCTCCTCCGCCGTCAATCGCGAGATGGATGAAGCGCTCAAGCATCTCGAGCAGCTGCAAGGGCAGAAGCTCGGCGGCGCCGACAATCCGATGCTGGTTAGCGTGCGTTCGGGCGCAAAGTTCTCCATGCCCGGCATGATGGACACCATCCTCAACCTCGGCCTGAATGACAAGTCGGTCGAAGGTCTGGCCAAGCGCAGCAACAATCCGCGCTTCGCTTATGACTCCTATCGCCGCCTGATCCAGATGTTCGGCAGCGTAGTGCTCGACATTCCGAAGTCGGCCTTCGAAGAAGTTTTTGACGGCAAGAAGAAACAGAGGAAGGCCAAGCTCGACACCGAGCTCGACGCCAAAGCGCTACAGGAAGTCATCGCCGAATACAAGAAGGTCGTGCAGAAGCACACCAAGCGCGAGTTTCCGCAGGATCCGCGCGAGCAGCTGGTGATGGCGCGCGACGCCGTCTTCCGCTCATGGCAGAATGATCGCGCCAAGCACTACCGCCGCATCAACAACATCGACGACATGCTGGGCACCGCGGTCAACGTGCAGGCCATGGTCTTCGGCAATCTGGGCGACACCAGCGGCACGGGCGTCGGCTTCACCCGCAATCCCGCGACCGGCGCGAAAGAGTTCTACGGCGAGTTCCTGATGAACGCACAGGGCGAGGACGTGGTCTCAGGCGTTCGTACACCAGTGCACATCTCCAAGCTCGAAGAGATCATGCCCAAGGTCTACAAGCAGCTGCGCGAGATCACCACCCGGCTCGAGAAGCACTATCGCGACATGCAGGACTTCGAGTTCACCATCCAGGACGGTCGCCTGTACATGCTGCAGACGCGCAACGGCAAACGCACCGGCCGCGCCGCGGTACGCGTCGCAATCCAGATGGTGGAAGAAGGCTTGATCACGAAGGAAGAAGCGATCTTCCGCGTCGAGCCGAATCAGTTGTACGACTTCCTCGTTCCCAGTCTCGACGAGAAGGGCAAAGAGATCGAAGTGCTCGCGACTGGCCTGCCGGCGTCGCCGGGCGCTGCTGTTGGACAGATTGTCTTCACCGCAGAAGAGGCAGTCGAGAAGTTCCACAAAGACAAGAGTGCAAAGCTCATTCTCGTGCGCGCGGAAACCACGCCGGAAGACATTGCCGGAATGGAAGTTGCTGCCGGCATTCTGACGGCTCGTGGCGGCATGACGAGTCACGCGGCCGTCGTCACGCGCGGCATGGGCAAGTGCTGTGTTGCCGGCGCGGGCGATATCGAAGTCGACGAGAAAGCTCGCGTCATGCGCGCGAAGGGCAAGACGCTGAAGGAAGGCGACTGGATCTCGCTCGACGGCACCACCGGACGCGTGATCAACGGCAAGCTGAACACGGTTGCGGCGCGCCCAGATGATCCTGAGCTGCAGAAGCTGATGGGTTGGGCTGAGCCCTATCGCCGCATGGGCGTGCGCGCCAATGCCGACATCCCACGCGATGCGCTGCAGGCGAGGGCCTTCGGAGCGGAAGGCATCGGACTGTGCCGCACCGAGCACATGTTCTTCGCCGAAGACCGCATTCCCCACATGCGCGCAATGATTCTGGCGAGCAACGAGAAGGACCGCCGCACCGCGCTGCGCAAGCTACTGCCCATGCAGCGCCAGGATTTCATCGGCCTCTTCCGCGCGATGGATGGACTGGCGGTCACGATTCGGACGCTCGATCCGCCGCTGCATGAGTTTCTGCCCAAGCGCGAAGACTTGCTGGTGGAGATCACGCGGCTGGAGGACACCAAGCCGAAGTCTCCCAAGCTGAAAGAGCTGCGCACGCTGCTGAATCGGGTGGAGCAGCTGCACGAACAGAATCCCATGCTGGGCCTGCGCGGCTGCCGCCTGGGCATCACCTATCCGGAGATGACCGAGATGCAAGCGCGCGCCATCTTCGAAGCGGCCGTCAAGGTTGCGAAAGAGGGCGTGAAGGTCAAGCCGGAAATCATGATCCCGCTCACCACGGGCCTGAAGGAGATGGCCAATCAGACTGCGCTGGTGCGCAAGGTTGCCGATGAGGTCTTCGCCGAGAAGGAATATAAGGTCGAATATCTTGTGGGCACCATGATCGAGCTGCCGCGCGCGTGTCTGGTCGCCGATGAGATCGCTAAGGAAGCCGAGTTCTTCAGCTTCGGCACCAACGATCTCACGCAGACGACGTTCGGCTTCTCGCGCGACGACGTGGGCAAGATCCTTACCGCATATCTCGCCGAAGGCATCCTGAAGCAGGATCCGTTTGCGGTGCTGGACCGCGAAGGTGTTGGCGAACTGATGAAGATCGGCACCGACCGAGGCCGGGCCACGCGTCCGGACATCAAGATCGGCATCTGCGGAGAGCACGGCGGCGATCCGGCTTCGGTGGAGTTCTGCGCCGAGCTGGGATTCACCTACGTCTCCTGTTCGCCTTTCCGCGTGCTGACCGCGAGGTTGGCGGCGGCGCAGGCGGGCGCGAGCGCAGAGCTGAAGATCGAGGCTGGACGAACGAAGTAGTTATCGGTTGTTAGTTGCTGGTTTTTGGTAAGACTCAGGGCTCGGCGCTTAGCCGGGCCTTTTTCTACCAGCCACAATTCCAGGCTAAGCCTAGAGGAGCGAATCCCGGCCTACCTATACATTTTTTGGGTTGTTTACGGGTAATTCTAGGAGTATTACTAGTCCGACTTCCTTTGTAACCTTACAGGGCGGTTGCTTGTACTTCAGCGAATCGCCAGTCCGGCGTCTGCCGGATTCAACTCATTAGTTTGCAATCGAAACTGACGCTGCGAATGGAGGATGTCCCGTGAAGTCGAAAGTTTTATTGGTTTTAACCTGCGTCGCGCTGTTTGCCAGCCTGACGTATGCAGCAACACCGACCAAGCAGATTCCCAATGGCCAGAAGGCGAAGATTACCGGCGAGATCATGTCTCGCGATGCCGACATGCTGACGGTACAGGACAAGGACGGCGGCACGATGATCGTCGCTCTAGGCGACGATACCCAATACAAACGCGTGAAGGGTGCTTTCCGCATGCGCCGCCAGGACATGGATGCGGCTGCCATGCTGCCCGGCCTGACCATCAGTGCTGAAGGCGTGGGCAATACGCAGGGGCAGTTGGCCGCTACCAAGATCACCTTTAACCCCGACATGTTCGACATAGCCATGGCGCAGTATTCGGCGAGCCAGGCCAACAAGCAGGCCGCTGCCACCGCGCAGAGCACGGCTAACCAGGGTGTCGACCAGGCACAGGCGGCGCAGGCTTCGGCCAATCAGGCGCAGGGCACCGCTAACGCGGCCGGCACTGCCGCCGTCGCAGCCGGGACGCTGGGCTTGATGAACGCGCAGGCAGTGACGATGGTCAACGAGCGCGTCTCCGATCTGGGTGAATACAACACGGTGGCGGAAGCGGGAGTCTACTTCGCGACCGGCCAGGCGAATCTGGACGCCGCCGCCAAGGCTGATCTCGACAAGCTGTCGCAAGTGGCTATGGCCACGAATCACTACATGATCGAGGTTGCCGGCTACGCCTCCAGCACCGGCAGCAAAGCGGAGAACCAGAAACTCAGCAATGACCGGGCTACGGCCGTGGTGCAGTATCTGCGCAATAAAGGAAACGTTCCCATGCGCCGATTCCTGCTGCCTGCCGGTTATGGAGAAAACAAACCTGCCGCCAGCAACACCGACTCGATGGGCCGCGCCCTCAACCAGCGCGTGGACGTGAAGGTTCTTGTCAACAAGGGCCTCAACCAAGGCATGTAATTGCAATAGCGAGCGAGGGAAAAGAGGGGCCGCGATTGCGGCCTCTTTTTGTTGTCAGTAGTCAGTTGCCGGTATCCAGTTTCCGTAAAGAGCAACCAGAGGCCTCGCCGGCCACTGGTCACTGACCACTGGCAACTGCTTTTTCACTGCGTCTGCTGCAGTCTCGCAATGAGCTTCTGCGCCAGATTCTCTTCCGACTCCGACCACAGCACCCGGCCGCTCACAGCGCAATGCTTCTCCACCGCATTCGAGAAGGCCACCAGCTTGGCGATGTTGTTGCGGAGATGCTTCTCCACGGCCGGCGAAAGGTTTTGCCCTTCATAGACAAACGTAAAATCGAGACCGAAATCCACCTCGATGTGGCCATCGTCGGTATAGATGCCGTCATCGAATTGCACTCCATGAACCAGGAACTGGACAGCGGATGGCCGCTGCACCCAGCTCTCACCAGCCTCGCCATCGTTGGGCACCCACAGATCCCAGAATGTCTCGAAGACGAAGGCGAAGTCGTCATGAACAAACTCGCTGGCCACGTCGGCGGCTTCCTCCGGCGAGATGCCGGGATCGAAGCGCCGCTCCAGAACCGTCGGCTCCGTCCACGCGACCGGATGTACCGAAAGATAGGTGATGCCTTCGCGCACGGATGAAAAAGGGAATTGACGCAACACCGACAAGGTTCGCGTCAACATTTCGCCTTCGCGAAATGTGGGAAACCAGATGCTGAGATAGAGCGAGTCGGCCATCGCGGGTATTGTAGCAGCGGGGAATCGCGGACTGGCGCTCCTGGTGCGGAGAATTCAGATGCCCTCTTAGGAGCGCCTGCGTGTTCTGCAGGGGGCGCTGTTCTCGGAGCGCCGATTCTCAGAAACCCAAATCACTCAGCCCCGGATGATCTTCCGGCCGCGGCCCCAGCGGCCAATGGTATTTGCGATCCGCTTCCTTGATGGGGAGATCGTTAATGCAGGCATGCCGCACGCGATTCAAGCCTTCGGCGTCGTACTCCCAATTCTCATTGCCATAGGAGCGATACCAGTTGCCGGAGTCGTCGTGCCACTCATACGCGAACCGCACCGCGATGCGATTGTCAGTAAAGGCCCACAGTTCCTTGATGAGCCGGTAATCCAACTCTTTTTGCCATTTGCGCGTGAGGAAGGGCACGATCTCCGCACGTCCGTTGAGGAATTCGGCACGATTCCGCCAGCGCGAATCGACGGAATAGCCTAGCGCAACTTTTTCCGGATTGCGGGAGTTCCACGAATTCTCGGCCATGCGGACCTTCTGTATCGCGGTGTCTCGAGTGAACGGTGGTATGGGAGGCGCCATCACTTTCTCCTTCTGAATCGGCCTTCGGTACGAAGTCAGCACCCCTTCGATGCGAGAATGTCCTGGCGCGATTCACCCCTGTCCCAGCCGACGAAGGTAATCCTCTGGCATCCCCCCAAACCGGTTTTTGCCGTCACCATCGCTCGGAACGCCGGTAATCCCGAGCAGTGCGAATTAACCCGCAAGCCGCATCGATCGCGAAACCGTATTTCAAGCACTCAGCATCTTCTTCTTGCTCTTGATCTCGTCCAGCAGCGCGTCGATCTTCTGTTCGCGATCGAGAGCGTGCAGCCGGCCGTCGATGTCATCGCCAAGGACCTCGTGCTTCGCACGGCCCAGCGCCTCTTCGCGCGCGACTTTCGTCCGCATGCGGTCGAAGGTCTGGCCCTCGCCACCGGGAGTCAGTTGCGCATCGGCGGCCCGGCTAACCGCACGCGAGCGGCGATGCTGCGCGATCAAGAGATCCGCCTTGGCCTTGGCTTCGGAAAGCTTAAGCTCCAGCTTCTTTAGCGCAGCCTTGAGCGATTCCACCTGCGTCCGCTGATCGTCAATCTGCTGATCGAAGCTTTCGGCCAGTTGCTGGAAGCTCATCGCGCGCTCCAGCGCGGCGCGCGCCAACTCGTCATCCCGCTTATCTACCGCCAGTTCCGCCTTGTGCATCCACTCGGCGTGCTTCTCCGCGTTCTCTTTCTTTTTCTTCTCCAGCAGGTGCAGATCGGCCAGTGCGATGGCCACCTGCGTCTTCACCTGCAGGAACTGATTTTCCATGTCGAGAATCACCTGCTTCAACATCTTCTCGGGATTTTCCGCGCGGTCGATCAGGTCGTTCAGATTGGCCCGCACCAGCGTTGCTACACGATCGAGTAGTGCCATAACCAGCTCCTTGTGTGAACCCACTCATTCGAAAACCGCGAATGAGTGGGGCACCCCTTTCATGATTTTCATACCTGCTCGCCACGAATTGCAGCCAGGAAGAAGGCGACGAGCAGGCCTCCCACCGTTCCAATCAGGACCGCGATATTGGAGTGGGTGATGAAGCGTGCTACCACTCCCAACAGCGTCCCTGTCAATCCCAGATTCACCAGCTGTCGCGTGCTGTCGTGTTCGTCCTGCATAACGAGTCCTTTGTTGAGCCCTTCGGCTCGGGTGCCCCACTCATTCGCGGGTTTCGAATGAGTGGGTTGCCTTTCGAGGGCTAAAGCCGTATCGAGAAGCGAACATCCTGGGACGCTGGCATAAAGGCCAGCTCTCCCTACTTTCCCGCACCCGCCGCTTTGGACTTCCCGTCATCCGCTGGCGGCAGGCTGTCCGGCTTCGGAGCCTTGTCGCCAATCGTCCGGATCTTGCCCAGCAGGTCCGACATCGGCATGCCCGAGAGCGCCTCGAACAGCGCCGGCACCTGCGCCGCCATTTCGGTGATGTCGCCGGTGATCTTGTTCATCCCGGCCGAATGACCGTTGCCGGTGGAGACGATGGTGATCTTGTCGACATTCGCCAGCGGGCTGGCCAGCGCCTTCACGATCTCGGGCAATCCGGTGATCAGCTTGTCGAAAACAGCGGCCTGGTTGTACTCCTGGAAGGCTGCCGCCTTCACGTTCATGGCGCGAGCTTCGGCGTCGCCCTTCTTGAAGATGATCTCGGCTTCGGCCTCGCCCTGCGCGCGGATCGCGCTGGCGTGGCCCTCGGCTTCCACCGTCAGGCGCTGGCGCTCGGCGTTGGCTAGCGTCTCAATACGTTGGCGCTCGATCTCGGCGCCCTTCAGTACGGTGGCAATCAGCTCCTTCTCGCGACGATTGATCTCCGCCTCCTGCACTTTCACCTGCGCTTCCTTCTCCACCTGCTGCACCTTCACCGACTCGGCGATCACCTGCTGCTGCATGACGTTGGTCTGGATCTCGTAGGCCTTGTCGGCCTGCGCTTGCTGGCGCTTTATCAACTCGTTGTAGGTTGCTTTCTTCACCTCGAGATCGCGCTGCGCCTCAGCCTGGCGGGCGAGGGAAGCCGTCTCTGCCGCAACTCGCTCCTGATCCGCTTGAGCTTTGGCAGTCGCCGATTCGCGCAGTGCGATGGCACGCCGGATGGCGGTATCGCGATCGGCTTCGGCGGTAGCCACGTCGGCGTCGCGCTTGATGCGCGCGATGTCGGGCCGGCCCATGTTGGTGATGTACTCGTTCTTGTCGCGGACCTCTTTGATGGTGAACGAGATGACCTCCAGGCCCATCTTGTTGATGTCATCAGCACAGGTCGAGCGCATGCGGTCAGCGACCATCTCCGGCTGCTTCACGATCTCTTCGACAGTGAGCTGGCCGATGATCCCGCGCAAGTGGCCTTCCATGACGAGCCGGATCAGCGCCTCGCGATCGGGCGGCGTCTTGGTGAGGAATTGCTCCGACGCGGTCATGATCGACTCGGGATCCGACTTGACTTTGATTTGCGCGACGGCTTCAACGGTAACCGCGACGCCCTGCTTGGTGTAGAGGTCCTGCTGCGGCGCGACGTCAAACGACATCAGTTCGAGCGAGAGTTGACGGCAGTTTTCGACCATGGGCAGGATGACCGTGCCGTGCCCCTTGATCACTCGCATACCGCGGAAGCCGTAAACCACGAGAGCTTCGTTGGGTCCAGCTTTGCGATACAGTTTGGCGAAGATAGCCATCAGCAGAATGATCGCTGCGACGGCTGTCCACGCGATGATTAACACCTCAGTTGGAATGTGCGGCATAACGTCTCCTTAAGTGCAGCGGCGAGCTTCGAGCTCCGAGCCGCGAGCTTCAACTTCGAGTAGCAACTGGCTGCTACCCCAAGCTCGTAGCTCGAAGCTAGTGGCTCGCGGCTTCCTTGCCCGCCATTTCGTCCCACCGCCGTACATAGGCGATGCCTTTCTCGTAGCGCGTGATGATGACTTCCGTTCCTTTGTCCAAGGCCGCGCCGTCTTCGCTGCGGACGCCGCAGGTGTGGCGCGTACCTTCCTGCGAGAAAATCATTTCGCCGGTACCGCCCGCTCGAACCGGGCTGACAATGCGGCCCAGCACTCCCACTCGCTCGTAGTCGGCGGGATCGAGTTCGCGATCGTGTTTCATCAACAGCTTCACTACGAACCAGAAGATGATGTTGGCGCCGACGATTCCGACTGCCACCGCAAGGATCAATACCAGGCTGACCATCAGAGTCGAGTAGCGAGTGAGCAAGTAGCCCGCTCCGCCAAACCAAACCAGGAACGCGGCGATGGTGCCGAAGTTGAGGAACGGCATCTCCGCGCCCGATGCTCCAGCGTGCGCTCCACCGGCTGCGTGCGGCGCGGCAACCTGTCCGCCATGCGGCAGCGAGACGTGCGGCGTGTGAATCGGCACATGCGGCGTATGAATATTGAAGTGCGGCACATGCCAGCCTCCGCCGAGGAAGGCCAATACGGTTAGGGTCACGCCCACCAGGAAGCAAACGAGATAGAAGATCGCCCATGCCGTCATAATTTCGCTCCAGCGGATCTCGCCGCTCCGCGTCTGCGATGGGGTGAAGCTGCGAGCCCCGGCTTCAACACCTCGACCAGCCGATCCACCAGCTCCGGCGTCTCCAGAATCGCGCCCATCAGCACCAGACACTTGCGCGTGTCACCATGCTTCGCCAGTTGCAACAGCGCGTGGCTCAGCTCGGCGTCGTGTGCGAACTGCTCGGCGCCGCTAATCAGCCACAGATCCAGCCGGTCTTCCGTGGCGCGCAGGTCGCTGGTCAACTCGGTGTGATAGCCCTCGGGATCATCCACCAGATAACCGGGATGAACCTTGAAAAACCGCGCCAGCAGCATGCGCGAAGCGTTGGTCAGGTGCGGCCGCGCTCCGCTCTCAATCTGCGAGAGGTAGGACTGGCTCAGCCCCTTGCCAATCTCTTTCTTCAACGCGCGGACCAGATCCTGTTGCGTCATCTCGCGATCCATGCCGCGCAGCGTGCCCTCGACCAGCCGCAGATACCGAAGCTTCTCGCCTAATTTCATGTCGTCAATTTTATTACAAATCGCAATTACTGTATTGCAATTTGTGATTGATGTCAAGAACTGGATTTGGCGTGGAATGACGAACTTGCAGGCTGATTTCACCACGGAGGCACGGAGAACACGGAATTCCTTGGACTGTTTGGGCCGGAGAGAACTGCGGGCTATGATTACCATGAGGCAACAATGCGAGAAGGAGCAAGCTTAGCGTGGGCGAGCGCTGGATGTTTCTGGTTTTGGCTGTGGCGTTACTGATGCTCGGAAGCTACGCGATTCTGAATCCTCGCGCTGTGAAGCGGGAGAATGCGGACGGACCGTACTTCAGGACCGGCTTCGCGCGAATGCCCTTATGGCTGTGGAGAGTTGTGGGAGTTATCACGGTCGGAGTGGCTGGATTCTTCGTCTACATGTTCCTTACTCATTGACTTGTGCATGCTCGACGGCACTAACCGATTCCGTGTTCTCCGTGCCTCCGTGGTGAAAAACAACCTACCGCCCGAAGTACAGCAGCCCGAAGATATACAGCCAGAGCGCCCCCATGAAATGCCAGTACCAGGCGGTGACGTCGATGATCATGCGGCGCGTCTCCGGCGGCTTATTCAGCCAGTTGGTGATTCCCGCGTAAAGCAGCGCCAGCACGCCGCCGAGCAAGTGGATCGCGTGAACACCGGTGAGGAGGAAGAAGAATGAACTGCTGGCGTTGGAAGCGAAATGCACATTGCTGAGCTCGAGAACATGCCACGCGAAAATCTGCCCAGCAAGGAATCCGAGGCCGAGCAGAACCGTGCTCCAGAGCCAGGGAAGCGCGTGCCGGTAGTTGACGCGAATTCCCGGGATGCCGGCGATGGGCGCAAGCGCAACATCTTCGGCGGCGCGGCGGCGTGCGATCTCCAGCGTGATGCTGCTGAGCACGAGGATGAAGGTATTGCAAAGCAGAATTCGGATCGGCAGGGTCAGCGGCAGCCAGTTGCTGATGTAGTCGTTGCGCGCCGGATCCCACACCGCGCCGGCCTTGCGCACCACGTAGGCCGTGGTGAACGACACGAACAGCATGACGACCGACGACAATGCGAGCAGCAGGCCGAGTCGCAATCTCCGCAGCCGTTCGCCGTAGCTGGGCTGGTCGTCGCCACCACGGCCGCCCCCGCCACCCCATCCGCCGGGCCAGTTGGCCGTAGGACCACGGCCTCCGCCGCCGGGCAAGGTCTTGGACTCACGAAGGTTGCTGGAGCGAGGCATACAAAAGCGGCCGGAACTTCGTCACAGCCTCCCGTGACATTATGATGCGCGCCACCGGGGCTTAAACTCAAGTCCTTCGCGACACCAATCTGCGCTATCGCTGTTTGCGGTTCGCCAGAGAGCATTACTCGCCGAATCTGTGGTTGTCGGCAAGACGAATCGTGGTCGGGGCCTAATTGTTCTCAACAGGAAGTTTTTGACAAGCGAAAACCGAAAAGCGAATGGCGACAAGCGAATCGCGCCCTTGCCTTACAATTGATCCGCATTGCATCGGTCCATGAAGCGAATCCTCCTCATCTTCGTCATCGTATGCGTCGTTTTCTACGCCGGTGATTTTTTGTCACTGCATCTGCGGATTCCCCGGCGCGATACGCTGGGGACGGTGACGGTGCACACGTACTACGCCGTGAAGCTGAAGAGCGGCAAGACCGAATACGATTACGCCGGCGATCAGGACGTGAACTGCTCCAACTCACTGTTTCCGCAGCTCGGGGTTAAGCCGTGCTGGTACCAGAGCCGGCATACCGATCAGCAGATCGTCATCGACTCGGGCAATCCGAATAATCCGCACCTCTTTTAGCTGTCGGTGGCTCGCTGTTCGCTTTTCGCCAGAAGGACAACACTTCGCAGCTCGTAGTACGGCACGACCGCTCCGGCGAACGGCGAAAAAGCGACCCACCAGCTCAAGCCGCAAAGCCGACAGTTGAGAGTCGACCGCCGACGGCTCACGGTCGAAACCTTGCTTTTTTCGACTGCGCTGCCTCATCTTGATTACATGCCCCAGCACAAGCCCGTCCACGGACATCACGTCAAGCAGCGTCAGTTCGGCAACAAGTGCTTCGGTTGCGGACCGCAGAACGAAACCGGATTGCGGTTGAAGTTTGTGCTGGACGAGGAGCGCGAGCGCTTCGTCTGCCGCTTTCGTCTGCAAGGGCGATTCGTCGGGCCGCCGGCACACGCCCATGGCGGCATCATCGCCACCATCCTCGACGAAGCGATGGGCAAGGTGAACAAGCTGCACAACATCGTCTGCCTGACGAGCACGATGGAAGTGACATACCTGAAGCCGGTGCCGTTATCGAAGCCGCTGATTACCGAGGGCTGGGAGGAGCGCGTACGCGGGCGCGAACACTATCGCGCCGCCGAGATTCGCAACCGCGAGGGCGAAGTGCTGGCTCGCAGTACCGGCAAGTTCATCGAGATCGATCCGCAGCGCATGTTCGCCAAATACTTAAAGAAGAAGCATAGCGACGCGACGTAGGCCGGCATCTCCGAGCTAGGCTTCCACAACCTTGCTCCTACGCTCCATCAGTACCGTGTCGCGCCAGCGGCCGTGGAGGCATCCGATTCGCTCGCGCGTGCCGACGATGCGGAAGCCGAGTTTCTCATGCAAGCGAATACTTGCCACATTCTCCGAGAAAATGCCGGCCTGCAGAGTCCAAATGCCGTTCCGCTCCGACTCCGCGACGAGCGCCTCGAGCAGTGCCGTGCCAATTTTTTGGCCGCGCGCGTTATCGGCAATGTAGACGCTAACCTCACTAACGCCGCGATAAACCTGCCGCACCGAGACCGGACTGAGCGCCGCCCAGCCCAGCACTTCGCCTTCGCGAATCGCGACCAGACGGCAGCTGCTCAGATGGCGCGCCTCCCAGTCCTGCCATGACGGTACCGTCGTCTCGAACGTGGCGTCACCGGTGGCGATGCCTTGCGCGAAGATCGCACGCACGGCGTCCCAGTGCTGTCCGGTCATCGGTACGATCTCAGGATTGCTCAAGCGGGACCCTCCTGAAGTCTTACTCATCCTATCGCGCTTGAGATGCGGCCGACTGCCTTTAGCGTTCGGCTGAAAGCGTCTGTCCCTGTAAAATGGCTCACCATGCTTACAACTCTCCGGTTGTTCCTGGCTGTCACTCTCGCCAGTGCCGCGGCAATGGCACAATCCAACGATGCTGTTATGCAGCAGGCCCTCAAGCCGGACACGCCCATCGCAGAAAATCTGCGTGTCCTGACCGATGAGATCGGTGGCCGGGTGAGCGGCACGGAATCGTTCAAGAAGTCGGTGCAATGGGCGATGGCGGCGTTCCAACAAGCCGGCGCCGATTCGTTTCACACCGAGGAGTTCAAGATTCCGTCGTTCTGGATGGAAGGCGAGACGCGCGTGCAGGTGATTGCGCCGGTGCAGTTCCGAGTGCGCGCGCAGTCCATCGCCTGGTCGCCGCCGCTGCAGCACACGGCCGCCCGCGTGGTGGATGTCGGCATGGGTACGGCGGCAGACTTCGCGAAGGCCGGCGACATCTCGGGCGCCATCGTGCTGGTTCACAGCAATGTGCTGAAGACCTGGAACGATTTATTCGAAGAGTACTTTAATGCGCCACCGATCATCGACGCCGCGGTGAAAGGCAAGGCCGCCGCGATCGCATTCACCTCCACGCGCGAGCACGATCTTTTGTACCGGCATATCAATTCGGTTGATGGCAACATCGATGTGATTCCGCAGGTGCTGCTGGCGCGTGAAGACTCGCTGCGGATACAGCGGCTGATCGCGCACGGCGCGAAGGTCAACATGGCGATCGAGTTGCCCAACCGCGTCCGGCCGGCAATCGCCAGCCAGAACGTAATCGCCGAGTTGAAGGGAAGTGAGCTGCCGAACGAAGTTGTGATCATCGGCGCGCATCTCGATTCCTGGGAGCTGGGCACCGGCGCGCTCGACAACGGGTGCAATGCGGCGCTGGTTATCGACGCTCTGCGCGCCATCAAAGCTGCCGGCGTGAAGCCGCGGCGGACGATTCGCTTCATTCTCTTCTCCGGTGAGGAGCAGGGCTTGTTTGGCTCGCTCGACTATGTTCGGGTCCATCGCAAAGAACTGGACAACGTGGTGGCCGAGCTGGTGCTCGATGCGGGCAGCGGCGCGATCACCAGTTTCTCCACCGGCGGACGTAAGGATGTGGACGCCGCGCTGGCGCCGATGCTGCAGCCGTTCGCGCAATGGAAGGCGGCGGAGGTCACCAACGACGCGGAGCTGGGAACCGATAACTTCGACTTCATGCTCGAAGGCGTGCCGACGATCCTGCCCAACCAGGACACGGCGAATTATCTGGTGAACTATCACGCCAGCTCGGACACCTATGACAAGGTCGACTTCAAGCAACTGAAGATCAATGAAGCGATGGCAGCGGAGCTACTCGTAGAACTGGCGAATGCGCCGAATCGAATCGGCCCGCGCTACACTCGCAAGCAGATCGAAGCGACGTTTCCGGAAACCCATCTGGACGATGAGATGAAGGGGTTTCGACTGTGGGACGAGTGGGCCAGCGGACAGCGAGGGAGAACGCAGTGATCGGTTAGGCTCGGCGTCCGGTTCGTTGCCGGCATGCGAGTGGCTCCCAAGGAAAAGTCAGAAATGGCGCTTTTCATGGTGCCAGTTGCGGGGCATGATTGAAGTAGAGTTGGGACGAACGAGCGGATGTATCGCGCGTCACCGGCGCCAGTGAACGGCATAGGCTGTCGTCGCAGTGAGGTTATGCAAGGCTGTGTCGACGCGTTAAAATAGAAGGTTAACAGCCCTGTTTAAAGCGCCGTTGTGATTGCAGGTTAGGTTTGGCCAAGTGCCAACTGCCAGCTGCCGCCAACGGTCGCTTCGGATCGGAGAAGTCAATGTCAGAGAACAATGGCAATCACACCAGTTTGCGCTTGAAGACCGGCCTGGCCGAGATGCTGAAGGGCGGCGTCATCATGGATGTGATGAGCGTCGAGCAAGCCGAAGTCGCCGAGAAGGCCGGCGCGGTTGCGGTGATGGCGCTGGAGCGCGTTCCCGCGATCATTCGCGCCGAGGGCGGCGTCTCGCGCATGGCCAATCCGAAGCTGATCAAACAGATCATGTCGACGGTTTCCATCCCGGTGATGGCCAAGTGCCGCATCGGCCACTTTGCCGAGGCGCAGATTTTGCAGGAGATCGGAGTCGATTACATCGATGAATCCGAAGTGCTGACGCCCGCCGATGAAGAACATCACGTCGACAAGCATTCGTTCACGACGCCGTTTGTGTGCGGCGCGCGCAATCTGGGTGAGGCGCTGCGGCGCATCGGCGAAGGCGCGGCCATGATCCGCACCAAGGGCGAAGCCGGCACCGGCGACGTGATCCACGCCGTCAAACACATGCGGCAGATCGTGAAGGAGATGAAGCAGCTGACAGTGATGAGCGATCAGGAGCTGTACGCGGCGGCGAAGGAGCATCAGGCGCCTTACGAACTGGTGAAGATGGTGGCGAAAGCGGGCAAGCTGCCGGTACCGAATTTCTCTGCCGGTGGCATTGCGACGCCGGCTGACGCTTCGCTGGTGATGCAGCTTGGCGCCGAGGCGGTGTTCGTTGGCTCGGGCATCTTTATGAAAGGTGGGGCAACGCCGCTGGATCTGAAGATCGGTGTCGAACGCGAAGAGGCCGAGTCGCGTGCCCGCGCCATCGTCATGGCAGCCACGCATTTCGAGAATCCGAAGATCTTGGCTGAGGTCAGCGAGCAGATGACTGGCGCGATGAAAGGTCTGGCGATCGCAGCGATTGAGGAGAAGGATCTGCTGCAGACGAGGGGATGGTAAAAACGCTATTAGCTGTTAGCCCTTAGCTTTTAGCAGACGGCGATCAAGCGCAGCTTCGGCTGCGCTTTGTTTCGTGGAATGTTTCTACGTCAGAGCCAACGGTTCACGACAGCATCCAATTTCATAAAGCGCTTGCTAAGAGCTAAAGGTAAGAGCTGCACCATGAAGATCGGTGTTCTCGCACTACAGGGCGATTTCGACGCGCATCGTCGCCGGCTGGAAGAGTTGGGCGCGCAGGCCATGCTGGTACGCGACTCCGAAGATTTCGCGAGCCTCGATGGCTTGATCATTCCCGGCGGTGAGTCGACAACATTTCTTAAGCTGTTGGACACAGGTACCTTTCAAAAGCTAAACGATTTTGTGCATGCCAAACCGACATTTGGTACGTGCGCAGGTGCCATCATGCTGGCGCGCGAGGTTGAGAATCCCGCGCAGCCGGGGCTGAATGCCATCGACATCAGCATCCGCCGCAACGCTTACGGCCGGCAGAATGACTCCGCGATCCTGGAGTCCGCGAGTGTCCTGGGCGGCGAGCCGCTGGAGATGGTCTTTATTCGCGCGCCGCGGATCGAGCGTGTCGGCAAAGGCGTTCAAGTCCTGGCGAGCCGAGAGGGTGACCCGGTGCTGGTGCGGCAGGGCTACGTCATGGCCGCAACGTTCCACCCTGAGCTATCGGCAGACCCGCGGGTTCACGCGGAATTCCTGAAGCTGGTGAAGAACGGCGTCAAATAAAACGAGCACGGCTCCGGTCAGGAACTGTGCTCGTTTTGCGCATCGCCGGGGGAGACTGCTCGCGCGTCTACTCCGGCTACTGGCAGCTTTCACTGACCATCTTGAGACTGCTGACCTTCATATCGACAACCGTGGCGCCGCTTGCTTCCGATTTCTCGGTCGCCATTTTCTTGTCTTCCTGAGCATGGTTCATGGTCGTCTGCATGCCTGTGACCATTACTTTGTGATTGACGTGAGCGGACAGGCCTTTGCCCATCAGTTCGTACATCTTCCCGTCGTCGCCCATGATGTAATAGCCGCCGGTATCGCTGCCTTGCTTCAGGCAACCGGTGACCGACATCGTCTGCTTATTGCTCATGCCCATGTTGTCCTGTGCGGCCGCTAGGATCGGAAATAAGCCGAACAAGACAACAGGGGCCAGATACAGAGTTAGTTTCTTCAACTGTGACATGGATGATGCTCCTTTTCGCTCCGCAAAGATGCGGCGGGCCCTACAGGCCAATATCCCATGAGATGGGATTCAGGTTGAGGGTCTGGCGTTTGCCGATGTCTTAGCAAATCTTTGTGGAGCCAAGATTGCCGTGCCCGGCAGATCAATTCAAGTAGCCGGAACCACGTGGGATGAATTGATTTTCTATCCTCGCCTCGATGAGTTGATGTGAGGCTTCCGCCACCAGACGGCGGATGAACCGAATGACGTCATGTGCTACCCGTCGGTTCAGGGTTGCGGCGTAGCACAGGGCGTCGATCCCTCGTGGCAAAGCGCCGGTACTTGGCCATGAAGCCGTCAGCAAAAGCACAGGTATGGAGGGGCGTATCAGCTTCAACCCCGAAGCCGTGGTACTGCCACGGAGCAGGTCATCGTGATGTATGAGGACGGCGTCGAGGAAGGAATTAGAAAGAAGGGCCCTGGCCGCTCTCTCCGTATTGGCCGCAAGCAGGAGCTGACAGCCTTCGCGCTTAAGGTTGTTTTGGAAACGAACGCATGCCGAGGAATGTTCGCAGACAAACAGGATACGCAGCCGTACGCTCATCAGGTTTCCAGGTCTCCGCCCGCCGAAGCCACCTTGATGTCTGCCACTGCCGGATGGCTGGCCTCATAGCATTTGTTTCTGCCTACTCCATTTGAATTACTCCTGCTTTATGGACCCGGTTGCGTCAATCTACGATTTATTACAGAAATCCTGGTCTGCGCAGTAGCTCTGCAATCTTCTCCTCGATGAGCATTACTGGTTCTAACTTGGAGATATAGTCATCCACATACTCAATTCCATCCGGAATATTGAGCGAGCCGGATAGTAGTAGTATTGGCACCTGCGGCTTAAGGCCACGCATCTTCCTCGCCAGCTCTGTACCAGTAATACCATCCAGAAAATAGTCTAGTATTACTAACCTGATTGGTTGCTCCTGCAAGGTTCTCAAAGCCAGCTCAGCTTCACCCACAGCCAAAACCTGATGATGGTGAGCCTCCAAGACAAGCTTGCGGACAGAACGACCGGTTGAGTCATCGTCCACAAGTAAGATCAGCTGATTCGATAGTTCAGCCATATGGGTTTTCGGCTCGTCTGCCTCGTGCGTGGTCCGGGATGTTTTATCTAGCACAAACATCTGCCATAGACCCCATATAAGTGCTCTTACAGATTGTTTAAGATGCTGTAACCTAAACCTCGGTCACCTTCGCTGTCTGTCCAAAATTGGACTTAAATTGGTAATAAGGCAAACTAGGCATCCAGCAGGGTAAACGGCGACTCTATCGCGGTTGGCCGCTGAAGTGGCTGATTAGATAATTGCAGTTCGGCAAGTTTAATCTTCGTCGAGAGCTACGGTAGGAAATAGAGTGTTGCTTAGTAGTCGGCTTCCTAACCGCGAACCATTTGTTGAGTCATTTAAGCGGTGAGTTGTTTCGTCTCCAGTCTCCGGTTTTCCAAGGTGGTAAGGACTTGCCTCGACTACGAGCCATCCATCCCAGGACAGACGAGGGGAAGGACAAAAAGCTGCGGAACGCCAAGCGCAGGGCGCTGGTGCGGTTTCCTGGAGTTATTGAGTGGCGGGAATCGGCGCCGGACTTGCCGGCTGATCGATCGCGAGCAGAAGCCGGCGGGCGCTCTCGCGACTGATGTTCATCAGGTTGGGATCCTTCCAGATTTGTCGCAGCATAGGTGCGATGATCTGCAGCTCCTCGACACCGTGGCTAGCTTGCAGATCCTCGAGCTGCTTCAGGCGCTCATCCATGCCCAGCTTGTCATAGCGATATTGGTAGGCGAGCTTGCGCCCGAAGTCGATGGTCATCGCAATTCCGGTAAACAGGTTGGTCAGCTGCTGCACGTCGGGGTTTTGCGAATAGTTGTAAGTGGTCGAGCCATTCGCCTGCGAGGACTGATATTGCAAAGTTTTCTTGCCGGTCTGCGCCACATGCTTCAGATTTGAATCGTAGTCGCCTTGGAAGTAATGCAGCTTCTGCGCCAGTTCGAAAACCTTCTGCCGGTTCGCGGCGGACAAGGTGAAGTCCTGCTGATAGGCGTCGGTGTCGTTAGTCCCGTCGGCGTGCGGGATGCCGTCGAAGTGGCTCTTACCGTCGGAATGAACGGTGATGGAGTACGACTGCCAGGGAAAGCCCTGCGTCCACTCGAAGCTGAAGCGGACGGAGGCCTGCGCTGCTGAAGACGGAGCGGAAGTTGCCGAAGGTGTCTGCGCGGAGAGCCACAGAGCCGGCAGAAACGCGAGGAGCAGACACCATCGATTCATTCTGATGGGAGATTCTATCAGCGGGAAGCGGCTCGTTGACGCAACAGCGTTCCCGCGGTGTGCAGATGACAGATGGCGATGGCGAGAGCGTCGGCTGCGTCGGCTGGCTCGGGCGGCGCAGGCAAGTCCAGCAGCCGCGCCACCATGATCTGCACTTGCGATTTCTCGGCTCTGCCATAGCCCACAACGGCCGACTTGATCGAGAGCGGGGAATAGGCCACGACCTCCAGTCCAGCCTGCGCAGCTGCCAGCATGGCCACGCCGCGAACGTGTCCCAGCTTGAGCGCCGACTTCGCGTTGACGGCGTAGAAAACGTCTTCGATGGCGACCTGCTCGGGCGAATGCGCGGCGATGATCTCGGTCAGCCCTTCGCAAATCTTCTTCAAACGGAGTTCCAACGCATCGCGCGGCGAGAGGCGAATCGCTCCGCTGCAGCAGTGATGAAGGGAGCCGTGATCGTCCTGCTCCACCACGCCGTAGCCGGTGTATTCGCCGCCGCAATCGATTCCCAGAACGCGCATTGCCGCGAGTGTAACAGGACGCAGGGCGATTCGCGGAGTGACACGTGAGGCCCGCCCTCCCAGGCACCCGCGCGCTCGCGATGACGGAAACTGGGCACGCAAGGTATCGAAAAACTCGTTCCCGTTGCGGAACCTTGGCGGCTCGGCCATCGTAGTCAGCTCTGTAGGCAGAGTGTACACTGGCTCCGGTGTTGTGCCGCCGGCTAAAGCCGGCTCGGAATGGAAGAGGGACGTGCTGGACGCTGGCCTGAAGGCCAGCTCTACCCTGGAGGTCGGTGCATGAACTTGTTGACGATGCGGTGCCTGGTTTTGGTGCTGTTTGGCTCGGCTGCGGTTGCGCAGAGTCCCTTTGCGCCCAAGGTGACGGGGCCGCTGTCGAAGCGCGTCGTGGCTTATCAGATCGATGCTAAGTACGATCCCCCGAAGCACGCTGTCGAAGCTACCGAGACGCTGACCTATCACAACCTCACCGGCCAGGCGCTTGACACCTTCCCGTTCCATCTTTATCTGAACGCCTTCCAGCCGCAATCGACCTGGATTCACGAAGCGCACCGCGACGGCAACTTTCGCACCAGCAGTCTGGCGCACTGGAAGCCGGAGGACAACGGATCGAACACCGTGACCTCGTTCGAGGTCGAGGGCATGGGCGACCTGACGAGCCAGATGAAGTTCGTCTCGCCCGACGACGGCAATCCGAATGACAAAACGGTTTTCCAGGTGAAGCTGCCGCGGCCGGTCGCGCCCGGACAGGATGTCGTCTTCCACATTAAGTTCAGAGCGGTGTTTCCCGAGGTAATCGCGCGCACCGGATACAAGCGCACGTTCCTGCTGGCTGGGCAGTGGTTTCCGAAAGTTGGCGTATTTTGGCATGGACAGTGGAACTGCCATCAATTCCATGCGCTGACGGAATTCTTCGCTGACTTCGGCACCTTTGATGTGAAGGTCACGCTGCCGAAGGATTACGTCATCGGCGCGACTGGTGTGCAGGTTTCCGACCAGGACAACGGCAACAACACCAAGACGGTCGGCTTCCACGCCGAAGACGTTCACGACTTTGCGTGGACCGCGGATCCCAACTTCAAAGTCATCAACGAGACCTTCAACGGCAGTGTTGGACCGGTGAGAATTCGCCTGCTCAGTTATGACAGCCATGAGCGCGAATGGCAGCCCTACATCTACTGCGTGACCAATACCATGAAGCGCTTTGACGACTGGTATGGTCCATATCCTTACGCGCAGATTACCGTGGTCGATCCGCCGCATGGGGCGACGGAAGCGGGCGGGATGGAATATCCCACGTTCATAACCGGCGACAGCGCCTGGTACATTCCGCCGGGAGTCCACCTCATCGACCTGGTCACCGAGCACGAGTTCGGTCACCAGTATTGGTATGGCATGGTAGCCACCAACGAGTTCGAGAATGCCTGGCTGGATGAAGGCATCAACAGCTATACCGAAGCGAAGGTGCTGGACAACATGTACGGCCGCAACACCAGCGTCATTAACTGGCTGGGTGGGCAGTTGGGCGAGCCTGAAATTCAGCGCATGCAATATCTGGGAGCGCCGGACTTCGATCCGCTGGCGCGCCACAGCTATCAGGACATGAGCATGGGAAGCTACGGCGCGATCAGCTACGGCAAAACAGCGAGCATGCTGCTTACGCTGGAGAAGGTTGTGGGCGAAGAGACGATGAAGAACGCGATGCATACGTACTTCATGCGCTATCGCTTCACTCATCCGACTACCGAAGACTTCATCAACACGGTCAGCGAGGTCGCCGGCCAGGACTTGAGCTGGTACTGGAACCAGGCCGTCTACGGAACCCAGATGATGGACTACCAGGTGCAGCGCGCCGACTCGACGCCGGTGCAGTGGTGGGACGAAAACCTGAAAGAGAAGAAGAGCGAGACGGAATACGAGACGCAGGTACTGCTGCATCGCAAGGGCGACTTCGTTTTCCCGGTCGACGCGGTGGTTAAGTTCGACGATGGCTCGACGACGCGCGAACATTGGGACGGCAAAGATCGGTGGGTGCGATACGTGTATCGCAAGAAAGCGCAGGTAGAGTCGGTGGCGATCGATCCCGACTATCAGGTGACCATGGACAACGATTACCTGAACAACAGCCATGTTACGGATGAGCAGCGTGGCGCGACCCACAAGCTGGCAACCTACTGGACCTTTGTTACGCAGTTGTTGGCGCAGATGCTGAGCTGGTTGGCCTGAGGAGGCATGATGGCAGACGAACGAAAAGGCGTAGTGGCTGCCGGATTCAGCCTTCTGTGGCGACGGCAGGGCGTGCTGTGGTGGATGTTTGTCGTGAGCCTGGTGCTGGGCGGATTGGGAGCGTTGCCGGCAACCATCAACATCGGCCACGCGCTGAACCACTCGCTGGCCGGACAGCAGCTGAGCACTCGTTTTGACCTGGGCATGTACGTCGAGCTGTTGCGACTGCCTAGTGTCGATATCTCGCGCTACGATCCCGCCGTCGGCGTTTCTGTATTTATCTTTTTCCTGTTCATGCTCTTCGCCACGGGCGGAATTCTCGAGACGTATCGCCAGGATCGCGGGCTGACGACCGGCGAGTTCTTCGCCGCTTCGGGCGCGTTCTTCTGGCGCTTCGTGCGGTTGCTGCTGCTTTCGATCATTCCGTTTGTCATCGTCGGCATGATCTATCAGGGCCTCAGCAAGCTGGCCGATCACATTGGCGATCGCGCCATAGCCGATCAAGTCGGCATCTTCTCTTCGATCGCCGCAGTGATTATTTTCATGCTGCTCGCGCTGTGGGTGCGGTTGTGGTTCGATCTCGCGCAGGTTCGCGCCGTGGTGCAGAATGAGCGCGGCATGTGGCGCAATCTGTGGAAGTCGTGGGGGATCACCTGGCGCGCGGGTCTCTACTGGAAATATGTCGCAATTGCGCTGGTAGCGTGGATCGTGATGGCCATCGCGCTCGTGATCTGGGCGCATGTGCCGTCGTCCGCAACGCCCATGATTTTTCTCTCGCTGGAGCTGATCATCTTCGCGCAGCTGGCGACGCGGCTGTGGCAATTGGCCAGCGCGATGACTTGGTATCAGCGCTATGCTGAAACTCTGATTGTCGCTCAGCCCGTGGTGGAGATCGTTCCTGCTCCGGCAGAAATAGTCGAGACGCCGGCCGACTTGCCTCCGGCTGATCCTGGCCCGGAGTTGCCGCCTGCAGATGCATAACTGTCGGGAGGCAAGCCGGTCGGTCGTGAATTGTGCCGCGAGTAGATAACGAGGATCTCCAGGTAGATCGCGGGAATTCGCATAGAGTCGTACCACCTGCGAACTAAGGCTCCCGCTCGCGGTGCTAGGACGATTTTCTCCTGTCATTTCGCGGCCTCGCGGCCATAAGTACACCCGCGATCCATATAATCAAACCTTACCTGCAAAGTTCGCGACTCCGCGTCCTCGTCAATTTCCCTAACAGTTTGGAGCAAAGCTAGCATGCAGTTTTTGTCGTACTCGAAGTCTGATCGTCATACATCTGTTTATAGAAACTCCGGATTCGTCGTCGTTATATTTCTTATCCTCATTGCCTTGGCTGCTTGCGGCGGGAACCCGTCTTCAACCACGGCTTCTTCGCAACCACAAACGCCGGTCGTAACGCCTGCGCAACCCGCCGATCCCCCGTCGCCGGGTTCCGGGCCGTCGGGATCGGGATCACCATCCTCTCCTTCCAACGGCCAACCATCGGGCGGTTCGCCTTCCAACAACAACCCGCCAGCTCCGCCCGGGGTGCCTGCTGGAGCGCAAACCGTCTACGCGGTACAGACCTTGCCAAACTGGCAGTGGTGCACGCAGAAACTCGATGGCCATGTTTGCGCCGCCGGTTTGGGCGACGCGACTTCCAGCATGACGCCCAATCAAGCGACGCCCTCGATGAGCGGAGCTTCGGCGTTGTTCACGCTCGGCGGAAAGACGCAGTACTCGAACGCGCTGTGGTGGCATTCGTTCGGCGCGAATTCCACGCCAACCCATTTTGTCTACGACATCTACTTCAACATGCAGGATCCCAATGGGCCGGAAGCTCTGGAGTTCGACGTCAACCAGAGCATGGATGGCGTGCGCTACATTTGGGGCAGCGAGTGCAGCTATCGCGACACCGGTTATTGGGACATCTGGAACGACGAAACGGGAAAGATGGGATGAGAAGGCGCTGGCGTATAGCTTTCTGCTACAACGCTGCCGAGGAGGACACATCCCCATGGCAAAGAATGGCACCCTGGCCAAGAGCTGCGACTTACAACCTAGCTTTCCAACCGCAACCGGCAAGATCACGATTGGCATCGATCTCGGCGACCGCTTCAGTCATTGCTGCGTTCTGGGCACGGACGGCGAGGTTCTCACCGAAGGCAAAGTACGTTCCACGCCCGAAGCAATGGCTCGCCACTTTCAGGACCTTCCGCCTTGTCGGATCGCCATTGAAGTCGGTGGCCATTCCCGCTGGTTAAGCCAGTTGCTGGCCGAGTGGGGACACGAGGTGATCGTTGCCAACCCGCGAAACTTGCGTTTGATCAGCGACGGCACTCGAAAATCAGACCAGGTTGACGCTCGTATACTCGCCCGGCTCGCCCGCGTGGACCCGACGTTACTCTCTCCCATCGCGCACCGTAGCCAGAAGAGTTACCCGGACTTGGCACAGTTGCGAGCTCGCGATCTGCTGGTGAAGTCCCGAACGCGTTTGATCAATGCGGTTCGCGGCATCTTGAAAGCGGTCGGTCTGCGAGCGCCGGCCGCGGGAGCATTTTCCTTCCCCAGCAAAGTATCAGTCTGTGTTCCCGACGAGCTAAAGCCCAGCCTGATGCCGCTGCTGGAAACGATCTCTCACTTGAACCAGCAGATCTGTGCCTTCGATCGAGCGATTGAACATCTCGCTACTTATCGCTATCCCGAAACCATAAGGCTTCGCCAGATCAGCGGAGTTGGACCTATCACCGCCCTGCAGTTCGTACTGACCATCGATGACCCTAACCGTTTCCCGCGTTCCAGAGCTGTAGGGCCCTATCTCGGTCTGGCGCCCCGACGCCATCAGTCAGGCAACATCGACCAGCAGCTGAGAATCAGCAAGGCGGGCGACAAACAACTACGCTCTCTTCTGGTGCAATGCGCCCAGTACCTGCTCGGACGATTCGGGCCAGACAGCGATCTGAAACGCTGGGGAGTACATCTGGCCATGCGCGGCGGTAAGAACGGAAAGAAGCGAGCGATTGTAGCTGTAGCGCGCAAACTCGCCGTCCTGCTGCATCGACTTTGGGTGACCGGCGAGACCTATCAACCGTTACGAAACTCGGAACTGGCCTGCGCGGCATCGTGACTTCCGGTGACTGCGGTTTCCCACTAGGCCAGCTAAGCCCGCGGGAAAGATTGCAGCACCCCAGTTATAAAACACGAACCCCCAACCTTGAGCTGACCGACGACGATGCGTGTTCCCGGTGACTGCGTGTTTTTTCCCAGGCTGTCGAAGCCGTGCGAAAGATTGCAGCACCAACTGTTACTGAGGACCCCAATGTGCACCCCACGCCTATAACGGCTGGAGCAAGTGCGGATGGAAGCGTGCGATCAGTAGCGGACAAGCAGAGGCAACGGCAACAACAAGTTCTCGGTAGGTTTCACATCTTTCTCTTTTCGTTGAGCGCCCCCGCTTTCTAAGGCTTTGTACGGGACGAGCGCGGAACCCGTCAAGGCTGCCCTGCGGCTCGCTGCGCTCGGCCTTGACTGAACCCGCACTCGCCCCTTCTGCGCCTCCTGTCCATAAAGCGGGGGCGCTCAACAAAGAAAAATGTTGTTGACTGCAAAGCGCCTTCTCATGGAAGTGGGAAACCACTTCCGTAGCTTGTCCGGTGGTTTCCGCCAACGAATGGCATCATCTGACCTGGCAGATTGAGCGCGTCAATGGCCAGGTCCATTACATCAGCGTCACGGTCGATGGCAACGTCGGCACGGTCGACAAGTATTACAAGCCACAGCAGGACTACAGTGGCTCCGACCTCAACGTCGCTTTTCAGATGGATGGTGATTACCGGCAGGATCCGTATTCGGTTTGGCTCGACGACATCAGCTTGTCGTACTGGTAACGGAAATTTCGGCGGAATGCCGATTTCCGATGCGATTACTTCGGTGCTGCGCTCTGCCACTTCTGCCACATGGCTTCCATCGCGATTTTGTCCGGCAGACGCATGCCGTTCTGCTTGAGTGCCAGCGTAATCTGTCCGCGATGATGCGACTCGTGCGAGATCAGGTAGCACATCCAGCGCAACGCTTCGCCGCGGAAGATATTCGCGTTGCCGCCTTGCTCAAACGCACGGCGCAGATACCACTCGATTGCTTGTTCCGACTCGCGCAATGCGGCCTTCAGTTCGGCGCGCGAAAGCTCGTCTTCCTTGCGATGAGGCTTGAGACTCTTGCCTTCCGGCGCGTTGCCCGTTTGCAGCCACTGGATTCGCACCGAGTGCATGTGCATCAGCTGCCGCATAACATCCCGCCCGCGCGAGTTCAGCGGCACCGCCGCGAAGCCTTCGGCGGGAATCGCGTCAATCAGCAGACCGTTGATCTCGTTGTGCACGCGCCATGCGTGTAGCGCCTGATCGGCCAGCGACGCCGGAGTGCCGCTCTTGTCTGCGCCTGCTGATTTCTTCGCCGCTGTTGTCATGCGCTCACGGCCTCCGCCTTCAGCTTCTGCTTCAGATCGGCGGCAATCGCCTGTCCGTGGAAGCGTCCGTTCTCGATGAAGATCTCGCTGGTCCGCATCCCCGACACGATGCAGCCCGCCAGATAGATTCCCGGCACATTGCTCTCCAGCGTCTGCGGATCGACCACCGGCTTCTTGTCGGTCTCGTTGCTCAGCTTGATGCCCAGCGAGCACAGGAACTCGAAGTCGGGATGATAACCGGTGAGCGCGAAAACATAATCGTTCGCCAGCGTGACCTCGCCTTCGGGCGTTTCCAGCACAACGTGCTCCAGCGTAATCTCGCGCACACGCGTGTTGAAGTACGCCTTCACCTGTCCCGGCCTTGATGCGGTTCTCGATGTCGGGCTTGATCCAGTACTTCACCGACGGGCTGATTCCTTCGCGGCGATGCACCAGCGTGACCTTCGCGCCGTGGCGCCACAACTCCAGCGCCGCGATCGCCGCCGAGTTCTTGCCGCCGATCACCATCACCTCCAAGCCGAAGAACGGATGCGGTTCCCGGTAATAGTGCATCACCTTGGGCAGGTCCTCGCCGGGAACGTTGATGTGGTTGGCGCGATCGTAGTAGCCGGTCGCCAGGATCAGCTTGCGCGCATGATATTCGCGCCGCTGCCCGTGGAGGTTGGTCGTGTGCACGACAAACTGGTTGTCGCTGCCCTCGATCTTCAGCACCGGCTCATAGAGCCGCAGGTCGAGCTGATAATGCTCGGCGCACTTGCGGTAATACTCCAGCGCTTCCTGCCGCGTCGGCTTCTGGTTGGGGCTGCAGAAGGGAAGGTTGCCGATCTCCAGCAACTCCGGCGTGGTGAAAAACGTCATGTTGCTGGGATAGTTGAACAGGGAATTGACCAGGCAGCCTTTGTCGATGTTGGCGACCGACAGGCCGGCGCGCTTGCAATCGATGCCGCAAGCCAGCCCCGTCGGTCCCGCGCCCACCACCACCACGTCCAGCGAAAAGCGTTCCGTGCGATCCAGATCCATGACCACAGGATACCGTGTCGCTAAGCAAACGCAGTAACGCTCTCGGCGGTCGCACCGACGCTCTCGCCTGGTCGCCCCTGTTCCGTCATCTCGAGCGAGCCGCTCTAAGGCGTGACTTCCCAAATTACGCCGTTGCCATTCGCGCCGCCTTGTGTGGTTGTGCCGTAGAGATTGCCGGCGGCGTCCAGAGCCACCTGGCCTATGGGATTGCTCCCGCTGCTTACATCGAAGTCGTGCAGATCGCTAAGCGTCCAGCTGCCGCTTCCAGGCGTGAGCTTGAAAACCATCCCTTTGTTATTCGCTCCGCCGAGATACTGAACGCCGTAGAGATTGCCGGCTGCATCCATCGTCAATCGGCTGGTTGATCCCACTCCGCCGCTGAAGCTGTTGTAAAGCACCGAGTAGGTATAGCCGCTGCCCGCCGGCGACAGTTCAAATACTTCTCCCGAGCCGTTCAAACCGCCGTAAGCGGTCGTGCCGTACAGATTTCCAGCAGAGTCAGAGATCAGACCCGCAAAAGGTTCCGCGCCGTCGGTTTGCGTCTGGCCAAAGTTGTAGACAATGGACTCACTCCAACCCGATCCTGAAGGCTTGATCTCATAGACCGCGCCAGCTCCATTAGCCCCGCATTCGTAGTTAGTGCCGAGGATATTCCCGGCTTGATTGACTAACGGCGTGCCCCGCGGAGTGCATCCATCGAAGCCGGCGGTAAACTGGTAAACCACCTGATAGGTCCAGCCGCCTGAGGACGGTGTGAGTTCGTAGACGCCGCCCCAGCCCTCGTTGTTGTCCTGACAGCCCAGTCCGCCCTCTCCCGTGACTGCAACAATGTTTCCTGACCGGTCAAACGCAACTCCGCCTCCAGGAAGATTCAAGCTGGGGCAATTCTGGAAGGTATAGAGCGTCGTCTCGGTCCAGGGACAAGTCACGCTTTTGCAGATCGTGGCCGGCGGTTGCATATGGTAGACGGTACCGCAGCCGGATCCATAGCAACCGTTGAGCAGGCCACCGTTTCCGGTTGTGCCGTACAAGCTGCCATCCGCCGCAATGGTTACGGGAGCGCCCGGAGCGCTGCCATCGGTGCCGCCGCGAAAAGCGTAAAGCGTGCTCAGTATCCAGCCCGTGCCGGCGCGCGAAATCCTGTAGACCGTCCCACAGCCCGCCGTGCATTGCTGCGGTCCTAGCGTGGTTCCGTAGAGCTGCCCGGAGGGACTGATCGTCAAGCCGCTCTGAGAGTTGGTTTCGTCCGCGCCGCCGATGAAGTTGTGCAGCACCGTATAGGTCTGGGCCTGGGCCACCGGGACAACCGCAAGTAGGATTGCCAAAACTGTCAGCGAAACGAGCGGTAACGTTTCCGCCCGCGGGTTGATGTCGAAAATAGAAGCTCTGATCGGCTGCCGGAACATTGATCTCTCCTTATGGGTCATCCGCTTATGGGTCATCTGCCGCCGAAGCGTATCATTCCGTGAAAGTAGTGCAACTTAATTTTCGATTACGCCGCAACCCCTTAGCAGAGCTGGACTTTCGTCGCATGTCGGAAAGATGCTTTGGCCATCTCTGGCAACTCCCAAAGCTCGCGGATAAGCCTCAATTCTACCCCTAAAGCCTCTGTCTTTATAGCCTTACGTCGTAATGTGAAATTAAGTTGACCCCGCTCCTGCCCCGGTGGGACAGTAGCTCGCGTCGGGCCGGAAACGCGCCCTGAAAAGAGGATCAAATGGCAGAACGCGGTGCCCCAGGTTCACGGCCTTCTTTTGGACGTTAACCTGGGCAGGCCTGCACTCAGCAGTCAACGAGGTGGATTATGACGCGCTCGAAATCCGTTCAATGCTTCGCGAATTCTGCGCGATCGGCGATTGCGATCGCGGCGGCGACGTGTGTGCTGTGCATCATTGCCCCGGCAGCGCATGCCCAGACCTACACTGTGATCCACAACTTCAGCGGCAGCGACGGCAGTGATCCCACCAGCACGCTGATCTTCGACCGCGCGGGAAATCTCTATGGCACGACCTACTACGGAGGCGCCGCCAACCAAGGGGTGGTGTTCCAACTCAAGCACACACCCTCCGGTGGCTGGATCTACACTCCGATCCACCAATTCAACGGCTTTTCGGGGACGGGCGATGGCGCCTATCCCGTCGATTACGGCGGCTTGACCCTGGCGCCCGACGGAACCATTTACGGCACCACGCAGTATGGAGGCACTGAGGGTTGCGACGGGCAATCTTACTGCGGAACGGTCTTCCGCGTTCAACCCCCTGCGAATGCCTGTACCACCGCGCTCTGTTCCTGGCTGGTAACCGTAGTCTTCAAGTTCAATCCTGAAGCCGGCGCTGAGTTTCCCCTCAGCAATGTCGTCTTCGACTCTGCCGGCAATATGTATGGAACCAGCAATTTCGGCGGCAGCAGCGACATCTATAAGCTCTATATTTCCGGCGACACCTGGGTGCAGATCTACTCCCCCCTCAAGGACGGTACCGACGCGGGCCTGGTCCTTGACAAAGCCGGCAATCTGTACGGCGTAGCTGCGAGCAGTAGCCATCGCGATGGATTTGTCTTCGAACTCACGCCCTCCGGCAACAGTTGGACGCAAACCATTCTCTACACCTTCACCGGCGGCAACGATGGAGCCTCTCCCTTCGGAGGTCTGATCTTCGATAGTGCCGGCAATCTTTACGGCTCGACTCAGGTCGGCGGCAGCAAAGGCGGCGGCACCGTCTTTCAGCTTTCGCCCTCCGGCGGCGGATGGAACCTCTCGACGCTGTGCAGCTTCGGCAGCGGAACCGGTTATTACGGCCCGCAGAGCGCCCTGACCATGGATGCGGCGGGAAATCTTTACGGCACCACCAATGGCGACGGCTCCTTCGGCGACGGCATGGTTTTCAAAGTGTCGCCCAACGGAAGCAGTTGGACCTGTTCCGATCTCTTCGACTTCAACGGCGATCTCGGCTTGTTTCCCGTCGGCGGCGTGGCCGTGGATGCCAATGGCAACCTCTTCGGCACCGCAACCGAAACGGAATCGAAGGGCTACGGTGTGGTGTGGGAGATCACGCCCTAAGAAGCTGTCGAACGGCGGCGCTTCAATCTTTGACTTCAGTTGTCCTGTTTGCACCGCTGAAGCCCTTCCGTGTTTGCGTGAGAACTCTTTTCGATTTCGGCAGTGGAGTAACTACGGCTGAAATCCAGCGCCGCAGGCGCGGAATATCACAGCCCAGCATGGAGCCGAAGCCGGGGTCGGGGAGGCGGAGTGCTGGTCCGTGGGAAAAGAATCAGGGGACGACACGGTTCTCACGCAGACACTTCAGCTCCTCGCGAGTCTTTTCCAATCGCTCCAGTTCACCGGCAACGGCACTGGTCCCCGCCGCGATCAACTCCCGAGCCTGGGATAGAGCTTGCTCTGCGCTGCTGCTAACCTCGCGCAGCAGTTTGCGAACTTCCGATTCCAGCCGCAGTCGGCTCTCGACCACGCGCTGCTCCACGTCTCCCTGCACGCGCGAAGCGTTCGTATCCAGCAGTTGTTCGAGAAAGCGCTCGGCATCCCGTCGAAACCAGCGCCGAATGCGCAGCACTCCTATGACGGAATCGAGCGAGTACAGCACCGGAGACGCTGGTTGCGCGATGGTGATCATGTCGTGAAAGAAAAAGCGCGACCGGGCACGGAAGCGTTGCTCCGCGTCAAGCGCTCTCGGCAGATGAGAAAATTCGGACGCCTGCTCCTCCGAGATGCGCTGTAGCAGCCCATTCACCAGCGTCACGAATCGCTGTGTCGCAGCCGTGTAGAGTTCCTCTGCCTGCGCTTCTTCAGCATCCAGCCACGGCATTACATTGCGTCGTGCGATCGTCTGTGCCAGCGCCATCAGCTCGCGCCGCCGCTCCGGCCCGAAGCGCGTCTGAACCGCCCACGACTCCTGCTCGAATTCCCGTTGCGCATTCGGCAGCGTCCGCCGAAAGAACTCTTTGCGCCGCGCCAGAAGAATGTTCGACAGCCGCAGCTGTTCGGCAGAAAACAGCGCTCCCAGGTCGCGCAGCGACTGCTCAGCCTGATTCACCGTTTGCCGCAGGCCGGCGACGCGCTGCTCGGAATCGGCAATGGGCTCCTGCAATGCGCGAATGCGCTCTTCCACCGCGCGTGTCAGCGAGGCGGAGTACCGCAGCAAGCCACGCTCCGCCGCGGCACGCGTCATGTCCTCGCCGGATTTCGTCGCCAGCTCGCTCAGCTTGCCAACCAGCAACTCCCAGTCGTCATCTGCTGCCGTTCCGCTCAGCCGGTTGAGCGCGCTGACCTCGTAAATCCGCTCAACAGGTTTCTTCAGGCGCGCCGCCAGCACCTTCGCCGCGAAAGCCGATGCCTGTTCACGATCGGCGACCGACACGCGATCAATTTTGTTGAGCACAACCAGAATTTCGTCGACATTCGCCGCAACCGCTTCGGTCAGCGCCAACTCTTCGCCCGAGATCGGCGGATCGGCTCCGACCACGAGAATCGCGGCATCAATCTGCGGAAGGAACTCTTGCGTGGTTTCCGTATTGCCGGCGAAGACCGAGCCTATGCCCGGTGTGTCGACCAGGCACATGCCCGAGGCCAGCAGTGGAGCCGGCAGAAAAACTTCGACTCCCTGCACGCGCTTTCTGTTTTCCGGGTTCAGCTCCTCCGAAACGTACTGCGCCAACTCTTTCGTCCCGATCGAATGCCACTCTTGGCCAATCAGAACGCGGGCTGCGCGCTCTCTACCGTAACGGAGAACCGTCGGGACCGTCGTCACCGGCACCACTCCTGTCGGCAAAATCGCTTCCCCAACCAGCGCGTCCAGAAGAGTAGATTTGCCGCGTTTAAACTGGCCGATACAGGCAACGAAGAAGCGGCCTTCGCGAATTCTTGCGAGCAGTTGCTGCGCATCGCCCGCGACCGCGCTCTCGCCCAGTTGCTCCGCAATGCCCGCCAAACGCGACAGCCCCTCGGCTTCGTTCAGGCTGGCCGAGAGAGTAGTGACCGCTGGTTCGCCCGTATTTGTCATGCCCGGCCGAAGATCGGTCGCGCAACCGATCTCTCCTCACGCTTGCATCCGGGATGGTGTCCAGCATTCATGATTCCTGAGGATGCTTTCCCTCCTGATGCACGTACTTGATTACCTCGACGTCCGACACCGCGATCAGCCCCTCCGAAACCATTTCGTCCAGCGCCGGCAGCAGTCGCTGAATCTGCTCCTGCGTGTCGATGACTTGCACCAGGATGGGCGCGTCGGGTGAGAACTGCAGCAAGTGCGACCTGCGAATTCGCGTGCTCGCTCCATAACCCCGAATGCCGCGATACACCGTCGCGCCTGCAATATCGAGTTGGCGGCAGCGCTCCACGATCGCTTGATACAACGGTTGTCCCTTCCACTGATCGTCTTCGCCGAAGTGAATGCGCAGCATCTTGGCTTTACCTTCCAGTTTCATTTCTGCGCCTCCTTGGTCTCGGGTGCGGAATCCGCAGCGCGCTTTCCCTTGCCGCGCTGGGATGATGTAGGCAGCGGTTCGGCGTGCGAGTACTTGATGACATCCACATCCGACAGCACGACCAGCCCCTGCTTCACCATTTGGTCGAGCACCGGGAAGAAAGCCCGCAGCTTTTGCTCCGAGTCGACCACGGTCAGCAGAATCGGCGCATCGTGCGAAAGGTTCAGCGTGGAGTCTTTGTGAATGCGGCGGTTCGCTCCATAGCCCAGAATCCCGCGATAGACCGTCACGCCGGCAATGTCGTTGGCGCGCAGCGCCTGAACCAGCGCTTCATGCAATGGCTTGCCGTGCCACTTGTCGGCCTCGCCGATCAAGATGCGCATCAGCTTTGCTTGCGATTCCAGCTTCACTGCCGGGAGGTCCTCCGGCTCCTTCTTGCCGTGCGGCGTCGGCCGGATGACCGTGGTGTCGTGGACTTCGATCAGTCCTTGGCTGGCAATCTCCGTGAGCTTAGGTAGAACCTCATCCACCTTCTCGGGACTCTCGACGAACTCGATCTTGATCGGCATCTGGTCGGCCAGATCGACCAATCGGCTGGCGTGCAGCTTGTGATCGGTTCCGAATCCGGCAATGCCACGCGTCACCGTCGCATCCGAGATGCCGCGGAAGAACAGGTAATCGAGAATCGCGGCGTAGCATGCCGTTCCGTGATAGTTCTGGCCCTCGATTACGTAAACCGTCACCTTCTTTGCTGGCCCAGTGTTCAGCAAGCTGTCCTCCTGCCGTGTGAACGTTGCGTTTTCAAACCACCACGCGTCCCAGTTCGTAACCGCCCCAGACGGCGATGAATCCCAGGACTACGCTTAGCCCCACATTCAGCAGCCCGATCATGGGTGTGCCCTCTTGGATCGCTCTGAGCGTCTCCCACTCAAAAGTCGAGAAGGTAGTGTAGGCGCCGATGAATCCGATCGGAATCAGATAACGCCAGTTCTGACTGGCTGTGGTTCGATCCAGCAGGACCAGGATGAAGCCGATCAGGAACGAGCCGCTCAGGTTGATGACAAACGTTCCATAGGGGAAGCGGATGCCAAGCCGGCTTCCGATGTAGTTCCCAAGCACGTATCGCGCGATCGAGCCCGCGCAGCCTCCCAGCCCAATCATGATGTATTTGAGCAAAACCTGTCTTCCTCTCTCTCTTTCAGTCTTGCCTGGGACCTGTACCGTCAAGCTTCTCGTCTTTCGGCTGATTGCTGCCCGTTGCCGGCTGGGCGATGTACTGCGTCAGTTGTTTAACCCCAGCCTCCAGTTCGGCAACGATGCTATTCAAATCGGCCGCGCCTTCCTCTGAGACCGGGCCATAACCGCGCATGTAACGTGGCGCCAGCTCGGCGATGGCGATGTCGATAAACGTGAGGTTCACGCTGACGGAGTGGGCCGCCGAGATGTGGGGCGGCTCTGGCGCCAGCGACTGGCTCGCCAGAACTCGCAGGAGCTGTTCGCGCATGTGTGCGATTTGCTCTCCTATCGTCGCTCGTTCCAGCGGACTGATGTCCTCCACATAGCTCGGAAAGACACTCTTCGACGCCGCGGCATCGAGCGTGGCTTCAATGTCGCTCAGCAGTCTATCAATATGCCGGCAGCTGACCAGCAGCCGCTGCCGCTGATTGGCATTCAGCGAGATGTGGCCGTCAGGCACTCGAGACTCTCTCCTTCCGCGATGTGGCGCCTATTTTCTTGTCATCCTGACCGAGGACTTTAGTCCGAACCGAGGGATCTGCGGTTCAGGCCGTGGAGCGCGTCACGAGTCGCCAGATAGTCTCTCCAGGCCAGCGTCGAAGCCGTCTATCCCTTGTTCCGAATCGGCTTCACAGAGTGCTGAAAAACTCGGGTCTCAAGCGCTTTGTGTCAGGGCACGACTTTAGTCGTGCCGATAAGCCGTTTATTTCTTTTCCTGAGTCGGCTTCACAGGCTGCTGAAATAGTCGCCCCGCGAGCGGTTCGTAACAGGGCACGACTTCAGTCGTGCCGATCAGCCATTTATTTCTCTTCTTGAGTCGGCTTCAGCCGACGACACAAAACTGGCGCAAGAAGTTTTCGGCACCCTGTTCAGCCGACGGCACGCGAGTCGCTACGAGTTTTTGGCGCCTGCTCTCCCAAAGCGCCGCCAATACCCAAACGTTCTCCATGCAACCGTACTCTTAAGTTTTGCGGGAAGCTTGCCGGGCGACATAACTCCGCGACAAGTCTTCCTTGTCAGGAGTCATCATCTGTCCCGGTAATCGGAAGGACAGCGGTTAGGGTGAACTCCTTCACCCTTACTGCAGATCTTACAGTTCCTAGTCTTGCCGAACCGGGCAGGGAAGTCAAGCCTGCCGCCCGCGCGCGCAAGATGCCGATTATGTTGGCGTCCCCAACCGCCGACAGTTGGAACCACGTCGTAAGTTGGCTCCACAAAGTAGAAACCTTGCGCGGAGCGGCTGATGTACGCTCCTGAAGCATGGCGGAAAGCGAGACACAGGGCAGGGCCGCGGGTCTTTCAATACATCCCTACAATGTATTGAACTGTTTGGAACCGCTGTTTGGGCTGTCAGCCAGCGAGTGCTCTGCACCGTATGCAGCACGAGTTTCGGAGAGTCCCCAAAGTGCCGTTAGCTCCTTGCGCCTCTGGAGAATGCCAAGCGGTCTACTTGTGACAGGGGATATAACAACAGTTACACGCAGCGATGCCGTTGTAATTAGAACTGCACCGGTACGATCTGCCCGTTCTGCACAAGAGCAGTCCTGCTGCGTCACCAATTGCCAGAGTGGCAGTCACCAACGCGCTGGGTATTTTGGGATCGAAAGTGGCGGCGTCTAATGACTCCACAAATAGTCTGGTCAGATTGACGAATGGCCTTATAATTTCGGGCACTGCACTCATCTCCGGAAGCGCCTAGAAAGGGAACATGGCGACTGACAGGTCTGCCCCTATAGTTCCCGTGGTGGAAATTGCGGCTGCGCTGTTAACCCGTCCCGAAACGGCGGCGCGGGCGCAGGTAATCGCGAACCGGGTTTGCGATCTTGTACCCGACAGCGCGGCGGTAGTGTACGTCATCGAGGACCAGGAGAACCCTGCCTGGACAGCCAAAGCCACAGCCGGCGAAATCAATGTGCCTAAAGTTGTGGACTTCGAGGTGGGCACACTCGGCGAAATTGCTAGCGGCCGTGCAGTCCAGACATTCGAGTTCGCCACGCTAGACCGGGAAGCATTCTCGCACCTGGATATACGGCGCAATGTTGTGTCCCTTGCTTATCTACCCCTGATAGCAGAAGACGTTCTGGTCGGCGCGGTTGAGGTGATCGCGTACGAGCGATCCTTGCCCGCTACCGCATTGCAATACCTGAGCGAACTTACGGAACTCGCGGCGCCGGCGATCGCGGCTGCCCTGAACTACGAAAGCGAACGCAACATCAGCCTGCAGTCGATCAGCCGCGTTACCCAGATGTACGACCTGGAGAAGGTCTTCAACTCCACGCTGGAATTAGACGATCTGCTGGAGATGATCGCCAAAAAATTTGCGGACGTCATGAACGTGCAGGCCGTCAACCTGTGGATGGTGAACGGCGACGACTTGGAGTTGGTACACCAGGCAGGCTTCGACGCAACAGTCACGGTCGGAGCTGTGCAGAGAGTTGGCGAGGGAGTCGCTACAGAGGTTTCGGAGAGCGGCGAAGCGGTGTTGATTGGCGATCCCGATGACGAGCGCCTGCAGAAGCGGTCCGCTGGTCATGAGGACGGCAAAGTGTTCTCGCTTGTGGCGGCGCCGCTGATGGAATTGCAGAGTCTGGTTGGCGTCGTAGAAGTAGTAAACCGTCAGGATGGTTTGCCGTTCGACGAGGATGACGACTTCCTGCTCATGAACATGTGCGAGACCGCCAGCAATGCGCTGCACAATGCCGAGTTGCTGCAGGCGGAGCGCAAACTTGAGGTGCTGGAGGCGCTGGTCAAAGTCAGCAGCGAAATCACCTCCACGCTCGACATGGACCGCGTGTTGCAGGCGGTGGTGAACGAACCGGGAGACGTTATTGGCTACGAGCGCGCCGCCATCGCGCTGGAGACGCACGGCAAGCTGCAGATCAAAGCGGTATCCGGAGCGGTAAAAATCAATCCTCAGGACCCGGATATCGTCCGCCTGCAGTCACTGCTGGAATGGGCCTCGCTCTCCAACAGCCCCATGCTCGTCCGTCAGCATGGCGAGGAGATCGACGCCGACCGCGAAGAAACCCGAGCCAAGTTTCAGGCCTACTTTGAGCAGACGGGCATGCGCGGATTTCATTCTCTTCCGCTGGCCGATGACGACGGGCGCATTGGCATCCTTTCGTTCGAGAGCAGCGATCCCGATTTCCTGGGCACAGCTCACCTGGAAATGATCAAGGTCCTGGCCGGGCAGGCTACGGTGGCGCTGCGCAACGCGACGCTCTACCGCGAAGTTCCTTTCATCGATCTGCTGGGCCCGATTCTAAGTCGCAAACGAAAATTCTTGGCAATGGAGAAGCAGCGGCGGATGCTGTTCGTCAGTGCCGCCCTGCTGGTTGTGATCTTTCTGGCGGCCTTCCCGCTGCCTCTGCGTGTCGATGGTACGGCGGTGGTCGCGCCTGCTCACAGCGCAAACATACAGCCCGAAGTTGCGGGCCTGGTGAAACGCGTGGAGGTTCGCGAAGGCGACAAGGTCTCGGAGGGGACAATTCTGGCGCGGTTGGACGATTGGCAATACCGGATGGCGCTGGCGGCTGCCCAGGCCAAGTATGAGACTGCGATCTCGGCGATGGATCGGGCGCTGGCTTCTAACGATGGGACTGAAGCCGGAATCCAGCGCGTGCAGGCGGACTTCTGGAAGACGGAGGTCGCGCGCGACCAGCAGCTACTGGAAAGAACGGTGCTGCGAACTCCCATCGCCGGCCGAGTAGCTACGCCCCACATCGAAGATCTCGTGGGACTGAATCTGCGTCCCGGCGACACCTTTGCCGAAGTGGTGGACACTTCGCACGCCGACATCGATGTGGCAGTCGATGAAGCGGACATCGGGCGGGTGCGCGCCGGACAAAACGCCGCGGTAAAACTTGAGGGCCTGCCGAACTATACGTTTCACGCTCCCGTAGCGGTGGTTAGTCCAAAGGCGGGAATGAGTGGCGACGAGCGCTTCTTCTATGCGCGACTGGTTGTACCTAATGATGAGGGGCTGATACGCGCGGGAATGCAGGGGAGAGGAAAGATCTCGACGGGCTGGGCCCCGTCCGGATGGGTACTCTTCCGTCGTCCGCTAATGTGGCTGTGGTCGAAAGTGTGGACATGGGTTGGCTGGTAGGAGGACAAGAGTTGAAGCGATACATTCTCGGGCTTCTGATGCTGACGTTGGCTTGCAGCGGCTGCAACAACTCGAAGGAGGTTTCCGTGGCTGCGGCTTCATCTGTCGCTGCTCCCGCACCGGAGAACCCACCTGCACATCCCACCACGCCGAGCGATACGGTGGTTGCGTCGGGGCCGATTGTGGTGGAAAACCAGCTTGATGTTGAAGCCCAGCGTGAAGGCGTTGTCGCAGCAGTGCTGATTCAGCCCGGGACTTCGGTTCGCAAAGGGCAGCTTCTGGCGAGACTGGATGACCGGGAAATCTCCGCCGACCTCGACGCCGCCGAGGCCCGCGTGCGGGCGCTCGAAGCCAACGTCGAAAACTGGAAGGCCGAAACCAAGGTACTTCAGGCTGATCGCAGCCGCGCCGAAAAGCTGTATGCCGATAAGGTGATCGCCAAGGAAGAATTGGACCACGCTGTCTACAAGGAGGAGGCAGACGAGTTTGAGGTTAAGCGGGAATCCGAAAGTTTGAACAATGCCAGAGATGTGCTCCACTCCTTGCAGCTCGAGAAAGAAAAAAACGACGTTACCGCGCCCTTCGATGGGATCGTGGCGCGCCGTTATGTGCGCGTCGGACAGAAGGTCGCCGTGGGTGATCGCCTCTTCTGGGTGACAGCCATGGCGCCGCTGCAGGTCAGGTTCACACTTCCGGAACGGTTCTTCGGCAAGGTTCACGAAGGCGAGATGCTCAGCGTAAGCTCCGGTGATATCTCTCCCGACTCCAAGTACAGCGCGCGGATCGTTCAAGTCAGCCCGGTCGTTGATCCATCCAGCGGTACGCTGGAAGTGCTCGCGCTAATCACGGATACCAAGACCGAGCTTCGACCCGGAATGCTTGTAAACGTCACGCTCAACCAGCACCCATGAACATCCTGGAAGCTTTCGATGCGGCGCTGCCGGAGATCCCGGCGAAGACTGCTCGTCAGAGCCTTCCTAAGCTCGATCCGCGGGTCATTTCCAAAGAGCACCTCGAGCAGGGGGTGCACACTGTCCTGGCCAAAATGCCGGGGAGCGACACCTATGTACGACTCACCCCGGAACAATGGACATTACTGGAGCTGTTCGACGGCGAGCGCTCGTACGACGAATTGTCGGAGCTTATACGAGAGAAGACAGGGATCGGTTTTACCACCGACGATGTGAAGGAATTCACGTCGTTCATGCGAGACCAGACGGATCTTCTCTATCGCACGCCGATGGAGAAGAGCATTACGCTGAAGGAAAAACTTGGCGAGCAGCGGCACAGAAGAAAGCGCTTCGGATTTTCCGACATCACCGATATCACGCTGCACAAATGGCCGCACGCCGATGACTACCTGACGCGGCTGGAGCCGCACGTCAGGTTCATCTACACGCCCTGGTTCACTTTGCTGACGCTGGCTTGCTTCGGCGTGATGGGCTGGATGTGGCTCGGCAAGCTGAACGAAATCTGGTACGACAGTTTCCGCTTCTACAACTTCACCGAGAAGACGGTTTGGGATCTGGTGGAATTCTGGTTCCTCTTCGGAGCGATGGCGTTCGTCCACGAATCCGCACACGGCATGACCTGCAAGCATTTTGGCGGCAACGTGGAAAAAATGGAATTCCTGTTGATGTACTTCGCGCCCACCTTCGTCTGCGATGTCACGCAGATATGGGTGGTCGGAGAACGTCGGGCCCGCCTGTTCACCATCGCCGCCGGCATCTGGGCCGACCTGGTCATCTGCTTCATTGCCACCGTAGTCTGGTGGACTACAGCTCCGGGGATGGGGGTTCATGATTTTGCCTACAAGGTCATTATGGTTTCGGGCATAGGAGTGACCCTGGTAAATCTGAATCCGCTTATCAAGCTTGATGGCTATTACATGTTCTCTGAGATCGTGGGTGAGGGTGACCTCAAGGAGCGCTCCACGCTGTACGTTTCGGAGTGGGTAAAGCGGAATCTCTTCTTTCTGCCCGTGGAAGTGGAGTACGTCCCCCGGCGTCGTCGCGTTCTCTACATCTTGTACGCGCTATTTTCGGGGATTTATGGCTATGTGCTGATTGGGGCAGTCGTGATTTTCCTCTATCACGTGCTGCGTTCTTTCACCCCGGAATATGCGTGGCTCCCTGCACTGGGAGTCGCGTTTCTCATCTTCCGGTCGCGGATTCGAAAGCTGGTGAGATTTATGAAAGACGTCTACCTGGACAAGAAGGATCGCGTGAACGCCTGGTTCACACCGGCCCGGGTCGTCATCTGCTCCGCTGTGGCGCTGGCCGTTTTGTTCGTGCCTCTGTGGCCGGACTTCGTCGAGGCCCGCTTCACTCTGGAGCCTTCCCACCGCGCCATCGTCCGCGCCGAAGTACCGGGCGTCGTTGTGGAGGTGCTGGCCGGCGAGAACCAAACGGTCACGTCCGGCGCGCCGCTGGTGAAACTGCGCAATCTTTCATTGGAATCGGATGCAGCCGCGGCCAATGCCGGCTTTCGCCAAGCCTCGTCGCGCGCCATCACTGCCAACCTCCACTACGCCGATGTAGGACGCGCTGACCATGAGCGGGACGAGTCAGCCGAGCGCCAGCAAATCTTATCCAGTCACTTAAGGCAATTGGATTTGGTGAGTCCTATCGCAGGAGTGGTCTTGACTCCGAACTTAACCGATCTGCTGGGGAGCTTCGTGCCGGCAGGTACTACTATCGCCGAGGTTGCAGACCTGAATACGATGACCGCCCGGATTTACATTCCGGAGTACGACATTCGGGATGTGCGCATCGGAACCCGTGCCAGGCTGCAGGTAGCGTCACAGATCCTACCCATTTCCGGCACGCTGGCCTCCATCGCACCACTCTCTGCTGAAATCGATCCCAGCCTCGCCGAGAAAGACCAGCTGAGTGGCATTGTGCCGCCGCCCTTCTATCTGGGATTTGTACATCTGCAAAACGATGGGACGCTGCGCGACGGCATGACCGGCACAGCCAAACTGTTCGTCCGTCGTCGCAGCCTGGCAGATATGATGGCGAGATTTGGCCGCGATCTGGTCCTGCGGCGATTGTGGTAACCGACTCGCTTGCGAACATTGCGAACATGGAAAAAGGTCCTGTGTTCACAGGACCTTCGACGAAGTGAGATAGGGGAAGCCTGTTCAGCTACACATTGCTACGGCTTCGGATGTCGGACACTTACAGCGCGCGAATGGCCGGCTTTACGGCAGCGCGAACCGCCGGTCTCACAGCGGCGCGAACCGCAGGCTTCACCGCAGCGCGAACGGCCGGTCTTACAGCAGCACGAACGGCCGGCTTCACAGCGGCGCGAACGGCAGGCTTTATGGCTGCACGTACGGCCGGCTTTACAGCGGCGCGAACGGCCGGCCTTATAGCGGCGCGGATGGCCGGCTTGACGGCTGCGGAGGTTGTCGGGGTTGCCAGGATGGCCTTCTGAGCGGCTGTTCGCTGCGTGATGAGCGATTTCTTCTGCACTGACATGCGGATCTCCTTTTAGCTGCTTCTGTCGACTGCGGCTTGGAAACCGCTCGAGGCGACGTACTTGGATATTGCAAAATGAGTTCCAAACTGTAGACGACAGGATAGACGGATGGGGCTACGTGTTTTCAGTAACTTGCAACGCGCGGCATCTGGTCCGCTGAGAAAAGAGATTAAAAATCAATCTCGGCTAAATCAAAAAATCATCTCCCCGGTTGTCGAGACCAAATTTTCATGTCCTGGCGATCTGATATTTTCGGCAAAGATAGTGCATTCTCTGCTTATCAATGTGCAGTAAGCGGGCTGCTTCCACCTTGTTCCCGCTGCTCCGCCGCAGTGCGGCATGCAGATACGCGACTTCGATTCTGGCGATTTCCTCGTCGAACTGCACGCCCTGGTCGGGAATAAGGAGCGCCTCCTGTGAGGTGGTGCTGTGGTACAGGATCCGCTGGGGCAGATGTTGCATCTTGATCAGGGGCCCATCCACCATGAGCACCAGCCGTTGCGCCAGATTCTCGAGCTCTCGCACATTGCCCGGCCACGGATCTTCCTCCAACACCTGCATAACGTCCGGAGCCACCCGCTTCAGCGGTGCTCCGTTCTCCGCGCAGTAGATGCGCAGGAAGTGCTCGATAAGCAATGGCACATCTCCTGCTCTTTCGCGCAGGGGCGGCAATGCGATCGGCACCACGTTGATTCGGTAGTACAAGTCTTCACGAAAGCGACCGACCTGGACCATGGCCTCAAGGTCTTCATGGGTGGCCGTAATCAGGCGGAAGTCGATCTTCTTAGCCGCGTTGCCGCCGATGCGAGTTACCACGCGGTCCTCAAGAACGCGCAGCAGCTTCGTCTGCAAAGCCAAGCCCAGAGTGGCGATCTCATCGAGAAACAAAGTGCCGGTGTGTGCCAGTTCGATGTGGCCGGCACGGGCCGCCCTGGCATCGGTGAAGGCTCCCTTTTCGTGCCCGAACAGCTCCGCCTCAATCAGGTTCTCAGGCAACGCCGCACAGTTAATGCTGATAAAGGGCTTCTCGGATCGTGAGCCCAGCGACACGATGGCGCGAGCAACAAGTTCCTTGCCCGTGCCACTCTCGCCTCGGATCATCACCGTGCTGCTGCTATCGGCGACACGTCGAATTGCGTCGTATACCAGGCGTATTGGTTCGCTGGCGCCAATTAGTTCGCCGTACGATGTCTGCTCGGCCTTGGCGCCTAGCCGTTCACGGTATTCGATCTCTGCCCAGCGCCTTTCCAGCGCCCGTCCGAGCACAATCCGGACCTCTTCGAAGTTGATCGGGGCGACAAAGTACTCATCGACGGTGGCATCCATTGCCTTGTGACGAAGGGCTTTGCTGTGCGAGCGGGTCAACGCCGCCAGCAGCAGATCAGGCAGCAGCGAACGCAACTCGGCAGTAGCCGCCAGTCCCTCATCCGGGCGTTCACCAACCACATCGATATCTATGATGACGGCGTGGGGCGGGTGCTTTCTCACGCGCGCGATCAATTCATCCCAAGTCGGCAAGATGTGCAGGTCGTATTCAGCAGAAAGACACAACTCAGCCTCTGGCCCGATAGATTCGTCAGTGGTCACGATGATGACGCTGAACTGAGAGGGCCGATGCTCGCTGTCGGTGCTCGGCATGGGGTGTTTCCAATCAGGTTCCGCAACAGGCGCCCAAGTTAAAGCGCTGGTCGGGTCCGGGAACTCTGCGCCCGCCAGATAGTCACGGGCTTGCTCGGATATTGGAGGTCGAAGGCATTATGCCATTGTTTTTTAAATCCTACAGTTTAATTTTTCATCCAATGGGAATTCTGTGGCAGCCGACAAGGAGGCCGGAACACATGCCGAGCCCCTGGCGTGGACTACTCAAGCAGCAAAATACGCTTGCCAATCCGTCATCTTCGTCATAGGGTAAGCGGCATCGGCCAAGGCTTCTCTGAAGGTTACCCTAGGAGGGTAGGTTGGATATTAATGTTCGCAAGCGATCGCAGGTGCAGGTGCTCCAATTGAAAGGGCAGCTTCGTCTGGGGGACGCGGTCGACGACCTGCAGCGCACGATCAGCGAGTCATTGGCGGAGGGTGACACGCGCTTCGTCATCAACTTGTCGGAAGTGCCGATGATCGACTCCAGCGGCATCGGTGTACTGGTGCGATTTCTTACCTCGGCGAAGAAGCGAGGAGGAAACGTCAAGCTGGTGAACCTTTCCAGCTTCGCGCAAAAAACCTTGCGCGTGGTGGGAGTGCTTGGCCTGTTCGATGTTTATGAAGACGACGACCAGGCAGTCGCGTCGTTCAGTTGATCTCAGGATCGATAAGAATCGGGAAGAATTCCATGAGGCTCCATGTCTTTTGAGGCCGGCGCGATCGGCCAGCCCGGTCCAGTGACCAACACATTCGAGCTTCGCCTGCCAGGCGAAGTCCACGCCATTTCCGCGGCGACGGATAGCATCTCCGCCAAGCTACAGCAGCTGCAGATTCCCGAAGAAAAGCAATTGGACATCATCCTGGCGGTCCAGGAGGCGTTGGCCAATGCGATAGTTCACGGCTGCAAGAACGACCCATCCAAAGAGGTTCGATGCCGTCTTGAGCAGTATGCAAGTGGTCGCATCTTGATCGTCGTGAGCGACCCAGGACCTGGTTATTCGCCAACCCAACTTCCCAACCCCATGACGGCCGATCATCTCTACGAAGACCATGGCCGGGGAATATACCTGATTCGCCAACTGATGGATAACGTCTCGTTCGAGGACAACGGAAGCCAAATCAGGATGTGGAAATACTGAGCCGCCTTGGTACTGTGGCCCGCCGCCGATTGCCAGCTTGAGACCGGCCTATCGCAACGGGCAAGTCATCAAATGAGCAGTGCTTAAAGCCTCCTGGCGACGATGACTGCTGATGAATACCCATTTCGCGAGTAAGCGATCAAGCCCAATCTCAGGCACATCTTAGCAAGACCCAGCGGTTCGGGCTCCGCGATGTCGCCTGGACCATTGGGTAAGAAACCCAACTAGGCATGAAACTTCCCATAGGGACTTCTGAACAATCTTCGGGAAGGCGGATTCGCGCCGATCGCCGATCCGCTTTCCGATTGGGTATAGCCCTACTCGGGAAGTCCGAGGCGGCGCAACAGGTCTTTGAAGCGGGGATCGGAGCGAAGCGGATCCATCGCGGGGAAGCGAATGACGAAAAGTAGTTCGCTGTCTCCGTCCGAGTAGGCTTTCTCCAGATATTCGAATGCCTGCTTGCGATCTCCAGCGAGCGCGGCAGCGACGGCCACGGCGGCCGAGCGATCCGAGTCATCCATCGCCAGGGTGAGGGCGAGATAGCCGTTGGCGTCGGGGCTCGCGGAGATCGGCTTCGGTATTATGTGCCGGATTTCGTTCACCGCATCCGCAAAGCGGCCGGTGTTGGCGTACAGCTGCGATAGCTTGTAATGCGCCGGAGGAAAGTTTGGATCCCGCGCGAGAACTTTCTGAAATTGCGCCAGCGATTCGGGATAGCGCCGGGCCTGCAGCAACATCAGGGCGTAGTTTGCGTTGACGATCGAGGAAAGCGGGTCGAGCGATAAAGCAATTCGATACTGTTCCAGCGCCTCGTCGTTGCGGTTTTGTGGAGCAAGATAGGTCATGGCATAGAAATAATGGGCGGCGGCGCTGTTGGGGTTTAACTCAATGGCACGGCGAAATTCGGACTCGGCCTCTTTCCATTTCCACTCATTCGCCAGCGCGATGGCGCGCGCGGTATGGGCCTCCGGCAGTGTGTCATCGAGTTCGACAGCTTTGCCAGCGGCTTCGTCGGCCAGCAGTTCCGCCTGCTTCGATGGGATTGGAGTATAGCTGGGGGCAATGTTATAGGAGTCCGCAAGCCCGGAGTAGGCGAGCGCGTAGTTAGCGTCAGCGGCGATCGCCTGCTGGAACAAGTCGATACTTTTCTGGATGCCCGCCCCGGTTCGCCCATACCAGAGCTGGCGCCCTTCCAGGTATAGCCGGTAAGCTTCCGGGTTCGTGGTTCCGGCGCGCCCCAACCGTTGTTCTTCATTGCCGGTCAGGTGAATTCGCAAGCTATTGGAAATGTCGCGCGTGATTTCGCTTTGCACTTCGGTGACGTCGGCCAGCTTGCGGGTATAGTGCGAGCCCCACAGCTCTGTGCCATCGGCTGTATTGACCAGGTCGGCCTCGACACTCACTTCGTCGCCATGCTGCGTGACCCGTCCCATGAGAACGGCGCCCACCTTCAGCATCTGGCCAATCTGGCGCGGGTCGTCTTCCTTTCCTTTGAAGCGGAAGACTGTGCTGCGGGCCATGACTTTGATGTTCGGCAGCTGCGACAGCGTGCCGATCAGGCTTTCGGTCAAGCCATCGCTAAGATATTCGTTGTTCGCATCAGACGTGGCGTTGACGAAGGGCAGCACGGCGATGGAAGTGATTTGCGGTGCGGTGGTCTTGCTGCGCCAGTACCAAATCCCAGCCGCCGCCAGGACGATGAGCAGGATGACAATTGCAGCGAGCCAAACCTTGCGGGTTGAAGTGCTTGGGCTTACTGGCGATACAGCAGCAGATTTTCCCGATTCCGTTTCCCGACTCAGCCGCTTGAGGTCCGCTCGCATTTCGGACGCATGCTGGTAACGCAAATCCCGGTCCTTCTCCAGAGCCTTGTGGATGATGCGTTCCAGATCGGCTGGCACTTCAGGATTCAGCCGCACCGCCGAGGTTGGCGCCCCATCTAGAATGGCTTTGAAGATGACTGCAGAACTCTCTCCGCGGAATGGCAGTGTACCCGTCGTCATCTCATACAACACTGCCCCGAAGGAGAACAAATCGCTCCTCGCATCCAGTTCTTTGCCGCGTGCCTGCTCCGGCGACATATAAGCGACTGTGCCCAGCGTAGAACCTGGGCTGGTCAGGTGCTGTTCGTCCGTGGGCATCGTGCTAACGGCCACCATTTTGTTCGACGAACTAGCTGTGGGCGCGACCTTTGCTAGACCGAAATCGAGAATCTTGGCGTGACCACGCTTGGTGACAAAAATGTTGGCGGGTTTGATGTCGCGGTGGATGATCCCTTCTGAATGCGCGGCATCCAATCCGTCAGCAATCTCAATGGCCAGCGCAAGCACCGTCTCGGTGTCCAACGGCTTTCCCGCGATGAGATGCTTCAGCGTTACGCCGTCCAGAAACTCCATGGCGATGAACGACTGCTCACCGTGTTTGCCGACTTCGTAGATGGTGCAAATATTGGGATGGTTGAGAGCCGACGCTGCACGTGCCTCCCGGCGAAAGCGTTCCAGGGCTGCCGGGTCCTTCGAAAGTTCATCGGGCAAGAATTTGAGGGCGACGAAGCGGCCCAGCTCGGTGTCCTCAGCCTTGTACACAACACCCATGCCACCGCCACCGAGCTTCTCGACGATGCGGTAGTGCGAGATCGTGGTGTCGATCATGTCCTGAGTAGGGTAAGGAATCCCTGATAATAGGGCGCTGACGGCGGACAGTCAATTTGTTCTGAACTAGTCAGACGTCGGAGGGTGGATCAACCTACTTGGCCAGAAACCGGCTTCTGGGAAGCTACGCCAATGGCAGTCGGCTGGTCTGACAGTTGGGTCCGAAACCCAACGAGCATGAAACTTCCTATAAGCCGACTTCCCATTACTAATCACGGTAAAGCCGACATCAGATCATTGCCTTGTAGCCCACGATCCAGGCAGGGCCTCGCCTTCTGTCCAGGCAAGCTATTCACGCAAGTACACAATTGCGACTAGTAACACAACAATCTCATTTCTCAGACCGGCTGCTGTTTCGCCTGTCTTCCGCTCCGACTCACGAATCAAGTCGCAAGCGCGCAAGCAGATCGCGAAAGCGCGGCTCGCCGCGCAGTCCATCGAGCCGCGGGTGCACCTTGAGCCACACTAATGTTCCATCGCGCTCGGAGTAGGCCTTCTCCAGCCAATCTAGCGCGCGGTCATTGTCCCCGAGGTCCAAGCGTGCGGTCAATCCCGCGGCGCACGTCGCCTACCTTGGACAGTGCCAGCTAATCCAGAAGTGACCGCAGAGGCCAATAAGCATTTTATCGGGACGCTGAAGAGTTTGGTTGACCAGTGGCTTGAGTCGGGCAGATCGGGAACTGTAGAGACCCCCAAGGAGCGCAATTTGGGCTTCGGCACCCCCGGTCAAGACGGAGTTCTGTTTGTCTTGAACTCTTGGATTGTTCAGGACAGATTTCAATTGGGTTTCACTGGGTCGGGTGGGGTGGAGCTTTCGCTGCCTTGCCGTCAAAACACTGGCGATGCTTTAGCAGACGCTAAGGATGACGCGGTACGCCTCTTTGCGAAACTGCTTCAATCGCCACTGTGCCACCGAATAGCCTAAGTGTTTCAAACCTGGGTGTGGGAAATATTTCTACTATGAGCGCGTGCCCAAAGGGGCGCTGAAATGCGGAACACTCTGCCCCGAACAATTGAAGGAACATCTGTAGATGGCTGCAAGTTATTGAAAAGATTTGGCGTCCCCGACGGGATTTGAACCCGTGTTACCGCCGTGAAAGGGCGATGTCCTAGGCCGGGCTAGACGACGGGGACGCTGGTGAGGCGGGAAGAACACTTCATACTAGCAGCCGCTTCAAAACAGTGTCAAAACCGCGCGCCTAGTGGTGGCTCCGTTTTGAAGTTCTGTTTAGGTGGAGCACGCCTTCAGGCGCGCAGTCAGAGCCGCCTCTTGAAATCCGCCTCAGCCGCTGAGGTAATGGTACCGATTACCTCAGGCGCAAAAGCGCGTTCACAAATCGGCGGTTTAATGCACGCCGCGAAGGCGTACTCCGCCCCATACGAAGATTGATTCAAACTGTGTCGCTCCTGCGGCGTTGGATGCATACATCGCAAGCCAACTTTGCGAGTGAAATTCCGCGGTGTTACACTTTGCTCACCAATCGCTGAGCGGGAGTAACTTGAGCCGCTTGGCGAGCGTCTGAGCTCGCTGGCGAAATCCCGAACGTAGTGAGGGATCTCTCCGGACAGTGAGTTTGAGCGGGAGTAACTCAGTGGTAGAGTCACGGCTTCCCAAGCCGTTGGTCGCGGGTTCGATCCCCGTCTCCCGCTCCAAGCATTTCTCCATCGAAACTCTGTAACAGATGTCGTGTTTTTAGCTACCGACGGCGCGATGAAACAGCGCCGCAAATCCGCAAAACCTGCGAGCGCACTTATCCGGCGGGCATCGGCCCGGTCGTGACTTCGCAGGCGTGTCGAAAAATCCGAAGGAGGAGTGCATGATCAAGACCCTGCTTAAAGTGCTTTTGGCCGCGTCGCTATTGGCTGGAGGAGTAGCGATCGCCCAGAAGCCAACCCAGAACGTCAACCCTGGCCGCCATCCCAATCTGGCCGCCGCCCAGCGGCTCGGAACAGGCCTATCAGAAGATCATCGCGGCGCAGTAGGACAACGAGTGGGACATGGAAGGCTATGCGCAAAAAGCGAAAGACCTGCTCGACCAAGCGAATCAGCAGTTGGAGCTCGCAGCGCAGTACGCCAACAAGAATAAGACGTAGGGATCTGCTGTTTGGGCGGCCGCCCTGTCGTAGTCCGTTAGAGTTTCATCTCAATCTAGTTGCTTGTAAATCAAACGACCCTGCGCACCGCGCCTCGGGATCGAGCGCGCCTGCGGAAATTATGCCGCCGCGGCGTCGGTCTCGCTCACGAAGCTACGTCCGCGTTTCTCGATGCCGAAGATCAGGGTCAGCGAGAGTACCGCAATCACCACCAACTCAAACGCGGCCAGCGCCCACGCGTATCCCAGGCGATCGCGCAGCGCGAACTCCACCGTCGGCGTCGACGAGGCGAGCAGAATTCCGATCTGATACGTGAATCCCGGCAGCAACCCCCGCACCGCGTCGGGTGAAAGCTCGTTGAGATGGACCGGAATGATTCCCCACGCGCCTTGCACTCCCATCTGCATGACGAACGCGCCGATTGCCAAAATTGTCAGCGTGCTGCCGAACGCCCATGCCGGCATCACGATTAGCGAGACAGCCAACGCGGCCAGCATGCTGTAGCGGCGGCCCAGTCGCTCCGAGAGCAACCCGAAAATGATCGCGCCGGCAACCGCACCCACGTTGTAGAACATTGTGATGTAGGCGACGGTATTGGGCGCGACGCCGTGAGCGTGTTTGAGGAAGTCGGGATACAGGTCCTGCGTGCCGTGCGACAGGCAATTCATCAGGAACATCAGAACGATCATGTACAGCGCCAGCCCTTTGTGCTGCCAGGCGATGCGTGGACCATCGATGGTACGCGCGAGGCGGTGCTGCTGCCACGCTTCGGATTCCGGGACCTTGGTGCGAATGTAGAGCGCCAGCAGCGCGGGAATGCCGCCGACCCAGAACATCGCGCGCCAACCCCAGTTGGGCAGCACCACTCGCGCCGCTAGTGCCGCCAGAAGATACCCGATGGAATAACCGCTCTGCAGAATTCCCGAGAGCACGCCGCGCCAGCGCACCGGTGCGTGTTCCATCGCCAGCGACGCGCCCACGCCCCACTCGCCGCCCATGCCGATGCCGAAGAGCATTCGCAGAATGAAGAAGACCGTGAAGTTGGGCGCGAAGCCGCACAGCACCTCGATGGCTGCGAAGTACACCACATTGATCATCAGCGGACGCCGGCGGCCGTAGCGGTCGGCCATCATGCCAAACAGCAGCGCGCCGACCGGCCGCATCATTAGGGTCGCGGTGACGCTGAGGACTATGTCGCGCTTAGAAACATGAAAGTGCGCGGCCAGCGTGTCGAAAAGGAAGATGACGACAAAGAAGTCGAAGGCGTCCAGCGTCCAGCCCAGGAAGCCGGCGCTCATCGCATGCCAACGATCGGAAGCGGAATCAGGCGACTGGGGCCGCAGTTCAGGCATGTGCGCGTGAAGGTATCAGATGCGGCAGGGAATTGCCAGAGATACGCGGCTATTCGTATCGCAGAGCAACCATGGGATCAACGCGCGAAGCTCTGCGCGCGGGAAGGTAGTTGGCAAGCAGCGCTATTCCTGCGAGCGTGACAGTGACGAGCGACAGAGTGGCGAAATCGCCCGGGCGCACCTGAAAGAGTAGCGAGGCGAGAAATCTCGTCAGCAGAAACGACGCTGCGAATCCGATTGCGAGACCGATGCCCACAAGCGTGAATCCTTCGCGCAGGACCATGGCGACGACATCCTTGCGTTCGGCGCCCAACGCCATGCGAATGCCCAACTCGCGCGTGCGCGAGCTGACTGCGTAAGAGATGACGCCGTAGATTCCGACGGCTGCTAACAGCAGTGCCAGGCCGCCGAAAAGACCTAGCAGCATCAAGGTGAATCGTCGCGCCGCCTGCGATTCGGCCACATAATCTTCCAGGGGCCGGAGCTGATCGATGGGCTGCGTGTTGTCGACCGAAAGGAAGGCCTGACGCACGGTTTGTTCGAATCGCCGCGGATCGCCTTGGGTGCGTACGACGACGTTGTACCCGAAGTCCATGTCCTGCGCCTGAGCGATGTAGGCTTCCATATTGGAGGGACGGTCGAAGCCGTACTGGCGAACGTCGCCGACGATGCCGACGATGGTCAGCCACGGCTTGTCGTCGTGACGACCGCCTAGTTGAATGTGCCTGCCGATGGGATCCTCATTGGGAAACACAGCTCGCGCGCACGACTCGCTGATGAGTGCGACACCGGGCGCGCCGGCGCGATCCGCGTCGGTGAAGAGGCGGCCGCGCTTCAGCGGAATCCGCATTACATGGAAATAGTCGGGCGAGACGGAATAGGTGTCGGGCGAAGGCGCATCGGATTCGTTGGCCAACGGCCGGTCCTGAAGGTGAAATGCACGGCGATCGAAGCTGGCCAGCGGCAAGGTACTGACCATTGCGACGCCTTCGATGCCGGGAGTCGCGCGCAGGCGCTGCATGGCCTGCTCGTAGAAGTTCAGCTCGACCTGTGGCTTCTTGTCGTAACGAGCCCCGTAGACATAGACCTCGGCTGTAAGCACATGGTGCGGATCGTAACCGGGATTGACGTTCAACAATCTGAGAAGACTTTTGCCTAACAATCCAGCGCCCATCACGAGAACAAATGCGAGAGCCATTTCGACCGTGATGAGGACATTGCGATAACCGTGACGGGCACGGCCCTCGGTGGCCTTGGAGCCGGCTTCCTTCAAAGCATCGTTGGGATCGACCTGCGTGCTGCGCAGCGCGGGCACGACGCCAAACAAAATGCCGGTCAGAATGCTGATACCCAGTGCGAACAACAGCACCGGCACGTCGACGCGGATTTCGTTCGCGCGGGGAAGTTCTTTCGGACCGAGCGTGGTTAGGAGGCTGGTGCCCCACCAGGCGAGCAGCGTTCCCGCAATGCCTCCCAGCAGTGCCAGCAGCAGATTTTCCGAGAGAAGCTGGCGCGCCAATCGGACCCGACCAGCACCGAGAGCGACGCGCAGCGCCATTTCTTTTTCGCGAGAGGCCGCGCGCGCCAGGGCCAGATGCGCGACGTTAGCGCAGGCGATCAGCAAGACCATAGCAACCGCGCCCAGCAAGATCCAAAGCGCGGTGGTGACACGTCCCACGACGAAGTCGCGCAACGGCATCAGTGCTAGGACGTCTCGCGAATCGTAGTCCGTGGGATGCTCGCGGATGATTTCATGGAGAAGGGAACTCAACTCGGCCCGCGCTTGCTCGGTCAAAACCCCAGGCTTTAATCGCGCGACCATATTCAGGTGCTGACAGCCGCGGCAGGCCATCGGCATCTTCAAGTCATAGCCCAAGGGCGTGTACAGTTCTGGCGTGACAGAAATATCGGATCGCACGATGGGACGAAAGCTCTCCGGCAAAACACCAACCACCTTGTAGGGGCGGCCGCTGAACTGCACCGTGCGGCCAAGGATCGTCGGGTCTCCACCGAAACGCCGCAGCCATAGGCCGTAGGCGAGAATCGCTTCATAGCGTGTATCCGCGTGATCTTCCTCAGCGAGAAAACCGCGCCCCAGGTGCATGTTCACGCCCAGCGTGTCGAAGTAGTCGTGGCTGACCCGCATGCCGGGCAGCAGTTCGGAATGACCCAGCTCCACGAACGCGGCCTCGCCGTCGCGAAACAGCGACATGCTCTGGACCAAGTGGCTGCGCTGACGCAGATCGTAGGTAGTGGTGAAGTCGATCGTCTCAGGCGCGGAGCTGTCAGAATCGCCGACGGCGATCTTCACCAGGCGATCGGGATCGCGGTATGGCAGTTGATTGAGCAGCACAGCTTTGACGACGCTGAAGATGGCGACATTGGCGCCGACGCCGAGTGCGATGGTCAGGATGGCGACGCACGAAACCACAGGAGACTTCTTGAGCAGTCGCAGGGCGTGTCGTAGGTCGCGCATTGTGTGCTGCCGTTCGCTTCGCTCTTCGCAGGAGCTTCGCGGATAGCCGGTGAGAGCTTAGATTATCTGGCAAAAGTTGCGCCAATGAAACCGCAAGTAGATTCAGCGGCTTGGGACGCTCGCCACCCTCGCTTCTGTCGAGCTGTCGAACCGCGTGTCCGCGAGCGGACAGGAGGCGACGCGGCGTGGGAGGAAGTTGCAGACACCGGATACAGCAGACAACAACAACGGGCGTCCCGCAAAGGACGCCCGTTTTGTTATTGCCGGAGCCAGCCTCTTACCGCGTGGTTGCTCCGGTCGTTATTGCAGCGGCCGAGGCATTGGTCGCATTGCCTTGCTGCTTCAACCATGCAGCCAGGTTGCTCTGCTGCTGGTCGCGCAGCGCGACGCAGTTATTGATGCTCTCGATGGCCTGCTTCTGGTTGCGCTCCGTGCCCGGGAAGGGATGCTGGTCGAAGAACTGCTTCACTTCCGTGGCCTTCTCCGTGCTGCAGAAGCTCTGCGTGCCGTAGAGGAAAACTCCCACGCCGCCGAGGCCGCCGCCGGTCTTCTTCATGAGTTCGCCAAAGTTCGCTGTCATGAACTTCCACGTTGCATCCTGACTTTCCGGCGTGTTGAGCAAGGCGATCAGGATGTACAGGTCCTGGCCCCGCACATCCGGAGTCAGCGTCCAGTCCAGTGTCTGCTTGGTTAGATCAGCTTGCGGGAACTCTGCCAGCGCGTAGAAGTAGCTGTAGTACTGTTCCGGCGACTTGGACTTCTGCAGTTGCGCCTTGTACTCCGCGTAGAGCTGAGCATCGCCATGACGCGCAGCCACGTTCAGAACCGGGCGGACCATCGTGCCATCGATGGAACTCGGGTCCTTCATGTACTGCTGCACCTGTGTCTTCGCCTGCTGGATCACCTGGGGATCGTCGGCCATGTTACCCAGGCCCGAAAACAGCAAGGCTCGCTTCTGTTTCATTTCCGGCGTGTCGTTAGGACGTCCGCTGTATCCCAGCTGCTGCAGCGTGGCAGAGAACTCGTTGCGCAGCCAGGCCTGGAACGCCGGCCGATCGGCGCTGGTCAGCATGTAGTCGTTGATCACGTGCAGGCGATCGCCGAAGGAAGCGATCAGATCGGCTCCGGGCGTGTTCTTCAACTGTGCGCCCAGGGCAAGATAATCGCCCATGTTGTGCTTGCCGATTCGCATCAGCGCCCACTCGTTGCCCATCAGCGCGATGCGCTCTTCCGGCGTGAACACCGTGTCGACTGCCCCGCCCAGTTGCCGCAACGCGCTGCTGTCATAGTTGAAGCGGTAGTAACCGAGAGCGTTGGAATCAGGGAAGACAAAGTTCGAGCACCCCTTCATGGTGAACGTCTGCTCGCGTTCGGTCAGCAGCAAGCACTCTTGCTTTCCGGCGGAGTTGGCATTGATGCCTTTGGCGCAGACCGGGATTTGCCAGATCTGATCGTCCGGCTGATTGAAGACTGCCGGCGTGTCGAAGTAACGCTTCTGCGACAGCTTCAGCGTGGTGTTGCCGCCTTCGCACTTGGACTCGGCGTCAACAAACGGAACGCCGGGCTGCAGAACGAAAGTTGGCATGATCTGGTCGATCGGCTTCTTCGAGGCGCGCGCCATCGCGCTCCAGAAATCGGCAGCGGTCGCGTTGCCGTAAGCGTGCTCGCTCAAATAGAGGTTGACGCCTTTGCGGAAGGTTTCCGGTCCAACGTACGACTCGAGCATGTGAAGAACAGCAGCGGACTTGCCGTAGGCGATGCCATCGAAGAGCTGTTCGATCTCGGCCCGCGTCGTGGCTTCCTGATGGATGGGCCGCGTGTTCTGCACGGAATCGCCCGACATGGAGCGATCGTTATCGGCAACGGTGCTCTGGCCGATCATCCAGTCAGGCTTCCACTGGTTCAGCGGATGCGGTGTCATCCACGTGGCAAAACCTTCGTTGAGCCAGATGTCGTCCCACCACTCCATGGTCACCAGATCGCCAAACCACTGATGCGCCATTTCGTGCGCTATGGTCTCGGCTACACCCTGCTTCATGCCAACCGATGCCGACTTCTCGTCGACCAGCAGCGCCGTCTCGCGATAAATGATGGCGCCCCAGTTCTCCATTGCGCCCGCCTGAAAGTCGGGCACGGCGATGTTGTCGAGCTTAGGCAGCGGATACTTGATGCCGTAATAAGTGTCGTAGTAATGAAGGATGTATTTCGAAGCTGCCAGCGGGAACTGCGCCAGATTCTCTTTGCCCGGCACGGTGCAGACGCTGACCTTCACGCCATCAGTGTGGTCGGAGACGCACTTCCAATCCCCAACCGTGAGCGCGACCAGATAGCTCGACATCTTCGGCGAAGTGGAGAACTTAATGGTGTGCTTGTCGCCCGGTCCCGGGGTGTCGGAGACGATCTCGCCGTTGGAGATTGCGGTATCGCCCTTGTCGACGATCGCGGTCATGTCGAACGTAGCTTTGTAGGCCGGCTCGTCGAAGTTCGGGAAGGCCACGCGTGCGTCGGTCGATTCCATCTGCGAGACTTCATACTTCTTGCCTTTGTAGGTGCTGAGATAGAAGCCGCGCAGCTTGTCGTTCAGATGGCCGGTGTACTTGATGTGAACCGTTGCCGCGCCCGCAGGAAGTTCTTTGTCGACGTTGAAGGTCGCTTGCTCGTTCTTCTCGTCGAGCGAAACCTTCGCGGTCTGCGTCTGGCCGCCGGCGGTCACGGTGACGTCGTGAAAATCGATCTCGACCGCGTTCAGCGTAATGGTCGTCGCCGGCTTGCTGAGCTTGAGGTCGATGGTTTCATCACCCTCGAAGGTGTTGGTCGGAAAATTGATGTTGATGGTCAACGCATAGTGATCGGGCGACGCGCCTCCGGGAAGGCGTTGCGCAACAGCTGTGCAGCAGGCCAGCAAGCCGGCTACACAAATAAGCAGGATCTTTTTCATAGCACTCTCTCAGGATCGGAAGATTACCCAGTGACAGACGAAAGGAATTACGAGTGGAACAATAGAATAGTTCCCACAAGCTTTCAGAACATATTAGACGATTCTGTACGGAGTATGTAAGCGAATGAGGATGATGGCGCCACCGTGTCCGTTTCCGTACAGGGAAAGTGGTGTTTGTCCGTTTTCGCACAGTATTCATGCGGGCTTTGATGTGGCTGAGTGAACGCTCGGCGTCACGTTCGCATGACCACGTGAGGCGCAAGGTTGTCGTTGAGGAGGTAGTGGCGAAACTCAGCACGTAGGAAGTTTCAGCGGACGATAGAAGCGAATCGCGACACCAAACGTCTCGGAGGTCCGCCAAATTTTGCGCAACAAGTTTTGTCAGCGGCGAAACGGTCTGATAGTCTCGCTAGGCTCCCGTGGAGCGGCATGAAATCGCCCCGTGGACGCCGAAGCCAGTCCTGTGACCGGCAACGGCGTGACTCGCAGCACAGCGGGAGAAGCGCTTTCTCTGTATCATTTCCAGTGCACAAATTCTGGAGGAAATCTTGGCGCAACTCAAAAAACTTTTCTCTCTCCTGATGATCGTAGGCCTGCTGGTTCCAGCGGCGTTCGCCGGCGGCAAAGAAGATCCACATGATTTGTTAATGAAGTCGTTTCAGCAGGCCAATCTGTGGAGTCAAGGACCGGTGAAACTGGTAGCCCAGGTTCGCATGCCGATTCCCACCGGTCACGACCTGAATCTGGTGTACACCGTATCCTGGGCTGGACCGGATAAATGGCGCGCGGAGTGGACCGCAGACGGATTGCAGCAGGTCACTCTCTTGAATAACGGCAAGTTGTCGTATGCCAGCAATCAGTCGGCGCTGGTACGCGCGATTGAGTTCGAAGCTGCCATCGCGGCATTGGACGGTGGCAGTCCTGCCGGTCCGTACTCGTTCCCGCCGCTGGACTATCAAAGGGCGAAGATCGATGTCTCGAAGAAAAAGATCAATGGCATGGACGCCAGGTGCCTCGCCTTCGGCCAGCCCACGGTGACTTACTGCATCGACAGCGCCACCAGTCGACTGCTTAGCGTTGACGGCGATCTCGGTACCTTCGAGTATTCCGACTACACGACCATCGGCAATCTTTCTTATCCGCAGACGGTGAAGGTCACCTATGTAAAGACGCTGATGGAAGACGCGAAGATCACCATCAGTCACGGCGAGAAATTTGCCGACGCGCTCTTTATGCCGCCGGCCAACGCTACCACCACGGACTTTGCCGCCTGCTCCGATCTGGACAAGAATTTCACCGCTCCGAAGCTGAACAAAGTCGTTCCGGCCAAGATGCCGGAGGCGGCCAAGAAGGCCAAGAAGTACGGCATGGTGTGGGTGCTGGCCACGGTGGACAAAGATGGTGCCGTACAGAAAGCTACCGTGCTGGGTGGCGACCCTGACCTGAACGCCGCCGCCAAGGACGCCGTGCAGCAGTACAAGTACACCGCTTACATGCGCTGCGGTCAGGCGGTGGAATTTACCAAAACGGTGGTCGTGCCCTTTGCGCCCCCGGCTAACTTGCCAGACGCCGTCTATGACGGCGGGCGGTAAGACCGTCGATTGGCGTGAACATCGAAGTGAAATAGTTGAGGCCCGGATTTGCGAACGGAAATCCGGGCCTTCAACCTTTGCCAAAGAAATTTCAAATACCGCTCCCTATCCCGCTGGTGGAAGGATCAGGGAGTGCCGTAACGATCCTGTTGTCGCGCTCCACTAGTACAGCAGCGTGGGAACTTCTCTGGGACTGCCGCTTCCCACGGCATGGATCAACTGGTCGAGGGCTTCGCGATCCATCCAATTCGCGTCGGGGCGCTCGACTCGAATCAGGCTGCGGAGGATTGCCGCCTGTTGCGCGGCGTCGGCAAGACTGCGATGGAACTGATCTTCGTTCACCTCTAATGCGGCTCGCATACGTTCCACTTGTGAACGGACGATGCGAAGACTCTCGTCGAGTTTCGCCAGGGCGCATGAAAATTCGGAGGACATACACGTTCCTTTCGCACCTCGGAGATTGAACTACACTCCGGTGCAGTGGCGACTTTGTACACACTTGAACCTGGGGGCCTGAATCGGGGTTATTGGTTGCTCAAGTTGTACCCCGGTTTTAAGTGGAATAAAAGATGCAAAGGTGGGTGCCGGCTAGCCACAACGGTCGCAGGTCGTGGACCAAAACTAAGTGCCACTCCGCCCGGCTGCCAGTACAAAGGTAAGTGCTATGGCCTACCGTCCCTCTTGGGCGGCAAAATGCCAAAATGGTAACTACCGCTCATCCCCAAGTTCTATAGGGGTTAATGACTGCCTGGGCACCTTCCCCCAAGTTCCAACTTGCACGCGCGAAACAGCACTTGCACTCCTGAGCCGGCTTACATGTTTACAGAATCGTTAAGTAATTCATCGATGATCATTAATCAAAATGGTATTAATTCCGTTGCTTCGAAGCTGCTGAATCCGTAGCAGATCTGTATCGGGAGTTCGAAGGTCGGCGCGCTGAATGGCTGCGGCCCGAGTCTGTTGACTTCCCGTCTTTTACACAACTGTTAACGAGCACCACTGACTGCACTCGGCCCACTCAATCCCACCAACTCATCCCCACGCGGCAGCGCCCCGTCGACTCCGCTCTATACTGAAAACGTGCTTCAACTCGCACTCTGGATCGTGGCAGCTACTTTCCTCGCGCAGACGTCACCAGCACAGCTTCAGCCCGGCGTCATCGTTCCCAACCAAGTCTGTACCGCCAAGCCCGACGAGAGCTACGCCCTCTATCTGCCGTCGCACTACTCTCCCGGCAAGCGCTGGCCGATCGTCTACGTCTTCGACCCCAACGGCTGGGGCGATGTTCCTGTCAAGGCGATGAAGGATGCCGCCGAGCGTTACGGCTACATCGTTGTCGGCTCCAATAATTCCAAGAACGGATCGTGGAAGATCGAAGGCGACGCGGCCAAGGCCATGTGGGACGACACCCACGCCCGGCTCGCCATTGACGATCATCGCGTCTATTTCGCCGGATTCTCCGGTGGCGCCCGCGTCTCTGCCGTCCTTGCCCAGCGCTGCAAATGTGCAGCAGGAGTGCTTCTGGACGGCGCGGGCTTCGGCACCACACCTCCGTCGCGTGACAACTCCTTCGCCGTTTTCTCCGCCGTCGGAATTTACGACTTCAACTATCCCGAGCTCTCCGAGCTCGACGACAAACTCGAGCAAGCCGGCTTTCCCCACGCCCTCCGTCACTTCGACGGTTCTCACCAGTGGCCGCCCGCAAGCGTCAACGATGAAGCTTTCGCGTGGTTCCAACTGATCGCCATGAAGCAGAACCGGGCAGCTCGTGACGAGGCTTTCATCACCCACCAGAAGAACGAGGCCATCGCTCGTGCGAAAGCTCTCGAGCAATCTGGCCAGATGTACGAAGCCTGGCGCGAATACCGCCAAGCCGCCGCAACCTTCGAGGGATTAACCGACACCGCTTCTCTGCAACAGGCAGCGGCTTCCCTGGCGCAGCAAAAAGCGGTGCGCGAAGGCGCCAAGCGTGAAGCGCAGGAGTTTCAGGAGCAGAATCAGCTCACCAGCCAAATCTACTCGGGCTTAGTTGCTATGCGTGATAATCCGGCCGTCCCTTCGGAGCCTCCGCCGCAGCAGAACAGCCAGTCGTCCAGCGCTCCGCAGCCACGCAGCGAACTGGGCGCGTCGCACGACAACCCAACCGGTCCTTCCGACAAGTTCCATCAAGTCGACCAGCAGATCATCGATCTGCGCCAGCGCGCAGCGTCAGAGAAAAAAGAGGAAAAGGTGCGCGCCTACCGCCGCGCCCTCATGGGAGTTTTTATTGGCGGCGGCCAATTTGGCGACGAGGCTGTCACCGCCAAGAATTACCCGCTCGCGAAGGAGTACTACCTGCTCGCTATCGACGCGATCCCCGACAGCGCCGGGGCTCTGGTGAACCTCGCAACCGCCCAGGAGCTCGAAGGGGATCGCAAAGGCGCGCTGGAAACGCTGCGTCGCGCCAAGGAAAAGTCCAAAGATCCCGCGGAGTTTTCCTATTGGCTCAGCAACGAGCCCTCCTTTGACAAGCTGCGCGAAGATCCCCAGTTTCGCGCGTTGCTGGCCAGCCCGTAATCGCAGGCGCAGCGAGCAGAGACGCCGGAAGATGCCGGATGTTATGACCCTGATCACCAGGCAGCACTCCGGCGTTTTCCCAGCGATTTGTCCCACTCAGTACGATAATCGTCACCCGCTGATATACAGTGTTATGCGGATTTTGGAGAGACCTCCGATGACATATTCGTTCTTCACACGCCGTGGCAACTTTACGTTTCTATCGGTGATCCTTTCACTGGCCGTCATACCTGCGCTCTATGCGCAAAGTTCACCCGGACCGCAGCCCGCACCGCTGCCACCACCGATCGCGGCTCCTGCAGACACGCCGTATCCTGGCACGATTACTCTGCTGGTTGATGCCACGAACGTCAACGACCGCATCTTCAACGTTCACGAGACGATTCCGGTGAAGGCCGGTAAGCTGACGCTGCTCTACCCCGAGTGGCTTCCCGGCACTCACTCGCCGTCGAACCCTGTCGCGAATATGGCAGGCCTGGTGCTGACGGCCAATGGCAATCGCGTCGCATGGGTGCGGGATCAAGTCAGCATGTCTGCGTTCCACGTCGACGTACCCAAGGGCGTGACCTCGCTGGAAGCAAATTTCCAGTACCTGGGCCCGATCAACCCTAAGCAAGGCCGCGTCTCGTCCAAGTTCGCCAACGTGAGCTGGAACAGCACGCTTCTTTATCCGGCGGGATACTTCTCGCGCCGCATCACCTTCTCCACTTCTATCCGCTTGCCGGAAGGCTGGAAGTTCGCTTGCGCGCTCGAGACGAAGTCGCAGGACGGCAACTTGGTCGAGTTCAAGGACACCACCTTAAACACGCTGATCGATTCGCCGCTCTACGCTGGCGAGAACTTCAAGCGCATCGATATCTCGACTGGGCCAGACAATCAGGTCTTTCTAGATCTCTTTGCCGACAAGCCTTCCGATCTCGAGGCAACGCCCGAGCAGATCCAGACTCACAAGAACCTCGTGATCGAGGCGCAGAGGCTGTTCGCCTCGCATCATTACGATCACTACGATTTTCTGTTGTCACTCAGCGATGTAGTCAGCGGAAAGGGTTTGGAGCATCATCAGTCCAGCGAAGACGGCGCAGGCGCCAACTACTTCACCGACTGGGCGGCCAATGTTGGCGTTCGCGCGTTGTTGCCGCATGAGTACACGCATTCCTGGAACGGCAAGTTCCGCCGGCCCTGGGATCTCTGGACGCCGAACTTCAACGTGCCCATGCAAAACGATTTGCTGTGGGTGTATGAAGGTCTTACCGACTACTGGGGCAATGTGCTGGCAGCGCGCTCCGGGATGCGTACCGCCGATCAGGCACGGGATGTCTGGGCGCAGATCGCAGCCAATTTCGAGATCAGTCCCGGACGCACCTGGCGCTCGCTGGTCGACACCACCAATCAGCCGATCATTTCGTCCCACGGCGCCACGCCTGAGGCCTGGCCTAGTTGGCAGCGCTCCTTCGATTATTATCCCGAGTCCGACCTGATCTGGCTCGACGCCGATACCAAAATCCGCGAGCTGAGCGGAGGCAAGAAGTCCCTCGACGACTTTGCCAGGCTCTTCTACGGGATCAACAATGGCAGCTATGTCACCAAGACCTATAACCTCACCGATCTTGTTACCGCGCTGAATACGGTACAACCCTTCGACTGGGCCGGATTCTTCCGTGATCGGGTGTACGAGGTCGATCCCAAGGTTCCGGAGAACGGCTTCACCCAGGGCGGCTACAAGCTCGTCTACAACGATGTTCAGTCGGAGTGGACGAAACACCAGGAACCCAGCCGCGGCGTCAGCTTCGGTACTTCCCTGGGATTCTCCGTCAACGGCGAAGGCAATATCCAACAGGTCTGGTGGAATAGCCTCGCCTTCAAAGCAGGCGTCGTTCCCGACATGCAGCTGCAGGCGGTCAACGATCAGAAGTACACCGCGGCCGTACTGCGCGAAGCCATCGTCGCCGCAGAAAAGACCACAGCTCCGATTAAGCTTCTGCTGAAGAACGGCGACCAGTTCCTCACCATCAACCTTGACTATCATGGCGGACCGCGCTACCCGCACCTGGAAAGAGTCGAAGGAACGGAGGATCGCCTCGACGCAGTGCTGGCGCCATCGAAGTAAGAGTCTGGCAACGTTGTCATCCCGAGCAAGCCTCCTTTGCGAAGCGAGGGATCTGGGCGCGCCGATTCGTGCCGGCGCACGAAAGGCGCGCATCCGTTTTTAAACTGGACCACTGCCAACAGCATCTTTGCTCTTGCGGATTCGGCTGCGGGCGCTACAATGTCAGCCAATCCAGCGAGCGCGAGGGCTTATGGGCGGTGCCTACGCACCACTTTTTCACTATGAGATCGAGGTCTCCGGTGACACCACGGTCATCAAGTGTCACGGGCGGGTGATCAACGACAATGCGGGCGATTTGAAACAGCTCGTCAAGCCGATGATTCCCAAGTGCCGCCGCATCGTGCTGGATCTGACGGATGTCAACCACATCGACAGCTCCGGGCTGGGAACTCTGGTGGCACTGAAGATCTCTGCCGGCGCGGCCGCTTACTGCCAACTGGAGTTCATTAACTTCTCGCCTAAACTGAAAGAGATCCTTCGCATAACCAGGCTAGGTCAGATGCTTGAGAGCTGAAGCGGCCTTCAGGTCGCCGTATCGGGATAAGCTCGGGTAGAGCGGCGTCAGCGCCGCGTCAACGCTGTCCTTCGAAAGGAGCATGGATGGCCCTTGGATTTAACGTTGAGTGCCCCAAATGTCACGCCGATCGCACCATGCTGGAAACCAGCTTTGGCCTGCCCGGCTACCGCGGTCCCGGAGCTTCGCCAAACGGAGGCGACAGCACAGGCATGTCCTGCGCCGTGCCGGTTCGCTTGATTGTATGCGTCCGCTGTCACTATCTTGAGCTCTACCACGATGTGGGATTGGGTAAACTCAGCTGATCCGGCCCGCAGGTTCTTACCACCCGACTCCCGGCAATGAGCAATTTCCGCCGTTCTGCAGCCAGCGCGCGCCCGAGCCATTGAGTTCGAGAATGTTGATTGGCACCCCTACCTCGGCCGGATGCGCGTCCATTTCCATGCGGATGAGCCGGTCGATGGACGCGGCGGAGGCGATCACGCGCGGCTGGCCTGCGTCGGCCACGTACGGTTCGATGCGCTCCCAATATCCCAAATAGAAGACGCCTTCATTGCGGCCGCAATTGCCTGGACAAACGGTGGTTCGCGTCGTGAAGTAATTCTGTCCGCTGGCACGGCGCAGCTCGACCATCCCCAGCATCGGCCGTCCGTTCACACTCTGCGCGACCGCAAGCTGCACGAAGTCCGCCGTCTGGCCCGATCGCGTCCATAGCGACCGATAGGCGCTGGGATTGGTTTGCCGTAGATTGCTCAGCAGCCGCTCAATCCTCTGCCGCAGAAAATATCCCGTCGCTGCGATGTGATCCTGAAAGCGGCCCGGCTCCGCAAAACCATCTTTGATCGCATCCGTCGCGCGATAACTTGTGCCGTAGTGCGCCAGTCCCGAGACCGTGGCATAAACGTCGCGAATCTCGAACAGCTTGCACTCGGTGGCAATGCGGTTCGCGCTGTAAGTGACGCGGCTGTCGGCCGCCAGCACGATTCGATAACGGCTGCGCAATGCGATCGCCGATGTCCCGCTTGACTCCGATAACGGAGTAGCGCAGATCAGCGCCAGCAGAAAAGCTCGCCTCACAATGTGGATGGTCCGACCCACGTGTCCCTTTTATAAAACCCGAACATAGGAAAGAAGATTCGCAGCTACAGTTCAGAGGACTCGTAACACTGCAATCGTTGCGTCGTCGGTCTGGCAGCCGTCTGCATGTTGCTCCATCGCTTCGAAGATGGCGCTCACTACCTGCTCCGCGCTTACCTCTCTACTCTTCAGAGCTGACCTCTGAAGCCCTGCAACTCCCCACTCTTCGCCCAGTGAATTCAACGCTTCGATAACGCCGTCGGTATAAGCTACCACCGTATCGCCAGGTTCGAGCTGTACAGCTCCTTCCGCATAGACGGACTCCGCAAACATCCCCACCGGCACGCCCCCGGTTTCCAGCCAGAGAATCGACCCGTCACGCCGGATGACCATCGGCGGATTGTGGCCGGCATTCACATATTGCAGCGTCCGCGACCGGCTATCGAACACGCCATAGAATAACGTGGCGTATCGGCCTGCAACCGACGAGGCATGAGCCTGCCGATTGACCGCCGCGACCACGGCGGGAACATCGCCGCCGGTGAGAACAGCCGCCGTGCGCAACGACGACTGTACGCTTGCAATCATGAGCGCCGCAGCCAGGCCTTTGCCCGAAGCATCGCCAATCGCCATCGCCAGCTGATTATTTGGCAGCGGGATAAAGTCGTAACAATCTCCTCCCACCTCGCACAGCTGGCGGCATTCGGCACTGTAATGCAGGGTCTCAAACGCCGGCGCGTCATATTGCAAGAAGCGCTGCTGCACCTCGCACGCGGCGGCCAATTGGCTATAAGCTTCGGTCAGGACTGCGTTGCTCGCCATATTCAACCTCTGCACGTTAGTCGCTGCACCGGGGTCAGGATCTACATAAGAGGCGCAAAAAATATTTCTTCCAAATTTTGTGTGGGGATGTAGAGAATGTCTCTTTTGCTCCGACTACCCTATGAACGCGCCACAAAACGCGCTCATCGATAAAGGAGAGGACATTGAAATACATGCTGATGATGAACACCATGCGGGCCGGACATGGCGTTCCGGAATGGCCTCACAAAGACCTTCAGGCGCACATCACTTTCATGATGAGCTTCCTCAAGGAATTGCGGGACTCCGGGGAACTGGTTGCCGCGGAGGGATTGTCGTTTCCGGATCAGGCAAAGCTGGTGCAAGCCGACAAGAATGGAGAGCCGACCACCGACGGCGTTTTCCCGGAGTCCAAAGAATTTCTTGCTGGCTACTGGATCGTGGATGTTGACACGCCTGAGCGCGCCTACCGAATCGCCGCCAAGGCGTCGGCAGCCCCCGGACCCGGTGGTGCACCATTGAATATGCTGATCGAAGTTCGGCCGGTGATGAGCGGGCCGCCGCCGGAAATGCTGTAAAACCTGCGGACGGTGAGAGACGGGCGATTCGTTGAAATAATTCCGTAAAGGGATGTCGACAACGGCCCGGCCGCTCCGACTACCTCATAAGAGCAAAACAGACTGCGGGTCTAAAAAGGAGATGAAATGAAATACATCCTGATGATGAACACGATGAAGTTAGGTGTCGATCCCTTTCCCGGATGGCCGAAGCAAGACATCCAGAACATGATTGGGTTCATGATGGACTTCAACAAAAAGTTGAAGGCGACGGGCGAGTTGCTGTCCGCCGAAGGCCTCGCTTTCCCCGACCAGGCGAAGCTGGTAATAGCCGGCAAGAATGGCGAGCCGATCACCGACGGCGTCTTCCCCGAGTCGAAGGAATTCCTCGCCGGCTACTGGATCGTCGATGTCGCAACTCCGGAGCGGGCTTACGAAATCGCGGCTAAGGCATCGGCTGCTCCCGGGCTCGGCGGTGCGCCGATGAATATTCCGATCGAAGTGCGACCGATCGGCGGGCCACCGCCAGAATTCAAATGAAGTCAGAATCGCGGGCGATTCAGACGCACGAGGACGGTTTATGAAATACATCCTGATGATGTCGGGCACCAAGACGGATTTCGCGTGGTACAAGAAGTGGTCGAAGGAGGACATGCTGGCGCAGTTCGCTTTCATGCATTCCTTCAATAGAGAACTGAGAGAAGCGGGCGTGCTGGTCGCGACCGAAGGCCTGGCGCTTCCTGATCAGGCGAAGATTGTTCGCGCGGGAACTGACGGAGCACCGATCACCGACGGCGTTTTCCCCGAGTCGAAAGAGTTCCTCGCAGGATTTTGGATCATCGATGTGGACACGCCGGAGGAGGCGTACAACATTGCTGCGCGTGCGTCTGCGGCGCCCGGTCCGAAAGATCGCGGCAACATGCCCATCGAGGTTCGTCCCGTGATGAGTGGCCCGCCTCCTGAATTCGCATGACGACATCAGCCCCTATGCCGGGATCGCTGGATCCATCTGTCGAGCATCTGCTGCGCGAACTTGCGCCGCAGGTGCTCGGCGCGGTCATCCGCCGCTTTCACGACTTCGCTTCGGCCGAAGACGCGGTGCAGGAGGCACTGATCGCGGCGATCACGCAGTGGCCGCACGAGGGTGTCCCGGACAATCCGCGCGGCTGGCTGATTCAGGTCGCCAGCCGTCGCATGACCGATCAGCTGCGCAGCGACATCGCTCGCCAGCGTAGAGAAACCGCGGTGATGTTGGAGTCGGAACTTGTCGCTCCTGCCGTCGCTCTCGAGCCTGACATGAACCACGACGACACGCTCATCCTCTTCTTCATGTGCTGTCATCCGGCGTTGACGCCGTCGTCCGCCATCGCGCTGACGCTGCGCGCCGTCGGCGGCCTGACGACCGGCGAGATCGCGCATGCTTTCATGGTCCCCGAAGCAACGATGGCACAGCGCATCAGCCGCGCCAAACAAAGCGTCAAGGCTTCAGGCGTGCCCTTTAGCCTGCCGACCCAGCAGGAGCAGGTGCAGCGCTTGCATTCCGTGCTGCACGTACTCTACCTGGTCTTCAACGAAGGCTATACCAGCAGCTCCGGACCTGATCTGCAGCGGCTCGAGCTATCACACGAGGCCATCCGGCTAACGCGCTCGGTTTACAAATTGCTGCCGCAAAATTCAGAGGTCGCGGGATTGCTGGCGCTGATGCTGCTCACCGATGCTCGGCGCACGGCGCGAAGCGGAGCGGGCGGCGAGTTGATTCCGCTCGACAAGCAGGATCGAAGTTTATGGGATCAGGCCGAGATATCGGAAGGCACGGCGCTGCTGACGGATGCGTTGTCGAAAGGATCGATCGGAGCATACCAACTGCAAGCCGCCATCGCAGCGGTTCATGACGAAGCAGCTAGATCCGAGGACACGGACTGGCCGCAGATTCTCGCGCTCTACGAGCTCCTGAAAAGCACCTCAGACAATCCCATGGTCGTGCTCAATCACGCGATTGCAGCGGCGATGGTGCACGGTCCATCGAAGGGGCTGGAATTGCTGACCGCGCTCGATGCTGACCCGCGCCTCACCGAACATCATCGCCTCGACGCGGTTCGCGCTCATCTTCTGGAAATGGCCGGCGATCATCCGGCTGCGATCATGCTCTATCGTCGTGCAGCCAGTCGCACCACCAGCATTCCCGAACGCAATTATCTGACCACCCAGGCGGCCCGACTAAGCGAAGCTATAGGAGACCAGACCGCCGGCTGTTCTGATCAGTGAACAACTGAGGACGGCTGAGCGATCGCAGCTCTCTTGTTCATCGGGAACTGCTGGTCGAGTTCCAGATTCACTTCCAGCACATTCACGCGAGGCTCGCCGAGAAAGCCAAGCTGCCGTCCTGAAGTATGGCGCCGGATCATTTCCCGAATCTGTTGCTCTGACGCTCCACGCTCGTGTGCCAGCCGCGGCACCTGAAATTCGGCTGCCGCGGGAGTGATGTCGGGATCCAGCCCGGACGCCGAGGCAGTCACAAGATCCACAGGAACCGGCTGCGACGGATTCTCTGCATGCAGGCGCGCGACGTCGGCATTAACGCGGTCGATCAGCTTTTGGTTAGTCGGACCGTACTGCGAGCCGTTTGAGTTGGCGGCGTCATACCCATTGCCTGCAGCGGAGGGCCGCGAATACAGGTATCCCGGCGCGCTGAATCCCTGGCCGATAATTCGCGAACCGATAATCGTCCCGTCTGCGCGCGTCAGCAGCTGACCATTGGCCTTGTTGTGAAACAACGCCTGCGCCAGACCGGTCACCACCAGCGGATAGATAACGCCCAGCAAGACCGTCGTTACGATCGTCATCAGGATTGCGATTTTAAGATTCTGCTTCATGGCTATCTTCCAATTCAGAATTTCTGTTCACCACGGAAGCACGGAGGACAGGGAACCTTGCGTTTCTTAAGTTTTCTCTGTGCCTCTGTGTCTATGTGGTTCATCTCTCTTCACGCCAAGCCGATCCTCGTAATCAGCATGTCGATCAGCTTGATTCCGATGAACGGCACGATTATCCCGCCCACTCCGTAAACCCACAGATTCCGTCGCAGCAGGGCCGCAGCGCTCATCGGCCTGTATTTCACCCCGCGCAGAGCCAGCGGAATGAGCGCGATGATGATCACCGCGTTGAAGATCACTGCCGACAGAATCGCCGACTGCGGCGTCTTCAGATGCATGATGTTCAGCGCGTTCAGCACCGGGAAAGTTCCTGCGAACATTGCCGGGATAATCGCGAAATACTTGGCAACGTCGTTGGCAATGGAGAAGGTCGTCAGCGAGCCGCGCGTCATCAGTAACTGCTTGCCGATCGCAACCACCTCGATCAGCTTGGTCGGATTGGAATCCAAATCGACCATGTTGCCGGCTTCCTTGGCCGCCTGCGTTCCCGTGTTCATCGCCACGCCGACGTCGGCTTGCGCCAGCGCCGGAGCATCGTTCGTTCCATCGCCGGTCATCGCCACCAGCTTGCCCTGCGCCTGCTCGCGCCGGATCAGATCCATCTTGTCCTTGGGCGTCGCCTGCGCGAGGAAGTCGTCGACTCCCGCTTCGCGCGCAATCGCGGCGGCAGTCAGAGGATTGTCGCCGGTAATCATGACGGTCTTGATGCCGATGGCGCGCAACTGATCGAAGCGCTCGCGCATGCCGCCTTTGACGATGTCCTTCAGATAGATGACGCCAAGCGCTCGACCCTTCTCGGCAACCACCAGCGGCGTACCGCCGGCGCGAGCAATCTTCTCCACCGTCGCCTGCACTTCAGGAGGCATCTCGCTTCCGTTGTTGGCCAGGTAGCGCGTGATCGCGTCGACCGCGCCCTTGCGAATCTGGTTCCCATTCATGTTCACGCCTGACATGCGAGTCTGCGCAGTGAAGGGAACAAATTCCATTTCGTGCGAGCTCAATTCGCGTCCCCGCAGCCCATACCGCTCCTTAGCCAGCACCACGATCGAGCGGCCCTCGGGCGTCTCATCTGCCAGCGAAGACAGCTGTGCCGCATCCGCCATTTCGGTTTCGCTAACGCCCGGTGCAGGAATAAATTCCGCTGCTTGCCGGTTGCCGAGCGTGATCGTGCCAGTCTTGTCGAGCAGGAGTGTGTCCACGTCGCCTGCGGCCTCGACCGCCCGCCCCGACATAGCCAGAACGTTGTGCTGAATTAAGCGATCCATGCCTGCGATGCCGATCGCCGAGAGCAATCCGCCGATCGTCGTCGGGATCAGACAAACCAGCAGCGATACCAGCACAAAAACCGTCTGCGGCGCGCCCGAATAAATCGCGAACGGCTGCAGAGTAACGACCGCCAGCAGGAAGATGATCGTCAGTCCTGCGAGCAGGATATTGAGCGCGATCTCGTTCGGCGTCTTCTGCCGCTCGGCGCCTTCTACCAGCGCGATCATGCGATCGAGAAATGTCTCGCCCGGATTCGAGGTGACCTTCACGCGAATCTGATCGGAGAGCACGCGCGTGCCGCCGGTTACCGCCGACCGGTCGCCGCCGGCTTCGCGAATGACTGGTGCAGACTCGCCCGTGATTGCCGACTCATCCACCGACGCAACGCCTGCAATGATCTCGCCGTCAGAGGGAACCAGTTCGCCGGCGGAAACCACGACCACATCGCCCGCACGCAAATGCGAGCTGGGGATCTTCTCGACCTCACCGTTTTCGCGCTCGCGATTGGCAATCGTCTCCGAGCGGGCTTTGCGCAGCGTGTCGGCCTGTGCCTTGCCGCGGCCTTCCGCCATCGCCTCGGCAAAGTTGGCAAACAGCACCGTGAACCAGAGCCACAACGTGATCTGCAGGTTAAAAGCGAAATCACCCCGGCCGCGAAACAGCAGCACGGTGGTGATGACGCTGCCAACCTCGACCACGAACATCACGGGATTGCCCATCATGTGGCGCGGATCGAGTTTGACGAAAGAATCCAGGATCGCGCGCCAGACGATCTTGCCCTGCCACACGGCTCTCTTGCGCGGCCTATTGGGCGACTGTCCAACGCGTACCATTTGCGGCTCCAAGGTGCTTGTGGGCTCCATTGTGCTTGCCATTTGCAGAATCCTTTAGAACGTCTTGCCCGCAGCCATGAGCAGGTGCTCAAGGATCGGTCCCAGACTCAACGCCGGGAAGAAGGTGAGTGCGCCGACGATGATGATCACGCCAATCAGCAATCCGGAAAACAACGGCGTCGTGACCGGAAACGTTCCCAGCGACGGCGGCACATATTTCTTCTGCGCCAGATTGCCGGCGATCGCGAGCATGGGGATGATCATGAAGAAGCGGCCCAGCAGCATGTCGAAGCCGATACTCGTGTCGTACCAGGGGGTGTTGGCCGTGAGACCGCCGAACGCCGAGCCGTTATTGCCTGCGCCTGAGACATAGGCGTAGAGCATCTGGGTGAGGCCATGCGGGCCAGGATTGCTGATGCCCGATGTGCCGAAGCCATGCACCGATGCGACCCCGCTGAACACCAGAATCACCAGCGGAAAGACCAACGCCACCAGCATCGCCATCTTCACGTCGTAAGCCTCAATCTTCTTGCCGAGATATTCCGGCGTTCGCCCCACCATCAAGCCGGCAATAAACACCGCGAGCACGACGTAGATCAGAATGCCGTACATGCCGGCGCCGACGCCTCCGAAGATCACCTCGCTGAGCATGATGTTGACAAGCGGAACCATGCCACCCAGCGGCATGTAGGAGTCGAACCAGCTGTTGATGGCGCCGCAGCTGGCATCGGTCGTAACCGTGCCGAACAGGGCCGAGTCGGCGATGCCGAAGCGAACCTCTTTGCCCTCCATGTTGCCGCCCGATTGCAGCGCAGTGACCTGCTGATTCACCCCATGCAGCAACGGATTGCCGCGCGCTTCGGCCCAGTACGCGACAGTGACTCCGGCGACGAAGAGCAGGGCCATGGCCCCCCAGACGGCCCAGCCGTGCGCTTGCGATCCGGTCATGCGTCCCAGCGTGTACGTCAGCCCCGCGCCGATCGCGAAGATCGCAAACATCTCGATGTAGTTGGTCAATGGCGTCGGATTTTCGAATGGATGAGAACTGTTGGCGTTGAAGAATCCGCCGCCGTTGGTGCCGTATTCCTTGATAATCTCCTGCGAGGCCACAGGTCCTTGCGCGATGGTCTGCGTGGCAACGGTATCCATCACCGGCTTGCCTTTGGCATCGACGGCGGGCTTACCGTCGGCATTCACATGCTGCACCTGCTGCGGCTTCGACCAGCTTCGCCGTGTCATACGGCTTCAGGTTCTGCACCACTCCCTGGGAAACCAGCAATAGAGCGCCAATCACGCAAAACGGCAACAACACCCACAGGAGGCTGCGAACCATGTCCACCCAGAAGTTGCCGATGGTCTTCATCTGCCGCCGCGCGATGCCGCGAATGAACGCGATGGCCAGCGCAATACCGGTCGCTGCGGAAACAAAATTGTGGTAAGCAAGACCCGCCATCTGAGTGAAGTAGCTCATCGTGCTCTCGCCACCGTAGGCCTGCCAGTTGGTATTCGTAGTGAACGAAGCGGCCGTGTTGAACGCCAGGTGCTCGGGCGTCACGCCCGCGAGTTTCTGCGGATTGAACGGCAGATGCAGCTGTACGCGCTGGATCAGATAAAGCAGCAGCATCGACACCAGGCTGAACAGCAACATCGCCGTAGCGTATTCCGTCCAGTGCATCTCGTGATTCTCATCCACGCCGCTCAGCCGATACACCAGGCGCTCAACCGGCCGCATTACAGGATCCAGAAACGTGCGCTCGCGATTGAAGACGCGCGTCATGAAGATTCCCAACGGCTTGGTCACCGCCAGGATCAACCCCAGGTAAATCGCGATTTGAAGCCACCCATTGATCGTCATGTCAGAACTTCTCCGGCCGCAGTAGCGCGTAGAAGAGATAGATCATCATCAACGCGCAGATTGCCATCATGATGGCTGATTCAGTGTGCATGGTTCCCCCTTACTTCACCCGGTCGCAGAAGTACACGTATGCCAGCGACAGCGCGAAGAAAGCAATCGTGATTGCGGCGAATAAAACGTCTTGCATGTCATTAACTCCTGAACTTGCGCTCTACCACGGTCCCTGTTTGCGGCCAAACCACCAGATCACGCCCATGGTCGCGGTGTTCTGGTCCGTACTGAGCACGCCTTGCTGGTTGGTGAGAAAGAGCGGCCGATTCGACATATCGCGCCGGAACTCCCAGCGCATGTCCAAGCCATTCGCCAGCGTGAAATCATAAGTCGCTGTGAATTCCTTCAGCGCCTCGGTATAGCTGGTTATTCCGGTGAAAAGTCCACCGTGATCGTCGAGGTATTCTGTCCGTCCCGCGAGGTAAGTCCGCGGCGTCAGCTGATACTTAGCATAGGCTGCCCCACCCCACACGTCAGCAGGCGCATCGGACTGCCCAGGGCCATTATTAGCCCACAAACGCTGAATTACATAGTCACCTTCTAACGCCAGGGTGAGTTTCGGCGTGGTCTGCCACGTGACATAGCTATCGAAGATTTGAGTCTTGCCATCGGGCGTCGGACTGATCTTTTCAAAGCAGAGCCCTGGCTGCACGGGAGGTGGACCGCAGGCTGGAACCACAACCGCATCCGGATGATCCTGTCCGAAGTAATAGTTAATCGTCCAGCTAACATTCTTGGTCGGTGTGATAGCTAAGCCGAAGAGTTCGTCCTTAAACCCATTGGTCGGCTCGGTCTGGTTGGTGCCATTTACGATCCAATAGTTCAGAGCTATGTTCTTGTTGAATGGATAGTTGACGCGCGCGCCCATGTGATAGAAAGGCAGGAAGTCGAACCAATAGGATCGGGAGTAATTAATCTGGTATTGCGTGTAATTACCTTCAATTCCAAGAGAGCTGGCCCATTTGCCGAAGTCCACAGTGAGACCGTTGCCGACTGGGACAACATAGGTTCCATAGGCCTGAAAGATGTTGCGATAGATATCCGGCCGGGGCTCATTCAAGGGATTTCCCTGTAACGTAGCGGTCGCCTGGCCGAACTGCAGGTCGACGCGCGCACCATAGCGCCGTCCCGCATCGACATCGGGCGCACGTTCCACGATCAGGTCGGCCTGATTCAGGCTAAAGGCATTGCTCAGCACGTCGTATGCCCGGAGCGCATTCACGCGTCCAATCGGATTATTGAAGTTGCCCTCGTAATAGGTGTCGATCATTGCGTTAATCGTCGTGCCATTCAGGAAATCCAGCGTGGAGCGATCCTCGGCAGTAAGCGGTTCCGGCGATCCGGTAACGCTGGAGGCCTGCACGTCAACTGTGTCGTGCGGCACACCGTCGCTGTTCGTGCTCGCTTGTTTCATCGCCATCGCTGCCTTCATCTCTTTCACCTGCTCGCGCAACTCCTGAACCTCAGACTCCAGCCGATTTACATGCTGCTGGATCTGCTGACTGGTCTCCCCCGCTCCCGACTCCGGCGCCGCAGACATATCCCCCATATTCCGCTGCTGAGCCCAACCCGGTATGACCCACGCCAGAGCCAAAAGCAGAGGCAACAACACTATTGGCATCGTGTAGCCACAACGTGCGCTTGCAATCACTGGAATACCTCCTCGTCGGCAACCATGCTGTTCCCAGCGGGTGGATGCCATAGAGCCCTCTCTGGGGTCTCCTCGAGTAAGTATTCACCTATTGAGCTCCCTTCACACTCTTTTCGCGAATGCTCAAAACATAACCAGAATTGCACCCAAAATCGTGTTTTGAGTTTGCACGAGGCTGGGATACCAATTCGTCACCATTGAACCGGGCGATCCGGTGTTTCCGCCCGGCGGCGTCACACCGCCAGGTCCGGAGAAGTAGGGCACATTAGCATGCCTGTGGTCATACTCCATTCGAAACGTAATGTACTGACTTGGCATGTAGTCGAAGGTTGCCGACGCATCCCATGCCTTGAACGGATCGCCCGGATTCTCCGGAAAGTACGGGGTTCCCGACGCGGCGGTCGCGCCGTTGATCGGCGGCAACAGCACCAGATAGCGTCCAGGGTTATTAATCTGACCGCCTCCCACCGTGAACCCGTAAAGGTCTTTGTGGAACCACATGCGGTTATACAGCATGTAGCCAAGGAAGCTTTGTTTCGGTCCCTGGGCAGAATCGCCGGTGCAGCTTACGCCACCACCGTGTTCGCATCCCATATCGCCCGTCAGCGAAAAGGCCATGCGATCGAGGGTGCGATCCGGGTTGTGGTAATACATCACCTGAATGCTGTCGTCGGTGTGATAGCGGATGCGGCCAGGGACGCCGAGTGTGTCTGCACCCAGCAGGTACTGATTGCCGACGAATGAGAACCAGCCATTCGGACGCCACAGAATCTGTCCGCCTATACCAGGACGATGATTGAAGCGGCCGTATGACTGCCATCCATTAATCAGCCACGGCTCGATTTTGAGGTGCTGATTGGGATAGATCTGCACCCGCATGCCGTTAAAGAACCATGGGGTGTTCGATGAAACATAGGATGGCTGATAGGCCCAGTTATCGAAGTTGTAGTAGCTGAACAGGCCGATGTAAGACATGAAAATTCCGGCCTGTACGTTGACTCCATCCAATACATTGAAGTGATATCCGCCGTATGCTTCCGAGACGTAGCGATAAGCATCGGCCAGCTGCCACTGACCGCGGGCCGGGCTGGCGTCGTTGCGCGGCGTAGTCTGGGAATACATACCAAACTGCGTCATCAGCCTTGCCATTACGTTGTCCCAGTGAAAATCGCCGCCTACGCCAAGCTGGGTAGTTTGGAATTCGTTTGCGCGAAAGATTTCGCTGGAGCCGCTGATGGTGTCGTCCTGGGGATGATTGAAGTCGTAGACATAATCACCATCAAAGCGAATCTCGGGGGTAAAAAACTTCGTATCAACCGGAGCTTCCTTGATGCGGCTGTTGCCATTCAGCCAGGTGAAGTCGGCAAAGGAAAACGGCGCCGGCTTCTCGTTCGCCGGCGAAGCCGGGGTCGCCAACGCGGATTCTGCCCCCTGCGGACCGGCATTGGCCGGGGAGCTTTGCTCTGTAATATCGTGCCCCGGCAAAGCGCTGTTGGATGCAACCGGTCGTGCGTTGAGCTCCCGCTCCAACTGGTCGATACGTTTCTGCATCGCCTCAAGCTGCTGGGCCACCGCAGGCGGAATGCCCTGGTTGGCGGCACCCGACTGCTGGCCCGATCCGGAGTCGCCCTGATCGGGCGATGGGCCGCTCTGATCCTGAGCCAATGCCACAAACGGTATCAACGCCGTGACCACGAGCAATGCTGCGGCGGTCCGGCCATGGGTTGCCAGGAATTCTGCCATCTCTCTCTCGAGTCGGACCCAAAACCTTGGGGAATAGGCGATATTTACCGCTTTCGATTCCGCTATCTTATGAAATGCTGGGTTGGTTCTGACGTTCTGTGAACACTTCGCAGGTTTGTGTGTTGGCAGTGAACACTGCACGAGAAATACAACAAAGAACGCTACGCTCAGAGCGCAAATAATGAGAAACATATCGGTCATGAATCCCTCGCACACGTCAGCATCTTCGCTGTCCGCATTGTTGATTCAAGCACCTCCGGTGTAAGCGTGGTCTAAAGAACTTATAAAAGTTTTATAAGGGCCGCGAGCAATAGCGAATAAGTTCCTCTATTTTCGTCTCCTTTATGAACAATTTATGAACGATTTATTCCTTCCTTACACTCCCAAATGTCTAATGGTGTGGGGCGAGGAAAGGCGCCTGAAACTCAACCATATGTCGACACAGGAAGTGTTCGTTCAGCAATTCACCAAGCTCTTCCAGCACTACAGCAGCGCACTTTCATCACCGGAACAGGAGGTCGCACCTGCGCCGTCCAATTCCGAATTGGCTGATGAGTCGAATCGTCTGGTAGCCGCGGCGCGTCTGGCGATTCTGGAGCTGGAGACCAACGCCAGCCTGCGCGCCAGCGGCAAGCGCTATTTCGCCAAGCCTGGCGAGGCGGAGTGGGGATGCTGAATCAACTAAGTTTGACCGTTCGGCTTTGGATGGGGCAGAGCCCATCAATGCTGGTCAAGGCGTGGATGAGCTCTGCGGGGTTGCTGCCAGGGAAACTAAAAAGCATCATAGGCCGGGGTCCGGCTGGCGGCTCGTCACCGACGGATCGAAAGACTAGCCTGGCAAAAAGCAGGCTAAGGAGCCAGGAGTCGTCATAACTATCGTAATAGTAGCCGTGATCGTGGCCAGCTATGCAGTCTGGTCTCTGGCCAGCTCGGTAGAGACCAAGAAGGAGTTGCCGTATCGCTACTGAGTAGTAACAAGAAATGGAGGACACGACTAGTCATGATAGGCCGGAATACAGATCAGTGGACGAGCATGGTTTCCTATAAGATTCGTCCTGCTTTGGCGGAAGCGCGGCTGATGAGTAAGAAACGCGCCAGCGACGCTGTATACGTTGCGACCCTGACCGAGGAACTCCGTGACATTGAAACCGAGATCGCAGCCGTGGAAAATGATCTCCACATCAGCTTTTCCGAGAACACTAAGGAGGCAAGCCCCGCCGCACCGCCAGTGCTTCCGGATGCGGAGTGGATTCACACCAAGTCGGGAGAACTGGACGCCCGGCTGCAACGAATTCAGCAATCACCAATTAACTTGAAGCTATGGAAGCCAAACAAGCCTTCCAAGATGTAGTTTACTCGCCAGCGTTGCTATTGCTTGCTATCTAAGTCGCCCGGTTCAAAGCGATATCCTACCCATGGTTCGGTCAGAATATACTTAGGAGCTCCTACGTCGGGCTCCAGCTTCTTACGAAGCTGGCCCACAAAGACACGGAGGTAATCCGTCTGCTCGACACTATTACTTCCCCAGACGGCATTGAGAATAGCGCGATGGGTCAGTACCTTCCGCGGATTCTGCGCCATATAGGCCAGCACATCAAACTCTTTTGGCGTCAGGTGAACCTCTCGTCCAGCCAGGGTCACGCGATGACCATCCAGGTCGATAAGGAAGTCACCGTCCTCGATCTTGAGTGCGGGTTCTCCAGTCTTGGGACGCGATCGGCGTAAGGCAGCGCGAATCCTTGCCAGCAGCTCACTTGTGCTGAACGGCTTGGTGATGTAATCATCGGCACCGGAGTCGAGCGCCTCGACCTTGCTTCGTTCTTCGCCGCGTACGGAAAGCACGAGTATGGGGACTTGGGAAACGCGGCGAATCTGCCGGCATAGCTCGATGCCGTTCATGTTGGGCATTGCGAGATCGGTAATGACAAGGTCGGGCGCGAAATCTTTACTAATCTCCAATGCAGCTTCGCCGTCTGCGGCAACACGAATCTCATAGCCCTGCGCGCTGAGGCTGGTGCGTAGCACCCGCGTGATCTGCGGTTCGTCATCGACAACCAGAATATGTGGCCGAGTGCGCATGCTAAGAATGTTGCCGGTCCTATTGTTGCTTGACGCCATCATAGTCCGCGAATTCATTTTGCGGCAGTAGCCCCGCAAATGTCGAACGTGTTGCGAATGGTGCGCGAGGCTTCTCGTTTCCAGAACCCCGAGCATGTTCGGCCTCCCTGCTGGTGCACATAGGGCCACCCGCCCAAGATTTTGTGAATATCAGGTGACAGTCCGGTTAAAATTGCTTCTCAGCAAGTAGGCTCCGCGTCGCTGCGATCTCCGGCGAACGTGTCCGGACCGTAGAACGCGATACTTGGGCGCTCCTTCAAGGACTGCCCTCCAGATGCTTATGAGTCCATTGGTTGGCACCTGCGGGACCGGTGAAGCTCGAATCCCGGCGAATCAGGAACCCGCTCTCGTAGCTGGTCGTGTCTTCTGGCTGACCGGCCTATCCGGCGCCGGCAAGACGACGCTGGCGCGGGAGCTGTCGGCCCGCCTGCGTGCCGATGACCACCCGGTCATCTTCCTTGATGGCGACGCCTTGCGGGGAGCTATCGCGGAAGACCTGGAGCACAACGCAACGGATCGCAGACGCTCGGCGATGCGCAACGCGCGTTTGTGCAGACTGCTGGCTGAACAGGGCATGGACGTGGTCTGCGCGACCATTTCACTCTTCCACGAAGTGCACCGCTGGAATCGCGAGAACATTCCCGGATATCGCGAGATCTATCTGCGTGTTCCGCTGGACGAACTGCGACGCCGCGACAGCAAAGGCCTGTATAGCAGAGCGCAACACGGCAACGCGCGCGACATCGTGGGTTTTGATGTGCCGGCGGAAATACCTCAGTCACCGGATCTGACCCTCGACAATTATGGGAACCTGGATGTGGCAACGGCGGTCGACCGCATCCTTGCGGTTTGCGCGAATGGTGCGCGTAGGTCCGCGCCGGCGCGCTTGGTGGAGTTCAAGACCAAGGCGGAGACTCTGGAGCTGCTTGCGCCAGCGCTGCACACTGCCCAAGTTCTCCCGCAAATACGATTCTCCGTTGCCGATTGGCGCGGAGATGCGTCTGACGTGCTCGCCAGGATTGAAGCAGCGGCCTGGAGCTCAGGACGCATGATCGTGCGCAGCAGCGCGCAGGGTGAGGATGGTGCCGCGTCCAAATCTCAGGCAGGCAAATACGAATCCGTTTCCGATGTTCACGGAAGCGCTGCCCTGCAGCAGGCCATCGATCGCGTGATCGCCTCTTTCGGCAAGGAGGCGACGGACGACGACCAGATCTTTGTGCAGCCGATGCTGGAACATGTGGCGATGGCTGGAGTGGCTTTCTCGCGCAATGCCAGTGGTGGCCCATATTTCGTGGTGAACTATGACGACCGTTCCGGATTGACCGATCAGGTCACAGCGGGAGTCGGCGAAAATCTCAAGTCCTTCTTATGCCTTAAATCGCGCCCGGACGCGTGTCCGCCATCGCTCACTCCAGTGGTCGCTCTGCTGACGGAGTTGGAGGCGTTGCTGGCGTGCGATGCCATCGATGTGGAATTTGCGATCACCGGTGACGGACAGCTTTATCTGTTGCAGGTTCGCCCCCTGAGCGTTGACGAGGATAAGCCGGTGGAGGATGCGGAGGTGGACGCCGCGATTGCTGACGCAGCCAGGAAGATTGAGTTGCTCAGCCGGCCGCATCCTTACCTGCATGGCAGCCGCGCAATCTTCGGAGTGATGCCGGACTGGAATCCGGCGGAAATTATTGGGGTTCGGCCGAGACCGCTTTCGCTGTCGCTCTATCGCGAGCTGATCACGGATGCGATCTGGGCATACCAGCGCGACAATTACGGCTATCAGAATCTGCGCAGTTTTCCGCTGCTGGTCAGCTTTCACGGGCTGCCGTACATCGACGTGCGCGTGAGCTTCAATTCGTTTGTTCCGCGCGATCTATCGGGTGAGCTGGCGGGGCGCCTGGTCAATTACTACATCGACCGCCTGCTTGCCGAACCGCATCTCCATGACAAGGTTGAGTTCCAGATTGTCTTCTCGTGCTACACGCTGGATTTGCCGGTGCGACTGGGCGTGCTCGGGCAATACGGATTCTCGGCGGAGGATGTTGCGGAGCTAAGCGGCGCTCTGCGGCGTCTCACCAATCGCATCATTCACGGCGAGACCGGATTGTGGCGGCGGGACCGGGCGAAGATCGATACCCTGGCTGAGCGTTTTTCCACCATCGACCACGCCAGGATCGACAAAATCAGCCGCATTTACTGGCTGATGGAGGATTGCAAGCGATACGGAACCCTGCCTTTCGCCGGTCTGGCACGTGCCGGGTTCATCGCCGTGCAGTTGCTGCAGTCTTTTGTTGAGGCGGGCGTCCTGAGTGAAAAGGAGGCGGCCACGTTCATGGCGAGCGTGGACACGATCGGCTCGCGGCTAGGCAGGGACTTCGCGCAGATACCGAGAGCGGAGTTTCTGGCGCGCTACGGTCATCTTCGACCGGGAACGTATGACATCCTGTCGCCGCGATATGACGAGGCGCCTGATCTTTACTTCGACTGGTCGAATGCGCGGCCAACTGCGTCGGAAGCACCGCGCTTTGCTCTGTCCATCCAACAACTGCGTCAGCTTGAACAATTGCTGAAACAGCATGAGCTGGAAATCGATGTTCTGGGATTGATCGAGTTTGTGAAGGCCGGCATTGAGGGCCGTGAGTATGCGAAGTTCGTCTTTACCCGCAGTCTGAGCGATGCGCTGTCGCTTATCCGGCAGCTGGGCGAGGAACACGGGCTTTCAGCGGAAGACTGCGCCTTTTTGGACTACGACGTCATTCGAACGCTGTACAGCGAGAGCGGTCCGGTGCGAGAAGCGCTTATGGAAAGCGTGACCCGAGGCCGGGAGCAATACGCTCTCACCCGCCGTCTGGTGCTGCCGCCGGTCATCGCATCACCGGAAGAGGTGTTCGCGTTTCATCTGCCTCCGAGCCAGCCGAATTTCATTACCCAGAAGGAAGTGACCGCGCGCGTAGCCTCGGTCAAGGATTCGCCGGAGAGCTTCGCGGGACGTATTCTGTTCGTGCCCAGTGCCGACCCCGGCTTCGATTGGATCTTCACCCGCGACATCAGCGGATTTGTCACCCAATACGGGGGCGCCAATTCCCACATGGCAATTCGTGCGGCGGAACTGGGCATACCGGCGGTCATCGGCGCCGGCGAATCCTTGTTCCGGCAATGGCAAAGCGCAACCACGTTGTGTCTGGACTGCACCAACCAGAGAGTTGTCGTCGTCGCATGAGAGCAGTCGGGGTGACGCAACGAGTTGAGGTCGTTCCAAGCTACGGCGAACGGCGCGATTGCCTGGATCAAGCCTGGACCAGATTCCTGATCAGCTGCGATCTGCTGCCGGTGCTGCTTCCCAATGTTGCAGAAGCTGCTCTGGCGTTGTGCGAGAGGAGCAGTGTCGCCGGATTGGTATTGACCGGTGGCAATGATTTGGCAGCCCTTGGAGGCGACGCTCCGGAACGGGACGAGACCGAAAATGCGCTGCTCGATTTCGCCGAACGACAGAAGTTACCTGTACTCGGTGTCTGTCGCGGCATGCAGGTGATACAGCAGCGTGCCGGGGCAACATTACGCCGCGTCGAGGGACATGTTGCGGCGCGGCAGCTCATCCGAATCAAGGGCGAGCCGGTCGAGGTCAACAGCTATCATAACTTCGGAGCTTTCGAGTCGCCGATTCCGCTCGGCGTCTGGGCGATTGCCGACGATGGCGTTGTCGAAGCGGTTCGCCATTCCTTCAAACCAATAACCGGGATCATGTGGCACCCGGAGCGCTGTTCGCCGTTTCGTGCCGCAGACGTTGAGCTGTTCCGCCAGGTCTTTGGAGTTCAATGATGCGCGCAATTATTCTCGCCGCCGGTCGCGGCAGCCGTTTGGGACATCTTGGAGACGACCGGCCGAAGTGCTTTGTAAAGCTCGACGGCAAGCCGCTGGTCGAGTACCAACTGGCGGCGCTGCGGCGTGGCGGAGTAAATGAAATCGGGATCGTGCGCGGCTACCGCGCGGAGATGATCGACTTCCCCGGCCTCACTTATTTCAACAATGAACGCTGGGCCGAGACCAACATGGTGATGTCGCTGGCAGCGGCGGCTCGCTGGCTGCGGGAGCAACCGGTCATCGTCAGCTATGCCGACATCTTTTATCGCAGCGAGTTAGTACGCGGGTTGGCTCAGGCTTCCGGCGAGTTGGTGATCACTTATGATCGCAAGTGGCGTGAGCTTTGGGCGCGGCGCTTTGCCGACCCTTTAGCCGATGCCGAGACCTTCCGCATAGACGAGGCCGGCCGGCTGCTGGAGATCGGCGGCAAGACGAATCGGATCGAAGATATCCAGGGTCAGTACATGGGACTGCTGAAGTTCACGCCGGAAGCGTGGAGCGCTGTCGAAGAGCTGCTCGGCGAACTCGATCCTGCGACTCGTGATCGCCTCGATATGACAGGGTTGCTGCGGCGATTGCTGGCCGCAGGTTTTCCGGTTGGGACATTCGCGACCGCAGGGCAATGGGGCGAGATCGATAATCCGGAAGATGTCGCGTTGTACGAGGACATGGTGAGCAAAGGCGAACTCGTCCTTGAAGACTTGCGGCAACAAACTGCAGCTGGATGATGTGATCTGCGACTTGATCCTGAAACTTAAGATTCTCACTACAACCACATGATGAAGCATGGGGATTTCACAGGATTAGCCGGCGACTACGCCAAGTTCCGCCCCGGCTACGCGCCGCAGGTTGCAACCGCCATCCTTCGTTACCTGGGCCGCGATATCGGCAACGTGGATGCGGTCGATGTTGGCGCGGGTACCGGAATATGGACGCGCATTCTCGCGTCTTACGAGCCCCATTCCATCACTGCGGTCGAGCCGAACGATGACATGCGCGAGCGCGGGATCGAGAGCTCGCGTGGCACCACAATCGTTTGGCGTAAAGGCTCGGCTGAGGCAACGGGATTACCGGATCAATCGGCCGATCTGGTTTCCATGGCATCGTCATTTCACTGGGCTAATTTCGACCGGGCATGCGATGAGTTCTATCGCATCCTGCGCCCTGGAGGCCTGTTCGTCGCCTTGTGGAATCCACGCCTGATCGAAGCCAATCCGTTGCTGGTGGAGATCGAGGCCGAGATTACTCGTCTGAAGCCGGATGTGAAGCGCGTGTCGTCCGGGCGCTCCGGCATCACCGAGCAACTGACCGAGATGTTGCGCGCCAAGCCGCAATTTACCGATGTACTGTACCTGGAAGGCCGGCATTCAATGCAGCAAACGCCGGAGCAATATCTGGGAGCGTGGCGCTCGGTGAACGACCTGCGAGTGCAGCTCGGCCCCGAGCTCTTCGACCAGTTCCTGGCTTTGACGGAACAGCGAATCGCCGGCCTCAAGGCGATCGAGACCACTTATCTCACGCGCGCCTGGGCAGCCCGCCGCGCTTGATCGTCATCCTCTAATTCGTGAAAAGCGGCGACGACTTTCTGCCGGGAAGCGGGTTATGACCCCCAGATGGCAGTGTGTCCAGCAGCTAACCGTTGCTGAAAGATCATTGGTGGAGTGGGAGATTAGCAGTCACCCCGACTGCTGAGGAGTTTGGCTGTGACGGAGCTCGAGTATGCGATCAAACACGATGGACTGACGCCTAAACGGCTGCTGAAGAGCATCAGCCGAAGAGATTTCGGAGTAACGGTTCTGGGCGGCCTCGCCGGCACAGCGGCGTCGCGGTTCATCAACCTTCCGTCGGCAGAAGCAGCGGCCAACGATTTCACCATCGCGATTATTCCCGATCCTCAGTACCTGGCCGCGTCTTGCCCGAATGGGAGTGGCCAATACTACACGGCGATGATGCAGTGGATCGTCGATAACAAGAACATCTCGCTCAAGTCCGGTAAGTCGACATTTGCAGCGAACATTAAGGCTGTTATCGGCGTGGGCGATTGTGTAGACGGGCTCGCCGACAACCAGTTCAAGATATCCGAGAGCTCGTGGAGGCTTCTCGACGCAAATAAGCTGGCCTTCACGACGCCTCCGGGAAATCATGATTACGATTTTTCGAAGGGAATCACTTCGCGCGATTACCTCGGAAGCCAGTTCAAGAAGGGATATTTTTCGGCCAAGAGCCGGGCGAGAGTATACGGCGCAGGCATCGATCTCAGCGACGGGGACATGGCCTACTGGGTGGGATCTCACGACGGAACCGGGGCCAACACCGCAGTGAAGTTTGTTATTTCAGGGATACGGATGCTCGTGCTGGCCATGGATTTCTTTGCCGGCAGTGACGCTTGGTCATGGGCCTACGATGTCATGAACAAGAATCCGGATTGCGAATGCTACATCACGACTCATGCCTGGCTGACTGCCGGCGGCACGCAGTACCGTACGACGGGCGACCCTTATTCGCCGGATTTCTACAAGATGGGTCCTGCTCCTTATTCCAATTCTGCGGTGGAAGCATGGAACACGATCGGCGTCAAAAGCTGGGCGAACCTGTGCGGCATCTTCGGCGGACACGATATCTTCGACTACTCCAAGCCCGATCCCAATGTGCCGAAGGGATGGTTCTGGCAGCAAGTTCCCATCCAGAGCAGCAGTAAGCGACAGCAGACGGTGCAGCAGTTGTTCGTGAACGCTCAACGAATCGATGGTTTGTGCGCTCAGTCCGTCAGCCAGGACACTGGTGCCGGCGAAGTCGCCAGTGTTTTCCTGCTCAGCCGGCGGCCGGCTTTGGGCGTGCTCGAAGGGCGGATGCTGTCCACGCAAACCGGCAATTGGTTCAAAGCAAAATCGTCCAGTTATCCGGATGGCCCTAGCTTTAGCGATTCCGAGACACTGCTGTTCTCAGTTCCGTTTGCCGGGCTGAAGTAATCCGCGGCGCCGCAGTGTTGGGACGCTGGCGACTCGTCTCACAGATCGTATCCCAGTTTTTCAATGCGCTTTCTGGTCTCGAGATTGAGGGAATTGATGAAGTTCTTGAACCGAGGGACTTTTTCCTTGGCAGCCAGATAACCAAACGGCTTGCTTCTCGGCAAGGGAATGTGCAGACCGCTCAAATCGAGATTCGCTCCCATCAACTCCACGATCTTAGACAACTCTTGGACGGGATTGATCGCGAAGTCCTCGAGGCGTAACGCCAAGCTGGCCGATTGACGATGCAGCGCGTTCTCCTCGACAAATTCCGAGAAGGAAAGAAAGCGCGGACCGGTCAGGCCGGAATAGAAATCGGGGTCGCCTTCGGCGAAGGCCTTGAACTCGAAGAAGTCCCGGTCCAGGTCGGCACACAGATCGTCGTAGCTGGTGTACACCTCAGAGATACCGCATACTTCGCGGCGATCGCGCAGATAGGTGCGCCAGTAGACCCAATTGGTCAATAAGGAATCGAGAGGATGACGATAGACAAAGACGGTGTCGGCGAAGCGTTTCTGAACCGCATCCAGGATCCGGCCCATGATCGCCGGCATCGCCTGATTCCGCGAGACGTACTTCATGGTGACATGGCCGCTGCAGATCATGGACGTCGGGCACGGGTACAAGCGGATGATGTCACGGAAATATTTGGCTCGCAGACCAATGTTCTGCAGAATGAGTTCTTTGATATAGAGACGCCCGCTGCCAAAGAGCCCGAGGATGTACAACGTACGATCATTCCCCAGCCTGGTCTCCGGCTGATAACGAAGGTCCACCTGATCTTGCTGATCGCGGGCATCTACCTCGATGGGAGGAGCTTCCTGAACCGCAATATCCTCGATAGCAATTAACGCTTTTATCTGTTCGTGCAGAAGTTCGAGTTGTTGATGTGCCAATCGGTAATCAAGCGCAACAGTGTTTGCGGAGATGAGCTCCAGCGCGCTGTACATCTCGGTTAGGGAACGGGTGAGGGCGGCATTGAGGTCCTGCACGGGGCGCGTGTACCAGTTCAGCGAACGAGCGACTGATTTTTTCACCCATTGAAGCAAACGATTGTGCAGACCGGGCGGCCGGGGATTCACAACTCCAATTGCTTGCCGGCAGTTCTCCACTACCGCGAGCGAATGGCGAAGCTCTGAAAAGTCGAAGCCTGAGACGCAAAGGCCAGCCAGTGGCTTGGTCGAATTGGATTGCATGGTCACTTTTTCTCCCTTCAAGGCCGTCCAGGATTGCTGTCCCCTAGACCAGTGCCGTGCGGCATACAAAACCCTTGAGTCACTTTTTTGGGGTTGTAATGAATCTGTAACATATTTCAGGTGGCTTCTCAACGCAGTTTAGTGGTCCGACCTTTACAAATCTTTGACGAAACCGTGACACGCGGAGAGCTGCGTCTGGCCTAGGATTGCCGAGTCAGGCCCGTCTTGCGCGGGCGATCTTGTCAAAGCTCGGAGACATTGAAAATGCGTCACACCTCGCGGCCTTGTGTCATAACCTGTTTGCGGTCACTTTGCCCGCTCCTACTGGCTTTGTCCGGCGTCACGGCGTCGGCTCAAACCGACGAGTTCCAGCCCACTCTCGCTGCTGGACCAACCGGTGTTCTGGTTCACAGCCAGTTTGGTGGACAGATTTTCGGCTTTGATATCGACCAGAACGGCAGCGAAGGACTGCTGGCGGAGGCCAAGATGCTGAACAATGGGAATATTCTGGCCGCGGTCGAAACCTTTGATCAGGCGACCGGCAAAATCCTCGACGTGGTGCAGTTTCCACAACCGTCGAATACGCAAGATGATTTCATTGCCATGGGCGTGGTCGGCAGCAGTGTTGGACTGTTCGAGCACGAGATCGTATCGCACGAGTTCGTCAGCCGCCGTACCTTCGGCACTTTGAATCCACTGTCCTTGAATAAGGTGAATGGTGCCTGGACTCCGCCGATTGGGTCGCAGCACATCATCATGCCGGGCGGAGTGAGCCGCAGTCAGGGAGTGCCCAACGTCGCAGTTTTCGCTTACGACAACAGCGACAATTTCATCCCCTACGTCTTCAGCTCGAACGTGGCCAACAATACCTTCGGTCCTGTGGTCATGATTACCGACTCCACGAACTTTGGCAGCGTGCCTCCACCCATCGGCTACGACAGTCTCACCAATCAAGCGATCCTGGGAGGAGGGACCGGTGCGTTCGACACCCGGCCCGTCATTGGCGTGGTTGACCTTACTGGGGGCACGTTTTCGGAGTTTGTGGGGATCGGGTTTGGCTTTGTCAACGGCATCGCAGTTGATCGGCGGACGGCATTTTCTGTTACCGACACCGAGGACGACGCTGCAGTCGAGTTCTACAACCTCAGCACCAAGACCGGTTTTGAAGTGACCCTGCCGGGATCTGGTGGACAGCAGCAGTTCAGCGGCGCCGATGTCGAGTTCGATTCGACTCACAAGCTATTCCTGATCGCGCAGCCCGATTCCAGCTCTGCGCCCAGCGGCAGCACGATCTACGTTTACGACATACACGGAAACTTGCAGGAAACCATCAACGGATTCAGCTTCTCGAACACGTTCAACGTGGTTGCCACCTATATTGCGCTGAATCCGAGCCTGCGGTCGGGATATGTGAATGGTCCTGACGCCGGCGTGACCGAGCTGCAGGCTTTTACGTACTGATCAGCGATGATTCCAGAGCGCGCGCTCTCTGGACAAGGCTGCATTTCACGGGAGATGCTCTTCGCGGCTGCGTCCGCAAAGGCATTGGACTCGTTGACCAACCGTGCTTATCATCCGCAAGTCAGCCAGAAAACTGGTCTAGTACTATCTAAAGAATATGCAGCCTCTCGACTACGCTGTAGCGAAGCTGTCGGATTGCGATGACATCGTCCGTTTGCTCGCCCAGGTCTTCAGCGACTCCGACCCGCCGGCCGTGGCGATGGGCCTGTCGTTCGAAGAGATGGAGCAATTTCTTCAGCTGGTTGTACCCAACGTCATCCCGGACGGACTTTCGGTAATCGCGCGGATCAAAGACAACGGCAAACTGGCTGGAGTTATGTTATCGGATGAATTCGCGTCGCCTCTGCCACTGGACCAAAGCCAGATCAGCTCGAAACTCTTACCCATACTCTCGATGCTAGACGGTTTAGACGAGCAATTCCGACGAGGGAAGATTGTTTCGCCCGGTCAATATCTTCATTTGTTCATGTTGGGAGTCGATCGCGAGTTCGCCGGACATGGCGTTGGACAGGGAGTCGTGAAAGTCTGCCTCGATAATGCCGCTCACATAGGCTATCGCATAGCGTTAACCGAGGCGACTGGGCGAGTCTCGCAGCACATATTTGGCAAGAACGGCTTTGTGGAGCGCTTTAACGTGTTCTACCAAGACTTCATCTATGAGGGTAAGAAAGTATTCGCCTCAATTGAGGATCACGGCCGGGTAATTCTGATGGAGAGATCCCTCGTCTAGCATGTTGTTAGCTGGCCGCTGTCGACGGTAGCTTCTCGCAAATGTGCGCTGAGATTAGCCAGTCAAATTGCGAAAACGTGGTCTATTCCACCCCGAGGGTGCACAATAGGTGGATCCTCGAGAGGTTCAACAGTGCCCACTTCAACCTTCTTGCCCTCCGATAGACGGATTCCAAACTCCATTGGCCTGGCTCTGTCGGGCGGCGGCTTCCGGGCGACTCTTTTTCACCTGGGTGCGATCCGGCGGCTCAACGAGTTCGGCATCGCTGCCCAACTCACGTCCATTTCCAGCGTTTCGGGCGGCAGCATTCTCAACGGTTTTCTCGCCAGCCGTCTCGACCCGCCGTTATCAGCGGGAGTCACGGATTACGAGGGTTCCGTCAGTCAACCGATGCGCGAGTTTTGCGCTATAGATCTCCGCCGCTGGATTGCTCTTGAGAAGCTGATTCCGGGTGCACACAACAGCGTTGCCTTGGGAAAGGCTTACAATCAGCATCTCACTCTGGGCAAGAATCTGGCGCAAATCTCTCCCGCGCCGGCTCACATCTTCTGCTCCACCGACCTTGCCTACGGCGTGAACTGGATCTTCCGGCGCGACCTCTGCGGCGACTATCAAGCCGGTTACATGCCAACTCCGGAAGACTGGCCGGTCAGTACAGCGATTGCGGCGTCTTCATGCTTCCCGCCCGTCTTCAAACCGCTGGAGCTGGACCTCGATCCCACCAAGCTGTCTGGCGGTAAGGATTGCAGTCCGGGGCGCGACCAGCGTGTTCGCGAGATTACCTTCAGCGACGGTGGCGTGTACGACAACCTTGGTCTTGAGCCAATCTGGAAGAACCATGAGACGGTGCTGGTCTCCGATGGCGGTGCGCTCTTTACCCTCGGCGGCGATGGTGGCCCCTTGTGGGAAATAGGACGCTTTGTTGCCATTCCCGAAAACCAGGCGCTGGCCGTCCGGAAACGCTGGCTCATCTCGAATTTCAACTCCGGTCAGCTGAAGGGCACGTACTGGGGAATTGGCACGACGGTTGCCGAATATAAATTGCCTGGCGGCTACTCGGAGCCGTTGGTCAGGGACTTCATTTGCACGATCCGCACCGACCTGGATAGCTTCTCGGAAGGCGAAGCGTGTGTCCTCGAGAATCATGGCTACCTGCTGGCGGACGCCGCGATTCGTACCTGGGTGCCGGGCTTACTTCCAGCACAGTTTCCGGCGATGAACATTCCGCATCCCGGCTGGATGGACGAGGCGAAAGTGCGAGAAGCGCTGACGAACAGCAGCAAACGCTCGCTGCTTGGCCGCAGCCAGGCAGCCGGCTTCAGTTGAGCGAGCGGGGCTGAGCACAAACCCATCACAGCATTGTCCATCCTCCTCATTTACCATGGTTCGTTCCATCAAGCTTTGCGGAGGGTGGTATGAACTTGCGCCGTTGCGCAGTCGTCCTTATAGCTTCAGCTCTTCTGGTTGCCGTCACGTCGCAGGCTCAGGCGCCCAAGGCGTCGAAAACCAACGCATCTCCCGGCGAACTCGTCGACCGCGTCGGCAACACGGGATTCGTTCAGATCCACGCTGAGAGCTTCCGATCATTGGCGCCGCGCGAGAAAGAGTTGGCGTACTGGCTGACCGAAGCTGCCATCGCCATCGATCCCATCATCTATGACCAGTTGTCCTGGTATGGATTGCGCCAGAAGCGGATGTTGGAGGAGATCATCTCTCATTCGCACGGCGTTGATCCGGCGACGATGACGAAAATCACCGATTACGCCAAGCTATTCTGGGGAAATCGCGGCAATCACAACGATCTTACGTCGCAGAAATTTCTGCCGGCATTCACCTTCGATGAGCTGCAGAAAGCGGCCTTGCAGGCGCAGAAGAATGGCGCTTTCCGGTCGCCTTACGCCGACTTGCCGGCCATCGCCGGAGCCGATGCTCTAAACAGGGAACTCACCGATCTCAAAGCGTCGCTCTTCGATCCGGACTTCCAGCCCATGACGACGGCGAAGAGCCCGCAGGGCGCGAAAGACATTGTCCAATCCAGCGCCAACACCTTCTATGGAACCGGCGTCACGCTGGCCGACCTGAAAGATTTCAAGGCGAAGTATCCGCTGAACTCGCGCGTGGTGAAGCTGGATGACGGCACGCTAAGGGAAGAGGTTTATCGCGCCGGCACGCCGGATGGTTCGGTGCCTCCGGGTCTGTACGCCACATTCCTGAAGCGCGCCAACGACTATCTTGCGAAGGCGCAAGCCGTGGCCGACCCGCAGCAGGCCGCTGTCATCGCGGCGCTCATTCGCTATTACCAGACCGGGGAATACGACGACCTGATCAAGTTCGATACGCTGTGGGTGCAGAACAATGCCAAGGTCGACTTTGCCAACAACTTCATCGAGATTTATCGCGATGCCAATGGCATGAAGGCCAGCTCGCAGGCGTTCGTCAGCGTCATTGACGCGCCGCTAACCACCAAGATGCAGAGGCTGGGGCAGAACGCCGAGTACTTTGAACAGCAAGCGCCGTGGGATCCGAAATATAAGAAGACTGCGTTCACCCCGCCGACCGTGGAGGCGATTGAGACGATCGTCGAAACGGGCGATTTCAGTGTCACCACAATTGGCGACAATCTGCCGAATGAAAACGAAATACACGAGAAGTATGGCACCAAGAACTTCCTGTTCACAGGCAGCAGCCGTGCTTTGACGGGCGCGGCCGGTCACAAGGGGATCGAAGAGTTTGGCGCAAGCCAGGCCGTGATCCAGCGTGAAATTCAGTATGGCCAGCAGGCCGATGAACTGATGACGGCATTGCATGAAGTCATCGGTCACGGTTCCGGCAAGCTAAGCGCGAGCATGAAAGGGGGCGCGGAACCCTATCTGAAGGAATATTTCTCCACCCTGGAAGAAGCCCGTGCCGACCTCTCGGCGCTGTGGAACGCCTGGGATCCGAAGCTGAAGCAGTTAGGACTGATCGAAGGCAGCCAGGACGAAATCGCGAAGTCGATGTACGACTCGGCGGCGCTGGTGGACCTGACGCAGCTGCGCAGAATTCCGCGCGGCGACACTATCGAAGAGGACCACGAGCGTGATCGCGCTCTGATTGCGAACTACATCATGGACAGGACCGTAGCGATCCGCATGTTCGATCGTGATGGCAAGACCTACGTCGAGGTCACCGACTATCCGAAGATGAAGCAGGGAGTTGGCATGCTTCTGACGGAGTTGATGCGAATCAAGGCGGAAGGCGATTACGCAGCCATTAAGGCGCTGGTTGACAAGTATGGCGTGCACTTTGATCCGAAGCTGCGTGATCAAGTGGTCGAGCGCTATAAGGCTCTGGACATTCCTGTTTACTGGGTCGGTGTGAATGCGCAGTTGAACGCGAAATCGGCCGGCGGAGGGATGACCGTCGACATGATCTATCCGCGAAACGCGGTGCACCAATTCCTTTATTACGGCTCCATGTATTGCGACGACGTGAAGGTTCCGGCGTCCGCTCAATGAGTGGAAGAGGAGCGGCAGAGTCTCGACAAAATGTCAGATTAGATATAATCTAAATAGGTGATGGACGCCGAAGCGATCAAACGGTCGTTGGAGACCAGCGGGCTGCGCTGTACTCCGCAACGCTATGCCGTAATGGCGTTTCTGACCAAACAGCACCGTCATCCAACGGCTGCGGAGATTTTCGAAGCCGTGAATCGCGTGGATCCGCGCTCGTCCCGGGCCACGACTTACAACAATTTGCGGGACCTGGTGAAGGCGGGTTTGGTGCGGGAAGTGGCCGCCGAAGGCCGCGCCGCGCGCTTCGACGCCACGGGCATGCCGCACCACCACTTCATCTGCGACCGCTGCGGCAATGTGGAAGACCTCGACTGGTACGACGTGCCGCGTCCGGCCAAAGGCGCGCTCGGTAAGAGAGTCCTTCGCGAATGCGAACTTATCTTCCGGGGACTATGCACCAAGTGCGCGTCCGGCAAACTCCACGTTAAGAATCGAGGAGCGTAAACAGCAAAACCACTGGCGCTCCTTGCCGTCAATGGCGCGAGCAGGGAAGCCATCGACGGATTCACAGTTTGTAAACTCGTTTTCGTACTAATTCATAAAGGATAAGGAACAATATGGAGAAGGAACTCGCGACCGCAGCAGGGGCGGCTGTCCCCGGTACTCAGCAAACCTCGTCAACTGAAAACAAATGTCCGGTAGCGCACGGCAACGGCCATCCCAAACCGCAGACGAATGACAGCTGGTGGCCAAATCAGCTCGACGTCAACATCCTGCACCAGCACTCTCCCAAGTCCGATCCGATGGGCAAAGAGTTCAACTATGCGCAAGAATTCAAGAGCCTGGATCTGAATGCGGTGATCAAGGACCTTCATGCGCTGATGACGGAGTCGCAACCGTGGTGGCCGGCTGACTTCGGACACTATGGTCCGCTGTTCATTCGCATGGCGTGGCACAGCGCCGGTACGTATCGCATCGGCGACGGCCGCGGCGGCGCGGGCTCTGGCGAACAGCGTTTCGCGCCACTCAACAGCTGGCCGGACAACGTGAACCTCGACAAGGCGCGCAGGTTGCTGTGGCCGATCAAGCAGAAGTACGGCAAGAAGATTTCCTGGGCCGACCTGATGATTCTTACCGGCAACGTCGCATTAGAGTCGATGGGCTTCAAGACCTTCGGCTTCGCCGGCGGCCGCGAAGACGTGTGGGAGCCCAGCAATGACATTTATTGGGGTTCAGAAGGCAAGTGGCTGGCGGACGAGCGCTACAGCGGCGATCGCGATCTCGCGAATCCTCTTGCTGCGGTCCAGATGGGCCTGATCTACGTGAATCCGGAAGGTCCCAATGGCAACCCCGATCCGCTCGCTGCAGCTCGCGACATCCGCGAGACCTTCGCGCGCATGGCGATGAATGATGAGGAGACAGTTGCGCTGATTGCCGGCGGTCACAGCTTTGGCAAGACTCATGGTGCGGCTGATCCCAGCAAGTACGTTGGTCCCGAGCCCGAGGGCTCGCCGATCGAGCAGCAAGGCTTGGGTTGGAAGAACACCTATAACAGCGGCAACGGCGACTCCACGATCGGCAGCGGTCTGGAAGTCACCTGGACGACCACCCCGACCAAGTGGAGCAACAACTTCTTCGAGAACCTGTTTAAGTACGACTGGGAGCTGACCAAGAGCCCAGCCGGCGCGCATCAGTGGCAACCGAAAAATGGCGCAGGCGCTGGTGCTGTGCCGGATGCGCACGATCGATCCAAGCGCCGCGTGCCCACTATGCTGACCACGGATCTCGCCCTGCGCTTCGACCCGATTTATGGGCCAATCTCGAAGCGCTTCTACGAGCATCCGCAGGAACTTGCCGACGCGTTCGCCAAGGCGTGGTTCAAGCTGACGCATCGCGACATGGGACCGATCCCGCGCTACCTCGGGCCGCTCGTTCCTAAGGAGCCGCAGATCTGGCAAGACCCGGTTCCTGCGGTCGATCATGAACTCATCGACGATAAGGATGCTGCTGCTCTGAAGGCCAAGATCCTCGCATCGGGATTGTCGATCTCGCAGTTGGTCACGACCGCGTGGGCATCGGCGTCGTCGTTCCGCGGTTCCGACAAGCGCGGCGGGGCGAACGGAGCACGCATTCGCCTGGAACCGCAGAAAAATTGGGAAGTGAACCAGCCGGCGGAACTGGAGAAGGTGCTCGCGAAGCTGGAGGCAATCCAGAAGGAATTCAACGCGCAGTCCGGCAAGAAGAAGGTGTCGCTGGCTGACCTGATCGTCCTCGGTGGCAACGCGGCGGTTGAAGAAGCTGCCAAGAAAGCCGGCCAGAATGTGAAGGTTCCTTTCTCACCGGGACGCACCGACGCTTCGCAGGAGCAGACCGACGTTCACTCCTTCGTCGTAATGGAGCCAAAGGCGGATGGCTTCCGCAACTACGTCCGGACCAAGAACGGATCGTCGCCGGAGGAGTATCTGGTGGATAAAGCGCAGTTGCTGAAGCTCACGGCTCCTGAGATGACGGTTCTCATCGGCGGCATGCGCGCGCTGGGCGCCAACTTCGGAGGCAGCAAGCACGGCGTCTTCACCAAACAGCCGGGAACGCTGACGAATGACTTCTTCGTCAACCTGCTTGACATGGGAACCGAGTGGAAACCCGCGGCGGCCGATGGCGTGTATGAAGGCCGCGATCGCAAGACCGGCGAACTCAAGTGGACCGGCACGCGGGTCGACCTGATCTTCGGTTCGCACTCGCAGCTTCGCGCATTCGCGGAAGTCTACGCCTGCAACGACTCGAAAGAGACGTTCGCGAAGGACTTCGCCGCTGCGTGGGGCAAGGTGATGAATAACGATCGCTACGACCTCGCGTGAGTTCAGCGATCGTCTGACTCCGCACTCGTGGAAGTTGGAGAATTTTGACCAACTCCACGAGTGCGTTCGGACTTAGCTGTACTCGAGGCTCCTCCTTTCTGCCCCTACATCAGGTTTCAACTTAGATTGACCGCGCCCTGTGCCGCGTTCGGCCACGCCGAACATTTCGCTCAGGGAACAGGCATAGCAATGGCGTCCGGGCGGGCGGACAGCTGCTATTCTTCCCAGTGCGACCATGGCCGATCTACTTGCAGATCAGCACGCGGGCTTCGCTGTCGAATAGAAATTAAGGTGCAGTTCCCATTCCTTGATTGAATGAGGGTTTGCCGTTGCGCCTTTGGTTTTCGCCTGCCAGTGAGGTTCCGATCTACCGGCAACTGGTCACCCAGGTGTCGCTGGCGATTCTGAGCGGTGATCTAAAGCCCGGCGATCGCCTGCCGAGCACTCGTGAGCTGGCGCGCCGCTTCAGTATTCATCCGAATACCGTAAGCGCAGGTTATCGCCAACTGGCGCGCGAAGGATGGGTGGAGTACCGGCATGGCAGCGGTGTGTACATCAAGAGCAATGCAGCGCTGCCGTCGACGCCGGAGCAGATTCTCGACCAGCACATTGCCGCGTTCTTCCGAGCGGTGCGCGAGCTGCAGCTGCCGGCAACGGCGATCCGGCAGCGCGTGGCCGAATGGATCGCCTCACCGCCTCCCGATCATTTTCTACTGATCGATCCCGATCCCGATGCCCGCGAGACATTACTCTCCGAGATTCAGCAGCTGACCGACTGGCCGGCCTTCGGAGTTTCGGTTGAAGAGTTAGCTAAACCTGAAGTCCTCCTGGGGGCAGTTCCGCTCTGCTGGCCGACTCAAGCCGAGATTGTTCGCCGAGCCCTGCCCGCTGGCATCGAGCTCGTTACACTTCCAATTCGGTCGGCGAACAAATGGCTGGATCCCGAGCTCCCCGCGCTGAGGGGCAGGCTGATCGGCGTCGTATCCAGCTGGCTCGATTTCACCGAAACGGCCAAGACCATGCTGGCGGCTGCCGGAATTGATCCGGATCTGCTGGTCACTCGCAACCCACGCAAGCCGCACTGGCAGCGGGGGCTCGAGCAAACAGGTGCGATCATCTGCGACGTCCATACCGCGGCCACGCGCCAACTGCCCAAAGGGCCGCGGGTGTTCGTGTTTTCTGTTCTCGCCGATGCGGCCCGAGTAGAATTGAGCCGTTTCTCCCAAAGCTCATAATTTGTGACACTCGCGAAACTGTCTGGAAAGGCCTTTTTCCTGCGTTTGCTGAGGCTAGTATCAAGCCGTCTTCGTTGCCGGGAGGGGTCAACAACCGATGGATTCTCTTTCCAGTGATTCTGCAGCCATAGCCCAAGTCGCTGTTCCCACGAGCGCGCCACGCGGCCGGCGAGGCTTTTGGGCGCTGATCGCGACGCAGTTTCAGGGCGCTTTCAGCGACAACATTCTGCGCAACCTGCTGCTGTCGATCATCGTCGGGATGAGTCTGGCGAAGAGCGATCGCGAGAGCTTCGTTTCGGTGGTGACGTTTCTGTTCTCGCTGCCGTTCCTGATTCTCAGCATGCCGGGCGGCTGGCTGGCGGACCGCTTCAGCAAACGGCAGATCACGATCTGGACCAAGGTGATGGAGTTCGGATCGATGCTGCTGGCGACTGCTGGACTGGCGACGCATACGTTGGGGCTGTCGCTGGCCGCACTCACGCTGGTCGCGAGCCAGGCCGCGCTGTTTGGGCCGTCGAAATACGGCCTGCTGCCGGAGCTTCTGCCCGAGAAGAGCTTGTCGTGGGGCAACGGCGTAATCGAGCTGGGAACTTTTCTGGCCATCATCTTCGGCACCGTCGCCGGCGCCTGGATGGGAGAGCATTTCGTCACGCGCGAAGTGTATGCGGGATATGTGCTGCTGGGGCTCTCTGCGATTGGGTTCGCGACCAGCCTGGCGATCGACGACGTTCCCGCCGCAGCGCCGCAAAAGCCCTTCCGGCTGAACATCGTTGGCGATCTGTGGCTGCAGATCGGCAAGATGCGCCGCGACCGCGCGCTCTTCCTGGCGGTGCTCGGCAATACTTACTTCTGGTTCCTGGGATCGCTGCTGTTTTCGACCATCGTGGTCTACGGCCCCGATGTGCTGCACGTCGGGCAAACCAAGACTGGCTACCTGAACGCGGTGCTGGCGGTCGGCATCGGCATCGGCAGCATGGCAGCCGGATGGATCAGCGACAACAAGATTGAGTACGGCCTGATTCCGCTGGGCGCGATCGGTATGACCTGTACCGGTCTGGCGCTTGGTCTCACTCCACATGGGCTGGCCGGATCGGCGGCGCTGCTGGGAGTGCTGGGCCTCTGGGCGGGATTCTTTGCAGTGCCGGTGAACGCGCTGATCCAGCACAAGCCTGCGGACGAGGACAAAGGCGGGATCATTGCGGCATCGAATCTGCTGTCGTTCGTGGGCATCGCGATTTCGTCCGGCGTGTATTTCGTTTTCACCGACTACATTCATCTCGATCCGCGCGGCGTGATCGTGGCATCGTCCTGCATCACCGCGCTGGGCACGGCTTATGTGTTGTATCTGCTGCCGGAGTGGTTGGCGCGACTGATCCTGTTCTTCGTAACGCGAACCGTCTATCGCGTGCGGGTGATCGGCCGCGACAACTTCCCGGAGAAGACCGGAGCCCTGCTGGTCTGCAACCACATGTCGTTTGTAGACGTGGCTCTGCTGGTGGCGGCGACCGACCGGCCGATTCGCTTTCTCATGTTCAAGGGCATCTATGACCATCCGGTGGTCAAGCCGCTCGCCAAAATTGTGAAGGCCATTCCAATCTCCAGCGAGCAGCATCCACGCGAGATGCTGCACTCGTTGAAGGTGGCGAGCGACGCGTTGCGCGACGACGAGATCGTGTGCATCTTCGCCGAAGGGCAGATCACCCGCACCGGCCAACTGCTCCCGTTCCGCCACGGACTCGAACGCATCATGAAGGGCGTCGATGTCCCCATCATTCCTGTGAACCTCGACGGCGTGTGGGGCAGCATCTTCAGCTTTGAGCGCGGGCGCTTTCTGTGGAAGCTGCCGAGGAGAATTCCGTATCGCGTCACGGTGAGCTTCGGCAAGCCTATGCCGTCAACGTCGACCGCCGTCGAGTTACGCGCCGCAGTACAGGAGTTGCAAACCACGGCGTTCGAGGCGCGCAAGCCTTATATGAAGCCGTTGGATAGGGCATTCGTGCGCACGGCGCGGCAGCGGCCCTGGCAGTTCTTCATGGCAGACGGCAAAACGCCGAAGGTTTCGTTCGGATCGGCGCTGGTCAAGACTGTGTACATCGCGCGGCGATTGCGGAAGCAGATCGGCGAGCAGCCGATGATTGGGGTATTGCTTCCTCCGTCGGTGGGTGGCGCGCTGGCGAACTACGCGTTGATGTTGATGGGGCGTGTGCCCGTCAATCTGAACTACACGTCGTCGAACGAAGTGATGGCGAGTTGCGCACAGCAGTGCGGCATCGACGTTGTGATTACGGCGAAGGCATTCCTGGAACGATTTCCGAACATGACGATTCCGGGGCGCACGCTGCTGCTGGAAGATGCACTTGCTAAGCCTCGCTTAAGCGAAAAGCTGATCGCCTTCGCATTAGCCTGGTTGACACCAGTTGGACTGTTGAAGCAAGTAGTGGGTGCGGGTGCCCCTAGTCTGGCGGTTTCCCAGACCCTGGTCTCTCGTGACGTGTCTGCTTCGAGCGGCAAAGCGTCTCGGATGGATCAGCTCGCGACCGTGATCTTTACCAGCGGCAGTACTGGCGATCCCAAAGGCGTGATGCTGACGCACTTCAACATCATGTCGAACATCAGCCAGGTGAGCCAGGTGTTCCTGCTCGGCAGCCGCGATAAGGTGCTCGGGATTCTTCCGTTCTTCCACTCGTTCGGCTTCACGGCCGGCTTGTGGCTGCCGGCGGTGCAGGGCGTCGGGGTAGTGTTCCATGCCAATCCGCTCGACGCACAGGTGATCGGCGGCTTGGTTGAGAAATACAAGGTGACGTTCCTCATCGCGACGCCAACCTTCATGCAAGGTTACATGCGGCGCTGCAAGCCGGAGAGCTTTGGCTCGCTGCAATATGTGCTGGTGGGAGCCGAGAAGCTGCCGGAGCGGGTGGCGCTGGCATTCGAAGATCTGTTCGGTATTCGCCCGCTCGAAGGCTACGGCTGCACGGAGTGCTCTCCGGTAGTCGCTGTCAATGGCAAGGATTTTCGCGCGCCCGGCTTCCGCCAGGTGGCGGCCAAGCGCGGGAAGATTGGACATCCGCTGCCAGGCGTCTCGGTGAAGGTAGTCGACATTGAGACGGGTCAACCGGTAGCGCCAGGCAATGCGGGAATGCTGCTGGTGAAGGGGCCGAACGTGATGCGCGGCTATCTGGGCAAACCGGAGAAGACGGCGGAGGTTCTTCGCGATGGTTGGTACACGACCGGCGACATTGCAACCATGGAGCCGGATGGATTCCTCACCATCACCGACCGGCTGTCGCGCTTCAGCAAGATTGGCGGCGAGATGGTGCCCCACATTCGGATCGAGGAGAAGTTGCACGAACTGGCCGAGAGCACGGAGCAGGTGTTTGCTGTAACCGCGCTGCCCGACGAAAAGAAGGGTGAGCGGATCGTTGTGTTGCACACGCTACCGGAGGCGGCACTGGCGCCAGTGCTGGAGAAGTTCGCATCCTGCGACCTACCGGCATTGTGGAAGCCCAAGGCCAATCAATTTGTTCACATCGACGCGATCCCTGTGCTCGGAACCGGAAAGATGGATTTGCGGGGCATCAAGACTCTGGCAGCTTCGCTCAACGCTGATGCGGAGGAAGCCGCCCGAGCACACTCGGTTTGACTCTCGAGAAGGAGAACTGGCAGTGATCTCCAATAAGACCAGTGCGATGTTGTTACTGCTGCTAACGGTTATCGTGGCAGTCGGCTCCTCTCTGCTACCACGGATTCCTCAGCCGCAAAGCTACCACTTGTTTGCCGATGAGCGGAGTTTCCTGGGGATTCCGAACTTTGGCGATGTTGCTTCCAATATTCCTTTTGCCGTAGTCGGGATTTGGGGACTGTGGCTACTGCTCGTTCCAAGCTCAAATAAGCCCGGGCTGTGTTTCCTCGATTCGCGCGAACGATGGCCCTACGTCCTGCTTTTTATTGGCTTACTCCTGACAGCGTTCGGCTCCTCTTACTATCACCTGTCTCCGAACAACACGAGACTGGTGTGGGATCGGCTACCGATGACGATCGCGTTCATGGCCATGGTGGCAGCGATCATCACCGAGCGAATCAGCCTTAAAGCCGGCTTGTGGTTGTTGCCGATTCTCCTGCTGATCGGAATGGGCAGCGTCTGGCAATGGCATATGAGCGAAGTGAGGGGTGCAGGCGACTTGCGATTCTATGCGGCTGTGCAAGCCTATTCGGCTTTGGTCCTGCTGCTGGCGCTTGCGATTCCTTCGCGCTACACGCGGACCTTCGACTTGGCAGTTGTCGTGGGATTTTATGCTCTGGCGAAAGCCCTGGAAACTTTCGACAAGCCGATCTTCGCGCTGGGACACATGGTGAGCGGGCATACACTGAAGCATTTGGCAGCCGCAGCCGCCGGCTATTGGATACTGCGAATGCTGCAGAAGCGGCAGCCTAACTGGAGTGAAGTTTCAGCCGGTCTCGCACCGGACGAAAGCCAATTTCAACAAGCAGCCAGCTAACTCTGGTTTGCCAGCCAGCATATCCTGTTTCTGCAGGGAACCTGACGATCTGGCCCCCTCATGGGTAGTGGAATCCGCCGAAAGGCGTCAATGTGCTGACCAGCTCCTGCGCCCCGCCCAGCACGTCGAAGGTATTCGTCTTCAACGCGACGGTTGTGCCTAGTGGGCGCTTGCTGCGCTACCGGGTGCCCATTCCGGCCTTTATTGTGAGTGGGGCTTTTCGTTCGCAGAACGAACAATCCCGGCGACCAATCGGCTCTGATAATTCGATCTCCCTGGCGGCCGCAAACAGGCCTCAACTACTGCTTCCGATATTGATCGCATGGAAACCTGAATGAGTGGTTTGCGAGAGTGGCTTGTGCTGCTTGAGCACAGGGTCTAATTTCGACGACCGGCATAGGGGCTGGCCACAGGTATGGCATTTCGGCCCAGCGGCCTCCTGCGCCGAATTCGGCGGTGTTCCCGGGACAGTCTTTGGAGCATGGCAAAGAAGCCCCAGACCGCATCCGACGCACGCCACACGTCCGGGCCATCGAACGTCCTGTGCGTGGGGACGTTTGCGCTCACTTCACCAAAGTCAGTTCCACGAGGCGGCGGAGCCCTGCGTTGGGTCGCAGCGCAAGGCTCCCGAGAAGCTAGTTCGAGCAGAGCGCTCCGTACAGGATCGTGTGCGAGCTGGAAAGTCATTGTTGGTGTAGTTGCATTGCCACGTGTCGGGATTTGCCTGGTAACTGGGATTGTTGGAGCTCCCGTTGCCCGTGTCGGGACCACTGTAGTTCACCACAATGAGGTACGAGGCGGAATTCCATGTGTTCGCTCCGCAGGAGCCCGAGACCAGATACGGGTACGGAGCTCTGCAAGAAGCGGTTAAATAACCGTACGTGTTCGCTGGAGCGTCGTATGTGTAATACACCCACTGAAAGCGCGCGTTGGATGTGCCCACCTGGCCGTTAGGGTCCACATACACCGGACTTGCGTTGGAAACGGTTGAGCCGTTAATCCCGGCGATGTAGGTGGTGTTCTGTTGATTGCTGCCCGCGCCCTGATTGCCGATGCGAATGGTGTTGTTTTCCGTGCACGGAGACGGACACCCAACGTTGCCAAGATAGATGTCGCTGCTGCCCGTTGTGTTGTTGTACCCGGCTTGGTAACCCAGAAAGGTATTGTAGTTGGAGTTGTTGTTGTACCCAGCCTGTAATCCCACGAAAGCATTTCCAGCACCCTGCGTATTGGCATCGCCGGCCTGTTCGCCAACATAAGCGTTCGCGTCGTAGTTGCCAGCCGAGAGGACGCTGTTTCCCCCAATTTCGTAGCTTGCTCGTTGCGACAGACGGAGTGCCTCCGAGGGTCCCGCAGCTTTCCAGTCGATGTCCCTGGAGTACCGGGACACCGCCATTCGTGCTTGCCCATCGATGCCGGCAAAGTACGCGGCTGTCTGCGCAGCTCCAATTCAGATGAGTTGCTCTCGTCACCGTTGACCCGGAGTGTAGCCGATATCGACCTTGTTCCGCTCGCCGCCAGTCGACAATACGTCAGCCTCCGTTAGAGGCCGCTCGTAATGCCGGCGTTGTATGATCCGGTCGTATTCGAGGCGCCCGCGCCGTTGCCGTCAAAGACGTTGCCGTTGCCAGTTCGTGACGACGTAAGCCGGCTTCATAGCCGGTGTGCAACATTGGCTACGCCGTCCGTGTTGTAGTAGCCGGCGTGAACTCCGGTGAAGACGTTGTAGTTGCCGATCCAGTGTCTGGAATAGCCGGCCTGATCGCCGGTGAAGACATTACCCGATCCGGTCGTGTTGGAGTAGCCGGCCTGATAACCAGCAAATGCGTTCCCGCGGCCCTTGGTATTGCTGTAACCGGACTGATAGCCGGTAAAGACGTTAACCGTTCCTGATCCTGAACATTCTGCGCTCCTGCCCCGAAACCCAGGAATAGGTTGTGGTCAGCCGCGCTGCCGATGCTGACGGCCGTGCTTCCGCCGATCTGGTAGTCCGTGGTGGCGTTTACCGTGTTGCCCGCCAGCGTTCCACCCACTGTGCCATTGCCGTCGATGTTGAAGCTGGTCGAGGTCTGAGTGGCGCTTCCGTTTTGCACGTAATAAGGCGAGCCGGGGCCCATCGTTCCCGGCGGCCCTTGCGGTCCCTGTGGACCCTGTGGTCCTTGGGCTCCGGGCTGACCCGGTGCGCCCGCTTGTCCAGCCGCGCCTTGCTGCGCCATCAAGTTCCACGAGTTGGGATTCTGGTCCGGCTCCTGATTCTGATTCGTGGCCGTTGCGACATAGGTCGATCCGTTGAAGGTGGCCACATCGTCAAGGTAGTAGCTCTGGGTCTGGTTCCACGCGCCGGTGAGATTGAAGCCGCTGGTCACCGGATTCCACGCCGAGGGGTTCTGATTGGGTGGAGGATTGTTCGGCCCGTTGCTGGCGGCCGTCGCAGCATAGCTTGCGCCGTCATAGGTCACAACGTCGTAGGGGTTGTACGAAGTGTTGTTGTTGAACGCGCTGCGATAGTTGAAGCCCTGACCGCTGCTGCCGTTCGTTCCTGGAAGTCCTTGCGGCCCGATGGGTCCGATAGGTCCAGCAGGCCCGTTGCCTCCGGTGGCTCCAGCGGGACCTTGCGGACCTTGTGATCCCATCGGCCCTGCGGGTCCTTGCGATCCCATCTGACCGGCCGGCCCTTGTGGACCCTGCGGCCCGTTTGCTCCGGCGGGACCGGTTTGACCGGTTGCTCCTTCTTGCGCCATCAAGCTCCACGAGTTGGGATTCTGATCCGGCTGCTGATTCTGATTTGCCGCGGTTGCAACATAGGTCGATCCGTTGTAGGTCGCAACATCATTCGGGTTGTAGTTGTTGCCCGAGTTCCATGCTGCAGTGAAGTTGAAGCCCGTACCGTTCGTGCCGGCGGGTCCCTGCGGGCCAGTCGGTCCTAGCAGTCCCTGCAGACCTTGTGGCCCAGTGGCGCCGATCGGCCCGACAGGTCCCTGTGGACCTAGCGGCCCTATCGGACCAGTTGGACCTTGCGGACCCGTTGCGCCAGTTTGTCCCGTGGAACCTTGTGGACCTTGTGATCCAGTCGGACCAGCCGGACCTTGTGATCCCGCAGGGCCCCCAGGTCCTTCAGGTCCCGCTGGACCCGCCGGGCCAGTTGGTCCGTTCAGCGCGATCTCCAGTTCCGGCTGATGGCTGGTGAGGCTGCTCTCCTTGCTGTCAAACGCAAAGGCTCCCTTGGACGATGTCAGGGCCAGAGCGACGCCGTTGTTCGGAACGCTACCGTTTGCCCAGTCCTGCACCAGCGGCGTGATGTCGATTACGACAAACTGGTTCAAACTCGGGCTGGTGACACTGACGGGATGTCCCCCCGTGGCGGAAGTACCCAGCGCCGGCGCATTGTTGTAGGTGAGCGTGCTCTCATTCCAGCTGTTGTTCAGTTGATAGACATCGAAGCTGCCGTTGGCGGATATCGCGTCGACATAGATTCGCAGGGTTGCTTTGCTGACCGTTACCCCGGAGGGCAGAGTCCCCAGGTTGAACTTCAGGTAGGCGGTCGCTCCCTGTTGCACGACAAATGCCGGCTGTGTGCCATAGTTCTGGTTACGCGCCGCGCTGTTGGAGAACGTGTCGCCGGCAGGCGGTGCGGACTGAGCAAACGCTGCGAAGGACAGGATGCCGACGGTGGCTATGGTCCGAAGCAAGGTACGAAGCGACATGGCGATAGCTCCTCAAAGAAACTTTGTCGGGTTCAAGAAGTGCCTCTACTGTCGCAGCATTTTGCCTGTTTGCTTGGCAGTGTCAACAAACTGGAGATAAATTAAATATCACCAGCCATCCTGCTGAATTGACGTTGGTTACAGAAGCAAACATCTTGTGAGAAGGGACGCCCTTTGCTACACTTGACGCCACTTTTCCGCGGGATTAGGTGGCGAGATCACCGAAGAAGAGCAGCAGGCCGTTCGCTTCGGGCCCTACGAAGCCGACTTCCGTCATGGCGAACTGCGGAAGTTTGGAACGCGACTCAAAGTCCAAGGCAAGCCGCTGGCCGTTCTTGCTCTGCTGGTCAAGCGACCCGGCGAGACCCTGCTTCGCGAAGAGCTCCGCGACGCCCTCTGGCCGAATGATGTCTTTGTCGATTTCGACAAGAATCTGACGACAGCGGTCAATAAGCTTCGTCAGGCGTTGTGCGACACAGCGGAGTCTCCCCAATACATCGAAACTGTGCCTCGGATTGGCTATCGCTTCATAGCTTCCGTGGAAGTCATAACGAAGGAGCCCGTCGCCGAGCCGCCGTCGGTCGGGATAGAAACTCCTCCGCCACAAGTTCCCATCTCACCCCAGCGAAGCTCCCGAACTGCCTGGATGTTCGGCGCCGGAGTCGTTGTGCTCGCCGCAATCCTCGCACTGGTGCTGATCAAGGGTCATCACTCCGTGTCGGCATTAACGGAGAAGGACAGCATTATTGTTGCGGATTTCTCCAACGGCACGAGCGACGCGGTCTTTGACGACACGCTGAAGACAGCTCTCACCATCGCGCTCGACCAGTCGCCGTTTCTGAATGTGCTATCTGAAAGCAGGGTCGCCAAAACGCTGAAACTGATGACCAAGCCGGCCAACACCAAGCTCACCGCGGACGTGGCGCGCGAGGTTTGCGTGCGGACCGGGAGCAAAGCCTATGTTGCCGGGTCGATCACCAGCCTGGGCACCGATTACGTTCTGGCTCTGAAAGCCGTGGACTGCCAGACCGGCGAGACGCTGGGACAGCAACAAGTCACCGCCGAGCGCAAAGAAAAAGTCCTGAATGCGCTGGGCAAAGCCGCGGCCAGCCTGCGCAGCCAGTTGGGCGAGTCTCTAGCGACGGTGCAGCGCTTCGATGCACCGCTGGCGGAGGTAACTACGCAGTCTCTGGAAGCGCTTCAGGCCTACAGCCAGGCTCCAAAGGCCGGTCGCGAGCACGGCCCCGAAGCGCAGGTGATTTATCTCCAGCGGGCGATCGCACTCGATCCCAACTTTGCTCGCGCTTATGCCGCAATTGGCAACACTTACGAAAGCCTCTCCGAAATGGGTCGTGCTGCCGAGTATTACACCAAGGCATTTGAGTTGCGCGACCATGCCAGCGAGCGCGAGAAGCTGGTGATCAGCGGCCGTTACTACCAGAATGTCACCGGAGAACTCGACAAAGCCGCGCGCACGTACGAGCAAGTGCTGCAGAGCTATCCGCGAGATAGTGTCGTGATTGATCTCGCCAACATCTACGCTGCTGAAGGTAAATACGACGAAGCCATCGAGGTGCTGCACCAGTCACAGAAGCTTGTCCCTGAACGCTTCGCAGTTTTCTCCAATCTGACCAACGACTACATGGCGCTGCACCGTTTTGATGAGGCTGGCCAGGTCATTCAGCAAGCACAAGCAAGAAAGTGGGAGAACCTTGTTTTTCACAATGCTGCATATGCATTGTCCTTTCTCAAAGCCGATGCGGTGGGAATGGCCCAGCAGCAGCAGTGGTTCGCCGGCAAACCGGATGTCGAACACTTCGGACTCTCACTGGCATCGGACACCGAGGCCTATGTCGGTCATTTGAACAAAGCTCGCAAGTTCACCACCCGAGCCGTCAACTCTGCCATTCAGGCAGACAGCAAGGAGAACGCCGCCATCTGGCAGGAGAATGCAGCCCTGCGCGAAGCTGCTTTCGGAAATCTCGAAGAAGCGAAGCGCGATGCGGCGGCAGGACTCAAGTTGAGTTCCGACCGGCAGGACGTGCAAGTTCTGGCCGCGCTAGCCTACGCGATGGCGGGCGACACACGGCGATCGCAATCTTTGGCCGAAGAGCTAAATAAAAGCTATCCGCTCGACACCCAGCTGCAGTCGCTATGGCTTCCGGCCGTTGCAGCACAGCTCGCAGTCGATCATGTGAACTCCTCAGCTGCGGTAGCCATTCTGCAGAAAGCCTCGCCGCCCATTGAGTACGGCCAGATCGGCTTCCTGGCCAACCTCTCTTGTCTGCCCTGGACTTACATTCGCGGACAGGGATATCTCGCTTCCGGAAATGCGACCGCCGCCGCGGCCGAGTTCCAGAAGGTTCTCGATCACAACGGCATTGTCTGGAACTGCTGGACGGGAGCGCTCGCCAAGCTAGGCGTCGCTCGAGCTAACGCCTTGCAGGCGCAGAACTCGACCGGCGCCGACGCCGATGCAGCCCACGTTCGCGCCTTGGCCGCGTACAAAGACTTCCTCACTCTCTGGAAGGACGCCGACCCCGAGATTCCCATCTATAAGAAGGCCGCGGCTGAATACGACCAGCTTCACTAACCGGGCGTCAGGTGTTGCCATGGCTCAGCCGTTAGTTGTGTCGTAGCGATTTCTCACTAGTTTCGTTGCAGGCTGGCAACCACGTCCTTGGCGGCAAATACCGTTCCGTTCGAAAGCTGAGTGGTGGTGGGTGCCACGCCCTGGAACGTAGTGTAGGTATTCAGATACGGAACGACCTTGGGAACGCAATGCGTCAGCAGCCGCAAGGTTCCTCCCTGATAGCTGCTGCCATTCAGGTCACACTTACCGGTGGTGTTGTCGGGGGTCTGGAATACCAGGCTGCCGGTGATGCGGTTGCCGTCCACTTCGCGAATCGACAAACGCACGGTTGTCTTGGCTTGCGAAGCCTTGTCGAAGTAGAAGCCTTGCCACTGGCCGGAGAGATCGGCAGGCGCGGCAGGTTGTTGGTGAACAGGCTGTGGCGGAGGCGTGACGCGGGCCGTGGTATCGGGGTTATGAGGCTGGTTGTTCGTGCCCGCCACTGGCGCGTGCTGCCGGTTATCTGGATTGTGCGCCGGCGGCTGCGTTTTTGCCGGCGGGTTGGTCGCGATCGGCGGTTGGACGTTGCTCTCGTCGCTCTCCGTGACTAGCGGCGCAGTTGGGGCAGGCTTTGTCGGCGCCCCTGTAACCACCGGCGCCGGCTCGGCCGCGGGACGCAACGCAAACCACGCCACGGCTCCGATGACCACGATGAGAGCGACGGCAATTGCCGCGATCAGAGGCTTGTTTCGTCCACCCGCGGGTTGCGGCGGCGTGACCACCGGCGAAGGATGGGACGGGTGGACCACCGGCGCCGGGTGGGGCGTCGCGGGACGGCTCGGGGCGGGATGCGGCGGTGCGACCACGTGCGCCGACTGGTCTATTACAGTGCCAGTCCTGACGGCAGGAGGATCTGGAATAGAGCGATCGATGACTGTGCCGCTGGACCGATGGATGGGCGTCGGCACAGGCGCCGGCGCGGGAATCGGCAACACCGGATGGTGTCCAGCATTTTGCCGGCTGATGTTCGCGTCCGGCATAAGCGTTGGCATCGGCTCCAATTCGGGCAACGCTCGTATGAAATCCTCGGCGCAGGCAAACCGGTCGGCAGGATTTTTCCGCAGCGCCTTCATCACCGCATCGACTACTGGCCGAGGGATGTGCGGATAGTAGATGGTTGGCGGATCCGGAATTCTGTGGATGTGGGCGGCCTGGATTTCGTAGAGCGAATCGGCGTTGAACGGAACCTGGCCGGCCAACAACTCATACAAGACGACGCCCATGGCGTAGATGTCGGTGCGGGCGTCCACCGGCTTGCCCATGATCTGCTCGGGAGCCATGTACATAGGTGTGCCCACGGTGGTGTTGGTCGCGGTGAGATGAACCTCGACTGCCAGCTTCTTGGCGATACCGAAGTCGACTACCTTGACCGTACCCTCCTGGTTGATCATCAGGTTGCCGGGCTTGAGATCGCGATGCACGATGCCACGCTGGTGCGCAAAGGCCAGCCCGGTCAGCGCCTGCTTCACCAGCGGCACGCAGACCGCGGCCGGTATGGGACCGCGCCGCAGGATCATGCTTTCGAAGCTTTCACCGTCGACGTACTCCATCGCGATCACGCCGCGATCGTTCCAGATGAAATAGCCGTAGAGCACCGGAATGTTGGGACGATTCAAGCTGGCCAGCACCTTGGCTTCTTCCAGGAAGCGGCGCGCCATGCCGGGGTGGTTGTTGATGTCGGAGAGAACGAACTTAAGAGCGACGGGGCGGTCGAGGGTGGTATCCAGTGCGAGATAGATGCTGCCCATCGCACCTTCGTTGAGCTTCCTCTGCACCAGATACTGCTGGACCTGCTCGCCGATCATGCGGGAACGTCCCTCACGCGCAGCAGTTGAAGGGTAATGTTATCGGGGCCGCCGCGCTGCTTGGCCAGTTCCACCAATCCGCGGCAGGCATCGCTGAGCGGCTGCGAATCTACCGCCGAGCCCATCTCCTGATCGCTCACCTGTCCGTGCAAGCCATCGCTGCACATCAGCAAAGTATCGCCCGCGCGCAGCGGGATTGGGAGCGCCGGCGAACTCGCCGGCAATGGGAGACGACTCCGAGCCCAGGGCCGCGGTCAGCCCGTTGCGCTGCTCGTGGGTGCGTGCCTCTTCTGCACTGAGCACGCCTTCCTTTATGAGCGCGTTGACCAGGGTGTGGTCCGTGGTCAGCGGCTGCACGTAGCCGACCTTGCGAACCGCCGCCCCGTCGCTTAGCATCTTTGGCACATAAAGGCTGCACCCAACGGACCAACGCTGGATCACACTCCACTACCCCGATGACCGGTGCCTCGGCAGGCTAATAACTCGTATGGGAATCGGCACTCCCAAGGTGGTCGGCCAGAGAACAGGGAGAGCCCACACTTCCGGCAAGCCAAGGAGTTAGGAGCGATGGCGGAGTAACTCAGCCGACTCTCTCAGGCTAGCCGCAATTTTTGTCATCAAGTTTACTAGTGCGGTCAAGACCACCAAGCTGTCGCCAGCATACTACCCACATCGGTTTGGCTCGACCCTGCTGCAAACCTCGATCCTCTTGCCTGAGGTAGGCCGCGATGAGGCTGGAGCCTGGTGTAAGATTGCAGCCCAATACCTGATCGTCATGTTGAATCTACTGGCCGCGCATGACCGCCCCCGTGGTGGGCAGAATCGCGAGAGAGTTCTGAACTCACGAGGAACCTCCGCGCTGCTCTTCACGGCCGCGGCTCTATCCTTACTACTAACTGGCTGCGGCAACAATCCGCCGAATCCGGGGAACGAGAAATGTTCTGCTTTGCCCGCTTCTAGTTCCCCAGGCTTCCTGCCCGAGCTCACTCGATTTGTGAACAACCGCTGCTACGAGTCCTGGCAGCATGACGAATCGATCCGCACCAGCCAGAAGGTTCATCCTTTCGTCAAGGTCTACTACTCACCAACCATCTGGAGCTGGCTACAAGCCGGCGACCGCAGCGCAACGATCCCCGAGGGCAGCGTGATGGTGAAAGAGCAGTATCCCGATGATGCAGGAACAAAGTTGCTGGACTGGACCATCATGGTTCGGGATAGCTCGGTGTGGGATAGCTGGTACTGGGCCGACATAGGTAACGGAGAAGCTCCCCCCGTCAAGGTAACCAATGGTTGTGCGGAGCCGACGCCGGTGTACTCGGGCTATGGTCTCTATTGCCTGAATTGTCATGCATCGGCGGCGGCCAACCAGGGAACCTACGCCACTACACTGCACATTGCCGATTTCAGACATTCAGGGTCACGGGACGAACTCTTCATCAGGCCATCTGGTGACGGCAACTCGGCTGAGGAGTTCAACCCGCTCGACGACATGCATCACGCCTATTATCCGCGGCAAAAGGAGCAGTCAGGCCCAACCCGGTCTCCTCTTTCCACTCCCCAGTGTTCCATGATATTTCCGCAGCAGAAGGCGCCACGCCAGGCGTACTGCATGGTGCCCGAGTCCTTCGATCACGTGGTTCCGAAGGGGCATCCCAGCGGACCGCAGCGATTTATGACCTCCGACCAATGCGCGGGCTGTCACGATGCCACCGGAACCATTACCGGTCTCATCGGCAGCAACGGCCAGGTGAGGAATGACATACCTGCAATGTTGTATCCCAACGCATTGCAGACTTGCGATCAGAGTAGCGGGGGCCCGACGAACTGCAAGGTCAACGTCTCACCCAATGGCGAATGGCGTTATTCCATGATGGGATTATCGGGCCGCGATCCGATTTTCCTGGCCCAACTCGAGACCGAGCGAACCGTCCATCCCAAGATAAGCGGACAGCCCAATGCACCGGATTTCATTGATGACACCTGCCTACGGTGCCACGGTGTAATGGGCCAACGTCAGTACAAGATGGATACCAACGGAGCGCTGTTCACCCACACCCATCTCTCCGATCCCAACTCATCGTATGGCGCCCTGGCGCGCGATGGGGTCTCCTGTCTCTCCTGCCATAGCATGTCTGCGGATGGATTGGGAACTGAAGAAACGTACACGGGATTATTCAAGGTAGGTCCTGCAACCGAACTATACGGTCCGTATGCGAAGGTAGCTACGCTGCCCATGCAGAATGCCATCGGAGTCAATCCCAAGTTTGCTACTCAGGTCCAGTCTTCGCTGCTGTGCAGTTCGTGCCACACAATTTTTCTTCCGGTGTACGACAAGAACGGGAACCAGCTTACGGATGAGCATGGTGCACCCAAGCAGTCTCATGAGCAGACGACTTTTCTGGAATGGGTGAACAGCAACTTCGCCGACAATGGCTCAACTCCTCAGAGTTGTCAGGACTGCCACATGCCGCAGCAATATGATAAGAAGCCTTTGGCATTCAACGTTGCGAATATAGAAGACAACACTTTCCCGCCCGAGCTGTTCCGTGCGCCTGACGATCAGATTACCTTGACTAAGCGAGCACCGTTCTCGCGCCACACTCTTCTGGGAATTAATTCGTTCGCCCTGGAGATGTTTGGGGAATATCGCAGCGAGCTGGGACTGTATGCCTCCAATCCATTACTTCCTGGCTTTGCGGCGAAAGATACGTACTCCAGTCAGTACACCGCACAAAATTCGGCTTTGGAGCTTGCTGCCGCAACCGCGTCCGTGAGCATTCTCTCGCTGCAAAACACCGGCGGCACGCTGCAGGCCGATGTCCAAGTCGTGAATCTGGCGGGCCACGACTTCCCCTCGGGCGTCGAGTTCCGGCGCGCGTTTCTGGAATTCCGGGTGCTCGACAGCTTCGGCAACACGCTCTGGGTGTCGGGGCAAACCTCGAATGAGGGCGTGATTCTCGATAACAACGGCAATCCTCTGGTGACGGAATTCTTCACACCGAACCAGCAGGCCTATCAACCTCACTACAACCAGGCCAACCCCATCACTCGAGACGACCAAGTACAGATTTACGAAGAGCTAGCCTTGAACCCGGAAGGCGAAATCACCACCAGCTTCTTAAATATTGACCGTGTCATAAAGAACAACCGCCTGCTACCCCAGGGATGGAGTGCCAATGGGCCGTCGGCGGAGTTGACCGAACCGGTCGGGGTAAACGGAGATCCAACTTACAGCGACGGAAGCGGCTCCAGCATAGTTCGCTATGCCATACCCATCAGTTCCCAGCTAACCAATGCGGCGAGCGTAGTTGCTACCTTGTATTACCAGTCGATTCCTCCTTACTACTTGCGGCAAAGAGGAGACAGCGCGTCGGGCTCGGATACAGCTCGCCTAAAGAACATGGTGTGCTACTTGAACGTGAATGGAGACAGCTCGCCGATTCCCAACTGGCGGTTGCTAATTGCCAAGGCCAGCGCAACACTTTCCGCGCGCAGTTCGCATTCGCCGAAGACTGATCCGTGAGGGACGACCAAGCCTAACCGTACCTTGAGCCAGATTGCTGACCGAGCAATGTTGAACAGTTTTCGCGGACCATCTAATTCATAATCTTGCCTGGGGTGCCTCCGGCGTTACAGCCTTTGCGCTCCAAGGCGAAAACAAGTGAAGGTTATCTCGCGGATGGTCCGTTTTTCTCTGATGGTGTCGCCGACCTGTTAGGCGGCACTCATGTCTGTACAAACTAGCCAACGAAGACTAACCCCCCAGCTCGGTACTGGGAACGGTGGTACGGTTTAAGTATGCACTTATTGTCAGCGCATTGCCGTGTTTGCAAGGGAGATCAGTTTAGAGCTGAGCCTCCTGAGGGCTGGGTTGAAACAGTAGTTTTGCCCCGTCTCTTCCTCTGTCCGGGGCGTTGCATTGTCTGTCACAAGAGGCGGTATCTACCGACTTTTCAACAATGGACGATCGTCCCAAACTCATGGCGATGACATCCGAAAGACCAGAGCATCGCCGACCAGGCCATGACGGATCGCGTCCCTTGGCCACCTCCGTCACATCTTGCCGATGTGAATGCTCGAGAGGGAATGAAGTAGCCCAAAGATATTCAGCAGCCACAACACTACGGCTATGACAACCACCGCGTTCAGGATCGACTTAATGGAACTCGCCATGGGGATAAAGCGATCCACCAACCACAAAAGGACCCCAACGACGATCAGGACCAGGACAACTTGCAGTAACGGCATACTCTATTACCTTTCTGGATTAGCAACGGCTTGGGTTGATTTTCAATAACTGTCGGGCCGCTCTGCCACATCAGGAGGACTCGGCGCCCTTCGGGTCTTCCAGCAGGCGGATCAGCTCTTGATTCTTAGGTCCGCTTCACCATGTCTGCCGCGAACGAAATGCAAAATGAGCGACACTAAGGCTGCGACAAGAAGAATATGGATGAATACGCTGGTTACATGAAAAATAATCCAGCAACAAATCCAGGCAATCACTAAAACCAAAAACGCTATCATGTACTTACTCACAGAACCTCCAGAACCGACTTCTTCGTAAAGACGATCTCGTTCTTCCATTGGCACGTGCTGCCCGGGGCAGACCTTATATTTCCACATTTCCGCCAGTCGAACTGTACAGAATTGCTCACTGTCACCGAGCTGAAGGCTGTGGCTGTTGTTCTTGTAGATGCTTGGTGTTAGCGCGGTATGGGGTGATTGTGTCCGGGTTTGCGGTTCTCAGCTACAGGTTTTCCCCTGGTGGGTGGCTTGCACGCAACCGGCCTTTGGTTACGCGGCCAAACTTTCAAACATCCGGGGGACGGGCTGCGAGAGGCAGCCGGCCTGCAGAATGTCCATCCGAACGTTGTTGGACCCGGTACATCGCGATCGGGCTTTCCCTGGTATGTAGGTCAATAGTGATCAGACGCAGGTTGCCGCTCTCGATGACAATCATCGTTGAACCTCGGTTCACTGGCCGCCTTTGCTGCAATAAGACCTATATAACTCTCGATACTGAGGGGAAGAGTAGAAGTCAATAAGCGGGCGAAGGCGACCACGGGAAAGGCAACATGAAAAGTATCCGCTCAGTTCGTGGGTTATTTATCCTTGCGATCGCTACATTGGCCCTGGCGGCCTCTTCACAGGCGCAGCTGGTCCTATCGATCGGTATCGCTCCGCCCGCACTGCCTGTGTACACGCAGCCCATAGCCCCGGCCGCCGGCTATTTGTGGACGCCTGGCTATTGGGCTTATGGTGGTGAAGGCTACTTCTGGGTACCTGGCACATGGGTGATGGCTCCTGCAGCTGGCCTGCTATGGACTCCCGGTTACTGGGGATGGGGCGGTAACGCCTACGCCTGGAATGGCGGCTACTGGGGTCGTAGTGTCGGCTTCTACGGTGGCGTCAACTATGGCTTCGGCTATGGTGGTTCCGGCTATCAGGGCGGACGTTGGCAGAATGGACAGTTTTACTATAACCGTGCGGCGAACAATATAAACGCCACCAATATTCACAACGTCTACAACAGCACCGTAATCAATAACACTACGATAAACCACGTCAGCTATAACGGCGGCACCGGTGGAGTTACCGCCCGCCCGACCGCTGCGGAAGAAACAGCGGCACGCGAGCAACACACACCGCCGACGGCTCTGCAAACCCAGCACGTGCAGGCTGCCAGCACCAATCACGCACTGCTGGCGTCTGTGAACCACGGGCGGCCCGCAATCGCCGCAACTGCGAAGCCGGCGGAGCTTAGCGGTCATGGGGTAGTGGCGGCCAAGCAGGCGGGAGCACCTTACAAGGCTCCTGAAAATAAGACTGCCGAGAATAAGGCGGCTGCTACCAAGGCCACCGAAGACAAGACTGCCGAGAATAAGGCAGCTGCGACCAAGGCCACCGAAAACAAGACTGCCGAGAATAAGGCAGCTGCGACCAAGGCCACCGAAAACAAGACTGCCGAGAATAAGGCAGCTGCGACCAAGGCCACCGAAAACAAGACCGCCGAAGATAAGGCAGCTGCAACTCGCACGAATGAGAATAAGGCGGCAGCGCCTAAGGCGGCTCGTCCACCTGCTGAGTCCAAGAAGGAGCCTGCAGCTCATGCACAGTCCGCTGCTCGTCCAGCACCTTCAGCCCATGCTCAACCGGCTCCGCGGCCCACTCCCGCAGCTCATACCCAGCCTGCCACTCATCCGCCAGCGGCTCATGCGGAGCCTGCTCCTCGTCCGGCGCCTGAGAAAGCAGCCCATCCTTCTGGAGGGTAACAACACCTTGTCAGCGATGAATTGCTGCTGCGGATATAGGAGAGCTCGCAATTCTTAACTTGGCACGAGTCACCGCGCAGGCTCGTGCCAAGTTTCTTGTGTTGGCAAAGACACGGCGGGCGCTGTCCCGGAATTTGCGTCTTCAATATCTCCTGGTAGTGACGCCGATGCGCGGCCTGAACTGGTGTTCTGTATTGATCAGACGCTAGGTTTGTGAGCCTGTCATCGTAGTAAGTGATATTCCCCAATATCTGCCACGTCTGGAGCATGTATGCCGAATGGATCGAAACCTCAGATCCTTGTTGTGGATGACGAACCCAGTGTTCGGACAGCCCTGGGAATGCTGCTCATGTCCGCGGGATATGACGTCGCCATGGCAGACAACGGCGTCAGCGCGATATCGCACCTGGGCCGAAGCGTTCCAGATCTGATCGTTACCGATCTCAATATGCCGCAAATGTCGGGCATTGAGTTGATATCGCATATACGTAGCCGGTATCCCGCGATTTCAATCGTCGCGATGAGCGGCGACTACCAGGATGACGCGGTACCCGGAAGCAACATAGCGGACCGCTTCTATGCTAAGGGGCAAGGCTTTCACAACCTTCTAAAGACGGTTGCGAGCTTGATCGCGAGCAGCCGTGGCCGCGTAAGTGCTCCCGATAGTCACACAAATCCGACCTTGAGTACTTAAAAGATGAGGAGGAAGTATGCTCGGAACCATTCTGATTGTGCTGTTGGTGCTGTTTCTAATCGGTGCTTTGCCGAGGTGGAATTATAGTCGCTCCTGGGGGTACGCTCCGACCGGTGGACTCGGTTTGGTGCTCATCGTTGTTGTCGTCCTGCTGCTGCTTGGTCGTATCTAGTCGCACCGGCACAGGACCCTCAAGCCTGCTGCCGATAGCCAGGCGGCTACTTCTGCCGTGAACTCGCGTGGCAGTAAGGCAGTTCATGTCTCACCGCCTCAACGCATTACCTAACGCCCCAACGGCCCAAGGAGGCGCATATGCTTTGGACAATCTTTGTCGTCCTGTTGATTTTGTGGCTTCTCGGCTTCAGTTTCCACATTGCAGGTGGTCTGATCCATCTGTTATTGGTCGTCGCCCTGGTGGTCCTGGTCATTAACCTGGTCAGTAGCCGCAGGACCGCTTGATCCTTTACGGCGACTATCACCCCACACGCGATTCATCCGCAAACTTACGTGGTATGAAAAGGAAGTGTTACTTGAAGAGATATGCAATTGCTTTGCTGGCTTTGTCATTTTCCACCTTCGCCTTTGCTGGTTCGGGACAGCAAGACACCACTGCGCGCTTACAAGCGGCTGGCACAGTCATCAATGAGATCATGGCAGCGCCCGACAAGGGCATCCCGGAAGAAGTGCTGAATGGCGCTAAGTGCATCGCTGTCGTACCGAGCATGGGGAAGGGCGGATTCATCGTTGGCGGCGAGCATGGACGTGGCGTAGTTACGTGCCGCAATGGCAATAAATGGAGTGCGCCGGCGTTCATTTCGATCGGTGGCGGCAATTTTGGCTTCCAGGCGGGCGCTCAGTCAGTCGATCTCATTATGTTGTTCATGAATGACGAGGGTGTGCAAGGGCTGCTCTCAAGCAAATTCGAACTCACTGGTGAGGCATCAGCCACTGCGGGCCCGGTTGGCCGGCACGCCTCGGCGGGCACCGATTGGAAGTTGAACACGGAAGCCTTGAGCTACTCGCGTAGCAAAGGCTTGTTTGTAGGAGTCGCTCTGGATGGCGCCAAGATACAGCAGGACAACGACTCTACACTTGCGTTTTATGGCAAGAATATTTCCTTCCGCGCAACCTTGTCGGGCGACGTACACATCCCCGCCAGCGCTGACCCGTTTCTCGCAGCTGTAAAGGCGGCAGAAAAACAGACGAGCCAGCACGAAACTGCCGAAAGCAAGTAGTTGAGATTAGCCGGTGTGCCTTCCAGGCACGCCGGCATCAACAGTCCCGGCCTGACAAGTGACGTTTTCTGAAGGATGGGCGTTACCGATGAAGTGGCCGATGAACACCGATACAGCTGGACTTTTGGTTGTACTGCTATGCGTAGCTACGGCAATAGCGGCACTGACGGCAATAGGTCGTTTCTTCTTCGCGTGGAGAAATCGGTCTCTTATTGAGGAAGCTCCGGTTCCCCACTGCAACCTTCAGGAGAGGCTGGCACAGATAGCGTAAGCGCCGATGGTACAGGGCAGGAACTTCGACCCGCTAATCCCGTCGCCACATCCGGCAGAAACTAGTTTGGATTGACTTGATCCTCACGATGTCGATCTCTCGACACCTGCTCCCAAATTGTAATCTTGGGCTTTCTCGCGATCGGATAGCGGTCCTCGTTTAACATGCTGCGCGCATCGCTCGTTGCTCCTGCCAGGACCAGCGGAGACCTCTCCTCTAGCGGACTCCACGATGCGAGGCTTTGCCATTTCCTTTTTCACCTCGCGGAGGGTCGCCTCGCTGAACGCTCTCTTTTTCTTGCCTGGCGGCATAACAACTCATCATGACACGCGCAGCAATGCGAGAACGGTCAATTTAGACCAAGACTTGCAGATTCTGAAGGTGCATCGCAGGCGGAATGATGGGTAGTCACTATGCAGCAGCCATATCCATACAGACACCTGCAAGCTTCATTCCTTCAGAAAAATATTAAGAAGAGTATTGTGGACCCGGATCTCCCCGTTATATTCGATGAATCCCAGTTTCCTGAAGCGATTCATGAAATAACTCACCCGTGATCGGGTTGTGCCAATCATCTCGGCCAATATCTCCTGGCTGATCTTAGGAACGACCGTCTCGGGTTTACTTCTCTTGCCGAACTGCGCGAGCAGTAACAGAGTCCTCGCAAGTCGCTTTTCGCTGGAGTTGAAAAGCTGATCCACCAGGTCCGCCTGCATGCGGGCGTTTCGTGCGAGCAGAAAGGAGACGAACATCTCTGATAGTTCTTGTTCCTGGCGAAGGACGCGCACCATTTCCGGCTTGCTAATTCTGAGCAATAAACACTCGGTCATGGCGGTAGCCGTCGCGAGTCGAAGCGGGTGAGCTGAGAGCATGCAGTTCTCGCCCAGGAATTCTCCGGCGCCTACCAAGGCAAGCGTCGCTTCTTTTCCGTTCGCGGAGGTGATCGTTACTCGCAGTTGGCCCTTCCGCACGTAAAAGATGGCATCGGCAGGGTCGCCTTGCGCGAAGGCGGTCTCGGTTCTTTTCAGACGGATAACTTTCTTGCCCAACCCAACTTTTTCGAGGAAGGTCTCGGGATCGAAAACTGTAGCGCCATTTCCTGTCTGTGGCTTGGGGGTCTTGCGCCGGGAAGGCTTTGGCTTTACGCCAGTGGTGACCTGGTCTGATCGCATCGAATCAGCCGGCGGACCTCGCTTTGCGGGAGAGACTCGGCTGCGGGCCGGCATCGCACTGGAACTCATTTGACACCTCCCAAGAGGACAGCCCTCAGCCAGTATCATACGCTTTAACACCGGAGATGTGTGGGTTGCCTGTTCAATACTGCACACATTACGCCAGATCCGGACGACCAGCTGCAATATTGCGGCCATCTCATCCCATGGTTCTGATCCGCGGGACGTGCGCCGATGACTGGTACCCTGCAACCAATTCAGCCGCTTGAGCGCTTTTGACCAGTTTTGCCAACGCGCGGTCGGTAGTCTCAGGTTAAGGCTCATGTACGTCATCCGGATGAGCCTTGATCGGCCAGCGTGCGGTGCCTCCAGGCCGCATGTCGACCAACTACGCAGCGGCTAAAGATCAACTTTAGGGGTACCCATGCCAAGCAGATCGCGCGATAATCTTTAAGCCGGCGGCATTTCTCAAGAGAATCGGCAGCGAGCGGACCAGCCAGGAATATCGAAATAAACAACCCATCTTTTCTCAGGGCGATGCTGCTAATGCGATGTTCTACATCGAGGCCGGCAATGTGAAACAGACTGTTCTCTCCAAACGCGGCAAAAAGGCAGTCATCGCCGTGCTCCGGCAAGGTGATTTTTTCGGGGAAGGGTGTCTAGGAGCGTCGTCGCTGCGAATGTCTACCGCAACTGCGGTACACCTGTCCATAGTTGTGCGAATCGAGAAAACGACTGTAGTTCGCATCATCCACGAAGACCCGGTGTTTGCCAGGCTGTTAATCGCGCACCTGCTTTCTCGTGTTGCACGGATTGAAGAAGACTTCCTCGATCAACTCTTCAATACCAGCGAAAAGCGGCTGGCACGAACTCTTCTGTTGCTGGCGAGCTTTGGGGCGCAATCCAAGCCTGATCCTGCCATTCTGAAAGTGAGCCAGGGAACCCTGGCCGAGATGATCGGCACCACGCGGTCGCGCGTAAGTTTCTTTATGAACCGGTTTCGCAAGATGGGCCTCATCGACTACAACGGCAGCTTGCGAGTGCACCGAGCCCTGCTTACGTTCCTGCTTCACCAATAGGCGTCACACCGAGTGGGCTTTTTCCGAATCCGCTGCCCTCGCCACTAAATCAGCAAGGTGAGCAATTTTGATCAGCTTAAAAAACAACCGCGAGTTATGTTTCGACGGTCTAACTCTCATCGAGACTTCGGCCGACACGGGAGGCACAGCATTGATCGATGTCGTTGTCGCTGACCATCATGAGCTTTTTCACGTTGGGTTCGCCGAGGTAGTGGCGGAGGCCGACGATATTTGCCTCGTGGCCCAGCCGCGATCTGCCGAACAATTGTTGAATGTCCTGAAGACCTTCATACCTCAAGTGCTGGTCCTGTCAACGAATTTTCTGCCGGAATTTTCGAAGATCCAACCAGTGTTGAAGCGGGGCCGCACTGCACTGCTGCTACTCGCAGAGGACAACGATCGGGTCGCCTATATGCGCTGGTTGGGAGCACAGGGCGTAGCCTATCGGTCAATGGATGGCCCTGCTCTTATCGATGCGATGCGTCGAGTGGCCCGAGGTGAGTTATTCGTTCAGGACCGCAGCTCCGATATCCGGGAAGAACCCTCCGAAGTTGCATGACTGCCAGAGAACTTCCTTGCCATCAGCCACTGCTAAGTGAATCACTCCCCGCTTGTCACGCCGAACAGGCCCAGTCAGAGTTATAAGCAGACGTAAGGCTACATGCGTTTCAATGCGTGCGGCAGTGACTTTTGGACCAACGCTTCAAGCCCTTCGGCGTGCCAAGGCGCCCACGTGTTCACAATTGCTCAGACGGATGGATCGCGGAAAAAGGATACTACGAGTTCCGGCGGGTCTTCGCGGGAACTACGGCAAACCGAAAGCTCCGGCAGCAACAGCGTCGACGATCTCAGGGCCAACACGTGGAGGCTTGTCAGTCGGACGGGGCGCAATAGGAGGCCATCGTGGAGTCAAACTCCATAACGAACACCGCAGTCACCGGCCCTGGAAACGGCACAGCCGACTCCAACCTCGAGAGCCACCGGCCCGCGGGGCTGTTTTCGACCGGCATTGCCGGCCTCGACGATATTCTAAGTGGTGGCCTGGCACCGAATCACCTCTACCTCATCGAAGGCGATCCCGGGACGGGGAAGACCACAATCGCGCTGCAATTTCTGCTGGAAGGCAGCCGCCGCGGACAGAAGGGTCTATATGTGACCCTCTCCGAGTCGAAGATTGAGCTCCTGGAAATCGCTGAATCGCATGGCTGGTCGCTTGGCCCCATCGACATATTTGAGATGGCTCCGGACGAGGATCACCTTAAGCCCGAGGCCCAGTACACCGTCTTCAACCCTTCTGAAATTGAACTGGCGGACACTACGAATGCGGTGTTGTCCGAGGTGGAAAGGCTGCAGCCGGCCCGTGTGGTGTTTGATTCCTTGTCGGAGTTGCGCTTGCTGGCCCGCGACTCCCTGCGTTATCGCAGGCAAATTCTCGCTTTGAAACGATATTTCTCGGGACGTAACTGCACCGTGCTGCTGCTGGACGATCGCACCTCCGAACGCCACGATCTGCAACTGGAGAGCATCGCTCACGGCGTGATCATGATGGAAAGCGTGGAGCGGGAGTACGGCATAAAGAGGCGCCGGCTGGAGGTAAAGAAACTGCGAGGCTCGTGGTTCCGCGAGGGTTTCCATGACTACACCATCAAGCGGGGCGGCGTGGAAGTGTACCCGCGGCTGATCGCCTCGGAACACCTTTTGGACTTCTCTCCGACGCAACTGAAAAGCGGTCTTGAGGCACTCGACACCTTGTTGGGCGGCGGAATTGATAGCGGCACCAGCACTCTTCTGCTGGGACCCGCTGGTTGCGGAAAATCCACCATCGCGGTTCGTTACGCGGTATCGGCCGTCGAGCAGGGTGGCAGCGCGGCCCTTTTCGCCTTCGATGAAACTTTAGCGACGCTCGTGCTCCGGGGGAGAGGGCTTGGACTGGACATCAAGAAACACGTTGACTCCGGGAAACTCTTCCTTCGCCAAGTCGATGCCGCCGAACTTTCGCCGGGTCAATTCGTGCACGAGATCAGGGAATTGGTGAACAAACACGATGTGAAGGTAGTGATCATCGATAGCTTGAATGGGTTTCTCAATGCCATGCCCGGCGAAAACTTTCTCGCTATGCAACTGCACGAATTACTTGGCTACCTGAGCCAGAATGGCGTCAGCACGGTGATGACAGTTGCACAGCACGGTTTTGTGGGCACCAACATCGAGACCCCCGTGGACGTAAGCTATCTGGCGGATACCGTCCTTTTGTTCCGCTACTTCGAGGCGGCAGGCGAGGTCAAGCAGGCGCTTTCCGTAATTAAGAAGCGCAGCGGAGAACATGAACGCACCATCCGGGAACTAGTGATGAAGGGCGGAGCGATCCGGGTGGGAGACGTGTTGACGGAATTCGACGGCGTCTTAACCGGGGTTCCCACCTATCGCGGCGCGCTGGACGGGCTCGAGGGGCCGAGGACGAATGCCAAGTTTGCCACAGTGTGAGACGGTCCGACCGCATGAGATGCGCGTCCTGGTGGTTGCGCCCACGGGACAGGACGGCACGCTGATATGCAATCTTCTTACCAGCAGAGGCATGGCGTGCGTCAATTTCCCAACCGCGGAGGCGGCTCGAATCGAAGCTCAGGCGGGAGCAGGCGTCGTGATATTGGCGGAGGAAGCTCTCGCCACGCACGACATCAGCCAGTGGACAGCACAGATAGCTAGCCAACCTTCGTGGTCTGACTTTCCGATGATTGTGCTTACCGCTTCCGGGGATGTCGACGAGGAAAGTCGACGGAGTCTGCGCTTTCGGCAGTCGCTCGGCAACTTGATCCTGTTGGAGCGTCCCGCCCGGCCCGAAACGTTATTGAGCACCGTTCAAGCTGCGTTGCGCGGTCGTAGTCGGCAATACCAGACGAGAGACCATCTGGCCGAGCGCCAGAAAACCGAAGAAGCCTTGCGCACCTCGGAAAAACTGGCCGTAGTCGGGCGTCTGGCTGCCAGCATCGCCCATGAAATCAATAACCCGCTTGAGGCGGTCACCAATTTGCTCTATCTCGTCGGCTCTTCTTCTTCTCTGGAAGAGTCAAAGAACCACGCCCAGACTGCGATGAGCGAGTTGGCGCGGGTTTCCGAAATTGTTATCCAAACCCTGAGGTTTCACCGCCAGCAGGTCGACCCGGTCATGCGTGCAGGTCCCAGAGATCGTGGACTCCGCCCTTGTCCTCTATCATGCCAGGCTGAGGTCCGCACAAATTGTGATTGAGCGGGACTTTCGCGAATGCCGGCCAATTCTCGCGCGCGCCGGCGATCTCCGCCAGGTGATCCTGAACCTGGTGGGAAATGCAGCCGATGCCATGGCGGGTGGCGGCAGGCTCAAGATCCGCATCGCCAACACTCAGGAACACAGCAATGGTTCGCGTCGTGGTGTTCGTTTGACCATCGCCGATACCGGGTCCGGGATTCAACCTGAAATCAAGGGGAAACTTTTCGAACCTTTTGTCAGCACCAAAGGCAATCAGGGCACCGGCCTGGGGCTTTGGGTGAGCTCTGAAATCGTAAAGAAACATGGTGGAACCATCCAGGTAAGAAGCAGAGCTATGTCCCCGGATAATGGAACAGTTTTCTCAGTCTTCTTACCGTTGCGGCCCCACCTCATGTCCATTCCACATTGACGGATGGCACAGCGGTGGTTACAGCCAAGAAAGGGATCCACGCTCCGGGCTCCCTTCTTGCAGCCTATTGTATGTTCCGCGTGCCTACGTTGCTCGTTTTCGCGCGAGCCTCGCCCACGGTAATCGTACGACCCGCCATGAGAGAACCATTCAAGCCCAGGATCGCCTCTTGTGCATCCTTGTCCGCGGTCATTTCCACGAAGGCAAATCCACGAGGAGCACCGGTCGTGCGGTCCATTATGATGTTCACTGCTTCAACGGGCCCGTAGCTTCCGAACGCGGTCCTAAGATCCTGCTCGGTTGTGGTTTGTTCCATATTTCCGACATAAAGGTTTTTCATGGTTTCCTCGACTCTGTGAGGGTAGGTGGAACAAGCCCAGACTAATCCTCGGGGAAGCTGAGACAGGTGACCGTCCCAGAATTGCGATTGTAAGGGGAATAAAGGGTGCATCGTCTCCCTGTTTTTTCTGGAGAACGAAGGCATGGAGTCTGGGATCTGCTCCCACGAATACTACAAACATTGCTTCAGCGACTCTTGGTTGTAAGTCCCCGCTTGCGCCGCTTCGCGCCAAAGGTAGCTCTTTCACCTGTAATTGCTATCTCTGTCGACGGCTTTGCCATTGTGATCCAGCCAGTTCAGCAGAGAGCGCACGCTTCCTTGCGCTAAAGCTATACAAGAATCGCCCGCGCCATAATAGACGTTGATGGTGTCTCCGTCGGGGCTTATCGTTTGTCCACACGGAAAGACCACATCGTGTACATCGCCTCCGCGCTCATAGTCGGCTTCCGGCCCGAAGATCCAGGAATCGCCTCGCAGTAAACATACCTCTGGCTTTTGGATATCAAACAAAGCCAGGCCGACGCGGTATAACGAGCCCGAAGCCGTGTGCTTTACTCCGTGGTACAGCACGAGCCACCCTCTCGGAGTTGCTATAGGTGGCGAGGAGAGGCCGATCTTGTTTGCATCCCACCACGCACCTTTTCGCGCTTCCATCATCACTCGATGGCCGCCCCAATGACGCAGATCGGGAGAGTAAGAAATCCAGATGTGGCATCCCAGCGGAGTCATCGGGCGATGGATGAGTGCCCAGAGGCCGTCAACCTTGTTTGGCAGGAGCGCCGCATCCTTGTCGTCCGGCGACATAATAACCCCGTAACGTTCGAAGCTTCGAAAGTCCTTCGTCAGGGCGAGCGAGACTCCGGGACCACCCTTTGAGTAGGAGGTATAGGCCACGGCATACTGCTGCAACTCTGGAACGTAGGTGATGCGGGGATCCTCGATGCCCCAGAGTTCTTCGGGATACGCCTCCGGATTGGGGGGGAGCGTTGGGGTTGGATCGATGTTCCATGCGTCCACGCCATTCGCAGATCGGGCTGCACACAGATGAGAGAGACCACGGCGATCCTCAACCCGGCAAAGTAGCAGCGTGGATCCGTCCTCCAGCAAGGTTGCTCCAGCGTTAAAGACGCTGTTGATCCGATAAGGCCAGTCCTTGCTGGTAAGGATCGGGTTCGCGGGATGCCGTCGCAGAAGAGAGTCGGTTGAATCGATGGAGCCGATCGCGTCGATAGCTAAGGTCATAGGTCATTCTTAGAACGTAGAACTGATTTCGAAAAGTTTGCAGCGCACCGGCTTCCTTATCGAGCCAGTACTCAGTTGAGGTGTGGTTTCGAAGCTTCGCCCTGGAACTGCCGCATCTCCAGAAGTGCCATTAAAAAGGACAGCGTGGACTCTGCTCCCTGGTTTTCGTTTGACCGATCGGGATGAAGGCCATCTCGGCAGCCGCCGGTGTTGGCATCGTACAACGAGGTTTTCAGGTCGTTATCTCCCAGGAACCAATTGAAGGCAGCCCAAGCTTGCGTGCGCCACCGTTCTTCGCCGGTCGCACGATAGGCTTGCAGGCACGCAGAGACGGTGGCAGTTGCTTCCAGTGGCTGCTGGTCGAACCTCGCCTTTTCGCCTGCTTTACTATAGAAACCTTGCGATCCGATAGGTACAAAGTGACCGTTCATGGTGCAGCGTTGTTGTGTCCCAAGCCACTCCAGCGAATCCAGGCCAGCCGTGAGCCACTCGTCGTTCGATGTGCGCGAGCCTGCCAGCAGTAAGGCCTGAGACAACCGGGCGTTGGAATACGCGAGAGCGTCTTCGAACCAGTTCCAGCCAGGGGCACTCGTGATTTGGTAGATCTTTAACAACTTGCCGGCAAGAATCTCCCTCTGCCTTTGTGCCGTCCTGTCTCCGGGAAAGCGATCAAGATATCCCTGGATTCCGAACAGGGAGAACGCCCACGCGCGGGGGCTGGTGAAGCTCAACGCGGCCGGGACTGCAAGCTCAAACAGTCGCCCGGCCAACCCCCTTAGTCCTTCATCGGCCGTTTGATGGATCGCGACACCCAGGGCCCACAAGGCGCGCCCGTGACTGTCTTCCGATCCCTGGGGCTCCTGCCACCGGCGCTCATAGCTCAGAAAGTTGCGGAACCGTCCCTTGGAGGCGTTGAAGGCTAGCCAGAGGAAAGCCAGGTATCGCGAGGTCAGTCTCTCCGCTTCAGCTTCTCCCTCCGCTCCAGGTTGCTCCGCGAGGATTGAGACGATCAGGGCACGAGCATTATCATCGGTCGCATAACCTTCGTGATAATTGGGGACCGCGAACACTGCATGTTGCAACATGCCGGTATCGTCGGTCATGCGAATGAGATGATTCAGCTTCACTGGAGGCAAGCTGTCGACGCGACTTGCTGCCACGGCGTTTGGGCTGAGCAGGCGAGGGTTCCACATGCGTTCCGCTCGAGCTCTTTGGAAGGTGCGCATATAGTCTTGGGCCACACTTTTCCAGACCATGTTGCGCGAGTATAGGTAGGCGCGCTTGCGCATAGCGTGCCGCTCAGCCTCGTTTTCCAGGAGCTGAATCGTCTGTTCTGCGATCGCACCCTGGTCGTTGAACGGAACGATTACGCCACGGCCCTGATCGAGCAGTTCAAGCGCGTGCCAATAGGGAGTCGAGATGACCGCTTTACCCGCACCGAGGGCGTAAGCCAAAGTTCCAGAAACAACCTGCGCCTCATTCCTGTAAGGTGTGATGTAGATATCGGCCGAGCCGATGAATTCCATCATCTCCTCAGGGCTCACGAACCGGTTGTGGAATATGACGTTGTTCTCGACCCCGAGATCCTTGGCGAGAGCCTGCAGTGACTCCCGGTATTTGTCTCCCTCGCGGCGCCTGATATGGGGATGTGTGGCGCCGGCGACGATGTACATAACGTTGCGATTGTGAGACAGAATGCTCGGCAGAGCTTGTATGACCGTTTCAACTCCCTTGTTCGGCGAGAGCAAGCCGAAGGTCAGCAGCACCGACTTGCCTCCGACTCCAAATCGGTCCTTATAGAAGTTTGGATCGACAAATGCCAGGTTGGGTACGCCGTGGGGAATGACGTCGATCTTCGCCGCAGGCACCTGGAAGACCTCGCGGAGAAACTGCGAAGAATGCTGGCTCATCACGATGAGGCGGTCGGAGAGTTCTGCGAGTTCCACCATCACCCGACGTTGATCAGGGTTCGGATCACGCAGCACGGTGTGTAGGGTGGTGACGATCGGCATCCGGAGATCCCGCAGCAGCTCCAGGATGTGGCTTCCTGCTGCCCCTCCGAAAATTCCGTATTCGTGCTGCACGCATACCAGGTCGACGTTGGTGAAGTTGAGGAACTCGGCTGCGTCTTTGTATGACGATAGCTTTTCTTCGGTTAACTCGAATCGGACCCGCTCAGGATAACCGTATTCAGACTCCGGATCGTTTACCGGCAAAGCAAACAACCGCTCGGTTCCGAACTCGTTGGAGACGGCATCACACAAGTCAGTTGTGAAAGTGGCAATACCACATTGCCGGGGAAGATAGTTTCCAATGATTGCGATTCGGCTAGGAAGCGAGAGATTAATCGTCGGATCGAGCACCGGCGCAGACTTGATCTGATGCGACGGTGACCCTGCAATTCTCAATGACCTTCTGAACGGTAGTGTCTTAGGCAATGACATTAATTTCCTGTCTGTTCTTCGTGCCGCTAGGTTGGCGAGCCATCGCGGGGCTGATCGGCGGGAGTCCCCTGGGCAGAAGGCCTCGGCTTAACGATCGTTTGATTGCGGATTTAAGAAAAAACCCTGCTCCATAACTCTCTCATCCCAATGCCGGCTGGGTCTGAGCAATAGTGACCATTCGTTACGGCACGCCGGCCGAATATTGGAAAACAGTTTTGCCTAGAAGTGAGAACGTCATCGGCGAGCAGTATTGATCAGACACTTAAATCCTTAGGTTGCTACAGTCAGATGAGTGCCCAAAATGGAGGCGCTCAAACATGCAAACAAAATATCTTCACATTTCAGCTTATCCCTGCGATAAGTGTGACGGGCCGGTCATTGCTGGCTCATTCGGAACACGTGAGACTGAGATTTCAAGAGAGAGCGCTTTGATCCCGGCTGGAGCCGCCTGCTTGTCGTGCGGGAACAAACAAGCCGAGATGAACGCTGGCAATGTGGCTCGTCAGTTTGCTCCAGTGGAATGGATCACGCGCAAGAAGCACTAGAAGTCTTCGTTGTAGAAGCTTCGAGCGGCGCCCCTCCTACTCAGGCAAAGATGGTCTGCTCCTTTTCGAACTCAGGTTACCTGGGTAGCAGGTCTTTGAGGCCTACGAGAATCGACACTGGCAGTCGCAACATCCGTCGTACCGGGTCGTTCGCGGTGATCGCGTGGACCGCAACTCCGTCCCCATCAGGGAATGGATCAGAAACGATCTGAAATCGTTGGCCATACAGCTGAACATTGCGAGTAACACCGTAACCAAGGTCCTTGATCCTCGAACAGTCTTCGGAAGGCGTTCGGCCGGAAGTATGAGTCATTATCGAGTCCATTTCTGATATTGGTGAGATAGTTGAGGCGCATTTATCTGACGGTAGTCTTATTTGCACGATTCTTGCGTGCCTTTAAATGAACTTCCGCCGCGAGCCAGTCTTCTACCGAACGATCCTCCGGAGGGCGGCTATGCTCGGAGAGTCGACGCTCGTACAGCTGGTACGCATGAATGCGAATCTCGTCCGATGAAACCGCAGTGGGCACGCCTGTTTGTGCCGCGCTTGTTGGCCTTGCTAAAGGCTCCGCGGAAGGTAAGGAAGAGTGTGAGACCGGGCGCTTGGGGCCACTCATGTCGTACTCCGGTGACTCTTGCAACTCTAAGAGGGGAAAGCTTCAGAAGGGCTGACTTAGTTCAGAAGGTCTGAATTCGAATGAAAATCATTCTCACTTCGAAGCTACTCTGACTGCACCGCGCTGTCAATGCAGAGATTATGAAACGCTCTAGTGCGAATAAATACCTTACGTCCGATCAGGAGACCTGCCACTTCTAGTTCTCGGAGACTATTCGTCAACATGAGCCTAGTTGGTTCGGTGGTGAGGGTGCCTCCAGCAGTCGCTTCGATGGCGCGAGCGCGATTAGGATGGCACCGATGATCACAAGAACAGCCACCCCGATCAGCTCCCCGCGTGCGACCATGTTGCGACACGCCTGGGTGCCCATGAGCGCGGCATGGGCGAAACTCGACCATGCGGTGAAGGCAATCACGCTGCGACTAGCCGACGGATCGCGGATGGCTAATAGTAGAAAGATCCCCAGTGTCACGTACAAGCTGAACATCATAGAAACCGCGGGGTCTTGTCGGATAAACACTACCATGGGGTAGCCCAAAGCGATAAAGAGCGATCCCACCACCGCCAGTACGATCTTCAATACCAATTCACGATTCATGGACATCCTTCGAACGGTCGCCTGACAAACGCGGTCCTGCGACCTGTTAACTAAGGCGGATGGCTATCATATGTCGCTCGTATTTGCCAATGCTCCGCCGGATGAGCTCATGAAATCTGTTCAACACTGCTCAGTGAGCAATTCTGCTCAGACAATCGCAGTCCTGCGGGGGTAACATCGCGCAGTGGGTCGCCCCAGGAGAACCGACGCGCCCCAGCACCGTTTGCCCAGCTTTCATGGAGCCAGGTAGGTGTTGCGTATCTGGTTGGACGACAGGTTCGCAATCGGAGGACAGGTGACCGCTACTGCACATCTGCCGGCAGTCGACTCCATTCATATAGACGCCGTACTTTCCGATGCCATCGTTCTGAACTGGAGCGACCTGATGCCCGAACCTACGTCAGGCTTGATTCACATCGAATATCACGTTGAGCCTCTTGGGTCAGTTGAGTATATGAAAGTGTGGGCATCAACCATTCGCGGTTCCTGGAGTCTGATCTGCGAGCATTGGATGCGCTGGGATGATTCCCACCAGAGTGGACTCCACTTCAGGAATGGATACGCGTCGAACACGCTGGCGCGAATGTTAGACACGATCATGCAGCACCAGGAAATATTTCTGGTAGGCGCGGCTCCAGGCAAAGATCGAATGATCCAGGTTTACCCGCCAACAGCTGCCGATCGGGCGACGGCAAGCAGGATGATGGAGGCTGTGGAGGAGCGGCTGGCGGCTTGAGATATGAAATTGACATTCAAGACGGAAAAGCCTAGGGTCGAGACTGAGTGAGTAGTTCCTTTCCTCTTTCAGGTTCTCTGATCTAAGTCAGCCATCTGAAGTCGCACCTCTTAGCACAGCTACAGCTTTATGGAGGCTGCAATGTTTGCTCGTAACGTATCTCTGCGTTTGAAGCCCAATACACTCCCCATGTTCACCAAGACTTTCGAGGATCAGGTTCTGCCGATGCTGCGGAAACAGCCGGGCTTTCAGGACGCAATCGTCACGGAGAATGAGGGAATCCACGTGATGTCGATCAGTCTATGGGACAGCAGGGAGCACGCTGACGCCTACGAGAAGAACACCTACCCGCAAGTGCTCACGAGTTTGGAGAAAGTGCTCGACGGGCAACCCAAGGTGCGCGTGGTGACGGTGGTTCATTCCACATCCCATCAACCTGCCGCAGTTACGGCCTGACGTCATTGATCGGACAACAGGAGATGCCTGCGTGGGTCTCCTGTTCGACCTGATGAAAGGTGAGCTTCTATGGCAAACCAAGTTCAGACTGGCACGATAATGATTCAGCAATTAACCGGCTTGCAGGCGCTCGAAATAGAAAGCGAACCCTACTCTGGAAGTTGGGGGTCATTGGGGGCTCCCGAGAGATCAGGGTTGGATCGCAAAATTAAGGATGCAGGGTGGAAATTGTTTTACATGGCCGCCGAACATAGGGCGGTAGTTCCGGCCTGGGGCGGGCAAAAGACACTGCGGCGAGGTGTGAAGCGACTACTGGCGCAAACTCGCTCCCAACATTTCAATTGTCTGGAAGTAACCCACATACTCAGGAAACGGTTTCTGGGCATCCCTTATGTCTCGATCGCCGCGCACTCCCGCCATATTCAACCGGGCTCTCAAATTCAATCGGTGGAGCAGCGCAGCCAGGATGGGCGCGCTCGTGCCGGCGGATCAAAGCAATAGCAATGACTCAGTAGGAGATGGAAATGAACTGGGAACAAGTAGAAGCGAAATGGGACAAGCTAGTAGGCTCTGCCAAAGAAAACTGGGACAAGCTTACGGACCAGGATCTCCATCAGATATCCGGCAAGCGGGAGCAACTTACAAGTAGGGTCCAGGAAACATACGGAATCACAAGACGAGAAGCCGACAAGCAAGTCTGGGACTGGGGTAAGAGCGTAGAGCGAACGCAAAAAAGAATTGCTTAGCTGAACGAGCCTGATCAAACGACGCTCGCACAACGAAAGGCAAAACTAGACATGCAAATCAGCGATCTGACCAGGGCACAGAGATTGGCGGTACAGTGCCCTTCTTGTGCAGCTGCTCCGCAAGAGCGTTGCTGTGAGATTAGTAGCGGCGCTTTTCGCCGGGAGGAGCACTTCTCCCGGCTGTTGTCGGCGGCGGGAGAGGAAATGCCGTCTCGTTTGCCGCGAATCCCGGCCCAACCGAAGGGTGTCGGTGCTACTTCTGTCAACCGCAGTGGTATTCGTCGGGCCGGTTGAAAGTGATGGCAATACCAGCTGTGTGAAATGAAGTGAAGCCGAGTAAGCACGGCCTTACCGACTAACATAGAAGAAATCTAAAGAATGACTAAGGAGAAGAGCATGGCGCCCAAAGAAGAAAACGCAGAACCAACCGCAACGTCTGCTCCCGCACCAGTACACCCGAGACAGGATACTCCTCGTTGGCGGACGGCGGAGGAGCGCGCCACAGCTTTGAGAGCCAAGAAGCAGAGAAGGCGCTCGGCGCACAGAATTGCTTTGGGAAGATCGCACACCAACGGTTAGAGCAGTTGAGAAATCGGCTCTTTCGTGAAGGTCGATAGGAGTTACCCATGAAGTGGCTGATGAACAATAATGTGACCGAGCTTTGGCTAGTGCTTTTATGCGGAGCGGCGACGATGGCGATACTAACGACAGGTATTGTCGTTGCGTGGAGAAAGCGGTCCGCTATTGAGGAAGGTCCGGTGCCCCGCTGCAATCTTGAGGAGAGGCTGGCACAGATCGCTAATACGCCGATAGTACAGGGTGCAAAACTAGCCTCACGGGATCCCGCCGCAGGAATGGCTAAAGAAGGGTAATTTCGCCCATGTCGATGGCAACGAGCAAAGGCTCTTTCACAAGCTGGTAATCGCCTGCATAGGCGTACACTCGACGCTTGGTCGGTACAATGATGCCGTCTACTTCGCGGTAGTCTGAGGCGTAGTTCAGCCCGGTGGCGCCGCCAAGGATGTCTACTGTGTAGTCGTGCCGGCGCAGTAGTCCATCGGGTCCGAAGCAGGAGATCTGTTCTTTGGAATGGCTCTTCACGTCATCCGGAAAGGTCATCTTCAGCCGCCGCCAGATTTCGCCCTCAACCTGAATCGATGGGATCTCCTCAGTAATGAAGCCGTCATGGGTATAGAGGAACGGCGTGTTGAGGTAAGTCCACAACGCCTCGCCGACAAAATACGCCACATGGATATCGTCCCACGGTGTTTCTCTCTGTTGTCCCTCGAACGACGCTTCTGGGTTATCGCGGGCCTCGATGAGAGTACCGCTCATCGTTTCGATCACGATGCGGTTGGGCTCGAAGACTGCTCGCTTGTCCTGGCCGGGGAAGTCCAACGTGAGGCGCTCGTCCCGCGTATTTGCGGTCAGCACTACGTTCTTTAGAGCGTCTTCCTTACCCTTGACGAACCAGATCGCGCCCGTAATCGATGCCGCGACCTTGATCGCCTTCACCTTGTTCCAACGGTCAAGACCGCCGTGTGCTTTGACCGCCAAATCTAATAGTTCGGTATTGGCTCCTCTTTTTGCGCCCACGGTTTGCTCAGCCGGCATACCTTCTTTGGGGTCCAAAACTACCGTTGCTGCTTCCATAGCAAGTTCCTCTTTCCATGAGTTCCTTATGCCCCCTCATCGTGCAGCGGTGCTTTCGCCAAAAAAGTGCCCCGCCGCGGCGGGGCTAATACATAACGTTACGTACTAGGATGCACGCTTCTTAAGATCGGGTGCCGCCTTCCTCTCATCCTCGCGACTCTTTTCAGCGGAATACCTTTCTTTGCCCGACATGGGCTCTTTCTTCATATCAGGCTCCTTGGCGCTCTCGGCCAGGATTGGCTGGGCAGCCGCGGTAATCTTCTCGGCCGCGGCAACTTCTTCTTTAAGGCTCGCGGACAGCAGAGAAACAATCTCAGTCATGCCCAGCGTCTTCGCCATTGCGATGCTCGCCTGATAGCCTGCGATCTCGTAGTGCTCGGTGCGAAGGGCGGCCCCAATCAGACCGGAATCGAATGACGCGCCTTCTTCGTCCTTCTCCAGCGCATCCGCGCCTTCCTCAATGACGCCTTCCATACCGTTGCAGTGTGAGCCGGTGGGCTTCTCCTCAAGGTGCCCAAAGACTTCCTTCAACCGCTCGACCTGCCCCTTGGTTTCTTCCAGGTGGGCGGAGAACAACTCCTTCAGCTTGGGGTTCTTCGCGCCCTTAGCCAGCTTTGGTAATGCTTTTATCAGCTGGTTTTCAGCGCTGTACATATCGCGTAATTCGTCGATCAATACTTCTTTTAATGCCATCTATTTCATCTCCCTTTGCTTGTGCTTACCTTGTGAGAGCCAAAGGACGGGCTCGAGGTTGGCTCCTGAAAGCGACTTATTAAAGTACTCAGCCGAGCGCGTGCGGCCGGGAGCGGGGTCCGGCATCGAATCGTTTAGGTTCAACCATGTTCCGAATGGCTTGTTGATTACGGGAGTTACCTTAGTCTTGGACAATCATGCTGCCCTACTCACGCGGTGGGCGGCCAGAACGCAGGCGCACATCACGGCTTCGGCGATGTCGGTTTGGCTGGAGCCCGATCCGAGACATTGCCGGCCAGTACCGACGGAGCACTTCCAGAGGTATAGAGGGCGGCCGTCTTGGGCTAGGCATTCTTGAAGGATGAGAGAGAATGTCAGGCGACGCGACACACACCACTCGCAAACTTCGGCCATGACAGAGTTCAGGTCGCTGACATCGAGCGCGACTCGGCGGCTGTCACTCATGATGACTTCGTCTGGCGACTCGGAGAGCCTCGCATCTTCCCATCCCATGCATTCGCGAGCGAAACCTATGCCGGTTTCAACAACGTCAATCACGTCCTTGTCCTTTCATAGTTGGATGCGCCGTAGTCGTGACAAAACCGGGGAGATTGGCGCTTGTTTGGAAATAGTTGAGAGCTGTTTTAGACCGCTCCCAGTGGTGGAGTATCCGCTCTGCAGGCCAACCGCCCATGCAGTACTGAACTCTAACCTTGAAGAGGACATTTCATAATGGCAGACGAAAAAGATATCGTAAAAGACGTGGTTGAGGTTCTTCACGACGGACATAAAGGGTTCTCGGACTTAGCTGAGCATATTAAAGACCCGCAAGTGAAAGCGTTCTTCCTGAAGGAGTCGCAGAATCGGGCGCAGTACGCCAGCGAATTGGAGAGTGCGGCTGGACTAAAGAGAGATGATGGCGGTACCGCCGCGGGCGCCGTCCACCGTTTCTGGGGTGACATGAAGGGCAAGATGGGCGGCGGCGATCACACACTGCTCGAGACCGCCGAACAGGGCGAGGATGCCGCGAAGAAAGCTTACCAGGACGCCTTGCGCGAAGCGGGTACGGTACGACCGGCCATTCGCCAGATCCTTGAAAAGCAGGAGACGCAAATCAAGGTTTCGCACGACAAGGTGAAAGCATTTCGAGACAGCAAGGCTGCATAGATCAAGGCTGCATAGATAGGGTGCGCAGTTACGAAGTATAGGCCGCGATTCGTCGCGGCCCGCTTCCTCTTCCCGAGACACCACTCACGGACGGTTGTCGCCGGGATTCGACTTGCAGCCCGCCGCCGCTTGACGACTTTGCAGCCTGGTATATCTCGCGGGTCAATTCTTGTAGGTCAGCACGAGCAATAGTGCTCAGACTGCGTGGCGGGGACTCGTCTATTGTCGAAGATGTACTCGGACACCGCATCCCAACCGCAATTTCGCGGCTTTCTTGCGCTCCAGGTGGGAGAGCCCATGTTACCGAATAGCCGGCCATTCTCCCGTGTGATCGTTGCTTCTAACCCTAAATTGCCGCTCGTCGCAAGCTTTTGCCCTGGATGCGGGTTGTTGGTCGCTGCCAGCCTGCACCCAAGGCTGTTAGATGTCTTCGAGGAAAAACATATGTGCCCACAGTCAAGTGCGTTCAACGGCAACGGCCTAAGCGATGGGCACGGTATCATCTAGCTTTAATGAACGCCTGAGTCCCTTCCCGCGTCAGACACAATATTGTTCAAAATGAAACGGCTGACGCAATCGGCAAGGTAGAAGTTACTTCCACGTCGCAAATACGCCGATCGAGACGGCCAGCATAGCGGCCGTGGCTATCCAACCCACGACGCGCAGATACAGCGGAATGGTGAATTTATCCATGACCTTCTTGCTTGAGGCCATGTGCATGATGACGGCCATCAATGGACCCGCCAGCACGCCATTCAGGACAGCTGCCCAGAACAGAGCTTTGATGGGATTAATGCCGATGAAGTTGAGGGCGATGCCGATCACGGTGGAAACCGCGATCACCGCGTAGAATCCCGTGGCGTCCTTCGGTTTCTCCTCCAGGCTTGCGTTCCAGCTGAGCCCTTCGCCCACGGCATAGGCGGACGCGCCCGCCAGCACGGGTATCGCCAGCATGCCGGTTCCGATAATCCCGCAGACAAATAGGATGGAGGCCCACTTTCCCGCGAGCGGAGCCAGAGCCTGCGCCGCCTGCGCTGCGGTGCTTACATCCGTTTGCCCATGAGCATGCAATGTCGCCGCGGTGGTGAGGATGATAAAGAAGGCGACTACGTTGGAAAACGCCATGCCGAAATAGGTGTCCACGCGGATACGACCCAACTGGAACGGCGCCTGACGCCTGGCTCGCTTGAGCGGTTTTTCTCCACGGGTACTTTTGAGGTCTTCCACTTCCTGCGAAGCCTGCCAGAAGAATAAATAAGGGCTGATAGTGGTTCCGAGGACGGCGATGAGGCCGGTCAGATATTCCTTGTCCCAGGCAAGCTGAGGAAGGAACGTCGCGTGTAGAACTTCGCCCCACGATATCTTCACGAAAAATGCGGTAGCCACATAGGCGAAGAGTGACAGGGTCAGCCACTTCAGATAACGAACATAACTCGTGTAGGGAACGAAGATCTGCAACAACAGCGATATCAGTCCGAACACGATGATGTAGATCCAGTCTTTGGCCGGTAGCAACAGCTGCGCGGCAGCGCCCATTGCCCCGATGTCTGCCCCGAGATTGAAAATGTTGCCGATCAGCATCAGGCCAATGACTGCCATCAGGAGCCATCGAGGATAGCAACGCCGAAGATTTGCCGAAATACCACACCCGGTCACCCTTCCTATACGGGCGCTCACCTCCTGAATGGCCGCCATCAGGGGATAGGAGAGGACCATCGTCCACAACATGCCAAAGCCGAACTGCGCGCCCACCTGAGAGTAGGTGGCGATTCCGCTGGGGTCGTCATCGGAAGCTCCGGTTACGAGCCCCGGGCCTAAAGCCATCATCAAGGCACGAATTTTCCCGGCGACCCCGGGAGTGTCGAGGATTTCGGGGGGCGGACCTTCGGCTTTCGGGTGATCGTCTGTAGTGGCGGCCATAAACGAGAGCGGCGCAGCTACTATACCTGTCGAGATGTGGGGGCTGCTACCCAGGTAGAGAGAGCAGTTCAATTGTTAGAGGATCGAGCGGCACCGACTGGGATTCGCAACCAGAGCACCCCCAAGGCACAGGAGGGCCTTGAGGGTGGATCTTATCAGTGGCTGAACAGCGCGATCAAAATGATAATTGGAATAGGTACACCGAGCATCCAGAGAAGTATCGAACGCATAAAACCAAGGTCCTTTCATTGCAAGGAATAATTTCTGTTCTAAACTGCGCGCATATGATCGCGTTGCCGTCCGCCAATGGTTCCGGCATAACTCGCACAGAAGGCTCCGCTCAGTAGCGCTACGAACGACCACAAGGAGAGGTGTGCCAGCGTCCTGCGTGCGGTCTCCGCTGCTTGTTGCGCCGCCGCAAATGCGTCCGCGACACGCCTTTGAGCGTCGGCCTGGTTCAGGCCAGTTCGTGCAGACACTAATTGCGCCAGATACACGTTGTCGGCTTGAGACATGCTGCCTTCTTTAAGGTCATGGGCGAGAATTCTGTCCGCTTCAGCGCGCATGGCAGCTGCATTCTGTTCCGTGATAACGCCGTTGGAACGGAACATAGTATCGATCAGATATGCGTTGGGGGTGGCTGCTTCTGTAGTTCCAGCCGATGTTGACGGTGTCTTCTGGACCGCGCCGCCCGCAAACATCGCAGCCGTGGATGCCAGAAAAGCTGCTATCAGCACGATACCTACCGCCCATACTAAAAGGCCGTGCGCCGTGTCCCGGAAGTAGACCTCGTCGGTGTGGACATCCACCCATTTCGTTCGAAGGCGACCGGCCAGGTAACCGCCCATTGCAAAAGCGACGATTTGGCTCAAGATCAGCCAGACTATGGCACCTTTGCCAATAGTTGATGCCCCAAGGTTGGACCATGGGGACGCCGCGAACCCAAGACCGGTACCCAAGGTGATGAGAATTAAAGACAGAGCGGCGGCCGCGAATGCGCCGCCAATAACCGCCGGCCACGATATGCCCGAGGACGACGCTTCATTCTTCCCCTCGATCTCTGGATATTCGCGTCGGGATCCAACCGGAATGGTGGATTGTGGCATGACAACTCACTTTCTGAGCTTTTTCGATTTGAGAACGCAGGAGGCTTACAAAAATTGAGATGCCGGTCGTTTGGCCTGGGTTGACTAAATCATAACCAACCAAGCTTCCAAGGGCAGTTGGAGCTACAGTTCGCCGCGCCTTTACGGGTGGCAACGATGGTCGCAAACCATTCAGGAACGTGGTTCTCGATGCGAACGGCGAAGTGTAGGGTACCGCGAGTCCCGCGGGGGATCTAAACTGAGGCAGACCTGCGCCCTAGAAGGTTCGAACTCAGAGCATCTTGGCTTCTAGCTCTTCCCATCGGCCATAGAGCTGATCGACGACTTGCTGCGCCCGCTTGAGTTCAGCCTCCGTCACGAGAAGACGGGTGGCGTCACTGGCGATGGACGGGTCCTCGTAAGCGGAACGCGCAGCCTTCAGTTCTTCCTCGGCCTCGCTGATGCGCTGCTCGAGCGTTGCGTATTCTCGAGCTTCGAGATAAGACAGCTTCTTCTTCGTAGCAGTGACGGTGGTCGCAGAACCAGCACCGGCAGTTTCCCGGTCAGCCGTTTTGGCAACGGCCCTAGAGACGCGTTGGCGCTCCTCCAACCACTGTTCCCACTGCGAATAATCTGCGAAATGCCCAATAGAGCCCGAGCCGTCCAGGCCAAGAACGGTGGTGGAGACCCGATCCAGCAAGTAGCGATCGTGCGTGACCAGCACGAGTGCACCACGGAATTCCAGCAGGCTCTCTTCCAGCACCTCGAGAGTGGGAATGTCGAGGTCATTCGTGGGCTCATCGAGCAGCAGCACGTCGGCCGGCTGCAGCATGAGTTTGGCGAGCAGGACGCGGGCCCGTTCTCCTCCTGAGAGTCGTCCCACCGGCTGGTTGAGTTGCTCACCGGTGAACAAAAAGCGCGCTGCCCACGAAGCCACGTGGATCACGCGATCCTGGTAGACGACAGAGTCGCTGTCAGGCGCAAGCGCGCGCCGCAAAGTCACATCGGGATCGAGCATGCGGTTTTGATCGAAGTAGACGATCTGAAGCGCGTCGGCGGTGCGGATCTCGCCGGCCGTGGGCGACAGTTCTCGCGAGAGCAGCCGCAGCAGCGTCGTCTTGCCGCTGCCGTTGGGGCCGACCAGGCCGACACGGGTTCCGGGAGTGAGAATGAAGTCCAGGTCATGGAAGAGGGTGCGGCCGCCGATCTCGAAGCTGAGGCCGTGGAGTTCAATCAACCTCCGGGTCTTTCGGTCAGTGGCGGAAAAATCAATTGCGGCGCTGGCGGTTTTCGTGCGCGCATTCAAATCAGCCAACTCGCCAATCAGTTGATTCGCCTTATCGATGCGGGCTTTCGATTTGGAAGTGCGTGCCTTGGGTCCGCGTCGCAACCACTCAATCTCGCGATGTACTCGATTTTCCAGCGCGTCCTGGTGCTTCGCCTGCGCGTGCAGGAACGCCTCTTTTTCCTCCAGCAACTTGCTGTAGTTACCGGTGACCCTCAACAGGCCGTCGGGGTAGGCGCGGTTCAGTTCGGCCATGGTCGTGGCAACGTTCTCCAGGAAATAACGGTCATGACTGACCACAACCGACGCAAAGGATGCAGATTGGAGTAGCTCCTCGAGCCATTCGATAGCAGCCAGGTCGAGGTGATTGGTGGGCTCGTCCAGCAGCAGGATGTCCGGTTGCTGCACCAGCGCTTCGGCGATGGCCAGCCGCTTGCGCCATCCTCCAGAAAGTGATTCCGTTGCGGCGTCGAGCTCTTCCAGACCGGCGCGCCCTAACGTCTCGGCCAGGCGAGCCTGCCACTCATCGGGCGGAACGCCGGAGCGCTCTAGAGCAGCCGCAATTACGGACCGAACTGTCTGGCCGGCAGCGAACTGCGAGTCCTGGTGAACAAGACTGAGTCGGACACGTTTGCGCAACGCAACCTCTCCGGAATCCGGATCTATGGTGCCGAAGAGAATTTGCAGTAGCGTCGACTTGCCTGAGCCGTTCGGCCCAATCAGTCCGATACGGTCGCCTTCAGAGATGGTGAAGGCGACATTCCGAAAGAGCGGAGTTGCGCCGTAGCTCTTTGAGATATTTTGTGCGTTGAGAATCGGCGGCAATTGATACAGGTTCCTCGAGGGTTCACTTCGAGGATAGCAGGGGAACTGGTCGGGTCGGGGCATTTCACTTTTTGACCCACGCGCCTGCTACACTGCTCCAATCAAGTCTTGTAAAGGACATATATGGACATTCAAGGCATTGTGGCGCAACTTAGACAGGAAGCTAATCGTATCGAGCATGCAATTGCAGCGCTCGTGGGACTAGGGTCGAAACCCGGAAGGCGAGGTCGTCCATCTAAGTCGAGCCAAGCCAAACCAGCGGGCGGCGTAAAACGCCGTCGTATGAGCGCCGCAGCGCGGGCCAAGATCGCTGCCGCTCAGAGAGCACGTTGGGCAAAGCAGAAGGGAAACGGTGGGGCAAAGAAGGCTGCACCGGTCCAGAAGAAAGCCTCTGGGCGCAAACCGATGAGCCCTTCTATGAAGAAGAAGCTCTCGGCGATGATGAAGGCACGGTGGGCGCAAAGGAAGAAGGCAGCGTAAGCGAGAGTTAGTACTCGGTAGCAGTCCGCTCCAACATAACAGCGAACAGAATACCGCCTGGAGTCTTCGGGTCAGCGATTGCGCTCATTAGAATCGGTTTCCAGCTTGTGTCTGCGGGAGACAATTCCTCGTTGATTTTGTTCTGGTCGCCGTGGATCAGCCTGTACTTGACTTGTTTTTCATGTCCCATAGATTTCAGTCATCTCCTTGAAGCTGGTTTGACAACATTAGCGTACAAGCCTACGATTGTAATTGAGCAAGTTTCCTCTTTTTACTCTTTCAGGTTCCCTGAACTAAGTCAGCCCATCTGAATCGATTCCTCTTAGATCACTCCACGGAGGAGCTGCTTCATGACAGTATTAACCCGTTGGGATCCTTTCCGCGCCACTGCTACCTTACAGGACCGCATGAACCGTCTTATGCGTGAGACATTCAACCCCGAAGGCGCAGAGGAGGCGTTGACCACCACAGGCTTTGCACCTCCGGTGGACGTTTACGAAGACGAGCACAACTTCACTCTGAAGATTGAAGTCCCGGGCGTCGAGGAGAAAGACATCGATGTCCGCATCGAAGACAATACCCTGGTTGTCCATGGCGAACGCAAGTTTGAGAAGGAAGAAAAAGAAGAGAACTACCGTCGCGTGGAGCGGCAGTATGGCAGCTTCACCCGCTCGTTCACGGTGCCCAACTCTGTGGATCCGGAGCAGATAAGCGCCCACTACGACAAGGGCGTGCTGAAAATCAGCCTCGCCAAGAAGGCTGAAGCCAAGCCCAAGCAGATTAAGATTGGTGTCGGCAGCGAGAAGTCGGCAGCCGCAATTCAGCGCAAGGGCGCGTTAAAAGCCAGTGCCTAGTCGTCAGTTGTGAACCGTGCGTTTGAGAAATGGAGGCGGCTTCCATCGCCTCCTTTCTTGTTTGTCGTTCCGAAAGGTGAGGAAACCCATGCGGAAGGCCGTCTCAGCCCTGATTTCAAACTGAGGTATGATACCGGGGGTAAGTGGCCCACAGAATAGGAGCTATTGGATGAAGCAAACAGTCGGTCGATATCTCTCATCGTTTCAAACGGAGACTCACTATAAAGGGAGGCGCTACCATTGGATGATCTGCTGCACGATGAAGCCTGACGAATTAGTGTCCTGGGGACACGCGCCTACGCAAGAACTGGCGGAGAAGGCAGCCCAGAACGAGATCAACGATCTCTCTTCGGGGGTCACTCAAGGTGGACGGGCGCCCAGCAAGTGGGCCACCCACTAAGCGGGTTGGGAAGTCCAAATCCGAATCCACGGGCGTGCAGCTAAGGCATAGCGGCTAGGAAGAAGAACCTGGAAACGGGGACGCGGCCAAACGTTGACTGAGTGGCTGACACCAATAATCTATCTTGCGGTATCGCTTTTGGCGATTCAAAATGGACTATGGCGATGCCCCTACGCTTCGTGGATGACGACTACACACCCCGGCTCTGGGCAGAGCTGTATCCCGTGTTGCGCAACATCAAGACCGATGACATAGCTAGGAAGATGCTGGCCTACAAGAATAAGCCCGTGGAGAGCTGGAGGCCCGACGACTGGGGCTTGCTGGATGCTCTGAACCACATACTCACGCTCCGGGCCAGCCCGCGCGGCCACCGCTTGCGCAACGACTCACCTGCAATACAGGACGCCGCATTCTGGGCCAAGTTGGACAAGGAACTGACCTTCTATTACGACGCTGAATACCCTGGCCCGGAACTGGCCGAAGAGTAAGCCTTCCAATCTCGGGCGGCTAAAGTCTCGCTTCGGTTTCAATTGGCGGAATGATCTAACAAAGTAGGACCGTACCCGAAGTTCCGCTGTCGAGTCAGATTCCGTGCTCCAACTCCGGCGCCGTGCTAAGACCATGTTCGAAGCGTTTTCGCGCTGGGGCGGGGGGGTAGAAACACCGTCCGTACCATCACCGCCACAAGATAAGCTAAGTTGTTAAGAAATAAAAGGACTTAGTTGTGCAAAAGCTGTTAAAAAGCCTGTGAAATGGGGTTTTTGGACCCAAGTTGGACCAGACTTTATTAGGCACACGAGTTCGCCGAACATTCGCTTCTATCTGAGGAACAAGAAGGGTAGCCCAGAGGGCTGCCCTCATATTCAGCGACGACGAGTGGTTTACTCGTCGGTCCTCAATGGCGATGTATGTGTTGTTCCCGACCTGCTGAGATGTCGCCGACCAGCCAGTCAACCCAGATCTCCAGACTGCCTTGTTTTCCCGCGGCCGTGAAGATAGCCGCTCGCTCGCATTCTTTATCGCAGGGAAGTTGAGGCGGGTGGACGTAAACGGCGGTTCTCCCATCGACGTGGCCGACGCAATACAGGGACGCGGCGGTACGTGGGGTTCCACCGGGGTCATCGTCTTCTCACCTTCGCCGACCAACCTTTGATGAAAGTCAACGCGGGCGGAGGAACTCAGGAGCCACTGACCAAGATCGACCCCGCACAGCACACCTCGCATCGCTGGCCGGTTTTTCTGCCGGACGGCAAACACTTCCTGTATCTGGCCGTCAGTCACGACATCAGCAAGGCCGGCAACGACGCGATTTATTGCGCGGAGCGGAATGTATTGAATTGGCTCTCGAGGCAGGGCTAGAAAAGCACATTAAACATGATCCCTACTGATCGGAAAAAGATTGCCGCTGACCGGAGAGAATAGTTGACGCCGAATAACCCTGCCGGGCATCTGACATCGTGCGCGCGTGAAACCGCCAAAGCGCAACCTCCCGCTACCTCGAACTTATGATCAAATCACGCCGATTCCCTGACGAACTTTTTCGAACAGACTCTGGAGACGAATCGATGAGCCGCATTGCTCAATTCCTGCTGACTCGGTTTCACTCGAAGGCTGCTGTGCTGGCCATTGCATTGATTCTCTGCTGGGCAATTCCGGCAGTGGCGCAATATAGCGGCGGCGCTGGCGGAGCAGCGACAACGGCAGGGTCTGCTGTGGGGCAGACGTCGCAACTTACCGGAAGCGTTCCCAGCGGTCCGGCAACGAATGAAGTTGTGCAGTTAACTCTGCGCGACGCGATCACTCAAGCCCTGAAGTACAACCTGGGGTCGATCGAGAGCACAGAGGATACGCAGGTGGCTCGCGGTGAACGGCTGCGCGCTCTCAGCCAGTTGTTACCGCAGATCAGCGCAGAACTTTCGGAGACCGCTCAGGAACTGGCCCTTGCGACTTTAGGAATCAAGAAGGAGCTGTCAAATCTTCCCGCCGTGATTGGGCCGTTCGCTTATAGCTCCGTACAGGCGAACATAAGCGCAACGCTGTTCAGCTATGAATCCATCCAGCATTTCCGTTCCGCACAAACTGCCGAACAAGCGGCCAAACTCAGCTATCAGGATGTTCTCGATTCCGTCACACTAATCGTGGGCAACGCCTATCTGCAGGTTATCGCGGATGGATCGCACGTTGAGGCGGAAGAGGCGCAGGTGCGGAACGCGCAAGCGCTTCACGACCAGGCGGTGGATCAATTCCAGGCAGGCACGGCTCCCAAGATCGATGTCACGCGCACCGATGTTCAACTGCACACGGAGCAGTACAACCTCAGCATCGCACGTAACAATTTCGCCATCGCCAAGCTCGCTCTGGGCCGTGCCATTGGGCTGCCCTTGGGCCAGCAGTTTGAATTAGCGGACACGCTTCCCTATTTCGATATCAACCCGCCGACTGTCGATGACGCGCTAAGCATGGCCTACCAGTCGCGCAAAGATTTCCGCGCGGCTCTCGACTCGCAGAAGGCTGCGGCGCAGGCGCTTGCGGCTGCCAAAGGCGAACGCTATCCTGTCGTCGCCATGAACGGCTTCTACGGCGATGTGGGCGAGACCTTCGGCCACTCGAATGGGAATTTCGAGTTCCAGGGCGGGGTCAGCGTTCCTGTCTTCACCGGCGGCCGCATCAAAGGCGACATTACCCAGGCGGAAGCCACGCTGCGGCAGCGCAAAGCGGAAAGCGAAAACCTTCGCGGGCAGGTGGACTACGACGTTCGCAGCGCCTTTCTCAATCTCACCGCAGCCAAAGAGCAGGTCGATGTAGCCAGTCGCAATATTGCTTTAGCCAACGAGAACCTTGCTCGCTCGAAAGACCGCTTCACTTCCGGGGTGACCGATAGCGTGGAGGTGGTGCAGTCCGAGCAGTACCTGGCCAGCGCCAATGATCAATACATCGCCAGCCTCTACAGCCACAACTTCGCCAAGCTCTCGCTGGCTCGTGCGCTAGGGGTCATACGCACGGATTACCGGCAGTATCTCGGGGGCAAGTGATATCGAACAACCGAGGATATCCAAATCCAGTTCTTGGATTTTTCTTCAGGACGCGAGTCGAAGTACTACACAGGTAGAATCCTTCGACGGCGTACAGGAATCATTAGCTTCTACTCTTCTCTGCCGGCAATGTCTTGAGGGTCGACCTTGGGTGGGCGAACGTGATGCAGAAGTCAGTGTGACGTAAATCCTAATCAAGAGGTGATGCCGTGGCCGCATCGAACACAACCCCGCCCCCCGCGGTCGATAAAACTGGGGAGGCGCCCTCGACCCAGGCTTCCCAGAGCGCGCGTGAACGACCTCGAGTGCCGGCTTCTCGCCGACTTACGAAACGGGGGCGCCTATGGCTGATCCTGGGAATCGTTATGGTCCTGCTAATCGGCGGCTTCTTCTTGTGGCGTTACTTCAGCAGCTATGAGTCCACCGATGACGCTCAAGTGGACGTCCACATCTCTCCCGTCAGCGCGCGCATCTCCGGCTACGTGATTGCCGTGAACGTAGGCGATAACCAGTACGTCGACAAAGGTTACGTGCTGGTGGAGATCGACCCGAGAGACTACCAGGTTGCGGTCGATAAGGCGCAGGCCGATCTGGCCAGCGCAGAGGCAACCGCCCGCTCGCTCAACATCAATGTCCCGATTACCTCGGTGAATACTGCGAGTCAGTTAAGTTTCTCCGGATCTGGCGTCGAAGATGCAACTGCCGGCCTCGCGGCCGCGGAGAAACAGCTTGCCGCCGCGCAGGATCAGGTGCAGCAAGCCCAAGCCAATGACGTTAAAGCGCAGGACGACGTTAAACGATACAAACAGCTGGTAGAGAAGCAGGACGTCTCCGCGCAGACTTACGATTACGCCGTGGCCGCGGCCAAGGCCAGCACCGCCGCCGTCGCCGCAGCCCAGGCCAATGAAGCCGCCGCAGGCCAGACCGTGCAGCAGGCGAGAAGCCGAGTCGACCAGGCTCAGGCGAACCTTCAGGCAGCGCAGACTCGGCCTCAGCAAATCGAGACAACGCAAGCTCGGGCACTGGCGGCTGTCGCCGACGTTGAACAGAAGCGCGCCGCCCTGGCGCAGGCTGAGCTGAACCTGGGATACACGAAGATTCTTGCGCCCATTACAGGTGAGGTGAACAAGACGGTTGTCGTCGGCCTGAACGTGCAACCCGGCCAACAGATGTTGACGGTTGTGCCGCTGCAGGATGTCTGGATCACAGCCAACTTCAAAGAAACCCAGATGCAGCACATGCGGCCGGGTCAGCCGGTGACGGTTCATGTGGATTTGAGCGGCCGCGACTATAAGGGGCACGTGGACAGCGTCGCCGGGGCCACGGGTCCGGAGTTCAGCGTGCTGCCTCCGGAAAATGCCACCGGCAACTACGTGAAAATCGTGCAGCGGATTCCGGTGAAGATCGTGCTTGATCCCGGCGAAAACCGCGACCTGCAACTCCGGCCGGGCATGAGCGTCGAAGCCACGGTGCATTTCCGATGAGCGATGCCGCGGCACTGCCAGTCGAACCGGCGCCATGGGCGCCGAAGCACAACATCTGGCTGATCGGCGTGGTGGTGGCCTTGGCCGCCTTCATGGAAGTCCTCGACACCAGCATCGCCAACGTTGCTCTGCCCTACATCGGTGGTGGTCTCGGCGTCAGCAATGACGACAGCACCTGGGTGCTCACGTCCTATCTGGTTTCCAACGCCATCATCCTTCCCATCAGTGGCTGGCTTGCCGTCCGTTTTGGCCGCAAGCGATTTTTCATGACATGCCTGGCAATTTTCACCGTGAGTTCCCTGCTTTGCGGGATGGCCACAACCTTTCCCCTCCTGCTGCTATTCCGTGGGTTGCAAGGCGCCGGCGGTGGAGGACTGCAGCCGATGGCGCAAGCGATTCTGGCCGACACCTTCCCACCGGAAAAACGCGGCATGGCCTTCGCCCTGTACGGCGTGACGGCGGTCTTTGCCCCGACCGTCGGTCCCACTCTGGGCGGGTGGATCACCTTCAATTATTCCTGGCGCTGGATTTTCCTTATCAACTTGCCAGTCGGCCTGCTCACGCTCCTGCTGGTATTCCGCTTGATTGAAGACCCACCCTACCTGGGCCGGCTGAAAGCCGCCGGGGTAAAACTCGACTACATCGGAATCGCATTGCTGGCGCTGGGCATCGGCGCCTTGCAGGTCATTTTGGACAGGGGCGAGGAGGATGACTGGTTCGGTTCACACATCATCCTGACTCTGGCGATTGTGTCGGCGGTATGCCTGGTCTCGCTGGTGATCTGGGAGTGGTTCAACGAACATCCAATCATCGAGGTCCGGCTTTTCAAGAATTTCAATTACCTGAGTGCGAATGTGATGATGTTCAGCTTCGGTGTCCTGCTGTTCAGCAGTCTGGTCATGATGCCTCTGTACCTCCAGACGCTGTTGGGATATACGGCCGAACTGGCGGGCTTCGTCCTCTCTGGCGGTGGTTTCGTCGTGGTGTTGGCCATGCCTATCGTCGGGCAACTCACAACCAAGTTCCAGGTCCGCTACATCATCGCTTTTGGCTGGCTCAGCCTGGCAATCGCGATGTACTACTCCACCCAGCGCATTGACCTCACGATCAGCTTCGTTTCGGCTGCGTGGTTGCGCGTCGCGCAGGTGATCGGCATCGGCTTCCTTTTCGTGCCGGTCACGATGGCCGCCTACATCGGCATGCCGGCGGAGAAGAGCAATGCCGTTGCCGGTATGGTCAACTTCATGCGCAATATGGGGAGCAGCGTGGGGACTTCCATAGTCACCACGCTGATCGACCGTCGCTCCGAATATCATCAGTCGGTTTTGGTCAGCCACACAACGCCAGGCAGTCAAAGCTTTCAGAATTTGGTTGACGGTGCGAAGCAGCTCTACATTCACTCGGGAATGAGTCCGCCGGACGCGCTGCATAAAGCCTATGCCAGCATCTATCGTATGGTTCAGTCACAGGCTGCGACTCTGGCATATATCGATACGTTCATGGTGCTGGCCGTAATCTCGGCGATCATGTTTGTGCTGTCATTCGTCCTGAAAAAGAATGAGCCGGGAGCGGGCGGCGCAGCGGCAGTAGGTTAAGGCAGATTGTAGTTTCACGCGGGGCGAAGATGCCGAGAGTTTAAACGAAGACATCTGTTAAATGGTCCGTATCAGGGCACGTCTTCAGACGTGCCTGATACGAATCGAGCCGATTTATGAGGTGGATTCTCCAGCAGCATCAAAAGGAACATCGTGATCAAGATCATCGCCATCGAGCGGGAATATGGCTGTGGGGGCGCCGAGATCGCGCGCAAGACAGCCGAGCGCCTGGCATGGAAGCTATGGGACGAGCTGCTGACCAGCGAGATTGCCCGGCTTAGCAACTGCAAGCAATCGGAGGTCAAAGCTCGCGAGGAGCGGGTCGATCCGCTTTACTATCGCCTCTTCAAATCCATCCTGCGCGGCAGCTTCGAGGGTAGCCTGAATGCCCACCGCCTGCAATTGCTCGACGCCGACAGCATCCAACGCATCACCGAGAAAGTGGTTCAGAATGCCGCCACCGAAGGAAACTGTGTCATCGTCGGTCGAGGATCACAGCATTTTCTTCGGCAGCGGGATGACACCCTCCGGATTTTTCTCTATGCCCCGAGAGAAGCGAAGGTTCGCCGCCTGATCGCAGAGGGAGTAGGCGAAGCCGAGGCTGAGGAGGCGGTGGACGTCGTCGATAACGAGCGCGCGGCCTTCGTCGAGAAGTATTTCCACATGGAATGGCCCAATCGATCCCTCTATCACGCCATGCTCAATACCGCGATTGGGGTCGAGAACGTAATCAACGAGATTCTGAGTCTAAAGAAAGCTGTGGACACGTAAGAAACTTGGGGATCCCAGGACAGAAGTAGTGACCGGTACACCTAGGTAGTAATTACAGGCTGTAATGGAGAACAATATGCGTCGCTTTCGTCTGCTGTGGTCGTCGCCGCCTACTCGAAGTCACGCCCGTTTGCAATCTAATCGGCGGACGCGATTCCCGATTGGTCGGGACAGCGCCGCGTTGGCTCTCAGATCACAGGCGAAATCGGAAGTGATTCCACTTTGACGTATAACGCCCGTTCCGCTCTCTCTCCTAAACGCGTCCCGAGGGGCTGGACACAGGGAGCGTAGCTGACTTCTCGTCCAAGGGTCATGGGGCGAAGTAGCCAGAGATGTCCAGAATCAGCTGCGTCAGCCCGGCGGCGTAGGCGTTAATGGAGCCGTCTGTGGTGGGCACGATGGCCAAGTTCGAAGTGACAAATCCGTCATAGGCATTCAACGTCGATACAACCGGCATGTCCTGACCGTGGGCCCAAAGCGTCAGGTATCCCATGGGGCCGTTGTCCGGAACCACGGTCGCGTTGAATACATACGCCAGCGCACTGACGGACGGGCCGCATGGGCTGTCGACAACATCGACTGCGCGCGTGCCCTGAAATGGCTTCCCGTTGTTGTTACGGCTGTCGTAGGCGCGGCATGGGATGATCGGATAGAGCGACAATCCACCCTGGGCTGCAGCCGCGAAATACCCGTTGACATCGACGATCAGGTCGGTGTCGTCGTAAGCGTACGTCGAGATGCCACCGCCCGTTCCTGCAGGTACGATGGCGGCGTTGGCCACCACGGTTCCGGTCGGATTGTTCAAAGTGGAAACCACCGGCTGGTTCTGGCCTTCTGGCCATACCGTCAGATAGTCCAACCGCTGTCCCTGAGTGTGCGGCGCCACGGTGAAGTTAAAGGAATACGCTTGCGGCTGGTTGAGCCCACTCAGACAAGGGCTCTCCAACACCGGGAAATCCCGCTGCGCTTTCCCGTGGAGGTATGGTCCGCCCAGGTCACCGCTGGGGCCTCGGGTGTCGATCACACGGCACGGCGTCAGAGGATAGAACGCATAGGTGTTCTGTCCCGGCGTGGCGAAGTAGCCGTCGATGTCGATGATGACGTCGGTGGTATCGGTAACGTAGACGCTCACCGCGCCCTGTGTACCTCCGGGCACAATGGCCGCATTGGCCTTCGCTCGGCCATCAGGCGAATTCAGTGTGGAGACCAGCGGCTGGTCCTGTCCGGTCGGCCAGATGGTCAGATATCCCAAGGTTCGGCGCGGAACCGCCGTCACGTTCAACGAATACGCCGCGCTCGCGGGAATATTGCAGTGCGTGCTTTGCGGAAGCGGGAAACTGCGCGAACTGTTCCCCTGCATCACCGGGCCGCCGAACGGCCCATTCGGGTTGCGCGTGTCCACTACGCGGCACGGCGTGGCAGCAATAAATTGCACCGGGTGGTCTATCGACAAACGGAAGATTGTGCCGCAGCCGCCGAGGCCGGCAGTGCATGCAGGGTTTGCGCCATACGTGGCTGCCCCATAGAAGTTCCCATCGGTGGCTTGCACCAGCCCGCCGAAGGGCGCTTTGCCGTCACTGTTGTCGTCGAAGCTGAGCAGCGTGACCAGCGTGCCGCTTGGTGTGATTTGGAAGACCGTGCCGCAGCCGCTGTTGGATGTGCAGTAGGCCCCGCCATGTAGCGTCGTCCCGTAAAGGTTCCCGTCGCTGGCTTGCAGCAGACGGGCAACAGAACTGTCGCCATCAGTGCAGTTCGGTTGGGAGCAAAAGTTGTAGATCGTGGTCAAGGTGCCGCTGGGGGTGATTTTGAAGACGGTGCCGCCCTGGTGGTAGGCCCCCCCGCCGCCAGCGGAGGTCGACCCATAGAAGTTCCCATCGGTGGCTTGCACCAGCCCGGCGTAAGGATATTGGCCATCAGCGCAGTTTGTTTGAGCGCAAAAGCTGTAAAGCGCGGTCAGCGCGCCCGCTGGGGTGATTTTGAAGACCGTGCCATAACCGTTGGCTCCGCGCTCGAAGGTTGTGCCGTAGAAGTTCCCGTCGCTGGCTCGCACCAGTCCAGCGTAAGGGTTGCCGCCGTCAGCGCAGCCAGATTGAGAGCAAAAGTTGTGCAGCGTGGTCAGCGTGCCCGCTGGGGTGATTTTGAAGACCGTGCCGCAGCTGCCGCTGCCGAGGGAACAACCGGTGTTGGACCCACCCTCCAAGGTTGTCCCGTAGAAGTTTCCGTCGCTGGCTTGCACCAGTCCGGCGAAGGGCATAGAGCCGTCAGTGCAGTTCGCTTGAGCGCAAAAGCTGTAGAGCGAGGTGAACGTGCCGCCGGGGGTGATTTTGAATACCGTGCCATAGTACTGGTTGGCGCCTCCTCCGTAGGTTGTCCCGTAGAAGTTCCCGTCAGTGCCTTGCATCAGCGCGGAGGAAGGGCTGGCGCCGTCATACCAGTCGAAGCTGTGCAGCGTGGTCAGCGTGCCGCCTGGCGTGATTCTGAAGACCGTGCCACAGCCACCCTGACAGTTGCTGCTGGTCCCGCCGGCATAGGTCGTGCCGTAGAAGTTCCCGTCGGTGGCTTGCACCAGCCCGGCGTTAGGGGCGCTCCCGTCATTCGGATATCCCGCGAAGGCGTGCAGCGTGGTAAGAGTTTGCGCGGGCGAGTCAACCGCTGTCGCGGCACAGAATACGAGGACCACCCAGAGCAACTTCAACGATCCAAGTTTAGAGAATGCCCACTTTTCTGCTCCTATTGACTCCGGGTGAATATCGGCGACAGGGTCTAAGCGCGAAGTTCCAAACAAAAGCAGTGACGGCGAACAGAGGACGGTGCGCATGACTTCCCTCCAATGAATATTCCCTGGGTTCGGCCCTGCGTAGGTGGGCATGGCTCCTCCCCGTTAGCTGCGAGATTCACCTCGGAAGACTCCGCAAACGGCGTTCGCGAGGACAGGGCTGGGTGCGGCTTCCTCCGTGCGTCGGCATTGCCAAAATGTGCTGGTCACCCCGCTGGCTGTGGGTCATAATGTGCAGCGGTCCGCTGCCGCCTGTCCTGACGAAATTCTCAAGAGACTCTCAAGGATCGGAAGTTCATGGCCACCAACCGCTTAGCCCAGGAATTGCCACAGCTCTCGGGATGTAGGTGGAGCTTTGCCGGGCGGACCTTCGACGAGTCGCGCCTCGAGCTGCGCGTCGGCGGCGAGGTAGTTGACCTCGAACTCAAGCCACTGGAGGTGCTGCTTTACCTGCTCCGGCACGCGGGCGAGGTGGTCAGCAAGAGCGAGCTCCTCGACGCCGTGTGGCCGGGCCTCAATGTCGTCGAAGGCTCCCTTTCCACTGCGGTCTACAAATTGCGCAAGGCGCTGGGCGATCACGATTCCAGTATCGTCGTCACGGTGCCGCGGGTGGGCTATCGCCTGGCGGCGGTCGCGCATGCTGAGGCGAGCCGTCCGTCACCCTCGCCGCTGAAAGCAAAGCTGGCGGCGGGGAGTCCTGTCCCTGGTCGCGAACAGTGGTTGCTGCTGCGCTCGCTCGACACCTCATCCGGCAGCGAGGTGTGGCTTGCCGAGCACCCCAAGACCCACGAGCTTCGCGTCTTTAAGTTTGTCTCCAAGCCCACCCGCCTCAGGACCCTGAAGCGCGAAGTCACGGTCTTCCGCTTCCTGCGCGAGTCATTAGAAGATCGCCCGTATCTTGTCCAGATTCTCGAGTGGAATTTCGAGACCGAGCCTTACTTCCTGGAGAGCGAGTACGGCGGGCTGAACCTGGCAGAGTGGGCGGAAGACCACGGAGGGCTGCCGAGCATACCCTTGCAGCGCCGGCTGCACGTGCTCGCGGAAATATCGCGGGCGGTCTCCGAGGTACACGCAGTCGGCGTCCTGCACAAAGATTTGAAGCCCGCTAACGTCCTCGTCAGCCGGCTGGCAGATGGCGAAGAGCAGATCAAGATCGCCGACTTCGGTAGCGCTTTGTTGCTGGAACCGTCACAGTTGGAGGCGCTCGGCATCACGCGCATGGGCCTGACGCAAACCGCAGCCCTAGAGTCGAGCTCGTTCAGTGGAACGCTGCTGTATCTGGCACCCGAAATCTTTTCCGGGAAGCCTGCGACCGCGCAGTCCGATGTGTACGCTTTGGGCGTCATGCTGTACCAGATCGTGGTGGGCGACTTTCGCAAGCCGCTCTCGCCCGGCTGGGAAGAAGAAGTTGCCGATCCGTTGTTGCGCGAGGACATTGCCGCGGCCGTGTGTGGCGATCCCGCGCGCCGCCTTCGTAGCCCGGCGGAGCTGGCCGAGCGCCTGGAGAACCTCGCGGCACGCCACGCGGAACGCGATCACCTGGAAAGCGAGCGGCAGAGGCAGGAGTTTGCCGAACGCAAGCGGGCCGAGGCCCGGACCCGACGTCCCTGGATCGCACTGGCATGCGTCATGCTCCTGGCTTTCGCCGCCAGCTTGTACCTCCTGCGTCGAAAACCGGCCATGCCACCGGTGCCGTCGTTGAAGGTGGTCGCCGTGCTTCCGTTTCAGAATGCCGGAAACGACAAGCAGCTCGACTACTTGAGCCTGCCGCTTGCCGATGAAGTGGCCACCACGCTCAGCTATGCGCCCGGGCTTTCCGTAGAACCGTTCTTCGAAACCTCCCAACACGCTCGGGCCGGACTTGACCCACGCAAGCTGGGCGCCGAGATGCACGCGGCCAGCATCGTCACGGGACGATTCCTTCCCGAGGGCGACCAGTTGCACCTGACGTTGGAAGCCATCGACGTCAAGACCGGGCGCGTCCTATGGGCCGATACGCTCGACGCTCCCGCCCACAACATGATCGAGCTGCGCCAGAAGATCGTCTCCCGTACCCAGGGAGTTCTCGCAGCCGCGCTCGGCGGCTCGGCCTACACGGTGAAGGGAACACGACCGACGAACAACGAGGCCTATGAACTCTACCTGCGCGCGCTGTCCATGCCGCAGGACTCCGGCACAAACCCGCAGACGCTCGCGATGCTGGAACGATCGGTCGCGCTCGATCCTAATTTCGCTCCCGCCTGGCTTGCGCTCGGCCGCAGATATTACGTCGAAGCGCGCTATGGCAAGGGTGGCGGCAACGAACGCTACACCTTGGCCGTAGCACGCGCGGTTGCCCTGGATCCTGATTTCATGCCCGCCGTCTCCAGTTGGATTGGTGTGTACGTCGAGGACGGCGACGAGGCAAAAGCGATGCAGCAGGCTCAGGATCTGGTTCGCCGCCATCCGGAAAGCGCTGACGCCCATTACGTTCTGGGCTATGCCTTGCGCTACGCCGGGATTACCGACGAGGCCAGCCGCGAGTGCGACCTGGCTTTCCAGCTCGATCCGCACAACCGGATGTCGGGGCTGCGTTCCTGCGCTATCCTGCCCGCGCTTCGCGGGGATTACGCCGGGGCTGCAAAGTACTTGAGTATCGATCCGGACTCCGACTTCTCGAAGGCCATCATGCTAATGGCACTGCTGCGCGACGGTAAGACAGAAGGAGCCATACAACTCGGTGCGCCGCATATTCTTCAGTGGCCCAGCTACGACATGCTGATCGCTTGCGCCGAGCACAAGCCGGCGGGCGACATCGCGGCCATGGCGGCGAAGACACCGGTCTCGGCGGATCCCGAAGCGAACTACCTGGCTGCCGCGAATCTCGCCTATTGCGGCCAGAACGCCAAGGCGCTCGCACTGCTTTCCAAAGCGATTGAAGGGCACTACTGCTCGTATCCCGTGATGGACTCGGACCCGTTCTTCAACGGACTGCGCGGCACTCCCGAATTCGCCAACCTTCGCGCGGCGGGCATAGCCTGCCGGCAGAAGTTCCTGGTCGCCCGCTCGCAAATGCCGCCACACACTGCCCAATAGGGGACCTGGAATTTTGGCAATGTCAGGTGGCCCGGCGTTAGATATTCGGTTGCGGCGATGCAAAAGTGACGCAATGTGGGACTCAATGCGCGGCACCTTCTGCCCTCTTGCGCCCATTACCCGCCAGTTACCCGCACAGAAAAACGGGGCTGAGATTTCAGCCCCGCCGTAAGTGTCCGATTATGTAGAGCTTTTTGGTTGCGGGGGAAGGATTTGAACCTTCGACCTTTGGGTTATGAGCGAAGCGAACAACGTAGTTTTAACGAGTTCCGCGGACAGGGAAGAGCTTCAAAGTACTGCCGATCATTCTTAACGTGCTGCTCCGCCGTTGAGATCACACAAGATAGTGACTTTCGTCACTTAATGGTCGTTCACTAATGTGAAACCCTGACTGTGGCCGATCGCCCTACATCACCGATCAGCGGAATTCCGGTGATGAGCGATCGTGCTGCTCGCCTGAATAGCCCCAGCATGTGAGACACTCCGTCGCGATGCGGGAAAGCCACTGCGTTCTGCCGTGCGATCAGAACCCTAACTCCAGAGCGGGAACGCTGTACCACCGGTGATTAGAAGAAGTGATCAGTTTGCAAGGTTCATAACTAGAACAGGTTCGGTGGAGCTAGCAGCATGAAGATTCTGAGACTGCTCTGGGAAATGATTCTTCCGTGGGAAATCGTGTGGCCACATCGAAGCAGAAATCACTTCGAACACTGGCTCGCGCCTGGTTGGATTCAACACAAACGCATTCATGAGGGCGATTTATGAGCAAGAAGAAGCAAGTGAAAGCTGACGCTAAGCCAAAATCGACGGCTGATTCCGAGCAGAAGCCGAAGGCCGACGGTGATCAGAAGCTGAAGAACAAAGATTACATGAAGGAGCTGCGCAAGCTTCAAGTGGAGCTTTGCCACCTTCAGGAGTGGGTGAAGGCCAAGGGATTGCGCGTCATCATCATCTTTGAAGGGCGAGACGCTGCCGGCAAGGGCGGGACGATCAAAGCGCTTACCGAACGGGTCAGTCCGCGCGTGTTCCGGGTGGCGGCATTGCCGGCGCCGTCCGACCGCGAGAAGGGGCAGTTGTACCTGCAACGATACATCGAGCATTTTCCGACGAAAGGCGAGATCGTAATTTTCGACCGCAGTTGGTACAACCGCTCCGGCGTTGAGTATGTGCTGGGCTTCTGTACCCCTGAACAACACGACGCTTTCCTTAATAACATTTCGGTATTTGAGAAGTTCGTCGTGGCAGGCGGCGTCCAGCTCATCAAAATCTGGCTTGAGTCTAGTGACAAGGAGCAGAAGCGCCGCTTCGAAGCGCGCATCGACGATCCGCTCCGCCAGTGGAAGCTCAGCCCGGTGGACCTGTTTTCGCGGACGCGTTGGTTCGATTACTCGCGCGCCCGCGACTTGATGCTCAAGGCCTCGGATACCGAGGAAGCGCCGTGGTACATCCTGCGTTCCGACGACAAGAAACGCGCCCGGCTGAACGGTCTCGCCCACATCCTTCGCCTGATTCCGTACGGGAAAGTGAAGCGCGAGAAGGTAAAGATGCCGGAGCGCTCGATGAAACACGCGTACGACGACCGGAAGTCGATCGAGAGCCGGAAGTTCGTGAAGGAAGCGTACTGATCGATGAGAACCGCGCTGTGTTTGCCGCGGAGCTGGAACAAAGCAAATTAACACAATGTGACTGAGATCACCGAAGGCCGTGAGCCTCAGTGATACGTTTCAGTTTGCTAATTGCGATTCACCCTCGCCTCCTCGAAAGGAGAGTGTCATGGCAGCTACTCCTGTTTGTGCACCGGTAAGTCTCGACAAACAGCCTCTCGCAGACGTCATCAAGAGCCTCAATGTCGATCCGAAGGCAGGGTTGACATCCGCCGAGGCGCAGTCGCTCATCGCGAAATACGGCCCGAATGCGATCGAAGAGAAGAAAACGAGTCCTTGGAAGATGTTCCTGGCTTATTTCTGGGGGCCAATGCCATGGATGATTGAGGCTGCGGCAATCATGTCGCTGATGGTGAAGGACTATGTTGATTTCTTCATCATCCTGTTGCTGCTGTTGTTCAACGGCGTGCTCGGTTTTGGGCAGGAGCACCAGGCGGCAAGCGCGCTGGATGCTCTGAAGAGCGCTCTGGCAGAGCAGGCACAGGCGTTGCGCGATGGCAAGTGGCAAGCGATCGCGGCTAAGACACTGGTGCCGGGCGATGTCGTGCGCATCCGGCTGGGCGACGTGGTTCCAGCGGACCTGCGGCTGTTCGAGGGCGATTACGTGGATGCCGACCAGTCGGCACTGACAGGCGAATCGCTGCCAGTGGCGAAGAAGGTTGGGGACGAAGTCTATTCCGGATCGATCATCAAGAAGGGCGAGATGAGCGGAGTGGTGATCGGGACTGGCTCGAACACGTTCTTTGGACGCACGGCCAACCTGGTGCAGAGTGCAGGCGCGAAGTCGAATTTTGCGAGGGCGAACGAGGTAATCGGCGATTTGCTGATCGTGCTTGCGTTGGCGCTGGCGGTCGTGATGGTTGCCGTGCAGCTTTCGCGAGGGGCGGACATCCTGAAGCTGGCGGAGTTCTCGCTTCTGCTACTGGTGGCCTCAATCCCGGTGGCGATGCCGGCGGTGCTGTCGATGACGATGGCCATGGGCGCGAAGGCGCTGGCGTCGGAGAAGGCGATCGTGTCGCGGCTGGAGGCGATCGAAGAGCTTGCGGGCATTGAAACTCTGTTTTCAGACAAGACAGGCACGCTGACCCAGAACATCCTGACGCTGGGCGATCCGGTGGTCTGGGGCAACGCCACGGCGGAGGACCTGATTCTGGCGGGTTCATTGGCTTCGAAGGCGGAAGACAAAGATCCGATCGATCTGGCGGTGATCCAGGCGCTGAAGAACCCGGATGAGCTGAAGCGCTACCAGCAGGTCGCGTATATACCGTTCGATCCCGTGGCGAAGCGGACAGAGGCAACAATTAAGGAACAGTCAGGGCGCACGTTTAAGGTGACGAAGGGCATGCCGCCGGTAATTTTCAACCTGGCAAAGCTAACTGGTGATGACCTGACGAAGGCGCTGGGTATCGTGAGCGGGTTTGCTGCGAAAGGTGATCGCACGCTGGCTGCGGCACGCACGGATGACACCGGCAAGTGGGTGCTGCTGGGTATCCTCCCGATGTCCGATCCGCCACGCGTGGATTCGAAAGAAACGATTGCGCGAGCCGAAGGCTACGGCGTGACGGTGAAGATGGTAACCGGGGACGACGTGGCGATCGGGAAGACGATTGCTGAGGAACTGGGGCTGGGCTGCAATATTGTGGCGGCGACCGACATTTTTACGACCGAGGTAGGAAGCGGAGATATCCCGCTGGATCTGGCGCGACGGGTTGATATAGCGCAGGGCTACGGGCGGGTTTTTCCGGAGCACAAGTGGGCGATTGTAAAGTCGGCGCAGGAGTTGGGGCACATCGTCGGCATGACGGGCGATGGCGTGAACGATGCTCCGGCACTGAAGCAGGCGAATGTCGGGATTGCGGTCTCGGGTGCGACGGCGGCGGCGAGAGCGGCGGCGAGTTTGATTCTGACCGCGCCCGGGCTGTCGACCATCATTCGCGGCATCGAGGAGGCGCGGCGCACCTTCGCGCGCATGATGGGATATGCCTACTACCGGGTTGCGATGACCGTCAACATCATGGTGTTCATCGTGCTGGGCGTATCGCTGGCTAACTTTCAGGCGCTGACTCCGATCATGATCATCGTGCTGGCACTGCTGGACGACGTACCGGTGATGCTGATCGCGTTCGATAACGCAACCGTTGACCCGAAGCCGGTGAAGTGGGACATGTATCGAGTGCTGTTAACAAGCTCGATCCTGGCGACGGTAGGAATTATGCAAAGCATCTGGCTGCTTCACCACCTGCATCAGGTTTTGCATCTGCCGTTAGGCCAGATTCAGTCCGGGATGTTCATGCAATTAGTAATCGCCGGGCATCTGTTGTTGTTCTCAACGCGAGCGAAAGGACCGTTCTGGAAGCCGCCGCTCCCCGAAGCCAAGCTGTTCTGGGCGATCATGGGGACGCAACTGTTCGCCGCTTTGATGGCCGCGAACGGATGGCTGATTCCGTCGATTCCCTGGAGTCTGATCGGCTTCATCTGGGTCTACAACCTGGTGTGGCTGTTCGTCGTGGACCTGGTGAAGTTGGGTGTTCATCGGTCGATCGATCGGCGTAGAGCAGGCAGGGCGCTCTGGCAGAGGTGGCTGAGGCCGTTACGGGCACAGTGATGCCGAAGATCGGTCTAGAGGCTTGCAACAGAAAAGCCAGGAGGAATCGTGGACTTTCGCAAGGAGTTTGTAGTCAAGCCGGGAACCAAGGTCAGGCTGAGCAAGATTGACGCTGTCTACAAAGACAAGGACCTTACCGAGGAGCAGGCGCTGGCGACGACTCAAAAGGACTGCCACCGCATTAGCAAGCAGCAGTATTTCTTGTACTCCGAGAAGAAGCATTCTCTGCTGATCGTGCTGCAGGCCCTCGACGCCGCCGGCAAGGACGGGACCGTTAACCACGTGATGGCGGCCATGAATCCCCAGGGAACGGTCGTAACCGGGTTCAAGGGACCAACCGCCGAAGATCTGGAACATGATTTTTTGTGGCGAATTCATCCTCATGCTCCGGCCAAGGGAACGGTTGCGATCTTTAACCGCTCCCACTATGAAGATGTTCTGGTGGTGCGCGTACACAACCTCGCGCCGAAAGAAGTTTGGTCGGAACGTTATGAGCTGATCAACGACTTCGAGAAACTGCTATATCGGCAGAACAACACCCACGTCATTAAGTTCTTTCTGCATATCACCCCGGAAGAGCAACTGGAGCGTTTCAAACAGCGGCTGGACGATCCCGCCCGCAACTGGAAGATCAGCGACGGCGACTATAAGGAGCGCGAATACTGGGACGCGTACACCACGGCTTTCGAGGATGTCTTCGAGAAGACCAGCACCAAACACGCGCCCTGGTACATCATCCCGTCGAACCAAAAGTGGTTCCGCAACCTTGCCGTGTCGCAAATCGTCGCTGCGACCCTGGAGGACTTGGGAATGCAACTGCCGAAGCCGACAGTTGACCTGGAGGTCATCCGCCAGGAGTACCATCAGGCCGCCAAACAGAAAAGCGGCACCAAGAACGGGAGCAAGTCCAGCGCTCGCGATGCTGGCACCGACGAGAAGAAGCATCACGACAAGGGCGCGACAAAGAAGAGCAAGAAGAAGTGAATCGCAAACGCGTGAACCGGACATAAAGGCAGTTACCAAGGCGCGTGAGAGCAGCACCTCAGAAGGCCTCTTTCCGAAGCTCGTAGACGATGCGGACGGATCGCCGATTATCAAAGGCCAGCCCCCGACGACCCTCCACTGAATAAGGTCAGCCCCCGCGGGATCGGCAGTCCTTGGCGCCTCTCCGTGCGGAATGGATCGCTTCAATAAGGGGACTGCAATGACGTCAACACCGGATCAATCCGCTCGCCACCGCTTCCCGATCCTTCAAGGTGTGCTCCCGATCACGACGGCTCAGATTCCGGCTGAACTCCTTGCCGGTATTACGCTTGCCGCAATTGCTGTCCCTGAGGTGATGGGTTACACCAAGATCGCCGGCACGCCGGTCATCACCGGTCTCTACACCATGCTCATCCCCACGGCGCTGTTCGCCTTGTTCGGCTCCTCACGGCACTTGGTGGTGGGTGCCGATTCGGCAACGGCAGCCATCCTCGCCGGGGGACTGGTAGGGATGGCAGCCACAGGCTCGGAGCAATACCTGGCGTTGGCGGGCGTGCTTGCATTACTGGCCGCAGTTTTCTTGATTCTGGCGCGCCTGATGCGCTTGGGATTTCTGGCCGACTTCCTCTCGCGCACCGTGTTGATCGGGTTTCTGACCGGGGTCGGCATTCAGGTCGCGCTAGGGCAGATCGGCGGCATGCTCGGCCTGAAAGGCGGCGGTCACGGCACCCTGGGCCAGTTCTGGAACAACCTGCAACAACTCGGACACGTCAACCGCTACGAACTGACGATCGCGCTCCCGGTGCTGGTGGTCATCGTCGGCTTCAAGATGATTTCGAAGAAAATTCCGGGAGCCCTGATTGCGGCGATCGGCGCTCTAATCGCAAGTTGGATGTTCGGCCTGACCAAGGTAGTGCATGTAGTCGGAGCCGTTCCGAGTGGTCTGCCACATCTGGGTCTGCCCAAGGTGGGTTGGAGCTGGCCAGTCGTGGCCACATTGATTCCAACGGCCTTTGCGATGTTCGTGGTTATCCTGGCACAGAGCGCCGCGACCTCCCGCGCCTTTGCCACGCGCTACGACGAGACTTTCAACGAGAACACCGATCTGGTCGGTCTGGCCCTGGCCAATATTGGTGCTGGCCTATCCGGGACCTTCGTCGTGAACGGCAGCCCAACCAAGACGCAAATCGTCGACGAGGCCGGCGGCCGCAGCCAACTGTCGCTTCTGGTGATGGTGGCGATGGTAGCGCTGATCCTCCTCTTCCTGACCGGAGCTCTGGCCTACCTGCCAGAAGCGGCCTTGTCGGCCATCGTGTTTCTGATCGGAGTTGGCCTGATCGATCTCGCTGGGATGCGCAAAATCTTCCAGCAACGGCGAGAGGAGTTCTGGTTGGCACTGGTTACCACGTTGACGGTGGTGGTGGTTGGCGTGGAACAGGGAATCCTGCTCGCCATTGTGTTGTCGCTCATCGATCACACCCGATACGGATATCGACCGAAGAACGCGGTGCTCGGTGGAGGCCGCATCTGGTGGCCGACAGCCGGAGCCAGTAGCTACGGCCGCCCAAGCCTTGCCCGGACTGATCATCTACCGCTTCACCCACAGTTTGTACTACGCGAATTGCCAGCAGCTCGCGGATGAGATCTCATTTCTCGCGAACACATCGCAGCCGCCCTTGCGTTGGCTCTGCATCGATGCGTCCGCAGTAGACGATGTCGACTATTCCGCAGCGGAGACGCTCCGGTCCGTGTACGCGAAGTTGAAGGCGAGAGGAATACGGCTAGTCGTTACGGAAATCATGGATGAGCTCAATAGCAGGGCACGCTACCGGTTCTGGGAGTTGATCGGCGACGATGCCCACTTCGACAGGCTGGAGGACGTCATCAAGCAGTACCGGCAGACGTTCAACATTGATGCTCCGCTAAAGCATTCAGCCCCAACTCCAGGGTGAGTCGATCGGGGCGTGTGACGACAGTATCGGAGGGGTTGGGGGAAATGCCTCGGGAGGATCGAGTTGGCTTTTTCTAATTCAAGCACGCGCTTTGTCAGAAAGTACCTGGATCCGGCAGACCGACTGGAAGAAGTCCTGTGTGGCCTGATCATGGTGCTCGACTTCACCCTCATCGCGGGGCTGACGGCGGGAGCCGGAAAACAAGGAGTATGGCACCTGTTGATTGCCGCTCTCGGCTGTAACGTCGCCTGGGGCGTCATCGATGGTGCGCTGTACGTGGTGGGCAACATAACGGCTCGCCGTCAGCGCCGGCATTTGCTTAGCGAAATCAGGAACGCTCCAAATGAGAGCGCGGCATTCTCGGCAATTAGTGTCCACCTCGACCCTCTGCTGGAGCCCACGACGAGCGCGGAAGACCGCACTCTCATTTGTCGGACCGTTCTGCCCACAATGTTACGAATCCGATTGCCCGAGGCCGGCCTCGTCAAGGACGATGTCTACGGGATGGCTGCAATCTTCTGGATCGATTTCGCGTCGGTGTTTCCGGCCGTGATCCCGTTCCTGATCTTTCGTTCCGAGCCGCGCTTCGCTCTTCGAGTTTCGAATGCTCTGCTGATCGCGTCGCTATTCGCCGCCGGATTCATGTGGGGAAAGTACACCTGCTCCCACCGCTATCTGGCGGGATGCTGCGCGATGCTGTTTGGTTTGGCGCTTGTCGGTGTTGCCATTGCGCTCGGCGGATGAGCCACGACAACGTTCAGGATTGTGTTTCCGAACCCATGTAACAACTCGGAGTGCTCGCAGTGGTTAGCACTTCACTTGAAAACCTTCCCTTACTCTCCGGCCACCTGATGTCGCGTCATTTTCGCGGTAAGCGCTCCTTTAGCAGTCTTGAGTGCGTCCTCCTGGTTCATGCGTGCGAACGAGTCCAGCGTTCGAGCTATGACCCCCGTCCACCCGGTCTGATGGCTAGCGCCGAGCCCGGCGCCGTTATCACCATGGAAGTATTCGTAGAACAGGATGTAGTCCCGCCAGTACGGATCCTCCTGAAATTTCTTCGTGCCGCCGTACACCGGACGCTTACCAGTCGCATCGCGGAGGAATATGCTCGACAGCCGCCGAGCAATCTCTTTCGCGACTTCGAACAACGTCATGTATTTCCCCGAACCAGTCGGACATTCGACCTTGAAGTCGTCGCCGTAGAACGGATAAAGGTTTAGCAGCCCGCGTAGTATGAGCGCGTTCACCGGCATCCAGATTGGTCCACGCCAGTTGGAGTTGCCGCCGAACATGCCGGTATTTGACTCGGCCGGCAGATACTGGACTTTGTATTCCTGTCCGCCGACCTGAAGAAAGAAGGGGTGGTCAAGGTGATAGCGAGACAATGAACGTATGCCGTACGGGCTGAGGAACTCGTTCTCATCGAGCATGTAGCCCAGGATGCGCTGCAGCTTTTCCTTGGTAACTGTCGACATCAGCCGACGGCCTCCGTAGCCGATGAAATTGTCGTCGGCGGGGCGATCTTTTTCATCACCTCGGGGTGGCGCTTGCGGAACAACTCAATCAATTCCCGCAGCCTGGGATGATTCTCGACGGCGTGCCGACTCAAATACCGTGGAGGCGCATAATGGCAGCAGTCCCACCATCGACCGAACCTTCAAACGCGTGGCATCGCCATTCGGGAAGTGCAGGAGATCGTAGAAGAAGCCCTCCGCCGTGTCCCACATCTCGTCGTGGTGCACACCAATTCGATCCATGGCATAGGTGATCCAGATGAAGTGCTCAAGGAAGCGGAAGGCAATTTCCTCATACACGGCGGAGTCGTACTCGGTCAGGATCAGCGCAATCTCCAGCATGCACTGGCAGTAAAACGCCATCCATGCCGTGCCGTCGGCCTGGTCCAGATGTCCGCCGGTAGGCAGCGGCGCGCTGCGATCGAAGACCCCGATGTTGTCGAGCCCGAGAAATCCTCCGGCAAATACATTGCGTCCCTGCGGATCCTTGCGATTGACCCACCAGTTGAAATTCAGCATCAATCCCTGAAACGAGCGTTCCAGGAAGCGGAGATCGGCTCGGCCCAGTTCCTTCTCTATGTTGTAAAGAAACAATGTCGCCCAGGCGTGGACGGGCGGATTCACGTCGCTGAAGTTCCACTCGTACGCCGGAATCTGCCCGTTGGGATGGGCGTAAAGGTTTCGCAGCATCAGCAGGAGCTGCTCTTTGGCGAAGTCGAAGTCCACCAGCGATAGCGAGATGGTATGAAACGCCAAGTCCCAGGCCGCATACCAGGGATACTCCCATTTGTCGGGCATGGAGATGACGTCGCTGTTCAGCATGTGGAACCACTCGGCATTGCGGCGGTCCCCTTGCCGATCCCAGCAGCGGATGCGCCTCATGCTCGTTCAGCCAGCGATCGAGGTCGAAATAGTAATACTGCTTGGACCACAACATTCCGGCGAGCGCCTGGCGGTGCACCCGACGCTCGTCTTCACTCAGCGATTTCGGAGTGATTCGCTCGTAGAACTCGTCGGCATCGGCAAGCCGGGCGGCGAAGACCTGGTCGAAATCGGCGAAAGCGTTGGCCGTCGGCTTTGCGCTTAAGCGCAGACGCACGACCTTCGATCCGCCCGCGGGGACGTCGAGAACATAATGTGCAGCGGCCTTGGTTCCGGTCTGGCAGGATTGACCGCATCTTTTTCGCCTGTGATCAAGTACTCGATGGAATGCGTCCTTAACGTAAGGCGAAGGATTTGGCTTGCCCCATAGGCGGCTGGCATTGGTTTCGTTTTCCGTGAACAGCAGTTCCGTCGCGCCTTCACATTGCAGCGTGTAGTTCGCCGAGCTTCGGGTGAGAGGCCGCATGCTTCCGTCGCCGACCTGTCCCAGAGCAGGCTTAGGTTCATCGTCTGCCCATGACCACGTGTTGCGAAACCACAATGTCGGCAGCAGGTGAATCTGTGCGCGCTTCCGGACCGCGGTTATGCACGGAAATTCGGATCGAGCATGTCTTCCGGGTCGGCCTTGGCATACTCGACGAAGACATCGAAGTAGCGGTCGTCGTCGAAGATGCCGGTGTCGAGAAGCTCGTACTCCATCTCTTCGCGCGAGCGCCGCCCGTTGGTCTCCACCAGGTCGCTGTAGGGAAACTCGCGCTGCGGATATTTGTACAGATACTTCATGTACGAGTGTGTCGGCGTGCTGTCGATATAGAAGTAGTATTCCTTGACGTCTTCGCCGTGGTTGCCCTCGCTGTTGGTCAGGCCGAACAGACGCTCCTTCAGGATTGGGTCGCGGCCGTTCCATAGCGCCAGCGCAAAGCAAAGCTGTTGCTTGTCGTCGGAGATTCCTGCCAATCCGTCTTCGCCCCAGCGGTAAGCACGCGACCGCGACTGGTCATGCGAGAAGTAGTTCCAGGCGTTGCCATCCGAGCTGTAGTCCTCGCGGACTGTGCCCCAGATTCTGATTCGGTAGATACGCTGCGCGAGACTGATTACCTGGTCGGTGTGGTTCGACCCATGCGGTCTGCTCCATGAGGAAGCGGACGTCAAGAATCAGGGCCGCAGCCAAGATGACGGCTAGCCCGAATGGAATTCCAGAACGCCTGGCGCAACATCTATGGAAAATGTCTTCTGATCCATACTCGCGATCACTTCACTGATGTCGCCTTGGATAGACGATGCGAGTGACTCAACAATTCCGCAATGGCTTGCAACATCACCAGCGGGCCCTCGCCCTTGGTCAGGTACTTGTCCACAAGCGCAAGGGTTTCGCGGGGCAGGTCGACGTATGCGGAAAGCAGCAGGATGGGAACGAGAGGCTTAAGCCTTTTCATTCTCTCCGCCACCACATCGCCGTTCATTCCCGGCATCTTGTAATCGAGAACGACCAGATCGATTGGCTCGGTGGAGAATATCGCCAGGCCGTCCGGGCCGTTCTCCGCTGTGAAGACACGATAGCCCTGTGATTCCAGCGTCATCTTTCGCATGGACAGACCGACAGCTTCATCGTCCACACACAAAATGACTTTGGCGACACCAATCTTGGCCACTTGGATTGTCCCGCGTCTTGCTGACTCACTATCAGTGCTGAGCGGAAGGAAGGAAAAAAGCTTGCACATATACCATACTCCCGGCGTGGGGGCGTGTCCAGGGCAGCCGCTTTCACTGGGGCAGGATGACGTTTGTATTTGCTGCTCACTTGGGCCCGCGAAAAAGGGTTCCTTATCCTTCTTGTGCTTGATTTTGGCGAGCAACTCCATGCTCTGCCATTCGTCTGAGGTCGGATTCTGCTGGACAGCCGACACGCTGAGGATCGCGATCCTGTGCCAGATGACGGGGTGAGCCAGTAGTCCCGTCTCGCTTTTCAACACAAACACAACCATATTGGCGGACTGCCCGGAAAGGATAACTGCGATGTTCGGACGAATGATGATTGAACCCCTTGTGCAGGTTGACCCTGGAGCCGATCTGCAAACAGCAGTAGCCGTCCTAATTAAGGTTGCCGAAAACGTCGAGATCGTTCGTTGGATCGAGTGTCCGACGTCGGTTCTGCTGTTCTTGCTCGTGCCCGGAGATCCGGATTTGGGGCGGTCTATGTCCTCGACCGTAAGGACGGAACCTGGTACGCCGTGACTTCGAGGACGAACAATTCGGCGGCTACAGCGTAAGCCAGCTTGAAATGCTCCTGAAGGACTGTAACTTCCTCGATCTCGTTGAACGGCCAGGGCTTTGGCGGACGGGCTTGCAGTCGGTGGTGCTGCCCGGAATGCGGCCTGAGGCGGCCGTTTGACAGAAAAAATATTCCGGGTTATCTACTAACACCCGCACAGCAATCCCGTCCAGGTAAATGT
>CAWDWG010000003.1:0-401600 GCA_963805985.1 uncultured Acidobacteriaceae bacterium | reverse complement strand
GAAGACCCGGTCGCTGGTTCCATAACCCGCATACTGCTCGCCATACGGGGCATATCCTCCTTCGTCGAAGTAAACGCTTCCTGAGGGGGTGACGGCAAAACGGCTGGTGCCCTCCCAGTCGGGAAGCCGAGAGAACTGTACGCCGCTCGAGTTGATAGATGATCTGCGCGCCGCCGGCGAGTGGGGCGAAATACTGCTGCACGGACTGCCCGCTCATGTACGCGAACTTGTCGCCACTGGGCGTGTAAACGGTCTGGGTATATGAACTGCCATTGTTGTACTCCACTAATCGGCCCAACGCATCGTATGTTGACGACACTCCTCCGCCTATGCTGATAGGCCTACGTTCCGAATCGTAGTTGTAGGTGTAGGAGCCATCATTCGTTATGTTGCCGGCGCCATCATACTGGAACCCGACTACGTGGTTATTGTTGCCGGTGTTGTTATATCCAACGTTGAAGTTGAGGCTTCCATTTTTCCAGATATTTCCGTAAGGGTCGTAACTGAACGCCTGCTGCCAGACCACCTGACTTCCGGCGGTACAGTTGACGCCCTCCACGTTGGGTGTGGGTGGACCCAAGCCGCCCCAGATCATCGTAAACGTAGTTGCAGGTATAGGTTGGGGTTTGGGCGTTCGGAGGGTTGGCGGTGTCCGTAAGTGTCAAGCTGCCCAAGGTTCCGTTTTGGTTCCAGCCGAGACCGCCCGTCTGATACTTTCCGTTCGTCGCAGTCGCGCTCCATTGTGTCATTCTGCCGGTATCGGGATCGTATTGGAATCTCTCGGATCCGCCCAGCACATTGACTGGCGACGGCTCTCCCATCGCATTGGGGAGTCGTGCCGGTCCATACGGCTCCTCCCAGCTGAGCGTCGCTAAGGCCTTTTGGGCGCCCCTCTCCCTCGGTGGCATCGTAAATCAGCTGATCGCTAAAAGCCGATCCTGCACTGTAGAAGCCTTGGATATGTGCGCAGCTCCATTCGGCCAATAGGACTGCGATGTGTGATACAGGCCCCCGCTGTTTGGCGTGCTCTGGTAGAGGTCGGTGATTTGACCCCGCAGGTCGTAATTGAAAACATCTGCGGTGTAAGTATTGGAGAGGGAGCCTACGTAGGTTCCGGCCGCCGCGAGACGGCCCTTGGGATTCATCTTGAGTTATTCCCCAGTATGGTCCCGGCCCGTCGTAGCGATAGAACTTCGTTTGCGTGTTGGCCGAGTTCGGTCCGCTGGGGTAGCTGATCTGTGTCACGCGGTGAATCCCGTCGTGCAAATAGCACGTTACATTGCTGGCGGGGTCAATGCGCTTCACAAGCGAGCCGGTATCGTAAGTTGTGGTGCCGCAAGTGGAATCGCTGTCGTAGGTGTAGGCGGTCGTTCCGCCACTACCACTCGATGCAGTTTCAGGATTCACCTCCAGTTGCGGCAACGTGTCACAATCTGGTTCTTCTGGGTTTCCTTTCGTTTGATGCGGGCCAGCGATGCCAGTCCCTCAAACAGCGTACGTTGTTTGCGCCGGAGTCGATTGAGTGCGCTTGGCGCCAGTTTCGGATTTCTCGTGATTGGAAGACGGAAAGCGATCCGAGCGGCCTATACGATTGTCTATTGGGGGAAACAGGAGTATCCATGCCCCATATTGCCGGTTGGAGCGTCGAAGAGGAAATGACCGCCGCAAAAACGCCTACGCGCGATTTTCAGCCGATTTGAAATCGGCCGCATCTGCTTGAAATGTTTGGTCGGGGCGAGAGGATTTGAACCTCCGACCCCCTGCGCCCAAGGCAGGTGCGCTACCAGGCTGCGCTACGCCCCGACTCGACTGCTGTACCGATTCTAAATCAAGTCAGCTTGATCGACTCCAGAGCGACGCGGTCGTTTGTTTGGTAGTACCCCCTCCCCCCTTGTCCCACGTAAATTATTGATTCCACTGGAAAAATCCCGCAAAATCTTGAGCCCCAGGGAGTTATACGTAAAATATTGATCCCCAATGACTTAAGCATCTGCCGGTCTGCCGGGCTGAGTGAGCCTTGCCTCGGAGGTTTTCCACCTGAACGGCGTTACGGGACAAAGTCTCAGCGTGAGAACTACCTTTCGTTTTCGGCAGCGGAACAGACATCGCAATAATCGAGCGCCGCAGGCGCGGCCATGTCTCAGCCCGGGACGCAGCGTAGCGGAGTCCTGGCCAACGCAGGAAATTCTCCCGAGCCGCGGAGCGGCGACACGGTTCTCACCCAGACACTTTAGTCCATAAAAATACGGGCGAATTTCAGCAGCAACCGGTCTTTCCCTTACCGTTCCTTCGCACTTCGAGTTTTCAAAGAACAGCGCTGCACGTGTAGCAGCACCGGAAACTAGCCCCGGCGTGTTTAGTGTATTCGCACGTCCGCAGTCGCCTCCACGAAAACACGCTTCGCCCGAAACTATGGTAACCACGATTCCCAAAATGGAAGGCATTTAAGTGGGACATTCAACGGGAGCACGCGGCGGCAAGCTCACCATTGCTCATGACCGCAGCAATCTTGTCCTTCATGTATCGCAGCGAGATCTCGTGATGCTCGCGATCGTAGGAGTCGATGCAATCGGCCGCCAGAATCACGGGAATATCGCGCTGATAGGCGCCAATCGCGGTCATGCGAATGCAAGCATGCGTGTTGATGCCGGCAAGAATCAAGGCATCGGGACGGAGTTCCGTGAGCAGTTGATCAAGATTGGTTCCGAAGAAAGCGCTGTAGCGCTTCTTGATGACGACAGCGTCGGTGGGCTCGAGGTTCAGCTCAGAAGCGATCTGCGCGCCGCGCGTGCCGCGGATCGTCTTGCGGATTTCTTTTGCGCGCATCTCGGAGAAAGCGTCGCGCAAATCAGGCTCGAACTCCTGGCGAACCCAGATCACCGGATGATTCGAGTTGCGCATGAGCGCGATCAGTTCGTTGGTCGAGCGTAGCAGTCGATCGCGCGCAACCGCAGGCCACGAGTCGAGGAAGTCGTTCAGCAGGTCGATGACGAGGAGCGCGGGTTCGTGCATCGATTACGATTTTAGAGCACGGGTCGTCCCGGCATCGGTGTGTCTCCGATCAGTGTCATCCCGACCGGAGCGTCCGCAATGTTTTTTCCACCCGCATCTTTTGCGGGCCGGCGGACGCGGAGTGGAGGGACCTGCTGCGTGCTACCTCCGATACGACTTCAGGCCTCGAGCATCAGGTCTTATTGCCTAAACTTACGCGACTCGAACTGACCGCTGGCCACTGCGTCCTCACTCCAGCCCGAATTCCTTCCACCTCTTCGTTACTCGCGCCTTCGTCGCCTCGTCCATGCGGATTTCATCGGGCCACGGACGGTTGAATCCTTCACTCGGCCACTTGCGCGTCGCGTCGACGCCCATCTTCGATCCGTAATCCGGCAGCCGCGAGGCGTGATCCAGCGAATCGATCGGTCCGAGCACGAACTGGATGTCGCGCTCGGGATCAATGTTGTTCAACACCTTCAGCGTGACGTCGCCGAGGTCCTGCACGTCGACATCTTCGTCGACCACCAGAATGCATTTGGTCGACATCGCCTGGCCGAGCGCCCAGATACCGCTCATCACTTTGCGCGCCTGGCCGGGATACGACTTGCGGATCGAAACAATCATCAGGTTGTGGAAGATGCCTTCGATAGGCAGGTTCACGTCGACGATCTCGGGGATGGTGAGGCGCATCAGCGGCAGGAAGATGCGCTCGACCGCTTTGCCCATGTAGGCGTCTTCCATCGGCGGCTTGCCGACAATCGTCGTCGAGTAGATTGGGTTTTTGCGATGCGTGATGCAGGTGACGTGGAAGACGGGATAGAGATCCTCGGGCGTGTAGAAGCCGGTGTGATCGCCGAAGGGGCCTTCCATGCGCAGTTCGTCGAGTTGGACGTAGCCCTCGATCACGATCTCCGACGTGGCCGGCACTTCGAGATCGACGGTCTCGCACTTCACCAGTTCGAGCGGCTTCTGGCGCAGGAAGCCGGCGATCATGTATTCCTCGATGTCGGGCGGCGCGGGCACGATGGACGAGAACATCACCGCGGGTTCGGTGCCGATGGCGACGGCGACTTCCATGCGGCCGCCGACCTGCTTGCCCTCGGCGACACGCGAGCCACCGCTGGAGCGCGCCATCATGTCGAGCGCAGCGCTGACGGGATGAGCCTCGCCCACGGCTGCGGCACGGCGCATCTGCTCGCGATAGTGCTCGGCGCCCTGCTTCTGCCGTTGCCAGTGCATGCCGGTGCTTTGCGAATCGTAGATCTGCATGCGGTAGGTGCCGGAGTTGCGCTTGCCGGTCTTGGGATCTTTGGTGATGACGGAGGGCAGCGTGATGAAGCGGCCGCCGTCGAGCGGCCAACATTGCAACACAGGAAAGTCGTGGAGCGAGAAGTTGTCGCGCTTGATCACTTCCTTGCATGGGCCGGTCGAGACTTCTTTGGGAAAGAACTTGCCCATCTCGGCCAGCATGGGCAGCATCTTGATTTTGTCGAGCAGCCCCTGCGGCGACTTCACGTCCATGAACATCTTGATGCGGTCGGCGATTTGGTCGAGTGAATCGACGTTGAGCGCCATCTTCATGCGCCGCTCGGAGCCGAACTGGTTGATGAGAACTTTGGCGCCGGGATGGCCCTTGACGTTCTCGAAGAGCAGCGCCGGCCCGCCCGGTCCGTGCGAGCCGCGTGGTCCCCACTTGGAAACGCGGTCGGTGATTTCTGCGATCTCCAGTATGGGATCGGCTTCGGCTTTGATGCGGATCAGCTCGCGCGCTTCATCCAGCGCGGAAATCCATTCGCGAAGATCGTAGTAGGCCAAGCGTGTGCCCTCGTGCGTGTGGAGTAAACGACGATTATAGGCGGGCAGAACGGCTCGCTCCAAAATCAGGTTGTCATCCCGAGCGCAGCCGAGGGATCTGCGGTTTGGCCGCAGGGAGGGGGGTCTGGTTCGTAACGAAAAGCAGGGCCCTCGACTCGCCCCGCCAGTCGGCGAACAGTCGAGGATCGCCAGGCGTTAGGACATGAATCTCTTGAGCATCGCACTGACTTCACGCGTAGGCGCGGCGTCCTTGGCGAAGCCGAAAGTCCCGTGGTCGTGCATCTCGCGGGCGGCGCGCAGAAATGCTCCCAAAGCAGTGCGATTCAGCGCACTGCCAACGCTGATGCGCTTAACTCCCATGTTCGACAACTCAGTCAGGCTCAACTGCACGCCTTGCAATCCCATGACAACGTTCACCGGCCGATCCACCGAGCTGACCACAGCGGCAATGTCTTCCTTTGTCGCCAGCCCAGGCGCGTAGAGAACATCGGCGCCCGCTTCCTGATAGGCCTGCAACCGCGCGATCGTGTCGTTCAGATCCGGACGGCCATGCAGGTAGTTTTCCGCGCGGGCAGTCAAGGTAAACGTAAAAGGAAGCAGATGCACCATCTCAGCTGCCGCGCGAACTCGGTCGGCAGAATGCTGCAGCCCGTAGATGGGATCATCGTCGCGGCCAGTGGCGTCTTCTATGGAACCGCCGACCGCTCCGGCCTGAGCGGCAAGGCGAATGGTTTCGGCACATGCCTCTGGATCATCACCCCAGCCATTCTGGAGATCGGCGCTAACCGGCAAGTCCGTCGCAGCGGCGATTTCCGCGACATGCTTCATCATGCGATCGCGATCGACCGAGTTATCCAGCTGCCCAACCGAAAACGCATAACCCATGCTGGTCGTGGCCAGCGCCTCAAACCCAAGATGCGCCAGGATGCGAGCGGTTCCTATGTCCCACGGGTTTGGAATGATGAAAGCTTTGTCGCGCTGATGCAGCGAGCGAAAGATGCGGCCGTTTTCGGATTGGCTCGGCATAGTCATCTTCTTATTGTGCCAGCTCGCCGGCGTTCGATGATTCAGCCGCAGCTTAATAATGGAGGATAGGTACGGCTGATGCGGTGGGAACTGAGCGCCGGCGGCTACTCGATAATTGCCAGCGTATCGCCGGCATTGACGGCCGAGCCTTCCGCGGTAAGAATCTTCTGCACCTTGCCGTCCTTGGGCGATTTCATCTCGTTCTGCATCTTCATCGCTTCCATAACCACGATCCCCTGGCCGGCTTTGACCTCATCTTTCTCGTTGACCAGGATGCGAACGATCTTCCCAGGCATGGGGGCCTTCAGCTTCTGCGGCCCGCTCTCTGCCCCAGCGATGGCACGGCGTGTACGCAGCGACCGCGGATCCTGCACGTCGACGGCGTAACGCGCGCTGCCGATAACCATGTGCAGCTCTCCCTGCAGCGAGCGCTCCCGCTTGATCTCATAAGCCTTGCCGCTCACCAGCACCGACAGCACATCGCGCGCGGTCAAGGCCGCGTCGACTTCAATCGCCTGGCCGTCCACTTTGCACAACCAGGTCCTCTCGCCGCGCTCGAGCTCCACCTGATGCGTCTTGCCGTCAACGATAACGTCGTAGGTCATAAAAGAAGCAATTAGCTCTTAGCGTTTAGCCACCAGTTCACACCGGCCAGCTGCAGTTATGGTTTCGGGACACCTAAATCCTTGCAAATTCGGGCAGCCGTCGGATTCTTGATTCGTTATGTCGAGGAACAGTTGCGGTTCGCTGCATGCTTGGATTGTGATAGACCGTATGCCTGCCGCCCTCGCGCAGCAGGACACAACCATTTGCCGCAAGATGCCGCACCAAGTCAATGCGCTTCATGGATCAAGCGACGATCTTAATCGGCTCTCGAGTAACTCGTTTGCCTTGCTCAGGTTTAGTCAGTTCACGATTCGCTTTCAGCAGTAGCGAGATGGCATCGCGCAAGTTCTCGCGTGCTTCCTCCAGAGTGTCGCCCTCAGAGATTGCGCCCGGCAGCTCTTCTACATATGCGACATAGCCTCCGCCTTCCGATTCGGGCACTTCCTCAAACACCGCGTTCAGCTCCATTTTCATAAAACTCTCCGCGAACCTCTGCGCTAGTATTATCTCTCTCCCACCGCCTCCGCTCGCGCCGTCCGCCGCCAGTTCGAAACCGCAGCCGGCGCTGCGCCTTTTCCGTTCGCGGCTATCGATGCTGTCGTTGCTCCCGGCAACGTTGCCTTGGGCTCGCTGGTCGCGAAAATCGCCGCTCCAATTGCCGCGATGATTGGCCGTCGCACGTCAGTCTCGTTGCTGGGCTTGGTCAGCAGGCGATCCAGAAAACCGGTGTCGATCTTCCCTGCCCGGAACTCCGGGTCTTTCAGAATGCGGCGGAACAGCGAAACGTTGGTCTTGATGCCACCGACGAAATATTCATACAGCGCTCGCAGCAGCCGGTCGATTGCCTGGTCCCGCGTCTCCGCATACCCGACTAACTTGGCCAGCAGCGGATCGTATTCGATCGGCACGGTCCAGCCCTCATACATGCCGCTATCGCGCCGCACTCCCGGCCCTGACGGCGAAATCAGTCGCGTGATCATTCCTGGCGACGGAAAATAATTGTTGTCGGGATCTTCGGCATAAATACGGCACTCGATCGCGTGTCCGCGCAGCCTGATGTCTTCCTGCTGGAACGGCAGCTTCTCGCCGGATGCAACCTTCATTTGCAAATGCACCAGGTCGAGGCCGGTCACAAATTCCGTAACCGGATGCTCCACTTGCAGACGCGTGTTCATCTCGAGAAAGTAGAAATTGCGATCCTGGTCGACCAGGAACTCGACCGTGCCGGCGTTGTGATAGTTCGCAGCCTTGCCGACGCGCACTGCAATCTCGCCCATGCGCCGCCGCATATCCTCGTCGACAATTGGCGAAGGCGCCTCTTCCAGCACCTTCTGATGCCGCCGCTGCACCGAGCACTCGCGCTCGCCGAGGTAAACCACATTGCCATGCTCGTCGCCGAAGATCTGCATCTCGACGTGGCGAGGATTGGTGATGAACTTCTCGAGGTAGACCTCGTTGTCGCCGAACGACCGCTGCGCTTCGCTGCGCGCGTTCTCGTAAGCCGAATGCAGTTCATTCGGGGCTGAAACCAGGCGCATGCCCTTGCCGCCCCCGCCGGCCGCGGCTTTCAGCATCACCGGATACCCGATCTGCTCCGCCAGCCGTTCCATCGCCTCCAGGTCCAGCCCGCGCTCCGATCCGGGCACAAAGGGCACGCCCGCACGTTTCATGTGCTGACGCGCGCGGGTCTTGGACCCCATCATGTCCATCGATTCCGGTGACGGCCCAATGAACTTGAATCCCGCGTCGGCACAGGCGCGCGCGAAATTGGCATTCTCCGAAAGGAAGCCGTATCCGGGATGAATGGCTTCTGCCTCACTGCGTCGCGCCGCGTCCAGAATCTTCTCGACGTTGAGATAGGACTCGCTCGCCGTGGCTGGACCGATGTGGTAGGCGTAGTCGGCCTTGCGCACGTGCAACGCTTTGCGGTCTACATCGGAGTAGACCGCAACCGATTCGATACCCATCTCGCGACAGGCGCGAATGATGCGTACGGCAATTTCGCCGCGGTTAGCAATGAGGACGCGCTTGAACATTCCGATGCCTCAAAAGCGGTCCCCTGAGCGAAGCCCGGGAACGCGGCCCGTAGGATGTTCTGCGGAGCAGACGGCAGAAACTGGATTGTACTGCATCGCTCACCCGGAGGGAGTGCAAATGTCACAGTGCCTTGTGACACCGCATGGCTCGCGGAAACCGGCCCGTACAGCGGGTTTCGCTAATTCTTTTGTTAGACTTCCAACATGTCCCAGGATAATCGAGCGACCTCCAACGGCGCAGTCATACGTCTGGCCATTTTTGTTGCCGCATTCCTAGTCGCGGGAGCGATGATCGCCGCCAACGCGCATCCGGCGCAGTCTCCGCCGTTAACTACCAGCGCACCGGAAACCGCGGCGCAGCATTACAAGAACATCCAAGTGCTCAAGAATATTCCGGCTGACGAACTCATCCCGTCGATGCAGTTCATCACCGCTGCGCTGGGCGTTGAGTGCGAGTTCTGCCACGTCGAAGGCCCGGACAAGCGCCTGGAGTTCGATAAGGACGACAAGAAGGAAAAGAAGACCGCGCGCGAGATGATGCAGATGATGTTCGCCATCAACAAGAACAACTTCGACGGCGAACCTCAGGTCAGCTGTAACACCTGTCATCGTGGATCGCCGCATCCACAAGCAATTCCCGCCATTATGGCGGAAGCGCCCAAGCCGGGGGCCATGGAAGCCATGCATACGCCCAGTGACAATCCCGCCTCCCTGCCCTCGGCTGCGCCGGTGCTGGCTCACTACATTCAGGCAGTGGGTGGAGAAGCCGCGCTGGGCAGAGTTTCCACGCGAGTCGAGAAGGGTAGCGCCCTGATGCCCGACGGCCCGCCGCTCGCTATCGATATTTACACCAAGGCACCCGATGAACGGGTCTCCGTCATGCACACGCCAAAAGGCGAGAGCGTCACGGCATACAACGGGCAGGCTGGCTGGATTTCGTTTCCCAATCGTCCGCTGCGCGAGATGTCCGCGCCCGATCAGATGGCGGCCAAGCTCGATGCCGAGGCATTCTATCCGCTTCAGTTGGAGCATGAGTTCAATGAGCTGAAGCTGCAGGATCAACCCGAGAAGATCGACGATCACGAGACCAACGTCGTTCTCGGCCTCAGCAAGGGACAACCTCCGGTCAAACTCTACTTCGACAAGGCTTCAGGATTGCTGCTGCGCATGATGCACTACGCCGAAACGCCTCTCGGCTTGAACCCGACGCAGGTCGATTTCGCCGACTATCGCGAGATCGACGGCGTGAAGACTCCGATGCGCTGGACGATTTCTCGGCCGAGCGGCAGCTTCACCATCAAGATCGACGAAGCGAAGGACAATGCGCCGATCGATGACGCGCGGTTCGTCAAGCCGCCGGCAACAGTTACTGCGCCCAGCCAAGGCGGACACTGAGTCGACCATCTATCTGATTGATCGCTGATTGCTGACGGCCGATAGCCCACAGCTGATAGCTGCTACTTTTTGAACGCCACGTTCACCAGCAGCTTCTCGCCTTCCACATCGACGACGTTGCAGAAGGTCCTCTCGCCGCGGCGGCTGAAGTCCAGACCCACGCGGCTCTGACCGATGCGCAGATTGCGAATCCGCAGATGGTCCAGCCAGTCCGGCAGTTGCGGATTGATGATGTTCAACTCCTTGCGCGGCGCGCTGGGGTGCATTCCCAGCACCGACGTCAGGATCAGAAACATCGCTCCCGACGCCCAAGCCTGTGGCGAACACGAAACCGGATAGTGCACAGGCTCATCGTATTCGCGCCGCTGTACGCCGCAGAACAGCTCCGGCAAACGATAATCGCGAAACTTCGATGCCGCCTGATACAGCGAAGTCAGGATCCGCAGCGCTCCATCGCGCATATCGTTTACCGCCATGCCATGCGCGATGATGGAATTATCGTGCGGCCACACCGAGCCGCGATGGTAGCTGAGCGGATTGAAGACGCGCTCTTCCTGCGACATGGTGCGCCATCCCCAGCCGCTGAACATATCGTCCCGCATAAGACGGCTGGCGATGATGCGCGCGCGCTCTTTGTTGATGATGCGCGTAAACAGCAGATGCCCCGGATTCGACGAGATCACTTCCAGAGGCTTTTTATCGGAATCCAGCGCCATGGCGTAGAAGCCCCGGCTCGGCACCCAGAAGGCGCGATCGAAGCGCTTCGCCAGTTCGGCGGTTTCGCGTTTGAGACGCTCAGCGGTCTTTACATCGCCAAAGTTGCGCAGCAATGACGACATGCGATACTTCGCGTCATAAACGTAACCTTGCACTTCACAGAGCGCGATAGGCGGCTTGGCGATCGTTCCATCACGATGCATGTTCGCATCCCAGGAATCCTTCCATCCCTGATTGACCAGTCCCTTGGGCGATCGCTTCAGATACTCGATAAAACCGTCGCCGTCGAGATCACCGCACTCGTCGATCCATTGCAGCGCGGCATAGGCATTCGGCAATAACTCTTCGACCAACTGTTCGTCAGCAGTCCAGTTGAAAGTCTCGCTCAGCAGGATGAGAAACAGCGGCGTCGCGTCAATGGAGCCGTAGTACGGACCGAACGGCATCTCGCCGTCGCGCGTCATCTCGCCGGCGCGATATTCATGCAGAATCTTGCCCGGCTGCTCGTCGCACCAGTCGTTGTGTTCTTTGCCCTGATACCGCGCCAGCACGCGCAGCGTGTCGACGGCCAGCTGCGAGTTGAGCGATAGCGACTGATACGCCGCGATGATCGAATCCCGCCCGAAGATCGTAGCGAACCATGGAATACCCGCCGCGATAATGTGCTGCTCGCCCTCGGGGATCTGCAGCGCGTGAAAGTCGCCGATGGCGGTCTTCAGCAAGCCGTCGAGGACGTCGTTGTCGGTCTCGAAACTTGTGGAGCTGGCCTCCCACCGAGCGAAGTTGGCGCGCCGCTGCCGCAGCTGATGATCGATCTCATACACCTGCGCGCGCGAGGCCTGTCCCTCGACCTTCGGCGTCACCGACACTTCCAGCTCCACTCGCTTCAGTGGCTCCAGCCGCAGCTCCCAGCGCGCCACCCGCTCCTGGACCTCGGTCGGTGCAGGCGTCATCTTGATCAGCGTCTGCCGCATGACGCCGTCGAGCCCGCGATAGTAAAACGAAATTCCGCCATCGCGGACGATGGGCCGGTAGTACTGGCCGTGCTCCTGGCGCGCCACGCCACGAACCTGAAAGACGTCGACAAAATCGCAATCAAACAGCAGTTCCACCGTGAAATCGACCGGCGTGAGATTGAAGTTCTCAAACGTCATGCGGTCGAAGAAGATCTCCGACGCCAGTAACTGGCCGCGCCGGATGTGAACCGTATTTTCGGGAAGATCGAAGGAATCTCGCAGGGTGATGGTGCCGGTGGTCAGCTCGATCTGCGCAGAAAAAGTCTTCTCTGTCGCTGCCGACAACACGACCGTACGATGTCCGCCGATGCGCAATTCCAAGTGGCTCAGGAAGCGCGTGTCATCGTGGAAGAAGCCGACATCCGGCGATCCTGCGGGATAAATATCGCCGGAGACACTGGTTGCGCTAAACGTCTTGCCGTCGATCAACGTCAGATTGTCGACCTTGCGCGGTTCCAGCGACTGATAGGCAATCCGCGGCTCCACGTGCGGCGACGGAATCTCGATCAGGTCTTCGTAGGGAATCGTCAGGTACGAGCTCATACTTGCCGGCACGTTCACCTCAAGCGATCATCGGCAGCTCCGATGCAGCCTTGCCGATGGGACTTTCTTCGTCGACGAGCTCCTGGTACAGAGCAAGATACTCGGCCACCATCCGGTCCAGCGAGAAGTATTGCTGACAATACTGCCTCACATTCGCCGGCGTAAACGGCCCGGGAAGCTGGCGCGCGCGTTGCGCCATTTCATCGGCAGATCGACATACATAGCCTGAGATGCCATCGCGCACGACCTCTTCCACGGCGCCGCCGGAAAGCGCCAGCACCGGAGTTCCGCAGGCCATCGCTTCGATCATCACCAGCCCGAAAGGCTCATTCCACTGAATGGGAAATAGCAGCGCCATCGAATTACCGAGTAATTCATTTTTTCCCTTCAGATCGACTTCGCCGACGTATTCGATGAACTTGCCGTCGAGATGAGGCTTGATTTCGGAATCAAAATAGGGCTTGAACATCGGCTGCACCTCGCCGGCAATCTTTAGTGGGATACCGGATTTTTTCGCAACCTCAATCGCAATGTGCGTGCCCTTGATGGGCGCAATCCGGCCGAGAAAACTCAAGTAATTCCGCTTGCCGTTTTGCGCTCGATATGCGGTGAGATCGACGCCATGAGGAATCGTTCGCATGCGAGGCATATTTTCGCGGCGGCGCTGAAATTCGCTGATGGCAACGAACTCGACCGAAGGGAAGAATTGATAGAGAGCGCTCAGCGGGCCTTCATGCACATGATGCATGGTGTACACAAACTTGTTTTCGGCAAACCGGGTAAACATGAGTGCAGCAACGCTGTTGAGATGAATAACGTCGCAGTCGGCCGCGGCATCGGCAACGGCCCACGACGCATGATTAAAGTCCTTCAGGTTGTCAAATACTTCTCCGGTTAGTGGCCACTGCTGCGATTTGTAGAGCCAGCGAGTTTCGACCGCGACGGTCGACTCCCCGTTGGCGTATACCACTACGTCGATGCCTGAGTTTTTCAGCCCTTCAGCCAATTGGGCAATGAATAGCTCCGTACCACCGTACTTTTGGGGAGGCACGGCTAAAAATGGAGATGAAACCAGAGCTACCCTCATCGGAACCCCTTCGCATGAAATGAAATGTGGCTAGCGTGCCCGTGCGCTTGCAAGTTGAAGATCTGCTCTAGATAGATGCAGGAAAAGACTTTCGCGTGCGCCTGGTAGAACTGGCATTCTAGCCAGCGTCAAGCGCTCACCTTTCCTCGTGAGTCGAATTTAAGGCGACGGCACGGGGTTGTCTAGACAATCACCCGACCTACAGGTGAGAAAGATATCCCATCAATCGAATGACCCGAAACCGACTGACAAACGAGTGCAGCCGCGTTTGTCCAAAACCGGACGCAAGTTTCGTTGACGGACATGGCAAGCACGTCTAACCACCTTAAGTGTCTGACAGATCAAGAGAAAGATTGGTCGGCCCGTTGCAATTGTTCCACGTGGAGCAACCTTTCGCGCTCTCGTCGAGGCCAGCATGCTGCAGGACCTTCGTTACGCCCTACGCCAGATCCGCAAAACGCCAGTTTTTACCGCAGTTGCTGTGGCTACGCTGGCGCTCGGCATTGGCGCCAACACAACCGTATTCAGCGCCGTGGACGCCGTCTTGCTGCGTCCGCTTCCCTACTACCAGCCCGACCGACTGGTACTGGTGAATGAAACCGTAATGAACTCCGGCAACGACTACATCGGAGTCGCCGCTCAGGAGTATCTGGACTACCGCGATCAGAATCAGGCTTTCTCAAATGTCGCGGCTTTCGAAACCGCCGGGTTCAATCTCACCGGTGAAGGTCCGCCGCTCCGGGTTCAAGCAGCTAGTATCTCGGCTTCGGCTTTTCCCACACTCAGAGTCTCGCCGATCATGGGCCGCGCCTTCACCTCGGAAGAAGATGGTTCCGGCTCTGACCATGTGGTAGAGCTTTCGTATTCGCTCTGGAAGAGCCAGTATCACGGCGATCCCAAGATCCTCGGGCGGACGATCAAGCTCGACGAGAAGGCTTATACCGTCATCGGCGTCATGCCGCCGTCGTTCCATTTTCCTTATGACGGCAAACCGCTCTCCGAGACTGCTGATTTGTGGTTGCCTATCGGCTTCTCGCCGGACGTCCTGAAGCCGGAGAACCGTCTGATGGAGTTTGGCGTCGGCCTGATTGCGCGGCTCAAGCCCGGCGTGACCGTTCAGCAGGCGCAAAACGATATCGACAACGTCTCGCGGCACTTCCAGCAGCAGTTTCCAGACGCTTATTCCGGCAACGTGCACGTCACGCCGCACGTGTATCTGTTTGCCGCTCATCTGGTCGAGAAAACTCGCGCGTTGCTGATGCTGCTGTCGGCTGCGGTTCTTTGTGTGTTGCTGATCGCGTGCGCCAATGTCGCCAATCTGCTGCTTGCCAGAGCAAGCTCGCGTACGCGTGAGATGGCCATTCGCAGTGCCGTCGGCGCAGCTCGCACGGCCCTGCTGCGGCAGTGCCTGGTAGAAAGTTCGTTGCTCTCCGTGCTCGGCGGTTGTGCGGGAGTAGCGCTAGCCATCGCTGCGGTTGCGGGCTTGCGCAACTATGGCCCGGCCAGCGTTCCCCGCCTCCACGAAATCACAGTCCATCCCCTGGCTCTGCTGTTTACCCTAGGGCTGTTGGTCATTGCGACGACTCTCTTTGGCTTTATACCGGCGTGGCGGCTGTCGCATGTCGCGCCACAGACGTTCCTCAAGGAATCGGCGCAGACCGGCACTTCGCGCAGCAGCTTGCGGCTGCAGAATTCCGTTGCCATCGGCGAAATCGCGCTGGCTCTGGTTCTCCTGATCGGCGGCAGCTTGCTGGTTCGCAGCTTTGTGCGCCTGCTGCAGGTTCCTCTCGGCTTTGATCCTCAGGGAGCCTTCATCGTTCGCACAGTCTTCGACGACACCCGCTATCCACAGCCCGGGCCGCGCAGCAACGCACAACGCCAAATCATCGCCCGCATCGCGAACCTCCCCGGAGTAACCGCTGTCTCGGCAGCCACACATCTTCCGTTGAGCGACAACCGCCAGATCGGTTTTCGCCTCGAGCATGCGGCGGCCGACGATTTCCACTGGGCGGAGAACTCGCTGGTTGCGCCCGGATACTTTCGCGTCATGGGCATCGCTCTGCTGCAAGGGAGAGATTTCACTGATCGCGATACGCCAGATAGCACTCCCGTAGCCATCATCAACAAAGCGATGGCACGCGAATACTTCCCTGGACGCGATCCCATCGGGCAGCGCTTCCAGTGGGGCAATCTCAAGCTCTACACCATAGTCGGCGTGGTGGACGATGTTCACATCTCCGCGCTCGATGCCGATCCGCCGCCCATGATTTACAACGCGATGTTTCAAACGCAGAGCGGCGCCAGCAGCCGAACTGCTTTTCTGGCTCGCACCACGCGCAGCGGACCGGATCTGTTCAGCGAAGTGCAACAACAGGTCTGGTCGGTCGATCACGATCTTCCTCTGTACAACAGCACAACCCTCGCGGAACTTGTCTCGGATTCCGTAGCCCAGCGCCGCTTCACCATGCTGCTGCTGACTGCCTTCTCCGCCGCGGCGTTGTTGCTGGCCGCGATTGGGCTGTATGGCGTCATCTCCTATCTCGTCTCGCAACATCAGCGCGACATGGCGCTGCGAATAGCTTTGGGCGCCGACCGATCTGACATCCATCGCATGGTCCTGATGCAGGGTGCGCGTCTTGGCATAGCAGGCTGCGCCATCGGCCTGGCTTTGTCAGCGGTTGGTGGACAGCTGCTTACCACGAGCCTGTATCGCGTCAGCCGCTTCGATCCCGCAACGCTTGTCTTCATGCCCGCCCTGCTTTTGTCGGTCGTTCTGCTGGCGGTTTATCTCCCCGCGCGGCGTGCTGCATCGGTCGATCCGATGCAGGCGCTGAGGACGGAGTGAATACCATGCCGTTCATTTTGCGAGAGCTACGTTTAGGGCTCCGCCGCCTTCGCCACTCGCCTGGCTTCGCCATCACCGCACGGCGTGATCAGCTACTCGGTGCGGCTGCGAACCCGCGAACTCGGGGTACGCATGGCGTTGGGCGCCCAGCGGAGCAATGTCATGAAGTTGGTATTGCTGCAAGGTGCGCGCCTGGCGGCCGTTGGAATCGCTTGCGGCATTCTCGCTGCGCTCGCTCTCGGCCGCATCTTCTCCAGCCTGCTGTTTCAGGTTGGCATGTTGAGCGCGATTCCCTGGCTCGCCGCGATCCTGGCCCTGGCCGCAGTCGTATTGCTGGCCACACTCCTGCCCGCGCGCCGTGCTGCTTCCATCGAACCGATGCAGGCCTTGCGGTCGGAGTAGTAATTCGTGGTTGTTAATAGCTAATTGGAGACGCTTAGAAGTGAGTCGGAAGGCAGGGATTAGCAATTCGCTGCTACTACTTATTCAGCTTCACCTGCTTGGGCAGATGTTTTGGATCGAAGACAAAGTTGACTAGCCCGTCGCGGTAGTCGATTTTCGTCTGCAGGATGCGAAGCATATTGAAGCCTAGAATTCCGCCGACGTTGGTACCCGTCTGTTTGCAGACGTTCGAGAGATCGAAGGTAACCACATCCTGGTTCTCCTGCTCGTAACGCCCAAACTCCAGAGTCGCCTTGTCCGCACGATAGACGTTGGAGACGGTACCGCTCATCCCTTTCACCGATAAACTCGGGTCCGACCTGACCTGCGTAATTTGCTGCGCCGTCCGAGTGGAGAGGACGTTGCTGAACGATCCGGTATCGATGAGGAACAGGAGCGGTCCGGTGCCGTCGACTTTGGTCGGAGTCAAAAGCAGGCTACGGAAGCGATAGGCCTTGCTCCAGTCCGCCATCTCCGGCGCCACATAGGCATCTCTGGGAAGATCGTTGTTCTCGGCCGCGGGCCCTTTGCCGGCGGGAAGTTCCTCGTCGTCCGTCTCCAGTTCCTGACTATCCTGCGAGGTCGTTGTTAACGCTGTCGGAACGGAGGTTTCGTCAGGACGCTTGGGCAGCGGCGACAAGCGCAGCTTAGCTCCGGGAATATCGATGTCGATCAGATAAGCACGAAAAACGTCGGAGCCAATCAGGCCATCCTGTCCGGTGACCGGGGTAGCTGCCTCGGTTACGCGCACCACGCAGTCCTGGAACTCCAGATCGCCAACCCGAATGCGATTCGCAACCGCGGTATATCCACCCTGCTGGCCGGAATCGCCCACTCCCATGATCGGCTGGTAGCCAAGCCGCTGCAGGCCGAGCTTTTCGGCTGCCGCTCGGCCCAGCAGCACTCCGCTGGAGCCGGTATCGAGGGCGAGGTGCAGCTCCTGATCGTTGACCTTCACGGCCATACCAGAGGCGCCCAGTTTGGTGCCGTTGCGGTCGATCGGATAAATCTTGGTATTGGTCTCCTTAACATTACTCACCAGCTTGCAAGCATGAACCGGCGCGGCGGCGTTTTTCTTGAGGAACGCCAGGTACTGTTGCAGTTTGGCGGCGACCTGAGGATTCACGTTGGGGCTGGCGAGATACGACTCCAACGCGGAAATGCGAATCTGATGCGGAAGCGAGTTGAACCACACCAGCTGCACCGCAAGCTCGTTGGGCGCTACCTCATGAGCGCGCTTCAGATTGTCGTAGGCCCGGCGATTCAGTGAATAAACCCGATACACTCTCGCCAATCCCAGATAAGCTGCGGCTTCATTAGGCGCAAGATCTTTGGCTTTGAGGTAGGCTCGCTCGGCCTCGGGAATTCTGCCTTCCGCAAAACTGAGATCTCCGAGCGTCAGCTGCAGCAGCCATGAATTTGGTTGCCGCTTCAATGCCTCGTCAGCCGCCGCTTGCGCGTCATTCAGCCTCTGCATGAGCATGAGCGAGCGGATGAGGCCAACCTGCGCCTGCAACACATTCGGGTCCGCCTTAAGAATTGCCTGATATCTGGCGCCGGCCTCCGGGAACTTTCCGGCGGCGAAGAGTTGATCGGCCTCTGCCAGCGGGCCTTGTGCGGACGGAGTCGAACCATTCAAAACAATCGCCGCTTTCTGCCCAGTTGAATTTGCGGCTTGCGCGACAGCGTGTCCGGAAAGACTCAAAACAAATAGGGCAGTAGAGATAGCCAGCAGTCGCGGGGTCATAAGGTCCAAAGTCCTGGATTGCAGGGTAGCACGAGTAGCACTACCGAGGAGGCAGCAGCGATTGAGGACGCCGGCCCTGAATATTGCGAGTGCTTACGAATCGGCGGTTCGCACGTATAATATGCAGGTGGAGTGGGTTCGTCGCAGGCTGTGAATCTTCGATCTAATCAGAACAGAACATGGTTGCGGACACTGGCCCTGGTGTTCTGCGGCTTGGTGTTCTTCTTCGCCCTGCATGCCAAGACTGCCGTTTACAACGGCGGCTCCGCAGCGAAGTTAACTCCCTCTACCTCCTGCAAATTGTGGTCGACTGGGCAAAAGATGGAGGCAAAGTCCATTACCCCTGGCAATGGGGCGCTGCTCTGCATTGCCTTGTTTTGCCTTATTGCCCCATACTTCCGGCCCCGGCCTCGTGCCCATAGCGCATTTGTAGTTCCTCCCCCAGGCAATCTTCCTCTTCAGTATCTGCATCGCTTTCTACGGCCACCTCCTGTCATAGCGTAGCTTTCTCGCGATTGTTATTTCTTGTCCCTGGGTCCCCGGTCCTCATTAGGTCGTTAGGCTGACACGGATCAGATTGGGCAGGCCGAAATCGCATCCGTGGAAACAAGGAAGGTTATGCAAGATCCAGCCGAAATGAAGGCGTCCACCTCGGCTCATCGCCATCGCACCGTGCTAGTCATTGCGGCGGTTGCGGTCTGCGTGCTGATTGCGGGTATTGTTGTCGAACGTGTGCGCGCCGGTGGCGGCTCGCGTAGCGCCAACGGTGACGCAACTGGAACGACAGAGCATGCGGCCTACGCCGCTGTCGCTTCCGCAACGCGCGAGACGATCGCCAACCCATTTTCCATCACCGGTCAGTTCCTTCCTTACCAGAATGTCGAATTGCATGCCAAGGTGGCCGGCTACATCAAGAAGATTTACGTCGATATCGGCGACCGTGTGCATACTGGCGAGGTCCTGGCCGTGCTGGAAATTCCCGAACTGGTGGCACAGATCGATGAAGCCAAGGCCGGTGTTCACCACGCGGAAGAGGAGATCCAGCAGGCGAAGAGCGAGGTCCTGCGTGCGGAAGCCGACAATATTGCTCTGCACTCCAACGCGGCGAGGCTGGTCGGCACCGATAAAGCGCAACCCGGATTGATCGCACAACAGGAGCTCGACGACGCAACCGGCAAAGATCGCGCTTCCGCGGCCAGGGTCGATGCCGCGAAGTCGGCGCAGTCCGCGGCGCAGCAGCAGTTAGCCGTCGCCCAAGCTAATCTGCAGCACTATTCGGCGTTGTATAGCTACGCTAACATCACCGCTCCCTATGACGGGGTTGTAACCTGGCGCTTCTCCGATACCGGCTCCCTGGTGCAGGCGGGCACCTCGGAGACCAGCGGCCTTCCCGTCGTCACGGTGGCTCAGATCAACCTTCTTCGCCTGCGCATTCCCGCGCCCGAGTCTGTCGCCGCCAAGGTGCGCATCGGCGACAGCGTCGATGTGGAGGTGCAAGCCACCGGCGAGCATTTCAAAGGAACAGTCACGCGTTTCACCAATGCGCTGGATCCAACCACACGCACGGAACAAGTAGAAATCGATGTTCCTAACTCCGACTACCACTTGCAGCCTGGCATGTACGCCAATGTAACTCTGATGACCAGCAGCAAATCCAATGCGCTTACCGTTCCGGTAGAAGCTATCCAGCGCGCAGGCGACAAGACCTATGTTTTGGCAGTGAACAGCCAAAACCAGGTAGAGCGGCGTGAAATTCAGACCGGGATCCAGAGTTCCAACAAGGTCGAGGTTGTAGCCGGGCTCGGCGAAGGCGAGCGGGTGATTGTCGGCAATCTGGGAAGCTACCGGTCCGGCGAGACGGTGCAACCGCGCGCTACCAGCTTCGACAGCCAGCCGAAGGATACCGAGTAATCATGTCAGGATTCGCGATCAAATATCCGTTCTTCATCCTGATGCTATGTCTTGGCATCATCGTGGTCGGCGTGACCACCGTGGTTGGAATGCCGGTGGATTTGTTTCCGGAGATCAAGATCCCTGTCGTGGTCGTGGCCACGTTTTACAGCGGCATGCCGCCGCAGCAGATCGAAGGCGACATCACCGATACCTTCGAACGGTTCTTCACTCTCGGCAGCAACATCGATCACATCGAATCACGCTCCCTCACTGGCGTCAGCTTGATCAAGGTTTATTTCCAGCCCGGCACCGATCCCAACGCCGCCGTGAGCCAGATCGCCAATCTTGCTATGGCCGATCTGCGGCGATTGCCGCAAGGAACGCTGCCGCCGGTCGTCTTGAAGTTCGACGCCTCCAGTTTGCCGGTCTGCCTTGTAACCTTGAAAGGCAAGGGACTGACGGAAACCGAGCTCCACGATCAGGGGCAATTCAACATTCGCGATCAGATCGGCAATGTGCCCGGAGCTTCCATTCCGCAACCTTTCGGCGGCAAGTACCGGCAAATCCAGTTCTACATCGACCCGGTGAAACTTGAGGCCGCGCAGCTGAGCCCGATGGATGTGGTCGGTATCGTCAACAAGGCGAATTCGATCTTGCCGGCCGGCGACGTCCGCATCGGACCGCTCGACTACAACATTTACAGCAACAGCGAATTGCCCAATGCCAAGGACTGGAACGACGTTCCGCTCAAAGCCATCGGCAACAACGTGCTGCGCTTCGGCGATATCGGTAAAGCTGAAGATTCGTCCGCGTTGCAGTACAACATCGTGCGCGTCGACGGTCAGAAGTCGGTTTATCTCCCTATCCTGCGACAGGGTGGAAACAGCAACACCATCCAGATCGTCAATGGCATTCGCGAACACGTGCAGCACCTGGTCGATATTCCCAAGAATTTGGTCACGTCGGTCGTCTTCGATCAGTCGGAATACGTGAAGACCGCGATTGCGAACGTATTGCACGAAGGCGGCATGGGTCTTGGCCTGACCGCGCTGATGATTCTCATCTTCCTCGGTTCGATTCGAGGAACGATCTCCGTGCTCTTCTCGATCCCCATCTCCTGCATGGCCGCCTTCCTGCTGATTAACGCCTTCGGCGGCACCATCAACACGATGGCGCTTGGCGGTCTGGCGCTGGTGTTGTCGCGATTGATCGACAACTCCGTCGTAGTGCTGGAAAACATTTTTCGTCACATGGAGGAGGGCGAGGATCCACGCACCGCATCCGAGCAGGGCGGCCAGGAAGTTCAACTGGCGGTACTGGCGGCAACGTTTACCACTGCCATCGTCTTCTTTCCCGTCGTCTTTCTCACGGGAGTCAGCAAATACCTGTTCACTGGACTGGCGGCTGCCGTGGTGTTCGCCCTGGTGGCTTCCTATCTGGTGGCGATGTCGGTGGTGCCGCTGTTCTGTTCGCGCTTCATTAAGTCCGCGCACGGGAGCGAAAGCGAGGGCGAGCACGAACCGGGGCTGCTGGAGCGAATCCTAGGGCCCTTCAATCGCGGCTACGATTACGTGCAAGAGAAGTATCAGCACGGCCTGGCCAAGGCGCTGGATTATCCGTGGGGAACGCTTGGAATCATCGGCGTGGTGTTCTTGCTGAGTCTGGCGTTATCACCGCTGCTGGGAGTCTCTTACTTTCCGCGCACCGATCCCGGACAGTTCACGATTTACGTCAAGGCGCCGACCGGCACCCGCATTGAGCTCACCAACGACATCATCGCGCGCGTCGAAGACGACGTTCGCAACATCGTCGCGCCCAGCGATATGCGTATGATCGTTTCCAATATCGGTGTCTATCCCGATCTATCCGCCATCTACACCACCAACTCAGCCATGCACACGGCATTCGTGCAAGTTCAGCTGCAGAAAGAACACGACACCAGCAGCTTCGTTTATATGGATCGCGTGCGACGCAAGCTCGCGGAGGATTTGCCGCAGGTTTCAACCTTCTTCCTGACCGGCGGTCTGGTCAGCTCCACCGTCAATCAGGGCATGCCCGCGCCCATCGATATCCAGATAACCGGTAACAATCAGCAGACGGCGCACGATATCGCAGAGGAAATGGCGCAGAAACTGCGCCAAGACAATCGTGTCGGCGAGTTGCTCATCCCCCAGGACCTCGACTACCCGGGCATCCAACTGAACGTCAAGCGCGAGATGACGGCGCGTCTGGGGATGACCGCTGCGGATGTGGTGGACAGTGTCATCACTGCGCTCACCTCCGACAGCATGATCGCGCCCAACTACTGGATTGATCCGCACAGCGGCAACAACTACTTCCTGACGGTGCAATACACGACCAAGCAAATCGGCAATATGAGCCTGGAGGATTTCAAGCAACTACCGCTTCATGCCACCGGGAATCCGACGCCGACCATGTTGCAGAACGTCGCCGACGTCAAGATCATCAACACCCCGACCGAGGTTGACCACTATCAGTTGCGCAGGGTGATCGATCTGTACGTTCGGCCCAAAGGCGAAGATCTGAGCGCGCTGACCACCGATGTGCAGAAGCTGATCAAGGAGACGAAGGTACCGGGCAACGTCAAGATCAACCTGCGAGGCTCGGTCGTCACCATGCAAAAGTCCTTTCTGAGTTTCGGCGTGGGACTCGCGCTTTCTATTGTGCTGGTCTACCTGATCCTGATGGCGCAATTCGCGTCCTTCAGCGATCCCTTCATCATTCTTCTGGCGGTACCGCCGGGATTTACCGGCGTGATTCTCTTCCTGCTGATGACGCGCACCACCATCAACATCATGTCGCTGATGGGAGTGATGATGATGATCGGCATCGTGGTGTCGGACTCGATTCTGATTGTCGAATTCACGCGCGAGCTGCGGCGTCGCGGCGAGCCGCTGCATGACGCCATCATGAACGCCTGCCGCATTCGTCTGCGCCCGATCATGATGACCACATTCGCCACCTTCCTGGGACTGATTCCACTGGCACTGGCCCTCGAAGCCGGCAGCGAGCAATATGCGCCGCTGGCGCGGGCCATCATCGGAGGACTGATGTTCTCCTTCCTAGTAACTCTTTTCCTGGTGCCAGCCGCCTACTACCTGATGCACCGCAAGAAGGAAGAAGGGGAAAACGCGGAGGTGCAAGCTTGAGACGCAAGATCGTCCAGCTGGTAGCGGCAGCTGTGCTGGCCAATTTTTCTCTTGCCGCGCAGACGACGCCACAGCCAGCTGCGCCCGTGCCGGGACAAAACGCAGCTCCGCAGCCCGCGGCCACGCCGCCCGACCAGACACTGACGAACCAGCAGGAAGGCTTCGAGCAGCGGCCGCAGCCGCCCGCGCCGCGACCGATCACCCTGCCAGGTCAACTGCAGTTGGCCACGACTGGCCCGCTGCACCGGCTGACCATTCAGGAAGCCGAGGAGCTGGCCATCAAGAATAATCCGCGGATTTCGGTGAACCGCTTGATCTACATGGCGTCGCATCAGGTCACACGCGAGCAGCAGGCGGGGTTTTATCCGGCGGTGTCGGGTGACTTGACCGCGGTCGACGCCAACGAGGCCTCGCGCGTGGCGGCAGGCAATCTGAACTCGCCGCGGCTGCTGACTCGCGCCGCTGGCGGCCTGGTGCTCTCGCAATTGATTACCGACTTTGGCCGCACCAGCAATCTGGTGGCAACCGCAGCGCTGCGCGCCAAAGCCGCGGACATGAATACCATGGCCACGATCAACGACATCAAGCTGGCCGTCGACCAGGCTTTCTATAACGCGCTGCAAAACGCCGCGATGATGCAAGTGGCAGAGGAGACAGTACACGAGCGGCAAGTGGTCTCTACGCAGATCACCACGCTATACAACAACCGCCTGCGCTCGGAAGTTGATGTGAGCTTTGCCGACGCCAACCTGGCGCAGGCGCAGCTGCTGTTGCTGGACGCGCAGAATGACTATCAGGCGTCGCTGTCGATGCTCTCGCAGGTGCTTGGATATCCTTCGCAGCAGCAGTTTGACCTGGTCGATACCGATACCTCGATCACGCCGCCATCCGACTCTGCCAGCCAGCTGGAGGACGAGGCGTTCAGCAGCCGTCCGGAGATTGCCGCCCAGAACTATGAATTTCAGGCCGCCCAGCGCTATCAGAAAGCCGAGCGAGACCAGATGTTTCCTACCATCGAAGCCTTGGGCGTTGTGGGCAAAACACCGGTCGGCAGCAGTTATAACGACGCTCCGGCATTTGTTCCTAACTGGTATGGAGCCATCGGCGTCAACGTCGCCATACCGATCTTCAACGGATTTCTTTACCCGGCACAATCGAAAGAAGCTTCCTTGCGGGCGCAGGCGGCCAACGAACAGTTGCGCGACCTGAAAGACAGAATCGCCAACAATGTCCGCACCAGTTGGTTGAACACCGTCACTGCCTACCAGCGCATCGCGGTGAGCCAGCAGTTTGTGGACCAGGCCAACCTGGCGCTGAAGCTCTCGCAGGAGCGGTACAACCTGGGACTGAGCTCCATTGTGGAGCTGAGCCAGGCGCAGTTGCAGCAGACGCAGGCGGAGATTGAATATGCCGCGGCCAAGTACCAGTACCGCATTGCGCAGTCGGTACTGCGCTTCGAAATCGCGGCGCCGTGAAGGAGCTAGCGCGGGGTGATTCGGATGATGTTGTGAGCGACTTCGACGCGGCGGTTCGGATACCTGGATTCGATGGAAGCGATAACTTTCGGAAGCATCGGCGAACCCTGTTCGTCGCGAATGCCGTCCGCATCATCCATCAGGACGATGTGGTCCGGGATGCGGTCGTTAAGGATAGCCGCAAACTCCGAGCCGAGACGGTTGTGATCGCCTATCTCTCCGATCCAGCCGCAATAGCCGGCATCGAGCCAGAAGAGAGACCTCTCATTCAGGCGCGCCAGTAGCTCCGGCACGACGGTCTGGCTGTCGCCCGAAATAATCTCAACCTGCGAATAGGGGCGAAAACGTTGCTGCGCGCGCTTTGCCAGCTCCGGATCAAGTTCGATGGAATAGATCTTGCGGAAGCGATTCACAACCGCAGCGATCATCTCTCCGTAGTACGTTCCAGTCTCGACTAACGTAGAAAGGCTGAAGGCCTGCGCGTATTCGAGGACCGCCCGCTGCTTGATGATGTGCGGAATGCGCCGTGGCTCGCCGCGCAACTTCCAATACCAATAATCGGGATAGTGGCCGAGTTGCTTGAATCCGGCATAGAGAGGACTCTGCTTCAGCAGCGAACGTATGGGATGACTGGGGCGTTCGGTCGGCATCGATCGGTTACAGGGTAGCAGGGTGATGTTCAGAAGCCCATCAGGTTCGGCGCGACCTTCTTGTAGCCGTGTTCGGTGGCCCAGAGATCCAGCGCGACGGCGGCCACTTCGTCGACGAGCGGCACGGCGCGGCCATCCACGGTCATATCGATCGACTTCAGATAGAAGTGGCAAGTGTCACACGCCTCAACGCGGATGCCGTTCATTTCATCCGCCGAATAACGAGGCAGCTTCTCATGGTTCTCGTCGCTGCAGATAGGGCACAGAACCCGGCGGAACTCCCACTCCGTCAGACAAAAGGAGCAGAGCAGAAATCGCTTGCCTCCGTCGCCCTCAGGACGAAGCACCGCAGCTTGCGGTCGTCCCTCGCAGATCGGACAGACGGGTCCGGCGGAGCCCGGCGGCTGCGAAGGATAGGCTGCCGCTAGAGATTCTGCATATGGCTGGATAAGAACGCGGGCAAAGAATGAGTTGGGCTCTGGTTGCGCGGACGACAGAAAAGCCTCGAGCATGTCGTGCCGTTGTTCCGGGGTGACTTGCTCAAGAGCTTCAGCATTTTGCTTTAGCTTCTTCGTTCCGCTATGTTGAACCAGCTTCAAGAGCGCCGGCCAATATCGACCACAGAGACGCGTATCGAGTTGCTGGCGAAGTCCAATGGCAGTATCAACCGCAGCCGACTGCTCCGAAGCTTCCCGGTAGATGGTGCTCTGAAACTCCAGGATCTGGCGATAGAAAGTGAGGACCTCGGCGGCAGGGGACTGTCGTTCGGCAAGATCGGCAGCACGCCGGATGCGGCGATCCCATTCCGAGCGCCTCATCGTACCGGTTTGACCGCGATCATCGAAGGGCATTGTTCACGATTTGCTGAGCTTCCTCGACGATCGCTTCCAGATGCGATTCGCTCTTGAAGCTTTCGGCGTAGATTTTGTAGATGTTTTCCGTACCTGACGGACGCGCCGCGAACCACCCGCTCGCGCTGGCGACCTTCAACCCGCCAATTGCGGCGTTGTTGCCCGGCGCGCGTGTCAGCTTCGCGGTGATCGGCTCACCTGCCAACGTTGACTCTTTCACCGACTCCGGCGATAACTTGCTCAGCTTTGCCTTCTGCTCGGGCGTCGCGGCGGCATCGATACGCGTGTAATAGGGCATTCCGAATTCTTCTGCCAACGCGCGAAAATGCTCGCCAGGATCTTTGCCGGTGCGCGCGGTCATCTCGGCGGCGAGCAGGTCCATGATCAACCCATCTTTGTCTGTTGACCATACCGTACCGTCGCGCCGGAGGAAACTCGCGCCCGCGCTTTCTTCTCCGCCGAAGCAGCAGGAGCCGTCGAACAAACCCGGAGCAAACCACTTGAAGCCGACTGGAACTTCCCAAAGCTTCCGCGAGAGCTTGTTGACGACGCGATCGATCATGTTGCTGCTAACCAGCGTCTTGCCGATAACGGCGTTCCTTGACCACTGCTCGCGATGCATGAGCAGATACTGAATCGCAACCGCGAGATAGTGATTGGGATTCATCAGCCCGGCAGAAGGTGTGACGATGCCGTGACGGTCGGAATCCGTATCGTTGCCGAAGGCCACATCGTATTGATCTTTCAGTCCAACCAGTCGCGCCATCGCATAAGGGCTGGAGCAGTCCATGCGAATCTTGCCGTCGTGGTCGACGGTCATGAACGCAAACGTAGGATCAATCGTCTTATTGACGATTGCGATGTCGAGCCCATAGGTAGAGTTAATCGGCCCCCAATACGGCTGCGAGGCGCCTCCCAGCGGGTCGACCCCCAGCTTCAACTTGGACGAGCGAACAAGATCCAGATCGACAACATTCTTCAGATCCGTGACGTAGCGCATCACGAAATCTTCCCGATGCGTGGTCGAAGCTTTGAATGCGGCGTCGTAGGGGATGCGCTTCACGCCAGCGTTGCCGTCTCTCAACAGATCGTTAGCGCGCTTTTCAATCCAGCCGGTAACGTCGGTGTCGGCAGGACCGCCGTTGGTCGGGTTGTACTTGAAGCCTCCGTCTTCGGGCGGATTGTGGGACGGCGTGATGACAATGCCGTCAGAGAGATGATCTTTGCGGCCGCGATTGTAGATGAGTATGGCATGGGATACGACCGGGGTCGGCGTGAAGCCATCGTCTTGCTGGATGATGGTCTCAACACCGTTCGCGGCGAGCACTTCGAGTGCCGTGCGCTGGGCTGGACCGGAGACCGCGTGCGTGTCCTTGCCCATGTACAAGGGACCGTCGGTTCCCTGCGCGCGCCGGTATTCGCAGATGGCCTGCGTGATCGCCAGGATGTGCGCTTCGGTGAATGTGCCGCGCAGCGAGGAGCCGCGATGTCCGCTGGTACCGAAGATGACCAACTGGTTCGGATCGTCGACATCAGGGCGGTTGTCGTAATAGGCACGCTCGAGTCGCGCAAGGTCAACCAGCAATTCCTTGGGAGCGGGTTTTCCCGCAAGCGGCGAGACGTGATCTTGTGTCTTGAGATCGGGGCTCATGGATGCTTTGATGATACTTGAGGGCGCAGGATCACCGGGATACACGGCCGCCGAGAGCAGTTGTCCAATTTCCGCGAGCGCCTCGTGTCGCCGGATTAGACAATGCGCCTGGACGCTGGCCTGAAGGCCAGCTCTATCTCTTCACACTGGCCTGAACGCCAGCTCGACCCCTGACTCAACTCGCGGCCGCTTCCATGTACCGCGTCCGCACAGGATCCTCAGCGTGCTGGGCGTCAAGCGCGGCGCGGGTATCAACCCGGAAGCCGTAGGTTGTGGCCGCGGCCAGTGCGCTGGCGCCGGCCAGGCAGACAAGCAGCGGGGTAATTCCAAATTGCGCCTTCAATACCGGGAACAGAAATGTTCCGAGCACAGCGCCAAGCTTGGCCATCGATGCCGCGAATCCTGCGCCAGTGGCGCGGATCGACGTGGGGAAGGTTTCGCCGGAGAGCAAGTAGGTCGTCGCGTTCGGGCCCATGTTCATCATGCAGTTGAACACCATGAAGCCGCCGATGATCATACCCATTTGCCCGTCGGAGCCAGCCGAAAACATCGACGATGCACCTGCTATCAGAAGCCCCAGCGCCATCCCGAGAAAGCCGACAATCTGCAGCGTGATGCGGCTGACATAGTGCACCAGCACGATCGCGAGCACAAATCCGACCAGCAGCAGCAGATCGACGGCAGCCGAGCCCTCGGTCGCGCCAATATCCTTGGCAATGAAATTCGCGCTCCCGCCCAACGCCATTGCGGCCAGAATCGTGGGAGTGAAGATTCCGATTCCGTAAGTAGAGATGTCCTGCAGGAACCACGGCACGGAGGCAAAGATTGTGCGGCGCAGATAACGCTTGGTGAAGAGGCAGCCGAATGACTGACAAGCCTCCGGAGGCGGTGAATTATGGGCGTTCAGCGTAATCGGAAACTCGAGCAGCGCGCTGGCGGCATGAGAAGCCTTCTCGTAATCACCGCGAGCCAGGTTCCAGCGCACACTATCCGGCAATCCCTCGCGCATCAGGACGACTGCAATGGCCGGCAGTACCCCAAAAGCCAGCATCACTCGCCAAGATTCAACCGACGGGTAAACCCTCAAGATGACGAGCCCGACCAGCACGCCCAGAAGCGATCCCAAGGCCTGGAAAGCAAATGCGCCGACGATGAGACGTCCTCGCAAACGTGTCGGTACAGACTCGGCAATATAGGAAACCCCGATGGGATAGTCGGCACCGATGCCAATTCCAAGCAGGAATCGGAACGCGATGAGCGAGGTGGCGTTCCAGGCAGCGGCCGAAGCGGCTGAGAAAACGACGAACAAGATGATGTCGACGATGAACATGCCTTTGCGGCCAACGCGGTCAGCGACTTGTCCGAAGACCAGCGCACCGAGGAACGCCCCGGCAACCGCGGCCACAGCGACCAGGCCCTTGACCGTTGGGGTGAGGTGAAATCGAAAGGCAATCAGCGGCAGAGCCACGCCGATGATGAAGAAGTCGAAGCCGTCCAGCAGCACGCCCATCGCCGACAAAATCCAAACTTTTCGCTGAGTCTTAGTGAAAGGCGTGTCGTCGAGATGCTGCTCGAACGACTTGAGGGCTGCTGCTACCGTGGTCATGGGTTCACCGGGCCAGTGGGAAGGGTCTAACGATTGTAGGCGATGAGCAGATTAAAAGTGTATGAAAAATGCGACGGCTGCATGAGCCACGACGGCTGACAATCGTTTGCAGCGCTAGGGCCGCTTTGCGGACTGCGTGGCAGGCTAGTTGCCGGCGAGGTTCTGGGCGATCGGACCGCTAATGGGCAACAGGAAACGCTGTCCGGAGGCCGCCTTGATCATGCAAACGATCCAAAGGACCAAGGTCAACAAGCCGAGCAGGGCCATCACTGCAATACCGAGTCCGAGACTCCCCAACCCGGCATAGCCATAATTGCCGTATCGGTGGTATCCGCCGAAGAGAAATCCCATGCCGAAGACCATGCCGGCCACGATGCGGATGACGGTTAGGCCGCCAAAGGTGACCATCGATTGCGCGGCGTGGAAGCGCACGTAAGGACGCTTGTCGATGAGGAAGAAGATGATACCCGTGAGCCAGCCCAGGACATAGCTCAGACACGCCGCCGTGTTCTCGGTCATGCCGCTTTGCACTGCGGGGGCGGCGGGTTGCCACGCCGGCGCGCCGACGGGAGGCGCGGGTTGAACCTGGCCGCAGGTTGAGCAGAATTGTGCGTTCGGAGCAACTTGAGCTCCGCACTTCGTGCAATGAGGCATGGATCCTCCCCCAGGAACAGCACGACATACTATCACTAAAGACGGCGACCGTTTTTCGAAAGAACGCGAGCCAGTAACTAGGCGGAGATGGCTTCCGCGGTCATGTGGGTACACGGCGAATGCGAACCGGCGGCGGCGTTTCCGCTGAGCAGAGCCTCAAAGAACCGATCGACGGCGGCCAGGATTTCCGCGCCCGACTTTGATTCATACACGGCCTTGCGCAACTGCGCTCCATGCGGCACACCGTGCGTAAACCACGAAGCGAACTGCTTCATCTTGCCTTCGGCGCCGACCATGCGCTCCTCGAGCAGCATCGCGAAATAGGTACGAATCATCTCGTAACGATCGGAGTCGGACGGCACATCGTAGGAGCCGGTCGCGGTGTATCGCTCGATCTGGCGGAAGATCCATGGATTCGACGCGGCGCTGCGGCCGATCATCACTGCATCGCAACCGGTCTGCGAGATCATCGCTGCGGCGTCTTCCGGCGAGCGTACATCGCCGTTACCAATGACGGGAATCTTAACCGCGTCCTTGACCGCGGCGATCCACTCCCAATGCGCCTGCCCGGTGTAACCCTGCTCGCGCGTGCGGGCGTGAAGAGCGACTGCTGCGAGGCCGCAATCTTGAGCCATCTTCGCCAGGTGGATGTGGACTACCTCCTGGTCGCTCCAGCCGGCGCGAAATTTCACGGTGAACGGAATCGTAACAGCCGATCGAACCGACTCAAAGATGTTGCGGATGAGCGGCAGGTCGCGCAGCAGCCCCGAACCGCCGTTGCACTTCACGACTTTCTTGGCGGGGCAGCCGAGATTGAGGTCGACGATATCGAAGCCGAGATCCTGAACAACGCGCGCGGCATCGGCCAGCGTCGCCGGATCGCTGCCGAACAGTTGCGCCGAGATGGGATGCTCGTTGCCGTAGAAGGTGAGATACTGCTTCGCCTTCTTGTCCTTATGGCGGACGATGCCGTCGGCGGAAGTGAACTCGGTCATCATTAAGCCGCAGCCGCCAAGATTGCGGATGAAGCGGCGGAAGACCGTGTCGGTGACGCCCGCCATCGGAGCGAGGACGGTCGCGGGACGAATCTCGATTCCGCCGATGGAGACGGCGGCGGGCACACGCGCGCCTGCGGGCGCAATCCGTTCGGCCGGATTGTCGAAAAACTTGTGCACGTAAGAATTGTAACCGAGCGCGAAATGCGGTGCGAGGCGGCGCTTTACCTCAGCGGCTAAAGCCGCGGTTCACAGGCAACGCATGAGCTGCACCGCAGAAGCGCTGCTCCACCCAACGTTAGAAGAATCACCTTTCAGGATTACGCCCCAGTGCGCGAGCCACAGGCATGAAGTCTAGATATTATGGCGTGACTTCCGCGATGTTGGGCGGAGGGTTCGTAGTCTGATCCTGGTCCGGCGCGCTCTGCGGAACGGTGGTTGTGGCCTTCTTCCTCGCTGATGGAGGAACCTTGAACTCCATGCCGCGATCATCGTTGGCCTGAACGGTGGCGGGAATGTCCAGATCAGCCAAGGCGATCTTCTTGCGGCCCTGGTCGAAGACGTAGAGAGAGTCGCCCATGATCGCGTAGTTGGTTACTTCCTGCTGCTTGCCATTGCGGAAGACCAGCACCGTTGGCTCGCCAGGCTTTACCTCGGGCGGAGGGGCCGCAGGAGGCTGTAGCGCGGCTGAGGGCGGAGCATACGCCTGCTCGGGCATGTCGTCATACGGATTGGCCGGCGGCTGCTCCACGATCATGTGGTAGCTGGGATCGTTTGCCCCGGGAGGTGGACCAGATGCCAGATCCGGACCACCGCCGCCAACGTAGTCGTAACCGTAGTAGGAGCTGTCGACCGGGTAATAGTAGGGGATTACATAGCCCCACCCGCCGCGATAGCGCCCGCCGTAGTATCCGTTGTTTTTGTAACCGTGGTTGAAGTACGGGCCATAGCCGTAGTGGTAACCATAGTTCGGAACCGAGGTAACACTGGGCAGCATGTTGGGCGAGTGACGACCGCCGAGGGAGGTAACACTGGGGTAAGGGCCGGTGTGGGGGCCAGCGTACTGGGCTGTGACGGGAATCGCCAGACCAATACTGAGAAGAGAAATCGCGGCCAACCGAGCTATAGACTCTGAATTCGACCCCGGCCTCACGGAGAACCTCCGCTTCCCGTACGCCCTCAGTGTATTCCAACCCTTTAGATGCGACAAAGTTTTTAGTGGCTTCGAGAACTGATGTTCATCAGGCCATAGACGTCGATCATGGCATTGGCGACGAGCACGCCGACGACTACGGCATTAGCCAATAGCGCGTAGCGGCTTTCCAGCAAATCAGCGGAAACTCCAGCCATGAACAGGATCAGGAACGGCAGTGCGACCAGGAAGAAGGTAAACGCGGAGAAGTGCATGCGCAAGCCCATACTGAAGAGCAGCAGGCTGACGATCAAAGGCGCCGCAGTGCCAAAAAACCGAGTCCGCTTCCAGACAATGAAGGTGACAACCGTAACAAGCATGAGGATCAGCAGTCCCAGCCCGTTCTCGAGAAAGACCGTCTTCAGCAGCCACGACATTCCGGCGGAGAAAAAGTCTCGCGAGGCGATCTCCAGCCAGTCGGCATGGGCCAGCGCCCTGGCGAAGGTGGGAATACGAAATCCGTAGAAGGCGGAGAGTAGGATCAGCGCGATGAGGCAGGCGGCAACAAAGATGACCAGAGCAGCGCCGCGGCGGACGTGTCCCACCCAGAGCATGAAGAGCAGAGCCGGCACCAGCACGATCCAGAAGGAAAACTGAGCTCCGATGCAGATGGCGATGGAGAGGCCCAGCAGCAGAATGCGGCGCCAGTTCCACAGCACGACCTCGCGCGGAGCATAGAGCGTGTGGGCAACGGCAATGCTGGTGAAGATCAGGCCAAACGCTCCCCAGGCGCCGACGACTGCCGAGCCAACCTCGCTGGCGCAGCCAATGGCGAGGGGCGAAAAGCTGTAAAGACCCAGCGCGACGTAACCGCCAATGTCGCCATAGAGGCGGCGGGCCACGTACCAGAGCGAAGCGCCGAGCAGAATGCCGACGATCAGGAACGGCAGCCGGATCGCCATGCGGTAGTTGTTGAACTCGTCGACGTGCTTCTCTGCCCCGCTGAGCCTGGCGGGGATTCCGGCCATCAGCGGAACCAGGGCCGTTCGTTGCGTGGAATTAGCGCTGGCATATCCCTCAAGCTGAAGCAGTCCGGCTTCAATGTGGACACCCTCGAGCGCGGAGAGCGGCTCATGCTCGATGAACCAGACACATTGCAAGGCAAAAACGAGTAGCAGAATCAGCGCGATCAGCTGGGGCGCACCAATACGCTCGTAGAACGAGGAAAAAGACATGAAGAATTGTTGTAACACGGCAGAGCGGTCAGAGGCGAAGTCGCGCGGTCAACGGAACCTATGCTCTGCAAGACTTATAAGTGTTTAGCTATTCAGGCTGAGGGGACGATCGCAGTTTGTTTTCAACTTAATGGTCGCTTGCGACAACTGGCTTAGGCCGAACCGGGCGCAACTTAGCGAGACGTTCGGGATGGGTCTGTTCACTCCTTTTGAGATCTTCATAAATAGCGCGCAAATCAAAGTTGAACTGAGCTGCGTAAGCTTCTCGGTTCGCTCGAACCTCATCCACAATTTCGTCACGGCTTTTCATGATTCGCCCCCCATCAGCTCTTCCGGCGTACAAACAATTGGAAGCTCCCAGCCCTTAGTATTAGCTACCGTGCGTGCTCCGCGCTGAATTTCTGCGTTTGCAAGATGCCTACAATTCCACGTTAGAAGATACTCGCAATCGTAGATTGCAGCAACGCAGAGATGGAGAGCGTCATTGCCAGCATTCGGGGGCAACACACCGGCTGAGAGCATCTCGGCGGACAGCTCCAGAACGTCTTCCGTTAACTCTAATGCGGGTAGGCTTGCGATCACCTGCATTCGATCGGCCGCAAGAAACGGATCGCCGGCGCTGCACTCTCGGATGACCACCTCCGAAACATAAAGATCAAAATCCGAGTGGCGCAAAGTCCACCATTCCCGCGTGATCTGTTGGTGCGCGGCTATGAGCAGATCGCGGCTAGGCCGAGCGACCAAGTAGCTCGGAATTGTCGTTTCGATAAACCTTGCTTTTCAAACCAATCCCGGCCAGTTGGGCTTTTCAGCAAACTGCTCTAGATGTCCAAATTCTTCACATCCAGCGCGTTCTCCTCGATGAACTTGCGGCGGGCTTCGACGTCCTCGCCCATCAACGTGGAGAAGATCGTTTCGGTCTCGGCCAGGTCTTCGAGTCGTACGGAGAGCAGCGTGCGGCGCTCGGGATCCATTGTCGTCTCCCACAGTTGGGTCGAACTCATCTCGCCTAGACCCTTGTAGCGCTGGACGTCGTACTCCTTGCGGCCTTCGTTGAAGACGTAGTCGAATACTTCGCGCGGCGTGGCTTTCTCCACCGCGACGGCCTCGGCCTTCTTCTTCGACGCCTTGGGAGCTTTCTGCTCGACTTTCTCCTGGTCGGCCTTCTCGGCGTCGCTCAGTTCTTCCTTGCCATTCGAGCCGGCGTCCTTCTTCAGCGGCTCGATGACGTAGGGCGGCTCCATGTATGGCTCGATCTGCTTGTACTTCGACATCATCTGGCGATACTCCGGCGTCGACGCCAGCTCCCAGTTGATGACGTGTTCGGCGCCCTGCGAGTTGACGAACTTCAGCTCCCACAGGTTGTGCTCGCCGTCGAATTGCGGTTCGATCGTCTTGATGCCGCGCTCTTTGGCGATCGCCTTCAGCGACTTTTCCAGCGCTGCGATCTTGTGCGGCGCCTTCTTGCTGTCACCTTCGAAGTCGACGCGCTTCACCAGATCGGCCTTGGGCAGAAGTTCGGTGATGTGCTGATCGCGAATGCGCTTCCCGACCTTGTCGAAGAATCCTATGTAGTCGTTGAGGGTGGTCATAAACTTGGCCAGCGGCGCTCCATCGAGCGAGGCTGCGCCTTCGCCGTAGCGCACCACGATCCCGTCGGCAGCGCGCTTCACCATGACCTTCACCAGCTCCGCGTCATTCTTAATGTACTGCTCAAACTTGCCCTTCTTGATGCGGTAGAGCGGCGGCTGCGCGATATAAACGTGGCCGCGCTTGATGAGCTCTTCCATGTGGCGGAAAAAGAAAGTGAGCAGCAACGTGCGAATGTGCGAGCCGTCGACATCGGCGTCGGTCATCAGGATGATCTTGCCGTAGCGCAGCTTGGAAACGTCGAAATCGTCCTTGCCTATGCCGGTGCCCAGCGCCGTGATCATGGCGCGAATTTCTTCGTGGCCGAGCATCTTGTCGTAGCGTGCTTTCTCGACGTTGAGGATCTTGCCTTTGAGCGGCAGAATCGCCTGGAAGCGGCGATCACGGCCTTGTTTGGCCGTGCCGCCTGCGCTCTCGCCCTCGACCAGATAGACCTCACAGCGTTCAGGCTGACGCTCCGAGCAGTCAGCCAGCTTGCCCGGCAGCCCTCCGCCATCGAGAGCACCTTTGCGGCGCGTGAGATCGCGAGCTTTACGCGCGGCTTCGCGAGCGCGAGCAGCTTCGATCGCTTTATTGATAATTCGCTTGGCGACGACAGGATTCTGTTCGAAGAACCCTCCCAGTCGCTCGTTGACGAACGCCTGCACGATGCCGGCGATGTCGGAGTTGAGCTTGCCCTTGGTCTGACCTTCAAACTGTGGCTGCGACAGCTTGACGCTGACAACCGCGACGAGGCCTTCGCGCACGTCATCGCCGGTCAGATTTTCCTTCACGTCCTTGAAGAGGCCGAGCTGCTGGCCGGCGTAGTTGATGGTGCGCGTCAGGGATGTGCGAAAGCCGGACAGGTGCGTTCCGCCGTCGACCGTATTGATGTTGTTGGCGAAGCTGAGCACCGTCTCCGAGTAAGCGTCGTTGTATTGCAACGCGATTTCCATATCGACGCCGTCGCGCTCGGCCTGCATGTAAATGGGCTTGTCGTGCAGCACACTCTTGCCGCGGTTCAGGTGCTTGATGAACTCCGCGATACCGCCGTTGTACTTGAACTCGGCCTTCTTGGGCTCACCCGTCTTGGGATCGGTGGTGCGTTCGTCGGCAAGCGTGATCAGCAGACCTTTATTGAGGAATGCCATCTCACGCAGGCGTTGCGCCAGGGTGTCGTAGTTGTATTCGGTGGCGGTGAAGATTTCCTTATCGGGGACGAAGTGAACTTTGGTTCCGCGCTTTTTCGTCGTGCCGGTTTTCTTCAGCTTGGAAGTCGGCTCGCCCTTCGAGTAACTCTGCTCAAAGACTGCGCCATCGCGCCAAATTTCCAACTCGAGCAGATGGCTGAGCGCATTGACGCAGGAGACGCCGACGCCGTGCAATCCGCCGGAAACCTTGTAGGTCGAGCTGTCGAACTTCCCGCCCGCATGCAACACGGTCATCACAACCTGTGCCGCGGGAAGACGCTCGCCGTCCACATCCATTTCGTCGACCGGAATGCCGCGACCGTTGTCGACAACCGTGATCGAGTCATCGATGTGAATGGTGACGTCGATGCGATCGGCAAAACCGGCCAGCGCTTCGTCGACGGAGTTGTCGACGACTTCGTAGACGAGATGATGCAGTCCCATTTCACCGGTCGATCCGATATACATGGCCGGGCGTTTGCGGACAGCTTCCATTCCGCCCAGAACCTTGATCGAATCGGCGGTGTAATCGGCCTCCGATCCGTTTCCATTCTTGCCATTGTTCGCGGGAAGCTTTTCGTTCTCGATGGCTTTGTTTTGCGAGGCCGCCGAAGCGGCATTCGAGGAATCTTTCGCGGGCATCCTGCTCCATTTCGTTGGCAACCGAATCAGCTACACGATTGCCTGGTGCTTGACTGAGTTGGGGCGCAGCGGTAACTCAGATGACACGACGTATCTGTTTGAGTTTCAGTGATTTAGGTGCTTAATAACCCATATTTATTTTACCACATTGCGGGCTGTGAATCGACCCTCAAAATAAGGCTTAAGCCGTTACGATACAATCAGTTACGCTGTAACCAACATTATCCACAGCGGTGCCCACACAACTCTTCCCTGCAGGCCCGGAATCCTATTGTTTTAGTTACATTTCGGTTAATGAGTTGGTGGTGTCAAATCTGAAAAACAAAATCGAAAACGTGCTGAACAAGGCAGCGGAGAGCCACATCGCGGGCGATCTCCAGTTGTGCTTTGCATCCCGCTACAACCGGTTTGCAGCCAACGATGTAACGCGGGAGGAATCGTGATCGAAATCCTGCTGCGAGTCCTCATCGGCGGCATCGTCGTGTCGGCCTTTGCGACGATCGGAAATATGTTGAAGCCGAAGAGCTTCGCTGGAATGTTAGGCGCGGCGCCTTCCGTGGCGCTCGCCACCGTCGTCTTAACCGTCAAAGAGCATGGCGCGACCTACGCGAGCATCGAGGCGCGCTCGATGATTCTCGGCGCCGTAGCGTTCTTCATCTATGCATCGGTAGCAAGCCGGCTGATGATGCGCAGGAAATGGCCGGCATTGCCGGTGAGCAGTTTGGCGCTGTTGCTCTGGCTGGGCGCTGCCCTCGGCTTGTGGTTCGGTTTTCATAAGCTAATCTGGTGAAGATTGAAACGAACATCGCCGCTCTGAAGCGCACCAAATGGCAGGAGTACCTTGTCCGTTTCATCTTCGGAGGCGCCGTAACGGCGTTGGCTGGAATCATCGCCAAACGGTACGGGCCGGAGATTGGCGGACTATTCCTGGCAGCTCCGGCGATCTTTCCGGCCGCTGCTACGCTGCTGGAGAAACAGGAAGAGAAGAAGGCGCGAGCCGAATCCAGAAGACAGCTTCGCGCGCATGAACTGGCTGGCGTCGATGCTGCCGGCGCAGCCATGGGAAGCGTCGGGCTGGCAGCATTCGCTGTGGTCGTATGGCAACTTTTGCCGCGCTATCCAGTGGCCGCGGTGCTCCCTGCAGCTACGTTGGTATGGTTCGCCGTGGCTATGGCGATGTGGCTTGGACGCAAGACCGTCTGGCGCAGCCTGCGAGCGAGGATCCGGAAGGGTTCGCATCATCCTGGAATCGCGGGCGAGGTCGCAAGCCGCAAACGGTCGCATCCGTAGAAGAGCAACAGGCTCAGAATCCCGTTGCCCAAGCGCAGGCACTTCTAGACAACGGGCTGAGCGCAAAATGCGCACCGCGTTGCTGCGATCGGAATAGCGCTCTGGCACTCAGGACATTTCTTCTTATCCGGCGCAGCCTGCTTCTGGAAGCGGCTCATCAGCGTGTTCACCGGGAGTACGACGAAGTAATACACGGCAGCGGCAACCAACAAAAACGCAATCACCGCGTTGAGGAAATCTCCGTAGAGGAACTTCGCACCATTGAACTCGAAAGAGAATCCGGAAAAGTCAGGCCTCTTGACAATCGCCGCGATGATCGGAGTCAGCAGATCTTTGACGAATGCGCTGACCACCGTGCCAAATGCCGCGCCGATTACCACGCCAACTGCTAGATCCACCACATTGCCACGCAGCACAAAATCACGAAAGCCCTTCAACATGCGTTCCCTCCGCTGGTACGTCGCGAATCATTGTGCGCGTCTTGCGTGGAAATCTCAAATCACTTTCGCGCACTGTCTCGAATTCGGCGGCCCCTATGTTACTCCACGCCACCTCCTGGCTTGAAGATCATTCCCTGGCTGGTCTTGCCGTTCATCATGACGATCGCTGGCGAATCGAATCGCAAATGCCGCACGCAACCGTGCTCTTCCACTGCAGGCTGTGCCGTGAGCCACTGCCAATCGAGGAAGCCTTCGCCGGCATCGGGATTCACGGTGAAGTATCCGATCTGAAACGCAGTGAGATTCTGGAAGAAGTGGCTGCCTTGCGACGGCGCGACCCGGAAGTCGCGAAAGCCGCATTCGACGATAACCCGCGCGCCGGAAATCTGATCCCACGCGACCGGAATTCCCAGCCACGGATCGGTCGAGCCCCAGCGTCCGACGCCGATCAGCACGTACGGCGTGTTGGTGTCGCTCAGCTTGGCGTTGAAGTGAGCCACGTTCTGCGCCACTTCACGGCTGCGCCCGCGTTCAAAGCGGTGGACGTCAACTACGATCAGGTCGTGCACATCCTGCAACCGCCCATGTCCCAGCACGACAGAGCTCTGGCAGACCAGCTTCTCCGGTTCGACATCGCTCATACGAATGTCTTCGCCTTCGCGCGAGAGCACCAGCGGCCGCAACTGAAGGAAGCCAAACTCGGCCAAGCCATCGTTGTCCTTCGGCAGCCGCACCGCGAACTCAATTTCCACCGGACGCCCCAGCGCATCCTCGCCCAGTGTCATGAGCCGATCGAGGATCTGCGGCAAGGGGAAGACGCCATGCTTGAGAATGGGCGCGAAGCTCACCAGGCGAGGCCCCTTGCGGCTCAAGCCGTCATACACCGCGTGGTTATCCACCGAATACGTCGACGCGACCGTCTGCAGCGTGCCGTCCCCTTCGGCAACATCCAGGCCGAACGGCACCTCACGCAACTCATCGGCAACATCCGCGGAATGGGCCTGATGCTCCAGGTCCAGCGCCCAGAACTCCGTCTGCGAATTTGCCAGCATGTCCTCGACTGACGAAAACTGCACCAGATGCTGCGGATGTCGCGGACTAAACGTCAGACATCTTCCTCCGCCTACCACCGCCCGTCCCAGACCCAGAGCGACTGCCGCAAATCCGTCGGCAACCTTGATCGGTCCGATGGGATAAAAATTGCGCGATCGCACCACCCCTGAGAAATCCGGATAGAAGCGATTACCGTGGGCGCGGCCGACCACCTGTTGCAGAACCACCGCCATCTTCTCTTCTTCCAGCCGATACGGCGTAGCCCGCACATAAGCCTTGGCATGCTGGCTGAAGGTAGACGCATACACCAGCTTGATCGCCTGCAGCAACTGCTCCAGCCGCACCTGAATATCAGGATGGCAGTCGGCCAGCATGAAAGTCTCGTAAACGCCGGAGAAGGGCTGATATTGCGAATCTTCGAGCAGGCTGGAGGACCGCACCGCCAGCGGATACCGCACGGCTTCAAGGAACGCCAGCAGGCTGTCGAGCAGTGCAATCGGAAAAGGAGCTGCTAAGAATCGGCGCGTGATTTCGGCATCATCGTCGCTGTGAATTGCAAGATCCAGCAGATCGTTCTCGGCGAGAAAGCGATCGAAAATCTCCGTGGTCAACACCAGTGTCGGCGGCACCGCAATGCGAATGCCGGCAAAGCTCCGGCCGATTCCCTGCTGCCGCAGGATGTGGCGGATGAACGCCAGTCCGCGCGCTTTGCCACCCAGCGAGCCATTGCCGATCTCAAGAAAGAACGCATCGGTGGGCTGAAAGTTCGCTGGATTGAATTCGCCGATCAGCGCCTGGCTCTGTTCGCGGCGATACTCCACGATCGATTCGATCAGGTCACGTCGCAAATTCTCCAAGGTGCCGAAGTCACTGACCTTGCGCGGCCGCAGTTTCTGCGCGACGGCGAACTCGGTACGCGCCATTAGCCAGTGCGAGAAGTGATTGCGCTCGGCATGAAACGCGAGACTCTCTTCCGGCACCGTCGCCAGACAGGTTTCCAGAGCATTCAAGTCCGCAGCGCGAGCCACTTCCGTTGTGCCATCCGGCAAGCGAAAGACGAAATCGCCGAATCCCATTTCCTCCGTCAGGATGTGTCGCAGATCGCCCAGCAGAGTGGGCGATCGCTTTTGCAGGAATGAGTGACCCTCGCGATGAGCGCGCTCCATGAACGCAGTGCGGCTGGACTGCAAAATGATCGGCACGTCGGGAATCGTCTCGTGGACCATGCGCGCAAGTTCGAATCCGGCTTCGGCGGACAGTTCGCCGGCACGCGGGAATTCGACGTCGGAGATCACGCCCAGCAGATGCTCACGATACTTCAGGACCTCGCGCTCCGCTTCTTCGTAGTTGGAGGCCAGAAGAATCTTCGGGCGCGCGCGCATGCGCACCAGCTTGTGCGCCAGGTTCAGCGCCTCGCTCAGCAGGCGCCGCGACTGGCTGATGATTTCCGTGTAGATCACCGGCAGGAACAGCGAGTAGTACGTGATGTCATCCTCGACCATGAGGATGACGGGAACATTCATGGTCTTGGTGTCGTGCAGCGCGTTCCGCTTGTCTTCAATGTAGTTGACGATCGAAATTAAAATGCGCGCGTTGCCCTGCCACAGGAAGATGCGATCGATGTCGGTGTGCGGATTGCGCGCGACAAAGTTCTGGATCTCGCGATAGTCGTAGGCCAGCACGACGACAGGAACATTCAGACCCTCGGCTCTCAGCTTGCGAGCCAACTGCGCGGCATCCATGTCGCCTACGTACAGATTGGTGACGATCAGGTTGAAGCGCGGCTGGGAAAGCGCGAGTTGCAGCGCCGCTTCGCCATTCGAGACATGCGTGATGCCCGGCACCTGATGCAGGTTAAGCTCCAGCGATTCTCCGAGCATCAACTCATTGAGCCGCCCGTCTTCGCGCAGGATGAATGAGTCATAGAGGCTGGAGACCAGCAGAATGTCGTTGACGCGGAACGGCATCAGATTCTCGAAGCCCTCGAAAAGACGTTCGGAAGGTGAGGACGGATCGGGCATGGGGCGAGTCGTGGTCATGCGAGGCAGCCTTTGCTGCGTTGGCAATGATCCGCCCGACTCAGTCGTACACAGGATTCGGGAACAACTCGATCCCCAAGGGGGCGAAAGAGGATAGCCCAGCGCTTCAGCGCTGGGTAAGCGACTAAAGAGACCTGAGTCCCTTCAGGGACGGCACAAGGCTCTTTGCCTAGGACACAGACCTCGCTCCGAGCAAAGGAGGTATACCCCCTCCCCCCTACTGGTCCGTAAATTATTGAAAACACTGACGACCGTCCACAAAATCCTGAGCCCTTTAGTCTTACAGGCAAATTCTTGAGCGCCAAAGACTTACGGCCGATTTCTCGCGCCTGAACTGGTCTGGAGTCTTGTGAAACCTGGCGGGACGGGCAGGTGAAGAAGCGACTGGGGCGTCGATTCACATGATCACACTCTGGAGGACGATGGCCTGAAGCAAGCCCGGACACAACTTCGCCTCATCCTTCCATGGTTATTCTACTCTGAGGATCAAGCCAGAGCCGAGCGAGTTCGTCACACAGGCGTGTGACGACAACTGGCATCACCGCTCACGCTCCTGCACCGGGAGTTTTTCAACCTCTTGCATGAAATTGTTTGAGGCGACAGGGCCCTCAACCAGGCTGACCGTCGCGAGCGACTGGTCGGAAACTGTTACGCTCGGCGGCAGCGGCTCGCCATCTTGCTCCAACTCCTCCATGATCATCTGTGCGACTTCCTGCACGTTGCGGTGCGCCTCCTCCCTGGTATGCCCCCAGGTCGCAGCAAGCTTGGCCTCTAATTCAGGAATGTACGCCCGCCACACGTCTTTGTCTGGTTCAATAACAACGCGGAGAACAGCGGAGAACAAATGACCGCATAGGTTTTCCCCCTGATACTCCCGGTCACATTACTTCCCTTCCAATTTGTCGACCCTGCCCTGCAGGGCTTCGATCTCCAGATCCAGCGTTCTCATCCCATCCGAGTGGCTGCGGAGGCGCGTGATCACCGGCGACGCCCACTTGTGGAATTCGGTGAGCAAGGCGGTTTCGATCCTCTCCATGCCGGCGCGCGTACGTTGTTCACTCTCCGCCATGCGCGCTCCCATACGCTCTTCGCTAGCGGTGATCTCGGCGGCAATCCACTTCTTGTCGTCATCGGTCAACATGGCGTTATTTTATTACGTTTTCGAAGGCTCAACTCAAGATAAACACGGGGTGGGCTTGCGCCCACCCCCGCATGATGACTGCGCTGGACTTTGAGCCGCAGCCCTAAGGGGCCGCGCTTCCACCGGACTGCTTACACCAGTCCCTGGTCCAACATGGCATTGGCGACCTTCAGGAAGCCGCCAATGTTGGCGCCGTTCACCAGATTGCCCGGGGTGCCGTAGGTTTCGGCGGTCTCGAAGCAGGTCTTGTGAATGGCCTTCATGATGTTGTGCAGCTTGTGGTCGACTTCCTCGCGCGTCCAGGCCAGCCGTGCGCTGTTCTGTGACATCTCGAGGCCGGACGTGGCCACGCCGCCCGCATTGGCCGCCTTCGCCGGACCATAGAGGACTTTCGCCTCCAGGAACAGCTTGGTGGCTTCCAGCGTGCTCGGCATGTTGGCGCCTTCGGCAACAACCTTGATCCCATTGTTGATGAGGTTGGTCGCGTCCTTGGCGTTGATTTCGTTCTGCGTCGCGCTCGGGAAGGCGCAGTCGGCCTTGATGTTCCAAAGCGGGTTGTAGCCCAGCTTCAGATCGGTCGGCATGAAGATCGCCTTCTTGTACTGATCGGCGTACTCCCGGATGCGGCCGCGCTTGGTGTTCTTCAGCTCCATGATCCAGGCCAGCTTCTCTTCGTTGATGCCGTCGGGATCGTAGATCGCGCCGTCGGAGTCGGAGACCGTGACCGGCTTCGCGCCCAGCTGCAGCAGCTTCTCGACCGTGTACTGCGAGACGTTGCCGCTGCCGGACACCAGGCAGGTCTTGCCGTCGAAGCTTTCCTTGCGAGTCTTCAGCATCTCTTCCGCGAAGTACACGCAGCCGTAGCCGGTGGCTTCCGGACGAATCAGCGACCCGCCCCAGTGCAGGCCTTTGCCGGTCAGAACGCCGGTGAACTCGTTCACAATGCGTTTGTACTGGCCGAACATGAAGCCGATCTCGCGTCCGCCCACGCCGATGTCGCCGGCGGGAACGTCCGTGTCCGGCCCGATGTGCCGGCACAGCTCGGTCATGAAGCTCTGGCAGAAGCGCATGACTTCGTTGTCGCTCTTGCCTTTGGGATCGAAGTCCGAGCCGCCTTTGCCGCCGCCCATAGGCAGCGTGGTCAGCGAGTTCTTGAAGACCTGCTCGAAGGCCAGGAACTTCAGGATGCCGAGGTTGACCGAGGGATGGAAGCGCAGGCCGCCCTTGTAGGGGCCGATGGCGCTGTTCATTTCAATACGGAAGCCGCGATTGACCTGGACGTTGTTCTGGTCGTCAAACCACGGCACACGGAACATAATGAGGCGCTCGGGTTCGGTGATGCGCTCAAGAATTTTTGCGGAGATGTATTCCGGATGGCGCTCCAGCACGAGGCGTAGCGACTCGAGTACTTCCTGCACAGCCTGATGGAATTCAGGCTCGGCCGGGTTCTTGGCCTTTACCAGCGCCATCACTTCATTGATATAGTTGGCCGGCGTTTTGATGCCGGTGGTGGTAATTCCAGCACTCATAGAAGGTCCTCCTCGAACCTATAACTCTTTAGGGCCGATACAGAAATAAAACCGTTCGTCCACAGGCAGGACGAACTATTTGAGGCCGACACCATTTCAGTCCTCGGCAGGCAATCTGGCAGTGATTGCTATCACCCCGAGGGGTGACTAGCCGACTCAAAACCCGGCCAAAATCAACGCGGATTGCGGCCGAGCGACTAACCCGGGATATGGTAACCCTACGGGTCATTATGGCTCCAGAATAAGAGTCTTCACCGGAAATTTCGCAAATCCTTTGTCGAACGTGACCAATGTAGCCTCGTTGACCGCCGCATGCGCCGCCAGATAGGCGTCGCCCCAAAGATTCGTAGCGGGCTGATGGATGTCGGAGTAGGACTTCAATAAGGCATCCAGACCGGGCCACTCGGGGAAGAAACATACCCGCACGTCACTTGCAAGCGTATCGAAAACCTTCCATGCCTGCCGATTGGTGAGTGGAGATCCCTTCATCGTGGCGGCATTGGTCAGATGCCGCAGTAGTCCCAGCTGGGTAAAGCGGCAGAACCCGATAGCCTCCGACTGGTCTTGGTTCCACCAGTGAGAGGCTGCAGGGTTACAGACATGGCGTTCGACCACCACTGCCAGCCAGACATTGATATCAGGAAAACAGGACGTCGTAGATTTGCTCATGGCTGGGGTTGACCGGCTTGCCTTTGTCGCGCACGATCGGCGCCTGTATCCGGCCCCTCGGACCAGATGGCGACGCAACTTCCCGCTCGATTGACGACAGAATGAGAGCCCGCGCCGAACAACCGCGACGCCGGGCCGCCTCGTGAATGCGGCGATGAAGGTCTCGAGGGATGTCCAGCGAGGTGCGAATGGTGTTTCCCATCAGCCTCAGGATAGTGAACGACTTATCGTAAGTCAATCTTGGGCGATGGGGAGTGCGCGTTGATGCTGGCACCGATCCTCGGAGCCCGGGCCACAAAAGGTTCTTCGAACCTCAGCCGAGCGGGGCGAGCATGTTTTCGAAGCTTGCCAGCACCGGGAAAATCTGAGAAGCTGACCGCACCTTGCGCACAGTGGGAGAGGTCTCCCCAGAATGGCCTCATAGAGTCATGCCTTCCGCCACTCCCACGAGCAGCGACGGTGCCGTCTCCGGCAGAAACGCCTGGGCGCGTGCGCTGATCTCTGCGCTTAACTCCCCCACCTGGATGGTGGCCGCCGGCCTGGCGATCCGAGTTGTCTACATCCTCGCCGGTCGCTTATATCACCTCGATGCGCAGCGCTGGTGGGCATTCGAGATGGCTAACATTGGCTACTCGTTGGCGCTCGGCCACGGCTTCAGCTCTCCCTTCCGAGGTTCCACCGGCCCTACGGCCTGGACCGCTCCAATTTATCCGTGGATAGTTTCACTGGCGTTCCGCACTTTCGGGGTTTGTTCCGACCGAGCCGCTTTCGCTCTTCTCACATTCAACAGCATTTTCTCCGCGTTGACGAGTTGGACTATCTATCGCATCGCCCGCCAGATGTTCGGCCGGAAGGCGGCAGCGTGGTCAGGCTGGATTTGGGCAGTGTTTCCCTTTGCCATTTATTGGTCGGTCACCTGGATTTGGGATACTACGTTCTCGGCGTTCCTGCTGAGCCTGCTCTTCATGCTGACCCTGGAAATGGAGGGCGATAGCCGGCTCTGGCGCTGGTCCTGCTATGGACTGTTGTGGGGCATCCTCGCGCTTAGCAACACCTCGACTGTTTCCTGGCTTCCCTTCGCAGGCTGCTGGCTGGCTTATCGGCTCTATCGCTGCGGGAAGCCCTTCATCGTGCCGGTGGTTTTGAGCGCGGTCGTATTTTGGGCGGTGCTCACGCCATGGCTGGTGCGCAACTACATCATTTTCGACAAGCTCATCATTCGCGGAGATCTGGGCTCGGAATTCCGTACCGGTAACAATCGGCTGGCTGACGGGGGATGGGTTCCGACTTACCGTCCCGGGAACAACAGCTTCCTGTATGCCCAATATAAGGAGATGGGAGAAGCAGCCTTCGACGCTAAGCAGGGCCGCGATGCCAGAATCTGGATCGCGGAAGATCCTGCAAGGTTCCTGGCGCTAACCTGCCGCAGGGTTTTCTTTTTCTGGTTCGGAAGTGGTGGGGATCCAACTCTTCGGGTATCTGAGAAGCTACTGCAATTCTGCTGGATCGTATTGGCCTTCGGAGGATTGCTGCTGGCCGCCAGGCGACGAGTTCATGGCACCTTCCTCTTCGCCGCGTTGCTGACATTCTATCCGCTGATCTACTACGTCACATTTCCAACCGACCGTTACCGCCACGCCATTGAACCCGAGTTGGTGATATTGGCAGTATGGCTGCTGGTATCGGACCGTAAACCGGACACGTCTCAGCCCTGAATCCGTGGAAATCCGTCTGCTGGGTACCAGCGAATTACCAAGTGTAGTGGGAGCTCTTTTGCCCCGGCCTCGTTACTCCCGATAGTGCGCTCCACCATGCCGCACGTCCGCGCCGCGAACCAGCGGAAACACGCGAAATCTTCCACCAAGAGCAAGCCTAGTGATCTGGAAGAAAATTATTGCTGTATCATGTTGCATTAAGAAATGTTTTCTTAAAGCAATATGTCCTTCACAATTACCGACGAAGTCCTCGCAGCCGCTCATCTCAGCGAGGCTGAGTTGAAGCGGGAACTGGCACTGACACTGTTCCAGCAAGAGCGCCTTACGTTGGCGCAAGCCAGTCGCCTTGCTGAGATAGATCAGCTGGATTTCCAGCGATTGCTTGCCGAGCGGCAGATCCCGATCCATTACGGCGTGGAGGAGTTTCATGAGGATATTCATACTCTGCGCAAGTTGGGACGGCTTTGATTGTCGTTTCTGATACGTCTCCAATTCTGAACCTCGCTCGTATTCGCCGCTTGGATCTATTGCGTGCTCTGCACATACAGGTCCTCATTCCGCCAGCCGTACACAGAGAGCTAACCAATTCTCAAAGCGAACTCACTCCAATAATTGACGCGGCGTTAAGTTCATGGTTGACCCGAGAGATTCCTGTGGACCAAAACTTGGTCGTGCAACTGCGACATGGTCTAGACGCCGGAGAGGCAGAAGCCATCGCCCTTGCGCTCGAGCGCAAGGCCAGCCTGCTGCTCGTTGATGAACGGCTTGGGCGCTCGGCTGCGAGGAAGCTTGGACTAGAGATAACCGGTCTGCTTGGCGTCTTGGCAGAAGCCAAGAAGAAGGGCCTCATCGAGAAGGTCAAACCGATACTCGATAGCTTGATCTCGGAGGCGCGATTTTGGGTTAGCTCCGATCTCTACAACGAGGTTCTGGTTACGCTCGGTGAGCAGTAATTGGCCCTATTCCCGATAGTGCGCGCCGCCATGCCGTACGTCCGCGCCGCGCACCCAGAAGATAACGTCTTCGGCGATGTTCGTGGCGTGGTCGGCGGTCCGCTCCAGGGCGCGCGCGATCAGCAGGACATCCAGCGCCTGGCGCGTGCAGGTCGGGTCGTCGTGCATCTTCCGCACCAGCACGACGAAGGCTTCATCCTTCATGCGGTCGACAATGTTGTCCATCTGCAGCACCGCTTCCGCCACTTCGGCTTTGCCGTCGAGAAACGACTCCAGCGCGCGCTGCACCATGGTACTCACGCCGTCCGCCATCCGCGGGATGTCGACCGGCAGTGCGATCTCCGGCTCGCTGATCAAGTCCAGAACCCGCTGCGCGATGTTGACTGCCTGATCGCCGACGCGTTCCAGGTCGGCATTGATCTTAAGTACTGCGAGGATGAAGCGGAGGTCGATGGCCATGGGCTGTTGCATGGCAAGCAGATCGAGCGCCAGTTCGTCGATCTCGCGCTCGGCGTCGTTGATGGCGGTCTCGCCCACCAGCACCATCTGGCAGAACTTGCTGTCGCGCGTGCGGTAGGCTTCGGTCGCGCGGTCGATCGCCTGCTCCGCCAGACCTCCCATCCGCAAGAGCTTCTCTTTTAACTCGTCGAGTCCCTGCTGAAAGCGGCTGCGCATTATCCAAACCTGCCTGTCACGTAGTCTTCCGTCCGCTTGTCGGCGGGGGTGGTAAAGATCTTCTCGGTCTTGTCGTACTCAATAAGGCTCCCCATCAGGAAAAATCCGGTGAGCTCGGCGACTCGCGCCGCCTGCTGCATGTTATGAGTGACGATAACGACTGTGTAATGCTGCTTCAACTGAAATATGAGCTCTTCGATTTTGCTGGTCGAAATGGGATCGAGCGCCGAAGCCGGCTCGTCCATCAGCAAGACCTCCGGTTCCACCGCCAGCGCACGCGCAATGCAAAGCCGCTGCTGCTGGCCACCCGAAAGGCTTGCGCCAGACTTCTTGTGCAAGCTGTCTTTCACCTCATCCCACAGCGCAGCCAGCTTCAGAGAGCGCTCGACCAGCTCATGCAGCTGCTTGCGATTGCGGAATCCGTTCAGCTTCAGTCCCGCTGCCACATTGTCGAAGATCGACATGGTCGGAAACGGATTGGGCTTCTGGAACACCATGCCGATCCGGCGGCGTACTTCCACCGGATCCGATCCGTCGCCGTACACATCCATCTCGCCGACCTTGACCGATCCTTCCGCGCGCGCTTCGGGTATGGTCTCGTGCATCCGGTTGAGGCAGCGCACGAAGGTACTCTTGCCGCAGCCGGAGGGGCCGATCACAGCGGTCACGTGGTTGGCCGGAACGGTTATGTCGATGCTATGCAGCGACTCGTTCTTGCCGTACCAGGCTTTCAGACCACGAACTTCAATTCCCACGCCCATAGGAGTCTTTACGATCCCTTCAGCATCCCGCGACTGGTCACGATGCGAACCGCGGCCACCGCAGTAACGATCAGCAGGATGAGGATCAGCGCTCCTGCCCAGGCTTGCTTGTGCCAATCGTCATATGGCGAGATGGCGTAGGTGAATACCTGCAAGGACAGCGCTGCCGTCGGCTGATTTAACTTCAAGTTCCAGAACTGATTGCCAAACGCCGTGAACAGCAGCGGCGCCGTCTCTCCGGCAACCCGCGCGAACGCCAGCATGCAGCCCGTGATCACACCCGCGGATGCGGTTCGCAGCGTGATCGAAAGCGTGGTTCGCCAGCGCGGAATGCCCAGCCCATAAGCCGCCTCGCGGATCGTCATGGGCACCATCAGCAACATCTCTTCCGTGGCGCGCGCAACCGTAGGAATCATCATGATGCCCAGCGCGACACCACCGGAGAATGCGGAAAAATGTTTCTGGCGAATCACGATCAGCGAATAAACCGTGATGCCGACCACAATCGAGGGAACGCCGTTCAACACATCAGCGGTGAAACGAATCATGTCACCAAAGCGGTTGCGGCCGTACTCGGCGAGATAAATTCCGGAGCCGATTCCCAGCGGAACGCCAATGACGCTGGCCACGCACAGGATCAATCCCGTGCCAATGATACCGTTCGCCATGCCGCCGCCGAGTTCGCCGGGCGGCTTGGGAGTCTGCGTGAGAAACGCCAAGTTGACCGAGCCGACGCCCTTGATCACCAGATAGACGAAGATTGCCAGCAGCGGAACCAGAACCAGAATGGCGGCGAGGATGGCGAATCCGGTCGCCCCCCAATCGGTGAGGCGGCGCCAGAGACTGACCTGCTGCGAAGTGGATGGCGGCACAGAGTTAGGCACGTGGCCTCGCAGTTCCGCCGGTAATGCTCCACACCAGCAAGCGGGCCAGGGCGTTGACGACCAGGGTCACAAGAAACAGCGCCAGTCCAATCTCCACCAGCGCGCTGAGATACATGTCGCCCGTGGCTTCAGTGAACTCGTTCGCAATGACGCTGGCCATGGTGTACCCAGGCGCAAACAGCGATTTCGCGATCTGTGGGGTATTGCCAATAACCATGGTCACGGCCATAGTTTCGCCTAGCGCGCGCCCCAGTCCCAGAATGATGCCGCCCACAATGCCGATTCGGGCGTTGCGCAGAACGCCCATGCGAATCATCTCCCAGCGCGTCGCTCCGAGAGCCAGCACCGCTTCGCGTTGATTCTGCGGTACCGCGGACATTACCTCACGCGTGATGGACGCGATCACCGGCACGACCATGATGGCCATGATAATGGCCGCCGCCAACATGCCAATACCGTACGCTGGGCCAGTGAAGAATCCCGTCCAGCCCAATGTCTTTGCCAGGAAGGGCTCGACATAAACGCGCAACAGCGGCGCCAGGACGAAAATTCCCCACAAGCCGTAAATCACGCTGGGTATGGCCGCCAGCAACTCCACCAGAAAAGAAATGATTGCCCTCAGCCGTTGCGGGCACATCTCGGTGATGTAAACTGCCACGCCGACCGAAAGCGGCACTGCCAGCAGCAGAGCAAGAAACGATGAGACCAGCGTGCCGTAGATAAACGTCAGCGCTCCGAAGTTACCCTCAACCGGATCCCAATCCTGCCCGTAGAAAAACTTGAGGCCGAACTGATGCAGCGACAGGCGGGATTTGTCGACTAGTTCCCAAACCACCAGGAGCACAATGGCGAAGACCGAGACCGCGCTCAGGATGATAATCCAGCGAAATACCTCGTCGGGAATGCGGCTGCTGCGGGGATGAGAGCTGCGGATCTTCTCCAGGGCCGAGGCGATCGGCTTCCGCGCCAGCCGTTCAGTGTCCACCTTGGCCAGCGAAGGCATCGAGGCGACAGGTTTGGGACCCTTGGGCAGCGGTTCGGGCGAATTCATCGGATCGACGCTATCAGACATGAGTTACAGAGCGCTAAACCGAGCGCTTGGCATTCAGCACTTGGCATTAGCTTTGCTGCCGCAACGGTTTTGTCATCGAGGGTAACCAGCTAACTGCTAAATGCCAAGTGCGAGCTGCAACGTTTTACGGCTTCACTTCCTTGGTTATCGCAGCCTTTTCCAGCTCCACTACCTGCTTTGGTAACGGAGCGTAAGTAAGCGCCTCGGTCATGCTCTGGCCCGGGCCCAACATCCAGAACAGGAAATCTTTCAGGATTTTGCCCTTGTTGGCATCTGTCGGATTGGTCGGAATCAATAGCCAGGTAAAACTGGAAATCGGGTAGGCGGTCTTGCCGGGCGAATTGGTAATCGAGACGCGAAAGTCAGCCGGCATCTTCACCCCCGCCGCCGCCGCCGTGATGCTGGCGAGGTCGGCCTTGACGAATTGGCCGGAGGAGTTTTTCACGACGCCATACTGAATCTTATTCTGTACCGCGTAAACCAACTCGATATAGCCAAGCGACCCAGGCAACTGGCGGATGTTTCCCGCCACACCCTCATTTCCCTTGCCTCCAATACCAACCGGCCACTTGACGGAAGTGCCTTTGCCCACGCTGCTCTGCCATTCCGGGCTGATCTTAGAAAGATAATCCGTCCAAACATAGGTTGTGCCGCTGCCATCGGAACGGTGTACTACCGTGATGTTTTGGTTTGGGAAATTGATACCAGGATTCAGCGAGGTGATCGCCTTGTCGTTCCACTTGTTGATCTTGCCAAGAAAGATTCCAGCCAGGACCTCGGGAGTGAACTTGAGCTCCGCGTTCACGCCGGGAATGTTATAGGCGGGCACGTCCGCACCGAGAACGGTCGGGACGTGGAGAATCTTGATCTTGGATTCCGCCATCTGTTGATCGGTCATCGGCCCGTCGCTGGCCCCAAAGTCCACCGTCCCCGCTATCACCTGACGAATGCCGCCGCCGCTACCGATCGACTGATAATTGATCTCAATGTCAGGATGAATCTTATGATATTCGTCGAACCACTTGGAATACATAGGATAGGGAAAAGTGGCTCCCGCACCATTCAGCTTTGTCTGCGCTAGCGCGCAGCTCGCAAACACCGCGATGCACAAAAGCACCCTGAGTGAGCGAATCACGTGGTTCCTCCTGAAGTTATGCTGATTAGTCCAAACAGTGGTTCTACGCCCACTTTGTTACAACTCGGTTACATGGCAATGAATTTCGGATTAAGACAAGCACTTACGTGGTCAGGCGAAATACTGACTAAACAACGTTTAGCGCAATGGCTTGAGATCGAAGTGCCCGCGTTCCAACCAATTCAATAGCTCCGCGACGGCAACCTGTTGCCAGGCCTGCAGTTGGCTCCTGAGTCGCCTGCGGTCGCCGGGGTGTGAGCTATCCGGCTGTTCCTGCTCGTGGACCACGACGGTCCGCCTGGCGGTAGCTGGCGACGACACGATCACCTCACAGATGTTTGGATGAAGCCGGCCCGGCTCGCCCGATGAATATACAGAGAATTCCCCAGCGCCCTTAGATCTTCTGCTGCCGCCTCAGATTGTCGATGAACATCTGCTCCATCGGCTTATCGTAAGCCCGCAGCACATGGCGAACACTGTGTCCGCTCACCAGGTGGCAAACCTCTTCGGCCAGATTCTTGGCATGGTCCCCGGCGCGTTCTAACGCCTGCGTCATAAATAAGACGTGGAAGCTCTCCTGCCGCGGCGCGCCATCATGATTTTCCAAGTGCCGCAGGAAGATGAGATTGCGCAGCCGGTCAAGCTCCGCATCCGATCGCAAGACTCCGAGCGCCCGATTCAGATCACGCTGGCTGAAGGCGTCGTGCACGTCGACCAGCATCTTCTCCAGACGCGACGCCATCAGCGTGAGCTCGCGAATGTCCTGCAACTCGATGCGACTGCCCACCGCCGCGGCGCGATTGCTGCAATTCAGCAGAAGGTCGCCGATGCGCTCCAGATCGATGATGAACTTCAGGCAGGCCAGCAGTTGGCGCGCGTATTCGGGGCTGACCTGCGTGATCACCGACGTCACTCCCTGATCGATGATGCGGTCGAGGTCATCCAGCTCCTTTTCTTTCTGGCGCACTCCGTCAAGTACCGAAGACACCCCGGTAGCTATTCCTTCGGCAACAATGCCGGCGGCACTGCGGGCCACGCGGCACGCCTGCAATGTCTGCTCGTGCAGTTCGGCGCAAATGGCCTCTGGGCTAGGGGGAACAGTCTCGACTGAACTCATCCTGTGCTCGTGATCTTGCCGCCTCGGCCGGGCATAAGACGGCGGTGCAGCTAAGTGAAGTGCCTTAACTGGCAGAATAGGCCGCGGCCGTTAATTTTCCATGAAATGTGTATGAACTTCGGTTGAATTCACAGGCAGATGAATTCGGATTGCTAAGAGAGTAGTCATCCTATACGGACACCGGCGTGGCTACGGACTGCCGTGGGAGCGTGAAGTAGAACGTCGAGCCGTGGTTCAGCTCGCTCTCGGCGCGAATCGTGCCGGAGTGCGCCCGCACAACGTGCTTGGCGATCGCCAGCCCCAGGCCAGTCCCACCGGACTCTCGCGAGCGAGCTTTGTCGACGCGATAGAAGCGCTCGAACAGCCGCGGCAGGTGTTCGCTGGAGATTCCCGATCCGAAGTCGCGAACATAGAACTGCACCCCGTCCTCCGACTCGCAGGCTCCCAGCAGAAGCTTCCCGCCTTGATCGCCGTACTTCAATGCGTTGTCGATCAGATTGCCGAATACCTGATGAATAGCGTCGCGGTCGACCATCACCGCAGAGGAGGCAGTATTCATCACCGACAGCTCCATGCCGCGTCCGTTGGCCACTTCGTGGAAGTTCTGCGCAGCGTCGTCCAACAGCTCCTGCGGCATGGTGAGTTGAAGATTCAGCTTCTGCTCGCCCGATTCCACCCGCGCCAGAACCAGCAAGTCCTCCGTCAGACGTGCCATGCGCATGGCATTCTTACGGATAATCTCCACGAACTCACGCAGGTTCGACGGCACGTTGCGGCTCTCCAGCAGGGTCTCAGCGTAGCCCTGGATGGAAGTGAGCGGAGTGCGGAGTTCGTGCGAGACATTGGCGATGAAGTCGCGCCGCGTCTTCTCCACACGGTCGATCTCGGTCTGATCATGCAAGACAGCAACTGCGCCGCCGCCGGGCATGGGAGCCGCGGTCACGTCGAAGACGCGGCCGGAAAAGATCTTCGCGGCACGCGCCATGGTCACATCGCGCGTGGTCAGAGCGCTCTGCACCGACGCCAGAATCTCCGGATCGCGCACCGACTGCACCAGCGGCGCGCCCAGCCGAACCCCGCTGGGCACCAGTCGCTCCATTCGCTGATTGGCCCACAGCACGCGCCCGTCCGGCGCGATCGCGATGACTGCCTCCTGCATCGAGTTGAGCAGCGTCTCCAGCGTCTGCCGGCTGGCCTCCAGATCGGCAAATCCCTCTTCGAGCTTGCGAGCTGTCTTATCGAGCGCCGATGCCACGTGGGCAATCTCATCGCCGGCGCCTTCCTGAATTCGGGCAGACAAATCGCCCGCCGCGACCCGCTCGGCAAAGTCGGTAATCCGCAGCAGTCTGCGGCCAATCGATTGCGTCGCCGCCAGGACGAGCAACAAGGCCAGCAATCCTGCGATAGCTGAGCCTTTGATCAGATCCTTACGAATTTCCGCATTGGCCTGACGAATCGACGTAAGCGGATAGGCCATGCGTACGGCCCCGCCGGGAATCGGCACGGCGACGTACAACAATTCCACGCCCACGGTCTTGCTGATTCGGGTGGAAGTGCCAGTCTCACCATGCAGCGCGGCGATGAATTCGGGCCGGGCAGCGTGGTTCTCCATCTTGCCGGGATCAGCTTCCGAGTCGGCCAGAACCTTGCCGCTCGAATCGATGACGGTGATTCGCGCGCCCGCGGCGGAGGCGGCTTGGGCAGTCACCTGACTCAGCGAATCGGAAGGTACGCCGGAAACCCGTGCCGCAAACATCTCCGTCTTCTGCCGCAGCGAAGTCTGGATCTCGCGGCGAAGCATGTTCTCCCACGCCCGCCCAATCAGCAGGTCGAGCGAGATGGTACACGCCGCTATCACGACCAGGGCCGCGACTAACAGCTTAACGAAGATGCGACTCTTCACGGTTGCAACTCGTTGGCGTTCCGGCAAGCGCCGGTTACGCGCCCGCCGGCACTAAGACTTGGGAATCTCGAACCGGTAGCCCGCGCCGCGCACGGTTTTCAGATAACGCGGCTCGTCGGGGTTCTCCTCGATTTTCTCACGAATGCGCCGGACATAGACATCGACCGAGCGGGGCGTGACATAGTGAGTGTCGCGCCAGACGGCGTCGAGCAACTGATCGCGGGTGAAGACGCGTCCCGGATGGCGCGCCAGATATTCGAGCAGACGAAATTCGGTGGCCGTGGTTTGCGTCAACTGGCCGCGAACGGTCAGCGTCATGCCTCCGCTGTCGATCTCGATGTCCCCGGCTTTCACAATCGATGGCGCCAACGGCCGCTCAAACCGGCGCAATACGGCGCGGACGCGGGCCACCAGTTCGCGCGGGCTGAAGGGCTTGGGAATGTAGTCGTCGGCGCCGATCTCCAGACCGATGACCCGGTCCGATTCCGTCGTCTTGGCGGTGAGAAAGATAACCGGGATCATCGCCAGCGACGACGTCTGGCGAATGCGCCGGCAAAGCTCCAGTCCGTCGCCGCCCGGAACCATGATGTCCAGCAAGAACAGCGACGGAACTTGCTTCTCCGCTTCGGCGATTACACCGGCTGTCGAAGGAAAAGTGCGCACGCTGTAGCCGGCGCTTTCCAGATGATGGCGGACAAGGCGCAGAATGTCGGCATCGTCTTCCACGGAAAAGATGGTTTGTTTCACGGCTGTATTGTAGCCGACGGTAGGGGCTGAGCTGTCGTAGGCAGGGATCACACCAGTAGGTTACACGCACCTTTGTTACAGGATGATGAAACCTCGGCAAAAGTAAGGAGCAACTCGTACCCGATTATGCACCGGACGCCCTCCCACATTGTGGTAGTAATTTTCGTGCAAAAACTCTTATGCCACAGTGTGGGAGTTCGAGGTGAGGGGTTCCCAGTTCAGTGCAGGGTGGTGGACCACCCGCGCGTCAGGTAGTCGGTCATGCTGAGAGAAAACATGATGAGGAGAAAACCGATTGCGGCTACCACAGTCACCATGGTCAGCTTGGTGCTGTAGCGCAGGTGCATAAAGAAGAGCACAACCAGCGTTCCCTTGATGGTGGCGATCAGCAACGCCACCACGATGTTAAAGATGCCAAGGTCGACCGAAGCTGCGAATACGGTGAGCCCGGTGCACACCATCAGCGCCGCCCAGATCGCCCAGTAAAGGCCGATCGGGACAATATGCGATTCTGGTGCGATATGTGCGTCGTTGGCGGACGGGCGAAAGTTAGGAGCAGGCATAATCTTTAGCCACCATGCTTCTTGCTGATCAGATAAAGAAGCGGGAATAAATAAATCCAAACCAGATCGACGAAGTGCCAATACAGCCCGACGACTTCAACTGGAGTGAAATATGCCGGCGTGAAGGCACCCCCTAAGCCAGCGATGATGATCCACGTGACCAGGCCGACTCCGATCACCATGTGCAGCGCGTGCAATCCGGTCATCGCCCAATAGAGCGAGAAGTAAATCTCCGTGTGCTGCGCATCGACGGGAGGTGTTTTGTCGATCGTCTGGAAGTGGAAATTCGGACCGGGGAACTCGTGATTCTCCCAGTGCTCGTGATACTCCACGCCCTTGATACCGAGAAAGCCCAGACCAAACAGAATCGTGAGCAGCAGCAGAACGACCATTAGCTTCTTCTTGCCGGTCTGCGCCGCGCGAACCCCGAGCGCCATGGTCAGCGAGCTACAGATCAGCACCGCCGTGTTGGTCGCCCCCAGCGTGATGTTCATCTTCTGGCTGCCTTGCACAAACGCCTCGTAATACGAGGAGCGGTAGACCAGATACGCGCAGAACAGCCCGCCGAAGAACATGATCTCCGTCAGCAGGAACATCCACATGCCGAAGGTGGAGGTTTCCTGCTGCTGCTCCATGTCGGCGAAGTGGTGCTGCAGCGCGTGCTCAGCGACCTGGAGATCCATATCGCTAGTGGCCAACGGTGACCTCCTCTTGCGGCTGATGCTCGTAGTCGTAGGCTTCCCACGTCACGATCGGCGTCTCGTCGAAGTTATGCGTGGGCGGCGGAGAGGGCGTCATCCACTCCAGTCCGACGGCGTTCCACGGATTCGGCGGCGCTATTTCACCGTAGCGCAGCGACCACAGGAAGTAGATCATCGGCAGCACGTAGCCAACCGCGAGAATTGATGCGCCGGCAGTCGACAGCACGTTCAGCACCTGGAACTCCGGCGGATACGCGTGATAGCGGCGCGGCATGCCCATGTAGCCGAGGATGAATTGCGGAAAGAAGGTGGTGTTGAAGCCGACGAACACCAGCAGCGCTGACAGCTTCGCCCACGCCTCGGGATACATTCGCCCGCTGATCTTGGGCCACCAGAAGTGCAGGCCGGCCATGTAGGCCATCACCATCCCGCCCACCATCACATAGTGGAAGTGGGCCACGATGAAGTAGGTGTCGTGGACATGCACATCGAGCCCGAGGGACGCCAGGAAGATGCCGGTCAAGCCGCCGACGGTGAACAGTCCGATGAAGCCGAAGGCGTAGAGCATCGGGGTCTCGTAGCGGATCGAGCCTTTATACATGGTGGCTGTCCAGTTGAAGACTTTCACCGCCGACGGAATGGCGACAAAGTAACTGAGCAGCGAAAAGACCAGCGCAGCATAGACCGAGATGCCGGCAACAAACATGTGGTGCGCCCACACTACAAAGCCGAGGACCGCGATCGCGATCGAGGCCAGCGCCACGAACTCATAGCCGAAGGCGCGCTTGCGCGAGAAGCAAGTAACAACCTCGCTGATCACGCCCATGCCCGGCAAAATCATGATGTAGACAGCTGGGTGCGAGTAGAACCAGAACAGATGCTGAAACAGAAGCGGATCGCCGCCGAGTTGCGGATTGAAGACGCCGATGTTGAAGGCGCGCTCGAAGGCCACCAGCAGCAGCGTGATGGCGATGACCGGCGTGCCCAGCACCATAATCAGCGCGGCCGCATAATTCGACCAGCAGAACAGAGGCAAACGCCGCCACGTCAGGCCGGGCGCGCGCATGCGGTGAATGGTGACAATGAAGTTGAGTCCGGTCAGGATCGACGAGAACCCGGTGATGAAGATGCCGACCGCTGCGCCAATGACGTGAGTGTTCGAGTAGGTCGTGCTGAAGGGCGTGTAGAAGGTCCAGCCAGTATCGACGCCGCCGGTCACCATCGCGGTCAGTGCGGTGATCGCGCCCAGCATGTAGATGTACCAGCTCAGCAGGTTCACGCGCGGGAAAGCCAGATCTTTGGCGCCCACCATCAGGGGAATTACGAAGTTCCCGATTACCGCCGGCACCGACGGAATCAGGAAGAAGAACACCATGATGATGCCGTGCATGGTGAACAGCTTGTTGTAGGTGTCCGACGACACCAGGTCGCCCGCCGGGGTCAGCAATTCCAGGCGGATGAGCATGGCGAAGAAGCCGCCAATCCAGAACATGGCCGTGATCGAGACCAGGTAGAGCATCGCGATACGTTTGTGGTCTGTCGTCAGCAGCCACGACTTGATGCCGTAGTTCGAATTGAGGTAATTCTCGGTTTCGACGGTTTGTACAGCGGTTGCCATGTCAGACACCTTCGGGTCCTAAGCCTTCTTGCATGTCACTGCGCGGCCGACGTCGGAATGGCGGCCGCCTGGTTCGGTTGCGGTTGCGACAGCGACTTGATGTAAGCCACCAGCGCCATCAAACTTTCCTCCGAAACCTGCCCTTGATAGCTGGGCATGATCGGCTTGAATCCGGAGACGATCTTCACGCCCGGATTCAGGATCGATTCGCGCAGATAATTTTCGTCAGCCACCACGGTGCGGCCATCGTCCAGCATGACCTTCTTGTTATATAAGCCGGCCAGATTCGGGCCGCGGCCTTGAGTGTCGAAACGGTGGCAGGTCCCGCAACCCAACTGGCTGAAAAGCTGCTGTCCGTTTGCCGCCATGCTGCCCGTACCTCCGCCGCTGGCAAGCCACGCCTGGTAAGCAGTGGGTTCCATCACAATGACCTGGCCGATCATGCCGGAGTGGTCGGTTCCGCAATATTGCGCGCAGAACAGATGATAGGTGCCGACCTTGGTAGTGTGGAACCAGGTCTCGGTGAATCGTCCGGGAAGGACATCCTGCTTGATGCGAAATGCCGGCACGAAGAAGTCGTGGATCACATCCTGCGAGCTCATGATCATGCGGACATCGGCGTTCACCGGCAAGTGCAGCTGATTGATCTCACGCTGTCCGGTCTCGTGCTGAAACTTCCACATCCATTGCTTGCCGACGGTGTAAATCTCCATTGCGCCCTGCGGCGGACGCGCTTCCTGGAAATAAATCAGCGATCCCCAGGCGAAGAAGACCATGCACATGCCCAGGGGGATCAGCGTCCACGCCAACTCCAGCGCTAGTGAGCCTTCGATCGGGACGGGATGCGGATGGGCCGAGCGGCGATACTTCACGGCGAAGATAAGGATCAACAGGAAGATAGCCAGCGTGAAGAACGCCGACACCGCGATCAGCAAGAAATAAAGTCCGTCCACCTGCCATGCCAATGACGAGGCACGCTCAGGAAAGAGTGGGAAGTTCTTCCACATATCGATCAGGCCCGTCCTGTTTTGTTCTTGCCGTCGTGCTTATCGCGGCGGAACATCACGATGAGAAATCCGCCGAGAATCAGCATGGTGGCCGCTCCGGCCAAACGCATAATGTTGGTGACCACCGCGCCGTAGCGCCCGGTCTGGGGATCGTAGTGATAGCAGTACAGCAGCACCTCATCGACTACGTTGCCGATGTTGCCGCGCGACGCCTCGATCAAGCCCAGCCGAATGTCCTTGGGCGAATACTCGACGCCGTAATAGTACTGAGCGATCTTCCCTGCCGGCGTGACAATCATGATCGCCGTGGCATGGATGAACTGCCTGGTCCGGGGATCGCGGCGGTAGTGAAAGCCGACCGCATCCGCGAGCTGCTTGATCTGCGGCTGCGCGCCGGTCAGGAAGTGCCAGCCGCTGCCGTCGGTCTTAGGATCGAGATGCTCATTGATGCGAGCGATGTAAGTTTTCTTGGCCGCAGTCGCATCGTTCGACGTCTCGTCAGGATCGAAGCTGACGGAGACGATCTCGTAGTCCTTGCCCGGCGTGAACTTCAGCATGCTGAGGGCACTGGCTTCGCCTATCAATTCTTCGCCGCAGAGCATTGGGCAGGTGTAATAAACAAGGTTCAGAATTACCGGCTTGCGGGACTGGAAGTAGTCGCCGAGCTTTACGGTCTTGCCGGTCTCGTCTTTGAATTCGAGATCCAGCGGAACCTGCTGATTGAGCCGCTGATCGATGCCGACATTCGCGAGGTCCGCGGGAGCAACCTGCGAGGCCGGCTGTGTTGCCTTGTCCTGGAAGGACGACGGCGGCTGCGCGACAGCAAAGGTCGCGACCAGCAGCAGTATTCCGAGTTGTACAAAAGTTTTCACAGCGTTACATCCAATTCAATTCGTGTCATCCCGACCGAGGGTTTCAGCCCGAGCGGAGGGACATACTTTCCGTCACGCGGCTCAGGCTGGCTATTCATCTGCCGCCCCTAAAGGGACTCGGCATCTCATTCACACCTACCCGGCGCTGAAGCGCTGGGCTATGATCTTCCGTGCCTTCGGCGCTCGATTCCTGGCAGTCCCACTTTCACGCCGAGAGGAAACCGCTCTCGTGTCAAGTTCGAACGTCAGTCTCACGACCAGGTAAACGTCAGTTCTCACGACTAAGCCCATCAGCGATTCCCTCGCTCGGCTCGTGAACCCCAGTCACAGCCGGGGAAGCTCTAACGTCTCCCGTACTTCACTGCTGGCTTTGTCCTCCGCCAGCCGGCTTATTCGTATTACCCGCTGACGCCGCTGGTCCCAGCGGGCCGGGCTGCATATCCAGCATCTTCGTATTGCCGGCGGCGGTTTGCGTATTGATCTCCGGTGGAGGCGCATTGGGCCGCACCGGCAATCCCCGGTCCACAATCTCCTGCATCGCCAGCGAAATCGGAATATGAATCGCCCCGCTCGGATCGGCGAACGGCTGCTTGGCATTCAGCAGGGCCTGCTCGGAGTCGACAAACTGCCTCATCTCGCCCGCGTCATTGGTCTGCAGGCGCGGCTCGGGGAAGACGTTGAGATTCACCGCCGGCGCATTCTGCAGGACCGAACGCGTGCCGGTCGCAGGCGGAGCCTTCTTCGCCTGCTCGGCTTGCAGCATGGGGTTCACCTGCGGCTGCGGGAACAGCGCCTCGGTGCGCGCCATGAAGTGGAACATTCCCCACAGCACCAGCTCGATGAAGAAGCCGGCGACGAACAGTCCGACCAGGAACAGGACGATGCCACGCGCGCTAAGGTCGCTGCGTTCGTAATCCACCTGCGGATTGCGCAAAGGATCGTAATGTGTGTCGTTAGTGGCCATGTCCCGATCCCTGGTGCAGGAAGTTTTCGATCTGCGGCTCGTAAAGCGGCAACAGCGGCCGCTGCCGGAAGTTGTAGAAGAACGTCGCCAACCAGAAGCCGATGAGGGCGAGCGGCCCCGCCAGATACCAGATGCTGAACAGCTTCGCGTCGGGGAAGTTCGGCACGACGTACCAGTAGATGTCCACCAGGCGCATAAACAAGATGAAAATCGCCAGGTTGATCAAACGACGGCCGGCACGTTTACGCTCGCGCGAGAGCAGCAGCGCGAAAGGCAGCGCGAAGTGGAACGCAACGATCGCCAAAATGATGTAGCCCCAGCCGCCGCGGATGCGATTCAGAAACCAGCTGATCTCGTCCGGCAGATTTCCCGACCAGATGATGAGCCACTGCGAGAACGAGAAGTACGCAAATAGCATCACGAAGGCCAGCGTCAGCTTGCCGAGATCGTGAAACTGCGTCGGCTTGATGATCTCGCTATAAGGACGGTAGCGCGTCAGCACCGTCAAAATGATGATGCAGAAGCACAGCGCCGACAGTCCCTGGCCTGCGAGAAAGATGAGGCCGTAGATGGTCGAGCCCCAGTGCGGATCGAGCGACATCACCCAATCGACCGACGCGAACGAAATGCTCAGCGCGTAAAGCACAAGACCGATTCCGGACAACCCCTGGAAGCGAGGCTGTGTGCCGCTGGGCTTATCCTGCGTGTCGCCGCGCTTGCAAAGCGTGAAGCCCAACCACATCCAGATAGCGAAATAGATAATCCAGCGGATGAACCACTTGCTCTGCGTCAGGTACCAGCCGTTTTCGTGAGTTAGCGAAGGATTCGACATCCACGCATACAGATCCAGCCGCAGGACTGCGATTGGGATAAAGAGGATGAACATTAGCGGCAGATTCTTCGTCGCCGCTTCCAGCACCCGCCGGACGCTCAACGCCGCAAAGCCTCCGGTGAGGTATTGCACCATCAGCAGCGCCATGCAGCCCAGCGTTAAGCCCAGGCAGAACATGTAGGCGATGAGATAGCCGCGCAGGAAATCTTTCATGCCGAAGATTGCGGCAATCACGCAGAAGACAACTCCGGCGAGCCCGACGATGAGCGAACGGCTCTGCCAGCGCGGGGTATCGGGAGGCACCGCAAAATCAGCCGCATTGAGGCGTACAGTTTGGCTGCTCATTGCTTCTGCTCGCCTCCTCCAGCCGGTGGTTGCGCTGGAACCGTTGCGATGGCGCTGGTCGCGCCCTGCGTGTCGTAGGCAGGGGCAATGAACACTCCCGCAGGCGGCGTACTCGCGACCGTCTGGCCGGAGGGGACGTCTGCCTCGGTAGCGTGCTGGCTCAGCTGCAGCGCACGAATGTAAGCGGCAATCGCCCAGCGATCCGACGCGGGAACCTGCTGCGAGTAGTCCGGCATGGCGCCGTAGCCGTTGGTCATCACGTCGAAGAAGTATCCGATGGGAGCGCGCCGCAGGCGCTCGATGTGATATGAGGGCGGATGCTTGAAGCCGCGCTGCACGATCATTCCGTTGCCATCGCCGACCTCGGAGTGGCAGGGCGCGCAGTAAATGTTGAAGCGCTGCTGGCCGCGAGCCATGACTTCCGCCGTAACCGGGAAGGGCAGGTAGTCGCCGTCGTTGCTGCCGATTTTGCCGGTGTAGAAGTAGGTGTCATATTCCAGATGACCGCGCGCCACCGTGCCCGGGATGATGGGGCGCTCCGAACGATGGTCGGCGTAGAACTCGCTCTCGACCAGCGGCCGCTGATAGGGCTGCACCTGCATGTCCAGGCGGCAGCCGGCCATGAGCAACACAGTCAAGGCGGCAAGAAGGACAACCGTAAGACGGCGCCCCCCCAAGAAAAATGTCCCTAACTGACGGTGGAAGGGCACGGCTTTAGCCGTGCCGAAACGCCACCGTGAAAGGCCGGCTTCAGCCCCGGCCCACCGTGGCTGAAAGCCACTCTTAGCGGTGTGCACGGTCGCCGGACTAAAGTCCGGCGCTTCCACCAATTGTTCTCGGCGGTTAATGCGGCACCTCCGAAATCGATAGCGGCCTCAGGCTCTCCATAAACTCATTGGTACTCACCAGATCAAATTTCGGATCAGCAGCCTCGACGCACAGGAAGAAGCGATCGCGCGTAACGCGGGCAAAACGATCGTCGTTAAACACCGGATGATGCGGCATGGGAAGTCCGTTCAGCGCGAACATGCCGAAGACCCCCGCCAGTCCACCAAACAGGACGGTCATCTCAAACGTGGGCACGATGAATGCCGGCCACGAGTGCCACGGACGGCCACCGATATTCAGCGGAAACGAGATGACGTTGATCCAGTACTGCAAGGCGTAGGCACCCGATCCGCCGAGCAGCGCGCCCACCAGCACGATCAGCGGCACCCGCGTCTTGTGAAAGCCGAGCGCTTCGCTGGCTTCCTCGATCGGAAACGGGCTGTAGGCGTCCATCTTGCGATAGCCGGCTGCATAAGCCGCCTGCGTCGCCCTCACCAGATCGGTGGAGCTTTCGAACTCGGCCATGATGCCGTAAATCGCCGGAACCTTAAGCTGCTTCATCGGTTTTCACCTCCGATTCCGGCAGCAGCTGGCGCATTTCGAAGATCGAGATCGCCGGCATGATGCGAATGAAAAGGAACATGGCCAGACTGAAGAAGCCGAGCGTGCCGGTAAACACTGCCCAGTCCCAACGGGTCGGGATGTAGAGGCCCCAGGACGATGGCAGGAAGTCGCGGCTCAGACTGGTGACGACGATAATGAAACGCTCCAGCCACATACCGATCAGAATGTCGAGCGAAACCAGAAACAGCGCGATAATGTTCCGGCGAACCTTCGGGAACCACAGAACTTGCGGAATCACGATATTGCAGAGAATAAGCGCCCAGTACAGCGGCGCGTACTGTCCGAACCAGCGGTTCTGCAGCATGAAGCGCTCATAAGTCGAGCCGCTGTACATGCCGATAAAGGTCTCGAAGAAGTAGCCGTAAGCCACGATCAATCCCGTCGCCAGCATGACCTTTGCCGAGTTCTGCAGATGGCGCATGGTGATCAGCGATTCCAGGTGGTAGAACTTGCGGATCGGGATCGCCAGGACCAACACCATGGCGAATCCGGAATAGATTGCGCCGGCAACGAAATACGGCGGGAAGATGGTGGTGTGCCAGCCGGGGACGATTGCAATTGCGAAGTCGAAGCTGACGACCGTGTGTACCGAGAGCACCAGCGGCGTCGCTAAGCCAGCAAGCAAGATATAGAGCGATTCGTAACGCTTCCAGTGCCGCGCCGAGCCGCGCCATCCCATGGCAAGCAATCCGTAAATCTTGCGCGGAATGGCATGCGTTGCCTTTTCGCGCATGGTGGCGAAGTCAGGCACCAGGCCGACATACCAGAAGACGGCGGAGATGGTCGCGTAGGTCGAAACTGCGAAGACGTCCCACACCAGCGGGCTGCGGAACTGCGGCCACACGCCCATGCTGCTGGGATACGGGAAGAGCCAATATCCAAGCCAGGGACGGCCCATGTGCAGCAGTGGGAACATGCCGGCGCAGGCCACGGCAAATAGCGTCATCGCCTCGGCAAAACGGTTAATGGAGTTGCGCCACGTCTGCTTCAGCAGCAGGAGAATTGCGGAGATGAGCGTGCCCGCGTGGCCGATACCGATCCACCACACGAAGTTGATGATGGCAAAGCCCCAGCCTATGGGGATGTTGATGCCCCAGATACCGACGCCGCGGAGGAACAGGTAGGTCACCGCGACCAGCAGCAACATCACGAACATGCCGGCGATGAAAAGCCCCGTCATCCAGCCTAAGCCGATGGGGCGCGTCAGAACGGCGTCGGCGATGGTGTCGGTGACGGTGCCGTAGGTTTCCCCAGGCAACATCACCGGTGGCTCATCGGGCCACGGCACGTCCTGAAGAAGCGTTTTTTCCTCTGGTCCTTCCCTCATCGCTAACTGGGCTCCGACTGTTCGAGTTCAGGGTTGGGGTTCTGCACAATCGCGAGGTACGACGTGCGCGGACGCGTGTTGAGATCTTCCAGCAGGTTGTAATTGCGCTGCTGCGCCTTGATCTTCGAGACCCGGCTGTCGGGATCGTTGAGATCGCCGAAGACGATGGCTCCCGCCGGGCAAGCCTGCTGGCAGGCGGTGATCACCTCGCCGTCGCGAACTTTGCGGTTCTCGCGCTCCGCGGTGATGCGGCCATGCTGGATGCGCTGGATGCAGTACGTACACTTCTCCATGACGCCGCGACTGCGCACTGTGACTTCGGGATTGCGCATCATCTTGTACTGCTCGGTGGTCCAGTCCTGCCACAAGAGGAAGTTGAAGCGGCGCACCTTATACGGGCAGTTATTGGAGCAGTAACGCGTGCCCACGCAGCGGTTGTAGACCATGTCGTTCAGGCCCTCGGTGCTGTGCACCGTGGCGCCGACCGGACAAACCACTTCGCAGGGCGCGTTCTCGCACTGCTGGCACGGCACCGGCTGGTAATACATGCCAGGATTCTCGGTGCCGCCTTCGTAGTACACATCGACGCGCAACCATTGCATCTGGCGGCCGCGCGTTGTCTGTTCTTTGCCGACAACCGGGATGTTGTTCTCCGCCTGGCAGGCGACGATGCAGGTCTTGCAGCCCACGCACGCGTTCATGTCGATGGTCATGCCCCACTTCAGTTCGGTGTACTGATAGGGCGGATACAGCGTCATCTCTGGCCCGGGCGCTTCGGAGCTTTCGTGCGCGAAGTTGGGATTCTTGATGAAGTCTTCCAGCGTGGCCTTGCGAATGACGTGGCGGCCGGAAAGATCGTCCGAGGCGGCCTTCGGCAAATCGGAGAAGTCGATGTACTGGAAGCCTTGCGGGTGCGCAAACACGTATCCGGAGCCGACTTTGGTGATCTTCGTCTCGGCGAACCAGGGAGCGTTCACCGAGCGCAGCTTGTAGGCACTGAAGCCAACATCGGTACCGACGCGGCCCGCCTTGGTGCGGCCATAGCCGAGGAAAACTGTGATGGAGTTGTCGGGATGACCGGGCTGCGGCCAGATCGGTCCGCTCACTTTACGGCCATCGACATCGATCTCGACGATGTCGCCAGTGTCCAGCCCATCATGTTTCGCCTGGTTGGGACTGATCAACACCGCATTGTCCCAGCAGTTATTCTGGATCGCCTTGGGCGTTTCCTGCAGCCAGCCATTGTTGGCGCGGCTGCCGTCGTAGATCATCGGATCGCGGCGGAAGATGACTTCCATCACCTGCGGGCTGATGCTGTTGGTCGGCGCAATATTGCCGCCCTTCGCCGAAGCTGTCTTCGCGGGAAACGCTGTGTTGGCGATGTATCCATCATTCAGCGCCTTGCGCCAGGCGGTGTCGAAATCGCCCTTGATCTGGTCCTGCCAGTATTTGCGAACGATGTCGTAGCCCGTGGTGTCGGGCGAACCGACTAGCGCGAAGATGAACTCGTGGTCGGTCTTGCCGTCGTACAGCGGAGCGATCAGCGGCTGAACGATGGAAGCCGTTCCATCAAAGCTGCGAACGTCGCCCCACTGCTCGAGATAGTGGGTGCCGTTGATGTGCCAGTGGACGTGATCGTAGGTCTCGTCGCGATAGAGACCGTGCTGAATGCGCAACGGAACTTTGTCCATGGCGTCGGCAAAGCCAAGATCGACTGGCGCGTCGTAGACCGGATTGGCGCCCATGATGAGCAGCATGTCGACCTTGCCGGCGTTCATGTCGCTAACAAGATTCTTCAGCGCCGCGGTCTGGTCATTTGGTTTGACCTGGATGGATTCGGTGTAGACGACGGTGTTGCCGGCTGCGCCCAGCGCTGTATTCATCGCGTGCGCGAGAGCGTGCACCGCGGGCGGCTGATTGTCGCCGGGAATGACGACCGCAGCGCCCTTGTGCGCCTGCAGATCTTTCACGACAGCCGCAACAAACTTCTGATATTGCGGATTCAAATTGCCGGCGCTTGCGCCCCCAGCTCCGAGCCCCGCTGCAATTGCACGTGCAAGCGTTTCGACTTCCGAGGCCCGCACCGGAAGACGATGATCGGCCTTGCCGCTGGTGGTGGTCGGCGTGCCCTGAATCGAGTAGAAGCGGACCATCTTCTCTTTGAGCTCAGGATTGCGCCGCGCCGCGAATTGACGCGCGTAATAAATGAATCCGGGGTAACCGCTGGAGAGAAAATCGCCATCGAGCGAGAGAATGATCTCAGCCTTCTCCAGGTTGTAGCGGGTTTCGACGTAATCGCCGAAGGCCATCATCGAACCGGCGCGCACGTTGTCGCGATTCACCGGCTCCCACTGAATCCACTTCGCCTCGGGGTATGCCGACTGCACCTGGTCCATCAACATTGCCATGGTCGGCGAACTGGTGGGACAGCTCAGAATGCGCAGACCCGCGCCTTTCAGCGCATTCTGCGAATTCAGCGCGCCTTTCAGCGAGAGAGAGTAATCGCTCCACGTCCGCTGCTGGCCGAGATAGGTAATGAGCTGCGAGCGGTCGGGATCGTACATGTCGAGGATGGAAGCTTGGGCGAAGACGTCGCTTCCACCGAGACCTGCTGGATGCTCGGGATTGCCTTCGATCTTTGTAGGACGTCCTTCGTGGCTCTCGACCAGGACCGGCGAACCGTACGCGCCGAACGGCATCGCGCTGGCGAAGAACAGCGGATTGCCGAGAACGACTTCATTGGGCTGGCGGACGTAAGGAACGATGGGCTGCACCGGAATCTTGACGCAACCGGCAAGACCAGCCAGCGCCATCGAGGCGCTCATCAGCTTCAAGAAATCGCGGCGCGACGAACTCTCCGGCCACATGGACGCCTGGCGCGGGAATTCGCGGTGCAGCATCTCGAAGAAGCCGTCGGTTTGCGCCAGCTCTTCCAGGCATCGCCAGTATTGCGGACCGCTCTTGGCGCGCCCGAGCTTGTCCTTGACTTCGGCGAGCTCCAGCTTGCTGGGACAAACCGCCTCGATTTTTACCAGACTCTCTTTATCCATCGCTCCGTTGGTCTCACAACAACAACGTTTCCGCAACTTATTGAAGCTTTGAAAAGCAGGGGCTAAAGCCCGTTATCTGCACATCCTCGTGCCACGTCTAAAGACGCGCCCTCGCTTTTGCCGCACGTCTAACGACGTGCCCTGATGCGAATCACTGCTCAACCTAACTCAACCCCGCCGTCGTTAGCGATGGCAGGTACTGCAACTCGTAATGTCTTCCACGGTGCGAATGTTGTACTTATGCTTCAACGCATTGCCCAGCTCGATCTGATCGGTGTAGGCCGTTCCCTCGAATTTCACCGGCGTATCTTCGCTGGGCTGCTGGTATTGCATGTTGAAAACCTGATCCCGCGGGCGCAGGAACTTTTCCGGCGCGCGATGGCAGTTGAGGCACCACTCCATCTGCAGCGAGTTGGCGGCGAAGGTCAGCGGCATCTTGTCGACCTGTCCGTGGCAGCTGAAGCAGCCCACACCTTTATTGACGTGAATGCTGTGATCGAAATAAACGTAGTCCGGCAGATAGTCGACGCGCGTCCACATCAGCGAATTGCCGGTGCGGAAGCTCTCGCGAACCGGCTCCAGCATGGGCGCATTCGTCCAGATCTGCGAGTGGCAGTTCATGCAGGTCTTGGTAGGAGGAATGCCGGCAAAGCTGGAGTTCTCAACCGAGGTGTGACAGTAGCGGCAATCGATGCCATCGCCCGCGGCGTGATGCTGATGACTGAAGGGAACCGGCTGCGCCTGAGCAATGTCCTGATAGGTTGCGTAGGGCGAGCGCTGAATCTCGAGAGCCACCGCCAACAAGAGGGACACGACCACCACCGCTCCGATGATCGAAAGCCGCGCAATTGTATTCGCACTTCGATGGAAGATCTGGGCCATTTATTTGTGAAGCTTTCTACTCTGCGGGTTCGGGTACCGGCTACCCCTTTTCGGGACCCAGAATCGTGCGGTTACGGTGACAGTTGCCACAGCCCTGTGTGACGCGCATCACCCAAGCGAGAGATTATAACAACTTCACTTGCGGTTGTTGCAAGTGGGCGAAGCGTTTGTGAAAAAAAGTTTGTGCATGGAGAGATTCGGCTGGCGAAAAAAAGCTGGAGAGTGCGGTAACTCAGGGCGAAACATGCGGCGAGCGAGGATGGCAAGAGTGCCGCCGCTGCGCGGCTCGAGATGTTGGGATGACTCTCGACCGCGGGCTCACGCCCACGGCTAACTCAAAGCTCGCCCCGGTGCGCTCCGGAAAGTCGGCAACCAGCCGTCAGCCACGAACGCGGCTGTCGCACGCGCTCATCTTTGCCTGTTGGTTATCGCGGATTGCGAGGTGCTGCAGCCTCAAGCTGATGGCTGGAGTGCTGATCGCTGACTGCTAGTTGCTGATTGCTGATTACTGCCTCTGAACGTCGACAGCAGAAGCAGCGCTATGACGTAAGCGGCGGCGCCGCAGGCCAAGGTTGCGGTCAATCCGAATTGAATCGCGATCACGATCGCCAGCACCGAACCCAACACGCTCGACGCTGCGTTCATCGCCCACGCCCACTCGATCGCGCCATGTTTGGAGCGCGCTTCACCCGCTTCGGCCAATCTAGTAAGCGCGCGCAATCCGCTGGGAAACGGCATACCCATTGCGAAACCGAGCGGCACCAGCAGCGCGGCGCTAACCAGCAGCTTGGCTGGGAAGGAAGAGCCGATCATCGATTCAAGAAGGTGAGGCAACGCGAAAACATAAATCAGGAGGGCTGCAATGACAAACACGAGAGCGAGGGCAACTCTGGTGGGCTCGTCAAACCAGCGCCGCGAAATAACGCTGCCCGCTCCGCTGGAGAGCAGCATCAGGAAGACGACGACGGTCAGCGCATAGGTGGGATATCCGAGAAACAGAACAAAGCGCTGGATGAAAGCGATCTCCACCATGATGTAGCCGAGCCCGATAGCGACGAAGTAGAGCACACGCAGACTTGTCCCTGAGCGCGTTTCCGCCGAGAGCGCCAGCGGCAGAACGAGAAATGCGATCACCGCCACGATCGACACCAGCAATACCATTCCCAGGACGGCGATGCCGAGATTGACCTTCCAGTCGATGCCATGCCGTTCGCCGCCGAGAAATGCCTCGGGCTTAAAGGTAAAGAAGAAAAATGGGGCGTTGTCGCTAACGGGAGAAACGTTGTAAGCATAGGACGCCGAGAATGCCTGCGGATCCTGGCTGCGAATCAACTGCGCGAATGCAGGATGCGCCATACCTGGCTGGTCGGCGGTTACAGGCAGATACAGGACGCGCAGGTTGAGGTTGGGTTCCTGGCCATTCGTACCCTGAATATGATCGAGCACCGCTTTCTGCTCTTCCATCGTGAACGGCGTTTTCTTGGCCAGCACCACAACCGGACGGCCATCGGTATCCAACGAACCATCGCTTACCACGATGAAATTCTGCGAGCTGTCTTTGACCCCCATTTCGCGCAAGGCTTCCATGGCCTGCGAAACCACGCGCAGCGCCTCGCGCGGCTTGGAAAACTCCCAGCGCGTGATGGCGATCATGCCGTCGGGCTTCAGGTGATCGAAGTACTCGCGAAAAGCCTCCACCGTATAAAGGTTGTTCTCGCTCAGGGCGAAGGCGCCGGCAGCCGTCGAGGCCCAGGTATCCACCAGGGTCATCTGTACCACGTCGTATTTGTCGTGGCTGTCGCGCACAAACGAGCGGCCATCGCTGACGTGCATGTGCACCTCAGGAATCTGGTAGAGGTGATGGCTGTAGTCAGCGAAGTGGTTACGCATGATGTCATTGGCGATGATGGGATTGATTTCGATGGCGGTGACATTTCTGCTGCCGTTGGCCACGGCGCGCAGCACATCCACGCCTCCGCCTGGCCCGATGATGGCGAAGTCACCGTGGGGACGCAGCACATTGGTCACCGCCGGGGCGGACCTCATCAGGGGGATCCGGTAGTCATCAGTCCAATGATAGGGATCGGAGTTCATCAGATAAGTGCTGGCATCGGCGTCGATCACGATGCCTTTGGATGTTCCCCACTGGTCGACTTCAACCCGGGAGATGGCGTTCCAACGCGCGTAGAGCGGCGGGTCGCGCTTTATCCCTTTGGCATAGACCACGTCGATGAGGCCATTGCCGAAGTTTGCGGCGGTCAAAGCCAGGAGAACAACCGCGAGCGTTGACGGCAGGAGCCGCTTGCCCGGAGGAGCCCATACGAGGGCGGCAAGCGCCACCACGAACGCGGCAAAGAGAATCGTGTTCGGTCCACCGATAAAGTTGAGCAGAGGCACCAGCGCGAGACACGCCAGCGCACCGCCCAGCAGGTCTGCTCCATAAAGCTGGGTGATGCCTGCCGAATGCCGCGCAAAAATGACGGAGAACAACAGTCCGGTAATAAAGAACGGCACTGCCGCAACCAGGTACAGCACGGTAAGCCGCCAGGAATTCGTCCAGTCGACATGCAGCGACACGGCCGTGTGCAGCACAACTTCCAGCACCGCCACGATCACAATCGCATTGGCGGCACACAGCGCCGTGGCAAGCTGGCCGATGGACCAGCGCACGAGCCATTGCCGCCGCAGGTAGGCGAACACCGCGCCTGCACCGAGCCCCAGCAGAGCAATCGAAATCGCCAGAAAAGCGAAGTGATAGAAGAGCACCACCGAGAACAAGCGCGTAAGCCCGAGTTCCAGCAACAGTGCGGCAAAGCTCATCAGAGCTACCGCGAGCAGCGTGCTGCGGAATGAGGTGTTTGTCGTCAATGAAGCGGATGGTATGACTTCGGGAGTATCAATCATGAAGAGTTGAGATTACTACGACAGCAGCAATTAGCGATTAACAGTCAGCACTCAGCCGTTGAGGAGCACCGCTTGTGGGGGCGCTCCATGCTCTCGGTCATTACCGCTGTCCTGATTTGCACAGCACAACAAGGTTGCACGCAGACGGCGAAAATGAAAAGCGATGCGAACATGCGCGGACTACAACATACCACCTCTTGCCCGCATCTCTGCTGACAAGGCCTAGAGATTCATAGGAGGTTAGGAATGGATACGAGAACACTAACGGCTGCATTACAGGATCCAAGAACCATTGCCATGATCGTGGTGGCTATCATTGCGTTGCTGATCATCGTGTGGGGTGTGGTTCGCCATCGGCGCAGAGTCGAACTGCGACAGCGCTTCGGTCCGGAGTACGACCGAACCTTGCGGGAGCACGGGGTCGGTGGAGCGGAAACCGTACTAACCCAGCGCGAAAAACGGGTCGAGAAGTTTTCCATACGCGAACTCACCCTCGATGAACGGGAACGATTCATCACCGACTGGCGGGTTGTACAGTCGCGATTTGTCGAGAATCCGCGAGCGGCGGTGAACGACGCGGACGCGCTGGTCACGCGACTGTTGCAGACGCGCGGCTATCCGGTAAGCGAGTTTAGCCAACGCGCGGCCGATCTCTCGGTGGACCACCCACGCTTGGTCGACAACTATCGTGCGGCGCACGAGATTACCCTGCGGGAGCGCCAGGGCCAGGCAACGACTGAAGACTTGCGGAGCGCGTTGCTCTACTACCGCTCGCTCTTCGACGACCTGATGACTACAACCACACCAGTAATCCGGGAGGCAGCGTGATGGCTGAACTGAAGAGAAAAGAAGACCAGCTTACGACTGCCGATCTGGCAGCCCGTGCAGAAACTACGGAACGTAGAGCGTTTGACGAGGACGAGACCGCCGCGTCTGGCGAGTTGAAGCCGGTGCGAAGCGAAACCCAACCCTGGGCACGCGTGACGACTCTCACAACGTCGGAGCGCAACCAGGCGGTCGACGATCCCACCGTGAGCGGAGTAGTGGAAACGATGCCTCAGCGCGTTTCGAATGACGTGGCGCCGACGCCGCTCTTCTCGCAGACGGATGTAAGCGATCTGCGCGGGCGCTGGACCGAGGTGCAAACCGGCTTCGTGGACGAGCCTCGGCGGGCAGTGGAAGAAGCGGACAAGCTGGTTGCCACAGTGATGCAGCGATTGGCCGAGGGCTTCGCGAACGAACGCGCAAATCTGGAAAAGCAGTGGGACGGCGGCAACAATGTTTCGACCGAAGACCTGCGCGTCGCCATGCAGCGCTATCGATCGTTCTTCGACAGGTTGTTGAACGCATAGGTCAGTCGGATTCCAGGATCACCTGGGCCATAGCGGAGTCGGCGGTGTGAGTGATCGACAGATGTGCTCGCACCGCTCCTAGTGCGTGGAAGAATTCAGCTGCCTTGTTATGGTAGGCAATGGTCGGACGTCCTCCGGGAGCGCGGGTGACCTCGACGTCGTGCCAGGTGACGCCGCGATTCCAGCCGGTGCCGATAGCCTTCATGGCAGCTTCTTTGGCGGCGAAGCGTGCGGCGTAGCGTTCCGCTTTGTTGGCTTTGGATTCGCAATAGCGAATCTCGTCGGGCGTGAAGATCCGCTCCACAAAGCGGCGGCCGAATCGGTCGATGGACTGCGCGATCCGCTCAACTTCAGCGATGTCGATACCGGTACCGACGATCATAAGAATCAGCTATGAGCCGTGAGCCGTGAGCTTCGGGCCTCGAACCCCTGCCCAATGTAACACGTTGAGAACACAATCGATTATTCCGTCTGAAGGACCTTCCTGCGCGAAATTTGCTTGGGGCTTTTCGCGACCTACTGCTATCATTGTGGCGCTCGATTGATCGACGTTGTACGCAGCAGTTCCTGCCTTCAGCAGTATTCCCTGCCTGCATCACGCCCCGATCGAATTGCAGCTACATTAATTTCGAAGGAATATGCATCACCATGGAACAAGGAACCGTTAAGTGGTTCAATGACGCGAAGGGCTACGGCTTCATCAGCCGTCAGAATGGAGAGGACGTGTTTGTTCACTATTCTGCGATCCAGTCGAATGGCTTCCGCAGCTTGCAGGAAGGCCAGGCGGTCCAGTTCAGCGTAGTCAAAGGGCCCAAGGGTTGGCAGGCAGAGAACGTACAACTCCTGTAGGTCTCGAGCTTGAAGCTTCCAAGAGGGCGGCCACGTTGGCCGCTCTTTTTATTGGAATGCGTGCCGTTCAGCAATTCTCACCCAGTCCTCTCTGTGGATCAGGAGCTCCGTCGAATTGACTTTCGCCGGCGAAAAATGAACTTCTCCCGACTACAGTCCGTCTAAACCGCTAGCAATACGGAGAACCCTCGATGATCGATCCTGTTCCCGAAGTGCAGCCGCTGGATGTTCCGCCGCTGTCTACGCCTGCTCCGCCGCCGCGAAACATCGTGTATCGGGCCTTCGTCGGTCCGCGTGGCGTGCGCGCCGGCTGGAAGGTTCTCATCTTCTTCCTGATCTTCGCGGGCGTCTCGATGTGCTTCCTCCCCATTGAGAAGATGCTGCCCCACATGGATCGCGGCGCGGCGCTGCCTCCTGGACGAGCTCTGCTCGACGAGCTGTTCGGCGCACTGTCCGTCGTCATCTCCACCTGGATCATGGCCCGCTGGATCGACCGCAAGCCGTGGGGCTATTTCGGCATGCCGCTGCGCAACGCCCTTCGTTCCACCTTCTGGACGGGCGCGGTCGTCGGCCTCGGCGCGCTGGCGTTGCAATTGGAGATCATGCACCTCGGCGGCTGGTTCGACTTTGGCACGCTGCAACTGCACGGTCTCGACGTCTTGAGCTACGGCGCGAGCTGGGCGATCGTGTTCTTGCTCGTCGGCATCACCGAGGAGGGCGTGTTGCGCGGCTATGTGCAGCGCGTCACCACCGACGGCCTCAGCCGTTTGCCCGGCGGCTGGAGCTTCTGGACCTCGGCGCTGATCTTCTCGGTTGTCTTCGGCGCAGGCCATCTCAGCAATCCCGGCGAAAACAAGTTTGGCATCGTGATGGTTTTCGTCGACGGCCTGGCCATGTGCTTCAGCCTCTGGCGCACCGGCGACCTATGGTTCGCCATCGGCAATCACGCCGCGTGGGACTGGGGCGAGACGTTTCTCTTTGGCACGCCCAACAGCGGCTTCCACGGCCAGCACGCGCTGATGGTCCCCTCGTTCCACGGATCAGCGCTGCTCGCCGGCGGCACCGACGGCCCCGAAGGCAGCGTGGTCGCTCTGGTGTCAGAAGCAATCTTCATCCTGTCGGTCGCGGTGATCTATCGCAGGAGGAAGTATGCGTTGCTGAAGGATGAGGAGGAGCAAGTAGCTACCAGCTACTCGCAAGGAGCCGCGAACCAATAATCGATTGACGATCGCCCCTAGGTTCGGGTGCCCCATTCATGGCCATCGTTTGGCCTTGAGTAGGGATTTTCGATGCAGGAACATCCGACGATGACACCCGGCAATCCACACGAGTCCCGCCGGCTGAAGCCGACTCTGCTCTCTATTCTTGCCTCGCCCACCCATTCGTGGAGCATCTCAAGAGTTACGCTGGCGGAAACCTCGCGCAAGCCTTTCCTCAGCGACACGCAACCCCGCCGCAGTAGAATTATGTTGCGCCCCCAGTCGACATTGAAGACGCTCAGCGAGGTCACGCGATGGCGAACCCCGAACATCTCGACGTGCTCAAACAAGGTGTCGAGCCTTGGAATCAATGGAGGCACGAGCATCGTGATGTGCGCCCGGACCTCAGCGGCGCGAGCCTCCAGCGCACCAACCTGAGCGGAGCCGACCTGAGCCACGCGGACCTGAGTCGGGTGGACTTCCGTGAGTCGGACCTCAGCCGGACGAACCTCAGCGCGGCGCGCCTGCGGCGGGCAATCTTGTACAGAGCCAACCTCAACGGCACTGACCTGAGCGAAGCCAACGTCACCAAGGCAAACCTGATTGGTGTGAGCCTTCACGGCTCCAACCTGCGCGGGGCCGACCTGAGCGGCGCGTTGCTGAACTGGGCGATCCTCAAAGGAGCGAATCTGGGCGGGACGAACCTGAGCGGGGCAAGCCTGCGCGACGCCAACCTCACCGAGGCCCGCGTACGAAACACGATCTTTGCCGCTGTCGACTTGAGCGCCGTCAAGGGGCTGGAAACTGTCCTGCACGATGGCCCATCGACCATCGGCATCGACTCCATCTACAAATCCGGTGGAATGATTCCTGAGGTTTTCCTGCGCGGCTGCGGCATGCCCGAGAGTTTTATTGGCTACATCGGCTCCATGGTGGGACGGCCCATCGAGTTCTACTCCTGCTTCATAAGCTACTCAGTGAAGGACCAGCAGTTCGCCGAGCGGCTCTCGAACGATCTCCAGGCCATTGGCGCTCGCTGCTGGTTTGCGCCGCACGACAGCAAGAGCGATGGCAAGCTGCAGGGGCCGCTCGACGAGGCCATCCGGCTGCACGACAAGCTGCTCGTCATCCTCTCCGAGCACAGCCTGAGCAGCGAATGGGTGAAGACCGAAATCGCCAGCGCGCGCGAACGCGAAGAGCGCGAGGGGAAGCAGATGCTGTATCCCATCGCGCTGGCGCCGTCGGCGGACATCAAGCAGCGAAACCTGTTCGACGCGGCCCGCAGTACCGAATCGGCGCCAAAGATTCGCGAGCATGCCATCGCCGACTTCAGCAACTGGAAAGACCACGACGCGTATCAGCGGAACTTTCAGCGGCTGGTAGAGGATCTGAAAGGCAAATCAGCTGGCGAAGTCCAGGCCAACCCATCCGAAGCCGAAACCATGAGCGTCGCCGGCTGAAGCCGGTCGGGATGTGATGGAGCTTTGACGCTGGCCTGAAGGCCAGCTCTACCATTGTGGCTCGCGGCTACACTCCCGCCGCAGCCACGCCCTCATAATGCCGCGTGGTTCGCGGAAGCTTCTGCGAGTATCCCAGCAGAAAGAAGAACGCGGTCGACAGCAGGCACACGATGAGGCGCACGCGCGCCAGCGGCACCGGCGCCAGATCCATGAAGCGTCCGAAGCGCCACGCGCCCCAGTTGATGACTTGCGTGGGCACGACCGTCCAAATGGCGACGTAGAACCACGCCCGCTCGGCGCCCTCGCCGAAGGTATCGCGACGCGCGCGCGGCGTCCAGTCGAACTCGGTGCCGAGCACAACGGCCAGTGCCAGCGGATAGTAGCCGAGGCGATAGAGATCGCGCAGCATCCAGCGGCCGTTGATGTTGGCGATGACCAGGCCGATGAGGTTAAGCGCGTACGGAACAATGATGTCGACCCACGCGGCGGTGTAGCAGACCACGCGATACGGCAGGTTCGGCTGATGCACACCGTAGTGCGTGATGTAGGGACGCGGCTCGCATCCCGGCAGCCGGCCGGCAAGTCCGCGCCACGCGACGACGACCAGGATCATCGCCAGCCAGATCCAGTGACGACGGTCCGGACCGTGCGCGTAGAGGTCGTAGGTCAGCGGCCATCCGGGAAGCACCCAGAAGACCCAGATCCAGATAGGAGTATGCAGAACGCGATAGTAACGCTTGTTACGCTCGCGGAAGACGGCCTGTTTCATCGATAGATTGATGGTAGCAAAAAAATCGCTCTTGGCCTTTAGCTCTTAGCTCTAAGTCAGTGCAAGTCGCGGTTTGCTAAGAGCTAAAGGCTAACAGCTAGTATCTATTTCATCTCCCCAGCGCATCGTCCGCCATCTTCCTCGCCTGCTCCAGATTCTGCGACAGCCCTGCCGCCTGCCGCCGCGCCGCTTCAGCTTCGTCATTGCGTCCCGCTTTGTCGAGCGCCTGTGCCAGCAGCAAGTATCCAAAATCCGAAGGCGTAAGCTCCAGCGAATGGTTGTATGCCTGGATCGCTGCGGTAAGATCTCCCGACTTCTGCGCCATCAACCCGATTCCCAGCCACGAGCGCCCGTCATCGGGATCGGTCTCGACAGCCCGCTGAAAGTTCGCGCGCGCCTGCGCGTAGTCCTTCAGGTCGCGGTACGCGAACGCCAGGTTGCTGAACGCCTGCGCGCGGATCGCAGCATTCTGCTTTGGTTGTCCGGCAGTCATCGCCAGCACCTTGTTGTATTGCTCGATCGCGGCCGGCAGATTATTGCGCCGCTGCTCATAAGCTCCGAGATTCAGGTTGCCGTCGGGATCCAGCGGATCAATCGCCACCGCCGCGCGAAAATGCGGGACCGCGTCTTCCACCTGCCCCAGCTTAAGGTAAGCGTGCGCCAGCACATCCTGAGCGGTTACATTATTGGGATTCGCCTGCAAAGCTTGCACCTCGCGATTGACGACCTCCCGCCACAGCAGATTGTTGTCGCTCCACAAATCGAGTTGGCGACGCGCCGTCACCGCAAGCGCCAGCAGGATGACGACGCTGATGCCGGCTTGCCATGCCAGCGCGATGTGCCGCTGTTCGGCGACTTCTGCCACGCCCCAGCACACCATGATGAACAGCCCGATGAACGGCAGATACGCGTAGCGATCGGCCATCGCCTGCACTCCAACCTGCACCAGGCCGATCATCGGAACCAGCGTTCCCAGGAACCACAGCCAGCCAACCAGCAGATACCGCCGTCGATGCCGCTCGGCGATCACCGCAGCCGTAATCGCGATCAGCAACGCCAGCGCGCCGGACACCTGCCATAGCCTGAGCGTGTATCCAGGATGCGGATACATGATGGCCAGATGCGAAGGCCAGATTGCCTTTCCCAGATAGCGCGCGTATGCGACGATCGCGTTCTCAAGGCGCGCCGGAAATGGCTGCCAGTGCACACCGGTCATCGAGCCGGCTTGGTATTGCGCCATCACCGTGATTACCGCACTGGCGATCGAGAGCTCCAGCAACGGCAGCTTCTCCAGAAGCACGAACCGCAGCGATCGCTCTTCGCCGGATCGCTGTTCCTTTTTTGCTTCTCGCGGCTCGTCAGAGATGTCCGCCGCCCCATTCTGGCGAAAAGCGAAGGGCGAAGAGCCGAAAGCGATCCGTTCCAGCGGCCAGTAATCCCAAAGCAGCAACACGAACGGCAACGTGATGACTTGCGGCTTGGCCATCAATCCCAGCGCAAATAACGCGAAGACGGTCAGGTACCGACTCCACGCCGGCTGCCGCGCATACCAGCGATATGCGCCGAACGTCAGCAGGAAGAACATCATGCTGAGCAGATTTTTGCGCTCCGCAATCCACGCGACCGACTCAACGTTGATGGGATGTAGAGCAAACAGCGCCGCGACCATGGCGCTGCGACCGATGTAATCGCTCGCTCGCCATAGCACCAGAAACAGCAGCACAACGTTGATCACGTGCAGCAGCAGGTTGGTCTCATGATGCTTACCAGCGTCGAGCCCGAACATCTGCGAGTCCAGCGCGTGCGAAAGCCAGGTCAGCGGATGCCAGTTGGAAGCCTCGCGCGACACGAAAGCCCACTCCACCGTCTCCGCAGTCAAGCCCGCCTGCACATGGCGGTTGTGGACCACGTAAACATCGTCGTCGTAATTGAGAAATGGATGGCTGCTGACCGGATAGTAGAGTGCGATCGTCGCCAGCGCGAGTCCAATCGCCAGCAGCGTAACGCGCGCGGGCGGGGGCAGAGTGTTATGCGCGCGACTCTGCGCCTGCGCGCTCCCATGCGCTCTGGCTTTGGATTTTTCGCGGACTTTCGGCATCGCGGGGTGAACCCGTATCTCGGTATGATACGAGACGCGTCCTATTTCAGGAGAGCTCCAGTTCCCCGGCGCGGTTTTTGCAGCGCCGCACCCCATTCACAAATACGTCTCAGAAAAGTTGCTGCGCGTTGTAGAGCAACTTTCCGTTCACAAGATGGGCCTCCGGCATCAACTTGTGTGCGCGTGTCGCGTGCTTCTCGTCATCAATGTGCAACACACCGTGGCCGTGCGCGGTGAGGTAATCGCTCACCAGCATGCGATGACATTGGAAGTACACCCGCTCGGCGCACATAAAGGCCGTATTACCCTTCTCCGCGATCGCCAGCAGACGCGAAATCGCCTGCTCGAACTCGGGCGTCAACATGTAGTCAGCATAGTTGCGGAAGGCATCGTTGCGCAGGCCAGTGTTCGGCGAGTCGCCGCGAATTTTCTTGCGATGACCGCCAAGCTCTTTCATCCAGATATAAGCGATCCCCTGTTTCGGCAGCTCGGCTTCCAGCGATTCGCGATTGAAATGCGGCAGCCGCCGCGACATGGGGAACGCCCGGATGTCGACCAGCGTGGCGATGTTATGTCCGGTGAGCGCCGCTACCAGCTCGTCAAGCGTACGAGTGGAGTGACCGACGGTGTAAAGGGTTGACAAAGTTTTCGGCCGCCATTCACCGTTAGCAGCGTTGATCTGAGGGCCGAGACCGCGTCACAACCGGTCAACGAGCTTACGGTGGAACAAACTGCTCGAGTCCAGGAACCCGCCGCGGAGCGGCGACATTTGCGTTAGCCGCGGGCGTAAGTCCGCGGGAAAGGGATAAACCAGAAGCCGCGGAGCGGCGACACCCGGTTGCGATACAGTCTCTTCAGGCTGCGGAAACGCACGCCGACCCAGAAGATTGTCATCACGAGGAGGGCTTCAGCCCGACGAGGGATCTGCTTTGCCTTTGCCCCCGACACTCTCCAACGCCTCCACGATCGCAGCATCGTGCCCCAGCTCGACCGTTCGCAAATCGAGCAGCACGCGATCGTCTTCGATGCGCGCGATGATTGGCAGTTCGCGCTGGCGCAAGCGGCGCAACAAATCCTCCGGTGATTGATCGCCGCTCCACAGGGCAAGTGCCCGCGAAGGCAGCGTCGAGCCCGGCGCCGATCCTCCGCCCACAACCGACCGCGATTCGACAACCTCAATCTTGAGCCGCGGCGAACTGATCCGTAGATGGCGCGCGATATGCTCCGCACGATGCTGCAGATCTTCTTCCGTCACGCGCATCATGCGCAGCGTCGGAATCGAATCGTAGTCTTCGCGAAGGTAAGCCAGCAGCGTCGCCTCCAGCGCGGCATAAAACATCTTGTCGACACGCAACGCGCGGAACAGTGGATTGGAACGAATCTTCGCGACCAAGCCGACGTCGCCGCTGATCAGCCCTGCCTGCGGCCCGCCGAGCAATTTGTCGCCGCTATAGGTCATGATGTTCACGCCGGCGCGCAGGCTGTCGCTGATCATCGGCTCGCCCTGCACGCCAACTTGACGGAGATCGAAGAGCTCGCCGCTGCCCAAGTCCTCAACCACAGGAATATTGCGCTTGCGGCCGAGCGCCACCAACTCCTCCAGCGCTGGTTGTTCAGTGAATCCGACGATCTGAAAGTTAGACCGATGCACGCGCAGGATCAGCTTCGTGCGATCGCTGATCGCGTTCTCATAATCGCCAATGCGAGTGCGATTCGTCGTTCCCACTTCGCGCAGCACGGCACCCGACTTCGCCATCACGTCGGGAATGCGAAACGAGCCGCCGATCTCAACCAACTCACCACGCGAAACGACGACCTCCCCGCCCTCGGCCAGCGCGTTCAGAGTCAGCAACACCGCCGCGGCGTTGTTATTGACGACAATCGTCGAGACCTCACGATCGGCCGTGTTCAACAGCTTTGCGAACAGTCGGCTGACGTGGACATCGCGCTTGCCGCGCTCGCCGGTCGCCAGATCGAACTCGATGTTGGAGTAGCTTTGCGCGATCTCGGAAACGTGCTGCAGAACTAACTGGCCGAGTGGCGCCCGCCCGAGATTGGTGTGCAAGATGACGCCAGTGGCATTGACGACCGGTCGCAGGGAATAGGAAAGGGCGCCTTGCAGTTTTTCCTCTATCACCTCCGGCAGACGACTGATCGCTGCTTTGACCGTTGTCTCATCGAAAGAATCGACGGCGATCTTTCCACGCAAATCGTCAATCGACGAGCGCGCGGATTCGACGGTCGCTGTGTGTCCGAACTGCTGGGCTAGCGCTTGCACTTCCTCGCGCCGCAATAGCTCGTCAATCGCGGGAAGCAGTCGGAATAGCTCGGCCTTGCTGGCGGTGTTCACGGTTGGATTAGATCAGATCAGTTTCGAGTTTCAAGTTTCACGTTTCAAAAGCCCAGGCTGGCCATTAAAGCATATCTCCTAACTCGAAACTGGAAATTGATCTTCTTCCTAACTTGAAAGTCGAAACTGGCTTTTGAAACTTGAAACTTCGAAACTCGGAACTGGCTTCTCACCTCCAGCGCAGCGCCCGCCGCAGCAGAAACCCAATCGCAATTCCCGCCACGATGAGCCGCGCCGTCGCTCTGGGATCGAAGAACGGTATCCAGCGCGTGCCCGCCTCGGTAATCTCCAGCACGCCGACGGGCGAGACCTTCACGCCGCCTCCGCCGCCCGCGCCGCCTACCGCGTCCTCCTGGCCGGACTTGTTCTCGCCACCACCGCCTGCGCCCAGACCATACTTAACTTGCGCAACCGTGATGACCGTTCTTCCGTGAGCCTCAATCGGCTCGCCGAAGACGTTCTGCGCTTTACCCGTGGTGGCAAAGCGGTCGGACAGCGTAGTCAGAATCTCTTTAGGATCAAGCATGAAAGCCCCCTTGCGAACATTGGATGCGCAGTGCTTGGAGTTTGACGCCGTGCAGTTGGTCAGAAAACCGATCAGCCAACTCTGGCGAACAGCGAATGGCGAACGGGGAAGAGCGCCCTGCGGCTCCTATCCCACTTCCACCAGTCCATACCGCCGGTTCCAGTGACCGCGCAGATGCTGCACCGCACGTGCGATGTCTTCCTTGGTGACATCCTCGCTCGGCCCGGCGAGAACGTAACGCGCTTCTTTTCGCGCAGCCTCCAGCAGATCGCGATCGCGCAGCAAATTCGCCACGCGCAGGTTCGGCATGCCTGCCTGTCGCGTGCCGAAGAACTCTCCCGGCCCGCGCTGCTCCAGATCAAGTTCGGCAATCTTGAATCCGTCCTGCGTGCGCACCATCGCATCGAGGCGCTGTTGCGCCTCGATGGAAACCTTGCCGCCGGTCATCAGTATGCAATACGACTTCGCCGCGCCGCGTCCAATGCGCCCACGAAGCTGATGCATTTGCGACAGCCCGAAGCGCTCCGCGTGCTCGATGACCATGACACTGGCGTTCGGCACATCGACGCCAACCTCGATGACCGTCGTCGAAACCAGCACATGGATTTCTCCACGCTTGAACGCAGCCATGGTCGCGGCTTTCTCGTCGGCGCTCAGGCGGCCGTGCAGCAGGCCCACACGCAGGCTGGAGAACTCGTGCGAACGCAGCCGCTCGTGCATCTTGATCGCGGCCTTCAGTTCCTTGTCGACCGCGCCTTCCTCGATCACGGGATAAACAATGTACGCCTGATGTCCCGCGGCAACCTGCTTGCGCACAAACTCCCACACCTCGTCGGCGCGCTCATCCCCCAAGCGGCGCGTGGTAATCGGCGTGCGTCCGGGCGGCAACTCGTCGAGCACACTGGTGTCGAGGTCGCCGTAAATCGTCAACGCAAGCGTGCGCGGAATCGGCGTCGCCGTCATCACCAGCACGTCGGGCTCGGCTTCATCCGACTTCTTCATCAGCCGAAAGCGCTGCATCACGCCGAAGCGATGCTGCTCGTCCACGATGACCAGCCCCAGCTTGTCGAACTCAACCGTCTCTTGAATAAGCGCGTGAGTGCCGATCACCAGCTGCGCGTTACCCTGCGCGATGTGACGCCGCGTCTGCTTCTTTCGGCCGGCTTCCTGCGAGCCGGTGAGCAAGACAATGCGATAGCCGGCAGCCTCGAGGATCTGGCGCGCGGAAAGATAATGCTGCGTCGCGAGAATCTCGGTAGGCGCCATCAGCGCCACCTGGTAGCCGTTTTCGATAGCGATGACAGCGGCTTCGAACGCCAGAATCGTCTTGCCCGAGCCGACGTCGCCCTGCAGCAGGCGCCGCATCGGAGCCGCTGCGGCCATGTCGTCGGCAATCTCCTTCATCACGCGCTTCTGCGCGCCTGTGGGGTGAAACGGCAGAATTCGCTTCACGGCATCACGCACCTGCTGGTTGATCTGGAATGCGATGCCCGTCTGCGCGCGCATCTTGCGGCGCTTGAGTTCGAGGCCAAGCTCGAGAAAGAAAAATTCTTCAAAGATGAGCCGGATGTGCGCGGGAGTGCGCGCAGCCATCAGATTGGTCAAACTCTCACCAGCCTCCGGCCAATGCGCCTGCCAGAAGGCGCGCCGGCGATCGACGAGCTGCATGCGGCCACGAACCGCCGGTGGAATCGCGTCGGGAACATCCGGGCCGAAGTTCTCCAACATGGCATGGATGACGCGACGGAACCAGCGCGCCGTTAGCCGCCCGTTACCGGCAGCTTCGTAGATCGGGACGATGCGTCCGACCTCCAGCGATTGCCACTCCTGCTCCTCGCCTGCTTCCACCGCTTCCGTGGGATCGTGCAGGATCTCAAACTGCGGCTGAAGAATTTGGAAGCGGTGGCCGCCGCGATCGCCGGCTTCCACTTTGCCGTAAAGCGCGACCAGCATCCCGGCGCGAAACTTGTCCTTCAGGTACGTGGCGTTGAACCAGATGCACTTCAACGTGTCGCGCCCCTGGCCAGCGGTCATCTCGAACAGCGGCATGCGCCGCGTGCGGAACAGGCCGAAGGTGCGCACTTCGGCAATGATGCTGGCCATTTCGCCAATGCGCAGCTCGTTGATGCCGCGCGGATTCAGCCGGTCTTCATAGCGGAACGGTAGATAGTACAGCAGGTCCTCGACCGTGCTGATGCCCTTTTCCAGCAGGATTTCCGCAAAGCGCGGGCCGATGCCCTTGACGTATTGGACGCTGGTGGTGAGATCGAGCACAAAGCGATGGTAAATGAAACGGCTGTCAGCTCTCAGCTATCGGTCGTCAGCTAAAACGTGTTTTAGCCGAAAGCTGATGGCCGACGGCTGATAGCGGTTTTCTAGGCATCAAACCATGCCTTGCCGGTGTCCAACATAGTGAGTGCTCCGACGACTGCTGAAGCAAACGATTGCCATTATCCTCGGCAATCTTCTTTATTTCTTTGTGCTGATGCCGCACCTGCCGCCAGCGGGAAGGCACCGTCCCGATCGGCTGGACCTGGGGCTGATCGTGGATTTTTGGGTGTGCGTCGTGATCTACGGTTTGATTGAGCTGTTGGATCGGAGACGACAGAGGGCTGGTTAGTTATTGTTCGGTCCCGAACGTGTTTCTCACGCTGGCGAATAGCGAAAAGCGACTTCTAGAGCTCCCGATCGCTGTTGAACTCCTGCAGCATCTTCTGCAAATCGAACTTCTGCTGCTCCATCTGCTTCTTCAGCTCGTCCATCTGCTGCTGCAGCTTCGGCGTCCACTCCTTGCTCGACGCTTCAATCTGCCGCCGCATCTCGTCCAGATCTTTCTGGCTGGGCAAGGAGCTTTGAATCTGCCGCTTCATCTCATCCAGTTGCTGCTGGGTTGGCAGTGATTGCTGGACGTGGCGAGTCATCTCGTCCAGGTCTTTCTGGCTGGGTACCGAGCGCTGAATCTCCTCGCGCAGCTGCTGCATTTCTTCCTGTGTCGGCTTGGTGGACTCCGCCAGTTGGTGCGCCATTTTGTCGATATCTTTCTGGCGCAGTTTCAGATTCTTTTCCATCTCGCTGCGCATCTGCTCCAGCTCTTTTTCATTCGGACCGAGCTGCGCGACCATTTCGCCGCTCTCGATTGCAGGCTGCATTTGCTCCAGCTGATCGCGAAGCGCCTGAGCTTGTGTGTCGAAGTTCAGCCAATCCCCACGATCCAGCTGCGACGTGTTGCCAGGAATGGGGACATTCATGACCACGCTTTGCTCATGCTTGTCGCGCCAGACGGTAACCGGGATCTTGGCCGATGGGCCGCGCATCCCACGCTGCCAGTCAGCCATGTCGTGAACGGTGTCGTTGTTCACTTTCAGAATGATGTCGCCCGCCTTGATGCCGGCAGCAGCCGCAGGACTGCCTCCTTCGACCGACCGCACCAGCACTCCCTGCCCCCGCGGCACGCCGAAGAAATCGGAGAGCTGAGGGCTCAGGCTTTCCACCACCAGGCCGTGACGCGTCGAAATAACGGTGAACGATGGAAGCTCAATATCAGGCATGACGGCGTGCGGCGGAGGCGGCTGTCCCAGCGTCATCGCCGATACCGCATGCGACATCACGTTCCAGCTGCCTAGCGTGACTTTCATTTCTTTACGCTGGCCGTTGCGCATGATCGTGAGCATCACCGTTTTCTGCGGCGCCGTCGCATGGATCAAACCCTGGAGTTGCTCAGGACCGTCAATCTTCGAGCCCTCATACGCGACGACCACGTCGTTCTCCATCAAGCCAGCGTGGCAGGCGGGGCCGTCCTGATCGACATAGGTGATGATGGCGCCTACCGGCTCAGAGAGCTTCAGCGCAGACGCACGCTGCGGCGTGACCGCGGTGATCTGAACGCCGAGATAGGCGCCAGAATGCGCCTCCGGCCAGGGCTGACCCGATGCGGGATCGGCCACCGCCGGAAGAATCATTGCGGCAACGAACAAAGCGACGAGAGAAACCTGATTGCGTGTAGGCATAACTCCAACCCCGAATTCAAACGCTCCGACCAATTACCTCAACCGCTAGCCGACTCGAACCCTGTTCCTCATCACGCACACCTGACAAGGCTGCGGAAAAACTCTCGTCCGCCCGTCTTGTACCGCCGGCTGAAGCCGGCTCGAACGAGAAATAAACAGCTTATCGGCACGACTGAAGTCGTGCCCTGATACAAAACGTTCGCGAAGCGATCTTTTCCTCAGCTCTTACGGCGTGCTCCGCCCGGCCCTACTGGCATCGATGAAACGCGATTTGCCCAATCGTCGTCCGAATGCGCAGTGCTGGGCCGCCGCCATTAATCGCTCCCTCCACCGACATCGACTTGGGACTGAACGCTCCGCCTTGCGAGCTAATATTCAATCCCGGAAAGTCGGTGATGATGCCGCGGCCGCTCGCCATATCCGATGTCGCATGCACGGACACCGGCAGTCCGTTCGCAAAACAGACGGTCACATCGCCCGAGGCGGTATGCAGGAACGAGTCGCTGAAACCGTGGTTGCCGATGAACTCAACCGTGACCGGCCCCGCTCCCGTCTCTACCTGCGCTCCGCGGCCAAGATTCAGCAGTGTCACGCTCCCGCCGCCCGTCGTGACCGTTACCGGTCCGGTCGCGCTGGCGAGGCGCACGCTGCCACCTTCCGTCTGGGCTTGCACCGCACCAAACACGTCCCCCAAATACAAATTACCGCCGCCGCTGGTCACGTGCAGATCGCCAAAGCACTTCTGCACCTGGATGCTGCCGGCTCCGGTTTGAATCGTAGAGGCCTTGGCGGTGCCGATATAGACCCGGCCTCCACCGAGGCTGACCTGCGTCTGCCCAGCGACATTCGAGACACGCACATCGGAGGCGCCGCTGGTAAACGTCAGATCGCCGCCCAGATTGCCGGCCTCCACATTGCCGCCGCCGCTCGAGATCTTCACCGGGCCGGCCAGATCGTCCAGCTTAATCAAACCTGCACCTGTCGAAGCGATGATCGTCGCCGCAATCGAACTGAACGTCAGCGAACCTGTGCGCGTCTGCACTTTCACCAGACTGAGATCGCGCGGAACCTGCACAATGAACTCGGCCCCCATGCGCTCGAGATTCTTGGCGGTCGCCCTGCCCTCGATCTGGTCGGTTTCCCCGGCTTTGCCAACGGAGATGTGCAGGTGATCAAACTGCCGCTTGGCTGCCTCGGGACTTGGCAGGTACGAACGCTTGCGAATGACGTAGGTAATGTGCGGCGAACTGCCCTGCACTTCCACCGAGCCAATGTCGGTGTTGACTCGCAACTCGTGGGCCGGCGGAAGCGTTCCTGTGACCTCTTCCACCCAGGTATTTCCTTCGCGATAGAGGCGCGGCTGCTGGGCGCAGAGCGGGAGAGCCATCGCCAGCAGAAGGGCGACGCCGCAGAGATACACCCCGACTTCATGGGGGCTGCTGCTCTGCGCCGGTGCGTCCTGCTGTTGATTTTGTTCTTCCTTCTGGTTGCAATCTGCCATCGTTACGGTTTTCTCTGGGTCGGTGGATTAATCAATTGCCGGCATCGATGCCAATTCGCGGTCGGACTCGGTGCGAATGTACTGGCTCGGATCCTCTTTTGCCAACTGCTGCAGAGCCATGCGGACGCTGGTGTCGGCGCGGACCGGCTCCAACGCATGCAGCGCTTCGCTGCGCACGCCGAGGTTGCTGTCATTCAACAACGCATCCAGCACGGCGTTGCGAACACGGATATCTTCTTTCACAGAACTCTTCAACCCATCGAGCGCCTTCAGGCGGACTCCCGGATTGCTGTCATAGCGCAGGGCGTAAGTCAGAGCCTCGCGAACGCGGGGATCGCTTAATGCTTCGCGAACCTGAGGATCGTCGGTCTTACCGGTCAGCAGGTCGACTGCATCGATTCGCGCGCCGGCGTTGGCGAAGTTGCTGCGCGCAGTGAAGGTCAGCAGCTCCTGAATTTTGGGATCGCTAATCGAACCTTCCACGGAGTCGGGCACGACACGCTGGTACTGGATCTTTACGTCATTGGAATTGGGCTTGTGCTCGATCGAAGTAATGCCGCCGATGGAAGATTCAACGGGAGTCGTCGAGTTCGTGCCGGTCTTACCATGTCCCAGCGCACTGTACATCGTTCCCAGTCCTGAGCCGAAGCCGACGAGCAGCAGAACCGAGGCCAGCGCCGGCGAGAAGCGAACTTGCCGCAACCACGCGGTGGGATCGAAAACGAAGCGGTGATACCAGGCACGATGCTGATCGGTGGTTTCCAGCGCCTCCTGCAGCCGGATGCGCGCGGCTGCCAGGAAGCTGGCAGACGGCTCTTCGACGGGCAGGGCGTTCATCTGTGCCTGAAATTCCTGCTGCGCGGCTAGCTCGCCAGCGCAAGCCTTGCAGCGCTGAATGTGCTGCTCCAACTCATGGCGCGCGTCGTCAGCCAGCTCGTTGTACAGGTACAGGGAAACGTTTTGTTGTACCCAATCGCAATTCATAGCGTTCTCTCACTTCGTTCGAGGGCACTTAGCATTTAGCCGTTAGCATTTAGCAAACCCACCCCCAACCGGAGCTTTGGCTAAGTGCCAAGTGCCAAATGCCGCCTTACTTTATATCCTTCAATGCCGCCCGCAGCTTTTGCGTGCCGCGGAACAACGTGTTCTTCGCGGTCTCTTCCGTCGTATTCAAAATCTCGCCGATGGTGCGCAGCTTCAATCCCTGATAATGCTTCATCTCGAAGACCATGCGCTCGCGCGGCGTCAGCTTGGTCAGAGCTTTGGCAATCCGCGCTCCCAGCTCGCGCCGCATCAGATCGCGCTCCGGACTTGCACCCGATCGCTGATCCGCCACCTGATCCATCAGGTCGTAGGTGCCTCCCTCGGAGTCCACTGCGATCCCGGAATCTTCCTTACGCACTTGCCGTTTGCGCAACAGATCGAGGCAGAGATTGGTCACGATGCGGTAAATCCAGGTGTAGAACGAGCACTCGAAGCGGAAGTTGCCGATGTTGCGGTAGGCCTTGAGGAACGCTTCCTGATAAATGTCCTGCGCGTCCTGCTCGGAGCGCGTGAGGTGATAGGCCAAGCGGAGGACCGCGCCATCGTACTGGCGCACCAAGTCCTCGAACGCGGCATGATTGCCACGCTGCGCTTCCCGGATCAGCTCCGTGTCGTTCATGCGGCTCTGGGCCTGCCCCACTCGAGTCCCTCGTGCTGAGGGAATCGATGACGCCGCCTCCTGCCACGCTTCAGGAGTACGGAGCGCCGGGGTTCCTGTAACTCGCGCTCGTGGCGCGGATTGAGGTGCAAGTCCCGGGCCAACCGTGAGGGGAACTGCTACCGCTTCGGCCGGCATGCTGGTTTCTACCTAGTTTGCAATTTGCAAGCCAATTCTTGTGCCTGCAATTACATAGACGCGTGCAGGGAGAAACCGTGAGCGAATTATAGTCCGCCCGGTTGGTAGGTACGGTTAAAGTGGGAAATAGGTTCAGACGGACGGGTAACGATCCGGGTAACCGGGGCGAGATCATGAATCAGAATCGCCGCCTCGTTCTTGACGAATCGTCACTTAGCTAAGTAAACTTAGCTAACCATGAGCTACACCGTGCATCAGGCTAAGACCAATCTTTCCAAGCTGATCAAGGAAGCCGAGAGCGGCAAGGAAGTCGTTATCACGCGCTCCAAGAAGCCGGTGGCGAAGATCGTACCGATCGACAGTACGTTGAAGAAGCCCACCCCAGACATGCTCAAAGGCCAAATCTGGTCTGCTCCCGATGCGTTCGATCCCCTCACCGATGAAGAGATGCGCGAGCTCGGATTCGAATGATCGTCTTGCTGGACACGCATGTGCTGCGGTGGTGGCTGGACGGCTCTGCTGAATTATCGCCAACAGCGCGGGACGCCATCCTTGCATCGGCCAACTCAAAGGTCATTTCTTCAGTTGTGCCGTGGGAATTGGCGATCAAGACGAATCTCGGTAAGTTCGATTCGAAAGTGTTGCTGTCCCGTTGGGACGAGATACTCGGAGCCCAGGGCTTTTCCGAGTTGCCGATTGAATCCGCCCACGCCATCCGCGCCGGACTCCTGCCCCTGCACCACCGCGATCCCTTTGACCGCATGCTGGCCGCGCAGGCCCAGGTGACCGGCTGGCCCATCCTCAGCGCCGACCGCATCTTCGACTACTACGGCGTGCGCCGCATCTGGTAAAGAAGCCGGAAACTCACAGTCCGGTTCTCCGTTCAGATTTTCATGCTTCGCTATTGGAATTTCAGTTCTGCTTGACCTTGCCGAGCACGAACCCATACTTCGTGTTGCAATGCTGGCCAATGATTTCCTTGCGGAGGCCGGCATCGTCGACTCCGGTCTGCGCCTTCTCGTCGGCCCAGGCCTTGTACTTCGCGGCGCACCACGGCTGGGAGCCAGGCTCGGCGTCGGTAGCCGCTGCAGGAGCGGCATTCGCTTGGGAGGACGGCGTAGCGGAGGCTTGAGAGGATGGTTGACTCGTTTGTGGTTGGGTAGTCTGCTGCTGCACCACGGGAGCTGGCTGCGGCGCCGGCTGCGACGATGCGGAGTTGCTGTGCCAGATGGCCAGACCGGAGACGGCCGTGACCAATGCCGCCGCACCGGTAAGAACACCTGGCAAAGAAGTCCAAAACGACCCGCGCCCGTCCTGATCTGCCATCCCAGCCCCCTGCTACTACTCCCCGTTTCAGCTTACTCTACGCTTCGGCGCTGGCTTCTTCCGCCGCTGGAGCCGCTGCTTCGCCGGCTTCCTTCTGGATGGTCACCTTCACCGGCACAACCACTTCCTTGTGCAGCTTGATGGGGACATTGAAGGTGCCAATGGCTTTCAGCGGTTCGTCCATCTGGATCTTACGACGGTCGATGCTGAAGCCCTTGTGCTCCAACTCGCGCGCGATGTCGGCGGAGGTGACGGATCCGAAGAGCTGATCGCTCTCGCCCGACTTGCGAGTGAAGCTTAGCTCTATGCCAGCCAGTTGCTTGCCGAGACCTTCCGCATCGCCTTTCTCGCGCGCCTGGCGGCGCACCGCGGCAGCCTTCATCTGGTCGATGACGGCGCGATTGGCCGGCGTAGCTTCAATTGCCAGCTTCTTGGGCAGGAGGAAATTACGGCCATAGCCTTCGGCCACCTTGATCACATCACCGCGGGAACCAAGCTTGGCTACATCTTCTTTCAGAATGACTTCCATGAGAACTCCGTCGGACTCGGGCTGAAGCCCTCGTCAATTGTGTCGTCCCTGAAGGGACTCGAATCTCAATTCCTGCTTACCCACCGCTGAAGCGGTGGGCTATCATCTTCCGTCTCGCTTCGCGAGACTCGTGTGTTACCCGGTGCAGTTGGTTAGCGCTCGGCGTCACTGTCTGCTGATGATCACAGTGAAGCGGCTAAGATTAACACTGCTTCGCTGACAACTGACAACCGGCAACTGACAACTGCCTTACCGTCCGCCGAAAGGCAGCAGTGCGATGTTACGCGCCTGCTTGATGGCATCGCTAAGCCGGCGCTGATGCGGCGTACACACGCCGGTCAAGCGCCGAGGCACGATCTTGCCGCTTTCGGCCACGAAGCCGGAAAGCAGGCGCACGTCCTTGTAGTTAATGCCGTCGATCTTCTCGACGCAGAACTTGCAAACCTTCTTGCGGCGGAAAAATTTCCGGCCGCCTTCGCGAGGTCCGCCGGGACCACCGCCTGGGCGTCCGCCAGGACGTGGGCCGCGCGGACCGCCCTCACGCGGGCCGCCTTGCGAGCCGCCTTCTCGGGGACCGCCGCCTTCGCGAGGTCCACTGGAGCCGCCGCCTTCACGTCCACCACCATCAGGGCGTGACGCGGGTGCGTCAGTCGTCGCACCTGCGGGAGCCGCTGTCTTCACTGCTTCGTCTGCCATGTTTCTCCTCTATGGCCCACAGGGCCGATCTCAAGAATTTCTGCCATTCCGAGCTCGCGCTCCGGAACTATGCGGTGACCGGCGTCGACTCCGCACCTTCGGCGGGCGCCGCTGCGGGAGCTTCTTCCGCAACCGCGACTGAGGCTGCGGCCGCGGCTGCGCTCTCGGCGGCAGCAGCCTCTGCCGCTGCGCGCGTTCCCTTTCCGCGCACCTTGGTATCGCGGATGGCCTTGACCTTGGCCAGGCGCTTCTGCTCTTCGTCCACGCGCACGGTCATGAACTTGATCACCGGCTCGTTGACGCGCAGGCGACGCTCGATTTCCTTCACCATGCCGCCTTCGCCCTCCAGCACCATCAGCACGTAAATGCCGTCCAGAAACCTGCGCACCATGTACGCCAGCCGGCGTTTGCCCATGCGCTCCACACTCTTGATCGTGCCGCCGGCATTGCCCACCTGGGATTCCAGGTTGGCGATGAGTTTGTCCTGCTCCTCTTCGGGCATGTCGGGCCGGACGATGAACATCAATTCGTAAGTACGTTGCATTGTTTCTCCTAAGCAACTAGCAGCTAGCAATTAGCGACTAGCTGACACTCGCTGCCGTATTGCGTGACCAACCAAAGCCACGGTTGTTTCCGAAATCCTGTTAAAGCCTGTTCAGCTAGCGGCTAATTGCTAGTCGTTAGTTGCTTCTTCCTTGCGATTAAAGCGATTCATCGCCGCCAGCATTCCTTCGGCAAGAATCACCTTCACCGCCTCCGCCGCCTGATCGAGCACCTGACTCACGATCTCCAGTTGCGACTTCTTGAATTGCGACAGCACATACCGCGCGCCATCGCCAACCGGATGATCCGGCGCAACTCCCATCCGGATGCGCATGATCTGCTGCGTACCCAGCGCGCCAATCACCGACTCAACCCCGTTGTGCCCCGCCGACCGGCCCCGCGGCCGCACCCGGATCGAGCCAAACGGCAGATCCAGCTCGTCGTACAGCAGCACCAGATCTTCTTCCGGCTTCGCCTCGTACTCGCGAACCAGCTCGACGACCGAGGCGCCACTCAGGTTCATGTAGGTTTCCGGCTTGGCCAGCACGACTTCGTGTCCGGCTAGCCGCGTCCGCGCTGTTTGCGCGCGGCAGTGGCGATTGTTCACCCGCACTCCGCACTCGTCGGCGATGCGGTCCACTGCCAGGAAACCCATGTTGTGCGGTGTGAACTGATACTCGATGCCCGGATTGCCAAGCCCGACGATCAGCTTCACCGCGCTTACTTCTTCTTCTCGGCCTTCTCGGCCTTCTTCTCGCCCTTGTCGCCACCACCCTCGGCAGCTTCGCCCTCGGCGTCCTGCTTGCCCTTCTTGATGACCTCGGGCTCGGCAGCAGTAGCCGCGCCTTCCACCGCAGCTTCCGCGGGAGCGGCTTCCACGACTTCCTTCACCGCGACCACGTGTGCTACCGGCTGGGTTTCATCGGTAATGAACTTAACCTTGTCGTCGTGCGGCAGATCGGAGACGCGAATCACTTCGCCGAAATTCAACTGGCTGACATCGGCATCGATGTGGCCCGGAATGTCGGCCGGCAAGCACTCGATCTCCACCTCGCGCAGGATCTGCTCCAGGATGCCGCCCTGCACCTTCACGCCCGGCGCTTCGCCCTTGAGAACGATCGGCACGCTGACCTGTAGCACCTTGTCCATCGCGATGCGCTTCATGTCGACATGCAAGAGTGCGCTCTTGATCGGCTCGTATTGCCAGTCGACGATCATCACCTTGGCGGTCTGGCCGTCGAGGGTGAGATCGAAGATGGAGTTGTGGCCCGATTCCGAACGCAGAATGCGATTCATCTGCTTGGGATCGACGGCGATGGCCTGGGAATTCTGACCGGCGCCGTAGACGACGGCGGGAATCATTCCTGTCTGGCGCAGCCGGCGGGCGTCATTCTTGCCCCCGCCCTGGCGCGGTTTCGCTTCTACATTCTTTTCTGCGGTTGCGGTTGCCATAATCTCGTTTCCTTTTATAAGAACAGTCTGCTGACCGAAGTCTCTTCGTGAATCGACTGAATGGCACGGCCAATGAGCCCGGCGATCGACAGCACTTTGATCTTCGGCTCGTTGCGCGCCGCTTCAGTCAGCGGGATGGTGTTGGTCACAACGACTTCGGCCAAACCCGATTGCGAAATTCGTTCCATTGCCGGCCCCGAAAGCACCGGATGCGTGGCGCACGCGTACACCTGTTGCGCGCCTGCATCGATGAGTGCCTGGCAGGTTTTCACCAGTGTGCCGGCAGTGTCGATAATGTCGTCGAGGATGAGACACGTGCGGCCCTTCACATCACCGATGACGTGCATCACCTCGGTCACATCCATTTCCACGCGGCGCTTGTCGACGATAGCCAGCGCCGAATCCATTTTCTTGGCGAAGAAGCGCGCGCGTTCCACGCCGCCGGCATCCGGCGATACAACAGTCAGGTCCGGAAACTGCTTCTTGCGGAAGTAATCCACCAGCACCGGCGACGCGAACAAATGGTCCACCGGAATGTTGAAAAATCCCTGAATCTGCGGCGCGTGCAGATCGACCACCAGAGCACGATCGGCGCCTGCGGTCGTCAACAAATCCGCCACCAGCTTCGACGAAATCGGCACCCGCGGCTTGTCTTTGCGATCCTGGCGCGCGTAACCGAAGTACGGAATCACCACGGTGATGCGGCGTGCCGAGGCGCGCTTGAGCGCATCGATCAGTAACAGCAGCTGCATCAGGTGCACGTCGACCGGATCGCACGTCGGCTGCACCATGAAGACATCGGCGCCGCGCACGTTCTCCTCGATCTGCACATAGGTCTCGCCGTCGGAAAACTTGCTGATGCACGCCTGTCCGAGGGGCAACTGGAGAAACTCGCAGATGTCCTTGGCCAGCGCGTCGTTCGCCGTGCCGGAAAAAATCTTCCACTTGTCGTCCTGGCGCGCGGGCTTGGGCTTACGGTCAGACATAGGCCTCTGCTGCGCAACCGGAGGACTTGCCTTGCCCGTTTGCTGGGCTCCATCGCCATCGCCCGGCGCCGTGGCCGGAGGAACTACGCTCGGTTTTGTCGCTGCGTCCATCGTATTTAGCACCCCGCGTGACCTGGTTTGGTTCCATGCCGGGTTCGTTCCCAGAGAGCTGTCAGCCCTCAGCTACTGCAATTGCAAACCGTCGTTTACTCTCTGCCCTGCTGTAACAACAATCCCTGATCGGGGGATTCGCATTGGTCAAAATGAGCAACTGACAACTGGCCACTGACAACCGACAACTAGTTCTTGGCTGGGCGGCTAGGATTCGAACCTAGACAAAGTGCTCCAAAGGCACTTGACCTACCATTAGTCGACCGCCCAGTGAAGCTGCGGGCTACGAGCCGCGAGCCACAAAATATTAGTAACGGTCCAAACTCTGCCCAACCGAAAGCCGTCGACGCATTAGCTCGAAGCCCGGAGCTCGGGGCTCGTCGCTTCCATCGCCTTCCAGTATTCCTGCCGCGTCAAACTCGTCGTTGCAACCGCCGCATGTCCCGCGGCTCTCATCCGCTCGGCGGCGGCACTGGCATCATCCGCCGATGCAAACACTCCATACAACGTAGAGCCAGAACCGGACAACGAGGCCCACTGCGCGCCTTCGCGCTGCAACAGCTCTTTTACCTCACGCAACTCGGGATATTCAGGAAAGACGACGCGTTCGAAGTCGTTTTCAATCCCGGTTCGGACAAGGTCGAGAAGCAGTGTCTCGGCCCGGTCCCCGCCACCTGCGGGAACGCCGGATGCAGGCCCACTTTCTGCCTGCTGGACATTTTCCGCCAGCCAATCAAGCACACTTTCGCTGGACTGGTTTATTGTACCTGCGGCTTCCGGGCGGGTCAATGCGGGCCGCTCCTCGATAAGTTCGTCCCACCGCGCGAAGGCTCTGGGCGTCGAGACGCCAACTGGCGGCGTCACAATCACCAGGTTGAGGGTCGGCACATCCGGCAACGGATAAACCTGCTCGCCTCGCCCCTGCCCAAACACGGTTCCCCCGACCAGAAACAACGGCAGGTCGCTGCCAACCTCCGCCGCGATCCGCAACTCGTCGGATTGCAACAACTCAATGCCCAGCGCTCGTTCCAGCGCCAGCATGGTTACGACCGCGTTCGACGATGCCGCCCCCAAACCTCCCTGAACAGGCAGGTGCTTTTCAATTTCTATGACGATCTTGGTAGAGCGGGTCTTCAGGCCCGCGCCCAGACTCTCCCCACCAACCCGCGGCTTTAGCCCCTGCGCAGCTGCTAGCACCCGCTCCGCGATCTTCCAGCAGGTATTCGATCCGTCCCGAGGCACGCGCGGATCGTCGCAACGAATCTCGATCCCCGACCCAGCTTGCACATCCACGCCGATCCTGTCATGCAGCGCCAGCGTCTGATAGATGGTGCGCAGCTCGTGGAAACCATCCGGGCGGCGCGCGCCAATCTTCAGTCCGAGATTGATCTTTGCGAATGAGGGCAGTGAAATCATAGGAGCAGATGTCAGTTATACATCGAGCCACTCTGAATGCTTTCTTGCCGCAATCACTCTTGGAATTCCCTGCAGATCCGGCACGACCCGAACATCCTCCCACATTGTGGGACTCAGCAGATTCAGAACCGCGTCGCGCATGGAATAGCCAATCTCCAACGCCAGCCAGCCGCCCGGCTTTAGGACGCTATGCGCCTGCTCGACCAGCGGACCGATCACATCGAACCCTTGCTCCCCGGCAAAGACCGCGACGCGTGGCTCGAAGTCACGCACCGACTTTTGCACTTTGTCGACTTCGTCGAAACCAACATACGGCGGGTTGCTGACAACGAAGTCGAAGTCGCTCACGTTCATGAACGCTACAAGGACATTGCTTTGCAGGAAGCGCACGTGTCGATCCAGTTGCAGCCGCACAGCATTGGCGCGGGCGATCTCAAGAGCCGCGGCTGAGACATCTAGGGCATACATCGAAGCGTCCTTCAACTCATGCGCGAGCGCCAGCGCAATACAGCCGGAGCCGGTTCCGACGTCCACGATCTTAGGATGAGGAATGTCTCGCGCCATCTCCAATACCGTCTCAACCAGGTGTTCGGTCTCGGGCCGCGGGATCAGCACCGCCGGCGAGACGATGAAGTCGAGGCCCCAGAATTCCTGATGCCCCATGATGTATTGCGAGGGCATACCAGTGGCGCGCTGGGAGAGAACTTCGGCGTAGCGGGACTCCTCTTCGGCGGTAAGCTCGCGTTCGGGATGAGCATAGAGATAAGCGCGATTGATGCCGAGGACGAACATCAGCAGCACCTCGGCGTTCATCCGCGGCGAGCCGACGTCGGACGATTCCAGACGATCGACTGCCGACATAAGGGCTTGCTTCAGTTGCATGGAAAGCGCAAGTTAACCACAGCATTGTCATCACCGAGGCTTCAGGCCGATCGAGGGATCTTTTTCACTACTCGCAATGAAAAGCAGACCCCTCGCTCGACCGAAGTCAGCTCGTATGAAAAACCGGAATTCGGTTCCTCTGTGGGGCATCTGCGCGTTAATCTGGCTATTACGCCACCGCCACCGACTGCTCCTTCAGCTTCTCGGACTGGAAGTGCGTGACCAGCGCATCGATCATCGGCTGGATGCGGCCGTCCATGAACTCCGGCAGTTGGTGCGCGGTGAATCCGATGCGGTGATCGGTGACGCGATTCTGCGGGAAGTTGTAGGTGCGAATCTTCTCGCTGCGATCGCCCGAGCCCACCATCGCCCTGCGCTCTTTGGCCAGCGCCTCCTGCTGCTTCTGCTGCTCCATCTCGTAGAGGCGAGCGCGCAGCACGCGCATTCCCTTTTCGCGATTCTTGATCTGCGATTTCTCGTCCTGGCAGCTGACCACGGTGTTGGTGGGCAGGTGGGTGATGCGGACGGCCGAATACGTCGTGTTAACCGACTGGCCTCCCGGCCCCGAGGAGCAGAAAGTATCGATGCGAATGTCTTTCGCTTCGATCTTGATGTCGACGTCTTCCACTTCCGGCAGCACCGCGACGGTGACGGCCGAAGTATGCACGCGGCCCTGCGTCTCGGTCTCCGGCACGCGCTGCACGCGATGCACGCCGCTTTCGTACTTCATCCGCGAAAACACTCGCTGGCCTTCGATGATGGCGATCACTTCCTTCAGCCCGCCAACACTCGACTCCGATGACGACAGCACTTCCACCTTCCAGCGCTGCGACTCGGCATAGCGGTTGTACATTCGGAAGATCTCCGCCGCGAAGAGCGTGGCTTCGTCGCCGCCGGTGCCGGCGCGGATTTCCAGAATGACGTTCTTCTCGTCGTTCGGATCCTTGGGCAGCAGCAGGACCTTGAGATCTTCCTCGACCTGGGCCAGCCGCTCCTCGAGCTTACCCATCTCTTCGTTGGCGTAGGCGAGCATCTCAGGATCGGTCTCGTCGGCGGCGAGAAGTTTGCTCTCCTCGATGCCGCGTGTGAGGTCCTTGTACTCGCGATACTTTTCGACCACCGGCTGCAGCTCGCTGTGCGCCTTCGCGGTCTTTTGATAGCGCTGCGAGTCGGAGACGATATCCGGCGAAGCCAGCGCCTGGTTCAGCTCTTCGTATTTGGATTCGATGTGTTCTAAGCGTTCAAACATAAGTTCCAACTTTATTGTACGGAATGCGGCTCGGCGCCGGGCCGATATTCGAGCAGCACAAGCCTGGAGTCCAGAACTTTCGCCTGGATAAAGTCCAGCCGCGTGTGCAGATAGCCTTCGAACATCGGCTCCCGTCCGGCGCTCCCGAGCACCAGCGGAAATACCATAAGGCGAAGGCGGTCGACCAGCCCCTGCTGGATCAGGCTCTTCACCAGGCTGACACTGCCGATGGTTCGCAGCGGATCCCCCGGCTGTTGTTTCAGCGCACGAATCTCATCCGCGAGGACGCCGGCCAGCACGCGCGTGTTTTTCCAAACCAGCGGCTGCCGCAGCGTGGCGGAGAAAACGATCTTGGGCAGCTCCCTCATCCTGGTGCTGAACTCGTCCTTGGCGGATGCCGCGAAGCCCGCCATCGCCTGATAAGTGACGCGGCCCATCAGCAGAACTTGCGGCCCTGCAAGATTCTCGCGCACCCAGCCGCCCAGCTCCTGCCCGAAATAGCCGAAATACGCCGGCTGGTTGACGCCCGAGGCGAAGCCATCCAGCGAAACGAACATGTCTGCGATGAGTTCCCTCATGCCTTCCCTCTCTCGATTTGTCATCACGAGGAGGGCTTCAGCCCGACGAGGGATCTGCTGTTATTCGCGGCAAGAAGCAGATCCCTCGCGAGCTAAAGCTCGCTCGTGATGACAATCCTCTAATTCAAGCCTGCTTTGAGTGAACGAGTAGCAATATTTCGCGGCGGGCGCCGCTAGGCAATCACCAGCTCGCCGCCACGCTGCTTTTCCAGCTCCATGGCTTCGTTGAGAGCGGCGATGGCGGTCTCGACCTGCGTGTCGTCGGGAGGCTGCGTGGTGATGCGCTGCAGCCACAGGCCGGGCTTGGTCATCAGCGCGAACAGCGACGATCCGTGTTTGGCGGCGAAGCGAATCAGTTCGTACGACACCGCAGCAATCACCGGCAGCAACGCGATGCGCGAGGCAAAACGCGCCCAGAACGTGGTCGCCGGGATCAGCATGTAAAACAGCATGGCGATCAACATTACGGTCATCAGAAAGCTAGTGCCGCAGCGCGGATGGAAGGTCACATACTTCTGCGCGTTCGCGACCGTTAGGGGATCGTTGTTCTCGAAGGCGAAGACCGTCTTGTGCTCGGCGCCGTGGTACTGATAGACGCGGCGAATGTCGGCCCACAGCGAGATCCCCCAGATGAACAGCAAGAAGAGCGAAATGCGGATGACGCCGTCAACGACGTTAAACAGAATCTGATTGCCGAATACCGGATAGTGATTCTTCAGCTTGGTGGCGGCCAGCAGCGGCACAAACTTGTACATAAAGATGAAGAACCCGAGAGAGATGATCAGATTGACGGCGATGACCCAGCCGCTGATCTCGGTCTTCTTCTCTTCTTCCGGCTGCAACTCGTCGAGCGCAACATTGGCCGAGTAGCGCAGCGCACGGAAGCCCAAAGTCATCGCGTTGCCCAGCGTCATGATGCCGCGAACGAACGGCCATGCCATCCACTTGTGCTTGTCGGAGGACTTCTCCAGCGGCTCGGCGTGCGTCGCCAGCGTGCCGTCGGGACGGCGAATACAGATGCCCCACGCGTGCGGCGAGCGCATCATTACGCCTTCGAGCACGGCTTGGCCGCCGACCAGAGTGGTTTCCTCCCCGCTTTCGAGGGCGGGAAGAAGTTGGAGGGCTGCCAGGAAGCGCAGGTGATGAAGCAATCGACGCATAAAGATTGGATGTTCCTCGGGGGCGTAAGACGCACAAGAGCGTAAGCCTAGGGTAAGGGGGCTGTGCGGGGATGTCAATTGGACTTGCGAAGGTCTTTGAGGATTTCCTTCGCTGCATTCGCACCTGAGGCTCCCGTTAGTCCATTTCCCGGGTGCGTGCTCGAGCCGCACAGGTACAGGCCTTTGATTGGTGTACGGTATTGGGCCCAATCCAGCAAGGGACGCATGGTGAACAGCTGATCGAGCGCCAGCTCGCCGTGAAAGATATGGCCGCCGGTGAGACCGTACGTCTGCTCCAGATCTTTAGGCGTAATGACATCGCAGGCTTCGATGAGCGTCGGGAGGTTGGGAGCGTATTCGGCAAGCGTGTCGACCACGGTGTGACCGAGCGCCTCGCGCTGCGAATCCCAATCGGCATTGCGAAGCTTATAAGGCGCGTATTGCATGTAGATCGACATCACGTGTTTGCCCGCGGGCGCAAGCGACGTGTCCCACAATGTAGGGATCGTGGCTTCGATGTAGGGATGCTGCGAGAACTCGCCGTACTTCGAGGCGTCGAAGGCGCGCTCCAGATAGTCGATCTCGGGAGATATCTGAATTCTGCCGGACAGGCGGGCGGTGACGTCACCATCAACACCTTTGAATGCCGGCAATCCACGGAGCGCCAGATTGACCTTCGCTACGGTACCGTTCATGCGGTAATGCTGAAGCCGTTGCAGGAAGCTGGGTTGCAGATGCTGCGGGTCGATCAGGCCGAGCAGGGTACGCTTAGGATCGGCGTTGGAGATGATTGTGTCGGCACTAATCTCGTCGCCGTTGGCAAGGACCACGCTCTTGGCAGCGCCGTCATTGACGTTGATGCTCACTACTTCGCAGGAAGTACGAATCTCGGCGCCCGCGGCTTGGACCGCCGCAGCCATTGCCGCGGTAAGCGCACCTGCGCCTCCCGCAATGTAGGATGCCGGGCCGGCAAGATTACTGTCGGACGCCGCGCGAAGCAGCAGCGTCGCGCTGGAGCCGGCCGACCAGGGACCGAGAAATGTTCCAAAAGTTCCTTGTGCGGCGATCGTTCCACGCAGCAATTCGGTCTCGAACCATTCCGCAACTAGATCGGCGACCGCCATCGGCGCCCAACGTAGTACGCGGTAAAGATCTTTCTCGCCGAGGCCGCGAATCTTATGCCCCGTTTTTAGCAGCTCCCAAAGGTTGTTGGCCCCGGGCTCATCGATATTGGGCGGCGCGATGTTCATCAGCAGGGCGGCAACTTCGCCAATGCGCGCCAGCGACTGCTGAAATTCGGCGTAGTTCGCAGCGTCTTTCTGCGAGAATTTCGCGATCTCCAGCTGCGACCTCGCGGCATCGCCGTAGAGAGCGAGGTTGCCGGAATGGGACAGGGATAGAGCACGAATCGTGGGGGTATAGGTTTTAAGGCCGTGTTTGGCCAGTTCCATATCTCCCACAATGTCAGACCTGACGGGTCCGGCGGCGTGAGCGAGACGCGAACTGCGAAAGCCGGGATGAAATTCTTCGGTGATGGCACAGCCGCCCACGACCGGGCGACGCTCCAGCACCAGCGGCTTGAATCCGGCTTTGGCCAGATAGAAGGCCGTGACCAGCCCGTTGTGTCCAGCGCCGAGGATGATGACGTCACGTGATTCTGACATGCGATTACAAGCTCAAGATGAAGCTGAGGCTTCGTATCAGGGCACGACTTCAGTCGTGCCGAATCGATCCGCATTCGTTCGGGCTTTAGCCCCTGACAGACCCGCAGGGGCTGAAGTCCAGGTAATAAATAAGCACCGTGAAAAAGTCCGATGCGCCGGTCCTGTGCCGTCGGCTGAAGCCGACTCAAGAAGAAAGATAAGCGGCTTATCGGCACGACTGAAGTCGTGCCCTGATACGAAGCCTAATGTCCCTCGCAGGGTACAACCCTCTCTAACACAGCAACGTCGCGCCGTGATGAAAGTCCGGTTTACTTGCTCCCACCCGCCTGTTTCAAAATCTCCAGCGCGGCCAGCCGCCCGGGCGCGCCCATGATGCCGCCGCCGGGATGCGTGGCTGAACCGCACATCCACAGATTCTTGACCGGCGTTTTGTACTGCGCCCAACCCGGCACCGGACGCAGGAAAAACAGCTGCTCCAGCGAAAGCTCTCCTTGGAAGATGTTGCCTTCGGTGAGACCCCATTCGCGCTCCAGATCCAGCGGCGTGACGACCTGGCGGCCAACGATGATCTTCTTGATATTCGGCGCGTACTCGGCAATCGTGTCGATCACGTTGTCACCGAAGGCTTCGCGCTTCTCATCCCACGTGCCTTCTTTCAGCTTGTACGGCGCGTATTGCACAAAGCACGACATCACGTGCTTGCCCGGCGGCGCCAGCGACGGATCGGTAAGCGTGGGAATGACCATGTCAATGTAAGGCCGGCGCGAATAATTGCCGTACTTGGCATCGTCGTAGGCGCGCTCCATGTAGTCGACGCTGGGAGAAATCGAGATGGCGCCGCGCAGATGATGTCCCTCTCCGGGCAGACTGGTGAAATTCGGCAACGCATCGAGCGCCAGATTCACCTTGCCGGACGATCCACGGTATTTGTAGCGCTTCACCTCGTCGCGAAATTCTTCGTCGAGATGTTTTGGCTGCGAGCATTTTCAGGAAGGTGAGATTCGGATCGACGCTCGAGGAAACTATGGGCGCAAAGTATTCGTCGCCGGATGTGGTCGCAACGCCTACCGCCTTGCCGTCTTTCACCAGAATCTGCGCCACGCCGACTTTGGTCTTGATCTCCACTCCAGCTTCGCGGGCCGCATCCGCAATCGCATTGGAGATTGCGCCTGTTCCTCCGCGCGCGAAGCCCCAGGCGCGGAAAGCACCGTCGATCTCGCCCATGTAGTGATGAAGCAGAACGTAAGCCGTGCCGGGCGAGCGCACGCCGAGAAATGTTCCGATAATTCCCGACGCCGACATGGTGGCCTTGAGCACGTCGGTCTCGAACCATTGGTCGAGGAAATCGATCGCGCTCATGGTCATCAGCTGCACCTGGTTGTAGCGATCCTCGCCGCTCAGCCCCTGGAAGCGGCGGCCGAGGAAGATCATCTTGAACAGATCTTTGGGATTGAGCGTCGTCGGGTCGGGCGGGACCATGCCCAGGATCGGCTTCACGAAGCGGCACATCTGCAGCATCGCTTTGCCGAATTCTTCATACGCTTCGGCGTCAAAGCGCGAATGGCGGCGCAATCTCGCGCATCGTCTTGCCGTGATCGTTCACGCGCCATAGATAATCGCCGTTGGGCATCGGCGTGAAGGTGCCGTCGAGCGGAAGGATTTCCAGACCGTGGCGCGGAAGGTCGAGATCGCGAATGATCTCAGGCCGCAGCAGCGAGACGACGTAAGAGCAGACGGAAAATTTGAAGCCGGGAATGATCTCTTCGGTGCAAGCCGCGCCACCGAGGACGTGCCGGCGCTCCAGCACCAGGACCTTCCTGCCGGCGCGCGCGAGATAGGCGGCGTTGACCAGGCCGTTGTGCCCGCCGCCGATGACGATGGCGTCGTAACGGTTTGTATTGTTCTGCGCCATGAGCAGGATTCAACATTGTAACGGGCGAACTGCTATCGCTGAAAGGACGCTTGGGCACCGTTCGACACGAAAAGCGATTTCACCACAGAGGCGCAGAGACACAGAGTCTTATTGAACTTCAATTCTTCCGTGATCCCCTGCCTGCTTGGAGAACTTTGTGTTTCCGGGCGCGAGTGCAACGGATGGTTCGTTTCGCAATTCCGTGCGCGTTTATAATTCGCTGGTTAGCGCGAGGAACCTGTGCCGGTAGGAACCGCAGTCCACGAAAGAACCTTCGCTCTGTGCCAGAGCCTGAATTACCGCGAGTGGTCGGGCTTCTACGCGGTCAGCGTCTATGAGACGCACCACGAGCACGAGTACAACGCCATCCGCAATGCGGCGGCGCTGATCGACGTCACGCCGCTTTACAAGTACATGATCACCGGGCGCGATGCCACGCGTTTCGTCAATCGCGTCATCGCACGCGACATCAACAAGGTCGCCGTCGATCAGGTGATTTACTGCTGCTGGTGCGATGAAGACGGCAAGATCATTGACGACGGCACCATCACGCGGCTGGAAGAAAACCGTTATCGCTGGACGGCGGCTGATCCGAACCTGCGCTGGTTCCGGCAGAATGCCATCGGGCTGGACGTGCAGATTGAAGACATCACCGAGCAGGTCGCGGCGCTGGCACTACAAGGACCGACGTCGGGAAAACTACTGAAGAACATTGCCGAAGCCGACATCGAGAATCTCAAATACTTTCGCAAGACCAGCGGGAAGATCGGCGGCGTGACCGTCGACATTTCGCGGACCGGCTACACCGGCGATCTGGGCTATGAGATCTGGATGCCATGGCAGGATGCCGTGAAGGTTTGGGATGCGCTGATGGACGCTGGACGCCGCTTCGACATTCATCCCACCGGAATGCTGGCGCTGGACGTGGCGCGCATCGAGGCGGGATTGATCCTCGCCGATGTGGATTACATCAGCAGCAAGAAGGCGCTAATCCCGTCGCAGAAATACAGCCCGGCTGAAGTTGGCCTGGGGAAGCTGGTGCACTACGACAAGCCGAACTTTATCGGCCGTGAGGCGTTGCTGAAAGAGAAGCAGAGCGGGCCGCCGCGGCAACTCGTGGGACTGGAGATTGACTGGAACGAATTCGAGGCGCTATTTGATCGCATGGGCATGGCGCCGCAGACTCCGGCTACAGCTTCGCGCGTGCACGTGCCGGTGTACAAGGGTCGCGAGCAGGTTGGTAAGGCGACTTCGACGACCTGGTCGCCCCTGCTGAAGCGGTTGATTGCTCTGGCCAGTCTCGAAACGCAGCATTCGCAGGCAGAAACGCGAGTTCAGGTTGAGATGACGGTTGAGGCGGTACGCCACAAAGTTGGGGCGACGGTTCAGCAGCTCCCGTTCTTCAATCCGCCGCGTAAGACGAAGACTCCGGTCTAAGTCAGATCCGCAAAGGAACAAGCAAAAGAAAAACCGCCCGATGCGGCGGTTGCGGTGACTCCTGCCTGGAACCTGTGCTACCCGTTGCCGGGAATCTTCACGGCGGACTCGTCCGGCGGAGGATAGAGCAAGCGATCGACGGTGCGGTCCATGGTGTCCAGCATGCTTTCTTTCGCCGGCACGCGCGCATCCTGCAATGCCGAGTTCCAATCCTTGGAACGTGGAACCGCCTCCTCGGCAACTTTGCTGAGTGAAGGCGATGCGGCCAGGGTATAGCCAAACCAAATGACCACGGTCAACAGATAGGCACCGCTGTTGATCAGGCTCAGCATCGAACGGCTCACGATGCCCTGATGACTGGCACCGGTCATGACCAGCATGTTGATTGCGGCGAAGAGGCCGAATCCTAACGCGGTACCGAACAGGAAGCTGCGATGCGGAATGCCGAGGTATTCGCTGAACAACAGCATGAAGAAGACCAGGCCGCATTGCATCAGGCGCAGCGCGCGATCGGCCAGCAGGAAAGCGTCCTGAAGCGCGCCGTCCTGGGGCTTGTGAGCAGCGTTGATGGCCCACATCACACCGACCAGAAACACAACCAAGGCTGACCAGCGAAAGAGAATGACGCCCAGGTCCCGCAGCGCCTCATAGGGACGAAACGCGTCTTTGAAGATTTCCTGCAGAACTGCAAATGAGAGCAGAATGCTCAGGCCCAAATTCACGAAGTAGCCGTAGTAGTAGACCTTATAGGAGTACACATTGGCTATCGCCAGAACCGGAACCGAGATCACTTGCAGGACGGTATAGTTGAAGAAGAACGGATAGTCGCGCTGGAGTCCTCGCCTGAACATGCAGACCAACACTCCCGCCTGGAGAGTGGGCGCTGCAAACCAGAAAATGTAATCTAGCAGGTGAAGGTGCATAGACTCCAACCGGAATAATATGCGGGGAGTCGACGCAACACAAGTACTCTTGTAAGTATTTTCTGGTAACCCGGACACAGGTTACTTCCCGAACCCGGACCCTCCAAAACGGGCTACCATTGCCCCCTTTAGTCCATCAGGACAGCTTGCCGACAACGGCTGCACTGCTGGAAACCAGCTTGTTGTCGCACTTTTGATCCGGAGCACACAGCGGCAACGGTGATCCTTCACCAGCGATCTCGCGCAGCTTGTCGCCACAGTTCTGATTGGGAGGACACAACGGCAACGGTGATCCTTCGCCAGCGATCTCGCGCAGCTTGTCGCCACAGTTCTGGTTTGGCGGACACAACGGCAACGGTGATCCTTCACCAGCGATCTGGGGCAGCGAGCCCGGGCAGTTCTGGTTCGGAGGACATAACGGCAACGGCGATCCTTCGCCAGCGATCTCGCGCAGCTTGTCGCCACAGTTCTGGTTTGGCGGACACAGCGGCAACGGCGATCCTTCTCCAGCGATCTCGCGCAGCTTGTCGCCACAGTTCTGGTTTGGCGGACACAGCGGCAACGGCGATCCTTCACCAGCTATCTGGGGCAGCGAGCCCGGGCAGTTCTGGTTCGGGGGACATAACGGCAACGGCGATCCTTCACCAGCTACCTGCCGCAGCGAGCCCGGGCAGTTCTGGTTCGGAGGACACAGCGGCAACGGCGATCCTTCGCCAGCTATCTGGCGCACCGAGCCCGGGCAATTCTGGTTCGGAGGACACAACGGCAACGGTGATCCTTCTCCAGCGATCTGCCTCAGCGAGCCCGGGCAGTTCTGGTTCGGAGGACACAGCGGCAACGGCGATCCTTCACCAGCGATCTGCCTCAGCGAGCCCGGGCAGTTCTGGTTCGGAGGACATAGCGGCAACGGCGATCCTTCGCCAGGAGAAAATGTGGCTTGATTCGAGGTGGGGAGCGGCACTTGACTCGCGTTCGCAGCTGCGACGGGAGTTGGGAGCGGATTGACGGCGGCGCAAGCTACACCCGCAAACATCAGCGCGGCCACAGTGAAAACCAGGGCGTTCTTCATGGGACTCTCCTTTGGTCGTGCTCGACCGCAATGCATGGTTTAGAAGCGGGTTCCTAACGAGGTGGCGTTGGTGTCAGGAACGGAAATCACAATAGGGACCGGAGACGATCCTTCCCCTAGGACAGCGATGGGAGCAACCGAACGCAGAGCAGTAGCGCCGCTGATAGAGCTAAGAGCTCCGGCCAGCATCAGAGCGGCGAGGGTAGCAAGCATGCATTTCTTGAGGTGTTTCACGGTAATCCTCCAAAACGATCTGGAGCTGCAAGTCGGCTCGCGACAGGCTGCTCGGCGTTCGAAACCTATATCGGCCCTCCCAACCAAACTGCCGTTTGGGCGGAGCACTTATTTGCTATTGTGTGGCGACCGATCTGCGCCGGATCGGCCGTTTGCCAAGCGACGATTGCCCGCCGCTTGCTTGGTGCTATTGACGAAGTGATAACTTCACGTTTCACACCAACAGAACTTGGGGTGGAGCGCCTCTCATGAAAGACATTCGGGCGCTTGCTGTAACCTGGAGTAGACTCACCCAGTTGGCATTATAGACATGAAGCAGGCAGGGATGGAGCAGAATTTGTTACGACGATCTACCCCATAAGTACATGTACCAATGGGTCACACACGTAAGTGCCAGAGAAGTGGCGGGGTGCGCAGATCGGCTTGCGGTATTGTCCGTTTAGAGGCGATTTGTTGACATTGTCACGCGACGTTATGAGTAGAGAACCCAACGAGGATCCGAAGGCACCGCCGGCCAACCAGCCCGATTCCGCTGCGAAACCCGCTACGACCATCCAAGTTTGCCCCAATTGTTCCCAGACGTTGCGGGAGAATCATTGCAAGCTGGTGTGCCCGCAATGCGGATACTTCCTCAGCTGCTCCGACTTTTACTGAACCAGCCTACACCGCGTGGGGGTAGATGTTCTACATCTTTCTCCAGGCCGCGGTTGTAACACAAGATACCTGCTGTTCGTGTAATTTGAAGAGGCACAATTTTATTGCAGGAGGAACGATATGCAACGTACAGGCAGTGCGCACTGGTCCGGTGGTTTGAAGGATGGCAAGGGTACGGTTACTACCCAGAGTGGAGTGTTGAACCAAACGCAATATTCCTTCAGCACGCGTTTCGAAAACGGTGTCGGCACCAATCCCGAGGAACTGATTGCCGCGGCTCTCGCCGGTTGTTTCACCATGGCGCTTTCGGCGCAGTTGGGCGAGGCCGGCATGACCGCCGAGAGCCTCGACACCACGGCCACGGTCACGCTGGAGAAGACCGACGCAGGATTCAGCATCACCGCGAGCCACCTGGAACTGAAGGCGAAGATTCCCGGCGCCGACAAAGCCAAGTTCGACCAGGCCGTACAAAACGCAGAAAAGGGATGTCCGGTATCTAAGCTTTTGAATGCGAAAATTAGCGTGGACGCAACGCTGGTTTCGTAGGCCGGCAAGCCGGTTGCTTCGCCGGCGCGGGCAGCCGATACGCGCGTCCCGATCAATCTATCTGTGGTAGCCTTATTGTCCGGCTGCGCTGTTTTTCGTCACATCAAAGCACGCTCGCAGAAAGGTTCTTTATGATCAGAAAGATTGCTGTGTTGTTGCTTTGCCTGGTAGTTTCGTTGCCTCTCCTCGCCGAGGACAAACTAACGAAGCGAATTGCTGACTCAACCGCTGTTCTGCAAACCATTCTCAGCAAGCAGGAACTCCCCAAGAACGTGTTGAACAAGGCCGACTGCGTCATCGTGTTTCCCAGCGTCAAGAAGGTGGGGATCGGCCTGGGCGTGAGCTACGGCCGCGGCGTGATGACTTGCCGCTCGGGATCCAACATGACGGGGCCGTGGAGCGCTCCGGCAATGTACAGCCTGGACACCGGCAGCCTGGGAGCGCAGTTGGGTGGAACCGCAACCGATTTCGTGTTGCTGGTGATGAATCCGCAAGCGGCCGGCAAGGCGCTCACCGGCAAATTGAAGCTGGGGGCAGACGCCTCCGCGACCGCCGGTCCATCTTCGGCCAGCGCGCAAACCTATGACGAGAAGGCCGACATTCTGACCTATTCGCAGGCCAAAGGGCTCTTCGCTGGCGCGTCGCTCGGCACCGCTTCTATGACGGCCGACGACAGTGCCAACAAGGACCTGTACGGCAAGGAACTGACGGCAGCCCAGATCGTTCGCGATGGCGCAGTCCAGACCACGCCCGCGGGCAAGCCGCTGGTGAACTTGCTGACCCAGTACTCGCCGAAGCATATGTAGAAGGAAATTGGCGGGCCGGCGCCGAACCGGTGACGGCCGCCAGACATGGGTTGAACAGGCCGCAGCGTCGAACTTGCGTCAGCTCTGCGAGCGCAGGATTTCGCGGATCTCGCGGTTAATGCGCGCTGCGTCCTGGGATGCCTTGTCGACCATCTCCAACCACTTCTTGTTGTTGTCGTCGAGCTTGGCCTGCCCCAAAAGATAAGAAGCCTGCATGATAGTTTCGATGTAATTGCTAAGGTCATGGGACAAGGTGCGAAGTTTGCTGACGGTTTCGCTCTGCAACTTCTTGCCCTCGTCGCTGGTCGTTTGCACCACGTTGCTCTCCTGACATCCACCGCGAAATAACGAATCGGAAACAATGACGGGCGAAGCTCATTAGACGCGAGATTCGCCGGTTTCGTTGCTTGTCCGGCGCAGCAATGCCGCCGAGAACATTAGCACAATTGGCGGGTTGCCATCATGCCGGGGCCATCTCTGGTTTTCGGCGGCGGCCAGGACTGCTATCATCTCAGCAATACTTCGGGCCGCCGAGTCTCCATGGGACGTGTACGCTTAAAGACAAAGCTGGTGCTCTCCATCAGCGGCATGGTGGTTGCCCTCGTCGGCATCTTCTCCTACTTCTACGTGTCGCGGATGGTGCGCCAGCGCATCTTCGAAGCCTACGACAGTGCCGACTTCATCGCCAAAGAGATTCAGGAGAGCGCCCGCCGCGCCAGCCGAGTCGATGTGGGCAGCTCGATGGTCAACGAAAAGGACCCTCGGCAAATCCAGGAAGTGCTGGAAGAAGCCCTGAAAGCCGACGTCGGACTGAATACCCTGCTGCAGTCGGTCATTGGATTTTCGCCAACCGTCTCCGACGCCGCCATAGCCGACGTGAACGGGCGAGCCATCGTGCACACCGATCCCTCCGCCATCGGCACGCAACTGGAGCAGCGTAAGGATTTTCAGGAGATTCGTAACGGCGGCTTCATCGATCAGCTCAAGGTAGTGTTTGGCGTTCCCCGCGTCTACAACCTCTATCTTCCCATTCAGCGCGACGGCCAGCCATTCGGCGACATTCGCGTCGGCGTCTCCACCGTGTTTCTGGAGAGCGAAGTTCAACCCCAGTTACGTCGCGCTTTGTACTTTTCCGTATTCGCGATTCTGGTTTCGCTGATGGTGGCGGCCGGCTTGTCGAACATCGCGCTGCGGCCTTTGGAGGCGATCGGCCGCCGGCTTGATCAGATGACCGCCGGCGTGGGCGATATCACGCCGGAACCGGACCCGCGGCGCACCGACGAATACGCCATCGTCCATACCAAGATCGACCGCCTGGGCCGCCAGATTCGCGACGTGAAAGAAGTCTTCAGCGCACTGAAAGAAAACCTCGACCAGATCATGGGGGCGCTGCAGGACGGACTGGTCCTGTTCACCCGCGACACCCACGTCGTGCTGGTGAGCGCTTCCGCCGAGCGTTTCATTGGACGGCCTCGCGGCGAGATCCTGGGAAACCCGGTGGAAGAAGTGTTCACCGACGCCACCAAGCTCGGCCGCATTGTGCTGGATTCGTTTGCCCTGCATCGGCCGATTCCGCAGCGGGAAATTGAGTTGGAGAACGGACGGCGCATTCAGATTGCGCTGGATTTCATTGCCCAGCGCGGCGAGCGAATCGGAGCGCTGCTCACCATGCGCGACGCCGAGTCGGTGCGGCGCATCGAAAACGAGATAGAACTCTCGCGCCGTCTGGCGGCCATCGGCAGATTGACCTCCGGCGTGGCGCATGAAGTGAAGAACCCGATCAACGCCATCGTCGTGCACCTGGAATTGTTGCGCGAGAAGATGCGCGAGAGTGATCCGGACACCTTCCGCCACATGGACGTCATCGGGCGCGAAATTCACCGCCTCGATCGCGTGGTGGAGATGCTGGTGGATTTCAACCGTCCGGTGGAGTTGCGGCTCAGCGACTTTGACCTGCGCCGGCTGATCGAAGACGTTGCTTCGCTGGCCTCACCCGAAGCGGCCAAGCAAGGCGTGGAGATCAAGACACAACTCGGCAAGGACCCGTTACTGGTGCGCGCTGATGCCGACTTGATCAAACAGGCTCTCTTGAACGTGGTCCTCAACGGAGTGCAGTCCATGAGTAACGGCGGTGCACTCAACATCTCGACACGGCAACAGGACTCGGCAGCAACCATTGAAGTCAAGGACCAGGGAGGCGGAATTCCCCCCGAGGTTCAGGACAAGGTCTTCAACCTCTATTTCACAACCAAGAAAACCGGCAGTGGGATCGGTCTGGCGATGAGTTATCGCGTTCTGCAGCTCCACAACGGAGCGCTGAACTTTGAGACGGAAGTTGGTCGTGGCACAACCTTCCGGCTGCTATTGCCTTTGATCGAGGCGAAGCAGCACGAACCGGCAGAAGCGATAACACGAACGTGAATTGCGCCCCAGGCAATTTGGCGCCACTCCACCTGTCACTGTACTTTTCGCTTGCGGTGTTTATGATGGGAGCAAAGGTTGCGTACGCCGGCTTCGCCACGGCTGACGAATCATGCGCAACCGCAGGGCGATAGACCTGCTAAATGAGACCCTTGCGCCAAATCATCGCTTACGTCGTAGTGTCGGTGCTGCTGCTGTATGGCTCGGGATGCTCCAAGAAGCCCTCCCAGCTGCCGACGCAGGCGAAGGCGCCGGTCGATACTATTCCTTCGACGCTGCCGCCTGAGATTTCGGAAGAGACGCCGCCTCCGCCTCCACCGCCGCAACCCAAACGGGAGGAACCGCCTCCGGAGCCGGCCAAACCGAAGCCCGCACAACACCACAAGAAGAAGAATCCCACAACGACGCCCCCGCCAGCGACCACGGCGCAGGGCAACACCGCGGCGCCGGGAACCTCCGCGCCCGCCAACAGCGGGAACACTACCATGGCAGTGGCTCATCCGCCGGCGAATCCCGCTGGGGAAGCGCCACCCAGTACCGCCATTGGAGCCGACGTCAACAGCGCGGCGCTGTCACAGCAGAAACAGACGACCACGCAACTGCTCGACGAAACCGAGAAGACGCTGAATGGCTTGACCCGCACGCTGTCGCACGACGAAGAAGAGATTGTGAACCAGATCCGCTCCTACCTTGGCCAGTCGCGCAACGCGACCAAGGAAGGCGATTTCGAGCGCGCTTACAATCTCGCCACCAAGGCCCACCTGCTGTCCGACGCGCTGGCGAAAAAGTAACGAACCAGTTTCGAGTTTCGAGTTTCAAGTTTCAAAACCTGGTTCGGCTGGGCTGGTTTTACGTGAAACTTGAAAATTTGAGACGTGAAATGAGACCCAGCTATGTCACATTCATATCGCGATCTTATCTCGTGGCAAAAGAGCATGGCGCTGGTGAAGCGGATCTATGTCGAGACGCGTTCATTTCCGAGGGAGGAATTATTTGGACTGACGTCGCAAATGCGACGTTCGGCGGTGTCGATTCCATGCAACATTGCCGAGGGACAGGGGCGGTTGTCGAAGAAGGAGTTCAGACAGTTCGTTGCCGTTTACCGCGGCTCCGCCCTGGAACTTCAAACGCAGTTGCAGATCGCCGCAGACCTCGAATTCATCAGCGCTGAGACTGCTCATTCGCTTTTGGGCATGACCGAGGAGCTACTGCACATCCTGAACGGCCTCATAAAATCATTGGCGTGATGGGAAACTCGAGACTGGGTTTAGAAGCTCGGTTTTGAAACTTGAAACTCGAAACTCGAAACTGCGTCTTGAAACTGGGTTTGTCAGTCCACTTGTTGCTTCACGATGTGAACATCGACGGCGGGAGCGTCGCGCAGGAAGCGGTGAACCGCGGAGAGAAACAGGTAGCGGCGCCAGCCGCTGGTAGCGGAGTGTCCGAAGATGACCTGGGTGATGTGCTTTTCGCGCACGAACTCGGCCATGGCGTGCGCGACGTCCTTTCCCTTCAGCCGCACGACCTGCGCGCCTAAGTTCTCCGCGAACTGAAAGTTGGCCTGCAACGACCGTTGGCGCTCGGGGTCGTCATCATCAGAACCGATGTCGACGTAAACCACGAACAGTTCGCCGTTGACAGCCTGCGCCATGCGCGAGGCCCGGGCGATGAGATACTGCGCAGCGGGATTGGAGCTGGTGCCCACCGCGATGCGCTCGCGCACCTGCAGCTCACGGCCGGGATCGATCTCCGTCTTGATGTACGGCTCCAGACTGCGATCCACCACCTGCGCGACGTGGCGCAATGCGATCTCGCGCAGCGCAATGAGATTGCTGGGACGAAAGAAGCTGCCCAGCGCGCGATCCACGCGATCCATGGGGTAGATATCGCCGCGCCGCATGCGCGTCTGCAGCGCCTCCGGCGTCACATCCGACAACACGATTTCGTCGACGCGTTGCAACAGCCAGTCGGGAACCGTCTCGCGCACGATGATGCCGGTGATCTTGTGTACCAGCGGCGTCACGCTCTCCAGGTGCTGAATGTTCATCGTGGAGAGGACATCGATCTTGTTTTCGAGCAACTCGAGAACGTCTTCGTAGCGCTTGTGATGCTTGCTGCCGTCGATGTTGGTGTGGGCCAGCTCGTCGATGATCACAACTTGTGGATGCCGCGCGAGAATCGCGTCGACGTCCATCTCGAAAAACTTCGTGCCTTTGTAGTTGAGTTCCTTGCGCGGAACGGTTTCCAGACGGCCGGCCAATTCCTTCGTCGCCTGGCGGCCATGACTTTCCACCACGCCGATGACGACGTCTTCGCCGCGACTCTGGCGGCGAATGGCCTCGCTCAGCATGGAATACGTCTTGCCGACACCCGGCGCGTAGCCGAGAAACAGCTTGAAGACGCCGGCTTTCCTCTCGGGCGCGGTCTCCTCCAACCATTGCTCGGGCGTTTTCTGCATGAGCAATTATTCTGCGGCAGCGGAGATGAAAAGTCGATTCTGTACAATCGTGCCGTGGACGCGCAACCGCAGGCCAGAGGAGCCGGGCATTCCCGCTGGCAGACCGCCCTGTCGCGCAAGAACCTGCAGACCCTGCTGTTTCGCTATGCCATCGCGATGGCCACGGTCTCGCTGGTGGTTGTGGTTTATGGGCGGCTGAAGGTCAACCAGACCACCGTCGCGCTGACCTTCCTGCTGGTGGTGCTGGGCCTGGCTAGCCGTTGGGGATTGACGATCGCCACCACGACCGCCGTGGTGGCCACGCTGGTCTTTAACTATTACTTCCTGCCCCCGGTTCACACCTTCACCATTACCGAACCGCAGAACTGGATCGCGCTGCTGGCATTCCTGATCAGCGCGATTGTTGCCAGCCGGCTTTCCGAGCGTGCCCGGCGCGAAGCCGAGAATGCGAACCGCCGCCGCAAGGAAGTCGAGCGGCTGTACTTTCTAAGCCAGCAGCTGTTGGCGACCGACAATGTCATGAAGCTGCTGAACAACATTCCGCATTTCGTGCGTGACGCCTTTGGATTGACGGCCGCTGCGATGTATCTGCCCAAGCGCAAGGAGTTCTATCGCACCGGGCTGGATCACCCCGAGCTCAGCGAGGAGCAAATGGAATCGGTGAGCGGCCGCGGCGAACTGGTGATCGACGAGGAACAGCGATTGTGTTTCGTTCCGCTGCGGATGGGTGTGACATCGGTCGGCAGCCTCGGCCTGAAAGGCGCAATCCTTTCGCGCGAGACCCTGGAAGCGGTGGGCAGCCTGATCGCGATTTCCATCGAGCGCGCTCACGCGGTGGAGACGCTGACCCGCGCCGAGGCCTCACGCGAGAGCGAGAAGCTACGCTCGGCACTGCTGGACAGCGTGACGCACGAATTTCGCACGCCGTTGACCGCGATCAAGCTCTCCGTCACGACGCTGCTGGGGCCGGATCCCATCGATCCGGATAGTCGCGAGGAACTGCTCACGGTCATCAACGAAGAAACCGATCGGCTGAACCGACTGGTGGGCGAGGCGGCGGAGATGGCGCAACTGGACGCGCAAAAAGTCGAACTCCGCCGCGAGCCGCACGCCGTGAGTGAGGTCGTCGAAGCTGCGTTGGAGAAATCCAAGCTGGTTCTGACCGGACGCAATGTGAAGCTGCAGCTTCCGGAAACCTTGCCTCCGATTCTGGTGGACCGCGAGCGCATCGCGGATGTGCTGGTGCAGTTGCTGGAGAATGCCGCAAAGTACTCGCCCGCGGCGTCGCCGATCACGGTGACGGCGGAACGCGCCGGCAGAATGGTGAACATCAGCGTAGCCGATCAGGGGCCGGGCATCGACGATCTGGAGCAGTCGCTGATCTTCGAGAAGTTTTATCGCGGCCGCGACCAGCGCTATCGCGTGCAAGGCACGGGCATGGGATTGGCGATTGCCAAGGCGATTGTTGAGGCGCACGGCGGCGCCATCGGCGTGACCTCGCAGATGGAAAGCGGATCGGTGTTTTACTTCACGGTGCCGGTGAGGGAGGAAGCAATTAGCGATTAGCCATAAGCTTTGAGCTTTGAGCTGTGAGCTGCGGCCTGTGAGCTGTGAGCTTTGCGTTGGAAAGCCGGCCTATCCTGTTCGATGCTTCTCTTACCGCTCAGCGCTCGTTGTACTCCCTCCGCACAATGCTCTTCTTTGGGTTCAATGCAAGCGATGGGTTCAATCCGATCGATGCCGCTCTTTGCGATTCATAGAAAGTGATTAGCCCAGCGTGGAAGCGCTGGGTAAGCTCCAATTTTGATGACCTAGCCCCTTCAGGGCACAAACCAATCACACTGGCTGAAGCCCGCATTCGCGGCGAGATGTGCAGGCCGCCTCGCCCGTCCCTTTTCCATTGACAAACCATGGCGAACGAGGAGAATTAGGCCAACCGCTCTCGCAGTGACCGACTCTCCCGCGAAAGGTCTGCCCTAACCGAATCGAACACCACAGGTCGCCGAATTTCGCCTGAACGAGGAGCTAACATGCCAGCGAAGTTACAGAATGCCAGGGCCAACCTGACCGGCCCGCAAGGGCGCCTTTACGCCGAGCCCACGCCCAGCGCCCACGAAACCTCATTTCAACAAGACAACGTCAGCGCGCAGTATTACAACTCGGTGTACTACGAGCAGCACAAAAGCCAGGTGCAGCCGATTCCTCCGGTGCGCGCAGGAGCCGCGCTGCAACTCAATCTGGCGGATTTTGTTCCCGCGGAGATCATCACCGCGATCAACGCGGCGCAGCGGATTACTTTCCATTCGGTAGGCGACACTGGCGCAGCGAAGGTGAGTCGCTCGCAAACCGCTGCTACGGCCATTACGCACGAAGCGGGCGTCTCCGACGCAATGTCAGCCGACGTGCAGAGCGGTGGCTTGCCGGGGCCGGCGTTCTTCTTCCACCTGGGCGACGTGGTCTACAACTTCGGCGAGGCGCAATACTATTACGACCAGTTCTACGAGCCGTATCGCGATTACGACCGGCCGATCTTTGCTATCCCTGGCAATCACGACGGCATGGTCTACGGGCCGAACTCCAGTGCTCCGCAGGTTCCAACGCTGCAAGCGTTCCTGAATAACTTCTGCGCCCCGGCGCTTGGGCCTTCGCCCGATGCCGGCACTTTGATGCGCTCGGTGATGACGCAGCCGGCGGTTTATTTCACGCTGGATGCGCCGTTCGTTTCGATCATCGGCCTCTATAGCAACGTGCTGGACTCCGGCGCGGGCGTGATCTCGTCGCAGGGCGGCAAATTCCCCACGCTGAAGGGCGACGTGCAGCTTGCGTTCCTGACGAGCGAGCTCAAGCGACTGAAGACTCTCAAGCAGAGCGCGCCGCGCGCGATACTGCTGGCGGTGCATCATCCGCCGGCGTCGGTCGACGCCAAACATGGCGGCTCCAGCGGCATCGAGCAGGACATCGACAATTGCTGCAAAGCTGCCGGCCTGTGGCCGGACGTCGTGCTGTCGGGACACGCGCATCTGTATCAGCGCTTCACGCGTGTGGTCAACGGCAAGAACATTCCGTATATCGTCTCCGGCTCCGGTGGATATGCAGCGACGGCGCCGCAGGGATCGGTGCCGACCGCGCCCTACACCATCGGCGACACCACGCTGGAGGTCGATCCCATCGTCGAGTTCGGTTATCTCACGGTCGTCACCGATGGAAAGACGATGACGATCACGTTTAAGACCGCCGAGAATGGCACGGTGACGGTGCGCGATAGCGTGACCGTGGACCTGACTCAGGGGCGGATTACTTCCGGGACCAATGTTCCCGGCGGTGGAGGCAGCAAGCCGAAAGCGGCTCCCCGAGCCGCGGCCAAGGCGCCAGCGAAGGCGAAGAAGGCAGCGAAGAAGAAGTAAGGGGTGGAGCACGCCTTCAGGCGTGCTTTGTTTGGCTAAACCAAAACCCGGCTCTAGCTTCTGAGGTCAATGCGGCAGATTACCTCAGCGGCTAAAGCCGGGCTTCTTCGTGCGCGCATTTTTATGCACGCCTGAAAGGCGTGCTCCACCCAATCAGGATCAACAACTGACTTTCGTCTAGTACGCCTTCTCTTTGTCGACCATCCACATGAGCGGCTCGTTGTTGAGGAAGCGCTCGAGATTTTGGATGAACGTCTCGTAATGGCGCTCCCACATCTGCTCGGTCAGGCTGGCAGTGTGTGGCGTGATGAAGACGCTGTCCATCGCCCACAGCGGTGAGTCTTGCGGTAATGGCTCTTCGGTTGTGACATCGAGTGCGGCGCCGCCAAAACTCTTTCTGCGCAGCGCCTCGATAAGCGCCCCTTCGTCGATGAGCACGCCGCGTCCGACGTTAATCAGGTAAGCTTCGGATTTCAGGCAGGCAAGTCGCGCGGCGTTCATCAGGTGATGTGTCTTCGGAGTGACCGGCGCGGCCAGCACGACAAAGTCAGCTTGCGCTAGCGCTTCGTCGAGACGATCGAACCCGTAAATCTGCTCCACGCCTTCGCACAGGCGCTCGGAATGCTCGCGCACGCCGATCACGCGCATGCCGAGAGAACTGGCAATCTTGGCCAGTGGTCTGCCAATTCCGCCGAGACCAACGATTGCCATCGTCGCGCCCGTCAGTTCGCGCGGACGAGGCGTGGCGTTCCAGATGTCCTGCTGCGCCCAGTGCGCCTGTTGCTGTGATCGCATGGCCGCCGGCAGTCGCTTAGCGAGTGCGAAGATCAGCGCCATCGCGTGCTCGGCCACGACCGGACCGTGAACATCGCGTGCGTTGGTCACGACGATGTTGCTGACGCGGAGCTCGTCGCTCATTAAGAAGTGGACCGCGGTCGCCGTTGAGTGGATCCACTTCAGCTTCTTCGCGACTGCGATCTGCTCGCCGCGCAGCGACCACGCGATCGCGATGTCGGCGTCGGCGATTTCGTCGTTAATGCGGTTGTAGTCGTGCAGATGAACGACGTCGATCTCCGGAAAGTCGCGACGGAGGCGCTCGGCGAACCACGGCGGCGCCTGCCAGAGATCGAAGCGGTGATAGAGGACGATGAGGAGTTTCACAAAAGAGCAATTAGCAATTGCAATTAGCAATTAGCAATTAGCAATTAGCAATTAATGAGACGCGCCAACGACTGCTGGATACCGTGTGATGTTTGTGCCATGTGTCGCCGGCTAAAGCCGGCTCGCGAAACAAATAGGGTCGTCTTGACGCTGGCCTGAAGGCCAGCTCTACCCTACTCATTCGCAGAGCTAATTGCTAATCGCTAATTGCTTCGATCCGCAGATCCCTTCCCGTCATTTCTTTCGGTTGCGGGATGCCGAGGATGCTGAGCATTGTCGGGGCGATATCCTGCAGCGCGCCGTCGGGACGCAGGGTGAAGCGGCGCGGGTCGCCTTTGAAATTGGGCGCGGTGACGGCGTGCTCGGTGGCGACGATGAACGGTACGGGGTTAGTTGTGTGCGCAGTTTGCGGGCCGCCGGTAGCGGGGTCGATCATCTGCTCGGCGTTACCGTGGTCGGCGGTGACGATCAGCGCTCCTCCGCGCTGGCGTATTGCGGTGTAGAGCTGCCCGAGACAGCCGTCGACCGTTTCAACCGCGGTGATCGTGGGCGGAATCTTGCCGGAGTGTCCCACCATGTCGGCGTTGGCGAAGTTCACTACCATCACGTCGAAGGTGTTGTCGCTGATCGCCTTGGTCACTGCATCGGCGATGCCCTGCGCTGACATCTCGGGCTTCAAGTCGTAAGTCGCGACCCTCGGCGACGGCACCAGCACGCGATCTTCGCCCGGGAACGGCTTCTCGATGCCGCCGTTGAAGAAGTAGGTCACGTGCGCGTACTTCTCGGTCTCGGCGACGCGCAGGTTGCGCAGGCTGCGATCGGCCATAACGTTGGCCAGGATGTTGGTCAGTGACTCCGGAGGTGAGACGACGGGCAGCGTGAAATGTTTGTCGTATTGCGTCATGCAGACGTAGTGCAGATCCTTCGGCACGCGGCTGCGTGGAATAATGTTGTCGAGATCGTCGGCGCCTTCCAACTCGCGGCCATCCTGCGCGGTGAAGTGACTGTTGCGGCCGAGACAGCGCGTGATTTGGCGGGCGCGGTCGGCGCGGAAGTTGAAGTTGATGCAGACATCGCCATCGCGAATGTTGCCGATGGCGTCGCCACGCTCGTCGGTCAGGACAAACGGGATGATGAATTCGTCGGTCACGTCGCGGTTGTAGGAGTCCTTCACGCCCTGGACCGGATCGGTGTAGCGGCCGCCCTCGGCGTCGCCGTCGACCATGGCGTCGAAGGCCTTCTTCTCGCGCTCCCAGCGGCGGTCGCGATCCATCGCGTAGTAGCGGCCGCTGACCGTGGCGATCTTGCCGACGCCGTACTCGCGCATCTTCTGCTGCAGCTGCCCGATGTAACCGGCGCCGTTGGTGGGCAGCGTGTCGCGGCCATCCATAAAGCAGTGGACGAAGACGCGCTCCACGCCGTTCTGCCTGGCCATGCGCAGGATGGCATAGAGATGATTTTGGTGCGAGTGCACGCCGCCATCGGAGAGCAGCCCGAAGAGATGCAGGCGGCGCTCGCCAATGCGGGCCTTGGTCATCGCGTCAAGCAGAACGGGGTTCTGCGAGAACTCGCCTTTCTCGATCATGAGATCGATCTTGGTGATGTCCATGTAGACGACGCGACCGGCGCCGATGTTGAGGTGGCCGACCTCACTGTTGCCCATCTGCCCGGTGGGCAGGCCGACGTAGCGGCCGCTAGTGTGGATGAGCGTGTTGGGATACTCGGCGAGCAGGCGATCGTAGTTGGGCTTGCGCGCCAGCGAGATCGCGTTGGCGGCCGACGGCGGAGCATATCCCCAGCCGTCGAGGATGACGAGGACGAGAGGTTTGGGAGGAGCAGCCATTGGCGATTAGCTCTTAGCGATCATTGATCAGTGCCAGCCAAACAGCATACGCCGCGAACGTGATCGTCGATAGAATAATAGAAGCTTGCGATCCTATGCCTACCTTCCGCAGCTCTGACGCGCAACTCTTCTACGAAGTCGCCGGCGATGGGCCGGATGTTGTCCTGCTGCATCCGTTTCCGCTGAATCACAATTTCTGGAAGCCGGTGGCCGAGCAGCTCAGCACGCGCTATCGGCTCATCATGCCCGATCTGCGCGCACACGGCGACTCCGAGCTAGGCGACGGCCCGGCGACGATGCAGAAGCTGGCGGCCGATCTCGCTGCGCTTTGCCGCGAGGAGCGAATCACGAAAGCCTTCTTCGTTGGCGTCTCGATCGGCGGATATACGCTGTTCGAGTTCTGGCGGCGATCATCGCGAGCACGTGGCCGCGCTGGTGCTGTCGAACACGCGCGCGTCAGCCGAGACGCAGGAAAGCCGCGCCGCGCGCCTCGGCCTCGCCGACAAAGTTTTGCGCGAGGGCAGCGCCGGATTCATCGAGGAGATGCTGGCGAAGCTGCTCTCGCCGGTGACGCACAGCAATCGTCCTGACATCGCCGAGGCAGCGCGGCGCATGATGCAGCAGATGTCGCCGCAGGATATTGCCGGCGTGCAGCAAGGAATGGCTGACCGGCCGGACTCGATCCCGACGCTGACGACGATCGATGTGCCGACGCTGGTGCTGGTCGGCGAAAACGAAGACAAGGGCGGGGCCGAACTGATGCGGCAGCACATTGCCGGCAGCCGGATGCAAGTAATTCCGCGCGCCGGACATTACGCCGCGCTGGAGCAACCAGAGGCTTTCGCGAGCATCTTGCGCGGATTTCTGGATGGATTGCCGAGAAAGTGAAGGTTTACCTGGGCGTTTGTCTGACGGCGACGCTCCACCCGTAAAGCCCCTGCCTCAGAACGGCATCGATTTGTGACCAACATCACGAATTCGCCGCGGCTCCCTTCGCTAGAATTGTCCTGTCATGGTTGATGCTTTTCTTGTGCCTCTGAAGACTGCTGTCACCGCCAAGGGTGACAGCGAGCCGCTGGATATCAGTGCCGCGGCGAATCGTGTTTTTCTGCTGACGCTTTCTATCGGCGCCATCGTCGAGCAGGAAGCGATCGACATCAGCCTCTTCACCTCCGCCGACGGCGCGACCTGGGACGCGAAGCCCGTGGCATCACTGCCGCAGAAGTTCTATCCCGGCGACTATCCGCTGCTGGTCGATTTATCCGAGGCGGCGGCGGCGAAGTTTGTGCGCGCGCATTGGGAGGTCAATCGCTGGGGACGCGGCTCGACCGCGCCGCGATTCGAAATCGGCATTCGCCTGCGCGAGGTTTCCAAAGAGGCGTTGCGGGAAGCCGAGGCGGAAGCGCAGATGCGCGGGTAAGGCACAAAATCAAACAGGGCCCTCCGGTGAGCGCCCTGCGCGTTCGCTGAACTGTCCGCAAATCAAAATCTAGTTACGCGGCTTTGGGCCCGGTGAAAGCCGGTTTAGTCTCCGCAACCGCCGACGGCTGCGCATCCATCAGCTTCATCTGGTTCCAATCGTAAGGAAACTCCTGCCCGCAATCCAGGCAGACCACATACGTCCCGGTAACCGATGCCGCGGGACTGCGGCGCAGCTTGCCGCGTACCGTGATGGGGAAACTGCAACGTTTGTGCGAACAACCGAAAACCATATCGAGTAGCCTCATAGCCTCCTCCTGGCTGTCTGTGGGCGATCCTGCCACCCATCACGGCCGGGCTTGGCCCCGAAGCCTGGTCATGCCCCTACAACAGAACATCCGACATCGTTTAGATTCGCAGACCGCGTGAAAGGTTTCGCTGGGAAAGTGAAGGTTGTGTTTAATTGGGAATCCATTTGGGGAGATTGGGTACGATCACAAAAGTGCTAACGCGAGTCGGGGACCACGCTGGCCTGGCAGGTTCGCAAGGCTACAGCCGATATAATCGAGGTGCTTTGCAATATTCTGGTTACCGTTTTCATCGTCTTGCCATAATTCTGGCTGCGATCGTCTGCGTGTGCAGGGCCGCTCCTGCCCAGTCGCCTCCGCCGCTGCCGGGGACGCTGACGCTGATGGTCGTGCCCTTCGAGAACCAGTCGTCAGCGCCCGGGCTGGAGTGGATCAGCGAAGCTTTCCCCGAGGTGCTCTCGCAGCGCATGGCGTCGTCGCAGATTTACGTTATCAACCGCGAAGATCGCACCTACGCCTTCGACCACTCCGGCATTCCGCAGACTGTGGTGCCGTCGCGCGCCACGATTTACAGCATCGCCGAGCAGATGGGCGCCGACTACGTTGTGATGGGCCGCTATACCTTCGACGGCAAAACGTTCACCGCGACAGCGCAACTGCTGGACATGCGCAAACTGCACTTGTATCCGCCGGTCGACAGCAGCGGCGCGCTGACCAGTCTCATTGATTTGCAGACCGCGCTGGCGTGGCAACTGCTGCAGCAGATGCCGCAGCATCCGGCTATGACGCGCGAACAGTTCCTGCAGGCGTTTCCGCCGATCCGTCTCGACGCGTTTGAGAATTACATTCGCGGCACGCTGGCCACCAGCTACCAGCAACGCGTCCATTACTTCCACGACGCGCTGAAGCTGAACCCCAACTACACGCTCGCCATGCTGCAGATAGGCAAAACGTATTTCGATAATCACGAGTACGAGTCGGCGGCGGTGTGGTTCGCGCGTGTGCCGAAGACCGATCCGATTGCCGGCGAGGCGACGTTCCTGCTGGGCATGTCGGAGTTCTATCGCGGCAACTTCGACAAGGCCTTCGCGGCCTACAGCTATCTTTCGACGCGAGTGCCGCTGACCGAGCTCTTCAACAACATGGGAGTAGCGGAGGCGCGCCGCGGACATCGCGCGCAGGCGGTGGATTATTTCTCGAAAGCGCTTAACGCCGATCCCAACGATGCCGACTACCGCTTCAACCTGGCAGTCGCGCTGTTTAAGAACGGCGACAGCGCCGGAGCGGCGCGGCAGTTGAAGGATGAGCTGCAACAGCGTCCGACTGACAGCGAAGCGAAAGCGCTGCTGGACATGATCAATCACGGCATACCGCCGCCGATGCAGGCCACGACCTCTGCAACGGGGAACGCGTTGTTGCCGACGAATCAGCCACGCCTGCCCATGGAGCGCATCAAGCGCAACTACGATGAAGCCTCCTATCGCCAGCTGCAGATGGAGATTGAAAACTTCACCGAGGCGCGACTGGCCAAGGTGGATGGTCCGACGCATGCCGCGTATCACGTACAGCGCGGCCAACAATTGGTGGCGCAAAACATGATGGCCGACGCCGAGAGCGAGTTTCGCCAGGCGATCGCGGCTTATCCCAATGATGCCGTAGCGCACGCGCAGCTGGCGATCGTGCTGGAAAAGAAAGGCGATGTGATCAGTGCGCGCAGCGAAGCGCAGACTTCGGTGCGTCTGAAACCCAACGTCGATGCGCTGCTGGTGCTGGCGCGGCTTGACCTGAAGCAGAACCAGGTGCAGTCGGCGGCAGGAGATGTGGATCGCGCGCTGGCGCTTGAGCCGGCGAACTCGGCGGCGCAGGCGCTGAAACGGGATGTCGCGTCGCGGCAAACGGGCGCACAATAGGAGTGTAGGGCGCTGCCTTTTTTCGGCGCTTCAGCGCTTGCTTTTGTGTGGAGTACGCCTTCAGGCGTACAAGACGGCGTGATTTGAAATTCGGCTTCAGCCGCTGAGGTAAATTCAGCTGATGATGACCTTAGCGGCAAAAGCCGACGAGAAATCGAAGCGGACCTAAAATGCACGCCTGAAGGTGTGTCCCGCCCAGGCGGTGTGCCAGCGGGCGCGTCTCTTGATCCGAGTCCCGTGGGGACAGCACGCCCTAGCGGCGCGTTCGAATGGGACTCCAGCATTTCAGAATCACCCTCCGGAAGGAGGAACCATGTCGCGAACTCGAACCGTTCTTGCTTGTTTACTTGTTCTGCTACTGGCGACGGCCTCGGCATTCGCCAGCTCGGTCGTCAAGATCCGGGTTGACGACACCATCCAGCCCATCAGCGCCGAGTACATCGACCGCGCCATCGAGCATGCGCGCCAGACCAACGCCGACGCGGTTTTGATCGAACTCCACACCCCCGGCGGCCTGGTCGATTCCACCCGTGAGATCATCCAGAAGATTCTCAACTCGCCGGTGCCGGTGATCGTCTACGTGGCACCGACCGGAGCGAACGCGGCTTCCGCGGGATTCTTCATTCTCGAATCGGCCGACATCGCGGCAATGGCGCCGGGCACCAACACCGGCGCGGCGCATCCCGTCACGCTCGGTGGCGAGAAGATGGACGACGTTATGAAGACCAAGGTCGAGAACGACTCGGCCGCCTTCATGCGCTCGTTCGTCGGGCCGCGCGGCCGCAATGTGCAACTGGCTGAGAGCGCGGTGCGCGAGTCCAAGTCGTGGACCGATCAGGAGGCGCTGCAGCAGCACCTCATCGACATCGTTGCCAAGGATCAGGACGATCTGTTCAAGCAAATTTCCGGGCGCACCATCAAGCGCTTTGACGGCAAGCAGGTCAAGCTCGACCTCGTCGATGCCAAAGTGGACGAGATGCCGATGACGCTGCGCCAGCGCATCCTCGACTTCCTGCTCGATCCCAACATCGCGTTCCTGGTGCTCGCGGTCGGCGCGCTCGCGCTCTACGCCGAGTTCAATCATCCCGGTGCGATCGTGCCCGGCGTGGTGGGCGTGATCTTCATCCTGCTGGCGCTGTTCGCGCTGAACCTGCTGCCGACGCGCTACGCGGCATTCACGCTGATCATGGCGGCGTTCGTACTGTTTGTGCTGGAGGCGAAGTTTGCGACGCATGGGATTCTTGGTCTCGGTGGGATCGCGTGCCTGACGCTGGGCGGACTGTTGCTGGTCGACGGGCCGATTCCGGAAATGCGCGTCAACATCTGGGTCGCGCTCGGCGTCAGCGTGCCGCTGGGCGCGATCACCGTGTTCCTGATGAGCATCGCACTGCGCGCGCGCCGCAACAAAGTCGTGACGGGCGAGCAGGGCATGATCGGCGCCATCGGCGAAGCGCGGACGGACATCGATCCCGAAGGAAAGGTTTTCGTCCTCGGCGAATTGTGGAATGCGCACGCGCCTTCGCGCGTCGGCATCGGAGATCACGTCATCGTCCGCAAGGTTGAAGGGCTGGAACTGGAAGTGGAGAAGAAGTAGAAAGCGTTGTCGGTTGTCCGTTGTCGGTTGTCCGTTGTCGGTTGTCGGTTGCCGGTTGTCAGGCGCCGGTTCTGAGTTGGCGGTCGCCGGTTGTCAGTCGTGAGCGTTCGTTGATCGCATCGCTGACCGCAGGGGCAAGATCGAGTCTCGCGAAGCGAGACGGAATAAGAAAGCCCACCGCTTCAGCGGTGGGTAGGCAAATGCAAAAAGCGGAGTGCCTCGGGCACGGCACAACTCCGAAACAACGTCATTCGCTCCGCCGCCTCGGGTCCTGCATCACGCACATGCCCCACACCTACGAACTGATCCGCGAGCAATGGATTCCGCAACCGCTGGACGCGGCCTTCGCGTTCTTCTCGCGCCCGGAGAATCTGGAAAAAATCACGCCGCCGTGGCTGGGATTCCACATCGTTCGAGCGGAAGACAAATTGCATACGGGCTCGCTGATTGAATACAAGCTGCGCATCCGCGGCCTTCCCATGCGCTGGATCAGTGAGATCACGGAATGGAATCCGCCGCACGGTTTTGTCGACAAGCAATTGCGCGGGCCGTACGCGCTGTGGCGGCACGAACATAGTTTCGCTGCCGATAACGGCGGGACCCGGATTCGCGATCATGTGCGATATGCGCTGCCGTTCGGAATCTTGGGCGAGATCATGCACACGCTGATCGTGCGGCGCGATGTAAAAGGAATCTTCGCTTATCGGCAGAAGCGTCTGGTCGAGTTGCTGGGCTGACGGCCTGCCCGCCCCTGAAGGGGCTCTTCTGCCGTGCCCGTGGCACTCGAATCTTTTCTCAATGCCTCCCACCGCTGAAGCGGTGGGCTTTCTTATTCCGTCTCGCTTCGCGAGACTCGTGTCGCTGCAGACTACGGCGGGATACGGTGGCACAGATTCGATCCCGAACGATTCCTTCGATGGCGAACCATTTCCCAACGAAGGCGGGAATAAAGAATCGGCGCGGACGTTGATCGACACCACTGACCCCTAGCCACCAGCCGCTGCTGTTGCCAACTTGGGTTCCTCGTGCGATGAGCCTACAATTCGCAGTAGCACTCGTTCTACACTTCAATTGTGCTGGAGGCACACTGTGCCCGGTATTGCTGGCATTGTTGTCATCATCATCGTCGCTCTCTACATCATCAACTCGATCAAAATTCTGGCCGAGTATGAACGCGGCGTCATTTTTCGCCTTGGCCGCTTGCTGGGCGTGCCCAAAGGTCCGGGCGTCATTCTGGTGTTCGCGCCTATCGATCGCATTGTGCGCGTCTCGTTGCGGCAGGAGGCGCTGGAAGTTCCGCCGCAGGACATCATCACGCGTGACAACGTCACGCTGAAGGTAAACGCGGTCATCTTCCTGCGCGTGATCGATCCCAACAAGGCCGTAGTTGCGGTTTCGAATTACATGTACCAGACCTCGCAGTTTGCGCAGACGACGCTGCGGTCGGTCTTGGGCGAAGTTGATCTCGACGAACTGCTGGCGCATCGCGAGAAGATCAATCTGCGGCTGCAGTCGATCCTCGATCAGCACACCGATCCCTGGGGCGTGAAAGTGACCAACGTCGAGGTCAAGCAGGTCGACTTGCCGGAGACGATGACGCGCGCCATGGCCAAGCAGGCGGAGGCGGAGCGCGAGAAGCGTTCCAAGATCATTCACGCCGAAGGCGAGTTCGCCGCGGCGCAGCGATTGATCGATGCCGCGCACTTGCTGGCCCAGGAGCCGACCAGCATTCAGCTGCGCTATCTGCAGACGCTGACCGAGATTGGCGTGGAGAAGAATACGACCATCATCTTCCCGGTGCCGGTGGATCTGCTGGCTGGGTTGCAGAAGCTGGTAAACGTGGACACGGCAAGGTTGAGCGGCGCGCCGCCGCCGGCGGAGAAGTGAGAACCGGTGGTATGGCAGCTTCAGTGCCGCGTTAGCGGAAGTATCAATTCAAGGGACCGGACTTTAGTCCGGCGGATACGTAGCGCGGTGGAAGTGCGGCTTCAGCGGCGGTTGTGTCGCCGGCTAAAGCCGGCTCGGGAATGGAAGGCAGCCCGAGACGCTGGCCCGAAGGCCAGCACTACCCGAACGCGGAGCTGAGGGCCAGCTCTACGCAATAGACGAGGGTTCCTGTGCACTCAATGGCATCTGACGATACCGAAATAACGTTGGGCGTGGGCAAGCTGCTGGGCTTGTTCATTCTGCTGGCGGCCATCTGCGGAGTTTTCTTTTCGATCGGCTATTCGGTCGGGCGCAGCTCGGGCCGCGAGCAGGCGCTGAACGATCAGCCTTCGCAAGTGAACGCGGCTTCGCCCTCCGACACCGTGCTGGCCAGCACCTCCAGCAGTGAAGGCAAGCCCGCAGCCGGTGTTACCGCGAAGTCCGAAGCGCAATCTCCCGCCGCCGACGATGCCAGTGCCAACAATCAGCAAAGCCTGACCTTCTACAAAGCGGTTCAGCAGAACGACAATCCAACTTCATCGACGGAAAAGGCCAGGGAGCCCTCCCATGATTTGAAAGCCGCGGAGACGCCGCAGGTTCCCAAGGTCACGACGGCCTCGGCAAACAGCGTTACGGTGAATCCACCCGCTGCCGCCGCAACCACTGCCAAGCCGGCGGCCGCCGTTATCTCGCACACGTCTCCGGTCACTGGACCGGGAACGATCGTGGTGCAGATCGCCGCCGTCTCGCGCGAGGATGACGCGGTCGCTCTCGCCGGCGCGCTGCGCAAGAAGAACTACAACGTCTTCGTGGTGAATAATCCCGTGACCAACGACAAGTTCTACCACGTGCAGGTGGGTCCGTTCTCGACCATCGCCGAGGCCGAAGCCATGAAGGCGCAGCTTGTCGCTGAAGGCTACAACCCGATCATCAAGAAGTAGCTATCACCAAACCCCTGTCGCCGCTACGCGGCTCGAATGGATTTTCCACCTCACCCGGGGCTAACGCCCCGGGCTCACGGCGCTGCCGCCGCTGCGCGGCTGGGTTGGTCGATTTTCGAGCCGTCTGTCCCACCGCGAAATCCCTTGGCCGGTTGCGACACATTCTCCATAGCCCCTGCTGCAGGTTGTTGCAATTTTATTGTTCAGTCCTTGAAGAACGGGTGTAAAGTGTATGCCATTTCCCGGGCTCGGCAAGAAGATCTTCAGGCAAATTGCGCGGCCAGGCGGCTCTCTTGAGAACTTGCTCACTCACTCTCTGCGCCCTGCTCCTGCTTGTTCTGACCCTACCGGCGGCTGCCCAGGCCGTCTACAACAACGGCCCCATCAACGGCAACGTCGACGCCTGGACCATCAACTTCGGTTTCATCGTCAGCGACACCTTCACCATCTCCGGCGGCAACACCGACGTCACCGGCCTGTCCTTCGGCGCGTGGCTCTACCCCGGCGACACGATCACCTCCGCCGAAGTCAGCATCACCTCCGGCGAGAACTTCGGCACGATCTACTACGATCAGGTGGTGAACTTTACCCAGTCAGGTTGCGTGGCGAATCAATACGGATTCAATGTCTGCACCGAGACCGGCACTTTCAACGCCGGAGTCTTCGGCAACGGCACCTACTGGTTGAATCTGCAGAATGCCATCGTGCCCAGCGGCGATCCGGTGTATTGGGATGAGAACAGCGGGGTCGGCTGCACCTCGCCGGGTTGTCCTTCGATGCCATCGGAAAACGCGGGCGGCACGATCGAATCGGAATCGTTCACGGTCTTGGGCACTGCCAGCACCAGCACCACCACCAGCGTTCCCGAGCCCAGCAGCCTGATGTTGTTCGCGTCCGGCGTTCTGGGAGTGGGCGCGCTACTGCGACGCAAACTGATGTGAGTTGTAGTTGCCGATTGAATCGGCGATGGCAAGCTGCATCGCTGCGGACCTCGAGCCGAAATCTCGACAGGAGACTGCGGATCATGAAATTGTTCGCCCTGCTGCTCGCGATTGCCGCGCTGCTGGCTGTGCCGGCGGCGGCGCAGATCGTCTACGAGAACGGCCCTATCAACGGAAACACCGATGCCTGGACGTTCAACTTCGGATTCACGCCGACCGACTCGTTCACCATTTCCACCGGAGCAACTACGATCACCGGACTTTCGTTCGGCGCATGGCTGTTTTCCGGCGATAACCTCATTTCGGCTGAACTGAGCATCAACTCGGAGCCGTTAGGTGGCACCAACTACTTCGATGGCATTGTCGGCTTCACCGCATCAGGATGCGCTATCAACACTTACGGCTTCAACGTCTGCGAGGAGACCGGTTCGTTTGACGGTCCGACACTGAACAACGGCACGTACTGGCTTACTCTGGAGAACGGAGTAACTACCTCTGGAGATCCGGTCTATTGGGATGAAAATAGCGGTATTGGCTGCCATTCTCCGGGATGCCCATCACAGGCCAACGAGGGCGTGGAAGGTTCGATCCCGGCCGAGTCATTCAGCGTTCTCGGCACCAGCAGTTCCAGTACCAGCACCAGCGTCCCCGAGCCCAGCAGCCTGATGCTGTTCGCATCCGGCGTTCTGGGAGTGGGCGCTGTGGTGCGGCGCAAGCTGATGTGAGTTGAGTTGTCGCTGCAGGTAGGCGATCGCAAGATGTCTCGCCGGGAAGCTCGGGCCAAATTTTTCGGACGGAGGTTGCGATTATGAAGTCGTTCGCTCTGGTGTTGGTAATTGCCGCCCTGCTGGCCGTGCCGGCCGTGGCGCAAATCGTCTACGAGAACGGGCCCATCAACGGCAACACCGATGCCTGGACCATCAATTTCGGCTTCGAGCTTAGCGACAGCTTCACTATCTCCACGGGCAACAGCACGGTGACAGGATTATCGTTCGGCGCGTGGCTCTTTGCCGGCGACACGCTGCAGTCGGCGGAGGTTACGCTGTCGTCCCAGCCCATCGGCACCGGAACGGTCTATCTCGATAGCATGGTGAACTTCACGCAATCCGGCTGCATTGTGAACAACTACGGCTACGACGTCTGCACCGAGACCGGAGGCTTTTCCCCCACCAGTCTCAACAACGGCGAGTACTGGTTAACACTGCAGAACGCTACCGATACGAATGGCGATCCGGTGTACTGGGACGAGAACAGCGGCGAAGGTTGTCATTCGCCGGGTTGTCCGTCGGAAGCGAAGTCGACGCTGACGGGATCGGACCCTTCCGAGGCGTTCACAATTCTAGGCGCCTCCTCCACCACTAGCACTGGCACCGTCCCTGAGCCCAGCAGCCTGATGCTATTTGCATCCTGCGTTCTGGGAGTGGGCGCTGTGGTGCGGCGCAAGCTGATGTGAGTTGAGTTGTCGCTGCAGGTAGGCGATTGCAAGGTGTCTCGCCTGGAAGCTCGGGCTAAAATTTTCGGACGGAGGTTGCGATTATGAAGTCGTTCGCTCTGGTGTTGGTAATTGCCGCGCTGCTGGCCGTGCCGGCCGTAGCGCAAATCGTCTACGAGAACGGGCCCATCAACGGCAACACCGATGCCTGGACCATCAACTTCGGATTTGCCGTCGCCGACAGCTTCACCATATCGACGGGTCCGACTGCCGTCAGCGGTTTGTCCTTCGGCGTATGGCTGAGTCCGGGCGACACACTGCAGTCGGTGGAGCTTCAGCTGACCTCGGAGCAGTTTGGCGGAACCCTCTTCTTCCAGGGACAAGTTTCGCTGACGCAGTCGGGCTGCGTTTTGAACTCCTATAGCTATGACGTTTGTACGGAAACCGGCAGCTTCACTCCCACCATGTTCAACAACGGCATGTACTGGATGGACCTGCAGAATGCGATCGACACCCAGGGCAATCCGGTGTTCTGGGATGAGAACAGCGGCGTCGGTTGTCACTCGAAGGGCTGTCCGTCCGAGGCCGGCGAAAACTTCGAGTCGATTCCCTCCGAAGCCTTCAGCATGCTGGGCACCAGCAGCTCCAGCACCAGCACCAGTGTTCCCGAGCCCAGCAGCCTGATGCTGTTCGCCTCTGGTGTTTTGGGATTGGGCGGCTTGCTGCGGCGGAGGCTGCTGTAATCAGAGTTACGACCTGCAACTTCGACAGCTTCTCAACATGACAATTGACCATTGTCACGTTACAATAAACTCCATTGATCAGAAGCTTCAAGCATCGGGGGCTGAAGCGACTGTATGACTTGGGCGATGGTCGCGGAGTCCGTCCAGACTTATTGCCTGTCGTCGAACGTATTCTGACGATCCTTGATGCAGCAACCGAGCCACAAGCGCTGGACCTGCCGCGATACCATCTGCATCGGCTGAGGGGAGATCGCAAAGACTTTTGGGCAGTGACCGTGCGTGCGAATTGGCGCATCGTGTTCCGCTTTGCCGGAACAGACGCTTTTGATGTCGCACTGATCGACTACCACTGAGGAGGGGCGCAAGCACGATGCCCATGAAGAATCCGCTGCATCCCGGACGCATCGTCAGGCATGACTGTCTGGAACCTCTCGACCTTTCCGTGACCGAGGCCGCAAAGGCGCTGGGCGTCACCCGGCAGGCGCTCAACAACGTCGTCAACGGGAAATCTGGCATTAGTCCGGAGATGGCCATCCGACTCACCAAAGCGTTCGGCAGCACGCCGGAGACCTGGTTAGGGATGCAGCTCGCCTACGACCTGGCACGCGCGCGCAAGTCCGAGAGCAAGATCAAAGTCCGCCGTCTTCGCGCACCGGTGCTGCGCGCAAGCTAACCGCTCCTCACTCTTGCTACCATGCTAAGCGTGGGCTGAGCTTCGCACTGCAACTCGTCCGCGCTTCTGATGACCACCGTTCCCTGGCAAGGCCGCAATCCGTCGCGCAAAGTACGATTGATTGCCTGGCTCCTGCTGCTGCTTCCCGTTGTCATTGCACTGCTGTATCCCGTGGCGCAGGATTATCTGCGCGCGGCCTCGCTTCTCGCGCGCGTCTCCGATCCGCACGCCACCGGCTGGATCGCCAACTACGACGTCCATCCCGTCGACGTTCACGACACCACCTTCGACTTCCGCGGCCAGCCGATTCCCGCGCGCGTTTACCTGCCGCGCGGCGTCGGCTTTGCGCCCGGCATCGTGGTCGTGCACGGAATGCATGAGCTCGGCATCAACGAACCGCGGCTGGTTGGCTTCGCGCGCTCACTCGCCGCCAGCGGCTTCTTCGTCATGACGCCGCTGGTTCCCGGCATCGCCGACTATCGCGTTCAGGCCCAGTCTGCTGACGTGATTGGAACCGCGGCACAGGCTTTCGCACAGCAGATCAGTGTGCCGAAGGTCGGCATCCTGGCCATCAGCTTCTCCGGCGGCCTTGCGCTGCTCGCAGCCAGCGATCAGCAATACGCGCCGTCGATCGCGTGGATCGCTTCGGTTGGCGGCTACTACGATCTCGACCATGTGCTGCGCTTCTTCGCCACCGGCCAGGCGCCTCGGCCTGACGGTACGGTCGAACATCTCACGCCGCACGAGTATGGCGCGCTGATCGTCGTGTATGACGAGCCGCAGGATTTCTTTTCGCCGCACGATGCTCCGCTCGCGCACGATGCGCTCAAGCTCTTGCTCTCCGACGATGGCAAAGGTTCGGAGGCGCTGACCGCGCAGATGACTCCCGCCGGCCAGCAGATCATGCAGGACATCTACCACAAACAGCGGCAGACGCTAACGCCGGCGATCCTCGCCGAGATCGACAAGCGCCGTGACCAGCTTGCCGCCGCCTCTCCCGCCGGGCATCTGGCGTTTGTGCACGCGCCTGTGTTGCTGCTGCACGGCTCCGACGACACGGTCATCCCACCGACGGAGCTGTTGTGGCTCGAGCGCGACATTCCGAAAGAGTATTTGGTCACGGCGCTGGTGAGTCCTGCCATCGGCCACGTGGAGGTCGGCGCCAAGGCCAGCTGGCGCGACAAGCTCGCGCTTGTACACTGGATGGCGCAGATGATTCGCACCGCGCGCGCAACAGAAGCAGGTAAGGGACCGATTTTGCCGGCGGGGGAGTGGGTAATGCGGGCCTTTTAGGTCTGCGTTGGCGTCCCGATGTTCAGGTCCGGTTTGGTAGTGCGGACCTTCAGGTCCGCGTTTCGCAAGCGGTTTAATGTCTAGAGTCGACTTTAGTCGACGACAGAATTGGGTTCGCGGTCTCAGCCGATGCCACCTAATGCCGTCGACTAAAGTCGACTCGGGGCAAGGATGGTCCTGCGAAACGCGGCGCTGAAGCGCCGCACTGCCCGAACTCGCGGGCTTACGCCCGGGACTAAAACAAATGCCGCCCTCCGGGCTTCGCGGAGATGATAACTCTCGAAAATGGTCACCCTCTCGGATATCCAACTCGCCCAGCAACGACTGCGCGGCATCGCCGTGCGCACGCCGCTCATCGCCTACTTCCCACCGGCCACACAAACCGACGTTCCTCGCGGCCAGTTGTTCTTCAAGCCCGAGAGCCTGCAACCCATCGGCTCCTTCAAACTCCGCGGCGCTTACAACAAGATCGCCTCGCTCACCGACGACGAGCACCGCCGCGGCGTCATCTCGTACTCCAGCGGCAATCACGCGCAGGGTGTCGCCTATGCCGCGCGTGCCCTCGGAGTGAAGGCTGTCATCGTTATGCCGCGCAACGCGCCCAAGCTCAAGGTCGACAGCACCGCCGCGCTGGGCGCCGAGATCGTCACCGTCGGTCCGGCCTCGACCGAACGCATGCAGCGCGCCGAGGAGCTCTCGCGCCAGCATGGCTACGTGATCGTGCCTCCGTACAACGACGAGCAGATCATCGCCGGGCAGGGCACCGCCGGCCTGGAAATTCTTGAAGACCTGCCCGACGTCGATCTCGTGCTTGTGCCCAGCGGCGGCGGCGGGCTCATCAGCGGCGTCTCGTCGGCGATCAAGCTGAGCGGCTCGCATGCCAAAGTCGTCGGCGTCGAGCCCGAGCTCGCCAACGACGCGCAGCAAAGTTTCCGCAGCGGCAAGATCGTCGAACTGCCCGCCGAGCGTGTCTCCTCGACGCTCGCCGACGGGCTGCGCACGCAGTCCATCGGCCCCATCAACTTCGAGCACGTTCGCCGCTACGTCGACAACATCATCACCGTCACCGAAAACGAAATTCGCGCGGCCATGCGGACTATGGCGACCAGCGCCCACCTCGTCGCCGAACCCAGCGGCGCCGTGACGTTTGCGGCCTGGCTCTTTCACGCGAACGAATTGCCGGAGTCGAAGAAGACAGTCGCCGTCGTCACCGGGGGCAACGTCGATCCACAGTTGCTGGCGCAGGTGCTGACGGAAGAATCGGAATAGAGCGTGTTGGGTAGTGCGGCGCCTTTCGGCAAGCTCAGGGCAGGCTCTCAGCGCCGCGCGTGCCGCCATCCCTCGAATCTTGTCATCCCGACGAGGGCTTCAGCCCGAGGAGGGATCTGCGGTTCGCGCGAATCGGAATTCACCAGGTAGTGGCCACCGACGCCACGCCGCGGCGGCCACTACGTTCGTCCAACGCGCCTATTGCGTAGTATTATAACTACTATCAATGATTGGCGAGCATTTTTTACATGTCAATATTGCAAACCGCAACAATAAGCCGCAATCGTCTGATTCCGCAGGAAATATAAAGCTGGCAAATTGCTAAAAAACGGCCCTGAAATATGCTATAATGAAACTAGAATCGAGAAAGCGAAGAACCCAGCCACGCGGCTGGGTTTCGCATTTTGGGCCGAAAGCGGCTACGGGTGCAGGTTGTTCAACGTTCCCAGACAGGTGTCCCGGATCTCCTTGCCCGGCCCCCGCAAGGTGTTCTTCTCGTATCCCGACAGCATGACGTCCGGCGAGTTGTTCGACCATCGGCAAACGGCTTTGCCGATCGCGGTGAAGCTCTGGATCTCGGCATAAGGCGGCACGTTCATTTCGCCAAATGACCAGTCCTGCGTGCGGAGCATCATGTGCCCGCCAAGCGTCTTGACGTAAGGCTGCACCGCCGGCGGAAGCTGCTGCTTGACCTGCTCGCTCACCAGCACCTGCGCCTCGGTCAGGTCCGCGGTATAGAGGCACAGGGACAGGTCCGACGGCCACCAGCCAACGAAACTCAGCGCCGGCAGCACGCCAAGGAGAATCAGTATGGCTTTCTGATACACGAAGCGGTTGCGCCACACGATGTCGCCAAACGTAGCGTCGGTGTTGCGGAACAGCAGCAGCAGGAACACGATCATCGCCACGTTCCATGGCCACACCACGCTATTCCAGTTCAGCCCCAGCGGCCCGAAGCTGTACAAGATGAAAATGTGCATGATGATGCCGTTGACGATGCCGATCTTGCGGAAGCGGCGCGACAGCAGGCACAGCCCGATGCTGACCTCGACAAAGGGGACGACCCGCACGATGTACTGCAGCGCCGGGATGTGGACGTGCAGCGTCCCCAGCACCCACGGCATTCCTTCGGAGAAGAAACGGGCATTCAACTTCTGAAAGCCGCTGTAGAAGTACGTGCAGCCCATGATCAGCCGGCAGATGTTGAGCGCGTCACGCTCGCCGGCAACGTCGTTGGCGTTGCCTGAATAGCAGCCCAGCGCGATCAGCATCAGCCAGTACTGATAGGCCCACGGCTGCCATCGCGTCTGGTCAAACAGTGCGTAGATGGCAAACAGGGCGGCGAACGTGAGGATGTAAACTCGCGGCCGCGCAGCCAGAGCGGCGCCGGCCAGCAGGGCGAGCAAGATCCCGAAGCAAACATAGTCCAACGGAAACGGAATGCGCGGCAGCCAGTGGAAGACGGGAACCAGCGGATAGAATCGCGTGCTGACCCACACCTTGGGTGAGAGTGCCAGGCTGGCCATGAATCCCACGACTACCGTGGTCTTCACCCGCAGCATCGTTCGGTCGGCGGCCAGTTGCACGTTGCCGGACGTCGAAACCGTCGCGCCGCTGACCGAGCCTGACTCCGTGGCTAACGCCGGCTGTAAGTTTGGGGTCGCTCCCATGTTGCCCTGGCCTCGCGGCTGCGCCTGACGGGTTCGTAGCCGAAATTATCCGGCTACATTGGCTGGCTGAAAATCGTCAGGAAGTTGTAATTCAGAGTTCGCGAATCCCGCGAAAGCGCGCCCATTGTATCACTCGCTCGCCGAGTTGTAGCGGCTAGCCGCGGTCGTAGCGCCGGCCTCCGGCCCACCTCATCTCAATATCCCATGTACCGCAACGACGGCCGGATCGTGATCGCCGGAGGCGTTGCGCAATTGGAAGCCACCGACTGGTACGGCTGATACGAAATGCTGGAGCCCGCCGCAGCGTGAATCGGCAGCGGAATCGAGTACGACATGCTTCCCAGGCCGCCGCTGACATTCGCGTCGCCGATCGTCGACAACGCCGACGCGGAGCCGCTCTGGAATGTCACGTTGTCGGTTCCCGTCGTCTGAACGTTCGTATCCGCGTCCGTCCAGGTCACTTGCAACCCCACCGATCCCTGGCTGCAAGTTCCACCCGAACCTGCCGTCGTTACCACCACCGCGGCGCGGAACTCGTACGTCCCAATCGCTGCCGGGGTGGACATCGTAATGGCCTTCCCCAGGTTGCCCACCGAGCTGGAAGTGGACATACTTTGCGCCGTCGAGAAGACCGGCCCTCCCACGCTGCCGGCCACGCTGGTAACGGTTCCGTTCGTCTTCGCCGGGGAATACTGCAGCGCCGCAGTGATATTCAGCACGCCTCCGCTGGTCTGCTGCAGATCGAGATTGGTCGTGCCTCCCGCGGTCAGAATGCTTCCGCCGTAGACGCTCAGCACCGTGCCCTTCTGCGCCGTGTATCCGAACGTCGGCACGGGCTGGTTCGTCACCGAGATGCATTGCGTATTGAACACATTGATCACGGTCGTCGAGGTGGAAAGCGTCGGCGTCCACACGCAGTGTGGATAAGTGAGGTTGGTATAGGTTCCCGTCGAGTCGAGAACCGAGTCGTAGATGCTGTAAGTCCCCGCCGGATCGGACATCGTGACCAGGTCGAACGTCGTGTTGATGGTCAGGTTGTAGGCCTCATAGCTGGCGCCGGTCTCGGCTACGTAAATGCCATCGGCGTTTCCATTCATCGCCACGTTGCGCACCACGGCGTGGACGAATGGATGATTGTGCGCCGCGTCCGCTGCTCCCCACACCGACCCGAGGTTCGGGCTCGTGCCGCCGGTATTGCTGATCGTGAGGTCAGCCGTCATGCAGTAACTTCCTGCTCGCACCACGGGATAAGACAGCCCGGTCGAACGGTAGTTGCTGGTGATGACCGTCGAGTACTTGCCCGATCCCAGCAGGTTGACGCACCCCGTCGTCCCACCCAGACTCTCATCCAGCGCGCTGGTGCCGAGATCGAATGTGCCGGCTGCCAGATGCACCGTGTCGCCGTTCGTCGCCGCCGCGAACGCCGAGAGCAGCGCCGTGCCGCGTGCCGCATTCGTATTGCTCGAGGGGAAGTAACTGGTGGCCGGTCCGTTCGTATGCGTGACGCAGATCGGAGCGCTGCCGCAGCTGTTCGCCATCGGAACCGCGTCGGAAGTATTCACCGGTGCCGCGACCTTCACCTCGCCGGCTGTACCATCCAGCACGCTGCCCGCGGGCACAGCCACGCTGTTGGTTCCGTATGTCAGCGGAACGTTGCCGATCGTCGTCGACGCGCCCGATCCGGTGAATCCCGCGAGATAGCCGCCAGTCCCGGATCCGGTTATCGTGTCCGCCGGAGCAGCCGACCCCGCTTGCGCCGTCGAGTTGCCGCCGTTGGCCAGCATAAAATCAGAAACGCTCTTGCCGCCGAGCGTCTCCGCCTCGTGCGCCTTGAGGGCGTAAGGAACGCTGACCATCATCACGCGCGCCTGCGCGGTGTCGCCTTGCACCTGCACCTCGAGCCAGCGCTGCTCCTGCTGCGAGAACAGATCGCTCGGCAGGCCGGTCGCCGTCGTGCTCCCCAGCAGCACGTTGTAATTGCCGCCGGCGTCGGTGGTCACGTTCTGCGTCTCCATCCACACCGGCGCGCCGCCGTCCTGCTGCTTGTAAATGGAGAACGTGACGCCCACGGTCGTCGATCCCATCGCGACACCCTGCGCGTCCTTCAACGTCGCGCCGTAGCGGATGAGATTGGGAACTGCGCTGGTCGCCGCCTGCTGAGCCGGGCTGGCAACGGTAACCGCGATAAAGCCTAAGACAACAATAAGAACGCTGAGGCGACGCATCAAGCGCTCCTTTCAGAATTTGGGGTTAGCTGGGGGATTGTACAAGGCCAAGGGTCGCCGTGGGATCGCCCGCAAACATTTCGCGCCAAGCGCGCGGGGTTTGTCAAGAGTTTCTGCGATGCAGCCGGGAATCGGGAAGCAGCAATCTCGGATTGGATCGACTGCCGATAGCGGTCGGAAGTCTGCTCCCTTCAGTGCAGAGGACACGGCTTGAGGTCGCATTCAATGGTGACGATGATCTTCGGCGTGACGATTGCGGCCTGGTCTGCGGTCAGAAATCCGCGCTGCTGTAGCGCCTCGACGGTGGCTCGCAGCTTCTCGCGTTCCGATTCGACGATCTCTCCGACCCGCTGTTGGTACGCGGCTTTGCCGGCCCACTTAACGCCGAAGTGCTGCTCCGGCTCCCACGTCATGTCTTGTTCCTTGCCGCCGAGCCAATACGCGATCAGCTCGTGAAAGAGGTAATCGGCGTCAAGCCAGCCAGTGCCATGACATCCAGGGTGCGCCGCCCCATTGCTTTCATAGCGCCGGGCGGAGAGAGCGTCACCATTCAGTTCGGCAATCGTCAGTCCCCCCGCGGGGGGCTGCCGCTCGAGGAACGTATAGTCGTACACCGCCGGCCAACCGGGACTCGGCTTGAGAGCCTCGGAATCTCCACAGGCTGCGCCGCCGGTAAGATCGGGGGCCTTGCCATTAGAGTTTATGGTGATTTGCAACTTCACCTGCGAAGCAGCCACGACGCTACCGACCAATCCCAACGGCCTGAACGCATCTTCATACCAGAATCCTGCGCTCGGCCCGGGATCCTTCGCCAGCATCATCAGCGCTACTCGCGCGAGCGCGCGTTGGCCCCGTTCTCCAGTATTCCCCGCTCCGCGCGCCCACTGCTCCAGAGTAGGACGCGATTCCGACAGAGGGTGACGGCTGATGAGAATGGCAGCATGTGCCGGAAAAGCGACGGCCAATGTATTGATGGCCGCGATCGGAACATTCGCGTTTTCCTGAATGAGTGCGTCAAGGACTGCGGTGGTCGCAAGCCAATCCTGTCTTGGGCTTTCCCATTCAGGAGGCGAATAAATCGGCGGCATCGGCCAGTGTTCCAGCCAGTCCGGCATCTCGGCAAGAATCGTCGTGTCATGCTTGCGGCGAGCGAAGTCGGCTGCCCACGCGATCAGCCGCGGATCGCCGCTATGCAGCCACTGATGCAGCGTCGCTGTGTCAACGGCGTGTCAGCAGTGATTACCGGCTGCTCCGCGAAAGAAACGCCGGCAGCAAGAACAAGACCCAGCAGCATCGACCGGAGTATTCTCATGCGGAGTCTTCCTGTCAGGCAAAAACTTTCGGGGTGGCCTCGATGGCAGAATAGACCCCACAGGCGTCAACAAAGTTCCCCGTCTTGCATAACCGTTGACGAGCGGCAAAGGTTACGGACGGCTATTGATTAGGGGGCCGATAGAACCTCCCGACTTCGGCGTCGCTCCAGTCGACCACCTCCGGCATTTCACAGAGGTCAATGTCCTCGTCTTTTTTCTTCGTGACGGCCGCGATCTCTCGTCGTTGTTCGTTTGTGAGCTTCCTCCTAACTCTCTTCATATCCGTCAATATAGCAATTCCCGATTGCCGGACTCCCGTCCATTCGCTTGTCCGGCGGGTCATCCCCAACGGTGTTGGCCCCCCTGCCAACGCAAACCCCCAATTTGCCATCTAACCCCACTGGTTAGGAGTCTGTGTGCAAAGCCGCAAGGCCAGTCCTGCCTTGACTAGCCACTGACCAGCAGCCAACGCTTTCGGAGGCGCAATGTCCTGTTCCCGGCGCTTGATTCTGATTCCCCTGCTCCTGTCCGCGCTCGCGCTCTCGGCGATCGCCGATGACCATGATGTTCGCATCAGCATCCCCAAGCGCACCAAGCCCACGCCGGTGCAGAAGCTCAACCAGGACGGCGTGAAGGAAGTCCAGAAGCACGCCTACAAGCGCGCCAAAGCTCTCTTCTACAAGGCGTATCTCATCGATCCCAACGATCCGTTCACGCTGAACAATCTCGGCTACATTGCCGAGCTCGAAGGCCAGGCCGACCGCGCGCAACGTTATTACGATCTGGCGCAGGCGCAGGGTTCCGACGCCGTGGTCTACAAGTCGACCGAGCGCGCCGCCATAGGCAAGCCCGTCGATCAGATTGCCGGCATGGCCGCCGACAGCAAGATGCAGGTGAACCGCATCAACGTCTACGCCATCGGCCTGTTGCAGAAAGATCAGGCTCCGGAAGCCGACCTCGCGCTGCAGAAGGCGTTGCAGCTTGATCCCACGAATCCGTTCACACTCAACAATCTCGGCTACGCGCGCGAGAAAGAAGGCGAGCTCGAGGACGCCTACAAGTACTACACGCAGGCGGCCAATCAGCACTCCGACACGCCGATCGTGGTCACGATTAACAAAAACTGGCGCGGCAAGGGCATCAGCCAAATCGCCGAAGGCAATGCCAATAAAGTTCGCAACCTGATGGACCACGAGCAGAGCGTGACCGCGCAGGTGGCGCGCCTCAATACCCGCGGTGTCGCGGCCATCAACCGCAACGATTACAAGCTGGCGCGCACCTACTTCGAGAAGGCCTACGAGCTCGATAAGCACAATGCATTCGCGCTCAACAACATGGGCTACCTCGCCGAGATGGATGGCGACAAGGAAACCGCCGACTACTACTACGACAAGGCCCGCGCCGCCGACCAGTCGAGCATGAAGGTCGCCTACGCTTCGCGCAAAGATGTGGAAGGCATGAAGCTTTCGGCCGTCGCCGGCGACAGCGATGACGCGGTCAACAAAGCGACGCAAGAGCAGGCTGCTCTGCGCCGCGCCGAAGGCGGTCCGGTCGTCCTGCGCTACCGCAACGATAAGCCGGTAATGGAGCCCGCCGTCCCTCCTAAGCCGCTGCCCGAAAATCCTCGCCCGACGGAAACCGCGCCCGAACCCAGCGACAATCGCCTGCTCCAGCCTCTGCCCGAAAACGAGCAGCCGCCGGCAGCGCAGCCTGGAAATCCAGCTCCCAACGGCAGCGCTCAACCTCCTGCCGCCCAGCCTCCGCAAGGCGAGGCGCCGGCCAACTCCAATGGCGGATTGCTGCAGCCGCTGCCCGACAATCAGCAGCCTCCGGCCGCCCAACAGCCTAACAACTCGGCGCCGCAGCCTCAGCAGCAGAATCAGAACAACGTCCCGCGGCCGCCACAGTCACAGCCGCAGCAGCCAGTGGTTCATCGTCCGCCACCGGCTCAGGACCAGGCGCCGGCGAACTCCAATGGCGGAATGCTGATGCCTCTGCCGGACGATCAGCAGCCTCCAGCCGCGAAGCAGCCGCAACAGTAAGCCGCTATTTGCTCCTCGCGTTTCGCCAGAAAGTTCTTCGCAGGAGTTCCAACTTCTGACGAAGGGCCAACAGCGAAGGACGAACCGCACCCCGACCACCCACGACGGGTAATCAGGCGAACTTCTTAGCACCTAAGTAACACAATTCAGAAATCTATTGACACATTAGAACTAGGGTGGGACACTGCGCGGAGAGCGAACCGGTGAATCAATTAGCGCCCTTAGGGTCCACTTCGTTTTGGAGCGGCTCACCGTCGCCGTTTTGCGGGCAATCCCCGAAAGGATGACATCCCAATGACTGGCCGAGTCCTTGCATTGTGTTCGATTCTGATTATGTTGGCGCTGATTGCGGGTTGTGGTGCCTCCTCCTCCTCGCAGTTGAGTGGAGTCACCATTACCCCCACGAACGTAGCCTTCGAAAACAACATTCAGTCACCGTACTTCGTACCTTCGACTCAAACGGCACAGTTCACGGCCACCGGGAGTTACACGAACGGTAAGAACGACAAAATGTACAACGCGGACATCACGGATCAAGTGGTCTGGGAATCCAGTCTGCCAACCGTCGCCACCATTAATTCTTCGGGGGTAGCAAGTCCCACCGGGTGCGGCACTACAACCATAAACGCAAAGGCCGGCAATGGCGGACTGGTTGCTACCGCCTCGGTCACGGTGTGTACCACAAGCGGCGGCATGATCCCCGGCGGCGGCGGACAGGGCACGATTACAGGGTTGACGGTTATCCCCTCAAGTCAGATGACTGGTCAACCGGGAGAAACCACGCAGTATATCGCGATTGGCACTTTCACCGGCACTCCGCCCAGCGTGGACCTGACCGATCAAGTGACGTGGTCGTCCAGCGATGTGCTGGTCGCAACCATCAATCCCGCCGGACTGGCAACCGCCGTCGGATCTTGCTCCAGTGGAGGAGGAGGAGGAGCAGGAGGAGAAACAACGATCACAGCGGTTTCGCCTCTGAGCTTTGGAGCTCAAGTTAGCGGGACCGGTAGTTTGATGGTGGGCTCTTGCGGAACGAACAATTTGCCGTCGTTGACCGTCTATGAGGTCGGCGAAGGTGCCGGAACGGTCACGAGTACCCCCGGTCCGATTGTCTGCGGTCCCGGCCAAAATCAGGGCCTATGTACCGGAAACTTCGTGCTGAACACACCGGTTACCCTGGTGGCAAGCCCGGCTACCGGGTCGATATTCGGCGGGTACTCTGCGAACTGTACGTCCGTCGTGCCCGATCCCAATCCCTGCAACAAACAGTCGAATGTGACTTCCTGCACCTGCCAATACACGGTGAATACGAATAACGGAACAGTCGGGGCAATCTTCAACCCGGCTCAGTAGTTTGCCAAATATCCGTTTGCGTATGCGGCCGGCAGCAATGCCGGCCGTTTTCCTTTTACTGCTGGTCCGGCGATAAGCGGTTGTAAATTATTCGCCATCAACTGGTTACATCCCCTCCACCCGCCAGCCAGCTATCTCAACCTGCTCTCGCATCCAGGCCCTGACACGGCAACCTCGGCCCGAACCACACTTTTCAAGAAATAGCAAGCCAAAATTCACAATGCCCTGTTGGTGGGGTTGACTCTTGGTTCTTCCGGTCAATAGACTTTAACTTCGTGCCAGGAGGACCAACCTAAACGATGAGAGGTGTTTAATGTTACGAGTACTCAGCCCAGTTGCGGCGACATTGATGTTCGCCACCGCACTGAGCGCAGCACCCGGTAATAGCACACCGGATTCGCGAAAAGGGACCCTAGGACAAACTCAGGAAAGCAGGCCCTCCCACACCCATAAACCTCAGGTCGGGAAGGCTTCTTGGTACGGCCGCATCTTCCAGTCTCACAAGACTGCCAGCGGCGAGCTGTACGACATGAATCAATTTACCGCTGCCCATCGGACTTTGCCGATTGGCTCCTGGGTCAAGGTCACAGATTTAAAGACCGATCGCTCGGTCGTCGTCCGCATCAACGATCGCGGACCCGTCGCCCGCAGCCGCATCATCGATCTGTCCTATGGTGCAGCTAAGGTGCTCTCCATGAAGGGCGTAGACCAGGTCCGCCTGGACGTTCTCCAGACCCCCGACATCGCAGAGATTGCCGAGTTCCAAGGCGAGCAATAATTCACGCATCCTGAGGTAAACTGGGAGCCGATGCTTACAAAAGATCGGCTCATCGTGGCGCTGGACGTCTCCAGCGCCAGCCAGGCGCAGCGCATCGTCCAAACCATCGGCGACGCCGCCACCACCTACAAAGTCGGCAAGCAACTGTTCACCGCCGAGGGACCGCAGGTCGTCCGCGACCTCGTCGCCTCCGGCCGTAAAGTCTTCCTCGACCTGAAGTTCCACGACATCCCCCACACCGTCGCCGCCGCCGTGCGCTCAGCCTGCGAGCTCGGCGTCTCGATGCTGACCGTCCACGCCTCGGGCGGCAGCAAGATGCTGAAGGCCGCCGTCGAGGCTGCAGCCCAGTCGTCGGCCAAGCCGCTGGTTCTGGCAGTCACCGTCCTCACCAGCTTCACCGATGCCGACCTCGAGGAGATCGGTGTCCCCAGAACCGCCTTGGACCAGGTGCTGCGACTCGGCGCGCTCGCCCGTACCGCCGGCTGCGGAGGGCTCGTCGCCTCGGCAAAAGAAGCCAAAGAGCTGCGTCGTGAACTTGGCGAAGGCTTGGCGATCGTAACGCCCGGCGTCCGTCCGGCAGGCTCTGCCGCCGGAGATCAGGCGCGAGTCGTGACTCCCGCCGACGCCATCGCCGCCGGCTCGACCTACCTGGTGGTCGGCCGCCCCATCCTCGATGCCCCCGACCCGGCCAAAGCCGCCGCCGACATCATCTCCGAAATCGAGATGGTCGCGGTTTAGTTGACCACAGAGACGCCGAGGCACCGAGGATATCTTGATTAGGAAGTAGGCTCGGCGACGGTTGCAGAAGAAAGGTTCGTAACAGGGCACGAGTTTACTCGTGCCGAAACCGGCGAAATAGACGAGGGCTTTAGCCCCTGCGTAAATCAGGCGCTAAAGCCCCGATTTGTTGGACATCGCACAACAATCATCGGCCACCGGCTCAAGCCGGCTCGAAGAAAAATAAACCTGGGACGCTGGCCTAAAGGCCAGCTCTACCCCAACAGCGCCGCCGCCTTCACGACCCCTGATACGTCTGCGGCGGTGTCACCGCTACGGTCGCGGGCGGCGCAGCGGGCACGCACTCCGGCTCCTCGGGCATGATGATCCACGCAATGATGTAGGCCAGGAAACCGCCTCCGCCAAACAGCGCGACGATCAGCCAGACCACCCGCACCACGGTGACATCCAGATCGAAGTACTCGGCGAAGCCGGCGCAGACTCCGGCGACTTTGCGATTCGCCCGCGAGCGCATCAGCTTGCGCCGTCCGGCAACCGAACCCACCCGCGTGCCGCAATAGGCGCAAAGATTGGCGTCGTCCTGAATGACCTTACCGCAATAGTTGCAGTACATACACCCTCCACAGAGTGATACGAACAGGATAAGCAAAGGTTCCCGGAGATGCAAAAGCGGCGCCTGCTCAAGACCTTAAGTGGCGCCGGCCTATCCGATCTTGGTAGCGCCGGCCTACTCGATCCTTAGTAGCGCCGGCCTCCCGGCCGGCTGTCGGGCAGGCGTCCTCGCCTGCCAACCCTGCGCAGGCCAGAGGCCTGCGATCCAGCCGCCCAGAGGGCGGCGCTACTCTCGCCCGTGCTAGCGCCCCGGCTTAATCGCGGTGATGTACCACACGTCGCGATAAACGTTCTCCGCCTTAACCTGGCGGAATCCGCAAGACTCCACGGCGTCCACCACGTCCTTCCACGTCGCCACCCCAAACGACGACCCGGCAAAGTACTCCGCCAGCCGGTCCAGAGGCTGGGTGCCGTCTTCCGACAGGCAACGGTCAACCAGCACCAGCAACCCTCCCGGAGGCAGGCTGCGATAGGCGCTGCGCAAGAGCCGTTGCGAAATCGGCCCGATATCGCACATCATGATCACGTCGTAGCCGGCGGGCAGCCGCTCATGAATGTTGCCCACCAGCGTGCGCACGCGCTTGGCCAATCCGGCGCGCCGGATGATTCCGGCGGCAACCTTGCAGACCGGAGCGATGTCCAGAATCGTCGCCCGCAGCTGACGGTTCTTCTTCGCCAGCGCGATCGACATCACGCCTGATCCCCCGCCGACATCCAGCACCGCCCGCCGTCGCGACAGATCCAGATAGTTAGCCAGCGCCTCCGCATCCGGCTGGTGCAGATAAAAGAGCATCCGCGTGAAGTTTTCCGCCTGCTTCGGATTGCGGTGCATTGCCTCGACATAGAGCGGCCGCCGCGCGCGCCGCAGCGACCGCGGCTGCTGGCCCGTCGCCAGCGCCTTCTCCAGCACGCTCAGGGCGTCGAAGTCGTCGAGGCACTCATTCGAGTACTCGCGGGTCCAGTAAATCGAGCGCTCGTCGATGAAATACTTCTCCGCGAAAGCCGTGTTGCCGTATTCATCCTTCACCTTGTCGAGCATTCGCAACCCGACGAACGCATTCAGAAACGGCTCCAGGTAGTAAGGATGGATCTTGAGCGCGCGGCCGATCGCCGCCGCCTTCAGGCGCTTGCCGTCGAGCAGCCGAAACAGCTGCAGCTTCTCTGCGGCAACCACCAGCCGCGAGACGATAAACGCCTTCTGAATGTCGATGCCGGCAAGGACTTCCCGGGGAAACTTGTCGAGGGTCGGCTTCTCCATAAACAACCTCGCAGACGCGAAAGCTGCGGCGAGCGGCATCATAGCCGATGCGCCGTTGACTTGTGGCAAGAATCGTTAGTTGTGGTCTTGAGGCGGCAGGGTTTGCCGGGCGTGGTGGGCAAGCTTTGCCGAGTCAATCGGCCTGCGCAGCACGGCCCTTCCTAACTCATAGGAAATGCTGGCAATACGGCAGCCTTCCAACGGCCAGCAAGTTGCTCTTTTCCTTCCGCTCGGCACAGCTAAAGCTCAGGCGTGCTGCGCCGATCAATTTCATAGGCCCCGTCCGGATGACGAGAGGAGACAGCTTCATGGCTATATCACCGATTCTCAACATGGATCCCTTCACCTACGGCACGAAGGATGTCGCGAACAAGATGCAGCAGATGCAGAGCGAATTCCAGCAGCTTGGCCAGGATCTGCAGTCCGGCAATCTGTCCTCGGCGCAGTCGGACTTTGCCACCCTGACGCAGCTGGATCCGAATCTGAGTTCGACTTCGTCGACCTCCTCGACCGCGTCGGCAACGTCGTCGCAGACCAGCAATCCCATCCAGCAGGCATTCTCGCAGCTGGCGAAGGATCTGCAGTCCGGCAACCTGTCAGCGGCGCAGCAGGACTACAGCACGATTCAGCAGGATATGCAGAGCGCGATGGCCGTGCATGGCCATCATCACCACCACCACAGCGAGAGCAGCCAGAACAGCAGCCAGCAAAATCCGATCGAGCAAATGTTCAGCCAACTGGGGCAGGATCTGCAGTCCGGCAATCTGTCGGCTGCGCAAACGGACTTCGCCTCGCTGCAGCAGCAGTTCCAGCAGATCAGCCAGAACGGCCTGCAGACATCGGCCGAGGTTAGCCCCAACGCGGTGTCGGTGAACGCGTAAATTTCTCGGCCGGGACTCGGCGCCTCACGCTAGCGGTCCCGGTGATCTTGCGATCTTCCGAGCGCTGTCATCCCGAGCGCAGCCTGTCATCCCGAGCGCAGCCGAGGGATCTGCGGTCCGCCCGTAGTGGCAGGGAGCGAGCAGTTAGTGACAGATTGTCACGGAGGCCGCGCCGCGCCCTACGGAGTCTTGTACGCCGTCCTCAGGTATTGCCGCGCCAGCTCCGCTGAGTTCGAAGCAGAGTTCTCCGCGATCACCGCCTGGTACTTCTCGATGGCGCTGTCGCGCTTCTGCATCAGGTCGTACATCTCGCCCTGGGCCAGCGTCGCGCGCTGCCGCAAATCAGGATCCTTGCCGGTGGTGGCAGCGATCTCGTAAGCCTCGGCCGCCCCGGCGTAATCCTTCTGCCCGCGCATTGCCTCGCCCAGGCCATACGCAGGAATCTCAATGCGGCACCGGTTGTAGCTATTGGCGCGGCAGCCGTCCAGCACCTTACGATAGGCGGCTATCGCCTCAGGCCCATGCCCGGCGGCGTTCAGCAGATGCGCATACTCCGTTGCCATCAGGAAGTTGTGCGGATACTGGTTCTGCATCACGTTGACCACCTGCAGCGCCTCGTCATACTTCTGCTCGCGCCGCAGAAACAGCGCCAGCACAATCCGCGCATCGGTGGCGACCTCCTGATGCGGGCTGCCCGTCGCCTGCCGCAGGTAATCCAGGCCTTTCTGTTTGTTGCCGCTCAGCCCGGTAACCGACGCCGCAACCCGCATCGGCCAGCTCAGCGAGCCGATGATATACAGGTGGGTGCCGACCACAACTTTGGCGTCGACATAGTTGGGGTCGAGCTCCAGCACATGCTCGTTGTCATGCCGCGCAACCACGGCGTTGCGTAACGCCGTAAACCAGGCGTGCTGGGCAACGCCCATGTACGACGACTGCAGCGCCCTCGTCCCACCGCGCGAATAGATCGCGTTAAGGTCGTTGGGATTCTTTTGCAGCACCGCTTGCTCCTGCGCCAGAGCCTGGTTCACCAGCTGGGTAACGCGATCCCTCGTCGCCGGATCGAGCGGCTCGGCCGGCTTCTTGGTCAGGAAGTTGTCGGCGGCGTAGGCCTCGGTATCGAGCGCGCCGATGCGGTAAAGCTCCTTGAAAATAACGGCTGCCAGCAGGTGATTCGTGGCGAATGGGTCGGTGGGATGGGCCTGCTGCGCCAGCTCGAATTCGTGAATCGCCTTGTCGTATTCGAGACTGTAGAAATAATCGAATCCTCTTCGGGTATTCGCATCGTTGTCCATCCGGGTCGGAATCGGGGCGGAGGAAGCCGTAGGATCAGCGGCGGCGGGCTTTGCATTTTGGGCAGCGCCGGGATTAACCGCGGCAAGACACAGCCCTCCCAGCCAGGCTCCACAGCAGAGGCACCCCAAAAACAGCAGTCGTTGGTAAGGTTTCATCGCGACCGGTTTATGGGAAGTTTACCTGATACCGCGACTCCGCCCCAAACCTGTACAACTGCATTACAAGGAAATTTATCGATGCGCCCTATGTCTAACGTCAATCGGTCCTCTCAGGAGCCGTATAGCGAAAGCGAAGCCGCCGCGGCACTGGGCATCAGCATCCCACGCCTGCACCAGCTGCTGGACAAATACGTGTTCACCCCCGGCAACACCCGTCCGGCGTCGATCGAGTTCACCTCCAGCGACCTTCTGCTCCTGGGCTACTGGAACAATCTCTTGCAGCCCCGCGAAACCAAGGTGATTCCGATGCCCAAACGGTATTAGAGGAGTCTCGGGCAGGGTCGCACATCGCCGCTTCTACCCGCCATGATAGTGCCGATCTTTACCCTCGCCGGGAAATTTCTGCTCGGCAACATCCGCCGGCGTCATCCCATGATTGATTTCTAAGTCATTTGAATGCAACATCTCCGCTGTCTCCTAACTTTGGCTGGCGGCTTGCACTCGACTTGGCAGATTGCAGGAGAAAGTTGGGTATGGCCCAGGCGGCAGGAAGACGCAGCAGCCAGGAGTATTGGCGCTCACCCAATCCGGAGATTATGCGGATGGTGAGCACCATGCCGGCGCCCTCCTCCTGCTGGCACTGTGGCGCTGACTACGCAGCCGCGGCGCATTTTTGTCACATCTGCGGCAGCGAACGCGAGAAGGCGTTTACCATTGCCGATGACTTAGACGACTCCGTCGAATCCAACGAAGCCACCAGCCTTCTTGATCAGCTGGGCCTCACCGTTTCTTCCCTGATATTTTTCCTGCTGGGAATGAGTTGCATGGTCGCCGCCCTTCTGACCGGCATCCTCTACAAGGCGGACACGCTGGTGGACTGGCAGGCTGTGCAACTCTGGCGAATCGAATGGCTGCTGGCTGCCTCGGCCGCCCTGCTGGCGGGAATTCTGCTGAAGCGACATCGTTCGTGAGCGCAGCCGGCCCGCTGGACGCTCATTCGGCAAAATCAAGCCGCGAGCCAAGCCGGAAACGCGAGCCATTTCAACACTAACTGACCCTCGGATTGAGCATCCGACTCACGTGTTCCGGATCACGCGCAATCAGCGTTAGATAAGCTCGCGCCGGCTGATCCGGCTGCGTCCTCCCCTGTTCCCAGTCTCGCAGAGTACCAATGGGAATGTGGTAGCGGCTGGCAAATTCCTCTTGCGTCAGTTCGAGAGCCCGACGAATAAGCTTCGCCTGCGGCGTTCGCTTCATTCGCCATCAGGTCGGACGGAGTAAGCGGTTGCACGTCTGCATCGGCGCGCGCGGCGCGTTCTACCTCCGAGGGTGACATCGGTCGCGGAGCGTTAACCGTTCTGCTTGAAGTAGTCGTCTTGCTCATATTGTGTCGCGCCGTCATCCCTTCGGCACGACTGCGGTCAATTCCGGGAACACCTCGAAATCTTCGACGTTGAATGTGTAGATCCGAAGAACATTGTTCGCTTCCATGGTTGCGATGAGCTGAAGATCGAACACACCGCCTCCAATTACGGGACGACGCACTAGCAGTTCCATCCAGCGCACAACCGTGTCAGTCGGAACAGGCAATACTTGTACGCCGGGAAGCGCCAGCAACGCAGAAATTGCGCGTAAGCCTTCGCCCCGGGGAAACTGGCGCTGAAACGCGACGAGAATTGGTGATAACGGAGTAAAACTCGCAGAGAATCCGTGAGGTTACGTAAAGCGTGTTCGACGGGGCACTTGCGATTTCAAGGAGAGCGCGCGAAGCCAAGTGTTGCGGAGCATCCACATTGACCGCGTACACCAGGACGTTCGCATCTACTACACCCGGCTCAACCGACATCGTTATAAAGGTCTCGCCGATGCAGCGAACTCACTGGTCCCAGACGCAGCCTGGGCAGTTCTGAGCCGTTAGCAGGCTGCCGCGGTGATTTCTCAAGTATCCGCAACGCGGCATCCTTCACCAATTGCTCGACGTCGATGCCTTCGTGGCTCGCGATCTGAGCCAACTGCGCTTCCTGCTCGGGCGTGAAATGCACTTCCATGGAGTCGAGAGTACGGAAAAACTGAGCCAGGAGCAAGCCTAAATCCCTATTGCGCCTTCGACTCCTGCCCTTCCTGCTCGTTCCCCTTGTCCACGCGGATGTTGGTCGCCTGATACTTCTTGCCATCGAAGACGGCGCGCGCGGTCACTTCCTGTCCGATCTTCAACGACCGCGCATCGGCCATCACCGTCGGACTGAAATGCACTTCGTAGCTCTGCTCGTCGGCCTGGTTGTCGACAAAGAACGTGCTGGTTCGCATGTCGAGATTGGTCACCGTACCGGAGAAGATGTAGTTGTCGCCCGGCTTGGCCAGCACCATCACTTCCTGCGCCACGTCGCGGTTGTCGGCGCGCGGCGAGAAGTGCACGTTAATCAGCGCGCCCGGCTGCACATCGCTCGCGGTCGCCGCACCCTTCGATGAGCTATACCTCGTCGCGCCGCTCACCGAGAACGTCACCGGCTTCGCCGAGAGCTGATCGCGCACGCTGATCGTTCCCTTCTCCGGATTGCTGCCGATTACCTGCCCGCGCACCTCGGCCAGACCGGTCTCGGTAATCACGCGCACATTCTTGGCGAAGACCTTGTCGTGATCGAGCATGGTATCGACATACACGCGGTCGCCTTTGTGAATGCCGAGTACCGTCGTCTCCACGCCATTGCGATAGATATGCGAGCGCTCATCGACAAACACCTTCACCTTCTCGCCCTTGCCGAACGGCTGCACCGTCAGGCGATTGCGAACGTGATCCACGCTGGTCGCCAAGCCACCAATCAGCGTCGGCTTGCCCTTGGGCAGCGGCGGAGGCTCGAGCAGCGGATCGTATGGATTGTCCTCGGCAGCGGTTGAGTTACTGCCGGTCGAGTTCACCGATCCGCTGGGTGCCACTGACGTGTTTGTCGCGGAGCCGGCTGCGGGCGGCATTTCCGAGCCCACCGTGCCCTGCCCATTCGACGACGCGGCCGGCTGCGACGGATGGCTTGCGTTGGGCTGAGGCAAGGTCGTCTGCTGCGCCTTGGCGCCGATGAGGAATGCCAGCACCACGGCCCCCACGATAAGCGCACTTCGTCTGATCACCACTGTCATTTGCTCCTGACCTGTCCCACGACCGGTTCGTAACAGGGCACGACTTCAGTCGTGCCGATAAGCCGTTTATTTCCTTGCCTGAACCGGCTTCAGCCGGCGGCACAACCCGCACGAATCGCAGTCCCTCACCCGCTCCTTCGCGGACGTGCTCAACAGGAACCTCTCGCCCGAGTTGGATGCAAGTTGGCTTCACAGCGTTGACCGGCGTAGACGCGGTAGAAGCAAACAAGTCCGCGCCGCTAATGCCCGAGTCTCGCGTAGCGAGACAGAAAGAAGATAGCCCAGCGCGAACGGGGGTCCCCAATCCGCGCCGGGGTTGCGCGGATTGGGGCTGTTCAGCGCTGGGTAGCCGACCCTTATGAAGCCGAGCCCCTTCAGGGGCGGCACATCCGTCTCGAACGCGCCTTTATCCCGTTCCTGTTGTGGAAGATGCGCCAACCAGCGTAAGATTTCGCTGCTGAACTGCTACGGCCAGCCCCCGCCGGAGCCCGGAAAAACGCCACTGAAATCACGAAAGGCCATCATGCCGATCAGACTTGGCCGTACCAGCGTCATCGCAATCCTGCTGCTTGCCACCGCCGCCGCTCAGGATCTGAAGACTCAGCCCACCGTCTACGCCGGCAAGCCCGACATCGCCGCCTTCGAGAAGATGGAAAACGCCCGCCTGGCCGCGGCCCAGAAGTCCATCGATCAGATCGTCGCCGTCAAAGGCACGCGAACCATCGCGAACACGCTGGAGCCCTACGACGAAGCGATCCGGCAGCTGAATGCCACGGCGTATTTTTCCACTCTGATGCAGCAGGTTCATCCCGATGCCGCCTATCGCGACCACGCCACCGCGATGACCACCAAGGCCAGCAGCGCGATCACGGCGCTCTCGCTGAACCAGGATGTCTATCACGCGCTGAGCTCGCTCGACGTCTCCAAGGCCGATCCGGCCACCAGGTACTACGTTCAGCGCCAGCTGCTTGAGTTCCGCCTCGCCGGCGTCGACAAAGATGACGCCACTCGCGCCAAGCTGAAGAAGCTCCAGGACCAGCTCACCGACGATCAGTCGGCCTTCGATCGCAACATCTCCGACGATCAGAAAACCATCGAGCTCGCCAGCGTCTCCCAACTCGACGGGCTGCCGCAGGATTTCATCGACAACCACAAGCCCGGTCCCGACGGCAAAATCAAGGTCACCACCAACTATCCCGACCTTGTGCCGATCATGACCTACGCCAAGAGCGATCAGCTTCGCCACGACCTCTGGGAAGCGTTTGACGACCGCGCCTACCCCAAGAATCGCGCCGTTCTCCAGGACATGATGCAGCGCCGCTATCAGATCGCTCTGCTGATCGGCTATCCCTCCTGGGCGGATTACAACGCAGCCGACAAGATGATCCAGAAGGGCAGCAACATCGCCAAGTTCATCTCCGACGTCGACACCGCCGCTCGCCCTATCGCGCAGCGCGAGTTCCAGATGCAATTGGCGGAAAAGCGCAAGACCGATCCCCAGGCGAAAGAGATTTACGCCTATCAGTCACGCTACATCTCGGAGTTGGTTCGCCGCTCGCAGTACGACTTCAACTCCGAAAGCGTGCGCCCCTACCTGCCCTATGCCGAAGTCAAGCAGGGCATCATGAGCACCGCGGCCGCGCTCTTCCACGTTACCTTCCAGCAGGAGCAGAACTCCGCCGTGTGGGACTCGTCGGTGGAAACCTATGACGTGATGGAGAACGGCAAGGCCATTGGCCGCTTCTATCTCGACATGCATCCCCGTCCCGGCAAGTACAGCCACGCCCAGATGTCGCCTGTGCTCGACGGAGTTCGCGGCAAGCAACTGCCGGAGGCGATTCTAGTCTGCAACTTTCCCAAACCCACGGCCACCGATCCCGCACTCATGGAATACCAGGACGCCACCACGTTCTTCCACGAGTTCGGGCACCTCATGCACCACATTCTCGGCGGACAGCAGCAATGGGCGGGCATCAGCGGCATCAGCATGGAAGCCGACTTCATCGAAGCTCCTTCGCAGATGCTGGAGGAATGGATGCGCAGCCCGCAGGTGCTGGCCTCCTTTGCGCGCAACTACAAAACCGGTGAGCCCATCCCTGCTGAGCTGGTGATTCGCATGGATCGCGCCTCCGCCTTTGGCCGCGGCAATTGGGTGAGCGGACAGAATGCGTATTCCGCCATCTCCTACGACATTTACAAAGACGATCCCAAGAATGTCGACCTCGACTCAGTAACCTTTCACGCTCTCCAGAACTACACGTCTTACATCCCGATCCCTCCCGACGCTCACCTGTATGCCAGCTTCAATCACCTGGCCGGCTACTCCTCCGCTTACTACACCTACATGTGGGACAAGGTGATCGCTCTCGATTTCTACCAGCAGTTCGATCAGCAGAACCTGCTCGCGGGCGACACTCCCATGCGCTATCGCCGCCAGGTGTTGGATCCCGGCGGATCCATGTCAGCCAACGATCTAGTGAAGAACTTCCTCGGCCGTCCGCAGAATATGGACGCCTTCGAAAAATGGATGGCCGAAGAATTCAAGGACGCGCCTCAAGCGAAAGTCTCCGGCGCACCATAACGAAAGCGAAATGTGACTCCGAGTAGTGCCGGCCCTTAAGGCCAGCGCCCCCGCTTCTCTTTTTTTTTGTCATCCCGACCGAGGACTTTAGTCCGACCGAGGGATCTGCGGTTCGAGCCGCGGAGCGGCGGGGCCTGGTGCCCCAGAGCCTGCCCTGAGCTTGCCGAAGGGTTCGCGGCCATCTTTTGGACGCTAACCTGGGACTGCGCAACTCGAATGCCCCGTTGGTTGTACTTCCCATCCGCCGAACCTCTTGACACACGCGCGGCCCATCCGCTACCTTCACACTATGTTGTCAACGGCTCAGCGAATGACCATGGCCATGTGCACCCTAGGCGGTGCCGTGTCCATGATCGGAGCCTGACAGCCCAACAGAAAACTCCAATCGTGAAACCGGCCGCCTAGGTAAACAGGGCGGCGTTGCTGTTTCTGGGCAATTCTCGATTCGGAGTTTTCGATGTCATTCGCACCTGAGCAGTTCTCCACCATCGCGATCCGCGGCGGCCTCACCGCCGATCCCGCAACCGGCGCGGTCGTCACGCCCATCTATCAGTCCACCACCTATCATCAGCAAGCCGTCGGCGTACACAAAGGCTTTACCTATTCGCGCGCCGCGAACCCGACAGTCTCCGCGCTCGAAGCCGCACTCGGCGCGCTCGAAGACACGCCTCCAGCTGTCTGCTTCGCCACTGGCATGGCCGCGATCTCCACGCTCTTCCTGGCGATCCTGAAATCCGGCGATCACGTCGTCGTCTCCGATGTCGTCTATGGCGGCACCGTCCGCCTCTTCCAGCAGGTGCTGGAAAACTTCCGCGTCGAAGCGTCCTTCGTCGACACCTCTGACCCCACCGCCGTCGCCAAGGCGATTCGCCCCAACACGCGCCTCGTCTTCATCGAGACGCCGGCGAATCCCACGCTCAAGCTGACCGACATCGCTGCCATCGCCAACGTCGCGCACGCCGCCGGAGTGAAGCTTGCCGTCGATAACACCTTTCTGACTCCAGTCCTGCAGCGTCCGCTCGATCTCGGCGCCGACATCACGCTGCTCTCGACCACAAAGTACATCGAGGGTCACAACTCCACCGTCGGCGGCTCCATCGCCACGCGCGACGAAGTCTTGCTCGAGCGTCTGCGCCTGGTCCGCAAGACACTGGGCTGTATCCAGTCTCCGCAGGAGTCCTGGCTCACGCTGCGGGGACTCAAGACACTTCCGCTGCGCCTGCAAGCGCATTCGGCCAACGCGCAGAAAGTCGCCGAATGGCTCGAGCAGCATCCCAAAGTCGCCCGCGTTTACTATCCCGGCCTCGCCGGCTTTCCGCAGTTCGCACTCGCCGAAAAACAGCAATCGCTCCCCGGCGGCATGCTCGCCTTCGAACTCACGGGCGGCGCTGACGCCGGCATTCGGCTGATGAACACGGTTCGCCTCTGCCTGCTCGCCGAAAATCTCGGCGCGGTTGAGACGCTGATCACTCATCCCGTCTCGATGACCCACGGCGACGTCCCGCGCGAGATTCGCGAGCGCACCGGCATCACCGACGGTCTGGTGCGGCTCTCGGTCGGCTTGGAAAATCCTGCCGACATCATCGCCGATCTCGAAACCGCGCTCGCTGCAATCCCCGTCGCTGCCGACACCACGCAGGAGGTTGAGCCATGTCTCGCAAAGTAATCGTTCTCAAGTTCGGAAGCTCGGTTCTGCACTCCCGCGAAGAACTGCCGCGCGCCGTCCACGAAATCTACCGCTGGATTCGCCGCCAGTATCGCGTCGTCGCTGTAGTCTCGGCCTTCGCCGGCGAAACCGATCGTCTACTCGATGCGGTCGCCGATTATCGCGACGCCTGCCCCGAAGCCATCGCGCGCGTCGTCGCCACCGGCGAAGAAGTTGCCACGGCATTCCTCGCGCTCGAACTCGACCGTTTCGGCATTCCCGCGCAAGTCCTCGATCCCAGCCAGATCCAACTCATCGCCGAGACCACTTCGAACGACACCGAGCCGGTCAGCGCCGACATCCTGGCCATCGAGAACGTCTTCAAGCTCGGCCGCGTCGCCGTCATCCCCGGCTTCGTCGCCCGCGATCGTCTCGGCCGTGTCGCGCTCTTCGGACGCGGCGGCTCCGATCTCTCCGCGCTCTTCCTCGCCAAGCAGCTCGGCGCGCGCTGCCGCCTCATCAAAGACGTCGACGGCATCTACGACAGCGATCCCGCCGCCTGCTCCGACGCGAAGCGTTTCGACGAAATCAACTTCTCCGACGCGCTCGCCATCGGCGGCAAAATTGTCCAGCAAAAAGCCATCGCCTTCGGACGCAAGACCAGCGTTCCGTTCGAAGTCGCCGCCCTCGGCGAAAACTACGCAACCGTCGTCGGCAGCCATCACTCGGTGCTCTCGGCGCCACGTTCCTCGCAAGCTCCGCTGAAGATCGGTCTGCTCGGACTCGGCACCGTCGGCCTCGGCGTCTTTCAGGAACTGGCGAAGCATCCCGAACTCTTCGAGGTTACCGGTATCGCGGTGCGCCGTCCTGATCTGCACTCCGATCACGCTCCCGGCAATCTCCTCACACGCGATTGTTGGGACGCGATCGACGATGTCGATGTCGTGGTCGAATTAATTGGCGGCACCGATCCCGCCGGCGACCTGGTCAAAGCTGCACTCGCCGCGGGCAAGCCGGTCGTCACCGCGAACAAGCTTCTGCTCGCTCACGACGTTCAGCTTGAGGGTCATCGCTCGCTGCGCTACTCCGCAGCCGTCGGCGGCGCAGTTCCGGCGCTGGAAGCGGTTCGGGCTTTGGCTGACAACGGCCGCATCGTTTCGCTCTCCGGCGTCCTCAACGGAACTTGCAACTACATCCTCGATCGCCTCGCCGCCGGATGTTCCTGGTCGCAGGCAGTCGCCGAAGCGCAAGCCAACGGCTTCGCCGAACAGGATCCCCGCGCCGATGTCTCCGGCTCCGACACCGTGTGCAAGCTTCGCCTCCTCGCTCGCCGCGCCTTTCCCGACGTCAATGCACACTACGTCAGCGCTACCGGCATCGAGGCCATCGATCCCGCTTGGGTGCAGTCAGCGGCACGCGACGGCGGCCGCGCTCGACTGGTCGGCACCGCACAGATCGCCGACGGTCGCGTGCATCTCGAAGTGAAGCCCACGCTGGTCGACTCGTCCCATCCCTTCGCGCAAATCCGTAACGAAGAAAATTGCCTACTCATCGACACCGGCGGCTCCGAGTCGCAACAGGTCTGGACCGGCCGCGGCGCCGGCCGCTGGCCAACAACGGCAGCCGTCATGGCCGACCTGTTTGATTTGAGCCGCGAGCTGCGAGCCACGAACCAGGCTGCTGATCAAGCCCCCGCCGCGCGAGCGGCTCTAATCGGTCGCCATCTGCCTGAACCGACAACTGACAACTGGCAACCGACAACTGCCTTCGGAGGTGCTGCGTGAAATTCGCCACTCGACTTCTGACTTTCAATCCCGCTCCTGGCGATCGCTTCACGCCCGCCAACACGCCCATCTATCAGACCGCGACCTTCCGTCAGGACGACGCGACCGAGTTCGGCGAATACGACTACTCGCGCAGCGGCAATCCCACGCGCGCCGTCGTCGAAAAACAAATCGCCTCGCTCGAAAGCGGCTCGCGCGGATTCTGCTTCGCTACCGGTCTGGCCGCCATCACCGCCGTCACTCGTCTGGTCTCGCCCGGCGAAGAAATCCTCGCCTGCGACGATCTTTACGGCGGCGCTTATCGCCTCTTCTCGCGCATCCTCGCCAAGCGCGGCATCAACGTTCGCTACGTCGACTTCAGCAACCTCGACGCCGTTGCCGCAGCGATCACCCCGAACACCAAGCTCGTCTATCTGGAGACCCCGACCAACCCGCTACTCCAGATCATCGACATCGCCGCCGCCGCCGACATCGCGCATCGCAACGGCTTGCTTCTCTGCGTCGACAACAGCACCATGTCGCCGTATCTCCAGCGCCCGCTCGAACTCGGTGCTGACATCGTCCTGCATTCGGCAACCAAGTTCCTGTGCGGCCACAGCGACGTCATGGCCGGCGCCATCGTCGTCAACGACGAAGAGATCGGCAACGAGCTCTACCTCATCCAGAACGGCGAAGGCGCTGCACTCTCGCCGTTCGACAGCTTCCTCTTGCTGCGAGGTTCAAAGACGCTCGCTCTCCGTCTCGATCGCCAGCAGTCGAACGCAAAGAAAATTGCCGAGCTCCTCAACGCCCATCCGAGCGTCGATCGCGTCTACTATCCCGGCCTCGCCGATGAACCGCAGCTTCGCGTTCATCGCGCCCAGGCTTCGGGTGATGGCGCAGTCCTCAGCTTCGTTACCGGCGATCCGGAGTTCTCTCGCGCAATCGTTGAAACGACAAAACTCTTCAACATCACGGTCAGCTTCGGCGGAGTCAACTCCACCATCAGCCTGCCCAACTATATGTCGCACGCCAGCATCCCGGCGCATTTGCGCCAGCAGAAGAGCATTCCTGCTGACTTGGTGCGAATTTCAATGGGCGTGGAAGATGTGGATGATCTGATCGACGATCTCAGTCAGGCCTTCGAGATCGCCGCGCGTGACAGCGTTCAAACGCGCGCGGTCGCCGCCGATTGAGAACATCAGGAAGGGCACGACTTTCACAGGACGTCGAAAAAGTCGCTTGGCGAACGCCTTGTAACAGGGCACGACTTTCAGTCGTGCCGATTATCTCCCTATTTCACGCCTGAGCCGGCTTCAGCCTGCGGCACTGGGAGACGCTTGGTTTATCATCATTTTCGTTATCGCTTCTTCCTCTCCTCGATGCGAACTCTCGCCACCTTCGCTTGCGCGCTCTGCCTCGCTTCTGCGCTTTTTGCGCAGAACTGGAAACAAGTTCACCGTTCCGACGAAGCCAAGTGGGCGAAGACGACCGGCCTCGATCCCGCCATCATCCACAAACTCTGGCGCGACGCCTCGCAGGTTCTCAATGAGAAGGACGACGACTCCCGCATCGCCAACATCGATCTCGAGGGGCTAGCTGAGCGCCACGATGTGCTCTTCGTCACCTATGCAGGCGAGAGAACTTGCCTGACGCTTACCGTCTTCCGTCAGTACTCCGAGACCAAATTCTCAAAAGTCTGGTCGGTGGATGAAACGCCCGACAAGACCAGCTTTTGCGATACGCCCTTCGGCAGCGCCGCCGCCGAAGCGGTGAACGGCGCCGTCACCGTTCGCGTGCCCAAGTCCACCACCGACGGCGCGATCAACTACACGCTCTACGTCTACGAATGGAACGGCATCACCTATCGGTTGGCCGGGCAGAAACAAGTCCAGGAACGATGACCGCCAGAAGATCGGTGCTGAAGATCGGGGCCCCAGCTTCGCGTCCTTCGTTTGGACGCTAACCTGGGCCGGCACTACTTCCTCGCCGCAACCCTTCGCTCGCGCTCGACCTTCGACGCCTCGCGCCGCCGCAATGCTCCTTCGTATCTCCGCTTCTCGTCGTCGGTCTCCGGAATCACCGGCGCCACCGCCAGCTTCCGCCCATGCCGATCCACCGCAACAAACGTCAGGTACGCAGTTGCGATCTTCTGCCGCGTGCCGGAGATGTAGTTCTCCACCAGCACCTTCACCCCAACCTCCATCGAGGTATGAAAGACGCGGTTCACCGCCGACTGCAGGATCACCATGTCGCCCACATGCACCGGCACCAGGAAGTCGATGTGGTCCATCGACGCCGTGACCGCGTACGAATGCGAATGCCGATGCGCCGCCAACGCGCCGGCCAGATCGATCCAGTGCATCAAACGCCCGCCCAGCAGCGCTCCCAGAGGATTGGTGTCGTTCGGCAAAACGAGCTCGATCATCTCCGATTTCGAGTCGCTCACCGGCTTCGGTATCAACTTTCCGTCGTTTTCTTCCATAGCGATTTAGTTTCGCGTTTCAAGATTCCAGCTTCGAGTCAGCCCGCCGCTCCAACTGCGCTTGAACATAGCACTCGGCCAGGCGCTGCACACAGGCGTTGTCATGCCGCTGCAACCACTGCTTACTCGTCTTCTCGTACAACAACTCGCCATGTCCGGCCGGCAAATAAGCCAGCTCGCAGACGAACAGCACATGCAGAATTCCGTTGCGCTCTTCGCCCATGGCGAAGCGCACCGCATCCGCCGCACGATCGGCAGGAAGACGACTACACGCCTTCGCGTAACCCATATTGCAGCCCGATTTCAGGTCGTCGTCATTCGGCTGCGTTCCTTCATGTCCCGGCGCATTACATGTTCCCGTCCATCCCGCGCCCAAGGGGAGCCGTCGCGGAAACGGCCAATCCGACTCCAATCGTCGCTCCGGCATGAAATAAGGACAGGCCACAATCCCTCGCAGTTACAAATCAATGCCAATTGTACTGGCGCTGCAAGCTCGCATCCACTTCCAAACTTCCGCATCGCCATGCGATCATCAAACAGACGAGGTCATCCATTGCCCGACGAAACTCGCATCACAGCTCTGAAAGAAATTCTCGCCGCCAAGCCGGACGACGCCTTTGCCCGCTACGCCCTGGGTCTGGAGTTCTCCGGCTCGGGCGACACCGACGCCGCACTCGCCGAATTCAAGCTGCTCCTGGCCTCGCATCCGGATTACACCAACGCCTACTTCATGGCCGCGCAGACACTCGCCCGCGCCGAGCGCACCGACGAAGCCCGCGCCATGCTGCAGCAGGGCATCGAGTGCGCCCGCCGCACTCGCAATCAACACGCGCTCGCTGAAATGGAAGGCATGCTCGACGAACTCGACCGCGGGTAAGCTGCCATCCAACGGACCCGCCTATTTCCCTCAAATCCAGCTCCAATCGGCGATAATGGCGGCAGCATGTCCCCACGGCCGTCCACTTTCGGCGCAAGCCGTCTGCGCAACGCTCTCGCTGCGATCATTATTCTGCTGCTTGCGATGGCTACGCCGGCCCATACCCAATCCGCCGCACAGCTTCTGCTGGGCAAGACAGGAGAAAAGGCTGCTTCGGAACCAGCGACGCCCCCGGCGCCTGCCTCGACCGCCTCGCCTTCGCAACCCATTGCTATCCCGCTGCCCGACGTTGCGACTCGCTCCGAAGATCTGAAGCGCATGCTGCGCGGCACCTCGGAGAAGCTCCCGACTGCTGACCAGCTCGCCGCGGTTCAAGCGCAGCTGGACGAGCGCTCTGGTCAGCTGGCCGAGCAACAAAGAGGGACCGACGCGCTTCTGGCCGCCACGCCCAACACGCTGGAGCTTCGCGAGGAAGACAACTCCTGGCGTAACAAGCAGAAGGAAACCGCCGCCACTCGCCGCGAGTTGCTGGACTGGGCCAACGCCGCGCAGTCGGCCGTCCAGCAGATTTCTGCGCAGCAGCCGCTGTGGAACGCCACGCTGGAGGAAAACAAAGACACGCCCGGCCTCGGCCCCGCACAAGATGTCATCCAGAGTTCCGTCACTCGATTGCAGCAGCTGATGACGCAGGCGCAGAATCAACTCCGCGTCATCGTCAACCTGCAGGTGGAGGCCGCCAATCAGGACCAGACTGCGCTTGACGTCCTGGACGAGTTACAGCGCGCCCGCGAGTTTCAGGACAGCCGTCTGTTCGAGCGCGACAGCTTGCCGCTTTGGCAGCTAAATCAGCGCCGCCAGTTGGGAGAGAACGGCCGGGTCTATCTCGCTGCTTCCACCCGGCTGCTTGGCATTCGCGCCTTCGCCGCGGAAAATGCCGGCGCGCTGGCCGCTCTTGCTCTGCTGGGCCTGTTCGCTTTAGCCGCCGCTTTTCGCCTGCATCTTCTCACTCGCGATCTGCAGGCGGAAACTCCCGAGCAGCGGCAGCTCCAGCACATCGCGCGCCACTGGATCGCGGCCGGATTTCTGCCGCCTCTGCTCTTCGGCTACTTGTTGGCGCCAGTGGCGCCGGTTCCGCTGATCGGGCTGGTTATCCTGATCTCATTCATACCCATCCTCATTCTGCTGCCGCCCTTCATTCAGCCGCGATTTTGCAAGCTGCTGTATTCCATGGCCGGAGTCTATACCCTCAGCGCGTTCATCGCCTGGACCAGCTTCTCTCCTGTGACCAAGCGCGAGGTGCAATTCTCTATCAATGTCGCTGTTTTCGCCGTGTTCGCTTACCTGGTCAGCCCGCCGCGCCTGGCCCATTTGCCCAAAGAGAGTCGCGTTCATCAGCTTCTCGTCTTGGGAATACGGCTCGCCGTTCTGCTGCTGGGCTTCGGCATCGCAGCCAATCTGTTCGGCTACATCAAGCTCGCGCAGTTCCTGGGCGTGGTGTGCCTGTATAGCAGCTTCATCGCCATCAGCATGGTGACCGGTGTACGCGTGTCCACCCGCCTGTTGCTGGAAGGAGTGGACCGCCCGGGCGCGCAGGAGCTGGCGCTGGTTCGCACCTATCGCGATGGCATGGTCCGCTGGATGCCGCGTCTGTTTACTTGGGGCGGAATCCTGATCTGGCTGTTCGCCACGGTAAATCTGCTCGGCCTCAGCGAATGGGTCGGCAAGCAATTTCGTGCCGTGCTCGACTACCATATTGCCGGCGGATCGGCAGGCGTTACTCTGGGCGGCGTCCTGGGCTTCTTCGTGATTCTGCTGGTGGGCTATTCCGTCTCCTCCTTCGTCCGCTTCCTGATTCGTGAGGAGCTACTCAGCCGCTTCCATCTCTCGCGCGGCCTGCCTGAGCTGATCGCATCCACGCTCCACTACTTGTTGCTGCTTCTCGTCTTCTTCTTCGCGGTCAACGCCGGCGGAGTCGAGCTCAACAAGTTCACCGTGCTCACCGGGGCGCTGGGTGTTGGCGTCGGCTTCGGCCTGCAGAACATCGTCAACAACTTCATCTCCGGCTTGATCTTGCAATTCGAGCGTCCCATCCACATCGGCGACGTGCTGGACGTCGACGGCACCACCGGCAAGGTCACGCGTATCGGCATCCGCTCCAGCACGGTACGGACGTTTCAGGGTGCCGAGGTCATCATCCCCAACGGTAATTTCATCTCCGGCAAAGTCATTAACTGGACGCTCTCGGAATCGCTACGCCGGGTCGAACTGCCGGTGGGCGTGGCCTACGGAACCGATCCCAAGCTCGTCACCAAGCTGCTCGACCAGGCTGCGACGACCAATGAAAGCGTTCTCACCTCACCGGTGCCCGCGGTCTACTTCAAAGAATTCGGTGATAGCTCGCTCAACTTCGAGCTACAGTTCTGGGTGATGCAGGAGAGCAACGTCAACCGCGTGAAGAGCGAAGTGGCGCTGACCGTGATGGAACTGCTGGACAACGCCGGCATCGAGATTCCCTTTCCGCAGCGCGACCTGCGCCTGCGCGCCGTGGACGAGACGGCAGCAGCGACCCTGCTCTCACCCAACGGATCCGGTGGAGCTGCAAACAGTGACGGTAATGCTTCTTCGGAACCTCGGCTGGTCGTCGATCAAGCTAAGACCCGCGCCGCCAGCGAAAAGTAATCCCAATGCAAAATGTCATCCTGAGCGAGGACTTCAGTCCGAGTCGAAGGACCCCTATCGTCACAACACAATCCTTCCCTCAACTCGCAACCAACTTCCCTGTGATTTCCCTCACTCCCGCGTGTGACAGCCATAGGCGTAGAATACGAACATTCGTAACCGTCATGTCGGCCGTTGGAAGACTGCGGCCGCGACCCGGGGAGGTATCCAGCCCTTGAGCCATCTTCCGCAAACTTTAGCCGATCTTCGCCGCAGCCAGCAATTCTCCGAGGAGCGGGCGCGCAACCGCCGCGTCAAAGACGAAATGCGCGACAACCTCATTGTTCGCCTGCGCAACGGCGGTCCGATATTTCCCGGCATCGTGGGTTACGACGATACAGTGGTCCCGCAGATCGTGAACGCGATCCTTTCGCGACACAATTTCATCCTGCTGGGACTGCGCGGCCAGGCCAAGAGCCGCATCCTGCGCGCGCTCACTACGCTGCTCGATCCGCAGCTGCCGTATCTGCTCGGCTGCGAGATTCACGACAACCCGTATGACCCCATCTGCCGGCGCTGCCGCGAGCTGGTCGTCAACAATCCCGACGACGCGCCCATCGCCTATCGCGTGCCGGAAGAACGCTACGTCGAGAAGCTCGCGACTCCGGATGTGACCATCGCCGATCTCATCGGCGACATCGATCCCATCAAGGCCGCCAAGGGTGGTCACGAGCTGGGCAGCGAATACACCGTGCATTACGGCCTGCTGCCCCGCGCCAATCGAGCCATCTTCGCCATCAACGAGCTCCCTGATCTCGCCGGCAAAATTCAGGTCGGCCTGTTCAACATCATGCAGGAAGGCGACGTGCAGATTAAGGGCTATCCCGTGCGCATGCCGCTCGACGTGGCGCTTGTCTTCAGCGCCAATCCCGAGGACTACACGGCGCGCGGCAAGATCATCACGCCGCTCAAAGACCGCATCGGCTCCGAGATTCGCACCCACTATCCCGCTACCGTCGATGAAGGCATCGCGATCACAACGCAGGAAGCCTGGGTGGAACGCAACGGACATCAGTTGCAGATTCCGCAGTTCGTCAGCCAGGTCATCGAGCAGATCGCCTTCGTGGCGCGCGAGGACAAGCGTGTCGACAAACGCTCCGGCGTCAGCCAGCGTCTGCCGATCAGCGCAATGGAAAACGTCATCTCTAACGCAGAGCGGCGCGCAATTCGCTCCGGCGAGAAGCTGGTCGTGCCGCGCATTGGCGACATCTACGCCGCCATGCCGGCGATGACCGGCAAGCTCGAACTCGAATACGAAGGTGAGTTGAAGGGCGCCGACAACGTGGTGCGCGAGATCATTCGCTCCGCTGTCGCTCGCACCTATGACAAATATTTTCATGGCAATAACAACATGAGCCAGGTGGTGCAGTGGTTCGATCTCGGCGGCGAGATTCAGCTGCGCGATTCGTCCGGCGCCCACGAGATGCTCGGCAAGCTGCGCAGCATCCAGGGCCTGCTGGACAAGTTGAGCGCGCTCGGCCTGAGCGGAAAGGAGCCGTCGGAGGTGCTGGTGTCAGGAGCGGAGTTCATTCTGGAAGGCCTTTACGCGCACAAACGCATCGGTCGCAGCGAGGAGCGGACCTTCACCGCCGGCGAGAAGCCGCAGCAGCCGCGCGAGAAGCCGCGCCGGCTTGATGACGACGATGAAGTCCCTGACTTCCGGAGGCACAGAAGACCATTCAATTGAAGCGGCAACTCTGAAGCAGCGACCTCTGAGCGGCTACTTCTGAGCGGCTACTTCTGAGCGGCTACTTCTGAGCGGCTACTTCTGAGCGGCTACTTCGAGGGCCGAGTCGACCTTCGTCGTTTGCCAACGGCGCTGCGAATCAGAAGATTGTCATCACGAGCCGCAGGCGAGGGATCTGCTGTTGGCTTCGAATAACAAGTTTCTTGCGATTCCGGCGAAAAGCAGATCCCTCGCTTCGCTCGTGATGACAACTTTATGGTTCGCGCAGCTTTGCGGGGACGGATTGAACATTGCTGAATGCTTACTGCTGAAGGCTGAAGGCTGACGGCTGACGACCCAATGCTGACGATTCAATGCTGACGATTCAATGCTGACGGCTCAATGAAGTTCATCAAGTACAAAAAATACGTTCCCGAACCCGCCTCCGAGATGAGCATGGAGGACCTGCTCAAGGCGCTCTCCGACTATCTGCTGCAGAGCGGCTTCCAGCAGCAGTACGCGGATTGGTACGACCTGAACAACGCCGAGCAGACGCTGGACGAACTCCGCCAGGCCATCGCCGACGCATTAATGAACAGCGACATGCTCGACGAACAGATGCGCGAGCAGATCGAGAACCTGTCCAGCGAGCAGCTCGAACAGCTCGTCCAGCAGCTCATCGAACGCATGGAGCAGGAAAACTACATCTCGATCGATCAGCCGCACGATCCCTCGCGCCCGTCCACCGCCGGCGGCCAGGTCGGCGAGTCGCAATCTCAGACCCGCTTCGAGATCACCGACAAGAGTCTCGACTTCCTCGGCTTTCGCGCGCTGCGCGATCTGCTCGGCTCGCTAGGCAAATCCAGCTTTGGCCGGCACGACACGCGCGACAATGCTACCGGCATCGAGGCCAGCGGCGCCTCCAAGACCTACGAATTCGGCGACCAGCTCAACCTCGACATCACCGCGACACTCTCGAACGCCATTCAGCGCGAAGGCCTGCAACTGCCGCTGAACATCGAGTACCGCGATCTCCAGGTCCATCAGTGCGAATACCAGTCGTCCTGCGCGACGGTCCTCATGCTCGACTGCTCGCACTCCATGATCCTCTACGGCGAGGACCGCTTCACCCCAGCGAAGAAAGTGGCGATGGCGCTTTCGCATCTCATCCGCACGCAATACCCGGGCGATTCGCTCTCGCTCGTTCTCTTCCACGATTCAGCTGAGGAGCTGCCGCTCTCGCAACTGGCGCGCGTCAAAGTCGGGCCCTATTACACCAACACGCGCGAGGGCCTGCGCATGGCACAGCGCATCCTGCAGCGCCAGCGCAAGGACATGAAGCAGATCGTGATGATCACGGACGGCAAGCCCTCGGCGCTGACGCTGGAAGACGGCAGGATCTACAAGAATGCTTTTGGACTTGACCCGCTGGTGGTGAGCGAAACGCTGAAGGAAGTCTCGAAGTGCAAGCGCGCCGGCGTGCTGATCAACACCTTCATGCTCGCGTCAGATTATGGGCTGGTGCAGTTCGTACAGAAGGTCACCGAGATGTGCCGCGGCAAGGCCTACTTCACCACGCCTTACACGCTGGGCCAGTACCTGCTGATGGACTACATGTCGCGCAAAACCAAAACCGTGCATTGACGCCCGGTGCCCAGGTTCGCATCAGCTCCGGTGCCCCAGGTTTGCGGCCATCCTTTGGACGCTAACCTGGGATTACTAACCCTTCCTCCAATCCGTCTCCTCCACAAACTGTCGCGAATCGCGCCACCCCGATTTCACCTTCACGAACAGCTCGAGGTAAACCCTCATCCCCAATACTCGCTCGATCTGGAATCGCGCCGCGCTGCCAATCCGCTTCAACGTCGCGCCGCCTTTGCCGATGAGGATCGCCTTCTGCCCATCGCGCTCGCAGTAGATCGTTGCGGCAATGCGCGTCAGCCTCGCGCCTTCCTCATATTGTTCGATCAGCACCGTCGTCGCGTACGGCACCTCCTGCTCGGCCGCCAGCAGCACTTGCTCGCGAATTAACTCCGCCACTAAAAAGCGCTCCGGCTGATCTGTGATTTGGTCTTTGGGAAAATACCGCGGCCCCTCCGGCAGCGTCCGCACCACGGTGTTGAGCAGCATGTCCAGCCCATCGCGCTTGAGCGCCGAGATCGGAATCACCTCCGCGAAATCGTGGAGCGATCGGTACTCGGCAATGAGTGGGAGCAGCTTCTGCTTGTCCAGCGCATCGATTTTGTTGAGTAGCAGGAAGCACGGCTGGCCGCTCTTTTTGACGATGTCGAGCACGAACCGGTCGCCCGTTCCGAACTTCGCCGTCGCATCCACGATGAGCAGGAGCAGATCGCAACCTTCCAGCGCGTCGTAGACTTCCTTCATCATGCGCCGGTTGAGCGAGTTAATCGGCTTATGCACGCCGGGGGTGTCGATCAGGACGATCTGTCCCGCCGGACGTTTCGTCTTGGGTTGGACGTTGATGATTCCCTGGATGCGGTTGCGCGTGGTCTGCGGCTTGCGCGTGACGATGGCCAGCTTTTCGCCGACCAGCGCGTTCAGCAGCGTGGACTTGCCGGCGTTAGGCCGTCCGATGATGGAAACAAACCCAGAGCGAAATGGCATTACGCTTCGAGAATAAACCCTGCAGCAGAGGCCGGAGATAATTTTCGAGAAAAGTGTTAGAAAGCCCGGCGGCCAATCACTACCTTATACGTGCAAGGAGTTCAATCCAGATTGGCTGAACCCGTGAGCCAGAACTCGCTTTACGAGCAGGCCGCCGGAACGTATGGCTCCGCCCTTGAACGTCTGGCACGAGCGTACGAACTGGATTCCGAGGCACGTCGTGACCTGCTGCAGGAAATTCATCTGCAGCTCTGGTACAGCTTTGCGTCGTTCGATCAGCGATGTTCGCTGCGCACTTGGGTGTACCGGGTCGCGCACAATGTGGCGACCGGACACGTGGTTCGACAAAGCCGCATCCGGAAAGGCCTCGTGAGCCTCGAAGAAATCGAGGAAGCCGAGGCCATGGCCGGCAGCCCACATCAATCCGACGCCGTCCAGCACCAAGCCCTGGAGCACATATACGGTCTGATCCGGCGGCTAAAACCGCTGGATCGACAGATTATCGTTTCTTACCTGGAAGGAATGCCCGCCAATTCGATCAGCGAGATAACGGGACTCTCGCCCGCGAATGTCGCCATGAAAGTTCATCGCATCAAGAACATCCTGAAGCGCTGGTTCGCTGAAGGAGAAACCCATGCCGAATAAGTCCACCATAAACGACCCGCAAAACGTTTGGCAAAACCAACCTACGGAGGCATTCAAAATGTCAGTCGATCAACTGCGAAGCAATGCACACAAGCTTGAAAGGAAGTCCCAATTCACGGAACTGCGCTCGATCGCCGCATGCACGATTGTTTTCGTCTTCTTTTTGCGCGGCTTGATAAACACACGCCAGATGCTCGTTCCCATCCAGTGGTCGGCCGCGAGTCTCTGGTCGATACGAGTGGGGTGTGCCTTGATCTGTATCGGGGCAGCTTACGAAGTCTTCAAAGCCTGCAAGAGAATGCGGACGTGGCGTTTCGAGACCGGGTCTACTTTAGAGACTACTGTCCGGTCGTATAGAACCCTGCTCGAGAATCGGCGCAACTACTTTAGAAGGATGTGGCATAACAAGGCGCTCTGGTTCCTCCTGACGGGCATGATCTTGGCGGCAGTGCCCATGCTGATCAATGAGTCTCACCAGGCACCGCAATTTTTGTGGGCGGCAGCGCCGCTTGCAGGCTTGCTTGCGATCTGGTGGATCGCAGTTGTCGTCATCCAGAGATGCAGCCAACGCAAGCTGCAGCAGGAGATCGACCAGCTACGAGCGTTTGAGCGCGAGTACCAGGTGTGATGGCTCTCCGCGTAATCAGATTCACTCTGGGATGGCGGCACCGCGGCAGCCGATGGTTGCCGCTCTCGCTACGCCCTGACTTGCTTCGGCTGCAGGCTCACTCTTACGCGATCCACGCGCCGTTCGGTTGACTCCAGCACCTCGAAGCGCAGTCCATTCTGCTCGAACACCTCGCCCGCCTTCGGGATGTGTCCGGCCAGCTCGCTCACGAGGCCGGCAATCGTCGTCGCTTCTTTTTCGTCCGGCCGCACGCCCAGCAGCTTCTCCAGCAGATCGACGTCAGTGTTGCCGTTGAAGATGTAGGAGGTGTCGCTCTCTTTCACGACCTCGGACTTTTCGTGCTCATCGCGAATTTCGCCGACAATCTCTTCCACCAGATCTTCTATCGTCACCAGTCCCGCCACTCCGCCGTATTCGTCGATGACGATCGCCAGCCGCGCGTTGTCGCGCTGCATCTCGCGCAGCAGCTCGCTTCCCTGCTTGGTCTCAGGAACAAAGTAGACTTCCGTCTTCATCAAGTCGCGAACCGTCTTGGTGTGCGCCTCGACGTCGGACACCTGCAGCACATCTTTCGCGTAGACAACGCCCTTGATGTGATCGATCGAACCTTCGAACACCGGTATGCGCGAGTACGGATATTTCTTCAATAGCTCGGTAAATTGCTCAACCGTCGTTGTACCGGGGACCGCGACAATCTCCGGCCGCGGCGTCATCACTTCGCGCACGGTTTTGTCGCCGAACTCCACCACCGACTGGATCAGGTCGCGATCGCTCTCCTCCAGAATCCCTTCTTCCTGACCGGCCTCGATCAGCGCGTCCACCGCTTCCGAGGGATGCTCCGGCTGTTTCTCGCCGTGCTCCTTGCTCAGCGACGCGACCGAGAGGCCAAAGCTCAGAATCAAAGTCGCCGGTATCGAAAGATAGATGAGCATCCGCAGCGCCGGCGCCCACCTCGCCAGCCACTCGCCCCTGGTGCGCACAAAAAACAGGTACGGTAGCAGCTGATGGAAGATGACGATGATGAAGATCAGGCTGACGGCGGCCTGCACCAGGTCCAGCACCACCCAGCGCTTCTCCATGAACAGCACGTAGCCGATCAGCACACCGATGCTGGCCATACACAACTGGGTGAGCACGGTCATCGACAATGCGGCGCGCTCGCGGCTCACATGCAGTCGCGGCTCAACGCGCTCTTCGTAGGCTTCGATGTTTTCCTGGAACTCGCGCGAGAGAAATTTGCCCATTTCCGCGTAGAGACGGTCAACGTAGGAAACCAGCGTGAGCAATCCCATCAACAGCAGCAGCAGGCTGGCTAACGGAAGGGTCATCGCCGTCGTCCTTTTCGCAAGGCGACATCGGCGCCGTTCGCTTTACGCTGGGGAGCAATTGCGTGTGCCCGCTCGATGAGTCCCACCGGCAGTTTTAGTAGCATTCTTAACTTCAATTCCTGCGCCCGCATCTCCCCTTTGTCGGATTCGTGATCGTATCCCGCCAGATGCAGCAATCCGTGAAGAATCAGGATTCGCAACTCGGTTTCGGTGGAGTGTCCAAGCGCCGCGGCGTTGGCAGCGGCAATTTCGGCTGAGATCGCCAGTTCGCCGACGGGCGTTCCGCGCGACGTTGTTGTCTCAAAACTCAGAACGTCGGTGGCTTTGTCCTTATGCCGATATCTTCGGTTCAGCTTGCGCAGTTCAGCACTGGTAGTAATGAAGATAACCGTCTCGCCGTCCAGTCCGATGGCGCGCTGGGCCTTCCCTGCGAACAGGGCCAGCGCCCGTTCGCGAACGTCGTCAGGTTGGTGAACTAGCAGAAGCACTTCGTCTCAAGAACAATGGGAGGGCGCACTGGCCCTCCCACACTATGTTAGCAAGTTCTACTCAGAAATGCGTTCTTGCGGACCCGCGGCCTCGTCCGGCGGCACCTCCGCCAGCGCCGTTTCCGGCGCAATGCTCGTGGTATACACCTGACCGCTGCCAGTGCGTGCTATCGCCACACCGCCGCCGTTCTTCAATTCCAGCGACAGTGAAAGTTGTTCGTTGCGGCCCTTGTAGTCTTCATACGCACGAATGATGCGCTGCACCAGGTGATGCCGCACCACGTCGCCGTCATCGAAGTAGCAGAAGTGAATGCCTTCGACCTTGCCCAGAATGTCGACCGCCTCGAGCAGCCCGCTGCGGTTGGCATTGGGCAAGTCGATCTGGGTGACGTCGCCGGTGATCACCGCCTTCGAGTTGAAGCCCAGGCGGGTGACGAACATCTTCATCTGCTCCGACGTCGTGTTCTGCGCCTCGTCGAGGATGACGAAGGCGTCGTTCAGCGTGCGGCCGCGCATGAACGCGATCGGCGCGATCTCGATGACGTTCTTCTCCAGATAGCGATCGACCTTGTCCGGCTCCAGCATGTCGTAGAGCGCGTCGTACAGCGGACGCAGATAGGGATCGACCTTCTCCTGCAGCGTTCCCGGGAGAAATCCCAGACGCTCGCCCGCTTCCACCGCCGGCCGCGCCAGCACGATGCGATTCACGCGCTTCGACAGCAGCGCCGAGATGGCCATCGCGACGGCAAGATAGGTCTTGCCGGTTCCGGCCGGGCCGACGCCGAAAACCATGTCGTGCTTCTCAATGGCTTCGAGATACCGGCGCTGATTGATGCTCTTGGGCTGCACGGTGCGCTTGCCGAACGAGCGCTGCTTGCCGGCCTCCGCCAGGCCGCGCAAGGTGGCCGTGCGGTCGGAAGTCAACACGCGAAGCATCGAGCCAAGCTCTCCGTTGACCAACGAATGCCCGGTTCGCTGCAGCTGATCGTACTCGGCAAACACTTGTTCAACGCGATTGACGTCCGGCGCCGCGCCTGTAATTTCAATCGAATCGGCGCGCAGGTTGATGGTCACGTTCAGACCATCTTCCAGCAGGCGCAGGTTTTCGTCGCGGGTACCAAACAGGGTTTCGATATTCGGGCTTATCTCAATATTCTTCTTCATTCAGGGTCGGAAGACTGCCTCCAATTGGGATGGAGCAAACACTGAAGAACGCGGTAAAGCGCTGTAACGGAGGAGGGAATCGTGGCTGGAAGTTGGTCCAAGCCCAAAACTGCTCTCATTGGCGGTTAGCGTACCCCCGAATCGCACCCGAGTCAATCCTCCTGAGGCAATATTGAATGGCGGTTGAGGTACATTAGGTAAATTCCGTGTCAAATTCCCTTCCCACCAGATTTAGATGACAGATTTCGGCGAAAGGAACACCTGATTTGGAGGCCGGGCACGCGTGGCCGCGAACCGACCACAGTCTACTGTCTGGGAAGGGGCAGGCTCTTGATTTGCCCGACAGCGCAACAATCCAGTAGAATCAACTATCCGGCTCACGTCGAGATTTCCCACTAAGGATTACACGAAAGTATGGCGAACCATTTTTCTGCGCTGAAGCGTGCGCGTCAAACCGAAACCAAGACCACGCGCAACCGCGCCAACAAGTCGCGCCTGCGGGGCGCGCTCCGTTCCCTGAAGCAGGCTATCGCCAAGGGCGACAAAGAAGGCGCCCAGACTGCGTACCGCGCCACTGTCTCGGTCGTTGACAAGGGCGTGCAGAAGGGCGTTCTGCATAAGAACACCGCCAGCCGCTACAAAGCCCGCCTCAGCGCCCGCGTGAAGGCCGTCGCGGCGAAGTAAGACCATCCGGCTAAGAGTTTGTCTCAGGGCACGAGCGGTCGTGCCCTGAGTACCGCAAATCCACCTCACAGTTAAGCCCCACCAGCAGCTGCTGCGCAGTGGATCAGCGATTGGCCAAGGTTCGGATTTCTGCTAAACCGAGCAGTCGCTGATCGGCTGTGGCCAGGATTAAATCGAGAACCTTGGCGGTAGCTGCCAGCATCCGGTCCGCGGGATCCTGGTGCAAAGGGAGACGACTTGCAGCCAGCGCGATCTCGTGGGTGAGCGGCGCTTCGCGCGTAACCGCAGTCGCGTTCCGCAACCAGTCGTCGATATCGGCAGCGAGCTGAATTCTGCCCTTGTTATGCAGGGTTAAGGCTTCCCATGTGCTAATGGGCGAGAGCCAGAGTTCATTCGCCGGGTTACGCAGCTCGCCCAGGAGGCGGGAGCCCAAACGGCGCGGCTCTAGGTATGCCCACAGCCAGATATGGGTGTCGAGCAATATCCTCAACCGCGCAGCGCCTCCCAATCATCGCGATCATTGGCGGGAGAAATAATGTCACCCACAATCTTCGCCGTCCCTTTACCGGATCCAATCCATGCGTTCCTATCCATTTGAATCTCGGCAGGCGGGACAACATCTGCCACTGGCTTGCCAAATCGCGTCACCCTGATCGGTTGCTTCGTGCTGCATACCTGTTGCAGCAGCGAGAGGCACTTGGCCTTAAATTCGGAGATGGCGATTTCCTGCATGTTAAGAGCTCTGACCGCTATTTTAACTATAGTCAGAATTATGGTCAACAGAGATTATGGAAACTGCAGTCAGACGATTCGGAGAGTGGCAGATTCCTCGTCAAGTCCGAGGCTCCTTCTGATGACAACCTTCCGACGCAAGATTTAGTCGACGCCTCACCGCTGAGGGGCTGGCAGCTAGTTGCTAGTCGCTAACTGCTGCTTCCTCTCCGCATGCAGATGCTGCAACGCGTAAACCTTGGCTTCTCCGCGCTGCAAGGCAGCGATCCCCTCACACGCGGCGCGCGCGGCTGAGAGCGTCGTAATGGTGGGAATGCGCGCCGTCACCGCCGCTCGGCGTATCGCCTTCTCGTCGAACCACGGCTCGACGCCGTGTGGCGTGTTGATGATCAGCTGAATTCGCTCGCCCTTGATCAGATCAACCACGTTCGGGCGGCCTTCTTTGACCTTGTAAACCCGTTCGACCCGCAGGCCCGCGTGTTCGAGCACTCGTGCCGTACCGTGCGTAGCGACAATACTGAATCCCAGCTCAACAAACCGCCGTGCCAACTCCGGCATAAAGGGCTTGTCACGGTCGTTGCCGCTCATGAAAACCGTTCCCGTGATCGGCAGCATCTGTCCGGCTGCCACCTGCGCCTTAGCGAACGCCTCGCCGAAGTTGTCGGCGACGCCCATCACCTCGCCGGTCGATTTCATCTCCGGGCCGAGCACCGTGTCAACGCCAGGGAACTTTCCCCACGGAAACACTGGCGATTTCACGAAATAGAAGCTCCCGGTATCGAGATCGGACTGTCGCTCAATATTCTCCGGCAAGAACTCGCGCAGTTTGCGACCGGTCATCAGTCGCGCCGCGATCTTGGCCAGCGGCACGCCCGTCGCCTTTGAAACATAGGGTACGGTTCGCGAAGCGCGCGGATTTACCTCAATCACAAACACGCGGTTGCGCTGAATCGCGTACTGAATATTCATCAGCCCGACGACCTTCAGCGCGCGGGCCAGCTGGAAGGTGTACTGGCGGATCGTATTCAGCAGATGCTTGGGAATATCGACCGCCGGCAACACGCACGACGAGTCGCCGGAGTGAATGCCGGCCTCTTCGATGTGCTGCATGATGCCGCCGATCACCACGTCCTCGCCGTCGGAGATCGCGTCGACATCGATCTCCGTCGCCGATTCCAGGAAGTGATCGATCAGCACCGGCCGTTCCTGCGAATACTCGACCGCTTCCTTCATGTACTCGGTGAGCGTGTCGTCGTCGTAGACGAGAGCCATGGCGCGCCCGCCGAGCACATACGAAGGCCGCACCAGAACGGGATAGGAAATGCGATTGGCGTTGGCCAGCGCTTCCTCCAGGCTGGTCGCCGTCGCGCCGCGCGGCTGGGGGATAGAAAGCTCCTCCAACAGGTGGCCAAAACGCTTTCGATCTTCCGCAAGGTCGATGCTCTCCGGCGATGTGCCAATGATCGGCACTCCGGCAGCCTTCAGCGGCAGCGCGAGATTCAGCGGCGTCTGCCCGCCGAACTGCACGATCACGCCGACCGGCGCGCCGCCCGACGCTTCGTGCTCGTAGACGGCCATCACGTCTTCGTAGGTGAGCGGCTCGAAGTAGAGGCGGTCGCTGGTGTCGTAATCGGTCGAGACAGTCTCGGGATTGCAATTGATCATGATCGTCTCGTAGCCGTCCTCGCGCAGCGCGAAGGCCGCGTGGCAGCAGCAGTAATCGAACTCGATTCCCTGCCCGATGCGATTGGGGCCGCTGCCCAGGATGATGACCTTCTTGCGATCCGTCGGTGTCGCTTCGTCCTCGTCCTCGTAGGTCGAGTAGAGATACGGCGTATAGCTCTCGAACTCGGCCGCGCAGGTGTCGACGCGCTTGAAGACCGGCGTTACTTTGTGTTCTTTGCGCAGCTGGTGAATCTTCTCTGCGGCGGCGCGGCCATTCTTCATGCGCAACGCTTCGCCCAGGCGAGCGTCGGAAAATCCCATGCGCTTGATCTCGCGCAGGCGCTCGGCGTCGATCGGCTCAGATCCCAGTTTTCCTTGCATGTCCGAAATTTCTTTCAGCTGGTGCAGGAACCAGGGATCGATGTTGGTCATCTGCGCGATCTCGCGCACACTCATCCCCTCGCCGAGCGCGTAGCGGATGTACTGCAACCGCTCGGGATGTGGTGTCACAAGTCGTTTGGTGAGGATGCGCGGTTCAATCTCATCGGCATCGACACGCTTGCCGGTCTCCAGAGAACGCACGGCTTTCAGCAGCGCCTGCTTGAAGGTGCGGCCGATCGCCATCACCTCGCCGACCGACTTCATCTGCGGGCCCAGTGACTCGTCGGCGCCGGGAAATTTCTCAAACTGCCACTTCGGAATCTTTACCACGACGTAATCGAGCGTCGGCTCGAAGCACGCCGGCGTCTTGCGGGTGATGTCGTTGGTGATCTCGTCGAGCGTGTAGCCGACCGCGAGCTTGGCGGCAATCTTCGCGATCGGAAATCCCGTCGCCTTTGAGGCCAGCGCCGAGGAGCGCGACACGCGCGGATTCATCTCGATGACCACCATGCGGCCGTTGAGCGGATCGACGGCGAACTGGATGTTCGATCCGCCGGTCTCGACGCCGATCTCGCGGATGACAGCAATCGCGGCATCGCGCATCGCCTGGTATTCGCGATCGGTGAGCGTCTGCGCGGGCGCGACGGTGATCGAATCGCCGGTGTGCGTGCCCATGGGATCGAAGTTCTCGATGGAGCAGATGACGATGACGTTGTCGGCCAAGTCGCGCATCAGCTCCAGCTCGTATTCTTTCCAGCCGAGAACCGACTCTTCGAGCAGAACTTCATGCACCGGCGACAGGTCGAGGCCGCGGGACAGAAGTTCCAGCAGCTCTTCGCGGTTGTACGCGATGCCGCCGCCCGTGCCGCCCAGCGTGAACGATGGGCGCAGGATCACTGGGAAGCCGATCTTGCTGCTGAAGTCGATGCCGTCCTTGAGATTGTTGACGAGCGACGACTTCGGAACATCGAGTCCAATCGCCGTCATTGCATCTTTGAAGAGCAGCCGGTCTTCGGCCTTCTTGATCGCCCCCAGCTGCGCGCCGATCAGCTGCACGCCGTATTTTTCCAGCACGCCGCCGTCCGCAAGCTCGACCGCAAGATTCAGAGCTGTCTGCCCGCCAACCGTCGGCAGCAGAGCGAAGACGCCCGGAGCTGCGGTTTCTTTCAGCATCTCGGCTTCAATGCGGATGATCTCTTCCAGATACGTCCGGGTGAGCGGCTCGATGTAGGTGCGGTCGGCCATCTCGGGATCGGTCATGATGGTGGCCGGATTCGAGTTGGCGAGGACGACCTCGTAGCCTTCCGACTTGAGCGCCTTGCAGGCCTGCGCGCCGGAGTAGTCGAATTCGGCCGACTGGCCAATGACAATCGGCCCCGAGCCGATGATGAGTACCTTCGCGATGTCGTTGCGGCGTGGCATTGGATTAGGAGCCCTTCTTACAAGCGATCGCTCTCGCCATCAGAGAATTTATGAACCTCTCGAAATTGAGTTCGGCAGAGGGTTCCTTATATCCACCCGAGGGCCCATTCTCACGGTTCGACATTAGAAAACATGCCGAATCATAGAGTCGCTCTCGGACCAGCTTCGTAAGCAATATCTCGTACCTCTTCGCATATGACGCACTCTTGAATTCTTCGAATACTTTAAAATGAGGTTCCTGTGCACGAACTGGTCGCATCGAGTCAGGCGCGTCTTCCAGCAACATGAGATAGCCCAGCCAAGGACGTGCCGAGGGCTTGAACGCGCCTTCCCTGTATGCAGCCCAGATGTCAGTTGCACTTCCCAGAGCCTCTTCAGTTCGGTTGTTGTAATTGTTTCCAAACGATCCCACTTGGGACTTGAATTCGATCGCCGCGATCAGGCATGCATCAACCACGACCAGCAAATCCCATTTCTTTTCCGGACGAAACCACCCCGGAAGCTCGACAGATCTCTCTGTGAAGATGACTGGCTTCCCGATGCCGCTTTCCTCAAGCAAGTCACGGATGACTGAGATAAAGCCGTTCATCTGAGCCCCGCCTGTGACCGCTGTTCGAAACCCAGCATCGCGAATTCCGCTTTTTGCTCCTTGTTTGTTGGCCTGAGACTCTCGCGTAGTCCAAAAGGCCTGGATTGCGGATCGAAGCCTCTGCTCTAAACTCGGGCTAAACTCCATCCTCCACGCCCTCACCGGAGACAATTTTTACTTGGCCAAACAATGACGTCGTTTCCCTTCTAATTCGCGCTGTTGCCTCACGCAGGTAATGCGGATCAACTTCAATGCCCATACTATTGCGGCCGCTCAAGGCGGCGGCGACGGCCGTTGTTCCAGTACCCAGAAAGGGATCGAGAACAGTGTCGCCAACAAAGCTGAACATGCGAATGAGCCGGTCGGCGAGTTCAAGCGGGTATGGCGCTGGATGGTAACGCGTGGAAGCACCGGTCAGGCCGGTCCATATTTGTTGAAACCAAAGTTTGTGTTCCACCGAGCCTATGATGCTGAGAATCCGGGTCGCTGGTTCTGGGGCTCGGTATCCTCCAGGCTTTCGCTCCATCAGGATGAACTCGATATCATTTTTTACCACGGCATTTGGCTCGTAAGGCTTCCCGAGGAACCCAGCCGCGCCGTTTTCTACTTCGTGGACAGCATTCGCAATCTTGTGCCAGATGATGGGTGCGAGGTTGTCAAATCCGATCCTGCGACAGTGTTCCTGAATTGAAGCATGCAGAGGAACCACGGTGTGTCGGCCGTCGTTTTTCTTGCGTGAGAGGCACACATCACCAACAACACATATCAGCCTTCCTCCCGGCACCAACGCACGGTAGCACTTCTGCCAGACCAGATCCAACTGATCAATGAAACTGTCGTAGCTCGAAATGTGCCCCATCTGACCAACAGTCTGCCGATATTCTTTCAAGGTCCAATAGGGTGGCGATGTTAGGACCAATTGGATACTGCTGTCATCGAGCTCCATTTCACGGGCGTCCTGAAGCAGCAGCTGGTGGGACGTTGGTATCCGTCTGATGGCCCTCCCGATCGCAGCCACCAATTGTTCATCTCTTGCAAATCGGGGAATCGCGGTTTGCAAGTCGTCGATCGGGGGCAATTCGGCAGGCAGGAACTCTTCAAGAATTCCATCGGCTTTTGTCATGGCGCGTAGCCTGCCAGCACTAACACTCACTTCTTCCACTCCTCCATCATCTTCACGAAATCCTTGAACAGGTAGTGCGAGTCGTGCGGGCCGGGTGAGGCTTCGGGGTGGTACTGCACGCTGAACAGTGGCAGCGAGCGGTGCCGTAGGCCTTCTAGTGTGTTGTCGTTGAGGTCGATGTGGGTCAGGTCGACGTCGCTCTGCTTCAGCGAATCGGGGTCGACGGCGAAGTTGTGATTGTGAGCCGTGATCTCGATCTTGCCGGTCGACATCTGCTTCACCGGATGATTGCCGCCGTGATGTCCGAACTTCAGCTTGTAGGTTTTACCGCCGAGCGCCAGCCCGATCAGTTGATGTCCCAGGCAGATTCCGAAGATCGGCACCTTGCCCATCATCTTGCGGATGCTCTCTTGCGCGTAGGTCACCGGCTCGGGATCGCCCGGCCCGTTGGACAGAAACACGCCGTCGGGCTTCATGGTCAGTACATCTTCGGCGCTGGTCGTCGCGGGCACCACGGTCACATTGCAGCGTTCTCCAACCAGCCGGCGAAGAATGTTGTGCTTGATGCCGTAGTCGTAGGCGACGACGTGGTACTTCGGCGCGGCGTCTTTCACACCGACCACTTGCGTCGGCTCATGCGAGCGCACGCCCTCATCCCACTGATAGACGCTGCGCGTCGTAACTTCCTTCGCCAGGTCGGTGCCATCCATCTTCGGAATCGAGCGCGCCTTCGCGATCAGCTTATCCGTGTCCGTCTCCAGCGTTGAGATCACGCCACGCATGACGCCGTTGTCGCGCAGATGGCGGACCAGCGCGCGCGTGTCGATCTCGGCCAGCACGGGAATCTTGTAACGCTCCAGATATTCCTCGGCGACCTCCTGCGAGCGCCAGTTGGAACTGACGCGCGAAAACTCGCGCACGATCAGCCCTTCGATATACGGACGGGTCGCTTCGTTGTCGTCAGAGTTGGTGCCGTAATTGCCGATTTGAGGATTGGTAAGGACTACGATCTGGCCGGCGTAGGAGGGGTCGGTGAAAATTTCCTGGTAACCCGTGATAGAGGTGTTAAAAACAACTTCCCCGTAACATTCACCTTTTGCTCCGTAGCCTTTGCCGCGGAAGATCCTTCCATCTTCCAGCGCAAGGATTGCCTGCATTCGAACTCCGGGGAGTGGATTTTACCGATTTTATCAGGTAACGAGGGCGGGCATAAGAGGAGGATGCAAGGAAATCCGCATTCTGCACTGTGGATCGTGCAGAATTGCGCTGGCGCGCACGAAAATGGCCCGCGAAGGCGTACCGTCGCGGGCCTGATGAGAGCCTGGTGACTTAGGCTGCTTTCGCTTCCACGTTGACGGTGCTGGCAATTTCCGTCAGCTTGCTGTCGGCTTCGGCTTCTTCGTCCAGCGTCTGCTGCAGCAGTTTTTCCATTTCCGGCTGGCCGAGCAGCTTGGCATAGGTGCGAACCGTTCCGTAGCCGGCCATCTCGTAGTGCTCCACGCGCTGTGCGGCACTGATGATTCCGGCGTCGACCGTGCTCGGGTCGCCACCCGCGGAAATGATCTCGTCGCCCTCCTTGAGGACGCCCTTCATGCCCTTGCAGGTTTCACCGGTTGGCTTCTCGCCCAGCATCTGAAAGATCCGGTCCAGGCGCGAGATCTGTTGCTTGGTAACGCTGAGGTGCTCTTGCAGAGCCTGCTTCAGCTGCGGATGGTTGGCGTGGTCGATCATCTTGGGTAGTGCGTCGGTGATCTGGGTTTCCGCGTCGTACAGGTCGCGCAACTCTTTGACGAACAGTTGCTGCAGATTGTCCAGTTTCATTGAGAACAAGGCCATACTGCCTCCCTCGGAATTTGTAGAATCTGGAGGTGTGATGGCTTGCGCGGAGCAGGTGTTGGTTCGGTGTGGTGTAGGTGCGAGATTTATCTTCCCCAGCCCAGTAAAAAGTCCGGCGAGCCAACCCGCAACGCATGCGACGACCATGATCGCCAGGACCACGGTTGCAGTTCCGCCGGCGCTTGCGACGGCTTCCGGCTTGCGCTTCCAGGGCTTGAGGATTGAGGCAGCGAGACCGATGACTAGCGGGCCGGCCAACAATAGCAACGCATGTCGCATGGGGCTCGCTAGATCGAGCTGCCAGGCGATCACATCGGCGATAACGATGGCGAGCACACCCAAACTGAATACTTCCAGCCACTTCAGCCTGCTGCGCGCCGTCGCAATCACAGCGTCACGCTCTTCCAGCAGCTTTGCTTGCTCGGCTAGCTGTTGGCGCCGCAGGTTTTCGGAAGCCGTCTGACTCAGATCGTACAAAGATGCGAAAATCTGGTCAACGCCGATGACTTGGGCGAAGTGTCGCAGCAGATCGTGGCCCGGCAGGCTCAGAGTGTGTTTCACTTCTGCCGCTCGTACCACGAGCGCATCGGCGTGAGCGACCGTCGCCGCCAGAGCGCGATCGGCGTGCTTCTGTGCCGATTTGTCTGTTGTATCCGCCGAGGGGGCGGCAGCCATGCTTGCAGACATGTCCGCGCTCAAACGATCCACGTCACGCAGCAGGGATACAAGTCCGGCAAAATCATCCAGCAGTGAAGACGCCTGACTGGCTCCGAGAAGCCCCTTGTCAGGACCGTGCGGATGCTTCTGCGCGACCGCAATCCCTCGATCTCCCCAGACGCCCACAGCAGTCGCGGTCACGACCAGGTGATGCTCTTCAAAATCCGCCGGTATTGCACCGGGCATGTCCGGGTAAAGCACCTGCCACAATGTTTCTGCGATCTGCCGATCCAGCATGCTCTGCGACACGATGGGAACGTCGGCTCGCAACTGCACGGTCGCGAAGCGGAAACAGCTCTCGGGCGGCGGGGGAATCTTGAGCGGATCGTTGAGATCGAACTGACGAGGTGCGAGATCCTGATGGCTCCTCGATGCCGACAGATCGAGAACTGTCACCTGCGGTCCAGCCACCAGAGATTCCGCGGAGTAAACGGGACCTTCCAGCTCGGTGCGAACCTCCTCAACGATGGGGTCATCGCGCAAATCGCTGCGCGCGCCCGGCGGCCCGATCAACGTACCCCGCGCCGGCGTCCGGACGAGCGTGCCAGAGGTGTTTTGGCCTCCGAACCAGGGATCAGCCAGCAGCGCGCCGAGGGTGGAAGAATGTTGATCCGACATTCGTGCGGCCGGAGCAGCTTCCACCAGCGCTTCCCTCCGGGCGCGCCCGGCTTCCACCTCTTTTGTTTCCAGCCGGGACCACAAGGTGAAAAGATGGCGGCCATTGGCGCGCTCTCCATCGACCGCGAAGACATAGTCGGTTCGATTGACGACGACGCCAGGACGTCCGTTGGAATCGGCAATTGCGGTAAATTCGAAACCCGTGCCCAGGGGAGCGGTCTCCACGTCCAACTGCGCCCACTCGCGAAATAACCGGCATTCCGGATCTCGCAGATAAATGCCGGCCGTCGGGATACGAAACGTGTCCGCCAGCAAGAGATCGTCGGCACTAACATCTGGCGCTGGCACTTCGAGCGGGGCTACTTCCTTGGGATGCTTGAAGAATCGCGGTGACGGGGCCTCTGCCTCCGGCAAGTACACGATGGCCTTGCGCGCGCGTCGCATGTCCCGCTCGAATGCTTCGGACTCATGGTCGAGCAGTGCGAGTTCTGGAGCGAACTTTGCGCTTCCGTCGAGGACGGAATCAAACAGAGGATTCCGGCTCCCGGACTGCAGCAGCCGTCTGGCCTCGTCGAAGAACTCTGTTGCGCCACTGGTCTCACTCAAGTAGTCGCGGCCTCGCTGGAGAGCTGCGAGAAGCACGGAATTCAGCTGATGCCGTCGTGGGCAAGCGATCGGCCGACGACTGTCGAGGGCAGACGCGTAGCCGGCGAGTAACAGCGCCCAGCGCAGTTCCGCTGGAGCTGCGGCCGGATTCGGATTGAACCAGTCGATCTTTGTACGCTGAGGAAGGTCGAGCCAACCATCGGGATGCAAACCAAAACCTTGCCAGTCGACAACACCATCGCTCGATTCGATAATCCAGCGCGCCAGGTACATCGAACAGAAGGCGTCGAAGTCCGGGTCCTTGTGCGAAACCAGCCATAGGACGTCGGTCGGCGGGTTGGCGAATCTTTCGCGAACGAGCTTGGCTTTGTGAAGTACGGCTGCGGATGCTGACGGGAATTGTCCTTCGCCAGAGAAGTGGTGATCGATGATGGCCAGAGGCTCGTTCGTTCCCCAGCAGGTACCGCCGACATCAGTGACCAGCTCATTGGCGAAGAGCGTTCCCGGAGCATCGGTGGTGCTGTCGCCTCTGAGTCGAGGATCGCCGGTGAACCTTGTCCCGAAATCGACGTACCGGTACCTGAAGGTAAGCGCCATTTGTTTTGACTCAGAGGGAAATCCGGGGCGGGAGCGATTGATTCTAGCACGCAAAGGTTACGAAGGAATCTAGGACCTTGACAGGCTGCTGCAAAACTCAGACGGCAGCTTCTGTGGCGCCGGCTGACGCCGGCTCGGATGAAAAATAAAGGGCGTCGGCACAACTGAAGTCGTGCCCTGATACGAAACACCTGAACCCGGGAGTTTCTCGGCTCCCGGTGAACGGTCGTGCCACGACACCGGACCTTCGCTGGCGGCGGGACGCCGCCAGGACAGCCGGCCGGAGGCCGGCGCTACGAGTTTCTTAGCAGCCTGTTGAACCGAGGGGGGATTCTTGTGATGGAAATGATCAGATCGATATCAGGTTACAGCGCGGGCTCGCTCTCGCTCAAAAGAGACTCCGTGATCTGTAACCACTCCTCTTCCAGCGCGCTGCGGCATGGATTCTTGCCGGCTCGCCGATACCAGTAGCCGGCGTTGGCGGGATCGCCTTCCTTGCGATGCAGGTAGGCGTGGACCCAGGCGCCGGCAGGACCTTCATCCTGCTGGGCGGATTCGTGGGCGCGCTGCCAGTCGCCCTTGGCATCCCACCACAAACCCGCCAGGGCAAAGTTGAATTGCCGGGGCGGTTCCTCGCGCAGGAGCGAATCTTGAAATTCCTGTAAGGTCATGGGAGAAGGGTCTGTCAGCTGGCCGGAATTGCGGCCGAGGCGACGGCAAATTCTACCGCCGGCTTCTGGGAAATGATCCCGGCGGCGTGGCCCATGTCCAGGAATTTAACGATGGCGTCGCGCCCGTCCTGGCCGTAGTCCAACGTACGCTCGTTGACGTACATGCCAACGAACTTGTCTATCATCTGCGGCTCCAGATCGCGGGCGAACTGCGCGGCATACTGCAATGCCTCCTCGCGATTTTCGAGCGCGTAGCGAATGCTGTCGCGCAGAGCCGAGCAGCAGGCAGCGACGAGGTCGGGGCCAAGATCGCGACGGATCGCATTACCGCCCAGCGGCAGCGGAAGGCCCGTTTTATCCCGCCACCATTTGCCCATGTCAACGACCTTGTACAAACCCGACTTGTTGAAAGTCAGCTGGCCTTCATGAATGATCAGCCCAGCTTCGTACTTCCCTTCGAGGACCTTGGGAATGATCTCATCGAAAGGCACAACCTCGGTCGCGATATCCGGGGCATAGAGTTTTAAGGCGAGGTACGCCGACGTCATGGTGCCCGGAATTGCGATCTTGGACTTAACGATCTCCTCCGGCGCCATCTTGCGCGAGGCGACGATCATGGGGCCATAGCCTTCGCCCATGCTGCCTCCGCTGGGCATGATCGAATACTTATCCTGCACGTAGGGGTAGGCGTGGAACGAAATCGCGCTGATGTCGTAGAAGCCGTCGAGAGCCTTGCGATTCAGGGTTTCGATATCGCAAAGGGTGTGGGTAAACTTCACATCCGGTACGCGAACCTTGTTGGTCGCCATGCCGTAAAACATGAACGCGTCGTCAGAGTCCGGACTATGCGCGACCGTAATCTCGCGAATTGATTTTTTCGAAGTGGAGCTCATAAGAATGCGCTTACCCAGGAAGTTGGCCTGAGTCCAAGGTTAAGACGTGCGAAAGAACACAGCAAAAGCAGCACGGGTTACAGGCTCCGGCGAAGGCGAAGGGAGGCCGCCGCAGCTAGCATCACTTTCGATACTTCCGCGAAGACGAACGGATACAGCCCAAAGGCTGCCGCCACGCGCCAGTTATGCGTCATGATTGCCAGCCAACTGATTCCCGCCGCAAACAACACGATTTCCCCTGTCACCGCCGCGATGGCATTACGGACAAAGCTCGCAGTCCCGCGCTCCGCGATCCAACCGGCCAGAAACGCGACGACCGGATAGGACCACAAATATCCGCCGGTAGGGCCGAGCATCTGCGCGAAGCTGCCCGGGCCAGCTGACGCGAAGACCGGCAAGCCCATCGCTCCCCAACTGAGATACAGAGCAGCAGCAGCAAACCCACGGCGGCTTCCCAACGACAGACCCACCAGCAGCACTCCGAAGTTGACCAAGCTAAGCGGAACCGGCGTATAGGGCAGCGGCATGCTGATACGAGCACATACCGCGATCACCGCGCTGGCACAAATTACGATGGCAATCTGCTTCGCGACAACTGCCGAACGCTCGCCGGTAGTTGAATTGAAATGAATTGCTTTTGACATGACGTCCCTCGTAAGAACTTAAGAAGACTTTATCGAGCGATTCTCCCCGGCGGCGTCCGCAGAGTTCTTGCTGCCGGATTGCGTTTCGCCTGCGCTTTGCTCTACACCAACCAGTTGGGAATCAGAACTGGCGGGCGGTACCGCATCCGGGCGAAGGTGCTTCTTTACGCGGAAATGAATCGCCAGAATGACTGCTACGATGGCCCCGGTGCAGAGCACCAGCACCACAAAGAAAACCTTGTTTGCCACAGAGAGACAGGATATCAGAACGAGGATGGGCCCGATGTGATTTTCGAGGCTTTCAGCGCGCGCCGAATTACGACTCTTTAACGGTGATTCCCAAGGCCTTCATCTTGCGATACATGTGGCTGCGCTCCAGGCCCAGGACTTCCGCGGTGCGGCTGACGCTGCCTTGATTTTCGTCCAGCTTCTTCAGAATGTAGTCGCGTTCGTAGGCGGCGCGAGCCTGATGCAGACTGGAAAAGTCGCCGAGCGTCCGGCGTCCGCTGTCGCGATAAATGAGGGTCGGCAGATGCTTACGCTCCAGCCTGGCAACCGAAGGATTCATGATGACAATACGTTCGATGAGATTGCGGACTTCGCGGACATTTCCCGGCCAGGAGTAACGCACCAGGGCGTCGAGCGCGTCGTCCGCGATTTCCTTGGGACGCCGGTTGTAGCGCTCGGAAAACTCTTTGAGGAAGTGGCGCGCCAGTAAGGGAATGTCTTCCTTTCGTTCGCGCAGCGGCGGAACATAAAACGGAATCACGTTCAAGCGATAGAACAGGTCTTCACGGAAATTGCCCTTGGAGATTTCGTCTTCCAGATCTTTGTTGGTCGCAGCGATGACTCGAGCGTCAACGGTGATCGGCTCCTCGTCACCGACGGGCGCGAAGCGGCCTTCGTCGAGCGTGCGCAGCACCTTCGACTGCGTCTTCAAACTCATGTCGCCGACTTCATCCAGAAAGAGCGTTCCGCCGTCCGCCTTTTGAAACTTCCCTTCCTTGTCGGCGGTCGCTGCTGAAAAAGCTCCCTTGCGATGTCCGAAGAGTTCGCTTTCGATGAGGTCTTCAGGAATGGCGGCACAGTTGACCTCAACGAACATGGCGCCCTTGCGCAGGCTCTGCGCATGCAGCGCCCGCGCCGCCAGTTCCTTGCCGGTACCGGACTCGCCATAGATCAGCACGCGGCCGTTGGTGGGAGCCATCAGCGCGATCTGCTGGCGAAGCGCCTTCATGGGGATACTGTCGCCCACGATGACGCTGCGGCTTTGAAACTGTTTCTTGAACTCCAGATTCTCACTGCGCAGCCGCTTTGCGTCGATGGCATTTTTCAAAACAATCAGCGTGCGTTCCAGCGAAAGCGGCTTCTCGAGAAAATCGAAGGCCCCGAGTTTTGTGGCGCGAACCGCGGTCTCGATGTTGCCATGGCCGGAGATCATGATGACTTCGGGATGATCTTCGCGCTCAATCAGCTTCTCCAGGGTGTCGAGGCCATCGATGCCAGGCAACCAGATATCGAGCAGGACCACGTCGGGAGACTTATGGCGCAAGAGTTCCAGACACTCCTCACCGCTGCCGGCGAGCAGGGTCTTATAGCCTTCATCGGCCAGCACACCTTCCAGCGTGCTGCGGATCTGCGACTCGTCATCGACGATCAGAATGGTGTGCATGTTGAAGGCTTTTTCGGTGCGGGAGAGGACGGAGCGGTCGCCCGCTCGCAACGCCTAATGGTTATACGGCGGCGGCTACGACAGCCACTTCCTGGGCCACAGGTAACTCTACGATAAAGCGGGTTCCAACCGGCGAGTTCTCTTCCACGCGAATGGAACCATGATGATCTTCGATGATCCGGCTGACAATCGCAAGGCCCAGGCCGGTTCCGCGGCGTTTGGTGGAGAAGTAGGGAAGGAAGAGCCTCTCTTTGGTCTCTGAGGTCACACCGTGTCCAGTGTCGGCGATCACGATTTCAACCGAGTCTCGCTCTTCCATCAGAGCTGTGGTGATGATGATCTCTTTGAGCATCGAATCCTGTAATGCTTCGGCAGCATTGTCGACCAGATTGGCGACAGCCCGCTTCATCGCCTCGGGATCGGCCTGGACCTGGGGCAAATCAGCAGACAACACGCGCTGCACTCGGATGCCTTCGAGGCGTCCATCGAACATCAGCAAGGCCTGGTTCACGATGGCATTGATGTCAGACGGCTGAGGCTTTGCCGCCGGGAAGCGTGCCAGCGTTGAGAACTCGTCCACCAGCGTCCGCACCGTCTCAACCGAGCTGGCAATGGTGACGGCACACTGACGGATGATGTTCATCGAAGAGGTGTCGGGAGGCATGGCGCGATCAAGGTGACGCTTTATGCGCTCGGCCGCAAGCGACAGCGGAGTAAGCGGGTTCTTGATCTCGTGAGCGATGCGGCGAGCGACCTCGCGCCAGGCAACCTGTCGCTGGGCGCGCAGAATATCGGTGAGGTCTTCCAGCACGACCACGTAGCCTGCACGCTGCCTGCCGTCGCGCAACGTCTGCAATGGGGGATCAAGCGACGCGACCGTCACGGCCGCGTTCAGGTTGACGCGCGCAGTTGCGGTCTCCAGCTGACTCGTGGTGCTGCCCATGCGATCGGCCTTACGCAGCATGTGCTCGAGATCTATGACTGCATCCTCGGGGAAGAGATCGCGCAGCGTCTCCGCCGTAGCAGGATCGCCATCGAGCCGCAATAGGCGGCGCAGCGCGGCATTGGAATGGACGATTCGCCGCGAGGCATCGAGCGAGAGAACTCCGGAGGGAACGCTCTCCAGAATGGTTTCGATGTGGCGCGTGCGTTGCGCGAGCTGGGCATTCGTCTCCGCCAGTTCGCGGCCCGAGCCTTCCGCACTGGCGCGGCTGGCCTCGAGATCCGCGGCCATGCGGTTGAACGATTCCACCAGCTTGCCGATCTCCGAGCCGGCTTTGACATCGACGCGGTAGTCGAGACGACCGCGGGAGATCTCGTGCGTGGCTTCCGCCAGCGCCACCAGAGGCCGTGTCACCATCTTCGACAGGAATAACGCCAGCCAGGTTGAGGCGAACAGAACCCCAACTGTCAGCAGCAATAGAAGTCCCAGGTAGGTGCGCCGCAGTCTTCGCCGCTGCAGACGCAACTCGCGATACTGATCCTGGCTGCGCTCGATGTCGCTGAGCGTGCTCATGTAGTTTTGCGGCAGAGGCATGGCGACCAGAATCTGTCCGTGGTCGCCTACGTTGGAGCGGCCGAGAACATAACTCTTGCCCAGAACGTCGATCGGACGGGACTCACCTGGTTTGGCGGCGGCGGGCGGTACTAGACCGTGAATCAACGGCCACGCCTCAGGTGCGTGGAAGCTCGCCTCGGCTTCGCCATCGATCAGGGCAAAAGCGAATCCACCCTGGAGGGTCACTTCACTGCGGCGAAATTCGTCCAGGATCGAAGTGAAATTGCCGGTGTGGAATGATTTCTGTGCATCGGGCGTCGCCGCGATGCGCAGCGCCTCATCCTGGGCATTGGTCTGCGCGTACTGGGTCAACAACGAGGCAATAACGTTGGTGCGATACTCCACGTCTTCCGCCGGCCGGGAGAACCACTTCTCAATGGAACGATTGATCAATCCATACGAGAACAAGAACAGGAAGATCACCGGACCGAGCGATAAGAGCAAGGCGCCCAAAACCATCTGACTGCGAAACCTGGAGCCCAGGACGCCGGTCTTGCGCTCGGCGTAGAGGCGCAGCAACGTGCGAATCAGCACGAAGGTGAGCGCGACGAAGAGCAGGAAAATCAGCGCCGAGACCGAGGCGAAGATGATGGTCTCTTCGCTGGTGTCAGGTTGCAGGAAGGTCAGCTTGAATGTGGCCTGGGCGAGGATGACGGTGAACAGGAAGAAAATGCAGACGGAAAGTACAACGATCGCGGGAGTACTGCTGCGCTTCTTCTCCGGCCGGGTTGGTAAATTCGATGGCAACTTCGCTCTCTACCACGTTTGGAGACATGAGGAGCTCACGACTTATTGTGAGCTGCATTCAAGTGGGAGCGTGCGACCATTATATCCGGGATTGCCTGTGGATTGAATGGTTCGCACCTGCTCCACGGATTTTCACTATCCATTGAAACGCAGCGTTGAAGTCGAGCCGCGTCTTGGTAGTAGTGAAACGAGCATTTTCATGTGTTGCTGCGCTCTACGGCGACAGCAAATACTCATTCCTCCCCTTGAGCGAAACAGTTCCTAATGCTTCGACGATGATCCGTGGGAAGCCGGAGCAGGCTGAGATCGAACCGGGCCGGCATGCGGCGGAAACTCCTGGTCACGCATCGGCCCAGCCGGTTTTCCTGCGTAGATGTTCGACCTCTGTTGTGGCTCGAGCGGACGACCGGGATGCTCGGCCATCGCCGGCGCCTTTTGTTGGTAGCTCAGCTTCGGCTGCGGGGGCGGTGTTCTGGCCACGAGAGGAGACGGCGCTGCTGGGGGCGCGCTTGGCGGACGATTCTGCGATGGCCGAACCTGATTTTCCGGCTCAGGGCGATTCGTCGCCACCGGCGGTGGATTTTCGCGTGGCGGCTGAGGCACGGCTCTGGCGGTAGCGGGTGGCGCATTTCGTGCTTCCTGTGGGCTTTGACGCGGCGGCTCGGCGCCTCTCGGCGGTGCGGCTGCTGCCGTCGTACGAACCGGTGGGTGCTGCACGATCACCGGCCGCTGCGCCGACACCGGCGGGCGGACTGCATTGCCACCGGCCGCAATAGCCTTGGGCGTCGGATTGATCTGCGGATGCGGGATCACCTGCGCCCGTTCGAGTTGCTGCGGATTCACCTTCACCTGGTTGCGCATCACCGGCTCCGCATTGCGGAAGGTGTTTTCGGAGACTGCCGTAGTTCCCACGGTCTGGTAGCGGTAGTGAAAATTGTTGACGTTGGTGATGTTGGTGACGTTGAAGTTGCGAACGTTGGTGACGTTGATCTGCCGCAGGTAAACCGCGCTGTGGTGATACCAGGGATAGAACGGCTCGCCCGGTCCTAGCGGGAACCACGCGGCGACGCCTCCCGCACCAAAGCTGACCGAGAATCCGGGACCGCCAACGAACGCAACGAACGCCGGACCATAGATCGGCGCAACCGCGATCGGTCCGGGGATCCAGCCCCAGCGCGGACCGAAGAGCGCCCAGCGGCCATAGTGGAAGGGCGCGAATCCCCAAGGAGCGTCGTCAACCCAAGTCCAGCCCCAGGGTTCAACCCACACCCAGCGTCCAAAGCGATAGGGCGCCCATCCCACCTGAACGGTCGCGGGATACCAGACGGGGCCGTATTGCGAATCGTTGGACCAGCTGCCGTAGCCGTCGAGGTCGTAATAGCCCGGGACCTCCGGACTGACATACTGCCTGGCTTGCGCGTTCTGGTATTTCTGATCGCGCTGGCTGGACCATTGATCGAAGGCGTCGGGGCCAGCGACGGCGATCCACTGCAACTGCACAGGATTCGTGCCGTTCAACTGGACCGCCGTGTTGCTGTCCACCAGCTGGTTGATGTTGTTTCCGGTGACCTGTACCTCGCCGGTATTTACCGTGACCACGCTCATGTTCTGATCGGGGTAGGTCTCGATGCGATAGTCGCCAGGCTGAACGATGGTGATCGCGGCGTTAGGGGTATCGATTTCGATGGTGTGATCGGGTTGCAGATCAAAGACGCGAACTCGCAGCGTTCCCTCGGCGAGTCCAAATTGCATGAGCTGGTCGGTGACACTGGTTTCCGTCAGGTCGGTCTGCTGCGACATGCGAATGGCGACGTTGCCGGTCTCGAGTTCGGCACGCGCGTTCACGTCGGTCCAGAGACGATCGCCGGTGGTCAGCGGATAGTTCAGCGTCGCCTGGCTCCAGTCGTTCTCCCCGGCCGGCTCGAAGGAAACCGCTCCGTCCATGTAACTCAGGCGGACGACGCGGTTCGGCGGATCGTTTTCATCGGCAAACGAGCGGACTGCCAGGAACGTCACGAGAATCAAGAATGCCGCGAAGAGCTTGCCTTGCGTTTTCACAGTCTCACCCGTCTCCTTCGTTCATCCTTCGCCCGCGGAAAGCGGGTCGCCAGATGCGCTGGCGGCCTCAGAAAAATGTGGCGCTTGGAATCCTAAGAATAATGCGGCGCAGGTCATCGCCCATGCCGCCAGCAAAGATTCTGCGGCGGCAGAAAAGTTCAGTCACTCATGGCGTTCTCTTTCACAGTGGCTACGAGAATAGAAACCCCAAAGCGGCGAAAGGTTGCGTGTGGGGGCGTGTGCTGGATGTGCCGAGTTAGAGGGCTGGCACGGGCATCGTTTTGTGTCGCCGGCTAAAGCCGGCTCTAGCGAGAGATAAACGCCTTATCGGCACGACTGAAGTCGTGCCCTGTTACAAGACGCTCGCGAGGCGAGTTTTTCAGCGGCCTGTGAAGTCGCGCCCTGACATGTCCCCGAAGCCGGAGCTGTTCGCACTTCTCGCGAAAAGCAGGTCCTTCGACTACGCGTCCGCCCGCCGCAACAGAAGCGGCGGAAAAGCAGAGACTGCGGACGCTCCGCTCAGGATGACAAGAATTAACAAAGAGTACGCGTTCGGCACGGCTGAAGTGGTGCGCTGTTGCAGGGATTCGCTGGCGGCGGGGACGCCGCCAGGACAGCCGGCCAGAGGCCGGCGCTACGGGAACAGCATCTCGAGTTTTCCAGCAGTTGGAATTCACGGCTGCGCGGATTTAGTTTGCCGGGGTGCTTGCTGCTGCCTCGAAGCACTGGCGGGCGCGCTCGGTGTCCCCCAGGTTGCCGTAGACGTGTCCCATGTTGCCGAGCGCCTGACGCTTGTCGGCGGGAAAAATGCGCGGGGAGCGAAGCGCCTGCTGGTAGTAATAGAGCGCCCGTTGCAGGTCGCCGCTGCGATGCGCGTAAAAGGCGAGTTCAAGATTGGCGTACGGATCTGTAGGATCAAGGCTGGCGGCGCGGGCGAAGTGCTGCATCGCTTCCGGCGTGTTCTTCTGCTCCATAAAATCTCCGGCGAGGCGGTCTTCGGTAGCCGGGTTATCCGGCGAGACCTGGAGCGCGTGCGTCCACAAGGTCAAGTCGTCTTGCCAAAAGTTCATCTGTCGCCAGGTCCATGCGGTGAGGACAACAAGGATCGCGATGCTGCCGCCGCGCACAACCGCAGCGGGGACGTGTCTCCGCTCGGCAAACTCCGCTACGGCCCAGCACAGGATGAGGAATATCCCGCAGAGTGGCTGATAGGCGTAACGGTCGGCCATGGCCTGGTCGCCGAAATGGACAATACCGCTCATGGGAAACAGGCTGATGGCGAACCAGAACCAGCCTACGAGCAGATATCTCCGGCTTTTCGTCCACAGCACCAGCACCGTAATTGCCAGCAACAACGCGGTAGCTCCCGCGATCTGCCATGCCGGCAGAGTGTTACCCGGATGCGGATAGTTAATACTCAACCACTGCGGCCAAAGAGCCTTTCCGAGATATCGCGCGTAGGCGACGATGGCGTTCTCTAAACGAACCGCGTGGGAGTACGGCCAGAATGTCGGATGGGACGATCCTTGAACTTTGAGGGTGACGGCTGCGTCGAGAAGCGCCAATACGATCAACGGAATCTTTTCGGCAACCAACCAAACAAGACTTCTGGCCGGCATTGGCGGCAATTCGTTGGTTCCCTCAACCGTCGCCGCGCCGGCGGGAAACATCCGCCGCAGGGGCCAGTAATCCCACAAGAGAAGAACGAAGGGCAGCATGATGATCTGCGACTTGGCCATCAGACCGAGCGCGTAGAGCAGCGCCACCAGGCAGTAACGGCCGATGCCCGGCCCGGCGGCGTAACGGCGATAGCAGTCCAGCGTCAGCAGAAGGAAGATCATGCTGAGCATGGTCTTGAGTTCGGCGACCCAGGCCACCGGCTCCACATTGATGGGATGTAGAGCGAACACCGCTGCCACCATGAAACTGCGGCCCAGAAAACCCGTGGCGCGCTTCAGCGTCCAGAACAGGAGCCACGCTGCGAGCGCATGCAGGAACAGATTGACGAGGTGATGCCCGGCGGGATCGGCGCCAAACATCTGATAGTCGGCGGCATGGGCCAGCCATGTGAGCGGAATCCAGTTCACCATGTTCATCGCGGTGAAGGCCCATTTCACCGTGGACCAACTCAAGCCTTCGTGAGTGTGAGGATTGTCGACGACGTAGAAGTTGTCGTCCGCGGGCATGAACGGATGGGTGTGGACCGGCCAATAGACGGCGAGGGTCGCTATGATCAGAACAAAACTCAGCAGCAGGAAGCGTGCGCGTGAATCCGCCAGTGCGGTGCGGATACTGGATGAGCCCGTTAACTTCGACTGAGCAACGGTTGCCATAAGATCACCGATTCGTGAACACAGTCGCGCTGAATCGTGCATCCGACTGCTCGCCACATCTTGGCATTGTAGCGCCCTCGACTGTCGTACAATTCGTAGCTTCCCTTTAGGCAATAAAGCTTCCGGGAACTGGCTTGCGAAGATTCGACCGAGGCCACGAGTGCACTCGGTTCAACGCGCATAGCTGTTCTCGGTGACGCCGGCGAGATTTCTCGCGGGAACTTCTTGCCCGCTCCGTCAACGGGGCGTATAGTTCCTCGCAAACGTAGGCCACCCTAGCCATGAGCACCCCCGTCGCAGTCCAGCTGCCAACCACTCGGCCACGGATACAGACCTGGCCTGAGCGCTTTCTCGCAGCGTTGCCGGAGGCAGGATTTCTATCGGAGCGACAGCTGCTGCTCGTGTTCCTAACTGGACTGGTTCTGATTTGCGGGGTTACGGCATTCATCGGCGCAGTTCCCACCAGGATGTATGGCCACGATGTATTCCTAACTCTGGAGATGAGTTGGCGACTCATCAATGGCCAGCGCCCGCATGTGGATTTCACCAGCGCATGGGGCCCGGTCTGGTTTCTGCTCGCTGCCTTGGGCATGAGCATTTCCAGGCACTCCGTGAACGGAGTGGGCTACAGCAATGCCATCGCGGCGCTGATTGTAGGCTGCTGGTCCTTTTTTCTGGGCCGGAATCGCCTCGCCGCTCTCCCGCAGATCCTTCTTAGTTTTCTCCTCGCCGCACTGGTCGCTGCTCCTTATCCGTTGGGCGAAGCCTTTTACAGGTCCAGCCATGCGATGGTCTACAACCGCTACGGTTATGCTCTGCTGGGCCTGATACTGCTGGAATGCGTTGCGGGAGTGCGCCCGGGCACGAAGGATGGGCCGCAAGAATGGATCGGTGGCGCCTCAACCGGCGTGGCGCTTGGCCTGGCTCTGTTTCTCAAGGCCAGTTATTTCTTCGTGGGCGTCGGGCTGGTCGCTGTGATCTCGTTGCTGGCGAATCGTATTGGGTTTCGGCGCATACTGGGCATTCTGGCCGGCTTCTCCCTGGTTTCGCTATGCCTGCTTGCCTACCTGCGCTTCGATCTGGCAGCAATGGTGAGGGATTTGCGGATGGCCGCTGGTGCTCGTGCGGCAGGCATCACTCCCGAAGTCGTCGTTGTACAGAACACGCTCGGGCATGGATCAATCCTGCTCGGGGTCGCGCTCTTAGCCATAGCCGCGATGCTCACGCCTAACCATCGAAATCTGCTTTGGCGTGGTCCGAGGCTACTTCTTGTCGGGGCACTGATTTTCGCGGCGGATATTGGTTTGATGTCGAGCAACCAGCAATTCGACGCTTTTCCTCTGTGTGCCGTATTCGCAGTCGTGGTCATGGGCGCACTCACCCGAGATCAGTCGCTGCAGGTGGTCAAGACCTCGGATTTCTATCCTACCCTCCACTCTGGAGCGCTATTCCTTGCACTATTGCTGTTTCTGCCGCAGCTGACGTCTGATCTGGCAGGGTTGGCATATGGGGCCCTGAGGAAGGCTAGACCGGTGCATCCAGAGGACGTGCTGCAGTTCACAACGGAAAATCTGAGGCCGCTGCTTCTGTACGACGACGAGCCGCCGCGAAGTAACGGCCGCGTGTTCACCACTTACGTGAACGATGGCGTTGCGCTGCTCGAGCGGCAGAGTCGTCCCGACGAGACAGTGCTGTCGATTGACATGGCCAATCCATTTCCATACGCGCTGGAGCGGCGGCCGCCGCATGGAGGTATTGCCTCTCCCACTTATAACCACGATATCGACGACTTGCACCGGCCCTCCGACGACCAGTTCTTCGGCGATGCCGACATCGTGATGGTCCCGAAGCACCCTGCGCTTGACGACGGCTTCTGGATAGGCCTTTACCAAGCCTACGAGCCGGGTCTGAAACAGCGATATTACCTTGCGGCTGAAACCAGTTGGTGGCGGATGTACCGCCGCAAGGAATCGAAATAGCGCAGTCTCAAGCAACTCCCCTACTGCTGCGGCGGACGCATGCCTTGCATCATGCCCATGTCCATCTTTTGATAGCCCGAGGGGATCTCGAACATGCTGGCGGCCGGCTGACCTTCCTGGATATTAGTCACCTCCCACATCGAGTCATTGTCGGCAACCTTGATGGGAAAGTGGAGCTTCTGGTCGATCCAGACATTGCCGGTCTTGCCGTTCTTGTCGGTGATCTGCCAATGCACGCAACTGCGGCCGTTGACCTGCTCGACGCCGAGATTCTTGCAGGTAACTCCCTCCTGATTGGCGCAGGGGTCGTTGGGATCGGGATAGGACTTGATGTTGGGCACGCCAGCATGCCGGCCCGGCATCTGGCCGTTGCTGAATTCCATATACATGTGCTGCGCGGGCATCAGGGTATCCGTGGTCTTGGTGGTGAGATTGGTAATCATGATGACTCCGCCTTGCGGTCCGGCGTTCATGTCCATGCGCATGTGGCTGCGATCGATGTAGATCTTGCCGCTCATCTCCTGCGACGAGCCCTTCATGCGAGTCGAGGTGACCTGCAACTCACCAGAGAAGGGGGTGAGTTGGGGCACTTGCGCCACCATCCAGGAGGAGCACAGCAGAACAGTCGCGAGAACTGCGAAGAGGGCGCGGGTTTGAGCTTTCACTAATTTCTCCTTGAAGGACCGACAATGGCAAACAGTGTACGACGAAAAGGCAGGATTCGCGGATGGAAAGTAGGAGTCGTCGGGTGAACAGGCTCTAGAAGACCGTGTCGTCCCCGGGGGACTCTGGTTCCTTCCCACTCTACCCAGGACTCCGCTGCGCTGCGTCCTGGGCTATCATGCACGCGCCTGCGGCGCTCTGGTTCTTCGAGCCTCCTCTGGTTCTCCGAGCCTCCTAAGTCACGGGCCTTGGAAGAAAGCTGGTTCTCACGCAGACACTGAAGGCCAGCTCTGTCCGACCTCAGGACACTAAGAGGTTTTGCTGCGGCCGGTGAACGTGGTCTGGCATAAGAATTCGCTGGCGGCGGGACGCCGCCAGCCAGCCGGCCGGGAGGCCGGCGCTACGGGAAATCACCTTCGGTCGAGTTTTGCAGCGGTCTATGAAGCCGACCCTGTGTGCCGGCGGAACAACAGTGGATGCTCTCGCCCACTTCGACTATAGTTTTAACATTAGCGGCACGGAATGAGTTCTCCGCGCAAGCGACATTGAGGAGACAGGCCTAATGGGCGCCACGGGCATTTGGATGCGCAAACCCGAATCCACATCTACCAGCGATCCTCCGGTGCTGGTGGTGGTGGAAGGGACGGACCGGCGCACCATTGTTCTCGATCACTACCCCTTCACCATTGGACGGCGGACCGATCGCGATCTGGTGATGGCAGACCCTCGCGTCTCGCGAGAACATGCGCATTTCCTGCGCGAGGCGGACGGGACCTACCTTGTCGACCAGGGCAGCCGGCACGGAACGTTCGTCAACGGCGAGCGGGTGAACCGGCGCAAGCTGGGGCGGAACGATCACATCGAGTTTGGCGTGCAGGGGGCGGCGTATGTTCTGTTCAGCCCTGACCGCTCGCCCTCGAGCGCGGCGCAGCAGTTCCTGAGCCAGTTCTCCACCTGGAAGCCGGCCGCCGGCGCGGGCTCCGACCTGGAGATGCTGAATGTTTTCCTGGAGGCAGCGCGCAAGCTGAACACCTCCGGCGTACTGGACGATGTTCTGCAGACCTTGCTGGAAGCCGCCTTGCGGCTGACGCTTGCGGAACGCGGGTTTGTTTTCCTCCGCGACGCGGAGGGCGAGCTGCGGCTGGCGGCCGGGCGGAACAAGAGCGGCGAAAGCATCAGCGACGACAGCACCATCTCGCGCTCGGTGTTGCGCGATGCCGCCAACAGCGCTTCGGAGTTCCTGGTCACCGACACGGACGATACCGGCAAGCTGGCCGGACGCGAGAGTGTGGTCGCGCACAATCTTCACAGCGTCATCTGCATTCCGCTGCGTAAGACGGTCATTCAAGAGAAGGCAAAGGACGACACCAAATCCGGCAACCAGAACAACGTGCAGGGTGTGCTTTACCTGGACGCGCACTTCCTCTCAGGCAAGCTGTCGTCGGTGAGCCATGACATTTTGCGCACGATCGCCAATGGCGCTGCCACGCTGGTGGAAAACGCCTCGCTGGTGCAGGCCGAGGATTCCGCCAAGCGCTACCGTCAGGAGCTGGCCATCGCAGCCGAGATCCAGCAGCGACTGATGACGGTCACCGTCCCCGACGTACCTTTTGCGAAGGTCAACGCCGTCAGTTACGCCTGTAAAGACATCGGCGGCGATTTCTTCGATCTGGTCCTCACCGAGAAATGCCTGTCGCTTATCGTGGCCGATGTTTCGGGCAAGGGCGTGTCGGCCGCGGTGGTCGCCTCCATTCTGCAAGGAATGCTGTACTCGCAACTGTCGCGCGACTCGCCGCTGGGCGAGATGATGGTCGCGGTTAACAGCTTCCTGTGCGAGAAGGTCGCGGGACAGAAGTACGCCACACTGGTGGTCGCGCGCCTCCATAATGACGGCCGGCTGGAGCTGATCAACTGTGGTCACGTGCCGCCACTGCTGGTTTCGGACGACACAGTCATCAAGCTGGAGGAAGGCAACCTGCCGGTTGGCCTGGTTCCGGGAGCGGAGTACCAGTCATCGACCCTGCAGATGAAACCGGGAGACCGGCTGCTGCTGGTTACCGACGGAGTGACCGAGGCGGAAAACGCCGAAGGCGAGTTCTTCGGCACAGAGAGACTGGAACTGTGCTGCCAGCAGGGACTGGTGGCCATTGAACAATCGGTGACGGAGTTCCGCCTGGACACGCCGCTGACCGATGACTTCACGATCACGGAGATGATGTTCCGAGGCGAGAGCTGAGGCCAGGGCGATAGGAGCGGGGCAAAATTAATTCCCGTTTTTGCACCGGGATGACCCTTTTGGGTTATCCCGGGTCGCCCGAAAGGCTTGGCCGTTCAGCGCTTCTGTGTTGTAATACATCATTCATTCTTTGTAGCGCTCCACTACGGAGATTTACATTTGCTGCCATTTTTAAGCATCTGGTCGTCGGGACAATTAGGTTCGCAATTCGTGTCGAATGTTCCACAGCGCAAGCTGGGATTTACGCTGTTGCTGTGCGCTGTCGCGTTGGCTGTTAGCCTTCCTGTGTCGGCAGCCAGCAGGGTTGTGGCGCATGCCCGGGTCCATCACGGCCATGCCGCTGTCCTGAGAACTGCCTTTCCCACCCATCGCGGTCACTACCAGGTAACCTTAGGCCGCTGGACTCCGATGTTCCCGGGCTCGCACGACATGCTGGTACGCGAGAATGAAGAGCTGGATCGACTTCAACTGCCGCGTATAGCCGACGATTACGAGCTGACACGCTACGAGCTTGCCCAAGAGCTGGTACCCGTGCAGGAAACCGACGGTCTGAAGTTTGCCCCCGATCTACCCGAGAATCGGCACTATTGCCGCCCCTGGACGCGCGAATTCCTGCAAGACTTTTCCGAGGCCTATTACAACGAGTTTCATTCCTCGATACTGATCACCTCGATGGTTCGCACCGTTGAGCAGCAACATCGCCTCCGCCAGTGGAACCGCTTCGCCGCGCCGGAGTTTGGCGACACCGCCTCGACACACTTGACGGGCGTGACTTTCGACATGTCTCGTCGCGGGCTGACCTTCGAGCAGTACGAGTGGATTCGCAACTACCTGCTCCCGCTGCAGGCGCAGGGGATGGTCGACCCCATCGAGGAGCGGCAGCCGGTGCTGCACGTTGTGGTGTATGAGAAGTACTCCAGCCGGAACGACGTCAAGAGTGCGTGGTCGGAGGCCAACGAGCCCACCGAGATGAATCCTCTGGGCAGCGCTGCCGGCGGAACCCTCCCGTAGTTGTCATCACTTCTACTCAACCTGCTCTTGAAAGACTCTTAAGACGACCCTGGGTGCCGCCGGCTGAACAGGCTGCTGAAAAACTCCAATGCGCGCATTTTGTGTCGCCGGCTGAAGCCGGCTCAGGATGAGAATAAAACGGCTTATCGGCACGACTAAAGTCGTGCCCTGTTACGAACCGGTCCCGGGACGACTTTTTCAGCAGCCTGGGAAGCCGAGTCACAAAGCGAACAAGTCGCTCATACGCTGGCCTGAAGAGAGTGGGTCGCGGCCCGTGCCGCCGCTCCGCGGCGAACCGCAGATCCCTCGGTCGGACTGATGTCCTTGCTCGGGATGACAGATCATCAAAGGAGCTTATACGCTGGCCTGAAGGCCAGCACTACCCAAGAACCCAGCGTCGACCGAGCTTTTTTCAGCAGGCTGTCAAGTTGTGGACTCCAGCCGACAAGTACCCGCCCGCGCGTATGAGGTGCCGCGAGATGCGGTTATGCCGCCTGTCCGGCGGCCTGCAGGACTTCAGGTTCTGCTTGCCATTGAATCTGCTCCAGGCGTCCCATCAACAGCACCCAGAACACTCCACCCAGGGCCGCGAAACCGGCGCAGATGAGAAAAGCGGACGCGAAGTGCCCGCTGCGATCGACGATCCAGCCGGTGAGCGGGCCAACCACCACACCGGCGAGATTGGCGAACGAGTTCTGGAACGCCGTCCATTTGCCCGCGACCCGCGGTCCGGCGAGGGTCTGCGCAAAGACGTAGACATTGGGTCCGACAAAACCAGAGCCAAGGCCCATGACGATCAGGCCGGCAAAGGAAAGACGGTCGTTCGCCGCACTGCACATCAAAACCCCGGCAGCGATCAGGCTGTGCCCCACGGCCATGCCGGTCTTGCGCACCTGGCTTACGTCCCAACCGGAACTGATGCACGCATCGGCAATCCAACCTGTGATCGGCGCCATTATGGCGAACGCCAGATAGTAGCAGGCGGCCTCGACGGACATCTGCTGCATGGACTGGTGGCGCTCGTGGACCAGATAGAGCGGCAACCAGACGATCATGAAGTAGAAGGGATAGTTGCTGCAGAACTGGCCCAGAGCGGCGGCCCAGAAGTTTCGCTGGCGGAGAATGTCGAGCGTCGGCACTGGAGTTATCCCGCGATCTTCCGCGATGACATTTGCCGGCTTGTAGCGCATCCAGGGAACAATCCACAGCAGGCTGACAAGGCCAATGACGACAAAGACCGGACGCCAACCGAAGTGCGCCATCGACATGCCGCAGGCGTAGGTGCCGACCGCTGGACCGAGGCTCATGCCGGCGACGATGGCAGCGTTGGCGGCACCACGATGCTGCTGCGGCACATTCTGCGCGATGATCTTGCCGAAGGATGGGAAGGCGACCGACTCGCCTGCGCCCAACAGCATGCGGAAGATAATCAGCAGGAAGAAGGTGTGCGCCAGCCCGGTGGCAGCAGTGGCCAGCGACCACACCACGAATCCAGCCGCCAATACCCAATTGACATCGAAACGGTCGACGATCCAGCCGCTGATGACCATCACCGCGGTATAGGTCCAGAAAAAGGCGGTGATCAGAACGCCGACCTGGGTGGTGGAAATGCGAAGTTCGTCTTTGAGGAGCGGGGCGGCGACCGCGAGATTTCCGCGATCGATGTAGTTGATCAGGACCGAGACTGCAAGCAGGCCTAGCCAGACCGGGAATACCCAACGCGTGTCAACGTTCGACCGGTGCAATCTGTCCCCCTGGGAGTGTTGCGGAATTCTGCACCAGATTCCGGCAAAAGACAAGCAGAGATCAGGCTTGGCAACTTGCTCTACAATCGCGCTGAGTATGACCGCCCGGCAGCGCATCATCTTTCACGTCGATATGGACGCGTTTTTCGTGTCGGTGGAAGAGCTTTTCGATCCCTCGTTGAAGGGCAAGCCTGTGGTCGTCGGCGGACAGCGGAACGAGCGCGGAGTGGTGTCGGCGGCGTCGTATGCGGCGCGGAAGTTTGGAGTTCATTCGGCGATGCCACTGCGCACGGCAGCCAAGCTGTGCCCGCAGGCGATCTTTGTCGATGGACATCCTGAGCGCTATCGCGATTACTCCGCAAAGGTCTACCAGGTGCTGAATCGCTTCTCGCCGAAGCTGGAGATGGTTTCGATCGACGAAGCGTATGTCGACATGACCGGGACCGAGCGTCTGCATGGGCCGCCCCTGCGTGCTGCCCATGCGCTGCACAACATGATGAAGGCCGAGACCCAGCTGAACTGTTCGATCGGAATCGGGACCTCGCGACTGATAGCCAAAGTTTGCTCCGATCAGGCGAAGCCCAACGGCGTGCTGTGGATCGTGCCCGGCGGTGAGGTTGATTTTCTCGCGCCGCTGGATGTGCGCAAGATTCCGGGCGTTGGGAAGGTGATGGAGAAGCGGCTGCAGGAGCAAGGCATCGTTAAAGTCGGGGATCTGGCCTCGCGCGACGAGCGCTGGCTGGAGAGGAATTTTGGTGCGCTCGGGATTGCGCTGGCGGGGAAATCACGCGGGCTTGATGCCGGAGGTTGGTTTGATTCGGAGATCGGCGTCGACGAAGGGCCGAAGTCTATTAGTCACGAGCACACGTTTTCCAACGATACGAACAACGCGCAGCAGTTGGAGTCGACGCTGGCGCGGCTGTCGGAGATGGTCTGCCGCCGGCTCCGCGAACAGAAGCTGCACGCGCGGACGTTGCAACTAAAGCTGCGCGATTCGGGATTTCATACGATCACGCGGGCGCATTCGCTTTCGCGTCCCACAGCGGTGGATTCGGAGGTGTTTGCCGCTATTCGGCAGCTGTTTCGGGCGAATTGGAAGGGCGACGCGATTCGGCTGCTGGGAGTTCACGTGTCAAATTTCGAAGAGGAGAGCGAGCAGATCAGCCTGGATGGGCAGCGGTCGCACGAGAAGTGGAATCAGGCACTGTCGGCCGCGGATCGATTGCGGGAGAGATTTGGCGAGAATGCGATATCGCTGGCGACCGGGATGAAGGCGCGGTTCCGCGAACGGACGCATGAGAATCCGGCAGGATTGCCGGGGAAAAAAGGCGGGACGGAATGATGCCGATCATTGCGATGAGCGCGTTCGGGATGGGTCCCTGCCGGGACCAAAACCCTCTTAATGGGAGGCCTACCCAGGACTTCGTCCTGGGCTAAGCTGAGTCGTCCCGCAGGGCGGGACGGGAGTGGTGTGCTACGGCCATCGTTGGCGACACGCCGATTTCACGACACTAACCAGAAGGCATGATCCGCAGCTTGTTCAGATAGTTATCGACGCGCTTCACGCTCATCGCCCACGAAAACCACAGAAACCAAACCCCTTGAAGGATCGTCCATCCATGTGGCTGAATTAGACGATCTGCCGAGCTAACCATTCCGAACGGACTTGGTTCGCCGTGGTAAGCGATGAAGGTACAGGGGTGCCCGCCCCGGTAATCCCCAATAACGCCGTCGAAAATGAGGAGCGATACTCCGCTTTGCTGTCCCTCGATTACATTCCAGACCTGTCGAATCGATCGGAAATGGACTGAAAGCTCATGTGGGAGGGGGGGACTTAGCTTGGGGTGAGAGGGATTCCACCATTTAGGGGCGGGTGGACCGATGTATTGGAAACCCCAGTTGGCAGCAAGAGTTCGCATCGCCCGAGCGCGAAACATGTACCAAACCCCTACCGCTGCCAGGATCGGCACCAGCAATGCAACGGCCTTCAAGAGGTTTAGAAGGTATAGCGTCACAGCGCTTACTCTGATTCGCTCACACTGCTACGTTTAGCGTAGTTGGCGAAGATAGGCGTTCTCGCGAGCAATCCAGACATGAAGGTCAAAGCCCGGTGACCGCACCCCCCCGCGGACTCCCACAGGACCGACTACTGCGCCGAGGTTGGCGGCATTTGCGGCTGGCGGCCCTGGTCCTCTACCTCGTCGGGCGCGCCGTGGCGGCGTAGGATTTGTGCCAGGTTCTGCGAGAAGGCGGAGCGCGGCACTACCATGTCGCAGCCGGCTTCCTGCGCCTTCATCTTCAGGTCGCCCTGCACGTGCGAGACGAAGCCGATGATGTTGGTGGCCTTCTTCAGCTTCGCCTTGAGTTTGGGGATCAGGGTCAGCGGCTTGGCGCCGACGTTGTTCAGGTCGAAGATGATGAGTGACGGCTTGTCGTCGCCGTTCTGACCCATCTTCTCCTGAAGATCCTTGTCGGTTTTGACGAACTCGACCTTGACGTTCAGCTTGCGCGCGGTCTCCTGGATTTTGGCCAGGAAGAACAGGTCGTCGACAAAGGCAAAGATGCGCGTGGGCGCGGACTCCGACATCACCGGCAGAGGCTCCGGATCCTGCGGGAGAAAAGGCCGACTCGGCCCCTGGCCCATACGGCCGCGACCGCCCTTGCGCGGATTGCCGTTGTTGCTGTTGTTATTGTTCTGCAGAGCGCGATAGCTGTGATCCATAGGCGCGGTGTAGACGCCGCCGGCGAGCGGGTCCTGCCGCCCGCTGCCGGGCCGTGGTCCCCCGCGGCGAGGTGGGCGGCCCTTGCCGGGTCCATGACGGTGCTGCTGTTGTCCAGGCGGTCCAGATTGTCCGGGCTGTTGCGGTGCTGCCCCGTGCGCGACGGGTCCACGGCGGCCGCGCCGCCGTCTACGTCCCTTCCCTCCGGGATTTCCGGAAGGAGGATTCGATCCTTGATTCATGCTTCTCTCTAGTGTCTGACCCGCAGGTAGCGGGATCCCACATTTATGACCGCGTTGTTGCCCGCACAGTTGGGTTCAGGTCAATCGCTGGCGTGACCGCGGTTTAATGCTTTCGCTTGAAATCGATTCAGTAACGTCCGTCTGGCGCTCGGAAAATTCGGCGCGAGGAACGCCGGCACGGGAAGTGCGGCGGTTGGAGGACGCTTCTATCGTACCCAGCTTTCCGGCTGGATGGCAAGCGCAAAAGCTTGCTGGGGCTTAAGATGCGCCAGATTCGCAAATGGGTGTGATTAATTTGCGAATTGTGTCGGCCTGTTCATGGCCAGTTTTGAGAGGCATGACGAATGCGTAACACACGTATCTGATCGCCCGATACCCGTGCATTGGTCGTCCAGCGAACGCGCATCAGGAGCGGAACAACTGCTCAACCCGCGCAACCACTGCGTCGTGGTCGAGCAGATCGCCTCGGCGCGCCGAAGCTCTTCCCTGCTCCACCGCTTCAAGAAAGCAGGAATCGTACTCCAGCATACGATCGACCGCTTCCTCGACCATCTGGACCGGATCCTTGCCGGCGCGGCTGGCAAACTCCTGCAGGCGAGCTTCCTTTTCAGGCGAGAAATGCACTTCCATGAGGTCAGCGTACGGCGTGCATATGTCCGTGTCAATGTGGCGCCGCGGTTTCATTTCAGCACGGCCTGCAAGGCGTCGATCGCCAGTTGCGCGGCGTGCCCTGAGGCAGGCGGAAGGCTGCCAATGGCGTTGGTCACGTCCGACCTGGTAATTGCTCGTGCCTGTTCCACAGATTTCCCTTTTGCCAATTCGGTGACGGCTGAGGCGCAGGCCATGGCCGGGACGCAGCCCTTGGCGAGGAAACGAATATCTTCGATGCGGCCGGCGGCGATCGTAACCGCCAATTCCAGAATGTCTCCGCAGGCGGGATTTTCGATTCGCGCGCGCGCGGTCGCATCCGGCAGCTCGCCCGGGTTGCGGGGGTGTTCGAAGTGATCGAGGAGTTGGGGTGAATACATGGGTCAAGTGTCCGAGGAGTGTCGGTACCAGGGTGAAGCGCTTGACAGGCTACTGAAGTCAAAAGCAGATCCCTCGTCGGCCTGAAGGCCTCCCTCGGGATGACAAAATAAAAGACCTGCACGGCGCAGCTAAAGCTGCGCCCCTTCAAAGCGCTCTAAAATCGACTTTCTTAGCAGCCTACTGAGGCAGTGCTCCACCCTATTGCAAGTGTTGCGCCTCTCCAGCTTATCCTGTCGAGGCAAGACTCTATAGTCGACCATTCGTATAATCCAAATGATTGGATACCAGGGCACACACTCCGCGGCGAGTTGTCTCGCTGCAGCCGAGCGCGACCGTTACTTTGCGGGATCTGAATTTGCTGGAGCGGCTCGTCGCCTGCACGAGGTACTGTGCCGACGTGTGTCCTGAGGTTGCCGACGGCTCGCGAGTGATCGTCGCTGATTCGTGGACGGCGCAGACGGAACAGATTCTCGCGGCGCATCCTGACTTAGTGCTGGCTTCGGTACCGTATCAGCTCGAAGCGGTCGGCGAGATCCTCAAAGCCGGTGTGCGCTTTCTCGGGCTGTCGCCGCGGGCGCTGGCCGATATCTACACCGACATTATGAGCATCGCGGGAATTATGGGCGAGACTGAGCGGGGCACGGCCGTCGTCGCCAAAATGCAAAGTCGCATCGACGAGGTGCGACAGCTCACGACGAATGGGAGACGAGCCAGAGTTTTCTGCGAGGAGTGGGGCAAGCCGATTATCGCTTCGCAGCCGTGGGTGGCGGAACTGGTGCAGGCTGCAGGAGGCGAATTTGTCGGCGCGCCGGCAAAGACCACGACTGCGGAGGAGATTGCTGCGGCTGAACCTGATGTCATCCTGGCGGCGTGGTGCGGTGCAGGGGATCGAGTGCCGCTGGAGAAGATCGTGGAGCAACGCGGGTGGCAGGAACTGCCTGCGGTTCGTAACCGGCGCATGTTTTGTATCAACGACGAATTGCTGAACACGCCGGCAAGCAGCCTGGTGGGCGGCTTGGATGCTATCGCGTGGGCGATTCATCCGGAGCGGTTCGAGCGGCCGCGGGGGATTCGGGGGATCAGCTGTGGCCGTGAGCTGTGAGCCGTGAGCAACACGAGAAGTTTTCTCCACTTGCCACAGCTGCGAGGGCCAAGAAAGCAGGGCCGCGCTTATGATGAGTAGGCCAATATGACAACCGTGCAGCAGGATCTTGCCAAGGAGCTCAGTGTCCGGGCGGATGGCGCCGGCGATGCCGACGAGCTGATGAGTATTATTGTGGGACGGCTGCAGGAGCGGCTGCCGCACTTCAACTGGGTTGGGTTCTACATGATCGAGAAGTCTGCTGAAGGCGGAGAGCCGATGTTGGTGCTCGGACCTTATGTTGGCGCGGTGACGCCGCATGTGCGAATTCCGCTGCATCAGGGAATCTGCGGAGCAGCCGCGTCGTCAGGACGGACCGTCGTGGTGGACGACGTTAACTCCGATCCCCGGTATCTGGCCTGTTCAATTGAGACTAAATCTGAAATTGTGGTCCCGATCACGGTGAAGGGCGAAATCGTTGGGGAACTGGACATCGATAGTCATACGGCGGCGGCGTTCAAGGACGACGACCGGCAGCTGGTGGAACATTGTGCGCGGCTGGTGGGGCATTACCTGGAGAAAGCAGCATACGGCCAAGCTCAGCAGTAAGCGAGCGGAGCAAGCTGATGATCAAGCAAGTAGTGGCAGCCTTGATGGTGCGCGGTGACGAGATTCTGTGCTGTCAGCGGACGCAGTACCAGGCGCTGCCGCTGAAGTGGGAGTTTCCGGGCGGCAAGATCGAAGCGGGAGAAGATGCTCCGCAGGCATTGCAGCGCGAGCTGGAGGAAGAGCTGGGGATTCAAGCGGAGATCGGACCCAAGATTGCGCAGCTGCAACATCACTATCAGAATGGAAACGCCGTGGAGTTGCAGTTCTTCGTAGTCGAGCGCTATGAGGGCGAGACGCAGAACCGCATCTTCCGCGAGATCCGGTGGGTTAACCGGAGAGAGCTGCCGACGCTGGACTTTCTGGACGCCGACCGGGAGCTGGTGCGCAAGATTGCAGCCGGCGAGTTGGCGCTGTCCTAAGGGGGTTAGTGTTGGAAGCAAACCATGGTCGCGTGGTGGCCGGCCACAACCTGCTTCCAACCGACTGAGAAGCGGTTTAGCTAAGCGACGACGCGATCTTGGTAAATTCCTTGTTGATCGAGCCAACTAACTTTCCCAAGCCGGCAATTGCTCCGAGGGCGACGAGCAATCCGATCAACGCGTATTCGATCAAATCCTGGCCAGATTCTTCCTTGCGCAAAGACTTCAGCAGATCCAACATAGGCATCTCGCTTTCTTTTGACTTTGGGATCCCCATTTACTTGCGAGTTCTCGAACCTGGGAAACCGCAAGTCAGACGTAGTGGTGCAACGAGGATATGCCGATTCGTGCTATTTTCTCAAGAAAAAAAGAAGAGATTTCCTGGGGGGCACGAAGCGGCTGGCAGCCTCTGTAAGTTATTTATACATTGTAAGTTATTCGGCTAAGGTCTTCACCGGACGCCATGAGCCCCCATCGTATTTCACCAGCTGATTGGCAGATTCCGGTCCCTCGCTGCCGGCGGAGTAGTTGGGAAACTGGGGCGGCGGGAGCTGGGCCCAGGCTTCCTCGATGGGAGTGATAATCCGCCACTCGGCTTCTACTTCATCGCGACGCGTGAAGAGCGTGGCGTCACCGCGCATCGCGTCGAGTAGTAGTGTCTCGTAAGCGGCGGGCGTGTCGGTTCCGAAGGCGTCGTGGTAGGAGAAGTCCATGTCCACGCGAATGGCTCGCATCTCCTGGCCGGGCTGCTTGGCGCCGAAGCTCAGGGCGATGCCTTCGTTGGGCTGGATGCGCATTGCGATGACGTTGTGGTGCGTGTCGCCGGGATTGCGCGAGAAGAGCGCCTGCGGCGTGCGCTTGAAGTGCACGGCAACTTCCGTGAGCGACTTGGCCAGGCGCTTGCCGGCGCGGACATAGAACGGAACTCCCGCCCAGCGCCAGTTGTCGACGCGGAACTCGACTGCCGCGTAGGTTTCGGTGCGTGAGTTCGTATTGACGCCGGGCTCCTGGCGATAGCCGGGCACGGACTTGCCGTCGATTTCTCCCGGACCATACTGCCCGCGAACAGTGAACTTCTCGACCTCTTCTTTCGACATAGGCCGAATAGCGCGCAGCACCTGCACCTTCTGCTCACGCACAGAGTCGGCGTCGAAGGCGACCGGAGGCTCCATGGCCGTTAGCATGAGCAACTGGAGCATGTGGTTGGCAACCATATCGCGCAGCGCACCGGTCTCTTCGTAGAACTCGCCACGGCCTTCGACGCCCAGCGTCTCGGCGGCGGTGATTTCGATGTACTCAACGTAATTGCGATTCCAGACCGGCTCGAAGATGGAGTTACCGAAGCGGAACATCATGATGTTCTGCACGGTTTCCTTGCCGAGATAGTGGTCGATGCGATAGACCGATTTTTCGTCGAAGACGTGGGAGACGATTTGGTTCAGCTCCTGCGCGCTTTGGAGATCGCGGCCGAACGGCTTTTCGAGGATGATGCGCGTCCAGCCTTCGCTATTGTGGGCGAGACCGGCTTCGCCCAAGCCCTGCACAATGGGAGGCGCTAACGACGCCGAAGTCGAGATGTAGAAGAGAATGTTCTTGCTGGCTCCGTTCTTCTGCAACTCCTCGATTTTCGCCTTCAGATGGGGGAAGAAATCGCGGTGGCTGGCATCGCCGACCAGATAGTGCAGCCGGTCCGCAAAATCCTCCCAGCGTTCGTCGCTGAAGTTGCGCGTGTCTTTGGAGGTAGCAGCGCCTTCGCGCAGACGGGAGCGGAAGTCGTCGTCACCTAGCTTCGTTCGTCCGATTCCCAGCACCTGAAAATTGGGCATCGTGCAGCCGACGCAGGCCAGGTCGAAAAGAGCAGGGATCAGCTTGCGGCGCGTCAGGTCGCCGGTGCCGCCGAAGATGATGACCAGGCAGGAATCACCTTTTGGCAGCGACGGGGTTGCGAGTTTGTGCGGGACGGGCTGAACGAGTGTGCTCATGAGTGCGCTCCGAGATTTCGTCTTTGTCTCAAGATGCCGGGGAGGGATAAAGGATTCGGGCGCGGGGAGATTCGCCGGGCGGTCCCTGCCGGGACATTGGTCCGATAAATAACACGCCTACCCAGGACTTCGTCCTGGGCTAAGCTGAATCGTCCCGCACAGCGGGACGTGGGTTTTTGTGACACATCCATTGTCAGCGACACGGCGATTTCGCAATATTAACCAGAAGGGATAGGGTCCGCGCCGGGACATAATTCTCTAATTGGGTCGCCTACTCAGAAGCCAATTCCAGGAATTGGGGCTCTACCCAAATCGTTTCTCCGACGCTACCCGTAAGGGAGTCGATGGGCAGTTCCACCCACCCGATCGCATTAAAACCGCAGATGGTGAATGTTTGCCCCAGGCATTTCTCAAACGTAGATCTCGTGGCAAGGTGATCGTCTCCAATCGGGAGGTTGGCAGGAAGGCCAATGAGGCGCACCCTGTCGCCGACGGTGAGGTTCTGCTTTCTCATTTGTTGACTGCAGCCGCGGCTGCGGCAGGCTGCGCGACCGACTCCTTCACCAATGCCAAAAGGCGGCGCAGACCCTTTTCGACATCGCGGCCGAGGTCGATGCGGATGGCACGGCGGTGATGACTTGCCCAGGCTTCGAAATCGCCTAACGCCTGCGCCTGTTTCAAAACGCCGAAGCTGAATTTTTCGCCGGGGACGTCGATGTCGTTGATGTCTTCGGAGGTCAGTTGCAGGAACAGGCAGGTGTCGGGACCTCCTTTGTGCAGCTGACCCGTGGAGTGGAGGAAGCGCGGGCCGTATCCGGTAGTGGTGGCAACCTTCTTCTCATCGCGCACCGCCAAACGAATCTCCTGTACGAGGGAGTCGAAGTTTTTCAGCTCCTCAATGAACTGCGCGATTGCGAAATAGTCGCCGGGATTCAGGCGGGCCAGGTGTGTCCGCAGCATCGCTTGCAGCGACGAGCCGCCTCGGCGCAGGACGTCGCAGTTTTCGGCGTCGGCAAAGATGCGCAAGGTGGTGTCGGCGACGACGAGCTTTTGCTGGGTCAACGATTCGTTCTGCGCATACTCGGCCAGGAGGCGAACGGTATTGGCTTTGGATTCCTGTACGTCGGGCTGATCGAAGGGATTGACACCGAGCAGCGAAGCGGCGATCGCCGTCGCAAACTCCCACACGAAAAACTCTTCACCGAGATCGAGCGGATCGCGAAGCACGTGACGCAGCACCGGATGCCCGGCAGCCTGCAGCGCCGACAGCTTGGAATCGACATTGGCGTCGCTGGTGTCTTCGGTGCGAATGTAGACAAAGACGCGATCGTCGCCGTACACATCGGGTGAGCTCAGCGGCTCGCCGGCGATCGGAACGATGCCTTTGCCTTCCTTGCCGAGGCTTTCGGCGAGCAGGAGCTCGATCCAGAGGCCAAGCGAAGTCAACGGGGGCGGGATGACCAGCGTGAGTTTGTTGCGGCCGGCGGCGGCGAGTGATGCCAGGGCAGCGCCGAGGTGCGCGCCTTTATTCTCGTTGAGCGGCACAGAGTCACGGCAATTGGCGGCGGCGTTCACGGCGCGATCGACGAGCGTCTTGACGTCTCCGCCCATCAGCGCCAGCGGCAGCAATCCGAAATACGATAGCGCGGAGTAGCGGCCGCCAATGTCGGGCGTATCGAGGAAGATGCGGCGGAAGTGGCCATGGGCGGCCTCGCGCGCGAGCTGGCTGCCGGGATCGGTGATGGCCACGAAGTTCTCGCCCGACGTATCACCTTTGATGCGCTTGACGCGATCGCGGAAGTAGCGATGGAAGAGTTGAGGCTCGGTGGTGAGGCTGGACTTCGATGCGACGATGAAGAGTGTGTTGCCGAGATTGATCTTTTGTTCGAGATGACGAATTGCGGTCGGTACCGTTGAGTCGAGAACGTAGAGCTGAGGAAAGCCTTCGCGCGGGTTGAAGGCGTGGGCCAGGGCTTCGGGACAGAGGCTCGCGCCACCCATGCCCAGCACGACGCAAAATTCAAAGCCGGCATTCTTTACGTCCTGTGCGAATGCCTCGAGATCGGCGCCGTGCGACTGCATGGTTTCGGCGACGGAGAGCCAGCCGAGAGAATTGGCGATGATGGCTTGCTGGTCGGGCTCGGGCTTCCAGAGGGTGGGATCGTTCTTCCACAGGCGCGCGACGGAATCATTGAGGCTTTCGAGGGCGGCGCGGAAGGCGGGCTCGTAATGGCCGAGGGAAGATGTGCTGTCCATCAAGTACCTCCTGTCGCGATGGAAGAGCGTGCCGCCGGCTTAAAGCCGGCTCTTGTCTCAAATAAACGCGCTTACCGGCACGACCAAGGTCGTGCCCTGAATCATGTCCTCCGAGGACGGAGTTTTTCGCACTTCAAGCGAACCGCAGATCCTTCGACTGCGCGTTCGCCCGCCGCAACAGACGCGGCGGAAAAGCAAAGGCGCGGACGCTCCGCTCAGGATGACAAACAGAAAAGGGGCCCCTATCGGCACGACTGAAGTCGCGCCCTGACACTTGTCCTCCGAAGCCGGAAGATTTATGCGCCGTCCACAAAAAGCAGATCCCTCGTCGGGCTGAAGCCCTCCTCGGGATGACAAAAATAAAAAACTTGTACGGCGCAGCTACAGCTGCGCCCCTTCAAAGCATTCAAACCACAAAGCGTTCAAACCGCCGCGCTCCTAAGCATGTTTCGAGACAAACACACAGCGCCGACACTTAGTGCCGGCGCCAGTTCAGGCCACAATTGTAAGCCCGAAATGTTACGGTTTGGTTTTCTTTATGACGGCGCGCGCTTTGGCTACAACGTTGTCGACCGTGAAGCCGTAGTGCTTCAGAATGTCTTTGTAGGGAGCGGAGGCGCCGAAGTCGTCGCGGGTGACGGTGTCGCCGTCGGGGCCGATGTACTTGCTCCAGCCAAAGCTGGACGCGGCCTCTACTGCGACTCGCGCCCGCACCTCGCGCGGAAAGACTTTGGCCTTGTACTCATCGGATTGACGGGCAAACAGCTCCCAGCACGGCATAGAGACCACTCGCGCTTTCACGCCTTCGCCGTTGAGTTGCTCGTAGGCGCCGACGCAGAGCTGGACTTCCGAGCCGGTGCCTATCAAGATGACGTCGGGTGTGCCACCGGAATCGGCGAGGATGTACGCGCCTTTCGCGAGCCCCTCGGCCGAGGCATATTTGCTGCGATCGAAGGTGGGCACGGTTTGGCGCGTGAGCACGAGCGCGACCGGCTGGTTCTTCATTGGCATGAGGACGCGCCAGGCTTCGGCGGTCTCGTTCGCGTCGGCAGGACGAATCGTCATCATGTGCGGGATAGCGCGGAAGGATGCCAGCTGCTCGATCGACTGGTGGGTGGGGCCGTCCTCGCCGAGACCGATGGAATCGTGGGTGTAGATGTAGATGACGGGCAACTGCATCATCGCCGCCAGCCGGATGGTAGGACGCATGTAGTCGGAGAAGATGAAGAAGGTCGCGCCGAAGGGACGGACATCCGACAAGGCCATGCCGGAAATGATCGATCCCATGGCGTGCTCGCGAATGCCGAAGTGGAAGTTGCGCGCGCCGTAGTTGCCCTTCTCGAAGTCGCCGCCATCCTTGATGAGCGTTTTGGTGGAAGGATAAAGATCGGCGGAGCCGCCGATTAACCATGGCACTTTCGCTGCGATCGCATTCTCAACCTTCGCACTGGCATCGCGCGTAGCGACGCCCTTGGCATCGGCGGGGAATGTCGGGATGTCTTTGTCCCAGCCGTCGGGCAGCTCGTGTTTCGACATCAGCTGCCACATCTTGCCGAGATCGGGATTCGCATCCGACCACTTCTTGAGATTGGCTTCCCATTCCTTGTCCCATTTCGCGCCGCGGTCAACCGCTCCGTTAGTCATGTAGTCGCGGACTTCATCGGGGACGAGGAAATGCGCATCGGGATCCCAGCCATAAGCAATCTTGGTGAGCCGAACTTCGTCTTCGCCGAGAGCTTCGCCGTGCGCCTCTTTGGTGTCCTGGCGATTGGGTGAGCCCCATCCGATGTGGGTGTCAACAATGACGATTGTGGGACGATACTCTTCGCGCCGCGCCGCGCGGATGGCCACGTCGAGCAGATCCAGATCGTTCACGTCTGCGACATGCAGGACGTTCCAGTGCCAGGCGCGGAAGCGCGTGGCTACGTCGTCGCTGAAGGCGAGCGCAGTGGGACCTTCGATGGAGATGTGGTTGTTGTCGTAGAACCAGATCAGGTTGGAGAGGCCGAGGTGTCCGGCGATTGACGCGGCTTCGTTGCTGACGCCTTCCTCCAGATCGCCATCGCCGCAGATGGCGTAGATGCGATAGTCGAACGGCTTGTAGTCGCCCTTGTTGAACTTTGCCGCGAGCCAGCGCTGCCCAATGGCCATGCCGACGGAGTTGGCGACGCCCTGGCCGAGCGGGCCGGTGGTGACTTCGAGGCCGGGGACGTGGTTGTACTCGGGATGGCCGGGCGTCTTGGACTCGAACTGGCGGAACTGCTTGATGTCGTCGATGGACAAGTCGTAACCGGTGAGGTGCAGCATGGCGTAGAGCAGCATGCTGGCGTGACCGTTGGAGAGGATGAAGCGATCGCGGCCGGGCCACTTGGGATGTCGCGGGTTGTGGCGGAGGTAGCGATCCCAGAGCGTGAAGGCGAGAGGCGCCAGGGCCATGGGTGTGCCGGGATGGCCGCTGTTGGCCTTCTGTACGGCGTCCATGGCGAGGGTGCGGATGGTGTTGATGCAAAGGAGTTCGAGTTTCGGATCGGTGGATTGGGTTGCGGCTTGTTTTTCGTCTTGAACGGAAGTAGTTGTCGGGCTCAATTAGGGCCGCCTTTCGTTAGTAGTGTGCCGTCCCTGAAGGGACTGGGGAATTTTTGGATGCGGCGATACGCAGTCGTCGATATTGGCCAGCTCCAGTAGATCATTCAGCAGCGGACAAACCGCAGATCCCTCGGTCGGGCTGAAGCCCTCGGTCGGGATGACAAAAACAAAAGAGAGCGCGTGTCGGCACGACTGAAGTCGTGCCCTGTTACGAGGCGATCGCCAAACGACTTTTTCAACGGCCTGTGGAGTCGGGCCCTCATAGTTATGCGGTAACGGATTTGCCTATCGTTGGTTCGGTTGCAGTTTTGTTGGGCTGCTCGATTTCGACAGCGTAGTCTTTGCCTTGCCACTGGTTGTCGACGGGCCACTTGAAGGTGAAGCGCAGGGGTGCCTTCTGAGCGGCGTCGACTTGAATGTCGACGTACTCGATGCCGAGGGTAGTCGGCGTCGATTCGGTGTCGCGCGGCGTTGTCCATTCGTCGTCGGTCCAGTGCAGCACAAAAGGCGAGGACGCCACCACCCGCAATAAAGCTCCCGCAGGCACCTTCTGCACCTGACGATTGACCTTCCATATTTCGATTACGCGCCGGGGATTATCGTTGCAATAGCGCTTGAATACAGGATCGATGCAATCGAACACCTTTTTGTCCACCATGGAGCGCAGCAGCCGCACATATTCTGCGTGCGCCCACAGCAATGGAATTGCCGCGCCCGTGGCCTTGCCGAAAAACATGTGCTCTTCCGGGATATCGGGCATGTCCCAGATCTGCTCGGGGAACAGGCCGATGCCGGTCGCGAAGGCCTCGGCCGCGCGGAGGTAGATATCGATGTTGCGGCCGGCCGCCAATTCGTAGGTCGCGCGTTCGAGCATCAACAGCGGCCACGCGTGACCGACTCCCCAACTCTTGAAGGAAGTTCCATCGGCGCGCTGGCCGTAGCCATCGTGGTTGTATCGCCGCCAGCAGGGGCCGTTGGGGGTATCGATCTTCAACACCGCGTCGATCACCTTCAACGAATCTTCGATCAGCGGATCGTTGGGCCGGCGGATTCCGAAGCGCACGAGTTCCAGAAATCCGTGGTCGACGATTTCGTTGGCGGGAAATTGGTAGCGGTCGCCGGGCTTCTGGTTCGCCAAACCGATTTCGCCTTTGTCAGGGTCCTCGTCGCCAACCGCGCCTTCCTGGCTGACGGCGGGATTGATGCGGATGTAGTGGCGCTTCACACCGGGCAGCAGGGAGCCTTGATTGGTGACGGTCCATTTCTCGACGTGCGATTCCAGGAAGTCGGCGTAGGTGCGGACGAAGTCGGCGGTATGGTGATCACCGCGCGCCTCGAGCATTTCACCAGCGCAAATGAGCGCTGCGATGTTGCTGGCTAACGTGGACGGCGAGTAACCACCGTTCTCTTCCCAGCGCTCCTCACGGGTGGCAGGGCCTTTGCGGATGAGATAGGAGCAGGCGCGAAGGACGGTGATGTGAGGATCGAATTCGCCCAGGGCATTGGCCTTCCACAGCCGCCAGGCCAGGATGATGGGGAAGGAGACTTCGTCGAGTTGCACGCCGGTCCAGTAGGGACGGCCGTCGATCCAGAAGTTCTGGAAGAAGCCACCGTCTTCGCCTTGCGCGATTGCGAGGTAGATCATGGCGCGCAGCGGCGTGGCGGTGTCGCCCGCGGCCATGAGCGCGCCGGCGGCGTGGACCATGTCGCGCGTCCAGACGAGGTGATAGCCACCCAGCTCGTCATCGCCTTTGTCCTCGCCCCAGGGAATGCTGAGGCTGGCAATCATTGCGCCGGGGTAGAGCTTGTCCTCGTGAGCGAGCAGAAGGTTGATGCTGCGAGCAAAGATCGACGAAGCGGCGTCGGAGATCTTGCCGCGATTCATGTCAATGATCGTGAGCCGCCTTCGCGTCCGGTGCCACTGATCAATGAAGCTCTTGAGATTGGTTGCAAAGGGAATGCATAGCGACTGGAAGAGCGTTGCGCCGGCGCTGTGGCGGCTGCGACCGAAGGCGAGCCCGAGGGTAAATTCATTGCCCAGGTCGAGATCGATCTTGCCGGTGAGCGCGATGTTGCCGTCCAGCGCGCTGTCGTACTCCCAGTCCATGTGGAAATTGTGTGCGAGGTCAGTCCAGCCGTCGGAGGCGCCAACGTAACCGCAGGAAAGCTTGGCAAATCCGTTTCGCGTTCCCAGCGCAAGGTGGACATTGTCACGGTAGGCGGTGAGGAAGTGCCGGCCCCGGACGAGAAGCGCTTCGCCGTTGTTGTGCCAGCCGCCAATCTGCAGATGCGGCGCGCAGATGACGTATAAGTGCAGCCGTCCTTGCCACTGGGGCGCGGGCATGAACTTGGTGTGAATGAGCAGGCAATTCAGGTGAGGATCGCCAATGATCTGCTTTTCGATGACGTAGCGGCCTTCGGGATCGGTGTTGGTGATCTTGAAGCCGAGGGCGTCGGGATCGAGAAGTTCCACGGTGCTGATGGTGTTGCGGCGTTCGTCGTGGAAGAAGGTTTCGCCGTCGCTGATCATGTACTGGATGTCGCGAACCTGCGGCGTGTCGATGGTGGGGTAGTAAATTTCGGTATTGACGCCGCGGGCCAGGGTATACCAGAGGCGGCTGGAGACGGCGTAGGCGGTGCCTACGGCGTCCTTGGCGCCGGCAGTCCAGTGGGGCTCGATGCCGGGCGCGCCCGGGGCGGGATTTTTTCCGGTCACGATGAAAGGTCTCCTCGATGCCGAGTGGGCGCCGATGAGAGGCGCGTTGGAAAGTGTATATCGGACACGTCAAGAATGGGTGACTCGGTCGGGTCAACAATGGCGGGCTCCGTAGATAAGGGGCGATCCGTAAAGAAAGGTTAAGAATTGGCTTTAAAGGATGGATTTGGACAAATTCCTGGAACTTTCTGCTCTAATATCATCAAACACAAGCAGTAAGTGGCAAGAAAACGCTCCCAAGCTTGCCTGCATGTGGGGACATTTGGCCAAAATCTATTCCCCATCGGTTTAGTCGCCAGTCGTAATCAGCCGGGAGCAAGTCTCGTCACGCGCCAAGTCTCCGTCCGTTTCTATGACGTACGCAGCTGAAGCATCCCGTCCGACGTACCCGGCGCTGGCGGAAGTATCGCGCGTCATCGCCAGCCATGGCGACTTGTCAGAACTGTTCGAAAAGCTGGCTGAGTGCCTCCGGCCGCTGCTGGGCTTCCATTACCTGAGTGTTGCGCTGCACGACGACGGCCGGCAGGTGATGCGGCTGTACGTGCTGCAATCGCTGCAAAAAACCGCGTCGACACCGGGGCTGGAGTTTCCGATTACAGAATCGCCTTCCGGCGAAGTGTGGACGTGCCAGGAGCAGCGGAACTTTGGCTCCTTGAATGAGCTGCGCAGATATCATTCCAGCGCCTTCGAGCTGTTGCGCGAGCATGCCGTGGAATCATTCTGTGTGCTGCCGCTGACTACGGCGCATCGTCGCATTGGCGCCATCGCTTTCGGCCGCTCCGCCGCCGGCGGCTACCACAAGGATGAGCTGGCGTTTGCCGAGCAGGTGGCCGCGCAGATCGCGGTGGCGATGGATAACGGGCTGCGCTATGAGGAAGGGCTGACGCTGCAGAGGGAGTTGGCGCACGAACGCGACCGGCTGCAGTTGGTACTCGACATCAACAACAGTGTGGTCTCCAACCTGGAGCTGCGTGATTTGTTTAGCGCGCTGTCGGCGAGCCTGCGGCGGGTGATCGCGCACGATTCGGCCACCTTGATGCTGCCCGATGCGCTGCACCCCGGCATGCTGCGAATCCACGCGCTGGATTTTCCTGAGAGCCGCGGATTTCTGCAGCAGGACATGCTGCTGTCGATCAGTGACTCGAATCCCGGAAAGGCTTTTCAGAGCGGACAGACGATGCTGGTGGGCAGCGGTCCAAATTCCGTGCCCTTCACCAACTCGAGTGGGGCGCGGGTTGCCCAAGGCGAAGGCCTGCGGTGCAGCCTGGTATTGCCGCTGCTCCTCAACGGCACGGAAAAGAGTGTTGGCGTGCTGACGCTGGGCAGCCGCACGGAATGCGCCTTCAGCCAGACGGACATCGACTTCCTGCAGCAGGTCGCGCGGCAAATTGCTATCGGCGTGAACAACGCGCTGCAACATCACCAGCTGTCGGAGAACGCGCGCCGGGTGAGCGAGGAAAAATCTTATCTGGAAGACGAGATCCGGGCGGAGCAGGACTTTGAGGACATCGTCGGCTCGAGTTCGGCATTGCGTCACGTACTGACGCAGGTGGAAACGGTCGCGCCCACCGATTCGACCGTCCTGATCCAGGGCGAGACCGGAACCGGCAAGGAATTGATCGCTCGCGCCATCCACGACCGCAGCTCGCGGCGGCGCCGGACCTTCGTGAAGATCAATTGCGCCGCGATTCCCATGGGGCTGCTGGAAAGCGAGTTGTTTGGCCACGAACGAGGAGCCTTCACGGGAGCGATTGCGCGCAAGATCGGCCGCTTTGAGTTGGCTGATCAGGGGACATTGTTCCTCGACGAGATCGGCGATATTCCGCTGGAGCTCCAGCCCAAGCTGCTGCGGGTGCTGCAGGAGCAGGAGTTCGAGCGACTGGGCGCAACGGCAACGCGGCGGGTCAACGTGCGCGTCATCGCGGCGACCAACCACAGCCTGAGTGCCATGGTTGCGGAGAGCAAGTTCCGCAGCGACCTGTTTTATCGGCTGAATGTGTTTCCCATCAGCGTGCCGCCGCTGCGCGAACGCGCCGAAGATATTTCGCTGCTGGCGCGCTATTTCACCAGCAAATACGCGCGGCGGCTGAATCGCGAAGTGCAAAGAATTCCTGCCGAGACGCTGGACGCAATGACGAGATACTCGTGGCCGGGCAATGTTCGCGAGTTGCAGAACTTCATCGAGCGGGCGGTGATTTTGAGCCGGGGCAGCGAATTGCGCGCGCCGGTTTCCGAGCTGGCATTCAGCGCTCCCATCGCCGAACCGGTGGTTGATGAGGAGTCGAGAACGCTGCGGGAGCTGGAGCGGGTGCACATCCTGGAGGCGCTGGAGAAATCGCACTGGGTCGTGGGCGGGCCAATGGGCGCGGCGGCACGGCTGGGGATGAAGCGTACTTCCCTGCTTTACCGGATGGAGAAGCTGCGAATCTCGCGTATCGGGGCGGATGCCTAGGAGTGTCGCCGGCTGAAGCCGGCTCGGGATCTTTGGGGCTAGGCACCCAGCACTCCGCGCCAAAACCGGGCGCTACGTGCTGGGCTATCTTGTTGACGTCCCGCGGGGCGGGACTCGGTTCTGCGTCGTGCGGTCAGCGGCTTGACGGCGGAAATTGGCTGCGCTCGAAACCGGGTTTTTCAGGAGCCTGTGGAGCCGACGCAGGAAAGGAAATACACGTGTCATCGGCAAGACTAAGGAGTGTGCGTGAGAACCCTGTCGTCCCCGGGGGGACTGTGGTTCCTTTCCCACTCTTACCCAGGACTCCGCTGCGCTCCGTCCTGGGCTGTCATGACACGCGCCTGCGGCGCTCCGGTTTTTTCGGACCTCCTACTCCACGACCTTGGAAGAAATCCAGTTCTCACGCAGACACTAAGGTCGTGCCCTGACACGGAAGCATTCGAAATTCGGTTTTTCAGCAGCCTGGTAGTGTCGGGAATCTGACAGTCATGCCAAATTTCCGACATGCGGAGTCGACACCGGGAGCCGGGATTGGTCGTAGGCGCGCCGTTAGCACTGCAAATAACGGACTTTGGCGACCGCTGAAGACTTTGCGCATTGGAATGATGGTTGCACACAATACCGGTGCTGTTGGCCTTGGCTGGCTGTCGAGTGGACGGCGGGGAACTGCAGCGCGCCTTGAGGGCGGGAGATATTGCTGTAACACAACCTTGGGGCGAAGAAGGAAGGCGAGAGTAGAAGTGCTGCGAATTAGCGTGGAAAAAAACGATCGCGATCTCTCGCTGATTTTGGAAGGCCGGCTGGTAGGCCCGTGGGTGGAGGAGTTGCAGCGGGTGTGCGGGGATTTGGGTGGGCCGGCAACTTTCGGGCAGGTCACGGTCGACCTGTGCGGTGTGACCGCAATGGACGCATCGGGACAGGCGCTGTTGGACAGGCTGCTGCAGCGCGGAGCGACCTTACGCTGCTCGGATGTGATGAACCAATACTGGGTGGAGCAGATCGCAAGGTCAGCCAGACACTTGCCGGAAGCCTGCCGCCCGTGCCGGAGCGAGACCTCCGGCAGCCCCGAGGAACCAGCTCTGGCATCGTCTTGACAAGACGCCGGTGACGGTAAGCCGGGCCGAGCCAACCCCAGATTCGAAAGGAAGGAAAATCAGTGCAAATCGCAATCGCCTCCGATGAGTCAGGACATGACGCCAAGCAGCGGCTGGCTGCCCGACTGAGTAGCGCCGGTCACGAAGTGACCGACGCTGCGCCGCCAGTACAAGGACAGATTCGTTCGGATTACGCCGAACAGGTTGCGCTGTCCGTGCTGCGGCACGATACCGAGCGCGGCATCATTATCAGCAGTCGCGGCGTAGGCGCTTCGGTCGCGGCCAATCGCGTGCCCGGAGTTCGCGCCGCACTTTGCAGCGACGCTCATTCCGCGCATGTGGGCGCCAAGATCGAGGGCATGAACGTCCTGGTGCTGGCCTTGCATTCGTTGCAGGACGATCAGACGCACGAGGTGGTCAATGCGTATCTGAACGCGACGCTGGCGCCGATCGAGGTGGTAGGCGGTCTGCCGCCGCGCCGCCTGCAGCGCGTCTTCAGCCACATCCGCGAGAACGTTGCGCGCGACCTGTCGGTCACCGAGCTGGCGCAAGTGGTGGGCATGAGCCAGTACTACTTCTCGAAGTTGTTCAAGATGAGCACGGGAATCACGCCTCATCAATACGTGATGCGGCAGCGGGTGGAGCGCGCGCAGGAGTATCTGCGCGAGAGCCGCACGCCGCTGGCCGAGATCGCGACCCAGGTGGGATTCGAAACCCAGAGCCACTTCACCAGCGTCTTCCGCCGTCTGGTGGGCGCGACGCCGAAGCACTATCGCGAGATGCACCAGGGCGGTTCGCACCTGAGCAGCACATCGAAAGAAGCGGTTGACCAGAAATCGGCGACCGCAGCGTAGGATTTGCCACTCATAAAAACGACAGGCGCGATCTGGATTCTTGATCGCGCCTGTTTTGCTTTCGTGACTGCTGGGGAAACTGAGTACGCTCCTCGGCGGCTAAAGCCGCGGTCATTGTGCGGCATTGATGGACGGCCTGAAGGCCGTCCCTTCTCGGCCTGAAGAGATTGCGTCGCAACCCCTGTCGCCGCTACGCGGCTCGAATGAATTTTGCACCTTACCCGGGGCTGACGCCCCGGGCTCACTGCGCTGCCGCCGCTGCGCGGCTAGTTCCATCGATTCTCAAGCGGTTTGGTCCACCGCGAGAAATTCTTGGGGGGGTGCAACACAGTCTCTGAAGGCCGTCCCCTTCGCGGCATGAATGCCGTCCCTTCTCGGCATGAAGGCCGTCCCTTCTCGGCCTGAAGAGATTGCGTCGCAACCCCTGTCGCCGCTACGCGGCTCGAATGAATTTTGCACCTTACCCGGGGCTGACGCCCCGGGCTCACTGCGCTGCCGCCGCTGCGCGGCTAGTTCCATCGATTCTCAAGCGGTTTGTTCCACCGCGAAATTCTTTGGCCGGTTGCGACACAGTCTCTGAAGGCCGTCCCCTTCTCGGCCTGAAGGCCGTCCCTTCTCGGCTTGAAGGCCGGCCCCTTCGCGGCTTGAGGGCCGGCCCCTTCGCGGCTTGAGGGCCGGCCCCTTCAAGGACAACGGCTTAATCAGAGCGCTATCGCACCCGCGCACTGCTTACCGCTGGACCTTCTTTCTTGCCGCCTGATTCGGCATCAGTTCCTTCAGCAATCCGTCGGCGTGGTAAATGTTGCGCAGCGACTCGGTGATCGCCCGGCTGTCGACTTCCACCGCGCGCGCCACCTTGTCGCTATAGGCGAAGTTCCACTGCAGCGATTCGATGTTGCCGTCGAAGATGATGCCGACCACTTCGCCCGCCTTGTTGATCACCGGACTGCCGGAGTTGCCGCCGATGATGTCCGCCGTCGAGACCGTATCGTAGGGCGTCTGCAGGTTGATCGCGGATTTGTATTTCACCCAGCTCTCGGGCAGCTGATACGGCGGCTTGTCGCCATGCTTGGCTGCGTGGTCGTAGGCTCCGCCCATGGTGGTGAACCACGGCACGTCCTGCCCATTGAGCTTGTAGCCTGCGATCGAGCCGTAGCTCAGCCGCAGGGTGAAGGTCGCATCCGGCGGCACGCTCAGGCCCTTCTGCGCAAACAGAGCCTTGCCGATGTTGGCGCCGCTCTGCCGCAGTACCGATTGCACCTGATCTTCGTTCTGATTGTGTATGGCAGCAGCATCGGGCTCGATCGCGCGCATCATCACGATCAGCGGATCGGTGCTGGCGTCGACGGCCTTCATGCCGCCTTCGAACAGCTGCTTGCGAACCGCAACGTCGTCCAGCTTGGTGCCTTCGATCAATTCCTTGGCACGCTCCTCAGGAGTCTTGCCGGCCAGCGCCTTCTGCACATCGGGATTGTCTGCGCCCAGCACATCGCGCATCTCTTCCAGGCTCTCGGCCAGCTCAACCTGATCCAGGCTCTTGTACACGGGAGCGGTGGAGTACAGCCGCTGCTGCGTGGTGGGCAACTGCGCGTCCTGAAAACCCTGAATGCGCTGGTTGCTGGGCTTCTGCTTCTGGTATGCGGCACGTACGATAACGTGGGCGTACGCCGCCAGATCGCCGCGGAATCCGCCGTTGCCGTCAAGATAGAACAGCGGCTTGTAGATCTGCTTCTGCACGTCGACCGCCTTGGCGATCGCGGCCCAGGGATCGTCGAATTCCTGTTTCCTCTTAGGATCGGAATTCACGAACTGCTGCAGACTCTTTTCCTCGGCCGCCTTCTTCGCCATCAGCTCCTGGTCCTTCAATCCGCCTTGATAACCAGTGACGGCTTTGAACGCATTCTGCAGTCCGAAGACATCGCTCTGCGCCTCGCGTCCGTTCTCCGGCGATTGCGCGCTGAACTTTTGCAGGACATCGATGCGGTGGGTGTAGGAGTTGAGCTGCAGTGGGAACTGATAATCGCGCAGGAAGCCGAGCTGATCCATGGTGAGCATGCGCCCGGTGCGGCCGGGATGGCCCGAGACGAAGATCAACTCGTTATCGCTGGCGCCGTTCGGTGACCACTTCAGGTAGTTCTGCGTCTTGGCCGGCTCGCCATTCTCGTAGGCGCGGAAGAACGAGATGTCGAGATCGTAACGGGGATATTCGAAGTTGTCGGGATCGCCGCCGAAGAAGGCGATGTCGAACTCCGGCGCGAAGACCAGGCGGATGTCATCGTACTTCTTGTACTTGTAGAGGTTGTACATCGCGCCCGAATAGAGATTGACCACATCGCAGCGCATGCCGGCCGTCGAACACTCCTTCTCCAGCGAGCCAATTTCTTCGCGCTGCGCCTTGCCTGCATCGGCGGTCGACATTCCCGGCTTCACTGCTCCATTCACCTTCGCGGTGACGTCGCTTATATCTTCCAGAACCACGAACTCCATGCCGGAACACTTGGCTTCCTCCGCGTGCGTCGCAGCGTAGAAGCCCTGCTTCATGTAATCCTTGCCGGCGGTCGAAAGATCGTGAATGCACTCCTGCGCGATGTGGTGATTGGTGAAGATCAGTCCGTCCGGCGAGACGAACGACGAGGAGCCATTGGGAGCGCGGGCCGACGAGAGCCGGACATGATCGAGCCACGCCTGGTCGGGCGCGAATCCGTACTTGGCTTGCACTTTGTCTTTGGGAAACGCATTGAACAGCCACATGCCCTCGTCGGCGTAAATCGAGTTGCCGAGAGCGAGCACGACAAGAGAGAGAAGAAGGGCAAATCGTTTCATCATGAGACTCCGGGGGCGGAGAATCCGCGCATTGGCGTTGGCTGGGTCCGGCCTTGCGATCTTCCGGACTGGCAAGCAAACCCTTGACTATAAACTCCGGGGCATGGGGCGGGCAATGACGAGGGGGCGTTTCGTCCCGTGGGCAGCCGTCACAGCACAGGCACCCAACTCATTCGCGGTTTTGCTGAGATGAGTGGGCGGCCGCACCGGTGGTCGGTTGTTGACGAAAATCCCCACTCAAGGCCAAAGGATGGCCTTGAATGGGGCACCCGGCGGGCAATCGAGGGGGGCGTTTCGTCCGTGGGAAGAGATCGCAGCCCGGGTGAGATCGTCCCACTCATCCCAGGATGTGGCGTGAGCACATCTCTGGGGGGAAAAATTTCCGAGGGATTATGTTACATTCCAGGGGAAGTGATTCTGTGCGGGGATGCAGCTTTCAACATACGGGCTTCTGGCTTAGCCTGCCTGCCGCGGTAATGGTCTTAGCGCTGGCTTTGGCCACTCCGGCCACCGCCCAATCCCAACCAGCCCAGAGTAATACGGCTCCTTGCTCCGACGCTCCTCCTACGTTGAAGCGAGGTGCACAGCCGGAACTGCCTCCGTGCCCTGCTCCGCCGGCGGAGGAGGCGCCTGCACGTTCGCTGACTCCAAGCGAAGCCTTGATCGAGAGGGCCAGGGCGGCGGCCTTCCAGTTTGCCCAGAAGCTTCCCAACTTTGTTTGCCAGGAGTTCATGTCGCGGTACATCCAGCGCGGCCGCGGGGAGAAACACCCTCTGGACCTGGTTTCGGCGGAGATCGTTTACGAGGACCGGCAGGAGAGCTACCGCAACGTGAAGCTCAACAACCGTCCCACGGACAAGCCGCTGCAGGAAATCGATGGCTCCTGGTCTACCGGAGAATTCGCGTCCATACTGCTGGATCTTTTGCACCCCGGTACGCATGCGCAGTTCCGATCCACGGGCACAACTACGATTGCGGGTTTCGACGCCCACAGTTACGACTTTCAGGTGCAGCGCGAGGATTCGCACTGGATGCTGCACGACGGTTCCCAAGATGTCGTTGCGGCTTATCAAGGCACGGTGTGGATCGACCCCAACACGGCCCGCGTGCTGCGAATCGAGATGCAGGCCCGCGACCTGCCGTCGGATTTCCGGATGGATCAGGTCGAAACCGCGGTCGACTATTCGTATGTGAGGATCGGTGAGACCTCGGCGCTGCTTCCCGTACATGCCGAGACCCTGGGTTGTGAACGGGGCACCAGCGATTGCAGCCACAACATTATCGACTTCCGCAACTATCACGAATTCAAATCCGAGAGCACGATTAAAGTTCTTCCCTGAAGTTCATGGGGGGCATCCGTCCCACATCGGGAATTCGTGTGTAGATATTTGTTTTTCTGCTTGCCTTTCGTCACTGCGAATTTTCATACTTGTATGTAGGGTAGGGTGCGCCTTCACCCCGGTGCTCCTGCCCGATGTCGATCCGGGGGTAGGAAGTTGTTCGCAGCCAGTTGTACCGTTGTTGGAAGGAAGCTGTCGGCTGTCAGCCGCCGGCTATCAGTTAAAGACCAAGAGCTCCCATCCTCTCGCCTTCGAATTTCTTCGCGTAAACCTCTGCGACTCAAGATTATCCGTATAAGTCTCACGGGCTCAAGATTTTGCAAAGATTCGCCTGGCCAACTTGCGCGCTGTCAAGATTTTGCGGACGCGAGGGGGGAGGGGGGTACAGCAGTTGTCAGTTGTCAGTTGACGGAAATCCCCACTCAAGGCCAAAGGATGGCCTTGAATGGGGCACCCCGCACAGCAATAAACGGATGGTCAACCAGCCATCCGGAAAAAATAAACAGAGAGAAAAACCATGGAACGCTCACACGAACAGTTACAAAACAACCCGATGGAAGGCTTACGAGAAAGCTTGAGAAAATTGGATCGAGACCATGCGGAGCAACTGCGGCGGGCCGGCAAGATACTGAATGTGACGCCGGCGAATCGGCCGCGGCAATGCGAACACGTCAAGAGCAACGGCGAATTCTGCGGCTCGCCGGCGCTGCGCGGACGCCACCATTGCTACTTTCATTTGACGCACATCGGGCGGCGCTTGCGGGCCGAGCGAAGTCATGCTCGCGCGGAGGCGGCGTCGCCGGAGAGCGGCGTGGTGAGGTTAAATCTGCCACCGTTTGAAGACGCCGACTCCATCCAAGTCTCGCTCATGGCGGTGGTGGATGCGTTGCTGGAGAACCGCATCGACAGCAAGCGCGCTGGGCTGTTGCTGTATGCGCTGCAAACCGCGAGCAGTAATCTGGCGCGCACCAGCTTTGAGCGGACGAACGCGGCGGCCATCGCCAGCCGCTACGACGATTTCGAACAGGACTTCGAGCTGGGCGATGGCGCGCCGGAGTTGAGGAAGGACGAAGCGGTAGAGGAGAAGCTGGACGACGAGCACGCCACCGCGACGCGGGAGAAGCAGGTCCTGGAAGCCTGCGCCAAGCTGGAGCAAGCGCAAAAGGAAGCGGAAGAGGCCGAGTGCATCGCGGCACTGGACGACGGCTCGGACGTCTTCGAATGCGATCCTCACCTCAAGTTCATGTGCTCGATCAAGGGGCCGCTGGCGGGCGGATACATCGTCGGCGCGTCAGCGCAACAGCGGGTGGAACGCGAAGCTGGGAGCCAGAGGGTGGAGTTGGCGCGGCGGGGAACTGGGATGGGTTCGGACGATCCCAGGTTAGCCCAAACGAAGGGCGAACCTGGGGCACCCGCGAGTTCGAGCGAGAGAGAACGTGACGAGGAGGAAAGTGAGCTGGCAGCGTGACGAGCGCATCGGTCACAAAGGACGTTGGGATGGGGTCCCTGCCGGGACCAAGACCGATTCATGGGAACTGCCTACCCAGGACTGCGTCCTGGGCTAAGCTGAGTCGTCCCGCAGGGCGGGACGGGTGTATCGCGGCGCGAGCGTCACACCTCCCGAATCACCGGCACGATCAGCGGGCGGCGGGACTGTCACACTTCCAGAATCACCGGCACGATCAGCGGCCGGCGGGACTGTCACACTTCCAGAATCACCGGCACGATCAGCGGCCGGCGCGATTGTCACACTTCCAGAATCACCGGCATAATCAGCGGGCGGCGCGAGGTGTTCTTGACGATGAAGCGCTTCAGGTCCTGGCGAATCTTCTCTTTGATCATACCGTAGTCGGCCTTTTCTTCGTCGCTCGAGGTCTCCAGCGTATTCATCACCGTGCGGCGCGCTGCATCCATAAAGCCATCGTCACTGATGCTGCCGCCGCCGAAGCCGCGCATCACGATCTCCGGCGTGCTCTCGACCCGCCCGCTCAGCTTGTCGATCGCGATAATCGGCAGCACGATGCCGTCCTCGCTGAGATGACGCCGGTCGCGAATGACCAGGTCCTCCACCACATCGCCCATGGAGTTGGAATCGATGCACACGCGCCCCACGTTGACCTTGCCCGCCTTGCGCGCGCCCAGTTCGTCGAATTCCAGAACGTCGCCGCTCTCGATCAAGATCACGCTGCCAACCGAGCCGTGCATCGCCCCAGCCATCTCGGCGTGCAATTTGAGCTGGCGATATTCACCGTGGATAGGAATGAAGTACTGCGGCTTAACCAGATTGATGATGAGCTTCAGCTCTTCCTGGCTGGCGTGCCCGCTGACATGTACCGGAGGCGACGAGCCGTCGTCGTAGATCACGTGCGCCTCGCGGCGGAAGAGGTGATCGACTACGCGATAGATCGCTTTCTCGTTGCCGGGAATGATGCGCGACGAAAGCACCACGGTGTCGCCCGGCTGAATTCGCGCGTGCTTGTGATTGTCGACCGCGGCGCGCGACAGCGCCGACATGGGTTCGCCCTGCGTGCCGCTGATCAGCACGCAAACTTTATCCGGCGGGAAGTCGCGAAGCTGCGCGGGATGAATCAGCAGGCCGTCGGGCACGTCGATGTAGCCAAGGTCCTGCGCGATCTCGAACGACTCGGTCATGGATCGCCCGACCAGCGCGACTTTGCGTCCGCTCTCAAACGCCTGGTCAACCGCCAGCTTGATGCGATGGATGGAAGAAGAGAAGCACGAGACGAACAGCCGCCGCTTGGCGCTCGCGAAGATTTCCTGAAAGCGCGCGCGCACCGCCCGCTCGCTCGGCGTGTAACCGCGGCGCTCGACGTTGGTGGAATCCTGGAACAGCGCCAGCACGCCTTCCTTGCCGTACTCGGCGAAGGCGTGCAGATCGAACATGCGATTGTCCGTCGGCGTCGGATCAACCTTGAAGTCGCCGGTGTGAATCAGCGTGCCGACCGGCGTATGAATCGCCAGCGCGACACAATCCACCAGGCTGTGCGTCACCTGAATGGGATGGATGGTGAACGGCCCAATCTTGAAGCGCTCGCCGGCCTTGATCTCGTTGAGCACGGCATCGTCCAGCAGCGCATGCTCTTCCAGCTTGCCTTCGACGTAGGCCAGCGTGAACTCGGTGGCGTAAACCGGAATATTGAATTCCGACAGCAGCCACGGCAGCGCGCCGATGTGGTCCTCGTGGCCATGCGTCAGCACGACGGCGCGAACATGTTGGCGATTCTCGAGGAGATAGCTGAGATCGGGAACGACGATGTCGACGCCCAACAGCTCGGCTTCAGGAAACATCAGTCCGGCGTCGATGACGATGATGTCGTCACCCCAGCGAATGGCCATGCAGTTCATGCCAAATTCGCCGAGTCCGCCGAGAGGAATGACTTGCAGTTTGCCGGCTGGCATCGGTATGTTCCGATGCTAGCACAGGGCGCAGCGCCAAACCGGCCGCGTAACGATTCGTACGGCCGGCGGGCATCCGCCAATATGTGTCATTCTGAGCATAGCGAGCCGCATGGCGAGCGCAGTCGAAGGCCCCCTACAGCTGCACGATGCTACGCCTGCTGTAAGCCGCTTGCCAGGAAGGCAGCATCAAACCAACATATACTGAAACCAATGCCCCACATCGCACCGAAATCCTGGGTTCGTCGCCGCGTCGAAAACGCCGTCCGCAACGCCTTCATGAAGGCCTACGACACCATCAAGGTCAATCCCGAGAACTATCTCCAGCACTTGCGCGTTGCCTACGACCTGCCCGTCGTCACCTATGACGGCGTCTACTCCGTCGATCCCGAGGTGCTGGACAGCATCGCCGAAGAGACCGTCCGCGCGCATATGCACATGGCCGCGGCCGAAGGCGCCGGACTTGGCCTGGGCGGATTGCTGACCATGCTGCCCGACCTCGGCATCCTCTCCGGCATCACGCTACGCATGATCCAGAAGCTGAGCCTGCTCTACGGATTTCCCTACAACACCGAGGAAGAAGAAGCCGAGCTATGGGTCGCCGCGGCCAGCGCAGCGGGCGTCGACATCAGCCGCGAACTGGTGGAGAAGCAATTTGTCCGGCGATTCATTCCGCGCGTGATCCAGCGCATCGCCGTCAGCGCCAGCGCGGAGATCGTGGAGAAGTGGACCGCGCGCTTGATTCCGATTATCAGCTCCGCCATCGGCGCCGGCCTGAACTACTACTTCGTGAAGGTCTGGGGCGAGCGCGCCATCGGCCACTTCCGCCAGAGGCATCTGCAAATGCGGCGGACAAGGAACGCCATTCCGCTGCCGGCAAGCAAGGTGTGAAGAAAAATTCTCCGGAAGCGCCGTTATTCTGTCGCAGCAGCGACAACGGGCGACACCGGCTCCGTTGCGAACTCGCCCTCCCACTTCGCCATCACCACAGCCGCAAGACAATTCCCCAGAACATTCACCGCGGTCCGTCCCATGTCGAGCAGCTGATCGACACCGAGCAGCAAAAACACCGGCTCGGTCGGCAGGCCGGTCGATGCGGCGGTCGCCAGAAGAATCACCAGCGCCGCGCGCGAAACTCCGGCAACGCCTTTGCTCGTCAGCATCAGCGTCAACATGATCATCAGCTGCTGGCCGAGCGAGAGATGGATGCCCGCGACCTGCGCGACGAAGATCGCCGCGACGGAAAGGTAGAGCGAGCTTCCGGTGAGATTGAAGCTGTAGCCGGTGGGAATGACGAAGGCAACGATCTGCCGCGGAACGCCAATAGCTTCCATCGCCTCCATCGCGCGCGGCAGCGCAGCCTCAGAACTGGCGGTGCCGAATGCGATCGTCACCGGCTCGGCAACAGCTTTGACGAACACTCCCAGCGGAACGCGGAACATCAGCGCGATCGGCAGCAGCACCACGAGGATGAAGACGACCAGCGTCGCGTACAACGTCAGCAGCAACTTCGCCAGGCTGCCCAGCACGCCGATCCCCGTATGTCCCACAGTGTAGGCCACCGCCGCGCCGACCCCGAGCGGCGCCATGTACATCACGATGTTGGTGAACTTGAACATCACCTCGCTCAAGCTCTCGCAGAAGATGAGCATGGGACGCCGCTTCTGCTCGCTCAACATCGCCAGCGCGACCGCGAAGATCAGGCTGAAGACCACGACCTGAAGTACCGCACCATCGGCGACCGCCTTCGCGATGTTCTCCGGAAAAACGTGCAGGATGGTATCTTCCGCGCTCAGCTTGCCCACCGTGCCGGTGTCTGACGTTGTGGGAGCTGCGCTCAATTGCACGCCAACGCCGGCCTTGCTCAGGTTAATGGCGCCAAGCCCGAGGAAAATCGCGATGGTCGTCACCACTTCGAAGAAGATGATGGATCGCAATCCCAGCCGCCCGACCTGGCGGAGATTGGAATGTCCGGCGATGCCGACTACCAGCGTCGCAAAGACCAGCGGCGCGATGATGGTCTTGATCAGTCGCAGAAAAATCAAGGCGAGCACGCGCAGGTGTTCAGCGGCATGCGGCCAGTCATGTCCGATCTCCGCGCCCAGCACCATGGCGATGAAGATCCACGCCGTAAGCGTGCGCCGCAGGCATCCGTACACGACGAGGGCTGCGAGGGCAACCCACCGCAGCGCGGGAAAGAGCGCGGTTGCAGCCGGTCCGCCGAAGCGTGAGCAAATCAGCGCGCCGACGCCAGCCACGGCGGCGATCACAAGAACTATGTTCTGGCGGCGATGGGAGGAGCCATTGGTCATTACCGCAACAGGTCCTCCAATTCCACCCCGCGATCCGTCCGCTCGTCGCGGTACTTCACGATCACCGGCGCATACAGCGACAATCCCCACTCCGCAGCCTTCCCTTTTGTAATCGCGCGCGCCCCCGGAACCACAACCGCATCCTCAGGAACCCGCAGCGGCTCAGTCTCACTCGCGCGATAAATCTCGCCTTTCACGATGTCGAACAGCGGCGTCGATCGCGTCAGAATCACGCCTGCTCCCAGCACCGCTCGCGCTCCCACCTGCGTGCCTTCATAGATGCCGCAGTTGCCGCCCACCAGCACCTCGTCCTCCACGATGACGGGCGTGGCATTGATCGGCTCCAGCACGCCGCCAATCTGCGCCGCCGCACTGATGTGTACCCGCTTGCCAACCTGCGCGCACGATCCCACCAGCGCGTGCGAATCGACCATCGTCCCTTCGTCCACATACGCGCCCACGTTGATGAACATTGGCGGCATGCACACCACCGACGCGGCCACATAAGCTCCGCTGCGCACCGACGAGCCCCCGGGAATTACGCGGATCTGCTCGCGCGCGGCGAAACGGCGCGCCGGATACGTGCCCTTGTCGACAAACGTCAGCACTTTGGGATCGCCGCTGTCCACCAGCTTGCCAATGCGAAAGCCCAGCAGAATTCCCTGCTTCACCCAGGCGTTGGTTTGCCATTTGCCCGCAATCTTTTCAGCGGCGCGAATTTGTCCCGCGGTCAGCGCATCGCGAAAGCGCACAAATTTCTCGAACACGGCAAGGTCGTCCGCGGGGATATTCGCCATCGCATACAGGCGCTCGATTTCGCGCTGGAGTTCGTGCATGTCGGGCAGTATAACTGGTGACTCATGCGAATCGAAGCGATCACACTACGCGAGCTGCAAATTCCACTCGTCCACTTCTTCGAGACCAGCTTCGGCCGCACCTACACCCGTCGCGTTCTCCTGGTCACGCTGCATTGCGATGGCCTGGAAGGCTGGGGCGAGTGCGTTGCCGGCGAGAATCCCCACTACAGCGAGGAGTACATCGATGGCGCGTGGGACGTGATCGTGCGGTTTCTTGGTCCAGCATTGCTAGGCAAGACGCTGCAGTCGGGCCGCGACGTTCCTCCGCTGCTGGCGCAGGTGCGCGAGCATCGCATGGCCAAGGCTGCGCTGGAGAATGCGGCGTGGGATGCGGAAGCGCAACAGAAACGCCTGCCGTTGTGGAAGCTGCTCGGCGGCACACGAGGCGAGATCACATGCGGCGTCAGCATCGGCATTCAAGACTCGCACGAGCAGCTGCTCGAGAAAATCGAGACCGAACTGGCGGCTGGATACCAGCGCATCAAGATCAAGGTCAAGCCCGGCTGGGATGTCGAGGTGCTGGAGAAAATCCGCAAGCGCTGGCCCGACATCTTGCTGAGTTGCGACGCAAACTCCGCCTACACGCTCGCCGACGAACAGCATCTCAAGAGCTTCGATCGCTTCAAACTGCTGATGATCGAGCAGCCGTTATGGAGCGATGACTTCTACTTCCACGCGCGCCTTCAGAAGCAGCTCCAGACGGCCCTATGCCTGGATGAGGCGATCCACACTGCTCGTTATGCCGAAGCGGCGCTGGAGCTGGGCGCGTGCCGCATCGTCAACATCAAGGTCGGGCGTGTCGGCGGATTTTCCGAGGCGATCGCAGTACACGATGTCGCCCAACGCTTCAATGTTCCCGTGTGGTGCGGAGGCATGCTGGAGTCGGGTATCGGCCGCTCCCACAATGTGGCACTCTCCACGCTGGCCAACTTCAAGCTCCCCGGAGATGTCTCGGCGTCGAAGCGTTATTGGAAGGAAGACGTTATCGAGCCCGAAGTTGAAGTATCACCGCACGGAACGATTGCGGTAAGCGACAAACCCGGCCGCGGATACGAGATCAGGAAAGACTTAATTGAGAAGCTAACGGTTCGCAGCGACCAACTGAAATAGCCGCGACTTACTTGTGGCCGTTCTGCGCCTCGCTCACTCCGCTGTGGTTTGCGGCGACCACGTCCGCGCTCTTGTGCAGCAAGTCGAGCGCCTGTGCGGTCGTAATGTTAGGAGGCACCGGGCGGAAGTCGGTCATCGTCTCGGTCGACCAAATGGTCAGTGACTTGACCAGCAGGATCCTGCCGTTGAATTGCAACGTCTCCTGCACTTCTTCCCAGTCGCCGCCACCGACGTCGCGCTGCACAATAATGAACTTGCCACCCTTATAGAGCCGCCCCAGAATTCCCCAACCGAAGTCGACATCTTTGAACAGCGTGCCATCGATCTTGGCAATCCGCATCGCTTTGCGGTCGATGGTCAGGTCGCCCTCCATGCCCGCGTAGACAGCGGTTTCATGATTCGGGGGACTGAACTTGGGATTGGGCCTGAATCGCAAGTGCACCAGTTCGTCACCTGCCGGCCCGCGGTCAGTGCCGACGTACGTGAACAAAAAGGCATCGGGAATGCTGCTCAGCATCAGCGACGCGCGCTGGTCCTCGGCTTTGTTGGCCTCGCGACGCTTGCGCCGGGCGTCCGGATTATTGGCGAACTTCACCACCCGGTCGGTATCCTTCTGGCGTTCTTCCGGGGTCAGGGGCTTGCCGTTGACCAGCAGTGTGGTCCACAGGCCGCCCTGGTTGGTGCGAATGATCTCGTGGGAAACAGAATGGTCCTTATAGTCGATGGTGTCGCGGAACATGCAGTAATGCTCAACGTTGTTGGCTTTGATCTCGTTTTGCGAGGCGCGCCGCACCAGCTCAAGCGGATCGATATCGAGCTTCTGTTGCGACCGGAGAAGCGGGCCGGCCAGAATTACCACCAGAACTGTTGCCATTACCTGGCAGATACAATTGCGACGCAAGTGCCGATTCCTCTGAGTATTAAATACTAACCCTTAGTCCATTAGACGGCCTGTCCAATGCTTCCGTTGCATATCGTTTTTTGTATATGTGGGGCGGCGGGCTTGCACCGAACCTGACTTCACATTATGAAAAATGCGGGGCGACCTGAGGACGATTGAGGCAGGGCGTCTGAGGAAAAAGCGTGTCGGTCCAGCAGAGACAGTCCCATTGATTTTCCGATTCCGAACGAACAAGACCGCTGTTCCCCTGGTTCCGGCCCTGCTCGTCCAGCCGGCACTCCGCCGGACCGACTTGCTTATTGTGTAAGCAAGTTGTGCTCCAAACCTCAAGACCTGCACTGACAGCCAATTACAGGCGAAATCCCGCCAGAACCGTGCGAGCGCTGCGCTGCGGCACGCATGGTGACTCACGCTCCCTTTCCAATAGTGGCGCTTTCCGTGCCACCTGTGAGCAGAGCGATACTGATTCTGCAAACGGCCTTCGGTTATACCATCAAGGCTGGTGTTGGAAGATGCCCTGCCACGAATCCCGCTGCCAGTGAGCCTTTTATTGTGAGACGAGAACGAATCCCCGAGCTGCTCGATGGCGATCTGGGAACGCCGGATGAGGTCGTATCCTCGCTGGTGGATCTTCGTCACATCAACGACTGGTTTGGCGGCACGCGAGCGACCGCAGCCCTGTTGCGGCAAGTGGCTGCCGCCAGCGGACGCCGCAAGCTGTCGTTGCTGGAGGTGGGCGCAGGCGCAGGCGACTTGCCGCGCAAGGCGCAGCAGTTGCTCGCGCGGGAGGGGATAGAACTTAGCGTGACGTTGCTCGACCGGGCCTGGTCGCACCTGCCTGGCAACGGTGTTGCCTCAGTTGCCGGAGATGCGCTGCAACTGCCCTTCTGCGATGACGCCTTCGATGTGGTCAGCTGTTCGCTCTTCGCACATCATTTTCAACCTGACGCTTTGCAAGCCTTCGCGCGCGAGTCCCTGCGGGTCAGCCGGCGAGCGCTGCTCATCAACGACTTGATCCGCAGCCGTCTGCATCTCTGGCTGGTGTACGCTGGGCTACCGCTCTTTCGCAGCCGGATCACATGGCATGACGCTCCGGCGTCGGTGCGCAACGCGTACACCGTCGAGGAAGTACGACAGATCCTGCAAGGGCTGCCCGCCCAGCGAATCACCATCTCGAGGCATAACCTTTATCGCATGGGTGTTCTGGTCTGGAAAAGCAGCAGTCAGCAGTCAGCTAAGTGCCAAGTGCCAAGTGCTAAATACTTCCTCCAATTTCGATCTCGCCGTCATCGGCGGTGGCCCCGCTGGAACCGCCGCAGCCATCACTGCGGCTCGGCTGGGCGCGCGCGTAGTGCTTTTCGAAGCGCGCGATTTCCCCCGCCACAAGGTGTGCGGAGAGTTTGTCTCCGGCGAAGCGCTTGAGCTGCTTGCGGGTTTGCTTCAGGAAGTGCCGGCCGGACGGGTGCTGCTTGACTCGGCACCGCCGATCAATCGCGCGCGCCTGTTTCTCGGCAAACACAGCATCGAAGCGCCGATCTGTCCCGCGGCAAGAAGCATCACGCGCTACGATCTGGACGCCCAGCTCTGGCATGCGGCACAGGCGGCCGGCGTGGTGGCACGCGCGAGCTGCGAGGTGTCTGCCGTAACAGGGGACGGGCCGTTTCAGTTAACGATGCCGGGCTCGCTGTTCAATGCGGCAGCCGTCATCGTTGCGGCGGGGCGCTGGTCGCAACTCACGCCCGATCGAATCCTTCCCCCGGGCCCACGGTGGATTGGCGTGAAGGGACACTTTCGCGAGCCGCATGCGAGCCGCACCACCGATCTGTACTTTTTCCAGCGCGGATATTGCGGCGTGCAGCCGCTTGCCAGCGACGTAGTCAACGCCTGCGCGATGGTGCGCTCCGATTGTGCGACCACGCTGGAGGAAAGCTTCCAATTGCATCCGAAACTGGCCGAGCGCGCGGCCGGATGGACGCCGGTGACTCAGCCCGTCAGCACTGCTCCGCTCGTCTATCGCGATATTCAACCGGTCCGCGGCAGCATTCTCTACGCCGGCGATGCGGCCGCATTCATCGATCCATTTGTCGGCGACGGCATCTCCATCGCCCTGCGAAGCGGGCGGCTGGCGTCGGAATGTATTTGCAGGTTCTTGGCGGGCAAGATCTCCCGCAGTGAATCGGTCGCCGCCTATCAGCGCGGCTACACGCAGCAGTTTGCGCCGCTCTTCGCGACATCATCGCGCATCAGGTCGTTATTGTCGCTGCCGGAAGCAAGCCGGGCTGCGGCTTTTCAGCTGCTGCGTTTGCCGGGAGTGATGCCGTACCTCATTCGCAAAACGCGCCGGGCGATGTAAAGCCTTTCGTCTGTTTTGTCGACGTTCTAGAATGCGGAGTCGTTTCTGCGCGCCTATGACTTCCGAATCGCCAAGCCAACGCCAAGACCAGGTTGTCGTACGCAACACCGCGCCCCGCGACTTCGCCGGCATCACCGAACTCTGCCGCCGAATCTATCCCGACACGCCGCCCTGGAATGCGGAGCAGCTGTCGTCGCATCTGCGCGTTTTTCCCGAAGGTCAATTTGTGGCTGTGTACGGCGCTGATGAGAAGGTCGTCGGCATGAGCGCGAGCCTCATCCTCGATTGGGAAGACTACAACCTGCTGGAAAACTGGGAGCAGTTCACCGCCGATGGGATGTTCACCAATCACGATCCCGCGCGCGGCCGCACCCTCTACGGGGCAGAGGTGATCGTCGATCCGGCGCTGCAGCATCACGGCATCGGCGACAAGATTTACGCCGCCAGGCGCGCGCTGACGGAGTCGCACCGGCTGCTGCGAATTCGTGCCGGCTCACGCTTGCGCGGCTACTCCACCGTCGCTGCTCAGCAAAAACCGGAAGACTACGTCGTAGCCGTCGTCGAAGGGCAGGAGCATGACCCGACTCTGAGCTTTCAACTCCGGGAGGGTTTTCACGTGCTCGCGGTTGTGCCCCATTATCTGAGCGACGATCCCGAGAGCCTGGGGTATGCGGCTGTAATCGAGTGGCTAAACCCGGAGCTGATACGGGACGAGCACATAGCGAACCGCCCGACAAGATTCATCCGCCGCGCCGAAGCGCGTACAAAACGCAGCTGATCTCCAAGTAGCGCCGGCCTCCGGCCGGCTGTCCTGGCGGCGTCCCGCCGCCAGCCAAGCGCTCCGTGTGGCACGACCTTACAGCCTGCTGGAAAATCGTTGCCAACGCTCGGGTGGAGCACCGCTTCAGCGGTGCAGTTGGAAAGGGGAATAGGAACCGGCTTTAGGCGCTGAGGTAAGGAGCATTACCTCAGCGCTAAAGCGCAAAAATTTTGCCGAGTCAGAAATGCACGCCTGAGCAGGCTGCTGAAAAAGTCACACTGCGATCGCTTTGTAACAGGGCACGACTTTAGTCGTGCCGATAAGTCGGTTATTCTTAATCCGAGCCGGCTTTTTAGCCGGCGGCACACAACACGCGCATCGAGCAGGCAACATCGCGGCCCCTGCACTCCTTACCGAATCACCAACACTTCCCTCATATTGTCCCGGCCGAGAAAAAACTTAATCGACTGGTACTCGCGAAACAGGCTTTCCACATGCCGGTTGTTGAACACGCGCTGCAACCGAAAGCCGCGCACCGGCTGCAGCTCCAGCGTGTCCTTCGACACGATGTTGTACCGATAAAACGGCGCCTCGGGGCCTGCGTCCTTGGTGTGGAAGAATGCCAGCATGGTGCCGCCCGGCTTCATCGCAACCTGGATGCGTTCGATCACCGGCTTCACCAGGATCTCCGGCAGAAAATCGGCGAGGTCCCAGAACATCACCGCATCAAATTCTTCCCGCTCGAAAGAAAGATTGTCGCGCAGGAAGCGATCGATATCGATCGTGTTGCCGCCGTCGCCGTTGGGAATCACCAGAGCCTTGTCATTCGACAGGCGCAACAGGTCTTCCTGCTGAAAGCGGTGGCCGAGGCCGGTCATGAAGGTGATGTTGGCGGGCGAGGTTGAGCCCAGGTCCAGGATCTTCAGATCCTGCTCACGCGAAATGCCGCGGATAAACTCGCTGAAGCCGGTCGACTTGCGACTGACCTTCTCGCCGGGGGCGATATCGGGATCCGCAGGCTTGCGACTGCCGAATAATCTTTGGAAAATGCCGGGGGACACAGGAGATCATTGTAGGTCGAGACTGCGGAAGCGGCAATGTCTCGACCAAAGGAAAGTAGGGCGCACCGTGAAGTACGCCCTGAACCTTACGCCTTCTTGGTTTCCAGCAGCGTGCCCTGTGTGGTGATCGGCGCGGGCGTAGGAACGGCAGCAGCCGAAGCTTGCGGCTTCGCTTCGATCTTCGGGCCGGGCTCGGACTTCTGAATATCGATGCCGCCCTTGAAAAACGCGCCGTCCTCGATCGAGATGCGCGCGGTCGCGATGTCGCCGCTGAGCGTGGCACTCTTGCGCAGATCAACGCGATCCGAGGCATGGATGTTGCCGTCCACGCGGCCGTGGATAATCACGTTGCGGGCTTCAACGTTGGCCCGCACGCGTCCGTTGGGGCCGATGGTCAGACTCTGGCCGCGCAGCGTGATCGAGCCTTCCACCTCGCCGTCGACAATCAAATCTTCGCTGCCCGACAGCTCGCCTTTCACCACAACCGACTTGCCAATCGTGGCGACTTCGCTGGAGTGGCTGCCATGTGCTGGCTCGCTGCGAACCGGCTCCGGCGGACGCGGCGCCGCAGGCGCGGCCGGGGTATAGGTCGGGCTATGAGTCGGCTCGGCTGGAGCAACGTACTCATCTTCTTTTCGCTTCCACATGTTCTTTCAACTCCGTCAGGCGGCCGTAGCGCTGACCAGCAGACGCCGTTTAGTACGCCTCATTATTTGTGCAGAAATAGAGGATACTCAACCGGCAGCAAGGCCGCAAATAGATTCTGTAGCCATTGTAATGGCAAAGCGTGCTCCCCGCTCGGCTGCCGCCCCAGCCCTTGGCCGCTGATCACAGAAGCCCGCCGCGTGGCTCTCGTATAATGGCTGGTTTCCTCTCTCGCTTCCGCCTCGCATCCAAGCGAATTCACAGGCGGCAGATACAGGACTTTTATGACCGACATCGAACTCATTCTTGGCCGCGAAATTCTCGACTCGCGCGGCAATCCAACGGTTGAAGCCGAAGTGATACTTGCCAGCGGAGCTCGCGGACGCGCAGCCGTTCCCAGCGGCGCTTCCACCGGCGAACACGAGGCGCTCGAGCTGCGCGATGGCGACAAGGGCCGCTATCAGGGCAAAGGCGTGCTGAAAGCCGTGAACAACGTCAACGAAGTCATCGCCCCGGAACTCGAAGGCATGGATGCCAGCGATCAGCGCGAACTCGACAACACCATGCTGGCGCTGGACGGCACCCCCACCAAGAGCAAGCTCGGCGCCAACGCAATCCTGGCGGTTTCGATGGCGGCTGGCCGCGCGATGGCAGATCATCTGGGCATCGAGCTGTATCAGTATCTCGGCGGTTTTACCGCCGGCCTGCTGCCCACGCCGATGATGAACATCCTCAACGGCGGCGCGCATGCCGACAACAACGTCGACTTCCAGGAATTCATGGTCATGCCGGTCGGCGCAACGTCGTTCAGCGAAGCGCTGCGTTGGGGCGTCGAGACGTTTCATGTGCTGAAGGGCGTGCTGAAGAAGCGCGGATACAACACCTCGGTCGGCGACGAAGGCGGGTTTGCTCCTTCGCTCAAATCCAACACCGAGGCGATTGAGGTGATCCTGGAGGCGATCACCCAAGCCGGATACAAGCCGGGCGAGCAGATCGCCGTCGCCCTCGATCCCGCGGCCAGCGAGTTCTACGACAGCGAGAAGAAGAAGTACGTCTTCAAGAAGTCCGACAAGAGCGAGCACTCAAGCGAGGAGATGGTGCAGTACTGGGCCGATTGGGTGCGGCAATATCCCATCGTGTCGCTCGAGGATGCCTTCGCCGAGGATGACTGGGAGGGTTGGCGGCTTCAGACTGAGCAACTGGGCAGCAAGATCCAGCTAGTCGGCGACGACATCTTCGTCACCAACATGGAAATCTTCCAGCGCGGGATCGATGCCGGTGTAGCCAATTCCATCCTGATCAAGCTGAACCAGATCGGCTCTGTGAGCGAGACGCTGGATGCAATCAACCTGGCGCGGCAAAACGGCTACACGACCGTCATTTCGCATCGCTCCGGCGAAACCGAAGACAGTTTCATCGCCGACTTCGCCGTCGCGACCGGCGCAGGCCAGATCAAGACCGGTTCAGCGTCCCGCAGCGATCGCATCGCCAAGTACAACCAGTTGCTGCGCATTGAAGAGGAGCTTGGCCCCGGCGCGCGCTTCCTGGGATTGAAGAGCCTGAACTATCACGGCGAGCTGGCAAAGAAAGCGCAGGCGTAGCGGCGAGGGCCATGGGGTTAGGTGCTTGATTTTGGTCTCGCGTCGCACAAGGACCACGCGGTTATAATCACAGTTACAATGCGCGAGTCCGAGATCATCTTCGCTGTGGAGGAATCGCCGGAGGGCGGCTACGAGGCGCGGGCTTTGGGCCATTCCATCTTCACGCATGCGGATTCCATGGATGAGCTTCGCGTGATGGTGCGTGACGCCGTGCGCTGCCATTTTGAAGAGGGCTCGATACCAAGCGTGATCCGATTGCACTTCGTCCATGACGAGGTGATCAGCGCTTGAAATTGCCGCGCGATCTCGGCGGCACGGAACTCGCCAAACTCCTCCGAAGGTACGGTTACGAGGTAACACGTCAGACCGGCAGCCATCTTCGCTTAACCTCCAGCCAGCGCGGCTCTCAACACCACATTTCGATTCCGGCCCATAAGGACCTGCGACTAGGAACCCTCGCCGGGATTCTTGACGATGTATCGAACTATCTGCAAATAACCCGCGCCGATCTGGAGCTAGAGCTTTTTGGCGGCTAATCCGATACAACGTCGACCCACCAATGTTTAATCGATATCTCCTAACATCGTTTTCGGGGAGTCAAAGATGAGCGAAACAATCAAGCTACAAGCCAGCGACGGACACGAACTGGACGCCTATATAGCCCGCCCGGCGGGAACACCCATCGCCGGGCTGGTCGTCGTGCAGGAAGCGTTTGGAGTGAACGGGCACATCCGGTCGGTAGCCGACGGTTTCGCCAATGACGGCTTCCTCGCAATTGCGCCGGCCTTATTTGATCGCATCGAACGCGGCGTGGAAGTGGGCTACGAAGGCGCCGATCGAGAGCGCGGCATTGCGCTGGCCCGCCGACTGAATCCCGACGACGCGGTAAAAGACATCGCCGCAGCAGTCGATTTCGCGAAGAACGAAACGGGCAAGAAGTGCGGTGTTATCGGCTATTGCCTCGGCGGAACCTTCGCCTGGCTGTCGGCAACGCGCCTGGATGTGGCCGCGGCTGTCGGCTACTACGGCGGCTATATCGGCCGTTACGCGAACGAAACCCCGCATTGTCCGGTCATGCTGCACTTCGGCAAGCTGGACAAGCACATTCCGAAGGAGGACGTCGACAAGGTCCAGGCAGCGCATCCCGAGGTGCAGATCTTCTGGTACGACGCCGATCACGGCTTCAATTGCAACGGCCGCGCCTCTTACAATCCCGAAGCGGCGAAGTTAGCGCGGGAGCGCTCGTTGGAGTTTCTGAGGAACTATTGTCTCGGCGTCTAGCTTTGGCGGTGCGTGGTATCGAGGCTTGCTGGCGAACCAACACATCGTCGTATGCTAATGCGCCAGTTTCAGCACAACCACTCCCCCGACGATCAGCACCACCCCCAGATAGCGGCCCAGGTTCGTCGCATCGCCGAACAGCCATATCCCAGCGAAAAAGGTCCCCGCCGCACCGATCCCCGTCCATACTGCGTATGCGGTTCCCATTGGGATGTCGCGTTGTGCCAGCCAAAGTAATACACCGCTGATTCCCATCGCAGCAATTGCCAGTGCGGCACCTTTAATCCGATGACTCGAGTCCTGAGCCAATTTGAGACCCAGCGGCCAGCCGATCTCGAAAAGTCCAGCCACAACCAGGTATACCCAGCTCATCTTGCCTCCTGTTGAGTTCTTGTGGGCCGGCTACAACTGCAACCTACTCCCGCGGGCGCTAGTCGCGGGCAGCTTTCTTCGTCTTCCTGATCTCGTTCAGCCGCGCCTTGATGCGCTTTTCCACGCCTTCGTCGGTGGGACGATAGTAGACGCGCTCTTTCAGGTTGTCGGGCAGGCACTGCATGTCCGCGACTTTGCCTTCCAGCTCGTGGGCGTACTGATAGCCCTCGCCGTAACCGAAGGCTTTCATCAGTCCGGTTGGCGCATTGCGCAGATGCAGTGGCACCGGATCCTGCGCGGTGCGCTCGACATCCGCGAGCACTTCGCCGTAGGCCACATAAACGGCGTTAGACTTAGGCGCAGCGCAGAGATAGACCACAGCCTGCGCGAGCGCCAGATCACCTTCGGGGATTCCGAGAAAGTCAAAGGCATCGCGGGCGGTGAGCGTGATCGCCAGTGCGTTGGGATCGGCAAGCCCGATATCCTCGACCGCCATTCGGACCACGCGTCGCGCGACGTAAAGCCGGTCCTCGCCCGCCTCCAGCATGCGAGCCAGCCAATAGAGCGCGGCGTCAGCATCGCTGTTGCGCACGCTCTTGTGCAGCGCGGAGATCAGGTTGTAGTGCTCTTCGCCGGCCTTGTCGTACCTCAGCACGCGTTTCTGCAGCGCCTCGGTTACGACGTCGTCGGTGACTCGTGGCTCGTCGGACTGGGCCTCGACCGCCAGCGTGGCCGCAACTTCCAGTGCGTTGTACGCACTGCGAGCATCGCCGCTGGAGTACGCCGCAATCTTGCGCAGCGCGCCTTCGTCGGCTTGCAGATGCAAATCGCCCAGGCCGCGTTCTGCGTCCAGCATGGCCCGTTGCAAAAGCCCGACGATCTGCTCTTCGCTGAGCGGCTTCAGGACATAGACGCGGCAGCGCGAGAGCAGCGGCGCAATCACCTCGAAGGACGGGTTCTCCGTGGTCGCGCCGATGAAGCGGATGCTTCCCTTCTCGACATACGGCAGGAACGCGTCCTGCTGCGCTTTGTTGAAACGATGTACTTCATCGACAAAGATGATCGTCCGCGAGCCATATTGCCGCGCGCGCTCCGCGTCGGCCATCACCTGCTTGATTTCCTTAATGCCGCTGAGCACCGCGGAAAATTCGATGAAGTCGGCGTGCGTCATGCGGGCGATGATCTTAGCGAGCGTCGTCTTGCCAACGCCCGGAGGTCCCCAGAAGATCAGCGACCCGGTATCGTCGCGCTCGATCTGGATGCGCAGCGATTTGGCCGGCCCCAGGATGTGCTCCTGCCCGGCAAACTCGTCGAGCGTCCGCGGGCGCATGCGATCCGCCAGCGGACGAGTCTTGTCGACGGTTTCGTCCTGCGGCGCGCTGGAGAAAAGATTCACGCTGTAATTTCACCACAGAGAACACGGAGAGCACTGAGAATTAAAGAATTCTACGAATGATCCCATGTCGCAGCAGTCGGACGTTGAAGTTCATCAGAAGACCTACCCGAAGCCGACTTAGTCGCAAATAGGTTAGAAGCTGTGCCTCATGAATGGGCAGTATCTTCTCGATCGATTTCACCTCAATGGCGATTTTATCCGCAACTACTAAGTCCATCCTGTAGCCACAATCGAGACGGATGCCTTTGTAGTCGATAGGCAGCGGAACCTCACTCTGGAACCCTATCCCACGGATTGCAAGCTCGCGACACAAGCATGCTTGATAAGCAGATTCCAGCAAGCCAGGACCTCGCTCACGATGCACTTCGACTGCGGCGGCAATGATCTCGCCCGTGAGTGATGAATGAAGGTAATAACGATCACTATGAACGTCTGAACTCTGAGGAAGCTGACTATTCATACGGGTGCCTTGGTGGGCCAAACAACCAGATTCTAGTCTTTCTTCTCAGTGCGCTCTGTGACCTCGGTGGTGAAATCAGGCCTTTCTCTGCCGCGCCGCCTCATACAGCAGGATCGACGCCGCGATGCCGGCGTTCAGCGATTCGACCTTAGGCCATTGAGGAATGACAACCACCTCGTCGGCCTGGGCCAGAACATCCTTCGGAACGCCTGCTCCCTCGCCGCCGACCACGATCGCAATCGGCCCGCGCAGATCAGCATCGGAAATCACCGTTCCCTTATGCGACGACGTCGCCAGCACGCGTACGCTTTGCCCTTTGATTTGCGGCAGCACTTTCGCAAGTTCGATCTTCGCAGCCGGCAGCCGGAATAATGATCCCGCCGAAGCGCGAATCGCCTTCCAGTTCCAGGGGCTCACCGTCCGCTCGCCGAGCAAAAGTCCAGTCACGCCAAACGCCTCGGCAGAACGCGCGATGGTGCCCAGATTGCCAGGATCCTGTAGGCCGGCCGTAATCACCAGCAACGCCGGCTGGGTCGTGAGAATGCTCTCTAACGCGAACGTCTTCACCCGCACCAGTGCGGCGATACCTTGTGGAGTTTCGGTCGGCACGGCGCTGGCGAAGACGTCGTCGGAAAGCAGCAGCGCCTCGGTCTGCGACGACAGTTGTGGCAGCAGCCGGTGCGCCCGCTCGCGAGCCGAGTCGCTGAAAAACACCGTCCGCAGCCGCAACCCGCTGCGAATGGCCTCCTCCACCAGGTGCATGCCTTCGATGGCGACTTCGCCTTGCTGGTTCGGAGCGCCCTCGGCGAAGGCGCCACGCAGTTCCTTCACCCGCGCGTTCTGCCGGCTGTCGACGCGGCGCAGCGAATCCTCCGAGCTGGTGGACGAGTCATAGACCGGAACCGGCGTCTATCCTACACCGCAACATCTCATCACCGCGCGGACATCGGCGACGTGATAATCTGCTTTGTTGCCGTCCTGCGGAGCGATGTGTTAGGGTTTCGCTCCGCAGGCAGCTCGCGAACGAAAGAGGCTGGGTTGCGTCCCGAGATCGTCAAAATCAGTAGTCAAGAGCCGGAGGCATCGATGGTCACCTACGCGGCGGAGAAGATCCGCGCCGGCGAGGTGCTGGGCATGCCGACCGACACTTATTACGGCCTCGCCGTCGATCCCTTCAATCTGCATGCCGTCGACCGAGTCTACGAGATCAAGACCCGCTCGCGGCACAAGCCACTCTCCCTGCTGATTGAATCCGTTGATCAGGCCGCCGAACTGGCCTGGCCCGTACCGGAAATCTTCTACCTGCTGGCGCGCCGCTTCTGGCCCGGACCGCTCACCATCATCGTGAAGGCCGATCCCAAGCTGCCGCTCAAGGTCACGGCCAATACTGGCAACGTCGCGCTGCGCGTGCCTGCCGCCGAAGTGCCGTTGGCCATCATTCGCTCGGCTGGACTGCCTATCACGGCGACCTCCGCCAACCTGCACGGCGAGGTCGAATGCTCCACGGCGATGCAGGTGCGCGATCAGCTGGGCGATTGCCTATCCATCATTGTTGACGGCGGGCCGGCGCCCGGCGTCATGCCTTCGACCATCGTCGACTTGACCACCGAAGGCAGCTGGCGCCTGCTGCGTCATGGTGCGATCCCCGAGGAACAGATCATCGAGCTTTTGGGACGGGAATAGATTGCCCACAGCGGTAGACAAATCCAAAATTCATCCTGTCCGCTGGATCGTCGCCCTCATCGCCATCGGCGCTGCGGTATTTCTGCTCTACATCAGCCGCCAGATCATGCGCGAGGCCGGCGTCGATGAGGAGCATTCCGCCGATGCCATCGTTGTCTTCGGCGCAGCGGAATATGTCGGACACCCATCGCCGGTATTTCGCGCCCGGCTCGATCACGCTTACAACTTGTTTGAGCGCGGACTGGCTCCGGTCATCATCACCACCGGCGGCGCGGGCAAGGATCCCCATTTCAGCGAGGGTCAGGTTGGGCGCGATTATCTGGAATCGCGCGGTGTGCCGGACGCCAATCTCATCGCTGAGACCCAGGGCGGCGACACCGAGCAATCAGCCAGGCGCGTAGCCGTAATTCTGCGAGCCAACGACATGCACAGCTGCCTTCTGGTAAGCGACGCCTATCACATGTTCCGCGCCAAGCAGATGATGACAGCCCTGGGAATCACCGTGTATATCTCACCGCGACCGAGCTCCATTCCCAAGACTCTCGTAGGCCGCTATCTGGCAGCCCTGCGCGAGAGCGTCAGCTATCTGCTGTATAAGGCGCACGTGACGTAAGGCTGTCGGAAGTCGGCTATCAGCCATACGCTGTCGGCTATCAGGCGTCAACTGCCGGATACGCCGCGACGCATTCGATTACTGTGTCATCCTGAGCGGAGCGAGAACGCCAACGGCGCTCGAACGAAGTCGAAGGACCCCTATTACAGAAGGCTGCCCGAGTCCCGTCTTCAGCCGACAGCTGATAGCCGACGGCTGACAACTACTTCACCAACGCCAACACCCGCGCCGGCCCGCCCGATCCTTTTTCCAGTTTGATAGGCGCGACCACTACGGTGGCTCCTGCCGCAGGCACCAGCGCAAGGTTCGCCAGGTTCTCCAAGTGATAAACATTCTCGCGTGACGTGAAAACGTGAACCGGGTACGTCTCGGTCGCGCCGATATCCACGCTCATGGTGTCGATGCCCAGGCCCACCACTTCGCGCGTCTTCACCAGAAATCTCGCCGCCTCCAGCGAGAATCCCGGATAGTGCGTCAGCCGATCAGCCTGCTCGTTACGAAAACTCTTCTGCGAACTCCAGCGTTCATCCCAGCCGGTATACGCCATCACTACCGCGCCCGAAGGAATCATCCCATGCCCGTCTTCCCACCCGGCAATGTCTTCCACTGTCACCGCGTAATCAGGATCATCCATCGCCTGCTCGCGCACATCCACGACCACCAGCGGCCGCACCAGATGCTCTGCCGGAATCTGCTCTACCGTCCACCCGCCAGAGGCGAAATGCGCCGGCGCATCGAGATGGGTCCCGTAATGCTCCTGCGTCGAAAATATTCGCGAGTAGTATCCGTCACGCTGAATGTTCCCCAGCTCCTTCGCCTGATACGGCGACTCCTCTGTCCCCTCCCAGTTCGGCGAGCGGGCATTCAGTGTATGCGTGAGATCGATCACCGCACGGAATTCATTCTGCTCAGACATGCATGGAAACCTCTTGTCCGGCTCTGTGCTCTCGGGGTGCTCAGTGGTGAACCCACTGCTAGCGGGGCGATATACACAGCCGGAGCGTTGCAACTCACACGCCCAGTCGCTCCGCAATCATTACCGTGATCAGCGCAGCATCGGCCGCCAGCACGGTACTGACAAAGTTCACCGAGTCGTTGCCCATCCTGCCCGCGTTCTCCCAGGTCGCACCTATGATGCTGTCGAGGAACATGCCGCCGATTCCCGCGAACGCAATGACGAACGTCCAGCGCCAATCCACCACACCGGCAGCCGCGCCCACCCACGAAACGATGCACGCTGCCACGCAGCCGCTGATCGTGCCTTCGACGCTAATAGCTCCATTGGTTCCGATGGGCGCATCGCGAAAATCGGTGATCATGTACGCCCCGCGCGCCGTCGCCTGACCCAATTCGCTCGAGACGGTATCCGCCGCCGCCTCGGCCAGCGCCGCCATCGATCCTGCAAGCAGCACTGGGCTAAGCTCCGGAAACCAGATTGCCGGCAGCGCGCAGGCCGCCGCCGCTCCCAGGTTGGCGATCACTTGCGATGCCCTGCGCCCGCGTCGCCGCTCAGCGACTCCCAGCCGCTGCTTGCGCGCGTAGCCCCAGCGGGTGGAGATTACCGTCAGCAGAAACAGCGCAAGAAGTGGGAGAAAACCAGCGAATCCCGCGGCCAGCATGAGGACGAACGCAACCAGCACGCCCGCAATTGCGCCACCGTCGGTCACCGCCCCCATGAAGCGCGCCACCAGAGCGAAGACGATGGCGATCACTGCAGCAGGCAAACCTCTTGCATGGATGAGATTTGGCACGCTCCGTTCAGTATCGCACGCGGCAGCGGCAGCGCTTTTCGCCTTTCGCTTCTCGCTTTTCGCCAGAGAGCCAGCAACAATCTGCCCGGGAGCGAAGAGCGAGGGAGAAAAGCGTATACCGTTGAATGCAGCAAGTAGCGGTACTTCCCGCATCCCATGCACTGGCTGCATTCGGCCCTGCGCCGGTAGCTGTTTGAAGAATAAGGCTTGACGAAGCTCAACCAATCGCCTGATCATATTTCGGCCCAGTTTCCCACAGGCGGGAATGGCGAGCGCTCACCCTCGTATTCACCACTGAGAACACAGAGGTCACTGAGCTTTTCGGAATAGTTCTGTTCTTCCTCTGTGCGCTCAGTGTGCTCAGTGGTGAACCCGCTCCGCCGGCAAGCGAAGACGGCGCTGGACGAAATCGAGGACGACTATGGCATCTTCCGTATGGTCTGGCTATCTGACGTTTGGACTCATCTCCATGCCGGTGCGGCTGTTCTCCGGCGCGCGCGGCAATCACATCTCCTTCAACATGCTGCATCGCACCGATAACGTGCGCATCAAGCAGCAGCTCTGGTGCCCGCACGACGAGCGCGTGGTCGAGCGCAGCGAAATCGTGAAGGGCTACGAGTATCGCAAGGGCGAGTACGTCATCCTCGAGCCCGAGGAGATCAAGAAGATCGAACCCAAGACCGCCAAGGCGATGGAGATCCTGGAGTTCGTCAAGGCCGATGACGTGGATCCCATCTACTTCGAGTCTTCGTATTTCGTGACGCCGGAAGAAGCCGGCCGCCGGCCCTATGCGCTTCTGTGCAAGGCTCTCGAAGAAAGCAAGTACGTCGCCATCGCCAAGCTCACCATGCATAACCGCGAGTACACGGTCTTCCTGCGCCCCTACAAAGGCGGCATGATGCTGCACACCATGTACTACAAGGAAGAAGTGCGCGATCTGGAAAACTTTGGCCGCCCCGACGTCGAACTGAAAGATGCCGAGGTCAAGGTTGCTCACCAGCTCATCGAAGCGCTGGCCGGCGACTGGGAGCCGGAAAAGTATCACGACACCTTTGAAGAGAACCTGAAGACGCTGATCAAGGCTCGTCTGGAAGGCGAAGAGGTCACGCCGGTCGAGAAGCCCAAGAAGCTGGCGCCGGTCGTCGATCTGATGGCCGCGCTCAAGGAGAGCCTGGCCAACGTGCCCAAGCGTCCGCCGCAACGCGTGGCTGAAGCCGAGCGCGAATCCGAAGTGAAGGTGGTCGCGGCGAAGAAGACCAAGGCGCGCCGCAAGCCCGCGGCATAGGCATGCCTGCTTCGTCGCTTCGGCCGTACCGGCAACCGAAAAAGTCGTCCGGAGCTTTTACCGGCAACTGAAAAAGTCGTCCCGCGACCGGTTCGTAACAGGGCACGACTTCAGTCGTGCCGATAGGCCCTCTATTTTTCATCCGAGCCGGCTTTAGCCGGCGACACAAAACGCGCGCATTGGATTTTTTCAGTGGCCCGTTTAGCCAGCGACACAAAACCGGCGAATGCCCCATCCTTGTCGTTCGGGGCTGACAACGGGGTGGGCGCGGCCCAGTTCAAAAATTTCCTGCAAGTTGTCCCATCTCAAGCGTTCCTATTTACAGAGCAGTGCTATCATTCGCCTCAGGAGGGCTTACCATGCCTCTCACCCGGCTCCTGATCCTCGGCGTCGTCTTGTCCGTACCCGTCGGCCTGATCGCGCAAACCTCGCATCCAGTTGCATCCGGGCCGCTCATCGCGACCGTGGAGAATATGCCTTCGGCCGATGGCAGCGCTACGACGCAATCGTTCCAGATAACCCCAACCAGCCCACGCGACGATGCCGCCGTCCTGCCGCCGAACGACATCTGCTACAAGATTCGCGCCTATATCTTCAAGCGCGATGACGACCACGCGCCGGAGATGGTTCGCAGCACAACCTGCGGGCCGCGCATACCGCATACGAAGAACGTCACCGGGCAGGCCAGGCTAGTCCCGGCGAACTGAGCGACTCGCAGATGGGTAACAGAAAAGGCGCACGCGACTAACGTGCGCCAGTCTGTTGCTAATCGCTAATTGCTAATTGTTAGTGGCACCGAAAACTGTCTCTCAATCTTCTCCCGATAGCACGGCCCTGAGTTGTAGGTGCAGAACGGATACAGCTTGCCGTCCGGCGTCGCGTAATGAATCACGCAGCGCTTCACGCGCTCGATGTCGTAGTTGTAGCCGTCCTGGAAATGCATGCCCGCAACCAGCAGCGTGCGATAAGTAAACGTGCCATCTTTTCCGTCGCGGCCCAGCTTTTTGTTGGTCAGCCCTTGCAGCGTCTGCAGAAACTTGGTGAACGTCAGCCCTGGCGGCGCTAACTGCGGCTTGAAATGCCTCTTCAGATTGTTCCAGGCCTTCATCTTGCTATAGAACTTGAAACGCGCCTTGCCCGCCGAACGCGACAGCTCTTCCATGTCCTGCAGCATGTTCGGCACATCGACGAAGCGCGTGATCGGCACCGCCTGCTTCGACTTCTCGTCCACAAAGAAATACGTGCCCAGCGAGCAGTGCGGATGCGACGAGATGGTCGGCACGCCTGTGCCGCGCAGCGCCGCCGTCAGCTTCGAGAACGGCGTGACGCAAGCCAGCGGGAACCAGTCGGCTCGCGGATCGGTGATGCCGGTCTGCTCGCTGACGCAGCGCGCCAGATCGGACAAGGTAAATCGCTTCGCCAGCAATTCGTGTTTTGCGATGCGTCCGGTAAATGCCACCGGCTGGAAGCTGATTCCCGAGACCGTGTCGATGTTGTCGATCGCTGCGCGCACGATGTCGCCGATCTGATCATCGTTCAGCCCCTTCACGATCGTCGGCACAAAGACGATCTTCATTCCCGTCGCACGACAGTTCTCTATGACCTTCATCTTGGTCGCAAGCAGCGCCTGTCCGCGCACGCGGCGATAGATGTCCTCAGTCACGCCGTCGAATTGCAGATACAGCGTCGCCAATCCGGCAGCTTTCGCTTTGCGAGCGAACTCCAGATCGGCCAACTCGATTCCATTCGTCGCCGCCTGGATGTGGGTGAATCCCATCTCGCGCGCCATCGACAGAATCTCGAAGAACTGGGGATGAATCGTCGGCTCGCCACCGGAGAATTGCACTACGCGCCCATCCACCGGCCGCTCGCCACGCAGCGTCGCCAGCATCGTCCGCACTTGCTCCAGGCCCGGCTCATACAAGTATCCGGCGACATTCGCGTTGGCGAAACATACCGGACAAGTCAGATTGCAGCGGTTCGTCAGATCGACGTTCGCCAGCGCGGTGTGCGAGGTGTGCATGCCGCATAAGCCGCAATCGTCCGGACACGACGTGCCGCCCTCAACCTGTGGATTCGACAGCCCGAGGTTGTCGCCGAAGTTCCACTCTTCCATCTTGAGGTACAGCTCAATGTCGCTGAAGACGATATCGCGGAAATGGCCGTGCTCAGCACAGCTCTTCTCCATCACAACTTTGCCATCGTCGGCGAAGATGTCTGCCGGAATTACTTTGCTGCATTCCGGGCAGATCGACTCCGTCTGCTTCGGCAAACCCTTTTGCAGCGGCATGATTGGCGCGCCGGTATAGGTCACGTCCGGTTGCAGAATGCGTAGTGTCGGCCGCTTGCGCGGGACCAAGTGCGGCCGTTCGCTCGGAGTGGACTGAGTGGGAAAGCTCGCTTCCGGAGAGATCGTCTGTGTGCTCAATTTGTATCCTCGCCTGGGTTGGAGCGGGCGCGACGGCGGATGAATGAGTTGGTAATAATCGGGTTATGAAAGGCGCACCGCCGCGCTCCTCGATCCCATAATTGTCGCCTGTTCCGATTAAGACTTGCAGTGTCGCGTCTCACCCATACGAGTGAAGCGGGCGTGCAGCGAGTGGAATTGAGCGGGGTTAAACGGCCAGAATCAGCGCCTTAACGGGCCGGCAACAATGCCTTGGATTTCGCAAACCCGAGTCTAGTCAGTTGCCGTCTTCGAACCAGGCAGCGGCTTGCAGGTGTCGATGGTTATTTCTATCGGCTCCTTCGGTCCGTTTTCCCCCTTGGCAAACTCACCGATTCCCTGGATGACCGTGTCGTTCGGCACGAGACCACGGTCCACCAGCCAGGTCCGCATGCTGAGCGCACGTCTTTCGGCCACAATCTGGTTGTTCTTCCCGGAGTTATCCGAACCGGAGAATGCCGTGATCCGCACCGGGTGTTTACCTGCTTTGGCAATCAGCGGTTCCAGCGCATCCAGGGTCTGCTTTGCATCGGAGTTCAGCGTCCACCGGGTTGGCTTGAACAAGGCATCGGCATTGACGACCAGCCTGGTCGAGCACTTCTCGTCCGTCTGGGTGATCGCCTGAATGCCTTTAGGAATCGGCGGCCCGGCTGGCTTATGCCCGGCGCTGCGCGGCTCGGTGATGGGCTCGTTTTGAACTTGGCCCGCCTGCTGGCCTTGCGGTGTCTGCGCCAACGACGCGGTCGCCATCAAGCCAACGCAGGCAACAACGACAACCATGCTCTTCGATGTTAGTAGTGAAGCTCTGACTGTCATTGTGTTCCCACCTCAAATACGATCGATTCATTCTACAGACCACGATCTTCCGGCTTGCGTATTCCGCGGCCACTCTTGTATAGGAATGTTACGTCCAAAGCTGCTAGGGTACTGCTTGTAGATCTGGCCTTATGAAGCATTCGCGGCGCCGTATCATTCGCGTTGCTGTCGTCGAAAGCGATCCTGTTCGCTTTGTGGGATTGCGCGCGATCTTCTCTTCCGAATCCGACATACAGGTGCGCGCTGCCACCGTCCGCTCGGTAGTGCAGTTACAGAGTGACGATGTCGTGGTCCTGGCGGTCGATCGCGGTACCGTCTTCCTCAACGCGATGGCCACTCTAAAATCGCAGCAGCCCAGCATTTGCATCATCGTCACCGGACCGGAGAATCGCGACGAAGACATTCTGCGTGCTGTCGCCGCCGGAGCCAAGGGCTATGTTGGCGAAGAGGCTTCGCCGGCCGAATTCAAGAAAGCTGTACGCGAGGTTTACGCCGGCTCGGTGTGGCTCCCTCGGCGGGTGATGGCCGCTTTCATCGAGCGCTCTACATACGCTGCCCGCGTTGGCCACTCCCGCAAGGAAACATCAATGAAGATCAGCGGCCGCGAACGTGAGGTTCTGCGATTGCTGGTGGCCGGCTGCTCGAACAGGGAAATCGCTGAAGAATTAGGCATTATCGAACGCACCGTCAAAGCCCACGTCGCACAACTTCTGCGCAAGATCGGAGTGCCCAATCGTATCGCCCTCTCGGTCCACGCGGTCACGCACTCGCTGCTGGAACCGCAGCAATAGCAATCGCTCGAGAGCGACGATGCTCCGCTAATATTCCCGCACCGCAGCCGCGGGTTATCATCGTTAGTCATCATGAAGAACCTGGGCATCCTGCTTTCCGGCCGCGGATCGAACTTCGAGGCCATCGCCGACAGCGTCGCGTCCGGCAAACTTGACGCCAGCATCGCGCTCGTCGTCTCCAACCGCTCCGATGCGGCGGGCATCGAATCGGCGCGGCGCCGCGGGCTCAACGCGGAGGTGATTCCGTCCAAGGGTAAGGTTCGCGAGGAGCATGATCGCGAGGTCGTCGCCGCTTTGCGCGCGCATCAGGTTGATCTCGTCTGTCTTGCCGGCTACATGCGACTGCTGTCGCCATGGTTCGTGCAGCAGTTTCCCAATCGCATCCTCAACATTCATCCTTCACTGTTGCCGGCATTTCCCGGCCTGGACGCCCAAAAGCAAGCCTTCGACTACGGCGTCAAAGTCTCCGGCTGCACCGTTCACTTCGTCGACGAGAACCTCGACCACGGCGCCATCATCCTGCAAAAGGTCGTCCCCGTCCTCGACGGCGATGACGAACCCACGCTGGCCGCACGCATTCTCGAGCAGGAACACGTCGCTTACAGCGAGGCAATCAGGATCGTGCTCGAGGGAAAGTACAGAATCGAAGGGCGGAAGGTTGTTCTACCTTAGCCAGATGACCATGTTAAAATGACCATGGTCATCTGGAGGTGACCATATGGCGTCGAAAGCCCTAATGAAGAAAAAGAGCGCGGCGAAAGCGGCGGATATTGGCAAGATCAGACAAGTTGCCGCCGGTGAGTTCAAGGCCAAATGCCTGGGATTGATGCGTGAGGTCGCCAATACCGGGAAGCCCGTGCTGGTAACGGTGCGGGGCAAGCCGCTGGTTGAAGTGGGTAGGCCCAAATCGGTTAACAAAAGCAAGAAGAAGGATGACTTCATCGGGCGCTGGGAGGGCATCATGAAAATCAACGGCGATCCTGACGATCTGATCAAGCCGGTGTTTCCGCTGGAAGACTACGATATGCTGAAATGATCCTTATCGATACTCACGTCCTGGTGTGGTCGCAGCTTCGAGGGAACAAACTGTCACGTGCTGCGGCGTCGGCGATTAGAAGGGCCAGCGCATCCGATGGGATGGCGATTTCTGCGATTACCTTGGTAGAGTTGGCTGGGCTTCTTCGCCGGGGAAAAGTGGACTTGCGCGGCAGCATCGAGTCCACGATCGAAGACTTGATCGGCGACGTAACGATCAAGCCCATCACACTAGAGATTGCCCTGCTGACGGTCTACTTCCCGCCTGATTTTCCGTCCGACCCGATGGACCGCATCATCGCCGCGACCGCTCGTGCGGAGAATTTGCCGCTGGTCACTGCCGATCAGCGTATGTTGGATTGCCCACTAATTAAGACGATTTGGTGATCAGCAGCACTTGGCTTGCAGCACTACATCTCGTAGTGCAGCAGCGAGAACACGTCGTAGTCCTTCAGCTTCTCGCGGCCTTTCAAACCATCCAGCTCCACCACAAATCCCATGCCGCAAATACAGCCGCCTAACTGCGTGGCCATGTCCGCGGCGGCTTTCGCGGTGCCCCCGGTCGCCAGCAGATCGTCGCAGATCAGGATGCGCTGGCCGGGCTCGATCGCGTCTTTGTGAATCTCCAGCGTGTCCTGGCCGTACTCCAGATCGTACTTCCACTGCAGGACTTCCGCCGGCAGCTTCTTCGGCTTGCGAACCGGCACGAAGCCCGCATTCAGACGGTAAGCCAGCGCCGGGCCAAAGATGAATCCACGCGCCTCGATTCCCAGGACAAGCTCGACGTTGTAGTTGATGTAGTTCTCGGTGAGCGCGTCGATCAGGCGCGCGAAGCCGCGTCGATCCTTCAGCAGCGTGGTGATGTCATAGAAGAGAATGCCTGGCTTGGGAAAATCAGGCACTTCGCGAATCAGCGATTTCAGATCTTCACAGCTGGTGGCCGGTTTCGGCTGCATCACTTACCAGACTCCTTCGATGTGGAATGATGGCGCGTCCAACAGCGCTGCCCGGGATTCGCCGACATGGTCGACGCGTGAAGCTCGGGGACCCTGTTCCAGCTTCTGGCGAAGCGAGTTGAGTTGCTCGCCTGTGCCCGTGGCCATGACCTCGACATCACCGTTGGTGCAGTTGCGCACCCATCCGGTGACGCCAAGCTGCGCCGCCTCGCGCTCCACAAACCAGCGGAAGCCGACGCCCTGCACGCGTCCCGAGATAACGTAGCGGCGAGTTTCGAGAGCAGGCATAAGAAAGCGCTTAGCAATTAGCAATTAGCAATTAGCAATTAGCAACAAACACCTACGGCTGCGAGGTTGTTGCGCCAGCCCCAGGCACAAAGCCACGGTTCTCCCCTATCTAGTTGCGGGAAGTCGTCTAGCTGCCAGCCGTTCTTTACTTCCGGGTTCGGCCGTTCTGGGGTTTCCTAATTGCTAATCGCTAATTGCTAATTGCTTCTTCTTTACATCCTCTTCGGAGTCGCTTTGTTCAGCAATCCAATCAGCGACTTGCCCGCCGGAGGCGTCTTCACGTCGCCTTGCAGGATGATCTGCTTCGCGTTCAGATCCTTGCCGTAGAGGTTCTTATTCGCATCGTCGTCAGAGCGCAGGGTCGAACCGGTCAGCGAGATGCCGGCAAAGACACCGCGATTACGCGACCAGGAAAGAATCTGCGCCTTCATGACCACATCGGTCTCCGCCGACGTCGTGCGGCCCACTGGACCGGCAGCAACCGACGCGTCCCCGCCCAGCTTCACTTTGCTCGTCATAACCGACGTGGCGCCCTGTTCGTTCATGATCAGCAGCACGAAGTCCGTCGCCTGGCCGCCAGCCTGCAATCCAAAGCTGCCGCCTTCGATGGCGAAGAACGCCGGCGCGCTCCAGGCTCCGCGGAACTGCGCGCCCCCGCGACAGGTCATCACCCCGCGGCCATAGCTCGCTCCCACCACAAACGCGCCTTTCTTTACCGATGGAAACACCAGAACGCAGTACGACTTGTTGAGCAAATCTTTCGGGATGCCTTTATCGGGCATATCCAGAACCGCTCGCAAGACGTCATACGATGAGGTCAACCGCTCAGTTTCCTTTTGCTGTGCGACAACCGGAAATGCGAAACAGAGACATAGCGCAGTAATCAGGTAACGCTTCATTGCTCCTCCTCATTGATTGCAGATACAGGCCCGACTAGACAGCCGCCGTATTACCCACACCGAGCTTCCGGACTGTCCGATGAAAGGCGACATCGAAGGTAACAAACCTCCGCGCCGGCCCGGCCGAGGCCAAGTGTAAGCCGTCGGCAAAATCCAACCCTCGTTGATACCAACTTAGCGCTTGCGACACGGTTGCTTCTTCTTCCAATTCAACGTTGTTGGTGCTCAGCAGCAGCTGAAAAGCGGCTAAAACCTGCTGCGGCGAGTATCGATACGCTTTGCGCAGAACCCAGTCCAACTCGAGCAGCACCGTCTTGGCGATAAACACCCGGTCCTGGCGTTTGAGAAAGGCCGCAGCCCGCGCTGCTTGCGCTCGATCATCGTTGGTTATGATGCGCACCAGGACGTTGGTATCAACAGCGGTCATTTTCTTGATCGCGCCTCAGTCGCGATCGCTTCCTCCATCTCCCGCAGACTCTTACGTGGCCCGGAATAGGGCAGGCATCCAATTAGGCCCTCCCAGGTTCCGCTCTTAGCTGCCAACCTGGGGGCCAGAAAAATCCCTCCCTCACGGTCTTGCACCACGAACTCCGTACCCGGCTTCCAGCGATGCGCTGCCCGCAAGGACTTGGGAACTACGATTTGCCCCTTGGTTGATAACTTCGTCGTGTGCTTCATGGTAAGACCCAAGGTAAGATTTTGCCAGAATTGTCCCGAGTCGACAACCGGACGATTACGCTCGCGACAGATACGCGCCCTCGGACGTGTCGACCCGAATCTTTTCGCCCTCATTGATAAACGGCGGCACCTGCACCACCAGCCCGGTCTCCGTCTTGGCCGGCTTGGTAACGCTGCTGGCGGTCGCCGACTTCAGCCCCGGTTCAGTCTCCACCACGGTCAATTCCACCGTCTGCGGCAATTCTATCCCGACCGCCTTGCCGTCAAAGAACTCTACTTTGATGGCCAGATTCGCAATCAGGTAGTCCACGGCATCGCCCAAAATGTCCTTGCCCAGGTGCAGCTGCTCGTAGTTCTCAGTGTTCATGAAGTAGTAGTCGTCGCCGTCGGCGTAGAGAAACTCCATCTGCACCTCGTCCACCGTGATCTTCTCTATGGGATCGCCGGAGCGGAAGCGGTGCTCGAACATAGCGCCGGTGCGCAGGTTGCGCAGCTTGGCCTGGATAAATGCCCGCAGGTTGCCGGGGGTGCGATGCTCGACGCTGAAGACCGAATGAAGGTCATTGTTGTGCTTGATGACCATCCCCGGACGTAACTGAGTGGCTGGAATCGCCATAACTATCGAATGCTCCTTAGTAAGCTGGATCTCCAGGAAGAGCCACTTCTCCCATCCAGACGGCTGCTCAGGGACTGCGTTCGGCAAAAGCGAACACCATCGCAACGGAATGCAATTGGGACTTTCGCGTGGAACGCGCGGCTCGGGGAACGAACACTCGATTCTACATGGCCCATCGCAGAATTGGGAAATCCGCAAGTCGGGCCGTGTTCGCAAGTGGAACTATTGCTTGGACTTGGACGTACATAACTACGGCGACGTGAATGTCCGTTTTCGGACATAGGATTCGCGATTGTGGGCGAGAGTTTCGCTCTTGATCACGCCAGCTTACTTGTTTCGAGCAAGATAGATCGGCCGCTTAGATGGCAAGCGGTCTGCAATATCATCAAGCGGAACATCATGGTTGCTACCCAGGACAAATCGACCATTCTGATCGCGGAAGATCAGGAACATGTGCGTGAAGCGCTGGCCATGCTGTTGCGCGGTCGCGATTACGAGGTGCTGTTGTGTGCTTCACCCGGCGAAGCACTCACAGCTGCGCAGCAAAGTATTCCCGATCTGGCGATGTTCGATATGAATTACCAGCGCGACAGCACTTCTGGCCTGGAAGGCCTGGAGTTGATTCAGCGCCTGCGTGCGCTCGACGCCACCGTGCCGATTATCGCGCTCACGGCCTGGGGCAACGTCGATCTTGCAGTTAGCGCCATGCAGAACGGCGCCTCGGACTTCATCGAAAAGCCGTGGCGCAACGATGCCCTTCTGGAGAAAGTGAAGTCGCTGATCGGTCGAGCCCAGGAGCTACGCTCTTCGCAGCGCGTCTCGGAGTACGAGAAGCAGGATGCGCAACAACTACAAACACGCATCGTGCCCCAGCGCCACGTGGTGACCCAGGGTATCGAGCTGTTTGGCGATAGCATTCCGGCCGGCGTCGTTGGAGGCGACTATTTCGGAGTGTGGCAACCGGCATCCGACATGCTGCACTTCTGCGTTGCCGATGTTTCCGGCAAAGGCACGCCTGGCGCGCTGATCGCCGCAATGCTGTATGCCTCGGTCAGTACGCTGTCGTCATCCAGCAATAGCCCTGAGATCATTCTGGCGCAGGTCGAAACCACCTTACGCAATCAGCTCGGCGTCGGTCACTACGTCACCATCTTCTACGGTGTTCTCGATCTGCAGACCCGAGTGCTGCACTTTGTGAACGCCGGCCACTTACCCCCCATTTTGCGCCGGCAGGACGGGAGCATCGAGTCGCTAAGTCCGACGCGTCCGGTGCTGGGTTTCATGCTCGATGCCGACTTCCACGCTGAGCGTCTGGCTTTGGTTGACGGCGATCGCCTCTTGCTGTACACCGACGGCGTTAGCGAAGCCGCCAACGATTCCGGCGAGGAGTACGGTCCCGAGCGGCTGACAAAATGGATAGCCGGCCCGCAGGATGAGACCTTGCAGCAGCGCTACGCGAAGATCATGAGCGATGTGGGAACACATGCCGCCGGCAAGTTCACCGACGACGCTACGCTTCTGCTGATCTCCGTCAACGACAGGTCCCACACTGCGGCTACGCAAGCCGCAGCGCAGATGCAAAACAGCGCCTGAATTGGCCTCGGGATTTGTCACTCCATGTCCTACGTTTCCCGAGCATAATCATCTGCGGGAGCACTTGCCGCGGCTCTTCGCTTGCCCAGCGCGTACAACAACACGCCTCCGCCGATCACGGCAATTGTCAGCAGCACGATCTTGCCCACAACCAATGCCTTGTTCGGCTCGCTGGGATCGGGAACCATCGAGCCGACAATCGTCGCACAGGTTGCGACGAAGCCGACAATGCCCAGCGCCGTCGCCACGGGCTTACCGCCGGGTATGCGGACGATCCCGGGGCCGGCCGGTTCGCGCTGTAGGCGAATCAGTGCCGCAAATATGAACAGGTACGGCACGAAGGAAATGATGATGCTCATGCTCACCAGCACCTGGTAGGCACTGCGGATGCTGCTGCCCAATTGCCCGAGCAGGACGAAGACCGCACACGCCACTCCTTGGGCGATCAGCGCGATGTGCGGCGTCTGCCACTTGGGATGCACGCGTCCGAATGCCGGCGGCAGGTAGCGGTCGATGCCGGCGACGAACGGCAGGCGTGACATCGCCGCAAGAAAAGCGCCGACGGCGCCAAGATTGGCCAGGCAGATCAGCAGCGCCACCGCCGGGCCCAACCCATACCAGCCGATGCGCTCGGCGCTGCCGGAAATCGCCTGCATGATGCCCTCCAGTCCGTTGAGTTGCTGGTGCGGCAGAACGACGAGAACAGCGACCGTCCCCAGGATGTAGCCGCCCGCAATCAAAACCCCGGCAATCAGCAGCGCGCGTGGAATGATACGCCGCGCATCTTTGATCTCGCCGCCCATGCACGACGCGGACTCGGCGCCGGCGAAGGCAAACATCAGCGTCGCCCACACGCCGGCGTTACCCAAGTTCAGCGATGGCTTAAGCGACGCGGCATCGAAGCTGGTAGCAGAACCAAACCGGCGCAGCGCGACTACGCCCACGACGCACAGCAAACCCACCGGCAGCCATGCTCCGATCGCGCCAAGATTGTTCAGCCATTTGCCGATATTGAGCCCGACAATATTCATCACCAACGCCAGCGACAGTCCGCAAAAGGAGAAGATCAGGAAGAACGTGGGACTCGTCTGCAGCGCCTTGCCGCGATTGCCGGCGACGTAGAGCGCGTTGCTGGCCGCGAAGTACAGCACCGCCGGGAAGTACGGCAGATTGCTCATCCAATACGACCAGCCGGTCAGGAAGCCGCTGAAGTCGCCGAAGGCGCGCTTGCTCCACACATACATGCCGCCTTCCTCGGGATAGCGCGACGACAGCTCCATCACGCACAGCGCCAGCGGCAGGAAAATCGTTGCCACACCGATCAGCCAGATGACGATGGAGCTTGGCCCAGCAGCCGCCGCCACAGCTATCCAGCGCAGGCTCAAACTGGCGACGACGTAGAACAGCACCAGATCGCGCAGGCCGAGCGCCCGCTTGGGTTGGGGACGATCGGCGTGATGGTTGGCAGGTGCGTCGAGTTTGGCGGAAGGCTGCATCATGTCTGCGATGGTGAAGCACCGCTGCGCCCCGTAGGCGCAACAACTATGCCGCTGTCATCCTGAGCGGAGCGTCCGCAGGCCTTTCCGATCCGCTGTCTTGCGGATCGGGCGGACGCGTAGTCGAATGGATCTGCGGTCCGCTTGTATCTTAGAAAGCCCCACAGCTGGCGCCATCACAGCGGCAGATAGTAACGGTAATACTCCTGCTCCCGCTTCCATCCCAGGCTCTCGTACAACCGCTGCGCCGGCAGGTTATCGCACGCCGTCTCCAGCGTCAGACAATTGGCGCGCGTCGCCTCTGCCAATTCCTGTGCACGTTCGGTCAGCGCGCGACCAACGCCCAGCTTCCGCGCCTCCGCGACGACGAACAGATCATTCAGAATCCACACGCGCCGCAGCTCGATCGACGAGAACGCCGGATAAAGATGAACGAAGCCGACGGCTCGTTCCTCGTGACGTGCCAGGAACAGCACCGACTCGCCCTTACTCAAGCGTGCGAACAAAAACCGCCGCGCGGCTTCCACGTCGGAGGGTTTGCGGTAGAACTGGCGATAGGCATCAAACAGCGGCGCCACTTCGCCTACCTCGGCGGGCGTCGCGTGGACAATTTCCAGTGCGCGATCTGTTACCGGCATGAGACTCAAGGGAACACGGCAACCCCCGCGCGTCAACTGTTTTTCGCGTGACTGCCTGCTATGATTTCTCCGCAATCGATCGGTCGCTTGAAATTACGGTCGACTGCGGCGGAAGCACCGGCCTTCAGGCCGGTGAGAGCCATGCTGCCCGGCCGGGCTTTAGCCCCGGCCAAACCATTCTGACCCATGGAATCATCGTTGCAAGACATTCTCGCTTCGTATGACGAACGCGCGCCCCTGGATCATGCGTACACCATTCCCGCGTCATGGTATGTCGATCGGCGCATCGGCGAACTAGAACGGGTGAATGTCTTCGGACGGAGCTGGCAGGTAGTCGCTCGCGCCGACCAACTAACCCGGCCGGGAGACTTTGTCACCACCGAGCTTGCAGGCGAGCCGCTCGTGGTCGTGCGTGGCACTGATCAACAGCTTCGCGCCTTCTATAACGTCTGCCGCCATCATGCCGCCGCTGTCGTAACCGAAGATTGCGGAACGGCAAACATCTTCCGCTGCCCCTATCACGGCTGGAGTTACGGCCTCGATGGCTCGCTCAAAGGCGCTCCCGAGTTCGAGGGTGTCTGCGGATTCGATCGCGCAGAGAATGGTTTGTTGCCGATTCAGACAGACACGTGGGAGCAGTTCGTCTTCGTCAATCTAGACCCGAAAGCCGTGCCCCTGGCCGATTTCCTGGGCAGGCTGGTCAAACGCACGGCTCCGCTAAACATTAGCACTCTGCATTTTTTCGAGCGCCGAGTGTACAGCCTGAAGTGCAATTGGAAGGTCTTCGTCGACAACTATCTCGACGGCGGCTACCACGTTCCGCACCTGCACAAAGCCCTGAATAGTGTTCTCGACTACAAGCAGTACACCATCGAGCACGAAGATCGTTACTGCCTGCAATCGAGTCCCATGGTTTCGTCGAGCGAAGATACAGCCACGGCTGCGACCCGCACCGGCGATCGCGCGTGGTACTTCTGGCAGTATCCCAACTTCATGATCAACCTCTATCACGGCTACATGGACACGAATCTTGTCCTGCCCGATGGCGTCGACGGCTGTACCGTCATCTTCGACTTCTACTTCGCCGATGTCAGCGAGCCCGCGGCGGAACGCAACCAGCAAAGCATTGCCGTCGGCGAGCGCGTGAACGACGAAGACGTCGCGATCTGCGAAGCGGTGCAGCGGGGATTGCATTCCCGCGCGTATGGAGCTGGTCGTTTGTCTGTTCGCCGCGAGGCCGGCGAACACCTGTTTCATCGGCTGCTGGCTGCGGATTTAAAGCGGGCCCCGTGAAGGTAAAGCGTCGAGTTCGGCCTACTCCTCGCCGTCGTCCTCCATCACTTTGGCGAATTTCTGCCAAGTGAGCTTCTTGCCATGCTCCCGGCTGGTCTTGCCTTTACACCAGATGATCTGCGTCTTAGTCACAATCAGGTCACCAAGGAATGTATCGTCGGTGTCGCGTACTTCCAGTTCGACACCTTTGTCTTTATCTCCATATCGACATCGAAGCTCTTCACATGAACTTTCATAATTGTTCTCCGGTACCCCGGCCTCAACGATGGCCAGCAGCCACCTCAGCAACTCACTCTTGGAATGGAAGTGTCCGTATAAAATCTGCAAGCCTAGCCGCCTCTCGCCCAGTCAGGTCGGACGGGAGTTCGATTTGAGCGGTGAAATCCGCCCGAAGGCGATACTCATGGCGTATCATCCGTGAAGCGTCGGCTTCGTCGTCTGCCTCAGATGCGTCAGCGACAGCCACCACCCCACCTTGGCCCTGAGCAGCCCTACCGACACTGCGAAGCGACGAGCTTCCATTCGAAGCGCGTCGGGGAGCCACGCCTCCCGATCAGAAACCGACCAACACCAAATTCGCCCAGCTTCTTGAATACCTCAACAATGTCACCTCGGCTTAGCTCAGGGAAAACTGCTGCACCCGATCTACCTCTGTAACTTTCCGATCCTTCTTTCGATTAGCAAAGTTGTCGAACAACTTGGCGGCCGAGATACTCGTCTTATATAGCGCTTTAAGCATCTCAACCCTGTCGTCTGGCAGTATTGGTGAATTCGATAATGGAAATGATGACACAAACCAACTTAATCTGTCAACGCTTAACATTGTTTACGTTGTAAACATATCTCTCTTAGGTTGAAATCGATAGCGGGCTACCGCCTATACCGATCAACGAGCGCTGCAGGGAGGCGTAGTCAAAGCCCCGCGAGGGCTACCTCGCAACACGCGTGAACCCGTCATCGCTCCACTCGTCGCTGCCGACGCCGTGGTGGACGAAGAACAGCCCGTCGGGATCGTACCGCTTCTTAATCTTTTGCAGGCGAGGATAGTTCATGCCCCAGAATGCGTACTGCCAGCCCTTCTCAAAATAATTGCTCTCCGAAACATAGGCGCCGCGATAGGGCGCAACCTTGCGTAACTCGCTCATCGATTGATCGATCAGCATGGCCCGCTTGTGCGCGACGTTCACATCAGGTTCGTGACCGCGAACGCCGGGATAAGCCGAATGCGTGCCTCCCGCGATGATGGCGAGAGCGAACGAGTCGAGCACTACCGGATTTGTCGCCGTATCGCGCGCAGCAGCGATGGCCTCGGCGGGAGCTCCGGCCAGTCCCTTGTTGCAGTGCAGCTCGACATCCCAGGAGCGCGACGCTGCGAAGAGCGCGTCAGCAAGCCGGTCTAGCGACTTGCCTTCCAGCAGCGACGCGGGCAGCCATAACGACTCGTAACCGTAGAGCACTTGACCGCATTGAGCACCGTCGCCGCCCCACCAGGCGTCGGTGGGACTGGCGCCGGGACGCGGATCGACCGAGAAAACTCCGGCATGCAGCTTGTTCTGAAACTCGACATCCCACCAGTGACGCGCCGGCAGGCTGGCGACGATGGTCGGCCCGTCCAGCGTGTAATGCTGCGGCGCGTGCGACAGCCAATCGAGAAACGGCTGCCAGATGCGCTTGGATTCGGCGCCATCGAGACCGTGCGAGACCATCCTGATCTCGAGCGCGTTGTCGCCCTGGACGTGGATCTGCTCGCCCCAGTGATCGTTGAGCAGCGCATCGCGATAGAAGCTGAGGAACTGGCGCACCAGGCGGCGATAGGCGTCGTCTGACGCGGCCTTGATGGTGATGATGGCTGCGCCGAACCACTCGGGTAGCTCGCGTACGCGTACCGTCAGCTTGCTGATCACGCCGAAACTCCCACCGCCCCCACCCTTCAGAGCAAAGAAGAGCTCGGGGTCGTTGCCGGCGTTCACGACGCGAATCTTGCCGTCGGCGGTGACGACTTCGGCTTCCAGCAGACCGGCCGCGGCCGTTCCGTAATGCTTGGAATAGCTGCCGAAGCCTCCGCTTTGCACTAGACCAGCGACGCCGACAGTCGTGCAACCTCCGCCTTGAACATACTGTCCACCCCGCGTGGTCACCGCCTGATAAGCGTCCATCCAGATGCAGCCGGCGCCAAGCGTAACGGCAGGCTGTGGCGGAATCTTGCCATCGCATCCCTGAGGAATGAACGAGGGATGGAGAGTGACGTCTCTCATGCGCCGCGTCCAGATAAGCAGCGAGTCGGGCGCATTCGATGTGCCTTGATAGCTGTGGCCACCGCCTTTGACAACCAGGCGCAGATGATTCTCGCGCGCGAAGTTCACGGCAGCCGCAATGTCGCCGGCAGTGGCGGCTTCGACCGCATAGGCGCTAGGCGCGGTTGTCCAGGCGTCGACCCAGCCGAGCGTCTGCGTCAAGCCCGGCTGGTCGCCGATGAAATAAGGATTGTGAATGTTCTTCAGCAGTTCCTGACAGGTAGCGCTGTCGAAGTCCGCCTGACAGTTCGCCAATGGGGAGTAAACCGGGATTAAGACGGCCACCAACCTGCCGTTTGAGAGAGTCCCACATTGTGGGAGTCGGCCAGCCCGGAGCGCCGGGACGAACGCGTTGTAACGGTCGTGGCACCGTTTCCGCGAGAGATGACAGCGCATTTTGCTCGGGCGAGATTGCGGCGACCGGCGCCACAGAAGCGGGCGCGAGCGAGAACAGATCAGGACGAAGGCGCGCGAAAAACGGAATCGCCGCCAGATGTTTCAGCAAAGTTCGCCGGTTCATTTGGCGATGAGTATACTTCGCCCGCTACGGGAGTGAGCCATAAGAATCAAGGCAGCCGCGCTCGAAACCCCGAGCGTGATACTCGAAACTGCTACGCCCCTTACTTCAGCCTCTGCCTGACGATGCCTTCCAAGTTGGCTACAACCTCATCGATGCTCTTGTGGGTGGTGTCGAGAATGATGGCGTCGGAGGCGGGAACCAGAGGCGATGCCACGCGGGTGCGGTCGCGCTCGTCGCGTGCGGCAATCTCGGCTTGCACGCGCTCGCGTTCGTCGGCTGAGGAATCTCCATTCTGCAAGACGCGACGCTCAGCGCGGACCGAAGGATCGGCGTCGAGAAAGATCTTCACGTCGGCATTAGGAAACACGGCAGTGCCGATGTCGCGGCCTTCCATGACCACTCCACCGTTGGCGCCAAGCTCACGCTGGCGCGCTACCAGCACGCGACGAACCGGGGGATGTGCCGAGACACGGGACGCGGCTGTCGTCACGTCGGGCTGGCGAATGCGTTGCGAGACGTCGCGGCCATCGAGCAGCACACGATTGCCATCCCCTTGCGGCTCCAACTGGATGATGGTGTTCTCCGCCAATTGGCGCACCGCCTCCGCGTCATCGAGCGCAACACCGTGCTCCATCGCCTTCAGCGCCAACGCACGATACATCGCGCCGCTCTCCAGATTAATGTAGCCAAGCTTGCGCGCCAGCCGCGCGGCGATGGTGCTCTTGCCCGATCCGGCAGGACCATCAATCGCGATAATCAGTTTTCGCAGGGCGCTCATTCGTTGCCGGCATCCCCGGAACGCTTGGGCGCTGAAACCCGCTTAGGTCGCGTCGCCTGCTTGCGGCCCGTTGGGCGGCGTTGTACCAGGGGCATGCCTGCGCGCGGAGGAAGAGGCTCGAACTTCGGCTTGGGCTGGGGCTTGAATTCGTGCGGCGGCGGTGGTGTCTGAAGCGACGATACCTGCAGCATCACGCGCCCGCCGACGTGTACGAAGCTTAGCTCGCGCGCCGCTTGCAGCGCGTTGATGGCCTCGCGCACCCGCGCGCGACCGATGAGATGCGAGAAGAATTGTTCGACCTCTTCCTGCTGCGCCGCCAGCACGCAATCGAGATACTTCGAAACCAGCGCCGTCAACGACTCCGCGACCGAGACGTGCGTGCCTTCGCGCACCGCATCCGGCGACCAGCGAAACAGCACATCCCAAAAGACGCCCTCATCGGGCTTGTAATCGACGCGGGTGATGCGCAGCTTGGCCCCAAGCTCATCGAGCGCGCGACCGAGTGCGGCTTTGGAGATGTCACCGCCGAGCAACTCACGCAGGCGGTCCTCTGCGATGGGGCCGGCTTTCTGAATGAGCTGAAACGCGTGCACCGCCAGCAGCGAATATTCCGAGCGCGGACCTGCCTTGGGCGCTTGCCGAGGATTGCGATCACCGACCAGTCCATAAAAATACGGGAAGACCGAAGCCGAGACGATGAAGTTATTGTCGGGAAAGACATTCGTTTCGTAGGCTGCTTTCTCGCGCAGAAGGCGGACCATCAGCTCCTTGGCTTCCCCTGCGGCGGGATCGGCGAACGCCATATGCTCCACCGGCAACTTCTCATCGCTGCCTTTATACGCACCAACAAACGTAGGAGCGAGCACGACGGGCCGCTGGGGATAGAGCAGACAGAAGCCGACCGAGTCGATGAACTCACGAGCGTCCTCAAGCGTGCGGACCGGCTGCCCGTTCAGGCGCCATTTTTCGCGACGAAGTTCCTGGAGTTGAGTCTCGTGCATAAGAAAGCAGCAATTAGCGATTAGCAATTAGCTTGACTCTGGAGAAAGCCGTCGATGGCGGGTGACTTCAACATGTCCCCCTTGCAGCGATGCAGGTGCGATTTGCCTTTAGCTGATTGCTAAGTGCTAATTGCTCAGTGCTAACTGCTTCCCTCAGATCCGCTTAAACGCCTTTTGAATGTCCTTAACAGAATAACGCAGAACGACAGGACGGCCGTGCGGGCAGCTCATTGGGCAGTCGGTTTTGGCGAGCTCGCGCAGCAGCCACTCCATTTTGTTCTGCTCCAGCGGCATGTTGACCTTGATGGCCGCGTGACAGGCGATCGAGGCGGCGATGTTGGTGCGAATGCGGTCGAGGTTCAGCGATTGGTCTTCGCGCTCGAACTGCTCGAGGATTTCGTGCAGCAGGTGCTCGACCTCTCCGGCAGCGACTCCGGCGGCGGTTGTCTTCACGGCGATGGTGCGCGGGCCAAAAGGTTCGACCTCGAAGCCGTTGCGGGTGAGTTCGTCGGAGATTTCGGCGAAGACCGCCATCTGGCCGGGCGTGAGCTCGACGATGAGCGGCATCAGCAGTTGCTGGCGCTCGGGCGATTCTGCCAGCCGTTGCTTGCAGATTTTCTCGAACAGAATGCGCTCGTGCGCGACATGCTGATCGATGATCCACAGGCCTTGCGAATTGATGGCCAGAATAAACGACTCGCGAATCTGACCGACCGGCTTCAGGGTGGTGAGCGAGTCGAGACTCACGGGAGCATCGTCGTCCGCGACCTCCGGCGAGCAGCCGTTTTTTCCGGGAGTGAGTGCGGGCGCGGTTCCAGCGCCTCCGAATGTCTGGGGACCGAAGCGCGCGACAGGAATCGCGGCATTGGCTTCGACTGCAAATCCCGCGCCCTCGAATTGCAGCGATGCCGTGAATGACGGCAGCTCTTGCGCGCGCAATGCGAAGGCTGCGTCTGCATCAGTCACGCGCAATTCACTCGAAGCAAAATCGTAGGCACCGGGCGTCAGCGACGGAGAGGCAGTCGGATTGGCGCGGATCTCCGTTGTGAAGGACGGCACGGGGCGCGATTTCATCAGCGCGGCGCGGACCGAGTCGCGAATGAAATCGTGCAGGAGCGATGACTGGCGGAAGCGCACTTCGGTCTTCGAGGGATGCACGTTGACGTCAACTTCGGTCGCCGGCATCTCCAGAAATAGCAGCACGACGGGATAAACCGTGGGCGGGATGATGTTGCGATAGGCGTCGGTAAGAGCGTGCTGCACCAGGCGATCGCGAATCAGGCGGCCATTGACGAAGATGAAGATGGAGTTGCGATTGAGCTTCTGAATCTCCGGCCGCGAGACGAAGCCGTGGAGCTTGATCTCGCCTTTCACCGGCTCTTCCGGCTCTTCGATCTCGCTGCGTTTCCACGGCGGCGGCTGTGGCAGCCCGATGCGCTCCAGCGGCAGCAGCGCGCTGAGCGGGATGAGTTGATCAAGCGTCTCTTTCCCGAAGACCTGATAGATTCGCTGCGAATGGTCGCCGACCGGCGGCGCTACGAGCATCGCGTTGGTCGCCGAGTGCAGTTCCCAATGCATCTCGGGATGGGCGAGCGCGTAATGGGTGACCAGCGACGCAATGTGCGAGAGCTCGGTCGATTCGGCTTTCAGGAATTTGCGGCGCGCGGGAATGTTGTAGAAGAGATCGCGGACCGTGATGCAGGTGCCGAGCGGGAGACCGGCTTCTTCGACGGTGAGGATTTTTCCGCCGGCGATTTCGACGATCGTTCCTGCGGCATCTTCGGGAGCGTGCGTTTCCAGGCGCAGACGGCTGACGGATGCGATCGACGGCAGCGCCTCGCCGCGAAAGCCGAGGGTCGCGATGGTCAGAAGATCGTCAGCGTTGCGAATCTTCGAAGTGGCATGGCGCTCGAAGGCCAGCATGGCGTCGTCGCGCACCATACCGCAGCCGTCGTCGGTCACCTGAATGAGTTTCTTGCCGCCGGCTTCGATGTTGACCCGAATGCGCCGCGCACCCGCATCCAGCGCGTTCTCCAGCAGCTCCTTGACCACCGAAGCCGGACGCTCCACCACCTCGCCGGCGGCGATCTTGTTGGCTACATTTTCGGAGAGAACGTGGATGCGGCCCATGGAGTACTACGTTACATCAGTGGATCGCGGATCGTGAATCGAATCCCACTCATTCGAAAACCGCGAATGAGTTGGGCACCGGCCGACATCGCCCGATCTGCTTCACGATTCACGATCAACGAATCGCCATCCACGACCTATCCCGGAGGCCACTTCATATCACGGCCGCCGAGCAGGTGCAGATGCAGGTGAAACACCGATTGTCCTGATCCCGGGCCGACGTTGTAGACGGTACGGTAGCTGTCTTCGATGCCGCGCGCGCGCGCGATATTGGCGGCGATCAGATGGCTGTAGCCGATGATCTGGGCGTCGTCCTGCTCGGCTTCCTTCAGCCCGCGAATGTGGCGCTTGGGAATGATGAGTACGTGCGTCGGAGCTTTGGGATCGATGTCCTCGAAGGCGTAGACCTTGTCGTCTTCGTAGACCTTCTTCGATGGAATTTTGCCGGCGATGATTTTACAGAAGAGGCAGTCGTCCATGAAGGAGATGGTAGTTGAAGAAAGTTTCGAGTTTCAAGTTTCGAGTTTCCAGTTCGAGGACACGACGGCCCTCCCACATGAAGCGAGCAATTTTTACACAAGCGGAACGAGGTATGTCGCTCCTCTCCCTCGAATCTTGGTGAATTGCCCTCGTCGAAATCCCAAATTGGGAATAACTGTCTTTTTCCTGACACACCGTGTCTGCCCTGACACACGCCGCTTCCCACAACTCATGTGTTTCCCACGTTCCCATACTGGCAGCCGCCGTGCTTTTTCCGTACCGGAGACTTGGGGGTGACGCGATGCGGAAGCCAGGGCGACGCAGTAATCGAGTAGTCGGCGGGATCACTTCGCCCGTGCGGGTCTATATTCATGCTGTGAAACCGCTGCTTATTGTCTTGCTGGCGATTGCGACAGCGGGCCCACTCGGTGGGTCGGCACGGGCGCAGATCGATCAACAAAAGGACTCCAGCGCCGAGGTCGAAGTAGACGGTTGTGTAGACCGGAAGGATGGGAGATTCGAGATCACGAACGAATTCTGGTGGGTGCTCTACTCTCTGACAGGACAGACCGCCGGGCTGAAGAACCACATTGGGGATGAAGTAAAGGTGCGCGGGATCGAGACAGAGCCGGTGTCGGTTTCGCCGAAAGGTCGCCGTCCGCCAACCTTGCGAGTCAACAGTGTTGAGTTCATCACGCACAAGAACCCCGAGGGTGTTCGCCCCGTAACCGGCGATCTGAATACGTGGGTGAAGGTCGAGAATCCTCTTTACGGAGTGCGCGTGCGCTATCCGGCGACGTTTGGACTCAGAAGTTCAGACGGTCCCCCGAGAGGAGCAAACTTTGCGGGGCAAGACCCATCGACATCAGTGCGGATTCTCAGCGTGGACATTCCGGGGAACACCTACCCAGGTTCGAACTTTGTGGATGGCACGTTCGCCATCTTCGTCAATCCCAATATTCGCAGCGAAGGCACTTGCCGCCAGTTCGCTACCATCTGGCCTGAGCATACAACTTCAACCAACATCGGCCAGGTGAGTTACACGCGGACGCTGCAAGGCGGAGTGGCCATGGGTACGGCGGGCTCGGACTACGATTTCCATACCTTTCAAAACGGCCTTTGCTACGAATTGAGCTTTGATTTCGCCGAGGCAAATGGCGGCGGCATGGACATACCGTGCGCCATCCAGTGGGTTTCAGAAGACAACCTGTTCGAGCTGATGAATGGCGTTCTTCAGCAGACGTCGTACTTCAAGCCGGAGTTGAAGCTCGCCACCGTCGGCGTCCAGGAGAACGCGGTGCCCACGATTACTTCCTTCGAACACGACCGCCCTTTCGTCGGCGGGATTGGGATGGTAACGATGATGAACATCTCGTGGAGGACACAGAAGGCTGATTATGTGCGGCTCAGCTATAAGTGCGTGGACAAAGTCTATGTGACGATAATCCAGCCAACGACGCCGGGATACTCCATAGATTGCGGAGAGAAGGCCCAGGACAGCTCGATGCCCAATGGCTCGGTCGAACTTATGCTTGGCAACTTCACTCCCGCGCCGGTAAATGTTGTGATCTCTGTAGAGCCGTTTCGCGCGGGAGTGGGGTATCCGAAGGAGTCGAGGAGTGTGTCCGTCGTGGTTGAGCCGCGACCGGAGGTGAACTCGAACTCGCAGGAAAAGTGATGAAGGGCAGTTTCGAGTTTCAAGTTTCAAGAACAGAGCCGTCCGTCCGCGCGAAACAAAAATCGCCACCCACGCGAATCCGACTCGATTATGCCGCCCCTGAAGGGGCTCTGTTTCATTATGTCAGCCTACCCAGCGCTGAAGCGCTGGGCTATCCTCTTCCGTCTCGCTGCGCGAGGCTCGGTCTGAGCAGTTCAAGACGAAAATCCCCACTCAAGGCCAAATGAAGGCCCTGAATGGGGCACTCGATCAGTCAGAATTTGAAACTTGAAACTTGAAACTCGAAACTCGAAACTGCTTTTTGAATCTCGAAACTGTCTTTCAGCTCTTGCCGATCTTGATATCGCCGGTGTCGGTGTTGACCAACAGCTTGCTGCTGCCGCTGCCGACCGTACCGGTAGCGCGCGACTCGCCATTGTTCTCGTTGACCTTGACGGCGTCGAAATCCGTGCTGATATCGCCCTTCCGGGTATCGGCGCTGATGGAGAAGCCGCCGCTGGACGGCAGGGTGAGCGTCACGTCGCCATGCTGCGTGGTCACGCTCACTTTGTCGGGCGTCGACTTGGAGGCCAGAGTCAGAGCGACATCACCGTGCTGCGTATTCACGGTCATCTTGCCCGCCTCCTTGCCGCTGGTGGTGACCTCGACGTCGCCATTGTTGGACTGCACGTCAAGATCGCCGGAGACGTCCTCAAGGTGAATGTTCTTCGATCCCGTCACCACGCGGCTGGGGCCGGTCAGCTCGGTGCCGCGCACCTCGTCGCTGGAGATTGAGATGTCGCCCGGGACGGAAGCAATCTCCATGTCCGAACGCGAAGTCTTAAAGATTACGGTCTTGGCGATTTTGCTGAGCTGGATATCCTCGTAGAAGTCGCCATTGAGACGCACGGCTCCGGCAACGTTGTCGATGTTGACGCTGTCGACGTGGCCGCTCACGTCAACGTCCCCGGCAATGTCGGAAGCGCGGATCGAGCCTTTCTCCAGACTGATCTTCACCGGCGATGCGATCTGGGTCAGCGAGATGTCGCCTTTCTGCAGGGAGATTTTGACTTCAGCCTTCCAGTTGTTCACGGTCACATCGCCACGCTTGCTGGCGATGTCGAGTGCAGCGCCCGCCGGCACACTGATGTCCATGTCCGACTGGACGCCATGATCGCCGGCGCCATCGGTGTTGGCGTTGAGCAGCACCGTGTCGCCGTTCACCGAGATCTGCGGCTTGCTGCCTTCGTTGTACTTGTTGCCATCATTCTGATTCTGCGCGTAAAGCTTTTTATGCACGACCACGCGAATGGTGTCGCCATCGGAGGGCGTGATATTCAGCGCGCCATGATCGCAAACCACCCGCAGATTGGCATGCGCCGGGAACGCCTGCTCCTGCGTGTCCTCAAACGTGTAGGGATTGCCAAAGATGCTGCTGAAGTCGTCGTCCATCTGCAGCTGATCTTTGACGCCGCCCCAATCGACATCGGAGCTGTAATGTGCCGATACGCCCAAGGCGACCAGCAAGACGAGCAGCACAATGCCGCCTGCGCCGAGATAGCGCGGGCGATATCCCAGGCGGGGCGCGGTCATGTTCTCGATGAGAACGATGATGCCCCACAGGATCAGCAGCAGCGGCCACCAGTGTCCGAACCAATGCCACGCGGGAAACCGGAAGCCGAAATTCTTCGCCAGGAACAGGCCGCCGATGGCGATCAGGATGATCGGCCCGGCGAGCGAACGCCGCTGGCGATACGGCGGTGGCATCGGTGGTGGCGGAGGCGCAATCGGAGGATATTGATTCACGCTAGCCATTGGGCCCTCCCTTGTCGCCGGAGTTGTTGGGCGGCTGACCCTGCTGGATGAAGCCGGCAGGGGCGTTCGGCGGCGGCGTTACGACTGGTCCTTGTGGCGGATATCCCGGAGCGCCGGGTTGGGGATATCCAGGAGGCATCGGCTGCCCGGGATAAGGCGGCATCGGCTGGCCGGGAATCTGTCCTCGCGTGTATTCGCGCGGAACGTGGCCGTAAGTCGATGCGCTGTGCTCGAGCAGCTTGATCAGGCCGATGACGATCAGCAATGCCGGCCAGGTAAAGCCGAAGTCCATCCAGTGCATGTGCCCCATCTGGTCGAGCAGGAAGAGCACGCCGATGGTGATGAGGACAGCCGGTCCCATGTAGCCATGTGCTCGACAACGGGAGCAAGGGCAATCGCGATTGTATCGGTATCTCATAATCTCCTCCTCACCAGCCTCTACGCTGACGCTGCATCAAGATGCGAACGCCGATGGCGATCAGGATGAGCGGCCAGAAACGCCAGAGCCAATCGAAATGCAAGGCGCCTATTTCGCCCAGCAGAAACAGAACTCCTAGACCGATCAGGATGAATGCGCCGACGGGAACACGCGAATGCGGTTCTTCCTCGTACGCCGCGTCGGCTTGCGGAACATCGCCGGGCGTGCCGGCAGCCGCGGAGCCGGGAGCGGCCGCTACTGCGGCAGGAACGCCGGCGGCCGGAGCCGGTGGCGGACCGCTGCGGAAGAGATTGTTCAGACCGAGCGGATCGGGTGCGGGCAATCCCATCTCTCTCGCGCGCGCCGTCTTGTAGGCCTCGATCGGCATGTAGATATAGAACGCCGCGATTGCCAGCCCGAACAGCCCGTTGACGTGATCGGTCATCCAGATCAGGGTGGCGAAGATCAGCACGTGAACAAAGCCCTTGCCGAATTCGCCGTTATACATGGCGCCCACGCCGGGGATGAATCCCAGGATCGTGGCCAGCGAGGGGCTGGGCGTACCGGGCGGACGTTCTCCCGCCGGAGGCACAAATCCAGCAGCCGGCGGCAAGGTGCCGGCAACGTGTGCGGCCAGACACTCCTCGCAATAGACAACTCCGCGGACCTCGCGTGAGCACGTGCCGCACAGTGGCTTGCCACAGGTTCGGCAGTACGCAACCGCGGGCGCGTCGGGATGATTAGCGCAGTTCATGCGGTTCTCCTGTTCTCGGCTCTCAAGTAACTCCTGGACGGAGTTGCTTTGGGAGCTCTCTGCCGGGCCTGAGGTATGGCTGCCAACATCACAGCCGGAAAGGCGGCCAGCACGGGATCGCCGTTGTCGCGGCTATATTTCTGCCGCTCCGTGCCATGCCGGTTGTCGCTCTTGGACGGATTCTTCTGATTCGGCGCAGGAGCCTCCTGCTGCTGTTCTTGCTGCTGCGGGTTTCGATCCGGCGTTCCGGCGCGGCGCAAGTCGCGCCACCGTGACTCCAGCTCGTAGACCACGCGCATGTTTTCGTAATAACGCATGACGTGCGCCTGGGCTTCGTAATACGTCCTGCGAACGCCTTTGGAGCTCAGGTCCCAACGACGCACATCCGCAAAATGGAATCCTGCAATTCCCAACAACATAGTTATGGAGAAGAACGCCATGCCGAACGACATGGCAAAGCGGGGAGTGGCGATGGGCGCGAATATCGGCGACAGGCGGCCTTTCAGCTTCTCCAGCCAGCCTTCACCGTGCGGCTTCACCGGCGCGTGTTCGGACGGAAGGGCTCCGATGGTCTTCGCCAGGATGTTATGGACCAGATTCGGCGGAGCATCGGTTTCGTCGAGCCCCTCCAGCCAATGCATTCCGGCGCGCGCTTCTTCGACCATGGTGCGGCAGGCGGCGCAGTTCAGCTCATGAGCTTCCAGGCTCTTCAGCGTCTCGCCCTGCAGCGTGCCGTCCAGGATCTCGGCCAAAAGGGCCTCAACCTGCGCGCACTGCATCTCGGAATGGATTTCCCCCGCCATCAGTTTGCCTGCTTATAGTTACGTTGTAACAGCCTCGCCAGTTCCGTTCGTCCCCGATTTATGCGACTCTTCACAGTTCCCTCGGGCACATTGAGGACTTTGGCAATATCCTTGTAGTCCATATCCTGCAAATCCCGCAAGATCACTGCTTCCCGGAGCTCCGGGGAAAGCCGCCGCAGCGCCTCATGGACCAGCTTCTGGGTCTCCTGGCTCCGGACCCGAGCCTCAGGGCTTAAGCCCTTATCTTCCAACCGGTCAGCAAATGTGAGGCCATCCTCCTGGTCGCCCGGGGTCGCGTCCAGCGAGTCGGTGATCCGGTCGTACTTACCCTTACGGAAGTGGTCGACCAGCAGATTGCGGGTCACGGTCGTCACCCAGGTCATAAACGAAGCGCGTGTGGTGTCGAAGGTGCTGAGCGTGCGATACATCTTGATAAACACTTCCTGGGCCAGGTCCGACGCATCGTCTGCCGATCCGGAAAAGCGATAGCAGATGTTATAAATCCTGCGGTGATACTGCTGAACGATTTCCTGCCAAGCCGCGGCGTCGCCAGACACACAGCGACGGACAAGGGCATTGACCGCTTGGTTGTCGTCCAATCAGCACTCCCACGGGGCATTGACTCCTGGCCCAAATCCTCGTACTTCTAAGGGTTTATACGGTGATCGAGGACCGGGAGTTCGATGAAATTCGGAGCGGAATGACAGCGTTTGGCCCCGCACAAGCCGTTCGATTTCCGCAAAAATTGTAGCAGGCGGGCGACGACAAAGCGGCTCTGCCCGTATTTCGTCGTTCCTTTCTCGGCATCGGGCGCGCGGCCGCTTGCGCAACGTATTGCAATAGTAGGATGTCGCAGCTGGTGACAGAAAAGTATTCCCGCTTCTCGGCAAGCAAACCGCCCCGTGTGCATGCCATCTAACGCCGTAGATATCGAAGAAGGGAACGCCGTAGATATGAAAGAAGGGCATCTTGCCATTCGTACTAAGGAACAGGGGCCGAACCGAAGGGGAAACTACTAGCGAGCATCAGTCTAATCCGTGGCAGAAGATTGTAGGTCCGCCTAAGAAAAAAGATGAGCCAGAGAATGAAACCGGCCACCCTGCCTGGATTCGGAAGTATCTCGACCTGGCTGATCTGTTGATATCGCGCGTGCAGCGGAGGCTGGAGCGCACAGCGCTGCGGCGAGGGCGTCGTCCCGCGGCGTGAATATGCCTTCGGCCGGAGCTAACTAAGAAGGCTTCATCAAGGAAAGCTGTTCCACGGGCATGACTAGATTCGGCTTGAACGCCGCAGTAATCCCATCGACCGCAAACCGCCCTTCAGCCTGGTAAACCAACTCCGGGCAAACAGGAAATTGACCAGCCCATCGATCTGCTGCTCGTAGCGCTTGCCGTAGCCAAACCACCACGGCTTTGGCACGCCGGGAATCAGGTCGATGTTGACGTACTTCACCTGCACCATTTCCTGCATTCCCAGTTCGCCATGAGTGCGGCCGATGCCGCTCTGCTTGATGCCGCCGTGCGGCGCATCGGCGATGCCGAATGACGAGATCATATCGTTCAGCATGACTGTCCCCGCCTTGACCCGCGCGGCCACAGCTTCGCCGCGCCGGCGGTCGCGCGTCCAGACGCTGGCCGCCAGTCCAAAATCGCTGTCGTTAGCCAGCCGGATCGCCTCGTCATCGGTATCGAACGGCGCTACCGGCAGCACCGGTCCAAACGTCTCCTCTTGCATGATGCGCATGTCGTGGGTCACGTCCGCCAGCAGGGTAGGCGCGTAGTAGTTAGGGCCGATCTCGGTCATCCGTCGCCCACCGGTCAGCACCCGCGCGCCGCGCTGCACCGCATCGTTCACCTGCTCCTCGACAATTTTGAGCTGCCGCTCGTGGATCATCGGCCCGACCTCAGCTTCAGAATCGATGCCATTGCCCACGCGCAGCTTGCCGATCTTCTTGCGGCACATCTCCAGAAAATCCGCATACAGGCTGCGATGCACATAGCAGCGCTCGACCGACAGGCAGGTCTGGCCGGCGTTCATGAACGCGCCCCAAAGCGCGCCGCTGGTCGTGACTTCGAGATTCGCGTCCTCCAGCACGATCATCGGATCCTTGCCGCCCAGCTCCAGCACCACCGGCAGCAGTCGTTGCGCGGCAGACGCGGCAACCCGCTTTCCGGTTGCGACGCTGCCGGTGAAGATCAGCTTGTCGACCGGCGACTCTACCAAAGCCGCACCAGTCGGCCCTTCGCCGACCATCACCTGCATCAACGCAGGATCGAGCCCAGCATCGCGCAACAGCCGCTCCAGTTCCAGCGCGATCAGAGGTGTCAGCTCCGAAGGCTTGAGCACAACCGCGTTCCCGGTCACGAGCGCGGCCAGAGTCTCGCTGGCCGGTGTGGAGAACGGGTAATTCCACGGCGCGATGATGCCGATCACGCCGTAGGGCTCGCGCACCAGCCTGCCGCGCTTGATGTTCATCAGAATGTTGCCGTGCGGCAGCGGCTTCTCGCGCAGAAACCCATGCGCGTGGCGGATGCAGAACTCCGTGGCATCGAGCACCACCAGGACTTCGGTCGCCAGCGCTTCGGCGGTGGGCTTGCCAACCTCGCGGCAGATCAGTTGGGCGACGGACGCCCGGCGATCGCTCAGCAGCCGCTGAAACCGCCGGAGAACGGCGATGCGATCCCCAACCGATGTCGCCTGCCATCGAGGCTGAGCAGCTTTCGCGCGAAGAACCGCGTTGCGGACGTCATCAGGGGACGCGCAGGGCAGCTCGCCCAGAACTTCGCCAGTGGCGGGATTGGTGCTGAGCAGAGTTGCGGCGCCAGCGATTTTTGCTTCGGTTGCCATGTGCTTTGTCTCAGGGCACGACGTAGTATCGCCGATAACCTTGCCTTATTTCGTTACGCCGGCTTTGGTAGCGCCGGCCTCCGGCCGGCTGTCGGGCAGGCGTCTCGCCTGCCCATCTCCGCGCAGGCCAGAGGCCTGCGATCCAGCCGCCCAGAGGGCGGCGCTACTCTGAACCCGTCTCGCTATGAAATTATGCACGGCTGAAAGCCTGCCCTGAGCTTGCGACAGGAAGGCGTGCTCCACCCACCTGACAAGTTTCCCTAATACTCCACGCTGACCAGATACAAACCGCAAGCGGCGGCCGTAGGTCCGGCAGCACTGCGATTGCGGGCTTCGAGGATGGTTGGCACGTCGCTGATCTTCAGCGAGCCCTTGCCCACGAGGAAAAATGTTCCCACCAGATTCCGCACCATGTGGTGCAGAAATCCGTCTCCTCGCACAGTGTAGATCAATTCGTCTTTGGTGCGCGCCCACAGAGAAGAATGAATCGTGCGCACGTTGGTCAGTTTTCCAGAATGGGAAGTATCGTCATCTGCTGCTTCTTCCAGTCGCGCGCTCCTGTCCGGGTCCGACGCCGCGAACGAGGTGAAATCGTGCGTCCCGACCACCTGCTCCGCCGCGCGGATCACCGCCTCTTCATCCATGGGATACGGATCGTGATAAACGTAGCGCGCCAGAAACGGCGGACAAATATCTCCGCGATAGATTCGATAACGATACGTCTTCGCTTTCGCTGAATGCCGCGCGTGAAAGCTATCCGGCACGACCTGGACAGAGTTCACGCGCACCGACGGCGGCAGCACATCATTCAGCGCGATGACCAGGTTCTTCTCCGGTATGGGACTTTCCAGCTGCACCGAGGCCACCTGTGCCAGCGCGTGAACTCCGGCGTCAGTCCGTCCCGATCCCTGCGGCAGGACATCTTCGCCCGTCAGCCGCTTCAGGCAATCGGCGAGCGTGCCCTGTATAGTCGGCACGCCCGGCTGGATCTGCCATCCGTGAAACTCCGAGCCGTCGTAGGCCAGCGTGATTTTCAGATTGCGGCGCACTATCCCTCAATATAACGAACCCCAACCCAACCTTTTCGATCTGTTAAGCAGTGTAAAGCTATGTAAAGCGGCCACTTGTCGAAGTAAGGTGTCAGATATACTAACTTTTCTGCACATGATCCAGACGGTTCGCAAGAAGGAATCACCACGGAATCACGGAAGTCACGGACAAGCTAATCTCCCAAAACATTCCGTGTTTTTCGTGCTTCCGTGGTGAACATGTGTGTATGAGGTTGAGATTAATCTCCATCCCTGCCACGGCACCCGAGATCGAATCTCCGCCGAACCGTCCAAAATCCAAGGTCTCCTGACCGGCGCGGATTCGCGTTCGTTGGGACGGCGGCCGGGGCACCTCTTCAAGCGCCCACTTTGCGGTTGATGGGTGCTCTTAGGCGACAGCAGAATTGCCGCAAAAGCAGGTAGGACTCGCAACGTCCTTCCAGGAGAAGCGAAGTATGTTTGTTTCCAGCCCGACATCCAATCGTCTTGCGTCTCTTCCAGCATATCTATGTTCGCTGTTGCTGATCAGTCTCCTCGCCAGCTTCAGCGCTGCCCAGGATTCGCCGGCGCAGCAGCCGGGAGCGGCAGCCGCCAACGCCGCCCAGCAGACGCAGCAAGGCCACGCTCAACCAAGCGAGCCGCAGCAGCCAACCCCGACGCCCATGGAGTTGGAGAAGCAGACATCAACGCTTTCCGCGCTTCCACAGGCGCCCGCGCCGCAGCACAATTCCGCTGCTCATCCGTATTCCGAACAGGACTACACTCGCGGACGCTGGCAGTGGCCGAACCCCTTCATCATCTACGCACCGCGCAATGTGGCCCCGCTGCGCGCGCAGAATTCCGCGCAGGTCGATCAGATCCTCCGCGACGGCAAGATGTATCTCTCGATGGACGACGCCGTCACCCTGGCGCTGGAGAACAATCTCGATATCGGCATTCAGCGCTACAACCTGTCGATTGCTGACACCGATGTCTTGCGAACTTCCTCGGGCGCGGTAGCCCTTGGCGTCAATGCTGGTCTCCTCCAGGGCACGCCCGGCGGCACAACCGGCACGACCGCGGCCGGCGGCACGGGAACCTCGAGTACGGGTTCAACCGGCACCGGCGTCGGCGGCACCTCGATCGGTATTGGCGGCGCCGGCGCAGGCGCTGCGGGCCTGGTTACTTCAACCCAGGGCGAAGGCCCGCCGCTCGATAGCTACGATCCTGTCATCACCGGCACGGTTCAGATTGGACACTCGGTTACGCCGGAGTCCAACACAGTATTCACCGGAACCAACGAGCTATACGAAAACACGACCACCGCGAATTTCAACTACACGCAGGGATTTCCGACGGGAACATTGCTGACCGCCGGCTTTGATAACACCCGCCAGTGGCAGAATTCCATTAACAACACCCTGAATCCCACGCTCCAGCCCAGCTTCACGTTTCAGGTGCGTCAGCATCTCCTGCAGGGCATCGGCTACGATCCCAACCTGCGCTACCTGCGCATCGCACGCAACAACAAGATGATCACGGAAATCACCTTCCGCGACCAGATCATCACCACCGTCTCGCAGATCGAGAACATCTACTGGGACCTGGTCAACGCCTACGAGAACGTGACCGTGCAGCAGCGGGCCCTGGATCTGGCCAACAAGACGCTCTCCGATAACCAGAAGGAGGTTGCACAGGGAACGCTGGCGCCGCTTACGCTGGTGCAGTCGCAGAGCGCAGTCGCCGCCGCCAAGCAGAACCTGATTGCCGCGCAAGTGAGCCTTCAGTTGGAACAGTTGCTGATGAAGAATGCAGTGACCCGTAATATGGCCGACCCCATTCTCGCTATCGCGCCGGTGATTCCCACCGACACCCTCAACACCACCGCGCAATACGAGGTGGGTACGGTCGACGAGCTGGTCGCGCAGGCCATGCGGGACAGGCCGGAAATTGCGACTGCGCGTCTCACTCTCACCAACAACATCATCACCAAGAAATCCCTCCGCAACGAGCTGCTTCCGACGCTCGACTTGTACGCTTTCTATGGCGCTACCGCGCTGGCCGGGCCTGGGAATGGTTTGTGTACCGACCCGACGCGCTGTGCTTCACCAGGATTCCCAACGAGCTACGCCGGCGCCTTCGGTAACTTATGGAATGGAACGGCTCCGGATAAGGGCGTGGGTGTGAATCTCAGCATCCCGCTCCGCAACCGCCAGGTACAGGCCGACCAGGTGCGCAACGATCTGGAATATCGCCAATCGCAACTGGCTCTGCTTCAGACCGAGAACACCATTCAGCTGCAAGTTCGCCAGGCACAGTTTGCCTTGACGCAGAATTGGGTCGCGCTGCAGGCGGCAATCTCAGCGCGCGACTACGCGGCCGAAGCGCTGGACGCCGAGCAGAAGAAACTGCGCATGGGCGCCTCGACCAACACGCTCGTCTTGCAGGCTTCCAGCAATCTCACGCAGGCTGAGTCCAGCGTGCTCGCCGCCGCGACCAACTACGAGAAGTCCAAAGTGCAGCTGGATCTCTCCACCGCAGCGACGCTGGCCAAGCTCGGCATCGACATGATCGACGCGGAGTCGGGCAAGATCACCCATCCGCCGAGTGTGCCCGGACTGGTTCCGGCGGATGCGCCCAATCAACTGACTACACCGCACATCGTGCCGCTCGGACCGGGAGGCCCGGACGTTCCACAAATGGCGCCGCAACCGGGCCAGGAGCCGCAGCCCGGGCAGCAGCAGAATCCGGGGAAGGCTCAGCCGCAGGGACAGCCGCCGCCGCAACCTACGCCTCCGCAAGCGCAAATGCAGGTGCTGCCGCAGTAGAGCAAGTTTCGAGTCTCAGGTTTCAAGTTTCGAGTTTCAAGTTCGCGTCTGGAGAAACAAGCTCCTCTCCTGCTGCAAGAAGGCTAGGTGGCGACGGAGCCAGCCGCGAAAGCGGCGGGAGCGCCGTGAGCCCGGGGCGTAAGCCCCGGGGTAGGATGGTTATCGATTTGGGAGCCGCGTCAGCGGCGACAGCAGTTTGTTGGTTGACAGCCCACGCTCAGCGTTGGTTTCGCAGACGTGTTTTGTACCGTCGAAGGCCCCGAGCAATCGGGCCTTTTGCATTTCCGGTTTCCGGCTATTTTCCGATGACGCTACGTCCTCGTTGCTAATCGTCAATCGCTAATTGTTTCTCGCTGTGACAGAAGTCATATCCCGTGCTTGATCGCTTCCTCTACAGTGCAGTTGTGGCGGCGATTTTCGATCCCCTGACGCCCGCCCCGAGGAGCTTGACCATGTCGACCGAAGCAACGCAAACCGTTGGCGAACTCGCCGCTGCCGTACCCGGTGCAACTCGCGAATTCGAGAAGCTGGGAATCGATTACTGTTGCGGCGGCAGCCGCACTTTGGGCGACGCCTGTGCCGAAGCCAGGATCTCAGTCGGGCAGGCGCTGTCGCGTCTGCAGGAAAACCTCACCGCCGCACAGCCAAAGTCTGAGCGCAAATGGAAAAACGAGTCCCTCAGTGACCTGATCGCTCACATCACCAGCACCCATCACGCTTTCGTCCGGCAGGAATGTCCCCGGATCGACACCCTGGCCGCCAAGGTCCTGGCCGCGCATGGCAACAATCACCCCGAGCTGCTAAACGTGCAGCACCTGTTCAGCGGACTGGCGAGCGAGCTCAGCGTCCACCTGATGAAGGAAGAGCAGGTTCTGTTTCCCTATGTGATCAGGCTGGAAGAAGCGATCGTGGCGGGCGAGCCCGCGCCGCCGGCGACGTTCGGCACTGTCGTCAACCCGGTGCGCATGATGATGCAGGAACACGACGGCGCAGGCGACAAATTGAAACAGCTGCGGGGTATCACGAAAGACTACGCAGTTCCCGCGGATGCCTGCGTGAGTTATGCAGAACTATATAAGGCGCTGCAAGCCTTCGAAGCCGATCTCCACCAGCACATCCATCTCGAGAACAACATCCTGTTTCCGCGCGCGGTGGCGATGGAAGGGTGAAAAGCAGTTTCGAGTTTCAAGTTTCGAGTTTCAAGTTCGCACCAGAGTCCATCTGTCATCCCGACCGGAGCGAAGCGCAGCGGAGGGATCTCCGGTTCCCCGCGCGGACTCAAAACCTCTCCCATTCAAGGGCCGCAACGCTGCCGTCTACGCACCGTTTTTTTGAAACTCGAAACTGGAAACTCGAAACTGCCTCTTCACCCGCTCTCCTGCTCTTTCCGCAGTCGTCGCGTCTCCGCCAGCAGTGCCATGCTATGCATCAGGTTCTGCATGGTGACGATTCCCACCAGCCGCTCGTGATCGACCACAGGGATCATGCTGAGCCCACGTCCGCCGAGCTTGCGGAAGGCCGACGCCAGCGAGTCCGAGCGTTGTGCAATCTCGAACGCGCGTATCATCGCCGACTGCACATATCCATTGCCGCTGCGCCGCAGCGCTTCCACGATCCGCTGCTTGCTGATGACGCCCACCATATCGCTGCCGCGCACGACCGGGAAGTCATCCTGCAAGGTGTGTACAGCTTTCTGGAGCGCGTCTTCCAGTGTGTCGGCGGGCGAGAGGGTGGAGAAGCCGGTGAGCATCACGTCTTCCATGCGCACGCTCTCCAGCACCGACTGAAACACCGCCGAGCGGTCCTCCAGCTGCGCGCCGACGAACAGAAAGAAGCCAATGAGCATGAACCAGGGATTCCATACCCCAACGAAAATCAGGATCATGGCAAAGCCCTGACCGATGGTCACCGCCAGCCGCGTGGCGCGAACATACTCCATGCGCTCGGCGAAAAACGCGCGCAGGATGCGCCCGCCATCCATGGGATAAGCCGGCAGCAGATTGAATCCGCCAAGAAAGACGTTGCCCCAGAACAGCGCGCGCGGCAGATTGCCGGCGTAAACCAGGGGACGCGACCACAGCTTCACCTGCGGTAAGAATGCAAGAATGAAGGCGCCGGACGCGGCGGCGATGATCAGGTTGACCAGCGGCCCGGCAGCCGAGATGCGGATTTCGCGCGCGGGACTGCTGCGCTGCACAGCGTCGTCCATCAGCGTAACGCCGCCGATGGGCAGGAGAATGATGGACCGCACCGTGACGCCGCTGCCGCGCGCTACCAGCGCGTGTCCCAGTTCATGCAACACGACGCAGCCGAAGATGATGCCCACCAGCGCCAGACCGCGCATCGCGCCGCTCGTGCCCATGGCGGCGGATTGGGTAAACCAGACAAACAACAGCAGAAACAGGAACGTCAGGTGGATGCGGATATCCACGCCGAACAAACGCCCTGCCGGAATCGACCAACTTCTCATGCGCGACGAGCAGCCTCCACTTACATTCTATACATTGGTAGGGCCAGCTTCAGGCTGGCGTTCGCGAGCCGCTATTTAAGACGTGCGCCCGCGCAACCAGACGACAGGGAAGCGATCGACGCGGGTCTTGAAGTGTCTGCGTGAGAACTGGATTACAAAATCGTGGTGGAACGTCGCGAATGTTAAGTAGCCAACGAACCCGCGCCTCGGGCGCAAGATAAGAAAGCCCAGCGCTTCAGCGCTGGGTGAGTGGTAAAAGTATTTCGAGTCCCCCGGGACGACAGGGTTCCAACGCAGTCACCGAAGGCCCGCACTACCACGATGCGAATCATTGCCGGCCGATATCGCAGCCGTCCGTTGCGCTCTCTACCTGGGCTCGATCTGCGCCCAACCAGCGATCGTCTGCGCGAAACGTTGTTCGATGTGCTGGGCGCTGCGCGCAGTTTCGAAAACAGCGTCTGGCTCGATCTCTACGCGGGAAGCGGCGCGGTCGGGATCGAGGCGCTTAGCCGCGGCGCGCGCGAAGTGTATTTCGTCGAATCCGCCAAGAAGCATGCGCGGCTGGTGCGCGACAATCTTGCCTCGCTCGGAATCACGCAGGGATTTGAAGTGCACGAGCGCGACATCGCCAAAGCGGTGCAATTGCTGGAATCGACCGGAGTGGTCTCTGACTTCTGCTTTCTCGATCCGCCTTATCGCATGCGTGGCGAGTACGAGCGCACGCTCGGCTACCTGTCGCAATCGCGCCTGCTGCAGCCGTCGACGATCGTCATCGCCGAGCACGAGAAGAGGTTCGATCTCGACGAGCGCTTCGGAGCGCTGGTGCGGTATCGCCGCCTGGAGCAGGGCGACGCATCACTGAGCTTCTACAAGCTAGGATGAGACAGCCCCCGTGAAGCCTTCAAGAGAGAAGCATCGGGACGATGAATCCCGCGTCTCGTTGCCCGCTTGTGCTTATTCGCTATTGCGAGAACTCCATAAAATTGACCTCCGGATGTCCCAACGCATATTGACCCTCAGCCGTGACGTGTACGATGCCCGGCAGGGAAGGCAGAGTCAGCACCACCGGAGCGTTGCCGTTGGAATCGGTCACCACGATGCGCTGCGACAGCGAGCCCGCGTTGGTCGAGAAGAAAATCGTTGCTCCCGCCGCGCTGCCCCCGGACTGTCCCGCGTTCACCGTAACCGAAAGCTTCAACTGCGTTCCCCTCTTGCCGAACTGATCGTTGCCGTTCATGGTCAACGTTGCTGGCGGATTGCCTACCAGTATCCAACCCTCCTGCTGCTGCGCCACGCCCGCGCTGTCGGTGCTCGGCACCGCGTAGTGATAGAAGCCGGCAGTGCTGCCCGCGGTGACGGTAACAGTCCCGTTCTGTCCTGCCTTAACGACCGGTTGATTCACCGTCACCGTGATTCCGCTGTCGTACTGCGGCGTGCCCAGGGTAACGGTTCCCGTACCGGAGGTGATGGTCGGACTGAGCGCCACCTTGCCGCCGGCCGGCAGCTGCGTCGTATCGGGATTCAGGTCCCACTCCGCTCCCGGAACCTGCGCCGAGCCGGTTATCACCAGCAACGTCGCGGTGTAGGGCGCGAAGTTCATGGTCGAGGTCCACGAGTGCGGTCCTGAAGGGACAATCTGCGTCGGATCGGTCGAGGACAGCGTGTAGCTGGTGAACTGCGACGGAGTGAATCCGTTGAACGCAAACTGCACCTCCGCGATATTCGACGGATCTTTGTTCAGGATCATCGCTGTCATCGTGTTGCCCGCAGAGTTCAGCGAGCTGTAGCTGCTGAACAAATCAGGATTACCGTTGTTCGCAGCCGACATCGAAGTGGGTTGAAACTCGCTGTGGTTGCCGTCGTAGTTGCGGTACAGCTTCAGCGCGAGATAGTTGGGATTGCCCGGCACCGGCGCCACCCAGCGCGATGCCAGATAAGCGCGCTCGCGGCCCAGGATCCCGTACGCGTCGGCATCTGCCAGCGCGGTGGAGAAATCTGCCTCGCCCGCGAAGTTGGCGCTCCATTCCGTAACGCTCAACGGCGTTCCCGGATAGGTCATGTTGGCAATCGCCCGCATACGTGGCAAGCGGAAAGGAATCGTCTTGTTGGGCTGGAGAAACGTCGTCCAGTATTGATTGATATCGCCCGACTCGCTCACGTAGCCCGGGTCCCAGTAATCGCGGTAGATGCGGCAGGAGAGTGCTTGCAACTGCGCCTGCGTCCAGCCGGAAGTATCAGGCCCATCGGGATAAGCGTGAATGTCGAACACGTCCAGCGAGCGCTGCTGCGGGATGGCGATTTTGTCCTGCCAATAAACCTCGTTCAGCCACCAGGGATCAAGATCGACGCCGGCGTGGGCGCCTTTGTCGTTGTTGTTGGCGCCATTCCAATAGAACCACCAGCAACAGCTCACTGGGCCCAATCGAACGGCCTTCGGATCCCACAACTTCAACTTGCGCGCCTCCGCCAGGTAGGTGTCGCGCAGTTCGTTATAAGCCGTGGGATTTGGGTGAACATCACGATGCGTGCCACTCCAGATGTCCACTTCATTGTCCATGTTGTAGAAGTGCGGCGTAGTCGTCCCAAACGCGGCCGACAGCGCCGAGGTCCACTGGTTGCGATACACGCTTCCCGGGGGATCTCCACTGCTGGGCTGATCGAGCAGCTCCACGTTGGCATCAGTGGGATTGTTCCCTGTAATGTCGGTGGCGCAATCGGTCTCGACACCGTCGCCCGCATCGCCGTTATAAGGATCACTAGCGCACTGCGCGCCATACTTGGCGACCGAGAAGCTCCAGCCTGTACTCTTCGCCACCCACGGCAGCATGACCATCGTCATCAGCGGATTGCCGCCGGCCGCCTTCACATCGCGAATGTACTGGGCGGAATCGCTGTCGCCGATCTCGGTGTAGTTGAAGTCCTCGAAGTACCAATCGTTGGCCGCGTTGTAGGTGTAGAGCTTCCAGTTGTAACGCGACGTCGCATTCCCTCCCCAGCGCACGGTAGTCATGCCGCTATCGGTGATGGTGGAGGCATTCTGCGGATACGCGCCGCCGTAGACATAGGAACTGATGGGATGACGATTGGTCAGGGCGTCTAGCGTGACGCTGACATTCGTCGTCCCCGGAGGCGGGCTGTCCTGCGATTGAGCGCTTGATTGTCCCGTTGCAAGAGCAGAGTAGATAGGCGCGAACAACCCGAGAAACAGAATGGTGACTGCGCGAGAAAGAGGACGCATTGGGGCCTCCGTGCCGCTTACTGTACCACCTACCGCGCGCAACGCCGCGCCACAAAGGTGCTTTTAATGCAATGAAAAAAGCCCGGGCCGAAAGGTCCGGGCTTTTCATCGCGCGCCGCCGAGGCGGGTTGCGAAACGTTGGTGCGGTTACGGAATGGTAAGGGTGACCGTAGTCGTGTGGGTCACGCCTCCGCCCTTGCCGGTTACCGTGATCGGATAAGTTCCGGCGCTTGCTCTTCTGTTTACCGTGATGGTCATCGTCGACGTCCCTGACCCCGGCGCCTGTATCGTGCTCGGGCTGAAGCTGACTGTCACCCTGCTAGGCTCGCCGCTCGCCGTCAAGGCGATAGACGAATTAAAGCCACCGGAAACAGTTGTGGTGATCGTGGAGTGGCCCGAGTTCCCGGGACTAATCGTGAGCGACGTCGGCGACGCGCTGATGGTGAAGTTAGGACTCGTGCCGGTCACGGTCAGCGAGACGGTCGTGGTTTCTTTGGTGCTGCCCGAAGTTCCAGTCACCGTGATGCTGTACGTTCCAGGCGTCGTAGACGAGGCCACGGTCATGGTCATCGTCGAAGTTCCAGCACCCGTGATCGAAGTTGGGTTGAAGGCTACGGTCACGCCGGTCGGCTGTCCACTCGCCGACAAAGCTGATCGCTCCGTCGAATCCGCCCGTCACCGAGCTGGTGATGGTGGAACGTTCCCTGATTGCCCTGCGCCACTGTTACCGAAGAAGGCGAAGCGGAGAGGCTGAAGCCCGATCCACCGCCCCCGCTCCCGGCGAGTGCAGTGATGAGGCCGCTGCCGTTAGGACTGCCCCAGCCGGTCGCCAGATCGTATCCGGTGGTTGCCGAATAGCCGTTGCTGCCGCTGGTTACGTCGTGGAAATCGGTGCCGTAGCTTGAGCCCTCGCCAATCGTGTAGAGCGTCGGGTTGATGAAGCCGACCGTCTTGCCACTGTTAGTAACTGCCTGCTGGTTGACCAGAGCCAGGTATCCGGCCCACATAGGCGCCGCAAAGCTGGTTCCACCGTATTCGTTCTCCGTGCAGGTAGTCTGATCGGCGCAGACGTAGAAGCTGAAGTTCGCGTTCGCCGAAACGTCCGGACCGTTGCGATAGGTCTTGGAGCACGAGGAGCAGCCGTTCGCCGCAGTCACCTGCCATGAGGGAATGGCAAATTTGTCCGGCGAAATGCCGCCACCACCGTCAACCCAGGCAGTCTCCGAACTCCAGGGACCGCCGGCGCTGCTGGTGTCCAGGTCCGTTCCGCCGACTGAGGTGATGTAGACATCATCCGCCGGATAGATCTCGGAAGAGGACGACCACTTGCCACTGTCGCCGGCCGCCTGGAACAAGTTCTGACCCTGCGCCGCGAACTCCTCGAAGTAAGGATTGTCGGTGCTGGGGTCGGCTGGGCTCCACGTCCACGAAGAACTCAGCTGCGCGTTCAGCGGATTATGCGTAGCCATGGAGTTGAAAATAGCTGCGTCGGTAGATCCAACGTACATCACCAGGCTGGACATGCCAGGAGCCATGCCCAGCGCCTGGGTCATGTCCAGAGTTTGCTCAGTGTCATCGCAGCTGGGAGAGACGCAGCTGGTGCTGGTCCCGTCGGTGGACAACAGAGTGATGGGAACGTTATTCGTCTGATGAACGTTCGAATAGTAGGTGTTCAGGTCCGTGAGGTCGGTGCCGTAATACTCCAGCAATCCGAGCGACTGGCCGGTGCCGCTGAGAGTGGTGCTTTCGTAATAGGCCGCGCGCATGTCGCTGCCCAGGAACGAAGCGCCAGGACCCGAGCCGGTCGTAGCCAGAGGATGGATCCCCTCTTCTTTGCGCACGATCTGGGGATGCGGGATCGAATAGTTATCCAGTCCCGAGATGTGCCACAACTGGACAGCGAGGGCAGGAGTGGGTTCCTTGTCCGGAGCGTAGAACTTACGATTCTCGCTGGGGAGCAAGTACTCGCCCATGGTTACATGGAAGGCTTCCTCGATGGCTGCCACCGATCCGGTGACATCCAGATTCAGCCGATTGCGGGAAGTGGCCACGACACTAAATCCGTGGCTCTGCGCGAAACGGGTTACCTCCGCATAATCTTCCTGGCTAGGACCAAACCTGGCGGTGAATTCTTCCACCGTGAGGAATTGGTGGTACGAGGCACTCGCAGGATCGTAGACATCCCGCAAGAAATTATCCAACCCTTCCTGATTGCGGAGGGGCAGGGTCAGCACAAGACGCATGGATTGGGTTGCAGGAAGGGGGCCGAGGTATTGAGCCTGCCCATTGAGGGTGGCTTCACGCACATGATGGGTCAGCGTCAACTGCTGGCCCTGACAAACGAGACTCGCGAGCAACACAAGCGTGACTAGAGTCAACAGGGGAGTACTTAGTCTTCGAAGCATGCATTCTCCTTTGTCCGCTATCGCAAAGTTATCGACTTGCGGTTTAAGCCGTTACCTCCCTCAGCCCAGGAAATACCGCCGATTGTACTCGAAATCTGCGTCCTTGACTCAAAATCGCAAAACATCTGTCTGTTCCAACGATCGCATGACCACGGACTGAACTCGCCGAGGTCTGGTTTGTATCTGCCACACGAGAGCAGTTACAATTCTCCGATTCCGTCGCAAGAAAACGACATGGCACAACCTCAAATCGCCCTCTCTGCCTTAGCCAAACTCCGCAGCAACTTTGCGGGAACCATTCTCCAACCTGGCGATTCGGACTACGACGACGTCCGCGCGTTGCACAATGGCTTGATCGACAAGCATCCGGCCGTCATTGCTCGCGTTCGCAACGAAGCCGACATCGTCGCAGCCATTGCGTTCGCGCGCGAACACAGTCTGGAGATTGCTGTTCGTGGAGGCGGTCATAATGTCAGCGGACGCGCTTGCGTCGAGGGCGGGATGATGATCGATCTCTCCCTTATGAAGACGATAACGGTGGATGCCGCGAAACGGCGGGCGGTTGCCCAGGGCGGTGTCACCTGGGGCGAGTTCAATCGCGCCACGCAGGAGCACGGCCTGGCGACTACCGGCGGAGTGATCTCAACTACGGGCATCGCCGGGCTGACGCTCGGCGGCGGCTACGGATACCTGGCCGGAAAGCATGGGTTGGCAACCGATAATCTGGTTGCTGCAACCGTTGTCACCGCGGACGGAAAAGTCGTGCGAGCCAGCGATGATGAGAATCCCGATCTTTACTGGGCGCTGCGCGGCGGAGGCGGCAACTTCGGCGTGGTGTCGTCGCTCGAGTACAGCCTTCATCCGGTGGGGCCGACGATCATGGCCGGCGCGATCGCCTGGCCGCTTGCGCAGGCGCGCGAGGTATTGCACTTCTACCGCGACTTCACCGCGTCGGCCCCCGACGAACTTACTTTCTTGGCCGGAGTCGGTCATGCTCCGGACGGTTCCGGCGCCAAGGTAGCCATCATCGGAGCCGCTTACATCGGAGCCATCGCGGATGGAGAAAGAATTCTGCGGCCTCTCAAGGAATTCGGAACGCCGCTGTTCGACATGATTCAGCCGACAACGTATTGCGACTTGAACGGTATCTTCGACGTCGCCTATCCCAAAGGCATGTTGTACTACTGGAAGTCGAATTTCCTGGCAGCGTTCGATGACAAGGTTGTCGACGGGATGATCGCGGCGGTCGAGCGTTGTCCCTCAAAACACAGTGGCATCTTCCTGGAGCACTGGCACGGGGCGCTGGCTCGCGTGCCGCAAAACCAGACAGCCTTTCACCACCGTCGCGAGGGCCACAATCTGCTGATCCTTTCGCAATGGTATGGTGCTGAAGCCAAGGCGGAGAACATAGCCTGGGCACGCGAGACTTTTTCTGCGCAGGAGCCGTTCTTCACCAGCGCGCGCTATGTGAATTACATGGATCAGGATGACGCGGCGGATATGGCCGGACCCTTCGGCGTGAACTATGCAAGGCTGGCGCAAGTCAAAGCCAAATGGGATCCGGAGAACATCTTCCATCTCAACCAGAATGTCCAGCCGGCGAGCGCGTGATCGGCAGGTCTACGGTCCGCAGGTCCGCAAAAGGCGATGCTACGCCAATGCCGAGAGGCTAGCCTGCACGCGGCGGGACAAGGCATCAACGCTCAGGGTGTAAACTCCCACACCGTTCCATACGGCGGATCGGCGCCGGCGCCATTTTCGCCATAGATATTCCCTTGTTGGTCGAGCACAACCCTCCCGTAGGGTCCGCTACCTTGGTTTTGGTTGTCGCTGCCGAAGCTATACAGGCTGTTGAAGTTCCACCCGTTGCTCGAAGATGTGAGGCTATAAAGCACCCCGAGATCCCCGTCGCCACCGGCCGCCGTAGTGCCATAGATATTGCCGGCCGCGTCCATATTGAGCGCGTTGGGAGGAAATCCCCCCGCAAACGTGAAGGTGTATTGGACGGAGAAGTTCCATCCTCCGCCTTGCTGAGGAGTCAATTCGAAGATAGCGCCGTAACTCGATTGTCCATCGCCTGCGTTTCCCCAGAGATTCCCACTGGCGTCAAAGATCAACTGTCCGGGACCGAGGCCATCCCCGTTTCCATCCAGGCGATGAAGCAGGGTCAGGGTCCATCCCGATCCGCTGGGCATCAACTCGAAGACAGTGCCGCAGCCGCCGCCGCAGTTCTGGTTACCGCCGCGCCCAGTCGTACCGTAAAGATTGCCGGCTTGGTCGAAAACAACGCCCGTGACCGGAGTGTCGCCGTCATTCATTCCGCCCCCGAACGCATAGAGCGTGCTCTTCGTCCAGGTTCCGTTACCGTCTGGCGTCAACTTGAAGACCGTGCCGCATCCGTCATCGGAGCAGTTCAAATTACCGCCCCCCATCGCTGTCGTGCCGTAAAGGTTGCCGGCATGGTCAAAAGCGAGCTCGCCGGACGGGTAAAAGCCGTCTACTCGCGAGCTGAAATCATAGAGTATGGTCTCCCGCCACGGGCACGAGAAGCCGGCGCAAAACGAGGGCGGAGGCTGAAGCTTAAACACCGTCCCGCAGCCGTGCTCGCCCAGGCAGGACCCGGTTCCGCCTTGCGCTGTGGTGCCGTACAGGGCGCCGTCGGGTCCGATGATCACGCGAGCCGATGGCAGGCTCCCATCGGGTTGCCCAGTGAAGACATAGAGCGTCGCGAACACCCAACTGGAACCGTGACGCGAAAGTTTGAACACCGTCCCGCATCCGACGAAGTAATAAACAGCAGAACACTGATCGTCGCCCCCCGCGGCAGTGACGCCATACAGATTTCCGCCTGCATCCTGGGTCAGGCCATCCGTTGGAAGACGGCCGTCCGTGCCGCCGGTGAAATCGTGCAGCGGGGTCAAAGTTTGCGCCGGCGCCGCCGGCCCAATCGCGAGAACTGTCGCCAAAACGGCGAATGCGATCAGCCCGGCTAGTCTCGCTTTTGAGATGATGGCAAAGGTCGAAGCTGCGGCCTTCTGCTGGGTCATATTGATCCCTCCAACCACTCGGTAAGCGAGGGAAGAATATATCAACCGCCATCAGTGACGCAATTAAAATGTTGGCTTTGTTGCTGTACGATACGAGCGCCATGTCCAGTCCCAGCGTCGCTCCGCCTAAGCCGCGCAGTCTCGGCCGCCGAATTGTCGTCTCATTCCTGCGGATTATCGTTCTCGTCTACGTTGGGCTGTGCTTGCTGTTTTACTTCGCGCAGGATCCGTTAGTCTTCCCCGCACCCAAGCACTACGCCGCACATACGCCCGCTGACGTGAAGCTTGCCTTCGAAGATCTTCATATTCCCGTCGATCACGCCGGACAGATTCATGCCTGGTATATTCCCGCTGCCACAGCTTCCGACAAGGTCCTGCTCTACTTCCACGGCAACGGATACTGCATCGAGCAAACCGCGTTGCCGGCCGGTGAACTCGTTCCGCTCCACAACACCGGAGTGAACCTGATGATGGTTGACTATCGCGGATACGGCGCCAGCAGTCCCGGCACCGCGAATGAGAAACGAACTTATGAAGACGGCCGCGCGGCACTGAACTATCTCACGCAGGAACGCAAGGTCCCGATGCACAACATCATCATCGCCGGACGCTCGATCGGAACCGGCGTGGCTACCGAGCTGGCAAAAGAGAATCCTGACGCCGGGGGCCTGATCCTGATCAGCCCGTTTACCAGCACAATCGCAATCGCCAACAGCGTCTGGTACCTGCGCATGCTTCCGCTGACGGTGCTCGCGCGCAATCCGTTCGACAACCTCTCCAAAATCGGCGACGTGCACGTGCCGCTGTTCATCGCGGTTGGCGACCACGATACGCTCACTCCTTCGTCGATGGCGCAGGCGCTCATGGAAAAAGCCAACGAGCCGAAGCGCCTCTACATTGTTACAGGCCCCGATCACAACGGCATGTTTCAAGTGGGACAGGAGGACGCTGGTCGCGCAGATCCGCGATTTCCTGCAAGGCTTGCGCTGAGCAGGCGGCATCATCCCCGGTCGGCTAGAATCGTTGGGCGAAAAGGAGAAGACCATGGCGATACCCGGCCCGCACAAGCGATGGAAGTACGATCTGCATCCCAGCGTGCGGATGGCTGACTCGATCATCAAAGGAATGAAAGAGAAGACTGGCCGCTCGATCGACGAGTGGGTGCGGCATGTGAAGCAACACGGTCCCACCGCCGAGAAGGAACATGCAGCGTGGCTGAAGAAAGAACATGGACTGGGTACGAACTATGCCTCGTGGATCGCCGGCAAGTCGGCGGGCAAGAGCGACGCCTTCGAAGATGCCGATCAGTATCTGAGGCACGCGGAAGATTTCGTCGACAAGATGTATGCCGGGCCAAAGCAGCATCTGCGGCCGATCTATGACGCGATCCTGATCTACGCGACGACGCTGGGCAAGGACATTGGCGTATCGCCCTGTTCGACCATCGTTCCCATCTATCGCAATCACGTGATCGCCAAATCAAGCCGACCACGCGCACGCGCATCGATCTCGGCCTGGCGCTGAAGGACACCAAGACGCCGAAGCGGCTGATCGACACCGGCGGATATGCCAAGAAAGATCGCATCACCCACCGCATCGAGATCACGTCCATCGAAGATTTCGACGACGACGCCAAGAAGTGGATGAAGAAGGCCTACGAGATGGACGCGTAAGGCCGCTGTCAGTTGTCGGTTGCGCTGCGGGTGCCCCGCTCATTCGTGGTTTTCGAATGAGTGGGTTGGCAGGGCTGCCTTATACTGTCTGAACCATCTTCGCCGAACTCAGCTAAACACTCGCAGCCGATGTCACCCGCCGGATCTCCAAACCCGACGCCCGCGGGGTGTTTGCCCAACGCGACTTTCGCGCGCTTTGGATGGCGCAGTTTGTCTCCGTGTTCGGCGACTTTCTGGCGCTCTTCGGCGTCATCAGCCTGATCACTTTCCGCTGGCATGGCAACGCGGCGCAGGTTACGTACCTGCTGATTTCCTACATGCTCCCGCTGGCGATTGTCAGCCCGATCGCCGGTGTCTTTGTCGACCGCTGGCACGTGAAGCGGGTCATGATCTCGAGCGACCTGATTCGCGGCAGCCTGGTGCTGCTGTTGCCGTGGGTCACCGACCTGCGGCAGTTGTGCGCGATCTTCATTGGGCTGAGCGTGGTTTCCAGCTTCTTCGCGCCGGCGCAGTCGGTGGCGCTGCGCACGCTGGTGGCAAAAGAAAAGCTGCTCTCGGCGAATGCGCTGATGTCGCAGGCGTTCTATACCGTGCGTCTGTTGTCGCCGCTGGTGGCCGGCTCGCTGGTGGCATGGCTGACCGAGAAATCCTGCTTCTACCTCGACGCCTTCAGCTTCTTCTTCTCCGCCGCCATGATCAGTACGCTGGTCATCCAGCGCGAGCGCGCACCCGGCAGCAATACAGTGAAGGGCTTTCTGGAGCAGCTCGTCAGCGGTAACCGCTTTATCTTCACCCATCCCTCGCTGGCTTTTGTCATCACCTCGATGGTCAGCGCGATGTTCGTGATGAGCTGCATCTCCCCGCTGTTCTCCATCTACGTGCGCGATGTCCTGCACTCCGGCGTTTTCCTCTATGGCATAGTGAGCTCGGCGGTAGGTGTGGGACTGATCGTCGGCACATACCGTGGTAAAGCGCTTCAGCCGCGGGCGATCGAACAAGAGCGTGGTGCTATCGGGGCTGGCGATCGCCGCGGTGGGTGTGGCCTTGCTGGGGATCTTCGGCGCGATTTCGGCGGCGGTGGCAACCACCTTCACCATGGGCTTCGGTATCAGCTTCGTAGTGGTTGCGGCGCAAACGCTCATCCAGCAGGAAACGCCGCCGGAGATGCTGGGCGGGTCAGCTCCAGTTACATGTCGGTATTCTCTCTGGCGCAAACCTTCGGACTGCTGCTGTCGGGGCATCTCGCCGTGTGGTTCGGTATTCCGGGTAGTATTTCTCATGAGCGCAGTCGCGCTGGCTCTGATTGCGATCGTCGGCCTCATCCAGCACAACCCGCTGCTGTCTCCGGCACGATGCGCCGGTGGCGGCTGACGGAGGCCGAATTGGCAGCATCTCGGCAATGACGCCTTCGGGGGAAGCTGGATATCCGCAGATCACTAGTGTAAATGAGGATCTTTAAGACTTCGTCTTCCCCTGCACGCCTGAAGCCGGTTCGATCCCAAGGCCGGCATAAGTCACTCGATGCTGCGCTAGTGACGTACCCGCATCACCGCCCGGCCGTTGGCCTGATAAGAGGCGGGTACTCCGGGGAAGTTGAGTATCGTACCGTAGTTCATCTGCGTGACCACCTGGACGCACTCAACCACCTGACCGGCACAGTTAGCCAGAATGTCTGAGCAGGTGCTCGGTGCCGGCACCGGGTAAGTGCATGAGACGCCGGAATTCTTGGTGTCGCACAGGCAGCCATGGGTTGGCGTACTCGGGAAGGTTAGCGTGCCGGGAAGATTATTGTTGTGGGTGTCGTTGTTGGCAGCGTTCAGCATACCGTTAGTGTCCGACGCGGTAGTTCCGGTCTGCGACCCATACTCCACGCCCGCAGTAGCGGCATTGTTCACCATCATGGTGACCGCGGCCGCGCGGCCGAGGTCGGTTATCCCCACCACCAGCAGACACAGGATGGGCAGCAATAATGCCAACTCCAACAGTGACTGACCAGCCTCGTTCGCCCTTGGCTTCTGCGCCGGCGACTGGGACTCCAACTGCTCTCTATTACTCCGAACGGTTAGCCCTTCCATCCATCCACTCCTTTTGCTATTCGACCAGGATCGCGCTGCTGAGAGGAGAAAAATTATCAGGCAGTAGAACTGGAGTGAGTTCTGAGTTGCCGTTGAACTCGATTTGCCAGGCGTCCAGGATGACGGAGTTGGCCAAAGAGGGGTTCGCTGTCCCTGCGTAATACAACTTAGTCGTAGGGAAGTAGAAAGCGCCGCTGAAGTTGTTGCCGCCCACCGCGCTGAAGTGACTCGCCGCGCTTCCGATTGGTAGCGAACGATTCTGGAAGAACAGAATTCCCGCCTGTGAACCGGTGGTCTGGGCGCTCAGTTTCACCTGTGCGCCCGCGCCGATGGTAACGCCGCCGTAGGCGGGGCCGGTGAGATAGAAAAGTACTCCACCCGCGTTGCTGCTTAGGATCGGATTACCGGCGACAGTGAAGCTACCTTGAACCGTAATAAGACCTGGGCCGAACGTATAGGTGCGGCCGCCGGGTTCACTGATGTTGATGTTGTTGTAGGTGCCCGCAGGGTAATTGTAGGCGGTGTGCGACGTGCAGCAGGGCACAGGCGTCGGCGCCGGTACGTTGAGGAAGGGATCCATGAACTGCGCCATAGTGGTCTGCGGACAGGGCGCGCCAGGAGCGTTCCACTCGCAGGTGAATTTCGAGCCTGCGAAACCGGTCCCGACTACACCAATGTAACTGGCACTAACGCCGCCCCCGCCATTCTCATTGAGCCCACTCGCATTGCTCGACTCGACATACATGGCACAGGAAGGAGATCCGACGAAGACGCCGCTGTCGATCACCAACGTATTGGCGTCATCGTTCTGATCGATAGCGTAAACACAACCGGAGGAGCTCGACGCCGAGGAAGCTACCGCGCGGCTACTCACCGTGGTGGACTTGTAGCCGGCAACCTGCATAAAGAACGTCGGCCGCGCCTGCGCGACAATCACCTCCACGTACCCGGCCTGTCCCAGGAACGGATCGCCCGGAGTCAAGGGAGGATTATTCACGGCCACGCAGATCGTCGTGCCGGTAGGCGAGCAGGTACCACCAATAATTGTCTGGCCTGCGGTAAATCCATTGGCCTTGGTGTCATTGGTCGCCGCAACGACGTAGTTGCCGTTGTAGATGATGGCAGAAGCTGCGGCCAGCGCACCGGCGTCGGCGGCCTTTTGCATCTGCTCCTTTTGATAGCGCAGGTAGCCGACGTCGACACCCAATCCCGCCATCATTAACAAGCCGAGCATCGCTAATGCGGCGAGCACCAGCGCTTGCCCGTCTTCCGACCTACCAAAATGTCGCAGCCGCAGCTTCCGCTGGAGATTCTTCAACAGTGGCACGATCATTCACCCTCGCTGATCTTGCATGGATTGCTCCGATAAGGGCGGTAGTGGCGATTACCGTTGAGCGAGCCTGTGACTCGCAGGAGCATCAAAAGGAAACCTTGGGAGCGGGCTTATCCACAAACCCTTATTGGGACAAGATTGTGATGTGAATAGCGCCTAAAAACAATCGCCTAGAACGGCCTTTTTGTGTGGCACCCGCGAACTAAGTAAAGTGCTGTTTCTCCACCACAGATAGGGAGGAATGACCATGGCCCGAAGGGTGGTAATGTTACCGGTTATTGCAGGTCGGTCCCGCCGATTTTCTTACCAGTAAGATTTCGTGCAGAACTAAGAAAATCTTACTTTGGTCCAAAGTAAGTAAAGTAAGAAAATCTGCAAGGCAGGATGCTACGGGAGTCCGCGAAGGGCCTGCAAAGTCCCTGAACTCAAGGTTGTACGGGAAAGTCGATTTCGCGCGCAGGTCCGAAATTCAGCGCGCGAAGAGTCACCAGACTTCCCTATTCCGCATGCCGCCTGGGAACGCGCTTGGAGAGATTGCACAGCGTCTCGTAGACGACAGTATCGGAACTGCGTGCCAGATCCCATGCAGTGATCTGTTCGTTGCCGCTGTGGCCGATCAGCACAACTTCGTCGCCGATCGCCACGCCCGGCACGTGAGTCACATCGATCAATGTCAGGTCCATGGAGACGCGCCCGACAATCGGAGCGCGCTGTCCGCGTATCAAAACTTCACCGTGGCCGACCGAGGGATGAATGTGGCAAAGCGCCGGATCGTGCCCATTCCGCACTGACACCTTGCGCGACAGCCCGTCTCCGTATCCGACCGATACCGCCGCGATGCGCGCGGGCGCAGGCGTTACATAAGCCCCGCCGTATCCCAGCGGCTGACCGGCAGGCACATCGCGCAATCCCAGGATGTGTGTCTTCCACGAGAGCACCGGCTTGAGCGGAAGATGCGGCACATCGTTCACCGGCGAACCATCATGACGCGACAGGCCGTACTCGTATCCGTAGAGCAGCAGGCCGGGCCGCACAAAGTTGTGCCACGTGTTCGGTCGCCCCTCAACGGCGCCGCTGTTGCCGAGATGCCGCAGCGACGGACGCAGTCCATGATCGGCGAGCGTGCGAAGCGCGGCGTCGTAGTTCGAGATCTGTTGTGCGGTGTGCTCGTCGTCCAGAACTTCGGAGGACGCGAGATGACTGAACACGCCCTCGAGTTCAATCTCCGGCAGGCGCTTCACGCCCTCGGCAAACGAATCCAGTTCCGCGAGGGGCAATCCCATGCGCGACATGCCGGTGTCAATCTTGAGATGAATGGCGGCTCTATGCTCTAAGCCCGTACGCGCGGCGGCTCGCGCCAGATCCTGCGCCTGCTCCAGACGAAAGACAGCGGGCGTCAGCGAATTTCGCAGCGCCTCTTCTTCCTCGCCCCGATAGAGCCCGCACATGATGAGAATTCGTCCGGTGACTCCGACTTCGCGAAGCACGATGCCTTCATCGGTCGAGGTCACTCCGAACCACTTCGCTCCGGCTTGCTCCAGGGCGGGCGCGCATTCTTCCACGCCGTGTCCGTAGGCATTGCATTTGACTACCGCGCAGATGGTCACGCCGGCGCCCACGTGCTGCTGTACTGCGCGGAAATTGTGCTTCAACGCGGAGAGCGAAACTTCCGCCCAGTTGGGCCGGGTTTCGATGCGGGAGGATGTGAACGTCGTCGCCAAGCTTTGCTTAAATGATACGCGCAGTCAGCGACCGATACGAGCGCGCGCGCCGAAAGGAAACTCGAGCGTTAACGAAATGTTGACTCGCTTCACCCGACGGCACGCTAGTCTCCTGTTCCAGGCCGCGGAGTAGGAGGCTTGAAAAACCAGAGCGCCACAGGCGCGTGCATGATAGCCCAGGACGCAGCGCAGCAGAGTCCTGGGTGGAAGTGGCAAAGGAACCAGAGTCCCCCCTGGGACGACACGGTTCTCACCCACACTCTTCGGTCGTGCCGAACGCGTGCTCTTTATAAATTCTTGTCATCCTGAGCGCGGGTGCCGCAGAGCCTGCCCTGAGCTTGCCGAAGGGTCTCGCCGTTTTCGAGACCTGGGACATTCTCCTCCACATCGCCGCTTCGCGGGCCGGAGGCTCCTGAAACAACAACAAAAAAATCACCTTACGCTGCCAACCCTTCAAACACCGCACCCACGGACTACATCCTAGTTATTGGCTTGCCCGCCGGGTTGGCAAGGGAGGATCAATGGCTGAGGTTTGGCGCACCAGCGCGGAAACACCGGAGAGTTCTACGAACGTCACCCCGACCGAAGATGCGGCGGTAGCCGCCTACCTGCCGGAACAACTGCCGGAGCTACCCGCCCCCGCGAGCAATCCAGCCTGGAATCGCTCTGCCGAGGCGGTCGGGCGCGGCATGGGTACCGCAGTGAATGAGGTTCGCCGCCTGCCGCGCCGTCTCGACGATCTCAGGTCACGAATCCATCTGGTCGCCCGCGAGTCGGCACATGACGTGCGCAACTCCGCCGAGGCCAAAGCCACCGAACTGCGCGACGCTGCCGAGCTTGGTTTACTGGAGTTGGCCGATAAGGCTGCCGTCTATACCTCGGAGATGGGCTGGCGCGCGGGTAACCGGCTCGATCATCTCCGCCGCGAGGCTCGGTGGAAGTTGGAGGCGGTGCGGGCGATCGTGCGATATCGGGCGGCGAACGTGCGCCGGTGGAGGCCTGAGCGCCCGCTGCAAGTCATCGTGGTGAGCGCCAGCGCTGCGCTCGCTCTGGGAGTTTTGCTGCGAGTGTGGAGGTCGAACCGTGATTAATGGGAACGCCAAGAGCGTGATCGAAGTTGTCGAGGATCTGCGTGACGAATTCATTGCGTTCGTCACCACTCGCATCGAGATGGTTGAGGCGGAGTTCGACGAGAAGGCGCAAGCGCTCAAGACGTCGGGTCCGCTGCTGGGAATCGGGATGATGGTTCTGGCCACGGCGTGGCTGCTGTTCTCCGGCTTCCTGGTGTGCATGATTGCGCAGGCCCTCGCGCCCCACCCGTGGAACTGGGCGCTGTCTTTCCTGGCGGTCTCCATACTTTACGCGATTGTGGGCAGTGCGGCGGCTTATGCGGCGTGGGGCCGGCTCAAGGACAAAGGAGTTAAGCCGGAGCGTACTCTCCGCGTGTTGAAGCAGGACGGTTTGTGGTTACAAGCGGAAGCCAAGGAGCGGATATGAGCGAAGAGATCCCCAAGCAGAGTTCGCCCGATGTTCTGGAGCAGCGCGCCGCTGAGCAGCGGCAACGCATTCACAATTCGGTCGACGACTTGAAATCGTCGCTGCGCGAAACCGTTCGCGAACACCTCGACGTCGAAAACTACGCGCGAACCTATATCTGGAGATTTGTCGCCGTTGCTGCCGGGATCGCGCTGGTCAGCGGATACGGCGTTGCCGGAATGTTTACTCGTCGCTGAAGGTTGGCGGCCCACCCTTCAGCGCAAAACCAGGCCTTCCGCGACCGCCGGAAGCCTAAAAATCACTACCTCCACCAAAGAGCTATTCCATCTTTCTCTGTACGTGGTATAACACCGTCTTGTTCTTTCGTAACCCGTAGTAAGAACGTTAGTGCCGCCTGATCAGTTACTCGCTCCGCCACTTCGGCAGTAACTGACCGCGCCGCTCAGGAAGGCTCCTAACCTGACCATGATCAACGTGATTATCGCTGATCACCAGGCGATCTTTCGCGCTGGTGTCGCAAAAGTTCTGGCCGTCGAAGAAGATCTTCGCATCGTCGGCCAGCCGCTCACACCTGAAGCCATCCTCAACGCCCTCGACAAGCTACGTCCACAAGTAGTGGTGCTGTCGACCGGCTTCATCACCTTGCTTCCTGACGTGCAGGAGATCGCGCAGCGGCGGCAGATTGCCGTGCTCGCCATCTGCGACAACAACGAGAACGCCTCCGACTTCATGCGCATGGGCGTGCAGGGAGTGATCTATCGCTCGGCCAGCGGCAACATGGTGGTCGAGGCGGTAAGGCGCCTGGCGCAGGGGCAGGCCTTTCTGCAAGGGCCGAACTCCTCCGAAGTTGACGTCAATGAAGATCTGGTTGGCCTGCGCGTGCGCAACCGGCTGTCGGAACGCGAGCTGCGCATCATCGCCGCCATCGTGCAGGGCTACAAGAACCGCGAGATCGCGGCCCAGCTCTACACTACCGAGCAAGTCGTCAAGAACGCACTGCGCAACATCTTCGACAAGATCGGCGTCTCGGACCGGCTGGAACTGGCGCTGTTTGTCGTCCATCATCGCATCCTGGCACAGGCGACGGCGTCGGTTCCGCTGATTCCGCTGCGCCCACAACCTGCGATTGCCGCGGTGAAGGGCCGCATGGAAGTGAATGCACGGCCGGCAACAATTCACTAAACGTTCTTAGGACTTTCAACCGTATTAGCGAGGGAGCAAAGGGCTTGGGTTCTTGCACGTGGTGCAACGATCCAAGCCCTAGTTATTCGGTGCTGCCGGGTACAGTACCGCTTCAGCGGTGCAGCTAAGGATCCCTTGCGAGCGGCTTTAGCCGCTGAGGTAAAGGAAGCCCTTACCTCGGGCGCTAGGGCGTTCTCTAAAAAGGCGGCGCGAATGCACGCCTGAAAGCGTGCTCCACCCAAGCAAGTTCAAGTCCTTCTGATGAGAACGTCGCGATCAAAGGATGGGTTTCTGTTACGTCGCGGCGTGGTCGCTGGTCTTCAGGAGCTCATTCACAATCGTCACCAGCTCTTCCGGATTCACCGGCTTCTCCAGATAAAGATCGGCGAGCGGCTCCGCGGCCTGAAAGGCTTCTGCGACATATCCTGATACCACGACCACCGGCATGGTGGAGTGCGTCTTGGCGGCCTGCACAATGGCGCGGCCGTTGGCATCGCCCAGCCGCCAGTCGGTGACCACGGCGTCGTAGGCGTTATGCTCAATCTTCTCGATGGCGTCGCGCGCCGATGTCGACGGCGTGACCTGATGTCCGGCGGCCTGCAAAATGGCACACTTCAGCGTAACAATATTCGGTTCGTCGTCCACACAAAGGATCCGAGCCATAGGTTTGTCCTTGGACGCTAGTGAGTCGGAGTGCCGGTCTCCAAACTCATGCAGGTCGTTGCGGTCCAACCACTTCCCACTTGCCCGCTATTGTTGAGCATGGTGGCGCGATTGTCAAATGAGATGGAAACTACTACTTAGCCCGTTGTAGCTCGCGATAGGCTTCGCTTTTCGACAGTCCGAATTCTTTGGCCGCCTGCTTCAGCGCAGCCTTCTCCTCCAGCTTTTCCGCCTTCACCAATTCCTTCACTCGCTGGGCGACGGATTTGACGGAATCTGGCACCGGGTGGGCGACCTCGTCGGCCTTGCCGATGAGCAGCGTGATCTCGCCCTTGACCTCGCCGCGCTTCTCCAGTGTCGCCAGAACCTCGTCGGCGCGTCCGCGCAGGAACTCCTCGTGCAACTTGGTGACTTCGCGCGCGATGACCACGTGACGCTCGGCTCCGAGAGTCTCAACGATATCGCCAATACTCTCCACAATCCGATGCGGCGCTTCATAGAAGATCTGCGTCCGCGAAGAATTGCGAATCGCCTCAAGGGCCGTTCGTCTGGCGCCGGACTTGGCCGGCAGGAATCCGCCGAAGCGGAATGAGTCGGTCGGCAATCCGCTGGCCACCAGCGCCGAGAGAAATGCCGACGCGCCCGGAATCGGCACCACGCGAATGTGATGGCGAATGGCGAGCGCGACCAGCCGATATCCCGGATCGCTCACGCCCGGCATGCCGGCATCGCTGACCACGGCCACGTTGTCGCCGCGCTCGAGGTGAACGATCAACTCGGCCGCGCGCGTCAGCTCATTGTGCTCGTGATAGCTGAGGGTGGGCTTTTGAATGGCGTAGTGATTGAGAAGCTTGGCCGTCTGCCGCGTATCCTCGCAGGCGATCAGGTCCACTTCCTTCAGAATGTGCAGCGCGCGCAGCGTGATGTCATCCAGGTTCCCAATAGGCGTGCCGACCAGGTACAGCGTCCCGCGATCGACAGGATCGGCATCGGTGCTGGCGGCATATTCCGGCATGGCCTTAACCACGGGGCAAGTGTAGCACCGCAGCCGAGCCGATTCAGTGACCCCTGCACGCTTCGTCCGGCAGAGCGACGGCGCCACGCAAGGTCCTTAAAGCAAGACAGAATGTCGTCGAATGTTACGCACCGCCGGAGGCCTGCTTCTGATCCTCCGGAAACTCCATCCCCGCCTTGCGCAGGCCATCGATTATCTGCTCGATATGCTCGGCTTCGTACCACTTGGCATACTCCTGCCGCGCCGCTGCGGCGAAATCCGGACGCAGCGCCAGCAACTCCTGCAGCGCCTTCTGCGCCTCTTCTTTTCGGCCAAGCTTGCCGAGCGTTGCCGCACGGGCGGCATGCGCATGGAAATATCCGGGTAAGTTCGCGCGAACGATTGCCTCCAGCGATTCCTCATACTTGCCCTGGCGATATGCGTTTGCCCAGAAGGCGATCTGGAACACGCTCGGACAGTTGGGATTCAGTTTCATGGCCGATTCCACCATCGCGCAGCCGCGATCCCATTCGCCGGTGGTAGCGATCAACATGCCCAGATAAGCGATGGCAGATCCATCCATGGGATTGAGCGCGAGGCTCCGTTCTGCGGTTGCACGAAAGGCAACGATCTCTTTGCGGAAGTAATAGACCGTTGCCAGCGCGTAATAGCCGAGCGCGTTGGTAGGCGCGAGCTCCACGGCACGCTGTGCCGCCGCCAGAGCGCGATCCAGAGGATTGGGCCCCGCGTTGAATCCCTGCGCAAATTCGCCGCGATAGATCATGGACAACATCGCCCAGCTGTCAGCATGGCCCGGCGCTTCGTGAACCGCGCGCTCCAGGATACGCCGCACGGTTGCATGTTCCTCGGGCTCGAGGCGGGCGAAGTAAGTGAAGGTGCGGAGCACGGCCTCGTGCGGCGTAAGCGCATCCTCGCTCTTGCTGCGCAGCACTTCGCTCATGCTGCGCGGGAGAACACCGTACTGATCGGCTACGGTGGCGACAACGCGCGGAACGAGATCATCCTGCAAATCGAAGATGGCGTCGGGCGTGAAAGCCCGCTCGTACGTTTCCGCCCACAGATGTGTTCCCGTTACCGTGTCCGCGAGCTGTACCGCCAGGCGCAGCTTGCTGCCCGCCTGGCGCAGGCTGCCTTCCATCACGTAGCGCGCGCCAAGTTCTTTGCCGATGGCACGCACATCTCCCGATTCGCTCGAATACTTCGCCGTCGATCCCCGCGCAATCACGCGCAGATACGAGAAGCGCGAGAGACCAGTGGTGATCTCATCCGTTAATCCTTCGGCGAGCGATTTCAACTCCGCACTGCTGCCGCTGTACTTGAACGGCAACAAGGCGACCCAGAATCCATCGGAAGCGCGCGATTCCCCCGAGGCCGTTCTCGTTGCGATTGGGCCCGAAGAAAGTGCGGGGGACGGCGCAGCTTCGTCAGCGATATCGAGCCCCGCTTTTCGTAGGCCTTCGAGCAGGCGAGTGACGAGTTCCGGATCGTACCGCGACCGCCATGCCGCAAGGATGATCTGGGCCGCGTGCGGATTGAGCTTGAGCAGTTCCTGCACCGCGTTTCCAGCGTCCTCCGGCTGGCCAAGCTGCCCGTAGACCGCCGCCAGCATCGTGTGGGTCCAGAGAAAGTTCGGCAGGTTGATTTTGAGCGCGTAGCCCAGGGCGCCCTGGTAGTCGCCCTTGCGGTAGGCATTCATCGAAAGCGGAAACCAGAACCAGCCGGGATGATTAGGATTGAGCTGCAGCGCGCGCTCCACCAGCCCGCAGCCGCGCTCCCATTCACCGGCGTAGGCAATGAAGCTGCCGAGGTGAGCAACATTGCATCCGTCCAGCGGATTGAGCGCGATCGCCCGGTCGGCCGCGGTTCGGAAAGCCGGCATCTCGTTTCGGTAAAAGTGGGCCAGGGCCAGGGCGTGGTAGCCGCGATGACCGGAGGAGTCGAGTTCGACGGCGCGGCGCGCAGCTTTCAGCATGCGCTCCAGCGGATCGGGCCTCGGGTTGAATCCCGATTCGTACTCGTCTTTAATGCAAAGGGCAAGCAGCGCCCACGCGTAAGCGTAGTTCGGAGCGACTTCAACCGCCCGTTCCAGGGCGTCCCGAGCGATCACATGTTCTTCCGGAGAGACGCGCTCGGCGTAACTGAAACAGCGCAACACCGCTTCGTAAGGGCTCAGCTGCTCGGGATTCTTGCTGCGAATGCTTTCGCCCATGGTGTGCGGCAGAATTCCATGAGCGTCAGCGACGGTGGAGACAATGCGGGGGACAAGTTCATCCTGCAATTCAAAAACTGTTTCCGGATTGAAGGTGCGTTCGTAAGTCTCCGCCCAAACGTGCGAACCGGTCATTGCGTCCACCAGTTGCACTGCAACCCGCAGTTTGCTTCCAGCCTGCCGCAAACTTCCTTCCATCACGTAACTAGCGCCGAGCTCTCTACCGATGTCGCGAATGTCTCCCGATTCGCCCGAATACTTCGCCGTCGATCCGCGCGCGATCACACGCAGATAGGAGAAGCGAGACAGTCCGGTGACCACTTCCTCCGACAAACCTTCGGCTAATGCCTTGAGATCTTGATTACCACCGCTGTACTTGAACGGCAGCACAGCCACCCAGAAGCCTTCATCAGCACGGGATTCTCCCGAGGCCGTTCGCGCCGGAATGGAACTGGACAAGGCCATCGGCACAGCCGAGGTAGCACCCGATGCCGGAACACCCAGTCCGGCGCGGCGCAGATCTCCCAACATCTGCTCCACCATCTCCGGCTGCCACCATTTCTCCAGCTCCGCGCGCGCTTGTGTGGCAAAATTCGGCCGTGCCGCCAGAAGGTTGCGTACTGCCACTCGCGCACGCTCCATATCGCCAATCTGGCTATAGATGACAGCATGCGCAACTTGCGCGGTCCACAGGCCGGGCATGTTGATCTTGAGCAGATACTCCACCGCCTGCTGGCCATCGTGCCGACGATAGGCGTCGAGCACCTTGGGGAACCAATACCAGCCGGGATGATGGGGATTGAGCTGCGTGGAGCGTTCGGACAATGCGCAACCGCGCTCCCAATCGCCGGAAAAGGCGAACTCCATACCGAGGAAAGCGGTGGTGTAGCCCTCCATGCGATTCAGCGGCAACGCCCGCTCCGCTGCGCCTCGAAAAGGCCCAAGTTCACGGCGGAAGAAGAAAGCCGAGGCCAGAGCTGCCTGCGCCAACTGATTGGAAGGCGCCAGGTTTACCGCCCGCTGGGCCGCTGCCAGGGAGCGATCCATCGGATCGGGCCGCGTATTGTACCCGTGGCTGTACTCAGCTCGGATTAGCCAGGAGAGCATTGCCCAGCAGTCAGCCCGATCCGGCGCCTGCTGCACCGCCCTCTCCAAAGCCTTGATTCCCGCGCCATGTTCCTCTTCGTTGACGTGCTGATGAAATCCGAAGCTGCGTAGCAACGCTTCATGGGGCGTGAGCGATTCGGGATCGCGGTTACGCAAGGCCTCGGTCATGTTATGGGCAAGAATGCCTTGCGTGTCGCCCACGGTGGCGACGATGCGAGGAACCACGTCGTCAAGAAGATCGAGCGCCGCCTCCGCACTAAATGTGCGGTCGTAAGTTTCCGCCCAGAGGCTCGCGCCGGAAACCGCATCGACCAGTTGCACGGCAATGCGGGTTTTCGCACCCCCATGACGCAGGCTGCCCTCCATCACATAGCGCGCGCCAAGTTCCCTGCCGATGGCCCGCACGTCTCCCGATTCGCTGGAATATTTCGCCGTCGAGCCTCGCGCGATCACGCGCAGGTAGGAGAAACGCGACAGTCCGGTGACGACTTCTTCCGACAAGCCTTCCGCAAGCGCTTTGAGATCTTGATTGCCGCCGCCGTACTTGAACGGCAGCACCGCGACCCAGAAGCCTTCCTCGGCGCGAGCTGCACCGGAATCGGCAGCAACCGGAGCTCGCACGCTTGAGGTGGAAACCGGCGCGGGACGCATGATGGTTCGCGCCAGGTCGCGGAATTCGTTGCTGACATCGCGGGCAGTCTGCACGCGATGGCGCGGCTCTTTTTCCAGACAGCGGCGGATGACGCGGGCGATGTCGGAAGGCAATTCCGGACGGAGTTCAGTAATCGAAGGCGGACTGTCGCGCAGGATCGACGAGATCAGCTCCGCCGATGAATTGCCTTCGAAGGGACGTCGTCCCGTGGCCATCTCGTGCAGCATCACGCCAAAGGAAAAAATGTCGGAGCGATGGTCGAGCGGCCGTCCCGAGACCTGCTCTGGCGACATATAGGCTGGCGTCCCCATCACCATACCGGCCTGGGTGTAGCCAGCAGAGGCCATGGTTGCGCCATTTGCCGTCTCGCTGCCCACATCCTTGGCCAATCCGAAATCCAGAACCTTGACCCGACCTTCATTCGTCACCATCACATTCGCAGGCTTCAGGTCGCGATGCACGATGCCTTTCTCGTGCGCCGCGGACAGCGCCTCCGCAACCGCACCAGCGATTTCAATGATCCGGTCGGACGGCAAGCCATTGGCAGCGATCAGCCGGTCCAGCGGCTGTCCTTCGATCAATTCCATGGTGATGAAATGGACGTTATCGGATTCCTCGACCGAGAAGACGGTGACTACGTTGGGATGATTGAGTGCGGCGACGGCGCGAGCCTCGCGCTGGAAGCGGGCGAGCCGGTCCGGGTCGTTAGCCATCGCGGCCGGCAGAACTTTGAGAGCAATTTCGCGCGCCAGCTTGGTGTCGGTCGCACGGTACACCTCGCCCATTCCGCCTGCGCCAATTGCGGCACTGATTCGGTAATGGGCCAGCGTGCGACCGGCCAGACTGGTTCTTCCTTCGTCCACCTCTTTGAATCTCCGCGCCTGAATACCTGAATGAAGGTAGCGGAGATTCTACACCAGGAAATTTCCGGAATCTCGTCTCGGTTTCGGACAATCCCCCGCGACGCCTGCGGGCGGTAAGAATGCCTGTCCTCCCGGATCTCTCTGCGATACCTAACGCAGCATGACGTGCCATGTGGAAGACATCGACCTACGAACGAACGGTTCCATGGGCTCGTTGGCAGGCGTTGCAATAGCCGCCCATCTCAAAGCGTGCGACAGTGATATGAAAGTGGCAGTCTCGTTCGATCTGACCTTTCAATCGATCAAACAATTCGCTATGGAGATCATGTACCTTAGCGCAACGAAGGCAGGTCATGTGCATACGGTCGCGGTCCGTTTGTCGCTCACAATTACAAGCGTCGCCTTCCACATGCGAAAGGCCGAGCGGATCAAGCAAGGCATGACGCTTTAGCAAGCTTAGCGTGCGGTATACAGTGACGCGGTTGATTCGCGCGTCGACTTTAATAGCTTTGCGCAGGATTTGAGCTGCGTTGCAATATTGAGTTGCGCCTTCGATAATCTCCAGAAGGACGCGCCGCTGACGGGTCATTCGAATGCCTCGAGCCAGCAGAATAGTTTCGAGCTTGCGTGCCGCTGGCGAGTCAGGCGTTAGCGTAGTCTTGTAAGCCATATTTAGCACCGCGCTGGGAAATGCTGTTCAATTTTGTCAGGCACTGCTCTGTCGACGGTCATACTGCCTGTATCAAATGCGAACCACACAAATCATCAAAAGATGATCTTCGCGCCAAGTTGAATTAGGCGAGGTGGATCCGCATTGATCACTTGACCAAATGTGGCACTCCCGATGTTGCCATCCACCGCCTGCGGCCCAAAGAATTGGGCATGATTAAAGACGTTGAAAGCCTCGGCCCGAAGCTGCAGAGCCTTGGATTCTCCCAGACGTACCGTCTTTGCCAGCGCCATATCGTAGTTATCGACGCCAGGTCCGGAGAAGAATCTGCGAGGCACATTGCCCGGAGTCCCGAGAGCGTTGATGGAAAACTGTGAGACGCTGAAATACGGCAGGCCGTTTCGAGGGTTGTGATTCAGGTCGAGTGGACCACCAGTATAGTCCGGCACATCAACGCCATAGTTATTGATTCCATTAGGCTCTGCGCCAAGCAATGAATTGTCGCCGTAGCTGTATAGAGTTACCGGGAAGCCAGTGCTGAAGCGCGTAATTCCAGATATCTCCCACCCTTGGGTCCACTGATTTGATGCCTTGAACAAAGTGTCAAATGGCAGCTTATAGACATAGCTAACGACAAAGTTATGCCTGAGATCGAATGACGATAGTCCATAACTGAGGGATGGCTCTGTAGGATTGACTTCCTCGCCCAAGTTGGAGGCGTCATCGAGTGCTTTACTGTAGGTATAGCCAGCGAATAGTTCGAGGCGAATTCCAGTATGACGAAGGCTGACTTGCAATGAGTTGTAGTTGGACTTCCCAATTGTCGCCTGGTAGGTATCGCTTCCGAAAGCAGGACCCAGCGGCGATCGAGTTCCATTGATTACCTGCCCGGATGCTGTCGTGTATACGTTGTTTTCACCGAATGGTCCGCAGGTCGGTGAGCCGGGAGCGACCTGACTGGGTTGGCTCAAACTCAGACACAGCGCTGGATTGCCGGGATTGGCCTCGATCATAACCAGCAGCCGATGTCCCTGATTACCGATATAACTGACACTTAGTACGGTTTGCGGGCCCAGTTGACGCTGCACCGACAACATGTATTCGTCGACATAGGGGATACGGTTCGTTGCAGCGTATCCCGGAATGCCTGAGATCGGTTCGTATTGCGACCAGTTAATACTGTTATTCGGTTGACTGGCGGATGCCATGCCTGTGGCCAGACTCGCTGGGAAGGGTTGTCCTACAAACTGTCCCGAGGATGCGGTTACAAACGGGGTTGAAAATAAGGGAGGAGCGGGACTGGAATAGGTAGTGCCAAACGGTGCGTTGCCCGCCAAGATACCGATTGAGAGCGCTTCAATGGCCTCGTAGTACATGCCATATCCCGCCCGAATACTTGTATTGCCCGGACCACCCAAGAGCTTTCCCAGCCACGAGTCCTGGCTGACGTTCGGCGAGTAGGCGAGGCCAACCCGGGGGGCGAAGTCCAGGTTACCCGGCGGTGCCAGAGTTCGAGGAATACCAGGGTCACCTGGATAGAGAATTCCGGCCGGCGCGCCCGGGAACACCACCGACTGCTGGCCTGGCTCAAATGTAGAAATGCCGTTGTTGACTTCGTACCACGGTTCAATACGATCCCAGCGCAGTCCCAGGTTCAAGGTAAGGTTCGGTCGCAGGCGCCAACTATCCTGGCCAAAAAGCCCCCAGTATTTGTTGCGAGCATAGAACGGCTGCAATTGACTTTGGTTGTATTGACTCGGAACTCCAAGGAGAAAGTCGGCGAAATCGGAACCAGTCTCGCTTCCGGTGAATAAGAAGCTGCCGTTGGATTGCGCGATAGGGTTAGTGTTGATTTGATCATAATGGAATTCAATTCCCACCTTAATCGTATGGCGACCGACAATTTTGGAATAGTTATCAATCCACTGAAATGTATTGTTGACTTGCTTTAGCTGGTTGGCGTTTGTTCCTATGGAATAGGAATTAAAGATGACGTTTTCGACACCTTCACGCTGCGGATCAAGGGGAACAATTCCGGCGGTGCCCTGTCCGGTGGCAAAACCCTGTGACGCGAGACTTACTCCGAGCCCGCCGACCGGCTGGCCAAGATCACTGTTGTCTCTCATGTAGCTGAAGTGAAATTCATTTACTGCGCTTGAGCCAAACGACTTGGTTGCCCCCAGACCTAGCAGCTGTGACTGTCCGACATAGAGGGCATTGAACCCCGGCACGTTGGCGCCACTCTGCGCAACGGGATAAGGATTATTCAACGTGTAGTTGTCCAGGAAATAGTATGCATTCAACAATCCCCAGCTAGTGTTGTAGTCCAACCGGGCAGAACTTTTGTCGTCCCGTAATGCCTCGTTATAGGACGAAGTAGAGAATGTGCTGTTTCCTACATTGGGGGTGGGAATGTATTGCAGCAGGTTCCGCGCCGGCGCCGACCACGCGGAGGCTGGGATTACAGCATCAGGAAATACGCACTGCGAAGCATTTGTGCAACCGGGCGTGTAGTACGGTTCACCCGCATTGACGGTATAGCCAAGCTCCTTGGAGAGGGTGTTTGCCCAGCTCTGACCAGTCACCGATCCAGTGAGCGAGCTGGCTATGTCGGACAGGTTGCCGGAGCGGTCTTGTGTCGACGGCACGGGGATCAGTCCGGTAGGTACTCCTTCTGTCAACCGTGTGCCCTGGTAATCGACGAAGAAAAATACCTTCTCCTTCTTGATTGGCCCGCCCAGCGTTCCGCCGAACTGGTTCTGGTCGTAGGTTCCTGGCGTCGGGGAGAAATATTCGCGAGCATCAAGATCGGTGTTGCGCAGAAACTCGAACACGTCTCCGTGAAACTGGTTCGTTCCCGACTTCGTAACCACGTTCACATGTCCGCCGGTGTAGCCACCATATTCCGCGTCGAAGTTGCTGGTCAGAATGCGGAACTCAGCTATCGAATCCAGATTAGGGATGATTGCCGTTCCGCCGTTGACATCCTCTTCCACATCGCTACCGTTGACAATGAAGGCATTGGAAAATTCGCGCTGACCATTGATCGAAACCGTCCCCGGATTAAGATCTCCGGAGGGCGACAGCGCGCTGATCCCTACGTCCTGCTGCGTCTGAGAAGTCAAGGAAGTGGCCGGCGCGACTCCTGGCTGAAGCGCCAGTAGGTCGGTGTAGCTGCGGCCATTCAGGGGAACCGCCACAATCTTCTTTTCCTGAATGACATCGCCAATCTGGGTGTCCGAAGTTGCCACCTGCACGCTGTCGCTCTTGACTGTGATCGCGTCTTCACGCCTTCCAACTTGCATGACTACGTCAACGCTGATCTGGGCATTGGTATCAACCACTAAACCGGTTCGGCGATAGGTCTTGAACCCGGGACGCTCCGCCGAGAGGTCGTATCTGCCAACCGGCAGGTCGGGGAACGAGTAAAAGCCGGATTCGTTGGTTGATATCCGATAGTGGACGGCGGTATCGAGGTTGATCGCCGTAATCGATGCACCACGTAGGACCGCTTTGCTCGGATCCGTTACGGTACCGGAGACACTACCTTCGGTTGCGGCCCAGCAGCGAGTGCTCAGGCCAGCAAGCGCAAACAGAAGGCAGAGCCCGAGTATATGCAACCGAGTTGCATCTAATAGGCCCAAACAACGTACCAAGAATCGACGCATGGCGAAGCAAATTTTGTTGGCGTGTGCGACCGTCTGGCCGACAAGCGCTCTAATAACATTACGGTTTGATTACTTTTGCAACTGAGTTGCATTTATGACTGCAATTTCTATTAGGCGTCATACCTGTTGGAAGCGTCAAGAGCTCGATGGATTATTCATTGCATGTTTGCTGTAACGATCTGCATCGACAAATTGCAAATGCCGTCACTCTAAGAATTTGCCCACTGCGGTAGCCGAATAGCCCAGTCGTGAAGAGACTGCCGTTGAGCCCGCTTCCCCATGATTGACATTAGGAGGTGTCCAGGGGTCTGAAGAAATAGACTGAGCGGGAGGCTTTGGGGTGGGTGGAGGGATTCGAACCCTCGACAGCCGGAGCCACAGTCCGGAGTTCTACCACTGAACTACACCCACCGCAGTATGAAAAATTATAGCATCCGGAAGCGGCGGGGAACTTTCCTGCTCGGACGCCTGAATCTTCATCGTGCATTGTGACAACGCGATCGTTCTCAACTTTGTCTGATCAGCCCCTGGGTGTAGTCTTTAAGTCGAAACCATCGAAGCGTATGTCCAAGAGATTCCCCTTATTGCCTGTTCCCGGCCTTCTGTTGGCGGTTGTGTTATTCATCGCCGCGCCAGGTTTTCTGCTGGCGCAGTTTCCGATGCCGAATGCCAAGTCTCTTGAGGACGCGGAGCCCGCCCAGATCCACGAGCTAGTGTCAAAGTATTGCCGGCTGGATTACGAAGGCGCCACCTTGGATTTGCAAGCCTGGCCTAAGATCCAGCCCCTGGTTTGGTGGAAGTCCAGGCCCGAATATTCAAAGATCAATGTCGTGGCGCGGTACCAGGTCGACATGCCAGTGGCGTCCGGCACTCAAGGCAAAGACGCCGTCACCGTGCACTATCGCTTGCTGGGCACTTACGACTTGACCACCGGCTACGTCGCCGAGCCGCCGGGATCCAACCAGGACGTGGACTTCCTCGTCAGCTCGGAAAATACCGACACCCGCATCGCCGACGCCGAAAATACATTGCCTCATCCCTCTCGCGCCGCAATGCTGAAGTGGCTCAATGAGAAGTTGAGCACGGCGCAGGATGATGCCTCGAAGAAACGCTATCAGGACGCCCTGAAGCAGTTGGAGGCGCAGTCGGCCTCTCCATTCGCAAAGTAGATATTCGGAACTGAAACAGAAAAGCCTCCGTTTGCCGGAGGCTTTCTTTGATCTCCTGGCGATCCTACTGGGCTGCGCCGACAACTGAAGCCGTCGTTTTCTGCGCTGAAGTGGCAGGCGCCTTCACGGCAAAGAAGTCGTGATCGTAAAGATTGCGATACATGATCCCCGCCAGCTCAGCAGCTTTCGGGCCAAAGGTCGGACGACCACCCTCCAGAAAAATAACGGTCACGATTCTTCCGTACTGGGTATTGGCAAATGATCCGAACCACCCGAAGCGGGTACCGTCTTTGGAGCAGGTTCCGGTCTTGCCCAGGATCGGCTCCTCGATGAAGTTTGTGCGCAGCAGGCGTGCCGTCCCGTATTGCACCGCCCCCGCCATACCGTCGGAGATTTCAGGAATGAGCGGCCCAATGTCCAGGCTGCGTTTAACTTTAGGAGTGAAGTTTGCGACCTCTTCTGGGGTTGTCGGATGCTGCAGGTAGTAGAGGGTGCCGCCGTTGGCGATCGCGCCCATTAGCCCCGCCAACTGCAGGGGCGTCAGCGAAATGCTCTCGCCGAAAGAGCACATCTTGCCCACCCCGCCGAGCTTGGCATCCAACTCGGTCGACGGGAAAGTGCCCAGTTTCTCGTTGGGGATCTTCCACCCGGCGAGCTCGCCGAGACCGAACTGATGAGCGTAGTAGCTCACCTTCTCGAACCCCAGCTTGCGTCCCACGGCTTCGAAGTACGCATTGTTCGACTTCGCCAGCGCCGTTGTCAGATCAACCTTCCAATATTTGGTCAGCGGGACTTCCGTGTCCTTGGTGATGACGTTCTCGCTGAGCGCTGCCAGCGCCACCGCAACCTTGATGGTCGAACAGGGCTGGGCGCCGGCCGAGAGCGCCAGCTTCTGATTGACCATCGCCAGAATCCGCCCACTGTCCGGATCCATGGCGACGATCGTGCCATTCATGTTACCCAGCGCTTCGATCGCGGCTGCGCGGACGATCGGATCTTCACCTGCCGTGATGTCGCCTTCCACCTGATCGTTGGCAAAAGAACTGGCGTAGAAACGCTCGCCGTAATAGTGATGTTTGCTGTAGACCACAACGTGGCTGGCGCGATTCAAGCTCGCCGCTGTCGCGCTGCTGTGCCGCATGCGGGCCATCTTATGCTGCGCGCTCGCCGACTCGGTGACGTGGTGCGTGGACTTATGCTTGTGAGTTGTAGTGGAATGCGTGGCGATCGTGGCCGCGGAGGCGCCAAAGCAAGCGTATAGCGCTATGAGAATAATGGCAGCTAGGGGGCAGCGCTTCAACATGTCGTGCAGTTCCTAAAAAAAGAAATAAGGTACGTGCTGCCGGAGACCGCTTGCTCCTCCGATTTGTCGCTCGGCCTGGTGCCGAAGTCTTAATAGTAGGGTAGTTTCCCGGATCAATTCAACTGAAACTACCGCGGAGTACAACCAAAATCTCCGCCCCCGTCATCACCGATGCCGAGAGCAGGGAGCGAGTTGTCGCTGAACTCTTCTACTTACTTACCACAGTTCCCGCCGTTTTCGGCGTGACAACCGTGGTTCCGGATGATTTAGTGCCCTTCCCTGGCACCGATCGAGGAACGGTTCAATTCGGTCCACTCTCGAAAGGGTGGGATGTTGGGCACCCCCTGTCACCAGAGTGGCTTGTGCGCCTTGAGCACAGGGTCTAATTTCGACGATCGGCACAGGGGTCAACCACAGAGGCGGCAATCCGCCGGAAACGGGGCGTTGGGAGGCAAATGTCGAATTTCGAAAACTGTTTTCCAGGCCTCCGAAACATGCTTCGAATCGCAGGGTTCAACTCTGTAACAACCCTGAGAATGGTCGTGTAACAACGGCTAACCCCTCCGACGTGCAATTCGCCCCTGTCCGCCGGAGGGGGTTTTGTTTTCTCCCAAGAGTTATTGCAGTTAGAGTTATTGCAGTTGAGGTGAGCTTCTAGCTTCGCCAGTGCAGCGTCACCGGGCCGTCCATGGGATGGCGCATTGGTTTGCCGGTAGCCTGCGACTCCAGCCTTGCCTGCTTCAAGTCGAAGTACCACTTCGCGGGACGGTCAGCGTCGTCAATCAGCATCAGGCTGGGATTGTATTTCAGCCCCTCCGCCTGCTGGATCATCGTGACCTGATCCTGCTCGACGAAGCGCCGCCCGAAGAACTTGGCGATCGGCGTGAGGAACGGCACGTTGAGAAAGACATTCCACGATGCGCAGACATCGATACGGCAATTGTTCTCGACCGTCGGCGTGACGGTGGTCAGGCTGGCGAACCACTTCTCGCCGCAGCGGATAATCTCGTAGCGCCGATTCGGCAGAACAAAATCGATGGTCGTCGAGATCGGCTGGCCGTAGACTCCGAGCAGTTTGTAGGGTGCGCTGTTGGCCGACGGCTGATGGGCAGTCATGCGGAATCCGCCTTCAATCGGCTCGAAATGTTTTTCCTTTTCGTGGATGCTGGCGCGCGATCGCCACCACCACGACTGATGCACAAACGGCCCGTGCGCCGGATCCATCAGCCCAATGATTCCGTGATCGATGTTGCAGGGCAGATCGGCGGTGAGATACGCAGAGCGGAATCGCTTGCTGAACTTCGGAACCTCGGGGACGGGAGGAAGCTGCGAGAGATCGTCCGCGCGCAATCTTCCTCTCCCACTCTGTGGGACATACACCCACACATGCCCGTCACGCTCCTCACAAGGAAATGCTGTCGCATAGATCTTGCAAGGATCGAGTGAGTCGCGCTGCGTCAGCGAAGGAATCTCGCGACATTGTCCGGAAACCGGCTCGAACGCCCAGCCGTGGTATTTGCAAGTCACCTGTTGGCCATCGAACCATCCGTATGACAGCGGGATGCCGCGATGCGGACAGGAATCGCGCATCGCGAAGCAGCGCCCGTCTGACTTGCGTCCCAGCACCAGCGGAATGCCCAGCAGCGTGGCCTTCACCATTTGCTTGCCACGAATTTCCGACGCTCGTATCGCCGGATACCAGTCGTCGTAGATGAGCGTGGCAGTGCGCATGGACGGCGCAGCCGCCGCGCGAGTGAGTTCGATCGGCATCAACGAGTCATTCTAGTCGAAGCGACGGAAAAAGCCTTTTCACCACAGAAAGCACAGAGCGCACAGAGTAACCCGTTCTTTATTCTTATTTTCTCTGTGCTCTCCGTGTCCTCAGTGGTGAACGGTTCTTGCCCGCAAACGAAAAACGGCCGGAGCATGTCGCTCCGGCCATCGATTTCACGATCCACGATTCACAAACCACTATTTCGTGATCTTCTCGCCAATCGACTTCGCCTGCGTGAACAGCAGCAGGTAATCCGGACCGCCCGCCTTCGAGTCGGTTCCCGACATATTGAAGCCGCCGAAGGGATGCGCGCCCACCATCGCTCCCGTGCACTTGCGATTGATGTAAAGGTTGCCGACGTGGAATTGCTGCTTGGCCGCCTCAATCTTGTCGTCCGACGAGGTATAGACCGCGCCGGTTAGTCCGAACTCGGTGTTGTTGGCGATCTGTAGAGCGTGCTCAAAGTTGTGCGACTTGATCACCGCCAGCACCGGTCCGAAGATCTCCTGCTGCGAAATCGTCCCCATCGGATCTACGTCTGCGATCACCGTCGGCTGAATGAAGTAGCCGTCGCCGGCATCGCTGGCGCGCGAGCCACCGGTGATGAGCCGGCCACCTTCGGCAAGCGCCTTCTGGATGTAGCCCATGATCGACTTCATCGACTTCTCATTGACCACCGGCCCCATATTCGGGTTGAGCGTTGGATCGCCGAGCGTGATCTTTTCCACGCGCTCCTTTAGCCGCTGCAGAAACTTGTCGTAGATGCGGTCGTCGATGATAGCGCGCGAGCAGGCCGAGCATTTCTGGCCGCTGAAACCGAATGCCGCACTGGCGACGCCCTCGACTGCCGCATCGATATCGGCATCCGCGTCGACGATGATCGAGTCCTTGCCGCCCATCTCCAGGATGGTGCGCTTGATCCAGATCTGACCGGGCTGTTGCGCGGCGGCGCGCTGGTTGATGTGCAGGCCCACTTCTTTCGAGCCGGTAAACGCGATGTAGCGCGTCTTGGGATGCTCGACAATCGCGTTGCCGAAGCTGTTGCCGTGTCCCGGGCAGAAGTTCACCACGCCGTCCGGCATTCCGGCCTCTTCTAGAATCTCGAAGAACTTCGCCGCGATAGCGGGAGAATCGCCCGACGGCTTCAGGATGACGGTGTTGCCGCAGACGATCGACGCCAGGGTCATACCGCCCATGATCGCGCCGGGGAAGTTCCACGGCGGAATCACCGCGCCGACGCCAAGCGGGATGTAGCGCAGCCAATCGCGCTCGCCGGGCAACTGCACCACAGTTTCTGCCTTCGCCAGCCGCAGCGCCTCCAGCGCATAAAGAACCGTGAAGTCGATCAACTCCGCGATGTCGCCATCGGCCTCGGGCCAGTTCTTGCCGACTTCAAACACCATCCACGCCATCAGCTCGAACTTGCGCTCGCGGAGCAGGTGGGCCACGCGGAACAGCAGGTTCGTCCGCTCTTCCACCGAGCTGTACTTCCAGGTCTCGTAGGCCTTCAACGCAGCCTGCATCGCCGGCTCAACTTCGGCAGCGCCGGCGGTAGAGAACGTCCCGACCACCTCCGAAGGCTTTGCCGGGTTCAGCGACTGCGTCTTCTCTTCGGTCTTCACGCGCCGTCCGCCGATCACGAGGTCGTATTCGCGGCCCAGTTCGCTACGGACCTTTTCGAGCGCCGCGCGCATGCGGCGGGTATTTTCCGGATTACTCCAATCGATGGAAGGTTCGTTGGCGAATTGCTCAGGAATGGGAGCGTTGTTGATGGTTGCAGCCAGGCGCGTTCCTCCGCGCGCGGGAGTCATCGTAGTAGCCATAAGTGCAGTCCTCTCAGGAAGTCGATTCAGACAGGTAAGTCTAGTTCGGGCGACTGTTAATAGATGCCGCGGTGCGCAACTCGATTCGCGGCCTCGCGAACCCTGTATTTTACACGCGCTCAGCAGCTTGGCGGCGATCCCGTCAACCTGCGTTGCGCGGCCGGAATTGCCTCGGCCTTCTGCCTGTGATACCTTCCGCTCGACCCTGTTGGAAGCCTGGTTCGGGGGTCCGCTCTTGCTTTTCCTGGACCGGCGAGGAGATAAGTGAATGATCGGTCTCATCGTAATCATAGCTATTCTGGCGATCATCGCCTTCACCCTGATCGGCATTTACAACAGCCTGGTGCAATTGCGCGTTCGTGCCGACAACGCGTGGTCGGACATCGACGTGCAGCTCAAGCGCCGCTACGACCTGATTCCCAACCTGGTGGAAACGGTGAAAGGTTACGCCGCGCACGAAAAGGGAACCTTCGAGAATGTCGCCAAGTTTCGCAGTGCCGCGATGGCCGCTTCCACTCCGGCGGAGAAGAGCGAGGCCGAAGGTCAGCTGACCTACGCCTTGCGCGGATTGCTGGCCGTGGCCGAGGCGTATCCGCAGTTGCAGGCGAATCAGGAGTTCATGTCGCTGCAAGGCTCGCTCACCGGACTGGAAGATGCGATCCAGAACGCGCGGCGTTACTACAACGCCGTCGTCCGCGACTTCAATACTAAGATCCAGAGCTTCCCCAGCAACATCGTCGCCGGAATGTTCCACTTCCAGCAGAGGCAGTTCTTCGATGTCACCGACCCCAGCCAGCGGGAGCCGGTGGCGGTGAAGTTCTGAAAAGCAGCAATTAGCAATTAGCAATTAGCAATTAGCTAAAGCCTTGGATGCGGACAGATTCGTGGAAACGCTGTAGCTGCCATCGACCGCCAGCTGATTGCTCCTCGCCAAATGCTAAGTGCAAAGTGCCAACTGCGGACATTGGTTCTGCTCTGCATCGCGCTCGCCGCCCCCGCCTTCGCGCGCGAGTGGCGGATCACCAACTTTGCCAGCAGCATGCAGGTCGCGCCGGACGGCACGATGACCGTGCGCGAGAATCTCACGGTTTCCTTCGAGGGCGAGTTCCACGGCATCTATCGCGACATTCCCATCCAGTATCCCGGCCCGCACGGCTCGAACTACACGCTGTTCCTTACCGTAACCGGCGTGACCGACGGCCAGGGCAACAAGCTGAAATACGACTCCAGCGTGCAGGGCGACTTCCGCCATCTGAAGATCTACATTCCCAACGCGGTCAACACCACAAAGGTCGTCGACATCAGCTACACCGTGAAGAATGCCGTGCGCTGGTTCGACGATCACGACGAGCTCTACTGGAACGTCACCGGGAACGACACGCCTGTCCCAATCGACAATGCGATGGCGATCATCCTGTTTCCGCCAAACGCAGCCAATAATTTGCGCGGACAGGCTTTTACCGGCGTCTACGGCTCGGAAGGACGAGACGCAACCGTAACCGTCAACGGCAATGTCGTCAAAGTGAGCACCAACCGTACGCTCGATATGCGCGAGGGCCTGACCGCCGACGTCTACATCACTAAGGGCATACTCACGCAGCCCAGCCAGTTGACCTTCGCGCTGTGGTTCATTCGCAGCAACGTCATCGTGCTGCTGCCGCTGTGGGCGTTCGTGGTGATGTTCTTCTTCTGGTGGACCAAAGGCCGCGATCCCAAGCCCGACATCTCGGTTGCGCCCATGTACGACCCTCCCAAGGATATGACTCCGGCCGAGGTGGGAGCACTAACTAACGACGCGGTCCATCCGCGCGACATCACTTCAACCCTCGTGGACCTGGCGGTGAAGGGCTATCTCAAGATCGAGGAAGTCGAGTCGAAGATGCTGCTGTTCTCGCATCGCGACTACATCTTCCATTCGCTCAAGCCGCAGGGAAGTTGGAGCTCGCTGGAGGCGCACGAGCGCGTGATGTTGAAGCACATGTTCGCCGGAGACGTGGACCAGATCCGGATGTCGGAGTTGCGCAACCAGTTTTACGTCGCCATTCCCACCATCAAGGAAGACATTCTTGCCGAACTCAAAGGCAAGGGCATGTACACGGTCGATCCCGATTCCGCGCATGCCTATGTTTTCATCGGTGTAATCTTGACCGCGCTGCCGTTTGTGCTGCTGCAGATTTTAAAGATCGCAGACGTGCTCGCCTCGGTTGGAATGGTTATTCTGGCTGGCCTTATTTCGCTGATTATTGTTTTCCTCTTCGCGCGAATCATGCCGGCGAAATCGCTGAAGGGAGTGCGCACCAAAGTCGAAATCCTGGGCCTGCAGGAATTCATCAATCGCGTGGACGCCGACCGGCTGCAGCGTATGCCGCCCGATACCTTCGAGAAGATCTTGCCTTATGCCATGGTTCTGGGCATCGAGAATCGCTGGGCGAAGGCGTTTGCAGGCATCGTGCAGAATCCTCCGACGTGGTATGTCGGACCGACGCCTTATGTCGGCTTCAATCCCATCTTCTTTGCCGGCTCGATGCATGCCATGGCGATGGACGCCCACCAGGCCTTCGTCGCGGCGCCACGCGCCAGCAGCTCCGGCTCCGGCTGGAGTGGTGGTGGCGGATTCGGCGGCGGCGGATTCAGCGGCGGCGGCTTTGGCGGCGGTGGTACCGGAGCGTTCTAGAAGCAGCCTGCTGATTTGTAATTACCAGTTCGCGAGACGCCACATTCTGCTTCCCTGCCCCGCCTGGCACACTTCGCCATTGCGGTTCACGCTTAGCTTCCGTTACGCTAATCGCACATCCAGTCAGTCCATTTTCCAGCACGTGGAGTAACGTCCCAGGTCATGCGTTTCCATTACAACTCCCTTCCAGTACTGATTGCGCTTGCGGTATTGGTTGCGGTGTTCGCGGCCATCTCCCGCCAGGGAATCAAGGAGCGGGTACGCCTCTGGCTGACCGCCTGGTCACTCATCCTGCTGCACTCCCTGGTTGACTTCGCGCATTTCAAAACTCACTGGCTGGCCAAGGTTGAAGTGGCGGTTGGCTTGTGCGCGTTGGAAATGGCGAGCGTAGTTTTCGTGGTCTCAGTCGCGCCCCAGGCTCGAACCTGGCGGCGACAGTTGATACTGACCCTCGTACTGGGTATTCCGCCGGTTGTTTATACCAGTGCAATGCTGGGGGATGTGCATGCCAACGGTCTGTACTACACCATCGCGATGCTCTGGCTGGTTGCAGTACTGGCGTTGTTATTCGCCTGGTACAGAAGAATCACACCGTATGTGCGCCTTGTGGCCTTGGTATCGATTGGAATGGCGATGCTATTGGCGGGATTTATCGCCTACGGCAAAGAAGAATACGGGATGCATGCCATACTCGCGGCCCTGAACTTCTCCGCTGCGGGCCTGTTCTGGTATCGCATGCGACGTACCTCTGCGGGCGTGCTGGCTACAGTTTTCGGCTTCGTTTCCTGGGGTATCACGTTGCCCGCCGGACTCGTGATGGCCGCCATCGCCCCCTCGATTCGCATTGACTCCGAAGTCTGGAACATTCCTAAGTATCTGGTGGCCGTCGGTATGATCGTCACCTTGCTGGAAAATCAGATATTGGAAAGCGATCACCTGGCCTATCACGACGCGCTGACAGGACTGCCCAATCGGCGGTTGCTGCAGGATCGGTTGGTGCAAGCTTTAGCCCGGGCGGATCGGGAGAATCACAAAGTTGCCGTTCTCCTGCTGGATCTCGACGACTTCAAGAACGTTAACGACAATTACGGGCACCGCATTGGTGATGCCGCCCTGCAGCAGGTGGTCGCCAGGCTGTCCAGCCGGATGCGTGGCTCCGATACCCTGGTGCGCTCCGGTGGCGACGAATTCACCATCGTCAGCGAAGTGACCTCGACGGAAGGCGCGCAGACATTGGCGTTGGCGCTGGAGTCGGAGCTACTTGCCCCATTGCAGGTGGAACACGCCTTGGTGCATACAGGCGTCAGTGTGGGTTATGCGCTATACCCCGACGAGGCAACCACTCCCGACGACCTCTGTGCCGCCGCCGACCGCGCTATGTACGCAGCGAAACGCGCAATACGCTCACGATAGCTCTTCCAGAATCCGATGGGATTCAGCTATTCGCGCAGCTTCGACCGCTCCGCGTCTTCCCAAACTTCGTAATGCGTCCAGGTAGCACGCGAACGCCCGTCAATTTGCTCAGACTCAAATTGAATGCGCAGCACTTCTCCGCTCTTGCGCTTCAAGGCGAAGATACCCTGCATCCTTCCGTCTTTCACAAATTGCTCGTACATGGGAGCAACGTGGGCGCCGGTGGGAAAACTGACGTCGTCAATCCGCAGATTCAGCAACTCTTGCCTGGTATAACCCAGCAAATCACAGGCACTGTCGTTGACGGAAACATAGCGGCGGCTGGAATCGACTTCTACTAAAGCAGGCGGGGTCACGGGGATCATAAGCAAGGGATGGTAAATAGATGCTGAGCCCCGGCTTGCGGTCGCAACGTTCAGACGCCGCCTAGATTCCGTAGTGCAATTTCCGCAGGCCTTCCTTGTAAGCGTCTCGCGCTCGCTTGGCCTCTCTCTGCGTGTCCTGCACGGTGAAATCAGCACTGTCCCAGTGTTCCATCGCGGTTTCGGAATGGTCCGGAGTAGCCAGCGCTTCTTCCGCGCGAATCGCCGCCACCCATTGATCGACCGCCTGTTTGTAAGATTGCTGCAGTGCATCCAGATCGGGCTTGGTCATAAGTGTCGGATGGTAGAGCAGAGGCCAGGACAGGTCAACGCCGCCGGGCGCGGTTTCACGGAAAATTAATTCTGGGCCCCGTTTTCAGGCTGGGGCACAGTTCGCGGAAGGATCCGACACAGGCATGCAGAAAGGAGGGTTCTTCGCTAATCACTATTCTTGATCGCTGTCGGCGCTAATATCGACATATGAGCAAGCTTCGGGTGGGCGTGCTGTTTGGGGGGCGCAGTGGCGAACACGAGGTGTCGCTGCTGTCGGCAGCTTCGGTTCTCAATGCAATTGACAAGAATAAGTACGAAGTGATTTCGATCGGCATCACCAAGGAAGGACGCTGGGTCACTGCCGCTCACGCCGAGCGCCTGCTGAAAGGCAAGCAGGCTGATGCCTCCGAGCCTCGACACTTGCGCGCGGGCGATCCTGAGACAACTGCCACAGCCGCCGTGCTGGCTCGCGGCGAAGGGGTCGTCGTACCACCGATGCCGGGCGAGAACCACTCTGCACTCGTACCCTTCGAGACGGATGCCCATCAGCTTCGTGCCGGTGTTAAGCCCGTCGATGTCGACATCATCTTTCCCGTTCTGCACGGAACCTTCGGCGAAGATGGCACGATTCAAGGATTGCTCGAACTGGCCGACATCGCCTACGTCGGCGCGGGCGTTCTCGGCTCGGCCGCCGGCATGGACAAAGACGTGATGAAGCGACTCTTCCGTGATGCCGGACTGCCCATCGTTAAGCACATCACGGTTCTGCGGACCGAATGGCGCGAGCAGCCCAAACGAGTACGCAAGCAGATCGAAAGCAAGCTGAAGTATCCCGTCTTCGTGAAGCCCGCCAACCTTGGATCTTCCGTTGGCATTAGCAAGGTTCACGACTCCCGCGAACTCGAGGCCGCAATGGATGAAGCTTCGCGCTTCGACCGTAAGCTGGTGATCGAGGAGGGCGTTGGCGGAAAGAAAGGCAAGGCGCGCGAGATCGAATGCTCAGTTCTAGGCAACGATCAGCCGATTGCGTCCGTCGCCGGAGAGGTCGTACCTATCAAGGAGTTTTACGACTACAACGCGAAGTATCTTGAGGAAGGGTCGGAGCTGATTATTCCTGCGAAGCTGACCAAAACGAAGCAGAAGGAAGTGCAGCAGCTCGCGGTCGCCGCGTTTCGCGCCGTGGATTGCGCCGGTCTGGCGCGCGTCGATTTTCTGATGGATCCGCGCAGCGCCAAGATGTACGTCAACGAGATCAACACGATGCCCGGGCTTTACCTCGATCAGCATGTATCCCAAGCTGTGGGAGGCGAGCGGGACTCCCTACCCCGAGCTGATCGACCGGCTGATTCAACTCGGCCTGGAGCGGCATTCTGACAAGAAACAGAATCAGTACAGCCGGTGAACGGATGAAGAACCCGGGTGGAGCACCGCTTCAGCGGGGCAGCCTGTTCGACTTCTGCCGGAATAGGCTTTACAGGCTACTGAAAAACTCGTTGCGAGAGGCAGATCGGGTAGTGCCGGCCTTCAGGCCAGCGTTCCCGGATCCCTCCATGTTTTGTCATCCCGACCGAGGGCTTCAGCCCGACCGAGGGATCTGCGGTTCGCGCCGCGGCAGCGGCGACACCACTCGCGACACATGCTCCACCCTATTCATACGCCAGCGCATCAATCGGATCTTTCTGCGCAGCCTTAATCGCCGGATAAAACGCGCCTAACATTGATCCCACCAGCGCAATGATTGTCGCCTTCAGCAGCAGCTTGCCGGTAATCATCACCGGCAGCGTCTCAAAACGTACCCGCAAGCCCGCCTTGGCCACGTAGCTGAAGATGATGCCGAGGATGACTCCGCCGATCGCGATCAGCAGCGTCTCGCGCAGCACGACATTCACGATATACAGCTTGCTCGCACCCAGTGACTTCAGGATGCCGATTTCTCGCGTGCGTTCCATCACCGCCGTGTACATGGCCTGGAAGATCACGATGAATCCGATGATCATGGAGATGCCAATCACCACATCAATCACCGTGTTCAGCCCAGGAATGCTGGCTGAAGTCATCAGCGACAGATATTCCTGGATGGAGTGCACACCATACTGCTGCATGCCAGGAATGTTCTTGATGTCCTGGACAACCGCGTCGGCATTCTTGGGATTATCGAGTTTGACGTAGAAGATGGTCGCTTTGCCGGCGGCGCCCATCAGGCCCTGCAGCGTGGCAATGGGAACGAACTTGCGTGCGCCTTTGCCATGCTCCACGATGCCGCAGATGCGGAACTCGTGGTTCAGAGCCTGCACGGTGTCGCCGACCTTAATGTGGTCCGATGCCGCCTTCATGTCGTCGATCAGCATGTCATACGGTCCCTGGAACGGACCACCGGCTAGGTAATGGAAGCCTCCCGTCACGGAATCGAAGGACTGCAAATCAATGCCGTAGATCACCTCAAGGCTTTTGGACAGCGTCGTCTGGGTCACGACCGGAGCGGCCGCAATCACATGCGGTACTTCCATCAGCCGGTTCGCCACCTTGACGGAAACCGGCGCGCCATTCAAACCCATCAGCAGCGACGAGCCCGGTGGCTGCACCATGATGTCGGCGCCCAGGCTTGCCTGGCGGCCGCTGGTGTCATTCAGCATGCCCAGCAGGATGCCGACGATCAGCAAAATCAAAGTTACTTCCAGACCCACCGCTACCACGCTAATGACGGTGCGAAACGGCCGGTGAACAACGTTGGCAAAGACCATCCGGTTCATCATGAGAATCTCGATTGTATAAGATGCGAGAGGAAGTGAGCGTGCAGTGCGGGAACTGCACTGCCGGAGCAAACGGCTCTAAAACGCTGCTGAAAAAATCGTCCTGAGGGCGCTTTGTGTCAGGGCACGGCTTCAGAGTCTGCGTGAGAACCACTCTTTAACCTCGGCAGAGAACCGCTCTTTAATCTCGACAGTGGAGTGCGACTGCCGAAAAACCAGAGCGCCGCAGGCGCGTGTCATGACAGCCCAGGACGGAGCGCAGCGGAGTCCTGGGTAGAGGGAGAAAGGAACCAGAGTCCCCCGGGGACGACACGGTTCTCACGCACACACTTCAGTCGTGCCGACACGGCGTCTAGTTTCTTGTCCGTGTCGGCTTGCGCCGACGGCACAAATCCGGCGCATCAGAGTTTTCCCGCAGGCCGCTAGAACGCTGCTCCCAGGCTCGCGCCCTTCGTTGGGTGCTTGCGGTTGATAACTCGTACGCCCTCGCGCCAGCGCTCGTCGATCTGAACCAGCGTCCACTCCACTCGCGGCGACAGATAGCGTAGCAGCACATCGTTTGCCGGATGAACCCGGAGTGCCGGAGCGACCAGATACAAGAGCGGTGGCGCGCTCGATATCTCCCGCCCCGGGAAATATCCATTGCGCGTGAACTCGCCGTGCTGTTGGTGCCATCGGACCCGCGCCCAATAGTCCAGCCCTTGTAGCGGCAGATGAATGTCTTCGTTCGCCTTCAGCTCCAGAACCGCCAGCCGCCCGTCCAACGTACACGTCAGCACATCGAGCATAGCGCGATCGCCGGCGGCAAACGCGGGCACTTGAGAATAAACAAAGCGGCCGTCGAGCCGCTCATCAACCGATCGCACATCCCGCGTGATGAGACTCTCCAGCCAGCGCTCCGGAGCGAGCCTGAAAAATATATTGGTTTGCGAGCCACCGGATTGACGCTCCTGGCTGATGCGCTGCGTCAATTCGCGGAAGAGCGCCTCGCTGCTCTCGTCAAGTTCATACTCCGCGGGTGCGACGCCAAAAATGATCGACTCGCGATTGCGAAAGGACCCGGCTTGCGGTGTCATTCGCGCTCGCGCGAACTCCAGTCCATGAAGGCGAAATACAATCTCGGAAGGAGATTCAACGGCGGCTTCTGCGCCGGGCACCAGTTCTCGCATGCGACCAATGGAACTCGCGAAGCGTTCCCGAGCGGCCTGCACGTCTACCGCGCGCGTGAGCCGCGTGATGATATTGCCGCTGTCGGCAATGTCGATCGGCTCACAAGTCTCGGAGCGCTCGTCAAGTTCGTAGAGCTGCCACTTGGCGGCTTCAGGATTCAGATTGGCAGCCCGCTGGCGCACAATCTCCGAGCAGCGGGGCGGCACAAACAGCTTCAACCCTTCCACCACAGCGCGTCCGGCCAGACGCTTCCGCTGGTAATCCATCCAAAGAATACCGAACGTGAGTGCCGCATCCACCGAGGTCTGGGCTTCTTCAGAATTGACGCCGAGAACGGCAAACGCGCTCTGTCCGGCGTGCAACAATCCGCGCGTATAAACCGGGCTGAACGAATGCTCCAGATCGGGGCTACTGCTGACCTGGGCCAGCTTGAATCCGGGATATTCGCGCCGCACCAGGCGTTCCAACAACGACTGATACCGCGCACGTGCGCTACGCCTGGCCGTGCTGGTGCGGTAGTCGCGTTCGACGCAGATCTCCAGCAGATTCGGCTGCGATTGTCCGAAGCGAAGGACCTGTAAGCGCAATGAGTGGGGGGTCGCCTCGGCATCGAGCACGCGCCGAACCGTGTTGCGGTCTTCCGACCAGATGTGGAGGACGCACTTGCCTTCGCCGGATATGGAATATCTTGCCGAGCAAAAGTCGAACAGAACAGCGCCGTCCTCGATAGCGACGGCATTGGGGGCAGAAGCAAGAAACTGCTCGAGCAAACCAGCCAGCGATTCGACGGAGATAGCGGCGACGGGCACGAAAAGCGTCCTGGCTTTATTGTAGGTCTGCGCCCAGGCAAGCTCAGTCTCAGCACGCACACCCGTGTGTGATAATGAGAGGTTAGGAGAACGAGTTCCGGCTGTTTTCCGTCGGCGTAGAGCTTGTTTTGTCGCGCAATCGGTTTCGTGTCAGGGCACGACTTTAGTCGGGCCGATCGACCGTTTTATTTACCGAGCGGGCCTTAGCCCGCGACAGACGCCGAGCGGCCACATGCCTCCGTCAACTCCCGTTTTCTATACCCCTGGGATCGACCATGATGCGATTCCTGGGTCCGGGACATCTAACCAAGAGTGACTATGGACAATAAGTTTTTCTTCGCGCGCTATGGGCTGGCGCAAGCCGACATCGAGCGCTATCTGGCCGCCGCGCTTTCTGCCGGCGGTGATTTTGCTGACCTCTACTTCGAATATCAGACTTCGACCTCAGTCTCGCTTGACGAGAGCATGGTGAAGTCGGCCACGCAGGGCATCTCGGTAGGCTGCGGCGTGCGCGTGCTTTCGGGTGAGCGCACCGGCTACGCTTACACGGACGACCTCTCGCCGGAGCGGATATTGCATGCGGCGCGGACTGCGGCGCTGATTGCCAGCGGCCCAGCCAAGCAACCGGTCGTCGGCCTGACCGATAAGCCCGCACACAATCTGTACCCTGTGCCGTTGCCTTCGGTGGAAGCCGATGTTCTAGCCAAGGTCGACCTCGTACAGCGTGCCGACAAAGCCGCGCGCGCCTACGATCCTCGCATTCATGAAGTGCGCGTCAGCTATGCCGACGAATTGCGTACCATTCTGGTGATGGGTTCCGACGGCAGCTATGCTGAGGATTCGCAGCCACTGGCGCGCATGAGCGTGTTTTGCATCGCCAAATCGCAGAGCGCCGGTTCGGCACGCGGGAGCGCTGGCGGCGGCGGCCGAGTCGCACTCGACTACTTCCAGGGCGATGCTTCGCCTGAACATTTCGCCAAGGAAGCGGCGCGGCAGGCGATCATTCAGCTCGACGCGCGTGATGCGCCGGCGGGTGAAATGGAAGTCGTGCTCGGTCCAGGTTGGCCGGGAATTCTGCTGCATGAAGCGATCGGCCATGGCCTGGAAGCCGACTTCAACCGTAAGAAGACATCGGCGTTTTCGGGGATGCTCGGCCGGCGCGTAGCCAGCGACAAGTGCACGGTCGTCGACAACGGTACGATGCCGGGCCGTCGCGGGTCCCTCAACGTCGATGACGAGGGTAATCCGACCGAGAATACCGTTTTGATCGAAAAGGGAATCTTGAAGGGTTATCTCTCCGATAAGCTGTCGTCGCGGCTGATGGGTATTCCGAATACCGGCAACGGCCGTCGCGAGAGCTATCAGCACATTCCCATGCCGCGCATGACGAACACCTACATGCTCGCGGGTCAGGACTCGCCCGAAGACATCATTCGCTCCGTGAAGTATGGTGTTTACGCCGTGAACTTCGGCGGCGGCCAGGTCGACATTACCAACGGCAAGTTCGTGTTCTCGGCATCCGAAGCCTATCTAATCGAAGACGGCAAAATCACTTCGCCGCTGAAGAACGCGACCCTGATCGGCAATGGGCCGGATGTGCTGACCAGGGTTTCCATGGTCGGCAGCGACTTGCAGCTCGACGAAGGCATCGGGACCTGCGGCAAGGATGGGCAGTCGGTGCCCGTGGGCGTCGGCATACCAACGCTCAAGGTTGACCGGCTGACAGTCGGCGGGACCGGCGGGTAGGTGGAAGCGCTGCCCTTTAGGGCAGCGTTCAGCCCTTTCATATCGAAGCCCCTTTAGGGGGTGACAGATGAGTCTAATCCCACATTGTGGGACTCCTACATAATAGGACTAATATCCAGATGACAGTTTCAACTGCAGAACGCCAGGCCGAACCACAAACAACTTCAACCGATCTCCGTGAAATTGCAAGCGACGTCGTCCGCCGCGCCATGCAAGGTGGAGCGACCGCAGCCGAAGCCGTTGCCATGGAAGGCAGCGAGTTCTCGACCGTCGTCCGTCTCGGCGAGGTGGAGACGCTGAAGGAATCCGGCTCCAAGGGCATCGGCGTGCGCGTTTTCTTTGGCAAGCGTGCGGCCAGCACCTATTCCAGCGATCTCACGCCTGCAGGCATCAAGGCAACTGGTGGACTCGGCGCTAAGGCTGGCGAAGGTTACCAGCGAAGATCCCTTCGCCGGGATTCCGGAGGCCGCGCAATTAGGCAAGCTGGAGGGCGACCTCGGTCTCTATTACGACGACGTTTATTCGCTCTCGACCGCCGAGCGCATCGACTACGCGCGCCGCGCTGAGAAAGCCGCAATGGACGCGGACGCGCGCATTACGAACTCCGAGGGCGGAAACTTCGATGCCGCCATCGGCTACAAGGTGCTGGCGAATTCCCACGGCTTTGTCGGCGACTATCAGCCGCTCCTACTGCTCGGTTTCGGCGGTGCCTATCGCGCAGATCGAAGGCTCTGCCATGCAGCGTGACTACTGGTATTCGGTTGCCAACACTTTGAAGAAGCTGCAATCGCCAGAAGAAGTAGGTCAGATTGCCGCCAAGCGGACGCTGCGGCGACTAGGCGCACGCAAGGTGAAGACCGCGAAGGTTCCGATTGTGTTCGAACACACCATTGCAGGCGCGCTGGTCGGACACATCTTCGAAGCGGTCAACGGCGACTCAGTTTATCGCGGCGCGTCATTCCTGACCGGCAAGCTGAACGAGAAGATTGCCGGCGACAACATCGACGTCATTGATGACGGCACTATGCCAGGCGGCTTCGGAACAAGTCCGTTCGACTCCGAGGGCGTGCCCAGCCGCAAGACGGTCGTCGTGGAGAAGGGTGTTTTGAAGTCATATCTGCTGAACACCTACACTGCGAAGAAGCTCAACTTGCAGACGACGGGTAACGCTTCGCGCGGCCTGGCTGGAACTCCAGGAATCGGACCGGGCAACTTCTTCCTGAAGCCGGGAGCGAAGAGCGCGCAGGAAATTATCGCGGACATCAAGGATGGACTGTTTGTCACCGAATTTCTCGGCTTTGGCGTCAACCTGGTCACCGGCGACTTTTCGCGCGGCGCCAGCGGCCTCTGGATTCAGAACGGCGAGCTAACGTTCCCGGTGGAAGAGATCACCGTCGCCGGCAATCTCAAGGACATGTTCTTCAACATCTCCGAGATTGGCAATGACCTCGAATTCCGCAGTTCCATCGCCTCGCCCACGCTCCGCATCGATGGGATGACCGTCGCCGGCGAGTAGGCTTCGAACCGCAACATTGTCATCACGAGGAGGGCTTCAGCCTGACGAGGGATCTGTTTTCGTTCGCAGCGGTTGAATGCCCGCAGTTCAGAGCAGCGCTATCAGTTCCCCTTTTCTCTCGTCTGGTAGAAACGAAGCCCGAAACGAATTCCGCGCCAGTTGACGCAGTTCGGCGTCGGTAAATCCGAAGACGTCGCGCGCAATCTCGTATTCCTTGATCAGAGTTGTGTGGAACATGTCAGGATCGTCGGTGTTCAGCACCACCGGCACGCCTGCATCGAATAGTTTTCGGACAGGGTGTTCTGCGATGTGGTTGCAGCAACCAGTGACCGCGTTACTCGTGATACAGATTTCAACGGGGATCTGCTGATCAGCCAGATATCGCACCAGTTCCGGATCGTCGATGGCATGAAGTCCATGCCCAATGCGATGCGGCTTCAGTTCTCGCAGCGCACCCCAGATCGACTCCGGCCCAACCGTTTCTCCCGCATGGACGGTTAACCGCAGGCCATTCTCGGCGGCATATTCGTAGGCATCGCGAAACTGCTCTGGTCCAGCCTTTCGCTCGTCACCCCCGATTCCGATGCCTACCACATTGTGGGACTTAAGCCTGATGGCCTCATCAACGACCCGCCGGGCTTCATCTACGCCGAAGTGTCGGACCGCATCGAGTATCCAATAGAGCGAGCCGCCGAAGTCGCGTTCGCCGCGCTGGCGGCCGCGCTCCGCTCCTTCAAACAGCGGCCCAAACTCCTGTCCACGCCAATGCACTACGCCGGCCGAAATATAGACCTCAGCATGAACCACATTTTGTGCGTGCAGCTTCTGCATCATCCGATAAGCTACGAGTTCGTAATCGTCGGCGGTGCGAAGGCGCTCGGTAACAGCTTTAAACGCCATCATGAAACCAGTGAAATCCTTGTAGCGATATAACTCGCGAGCTTCGTCTTCCGTGAAGACACGGCCGCTGTCTTCAATGTTGCGATAGTGATTGTTCGTTGTCGACAGTGGCGTCGGATGGCGCTGACTTAACTCTGACAATGTGGGAGGGTCGACAGAACCCTCGAGATGCAGATGGAGTTCGGCCTTGGGCAGCGACTGAATAAAGTCATCGCTCACTGCTTCGTGACCGTGGGTAGCGCTGGCTTGGCATTGGCGGGGCTGAACTCGCTGCGATGGCGGCTATAGAGCCAGTACACGGCCATGCCGATTATCAGCCACACGAAGAAGCGGAGCCAAGTCAAGATCGGCAGGCCGGCCATCAGGAGTATGCAGAAAATGACACTCAGGATGGGCGCAGCCAATCCGCCGGGCGCGCGGAAACCGCGATGCCGCTCCGGCTGCTTATAACGCAGAATGATCACGCCGAGCGACACCAGGACAAACGCAAACAGCGTTCCGATGTTCGACAAATCGGAGAGCGTACCGATGTCGAGAATGCCGGCGGGAATACCGACCAGGAAGCCGGCAATCCAGGTCGCGGTGGCAGGCGTGCGAAAGCGCGGATGCACGTTGCTGAAGATCTTCGGCAGCAGGCCGTCGCGCGACATGGAGAACCATACTCGCGCCTGACCCAACTGAAACACCAGCAGGGACGAGATCATGCCCATCATCGCGCCGAAGAGCACAGCCAACTCGGTCCAGCGCAGCAACTCTGACTTTGTGGTACCTGCCAGCATGCTCATGCTGTTGACTACGGGAGCGGCGTCGTCGATCAGAGATCTCCACGGCACCAACCCAGTCAGCACGACGGCAACCGCGATATACAGAATCGTACAAACAATCAGAGTCGCGATGATGCCGATGGGAATGTCGCGCTGCGGATTGCGCGCTTCTTCCGCCGCAGTGGAGACCGAATCGAATCCGATATAGGTAAAGAAAATGATCGAGCCGCCGGTCAGCACGCCTGACCAGCCTTCCGGAATGAAGGGGTGATAGTTCGCCGGATGAATGAAGCGCATGCCGACGAAGACGAACGCCAGGATAGCAGCGATCTTCAGCAGCACCATGATGTTGTTGGTCTCGGCCGATTCGCGAATGCCGCGCACCAGCACCACCGTCAGAATGATGACGATAAGAAACGCCGGAATGTTGAAGCCGAAATGCCAGCCCGGGTTGTAGAGCACATTGCCTTTGAGATCGGTGAGGCCGCCGGGCAGATACGCGGGCGTGATCCAGCGCAACGCCGGATGCCACCCGAACCACGTGAAAGTAGCTTCCATGTGCGCCGCAAAACCCACGCTCACGGCCATATTGCTGACCGCGTATTCCAGGATCAGGTCCCAGCCGATGATCCAGGCGATGAGTTCGCCCATCGTCGCGTAAGTGTAGGTGTACGCGCTGCCTGCGATTGGGATCATCGACGCGAGTTCCGCGTAGCAGAGCGCGGTGAAGCCGCAGACAATCGCGACCAGTACCAACGATAACGCCAGCGCCGGACCTGCACCTGGACGGCCGAGTGTCGCCGTGTGGTGGACGATGTAGTCCGCAAGCGGGCTGTTCAGGATGGAGGCGGTGTCGAATTTTTGGCCGGCGATCGCGGTGCCAATAACGGTGAAGATTCCGGAGCCGATGACGGCGCCGATGCCGAGTCCCGTAAGCGACCACGGCCCAAGCGATTTCTTGAGCCGATGTTCCGCCTGCTGCGAGTCGGAGATCAGCTTGTCAATGGACTTGCACGCGAAAATTTGCTTCGCCAGGGTATGGCTCCCGGGAGTGGAATTGGTCGTCTGAATTCAAACAGAACGGCGAGATCAGGGCAAGTCTGCCGGCGACTTACAGCGCGAGGCGCGGACGTAATTCGTTTCACCACAGCGCGGGGATGCGCTCCGAGGCCACGCATCAGCATCGACTCATCATCCCGCCTTGATCTTCTTCGGTCGCCCGCCCAAGCGTCCATTGGCACGTGAGGCACGCCTCTTTGCCAGCGTCGTGCGCTTGCCGCCTATCGCGCCCAGCCTTGCGGCCATCCATTTGCGAGAACCGAGAACGCCTTCCAGCAAAGCAGGAAGGTAAAGGTCCGCGTCGAGTTTAGGAAAATGAAGACCCAGTCCAGAAGGAGTGATTTCGATTGACTGCAATTGGGTGTTGGTTGCACCCTGCAGCTCCTCTGCATCCCGAGGAGAAAAGCTGATGTCAACTCCGGACGCTAGGCTGACTACGACTCGCCCCATCTTGCGATCATAATGAGCAGCAGTCGCCGGAGGCGTTTTCCTGAGTTGTCTGCGGGCTCGTTCGTTTGCCGCACCAAAGTCATCAGTCGAAGCCATGAATCCGCTCCCATTCTTTGCATAGTTCGCCAAGCGCCCGCTCCAATTCTCGGCGGATTCGTCCGATCTCCAAACGGCCGCATCCGTAGTTTTCGCGCAGAGCGACCGGCCCCGTTCGGGCAGTTGAGCTCGAACACAGCCTCGCAATCCTTGCCAATAGCATGCACGTGAGCCGGGCGGTGATCGTTGGGATAAATGGTCACTCGCCAGCCCGCGAAGCGCAAGATCGTTGGCATCTATAATTATAACCTAAACGCTTAGGTTTCTAGAAGCGAGATGCTACCCCGTTACTTCCCCGGCGCCAGCGTCTCCAGGAAGTAGTCGTCGATCATGTGGAACAAGTGGCTTTGTGTGTTGAATCCCGCGATGCCGTGCGTCTTGCCGGGATACACCATCAGCCGAAATTGCTTGCCTGCCTCGATGAGATTGTTGACCATCTGAATCGTGTTCTGGACGTGCACGTTATCGTCGCTCGTGCCGTGCACTTCCAGCAGCTGGCCGTGTAGATCAGCCGCAAAGTTAACCGGCGAGCTGTCCTTGTAACCCGCCTCGTTATCCTTCGGCAGACCCATGTAACGCTCGGTGTAGATGGAGTCGTAGTTGCGCCAGTCCGTCACGGGAGCAACCGATACTCCGGCTTTGAATTGATCGCTGTGCTCGAGCGCGTAGAGGGTGAAGTACCCGCCGTAACTCCATCCCCAGAAGCCAACGCGAGTGCGATCAAGCTGCGGGAATTGATCCAGGGCTTCTTTCATAGCGGCCAGCTGATCGCTCAATTCGACCGGTCCGAAGTGATGCTTGATGGGCAGGGCAAAGGCCTTGCCGCGATTGGCCATGCCGCGATTATCTACGTGCAAAACCGCGAAACCCTGGCGCGCGAGGATCTGGTCGAAAAGGTCGTAGCCAATCCAGAAATCGCGGACAGTCTGTGCGCCGGGACCGCCGTAGGGATTGACAATGAGAGGAGCCTTGCCGTTCGGGTTCATCGGTCCACCTGGCGGCGGAAACAGAATCTCTCCCTCCAGCTGAGTGAATCCGTCGGCGGCGACGAACTTGACGATCTTGGGCGTGAGCAAGTTGTAGGCGTCGACGCTGCGCGGCTTCCAAAACGGCGTGCACTCGCCATCCACCTTGCACACCGACACCGTAGGCGGCGTGGTCAGCGCGGAGAAGTTATCGACGTAATACTTGGCGTTCTTGGGATCGAAGTCGGCGAAGTGCGTTCCATCCAGCTGCGACATGCGATGGAACTTCTCACCATTTAAGCCAACGGCGCACTCATTGCGCTGCAGGACATCACCAAAATTGGCCGAGAAGAAGACCATCTTCTGCTGGTTATCGATGCCATCAATGCTCTCCACTTCCCAATCGCCGGAGGTGAGTTGCTTCTCCATCCTGGCCTGGGCGCTGAGAGGATTCTGCTTGTCGAAGCGGTAGAGATAGATGTGATTGTGGCCGTCGCGCCAGCTCGTCCACAGATATCCATCGCCGGAGTCGAGCAATTTGAAGTCGACTTCGGGGTGCATATCGATCCAGGCATCGGTGGTTTCGGTCATCATGAGCTGCGACTTGCCGCTGTCGACATCGACGAAATAGAGGTCGAGCCGATCCTGAACGCGATTGAGGGCCATCGCCCAGATCAGTCCGTCGCGCACCCAGCCGAAGCGCGGGATCAGCACGTTGGGATCGTTGCCCAGGGGTAGCGCGCCATTGCCTCCTCCGCCAGCCGTGATCCACTTCACCTTGCTGCCATCGCTCTTGAGGACGCCGATCCGAACCCCCGGGTTGGGATCGCCGGGCTGGGGGTACTTCTCGTTGTCAACGGTCGCGTGGACTGGTATCCAGTCGGTGATGGGATAGGTGGGCACATCCTTCTCGTCCATTTGCAGAAAGACGATCTGCTTGCCATTAGGCGACCAGAAATAATTGCTGCGCGTATAAAGCTCTTCCTCGTAGACCCAATCGACTTCGCCGTTCAACAGATTCTCACTGCCATCTTTGGTGAGTTGGCGCTCGGCGCCGCCATCCACCGGGCGCACGTAGAGGTTCTGTTTGCGGACGTAGGAGATGCGATCGCCGTTGGGCGAGAACTTGGGATCGCCGCTCTCATCGTTGCTGGAAGTGAGCTGCACGGCTGTGCCGTTGTCGAGACTGTAGAGCCAGAGCTGGCCCATGGAATCGAAGAGCAAGTGCTTGGAATCGGGCGCCCACTGATAGGCAGCGATGGAGTAGCGCTGCGCAGCTTCCTTCTTGCGCTCGTCCTTGATCGCGCTTGCGGGAGGAGCAAGCGTGGCGAGTTTAGTGCTGGCAACCAGCACGGCCGACTTGCCGGAGGCAGCATCGACGTAGTAGAGCTCACCCTGATCGCCACTGTCATTGCGTTGCACAAACGAGACCCTGGTGCCGTCAGGGCTCCACTGCACGTTTTCCGGCCCACGGCCCAGAATGCCGCCGGGTTTCAACATGTCTTCGATGGTCAGTGGCTTTTGGCCTGGCGCGGCCGATGTGGCGGTTTGTGCAGTAGCGATAGAACCGCAGAGGAAGCAGAGTACGAAAGCAGCGACGCAGGCTTTCACGGCAACTCCAGAAGATAAATTTTAGGCTGCGGAAAAGTTTATATCAGGAAGGCCGAAGTGGGCGCGCGGAGTGAGCCGGCGTGCCCAATGGCAGGCAGGATGGGTCGAAATGCGATGACTACGCGTGCTCGGCGGGGTTAGTGCGTGATCTGATACAGACGCAGCAGTTCCACCAGCACAATGAAGATGCCCACGCAGAAATACAAATTGCGAGCGGTCTCGGTGCTTAAGGCCGCGGGCAGAGGCACGCCGCGTTGACGAAAGACGAGTACGAGCGAACGTTCGCGCTCGAGGATGAAGTCTGCGATGCGGCGGTGGCAGGCCGCGATCAGAAGGCCAAGAAGAAGTCGCGCAATTTCGAGTGGCATATAACAATCGTAAGATTATGAGTGCAAGTCGCTCAATAGGCCGAAAACCTTAGTACAGTGGCCAGTGACCAGTGGCCAGTGGTCGGCTAGAGCCGCTTGCTGACTACTGACATCGGCAACTGACTACTGGCAGCTGATTACTGACTACTGATTCGCGCGTGCTAGAATCCAAAAGTCCCCCCATGAATTCCGAACTGCACAAGCTGATTGACCTGCAACAGGTCGACGCGCGTATTGCCGCATTGCGAAGTGAAATCGCAGCCTTGCCTAAAGAAGTGGCGCTGATCGAGGCCAAGCTGGCAGGATCTAAAGCTAAAGTTGAGGGCGCGCAGACAACGATCAAAGCCGACGACACGACGCGGCGCAAGCACGAATCCGACATCAAGGACCAGCAGGAGAAGATCAGCAAGTACCGCGACCAGTCGCTGAAGGTGAAAACCAATCAGGAATATAAGGCGCTGCTGAGCGAGATTGAGCAGGCCGAAGCCGCAATTGCCAAACTGGAAGACAAGATTCTGGAGATCATGGTGGCCGCGGACGCCCGCAAGGAGGCCTTAAAGCAGGCGGAGGCGACGCTGAAAGCCGACACCGCAGCCAACGAGAAAGAGAAAGAGCATGCGCGGCAACAAACCGCCGAAGACGAGAAGCAGTTGGCCGAGCTTGCGGCACAACGCCATGAGTTACGCGCCGGCGTCGGCGACGAGACGCTGCGGCACTATGATCGCGTACTGAAGCTGCGCGGTTCGGTCATGGCTCCCGTCTATGAGGACGAGAGCTGCTCGGCCTGCCGCGTCCGGCTTCGTCCACAGGTCTTTCAGGACGTGATGAGCAACGAGCAGATCGTCACCTGCTTTTATTGCAACCGCATTCTCTACTTCGTTCCGCCTCCGCCCAAGGAGGAAAAGGCGAAGACCGGCAAGCCACCAGCGACTGCCGTTTCGCAGGAAGAAGAAGCTGCGCCATCGGATGAGGCCGCAGCGCACTAGAAGTCACTCGGCGTTGTCGGTGCTCCAGTTTCCCGAGATGACGAAAGTCTCCGAAGAGACGGGCGCGATCAGGCCCGCACCATTCTGTCCCACAGCTTCGTAATACCCTTGCGAGCTGCCACCTGCGGATTGTGCCCAGAATGCCCACGTGTCCCACTGCGTGACCACATCCTGAATCTGGAGATAGTAGGTTCCTTGCGGCAGTTCGAGGTTGGGGACGTCGAAACTCATCTGCCAGGCGAAAAACAGAAATTTAGTGAGGTAGGGCGGCTGCAGTTTCTTCAATGCCACAAAGCCGCTGCCTTTTACGTCGCCGCCGAAAGGCTCGGTGGTGATGGTCCACTTCAGGTGCTGAGGAATGTTGCGGTCGTCAACGTCATAGAGCGTCAGGGCTATGCCTGTAATCGTGGCGGCCTGGGAAAGCTGGAAGGAGTTGCTTACCGCCGATCCGAAGTTGACGTGAAAGTAGCCGTCATCGCCATCGGAGCCGTTGTTGTAGAGCGTTTGCTGGGCAATGGCTGGCACGGCCAGCAGAGCGATAATCGCCAGAGTGATTGCGGTCAGGAACGATGGGCGAACTTGTTGTGCGCGCATGGAAGACTCCCTTGCGACGTGCGTAATCGGAATCGCCCCTTGCCGTCGACTACAATTCCGGCAAGTTTACACACTGTTTGCCGCATGGGTGAAGAATATTTCGGAATGGCATCGTATCGACTAGCCAAGGCATATAGAGCTAGGGCGCCGAGTGGTGATGTATACTATACATCGTGAAACGGACACAGCTCTATCTCGACGATGATCTCTGGCAGGCGCTGCACGCGCGGGCACGCAGTGAGCAGACGACGATTTCTGAGCTGGTACGCCGTGCAGCCCGCGAGCGCTATCTTGCTAACTTGGATCAGCGGCGAGAAGCGATGCAAGCCTTTGTTGGCACCGGTAAAGGGCGCTGGAATTTTGAAGATTCTCAGACCTATCTCCGCGAGCTGCGCCGGAGTTCCAGGATGCAGAGGCTGAACAAAACGTGAGCGTGCTGCTTGACTCCGACATCCTTATCGAAGTTTCTCGCGGCAGAGATAGCGGGATTTTGACGCGCTGGACAACTCTGGGCGAGGCTGAAGATGCGATCTTGTATTCTCCCGTTACCGAAGCCGAACTTTGGGCAGGTGTGCGTCCACGCGAGTATGAGGCCCTAACCGATCTCCTCAGCAGCTTGGTCTGCGTTTCCATCGATAAGGCAATCGGGCGGCACGCTGGCGACTATCTAAAGCACTATGGAAAGAGTCACGGAGTGGAATTAGCCGATGCGCTTATCGCGTCTGCCGCAGTGCTGAACGAAGCGAAGTTATGGACTCGAAATCGTAAGCACTATCCGATGACTGACCTAACTTTTTACTAGCTCGGCCCATCGCTGGCTCACGCTTCGTATTTCACCAGCGCGGCCATGCCTGCTTCGAGATGCCAAATGATGTGGCAGTGGACGAACCACAGCCCGGGATTATTGGCGTCGAATGCGACGGTGACAGTGGCGTTGCCCGGAACCAGAATGGTGTCGCGCATCGCGCCTTGCAAGGGGCGGCCGTTGATCTCGACGACTTCGAAAGCGTGGCCGTGCAGGTGCATCGGATGCGACATCGGAGTCTCGTTGACGAACTTCAGCGCCACGCGCTGTCCCATTTTCACCTGCACCTGAGACTTCTCCGCTCCAGGATTATTCACGTTGAAGACGATGTCGTTGATCATCCACTGATACCTGGCCATGTTGCCTTGCAGGCGCAGGACGGAAGTCTGATCGACGGGCTTGGGCGTCAGCGGCGTCACAGCCGACAAGTGGCTCTCCTGATCGAGCGTCAGCAGGCCGTTAGGCGCAGATCCTTTTACCGGCAAGCGCTTGACCGGCGCGCCAGCCGTTGCCAGGAAGATGCCGGTTTGTTCTCTGGACCCTTCGCGCAGGGCAAGAATCGGGAAGCCTCCGCCGCTGGGCGGAATCTGCACCATCACATCGATACGCTGCGCGACGGCCAGGGGAAAACGGCTGGCGCGAATCGGCTTCACCGGTAAGCCGTCGGTGGCAATCAGTTCTCCGGTGAGACTGCCGAGATCGACGAAGTAATTCGTCCCCGAGCTGCCATTGATGATGCGCAAGCGCACTCGTCCGGACTTCTCGACGCGAACCACATCGGGATCGTCGAGGGTGCGGTCGTTGGCGAGATAGGCGTCGTAGTTGACGTCGTTGGCGTCCGGCTTTGCTCCCATCTTGCCCATGGGCGCCATGGTTTTCTTCGGCGCGAAAAGCTGCGCGTAGATTTCCTTTGGCGGCGTGAAGCTGAAGTCCCGAAGAAACACGATGACCTGTTGCACGTCTACTGACTGCTCCGCCGAATCGTGGACGATCAGCGGCGCCGACAGGAGACGGGCTTCCTGCAGGCCTTCATGCGAGTGCATCCAGTGCGTTCCTGCCGGCATGACCGGGAAGTTATAAAACGAGCTTTCATCGGGCCGGATGACCGGCTGCGTGACCCCGGGCACACCGTCCTCATTGTTCGGCGGATAAAGGCCGTGCCAGTGGATTGCCGTCGGCTCCGTGAGTTTGTTCTCGAGCACGACGCGAAAGGGCTGATTGTAGACCGACTCGAGACCATGGGTTCCGTTCGGCTGCAGAAGCCCCAACACCGATGCCGGCTTGCCGTTGATCTCCAGGGTGCGCGTGATGGCTTGCACTTTGGTTGGCGCAGATTGCGTTGCCTGGAAAAGATTAAGGGCAGCGGCGTAGCCGTTGCGGTGGAGCGCCGCACTCGCAAGACCGGCGGATGTGGAAGTTAGAAATTCACGGCGAGAAAATTTCATAGCATGATTCTTGATATGAAGTTATGCGAAGGAAATGAATCATAGTCCATCTGGGCGCAGAAGAGACATGAAATTTGTTTGAACCGGCAGGCAATGACAGGGGCTAAAGCCCCGGATTCTAGTGGTCGCATTCGGCACGGCTGAAGTCGTGACCGACACGAAGCGCTTCGAAACTGAGTTTGTCGACAGCCCGTGAAGTCGTGCCCTGACACCGGGACGTTCGCTGGCGGCGAGGATCCCGCCAGGACAGCCGGCCGGGAGGCCGGCGCTACTCGGAACTTGGCCTGCGATCAAGCTTTTCAGCGACCTGTAATGCCGATCGACAATTGCATTTGAGCTGCACCGCTGAAACGGTGCTCCACCCGCTCTGCATGAGTCGGCAATTGCATCGCGCCTGCGGCGCTGAAGCGGTGCTCCCGCTGCATGAACACGCCAATCCTTGTGCGGTTTTACGGCTGGGTCAGGACGGTGTGGTAGGGATCGAGGATTAACTGATTCACTTCGACCGGAGCCGGCAACGTGAAGTGAGTGTCGGCGCCCTCGGCGAAGACACGGCCAAGATAAATCTGGCGATCCCCAATAGCGCCGTAGACCGGGACGCTGGTCACGAGATCGAGCGGGGCGGACTCCTGATGGATGACTCCGCTCGCAGTGGCGCCTTTGGGACCCTGGGCAAACTTCACGTCCGACAGATCAAGCTGCGGAAAGGCGGTTCCGTTTACCCAGCCATCGAAGAACCAATCCAGAGATTTGCGATTTTCGAAGCGCAGCGATCGCGGCAAGACGGCTTCGACCGCTTGCTCGAAGTCGGCATTGGTGATTTGCTTGCCCTTGAATTCGACCACCAGATTACGCAGCAACGCCAGAAATGCGGTATCGTCACCGTTGGGATTGGCCTCGGTACGCGAGGCGTCGCGCAGCATCCAGCGGAGCATATGGATGAGCCAGGTGCCGCGGCCATAAGTGATGATCTCGTAGCCGTTGGGGAAGTGAGACGACGAAAGCCTGCTGCCGAGCGTTACCGGACCGGCTTCGACCAGACGATGGCCTTCGGGCGAGCGGCTTGCCAGGATCCGGCGATAGGTTTCCATGGCGATCTGAACATCGGCCGGCCGCGAGCGCTCCAGCAGCAACAGGGAGCAATAGTTCGCCAGCCCTTCCATCAACCACTGCTCGTGATAGCTGGCCCAGTAAACCTGATCGCCATACCACTGGTGCGCCAACTCGTGGGGCATCATGACTTCGCTGTAGATGATGGCATCGGCTGCCGGCAGATTCATGGCACGCAGCTGCTCAGGCTGCAAATAGGCGTAGCTGGAGAGGAAGATCAGCCCCGGCCAGCCCTGGCTTTCCGCGCTGGGATTTTCCGTCAGCGACAACGAGCTGAAGGGATAAGGTCCCAACATCTCAGAGAGGGCGGTCAGGGTTTCTGCAGCGCGTCCGGCGAGTAATTCTCCCGTGCCCGCCGGGTTCTGCATGGGCGGCGGCGGAGGCACTGGATCTACGGTACCCGGCGCGTGCGGGGACAGCAACGGGGACGGCGAACTGGTCGCGGTGTTGGGTGTGGGGTGCTGGTCCTCGGGGCCATGCGCGGCATAGGCATCGACTTCAACGTTGGGAAGCTTGGCCGAGCTGCGCACGTACTCGCCAAGGTTGAAACCCGCGATCGGAATCGGCTGTTCGCTCACCCAATGACCCACGAAACCGTCGCCATCGCGGTCCAACGAAATGCGGCGGCCGGTGGCGATCAGCGACCACGGCTGCGGAAAGCGGAAGGTCAGATCGTAATTGGCCATGGCAATGCCGCGATTGGGATACCAGGTACCGCGCGCTCCCACGAAGAACAATCCGCCGCCGGCATCGGAGAGCACCAAGCCCGAGTAGGTGAATCGCAACGCGAAGTGTGCGCCGGGCTGCAAGGGAGCGGGAAAAACAACAGCGATGGTATCGTTGCCGCGCCGGGACAACTCGCTACCTTCGACGGCTTCGTTCTGAATGAATTCCAGCGACTGGCCTTCGTACTCCACTTTCTTGAGCTGCAAATAACGCGACAACTCAAACAGCACGATGCGCGTGCCACCCAGTTTTATGTCGACGTCGAGGGTGGCTTCGGCGGAAAGGTTGCGCGCCGGATCGATGGTGGCGTTGATGGTGTACTTGTTGATGGACATCACATGCGGTGTCCACAACGGGCCGCTGGGACCTCCGAAGCGCGTATCGGAAAGCTGCGTCTGGCGCAGCGAACGCATCGGAAAACTCATCCACAGGTCGTAGAAAAGCTGATCGTCGTGGGAGGCAGCGTTGCCGACGGTGATCTGCTCCGGGCTGCGGGTGTCAAAGGTGACGTCAAAGACACCGTAGTGTTCGCCGGCAAAGCGGCCGTGCAGCAGGCGGTCGGAAATCGGCGGCGGCTCACCGGGAGCGGCGGTTGGCGGTGCGCTGGTAAACGAGATGCAGAGGCGCATGGCGTCCATTTCAGCCAGCGTGCGGGCGCGCTCATTGTTGCGCGCGATGAAATCAGCCGCATCTTCAGGCGGACGCAGAAATGGTTCGAGTTCTTTCACCAGATCGTCGTTGAAGCGCAGGTAGCCTGAATTGAACTTCTCCTCCAGCACGCCGGCGTTGATAAACAGCCCCAGCGAAGCGCGCTCCATACGGTCAGGCGGGCGAACCAGCACCTCACCCTCACCTTCGAAATAAGCGCCGGTAACGTGACCATCGACAGCCTGGGTGAAGGCGATGGTTCCGTCGTTGAGCCAGATGTGCACATCCTCGCGATCAATCTCGGCTTCACGGATGTTGAAGACGCGCTGTGGGTCGAGGCTGACCCCGCGCAAAGAACGATACAGCGGCAACACGGGTCCGGAAATGACTGGCGCCTGCGGTGCTTGTGCGGGAGGTTTCGGCGCAACAAGAGCCGCTCGTTGCTGCTGTGCCACCGTAGCGACAGGCAGCAAAAGCAACAGCAGAGCGGACTGGCGCACAGCCGCGATGGCCCGGTGGGTCATAAATACCATTTCAAGGATGCTACGGAAGGCACGGCGTTGTCATCAAGGGTGGGACGAGCCGCAGTTGCGGAGGTGAGCGCCGAGCCTGGAGAGTCTAGTCCTGAACAGGGCCGGCATTCTCGGCGACGACCAGCTTCTCTTCCAACTCGGCGACGTGCTCCATCAGGAAATGGTCGTAGCCCTTGAAGTTCCGCAGGCGATAAAGAAATTCACCCAGCAGTAACAATCGGCAGCAGACGACGACGATGAAAACCAGGGCAAGGCCGATGTCGAGATTGGCGTGGAAGTTGGTGTAGACGGCTTGATCGCCGCCGGCGCGGATGGCCGAACGGATGGAGACGATCTCCAGGAAGAGGCCGCCCAGGAACAATCCGATCAAGACCAGGATAAAGACGAACGAGCGCGCCACATAGACCAGCGTAGCGAAGGAGTTGTTGTGGCACTCGCATAGATTGAACAGCTTGGAGTTCACCGAGAGCAGCCGCGCCTTCAGGAGCCAGGTGCCAATCCGTTGCGGGGGCAAGGAAACAAAGTGCCGGACCGTGTCGGCATAAAGCGTTCCCAGACCGGCGAGGACGACGAGAGCGACCTCCAGAAGGAGGGCATGTTGGTGCAGCCACAATGAGACAGAATTCAGCATCTTTGGCGCAACTATAACACGGAAATAGCCGCTCGTGGGACAGCTGAGCCCGCGTAAAGTCGGGGCCTTAGTTCCATTTCTGGAGCTTTCTTCCCTTCTGCCGATAGGCAGGATGAGGGCACAAGCCTTGTGCTCACTCGTGTGTTTAGGTTACGACCAGGCAGCTTCATGAGACGTCGCTTCCAATCGGGTCGACTGCTTCCCATCGTTGGGATTCTGGTCATCGGCACTGTGCTTAACCTGGCAGTGCTGATGGTTTTGCGGAGCCAGGAAGAGCGCAGCGCCAAGGCGGATTTTGAAAATGTGGCTCAGGTACGGTTTGACGACCTGGAGGCCAGCGTTCACATCAGCCTGGAAAACCTGGACGCGGTGGCCGCATTCTTCGATTCCTCGAAATTTGTGGAGCGCGCTGAATTTGCCCGCTTCACGACAGCACTGATAGGACGGGACAACGCGCTGCAGGCGCTGGAGTGGTCACCGCGAGTCACACTGAGCGCACGTGCGGAGTACGAGCTGGCAGGCCGACGCAACGGCTTTCCGGGATATCAATTCATTGAGAAGAGCCCTCAGGGGCAGATGATACGGGAGGCAGCACGGCCGGAATACTTTCCGGTGTTTTATGTCGAGCCCCTGCGGGGCAATGAGCGGGCGGTCGGCTACGACCTGGCCTCCAATCCTGCGCGTAACGCGGCAATCAAGCGGGCCGCCGACAGCGGTGAGTTCGCCGCCACCGAGCCCATCATTCTGGTGCAGGAAAAGAAGAATCTGCCGGGATTTCTCGTGTTCCGCGCGATTTACCGGGAAGCCGCCAACCTGTCAACCACCGATCTGCGGCACGGAGCGCTGCTGGGCGTTGTCCTCGGAGTATTCCGCATGGAAGACATTGTCCACCGCGCGGCAATGGAGCATGCGGGCTCGAACGGGATGCTGATCACGGTGGCGGATGTAGACGCTGTTGGCAACCGTTTGCCGATGTTTCCCAAAACGCGGCCAAGCCGATCGCAACAACCCGGGCTGGAAGCTGGGCGGGTGATCTCCGTTGCCGGGCGTACCTGGGAGGTGCTGGCCTATCCCGCGGACAACTCTTTTCAACCAGTGCGATGGCCAAGCTGGACCATCTTCCTGGCCGGAGTGCTGCTGACTTTCGCCGTGGCGGGATACTTGCGCCTGCTGCAGAACCGCAACGCCGAGATCGAACTCACCGTCACCACCCGGACGCGCCAACTCAACGACGCGCTCGAAAAGCTGGAGTTGGTGAATAACGAACTAAACAAGAGCCGGGCCCGCTATCAAAAGCTGGTGGACCTTTCTCCTAACGCCATTCTGGTGGGAGAGAACAAAGCCATCACCATGGCGAATCAGAGCGCGCTGCAGCTGTTTAAGGTGACCGACTCGGAGCCGCTCAAAGGCCACCGGCTGCGGGAACTGGTGTGCCCGTCATTTCGCGCACGGACGGACAGTGTGATCGAGCCACTCTACCGATCCGTGGGACAGTCTCCGCTGGAAGAGGCGCAGATTTTGTGCGGCGATGGGAGCTCCGTCGATATTGAATTCGCTGCCTCCTCATTCTTTGACGAGAATGGAGTCACCATTCAGACGATTCTGCACGACATCTCCGAGCGCAAGCGGGCGGAGGCAGAGCTATTGCGCGCCAAGGAGCAGGCCGAGGCAGCCAGTCGCGCCAAGAGCATGTTCCTGGCCAGCATGAGTCATGAGATCCGGACGCCGATGAACGGGATCATCGGGATGTCGGAGCTGCTTCTGCAAACCCATCTCTCTTCCGAGCAGCGACGCTATGCTGAAATTGTGCGCAGCAGCGGCGAGAACCTGCTGGGCATCATCAACGACATCCTGGATTTTTCGAAGATCGAGGCACGCAAGCTGGTCCTGGACAGCATTGACTTCGACCTATCGGTTCTGCTGCGTCAGAGTGTAGACATGCTGGCGCTGAAGGCGCACCAGAAGGGTCTGGAACTGAGCTGTCACATCTCACCGGAAACGCCACTATCTCTGCGCGGCGATCCTGGACGCTTGCGCCAGATCCTCACCAATCTTATTGGCAATGCCGTGAAGTTTACCGAGCACGGCGAGGTAGCAGTTAGCGTCGCTCCGGTAACGGGCACCCAGCCTGGCACTCTGAAATTCTCGATTGCGGATACCGGAATCGGCATCGATGGCGCCCAGCTAAAAACCATCTTCGCTCCTTTTGTGCAGGCCGACGGCTCAACCACCCGCAGATTCGGTGGCACTGGTCTGGGGCTGGCGATCTCCCGGGATCTTGCGGAGATGATGGGCGGGAGGATTGGGGTGGAGAGCGTCGTCGGACAAGGATCTGACTTCTGGTTCACCGCCGTCTTCGATACGCCGCCGGAACAAGCCGCGATTGCCATGGTTCCAGAGAAAAACTGGACCGGCATGAGGGCGCTAATTGTGGACAGCAATGCCAGGAATCGATCCATCATGGTCGATCTTCTGCAGTCGTGGGAGTTCCGCTGCGAAGAATTGCCGGACGCAGGCGCCGCGTTGTCCATCGTGCGACAAGCTGCGAAGCACGGCGTCCCATTTCGCATCGTGTTTCTGACGGCAAACTGCGGAGTAGAACTGGCCAAGCTGACCCCGGCAGATCATTGCGTGATGAACGCGTCGTTCGTGCTAATGACATTTCTCGGCAACGAACTGGACGATCACCAGCTACGAAAGCTGGGTTTCGCGGCTCAGGTTTCCCGGCCGATCTGGAAATCCAGTCTCCGCGATTGCCTGATGCGCGTGCTGAATGAAAAGCAACACGTGGATCCATCCCGCGTTGCATCCCTCAGCCCGAACCCACAAACCGAAGCTCAGCCCAGCGCACCTCTGCGCCGCCCCCGAGTGCTGATTGCCGAGGACAATCCCACCAACCAGGAGGTAGCGGCTGCGATTCTGCACAAGCTCGGCTGTGAAACCGAGTCCGTCGGAAATGGCGAATTGGCCGTCCGCGCACTACAGGCGGGCGATTACGACGTGGTCCTGATGGACTGCGAGATGCCGCGAATGGACGGCTACGAAGCCACCAGGAGAATTCGAAGTGCTGAGGGCGGCGCGCGCAATCGTGAGATCCCTATCATCGCGCTGACTGCGTCTGCGATGGCGGCCGATCGTGATCGCTGTTTCCGCGTCGGGATGAGCGATTACATCTCGAAGCCGGTGGACCCGCGGCAACTGGCTAACACATTGGCAAGATGGACTGCGCAATCCAGGCCAAGCAGCCCTCAGCCGGACGCGACCTCGGCAACGGCAAGCATTCCCGCCTTCGACGAAGGGGAGTTGCTGGAGCGCCTGATGGGAGATCGCAAGCTGGCGCAAAGGCTGGTCACCAGCTTCGTCCAGGACGCGCCGGCCAAGCTCGCCAATCTTGATCGGCTGATTCGCGCCGCCGACTGCGCCGGCGTACGAGCGGCAGCTCATGGGCTGAAAGGAGCCGCCGCGAACTTGTCTGCCCGTACCCTGAAGGACTTGGCGGTGCAGATGCAGGAAGCGGCAACCAAGGAGGACCTGCAAAGTTGCGCGGCGCTGGCCGCAGCGATACAAACCGAGTTCGAGCGGTTTCAATCAGCACTGGCGCGGTCGGAATGGGGCCAGTCGCGTTCCGATGCCAGCATCGAGTTGGGCCAAGAGGCGGAGCGCCCTATCTGCGTAAGCAGTTCCTAGTTGCGACGGCTTGCGACGGCATTCCGTTCCGGTAACGCCACGTAAGATACCTTCCCGACTTCAAATTCGCTGCAGTTCCGGCTGAGTGCGTTCGTTCTGGACATTACCGGTGTTGAGCGTGGTCTTCGGCTCCAGCAGCATGACGTGGGTTTCCACGTCGGTGGTGGGGAAATGTTCCACGCCGTGCGGAATGATAATGAACTCTCCGGGATGAATGACGATCTCCCGCTCGCCGCCGTCATCGCGAACTTTCATACGCAACTCGCCTTTGACCACGAGGAATAACTCGTCCTCGACGTCATGGTGATGCCACATGAAATCGCCCTGGAGCTTGGCCAGTTTGACGTAGGTGTCATTGATTTCGCCGACGATCTTCGGCTTGTATTGTTCGTTGAAGAGCGAGAACTTTTGCGCAAGATTGACCTTATCCAAGCGGGCCTCCAATGAAGTAATGACCGCAGGATTAAGATTCCGCGCAGGCTCGAGCGACTCAGTTTGTGACGAACAACCAACTGCGGCCTATCCGGTCTTCGCCTGGCTCATCTCCTTGGGCTGCGTCAGGCTGAACCAATTGCCGAACGGATCTTTCATGATCGCCTCGATGCCATAGAACTTTTCGTGCGGCGGCGACGTGAACTCCACGCCCTTGGCGCGCAGCTCGTCGTAGGTCTTCTGGCAATCGGCGGTCTGCATCACTCCAGTCATCAGCTTGCCGCCTTTTACCAGCTCGCGAATCTGCGCCGCAGCAGCCTCGTCGACGGTCGGGCCAGTCATAACCGGCAGCAGCACGATCTGAAGATCCGGCTGCGCCGGCGGCGAGACGGTCAGCCAGCGCCAGCTGCCCATGTTGTGGTCCATACGGACCTCAAATCCAAGCTTGTTGACGTAGAAGTCGTAGGCCACATCCTGGTCCAGAACGTAGAGTGTGACGTGTGAATATTTTTGGATCATGCGAGCATGATGCCAGAGCGCGTGAGGACCTGCTTAGCCAAAATTGCGAATCATGCCGAAATAATGGCGGAAGCAGGCGGGCATGAATCGGGGCAGCCACAGCAGAGGATTGGCGACCAGGGGGCGCGCGCGTCGGCGGTATTCGGTTGGAGGGCACCCTGCCCGCTGATGAAAAAAGCGGCTGAACGATTGCACGTTCTCGTATCCGACCTCAAAGCAGATTTCCGTGACCGGCAAATCGCCCGCGAGTAATAAGCGGCGCGCCTCTTCAAATCGCCGGCGGCGCAGAAAGGCATGCGGCGTTTCGCCGAACGCTCGCTCGAACAAGCGCAGGTAATGGAACTTCGAGATGCAGGCTTCGCGCGCGGCATCCTCGAGCGTGATCGGACGATAGAAGGAATTCGCCAGCAGATCACGCGAGCGCGACAAGCGCACGAAGAGCTCGTGGTCTATGAGCGCGGGATACGCGGGTTGCTGTCCTCTTGCCATTGCAGGTGAACTATAGCTGCATGATTATTGCGGAGCCGCGACAGCAGATCGCATCTTTGCCGCCGTATCCGTATTCTCCATCAGCCGCCTGTAAATCAGCCCCGCGGCGAAGTCGTTGCCCGCTTCGGTGTAATGACCGGCAGCTCCAGGAAAATCCACGGCCGCGCGGGTGATGAAAAGACTATCGAGCTGTGCCGGTGGCAAAGCGCGGAAGTCGTCGAACAAATCAAAGTACAAGAGATGGTTCTGGCGCGCGTAGTTGGTCAGATAAGCCCGCCACGACCCTCCCGATTCTCCGTTGAGCTCCTCGCGCGTCGGCAGATAAGCCAACACCAGCACGCTGTTGCTCGCGCGATTCATCGCCACCAGATTGTCCAGCATGGTCGACAAGACCCACGCGGTCTCCTCGTTCCGCTCCTTCGAATCCGTCAGTGGCGAGGCAGCCTTGAATTTGAATACGCTCTTCAAGGCGCGGGTGATGCTCAGATTCGAGAGCGCATTTTCCGCTCGCACTAGCCGCGGCGACCACACCTCCATCGTGCGAGGAACGGGCACGTTGGTTGCGACCACGTGATCGTTGTCGACGGTGAGAACCGGCTTGCCGTAGCCGTTGAAGGCTGAGTGCTGCATCCGGTAAATATCGGGCGAGATGATGGCGAAGATCTGGATATCGTGGTCGAGCACGGCACCGTCGCGCTTGTACCAAAGGTAGGCCTGATCGGCGCCATAGCCGCCCTGGCCCATGTTGACAGTTTCAAGGTTGGGGTTGCGCGCTGCCAGCTGTTGCGGCCAGGTATGCTCGTTGTCCACGCCAAAGCCGAGCGTGAAGGAATCACCCGAGCAGATGATGCGAGTCTTACCCGGCGGCACGCTCCTGGTGAAGTCGTGATCGTTGCGGAACCGCTGCGAGTTCGTTCGCAGAAACTTTCCCGGCCCGTACATGTTGGGCAGGTAGACGTTGGGAAGATTTACCCAGCCCAGCTCCGGGTCGTACGCGGTGTAAAGGCTCTCGGCGACCGGCGGCGTGGCAAAGGCAGCGCGAAATGCGTAATAGACGCTGGCAGCGCCCTCGGCCAGCAGCACCAGCACAAGCACGGCAGCGATGTTAAAAACGGTGAAGACGGCCGCGCGCCGGAGCCGGCCAGGGCGCGGCGCCGCAGGAATCCCCTCGCCTCTCGGTTCGGGAGACTCCGAGGACTCCACCGAAGGCTGCGCAGCGTGATTGTCGATGAGAGCCACGGCCAGTGTGCTTCCGTCTGCGTATCGAACGGATGCGGCAACATCATATCCTCACCAATGTGGCTCGGAATAAATAAAATCTACGAGAATTCTAATAAGAAAGGCCGTTCTTCGCCTTTTCTTCGTGTTATGCTGGTCCGGTTGCCGCTACTGCGGCAGGAGTTCTTCATGGCAATTCGTGACATGCTTCTCCCAGAGTACGACTCCGAAATGGCCAATACCCGCAAACTGCTGGAACGGCTTCCGGAGAAACTTACCGATTACAAGCCGCACCCCAAATCGATGCCGATGAGCCGCCTGGCCGGCCACGTCGCCGAGCTGCCGGGCTGGGCGAAAGAGACCTTCACCAAGGAAGTCCTCGAATTCGATATGGAAAACTTTGTTCCCTTCGATCCTAAGACTCGTCAGGAAGTGCTGGACGCCTTCGACAAGAACGCGAAAGCCGGACGCGAGGCCCTCGCCGCCGCCAAGGACGAAGATTTCCCGGTGATCTGGAGCATGAAGAACACCAAGGGCGACACCATTTTCGCAATGCCGCGCGCGGCCTGCTATCGCGGCATGGTGATGAGCCACCTGGTCCACCATCGCTCGCAGCTTGGCGTTTATCTGCGGCTGAATGAGATCGAGATACCCGGAATGTACGGCCCGTCGGCCGACGAGATGAAGTTCTGGACCGAGGCCCAGACCGCGAAAGCGTGACTCCGCGGTTTGCGCGAGCGGGTATCTGACCAAGGGTTTTGTAAGTGCCCACCTCGGCTATTTCTGCCAGGTGGGTATTTTATTGGAATAATATCTGTAAATTGCCAGAGTGCTAAAATAATGTCAGTCATCGAGGATACTGGCATGAATTCTGAAATCCGCCTGCGCGTGACCGACAATGGAAGAATTGTCATTCCTGCCGCGTTTCGCAAGGCACTCGGCATCGAGATAGGGGACGAGGTTGTGTTGTCGGTCCAGGACAACGAACTAAGGGTTACCACGCAGCAGCAACGGATCCAGCGGGCGCAAGAGCGTGCCCGGCAGCATTTGAAGCCCGGCACATCGCTGGTCGCGGAGTTGCTTGCCGAGCGCCGCGAGACAGCCAAAAATGAGTAACGTTGTCCTGGATGCTTCCGTCATTCTCGCCCTCATCAACCGCGAACCGGGATCGGACAAGCTGACGCCGAAGCTGTTGGCTGACGCCGTGTGCAGCACCGTCAACCTCGCCGAGGTGCAAGCCAAACTCGTAAGCAAGGGATGGTCGCCTGACGACGCATGGGAAGACGCGACCAGCCCGATTCGCGAAGCCATCTTCTTCACGGACGAACACGCGAAGATCGCCGGCAGCCTGGTGGCGCTGACGCAACCGTTCGGTCTGTCGCTGGGAGACCGTGCCTGCCTGGCTTTGGGAATCTCGCTGAAGGCGCCGGTTTACACGGCAGAGAGGACGTGGAGCAAACTCAAGCTGGGCGTGCGAGTTTACTTGATTCGCTAGGCGAGCCGGTTTCCGTTGCAATATCGCGGCTTGAGCGTGGCTCTGTGTGCCAACAAAGATCCCCACCCAAGCAAACTCGGGTGGGGGCATTCTCGAAGACGTTACCCGGCTACTGCACCAGCGTTCCCGTCTCGCCGTTGCCGTTCTCGTCCGTTTCGTCCGGTGGGATAACTGACGCCGCTGCCAGGCGATCGCCTTCTTCCAGGTGCAGCAGGCGCACGCCTTGCGCGGAGCGTCCCGATTCCCGCACGGTTGCGGTGTCGATGCGGATGATTTTGCCGAACTGGCTGATCACCATCACCTCCGACAGTTCATTCACCAGCATAATCGACACGACCTTGCCGTTACGGCCGGTTGTCTTCACGTTGATGACGCCCTTGCCGCCGCGACCGGTGAGTCGATACTCGTCCACGTCCGTGCGCTTACCGTACCCGTTCTCGGTGACCGAGAGAATGAGGCTGGGTTCCTGCTCTTCGCTGCTCTTCGCCTTCTTGCGTTCCTTCGGCGTAACCGCCATGCCGACGATGTAATCGCCGTCCTCCAGGTTCATGCCGCGCACACCGTAAGCGACGCGCCCCATCGGACGAACGTCTACTTCTTCGAAGCGGATGGCCTTGCCCTCATGCGTGGCCAGGAAGACAATCTGATTGCCGTCGGTGCAGCGCACCGCGACCAGTTCGTCACCTTCTTCAATGCTGATGGCGTTGATGCCGCTGGAGCGTACGTTGCTGAAGTCGATCAGCGCCGTCTTCTTCACCTGGCCGTTGCGCGTCGCAAAGAAGACGTAGCGATTCTCTTCTTCCAGGTCGCGAATGGTGAGCATGGCGCGCATGCTCTCGCCCGGCTGGAGCGACACCAGGTTGGCGATGGCTTTCCCCTTGCCCGCCGCACTCAGCTCGGGAATCTCGTACACCTTGAGCCAGTACACGCGTCCCCGGTTGGTGAAGATCATGATGTAGTCGTGGGTGGAGGCGACGAACATGTGCTCGAGGAAATCCTCCTCGCGCGTGCTCATCCCTTTGCGGCCAGTCCCGCCGCGCCGCTGCTGGCGATAAGTTGAGATTGGCGTGCGCTTCATGTAGCCGGAGTGCGTGACCGTCACCGCCATCTGCTCGTCGGCGATCAAGTCCTCCAGGTTGAGCTCGGCCGCTTCGTCCTGAATCTCCGTGCGCCGCGCGTCGCCGTACTTTTTCTTGATCTCTTCCAGCTCTTTGACGATCACGCCGCGCAGCTTCTTTTCGCTGGCGAGAATGGATTCGTACTCGGCGATGCGATCGCGAACCTCGCCCAGTTCTTTCACGATTTCGTCGATCGACAGGCGTGTCAGTCGATGCAATTGCAATTCGAGGATGGCATCGGCCTGGACTGCGTCAAACGGTTTGGTCAGCAGCGTAGGCACAACGCCTTTCAACGAAGCCGACTTGGCTGATTTGCCTTCCGCTACCGTGACCGTCTTGCCGGTGAAGTAATCGACCAGGTTGGTGCGAGCGTCGGCGCGGTTGACACTGCCACGAATGATGCGGATGACATCGTCGACGCGATCCAGCGCAACCTGATAGCCCTCCAGGACGTGCTCGCGCTCCTGCGCCTTCATCAGCAGGTAGGCGGTACGGCGGCGCACCACGTCGATGCGGTGATCGACGAAGTGCTGAATTGCCTGCACCAGTCCCATCTCTTTCGGCTGGCCGTTGACCACGGCCAGGAAGATCATGTTGAAACCGCTCTGCATGTCGGTGTGCTTGAAGAGCTGATTCAGCACCACCTGCGCTTCCGTGCCGCGCTTCAGTTCGACGACGATACGCATGCCATCGCGATCACTCTCGTCGCGCACATCGCTGATTTCGTCGATGACCTTGTTGTTCACCAGCTCGGCGATGCGTTTGACCAGGGTCGACTTGTTGACCTGGTAGGGGATTTCGGTGACGACGATGGCTTCCTTGTCTTTGGTCAGGTGCTCGATCGCCGCTTTGGCGCGCATGACGAAGCGTCCGCGCCCGGTGCGATACGCTTCCATAATGCCGCTGCGCCCGTTAATGAAGCCGCCGGTAGGAAAGTCCGGCCCCTGCACGAACTTCATGATGTCGGCCAGCGTAGCGTGCGGATTGTTCACCAGCGTGATGGCGGCGTTGACGATCTCGGTCAAATTGTGCGGCGGAATTTTCGTCGCCATGCCGACCGCGATACCGTCCGAGCCATTGATGATGAGGTTCGGAACGCGCGTCGGCAACACCATCGGCTCGACCGTGGTGTCGTCGAAGTTGGCGACAAAGTCGACTGTGTCCTTGTCGATGTCGGCCAGCAACTCTTCGGCGATCTCGGTCATGCGCGATTCGGTGTAACGATAGGCCGCCGGCGGGTCGCCATCCACCGAACCAAAGTTGCCCTGCCCGTCGATGAGCGGATAGCGCAAGCTCCACGGCTGCGCCAGACGCACCAACGAGTCGTAGACGGCGCTGTCGCCGTGAGGGTGATATTTCTTCAAACACTCGCCGACGACACCGGCGCACTTCATGTACTTGCGGTTGTGCAGCACGCCCATGTCGTGCATCGCGTAAAGGATGCGACGATGCACCGGCTTCAGTCCGTCGCGGATGTCGGGCAGCGCACGGCCGATGATCACCGACATCGAGTAGTCGAGATACGAGCGCCGCATCTCGTCTTCAATGTTGACGGGCTGCACGTTGGCCGCACCGGGGCCGATGTTGTCGAGAGGTAGCTGTTCTTTTGGATCGTCAGGCATGTTGAGCTCTTAGCTATTAGCCCTTAGCTTTTAGCTTGTCCCTTCCTACTAAAATTCTCGAGGCATGACGCGGCGGTGAATTGTCATCTCTCGGGACGCAAATTCGGCGTCGCGAGTGGCCCTTCGCGAGCGCCTCAAAATCACGCGCAAGTCATTGCAAATTCAGGAGATTGTGCGCCAAGGAGCACTGCTGATTATAGCATGAAATCACCAAAGAAATAGGGCGCTATTGCCCTAGCGCGTTGGCCCCGCGCACCGCTTCCTGGCACTCGCGCGCGGCCGTCAGCAGCTTGTCGATATCGGGATCGGCGCGCAGCTTTGCCAGCAGTGGATCGGTGAGCAGATTGGAATACGAGCAGTAATTATTCTGGATCGCGCTCTGCAGCAGATGCAGCGCCGCCTGCTTCTTTCCGCAGTAGGCGAAGAGCGAACCTTCGATATACCACGTCTCCGGGTCGGGATCGCTGGGATAGCTAGTCTCCGAATCGTGCGCGATGCGCTCGAGGTCCGACGCCGGGCGGAGATCCAGGCATGCTTCCAGCAAGTCGCGATGATAACGGGGAGCCATCGGCATACGCTTCACGGCTTCGCGCGCTTCGGCCACCTTGTCTTCGCGCAGGAGCAGCTGGGGAGTAACGTAGTTCGCCCACTCCGAGCCGGCGTCCAGGCGGACGAAATCGGCAGCCCGATCGAACTTGCCCAACTCCATGAACGGCCACGCGCAAGAGCGGAACACATAATTGGAGGGATCGAGCGCCAGCGCGGTATTGCACTCGCCGGTCGCTTCCTCCAGCATGCCGGCATAGCGGAATACGTAGCTCATGACAAAGTGGGCCTGGGCGCTATCGGGACGGCGCTTGACCAGGGCCTGGGCCGCGGCGTAAGCCTTGGGAAGCTCGCCGCGCTCCACCCGGTTGGTGATCAGTTGGCCCGACGCGACCACCAGGTTGGGATCCAGCGCTACCGCGCGCTCACACGCGCTGTTCGAGAGCTGGAACATGGTCTCGCCGCCGTTGGAGTAGGTGGCGTCATAGTAGGCGCGTACACCCAACTCCTGCCAAGCGGGGGCGTAGTCCGGATCCATCTTCACTACGCTCTGCAAAACCGCGATCGCATCTTTGTTCGGACCCGGATCATGAGGCAATGCGAGTGCGTGGAGATACAGATCGTACGCTTCCGGATCCTTGGGGCGAGTGCCGCCGGCAACGGTTACGCTGGTCACGCCAAGGCTCGGAAGCAGACCCTGGCGCAGTTGTGCCGCCATATTGGATTGCAGCGCGATCAAATCCTGCGAGGGCGCGGTAAAGCTGCTTTGCCAGATCAAGCGATTGTCACGCACATCGATCGCTTCCAGCGTGACCCGCAGGTTTTCGTCTTGCTTGATGAAGTGTCCGGTCAAGACGGTAGCCACGCGCAGGTCGCGGCCGACTTTCTCGGGATCGACATCCTTCGACGCATACTTTTGCGTCAGCGAGGTTGGGCGGACGTCGAGCGAGCGCGAATAGGTAAGTACGTTAGCGATTTCATCGGCCAGCGCGTAGCGCAGAAAATCCACGCTGATGTCGCCGTTCACATTCTGTAGCGGCAGGACGGCGATGGTGTTCTTTGCGCCGGTCGCTCCTGGCCGATGTTTGAACCACCACAATCCCGCCAGGGTCAGGACCAGCGCCAGCACGGCGCTCATGGCCAGCAGCAGATATGTCTGCCACCGGCTGGTCGACTGAAACGTGGTCGTCCCGATGCGATAAGGAAACGGCGACCGAATCTTGCCGCTCTTGCTTAACTGGGGATCCGTTTCCTTTTTCAGGGCCTGGAGATCGGCCTTCATCGTCAACGCGTCGGGATAACGGTTGGCGCGATTCTTCTCCATCGCGTGGCCGATGATGCCTTCCAGATCGGGCGGCAGCTTGGGATTCAGCTTGAGCGGCGAGGGCGGCTTCTTATTGAGAACAGCTTCCAGCGTGGTGACCGAATTGTTGCCCGAGAACGGCTTCTGGCCCGTGGCCATCTGATACAGCACAACGCCGAGCGAGAACAAATCGGTGCGGGGATCGAGTTCCTCGCCGCGCGCCTGCTCCGGCGACATGTAAACCGCCGTGCCGAAGATGTCGCCGGATAGCGAAAGATCTTCGACGGACTTAGGATCGCCGTGCCACAAATCGGGCGACAGCTTGACCAATCCGAAATCCAGAATCTTGACCTGCCCGTTGTTGGTGATGAAGATGTTCGCCGGCTTGATGTCGCGATGGATGATGCCTTTCGCGTGACAGGCCGCGAGCGCATCAGCGACCTGGATGGCGATGTCGAGGATCTCCTCGACGTCCATCGGCTCGCCGCGCAGCCGGTCTTTCAGGCTCAGGCCTTCCAGCTTCTCCATGACGATGAAGGGCTGGCCGTTCATCTCCTCGATGTCGTAAATGGTGCAGATGCCAGGATGGTTCAGCTGCGAGGCGGCGCGGGCTTCGCGCTCGAAGCGATCCAGCGCCTTGCGGTCGTTCAGCAGATTTTCAGGAATGAATTTGAGCGCGACGTGGCGGCCCAGACGCGTGTCTTCCGCGTCGTAGACCAATCCCATGCCACCACCGCCCAGTTTCCCTACGATGTGGTAATGGGAAACTGTCTCGCCGACGAGCATCCGCGAACCTCGGTTCCACTTGGCGGTATGGTAGGCCGCATGCGAGGGCGGGTCAACTGCGAGAGCGTGGCCAGTGACCAGTGGTCAGTGACCAGACCGGACAGGCGACGTGTCCCGGAAGGTACGCAGTGCGACGTTCTAGCTGGCCACCGACCACTAGCCACCGGCCACTGCTTCTTCACCCTTTACTGGCTTCACGCGCCGCCTTCATGACCGTCTTCTTCATGCGATTCTCGCCGGCCCAGTACAGGCTGATCTCGTGGCCGTCGGGATCGTTGAGGTAGGCGTGGCGCCAGCCCCAGGGCATCATGGTGGGCAGCTGGGTGAAGTAGAAGCCGCGCCGTTGCAGGCCGCGGCAAAAGCCGTCGAGGTCGCGGACTTCGAAGTACAATCTCACGCCGTCACTGGCGACGGGTGCTCCCGGCCCCGCCTGATGCAGAGCGATGGTTCCGTCTCCACCGGGCGCGTGCAGTCGGGCATAGACAGACTTGCCCTCGAAGCGGAAATCCTCGATCAGCTTGAATCCCAGCCACTCGCGATAGAACTGCATCGCGCGCCCAACGTCTTTGGTGTAAATCATCGCGTGATTGAAGGTGAGCTTACCTTCGTCCTGCGGCGCGGCTGCAGTGGCCTGCTTTGCTGGAGCTGGCGGTGCTTTTGCAGAAGCACGTTTCGCCGGCTTTGCTGGGCTGGCCTTTTTCTTCGCCGGAGATTTTTTCTTGCTCGTCGTCGCTTTTTTCTTGGCGGGTTTTTTCTTCATGGATCACCGGAAGTGCTTCAGGAAAACCGCTGCAGGCGCTGAGTGGAGCAGTGTATGTTCTTCGATTGTCATCACGACGAGTGGCTTTAGCTCGGGGAGGGATCTGCTTTTCGTCTGCATCATACGGAGACTCGCATTCAAGCAGATCCCTCGTCGGTCTAAAGACCTCCTCGTGATGACAAACAACAAAAGATGCTAACTGCACCGCTGAAGCGGTGCTCCACCCCGTACTAAAGCTTGTTTCCCATGAAATCGAACCGAAGTATGTTCGCGCAGTGTTGCGGTTGTCAAGCGGAGAGCAGCCGAATAGGTTTAGGCGGGCAGGCCCATCTTCTGCAGGAAGGCGGCGTAGCGGGGATCTTTGTAGAGGTTTTTCAGCAATGGATCGCCCTTGATCGCCGCGACTCCAGCGTCTTTGTGCGAGCGCGCCACCTCCAGCCACTGGAAGGCCTGATCGGCTTCTCCGCGGAAGGCGTAGACCTCCGCGATTTGATATGCAGCCTGCTCGTGATAATCGTTGATGAGCTTTTGCAATGCGGCGTCGGCCTCGGTTTTTCTGCCGATCGCGCTATAGGCGAGAGCTTCGCCTACGCTGCGTTCGCTGCCCGCCGGAATCTTCTCGAATTCGGCCAGCGCCTGTTGCGGCTGCGAACGCGATAGGTACACCAGCCCCAGCAAGTAATGCGCCTCAGGTCCCTGGGGCGAGATGGCCAGCGACTTCTGGAAGGCGTCGATGGCGGCCTCGGGGTGCCCTGCGTAATAAGCGTGCATTCCCAAGGAGACGTGCGCCACCACGCTCAACGGATCAATCTCGACCGCGCGGCGATTGAGCGCCACGGCATCATCAAAGTGGCCGAGGCTGGCCTGCAAACTCGACGCTCCCAGCAGCACCACCGAGTTTTGCGGCTCCAGCGCCAGCGCTTTCTGGAACGCCGTATCCGAGCCGGCCCAATCCCAGTCATAGCCGCGCTTGATGCGGCCGATGGCGGCATGCGCCTCAGCCAGTCCGGGATCCAGTTGCAGCGCCCGCTCCGCAGCGATCCGTCCGTCGCGATAGCCCTGAGCGAACGAAGCGCCTTCGGCATTCTCGGCGCGCGCGATCAACACCCAAGCCAGTGCCGACCACGCCCGCGCGTAATTCGGATCCAGCTTCACCGCCTGCTGGAAGTAGTCGTAGGCACGATTCAGATCGTCGTGGGTGCGCCGCTCGTAAAAATACCGGCCTTGCAGGTAAGCGTTGTAGGCTTCCGGGCTAATCCCACGTTGTGGGAGCTCGGCGGAATGGGTGTTGAGCAGTCGCAGCTTCAGCTCACCGGTAATGGCACGCGCGATGTCGTCCTGCACCGCGAAAACGTCATTCATATCGCGGTCGTAGGTGTTGGACCACAACTGAAAACCGTCATCCGCCTTGACCAACTCGGCGGAGATGCGAACGCGCTTGCCTTCCTTGCGAACGCTGCCTTCCAAGATGGTCGCGACATCGAGTTGCCGGCCAATGGCTCCGGGATCGGTGCTCTTGTCGCGGAACTGAAACGATGACGTGCGTGCTGCCACGCGTAAGCCGGGCGTCTTGGCCAGGTGATTGAGAAGCTCTTCGGCCAGGCCGTCCGAGAAGTACTGCTGATTCTTTTCCGAGCTCATGTCCGCGAAGGGAAGCACTGCAATCGACGACGCGATCGGCTTCCGAGAGACGGAGCTGTGCTTCCACCAGAAGATCCCGGTCGCCACAAGGATGAGAAGCGCCACGACCGGCAGGAGCAAGTTCCAGAAGCTGCGATTGGGCGGAACCTGAATGACCAACGCAGGCAGATCCAACTCGCCGGGGGACGCTCCGCCACCTGGCACCAGCTCAGGGCGCAGTGGCACGGACGGTGCCGTCGGCACGAGTTCGACGGTGCCGATAAAGCGGTATCCGTGCTTGGGGACGGTTTCAATGTAGGTCGGCGCCTGGGCCTCGTCGCTCAGCGCTTCGCGCAGGCGGCGGACCGCGACGTTCAGGCTGGCCTCGAACTCCACGAACGTGTTTTCCGGCCAGAGGCGCGTCTTCAGTTGCTCGCGCGTCACCATCTCGCCGGGAACCTCTAAGAGCGCCTGCAAGACCAGGAACGATTTTGGCTGGAGCTTGATGCGGTAGCCGAACTTGCGCAGGTCCCCTGATTCAACGTTGACCTCGTAAGGCCCGAAGCGGATCACCGATGTCCCAGCGAGTGGGATCTCGGGCGAAATCGGGGAGCGAGCCGAAGCAGCTGGGGCCATGATTGGCTGCAAATGTTATCACAGTTTCGTCAACGGGCGATGTCCGATGAAGAGCTATTTCATGTTTCTGCAACATGTTAGACCGTAAGGTGCAATTAATTTGACTTATCGGGCCGGGAGGAGGAAAAGAGTACAACGCAGCGTCTCAAACCGGTCGCTGAGCGGTCACTCAGGACCGAAAAGCTCGTGTATCCGGCTCGCATTTGAGGAGGGTCCGTCTTGCACAGTCAGCCGAAGATTCTTGGTCGGTGTCCGAGCGCGGCCGGAGTGCTTGCCTTCCTAGGGTTCGTGCTCCTGCTCTTGCCGGTCCCGTTGGCGGCCCAAACCTACACCGTCCTGCACGACTTCAACGGGCCAGACGGTGCGCAGCCCAACGGCACCCTCACCATGGACCGCTCCGGAAATCTGTATGGCACCACCTACATCGGCGGCAGCGGATGCAGTGGATATGGCTGCGGCACGGTTTTCAAGTTGACGCGTAAGAACTCGAGCTGGATTCTGACCCGCCTGTACAGCTTCCAAGGAAGCGATGACGGCGAGTATCCCCTCGCCGGCGTCACCATTGGTCCGGACGGCAGCCTCTACGGTACGACCAGCGTCGGTGGAGGCGGAGCATGCTCCGCGCCTACTGGAGGTCAAGGCTGCGGGACCATCTTCAACCTGCGACCGCCCGCCAGTGCCTGCAAGACTGCTCTGTGCCCATGGACCGAGACGGTGATTCATCGATTCACCGGCGGCACCGACGGCGCGTATCCCGGCTACGGCAACCTCGTCTTTGACCCAGCGGGAAATCTCTACGGCACCACCGAGGGAGACGAGGACACGAACCACACGATCGCTTTCAAGCTGTCGCACATCGGTAGCGGCTGGGAGAAGGAATTGCTTTACGACTTCGGCAACGACTTCGTGGGAAGCGGCTTGATCTTCGATAGCGCGGGCAATCTGTACGGGACCACCAGCTACGGGCGCAGCGGATGGGGATCGGTCTACGAACTGAGTTCCTCGGGTTCGGGGTGGACCGAGACTACGCTCTACGCGTTTCACAACAATGGCGATGGCTATGATCCGTTGGGCGGAGTCGCTTTCGATCAGACCGGCAATCTTTACGGCACAACTTTCAACGACGGCGGCAGGGTCTACCAGCTGAGTCATTCCGGGGGCACGTGGACCTACAGCTCCCTCTACTACTTCAACGGGTACGAAGGATCCTTCAGCGGCCCGACGGTTGACGCTGCCGGAAATGTTTATGGCGTGATGTCGGTCCCAAGCCTTGTGTTCAAGCTCACCCCTTGAATGGAGGCTGGACGGAAACTGACCTCTCCGATTTCGGCGGTGACCCTATTCCGGTTGGCGGGGTGATTGTGGGCACCAGTGGAAACCTCTACGGCACGACATCGCTGGGAGGTACCGGCAATTGCCAGGGAAGCCCCTGCGGCAACGTCTTTGAAATTACGCCTTAACGAGGTTCGTCCCCAAATGAGCGCCGGCGATCGAGGTTGATACCGGCGCTCAGCTTTCTACCACAACGTGGGAGTCCGACAGACGAAGACATCCAGAAAGGAAAGTCATGGCGAGGCGATTACGGCAAGCAATATACCGGAACGGAAGCATTGATCTCTGGATGGCGCTGGCGGCCTCGGCGATCGCCGTATTGATGATCGTCGCCGCCGCCGAGGCGCAAGGGCAGACATTTCAGGTGCTGCATACATTCACCGGTGGAGATGATGGAGCAAGTCCGGTGGTTGGTTTGACCATGGATCGAGCCGGCAATCTCTACGGAACAGCAGAGTATGGCGGAACTGGAAACTGTAATGTTGGCCCTCAGGGCTGCGGCACGGTTTTCAAACTAAGTCACAGGGGATCGGGTTGGACGTTTACGCCTCTGTACAGCTTTCAGGGATGGAATGCCTCTGACGGAGCTTACCCCCAATCGCGAGTGAGCATTGGTTCCGATGGCAATCTTTATGGAGAAACCTCGATTGGCGGATCCATCGGAGAATGCAAGGGCGGGCTTGGCTGCGGAACCGCTTATCGCCTGCAACCGCCGGCCACCATCTGCAAAAGTGTTTCGTGTCCGTGGACGGAGACGGTGCTGCACAACTTCATGGTTCCCCCTGACGGAAATTATCCAAGTGGAGATCTTATCTTCGACGGGGCCGGGAATCTCTATGGCACCACCGTCGATGGTGGATCGAGCAGCGATGGCGATGGGACGGTCTTCGAGCTGTCGCCGTCCAATGGCGGGTGGATGGAAAGCATCCCGTACAGCTTCACCGGGGGCGAGACCGGTGGATTGCCTTATTCCGGCGTCATCTTCGATGCGGCGGGCAATCTTGATGGCACTGCCACGAATGGCGGCTCTTCCGACCTGGGCACGATCTTTCAGTTGACTCCTTCGGGCTCGGGCTGGACCTACAGTACACTTTATAGCTTCGCCCCAGGTGACGAGGGAGACCTTCCTATCGGTGGCTTAATCAAGGATAATGCCGGCAATCTGTACGGTGCCACTCGCAACAGCAGCTTAGGACAGCCTGTCGTGTATGAGCTCAGTCCAGGAAACGGCGGTTGGACTTTCACCATAATGCATGTTTTCGATGGGGCCGACGACGGTGGGCCCGTTGGCAAACTCCTGATGGATAGCGCCGGGAACGTCTATGGGACGGCGCTCAGTGCATCCGGAAACGGAAATTGCTGCGGCAGCGTCTTCAAGCTCACGCCTTCCAATGACGGCTGGATCTATACCGACCTGCACGACTTCACTGGCGGAAGCGGCGGCTCGTATCCCTATGACGGCTTGATTATGGACGCGAATGGCAATCTCTATGGCACTACGTCCGGCGGAGGCGATTTCGCATGCCAGGGTGGTTGCGGCACGGTATTCGAGATCACGCCGTAGCTTGTTCAATTGCGCAACTGGCGCCGGGCTAACTTGCACATTTCCAATGTCCGACATAGTAAGAGTTGTGTTTGGCCGCTCTTTGCAATAAAGTGCTGGGATTAAGGAGTCAAGAGGATGGCAAGCCTGGAACCGCACTCCGATCGCACACCCATCGACCAGCTCTCACCAGCTGCGCTCTCGTTCAAGTTCAATCACGGCAAAGCGCGCGTGGGCTGGCGTTGTCGATACGCAACACAGCAAATGTTTCTGCAGACATCGCCTCGACGCGGACGCCTGCTCGCCGGAGCATTGGCGCTGGCAGTAGTCCTCGCGCTGGCCGCCGGCATGTCGCAATCGGCGCAGGCGCAGACGTATTCGGTGATCTACAACTTCACCGGCGAAAGCGATGGCGCGATGCCGATGGCCGGCCTTACGTCCGATGGCATTGCGGCTTTTTACGGCACCGCGAATTATGGTGGAATCAAGGGCGGAGCGTGCGGCAACAACGGTTGCGGCGTCGTCTACCGGTTGTTCCAGGGAAAGTCCGGATGGACCGTAACGCCTTTGTATACTTTTCTGGGCGGAACCGACGGCCAGAATCCGGAATCTGCGAATGTCGCGTTTGGACCTGACGGCGCTCTCTATAGCACGACGTTTCTTGGCGGCGGAGGCTGCACCAGCCCTGGCTGCGGCACCGTCTACAAGGTCGCTCCTCTGCAAGGCACCTGGGTCGAGACCATCATCCATAGCTTCAATTACGCTGAGGGTTCGGGACCGGTGGGTGCTCCCGTGTTCGATCACAGCGGCAACCTTGATGGCGCCACCAACGCCGGCGGCCTCAACAACGGTGGAATCATCTACCAGTTGAATCAATCCACCGACTGGACGGAGCAGGTGCTTTTCCATCCCTATGGTTATCCCGGCAGCGGCGTGACCATGGACCACGCCGGCAATCTCTATGGCACGACCTTTAACGGCGGCACCAACTTTCATGGATCCGTCTATAAGTTGACCGCCTCCGGTTCCGGATTCATCGAGACCGACCTCTACGATTTCACCAACGGCAACGATGGTGGCTATCCGAAGGCCGGCGTCATTCTGGATCAGGAAGGCAATATCTACGGTGCGACTGCGATGGGAGGGTCGGGCAAAGGCGGCACGGTGTTCAAGCTCACCTTCCAGAATGGACAGTGGGTCTACAGCACGCTGTACAGCTTCACCAGTCCGGCGAATGGAGGCCTCATCGCAGGACCGGTGGGCAATTTGGTGATGGATAACGCAGGCAACCTCTATGGCACGACATTGTCCGATGGCGCGCACGGCTTTGGCGCGGTATTTAAGCTGACGCCATCGAATGGGAGCTGGACCTACACCTCATTGCACGATTTCACCAACGGCAGCGACGGCGGCTCTCCCTATAGCAACCTGGTGGTCGATGCGCGTGGCGATCTGTACGGCACAGCGTCCACCGGCGGCGCCAGCGGAGCGGGAGTGGTGTTTGAGATCACGCCGTAACTTTCGGACTGAATTTTATTTTCAGGTCGGCAGGGGCGCTCGGAAGAGCGCCCTTTCTTCTAGGAGCTTCCGCCACAAATTGACGCAACGATCTTCAGCGCCTCGGCGCATTGCCCGCGGCTGACGTCGAGATGGGTAACGAAGCGAATGATGTACGGGCCGTATGCGCTCGCCAATACGTTCCGTTCCGCTAATTTTCTCGACATGTCCGCCCCTGTGAGGCCGCTGGCGGAGGTATCGCAAATCAGAATGTTGGTTTGAACCTTTGCGGGATCGATTTTGATGCCGGGAATTTCGGCGAGACCTTGCGCGAGAAACTTCGCGTTGGCGTGATCCTGTGCCAGTTTTTCCGGTCCCTGCTCCAGTGCGATGAGTCCTGCGGCCGCCAGAATGCCGGCCTGCCGCATACCGCCGCCAAGGGCTTTGCGATAGTTGCGGCCGCGATCGATCATCTCCGCGCCGCCGACCAGTAGCGATCCCACCGGCGCGCCAAGACCTTTCGACAGGCAGAACATCACCGTGTCAGCCTTCGCAGTCAGCTTCGCAACATTGATGCCGAGCGCAACCGCCGCATTGAAGACGCGCGCGCCGTCAAGGTGAACGGGAAGTCCGGCGTCGTGCGTGCGATCGCAGACGTCGTCGAAAATTGCCGGCGGAATGATCGTGCCGCCGGCCATGTTGTGGGTGTTCTCCAGCGTAACCAGGCCGGTACTGGCGGCGTGATAGCTCTTGCCCCTGAGCTTGGACTTGACGTCCTCCCAGGTCAGAATGCCGTCCTCACCTCGCACCGTTCGCGGCACGACTCCTGAGAAGTGCGCCATCATCGCCATCTCATACTCGAAAACATGGCTGCGCTCCTGGCAGATGAGCTCTTGCCCATGATGCGTGTGCAGCTTGATCGCGATCTGGTTGCCCATGGTACCGCTGGGAACGAACAGCGCCGCCTCGCGGCCGAAGATCTCCGCCGCGCGCTTCTCCAGGCGATTGATGGTCGGGTCCTCGGCGTAGACGTCGTCTCCGACCTCGGCTTCGAACATCGCGCGCCGCATCTCGGGTGAGGGTTTGGTGACGGTGTCGCTGCGCAGGTCGATGGCGGGAGTTGCAAAACGAGGAGACTTTACTTCCGACTCGGGAGCCGAGGTGTACATAGAAGAATCCTACGCCAGGATCAACTCGGAGAATTTCGCCAGATCAATATTTCCTCCGCTCACCACGCAGACAATCTTTCCTCCGCCACACTTGCCGCTCAGTCCGGCGGCGACGGCACACGCGCCCGCACCTTCCGCTATCACGTGATTGCGCAGGGCCACGAGGCGCATCGCCTGCCGCGTCTCCTCGAGGGTTGGAACTATGGAGCCGGCAAGCAGATGGTTCGCCAGCGCCCACATGCGGGGGAATACCGACTTGCCTCCGCATCCATCAACCCAGCTGGCTTGCCAATTAGGAAAGTTCTGAGCGGAGCCCATCGCCAGCGAGTATGCGAGCGGGGCCGCTGTCTCTGGCTCAGCAGCAAATACCTTGGCGCGGCTTCCGCGCTCCTTCAGTGCAGCGGCAATCCCGCAGGACAAGCCTCCGCCGCCGAAACCTGCGACGGCGGCATCCACGTCAGGCAGATCTTCCAGGATTTCAAGTCCCACCGAGGCGTTGCCGGCGATGAACTCGTCGTCTTCAAAAGGATGTACAAAGACGCCAGTCATCGCGGGATGACTACGGTCCGACAAGGCCTTCCAGCAGTCGTCGTAGGAGGCTTTGACATACTCAGCCCCCAGCCGGCGAATCGCATCGAGCTTGGCCGCGGGAGCCGTCTCGATGACGAGCACCTGGCAAGATACGCCCGCCTTTCGCGCCGCCAGCGCCACTCCTTGCGCGGCATTGCCGGCACTGACCGTCCAAACGCCGCTTTGCCGCTCGCGCTCGGGCAGTTTGCGAATCGCGTTATACGCACCGCGAATCTTGAATGACCCGATCGGTTGCAGGCACTCCAACTTCAGATAAATCTCCGCCGGGCCATCATGGTTCAGCCGCACCAATGGCGTGCGGATGGCTGCCTCATAGACATGCTGGCGCGCTTCGTCGATGAGGCCGGGTGGAATGTTCCGTTGGCCAATGGTCTTGCCGGTTGACAGGTCAGTTGTCATAGCGGGTCTTAAGTTCGCTGGCGATATTGTCTCATCCGTGCCCGGATGTGTCAGCGGCCGCGAATCACTGCTTCAACGATTACAAATACCAGACCACAGTCTCAGCATGGGCACGGTTCATCTTAAATATGTTCCTCTAGTCATCCTTGGGCATGCAGTCGGGAGTACCGATGTTGCATTTTTCGGCGCTCCAATTCGCGGGACAATTCTTGAAGTTGGGTCCCTTCGCCGGTTGCTGTTTCGCCGCGGCCAATTGCCTGGGATCGACGCACAGGGCTTTGCTCATATCGACACCCGACAAGTCCGCTCCGTCAAAGGTCGCGCCCTGGAGATTGGCGCATATCAAACTGGCTCCGGTGAGATTCGCTTTGGGGAAGTTGGCATTGCGCGCATCCGCGCATAACAGAGTCGCGCCCCGCATGTCAGCGTCAGAGAAGTTTGCATGTTTGAGGTCGGCATGGGCAAACGAAGTCGAAAGGGTCTGCGACGCTGTTTGACCGCCGAATTGCACGCACGCCGGTGACAGGTTGGCCGGTGCACCGGTATAGAGCGACGAGCCGAACTGAGCATTCTCCAGGTTCGCACTCTCGAAATTCGTGGCGGCGAGGTTAGAGCCATTAAAGCTCGCGTAGGCCCAGTCGCCGATGTAGGTGTTCGCCTGACGGCCGCTGGTTACCCAGCTCCACGTGCTCTCATGTTGCTGCAGGGATGTGCCGCCGAGGTACGCACCGCGAAGGTCCGTGTCATCGAGGGTCAAACGATCGTCGGAGTTCTTGCTGGCATAGCGCCGGTTGCCCAGAAATCGCAGCAGGCGCTGGATCTCCGGCGGCGGAGCCGGACGCGGCCCGCAAGAGTTGTCCGCAGGCGTCGTCTTGCCCAGCAGCGTGGTGTGCTGTTGAACCACGTCGTTCATGGCGCGAATGGCCTGCGCGTAATCGCCCTTGGAATTGAATTGGCGGGTCAGCAGCGCCAGCGAGTTGGCGCCGGCGAGCCGGATGGAGGGCTTCTCGTCCTCCAGCATCTTCAGCGCGTCGGTCAGCTGCGACGTACGGTCTTTATTGAGCGAACTTTCGAAGTTGGAGAAAGCGGTGTAGCCGGAAAAAAGGAAGAACGACGCGGCCACAATGCCGGCCAGCGACTTGCGCGCCTCGTTCTCAACGTCGAACTTTTCCTTGACACCAGTAACCTCTGGCATGGAGGCAAGCTGCAATTTGGGACCAAACCAGAGAAGTCCGAAAGTTCCTGCCAAGGCACAGGCAGCGCAAAAAATCAGGACGCCACCGGAAACTTCAGGGTAATTCGAGAGATAGAGGCCAACGGCGATCGCCATGAGACACAGCGACGCGATTACCGCAAACACTAGCTTCAGTCTCATGTGGATTATTGTAGCGACAATCGATCAAGGCTTCAGCGACTGCAGATAGGCCACCACCGCTTCTGCGTCGGCGCGGTTCATGTGGTACGCAGGCATGGGAGGGCGAGCCGGCTGGCCGTTCGGCGCGAGGCCAGTCATGAAGAACTGCACTGCTTTTTCGGTGTCCCAACCGGGAAGGCCGGCAATGTTGGGTGAAGTGTCGGCCCAGATGGGAATAAAGATGAGCGGCCCGAATTCCAGCTTCTTGCCTTGCAGCCATTTGTCCATGACGAAGCCGCCGGTAATCGTGAGCGGCGTGTGGCAATCGCCGCACTGGCCGATGGCTTTCACCAGGTACTCGCCGCGCGCGATCTGTTTGCTCTTGCCAGTCGGCGCAGCGGAACCGCGATCCGCAATTGCGAGACACAACACGGCGGCTGCGGCCAATGCCATCACCAAGTTCTTCATTAAGGTCTCCGGGAAAAGTCGAGATTGTGACGGAATTGGACGGTGAAGTCAATGGAGTGCTATACGGTGAACGAAAATGTGGTTCAACTCACTTGGGTGGAGAACGGCCTTTAGCTGTGCAATGAAGGTTCGCCGAACGTGCGAGTGTCGGTTTGGGTTCTGCGATATGCACGCCTCAAGGCGTGCTCTACCGACGTGCCGCTGAGGGCGTGAATTTAAGGGCTGACTACCATCCCCCTACAATATTCGTACCGCCTCATTCGTCTACAGAAGTGGATGAAGGACGCGGCGAGCCTGGAGCGAATGGCAATCGAGCAGGACCAGCGGATCTCCGAAGTGGTCAAGCGGGAGCGGTCCCGGCTGGGCAGCTTCATCCGTCGGCGTGTCGCCGATCCGCGCGATGCCGAAGACATTCTGCAGGACGTCTTCTACCAGCTGGTGGAAGCCGGCCGCCTGCTGACACCGATCGACCACGTCACCAGCTGGCTGTTTCGCGTGGCGCGCAATCGCATCATCGACCTCTTCCGCAAAAAGAGGCCGGAAGGCTTCAGCGACGCCGCCATCGAGGATGAAGAAGGCGAGCTATTGCTGCTGGAAGACATGCTGCCTTCGCCAGACGCAGGCCCCGACGCGGTTTACGCGCGCAAGGTGCTGCTGGGCGAATTGGAAGCAGCGCTGGACGAGCTGCCCGACGAGCAGCGGGAAGTATTTGTGGCGCACGAGTTGGAAGGGTTCAGCTTCAAAGAGATCGCGGCGGAAAGCGGTGTGAGTGTGAATACGCTGCTCTCGCGAAAACGGTATGCGGTACTGCATCTGCGCGAGCGGCTGCAGAAGATCTACGACGAGTTCAGGGAAAGATGAGGACATGCACATGGTCGCGAAATGGATAACTCGAGTGCTGAAAGTGATACTGGGAATCTTCATTATGGTGGTCGTTATTGGCGCGGTCGGCCTGGGTGTGCAGCAGCTGTGGAACTGGCTTGCGCCATCAATGTTTGGCTGGCGAATGATCACCTTCTGGCAAGGGGTGGGTCTGCTGGTGCTGTGCCGGCTGCTCTTTGGCAGCTTCGGTGGACACGGGTTCGGCCCTCGCCATTTTCGCCGCCGCTGGGCGGAACGCATGGAGCACATGACTCCTGAGGAGCGCGAGAAGTTCCGCCAGGGCATGCGCGGGCGTTGCGGATTTGGCGGAGGCGAGTCGGCCGCGCAACCTAAAGCTTGAGCGCGGGAGTTGGCTCTGCCTCAGAGCATCGCGCAAGAAATAACTGAGCAGGATCGGGGCGCCATTTCGGGATCGCTTACGCTACGTCTGATTACGCCAATCATCCTGAAGCAACTTGGCTAGGTCTTTCTTGAAGCAACCGAGCTAAGGCTTTTCAAGCCCACGAGCTGCCCTGTGGGCTTTTCATCGGTGAACACATGGCGCCTTCGCCTCCGATACTGCGAATCTGGGCCGGCATAAGGTCAGGCAACGCCACGGCCAGACTCAGAATCTAAGGACAGGGTTGCGAAGCTGAGGATGTCCCCATTCACCCGTAACAAGGCTCCTGACCGATGCGCTGAGGAGGCCGCCGAGACATCAACTCTGCTTTTGACGCCGGCATGATTGCGACATGCTTTTCACCCTGTCCGGTGTACGCCACAGTTCCCAACAAGTGCAAGACGATAGTCCACTGGTCGGCATTGATGCATGAGGAAGGTTTCAGGGCAGTAGAGAAGTTCATCCTGGAGGAGATCGACACGGTCCCCCATCTGGAAGCGTTATTACTGCTGTGGAACAACCGACCCCGGCCGTGGACGCTGCCAACGATGGCTAAGGCGATCTATATTTCTATGGATGAAACCAAGCTGGTACTGTCTGACCTGGAACGCCGCGGTTTCGCCGTGGCCACGGGCGAGGATTGCTTTCAATACCGTTCCAGCGACCGGGATACAGTACTGGAGCAGGTCGACGCGGTGTATCGTCAGCACGTCGTCCGCATCTCGACCCTGATTCATTCCAAGCCTGCGGCGTCGCTGCGTGAATTCGCCCGCGCATTCCGTCTGAAGAAGGACAGATCCTGATATGGCTGCGGCGGTTTACATTCTGGGTACGCTGGTTACGCTGCTCTGCGGAGTCCTTCTCACTCGAGCCTATTCCAACGTTCGTAAACGCCTGCTGCTATGGAGCGCTGTCTGCTTCTACTTCCTCGCGCTCTCGAACCTTCTGGTTTTTCTCGACCTTATCATCTTTCCTCAAATCGATCTTTACCTATGGCGCCTGGCAACGGCCGCCACCGCCATGCTGATTCTGCTCTATGGCCTCATCTGGGAGGGCGACAAATGATCGTCGAAAGCTTTCTGATTGGCGTGATCGCCACCGCTTCGCTGGCCAGCGGTGTCTTCTTCCTGAAGTTCTGGCGGAACACGCGCGACTCTCTCTTTCTGGCATTCGCCTTGGCCTTCATCCTGGAAGGCCTGAATCGCACCACGTTTCTCACCCTGCCTCATCCCAACGAAGGCAGGCCTGCTATCTATCTGGTGCGCTGTTTTGCCTTCCTGCTGATCCTCGCGGGCATCGTCAACAAGAATCGGCAAGCTGCGAACTAAGCGATCGGGCGGAAGTTGCTCTTAGCAACTGAAGATGTCCGGGTTTCGCAGCAAGTGAGCGGTTGCTGAACTTGCCGCACCATTAGCGATGGCCGCCCCCATGTCCACCACCCCCGCCATGTCCACCTCCGCCGCCGTGGAACCCGCCTCCGGCGGCGCAACCTAAGGCTTGAGCGCGGGAGTTGGTTCTGCCTCGGAACGTCGCGCAGGAGCGAGTGACCAGATTGGGGCGTGCATCATCTGCACGCCCCTTGTTTTGGCTGCGACTTAGTCGGCCGCAGGCATTGCTTTCGGTAGGTTGTTTGGATCGAGAGCTGGTACCGGGTTCTTAGGATGTTGCAAATCCGGTATCAGATCGTTCGAGGCTCCCCCCGGAGACCGCTGAATGCTCGGATATTTGATGATCGTCTTGTCAAAGTCAGCAAGCACCACGCTGTAGAGCCCCGCTGACCAGCCGTTATCCTCGCCGGCGTACCTTCCAGGCGAAGTTCTCAGACCGTTCATCTCGCCCTCGGCTCCGTTGAACACCATGTCGTAGCGCTCAAAGGGATCCATGGTGAGGTTGTACACGGCCGGGATAGAGCCTAGACCCTGCGTCGGACCCAGCCAGGAATCCTTCGCGGTCCACACGAACTTCCAGGCGATGTTCAGCCACGGTTGGTTCGTGTCGCCAGCCATATCGACGCGGATGGCATTGAGATATTCGCCATTGATGTAGACCCACGACTTGCGCGCCGAGTGCGGAGCCTTGCCGAGAATGTACGAACTGTTGTCGATACTGTCGAAGTAGATCGGCTTGCCGTTGTTATCCTTCATTTCGCCGGTAGGCGGAGGAGTGATGCCCGCCATCGCTGCCAGAGTTGACCAGCAGTCGATGTGCGACATCATTTCGCCGTAGGTTGAGCCCGCCGGAATGTGGCCGGGCCACGTCATGATGGCCGGTACTCGCCAGCCACCTTCGAAAGCTGAGCCTTTCTCGCCGCGGAATGGGGTGGTTCCGGCATCGGGATAAGCATCGAGCCATGCGCCGTTGTCGGCGGTCAGAATCACGATGGTGTTGGGAGCGTACTGGTGAATGGCATCCAGCACTTTACCGATATCGGCGTCCATCTCCATGAGGGAATCGGAGTAATCGCCGAGGTGCGACTTGCCGCGGAAGTCCGGGGCGGCATTCGTCGGGTTGTGCATCTTGATCCAGTTCACATCCATGAAGAACGGCTTGCCGCTCGTGGCATGGGTCTTAATGTAGTCGACGGCATAGTCGGCCTGTCGTTCGTCCATGGTCGCCATGTAGTCGTACGTGATGGTGGCAACCTGCTTGGCAGGCTGGCCGGCCACTCCTTCCCATTCGCTCAAGTTCACAACCGAGTCCCACGCCTTTTGGAATTCCGGGTTGTACGAGGGAAACCAGGGATGAAACCACTTGGAAGTGTCAGGGTAGGAATACACGCCGGCGTAATAGGCGGCGAATTCTTTCATCTCATCGAAACCATGATTGGTCGGGTAAGCGACGGGCTTGTCGCCCAGGTGCCACTTACCGGAAAAGTATGTGGTGTAACCATTATTCTTGAAGAACTCGGCAATGGTTGGGGTCTCGGGCTTGAGGTAGTTCTCGTCGCCCGGGGCAACCACGATGGACAGTGCCGAGCGGATCGGAATGCGTCCCGTAATGAATGAGGCACGGCCTGCGGTGCAGCTTGCCTGGCCGTACCAACTGGTGAAGACCGCACCCTCTTTGGCCATCTTGTCGATGTTCGGTGTCGGGTGGCCAAGAGTTGCGCCACCGTTGGAGTAGGCACCGAAGTCATTCCATCCAGTGTCATCCGTCATCAGCATGACAATGTTGGGTTTCGTGTTTTGAGCTGCGCTTGGGAGCGTTCCACCAGCCAGCATGACGCTGGAGATGGCAAGCGTACCCACCGCGAATTTTCGTATTCCTGCTCCAAGATCCATACTTCTCCTGTTCTGTTCCTGTCCTGCATACTCGTCGCAGGAAAGGCGCACACTGCCTTGTTAGTGGACGCCGGTTACTGGGGTGGGGGGAACTGCCATTTGTGCTAGTAGGCAGCTACAGAAGTGCCAGAACTCCGAGCCGATGGTCTCTTGTTTCGAATGACTTGGCGCAATAGCCAGAGAAACTGAATGGAGTTTGGGAAATCACACTGTAGTTGAAACTCGTCGGCAGAGGGAGTTCGCGGGAACTGTCGTAATGTCCCATCACGCACGTAACTCAGCCGGAGCATGCCCTACCCTTTGATATAGTGCCAGCTACTAGAAAACCGAAAGGCGATGCGCACCGCGGTTGCGCGTGAGCGTATCGCACGAGGGCTTGCGAATGAGTCGATGGTTGATTGCTGTACTGTTGCTGACCGGCGCAGCCGTTGCGCAGACTCAGCCTCCGAACAATACAACTCCTTTTATCAGCGTGCACGCGCCGGTCATTGTGTTGAACCATGTGCGCGTGATCGATGGCACGGGCGCGGCGGCGAAAGAGAATCAGACGGTCGTCATCTCCGACGGCAAGATTCAGGCCGTAGGGTCGTCCGGGTCGGTGATGATTCCCGCCAACGCGCAGCAACTCGACCGCACGGGATACACGGTGATTCCCGGCCTGGTGGGGATGCACAATCATCTCTACTACACCAATTCCTTTTCGGTGCAGCTCACTAAGGGCGAGATTGAGGAGCCGGGTCTGGCGATTGTCGAGCTGCCGTTCAGCGCGCCGCGGTTGTATCTGGCCGCTGGCGTCACCACGATGCGCACTACCGGAAGTCTGGAGCCGTACACCGATATCAAGGTCAAGGAGAGGATCGATGCCGGGCTCATGCCGGGGCCGAAGATGGACCTCACCGCTCCGTATCTGGAGGGCAAGCCGACGTTCTTCGCGCAGATGCATGAGCTGACCGGCGTGGACGATGCCAAGCGCATGGTGAATTATTGGGCCGACGAGGGCATGACCTCGTACAAGGCCTACATGAACATCACGCGCGATGAGTTGGGCGCGGCGATCCAGGAGGCACACGCGCGGCATTTCAAGCTGACGGGACATCTTTGCTCGGTGACGTGGCATGAGGCGATCGCGCTGGGCATCGATGACTTCGAGCATGGACCGGTGTTCACCGATACGGAATTCGTTGGCGACAAGAAAGTGGATGAGTGCGCGCGCGGCGGCAAGAGCTGGATGACGTTGGAAGTGAGCGGCGCGCAGGTGCAGGCGTTGATTCACGAGTTGATCGCACATCATGTTGCTGTCACCTCGACGCTGCCGGTGTTTGAGGCGTCGCTGCCGGGCCGGCCTAAGTTGCAGACGCGAGTGCTCGATGCGATGGCAGCAGAGTCGGAGCAAAGCTATCTGGTCGCGCGGGCACGGGTGCCGCTGGATACGCCGATGACAAGCCTGTTCAAGAAGGAACAGGAGTTCGAGTTAGCGTTCGCGAAGGCGGGAGGGTTGTTGCTGGGCGGGCCCGATCCCACCGGCAACGGAGGTGTGCTGCCGGGATTCGGCGATCAGCGCGAGGTCGAGCTGCTGGTGGAAGCGGGATTCACGCCGGTGGAGGCGATTCAGATCTACACCATGAACGGCGCGACCTATCTCGGACAGCAGGATCATATCGGCTCGATTGCCGTGGGCAAGCAGGCGGACCTGGTGCTGATCAAGGGCGATCCGTCGAAAAAGATTGACGACATCGAGAATGTGGAGACGGTCTTCAAGGACGGAGTCGGCTACGATTCGCAGAAGCTGATCGACAGCGTACGAGGACAGGTGGGAATTCGGTAGATTTGTCGTCAGCTATAAAGCCGACTCGGAGCAAGGAAATGGCTTGGACGCTGGCTTGAAGGCCAGCACGCTGACTAAGTTCTATCAGAGGCCCTCAGCGGCTAAAGCCGCAATGAATTTGCTGAGCTTACGGACGGCCTGAAGGCCGTCCCCTTCGAACCGCACTTAATATCAGAGTCTCTCTAAAGGCCAGCACTACCCGCGGGTGACAAGAATGGTATTTACGGCGTGATCTCGTACACCACGCCGCATCCGCCGCAGACGGGAGCGCCGCCGTCATAAGTAGTGCCGTAGAGAACACCATTGCTGTCGATGATCGGTGTGCCCATAGCGTTCGAGCCATCGCTGCCGTTGGTGAAGTCGTGGAGGCTGGTGAAGGTCCAGCCGTTGCCGGTCGGCGTCAGTTTGAAGACGTTACCCTGGCCATAGGCGCCGTCGCCCCAGGTCGCACCGTAGAGATTGCCTGCGCTGTCGCGAGCCACGCCTCCGAAGGGTCCTGCTCCTGATCCCGGCAGATCGTAAATCAGGGTGAACGTCCAGTTGCCACCTGAAGGAGTGAGTTCAAAGACCGTCCCACCGAGGTTGGCATCGCTGCCGGCCGTGGCGCCGTAGATGTTGCCCGCGCTATCGGTAACCAATGTGCCGGAGGGTGCGGAGCCGTCGCTGCCATCCTTGAAGCTGTAAATCGTGGTCTCGGTCCAGCCCGAACCGGAAGGCGACAGCTTGAAGATTGTGCCGCAGCCAAAACCGCCGCAGCCGTGGCGATCCACCGGACATCGCTGCGCCGTAGAGGTTGCCGGCGGAATCGAAAATCAGTGGCGAGTCGGGATTCGCGCCATCTGCTCCGCCGGTGAAGGTGTAGATAACCTTGTAGGCCCAGCCATCGCCCGAAGGCGTCATCTCATAAACAACGCCGTAGCCGGAGCCGCCGTTCACCACCGCGCCGTACATATTTCCGTGACTGTCGAAGACGACTCCCGATTGCGGATTGCCGCCGTCGCTTGCGCGCTTGAAGTTGTACAGGTCGGTGGCGTTCCACGGGCACGATACGCTGCGGCAGAACTCCGCGGGCGGCTGCAGGTTCACAATCGTGCCCTCACCGCTGGTGCCCCCGCCGTTCATGGTGGCGTAGAGGCTGCCGTTAGGACCGAAGGTGGGAGCGTCCCAGGGGAAGTCACCGTCTGCACCTTCGCCGACGTAGAACAGCTCGTTGTACACGAAGCCGGAGCCCGTGCGATTGAGCTGGTATACCGTGCCGGGAGCGTCTGGACCGCCCCAGGCGGTGGTTCCATAAAGGTTGCCGTGGTGGTCCATGATGAGGCCACCGATCGCGTGGGCGGAACTGTTGTGCCCGGTGTAGGCGTAGACCACGCTGAAGGTTTGAGCGTGGAGGGAAGCGGCGGCAAAGATCGCCAAGCTTAAAGTAGCAGCGATATCCCAACCGATAGCAGTGGCGCAGGGACGAATGTTCGTTAGCATCGCGATCTCCCTTCGATCCGGAACGACAGCGTGAACAGGAGTATCGAACACCCTACCGGCATAGGCGCGGTGGAGTGCAAAAACCTTACCCCGAGCCGAGGTATTGGTTGTCACAGATTCGTCACCAAGATGTAAAAAGATGATCAGGGGTGGACGCGAGGGCGAAGGCGGCGAATTCCCATGATGGGAATCGAAGATGAAATCGGGACAGGCGGTCTTCCTTTTTCGTTGCAGCTTGCCGGAGCAGGGGATAAAGATCAAGAGTTAGAGCCCAGGCTAATTCTTCTGCGATTCCCAATTGCGCCCTAGATGAGTGGATAAAGCTGCGGCAGGAATGATCGAGCTGCCGACGGGTCCCCGTCCCCGGTGGTCGAGCCTCGTGCGACTCCAACTCTTCGCATCCTTCGATCTTTCGCAAGCCGATTCCAGCGAGGTGGATTTTCATGACAAGACTACGATCCTGCAAATCTCTTACTTCGATGCCGGCACGAGGCGGGCGGGTCATCAAGGCTGTGCTCAAAGTCAGACCATCGATCACGGTTATTCTGGTTCCTCTGTTTTGTATTGCAGCGCTGACGGCCTCGCCTGCACAGAGCACATTCTTCACGACGCTAGCGAGTTTTGATGAGAGTAACGGCTGGTGCCCGTACGCCGCGCCGGTGCAAGCCACCGACGGAAACTTCTACGGGATTACCGAGGCAGGCGGAGCCTACGGCAACAACAGTGGCATGGTCTTCAAGATGACCCCAGCGGGTACGCTAACCGGACTCTACAGTTTTTGCTCCCAATCGAACTGCACGGACGGCGACAGCCCCTTCGGCGGGCTGGTGCAAGCCACCGACGGGAACTTCTACGGGACAACGTGGGACGGCGGCACCTATGGACTTGGCACGGTCTTCAACATCACGCCGGCAGGCACGCTAACCACGATGCACAGCTTCGACGGCGCGGACGGCTCCAACCCTTCCGCCGGGCTGCTGCAGGTCAGCAACGGAAACTTCTACGGGACAACGTACGGAGGCGGAGCCAACGACAACTGCGGCTCTGAAGGCTGTGGCACGGTCTTCGAAATCACCGCAAATGGCTCACTGACCACGCTGTACAGCTTTTGCCCGCAGCCCCACTGCGTTGACGGCGCGAACCCTCAAGCCGGGCTGGTGCAAACCACGGACGGGAACTTCTACGGGACAACTGTGTTAGGCGGGGCGAACAACTCCGGTACGGTTTTCAGGATCACCCCGAGCGGCACGCTGACCACGCTATACAGCTTTTGCTCTCAACCGAAATGTACGGATGGCAACGAGCCCAGGGCTGGGCTGGTGCAAGCCACCGACGGGAACTTCTACGGGACAACGTGGACCGGCGGCACCTATGGAGACGGCACGGTCTTCAAGATCACGTCGGCAGGCAGGCTGACCACGCTGCACGGCTTCGATCAGGCGGATGGCTACCTTCCTTACGCCGGGCTGGTGCAAGCCAGCGACGGGAACTTCTACGGGGCAACCGTCTATGGCGGGCACTATGGCAATGGCACCGTCTTCAAAATCAACTCGAGCGGCATGCTGACGACGCTGCACAGTTTCGACACCACGGACGGCGAGCTGCCCTATGGGGGCTTGTTGCAAGCTACCGACGGGAAACTTTACGGGACAACCTGCGTTGGCGGGACTAGCGATAACTGTGGCAGTGGCTGTGGCACGGTTTTCCGCATGAACTTGGTTCACAGCTGCGCAACCTGCCGGCCGTGAGTTGAGCGACGACACCATTGCTGGGACGCGAAAAAAGGGTGCACTTGGGCACCCTTTTTCGCAATCGATAACTCTTGATGGCTTACTTCTTCTGGCTCTCCTGGAAGCGTTTGTTGACTTCCGCCCAGTTGACCACGTTCCACCACTCTTTGAGGTAGTCGCCGCGGCGGTTCTGGTACTTGAGATAGTACGCGTGTTCCCAGACGTCGTTGCCCATGATGGGATAGAAGCCCTGGCTCATGGGATTGTCCTGATTGGGGGTGCTCATCACCAGCAGCTTGCCGGCGTTGTCGCGCACCAGCCAGGACCAGCCGCTGCCGAACTGCTTCAGGCCGGCGTCGTTGAACTTCTCCTTGAAGGCGTTGAAGTCGCCGAAGGTGTTCTTGATGGCGTCGGCGATGGCGCCGGTCGGGTCGCCGCCCGCATTGGGCGCCATGATCTTCCAGAACATGCTGTGATTGACGTGGCCGCCGCCATTGTTGCGGACCGCACCGCGAATCGCTTCCGGCACATTCTCCAGACCCTTGATCAGTTCTTCGGCGCTCATCTTCTGCAAGTCGGGAGCTTTCTCCAGAGCGGCATTCAGATTGGTGACGTAAGCCTGATGATGTTTGTCGTGATGCAGGTGCATGGTCTGCGTATCGATGTAAGGCTCGAGGGCAGCGTAGTCGTAAGGCAGCGGCGGAACTTCATGTGCCATTCTGTATCGTCCTCCAGTTGGCGTTGATGCTAGGGATTATTTCGCGGATTCAAAAGCGGGCACGATCCAACTCGCCCGGCACAACATTATAGCCAGTTGCGGGGGGTCAGTGGCGAGTTGCCAGGGATGGCAGCTTTGCGCAAGGTTAGAGGAAAACGAAGTAGCTGGCGACGGCCAGTTGGGTAGATAATCTAACGAATGGGTGGGATGTCGGAAAATGTGGGGTGAAAAGGTAAGTGAACGCCAATCTTTCTGAGCTGATTTACGACTGGAACACTATCTATGCCCAGTCGATGATTCCGGTTGGCCGCGTTCTGTTGAACGACGAATCGCTGCGCGACGGCTTGCAGTCGCCCTCGGTCCGCGATCCTTCCATCGAGGAGAAGATCGAGATCCTCCACCTGATGGAAGCCATGGGCATCAATATGCTCGACATCGGCTTGCCCGGCGCCGGTCCGCGGGCGCAAACACATTGCGAAGCCCTGGCCCGCGAGATCGGGCGCGCCAAGCTGAAGATCAAGCCGAACTGCGCCGCCCGCACCCATCAGAACGACATTCGCCCGGTCGCCGAGATCGTGGAAGCTACCGGCGTGCCCGTCGAAGTTGCGACCTTCATCGGCTCCAGCCCCATTCGGCGCTATACCGAGGACTGGACCGACGACTTTCTGCTTCGCACTACGGAGAATGCGGTGAAGTACGCGGTCGGACTCGGGCTTGACGTGATGTACGTGACCGAGGACACGACGCGCTGCGACCGCGAAACCATTAAGCGCCTGTACAGCACCGCGATCAACTGCGGCGCCAAAGCCATCGTGATCTGCGACACCACCGGCCATGCGACGCCGATGGGGGTAGTCGCGCTCATGCACTTCGTGATTGACGAAGTTGTAAGGCCGTCGGGCGAAAAGATTCGCGTGGAGTGGCACGGCCACTGCGATCGAGGGCTGGCGGTTGCGAACTCGCTGGCGGCGCTGGTCGCTGGCGCCGAGGTGGTTCACGCTACGGCCATCGGCATCGGCGAGCGCGTCGGCAACACCCAGATGGACCAGATGCTGGTCAACCTGAAGCTCATGAACATCGAGCCGTGGAAGAGCCAGGACCTGACTCAGCTGAAGAAATATTGCGAAGCCGTCTCCAAAGCGACTGGCGTGCCGATTCCGAAGAACTACCCCGTGGTCGGCGAGGACGCCTTCCGCACCGGCACCGGCGTTCATGCTGCAGCCGTCATCAAGGCCTATCGCAAGAAGGATGACATGCTGGCCAACAGCATCTATTCAGGCGTGCCGTCGCATTTCTTTGGGATGGAGCAGATCATCGAGGTCGGCCCCATGAGCGGCAAGTCGAATGTGCAATATTGGCTGGAAAAGCACCACATTCCCGCGAGCGATGAATTAGTCGACCGCATCTTCCAGCGGGCGAAGGAGTCGGATCGCATGCTCACCGACGAGGAGATCATGGAAACGGTGACGGCCGCGAATGGGGTAAAGGCGGAGATGGCGTCGTAACTGGGCCATTGTCGGGGACGAAAGTCCGCTCGGAATTCGTAGCGCCGGTCTCCAGACCGGCTGTCGGGCAGGCGTCCCCGCCTGCCAACCCCTCCGGCAGGCCAGAGGCCTGCGATCCAGCCGCCAAGATGGCGGCGCTACAAGCGTCGTTCCTCTTCTCTCCACTCCCCTGCCGTATTACCATGGAACATCGTCCATGGCCCCGCTCCCTCCAGTTCGCATGACTTCCGCAGAGGCAACATCCGCCAGCGAGTCGCGCGGATTACGCTCGGCGCAGCAGCAGGTCGCGCGTATTGCGGAGCTGCGTCGCGTACACGACGCCTTTGCCTGGTTCCGCGCACACGCTCGTGAGCTGGAAGAGCTGCAGCTGGAAGTGACTTCCATTCCGTCTCCGCCGTGGGGTGAAGGCGCGCGCAGCGAGTGGCTGGCGCAGCGATTCACCACGATCGGCCTGTCCGATGTGCATCGCGACGAGCTGGGTAACGTGCTTGGCATTCGTCCGGGCGTCGATTCCAAGGCGCCGTTTATTGCGCTCAGCGCGCACATCGATACAGTATTCCCCGCGGGCACGCCCACACACGTGCGGCGCGACGGCGGCAAGCTCTATGGTCCCGGCATCTCCGATAACTCGTCGGGGATCGTCGCGCTGATAGCCTTGTCGAGCGCAATACAAGCCGTGGGCCTGGCCAATACCGCGCCGATCCTCTTCATTGGCGATGTCGGTGAGGAAGGCGAAGGCGATCTGCGCGGGATCCGGCACATCTACAAAGACCCGCGCTGGTCGGCGACGATCGCTTCGCTGGTCGTGCTGGACGGCGCAGGCAGCGACACAATCATTGCCGAAGGCCTCGGCAGCCGGCGCTACGAGATCATCGTGCGCGGGCAGGGCGGGCATTCCTGGAGTGACTTCGGCGTCGCCAATCCTATCGTTGCGCTGGCGCGAATCATCGACCGCTTCACGCGCACGCCGGTTCCGGTCTCACCCAAGACGACCTACAACATCGGCATCATCAACGGCGGAACGTCGGTGAACTCGATTCCCGAGTCGGCGACCATGCGGGTCGATACGCGCTCGGCGTCCGTCGACGAACTGGATCGACTGGAGCGCGCGCTGCACGAGGCCGTCGATCATGTCATCCCGGAGATCACGGGCCGCAAAAAGCAGGAGTTGCTGACGGCCGAGGTGCGGGTGATCGGCAATCGTCCGGCGGCCGATCTGCCAACCGAGTCGCAGTTGCTCAAGACGATTCGCGCCGTCGATGCGCAACTCGGCAACACCGCTCGCATTCAGCGCGCCTCGACCGACGCTAACATTCCCCTCTCGCTGGGACGCGAGGCGATCGCCATCGGCGCAGGCGGCAGCGGCGGCGGCGCGCATACTATCCACGAATGGTATGACCCCATCGGCCGCGACCTCGGGCTGAAACGTATCCTGCTACTCACGCTGGCGCTGAGCGGAGTTGCCGACGAATGAAGTGGTTCCTGCTTCTGATCGTCTCCCTCATGACAACCAGTGCAAGCTCATCCAGCAATAGCCCGGCAACCAACGCCGTTCCCGACATCATCTTCCTTAACGGCGACATTTATACCGAATCGACTCCGGCTCGCGCGCAGGCGATGGCAGTGCGCGATGGCCGCATCGTGGCTATCGGATCCAACGACGACATCCGCAAGCTGAAGCGCGATCACACGCAGGTGGTCGATCTGGGTGGGCACTTCGTTATGCCGGGCTTCAACGACGCGCATCTCCATCTCGCTTATGGCGGACGGCAGGCGCTGGAGGTCAACCTCATCGGCGTGAAGTCGCTGGCCGAGATGCAGCAGCGCATCGCCGAGCATGCCAAGACAACGGCGCCGGAAGACTGGATCGTCGGCGGCGGCTGGGACGAAACGCTTTGGCCGGGCGAGAAGCTGCCCACGCGCCAGGACATCGACGCGGTCACCGGTGATCGCCCCGCAGTGCTCTCGCGTGTGGACACACATATCGCAGTCGCCAACACTGCCGCGCTGAAGGCGGCGGGAATGCTGGCGAAGATTCCCGATCCTGCCGGGTGGCGAGATCGATCGCGATGCGAGCGGCACGGCCACTGGCATTGTGCGCGAGACGGCGCGCATGGCGATGCTGGCGAAGGCTCCGCGACCGTCGCTGGCGTTGCGCCGGAAAGGAATCGAACTCGCGCTGGCCGATGCCGCGCGTTCGGGGCTCACGTCGGCGCAGGATTATTCCGACTGGGAGGATTTCCTGATCTATCAGGACCTGGAGCGCGAAGGCAAGCTGACGCTGCGCATCAGCGAGTGGATCGCCTTCATGCAGCCGCTCGACCTGATCGAGAAGCATCGTGCTGAGCATCCCGCCGAAGATCCTCTGCTGCACACCGCGATGCTGAAGGGCTTTATGGACGGCTCGCTCGGCTCGCACACGGCGGCGCTGCTGGCGCCGTACTCCGACGATCCCCATAACTCCGGCATTCCGCAGTACGACCAGCCCACGCTGAACCGCATGTCGGTGGAGCGTTCGGCCGCGGGATTTCAGCTGGGATTCCATGCCATTGGCGATCGCGCGGCGCAGATGGCGCTTGACGCCTTCGCCGAGGTCGAGCGCGACGCCCGCCAGAATGATCGCATGCGCGACTTTCGCTTTCGCATCGAACACGATCAGGTGATCGCGCCCAATCAGTTCGCGCAGTTTCGACAGCTCGGTGTTATAGCGTCGGTGCAGCCATGTCATCTTCTGACCGACATGAATTGGGTGATCGAGCGTATCGGGCCGGAGCGCGCCAGGACGTCGTATCCCTGGAAGCAGTTCCTCGACAACGGTGTGCGGCTGGCGTTTGGGACCGACTTCCCCGTCGAGCCGATGAATCCGTTCCGCGGAGTTTATGCGGCGGTGACGCGCAAGAACGAAGCCGGAACGAAAGAATTTTTCCCGGAGCAGAAGGTTACCATCGAGCAGGCGCTGGCCGCGTATACAACCGGCGCAGCGTATGCGCAGTTTGCGGAGAAAGAAAAAGGAATGTTGGCGCCGGGGATGTTGGCGGATTTTGTGGTTCTGGATCGCGATCTGACGAAGGTCGCGCCGCCGGCGATTTTGAAGACGCAGGTGTTGCGTACCGTAGTGGGAGGAAACACCGCTTTCAAAAAGGGAATGTAACTTTTCTCTCTTGACTGCTATTTTAGCGGAGCGCAGACTCGTTTCAAGGAGGTGCCCGTGAAACGCGTCGCCTTCGTGATTTTGCCGTCCATCCTGGTGATGCTAACCGCTCAGACGTGCCTCTGCCAAAGTGGTTCCTGTCATTGCCCCGAACAGTCGAAAACGATTGTGGCCTGCTCAGGCAGCGGTGGCTGTAACGATTATATTGACATTTACTCGCCATCCGGAACCGGTAACTGCATTGGGTTCGAATGGATCCAGGTGTCCTGCTGTGGCCGAGAGTACGCCTCATACTCGGGCGTGCCATACGCGTGCCTGGTTACCGGGCCGGCCGGCGCGGCCTCGCGCCGCGACGCTCTTATACCTCGCGACGCGCTCGATTTTGGAGCTGTCGCTGGTTGCTCAGGGGGCGCTCCTGGGAAGGGGCAGACGGCGTCGGCGATCACGAGATAAGAGTCCGAGATAAGGGTCGAGGATATAAGGTGCGCGCCAACCTGAGGTTGCTTTTGGTCACCCTGCTGCTTGTCACTTCGAGCGGAGAGGCGCAGACGACCGCTCCCCTAACGTTTGAAAAGCCAATTCCCGTGGCTGTTCAGCACGCGCTCGGCCTTGTGAACCCAGTCAAGTGTGGCTCCGTCGGCCAGATTCAGATTCGGTTCGACCCCGCGGATAACAGTGTGAGCAGCATCTCGGCCGACGGACGGAAAACTTGGTGGGCCAGCACAAGACAGATCCCCGATCTCTTGAATTCCAAGGTCGTGCGGGCCGGGGTTACGGACTTTGCGCCCGCTGATGATGGAGGCGTTTACCTTTTGATGTATAGGGTATTCGCTAATTGGACGCATGACGAGGCGGTGGCCAGATTCGACGGCGACGGAGTTTTTGTTTCGCTGATCCCGCTGGACGAGACCTTTGATCCCAATTTCGATGGAAAAACGCTGGCGGTCTTCCCCAATAGCAACTTCCTGCTGGCGGGCTTCGATAGACCGTCCTCTAAGCCGGTGACCGCCTTATTCGGAGCCGACGGGCAGTTCTTGAAGGTGGTCATTCTTCCAGGGGAAACGCATCCGGTCTCGAAGGGGCAACAAGGCCCGAACGCTAATGACCCGACGGGCGTGCCAAGGGAGATCGAGCTGAGCACGGCGGAGTCTGGTGACGACGGGAACGTCTACTTAACAAGAGCCGCTCCGCAGGGGCCTGTGTACGTTATCTCGCCTGCTGGTACAGCGCGAAAAATTGATCTCCATCCACCGGACGACGAGGCCAAGCTACTCGAGGCGAAGGGAAGCGCCGGCGTCATCGCCGCCTTCTATTACTATCCGTCGAGCTCGAAGCGCCACGAGCTTAGGTCGATCATGTTGGTAGACGCGCGAGACGGTGATGTGCGAAGAACGCTTCAATACATACCCGACTACCATGAAACGGGAATCGGCGTAGTCTGTTACCAGAACAACACGTTCACGTTCCTGTCCGTCGATTCTGCCGGCTTTCTCCAACTCGTGAGAGCACATTAGGCCTACATCGAAGCGCGCCCATAATCGCCGATCCGGCATTGAAGCCCTGCGCGCGCGGTTCGCATCCTACCTACTGCAGGTTGGTGACCAACTGCAGAACACGGTCGTCTAACGCTTAAGAACCATCGTGATTCCCCTCACAAATCACAGGCAAGAAGCGGCAACTGTATAATTTCTATTTGGACTCGTTAGCCGGAGGACAGTGAATGGATTCGCAAGCTGCAGGTTTCAGGCAAAGATTCAAGGCCAATCGCTTTGCCTCGACGGTCGTAATCCTGGCAACGCTTTCGCTAGGCATTTTGATTGGCACGGTCGTCTCTGGGGCCGTTAAGGGCAATCAGCAGAACACCTCGTCCGACGCGACGCCGCTGAAGGTTCCCTCGCCCGTCCAGATGTCGAATCAGTTTTCGAGCATCGCGCGCGAGCTGGAACCGACGGTGGTCAACATTAATACCGAGACCACTCTGAAGAATCCGCACAAGCGCATGATGCCGGGAGCTCCCGACGACGGTCAAGGCGGCGGCGGTGGTGACGAGGACAATCCCTTCCAGGATTTCTTTAACCGCTTCTTCGGCGGACAGCCGGGCGCGGGCGGTGGGCAGGGCGGCGGCCAATTCGGCGGCTCGCCCGATATGCGCGAGCGCTCGCTGGGCTCGGGCGTCATCGTCGACTCCAAAGGCTACATCCTTACCAACAACCACGTAGTGGATAAGGCCGACAAGATTCGCGTCAACCTGATGGGCGATCCGGAGACGGTGACCTACACGGCGACGGTGATCGGCACCGATGCCGAGACCGATCTGGCGGTGATCAAGATTGACGCCAAGAAGCCGCTGCCCGCGGCCAAGCTCGGCAACTCTGACAGCATGCAGGTTGGCGATTGGGTGCTGGCGATCGGCAGTCCCTTTGGCCTGAATGAAACCGTGACCGCCGGCATTATCTCGGCGATCGGCCGCAACATCGTTCCCAATCGCCAGTTCGAATCGTTTATCCAGACCGACGCAGCGATCAATCCCGGCAACTCGGGCGGCCCGCTGGTCAACATGAACGGCGAGATCATCGGCATCAACACTGCCATCTACACCAGCGGCGGCGGCTATCAGGGTGTTGGATTTGCGATGCCGTCCAACACCGTCGTTAACGTTTACAACCAGCTCATCGGGCCCGACCACAAGGTTTCGCGCGGTTCGATCGGCGTGCAATTCAATGCCGTGGCCAATCCGGCGGTGGCGCGCGTCTATGGCGTGCAGAGTGGTGTGACCATCGCCAGCATTACGCCCAACGGCCCAGCTGAAAAGGCCGGCTTGAAAACGGGCGACACCATCATCTCCGTCAATGGCAAGCCGGTGAAGAATGGCGATGAACTCGTCGCCGATATTTCGTCGCTGAAGCCCGGCACGCAGGCCAAGCTGGGATACATCCGCAACGGCAAGGAGCAGAACGTTGAGGTGACCATTGCCGATCGCGCCAAGCTGTTCGCTGCGCGACTGGGCGGCGAAGAAGCTCAGGGCGAGGAAGGCCAGCCCGAGGAGAGCAAGTTCGGGGTCACGGTCAAGGGCATTACCCAGGACCTGGCCCAGCGTTATCAACTGCCTAATACCAAGGGCGTGATTGTTCAGGATGTTAAGCCCGATGGCTTCGGCGATACTGCCGGACTCAGCCGCGGGGACGTCATCCTGGAGATCAACAAGCAGCCGGTGAACAATGAGGACGACTTCCGTCGTATCGAGACGCAGACCAAGAGCGGCCAGGATGTGGTGTTCCTGGTGCGGCCCCGCGGCACGCGCGACAACTCGACGGTGTTCATGGGCGGCACGCTACCGTAACCCACTACTTCGGTGCCCGGTGCCCCAGGTTCGCCCATCGTTTGGGCTAACCTGGGGGCTGGAACCGAGGCCCGGCTGCCCGCCGGGGTATTAACTCCCTAGCAATCTCGGGGCGAATCAGGCGCATCCCACAAAAGCGATGCCCGGCGCCGCTTTGTCCCGTTCCGGGAACTATGTTTTCAAACTGGGAACCGGGCGGTTTTTGTGGTTCCCAAATTGGTGAATGTTTAATTACAATGGGCAGTCATTTGCAGCTCCCCTATGTAGTGACAGAGAGGTGGTCGTTGCCTAGCGAAACACGTGCATTCCAAATCGCCGGTGTGTTTTTGGTGTCGCTGTCCCTGGTCACATGGGCCTCGGCGAGCACCAGCACCACCAAATCGAAGACCAAGCACACGCAGCTTTCCAGCACGCATCATAGTTCGGCCAGCCATCATTCCTCTACGCGTGCAGTGAAAACGGCAACGACTCGGTCTCACGGTCAGCACTCGATCGATCAGGATCGCACGGTCGCGATCCAGAACGCGCTCATCCGCGAGCACTACCTCGCGGGCGATCCCACCGGTGTCTGGGACCAGTCGTCGAAGGACGCGATGCTGCGCTACCAGGCCGCGAACGGCTGGCAGACCAGGATCACGCCTGACTCTCGCGCACTCATCAAGCTGGGACTTGGGCCGGATCACACCGGACTGCTGAATCCCGAGACCGCAAGCTTCCCTTCGCCGCATGAGCTGGGCGTCGACAACCAGACGCAGCCCGGCGGCGCGAGCGACAACCAGTAACGTCAGAACGGGATTTAAGCTAAGCAAGGCGCGGGCTACCGCGCCTTTTGCTTTTGGGTCGGCCGCGCGCTGATGTACTCTAGGCGCGAGGACATTCCGACATGCCCGGCAAAGAGCACGACCTGCAGATCGACTACATCGAGTTTCCTGCCACCGACATCGAAGCCATCAAGCGTTTCTACCAGCAGGTCTTTGGCTGGAAGTTTCAGGACTACGGTCCCGACTACACCAGCTTTGTCGACGGCCGTCTGGCCGGCGGATTCACTAAGGACGCTCATCCCGCTGCGCCGAGCGGCGGCAAGACCGGCGGCCCGCTCATCGTGATCTATGCCGCAGCGCTGGAAGAAATCTATGGCGAGGTCAAGACCGCGGGCGGCAAGATCGTGAAGGAGATCTTCGGATTCCCCGGCGGCCGCCGCTTCCACTTCACCGATCCCAACGGCAACGAGCTGGCCGTCTGGAGCGAATAGGCCGAGGGCGTCAGTCGACTAAGAAAAACACTTTCGGACGCCCAGATTTAGGCATAGACTTCGGTAAAAATACCAAGGAGTATGCCGTGAAAATATCTGGCCTGGTTGTGTTTTGTCTTGCTGCCTGTCTCAATTTCCTTGGTCAAGTTTATTCCGCATCTCAATCCCCATCTGAAAAACCAAGGGTCTTCATCACAGACAGCGAATCGTGGGAGATGTCGGGCTCTGGCGGAGGAAGCAACGGAAATTGGGGTGCGCAGACCCATGGAGGCGCGCGCCCGCAAACCGCCGAGATCATCAAGACGTTTGGCGAACGCTGTCCCCAGGTGATGGTAAATAACAAGCAGGACGTTGCAGATTACATTGTGCTGCTCGACCACGAAGGCGGTAAGGGAGCGTTACGTCACAAGAACAAGGTCGCTGTTTTTCAAAAAACCTCGGGCGATGCCGTTGTAAGCCACTCCACACTGTCGCTGGGCGGCTCGGTTCAGGACGCCTGTGAAGGGATAGTAAAAGACTGGGCGGTGCATGGTGCTCAAATACAAACTGCCGCGGTAAAGTCTTCGGCTCCCGTCGCTACGAGCACCGCCCCACCTGCGGAAACGGGGGTTGCGAATGCTTCGGCTCCGAGAATCAGCGTAGCCTCTAGTCCAGACGGAGCGGATATCGAGGTCGACGGTAGTTTCGTAGGGAATACGCCGTCCACAATCGAACTGAGTCCTGGGGAGCACATCGTGGTGGTCAAGAAGTCTGGATACCAGCCGTGGCAGCGAAAGCTCAAGGTCACCGGCGGCGAGATCAAACTTACTGCCGAGCTACAGCAGTGAGCAATCTTCGGAGCGGATATCGCGCCTCATGCCCTTTGCCGCTCTTGCCGATGGAATCTCTGGCTACCCCCGTCCCATGCCAGCGGAGGTTCCATGCGCTACCTGGTTTTCCTGTTGTTGTTTGCCGGCTCCGTCTTTGCCCAGGATGAGACTTCGATCCCGCAGAACGTCCAGTCGGGTACTTTCTATGTCGACGGGATTGTCTATCAATATGCCGTGGGCAAGCAGTACACCGTAGTCGCCGCAGCCCGCGCCGTGCTGAACCGGAAATACCTCGCCATCAAAGTTCGCGTGTATAACGCCGGGCGGCATTCGGTGACGCTTAAACCGGAAGACGTGTCCGTGCAAGACTCGGTTGGTGGGCACGCGGTCGCGGCCATCTCCACCGCCGAGCTGGCCAAGAAGCTCAGCAAGCCGTACAACATGGTGCGGTACAGCGTTGGCTCGCTCGCGGGAAACGATCCGCAAGCTCCCATTACCGCCGACATGGTCAATCCGCAGATGCTGGAGATGATGCGCGCCATCGCCGCCCGCACCAACGGCAATGCCATGCCCGGTGGCAAGAGCCTTCTCTACACCGACACTCCGGGCGCGCTGGATTCGGAAGACGAACCTCGCCGTCCACCCGAATGCGATCAGCCCTGCCAGTTACGAGCTCGAGAAACCCGTGGTCCCGATCCGCTCGCCCAGCTTCAGCATCAGGTATCGCCCGATTATGTTCAGCAGTGCGGCCTGCTGGCCAACACCATCCCGCCACAAGGCAATGTCGCCGGCATCGTTTACTACCCGCTGGGCAAGTTGTCGGAAAGCACGGCTGCAGGCGACCATGGCAAGAAAGGCCGCGCCATACGAGCCACGGTATCAGTCGGAGGCGAGAGCTTTCAGTTTGATCTGGCGGTGGAATAACTGGCCTGACGGCAACTGTGAGGGTGTCGGAATCTGCGAGAGATTTGATGTAAAAGGAAACGCCTGGACAGATGCCCGTATCCCACATTGTGGGGTATCTCTTTCACCGGCATTTCGCTGCCTTGGGAGGTTTCACCAGCGGTGACAGCGGTAACTGTCCTGTTCTTGACGTGTCATCCTGAGCGAGCCCTCGCCTGTTCGCAGAACAGGCAGGGCGAGTCAAAGGCCCCCTATATTACGAGCGACCGCATCCATGCCACGGGGCATTCGCGCAGCATTTCTCGTCGATGGCATCTTTAGCTATCGGCGGCGCAGCCGTAGCGATCTGTCGGCGGCGCGGTCGACTTCGAGCGCCTGCGCGACCAGCGCCACTACCACCGCCGCCCACGCGTAAAGCGACGTGCCTCTCAGTAGTCCTCAGCGGCCTCTGGCGCAGGCCTGCGTTGCGAGGTCAGCAGGATGACGACCACCATCGCCGCGATCATGGTGAAGGTCGAGGTGAAGCGTCCCAGCGCCAGCCCGCCTTCGGAATGCGACTTGGTCAGCGTGTCGCCCAGCGTCGCTCCCAGCGGCCGCGTCAGAATGTACGCCGACCAGAACAAGACGCTATCGGGAATTTTGGTGAAGTAGTGGAGCGCAGCCACGAGGGCGATCAGTCCAGCGAAGATCAGCGCCCCGCGCTCGAAGCCGAGCCCCAGCGTCGTAGCCGTCATGTCGCCGATCGCCGTGCCCAGCGTGTTCGACACCAGAATCGCCAGCCAGTAGAAGGTCTCGTCGCGCCGCGAGATGACGCGGTCGAAGGCGATCCGGCCTGTGGTAAAGCGCCAGATCAGCAATACCAGGATCACGCCGCAGAACAGCATCGTCGAGGACTTGACATAGCCCAGCCCGAGGGTCCGGTCGAGGTAGTCGGACGTGGTGGTGCCGACAGTGGTGGTGGCCACAACCACCGTCCAATAGAACACGGGATGATAGCGTTTGGAGACCACCTGCGCCGTCAACGCCGCCACGAAGAAACCCAGCAGGATCAGGCTGCTGACGGCATAGCCCAGGTTCAAGGTCATCGAGAGCGCGTCGCCGCCAGTCTCGCCCACGGTGGTCGCCAGAATCTTGACGCACCAGAAGGCCAGCGTGACCTGCGGCACCTTGCTCCACATGGAGCCATTTGTTTCGGAATTATTGCTCATGCCTGAAATCGCATCCTGAATCGTTTTGGAGATGAGAGATCCTCCCTTGTTGGACGGGAGACCATGTCAATCGTAAGGCCGTGCGAGAGTCCTGTTTTGTTCGTCGCATCGCACATTTTCAGGAGCGCAAATCCTTCGTTATGGCAACCTGAACTCCTCGGCAATCCGGATTTCGTTGTCGAGATAAGAAAGCTTTTTTGTTGGATGTGAGTCCGTACTTGGATGTTGACCGTTGCACCAACTGGCCGAAGTGGTACCTTAGCCTCATCGCTGTCCAATGGCGACGGAAGATCATACAGCCGGTAACGAACGGGGGAAAAAATGCCTCTCATCCGCATTGATGCAATCGCCGGGCGCACGCCTGAGCAGGTGACGCGACTTCTGGACGCCGCTCATCGCGCCATGCTGTCCGCGTTCCAGGTGCCCGAGCGCGATCGCTATCAGATTTACGAAGAGCATGCAGCGGAACACTTCATCGTGCAGGACACCGGCCTCGGCATCCCACGCACCAACCAGGTCATCGTGGTCACCGTCGTCAGCCGTCCTCGCAGCCAGGAGGCGAAGCAGAAGTTTTACGCCGAGCTATGCCGCGAATTGAAGGACTCCTGCGGGATGGAGGCGAGCGATGTCATGGTCTCGATCGTGACCAACACCGATGCCGACTGGAGTTTCGGCGATGGCGCGCGCGCAGTTCCTCACCGGCGAGTTGTAGAGGAGTAAGAAGGTCAGCGTCGATCACACCCGCCCGAAAAGCAATCACAAAAGGAAAAGGCCAGCTGCGATGAACCGAGTCTCGCAACGCGAGACGGAATTTGACGACTCTGCACCCGCGATAAACCGAGTCTCGCCCCGCCGGGTGCCCCATCCTAGCCTTCCTTTGGCTAGGGTGCGGATTTTCGCTGGAGGCGGCATAAGCACCGCCGCCGAAACGAACCGAGTCTCACAACGCGAGACGGAAGATCATAGCCCAGCGTTTCAACGCTGGGTAGGCGTCCCGTAACAACCCGAGTCCCTTCAGGGACGGCACACGCGGGCGCCCGACTCTAGCCCTCTGTTGGCCAGGTGGGAGAACACTGACAACTGACAACTGACAACCGACAACTGATTCCTGTCATCCCGAGCGTAGCCGAGGGATCTGCGGTTCGTCCGCAGTGGCAGAATGCGGTCTCCGCCAACTAGAGCCGACGAGCCAACGCCGGAGTCTCGCCCCGCGAAACGGAAGATGACGACTCCGCACCCGCGCGATAAACCGAGTCTCGCAACGCGAGACGGAAGATAATAGCCCAGCGTTTCAACGCTGGGTAGGCGATGTATTTGATCCCGAGTCCCTTCAGGGACGGGACAAGTCTGCAACCCGAGCAAACGAACCTCGGATAAAGTGCCCTCATTATGGGCTGGGCCACCCGTCAGACCTACAAATGATGGGAGATAAGGGAATTGGGGAAGTCACTTGGAATTGATGCCAACTCGACATATCCTTACATGACTTAGGAATACATGTGAGCTCCCAGTCAAACATCGAATGGACTGATTCAACGTGGAATCCGGTCCGAGGTTGCACTAAGATCAGCCCCGGCTGTAAACACTGCTACGCTGAAACATTCGCTGAGCGTTTTCGCGGCGTACCTGGACACCCTTACGAGCTGGGCTTTGATCTTAGAGTCGTCCCCGAACGATTGCTTGATCCTCTCCGTTGGATAGAGCCGCGAATGATATTTGTAAATTCGATGAGCGACCTGTTCCATGAGCACGTTCCCGACGACTATGTCGAGCAGGTGTGCCAAATCATGGAGGCCGCGAACTGGCATACATACCAAGTACTCACGAAGAGAGCAGTCCGGTTACGCACATTACTAAGTGGACGTCTCCGTAGGTTTGGTTTACTGAGTCACATCTGGTGGGGAGTGAGCGTTGAGGATCGCAAATACGGGATACCGAGAATCGACGATCTCCGTGACAGTCCTGTAGCAGTTCGATTCTTATCTATCGAACCTCTCCTCGAAGACCTGGGAATCATTGATCTTTCCGGTATTTCATGGGCTATAGTTGGAGGAGAGAGCGGCCCCGGCGCGCGCCCTATGGATCAAGCATGGGTTAGATCGCTCCGCGATCAGTGCGACAAATGCGGCGTGTCGTTCTTTTTTAAGCAGTGGGGAGGCGTGCGAAAGAAGGAGTCCGGACGAATGCTTGATGGTAGAACACACGATGACTTCCCACAGATAACTAGAAACACGGTTCCCGCAACGGCCACTAGAAAGTCCCTCCTAAACCGCATGCAGTTCACGTCGCAGCCCGGCAATATCGGATGACAGATCCCTACGAGGAACGAGAGCAGTCAGCGGCAAAGCATCAGATACTGGAGCGATACCTAAAGGCCTTCACGCCGATTGTCGGTACATGGGTGGAGGAAATTGTTTATATCGACTGTTTCGCTGGCCCATGGAATTCTCAGAGTCCCGATTTATCAGACACCTCTTTTTATCGCGCAATAAAGGTTTTGCAGGATGTTAGATCACGTGGCCGTTGTAAGCGGGTGCGGGCCCTCCTCGTCGAGAAGGATCCTGCGAGCTATAGTCGGCTTCGTAGATATGCGTCAACTATTTCTGGTATTGAGGTGGTAGCAGAGCCTTGGGACTTCGCGAGTTCTGTAGATAACATTGCGCAGTTCACTCGAGATACAGCGACCCCCCGAACCAAAGTGTTTTCATTCATATTCATCGATCCTTGGGGCTGGGAGCTAATTACTGTTGACCGGATCCGTCCGCTCCTGCTTCTTGATCCTGGTGAGGTACTGATCACCTTCATGAGCTCTTTCGTGAACAGGTTTCTGAGTGACCCTTCGAAGCCTTTCGAACGACTTCTTGGGCATGCTGAGGTTCGTCGTTTACGTGAACTCCATGGAGAGGAGCTCGAAGATGAGCTGGTAAGTAGTTATGCCAATGCCGTGAGAACAGCTGGCCACTTTCCCTTTTCTTGCGCTGTACCGGTTATGGATCCGAGACGAGATCGGTTCCTGTTCCACATGGTCTTCGCAACCAGAAACATGAAGGGCGTAGAGGAATTCAAGGAAGCTGAAAGAAACATGATCGACATCATGCACAAGCTTCGAGCGGAGGGCCAGCAACGGCGAGCCATCGAGGCAGGCTCATCTGGATTCTTGTTCGAACCTTTAACGACGTACAAGGAAAGCAGATTCTCTAGATTCAGAAGTAACGCACTGGCAGCCGCTTTTGCCGCTATTGAGTCCAAATTGAGATCCGAGCGCCGACTATTTGTTCAAGACCTGCTTAACCTTGGTCTTCAGTATTCGGCGGTACTAAAAGAAGATATCCATGACCAAGTTTTAGATTGGCTGGACCAAGGGAAGGCAGCAGTAGGGGCTGTGTCTACTCGGCAGCGGGTTCTTCGTCCCGACAATGTGATCGAATGGTTGAAACGATGAATCAGTTCGCGTAGCGATCAGTCAAGCTCCAAAAGGAAACGGCTCCATGTCATTCACATGGAGCCGTTATTTATGTCGGCGACGACCTACTCTCCCACACACTTTCGCGTGCAGTACAATCGGCCCAGCGGGGCTTGACTTCCGTGTTCGGGATGGGAACGGGTATTTCCCCCGCGGTAAGATCACCGGCTTCGCAGGCGCGTGCATTTCTGCATCTCGGCCGCAGGCGTGAGTTACACGCACGACCTATTGCGCCAAACCTGTAAAGAACCTTACTAGCGATTCCTGGGAACCGCAGATCCCTCGGTCGGACTGAAGTCCTCGGTCGGGATGACAAACCATAAGAGCTGCGGTGACGCGAGCCCAAAGGCTCGCTCTACCGTCAGTGCTGCCTGGCCACCGACAACTGGCCACGGGCGACTGATCTCTCACAACTGAATAGCATCAGGATTTTTCTACAAGCTCGCTACATTAAGGCTGGAGCTCCGTCGAGCTCCGCACGCTGACAAGTTCTTCAGCGTGCTCATGCCGGTAGATACGGCGCGCCGTCACTTCTCCGGGGCTAAAGCCCTGGATGGTGACTGCGCCCTGACGCTGGCCTGAAGGCCAGCTCTACCACCATGTTCACGGGGCCTCGCTATATTGTCCGCCAATTTCTGCGGACTATAGTCTGGGCTCGTGCAGCCAAGTAAATTTTATGGTCAAGCCGAACGGGCGATTAGTACTGGTAAGCTTCACGCATTACTGCGCTTTCACATCCAGCCTATCAAACACGTAGTCTTCGTGTGCCCTTCTTTACCCTTGAGGGTTGGGAGATCTCATCTTGAGGTGTGCTTCACGCTTATATGCATTCAGCGTTTATCACAACCGAACTTCGCTACCCAGCCGTGCCATTGGCATGACAGCTGGAACACAAGAGGTTCGTCCATCCCGGTCCTCTCGTACTAAGGACAGGTCCTCGCAAATCTCCTACGCCCACATCAGATAGGGACCGAACTGTCTCGCGACGTTCTGAACCCAGCTCACGTACCGCTTTAATAGGCGAACAGCCTAACCCTTGGAACCTTCTACAGCTCCAGGATGCGATGAGCCGACATCGAGGTGCCAAACCGGAGCGTCGATATGAACTCTTGGCTCCGATCAGCCTGTTATCCCCGGCGTACCTTTTATCCGTTGAGCGATGGCCCTTCCATACAGAACCACCGGATCACTAAGGCCTGCTTTCGCACCTGCTCGTCTTGTTGGACTCGCAGTCAACCACACTTATGCCTTTGCACTCGACGGCTGATTTCCAAACAGCCTGAGTGTAGCTTCGCGCGCCTCCGTTACAGTTTAGGAGGCGACCGCCCCAGTCAAACTACCCGCCTCACTATGTCCCTCTCCCGGATTACGGGAGTAGGTTAGAACCACAGAATTCGCAGGGTGGTATCTCACCGTTGGCTCCTCCAAGCCCGAGAGCCTGAAATCAAAGCCTCCCACCTATCCTGCGCAGCAAATGCCATAGTTCATAGTGAAGGTATAGTAAAGGTGCACGGGGTCTTTCCGTCTAGATGCGGGTAACCGGCATCTTCACCGGTACTACAAGTTCGCCGAGTCGCTCGTTAAGACAGTCGCACGATCGTTACGCCATTCGTGCAGGTCGGAACTTACCCGACAAGGAATTTCGCTACCTTAGGACCGTTATAGTTACGGCCGCCGTTCACCGGGGCTTCAGTTCGAAGCTTCATCTTGCGATTGACCTCTCTCTTTAACCTTCCGGCACCGGGCAGGCGTCAGCCCCTATACGTCGTTTTCGACTTTGCAGAGACCTGTGTTTTTGTTAAACAGTCGCCGTGCGCGCTTCACTGCGGCCCCCTCAGCCTTGCAGCCTAGCGGGGCACCCCTTCTCCCGAAGTTACGGGGTTAATTTGCCGAGTTCCTGAACGAGCGTTCTCTCGAGCGCCTTTGGATATTCTCCTCGTCTACCTGTGTCGGTTTGAGGTACGGTTCCCGTCGGTTCTCCTTAGAGGTTTTTCTTGGCAGCGTGGAATCGGTGCGTTTCGTCCATACGGACTACTCCTTTGCGTCTCAGCGTTAATGCCTCTCCGGATTTGCCTAAAGAGACCGCCTTACACGCATCGAACCTGATAGCCATAACAGGCTACACGTATCCTTCTGCGTCACCCCATCGTATAACGAACCAAAGGGAGTTCCGGAATATTAACCGGATGTCCATCGACTACGCCTTTCGGCCTCGCCTTAGGGACCGACTAACCCTGAGCGGATTAACCTTCCTCAGGAAACCTTAGACTTTCGGCGCGGAGGGTTTTCACCTCCGTTATCGCTACTTATGCCGGCAGGGTCTCTTCTCAACCGTCGACGGGTCCTTACGATCCCGCTTCAAACTGTTGGGAATGCTCTCC
>CAWDWG010000002.1:0-367228 GCA_963805985.1 uncultured Acidobacteriaceae bacterium | reverse complement strand
CGACGCCTTCTTGTCGATCGGGCCGCTGACGTTTCCGTTGAAGATTTCCGAGTAATAAGGTGGTTCGTCGGGCGTAATCGGATTTCCCGTGTTGAAGTACGACGAGTTGCCGTTCACCATCAGCTGTCCGTGGAACTGATCGGTGCCCGGCTTGGTGAAGATTTCGATGCGGCCGTATCCCAGCTTGTCGTACTCGGCGGAAAATGGGTTCTGATTGATGCGAATCTCGCGGATTGCGGACTTCGGCGGGAGCTGTCCCGCCGTAAACCCATCGACGTAGATTTGCCCGCCATTCGGTCCCGCCGAGGGCCCGGCCAACGCTTGCAGCTCCGATTCCAACTCGTCAGGATCGTCCGACAGAGCGTCGAGATCCTTGCCCTTCAGTACGATCGTGCCCGCACTGTTCTCCGGACTGACGCCAACAGTCGGTGCCTCTTCCTGCACCTCGATGTGTTGCTCCTCCACCGCGATCTGCAATTGGATATCGAGCTGTTGGACCTGGCCGGCCTGTACCTGCACCTCGGCTTCATTGTCGACTGCGAATCCTTTCGCAGCGGCAGTGACGTTGTACGCGCCCGGGCGAAGGCCATTGATCTCGTAAACGCCTTGATGGTTGGTTTGAACGGTGACGGCTTTGCCACTGGGACCGGTGGCCGTGATCGTGGCTTGAGAAACGACCGCACCGGAAGGATCCGTAATCCGTCCCCGCATGGTTCCAGAAGTAGTTTGCGCCGAGAGAGGTGCGGCACTAATTAAACACAATAAGAAGGCGATAACACACGAGCGCATTCAGGTATTAAACCTTTGTCCAGCAAGAGAGTGTTCCGCTAAAAAGTATTCCCTTACGGCGCGTCTCCCGTTCCCATATTTGCGCCGCCCGAAAGATTCCAGGGAGAAAGAATTGTGCTGGCCGCGCTGGGCGAGGCGGCCGTCAGGATCGGCTCAACACCGCTGAGCAGGATGATGACTTGCGACGGCGAGTCCGCCGTGCCTTCGGTAGCAACGATCATCACTGCGTCACCCTTGTGCAATTGACTGAGATCAACAGCGGGCATGCGACTCAACATCTGCTGAAAGTCTGGCGCTCCGCCGGGACGTCCGCCGCCACCAGCACCGCCGCCCGGCCGCGATTCTCCACTCGCGCCTTCGCTTGGTTTCGTGCCCCTAGCACCTTGCCCTTGCGGACCGCCGGCGGAATTCGCTCCGCCCTGACCTGGCGGCGTTCCACCCTTTAGCCGCATTGCAATACGCTGCGCGAACATCGCCGGCAGTTGGTGCATCTGCGAGTCCGGAGCAATCTTCAAGGTCACGGGACGCTTGTTCGCCAGATCGATGACGGTGATTGTGTTGTTTGCAGCCTCAGCGGAGATGACCGTCGCGGCAATGCTGCGAAACGTTCCGGAGACGATTTCCGCCGCCGCCAATTCCTTGCCGTCTTCACTCTTTGTCCCGCGGGCGCGCAACTGGTCGCCGGCTTTGATTTGCTCGAGGGTGCCTGGCTTGGCATCGTCAAACTTGATGGAGTCGGGAGCATAGCGGCGAATGATCGTGCCCTTGGAAACATGGACCGTTATCGAGTTTGGAGTTCCGACTGTGCCGGTGGAAAGCGTGATCGTATTGCCCGAAGCATCAACCGCTTTCACCACTCCGCCGACACCGTTCTTCTGCCACTCTTCGCGATCGTGCTGCTGCTTTTCGGCGACGTCCGATTTCTTCATGATCACGGCTGTTGTCGCTGTGACCGATTTTCCATCATCCCCTGGCGTGCCACCCACCAACATCCGATCTCCCACCTGCACGTCGGCCAACTGGATCGCGGTTGCGCTCTTCAGATCGGTCTGCCCGGGCGCCATTCGCATCAGCCGCGTCGTTGGCTGAATGGTGACATTGATGTCGGCCCCGGCATCCGTGGTCAGGGTGACCGTATTGCCGTTCACCGATTTGACCACCCCTACAACTCGCGTCTTCTTTGGCCCGCCGGCCTGCTGCGCGGCGTCATTCTGCTGCCCCAAGGAGACGCACGGGGCAGCAATCAACAACATGCTGAGCGCCAGAGCGTAGACAGTGGCAATCGTCCTTCGTGATCGAAAAATGCTACGCATTTGTACCTACTACTACCTAAACATAGGGTTTGGCACCTAGTTGTTAAGAAAACATAAGTTTTGTAAACACCGCAAATTCGATCGACTCTCGCGCACTTCAGACTTCGAGTCGGAGCTTCGCGAGCTTTGACCGAGAGCTCAGCTGGAACGCCAGAAGCTCCTTGCCCATGTCGCGGACGCCGGCGAGTTCGGCGCGATAGGGTCCACTCAAGCTTGCTCTTGGCACGTTTTTGGCCAACTATTTACTGTCCGCCCCTTGTCATTCGGCCGCCTTTTTCATAGCATCTGATTTATTAAACCGGCCTGCAAAGTTGGTGTTGGTGGCAACCGTTTTTTGAACCAATGCTCAATGAACAGGGGACTCGACTCGTATAACGGTTCGGTGTGCAATGCTCCGCCATGCGGAGATGCCTAAAGAGCTGCGGCGGGTTCCCACCGTATAATGCGGGTTCATTGACGGCCCACCGGACACGGCCCCGCGGGTCGGTTTTACTTTGGCACTTAGCAATTAGCACTTGGCATTTAGCCAAACCAATTGCCGGGCTGAAGCGCGCAAGGCACTTCAGCATCTAAAATAGAAGCGTGTTTCCCCGTTTATTCCACTTTGGCAGTTTCAATCTTCCGACCTACGGCCTTATGGCCGCGCTCGGCCTGATCTTCGGCCTGCTGCTCATCGTCAAACTTGGCCGCGAGCAGGGCCTCGATCCTGACAAACTCTGGAATCTCGGCCTTATTGCCATACTTTCCGGCATCATCGGCGCCAAGATTCTCTACCTGATCACCGACTCCGACGCCCGAGAGCATATCTTCTCGCTTGCAACACTGCAGGCGGGCGGCGTCTGGTCCGGTGGATTGCTGCTGGCCCTTGTCATGTGTATCTGGTACATGCGCGCCAACAATATGCCCGTGCTGCGCACCTGTGATGTCTTCGCTCCCGGCCTCGCCCTCGGTCATGCCTTCGGCCGGGTCGGCTGCTTTGCTGCCGGTTGCTGCTATGGCCGCGAGACACACGTGCCCTGGGCTGTGACCTTTCACAATCCTCTGGCGCAAGAGATCGTCGGCACACCGCTCAACATCCCGCTGCATCCCACGCAGCTCTACGAGATGATTCTGGAGCTTGCCAACTGCCTGTTCTTGGTGTGGCTGATCCGCCGCAAGAAGTTTGAAGGCGAGATCATCGGGACCTACATGATCGTCTATGGCATCGGGCGCTATTTCATCGAGTTCTTGCGTGGCGATCCCGGTCGAGGCGACAACTTCTTGGGATTTATGAGCGGCACCCAGGTGATTGCGATTGGCTTGGTGATTTTCGGAGGCGTGCTGTGGCTACGTCGGGTGGCCCTTGCTCCGCCGGTTCCAGTGAAGGCAGCAAGATAGAACCGTTTCACCACAGAGGGCACGGAGCGCACAGAGGAATTCCACTCGTTTTCTCTGGCCGTAAGGCTCTCGCTGCTCCGATCAACGTTGGCCGCCGTTTCTGCTGTTCCCATCTTGAAAACGGCGACTCTGCGACCTTCGCTTTCACCCTCTCGGTGATCTCTGAGGCCTCGGTGGTGAAATGTCTGTTGTATTCTCATCGCGGATGCCTGATCGTTTCCCGCGAGTCGTTTCCGTCTCCGCCGACGCTGCCGGCCAGCGGCTCGACCAGTTCCTCGTCGCGCAGATTCCAGACATCAGCCGGGCACGGGTGCAGCAACTCTTGCGCGAGGAAAAGGTCCTAGTCAACGGAGCAACTGTGAAGCCGTCGCTTAAGCTCCGCGGCGGAGAACAAATCACGATCCTCGGCGAGCCTCAGGTGCCGCCGCTCCGCGCCATTGCCGAGGACATCCCGCTCGACATCGTTTATGAAGATGCCGACCTGGCCGTCGTCAACAAGCCTGCGGGAATGATGGTGCACGCCGGCGCGGGCGCAACCGACGACGAGCGCAATCGCGGCACGCTGGTGAATGCTCTGCTGCATCGCTTTGGCAGTTTGTCGGAAGTTAGCGGCGAGATGCGGCCCGGCATTGTTCATCGCCTGGACAAGCAAACCAGCGGGCTTATCATGGTTGCCAAGAACGACGTGGCTCACCGCAAGCTGGCACAGCAGTTCTCCAAGCGAGAGGTTAAGAAGCGATACGTCGCACTCGTGCATGGCTGGCCGGCGAAGGATCGTGGCACCATCACCACGAGCATCAGCCGGGATCTGGTGCGGCGCACCCGCATGACGACCCGCGGCAGTGGTGGTCGATCGGCCGTAACGCATTACGAGGTGCGGGAGCGAATCGCCTCGCCTTATGGCAAATTCGCGCTCCTCGACGTTCGCATCGAGACCGGACGTGGCCATCAGATTCGTGTGCACATGTCGTCGGTTGGGCATCCAGTTGTGGGAGATACCCTTTATGGCGCGCCGCGCGAAATTCCGCCAAGCAGGACGACAGCTACGCGTCTGACGACGATGCCATCCGCACTCCGCTTGGATCGAAACTTCCTGCATGCGGCGGCGATCGGCTTCCGGCATCCCAACACGAGCGACTGGCTTGAGTTGGAGGCACCTTTGCCCCAGGAGTTGATCGACTTCCTGAATCTGCTGCGCGCCAAGAGCGACATCTAACATCTCGCGCAACAAATTGAAGCCGGAACGGGCGTTCCGGCTTCCAGGTCTGTCATGAACGAAGTAGGGTTCGAAAATAAACGCTAGAACAGCTTCCGGCGCAGCATGCCGGCTACACCGAGCAAACCGGAGCCAAGCAGAAGGATGCTGCTGGGCTCAGGAACCGAATTGGCGGTGGTGGTAGTGTTTCCTGACACGGTGAAGGCTTCCGACGGGATCGAGCCAACGGAGTTCTCCGAAGCCTGCGAGGGACCGGAGTTCTCATCCCAGTAGACCGGGTCGCCGCTGGGGACGCTGGCGTTCTGCAGGTTCAGCCAGTAGGTGCCGGCATTGAGCGTCGGACCGCTGAACGTGGTGTTCTCCTGGCAGACGTTGTAGCCGTACTGGTTGGCAACGCAGGAGCCCTGCGTGAAGTTGACAGTCTGATCAAAATAGCTGGTGCCGCTGTTCTCCCCCGAGGTGATCGACAGCTCAGCCGAGGTCAGAGTATCGCCCGAGAACAGCCACATTCCGAAGCTGCCACCGGTGATCGTGGTGTTGTTGTTAGTGACGTTGAATGTGTCGCTGACGACGAAGCCGAAGTTGACGGTCCACGCGTCCGTGTTGCCGTTAATCGGACCGTTATCATAGATCTGCGCCATCGCTGGAACAGCGACTAACGCCAATACCAGCAGTGTGAGGGAAGCAATCCGCAGTTTCAAGGAAGATCCTCCTTCGATGTATGTATTGGACAGCATGGGTAACAGCGCTGTTACCGGAGTAAGAAAACAAGCCTGGACTCGTAAAAGAGAAGGACGTCAGCATGTGGCGCGGCAGGGAGTCTAGGACAAGGAGGCCGGCGCCAGTCTTCTAAACAGGGCAGCAGTTAGAACCTGACCTACCACAGCCCCGCATAATCTGACTGCAAGAAATGTCGGCGATGAGAAGTGCAATTCTGCTGCCGCGGTAAGTAGCTGAAATGGCATAGCGCGCAGTACTTCTTGCTGCAACCAGTTGCAACAAAGTTCGCAGTAATTACCAGTGGATCAAGGTTAATTCCCATAATGGGAACAGCCTGTGCCCGCTTCGTTGTAGTTTGGCTAACAGGTGCTGATAGAGATGTAATTCCCAAATTGGGAATATTGTCACATCGAAGACTGCACGAATTAGGCTTTCATTACTTATGTTTCATGGTGCTCATAGCATCTTCAAGGTCGGCGATTAGATCGCCAGGGTCTTCCAGCCCGATGTTCAGTCGCACAATTCTATGCTGATAGCTCGGCCGCGATGTGAAGTAAGTGAAATCATAGGCGACTGCCAAGCTGGTTACCCCACCCCAGCTATAGCCGATCTTAAACAGCTTCAACGAATTTACAAATTGCAAAATCTGATCTTTACTTATCCCCTCGCGCATTACGAGTGCGAAGACCCCAGTCGATCCCGTGAAGTCGCGCTTCCACAACTCGTGTCCCGGACAGGATGGCAACGCCGGGTGCAGTACAAGCTCAACCTCGGGACGTGCCGCAAGCCACTGCGCAATTGTCAGAGCTGACGCGGCGATCGCCTCCAGCCGCACCGCGAGCGTCTTCATGCCCCGCAGCGCGAGACTGCAATCATCGGGCGACGCCGCACATCCCAGTAGCTGCTGCGTGGCGCCAAGCTTCTCGTAGATTGCCTCGTCCTTCACCGTAACCGAGCCCAGCAAAAGGTCGCTGTGCCCTCCGACATACTTCGTCAAAGCCTGCATGGTCACGTCGACCCCGTGCGCAAAGGCGTCGCAGTACACGCCCGCCGACCAGGTGTTATCCATCACGACAATCGCTCCGGTTCGATGCGCCGCTTCGGCAATGGCCGGAATGTCTTGGATCTCCATGGTGATCGACCCCGGACTCTCGCACCAGATGAGTCGCGTGTTCGGCTGAATCAAGGCAGCAATAGCGCCGCCGATTGTCGGCTGATAGTACGTGACTTCCACGCCAAACCGCCGCAGAACGTCGTTGGCGAGCTTGCGGTTAGGGCCGTAGATACTTTCGGGTACCAGGACGTGGTCGCCGTTTTTAAGAAGAGCGAGGTTGATCAACGAAATCGCGCACTGGCCGCCGGGCGTGATGATGGTGCGATACCCTTGCTCAAGCTCGCAGATGCGGCCCGCCAGCTCCAGAGTGGTCGGCGTGCCGTACAAGCCGTAGGTGTAGCCCGCTTCGTATTGGTCCCAGGCGTCGGTGACCGCCGCCGCGTCAGCAAACAGTGAGGTCGATCCGCGATAAACCGGCGTAGTCAGAGAACGATAGCCCTCTGGAACGTGAACATCGGAGTGGATCAGCTTGGTCTTCCACTGCTTTGGCATCGGAACATTATATTTAGCCGTCAACTGCAGGCTAAGGCGGGCGGGGTGCGGTTAACCCGGCCGCGGGAATTCTAGAACTTGCTTGCCCGTCCTTGCGTATCCAGCAAGGGTTCCTGCCAAAGCTCCGCTATACTCGTATGTCGTTTTTGTCGGGCTACGAGATCGCAGCACAGAAAGGAAATCATGCGGCATCCTCGTATTCTCCTAATTGTTTTCGCGATTGCGTCGATCTGCGCTGTTGCGCAGAAAATCCCTCCACTGCCCACCACGCCGAAGCATCCAGTCGTCGACGAATACAACGGCGTCAAAGTCACCGACGACTATCGCTGGCTGGAGGACGGTAAGAGCCCGCAGGTCATCGCGTGGACAAAAGCAGAGAACGCGCATGCCCGCGCCATCCTCGACGCTATCCCCATCCGCAATCAGATCCGGGATTTCCTGAAGAAGCTGGACGAAACCAGCTCACCGGCCTTCTACGCGTTGCAGATTCGCAGCGGGACGCTGTTTGCCATCAACTACGAACCCGGCAAACCGCAGGGCATCCTGGTAACGTTGCGATCACCGGATGACCTTGCTTCCAAGCATGTTGTGCTGGACCCGACACAGATCGACGCCACGGGCTCGACGGCCATTCAGTTCTATGTGCCGTCGCAGGACGGCAGCAAGGTAGCCGTGTCGCTGGCTGCAGGCGGAAGCGAGATGGGCTCGGTGCACGTTTACGACGTGGCAACCGGCAAGCCGCTAAACGATGTGGTGCCGCATACGACGGCCCTTGGCGGCGGCAGCGTGATCTGGAAGGACGACGGCCGCGGCTTCTACTACACCCACTTTCCCCGCGAAGGCGAGCGGCCCAAGGAGGACTTGAACTTCTATCAGCAGATCTATTTTCACAAGCTGGGCACGCCGTCGAGTGAGGATACCTACGTCGTGGGCAAAGATTTTCCGCGTATTGCCGAGACCGTACTGAGCGCAAGCGAGGATGGAAAGTATCTGCTGGCCACGGTGCAGAATGGCGACGGCGGCGAATATGAGCACTTCCTCTGCGGTCCGGATGACAAGTGGACGCAACTCACGCAGTTCTCCGACGGCGTCAAAGCTGTCGTCGTTGGTAGCGACGCGCTGTACATGCTGTCGCGCGACCATGCGCCGCGCGGCAAGCTGCTGCGCGCGCCCCTGAGCTCGCCCGAGTTGAAGAACGCGAAGGTCATCGTGCCCGAGAGTGCAACCGTGATCCAGGATTTTCAATACACGCTGGCCGGTATGCAGGCGACCTTCGTTCCCACAGCGACGCGGCTTTATGTGACCGTGTCAGTCGGCGGGCCAACCGAGATTCGTGTCTACGATCTTAGCGGGCACGACCTCGGCACGGTTCCTTCGGAGCCGGTTTCGACCATCGGGCAGATCCTGCCGCTCGGCGGCGATGAGATTCTGTTCGGCAATGTCAGCTATGTGGATCCGATGGCCCGATATCGTTACGATCCCGCGTCGAAGAAGGTAACGGTTACAGCGCTCCGTGAGACCTCGCCCTATGGCTTCGACGGCGTCGAGGTCACCAGGGAGCTTGCCACTTCAAAAGACGGTACGAAGGTTCCACTGACCGTCTTCCGGCGCAAGGACACCAAGCTGAACGGGCAGAATCCGGCGGTTCTCACCGGTTACGGCGGATTCGGCTTCAGCATGACGCCCTACTTCGATCCTGGAGTTCTTCCCTGGCTGGATGCCGGTGGCGTTGCCGCGATCGCAAATCTGCGCGGCGGCGGGGAATTTGGCGAGGAGTGGCATCAGCAAGGTGCTCAGACCCACAAACAGAACGTCTTTGACGACTTTATCGCCTGCGCCGAGTACCTGATCTCGAAGGGCTACACGAACCCTTCGAGACTTGGCATCGAGGGCGGCAGCAACGGCGGCCTGCTGATGGGCGCGGTGCTCACGCAGCGCCCGGATCTGTTTCGCGCCGTGGCGTCGAGCGCCGGGATCTACGACATGCTGCGCTCCGAGACAACCCAGAACGGGCAGTACAACGCCACCGAATACGGGTCAGTGAAAGATCCCGAGCAGTTCAAGGCGCTGTATGCCTACTCGCCCTATCACCACGTGGAGCAGGGAATCAAATATCCTGCGGTGCTCTTAACCACCGGCGAAAACGATCCGCGTGTCGATCCCTGGCACTCGCGCAAATTTGTGGCCGCGCTGCAGGCGGCGACGGCGTCGAAATATCCCATCCTGCTCCTCAGCTTCTCGAATGCAGGACACGGGGGCATTGGTTCGTCGGCAGATCAGCAAATCTCGATGGCGACGTACGAGTTGGAATTCCTGTATGACCAGCTTGGCGTGAAATGGGTCGAGCCGCAGGCGTCACACTAAGCAGCGCGCGCGAGGTTAACGGCTTGAGGAATAGCGGGGCAGGCGGAATGACTTCGCCCGCCCCGTTCACTGCTTAACGTCGAGTTGCCGCAGGCGATTTAGGCCTGAGCGGGTTGAGTGCGCCAACCGCGAGGACCTTTGTTGCCGTTGTGCCTTGGGCATCTTGGGCCTGAAAGAGTACCTCCTGAACGGTCGTGCCGCCCGCCACACCAGTAATAACTCCGGTATTTGGATCCAGGAACAGTCCCGCCGGCAGCTGCCCTTGGGCAATTGACCACGTGACCGGCCCTTCGCCTCCCGTGGCTTGAAGTACGGCGCTGTATGCGAAGCCAAGGGTCGTGATCGGAAGCGCGTCGGTCGTGATCCGCAGCGCCGGATCAGAGTTGACGGTCAGGGGCAAGCTGGCCATGGCTGTCGCGGGCGGCTTTGCCGAATCCTTTACCATAACTCCGATTTGATAGCTCCCCTCCTGACTCGGCGTGCCGTAGATTTCCCCTGCCAGGCTGAGGATCAGCTTCGGAGGCAAAAGCGACGACGCGGCCCAGGTATAGGGAGGCGTACCTCCATTGGCGGTAGGGTTCGCCTGGTAAGGCTCTCCGACCGTGCCATCCGGAAGTTGTTGCGATGGTATGGTGAGCGGCGGCGCAGGATCGATCATGAGAGTAAGCGCTTGCGTTGTTGTCTGACGTGGAACGCCGCTGTCGGTGACTCGAACCGTGAAGTTCGATTGCGACGGCGCGGTAGGAGTTCCTGAAATCAGACCAGAACCGTTGAGAGTCAGTCCAGCGGGAAGCTTACCGGAAGCTATAGTCCATGTGTAGGGCGTAGTTCCGCCGGTCGCGTCGAGCTGGCTCTGATAGAACATATTTACGATTCCCGCATTTAGCTCAGTTGTTGTTATCCGCAATACAGCGGCCGCGATGGTTATGCTCAGATTGGCTTGAGCTGTTTGCTCCGGCGAACTCGAATCGCCTACTTGTACCGTGAATCCATAAGTTCCAGCTGCCGTCGGTATGCCGGTGATCGTGCCGTTACCATTCAAAGTCAGGCCTGCAGGTAGCAAACCAGCAACTTGGGTCCAGGTATAAGGAGGAGTTCCTCCCGAAGCCTGCAGAATAGCGCCGTACTGCACTCCGGACGTACCGGAAGGTAATGAGGCAGTTACAACTTTAAGGGTTCCATTTCCGCTGCCTGTAATCGTGATACTTAAAGCAGCGCGCGCGATCTTGTTGTTCGCATCTGACACTTGAAACACCGGAGAATAGACTCCAGCACTGGTGGGAGTGCCGAGAACCTGCCCATTGAATGCCGACAACAAGAGACCCGGAGGCAGAGCGCCCGATACTACGCTCCATGTATAAGGAGCGACTCCGCCTGCGACGGAAAGAGTTGCGGAATACGGCGCTCCGGTTTTACCGCTTGGTAAGGAAGTTGTTGTAATTTGTGGATCGCCGACAGTCGTGATACTTAGATTTGCGGTCGCCGTATTATGGACGCTGTCGGTCACCTTCACAGTGAAGGTTGACGTGCCCGTCGCAGTCGGCACACCGATGATTGTCCCATTCGTCGACAACCCGAGACCGGCTGGCAACGCGCCCGACGCGAGTGACCAGCTATAAGGAGGAACGCCGTTAATGGCTGTTAGCGTCGCGGAATAGCTGGCTGATAACTCGCCATTGGGGAGGCTGGTCGTACTGATTGACAGCTGCCCGCTGGCTCCACTGGTGCAGATGGCATAGAGGTTGGGATCACTATTACAGGCCGCAGTGCTGCAGCCGCTGCCGCTGTAACACTCCCCACTCCAGTTTTGCTGGTAGAGAATATCGTAGGCTGAGAGAGCGGTGCCGTTGCCATTCGTACCCCCGACCGCGCAGAAATACATCGCACCTGGCCCGAGGCCATTAATGGTGAGCTGATTGAAATAGAGATTGTCCGATCCGGCTATCGGGCTGTTAACTCCACCCTTCGCCACGACCGGAGTCCCTGTCAGGTTGCTGTTGGCATAACACTCCACCAGAGTATTCGCGACCGCCTGAGTGTTATACCAGGAGAATGTCGCGCTAGTGCTTCCTACGTTGCCGACGGCGACATCTGCCGCCCACTCCGACTGCGGATATGGCTCAATGCCGATCGCCGGCGATCCGGCATATTGGTTGTGCGGTGGCAGAATCGAGGAGTCCGTTCCTGCGATGGTTCCGGTGCGCCAGCCAATATAGTCCGCCATTCCCTTGTACAGTTGAGAGAACTCCTTGCTCGCGCCGTATACATTCGTAAACGCATGCTGAAACATAGCATCGGCGGCGTCCCAGCATCTTGCCTGACTGGTCGGCAGGATGCAGTTCTCGCCACCGTTGATCGCTCCATACCATGCGTAGGCAGGGGCAAGCAGCATGTTCAGATCGGATTGTTCGTAGTTATACATCTGCGAGCCGTAAGGAACTACCCACAATGTATAAGGCAAGTTATAGTCTGAACCGGTCAGGTTGAACTCATGACTATAAGTCCAATCTAGCATCTTACCTACTTCAATTGGGATTCGGTTGTCCGGAGCCTGGCCCATGAACTGCATCACTTGCCAGTAGTGATAGAGTGCCTCGGCCCGCAAGCCGATATCGAAGGATGCCAGCCCCAATCCGGAGTTATTGAACGGGTTATACTGTACCAACTCGGCTATTCCGGATACCGCCAAGTCTACCCGGCGCGTCAGTTCGTTGACATTGTTGTCGGCCGGAGGGGCGCCTTTCATCACCCAGTAGTTATAGAGGGCTTCGATCTCGTATTCCAGATCGCGCCATGTATCCGTCTCGGGAGCCACTCCATTCCAGATAATTCGCTGATTAACATTCGCCCAGCCGCCGCTGGGAGAGAGAAACGGATGGAGGAAATACTCGACCGCGCGAGTATCCGGTAACGACCCATCGCAGACACTGTTGAAGCGATGACAGTGCATGTCGTTGCCGTCGGTGAAGCGGTTCCACTCGCTGTCGGTCGTGTAGTGTGCATGGAATAACTGCCAATCCCGCACCTGATCGTGTATCCGCTCAGCGATGGCGGTCCACCAGTTGAAGCCGCCGACGTTGGCCCAGCGAACCGTTCCGTCGGCGGTGATGCCGCCTACGGTGGTGTTCCAGGATGGCGGATTGGCTCCGGAGCGGCCGGCCGTGCTGGCTACCTCAACATTGGCTCCGTCGAATATCACCTGCCAGAGGTTGTAGCTTTGTCCGCCCTGCCAAGGACTAGTAATGGTCTTTAACTCATCGGCTATGCCATAGGCCACGCGGGCACCGTCGTAGTTCCACATCCCGTAACCATTAACGGTCATGCTGGCCGAGAAGTTGTCATTCAGATATTGGCCCGGCAGCTTAACTTCGGAGGTGACGAACTGCTGCGCATCCGCGGCACCGTACTGTGCCAGATATTGCCAGTAGGCGGCAAAGTTCGGTATTGGAGGATAGCTGGCTGGCGCAGTTACGCTAAAGCTCGGCTGAGCATAGACAGAGAAGTTGTAACTAAAACTAACCGGGCTTCCTATGCTGTGCTGGCTACTGTCTGCAGCCTGCATTGTGACAGCAAGCGTGTGGTTGCCGTTTCCCAGAGTTGCGGCGGCGGCAATCTGTACAAAGTTAATGCCCAGGCCGAAGGCGTTCATCACGCTTGGCGAATTCGAGACGAAGTAGTGCCCGGCATAGGAGCCATTCTGCGCGACATAAGTATCGTAGTTGGCGGTGCCGGGGCTGGGATCTTCGGAGTTGTCGGCGATGAACTGAGTACGGATGCCGGTGTCGCTGGCTCCCGCGCCGCACTCGCCGCCTGTGCCGCTCTGGGCGCAGGTCTGCCCGTCCACGGTTATCGACGTCACAAAAATATAGGAAGGCGCGACCGAGGTCCCGCCCGCCAGCCACTGATTGGAGACTGCGAGATTGGTGGAATGGCCGGCATAAATATAGGGCGCGCTGCCCGTCACGAATGACGTCCATGAGAAGGACGAGCCGGTAGGGGTCGCAGTGGTGAGCGCCATGCCATTGCTCTGGCCATTACCGATGGGAGCCACACTGTAGTTCGGATCAGTCCGCTTGCAATTAAATGGTGCGGGCCCGCCGCCCCCCGATCCTGTACTGCACGTAGCCACATTGAAGACATAGGTCTTGCCGCCAGGCATTAAGCCGGCAATCACACCGCAGTGGGAGGCCTGCATCGTGGCATCGTAGTAAGGGTAGTAATCCGCATCCGGCGAGTTGTAGCTGTTCACGGTGTAGTAGGTCTCGATCAAGAAATCGGTCGGATGCTTGGTGGAGGCGCAGATCTGCGCTTTGGTTGGATCACCGTTATACGGAGTGGTGACGCTGGTGATGCAGGGTACGTCGTTGCCGGTACCTTTGCCAGAATTCAGGCAACTTTGCGCCTGAGCAGTCCGCGGCGATAAGGAGTATAGAAGCCAGAACAGAAATAATAGCGAGGTCTTATGACTTAGGGTATTCAAGTTGTTTTCCTGGCGACAGCTGTCGATGTGCAACAAGTACATCGGCAGGATCGAGCCAGGAACACAGGGCGGGATGAATGATTGAACTGATCGAGGGATTTCCAAACCGGTACTTCGGATATAGGTTCCAAGCTGGTACTGGCTCTTAGATTAGAAATGTCTAGGATAGATAGGCACGGAGGGCGCCATAACAGATAGGCGCTCTTTAACCGTGCAGTCCAGGATTTTGCGCTTCTTTACATCGTCGCCCGAAAGTGTCGCCATGAGCGCAATTGATCCAATTGGCTGCGTAATAGCACGCCGAGCGTGGCGAGCAAGTGCGCGCGCCGGTCATGCGCAGCATCTTTCGTATTGCTCCTGATACCGCTAGTCACACCGGCGATCACCTGCTCTGCCTCAGAGAGGTTCGCGGCACTCCTTCGTCGCCAGCCACCAAATCGCAAGCGACCATGAGAAATCCCTAAGCCAGAAAGGATAAGTGGCTGCTTAAGTTTCCTGTCGGAAGGTCGATGAACATCTTTGCGGGACAGGATCAACCTTGCCCTCGATTCCATGTTTTGCCGCTGGAGTACGTGACTTGCCCATAACGTGCGACGAAGATGCGGAGCGGTATCTCATCCGCTTGGAAGCAGAGGTAGATATCGGGTCGGTGGCGGAGCTGAAGGCGACGCTGACGGAGGCGATCGTCTCACGAAAAGAGGTGCGGCTCGATTGCGAGCGGGCCACGGACTTTGACATTGCCGCCTTGCAGTTGTTGTGGGCAGCGGGCCGTGAAGTCGAGCGCACAGGCGTGCCATTTTGGATTGCGGAACCAAGCCGGGAAATCCTGATTGGCGCTGCACGCGAAGTGGGCTTGGAGTTTGTTCTCCCCAGCTTCGTTGACGCTGCCGCCGACAGCGTCGAGGCCGCAACCGCCGGGAGAGTTGAGTGATCGATCAATACCAGCAGGCCTTTCAGGAAGAGGCCAGGGAAATCCTGATCGAGCTGGAATCGTCGTTGCTGGAGCTCAACGACAGTCCAGGCGAGCCGGAGCTGGTGGCCAGGGTCTTCCGGGCGCTGCATACCATCAAGGGCTCGGGGGCGATGTTTGGTTTCGATGAGCTGGCCTCGTTCACCCATCATCTGGAAAATGCCTTCGATCAGGTACGCAATAATCGGCTGCAAGCCAGCTCCGAACTCATCAGCCTGGCGCTCAGTGCCGCCGATCACATTAAAGCTATGTTGGATGAAGCGGCGGGGCATGGTTGCGCCGATCCTGCCACGGCAGCGGGCATTCTGGCCAAGCTGGGCCAGCTCACTGGAGCTGCGGCGGAGCCGGGCAACAACCCGGAAAAGAAAACCGAATCCGTGCGAGTTCCGGCTCCTCCGATGGAAGAGAATCGCGCATGGCGCATCCGTTTCCGTCCCGGGCCCGAACTGCTGCGCTATGGCGCCAATCCGGTGCTGCTGTTTCGCGAGCTGCGGCTGCTGGGCGCGCTGGAAATCAAGGCCGACACCACCGCCGTTCCCCCGCTTGGCGAACTGGAGCCGGAACGTTGCTATATCGCCTGGGACATGGTCCTGAACACCACCGCCGGGCGGGACAAGATTCACGATGTCTTCATCTTTGTAGAGGACAGTTGCGAGCTGAAGGTCGAGCCAGAGGCGCCAGTCTCGCCTTCGGCAATCGCATCGCCTGCCATGCCGCTGCCTGCCGCAACTCCCGCAACCACAGAGGCTGCGCCAGCGCCGCCATTTGTCGAACGCAGAGCCGGGGGTGGACGCCGCTCGACCGATAAGTCCGATTCGCCCTCCAGCCTGCGCGTCGGGGCGGCTAAAGTCGACCAGCTGGTGGACCTGGTCGGGCAACTGGTGACGGTGCAGGCCCGCCTGATCGAGATTGCTACCCAGCGCGAGGATCGCGAAATTCAGTCGGTGGCCGAAGAGATCGAGTCACTCACCGCCGAACTGCGTGAGACTTCGATGGGCATGCGCACCCTGCCCCTGCGCTCGACCTTCGAGCGCTTCAAGCGCCTGGTCTACGACCTGAGCCGTTCGCTGCACAAGCAAGCCGAGCTGACCTTCGAGGGCGCCGATACCGAGCTGGACAAGACGGTGATCGATCAGCTGGGCGATCCGCTGATGCACCTGATCCGCAACAGCATGGATCACGGCATCGAGGCGCCGGAAGCGCGGCGAGCGGCAGGCAAGCCGCCGACTGGCACCATTCATCTAGCCGCGCGGCATGCCGGAGCGCAGGTCCTGGTTTCGGTCTCCGACGATGGGCAGGGCATTGACCGCGAGGCGGTGCGGGCGCGGGCCGTGGAAAAAGGCCTGATCGCCGCCGATGCCCGCCTCTGCGAGAACGAGATTTTCTCACTGATCATGGCGCCGGGTTTTTCGACCGCCAAGGAGGTTTCCGATGTCTCCGGGCGGGGCGTGGGTATGGACGTGGTGCGCAAGAATGTCGAGGGGCTGCGAGGCCACATTGAAATTGCCAGCCAGCCGGGAGCGGGCTCGACCGTGACCCTGCGCCTGCCGCTCACCCTGGCCATTATCGATGGCCTGCTGGTACGGGTGGGCGAGAGCCGGTTCGTGATTCCCCTGGCCAACACGGTGGAATGCGTCGAGCTGACGCGGCAAGAGGTGGAGCGCGCCAACGGCAAGCATCTGGCCAGCGTTCGCGGCGAGATCATTCCCTACATCCGCATCAGCGAGTGCCTGCGGGTGCGCCGCCCGCAGCCGGAGCGCGAACAGGTGATGGTGGCCGAGACCGAGCATGGACGCTTTGGGTTTGTGGTGGACCAGGTGCTGGGTAATCACCAGACGGTGATCAAGAACCTGGGCCGGATTTACCGCGACGTGCAGGTGGTCTCGGGAGCAACCATTCTGGGCGACGGGACGGTGGCTCTGATTCTGGATGTGCATCGCATGGCGCAAAACGCGATTCGCGACAGTTCGTTCGACCGCCGTACGCCCTGCTCGGGGGCGGCGGCCAGCAAGGAAATGGGCAGTGGCTCGATGAAGTGAAGTGCAAATTTTCATTCAAAAGATCCCAAGGGTCCAAGGAGAAGATATGGCAAGTGCAACCGCAGTAAACCCCAAATTACATCGCGCCGCGGCCAACGGGCAGCCGAAGAAACCGGGCGCGGCCAATAACGGCGACGCACAGTTACACGCCGTATCGGCAGAGATTGCCCGGCTGGTACAGGCGTCGCAGGATGGACGCTTGAGCGAGCGCGCTCAAGCCGAGAACTTTGAAGGGGTGGCGCGCGAGATGATGCATGGCATCAACCTGATGCTGGACGCCATCCTGCTGCCCATCGGGGAAGGCAACCGCATTCTGGCGCAGATTTCGTCGGGCAAAATCGACGAGCTGATCGCCCAGACCTACAAGGGTGATCACGAAAAGATGAAGCAGGCGGTCAACAACGTCGGCACCGTGCTGCAAGCGCTGCAGAAGATGCTGGTGCGGCTGACGGATGCTTCCAAAGAAGGGCAGCTCAGCGAACGCGGCAAGGCGGAGCAGTTCCAGGGCGCTTACGCCGACATCGTGCGCGGGGTGAACGAAATGCTGGATGCGATTCTGCTGCCCATCGGGGAAGGCAACCGCATCCTGGCACAGATTTCGACCGGCAAGATCGACGAGCTGATCGCCCACACCTACAAGGGTGATCACGAAAAGATGAAGCAGGCGGTCAACAACGTCGGCCTGGTGCTGCAACAGCTACAAAAAGAGCTGGTGCGCCTGAACGATGCCTCCAAGGAAGGCCAGTTGAGCGAGCGCGGCAAGCCGGAACAGTTCCAGGGCGCTTACGCCGAGATCGTGCGCGGCGTCAACGCCATGCTGGATGCGATTCTGCTGCCCATCGGGGAAGGCAATCGCATCCTGACGCAGATCTCCACTGGCAAGATCGACGAACTGATCGCCCACACCTACAAAGGCGATCACGAAAAGATGAAGCAGGCGGTCAACAACGTCGGCACCGTGCTGCAAGCACTGCAGAAGGAGCTGGTGCGCCTGAACGATGCCTCCAAGGAAGGCCTGCTCAGCGAACGCGGCAAGCCGGAGCAGTTCCAGGGCGCCTATGCCGAGATCGTGCGCGGCGTGAACGCTATGCTGGATGCGATTCTGCTGCCCATCGGAGAAGGCAACCGCATTCTGGCGCAGATCTCGTCGGGCAAGATCGACGAGCTGATCGCCCAGGCTTACAAGGGCGATCACGAGAAGATGAAGCAGGCGGTCAACAACGTTGGCACCGTGCTGCAGCGGCTGCACAAAGAGCTGGAGCGGCTGACGGAAGCGGCCAACGCCGGGCAATTGTCGGAGCGCGGCAAGCACGAGCAGTTCCAGGGCGCCTACGCCGACATCGTGCGCGGAGTCAACGGCGTGCTGGACGCGGTCATCGCGCCTTTAAACGTCGCCGCCAACTATGTCGACCGTATCAGCAAGGGCGACGTGCCGCCGCCCATCACCGACGCCTATCACGGCGACTTCAACACCATCAAGAACAACCTGAACACGCTCATTGCCGCCATGGATGAGGTTACCCGTGCGGCCGACGAAATTTCGCACGGCAACCTGACCGTCCGTATCCAGGAGCGCTCGCCGCACGACCGCCTGATGCAGGCCCTGGCCGCCATGGTCAACGATCTGACGCGCACCGTGAGCGACATTCGCACCATTGCCGGCGAAGTCAGCGCGGCCAGCCAGTCGATCTCGACCGCCTCCATCCAGATTTCCAACGGGGCGACCACCCAGGCCGCGTCGGCGGAGGAGGCCTCGTCTTCCATGGAGGAGATGGTCTCCAACATCAAGCAGAATGCCGACAACGCCCAGCAGACCGACAAGATCGCCAACAAGTCGGCCAAGGACGCGCAGGAGAGCGGCCGCGCGGTGACCGAAGCGGTGACCGCGATGAAGGAGATTGCCGACAAGATTTCCATCATCGAGGAGATCGCGCGCCAGACCAACCTGCTGGCGCTGAACGCCGCCATCGAGGCGGCGCGCGCCGGCGAGCACGGCAAGGGCTTCGCCGTAGTGGCCGCCGAGGTGCGCAAGCTGGCTGAGCGCAGCCAGAAGGCGGCGGGCGAAATCAACCAGCTCTCTTCCACCACCGTCAAGGTGTCGGAGAAGGCGGGCGAGATGCTGGAAAAACTGGTGCCCGACATCCAGAAGACGGCCGAGCTGGTGCAGGAAATCACCGCCGCCAGCAAGGAGCAGGATACCGGAGCCGAGCAGATCAATAAGGCGCTGCAGCAGCTGGAAAAGGTGATTCAGCAGAACGCCTCGGCTTCGGAGGAGATGGCCTCGACCACCGAAGAGCTGACCGGCCAGTCCGATCAGTTGATGAGCGCTCTGGGATTCTTCCGCACCGGCGACGATGCGGCGGGTCGCAGCGCGCGTCCGGCGGCGGCCAAAGCGGCACGCCCGCCCGAAGCCACCGGCCGGGCCGGCAAAAGCAACGGTCACGACGCGCCCGCCGGCGGCAAGTCCACCACCAAGTCCGGAGTCACGTTGAAGCTGAAAGACAAGGACGACGGCCTCGACAAGGAGTTCGAGCGCTTCTAATCGTAGCGGCGCGGCCGCCGAGGCCGCGCCCCGCTTTCAGACGGGAAAGGAGACGACGATGAGTGTCAACGAGATTACCGAGACGCGGCAATATCTTACCTTCAAACTGGGCAACGAGGTCTTTGGCATCGACGTAGCCAAAGTGCGCGAGGTGCTGGACTTCACCACCATCACCGAGATCCCCCGCACCCCCGACTTCATGAGCGGGGTCATCAATCTCCGCGGCAGCGTGGTGCCGGTAGTCGATCTGCGGCTCTGCTTTCAGATGTCGAAGACCGAGCGCACCCGCAATACCTGCATAGTGGTGGTGGAGGTGATGCTGGATGGGGAAGCCACGGTGATCGGCGCGCTGGCCGATTCGGTGGAAGAGGTGATCGATCTGGAGCCGGACCAGATTCAGCCGGCGCCGCGGATCGGCGCCCGGATTCGCACTGATTTTATCAAGGGCATGGGCAAGCGGGAGATGCAGTTCATCATGATCCTGGACATCGATTGCGTCTTCTCCGCCGAGGAGCTGGCGGCGGTGCACGACGTCGAGGCCGCTCCGGCCGAAGCGGTAGCGTGATCCCATGACCTCCCACTCCAGCGGGCTCTCGGCGCGGGATTTGGAGCGGCTGCGGCGGCTGATCTACCAGCACTCGGGCATCAGCCTGAGCGCGGAGAAGAAGCTGATGCTGGAGGGACGGCTGCGGCGGCGCATGGCCGGGCTCAACATCGGCTCCTATGGCCAGTACTGCGACTACGTCTTCGACGACCGCGGGCACGAGGCGCAGGAGCTGGTCCAGCTGATAGACGCGGTCACCACCAACAAGACCGACTTCTTTCGCGAAAGGGTGCACTTCGATTTTCTGGCCTCGCAGGCGCTGCCCCAGCTGACGGCGCAAGCCAGCGGACGGGAACTGCTGATCTGGAGTGCGGGCTGTTCGAGCGGAGAAGAGCCGTACACCATTGCCATGGTGCTGAGCGAATACCGGCAGTCGCATCCGGCCTTTCGCTTCCGCATTCTGGCGACGGACATCTCGACCGCGGTCCTGGAACGGGCCGCGCGCGGCGTCTTTCATCGCGATGTGCTGCAACCGGTGTCCCGCGATCTGTTGCATCGCTACTTTATGCGCAGCCGCGATCCGGATTCCGGCCTGTTGCGGGTGGTTCCGGAGCTGCGTGAGGCAGTTGAATTTCGTCACCTCAACCTGATGGAAGACTTCGGCATAGCCGAGCCGGCGGACGCGATTTTCTGCCGCAACGTGATTATCTATTTTGACCGCCCGACGCAGGAGCGGCTGCTGGCAAAGTTAAGCCGCCAGCTGGTGGCGGGAGGGTATCTTTTCCTGGGCCACTCCGAGAGCCTTCATCAGATGGACATTCAGCTGGCGCCGGTCGCGCCCGCGCTGTACAGGAAAGACCATGGCCGAGCACAACATTGAGCTGGCGGAAGTGTATCTGCAACCGGGCGAAATTTACCTGGCGCGCAGCCCAACCGTGCTCAAGACGCTGCTGGGATCGTGTGTTGGAGTCACGTTCTGGAGTCCGCGGCTGGGGATGGGGGCGCTGTGCCATGGCGTGCTGCCGAGATGTCCCGCCGGCGTGAGGGACTTGGAGGGATATCGCTACGTGGACTTCGCGATCTGCCACCTGATCCGGCGGTTGGAAGGCTTTGGCGCCGTGGCGGGAGAAATTCAGGTCAAGGTATTTGGCGGAGCGGATACGCTGCCCGCAATCGCCACTCGGTCTTGGAGGGCGACGGTCGGCCAGCAGAATTGTCAGAGCGCCCTGGAGGTGCTGCGCAGCCAGAGCTATGCCGTGCTGTCCTCCGACACCGGGCGGCGTCGCCGGACGCACCATTCAGTTTGACACCAGTACAGGCATCGTGCTGGTACGACACCTGTCCCCTTTAAGCCCCGGACGAACTCGCACGCGGAGCCAAAGTGAGGCCGAGCCATGAGCGCTGAGAAGAAGATCAAAGTCCTGGTCGTCGATGACTCCGCCCTGGTGCGCCGGACGTTGAGTGATGTGCTGGGGAGTGATCCGGGAATCGAGGTCGTCGGCGTGGCCTCCGATCCCTTTGTTGCGGCCGACAAAATCAGCGAGCAGCTGCCGGACGTCATCACCCTCGACATCGAGATGCCCCGGATGGATGGCTTGACCTTTCTGCAGAAGCTGATGGCGCAGCACCCGATTCCGGTGGTGATCTGCTCCAGCCTGGCGGAAGAAGGCGCCCAGAGCACGCTCAAGGCGCTGGAGTATGGTGCGGTCGAAATCATCACCAAACCTCGTTTTGGCAGCAGACAATTCCTGGAAGAATCCCGGCAGATATTATGCGAGGCAGTGAAGGCCGCGGCCCAGGCGCACGTGCGCCCGCATCGCGATCGCGCGGTTGAGCCCAAGCTAACCGCCGATTCGGTTCTCTCCCGGGCCACAGGCGCGATGATTGAGACCACCGAGAAGATTGTCGCTATCGGGGCCTCCACCGGGGGCACCGAAGCTTTGCGGGTGCTGCTGGAGGCGCTGCCCGCGGATGCTCCCGGAATCGTGATCGTGCAGCACATGCCGGAGATGTTTACCCGCGCCTTTGCCAAGCGGCTGGACAGCTTGTGCCAGATTTCGGTCAAGGAAGCGGAAGCCAACGACACCGTGCTGCGCGGACAGGCGCTGATCGCCCCCGGCAATCACCACATGCTGCTGAAGCGTAGTGGAGCGCGATATTACGTCGATATAAAGGATGGGCCGCTGGTCTGTCGTCACCGGCCGTCGGTGGATGTGCTGTTCCGCTCGGCGGCGCGATACGCCGGTCAGAACGCGCTGGGCGTGATCATGACCGGCATGGGCGACGATGGCGCCAACGGGCTGCGAGAGATGAAGGAGGTGGGCGCGGTGACCATCGCTCAGGATGAGGAGAGCTGTGTGGTCTTCGGCATGCCCAACGAGGCGATCAAAAGGAAAGCGGTCGACCGGGTATTGCCCCTGACTTCGATTGCGGGGGCTTTACTGCGATACGCCAACTGAAGCGGAGCAAGGACCGGCTTGATCGAAAAGAATCTTACCGCGGAAGGGCTCGACAACATCGCGTGTACTCCTGTCTCCAGCGATGCCGATGACGGGGGCCACGGGAAAGCGCATATGCAGCGCCGCCGCGTCCCAAGCGCAGCGAATTTGAGGGCCCACCGTATTACCATTCTCGCCGATGTCGAAAATGACCTGGGAGAACTGAACGCCTGTAGCGAAGCCGAAATGGAGTCCCTCGGGGGTGCGTTTGAGATCCTGGCGGCGGAGGCCAAGACCGTCCTGCAACATGCCAACGAGATCGTAGCTTGCGTTCAAAACGAGCGGGTGGATTCGGTGCTCTCGGATGTAAAGGTCACGTGTGAGGGTTCGCGATCGTTTCTGGAGGAAAGGCTGGAGGCGGCTACCACGATCCTGGCGACACTCGAGCAGTTGGAGCAGATGCTGCGGCAATTGACTCTGGCTACTCATAGCCAGGAAGCGATTGCCCGTCACTTACGGGCGCTAAGCGTACTTACCAACATCGAGGTAGCGCATTTGGGTGCGGCCGGGCACAACTTTCAGCTGCTAGCGCAGGAGCTGTCTACCTTCTCCAAGGACTTGTTCGGGCAGACCCTCAGTCTCTCCACCGATACCGAAAACCACAAGCAGGCGATTGCCCGGGTAAGGCGGGAGCTTTCGGCAAATCTGCCGGTATTGCGCGGCGAAGTCGAACACATGGAGCACGATGTAGCGCAAACGCTGTCGATTGTCGAGAGCGTGCTGCGGCAGCAGTCGGCCATGCCGGTGGAATTTGCGGACTCTACCGAGGCGATCTGGCGGCAGATCGTTAGCATCATCTCAGCTATTCAGGCGCATGATATAACGCGGCAGCAGGTCGACCATGTGCAACGGGGCTTGCAGTCAATCGCCGCCCGAATGCGTGGTGCCGACGCTTCCGATCTTCGGGAATCCGCGGTGATATTCGCCGCTCTGCAGGTGCAAGCCCGCCAGTTAACCAACATCCGCGAGACCGTCTCGATATGGAGAGAACAGGCGAGGCGCTGCATGCTGGCGATCGAACAACTGAGTGCGGCGAGAATCGTGGAGATCAGCGCCAGCCTTCTGAGCGGGGAGCAAACCCTGTCGCTGCAACTAAGCAGGATCGCGGCCTTGCAGCAAAGGAGCCAGGAATGCTGCGGGAAGATGCAGAGTACCCTGGGCGGGCTCTCCAACCTGATGGAACTGGTCAATGGTCATCTGACTCGCGCTCAGGCAATTCGGGATCACCTCCATATTCTGATGATGAACGCGCTGATCGAGGCCGAAAGCCTGGATTCGCGAGGGGCGGTAGTGTCTGCCATTGCCAGCCTGATCAAGGAGGTTTCTTCCGACTGGAGTGAGATGGCGGATCAATCGCGTCTGAGGCTGGCCGAATTGTCTGATCTTGTGCGGCAGGTCACATCGCTGTTCGAGGTGTTTTCTGACGCAAGTCGCGACCAACTCAGCCAGGGAAACGAACGCACCCGCTCCGGCCTCAATACGGTTCGTGATACCGCATACCGGGTTTCGGAGGAAGCGTTCAAGATGAAGGTAGTCACGGAAAGAATGGGTGCGCGGTCAGTTGCGCTGGGGCAAACCAAGAGCCGTTTTGATGCGCACTTCGGCAGCCTCGGTTCAGCTCTGCAGGCGATTGAAACTTTACGGCATGACTTGGAGAAGGCTGACCCGCGGGTCGCTGGACCTTGCGATAGTGCGGAGGTGGAGCGCTGGCTCGCCGGAGCGTATACCACCGAGGCAGAGCGCCAAGTGCTGGCGTCGACACTCTATGGTCGTGCTTTACCTGCCATGCAGGCGTCGTTTGCGGGGAACGAGGTGGAGTTATTTTGAGCGGTGGAAGCTCGAGAACGAAATTCCCCTTGCCTTTGTGAGGACCGATGAAAAGAATCCTGGCAGTCGATGATTCCGCCAGCGTCCGACAGATGGTGAACTTCACGTTGAAGACAGCCGGCTACGACGTGATGGATGCGGTTGATGGAAAAGACGGTCTCGCCAAGGCGGGCGTCAATAAGTTCGATCTGATCATTACCGATCTGAATATGCCGAACCTCGATGGCATGGGACTGATTAGCGCGGTTCGCAAGCTGCCAGGATACTCCTTCGTTCCGATACTCATGCTGACGACCGAGTCCCAAGCTGAAAAGAAGGATGCGGGGCGTAAGGCTGGGGCCACGGGCTGGATCATCAAACCATTCAATGCTGAGCAGCTGATTGCAGTTCTTCAGAAACTGGTGAAGTAAAGAGCTTGAGAACAGATTTGGGTTGGATATGCCGACGATACGGCAAGTGGATCGTTTCTCTGATGGCGGACCAACGCAACTCGGCGCCCTTCTCGGTTACCGAGGGACTATACCCGTCGCGGATTTGCTAATCGCGATTTTCGAGGCGCGGGGCCAAAAGGCGAACGATGGTATCGAACAGGACGCTCGGCTCTCCCCCTTTCGCCAAGAAGCCGTCCGCAAACTCAAGGCCATCCGGTTTCTCGATCGCAGCCGAGACGATCAGAATGGGGACTTCCGGTTTAAGCTCCTTCATTTCTCTGGCGATCTCTGTTCCCGTCTTCGCGCTCAGAAAATGGTCGGCAATTACCAACTCGACGGGATTCTGCTTGAAAAGTTCCAAGCCGTCTTCACCTGAGTTAGCAGTTAGCACGTTGTAGCCTTCGCTACCCAGCAGCAGCTTTCTTATACGCAGTGCGATATCGGCGTCGTCAATACACAATATCAGCGGAAGCCTAGGGGCGTTAGAGGATGAAGTCGAGTTCATGACCCGTTCCTTAGCTGCTCGCGAAAAACCTGCGGGCGTATGGGTTGTCGGTCTATGCTCCGGCCAACTTGTGAATGGCAGGCAAGTTCTGGATTAGCAATGTGGAACCATGAAGCTCCGCTATGTGCTGTTTGCGAAAGGTGGCCAGAGTACGGGTAACGGTTTCGCGTGACATGCCGATGATTTGCGCGATCTCGTCGTGGGTCAAGGCCACCTTGATTCCGTGAGCCGTGACCATCCCGGAATCGTCGTGCGACCACTCCAGCATCAAGCGGGCAACCCGCTGGTTGGCTGTGCTCATGGTGAATGAGCGAAGTTGCTGATACGCATGTTGGCATTCACGGCTCATGTGTATTGCCGCCTGCATGCAGGCCTCGCCGTGGGTCGCCAGAAAGTGGAGAAAGTCGTCCCGCTTAACGAAGTTTAGTTGGCACGGTTGGCCAGTTTCCGCAGTGGTGTCGTGGGGGATCGCGGACATGGTTGCATTCAGCCCTAACACCTCCCCAGGCTGCGCCACCTTTAGAATGAGGGTCTGACCTTCACTAGAAGTGACCGACAACTTCACCCGGCCCTTGCACAAAATGTAGATTCCCCGGCAGCTCTGACCTTCCGCGAACAGAGTTGCGCCCGGCGGGTGTACGAGCGTGAATTTCAAGGGCTGGAAGTCTTCCATAACTGGTTTGGGCAAATGGCAGAAAAAGCCCTCACGACACAACTTGCAGGAGAGACAGTCTTCTACCAGTTCCATCCCGTAGGGTGAATGCATAGCATCCTCGCTTGTCGAAAGACCCCATTGGCGCAGAATCTTTGGCAGTGGATGTGGGGAAATTGATTCTCTCTCTGGGGTGGGCCGACTGCCAGAATTCTGCCGTATGATCGTAAGACAATACAATCTTTGACTGGCGCAAGGCTGATCAATATTGCTCAGGGCCGAAATGACTTTGTGGGATTGGTCTGTAGATTGAACGCAAGTTGGGTCGCGAAGGAACTCCGGAGTTAGCTTCCTGGCTAATCAATCTCGTCGAAGCACGCCTGTTTGCGGGGGATGTGCAAAGCGCGGAGCCGCTTCTGCGGCAGGCTCGGACTATCTCGCAGCAGACACTGAACCCGGGACATCCCGCCATTATTGCCGCCGGTTCGGCTGGGCGAGCCATTGACTTTGCAAGCAAGGCCTTCGAGGCGGAGCCATTATTGCGACAAGCCCTGGCTTCCGCTCGTGGCGAGCCATTCTCGTTGCCCGCCTGGAAGGTTGTCGAAGCCGAGAGCGCCTTGGGAGTTTTTTTGGTTGCTGGCGAGGAAAAAATCTGGCGCGCCCGGAGAGATTCGAACTCCCGACCTGATGCTCCGGAGGCATCCGCTCTATCCAGCTGAGCTACGGGCGCACGGTAAACAAATTATACATGTCGCGGAAAGCTCGCCGCAGGACGCGGGCTTGGCACAAATCTCCAGATTCAGCGCCGCACACTGGGCCAGCTTCGGCCCGATAGAACACGAGCTATAAGCCATAGCCGCGAGCAAAGCCGCTTTCAAGGGTCGACAAGATCCGAGTCCCCAAGATCTGAACTTACGCACGCCAAGCCTCGCCGTCGAGAACTGGGCTCATTGCTCGCGGCTCGCAGCTTTCTTTATGCCGCGCGGCGTCCTCGCGTTTTTGCGGCTTTTTTGGCTGCCTGGCTGCGACCAGCCGCGCCCTTGGTACGCAAAGCTTTGGCGGCTGCCTGTTTCCGTGACGCGCTCCCGCGTTGGCGGGCCGTCCTGTGCGCCTGGCGGGACAGCGCTGCATGCGATGCAGCATCCTTGCCTTCGCGCTTCAGCGCCTCACTCACCGCGCGCGAACGCTTGGCCGAAGTTTTCTTTCGTGATGGTGATTGTCCCCGGCGCTCATCCCGAGCAGCCTTGCTGCGCGTCGCTTCCGACGTCGAGCCCTTTTTGGGCGGGCGCAGCTTCACGCCTGCGCGCCGCGCCTTCGACAGGCCAATCGCAATAGCCTGCTGGGGCGAGCGCGCGCCATGCTTGCCTTCGCGAATGTGATCTATTTCCTCTTTGACGAATTCGCCAGCCTGCGTGCTCGGCGATTTTCCTTCGCGCGCATCTTCCCGCGCGCGTTCCAAGGTTTCTTTTTCTGGCATGAGCATTCCTCCGAACTGTGGTTGGGCATCAGAAATGCGAATCGAACGTTCTGCCCGTTGTAGATCAGGATGCATCGCGTGCGGAGGGAGATGGATTGAGTCAGCGCCCGATCCGACAGCCTTGGCTCGGGCCATGGACGGGTGCGTGATGGGAAACCTCGAAACCGACAACCGACAACTGATAACTGACAACTGCCGTTTCACGCTTCGCGCAGCGCTCGAGTGATCGGCATCCTTGCGGCGCGGAAGGCCGGCAGCAATCCGCCGACGAACCCCATCAGCACGGCGAAAGCGATTCCGAACATCAGCACCGGTGGCGTGATCCTGAAGGCAAAGGCCATCTCGCTGAAGCTTTGGGTCTGGCCCGTACCTGCGGTGTAGCCGTTCATGGTGAAGGCCAGCAGACATCCCAGCACGCCGCCGGCCAGCGCCAGAATCACCGACTCCAAGACAAACGACACCAGAATGCTGAAGCGCGAGAAGCCTAACGCGCGCAGCGTGCCAATCTCGCGCGTGCGCTGCGAGACGATGGCGTACATAGTGTTCATCGCGCCGAAAACCGCACCGATGCCCATCACCACCGCGACGAACGCGGCCAGTCCCATCAGCGCGCCCGCCACCGGTCCGGCCTGGTCTTCGTAATACTTCGGCTCAGAATCCACTTCCAGCTGCACGCGAGGGTTGGCGCGCACCTCTTTGTCAAACTCCGACAATGTGGCAGGGTTGCTCATTCGCACCGTCATCGAACTGCAGCCGCCGTTGCGCCCGATGGCAGGCCCCATGGCGTCAAAGTCGCCCCAGATCTCGCTTTCGAAGGAACTGCCATCTGCGGTGAAAAGGCCCACAACCTTGAAGTCGTGCCTCTGCACGCTGATGGTGTCGCCGATGTTAAGCCCGGTGACTCGGTCGGCCATCTTCTTCCCGACAATAACTTCGTAAAGGCCGGGCGAGAAATTCCGGCCCTCGACAATCTTGACGTTGTTGCGGACGTTGAACACCATCGGCGAAACGCCGCGGAAGGTGATATTGGCCGGCTGACCGTCCGAGCGCCGCGGCTTATTGGCGAGGATTACGACTTCGCACGACGACATGGGCTTGCCGTTGCTGTCGCGCGCGATGTGAGGATCGACAGCCATCACTTGCGCGTCCGCAACGTTGATCCAAGACGTGAGCTCCGACGTCGAGCCACGCTGCGTGATGATGCCGTTCATCGGCGAACCGGTAGAGCGCAGCGCGATGCGGAAGCCGTTCTCCATCGCCAGGAGCGTCACGAACACGCCCACCACCAGCCCAATGCCGATGACCGCCAGCAGCGTCACCTTCCAGCGCTGGCGAAGATTGCGGATGTTGTATGCGAGAGGTAGAGCCATGTTTTAGGACCGAGCACTTGGCATTTAGCACTTAGCATTTAGCCAAACCAACAGCAGCCTCCCAACTTCTACGGCACACCATTCAGTCCTGGCGCACCCGGCATTTGCTAAGTGCCAAATGCTAAGTGCTAACTGCCGGTTTTCACACCTGCCGCAACGTCTCCGTAATCCTTGCTCGATAGCCCGTCATCGCCGGGAAAAATCCCGCGAACAGTCCCAGCAGCAGCGCAATCGCCACACCGAAGCTCATCGTATGCGCCGACAGTCCGAAGCTCGGATACTGCGCGACGATGTCTCCCAGAAACGGCACTTGCGGCAGAATGTGCAGCGCCCCGGCGCTGATCAGCAGCCCAACCGCGCCGCCCATCACGCCGATCAGTAATGCTTCGCTCAGGATCAGTGTCATTACCAAGCCACTGGAGAAGCCCAGCGTCTTCAGCACGGCGATCTCCTGCTGCCGCTCGCGCACCGCGATGCTCATCGTGTTCGCCGTCACCAGCAGAATGGTGAACGCCACCGCCAGCCCGATCCCGTTGAGCAGGAACGCCAGGTTTCCGGCCATGGCAACGAAGCCTGCTTGGAAGGCCTGCTCGGTTTCAGTTTTCGTTGCTGCATCGGTATTTTCAAACTGCGCATCGATGGCCTTGCTGATCGCGCCAGCGTGGCTGGGATCGTCAATCTTTGACACCAGCCAGCCGATGCCGAGATTCCGCCCTGTCGCCTCGTACAAGTACTTGTAGTCGAAGTAAAGCGAACCCAGGTCCGCTCCCGGATACTTGGCCTCATCGGTGTCGTAGATGCCGTCGATGACGAAGTCGAAGGGATGTCCCACTCTGTAGGGGGGAATGCTGCTCTCCAACTGAATCTCATCGCCCAGCTTCCAGCCGAAGCGTTGCGCCAGCTTGCGGCCGACGATGGCGCCACGCCGGTCGTGCAGCCACTTCTCCTTCTGGTCCGGCGGCAACATGAATTCGGGATAGACATCGAGGAACGGCCCGGGCTCGGTAGCGATGTTGGCAAAAAAGTTTTTCGGATCGCGATAGATGCCCCCGAACCACCAGTTCATGACGACTTCCTTCACGCCCGGAACTGCCTCGACCTTCTGCTTGTAGTTCAGCGGCAGATTGAAGACCAGGCTGACGTAATGGCGCGTCACCAGGCGGCCGGCGTTGCCCGAGTGCAGCCCGAAATTCACCGCCTCCACCACGGTTTGCAGCGTACAGAACAGGAAGATGCACACCGACATCGCCAGCACCGTGGAGAGCGTGCGAATCCAGTTCTTGCGCAGGTGCTTCAGAATGAGAGGTGCGAATTTCATAAAAGCAGCCGTTGGCATTTAGCACTTAGCATTTGGCCAATGCTTACGTGCAATCGGCAGCGGTCACAGAAACGCTTTGGCTAACTGCTAACTGCCAAGCGCTAGGTGCCGCGCCGTCAATTGCTCAATACTCCCTTATCCAGATGATGCTGCACGCGCGCTCTCGCCGCGGCGCGCGGATCGTGCGTCACCATCAGGATGGTCTTGTGAAACTCTTTGTTGAACGTTTCCATCAGCGTCAGAATTTCTTCCGCGCTCTGGTGGTCTAGATCACCGGTCGGCTCATCTGCAACCAGCACCGTCGGATCCGTCACGACGGCACGCGCAATGGCGACGCGCTGCTCCTGTCCGCCGGAGAGTTGCCGGGGATAATGCTTCGCGCGATCTTCCAACCCGACAATCCGCAGCGCAGTCATCGCACGTTCGCGCCGCTCACGTCCCGACAGGGAAGTGAGCAGCAGCGGCAACTCAACATTCTCGACGGCATTGAGCACTGGAATCAGGTTGTAGAACTGAAAGATGAATCCGATGTTGCGGCTGCGCCACTTGGCCAGCTCGCCTTCGGACAGCGGAATGAGATCGGTGCCTGCAACTACGACTTTGCCGGAGGTTACGCGGTCGATGCCGGCGATCAGGTTCAGCAGCGTCGTCTTACCCGAGCCCGACGGGCCCATCAGCGCCACGAACTCGCCTTGCGGAATCTCGAGGTTGATGCCGTCGAGAACTTTGATCTGAATCTGGTCGCGCTGATATACCTTGCGCACATTCTGCACGCTAACGGCAGTCGTCGTAGCCGCGTTGGTTGTGCTCATAGATCTCCTGCCAGTGCTTCATTACCGAAATACACAGGGGCTAAAGCCCCACTCCTGCTATCCCTTCGGCACGACTAAAAGTCGTGCCCTGATACAAGTCTTCTCCGGCCTTTGCCTCAACCTGTCTTTCTTAATTGAAACGGACCACTGACCACCGGCCACTGGCCACTAGCTTTTCACCTTCACCACATCCCCATCCTTCAACTTCTGCGGAGGATTGTTCACGATCGTCTCGCCGCCCGCGAGGCCTTGCTTCACGATGATCTGTCCGCGCAAATCAGCGCCGGTAGTGATGGGCATCGAGCGGGCCCGTTTGTCCTCGATCGCAAACACCGACTGCTTGCCGTCGCGCGTGATTACCGCATCCTTCGGAACGGTGATAATTCGCGCCGGCATGACGTCGGCGTTTTGCGCCTTCTTTTGCGGCTGGAGGAACGTCACATTGCAACTCATCTCTGGCCGCAGGTATTTATCTTTATCGAGTATCGAAACCTTCACCGTCACGGTCGCCTTGGTGCGGTCGGCGGTCGGTATCACTTGCCGCAATATGCCCTTGTAGGTGTGATCCGGAATCGCCTGCACCGTAATCTCGGCCGGCTGATTGGGCTGCAGCTGGCCTACGTTCGACTCGTTCACGTCAACCTCAGCCTCAAGCGTGTTCATGTCGGCGATGGCCACGATCGCTCCTGACGAGGTCGAGATGCTCACCCCCGGCGGAATCGGCGCCACGCTCTCGCCTGCCTCAGTCATCTTCTTCACCACGACCCCGGCAAACGGCGCGCGTACGGTGGTGAAGTCCAGATACGCTTCCTGGACCTGAAGGTTGGCCTGATCTTGCTCAATGGCCGCCTGCGCGAGATTCACCTTCGACTTCGCCGCGTCGAGCGCGTCCTGCGAGACGACTTTGCTGCGATAGAGATCCTGCTGCAGACGCTCCTGACGTTGCGCCTCGGCCAGATCAGCCTTGGCGTAGTCGATATCGGCTTTGGCTTTGACGATCGCGGCCAGCGCGTCCTCATTGTCCAGCGTTGCCAGCACATCGCCCTCTTTCACCACACTGCCCTCTTCAACCAGCAGCTTCGAGATGCGACCCTGTATCTTCGACGAAACCACCGACTGCTTGCGCGCCACCAGGTAGCCGGACGCGGTGAGGATCGGCGTACCGGCATTGGCCTCGTTGGCGCTTTCGACTCGCGGCTGCACCGCCTCAACCTCGACTGCGCCGAATACGGGATTCGCCTTGACGTAATAGAATCCAGCGACAACGGCCACGCCGATCAGCACCAGCGCCACCAGCGGCGCGCGCCATCGCCCTCGGCGCGGCGCTTCGCGGTCGATGCGTAGCGATGCCAGCTCGTCCTTCAGTTCGCGCATAGGAACAACCTGGGGTCCGACTTGCTGTACGAATAGCATCGCATTGTTGCGGCAAGTTTAAAAGAGCCGCCGCACCCAGAAGAGTGTTTGCGGCGCAGCGCCACCTGCCGTCTAATACGATTGCCATTGTCGAAGAGTTTCAGGCGTGGAGGTAGTGCGGATTGTCAGTGACGGCGGATGACAATTGTCATGGGCAAACGAGCCTGATCTATTTCTGTGCCCACTGTCCGAGGCTGCTGTTGTCCCACTTGTGCCCTACGCTGCTGCCGTCCCACTTGTCCTGCAGGTTGTGAACAAACTTCGGCTCGTGGTGTGAGGCGAAGGACATGATATCCGGCCAAAACTCATTCAAGATTCGCGCCTGCGCCACCGATCCCAGGCCGGTTAGCGCATTCTCTACCGTTCCGGATACGCTTTCGTTGCGATAGGGAATGTAAGCGTTCGAGACCGCCGCCTGAATGAACTGGCTGAGGATGAGCGAGGTGTTGACCACATTGCGGCCGTCATCGCTGCGACCAATGATCACGCGGCTGGCGGCATAAGCGAGGCGTTGCGAGATCTCCGTCTGCGTTGCGCGAAAGTATCGCGGGTCCTGATGCAGCAATGCGGGCAAGGCATAGGTGCTGAAGAATGACGCGCTCTCCGCTCCGGCAGTCGCAGCTCCCAGGCGCTTGCCATACCCTGCCATGCCTCCGCCGAAGCTGGGATATGCGCCCGTAGCCTGCGCGATCAGTGAGTCCGAAATCGCTCCGCTGATGGTGTCGAACGAATGGCTGCGCTGCACGAAGAGGTCGAACTTTTGTTGTTTGGTCAGCGGCACGTACGAAGGCGCGTCCGGCAGCGGCTGGCCGGGAACAAAGTTGCGCGCCATCTTCGCCAGATTGTCGTGGGTGAACGCGCCTTTGATCGCGGCCGAGGTGAATTGCAGATGATCGAAGGCGTAGACCTTAGGCGTTGTGAGCACGGGCGCGCTTGCCTGGGTACATACTGCAGCTGGCAACTCAGTCAGCGTGGTTTTGTAGAGAGATTGACCGGCAGGTAGTCCCAGAGCGCCGACAGAGAGGTCGGGTCCAGTGGGCAACTTAACTGTCGATACGGGACTCGCCACGACAGCGGCCGTCGGAAAAGCGCCCGGCAAGGCAAACACTTCCCCGCGGCTGGCGATGACCTGAGGTTGTTGCGCGGCCAACGGCGAGATCCACAACCCCAGCGACAGATAAAGCACCGCCCGGACACTCATTTTGCCACCCGGCCCCAAGACTTCGTAGCGTGCATTATCTATGAACTTGCCGCGTTGGAAAAGGGTGTTTCTTCACTTAGAAGATTAATTTTCTACTAGTGGCAACCCAGCAGTTTTGAGCGCTTTCATCTTGTGCGCACCGTTTCTACCCACTTCAGCCCCCGATTATAGGAACTTGGTTTTCCACTCCGCCGCCGCTAGGCGAAGCTGGCCGCTCCAGTTATCATGTGCAGATGGCACAACGACCGAAGTTTGTATTGCCAGTCCTGGCTATCCTGCTTGTCACCCTGCTTTTCGGTTGCAAGGCGCGCCCCAAGTCTTCGACGGTTACAGTACACCTGCTGCGCGATCTGCGCTCGGCTTATGGCAGCGAACTCGACCGCCGGATCCTGGATTTTCAGGGCAGCAATCCCCGCATGGCCTCCGGCGCTCCCATCATGGTTGTCAGCGAAACCGGCGACTACAAAGACCTGCTTTCGCGGCAAACCGCCAATACCGATAACATCGATCTCATCATTCTCAATTCCTCCGATGACGTGCAGGGTAGCGTCGCTCTGCAAGCCGCCTTGCCGCAGGCCACCAACGTTTGCGCAGGATTAAAGGTATGCCCGACGGCTGTGCCCGCTATCATTCCGCAACAAATAACCGGGACCGACCGCGAAGCCGCTCAGAAATTCGTGGACTTTCTGCAGAAGGGGCCGTCGTAAGAAAGCCGCGAGCCCTGACAAACTCACCGGCGGAGTGAAGCATGAATCTCTGGGCGGATTTTCTCACCAACGACGGCAGGCAAATCTGGAAATGGAAGCACTATTTTCCAATCTACGAGCGCTTCTTTCGCGACTTCGTGAATAAGTCCGTTACGTTTCTGGAGATTGGAGTTGCGTCGGGCGGCTCCCTGCAAATGTGGAAGCGATACTTCGGCCCCCACGCCACCATTGTCGGAATCGACATCCTGCCAGAATGCAAAGCTTTTGAGGAGGACCAGATCGCGGTTCGTATCGGCGCTCAGCAGGACACGCAGTTTCTGCAGAGCATCGTGAATGAGTTCGGACCGATCGATATTGTGCTCGACGACGGTGGCCACTTCATGAGCCATATGCTTAAGAGCTTCGAGTTCTTATATCCCAAGCTTACGAAGAACGGCATCTACTTGGTTGAAGATCTGCACACCGCCTATTGGGAGGAGTACGAAGGCGGCTATCGGCGAGGGGGGACATTCATCGAGCGCTGCAAACATTTACTTGACGAACTGAACGCCGAGCACTCTCGCGATCAACTGCCGCCGACCGAATTCACGCGGACGACACTGGGTATGCACTTTTATGACAGCATCGCCGTGTTTGAGCGTGGAACCACGACACGCAAATGGGCGCCGAAGATCGGGCGCGAATGACCCGCGTCAGGCTGCGTTCTTCCTACCTCTCATAACGCATGGGATGATTGGGATCGCGCTTCATGATCAGCGACGTCCCATCGATCGTCATCCGCTCATCCTTGAAGAGAACTTGAGTCATGGCTTCGCCGTCGATCTCGAAATAGTAGTCTTTCTTTGCCGGATCAATCTTGAACGGCACAGAGTGTGCCTCGTACACGCGCACCTCCAGGACAATGGCGCGCGCCTTCGGGTCATCTGGATACGCCGCCATTCCATCTCCATCCGTCCTCCCTTCCTGCGGCTTATCGCCGATCAGAAGATACGTGTCGATGTTGTCCACGCCCTTGCCGTTCTTACCGAGCACGAAGACGCGAATTTGCCCGGGCTTGCCGGCCTCGCTGCGTAGAAAACGAAACGGCTCACCCTCCTTGCCCGTGCTGTGCAACACCACTGCATCGCCATCGCGATGCCAGGTGCCTTTCGCCCAATAGTCAGCTGCGCCGTACTCCAGATCCCACTCGAAGTTGCCGTCGGGCTTGAGCAGCATCTCCGAGCCAACTTCCATCACTCCATGCAAATAGTAGTGGCCAGCCATATCCTGGGCGGGTGCAGCGATGGCAATCATGGCCAGTAGTACGACAGCTGCAACTCGCATGATGTTTCTCACTTTCAGAAACAGATGAGTTATACAGAAGCAGAGGAATTATGACAGACGTGCCTTCACGACCTTTGTCTTTGCAGGCGCTTTCTTCGTGGGGTGCCCCGTTCTGTCATCCCGGGCGGAGCGAAGCGAAGTCGAGGGACCTGCTTTCTTCGATTGTTTTTGGCCAGGGCGGGGCAGTGCAGGCGCCTTGGTCGTCTTTTTCGAGGCCGCCGCAGCCATAGGCAGCGCCTTCATGTCCGCCGCCCGCCACAAATACCAGCTGGCGACGCTGCGATACGGACGCCAGCGCTCACCATAGGCCATCAGGTCCTTCGGCTTGGGAAGCTCCTCCAGCTTGCGCATCCGCGCAAAACCTTTGCGGACGCCGTAATCGTCGACGGGCAGCACGTCCTGGCGTCCCAGCCGGAAGATCAGCAGCATCTCGACTGTCCAGCGGCCGATGCCGCGCACCGTGTCGAGCCGCTCGATCAGCTCCTCATCGCCCATGCGATGCGCCTGCTGAATCGTTGGCACCGTACCGTCGAGCGTCTTGGCCGCCAGATCGCGAATCGCCAGCATCTTGCCACGCGACAGCCCCGCCGACCGAAGGAGTTCTTCCGACGCCGCCAGAATCTGCTCCGGGGTAGGGAAGCCGTCGACCAGCCCACGCCGGGTACGAATCCGCTGCGTATTCTCGGGGAACAGCGCTTTTACGCGCCCGGTGATGGTTGCAGCGACCTTGCCGTTCAGCTGCTGATAGATGATCGATTCCATCAGTGCGGCGAAGATGCTCTGCGTAGTTTCCTGCACGAGCCGGCACGGCCCGGATTGCGCGATGATCCGCGCCAGTTGACGGTCCACCCGCGAAAGATGCTCGCACGCGACGGAGTGGTCGAGTTTTCTGGGCATAGACAAAGCCAGTGGGATTAGGGCCTAGGGGCCAGGGAATAGTACAAACCCACCCATCTAATCCCTAGCCTCTATCCCCTCATCCCTGCTCCTCCAACATCGCAATCGTCTCCTCATCCACATCCCACTTCTTCAGTATGCGAAAAATCAAGCGGCTGGCAAAGCCGGCTGCGGACGAGTGTACGGAAAACGCGGGCAGCCTGCTTCTGATCCGCCGGTTTCGCGATGCGCTTGCGCCGCAGAAACTCGCGCGCCAGCTGTTCCTCGTTGACCTCGTCGTAAGCGGCGTGAACCGCTTTATCGATGATATCGGCGTGTACGCCTTTGACTTTCAGGTCCTGCACCACGCGCATCCGTCCAAACTTTTCGTTTTCCTTGCGAAGGCGGGAGTAGCTCTCGGCGTAGCTGCTGTCGTTGAGGTAACTCTGGGCCTTCAGCCGCATGACGACCAGCTCGATGAGTAACTCGCCCTCTGGCTGGGCGGAAACGCGACTGCGCATTAACCGCTTGATTTCCGCGACGGTGCGCATGCGGCGTCCCAGCGCACCGATAGCGTATTCGTACAGCGACTCCTCGTCGTACGTCTTCGCCGTGCGCTTGAAAGGCATGGAAGAGATTATAGGTCGGATTTACGCAGACAGCCGGTGCCCCAGGTTCGCGTCCTTCTGTTGGACGCTAACCTGGGATCCACTTACGCCAGATCGAACACCAGAAATTCGGCCGCACCGTTGCCGCTGTTGCTGGCAATCTCTAGCTTGCTCTCGCCGCTGATTGCCGCTCCATCGCCTTTGGCCAGTTTGGTGCCGTTGACGTCAAGCTTGCCGCTAATCAGCTGTACCCATGCGTGGCGGTGCGGCTTTAAGTCCAACTCCACCGCCTTACCGCTGTCCAACACCGACGCATACACGCTCGCGTCCTGGTTGATGGTCGTCGAGCCGTCGCGCCCGTCGTGCGAAGCGATCAGACGCAGCCGGTTGTGTTTGTCCTCAGGCGAGAAAGTCCGGTCCTCATAGCTGGGCTTCAATCCCTCCGCTTCCGGCAGAATCCAGATCTGCAGCAGGTGTACTGGCTTGTCCGACTGATTGACCTCGCTGTGCATGACGCCAGTGCCAGCCGACATACGCTGCACGTCATTGCGCCTGATAGCGGCGCCGCGTCCCATCGAGTCGCGATGGCTCAGCTCGCCATCGATGATGTAGGTCAGGATCTCCATGTCGCGATGCGGGTGCTTGCCGAAGCCGCGTCCGGCGCTGACGACATCTTCGTTTATAACCCGCAGGTCGCGAAAGCCCATGTGCCTGGGATCGTAGTAATCGGAAAATGAAAAGCTGTAATGCGTGTCCAGCCAGCCGTGATTGGCGTGGCCCCGTTCTGCTGATGGTCTGAGGGTGATCATGTGTTTGCTCCAGTGGAAAGGGCACACCGTCGAGTGTGCCCTCAAATCGCCTGCTTTTTACTCGCTAACTATTGGATGCTGGAGCCGCGCAAAAGTATCAAATGTGTTACAACACGTAAATCATTGTATCCCCGCATTTTCCGCGGCCAGCTTGCCCAGCACGCTCCAATCCTGCCCGTCGAAGCCCCGCCCGATGGCCATCAGCATATGGTCGCGCACCAGGCTGGCGAGCGGCAGGGACGCGTCGACGCTGTCGGCCGCAGCCAGCGCCAGCTTGACGTCCTTCAGCCCCAGTCGCAGGGCGAAGCCCGCTTTCTCGTGATTGGCGTCGGCGATAAGCCCGCCGTAGGTCTTGTACACTGGCGCGGAGAACAGCGTGTTGGTCAGAAACTCAACGTACTGATGCGGCTCGATGCCGTACTTGCGGGTCAGCGCGATGGCTTCGCTGAGCGACTCAATCACCGTGGCGATCAGGAAGTTTCCGCTCAGCTTCACCACGTTCGCCATCTCCGGCTTCTCGCCCAACACAAAGACTCGCTGGCCGATCGCTTCCAAAATCGGCATACAGCGATCGACCACATCTTTCGCACCAGCTGCCGCAACGAACAGCTTGCCCGCCTCGGCTGCATCCGGGCGTCCGAAGACCGGTGCAGCCATGTAGTGCTGACCATGTTTGCCGTGTTCCTCGGACAATTTCTTAGAGAGGTCGACGCTGATGGTGCTCATCGAGATGTGGGTAGCGCTGCGCGGCAGGTTGTCGATCACTCCACCCGCATGCAGCACCGCCGACTCGACTGCGTGATCGTCGGCCAGCATAGTCACAACGACCTCTGCCTGCTTCACCGCCTCCCCAGGTGACTGACTGACCTTCGCTCCTTCCGCGCGCAACGGCTCGGCCTTTGCCGTCGTGCGATTCCAAACCGTGAGCTCGCGCCCGGCGCGAAGCAGCTGCCGCGCCATTGCGGACCCCATGTTGCCTAATCCAAGAAACGCAATCTTCATGATGACCTCCCGTCTCCAACAGCGCTTATGGATGACCGGGAATGGCGGTTCGTTGCGCGAATAAATGTGCTGTTCGCTCTTCGCGTCTCGCTCTACCGCTCTCGCCACGCTCTGGCGAAAAGCGAGCGGCGAAGAGCGGCAACCGAAAAGCCACTTTGGCATTTGCGCTCTCCGCGTGTATCATGCGTTCTGTTTTGTCCGCGCTCGCTGTTATCGATCCTGCCCACCGCACGCGCGAAGAGCGCCGGAGCTTCGGCCGCTCTCTCCGTACTCGCGTCAAGCGTCTCGATCAAGGCAGTTGGAGCCCGAAGCAACGAACCTTCGACGTCATCAATCTCTTGCACGAAGCCAATCGCACGCGCATGGCTCATCTGCTGCCCATCAAATATGCGCGCATGGCGGCATCGCCCTTCTGCTTCTTTCGTGGCGCCGTGCCATTGATGGCCGCCGATCTCGCGCCTCTGCCCTATACCGGACTGATGACCCGCATTTGCGGCGACGCTCACGTGCAGAACCTCGGCGCCTTCGAAGCGCCCGACGGCCGCCTCATCTTCGACATCAACGACTTCGATGAGAGCGTGATTGGCCCGTGGGAGTGGGATGTCAAGCGGATGGCCACGAGCCTGATTCTGGCAGGGCGCGAAGCCGGCAACTCCGATAAGGTTTGCAAGGAGGCGGTGCTCGCCTTCGTGGAGCGCTATCGCGAATACATGCGCATGTTCTCGGAGATGGCGATGGTAGATCTGGCGCGCTTCCAGATCTATCGCGTCGTTTCGCCAGTGAAATCGGTGCTGCGCAAAGCCGAGCGCGCCACGCCGCAGAACAATCTTCGCAAGCTGACTGTCTTTGCCAACGGCAAGCATCACTTTCGCGAGCAGAAACCGACGCAGTTCCACGTCCGCCGCGCCGAAGCCAACACGGTGATTGAGTCGCTCGACGCTTACGTCAAGACGCTTTTGCCGGAGCGTGCACATTTCTTCCTCCAGTATCAGCCGGAAGATGTAGCCTTTCGCGTCGTCGGCACGGGCAGCGTCGGCACGCGCGACTACATCGTGCTTATGTTTGCCGGCGCCGTCGCCGATCCACTCTTCATCCAGATCAAGGAAGAACCGCCATCGGCGTACGCCGCTTATGTCGCGCCCGGAAGCGTGGCAGCGCATCAGGGGCAGCGCGTCATCGAGGGCCAGCGTGCGATGCAAATGCAGTCCGACTTGTTTCTGGGATGGACCTCGATCGAGGGCCGCGACTACATCGTTCGCCAGCTGCGCGATCACAAAGCCGCGATCGAGGACGAGGATCTGAAGGGCAATGGCCTGGTGCAGTACGCGCACATGGTGGGCGAGCTCTTATCCAAAGGCCACGCCCGCTCCGGCGACCCCGCGGCGCTGGCAGGATATTTGGGAACGTCCGATCGCTTCGATCGGGCGATGGTGAACTTCGGCGTCAGCTATGCGAACCAGACCGTCAAGGATTGGGAGGGGCTGCGGCATGCCATCCGCATCGGCAGGGTCAAAGCAGCGGAGCCCGAAGCGCCACAGCCGAAATCGGCCACGAAGAAATCTGTACCGAGGAAGCCGAAGAAGTAGCGCCGGACGGAGGCTTCGGCACCGTTGCTGCCAGCCCTTCTGAATCCCCCGTTTACATTGTGTCGGCCGCAACAAAATTCCATCTTGATTATTGCTTCTCGCGTCTATCAATTGGAGCGATAATACGGCTATGCGGCGATGGGTCCTGAGTGCGAGTTTGTGCGCTCTGCTCGCGCTCCCGGTCTGGGGACAGCGAGGCGGCGGCGGCCACGGTGGTATGGGTGGCGGCGGTCACGCGTTCTCGGGCGGCGGAGGGGGCTACGCTGCGCATGGCTCTGCCGGCTACGCCTACCATGGTCCTGCCGGTGGTGGATATCGCGCTCCTTCGTATTCCGGTGCCTATCGCGCACCCGGCTACGCTGGCGCTTATCGCGCGCCTTACTCGAACAGCGGCTATCGCAGTTATCCCAACGGCTACCGATATCCCTACGCCTGGGGTGGGCGTGGCTACGGGTACGGCTGGGGTTGGCGCGGATATCCCTATCGTTGGGGTTGGGGATATCCCTGGTGGGGATTGAGCTGGGGCGGCGGGTGGTGGCCTGGATGGGGTTTGGGCTGGGGTGCGGGCTGGGACTGGGGTGCTTGGGATAATTCGTTTGACTACCCGTCAGATACCTACGCGGCTTCGAGTTACCAAGCGAACAACTACCAGGCGCAGCCCTACGTCTCCGCGACTCCGGACTACGACTATCAGCCCGACAGCCAGACGCAGGACGAGATCAGCAACCTGAGGAGTGAGGTCGACCAGCTGCGCGCGCAGCAGGAGAATTCCGCTCAGTCGAGAAGCGTGCAAATCCACGCTCAGACCGTGCTGGTCTACCGCGACGGCCGCACCGAAGAGATCGAAAACTACGCCATCGTCGGCAAGACCATCTGGATCTTCAACGAGGCACACGCGCGCAGGGTTCCACTTTCCGAGCTGAATCTGGATGCCACCAAGCGCGACAACGAAGACCGCGGCATCGAATTCGTTGTCCCCACATCACGCTGACGGATTTCTTTCCAAACAGAACCTGCGGCTGAACCGCCATTCTTGCGTTGTTCGCTTAGATACTGCTGTGCTTTTATTGCACTATTCACGCTGCATTTACTTCTTTGTCAACATCCCCCTCCACACTGATGTCATGAGCCGCAGAAGCTCGGTCACGGGCTACATGGGGATCGATGGCTACGATTCGCACTGAAGGGTTGTTGGAATCGCTCGGGCGGCAACGTAGCGCGCAAATTCCTGTTGATCAGCTTCCCTTCACCGAGCAGGACGCCACCGCGGGCAGCGAAGACGAGCTTCACGCCGTCGTTGTCGGGTCGTCCGAGCACTGCGACCTGCCGCTCAGCATTCGCGAGTCGCGCTTCTTTCAGAACATAGCCCGTCGCAGCGCCAGCGGAGAAGCGCCGCGCCGCACGCTGCTCGAACTGGAAGCCTTTCTCAACGACACGCGTAACGTCTGGGAGAACAGCTGGATTCGTTTTCCGGAATCACGCCTTAGCCGCTATGCGCTGCATGTCTTTCAGGCTGATCTGCAGGTCGCGCGCGACGGCGCCCTCGGCGAGCGCTCCGACGCGTCCCGTTTCCGGTTCACGCAAGCCGGCGAGCCCTGGCTGCGCATTCCCATCAGTTATGCGCTCAAGCTGGCGCTGGCGGATCTCATCGGCACCCAGCCGCATTTGCCCGAGCCGATGCGCCAGGAAGCTTCCCGCCTGATGCGGCATTTCCTCAACGACAACACCTCGCCTGAGACGACATCGTTCCACATCGTTGCCGCCGAAAGTGATCGCTCGCTGGGCGAACAGGTAGCGCGCGACGCTGCTCGCCGTTTTCTCTTCACCTCGTTCCTGATCTCGTGGGCAAACCTCCGCTTCGGCCTGACAGAATCGGGACAGCGCGCGCTGGTTTATCACGCGCCGGTGCCGTCGGTGCATCAGGAAGAGCTTTCGTCGTGCCTGTCCGATTCGTTTTATCGCGAGCTCTTCATGAGCCCATGTCTTTCCGGATGGAGCGACGGCGAGGCGAAGTATCAGTACATGCATTTATGCCATCAGGTGCTGAGCCGCAGCCAGCTCAACGCAGTCGCCAAGCTGCGCGAGGCCGGCATCATCGCCAACGATCTGATCGTGCTGCCCAGCCTTTCGAATGTGAGCCTGGCGAACAACGGAATCCACATCAGCATCGGCAGCCGCTCGCTCGATCAGCAACTGCGATGTAGTGACGTACTGCCTGAGGACGAAAAGCGAGTCGGAGACCTCGCCATCAAGATCTACGAACACTTCCTTGCACTCTTCGTCGGCACCTATACCGCAGCGCCCTACCGCATCGCCTTCAACCAGTTTCATCCTGAGCGGTTGCTGTCGTTCCTGCCGCATGAACTGGACTTTACGCATCTGCGGCTGTTGTGGCGCGAGTGGAAAGAGAAAGCGCAGCTCAGCCTCTGCGGACATCCACTCACGCCTTACGGTCCACGTTGGCTCGACAGCCTGGCAGCCAGGCTCTTCCGCCTGCACGGCGATTGCGTTCCCGATGTCCGCCTGCTGACCTATCCGGTTGCATGGCTCGCGACGGAGCACTCTTCCGCGCTGGATGGGAGCGCGGGCAACATCCAACGGCTCTCGTCGGAATTGGACGAACTCGGCATCGTCGATCGGCGGATGTCGTTTTACATGCCGCTGCGTCTGCGCGAGCAGGCGCGCGACGGCTACTCCGGCTTCGAAGCGCGCTACTACAGCCTGTTTCCGAGCTACGACCACGACATGGCGCCGGCGGCAGGCCTGCAGCAATTCCTGCTCGCGCTGTCGTATCGGTTGGCCATGCAAGGGGAGGTGACGCACGGTCAGATTCCGGATGATCCCACTTCCGAGAGCGAGCGTCGTCAGCCATTCTTCTTCTCCGCCGCAGGCGTGCCGGCGTTTTACGTCCGGCGCGGCTCGCGCAATCATTTTCTCGCCGATATCCTGCGCCATTGCAGGAAGACGCGCACCAGCCGCCGCCATCCCGGCTACTCCCGTGTCTCGATACGCGATTATCGGCGCGCCCTGCTGACCTACATCGATCAGACCGCATGCGACCTGGTCGAGGCGATGAACCTACGGACGGCATTGTCCGATCTCGCCATCCGCTGCGATGACGAACAGCGGCAGGCGAGTCATCGATTGCTCAGCGGAATTCTCGGCGATTCCAGCACCGACGCGATGCGCATCGAAGCTCGCGCCTTCAACCGCGAGGCCGAATCGTATTACCGTGAAGAATTGCGCTGCCAGCACTTGCGCGAGGCCATTGCTCATCTGCGCGACGATACGATCGAGCTGGGGCGAACCGCTGCCGGTGATATTCGAGGTGCCTTGCGCCACGGCGTTCGCATCCAGGACCTGGAGCGCTTCCTTGCCGTCGTTGAAGAACGCATTGTGAGCGACAACCTCTCGCAGCACGAGATTTCGTCGCTACTCAACCTGATGATCTTGCTGATCTGGCGGGACCGTGCTCGCACGGCGCAGGGGCAACTATGAGCCCGATCGAGCACCAGTACATCGAGCGCACCACCGGCAATGTTGTTCGCGAACATCTGCTGGGGAATTCGGTAATCAGCGCGCTGTATTCGCCGGCTCTGGAGAAGGCTCCGCTGCTGACGCGGCTCGCGTCCAGCCGCTACGTCTCGCGCGTGCTCGGCTACCTGAACTACGACAACGTGCTCTCCTCGCGTGCTACCGGCATGTTGAAGTTTCTGCGTGACTCCGGGATTCAGCTCTCCGAATTCGTGGGCAATCTTTCCGAATACGAGACCGCGCGAAAGACCTTCGAGCGCCAGATTCGTTACTGGAATTGCCGCCCCATGCCGCCGAACGCCGGCGCCGTTATATGTCCTGCCGATTCCCGAGCGCTGCTCGGCTCGATGAAGGAATCGTCGGGCCTGTATCTCAAGCAGAAGTTCTTTTCGTTCCCTGAGCTGCTGGGCGAAGGTTCACCCTGGCAACACTCGTTCGCCGGCGGCGACTACGCGGTTTTTCGCCTGACGCCGGAGAAATATCACTACACGCACAGCCCGGCGTCGGGTCGCGTTCTCGATTTCTACTCCCTCGAAGGCCGCTATTTTCCGTGCAATCCCAACGCGGCGGTGCAGTTGATGACGCCGGTGTCAAAGAACCGTCGCGTGGTGACGATCCTGGAAACCGATTGTCCCAGCGGAACAGGTGTCGGGCGCATCGCTATGATCGAGGTTGTCGCGTTAATGATCGGCCAGATCGAGCAGCGCTATAGCGAGGATCGCTACGAAAGCCCGCGATCGATTGCAAAAGGCATGATGCTGCGGGCAGGCGCGCCCAAAGCGCTGTTTCGTCCCGGCAGCAGTACGGTCGTGCTTCTGTTTCAGCCGAATCGCATCCGGTTCGCCAATGACCTGATCGACAACCAGCATCGCGGCGGCGTGCAGAGCCGCTTCTCGCTGACGCTGGGCGCACCCCTGACCGAAACCGACGTCGCCGTTCGCTCGCTGCTGGCGTTGCCGGCAGAGGAGGCACCATGCTGAACATCGCCTTCGTCCTCGCTCTCGCGCTCGGCCTGGCCGCGCTGATCGCCTGGGGCGTTCGCACCCTTCCCGCCGAGCGCTGGCAGATGCTCGCCGCAGTGCCCATCGCCAAGTCAGCCGACGGCTCGTGGCGCGGCCTGAATCTCACCTTCTACGGCTTCTTCAGCGCGACGGGAAACATCTTCGGCTTTGCCGTAATGCTGCTGCTGATGGGTTCGGTCGGCATTCCGATATCAGTCAGTTTGCTGCTGCTGGCATTTCTGATTTTGATCTGTATACCGTCGTCGCGACTGATCGCCGGTATCGTCGAGCGCAAGCGCAACACCTTCACCATCGCGGGTGCGGCTTTCGTCGCAACCCTGGCCCTGCCGTTGCTGTTGATTGCGATGAAGCCTGTTACCTTCCGCATGCTGCATCGCGATCTTCCTGTCTTGCCGATTTTCGCCGCTGCGGCCATCGCTTATGCGCTTGGTGAATCTGTCGGACGGCTGGCTTGCTTGAGCTTTGGCTGCTGCTACGGCATGCCGTTGCGCGAGGCGAATCCCGCGGTCGCGCGGCTCTTTCACACCCATAATCTTGTGATTCAGGGTCCGACGAAGAAGGCCGCATACGCGTCCGGATTGGCCGGCGAGCCGCTCGTTCCAGTGCAAGCCATCACGTCTGTGATCTTCGCGGTCGCCGGAGTAGCAGGACTTGCTCTATTTCTGACGCAACGGTTTCGGCTTGCCGCTCTAGTTCCAGTCATCGCCACCTGGGGATGGCGCGCCTGTTCCGAATGGCTGCGCGCCGACTATCGCGGCACGGCTCGCATTTCGGTTTATCAGCAGATGGCGATTGTTTCGGTGGTTTACCTCGGGGCTTTCGTTCTGCTGATGCCGATCACGGTACCGGCTTCGCCGGACCTGTCTGCGGGATTCGTGCAGGTGACGTCAGCGCTTGTAATTCTGCTGCTGCAACTGGTGTGGTTAGGGCTGTTTCTGTATTACGGACGCAGTCGCGTTACCGCCTCGACGCTGTCTTTCCATGTCGTCGCTGATCGGATCTAGCGCGCGGCTCTACCCCTGCTGCCCTTTTCTTCTCGCCAGCAGGTACGCGCGGATCAACTCATTCAAGTCCCCGTCGAGCACGCGGTCCACATCACCGATTTCGACTCGGGTGCGCAGATCTTTGACCATGCGATAGGGCTGTAGGACGTACGAGCGGATCTGCGAGCCAAAGTCGATGTCGAGCTTCGAATCCTCGATCTGTTTCGTCTCCGCGCGCTTTTTCTCCAACTCGTACTCGTACAGCCGCGAGCGCAGAATGCTCATCGCCTTCTCGCGATTCTTGTGCTGCGAGCGCTCGTTCTGACAGGCAGCCACGATGCCCGTCGGAATATGAGTAATGCGCACTGCCGAATCCGTGGTGTTGACGTGCTGGCCGCCTTTGCCGCCCGAGCGATAAGTGTCAGTCCTAATATCTTCCGGCTTGATATCGATGTTGATGCTCTCGTCGATCTCAGGCGAGACGAACACGCTGGCAAATGAAGTGTGCCGCCGCTTGGCCTGATCGAAGGGCGAAATGCGCACCAGGCGGTGTACGCCGATCTCGCTGGTCAGCAGACCGTAGGCATGCTCGCCGTTAACGCCGAACGTCGCCGATTTGATGCCCGCCTCGTCGCCCGGCTGATACTCGTATAGTGACGTCTGGAAGCCCTGACGCTCCGCCCACCTCAGATACATGCGCATCAGCATCTCGGCCCAGTCCTGCGACTCGGTGCCGCCGGCGCCCGGATGAATCGTGACAATCGCATTGCGATCATCGTTGTCGCCTGAGAGCAGCGTCTCGGTTTCAAGCTTCTCCACCAATGCGCGCAGGCCGTCGACCTCGCGCCGCAAATCGGCCGAGACGTCCTCGCCTTCGTGCGCCAGATCGAAGTAGGCGTTGATGTCACCGGAACGACGCACCAGTTCGTCATGCGTGGCGAGCGCGCTATCCAGCCGCTTCTTCTCACGCATCACGTGTTGCGATTTTTCGGGATTCGACCAGAGCGTGGGATCGGTAGTTTGCTTTTCGATCTCGCTCAGCTTTTCGCGCAGCTTAGGCGCGTCAAAGATACTCCTGAAGATCGTGGACCTTCTGGCGTAACGCGGCGTATTCCTGTTCCAGTTCTTCGACCATGGGGATTCCGTTTCAAGTTTAAGAGCTCTTAGCTCTTAGCCTTTAGCTTAGCGAAACTGTTCGTCGCACGTCTGCCAGGAGCTAAAAGCTAATTGCCAATAGCTTCTTAATGGCTCAACGCCAGTTGCTCCTGCTCCTGCATTCCAGCGGGCTTAACGTAACGCAGCGCTAGCGCCGTTAACGTGATTATCGCACAGAGAAATGAGAACCAATCCCCGTGGCGCGTGTAGAACGTCGTTGATTCCTCCAGACCGAATGCGCCTTGCAGCGCTACGCGCTGATTGCGCGGCGCCTCGGCCACAATGCGGCCGTAGGGATCGATGACCGCGGTGATGCCGGTATTCGTATCGCGCAGCAGCCAGCGATCGTTCTCCACTGCACGCATGCGCGCCATGTTCAGATGCTGGCGCGGCGCGCCGCCTTCGCCATACCAGCCGTCGTTGGAGACATTGACGAAGACCTCGCCGCCATTGTGGGCAAACTCGCGTACCTCCTCGGGAAAGATCGACTCATAACAGACAAATACTCCTGCCTTAATGTTGCCAATGTCCAGCGGTTGGCGCGATTTGCCACGCGCGAAGGTCCCAACCTGCCGCGTAAGTCCACCCGCGAAGCTGAACAATTTCTCGAATGGCACGTACTCGCCGAAGGGGACAAGATGAATCTTGTCATAGCGCCCAGTCCACGCTCCGTTGGTGCGATCACTGCAGCCGAGTTGTAGATGTCGGGATGCCGGTTAGGCTCGCCGGTGTGATCAATACCGATCGAGCCGGCGATGATGTACGAGTTGGTTGCACGCGCTACATTGGCCAGCGTGCTGCGCAGGTGCAGATCGGTCGTCCAGAACGGCGCCGGCGATTCCGGCCAGACGATGAGGCCGGGCGAATCAGGTTTTTCGTTATGCGGGCGCACGCTGAGTGCCTGCAGCGAGCTAAGGGTCTGCTCAAGATGGTCGAGCGACCAGTCGGACTCGAGGATGGGAATGTTCGCCTGCACCAAGGTTGCGCCGTGTTCGGTGGGCAGTGCTCCGGGTTTGGCCAATTTTCCGGCGTGCAGGATAATCGCCGAGACCAGCGCCGCCGTCAGCAACAGCTTTCGCTTTGCATAAGGAACCAGGAACGCCGCGGCGACGGCAGTATTCACCAGCGCGATCTCGAAGGAGATTCCGTACACGCCGGTGATCGTCGCAATGCGTGAAAGCGGAATGTTGTCGATCTGCGTCGTACCGAGGAGATCCCAGGGAAAACCAGTTATGTAGGTTCGCGCCATCTCCACTGCAACCCAGACAAACGGGGTGAAGACGAGAGCACGCAGACTGAACCCGTTGCGCCGCGCAGCGATTAATGCCAGCAAAAGCCCAAATAGCCCGTGGTACAGCCCGAGATACAGCGCAAACATCACCAGCAACACGACCGACATCGCTGTGCCGATGCCGCCGTACACGTGCATGACGTGAAAAATCCAAGAGCAGCTTCCCAGATACCAGATGACACCGCTGACGTAGCCGAGCAGAAATCCCTGCCACGCCGTCGCCGGCGCGAGGAACTGGCCACCGTCGGCAAGCACCATCATCACGTCCTGTTCGCGGCATTTCAGGATGGCATAGATGAGCGGCGCCAGCGCCACCCAACTGAGGAGATAGATGGAGAAGTTGGGGAAGATCAGCACCTGAAGCACGCCTGAGAGGCAGGCGAAGATCCAGGCATTCAGGCGGATTCTTCTCACCTTGCGAGTGTAGCAAAGAGAAGCGATGTTAGAGCGTCGTGGAAATTACGAGTTGGTTACAGGCAGGTATGCCAGGAGGCGGATAAAGCTAGAATTGATGAGATATTAGGGCAGTCGTGCTGCGAGGTTGAGAGACATCATGAAAAAGAAAAATAGCGACCAGGTTCGAGGCCACGCCGGCGAGATTCAAAAGAAAATCGATCAGGGCTGGACGTCGCTACAGAGGGGCAAGGCAATCGACGGAGAAGAATTTTTCAGGCACCTTGAAAGGGAGGAGCGAGAACTCTTGCACAACGCTCACTGACCTTCCATCCGCTCCAGCCGCCGCTCATGCGATTCGATCTCCTACGCTTGCCTTACAACTGACTCCGACAAGGTCGCAATCATCGAGGCGAGCCGATCAAGGCGGGCATCGGTGCCCTGCATCTGTTGGTTCGTGGCTTCCTGCGCGTCGTGGAGTCGTGCGATAGCCGCCGCGTTCTGCGCGATCAGCTCCTCGTGTTTCAAGGTCTGATCGTAGAGCCTGGCCATCGCCGCCCAGAACTCGTCGAAGCTGCCAAAGGTTGTGGCCATTTGTAAGTAGTCGATCCTCTTCCAGGCTCCTCTCGCTACACGAGCTGCAAGGTAAGAGAAAAGGCCGCGCATCGCGCGGCCTCGCTAGCTGCTAGTTGATGTCTTACTTAATCGCTACCAGCTTATTCATCAGCTCCGAGTAGTCCTTCTTCTCCACGCCATGCACCTGGCGGTTGTACTCGTCAACCTTGGCCGAGTAGTTCATGGAGCAGAACTTCGGACCGCACATGGAGCAGAACGCGGCTTCTTTGTAATACGCGTCGGGCAGCGTCTCATCGTGCATTGAGCGCGCTGTCTCCGGATCGAGCGACAATGCAAACTGCTTGTCCCAGTCGAAGGTGTAGCGCGCGTAGCTGATGGCGTTGTCGCGATCCTGCGCTCCCGGACGGTGCCGCGCCACATCCGCGGCGTGGGCCGCAATCTTGTAGGCGATGATGCCGTCCTTCACGTCCTTGTCGTTGGGCAAGCCGAGATGTTCTTTGGGCGTGACGTAGCAGAGCATCGCCGCGCCATACCAGCCGATCATCGCCGCGCCGATTGCCGACGTGATGTGGTCGTAACCGGGCGCGATGTCGATCACCAGCGGCCCGAGCGTGTAGAACGGCGCGCCGTAGCAAAGCTCGACTTCCTTCTCGACCTGCTCTTTGATCTTGTCGAGCGGCACGTGCCCCGGCCCTTCGATCATCACCTGAACATCGCGCTCCCAGGCTTTCTTGGTCAGCTCGCCCAGCGTCTTCAGTTCGGCGAACTGCGCTTCGTCGCTGGCGTCGGCAATGCAGCCCGGCCGAAGTCCGTCGCCAAGCGAATAGCTGACGTCGTGCTTGGCAAGAATCTTGGTGATGTCGTCAAAGCGCTCGTAAAGGAAATTCTGCTTGTGATGGTGTGCCATCCACTGCGCCAGGATCGCGCCGCCGCGGCTGACGATTCCAGTGATGCGCTTGGTAATCAGCGGCAGATACTCCACCAGAACGCCGGCGTGGATGGTCATATAATCGACACCCTGCTCGGCCTGCTCTTCGATGACTTCCAGCATGACGTCGGCGTTCAGATCTTCGATGCGCTTCACGCGCGAGACCGCTTCGTAGATCGGTACGGTGCCGATGGGCACAGGCGAGTGCCGCAGGATGGCGTCGCGAATCTCGTGGATGCCGCCGCCGGTGGAGAGGTCCATCACCGTGTCCGCTCCGTAGTGGACCGAGGTGTGCAGCTTCTTCAACTCTTCATCGACATCGCTCGTGACGGACGAGTTGCCAATGTTGGAGTTGATCTTGCACTTGGACGCGACGCCGATGCACATCGGCTCCAGCTCGGGATGATTGACGTTGGCGGGAATGATCATGTGCCCGGCGGCGACTTCGTCGCGCACCAGTTCGGGCGTGATCTGCTCCCGCTCGGCGACGAAGAGCATCTCCTCCGTGACCAGGCCCTTACGGGCGAAATGCATCTGCGACATGTTGGTATCGCCGCTGGAGGCTGCCGCTTCGCGGCGCTTAGTGATCCATTCAGCGCGCGGTTTAGGCGTCGCCGTACCGTTGCTGCCGTTGGTTCCACTCATATGGAGAAACCCCTCTCGATAAACGCAATTATAACCCTGTAGCCTGAGCCGCTTGCGTGACCGGAATCACATCGGAGCGAATGGGGTCCGACCTGGCCGGTTTGCGAGATACCGCGTCAGGCCAAGAGTTCAGTCGTGGCTATTTTGGTTTGAACGCTCTGCGATCGTCCGATGCTCACCAGGGCTGATAATCTTTAGCCCATCGTGACCTTCACCCTTCTCGACTGGGCTGCGATCGTCGGCTACCTGGCCATCACGCTGCTGATGGGGTTGTGGTTTCGCCGCCGCTCCGGCCGCAGTGTTGATGACTACTTCGTCTCCGGGCGAACGGTGAACTGGTGGCTCGCCGGAACGTCGATGGTGGCGACGACCTTTGCCGCCGACACGCCGCTGGTCGTCACCGGGCTGGTGTACACGCAAGGGATCTCCGGAAACTGGCTCTGGTGGTGCCTTTTGCCGTCGGGCATGCTGACCGTGTTTCTCTTCGCGCGGCTGTGGCGACGGTCGGGGCTGCTTACCGATGTGCAGTTTGCCGAGATTCGCTACTCCGGTAAGCCGGCAGCGTTCCTGCGGGGCTTTCGCGCCCTCTACCTCGGGCTGCTGATGAATTGTGTGATTCTTGGCTGGGTGACCAAAGCGATGACCAGCATCGTCGCCACCACGCTGTCCGGAACGCCGATGCTCGTCAACATTAGTCGCTTCATCAGCTCGCATTTGGGCTCGGTTTGGAACGGCAACGACGGCGCGGCGCTGGCCATTTGCGTCTTCTTTCTGATCCCGTTCACCGGGTTGTATGTGGCTCTCGGAGGCCTGTGGGGCGTGTTGTGGACCGATCTCTTTCAGTTCGTGCTGAAGATGAGCATCGTGATCGCGATTGGCTATTACGCGGTTGGAGCTTGCGGCGGCATGAGCGCCATGATCGCCAGCTTGCAGCGGGTACAGGCGAACGCCGGATCTAATGCGGCCAGCCCGATTGCGTTGTTGCCCCAACTTTCGCGCGGTATCACGGCCGAGCCGTTGTGGATGGTTCCTGTCGCCAGCTTCCTTGTGTTCATCGGATTGCAATGGTGGGCGTTCTGGTATCCGGGCGCGGAGCCCGGCGGCGGTGGCTATATCGCGCAGCGCATCTTCAGTGCGCGCGATGAGCGGCAAGGGCTGCTATCGGTTCTTTGGTTCAACATTGCGCATTACGCCATTCGTCCATGGCCCTGGATTGTGACTGGCTTGGCCGTGATCGTGTTATATCCCGGATTACAGCATCCGGAGATCGGCTACATCATGGCGCTCAATCAGTATCTTCCGCACAAATATCGCGGAATCGCCATGGCAGGATTTCTCGCGGCGTTCATGTCAACCATTGCCACGCAACTAAATTGGGGCGCGTCATACCTGGTTGCGGATTTCTATCGCCGATTTCTGAGAAGGAACGCCTCGGAGCGGCATTACGTGTCCGTTTCGCGGGTATGCACGGTGCTGTTGGTGATCGCGTCCGCGTGGGTTTCGGTGCGACTGGGATCGATCGCTTCCGGATGGCAGGTTGTTTTGCAGATCGGAGCGGGCACTGGCGCGGTCTACATCCTGCGCTGGTATTGGTGGCGCATTAACGCTTGGAGCGAAATCTCGGCGATGGCGTGCTCGCTGATAGTCACGATCATCCTAAGTCGCTGGCAGCCGTTTGCGGGAAGCAGTTCACTGATATTCGCCAAGGGTGCCCTGGCGACGACCATCATCACCACACTGGTCTGGCTCACGGTGACTTTTCTGACCAAGCCTGAACCTGACGAGGTCCTGGTCCGCTTCTATCGGCGCGTGCGCCCGGATGTTCGCGGCTGGCGCCGGATTGCGGCCCAGGCGGGGGATTCCCAGCCGCATCAGGATATCGGCGGGAATCTGATTGCGTGGGCGCTGGGTTGCGCCATGATCTACATGTGTCTGTTCGGGACAGGGAAGCTGCTATTGCATCAGCCGATGGCCGGCACGTTACTGCTTGCAGGGTCAGCGGTGTGCGCGCTGCTGCTCTATCGCCTCGTAGTGAGAAACTTCAGAATCGAGCCTGATCCAACCGCGGTGTTACCCTATTCTTACGAGGCAATAAAAACGGGGGAGTAACGGCTCCCCCAAAAGCGACAGAGGCGATATCGGTCTACTAGATTCGCCCCGAAATCGTTTGGTTGCCATGATGAGCACACTTCCAGCTCAGTCCATCAGCAAGACGCCGCCAATTGCGCGAATCACCGGCGCGCAAGAGCGTAGCGTCAAAATCGACGGCGTGACCTGGCGCTACTGGTTTGCCGGGTCGGGTCCTCCACTGGTATTGATTCATGGCTTCCTGGGCTTCTCGTTTTCCTGGCGCTTCAACATGGAGGCGCTGTCCCGATATTTTTCCGTTTATGCCATGGATCTGCCGGGATGCGGATTCTCGGAGCGCCCACAGGTCAACGGATCTTCGCTCTCCGGAGACGCGGAAGGTGTCCTGCGCTTCATGGAAGAGTTGGGCATTGAGAACGCCGACATTGTGGGATCGTCGCGTGGCGGCGGGCTCACCATGATCCTGGCTGCAACGGCCTCGCGCACCAACCGCATGCATCGTATCCGACGCCTGGTGCTGGTTTCGCCCATTAACCCCTGGTCGAGTCACGGCAAAGTTCTCACCCGCCTGCTGGCGACCACCCTGGGCGGACTTTATGTTGTGCATGTGCAGCCGCGGATGCGCGTCATCGCCAAGCGCTATTTCAAGGCTCTGTACGGTGATCCAGCGCGAATCGCGCCCGGTACCTTTGAAGGCTACATTGCGGGAGTCGAGGCACCGGGAAGTTTCGAACATCTGCTTCGCATCTTGCGCTCCTGGCATGAAGATCTGGCCGCGATTGGCGAGTCGTTGGCCGAGATCAGCAGCATTCCTACCCTGTTGCTGTGGGGCTCGCGCGATCGCGCAGTGTATCCGTCGTCCATCCATCAGTTGCAGCGGCAACTGAAAAACAGCGCGCTGGTGATGTTTCAGGGCGCGGGACATATGCCATACGAGGAGGTCCCCGACGAGTTCAATCGCGTGCTCTGCGACTTCCTGCTGCACGACGCGCCCCGTACCGCATTTGCGATTGCTGCCGACCGGAGAACGGCAATCAGCAGCTAGCGAAGCAGCACTCAGCGTCCAGCACTCAGCCAAGCGGCAGCACTGATGCGCCACAACGCACCGCAGATCCTTCGACTCCGTTCGGTCGCCGGCGCGACCTCACTTCGCTCAGGATGACAGCATTACTGAGGGCTAATTGCTTCTTTCAGCCCGCGGCGCTATCGCTGGTCTCATATACCTCGACCATGCCGTGGCGAACAGGCAGCCAGGCCGCAAGAGCAGCACCGAGATACATCGCTCCAACTATCCAGAAGCCGTACATCAAGCCGTCGCGGTGCGCAGCCTCGCCCGCTAACAGAGCACTGCAAATCTGCAGGCCGCTGGCAAGGAACGAGAAGGCGTTTTGCACGCGTCCCATAACGTGGCGCGGGGTCAGTTGCATCATTTCGCTGGAGAGCGCGATACCTCCGATGCCGCGGCTGGAGCCCATGACGAAGTAGATGGTCACGGCCAGCGCGAGCCAGCGTGAGATTGGCAACAAGAACAGGCACGCAGCAATGATTCCCATGGTCAGCGTCACCGAGCGATTCGCTCCGTGGCGGCGAATGAACATCGCGGAATAGAAGACGCTGATGAACGCCCCGATCGCCCAACCACCATTCAGCCAGCCGTAGCCGACTGCTCCGCCGTGGAGAATGCGCTCGCTGAGCGGCGCGGATAGCACGCCCTGCGTCATCATTGCCGCAACAAACAGCGCCCACGCAATGCCGATCAGCAGCACGCGCCGGTTGTCACGGACATAGCGATAGCCTTCGCCGAGTTCATCCAGGTAGCGCGTCACCGAACCGGACTCCCCGGCCCGGCGCACCGGCGCGGATTCCGGCCGCGGGACCGTTACCCGTCCCTTTCGCACGTAGAAGACGCAGGCGATCGACACGATGTAGCTGGCGCAGTCGATGAGCAGCACTCCGCCCAGGCCGATGTGGTTGTACACGAAGCCGACGATCGCACCCGCCATCAGCCAGCCGCCCTGCAGCGCAGCCAGCAGCAGCGAGTTCGAGTCGAGCATCTTGTCGTCCGGCGTCAACTCCTGGATCAGCGCGTTGACCGTGGGGAAGAACATCCAGAAGCCGATGGCAACCAGGACGTTCATCAGGTAGACGTGCCAGAGCCGCACGTGATGCGTGAGCGCCAGCACGGCGACGGAGAGGATGATGACGGCGCGTGCGCCATCTAGCCACATCATCAGGTGACGCCGGTCTTCGCGGTCGATGAGGACGCCGGTGAAGGGAAGCAGCAGCATCGAGGGAAGCGTCTGCAGGGCGATGAGAAAGCCCAGCGATACCTCGGAATGGGTGGCTTGCAGGATGTACCAGATGACGGCGGCGGAGTTCATGCCGCTGCCGATCATGGAAATGAGATTGGCGATGAAGATCAACCTCATCCCACGATGCCGCCACATCTCACGCATGATTCCATCGTAACGCGACTTCCAGGCAAAGCGGGATTAGCGGGAGCAGCGTGTAATTACAAAATAGGCGTTACAATATTAAAGACATGATCCTGTTCGAATGGGATGAGTCGAAGGCTGAGAGCAATATTCGCAAACACGACGTCAGTTTTGAGCTGGCGAGGTCTGTTTTTGTTGATCCCTTCGCACTGATCGAGCAGGATCGCGTCGTGGGTGGAGAAGAGCGGTGGCGAACGATTGGGCTGGCCGTCACCGGTACAGTTCTATTTGTCGCCCACACCAGCGAAGAGAAAGGCGAGCACGAATTGGTGCGCATTATCTCTGCTCGCCGTGCTACCCCCAGGGAGCGTGAACGATATGGGCAAGATCGTGAGAAGCACATTAGCTGACGTGAAGCTGACGCCCAAACTTAGGCGCGAAGCGGAGAAGCTGGCGGCAATGCCGGATGACACGATAGATCTCTCGGACATTCCCGAGGCTACCGAGAAGTTCTGGAAAAACGCGATCCGCAACCCCTGGTACCGGCCTCGCAAACAGCAAGTGACCTTGCGCATCGATGCCGACGTGCTCGCCTGGCTGCGGCGCGACGGCAAAGGGTACCAATCCAGACTCAACTGAGTTTTGCGCGACGCCATGCTCCGGCAGCTACGCGGCAAGCACGAGCCCTTGCGCAGCAAGAAGAAGAGCGCCTGAATGAGCCTGCGGCGCCTATTCAAGAAGGAAAAGCAAGAGCATCGCATCATGCGCGAGTTCATCGCGCGCGCCGGTCAGCTCGTGCCCGAGTATCACCGGCCCACGCCGGAGTGTCCGCATCCCGAGCGCTGGAGCATGTACGACTCGATGACCGCCGAGGTCGAAGTGCTGGAGTTTCTGCGGACGCTGGTCACTACCATCAAGCCCAACCTTGTCGTCGAGACTGGGACCTTTATGGGCGTGAGCACGTTGTGGATTGCCGAGGCGATGCACCTCAACGGCTTCGGGAGGATCGTGAGTTGCGAGTTCGATGCCAAAGTTTTTGCGGCAGCGAAGGAGAAGATCGACGCTTCCGAGTTTCGCGACCTCATCGATCTGCGCAACGAATCCAGCCTGGAGATGAAGGTCGATGGCACGATCGATCTCTTCTTCAGCGACAGCGACATGCCTGTCCGCGAGCAGGAAGTGCGCCGCTATCTGCCACAGATTTCTCCGTTTGGTCTGATCCTGATGCACGATGCGAGTTCCCACCTGAGACAAGTCCGCGACGCAGCGCTAAAGCTGGAGCGCGAAGGACTGATCTCCGTCGTCATGCTGCCGACGCCGCGTGGGCTGGTCGTCGCCCAAAAGCGCGAAGGACGAAAGTAGCAACTCAGAGAAATCCTCGTTGCACCGAATCCCGAACTGTTAGCCAGCCGAAATCGTATTAGAGATTGCTACTGGGGCAGCTTCCTAAGCCTCTCCCCAACGCGGGCCGGAGGCCCGCGATACCGCCCGGCCAGAGGCCGGCGCTACTCTGGTTCGAATTCAAATCAAGACGGTACTCGCCGCGGCCGTTCGATATTGGACACCGGCTGGCAAACGCGGACATCGCACTCTTGGCTGCGCTGCATCAGGGCATATAGCTGTCGCGAATTCAATAGCTTACAGCTGCAGGCATTGGCGTCCGGCTTGCATCGATAGTGAGTAACTGGAGTCCCGAGGATGACGACCGTTTTGCAAGATATCCGTTACGCGCTGCGGCAACTACGTAAATCGCCAGGTTTCACCATCACCGCTGTGCTGACGCTTGCGCTTGGCATCGGCGCGAACACCGCCATCTTCACGCTGGTGAATGCGGTGATGTTGAAGTCGCTGCCCGTGGCCGATCCGGCGCAGCTCTATCGCATCGGCGACAACGACAACTGCTGCGTCTGGGGCGGACTGCAGGATAAAGGCTGGGGGCTGTTCTCTAACAGCCTGTATCAATACTTCGTCGCTAACACGCCGCAGTTCGAGCAGATCGCGGCTTTCTCGGCAAACTCCTATGTGTTCAGTGTGCGCCGTTCCGGTTCTTCGGACGCCGCCGAGACGTTTCCGGGCGAGTTCGTATCCGGCAACTACTTCTCGACCTTCGGGCTGCGGCCGTACGTCGGGCGGCTGCTCAATCCACAGGACGACATAGCCGGTGCGCCGCCCGCGATCGTGATGAGCTATCGGGCCTGGCAGGAACACTATGGCTCCGATTCCTCCATCGTTGGCTCCTCGCTGATGGTCAACGGCAAGCCATTTACTGTCGTCGGCATTACTCCGCCAGGATTTTACGGCGACCGGCTGCGCGACGATCCTCCCGATTTTTATGTGACGCTGGCCTACGAACCGCTGCTGACGCAGCCGAGTTCATTGCTGCACGTAGACACGCAACACTGGTTGTACCTGATCGGCCGGATGAAGCCCGGCGTGCAGCCATCGCAAGTGGAAGCGCAGCTGACTACCGAGTTGCGGCAGTATCTGCCCACGCTTTCGTACTCCTTCGATCAGGATCACATCAGCAAGATCGGCAAGCAGTTCCTCAAACTCGGCCCCGGCGGAGCGGGCATTGCTAGTTTGCGTAACGAATATCGATCCGGCCTCTACATGCTGATTGCAGCGTCAGCGCTGGTGCTGCTGATCGCCTGCGGCAATCTGGCGAACCTGCTGCTCGCTCGAGGTATGGCCAGGAAGCAACAAACCGCGGTCCGACTGGCCCTGGGCGCAAGCCGGCGGCGCTTGATTCGCGGCTTGCTCACGGAAAGTGTATTGCTGGCTTGTATTGGCGGCGCTGCGGGTTTGGCGATGGCCTATTTCGGTTCGCGTGCCATCCTGCTGATCGCTTTCCGAGGTGCGGAATTTGTACCGATCGACACCTCGCCGTCGCTGCCCATCCTGGCGTTTGCCTTTGGGCTCTCTCTGATCACAGGAGTTATTTTCGGTGTTGCTCCGGCGTTGATCACCTCGCATTCCGATCCCGCCGACGCGCTGCGGGGCGCAAACCGCTCTACCCGCGATCATTCCGCCCTGCCGCAGAAATCGCTGGTCATCGGGCAGGCCGCGTTGTCGCTGGTCTTGCTGGCCATGGCCGGGATGGTGAGCCAAAGCCTCCGCCACCTGGAGCATTATCACTTCGGTTTCAACACCGCAGGGCGCCTCATCGTGATGATCGATCCGCGGAGCGCCGGTTATACGGAAGATCGGTTGCCGGGTCTCAATCAGCAGCTGCATGACCGCCTGCTGCAGATTCCCGGCGTGCAGCATGTCGCCTACTCCTTGTACAGTCCCGAAGACGGCGACAGCTGGAATGATTCCCTCCTGGTCCACGGCCGCTCGTCGGAGTCCACCGGTAACCTCGAGGCCGCCTGGGTGCGCGTCAGCCCGGACTACTTCAAGACCGTCGGGACGCCGCTGGTGCGCGGCCGTGGCATCACCGAGCAGGACACCGCGACCTCTCAGCGCATCGCCGTGGTCGACCAGAAATTTGTCCGCAAGTTCTTTCCCCACCAGGAGCCCATCGGCCAGCACTTCGGCTTCGATCGGCCGGGACACGGCGCAGATTTTGAAATCGTTGGCGTGGTCAAAGACACCCAGTACCGCGACCCCAGCGACGAACCGGACCAGAATCCGATGTTCTTTGTTCCGTACTTTCAGAATATCGAGTTCACCCAATCCAACTATCAGCGCATGATGGCGCAATCGGAATACGTGCGTGATCTGGAGATCCAATTCGTCGGGCCGGCCGACGAGATTGGCCCGCAGGTGCGCCGCGTGCTGGCCGGCATCGATCCCAACCTCAGCGTCGTTCACATGAGTACCTTTGGCGAACAGGTGATCCGCGTCTTCAATCGGGAGCGACTGATCGCCCGCCTGACGCAGCTGTTCAGCCTGCTGGCGGTGCTGCTGGCGTCCATCGGGCTGTACGGCGTGACCGCCTACAACATCGCCCGCCGCACCAGCGAGATCGGCATTCGTATGGCGGTGGGCGCCGACCGCAAGGATATTGTGGCGATGGTACTGCGCGGCGCCTTCTGGCAGATCGGTCTTGGTCTTGTCATCGGCGTGCCGCTGGTGATCGTCGCCGGCCGGCTGATGGCGAGCAAGCTCTACGGCGTGGGCGCTTTCAATCCGCTGATTTTGGGCGGCGCGGTCCTGGCTCTCGCATTCTGCGCTTTCATTGCAGGATTGGTTCCGGCACAGCGCGCTGCCTCAATCGAACCCGTGAAAGCGTTGCGCATCGAGTAAGGTTGGTGAGCGCAACAGTAAAAAGCCGCCTCAACTGGGCGGCTTTGCATTGGGCAAAAATTCTGTTCTTGATCGAATGGCCCGGTAGATATCTTTTCAGCCCGCTAAAATTCCGAAAGCGTCTAGAGGAGCGTGTTGCTTCTGTTGCTTTCGTCGGGAAGCATAAAAAACCTGTGTCCATTACTGCAGCAGTAGATGACTCGGTCCGCAAGCAGGAGTTGCCACTTGCCCAACTGATCCGGTAAATCCATCGGATAGGCTTTGATTTCCCCCGACTCGCAGACCGGACAGCGTTTTGGTTGAATCATGTCCGCAAGATAGCTGCTCACCTCCTTCGCAACCCTTCGATAGTAGACGATCTACAGCCCTGAGAGTATGGGCCCTGTCGTACACTCCCGGCTTCCGCTTGATTCGCAATTTTCGTCGAGCTGGATACCCGAGGTGACGACGTAGACGATGCGGACGCAAGCGATACGTTATCATGCCTCGCAACGCATTCGCAGTCGGAGTTTTTCGTCTCGTCGATACTGACAACGGTGTTGATAGCGCGGCAGGAGATTAACCCTGTTCATAAAGCCGCAGATCCTCTGGTCTCGCACGCGAACCTTCTTTTTCGCAGCCTTCCTCGTGCTGGCGACCTCAGCCCTCTATTTTCGAGTGATCCACTATCCCTTTTGCAGCTACGACGACAGCGTCTACGTCACCGCCAACAGCCATGTGCAACGCGGCCTGAACCTAGGGACGGTAAAGTGGGCGCTCTCCAGCTATGATGCGGCTAACTGGCATCCCGTAACCTGGCTTTCCCACGCGCTCGATTACCAGCTCTTCTATCTCGATCCGGCAGGGCATCACGGCACGAATGTCATCCTGCACGTCGTGAACGTCCTGCTCGTGTTCTGGGTGTTGCGATCGGCCACCGGCTACGTCGGCCGCAGCGCCATGGTGGCTGCACTGTTTGCTCTCCATCCCATTAATGTCGAATCCGTGGCGTGGATCGCGGAGCGCAAGAATCTGCTCAGCATGCTGTTTTTTCTGCTGGCCCTGGCGGCTTATCGGTGGTATGCGGAACGGCCGCGCGTCGGCCGCTACCTGGTCTGCGCGCTCCTCTTCTTGCTGGCATTGATGTCGAAGCCGCAGGTGATCACCTTCCCCTTCGTGCTCCTGCTGTGGGATTACTGGCCGCTGCGAAGGCTCGCGCTTCGCCGGTCGCTATTGGCTTTTCGCCAGGACGGCGCGCCTGACAGGTCGGACGCAATGCAACCTGCGACAGGCACACTGAGACCTTTTGCCGAAGAGCGACACGCGAAGGGCGAAGAGCGATTTCTTTGGCTGGTGGTGGAAAAGCTGCCGCTGTTTGCACTTTCGGCCGGCAGCGCGATCGTTACCTTGCAAGCGCAACATGCCGGCGGCGCCATAGCAGCATTCCGGATTCCTCTCGCAATTCGCCTGGCAAATGCGGCACTCTCTTACGCCCGATATTTGGAAAAGGCGATATGGCCTTCGCACCTTGCCGTCTTCTATCCTCATCCGCTGGGCTCTGCTCTGGGATTGCCGGCAGTGGTGGCCGCGGCCGGACTGCTGATCATCACCCTCCTCGTAGTACGAGCTCGCGAACGCCGCTACTTGTTTGTAGGTTGGTTCTGGTTCCTGGGAACACTGGTGCCCATGATCGGGTTGGTACAGGTGGGGACGCAGGCAATGGCGGACCGTTACGCCTATCTGCCATTCGTCGGCTTGTATCTGATGATCTGCTGGGGCATCGCTGAGGTGGCGCAGCAACGGCGGCTGCCCAAAGCGGTGCTGCCGGCGGCCAGCCTCCTGGTCCTCTCAGGGCTGATGGTCGTTTGCTATCGCCAAGTCGGATACTGGCAAGACGACGTGACTTTGTGGTCGCACGCGGCGCAGGTCACACGCGGCAATTATGTGGCGGAGGACAATCTGGGAGAGGCTCTGGTCGACGAGGGCAAGATGGAAGAAGCCATGCCGCACTTCTTTCGAGCGGTAGCGATCTTTCCCGCCGATCCAACCGGCAATTTGAACATCGGCGCCTACGAGCAGGCGCACCAGAACTTCCCGTCGGCCATAGCTCAATACCAACAAGTGCTTCGCTATACCGCGAATCCTCTGGTACGCCGCAAGACCCTGATGAACATGGCCGATGCCTACGAGGCGCTAGGCGACACGGCGCGAGCGCGTGAGTGTCGGGAAGTCGCACAAAAGACCGGTGGCCAATGAGAGTTCGCGAGGCACGCCGCCACTGCCAGCATGACAGGTGGCCGGCTAGCGCTGCTTCCCGCATGATTCAAGTCGGGTCGATACTCGCCGGTCCATGATTGGCAGCGGTGGAACGGTTGTGCGAGACTGAGGCTGTAGAGGCGTAGGCGAGCGCTTCAGCCAAACGCACGGGCCTGTAGCTCAGCGGTTAGAGCAGGGGACTCATAATCCCTTGGTCGGGGGTTCAAATCCCTCCGGGCCCACCAGATTGTCCTCACAGTTTCTTGCCGGCGAGGTCCCTCGCTGTGCTCGGGATTTCGCCTGCGGGCTCCCGCTTCGCTCACGCCCGCAAAGCGGCTCAAGTTCAAATCCCTCCGGGCCCACCAGCTTTGCGCAGACATCGGTTTTGGACATCCAACATCCCCGCGCCCTCACGCCTGCGCGGTCATTCCAGCCTTTTCTCATTGCGGAAGTAATCCGTAGACGTCCAGTTCGCTGGCGGTGCCGACGAAGACGTGCCCATCGGCGACGGTCGGGATTGTGAACTTGACAGCCGGGCCTGCGGTATCGCGTCCGCCTGCCTGATCGCTGTTGTAGAGTTCGTCCTTTAAGCTGGTCGCGTCGTAGGCGTGCAGAATGGCCGGGCCAGCGGTCTTCGAGTTGCTGGTGTCGAGGTCCCACAAAATCCCGTTGGACGTGCCATTCGCCGACAGTGAGGTATTGGCTCCGTGACCGCCGTAAGTAATAGTTCCTTGCATGATCGGCGTGGTCGAAATCAGGCCGGAGTTCGGATCCCAGCTGAAAGCCTGCACCACATTCTGGGCCTCGTGGTAGTAGATGGTGTTATCCCACAACGTAGGAGTCGTGAAGATGTTGTCGTACTGCTGCGTGCCGGTCTGCACTTCCTGAATTACATGGTCGGTCATCTGATAGCCGCCCATGTTGTCGCGATCGATGACGAAGATGCGACCGTCCTTGCCGCCACCGATTAACTCATGCGGGTACTGCGACGGGTTGTCGGGCATGAAGACGGGCGAACCGCTGCCCAGGTCGGCGTCGTTATCGCGCAGGATCTGCTCATTGGAAGGCTTGAAGTAGTCGAGGATGTTCAACGTGCCCGCCTGCAGCCGCAGGAACGAGTCGTTGTAATCCGGCGCAGGGTCATCGAGGTCGACGCCGGAGATCAAATAAATGTCGCCGGTGGTGTCATCGACCGCGGGAGTTCCTCCCCATAATCCGCCGCCGGCGCCGTCGGCGGTGTCGTTCATGATGGCGATCCGCTGCAGCGAAGCTTTGTCGTAGGCGAGGACCCAGCCGTGGGAGCAATGTCCGAAGCTGAGGTAAATGGCGTTGGTGGCCGGATCCAGAGCCAGGCCGTTACGTTGATAGCAGTTGGTCTCGAGAGTGATCTGTCCGTTTTTATTGTCCTGACCGGTGCCGGGAACGGTGCCGGTGACGTTCACCGGACCACCGAACTCCTCGCCGCCGTTAGCCGCGTTGAGGGCATGCAGTTGATAAGCCTGCTTGCCGCTTACCGTCCCATCGGAGACGACATAGAGCGTGTTGGTTATAGTGTCGATTACCGGAGTCGCGGTAATACCCAGTTGCGGCGAGATGCCCTCGTCATCATTGATCTTCAAGGGCGTGCCCAGATGCTTCTCCCACAACGGCTCGCCCGACAGGCCATCGGCGTCGAAGGCATAAACCGTATCGTTCTCGGTCGCGACGAAGACGACATTGTGCAGTACGCCCGCGACGGTGAGGTTCGGCACATACAGCGGCTGAGCGTAGATCTGACCGTCAACCGGATAAGAAAACAGCTTGCCAAATTGCTGCATGTTTACGTTCGCCGGAGTCAGGGTGGTCTCGTTGGTGTTGGCTCCATCGCGCGCGTCGTCGTTGTGAAAGGTCAGGACGGACATCACTCCCGGCGGCGCGTTAACGACGGTCACCGTCGCGTTGACGCTGTAGCTGGGAAGGATGACTGTGGTTGCAGTCACCGTATAGGTGCCAGTCGTTCCCGGCGCGGTGTAGAGTCCGCCGCTGGTGATGGTGCCAACCGTGTTGTTGCCGCCGGCCACGCCATCAACCGACCAGGTCACAGCGTTATTGGTCGTTCCCTGTACGGTAGCAGTAAATTGCTGCACTCCTTGCGGTGTCAGACTGACGGAAGGCGGAGCCACGGTCAGACTGATGACAGTAACCGCTGCGCTCGCACTCTTGGTATTGTCGGCCACACTGGTAGCCGTGACGGTGTGTCCTCCGGCTGTCGCCGGAGCTGTGTACAAGCCGCTCGTATTGACGGTTCCGACGGTGGTATTGCCGCCGGTCACTCCGTCGACCGACCATGTCACGCTGGTATTGTTCGTGCCGGTAACCGTGGCCGTGAATTGCTGAGTGCTACCGACAGCCAGCGTTGCTGTTGTTGGAGACACGGTCACAGTGATCGACGGCGGCACGTTGATTGGGTTCACCGCAACGGACGCGCTGGCGGTCTTCGCTGTGTTCGCTTGCGCTACCGCAGTCACAGTGACTTGCAAAGCAGTTGTGGTGGGCGGAGCCGTGTATAGGCCGGTAGTGGAGATGGTGCCTGTCTGCGAGCTGCCGCCGGGAACCTGATTCACCTCCCATTGCACAGCCGTGTTCGACGATCCCGTGACAGTCGCCTGGAATTGCTGCGTTCCGCCGGCAGAAACCGTGGCCGACGTTGGGGAGATCGTAATAGAAATCGTTGGCGGGGGTGTTGTCCCTCCGCCGCCACCGGTGTTCCCGCCCCCCTCGCTGTTACTAGATCCGCCTCCGCAGGCAACCAAGGAAAAAAGAATCAAACAAGTGGACAGCCATAAACACAGAGCAGCAGCAGGGGGCTGGCGAAGCATTAAACCCTCAGTCGTGCGGTCAAATTCAGTGCAGCGGGATAGATGTTCAATCTCGACGGCGCGTTGGCTACGCGCGAGAAAACAAAAGAGGTTTCACCACATTTGGAATTCAAGCGGAAGTAGTTGTGCTTCGACTGGCCCGTCTGAGTGTCACGACCGCTGCCTGAATTGGCGCGACAGCTGACATGGTGCGAGGGGCATCTTGCCAGTGAAACGGGCCATCAGACTAAGAGCAAGCAGGACGAACCCAGGCGGAACTACTGAAGCTCAGTGGGACTGCCAAAAGGAGACTCACGTATGGATCAGGATCGTAATAAGCAGGGTCAGCAGGACTCGAATCAGAAGCAGGGACAGCAAGGCCACCAGCAGTCCGGGCAGCAGCAGCACGGGCAGCAGGGACAGCAGCAGCAGGGACAGCAGAGCGGCCAGAAGAACCCGCAGTCTGAGCACGACAAGTCCTGGGAGCAGGACAAGACCCGCAAGCAAGCGTAGTTATACTTAAGTTGTCGAGATGCGGCCCCGGGCTAGGGGCCGCTTTTTTTTGCTGCCGGAAAGCAAGGGCGATGACGTGACAGAGTCAGCCTCGCCGGCTGCGTTCTTACCTAGTCGTAGCGCTCAAAGACGATCCGCTTCTTGTCCCAGCCGAATTCCTCGGTCAGCAACTTGCGATTCGCGTCCACCATGTCATTCAGCCCGCAGATGTAGGCCTGCGTGTCGGCATGGCTGGAGACGATCTGGCGCACATGATCCTGCACGTAGCCTCGGCAACCCTGCCAGTCGTCGCGACAGCGGCTGAGCGTGGCAACGTAATGAAAATTGGGATGGTGCCGCTGCATCTCTTCGAATTCCTCACGGTAGTAAATGCCATCTTCGTAACGCGTCCCATAAACCAGCCAATAGTCGTGCCCATGGTTGCGTTGCGGATCGGCGAACAGCCATTGCGCCATGCTGCGGAAGGGCGCGATGCCGGTGCCGGTGGCAATGAAGACCGCATCCGCTTTGGGCTCGCGCATCACAAACAGCCCGTGGGGCCCGTGAAAGCTGATGCTGGCGCCGACCTCGAGATCGCACAGCCAATTCGACATGAAACCGTTCTCCACCCGATTCAGGCAGATGTCGAAGGTCGGGTTATCGCGCGGCGGCGACGCGATGGAATAGGCGCGCGAGTGGATCTTGCCGTCCGGTTTCGGCTGCCGAATGGTGACGAACTGGCCGGCCTTGAAGTTGAATTCGCCAAGCTCCTTCGCTTCGAATTCCAGATGCATGGTCTCCGAATTCAAGTGGAAGGCCTTGGTGAGCGTCGCGGTAAGCATTCGCCGCGAAACGTTGGTGGGCTGCTGAACTGGGGTGCTCATTCTGGTTACGATTCCCGACCCGATCCGAAAGGTAGCGGCAGAGGCGGCCAGCGCATCTGCGGCGTCGTATTTTCCCGACGATTCATGTTTACCCGATGTTGTGATTCAAGGCAACCCGCCGATGACGAGATTCGCCCGGCAAGCGACTAAACTGGTGGGGTGGGGTTTTGTTTCTCGGAACGCTCATTGATGCCGCGCCGCCCAATCCAATACATGCTGATCGGACTCAGTCTGGCCTTCCTGACAGCCGCGGCCGTGGCCCAGGAGCAGCCGACCTTCCGCACCCAATCCAACGTGGTGCTGGTGCCGGCGCTCGTCCGCGACAAATCAGGCGAGGTGGTGTACGGCCTCGAAGCCAAGGACTTCGTCATCGAAGACGACGGCGTGGTTCAGAATGTGCATCTGGATGAGGTGGCAGAGTCGGAGCCGGTGTCGCTGGTCGTGGCTATTCAGTGCGGGCGGCGCGCCGATTTCGAGCTGCCGCGCATGCACGGCCTGGCGGCAATGCTGACGCCGGTGCTGGCCCAACCCGATTCGAAGATCGCCGTCGTCACCTTCGACAGTGAGGTCCACGCGGTCGAGAACTTCACCAGCAACGAGAGCGTGATCACCGGGGCCCTGACGAGCTTGCAACCCGGCGATGGTGGCGCTGCGGTTCTGGATGCGGTGAATTATTCGGTAAAAATGCTGAACGGCGTGCCCCAGGACCGCAAGCGCGTTCTGCTGCTGATCAGCGAGACGCGCGATCACGGCAGCCACTCCGCCAAGATCGAAGACGTGATCAAGGCCATCGGCGACAGTAATGTCGTCGTCTACACGCTGGCGTTTTCGCCGTCGAAGTCGAACGTGCTCGATACCTTGAAGGGCAACAACAATCCTGATTTGCATCCTGAGCAGACGGAAATTCACGACGACCCGGATCTGCTGGCGCCGCTGGTGCTGGCGGCGCAAGCCATGCGCAAGAATTCGGCGAAGGCGATTGCTTTCCAGAGCGGCGGCGAATATCAGATGTTCGACTCCGCCAAGGGCTTCGACGCGCGGATGAACAACTTCTCCAATCATCTGCACAGCCGCTATCTGCTCAGCTTTCAGCCGTCACGGCCGCGTCCGGGATTGCATCAGTTGACCGTGCGGCTGAAGGAGCCGGGAAGCTCGACGGTATTGGCGCGCACCAGTTACTGGGCGAAGGAATCGCAGCCGTGACGCTGGACCGTTGACGTACTCCGATGCCAGGCGAATTGTCAGTGGGCTACTTTTCAAAGCGGCCCGCTACCGGTGAATTGGAAGATTGTCATCACGAGCGCAGCGAGGGATCTGCTTTCTCTTTGCCGGGCTGAAGAGCGGATGTTTCGTGCCTGGGGCAGCGCGGCGATGAAAAATCTTCCAACGTCTATTTACCGCGGACGAAAAGCAGATCCCTCGCTGCGCTCGTGATGACAATCTTCTAGCAGCGAAGCTCCACCCTACTTCGCGCGAAACTCGCCGCCCACCCCCTCCAAACAGTCGATGATCTGGCGTGACCACGCTGCCACCACGAGGTCGATTAGCGTGTGCTCTTGCGACTGGAATTCGGCATGGAGCAGCACTGAGTACTTGCCCTTGCCGACTCTTTCGCCGCGGTAGATTTCGGCTGGGACGAAACTCTGCAGCTCGCTCAGACCCAAATCCTTGATCGCCGTTTGAATGCGCTCGAAGGTGACGGCATCGTCGAACACAAAGGAAAAATCGCGGCCCACGGCCGGGAACTTCGAGATGCGCTGATAGCGCGGCTCGCGCAGGCGGTGCTGATACAGGCGATCGAGCATTACCTCAGCGACGTAGACCTCCTGCCGCAACTTGCGCGTAGCGGCCATCTCCGGGTGGAGTTGCCCGAAGACGGCAATGGTCGTGCCATCCATGACCGCACGCGCGGCCCGGCCGGGATGGAGATACGCAGGAACTGTGGCGTCGAATTGCAGCGACTGGTGCTCGAAGGCCGTCAGCAACTTTTCCATATCGCCCTTCATGTGGAAGAAGGTGTACGGCTCGGGTTGAGTTCGATGCACACTCTTGGCGATGGCGTCGCCGGTGGCCGCGAATCCCAGATGACGGCGTTCGTCGTGTTTTTCGCCAAGCTTTTCGAAAACCTCGCCTGCTTCGAACAGGCGCACGTTGGCCGTGCCGCGATTCAGGTTGTACGCGACCATGTTGATCAGGCCGGGCAGCAGCGACGTGCGCATGTAGGCCGACTCTTCGTTCAGCGGGTTCGCGACACCGAGCGGCTCGGGCGCCGGTGATCGACTCTCGGCGGGTGGCCCACCCAAGCCGGTTTTGCTTGGGTGGGGACCTTCATGCGATTGGAAAGCTCTCGCCTCCGCCTCCGAGATGAACGTGATCGAGACTGCCTCGTCGTAGCCTAGCGCGAGCATGATTTCGCGCACCTTGGCGTTCTTGGGTTCGCCGGGTGATTCGATCACGCCGCCGGAGAAGGTGGGCAGCGTATTGGGAAAATTGTTGTAGCCGTAAATGCGCGCCAGCTCTTCCAACACATCGATCTCGCGCTCGACATCGAGACGCCATGTCGGAACCTGCACGCTTAGATCGCCTGATGCATTGGAAGTCGCGGAAAAGCCCAGCCGACGGAGAATGCGGTCGACTTGGTTTTGCGCAATGTCGATGCCAAGATTTCTTTTGATCTCCGAGGGGCGGAGCGGAATCGGCTCGCGCTTCAACTCGCGGCCAATCGCATCGATTCGCTCGCCTTGCAGTTCACCCCCGGCGCTCGTCAGGATTAGTTCAGCCACACGATCACAGGCGAGCGCCGTGATGCCGTAATCGGCGCCGCGCTCGAAACGATGCGAGGCGTCGGTGTGCATGCCGTGGCGCTTGGCCATGGAGCGCACCGTCCATGGCTCGAACCATGCCGACTCGATCAGGACATTTTTCGTGCGCTCGGTGATCATGGTGTCGAACCCGCCCATTACGCCGGCGAGCGCGACCGGCTTCTTCGCGTCGGCGATCACGAGATCTTCGGCGGTGAGCTTGCGATCGACGCCGTCGAGCGTTTTCAGGGTTTCGCCTTCGCGCGCGCGGCGCACGACGATCGTCCCGCCTTCGAATAGATCGAGATCAAACGCGTGCGTAGGATGGCCAAGCTCGTTGATCGCGTAATTCGTCGCGTCGGCGGCATTGTTGATGGAGCGCGATCCCAGCAGCTCTAGCCGTTTGACGACCAAGTCCGGCGAAGAGCCGATCTTCACGTCGCGGACGATGCGCGCGGTATATCGCGCGCAGCCGTGCGGGTCTTCGATTGTGATTCGGAACCCACCATTTGTCATCCCGACCGACGGCCCGGTTTTGGCCGGAGCGGAGGGATCTTCGGTTCGCCCCGCAAGGGGCTCGACGGGCTTCAGTTCGACGTTGTAGATCGCAGAAGCCTCGCGCGCGACGCCGTAGTGATTCATCGCATCGACGCGGTTGGTCGTGAAGTCCATTTCGTAAACGGTCTCGCCGTTCTCGATCTGGACAGACTCCACCGCAATGCCGGCCGAAGTGAGACCTTCGGCGAGCTGGCGATCGTCAACCGCGATGTCAGCAAATTCACGCAACCATGAAGGGATGATTCTCATACCGATCTTCTGGCGGGTTGAAACCCGCCGACTCATCTGTCGTCCCTAAAGGGACTCGGGTCATTATTGCTGCGCACCCAGCGCTGAAGCGCTGGGCTGTCTTCTTCCGTCCCGCACGCGGGACTCGCTCGCATCGAGTTTCAGCGCCGAAGCGAAGGAAACCAAAGTCTCTCTGCAACAGCGCCGCGCTCCGCAACAGCGCCGCCCTCTGCAACAGCCCGCCCTCTGCAACAGCCTGCTCTCTGCAACAGCGACACCCTCTGCAACAGCGCTACGCTCTACAACAGCTCAGCGCTAAGATTTGCCGCACCTGGGGCGCTGGTGCGATTGCATACCGGTCGAAGTAGAAGATTTGTCATCACGAGCGAAGCGAGGGATCTGCTTTCCTTCCGAGTCCCGAGAAAGCAGATCCCTCGCTTCGCTCGTGATGACAATCTTCCAATTCATGCGATGACAATCTCCCAGCTCATCCATAGCTGACAACCCCGCCAGGTCTCTGTCAGCGCCTGTGAAGGCGGGCTCCAGCCACTGCACAAAGCTCGCACCACCCACTGCACAAAGCTCGCTCCACCCACTGCACAAAGCTCGCACCACCCACTGCACAATGCTCGCCCGCAGAGTGAAAACCCGCTCTAGGCGAACTGCTCCAGGAAGCGTACGTCGCCCTCGAACAACATCTGAATTCCTTCAATGCCGTACTTCAGCAGAGCAATTCGATCGGGACCCATGCCAAAAGCGAAGCCGCTGATCTTCGACGAGTCGTAACCGTTGTCCTTCACGAAGTCGAAGACTTTCGGGTGGACCATGCCGCAGCCCAGCAACTCGATCCAGCCGCTGAATTTGCAGGTGCGGCAGCCCTTACCGCCGCAGAAGATGCAGCTGACCTGCATGTCGGCGCTGGGCTCGGTGAAGGGGAAGAACGATGGATAGAAGCGCGTCTTTACCGACGAGCCAAAGAGCGCCTTCATCGCGTGATCCAGCGTGCCCTTCAGATCGCAGAAGGTGATGTTGGTGTCGACCGCCAGGCCCTCGACCTGATGGAACATGGGCGAGTGCGTTGCGTCCAGCGGATCGTTGCGGTGCACCTTGCCGGGAATGACGATGCGCAGCGGCGGCGGATACTTCTCCATGGTGCGAATCTGTACCGGCGAAGTGTGCGTGCGCAGCAGCAGACGATCGCGCGCCGGCTTGCCTTCCTGGCCGGCGATGAACAGCGTGTCCTGGGTGTCGCGCGCCGGATGGTTCGGCGGGAAGTTTAGCGCCTCGAAGTTGTAGTAGTCGGTCTCGACCTCGGGGCCTTCGCCGACGGAGTAGCCCATGGCCTTGAAGACGGCGACGATCTCGTCCATCACGCGCAGGACGGGATGCTTGACGCCGATGGGGCGCTGGATGCCGGGAAGGGAGATGTCGAGGCGTTCGGTGGCGAGCTTGGCATCGGCGGAAGACGCGTGGATTTTATCGTGTGCGGTTTCGATCGCGGTTTCCACGCTTGATTTCAGTTCGTTTACGCGACGACCAACCTCGCGTTTGGCCGGACCAGGCGCGGCCTTCAGCCATGTGTCGTTGATTTGAGTCAGGACGCCGTTCTTGCGAGCTAGCCAGCGGTCGCGGAAGGTTTTGTAATCGGCGTCGGAATGCAACGCGGAGGTTTCATGGTCGAGCGCGGAGAGCAGATCGGCGGAGGCGCGGTCGAGTGCCTCGGGCGAGTAGTCTTCGAGTTTGGGAACCGTGTACATAGCGTTCGTCTTCAGTGTGATCCCGAGCGTTAGCCGACGCGGAAGGATTCGCGTTCTGCCGCGAGGCGCAGGACTTAAGTCCTGCTGTTCATCTGCCGTCCCTGAAGGGACTCGGAGTCGTATACCGTCCTACCCAGCGCTGAAGCGCTGGGCTATCATCTTCCGTCTCGCTGCGCGAGACTCGTTTTTATCAGCGCCAACGTCCTCGTCAGCCTCGACGTCGTTATCGATCGCCGATTCAACGAACAAACGTTTCGTCCCTATCAGTCGCAAGCACCGGTTCAAAGAACAAGAGTTTCGTTCCTGTTAGCCGTAAGCACCGATTTAAACAACAAGAGTTTCGCTCCTGTCAGTCGCAAGCGCTGTTTCAAAGAACAAGAGTTTCGCTCTTCTCTTGCTCTTCCTCCGTGCGCTCCGTGCCTCTGTGGTGAATCCAAAACACAACGGGCGGCCATTTCGGCCGCCCATTCCTGACTGCGAATTTCCGAGCTAGGCGGCTGCCGGGGCGTTTTGCGCCAGATGGCACAGCGCCGTAAACCCGGTGGGATCGTTGACCGCCAGATCGGCAAGGATCTTGCGATCGAGATCGACGCCCGCCTTCTTCAGTCCGCTGATGAACTTGCTGTAGCTGATGCCGTTCAGCTTGGCAGCGGCGCCGATGCGCACAATCCAGATGGAGCGGTACTGGCGCTTCTTCTGCTTGCGGCCGCTGTAAGCGAACTTCAGACCGCGCTCCACCGACTCTTTCGCCGAACGGTAGAGCTTTGATTTTGTCAGATAATAGCCGCTTGCACGCTCCAGTATCTTTTTGCGGCGCGCGCGGCGCTTAGTACCACGTTTTACGCGAGGCATTGCTTCTCCTTTTCAACTTCCTTAAGCGGCTGGAGGTAAGAAGGTGACCGCGCTCGTCATCCGCTTGCGGATTAACTGAGGGGCCGATATACCTCTTCACACGCTGTCGGCCGTCGTGGCCTGGTGGCCTACGCCGGATGCCGCACTATGCGGCGCTGCGATCAGTAATTGTACGGAATCATCCGTGCGATTTTCTTCTGATCCGCCTTATCGAGAATCGTATCGGTATCGAGCTGGCGCTTGCGCTTGGTGCCCTTGGAAGTCAGGATATGGCGCTTAAACGCGTGACCGCGCTTGATCTTGCCCGTACCCGTCTTCTTGAAGCGCTTGGCCGCTCCGCTATGTGTCTTAAGCTTTGGCATAACGATCTATCTATTACAACATAGATTGGGCGATTCCAGCTACCACGGTAGGCGATAATCCGAGCATCGAGATGATTGCAGGCGCAAAACAGCAGAGGCCGAAGGGACTGTTTGTTGGACTGGCAACGGTCGACATCAGCTACATGGTCGACGAGATTCCCCGGCGCAATCAGAAGATCTCCGTGACGGGACAGCAGTTGTCATGCGGAGGACCATCGGCGAATGCGGCAGCGACGTTTGCATTTCTCGGAGGACGAGCCGTGCTGGTGAGCGCCGTGGGCGCGCATCCTCTGAGTTCGATCATTCGTGACGCTGCTGAGCGCTTCTCGATCAAACTGCACGATCTCGCTCGCGAGCGAACAGATGCGCCGCCGGTTTCGTCGATCATGGTGTTGCGCGGGACGGGCGAACGCACGGTGGTGTCGGCGAATGCGGCGGTGTTCGAATCGATCCGGCCGGAATTCAATCCGCGTTGGTTGAGCGGTGTGTCGATTGTGCAGGTGGATGGTCATTACATGAAGTTTTGCATCGCGGCGGCGCGAGCGGCGCACGAGCGCGGGATTCTGGTCGTCCTCGATAGCGGAAGCTGGAAGAAGGGGATGAGCGAGTTGTTGCGGTTCGTCGACATCGCGATTTGTTCGGAGGATTATCGGCCGCCGGGGTGCCGGGACGTGAACGACGCGATTGAGTTCCTGGGCGCGCAGAAGATCGGGCAGATCGCGATCACACGCGGCGCGAGGGGGATACGAGTTGCCGATCAGCAGCGCCGGGCCACGATTGCGGTGCCGAAGATTCGCGCAGTCGATACGTTAGGCGCGGGCGACATTTTTCACGGGGCGTTTTGTTATTACATCTCTCAGCCGGGATATCAATTTCGCGAGGCGTTGTCGGCGGCGGCGCACGTCGCGACGATCTCCTGTCGATATCCGGGGACGCGGTCGTGGATGGAGAAGTTTCGTAGATATGGTAGTGCGGGCCTTCAGGCCAGCGTTAAGCGACAACAGTAATGAGCTGCTTTAGCCACGGGGTACTCGTCCCAAGCCGGCGTATGAAGTCGCCTTCCAACCTGTACCTCAGGCACTCAAAGAGAGTATGTCGCGGTTCGAACCGCAGATCCCTCGGTCGGACTAAAGTCCTCGGTCGGGATGACAGACGTTAATGATGGGCCTTGCGCGCTGGCCTAAAAGGCCGCTTCGTTTAGCTAGTCGTTGACGCGGCGCCAAAGCGCCGCACTACCGAACCCCACTCAGGCAGCCTTACCATCCCGACGCCGCATCTCACCTTTCGCGGATTGCCATGCGCCTTGCCCGATTCCTCATCGCACTCACGTTGCTCGCCCCGTGTATGGCGAGTGCCTCCGATCTTCGCCAGATCGGCATGGTCAACCTGCCCGGCGCACCCGGCTTTGGCGAGATGGCGTTTGCCAACGGAATGTTGCTGCTGGCCCAGCCTGGCGCCTCCACAGTAGATGTCTTCGATCCAGCGAAGCGCCGCACGATTGCGCAGATCACAGGTTTGCAGTCGCCGCGGTCGATTGCGGTCGATGTGCAAGCCGGGCGCGTTTACGTCTCGGACCACGGCAGCAATTCCATCGCGATCGTCAGTACTGACGGATGGAAGGTGATCGATTCGATCGCCCTGCCCGGATCGCCCGATGCGCTGCTGCTCGACGACGGCAAGTTGTATTGGACTGATTCTGACGCTGGAACGCTATCGCAGCTTGATGTGCGGACGAAACAGGATGTCGCCAAAGTTGATCTCGGCGGCATGCCGCGCAGTCTGGCGCTTGGCGATCACGGAGCAATCTTCGTTACGGTTCAGGACCAGCATCAGATCGTGGCACTGGATCCGCAACTGAAGATTGTGAACCGCTTCACGCTGAACGCTTCGCAGCCAACCGGCTTGGTCTACGACCCGCAGGATCACGAACTCTATGTGTCGGTGCGCGGGGCGGTGCTGGCGATCAGTGCTGACACTGGTGCCGAGGTTTCTCGCGTGACCGCGCCCGAGGGAGTCGACGCGCTCTGGCTCGACGGAGACTCGCGCACGCTCTATGCGGCGAGCGAAGGCTCGTTGCTGGTGATGTCGGCAAAGGGAACGCTCACGACGACGGACACCATTCTCACCGAAGTGAAGGGCCACACGGTCGCCTACGATTCGGCGAAGAGGCTGGTGCTCGTGCCCGGCGGACGGGAAGGGAAGTCGAGGCTGTTGATCCTGCGGCCGATGACTCCGAACGGTCAGCCTGGCGCCGACGAGAGCACGGACGCGCGCGTGCGATAGCCGGCGGCAGCCTGTAAGGCCTCCTCGGATTCCGACGATAGCCGTTATCCCAGATACGCCCGCGCCATCGGCCGCCACCACGGCCAGTCGTGATAGCTCTGATCGCCCCAGACGTAGAGCTCGTTCCGAATGCCGCGTGAGCCCATGATCCCGGCCATGCGCGCGTTATCGTTCCAGCACATGTCCCACTCGCCGGTCGAAAGCACCGTGCGCAGGTGGTTGTAGCGCCAGCCGTCGGTGCAGTTGGCCAGGTAATCCGGCGGATTGTTGAAGTACACCTCGTCGCTGGACCAGCCATTGAGAAACTTCCTGATGTCGTACGCTCCGCCCATGCAGACGCAGTCGGTGACTTTGTCGGGATGCTTCATGGCGAGGTTGAGCGCGTGATAGGCGCCGAAGCTGCAGCCGGTGAGAATCGTCCGCGGATTCCAGTTCCTGTTCCACATCAGCGGCAGCACGTCGTTCAGGATGTAGCGCTCGTATTGCAGATGCCGCTGCAGCCGCCAGTAAGGATGCGCCTGCTTGTTGTACCAGCTCTCGCTGTCGACACTGTCAACGCAATAGATTTGCAGCCAGCCGTTCTCCAGACGATCGGCGAGGGCGGCGATCATCTTGTTGTCTTCGTATTCGTAGAAGCGGCCCTGCGATGTAGGGAAGACGAGGACCTTCGGACCATCGTGCCCGAAGACCAGCAGGTCCATGTTGCGTTGCAGGTCGTTGGACCACCAACGGTGGAATTCACGGTTCACTTTATGTATGCCTCTGAGGGAGAGATTTTGACGAATTCAAACTAATGTCTGGTACTCTAGGGCGGTTTCATTCGCGGCGTAAGGACACGGTAGAGCACGCCTTCAGGCGTGCAGGAGCAGTTGCTCTCTTTGGATCGCGCTTTAGCGCCTGAGGGGATATTGACCTCAGCGGCTAAAGCCGACCCTAAGACCTGGCTAAACATGCACCGCTGAAGCGGCGCTCCACCCACTGCCCGAACGAAACTCTCTAGGAGCCACAATTCTACAGGATAAGTGACGGATCGCATGAACCTGCCCGACGCTCCTATCGCCAAAGAAGGCTTCTACGTTGCTCACTTTCTGACGGTGAAGGACCTGGCGAGGTCTCGCGATTTCTACGTCACGGTTCTGGGCGGCAAAGTCATCCGCGAGCATCCCATTTACATCAAGCTCGCCAATTCCTGGATCATTCTGAACTTTGGCGGCGGCCCGACGCCGGACAAGCCTGAGGTCTTTCTCGAGCCTCCGCGCGACCTGAACACGTTCAACAGCTTTCTCAACCTGCGCGTGGCCGACATCCGGGCTTGCTACGAGCAGTGGACGGCGAAGGGTGCGCATTTTCTGACCGAGCCGCTCGATAACCACGGTCACGAAACGAGATGTTACATGCGCGATCCCGACGGCTACATCATCGAGGTCGGACAATATACTCAAGTGGGAATCGACGGCTTTGAGAAGTACGCAGAACGAACCTGAACAAAGCCGAAGCGACATCGAATTCAGGAGGCGCATCCAATCGCAAGTACTCCAAAATCCAGTGCCACTTCATCCAACAAGGACCTCCGCGCCACCGCTATGTCTACTTCACCCGCGATGCACCCTGTGCCCGCCGTGGCGGGCGATCTGAAGTCCCGTCTGCGCCTCCACCAGCAATTCCCGTCGAACGTCGTCGACGAGAAGCACGACTTCATCGTCTACCTGCCGCCGATGTACGGCGAGCAGCCCGACCGCCGATTCCCCGTGCTCTACATGCAGGACGGCCAGAATCTCTTCGATCCCGAGACCTCGTTCTGCAAGGGCAACTATTGGCACATGGGTGAGACCGCCGACCATCTCACCTTCGCCGGCGAGATCGAGCCGCTGATCATCGTCGGCATCTACAACACCGGCAAGCATCGCATCGACGAGTACACGCCGGTCGAGGACAAGCGCCTCGGCGGCGGCCAGGCCGATGCTTACGGCCAGATGCTGGTGGAAGAGCTGAAGCCATTCGTCGACCACGCCTATCGCACGCTGCCGGGCGAGGACAACTGCGGGCTGGGCGGCTCGTCGCTCGGCGGCCTGGTGACGCTCTATCTCGGACTGCGCTACCCCTGGCTCTTCAGCAAGCTGGCGGTGATGTCTCCGTCGGTGTGGTGGCGCAACCGCGCGATTCTCAAGACCGTCGCCAAGCTGCCGCGCAAACCCGAGCTCAAGATCTGGCTCGACATCGGAACCAAAGAGAGCCAGCGCGCGCTGCCCGACGCCCAGGAGCTGAAAGTCTCTCTGGTCAAGAAGGGGTGGGTGGAAGGCCGCGATCTGCAGTATCTCGAAGTCCCCGACGCCGAGCATACCGAATCCGCCTGGGCGCAGCGGGCCGGTCCAATGCTCAAGTTCCTGTTCCCGCCGAAGTAACCTACTTGTGTCTTGTCATCACGACGAGAACTTCAGTGTCTGCGTGAGAACCACCTTCCAAATTCGGCAGCGGAGTGCGACCGTTCGAAAATCGAGCGCCGTAGGCGCGGAATAACATAGCCCAGCACGTAGCCGAAGGCGGAGTGCTGGGTAGCTGGGACAAATAACCCGAGTCCTCCGGGGACGACAGGGTTCTCACGCAGACACTTGAGTCCGAATTAGCCGAGGACGCGAAGGTTGTGGCACTGTCACGGGAGTGGCTTTGCGAGAGTGGCTTGTGCGCCTTGAGCACAGGGTCTAATTTCGACGACCGCAGGCGGCCCCGTATACGGAGACGGCAAATCGTCCCAGCGGCCTCCTGACGCCAAATACGGCGGACTTCCCTCTGACGCTCGGTGGAGCAAGTCGCGTTGGCTCGAGACCGCCGGTCGCCGCTCGTCGCCGAAGGCACCCGCCTCAGTAGCGACACGGATTCCGCCCAGCGCCGACAGGGAACTCCGCCCACTGCCGACACGGAATTCCGCCCACAGCGCCGACACAGAATTCAAGCGCATCAGTCTCCGCCAGGAAACGGTCGAGCCCGGAGGGCGGCGTCAGGATAGCCCAGGACGCAGCGCAGCGGAGTCCTGGGTACGCTGGCATTGAGATCCTGAGCCGGCTTCAGCCGGCGACACAACCCACGAGCCCTGTTCAGCTCGAATGCCTGACATCTTTCACCCGGGGCGTCCGATGATTCTGAAAATCGTCGTTGCCGTCGTTGTCCTTCTGGCCGCCATACTGCTCTTCGCTGCGACCAAGCCCGACACATTCCGCATTCAGCGCTCGCTGGTGATTCAGGCGCCGCCGGGAAAGATCTCTCCGCTGATCAACGATTTCCATAACTGGCCGCAATGGGCACCGCAGGATCGCGAAGACGCCACGATGAAGCGCACCTTCGGCGGCGCAGAGAGCGGCGTGGGAGCGACGTCGGACTGGAGCGGCATCGGACAAACCGGCGCCGGGCGCATGGAGATCGCGGCGTCGACGCCCTCAAAATCCGTTATTGTCGATGTCGACTGGAGACGGCCGTTCGCCGCCCGCAACATCAACGAATTCACGCTCGATCCCGACGGGACATCGACCAAAGTCACGTGCAGCATGCACGGCCCGAACCTTTACATGATGAAGCTGATGAGCGTCTTCACCAACATGGACCGCACGATGGGCCGGCACTTCGAGAGCGGCCTCGCGAATCTCAAACAGGCCGCCGAGCGAGTAGTCCGCTTCTCGCAGCCGCGGCCGTTCGGAATGATTCGTATCAGGGCACGACTTCAGTGTCTGCGTGAGAACCCTGTCGTCCCCGGGGGACTCTGTGATTTTTCCCACTGACCCAGCACTCCGCCTTCGGCTACGTGCTGGGCTATGATATTCCGTGCCTACGGCGCTCGATTTTCGACGGTCGTACTCCACTGCCGAAATTGAAGGTGGTTCTCACGCAGACACTTCAGTCGTGCCCTGTTACGAACCGGTCGCGGGACGACGTTTTCAGCGGCCTGTTTAACCGGCGGCACAAAAGGAGACCCGAATGCCACAACACGTCTATCTTCTGGTCGAACTCACGATCCACAACTTCGCCGCCTTCGAGGCCACCGCCAGGCAGATGATCGCAGACACTCCGAACGAAACTGGCGCCGTCGGCTACGAATGGCACCTGAGCCCCGATCGCAAACGCTGCCGCATCGTGGAAACTTACGCCGACGCGAACGCCCTACTGGCGCACCTCAAAGGCCCGGTGGTGCAAGAGCTCGTGCCGAAAATGTTGGAATCCTCGGCCATCGATCGCGCCGAGGTCTATGGAGATCCCGGCGCCGAAGCGCGCGAGATGCTGGCGGGTTGGGGCGCGGCAATCTTCGACCGCTGGCAAGGCTTTCATCGCTAACCGCAATCTCAACGCGCGCGGTTCTGTTGCAGCTTCTGCGCGGCGGATTCGAAGCCCTGCGGCGCGACCGTCACCAATCCCTGGTACGGTCGATCGATGTCGGCAATGGCGAACAGCACCAGTGAGATCAGAAGGCTGAGCATCAGCACCTGCAGCATGTGAAAACGGAAGTCGGATACGCCGAAGAAGCAGGCAGCGGCCACGGTGATGATGCCGCCGGCGATCAGCACGATCCACAATAAGACTGGCAACCGCTCGCGCGCCTGCACCAGGCGCAGGCGACGGTACTGGGTAAGGCCGCGTAGTTCTTCCATGAGCTGATAGGCGGCAATGGCGTCCGGTGTGGCCTGAGCTTGCGTTTGCCCGGCAAGCTGCCACAGTTGATCGGTGATGTCATCCGCCTCCGGCGGCATCACGTCGTTCTTCATTTCCGGCCACTCGCGGTTCACGGCATTGTCCGCATAGCGACCGCACAGCTCCTGGATGCGCTGCGCGTTTGGGTCCCGAAGTGTTGTCGCGATGCGGTAGACGTTGGTCAGAGCGTTGGCCTCCTGCTCCTCGTTGGCCTGCGCTTGCTGGAAGTTGTTCCACACCCCGGAAAGGGTGAAGGCAAGGATCACGGCATACGTGGTTCCGATGACGGCCACCACCGCGCCAGTAAAGTCGTTCGACTCCTTGCGGGCGTGGTGCGGCCAGATGCGTGTGACCGCGAACAGAAACAGCAGCGCCGCGCCGGTACTGCCAATGACGATCAGTATGCTGCTCAGCATCGATTCACAGGCATGTTCGTTGCAAAGTGGCAACGATTATACGACGCCGCAAATCAATATCCAGCGCGGTGAATCTGGGACCGGCTTGCGCATGATTGCGAGCTGGCCATCAATGGTGAAGGATCGCCTGCATCCGACTCTTTGCCGGGCGCGCTTTCCTTTTCCAGACGAAGCATCTCTCCGTTCACCTGCTCCATCACCTCACGTTTCATCCGCTGAAACTGCGCCAGATATTTTCCCACCTGTGCTGCGACCTGGGGCAGCTTCTTCGGCCCAAGAATGATCATCGCCAGCATCAGGATGAACAGCATGTCCGGCATCGGCTAAGCCCCGGCTTCAGTTGAAGTCTTCACCGCTGCGTCGCCCTGCGACAGCTTCTGCTCGACAGTCGCGGAATGATCCTTCTCTCGCATGGAGTCCTTGAAGCTGCGAATCCCGTCGCCCAAACCTTTGCCTAGCTCGGGCAGTTTTTTCGGTCCGAAGACCAGCAACGCGATGAACAGCACAACCAGTAAATGCATGGGCTGAAACAATCCTTCAAACATAGAAGCTCCTTATGATTTTCAGCGACGGGCAGGATCACGAGAGGGCTGGTTAATCCGTCATGATCCTCCCCATCGCGGTTGAAGCGGCGGCCCGCCTGCTCGTTTGCGAGCCGCCGCTTTCGCCTCCGACCTTTACACCTGGCGAGTGGCCGCGTCGGCCGCAACCGCCAGCTGATTCAGCGTGCTCAAGAACTCTTGCGACTGTCCCTTGAATAGCCCGCTGGCGATGAAGCCGTTCGCTGCCGCCACCGCGCCGGCGAACTCATCACTGCTGGGGCGAATCACCGCACAGCGCGGCAGATTCGCATCGATGAACTCCGTCGGCACCGGGAAAATCAGGCTGGGCTGAATCAGCGGATTCAACGGATTGAAGAAGTTGGGGAACGACAACTTGGTAATCGGATCGGTGAACGGCGCGACTGGCGCCTGCACCGCGTTGCCGGCGAAATCAACCCACTCCAGGAAGTGCGCGACCTCGTCGCCCCCGATGCCGAGCGTGATCTTCAGCACTTCAAGACTGCTGACCTTCTGGCTCATCGCTGCGTACAGGCTCGACCCGCCCTGCTCGATGGCGCCGAAGTGAAAGGCCGCGACGTTGGCGATCGCCTGAATGTGTACGTTGCCGGGAATGCTGGTGGCATTCTGGAACGGCGGGCCGTCGAAGTCGGCATTGGTGCGGGGGATCGCGTACACGCCGTTCAGCGTGAGCGCCTGGGGGAACGTTGCGCCGAAATCAGGATTGGTGGTGCTGCGATAGCGAACGTACCAGCTGGTGTCCACGTTGAGCTGCATCAGGTTGGTGAGCCGCCCAATATTCGCCGCCGGGCCCGCCTTACTGCCCTGCAGCGTGCGGAACTTGTCGAGGTTCACCGGATCCGCACCCTTCGAGATCAGGTAGGCATTCAGAAAGTTCGCATGGCTGATCTCGTCCAGCGTGTTGCTGGAGATGTATTGCGGCGCGTCGCCATCGAGGTTCGACAATGCGATCTGGTAATTGTTCAGCGACTGGTTGGGATCGACTTCAATCGGGGGATTGTTGCCGATGCCGCCGAGTTCGGCGTACTGCTGCCAGAGATCGCTCTCGATCAACTCGGCAGCAGCAAGAAATCGGAGAATTGCGATGTCGCCTTGCGTGAGGCTAGTGCTGGCCGTGGACGCCTGCGCCATAGCGCTTAGGCCATGACTCAGCAGTCCCACACCTACGGTTGCGGCGCCCGCCGCCATCGCTCCCTTTTTAATAAACGACCGGCGATCGACCGGACGCTCCAGAATGTTTTGCGTATCCTTCATAGCGTTCCTCTCTCCTAGTTCACAGCGTTGATTGGCTGGACTGTGAACCCAGACTAGGAGCGCCGGGAAAGGCGCATGTCATCGGGATGTGGAGTAAGTGTGATCTATTTGTGAATTCGGCAGAAGGGCCCGCGGCTGACTAAAAGCCTTGTGGCAAGCGGCCTGAACGCTGGCATCGAGGGATGGTTAGCGTTAACCGATTCGGAGATGCACGCCGAAAGATCCCATCGAAGCCCTAGCGTATGAGTAGTCGTCAGTCGCCCTGATAGCTGATGTTGACATGATAGGCTTCGAGTTTTCCGTGGGCGATTGTCGCCCCAGGGACCGTTACTGGTGCAATGGCGAGTGGCTGTTGAAAAACTCTTTTGGCGTCCTCTTCCTGAAAACTCGAAGCGCTAGGATGCCCTATAAACGACGATCACCCGCCCCGCATACATTTCTGGTCACCCAGATTGGGGCGGTTCTGCCACATGAACGAGTTTTTCAACAGCCACGCGATATTACGACAGTTGGCAAAAAGACCAGCGGTACAATTGCGCTGATGCTAGTCGTGTCGGTCAATGTGGGGATGCCGCGAGAGTTTGTGTGGAAACGGCAGCGGGTAAGCACGGCGATTTTTAAAGAGCCAGTTAAGGGCACGATTTCAGTACGCAAATTGAATCTGGATGGCGACCGACAGGCTGACCTGACGGTTCATGGAGGGCCGGACAAGGCAGTGTATGCCTATCCGGTGGAGCACTATGAGTACTGGCGGATGCAGGTGCCGGAGATGCCAGCTACGTTGGGGGCTTTTGGCGAGAATCTGACGACGCGAGGCGTCCTGGAGAAGGACCTGCACATCGGAGACCAGGTACGAGTGGGGTCGGCGTTGTTGCAGGTGTCTCAGCCGCGGATGCCTTGCTATAAGCTGCAAGTGAGATTTGATCGCGAGAACATGACCAGGCTATTTGCACTGAGTCGTCGAAGCGGATTTTACTTCTCCGTGATTGAAGAAGGGGAAGTGAAAGCAGGGGATGCGATTGAGGTGGTGGAGCGGGATAAGCACAGAGTGTCAATCGCGGATGTGAACGGTCTGTATTTTGATCGACCAATCGATCGGGAGTTGGTGAAGAGGGCGTTGCAAGTACCGGCGCTGACGGCGGAGTCGCGGTCGATGGTGCTGAGCCGTCTGGGCCAAATCGATTCTAATTAGGGCAGCGATCGGATTACCGCATCATCGAGACGGTGTGGCCTTGGGAAGCATGTCCGGAATGGGATAACTTCCGAAGCCAGGCAGTAGCGTAAACAACGTCCCGCCAGGGGCCAACAAGTGATATGGCGATTTCTCGCCAGTTAAGCCCCTACATGGGACAGGTGGGTTCCACCATGTACACAGGATCACACGCTTTTCGGCGCGTGTGTGAGTAGCTCGTGGGAAAGCTAACCGCAGGGTGCCGGTTGGGCGGTAGCCGTCGGCGCAGCCGGTGAAGTTGTGCAGCACCTGGAAGGTCTGCGCCTTGGCGTTCGGACAGACGGTTACCACGGTCACCAGACCGGCCAGGAGGACCAGCGCGACTGTTCTTGCTTGTAGCTTGAGGTCAAAAATGGAGGCTGCGATCTGCTGCTGGGCCATTGTGATTACTCCTTAACGGCTCATTTGACGCGTAGCGTATCACTAACAGCCAGCAGCGCAACTTAATTCTGCATTACCATCGAATGGATTGACGCTAAGAGGTTTGAGGCTGCTGCGAGAGTCTAGTTGGCGATCAGGCATGCCGCGATCAACCCCCGAAAGTGTGCAATATTGCTCAGACAGCCAAAACTCAGTCACTTAGTCTCTCACCAGATTAGTCAGAGTTGTGGCAGGTCTCCTCATGTGGGTCGCAGTGCTAGCAATTACTCTCGCTCTCCTCTTGCTCGCGGTGTATTTCATCTGCCACGTTCTGTTTAGAATTCTCAAGTCGCTTGCCAGCATAGAAACTTTCTCCCAAGTCCACAGCCGATTGCATTAGAGATATCAGTTTCGGCGAGCCGAAAATGGCGGACTGTGGGTGACCATAACGGACAAGCCGCTAAGCGAATAACCGTTCTGAAGAGGCGATTCCAGGCTCTCCAGCATCAATGAGTGTAATGGCGATGTTACGCCATCTAACCCTCATTTACCTGAGAGTAAACCCGTTTCAAAATAGGGGCAAGCCTGGTTACCTGATTGCGGAACGCCCGAAGGAGTTCCGAGCGATGAACCTGATATTGCTGGAAATGCAGCAACAGTTCGGAATCTGTGAGAGTAAAGACTTTGAATTGGTCGCTACCGGGCCGCGCCGTACATCCTCTGTTTCAGCGTACTCATGTCTCAGGACGCTATGGCGAGCATTGAAAGTTGGGCAACGTACTGTGAACCGGGGCGAAAGAGGTCTTCAAGCGCAAGCACCCGGTGGTCACGAATATCGTAATTCAAGCTAGCCATGACACCCCAAGCATGGGCTGCTCCGGATGTGTACTCCTCATAATCGAAAAAGGCTGACGAGCCATTTGACAGAATTGTGGCCGCGTATGGTCTCCCCTCGCAGCGCCGTATCGGGATATCCCTTCGTATCAGTGGTGGGAGGTCTTGTTGAACTTGTCCCTGACCGAGTAACGCTTCTCTGGAGCTGTTACCCAGTTTATAAACTCCATCCGGGGACACTTGGTCTTTACTGACCACCAGTCGTGGTTGGCTCAGTTCTGTTCCAGAGATGGAATGAAGCCGTTTGTGCCAGCGATTTGACCGAAGAGCAGCATGAGCAGAGCTAAAGTCCGGAGCATGGTCGAGTATATTCCGCGTGCCGATAGGTGTCGCAATCAGGCGATTACACTCAAAACCCCTGTCCGGCGTCAATGAGTGAAATGGGGATTTAACGCCAACAATCCTGCTAATGTTGCAACCTTGCTGACGAGCAGGGCCCCCTCAACCTAGGGTAAGAAGTGGTACCCTCCGCGGCAATGCAACCACCATCGCGGATTGGACCGTGGCAAATCTCTGATAGGCATAACTCGGCGAGCCGCCTCATGCACCTTGTTTGTGCTGCTCGGCGGTCCGCCGTGTCAGTTGCTCCCACAATCCGCGCGCCGAGAGGATGACGGAGAAGAGCGCGGTAACGCCGAGCGCGACGAGTGTCCAGATAAAGAAGAAGGCCCCGCTGGACTGGGCGATCGCTCCGCCGACTCCCGCCCCCTTCATGTGGATGACAGGCACCAGCGACCCAAGGAGCGACCCGAGGAGGATGATCACGTACCCCGATCGCCTTTCGGCCAGCACCAGCGTTCCGTACAGCCAAACGACCAGGATGGGCACTGCAATGAGGCTGGAAAGCGTTCCCGGCTCCATCCCACGTACGATGTCGTCAGCAAGGTGAAACGTCATCAACAGGATCGAGAGCAGAGACGCGATGGTTAACATAACGTTCTGTTTCATTGGATATTCTCCTTGCTACACTGGAGCGCCCTGAATCTTCCGACCGCGAACGGCAGGGTCGATGAGCGTAATCCCCTGAACAACAGTTACTTCCGAATGGTCCGTCCTCCGGCACGATGAGCTCCAAAGACAAGGATCGTTCGAGTACATTTTTGAGCAATCCGGCACCTAAGAAGCAGCGATCCCAGCTTCCTGTTGGCGGACGATCCGCTCCGAACTAACTGCGGCTTCACCCCCTGACCAAGTCCACGCCTGCCAGATGATGACCGAGGTGCATACAGTTTCGATCGTCGCGAAGAACAAGTACTCCGGAAGAGCGGGCGTCCGGGCACCGAACAGAGGCGGAACGTAGGCCAGGAAACCGTTTACAAGGGTGCAAATTGCAGCCGCGATGATATTCGCCAGCCGGTTCGCTCTAAACGGAAGTAGCCGAGACGCCACGATGTGCATGGATGATCCTCCCTAAGCTAGCTTCACAGATCATGCTACTCAGCGGCGGACCATCTCATTAGGCGATTTTGCGTAAGCAATCGCCTCAACTCGGGTTTGACGACCCCATATCTTCTACTCAACGCTGAATTTAGCTTCTCGCCAGCCCGACTGGCGTCCTGCGGAATCGGTGGCTTGGATTTCGAGCCGGTAAGAGCCTTTGTGCAACTTTTCAGTGGCGACCTTCAGTCCAATGGGAATGACAGGATTACCCGGCACGATCCAGTCGGCTGCGCTCATCGGTCCTGTATTCATCACCAGAGAGCTCGTCTTGAGGTTGGTGATCCTCAGCTTATAAAAGACCGCGGTCGCCTGCGTATCCGACGTCGGCTGATAAACCTCGAAGTAGAGATACAGCGGCGCATGTTTTGGCAGACGGCTGGGGTTACCCAAGTCTGGGAAGTACTGAAGATCCTTGCTGACCAGCGGCGTCGGAATGACTGGTGACGGGGAGACCGAGGCCGCATCACGCAGAACCCATGAAAGCCCGCGAATCACGTTGGCCACTACCAGGTCGCTGATCAGAAGCCGCTGAGGATCGAGCGATCCTACTCGCAAAGGCAGTCTGTGCCCGCCCGAAGTGATGTCCATCGCTCACGACGACCGACAAGGTGTAGTCCCCAGGCGCCAAGTCGAGCTGGGTGTCGAACCTGCTAGGAACCAGAACGCCGTAGGGCCGAGCTTCTCCGATCCCGGGTAAAGCTTTTAACGAACCTAGGCAACTGTACGTGTCGGCAAACTGGCCCGCAGGCTGGCCATTTGTTTTCTTCACGATTCCAAGGACGTAGATGGCATCGCTTTCTTTGCAAGGAAGTACCAATCCCTTTCGGGGAGATCGAAGCCCAGGCTAATCTGCACCGTTGCCGGCGCCTTAGAATCGTGTACCTCGACGACATATGTGAAGTCATTTCCTGGCGTGGTTACTGTCTCACCGCCTGGGCCTTCCGTCGTAAGACCTAAGACTCCCGATGACCAAAAGGTAAACGCCTGGACGGACATCCTGAACGAACCGCGAGCGGGGGAAGATGCGAAGTCACGCATTTTCTCACCCAATTTCGTTCCCGCAATCACATCGATGTCATTCCGAGGGGAATAACAATACTCAGAACGGCTAGTCTCCGTTGATACGGTCTTCGACAACCACCTTCACGTTTCGGCACTCTCCCGGTTGGATAGCGGCAGGAACATAGCCAATTAGGTACTTCGCAGAGGGGGGATCGACGCTGTGGTAAGGCTGGAAATCGCCCCAGGTGCCAACCACCGTAGGGTTGAAAAGTACCACTGGTTCGTCATATTGACCGCGGGGAAATCAGCCTCCTTAAGATAAGTTAATGTTCTGCTCAGCACCATTGTCGAAGACGTGAAAGTCTTTTGCCGTTAGTCCCCGCGCTGCTGGTGGTAGTTGCCGCAGCGTCACCTTTCGCTACTGTATCCAGAGGCTCGTCCCCGATCCAGGGATTGCTCTCCCTTCTTCAAGGCCTTGTCCCATACGTCGGCTGCAATAATGACCTGGCGTGCGTGAGCGTAGAACGTGGGAATTCCGGGCGTGGAGTTCGCAGTTTGCGTTGCGGTCTGTTTGGGTGCAGCATCGACCTTGGACTGCGCCTCCGGCCCCTGCGTTTGTGCGGCGCAAAGACTGGCTGCGACTAGAACCAAAGCTAAGCTGCTGGCCTGCTTCCTCACCGGCTAAGTTTAGTCCAACGATTCGCTTAGAGGATAACTGCTGATAACAGATGGGATGAGAAGGCCGGTCTCCGGACGGGATGCTATACGCTCCTAAGTTATCGACGCGCTCGAAGCGCAAGAGATAAAGGAGGCCGGCAATGAAGAAGACTACCACTACGGCGACAGCGAGCGAGAAGAATTTCGGCGGGAAGCTGACGATTGGTTTGGATTTGGGCGATAGGTCGAGCTGGTACTGCGTGCTGGATGAGACCGGTAAAGTGATTGCCGAGCAGAAGCTGAGCACGACCCCGAAGGCGATGGAAGAAGTATTCGCAGCCATGCCCCGCAGTCGGGTGGCGCTGGAAACTGGAATGCACTCGCCGTGGGTGAGTCGGTTAGTGGCGGACTTGGGTCACGAAGTCATCGTGGCACACGCCCGCAACGTGCGGCTGATCGGGGAGAGCCGGCGCAAAGACGATCGGCTGGATGCGCGGACGCTGGCACGGCTGGCGCGCATCGACCCGCAGTTGCTGGCTCCGGTGAAGCATCGCAGCCGGCAGGCGCAAGCCGACCTGATGGTGATTCGAGCACGAGCCAGCCTGGTGCGGGCGCGAACCGCGCTGGTGAATGCAGCCCGCGGGCTGACCAAGTCCTATGGTGAGCGCATACGCGGCTGCAATCCACGCAACATGGATCTGGAAAAAATCCAGACGCTGAGCCCAGAACTGCAAACTGCGCTGGCGCCGCTGCTGCAAGCATCGGAAGCCCTGAGCGAACAGATCGCCGAGTACAACCGGCAGATCGAGGAGATCGCCAAGCAGCGCTATCCGCAAACCGCGCTGCTGAAGCAGGTGAAGGGCGTGGGCACGCTGATCGCGTTAACCTACATGCTGACGCTGGAAGATCCGCATCGTTTCCGCAAGAGTCGGGACGCGGGGTGCTACGCCGGGCTGCAGCCAGGGCGCAGAAACTCGGGACAGAGCGCGCCGCAGATGCACATCAGCAAAGAAGGCGATCCGTATCTGCGAACCTTGCTGGTGCAAGGGGCACAACACATCCTCGGGCCCTTTGGCGCCGAGAGTGACCTGCGACGATGGGGACTGAAGCTGGCCGAACGCGGCGGCAAGAATGGCAAAAAACGAGCCATCATCGCGACCGCGCGAAAACTGGCGGTGCTGCTGCATCGGCTGTGGGTGAGCGGAGAAGTCTATGAACCATTCCACAACAGCCGTTCGACGCTGATGGCGACAGCATAGTTTGAGCGAATTACAGCAACGAGCCCAAAGCCGAGTTTCGGTGACTGCGTCTATGGCCTGGCCCAACTTCTGAGCTGTAACCAGGAGAGAGGTCGCCTAACAGGTGGCAGCACCGGCTGAAACGAGAACACCCAACTTGCACCGGGCGACAATCGCCTACTGAGAGTGCGGATGGAAGGGTGGCGACAGTGGCGGAGGGCACAACGTAGCTGCGGAGTCGATTTCTCGGCTCGAAACAGGTCAGGGGCACCTTTTTCTTCCCTGCGCCATGCTGGCAGAGCGGTCCTCGCCGTCAAGGGTTCGCTTCGCCGCGCAGAGCGCGCCCTTGACTGCTCCGGGCCGCTCTGCCCAAAAACCGCTGGGAAGAAAAAGAAAAAATAGAGGAGCAACAACGCAAATCGTACTTGACTTCGACCGGCCTTCTCATGGAAGGCCATATCGTAAGTTACGCCCGAAACAGTACACCCGATTGGGTAACCTGTGCTATGGCGCCACTACGACAGTTATCTTTGTCGTCGTTCAGGGCCGGGCTTCGTAAACTATGTTGAACGGCGTTTCCGTCGCTCGCCTGAAACGACTGAAGCCCGCCGAGTTCACTACTTCTCGAATGCCCGCCTCTCCGGATTGCGCGCCCAGGCAAAGGCCTACTTCCTGAGATCGTGAACATGGCGTGCACAGCAAGGTCGAGAATGAGTAGTACACCCTGCCCACCGGGTTCAGATTGTCCTTCAACTCGTTATTCGCGAATGGTTCCACGATCATCCACGTGCCGTCATCGCGCAGCGAGCGTCGAACGTGGGCAGCAGCCCCGACGGGATCGCCCATGTCGTGCAGACAGTCGAAGACGGTGACGAAGTCGTAATCCTTTCCTGGATACTCCTTAGCTTTGGCCACTTCGAACTTGGCTCGATCGGCAAGGCCCTCACGCTTGGCAGAATCACGTGCCGCTTCGATCGATTTATCGTGGTAATCGAATCCGAAGAAGTGAGATTTGGGGAAGGCTTTTGCCATCAGCAGGGTTGAGGCGCCCTTGCCGCAGCCCACGTCGGCGACCCGCGCACCGGCTTCGAGTTTTGCTTGCACGTCGTGCAGCGCTGGGATCCAGGAGCTGACAAGATTGGCTGCGTAACCCGGCCGGAAAAACTTTTCGCAGCCGTGAAACACGCCGTCATCGTGCTCATGCCAGCCCATCCCCGCGCCGGTGCGAAACGAATCGGCGATTCGTGGAACCGCAGCCAGTGAGCCGAGAGCCAACTGGAACGCCCCAGGCAGATACGCCGGGCTGTCTTCGTTGGCCAGGGCAAAAGCCTGTTCCTCGGTGAGACTGAACTTGTTGGTTTTCTCATCGTAGGTGACGTAGCCGCCGGCTGCCTGTGAAGCCAGCCATTCCCGCACGTAGCGTTCGTCGGTCTGGGTTTTAGCGGCAAGTTCGGAAGAGGTCATGGCGTGCTCGGCCAGTGCTTTGTAGAGCCCAAGCCGCTCGCCAATCACCACCATCCCGGTACTTACCGCTGCTCCAAGATCTCCGACGAAGCGCCCCATAAAAGCATTGAGCTTGTCCATGTCGATAGCCATGTGACACTCCCTTCCAACCGCCACAGATTCTAGCTCAGATTGGCCAGTTTCGGCTGCTTTACCGTAGCTGCGCCAGCAGGGGCGCGGGGCAATGCTGAAACATGCCCTCGCGGGTTTGACGGGATAGGAGGTAGAGCCTCCCAAGAGTGCACCCCTCTAGAAGCTGACCGGACGCGATACGAGTTTGGCCCGCGCGGCACAATTCCCATACGTTCGCGTTTCCTTCCGGTCCAATCCGACTCAATTTCTACCGCACCCTCTTCTCCGGTCAGGTAATGACGGAAACTGCTCCAAGCCCAGTCCTGCGGCTCTTTCGCCAACCCACGCTTCACCGGGTTCCAGTGCATGTAGCTCAGCTTCTCCAGCCGCTTCTTCCGGGTATAGACATTGAAATCGTAGTACCGCGCTTGCCAGAAGTGCTCGCGGCCGCCGATCAGTCGCCGCGCCACGGATTGCTTCAAAGCCTGCAGAGCGCGGGACAGCGGCACTCGTTCCGGCTCGCTGACCAGCAGGTGAACGTGTTCGGGCATGATGACATATCCGCTGACCCAGAAACCGTACTGGCGGCGCGCCCGCTCCAAGGCCTGTTCGACCAGACGTTTCGTGTGCGCCGTGATCAGCCGGGCTTCGCGCCGGTAGCAAGTGAAGGTCACGAAATGCAGATCGCCGGATTCTTGGTATCCCTGAGTCCCCAAGGCATAGTTGCAAGCTAACAGTGCCGGCGAGGCTTTGTCTGTGAGCGAAAACCCCACCCAAGCAAAAGAAGCTTGGGTGGGCCACCCGGCGACTGGAACAACGTCTTGATCATCTACAGCCACCCGCCTTCCCTTCTATTTTGTCCCTTTCCATTTCTCAATCAGGTCGTTTAGCCACTGGTGTACCTTCGCAGCCGTCATGTCTTTTTCTACGAGCTTGTCGAATAGCCGATCAATTGGCAGAGCGACATCCTCCGGGTACTTCGTGTAAAACTCTGTCGCTTCATTGCGGTAGTCTTTGAAAGGTTTGTCGGCCTGGGATCGTGCGTCCACACAGTCAGCAAACGTGTTAGTCTTTGCCAACTCGGCACCCTTTCGACATGACGCTCTCCAGCCAATCCTGAACCCTTGCACAAATCCATTAGCAAAAAATAGCTGCTGATCTTCTGACCAGCTAAGCCAGACAGCGCCCTCTGCCCCTTCGCCATTCGGCCCCACGTGCACCTCCGGGAATGGCAGCGGACGCACGCCGTTGGCCTGGGCAAACATCAGTTGAGCACACAAAAGGCCGAATAAAATCGATAGATAAACACATCTCTTCATTGAATAGACCTCGTGACCGAAGTAGCTGTCGCTGAGACTTGTGTAGAGGTTCCCACTTCGAAGTACCCAGGCTCCAGCTGCCTAACGATTGTAGCGGGCGTGGTGCCCGTTCCAAAGTAGAAGGTCTGGGTCGCGCTAAATGCCTTTCCAGTACCAACTGAGATATCATCCGTGAACCTTCCGCTCTTGTAGTCGCTGGGATCCCCGATATTTGAGCAACGTGTCTGGCATGAAACCGCAATGCTTGTTCCAGGTGCCGGTTGTTCCTGCCGGGTGCCCCACCCAAGCCGCTTTGCTTGGGTGGGTCTTTTCGTCTCATTTACTCGGTTCGGTGTCCTCCCACGTCACGCTGAACACCGGCGCACCGCCTTTTTGCACGGCAACGTGGTTGTGTCCCACCGAAATCGTCGCGTGCTTGTTCGACTTGACGCGCACATCCGCCTGGAACGACGGCATGTGCGGATGCGAAGGCCCGTAGCCTTCATACATTGGATACGGCTCGGGACCGGCGTGCGAATCGAGCATGGCGTTTAGGATCCGCTCCGACGCACCCAGCTTCTTCAGCTGGATCAGCGCATCGGGACTGGTGTTGAGCGAGCCTCCCGACATGCGAATCTCGCGCACGATGATGCTCTCCGGCAAACCCGCCCGCATCATCTTGACGATGTCCGCATTGGTTAGCGCAGAATTATTCGGCGTCTGCGCGGCACAGGTGATCGACAAAGCCAGCAGGCAGGTCAGCAGACGAACCAAACCCATCCGATAAACGCTACGCATGAACTCTCCCAGAGGCAGATCTCGATGACTGGCTTAAATAGCCGGTGCCCCAAGTTCACGTCCCTTGGACGTTAGCCTGGGCCCCGTCGCTTCCGAACGAGGCTCTCCCGTCCTGGCAGCCATCAACCATTGAACGCGCGGCCGCCCAGGACTTGCAAAGATTATTTCCCATAGGCGACGATATGGATCGCACGCCACAGAGTCCTCCACGCCTGCCTCAAAGGAGCGCTATGCCCAAACCCGCGCTAGCCTGTCTGCTCTTCCTAAGCCTGGTCCTCACAACATCGACGGCGCAGTCCAACCGCGTTCCTCAGCCGAAGCTGACTCCGCAGAACAGCGGCACGACGAATAATCTGATCGCCGTCAGCCCGGTCAACGATCGCATCGTCTGGGCCTCGGGACGAAACGGGACCTTCGTTCTCACTACCGACGGCGGCAAAACATGGAAGACAGGTGTTGTGCAGGGCGCCGAAACCCTGGAATTACGTGACGTCCAGGGCATCAGCGCCACCACCGCGTATGTGTTGTCGATCGGCCAGGAGCCCGGCGACTTCCGCATCTACAAGACCGAAGACGGCGGCGCGAACTGGAAAGTGCAATTCCGCAACCAGCTCTTCGGCGCGTTCTACGATTGCTTCGCCTTCTGGACGCCGGAAAGCGGCATCGCGATCAGCGACTCCGTCAACGGCGTCTTCCCCAACCTTCGCACCAGCGATGGCAAGACCTGGGAGAGCATCGGCAAAAATATGCCGGCTGCGTTGCAGAACGAAGGCTCGTTCGCCTCGAGCGGAACCTGCATCGCCAAGGACGGGAAGAGCGATGCCTGGATCGTGACCGGCAACAGTCCGACCGCGCGGGTTCTAACCACGCATGACGGCGGCAATACCTGGACCGCTTACAACGCGCCATTCCCAAGCTCGCAGGCTGCGGGCGCGTTCAGCGTGGCGTTTCGCGACGCGCAGAATGGCATGATCGGCGGCGGCGACCTGAATCCGCAGCATGGAAATCATGCGTCCACCGCGATTTCGCACGATGGCGGCAAGACCTGGTCGGTCACCAGTTCTCCGCCGGTGATGGGCGCGGTTTATGGCTTGACGTACCTGGCTAACACCACTGCGGTAGGTGACCATCGCAACCCAGGCGGCGTCTACGATCAAATCGTAGTGATTGCCGCCAACACGGGCGCGGCCTGGTCTCCCGACGAAGGTACGAGTTGGTACGGTCTGCCTGACGTGACCGGCTACTGGGGCGTGGCCTTTGCCAATCCGCAAGCCGGATGGATGGTAGGAACCAAGGGAAGGATTTTGAAGATTAGCTTTGAGTGAAGAAATCGAGCGATTAGCGACCAGCTATGGAGACGGGCCGGAGGCGATTCGCTTGCGGCCTTATGTTTTGGCGCGCGGCCGTTTGTCAGAAGATCCCCTCTTTCTTCAGCGCCTGCACGACGACCTGCACTACCGCATTAATGGCCTTGTCCACTTTCCATCGGGATTGAAGGTTTCGCTGATGCCCGTCCACACAAACTCGCCTTGCGGCGTGGAGGTTCCGTATAGGCTGGTTTCGACGCGTACGGTCTTGTCCTCGCGGAGATAATCGGGAGCATAGACCCGCGGATAGATGGCGCCGTAGTAGCCGTAGAACGAGTTGTAGTAGGGATAAGGAACCGTGTAAGCCTGGCCCGGAATGTAAGTAACCTCGTTCTTCACGCTCACCAGCCGCGAGACAATGACGGCGTCGATGGTGTGCTCCTTGATCTGCTCCTTCAGGTAGTTGGGATCGGCTGCCGTCGACTTCGTCCACAGCAGAATGTTATGGCCCGGGATGCCATGCACGCCTGCGGCCTTCAGCGCGTTGGCCATCGCGCCTTCGAAGTCGGAACGAACGGCCGGGTCGTTGCTCATGCCGATGACCAGCACTCGCTGAAAGTGCTGCCCGGCATAGGTGGGACTCTTCACGCTGGCCACCAGCTTGGTGCTCTTGCAATTCCCCAGCGCCGACGCGGCAAGCAACACCGCGATCATCATCGCCACTCGTCTCAAGTGGTTTCCCTCCGCTAGCGAATGAGACTATCACGATGGTTTGTTTTCAGGACGCTCGCGAGTCTACAAGTTAGGACCGATCTCATATCGATCGGTTTGTATCAGGGCACGAGCTTCAGTCGTGCCGAACGGCAGAGGTCAAAGACCGGGCTTTAGCCCCTGCAATATCGGTGGCCGGCAGGGGCTGAAGCCCAGCTTTAGGTTCGCCCTTGCGGCACGTCTAAAGAGTCTGTGTGAGAACACCTCCCAAATTCGGCAGTGGAGTGCGACCGTCGAAAATCCAGCGCCGTAGGCGCGGAATAACATAGCCCAGCACGTAGCCGAAGGCGGAGTGCTGGGTCAGTGGGGAAAATGACAGAGTCCCCCGGGGACGACAGGGTTCTCACGCAGACACTAAAGACGTGCCCTGATACAACGCAACTTATGAGGCTGTTCCTAAGTTGCCCACCGCTCTGATCATGGCCGCTTTCGAATCAGCAGCGAACTTTTTCTGCAGTCGGCGCGCGAAGGCATAACCAATCTTCGACAAGAGCCGGTGCGGCCGCGAGAATGCGAAGATATCGTACCAGACCTCGTCCTTGTGCCGATCCCACTCCACTGTGAAGCGCTCTTCGCCCGACTCGGCGTGGTCTTCGAGCGTTCCGTAGACAAAGCCGTAGCGTTGAATCGGTGAGTGCTCGTGAATCGTGTCGACGATGCGGCAGGCGTTGACGAAGTACACGTTGCACCAGCGTGCGATGACCGCAACGTTTTCGTCAGTGCGAATCGGGGGTGCGGAGGGATAGATGCGAACCCATCCCAGGTCGAACATCTTCCACTCGCGCACGGCCAATGCTGCCTGATGAAAAAGGGCCTCACCTTTCCCCAGCAGGACGCGATTGTGATCGATGACGTAAGAGGATGGAATTTTCGATCCGGAGGTCGCGCCGATTTCGGAATAGCTCAGCTCAGACTCGGCAGCCTTCGCGAGAAACTGTTCGACCTGCGCGTCGGATGGGCGGGAGAAAAAGAGCACGCGGTGATCTCAGAATACTTGTACTCTTTGATAGGCGACGGTTGCCACCGCCTCGGGCCACCATTAGATACTGGCGCTAGACGCCCAGTGATGATTCGACCGCCTCAGCAATCTTGTCGTAGATCATTTCCCTCTCGGCCTCATCCATGTTCGCGAGCGGCCGCTTCGGGTCACTAACAGCTTGAAAACACGCTAACGTAGGCTCACGGACAAACCTGCATGCTTTCACGATGACAGGCAGGATTCGTGTCCCCTTCGTCTGAGCGGCCCTCAGAAGCGGCGGGAGTTCATCGTCGATGATGAATTGAGATGCGAGGAAATCAGCACTAATCAATAACACTGCGATGCTTGATTCGTTTAGTGCGCTTTCAATTTCTTCTTTCCATCTGTCGCCTGGTTTAAGCCTTGTGTCGGCCCAGACTTTAATTCGCCCTTGTTTTTCCAGTGGGCTCAAGTGAATCATCAGGCGGTCTAAGTAGTCTTGATCTCTGCGGCTATAGCTTACAAAAACAGACTCGGACGTCGCATCTTCGCCAGATTCGCCAACGGCGGCCGCATCGCCCACAGCTGAGCGCAGTTCCTCAGATAGGTAGTGAACGAACGCGGCATCATTGCCATTAAGATCTGCGGCATATCGCAACACGCGCATGCCAACTAGTGGAAGTATGGGATCGAAATTATTCGCGATTAGTATTACCGGTTTTCCGAGAGCTGTCGCGAATCCGACTTCATACATGATATTGCTCGACTCCCGCTCTGAAACGTCGCAAACAACGCCGTCACAAGTTTCTATACCGTGCAATGTGGTAGCCCAGATGTTGCTAGGCATTGTTCCCAGCAAGTCCTCCATTCGGAAGACCTCAAGGCCCGCATCCGACGCGGCCTGACGAACCATGTTGTAACTGTCGTAGTTAGGGCCGTGCGGTTGAATTACAAATATTTTCTTAGCCAATGTTCACAGCCATATTGTGGAATAGGGAATGTGGCCCGACGATAGAAGAGTAAGTCAGAGGGAGCTATGCAAGCAAGCGAGCAGTCCCATGTCTCGAAAGGCGCGAGATAGGGCTACTCGACTAATTGCTAATCGCTAATTGCTGCTTCTCCGCGTAGTGCGAGTCGACGTAGTCGTTGAGGATCTTGGTGAACTCGGCGACGATGTGATCGCCCTTCAGCGTCAGCATCAGCCGGCCGTCGACGTAGACCGGCGCTTTGGGCTCCTCAAACGTCCCCGGCAGCGAGATGCCGATGTTGGAGTGCTTCGACTCGCCCGGCCCGTTGACGACGCAGCCCATCACCGCGACCTTCATCTCTTCCACGCCCGAGTAGCGCGTCTTCCATTGCGGCATCTGCTCGCGCAGGTAGCTCTGGATCTGCTCGGCCATCTCCTGAAAGAAGGTGCTGGTGGTGCGGCCGCAGCCGGGACACGCGGTAACTTGCGGCGTGAAGCTGCGAATGCCCATCGACTGCAGAATCTGCTGCGCGACCGTGACCTCTTCGGTGCGATCGCCATTCGGCGCCGGCGTGAGGGAGACGCGAATCGTGTCACCGATGCCTTCCTGCAGCACGACAGCTAACGCCGCGGCGCTGCCGACGATGCCCTTCGCGCCCATGCCCGCTTCGGTCAGGCCAAGATGCAGCGGATATTCGCAGCGGCTGGCGAGTTCGCGATAAACGTCGATCAGATCCTGCACGCCGCTGACCTTCGCGCTGAGGATGATCTGCTCGCGCTTCATGCCATAGCTGACGGCAAGTTCGGCGGAGCGCAGCGCGCTTTGCACCATCGCTTCCATCATCACGTCGCGCGCGTCCTTCGGTTCATCAAGCTTCGAGTTCGCATCCATCAGCCGTGTCAGCAGTTGCTGATCGAGCGATCCCCAGTTGACACCGATGCGCACCGGCTTGTCGTTCTCGATGGCAACTTCGATCATGGTGCGGAAGTTGTCGTCGTCCTTCTTGCCAATGGAAACGTTGCCGGGATTGATGCGGTACTTGGCCAGCGCCCGCGCGCACTCGGGATACTTCTTCAACAGGATGTGCCCGTTGTAGTGGAAGTCGCCGATGATGGGCACAGGGACGCCCAGCTTCTCTAGGCCATCGACGATGTGCGGCACGGCCTTGGCGGCATCGTCGTTGTTGACGGTGACGCGCACCAGTTCGGAGCCGGCGCGGGCCAGCGCCATCGACTGACGGATGGTGCCGTCGATGTCAGCGGTGTCGGTGTTGGTCATGGACTGCACCACAACTGGTGCATCGCCGCCGACGCGCACGCCGCCAACCGTGGCTTGGTAACTCTTTCTACGCTGAATCTGAGCCATACAGAGGTCTATACAAAGTCTAACACGGTCATAGAACCGGGCTTACGGCGTAGCTCCGGGGTTGGATTGCCGCTCAGCGATCAGTTGCCGCAGATACTCGACCTTCTTGCGAACATATCCGGCGTAGATGACGTTCAGCCGCCAGCATAGCGCGCCGTGGAAAATCCCTCCGCGAACCACCTGGCGATAGAAAAAAGTCCAGGCTGGGTTCGGGATCTGGTTAAGCCGGCTGCGGCGCCATGCCGTGTTCTCGTGCTCGAGGTAATGCTGGGCGCTGAGGCGCGCGTATTGGTCCATCGTCTGCGCGAATTGCTCGACGTCGCGATAGGCGTAGTGCAGCATGTCATTCTTCAGCTGCTGGACCTGGCCTTCAACCCTGATCGACTCGTGGATGATGCGCGGCTGAAATCGGCCTTTGCTCTTGCGAATCAGCCGCAGCTGCGCGTCAGGATAAAAGCCGCCGCCGCGCACGGGCGTGTCGCCGATGTGTAGAACGCGGGGAATCTTGAAGCCGGAAGTCTCGTCGGGCACGCCGCCCTTCATCAGATCGCGAATCTCCGCGACCAACGCGGGGGTGAGAACTTCGTCGGCGTCGAGGCTGAGAATCCACTCGCCGGTTGCGAGGTCGATGGCTTTGTTCTTCTGCTGGGCGTAACCCAACCAGTCCTGATGATAGAAACGTACGCCGAAGCCCTTTGCGATTTCGACGGTGCGGTCCGTCGAACCGCTGTCGAGGAAGACGATCTCGTCTGCAATCTCGGCGACCGCGGCGAGGACGGCGGCAATCGTGCGTTCCTCATTCTGCGCGACGATGGTGACGGAGAGCGGCGGGCCGTCGGTTTTGGTCATGGATTGCCGAGGACTACATTCGAATCATTACAAAGATAGTCGCCCGACCACAAAATTGTTCCGCCTCGTAACAGGGCACGACTTCAGTCGTGCCGATGGATCAGCGCTTAAAGAAGGCTTCAGCCCCTGCAACAGCTTGCTTTGCAGGGGCTGAAGCCCGAGTACTTCGTCGCTGCTAGCGGCACGGCTGAAGCCGTGCCCTGATACGAACCTCCCAATGAATCGGGCTAATACTCCGCCTCAACCCTCTTAGCTCTTCCGGCCGACCAACCCCTTCACGAATGAGCTGACCTCATGGCGGAAGCGTTCCTTGCGCAGATAGGCATCGCTCTTCACCCAGTTCATTTGCAGGCTCATGCGCTTGCCTTCGAAGGGCTTGTGCGCGTGCCAGGAGCGGTCGCTGCGCTTGAAGATGATGAGGCTTCCCATCGTCGGCGGAACTTCTGCCACGTAGTCTTCAAGGTTCTTCGAGCGCAGCAGGCGCAGCCGGCCGCCGATGCTCTCCCAATCGGGATTGAGGTAGAGCAACACGGTGATGACCTTGTCCTTCGAGTCGGTGTGAATTCCGCCGTCCGAGTCGTCACAGTGACCGCGCACGGTCAGCATCGTCGGATACTGGTTCAGGTCCATCGAGAATTTCTTGCTGACTGCTGCGGCGAAATCCGGGCCCAGCAATTCGCTCGTCAGCTGCTTGAACCCAGGGCCGTAGCTGAGGCGCGACAGCGGGAAGCTGCCGGGTTTTTCGATCGGCGGAAAGTCGTTGACGATGGCGAGCTTGCTGTCGGCCTCGAGAATGTCATCGACGACGAGATATTCGTACGGCTCGGTGTGAAATTCAGATGCCGCGAGTTTGGAGAGATTCAACATGGCATGATTTGAAATCCGTTGAGAAGCCCGGTGGAGCAGCGCCTTGGCAGGCGTCCGCCGTAGCTGGAGGGACACCCTCCTCGTAGCTCCAGGGGTTAATTGACGCGATCCTGCAGCTGGCAGTAGGCCGCTGTAGGTAGAGGATTCTGCTCGTATTGCCTCAGCGGCTAAGAGCCGTGACCTCCAGCTATAGTCATAACCTTACTGCAACGCCTGAAGGCAAAGCTGCTCCACCGCTGCTAATTCCATCATATCGACAATGGCCGAATTCCGCACATCAGACCACCCGATGGTCCCAACTTTCACGATCCAGCTCGATCCCCCACCCAACGACTAACCCAAGCACCGCACATGAACACCACTTTGCCTCGCCACACTTCACGACCAACTCTTCACCGCACCACCGCCGCGCCCTTGCTCTGAAAGGCAATTCCGGCCTCGGTCAGTCCGTCGAGCAGTGCCTGGAAAATCTCTTGCGGACGAACCCGCTTCATGCATTCATCAGTGCCGAGCGGGCAGACGCGCTTGTGGCACGGCTGACACGCCAACTCGCCCTCGGTTGAAAACAGCTTGATGTGCGGGCTGCCGACGGGCGGCGTGCGGCGATAACCGGTCGGCCCGTAAATCCCCACCAGCACCGGCACGCGCATCGCGCCGGCAATGTGCAGCGGAGCACTGTCCGACCCGACTGCGGCCTGCACGCGCTCGTACAGCGCATACATCTCGGGGATGGGCAGCTTGCCGAAGAGGTTGCACACTCGGCCGTCAAGCTGCGATGCCGGAAGGCCGCGCAGAATGCGCTCGCCAACTGGAGCGTCCGCTGGCGAGCCCTGCACGATGAGATTCAGATCCGTCTCATTCAGCAACTGCGAGATCAACGTCGTCCAGTATTCTTCCGGCCAGTGCTTGCTGACCCATTGCGTCGCCGGCGCCATCGCGACAACAGGCGCGCTGGTGCTGAACGCGCCATTCAGCAATTCGGCCACATGTCGGCGTGCAGCATCACTCACGCGCGGTGGCTCAATCGTGTACCGCACATCGGCAGCGCCGATGTTGTGAGCCAGGTACGCCATGTGCTCCAGGTGGCAGACTGCGGGATCGAAATATTCACCGCGCCGCAAATGCCGCTCGGTATAGAAGACGCTGCTGAACTCGCGTCCGTGGCGAAAGCCGATGCGCCGCCTGATGCCGGCCATGTATGGCAGAATCGCCGTCTTCAACAATCCTTGCGCGTCGATGGAAACGTCGTAGCCAACCGCCCGCACCTCATCGACAAACGCGCGAAACTCGCGCGCCGTCTGCGGCCACTTTGTGGGGCTCGACAGCGCGCGCGACCAGCTCCGCCGCGAGCAGCGATGCACATAATCCAGCGCGGGGTGACCTTCAATCGCCGGCGCCAGTTCGGTATCGATCGCCCAGCCGATCTTGGCGTTGGGAAAGCCGTCACGCAGCATGCTCAGGATGGGCAATGTCTGGATCACGTCGCCGAGCGCGCTGAAGCGCACCAGCAGAATTCTGTCCGGCTTGTTCGATGGCATCGCGGCGCTCCGGCCCGAGTAATCGTGGCGGGATTCGCGCGTGGCGTTCACGTCGCTTTTCAGCGTGCTGGTCACAAACGGTGACTCCATTGCGCCGGGAGGGCCAGAACTTGGTGGGCGCTGTCCATCTCTAGAATCATACGTCGCCGCAGCCGAGAGTCAAAAATAAGGCGCTCGAGATTCTGACTGATTGCCTCGCGGAAGCTCGCAACGCCTGCAAAGGCCATTGATTCAGCAGCTTAAAACTGGCGATCACAGGATGGGTCAATCCGCCGGGGAAAAGCGCCCAAAGAAAATGCAACTCCGGGGTCCCGATTTTGGAAACCCTAATAGAACGCTCACATCTGATCAAACAGAGCGTCCAGACAGTAATGGACTTTGCGCCCTCCGCATATGAGAATAAACTGAAGATAGCAACAGCTGCGGCCAGAATGGGTTTATATCAGGAGCCCAAGGCCTGCACGTCCAACTCGTCCCTCCGCCGCGAAGTGAAGAAGGTGTGCACCATGCGTTCGGTATCCCGATTTCTCAGTGTTGGCGCGCTGTCGCTCCTGCTAGGTGCGCTCGGCGTTGCCCAGAACTCGTCGCCCTCCGACCAAAGCTCGTCGCCGGCGGCGCAGGGTCAGAGCCCAAGCTCCAACTCGCCATCGGATCAGAACGCTTCCGGCCAGAGTTCGTCATCTTCCTCGGATGGTCAGTATCTGCCCGAGAAGCCGGAGAAGAACACGCCGCCGAAAGACACGATGGACAACATCGACGCCATCGGCAACCGCAATGTCGGTTGCGACAAGGGACTGGGCAACTGGTACTCGCTGGACAAGCAAGTAGCCATGGGCAAGCAGTACTCGATGCAGGTTGAGCATTCGGCCAAGATGGTCAACGATCCGGTGGTCACCGAGTACATCAACCGCCTCGGACAGAACCTGGTGCGCAACTCGGACGCCAAGGTTCCGTTCACCATCAAGGTGATCGACACCGACGAGATCAACGCCTTCGCGCTTCCCGGCGGCTTCTTCTACGTAAACTCAGGACTGATTCTGGCGGCGGATAACGAGGCCGAACTCGCCGGCGTGATGGCGCACGAGATCGGGCACGTCGCCGCCTGCCACGTAGCACGCGAGCAAACGCGCGGCAACATCGTGAACCTGGCAAGTATTCCGCTGATCTTCGTACCCGGCGGTTGGGCGGTATACGAAGGAGCGCAGGCGGCGATGGGCATCGGTGTCCCGCTGACGTTCATGAAGTTCTCGCGTACCTTCGAGGCGCAAGCCGACTTCCTCGGCATGGAGTACATGTACAAGGCCGGGTACGATCCGCAATCGTTCATCTCGTTCTTCGAGAAGATCGAGGCGCAGGAAAAGAAGAAGCCCGGCACGCTGGCCAAGGCGTTTGCGTCGCACCCGATGACCCCGGATCGCGTGGCCTCGGCGCAGAACGAAATGAAGACGGTTCTGCCGGCGCGTCCCGAGTACATCGTCGATACTTCAGAGTTTCAGAACGTGAAGGCGCGGCTGGCCTCGCTGGAGAATCGGCACAAGTTGCAAAACGACAAGGACAACGGCAACCGTCCAACGCTGCGCCGCGCAACCGCCGACAATCCCTCTTCAGGCAGCGGAAGTGGTAGTGGCAGTGGCTCTTCCGGATCTGATGGCGACGATCGTCCGACCCTGAAGCGCAACGACGGATCGTCGTTCAACTAATCGCGATTTGAATCAGCAACGACAAAGGCCTCCGGCGAATCGGAGGCCTTTCTCATGTTCGCGCACATCATGACACCTTCCGGCGCACCAAGCTGGCCAAGCCAAGGATACCGGAGCCGAACAGCAATACGCTGCTGGGTTCAGGAACTGAGGTTGTGGTAGTGGTTGTGGTAGTGGTGCATTCGCAGTCTCCTTGCACCGTGAACGACTCGGAAGGAATCGAGCCCACGCTGTTCTGAGACGCCGACGATGGGCCGGAGTTTTCATCCCAAAACACAGGATCGCCACTGGGGACAATGGCGTTTTGCAGGTTCAGCCAGTACGTGCCCTCATTCAGCGTCGGGCCGGAGAAACTTGTGCTCTCGGTGCAGACGTTGTAGCCGTACTGGTTGATCGTGCAGGCGCCCTGTATGAAATTGAGAGTCTGGTCGAAGTAAACGACACCGCTGTTTTCCTCGGATGAGATCGAAAGCTCGGCTGAGGTCAAAGTGTCGCCCGGGTACAACCACATTGAGAAGCTGGCTGCGGTAAGGGTAGAGCCGTCTCCGCTAAATGGCACATTGAAGGAATCGCTGACGATGAAACCGAAGTTGATCGACCACGCATCCGTGTTGCCGTTTGTTGGGCCGTTGCTGATGACTTGCGCCACAGCCGGGGCGGCCACAAAGATCACGCACAAAGTAAGCAGGGAAGCAATTCGCATAGGTCCTCCTCGCAATCAATTCCGCGCTCTCTGAAAAAACTCGCTATTGCGTAGCCATCGTTACGGCGTGATCTCCCACACCACGCCGCAGCCGTCGCCGTTACACCGGTTTGCTCCGCCCAGGCTCGCCGTGCCGTAAAGATTGCCGCTCGCATCCCAGCGACACGTCGCCGACCGGCAGGCCTCCATCCCCGCCGCCCGCGAAGTCGTGCAGAGACGTGTAGGTCCAGGCGCCATTCGACGGTGTCAGCTTGAAGACGATGCCGCATCCCCGTTGGTTCGCACACTCGTTGCCGTCGTTCCCGCCGTATTCCGTCGTACCATAGAAATTGCCGGTACGATCCATGGTCAGGCCCGCATAGGGAGCAGCCCCGTCGGCGCTATTGGTGAACGTATGCAGCACCGTATAGGTCTGCGCGTGAGCAGACATCGCCACGCCAAGTGCAGCGATAAGAACGCATGCAAACGCGCCGAGAAAAGTTGGCCGCTTGCGGGTTATAACTAGCATGGAACTCTCCCGAATGCGTGTAAGTTGAATGTGGGGGCCACTTGGACGCGGGCGTGCCGATCGCGAGAACGAGCTATCGCGAGTCAGGATTCTGTGCCAGTTGCAAAACGGAGTCAAGTTAATTGCAACTTGCTTTTGTCCGAATCCTGTCGCGAAGACTACGATAAATGCAGCCACTGGTCTGGTGTGCCAAACCTTGCGCACGCCACCAAACTTTACGGAACTTTACGTTTCTGCCGGATGAATTACAGGCGGAAACGAGATCAGGTTCACCTTCACTCCGACAGACGCCAGAGCGGCGCTCGTCGGGGACCCCGGTACCGATGAGGTGATGTTGCTGACCGATTTAACGGACGAGCAGTTGCTCGATCAGGCTCTCGCTGGAAATGAAGACGCGTTCGCCGCGCTCTATCGCAAGCGGCAAGGGCCGATCTTTCGCTTTGCCCTGCACATGAGCGGTTCTGCTCATGTCGCGGAAGAGGTGACGCAGGAAGTTTTCCTCTTCCTGGTGCAGCGGGGGCGCGATTTCGATCCGGCACGTGGATCGCTGGCGGCCTATCTGTTCGGCGTGGCGAGAAACTACGTTCGCCGCGCGCTGGAGCGAAGTTATCCCGAGAACGTGCTCGGCAGCCCGGTGGAAGACGAAGCGGCGTCGTTGATGGTGGAGTGCGATCCGACCGAAGGCATCGCCCGCCGCCAGACCTCGAACGCAGTCTGGAAAGCGGTGCTGAGTCTGCCGGAGCATTATCGCGAGGTGGTTGTCTTGTGTGACTTACACGAGCTGAGTTATGCGGATGCGGCCCAGGCCGCCGGGTGTGCGATCGGCACCATCCGCTCGCGGCTCCATCGGGCGCACGAGATGCTTAGCAGGAAGCTGCAGCACTCAGCGGCGGTAGCGCCGCAGATCTCGAAAGTTGCAGCGAGGTGCGTATCATGACATGCCGCGAATTCAAACAGAGCGCCGAAGCTCTTACGCTGTGGGAGCTGTCGCGAGCCCAGAATGAAGACGAGCAAATTTCGAATCACGCCCAACAGTGTGACAGCTGTGGCAGTTGGGTGAGGGAACAGCGCTTGCTGGCCGCTTCGCTCGGGACGCTACAGGCGCGAACTGCTGGTCTCGAGGCCGGTGCGAATGTGGAGCGGGCGCTGCTGCAGGCCTTCCGGCAAGCTCGAGAAGCGAATTCGTCCGCTGCCCATGTGCAACCAGGGCTACTGGCGAGGGACGAAGAGCGAACCGCGAAGAGCGAGGAGCGATCGCCGCTTAAGGTAGTGAGCTCTCTTCCTTTGGCCGTGCGGTTGAGTCACTGGTTCGAGATTGGCGCCTACGTTGCCGTAGCGGCGGCGGTATTTGTGGGAATGTTCCTGGGCATCCGGCTGCTCGAACATCGCTCAAGTAGGGAACCGGTGCAAGCGAAGGCTGTGCCCGCGATCACTCAGCCGGCAGTGCAGAAGCCGATCGTTGCCGCTCAGACGGAGTCTCCGCTTGCCGCGAACAAGAGCGCGACGGTCAACCGGCGCAGCGCAGTGCAACCTGCAACCGCGCAGCAGAGGATGACGGCCGCGCCGCAGCCGGTCGCCGAGGATGATTCGCAATCCGATAGCGACGCTGGATATACCGCGTTGATGATCTGTGATCCGCTGAGTTGTTCGGCGGACTCGCAAGTGGTGCGCATGGAGTTGCCGGCGCAGCCGGGACAGCTTCAGTCGCAGGTGGCCGATGTTGTGGTTGGTTATGACGGCGCTGTGCGGGCCGTCCGCATCGTAAATTGAAATTACAGAAGTTCAAGGCTGTACAACTGATTTCTCAGTGAGGATGAGACCATGAGGGCGATGAAGTTTGTGGTTGTGAATGCTGCTTCTAAGGCGATGTTAGCGATGTTGCTGATGGCCGGGCTGTCGCTGTTGGTATCGGCGCAGGAGCCTGGTCCTCCTCCGCCTCCTCCGCCTCCGGGAGCAATGACGGAATTCCTCATGCAAGGCCCGGGGGGCGGCATGGGTGGTGGCGCGTTTTTCCATGAGGAAGTTGGTCTGGGCGACAAAGTGGTGACGGGCGCACCCATGACGGCGACCATCACCGTGACCCATGATCAGACCTTGTCGGATGGCAACACCATTCATACCGAGAACACGAGCACCGAGTATCGCGATGCGCAGGGCCGCGTTCGCAAGGAAGTGCCCTTCAAGCTGGTGACGCCGGCTACGGGCGCTACCGAAGGAACCATGGTGGTGATCATGGATCCGGTCGCGGGCAAGCGTTACATCCTGAATCCGCAGAAGAAGACGGCGCATGAGATGCCGCTGCATCCGCCCAGGCCGCAGCCGGTTGATACGGTGGGAGCCGCGCCTATGCCCAAGCCTTTCGGAGAAAATGTGGTGAGCGAGTCGCTGGGGACGAAGACCATCCTCGGACTGCCGGCGACGGGCACGCGCGTGACCCGCACGATTCCTGCCGGCCAGATCGGCAATGCCAAAGCAATCTCGGTGGTGACCGAGCGCTGGGTGTCGACCGATCTGCAGATTCCGCTCTCGACCATGCACACCGATCCCATGATGGGCAGCATGACCACCACGGTCACTAGCGTCACCCGTGGCGAGCCGGATGCGACGCTGTTCCAGGTGCCGTCGGATTACAAGATCGAAGCCGGCAAGCACGGCGACATGTTGTACATGACAGCCAAGCCGTAACCCAATAGTCCCCTAGTCAGCGGCGGAGGCCAGTGTTTTGGCCTCCGCTTTTTGCTGCACGCAGGCAGGGCAGTGGCTGTGAATAACGGCAACGGTGGAGCACGCCTTCAGGCGCGCATATAGCGTGGTTCGAGCGGTGCGCTTTAGCGCCTGAGATAAGGATCCGATTACCTCAGCGGCAAAAGCCGAACAGCTCGTGCCTTTAGATGCTGAGCCCGGACGGCAGTGGGGCTCACGCCTCCATGGGCACGTGATTCACGTGCGGTGTGCGGCGTTCCAGATATTCCGAAGGCGTAATGCCGGCGAAGGATTGGAAGTCGTGAATAAAGTGAGCTTGATCGTAGTAGCCGCAGTCCAGAGCGAGCTGAGTCCAGTTCATGTCATCCTTCGCATGAGCTGTTCGAATGACCTTCTGAAAGCGGCTGACGCGGCAGAAGAGTTTCGGCGTGAGCCCGACTTCGCTATCGAAGAGCTGGATGAATCGCCGCTGGCTGAACCCCACCTGCTCCACCACCTGTGAGACCGATGGAGCCTGCGCTCGCCGCAGGAATTGATGCAGGGCAAACGATACGGCCGGATGCCGCTCCATAGGTTTCCAAAGCTCCTCGAGCAAACAGCACTCCATCACACGGAACTTCTGCTGAGGGGTCGCGGCCTCCAGCAGTCGCTGGCGCAGGCGGGCCGAAGCTGCTCCCCAAAGACAGTCGAGTCCGACGGATTGATTGCTGAGCTCAGCCGGCGGAAACCGGAAGAACGGAAACGCGCCGCCGGCCTTGAAGTGAACGCCGATCGTGCTGGCCTCGCTGTCGGTGTCGATGACGAAGAACTCCGAGCGAGGGCCCGAAACGACGCAGCCGGGGATGGTGTGGAACTGTTCAGCCTGATCGGAGTCGTAGACGCGAATGCGGTCTTCCTTCAGGTTGATAACGAGCTCGACGGTGCCGTCCGGTAGCAGTCGCTCGCGCTTGTGCGGGACGTCGTAGCCTTCGTAGAGCCAGAACAGATCAACGAAATCCGAGAGCGGCGGCGACGGTTTGTGAGCCAGGTACAGCATGTGCAGAGAACGCGAGACCCGTACCCGTTGAAACGTGTCGGGCGGGTTTTCATTTACAGATGCGTGATCTGTGACCGATGCACGTGCTTTCAAAACAGAACCAGCGCGCACCGCTTCTCCGAACTTCGAAACTTGAAACTCGAAACTGCTTCATGTTGTTGCTTTGAACAGTCCGATGACGTTGCCTTCCGGATCGGCAAACCAGGCAAACTGTCCTTGCGGGATGGTGATGACCGGTGTCAACGCCTTACCGCCCAACGATGCTGCTTTGTCGAGATATGCCTGGACGTCGTCCACCGACACGTAGATCGTCACATAGTTGTGCGGCTCGTGACCCAGCGAGGTGATGTGGCCGTTGATACCCGCACCCGCTCCCGTGTCGATCATCGTTGCCGGCCCGGCTTCCCGGGTGTTCCACTCGAACAACTTGCTGAAGAATTCCGCGGTCTGCGCTTTGTCGCGGCACCCGATCTCGAAATGCACCACGGGACGTCCCATGCGGCCTCCTAAACGTAATGCGACGAAATTGTACATGAGTTGAGAGGCGCGGCTGAGCCTGGAACAAAGAATTCCGGGACTGCGTATCTATACGCGATGAGAATGATTGCGCCCGCGCTTTGTGTTGCCACTCTTTTGCTTCTTGCAACTCCTCTGCTGGCCGCTTCCGGACCCGCCGCCATCCCATTTACGACCAATTCCGATGGCATGGTGCTCATGCCGGCAAAGGTCAGCGGTATTACGATTCAGGTCATCTTCGACACTGGAGCCGGCATCGATGTTTTCGCCCCCAGCCTGATCGAGAAAGTTCATGGGAAGCCGGCGGGGCAGTTCACGGGATTTCGTGCGACCGGCGAGCGTCTGGATCTCTCCTTGTTCATCATTCCTGAACTTGCCGTCGGCCCGGTCATAAAGAAAGATGTTCTGGTTGCGGCCTGGGACGTCCTCGACAAGTTTCATCTCGATGGGATCGTCTCACTCAACGACTTTCGCCAACAGCCGGTCACCTTCGACTTTGCTAACCAGCGGCTGATCTTTGAGACCGAGAAGAGCATCCGTCGGAGGCGTACCGCCGGGGCCGCTTCGCCATTGCAGTTCGACGACGAACGCGGGATCAGCCTCGACATCTTCACCCAGTTTCTGCTCGTCGATCAGCCCGGGCAGTGCCTGATCGACACCGGCAGTCCCAACGCTACGCTCAGTACGCGCTACATGAATCCTCTGCACATCGACAAGAACTCCAGCGCCGTGCACAAACACGAGGGCACAACGATTGCCGGGGCGAAGGAGGTTCGCTGGGGCACGAGCATTTCCGAGATTTCGCTGGCCGCGGCGCCGCAGATTAAGCTTGCTCCTGTCCGAGTATCGTTCTCCGACATTATTTATGACTGTGTGGTGGGCGTGGACTTCTGGCATGACCGGGCGCTGACGATCGACATTGCCAGCCGGCAGCTTATTGTCTCGACTCCTGAGCGAAAATCGGCGGGTGCGTCGACTGGCAACTGATCTTTGCGCCGCCCTCCCCGGCTCGCGGAGTTTTTGTCGCCGCCTCCAACACTTGCAACTTGAAACTTGAAACTTGAAACTTGAAACTGTTCTTATGCGCCTGACGATTAATGGCAAGGATCAGGTTTTTGACGGTGCTCTTTCCCTAACTCATCTGATCGAGCAGCTTGGCATGAAGGGCGATCGCGTCGCCGTCGAGCTCAATCGTGAGATTGTGTCACGCGCCCAGTGGGCGGAAACATCGCTGAAAGATGGCGACCGGCTGGAGATTGTACATTTCGTTGGCGGCGGATAAGCGCCTACTTCGCAGATGATTGCTTGCACTGAAATGGCTGCTGGTTCACAACAAGCGGGTATGGGAAACGCGGCGAGTAGATGGCAAGCTCAAACGCGTCATCGGTGCCTGGACAATCCTTCACCTGCATTTTGAATCGTGCATTCCCTTCGACCTTTTTGAAATTCTTTACTTCCGCCACCGCTTTGAACTGATCCGTAGTCCCGCGGGGTCCGCTGAGCAACGCAACTTTGTTGGCACGGATGCGCATGGGCACGTCGACGGTAATTTCATTGGGCGCCGAAAGGATGTTGCCGCTCAGCGGGGGATTCATCGTGATCTTGATGCCGCACCCCGGACTGTCAACTCCCGTCAGGCATGGCTCCATCTGCGCGCGAGCGATTGTCGCACTTGCCAGCAACAGGATCAGACAGCAATAAATCCGCATAACATTCCCCCACTCAGCCGCAATCATGGCACTGGACATTCATCTCTAGCAAGCGGTTTACGCAAGCGCTGTGCGAGCTGTGTGAAACCACGATGAATCCTGCCTCCGGTGCGGTTGACATGGTCTGCTGCCGAAATCTAAACTCGATAGTTTACGCAGTGTATTGCAGCGTTTTCTGATCGTGTCGCAATCATGCCGGATTTATATTTTGCCCGCTATCTTCCGCTCCTGATCCACATCCTCGTCGCCGGAGGCATTGCCTGCGCGATTCTTGCGCTGTCCTATTTCATCGGGCAGCACAAATACAATACTGCCAAGATGTCGCCCTACGAGTGCGGCATGGAACCGGTAGGCGATGCGCGCCAGCGCTTCAGCGTGAAGTTCTACCTGGTGGCAATGCTGTTCATCCTCTTCGACGTTGAAGCCGTTTTCCTCTATCCCTGGGCGATCGTCGAGAAGCAGCTGAAAGCCGCCGGCCTGGGCATGTTCTGGTTCTGGGAGATGATGGTGTATATCGGCATCGTGCTTGCCGGTTTGTGGTACGTCTGGCACAAGGGCGTGCTCGACTGGAACAAGCAGGGCAAGGCGGAGAAGATCTGATGGCGCTGCAGCCGGCAATCACGGATATCGATCAACTGAAGGATCGTCCTGAAGTTGCGGCGCTACTCGCGCGCAATGCCGCGGTTGTTACGGGCGCAAAGTTCGATCGCGACCAGCTGATCATCTGGGTCGATCGCGTCGCCCTGCGCGAAGCCTGCCTCACGCTGAAGAACGATCCGCAGCTGCAATACAACGCGCTGGCCGATGTCACCTGCGTCGACTGGTACCCGCGCGAGCCGCGCTTCGAAGTGGTCTACCAGCTTTTCTCGACAAGTAAGAAGAAGTATGTGCGGCTGAAGGTCCGGCTGCCCGGCGACGATGCCAATATCGATTCGCTCACGCCGATCTGGCCGGGCGCGAACTTCTTCGAGCGCGAGGTCTTCGATCTGTTTGGAGTTCGCTTTGACGAGCATCCCAACCTGACGCGCATCATGATGCCGAATGACTGGGAAGGTCATCCTTTACGTAAGGACTATCCGGTGGAGGGTTACCGCTGATGGCGCACATGACTCCAACGCCGGTACTGGACTCTACGCAAGACCAGACGATGGTCCTGAACATGGGCCCGCAGCATCCCTCCACGCACGGCGTACTGCGGCTGCTGCTGGAAGTCGACGGCGAAACCATCGTGCGGATCATGCCCGACATCGGCTATCTGCACACCGGCATCGAGAAGACCTGCGAGGCGAAGTTCTATCAGCAGGTCGTGCCCATGACCGATCGCATCGACTATCTCTGCCCCATGACCAACAACCTGGCCTATTGCCTGGCAGTCGAGAAGCTGTTGGGGATGGAGATTCCGCCGCGGGCGCAGTGGATTCGTGTGCTGCTCAACGAGATCACGCGCATCAATTCACACCTGGTGTGGCTCGGCACGCACGCCATGGACATCGGCGCGATGACCGTGTTCCTGTACTGCTTCCGCGAGCGCGAAGATGTCTTGCGGCTGTTCGAAGCAGTCTCCGGCCAGCGCATGATGACGTCGTACTTCCGCATCGGCGGACTGGCGCTGGAGCCGCCGCTGGGCTGGTTCGATCGCGCGAAGAAGTTTCTACAGCGCTTCCCCGGCAACATCGACGAATACGAGAACCTGCTGACCAATAATCCGATCTTTGTAAACCGCCTGAAGGGCGTCGCCTACCTCTCGGCCGACGATGCGATTGCGCTCTGTGCTACGGGTCCGACGCTGCGCGCCAGCGGTGTCGACGTCGATCTGCGTCGCGATCAGCCCTACACCGGTTACGAGAACTTTAAGTTCAATGTTCCGACTTCGACCGTCGGTGATGTCTATGCGCGATACCTGGTCCGCGTCGCCGAATTGCGAGAGTCGCAGAAGATCGCTATGCAGGCGCTGGAAGGCATGCCCGAAGGCTCGGTGAAGGCCGATTCGCCGAAGGTCGTATTGCCTGATCGCGAGAAGATGAAGACGCAGATGGAAGCGCTCATCTATCACTTCAAGATCGTGACCGAAGGTTTCACGGTGCCGGAAGGCGAAGTGTATATGCCGATCGAGTCGCCGCGCGGCGAGATGGGCTATTACGTTGTAAGCGATGGGACCGCCAAGCCGTATCGCGTGCACATGCGCTCGCCATCGTTTGCGAATTTGCAGTCGCTGCGCACGATGTGCGAAGGCCGGCTGATCGCGGACGTGGTTGCGGCGATCGGGAGTATCGATATCGTACTGGGAGATTGCGATCGATGAGTGCATCAGCTCAAAGCGTTGCAACCGACCAGAAGCGCGAGCTGTTGCGGCATGCGCTGGCAACGCTGGCCTATCGCGGAGGCAAGGCGCTGCGTGGCGCTCCGGCTGATTTTGCCGAATTCCGAGTAGCGGAGGGCTCGCGCACGCCTGCGCAGATTTTGGCGCACATCGGAGATCTGCTGGACTGGGCGCTGTCCATCGCCAAGAGTAATCAAGAGTGGCATGACTCTACGCCTCTGCCCTTGCATGAGGAGGAGCACCGCTTCTTCGTGGCGTTGCAGGCGCTGGAGGATTACCTGGCCTCGGACCTTCCGCTTGGTACGACTCCGGAGTATCTGTTTCAGGGACCGATTGCCGATGCTTTGACCCATGTGGGACAGATCGCGATGCTGCGGCGCATAGCCGGTCATGCCATGAAGGGCGAGAATTATTTCAAAGCCGAAATCGTTGCCGGGCGAGTGGGCCCGGAGCAGACGCCGCCGAAACGCGAGTTTTGATGAAAGGCAGCATTTGGCATTTAGCAGTTAGCACTTGGTTCTTAGTCGCTTCTGCCAGGTTGCGAAACGCAAAGACTGATTGGGTTCTAGTTGAGGGGGCCCGGAGTGATGTGCGGTCGGGTTTAACTAATTGCTAACTGCTAATTGCTAATTGCTGCTTCATGAAATTTTCCGACCAACTCGAACAGCGCTTCGCGACGATGGTCACGCATTATCCGACCAAGCGGTCGGTCCTCGTTCCGATGCTGCTGTATATCCAGGACGAGCTCGGCGCGATCACCGACGATGCCATTCACGAGATCGCGCAGCGAGTAGAGTTGTCGGACCTGGAAGTGCGCAACGTGGTCAGTTATTACTCGATGCTGCGCACGCGCGCGATCGGCAAATACAACCTCCAGATTTGCACGAACGTGAGTTGCCTGTTGCGCGGAGCAGAAGACATCTTTGAGCATTGCAAAAAGAAGCTGGGCGTCAGCAACAAACAAACGACGGCTGACGGGCTTTTCTATGTGGAAGAAGTTGAGTGCATCGGCGCGTGTTCGTGGGCGCCGGCGATGATGATGAACTACGACTTCGTCGAAAACCTGACGACAGAAAAGATTGACGAGTTGATCGAGAGTTTGAAGAAGAAGGAACAGCAATAAGGAGCGGCATTAAGGAGCAGCAATAGGGTAGAGCGGACCTTCAGGTCCGCGTCACCAGCAGTTTACTTAAACGAGCCGGCTTTAGCCGGCGACAGATTTCAACAGGGGCTGAGGCCCCATGGTTAATAGTTAGCGCCGGACTTTTAGCAACCGCAGTTCGAAGTTGTCCGCCAAGAGCTAAAGGCTAAGAGCTAACAGCCGCGAGCGACAGCGAGCAGAATGGCTTATCTCGTTTCCCATCCCGACGAAGTGAAGGTCGTCTCCAAGCGATTCGGCAAAGGCGCGACCTCGCTTGACCGCTACCTGGAGCTTGATGGCTACAAGGCGCTGCAGAAGGCCTTGACCATGCAGCCCGACGCGATCATCGACGAAGTGAAAAAGTCGAATCTGCGTGGGCGCGGCGGTGCGGGATTTCCCACGGGAATGAAGTGGTCGTTCGTGCCCAAGCAGTCGCCCAAGCCCAAATACGTGCTGTGCAATGGAGACGAGAGCGAGCCTGGCACCTGCAAAGATCGCCTCATCTTCGAACACGATCCGCACTCGGTCATCGAAGGCGTGATGATTGCGGCGCTCGCCGTCGGCTCCAAGACCGGCTACATCTATCTGCGCGGCGAGTATCGTTACCTGATCCAGATCATGGAGAAGGCCGTGGCTGACGCTTACGCTCGCGGCTTCATCGGCAAGAACATCTTTGGTTCGGGCGTCGATCTCGACATCTTTGTGCATTCAGGCGCAGGCGCGTATGAAGTTGGCGAAGAGTCGGCGCTGATGGAGTCGCTGGAAGGCAAGCGCGGTATCCCGCGCATTCGACCGCCGTTTCCTGCCGTGGTCGGACTGTGGGGCGGCCCGACGGTCATCAATAATGCCGAGACGCTGGCCAGCGTCCCGCACATCATTCTTAATGGCGGCGAGTGGTTTGCCAACCTGGGCACGCCGAGGAATGGCGGTACGCGCCTGTTCTGCATGAGCGGCGAGCTGGAGCGGCCCGGCGTTTACGAACTGCCCATGGGCTACAACCTGAAGAAGATGATTTACGACGTCTCCGGCGGCATGGTGAAGGGCAAGAAGTTGAAGGGCGTAGTGCCGGGCGGATCGTCGGTGCAGATTCTTACGCCGGATGAGATCGACGTCGCGATGGATTTCGATGCGGTGCTGAAGGTGGGATCGATGCTGGGCTCGGGCGGCGTCATCGTGATCGACGATCAGATGTGCCTCGTGAAGTTTGCGCTGCGCGTTACGCAGTTCTATCAGCACGAGAGCTGCGGCTGGTGTATCCCCTGCCGCGAAGGCACCGATTGGATGAAGAAGACGCTGACGCGCATGCACAGCGGCGGTGGCGTGGCGAAAGACATCGACAATCTGAAATATCTGGCGGAGAACATGCTGGGCCGGACCTTCTGCCCGCTGGGAGATGCAGCGGCGATGCCCATCATCTCTTATGTGCAGAAGTTCCGCAGCGAGTTTGAGGATCACTTGAACGGCAAGCCGTGTCCGTATGAGAAGGCGACGGAAGCGGTCGCGGTGTGATTGTATGGCCCTTCGACTCGGCGTTGAAGTGCCGTTCTCAGGATGACACGGTTTCGATTTTTGCTAATTGCTAACGGCTAATTGCTAAGTGCTGCATTTATGGCTGACGTAACCCTCACTGTCGACGGCAAGAAACTCACCGTTCCCGCGGGGACGCTGCTCATCGAGGCCTGCAAGAGCAAAGGCATCGAGGTGCCCTCTTTCTGCTATTACCCCAACCTGTCGCTGCAAGGCGCCTGCCGCATGTGCCTGGTCGAGATCGAGAAGATGCCCAAGCTGCAGACCGCGTGCACCACGCCGGTCGCCGAAGGCATGGTGGTCGCGACCGAGAGCGACAAGATCAAGCAGGCGCGCAAGTCGATGCTGGAGCTGCTGCTGGCGAACCATCCGCTCGACTGCCCCGTCTGCGACGCCGGCGGCGAGTGCGAACTGCAGGACATGACCTTCAAGTACGGTGCTGCCGAATCGAAGTTCATGGACCTGAAGAACCATCGCGAAGAGCAGCAATGGTCGCCGGTGGTCTACTTCGACCGGCCGCGCTGCATCCTGTGCTACCGCTGCATTCGCGCCTGTGGCGAAGGCATGGACGTGTGGGCGCTGGGCATTCAGAACCGCGGCTCGGGCTCGATCATCGCGCCTAATAAAGAAGATCATCTGGAGTGCGAAGAGTGCGGCATGTGCATCGACATCTGCCCGGTCGGCGCTCTCACCTCGGGCGCGTATCGCTACAAGACGCGGCCGTGGGAGATGAAGCACGTGGGCACTGTCTGCACGCATTGCGGCGACGGCTGCAAAACCACGCTGGGCGTGCGCCGCGCCGACACCGGAATGCAGATTGTGCGCGGCGACAATCGCGACAAGAGTGGCATCAACGGCGATTTCCTTTGCGTTAAGGGACGCTACGCGTTCGACTTCGCGCATAATCCTCAGCGCTTGCAGCAGCCTCTGGTGAAACGCGATGGCAAGCTGACTCCCACAACGTGGGAGCAGGCGTTCGAGCTGATCGCAAAGAAGTTTCAGGATGTCTTGAGTAGCGACGGCCCGACTTCAATTGGCGTCATCGGCTCGAACCGCACCAGCAACGAAGAAAATTATCTGCTGCAGAAGTTCGCGCGGCTGGTGCTGGGCACGAACAACATCGACCATCATCGCACCGCCGACTTCCCGGGCTTCGCGTCGGCATTGGCGGGCAAAGAGATTGCCACCGCGTCCATGCGCGATGTCTTCCGCGCGCCCGCGATCCTGCTGATCGGCAACGATCCTACGGAGCAGCATCCGCTGCTGGCGTGGCAGATTCGCAGTAACGTTCGCCTGCATCGCGCCAAGTTGTACGTGGCGAATTCCTCGGCGATCAAGCTGCGCCGACAGGCGACAGCGTTTGCGCATATCACGCCCGGATCCGAAGGTAACTTCGTTCAGTTCCTCGCCGGCAACGACAAGGCTGCCGATGCGGTTGTTTCGCCGAGCCTCACGCGCGACGCGCTCACCAAATTGCGCGACGCGGTAAAGGGCGAGGCCGGCTTGGTCATTGTCTTTGGCTCGGAGTTGCGCGGCGCTGATGTAAAGGCGCTGGTCGACTTCGGCCTGGCGCAAGGCGCGAAGTTCATCTGCCTGGGCGATTACGCCAACTCGCGCGGCGCGGCCGACATGGGGCTTTATCCCGACATACTGCCGGGCTACGCGCCGGTGTCGAGCAAGACCAACTTCCACGAGGAGTGGCTGGACGAGATTCCCGCAACTCCCGGAATGAATCTGCTGCAGATGGTGGACGCTGCCAAGAACGGCAAGCTGAAGGCGCTGTACGTCGTCGGCTCGAATCCGGTGGCGCGTTACAACATCGATCCCTTCGCGCTGTCGAAGAGCTTCGTTGTCGTGCAGGACATGTTCCTGACCGAGACGGCGTCGATTGCGGATGTTGTACTGCCGGTGGCGAACGCCTACGAGAAGGGCGGCACGTATACCAACACCTCCGGCGATGTGCAGATGCTGAAGAAGGCTGGCGAGTTTGCGGGCGTGCGCAATGATTTCGAATGCATTGTGCGTATCGCCGCGCGCATGGGATATGACGTGCGCAAGCTGGTGCCTTTCGGCGGCGAGGGCACGCGCGCCGACATGGGGCAGACGCGCGGACCGCAGTCGGGCGAGTCCGACCGGCACGCAGTTTGGCTGGCGAGTAACAACCTCGAGCCGAAGATGAGTCCGTACGATCCGACGGCGATGCTGGACGAAATTCAGCGACTGGTGCCGGGATACGACATCTCGCGCTTGAATCTGTTGGCGGGACAAGACGTGCACACGCAGTTGGTGCAGATCACGGGCGCGACGGGAGCGGGTGATCCGGCCTTGATCATGCCGGCCAACGATTCGCTGTTTACGTCGGGGACGCTGGGCAGATTCTCCGAGACGTTGAATACGGTTTATGAGCGCTACAACCCTCCGCATGATCTGGAGATCGCGGCAGATTACGATCCGCAGGTGCGAATCGGAGGGTAGGTCAGTTTCGAGTTTCAAGTTGTCCGGACAAGGTGTGCTTCGACTCGCCCGGGATGACACGCGGTTTGATTGCTAAAGCTAAGAGCTAACAGCTAATCGCTCATGTCCATTGGCATCTTCATCATCGTATCGATCGTCAAGGTACTGCTGGCCGTCTTCGTCCTGATGACTGCGGTCGCCTACACGACGTTGTTGGAACGCAAGGTCGTGGCCCACCTGCAGAACCGCTGGGGGCCGACGCGTGTGGGGCCGTTCGGCATCTGGCAGCCATTGGCGGATGGCTTAAAGTTTATCTTTAAAGAAGATGTCACGCCTCCCTTCGCCAATAAGCCCTTGTATTTATTGGCGCCCGTCATTGCCCTGGTAACGGCGCTAACTTCCATGGCGGTCATTCCCATCGGTCCGTGGATCTCGGTAGGTTCAATCCACACGCCGCTACAGATCACCGATGTGAACATCGGTTTGCTCATCATTCTGGGAATCACGTCGATGGGAGTTTACGGCGGCGCACTGGCGGGATGGGCATCGAACAGCAAGTATTCCATGCTGGCCAGCCTGCGCGCCTCGGCGCAAATGATCAGCTACGAGGTGGCTCTTGGCCTATCGCTGGTGGGCGTGCTGATTCTTTCTGGCAGCTTCAGCTTGCGTGACATCGTCGATGCGCAGTCGGGCACCTGGCTGGGATTCATTCCCAAGTGGAACCTTTTCAAGGGCCAGTTCGTCGCGTTTTTCATTTACATCATGGCAGCCTATGCCGAAACCAATCGCATCCCCTTCGATCTTGCGGAAGCGGAGACGGAGTTGGTCGGCGGTTACCACACCGAGTACAGCTCGATGAAGTTTGCCATGTTCTTTATGGCGGAGTACGCCAACATGTTCACGGTGGCGTGCCTGGCTTCGATTATGTTCCTGGGAGGATGGTCAGGACCTGTGTTTGGGCCGCCGATCCTGCAGTCGCTCTTGCCTGTCGGTTGGTTCGCTGTGCGGGTGTTTGCTTTCATTTTTGTCTACATCTGGGTCCGCGGCACGTTGCCGCGTTTCCGCTACGACCAACTGATGGCTTTTGGTTGGAAGTTTCTGTTGCCGCTGGCGATCGCGAACATTGTAGTGACGGCGTTTGTCGTAGCGGTCAAGTGAGGTAGAGCGGCGCTTCAGCGCCGCGTTTGCTTCGCCAACAATTTTTCAGAGCTAGCGATGGTGATCGAAATGACCATCGCTAGCTCGCAACCAAGAAATGCTGTTGACGCCGGCCTGACGGCCGGCTCTACCCAATGCTCGGTCTCGTTCTTTTCTTCATTTTCGCGGCGCTGTGTGTGGGAGGGGCGATCAACCTCCTGGTGCAGAAGCACCCGATCAACAGCGCGCTCTCGCTCATCGTGGTGATGGGCTCGCTGGCGCTCATCTATCTGCTGCTGGGGGCGGAGTTTGTCGCGGCAGTGCAGATCATTGTTTATGCTGGCGCGGTGATGGTGCTGTTTGTCTTCGTGATCATGCTGCTGAACGCCGGCGCGGAAGAGCGGCATTCGCAGGGCAGCAAAGTGGCGATCATGCTTGGTGTCCCGGCGATGATTATCGGATTGGGCATCGGAGCGGCGTTCGCGTTCCACCTTTTCGGCTTCGATCGCATCGCCATCGGCGGCCCGACGGTGATGAACGGCGCCGACGTTTTCGGCAATCCACAGGCGGTAGGGCATCTGCTCTTCCGCGATTACCTGCTGCCCTTCGAGGTCACGTCGATTCTGATTCTGGTGGCCATCATGGGCGCCGTAGTTCTGGCGCGGAGGGAGGAATAGATGGTTCCTCTTTCGTATTACCTGGTGCTAAGCGCAATCCTGTTTGCCTGCGGGGTTGCGGGATTTCTGATCAAGCGCAACATCATCACCATTTTTCTTTCCATTGAGCTGATGCTGAATGGCGTGAACCTGACGTTCGTTGCGTTCTCGGCGCAGCTGAAGTCGCTGGACGGGCATATTTTCGTCTTCTTTGTGATGGTGGTGGCAGCGGCTGAGGCGGCGGTTGGACTGGCGATCATCATTGCCGTCTTCCGCACGCGCGAGACATTGAATGTGGATCGGGTGAACCTCCTGAAATTATGAGCATGCACCTGTGGATCATCCCGCTGCTTCCCCTGGCAGGCGCCGCGATCAACGGGCTGCTGGGCAAGCGCTTTCCCAAAGCGCTGGTGAACACCATTGCGCTGGGCTCGACGGCGCTGGCCTTCGCCTATGCGCTGTGGGTGGCGGCGCAGTTCGCGGGCTTGCCGCCGGACCAGATCCCACACATCGAGCAATATGCGACCTGGCTGAGCGTCGGATCGTTTTCAATTCCGTACGGCATTTATCTCGATCAGCTTTCGCTGGTGATGCTGCTGATCGTGACTGGGGTCGGCTTCCTGATTCACGTTTACTCCGTCGGCTATATGGCGGAGGAAGGCGGCTATTACCGCTTCTTTGCTTACCTCAACATCTTCATGTTCTTCATGCTGACGCTGGTGTTGGGAAACAGCTATCTGGTGATGTTCATCGGCTGGGAGGGCGTGGGCCTGTCCTCGTACCTGCTGATCGGCTTCTGGTTCCTGAAAAAGAGCGCGGCGGATGCGGGCAAGAAGGCGTTCATCACCACTCGCGTGGGCGACTGCGCCTTCCTGATTGCACTGTTTCTAATCATCAAGCACTTCGGCACGCTGCAGTTTGAAGGCTTGTGGGCGCTGGTTGCGCAGTATCCGGTGGAGAGCGCGGGCGCGGGAGTGCTGACAGCGACCGCATTGCTGCTGCTGGTGGGCGCGACCGGCAAGTCGGCGCAGCTCCCACTGTACGTCTGGCTGCCGGACGCGATGGAAGGCCCGACGCCGGTGTCGGCGTTAATTCACGCCGCGACGATGGTAACGGCCGGCGTGTACATGATCGCGCGCTCCAGCCCTATCTTCAATCGCGCTCCGGACGCGCGGATGGCGGTGGCCATCGTCGGAACGCTGACGGCGATCTTCGCGGCGTCGATCGGCATCGTGCAGACCGACATCAAGAAGGTTCTCGCGTACTCGACGATTTCGCAGCTGGGCTACATGTTCATGGCCTGCGGCGTGGCCGATTACATTGGCGGCATCTTCCACTTGATGACGCACGCCTTCTTCAAGGCGCTGCTGTTCCTGGGCGCGGGCTCCGTGATTCACGGCCTGGGCGGCGAGCAGGACATGCGGCAGATGGGCGGGCTGCGGAAATATCTGCCGTACACGTTTCTCTGCATGACGACGGCGACGTTTGCCATCTCGGGGCTGCCGCCGTTTGCCGGATTCTTCTCGAAGGACCGGATCCTGTGGTCGGCGTGGAGCAGCGGCGAACATGTGCTATGGCTGGTGGGCGTGATCACCGCCGGCATGACGTCGTTCTATATGTTCCGGCTTTGGTTCCTCACGTTTTTTGGCAAATATCGCGGGCCGAATCCCGAAACCGCAGGTCACGGACATGATGCCGATGCGCAGCACGCCGGACATGCAGGCGCGGTTCACGATGCGCAGGATGCGCACGCAACGGGAGGCAGTCACGGCCACGGCGCTCCGCATGAGAGCCCGTGGGTGATGGTGGTGCCGTTGCTCATTCTCGCGTTGCTGTCGCTGGTGGGCGGATGGATTGGCGTTCCGCATTCGCTGGCGGGTTCAGATCACTTCGACCACTTCCTCTCGCCGGTGTTCCACTCAGGCGCTGCGGTGCCTGCCGCTGAGAGCGCAGCAGCTCCGGCGGAGGAAGAAGGTTCTTCGACTACCGAACTGATCTTCACCGGCATTTCGGTATCGATTGCAGCGATCGGCTTCCTGCTCGCGCTGTGGCTCTACTTCCTCAAGCCAGAAATGCCCGATCGAATAGCGAAAGCTTTCGGCGGGTTCTACACGCTGGTGCTGAATAAGTACAAGATTGACGAGCTTTACGGAGCGGTCATCATCCAGCCGATCATTGCGCTTTCGACGAACGTCTTCTGGAAGGGAATCGATCGCGGTCTGATTGACGGCGCGGTTGACGGCAGCGCTGCCGGCGCGCAGGAAACTTCCGATGCGCTGCGGCACATGCAGTCGGGAAATATCCGGTCGTATGCAGGATGGGTCGCGGTGGGCGCGTGCGCGGTGATCGCGTTCATGGTGTGGAGGGGGTTGCGATGAAGTTCATCAACGACAACATCCTCAGCATCGTGGTCTTTCTGCCGCTGGCCGGCGCGATTTTGCTGGCGTTCTTCCCGCGCCGCGATCGTGATGTGCGCTGGTTTGCGCTGGCGGTTTCACTGATCACACTCTTGGCATCGTTGCATCTGCCGTGGTACTTCGTGCGCGGGCAGAGCGGCTTCCAGTTTGAAGCCAATTCCCAGTGGATCAAGCATCCCAACATTCATTACCACCTCGGCGTTGACGGCATCTCGTTGTGGCTGGTGATCCTGACCACGTTCCTGGTGCCGTTTTGCGTGCTGATCTCGTGGAAGTCGATCGACCATCAGGTGAAGGAATTCTTCGTGCTGATGCTGGTCCTGGAAACGGCGATGATCGGCGTGTTCGTGGCGCTGGATCTCTTCCTCTTTTACTTCTTCTGGGAAGCCACGCTGATCCCGATGGCGCTGCTGATCGGCATGTACGGCCACGGACGCAAGATTTACGCGGCGGTGAAATTCTTCCTGTACACGATGATCGCGTCGATGTTCATGCTGGCGGCGAGCATCTGGCTGTACGTACACACCGGCAGCTTCGATTTCGCGACGATTCAAAGCGCAATTCAGAGCGGACAGGTTCCGGGATTTTCTGCGGCGGGGCTGTGGCTGTTCCTGGGATTCTTCGTCGCGTTCGCGGTGAAGGTGCCGCTGTTCCCGGTACACACGTGGCTGCCGGACGCGCACGTGGAGGCGCCAACCGCCGGATCGGTGCTGCTGGCGGGCGTCTTGCTGAAGATGGGTACCTATGGCCTGTTGCGCTTCAATGTCGGATTGTTCCCGGAGCAGGCACGGCGCAACGCTCCGTGGATCATGACGCTGGCGATTATCGGCATCATTTATGGCGCGCTGGTGGCGATGATTCAGCCCAACGTCAAGCGGTTGGTCGCGTATACGTCGGTGAGCCACCTGGGATTCGTGGTGCTGGGGATTTTCAGCTTCACGCAGATGGGAGTGGACGGCGCGGTGTATCAGATGCTGAATCACGGCGTCTCGACCGGCGCACTCTTCATGCTGCTGGGAATGATGTACGATCGCCGCCACACCTACGAACTCAGCGAGTACGGTGGGCTGGCCACGCCGATGCCGGTGTTCGCGACCTTCTTCGCTTTCATCATGCTGTCCTCGGTGGGACTGCCGCTGCTGAACGGATTCATCGGCGAGTTTCTCGTGCTGAGTGGCGCCTTCCAGGCGAAGCAGCTCTACGGAATTCTGGCGGCGACGGGCGTGATCTGGAGCGCGTGTTACCTGCTGTGGATGTATCAGAGGGTTTTCTATGGCGAGATCACGGTGCCGGCGAACAAGACGCTGCGCGACATCGATGCGCGCGAGCGAGTTTCGCTGTGGCCACTTGCGATCGCGGCGTTCGTGATGGGCATTGCGCCGATGCTGTGGCTGCATTCGATTGACCCGGCGGTGAACGCTGCGCTGCGGCAATTCTCCGGTGGGACGGAATCACCGGCGCCGGTTGTGATCCACACCACGCAGGCTCCGCGATTGCCGGTAGCTGCTACGGTGGCGCGCACTGCGAAGGAGGAGATCGGACGATGATCCCCTCCGTCGACTACATCCGGATTTTGCCGGAGATTGTGCTGAGCATCTTCGGCATCATCGTCATGATGGCCGAGCCGCTCTTGCCTGAGGAGAGCCCGAAGAAGCCGCTGGGCATTATCGCGATCATCGGGATTCTCGCCGGGCTTGCCGCAACGGCATATCAGACCGGCTTCTACGGCAACGCTTTCTACAACACCATCAGAGTCGATACCTTCAGCGTTTTCTTTCATGTCGTCATGCTGCTGATTGCGCTGGCGGTGACTCTAACGTCGTTTGAGTATCTCGAAGTACAGCGCATTCGGTCGGGAGAATACTACGGGCTGATCCTCTTCGGCACCGTCGGCATGATGCTGATGTCGTCGGCGGTGGAACTAGTGCTGATCTTCATCGCGCTGGAGATCTCGTCGATCTCGACCTACATTCTTGCCGGAATGCGGCGGCGCGCGGCCGAGAGCGCTGAGGCGTCGCTGAAGTATTTCCTGCTGGGGTCGTTTGCGACGGCATTCTTTCTGTATGGTGTGGCGCTGGTCTTCGGCGCGACACATACGACCAATGTTTACGGCATCGCAAACTATCTGCGGGGGCAGACTTCCACGCTGGCGTACCTCGCGGTCGGATTAATGTTTGTGGGATTGGCCTTCAAGGTTGGATCCGCGCCATTCCACGTGTGGACGCCCGATGTCTACGAGGGCTCGCCGGCGCCGGTGGTTGCGCTGATGTCGACCGGACCGAAGGCCGCGGCGTTTGCCGTATTGCTGCGCGTGCTTTTTGCAACCGGAGCGCCCGGGTGGTTCTGGATGGTGTGGGTCTCGGCGGTGCTGTCGATGACGATCGGCAATATCGGCGCGCTGGTGCAGCAGAATGTAAAACGGTTGCTGGCGTACTCGTCGATTGCGCACGCGGGATACATACTCGTGGCGTTTGCCTCGTCGCAGCAAGTCGGAGTTTCCGCCGTAATTTTCTACTTGGCTTCGTACGCGGCGATGAATGTGGGCGCGTTCGCGGTGGTGAGCCACTTCGCATCGGCGGGCGAGAAGTACGTCACGCTCGACGATTACGCCGGGCTCGGCCGCCGATCGCCAATTCTTGCTGCCATTCTCACCATGTTTCTGCTATCGCTGATCGGTATTCCGGTCACGGGCGGATTCTTCGCCAAGTTCTACGTCTTCCAAGCTGCGCTGAAAGCCAACCTTGTCGGGCTCACCATCATCGGTGTAATGAACAGCGCAATTGCTGCTTACTATTACTTGCGCGTGATCGTCTATATGTATATGAAGGACGAGCGGACGGATGCTCCGGTCGCTCGCATATCGGCCGGGCTGGGAGTTGGTCTGGCGATCAGCCTGATCGCGACGATCTATCTAGGCGTGCTGCCGGGCCGGGTGCTCGAGTACGCCATACAAAGCGCGCAAGACCTGATGAAGTAAGCATCATCGCCACGCAATATCCGCTGGAAACTCGATGATCCTGGGCCGTCACAGCTTCGTTGCTTTTATCGTCCTCACCGCGATTGTTTCTGTCTTTTTCTCTCCTCTGATGCCGGCGACTGGCCTCACCGGGCGGCATTACACGCGCACGGATCTGGCCGCCGCAATTTCGCCGGCCAACGTTTTATCGGCGTTCGCGTCACATTTCGTCACTTCCATACCACCGCAAGCACGCGCAATTCATTCGGAGATGTTAATTGCCTTGAATTGCGCGCGTCTCTGTTAGCAGCTCTGCTCCGGTCCCCCGAGCCATTTTGGAGTGAAGCGGCCGCCAACCTGCAAAGGATTCGTACGGTGCGCGGCCAATGAACTTCGCCAATCGCATGTGAAGGCGGGAGATTTCGTGGAACCCGAGCGCCGAGTCTGCATCTAGCTAGTATCCGCTCTTATTTCTCTCGTTTTCGGAACTGGAAGGCTTATTCAAGGGAAGGGAATGTGAGATGTATTTCAGTGAGAGAAGCGATTTGCAGCAGCCGCAGTACCAAGAGTCGAAGGATCACCATACCCTCAGTTCCAATGCACCGCAATCTTTGGAGTTTACCGGACGCAGCATGACGAACAATTGCAGGCGGCCTTCCCAGCGCGCTGAGCTGGGGGCGAAGGATGTTCTGAATACGGCCAACAATCGATTGCAGGAGCTGATGCAGTTGCTGTATCTATTGAGCCGCGATCCTGGCGTCCCGAACGATGCGCGCTATCACGTAACGCTGGCGCAGTCGGAAATAGCGTTGCTGGTGCGAATCATGCGCAATGCCGAAGAGGCGTCTGACAACGCAACCAAGCTTTCGGCTGAGGCAGTAATGCCCCGCAATCTCTGAGTGGATCGATCAAGTTCGAAAAGTTGTGGCGCGAGTTGGCGCTGGCAGCTGAAATCGACTCAGGAGGGAAGCAACCTACGGCTTTGACGCTGGCCTGAAGGCCGGCTCTACCCACAAAGTTATCGGCGGCAGCTATTCGACCGGGACAGCGATGTCTCTGCGATTGAAGACAGCTGTCGCCATTCCCCAAAAGGCGACGGTCTGTGCCATCGCGATCAGGATTACCTTCCATTGAATGGTCGCATCCGACACTAACTTGAGGTCGATCATCTTGACCAGGAGCGAAAAACCGGGCAGCCATGCCGACCACGCGTACTGCTGGAGATGCAGCGATCCCGGAGCGGTAAAGAGCAGAATGGTTGCGGCGATGGCGACGTAAGGATTCAGAAACGTCGAGAAGAACAGGGAGACGGCTGCGGCAAGAATGGAGCCGGCGACGACGAGCAGCACGAGCGGCAGGATGCTTGCGCTGGGCATGCGAGCGCGATCAGTAAGCCATAGGCAGCAGACGTCGAAGAGCACGGCGTAGGCGATCGCTGCGACCGCAGTTCCGACCAGCGGCGCCAGCAGATATTCGGAACGCGTGATGGCCTTGGAGAGAACCAGAAGGATGCGTTTGGACTTGCGGTCATTCTGGATGGCGTCGGCTGCCAGGAAGGCGCTGAAGACGCAGATGAAAATGGCCTGTTGCGCGATGTAGAAGATCACGTCTTCGGGCACAGCGTAGCGCCGGGTAAGATCGCCGGCAGCCAGCGCCAGCAGCGCGATCCAGACGAAGAGCAGGAGCGCGGGCCAGCGATGCTCGCGCAGGAAGTTTGCTGCCATCAGCAAGACCGGCTTCATGGGGCGCTCCCCTTGTTGGTCAGCTCGACAAATACTTCTTCCAAGGTGCGGCGCGCTGGATTCAGGCTGAGCACTTCGCCGCCTAGTGACCAGATCTTTTCCAATACGCCGCGTTGCGCAGCGGCGGGGACAGTGAAGCGAACGCGGCCGTCCCCGTCCAGCGGCAGGCCGCGAATCTGGGCTGCCGGATTCGCCGATTGCTCGAAGCTGTTGGCAGCAACGCCGCGCGCGACAACTTCATAGTGATCGCGCGAGATGAGCAACTCGTCGGTCTTGCCAAGCTTGAGGAGGCGGCCCTTGTCGAGGATGGCGATGCGATGGCAAATCATCTCAATCTCCGAGAGCTGGTGCGAACTTAGGAAGATGGTCTTGCCGGCGCGATTGGCTTCGAGCAGCAGTTCGCGCATGGCGACGCGAGCCAGTGGGTCAAGCGCGGAAGTGGGCTCGTCGAGGATCAGCAGTTCGGGATCGTTGATCAACGCCTGGGCCAGGCCGATGCGCTGCTGCATACCGCGCGAGAACTTGGCGACGTTGCGAGTGGCTTCGGTTTCCAGTTCAACCTGACGCAGGACTTCGTCGGATCGCAGTTGCAGGCGCTGCGGTCGCATGCGGTTGAGAGCGCCGTAATAGCGCAGCAGCCTCCTTGCGGGGCGATGATAGAGCGCGACATTTTCGGCGAGGAAGCCGATGCGGGCGCGGGTAGCGGCATCGCCAAAGGGCTTGCCGAGCAGATGGCCGGCGCCGGAAGTGGGACGCATGAATCCCAGCGCGAGATGAATGGCGGTGGTCTTGCCGGCGCCGTTGCGTCCGAGGAAACCGAAGATCTCGCCCCGCTCCAGCGAGAGAGTGAAGCCATCGAGCGCGCGAACGCGACGGCGCGACCAGCGTGAGCCGTAATCTTTGGTGACATTGCTGAAGTCGAGCACGCCCGGCATCGGTACTTGGATTCTATTGCACGCCGGGAAAACGCGCTCGAAGCCTGCTCGAATGTTTAGCTCAAGTTCTCACCGGCGGTGACAAATCACGGACCGTCCGAACACCTTGCGGAAGAAGCTAGTAGTTGACGCCTCGGCTAAGATACTAGTACGCGGATAACTCCCGGACGTTATGAGCGACTTCTACACTCCATTCGTACAGGACCTGATCAAACAGATCGCTGTCGTTGTTGCCATCGTTGTGGTGATTATCTTCGTCTGGAAGCTGATGAAGAAGAACCCAACCTAGTCCAAGCGGGCGCCGGGACATTCCCAGGCGCAGCTGGTTCTCGCATGGACGATTGCCGGCGGTCCATTGCGATCGTGAGAAGGCAAGGCGTGTGGCGCTGCCGAGCTAATAGTCCTTCAGATCGAGCAATAGCTGCGGTTCGATCAGCGCCTGCCGAAGGATTGCTTTCACCGTCCGCTTCAGCAGGCCGACGGCGTGCGCGTGACTTCCCAGGACGGCCAGATCCCCTTCGAAGATCGGCGTATTTCCCTGAGCCAGGGAATGGCGATAGTTGTACATTTTGGCCCAGACGGTTTCGGCCGGAGCCCCGGCAAATCTCGAGTAATCAATCTTGCGGTCAAAACGATTGTTGAGCAGTGCAAGCTTGGTTTTGACCTGACGGACTACAAAGTCGTAGGGATCGGTTAGTTTTGGAGGATAGCTGAGAAGCGATTCGAGGATGGCGAAATAGCCGAGAAAGATCAGGGGCGAACGAGAGGGCAGCAGTTTCAAATCTCCCATGCGGCCGGCGAGAGCCTTCACGTCGATCAGGCGGCGATCGGCGCTGCGGAGCTTGGCGCACAGGGTGGCAATCTCGTTGGCCACGGCCTCAGAAACCTGAACCAGCGATTGGAGGTTGAGACCAGACGCTGCCTGGTTGCAGTCTTCGAGCGCTTGAAAGAATCGACCGGGGTGAAAGACAAAACCGCCGGGAGAGCCGGGAAAGGTAAAGAGGACGGTAAAGCCAATTTCCAGTTCGGTGGAGGCTAAATCCGAGGCGTGCTGAATGTCGGTTATGGTTTCGTGAGTGCCTTCAATGGCGATTACGAAATAACGCCATTCGGATTCGGGTAAGATCTCGATCCGCCTGCCGGGCGCGAGGGGTACTTTGCCTTCCCATAAGGTAAATCCGGCGAACGAGTGCAACCCCCCATTGAACCGGTCGATGGTGGACTTGATGACTTCAATCTCGTCGGGTTGTGCTCGTCGCAGCACCTGACCGGGCGCCAAGGTGAAACTCTCAACTTCAAGTGACGCGACATTTACGACGAAGGCGAAACTGTTCATTCCGGTTCCTTGCTACCTTCGTGGCCAGTGATGCAGGCAATCCTATAGGAAAGTCGCTGAATTGATAAGCCCTTGGGGTTGGCAAGCTGCGCCGGGAGGTTTCGTCGTGATTGGCCCCCGGGGTTTGACCCGCATTTTTGCAGGTGATAGCGTCGAAGTTGAAACCCTCGATGCTCGACAAATTGCAATACCGGCTGGTGGTGGTGGTGGTGGGCGCCATTGGGATTCTCCCGCGTCCACTGGCGCACGGTGTTGGCATTCTGATCGGGCGGCTGGTCTATGCTCTGCATCCGCGATTGCGACGCGTGGGACATTGCAATCTTGAGATGGCGCTACCAGAGAAGTCAGCGGCCGAGCGGCGCGGAATTCTGCGCGGTGTTTACGTTTCGCTGGGACGATTGCTGGGCGAAGCGTGCCTGTTTCCAAGCTACACGCGCGCGAATGCGGCGGGGATCGCGGTGTATCAGGGCTTTGAAAATTTTGAAGCGGCGGAGAAGCGCGGCAAAGGAGTGCTGCTGCTGACCGCGCATCTCGGCGGCTGGGAGGTCGGATCGTTCTTCCATTCGCTGATGGGGCATCCGATGCAGATCGTGGTACGACCGCTCGACAATCCCGGCGTCGATGCGCTGGTGACGCGCTATCGCGGCCTGCATGGCAATAGCATGATCGGCAAGCAGGAATTCGCGCGCGGACTTATGGGCGCGATGCGGCGCAAGGAAACTGTCGGCATTCTGATGGACACCAACATGACGCCGCCGCAAGGCGTATTCGTCGACTTCTTCGGCATCCCGGCTTGCACCGCAAGCGGTCTGGCGCGAATCGCGCAGCATACCGACGCGACGGTCGTGCCGGCCTTCACGATTTGGGACGCGGTGCTGCGGAAATATCGCGTCGAGTTCGACCGGCCGATCGAGCTGGTGCGCAGCGGCAACGACGACGCGGACGCGGTCGTCAACACCGCGCGCTTCACCGAAGCTATCGAGAAATATGTGCGCCGCTATCCCGATCAGTGGCTCTGGGTCCATCGTCGCTGGAAGACGCGACCGCCCGGGCAGCCGCCGCTGTATTGAGCCGGCTATTGTGGGTCAGCTATCGGCCATTCAGGCGCTTTAGCCTTTCCTCGTCGTTGCCGCCAGATTGTGTAGGACGAGGAACCCTGGGGTCGGATGTCGGAATTCCGTTGGCGCTTCGCGATGTTGTTACTCTTTGTTTGGGTGTCGCGCGCGGGTGCCCCACACATTCGCGGTCTTCGAATGTGTGGGAAACATGCTCTACTGCGGGTGCCCCACGTCTCGCGGGTTTCGAGACCCTGGAGGTTTTGGCATCACAGCCTCACCCTGAGTCCCTCTCCCCTGCTATAACAACTCCATGCCCCACACGTTGCAGGAACTGGCGGATGCCACTGCCGTGCGTCTCATCGGCGATGGCAAAGTGCAAATCAATAAGGTCGCCAGCATCGCGCAGTCTCAGCCCGGCGACTTGGTCTTCGTTCAGGACGAGAAGGATCTCACGCAGGCTCTGGCTTCGCGCGCCACCGCAATCATCGCCGGAGAATTCGCGAGCTCAACGTCGACCACCAAACCTCTGCTGATCTCCGCCTATCCGCGGCTGGCCTTTTGCGCTGCAGGCGCGCTGCTGCATCCGCCAAAGGCCCATCCCGCGGGCGTGCACCCGACTGCAGTCGTGCATCCAACCGCGCGAATCGCCATAACGGCTGCAATCGACGCCCACGCAGTGATTGAGGCCAATGCCGTCATCGGCGAGCGCGCGCACATCGGCGCAAGCTGCAGCATCGGCGAAGGCGTCGTCGTCGGCGACGATTGCGACCTCTACCCGTGCGTTGTCATCTACACAGGCACAACTCTGGGCCGGTGTGTGATCGTCCATGCCGGCACGGTGTTGGGCTCCGATGGTTTCGGATTTGTGCGCGATGAGACGTATGGCCGGTACCAGAAGTTTCCGCAGGTCGGCGAACTGGTCATCAGCGATTACGTCGAGATTGGCGCCAATTGCACCATCGATCGCGGTGCGCTTGACCAGACCGTGATCGGCGCAGGCACAAAGTTGGATAATCTGGTGCATATCGGCCACAACGACATCGTTGGCGCAAACGTCGTCATCGCCGCGCAGACCGGCGTCTCCGGCAGTTCCGAGATCGGCGATAATTGCGTGATCGGCGGCCAGGTCGGCATTGGCGATCATGCCAGGATCGAGGCGGGAACCCTGCTCGGCGGACAAGCCGGCGTCCTGCCGCACAAAGTGCTACGCGGCAAAGGGCAGTTGCTGTGGGGCACGCCCGCGCGCCCGTTGCGCGAGTTTCTGAAAGAGCTGGCAGTAGTTTCGCGCCTCGCGCGCAGGAAGGGCGTTTCGTAGTGAGTTTTTAGCTAATTGCTAATTGCTTCTTTATGTCCCTCATCGTCGTAGGTGGCCATTCTCGCAGCGTAGGCAAGACCAGCGTGGTCGCCGGTCTCATTGCCGCTTTGCCCGAATTTCACTGGACGGCAATGAAGGTCACGCAGTACGGTCACGGCATCTGCTCGGCGAATGGCAAGGAATGCCACTGCGCCACCGACGACCACTCCTGGGCTGTTACCGAAGAACTCAATCGCAGCGGTAAGAGTGACAGCTCGCGCTTTCTGGTTGCCGGTGCGTTGCGCTCGTTGTGGGTGCGGACACGTCAGGGAATGTTGGCCGAAGCGATGCCGCGCGTCCGCCAGGAAATCGAAGCTGCTGAGAACGCCATCCTCGAATCCAACAGCATCCTGCGCTTCGTTCGACCCAACCTCTATCTCACCGTGCTCGATGCGGCCACAGAAGATTTCAAGGTCTCGGCGCAGATTTATCTCGATCGCGCCGATGCGGTAATACTGCACGACGGCAGCGCCGATGTGGCGTGGAAAACGGTTTCGCTGAAGCCCGTGGCTGCGAAACCGACCTTCCGCATCGCCCCGCCGCGGTACACGACGCCGGAGTTAATTGACTTTGTGCGCAGCCGGCTGATGGCCACCCGTGTGAGCAACTAACGCGTATTCACGCCGCCCGCGTGGGCGTTCCGGCTTGTCTGGCGGGACTTTCGGATGGAAGCGCTCTTTCCGATGCCACTGGCTTTTCGCCAACCGCTTCGCTCTCGGCCAGGTCTACCTTGCGATTGCCGCCTTCCAATCCGATGCGTGCAAAGGTAATGTCGAGCAGCAATCCGGTGAGCGTCTGGAGGAAGGCTTCATTGACGCGTACTAGCCCATAGAGCTGATCGCTGTCCAATCCTGCCTCCAGCAACTGCGGAATCGCGGTTTCAATCGGGACGGGCAACTCGCGCGCCAGCTTCATTGCGCTTTCGCCCATGCGATATTGGCAATCCGCATAGAGTGGCGACTGCAGCAGGCTCTTCAGGTCGAACCAGTACTTCCGATAGAACCCAGGCCAGCACGCCAGCGCGCGATGCTCGTCGGAAACAAAGGCCAGTTCCAGGATTCGCCGCCGCTCCTCCCAGATGCGCTGCACGCCGGCAGTAGCTTCGCTGTCGCTCAGCAGTCGAGGCGCAACCGTAAAGCTAGCATGCCGCGCGTTCGCCGGCGTCTCCAGGGATTCGCCGGCCGCTCCCTCGAAGGCCTGCATTTGCGCTGCGGTAATCAACAGCAGAAACGGATCCAGATACTGGTAGTAGTCGAGCACTTGCGGCAGCGGCAATGTGACATTCGCCGCCGGCTCCGCTTCCAGCCCAGACAGGCTATCGACCGCGAAGTAATTGTGCGCTCGCGTGTAGCACTCCGCTGCCAGCCGCGCTCCCAGCACAAAGAACTGCCGCGACTCGATCAGCGGGCGAAAGCTCTGCCAATGTAGTTCCAGGAAATCCGGAAAGACGGCGTAGGCCCGATAGAGTAGCGGAACAACCGGCAAGCCAAGACGCTCGCGAACTTCGGCGAAGATCTCCCGCGTTCGTGGCGAAGCCTCAGCCTCGCTTGCCAGCCGGAGCCGGTTTCCCCGCTTCCATCGCATATTGACTTGGATGAGGAAAACCGGCTATCCGACTGTAAGGTAAATACCGTAAACAGGCAGTCTATGACGCGGGTACCACCGCCAAACTTCCCGGCTGGCTGACGGTCAGAGGCGATCCCGGCGCCAGCGTCAGCGCTCCGGCGTGGGAGTTGAAGATATACAGCCCGCACGCGGAGTTGCCGCTCTGGCATAGCTGGGAGTTCGGGTTGGTTGTGGCGTAAAGATGATTGGCGTTATCCCACGCCAAGTTGCTGAAAGGAATCGCCGAGTCCTGTACCGACCCGATCGGCGTTGGGACTCCACTGGCCTGCAATTGATACATTTGAACGCCGCCGGCGATCGCAACCGCCAGGTACTCACCCGAGGGGTCGAAGGCCATCGCGGTCTCGTCGGCGACGACGACCGATCCCGGAACCTGGTTTAGCGTTCCGTTGCTTTCGAGAGCGTAGCTGGCAAATCCGGTTGGCCCTCCGCAGCAATAACCGCCGTTCCAAGCCACGACAACATAACCCAGCGCAGACGTGGCAACCCCCTGCGAGCACTCCGACGAGTCGCCATTCATCGTTCCTGAAAGCAGCCCCTGCGCGTGCGTGTCGATGGATTTCAGCGATCCATTAGCACCGCGGGCATATCCCCACACGTTGCCTTCCCACTTACAAACGCTCCACGTGTAGGCGAAACTGCCATTCGCACTGAAAGAAAACGGCCAGCCTCCAGCAGTCGAATACAGTGGCGTCCCCGACATCGTTGGAAGATAGGAGAGTACCCCACCCGAGCCGACGGTCCACGCCTCGTAGGCGTTGTTGGCGCCATCCACATACCAGTTGTCGGTGTAAAGATTGCGTCCATCGGGAGGCAGGCTCAGCGACTGCACCGAGGCATCCTGCGGATCCTGGTCATAAGCCGTTCCGTCGACGGTAGAAGTCTGGCTCAACGCGCCGCCGCTGCCGATCGTATAGGTCACGATGTTCTTACCGTCGGTAGCGAATACGAAGTTGGCACCGCTCACTAACGATCCGTCGGCGCCACTCAACGGCGATCCCGAAACCGGCGTAGCCGAGCCGTTCGGCGCGATTGCGAATTCATAAATTGAGCCGTCGGCGGGATAGCCCGGCGCACCGACATAAGCATAGGCGGACGTTCCGGAGCTGCCTTGGCTAGTGACAGCATTAACATTGGTCGCGGACAAGCGACGCGCAGCGTAAGCGTTTGAACTGAATGCGACAGCGGCGAATGCGACGATCAGCAACGGTGTAGCAACCTGTAGACGAGCAGCGACTGGGGTCTCGCGGTACATATGGGCCCACTCCATTCGGGCAATCGTGGGATTGGATTTGCGCGCCAGAAGGTTGCTATTCGGCTCATTAATTTCCTTTTGATGATCAGGTTGTCACGGTTTGATGAAGCTGCATCATTGCGGCGCGGCCATCACGATACAATCGCGATGAGCTATGAACGCCAGTCCCGGATTAAATCCCATCTTCGAGGTTCTGTTCGATCGCGCCGAGCCCAGTCCCATCGACGATCCGGCTTATGCGCCCTACGGCAACCTCGGCTTTCCCGCTCCGCCCCCCGATCGTCCCTGGATCTACACCAACTTCGTTCAATCGCTGGATGGAATTGTCAGTCTGCTGGGCGAGCACGCTACCGGCGGCGACATCTCGCAGTCGCGCGACGACCGCTGGCTCATGGATCTGTTGCGCGCTCATGCCGACGGCATCCTCATGGGCATGAACACGTTGCGCGAGGAGCAGCGTCTGCGCGGCCCTGACAGTCGCGGAATCGTCTTTCAGGTGGTCGATCCCACATTGCGGGAGTTGCGCGGCAAGCTTGGCAAAGGCCGTGACCGCAATATCTTTGTCACCAGCGCTGTCGACCTCGATTTGTCGCGGTACAAGGTTTTCGACGGCGATGTTGTCGATACGGCGATCCTGACCTCGCCCTCCGGCGCGGAGCGTCTGCAGGCGCAGGGCGGACATGCCCACGTTGCGATCATCGCGGCCGGCGAGAAAGAGACCTTTGATCTTGCCCGCGCGATCTCGAAACTGCGCGAGGAGCTAGATGTGCAGCATCTACTCTGCGAAGGAGGTCCCACATTGTATGGGAGCCTCGCACAGTTGGATTTGATTGACGAAAAATTTCTGACCGTCGCTCCCGTGGACGTAGGACAAGTTGTTCCGCCAGACCAGCAGCGGCTCGCAACTGAGCAGGCTCTGCCGTTACTGATACGTCCGACAATTTTCGGGGGACCGGGGTTTACCTTCGAGGGGATGACTCGCTGGACCTGGCTCAGCTGCCGTAAAGCCGGCGATCATCAGTTCAATCGCTATCGAAGGAAGAGAAGCCGTGGCTAGCGGTCAGTGATCAGTGGCTAATTGCCAACTGTAGATTCCAAATCGCTGCGCTATCCACCATTGGCCCGGCTGAGGCAGTGATGCAACTGGCCACTGGCAACTGACCAGTGCCTCACTTCACCATCTCCAGCGCTGCTGCCGCGCGATTCACCGCACTAGTCAGAATCTGCAACTGCTGCTTTGTCAGCGCCAGATTGTTATTCCCGATCGCCTCATTTACTCCAGGGATCACAACCGCCGCATAACCTGTGTGCTCGCCCGGCGCGTAGATCACGTGTTTGAACCACGGCCGCCCCGGCAGTCCGTCGCCAACGAAGTCGCGCTCCACGTTGCGCAGCACAAGATTCATCACCGCCGCGTCACCGGCCGGAAGGTTCTGAACCTCCCAGGCATGCGCGCCCGCCTTCTGCAATCGTTCCGCTGCTTGTAGAGCCTCCGCAAAGGACGGCGCCTGATTGCCGAACTGTGCCTTGGCCTTCTGTTCGGCCGCCTTCACATACTCATCGATCTCTTTGCCATATTCCTCGTAGTTCAGGGGAAGTACGTCGGTCGACGCCATGCGAATAGCTTCCAATCCGTAGACACGAGCCATCTGCTGCTCATAGGCAAATGTCGGATCGCCGAACTTCGTAAACCACGCAAAGTCGTCGAAGGCAGAGTGATAAACCCCATACGGACCTCGCGATCCGATGTCCGCCGACGGTACGCCCAGATGCTGCAGAAACGCCGTGTAGTCGGAGCCGCTGCCCAAATCTCCGACCCGCACATCCTTCACCGCCGACGCATTTGGCTCGCGGCCAGGCGCAGGACCCATGTCGCTTTCGGGATGCGGCGCTCGCTCGCGATCTTCTTTGTCCTTCTTTTCGGTGGTTAGCTTCCACTGGTCATAGACGCTGCCGCCCTTGGGACTCGGCACAGATTTCGCGACCTCGCGCAGATATTGCTTCAGGCTCGGCACCGCCGAAGCGCCGAAGTCAGGCCCAGAGACCGCCGCATCCATATTGAAATATGCGATCGCGTGCGAAAGTTCTTTGGCATGCTGCTCGGCGTATTCGGTCGAGCCGATCAATCCCTCTTCTTCTGCATCCCAGCTGGCGAAGACCAGCGTGCGCTTCGGCCGCCAGCCTCCCTTCAGCAACTCACCCACTCCGTGTACTGCTTCCAATTGCGCTGCCGTGCCGCTGTTGGGATCGACCGCGCCAAACACCCACGCATCGCGATGATTGCCGGTGATGACCCATTCATTCGGAAGCTGCGCTCCGTGCACAATCCCGATCACGTCCCAAATGGTCGTGTAGCGGTAATTCTGTTTCACCAGGAGGTGCACCTTCACCGGGCCCGGCCCAACGTGATAGGTAAACGGCAGAGCGCCTTGCCACTCGCGCGGCGACTCCGGTCCGCCAAGGTTTGCCATGATCGGCGTTGCATCGCCGTACGACAGCGGCGTTGCAGGAATCCTCGGCAAGTCGGTGGCCTGCTCCGGCGGAGTGCGCTTGCTGTCCGGCAAATCGGGTACCGACGCGATGTCTGGCGTCGTGGGATCGCCGGGATAGCGGAAGAGATACTGCACCGACCCGCGTTGCACGCCGGTGTCGGGACGCCACGGTCCCTTAGGATACTTGTCGCCCTTGAAGTAACCGTCATCCCACGGATCGGAATAGATGATGACGCCCGCCGCTCCGTTCTGTTCCGCCAAGAAAACTTTCACTCCGCGAAAGACCTCGCCGTAGCGCACGATGACGAGCTTGCCCTTCACATCGATGCCCATCTCCTTCAGCTTCTTGAAGTCCTCGGCGCGGCCGTAGTTGGCATAAACCACATCTGCGGTGACATCGCCTGACGGGGAATACTCGTTAAACGCCGGCAGGATCCTGGCATCTTTCTGAAACGGATCATCACTCACACGTTCGGGAGAAGGCCCATGCATCATCACGTTGTCGGGAGCGACGACGTCCACGCGAATATCCAGCGGCAGCGACATCCAGACTTTATAGGGCTGAATCGAGGCGTCCAGTCCGGCGGCAAGGTATTGCTGCAGGACGTATTCCGCGGTGCGGCGATCCTCGGGCGAGCCCGCCACGTGCGGAGCGGCCGTCAGCACCTGCAGATGCTTCTTCGCCAGCTCGGGATCAGGCACAGCCATAAAAGCCTTCTCTGCTCGCAGCTCGGGACCGGGATTGCGATACCCAAAGATCTTGTCGGGCGGACTGAACGGCGCGGGCGCCGTACTGGCCGAAGCCGCCTGACCGGCGGGAGGGGTAGTGGTCTGCTGAGGACTTCCTAACGGTAAAAATGCGAGGCAGGACAGGACAGCTAATAGCGAACGAACCAAGTCGGCTCTCCTGGAAAAGATGAAAAGCGCATCGGCGATACTCGGTAGCGCTGGCCTTCACGCCGGCGTCCAGACTCTTCAAGACCGCTGCGACGGCTTCACTAGCAGCTTACATCATGCAATCGCTTCTTTGCGTTCACGCCGTCCGCCTGCGGACGCCTTGTTCGAAAACGAACGTCCTCCGCCGCATTTTTCCCAACCACATCCGTCCGTGGCAGGACTTACGGCGCGCCGCTCTGGCACGGAATCTGCAGCATCCTTACCGGACATTCCTGCGAACCGCGGCGTGGCCGCGAGCGTATCTTCAGAAGAGGAAATCCGCGTGGCACATCTTGGTCAGGACATTCGATACGGCTGGCGCACGCTGCGCAAAAGTCCCGGGTTCACCGTTGTCGCCGTGCTGGTGCTCGCACTGGGCATCGGCGCCAACACCGCAATCTTCAGCGTCGTAAATACTGTGCTCCTGCGGCCGCTGCCTTTCGATCAGCCGGACCGGTTGGTGTCGCTCTACCACATTCCGCCCCCAGCCAGCTTTCCCGGGATGACTACTTTCGCGGTTTCGCCGGCCAACTTTCTCGACTGGCGCGGGCAAGCCCACAGCTTCGAAGACATGTCGGCTTACGGCTATGGACGCTATACGCTGACCGGCAAGGAACGCCCGGAAGTGATTCGCATGGTCGCCGTCACCGACGGATTCTTTTCCATCATGCACGCGCAACCGATGCTCGGCCGCGCCTTCGTCACCGGTGAAGATCAGGCAGGTCGCGATCACGAAGTTATCCTCAGTTACGACACCTGGCGGACCCAGTTCGGTGCCAACCCCGCGATCGTGGGCAGCGACATTCACCTGAACGATCAGGCGTACACGGTAGTCGGCGTGATGCCGCGCGGTTTCGAATATCCCGTTTATCCCGGCTACGAGCCGCAAATGTGGAAGCCGCAGAACTGGACTGCCGAAGATCGCGCTGTTCGCGACGACCACAACTACGGCGTGATTGCGAGATTGAAACCGGGCGTGACGCTGGAGCAGGCTAAAGCCGAACTGGCTACCATCTCCGACCGGCTGGCGCAGCAATACCCCAAAGATGATAAGGGCTGGGGCGCAACCGCTGTGCCGGTACGCGATGATCTGGTCGGGGATGTTCGTCCGGCGTTGTTGATTCTGCTGGGCGCGGTCGCGCTGGTGCTGCTGATCGCCTGTGCCAATGTCGCGAATCTCGTGTTGGTGAAGATGCTATCGCGGCGGAAAGAAGTCGCCATCCGTTCGGCCCTCGGGGCCAATCGCGGCCGCCTGCTGCAACAGGTGATGGCGGAAACCGTGATCCTGGCGGTCGCCGGAGGCGCATTCGGCCTCGTCTTCGCGCACTACGGAACCGTGTTCATGGTGAAGTTCGCTGGCGGCCAGTTGCCGCGCTCCGGCGCCATCGGTCTTGACGCGTGGGTATTGGCCTTTACCTTTGGCATCTCGCTCGTCACAGGAATTCTTGCCGGCGTGCTTCCCGCATTGCGTCTGACGCGCGAAGACATAAGCGAGGCACTGAAGCAGAGCGCGGGCCGCACCGCGTCTGAATCGGGTGGCAGCCGGACCCGCAGCACACTCGTGGTCGCCGAGGTCGCGCTCTCGCTCATGCTGCTGATCGGCGCCGGCCTGTTGATCCGCAGCCTGTGGACGCTGCGTGGCATCAATCCCGGCTTCGATCCCGACCACGTCATCACGATGTTCCTGTCGGTTCCCTCGACAAAGTTCACCACGCCGCAGCAGCAGATCAGCTTCTACGATCGCGTGCTGCAGCGCGTACGGACTCTGCCCGGCGTCCAGTCAGCCGGCGTCATCGACGCTTTGCCGCTGACCGGCGGCGGCTCGCATCAGCCCGTGCAAATCGAAGGACGGCCGTTGCTGGCGATGGCCGACCAGCCCGAGGTCGACGTCCGGCTGATCAGCCGGGGCTATCGAAGCGCGATGCACATTCCACTGCTGCGCGGGCGCGACTTCGCCGACTCCGATGTCGCCGGCAGGCCGGGCGTGGTGCTCATCAGCCAGTCCATGGCCAAGCAGTTCTGGCCCAATGAAGATCCGATCGGCAAACGCCTCACGATGTACTTCTTCCCCGGGACCGCACGCGAGGTCGTCGGTGTCGTAGCCGACGTGAAAGACGACGCGCTGAGTCAAACGCGCTCGGCGTCGATGCTCTACATGCCGCTCGGGCAGGCTGCCGCCGGACGGGATGGCCATTGGCAGTCGTTCGGCATGACTCTTGCCGCACGCACCCACACCGATCCCCGCAGCGTTATCTCGGCGATCAGTAATGCAGTGAATGGCGTCGACGGCGAAGTGCCATTGCTGTTTGTCAGGACCATGCAGGACACAATCGACGAATCCCTCCTGCAGCAGCGCTTCACGATGTTGCTGCTGTCGGGCTTTGCTGGGCTGGCGCTGCTGCTGGCTGCGGTGGGCATCTACAGCGTGCTGGCGTATGCGGTGCGCTGGCGCGTGCGGGAGATTGGCATCCGCATGGCGCTGGGGGCGCAGATTCGCGATGTCCTGCGCATGGTTATCGTTGAAGGCATGAAGCCGACGCTGCTCGGTGTCATGATCGGTCTGGCGGGTGCTCTGGCATTGGGCCGAGTGTTGTCCAGCGTGATCTACGGCGTGAGCACGCGCGATCTCGCGACCTTCAGCACGGTCGCGCTGCTGATGACTGCGGTCGGTCTGCTGGCTTGCACGCTGCCGGCATATCGTGCCAGCCGCGTCGATCCCATGAAGACGCTGCGGGACGAGTAGTCGCCGCCGCTCATCCCAGAAATTCGACTTTGCCGGTTTTCACGCTGTACATCGCGCCGACGATCATGATTTTCTTCTGCTGCTCCAGGTCGGCGAGGATGGGGCTGATCTTGCGAATGTCCTGCACCGTCAGTTGCACGTTCTTGGTGGCAACCGCATCCACGTATTCAGGATTATGGGAGCTCTTTTCGCCTGAGAAGTTGCTCATCGCTTCTACTGCCGGATAGATCTTCTCCAGCAGCTGCGTTAGGTTTCCCAGTTGTACCTTATCGATGGCTCCTTTGACGGCGCCGCAGTTGGTGTGACCCATTACCAGAACCAACTTTGAACCGACGACTTTGCAGGCGTACTCCATACTGCCCGCGACATCGGGATCGGCAGTATTGCCCGCGATTCGCGCATTGAAAATATTGCCGATGCCGGCATCGAAGATGATCTCGGCCGGCGCGCGCGAATCGATACAACTCAGCACAATCGCCGCCGGAAACTGCCCTTTCTTGGTCTCGTGAATGTCGTGCTGGTAGTCGCGCTGGATGGGCGCTCCGCTCACGAAACGCTGATTACCGATCTTGGCGAGCTCGATGATTCGCTCTGGCGTCAGCGACTCCTGCCACTCCCTAGTCAGCGCGGTGCCCTTTGGCGGGGAGGAAGCTTGCGTCTGGGCTTCGGCAAGTGCATTGACGTTGAGATTCAGCAAACTTCCCGCGGCTAATGCTGCCAGGCCGCAAGTCCCGCTCTTAACAAATGTCCGGCGAGGGAGAATTTCTTTCATGATGTCCTCCTATGAGCACCGCGCGAAATCGTCTCCACCATCCCCACTCGTTAGACAGAGAACTCCTATGCCTGAAATCGCGACAGTGAAGGATTAAGAGTCGATGTGAAGTGTATGCGCTCGCGTGGCCGTAGACAACATGGAACTTGCATTGTGAAATAATGGCCGCGCCATGAAGCCAATCATTTGTTCGGTTAGTTCTGCGCTCGTGACCTTAGTCCTGCTATCTTCCACTTGGTTTTTGGCGGCGCAATCGCAGCCACAGTCAGCGTCGCCGCCGCCGGCTCAACCCGCACAATCCAAGGCTCAGGAAGCCATGGAACTGGTGAAGCAGGGCCAGAAGCTCAGCGCCGACGGCAAGCTGGACGAAGCGGTTGCGCTTTATCAGCAGGCTTTGGACACCGATCCGAATCTCTATGAGGCGCAGCTCTACGTGGGCGTAGGCTTCGACCTGCAGGGCAAGTATGACGAAGCGCGCCAGCACCTGGCGAAAGCAATCGAGTTGGCTTCGGAAGAGCAGACCTCACAGGCGTTGCGCGTTATGGCCGTCTCCTATGCTTTCCAGCACAACGCCGCCAAGGCTTCGGAGTACGAGCGTCGCGCCTTCGATCTGCAATACAACTGGAAGAACTACGCCGACGCGGCCAACACGGCCGATGAACTGGCGCGCATCTATCTGGAGTCCGGCGATCTGGACAACGCTTTTAAGTGGTATCAGACGGGCCATGCGACCGCGCTGAAGAATCCCAAGATCACTCCTACCGAAAAAGATCTTTGGGACTTCCGCTGGGAAGCGGCACTGGCTCGCATCGCAGCGCAGCGAGGGCAGCTCGATCAGGCGCACCAGCATCTTGCGGCGGCCAAAGCCATTCTCGACAAGAACGGCAATCCCGACCAGTTGCGCTTTTATCCTTACCTGGCAGGTTACATCGCGATCTATGCCGGCGACTACAAAACCGCGATTGCCGACCTGCAGAACGTGCCCTTCGCCGATCCGTTCACTTACAGCTTACTGGCGCAGGCTTACGATAAATCGGGCGACAAGGCCAAGGCCATCGAGTATTACCAGAAGGTCCTGACGCTCAACATGCACAATCCCTCCGGCGCATTCTCCCGTCCGGAGGCAAAGGAAAAGTTGGCGCAGCTGGCGCCCGCGGCAACCGCGACGCCGGCAAAGTGACGAAGCCCCTTCCCAGCGGGATGAGAAGCGGGAAGGAGGGGCGTAGCGTGGTGGCGCCGCGAGGTATGATGCCGTTGGAGGACAGCGGAGAAAGCGATGGCGCAAGCGAACACCGCCCAATCCTTGCAGTCTGCCGCCGTGGCGGAAGCTCCCCGCGTTGTTACCGTCGCTCGTTCCTCTCGTCTCGAATCCATCGACATCGTTCGTGGCCTCGTCATGATCTTCATGGCGATCGATCACACCCGCGACTATTTCACTTATTTGCCCTTTGCGCCTGAGTCGATCGCGCGCACCTACTACGCACTCTTCTTCACTCGCTGGATCACACATTTTTGCGCGCCGCTATTCTTCTTTCTCGCTGGGACGGGAGCGTTCTTTTATGGGCAGCGCAGAACGCCACGCGAACTGACACGCTTCCTCTGGACCCGAGGCCTGTGGCTGATATTCGTGGAACTGACTATTGTCGGATTCGCGTGGTCGTTCGTGCCGGGATTCGGATTCGGCGGCGTGATCTGGGCGTTGGGCGCTTCGATGGTCATCCTGGCGGTGGCGGTTCGTTTGCCGATCCGCTGGCTGGGGACGCTGGCGGTGCTGATGATCGTCGGACACGATCTGCTGGACAGAGTCCGCCCCTCGCAATTCGGATCATTCGCCTGGCTATGGACCATCCTGCACGTGAGGGGTGGTGTCCAGTTGCCGGGCGGAATGCGAACTTTTGTGCTCTTCCCATTGGTGCCGTGGGTTGGGGTGATGGCGGCGGGCTACGTTTTCGGTGTGTTTTATCGGTTGGACCAGCGGGAGAGGAAGCGGTGGATGGCCATGCTGGGAATGGCGATGATCGTCGCCTTCGTCTTCTTGCGTGCGACCAATCTGTACGGCAATCCGCCGGTGGGATTAGGCGGGGTCTCTCAAGGCGACTGGCACGTTGAGCCGACGATGGAGAAGACCGTCATTCTCTTCTTTGACGTGGAGAAGTATCCGCCGTCGCTGCAATTTCTGCTGATGACGCTGGGGCCCGGGATCGTGCTGCTGGCGTGGCTGGATGGAAAGCATGTCTCGGCCGTCTTCAAGCCGTTGCTGGTCTTCGGGCGCGTGCCGATGTTCTTCTACGTCCTGCACCTGTATGCGATCCATTTGCTGGCGGTGCTCATGGCCGTGCTATTCCATCAGCCGATGGATTGGCTGCTACACGGCGCGTTTCTGCTGAGCCGCACTCCCGACGGCTACGGTCACGGCCTGCCGTTTATTTACCTGATGTGGCTGACGGTGCTGGTTATCCTGTACTTCCCGTGCCTGTGGTTTATGGGCGTGAAGCAGCGACGCAAGGATTGGTGGCTGAGTTATTTGTAGTCTGGGTTGGTATTGGAGCGCCGAACTTCAAGAATTGTCATCACGAGGAGGCCTTCAGGCCGACGAGGGATCCGCTGTTCTGGCCACGGGGGAAGGTTGTAATAGCTTTATCGGTTTGCCCCATTCCAAGGACAAGTCCTCCCATGTAGGATTGCTCTGCTAAATCAACGCAACCCGCTTCCACCGGTCCCAGCCTTTAATTTCCTTCTACCGCGCAATTGCATTTCCGATGTAGCGAAACCGTTCGCAATAAACCAAACGATTGATTCTGTATCTTTGGGTGAATCCTTCAATTCTTCCTTCTTTGTGCTCTCGTACCCGCCGCTCGATGTCGTTCGTAACGCCGGTGTAGATATGCCGGGACTTACTTGCGAGGATATACACCCAGAAACGCCACTCACGAGTCATATTCAGATCCCCGCCTGGATAGTGGTAAGCCTGAACGTCGCGTTTCTGCCCAATCGACGGAAAGCAGATCCCTCGTCGGCCTGAAGGCCTCCTCGTGATGACAATTCGAGGAGGAAAGATCGCTCCTGCGCCCAGCTCTTATTCCAGCTCTTCGGCCAGTCGCTGTGCGGTGTGCTCAACCTTAATGGCAGCGCCGTCTTTGTCCATTCCACCGCGAATCTGCAGGACGCAGCCGGGACAATCCATCACTACCAGCGGGGCGCCGGTGTTCTTGATGTTGGTGAGCTTGCGCTCGAGGATGGGAGCGGAAATCTCCGGCAGCTTGAGCGAATATGATCCGCCCATGCCACAGCACATGTCCGCTTCGTACATCTCGGAAATCTCGTAGCCGGCTTTGGTCAGCAGCTCCCGCGGCTGTTCGGAGACGTTGAGCGTGCGCTTCAGGTGACACGAATCGTGGTACGTCGCCTTGCCGAGGTGCTGTCCTTCCTTGAAGGTCAGCCGGCCCTCGTCGACCAGCTTCTTCACTAGCGTGGAAAGATCGACGACTTTCGCGGCGAGTTGGCGAGCGCGGGGGAGGGAATCGGTTTGGCCAAGGCTCTCGAAGGTGTGTATAAAATCCTGCTTCAGCGCGACCGTACACGTTGGACAGGCTGAGACAACGTACTCGACATTCTGCTCCAGCAGAGCGTTGATGTTGTCCTTCGCATTCTGCGCGGCGACTTCGTAGGCGCCGCTGAAGCGAGCAGGCGCGCCGCAGCAAGTCTGGCCTTCAGGAAAGATGACTTCGATGCCGGCCTTGTTCAGGATCTTCACCACCGCCTCGCCCATCTCCGGATACGCGAAGTCGATCAGGCAGCCGGAATAGAAGGCGGCTTTTTCCTTCTGCGGCATCTGTTCGATCTCTTTGAATTTGTCGCGGAAGGGAACATCGGCGATCGCAGGCAAGCTGCGGAATTCTGTCATGTCGGCTAGGAAGAAGGGCAGGTGACGGATGAAGCCGTCCTTCTCCAGCGGCTTTTGCGCCAGCGATCCGGCCGCAGCATGGAGTGAAAGAGCCGCCGATTATTGACGACCGAGAAGATCGCCTTCTGCGCGAACGTTTGTCCCTTCTCGACCGCGAGGCGGCGACGCAGCTCCAGAATCAGGTCCGGAATCGGTACCTTGCCGGGGCAAACCTGCGTGCAATTGCCGCACTGGATGCAGAGGCTCTGGATTTCGTCGGACGCTTTCAGCGCGTCGAACCACGCGGTCAAGATCGTTCCGATACCGCCGGTATAAATCTTGCCGAAGACGTGTCCGCCGACCAGCCGAAACACCGGACACACGTTCAGAGCAGGAGGCGCAACGAATGCACTGTAGCGCTTCCTTGAACTTCGGATCCTGCGACATCTCGGTGCGGCGATTGTCCATCAGGATCACGTGCAACTGCTTCGGTGTGCCGTCGGTGTTCGGCACCGGGCCGCTGATCATAGTGACGTAGCTGGTGAGCAACTGCGCGGTCGCGCTACGCGGCAATGCGGTGAGAACCGGCACAACGTCGGCGAAGTCGGACATCAGCTTCTCGATGCCGACGATGGCGACGTGAATCTTAGGCAGCGTCGTGACCAGCCGGGCATTGCCTTCGTTGGTGACGATGACCAGTGTGCCGGTTTCGGCGACGGCGATGTTGGCGCCGGTGATGCCCATCTCGGCGCTCAGAAATTTTGTGCGCAGCTTGCCGCGCGCAAACTTCACCAGCTTGGGGATGTCGGGCGGCTGCCCCTGTTCGACTTTGTCGTTGAAGACGTCGGCGACTTCCTCCTTGGTCATGTGAATTGCGGGCATGACCATGTGCGATGGCGTTTGCCCGGCGAGCTGAACGATCCATTCGCCGAGATCGGTCTCGTTGACTTCGATGCCGGCTTTCTCGAGAAACGGGTTGAGATGGATCTCTTCCGATGCCATCGACTTCGACTTGACGATCGTCTTCACGCCGTTCTGCTGCGCGATATTGAGGATGTAGTCGCGAACCTTGGCGGGATCGTCGGTGCGGAAGACCTTCGCGCCGCGCGCTTCGATGTTGCGGGTGAATCGGTCGGCAAGTTCGTCCAGATGCGCCGCGGCATAGCCTTTGCGATCGGCGATCTGCGTGCGAACGGCTTCGAAGTCGATGCCTTCGTATGCCTTCTCGCGACTGATGCGATAGGCCTCAGAAAAGCGGCCCAGCGCTCCGGTGAGATTGGGATTGTGGAGGGCGGTGTTGATCTTCTCGCGAAATTCTTTCTGCATTAGTTCACCGCCGCGAGGTCGTCGACAAAGACGATAATGAGTTTTTCCGGGCCGTGTACTCCGATGGTCAGCACGCGTTCGATGTCGGCGGTGCGGCTTGGCCCGGTAATGAACGAGATGTAATTGGTCTGCTCGGGACGAATCTTGCTGAAGACCGCGGGCATGTCGGGAAGGAGCCGATTCGTCTCGACAATGGCGATATGAATCGACGGCAGCGTTGAGGCCAGTCGGCGTTCGACCGGAGCTGCGTCCTGAACGAGCGAGCCAGTCGAGGCCATCGCCCAATCGAGTTGGCTGATGCCGATCTTGGAATCGGCGGCGCGCTCACGCGTGACTTCGAAGCTAAGACCGGGAACGCGCTCTGCAACTTTGCTTTTGTCGACGCCAGCGAGGAACGGGCAGTCGGCCCAGACAGCGTAGGACTGCGGCGAGTCGGTGACGCCCGCCGATTGCAGATATCCGACGATGAAGTCGATCGCCGTGGATTTCTGCGGGAAGCGATGAACCTCGGCGCTGACGGTCTCGGCGCGAAGTTTGAAGGTATCGAAGAGTGCGGGCATGAACGATTCCTTAACCAGTTGCGGCAAGAGCTCGGGGAGTGCCGGCCTTCAGGCCGGCGTCCGTCACTGTTGTGATTTGTCCTCCGGTGGGGCGCTCACTGCCGTGAGGGCCCCACCGGAGGGGATCCTGGCCGAGGGCGAACGCGGCGATAAACCGCCGCACCACCCAACTACGTTAGTGCACCACGAAGTGCGTAAACGGAGCCACGTACGCCATCAGGAAGATGAAGATGCCCACCAGTGCGGCCAGCGCGATGCTGTGCCAGAAGACGTAGCGCAGGATGTCGCCTTCGTGTCCGTACCACTGCGTCGCAGTGCTGGCGACGACGATGCTCTGCGCGTCGATCATCTTGCCCATCACGCCACCTGTACTGTTGGCGGCGGCCATCAGCGTGGGTGGCAGACCGACTTGCTGGGCGGTGATCTTCTGCAGACTGCCGAACAGCACGTTAGACGACGTATCCGATCCGGTCAGCGCCACACCCAGCCAGCCAAGCAGCGTGCCAAAGAACGGATACAGATGTCCAGTGCGCGCGAAGGCGAGGCCCATGGTCGCATCCAGCCCCGAGTAGCGAGTCATGAAGCCGATCGCCATCATCGCCGCAATGGTCAGCAGCGAGAATCGCACCTTCATAAGGGTGCGTCCATAGATGGCGAAGATCTTCGGGATACTCAGTCCCATGACCAGCCCGGAGATGAGCGCCGCGAACAGAATGGCCGTGCCTGTCGCACTGACCCAGTTCAGACCGAACACCGCGGGTTCTTTCGTCGGCTTGAGGACGACTGGCGGGACGCGCAGCACCAGATTATTGAGCGTGGTCACCGGAAACTGCGGATTGGTGATCTTGCTGGGGGGCGTCTGCCAGGTCGCCATCGACTTGAAGGTTTTTTCCGGAGCATTCATCAGGTTCTTGCCCGTCTGTGTGCCCCAGAGGAAAACTGCGAGGCTGAGAATGACCCACGGAACCCATGCGCGCGTGACTTCGGCGCGGCTATAGCCGTGATCGCCATGGCTACTCGACTTCGCTTCTTCGCCTTCGAAGGTCCAGATCCGCTTGGGATGCCAGACGAAGAGGAAGGCAACGAGGCAGATCATCGAAATAATCGACGCCACGATGTTGACAAGCCACGGTCCGTGATAATTGGCCATGAAGTACTGCGGGATGGCGAAGGAAACGCCGGCGACGAGAATGGCCGGCCAAATCTCCAACATCGCTGACCAACCCACGAAGGCGCAGATCAGCCAAAACGGCACGAGAATACAGAACGGCGTGAGAATGCGGCCAGCCATTGCACCGAGCGTGATTTCACTGATGCCGGTGACTTTGGCGAGTGCGATAATCGGCGTGCCCAATGCGCCAAAGGCGACAGGCGCGGTGTTGGCAATCAGCGACAGGCCCGAAGCCTGCAGCGGCCGGAAGCCCAGGCCAATCAGGAGCGCGGCCGTAACGGCAACCGGCGTGCCGAATCCCGATGCGCCCTCGAAGAACGCGCCGAAGCAAAAGGCGATGAGCAGCAGTTGCAAGCGACGGTCCTGCGTGATGCCGGTCATGCTCCGCTGAAGCACGGTGAAGCGTCCCGACTCAACCGTGAGCTGGTACATGAAGATGACGTTCAACACGATCCAGCCGATCGGGAAGAGGCCGTATCCGGAGCCATAGACAGCCGTGGCTGCTGCCAGGCGGCCCGGCATGTGGAAGCCGAAGATCGCGACCAGCAACGCCGTGCCCAGGCCAAGCAACGCGGCATAGTGTGCCTTCACGTGGCCGAACGCCAGGCTGCCCAGCAAGACAACGACCGGTAGGGCGGCGATCAGCGTCGAGAGGAACCAATGCCCGATGGGATCGTATGCCTGCGACCAGGGAGTGCCTAACGCAGGAATCTTAAGAACGACCACAGCGACCACGGCCGCGATCACGATACCGATAATTAATGAGAGAGGGCTTGCGGCCGGCGGCGCTTTCGGTGGTGCTGTGGGCGGCGTCTTCACCGGAGCAGAAGGCGGAGCGATTGTAGTGCTCATGAAGTTTTCACCGATGTCTGCCAATCGATGGCAGGCCTTTCCTCGAGGGGTTGCTTAGATAGCCAAGTCCAGCGCCAACGGTGTTTGCGCATCGATGAGCGCCGGTCACACGGGGCCAAAGACAAACGTTAGGCTGGTGACGAGTAAATTGAGGGTGACTGATGTCACTCTAGCTTGTGACCGGTGACGTGCCCATGCTGCGGGTCCGGCGCGCGATGCTGCTTGACTTGATTCCGCAAGCGGCATTTAATGCTGCGATTGGCTGGTGCGGCCATTGTTTCCGCAAGTAAGAAACAACATGGCCGGCGGCTTCCGTTACGCCCACCACGCTCTCCGGGAACGCGAACCAATATGTGACGATTCATGGAGGAGTGATTCATGCCGTCGTCTGGTTGGAGTGGTCTTTCCAATAACGATGAGGAAACATTCAGCCGGCAGCGGGCGGCGCAGGTGCGATACTTCGTCGCCGGGCTGGCGCTGCTGGCGGCGAGCGCGCTGCTCTGGCCCCTGCTGGGACGTGGCCTGGAGAATCTCCAGTTCATGCCGCATGCGTTCTGCTATCTCGGGAATCCGACGCTGATCTCCGTGAACCTGGTCTCCGATCTGCTGATCGGACTCTCTTACGTCGTCATCTCGTTCACGCTGCTGTACATGGTGCGCGCCAGCAAAGGAGGCATTCCGTTTCACTGGATGTTTCTGGCGTTTGGGACCTTCATCATTGCTTGCGGTGGGACCCATTTCATGGAAGCCATAACTCTGTGGCATCCCGTGTACTGGATGTCGGCTTATGTGAAGGTCGTAACCGCGGTGGCCTCGGTTGCCACGGCTATCGCGCTGCCCTTGGTCATGCCGCGGATTCTGGCGAATATGGCGACGGTGCGCGAGGCGGAGGAGCGGTCGGTCCAACTGGCGAAAGCCAATGAACAATTGAGCGCAGCCAACGAGAAGCTGCAGGAACTGGATCGCCTGCGGCGGCGCTTTGTAGCCCGCGCGGCTGCCAAGGTTGGTGACTGGGAGTGGGATATTCCGAGCGGACGCGTGCAGTGGTCCGCAGAAGTAGAAGACATGCACGGCTTCGCTCGCGGCACCTTCCCAGGAACCTTCGATGCCTGGAAGACGACGGTCTATCCTGAGGACCTGGTGCGCGCGGAAGCCACCATAGCGGCATCCTTTGAAAACAAGTCGGAATACGACATCGAATACCGTACCCTGCACCCGGATGGCAGCACGTATTGGATTGCGGGCCGGGGAACGGTGGACTACAGCAAGACGGGAGAACCACTGCGCATGGCCGGCATGTGTATGGATATCAGCGGACGAAAGCGCACAGAAGAGGCGTTGCGCAAGACAGAAAAACTGGCGGCGGCGGGCCGGCTGGCAGCCACAATTGCACACGAGATCAACAATCCGCTGGAAGCGGTGACGAATCTGCTGTACCTGGCGCGCGCCGAACACTCGGTGGAGTCCAGCCGCATTTTGCTTGATATGGCCGATCGCGAGTTGCAGAGGGTCGGTCACATCACGCGGCAGACGCTGGGCTTTTACCGTCAGACGAGCGCACCGGTAATGTTCGAGTTGGGCGACCTGCTGAAGAGCGTGGTCGACGTCTTCCAGGGAAAGCTGAGTTCGCGGGAAATATCCGCCAAGGTGCAGGTAGAGAGTCCGGTTCACTTGCACGGCGCGCCGGGTGAGCTGCGGCAGGTGTTTGCCAACCTGTTGAGCAATGCCATCGATGCTTCGCCGGCCAAGTCGGAAGTGACGATTCGGGTGAAGGAAATCGGCGGCGGGGCGCAAGTCACCATCGCTGATCGCGGCGCCGGAATTCCCGAAGCCGCGCGAGCGCAAATCTTTGAGCCGTTCTTCACGACCAAGAAAGATGTAGGAACGGGCTTGGGATTGTGGATCAGCAAGCAGATTCTGGAGAACTACGGCGGTGCAATTCGTTTTCGCAGCCGCAACGGGGCCGACAAGAGCGGGACGGTATTCGTGGTCTATCTGAGGAAAGCGGGAGCGGCCAGCAGTTCGGCCGCATGATGTCGCAAGGGCGGGGTAAGCTGGGCGATGAGCCATACTTGCCACCGAGGCGAGACAATCGTCGTATCAGAATCGCGCTATACTGAAATCCCATGAGCACGCGACTGCGTATAGCGCTCGTGGGAGATCACAATCCCTCCGTAATTGCCCATCAAGCTATTCCTCTCGCGCTGGAATTAACCGCTGCTGATCTGGGCGTGCGTGTTCAATCCGACTGGGTTGCGACCGGTGCGATCAGCCATGCCGCGAACGACCTGGCACAGTATCAGGGCATCTGGTGCGTGCCCGCCAGTCCGTACGAGAGCATGCAGGGTGCGCTGGACGCAATTCAGTTTGCGCGGGAGCGGCAGGTTCCGTTTCTTGGAACGTGCGCCGGCTTCCAGCATGCGCTGATCGAATATGCTCGCAATGTTGCTGGCATAAAGGACGCCGATCACGCGGAGACCAATCCTGGCGCCGCGAAGCTGGTAATCTCCCGGCTCTCCTGCTCACTGGTGGAAGTGCAGTCGGAGATCGTACTGGTTCCCGGCAGTCTGCTGCATAAGAGCTACGGAACGCCGACCATCACCGAGGGCTATCACTGCAACTACGGTCCGAGTAGCGAGTCGGAAGCGTTGTTGTTCGATGGAATCCTTCGCGTGGCGGCCCGCGATGCAGCGAGCGAGGTCCGGGGTGGAGAGTTGCGCGGACACCGGTTCTTCGTAGGGACTTTGTTTCAGCCGGAACGCCGCGCGCTAAAAGGAGAAGTGCCGCCGATTGTGCGGGAATTTGTACGCGCGGCGATGCGAGAGTAATGCTGGATTAGCGTCTGGTGTCTTTGTTGAGCAGCATCGTCAGTAGCATCACCGTTTCGGTTTGTGCATAAACCGAGTGGGGCACGTTGGCTTCTATGTAGATCCATGCGCCCCGCGTGAGCTCCTTCACTTCGCCATCGAGCGTTACCCGCGCCTTCCCCTCCAGGATTTCGAGGAAGGCAGGAGTGGCCAATGTGTTCTTGTTCATCTCCTGGCCGCCGGAGAATCCGAGGAGCGAGACCTTGACGCGCTCATCATGATGAATCGTAGTGCTGACGCTCCCGTTCTTCGGGATTTCCGCGTGGGTCAACAGATTGTCGACGACGAAGTAGTTCCGCACGACGTTCCTCCGGGCGCCTGACTGGCAGGGGTAAGCATCATAAGCCCTGGCAGGCTGTTTCTCCAAAACGACAAGAGAATGATCTACGGATTGTGCTCGTAGGCGGGAAACGGGTCGGGCTTCTTGCGCACTTTTCTCCACACCTGGGGAAAGAATTCGCTGACGGCGTTGGAGACAAAACGGCCGCCGAAACCCTCGGCGCTGCGAATCATGGCGTGCTGCCAGTCGGCTTCGCTCTGCACGCGCCAGGTGTTGGAAAGGAAGTTGTTGCCGAAGATAGCAATGATGCGGGCATACGCCGGATGACGTTCGCCGTCGTCGTGGTAGGCGCGGAAGGTCAGGTCGGCAACGTTCTTGACGCGATCACCGAAAGTGTCGTGTACGGTGTGGAAGTAGCGCGGGTCCTCACTCCAGGCCGCTCCTAATGTCGCTTCGATGGCATTGCCGGTAGAGATGCCGGTGAGGCGCATGCCAAAGCGGTCGGCAAAACCATCCCAGTGCGGCCCGTACTCGTAGGGCCTATTGGCTGCGGTGCCTATCGCCGATGAAACCAGTCCCCCCGTCAGGCTCTTCGGGCCAACGGTTCCGCGGATGAACCATCCCAGCCTGCCTTCGGCGGTGATCGGATGGTAATCCTCCGGCGACTTGGGTACGACGTGGACGTAGTGCTCGAAATTATAGAAGTCGCTGAGCTTGGGCTGCTCGGCATTGTCCTGCGCGAAGGCAGGCGTGAGCAGCAAGACAGCAACCAATACAGACCAAGACGAAGTTCGCAGCCAGGCGACGTACGGCTCCGAGTTCCTAAGCACAATCTCTCCTGAGAATGGATTTCCTGCCGCTACAGAGAAATAGATGCGTTTTTTTGCGATTGGAGAGATTCGCACGCCAAAGAATCAGCGCGAGAAATCCTGCAAGCCGGACCAGCGAGCCCGTTCTAAGTGAGAACAAGCAAATCGCTTGCGGGAGGCCGCAATGGATCGACGCTGGGGTGTGGTCTTTCTGTTCTTCGCTTCGATGGGATGGTGCCAGCAAAACTCAGCGCCGTCGCTCACTATCTATAACCAGAATTTTGCCGTAGTTCGGCAAAATGTTCCATTACAACTGAACGCGGGCATGAATGACGTCAGCTTCGGCGACGTCACCTCATACCTTGAGCCCAGTTCTGTCATCCTGCGCGATCCGGCCGGCAAGCTGCGCTTCAGCATTCTCGAGCAGAACTACCGCACCGACATCGCATCGCAGCAGAATCTGCTGCGCGCCTACGAGGGCAAAGAGATCGAATTCCAGGTAGCGGCGGGCCAGATCGTTCCCGGCAAGATCATCCGAGCCGGCGGCGCGCAATATGGCGGCAATGGCTGCTACGGCGGCAACTGCGGCTACTCTGGCGAGACGATCGTCGAAGTCAACGGCAAGATTCAGTTTGGATTGCCCGGTACGCCGATCTTTCCTACGCTGCAGAACGAGTCGTTGCTGAAGCCCTCGCTGAACTGGCTGCTGCAATCGGACCGCAGTGCTCAGCTTAATGCTGAACTCAGTTACGTCACCGGCGGCCTCACCTGGGAGGCGAGCTACAACGTAGTCGCTCCCGAAAATGGCGACCTGCTGGACATGGTGGGCTGGGTAACGCTGCAGAACCGCAGCGGCCATACCTTTGAGAACGCGCGTCTGCAGCTGATGGCCGGCGAGGTGAACAAGGTCAAGATGCAGGAGATGGCGATGGCGGCTCCGATGTCCGCTAACGGAGGGAACGACCTTACGTACATGCAGCCGCCGGTCAAAGAGACCGTCTTCGACGAATATCACCTCTACAGCCTGCAGCGGTCCTCAACGCTCGAGAATGGCGAGACCAAGCAGGTGGAGTTCTTGCGCGCGAACGGCATTCCCTCGAAGAGACTGTACGTGTATGAGGGCTACATGCTGCCGGAGAATCTGCGTGGCAACATGGAATATCAGTTCCAGCAGCCGAATATCGGCGTGACCAGCAACAAGCAGGTGTACATCATGCGCGAGTTTCGTAACTCAGAGGCAGATCATCTGGGCATGCCGCTGCCGCGCGGACGCATGCGCTTCTACCGCCGCGACAGTGACGGCCGGCTGCAGTGCATTGGCGAAAATGAAATTCAGCACACGCCCAAGGACGAAACGCTGCGGGTGTATACCGGCAACGCGTTTGACGTCGTGGCCGATCGCACGCGATCAGATTTCCGGGTCGACGGCGCACATCGGTGGATTGACGAGACGTACGTGATCAAGCTGCGCAATCACAAGAAGGAATCCGTTGCGGTGCAGGTGGTGGAGCACCTGTATCGCTGCGACAATTGGACCATCACATCAAAGTCCGTCGACTACGTGAAGAAGGACAGCCACACGGTGGAGTTCACGGCGAACATCCCGCCGGATGGCGAACAGGACGTGACGTATAGCGTGCATTACACGTGGTGAGAAAACAGTTGTCGGTTGCAGATTGTCAGTTGTCAGGAAACCCACCCAAGCCAATTGGTTTGAGTGGGACACCTGATCATTGTCGCCACGGCGCGAGACCGGGAGCACCGGTGGATCCGGGATCCTGCAGCCCAGGTTAGCCCAACCGAAGGGCGAACCTGGGGCACCAGGCTGGATTCGTGGATCGCGTGATCGCTACATCTTGGTCATGGCGCTGGCACTGGCGACGCACTGCCATTTGCCGTTCGCCATCTTCATCCAGGTATCAACCCAGTTTTCCTTCTGGTCGATCGACTTACCGGCCGATGTACCTTTGCCTTGCCATGAGCCGGTCGCAATTGCCGTATTTCCGTGAACGGTCACTTTGATATTGCTGACTTCGTTCGTCTGCCACTTCGCGCCCTTCATTCGGTCCAGCATCTGAGCCTTGGTGTAGAGGCCACCATCGCTGTCGAGCTCGACGAAGCTGTCGGCCAGGTTGGCAGCGACTGCGTCGACGTTGCCCGCCTTCGAGTTCGAGGCCCACGCCTGCTCCATCTGCGTAACCGCCTGAGCGACGCCGCCTCCGGCCTTCATGTTGTCGCCCATCTGCGCGACCAGCGGCAACGCCAGCATGAGTACTCCACACAACACCAGCATCTTTTTCATGGGGATAGTCCTTTCCTTTCCCTCAGAATGCAGGGTTAAATCACTTTGAATGTTTGTTTAACGGATGGCGGCATTGTACATCTGTGAGGCGGCCGTCGGTTGTCACGAAAATCAAAAACCCCACTCAAGCACCCGCAGAAACAGTTGTCAGTAGCCAGTCGCCAGACAAAAGGCCCCGCATTGCTGCGAGGCCTTCGTCTTTGCCTTTAGCTAATTGCCAACGGCTAATTGCTAATCGCTGCCTTTAGTACATCCCGCCCATGCCGCCGCCGCCGTGAGGCATTGCCGGTTCCTTCTTGTCTTCCGGAAGCTCGGCTACCAGAGCTTCGGTGGTGAGCATCAGGGCCGCGATCGAGCCGGCGTTCTGCAGCGCGGTGCGCGTGACCTTGGTGGGATCGATGACGCCGGCCTTGACCAGGTCTTCGAACTTATCGGTCTGCGCGTTGTAGCCGAAGTTGTTCTCCTTGTTGTCGCGGATGCGGCCGACAACGATGGCACCCTCTTCGCCGGCATTGCCGACGATCTGGCGCAGGGGCTCTTCGAGCGCGCGGCGCACGATGTTGCCGCCGATCTTCTCGTCGCCTTCCAGCTTCAGCCCGTCGATGGCCTCGGCGCAGCGCATCAGCGCAACACCGCCGCCGGGTACGATGCCTTCCTCCACCGCAGCGCGGGTGGCATGCATCGCATCTTCAACGCGGGCTTTCTTTTCCTTCATCTCGGTTTCGGTAGCCGCACCGACCTTGATGACGGCAACGCCGCCGACCAGCTTCGCCAACCGCTCCTGCAACTTCTCGCGGTCGTAGTCGCTGGAGGTCTTGTCGATCTGGCCGCGGATTTCCTTCACCCGGCCTTCGATGTCGGTGTGCTTGCCCTTGCCCTCGACGATGGTCGTGTTGTCCTTGTCGATGGTGATCTTCTTGGCCTGGCCGAGATCCTGGATCTGGACGTTCTCCAGCTTGATGCCGAGATCTTCGGTGATGGCCTTGCCGCCGGTCAGAATCGCGATGTCCTGCAACATGGCCTTGCGGCGATCGCCGAAGCCAGGGGCCTTGACGGCCGCGACGTTCAGCGTGCCACGCAGCTTGTTGACGACCAGGGTCGCCAGCGCTTCACCTTCCACGTCCTCGGCGATGATCACCAGCGGACGTCCGCCCTTGGCGATCTGCTCGAGCAGAGGAAGCAGGTCCTTCATCGAGGAAATCTTCTTCTCGTGGATGAGGATGTAGGCGTTCTCCAGCACCGCTTCCATGCGCTCCGGATCGGTGACGAAGTAGGGAGACAGGTAGCCGCGGTCGAACTGCATGCCTTCGACGACTTCCAACTGGGTCTCCATCGTCTTGGACTCTTCCACGGTGATGACGCCGTCCTTGCCAACCTTCTTCATGGCCTCGGCGATGATGGTGCCGATGGTGTGGTCATTGTTGGCGGAGATGGTGCCGACCTGGGCGATCATGTCGCCGGTGACCTTCTGCGAGTACTTGTCGAGCGCCGAGCCCTTGCGGTTGCCGTCTTCATCGACGGTGCCGACGATGGCAGCAACGGCCTTCTCGATGCCGCGCTTCAGAGCCATCGGGTTCGCGCCGGCGGCAACGGTCTTGACGCCTTCGCGATAGATGGCCTGCGCCAGAACGGTCGCGGTGGTGGTGCCGTCGCCGGCAACGTCGGAGGTCTTGGAAGCGACCTCGCGCACCATCTGCGCGCCCATGTTCTCGAGCGGATCCTTCAGCTCGATTTCCTTGGCTACGGTGACGCCGTCCTTAGTAATGAGCGGCGAACCGAATTTCTTCTCGATCACGACGTTGCGGCCCTTGGGACCAAGCGTGACCTTTACCGCATCCGCCAGAACATTCACGCCGCGAAGAATCGACTGGCGCGAATCTTCGCCGTGCAGAATTTGCTTTGCCATTGTTTCTCTCCTAGTTGTTAGGGGTCAGGGGCTAGGGGCTAGGGATTAGAACCTGCCGATGCCGGCGTGACCCAAACTTTAAAAGTCAGTTCGGGGGTCAGGGACTAGAAACTGTCGGCTGACTGGACCCGCTCGTTAAACTCGTTTTCGAGCTACGGTTAAACTTCGTTCGAGGCCTTGGACTACCGGTCGCAGTGTCAGATTTCAACTGACCCCTAACCCCTAGTCCCCAGCCCCTGGCGCCTTCGACGCCACTACTTCTTCGCGGCGTGCTCTTTGGCCTTGGCGGCGCCTTCCAGGATGCCGAGGACTTCTTCCTCGCGCATGATCAGGAAGTCTTCGCCGTCGATCTTGATCTCGGTGCCGGCATACTTGCCGAACAGAATGCGGTCGCCTTCCTTCACAGCCAGAGGAAAGGTCTCGCCCTTTTCGTTGGTTTTGCCCTTGCCCACGGAGATCACTTCGCCCTCTTGCGGCTTGTCCTTGGCGCTGTCGGGAATGATGATTCCTCCACGCGAGGTTTCTGCCTCTTCAACGCGGCGAATCACGATGCGATCGTGCAGGGGAGTCAGCTTGGTAGCCATTCTTCGAACTCCTTCTTTGTGATATTCAGTCTGAGTTTTCTGCTCACTGCTCCGGTGTGGCGCAGACTTCAGCGCTGCAGCCGGAAATAATGAAGTTTTGGGATAACGAGGTTTTGAGGAGTGAACGCGGGAAACGATGTTAGCACTCACTTCTCACGAGTGCTAATATAACGCGCCGTAACCAGGGTTGTCAAGGGGTGATGTGAGTGAAGTGCGCTCAGATTCCAGCGGGCGAGCGTAAGACATACAAGTCAAGTAGCGGCAATAAGATAGCCCAAGTCCTAGACCTTCAATGAGAACATGGCTTGGCCATACCTGCTGTGGACTAAGTTCGTCCGACTGGCGAACGCCCATGTAATTCACCTCGCTTTGGATGAACAAGTTCAACGTACTATGAACCTTGGGGCTTTCTCCCGCCAGCCGATGCGGTGGAGTGCTCCACCTTGATGCGTCCGCAAGCACTCGAAATGCCAGAGCCTGCACCCTCACGAGGGGTGCTTCTTTTTCGACGCCCCGTACGCCCATTACCCCGGGAATGTGCATTACCTCGGCGAGCCAGAACCTCGGCGATCTAGCGGCATCCTGTTCAGCTCGAGCTCACGTTCCAACTCGACCCTAAGGGTTCTCGCGGGGGTTTTCACCGCGTGGGGCGCAGGAGTCGTCAGTGCAGCAGCCTTTCGGCGTAATTCCTCTGCTCCTAGAGCCGTAGTGGATTCTTTCGCGAGCGAGGGACGCCATACGGGTCCAATTCCCAATTTGGCATCCGCACGACAATTCCTCTGCCAATTAAGGTATCCGCTGCTCCAGCCCGCGCATCTATGGCGTCAGTTCGCGTTTCCCGCTCCGTCCGGATCGCTCAATTACAAAGCTGAACTTTATAGTTCCCATAACCTTGAGTTTGGCAGGATAATCAGACAGGTGTAATCGTGCCAGTCCCCGGTGCTCGTCGAGTTACTTTGTCTCCCGCGTTCGCGTGGAGGTTTGCGCCGGCAGTTCTGGCAGCCGCACTTTGCTGGCCGGTATTTGCCGCCGCACAAGCTGCGCCGGACAAATCCGCGCCCGATACGACGAGTCAATCGCAACCGGCGTCTCCGGCGACGAAGGATACATCGCCGCCAGCCAGCACCCAAACTAGTTCCTCCAGCCCGGACAGCCTCTCGCCGGCGTCACATCCTGATGCCACCAGCGTAGGTATTCCGACGGCAGCGCAGATCGAGGCAGCGGGCGCGCAGGATTCTTCCAAGGAGCCGGAGGCGAATTCAAGCTCCGATCCCAGCGCCGGCAACCCGACTGCGGCCACCCCGTCGGCTCCGGCCGGGACGACCGCCAGCAAGCCGGCTACGCAAGATCCCAACCTTCCGCCGAAGGACAACGTCAATCTCATCGGCCAGCGTAATGTCGGCGGCGGGCTGGATTTCTACTCCTACGATCGCGAGATCGCGCTGGGCAGGCAGTTGGCGCAGGAAGTGGAAGGCAGCGCCAGGGTAATTACCGATCCGGTGATTACGGAGTACGTTAACCGCATCGGCCAGAACCTGGTGAGCCACTCGGATGCGAAGGTGCCGTTCACGATCAAGGTGCTAGACACGGAAGAGGTCAATGCCTTCGCGCTACCGGGCGGATTCTTCTATGTAAACAGCGGGCTGATTCTTGCCGCCGACAACGAGGCGGAACTGGCGGGCGTGATGTCGCACGAGATCGCACACGTTTGTGCGCGACACGCCACTAAGAACATGACGCGCGCGCAGATCTGGAACATGGCTTCGGTGCCGCTGATTTTTATCGGCGGGCCGGTGGCCTACGCCATCAGCGAAGTTGCGGGCCTGGCGGTGCCGCTGGGCTTTCTGAAGTTTTCGCGCGATGCCGAGCGCGAGGCTGACCTGCTGGGTCTGGAATACGACTACGCCGCGGGATACGATCCGCAGGCGTTCGTGCAGTTCTTCGAGAAGTTGAACGTCGAGAAAAAGAAGCCGAACCTGGTGGCGAAGGCGTTCGCGACTCACCCGATGAATGTGGAGCGCATTCAGGCGGCACAAGAAGAGATCCGAAAGTATTTGCCTGACCGGCCGGAGTATGTCGTCGACACCAGCGAGTTCGAATCGGTGAAGGCGCGGCTGTCGTCATACGAGAACGGCCGGCACCTGCACGGCGGTAAGCCAGAGCCGGGACGTCCTGTGTTGCTGAAGCGGACGAGCACGAGCGACAGCACCGACGGTGCTGGCAGTGGATCGGACCAGCAGGACAACGGGCATCCGACGCTGAAGCGCACCGACGGGAGTACCGGCTCGGGAAGCACGACCCAGGACACGGCCAGCTCCTCTGCCCCGCAGGACGACGACCGTCCCACGCTGAAGAACTCGAGCCCGAGCCCGAGCAACACCGCAGCCGGCTCGACCAATAGCTCGGCGAGTTCTAATCAGAAGCCCACGGCCTCGCCCGACGAGCCGGGCAACGATCCTTCGGCGCAGAAGCCTACGCCCAGTGACAGCTCGGCGGGGTCCGGCCAAAGCTCCACCACCACGGCCCAGCAGTACGCGCCGGGACAAAGCAGCTCCAACTAGCCGGCGCGATTTGCAGCCTTGCTCCAGCCTGCCTAGAATGTCGGCATGAAGTCGTTGCGTCTCCCAACCATTCTCTTCGTCCTGTTGCTGCTCTGCCTGCCGCTGATCGCCAGCGATAAGAAGGATGAGGGGACGGCATCCGTGTTGAGTTTCGTCGTCCTGAAAGACGACAGTGGAAAACCCGTTCGCAATGCCGCGGTGATTTTGCATCCGGTAGGACACCAGGGCAAGCAGGCAAAGACCGGATTTGAGCTGAAGTCCGATCTTGATGGCAAGACACACTTTGACGCGATTCCGTATGGCATGTGGCGGGTGCAGGTCATCGCGCCCGGCTTCCAGACCTTTGGCGACGACTTCAATATCAACGAGTCGGCGCGGGAGATTACGATTCGCTTGAAGCGGCCGCAGGAACAGTATTCGATTTACGAGAAACACGATGGAAGCAGCGGCGGGAGCAGCACCGTCAGTCCGCCGCCGAAGCAATGAATCGCCATTAGCTCTTAGCCTTTAGCTCTTAGCAAGCTGAAAGCTGTTGCGACGGAATACTAAGAGCTAATAGCTAATCGCTAGTTGCTAAACATGATCGAAGCCCGCGCCATCTGGACTGACAAAGAACGCTTCCTTGGTGAAGCGACAAGCGGCCACGCTGTTGTGGTTGACGCCGGCAGCGACAAGTCGGCCAGCAGCCCGGTGGAGCTGGTGCTGATCGCCTTGTGCGCGTGCACTTCAGTCGACGTGGTCGGCATTCTGAAAAAGAAGCGCGAGCCGTTCACCAGCCTCGAGGTTCGGGCCAAAGGCGAACGCAGCGAAGATTATCCCAAGATTTTCACCTCCATCAAGCTGGTATATCGCGTCGGCGGCAAGGTCACACACAAAGCGATGGAAGACGCGGTGCGCCTCTCCAAGGACAAGTACTGCTCCGTCTCAGCCATGCTGCAGACGTCGGCCAAGATCGAATTCGAGATCGAATACGCCGACAGCCACGAGCACGAAAAACTTCCCGAACAGAAATGACGCGGACGTGGAAGCAGCTGCTTATCCCGGTGGTGCTTCTGCTGAGCGGATTCTTCCTCTTCGTTTCGCTGCACCGCTTCATCGACGGTGACGAAGGTTACTATCTGCTGGCGTCGCGCCTGGTCCTTGATCACAAGACGCCTTATCTGGATTTCTTCTACCCGCAGGGGCCGCTGCTGCCGTATGTCTACGCGATATGGTTCAAGCTGGCGGGCCTGTCGTGGATCTCGGCGCGAACCTTTGCCGCACTGCAGACTACCCTGCTCGGAGGACTGGTCTACGTCCTCGTCGGCCGGGAGACTCAGAAGTGGATTGCCGCTGTCAGCGCGGCGATTTTGTTCGCCTCAAGCAGCTTGATCTTCGGCTGGTTTCCGATCGTGAAGACGTTTCCTCTGGCGACGCCGTTCTTGTTCCTCGCGTACATGATTGTGGCCCGGTTGAATGACTTATCGCCAGGATGGTGGGTAGCACTCGCCGGCTTTTTATTCGCACTCAGCGTTGACACGCGGTCGTACGTGCTGGGTGTTGCGCCGGTGCTCGTGTGGTGGATCTTGCGACAGCACCCAGGTCTCGAAAAGCGCGAGACCCTTCGGCAAGCTCAGGGCAAGTTCTGGGGCAGTCGTCAGCGACTGGCGCGTCTGCTGTGGGCTGTCGCGGGCTTTGCGATCGGCGCCATTCCTTCGCTGATTCTGTTCTTCGCATCGCCCCGCGCATTTCTGTTCAACAATCTGGGATATCACGCCTTGCGCTCGCATTCCGGCCTGATCGGGGACTGGCTGGACAAGATGCACGTGATTCTGGCAACCTTCGTCGGGCGATTCACGGGATTTCAGTTCAGCGTCCTCAGTTTGACCTGCGTTGGCATGTTCGTTACCCGCCGCCTGAAACGCGGCTCGGCGCTGCTGGCCTTCGTGATCGCGCTGGTGCTGGGACTGGTCTGCATCCTGCCAACGCCGGCGTCAATGCAGTACTTCTCGATGATTGTCCCGTTTCTGATCGTCGCCGCTGTGCTCTCGATCACCGATTATCTGGCGACCGTGCAAACGCTGCGCCAGCTTCGCATTGCGCGAGGGATCTGCGCGGTCGCACTGACCAGCTTCGTTGCCTTCGGAGTTCCGGCTTTTCGCCAATACCTGTTCACAGGAGACGGGGTTCCGGGAATTCTCGGCTCGGCCGACGCGCCGAACTGGACGGTGGCGCAGGTGACGGAAGTCTCGAAGACGATCGACTCGCTCACTCGCCCAGGGGAAGATGTCATCAGCTTCTGGCCGGGATATCTCTTTACCTCGCAGGCGACGCCGTACCCCGGATTCGAAAACGATTTCGGAGTGACGGTCGCCCGCAAGATCAGCCCGGATCAGCAGGAGAAATATCACGTGCTGACGCCGGCGGCGATGTTCGAGATTTTCGACGATCATCGCGCAGGACTGATCGTCATCGGCAATCAGGGGCCATGGGTTGGAGGGCCCGGCTACAACGTGGCGATGAAAGTCGTGAGCGGCAGTGGCTACAAGGTGGTGCGCATGGTGGGGCACACGGCGATACTTGAATGCTGTGCCCGGCCGTGAGGGCAATCGTGCGATCCAATCGTAGGATTGCTTTCGGAATTAGTGTGATGCTACGATGTATCACATGAAGAAGGCCACGGTCCGGGATCTGCGCTACGACTTCAAGAAAATCGAACGGATGCTGCACAAGGGTGAGGAGATCGAGATTACCAAGCGGCAGCAGGTGATCGCCCGACTGGTGCCCGAGCGCAAGGCCAAAGCTCGCGCCCTTCCCGATTTCCTCGGCCGGCTGCGGGCAATTTACGGAGACAAGGTACTCGATATCACCGGCGCCGAACTGATCGCCGAAGACCGGGATCGCTATTGAAGACCTACGTCGACACCAGCTTCCTGATTTCCCTGTATAGCATCGATGCGAACTCGGGCGCCGCCTTGCAGACGATCTCGAGATCAACCGGTGACCATGTCATTAGCACCCTTGGCGAGTTGGAGGCGGTGAACGCCTTTGAGCTGCGTATCTTCCGTCGCGAGATTTCTCGGGCGCAGGCTCAGGCCTCGTGGGACGCTTTGGCCAGCGATCTACGCGACGGAGTGTTTCAGCTGCGATCTTTGCCTGACCAAGCGTTCGAACGAGCGCAGGTATTGTCGCGACAGACAACCGCGCGGCTTGGTGTCCGAACAGCCGACCTCTTGCATGTTGCCGCAGCGCTGGAGTTGGGTGCGGATCGCTTTTACAGCTTCGATCAGCAACAGCGGAAGCTGGCCCAGCTGGTCCATTTAAAGCTCAATTAACCAACGGCCCTTGACATCTGGTAACTGGGCGGGCTGGCGGTCAATCGTCGTATAATCCATAGGTTTGCCTATGACTACCACAGAGACTGAACTGCGCCTCGCTAAGCGGATGTCGCGACTGGGAACGGAAACTGCCTTCGAAGTTCTGGTCCGCGCCCGCGCCCTGGAAAAACAAGGGAAAAACATCATTCACCTCGAGATCGGCGAGCCCGACATGGACACGCCCGCTAACGTGATCGAAGCCGGCGTCAACGCGCTGCGCAGCGGCTACACGCACTATGGTCCCGCGGCCGGGTTGCCGGAGCTCCGCGAAGCTATCGCCGAAGAGGTCTCCGCTTCGCGCGGCATCAAGGTCGCGCCGGAAGAGGTGGTCATTGTTCCCGGTGGCAAGCCGATCATCTTTTTCACCATGCTGGCGCTGGTGGAAGAGGGCGACGAAGTTATCTATCCCAACCCCGGCTTCCCCATTTACGAATCGATGATCAACTTCCTGAGCGCGAAGGCAGTGCCGATTGCGCTGCGCGAGGAGAATGATTTCCGGCTCGACGTTAACGAGCTGAAGGGACTCATCAACGATCGCACCAAGCTGATCATCCTGAACTCGCCGCAGAATCCCACCGGCGGCATCATCACCAAGGGCGATGTCGAAGACATTGCGGCGGCGATCGGCGATCGCGACATCATGGTGCTGAGCGACGAAATCTACAGCCGCCTGACCTTCGAAGGCGAGCCTTACAGCATCGCGTCGGTTCCTGGGTTCAAGGATCGCACGATCATTCTGACCGGCTTCTCCAAGACGTATTCGATGACCGGCTGGCGACTGGGTTACGGCGTGATGCGCGCCGACCTGGCGCAGCAGTTCGCACGCCTGCAGACCAACTCGACTTCTTGCACCGCGACCTTCACCCAGATCGCAGGCGTCGAAGCGGTGCGCGGCGATCAGAGCGAGCCGGAGAAGATGCGGCAGGAATTCCAGCGGCGTCGCGATGTGTTCGTGAAGGGCCTCAATCAGATCAAAGGATTTTCCTGCCGCCTGCCGAAGGGCGCGTTCTACACGTTTCCGAATATCACGCAGACAAAATGGCCGTCGAAGAAATTGGCTGACGCACTGCTCGACGAAGTGGGCGTGGCGGGATTGTCGGGCACAGCGTTCGGCTCGTTCGGCGAAGGCTATATGCGCTTCAGTACGGCGAACTCGGTCGAGCATCTGCAGGAAGCGCTGAACCGGATCGAGGACTGGACGAAGAAGAAGCTGTAGATTTCTCCGACTGAAGCAGGAAGAAGCTTGACCGGAGCACCCGACCCTTTGTTGCTGGCCCCGACCCTTCGTTGCCAGCCAACGTAGTCCAAACTAGAAGATTGTCATCACGAGCGCCAGCGAGGGATCTGCTTTTCGCCCGCCGTGCATAACCACTCCGCGCAAGAAGCAGATCCCTCGTCGGCCTGAAGGCCTCCTCGTGATGACAATTCTTCGGGGGTGGCTGGGTGATGGCTGCTTAACGTGAACTCGTGACTGCCGCTGACAGCAGCGAGTGAAAGATCCGCGCGCCGTCCGTCATGCCGAGTTCCGGCTCGCTGGCGCGCTCCGGGTGCGGCATCATGCCCAGGACGTTTCGTCCTTCATTACAAATTCCCGCAATGTTCTCGAGCGAGCCGTTGGGATTGGCTTCGGATGCGATCTCGCCTGCCGGTGTGGTGTAGCGGAAGACGATGCGGTCCTGATCTTTCAGTTCGGCCAGCGTGCGCTCATCGCAGACGTAGTTGCCTTCCATGTGGCCGATAGGAATCTCTAACACTTCGCCATTCTTGAGCTGCTGTGTGTAAGGCGTGTTCGTTGTTTCGACACGCACATGCACCGGTTTGCAAACGTACTTGAGGCCGGCATTGCGCATCAGCGCGCCGGGCAACAGGCCCGCTTCGCAGAGAATCTGGAAGCCGTTGCAAATGCCCATCACCAATCCGCCATCAGCGGCAAACTTCCGCACCGATTCCATCACCGGCGAGAACTTGGCGATCGCGCCCGTGCGAAGGTAATCGCCGTAAGCGAAACCGCCGGGAACGATGATCGCATCGCAACCCTTGAGATCGGGCGAGTCATGCCAGAGGAAGGTGACTGGCTGCTTCGCAACCTGCTGGATCACCCAGTAGGCATCGTGATCGCAGTTGGATCCGGGAAAGATGATGACGCCGAAGTTCATAGAAGCAGCCGTTAGCAATTAGCAGTTAGCAATTAGCCAAACCTGGCAGGGCAAACGTCCTCGCAAAAATGCTAAAAGCAGCACTTAGAAGTTAGCGTTTGGGATTAGCCTGGAACGTCTCACGCAGGCATTTCTTGCTAAATGCTAATTGCTAAATGCTAACTGCTGTCTTTCGCAGTGTAGCATTGATTTGCGGCGCTCTTGAACGGCACGCATCGAAACAGATAATGCAATTCTCGCGGCACATTAACATCACCGGCGGAGCGCTGAGGCGCTGGTTCATCGCGCAATGTTATGACGCGCTGGCCGTCGGAGCGCTGTGGTGGGCGGGATTGTGGTATCTGCATGTTCCTTTCGCGCCTTTCTGGGCGCTGCTCGCAGCCGTGCTGCAATTCATTCCGCACTTCGGACCGGTGATCGCGTTCTTCGGTCCGGCGCTGGCCGCGCTGTTCAGCGAGGGCCTGGAAGGCGTCTTGTATGTGCTGATCCTTTACGGCGTGATCATCATGACCGACGGGCTGCTATTGCAGCCGCTGATCATGCGGCGCACGGCGCGCATACCGATCTGGGCGTCGCTGGGCGTGCCCATCCTGCTCAGCCTGATTTTCGGATTCTGGGGATTGCTGCTGGCCGCGCCGCTGCTAGCGGTGATTTTCGCCTATCGTGCGTACGCGAAATCAAAAGCTCAAGTGGCGATGCCGCGCCAGACGCCGCCGGGACAAGAGATAACCGGTGGACAATTGGTCTCGCCGGGCGGGACGGGCGATGCGTCACACAACAGCAATCCCTAGTGGGCTGACGCGGTCGAGCGCGCGCGGAAGAACGTCCTGCACGCGGTCATCACTTCAGATAGATCCCGGCGCTGATGGCACCTCCCAGGTCCCCCAGCTTGCCGCCTTCTTTCTTCCCTCCCGTAATATCCAGCGCTCCCTTAGGCTCGCCATGACAGGCCAGGCAGGAGGCTTCGTAGTATTCCGGGATAATTACGCGATAGGCCTTTCTGCCGTTAAGCTCCGCCACTTCTTCCACGAACTCACCTTTGGTCCATCCGACTGACTGAAACTTGTCCTTAATTACGTTGTTCTCCCAGCTGTCGGGCATATTGGGCTGGTGACGAATCAGCTCAGAAGGAGCCGTCAATTTCACGTAGGCGAATTCACCCACTTTGCCGGTAAACCGTTGCGCCACGCGATAGGTGAAGACCGCCGGCACAAATCCTTTCAGATCGCCGCTGGCACGCGCCTCGTCCATGACTTCCTGGATGGCTTCCATCTCGGCCTGCAGCATCTGTCCCTCCGGAGATGCGGGATCGAGATTCGGAAGAGAGCGGCCGGTCTGCTCCCCATATTTCACTTTGGCTCGCTCGACGAGTTCTTTTCCGCTTAAGGCCTTGCCCGCAGCCATTGCGGGCTCCTCGTCGGATATGACCTGTCTGGCTGCACGCAGCAGGCTGGTGAGATGGACCAGAACGGTGTGATTGATGCTGCCCTGAGTGAGAGCCTCTTCCGGCAGCACCTGCTTCAGCAAGTCCGGCTTGATCGACAGCTCTCCTTTGAAGGGCCGGTCGTGGGATGCGATCAGCAGGATGGAAACAGCCACGCCGGTGGCGAAGATCCACAGCGAGATCGCAGCTGCGCCTCGAGTGTCGATATGGACCATCGCGATGGCGATGAGAGTACAAATCGCCTGCACGATGAGGGCTGTCCATTTAACCCAATTCACGCGCGAGCGGCTAACCGCGATTCGCTGGCGGCGCGCCTCCATCGCACCTTCAAGGGCGGCCACGATTTGACGCTGGGCGGTGGCCTGGCCCTCGCTCTCCGGCTTGATCGCCAGAATGAATTGCAGTTCCTCCGCCAGCGCCATGGGAGTGACCATGAACGATCCGTTTCCCTGCGCCATCCTTGGCCACTCAACGGTCACGACCTCACCAATATGCTGGCGTGTCAGTTCGCGCATGCGCAGCTCTGGTTCGCCCGGAAAGCTGGCGGCGAGGAAGATGACGGTGCTTAGTGAATTAGCCTCCGTGTTGACGGCGGCCCGGGCGCGGTCGGTGTCGCTCCACACCTGGGAAGCCACGAAAGCCACAAACAGGCCAAAAATTATGCCGAGCGGAGGAAGCATTCCCGAAGAAACGCCTCTGAAGCCACGACTGCGTTCGCCACGGGCAAACCAGAAAATGACGGCGAAGATGACGGCGGTCCCCAAATAGACAAGACCGAATACCGCAAGCGTCATCCAGCCAATCGGGAGGCTATCGAGGTGCATGGGCGCAACTTCTCTCCGGTAATTTACCCACCGTCTAAGCTTGCAGGATCACATCGTCTGGCGGGGCCGAGGCTGTCGCTGATGACGCAGAAGGCGAAATGCCGTCTGGTGTTTTCCGGGGCAGCGCATGCGCTCATTCAGTTGGGCCAATGAAAGGCGGCCAGACGGCCCAACACAAAGAATGAGGCAACGGAAAGGTGGGCAACACATTACCATTGCGAGCCTACCACTCAAATGGCTCACAAGTGGCGGAGGCTGCGCACGAAGGAGCAACGCGATCTTGACTAATCCGCCTGCACAACGAATAGCGCACGCCCAACCGCGGCTGCTTACCACGCTCCCTTCAGTTCGCCGGAACCATTCGCGCTGTCGCCCGGAACTTATGACAATTCTGAAACTCCAAAACGTTGTGGCTCTGCCGGCCGGCGGTTGCGGTGCTGTCCACGACGGATTTGACGGGCAGCACAAAACTGGTGCCATCGCCGAAGGGCACATCTCCGTAGCTGATCTCAACGTCGGCGCTGCGTATGGGAAAATCTGCCGGCAGGTCTGTGGCCGAGACATCCAGGCGGAGTGGAGAAAATGTTTCGTCATCGATCCACAGCTCGCCTTTGTAGGGCGGCGCAGCCGACAGCCCGTGCATGTGCAGCTGCCACACAGGATTGTCCTGACGCGGAATCTCGTAGCGGAAGATGAGAGCGGGACGACCGTCGATGTTGTTATCGCCTGCAAAGTGCCAGATGGTTTTGTTGCCGCCAATGAAGATCGCGCGAATATCGCTTTCGAACTGGCCGGTCGACCAGGTGCCGACCTTGGGCAACGCAGCGCCGGTCACCGGTCCCTTATCGGTGCGAATGTCCTGGTAGGATTCTTTCCCATCTGTATAGGTGACGCGGGCGGTGACAACATCTGCAGCGTGGCCGTTCAGAAAGCGCGAGGTCTTCTGCTCACAACTGAAGTTGGGGATGCGCTGGGGAAGAGTGGCTGCGTATTCGCAGACCTTGAGCAACGCATCGCCATGAGAGATGTCCTGCCCGACGGTTTCGCACTCGGGAATCGAGGGAGCTTCCGGCGGATGAGGGGAAGACGACTGCGCGGCGGCCGTCGTCGCGATCAACAGCAAAGCGGCAAGCCAGCCCACGATGCAGAGTGAGGTCGTTCGGGGAACTGCAAGATTCGGGCTTCCTTCTGGGTGGTGACAGCAACCCTGCATAGCTGCCTCTCGGCGCAGGCATTTTACATCGGATGCGAAGCAATTGATTCGCAAAACCCGTTCAGCCCGGACGAGAGCATTGGTTTACGGGGTGAATTCCCAGTTCGCGCCGTCGAAGTCGTAGAGATAGGCCCTCCGCAGAGCCGGTCGAGCGAATGACGGTGAAGTTATGGCCGAAGCAAGCAGAATGTAGTCAAAAGGCTCAGAAGGCGGGTCAGGTTTTTTCCTTTGTTCGTGCCGGCGATTGTATCGAAATCGGTCGGCACAGGTGTACAATTCGCCTCCATCAGTCAACCAATCCAATTGCAGTCAAGGAGATTGCGAATGAACTACAGGATTCTGGGTGGGTGTTTGGTAGTGGCGCTGGCCATGGCCACAAGTTCGGCTCAAACCAAAACAATGATGTCGGGCAAATGCAGCAAGCCGACAAAGCAGGAAAGCATTTCCATTCCCGACCAGCAGGGCCACTCATTGACGCTGGCGCAGGGAAATTGCACGGCTACGGGAGACATCGCCGGATCGCAGGGGAAAGAGGGCATCTTTTCCGAGCACGCCGACGCGAAGGGAAACCAGGCGAAGATCTGGGGCGTGTACGTGGAGACCTTGGCCAGCGGCGACAAAGTTTTCTACGACTACTCGGGCATGTGGACGATGAACAATGGAATGCCGCAATCGGGCAGCAACAAGTGGCAGATCAGCGGCGGCACGGGCAAGGCGAAGGGGCTGAAGGGCTCGGGCACCTGCAAGCTCACGGGCTCGGCAGACGGAGGCTCGGAGTATTCGTGCACCGGCGAGACCACGATGGCCGGCGGCACCATGACGAAGTAGGGAAGGCGAGCGTCAAGCCCGGACGAAGTGTCCGGGCTTTTTGTTTGACTGCCAGCCTTACGGTGTTATCTCGAAGACCACGCCGCAACCCTGTAAGTGTCGTCCTGCGCCATGGGTAGGCATCCTACCTCCAAAGGCAGTAGATTGTCTACATCTTTCTTGGGGTGACGCAGGTCAGCGCGTTTTGCAGCCAGAACAGCTCGCACGGGTTTCGAGCTTGCATTTTCCATGAACTCCCTGCATGATTTCGGGGCGCACGCGCAGGAGCCAATGAATGATTAATTTCCGCAGAAACATCCAGACTGCAATGTTAACGATGGTTGCAGTTGTCTTGTTTGCAGGTGCAGCCCTTTGCCCGGCATCGGCACAAACCCGCTACGAGTCCGTTTTCAACGGACACACGATTATTTTCCCCGCTTCCAGCATCCCCGTGGCTGGTCGCCCGCACACGAATTACTTTTTCGTCGACTCGGACCAGCCGGCTCCCCAACCTCCCCCGGGTGCTGAAACCCCTGGGTCAGTAGCCTGCGTATACAAGTTGGTGAGTGGACCGACAGGCTGCCCGATCGCCACCAGCACAACCGTCCCAGACGGTGGCATCGGCGCGATTGCCATCGTCGACGCCGGTTACTACCCGACGGCGCAGTCCGACCTGGACGCCTTCGACTCCTACTTCGGTATTCCGGCTGTGACCATTACGCAGGTCTGGCCCGGCCCGATACGCCCACCGGTTTATGGCGATTGGGAGACCGAGGAGGCATTGGATATCGAGTGGTCTCACGCCATGGCGCCGCACGCCAAGCTGTTTCTGGTGGTGTCGGCTTTGTGTACCAGCCAGCAATGCGACACCGATCCGACCTGGCAAGCGGTGCAACTCGCCGGTCAGTTGGTGGCCCAGAACGGCGGGGGCGTGGTGAGCATGAGCTTTGGCGATGCGGAGATTCCTCAGGAAACCAGCTTCGATCAATACTTCACGACCCCGGGAGTCGTGTACTTTGCAGCCGCGGGCGATTCGGGTCTTGGCGTGACCATCTACCCGGGCGCGTCACCGAACGTAGTGGCGGTTGGAGGAACCTATTTCAACCGCGACAATAACGGAAACTTCACCTACGAGCAGTACTACACTGGCGGCGGAGGGGGAGCCATTAGTCCGTACGAGCCGCGTCCCAGCTATCAGAACGGCATTGCCAGCATCGTAGGGAACTTCCGCGGATATCCGGATGTCGCTTCCGACTTTTGTTGCTCTGCTATTTACCTCCAGGGCTGGGGTTCGGTCGGAGGTACGAGTTGGTCGTCTCCCACCTTTGCCGGAATCGTGAATGCGGCCGGCCGCCTGGAGAAGTCGTCCGCGGCTGAGCTCACCATGATCTACAACGAGCTGGGCAGTCCCATTCAGTACCATGCTGACTTCAACGACATCACGCAGGGTGCTTCACAGTGCAAATTTGGTTGGGACCTATGCACCGGCGTCGGGTCTCCTCACACTTACGCTGGCAAGTAACCAACCCGGATCGCTGGTTCGATCTGGTCAAGACGCGGGCTTTTGCCCGCGTCAACCTTTTTAGCCGGGCAACTGGCTATCCGTAAGTCGAAGTATCACGCAGGTCGCGGCTCAGCTAAAAAACCACTAACTTTACTGGACTCCCGCGAGGCAGCGGCGTCGTGGCAATGCTGACGGGAGCGAGCGGAAAATTCCCATCCGCTGAGCCTCCGTGTACCGGGGTTCCCGCCAACGCCGCAACCAGCGAGAGTGACTGAGAATTGTTATCGTGAGATTGAGATCGCGCTCGTCCAATCCAGGGAAGCTTTCTTTGTGTACATGCGATCCTCTAGTGTCTGCGGCCAGAGGCCCGCTATTTGCGCCGCGTCGTGCCGGCCTGGAGCATGTAGCGCCGGCCTCCGGCCGGCGGTCAGGCAGGCGTCTCGCCTGCCCCTCTTGGCGCAGGCCGGAGGCCTGCGATCCAGCCGCCAAGATGGCGGCGCTACAAGAGCGTTTCGCGCCTACGGCGTGATCTCCCATACCACGCCATCGTTGTTGGCTCCGCCTCCGGACGCCGTGCCGTAGAGGTTGCCGCTCGAGTCGATCAATACGCTGCTATGCGGATAGCCGCCGTCGTTGCCGCCGGTGAAGTCGTGGAGATCGGTGTAGATCCAGCGGCCCTGAGAGGGCGTCAGCTTGAAAACATTGCCCCAGGGGTTGTTGGTCTCACCAAGCCCTTGCGTGGTGCCGTAGAGATTGCCGGCGGCGTCCATCGTCAGGTTGGCTGCAGGGCCGCCTCCGAGAGATTGGGGGAAAATATAGAGTGTGGTGTAGTTCCAGCTGTTGCCGGATGGGCTCAACTCGTAGACGTAGGCGTCCCCATCAGGGTTGCCGTTGATGGTGGCTCCATACAGATTTCCGGCAGAGTCGAGAATCACGCCGGAGTCGTTTCCGAATCCGAGATTGAACTCGCTGAAACTGTAAACCGTGTTCAGGATCCAGCCTGATTGCGTCGGGGCCAGTTGGAAGACCGCTCCGAAACTGCCCGATCCGCCATCGAAGGTTGTGCCGTAGAGGTTGCCCGCCGGATCGATCGTCACGCCGCTGCCGGGATATTGGCCACCGGTGCCGTTCTGAGTAAAGCTGTAAAGCGCATTCTCTTTCCAATCGGCAGAAGCCACCAACTGATAGATTGTGCCGTAGGAATCGAGTCCGCCGCCGCGGGTCGTGCCATAAAGATTGCCGGCGGAATCAAAAGCCAGCGTTCCCGAAGGGTAAGCGCCGTCGGTGTTATTGAAAAGGTTGATCTGCGTCTCGTTCCAGTAGCACAGGAAGCCCTTGCAGACGTTGGAGGGCGGCGTGAGTTTAAACACGGTACCGCAGCCGTCGTTGCAGCCGTCGCCCAAGCCGCCGTGGGTCGTGGTTCCATACATCGCGCCATTGGAGCCGAAGATGACCGGGCTATAGGGTATGGAGCCGTCGCCGTGGTTGAAGACTCCCTGAAACAGGTAGAGCGGGGTGAAGATCCAGCCCGATCCGCCTCGCGCCATCTTGAAGACGACGCCGCAGCCGCCCAGATCCTTGCAATCACTGTTGCTCTGGTATCCGCCATAGCTCGTGGTGCCGTAGAGATTGCCGGCACGATCCATGGTCAATCCAGTGTTGGGAGTCTTGCCGTCCTGACCGCCGGTGAAGTTGTGAAGGACGGTGAAGGTCTGCGCCTGGGCGAACATCGTCAGCGCAAGAAACAGCCCGAGCCCGAAGGCTTGCGGCCGCAAGTTGCGCAAGATGGAGGCCGAGAGTTGTGTGAGTTTCATCATGATGGTTTCCTCACTGCGCGGGCCAGAGGCTCGCGCTAGCAAAAGTGCTTTCCGCCTACAAACAAAATGCAAGGGCCGGATCTGCGCCTTAGGGCGTGAGTTCCCAGATGACGCCGCCTCCCGAGGCGCCGCCTTCCGTGGCCGTCCCGTAGAGATTACCTTTGTCGTCGAGCGTGACTCCGCCGATAGGGTAAGCACCGTTAGGGCCCAGCTCGAACTTATAAAGATCGGTGCACGTCCATGTTCCGCCAGAATTTGTAGCCTTGAAGATGGTGCCGACACCGTGGCCATCCGACTGGGTTGTGCCATAGAGATTTCCGGCTGCATCCATCGTCAGCTGGCTCTGAGGCCCAAAATTCTGCGGATTTCCCACGAAGCTGCAAAGCGTGTTCAGTGTCCAACCACTCCCCGAAGGCGACAGCTCAAAGATCGTGCCTCCTCCGCCACTTCCGCCGTGGGTAGTTGAGCCGTAAAGATTACCGGCGCTGTCGAAAATCAAACCTGCGACGGGCGAGGTGCCGTCATCGCCGTCGGTGAAGCTGTAGAGAACTGGGTCTGTCCAGCCTGAGGGTGAGGGAGTGAGTTCGAAGATGCCGCCGTGTTCCCCGAGGCTCCCACCGCTGCCGGCGCCGTACAGATTTCCGGCATGGTCCATTACAAATCGGGCAGTGCCCGACACTCCGAGAGGGATTAAGGTCTCGTTCCAGCCGCCGCCTAGCGGGCTCAGTTCGTAGCCCACGCCATCGGTTGTCGCTCCATAGAGGTTTCCGGCAGAGTCAAAGATGACGCCGGTCTCGGGAAAAGCGCCGTCCGGGGCGTTCGCGAATTCATGCAGCACGGTCAATGACCAGGGACACAAGACCGACTTGCAACTCGTCGGGGGAGGTTGTAGACGAAAGACAACTCCGCAGGTGTCGCTGTTGCACTCCTGCAAGCCTCCTTCCTCTGTGGTGCCATACAGATTGCCGTCAGGCCCGAAGGTCAGTCCTCCGTAATTGATTGGGAAGGCGACGTTATCCTGGGTGAAGACGAAATCGCGCAGTGGGTATAGCGTCCAGCCAGCCGCGCCCTTCTTCAACTGGAAAACCACTCCGTCGTTGTCGTAGCTGCAATGAACACCGCCATACTCGGTGCTCCCGTACAAGTTTCCTGCGCGGTCGAAGATCAGTGTAGTGGTGGGAGAATTCCCATCCGCGCAACCGGTGAAATTGTGGAGAACGGTGTAGGTTTGGGCCTGCGCCGCCGGGACGAACACAAAGATCGCCGCCAAAGTGGCCAGTGCGACGAAGGCCGCGCTCATCGCTTGCAGGTTGAAATTAAGAAGTGGAACTCCTATCGGCTGCCGGCCCATGTTGGTTCCTCCTTACGGCTCATCAGTCGCCGAAGAGTACCACTCGCCAAAAAAGGCGCAACTTAATTTTGGATTACGATATAACGCGCTGAGGAGAAGAAAGATAGCCTCGTTACTGGAGCACGGGCGCTGGCTTCATGATCCCCGAAAGTACATGTACTTTCGTAACTTGACGGAATCGTAATGGGAGCTACGCTGGTAGGTTGGGCTGAGTGTGCCCGATGGCCGGGGACGAGATCGTCGGAGCCGGTCGTGAGATTCTTTGAAAATTGAAGGGCCGCGTACGTAAGTTGGTCAGAATCGGCTAAATTGGCGGCCTAAGTTTCGTGGAATGTGACACTTTGGCCTTAAGTGTTTAAGGATCAGGACTTTGCGGGGTGTTTTTGCTTAAAGTCCTGTCGCTCAAGACCTTAGAAAAGGGAGGAGGGGGTCACGGATTGCTGGTGCCCGCACGGCTGCCGTGCCGTCCGCTGAAAGCCGACTCAGAACATAGATGTAAGCGCGTGGACGCTTGGCCTGAAGAGACTGTGTCGCGACCAGGTGTCGCCGCTCCGCGGCTAACCGCAGATCCCTCGGTCGGACTGAGGTCCTCGGTCGGGATGACAGATCATCAAAGGAGCTGAGGCGTTTGGTTTGTCGGAGCAGCTTGCACCAGGTTTCAGATGTCCGAGGAAAGCCGCTGCAGACACCAGGTGCGTGCCGTTGGGATGATTCTTTGATCCGATACAGCGGCGGGATTGCGGCCCACCCGAATCGGTTATCGGGAAAGCAATCCGTATATGTCCAGCTCGCCCCGAGCTCCCACGAAGACGTAGCCGTCGGCCACAGTTGGGACGCCGAAAGTCACCGAAGGACCCGACTGGTCCCTGCTGGGAGAGTCCTGCGAACTATAAAGTTCGAGTTTCAGATTGGCGGCGCTATAAGCGCGAAGATCGGCGTAGGATCCGTCGTTGCGAAGCAGCCACACGATTCCATCCAAATTGCCATTCGAAGATATCGAAACCGTCGCTCCCGGATAGCCAACGTCGAAGGGAAGGGTGGTCGAGGTCGGGATGGTGCCGATCTGCTCGGTGGCCGGAGAATAGGAAAACGATTCGATTGGGCCGGAGAGCCATCCGAAGTAAATATGGTTGTTCCAGAATGCGGGCGTGCACAGCGAAAGTTTTCCGTCGCTTTGGAAGCTTTGGAGAATCTGAGAGTCGCCGGCTGGCTGAGATTGTCCAAGATTATCGCGATCCAGCAGATAGACCTTGGCAGCCTTGCCCGCCACGACCATTAGATGAGAGTGTTTGCTGCCATCCTGGTCAGGGAGGAGAATCGGGCCGCCCGAGCCCAAATCCCGGTCTTCGTCGTCCAACGTCAGCCAGTCGAACGGGATGAAGTAGTCGCCGACGGATAGCTGGCCTCCGCTGGCCTGAAATCGCACCAGGGCATCCCCGTAATTCGATCCACCGGACATGGCATCGCTCCAGCCATTGCCCACCGCGAGATAGACATTGCCGTCATTGTCGGCGGCTGGTCCGCCGCCGGCCATCCAGATGCCGCCCGCCTCGCCTGAAGGTTCTGGGGTCCAGCCCTGGCTTAGCTGCAACGTGCCGGCGTCGAATGCCATAAGCCAGCCCTGATAGTTATTCAGGTCACAGTGGGAGGCCCACGCAACGTAGACCTGGCCATTGGCCAGCAGCAATGCGGAACGCTGATTATTCAGCAAGGAACTGAACTGTGCCACGCCGAACTGTCCGGCGGGATCCGGAGGTGTAGCGACGACCGTCGGTGTCAACTTGTCTTGTCCGGTGGCAAGGTCCAGAGCATGCAGTTGCTGATAGAACACCGGCTGGCCGCTCTGCGTGTCTTTGGTTCGCGCTATCAGGTAGACCGTTGAACTGGTGGTATCGATCACTGGAGTACCGGTTATGCCGATCTCCGGTGCGATTGCCGGGCAATTCACATCATTGGCATCGACTGTGGTGACCGTTCCCGACGAGCCCAGCAGGTCCGTATGCCAGACAATCTGTCGCGAATCGGCGTCAATGCCGTAGACCTGATCGTGCTCCGTGGCAACAATGACCAGGTTGTGCGTGCCGGACGCGGTCACGACCTGAGGAACGTACAAGGGCTGGGCAAAGATAGCTCCCTCGACGGTTACCGCACCAAGTTTGCCGAAGGCAAGGTTGCCTACATTGGCCGGGGTGAGAATGGTTTCGGTGGAATTCAGTCCGGCCCTGGTATTCGAGTTGTGGTACGTGGTGACCGCCGTGTGCGTTATCTGCTGCTGCTGTGCGGGTGGCGCCGGGCTGTTGTTGGACGCCGAGGATGGCGTCGTGCCTCCACCACCGCATGCCGAAGCCGCGGTCAGCAGCAGGCCAACAGCGGCCAGGCCGATTCTGTTGGGAACGGTTCTTCGTTGTGGAAGAGAGCGAGCCGCTTGATGGTGGAACTCACATATCGCAAGACGAGCAGGCAAAAAGACGAACCGCAGCAGATCGATATCCACTAATGTTGCGCCCCAGTCGGATGGTCTTTGACTTCGAGTAGAAGCACATTAATTGAAATCCGGTGCGCCCGACAAGCCCTTTTCGCGCGGTGGCGATGTAATGGCTGATTCTCGACAACCCGGTGCACGACCAACGTGAGTGATAGTATCTCGTGCCATGCCGAACCAATTGCTTCGCGCTGCGTTAATCGCCACACTGGTCCTTGCTGCCTTCCGGACGCTCTCTCCGCAATCGGCTGGCAAGTCTCCGCTCACGCAGACTTCGGGCGATAGCATAAGCTGGCAGGCGAGATCAGTTGCGAGGTGAACGGATAATGGTTCTAATCCGCGGGATCGTTTGTGTGTTGTGCTCCGTACTCTTTTGCGGCTACATCCCGGCTCAAGCGCAGATTCCGCCGGAGCAGGCGGCTCTGCTCAACCATCTGACGGGCGTGTGGACGTTGCGCGGCACTGTCGCCGGCAAACCTACCGTCCACGACGTGCAGGCGGAGTGGGTGCTGAACCGCGAGTACGTGCAGCTGCAGGAAATCTCGCACGAGACCAACGCCGATGGTAACCCGGCATACGAAGCCATTGTCTACATCGGTTGGGACGCGAAGGTGGCACAGTTCGTCTGCCTCTGGCTGGATTCGACCTCCGGGGACGGCCTGTCGTCAGGAATCATCGCCCGCGCCAAACCGGCGGGAGATTCGATTCCTTTCGTCTTCACCCTGTCGCCTTCCGATCAAATCCACACCACATTCACTTATGACAAAGCCGCCGGCACATGGCAGTGGCTGATCGACAACATATCCAACGGGAAGACGCAGCGCTTCGCTGACACAAAACTCACTCGCGTGCGATGACGTATGTGAACCCGCGCAGATCTTATCTCGAGGCTAATTTACGGCGCGATCTCCCACGCCGTCCCTTGCTGATCTGCCCCGCTGGAAGACGTCGTGCCGTACAGGTTTCCTCCCCGGTCGATCGCCAAGCTGCCGCGCGGATAGATTCCATCGTTCCCGCTGAAATTGTGCAGGTTGGTATACGCCCAACTGCCCGCTGAGGGACTCAACTCGAAAGCCGTGCTTGGGTCGATCGTGGTGCCATAGAGATTTCCCGACGAGTCCATCGCCAACCTTGCATCCGGACCGTTATTACTGCCGGTAAGGTCGTACAACACCGAGTAGTTCCACGAGCTGCCGTACGGGCTGAGTTCGAAAACCGCTCCGCCTCCATTCGTTCCCCCTTCGAAGCTGGCGCCGTAAAGATTGCTCGCAGAATCGATAATCAATCCGGCGTACGGCCGCTGCGCATCGGGCACGCCATCGAAGCGATACAGGACCTGCTCCGTCCAGCCCGATCCCGACGGCGTCAGCTCGAACACGATTCCGCAGCCGCCCTGGCAGTTGTTGATTCCTCCATACGGAGTCGTGCCATAGAGGTCGCCGGCATGGTCGATTACCACGCCGTCGGTAGGCTGGTTGCCATCCTGCCCGCTGGCAAAGCTGTACAGGACACTCTCGGTCCAGTTGTTGCCCGACTTCGTAAGCTCAAACACCGTGCCGTAACCAAGCGCGCCTCCCGCTTGCGTGGTGCCGTAGATGTTGCCGGCCGGATCGAAGATGAGGTTGCCGGTTGGCTGGTGCCCGTCGGTGCCGGCGGCGAAGCGATAGAGCACGGTCAGCGTCCAGTAGCAGATGGAGGTCTTGCACGCGTTCGCGGGCGGCTGCAGCTTGTACACCGTGCCGAAGCCCGAGCCGCCGGTCGACGCCGTACCGTAGAGGCTGCCATCGGGTCCGAAGATAACTCCGCTGGAAGGATTCGCGCCGCTGCTGCCCGTGCTGGAAAACTCGTACAGCGGGGTGATCAGCCAGCCTGAACCGCTTCGTTTCAGCTTGAACACCGTGCCGACATTGTCGGTGCCGCCGGTGTGCGCTGTGCCGTAGAGATTTCCCGCGCCATCGAGTGTGAGGCCGGCAAGCGAGTCACCTCCATCGCCGCCGCCGGTGAACGCGTGCAGCACGGTGAAGGTCTGCGCCTGGGCCGGCGCTGTCGCGAGGATGGTCAACATTCCAACTATCGCAAACGCGAATGCCAAAATCGACAACTGAGCAGGGAAGTGGCGCCGGGGTGTCATCGGGATCTCCTGTAAGACTTTTGGCCAGCTTTTGATTCTCAAGCTGGCGATGGAACGCCACGACTATCTCCCTTTGCGAAAAGCATCGTCAACTTAATTTCGTATTACGATTCAAGGAACTGATAGCAGGTGGCTTAGGGAAGGTTGTGGACTGTAGGTCGAATTGTGAATTGCATCGTTGACGCCAGATTAAATGTCGTGAATCAGGCCCATAGCTCACGGCCCAAGGCTCGCAGCTAATTGCTAATTGCTAGTTGCTAACTGCTAGTTGCTAACTAACTGCTAACTGCTTCCTTCCTCACCGCCCGGTCATAAATCCACAACAGCACCGCCGTAACCAGGCCGACCCCAACGATCACCACCCACATCATCTGCGGCTGATGCTTCTCTTCGCCGAAGTGGCGCAGCAGCCATCCGCCGAACGGCCCCCCGACCAGCGAGCCGATTCCCAGCGGCAGAAACGCGAAGCCCATATACGTCCCTTGCTGTCCCGGTGGCGCCAGCCGCGAGATGTATTCGTAATACCTCGGCGACTGCGTGATCTCGCCGAGCGCAACCGCAACCAGCGTGACGATCACGCCTGGCACCGTCGGCCAGAAAATCAGAATCACCCACGCCAGCGATGTCACCAGCGTGCCCAGGATGATCGCCGTCAGCGCATGCAGTTTTTGCGCCAGCAGATTGATGGCAATCGTGAGCGTGATCACCACCAGCGGCCCCGTCGCCAGCAGCAGCTCGGTGTCGGCGCTCGCGCTGACGTATGCGTGAATGTATAGCGGCAGCGTCAGGAACAGTTGCCAATACACAATCCAGTAGCCGGTGAAGATCACCAGAAACAGCATGAAGCGCGGATTGCTCAAGACCGTCCAGAAGTTGCGCCCCGCCTGCGCCAGGCTGGCGGTCTCGACTTCGTCGTGCTTGCGCGGCTCGCGGAAGAAAATCAGCACCGCGATGAACATCAGAAAAACGCTGAGCGCCGCGGTGCGGAAGACGTTCTCCACGCTCATGTGTTGGTGCACGTACGACGCGACGATCGGCCCGAAGAAGCCGCCGATGTTCACCAGCGTGTAGTAAATCGAGTAGCCAATGGAGCGGACGTTCTCCTTCGACGCGCGCGCCGTTGTGCCGACCACGCTCGGCTTCACCAGCGCCACGCCCAGCGCCGGCAGCGCGAGCACGATCGTCACCAGCACCACCAGCGGCACGTTGTTGCGCACTGGCGCGAGCCACGATGCGCCAAGCGATCCCAGCAAGAAATATGCGCCGCTCAGGATGAGATACGCCAGCGACAAGGCGCGCCGGAATCCCATACGATCGGCCAGCGTTCCGCCGAAGACCGGCAGAAACCACACCAGTCCGCCGAAGAGCCCGGTGAGCGAGCTCGTCTGCTCCGTCGGGAAATGCAGCGCTTCATGCAGGTAACGCGCCAGCGAAGCGAAGGCGGCGTAGTAGGAAAGCCGTTCGAAGAGCTCGGTGACGTTGGCGACCCAGAAAGGTCGCTCGAACCCCGTGCGAATGTCGTACCAACGTTGGGCAAAGGTCATGAAAGTCGGTTGTCAGTTGTCGGTTGTCAGTTCGCTATCGGCCCACAGCTAGTCTTTTCTTCACCTGCTCCGCCGTCACTCCCGCCACGCGAATCACTTTGTTCCGGCTGCTGGCGCCGGCGGCTATCGTAACTGAGGAACGCGCCACATTCAAAACTTCCGCCAGAAATCGTACGCAAGCCTCATTGGCGCGGCCCTCCAGCGGCGGGGCCGTCAGCGCCAGCTTCAACGCCTCGCCCACCTCTCCGACGATGGCATTCTTTTTCGCGCGCGGCTGCACTCGTACCTGAAACGTCACACCGCCGGGAGTATCGCGAATCGGGATCATGAAAGACAGCTATCAGCTATGAGCCGTGGGCTTTGAGCTAGCCCTTGCTAGCTGCCGGTTCTCTCGCTGAACATTCAGTAACGCCTGTCGCCTGAGCCAAAGGACGCCGCTGCGATCACAGCTCGTAGCACGCGGCTCACGGCCCATAGCTCACAGCTGCTTTTTCCTCTCCCCAAAAATCGCCGTCCCAATCCGCACGCAGGTCGAGCCTTCCTCAATTGCCACTTCAAAATCGTGCGACATCCCCATCGACAACTGGTCCAGTCCAACGGCCTGCAATTGCCGAGCCGCGAGCCGATCGCGCAACTCCCGCAACCTGCGAAAGTACGGCCGCGCGCCTTCCGGATCGTCAGTGAACGGCGGCACCGTCATCAATCCGCAAATCCGCAGCTTCGGCCACGCCGCCGCACCGCTGAGAATTTCTTCCAGTTCCGGCGACTCCGGCGCAATCCCGCTCTTCGCCTCTTCGCCGCCGATGTTGATCTCGATGAGCACGTCCACCGTCCTGCCCAGCTTCTCGGCCGCCGTATTCAGCCGCTCGGCCAGCTTCCTCGAATCCACCGAGTCCACCGCACGAAAAATCTCCACCGCCTTCGCCGCTTTGTTCGATTGCAGATGCCCGATCATGTGGAACTTGGCGTCGCGTAAGTTCGCCAGCGCGTCGAACTTCTCGCCGAACTCCTGCACCCGATTCTCGCCGAACAGCCGCTGTCCAGCTGCGAATGCCTCAAGGATCCGCTCCGCCGGCTGCGTCTTGGTCACCGCCATCAGCGCCACGTCATCGGGATTTCGGCCCGCCCTCTTTGCCGCGCGAGCAATTCGCTCGTGAATCGCGGCTAGATTATCGGCAATGCTCATGAGAACAGCCATTGTACGCGCGACGGGCGACAGCTTCCCCTCAAGCATTGCTATCCGCTATGGTTATTCCGAGTCCAAGCTCAGGAGTACCGTCGTGTCCTACAAACTCAAACTTGTTTGCTTCGTCGTGATTGCCTGTCTGCCGGCCTTCGCCGCCATCGAGCGCGGGGTCATGTTGCGCGAAGGCGTCATCTACGTCGACCCCAGCACCGATTCGGCCAAGCTCTCCAACATCGGTCGCGGCCGCGAAGTCGCCGTGATGCAGCGCTCCAAGGGATGGGCCAATGTGATGGGTACGGTCGACGTCGGCTACGCGCCGGAAGATCCCGACACCGAGGTCGAGCGCAATGTCACCGGCTGGGTCAAAGACGAGGGCGTCATCCTGCCCTCGACCCCCGATGGTGACAAGATTATTTTCGGCGAAGCCTTCGACTCGGAGATGGAAGCCAGCAAACGCGGCGGACGCCGTAATGCCGCGCAGGATGCCATGCGTCTCTACGGTCACATTCCGGCACTCTTTCCGCAGTCGCCGCTCGCTGCCGAGGGCGCCTATCGCGCCGCCGACATTCGCTGGCAGCTCGACGCTGCCGAGTCCGCCTCGCGTCCTTCGGCCAAAGAGCGCGACCCCGGGCTTCATCTCCAGATCGACGAAGACTTCATGCGCCAGGTGATGAAAAAATATCCGCACACCAAGTGGGCCGATCTCGCCGCCTATCACCTCATCGACAACAAACTGTGCGGCGATTGGGAAGCCGAGGCCAAGTGTCCGGAGAACGAAGCTACGATGTACATCAAGTATGCCGACGAGCATCCGCAATCGCCCAAAACGCCCGAAGCGCTCTACAAAGCCGCATGGCGCTACTCAGCGCTGATCCAGATTTATCAGGCCGCCAACAACCAGAAGAAAGCCGACGAATCGTCGGAGCGTTCGCTCTCGCTCTCCAAGAAACTAATTGCGCAATACCCTAACGACACCGATTGGTCCAGCCGGGCCGAGCGTCTGGTATACATGGTGACGAACAAAATGCCCACCTGGGGCAACACGGTGGAATAATTTGCCAATTCTTGAAGCGATCGTCCTCGGCATTGTGCAGGGGCTCACTGAATTTCTGCCCGTATCCAGCACGGCTCATCTCGCGCTCGTTCCCTGGCTGGCTACCACGCTCGGCCTGGCTAATTGGCCCGATCCCGGCCTCACCTTCGACGTCGCGCTCCACGCCGGCACGCTCTTCGCCATCCTGCTGTATTTCTGGCGGACGTGGCTTCAGATCATCCGCGCCGCGCTGGGCGGCAAAGTCGTTCGCTTCTCTGAAGTCCGCGATGATGTACGCGATCTGACGCCGGCCGAAGAGCAGCGCGAGCGTAAGCTGCTCTGGTTCATGATCGCCGCAACCATCCCCGCCGCGCTCGCCGGTGCGTTGCTGGAGAAGCACGTCGAGACCACCTTCCGCGCACCGGCTCTGGTGGCTTCAATGCTAATCGTCTTCGCCGTCATCATGTGGGTCGCCGAGCGCATGAGCAAGTTCGATAAGCCGCTGCCGCAGATTGGCCTCGGCGACGCCATGACCGTCGGCGTGCTACAGGCCTTCGCTGTGATCCCCGGCGTCTCGCGCTCCGGCATTACGATTACCGGCGGGCTGTTCCGCAACTTCACGCGCGAAGCCGCTGCGCGTTTCAGCTTCCTGCTTTCGACGCCGATCATCGGCGGCGCCGCACTCTTCAAGCTGCATCACGTTATGAAACACGGGCTGCCCGTAGGCGAAAACGCACCCGGTTCCACCGCATTCGCTGTCGGAATCATCGTCTCGGCGCTGGTCGGCTATGCAACCATCGCGTGGTTCATCCGCTACCTGCAAACCAGGACGCTGACCGTCTTCATCGTCTACCGAATTCTGTTCGGCATCGCCGTCCTGCTGCTGGGATACATGGGACATTACGCGGGATAATTACTCTCGCTGGAAACAAGGTCCTCGGGTGCCCCGGGTCTGGCGGTTTTCCAGACCTGGGAACTGACCACTGGCTACTGGCAACTGGCCACTGTCTTTCGAGTACCTACTTCGCCACCCCCTCAACCCGCATTCCACTCATCCCCACAGCACTTTCTTGGGATAATCATAAGTCTCTGGCGTATCGGCACTTTACTGGTTAAACCGCATCGGCCATCTTGGGGAACGGCGCGCGTCATGGAACGTGTGCCGGTTGTTTCTGTCTGCTTGCGGCGAGTGAACTCTGTATGCCCCGCAAGCGTTCTCCATCTCGGCCGGACGTCAGAATGAATTCTCTGCGCCCATTCACGCCAACAGCGAACCGCCGGCTCAACGAGCTGATCGGCTTCCTGCTGTTCGTCTTCGCGATCCTCCTGGTCCTCGCGCTCGTCTCCTACTCGCCGCTCGATCCCTCGCTCAACACCGCGGCCACGCCTGCGGCTGGCAAGCCGGCACATAACTGGATCGGCGTCGTCGGCGCGTTCGTCGCCGACATCCTGCTCCAATTCTTCGGCGTCGCAGCCTTCCTGCTGCCGGCGTTTCTGGCGATGTACTCGCTCAACTGGTTTCGTTCGCGGCCCATCACCGCGCCCTACGCCAAGACTATCGGCGCCGTCGCGCTCATCGCATTTCTCTCCGCCTTCGTCGGACTGCTGCCCTGGCCCGTTCGCTGGATGGGAGTGCTTCCCTCCGAAGGCCTGCTCGGCCGCATCGTTGCCGACGCTCTGACTCACTACTTTAATGTCGTCGGCGCCTATCTCATCTGCGTTGCCGTTATCGCGGTAGCGCTTTACCTCTCCACCGCGTTCTCCTTCGGCGCAGTTCGCATCTGGTCGCAGACGCGTTTCGGCTTCGTCTACGCTGCCATGGATCGCTTCGCCGACTGGCGCATGGAGCGCGCGCGCAAGAAAGCTGCGAAGGACCTGGAAAAAAAGCGCAGCGCCGCCGCGAATGCCAAGCCTGTCGTAACCGCACAGCTCGTGCCCAAACGCGCGGCCGCACAGGTGGAAGATTTTTCAGAGGAGCAGGTCGTCAGCGCGCCAATGCCTGTGCCTAACGCAGCGTCCGCGAAAAGCGGCATTGACCGCATGTTCGAGCCCGACGAGAAGCCTACCGCCGCTCCTCATCCGCAGCCCGATCCCGAAGCCGCGCTCGCTGCTGAAGACATCGCGATGGGCACGCGCGCCGACGCCACGCCGCGTGGCAAGACCACGATGCCGCGCCTGGTCGGCAGCTTCAAACTGCCCTCGACCACGCTGTTGCATCGCGCCGAAGAGCACAGCGCCATCAACGAAGCCGAGCTGAAAGTTCTCGCGCAGGTTCTCGCCGAGAAGTGCGGCGAGTTCGACGTGCGCGGCCAGGTCACACAAATCAATCCCGGCCCGGTCGTCACCACCTTCGAGTTCAAGCCCGAAGCCGGCATCAAGTACAGCCGCATCACCAATCTTTCCGACGATCTCTGCCTCGCCCTGCGCGCCGAAAGCATTCTCATCGAGCGCATGTCCGGCAAATCGACCGTCGGCATCCAGGTCCCTAACCACGAGCGCGAAACCATCTGGCTGCGCGAGGTAGTCGAGGCGCAGGAGTTCCTCGGCACCAAGTCGAAACTCACGCTTGCTCTCGGCAAGGACATCAACGGCCGCATCGTTACTGCCGATCTCAACGCCATGCCGCACCTGCTCATCGCCGGCTCAACCGGATCCGGCAAGAGCGTTGCCATCAACGCCTTCATCATGTCGATCCTCTACAAGGCGACGCCACAGGAAGTGCGGCTGATCCTGGTCGACCCCAAGCGGCTCGAACTCGGCAACTATGAAGGCGTGCCGCACCTGTACACGCCCATCATCACCGAACCCAAGCTCGCATCCAACGCCCTGCGCAACGCCGTCATCGAGATGGAGCGCCGTTTGAAAGTGCTCGCCGAAAAGGGCGTACGCAACATCGATCAGTACAACAAGCTCTTCGACTCCAGCGGCAGCCTCTTCGACAACGCCGAGGACGAAGCTCGTCCGCTGCCCTACATCGTCATCATCATCGATGAGCTTGCCGACCTGATGATGCTCGACGGCCAGAACGTCGAAACCTCCATCACGCGTTTGGCGCAGATGGCACGCGCCGTCGGCATTCATCTAGTGCTTGCCACACAGCGGCCTTCGGTCGACGTCATCACCGGACTGATCAAAGCGAATTTCCCTGCGCGCATTTCGTTCCGCGTCGCTACCAAGGTTGACTCGCGCACCATTCTCGACTCCAACGGCGCCGAGGCTTTGCTTGGCCGCGGCGACATGCTCTACCTGCCCAACGGCTCCGCGCGCGTGCATCGTGTCCACGCGCCGTTCGTCACGGAGAAAGAAATTGCCGCTGTGGTTGAGTTCTGGCGCGCCCAGGGTCAGGCACAGTATCAGGAGAAGTTCCTGGAGGCTCCGCGCGACGAGAGCGATTCATCCGGCAGCGCGGATGGCGGGCCAGGCGGAGACGAGCACGACGAGCTTTATCAGGATGCCGTTCGCATCGTGCTGGAATACGGCAAGGCTTCCACCTCGCTCTTGCAGCGGCGTCTGCGGATCGGCTACGGCCGCGCCGCTCACCTCATCGATCTGATGGAACGCGATGGCATCGTTGGCGCCGCCGATGGCCCCAAGCCCCGTGAACTCCTCAAACGCCCCGACTGGCTCACCGAAGTCGAAGACGCTTTGCGCTAAGAGTCGGTTCGAGCGTCGTCACACTTGTCCCGCACATCTACATACAAATCTGTTTCTGGAGGTCAGCCATGTCTCGCGAAGCCAGGTTGATGTGCGGCATCATCCTTATCACCGTACCCACTATTCAGTACGGCGGTTATTTCCTGCTTACTCAGTTAATGAACAAAAACTCTGGCTATATGGACAATCCGCTGCGCCAGAATTTCTTTCGCGCCGGGCATGCGCACGCCGGTGTCATCGTGATCCTGTCACTGATCTGTCAGGTGCTGGCGGATAATGCTGCTGTGCCGGTGTCTCTCATCTGGCTGGCGCGGATTGGGGTACCGTTGGCGGCGATTCTGATCCCGCTCGGGTTTTTTCTCTCGGTACCTTTGCCGACCGCGCCGCACCCCAACGGTGCAATCTCGTTTATTTACGTCGGCGCCGCGGTTCTCGCGGTCTCCGTATTGACCCTGGGAGTTGGATTATTGCGGTCGGCGGCGGTCGCTTGATGTACCCGACTTGAACGGCTGCCCCACTCAAGCGTCTTTTTGCTTGAGTGGGGATCCTCTTAGCGGTTATCTACTTCGACGGCGCCGGTGCCGCTGGAGCCGCCGGCTTTTGCGGCTTCTCGATCGACAGCAGCTCCACTTCAAAAATCAGCGTCTCGTTCGGCCCAATATCGCCGCCCGCGCCACGCGCGCCGTACCCCATGTCGGCTGGAATAAACAGCTGCCACTTCGATCCCACCGGCATCAATTGCAGCGCTTCGGTCCATCCCTTGATCACGCCGGTCACCGGGAAAGTCGCCGGCCCGCCGTGCTTCTCTGACGCGTCAAATTCCTTGCCGTCGATCAGCGTGCCTTTATAGTTGCACTTCACCGAGTCCGACGCCGTCGGCTTCGGTCCCGTACCTTCCTTCAGAATCTTGTACTGCAGCCCGCTGGGCAGCGCGATTACGCCCGGCTTGGTCTTGTTCTCGGCCAGGAACGCTTCGCCCTTCTTCTTGTTCTCTTCCGCTTCCTGCTGCTGCTTGGCTTGCATCTTCGCCATCATCTGGTTCCGCAGCTCGGCAATCTCCGCCCGCGCCTGCTCATCCGTCATCAGCGTCTTGCCGCCGGACAGTCCGTCCTTCAGGCCGCGCAGAAGCACGTCGGGATCGACGTCTAGATCGTCCTTATGCATGCCTACGCCGATGTTCATGCCGATGGCGTAGCTGAGCCTGTCCTTCGTAGTGGGCAAGCCGGGGATACTAGCCGGAGGCGTCGCCTGCGATTGCGCCGCGGGAGCGCTCTTGCCTGGCGCAGAAGATTGTGGGGTGGCCGGCTGCTGGGCCATTGCGCTTCCCGCCAAAACGCCAGCCGCCAGTACAGATACTGCTAGAGAAAGTGATTTGAGCATATAACCATCATTGTTACATGCGGCACGCAATCCGCAAAACCGTTCGAGCCGCTCCCGCTGCGAACTTTACGCGTTCTTCGCGATTGGTGCGCGGGGCTTTTGCGTTGTCATTCTGAGCGAGCGCTTCAGCCCTCCCGTGTCATCCTGAGCGAGACGCTTCGGCCCTCTCGTGTCATCCTGAGCGAGACACTTCAGCGCCGAGTCGAAGGACCCCTATTGGTTACAGAATCTCCTGGGTCGCTTTGCAGTGTCATCCCGACCAAGGACTTCAGTCCGCGTGGAGGGACCTGTTGTCTGGGGAACTGCAAGGCTTAGCGAACAATCCAATATCCCAGCCCAATCGCCACAATGTCCTCGGGGATCGCGATCAGAATATCCCTTACCTTCAACCCATTCACCAGCCCGCGCCGCACGTGATATCCGCCATAGGCCCCGATCAGCGCGCCGACGATCCCCCAAACAACTCCCCACAGCGGCGGCCTCGCCTGCGCCGCCGAATAAACCGCCAGCGCGGACAATCCACCCGTCACGATGCGCGCCGTCAATCCCACGGCCGAGGTCCTTGGCGGCGTCTTCGGCAGCACGTCGCCGATGAACTCGACGATCGCCAGCAGTGTGAAGATCCCGACCGCAATTGCCGATCCCATCCACGTCAGCGGCGTCCCTTTCAGATTCAGCCATCCCAGATGCGCTGCCCAGCACACCAGCGCCGGCGCGGTCAGCGAGCGCAATCCCGCAACCACTCCAATTCCCAACGCCAGAAGAAATGCGTGACTCATAGCTTTCCCACCATCTTCTGCCTCCGACTGAGGCTATTCCTTAACCTCCGCTCAGATGTGTCGTCAACCATTCCGTCGCAAAACAATTGGCCGGGTGGAGCACGCCTTCAGGCGTGCAGTCTGATCCCTATTCGGATACGGCTTTAGCCGCTGAGGTAACGGTGACGACTCTCGCCTTCGGCGATCAATATTGAATTGCCTCGGCCAACCTTCCTGTCGCTCGAACTCGTGATACTCTCTTACTCCAGCGCCTCGCGTTAGAACTCCCCACACGACCCTCGAAGTACAGGTGCACTGACGAGCCGTCAGCAGCTACACGTCTGTCTGCTCGCAGCCCCATGGCCTATCGACAAAAAAGGAGATCGATTATGCAGCTATGCACTTCGCGCCGGCTGTCCCTCTCTGGATGGGCAGTTTGGCTGGTTGTTGTGGGAGTTTTGTCCGGCTCCGCCTTCGCGCAAACCGGTTATTGGCATACCAGTGGAAATCAGATTCTCGATTCCAGCGGTCACGTCGTCCGCATGTCGGGCGTCAACTGGTACGGATTCGAAACCACCGACGAAGTAGTCCACGGCCTCTGGGCGCAGGACTATCACTACATCCTGAACGCCATCAAGAGCAACGGCTACAACGTCATTCGCATGCCCATGTCGAACCAGGTAGTCGAGACGCCCATCATCCCTACCAACATCAGCTACAGCAACAGCAGCGGTCCCATCAACACCGATCTCAAGGGGCTGAACTCGCTGCAGATCCTCGACAAGATCGTTGCCTACGCCGGCTCGATCGGCCTGCACATCGTCCTCGACAACCATCGCTCCGAAGCCGGCAACGGCGCTGAGGGCAACGGTCTCTGGTACACCTCGCAGTATCCCGAGAGCGCCTGGATCAATGATTGGATCACGCTCGCCAATCGTTACCTCAACAACAACACCGTCATCGGATTCGACCTGCGCAACGAGCCGCACAACGCGCAGAGCGGCGGTTCCTGCTGGGGCTGCGGCACCATGCAATACGACTGGCGCCTCGCTGCTGAGCGCGGTGGTAATGCCGTACAAGCCGTCAATCCCAGCCTGCTGCTCTTCGTAGAAGGTACCGACTGCTACAACAACAATTGCGATTGGTGGGGCGGCAACCTCGCCGGCGCGCAGTCCTACCCTGTGGCATTCAACGTTGCGCACCAACTCGTCTACTCCGCGCACGACTACGGCCCGAATCTCTACCAGCAGCAATGGTTCAACAACAACACGACATACCAGAGTCTTGTCGGCATCTGGACGCAGTTCTGGGCCTATCTCAGCCTGAACGATGTCGCGCCGGTTTGGGTCGGCGAATTCGGCACCACCAACAACTCCAGCGACATTGAGAGCGACACGCCCGGCTCGCAGGGCCAGTGGTTCCAGAGCATCATCCAGTTCATGCAAACCAATCCGCAGCTCGACTGGACCTACTGGGCCCTGAACGGCGAGGACAGCTACGCGCTTCTCGACAGCAACTACGACTCCGCGCCGGTCAGCTCGCTCAAACAAAGTCTCCTGGCCAGCATTCAGTTCACCGGCGGAGGCGGCGGCAACTGCACCAGCGCTCCTCCCGCGCCCACAGGACTCGCGGCCACCGCGGTCTCTTCCAGCCAGATCAACCTCACCTGGAACGCCGTCACGCCGCCTCCGTCCTGCAACGTTACGTACAATCTCTACCGCAGCCAGCAGCCGGTCTTCAAGCCCGGGCCTACAACGCTGATCGCTCATGGCCTGGTCGCAACCAACTACTCCAACACCGGCCTCTCACCGTCGACGACCTACTTCTACATCGTCCGCGCCGCCGACACCATCGGCGAGTCCGGCAACTCCAACATCGCCCACGCCACCACACCGTCGGGCGGCGGCGGTGGCCTCGGCTGCCACATCACCTACGCCGATCAGGACGATTGGGGAACCGGCTTCACCGGCGCGGTCTCCATCCAGAACACCGGCACGCAGCAAATCAACGGCTGGACGCTGACCTGGACCTGGTCCGGCAATCAGCAGATCTACCAGTCATGGAATTCGAATTACACGCAGACGGGACAAAGCGTCGCGTTAACCAACGCGTCGTGGAATGGAACCATTGGCGCCGGCGACACGCTGAACGGCATCGGCTTCAACGCCAATTACAGCGGCACCAATAACAATCCGACAACGTTCTACGTAAACGGCACTGTGTGCCACTAGGAACCTCTGGGAATTTCGCTCAGCGAGACTTGTGCCCCAGGTTCGCGTCCTTCAGTTGGACGTTAACCTGGGCCGGGTGCCCCACTCATTCGCGTTTTTCGAATGAGTGGAACCTCAAAATCTCTACCAACAACAAAGGCACGACCGTAGTCATGCCTTTCGTTCGATAGCAATATATGTCCAGCGTGCTCACTGACAACTGACAACCGGCAACTGACAACTGTCGTCTAGTTCGGCTTCCGCGGCATGATCTGCTCATCGCGAATGAAGAACTGTGCCGAGCACTTCTCCGACCCGCAGATCACGGGTATCAACCCTCCCACCTGCTTGCGGGTAATCAGTCCCAGTTGCCCGCACGATGGGCACGACAGCACCGCCCAATACGGATCGTCGCGCTCGCCCACCTCGCCGGCGTTTTCCAGCACGAAAATGGTTCCAGGCTCCATCTGTTCGGGGATCCACTCGCCCAACACGCTGAGTTCTCCGATCATGTGCCCTCCTTAAGGGACTCCCAAGCTTCCCGCCTCGTCGCCTCAGCGACCGGCGAAGTCGTAGGACCGTTCAAGAAGCCTTGCTGCGTCGTTCGATAAGATGACCAACCGAGCCGTTTCGCTTTCTCGCTCCCCGCAATTCCGTGCGACTAGGCGCTCTCCGCTGGGCACTCCTCCTGGTTGTCCTGCTCTTCGAGCGTGCCTTTTTCCCGCCCTCAATCGGGTCGAGCACGCGCTGGATCGTGTCACTCAGGCACACCGATAACATCGGCTGCCGCGCGTTTTTCAGCAGGTCAACCACGCCCCGGGCCGAATCTTCCAGGAAAATATGCCGGCCGTCGGTCAGCAGATGGTATTCCGAGGCGGCTCGCACCGTCTCCACCAGCCGCTTGCCCAGCTCCTTTTGCAGGAAGCGAACCACGCGCCGTATCTTCTGCAGGGAAAAGCCGCGATCGCGCAACTCGCAAATCACGGCGACTTCGGCGACGTCATCGATCGAATAGATGCGCTTGTGTCCCTCGCGGGCTGCAACCACGATGCCTCGTTCATCCCACCATTGCAGTTGGCGCGCGCTGATGCCGGTGTGCGCCATCACTTCTCTGGAGGTGAACGTCTGCTGCATCGTCGCCTTCCAAACAAATCCACTACAAAATGTTTCAAACATCATAGAGCACTCACGTGCTCTGTCAAGCACCATTATTGACCATATCGGCACCTGTGCCTGTGAATATCTGGAAAACAGTTTCAAGTTTCCAGTTGCGAGTTTCAAAGGCAGTTTCGAGTTCCCAGTTTCCAGTTTCGAGTTTCAAATTCAGGGTGGCAGCAACGTTACAGTTTATTGACAAGCTGCAACTGCTTTATCGAGATCCGCTCTCTGAATACGCAAACCGATCCTCCACAACTCACGTCACATCTTCATGTGAGATTCACACTTCTCATCGGTGACATCCCGGGACGATGATGAAAGGTAACGTCGTCCCACTCGAAACTGAAAACTGGTTTTGAAACGGTTTTAAAACTCGAAACTCGAAACTTTAAACTGTATTTTGGAGGCTTGCTTGCCACCGTTCCGCTATCACGCCATCGTTTGTACGCAGGAAAAACCGGAGGGAGTCACCAGTTGCTCGGCGGCCGGTTCCTCTCGCATTCTTGAAGCGCTGTACCGCGAGCTCGGCACGCAAGGTCTAGCCGACGATGTCCAGGTTTCCACCTGCGGCTGCCTCGGCCTCTGTGAGAGCGGCCCGGTGATGATCGTCTATCCCGAGGGCATCTGGTACGCCAGGCTCACGCCCGCGGACGTCTCCGAAGTCGTCTCTTCGCACTTCAAGTCCGGCAAACGAGTCTCCCGCCTCGAGCGCACCGACTACGACGCGATGAAGGCCGAAATGCTCGACCATCACGGCAAATACTTCGCCATGCTGAAAGCCAAGGACGCCGCCGGTGTCGTGCCTGACGACATCACCGAGCTGATTCGTGGCTTCATGTACAGCCGCGCCGTTCTCACCGCGCTCGAACTGGACATCTTTACTGCAATTGGCAACGGCAGCACTGCTGAGCAAATCGCCGCCAGGATCCAATGCGCCGTTCGTTCCACGGAAATGCTTTTGAACGCCCTGGTTGCGCTGAAGCTGCTGAACAAGTCCGGCGATAATTTCACCAATACATCGGTCGCCGCACGCTTTTTCGTCGAGGGAACACCGGACAGTGCGCGCCTCGGCCAGCTGCACATCGCTAATCTGTGGAAGAACTGGTCCACGCTGACCGAAGCGGTGAAGGCCGGCACGAATGTTGCCGTCCGAAGCGACGAAAACAACTGGGAGAAGCCGTTCATCGCCGCCATGGACAACAACGCACGCGGCCGTGCTCGCGCCATCGCGCAAGCGGTCGGAGTCAACGGCGCCAAACGCATGCTCGATCTCGGCGGCGGTTCGGGAGCTTACTCCATCGCTTTCGTCCAGTCCGCGCCCGGCTTGCAGTCGGAGATCGTCGATCTCGACGCGGTCCTGCCTATCACAGAGGACCACATCCGTAAGGCCGGTCTCGCCGATCGCATCACGACGCGCCCCGGTGACATGCTCACAGCTCCCCTCGACTCCGAGAAATATGATCTCGTGCTGCTCTCCGCCATCTGCCACATGTTCTCGCCCGAGGAAAACGAGCGGCTTTTCGAGCGTAGTTACGCGGCTCTCGCCCCCAAGGGACGCCTGGTCATCTCCGATTTCGTTCTCGAAGCCGACAAAACCGCGCCTCGCTTCGGAGCGATCTTTGCTTTAAACATGCTGGTGAACACCCGTGCGGGCGCTAGCTACAGCGAACCGGAATATGACGCGTGGCTGAAAGCGGCTGGTTTTGCCGAGGCCAGGCGCGTCCGCCTGCCGGGGCCGGCCAATCTGATGATTGCAACGAAGTAAGATCGACTTCGGGCGAGATAAATCGGAGTATCTATTCGAATTGCCTGCTCAAACCGGCAGCTCTTCCTGCAGCCAGGCAGCCTCTTGAACCTTCGGCTCGGCCGTCAAATCGAGCACCAGGTTCTCCAGCACCAGCCGCTTGCTGGGAGGATTCGATCGCAGTGCAAAGTCGGCTCGTGCCACACGGCGAATCGCCGAAGTCAACTCGCGCCGTGATTTGTAGCGTCGCGCCTGCCGAATCACATCTTCCGCAGCGAATGGAGGAATGCGAAATCCTTGCCAAAGAGCCTGCCACAGGGCTCGCGAATCGCGCACGTTGCGCTCAAGAATCACCAGCATCTGGCGAAACGTCCGCGACAGCATGTAAACATGGCCGATCGCCGCTTCTTCGCCGTCGCCCGTACTCAGGATCGCGTCCAGCACGGACAAAGCTCGGCCGCGATCGCGCGACGAAATAGCGTCGGTCAATTCGTAAAACGATCGCTGCTTGGCAGCCAGCACCAGCGTCTCAACATCACCCAGGCTGATGCGCTTCTTCTCGCCGACGAACAGCACCAGCTTCTCCAGTTCGTTGGCGATCATCATCATGTCGCCGCCCAGCGAATCCACCAGTTCGCGCGCCGCGTCGGCGTCCAGTTTCACGCCGTCATCGTTGGCCTTCGCGATCGCCCACTTGACTGCGTCGCCTTCTTCCACGCGCGCAAATTCCAGGATCGGACAGTATTCGCCCAACGTCTCGCGAATGCGCTCGTAGCGCTCCTTGTCCGTCAGTTCCATGCGGCGAACGTCGGCGGGAATGGCGATGTAATCGACGACGAACACCAGCAATGCGGCAGGATTTGGATTCTTGAAATAGTCTTCGATCGCGGCGAACTCGTCGTCATGCTTGCCGCGTCCATACAGGTTCTTGATGCCGCGAATGAAGAACACCTGGAATGGCGACATCAGGGAAGGAGTGCGCGCGCGATCCAGCACCTGTTGCAGATCGGTTTCCGCCAGATCCATGTCATACAAACTCAATTCGCGTACGTCTGCCGGAACCAGATGCTGCAGGATCGCGTCGCGGCAGCGCTTGCGAAAAAACGCTTCGTCGCCGATGAAGACATATCCCGAAGCCAGCTTTCCCGCCTTCATGTCGGCGACAAACCGATCGGACGCGGCGAAGCTTCGCATCTAGAAGGCCTCCAGAATGTTCGCCACCAGGGTCTGCGCAAAGCTACTGGCCATGCGCTGTACCGCCGGCGTGGACTCTTCGAAGAAACTGGCCACGTTCACCGACTCCTGATACTGCTCGCGGTAAAGAAAACTTGGATTGCTCCACAACACCTTGCCGTCTTTTCCGGTGAGCCTGGCGTTCAGCGCTACGACCACCAGGGAAGACGAGACCCGGCCGCTAACCGAGTCATACGTCAACGGCGCGATGTAGACGCTGGTGATGGTTCCGGAAAGCGTTGCATCGGCGGTGCTGTCATTGCTGGTGATGATGCGATAGTTGGTGCGCTGGCGCAGTTCCTCCACAACCGCCCGGGTGAAGGTTTGGCCAATGCCGTAAGCCTGCGATGCATTGGCGATACCCGGCACGTAAACCGTGTGCAGATCGGAAGGCAGCCGAACGTTGTGTCCCGCGGTGTGATAACCGCAAGCTGTACTCAGAAGCAGCAGAGCGGCGCTGAATAATAGAATCAGGCTGTGCCGCATCGTCCGGCCAATCATTGCACGGTCCCTCGCGGGCGCGAAGCGATCATATTCTCGGCGCACTCTACCGCAGCCAGCGCGGCAATCCGAAGATTGTCGGAGGCGGCCCACAGCCAGAATCCATTCGGGTTTTGCGCATCGCGACGCACGAAGACCTGAATCTGCTCCTGTCCGGCGGCGTTCACGTTGCTCGGCGATTCCTCCGGGCCCTGTAGGACATCTACGTGCTCGCCGGACACCGCGGCCGTCAACTCTTCCAACTGCGCGGCATTGTCCAGTTCAATGTAAAGCGAAAATGCGTGTCCGTGGAAGATGGGCGCCTGCAGGAGCATCAGCGAAGGTACGGCGAGATTGTCCTGCACAATGCTCCGGAAGTGGCGCTGGATAAGGCTTTCCACGCTGGCCAGGGCGGGCAAAGATTTGTCGCCATAGCGGTCGAGAAGATTGAACGCCACTTGCGTATCGAAGACGCTCTTGGGCAGCTGCTGAAAGGAAAGCAGGTTCACGGTTTGCTCGTGCAGTTCGTCCATGCCGCGCCGGCCATGCTCCGAGGCCGGCTCGAATGCCGTCACCACCGCACGCTGAATCTTACCTACCTTCTGCGCCCGCAGCATCAGCACTGCCAGCACGGTCGCTGCGGGATGAGCAACCACCACGGTCGCCTCCGTGAAGTCGACCTTGGGCACCGTGCCTAGCTCGCGCTCGACCCACGGAGCGCGCAGCAAAACTCCCGGCTCTCCCTCCAACGCATAGGACAGATCGACGATGTCGCTGCCCTTTTTACGCGCCAGCTTCCAGGTTTCGCGCGTGAAGTTTTCGTCCGCGGCGAAGAACGTGAAGTCGATGTTATCCAGGTGCTCGGGAAGCACGCTCTGAATGAACGTGGGCTCGTCGCCCACGGCCTCGAGCTGGCCCAGCGACTCGTCGTCGTCCAGCAGGCGCACATCCTGCGAGGGGAAATTGCGGTCGCTGAGAACTTCCTTCAGCTCCCGGCCTTTGAGGGTGGCGGCGCCCACAATGGCGACGCGGAACAGGCCGCCCCAGTGGCCTCCTTCGCTGCGAACTGTGGAGGGAATATTGGTGTCGTTTTTCATCAGGCGTGAGAGGCCTCGTCCTGAGGCGGTGGCGGCGGCAAAGTCGGCCGCCGGAATACGAAGGAGAGGCGCGCGATCACGCCGGAAAGAATATAGATGAGCGCCAGCGCGAACAAGACATATTGTGAAGAGAATATGATCAACAGAATGGCCGCGCCCATGACAATGATCCAGCGAAAATTCTGCGGCTGGCGAAGGTTGATACCCTTCAGACTGAAGAAGCGCCACGTGCTCACCATCAGAAAGGAGATAGCGAAGACGAAGACGCCCCAGCCGATGGAGAGCCACCAAATCTGGAGCGGATTTCCGCGTACTAGATGTACCACTGCGGCCACTGACCCGGCTCCCGCCGGGATAGGCATGCCGACAAAGTACTTTCGCCCGGGCCGCCCGGGGTTTGAGGGCTGCGGGTTGGTTTGAATGTTGAAGCGCGCCAGACGCGCCGCGCCCGCCAGCAGGAAGACGAACGTCGCGATAGCACCTAGTTGCAGCGCGCGCGCGCGCAGATCGTGGTCCATGTCCTGCGGCAACATTCGAAAACCCCAGACCAGCGCCAGAACCGCGGGCGCGATGCCAAAGGCGATTACGTCGGCCAGCGAATCTAGTTCTCGCCCGAAGGCGCTGGCTGTGTTGGTCAAGCGGGCGATGCCGCCATCGAAGAAGTCCAAAACAATGGCCACACCGATCGCTTTCGCCGCCTGATCGAAGTGCCAGGGATCATTCACCGCCCCCTGCATGGTCTGGGAAATCGCATAGTAGCCGGCGGCCATGTTGCCGGCCGTGAACATCGAGGGCAACAGATATAGACCCTTGCGCACGTGCCGTGGAGGCGCGGGATTATCGTCGTGCCGCTGCGGATATTCGTTCATCGTACCTCCGCGACATCGCGAACCCTGGGCGTGACCGGAACCGGTTGCGCAACCGCCAGCACGCTGGAGCCGCCTTTCACGCGATCCCCTACGCGAACTTTCATCTCGGCGGTGGAAGGGAAGATGACATCGGTGCGGGAGCCAAACTTGATCAGGCCCACCCGCTCGCCGCGCTCAACCGCGTCGCCCGCTTTCTTGGTGAAAACTATGCGTCGCGCCAAAAGTCCGGCAATCTGTTTGAATATGACTCTTCCCGCGTCTGCCCGCACGGTAACGATGTTCTGTTCGTTCTCTTCGGCCGACGCAGCGCCCATGGCATTGCCAAACTTGCCTTTCTGATAGTGCACTTCCTCGATTACACCGCTGACCGGCGACCGATTCACGTGAACATCGAAGACGCTGAGAAAAATACTGATCCGAGTTCGCCGCTCGCCGTCCTCCTGAATCTCAGCAATCGACGTCACCTTACCATCCGCCGGGGACACGATCGCTCCTTGAATAGCCGGAATTCTGCGCTCCGGATCGCGAAAAAACCAGAGAAAGAACGCCGCCAGCAGCAACGGAATGGCAGCCAATCCGGGCACCGTGAGCCATGCCACCAGGGCAGCCACGATCACCAACGCCAATCCGTAATAAATGCCGTCACGAACCATGGGATAGATAGTTTGATTATAGAGCGTGCCGGTCGGCTGCCCTAATTCTGGGGCGCGACGATCTCACGCGTCAGCTCGTCCATCCGCTGCTGGACCTGCTGATACTTCTCGCCTGTGGAGGGGCCGGTAAAGCCCGCGAGAATAGCGCGTACTTTGCCCGATCGGTCGATATAAATCGAAGTTGGGAAGGCGCCGAAGTTCACCAACTGCGGCAGCGTCTTTGCGATCTGGCCCTCGTCGGTTGTGCCGGCCAGCAGCAGCGGAAACGTGATCCCGAATTTCTCGCGATAGATGGCAATTTGCTTAAAATCGCGCTGCGGGTCGTCAACGTACTCGTATGCCAATCCCACGATCTCAAGCCCCTGATCGTGATACTTGCGATAGAGATTCTCCAGCACCGGCGCTTCGTCGTGACAGTTGGGACACCAGGTTCCGAAGATGTCGATGATCAGCGGCTTGCCTTTGAACTCCGGGCTGTCCTGATTCACGGTCTTGCCGGCAGCGTCGACGCCGCTGAAGCGAAATGGCTCGTTCGGATCTTTTACCGCCGTGAGGGTCTCGCTCAGAACGTTGGGATCGGCAGCGCTGGCGACGTGTTTACCGCATTCCGCTGTGAACGACGAGACGGACCTGATGCCACCCTCCTGCCCTTTGAGCGAGCTCGCCGACTCAAATACGCCGTCGAGCGCCATCACGTGAATGCCATCAAAGCGGCTCAGATGAAAGCGAGTCTGGCCATCGGGACCTTTGAAAACGGTTCCATGAAGTAAACCGCTGTCGCCGCTGACGGGTTCAATCACGCCAGTGACCGTAACTTGTCCATTCGCCAGCGCAGTCTTTTCCTGATCGAACTTCGCCAGCGTGGTTTTCTCGGCGCCTTCGCCGTCAGCCCAATGAAATAGCCAGTCACCCCAGAGGCTCAACCCCGTCCACGGCTTTCCCGGCGCGATCTCCTGATGCGGTACGAGCACCAGCGGAATGCGCACAACGCCCTTACTGGTCTGCCGCGAGTATTCGCCTTCCATGCGCTGCGGCGAGACCATATGCGCCGTCAGCACGCCGTCGTAGTAATCCATGCGCAGCGTCAACGCGCTGTCTTTCCATGCGGCGCTGCTGAACGGCTGCCGATCGGTCGCGTTGACCAGCGTCGCCTGTAACGTGCCATCGGCCTTGGCCTGGAGATCGACACCGAAATTCACCTCGCCGGCTTTGCCTTGGATTGTTCCATCCCACAAGCCTGTTGGAGCTTTGCCCGCCGTTTGAGCGAGCAGCGACGCAGAGGTCAGCAAGGCGCAGGCCAAGATCAAGGTCAGGCAATGCCGAAGCCGGGAAGCAGGTCGCAACAAGGGCTCCTACGAAGAGAAGAGAAGGTGTAGTAGAGCATATCGCAAACAGACAGGAGTTACGAGAAGCGGGCGGGCGGGAACATACACTTAGCGCTCGGCGGCGAAGACCGGTGTCTTTTCCGCCATGTTACAGCGATTAATGGCGACTAAACGACCGCGTGTCCAGTCCGGAATTTCTGTTCCAGGCTTTCCATCTGGTCCTTCAGGTGGAGCTTCAGCTTCTTCAGTCGCACTTCTTCCAGCTTTTCTTCTTCCGAGAGATACTTCTTCTCAGTCAGGGAATTGAGGCGCTGAGCATATTGGGAATGTTCGTCGGCCAAACGCCGGAACTCCTCATTGCTCGCCAGAAGCTGGTCGCGTACCTGAGTTGCCATTCAGTAAACCTCCGGAGAAATGACGATCAAAACGTATGATCCAAACGCTAGCACACGGAGTAGGCCGCTTCAAGCGGTTTTGTCACGGAAATGAAATAGAAATTTTCAGGATCAAGGCATCCTCCGCGGGATCCCGATAATAATCCCGCCGCCTGCCAGCCTCGCTAAATCCCAACTTTTCATAGAGTCGGCGCGCGGCGGTATTCGATGGTCGCACTTCCAATAGCACGGAGGTGATGCCGGACTCCCGCGCGGCGTGTAACAACTGGCCGACCAGAGCGCGTCCAAGACCACGCCGCCGCTGTTCCTCGGTCACCACGACGTTTTCGATCTCCCATTCGTCGACTCCGCAGCGCGCGATGACAAAGCCGCAAGGACGCGAAGAGTCGGCTTCGTCGGCGGCGATCAGGACGACGCGGCGCGGCGCGTCCGGAGAAAACAAAGCATCATATTCGCGCGAGCTCCAGTGCGCAGCAGTTTCTGTCTTCTGCTCCAGTGTGCGAATGAAAGGGAGGTCGTCGGGAGTGGCGTTGCGAATGACCACGGGGCTAATGCTTCGGAGCGGAGAAGATCTCCGCATCGGACCGGCGGATGTAGTTCACATCAATGGTGGCGATATCGGCGACATCGCCGGCCAGCAGCTTGCGAAGGCCGATGCGCCCAATATCGTCGGCTTGCAGGGGATTAACCGCACGCACCTTAACATTCGCGGCTCGCAAAGAATCAGCGATGGAAGGATCGGGTGTCAGGAACTCACCGGCACTACTCTTCGTCTCCGCCGCAAAGTCCGCCAGCTTGGCGATGTACTCTCGCACCGGCTTGCCAGCTCCTGCCGCAACCTCGTATTCGCCAACATAAACCTCGCCGCGTCCCGCATCCAGAACCGCTGTTGCGTTGTGCCCAACTGAGCCACGCGCGATCACCACGGCTTCCAGCATCGACACCGTCGCCAGCGGCTTCTGCAGCACTTCGCACAGACCCTTCACCGTCGCCAGTCCCACCCGCAATCCGGTAAACGATCCTGGCCCGGAGACGACGGCAAAGCCGTCGACATCTTTCTTATCGAAATGATTTTGCTCGAATAGTGCGGCGATCGTCGGCATCAATCGCGCGGAATAGGTGCCGCCCTCGAGAGGTACGAGCTGAATGACCTCGAAGGCGTCGGCATCGCCGCGGCATAGCGCGACGCTACCGCGCCGGCCGGAGGTGTCGATGGAGAGAATCAGCATTAAGGAATCATATTAATTGTCATCACGAGCGCCCGATGTTGGGGCGAGGCATCTGCTTTCCTCGCGCGGACAGCAGATCCCTCGTCGGCCTGAAGGCCTCCTCGTGATGACAACCATGGATTGGTGCGGTGCGCTGTGAAACGCGCACATACTTCTCGCCTACGTGTCTTCAGGCGTCGTCCGCGCACAAACTTCTCACCCTGGCCTACACGCCTTCGGGCGCGTCTTCCACAAGTTCCAGCAGCACGCCGCCGGAGCTGGAGGGATGCACGAAGACATAGAGATGTCCGCCCGCCCCGACTTTGATCTCATCGGAGATCAGTCGCGTGCCGCTGGCTTTCAGCCGTTCGACGGTTCCCGACAGATCGTCGACATGCAACGCTACGTGGTGCAAGCCCTCGCCGCGCTTGGCAATAAACTTCGCGATGGTTGAGTCCTCCGATGTCGGCTCCAGCAACTCAATCCGGCTCTCGCCCACCGGAACCATCGACAGCCGCACCTTCTCGGATTCCACCGTTTCCTCCGGCATCGGCTTCAGCCCCAGCTTTTCGTAGAACTTCTTCGCCTCGCTCAACGACTTCACTGCGATTCCAAGATGATCGATCTGGCTCATGATGGCGTCCCCAATTTATCGACAATTTTCTCGACTAAAGAGTACGGGTCGCGTTTATGCTCGGCAACTTCCGTCGCATAGCGCGCGGACTCGCCCTCGCTTAAGTAATAGGAAAGTACCCGCTGGAAGAGCGCATCGCGCAGCATCTCCGCGATCCGTCCCCGCCAGTTTTCGATTCGCCGCGCTTGCGCCCGGCCGTCCTGCTGCAGATATGCTTGATAGCTTTCGATGGTGTTCACGAGTTCGTCGATGCCGCTGCCGTTGCTGGCGACGGTCTTGACGATCGGCGGCGTCCAGTGGTCCTTGCGGATAGCCAAGGTTTGCATGGCGCGGATTTCGCGCTCCACACGCTCGGCGCCTTCGCGGTCGGCCTTGTTGATCACGAAGATGTCGGCGATCTCCATGATGCCGGCCTTGATGGTCTGCACGTCATCGCCCATTCCCGGGACCAGCACGACGATGGTCACATCAGCCAGCCGCACGATGTCGACCTCGTCCTGGCCGACGCCAACGGTTTCGATTATCACGATATCGCGCCCGCTGGCATCCATCACCGTCGCAACGTCGGCGGTGGTGCTTGCCAGGCCGCCGAGCGAGCCACGCGTCGCCATGCTGCGAATGTAAATGCCCTCATCGGCATGATGCGACTGCATGCGAATGCGGTCGCCCAGAATCGCGCCGCCGCTGAAGGGACTGGTCGGATCGACTGCAACGATGCCGATGGTCTTACCCTGCTTGCGATAAACCCGCGCGACCTGGTCTACCAGCGTGCTCTTGCCGGCTCCCGGAGAGCCGGTCATTCCGAGCAGCAGCGCATTTCCGCTGTGCGGGAATAGTGCCTTCAGCAGTTCCGCCGATTCCGGCCGATGATCCTCGATCGTAGAGATCGCTCTCGACAACGCGCGAATCTCTCCCCCGCGAATTCGCCGGACGAAATCTTCGATGTGGTTATTGGAGGTCACAATAGATAATTGACGATCTGGGGCGCTCGGTAGTGCGGCGCTTTAGCCCAGCGTACAAAGGCATTGTCTTATGATCCCATGCGGCTTCAGCCACCGAGCTCTGTCTCCGGCCGGCTAAAGCGGAGAGATGGGACGAATCCGCGAATCGCGGGCCTGAAGGCCGGCATTACCTGTCAATCCTTGAGCAACTGCCTCGCGATGACCAGTCGCTGGATCTCGCTCGTCCCTTCGCCGATGGTGCACAGCTTGACGTCGCGATAGAACTTCTCCGCGGGATAGTCCTTGATGAAGCCGTAGCCGCCGTGAATCTGCACCGCTTCATTGGCGGCGCGCACGGCCACTTCGCTGGTGTAAAGCTTGGCCATCGACGACTCCAGTGTGGTCTTCATGCCGGCATCTTTCATGCTCGCGGCGCGCATCGTCAGCAGGCGCGCGGCATCAATCTCGGTTGCCAGATCGGCCAGCTTGAATCCAATGGCCTGGAATTCGCTGATCGCCTTGCCGAACTGCTTGCGCTCCTTTGAGTACTTCAATGCGCATTCGTAAGCGCCCTGCGCCATGCCAAGCCCGAGCGCGGCGATCGAGATGCGTCCGCCGTCAAGCACTTTCATCGCGTCGATGAAGCCTTCGCCTTCGTGGCCCAGCAGGTTCTCGGCGGGGATGGCGCAGTCCTCGAAGATCAGCTCCGAGGTATCGCTGGCGCGCAATCCCAGCTTGTTCTCTTTCTTGCCCGCGCGAAATCCCGGCGTACCTTTGTCGACCACGAAAGCTGATAATCCGTGCGTGTTCGCGGTCTTGTCAGTGACCGCAATCACGACGGCGACGTCCGCATAGTGGCCGTTGGTGATGAAGGTCTTGTTACCGTTGAGCACCCAGTTGCTACCTTTGCGAACGGCGCTGCAACGCGCACCGCCGGCGTCCGAACCCGATCCCGGCTCGGTCAATCCCCAGGCTCCCAGAAACTCGCCTGTCGCCAGCTTAGGAATGTATTTTCGCTTCTGCTGTTCGTTGCCCGCGATGAAGATGTGGTTCGAGCACAGCGACGTGTGCGCGGCCACCGTGATGCCGATCGATCCGTCGACGCGCGATAGCTCCTCGACCGCGGTGACGTACTCGACATACCCCATGCCTGCGCCGCCGTATTCGGTGGGGAAGATGGTGCCCATCACACCAAGTTTGCCGAGCTCCTTGTAGATTTCCATCGGAAATGTGCCGGGCTCGTCCCACTTCATGACGTTGGGGGCAATCTCGCGCTCCGCGAAATCGCGCACCATCTTCTTCAGTTGCAGTTGTTCATCCGAGAGCTGGAAATCCAAACATTCCTCCGGGTAAGCGGACGCCCCCGGCTGGCGGTCGTCACGCAGATAGGTCGAAACTAGCGATTATCACACAGCGAGTAAGTAGAATCGAAATCGCGAGGATATTGGTAGCGTCCTAAAGGTGCGTTGATGGATTATGTCAGGCGGCGAGTGCCCCAGCGATAAATCGGAAGACCTGCCCCCTCGCACGTCGGACACTTGCCGGTGCCAGAGCAGTTCTTGCACTTGGGTTCGTCTTGGTTTAGATGGACGTTGACCCCGCTACCGAAGCATTGTTGACATTCTTTTTTGCCTCGGCACTCTTCGCATTTTGACACGCTGTGGGGCATCAGGACAGCAATTCTCGCAAGCTCCAAATGTGATCGGCGACTTGCTCCCGCAATAACTCAGCAACGCACCTTTAGGACACGACCAGGATATTAGGTAAGGGTCAGTGAGAATTCATTCGCTAGGCTGATGGGTGGGGCACGCCTTCAGGCGTGCATATCGCAAAGCAATTCGGATCGCGCTTTAGCGCGTGAGGTAAATCTTATTTCACCCGAGCGGCTAAAGCCGGGATCTTTGAAGACGAATCAATTGCGCGACTGAAGGCGTGCTCCCCCCGAGATCGCTGCGCGCGCTATGACCTTAGCTCGTCCAGATCCCGCTCCCACAGCTTGATTCCGCCCAGTATCCCGTCCTGGTTGGAAATGGTTTTGGCGTTCTGGGGCAGCTTAAGGGTGATCTTCGCCGCATTTCCGCCACCGATGTAAAGCCGGTCATAGTAGAAGACATCATAGAGCTGATCGATGGCTTCCTTTAGCCGCCTGTTCCATTTCTTGCGGCCTTCTTTGACGAGCGCCCGCCGGCCAAGATAATCCTCATAGGTCTTGTCATCGCGAAACGGATGATGGCCCATCTCCAGTGACGGTATCGGTACGCCGTCAATGTACAAACCGGCTCCCATACCAGTGCCAAGGGTAATCACCAGTTCAACGCCGATCCCGCTGATGCCGCCCAGTCCCTGCACGACTGCGTCGTTGGCCACGCGCACCGGCTTGTCCAGTTCCTTTGAAAGCTCATCGCCGAATGGGAACTCGATCCACTTCTTATCGAGGTTGGCGGCGGTATAGACCACGCCTTTCTTGATGACGCCGGGAAAGCCGACCGACACACGATCGAACTCGCCTAACTGCTTGGCAAAATCGGCGATGATCGCGATCACAGCTTTCGGAGTTGCGGGGTCGGGAGTCTTTGCGCGCAGGCGGTCGGTCAGCGGCTTGCCTGCCTCGTCGAGCAGCATCGTCTTGATGCCGGTCCCGCCGATATCGACCGCGAGAGTTCGGGGGCCCTGCCCGCTAGACACTGCAGTCTCGGCTGCCGGGGCGGCCGATTTCTTCTTTTTCTTCTTGGACGAGGTGGCGTCGCTCATGCGATCTCCTTGCTCCAGCTGCGAATCAATTTTCGATTAATTCTGGATAGCAGAGCATACCGGATAAATGCCCGGGAGAAAATAGGCTAGCCGAGGGGCGACAATCTTGCGAAAATCGCGCCTGTTTTGGGGTTCACGGCCCGGTTATCGCTTAATCCAGGTCTGTCCGCCGTCCGAAGTGGTCCAGGTTGCGCCGGAATCGGTCGTGACGCTGCCCTGCACGGCGTTGTCGAAATGAATGGAGACGATGGCGCTTCGCTCCGCTTGCCTCTTCATGTTCAGGACGATCTTATTCCAGCTGTCGCCCTGGTCGGCAGAGTGGAACAGCGCGCCGCCGTTGCCGCCGGCCCACACGTTCGGCCCGATGGTAGCTACAACCCGGAAGGCGATCGGCTGATCGGCAAGAACCCGCGTCCAGGCGCCTCCCGGCAAAGCGCGTTCCAGGTGGCCATCGGCGCTGATGCGCCAATGCGCACGCGGCAATTCCGCTTTGGCGAGTTTATTCACTGCGGCCGGTTGGCCGGAGCCCATCAAGCCAGATTTCAACGATGCCGCAGGCGCTGATTGATCCTTGCCGCCGGACTGAACTGCAGGCGCAGTCTTTGCGTTGTAACTTAAATCGTTGCCCCCATTGGGCGCGTTGGCGACGACGTTCTGATCGAAGTTTGTCGACAAATCACCGTTCTCGGCCTGAACTAGAGGAGCAGCCGATGTCACTGCCACCGTCTGCGAGCTGCTTCCGACAGGCAGCTTCACGTCGCCCACGGTCGCCTGGCCGACGTTAACCATGGCCGTTGTTTCAGCTTTGCTAAAGCCGCTGGCGGTTGCGCTTACGGTATAGGAGCCGGGCTGCAACAGCGAGAAGCGATACGCGCCGCTGTTATTCGCGGTCGTCGTGCGTGTCTGCCCAGTGCCGTTGTTCTTCAAGGCGACCGCGGCGTTGGGCACGACCGCGCCACTTGGATCTGTAACCGTACCGGTGAGGTCGCCTGAAACCAGCGATAGTGCCGGATTTGCGCGGGGTGCGGCTGGCACGCCTGCAACAGCTCCTGCTGTTGCGGTGGGCCTCGGCTTCTCCGGGGATGGGGACAGTTGGGCCACTTCCATAGACCCTTGCCGTGCCTGTTGCTGTTCAACTCGCCGGGCCGCTTCCGCGTTCTCGTTCCGCCGTGCCTCGGCGGCTACGTGCTTCTTAGATTCAGCTGGCGCCGCATGGCTTGCTTTGTCTGCAGGCCGAGCGGGCGGTTCGGGGCTTAGCGCGTTCTCTCGATTGGTCGTCGCTGTGGATGGCGCGGGGTAGTTCAGTGCGAGTGTATCGCTCCTGGGATGGGCGCGCTCCGGAGCTCGATTCAGATCGATAAGCACGCCGCCGGCAACCGCGATTACAGCAACTGCCGGCACCGCCCACTTCCACCAAACCCAACTTGACTTCCGCCGGCCGCCGGGTGCGACGACTTGTCGCTCTTGAGCCGGCATCGCTGCCGCAACAGCCGGGACCGCTTCCTCTTCCTGGACGCCGCTGGCCAGGAAGACGATCTCGCGGCATTCACCGCACGCTGCGAGATGCTTCGTCACCTGCGTCCTCTCACTCGCAGTCAATGACTGCTCCATGTAGCCGTTCAGCAAATCGGCAGAGGGATGCTCGTCTGCCGCAGTCTGCCGCGCGAGGAGGTCCTGCATCGATTTTGGTATGCCCTGCTTCATCCTTCCTCTTTATAGAACGGCAATCCCCCGCGATCTTGCCCTAAACTTTCCCGCACTTTGACCTGTAAATCGCGCACGTCGACATCCTGCATCGCTTCCTCGGCCTGGCGCGATGACATGCCCGCTTCGATCAGCCGCTTGCGAATGCGTTTGCGAAGGCTTACGGTCGCGCGCTCCAGCTTGCGGCTCACGGTGGATTCGTGCACCCCGAGGACTTTGCTGATCTCCAGCAGCGTCCGGTGATCAAGAAAATATGCCGCCAGCAGGAACCGTTCTTCCGGTTCCACCGCTGCCAGCTCCGCCGCTGTGGCTGATTCGACTCGACCGTCGAGGAGCGGAGTTTCGGAATTGTCGGCGGCAAACTGATGACCGTCTTCGACCGCAGCTTCCAAGCTCGTCTCGCGCTTCGTCTTCCGATACTGATTGACATACTCCTGCGCGACGACCGTGCGCAGCCAGCCAGCCAGCGATCCTCGTCCCAGGTAATACCGCAGCTTCGACGCACGTACCACGCCGTCTTTCGACAGCCCGTACAGCTCGGCGTAAAGAGAGTCGGCGAGCGACCGCGCTGATGTCTCGTCGCGCGCGATCTTGTAAGCCGCGTCATACATCGCGCTGCGATAGCGGGTCAGGAATATCTCCCACGCACTTTCGTTCCCGCCGACACAGGCACGAGCCAGCACCATCTCTTCCAGTCGCAACGTTTGCAGCGCAGCTTCGGCATCGTCATGGTTGCCGCGCTGTGCGAGCACGTCAGCCAGCAGCGTCACCAGCCCCGCCACGTCGATGCCAAACCGGGCCGCTCCGCTCTCCGCATAGTGCGCGGCGGCGAAGGCCTGCACGGCGGCTGCGGCTTGCGAGCTGGGGGCAGAGGCCATACGGACGAATCGTATCAATTCGCGTGCAAGAAAGACATTGCGCTGCGTTCCTGTGATTGAGACGCAAGAGCGCCTCCGGAGGTCAACCATGAACCACAAAGGTTTGGTGTCACTGGTGTTCCTGCTGTCCACGGCAATTGCGGGCGTATCGAGCGGTCCTGCGCACGAGTCGCTCCACGTTCTGGCGCCGATCACGCATGGCAACCTGACCATCTTTCCCATCGTTGGCGGAATCGAGTACGACACTTCGCGACTGCTCACGCTCGACGAAGGTGTGCGCGCCGGAACAGTCATCGTCACCGAGCAGGGTTCCGTGCACGGGCTGCTGCGGCGCGGGCAGCCGGTGAATCGCGGCTCCGGCTCGGCGGTCGACCAGTTGGTTCTCATCAACAATTCGGATCGGCCGCTGCTGTTGCTGGCTGGCGAGATCGTTACCGGAGGTCACCAGGATCGCGTGATCGGAGCCGACCGTCTGGTCCTTCCGAATTCCGACCCCATCGATCTCTCGGTGTTTTGTGTCGAGCCCGGCCGCTGGGTGGGCCCAAGCATGCAGTTCAACAGCATGAAGTCGCAGATGGCGCAGCCGAGCGTCCGCGTGCCGGCGATGGCGGCGAAGGATCAGCATCAGGTGTGGAACCAGGTAGCAGAGGCGAGAAAGGCGGTAGTCGCGAGCTCGCAATCGCTGGTAACCGGCGACTTTATCGGTACAATCACCGACCCAAGCGGCGCGGTCGTGCCCAACGCCTTGATCACAGTGAAAAACAATGGCACTGGGCAGACGCGCAACACCACCACGAATAACAGCGGCTCGTTTCGCTTCTCCCTGTTGCCGCCCGGTTCCTATACCTTGAGTGCAACTGCGAGCGGCTTCAGCAAGGCCGAGACGAGGGCCGACGTTAACGGCGGCCAGGCAACTGTGGCCGATGTGAAGCTGCCGGTCGGAAGCAGTTCGCAGACCGTCGAGATCACCTCGGCTGCTCCGCTGGTGCAAACGTACAACGGTGACTTGTCAACGAACTTCGATCAGAACGTGCTTGCCAATCCTCCTAACGGGGGAAGCGACCTGACACATGTGGTAGGTGGTGTGATTGGCGGCGCGACCTCCTACGCCGCCACCATGGCTGCGCCGAAGGTGCAGGCTACGATCGACAACGCTGTCGGAAACTACGAGAGCATCCGGGAGCAGCTGAAGAGGGACGGAGCGAAAGGTGTGGTTGTCGCTATCAACGGCAAGCTGGTTTGGGTTGATCTGTTCGCCAGCAACGATCTGCTGATGCGGTATTGGCAGAAGCTCGTGCGTTCGTATGCAGCCGAGTCGCTGACGTCCAGCGGCCAGAAGGGACAAGTCGATCAGAAGTCAGCGCAGGAGTTCCTGAGCCGCATGTCGGGGAGCCGCGAGGTTGTCGAGACGGAAGCGGGTATTTATCGCCGCGCGGAAATCACCGGCGACAACTACAAAGTTTTCTCGATCACGGCATTGATCCCGAAGACCGACTTCGACGTTCACATCGCCAAGATGACGTACGACGCCGAAGCCGGGAAGGCCTACCAGCCCGCGATCATGGTTCGGTAGCAGGGTAGCGCCGATGTCTAGAGCGTCTGTGGCGCGGATCTCGTGATCCGCGCCGATCATTACGAATCTCGAGTTGACAATGAGTTCCTCAGACCACCGGATCGTGCCAGCCGCCGATGTCCGCAGCCAGTTCGCGCGAATCCGCCGGGCCCCACGTTCCCGGCTCATACGACTCGGTTGGGCAGCAATCGCCGAGAATCGGATCGACAATCGCCCACGCGGCTTCGACGGCGTCCTGTCGTACGAAAAGCAGCTGGTCGCCCTTCATGGCGTCCGTGAGCAAACGCTGATAGGCGTCCATCTCGTCATTGCTGGTGTACTTCACGGCCGACAGTTCGACCGGCATCGGCACCATGAGCGGTCCGGGACGCTTCACGCGGCCGCCGAGGCTGAGTTCGATGTCGGGGCCGAGGCGGAAGCGGAAGTAGTTTCGTCCGTCGCCGCCGATCTTGCTCAAGGGAGGCTTGCGCAGCTTCACATAGACCTCGGTCGCGGTGACGGGGAGCCGCTTGCCCGCGCGGATCAGGAACGGCACACCCGCCCACCGCCAGGAATCGATCTCCAATCGCACAGCTGCAAAGGTCTCGACATCCGAGTGCGGCGAAACCCCGGGCTCCTCGCGATAGCCACGGAACTGCCCGCGCGCGATATTGACCGGGCTTAGCGGCGGAATCGTGCGGAAGATTTTCACCTGCTCATCGCGCACCGAGTCGACATACATTCTGGTGGGCGGCTCCATCGCGAGGAATGCGACCACCTGCAGCATGTGGTTCTGGATAACATCGCGGATCGCGCCGGCCTCCTCGTAGAACTTGCCGCGGCCCTCGACCCCGAACGATTCCGCCATCGTGATCTGCACGCTGTGCACGTAGTTGCGGTTCCAGATGGGCTCCAGAAAGCTGTTGGCAAAGCGGAAGATGAGCAGATTCTCGACCGCCTCCTTGCCCAGGTAGTGATCGATACGAAAAATACTCTCCTCGGGAAAAGCCTGGTGCAGCGTGTCATTCAGCTTGCGTGCTGTGACCAGGTCGCGCCCGAACGGCTTCTCCAGGATCACCCGCGCACTGTTCGCGCAACCGGATTTCTGCAGGCCGCGCACGACTACGGGGAACGTGCTGGGCGGAATCGCTAAATAGTGCGTGGGACACTGTGCGTTGCCCAGCTTGGCGCGCAGAGTCTCGTAAGTCTTGTCGTCCTTGTAATCGCCGTCGAGGTAGCTGAGTAACTCGCAGAGTTTCTGGAAAGCGTCTTCATCGACGCCGCCGCCGTACTTGGTAATGCTGTCGCGTGCGCGTTCGCGCAACTGTTCCAGCGTCCAGCCGGACTTGGCCACGCCAATCACTGGCACGTCGAGCGTGCCATGCTGCACCATACTCTGCAGTGCCGGAAAGATTTTCTTGTGGGCCAGGTCGCCCGTGGCGCCGAAAAAAACGAAGGCATCTGAACGCGGTAGCATGAACTCCTCTCTCTCGCAGCTGTGATAGGGATGAAGGCGATCAACGTTGCATCTGCAGATCGTCGGCGACGGCTCCGAATCTTACGCTGGAGCTGTCGAAACAGTGTATCCGGCAAAGTGGTTGCAATGGTAGTCCGCGCTAGCCTGTGAAACGTGAATAATTCGTGAAGAAGGGCCGTGAGCGTCGCTGCCAGGCGCAGCGGTTAGGTCCGCACCAACCGGCCTCTTGTACCATAGAGCCAGATCTCGATGACCAGTACCGGCCCCATCCAACATTCCAGCGAGCGCGTGCTCGAATTCGATCAGCTTCGGCAGTTGCTGGCAGCTTACACGGCCTCGCCGCTCGGCCATACGCGCGTGATGCAACTCACGGCCTCGTGTGATCGCTTATGGGTCGAGCGCCAACAGCAGCTCACCGCGGAGCTGCGTGGATATCTTCGCACCGGTGGGCGTTTCGATTTCCACGGCTTGCTGGATCCGACAACGCTGATCGATAAGTCCCGGATCCGCGGCGCGGCGCTCGAGATCACCGAGATTCGCGATTTGCTGCTGGTAGCCGACCGCGCCGCCGAATGGCGTGAGATCGCACTGCATCCGGCGGCCAACCTCGCCGAGAACTGGCAAACGGTAAACGAGCTTTCGCAAAACATCGCGGACTTCACGCTGCTGCTAAGACATTTCCGTAACAAGATTTTGCCGGATGGAACTCTCGATGACCGGGCTTCGCCCGAGCTGGCACGCATTCGCCGAGAAATCGAGAAGCAGAAACGCAGCATACAAGAGTCGCTACGGGCTTATCTGCGGCGGCTTTCCGAGGGTGGTGCGGTTCAGGAAGAGCTAGTCACCATCCGTGGCGAGCGCTTCGTGATTCCTGTCAAGATGGAGCAGCGCCGTCGCGTGCAGGGAGTCGCACACGGCGCCTCGTCCAGCGGCCAAACCGTATTCATTGAGCCGCTGGAGACGATCGAACAGAACAACGACCTGGTTCGGCTGCTGGATGAGGAGCAGGCGGAGGTTCATCGCATCCTGCTCGACATGACGGCGCGGCTGGGCGAGCGCGCCGACGAGTTGCTGCAGGCGGTTGAAGTGCTAGCGGAGCTGGAATTGCAATTCGCCAAGGCGCGCTTCGCCGAAGAATACGACTGTGTTGCCGTGAAGCTGCTGGGCGATGGCTTGGGGAACGAGTCGAACGGCCCCTCACAAACGGGCGTGTCCGACATCACGCCGTCACGCGTTAACGGTTCGCAGAGCACTGAATCATGTGACGCGCTGGTCTTACGAAACGCGCGTCATCCGCTGCTGCAACGGACGCTGAAGCTTCGCGGTGTAGCGGTAATTCCGTTGACAATCGAACTTGACGACGAGCACCGGCAGCTCATCATCAGCGGCCCAAACACTGGCGGAAAGACCGTGGCGCTGAAGACGGTCGGATTGCTCGCGCTGATGGCGCAGTCGGGAATTCCGGTTCCTGCAGATCGCGCGGAGTTGCCGCTGTTTGATGCGGTGTTCGCCGACATCGGCGATTACCAGTCGATTGAGCAGAACCTATCCACGTTTTCCGCGCACGTTACCAACATCGATTTCACTTCGCACCATGCCACGGCGCGTTCGCTAGTTCTGTTGGACGAGCTGGGCTCGGCCACTGACCCGGAAGAAGGCGCGGCTCTCGCCGTGGCGATTGCCGACCACTTTCGCCGCGCAAACTGTTTGAGCATTATCTCGACGCACCACACCGCACTGAAGGTGTACGCCGCGAATACGCCGGGAGTTCTGAACTCGGCAGTCGGTTTCGACGAGGAGACCTTGGCTCCGACCTATGAGCTTCGCATTGGAGTTCCGGGAGCCTCGGCAGGAATCAACATTGCGCAGAAGCTGGGACTGAACTCCCACATTGTGGGAGAAGCTCGCCAGCGGATGACATCGCAGGCGCAGGATGTCGCGCGGTTTCTGGACCGGCTGCATCGAGAGTTGCGCGAACTCGATGCCGAGCGTGCTCACCTGAAGGCGCGTGAATTAGAGCTGACGAAGCAGCAGGAACACCTCGACCGCGAAGGCCGCAAAGAGCAGAAGGAGAAACTGCGGGAACTGGAGAAGAAGCTCGAAAGCGTCCTGCGCGACTTCGAATACCGGGCGCGGGAAACGGTCAATGCGGTGCAGGACCGGACGCAGGCGCTCAAGCTGTCGAAAGACGCGGAGCGCCGCATTGCCAAGATGCGCCGCGAATTTCGCGAACAGTTTGACTCGACCGTGGTGGCGCACACTACCGGCGCCGACAGCGGCGATCCCGCCGCTCAGCAGCACGTTGTCAAGCACGTCTCCGTGGGCGATACGGTTCGAGTGAAGTCGCTCGGCCGTGATGGCAAGGTGGTGCGATATTTCGACGACGATAGCTTCGAAGTGGCAGTCGGGCCGATGAAGATGAAGGTGGCGCGCGACGACATTGCCAGCGTCATCGCTCACGCCAATGACAATCCCGTGGCAGCGGCTCGCTCGCGCGGCATCAACGTCTCGCTCGCGCGCGAGGACGACAGTGCGCCGACAGAGATCAACGTCATCGGGCAGACAGTGGACGAGGCGACCCAGGCAGTTGAGAAATTCGTCGATCGCGCATTTCTTGCGGGCGCGGTACGACTGCGTGTCGTGCACGGCAGCGGGATGGGAATTCTGCGCAAAGCTTTGCGGCAGTTTCTCAAGCAGCATCCGCATGTCGCTAACGTAAGTGAGCCTCCGCAAAATGAGGGGGGCGGCGGGGCGACAGTCGTGGAGTTGAGGACGTAGTTTCGGCGGGCGTTTAAAACAGTTGTTGGAGCGGGCCTCTGGCATCCCGTCGAGTGGCAGGCGAGGACGCCTGCCGGACAGCCGGTAAGGAGGCCGGCGCTACGAGGACGCCTGCCGGGCAGCCGGTAAGGAGGCGGGCGCTACGGGACCGTCGTTTCTTGCGCTATGCGCGCCATCTCTCTAGACTTGATGCAGTAATGAGCAACTTTGGACAAACTCTGAGGGGCTACTTCTGGTGGACCTATCCGCGCGGCAGCGTGAATTACGACGTGATGGTTACGCTCATTCTGGCATTTATTTTCGTCACGCCCTTCTGGGTCAACTTTCGCGACAAACCGCAGGAGCGCCCTCCGCATCAGACGGAGGTCATTGTGCAGCAGACCGGCGACGGTTTCTTGTATAAGGTGGACGCCTCTGCCGTGAAGTCGGGCAGCGATGAAGAGATTCGGGAGTCGCTGCTGCGCATCGTCGAGCCCATTGGGGGTTATGTCACGATCGATCACTACGACGTGGTGCGGGACAGCAATCATAATGTGGTCTCGTACAAGGTCTGGGTACATCGCTGAATCGCGGCGATCCTGATCGAAATCTCCGAAAGGTACGACGCGGCCGGCGCCGCTTTCATCCAAAAGAACATATGAAGAGCGCAATGATCGCCCTCGCGGGCTGCTTGTTCCTGTGCAGCGCGGCATTGGTACAGGCTCAAAATCTTGAGTCGGTGCTGAATTCCATGGACCAGGCGGCGGCCAACTTTCACAACGCGCAGTGTGATTTTGTCTGGGACCAATATCAGAAGGTCGTCGACGACCACGACTACCAGAAGGGCACGATGTATTTTCGCCGTCAGGGCGACGACGTCGACATGGCCGCTGACATTACTGCGCCGGATAAAAAATACGTGTTGTTCTCTAAGGGCGTGGTGAGCTACTACCAGCCCTCGATCGATCAGGTGACCGAGTACAACGCGGGCAAAAACAAAGCCGACTTCGAGAGTTTCCTGGCGTTAGGCTTCGGCGGGCGCGGGCATGATTTGTCCAAGTCATACGACGTGAACTACGCAGGCATGGAGCAGGTGGCAGGGGTGAACACCGCCAAGCTGGTGCTGACGCCGAAATCACAGCGCGTTCGCAGTCTGTTTCAGACGATCACGTTGTGGATTGATCCCGCTCGCGGGGTAAGCGTGCAGCAAAGGTTCGATGAGCCATCCGGGGATTACCGCGTGACCAAGTACAGCAACATTGAGATCAATCACAAGATGTCCGGCGATGTGTTCAAACTCAAGACGACTGGACATACCAAGGTGGTTAAGCCGAACGGGTGAGGGCAGCAACCGGATTCTGTGCCATCAGCTGAAGCCGACTCAGGTCAGAAAATAGAGAGCTTGTCGGCACGGCTGAAGTCTGCGCGAAAACCCCCGTCGCCGCTACGCGGCTCGGGAAAATTTCCCACTGTTACCCAGGACTCCGCTGGCGCTCCGTCCTGGGCTAAGTTATGGCCGCGCCTGCGGCGCTGGATTCTTGGTATTCCTGTTCCACTGACGAAAATGAGAGTCAGTTCTCACGCGGAGACTAAAGTCGTGGCCTGACACGAGGCATTTGCTGGCGGCGAGACGCCGCCAGGACAGCCGGCCGGAGGCCGGCGCTACGCAAGGAGCGGCCTGGTTACTTCTTGTTGTCCGTGGGCGGGGGAGTCTGCGAGCTGTCTTTCATCTGCGCCGAATTCTTGATGAAGACGACGGTTTTCCAGATGTCGTCATCGCTCAGAACGCCATCCCATCCTGGCATGCCGGTGTAGCGGATCCCGTACTTAATCACGTAGAAGAGATTGCCATCCGGGTCGTCCGGCGTGAAGGTCATCAGCTGGGGCACGTGAGGGTAAAACTTCGTTTTCATCGGCGAGGTCGGTTCTTTGAGACTGCCATGGCAAAAGGCGCAGTTCTTGTCATACGTCATGGAGCCGTCCATGACGTTCTCCATGGTGGGCTTGAAGGGATTGTCCTGCTTGGGAGCGTGATCGTCGACCCAGGCATCGACGGACTTGTTGGCGGTGCGGCGTTCAAAGGTGCTGGGAGTATTGCCGACAGCACGCGTGTCGAAGCGGCCGGTGGTGGTGTAGAAGTAGGCGCCGCCGCCCAACACCAGCAGCGTAAGAATGATGCCTAAGATGAATCCGCGCATGGATCTCCTCGAAGAGGGTTCTGCATACCTTGAGAATCCATCATCCTACTACGAGCAGCTTTACCGTTCGCGCCGCTTTACAAATCGTAACCACGGCGTAATTAGTTGACCTCGGAACCATCGCCTCAATAGTGGCGTAAGCGGCGGGCTTCGCGGACCACGTCTGCAACCTTCGGCAGAAAGGCTTCTTCCAACGGCGGCGAGAAGGGAACAGGCGTGTCGGCTGAGGCGATGCGGGCGATGGGCGCGTCCAGCGAGTCAAAGCACTCCTCGTTGATGATCGCCGCAACCTCGCCGGCAATGCCTCCGGTCTTGGTGTCTTCGTGCAGGACGATGACGCGATTCGTTTTCTCCACGGTTTGGCGAATGGCATCGCGGTCGAGCGGAAGCACGGTGCGAAGGTCGATCACTTCCAGTTCGATGCCTTCCTTGGCGAGGATCTCTGCAGCCTCGAGCGCTACGAGCACCATCGCCGCATAGGTAATGACGCTGACATCCCGGCCCTCGCGCACAACGCGAGCTTTGCCGATCGGCACCGTATAGTCGCCGGCGGGCAATTCTTCCTTGATCCGGCGATAGAGAAACTTGTGCTCGAAAAACAGGACAGGATTATTGTCGCGAATCGCCGACTTGATGAGGCCCTTGGCATCGTAGGCGCTGGCGGGGCACACCACTTTCAAACCCGGAGTGTGGGTGAAGTAGGTTTCAGGATTTTGGGAGTGGAACGGACCGCCGTGAACGCCGCCTCCAGAGGGGCCGCGGACGACTACCGGCACCGGAGCTCCCCAGCGGAAATGAGCTTTAGCCAGAAGATTGTTGATCTGGTTAAAGGCGCAGCTGATGAAATCCATGAACTGGAATTCGGCGACTGGGCGGAGGCCGGTCAATCCGGCTCCAAAGCTGGCGTTGATGATCGCCATCTCTGAGATGGGAGTGTCGACGACTCGCTCCGGACCGAAGCGGTCGATCAATCCGTCTGTGACCTTGAACGCGCCGCCGTAGATGCCGATGTCTTCGCCGATGCAGAAGACGGCGGGATCGCGCTCCATTTCCTCGAAGATGCCTTGCCGAATCGCTTCCAGATAAGTAACCGGTGCCATGAATGCTTATGCCACCCCCACTGCGATTCTAACCGAGCGAGGCCTTGGCAGCAGCCGTCAAGCGCGACGGCGGGAGAGCATCTTCACCCCCAGCCAGCAGCCGAGAGCTTCCAGCACCGCGAGTAGCGCGGCGCTGATCTGCATCTCCAAGGTCAATCCGCTGGACGGCATTCGCAATACATTTTCCGAGCCTGAACTCAAGAAATGGGTGTAACCGCCGATGAACAGTGCTACGGCCAAAGGAATAACGATCAGGCTTGCCGCCAGTTTGTTAGCGCCCTTCGCAAAGGCAACCACCCCAGCAATGGGAAGCAGGTTGATCAAGACCAGCATGACACCGCCGAGCATGGGGAATCCCGGGTCAGCTCTAAGCAGCACTACCAGATGCCAGAGGACAACCGCAAAATGCGCCGCCACAACCGAAGCTCCCCAAAAGAACAGCCTGCGTCTGCGATCGGCTGGCTGTATCAGAATTTCGGTTGAATGTTGTGTTGACATGTCCCTAGCTCTGAACTGCCGCGGCTACATTCTTCCCGCAATAAGGGCAGCACGCGAAATCGCGCTGGATCGAGCGGCCGCAATGGGGGCACATGGGCGTAACCGCGTAGCCGCATTTCGGGCAGAAACGAAAGTCCGCTCCCACTGACGTACCGCACTTGGGGCAGGGAATCATCAGCGGCTTGCGCAGCAGGAAGTAGGCGATGAAGCCCAGGGCTTTGGGAACGAAGATCACCAACAGCGTCCATAGCAGAGAGTTCATGCCGCGGCGCTTGGAGTCGACGTTGACGTAGCCGATCATCAGGATGACGACGCCGAGAATGACGCCCATAATCGTCGAGAGCAGGGACCATACCGGCATTGGCGGCAGGTCATTCACGTGGGTGTGATGGGGCACGATGCCCAGCAGGATGAATTGCATCAGCACCCAGGCAAAGAGCGCGATCCACCAGGCGACCGCGGGAATGATGGCAACTTCATTACGAAATGTTGATTTGGACTCGCTCATTGGTTATCTCCTTCGCGTTCCCTGGCCAACGCCGCCATGAAGCGGCTCTCGAATATCGGTTGAGGAAACGCGAGCATCAGGGCGGCAATTACCACCGCCGGTAAAAGCAGGAACAGAAAGATTCCTGGCGCCACAATCGATACTGGCAGGCTGAGCCGTTCCACCACCCAGCCTCCAAACTTCCACCACAGCCAGGCTGACAGGGCCGACGACATGGCTCCGATGCAGAACGAAATTGCGATCAGGACCATTCGCGTTTGCTGTTCGCGCATCTGCACGGCACGGGTGCGAATCCGTTGCTGCGTGGCCGCTACCAGCCTTGGACTGGCGGTTACGGCTACGGAGCGCAGCAGCCGGCCGGTGTTCTCGAAGTCGCTGGCGTATTCTGCGCACTGAGGACACGTCGCCAAGTGCGACTCCAGCCACGCCGCATCGGGAGCGGCAAGGTCTTCGGGGCCGCGCCGCATAATCAGATCCAGAGCGCACTCATGATCATGGGTCGTCACAGGGCGCCTCCTTTGAGCAGCGGTCGCAGCGCGCTCACGCCGCGGTAGATTCTCGTCTTCACGGTGGCAACGGGGATTCGTATCAGCTTGGCAATTTCTTCCAATTTCATCTGCTCCTGAAAGCGCAGCACCAGCACCTCGCGAAAGAGAGGCGGCACGCGCCCTAAAGCTTCGTCCAAGATCTCGCTCTGCTGTCGCGCAACGGCTTCCTCGAAAGGCGAAGGGCCAGTGGCCTGCGGCTCGAATGGCACGCCCTCCTCGGTGTCCCGCATCTCGTCGAGCGAGGCGGGGTTGCGTTTGCGCAGGTAGTCGATGGCCACGTTGTGCCCGATTGACATGAGCCAGGTAACGAAGCGGTTGCGCCCGTCGTAAAGATGGCCTTTCTCGAGCACACGGATCCAGACTTCCTGGAACAGGTCCTCGGCGACGGCGCGATTGCCGGTCAAATGCAGCAGGTAGCGCAGCAGGCGGTGCTGATACTGCTCGATGAGCGCATCGAGCAACTCAGGATCGCGGCGCCGGAGTCCCTGTGCGATTTGGGCCTCTTCGGTCTCCATGGGAACCAGTAAACTGAAGGCGGTGGCGATCATACTAACGGATACGGGCGAGGGGGAGAAAAAGACTCAAGGGCAGCAGTTGGCACTTAGCATTTAGCACTTAGTTTTTAGCACTTAGTGTTTAGTGCCTGGCTGTTGCCAGTTTTTGCCTTCCGTGGACGCCCCGTGCTAAACCTGCTTCGAAACGCGCCCCGGCCGTATCTAATGGGTTGTAAGCTAATTGCTAACTGCTAATTGCTACGTGCTGTTTTATGACCCACGTTCTCCATCTCGGACAGGTCTCTTACGAGACGGCTCTAAAGCTGCAGAAGACACTTTCGCAGCTGCGCAAGGCGGGCCGGATTGAGAACACGCTCCTGCTGCTGGAGCATCCTCCGGTCATCACGCTGGGCCGCAACGCCGAGGTTGCCAATGTCCTTGCCTCGCCCGAGCTCCTGGCGCAGCGCGGGGTTGAGCTCTTCGAGATCGACCGCGGCGGCGATGTGACCTTCCACGGACCGGGGCAGTTGGTTGCCTATCCTATCTTCGATCTGCGCAGTTTCGAGCCGAAGATCGGCGCGGTTGAGTTTGTGCGGCGACTGGAAGAAGTGCTGATCCGCATCTGCGGCGACTTCGGGATCAGCACCCAGCGGATCAAGGGCATGACCGGCGTCTGGACCTACGCCTTGCGCAATAAGCCGGAGGCGAAAATCGCAGCCATCGGAGTGCACATCTCGCGCGGCGTGACCACCCACGGTTTCGCGCTGAATGTCAGCAACGATCTGGATTACTTCAGCCTAATAGTCCCGTGCGGGCTTGCCGGCAAGCCGGTGACCTCGATGGAGCGCGAGTTGCAGAAGCCGGTCAGCATGGAGGAAGTTGCTACGGCCGCGTCGCGCAATTTCGGACGAGTGTTTCAGTCACAGATGTTGTGGCTGGAGTCGCTGGACGATTTGCTGGGGCGGGCTGCCGAACAGGTCGCGGGGAGCACCCCGGCACCGGCTAATCAGGACACGCCGGTTCGAGCGCCGAAGGAACTGCGCGAGTTGCACGGAGACGGGAGTGAGCTGGCGTAGTACCGAGGGCTTTCAATTCGCTGAGCCAATAATCACAGGCAGTCCGCCGTTTCGAGAAGGTAATGAAATGGCCCAGACGCTGGCCTGAAATATTCGCGTGAGAACCCTGCCGCCGCTCCGCGGCTCGGACCGCAGATCCCTCCGCTCGGGCTGAAGCCCTCGGTCGGGATGACAAGAAAACGGAAGGAGGCCGGGGACGCTGGCCTGAAGGCCAGCTCTACCTGAAATTACAGCGCTCGGGATTTCGGCTGCGGGCTCCCCCCTTCGACTTCGCTCAGGGTCACGCCTAATGAAGCAGATCCCTCGCGGAAGCCGCTCGGGATTTCGCCAGCAGGCTCCCGCTCACTGCGTTCGCTCACGCCTGCTAAGTAAGATCCCTCGCTACGCTCGGGATTTCGGGGCTCCCGCTCACTGCGTTCGCTCACGCCTGCTAAGTAAGATCCCTCGCTACGCTCGGGATTTCGGCTGCGGGCTCCCGCTGCGCTTACGCCCGCAAAGCGCCTCAACTTGCCTCTCGTCAGCCGTCCGTTTATCGTTGGCTCTGGACCCTATGGCTCACAAGAAGCGCCCAGCTCACCACAACTCACCGAAAAAATCGCCCAAGGTTCCGTTCGCTCCGACGAAGGCTCCGAAGACTCCAGCGCCCACCGAGCAGGCCGATGGCTCGCCGAAGCCGACCAATGCAAAGGCTGCGACGGCCTCGAGGAATGGTGACAACACCGCCTCGTCGTCGCTGCGCTGTTACGACATTCCCGACTATCGCCTGGAGCATCCGGAGTTTCGCATCTTCATGTCGGGCGAGGGATCGAACGTCGAGTACCGTGTCGAGGGCGATCTGAGTGCCGCGCCGCCGCCGATTCGCGAGTCGAAATATCTTTCGCGCGAACAGTCGATCGCGATCTACCGCTGGATGCTGCTGAACCGCCGCATGGAAGTCGCGCTGGAGAATCTTTACAAGCAGGGAAAAGTGGTCGGCGGGGTGTACTTCGGATTAGGCCAGGAGGGCTGCTCGTGCGCGTCGGCTTGTGCGCTGGGGCCGGACGACTGGCTTGCTCCCATGATTCGCAATCAGGGCGCGATGCTGGTGCGAGGTTTCACGGCGCGGGACATCATGCGCCAGTACATGGCCAAGGGTGATTCGCCGACGTGGGGGCGCGACGCGTCATCGCACTTCGGCGACTTTCAGCGTCGCAATGTTTGCGCGCCGATTTCAATGCTGGGCGAACTGATTGGCGTGATGGCCGGGGTCTGCCTGGGCGCGCGGCTGCAAGGGAAGAACGTAGTCGGGTTGACCTACATCGGCGACGGAGGGCAGTCCACCGGCGTCGCGTACGAGAGCCTGAACTTTGCAGCGGTGCAGAAGTTGGGACTGGTGCTGATTGTCGAGAACAATCTTTGGGGATATTCGACGCCGTCCGACATGCAGTTCTGCGTGAAAGATCTTGCCGAGCGCGCCATTGCTTACGGTATTCCCGGCGTGATTGTCGATGGCACCGACCCGTGTCAAGTCTACGATGCAACGCACGAAGCCTGCGAGCGAGCGCGCCGCGGCGAAGGGCCGACACTGATCGAAGCCAAAATGATGCGCATGAAGGGTCACGCCATCCACGATGCCGCGCAATATGTGCCGGCGGCGCTGTTTGAGTATTGGCGCGGCCGCGATCCCATCGCGCGCTTTGAAAATTATCTGGTCAAGGACAAACGCTGGCTCACCGCTGAGGACAATCACAAACTGATTGAGGACGTGGAACGGGAGTTGGAGGCGGATCGCGACGCAGCCGTCGCCTCCGCCATGCCCGACCCGGAAACGGACAAGACTCATCAGGGAGTGTACTGCGATCCGTCTTGTCATGAGATCAAGCCGAAGTATGGGCCGATTGTCGCTAAGCCGCGTGAAACGGGGATGGCAACAGCGAAGGCAGTGGAAGCTGCGGTGCATTTGAAGTAGACAATCGGGCCGGCGATCCAGTAACCTCACGCCATCGTTTCAGCCAAGAGATGTGAGCTGCCTGCCTTGCCGAGCTTTCGCTTCTGGGGATCGCACAGGGACGAACGAACAAGTCTGACCATGACGGACTCGCCCAAGCACTCCGCTTACTACAAGCTCAGCATTGCCCTCATCATTGCGGCGTCATGCTTTCGTGTCTTCCTATGCTTTGTCCATAACCCGATGGACTTCCTCGTCTCCGACATGCTTCGCCACTGGAACAACGGCGGGGCTTTTCCCCGCGGCGGCTACGGCGGGGCTGCGGATCCGATCGTCTATCAGATTTACATCTTCGCTCTGCGTAAGGTCACCGCCGAAAACCGGCTGCTGGTGGCACTGGCATCCTCGATTCTCTCCGTCCTGATGCCTTGGACCTACTATCGCGCGGCGCGCGACTTCGGAGTGCAGAAGGCGCAAGCGCTATGGGCGTGGGCGCTGATTGCGTGGACGCCGTCGTTGAGCGTCATCTACCGCTTCATCATGATGGAGACGGTGCTGTTGCTCGTCGAAGGCATCGCTGTCTGGATGACGGCGCGCTATCTTCGCAAGGGAGGAACGTGGCCGTTCCTATGGTTTGTGTTCTTCTGGACGGCAGCGTGTCTTACAAAGCCAACCGTTGTCCCTCTGGCTGGAGTTTGCTTCCTATGGGTCTGGTGGAAGCGCAAAACCCCACTGTTGCAGCTGGCAATGGGCGCGGTGCTGGCTTTGGTGATGCTCGTTCCACAAGGATTCCGCAGCAAGGCCGAGCTTGGCTTTGTGGCGCCCTTTGGTAATCCCTGGCTCACCCGAATTCAGCTTCGTTCCGGGGTACGCATGATGCACTTCAGCTTCGATGCGCCTTCCGGAGGGCCTGTTCACTTGAACCCGGAGGTGCGGCATATCGAATTTGAGTTCGGGTCGCCAAGCGCTTATATACGGCCGCTTGAGCCGTTAAGTCACTGGGTCATGCGGCGGGCGATTGGAAACACTTCTGCCACGGTCGCGATCAATGCCGATCATGGAGATCGGGACTGGAAAGCGGCTTACGATCGCTTTGGCCGAGACACGGATGAGTGGCTGGCGGAGTGGCGGGAGAACATCGTTCTGTTTCTGTTTGCCCCGTCCTGGCCGGAGTCCGGCATTTGGCTTTGGGACGGCTACATAGAATATTTGTGCCGCTGGATGTGGGCGCCGCTGATCCTGATTGTTTTCGTCCTGGATGGGCGCGAGTTCGCGAATCGGCGCTTTGATCTGATTCCGGTTGCTACCATTCTGTTCACCCTCGCGCTCGGGCTGCAGAACGTGGTCATTACCGAAGGGCGCTATCGCAAGCCGGTTGAGCCCATGCTGCTGCTGAATCTGGTTTGGGTGCTGAGCAGGAAGAAACCAGGCAGCGCGAGCGAAGCTCCGTTGGCGCCGCTCTGAACTGTTAGATATCGCGGTTTGACTCGCCGCGCGTCTTCGGGCGGCGTTTGAAACTCGATTTAAGTGGCCCATGAAGGCTAAAGCCCTAGCTCCTTCTTAGCTTGCGCCCATGGGATATTCTTGCCCTTCTCTTTCCTTGCCTTTCGCGCTGCGGCAATATCAATTTCGTCTTCCAGACGCTCTAAGAACTTCAGATCGAAAATCGGAATGACGGCTGCAACAGGCTTCTTGTGCCTGTGAATGACGGTGTACTCACCTGCATATTCTGCGCGGCTAACGATGTCAGCAAACTGGGACCGGGCGGTACTCGTTGACAACTGCTTGGCTTTGGACATGTACAAATTGTACAAAATATACAGGTAGCTAATCGACTGCGGCGAGAAAATTGTAGTGTGCCGCTCTCGCTTCTCTTACCCTACAATTTCTTCGAATTTCAGCGGATCGGGACGGACTGGGATGGGCCGGGGCTCGATTTCGCGCAGCACCTGGTAGGTATAACGGATGCGGTGGACGACGGTAATCGTGCTGAGGACGGCGATCACCCACAGCACCGGCCCCATGCGATTGAAGAGCGCGCCGATAATCACCAGCACGATTCGTTCCGGCCGCTCCATGAAGCCGACTTTGCAGCTGGGGATGAGCGATTCGGCGCGGGCGCGGGTATAGCTCACCATGACCGAGCTGATCATGACGAACGCGACCATCACCACGTAGAAGAACCGGTTGGCGCGCGCGTAATAGACCAGCAAGCCAAAGAAGAGCGCGACGTCGCTATAGCGGTCGATGACGGAGTCGAAGAATCCGCCGAAGATGGTGACCTGGTTGGTAGCGCGGGCGACGCGGCCGTCGACCATGTCGAAGATGCCGGCGCCGATAATCACCAGCCCGGCATAGAGGAACATGCGGCGCTGATTTTCGGCGTGGGCGTAGCCGAAGAGGATGCCGGCGACGACGTTGATCAGCAGCCCGATGAAGGTGAGTGCGTTGGGCGAGATGCGGGTCAGCGCCAGGCCATGTACGATTTTGTACAACAGCCACTTGCACGACCGCCCAACTGCGCTCGTCCAGGTCATACCGCCTCGCTACGCCTCGTCGTGAATGGTGGTCAGCTTGAGAACCTCAAGTTCGCGTTTGCCGGTAGGCGTAACCACTTCGCTGACATCGCCCACTTTCTTTCCCATCAGCGCGCGGCCGATAGGCGAGCTGGTGGAGATGAGGCCCTTGGTCACATCGGACTCTTCGCTGGTGACCAGCTTGTATTCGATCTTCTCGTCCTTGGTGGAGTCGTAAACGACCACCGTCGAGCCAATGGCAGCGCGATCCTTGGGGATGTTGGACATGTTGATCATCGACAGATCAGCCATGCGCTGCTTGAGTTGACCGAGCCGGGCGCGAACGAACTCCTGGCGCTGCTTGGCCATGTGGTACTCAGCATTTTCGCTGAGGTCGCCCATGGCAACAGCCTTCTTCAGTTCCTTGGGAAGCTCGTGATTCAGCTCATGTTCGAGGAGTGTAATTTCCTCGGCTAGTTTCTTCTTAATATGCTCTGGCATACTTCGGCGTTGTTGTTTCGGGCTACTGGAAGACCGCCCGAAGGCATCTCATAATTATACGCGGGATGGTGCGCAAGCGGCGCCGGTAGTTGGTTAGCCCGTTCAGCGTCGCCGGAAGGGCCGTATCAATAGGATTTTAATCTTGCAGGAGTTCTCGGAAAGCCGCGTCAATTGCCGTTTTCGAAGAATGGGCTTATAATGGGAGCAGAGTGTAGTTTCCCCTCATAACCCAGACAATCTGGGAGTGGTACTCCGGCCCTCATGAATAACCAGAGCTTTAGTATCGGAGATAAGGTCGTTTACCCGAATCACGGGGTGGGCGTAATCGAGCAGATCAGCAGCAGGACAATCGGCTCACAGGTTGAAAGCTTCTATCTTCTGAAAATCAAGGCCAGCAGCCTGAAAGTAATGGTGCCCTTTCATAACGTGGGCAGCGTGGGGCTTCGTAGAGTAGTCCGCAACGGCGAGGTGCAGAAGATCCTGGATTTTCTGACCGACGGCAAATGCGAAAACCACGCCGACTGGAAATACCGGTTCAAAGAAAACTCCGACAAAATGCGAACCGGCTCGCTGATTGATGTTGCCGAAGTCCTGAAGGGCCTGCTGCTGCTTGCTCAAGGCAAACCGCTCAGTTTTCGCGAAAAGAAAATGCTGGAGCGCGCTCGCTATTTGCTGGTGAGCGAGTTGGCCATGTCGAAGAACTGGGGAGAGCCAGAAGTTGAGGACCTGCTCAACAAGGCGCTGTCGAAGTGCCGGCTGCGCTTTCCGGAAGCCTCGAGTATGGAAGATTAATCATCAACCATCTGGAAACTTATGCCAGGAACTCTGCACATCTTTCGCCTCAAAGAAAATCCTCTGCAATACCAAGTCAACTACAACCTCGGTGCCAACTCATGGGTGCAGGTCTTCGAGCCGGCGCATCTCGACGAATTTCTCCGCCACAGCGCGGCGTTGCCGGCCGCGGAAGTGGACGCGATGCTCAAGGAGCTGCAGCACGACGGGCGCACGACGGAAGCGAACGTCGATATCGGCGAGTTGCACTTGGGCGAAATGGGCTTTGCCGAGTCGCCCAGCGACGAGTGAACTCAGATCGAAACCTGACCAGTCGAACCGTACCTCCGACCTCAAATTAGGCGCGGTTGTGCCGCTGTCACCGCAGTGGCTCGCGAGAGTGGCTTGTGCGCCTTGAGCACAGGGTCTAATTTCGACGACCGGGGGAGGGGCCTACCACAGAGACGGCAATTCTTCTCAGCGGCCTCCTGACGCCGAATTCGGCGGTATTCCCGTGACACTCCTCGGAGCACGTTACCGCTTTCCAGCGGGCGCGCTTCGCAGGGATGTCGCCCAGACACAAGCCAGCGGCAATTCGGTCGGCAGTCGAGAGGATGCAGCGCAGCGTCATGCCATGACCCCAGTGCGATTGCCCTCCGGCGATAGCTTCACGCTCTGCGGCGGCTTCTTGCCGATCGCCGCAACCTCCGCGGGCAAGCGCGACGCGGTGACTTGCCGCTGCCGGCGGTCGGGACGAGCTTCCGAGAGGATCCCGGCTTGCAGAAAGATTTCGGCAAGCGCGTCCACGGCCTCCCAAAACCAGCGGCGAATGCCGAATGCCGATCGGTGCAGCATCTCGGCAACCTCCTCAACAGAGAAATCGTAAAGGCCGACCAGGGTGACGACCTCGGCATGGTGGTCGCTCAGTCGCGCCAGACAGCGTTCTACGTCACAGGAGAAGACTGCCTGATCTTCGAAGCTGGGAATGCTGTGATGGGAGACGCGAGCGCGAAAGAACTCGCGTCCCAGCAGAGAGGGCAAGCGGCCTACCTGGCTTGAGAGCTCGAAATAATGCCGGATGATCGCCAGCGTTTGACCACGGAAGCAGACGATTTCCGGGCGGGGATCGATCTCTTCAGGTGGCACAACCGGCGCCGCTTCGGGGGACTCGAAGAGCAGCATTTGGGCCTTGTGGGCTGCGATGGTGGAGATTCTCATTGCAGCCTCCCGCAGGAGGCCGTCGACTGAGCCTCCAGGTCGAACTTTGGCGGCGCTGCTACGGGAAGTTTCGGCTGGCGGATGCTGGAGCGGCGGGCGGCATCGCCCGGAATCGAGTAGTTGGTGAGAATCCGACCGCATGGTTCGCAGTAAGTTTCGCCTGATTGCGAGCGGCGGAGTCCTAACGATCCGCAACGTTCGCAGTATTTGAGTTCGTAAGTAACGTCCTGCATTATGAAACCCCCTTGTGTATCCAGAAAAAAAACGAGCCCTGCGATGCGCCCCGCTAACGATCAGGGGACGCATGCACAGGGCTCGTTTCAGTTACGATGACCTGCCTGGTTATTTGGCTATTAGGAGAACGGCGGGCATACCGAACGGCAAGGCTAGAAATTATGATTGCGATGTTGCCGCCGTGGTACGCTCTCCGGTATCAAGAAATCATTCGCGCCTCTCGTCTGCGAGTAAAGTAACCCTCTTCATATCCGGATTTCAGGATCTGGCCGTTCTGTACGACGACGCACAGGCGACCGGAAAAGCTCAGGCTATGGAGAAGTTTCTCCATGGCGGCGGAGAGGAGCTCAGCTTGCTTGATTTTGCGGCGAAATTCCGCGAAGGTTCGGTCTTCGAGGATGGGTTCTGTGTCCTTCATTACGGTGTACCTCGGCCAGGATTACAGAACCGGGAGACAGTCCCAGTCTGGCAAAGCGAACCACGAGAGTCAACAAAAATATTGCTTTCTGCATACGACTAAAGTACATGTATTTCTTTTAGAAAAAGCACGTGACCCTCCAAGATCTGCAGGAGCAGCTCCGGGTACACATCCGCGCCCGCATCGGGCGGGGCGAACTCACCGGGGTCGGTCTGGCTCGCGCCGCCGATTTTCCGCAGGGGCATCTCTCCAATTTTCTGAACGCGCGCCGCGGGCTCAGCCTGGAATCGATGGACCGGCTGCTCGACACCCTGGGCATCGGCATCCTCGATTTATTGGAGACCAAGGAAATTCAGGAACACGCTGAGCTGCCCAGGAAAGAAAGTGTGGAGCGGATTGCGCTGGTGTCGCCGGAGAATGCGGCTCTGGCCCGCTTCAGTTCCGAGCAGATTCTGGAGACGCGCAGTTTCAACAAGTCCTTCCTGCGCAGACTGAAGGCCGCCGACGCCGAAGACCGGCGCGACTGGCTGCGTTTCGTGGTGATTCGTCTGGAATTGAAAGGCGTCCCGCTGATCGTCTACCGGGCAGCGCGAGTGACTTTGCTGATTGACCGCCATTACAGCTCGCTGGATCCTTATCGCCGATTTCAACCCAATGTTTATGTGGTCACCTTTGGCGGGCGGTGCAGCATGGGCTATGTGTCGGTGTTTGACGATTACCTGCTGGTTCGGAGCCGCGACTCCCAGGCGCAGGTTGAGATGTTGCGAATCGAACGCGGCCGAAGCTATTCCGACTACATCGTGGGGCGCGTGTGTCATGTGGGGCTGGAAGTGTGAGCCCATCGCCGTCTGCTATGATTTCGCTACCATTGACCAGCTGTTATGGAGGAAGACGTGGAGGAACGGGGCACGACGCCGCCAGGCGTACGACGGGATGAGGACATAGCGCTCGATCTGATGAAGTTTGTCGCGGTCACAACCGGCTACGGCCGAACCAGTTCCAGCGCGGCGGGTTTCCAGTCCGCCGGTGATTCCAAAGCTGAGGACTACGCGCAGCATCTGCTGGAGCTTTACGGGCAATGCGTGGCTGCGGTGCAAGGCAAGAAGTAGGTCCGGCTGCGATTCGCTTCAGGACGAAGAGAAGGTATACGAGGCGAAACACGATCCTTACCGTCCGGCCTCGCATAGCCCCGGACCAGAGCCCGCTTCGAAGAGTTGAGCTGACTTCTTACATTTGGATTGCGGCATCGGGCCGGGACCGCGAGGCCCCGGTTTTTTCTGGCGCGGCAAAGTTCGTGCCGCGATAAACAACGACTCTACCTTCCATAAAAACTTGTTATAGGCGAAAGCTGCTTCCGGCAGCGCATGCGATTGATCTAAACAAGCAGACGCAGCGATTTTTTCCCACCGCTCGCCCGGAGCTCTCTATGGATCGCGCGACTCGCCCGCCAACCTGGCAGGTTCTGCTTGCCTTCGGCATTGTGTACTTCGTTTGGGGATCGACGTTTCTCGCCATTCGCGTTGGCGTGCGCGAGGTCCCGCCGTTTCTGCTCGCCGCGATGCGTTTCCTGCTGGCAGGAGGTTTTCTGTACGCATGGATGCGGCTGCGCGGCACGCCCAACCCGTCGCGACGAGAGTGGCTGTCGGCAACCCTGCTGGCTTTGCTGATCTTTGTCGGCGATTACGGCATGGTCTTTTGGGCAGAGACGCGCGTGCCATCCGGCGTCACTGCCGTGATGATGGCGACGATCCCCGTGTTCATGGCGCTGTCGGAGATCTTTTTCCTGGGAACTCAGCGACTGACGCCGCGACTGGCCGTCGCGCTGCTGATTGGAATTGGCGGAGTTGCCGTGCTGGTGAGCCGCTCGCTCGGCCTGGGCGAGAGCTCAATCGATACCGCGGGAGCGATCGCGCTGCTGATCGGGTCGATCAGTTGGTCGGTGGCGTCCGCGCTCACGCGCAAGCTGACGCTGCCGGCGTCCAAACCAATGAGCTCCGGCACGCAGATGCTTTGCGGAGGCGTCCTCCTGACGTTAGTTGCAGCTTCGCTGGGCGAGTTCCACGGATTTCATCCGCTGGCGGTTTCGCGCATGGCATGGATCGCGCTGGCCTATCTGATCGCGGCCGGGTCGATCCTCGCATTCACGGCTTATGTTTGGCTGATCCATCACGAGTCGCCGACGAAAGTTGGCACGTACGCATACGTGAATCCCGTGGTCGCGGTTGCGCTGGGATATTTCTTCGCCGGCGAACCGTTGACGGCGCGGACGCTGGTAGGAAGCCTGCTGGTGCTGGTCAGCGTTGTGGTGATCACCACCATGCCGAAGAAGGCTGCGGCGCCGAAAGTGGAGGACGCGGTTCCCGCCGCCGGCATCTCTGAGGCTAATTCCTGATGACCTTCCTGACATACCGCCTGAGAAGTAAAGACGGCATCTAAGCTCCAAGCTGTGGAGCGTGGGAATGCCGGCAGTTGCCGAACAAACCGTACGACGAACCGCGCGTGAGATCTTTCGCGGCGTCGAGAAGAACGCGCGCGATGAGTTGCGGCGCTCGACGCAGGCGCTAGCGTTTTCCGGCCTGGCGGGCGGCATGTCGATGGGACTGACCGGGATTGCGGTTGCAGCCGCGATGGTGGCGTTGGATGGCGTCCCGGGACGGAACTTCATCGCGTACATGTTATATCCGGTGGGATTCATCGCGGTGATCATCGGACGCGCGCAGCTGTTCACGGAGAACACGCTGTATCCGGTCGCGCTGGTACTGAGCGAAAAACGGCATATAGGCGAAACCGCCCGGCTGTGGACCGTAGTCTACGTTGGCAACGTCCTTGGAGCGATTGCATTCGCAGGGCTGGCGGTTGGCAGCGATGCGCTCAATCCGGACATTCACGCGGCTCTGGTGGAGTTGGGAAAGCAAGCGGTTCAGGGAACGGCTTCGCACATCTTCTGGAGCGGCGTAATTGGCGGATGGATCATTGCTCTGGTAGCGTGGCTGGTAACGGCCAGCCACTGGACGATTGGGCAAATTGCCGTTATCTGGCTGTTGACATTCGTCGTTGGGGTCGGCCATTTTGCGCACTGCATCGCCAGTACGGGCGAGATCATGTCCGCGGTAATTGCCGGCGCGGTGCCGCTGAGCCGCTACCTGGGTTGGCTGGCGCTGGCAACGAGCGGAAATATTGTTGGCGGCGTAATGATCGTGACCGTGCTGAACTTCGGTCAGGTTAAGCTGGAAGAATCGTGATCGTGGATCGTGAATTGTGGATCGACAATCGTGATTTGAGAATCGCGATGTGTTTTGCAGGAGGCAATCATCTTATGCAGTCGTACAAAATGCGCAGTGATGAAGAGCCGCCGACGATTCCTGTGCCACCGGGTGAAGATCCGCCGCCGCCGGTGCAGGAACCTCCGGACAAGCCGGTGATTGGGCCGGATGGGCCAGTGGGCGAGCCTGAGCCGCGGCAGCCGCGGCGATTGTAAGTATCGCCAAGAACTCTGGGGATAGAATATCGTCGGCTGAAACTGACCGAGGAAAGAAACAAACGACTCAATCGGTATGACTTGAATAGGCCGCTAAGAAAGTTCAGGCTGCTAAGAAAGTTAATTATCGGACGCTTTGTATCAGGGCACGACTTCAGTCGTGCCGACAAGTCGCTCACTTTAATCACGAGCCGGCTTTAGCCGGCGATACAAAACCGGCGCGTCGGACTTTCGGAAGCCCGTTAAGTTCGTGCCCTGACACGAATCGTACGTGACTTATAATCGAGCGCAGCCCTCAGAATGAGCTCTCCCAGCGCTTCACAAACAAGCCTCACCGGATTCACGACCTCTAACAATTCCCGACGACAATCGCGTGGCTGGATTTGGATCGTGCTGCTGTGGGCGGCCGTGTATGTGCCGGGACTATTCTCGCCGCCGTTGCTGGATGACGCCGATTCTGTGCACGCCGAGGCCGCACGCGAGATGCTGGTGCGGCACGAGTGGACGACGCTCTACATCGACGGCATTCGCTATCTGGAAAAGGCGCCGCTGCTGTATTGGGGGATGGAGGCGAGCTACCGCGTTTTCGGCGTGAAGGACTGGGCGGCGCGATTGCCACTGATTCTGGCTGAGCTGGCACTCTTGCTGGCGACGTATGCGCTGGGCAAGCGGGCATTCGGTGAGCGCGCGGGCTTCTGGGCAGCAGTGGTGATGACGCTCTCGATCGGGCCGTATCTCTTTACGCGGATTCTGATCCCCGACATGCTGATTCCGCTGTGGCTGACGCTGGGCTTCGATTTCTTCCTGCAAACGCTGGAGCAAGAGTGGCCTTCGATTGTGGCGTGTTGGGGATTGGCCGCGACGGTCGCACTGGATGTGCTGACTAAGGGACTGATCGGGATTGTCTTTCCTGCGGCGATTATTGGAATTTATCTAATTCTCACCGGCAATCTCAAACACCTGCTGCGCATGCGGCTGATCTCGAGCACCATCGTTTTTCTGGTGATCGCTGCACCCTGGCACGTTGCGGCAGCGATTGCGAATCCGGCAGCCGGGGAGTCGCGCGGGTTCTTGTGGTTCTATTTCGTCAACGAGCATTTCCTGCGCTATCTCGGCAGACGCATTCCCCATGACTACGACACGGTTCCGTTGCTGCTGTTCTGGGCGCTGGTGTTCTTGTGGCTGTTTCCGTGGTCGGCGTTTCTGGTGCAGTCGCTGCGAAACATTCCACATCGCTGGAGCGAACTTCGCGGCACGATGAATCAGCGGCAGCGGGCGATGCTGCTATGCGCGATATGGGCGGCGGTGATCCTGGGGTTCTTCAGCTTTTCCACGCGGCAGGAGTATTACGTTGTTCCCGCATTGCCGGCGTTGGCCTTGCTGATTGGTGGCTGGTTGCAGCAGGAAGAGGAATCGCCGGAGGATTCGTCGCTGCGTGGAAGTGGCCGCATCGGATCGGTCGTATTGCTGGTGATCGGAGCGGTGGTCTTCGCGGCGACGATATTCCTTCTTATACAGAGCAAGAGCACGCCGGCCGACAGCGATCTGGCCGACCTGCTGAAGAAAGCACCTAACGAATACGCGCTGGCCTTCGGACACATTTTCGATCTGACGCCGCGGGCGCTGGGATTGTTTCGTGTGCCGCTGGCGATGTTTGGGATTGCGCTGTTCATCGGCGGTCTGCTGAATTGGTTTTTAGGCGCCGTAATCGCGCCACGGCGGTAATTGGGCGATCGCCGTCATGATGATCTTCGTGCTGATCGCGGTGCATCAAGGGCTGGTGATGTTCTCGCCCATTCTCTCGTCGAAGAAGCTGGCCGATGCAATCGAGCAGGAGTTCCGGCCGGGCGATGTGATCGTCTCCTACGGGACCTACGAGGACGCGTCGACCATCAATTTCTACGCCCAGCAGCCGATCCATGTTGTCAATACTCGCACCGAAGGCGATATGTATTACGGATCGCTGTTCCCCGACGCTCCGGCGATCTTCGACGACGATGCTTCGTTTGCCGCGTTGTGGAAAGGACCGCAGCGAGTCTTCGTCTGGGTGGAGGAAGACAAGGTTCCCAGCATCATGCGGCAGACCGGCTACTATCAGCTGGCGCGCAGCGGCGGCAAGCAGATCCTGATGAACCGGCTGTGGGCGGTGCAGCCTTAGCTGTGTCGTCGGCTGAAAGCCGACTCATGAAGGAAGTAAGGGGCCTAGCGTCACAGCGAGCAGGCTCCTCGAAAACTCCCATCGCAAGCTTCGTGTCGCCGGCTAAAGCCGGCTCTGGTTTCAGGGGTAAGCTACCCAGCACTCCGCGCCAAAGGAGCGCGCTGCGTGCTGGGCTATCTTGTGGCCGTCCCGCAGGGCGGGACTCGGTTCTGCGTGCTGCGATCAGCGATGGCTCGTCGGGGCAGTTGGCGCTCTCTGAACCGAGTTTTTCAGCAGCCTATGAAGCCGACTCAGGAGAGAAATAGGCGGTTATCGGCACGACTGAAGTCGTGCCCTGACACGAAGCAATTTCGGAGATTGCCCTCTCGGGAGCTAGCGCTGCCATTTTTTCCACTTTCAACAGCGCCGACATTTTCGATCACTTCCCTCGATCCGTGATTAGCTGCACTTTCCCGTGACCGGCGCTCTCCAGATCGCTTGTATTTTGCAAGTGATATTGCTAACCTGCTTTTCAAATGGCCGGCCGGCCGAAGTCAAAGCATCGTTCGGGATGTCCGGTGAGTACTTCTCTCGAGGTCGTGGGGGACCGCTGGTCGCTGCTGATTGTCCGCGACATGATGGTGCGGGGTTTCATCAGCTTCAAGGAATTTCAGGAATCGGGTGAGGGAATCGCGACCAACATCCTCGCCGATCGGCTGCGGAAGCTCGAAGCGGTAGGAATTATCGCTGCCAAGGTCAACGCAACCGACGCACGGCGTGTGAACTACCGGCTGACCAGGAAGGGAATCGATCTGGCGCCGATGGTGCTGGAGCTGCTCATCTGGGGGGCGCGCTATGAAGACACGGGAGCGCCCTGCGCGATGATCAGCAAGCTGGAGAAGCATCGCAAGGAGTTGCTGGTTGAGGTGCGGCGGCGATGGCAGAAGCGCGATTCAACGCCGTTGCAGGCAAAATCGGGCGAGTGGCTGTGGCCATAGCAAACGAGCCAACTATGAGGAATCAATGAGCACCAAGTTCACAACTCTCGCGGCTCTTATTTTCAGCGTGTGGTTTGTCTCTACAGCGCAAGCGGGAGTCAAGGAGCAAGACAAGAAAGGGTATGTCAACATGGCGCCGCTGGAGCAGTACCTGATCGCGGATCGCAATGCCGAGATCGCCTTGGCGCGAAGTGCGGCTCCGGGGTCAATCTCCCGCAATGCCAAGGTTCTTGTTCTCACCCGTCATGGCTACGAGACCGCAGTCGAAGGCACCAACGGCTTCGTCTGCGTGGTGACTCGCTCATGGATGTTGCCATTCGAGAACCCGGAGTTCTGGGACCCGACAGTGAGGCTGCCGTTTTGCCTCAATCCTCCAGCGGCGCGCTCCGTCCTGCCGCTTACTTTGAAGGAAGCTGAGTGGGTTCTCGCGGGACTCTCGAAGAATCAGCTCTTCGACCGCACGAAGACAGCGTTCGAAAAACATGAGCTCCCGCTGCCGGAATCCGGCTCAATGTGCTACATGATGTCGAAGCAGCAGAACTTTGGGCCTAAAGTCGGCAACGCCGATTCCCATCTGATGTTTTGGTTTCCTCAAAAAGAGCACATGGCGTGGGGAGCAGAGCTTCCCGGCGTACCGGTTGACGTGCATCAGTACACGCCGCAGCCAATTACCGAGTTTGCAATTTCGGTATCAAAGTGGTCGGACGGGACGCCCTCGCCGTGAACTACGCTTTGGGGGCGCGTGAGCTGCGAGAGCGCCGATTCAACGCCGCAGCAGGCATTGCAAGCGATTATTCACCCAAGGAGCGCACGATGGAACTGAGCACTTATCTTCACTTCAACGGCGATTGCGAAGAGGCCTTCAAGTTTTATGAGCAGTGCACTGGAGGCAAGATTGAAACGATCTTTCGGCACGAGGGCACGCCGGCGGAGGCGCAAGTCCCACCGGAGTGGAAGAGCAAGATTCTGCACGCTCGCATGAAGATCGGCGACCAGTGGCTGATGGCGTCGGATGCGCCTCCGGGGCGTTATAGCCAGCCGCAAGGTTTTTCCGTTTCGCTCGCGCTGAAAGATGTGAAGAAAGGCGAGAGCATCTTCAACGCGCTGGCCGACGGTGGAAAGATCTGCATGCCGTTCCAGAAGACGTTCTGGGCGGCAGGCTTTGGTATGGTCACGGATCGCTTCGGTGTTCCGTGGATGATCAATTGCGAAGCCCCGGCATAAGCTGTCGCCTCGCGAAATGGGGACAAGGGCCAGACTGAATCTTTGCGCGGTGCCCGGTTTCTCACCGGGCAGCTTGAGGTGGTTATGAAAGTGAAGTCAGTAACAGCAAACATCGCAGTGGTAAGCGCATCAGCATCGCTGATGCTGCTATTTGGGCTGGGCGCGGCTTATGGAGCACCGGCGACGGATTCCAAAACACAGTACACCAGCATGGCTCCACTGCATCTTTATCTCGACGATCGCGATACCGAAATCGCATTGGCGCGCAGTGCCGCTCCTGATGCGATATCGCACGACGCGACCATCATGGTGCTGACCGAACACGGCTACGTGACCGCGGTGGAGGGCAAGAACGGTTTCGTTTGCGTCGTGGAGCGCGCGTGGATGTCGCCCGACAACTCTCCCGACTTCTGGAATCCCAAGATGCGCGGGCCGCTGTGCTTCAATCCTCCTGCGGCGCGGTCGATTCTGCCGTCGACTCTCGAGCGAACGAAGATGGTTCTTGCCGGCAAATCGAAGGACGAGATCATCGCTGCCAACAAGGCGGCCTACGATAGCAAAGAGCTGCCCGCATTGGAGCCCGGTTCGATGAGCTACATGATGTCGAAGCAGGCGTACCTGACCGCGACCGGCGGCAATCTGGCGCACGTGATGGTTTACACGCCGCATATGGACGCTGCATCGTGGGGCGCCGAGGTGCCGAATTCGCCGGTCATCCTGAATCCGCAGTTCAAGGACGTTGCGCCGATCGATGTCTGGGTGATATCCGTGGGCAAGTGGTCCGACGGAACGCCGGCGCCGGTGATGTAAGAAGCAATTAGCAATTAGCGATTAGCAATTAGCTAAGGCGGCAGAATGAAGGCGACCAACGAAGCCTGCTATTGAATGCCGAGCTATAGATGCTGAGAGCTAGTTGCTAATCGCTAATCGCTAATCAAGGAGCATCGATGAGCAGAGTTCGCGTATTGGCTGGCACGCGCAAAGGCGCATTCATTCTGGAAGCGGACGGCAAGCGCGACAACTGGGACGTGAGCGGGCCGTTCTTCGCCGGCTGGGAGGTGTATCACATGAAGGGCTCGCCCGCCGACCCGAATCGCATCTACGCGTCGCAGACCAGCGCCTGGTCTGGGCAAGTCATCCAGCGCTCCAGCGACGGCGGTAAGACGTGGGAGACGCCGGGCGGCGGCCCGGAGAAATCGCCGCAAGGCTGGCCGATGGGCGAGAGCAACAAGTTCGTTTACGACACTTCGCCCGCGACCGGCGCGCCGCTCACCACGCATCAGTTTTACGACGGCACGCAGCATCCGTGGGAGTTCAAGCGCGTCTGGCATCTGGAGCCGTCGCTCACCGATCCCGACACTGTGTTCGCCGGCATCGAAGACGCGGCGCTGTTCCGCTCGACCGACGGCGCGGCCAGCTGGCAGGAGCTCTCCGGCCTGCGCGGCCACGGCACCGGTCCGCATTGGCAACCGGGCGCGGGCGGAATGTGCCTGCACACCATCATTCTCGATCACAGCGATCCCGACCGAATGTACATCGCGATCTCCGCTGCCGGCGCCTTCCGCACCGACGATGGTGGCACGACCTGGAAGCCGATCAATCGCGGCCTGCGCTCGCAGTTCCTGCCCGATCAGGACTCCGAGGTCGGACACTGCGTGCATCACGTCGCCATGCATCCTTCGCGGCCCAACGTGCTCTTCATGCAGAAGCATTGGGACGTGATGCGCAGCGACGATGCCGGCGACAACTGGAAGGAAGTGAGCGGCAACTTGCCGACCGACTTCGGCTTCGTCATCGACGTGCACGCGCACGAGCCGGAGACGATCTACGTCGTGCCCATCAAGAGCGACGGCGAGCACTATCCGCCCGAGGGCAAGCTGCGCGTCTATCGCAGCCGCAGCGGCGGCAACGAGTGGGAGGCGCTGACCAGCGGCCTGCCGCAGGCCAACTGCTACGTCAACGTGCTGCGCGACGCCATGGCCGTCGATCAGCTCGACTCCTGCGGCGTCTACTTCGGCACCACCGGCGGCCAGGTATACCTGTCGGCCGACGCGGGCGACAATTGGTCGCCGATCGTGCGCGACCTTCCGCCCGTGCTCTCGGTCGAGGTGCAGACGCTGGGGTGAGCGTTGGTCTCCACCGGGCTCTGATGCACTCGTGACGGGTTAGTTCACCACTGAGGGCACTGAGATCACTGAGGAAAGTCATTACAAAGGACTTCGTGTTCGACGTGCGGAGCCTGCCTTGAGCGCTGTGGAAGGGTAGCGAAATGATTTTCGATAGCGCGACTTTCCATCCGCGTGACGACTTGGTTCAGGTAGTGGCTTGCTTCGGGTAGAGCTGGCCTTCAGGCCAGCGTCGCGCGCTCTTTTCACCTTGTCATCCCGAGGAGGCCTTCAGGCCGACGAGGGATCCGCGGTTCGTCCGTCGTGGCAGAGCCGTGCGTGGTGAAAGCGACTAACGTCCCAGTCTCGAACAACCGCGAGATCTGGGGCACCCGCCGATAGGCGATTCGTGTCAGGGCACGACTTTAGTCGTGCCGATAAGCCGTTTATCCTATGTCTGAGTCGGCTTCAGCCGGCGGCATACAGGCAGCCACTATGACCATCCGCGTCGTCATTCCGCCGCATCTGCGCACGCTGGCAAAAATCACTGCCGCTGGTGGCGAGGTCCATCTCGACGTCGAGGGTCCGGTGACGCAGCGCTCGGTCCTCGACGCGCTCGAGGCGCAATATCCCATGCTCTGCGGCACCATTCGCGATCACGTCAGCAAACAGCGGCGTCCGTTTCTACGCTTCTTCGCCTGCCAGGAGGACCTGTCGCACGAACCGCCCGACGCTCCGCTGCCCGACGCCGTCGCCGCCGGCAAAGAACCCTTCCTCATCATCGGCGCCATCGCCGGGGGATAACGTCAGCGTCGTAACGTCCCATCGCAGATTCTGCTTCGTGTCAGGGCACGGCTTCAGCCGTGCCGATCAGTCCCCTTCCCATCACCTTTGTCATCCCGACCGAGGACTTCAGTCCGACCGAGGAGCCTGCCCTGAGCTTGCCGAAGGGATCTGCGGTTCGTCCGCAGTGGCCGGATGCCCGCGTGCCCCACTCATTCGCGGGGTTCGAATGAGCGGGTCCCCGCGAGTCACATCTTCCGGTACCCCCCATCACCGACGGAAAGATCCGCCCAAATACTTTCGGAACATGACGAGAGGTTTAGAGCGCTGGTATGGAAGGCACGACCTGCACTTCATCACCTGCAGCTGTTATCAGCGCCGTCCCGAGCTCGACCGTCCCGACCGCCGCGATCTGTTCCTCCGTGTCTTGGAGCGCGCCCGGCAAAAGTATCGCTTCGTCGTGCTCGGTTACGTGGTGATGCCCGAGCATTTCCACCTTCTGATCACCGAGCCGGAAGTGGGAAACCCTTCCGTGGTGATGAAAGTGGTGAAGGAGCGATTCACCAAGTCGCTGCACCACGGCGGCGTCCGCACGGGTCCGATCTGGCAAAAGCGTTTCTACGACTTCAATGTGTGCAGTACGGAAAAGCGGATCGAGAAGCTGCGCTAACCGGGGTCCCCAACGAGCGCCGTTTTTGCGCTCGTTGGGGTGGTAGCTGCATCGCAATCCGGTGAAGCGAGGTCTGGCCGAAAAACCCGAAGATTGGAAATGGAGTAGCTTCCGGACCTATGCCTGCGGCGAAGAGGGCTTGGTAAAGGTCAACTGTCAGGACTGGCCGCTGAGGGATAACGTATTCCCGCTCCCGGTCCCAATCATTCGAAAACACGCGAGTGAGCGGTGCGCCGACTGTGGGACGATTGCGCTCACTTCGAAGCCCAAGACGGGTCTGCTTGCCGATTGTGGAAATTGTCGGTTTTTACCCGGTAGACTCAAGCGGATCTTGTGCCGATTTCCTTTGTACCCCTGCTAGAATTCAAGCGCGTGAAACTTCGGAGCAATTGCGAGACTCCTTTCTTAGTGGGACTCGATATCGAGCCCGAGAACCCGTGGGTCACCGGTGGGCACCGCCGGAGGCCCAAACGCAACAGCGGACTCACTACATTAGAGTTGTGCGCTGGAGCTGGCGGCCAGGCGCTTGGTTTGGAGCGCGCTGGAATCGAGCACGTTGGCCTTGTTGAACTCGACGCCAGGGCTTGCTCAACCCTTCGGCTGAACCGTCCGCAATGGAACGTGATCGAACAGGATCTAAGCACCTTTGACGCTACGCCGTTTGCCGGTGCAGATATAGTCTCTGCTGGTTTGCCCTGCCCTCCGTTCTCTGTGGCTGGAAAGCAGCTTGGCACCCTGGACGAGCGCAACCTGTTTCCGTCGCTCATCCGAGTTGTGGACCAAGTTCGTCCCCGCGCCGTGATGGTTGAGAATGTTCGAGGGATTCTTGATGCGGTGTTTGAGGATTACCGGCAGCATGTGGGACAGCAATTAAGAAGGCTCGGATACCGGCCCGGATGGCATCTGATGAATGCCTCGGATTTCGGAATGCCCCAGTTCGGCCGAGGGTTGTCTTTGTTGCCCTTCGCAAGGAGTATGCCGAGCACTTTTTTTGGCCAAGAGCATCCATGCACCAGCCACAGTCGGTTGGTAACGTGCTATTCGATCTGATGGTGGAAAACGGCTGGAAGGGCGCAAACACTTGGCGCATGCGTGCGGATGAGATCGCTCCAACAGTTGTTGGCGGGTCTTTGAAGCACGGCGGGCCGGACCTCGGCCCAACAAGGGCCAGACGCGCGTGGGCGGCTCTGGGCGTCGACGGAAAAGGCATCGCCGATGAAGCCCCGCCACGAGATTTTGAGGGGATGCCACGATTGACGGTGAGAATGGTTGCTCGCCTTCAAGGGTTTCCCGATGATTGGCAATTCTCCGGGCGAAAAAGCAAGCATATCGCCAGGTTGGCAATGCATTTCCTCCACCGTTCGCCCAGGCAGTCGCTCAAAGTATCAGATCCTGCATAGAGGTTGGCAGCCGACTCCTCACGGTGGCAGGGTGAGGGACTAATCGCTCCGGTGGATACGATTTCATCCAAACGGCGCAGCGAAAACATGCGCCGGATAAGAAGCAAGGGGATGAAACCCGAGCTAGCTGTGCGGAAAATTGTTTTTGGGATGGGCTATCGCTACCGTCTTCATTCGCGAGATCTCCCTGGCAAACCAGATTTAGTTTTCCGCAGTAGAAAAAAGATCATTGAAGTCCGAGGTTGCTTTTGGCATCAGCACCGGCGTTGTCCCGAAGCTCACGTTCCTCAATCGCGCACCCACTACTGGCTTCCAAAGCTTGCCCGCAATAAGGAGCGTGACAGAGCAAACAGCAGGAGGCTCCGTGACACTCGGTTGGCGCATTCTAGTAGTTTGGGAGTGCGAGATTGACGACACGAAAGCGCTGTCAGCGAAATTGCGGAAGTTCCTCCACTCTTAGGGTTCGATCGCCAGGTTGCGCTTTTTCCTTTTTTCCTCGAAACGTCTGATTACACCGCTAGGGTCGTTGGGCCATGGTTCGAAACTTCTAAGTACGTAATCGCAGAGTTTCTTACCAGATTTGCACGGTACAGCTTCGTATCGATTTTCCATCCGATTACCGGGTACCTTAATTCACGTAACCGTTTTTGCCAGTCATCCTGATCAGCGACCACGTCGATCAGTTGTGATGAGACTCGCTTGCCTAACCCAACGGCTTTCAACAGTTCGCCGATCCTCGATGTGGACGCTCTTATGCGCGGTCACGTGCTTCATGATTTCCGCATCCACGCGTAGGGATGAAAAGTAAGCCTTTTTTCCTGCGTGCATTAGCACAGATTGCCCAAGGTCTGTCCCGGTCGTTTGTTCCATCCCAGTCCCGCGGCTTCTTATGATCAACTACGAGAGCGATATTCCATGCGCTTGTATCGACCTGCCGCACATTTGGCAGCGGCCATGAGCGGAGTGGATGATTTCAGCCCGCTCCTTTAAGCTGACCTGACCTTCGTCCACAATCCTTGATCTTGCACCAGCATACTTGTAGAGCGTGACCTTACTGCTCTTGCCGTTGACGACAATCGTTGCTACTTCTTTGTCGATGAGAAACCACTTCTTGAGATCTCTTTTCCGGCGGTCGAGATGCGTCTGCTCAACTGGTTCTAACCCCTCCTTCTCAAGCTCCTGTCTAATTTGTCCGCCTGAGATTCCGCGGGGAAATCTTTTCATCACTTCGATAATGCGAAGGTGAATCTTGCCCGGATTGCTTTTCGCCGCCACAGTGGGTGAATGTTCTTAGTCGGGAATGGGAGAGTACCGAACGAACCCGATACGATATCACGGCCGGGGGCCCCGCGCTTTCGCGGTTTTCGAATGTGTGGCAACGAAAAGCCAGAAATCATCGCATAGAGTAAGGCTGGGCAGACCATCCTCCCACTCATTCCAACCCCAGGAATGAGTGGGGCACCCGAGATGTCCCGCCCGAGAGGTCGAGTTAGAAGCCCGGCGGATTCGACGGAGCGGACCCCACAGGAGGAAGCATTTTCTGCAATGCGGACAGGGGAAACTCTGCATCGTTGCGTTGCGCTCCAACAAACCAGGTACACCACGCGGAGGGCTGGCCGCCGATGTTGTCGAAGCGTTCAATGGTCATGGTCGGGGAGCCGCTCTTGAGTTCTACCGTATCGCCAACTTGAAAATCACCGTTCATTCCGTCAGCCTCCGTGAAAGGAATCATCCATCATAGGGCAAGCGGTCTTGCCGGCAAAGGGTTTTCCAGGCGGCGAGTGTGCCTGGTTGCCCCAAACATTCGCGGAGTTCGAATGTGCGGGATCAAGAAGACCGTCGTCCCACTCATTCCAGCCCCCCCACTCATTCCAAAAGAAGGATGAGTGGGGCGCCCGCTGGCATTCCAACGGAAGGAATGAGTGGAGCAACCCGCAGTCAATTCGCGGTGCCCCAGCTTCGCCCGTCTTGTGGGCTGACCTGGGACCATCCGGGTCTCGAACCGCGCGAGACCCGGGGCGCCCACAGTTTTCTTGTAGAATCCTCTGCATGGTGAAAATCACTGTTCGACCGAAATCATCCCTGCGGGTGGAATTCGCTCCCGGCGAGCTGGAGCTGATTGGCGAAGACGGCCAGCCCATCGACCTGACCGGCAAGCCCGCCATCTCGCTGTGCCGCTGCGGCGGCTCGACCAACAAGCCCTTCTGCGACGGCACCCATTCGCGCATCGGCTTCGAAGGCGCGGAGCAAGCAGTGGCTCAGGTTCAGAAGATACAGCTGCCAGGTCAGGACCTGCCGAAGTAGTCGCCGAGTGCTCGTTGCAGAATTGCTGAGTTTTGCAGAGTACGGGGACGGAATCATCGAAATTGTCATCACGAGCCGAGTTGTCGGCGAGGGATCTGCTTTCCGTCCGAGGGGCGAAAAGCGGATCCCTCGCGGACTGATGTTCGCTCGCGATGATAATTTCCCCGGCGCGGACGAGGACGAGATCCGCTACTCCCCGCCGCTCACCTTCGGCGCGTAGGGATTGTCCTCGGCCACCTGCCACACGGTATCGATCACCGTTCCGTCCACCCACTTCACCACCGCGACCGGGTTGTCGACGAGGCGCGCCTTGGCCGGCTTGCCGCCGCAGATCTTCTCGACCTCCGCCTTGATCTCCTCGATCGGCCGAATCGGCAGGCCTTTGCCTTTGACCGCGTCGATCAGGTCCTGCCGCCGCGGGTTGATGGCGATGCCGCGCTCGGTGGCGACGACGTCGACGAGCTCGCCCGGCCCGGTGACCGTCGTGACCTCATCGACGATGACGGGAATGCGATCGCGGAACGACGGCACGGCGAGAATCGTGCATCCGGCGAACAGGCAGTTCTGCCAGCCGCCAATGCCGTGCAGCAGCCGGCCGTCGGAATGCGTGACCACGTTGGCGTTGAAGTTGAGGTCGACCTCGGTCGCGCCCAGCACGCAGGCGTCGATCATCGAGGCGAAATTGCCCTTGCCGTGAAAGTTGTACGACGTGAACGGGCTGGTCGCAATGTGCCGCGGGTCGCCGGCGATGGAGCGCACCGCGTCGAGGTCGAAGGTCTGGCCGTCGAGGATGCAGCCGATGAGCCCTTCGCGCAGCATGTCGACCAGATACTTCGTCGACCCGCCGCGCACGAAGCTGGCCTTCACGTTAGCTTCCTTCATCATGCGCGCGAGGTAATCGACGAAGGCCAGCGCGATGCCGCCCGCGCCCGCCTGGAACGAGAAGCCGTCGCGCATGATGCCGCTATCGCGCAGGAAGCGCGCCACCAGTTGCGAGATGCGCAGCCGGTCGGGACTGCGCGTGATCTGCGTCGTCCCGCTGACGATCTTCGCCGGATCGCCGATGGACGGGACCTCGACGACGTAGTCGACGTTGTTGCCCTGAATCTGCCAGGGAATGCACGGGAAGGGAACAAGGTTGTCGGTGACGACGATGACGCGGTCGGCGTAAATCGAGTCGGCCAGCGCGAATCCGAGCGATCCGCAGGCCGACGGACCATGCGAGCCATCGGCGTTGCCGAAGTAGTCGGCCGTGGGCGCGGCGATGACCGCGATGTCGACGTGCACCTCGCCATCCTGAATCGCCTGCCAGCGTCCACCGTGCGAGCGCAGCACGCCTAGTCCGCGCATGTGTCCGTGCGAGCAGTAATCGCCGAGCGGGCCGTTCATACTGCCTTCAATGTGGTGGATCGCGCCAGATTTTATCAGGTCGATCACCGGCTCGTGACACGGAAACGACGCGCTGGGGAACCACATCAGATCCTTCGCTCCGATGCGCGCGGCTGTCTGAAGCGCGGTAAGCGCAACACGATCGCCATCTCGTAGATGATGATGCGTGCCAATGGTCATGCCGTCGCGCAGCCCGCAAAGCCGCAGCGCTGTTTCCAGGTCGGGGACGCGCTTGTCCCCGTTTGTGGGATAGTCGCTGTTGCTGCGAATCAGCGGCCCAGCTTTGCGGCCGTTTGGCCGATAGCCATCGATGCCCTGATACGGTACGGCCTCGCGCCCGTTAACCGCGGTTGGCACGCGGCGGCCGATTGCGTTGGTAACGAGCCCAGTTGCCACCCCGGTGCTCACGATTTGTCCCCCACTGGCCCGATTGCCATTCCCATTTGCTTCGCCCGAGCCATCAGCCTCAGCGCGCGCTGTACCACCGGCGCGTCGATCATCTTTGAACCGAGGCTGACAACGCCCAGGCCGCGCCTCTGTGCTTCTTCATAAGCAGCGACGATCGCAGCCGATTTTTCCAGCTCCGACATTGTGGGAGCGAACGCTCGATGAATGACCTCAATTTGCATAGGGTGAATGCAGCCCATGCCCTCGAACCCCATCGCTCGCGACGCTTCGCCCCAGCGCAGCAAGCCTTCGCTGTCAGTAACGTCGCCGTAAACGGAGTCGATAGCCTGGACATGCGCTGCGTGCGCGGCGTTAACGAGGCGCATCCGCGCATAGAGCGATTCCGGGCCGCCCTTCGTCTTCGCTACGTCCAGATCAGCGGTGTAGTCTTCCAGGCCGATCGTGATTGCCGCGATGCGGTCGGAGGCGCTCGCGATGGCGAAGGCATTCTCGATTCCTAACGCTGATTCCAGGATCGGCATCAGCCAGATCGGGCGTTTAATTCCATCGCGACCAGAGATGCAGTCAATAGCTCCCACAATGTCAGACACTTGATCCGGCGTCTCGACCTTCGGGATCAGAATGACGTCGGGCGCCTGCGGAACGATGTCCTCCAGATCCGCCAGCCCCAGCGGCAGCTGATTGATACGAACCATGCGCTCGGCCGCTCCAAAATCCACCGCCCGCAGTGCGTTGCGAACCAGCCGCCGCGCCGTGTCCTTCTCTGCGTAGTGCACCGAATCCTCGAGGTCGAGAATGATCGCGTCCGGCGCGTGCAACCCAGCGTTGATGAAATACTTGGGTTCGTTGCCGGGAAGATACAGACGCGAGCGTCGGAGCCGGTCCTTGGCAGAAGGCTCTGGCAGCGGCACCGCTTCCGGCAGCGCCGACTTGTTCTTCCCAAGCCCTGCGCGGCGGACCGCAGCCTCGATTCGCGCGGCGATGACGAACGGCAGCGCGCCTTCGTCGGTAATGACGACGTATGCGTGCTCCACACCGAGAGCTTGCAACACGTCGCGACCCTGCTGGCGAATTTGACTGCCGTAGTACAGGTCGACGCGAGATTGCAGATCGATTTCAATGCCGCCTGCGGTTCGCTCCTCGAATGCCACATGCAGATCGGAGCGGACGTCGCTACCGGCGCGTCCGGCTTCGCCGCGGAGCTGTGTGCTCTGTGTTGTTGCCACGGTCGTCACAAAAACCTCCGGGCTAAAGCCCCTTCGTTGTTGGGCGCAGCTGATGCGGGCCTAAAGGCCGCTCTATCCGATCACAGCCGCCTCGACGCGAGCACCGATTCTCTCCACGATCGCGCCGGTCATTTGCGGGGTGGAAGCCGCGCCTCGCGCGATCGACTTCGCGCCACCAGGGATGCGCAGCATGTCGTAGGTACGAACCCTGCCCTCGGCAACAACCGCGGCAATCGCGCTGCGAATCTTTTCTGCCTTTTCGCGCTCGCCGATGTGGTCGAGCATCATCGCCGCCGAAAGAATCATGGCAATCGGATTGACGATTGGCGGGTCCAGTTCCGTGTACTTGGGAGCCGAACCGTGTGTCGGTTCGAAGACTGCGACCTCGTCGCCGACGTTCCCCGACGCCGCGAAGCCAAGTCCGCCCACCAGTCCGGCAAAGGCATCGCTGATCACATCGCCGAATAAATTGCTGGCGACGATCACACCATAATCTTCCGGATTCTTCGTCAGCCACATGGTTTGCGCATCGATGTTGGTCGACCACAGTGGAATCTCGCTGTAATCCTTCTGCACTTCCTTCGCCACCTCTTCCATTAGGCCGGATGTCTCGCGCAGCACGTTCGGCTTCTCGCAAATGGTGACGGACTTGTAGCTAAACCGCCGTGCGTGCTGGAAGGCCGCCTCGCAGATGCGGCGCGCCGCCGGACGGGTGATGATACGGACCGAGACAGCAAGGTCTTCGCCGGGCACATTCTCGAACGGCTTGAACTTCGCGTGCGTCCGCAGGGCGTCCAGAACCTTTTGCGACGGATTGCTCCACTCGACACCGGCGTAAAGGCCTTCGGTGTTCTGCCGGAAAACCACGACGTCGACCTTCGGCTCTTCGAAGCCACCGGCGGGCTTCTTGCGAATGAAGTTCAGCGGATTGCCCGCGAATGACAAACACGGCCGCATGCAGACGTCGAGGTTGAACTTCTGCCGCATCGTCACGATAGGGCTGAAGTATTGATAACCTTTGCCCCGCAGCCGCGGGTTAAGCTCGGCCTCGGCTTCTTTCTTGGGCTTTGAGGTAATCGCGCCGAAGAGACCGACTTTGTGCTCGCGTAACAGCCCGATAGTGCGCTCAGGCAGCGCATTTCCTTCTTTGACCCAGCAATCCCAGCCGATGTCGGCGTGGATGTAGTTGGCCTCAAAGCCGACGGCCTCGAGCACGCGAATTGCTTCCGGAAGCACCTGATTGCCGATGCCGTCGCCCGGCATAGTTACGATCGTACGTCTTGCCATAGCTCTTCCCTCGTTGTCATCCTGAGCGGAGGCGGCGTTGTTGCCGCCGGAGTCGAAGGACCCCTACCGCAGAATCGACCATCCCACATCGTGGGACTTCTATATTTGTGCCGCAGCCATCTCACCCTTGAGCTTGCTGCCCACCAGATTCTCGACCCCTCCGGCAATTACCAGCGACTGCGGCACGCCGCCCAACGCCGGGAAGACGAACCGTTGCCCTGCGTAACGAATCGTGCTGGCCGTGAAGTCAACTTCGATCGTGTCGCCCGGGATGATCGTCTTCTCCTTGCGCGCGATGGCGTTGGCAAACTGCGCACGCAGGCAAGCCACCAGCCCTGGCGCCTCGATGCATAAGAAGCCGTTGTTGAATGCGTTGCGCAAGTAGGTCTGCGAGAAGCTGCCGGCAATCACCAGCGGGATGCCTTTCGACTTCAGCGCCGTCACAGCCTGCTCGCGGCTGGACCCGGTGCCGAAGTTGAATCCGCCGACTGCAACGTCCCCGGCAGCGCTACGAGCCGCAAATTGCGGATCGTAGTTCTCCATCACCACGCGCGCCATCATCTCCGGCGTCATGTCCTCGCGATAGGTGTAATCCTTGCCGTAAATTCCGTCGGTATTCAGGTTGTCCATTGGCAGAAAGACCAGTCGCCCGCGAATACCGGATGGGAATCCGGGTAGGATGTCTACCGTCTCTGCCGTGACAGCGGCTGCAGCAAGTTTCGTGAAACTATATGCCACATTGTGGGACACAGCTTCATCCGGACCGCAAATGTATCCCGCGACCGCCGACGCAGCCACGACCGCGGGACTGCCGAGATAGCATTGCGCCTCGCGCGAACCCATTCGTCCTTTGAAATTTCGATTCGTGGCGGAAATGCCGACTTCGCCCGGTTCTAGCAGTCCAGTGCCCAGCCCGATACACGGGCCGCATCCCGGCGGCAGAGGATGGGCGCCGGCATCGAGGAAGACCTGCCAGATTCCGCACCTCTCGGCCTCTTCCTGGACTGAGCGGCTGGCGGCAGCGAGATAGAACTGCACCCCGGCTGCGATTTTCTTGCTGCGGAAGACGGTTGCGGCCGCCTCCAGATCCTCCAGCCGCGCATTGACGCAGGAGACGAGATACGCCTTCTGGATCGCCACCTTCTCTTTCGCGATCTCGGCTACCGACTCCATCACCTGTACCGTGTCCGGCCCGGATACGTGCGGCGTCACCTGGGCGAGATTCAGCACGATGCGTCCAGCGTAAACCGCGTCCGGATCGGGCGCCGGCGGATTGCTTCGCCACTCGCATAGCTTCTCTTCCGGAATGCGCTTTGTCCCACAATGTCGGAGTTCGCAATTCCGCGCGTCGAGATAGGTCAGAGTCCCACCGTCGACTGGAAACCAGCCCACCAGCGCGCCCCATTCGGTGGACATGTTCGCGATGCTCAGGCGAGCATCCATGCTGAGTGACGCCACGCCCGGGCCTGCAAACTCAACCGCGGCGTTGAGCACTTCTTCGTGGTTGTAGAGCCCGCATAACGTGATGATGACGTCTTTACCGGTTACGCCCGGTGACAGCTTGCCCTCGAGCACAACTTGAATGGTGCGAGGAATCTGCCACCAGAACTCCCCCGTTGCCCAGATGGCGGCCGCGTCGGTGCGCACCACCGGCGTGCCGATCGCTCCCAATGCGCCGTACATGTTGGAGTGCGAATCGGACGCGACCACGAAGGTTCCCGGCAGTACATAGCCCTGTTCCACCATGATCTGGTGACCGATTCCGGTGCCCGGCGAATAGAAGTCGATGCCTTGCTCGCGCGCGAACGTCTCCATGCTGCGGTACTTCGCCAGGTTCGACTCTTCCGTGTTCTGGATGTCGTGATCGGCAGTGAAGACCGGCTGTGCCGGATCGTAGACACGGCTCGCGCCGATGGCCTTGAATTTCTTCATCACCGCCGCAGTGTTGTCGTGCGTCATCACATGAAACGGCCGGATCGAAAGGAAATCGCCCGCACGCAGCGGACGGTTCGGCCCTTCGGTCATGTGCGCTTGCGCGATCTTTTCCACTATGGTTTGTGGCATATCTTGGAGTTCCTGCCGCAGGCTGAAGCCCGCTCGTGATCCGGCCTTCATCTTTCGCGGCGCTGAATCGCCGCACTACCTAGGAGTCTGTCTTAAATAACTTCATCAACCCGCTCACCCTCTTCTGCTTCTCCAGATTCCAGATCGCGTCAATCGCTCGACGGCGGGCCTCGCGTGACATTACCGGTTCCGCGAGTGCCTCAAACTTCTCCTCGATTTCCAGGTCCGTGAGCGGATTGCGTGGATCGCCTTTGGGATAGTCCAGTTGCTGCATGAACTCGCGGCCATCGATGGTGTAAATGCGGACGATCACCCGCTGCAGCGCCGGAAACACCTTCTCGATCTCCGGATCGGCGGTGACGACAATCTTCCTCAGTTGCTCGCGAATCACCGGATGCATGATCTTGTCCATCGTGAACTGCGCCGGCGTCACCTGGCGTTCCGCGATGGCAGCGGCGATGACGTAGGGCAGCGAGTGATCCGCCGTCTCCTTCGTGTGTGGATCGTATTTGCTGGGATCGCTCAGGATGTCAGCGCCTCGTGCGGTGGTGCAAATGTGAACCTTGGCGATCTCGTGGTGAAGGAGATTGTGGTCTTTGACCAGCGCCAGCACCGCCGAAACCGGGGTGTGCGTGAGTGCCTCGGTGGGAAAGGCCTTCATCCCACATTGTAGGATGCGCCAGGAGTCGCCCAGTCCATCCGTCAAAACGTTCAGCTTCCACTCCGGACCGAGGCAATGCCCCAGGCCTTCTTTGCCGTCGATCACGTGTTCCGGGCCGGTGTAGCCCTTCTCGGCCAGCAGCGCGGCCAGCATCCCACTCTGTGTGGCCATGGGGTCGACGGTGTTCTTCATCATGGTGAGCTTGCCGGCCGTGACTGCGCCCAGCGTGGCGCGTGCGCTGGCGCTGATGCCGATGGCGTGCTGAATCTGCTCAGGCGTCAGTCGCAGCATGCGCCCGGCAACGATCGGCGAAACAAACGCGGTAAGCGTGGCGTGATGCCACCCGCGCTCGCGAATGCCCGGAAAAGCCGCTTCGCACAGCCGCATCTCAAACTCATGGCCCAGCACGATGCCGACGATCAGCTCGCGGCCGTCGCTTCCCGCACGCTCACAGGCGGCGATTGCAGCCGGAAAGATGTCGGAGGGATGCGACGGGTCCTGTTTCCAATAGATGTCGTTGTAATCCATGCAACGGATCATCAGCGCGTTGGCCAGCGACGCCGAAACTGGATCCATCTGCTTCCCGCTGCCGATCAATGTCGCGTTGCCGGGGCCGGCAATCTCGTCCAGCACCTCGAGGGCGATCTTCACATCGTGCTGCTGATATCCGCCGAGCGCACAGCCAATACTGTCGAGCAGGAAGCGTTTCGCCTGATAGATCGCTTCGGCAGATAGCTGCTCAAATTCCAATCCCGCTGCCCACTCTGACATTGTGGTAGTAACGGTCGGCTTGCTGGTTCTAATCGTCGGCGCTGCTATAGTTGCCATCGGTTGTCTCTCGCAGGGGCTAAAGCCCCTCGTTTTTCGTCGCACCACGCTGGCTTGAAGGCCAGCACTACCCAGCCTCCTTACCTGGCCAGGTTCTTGAACGGCAGAAACGCCATGAAGTCGGCGTGATGCACGATGTAAGCCTCTGTCGTGCGCTTTACTAGATCGCCCTCGGCGGCGTGAGCTGCCACAATGTGGGATACTGCGTCGGGCACTCCGCACTCCATCGCCAGTGCAACTCCAGTGAAGGGATGACGCAGCATCTCGCCGCGCTTGCTCTGGCGGGTCTTGCCGTCGACCTTCTCATACTCCAGCAGCTTGCCGACATCGGCCAGGATCGCACCCGCAATCACGGTGTCCATATCGATCGGCAGCGCGCTGCCCAGGAATTCGATCATGCTCTCGGCAGCTTTGCGCGCGATGTGTACCACGCAGCGCTTGTGCTCCATGAAGGTCGTTGGGCAATTCGGCACCAGCAGCGTGAACGGGATGCGGTTCAGATCCTCAGGCGCGAGCGGGCTCAGCTCCAGCGCGCGTTCCCAAGTGCGCGCCACCTGCTCGCGCAGCGTGGGCGAGTGGATCCACTCGATCTCCGGCCAAAGTTTCAGAACAGCTTCGCGCATCGACTCCCCTTGGCCGGCGAAAAGCTGTGCTGACAACGCTACGCAGGCCAAACGGATATTCGTAGCACCTTTGCCGGGGCGTCAGCTATGACGCACGTCACAAAGGGCATCGGAGCAGCCGTGGATCATTGACCGTGGCCACCGTCTTGGTGTTGTGCGTCGTCGTATTGGTAGGAGCGTACGAGGAGCCGATCCTGCGGAAAATGTTCGGCGCCGATTACGAAGAATATTGCCGCAACGTCCCGCGCTGGCTGCAGCGCCCGTCGCCGTGGATGCAGCGAGCGTGAGACTGACGAGATTCTTCCTCCACGCCCAATTGGACACATGACCGCAGATGTATGAAGATTTTCGGAGCGGTTCCGAGCTGCAGTTTATAAAGACGGAACTTTATTCCGGTTTGCCTGATCTGCCGGTGCTCTAGTGCATAATGCGTAGTCTGCGAATCCTGATCTTTCTGTTCGTATTTCTGGCCATCGCCGGCTGCGCCTTCGCTCAGGGTGGCCCGCCGTACTTCACCAACGATCCCGGCACTCCCGGGCCCAAGAATTGGGAAATCAATGTCGGCTACATTCCTCTTCTTTACAGCAATAATTCAGTCAGCCACACGCCGGATCTCGACCTGAACTTTGGCATCGGCGACCGCATCCAGCTGACCTATGAAAACGCGTGGCTGCGGGTTGCGGACCAGAGTGGTCAGACGAAGTATGGTTTGGGGCAGTCGAATTTCGGCGTCAAGTGGCGCTTTTACGATGCGGGCGAGAAGGGTTGGTCCATCGGCGTGTTTCCGCAAGGATTCGTTAACAATCCCAACGATTCCGTGAAGCGCGGCATCACGCCCGCCAGTCAGTCATTCCTGCTGCCGTTTGAATTTGCCCGGAAGGTCGGCCCGGTGGATGTGAATTTTGAAGTGGGCTACAACTTCGTCCACGACGGCCCGAGCGGCTGGCTCACCGGCCTGGTCGTCGGGCACACGTTTAAGCGGTTGGAAGTCGACGGTGAGTTCTACAACACCAGCACCTACAATCCTTACGTCAGCCAGCCCACGCTTGACGCCGGGATGCGTTACCGCCTCCACAATCCCGTCATCCTGCTTCTCATGGCTGGCCGCGGACTCGAAGCGACGAGCCACAACCAGCCCTACTTTGTGGGATATTTCGGAGTGCAGATCCTGCTGCCCACACGCGCCTATAACGCCGACAATCCTGAGCCGAAGACGGAACAGCCGAAACCGTGAGAGTAGCGCCGGCCTCTGGCCGGCTGTCGGGCAGGCGTCTCGCCTGCCCATTTCCGCGCAGGCCAGAGGTCTGTGATCCAGCCGCCCAGAGGGCGGCGCTACTCGGCGCGGGCCGCCGGGCGGCACGGCGCTAGTGTTACAGGACTTCTCGCCACTTGCGCAGTCGTTACTTGATCGCGCCGATCTGCTTCAAGATGCCGAGTTCGTCGGAGCTGCCCCACCGCTCGACGATCAAACCATCCTTGAAACGCGCAATCTGCATGCCCCGTGCTTTGACCTTCTTGCCGGTCGGAGGAATTCCCATCAGCGGACCATTGTGCGTCCCGGTTATGGTGTAAGCCATCGCGACGTTGTCGTCGTCGGTGACCAGGTAATCGACGGAGACGGCGAGATCGGGAAAAGCAGTGCGAAGGCCGCCAAAAAATTGAATATAACCTTCAGGGCCTGGGGCCTGGTCCGGTGCCGGGTCGTGATCGACCACGTCTGCGGCGAAAACTTCGCGCAGTGCTTCCAGCTTGCCCGTGGCAACGGCTTCGCCCTGTTTCTGCAGTGCTGCAATATTCTGTTCCTTGCTCATCGAACCCTCGCAATTGAATTGGAATTTGGAATAGACGGCTAGAAAGACTTGGTCATCAATGGATGCAACGATCCGACGGGCTGGAGCAAAATATTTTGTGAATGTGCGGACTGCCGAGCGAAGCTACCGTAGCGCCGCCCTCCGGGCGGATGGATCGCAGGCCTCTGGCTCACGGGTGTTTGGCAGGCGAGACGCCCGCCGGACGGCCGGTCCGGAGACCTGCGCTACGCCGCGCTGAGCACGATCATCGTCATATCGTCGTTCTGCTTGGCTCCGGCGGCGAAGTTATCGGCAGATTTCATGATGCAGGAGATGATCTCGCCTGGCGGCAGTTTGAGGCAGCCTTTCATCGTATCCATTAATCGTTCCTCACCCCACTCGTCCTGAGCTGCATTCATGGCTTCGCTGATGCCGTCGGTGAAGGCGATGAACACGTCCCCGGGCGCCAGTGGAACAGCGGCCTGCTGATACGTGGCATTATCCAGCAGGCCCACCACCGTCCCCGACGCCTCCAGGCGCGAGACACGGCAATCTCCATTCGAAGAATGGAACACCATCGGCGGATTGTGGCCGGCATTCACATACGTAAGCCGGCGCGAAGCCGGATCGTATTGTCCATAGAAGAACGTGGCATAGCGATTGGAGGCCAGCGCTTCATGCAGCAGCCGATTCACATTGCTCATCAGACCGGCAAGATTGTCGGGAGCGCGCGTAGCCTCGCTGCGCAACGAAGCCTGCAGGCTGGCCATAGTAAGCGCGGCAGCGATGCCCTTACCGGAGACGTCACCGATCGCGAGCCCCAGTTTGCCTCCGGGCAACGCCAGAAAATCGTAGTAGTCGCCGCCGACTCCGAGCGCCGAGCGGCAGGCCCCCGCATAAGCCAGGCCCGCGATGGGTGGTAAGGTCTGCGGGAAAAGGCGCTCCTGCACGTCGCGAGCGATCTGCACCTCGCTGTTCAGGCGCTCGCGTTGCGCCACCTCGTCGGCAATCTCGGAGATGAGCTGCGCGTTCTCGAGCGCCAGGCCGGTCTGCGCCGCAACCGATTTCAGCAGTCGCAGGTCGGCGCGCGAATAGGGCTCGTCGGAAAGCTTCGGACCGAGGCTGATGAACCCCAGTAACTTGTCGCGCGCGCTCAGCGGCAGCAGCAGCTCCGAATCCAGTTGCGTCAGCTTGGAGCGATCTTCCTCGGTTACGTCGGGTTCGCGATAGAGCCAGGAGTGGGGATCGTCAAAGTAGACGCGCGCCGGTTCTCGTTGCCGGGTCAGAACCCTGACCGTGCCGGCTCCGGGCGGAAACACGATGTCCGGTGCGGTGCCATAACCCAGAGCATAGGCTGGGCGGTACGGACCACTGTCGCCCAGCAGCACGGCAACCCGTGGAATGTGCAGCGTCTCCGAAATGCGTTCGGCAACCGTCCTGACGAGCGAGCGGACCTCGACCATGCTGCGCACGCCGTCGCTGAGTTCGCTCAAAACCTGCTCCGCATCGTAGGCTTCGCGGAAGAATCGCCGGTCGACCCATACGCCGATCCTGGCGCTCAGCTGGCGGATGGTGAAGACCGCGAGCAGCCCAATCCCAATCACCAGCAATTTCTGCGGACGTGCGTGGTTTTGCCCGATCAGCGCCACTGCAGTCACAGTCACCAGTGCGATTGCCAGAAACTGCAGAACGCGAACGCTGTTCCGTGCCAGCGCATACTGCAACCCCTGCCGCAGGACGACGCGAACGTCCATGGCGCGCTGCACCACGATGACGTACGCCAAGGTGATAGGGAAAACCAGGAACGCAAGGCCAACCAGTGAAGTAATCCAGTCGGCGAAATCAATCTTGTGTTTCACGTACACGGTCCCTGCCAAAAGCGTCAGGGGAGCCATGCCGATCGCGGCGCCCCAGTAGAGCAAGCGCAGCCGCCGTTTCGCGTCGGCGGAGCTGGCAATTACCGACTTGGTAACAATGAAGAAAAAGAAGGCTCCAACCAGAGCCATCTCGTAAAAGAGCATGGGAACTGAGACGGCATCCAGGATCGGAGCAAGCAACCGCGCCAATGGGCTATTGGTTAAACCGCCGATCATCACGACCACATATACCAGGACAAAGATCTCATAGGGGATAACGACAATCCACGGCAGCCATTTACGCCATGAGCCCGCGCGAGTGAAGAATGGAAGTGGCTCCGGGAAGAAGAACCCGAACAGAAAGAACAACGCCGGCATCGCGCTGTAAGTGAGAAGGTAGTAGGTGCAGGCGACATTCCGCGTCCCAGGTCCCCAGTCATGTAACGCGGGATATCCCAACAGACTTTCGCCAAAGCCGAGCAACAATCCCCAAAGCAGCCACGCTGACAGGTCACGCGGTCGCACCATCACCACCCAGAATCCCAGCACGAAACAGAAGGCCGGCACGACCAGGTGGAAAGAGATCGAAATCAGCCTGGAGTCGATCACGCGTGTGCCCGCCGTGACCGGAAGTGCGATGGTGCGATCCGGGGAATTTGCTTCCGGCGATCTCACCGTGACCAGCATGACACTGCCGGGAACGGCTTCTCGCAATGCTTCCCAGAACACCGCCAGGCCTGTGTAGGGGCGATGATTAATAGCGACCAGAATGTCGCCCCGGTGTATTCCGGCTGCGACGGCCCTGGCATCCACCAGGTCGACGATGGGTTTGTCGTACTTTGGAAAGAATTTCGGAACGTTGCCGGGAGTCTGATCAATGGCCGACTTGATCGAGTGTACGAATAGGCCAGCCGTAGCCACGAACAGGCACGCAAGTATCGCGTAGCGAAAGGCAGAAGGCCGCGAGGGTACGCTCAACTGACGTGCCCGCCGGCTAATTGTGGCGGATGCCATTGGCGACGATTGTAACGTGGGTTGCGCAATTGCTTGCGTCAAAAGGCTGAGGCGCGTGATTTAAACGCGCTACATGCTCCAGGTCACATGCTCAACCTGATTCGTGATCTCGTCCGGCGGGGTCTCCGGCGGGAAACGCATCGGCTTGCCGATGACGACCGTCAACTGTCCCGGCCGCGCGATCTTGTGACCCTTCAGCTTCATCTCCCACAATCCGTCGATTCGCAACGGCAGAATGGGAACGTTGAGTCGCGACGCCAGCATTCCAAATCCTGAGCGGAACGGCGTGGGCTTGCCATCGAGCGTGCGCTGGCCCTCGGGATAGACCAGCACGCTGTAGCCGCGATCGACAGACTCGCCGGCATAGCTGAAGCTCTCCCTCACGCTCGAGTGCTGCGGCAGAGGAAAAACATCGAAGAGAGCTACCACCAGGTAATATCCCACTTTGTAGGACATCCGCCGAAACGGATTCCAGTTCGTCGGCGGGCGCCACATCTGCCACAACAGCTCGCCCAGCATTCCGACGGCCAGCTTCCGCCGCAGGCGCGGGGGCAAGGCGAGCAGGGTAAAGCCGACGTCGATATACGTGATGTGATTGCAGCTGATGAGCAGCGGTCCGTCGACGCCGCGCAGGTTCTCGCGGCCAACGATCTTCGGATGCGCCATGATCATGGTCGCCGGCCAGCTGAGTAGGTAGTAGATGAACTCGCGAATCCAGGTGATCGGCCAGCGCTGCGCCCATCGCGGATATTTGTATTCGCGCAGCGGCGATTCCTGCGGCGCGCGCATCAGCCGCTCCAGATCGGCAACAGTATTGACTTTCGTGAAGTCGGCCTGATTCAGATCGATCTGGTAGCGATCTTCCAGCGCGCTCATCAGCTCAACCCGATCCATCGAGCTCAGGTTGAGATCGCCTTCAAGTTGAGCATCGTCCGCAAGTGTCCCGACATTTCGTCCCGTGATACGAGCAATCAGATCACCTACCCCATTGTGGGACATGGCTTCTCGACCACCCCCGCCAGCGAAATGCTGCTGCACCGCAGCCTGAATGACAGCGGTCTTGGGCTTCTGCGTGGGCGTGCGGGGAAAGTCGTCGTCCGGCCAGACCATCCAGCGGCGGATCTGCTGGTATTCGGCGAGATGCTGGTTGGCTGCTCTTACGGCTGATTGTGGATCGGCGGAGTCGCGCAAGATCAATGCCGCGACCGGCTCGGCATTGCCGCCTTGCTCCAGTCCAACCACGACGCAGTCGCGCACCTCCGGTTGCTGGCGCAGTGCAGCCTCCAGGTCTTCGGGATAAACGTTCATGCCCTCGCGGGTGACGATGACATTCTTTTTGCGCCCCTTGAAGTAGAGATTGCCTTCAGCGTCGAGTTCGCCGATATCGCCAGTGTGGAACCAGCCTTCTGCGTTGAGCACCGGCTTCAGCTCTTTGCCCTGCCAATAACCGGCGGCAACATTGGCGCCGCGCACCAGGATCTCGCCGTGCTCGTCGAGCTTGATTTCGCGGCCTTCCAGCACTTTGCCGATCGATCGCTTACCAACGCGAAACGGATGGTTGAGCGAAATCAGCGACGTTGTCTCGGTGAGGCCGTAGCCTTGAATGACGACGAAGCCCAGCCTGCGCCAGAACTCTTCCGTTTCACCATCGAGCGCCGCTCCGCCGGAAATGAACGCCCAGAACTTCCAGCCGAAGCGGTCGTGTATTTTGCGGAATCGCCACCAGCGTTTAAGAAAGTGATCGCTCTTGCCGGCCGCGAAGTGCCTCTGAAATTGTTGCCGCTTGCCGTCTGCATCGAGATCGCGTTCGAGCTTGTCCTTTAGCGACTCCATCAGGCGCGGCACTGCGACGACGACCGACACGCGCTCTTTCTTGATCACCTGCAATGTTTCGGAAGGATTCAGCGTGTCCTGAAAGATCACCGTCGCCGCCAGCAGCTGCGGCAGGAAGATTCCCAGAAACTGTCCGAAGACGTGGCTGAGCGGCAGCAGATTCAGAAAGCGCAGCGGATGGAAGAGGCGCTCGTACTTGCGGTAATTGCCGATCTCGCGTTCTATCGGCTCCAGGTTCGCCAGAATGTTTCCATGCGAGATGACGACGCCGCGCGGCTCGGCAGTCGTGCCGGAGGTGAACACAATTTGCACGATGTCGTCGCGCGTCAGCGGCGGCGGCGCGACCGTCGCATCGGAGTGCGCGGTGATCGCCTCACGCAGCGTGTCGAGTGAAAGGAATGGAACGCCGGGAATCTGATTGTGAGCTGAACCAACACTGAGCCTGGCGTCGACTTGTTGCGCCACGCGCTGGGCAAAGTCAGCAGCGGCAATCTTGTCGATCGGCACGACGATGGCGCCGCGCAGCAGGCATCCGAAGAACACCGCGATCCATTCCGCGCAATTCTCGCCCCACAGAATGACCTTGTCGTCCTTGCCGATGCCGCGGGCTTCCAGTTCGCGGGCAAAGCGATACGCCGTGGCCAGCACCTCACCATAAGACCAGCGCTGGACGCGGTATCCGCGGCGATGCACGTAAGCGGTCTCGTGCCCGTGAAGCCGGAAATTGTCCAGGTATTCCAGGATGGTGGTGTGAGCCATCGCTCAAAGTGTACTTGGTTCGAGCGACAATAAGCGGCCGCAACGGATTCATGTGCCGCTGCCTTGGGCGGGCTCAAGAAGAAACCGGGCAGCTTCGTTTGAGCCGCGTTAGCTGTGTTAATGGACGACGGGTTGAGAGTAGCGCCGGCCTCTGGGCGGCTGGATCGCAGGCTTCTGGCCTGCGCCGTGACAGGGCAGGCGAGACGCCCGCCCGACAGCCGGCCAGCGGCGCGCGCTACTCGAAAATCACCTTCGCCCGACTTTTCAGCCGCGAAAGGCTCAACCCTCATTCTGCTACTAAAGCGGCAGGCGTTCTACGCCGATCAGGGGATGTTGTGCGGCTGCCGTAATGCGATTATGCACTCACGCAACAGCAGTGAAACCGGCCGCCGGGCTGAGAACAAGTACAGGCGGCAAGACAGACGCAGGGTTCATTCTCCTCATACCCACACACCCCTGCGGGCTCGGTTTCTACAACAGACACAGGCTGAGGCCCAGTGATCTCCTCTCTGGGCCTTTGGTTTTTGCGGCGAGGGATCGCCAAAGATCTAACCCGGAGTTACTGCAACAAGCCGGTCGACGCTGAGTGGCCTATCGGATAGGCAGCGAATTAGAATGGCGCGACATTCTTACCTGCGCAATCAAGGAGAGCCATGCCAAAATTTGTCATCGAACGGGAAATTCCAGGGGCGGGCAAGCTGTCAGCCGACCAGCTGCAGGCAATCTCGCAAACGTCATGCGGCGTTCTGCGCAATCTCGGACCGCAGATCCAGTGGCTGCACAGCTACGTCACCGACGACAAGATCTACTGCGTTTATATTGCTCCCGATGAGGAGACGGTGCGCCGGCATGCGCAGCAGGGAGGTTTTCCCGCCAACCGCATCTCGCAGGTCCGCACGGTAATCGATCCCACGACTGCCGAGTGACGGAATCCTCGATGCGTTCGCACTGCCTTGTCAGCCTTGCCGTCGGGCGTGAAATCGAAGCTGCGGCTGGTGATGGGCCGGCGGTCAGTCGGCTGTTTCGACGGCAATGAGAGTACACTGCTCTCATGGACAACAAGCCGGACCAAAACCTCTTTCGCGAAGTTCATCGTCAAGTGCAGGATCTACGGGACAAAGCCCGCAGGAATCGTGACGACGCCGTACAAGGCCTGAGGGCTACGGAGCATGAGGCGCCGAAGGAGATCTTAGATCGTCCTGCCTCGGTCCCTCCAGAAGACGGATCGCAGTGACGCGATCTCCCTCGGTCTGGCGGTCTCCTGGTTGTTGCAGCCAGTAGACTTAACGTACATCTGTGCATCGTTCTGCCCTGAGTGTTAATCTAAAGAACATGGGAACTAGCTCTCGCACGACATTTGCCAAGCGACAGAAGGAACGGTCCCGCCAGGAGAAGAGGGCGGAGAAGCTTCAACGCAAGGCCGAGCGCAAGCAAGGTGGCGACACCACTACCCCTGTCGCGACCCAACCCGTTGCTGACCTTGTGGTTACGCACGACGAAGATGGGCAGCCGCAGGGCTTTGATTTCCACGATTTCGGAAAATGATCCGGAATACCCGCTGGTGCACTTGAACATAAATCGGTGCACTGTGATACAGTCCTAAGTAGACGCTATTGGCTACGGCCGCACGCAAGCGACATCTGATCCGCAATCGATCCGGTTCCCGTCTTTCCTGCTTCCGTTTGATTCTCCAGCGCTAACAACAAAATCGAGCGGCTTCGAAGTATCTTCGCGACTCGCCCGCCACCGTTTGATCACGAATCCCAGGATTCGTCGAGAAAACGAGAAACGGCACCCTCGCGAGACGCCTCTCTAAGAAAGAACAAAATCGTTTTGACAAAATTTACAGATATGCCCTTGTCTGCTGAGCTTCAGCAGAAGTTGGCACACCTCCATTTCACTACCCCCACGCCGGTTCAGGCGTCCGCCATCCCTCCCGCGCTGGAGGGAAAAGATGTTCTTGCAACAGCGCAAACCGGTACCGGGAAGACTCTGGCATTCATGATTCCGGTGATCGAAAAGATGAGGGCGGCGGCACCGTCTCGCCACGTCTCAACTTTGGTACTGGTTCCCACGCGCGAGCTGGCGATGCAGGTCCATGAGGTCTACGAGAGCTTGCGGGGACGCAAAGAGCCCGCCGCCGCCCTGGTCATCGGCGGCACCAGCGAGCAGCGTCAGATCCAGGCCATCCGTAAGGGAGCCAGCGTCGTGGTGGCGACTCCGGGCCGGCTGGAAGATTACCTGCGCCGCAAACTGATCGATCTGCGCCACGTGAAGACGCTTATCCTTGACGAATCCGATCGCATGCTCGACATGGGCTTTCTGCCCGCCATTCGGCGGATCGTTGCGGCCCTGCCGCGCGAGCGTCAGACCATGTGCTTCTCGGCGACGCTGGAAACTTCCGTCGCCAACCTGGTCAACGAGTACATGAACAAGCCCGTGCGCGTGGCCTTGGGTTCTATCTCGAAGCCTGCGGATACGGTCGAGTTGCAGGCCTTCGAAGTTCCGCTGACGGAAAAGTCAGAGGTGTTGCGCCGGCTTCTCTATGCCGAGAAGGGACAAACCCTGATCTTCGCGCGTACCAAGCGCGGTACCGAGCGATTGGCCAAGAACCTGGTGCGCGACGGCTTTACGGCAGCGATGATCCACGGCGATCGCAGCCAGTCACAGCGGGTTGGCGCACTCAATGGGTTTGAAGAAGGCAAGTTCCAGGTATTGGTGGCCACCGACGTCGCCTCGCGCGGGATCCATGTGAGCAATATTGCGCACGTCATCAACTACGACCTGCCACAGATTGCGGAGGACTTCATCCATCGCGTCGGCCGCACCGGCCGGATGGGCGCAAGCGGACGCGCTTCGACGTTAGTCTCCGGCGCGGAGATCGGTGAGTTGCGTTCGATGGAACGGGTGCTGAAGTTGAAGATGGTGCGCCGGCAGTTGGAAGGCAATGGACAAATCAAGCAACGGGCGGTCCAGAACACTCTGCGAACCCGCACGCTGTCGCGGATGTCCGGCGAAATATTCTCGTAGGCTTACCGAAGAAGGGCAGGCGAGGACGCCTGCCCGACAGCCGGCCGGAGGCCGGCGCTACATCCAATCGTCGACGTGCAGTCCCTCAATATCTCGTCACTTATGTGGTCTTGACTTTGATTAGAGTCGAGATACGATTACCGCTACATACCAACGCTCAATCAGGTTTTGCTTCGTAGGTCATTGTCCGCTCCGCACTGACTACATTTTGATTCGTGGTCGCGCTACTTCGTCTCCAATCGCACGCGTCAGAACAAACGGCAAGGACGATCCCTGCCTGGTGAAGATCAATGCAAGTCGCAACTGCGAGTCGGAAGATCTGCGTTCCTGCGAACCATCGTTCCCCGCCTGGGTTGGTAGTGCCGGACGCGAGCGAACATCTCCCAGTCGACAGATGATGGCACCGGAACCGCCTATCAAGCACGCGAGAGGTAAGTCGAATGTGGCGCGGCATACACATCATCGGTCAGTCATCCGGCGAGGATGTCTTAAGTAGCGCGCTGCACGCTGCAGAACTAGCGGTCAGCCGCCGCACCGCATGGTCATCTCTTATCCCCAGCGAGCTTAGTGGGTGCAGGGAAAGCTTGATTGTCGCCAATGCTGTGCCCATGCCTGACAGGGCAAGTAGCTTCTTCTCCTGGCTACGCGAACACGGGCTACGCGTGCCCACCGTTGCCATTCTTCCTGCTGATAGTTCGGCGCTTCTCCGGCTCGCAGCCGAGGCGGTCGATGATTTCCTGCTATGGCCGATTCATCAAGACGAGCTCCGCCACCGTGTTTTGCGCCTGTTGGGCCCATCCTCTGCCGGCAACGACGAAACCCCGCCTACACTGGCCAGGCAGATGGACCTTCCGTTGATGGGGGAAGACCGCTGTTTCCTCGATGCCCTGCTACAGCTCTCGCAATTTGGCAACAGCAATGCGCCGGTTCTACTAACCGGCGAGACCGGCACCGGAAAAGAACTGTGCGCGCGCGCTTTGCACCTGTCCAGCCGTCGCCGAGGCGGGCCGTTCATTCCGGTCGAGTGTGGCTGTATTCCGGAGCAGGTGTTTGAGAGCGAGATGTTCGGCCATACCCGGGGCGCTTTCACGGACGCTTGCTCAGAGCACAAGGGACTGGTGGCCTTGGCCCGCGGGGGTACGCTCTTTTGAAGCGCAGGAGTTATGGTCAACCTTGCCTACCGACATAAGCGCGTGCATTGAGTATCGTCAGCTCGACTCCTTAGAAGGACTGGCAGCTGCCCAGCGGCAGGAAGAATCCTTTCATGCCGCATTGCTCGACTCCCTCCACACCGAAGATCAGGTGTGGGCCGAATTCCAGCTTGCGTCCAAGCTGGTTTGCCCGGGAGGGATCATCCTGGTGCATGACGTACTTCTGAAAACAGGAACAGTTGAGCGAGGGCTCAAGCGAATTGAGGCCCTCGGCTACGGGGTAACACGTCTTTGGACAGCGGAGGAAGGCGAGCAGGAGGGAGCTCAACTTGGTCTCGCAGTGATCGAAAACCGATGTACCCAAGGTTTCCCAGGCAACCAGTGATGCGAGCCTGAATTCAGTGTGCGGAAAATTCAGCCGGTTCCAGTTTTACACTCTTTCGTCCTTGGAGACTCCCCGCCGCTCAGGTATGCTTGGCGAGCCAATCCAATTCATTGCAGGGGGGAGATCACGTGGCACTCACGCGACAGGTCATCACCTCACTCAGCATCGACGGCACCGACATTCTCGGAACGAAGTGCCTGGCCGTCAAAATCGTGGACGAAAGCATCGTCTCAGGATCGCTGCTCACGGTTGAAAGCAATCATTTCTGTGTATTGAAATCGCGGGGCGCGGTCTTGAATGTCTACGAGACCGGCCAGTACGCCATTGCTACTCCGGACAAACCGCTGCTGGGCTCCATCGCGCAGGGGTTCTTCGGCGGCAGCTCGCCGTGGGTGTACGAAGTCATCTATATCAATCGCTCAAAACTGTTGGTGCGCAGCGAGGGTGTGGCCACCAGTCAAGAGATGGCGGAGATGTCTTACCAGGTCGACTACTACATCCACGTTGACACCAAGGACGCCGCGCTCGAGCTCATCACCCATCTGCCCTTCAACGGACATATCATCGACACCAAGGAAGTGGCCGACTACGCGGGCCCGGCGATCGAACAGTCGATTAACCAGATTGTTCAGGTCACCAAGATGGAAGACATCAACGAGCACATCCAGGAAGTGCGCGAGCTGGTGAAGACCCATCTTGCCGACTTCCTGCGCACCTATGGAATCACACTCAACGATCTCAAAGTGCTCATTGTTCCCAAAGACGAGCGCATGCGCGAGCTGATTTCGCTGCAGGCCATCGGCCTTACGCCCACCGAGGCGGTGCGCTATTATCTTGCGTTCAAGATGGCCGACAAGGGATTGGTTTCTGCTCCCAACGCTGCGGCTGGAGTGCCCTTCCACATTGGTGGGCAGCCCACAGGGTTCTATCCGGTCGGGGCTGAGGCCGGATTGCAGGGGCCCACTGGAGACAAATAGTGGCGGGCGGACGCTTCTACGACGTCGACAAGCTTTCGCAGGTCGCCATCAACCTGTTCTACGGCTGGGGCTACAACTTTTATAAAGTTGAGAACCAGCTTCGCGCCGATGATCAGATGGTGCGCGCGAAGGCCGCATGGCTTTTGGGCGAGGCTGCGACCGCAGTTTGCTCCGCCGAAAGTGACTACCGGCGCGAGTTCTTGCCGCTTCCCACGCGTGCCAAACCATCCGCTGACGCCGAGGCGATTGCGTCGGCGCAGAAGCTGGAAAGACTGCATGGGGAAATCAGTGGGCTCGAGCAGTTCATCCATCAGTTGCCAGCCCCAGCCAACGATCGCATGACGCAGCGCTACCGGCTGGAAGCGCCGACGCTCGCCAACTTGATTCGCTTGGACACGCTGTTGGTCGGCCAGTGCGATCTGATGCGCAAATCCGTGAATGGTGCTACTGCGCAGGATATCCTCAAGTCACTGCCAGACCTCGAAGGCGGGATCACAGCCATCCGCACCACGCTCCACGATCGCGAAGCAGTGCTGATGTCTTAGGGCCTGCGAACTTGAGCCGATTTGCGGGCGTCTGAGCCCGCAGGCGAAATCCTGAGCGCCGCGAAGGACCTCTACCGCCGTCGATTTCTATTGGGAACTTGGTGCCGAAGAAGGGACTCGAACTTGAGCCGATTCGCGGGCGTCCGAGCCCGCAGGCGAAATCCTGAGCGCCGCGAAGGACCTCTACCGCCGTCGATTTCTATTGGGAACTTGGTGCCGAAGAAGGGACTCGAACTTGAGCCGATTCGCGGGCGTCCGAGCCCGCAGGCGAAATCCTGAGCGAGCGAAGGACCTCTACCGCCGTCAATCTCTATTGGAAACTTGGTGCCGAAGAAGGGACTCGAACCCCCACACCCTTGCGGGTACATGGACCTGAACCATGCGCGTCTGCCAATTCCGCCACTTCGGCACGGGTGGAAGCGAGTGAGATACTCGCTGGTCAGGAAGCAAAGTTATTGTACAGGTGGGACGCGGTGATTCGCAATTGGCTCTCAGCCTTTAGCCGTTAGCAATCAGAATGAGCGGGTGATCGAGAAGCTAAGAGCTAAAAGCTAATTGCTAAGAGCGAAATTCAACTTGCCGCAGCGTCGGCTTCGCCGGCTCCCTGTGTGCTGTATTCCTTCAGCTTGTTGTGCAGGGTCTTCAGGCTGATGCCCAGAATTTCCGCAGCGCGCGTCTTATTGTTATTCGTCGCCTCAAGCGTCTTCAGGATCAGCAGGCGCTCGGCCTCATCGACCGTGGTTCCAACTCCCAGGCGCACAGCGTTAGCTTCCTGCACTGGAGCGCGCGGCACCACCTGGCCGAAGCCCGGCGGCAGATGCCGTATTTCGACGACCCCGCCATCGCACACGATCACGGCTCGTTCGAGAGTGTTGCGCAGCTCGCGCACATTCCCCGGCCACGCATACGACTGAAACGCCGCGGCAACCTGATCGCTCACCCCAGCGACGTTGCGGTCGTGCTTCTCATTCATGTCAGCCAGCAGAGCCTGCACCAGGGCCGGCAAATCGTCTTTGTGCTCGCGCAGCGGCGGGAGCTGAATGTTGAAGACGTTCAAACGATAGAAGAGGTCGTTGCGCAGCTCTCCCTGGGCGACGGCGTCTTCGGGAACCTTGTTGGTCGCGGTGAGCACGCGCACATCGACTGAGGTTTCGCTTTTGCTGCCCAGGCGGCGCAGCTTGCGGTCTTCCAGAACGCGCAGCAGTTTGGCTTGCGTGGCGAACGGCATCTCGGCGATCTCATCCAGCAGCAGCGTTCCGCCCTCCGCCAGTTCGAAGCAACCGATGCGACGTTCGAGTGCGCCGGTAAACGCGCCCTTCTCGTGACCGAAGATTTCGCTCTCAATCAAAGTTTCCGGAATTGCCGCGCAGTTAATGGCCACGAACGGCATGGTCTTACGCGGGCTCATCGAGTGAACGGTGCGCGCGACCAGTTCCTTGCCGGTGCCGCTCTCTCCCGTGATGAGCACCGACGCGGTGCTGGGAGCGACCATCTCGATCAGGCGGAAGACTTCCTGCATGCGCCGGGAGGGGCCGATCAGCGAGCCCAGGATGCCGATGTCACGCAGCTTGCGGCGGCTGGCTTCCAGCTCGCGTTCGGTGCCGCGCAGGCGTGAAGCATTCTGCAGAATATTGCGCAGCCGGGTGGGATTCACCGGCTTCTCGATGAAGTCGAAGGCGCCGATCTTCATCGCGTTCACCGCCGAGTCGATACTGCCTTGTGCGGTGAGAAGAATTACGGCAACCTGCTGCGGCTGCGCGGCCACGTGCTCCAGCAATTCCATGCCATCCATGCGAGGCATGCGCAGGTCGGTGATGATGATCCCGGGATTCCACAGTTCGACCGCTTGCAGCGCTTCGACGCCGTCCACCGCGGTTTCGGCCTCGTAGCCCCAGGCGCGAACCAGTTCGGCTAGCCCGCTGCGTTCATTTTCTTCATCTTCGACAATTAAGATTTTTTCCTGCGGCATTGGGAGCAACGGCCTCTTGCAGTTGGTGAAGGCAACAACTTTCGGGGTGGCCACCAGACCTTAGATGCCAAATGATGGCCCGGAGCATATATCGACCCTATCGGAAGTCGCCTCAGCCCGTCGAAACGTATGGTAATAAGGTAACATCTTGGAGCCGCACGCGCGGAGCGGCGCGAATCTCATGAGTAAGACCTGTGACGAATCGAACCTTCCTGATCACCCTGCCGGCAGGGTTGGAGTTACATTTATGCATCGAGCGGCTGCACTTGTTTTGCTGTTGATGACCACTTTATTCGGTATCGGACAAAATCCCGCAGTGGCACAAGATCAGTCGTCGTCGGCGTCCGATCAGCCGGCGAGAACTCTTCCTCTTGAGCTAGCGAAATCTCTCGATTCGCGAAAGCTGAAGCAAGGCGACGCCGTAGAAGCGAAAGTTATCGATCAGTGGCGCACGGCAGATGGAACGCTGGTTCCACCCGGCTCTAAGGTCCTCGGGCATGTTACCGAGTCGTCGGCTCGATCCAAGGGCGATTCGCAATCGCAACTGGGTATTGCCTTTGACCAGATCGCTCTGAAAGACGGCCGCAAACTGCCGCTGAAAGCCAGCATTCAGGCCATCGGGCCGCCGCTGGACTACGGCATGGCGCCGATGCCGATGGGTGGGCCGGGAGCTGGTGCGGCGGGTCCGGGGGCGCCGACTGGTCCGACGGGCGGCATTAATCCCGGAAGCAATCCGACCGGAGCGGGCATTCCGGCGTCGAATTTCCCCAATCCGTCCGGTTCGTCCGGCAATGGCCCTAATTCACTGCCAGGCAATCAAAATTCTCCACAAGTTACCGCGCAGTCCAAGGGCGTGATAGGATTACATGATCTGCAACTGGAGCAGGGCTCGGTCCTCGCATCAGACGGCAAACAGGTGAAGCTGCAGGCCGGCAGTCAGATACTCCTACAGGTACAAGATCAGTAAACAGTAGCGGATACAAAGCAAGAGATTGACGATGACAGTTTTGTTAATCTCTCCTGTTGCTGTACAATGTCCTGCTGTTGTGGGCAGGTCTTCATTCCTGCATTTGTACAAAGAAATATTGAACCGAGCTGGGCCACTTTGCTTACGGGTACTGCAAGTTCCGGAGGATTAAGAATGGTTTCTCGTACTGGAGTTTCAACACGCCGTGTCGCGACAACGATTGCGCTACTGGTCGTCATCGGTTGTCTATGGAGCACGTTTGCCGCGGCGCAGGTCTCAATCCAGCCGAAGGATGAGGTCGGGGTTGGCTATGCATGGCTGCATCCCGGCGGCTATTACGACTTTGGCATCAAGACTCAAGACATTACAGATGGCATCGACATCCATAACGTCTACTACCTGCCTGGTGCGCATAACCTTGGCGTGCTGGTAGACAGCAGCATGCACTGGGGCCAGAACTACGGCGGTCCCGGCAATGCCTCGGATTACTACGTGTTGGGTGGCTTGCAGTACAAGTACCACTCCGACAGCTTCTCGCCATTTGTGCGCGTGTTTGCTGGAGCGATTCGTCAGGTCGCTCCGGGATACCCGTTCAACATCGCTTCCACGGATCAGTGGAATGCGGCCTTGGGCGCGGGCGGCGGTATCGATTACCTCGTGTGGCACAAGGCGGAAGGGTCGCCTAGCCTCTATCTGCGCGTAGCGCAGGTCGACTACATTTACAGCAACTACTCCACTCCGAATTTCGGTGGCTCGCGGCAGTGGAACAGCGCCCGGCTTTCGGCCGGCCTGGTAATGGGTCTGGGCAACTACTACACCCCGACTCCGACCGCGGCCTGCACGGCGCAGCCGACGGAAGTAACCGAAGGCGAGCCGGTCACCGTGACCGCGACGGGAACCAACTTCAACCCGAAGCACACGGTTGGCTACGCCTGGACCACCAACGGCGGCAAGCTGGATAAGAGCGACGCGCAGTCGGCCCGTATCGACACCACGGGCGTGGCCGCCGGCAGCTATACAGCGAACGCCACCATCACTGATGCCAAGATGAAGAGAGGCGGATCGGCAACCTGCGCGGCGAACTACACCGTGAAGGCGAAGCCGATGAATCCGCCGCAGGTAAGCTGCTCGGTCAATCCGGGTACGGTCCAGGGTGGCAGCCCGTCGAGCATCACCACGACGGCGACCTCGCCTGACGGTGCGCAGATTACCGGCATTACCTACACCGCTTCGGCCGGCAACATCAGCGGCACGGGCAACTCGGCAACTCTCGACACCGCCGGAGCAGCGGCTGGTCCGATCACGGTTACGGCAACGGCAACGGATGCCCGCAACCTGACGGGCAGCGGAACCTGCACGGTGAACGTCGAAGTACCGCCGCCGCCGCCGACCTGCAGCAAGATCAACTCCATCCAGTTCCCGGATCTGAAGAGACCGTGGCGTGTGGACAACACGGCGAAGGCCATTCTGGACGACGTGGCCAGCCGTCTGAAGGCTGATCCGAACGCGAAGGTCGTCGTTATCGGCTACGCCGATGGCGAGAAGGCGCCGATGGAAGGCACGGGCAAGAAGCGCCATCCGATGAACCTGGCAGCGCAGCGTGCGGTGAATGCCAAGGCGTACCTGGTACAGGAGCAGGGCATCGATCCGAGCCGGATCGAAGTCCGCACCGGAACCGGTCAGCAGAAGGTCGCGGATATCGTCTGGGTACCGCAGGGTGCAGACGAGAATGCGTGCGCCGATCTGCAGAACACGACGCCGGTGGATGAGTCGATGGTGAAGCCGAATCAGAAGGTGTGGCCGCGAGGAGCAGGTGCAGCACCGGCTCCGATGGCGCATCACAAGAAGAAGGCTGCCGCCGCGGCACCTCCGCAACAGTAACCACCGCCGGCTAGTCCGGTTGGGAAACCCGCCGGTGAGAGCGCAAAGCTCTCACCGGCTTTTTCTTGCGCGCGGGGATAAAGCGTTGTTACTGCTTAGCCGAAATACTTAGAGTGGGACCGGCCAGCGAGCTCGCATGACCATTGCCCGTGGCGAGCAAGCGGTTTACGTTTACCCATCTTGGTACTGCCTTGGTTACCGCGCTATCTTTCTGGCTATACGGCTTAGGCACTCCGGGTTATGATGAATGACGCCGTTAGCAGGAGAGAGTTCCGGTTTCCCTGACCAATATGGATATCAGCGAAATCGCTACACCAGCACCCGAGAGCTCCGCGGCGGGACGGATGACTGGCGCACGAACCTGCGCAGCATTGTTCTGGATGTCGGTTTTTGCCCCGACAGGTTCAGCATCATCGCCCTTGTATAAAAAAACTTGTGAGAGTGAACCGAGCGGGGCCCTTTGCTTACGGTACTGCTGAGTTCCGGGAGGATTAGGTATGTCTTCACGTATTGGAGTGGGAGTTCCGAAACGCCGTGTCGCAACAACGCTTGCGCTTGCGGTGATGTTCTGCCTGGTGGGCACGCTGGCCACAGCGCAGGTCACCATTCAGCCCAAGGGTGAGATCTTCGGAGGCTACTCCTGGCTGGGCGTCAGCGGGCAAGCCGACTTAGGCGTCAAGGCGCAAGACATCAACACCGGTTTTGATGCCTCGTTCACCTATTACTTCCCATTCGCGCATAACCTGGGAGTCATCTTTGACGGCAGCGGCCACTTCGCTACCGGCAACCCCGACTACACCGGCGTGGGCTTTGGCTTGGTGGGGTTGCAGTACAAATATCACACCAACTCGTTCTCCCCGTTTGTCCACATCATGGGAGGTGTTGCTAATTTGTCGCCGGCGTACCCTCCGACGCCTCCGGGTCAGAACAATGAGTGGCAAGCTGCCTTCGCGGTTGGCGGTGGCATCGATTACGTTATCCACCATCGGCTGTCGCTGCGAGTCGTACAGGCAGAATACATCTACACAAACTACCAGCTGTATTGCTCGGGAGTAGTGAATTTCACCTGCGTCCCGACCAGCGCGGTTTCGCAGTGGAACAACGTGCGCCTGTCGACGGGCGTGGTATGGGCCCTGGGCAACTACTACACCCCGACTCCGACCGCGGCCTGCACGGCGCAGCCGACGGAAGTAACCGAGGGCGAGCCGGTCACCGTGACCGCGACGGGAACCAACTTCAACCCGAAACACACCGTGGCCTACGCCTGGACCACCAACGGCGGCAAGCTGGATAAGAGCGACGCGCAGTCGGCCCGCATCGATACCACGGGCGTGGCTGCCGGCAGCTACACGGCGAATGCCACCATCAGCGATCCCAAGATCAAGAAGGGCGGATCGGCAACCTGCGCGGCCAACTACACCGTGAAGGCGAAGCCGATGAATCCGCCGCAGGTAAGCTGCTCGGCCAATCCGGGCACGGTACAGACGGGCACTCCGTCGAGCATCACCACTTCGGCGACCTCGCCTGACGGTGCGCAGATTACCGGCGTCACCTACACCGCTTCGGCCGGCAACATCAGCGGCACGGGCAACACGGCGAACCTTGACACCACCGGTTTGGGCGCTGGTCCGGTAACGATTACGGCAACGGCCACCGATGCCCGCAACCTGACGGGCAGCGGCACCTGCACGGTGAACGTCGAAGTACCGACGCCGCCGACTTGCAGCAAGATCAACTCGATCGACTTCCCGGATCTGAGGAGACCGTGGCGCGTGGACAACACGGCGAAGGCCATTCTGGACGACGTGGCCAGCCGTCTGAAGGCTGATCCGAACGCGAAGATCGTCATCATCGGCTACGCCGATGGCGAGAAGCCGCCGATGGAAGGCACGGGCAAGAAGCGCCATCCGATGGATCTGGCGGCGCAGCGTGCGGTGAACGCCAAGGCGTACTTGGTGCAGGAGCAGCAAATCGATGCGAGCCGGATCGAAGTTCGCACCGGAACCGGTAAGCAGAAGGTCGCGGATATCGTCTGGGTGCCGCAAGGCGCAGACGAGAGCAAGTGCACCGATCTGCAGAACACGACGCCGGTGGATGAGTCGATGGTGAAGCCGAATCAGAAGGTGTGGCCGCGAGGAGCAGGTGCAGCACCGGCTCCGATGCCGCATCACAAGAAGAAGGCTGCCACCGCGGCTCCGCAGCAATAACCACCGCCGGCTAGTCCGGTTGGAAAACCTGCCGGTGAGGGCGCAAGCTCTCACCGGCTTTTACTTGCGACAAAATACAGCGCTGGCTGCGCGCGCGCGCCACGCCCGTTCACGAATCGCAGCCCCAAACAGAAGATTGTCATCACGAGCCCTAGGCGAGGGATTTGCTTTCCGCCGATTCGGAAGGACAGCAGATCCCTCGCTTCGCTCGTGATGACAATTCTTGTAGCTGCGGCAGTCGTGGGCTAGTACAAACATCATCGCCGATCGGAAGGCCCGCTCTACCTGAGCACCACGCTCCCATAGTCTGCGTTGCAACAGCAGCGGCAGCGAGCCGCATCTTGTGTAGTAGCCGGCAGCGAAGACGAAAGAATGGGCGCAGGTGTCCCGAATTGAATCGGGAGGTAATCGTTTAGGTACTGCTAGTTCTTCAGCGCTTTTTCAGGTGTTTTGTTGACTACGGCGGCGGACTGCGTGGGGTATCATTAAGAGATCACCAAAGTCTTCTTACTTGCGCGGGGATATGTCTAAGAGCAGCTTGTCTTCAGTGAAATTTGTTCTCTGTTTCGCCTTCCTCTTTTCCGTCGTAGCGTTCGCTTCCGACTGGCGGCTGATCGGGCCGGAGGGCGGCGATGTGCGAAGTTTTGCCTACGATCCGTCCAACCCCAGCCGTATCCTGCTGGGCACCGCCTCCGGACAGATGTTCATGTCGCAGGACGGAGGCAGTACATGGTCGATGTTCGGTCATTTCGGCCCGCACGACGACTTTGTGCTGGATCACATCATCTTCGATCCCAGCCACCCCGCGACGGTCTACGTTGCCGCCTGGAGTTTGTATAACGCCGACGAAGGCGATGTGTTCCGCTCCGATGACGGAGGCGCCACCTGGAAGACGCTGCCGGGCGTGCATGGGAAGTCGATTCGCACCATGGCGATGGCGCCCAGCGATCCCAACCTGCTGGTGATCGGCGCGCTGGACGGTGTTTTCCGCTCGCGCGATGGCGGCCAGCACTGGGAGCGCATCTCCCCCGAGAACCACGCCGAGATCAAAGACATCGAGTCGCTGGCGATCGACCCGAAGAACCCCGACATCATTTACGCCGGAACATGGCACCTGCCCTGGAAGACCGAAGACGGCGGCGCCAACTGGCACAGCATCAGCAAAGGCATCGCCTATGACTCCGACATGTTCAGCATCATCGTCGATCCCAAAAACCCGGAGACGGTGTATGCCAGCGCTTGCTCGGGGATCTACAAGAGCTTGAACAAGGCGGAATACTTCCATCGCATTTACATGACGCTGCCCGAGCCGGCGCATCGCACTCGCGTTTTGAAGCAGGACCCGCAGCGGCCGAACACCGTGTGGGCGGGAACCGCAGCCGGATTGTGGAAGACGACCAACGGCGGGGATTCGTGGAAGATCGTTACCGGGCCGGACGTGGTGGTGAACGACGTGATGGTGGATCCGCGAAATCCCGATCATGTGCTGGCGGCTACCGATCGCTTCGGTGTTCTCGCCAGCAACAACGGCTTCGCCAATTATGAGGCGTCGAATCGCGGCTTCTCGCATCGCGTGATTGGCGGCGTGGTGGTCGACAACAAGGATCCGAACCGGATTTACGTTGGTGTGGTAAACGACAAGGATCGCGGAGGCGTCTTCGTCTCCGACGATGGCGGCGGAAGCTGGCGGCAGTCCAACCGCGGCCTCGACAATCGCGACATTCTCAGCCTGCAGCAAACTGCCGATGGAGCGATGGTAGCCGGAACCAATCATGGGATCTTCTACATGGCCTCGTCGAAGAGCGAATGGGAGCCGGCCACGATGATTCGCGGCCCGTTGCCCGAACCGGAAAAGCAGGAATTTCCGGCCAAGTCCGCGAAGTCGGCGAAATCGAAGACTGCTCATCCGGCCAATACGCTGGTGGTGCACAAATCCGCTGCCAAGGAAAATTCGATTGCTCTGGACGCTACACCGCGTATCCGCTCGCTGGATGTATCCGGCGACACCTGGTACGCGGCCACCAACGACGGGCTTTTCATCAGCAACGATCATGGGCGCAAGTGGTATGGCGGCATGGTCGAGGGAGAAACGGAGTTCATCGCGGTCAACGGCTTTACCGATGGGACGGTCAGCCTGGTGGGCCCGAAGCGCGCCTTCCTGTCGCATGATCAGGGCAAGTCATGGAGCGAGGTCACTTACCCGAAATATGTTGACGGGCTTTATAACCTGACAGCCTCGCCTGACGGTTCGCTGTGGCTGGCGACGCGCGAAGGCGCGCTGCGCTCCACCGACGGCGGCCAGAGCTGGCAGCATGTCCTGGGTGGCTTGCCGCCGCGGGAGGTGCTTGCCGTGCGCTACGATGCCCGGTCGCAGCGGTTGCTGGCAACGGCTGTCTATGTCGATGCCGTATTCGAGAGCAAGGACGGCGGGCACAGCTGGCAGCGCACGCCCGACGCGGGGGTCTCCATACGCACAGCTATGGAGTACCAGGGCCGAATCCTGGCGGCTTCGACGTATAGCGGATTGTTTCTGCAACAGGCGACAGACGGCGGAGCCTCCGCTGAAACTGCGCACGCGGGGAGCACAAGCTCTGCCGACCGCCAATAGTTAGAGAATCCTAACGCCACGTCTCACCCGGGGAAGCTGAATGCTTCCCCGTTTTTTCTGCAAGGATCCTGCTCATCTTGGGCTCGACGCGTTTTCCCAATTGCGGACTTTGATGGGGCAGGCTTCCGCTGCCGGGAAATCGCAGAACTCATTCCCCTGCTTGCACTTTCCCAAACCTGGAGCGAAACGGTCGTTTCATTTTGAAACCGCCGACCGATCACTGCCAATGGCCGCGTCTCGCAACTGCCTAAATAAGCGGCCTGATGAAGAATGGCCGCAGACGTGCTTTCTAGAATGTGTTCGAGGCGAAGCGAGACAGGATTGCGGACACATGAAGAAGCAGGACAAATCCGGGCTCTTGGGAAGCGCTTCAGGGCCTGCGGGAAACAAGTCGCCAAGCCCGGTTCAGAATTCCAGCCAGGACGATCGTGAGTGTGAAGCGATAGCCTCCTCCTGCGGTGATGGCAAGGGGTGTGGTCCGGAGATGGCGCACCCCTTGCGTCTTCAGTGTTGCGACTGTGAGGGGTTGGTGCATCAATTGTCGAACGTGATCACGCCGATCCTGATGCACGCGCAAATGCTGGAGTGGAAGCTGCCACCCTATAGCCATTTGAAGCGGCCCGTGCGCGAACTGGAGCGCAACGCGCGGCGCGCCGGCGAACTGCTGAAAGCCCTGATGCGCCTTGCCGGAGAAGGAAGTCCGGGCGTGGCCGGGAGACTTGCGCCGCACCCGGCTTCCGCACGGCGGGTGATGAAAGCGTCAGGCAGGCTCACAAGCGAGTGTGACTTGCGTACTAGCGAGGTTTTCCCAAAAAGGGATGATGGTAACTGACGGCTTGTATCCGTACGACACCCTGGAGGGCGAGTCCCATGATTGCAGCAGAAACGGTTCCGGTCAGTACACAAATGCCTGAGACTAACTTACTGAACCTGTTAATCGTGGAGGACGAGCGCTCAGTACGGGAGTGCTGCCGCGAGGTGGCGCAGTCGCTGGGCTTCAATACTCTGCTGGCGGAATCGCGCGACCAGGCCTACCGCCACCTGGACGGTGCCAACGTCGATGTTGTCCTGCTCGACCTGCGCCTGCCCAACGGCAGCGGCATCGAGATTCTGCGCGATATCAAGCGGCGGCGTCCCGAAGCGGTCACCATCGTGATGACCGGGTTTGCCACGGTGCAGTCCGCGGTCCAGGCCATGAAGCTGGGCGCTTACGACTACATCACCAAGCCCTTCAACTTCGAGGAGCTCCGCCTGGAACTGGGACGCGTGACCGATCACCTGAAGCTGACGGCCGAGAACCGGCTGCTGCGCGAGCAACTGCGGTCGAAGCAGGGCTTTGGCCAGCTGGTTGGGCACTCGCCCGAGATGGAAAAGTTGTATCGCATCATCGCCAAGGCCGCGCACAGTACCCATCCCGTGCTCATCCTGGGCGAGAGCGGCACCGGCAAGGAACTGGTGGCGCGTTCCATCCATTTCGCCGGCCCCAACAAGGAGAAGCCCTTCATTCCCGTGGACTGCGGCTCGCTGGTGCCGACACTGATCGAGAGCGAGCTTTTCGGTTACGTGCGCGGAGCCTTTACCGGCGCCGTGCGCTCCAAGGAGGGCCTGCTGGCCACCGCTGAGGGGGGAACCGTCTTTCTCGACGAAGTTGGCGAATTGCCGATCGATCTGCAAGCCAAACTGTTGCGCGCGATTCAGGAGAAGGAAATCCGTCCGGTGGGCGGGACCCGCGCCATGGCGATCAATGTTCGCATCCTGGCCGCCACCAATCGCGATCTCGACGCTGCCGTCAGCCAGGGAACCTTCCGCCGCGATTTGTACTTCCGCCTCAACGTGCTGACCCTGCGTATTCCGCCCCTGCGCGAGCGCAAGGGGGATATTCCACTGCTGATCGGAAATTTCCTGGAGCGGATTAACAAGGCCACCGAGAATCAGCACACCCTCGGCGACGATGCCTTGCGGCTTATGCTTCACTACGATTGGCCGGGCAATGTGCGCGAGCTGGAAAACTGCATTGAGCGCGCCTGCACCACGTGCTCTCTGCCCACCATCCACCCAGCCGACCTGCCTACCCAGATCCACAACTGCGAAGCGCTCGCCGCTGCGCCGGCTGTGGCCGCCGATCCGGCTGCCATTACTCCGCTGGATGAGATGGAGAAGCAGGCAATCCTGCGTGCCATTCAGGTGCTCGACGGCGACAAGCTGGAAGCGGCGCGCCGCCTGGGCATTGGCAAAACCACGCTGTATCGCAAATTGAAGGAATACGGAACGGCAATCTGACCTTTGCCACGCACCTTCCCGCAAGGGGAGGGTGCTAAACCCGGAAGACCATCAGCCGATGTTTGAATTGAGGACTGACAGCCGCATGCCAGTCGCGGGGCGAAGCTCGCTCTGGGGATGCGGGAAAGGAAAGCCATGATTCTCCTGGTAACAACATCATCCCGTGCCAAAGAATGCGCTGCGGCGCTGGAGCAGGGAACCGGCCACAAAACTCATGTAGCCGGCTCGGTGCCCCAGGCGGTGAGCAAGCTGCAAGCGGCCGAATACGAAGGCCTGGCGATCGATCAGTCGGTACTGGAATCCGACTTTCGCGCCTTTGACACGCTGCTGAACCGTTGCGGCATCGCCATGCCGCTGCATGTCAATTTGGCTTTGCACAGCACCGAGCGCGTCGTGCGCGAGGTCCAGGTAGCCCTGCGCCGCGCCGAGAAGGAGAAGCTGGTGGCGACCCGGGCGGCTGGGCAGTTGCTGCGCAATCAGCTGCGCAGCGAACTCACCGGCATTCTGCTCAATTCCGAGCTGGCCTTGCGCCAGGCGTCGATCTCGCCCGATGTGGCGGAGAAGGTCAAGTCGGTGCGCGAGCTGGCGGAGAAGATGAAGACCCAGCTGCAGATTGCCTGACGTCGCCGCAGAGTGGGTTGCATTACCTGGGCGAGCCTACCCCCCGAGGCTGGAGGTCCGTTGACCCACACTCGTTGCTGAGGAAGGTTGGCGAATAGAGGCTTTCGGGTTGGCCTTCGCTTCTCGTCCCCAGCGCGTTGCTCGTGTGCGAGTTGGGAGTGGCGGGGCGGTGTTTGGATGCTGGCCTAATGGCGTGATGTTGGTGTAAACGTGCTGCACTTGGCGATAAGTGTGAGAGTTCCAACGCCCGAGTCTCGCCTTGCGAGACGGAAGACGATAGCCCAGCGCTTCAGCGCTGGGTGCCGTCGCGAAAGGAACCGAGTCCCTTTAGGGACGGCAGAGGAGCCGCGGGGCTTCAGCCCCGCCTCCTGACTGCCCGGTTCATTGACCCCGAGTCGGCCTGAGCCGACGGCGGCGACGCCGACTTACGAAGTTTCCATCGCTCACGCTCAGGTGCGGCAACACCGCGATGTCGATTGGACGCCGGGCAATAGAAAACCCTCTCTATACGAGAGGGTTGTGACTTTGCCGCGAATCCGCGCTAAGCCTTGGTTACTTTGCCGCTGCGCAGGCAGCTGGCGCAGACGCGCATCCGGCGATTGCTGCTGCCAACCTTGGCGCGTACCGGCCGCAGATTGACGTTCCAGCGCCTCCGCGACACGTTGTGCGCGTGGCTGATGTTATTTCCAAATTGCGGCTTCTTGCCGCAGACTTCACAAACTTGTGCCATAACGGTGATTGCTCCAGAAGATTGCCAGGCTGGCTGGGTAAACTGTAATTATAGCCGTTGTTGAAGCCCTCCCGCAAACCCACTACAGGATGTTCACCGCCCTTGCCGCCAGCAGCGCAATCACGGCCAGCGAGATCAGGGACTGCAGCATGGTCATAACCTTCGCCCACCGCGCCAGCACAGCCGTGTCGGTCGGCGAAAAGGCCGTGCTGGTATTGAACGCCAGGAACAGATAGTCGAGGAAGTTTGGCGACCAGTTTTGTCCGCCCGGACACTCGTGCGTCATCTGCGGAAACAGGAAAGAGCTCTTCGCATCCGCATGCTCCCGCCCCAGCGGTCCGCCGGCATCCAGCTTCCAATACCACAGCGCGAATACCAAAATATTGGTAAACCATAGCAACCCAGCCGAGCGAAGCAGCACTTCCGGCGGCTCCAGATGATGCGGCAAGCCTTCGATCAGCAGGCCGAGCGAGCCGATCAGCGCGATCGTCACCGCAATATTGGCCCCGAAGGTCAGGATGCGGGTGATGTTGTAATGGCCCAGTTTGTAGGTGAAGCCGATCGGAATCAGAAGCACAACCAGAATCGCCAGCAGAAGCCACGCCGGGCCGAAGGAGAGCCGCTCCGGCAGTGCCAGATAAATGAGCCCGTCGGCCAGCATGGCAATGAAAGCGGGCCAGCGCGGCTCGCGTACTTTTTCGATCTTGATCGCCACCGCTAAAAGCCTATCATCCCCGATGTAATTTCAGTGTTGCTTAGAGACCGGCCGCACGCGCAGAAAAACTACTACGCCCACCGGATGGCTGCCATACAACGGAGCCAGTCTTTCCGGCGTTGTATATAGCGTGACCTGCGCGCCTAGCGCGGTTTCCAGATGCGGGATGTGCAGAATGTCGCGATCATATCCGGCGGTGTAAGCCTGCACTCGTCCGATGACACTTTCCTGAAAATCCGGCGGCTGAAACTGATCCTTCAGCAGTAACTCGTTGGTGCGGTCGACGTTCTCGATCCGGGTCCAAACGTAGTTTCGTTCCGCAAAGCGCAGCGTCGATTCCAGCAGATATCCGTTCCAGATCAAGCCGGTTTGCAGAACGTGATTGCGTCCCCAGATCAGCGAGTTCGCCCAATTGCCCCGCGCCAGCGGCCGGTTGTACATGATGGACGCGGTCATGCGGTCAACGTCATCCTGCGGATCGAGTGCCTCAAGGCTGGTCAGGTGGGCCCAGGAATATTGCCCGCTCCAGTTCTTTCCCGGCTGCACCGTCAGCCGCGTCGACCAGGAATCAATTGGGCCGGCCGAGATGGTCCAGCGATTCTCCCCAGGCTCGCGGCCGTGAAATCCTGACGCCTCCAGTCGCACGATGCGATGCGTGAGGCCGACGGTGATCACGTCGTCGGAGATGTGGGTTGAGTCTTCCAAATGGTGACCGAGCGCTGCGATGGGATCTTCCGACGCCGAGGCGCGATGTGGATAGGCCGTAGGCCCGATCGCAGGATCACCCACCGGCGCGGCGTAAAACGATAGCAGCGTCCGCTCGCCGAGATTGATGTCATACAGCGCCGCGAGCTCCATTACAAAATTGTGCGGGTGCTGACCGTCGACGATCGGCTTGCCGTACGCTGTTTCGCCCTGTTGAAACAGCTCCGGGAAGAAACGTCCGCTGACGGTCGCAGGCTCGAGGCTCAGCATGGTACGTGCGGTGAAAAGGCCACGCCCCAGCTTGTGCTGAGCCATCGGCATGAACCAGTTGGTCGAGAACACTTTGTCGGCGCCACGCGGCCCGGTCTGCTGCTGGGCGTTGACGAACACGACGCTGTGAAACATAAACATCCAGCCGCCCTTGGTGACCATGAGCATCGGCATGGGTGTGGAGTTCGGCTCCGCGCTAGTGCCGGAGGTTGCGTGCTGCTCAATCGCCTCGATGAACGTGGCAGGCTTCGCGTTCATGGTCATGCCTGGCATGGATTGCATGGAAGGCGAGGTCGATTGCTGACCGGGCTGCTGGCCGCCGTCCGGCATCGTCATGCCCGGCATATCCTCGTGGGATGTAGGCCGCTGCTGCGGATTAGCTGCTGTTTGCGAATTGGAGCCAGCTGGCGGCTGCGCCCAGACACACTGCGCCGCCAGCGCCACAAACACGCCGGCGCACACCAAGACACTTCTGCGGGACAACAACATGTGTTCCCCAAGGCCAGTAAGGGATTCAACGCCCGTCGCAGTGCGTGGAGACCCATGCGACGCGCAGAATCGTGCAAAGGAGAGAGAATCGGGATCAGATGCGAAGCACGGCTGGTGGTGGAGGAGAAAACTCGCTGTGGCTGACGGAGATCGTGGTTAACCGGTCCGAGCCGCCAACAAGTTCTCCATCGGACCGATGTCCGGCGAGATGGAGCGGGGCAGGGTAAGTCGAAGCCTGAAGCGCTGCAGGCACCTGATGATTGGTACAGCAATAACGTTGCGGAGCCGGCACGTGCTGGTGATGACCATGACAGCCACCGCAGGGTGCGGCTGGGACCTGGTGTGGCGTAGTCGCCACCGGCGCGACACAAAGTGCGGGAAGCGCATAAGCCAGTGCCAGGAACAGCGCGAACGTCGTTACCAGCCGTGAGTTCAACATGCTGCCTGACTCTATAATGCCACGACTCCTGCCGAACGGCGACTTTTGTGTGTCGCCGGGAAAACGCTCATCGGCACGAGGCGGAATAAAATCACTGCGCATTGTGATCTACATCACGTCGCCCGTGGCCGTGGTCGGCGCGATAATCTGGTTATGCCGCAGAATTATGTTCCGATTTTCATCTTCGCCTTCGTCGCTTTTCTTGTGGCCGCCGGAACCGTCGCCCTTTGCACCCTGATCCGCCCCAAGAACCCCTTCAAGACCAAGCTGATGCCCTACGAGTGCGGCATCACGCCCTTCGACAACGCGCGCGGCCGCTACACGGTCCGCTTCTACATCGTCGCCATTCTGTTTGTGGTCTTCGATGTGGAGACGATCTTCCTGTTCCCCTGGGCAGTGCAGTTCAAGCTGCTCGGCCTCTTCGGATTGCTGGAGATGATGATCTTTCTCGGCATCCTGATCGTGGGCTACATCTGGGTGTGGAAGAAGGGCGCGCTGGACTGGGCGTAAGAAGGCGCTGTTCGCGCCTCAGTTATCAGCCGTCAGGAAGAATTGTTATTCGTTGTTCGGGTAGTGCGGCGCTTCAGCGCCGCGTAACGCCGACCCTCTCACGACCCGGGCTTTAGCCCGCCGGGTACTTCATGACCAAAGCCTATTTCATCACGGCATCCGCCTACATGCATCAGAATCTGTTTCAGCGAACGGAAACGGCTGATCTACTGCTGGCAACGATCATTCGCAACCGTGACAAAGGAGAATTCCTCCTTTCATGAGTTCGTCATCATGCCGAATCACATGCACCTGCTGTTGTCGGTTGACGAGGATCACGCGGTCGGCCGAGCGATTCAGATGATCAAAGGCGGGTTCTCACACGCTATGGGCGAGGCCGGACTGAAGCTAAAAGCAGTTTGGCAGCCCAGCTATTACGAGCACCGCGTGCGGGATGCTGCTGAATACGACCGCATGCGAAACTACATTCATCAGAATCCAGTTCGTCGGCACCTGGCGGAACGTGCGAGCGATTACCCCTATTCGTCGGCGAGTACTCAGGCGCGATTAGACGAAGTACCCGAGAGGCTAAAGCCTCAATCTGAAGATCGGCGCCTAACGCCGGCCTGAAGGCAGGCACTACCCGAACTGGCGCACTCGTTGACGCGGCGCTGAAGCCCCGCGGAAGCGCCGCACTACCCGAACATGCAGCAAGCCCTATTACGTCAGGATGACACTCGCGGTTCGCAACTGTACCGCTTCTTTCAGCGGCCCTCAGAATTGCGGCGGCGTGGGCGGCAGCTTCCCGGAGTCAATCCCTTCGCACATCTCGTTGTTCACCGTCAGGTTGCCCACAGCGTCAAGCTTCACCGTCCAGATGGTGTCGTAGTCGGTGGGCGGCCACACGCTGGCAGGCGGAGCCTGTTGCGCGGCGTTATAGCTGGTGAGCAGCGCAGCGATCGTTGGCTGTACGAACTGGAAAGACCACGCCAGCAGCACAGTCTGACTGGAGAATTGGCCGCCGCTGAAGAAGAAAGCACTGGTCTTCTCATCGACCTGCGGATCGCTGAGGTCGAAGCTGGTGACCAGGTTATAGGGCAGGTTGTTGGCGATGGCGTACGGTACGGCGGTCAACGGAGGCGCAACCGTCGACCACGTGGCTGCTCCCGAGGCGCTAACCGAACCCGGGCCAAACTGAGCGGGGTCGTTCGAATAGACCTGATCAACATTGACCACTTTGCCGAGCAGGGCGTTGGGAATATCCAGCGCACGCCATTGTCCCGCACCGACGTAGTTGTTGTCGTCCCAATAGAGCCGCGGATGCGCGTCGGCGTGGCGGATGATGTAAAGAGTCTCGCTGGTGTTGATGCCCGCCGGGATTACCGCGCCCCCCTGGCCGCCGGTCACGGTGATGTTGAAATGCGTCTGCGCGTTGCATAGCGCGCTGGCCGGTGGCGGAGACAGCACCGGATAAGTCGCAGGCGGGTTCAGGTTGCTGTTGTAGGTGATCAGGCTCGCGCTTCCCCACGGCGTGATCGAAATCGCGTAGATGATGTTGGGACTGGTGTAGCTCGCCGGAAGCGTCAGGGGATAACCTGCGCGCTGATTGATGTTCGCCATCAAGGCGCTCACCGTTTCCCACGGCGCCGAGAAGACATAGAAACCTGGCTGGCTGGCCTTCAAGATGCCGGTCAGCACAGCCTCGTTGTCGCCCTCTTGATCGTTAAAGTCGAGTCCCTGGCAATTGGGGCAGAGTTGCGACGGCGGCACGACTCCGACCGGTAGGGTCGCGTCCGCATAGGATGCATTGATGGGGAAACTGTGGCCGGCCATCGGCGAGCCGCCATATTGGTCACTGGACAGCGTGACCTGGTTGAGCATCGCAAATTGCTGGATCGTCTCCAGTCCCACCATGTCGGGATAATTGTTTGCCGTTTGCAAATGAGTCATCGGTTCGAGAGCGTAAATTTGCGTGACGTTTTGGTTTCCCAGCACACTCTGCTGCAGAAAAGTAGCCATGCGCAGCGACCGCTGCAAGCCCTGATTGGTGAGGTTCGCGGTCTTGGGATTGATGTCCCCGGCGGCCTGATAAGCCAAATCCTCACTGGCCACGAAGATCAGGTTGACGTTGCTGGAACTCAGAGGCGCCGGCGGTTGCGGCGGTGCTGGATCAGAGTTGCCGCCGCATCCAGTGAGTAGCGCCAGGGCGACAGTCAACAACAGAGAAGGTGCAACGATACGCTGATTCATAGTGCCATGATTCCTTTCGCACAGCCGCTTCAAGCCGGCGGCGATCGCCTGACGGAGGCGTTTGCCGGCCACCACCGCCACTTGCCTACAGCTTCGTTCCCGCCTGCGAAATTACCGACTGCATCACCGGCGTCAGCTGCACCACCAGTTCGGCGTTATAAGAGTGCGATGACGTATCGTTGAGCGGATAGGTGAGATAGACGCGCGCCGCGCCAACCGCATATCCCCGGGACTTGTACGCCGGAGAACCGGCCTGTACCGCCGGATCGACGTTGGTGATGATGATCGAAACCGTGTTGTCGCTGTTGCGGCGAATGTCGAAGGTACGGAACTGCTGTGGATGGTCGCGCAGCGAACAAGTCTCAACCTCCCAGAAGGCGAGCGTGGGATCGCCGCTGGGATCCGGTTGCGGCGTCACCACGTTCACGTGCCGGTGTCCGGCCATCCACAAAATGAGATTGGGATATTGGTGCAGCGTATTGAGTACGTAATCGTCGGTATATTCCGGGCCCGGCCAAATGTAGAACGGCGCGGTGTCGGTTAACGAGTTTTGCGGCTTGATCGGCACGTGCGCGCAGATGACCATCAGCTGATTGTCGACTTGTCCGGCATGGAGCTCGCCTACCAGCCATTGATAGCGCGCATCGTCGAGTGCCCCGGCGGCATAGTCGGGCTGATCCGGTCCCTTCACCGTATCGTCCAGCACGATGAACTTGATCGGTATATCGGACTTCGGCACGAAGCTATAGCAGGCAATGTCCTGGTCAAGATTGGCCTGGGTAAATCCGTGCCCGACTGGCTTCGAGGTGGTGTTGAAAAACTGTTGCATCCAGGCCAGCGTGGTGGAGTTATCGGTAGCCAGGGTATGACGGTTGGCGTCCGCTATGACCGTGGGAGCCGTGGGGAAGTCGGCTACCGGCCCGGCGCCGTAGATGTCGCCGTAAATGGTCGAGCCATTGACCACGCCCATGTAAGCGCCGGTGCTGTCGATCACTGCCTTCTTGGGATTGTCTTCGATGTTGAGAATGGTGTTCGAGACATGGGCATTGCGGGTTTTCGCGACTTCAAGCGCACAGCCCATCCAGAACTGATCGTGATTGCCCATCACCTGGTACCAGGGAATCTCGGGATTGAGGCCGGCGGCGTAGAAGGGCTTCTGGTAATCGATGGTGGCGGCGCCCACATGCGCGCCTGAGCTGGGAGCGATGACTTTGCCGTCGATGGTGTCGATGAACCAGCGCACTTCGTTGTATTGCGAGTTGTTGCAGGCGTCCCCCAGCGACAGGCCGAAATCGAACGGCGTTACTTTGTGCAAGGCGTTGATGGTCTGCACCGCCGCGTCGAGCACCTGCGGTGTGGACAGTAGGATGGGCGAGTAGGCTGACGACTCTCCCGAACCATAGCCGGCGCTCAGCCCAATGTAGATGGGCTGCGCCGGCGATTCCTTGTCGGCAATGTGAATGTCGGACATGGAGTAGTAAAACAGCAGCTGCGCGACGTTGGGCGCTCCCCTGTAGGCCGGCGCCAGATCCTTGCGCACGACGTGCTGCAACGGCCCGCCAAATCTCCAGGTGCTGTAGCCGTACCTGGCATAGTCAGCAACATCGCCGGGGCTGATCTGGAGCGCGGTCGCTGGCACGGCCACCGGGCAAACCTGCCGTACCGCCGTGGTCAGAACCTCTCGCGAGATAGGCCAGGACACGATCTGCGGCGTGGGCACTGGTTGCGGCCCCGGCGAACTGCTTCCGCCACACCCCGTCAGCTGCAGGATGCCCGCTCCCATGCCTGCAGTTTGCAGGGCTCCCAGCCCCCAACTCATTGTCTTGACGAACTCTCTTCGGCTCATCCCTGATTTGCGGTGTCTGCTGGACATGGAAATCTCCTTCAAATGCTGCTGCAGATTGCATCGGCAATCGGCGTGGCGCCGATTAATCAGATTGCTCAAGAACTACGGTTCCGAGCGCTTTTGAGTAAGGTCACGACATCACGGGCTGCTGGAAAACTCCGTCTTCGAAGGGCATGAGTAAGGGCACGACATCACAGGCTGCTAGAAAACAGAGTTTTCGGCGCCATCGCTGATCGCAGCACGCAGAACCGAGTCCCGCCCCGCGGGACGGCGACAAGATAGCCCAGCACGCAGCGCCCGGTTTTGGCGCGGAGTGCTGGGTAGCTTGCCCCCAAGAGCGAGAGCCGGCTTTAGCCGGCGACACAAAACGGGCGCATCGGAGTTGTTCACTGGCCGGGTAATGCAGGCTGGCGAGGGACGATCTCTTTCCGCGGCTTGCCTCTGCCTACGCAGAATGTGGTAGCTGGAGGCCGTAATGTGATGCGCATCACAGCGGCTCGTGACCCCCGTACAAGAGATGGACACCCACTAACTGCTACAACAGAACTTCGATGTAGGGGTGAGCACAAAAAGAGAGAGACAGTGCCAGAGGAAACCAAACAGCCCAATCCTGTTGTGCCTGACGCCGAGAAGGCTGCGGCTCCGTCTGCGGCCGCTGTGACCACGTCCGCGGCATCCGAGACCAAGCCCGAAGCGACACCCAAGCCGGAAGCGATGCCCGAGTCGGCTGAACCCGTTTCAGCGGCCGCTGCCACACCTGCTGCCCCCGCAACCGAGGCGAAACCTGCAGCCGCTGCACCAGCCAAGGTTGCTCCTGCTGCCAAGCCTGCCCCGCCCGCTGCAAAGGCCGCTCCCAAGCCCGAAGCTCCCAAGCCGGAGCCGTGGGACTCGGATCTGGTTCGCAGGTTGAAGGCTCAATACGGATCGGGGATTCGCGAAGCCAGCACCTACGTCGGCCAGAAGTATCTGGTGGTCGACAGCACCATCGTCTACGAAATCCTCCTGCGCATGCGCGACGACGAGTTCTTCGACTACTGCGTCGACATCACCGCCGTTCACTATCCCAAGCGCGAAGCGCAATTCGACATCGTCTACATCCTGTACTCGTTCCACAACAACCAGCGCGTGCGCATCAAGACGCAGCTCAAAGAAGGCGAGACACTGCGCAGCGCATTCGCGATCTGGCCGACGGCCAACTGGCTGGAGCGCGAAGTTTTCGACATGTTCGGCATCTCGTTCACCGGTCATCCCGAGCTCAAACGCATCCTGATGCCGGAAGACTGGAAGGGACACCCGCTGCGCAAGGATTACCCGATCCTGCAGCAGGACCAGGAGTGGGTGAAGATCAACCTGGGCATCGAGAGTGGACAATGAAGGAAATCGAAACTGATTATCGCCACGCAAAGCCCGGCCAGAGCGGTCCCGGCGTGGTCGACTATCTCGACCTCGATACCAAGGACGAGACCTTCCTCGACAGCACCGAGATGGTCCTCAACATGGGACCGCAGCATCCTTCGACCCACGGCGTGCTGCGCGTCATCCTCAAGCTCGACGGCGAAAAAGTTCTGGGCACCGAATGCGTCATCGGCTACCTGCATCGCGGCGTGGAAAAGATCGCCGAGAACCGCACCTACACGATGTTCAATCCCTACGTCGATCGCATGGATTATGTCGCTGCGGTTTCCAACAGCCTCGGATACTGCGAGACGGTCGAGAAGCTGATCAACGCCGAAGTTCCCGCGCGCGCGCAATACATTCGCGTGATCCTGACCGAGTTGTGCCGCATTGCCAGCCACCAGGTTTGGCTGGGCACGCACGCACTCGACATAGGTGCGCTGACGCCGCTGTTCTACTGCTTCCGCGATCGTGAAGAGATCCTGCGAATCTTCGAAAAGTACTGCGGCGCCCGCCTGACCACGCACGCCTTCCGTATCGGCGGTTGCATTTACGAGGCGTACGACGGCTTCGAGCAGGATTGCAAGAAATTCTGCGATGCCTTCCTCACCAAGCTCAACGAGTACGAAACGCTGCTGACCACCAATCGCATCTGGGTGCGGCGCACCAAGGGCGTCGGCATTCTGAAGCCGGAAGACTGCATCGCGCTGGGCGTGACCGGCCCGGTGCTGCGCGCCGCGGGCGTGAAGTGGGACCTGCGCAAGGCGCAGCCGTATGAGTGCTACAAGAACTTTGATTTCGATATCCCAACCGGCGTGAATGGCGACACCTATGATCGATACCTGGTGCGCATTGAAGAGATGCGGCAGTCAGTTCGCATCATTCGCCAGGCCGTCGACGGGCTGCCGGCCGGGCCAATCATGGCCAAGATTCCCAAAGTCCTGAAGCCGCCGGTGGGCGAGGTTTACCACTCCATCGAAGCGCCCAAAGGCGAGCTGGGATATTTCATCGTGAGCGACGGTTCAACGCAGCCCTATCGCGTGCGCGTGCGGCCGCCGTCCTTCGTGAATTTGCAAGCCCTCGACAAGATGGTGCGCGGCCTGTTGATAGCCGACGTAGTCGCCGTCATCGGCACGCTCGACATCGTGCTCGGGGAGGTGGACCGCTAATGCTCGACGCAATCACAAAATATCTCGGCTCCAACGTTACCCCGGGCGCGGCCGGCAGCATGCTGTGGGCGACCATCTACATCCTGCTGATCACCATCGGCATTTCGCTGTCGGTCATCGCGATGAACTGGCTGGAGCGCAAAATTTTGGCGCACATGCAGATTCGCCTCGGCCCCATGCGCGTGGGCCCGCACGGCCTGCTGCAGCCCTTCGCCGACGCGTTGAAGCTGCTCATCAAAGAAGACATCATCCCCGCGAACGCCGACAAATTGGTCTTCTGGAGTGCGCCGGTGGTCGTGACGATGACCGCGTTCACCACGTTCTTGGTCGTGCCCTTCGGCCCCACCCACGCCGTCACCGACATGAACATCGGCATTCTGTTCATGCTGGGAGTTTCGTCGCTGGGCGTGCTGGGCATCATCATGGCGGGCTGGTCGTCGAACTCGCACTATCCGCTGATGGGCTCGCTGCGCTCGAGCGCGCAGATGGTCTCGTACGAAGTCGCGATGGGCCTGGCAATTGTTTGCGCCGTCCTGATGACAAGCCTGCAGACTGGAACCGGCACGCTGAGCATGATCGGCATCGTCGAAGCGCAGGCTTCGCAGCACACCTGGTTCATCTTCAAGTTCTTCCCTCTGGGATTTCTGGCGTTTGCGATCTTCGCCATTGCGATGGTTGCCGAGACCAATCGCGCACCATTCGATCTGCCGGAAGCTGAATCCGAGCTGGTCGCGGGCTTCCACACCGAGTACAGCGGCTTCCGCTGGTCGCTCTTCTTCCTGGCTGAATATGCGGCAATGCTGGCGGTCTCGTCGATCGCCGTCACGCTCTGGCTCGGCGGATGGATGCGGCCGTTTCCCAACTGGCTGGGCGGCTCGACTTGGCATCTGGCGTTCTCGTTGTTCCCGGCGCTGACGCTTTTCGTCCTCGCTGGCCTCTGCCTGCTCGGCGCGGTGCGCATGCCTAAGATTGCGCAGATGAAGATCCAAACCGGCGGCCTGACGATCTTCGGCCTGCTGCTGGGCTTCCTCGGGTTGGTGCTGATCGTTCCCGGCGTTCGCGAGCGCGTGCAGGACATCTACTGGTTCATCGTCAAGGTCGCATTCTTCATGTACCTGTACATCTGGTATCGCGGTACGTTCCCGCGCTACCGCTTCGATCAGCTCATGAAAGTCGGATGGAAGGTACTGCTGCCGACCGGGCTCGGCGTCCTCATCGCAACCGCGATCTGGGGACTGCTGCCGGAAATCGGTTCGGCCGTCTTTGGATCGCGGGTCTGGGGGGTGCTGCCGTGACTCTGTCGCCGCTGCTGCGCAAGATTTTTCTGATCGACCTGATCAAGGGCCTGAAGGTCACCTTCGACTATCAGAAGCCGAGCGAGGCCATCACCGAGCAGTATCCGCTGGAGCGACCGGTGGTCTACGAGCGCTATCGCGGCCTGCCGCGGCTGCGTACGGACGCGGAGACCGGTGCGTCGGGGTGCATCGTATGCAACCTGTGTGCGCTGGCCTGCCCGGAGCAGTTAATCGTAGTGAAGGGCGAGCGCAATCCGGTGACCAAGCGCAAAGAACCCGTCTCGTGGAGCTACGACCTGAGCCGCTGCATGTTCTGCGGCCTGTGCGCCGAAGCCTGTTCGACCGATGCGTTGGAACTAACGCAGGACATCGAGATCGCCTTCTACGACCGCGAGGGCATGGTGCTCGATCAGGCCGCGCTGGAAAAAGGCCACGAGCCCGAGAGGTATGCAAAGTGACGCCCGTTGCAACCACATTCTTCTTCTACTTTCTGGCGATCATGGCGATCGTCTCGGCGATCCTCGTGATCACGCGGCGCAATCCGGTGCACGCGGCGCTGTCGCTCATCGTGACCCTGCTGTCACTGGCCGGCTTCTACCTGATGCTCTACGCGCCTTTCGTCGCTGGCGTTCAAATCGTGCTCTACGCCGGCGGAATCATGGTGCTGTTCCTGTTCGTGATCATGCTGGTGAACCTGGAACAGAACATTCGCGAGTATCAGTTCAACAAGCAATGGGCGGTGGGCACGATTGCCGCGCTGGCCCTCGGCGCATTGCTGGCCTTTGTGCTGCGCGTCGGCCGCGGCGGATTTCCGTCAGTGTTCTACCAGGGATACCACGGACTCGAAGCCGACAACACCCAACAGATTGGTCTGGCTTTGTACGGACAGTACATGCTGCCGTTCGAGATTGCTTCGTTGCTGCTGTTGGTGGCTATCGTCGGCGCAGTGGTCATGGCGAAGAAGAGGATTTGAAAAAGCAGTTGTCAGTTGTCAGTGGTCGGTTGCTAGTTCTCGGTTTGGGCGAAGGAAGTGCGAACGAGGTTCTTTGAGAATCGGCTACGGATGACAAGGTTTTTGGGTTTAGCTAATTGCTAATTGCTAATTGCTAATTGCTGAGTTCTTTTATGACTGAGATCACCACATTGCATTACCTGGTTGTTGCCGCGGCGCTGTTCATCATCGGCACCATCGGCGTGCTGACGCGCCGCAACGTGATCATCATCCTGATGTCCATTGAGCTGATCCTGAACGCCGTGAACCTGAACCTGGTGGCGTTCTCGCGGCTCTACGGATTGCAAGGACAAGTGTTTCTCTATCTTCGTCATTACCGACGCCGCCGCCGAAGCCGCGGTTGGACTGGGCATCATCATCGCCTTCTTCCGCAACAAGGAGACGGTGAACGTGGACGAAGTGGATCTTTTGAAATGGTGAAGGGCAGTTGGCCGGTTGTCAGTTCGATTTGGTGTCTCGGGTTGATGGTTCGGCTAAATGCTAAGTGCTAACGGCTAAATGCTATGTTTTTTCTTGAACACATCTGGTTGATTCCCCTGTTCCCCGCCTTCGGCGCGGCTTGCATGTTCTTCTTTGGACGCAAGCTCTCGAAATCCGCGGTGAACGGAGTCTGCGTCGGCATGGTAGTGCTGGCATTTGTGTGGACCTGTCTCGCGGTCTGGCAATACACCGGATACTCAGCCGCGCATCCCGGCAAGCCTTTCGAGAAGATTTGCTTTACCTGGCTGGGAACAGGCTCCGAGTCGCTCAGCTATCCGACGCACAACGGCTCTGCCACATTTCGCGCCGACGCTGGCTTCCTGCTCGATCCCCTCTCCTCGATCTGGCTGCTGTTCGTAACCGGCGTCGGCATGCTCATCCACATCTACTCGATGGGCTACATGGCGCACGAGGGCGGCTACTACCGCTTCTTCGGCTACCTGAACCTGTTCATGTTCTCCATGTTGACGCTCATCCTCGCCAACAACTATGCCCTGATGTTCGTTGGCTGGGAGGGTGTGGGCCTGTGCTCGTACCTGCTGATCGGTTTCTACTTCCAGCGGCACTCTGCGTCGACCGCCGCGAACAAGGCATTCATCGTCAACCGCGTTGGCGACGCCGGATTCCTGCTGGGCATGCTGACCATCGCCTGGTATTTCGGCTCGGTACAGTACACAGCCATCAATCATCTGGCGCGCAGCGGCCGCTTCTTGATCGGCGATCCGGTGATCACCGCCGCCTGCCTGCTGCTCTTCGTCGGCGCTTGCGGCAAGTCCGCACAATTCCCGCTGTATGTCTGGCTGCCCGACGCGATGGAAGGTCCCACTCCGGTCTCCGCGCTGATCCACGCAGCGACGATGGTCACCGCCGGAGTGTACATGGTGGCGCGTTCCAACGCACTGTTCGTGCTGGCGCCGACCGCGATGAAGACGGTCGCCATCGTCGGCGCGCTAACCGCGATCTTCGCAGCTTCCATCGGCCTGGTGCAGAACGACATCAAGCGTGTTCTGGCGTACTCGACAGTCTCGCAGCTCGGCTACATGTTCCTGGCGCTCGGCGTCGGCGCGTTTGCCGCCGGCGTCTTCCACGTCTTCACCCACGCCTTCTTCAAGGCGCTGCTCTTCCTCGGAGCCGGCTCGGTGATTCACGCCATGGGCGGCCAGCAGGAAATGCAGTTCATGGGCGGCCTGCACAAAAAGATCAAGACCACGTTCGGCACGATGCTGATTGCGACCCTTGCGATCTCCGGCATCCCGGGCTTTGCCGGCTTCTTCTCGAAGGACGCGATTCTGTGGGAGACGTGGTCACGCGAAGGCGGTGCCTATCGCTACCTGTGGTACATCGCATTTCTAACGGCGCTGATGACGTCGTTCTACATGTTCCGGCTGATCTACCTGACATTCTTCGGCAAGCCGCGCATGAGCCACGAGGTCGAGCACCACATCCACGAGTCGCCGAAGACGATGACCATCCCGCTGGTGATTCTCGCGATTTGCTCCGTAGGCGCGGGTTTCCTGGGGTTGCCGCACAGCCTCGGCGGATCGAACCGCTTCGAGAAGTTCCTGGAGCCGGTGTTTGCGAAAGAAGCTGTCGTGCTGCAACACGAAGGCGAGGCTGCACAGGTCGCCGCCGGTGAGCAACAAGTTGAGCACACCGATCCCCTGGAATACGTGCTGATGTTTGCCTCAGTGGGAGCAGCGATTGCCGGCTGGTTCCTGGCGCAGCGCGCCTACAAGAAAGCCGACAAGGGTTACAAGGAGCCGATCCAGGAAGTCGCCCCGCGCTTCTACAAGACGCTCTTCCGCAAGTGGTATATCGACGAGATTTACGACCGGCTCGTGACCGGCCGCGCCAAGATCGGCGGTGTGCGGCTGGGCGCGATGGGCCTGGGCGAAGACTTGTGGAAGTTTGACGCTGAAGTCATCGACGGCACCGTGAACGGCGCCGGTTGGATGACCCGCATGAGCGGCACGCTATCGAATCTCTGGGACAAGTGGATTATCGACGGCCTCTTTGTGAATGGCGTGGCCATCGTGACGCGGCTCGCTTCCTATCCGGTGCGCCTGGTGCAATGGGGACTGGTGCAGTGGTACGCGCTAGTCATGGTCGCGGGACTCGTGGGGTTTGTTTTTTATTACGTTGTGAAGTGGTGACCGGTCCGATGTGACCGAAGGTTCTTTGAGATCAAATTCATACCGGCCAACGATTGGTTTGGCTAATTGCTAATCGCTAGTTGCTAATTGCTGGGTTTCAAAAAAATGTACAACCACATACTAAGCATCGTCTTATTCACGCCGCTGGTGGGAGCTGCGCTCCTACTGCTGGTGCCCAAGGAAAACAAGGACGCGATCCGCTGGGTTGCCAACATCTTCGCGTTCCTCGGCCTCGCTGTCTCGTTGCCGCTGATTCCGTGGTTCTGGGCACTGAAAGAGCGCGCCGGCTTCCAATTTGTCGAAGGCGTGCCCAACAACTGGATCCCGACCATCGGCTCCGGCTACGTGCTTGGCATCGATGGCATCTCCTTCCTCCTGATCATGCTGACCACGCTGCTTGGCGCCATCTCGATCCTGTCGTCGTGGAACGCCATCCAGGACCGCGTGAAGGAATACTACATCTGGTTTCTGGTGCTGCAGACGGGCATGTTGGGCGTCTTCATGGCCAACGACATGTTCCTGTTCTTCGTCTTCTGGGAGGCGATGCTGGTGCCGATGTATCTGCTGATCGGCATCTGGGGCGGCCCGCGCAAACTGTATGCGGCGATCAAGTTTTTCCTGTACACCCTGTTTGGCTCGGTGCTGATGCTGCTCGGCATTCTGTTCCTGTACTTCCATCACCACACTCTGACCGGCGTGTACACCTTCTACCTGCCCGATCTCTACGCCACCGCGCCGAAGATCGGCGGCCACGCGGCCATCTGGTTGTTCTTCGCCTTCTTCCTCGGCTTCGCGATCAAGGTGCCGATGTTCCCGTTCCACACCTGGCTGCCCGACGCGCACGTCGAAGCGCCAACTGCGGGCTCAGTCATCCTGGCCGGCGTTCTACTGAAGATGGGAACGTACGGCATGATTCGTTTCTCGCTGCCATTCTTCCCGGCGGTCGCGATGACGCCGTGGGTTCGCCAGTTGATGATCACGCTATCGCTGATCGGCATCATCTATGGCGCGCTAGTTTCGCTAATGCAGAAGGACATGAAAAAGCTGGTGGCGTATTCGTCGGTCAGTCACTTGGGCTTCTGCACGCTGGGCATCTTCGCGCTGAGCCCGCTCGGCCTGAGCGGATCGGTACTGCAGCAGATCAATCACGGTATATCCACCGGCGCGCTGTTCTTGATTGTCGGCATTCTTTATGAGCGCCGGCACACACGCGACATCTCGGAGTACGGCGGCATATCCAACGTCATGCCGGTCTACGCGACCATCACCCTGATCATGTTCATGTCGTCGATGGGCCTGCCGCTGCTGAACGGCTTTGTTGGCGAGTTCACCATCCTGCAAGGCACGTTTATGGAAAACAAGGCCTGGGCCGCGTGGGCGGTCCCGGGCGTGATTCTCGCCGCGGCGTACCTGCTGTGGCTCTACCAGCGGGTCTTCTTCGGCAAGGTGGAAAATCCCAAGAACGAAAAGCTGCTGGATCTGTCGGGAAGGGAGCTGGCGACCTTCATTCCCTTGGTTGCCATCGCCTTCTGGATTGGCCTGTATCCCAAGCCGTTCTTCCAGATTCTGTCGACACCCGTGAACAACCTGGTGGCGACGGTGCGGCCGGACTATCCCGGACTGAATGCTAACAAGCCTGTGTTGGCTACGCAGCCGACTCCTACTTTGCCGGAGTCCCCCCAGGTGGTACCAAAACCGACGGCCAACAATCAGGTAGGGCGGGACTTCAGTCCCGGGTCCAGCGCGTCTGTTGAGAATCAGAGCCGGCTTCAGCCGGCGACAAAGGCAGTGCGGCGCTTCAGCGCCGTGTCCGGCAAGCGCATTTCCAAAGCGGATCCGGGTTTTGACCCGGCGGCACCAGTAACCACGGCGAACGCACAACTGGCGCTCGCCAACACGAAGTGAGGATCTTGTGACTACCTCGCTCACACAATCTTTGTCTTTCTTCAATGCCACGGACTACCTGCTGACGCTGCCGATGCTGTTGCTCGCGCTCTTTGCTCTCGGCATTCTCATCATCGACCTGCTGCTCCCGGCGCAATGGAAGCGCGTTAATGCTTTCATCGCGCTGGTTGGTCTCGCTTTCTCGGCTGCCGCTGTCGGCAAACTGCACTGGGCCTATCATCTGGCGCAGCAGAAAGGCCTTGGCTTTGTCGATACCGGCTTCATGGGCACGCTGCTGGTCGACCCCTTCGCGCTCTATTTCTTCTACCTCTTCTTGGCGGGCGCGGCCATCGCCATCTTGATGTCGATTCGCTACCTGGAGATCGAGCAGGAAAATCACGGCGAGTTCTACGCTCTAATACTGTTCTCCGTCGTCGGCATGATGTGCATGGCCGCCGGCTACGACATCGTGCTGCTGTTCATCGGCCTGGAGTTGATGGCAATTTCAACCTACGTCCTCGTCGGCTTTCTCCGCCGCGATAAGCGCTCGAACGAAGCCGCTCTAAAATATCTTCTGCTGGGCGCATTCTCTTCCGGAATCTTCGCCTACGGTCTGTCGCTTTTCTATGGCTTAACTGGCACGACCAATCTGGGCAAGATCGCCGAGGGGCTGCAGCATATCATCGCTACGCGTCCCACCGATCCCATCGTGATCTTCGCGCTGCTGGCGACCACCACCGGCCTGCTCTTCAAGATCGCCGCCGTCCCGTTCCATCAGTGGGCGCCGGACGCCTACGAGGGAGCGCCGACAAGCATCACCGGTTTCATGTCTGTCGCAGTCAAAGCGGCAGGCTGGGCGATGCTGCTGCGCATCTTCCTCTTCGGGCTGTATCCACTGCGCTCGATGTACGTGCCGATGCTAATCTTCGTCGCTATCGCGACCATGACGGTCGGCAACTTCGCAGCCATCACGGAAACTAACCTGAAGCGGCTGCTGGCCTATTCGTCGATCGCACACGTCGGCTACATGCTGCTCGGCCTGATCGCCAGCGACGGCCAGGCCAACTCCACCGGCATCATGGCCATCCTGATCTACCTGCTGGTCTACACCTTCATGAACCTGGGCGCGTTCGCGGTTATCACTTCGCTGCGCCGTCGCAACATCATCGGCGACGAAATCGACGACATCGCCGGTCTCTACTTCAAAGCGCCCACCGAAGCTATCCTGATGCTGGTCTTCCTGCTGTCGCTGGCCGGAATTCCGCCACTGGCGGGCTTCTGGGGCAAGTACTTCATCTTCCTCAGCCTCATCCAAACCGGACACTACACCTTGGCCACGGTCGCCGTGCTCTATGCAGTCATCGGGCTCTATTACTACATGCGCATCGCTAACGCGATGATCATCCGGCAGCCGGTGCAGGCCGAGCCGGTATCGATCAGCCCGGCGATGCGGCTCGCGCTCACCATCACGGCTGTTGGGACGATCGGCATCGGACTCTTCCCGAACTTCTTCATCAACGGGGTCAACTGGTCGCTGGGGATCGCGCAAGGCTCGCATCACATGGCCGCGCTGCTGCGGTAGACAGCAGTATTGCCGCGATGCAGGTCCGCCGACGCGCCAAGGCTTCTGCCGCGTTGGGTCAGGACAGGTGCGTGGATCCCTGCTTGCGCGACACTTTGGAGCTAAGACCCGCCCTGGCGTCTAGGTGGATTAAGGCGACTTCCTTAAGCGCTTGTCCCGATTGAGCAGAGCGCGCCAACAGGCAAGACTAACGCGACCGCCGTGGAGCGCCACTTGTCGATCGTCGAAGCAGCTCCCTGGCTGAGGGGAGCATGATGAAATACGCCGTCTTCGTCGCAATGTGCCTGTTAGCGTCGGTAGCAGCAGCTCAAGGGATAAACTCGGGCTTGCCCATTCCGCCACCTGGCGCCAAAGTCTTCACCCAAATTCAGAACATGTCGGGATGGGGATCCTGCAACTCATCCAGTTGTTCCGGCGGAAGCGGGAATGGCACGTACTGGATGGCTCAATTCCAGCAGCAGCCATCGATTTCCGGTTCCAGCACAGAGATCTACAACTCGGGCGTCTGGGACAATGCCCTGTGGTACATGAAGCTGGGCGGCGGCTACGATTCAGCTACCAACCTGCTCTGGGACTTCTGGGTTCAGCTGGATTCCAATGCTGCTGAGGGGGCGCAAGCCCTGGAGTATGACTCCTTCCAGTTTCTCAATGGCTACAACTACATGATCGGCAGCCAGTGTAATATTGCTGCCGGTGTGTGGGATACCTGGGACGAGCTGAATGGCCACTGGAAGCACACTACAATTCCATGCAGTGGATTTTCCGCCGGTACGTGGCATCACATCCAGTGGTATGTCACTACCAATCACACTACCCAGCAATATACCTATGTCACGCTGGTAGTTGACGGCAAGATTCACAACATCAATCAAACCTATCAGGCGAAGGACATTGGCTGGAATAGCAATATCGGAGTGCAATATCAGCTGGATGAAAATGCAAGCGGCGAAGGTTATTCCGAGTGGTTCGACCAGTGCAAGCTGACGATTTGGTAAGGGTTGAAGTTTGCCGGACGGATCTATCTATCGAGCCTAGATCCGTCCAGCCATCAAGTTAGTTCCCGCCTCTACGGCGCCGTCGTGAAGGTGTTGTCGAAGTAAGCTGCCATATTTCCCAGCGTATCCGTAGTCAACGTCCGCCAGTGATAAGTAGTGTTCGGCGTCAACCCCGAAAGGCTAACGGTGCAGTCGTAGATGTTGCCGATTCCCTGGCTCAGGGCCGTCGAATCCTGGAAGCAAGTTACCGGCGCGGAGCTATTGCTGTAACTATCCTGCAGCATAGTCAGGAATCCAAAGTTCGGGAACGGCTGCATGCAGTATGGAGACTGCGGATCCTGCGGGTTGCACGTCGGCGGGGCCGCGGTACCGTACCAGACTTGCATCGTCGTGCCGGGTTTGAACACGCTGAGCCAGAAGTTTGCCGTAGTGATACCGACAACCGGTGGTGTCAGGGTTGGGTTGATGGTCGGCTGATTGCCACCCGCGCCCGCCACCCATTCGAACTGCACCGGAGTCGTGTAGTCGGTCCAGGGCGCGTTGCAAGGACTGCTTTGGTTGTCGCATGGATTGGACGCCGGCAGCACGGTTTCAACTGGCGGCATGGATTTATTCGGATTTTGTCCTGATCTCCAGCGAACGTAGTCGAAGCTCCACTTGTAAACCTGGTTGAACTCCTTGACGGAATAAGTCCAGCCCGTGCCACCGGCGCTAAGTTGTCCGTTGGCGCTGCCCCAAACATTGGAGAACAGATCGTCGCCCTGATTCATGTACGTGGTGTTATTGGTGTTGTACCAATACCACGCCCAGGCTGGAGATACGAGATCGTTCAGTTCTGTAGAGTCGTAGAGCGTGCCGGGCACCAGCGTTGGACTTACCGGCCAGTCATAAGCGCCGTAAGCAAGAGAATGTGTCTTGCTGATGTACTGCGTAGATTCCCACCAATCCAGAACCTTCTTGATCTCCAGCGGAATTCTCGCATCGGGGATATTGCCCTCAGCTTTGTCAAGCTCGTAATACGTGATTAAAGCCTCCATCGTCAGGCCGATTAGGAAGGGATGGATGTTGTATCCCTGCTGGTTGGGATTACTGAAACTCAAGTTGTAGCTTTGGTCCAGATATCCCAACATTACATCCACGCCGCGCAGCATGAATGGAACGCCGCGCTGGGCGCCGTCGATCTCAGCCGCCAGACGGTCGTCCATCATATAGGCACTTACGCGAGCGCTTTCCGCGTAGACGCTGCCGCTGTAGTACAGATCGTAGGCCTGGTTCGAGGCCAGGTAATTCACCGCTTTTTGTTGTGTGGAATCTCCAGTGCGCAGGAAGTTCATCGCCACGCCATAGGCGAACTGGTTAGGCTCCGTTACAAAGCCTGCCTTGGTGCCGATAGTGTCGTCTTTATACGGCTCCATCGCGAGTGAAGCGCAACGGTCCCAATGGGCACGATTATCGGTGGCTAAGACGTAGTACTGATAGTCACCAACCTGCTGATAAACGCGGCCGCCGTCATAGTTCCAGGCTTCAAAATAAATGCTTGCGGGAATATCGAAGTCTCCCGAGAAGTTGCCGTTGTCGAGACTCCACCATGGATTGGTGTCGGAAATATTCGTACACCAAAACTCTGCCGAACTATCTCCCGCGGTGGTGTTGACCATGTTACTTTCCCAAGTCGAGCGGCCAGGAATCGCAGGAAAGCTGCTTGGCGGTGTGGCCGTAAACGAAGCCGTCGGCAGAATGGTGAAGTTATAGGTGATGTTCACCGGGTTGCCGGCATTCTGCCCGTTGAGTTCTCCTTGGAAACTTCCGGTGAATTTATAGTGACCGGGTACGGCTTGAGAATTCGCGCGGATCCGCAAGGTCGAATTCGAACTATAAACCGTGGCGTTGGAGCAGGCTTCGTCAGAAAAGTAGTCGCCGTCCCAACCTTGCGGTGGCGGATTACTGATCGCGTCCAGGCCGCACAGATACTGCGTTGTGACGCTGTTATTGGTCACGATCTGCCCGGTGTCCAGGTTGGTAATCACTGGATTCATCATCTGCACCACCGCCCCAAGCGGTCCCTGCATCTGGTTCGCCTGCATGGCGACGTACAAGTCGTTGCACTCGCGGGAACTCTTGGCTGTGGGCGAGCAGGCCGGCGATTGCGTAGGGTCGCCCTGGTAAACGTTCATCCCTCCCACCGGCCACATGGTGAAAGCCAAGGTCCCGCTTGGAGGTGCGGTGTACGGCAAGTTGAACGACAGGTAACAAGGTGGTTGCCCCGATGAACCGCAGTTCGGGTTCGGCGGTCCTGGATAGCTCGCTGAGAAGGTGCAAATCGCCGTTGTAAAGTTGGGACATTGCGGGTGGACTGCCGACACATAACTGGCTACGTAATAACCGTAGGTTTGATATTGAGCATAGGCCGGAAAATGGTCCACCACTACAACGTGGTTCGTGGTGAAATCGTTCTGAACAATTTGTCGCGAGGAAGAGTTGTCGTTGCCGGCGTAGTCCTGGTCGTTCTCGATAACTACGATCGAATTTCCTTTGTGGTAGGTCTGCCACTGGAAGGTCACCGAGTAGCCATTTACCGGATCGTAGGTCGAGCTGACGGATGCTGAAACGCTGCTCTGAATAATCTCACCGGAATCGACTGTTGCTGATGATGGCCGCACTACTAGAACGCCGAAAATCAAGCACAGCAATGGGAGCGTCAACATTTGCCGGCGCCATGTCGCGCGCAGGCAACGGGGAACGGTATACCCGAACTTCATCTCAAATCTCCTTACTGTTGAGGGGGAACTGCCTTGAAACGGTGATTGCTAATTTTGGACTGCATTCCGGCTGGAGACAAGCTTTTTCTTCAATCGGCTCGGCGCTTTAAAAATTGCAGACGGGTGAATTGCCGTAGCCCGTCTGCTAAGGACTGGCTTCAGCAGCAGTAATGGTCTTGACCTGTTCTTCGAAGTGATTCGGTTGCGGGAGCTCTCGCCAAACTAACGTCTGATGGCCGTTTCCCGGCACCAGCGTCCCCTGAGATTCCATTTGCTTTTCATTTTCCGCGGGAGCACAATGTGCGTCTCTGGCATGAGCTGAGACGGCCACTTCGCCGCTTCAGCCGTGGGGTGACAGTGGAAGCTTCCTCGCATGATGTCCTCCTGATCGGAGGCGGCGCAGCGGGATTGCGCGCAGCGATTGCCGCGGCCGAAATCAATCCCAAGCTCAACATCGCCGTAGTCTCCAAAGTCTACCCAATGCGCAGTCACACCGTGTCCGCGGAAGGCGGAGCCGCGGGCGTGGCCAAGCCTGACGACAGTCTCGACGAACACGCGTACGACACGGTTTCGGGCGGCGACTGGCTGAGCGATCAGGATGCGGTTGAAGCTTTCGTGGCGGAAGCCCCGCAGGAATTAGCGCAACTGGAGCGCTGGGGCTGCCCGTGGAATCGCGAGTCCGACGGACACATCGCGGTTCGTGCCTTCGGCGGCATGAAGAAAATGCGCACATGGTTTGCCGCCGACAAAACCGGCTTCCACATGTTGCACACGCTCTTCCAGACAACTATGAAGTATCAGCCTATCTCGCGCTACGACGAGTGGTTCGTCACCAAGCTGCTCGTCGACGACGGCGTGGTCCGAGGCGTCGTCGCCATCGAGCTGATGTCGGGAAGAATTCAGGCGATCCTGGCCAAGGCAGTTATTCTCTGCACCGGCGGTTGTGGCCGCGTCTTCCCCTTCACGACAAACGCCAACATCAAGAGCGGTGATGGCATGGCGCTGGCCTTTCGCTCCGGGGCACCACTCAAAGACATGGAGTTCGTGCAGTACCATCCGACGGGTTTGCCGTTCACCGGTATCCTGATCACCGAAGCCGCCCGTGCCGAGGGCGGCTACATGCTGAACAAGGACGGCTACCGCTATCTGCAGGATTACAACCTCGGAAAGCCAGAGCCAAAGCCGGTTTTGCGCTGCATGGAGTTGGGACCGCGCGACCGTCTTTCGCAGGCGTTTGTTCACGAGGAACACAAAGGCCGCACGACGCCGACGCCCTACGGGCCGGTGGTTCATCTCGACCTGCGCCATCTCGGCGAGAAATTGATCAACGCCAAGCTGCCGTTCGTCCGCGAACTCTGCCAGAAATACCAGAACATCGACCCGGTTCGCGAACTAATTCCGGTTCGCCCCGTCGTTCATTACATGATGGGCGGTGTCAGCACGGACATCAACGGCGCGACCCCGCTTCAGGGTCTATACGCCGCGGGAGAAGTGGCCTGCGTCAGCCTCAACGGCGCGAATCGTCTGGGATCGAACTCCCTGCCGGAATGCCTCGTGTTTGGCAATCGCTCGGGTAAAGCCGCTGCCGAGTTTGCCGCGAGCCATGAACTCGGCAACGGCGCCGTGATGGCGCAAGCCGCCGATGAAGAGAATCGCTTGAAATCGGAGTTCCTCAACAAGAGTGGTGGCCGCGAGCGCATCGCGACGATCCGCACCGAGATGCAGACAACCGTCGAGCAGAGCGCCGGAATCTACCGCGAGGATACTTCGCTCCGGGAAGGCCTGCACAAGATCATGGAGCTGCAGGAGCGCTTTCAGGATATTAACCTCGACGACCGCAGCCACACCTTCAACACCGAGCTGGAATCCGCGCTGGAGCTGGGTTTCATGCTCGACGTGGCTCAGGGGATGGTGGCCTCGGCGATGCATCGCACCGAATCGCGCGGCGCGCATCAGCGCACCGACTTCCCCATGCGCAATGACGAGAAATTCCTGGCGCACTCGCTGCTGTATCGCAATTTCGACGGCAGCTCTCGCGTGGAATATTCGCCGGTAACGATTACGCGCTGGCCGCCAGGAGAGCGGGTCTACGGCCAGCACGCGCAGCATCCAGACGCAAAAGCCGTACAACGGGTGAGCTAGATGGCAGACAAGATCGTTTTGGAGATTGCCCGCTATTCGCCGGAGAGCGATCACGAACCGCACTTCGAAAGTTACGAAGTGCCGGTCAAGCGCGAGTGGGTCGTGCTCGACGCGCTCAACCACATTAAGGACAACATCGACGGCTCGCTCACTTACCGCTGGTCCTGCCGCATGGGAATTTGCGGCAGCTGCGGCATGATGGTCAATGGCGAGCCCAAGCTCACCTGCGCCACCTTCCTCTCCAGCTACGCGCGCCACGGCGGCAAGATTCGCGTCGAGCCGCTGCGCTACTTCCCGGTGATCCGCGATCTGGTGACCGAGATCGGCGGCTTCATGCAGAAGCTGAAAAAGGCGAAGCCGTGGCTGATGCGCGCCTCCGACGATCAGCTCACGGAAGGCACCTATCTGCAGACGCCCGAGCAACTGGAACGCTACAAGCAATTCAGCATGTGCATCAATTGCACGCTCTGCTACGCAGCCTGTCCGGTAACCGGTCTGGATCCGACCTTCATCGGACCGGCGGCTCTGGCGCTGGCGCAGCGATACAACATGGACTCGCGCGATCAGGGCGCGGCCGAGCGCACCGCGACGCTGGCGCATCCTGACGGAGTCTGGGGCTGCACCTTCGTCGGCGAGTGTACTCGCGTCTGTCCCAAGCACGTGGATCCCGCGGGCGCCATCCAGCAATACAAGATCGCAACCGTTGTCGATTGGCTGAAGTCATTTGTTTCACCGAGAGGTCGCGATGCCAGTACCCACGCAGGCAACGATTAAGTCGCCCGTGCAGTACACGGAGTTCCATCCCCGGTGGTACCGGCCCAAGGTGTCGGTCTACTGGTGGCTGGGCGAGCGTCATTACTTCAAGTTCATTGTGCGCGAACTGAGCAGTGTCTTCGTCGCGATCTTCGTTATCGAGACGTTGCTGCTGATCAATGCTCTGCGCACGGGGCCGGACGCCTACGCGCAGTTCTTGCAGTTGATGCAGAACCCGCTGGTAATCGTGCTGAACGTTATCAGCGTGTTCTTCGTCGTCTTTCATACCATCACCTGGTTCAACCTGGCGCCCAGCGCCACTCCTGTGCGATTGGGCGGTAAGCGTCTGCCGGATGCGATGATCGCCGGTCCGGCCTACGTCGCGTGGATCGTGATCTCGGCATTCATCGGCTGGCTGGTTTTGCGATAGCGGAGTTTGACGATGGCAAAGCACGAAACCAACGAAGCCTTCTTCTGGATCCTGTTCAGTGCCGGCGGCATGCTCGCCGCGCTCTTTGTGCCCGTCCAGCTGTTTCTCTTCGGACTTGCATTTCCGCTGGGCTGGCTGCACACTCCGACTTACGACAGTCTGATGTCGCTGGTGCGCATGCCTGTAGTGCGCATTTATCTTTTTGTCCTGTGCTCGCTTCCGTTGTTTCATTGGGCGCATCGTTTTCGTTTCACGCTTTATGACGGCCTGAAGGTCAAGCACCTGAATGAAGTCATCTTCGTCTTCTGTTACGGAGGAGCAACCGTAGGAACCCTGGTCGCAGCTTATTTTCTATGGACTATTCGATAGTGGAATAGGAGGGTCTTGTGGATCTGAAACTGAAGACAATCTCGAAGGAAAGCATCCCGGAGGCCATCTCTAAGGCCGAAATCTATCGCAACCTGAACGAGCCGGAGGAGTCGGAGTCGATCTGCCATGACATCCTCGCCGTCGATCCCGACAATCAGCGTGCGATCCGCATTCTGGGGCTGGCGATCACCGATGAGTTCACGGGAATCCTGACCGACCGCTACGTCGAAGCCGAAAAAGTCTTTGTCCGGCTCACCGATCCCTACGAGCGCGAATACCATCTCGGCTTATTGGTGGAACGCCGCGCCAAGGCGCAGATGCGCAGCGGTCGGCCTCCACATTCCGTGTCCGTCATGTTCCACGAGGCCATGAAACACTTCGAGGCGGCAGAGAAAATCAGCCCGCCCAACAACGACGATGCTATGTTGCGCTGGAACCGCTGTGCCCGCTTGCTCGACAAGATGCCGGCGGAGTTTCCAACGGAACATCAGCCGACCTTCGAGGACGACGACACCGCACCAATCCAGGCTTCGCCCTGGCGGGTCGCGACCAAGTAAAGCCGGCGTCGCCAGAAGAGTGCAAGATCCATCTTTGGGCACTGCGCCCGCAGCCCAGCCTGCCTAAGAATTTATTCGCGTCGGTTTTGGTCGGGTAGTGCTGGCCTTTAGGCCAGCGTCCACGCTGCCTGTTTCTTGCCGGAGTCGGCTTTAGCCGGCGGCACAGGGTTCCAACGCCGTCCACCTATCCCCGATCCCCACTCCCCCTGCCTTGGGTGTAATATGTCGCCTTCGACCATCGGAGGTGTTCGTTGGATCGTCGTCAGTTTCTATCCTCCAGTCTGACCGCCGGCGCCGGACTTGCTGCGGTTCTCGCATTGAGCAACGACCTGCTCGCGCAAATCCAGAATGTTCCCTCGTCGCTGCCCGACGACACGCTCTATGCCCGCGATCAAGAAAGTTACTGGACCGAACTGCGCAAGCAGTTCCTCATCCCCGAAGACGAGATTTACCTGAACAACGGCACCGTGGGATCGAGCCCTGCGCCGGTGCTGAAGGCCGTTTTCGACGGCTACACCTCGACCGAGAAGCTGGACGAAACCGATCCCGAGGACTATCCGATCTGGGGCTACGGCCCGTGGAACGAGTTTCGCGATCCGCTGGCTGCCTTTGTCGGCTGCTCGCGCGACGAGATCGCTCTCGTCCGCAACGCCACCGAAGCGAACAGCTACATCGCCAACGGCGTCACCATGAAGCCCGGCGACGAAGTTCTGATGACCGATCAGGAGCATCCCGGCGGCGAACAGCCATGGCAGCTCAAGGCCAAGCGTTATGGCATCGTGGTCAAGAAGGTCAAGCTGCCGGAGCCGGTGCAGGACGCGCCGCAGGTGCTGAACCTCTTCAGTGACGCCATCACTCCGAAGACGCGGGTGATTTTCTTCAGCCATATCACGACTGTTACCGGCGTTGTGCTGCCGGCGAAAGAAATCTGCGCGCTGGCCCGCTCGAAACAAATTCTGTCCGCCGTCGATGGCGCTCACGTGACCGGTATGATGCAGCTCAACGTGCACGACATCGGCTGCGACATGTACAGCTCCAGCCCCCACAAATGGCTGCAGGCGCCCAAAGGCTCGGGTTTTTTGTTTGTGCGCAACGACTCCCAGGATTTTCTCTGGAACACCATCGCGACCGCCGGCTGGGACGACAAGACCATCCGCGCCGAGCGCTTCCAGCGAATCGGTTCGTCGAATGTGCCGTCGCTGTGCGGCCTTCGCGCGGCGATTCAGCTTGCGAATTCAATTGGGATGGATCGAATCGAGAAGCGCCATCGCGAACTCTGCGACTACATGCTGGCGCAGATGGTGCAGCGCGGCGCCGTCTCCTGGACCTCGCCCGATCCTAACCTGCGCTGCGCGATCGCGACGGTAAACGTTCCACCCATTCAGCGCATGCAACTGGAAGATTGGATGTGGAAGACCAAGAAGATCAGAATCCGCGGTGGCGAGCCGTCGAAGCTGCGCCTTTCCACTCCCTATTACCTGCGGAAGAAAGACATCGACGCGTTTTTGGCGGCGTACGACGAGTACAAGCGCGCGAAGACCTAACACCTATTAACGTCAGAGCCCCCGGTGGCCAGGTTCGCGTCTCTCCTTTGGACGCTAACCGGGCCATCAACAAATCACCCCAGGTTAGCCCAACCGAAGGGCGAACCTGGGGCACCGGATCATTCCCGTAGCAACTCAGCGAACCCTATTTATTGCTCAGCGCTTCCACTCCCGGCAGTTTCTTGCCCTCCAGAAACTCCAATGACGCTCCGCCGCCGGTGGAGATGTGGGTGATCTTGTCGGCCACGCCTGCGGCCTTCACTGCCGCAACGCTATCGCCGCCGCCAATGATCGACACGGCCGCACCGTTCTCGGCAACAGCCTCGGCAATCTTCTTCGTCCCCTTGGCAAATGCTTCGACTTCGAAGACGCCCATCGGACCGTTCCACACGATCGTCCGAGCGCCCTCAATTTCATTGGAAAACAGTTCGATCGTCTTCGGGCCGATATCCAGCGCCATCATGTCCGCCGGAATCGCTTCGCCTTCGCCGATGTTGCGAACGCGCGCTCCATGCTCAGGCTTGTCGGCCACAACGTGATCGACCGGTAACAGGAACGTGATGTTGCGCGCCTTGGCTTCGGCCAGCGTCTGTTTCGCCAGATCGACTTTGTCAGCCTCCAGCAGCGACTTGCCGATCTCATGCCCCTGCGCCTTCAGAAACGTGTACGCCATTCCGCCGCCGATGATGAAGGTATCGACCTTGCTCATCAGGTGCTTGATGACGCCGATCTTGTCGCTGACCTTCGCGCCGCCAAGAATCGCGACGAACGGTTTTTGTGGATGCGACAGCGCCTTGCCGAGATACTCAAGTTCCTTCTCCATCAGCAACCCGGCAGCGTTCTTCTCGACGAAATGCGTGATGCCTTCCGTCGATGCATGCGCACGATGCGCCGATCCAAACGCGTCGTTCACGTAGTAATCACACAGTTTGCCCAGATGCTTGGCGAAGTTCGGATCGTTGGCTTCTTCCTCGGAGTGGAAGCGCAGGTTCTCCAACAGCAGCGTCTGGCTGCGTTCCAGTTTCTCCGCCATTTCTTCGGCCTGCACGCCAATGCAGTCGGGAGAAAAGCCGACGTTCTCGCCACGTCGCAACACATCGTCGATCAGAACGCGCAGGCGTTCAGCGACCGGCTTGAGGCTCATCTTCGGATTGGGCTTGCCTTTGGGACGTCCCAGGTGCGAAGCGAGGATGAGCCGCGCGCCATGCCGCAGTGCGTATTCGATGGTCGGCAGGGTTTCGCGTATGCGCGTGTCGTCCATAACCCGGCCGTCGTCGAGGGGGACGTTGAAGTCAACACGCATGAAGATGCGCTTGTTGTTGAGCGGAAGATCACGAATGGAAAGTTTTTGCATATCAGTAGCCAGTAGCCGGTAGTCAGTCGCCAGATACACCAGTGCGTCAGCGCCTTAGCTGGCAACTGACCACCGGCAGCTGGCAACTCTTTTACAGCCCTTTCTTGGCCAGATAATGAATCAGGTCGCGCACGCGGCAAGAGTATCCCCACTCGTTGTCGTACCAGGAGATCACCTTGACGCAGTTGCCGGCCACCACTCGAGTCATTGGCGCATCAACAATGGAAGAGCGATCGTCGCCGCGATAGTCGATCGATACCAGCTCGGCGGTTTCGTATCCCAGGTATCCCTTCAATGGACCCGACTCCGACGCAGCCTTCAGTGCGTTGTTCACTTCTTCCGCCGTGGTCTTCTTCTCGACAAACACGACCAGGTCGACCACCGAGACGTTGGGCGTCGGTACGCGCATCGCAAAACCGTCCAGCTTACCCTTCAGGTCGGGAATCGCCAGATAGATGGCTTTCGCCGCGCCGGTCGAAGTAGGAATCATCGACAGTGCCGCCGCACGGGCACGCCGTAAGTCTTTGTGGGGAAAATCCAGGATGACCTGATCATTGGTGTAGGAGTGGATGGTGGTCATGGTGCCGCAGACGATCTTGAAGTTGTCGTGAATGACCTTCGCGATTGGGCCCAGGCAGTTCGTCGTGCAAGACGCATTGGAGATGATGTGATGTTTGGCGGGATCGTACTTGTCCTCGTTCACGCCCATCACGATGGTGATGTCTTCGTTGGTTGCGGGAGCCGTAATAATGACCTTCTTCACCGGTCCGCGCAGATGCTGCTTGGCCAATTCCGCTTTGGTGAACTTTCCGGTGGCTTCGATGACCACCTGCGCACCAACGGACTCCCAATCCAGCTTGGAGGGATCTTTCTCGGCGAAAACTTTGATGCTCTTGCCATCGACGCTGATGGAATCGGCGGTCGCGGAAATCTCATTCTTGAGGTTACCGAGAATGGAGTCGTACTTCAGCAGATGGGCCAGAGTTTTGGGATCGGTGAGATCGTTGACGGCGACAAACTCCAGGCCAGAATCGTGGAGTGCGGTGCGAAGAATATTGCGGCCAATGCGGCCAAAGCCGTTTATGCCAACTTTAATTGCCATAGGACCTCGTTAAGAAATGCGAATTTGAAATGCAAAGTGCTGTGCTACGCACGAAACCGGGGTGGAGACTGTGGCCAAAGGGGAAATCGTAGCACCCGGACAGAGGCGAGGCAATGTTAGGAATCACAAATCACCGCCCGCCGATGCCACAAAAGGGGAATAGCGCGGATTGCTCCCGGCTAGGGAAGCATGTTACAAGAGCAACATGCGAAGATGGACACGCGACCGCAGCCGGAGGCGCAAGCCGCAGGAAGCAGAGAAGCCGGCACAAGAAAACCCCGCGCCGTTGCAGCCGAAATTTCCCGAGCCAGCGTCGTACGGAGCGACCGAGGATCAGCAGCCAGTGTTTGAGGCCCAGCCAGACGAGGCCGAACTGCAGGAGAGCCAGCCGGCCGAAGCCGCAGCCGGCCAAGGTCAGCCACCACAGGCCCGGCGCGATCGCAATCGCCGCCGTGGACGTCGTGGGCGCGGCAGCCGCCAGCCAGCTGCGCGGCCGCCAACCCTCCCAGGTCCGGGTGGTCCAACTGGCGAAGCCGCTGAAGCTGAGGTCCCGCCGGAGTCTGCCGAACCCGTCGCACCACCCGCGTCGTCTGCCAAGCAGCCGAAGGGCGCCGTAGTGCTGTCGATTGGGCTTCCGGGATCGGGTAAGAGCACCTGGTTCAAGCGCCACAACATTCTGCCGTTGTCCAGCGACATGGTCCGCATCCTGCTGTTCGACGATGCGACCGAACAGCGTTACCAGGATCTGGTGTTCTCCACGCTGCGCACCATGCTGCGCGCGCGCCTGCTGGCGCGCCGGCCGTCGAATTATCTCGACGCTACCAACCTTTCTCCTCACGAGCGCCGCAGCTGGATTAAGCTGGCCCACGACTTCGGTTACGAAGTGCATGCCGTTTTCTTCGATGTCCCGCCTGAAGTCTGCATGGAACGCAATCACCGGCGCGAACGCAACGTGCCGGAGGACGTCATGCAGCGGATGGCACAGAAGCTGCGCCCGCCGAAGTTCGAAGAGGGGTTCGCTAAGATCACGGTGGTTCGCTTGAAGAAGAAAGATGGCGAAGCACCGCATCAGGAGCCGCGCCAGGAATTTGGGATTGAGCCTGACGAAGGCGAGCCGCCCGAACCCGAGGTTGCGGACTCCGAGTACTAGCGTAGATCGCCTACCTTGGCAGCCAGCTTCCTGTAGCGCGGACCTCCGGTCCGCGCTTTCATCTTCCAATGTGGATGCGGGCGTACGCACCCAGCAATAAAAAGGCGGCCGGTTAGCCGCCTTTCCTTGGGTTCAATCCGCACGTTTCGTGCTATCGAATCTTTTATCCCGCCTTCTCCATCAGCGCCAGGCTGACATTGCGCTTCTCTACCATCTCACGCGTGACTTCGCACTCGCGCACGCGCTTCTGGCTTGGCAGGGTGTACATCAGGTCCAGCATGAGTTCTTCCAAGATCATACGCAGGCCGCGGGCACCGACCTTGCGGGACATGGCCTCGCGCGAGATCGCGCGCAAGGCGTCGTCGCAGAAGCGCAGCTTGACGTTTTCGAATTCAAACAGCCGCTGATATTGCTTGACGATCGCGTTCTTCGGCTTGGTGAGAATCTCCACCAAAGCGTCTTCGTCCAAGTCGCCTAACACACCGACCACCGGCAGACGCCCGACAAATTCCGGGATCAGTCCAAACTTGATCAGGTCCTGCGGCTCGACCTGACCCAGCAATTCCGTATCGCGCTTGTTGCTCTCGGTGAAGGCGGCTTCCTTTGCCTCGGATGTACGGAACCCCATCGAGCGCTTGCCGAGTCGCCGTGCGATTGTGCGCTCGAGTCCTACGAACGCGCCACCACAGATGAAGAGGATATTTGTGGTGTCTACCGGGGTGAATTCCTGGTGCGGATGCTTGCGGCCGCCCTGCGGAGGAACATTGGCGACTGTGCCTTCGAGAATCTTCAGCAGCGCCTGCTGCACACCCTCGCCGGAGACATCGCGGGTGATGGACGGGTTCTCGTCTTTGCGGCCAATCTTGTCGACTTCGTCGATGTAGATGATTCCGGTCTGCGCGCGCGCCACATCGCCATCGGCAGCTTGCAGCAGCTTCAGGATGATGTTCTCGACGTCTTCGCCGACGTAGCCGGCCTCGGTCAGAGTCGTGGCATCGACGATCGCGAACGGGACATCGAGCATCTTGGCCAGCGTTTGCGCCAGCAGCGTCTTGCCGGTGCCCGTGGGCCCGATCAGCATGATGTTCGACTTCGCCAGCTCAACATCGGTCCCACGCTGGCGATTCATGTAAACGCGCTTGTAGTGGTTGTAGACCGCAACCGCCAGCTTCTTCTTGGTCTGCTGCTGGCCGATGACGTACTCGTCCAGGAACGCCTTCACCTCGGCCGGCTTCGGAAGCTGGCTAGGCGTCGCGTTGGGCTGCGTCTCAGAACGGTCGTCTTCCAGAATGGAATTGCAGACAGCCACGCACTCATCGCAAATGTAAGCGCGGGGGTAGTCGGTTGGAGAGGAAATTAATTTCGCGACAGCGTCTTGCGACTTGTGGCAGAACGAGCAGCGCAGTACTTCTTCGGAACCGGTCCGTGTCCTCACAGAAACTCCTTAACAGCGCGCGCCAGCAAAGTGAATTTGTCCCCTTGCTTTTCCCGGCGGCTCAAGTCCGGGAGGAGCGGCGTTTGTCCCCATTGGAAAGCTGCTGTTGTCGGCCACCAGCAACCTTCCTAAGCCCTTGGCCCCTTTGCACCGTTGCAAACTATTGAACCACAATTTCCCGCTTTGCAACGCTCCGCTGGTGCAATTCTCGGTACCACTTTCGAAGCAGTTACGGAATTTTTTTCACCTTAGTTACCCTTAGCACGCCCTATTTGTGCTTAAAGATAATATCGTCAACAATCCCGTATTCCTTTGCCTGAAAGGCATTCATGATGAAGTCGCGCTCGACGTCACGCTCCACTTTCTCCAAAGGCTGGCCACTGTGCTTGGAAAGCAGCTGGTTCGTGATCTCGCGCATGCGCAGAATTTCGCGCGCATGAATGTCGATGTCCGTCGCCTGACCGGAAAGGCCGGACATCAACGGCTGGTGAATCAGAATACGCGAGGTGGGCAGCGCGAAACGCTTCTTGGGCGCTCCGCCGGAAAGCAGCGTGGCCGCCATGCTGGCCGCCTGGCCAATGCAAATGGTTGTGACGTCGGGCCGGATGAACTGCATGGTGTCGTAAATCGCCATGCCGGCCGTAATCGAGCCGCCCGGGGAATTGATGTAGAGCGAAATGTCCTTTTCCGGGTCTTCCGCTTCCAGGAACAGCATCTGCGCGATGATCAGGTTGGCGACGTTATCGTCGATAGGAGTACCGAGAAAAATAATATTGTCCCGTAACAGGCGGGAATAAATATCGTAAGCCCGCTCGCCCCTGCTGGTCTGCTCAATCACCATGGGCACAAGCATTGTTTGCAGCTCCTTTTTCTGGTGGGAAAGTGGAATGCAGGCCGCCCTATGCGGACCTGCTGTAAAGAGAATCTAGTGTCTTTTCGTTGCGGAGGCGATGCCGAATTCTATCCAGCCCACCATCCTGCGTCAAACGAGCGCGGACCTGTTCCACCGTCTGCTTCGACTGCGTGGCCAGTGCCTCGACCTCGTGATCGAATTCCTCGTCGCCGACCTCAATCTTCTCTTGGTCAGCGATCTGTTCCAGGATTAGCGAAGCCTTCACCTCGCGCAGCGCGGCTTCCCGCTGTCCGGTGCGCAGACGGGTGAAGTCCATGCGCTTCATATCCTCGGTACGCATGCCCTGCGCAGCCAGTGCCCGCAGGCCGCGTTCCAGGCGAATATCAATCTGCTCGTTCAACATGGCTTCAGGAACAGGGAAGTCGTTGCGGTTCACCAGTTCTTCGATCAGCTTGTCCTTGCCCTGGTGCGCGGCTTCGTGCTCCTTCTCGGCCTTCATATTTTCCCGCAGCCGATTGCGCAGCTCATCGACCGTGTTGAGCTCAGCGCCCAGTTCCTTGGCAAAGTCGTCAGTGAGCTCAGGCACGCTTTTGGTCTTGATGCCCTTCACACTTACTTCGTAGGTCATCGACTTGCCGGCCAGCCGCTTGTCGGAGAAATCGTCAGCGTACTTTACATCGAAGGTTTTCGTCTCGCCTGCCTTGGCGCCGCGCAGGTTCTCGGTGAACTCGGGAATCGTATTCTTGCCGCCGATCTCGACCATGATCTCGTCGACCTCGACCGGCTTGGCCTCGGCATCGCCTTCTTTCGGCGTGCCCTTGAAGCTGACTACCGCAAAATCGTCGTCGGCCAGTGACCGGTCGTCCTCGACCGCGCTATACGTGGCACGCTGTTCCCGCAGGTTGTTGAGCGCTGTCTCGACGTCTTCGTCGGTGACGGTGGTATCAATGGTGCTGACGCGAATGTCATCGTAGGGAGCGAGCTTGAATTCGGGCAGGACTTCAAATGAAGCTTTGAATCGCAAGGGTTCGCCTTCCTGAACGTGCAGATCAGTTACCCGCGGCTGCGAGACGGGCGCCAGGTTCTGCTTCTCCGCCTCTTCACGGAAATAGCGCGGCACCAGAGCCTCGACGACGTCGTTCTTGATGTCTTCGGCAAAGCGCTGGCGGATGATCGAAGCCGGCACCTTGCCTTTGCGGAAGCCGGGAATGCGCGCCAGCTTCTGGTAACGGTTCACGAGGTTGTCGGTCTCGGTTTTGACAACGTCAGCAGGAATCTCGACCGCAATCTCGCGCTGGCAAGGATTGGCTGGCTCGGTGGAATCGATTTCTTTCGTAGTTGTTTCGGTCGTCAAGGAGGTGCCTTCAGAAACTTAGTGGTTGCCGACAAGCATGTACCGGAGGCGGCGTCATGGATTCGGCGAACACGGAGAGTACGCGCCCCGGAGCTCATTCCGAAAAGGCCAACTATTCCGGGGTCACGTCTATCTTCAGTTTATGAGAGGCCTTACGAGGCGGTCAAACGGGCGAAGTACCACGTTAGGACTAGTGCTGTCGGTTAACGCGTGGGCCTTCGCCGCGAGGTTGTTCGCCGCTGAACCGCCGCACGAATTGGCTTCTTCTTGGCGCGAACTATGCGACCTCCAGTTGCACGCTCGCGTTTGACGCTTTCGACTTCGAGCAGCGCCGCGGGTTGTTCGAACAGTTCTGCCAGATAACTGTCCTTGCAATCGACGCAACAGAAATGGACGGCGAGCGTCTGCACGGCTCGCTCATAGCGCCAGGCTGGATCGATCACTACTTCGCGTCGCGCGGCGTGCGTCCCGACGTTCTCCGCTGCCATCCCGTTGATCCAGGCTTCTGACGGTTCCTTGATGTTCCGGCAATAGTCACATACAAACTGCAGCATAGTAGTTTGGAAGGTGAAACAGCGCGTGGCGTTGTTTCGAAAAATCGGAGGATTGGCTACTGCCCGCAGGACAGAGAGGCAGCCGCTGTAGTTGTGGGCATCGCCGGCGGAATGGGATTGCCCGGCTGATCGAACTGGTCCAAGATCTCAAAAGAGCGGAGCTGTGTGAGTTCCACCCACGTTTTTGTCCATCGCTGCACCACGCATTTGTCGATACGCGTTCCGGCCGGGGGAAATCCAAAGCCTTCATAGAAGTTCAGGATGTTCTGGCGGAGCGGTTCGTTGAGGTGTGCGAACTGCTCGTCGGCGAGCTTATCCAGCAATTCACGATAGGTCACATCGGCCAGGGGGTACTCGCCGCGCTTCGTCGGTTTGCCGGTGTCCAGGTCGATGCCCGGAGTTTGCAAATCTCCGCTCTTTACTTCGCGCAAAGCTTTGCCATACTGAGCGGCGGTCTGATCGACGCTCTTGAAATAAAGATTCTCCGTCTTCGTGGTCGGCTCTTTGAAGTCGATCGCGCGCAAGGGCCCCACCTTGGGGACGACCTTAAACATCGCGGCCATAATGTGCGCGCCGGCGCCCGGTTGCTGATAGCCTGAGCCCCATGATTTTTGGTAATCCGCTTTAGACAGCCGATAGAGAAAGTGCTCGCGATTGAAGTTGGGAATTTCCCGCCTCAACTGATCGCCCCTCACCAGCAGCGCGACCTTGGTCATCTCCGGGATAATCTGGCTGACGCTGCGCCGGTAGGTGCTGATGGCCCGTTGCTCATTGGGCATCACATCCTTCAAGTTCAAGCCGTAGGTCTCGTAGAACGCCCGTTCCAGCAGCGGCGTGGCAACTTCAAAGCCGATGAAGTTGTGGTAGTCCTCCGGCGCATAACGGCCTTTGGCTACCTGCAAGACGTCAAAGCCGAATTCCGTGCGGATATGCGCCTTGTGATCGACGTCGTACGGAACCGACGGCCCATATTCGCGAGCCAGTTCTGGATAATCAATTCCGACTGAAAGGTTGATGTAGGGATGGCCGTTGATGTCCGAGACGTAATGCGAGAGCGCGCCCAGTGCGAAGGCGTAGTCGTTGATGTTCTGCGAGTCGTTGATGAGCGCCTGAACGAAATCGCCGGTGCGCACATAGTGCGCCAGGTCGCTGAAGACTTCATTGCCGAAGGGATAGTAACCAATGTCCTGAATGACGCTGCCGCCGTACGCGTAGGCGTGGGCGGTCTTTAGTTCGTCAGGAGTTGCAGTGGGAAAGCGGGCGAGCAATAGAGGCTTGATCTGCTGGTCCCACAGCAGATCGATGATCTCTTCGTGCGTCAGGACGGAATAGGCCGAGCATACTGGCGCGAACGTCAAGAGCCAAACCAGCAGCGCGCAACAGAAGGCCACTGCTGGATGGCGCGGAACGAGGACTTTCATTAGCTACGTGCAATTCTTCAAATTCGCCCGACGAGTAACAAAACCACCAGAACCAGAAGGACGAGCCCAAGTCCCCCTGAAGGATAGTAACCCCAGCCGCGGCTGTAGGGCCATGCCGGATACGACCCGACTGATAGAACCAACAAAATCACCAGGAGAATAATCAGCATACCGTGAGTTGCCCCTTTGCGTTGTTACGCTCGCAGAACCGAAAGCTGGTAGTTAGAAGCACTCCCGTACCACTAAGGATGCTTTGCGAGCCAAGGAGCAGGCCAGCAACGAGTTACATCAGTAGAGGTCGCTCTGTGTACCGTTACAATCAAGAGCAATGTCCTCGGCTCTGAAAATTCTGAACGACGAAGTCGTTAACTGCACCCGCTGTCCGCGCCTGGTGGCGTATCGCGAGCAGATTGGCCGCGAGAAGCGCCGCGCCTATCGCGATCATGAGTACTGGGCGCGGCCGGTGCCCGGGTTCGGCGATCCTAAGGCTCGAGTGTTGATCCTCGGTCTGGCGCCGGGCGCGCATGGCTCCAATCGCACCGGAAGGCCGTTTACCGGCGACGCGTCCGGCAAGTTTATGTATCCCATCCTGTACAAAGTGGGATTTGCCTCGCAGCCCACTGCCGAGCATCGCGATGACGGGCTGAAACTGATCGACTGCTACATCACCGCTGCGGTTCGGTGCGCGCCACCGGACAACAAACCGCTTCTGTCAGAGCTGCAGAATTGCGCGCCATTCCTCGATCGCGAACTCGCGATTCTGAAGAACGTGAAGGTTGTCGTCGCTTTGGGAAAGATTGGATTCGACGCTTACCTGAGCGTTCTGAAGCGGCAGGGATTGATAAAAAACAGAGGCGGCTATGTGTTTGGCCACGGTGTCAGCTACGCCATGGCAAACGATGTGACACTTCTGGCTTCCTATCATCCGTCGAACCAGAACACCGCTACCGGCAAGCTGACGGCCCAGATGTTCGAGCGGATCTTCCGCCAGGCAAAGGAGATGGCCGCCGGCAAACGATTAACGAGTTGACAACGCTGATTGGCGGTGTCACGATTCGCACGCGCAGTTGACTGCCAGTGATTGGCAGCGATGGGAGAGAGAAATGAGCCGCAGAAGTTATGGAATTCTGATCACGGGACTGTGCCTGCTGGTACTGGCGATCGCCGCCGACGCAGCAACCAGCCGGACGGCGCAGGGAACATGGAAGCTCGACATTGCAAAATCGTCGTATGAAAAGATGCCGGCGCCGAAGTACGAGAGGCTGGTGGTGATGACCGATCAGGCCGATGCGATCAAGTGGATGCTGACTGGTGCCGGCGCGGACGGCAAGAGCTACGTCTCCAGCTATGATGGCCCGGTTGACGGCAAAGCTCGTCCGTGGGGAAACAGTGAGACCGGCAACACGATCACCTATAGCCGGTCGGGCGGGGCGTTGGAATGGACGGTCAAAGACAAGACGGGCGCGGTTCTTGAGACTGGTACGGGTCAGCTTTCGTCGGATGGGAACACACTGACCCTGAAGGGAACGGCGCAGCAAGCCAGCGGCAAAGCCAACTACGTTTCGGTTTTCGCCCGAGTTCAGTAAGCAGGAGAATGGCGCCGCTGCTCAGGCTGGCGCCATATCGTTAATCCTGGCTGCCATCTTAATGTCGCGCTGGGTTACGCCCCCGGAGTCGTGAGAGATGAGTGTCAACGTAACTTTGTTGTAGCTGATCAGAATGTCGGGATGGTGGTTCACAGCCTCGGCGGCTTCCGCGATTTGATTGACGAATTCCATGGCCTGGACAAAGCTGCCGAACTGGAAGACGCGTTCGATGGCATTGTGATTCTTCTTCCAGCCCCGCAATTGCTCCAGGGCCTGCTGCACTTCCGAATCCGATAGAACTGTGCTCATAGGAAATCCCGAGGATGTTGGGCCGGTCGGCAATGCAACGCCAGTAAGAAAAAAGCATTCTGCCGATTAGCGTTAATTGCGGCGGCCAATTCTGGCTTCATATCGCCGATTTGTGCTCTGATTTTCGATCTCGCTTCTCAACTCTGTCCAGATGCGTTCCGGTACACCAAGGAAGATTCTGACGATCTCCGGGTCGAACTGCTTGCCGGCGTTGCGTTCGATCTCGCGCCGGCCCGATGAGATCGATTGGGCAGCGCGATAGGGACGGTCCGAGGTCATGGCGTCGAAGGTGTCGGCCACGGCAAATATTCGCGCCCCCAGAGGAATCTGATCGCCGCGGAGCCCGCGCGGATAGCCGCTCCCGTCATAGCGTTCCTGATGCGAGTAGACAATCTCCGCCGCTTCCTGCAGAAAAGGAATCTTGCGAAGCATCTGGTAGCCGAGCAGAGCGTGCTCCCGCATTGTCACCTGCTCTTCGGCGGTCAGGCGCCCCGGCTTGCGCAAAATAGCGTCAGGAATTGCCATCTTCCCAATATCGTGCAGGAACGCGCCGCGGGCGATCACGCGTACTCGCTCCTGAGGCAGCTCCATGGCGCGCGCAATCGCTATGGTGAAAGCGGTCACACGTTTCGAATGGCCTTCCGTCTCGGCATCCTTTAAGTCCAGCGCATCGCCTAAGGCTTCCAGCGTGATGTCGTAGGAGCGCTCCAGATCAGCCAGAGCCTTGCGAAGCATTTCCGTACGACCGGAGACCAGGGATTCAAGTTTGGTCTGATAGGCGAGATTTTCCAGGCGCAGACGGCGGGTCTCCAAAGCTCGGCGCACCATCGCCAGCAGTTGCTCTTTCTCGAAAGGCTTCAGCAGGTAATCGTAGGCGCCGTTGCGAATGGCCGCCAGGGCCACGGAAATGTCGTGTACGGCGGTGACCATCACGACCGGGATATCCGGGTGCTGCTCTTTCATCTGTGCGAGCAGGGTCAGCCCATCCACTCCCTCCATGATCAGGTCGGAGAGCACGATCGAGATGTTTTCGTTGGAGCGCAGGACGGTCAGGGCATCACGCGCGGAAGGGACAGGACGGCACTCATATCCGGCATACGAAAGGATCGAGCACATGACCTCGCGGACCGCGGTTTCGTCATCCACTACTAATATGCGTTGGTCGTTCATATGCGGCCACTAGCCACGGCGAGAGTCAACGCTGCAGATTAGGTTCGATTGTATACAGCCGCGGTGACAAGGAAGCAAGTCAATTTCCGCTCGACCGCTTTTACTTTTGACCTGCCGCTGACCGGCCGCGACAGATTGCCACGCGGCCCTAGAAAACTTACGCAGGCTGATTTTCTCTGATGTGGTATCGAGATGCCAACTTACGGAACGCGGCACCCCAGATGTCCCGCCTTCAGGCAAACAAGGCTGGCGCGCTCCTCCGCTCCGTGAAATAGTGCAATGCTTCATTCGACAATAAACGCTTCGTTGTCAATTAGTTATGAAGATAACGACCATCTCCGAAGCCGCCCTCCGCATTTGGGCACCTCGATTGCTTAGTACTAAGGTGTCGCTGATTAAGGGGTCTGAAGTTGGTACAGAGCGACCGAAAACGAAGGGAGCTATCGATGAGCCTCAGCATTGGTGAAGCAACTAATCTAGGTTTTGCCCAGTACTTGCCAACCCTTTTCCAAACAAAGGTCGACAGCTGTCGCGAGATCTATGAGCTGAACCGCCATCGGGTATACTCCCTGGCGTTCCTGATGACCGACAACGAACTGGTTGCCGAAGAACTGATGATCCAGACCTTCTCTCGCGCATTTGCCGGCGGCCAGGAATCCTCCTCCGAAGACATTGACCGCGCCTTGATCGCCGAGTTGCGAGAGTACGTAGACTTCATGCCGCTGTCATTGCAATGCGCTCCGGCTGAGCGGGTTCTTTCAGTTCGCACGAACACTCTTCGCGTCGACTTGGAGCGCGCGGTGGTGGAACTGCCGCCCACTGAAAAGATGATTTTCCTGATGCACGATGTCGAGCGTTATGAGCACGCCCGCATCGCCGATCTGCTGGGCATCAGCGAGGACGACTCCTGCCAGGGCCTGCACCAGGCGAGACTGCGCCTTCGCGAGTTGCTGGCGAAATAGGTTCCGTTTGCTGACGTGTCTCACTCTCTCTCTCTTTCTCCTGAATGTTCCGCCCCTCGCGAGAGGGGCGTTTTTCTGGAAGGCAGCAGTTAGCACTTAGCATTTAGCACTCAGCAGAGGCCCTTGTCGATGCGATAGGCTGCTAAGGCACTGCGATAGCTGCCTCAAAGTAATTAGCACGGAGGCATGGTAAGAGAACCGCAGCAACTGGGTCGGGACGAAACGAGTTAAGAGATCGAGGCGAGTCGACTTGTGTTCGAGCCTGCAGGGCGAAAGTGATTAGCCCAGCGCGGAAGCGCTGGGTGAGGAATCGCTCTTAAAACCAGAGCCCCTTGAGGGGCGGTACCTCTAACCTTTATCCGGCTCCCCTGTCTCGTCCAACTCCTCTTCCTCTTCACGCTTCAATGGCCGCAGCAGTGGGAACAGGATTACGTCGCGAATCGAGCGCGAATCGGTCAGCAACATCGTCAGCCGATCGATGCCCACACCTTCGCCGGCGGTTGGCGGCAATCCATAGGAGAGCGCGCGAATGTAGTCCTCGTCCATCTGATGAGCTTCTTCGTCTCCGCGGGCGCGTTCGCTGAGCTGCTGCTCGAATCGCCGTCGTTGCTCCTCGGGATCGTTCAATTCGCTGAAGGCGTTGCCGATCTCCAGCCCGCCCGCAAAGATCTCGAAGCGCTCCACCCAGTCCGCGTTCTCCTCCGGCTCGCGCTTGTTCTTTGAGAGCGGAGAGATAGCCAGCGGGAAGTCGTAGATGAACGTCGGCTGGATGAGATGCGGCTCGGCGACAAACTCAAACAACTCCGCAATCGTCTTGCCGGCCGGAGCCGCGGGATCATACGGGATGTGCGGATTGGAGGCGTTGTAGAGGCGCACCAACCCAGCGATCTTCTCCGAGCTGGAGAAGTCGTCCATCTCCGGCTTGGCGCCTGCATTCTCCGGCCAGAACTTGATGATCGCCTCGCGCATCGTAAGCCGCTGGATATTTCCGAAGTCAACTTCCTTTCCGTTGAAGTGCGCCATTGCGGTTCCGTTCACGTCGATGGCGATCTGCGCGAGCATGCTGGCGGTGAAGTCCATCATGTCGTGATAATCCGCGTAGGCCATGTAGAACTCCAGCATGGTGAACTCGGGATTGTGCTGGGTCGAGATGCCCTCGTTGCGGAAGTTGCGATTGATCTCGTAGACGCGGTCCATGCCGCCGACGACCAGTCGCTTCAGATAGAGCTCGGGCGCGATGCGCAGATAGAGATCGACATCGAGCGCGTTGTGATGCGTGATGAAGGGCTTGGCCACAGCTCCGCCGGCGATGGGATGCATCATCGGAGTTTCGACTTCGACGAAGCCATGCGCATCCAGAAAGCGGCGCATCGACTGCACGACTTTGGCGCGCTTGATGAAGACCTCGCGCACCTCGGGATTCATCGTGAGATCGACGTAACGGCGTCGATAGCGGGTTTCCACGTCTTGCAGGCCGTGCCACTTCTCCGGCAACGGAAGCAGATCCTTCACCAGGAAGGTGATCTCTTCAACGTGGATCGTGAGCTCGTTCGTGCGAGTGCGAAAGAGATAGCCCTTCACGCCGATGTAGTCGCCGACATCGAGCAGCTTGTAGAGCTGGAATCCCTTGTCGCCCACAAAGTCGAGCTTGACGTAGATCTGCAAACGCTTGCCGCCCTGCTGCAAGTGGGCAAACCCGGCCTTGCCCTGCACGCGGATCGACATCAACCGGCCGGCGACGCTGACGTTGATCTTCGGCGATTCGAGTTCCGGTGCGGTCTTCGAGGAGAACTCCTCGACGATCCGGGGAATCGCGTGGGTGGTCTCGTAGCGATACGGATAAGCCGATTGCCCGAGCGCTTCAATCTGCTTCAACTTCTCTTTGCGTAATTCGTAGATCTTGTCGTCAAGTGCCACAGTGCTTCCTGATGTCCGCAGCTGCACGCGGAAGGATGGAGAAAACTGATTATAGAAGGTGGGTAAGCTCAGCGGTCGAAGTGCGGATATTGATTCCACGAATTACGAGCGCCGTGCATAATACGGAGCGGAGGATTCAACGCATGTTAGCAGGCGCCAGCGCCGGAGCCGTTGCTTTCGAGTGTGTCAGCCCAATCTTCACGGTGAAGGACATCCGGGCCAGCCTTGCCTATTACGTCGATGTTCTCGGCTTCAAGATTGACTGGGGCGGTGATGCGCCATTCGCGTCGGTCTCGCGCGGCAGCTGCCACATCATGTTGTGTGAAGGCGATCAGGGACATCCCGGCGCCTGGGTATGGGTGGGCGTCGGCGATGCCGGGTTGCTCCACGACGAATATGTGGCCAAGGGCGCGAAGATTCGCCATCGTCCGACCAACTACGAATGGGCCTACGAAATGCAGGTCGAGGATCCGGACGGCAACATCCTGCGCATGGGCTCTGACCCGAAGCCCGGCGAAGCCGTGGGACCGTGGCTCGACATGAACGGCATCTCCTGGGTACGGTCGTCCGATGGCGAATGGAAGCGCGCCTGACTGGCCGATAGCACGGAGGCATTATGACCGACCTGAATCCGCAAGCCAGGCAAATGGCCGACGAGTCCATGGTGCGCGGGCTGGAGGTCCAGGCTCGGGCGATCTGGCCGCAGGAAGCGGAACTGATCCGCCGGTACAAGTTGCCGGAGGCGCCGCGCATCCTGGACGCCGGTTGCGGCACGGGCGAAGGGTCATCGCGCCTGGCAGAGCTTTTTCCGCAGGCCCAAGTGCTGGGCGTCGACATCATCGACGGTCATCTTGAGCTGGCGCGGTCGCGTTACTTGAAGTTGGTGCCGCGATTGGCATTCGAGCATCAGAGCATCTTCGAGCTGGCATCAGCCGACAACAGCTTCGACCTTACGGTCTGCCGCCATGTCCTGCACTCCATCCCTCACGCTGATCGCGTCATCGCGGAGCTCGCTCGCGTTACGCGTTCCAGTGGTTACTTGCACCTGATCGCCGAAGACTACGGGATGCTGCACTTTCAACGCGGAGTGCTGGATCCCCGCGACTTCTGGCATGTAGGCCCGGCCGCCTTTGGCGCTGAGACGGGCACCGATCTGTTCATCGGGCGCAATATCTTCAGCATTCTGGAGAACATCGGGCTGCAGCAGATCACCGTCGATTATGTGGTGGTCGATACCGTGCGCGTGCCGCGCGAGACATTTGCCGCGATCCTCACCGCGTGGCGCGACGGATATGCCGAACCGATTGGGGAGTACACGCCAATCAATCAGGGGTTGGCGCGGCAATATTTCGATCAGATGATTGCCAGTATCCGCAATCCGAACGCTTATGCAGTGTGGATGGTTCCTGTGGTGAGCGCGCGAATTCCCTGAAGGCGGAGCACGAGACTTCATCATTGCTGTTAAGGAGGCGGGCATGAAGTGGGTGTGGTGGTTGACGATCCCAATGGTGCTGGCAACGGTCGCGGCCGGACAGCAGAGCTTTCCCATGACGTGCCATCCCTTCCAGGCAATTGAAGTGCAGCATCCGATCGACAGTACCTGTGGATTGACTGGTAAGGGGGCCGGCGGATCGGCACTACAGAACCAGGCAAAGAATAACTTTTGCGCGGGCAGCGATTACCAGACCATCACGCAGCAGGATTTGCTCAGCAAGCAGGCGAAGGTTGCGGCTTTGCCGGGATACGCGCAATGGGACGGGGAGAACATGCCCCCAAGCCGGTCGGGCTTTACGGCTCTTGGCGAAGGAACGCCGGTGCAGTTTGTGGGCTATATCCTCGAGGCGCATTACGCCGACCTCACCGGCGGCGAAAGCGTGAATTGCAACGTCTCCGACGACGAAGCCTCCAACGACATTCACATCGCGCTGGTGCCGCAATCGGGCACGACAGCCGAATGCCAGAGCAACAGCGCGGAGATGATCCCGCACTACCGGCCGGCTAGCTGGACGGTTAGCAATCTGGAGAAGATCGGGCACACGACGTTAGTACGTGTCTCCGGCCAGCTCATGTATGACGCCGACCATAAGATCTGCGGCGAGGCAGGCTTTTCTGCGCACGACAATCCCAGCCGCATGTCCGGGTGGGAGATTCATCCGGTCTACGCTTTTGACGTCTGCGTGCAGTCGACCAACGGAACGTGCTCGCAGTGGCAGGCGCTGTCGGATTGGGTGACGACCGAGCACACGTCGCAAGGCAAGTCGAGAGCGAAGTCTAATTCGAACTAGGCATCTTAAGCTCGTGATTTGGCCTGGTAGAGCGGCGCTCCAGCGCCGCGTCAACGCGATTTGTTCCCGAGAGGATCCGGCTCCACCCGGCGGCAGTGTGTCGTCGGCTCAGCCGACTCTGGTCGTGACGACAGCCGGGACGCGGGCCGGAAGGCCGGCTCTACCAAAACCAACTCAGAGATAGCTGAGCCATGCTGCGTTGTGCCGCCGCTTTACACCGGCGAACCATCGGCACAACGGGTAAAGCAATACGACAACCATCGCCCAGATCACATAGATCCACGGCAATGACAGCCCCCAGCCCGGCGGCGCCGTGAACGGAAAGTTGCCCGCGTCGGGCGACTGGAACATCCAGTAGATGTGGCCGTAACGGGCGTAGCAGACGATCAGCGCGATCAAATGGATCAGCGGAATATGGAGGATGTAGTAAAACAGCGGCACCCTGCCGATGATCAGCGCCGGCCGCAGGAGTCTTGGGGATTTGCCGTCGAGTACGGAAAGCGCAATCAGCGCCGGCCCGAGCGTCATCAGCAGGAAGAGTAGTGACGGCGGATACTTTACTGTATTCAAAAACGCGAGTACGGTGAATGCGGCCGACTTCTGCACGCTCCACGGATTCGGATCGCCATAGACATTGATCGCCCGCAAAACTACGAATGCCACACTCAAAGCAATGCCCAGCCGCAACAGAAATTGCTTGCGCCGCTCCGCTTCCCAGTTATAGATCCGTCCCATTCCGTATCCGACGGCCGTAACACCGAACCATGGAATCAGGACATAGGCTACGAGCACAATGTGCTGCCCGCCGGAGAAAAGAACTCCGGGTGAATGCAAAATCACCCATAGCGGATTCGTGGAGTCGATCCGGTCCAGCAGATTATGCCCGCAGATCGCCAACGCCCCACAGGTGATGATCGCCCAGTCGGGCAGGTAAATCAGGGCGGAAAGGATGATCATCGCCCAGCCCAGCGCCCACAGGATGAAGAGCATGGTGACGCGATAGTCGAAGTTGAATTGGAAACCCAGACAGCGCAACGGCACCAGCTCCAAAAAGATCAGCCACAGGCCACGCGTCAAAAGGAAGCGTGACAATTGCGGCTTCGATCTTCTGCCCAGCGCGAAGTACGCACCCATGCCCATCGTCAGGAAGAACACGGGCGCGCAGAAGTGGGTAATCCAGCGCGTAAAAAATAGTGGCACTGTAGTGGTGCCCAGGTTGACGGGATTGGCGCGCGTGCCGACGAAATCGCGGACATGATCGAGCGCCATGAGGACCATGATCACACCGCGAAGCATGTCGACGGACTCAATGCGAGGGCGCTTAACACTAGCGACGACGGGTGCGGCAGACATCCGATTGCGTAGTGTACCAAGGCTGAGGCAAGCGAGATTGCCGGTCTCGGATCTTCTGGTCGAGCGGCCGCTAAGTCGGTATCGACCGCTCACTCTCCGGGTTCACCGACAGCATTTTTTGTTTGAGTGTGCAGCCTTGCCCATGCATGATGAATAGTTACCACTCATTCCGAAAGCCATAAATGAGGGGCGCGCCAGCATTCCAACAGCGCGATCAATCGGGTATTGGGAGAGTAGGCAATGAGAAGAAGCTCCAGCCTGTTCCTTGTTCCCTTCTTGCTGTCGTGCCTGGTTGCCCAGGAAACCCCAGACGCACCTGCCTCACCACCACCGCGCCGCGCGAGAGCCGTGGCGGCTGCGCAAGCACCCACCGATGAACCCACACCGCTCGTGCTGACTCATGTGACGCTGATCGATATGACAGGCGATGCGCCAAAGCCCGACATGACAGTGATCATCAGCGGCGACCGCATCCAGCGCGTCGGCAAGAGCAGAGCGACCCCGATTCCCAAATATGCCGAGGTCATAGACGCCAATGGCCGATTCATGATTCCCGGCCTCTGGGACATGCACGTTCACTGGGATGAAAAGGATTATCTGGGATTGTTCATTGCCAATGGAGTGACGGGTATCCGCATCATGGCGGGTGCGCCGCTGCACTATGAATGGCGCAAAGAGATTGCAGCTGGACGATTGCTGGGGCCGCGCATGATGATCGCCAGCGCGATTGTGGACGGGCCAAAACCGTATTGGCCAAACTCGATCCCGGTGAGCAACGCTGCCGAAGCGAAACAGGCCGTCGACCAGATCAAACAGCAGGGCGCGGATTTCGTGAAGGTGTACAGCTTTCTCCCGCGCGATGCCTATCTCGCTATCGCCGACGAATCCAAGAAGCAGGGAATCGCCTTTGAAGGCCACGTGCCCTTGTCGATGACCGCCGAGGAGGCCTCGCGCGCCGGGCAGAAATCGATTGAGCACATGACCGGCATTCTGGAAGCCTGCTCGAGCAAGGAGAGCGAGATTTTCAATGCGGCGCAGGCGGACTTGGCCGACGACGAAGCTTCCGCAAAGCCCACGTTCTGGGGCTCTCACGTTGAGGCGCTGCGACAGGTTCAGCTCAATACTTACAATCCGGAGCGAGCCAACGCCCTGTTTGCAACCTTCAAGACCAACGGAACGTGGCAATGTCCCACCCTTACTTTGCTGCATGTTTTGGGCTACGGTGACGATCCGGCGCTAGCACGAGATCCGCGCCTGCGCTTCATGCCGCAGAGTGTCAAGGCTACCTGGGAGCCTTCCAAGGCATATGGCGAAACTGAGGAACAGTTCACGCTCGCCAGGGAGGAGTTTGAAACCGAGCGTCAGATTGTGGGTGTGATGCAGCAGTCAGGGGTTGGAATTCTGGCAGGAACGGACACTTTAAATCCGTTTATTTTTCCCGGCTTCAGCTTGCACGACGAACTGGGATACCTCGTACAGGCTGGCCTTACCCCTATGGAAGCCTTGCAGACTGCCACCTCGAATCCCGCGCGATTCATGGGACGAGAGAAAGATCTGGGCACCATCGAAGCCGGCAAACTCGCCGACATGGTGCTGTTGTACGCCAACCCGCTGGATGACATTGCGAATACCAGGAAAATCTGGGCGGTGGTCTACAACGGCAAGGTCTACCCGCGCGAAGCGCTGGATCAGATGCTGGAGCATGCGGTCACGCTGGTCCAGCAGAAATAGATCGCGGAAGCCATGATGTAGCAGAAATCAGTCAGTTTATCTTCCGTAGTGAATAAGCATGACAAGTGTGCGCATCGACAAGTGGCTGTGGGCGGCGAGATTCTTCAAGAGGCGCTCGCTGGCGGCGCGAGCGTGTGAGCTGGGCAGGATTCGCTGCAATGGACAGCAGGCAAAACCGGCACGCGAGGTCCATGCCGGTGACCGGCTGCACATCACGAGCGACAGCGGCGACTTTGAGGTCAAGGTGCTCGAACTTAGCGAAATGCGCGGACCGGCTACGGTTGCGCAGACGCTCTATGACGAGACCGCGGAGAGTCGCGAGTTGCGCCTGAAAGCGGCCGAAGAGCGGAAGGCACTAAAGAATTTCGCTCCGGCGCCGGAAGGCAGGCCGTCCAAACGGGATCGGCGCAGGATCATCCAGTTTCGCGGCGGACAAACATAGGCCTGAGATCTTTCTCCACGAGCATCTCACTCTCCCATTTCGCCTTCCGGCGCTCCTAATTTAGATTGGTCTGGATGCCGACCACAGGTGAACGATTTGAGCGCGCCGTCTCGATCATGGCGCGATTGCGCGGTCCCGGAGGATGTCCCTGGGATCGCGAACAGACTTTCGACACCATCAAGCCCTACACGCTCGAGGAAGCCTATGAGGTCGTCGAAGCGATCGATGCGCGCGACTGGGACGAGCTTACCGGCGAGTTGGGTGACTTGCTGCTGCAGGTGCTGTTCTATTCCGAGATGGCGACCGAGGAGAAGCGCTTCTCGATCGACGATGTCCTTGACCGTCTCGCGAATAAGCTGATCGATCGGCATCCGCACGTCTTTGGCGAAGTGAAGGCGGAAACGCCAGGCGAGGTTCTGCGCAACTGGCAGGCGCTGAAGGCGGAGGAGAAAAAGAAGCGTCAGCAGGAATCGGGTGAGGACTCGAAGCAGGATCATCCCGACTCCGTGCTGGCTGGTGTCTCGTCAGCGATGCCGTCTCTGATGGAGGCGTACAAGATCAGCTCGCGCGTGGCGCATGTGGGATTCGACTGGCCGAACATCGAAGGCCTTTTCGAAAAGCTGGACGAGGAGACGGAAGAGCTCCGTCAGAATCTTGCTGAATATCCGGCGCCCGGACCGCGCCCGGAGTCGGCGGCTGGCGTAGCAGGAGCGCGCGAAGTGAAAATCTCGCCCGAGCTACGTTCACGGTTGGAGGACGAGGTCGGCGATTTGTTTTTCGTGCTGGTGAATATCGCACGCTATCTCTCGCTCGATCCGGAATCCGCGCTGCGCAAAACCAATCGCAAATTTCGCCGGCGCTTTGAATATCTCGAAGGCAGGCTGCGTGAGCAGGGCAAGAAGCCCGCAGATGCTTCACTCAACGAGTTGGAGTCGCTATGGCAGGAGTCGAAGCAGCAGGAACAGCAATGAGCGGCGGCAACGTTCAATTGCGCAACTGCACCGAGGTAGAAGAGTTTCACGCCTGCGTCGCGTTGCAGAAAGAAGTGTGGGGATTCGACGATATCGACCTGGTGCCGCTGCGAATCTTCTCGCTGGCTCCGAAGATCGGTGGGCAAGCGATTGGGGCGTGGGATGGTGACATGCTGGTTGGCTATGCGTTTTCGATTCCAGGAATGCGCGGCGGACATTCGTACCTGCATTCGCACATGCTGGCGGTGAAGGCCGAATATCGGGACAGCGGGGTTGGTCGCAGGCTGAAGCTGTTTCAGCGCGAGGACGCAATCGCGAGAGGTTATGAACTGATCGAATGGACCTTCGATCCTCTGGAGATCAAGAACTCCTATCTCAACCTGGAACGGCTGGGCGCCATCGTGCGCCGGTACAACATCAATCAGTACGGAATATCAACGTCGCCGTTATGGGGAGGTCTGCCTACCGACCGTCTGGTGGCGGAGTGGTGGCTGAAATCGAAGCGCGTTGAAGCGCTGCTGGCGACAGGAGAGCTGCCAGCGTTCGAAGAAGAGATGCGGATCGAGGTTCCAGCCAAGATCTACGAATGGAAGGCGCAGCCGGAGACGCGGCAGAAAGCTGCGGAACTACAACTGCGCAATCGCGAGCATTTTCTCAAAGCCTTCGCGCAGGGACTGGCATGCCTGCGCTACGAGCGCAATGAGACCGGCGACGGCGCCTTCCTTCTGGGACGGTGGGATGAAGAAGCAATTAGCAATTAGCGATTAGCAATCAGCTTGAAGCCGATCACCGGCTCGCGGCGGGTCGCGATTGCAGCAATCCTATCTCATTGGCGATCTTTTCCAGCTTCACGCGAGTTTCTTTTCTTACCGGAACGAGCGGCAGCCGGTAAACCTCTTCAATCTTTCCCATGATCGCCAGCACGGCTTTAACCGGGCCCGGACTCGACTCGATAAAGTTGGCTTGCATCAGCGGCACGTATTTCCGGAAGAGCAGTCGTGCCTCGTCCCATTTGTTCGCCAGCGCCGCATTGGTCATGCGCGACATCTCGGCGGGAATTTCGTTCGACGCGACCGAGACGATTCCCACGCCGCCGAGACCGATCACAGCCAACGTGATGGCATCGTCTCCGGAGAAGACGAGAAAATCTTCCGGCACCGATGCGCAGACTTCCGCGATCTGTGCGATGTTTCCGCTGGCTTCCTTCACGCCAATGATGTTCGGATTCTCCGCCAGGCGCAGCAGCGTCGATGTCTCGATATTGGTTCCGGTGCGTCCGGCGATGTTGTAGAGGATCAGCGGCTTGGTGGAAGCTTCGGCGATCGCGCTGAAGTGCTGATAAATCCCCTCCTGCGTCGGCTTGTTGTAATAGGGTGTTGCGGTGAGAACGAAATCGACCCCTGGCCGCGATGAGATCTCTTTCGCGTTAGCAACAGCTACGCGCGTGTTGTTCGACGTCGCGCCGGCCATGATAGGTACACGGCCATTGGCAGTTTCGATCGTCAGATCGACCACGCGTAGCCATTCGTCATGCGTTAGCGTCGGCGTTTCGCCGGTGGTGCCGCAGGGAACCAGGAATCCGATGCCGGACTCGACCTGCCAGCGCACCAGGTCGCGCAGCGAAGATTCGTCGAGACTGCCATCCTGCTTGAAGGGAGTAATGAGGGCTGTGCCGCAACCACGAAGTCTCATTGGAAAAGCATAATCCAGCAGTCGGCAGTCAGCAATCAGCAATCGGGTTCTTGAATGAGCCGAACGCGCTGCAATCCGTGTCTAGAGTTGCGAAAAAACGTCGCGGAAATCGTAGAACCCCGTCTTGCCGACGATCCACTCGGCGGCCAGGACTGCGCCTTCGGCGAAGGTGCGGCGCGACTTGGCCTCGTGGGTGAGGATGATGCGGTCGCCCGCGGCATTCAGTTCCAGCGTGTGCGTGCCAGTGACTTCGCCTTCGCGTTCCGAGGTGATCTCCAGTCGCATTCCGGCTGTCTGTTCGAGAATGTGCTGCATGGCCGCGGCCGTTCCCGAGGGCGCGTCTTTCTTGTGGATGTGATGGATCTCGGTGATATGGCCGCTGTAGCCGTGAGTCAATGCGGGAGCGGCGGCTTTCATGATCTGGAAGAACAAATTCACGCCGTAGGAAAAATTCGCGCCAAAGACAAATCCGGTTCCTGCCTGTTCGACGGCGCTGCGGACTTGCTCCATTTCGCCGTACCAACCGGTGGTGCCGACGACCATCGCTCGCTTTGCGCTGACACAGGCGGCAATGTTCTTCAGCACGGCATGTGGCGTGGTGAAGTCGATCACCACATCGACATCGCGCAGATTTTCCGGCATCAGCCACGCGGCGTCGTGGTTGACATCGGCATCGATGATTCGCACCTGATGGCCGCGCTCACGCGCGACTTCGGCCACCAGCGAGCCGGTCTTGCCCGGCCCCAGCACGACGATTTGTAGCGGCGCACTGCTCAATCGAAGACCTCGGGATCAACGTCGGTAAAGAATCTGGCGTGCAGGCGACGCACGGCCTCGGACACGTCGGCTTCGTCGATGACGAACGTCAGATTGATCTCCGATGCGCCTTGCGAGATCATGCGCACGTTGATGTCGCGAACAGCGTCGAAGATTTGCGCCGCCACGCCGGGCGTGTCTCGCAGATTCTCGCCGACCAGGCAGACGATGGCCTTGCGTCCGGCATATTTCACATAAGCCAGCTTCTCCAGATCGGCAGCGATCTGGGGAATCGCTTCGTTCGAATCGACGGTCAGCGAAATGCTGACCTCAGAGGTCGAGACGACATCGACGGCGCAGCGATGGCGCGCAAAGACTTCGAAGACCTGAGCGAGAAAGCCATGAGCCATGAGCATGCGCGCGGCGACGATGTCGATGACCGTGATGCGGGTCTTGGCGGCAATGGCTTTGAAAAGCGCATGCGAGCGCGGCGTGCGGGCCAGAATGCGCGTTCCTTCGTTGGATGGATTGCGCGAGTTCAGCACCAGCACCGGAATATTTTTCTCGACCGCAGGAAGCACGGTTGCCGGATGCAGGACTTTGGCGCCGAAGTAAGCCAGTTCGGCGGCCTCTTCGAAGCTGATGACCTTGATGCGGCGCGCGTCGGAACATACGCGAGGATCGGTCGTCTTCATGCCATCGACATCAGTCCAGATCTCGATGCGCTCGGCGTTTAAGCCGGCGCCCACTAGCGCAGCGGAGAAATCCGAGCCGCCGCGGCCGATGGTGGTGGTGACGCCCTCGCGCGTTGCGCCGACGAAGCCGCCCATGATGGGCACACGGTGCTGCTCGATGAGCGGACGGATACGGTCCTGCAGGCGGTCGTTGATCGCATCGACTTGCGGAACCGCGCGGCTGTGCTGCGCGTCGGTGACGATCACTTGCCGAGGATCGACCAGAGTTGCCGGGAGATCGCGCGCGAGAAATGCCTGCGTGGCAATCATGCTGGAGAGCCGCTCGCCGAAGGAGACGACGTAGTCGGAGGTGCGGGGCGTGAGCTCGCCGACGGCAGAGATGCCGCGCAGCAATTCGTCAAGCGAATCGAACTCGGAGCCGAGCTCGCGATGCAAATCGGTGTGCAGGCCGGTGCCCAGCAGCTCGCCTGCGGTCAGGTAGTGGCGCTCGCGGAGAGAGCGGCAGATCTCGAGCGCCTGATCGCGGTCGCCGCGTCCGGCGGCAGCGGCCATCGCGAGAAGCTGATCGGTAACCTTCGCCATGGCGCTGACCACGACGAACGGCCGGTCGCTGATGCGCGACTTGATGATGGAAGCGACGCGATCGATGGCCTTGGCATCCTCGACCGAGGTGCCACCGAATTTCATGACGATCACGGCAACACCGCCGGCGGGAGATCGCGGGTCACGGCAGCAGACCCTGGACTTTCAGCAGTTCGGCGTTGAGCAGCGCCGCGCCGGCTGCTCCGCGAATGGTGTTATGCGAGAGCACGGTGAATTTATAGTCGAGAACGCCGCAAGGACGCAGACGGCCAACGCTCACGGTCATCCCTTTGCCGCGATCGACGTCAAAGCGCGGCTGCGGACGATCCGGTGCCGAATCGTAAACCACGGGCTGTGCCGGCGCGGTCGGCAGATCCTGAGGAACGGGCGGGAAGTCGTTGAAGGCGGCGATGACTTCGTCCGCCGTGGCTTTGCGGTTCAGCTTGACGGAGACGGATTCGGTGTGACCGTCTTCGACAGCAACGCGATTGCAATGCGCGGTCATGGTGAAATCGGCTTGCTCGACATGATCGCCATCGAGCCGGCCTAGCAGCTTGCGCGTCTCCTCTTCCATCTTTTCTTCTTCCTTGGCGATGTAGGGGATGACGTTGCCAAGGATGTCGAGCGAGGCGACACCAGGATAGCCTGCGCCGCTTACCGCCTGCATGGTGGTGACGAAGACCGAGGCGATGCCGAAGTTGCGATGCAACGGCGCGAGAGCGAGCACCAATCCCATTGCCGAGCAGTTGGAATTGGTGACGATGTAGCCGCCCGATTGCTTGCGCCAGCATTGCTTCTCGATCAGCGAAACGTGGTCGGGATTGACCTCGGGAATGACGAGTGGAACGTTGGGCTCCATGCGAAAGGCGCTGGAGTTGCTGACTACCGCGCAGCCGGCGGCGGCGAATTGCGGCTCGAGGTCGCGAGCGATGCCGGCGTCGAGCGCGGCAAAGATCACGCGTGGCGCGCCGGCGGGCGAGGCGTTGGCGACGGTCATGGTCCGCACGCGATCAGGAAGACGAGTCTTCAGGCGCCACTTCGCAGCGTCGCCGTAGAGCTGTCCGGCCGAGCGGTCGGACGCAGCGAGCCACGCGACCTCGAACCAGGGATGGTTCTCGAGCATCTGGATGAAGCGCTGACCGACGACTCCGGTTGCGCCAAGGATTCCAACGGGGATTTTCTGCTGCGACATTTTCGTGGGAAAAATCAAGTTATATCACGTCGGACGGTGCAGGGAGATAACCCAAAGGCAGTAGCCACAGAGAAGGATCAAGTAGGTTACTTAAGAAGGCTACTGATCGGTGTCGTCCGCGGACAGATGCAGGGCGGCGACGATCTCGCGGGCGACCTGTTCCGCGGATTTCCCTTTGGTAGGCACGGTCAACTCGGCTTTGCGATACAAAGGCAGCCTTCGTTCATACAAACTGCAGAATGCGGCAGTGTCATCGGCCAAAGGGCGCGGGTTCTGCGGGGAACGTTCGCGTGCGCAACGGCAGCGTTCGAGAAGTTCTTCGACCTCAAGCTCGAGGAAGACAACGTGCGCGCCACGCGCGATCAGGCGTTCAGCATTCTCGGGCTGGACGAAGGTCCCGCCGCCGAGTGCGATCACGGTTGGCGTGGAGGCGTGCTCAAGGATTCGCTGCAAGGCATCCGTTTCGATCCGGCGAAATTGCTGCTCGCCCTGGCGTGCGAAGATCTCGTGGATGTGCAGGCGCGAGCGGGATTCGATCTCACAATCGAGATCGAGGAAGCTCCAATGGACGAGCGAGCCCAGGATGCGGCCGACGGTGCTCTTGCCGACAGCCATGAAGCCGGTAAGGGCAATGATCGGCGTCGGACTCGGGCGGTCGGGTTGCGATCCTTTGGGCATCGGCAAGTCGGCAAGCAAAGCACGCGATACGGCTCGAAGAAAATCATACAATCACAGAGGCAAGAACGGAGTCAGAGAGCCGGGCGGGGCTAGAATTCCAAAGCATATGGCGAACGATTCTGCGAGCGGCGAGAAGCAGGCGACATCGACACAGGGTGCGGCGCTGCTGTACGTCGGCACTTCGGGTTGGGCGTATACGATCTGGAAGCCCGACTTCTATCCGCAAAAAGTCGCGTCGAAGAATTTCCTGAAGTATTACGCGACACAACTCAATACGGTGGAGGTGAACTATACGTTTCGCCGAAGCCTGACGGAGAAGGCCGCGACAGCATGGATGGCAGATGTAGGGCCGGATTTTCGATTCGCTCTGAAGGCGAACCAGTACATCACCCACATCAAGCGCCTGCAGAACGTCGAGGAGCCGATCCAGCGATTCTTGTTGACGCTGCAGCCGTTGGCCAGGCAGCTTGGGCCAGTGCTGTTTCAGTTGCCGCCGACGACGAAAGCCGACCTCGCGGTGCTGCGCGATTTTCTGGCGCTGCTGCCGAGAAATTTCAAAGCGGCGTTCGAGTTTCGGCACCCGTCGTGGTTTTGCGAGGAGGTCTATCAGGCCCTGCGAGATCACAACGCAACGCTTTGCGTTGCCGAGACGGAGAAGCTGGATACGCCCAAGGTGCGAACCGCGAACTACATCTATTTTCGTTTTCGCCAGCCCAGTTATTCGGCGGAGGATGTGAAGCGACTCGCGGAGCGAGTGGGTAGATGCGTTGCGGACGGACTCGAGACGTACGCGTTCTTCAAGCATGAAGAAGATCCGCGCTCGCCGCTGAATGCGGTGGAACTGCTGAATGTAGTGCGAGGAAAGCAGTCAGCAATCAGCAGTCAGTCGGCAACGGATGAACCCGGAAAGTAAGAGCGGCAGATCCCTTCGACTGCATACGGCTGCTGTGCAGCTTCACTTCGCTCAAGGTGACAAACCCACAGTCGGTAAATCGGCTAGCAGTGCAGGTTGCAGATTCCACAATAGGGGTCCTTCAACTGCGTTCGGTCGCTGCGCGGCCTCACTCCGCTCAGGATGACAACTCGACATACAACGAACCCCGTTCGCTATTCCCGCCGAAATATTTGCATTCCATACTCATCTCGTGCAGAGTGCCGATCCCAATTTGCGGCTGCTGAATTCGTTTCTCGACTATCTGAAGGTCGAGAAAGGGTTGGCGCCGCTTAGTGTTTCGGCTTACCGATCGGACCTGGAGCAGTACGCGGGATTTCTGCTGAAGCGCAAGCGCGGACTGCGCGAGGCGCGGCGGCAAGAGGTGCGCGACTTTCTCAATTCGCTGCTGTCGAACGGGGTTGACGGGCGCAGCGTGGCGCGGAAGCTTTCGGCGCTGCGGCACTTCTACAAGTATCTGTTGTTGGATCGCTACATCACGGCGGATCCGACGCTGAACATCGACACACCGCGGCAATGGAAAGTGTTGCCGAAGTCGCTCGCAACCGATGAAGTCGAGAACCTCCTGCACGGTCCGGCGCGCGCGAAAGACGACCGGGTGTCGCAGGCGCTCGCCGGCCGGGATCGCGCGATGCTGGAAGTCTTTTATGCGGGCGCGCTTCGAGTTTCGGAGGTGGTGAATCTGAAACTGGAAGATCTCAAGCTTGAGTTGGGGTACGTGCTGGTTCGCGGCAAAGGCGACAAAGAGCGGATCGTGCCTTTGGGTCGCGCGGCGCAAGAAGTTGTGCAGCAGTATCTGCGCGACGCGCGACCGGTTCTGGCGGCAGGGAAGTCGTCGCCGTTTCTGTTCATCGCGCGCGGGGCGAAGGGCATCACGCGGCAGCGTGTGTGGCAGATGGTGAATGCTGCGTCGGCGCAATCGCGACATGCAAGTCCGCATATGCTGCGTCACAGTTGTGCGACGCACATGGTGGAGAATGGCGCCGATCTGCGAACCGTGCAGACGATCCTGGGGCACGCCGACATTTCCACGACGCAGGTTTATACGCATCTGGCTCTCGACCGGTTGAACAAGGTTTACCGGCAACATCATCCGAGGAGTAAGAATCGCGCGAGCAGATAGTCCATGACTAAGAACGCAGCGACCGTAGTCGAGAAAGCCGTTGCGAAGTTCGTGCGCGCGCTGCAGGAGCGCAATGCGTCGGCGCATACGATCAAGGCTTATCGCACCGACCTGGCACAGTTTGCGGAATACGTCGGCCCGCAGAACTGGCGCGACATCGATCACGTGCTCATCCGCGGATATCTGGCGAATCTTTACGAGCGCGGTTTGAGCAAGACTTCGGTTGCGCGAGCGTTAGCGGCGCTGCGTTCGCTCTACAAGTGGCTGGCGCAAGAGGGCGAGGTCGAGCAGAATCCGGCGGCGCTGGTGGCGACGCCGAGGCTGCCAAAAAAATTGCCGCGCGTGCCGACCATCGAAGAAGTCAACACCGTTCTCGATTCGACGATGCCGGAGTGCTCGGCGTTTGCCGAGCGCGATCAGGTGATTCTCGAGTTGCTCTATGGCTGCGGCATTCGCAACTCGGAGCTGATCGGCATCAATCTTGATGACATTCGCTGGTCGAACGAAATCATCCTGGTGCGCGGCAAAGGGCGCAAGGAGCGCTATGTGCCGTTCGGCGATTCGGCGAAAGCCGCGGTGGAAGCCTATCTTCCGGCGCGACAGCGCGTGCTTGGCGAGACCAAGAGAACGACCGAGAAAGCGCTCCTGATCAACCTTCGCGGGCAGCGGCTGACGACGCGCAGCGTGGGACGCATCGTCAAGCAGATCGCGGTTGCGCGCGGACTCTCGCCCGATGTGCATCCGCATACCTTGCGACATGCGTTCGGTACACACATGCTTGAGGAAGGCGCTGATCTGCGCGCGATCCAGGAAATGCTCGGCCACGAGCGGCTGTCGACCACGCAGCGCTACACACAGCTGACGGTGAAGCACGTGATGGATGTGTACGACAAAACCCATCCGCATGCGAAGAAAGCTGCTAGTCGTTAGGTGCGAGCTTCTGACTTGAGCGACCCAGGTCAGGCCAAACGATGGCCGAACCTGGGGCACAGAGCACTGAGCGGTTCCAGCGAACCGCAGATCCTTCGACTGCATTTGGCTGACCGCTGCTGTCGCGGATTTCCACAACGCAATCTCTGATACACTTGCTGCCGCCCAAAAATCCTTCCATGAGTGACGCGGGTTCCCCGACAGATTCGCCGAAGATTCGGCTGGTGTTGCTGTGGCATATGCACCAGCCGTTTTACAAAGATATGGTGACGGGCGAGTATCGTCTGCCGTGGGTGCGGCTGCATGCGCTGAAAGACTATTACGGCATGGTCAAGCTGCTGGACGAGTTTCCCGGCGTTCATCAGAACTTCAATCTGGTGCCGTCGCTGGTGGCGCAGATGCAGGATTACGTCTCCGGCGAAGCGCACGATCCGTTCTTCGAGGTTGTCGCCAAGCCGGCCAGCGAATTGAATGCGGCGGAGCGCCGCTTTGCGCTGCAGTACTTGTTTCAAGCAAATCCGGTCAACATGATCGGGCGCTATCCGCGCTACCGCGACTTGTGGGACCGTTATCGCACGACGAGCGCGCGGCCGGAGGGAGCCGAATCGTATTTCGTAACGCGCGATTACGCGGATCTTCAGGTGCTGTCGCAGCTGGCGTGGTTTGACGAATTCTTTCTCGCCGATTCGGACATCGCGGCTCTGGTGCAGAAGGGCGAAGACTTCACGCGCGACGATCAGCAGTTGGTCATTGTGAAAGAACGCGAGATGCTGGCAAAGGTTTTGCCTGCTTATGCCGAGGCGGCGCAGCGCGGGGCGATCGAGCTTTCGGCGACACCGTTCTATCATCCAATTCTGCCGCTGCTCTGCGACACGAATGCGGGCGCGGAGTCATCGCCCGGATTGCCGCTTCCGACGCGGCGTTTTCGCCATCCCGACGACGCCACGCTGCAGATCCAGCGTGCACTTGACTCGCACGAGAAACTGTTCGGCGTGCGGCCGCAGGGCCTGTGGCCGTCGGAGGGCAGCGTCTCGGAAGAAGCGCTGAAGCTGGCAGCGCGCGCCGGCGTGCAATGGATGGCGACCGACGAAGGCGTGCTTGGCCGCTCGCTCGACTTCCACTTCACGCGCGAATCCAACGATCGCCTGCACGTCGACGGCGCCGAGCGGTTGTACAACCTCTATCGTTATCAATCCGAAAAAGACGAGACGCGTATGCATCTGGTCTTTCGCGATCATCGCTTGTCGGATCTGATCGGCTTCGTTTATTCCGGAATGCCGGCGCAGGACGCCGCGAATCATCTCATCCAGAACATCAAGGACTCCGCACGGCCGCTGCTCGACCAAGGCAAGAATGCGGTGGTGTCGATTATTCTCGACGGGGAAAATGCGTGGGAATATTACCCGCAGTCGGGCCGCGAATTTTTGCGGCGCTTCTACGACGCGCTGCAACGCGATGAGCAGATCGAGCCGGTGACCATCAGCGAGGCCATCGCGCGACATGGTGAAGAAAATTTTGCGCAGCTCCATCATCTGGTTCCGGGGTCGTGGATCGACGCTAACTTCAACGTCTGGGTTGGAGCGCCGGAAGACAATCGCGCCTGGGATTTGCTGGCCGAAGCGCGCGACTACTACGATCGCCACGCCCATCGCGTCTCCGACGCGCAACGGCAGCTCGCGATGGAGGAGCTGCTGATCGCCGAAGGCAGCGACTGGAACTGGTGGTACGGTCCGGAACATCATTCGGCCAACGATCGCGATTTCGATGAGCTGTATCGCAAGCACTTGTCCAACGTCTACCACGCGCTCGAAGGCATTCCGCCGGAAGAGTTGAGCACGCCGATTATCAGCGGCGTGGTGCGCCCCAGCTTCATTCCGCAAACCGCGTATGTTCGCGCGCGCGTCGATGGCCTGGTGAGCGGCTACTTCGAGTGGATGGGCGCGGCCAGTTACACCTCCGATCAGCGCACCAGCGCAATGCATGGCAAGCAGTTTCTGCTCGACGCGGTTTACGCCGGGCTCGATGCCGACTCCGTTTCCGGCCGTCTCGATTTTCATCACGACGTGCCCGACGCTGCGTACCGGCTGGTGGTGAACCTCGAGGTGTGGCGCCAGCGCGAGAATCTGAAAGCCGCGCCCGATTCCTATCGTCTCAGCGTCGACGCGACCGGCCGCAAACTACAGCGCTGGGTGCTGACCAACGGCCACGAACAGCACAAGCTGGCAACTTTCTCCGCCGACAACGGCAACTCCAACACCAACGGCGTCGAGGTCGCGCTCGAGCAGATCTTCGAAGTGCGCATTCCGTTCGAGCTGATCGGCGCGCAACCCGGCAGCCGCATCCGCTTGCGCTTCGCCATCTGGCGCGAGCATCTGCCGGTCGACTCGCTGCCGCTGGAGGGCTGGATCGATCTCCACGCCGTGCCGGAGGAAGAGCTGGAGACCAACTTGTACAGATTCGCGCCGTCCGAGTAGCACTGTAGCTGTTGGGCTGTCTGGCCCCATCGGCGAGGTGGTATTCCGAACCTGAGTCCGACCAGGCTTTGGCTGCCTTGTGACCCAGGATCGCGTACTTGCTCCAAGACAACGACCAAGCCCGCCCGGCCGTGCTAGGATTGCTGTTCTCTCTAAGTGCCCAAGCGGAATATCGGCGACAGTTAGGTTGCTCCCGCTCCGCCAACCAACCTTCGCCGAGTTGAGACGAGCCGTTAAACAGCACCACGGCTGCACTCGTACCTAACCACCGTCTGCCTCGGAGGGAGTAATGAAATCGCGTTCGCCCCTGTCGTTCGTCCTGCCGCGTTGTCGACACCCGCTCTGGCTCGGGCTTTCCACCACAGCTGGGGCCGCCGTCGCTGCAGGCACAGGTGCAACGCGAGCTGCCCATCCTGAGCAGTTCGTGCCTGTCAGGCATAACGAATCCGGTGGCGTATTCCTTCAACGTCACGGTCGTTCCCAACCCCAAGGGCCAGAAGCTTGGCTATCTCACTGTTTGGCCGAGCGATCAGCAGCAACCAACCGTCTCGACGCTGAACAATCCGACCGCGACGGGGGTGGCGAACGCCGCAATCGTTCCGGCGGCTCCCGATGGCGACATTGACGTGTACGCCTTCAATTCGACCGATCTCATCATTGACATCAACGGCTATTTCGGCGCGCCGGGCCAGAACGGCCTCTCGCTGTATCCGGTCGCGCCGTGTCGTGTGCTCGATACGCGCAACAACAACGGCAAGCCGTTTATGGACGAGAAGACGGTCAACGTCGTCGGCAGCCCGTGCGCTCCGCCGGCTAGCGCGCAGGCTTACGTCTTCAACGCGACGGTCGTGCCGCCGGGAAAGATGCCGTATCTCACGCTGTGGGCCGATGGCCAGCAGCAACCCGTGGTCTCGACGCTGAACGCCTACGATGGCTTCGTTACATCGAACATGGCAATCGTCCCCACAACCAACGGCTCCATCGACGCTTACGCTGCCGGACTGACGCAGTTGATCCTGGACATCTCCGGCTACTTCGCGCCGTAGGAGCAATCAGCAGTCACAGTCAAGTCGGCGCGTCCTTCGACCGCGCACCGGATGACAGATTACTGCGTTCGGCGCTGCGCTCTGCATCAGCTTTGAATGGGCAGAGAACCCAGGTTAGGCCAAACGATGGCCGAACCTGGGGCACCGGCTGATGGCCGGCTGCTGGCTTGCTTATTCTTCACAATCGCGCAACAATATTTCTGTTCGATGTCAGCCACCAGGGCCCAATCAGCAGACCGCGTCGAGGCAGGACGCGGTTCTCGTTTTTGTAACAAATGCGTGGGCTGCATCATCGAACATAGTAGGAATAAGAAGCGTCAACTTGCAGCTTCAACATCCCCGTAGGTCGGGCGCGAACCTCACCAACAATCGCGAGAGCGTTTGTTGGAGATTTCAGAGGCAAGCGTAGTGGATCTACTGGAGCCGCGAGCAGCTTTCAACATCCCCGTTCCGGGGCGTCGAATTCCGATCACAAACGGAAACTCACGTCGCCGGGACTGAAGGCAGAGACAAAGCGATGGCTACACTACCGATTACAGAAGCGGCTTCGTGCTCGCTTGAAAACTATCTCGTACTCCCCGACCGTTCCATGGACGCCCGCATTGCCGCCGCCCGAGCGGAATTAGGCAGCGAGTGCGTCATCCTCGGTCATCACTATCAACGCGACGAAGTGGTTCGCTACGCCGATTATCGCGGCGATTCCTATCGTCTTTCGCAGATGGCCGCGCAGGCCAGGGGCAGCTACATCGTCTTCTGTGGCGTGCACTTTATGGCAGAAAGCGCCGACATCCTCGCGCGCCCCGGGCAGTCGGTGATTCTTCCGGATCTCAACGCCGGCTGTTCCATGGCTGACATGGCTGAGATCGGCCAGGTGGAAGACGCATGGGAGCAGTTCGTGAACCTCGGCCTCACCGACGATGAAGGCCGCGGCATCACACCCATCACGTACATGAATTCCACCGCCGCCATCAAAGCGTTTTGCGGCGAGCGCGGCGGGCTGGTCTGCACCTCATCCAACGCCAAGGGCGCATTCGACTGGGCCTTCAGCCGCAACGAAAAGATTTTCTTCCTTCCCGATCAGCATCTCGGCCGCAACACGGGCTTCGCGCGCGGGATTCCGCTCGACGAGATGGTCGTGTGGGATCCGTATCAGCTGCAGGGTGGTCAGACCGCCGAGCGCTTGCGGAAAGCGAAGGTAATTTTGTGGAAGGGACACTGCTCCGTTCACCAGCGCTTTCTGCCGGAGCATGTCGAAAAAGTTCGCGCCACCTATCCCGGCATCCAGGTCATCGTCCACCCCGAGTGCCGCTGGGAAGTTTGCCAGAAGGCCGATGGCATCGGCTCGACCGATCACCTCATCAGGATGGTCAAGCAGGCGCCCGCAGGATCGTCGTTCGCTATCGGTACCGAGATTCACCTGGTCAATCGTCTGGCGAAGGAGAATCCCGACAAGCGCGTGATCACGCTCGACGATTCCGGCTGCCTCTGCACCACCATGTTTCGCATCTCGCCGCAGCACTTGTGCTGGGCGCTGGAGAACCTGGTCGACGGCAATATCGTCAATCAGATCAAGGTAACCGAAAGTGTCAAGATGTGGGCGCGCGTGGCTCTTGATAGGATGTTAGAAGTCCAGTGATTATCCGCAAACGTCCTCGGGAAAAATTCTTACGGCGGGTCCCGCGCTATTGGTCCGATCTGCGGGAGCATCGCCGTCGTGTTTATGAGCGCCGCCGGGCGCAAGTTCGGGCCACGCTGGAAAGTTGGAACATCGATATGGCGCGCACCTTCACCCTCGCTGAAGCCGAAAACCTGCTGCCCGTTCTGGAGTCCTTGCTGCGCTCGGCCATTCAGGCCAAGGCGCTTATCGAAGAGGTCGACGCCGAGCAGCAGTCGTTGGCCAACCGCATCTTCATCAACGGCGGTACGATGGTCGACATCGTCTCGGTCGCGCGGCGCAAGGCCGAGCGCGAGAAGGCGCTGCAGAAGGCGAAAGACGCAGTCGCCGAAATCGATGCCACCGGCGTGCAGGTGAAGGACCTCGACATCGGCTTGCTCGATTTTCCCTGCCTCGTCGGCGATGAAGTCATCCTGCTCTGCTGGAAGTTGGGCGAGAAGGGAATCACGCACTGGCATGGCGTGGAGGAAGGCTTCGCCGGCCGCAAGCCGATCGACGACCGCATCCTCCGCGGGCAGAAAAAGAGCAACTAGCGACTAGCAACTAGCTCGCATGACGAAGTGGATTCTGCTAACGCTCGGCTTTCTGCTGCTCGTGCCAGAGGCTTTGTACTTTATCCAGGACCCCATTCGCCCGGACGACATCCGCGTTCCCTTTCGCAACTTAGTTGAAATCCCGGCTTTGGAACTACGGCAAGGACAGGAGGTCAGCGTTAGCATGACCGTGCCAGACGACGCTGTCTGGAAGCGCATTAGGCGCAGCTGGGGCGAGCCAGACTACGAGGTTGCCCTCATTTCATCGCTGAATGAGCTTCAATATTGTTTTGAAGGAATTAACGTTACGGCGACCGAAGGGAATGGACAGGTGAGTCTGCAACCGGGTTGGGGAATATACGGATTCAGTGACGGCAACTCGTACCAGTGCCAGTCGGCGGGTCGCAGGTTTCGAGCGGCGCCCGGTGCGGTCGTAAACATAAATCTTACGGCGACCGGCCAATTTGGCTCTGGTGAAATGATTGTGGTTCGGCCCATCTGGTACAACACCAAAGACAAATTGGTCGGTGTGTATATCGATAGGGATCTCCGCTCGATCGTCAGATCGGTGTTTGCCGCCGGACTTGTAATGATTTTGCTGGCGGGGCTGTTGGTCCTTCGCGAACGGTACACTCGTAACCGACCTGCTCCTCAAAAGAACTTACCCGCATGATTCAGCTCTCCGCCGCCGGCAAACGATTCGGGCCTAAGCTCCTCTTCGAAAATCTTGATTGGCTGATCACATCTGACGCCCGTGTCGGCCTGGTCGGCGCTAATGGAACCGGCAAATCCACGCTGCTGAAAGTTCTTGGCGGGATCGAGACGCTCGACTACGGCTCCATCGTTTCTGCCAAGCACACGACCTTCGGTTACTTGCCGCAAGACGGCTTGCGTCTTGAAGGCCGCACCGTCTTCGACGAGTGCATGTCGGTCTTCGCCAATCTGCGCGCGCTTGAGCAGGAGATGGAAGGTCTCACCCACAAGATCGCGGAACTCGATCACAACTCCAGCGAGTACGCGCAAGTGGCCGACCGCTACCAGGTGATCCTCAGCCACTTTCGCGTCAATGATGGCTACGCGCTCGATTCGCAGGTCGGCACCGTGCTCGACGGCCTCGGCTTCCGCAAAGAAGACTGGACGCGCTACACCGAAGAATTCTCCGGCGGCTGGCAGATGCGCATCGCACTTGCCAAGCTGCTATTGTCGAAGCCCAACCTGCTGCTCCTCGACGAGCCCACGAACCATCTCGACCTCGAGACTCGCAACTGGCTCGAACAATACCTGCTCCAGTATCCCTTCGCCTACGTCCTCATCTCGCACGACCGCTATTTCCTCGACGTCACCGTCGATCGCATCATCGAGATCTGGAACAAGGGCGTTCACTTCTACAGCGGCAACTACGAAAAATATCTCGCGCAGAAACAGGAGCGGCGCGACTCGCTGGTCGCCGCCTACAAGAATCAGCGCGAGCGCATCGAGCAGCTCGAAGCTTTCATCAACCGCTTCCGCTACCAGGCCACCAAGGCCAAGCAGGTGCAGAGCCGCATCAAGGAGCTGGAGAAGATCGAGCGCATCGAGGTTCCGCAGGACGAGAAGACCATTCACTTCAGCTTCCCGCAGCCGAATCCCAGCGGCCGGCTGGTAGTCGAGGCCACCGGCGTCGCCAAGAGCTACGGTCCAAAAGAGGTCTTTCGCGAAGCCAACTTCACCATTCAGCGCGGCGACCGCATCGCGCTGGTCGGCGTGAACGGAGCAGGGAAGTCGACGCTGATCAAGCTGCTGACCGGCATCGAGCCGCTGACCGAAGGCAAGCTGAACCTCGGCCACAACGTCGAACCCGATTACTTCGCGCAGGATCAATACAAGGAACTCGATCCCGCGAGCCGCATGCTCGACGATCTCTCCGGTGTCGCGCCGCAGAAATCGATTACTGAGCTGCGCGGCGTGCTCGGATGCTTCCTCTTCTCGGAGGACGATGTCTTCAAGCCCATAGGCGTGCTCTCCGGCGGCGAACGCAATCGTTACGCGCTGGCTCGCATGCTGCTCCATCCCTCGAATTTTCTCCTGCTCGACGAGCCCACCAACCACCTCGATATGCGGGCGAAAGACGTGCTGCTGGAGTCGCTGGAGAAGTACAACGGCACCGTCGTCTTCGTCTCGCACGATCGCTACTTCATCGACAAGCTGGCCACGCGCATCTTCGAGATCGGCAACGGCCGCGTCGAGGTCTTTCCCGGCAATTACGAAGATTATCTGTGGCGCAAGCAGCGTCAGGAGTCCGGCGAAGCCGAGCAGCCGGCCTGGACTCCCACATTGTCAGACGTCCCCGGATACGAAGAGCAGAAGTCGCAGCAGAAGAAGCGCATCAATCCCATCAGGCTGAAGCAGCTGCAAACTCGTCACGGCGAGATCGAGCAGAACATAGCGCAACTGGAAGACGGCATCGCCGAATGTGAACGCGAGCTGCAATCGTTCGTTAGCGCGGCAGAAACCGCGAAGTGGACCGAACTCTTGGCCACGCGCCGCAAGGGACTCGAAGCGTTGATGGTTGAATGGGAAAGCCTGTCGCAGGAACTGGAACAGGCTAACGCTTGAGGCAGCTGTCGGCCGTCAGCTGTCAGTCAGGATCAAACGATCTTATCGGGTTGTATCGGCTGGCGATAACCGAGAGCCATCTATTTCTCTGCCACCGCCACGCGATCGCGTCCTTCGTGCTTGGCGCGATAGAGCGCCTCATCGGCGGCATTCACAATAGTCGCAGCCGAATCACCGTTCACCGGAAAGCCCGCGACGCCAATCGATACTGTGATCTTGCGCAGGGTTTCACCGTGATAGCGAACCTGCAATCCCCTGACCTGCTCGCAGAGATTCTCCGCACGATGGCAACCGGATTCAACATCGGTTTCCGCCATGATCAACAGAAATTCTTCGCCGCCGTAACGGCAGCTGATATCGCCGCCGCGTACTTGCGATCGCAGCATCGCTCCCAACTCGCGCAGCAGGAAGTCGCCCGCTTCGTGGCCGTAGACATCGTTGAATCGTTTGAAGTGGTCGATATCGATCATCAGCACGGTTACCGGAGTCTGGCTGCGCGCCGCCCGTAGCAACTCGCGATCCAGCGACTCTTCCATATGCCGGCGGTTAAACAGGCCGGTGAGAGCGTCCCGCAGCGACTGGTATTTCAAGGTGTCGCGCAGTTGAAGGTTGGCGAACGCCAGGGCGATCTGTTCGGACAAGGTCTCAGCCAGCCGCAATTTCTGCTGCACCCCCCGGGCGCCGGCCTCGCACTCGCACAGGCTGGAATCGTCAATGCTCAACACTCCCAGCGAGTCCCCTTGCGCGATCATCGGAAGACACAAATGGCAAACCTCCAGGCTGTCGGCGGTATGTTCGCAGAGCGGGTTGAGTCCGCGCGGCTGCACCAAGTGGCGCTCGCCTCCGCGCAGCGCCCAGCAGCTTTCCGGCGGGAAGGGGCCGGTTTTGCTCTCCCCGTATCCCCAGGTGAAAGCGACGTCCAGCAGGTTGCGAGAGGAGTTGAGCAGTAACACCGATCCGGCGGCGAAAAACCGCTGCAGAACCCGCGCGGCCAGCTTGTGCGCCTCTTCCATTGTGAGGCACGATTGCAGCAGCTTGACCAGCTCGTTGATGGCTTCGACCTCACGCGTGTAGGCCTGGGTCTGGCTCAGCGAATCGCGTAATTGATCCTGGGCGCGCGCCAGTTCCTGGGTGCGCTGGGTAACGCGGCGTTCCAGCATTGCATTCAGAGTGCTTAGCTCCTGCTGCATGAGCGCGCGCGCTTTGGTGTCGGCCACGATGCGGCTGGTGGCGAAAGCACCCATACCCGATGCGAACAGCGCCGCCAGCCACACAATTGTGAGGGCTACGTGCCGGGTTGTCCGGTCAAGAGTTTCGCCTTGTTCGTGAGCAACTGTAATCTGCTCCATCTCAAACGAGGTCAGGTCGTTCCAGGCGAGGTGGTAGGTGTAAAGCTCCGGCATCACGCGCCCCACCAGGAGGGCTTCCGCTTTGGCTGGATCGCGCTCTTCGAGAAGCACGTGAAGCGCGTACCGGTAGTCCCGGAGGTAGGGTGCTCGCGTCTCCCGGATCGTCTGTAGTAACTGCCGTTCCTTGTCGCTGTCAGACTGGGCCACGAGCTTGGCGACGATTTCGGTCAGGTGACCGCTGTTCTCCTCTCTGCGGGCTGACACCTCCTTCCCTCGCGCCACCGCATTCTTGTCCAGGAACAGCCGGGTGGTAATGCTGTTGTTCTCGTTGGAAAGTCGCACCGCCTGATGGATCATTCCCAACTTGGCCAGCCTGCTCTCGATCTTCAGATCCACCGAGTGGTCGACGCTGAGCACTCGGTCGCTGGCCCAATAGCCGGCGCCTATCATGAGGACTATGGGCATAGCGAAGCAGACGCCAAGCCAGGAGGCCAACCGCCAGCCGACTCGCCCGGCCGGGTGTGCTGGTGGAATGGGATCGGCTGCCGGGAGGGCAGGCTCGCTGACTGCGGAAGCGGCTACGGTAGAGGGGGCAATCGTACTCCCGCCTGGCTCGATCAGCGTCAAAGCGTCGTCCTGCTGACAAGCCATTCGGCCCTCCCGCACACGATAACGTCGAACACACATCGCCTGCTGTTTTCAGAGTAAGCTGCGAGGCGCCGTAAGCAGCGTTAGTTTTCTCTCAGGCGAAGGAATAAACTTTCCGGCGAACCAAAATGGGCAGAGTTTGATTTCGGGAGTGTGTTTGCGGATCTGCTTCTACGGCCGTTGACCCTGATTCCACTGCGGAGCGAAGTCGCTGTTGGCCAGCCAGCTGATCGGGGCGATCATCGATCCTATGGCACTGTCCAGGTGCAGCCAGTCGACCTTATCGAGCGTGTCGGTCGGCTGATGGTAATCCTTGTGCAGTCCATAACTGGAGACGGTTTGCGCCACGATGCCGTCCTTGGCGAGCGCGTAGTTATCCGAGCGCATAAAGAAGTTCTCTTCCGGATGGGGATCGCCCACTAGTTGCGCTCCATGCGCAGCCAACTCCGGCCCGAGGTTGGTGCGCTCCCATCCGGTTAGCCATAATTCGTTGGGTTTCACCTTGGCATCGGCGCGCCCGATCATCTCGAAATTCACATTTGCGACGATGTTGTGCAGGGGAAACGGCGGCTGCTCGAGAAAGTAACGCGAGCCGAGCAGACCCTCTTCTTCGCTGCCGAACAAAGCGAAAACCAGTGTGCGCTGCGGCCGTTTTTCCTTGGCGAGCGCGCGTGCCAGCTCCATGACCGCGACCGTGCCGGAGGCGTCGTCGTCCGCGCCGGGATACATCTTGCCATCGCGCACGCCCAGGTGATCGAGATGTGCGCTGAGCAGGATGACCTGCGCTTTCTGCTTCGCACCGTCAATCTTCGCCAACACGTTCCAGGTATGCGAAATCGTCCACGGCGTTACGTCGGCGTGCAGCTTGAGCACGGTGCCGTCGGCGAGGCTCCCCAGCTGCTGTGCCAGCTCGCTCTTCAGCAGGATAATGTCAGGCCCGGCGGGAGCGTCCCCGACACGCTTCTCCGCACGCGGCAGCTGGCTGCCAAGCCGCTGGAACATTGCTGCCGCGCCGGCGACTTCCGGCACGATCAGCAGGGCCGCTTTGCTGGAGCGATAAGGGGAGACGGCGCTCTGGACCTCCTGCCGCGTGGCATCCGGCTTGAGCTTGAACAATACAGCTGCTCCAGCCTTGACCATGCTGGGTGAGGTCTGGGCGTTGCTGAGGTCCAGCTTTTGTAAGGGCGCGGAAATATCCGGCTCGGGAAGCTGCATGGTCGCGAACTCGACGCCGTGCTTCCAGGCGGTGGGCTTGCCGGCAGCGTCGAAGGTCAGGAGCGGAGCCGTAGTCACCGTGCGCGTCTTGATGGTTGCGGTCTGGATGTAGTCGCTGTTGCCGGCGGCAGGAGCCAGCTTGTAGCTCTTGAGCTGCGCAGCGATATACTGCGCGGCGTGATACTCGTCGATGGTACCGCTGCCGCGGCCATTCAACGCGGGGCCGGCAAGATACTCAAGATTGCCGCGAATGCATGCGGCACAGACGGTGGAGGACTTGTCGCTGCTGCTCTGCGCGACAGCGGCAATGGCCGAGGTCAGCAGGACGGCAGCAGTTAGAAACTTGCCGGGAAATCGAAGTAGTCTCAAGTGGGTATCTCGTCCTAGTTAAGGCGTGATTAGATCCGAATCCAGCCAGCGCGGATCGCGGCGAGGCTCGCCACCGCGACAATTATCCACAGCACTACACCTTGCAGCAACGGCCGCGGGCCGACTTTTCTTAGCGCCGCCGGCGACAAGCTCGCTCCGATCAGAAACAAGGTGACGATCAGCATCACTTTGCCCGCCGCGCTCAGCAAATGATAGGCGTGCGCGCCGGGGAAGAAATACGTATTGGCCACAGCCGCGAGGCAGAAAAACAGAATAAACCACGGCCACTGGATGCGGGTCTTGCTGCCTTTGATGGCAGCAGTGCCGAGCGAAACCGGAACAATCCATAGCGCGCGCGCCAGCTTCACCGTGGTTCCCACCGCCAGCGCAACCGCACCATATTTTGCTGCCGCGCCGACCACCGAGCTGGTGTCATGAATCGCCAGCGCGGCCCACAAGCCGAACTGGCTTTGCGAGAGCTTCAGCCAGAGGCCGATGGCGGGAAAGGTCAGCAGCGCGACCGAGTTCAGCACGAAAACTGTTCCCAGCGACACCGACATCTCATCTTCGGTCGCGCCGGTAATCGGTCCGACAGCAGCGATTGCGCTGCCGCCGCAAATCGCGGTTCCGGTGGAGATCAAGAAAGCCGGACGTCGCTCCACCGAGAACAACTTGCCCAGAAGCATTCCCAGCGACATCGCGAAGGTGATACTGAGCGCGGTGTAAAGAAAGCCGCTCTTGCCGGCTTTGATTACTTCCTGCAGGTTCATTCCGAAGCCGAGTCCGACGACCGCGGCCTGCAGCAGAAGCTTGGAATATTTTCGCGATGGTCCGGGATAGGGATGAGTGGCAATTGCGCCGAAGACCAATCCGGCTACCAGAGCCAGCGGCGGCGACGCCCAAGGTGTGAGGCAGAAAATAAGTCCGGCTATAAAAAGGATCTTGGCGTTCATCAGGCGGCTAGACGACACCCAGTCGCCCACCGGGATCGCCAACCACGGCCATGTCTAAGAATTGGGCACATGAATCGCAGTTAAAATGGGCTCGATGCCAAGGAGCGGTGACGATTTCCTTGACTCCGGGCCCATTCGATCCTGAAATGGATCGGAGGTGATACTTTTATGCTACTCCGGCATAATAAAAAGTCAAGCAGAAAGCGAGATAAACCGCTGAAATTTCAGTAGTTGTACCATTTCCACCGTGACATTCAAACAGCTGAAAACATTGAAGATGAGGGATCGATCGCAAGGCTGGCCGCGTAGTTCTTGCCCGTCCGATATGGGGAATTGCGGCCGGCGCGCCGACGACCGCGCAGTCGCACTGCGAGCAGTTCAAGTTTTGTTTTTCCTCCTGCTCGCGACCACCACTCTGTCGGCTTGGTCCGGCGGACAGGCGCCGCCGTCAACCGCAACTCACGCTTCTTCCCGGCCGCTTCTGCAATATTCCCTGCCTCCCGACAAACTCGCCCAGGCGCACGCGCTCTACCTCCTCGACGGCGCGCTCTATTTCGCAACCACTTTGTGGGGATTGCTGGTTCTCTGGATGATGCTGCGCTTCCGCTTCGGTCCGCGGCTGCGAAGTTGGGCCGAGCGCGCGTCGCGCTGGCGGCTGGTTCAGGCTGCCATCGTGATGTCCGTGTTTGTGCTGGTCGTCGAGCTGACCAATCTTCCATTTCACATCTATGGACACCACATCAGCCTGCAATACGGATTTTCCGTTCAGCACTGGGGCTGGTGGTTTGAGGATTGGGCCAAGACTGTCCTGCTCGGCGTTCTCTTCGCCAGCTTCCTCGGCTGGATTCTCTACGCCGTGATCCGCCGCAGCCCGCGCCGCTGGTGGTTCTATTTCTGGCTGGCGCTGATCCCCATCGTCATCTTCGGAATGTTCATCGAGCCCATCTGGATCGAGCCGATGTTCAACCGCTTCGAGCCGCTCAGCGACCATCATCCCGAACTGGTCGCGCAGATCGAACGCGTGGTGCATCGCGCCGGCATGGACATTCCTCCCCAGCGCATGTTCGAGATGAAAGCCAGCGACAAGTGGACGACGCTGAACGCCTACGTCACCGGCTTCGGCGCCAGCAAGCGCGTTGTGGTTTGGGACACCACGATGCGCCAGATGACCACGCCGGAGACGCTCGTGGTCTTCGGACACGAAATGGGCCACTACGCCCTCAACCACATTCCCAAGGAAGTCACGATCGATCTCTTCCTGCTCCTGCTGCTGTTGTACCTCGCCTATCGCCTGGCGAACTGGCTGCTCGCGCGATACGGTGCGCGCTGGGAGATTCGCGATCTGTCGGACTGGGCTTCACTACCGCTGCTCGCGCTGCTGATGTCGCTGCTGGCGTTTCTGGCGTCGCCGGTTTTCAACGGAGTCTCGCGCCATTATGAGCACCAGGCCGATCAGTACGGCCTCGAGGTGGTCCACGGGCTGATCCCCGACGAGCCGCTCAACGCCGCGCACGCATTTCAGAAGCTGGGGGAGTTGTCGCTCGACTATCCCGACGTCAACAAGTTCTGGGAGCTCTGGGCCTGGACCCACCCCACCATTCGCGACCGCATGATCTTCGTGCAGACGTATGACCCGTGGGCCGAGGGCAAGCAGGGAGAGTTTGTGAAGGAAGGGCCGTAGGCGCTATTTGGGGGCAGTCTTGGGATCAGACGCCCTCAGACCGGATGCACGTCGTTCGCTACCTGCAACGAGAATCCAAAACCTTCGCAACGAACTGTACGACAGCGCGCGGCGTCGCGGATGCCCAAAACGGAACCCACATCCGCGTCCAGGGGTATACCCCCTCCCCCCTGTGGCTCTGTAAAATCTTGAAAACACTAGAGACGGTCTGCAAAATCTTGAGCCGAAGTGGGTTATAGCTAAGCTCTAGATGCGCAAGGACTTATTCAAGCCACCGACGCCCACCGTCGAGGAAAACGATTCCCGGAATGGGCTCGCCCCTGCCCGAGCAATCACCAAAGATTTCAAAGAACTCCGCCTCACAAACCTCTCTGAGGCATCGGGCACACTAAGCCCAACCTATCAGCGTACCGCGTTTCCCTTCACTGTCAATACAACGAAAGTAGAAGCCAGCCCGAGTCGTGCAAACGGTTCGGGTGCCCCGGAGCCTGCCCTGAGCGAAGTCGAAGGAGCCTGCCCTGAGCTTGCCGAAGGGTCTCGCGACGTTCGAGACCCGACCTGCGGCATCCGGCTGTTATTTTCTAGTTCCTGAGCGCACACGACCAACGTACAATCACAACCTATCCACAAGAGGAAACAAATATGCTCTTCACTGGCCGAAGGGTCCTTGTTTCGGTTCTTTGCGCACTGCTGGTCGAGGCGCCGTTCTCCGCCGCTCAACAACAAAGTGCAGCTGCTCCACGCTCAAACCCAACACCATCGGCAACGGGCGCGAAGTTCGTTCTCGACAATGGCACTCCGATAAAACTCCGACTAAACCGAAACCTTAGCTCCGCCGACGCCAAAACTGGCGATAGCATCGATTTCGAGGTGGTGGAGGAGGTGAAGGTCAACGACGTGGTAGTGATCCCCAAGGGCAGCATCGCCATTGGCACCGTCACCGATGCTGAACACAAAAGGCGCATGGCACGGGGCGGCAAGCTCAACGTGGAAATCGACTATGTGAAGCTCGCCGACGGAGAGAAAGACACTCTCAGGGCAGTGAAGGAAACGTCCGGTGGCGGGCATACGGGCGCGATGACAGCCGGTATCGTGGTAACCGCTCTGATCGTTTGGCCTGCGGCGCCATTCTTCCTTTTCATGCACGGAAAAGACGTAACTATTCCAAAAGGAACTGAGATCACTGCGTACACAAATGGCGTGATGGAACTCGATCCCGCAAAGTTCATGCCGACCACGCCTGCCACCTCTGCAGTGGTCGCAGCGGCAACCTCTGACTCGGCTAGCGGTCGCTTGGAGATTACATCGAACCCCACCGGAGCTGAGATTTCGATTGATGGCAACTTTGTGGGAGATACTCCTTCAGAAACTAACGTGCCGGCAGGCTCGCATACGGTCACCGTCATCAAGAAAGGCTATAAAACTTGGGAGCGCAAGCTGGCGGTTTCAGGCGGTAAGGTAACAGTCGCGGCCGATCTGGAGCAGCAATGAAGACCTGGCGCAGTTTTATTGACAACTGGCATCATGTTTCATTATATTGCTTGGTATATATACCAAGCAATATATGATATTGAGATCGGGTGGAGGCGCGTTTCCTTTGATTTTGCATTCAATATGGCCCATATTGCTGGTATGTCTCACTTGGTATATATACCAAGTGAGACATGCAGCTGTCCTCCAAGCCATACCTTTTCCTCCTAAACCAAAAATTCCAAAGGAGCAAGTGCATTTAAAGAGCTTTGGTATATATACCAAAGCTCATTTAAATGCACCTGCTCCTGAAAGAGAACGAAACCCGCTGAAACACAAAGGTTTGAGGACTATTTGATGGCCACTCGCTTACAGATTGCACGAAAAGACATAGTCGCTCTATTCGATTCCTTGCCCAACAGGATCTACTGGCCAAGCGACATTTCAAAAATCCTGACTGAACACCGTAATTTCTGGCGACTCGCTCAAAACACCACGACGCGACCTTTTCTCAGATTTCTCACTGAGAAAACGCTCATGAAAAAGGTCGAGCTCATACCTGTTCACCACGGCTTAACTTCTAAGGCGGTCAGGTATGTCTGGAAAGAGGCGAGCCCTTACGAAATTGCTCTCTCACTGAAACGAAATGCGTATCTTTGCTATGCAACCGCCCTCTTCTTGCATGGGCTAACCGACCAAATCCCATCGATCATTTTCGTAAACGCCGAGCAGAGCCCAAAACAATCATCTGGGATACTGACACAGGAGGGAATTGACAGAGCGTTCTCGGGTCGACAGCGGGAATCAAATTTTGTCTTTCGATATGACAACAACCAAGCAGTCTTGATTTCCGGGAAAAATACTGGCCGACTTGAGGTAACACAACTGGACTATTCTGGAGTGAAATTGCCCGTAACCAGTCTGGAACGTACCCTAATCGACATTGTCGTTCGCCCAAACTATTCCGGCGGCGTATTCCAGGTGCTGGAGGCCTACCGTCGCGCCCGAACACTTATCTCGGTAGCAACACTCGTTGCAACGCTCAAGAAACTCGCATACGTCTACCCATACCACCAAGCGATCGGCTTTTACATGCAGCGAGCCGGATATCCAGAAAAACTGTACGACAGGCTCAAAGATATCGGTCTCAAATACGATTTCTATTTGACGTACGATCTGCGCGAAAGGAATATGTTGCGGACTGGCGACTATTTGTCCCAAAGGGACTTCATTGACTTAACCAAACCCAGTACGAAATCGAAATAGTAATCGAACGACTCCAGGTCTCCCTTTGTTGAAGTTTTAACGCTCTCCCAATCTGGGCGATGAAATTCTCTGAAAGCCTCGATACTTGCCAACAAAACAAGTGGCACTTCTTTCGCTGCAAATATTTGCCGCGCCAACTCAAGGTTGTCCGCTGAAGCAAAATCCATGCCGGTCTTGGAATGGATGAGAGGTATGTCAAAAAAATCTCTCGCACGTGGAGATGGTGTACGGTTCAATTGATACTCGGGCATTTGCTGACAGATCGCACGAAGTTTCTCTATTGCGATCATCTCTGCCGAATAGACGTAAACTGTGTAACTATCAAATTCCACTTTTCTCTTGCCCTTGACGTATTCACACTTGCTCAGGTCGATAGTGAACACCCTCTGCATATTCGGCCCAATCACGAGCGAATCCCGGCGTACCGCATCAATGTCGGCCGACAGCCGGGAGTACTTTCCCTCGTCCATCAGTTTGAACGAGACCATATACCCACCCCAACGCGGACTCATCCCCTCTTTCGCAACCTTCGGTTTGCTCTCGAACTTGAAATCGAATACTACATACCCAACTGTGCTGAACCGCTTCGTTAAGGCTCCGGATAACCGCTTTTGCACTTCCTCAATATCCTCGAAATCGTTTTCGATTGAAAAGTCAAGATCTAGCGAGCTTCTTTCGCTAATTCCTAATGCAATGTTGAGAGCGTTTCCGCCCTTAAGCACGACCTTATCGAAAAGGATGTCATCGGAGAAAAGTGCGGTGATTGCAATTCTGCGGACGGATTGAAAATCAAGAGGGGCATCTGCCATCTAAGAATATTCACACATAGTGCTGGCGGCCACAACCGCCGCAATGGGGTTCCCGGGTGGCCTGGGTCTCGCCGAGGTTCGAAACCCGGAAGTGCAAGGTCTGTCACAGGGCTCGTGTGCTTGTGATCACTGCGTCGCGCAACCACCACTTCTACGCAGCTGGTATGCCTTCGGGTCTGGAACGCTGGCATGCCGGAGACGATCTGCACTTCATCACCTTCAGATGCTATCACCGGCAGCCGCCAGGAACTTGACTCTTAGACTTGGGGCACCAGCACAACTATGGTGCCGCCGGCTGAAGCCGGCTCTGGAAATTCTATATAACCTGCTTACCCAGGACTTACGTCCTGGGCTACGATTGTGGTGCCCTTCGGGCTGGGCCGTTCGAGCTTCGCGCGGCCGAGTCATAGAAAAGCTGAGTCGATTCCATACGACGGACAGCAGATCCCTCGCGGCCTGAAGGCCGCTCGTGATGACAAGAATCGGTTGTCAGTTGTCGGTTTTCAGAAACCCAACCAACATCTTTTCCGTGACCTCAGTGTCCGCAGTGGTGAAAACGACTTTGAATTTCAAACAGCAGATCCCTCGCGGCCTGAAGGCCGCTCGTGATGACAAGAATCGGTTGTCAGTTGTCGGTTTTCAGAAACCCAACCAACATCTTTTCCGTGACCTCAGTGTCCTCAGTGGTGAAAACGATTTTGAATTTCAAACAGCAGATCCCTCGCGGCCTGAGGCCGCTCGTGATGACAAGAATCGGTTGTCAGTTGTCGGTTTTCAGAAATCCAACCAACATCTTTTCCGTGACCTCAGTGTCCTCAGTGGTGAAAACGATTTTGAATTTCAAACAGCAGATCCCTCGCGGCCTGAGGCCGCTCGTGATGACAAGAATCGGTTGTCAGTTGTCGGTTTTCAGAAACCCAACCAACATCTTTTCCGTGACCTCAGTGTCCTCAGTGGTGAAAACGATTTTGAATTTCAAACAGCAGATCCCTCGCGGCCTAACGGCCGCTCGTGATGACAAGAATCGGTTGTCAGTTGTCGGTTTTCAGAAATCCAACCAACATCTTTTCCGTGACCTCAGTGTCCTCAGTGGTGAAAACGATTTTGAATTTCAAACAGCAGATCCCTCGCGGCCTGACGGCCGCTCGTGATGACAACAATAGGAAGGGTCGCTGCGCGGGCAGGCCGGTGGTGGGCGAGGACTCGCGCGCGTGGGTGGCGGTGCTGATGTGGCGGCCGAAGGCGATGGCGCGGAAGTCGGGGTGGGTGTCGAGGTAGCGGACGTAGTGGTCGATCATGGTGTTGAGGACGACCGCCGGGTCGAAGGTCTCGAAGTCTGCGGCACGGCGAGCAGCGGGCCCGATGATGGAGGTCTGCACCAGCTGGCGGACGTGGAAAATCCCGGAAAACGGCCCACCGGAACGAGGGGTTTTTGGAGGAGATGGGAGATCCAAGTGATTGACTACACTTGACATTGTGGCCTGTAGAGGTGTAAAAGCGAAGAAGGCTTCGCGTTTTGGCGTTCCCCCATTTTCTGGTGAAGCGCGTCGCGAAATTCAGGAGGAGTCGAACCTCGATGGCAGTTCCGGTATCGCAAATGTGGACGGTCGCAACCTACGTCCTCGGCCAGCGCCTGCGCGGCCGCCGCCGCTATCCGCTCGTCCTGATGCTCGAGCCGCTCTTCCGCTGCAACCTCGCTTGCGCCGGCTGCGGCAAAATCCAGTACCCCGCGCACGTGCTCAAGCAGAACCTCACGCCCGACGAGTGTTTCCGCGCGGTCGAGGAATGCGGCGCCCCGATGGTCTCCATCCCCGGCGGCGAGCCGCTGATGCACCCGCAGATCGCCGAAATCGTTGCCGGCCTGGTCGCGCGCAAGAAGTACATCTACCTCTGCACCAACGCGCTGCTGCTCAAAGAGAAGCTCGACCTGTTCACGCCCACGAAGTACCTGACGTTCTCCGTCCACGTCGACGGTGAGCGCGACCATCACGACTTCTCCGTCTGCCGCGAAGGCGGATTCGACCTCGCCCTCGACGGCATGCGCGAAGCCCTCCGCCGCGGATTCCGTGTTACAACCAACACCACGCTCTTCGACGGCGCCGACCCAACCAGCGTCCGCAACTTCTTCGACCAGATGATGGAGCTCGGCGTCGAGGGCATGATGCTCTCGCCCGGCTACTCCTACGACAAGGCGCCCGACCAGAAGCACTTCCTCGGCCGCGCCCGCACCCGTCGCCTCTTCCGCGCCATCCTGTCGAACCGCAGCGCCAAATGGGTCTTCAACCAGTCGCCGCTCTTCCTCGAATTCCTCATGGGCAAGCGCGACTACCCGTGCACGCCCTGGGGCATGCCCACCTTCAACCTCTTCGGCTGGCAGAAGCCCTGCTACCTGCTGCAGGACGGCTACGCCGACACCTTCGCCGAGCTCATGCGCGAGACCGAATGGCACCGCTACGGCTTCGAGAGCGGCAATCCCAAGTGCGCCAATTGCATGGTCCACAGCGGATACGAAGCCTCCGCCGTCAACCACACCTTCGGCTCGTGGAAGGGATTCGTCGGCACCGTCCGCGCGACGTTCTCATCGCGCTATAAGGATGACGAAGCCCTCGCCATGCTGCACGAAGAGATCAAGCCCGTCCACGCCCACAATCCTCTGGTCCAGATCGAAGCGAAAGTCAGCAATTAGCGATTAGCAATTAGCTTTCGATCGGCAGCTGACAGCCTCAGCCATAACCGCAGCTCGTTGAAATTGAAATTCAGAATCGTTTTCACCACCCTTCGGCTTCGCTCAGGGCAGGCTTCGACACAGAGGACACGGAGAAGATGTTGGTTGGGTTTCTGAAAACCGACAACTGACAACCGACAACTGCCTTCTGTCATCCCGAGCGCAGCCGAGGGATCGGCGGTTCTGGACCGGTAAGCCGCTGCCTTTTTCTGAAGCGAGAGACAAAGCCTGCACATCTTGCAGGGTAAGGAGAAAACTTTATGAGGATTGCAGTAACCACTCCTACCGGCCAAATCGGCAGCAAACTCGCCAACATACTTCTTGACCGCAAGTCCGATGTCACTCTGATAGCCCGGCATCCGGAAAAAGTAAAACACCTAACCAGCCGCGGCGCAAAAGTCATTGCTGGTGAACACAGTGACCCCGCTCTTCTTGAGCAGGCGGTGCGTGGCGCCGACGCACTGTTCTGGCTGACCCCTGCCGACATGACCTCGCACGATCCGTTGGGCATGGCCCGACGCATGGCCGAGGCCGCAGCCAGCGTTATCCGCCGGCATCCCGAGTTGCATGTGGTTGAGCTTTCCAGTGCAGGAGCGTTCCTGCCCAGTGGCACGGGGCCGCTTGTTGGACACTACGAAACGGAAGAGAAGTTCCGTGCTGCCGGCAAGAACATCGTCTCGCTGCGCCCGAACGAGTTCATGGAGAACCTGTTCTTCTCGATGCCGACGATCATCGCGCAGGGGGCCATCTACACGACGCTCCAGGGATCGGAGAAAGCGCCATTCATCGCCACCCAGGACATCGCTGAGGTTGCCGCCGAGTTCCTGCTCAAACCGATCGACGGCCACCACGTCATCGATATCGTGGGCCCGCAGGAACTCTCGCTCGACGAGTGGGCTCGCATTGCAGGCCAGGCCGTCGACCGACAAATTCATGTGGTCACCATCCCGGGCGACAAGTTGAAAGCCGCCATGGGCCAGGCCGGAATGTCGCTGGAGATGGCAGGGCTACTGGTGGAAATGGAGGAGGCATACCGCAGAATACAAGGGCCATTCCAAGGCGATCAAAAACGCACCGGCAAAGTGACATTCGCGCAATTTGCCCGGGAGGTGTTCGCCCCGGCGTATAAGAGAGCCGCGCAATCGGCGGCGTAGTCAGCCCGATGCCCGGTGCCCAGGTTCGCGTCCATCGTTTGGACGCTAACCTTGGTCGGGAAGGTCGTAGCAAGCTCACACCAAGTTAGTCCGAAAGAAGGACAGGTGGCCCACCCAAGCCTCGCTTGCTTGGGTGGGGTTTTTCGTTCGCAGCGCCAGTGATCCCAACCGAAGGCCCGAATGTTCCGGAGTTCGCTTTAGAACGGATGGGCCGGCTGCGCTGTCGGCGCCATCGCTAATCGCAGGACGCAGAACCGAGTCCCACTCGGCCCGCCGGCAACAAGATAGCCCAGCACGCAGCTCCCGCTCTTGGCGCGGAGTGCTGGGTACGTTCCCCAAGTAACCCCAGAGCCGGCTTTACAGGCTGTTAAAAAACTCGTCCCGCTGGGGGTTCGTGTCAGGGCACGACTTCAGTCGTGCCGATAAGATGTCTATTTTCTCTTCGGGCCACGGGTTCACAGGCTGCTGAAAAACTCGTCCCGCTGGCGGTTCGTGTCAGGGCACGACTTCAGTGTCTGCGTGGGAACTGAGTTGACAAAACCGTGGTGGAACGTCGCGATCGTTGATTAGCCACCAAACCAGCGCCTTGGGCGCAAAATAGGAAAGCCCAGCGCTTCAGCGCTGGGTAAGTGGTAAAAGGAGTTCGAGTCCCCCGGGGACGACAGGGTTCTCACGCAGACACTTCAGTCGTGCCGATAAGATGTCTATTTTCTCTTCAGGGCACGGCTTCACAGGCTGCTGAAAAAGCCGTCCCGCTGGGGGTTCGTGTCAGGGCATGACTTCAGTCGTGCCGATAAGATGTCTATTTTCTCTTCAGGGCACGGGCTTCACAGGCTGCTGAAAAACTCGTCCCGCTGGCGGTTCGTGTCAGGGCACGACTTCAGTGTCTGCGTGGGAACCGAGTTGACAAAACCGTGGTGGAACGTCGCGATCGTTGATTAGCCACCAAACCAGCGCCTTGGGCGCAAAATAGGAAAGCCCAGCGCTTCAGCGCTGGGTAAGTGGTAAAAGGAGTTCGAGTCCCCCGGGGACGACAGGGTTCTCACGCAGACACTTCAGTCGTGCCGATAAGATGTCTATTTTCTCTTCAGGGCACGGCTTTACAGGCTGCTAAAAAACTCGTCCCGCTGGGGGTTCGTGTCAGGGCACGACTTCAGTCGTGCCGATAAGATGTCTATTTTCTCTTCGGGGCACGGGTTCACAGGCTGCTGAAAAACTCGTCCCGCTGGCGGTTCGTGTCAGGGCACGACTTCAGTGTCTGCGTGGGAACTGAGTTGACAAAACCGTGGTGGAACGTCGCGATCGTTGATTAGCCACCAAACCAGCGCCTTGGGCGCAAAATAGGAAAGCCCAGCGCTTCAGCGCTGGGTAAGTGGTAAAAGGAGTTCGAGTCCCCCGGGGACGACAGGGTTCTCACGCAGACACTTCAGTCGTGCCGATAAGATGTCTATTTTCTCTTCAGGGCACGGCTTCACAGGCTGCTGAAAAAGTCTGTATTGTGCCTTGGTCGGGTAGTGCGGCGCTTCAGCGCCGCGTTCAAGCGCTTTATTTTGTGTTCCCGAGCCGGCTTCAGCCGGCGACACAATCCGGCTTGTCCGACTTTTTCAGCGGCCTCTTCAGCCGGCGACACCATAATTGTGCGGGTGCCTCAGGTCCAAGAGTCAACTTCCTGGCGGCTGCCGATGATAGCAGCTGAAGGTGATGAAGTGCAGATCGTCTCCGCCATGCCAGCGTTCCAGACCCGAAGGCATACCAGCAGCGTAGAAGTAGTGGTTGCGCGACGCAGTGATCACAGGCACACTAGCCCTGTGACAGACCTTGCACTCCCGGGTCTCGAAACCCGGTGAGACCGGGGCACCCGGCCGAGGTGACACATGTTGGGCAATCCAAGTGAAGGTTGGAAAAGGCAAGATACTCTGTACGACGGCTATCATGCCGGAGATACCGAAAACGAATGCTACTTCATCGGGGTGCGCTTCACGAACGTACACACCAACCAAATAGCTTGGCTGGTTTGGTCGTGGCCCCGAAATTCTCCCCAACGAGGTTTCTGGCTGACGGAAGATGAGAATTTTGTCTGCGAACACGAACTTAGTGAACTCGAAAAATGCGCTGCTCTAGAAGTGACTGACGCTGGCCCAAGACAGACGTCCCCAAATAAATCGTCGGGGTTTTGCAAGCCTAATTTCGCCGGCTGCAGTGATTTTGTTTCCCCACTCAATTCAAAACTCGCGAATGCGTGGGGTATCCGGTCTACTCGCCTGCGTCCTCACCTGGAAGCGGTAAGAAGATAGGGGGAATATACATCTTGGCGCAGGCGCTGGTGACGAATTCGCGGAGGTAGGGCCATATGATTAACCTCACCTCCTTGGAGGTAAATCTCTTCACATGCTCCTCGAGAATGGGCTCCTTAGTATGAAGGTGCATCAAATACGTCACGGCGATTGACAGGACGGTCTCGTCCTTTTCGCCTCCGGACGTAAGCTTCAACGTCGCGCTAACATCAAAGTGTTTTTTGCCAAGGTCGCTTTGCTCGGCGCTGAACTTGATGGTTTGCTGTTGATCCTCTTTCTCAAAGTATGCGCCACGATCGACTCGGTATTGCGCCTCGGCAACCGCAAGGCCCAATAGGCTCAACGATCGAAAGAATTCCTCGTAGCTGGTTGCGTGAGACTCGGTCCTGGACTCCCTCTTGGTCGTTCTCGCTGGCATATCAGAATTGTCCTTCGAGCTTCTTATAAGCCACTTGGTGCGTTGGGTTATACGTCTTTTTGATCCGTCCTGGCACCGACGGCATGATCGCTACCATTGTTACGTCGACCCCGGGCACACCAAACGATTCGCCTGGTACTTGTCTTGGCTCCGCCAACATGCGTTGCGGGACCCCCGCCCCGCAAGAAATCCCCGCTCCTGCAAAGGGCGCAACGTGCCAGTTCCAAATGTCACGGGCGGGGTGAGGAGCAAAGCCACAGGGGACCTCGATGCCATTCCAGCATCTTGCCGCATCAAGGAGTTGTGCCTGCAATGACTCCACCGCGGTACGCTCAGAAAGCAAGTGGACCACGTACTGGTTCAAACTCGTTCCCTGCCTTCGGGCTCCATAGTCTAACGACCGGTGCAGCGACTTTGGAATCCGTAGGACGAACTTCCCGCTGTAATCATCGATCTCGGTTGGCTCGGGTATCCCCTGGCCATCTTCCAGCTTTCCCTCAATCCACAGCTCCTTGGCGTCCTCCAAGCCCTTGACCGCTTCGTCAACTGTGGTGCCCGAGCTCATGCAGCCTGGCAGATCAGGTATGGATGCGACGTACCCGCCCTCGTCCGGAATGATCTCCATCGGATACGGTAGTGACATGTAATGCGTGAGCGTTTTCATAGTCTGCTCTCCACGAAGACCAACAGGTCTTCAATGTGGTTCATTGCGAGCTTTGCGTATTTGGGTAATACGCAGTCTCGGCCTCTATGCTCCCTCTCCAAGCTGATCGGATCGACGTCGGGCACACCGAAGTGATAAACGACCCTTGAGCCCTTCTCTTTGGTTCTGAAATTCGGAAAGAGGCCGGCGTGCTGTCGGACGATCCTCTGAATTAGGCGGTCCAGTTCGTGGAATGTGACGCGTTTTTGTTCTCGGAGCTGGCGCAATTCTTGGCGAAGCCTGTCCACTAGTAAGAGCTCCGAGCATCCGGCACCTTCCCTGGACGTTAGACGTTTGATACTGCATTTGGTACCAAAAGTCAACCCAATTCATTGATATGTGATGCGGGGGAGGCGGCCTTCGGTTGACAATAGAACCCGACGTAGTACCATATATAGTATCAATTGGAGGCGAGAAGAATGTCTGACTTCACGGTTCGTATCGAACTACATGACGCCAACTACAACGATTACCAAACGCTGCACGCGGCCATGGAGCGGCAGGGTTTTACTCGAATCATCACATCCGATGACGGCCGTACCTACCACCTTCCGTGGGCTGAATATAGTGGCAGCGGAAATCTACTTAGTACGCGAGTGCGCGATATCGCAAAGGCGGCGGCGGATACTACGGGGAAAAGAAACTCAGTTCTGGTGACGGAAGCTAGTAGCAGAGCATGGGTCGGTCTTGTTGAGGTCAGCTAGCCGGGTGCTGGGTGGCCAGGTCTCGCGGGGTTCGAGACCTGGGAGATATTCGCGGCTGCACCGATTCATGGAACGTACAGAAACTGAAGCTTCTGGATCTGACGGCTCTGCCAAAGTGAAGGGGCCTTCCTCACCCGGGTCCCGAACGTCGCGAGATCCAGGGCACTCGGCAGGTCCATAGGTTCGGGAAAGGCTGAATCGTGGTGTGAGATATGCGAATATATCTGGACTCCAAAGATTTGATCAACATCGTGGAACATGAGACTCCGATTCCGCTGGTGGAGCTTGGACAGCGGCTTCGCAGTCACGACGCCTCGCTTGTTGTCTCATTTTCCAACATCACTGAACTAGCGGCACCACTTGCGACGAGCGACGATGTTCTCACAGTTCGGCATTGGCTCAACAATCTGGAAACCGTTACGCCTCTCTACATAGCTGAATCGTATATTCAGGCGAATGAGCTGAAATCCGCGATCCACGCATACGCCAGCAAGATCGATTACGCGGCCATAGACCCATTTGTCTGGCGCTTTGATTCCACCTTGCGCTCTATATCGGCTCCGGACATCGTCAATTATCGCCTCTCTGACATTGTGCTCGACCTTTGGACGCGCCAGCGCGACTGGTTTGACGTTCCACTAAGGTATGCGAGGCCTTTGCGGGCTCTCCTGACCGCGGACCGCCAGATTCCGAACTCGCGACGCAAAGCAAAGCTTGCGGCCCACTTTGCAAATGTTATCAATCGCTACGTCGTGCAAGACGGCTTAGTAGTTCCGCCAGATTTAGCGATGGGCCTCGCCCCCTGGATCTATGATCTTCCCCGACGTTGTCCGGGTATACAGTTGAGTTACCAAGTGTTTCACCAGCTTGCTTTTGATCCAGGTGACTTAGTGAAGGACAGCGACCTCGTAGATATCGCTCAGATGATGGTGATCCCGTACGTAGACGCGATGACGGTTGATAAGAGAATGCTCCATTATTTCCGCGGGGCTGCTCAAAAACTCAAACGGAAAGATCGATCTGTGCGGTATGCCGATTATGTCTACTCCCGAGTCGAAGACTTGATCGCGGCAAGGCTATAGTGAGCCGGGTGCCCCAGGTCTCGCGCTGTTCGAGACCCGGGGTGCCGATCCGACCACGACAACTGACAACCGCCCACTGCCCAATTACACTAACCCTACATGTCCGCCTACAAATCCAAGCTCGCGCCGCAACTGCCGCCCGAGCCGCTGCCTCCGGCGCGGCGTCTGCCGGTGCAGTCGCGCAGCTTCCAGACGGTGATGCGCATTGTCGATGCGGCCAGCTCGCTGCTCCGCACCACGCCGCTGGACGACGTCACCACCACCCGCATCGCCGCCGAGGCCGATCTCTCCGTCGGCGCGCTCTACCGCTTCTTTCCCGACAAGCAATCCATCATCGACGCCGTTGCCGTGCGCCATGTCGGCGACTTCCGCTCCCTGCTCGAGATCAGCGTCATGCCCGTCGTCGAAAGCCAGTTCCAGGATCTCGCCACCTTCGATCCCGCCCTCATCCTCGACCGCGTCATCGACGCCTACATCGCCTATCTGCTCCAGCATCCCGACTTCCGCGCCATCTCCTTCGGCCGCCACATCAGCGCGGCCACGCACGAGCGCGAGGCGTCGCCGCATACCGGCCTGCCTTTGCTGTTGAAGAATTTCATGCTGGAGCGGCTCGGCATCCCCAACACGCCCGAGCTCGACCTGAAGCTGCGCGTGGTCAGCGAAGCCGGCGAGCGCCTCATCGCCTACGCCTTCGAGCAGCCCACCGACGACGAGCGCAATCGCATCGTCGCCGAGATGAAGAAGATGCTCGCCGCCTACCTCTTCGGCACCGACGCGCGCGAGTAACCTGATAACGGGTGTCCCACTCGTTCGCGGGTTTCGAATGAGCGAGTAACCCAGCCGACACCTGACAACCGACAACTGACAACCGACAACTGTTGCTATGGCTTGATCTCCCACACCACGCCGCAACCGTGTGTGATCAGGCACTCGCCGGCGGTAGAGCCGCCACTCGAGGTTGTTCCATAGAGGTTGCCGGCTGCATCCAGCGCGACGTTGCCATGGGGCTCGGCTCCGTCGCTGCCGGCGGTAAAGTCGTAGAGCGAGGTGTAGCTCCAGGAATCGCCGCTGCGCGTCAGCTTGAAAACGTTGCCATGGCGAAAGATGCCGCCGGAGATGGTGGTGCCATACAGATTGCCGGCAGCGTCCATGGTGAGGTTACCGAATGGATTGGCGGGGAAGTCGAAGCTGTTGAGCAGTTGGAAGGTCCAGTCCATGCCCATGGGCGACAACTCGAATACCGTGCCTCCGCCGTCGGGACCGCCCGAATACGTCGCGCCGTAAAGATTGCCCGAGGTGTCGGGCACTAAACCAGCGCTGGGCCTGCCACCATCGGCGTCGTAGCGGAAATTGTAAAGAATTGCCGGCAGCCAGGATCCATTCGAGGGACTCAACTCGTAGGCCACGCCCACATCTTTAGTGCCGCCGTAACCAGTGGTGCCATACAAATTACCGTTGCCGTCGAAAGCGACGCCTGCGTAGGGGTGAAAGCCAGGGCCATTGCCAAATTGGTAAATCAGCGTCTCGTTCCACGACCCCTGCGAGCCTGTCAGCGTGTAGACGGTGCCGCAGCCGGGACCGCACTCCTGTCGAGCCGCGCCGCCCTCTTCGGTCGTCCCGTAGAGAGTGCCGGTGGAATCGAAGACCAGGTCGCCGTAGCCGGGTGCCAGGCCATCGTTGTTCTGGAACTGCCCGAACGACCAGAGTGTCGTCTTGATCCACGAGCAAGGAGTTCGGCAAACGCTGGGCGGCGGAGCGAGCGCGTAGACCGTGCCTCCGTTAAGCGAGCTGTTGCCGCCGGTTAAGGTCGTGCCATAGAGCCGGCCGTCGGGCCCGAAGACCATGCGAGCGATCGGGTACTTGCCGTCGGCGGCGCCGGCGAAGCGGTAAAGCGGCAGGAACGTCCACCCCGAGCCTTGTGGCGATAGCTTGAACAGAGTGCCACAACCCAGGTCGAGGCAGCTCGAGTTTCCTCCAAACCTGGTCGTGCCATAAAGGTTGCCGGCGCGATCGACGGTCACTCCGGAATACGGCGACGAGCCGTCGTCTCCGGTAAATGTGTGCAGGACGGAGAAGGTTTGCGAGAGTGACGATGCTGAGATGATCAGAACGAGCGATACTTCGATCACCAACAATCGAAGCAGCCGGCCAGAGAGATTCGTGATGCCGTCAACGTTGAACATGCATGACCTCAGAGTGAAGAACACGTGGCCGGCGTTCCTGGCTTCAAGCGGCAAGAACGAAAGCCCGTGGCGCGGTTTGGAATTGTGTTCGCGGTTGGCGTTCTTGTCAATCGCAAATTCTGTCGGTGCTCCACTCATTCGCGTTTTTCGAATGAGTAGGTGACGCGACCGCCAACTGGCAACCTATCCTTTCCCGGCCTACAATGGTCGGCAAGGCCACTTCTATGCAGCGCCTCTTGGGTCTCGTGCTGTTCGGTGTCATGGTCTGCGCCGGAGTGTACGTGGCGCGCAACGGCAATCCCTTCGGTAGTCCCGCGCCCAATTTCTCTCTGCCCGAGGTCTATGGTGGCCGCGTCGATCTCGATTCCTATCGCGGTCGTCCGGTTCTGCTGGTCTTCTGGACGACGTCATGTCCCATCTGCCAGCGCGAGCTTCCTGTGCTCAGCAAGCTGGCGCCCAGCTTCCGCAGCAAAGGCGTCACGCTGCTCCCCATCAACCTCGACGGCGAAAGCCAAGCCGCCGATTTCCTCAGCTCCAAGAGCTTGAACCTCACTTCGCTGTTCGACTCCGACAACAAAGTCGCGCGCGCCTACGACGTCGGCGGCGTGCCCAAGTTCGTGCTCATCGACAAGGACGGTAGAGTCCGCCGCAGTGCCTCCGGTTGGACCAGCGAGCGCGTCCTGCGCAACTGGATCGATTCCGTCAGCGGCTCCTGAAAGCTCTTTGGTTAGGGAAGACTGTGGTGGCCGCGGCTCTCATGCCTGATTGGCTAGCTGAAGTCCACAACCCTGCTAGTTGGTTCCATAGGATGGTTGCGCAAGCGCGTCCGGCACGGCAGGATTCGCGGGAGATTTTGGCCCGGCCTCGGCGACCTCGCCGCACGAGCGCCAAAGTAAGTATGCGAATGCCAATGCGGCCTCCTGGCCACCGACTGGGGAATGTGATGGATGTATTGCTCAACGTTAATGCGTGATGTAGCGGCAGACATACTCGAACTGCAGATTATGGCGAGCAGCGCAGGCGGTGCTTGATATCGACTAATTCATAAACCGGATTGTCGCCGAAAGCTTTATAAGTGCCGACGATCTTCAGGTCCGCCTCAGCCGACAGGTGCGTAATAATGCTTTGCATGGACGGGCTGTCGTCTATGAAATATTGCGGCCGCCCGGCATCGCTCACCGCCTGAATCATACGATCCTGGACACAGGGTATGTCGGTGACCAGTTTCGCCGCGTATTTTTGGTTGTAGTAAAGGAGCGTGCCGGAGGTCAGGTCGGCCCAGACAATCGAGCGAGGTGCGGTCAAGTCGGCTGGCGCCTCCGGCTTGATAATTTCGGGACGGAAATGGCGAAGTTCGAAATGAACGCATGCACCCAACAAAAGCACTACGGCGGCCACCCGCCATACGTGGGCAGAGCTTACCCTGTGGCGTGCCTCTTTCTTTTCCGCGAACACCAGGATGCCCAGCACAAGCACGCAAAAGCAACTCGGAGCCATGTAGTAAGGAACTCGCACCGCATGGGTAGAGAAATATACGAGACTTACCACGTACGTTACCGCACAGGCCACAGCAGTCGCAATCAGTGTTGGTCTGCGTCTGGAGCTCCCGCGCAATGGCGCCAGAACAGTACAAAGTAAGACGAGAAGCGCGGCCATAGCAACCTGCCAGGCATAGCTTTCCCGGAAATAGTAATGTAGATTTCGGCTGATCAAACTCCAGGTAAACTGCGGCGGCGATGAATCAACTAATGCATAAGTGCTTGCCAGGAAACCGCCGGCATTGATGCGGTTGAATAGCAAGAGGGGAATCGCTCCGCAGAATACTGCCAGGAGTAGCGCCAGCGCACTTGGTCCGCCAGACGTCACGAGCTTAT
>CAWDWG010000001.1:0-895317 GCA_963805985.1 uncultured Acidobacteriaceae bacterium | reverse complement strand
GCGCTCCGTATTTCTGTGCTGCGGTTTGGTGTCCCGCCGACTCGGTCACGCCCGACTGCTGCATCTTCTGACCGATATCGGCGACTTGTTTAAGCGTCTCGGCGGGTAGATCCTGCACCCGCCCGTATTTTTCGGCGGCGGACATACATCACCTCATTCAAGCGGCGCTCCCGCTGAATGCCGGGGGAGCGTCGAGCAGGCTCTTTAATTCCACAGACAGATCGTCAAAGGCGCGCTGCAAGCGCGCGTCCTTGCCGATCAGCTTGATGCTCGATTCGGCCACGACAAATCCTGCGGTTTCGCGCGCGGGCTTGCCCTTCAAGGCCGGGCTGAAATACTTCGCTTCGATCTCCGCGTCGCGGATGTCGAGGATGGCCTGGCGCTGGTTGTAGTAGACGATGTGGTTGTTGATGAACAGCGAAATGCCCGCGATCATCAGCCACAGGCCCGGCCTGGACCCGAGAGTCCCAGAGCAGCCAGCCCGCGACGATGACGAGGCCGGCTCGACGAACTTGTAGATGTTTTCCTGGCGAGAAGGGCAGCGGCAGGATCGACGTGCCCATATACATCGAGTGCCATTTGATGCCCGCCTTGTTCTTGCGCGGATTTCGCGGCGGTGATAGATGCTCATGCCCGATAAAAGCGAGCCAGAACAGCTGCATGAGCGCGCCGAGCCGATATGAAGAAGGCGCCCAAGAGCCCCGCGAACAGCACGAAATGCCGCACGACCGTGTAGCCGAAGAAGAGATTGAGCCAGCCCAGATAGCGCTCGCCGAAATCCTTCCGGATGAACGGCACGACGCTGACGGCAAAACAGCCGCTGATGAGGCCCAAGAGCGCCAGCACCCATTCGCTTTTCTGCCAGATGTCCGTGCCGCCGAACACCGATTTGTTTGTCATTGATGAGTTTCATGAAGTACGCCCTCCTTGGAGCGTGAATTGACCGTAGTGAGTCGTGAATGGTGGAAGGCAGCTCGCCGCCCCCCTTGCTTTCAAAAAGCTCCCCTGGACGATTGCCCAACCTTTGACCGCCTCTCGCGGCCGTTTTTCATCCGTGACGCCGGGGATCTGCTGCGCGAAGGCCGTGCGCAGCCAGGGCTGATTCGTCTTCCGAGCGAAGGCCGCGCCGGTCTGATAAACGATGGCTTCGGTCACGAAGCCGTTTTGCGGCCCGCCTTTTTTAAGCGTCGTGAATTCCGAAGGCAGGACCTTGCGGCCCGGCGGTTTCGCGCCCCCGCCCCTGCCCTGGCCGCTCTTCCATCGTGCCGTGCCAGTTGGTGCGGGCCTGCAGCTCCTCGGAGATCATGTCGGAGGCCCATTTATTGGTTTCCGGGTCGCCGTTCGCGTGGAAAATCTTGGTGCCCATGTTGCCCAGGAACGCATCGACGCGGTGGCGTCCGGCCTCGCCGCCCATCGCGGCCAGGTAGTTGGGCTTGTTCTGGGAAATCAGAACCGAAGCCACGCGCGCGCTTCGGGCGGTCGCCAGAAACTCCGGGGTGTAGTTGCAGACCATCTCGTGGGCTTCATCGACGAACCAGAACACGGGGCGGGGAGAGGTCTTACGTCGCGCTGTTCGCAGGCGATCTGCCAGAGGTAGGTGAAGGCCGACTGCACATAGACGCCCGCCTGCCCGTAGACCTTGGTGGGCAGGTCGAGAATGATCATCGCGCCGTCGAACGTGAGATCGGGAATGAAGTTCGTCTCGCCGTCGAACAGATCCGCCATGTGGCCGCGCAGCAGCACGTCGGCCATGACGCCGTAAGTCGCCAGAATGCGACCCGCGCGTATCGTTCGGCATGTCGGGGAATTCCCGCAGGAAATACCGCGCCGCCAGCTCGAAATCGCTTTTGCTCGCGCTCGCTCTTTTCCCTTGTTTCCGCCTCCTCGATGAGCCGGTAGCAGAGCGATTCTTTTTGCCAGCTTTCGTTCTGGACTTCACCGTGGGAACGCGGGGCCGTGGTGATGACTTCGTGCAGCATCGCCATCGTGACTTCGCCCCGGGCCGCGATGCAGACTTCCAGTCCGTTGCGCAGGATCTGGCGCAAGGATCGCTTGCCAGAATTTGTCCCCCTGCCCGACGCTTGCGCTTCGCCGCGCTCCGCCGCCTCGACAATCGTCATGAGCAGCGACACGAGCTGCTCGACGCGGCTGCCGGTGACGCCGGGACGTTTAAGCGCATAGCGAATGAGATTGCAGCGCCATTTATTGCCGGGCGACACGACGATCAGCGAATCCGCCCTGCCCGTCTGCTTTGCGTAGCTTCAATCAGTTCGCGGTCGCCGGGCTTCACGCAGCAGACAAGCCCGCCCATGCCGATCCAGGTACTTGAGGAGAATCCACGCGGCGGAGCCTGTCGTCTTGGCCGCGCCCAGTTCGCCGAATATGGCGACCGACGCCTCGGCATTGCACAGCGTGAAAGCGTCGAACGGCGACCAGGTAAAAAGGGGGAAATCGAGATCCCACGGGTCTTGCCCGCCGAGCATCGTTCCGAATGAAGGGCTGCGCGGAGGCGCCCCGTCGCCTCCACCGAAGAAACGAGGAATTAGATTCATAGCATCACCCCTGCCCTGCCCGGCTTTTTCACTTGCACGGCGTCTGATGAAGGTCGGCGCCGGGCTCATCACGGAAAAGCAGGATTGCACCGAGGTAAGCTGAGTGCCGTCAAAGAATGTCAAATAGATCAAACGATTGCTGAACTCGTTGACGGCAGGCGCCCCTATCGCTACGGTTCCTTCTTTTGCTTAACCCGAGGGTTGCGATGTCGAAGGACGAGGGAGCAGAGAATACCCTGATTACCTAAGCGTGGCCGACATGCGGCAGTGGCTGCATCCGGAGATCAAGGATTCGGCAGAAGGCCATGGAATTGAGACTAAAAGAAGCTTACCGATTTGGTGACGGCTTATTCGGCAGGTGAACTCACTGCCGAGCAAGCTGATGAACTCCACTCGCGCTATTATCATCGATGGGGTGAGGCCCTTCCCGGAGCAATGGTCAACAAAGGGACTACCGACGAAGAGATACTGTCCAGAATCGATTCACTCAACGGGCCCTTCGTCCCTCCACGCAATATCTCGGCGCAGTATCGCCGCCTTTTCGGCGGCACGCAAGACTCCCGCCCGACCGAAGGGTGGCGGCGGACGCGACCGCTGAGGCCGGTAAGTTCATCCGCTGAATTAGCGCTTTAAATCCTTCTTCTTCTCGCAGCGGGTCAAAGATCGGCCACAGATGCAGCCACACCATAAGCGGATCATGGTCGTCGCAAGCCTTGGCGAGGTGCTCAATCGCCTCTTCATACCGTCCAAACCCCATGCTGACTAGCGCCATGTTTACTGGGCCAAAAAAATCAGGGTTTATTTCCATATCTCGGAAGAGCCCAGCAGCCCACTGCGCATGCTCCATATCCCGGTCTCTGGGAGAATACTCAACAGCTGGCCTGCCCAGAATCGCATGCAGAAGGCCCTTAACGCCGATAAAGCAGTCACTCCTCGAATGCTGACAGCCCGACTCTGCATATCGAAGTGCCGTATGATGATTTGGCGATTCCATTGAGATGCACGCCAGCAGTGTTTCCGTGGGCCAGTAATTACAGAGCAATATCTCGGAGCCCATCTCATATGCAAGTCGGTCCTTTAGGTAGTGCCAGGCACAGGGAATAACGCATGAAGTTCTGGTAGGTTTCATCGAAATCTCGGCTTAGGTAACCGAACAATAGTTCAGGAAGGTACGCACGCTCGGTCTCCACTGGAAGACTTGCCATCGCCAATCGGCGAACCGAATCGCATCCTCCATTCTTCCCGTTGCCGCGAGATAGGCGAGATAGAAAAAGTGGCTTGTGGTTTTCTCTCTTTCGATGCCTAATGCCGTCAAGAATGAGCGCTCGGCCGGCTCCCATTCGAATAGGCAAGCAGTGAACGGCACCCTTCACCACGTGGCCTAACCAGTCATTACGATCCAACAACAGGCATTTACGGGCCTCCTCGCCCGCTACAACGACCGTTTCTCTTGGGGAGAAACATCGGGGCTCATCACACATCGTGTACAGCGGTCGAATCTCCCCTAGTGCCGCATGGGCGGGAGCGTATGCATCGTTCTCTTCGATGGCCTGTCGCAGCGTATTCAGCACCGGTCGAATTGCAGTCAGTGTAATCTGCGGAAATGTCTGATCAAAAGCTTCTACAGCGCGTCGATAAAGCCGGAGGCTCCGCGGGATGCGATTGTACTGATATTCAGGTTTATAACCACTTCGTTTCGGAACCTCGATAATTACAAGGTCCTCCTTGCCCTCCCCGCCGCTGTAATACTCGGTTAACAGCTTTCGAAGATTTAACGCTTGTTGGCGGATGCTGTTATTGAACTCCGGTATCCAGTCTTTGGATTTTCCGCAAACTATGATTCCCAATTCGTATTCTGACGGCGCTTCTTCTCCCTGTTGTTCCCTTGTGATCACCTTCTTCGAGCAACTTCCCGGACAATACGCCTTGTCGCGAATGTCTTGCTGCCAAGAATTCGCTGAAATTGCTTATCAATTTCTGCTGGAGTTGGTGATTGTTTTTTCCTGTGCCATATCCGGACCGACAGTCATTATGCCTCAACCATTCAATTTGACATTCTTTGACGGCAGTCCTTCGAAATGTCGGCCATGATGCCTGAGGAGGTGGTTATGAGCGCAGAGCCAAACAACGGGAATGCACGCGACGCGATAGCGGGCAGGTCTCCCAGGGCTGAGGAAATACGCCAGCAGCTTGACCACATGCTCACCGGTAAGCGATTTGCAGGCGCGCCCAACCAGTCGCGAATGCTCGCATTCGTCGTAGACGGCGCCCTTAAAGGCGAACAGGCGATTAAAGAATCCGTAATTGCTCTCGCTCTGTTTCCCCACCTGCTACCCGACGAGCCCAGCGACGTTCGCGTCACGGCGCTTCACCTTCGCCAGCGACTGCACAGATACTATGCGCAGGAAGGGCAAGGGGATCCGGTCATCATTTCCCTACCTGAGCCCCAACATTGCAGGGGAACGAGACTACCAGCTGGCTCCGCGTATCTTCCACGCTTCAGTTACAATCCTCGGCTCACCGAACGTGCAGAGATCTCTGGACCGGGAACTTCTGCCCTCGAACCTTTCGTCTCAGCCGCCAAGGCGGCCCGCTTTGTGGACGTTAATCGCCGCTATCTCCTTGTGCTGGCACGCAACGGTATCGCCGGCGCTTACCCTCTTGGCACTGGAGCAAAACGCAAGGTGTGGGTTTTCCGCCTCTCGGAACTTGCATCGGCCATCGCGCGCGGCGGTGATCCACAAAACCCCAGAACTGTGCGATCATCCGGATCAGGCAGTCCCCGCTGAAAAGAGGAACCATGGCTTATCAGCGAGGATCATTGAAGAAATTGCCGCGCAAGGGAGGAGACACCTGGGTGTTGCGTTACCGGGTCGCCACCGCCGACGAAAGGCGGGTCGAGACATCATGCCGGTCGGACTCGTTCGGGACTTTCCGAAGGAGAAAGATGCATGGCGTGAAGTCGATCGCCTTGGCCTCCTCGTCCGCATCAACGATGCTTCCACGGACGTACGCATCCGTTTTGACGCTCTTGCCGAGCATTACCTGAATAATGACTTTGGAGCGGATGCGCTTCGACCGAAAACCGAACGCACCACCCTCAACACTCAACAAATCGTTCGGCCTACCTTGTTCCCCGATGGGGAAAGATATCGCGGACGATATCAAACCCCTCGACATCCAGCGCTGGCTCAAATCGCTGCACACGGAAGAGGGCCTCGCCTGGACGACCGTCTCGAAGTTTCGTGGCATTATGCTGCGGATTTACCAAATCGGGCTCTTGCACGAGCTTGTCACCAAGAACCCGGTGCTGCCCGTCGAGACTCGCTCCACCACCGATTACAAGGCCATCCTGGTGACGCCCCAACAGACGCTGGCGATCATCCTGAGCCTTTCCAATCCCCTGCACCGCATTCTGGTCTCACCTGTGCTGCTACAGCGCTCCGCGTCTCGGAGCTGCTTGCGCTGCGCTGGGCAGACCTGCAATGGGAGAAAACCAGGATCGCGGTCAGAAACGTTGGTCGCAGGGAAGTGACGGGCCGACCAAGACCCGCAAGTCCGAAGGCCATGTGCCGATGCACCCGATCCTCGCCGTTTATCTGAAGGCATGGCGCGATCACACGCCTTTCGCCGAAGGAGACGGATTTTCTTTTTCCGTCGCTCAAGGCAGAAGGCAAGGCGCCCTCTCCCCTGCCGTATTCGTTGCCGATCATCTCCGGCCAGCAGCCAAAGCGGCTGGGCTTGCGATTGCCGGACGGCCACCGGTTCGGCCTGCACAATCTCCGGCATTCGCTTTCAAGCTGGCTGGTGAATAAGGCGAAGGTCGAGCCCAAGACCGTGCAGAGCATACTGCGTCACAGCCGCATTCAGACGACGCTGGATCTTTACACACAAGGCGACGGCGACGAAACATGCGCCGCGCAGGGCGCGTTCCTCAAGGAGCTGGCGCTGCCGGATTAGTGCAATGATGTGTGGTTGAATTGTGGGTTGGACGTTTTTGGCGCATTCGCCTGCAAACCACTGAAAAATATGGTGGGCGCTACAGGATTCGAACCTGTGACTTCCACCGTGTGAAGGTGGCACTCTACCGCTGAGTTAAGCGCCCAAGCCTTGAGAGTCTTTCACTTGCGGTAACATCCAAAAAACCACCGTACCAAAGCGTACCAAATTTCCCGCGATTTATGAAACTGCCTTCAGCTTCGGCCGCGCCGTTAGCTCCGAGTAGATCGCATCCAGCGTCTGCTTCACGCCTTCCTCGATCTGCTGCATGTAGACATTGACGGTCGTATCGGCCTTCGCATGTCCCAAGATGCCTTGCACATCCTTCACGGTTCCCTTGGTCTGGGCCAGGGTCCCGATTGTGCGGCGTAGCAGTTGGAAGTTTAGCTTCTTGAGCCCCATCTCCTCGGCCAGCTTCTTCAGCACACGGGCGCGATAATTGTCCGTGCGGCGGTTTACTGTTCATCCCTGGCGCGGTGCTCAGCGCGTCTACACTGCGTTACATCCTGCTATTGAATATTGGCACCGACTACGCTGTCTCCGGCGATTACTGGAAGGTGTTTCCGGAATTCCGTTGTGGCTGTTGGGGCGGGGCCTGGTGGTGACGCTCGGTCTGGGGCTACATCTGGGGGCTTGCACGGGATGTCTGGGGACAAAGGAACGACAATCAGTGGACCGTCCTATCTTCCGAGCAACTGGGGGGTCCGCAAACGTCGGAGGAGATTCCGCCGATCCCAAACTGGTAATGGAGTTTTCAAGTGATGCTCTCCGCACCGATTCACTGAACACTGAGGACAAAATGAAGAGAACTCTTGTGATCCCAGCCTTGCTGTTACTCGCCGCGTCGGCGGCTGCACAAACCGCACCCGCACCAACAAAGAACCCGGTCAGCACCGCCTTAAGAGACATTCTGCCGGCCGGCAGAAGAACACCGTAGCAGCCGTCGAAGCCATGCCCACCGAAAAATTCAACTACAAACCTGCCGCCGAGCAGATGACATTTGGCCATCTCGTCACCCACATGGTCGAAACGAATCATCTGCTGTGCAGTAAGGCCGCCGCCGTTCCCGCCCCCAAAGTCGAGGTGAACGACACGGACTCGAAAGACAAGCTCGTCGCCGCGCTCAAGGGTTCCTTCGATTTCTGCTCCGACGCGCTGGCGAAAATGGACGATTCGCAACTGGCGGAGATGACGGAAGGATTCGGCGGAAAGCAAGTTACGCGCGCCTGGATCAGCCTGGTCCTGGCCGGTGCCTGGGCCGACCATTACGCCGAAGCCGCAATGTATCTGCGTCTGAACGGTGTGTTGCCGCCGACTGCCAAGAAGTAAGCCGCGAGAGGGGATTTTGATAACCACATCATTGCAGGACGTGCGGTACGGCCTGCGGCTGCTTTGGAAGAGTCCCGGTTTTACATCGTTGCGATGCTTTCCCTAGCTTTGGGCGTGGCCGCGAACACGGCGATTTTCAGCATCGTTGGGTGGGCCATTCGGCGTGGTATACGATGCTTAAGACACTTGGAGACGATTAGGTCTGAAAATGGTGTAATCAAACGGCGCTCGATTTTGGCCCGACGGCACGCCGAACTTTGAGCTCAGCGTTGTGTAACGCCATGACAATCGGCTAGGGCGGGAAGGTCCTCCGGCCTCATTTCTCTTTTTGCGAGAGAATATTATCGAGGCGACGCAACAACGGGTAGATCAAGATTCCGACGAATAATCCAATAAAGTACGCCCAGCGCGAAATTTCGAAGGAGTTAAAGATTGCGCCAAATTGAACGGTTACAGTCCCCGTCATGATAAGTGCAATCGTAACGAGCAATTTCGGAGTAACGCTCTTCAGCTTTTCAAGAAAGAACCGTATTAGCCAAGCGACAGCCAGCCCAAGACAAATAGCACCGCTGAATACGATAGGCATTCTGAACAGCTTAGAAAGGATGTCCCTAATTGTCTAGCTTGATTCTCAGAAACCTCCTATACGCGACGGGATTGCTGGCTGCTGCCCTAAATGCCGTTGGCCAGGCGCACCCGAGTGGAGCAACAATTCTCCACCTTACTGGGACGACGTCATCCGTATCGGGAGATGTACAAAAAGCCAACGCCGACATAGCTACATCGGCGGCCGGACAGGTCAGTCAGGCGTTGCAATCGAAAACGATTCCCGCCCAGGACGCTTGCGCCATTATCCACGCCTTTATGATGGTGGAAAGTTCACGGAAACAATTGCAGGGGGCGCTGAGCCAATATATTTCTGCTGCCAACCAGGGATTTCTGGCGAGGTCGGAAGCCCAACTCACCGTGATTGAGACCGCTCACCGGCTGACCAGTGCGCTGTCCGACCTTGCCCAACAGACTAGTCGATTCCGTTTGGTGCTGCCAGCACAGGTGAAAGATACGGAGACTTACTCGTCAGCGCAGGCGAATCCATCTGCCAATAGCGTTACCGCGTTGCAGGCAGGTCAGGAACAATGGTCCTTCCCCGTCGATGAAGCTCGGCAATTGTTAGGCCGGCTGGAGCAGAACACCCCCAACTTCGATCGAGCTTACCAGGGCTTCGGTGACGCAATTTTGCAGAGCTATGGAGCGAGCCTGCTCACGACAGCCGGGCGTGCCCAGTGCTCCAAACTTCCCGGTACAGGCTAACTGCGATTCGGAGACGCATCTACTTCTATGCCTCTTTACCCTTGTTACGATCGGCCGGCTTGCTTCGGTCCTTCTCAGAAGATCCTATGAGCCAGCTGCGCCACGGGTAGACCTCATGCGAAGGCAGGTGTAGATTTGTCTTCATTACAGAGGACTATCCAATGGCTGATCTAAAGAAGCTTCCGCAGGCATCCAAAAGCTGCTTACCGGCCGGGGTAACCGACCACCACGGCAAAGACGCATTTGAAGTTCGCTTCGGCACGGCGACGGAGGAATCGACGCCGACCGGCAGCGTGAAACAGCCGACCAACGGCGACGAAGAACGTTATCTTGATAAATCCGGCACATATTCCAAGTGTCTAAAGCAGAAGGCCTACGGTATTGTCGATCCGAATTCCTTCAAGCTGTTCCGAACTGCTCTGGGCAGTGCGGATGGAACGATTCCGGGCACTGCCGACTTCGAAGTCCCCGGACTTCTGGGCGCCGGCCGGAAGCTGAATGGCCCGCTGGGCGCGTTTGCCCTTACCTTGAATGGCGCCGATTCGCGACACTTCGGGGCCCCGCTCGTGCCTGCGGCTCCCAAGTTAGCCAGCCCTGAATATGCAACTGAACTGGTCGAGTTGTACTGGGCGTCCTTGCTCCGCGATGTGCCGTTCACGGAATACGAAAGCAATGCGACTGCCATCGCCGCAGCCAACGAATTGACTCAACTGGCCGCCAGCTATAACGGACCTACCGACAATGGCAAGGTCACGCCAGGGCTGTTGTTTCGCGGCGGGCTTACACAGCCTGGCAGGAAGGGGAAGAATCCGACCAGCTATTTTGCCGGAGAGGAGATTGGCCCCTATATCTCTCAGCTTTGCATCCGACCGACAAATCTTGGCGCGCAGCCAATTGACCAGAAGCTTGAGAATTACGTGCCCGGCGTCGATTTTATGACCGATCTCAACAGCTGGTTCGCGGTTCAGAATGGGGTGACTCCCACAAGCACGAACACGGTGGGCGACAAACTCCGGTATCTTCACAATGGCCGCGGACTCGCCACCTCTACCCACGTGGACGAGCTGTACCAGGAGTACTTGACGGCCTATCTGGTGTTAAACACGCTGGGAATTAAGCCGAACCCGGACAGTCCCTACAACAATTTCAAGAATCAGCAGCCCTTCGGGACTTTCGGTGGTCCTGATATCACGGCAACTCTGGGCGCAGCAGCTCGTGCCGCCATCAACGCAGTTTGGTACCAGAAGTGGCCGATCCACCTTCGTCATCGCCCCGAATCCGGCGGCGGCATCGTTCACCTTATGAAGACCGGCCTGGGAACGACCGATGGAAAAGTTGATCCGCTGGTGTTGGACTCAGTGGCACTGGAGTTGAGCCACCTGCGGAACGGCAGCTATCTTCTCTCCCAGGCGTTTCCCGAAGGATCGCCGGCCCATCCTGCCTACCCTACCGGGCATGGGACCGTCGGTGGCGCCTGTATCACGGTCCTAAAGTTCTTTTTTGATGGAAACGCTACGATTCCGAATCCCCTGGTTCCGTCGCAAGATGGATTGACTCTAGAGCCCTACAACGGTGCGGACAGCGGCTTGCTGACGGTGAATGGAGAGCTGCACAAGCTGGGCCACAACATTTCTTTTGGCCACGGAATTCACGCTGGCATTCATTGGCGCAGCGACACGGATTACTCACTCCTGCTCGGTGAAGCTGTGGCACTGGCTTTCCTTCAGGACCAGGCGTTCACTTATCGAGAGAACTTTGCCATAACCTTGACCAAAATGGACGGCACGCCGGTAACCATCAAGAACTATTAGAACGATATTAAGCCAACGTCGCTGGGACAGCCGAAAGCACCCGCCTGTTTGGGGCGACTACCCAACGGCGAAACAGCGGGACACCGTGGAAGGTATTCGTCGCACCCGTTTCATCCTCTTGCCCGTTTCATCGAGGAGCGACTCGTGTCCCAAAGTCTCGTTTGAGAGAATCCGCCCAGCGACAACGTTTGGGTGTGGTCTCCGCTCGTCTGTCAGAATTGCAAATGGGCTGCCGAGGCTTGCAGCGCGGCGGCCGTCTGTGTTCATCTAACTGCCAATGGCTCTTGAGGAATACAAACGTAAGCGCGACTTCACGCAGACGCCCGAGCCGCCGCCGAAGGTCGGCAAGGGCAGCCAGCAGCGTTTTGTCGTGCAGAAGCATCGCGCCACTCGTCTGCATTACGACTTCCGGCTGGAGATGGATGGTGTGCTGAAATCGTGGGCCGTCCCCAAAGGACCGTCGCTCGATCCCGCCGACAAGCGTCTCGCCATGCAGGTCGAGGATCATCCCGTATCCTACTTCGATTTCGAAGGCACAATCCCAGAGGGAAATTACGGTGCGGGTACCGTCATGGTCTGGGACGTGGGCACCTGGGAGCCGGAAGGCGATGCGCATCCGATGCTGGCCAAGGGCGATCTGAAGTTTCGCCTGAACGGCAAGAAGCTGAAGGGCAGCTTTGCGCTGATTCACATGAAAGCGCGGCGGCCGGGCAGCAAGGGGACAGAATGGCTGCTGATCAAGCATCACGACGCTTACGATCAGCCTGGCTACGATATCGACAAGTACGACTACTCGGTCCTGACCAAGCGTTCCCTCAAACAGATTGCCGGCGACGAGGGCTCAGCCGAATGGTTGAGCAGCCGCAAGGTTACCCGGGGCGGTTCCAGCAAGAACGATTGGCTCGCCGAATCGATCGCCAAAGCCGACGCCAAAAAGGCGAAGACCGCGAAGAAATCAGCGACGGCGAAATCGCCAACGACCGGTACAGCAAAACGCAGCGCAAAATCTGCGAGCGCCCCGGCCGCGGCAAAGAGTCAGCCGCAGAAGCTAATTCCCGGCAAGACAACCTCCGCCTCGGCTGCGTCAAAAAAAAAGTCTCGGCTGAAGAAGACGGCGTAGCTCTCGATGCCTCGCGCATTGGCCGGAAGGCGGCAATGCCGCACGCTATTCATCCCATGCTTGCCATCTCCGTCGACAAGCCCTTCGACGATAACGCCTGGCTCTACGAGATCAAGTGGGACGGCTATCGCGCGGTCGCTTTCCTCGACGGCAAGTCCCTTCGCCTGGTTTCGCGCAATCAGAACGACCTAACGAAAGCCTATCCCGAGCTACAAGAGATCCCCAATCACATCAAAGCTCATACCGCGGTTCTCGACGGCGAGATCGTTGCTCTGGACGAGCAGGGGCGCCCGTCCTTCGGCCTGATGCAACAGCGGACCGGTGTCGGGGAGGGCGGGCGCCGCATTCGCCGCACGCGCGACGACATCCCCATCGCCTACTACGTATTCGACCTGCTATATCTCGATGGCTACGATTTAATGCAAGCCGATCTCGAGCGGCGCAAGCAGCTGCTCTCCTCGATCGTCACTTCCGGCGACTTACTGCGCTACTCGGATCATTGGGCAGGAACGGGTACGGCGCTTTTTAGTGCCGCAGCGCAGCGTGGACTGGAAGGCATCATCGCCAAGCGCCGCACCAGCTGCTATCTGCAGAAGCGCAGCAGCGACTGGCTGAAGATCAAGATCACCAAGCGCCAGGAATGTGTGATCGGGGGATATACCGATCCCCGCGGCTCACGCGAAAACTTCGGATCGATCGTGCTGGGACTCTATGACGACCAGGCGCGATTGATTCCCGTCGGCCAGGCCGGCAGCGGCTTCAACCAGCAAACCCACGCGCAGATGTGGAAGCGCCTGCAGGCCCTCGAAACCAATCGCAATCCCTTTTTCGGAAAAGTGGAAAGCGACCGCCGTGTGCACTACGTCAAGCCCGAGCTGGTCGCCGAAATCAAGTTTACGGAATGGACGCACGAGGGAGAGAGCGGCGGCGTCAAAATGCGGGCACCGGTGTTTCAAGGACTGCGTATCGACAAATCGCCGCTAGAGTGCAAGTTCGAAGGAACAGCCAGCGCGGAAGAACTTCTTTGAAAGTTACTTGATGTCCTTCACCGGCAGCAGCGACCCGTATTCATGCCCGCTGCCGTCGACCGCGCGCACGATGATCGAATTGAAGGCGTCGCGCACTTCGGGATACTTCGCGGCCACCGCCTTGATCACGGCCATATTGTCCTGGAAGGCTACTCCGGAATTTCCAGCGTCGGGGTTCTGATAACGAATCCGCAAGTCGAGATTGTTGTCGACTGGCACGGCCGCCAGCTCCGTAATCTTGAACACCTTGCCATTGGCAGAAATGCTTAGTGGCGAGCTGTCACTGGGCAGGTCGCTGGGCCGCGCCGCCTGCATCTCGTCGGCGATTTTGTCGAGCTGCGGCGTGCTCATGAAGTTCACCGGAGCCTTGAGGTCCCACGCTGTCAGATAGTAGAACCATGCGTCGCGCGAGTATCCCTTCGCCTTGTACTCACGTGCCTTCGCCAGATACCAATCTCCATCGTGACCGCCGAGCGAATCCAGCCGGGGATAATATCCCGCCAGCTTCCACGCGCCGTTTAGATTCTGCAGCACCACCGTCAGCGTGATGGGATCTTTGCCGTTGACCTTCTGGATCACGACGGCGTAGCGCCCCGGCGGCAGGTTGGGAATGAAAAATCCCAGCCGGTCCTGGGAATTGAAAATTCCGCAATAGAATTCAGCTCGTGGCAGCGGAGCCTTGGCCTGTGAGGCGTCGAGGAGATACGTTCCAGCGATCGTCGCCTGGCCTCCGGCGAGATACGGTTTGTTGGTAACGACAGCCTGCTCGATCGAGCTGAAGTCGCCGGCGAGCTGCGGGATAGCATTGGCCTTCAGCCCCGCCACATCGCCGTTTTTCGACATCTGAAGATACTGCGTCGCGGCGCTGTCGATGGCGCCCTTGGCGGCAGCATCCAGGTCCGAGCCCGTCGAACAGGTCTGCCCCGGCAACCAGCTTGCTATGGCAAGGACGACGATCAGCAAGAGTGCAGGTCGAAGGAGAAAGCGAGAGAACTGGTAACGAGCGTGCGAAATGCTAGTCATGGCGCCATCCGGATCGCCCGCGTAGGCTCGCGGCGAATCTCAATCGCTAAGATGCTGATTTGCCGGAAGAGAGCCATTGGGCGATATCTGTTTTGACAAAAGCTGCTGATTGCGGCAGCAGGCAAAGCGGTCGCAGTTTAGAATAGAACCAACGGCGAAACTATCGAGCCGATTCGCCGTCCAACTGATATGGTACGCCTTGAGAAATATTTTGCGTTGACCGCACTGGCTGCGGCTACTTTTCTAACGCCCTCGCCGGCGATCAGCCAGGCAACAACGCCTGCTCAAGGAGGACAGTTCGCACCCGGCACAAGTCCGGCGCCACCACGTCCCACCCCAGCGCAAGTCTGGCTGCGCCGGGAATGAACAGCCAGCCTCAAGCCACTGCACCAGGCAAGCCTGCGCCGGCGACGGCATCGCACGCAGCAAGGCCACACGGACGCCGCTCGAAAGCCACGCCTGTCGCGGAAGCTGCGCCAACGCCTCCGCCTCCACCGCCTACGCTCGAGCATTCCCCACCGACGGCGCCCCGAGTTACTCTGCAGAACGGCCAACTCACGATCGACGCTTCGAACTCCACCATGGCTCAGGTTCTGCGCGCGATACAGGCGCGAACAGGTGCTTCCATCGACATTCCCTCCAGCGCCGGTAATGAGCGGGTTGTGGCGCAACTCGGTCCCGGCTTGCCGCGCGATGTCCTGAACACGCTGCTGAATGGGTCGAAGTTTGATTACGTGATCCTGGGCGTGGTCGGCGATCCCGGCGGGATCCAGAAGGTGATTTTGACTCCACGGCAAGCTGGCACCGCCGTGGACACTGCGCAGAATAAGAATCCGCAGCCTGCACAGGACGAGGATGCTGCCGAGGAACCTGCGGCCGACACCTCAGAGAACGAGTATCAGAATCCTGATCAGCCGCCTCCCCCGCCGGGCGGATTCCGCCGTCCTATCATGCCGGGAGGAGCGCAGCTTCCTGATCCGGGCGCGCAAAATGGAAACGGCGAGCAACAGAATGGCCCCAAGACTCCCCAACAGCTCATGCAGGAGATGCAGCAGTTGCAACAGCAGCAGCAGAATTATCAGCAACAGCTGAATCCTGCGAATCAGCAGTCACCCCAGTAATCGTGAAGACGAACTAGGCGCTGGTTTCCACCGGCGCCAGTGCGCGCAAAGACTCCGCGTACGGCGGACGCACGACACCTCGCTCGGTAATGATCGCGGTCACGTATTGATGCGGCGTGACATCAAACGCCGGGTTTTCCACGCCTACACCATCGGGAGCGATCTGCTTTCCCGCCATGTGGGTCACTTCTCTCGCGGATCGCTGCTCGATAGGAATTCCACTGCCATCCGGCGTGTTGAGATCGACCGTCGAGAAGGGAGCTGCAACATAGAACGGGATTCCATGCTCCTTGGCGAGAATCGCAACGCCGTAAGTGCCGATTTTGTTGGCCACGTCGCCGTTGGCCGCAATGCGGTCGGCTCCTACGACTACCGCATCGATCTTTCGCTGCCGCATCATCGCGCCTGCCATGTTGTCTGCAATGACGGTGGTGGGAATGCCGTCTTTCATCAACTCCCACGCTGTCAGACGTGATCCCTGAAGGAACGGACGAGTCTCGTCAGCGAACACGTGCAGCTTCTTGCCTGAATCGACTGCGGCTCGAATCACGCCGAGTGCCGTGCCGTAGCCGCACGTGGCCAGCGCGCCTGCGTTGCAGTGGGTCAGGACTCCGCCGCTGGACGGGAGTAGCACGGCTCCGTGCTTGCCCATGGACTGGTTCGCGGCGATGTCGTCGTCCAGCATCCGGCAAGCCTCGCTCACCAGCGTCTTCTTTATTTCCGCGAGGGGCTTGGCGCTAACTTCGTCGAACTTGTTTCTCATTCGGCGAATCCCCCAGAACAGGTTCACCGCGGTCGGCCGCGTCGCCGCAATCACATCGCAGACCTGATCGAGGTCCCGTCGGAGCGCCGCGAGATCCTGCGCTTGCGAGGCACGGACGCCGAGGGCGACCCCCATCGCGGCGGTCACACCAAGCGCCGGCGCGCCGCGCACGATCATGGTTCGAATCGCGTCGGCAACTTCCTCGTAGGTCTTGCAGGTGACGTAGGTTTCTTCCGTCGGGAGCTTCGTCTGGTCGATGAAGCGCACGCCCGCATCTGTCCATTCCAGAGTTTTGATCATGGTTGAAAGAAGCAATTAGCAATTAGCGATTAGCAATTAGCTTGAACCGGGGAAATTCGGCTATTCGTTATCTCCTGATAACGACATTTCACGGCCGATGCGCTTCACAGCGATTGCCCGGCATATTCGTCACCGCCGGACGGTCGCAAAAGTCGCACTTCGCACTCACTGCAAAGATCGGAGGCGTGCCCGATTTCTCGTGATGCCCTAACCTTATATGTTCCGCGCGAACCTCGTTGGCAGTGAACAGAGCAACGAACGGCGCGGGTGCCGCGGCTTTCTCAATATTCTCGCACCCGTTATCCTGCTGGCGATCCACCAGGCACATCACGCCAACAATGTCGAACCCATAGGCGCGCGCTGCTTCGATCGCCTGCACGGTCGACGCGCCGGTGGTGCAGACATCGTCGACGATCACCACCCGCGCCCGGGCCTCGCGAAATCCTTCGATGCGCTGGCCGGTGCCGTGACCCTTCTCGGCCTTGCGCACCAGAAACCCATGCAGCGTCTTTCCATATTGCGCGCTGATTACCGAAGTCGCCACCACGATGGGATCGGCGCCCAGCGTGAGCCCTCCGATCGCGTCAATCTGCCAGCCTTGCTTATGAATCTCCTGCAGCACTGCTTGTCCAGTCAGAAGAGCGCCCCTGCCGTCGAGAGTGGTCAGACGACAGTCGATGTAGTAGTCGCTGGTGCCGCCGCTGGACAGCTTGAATTCACCCAGGCGGAAAGATTTTTCCGCCAGCATGCCAAGGAGTTGTTCGCGCGCGGTTGTCGGCATAATTTCACGATACCATCGTTAACCCGTCACCTTCTCCAGATGACGGTAATGATCGCTGGCCAGCCACAACGCCGCGAACAGCGCAAAGTTGTAGCCGCAATGCATGAGGAACGACGAAGCAACCGAGTTGGTGCGGACGCGAACCAGCGTAAAGGCGAGTCCGACGACAAAGATGCTAAGCACCGGCGCCCAGGCGTACCCCAGTTGCGCGCCGTGAATTGCGGCAAACGCCGCCGCCGTCAGGATGACGCCCGCAATCAAGCCCAGCGAGCGCCGCAGCAGCGGATATAACAGGCCCCGGAAAAACACCTCTTCCAACAGCGGCGCCAGGGTCAGGCCGAACGCGGCCATCATGTAGGCGCTGCTGGCGTCGCGAAAGTACGTATCCATCGGCAGCGACTTCGGGATTGGCAGGAATCGCGCCAGCCCCTCGACCACCAGCGCCAGAACAACTCCGCCTATCACAAACCCCGGAGCGGACATTCCCGGCCAGTTCCACTGAATCGCCTCAGCAAATCGCTGCCGCGATCGCGTGCGCACCAGGAAGAAAATGAACAGCAACACGACTGGATAGGCTGCCGTCTGCGCTCCGATAACAACCGCTGCGCTGGTGGCCAGGTCGGTGAAGGTTGCGTCGTGATACTTCGGAAAAGTGTGGGCTATGAACAGCGCCGCGAGCGTGAAGACCAGAATCGCCACCGTGGTAAAGACCATGACAGCGACCAGATCCCATGCCGACCAACTGGGAAATGGCTTCGGCAGCGGGGGGCCGATGACCTCAATCGGTCCGGCAAATCCGCCGTCATTCAAAGCCGGAGGCGCGCTCTCAATCGGATCAGGAAATGTGTTTGGTGGTGATGACATGTTCTGCGAGCTATTTAGACCGGGGCCAGCCTTTCGCCGTTGCCCTTGTTATTGGACGCTGCGGGAAGCAGTTTGGCTAATGTTTGTCCGGTATAAGACTTTTTTACACGCGCGACCTGCTCCGGCGTGCCTTGTGCCACAATTCGTCCACCATCCTCACCGCCCTCGGGCCCCAGGTCGATGATCCAGTCCGCATTGCGAATCACGTCCATGTTGTGCTCGATGATGATAATGCTGTTGCCCAGATCGGTTAGTCGGTGCAAGACCTCCAGCAGCTTACTGACGTCGTCAAAATGCAAACCGGTAGTCGGTTCGTCCAGCAGGTAGAGGGTCTTGCCCGTCTGCCGTTTGCTAAGCTCGCGCGCCAGCTTGATCCGCTGTGCCTCGCCGCCCGAGAGCGTAACCGCTGACTGTCCCAGATGAATGTAGCCGAGCCCCACATCCACCAGCGTCTGCAGCTTCTGCTTGATCTGCGGAATGTTCTCCAGAATCGGCAGCGCGTCAGCGACCGGGGTCTCCAGCAGATCGGCAATCGAATATCCCTTGTACTTTACCGCAAGCGTCTCATGATTGTAGCGCTTGCCCCCGCACACCTCGCACAGCACATAGACGTCGGGCAGGAAGTTCATCTCAATGCGGCGCTGGCCTTCACCCTGGCAGGCTTCGCAGCGGCCACCGGCTACGTTGAACGAGAATCGGCCGGCTTTGTAACCGCGTTCGCGCGACTCCGGCAGCATGGCGTAGAGATCGCGAATCTGGGTGAAGACGCCGGTATAGGTGGCTGGGTTCGAGCGCGGCGTACGGCCGATGGGCGACTGGTCGATGCCGATGACCTTGTCGATGAACTCAATGCCGCTAATCGATTTGTGCGCTCCCACCTCTTCACGCGAGCGATACAGCGCGTTAGCCAGCGCGCGGTACAGAATGTCATTCACCAGCGTCGACTTGCCCGATCCCGAGACGCCTGTCACCACTGTCATCACGCCCAGCGGGAAGCTGACATCGAGGTTCTTCAGGTTGTTTTCGCGCGCGCCGAGAATCGTAATCGCCTTGCCGTTGGCCGCTCGCCGCTGGTGACGATCCGTGATTCGCTTCTGGCCCGAGATGTACTGCCCGGTAAGCGAACGCGGCGCAGCTTCGATCTGCTCGGGCGTGCCGCTGGCAACGACTTCGCCACCGTGACGTCCCGCACCGGGTCCGAGGTCGATCACGTAATCCGCACGGCGGATTGTGTCTTCATCATGCTCAACCACCAACACCGTGTTGCCGAGATTGCGCAGCGATTCCAGCGCCTGCAGCAGGCGATCGTTGTCGCGATGATGCAGCCCGATCGATGGCTCGTCCAGCACATACAACACGCCGCGCAGCTTCGAACCGATCTGCGTTGCCAGACGAATGCGCTGGCCTTCGCCGCCGCTTAGTGTCGCCGCTGAACGACTGAGCGAGATATAACCGAGTCCGACGGCATTAAGAAATCCCAGGCGCTCGGCAATTTCTTTCAGAATGCGCCCCGCGATCTTCTCTTCACGCGCGTTCAGCCTGATCTGCGCCGCCGCTTCGACGGCCCGCGACACCGGCAGATCGGTGAACTCGGCGATGGACATGCCGTTAACCTTTACTGCCAGGCTCTCCGGCCGCAGACGCTTGCCATGGCAGGCAGGGCAGGTCGTCGCCGACATGTGATCAAGCAGCCACTCGCGATATCCCTCCGACGAGCTGTCTTCCATCGACTGCCGCAGATAAGCAAAGACGCCGAGGAATCCGCCGCGCTTCTTCTCGCCGGAATCGGGGCCGTAGAGAATCAGGTTCTGCGTCTTGCGCGGCAACTGCTCAAACGGCGTCTTCAAGTCGATGCCATAGGCCTCCGCGGCAAGATGCAAGATGCGGATCAGATTCTGTGAGGCCGAACCCGGGCCCAGTGCGCCATCCAACAGCGGCTTTGACCAGTCGTTAATGACCTTCGCTGGGTCGAAATCGTACTTGCTCCCCAGACCGTTGCACTCGGGACATGCGCCATAAACGCTATTGAACGAGAACGAGCGCGGCTCCAGCACGGGAACGTTGATGCCGCACTCCGGACAGGCCAGCTTCGACGAGTACAGCCGCTCTTCGCCATCCACCACCGAAACCTGCACCAGCCCGTTCGCCTCCTTCATCGCACGCTCGACCGAAGCGGCCAGCCTGCCCTCGATGCCCGGCTTGACGAGCAGACGATCGACCACCAGTTCGATGGTGTGGTTCTTGCGCTTGTCGAGCTTGATCTCTTCATCGGCAATATTGCGCAGCTCGCCATCGATGCGCGCACGCGTGAAGCCCTGCTGTGCCAGTTTGTCCAGCTCTTTCTTGAACTCGCCTTTGCGGCCGCGCACGATGGGGGCCAGGATCATGACCCGTTCCTCGGGCCTCAGCTCCATCACCCGCAACACAATCTGGTCGGCCGACTGCCGCGAGATCTGCCTGCCACATTGCGGACAGTGCGGCACACCAATGGAGGAATAAAGCAACCTTAAGTAGTCATAGATCTCTGTGATAGTGCCCACAGTGGAACGCGGGCTGCGGCTGGTAGTCTTTTGCTCGATGGCAATCGATGGGCTGAGCCCGTCGATGCTGTCGACATCGGGCCGCTCCATCTGATCAAGGAACTGTCGCGCATACGCCGAGAGCGTCTCGACGTAGCGACGCTGGCCCTCGGCATAGATGGTGTCAAAGGCGAGCGACGACTTGCCCGAGCCGCTAAGCCCGGTGATTACCGTAAGCGTGTTGCGCGGAATCTCGACGTGAATGTTCTTGAGGTTGTGCTGCCGTGCCCCGCGAACGCTGATATTGCTGATGCCCATTGATTAGGTCTGTTCCCGACTCAGCCGACCGACTATAAAGCCAGGGCGCCGGGGCGCGCTGCGAGAGCGGGCCAAACCCGTGTTTCCGGGCGATGAACGGCTCTGGAATGTTCGGAAGGGTGAGACTGCAGCTCTACTCACGTATCTTAGTTGTCAACAGCGATTGGCGTCAATGCGCGCTAAAGTAGTACACAGGCAAGGAGTGGCCGATGAAACATCCGGGCGTAAGCCTGGAGCATCGGACGTAATTAGCAAGTTATGATGACATTTCTTGTGACCGCCCTGTTCCTGCTGACCATCGTCGGTTCATTCGTACTTGGTATTGCGGCGGGATATTGGGCGATCCGCGGCTTCCTCAACTTCTTCGATCCCGCGCGTACTCGCAACAAGCCGACACGCGCCCCTGCACTGGCTCCTACCCACAGCGGCGATTAATCGCGATTCGTAGCGGCGGTATCCTGACCGGCTGTCGGGCGGGCATACATGCCAATCCCTTACACAGGCCAGAGGACTGCGATCCAGCCGCCAGAGCGGCGCTACACACTGAGTTGTTACATCGACCCTGGTACCAACTGGTTTGCGGTGCCCTGATGAAACTCTCATCGGCCTTCCCAATTGCTGCTCCCAACACTGTTGCAATCCTGAACGATCATTCAAGAATTCTCAGCCGGGAGAGGCAAATCGCCGCACCGAGGACGTGCGCCGCAACCACCCCTGTTGCGAAATCCATCACGCCCAAAAGTGACTGCTATCACAGATTCCCTTACCTCGATGTCTGACACTGGAAGCGTACTCATGGGGGTCGCACATGCAGCAGGTTCGGCCTCAGCCCAGAGCAACGGGAGCATGGGCATTGATCCAGCTTTCATAGATGTAATGGGAGAAATCATGAAGAAAGTCATTCTTGCTGTTCTGGTAATTGCATTTGCGCTATTTCTGGCTCTACCGAATCTTTCCTGGGCCCAAGAGGATGTCTACAAGGCGAAGTGCGCCGGCTGCCACGGTGCGGACGGTAAAGGCACTGCGGCTGGCCTGAAGATGGGAGCCGTGGCGTTCTCATCTCCGACCGTACAGAATGCCACTGAGGCTCAACTAGTTGATTACATTGAGAATGGTGGCCCGCAGAAGAAAGCCACGCACGCTTTCGCCAACCGTGGCGTCAGCCCGGCCGACGCTGCGAAGCTGGCTGCTTACGTGAAGACCCTGAAGTAGTCTTCACGCTGGTTCGATCCGCTGCAGGCCGGCCGCAAATGACCGATCTGGGGTGGCGTTTCCGACCGATTGAATCGCCCGACGGCGCTGTCGAAAGGCACCCGATTCCCGCTGGCTCCAAAGCGGGTCCTATCGGGCCCCGGCGCCGATTTACCTGCCGAGTTTCGGCTGGCCCCGCCTGGACGATCTGGCCTGACCGGCGCTCTCCCCCAGCGCCGGCCGACCCAGGAGAAAGTTCATGAGCAAAGGAATCCTCTACGATGCGACCAAGTGCATCGGATGCAGGCAGTGCGAGCAGGCATGCGCCACCGAAAACGGCTTGCCATACGACGACAAGATCGCGGCCCAGGAATACACCTCGGCCCACAAACTCACCACCATCGTTACCAAGGACGACAAGTTCATGCGCCGCTTGTGCATGAACTGCGATGATCCTGCGTGCGCTTCGGTTTGTCCGGTGGGCGCGCTACAGAAGACCGCCTTGGGCCCGGTGACTTACGACAAGAGCAAGTGTATGGGTTGCCGTTATTGCATGGCAGCTTGCCCCTTCGGCGTTCCCAAGTATGAATGGGAGAAGGCGATTCCCGGTGTCCGCAAGTGCATCATGTGCAACAAGCGCGTGGCAGCCGGCAAGCAGACGGCTTGCGCGGAGATTTGCCCAGTCGGCGCAACCATCTTTGGCGATCGCGAAGCGCTCCTGGAAGAAGCCAAGAAGCGCGTCCACGACAATCCCGGCACTTATCTGCAGCACATCTTCGGCGAGAGCGAAGTGGGCGGAACATCGGTGATGCTGCTGTCGTCGGTCCCTTTCAACAATTTCGGCTTCAAGACCGATCTCACCGAGCGCGCACTTCCCCTGTACACCTACCAGGTGCTGTCGCGCATTCCCGACTTCATTCCGCTATTCGGCACCATGCTGGGCGGCATTTACTGGATCACCCATCGCCGCGAGGACGTGGCCAAGGCGGAAGCTCAGGAAGAAGCAGAAAAAGATAAAGGCGGTGTCCGATGACAGTTCCCCGCATGCGATTCACCTTCTGGAAGGCCGTGTTCCTCGTGATCATGGTGGCCGGCGCCTACTGCACGTTCATCCGCTTCTTCCGCGGATTGGGCGCGTCGACGAACCTGTCCGATCAGTTCCCCTGGGGACTGTGGATCGGTTTCGACGTGATGTGCGGCGTTATGCTGGCGGCCGGCGGCTTCACGCTCACCGCAGCGGTCGAGATCTTCAACATCAAGCGCTTCCACTCCATCATCCGGCCGACGATCCTGACCGCGTTCCTTGGCTACCTGTTGGTGTCTGCGGCGCTGATGTATGACCTCGGCCTGCCGTGGAACATCTGGCATCCGCTGATCATGCGTAATCCGCACTCGGTGATGTTCGAGGTTGCGTACTGCGTGATGCTCTACACCACAGTGCTGGCGTTGGAGTTCTCGCCCATCGTGCTGGAGCACTTCAAGCTACATCGGGCGCTGAAAATCGTCCGCAGCGTGATGGTGGTGTTCGTCATTCTCGGTGTGCTGCTGTCAACGCTGCACCAGTCGTCGCTGGGCACGCTGTATCTGATCATGCCCAACAAGCTGCATCCGTTCTGGTACAGTCCGCTGCTGCCGGTCTTCTTCTTCCTGTCGGCGATCGCGGTCGGTCTGGCCATGACGATCTTCGAATCGTCGATGAGCTCGAAGTATTTCGGCCGTGAGCTGGAACTTCCGATCCTGCGCGATCTGGGACGCGTCCTGGTGGTTGTGCTGGCGCTCTACGGAATCTTGAAGTTCGAAGACTTCTATCACCGCGGCATTCTCGGCCTGCTCTTCAAGCCGAGCTACGAGCAGCGCTTCTTCCTGCTGGAGATCTTTCTCTCCGTGCTGATCCCGCTTGGCATGCTGCTGGTGCCGAAGATTCGCGAGAGCGCACAAGGCCTGTACCTGGCAGCGGTGTTGTGCCTGCTGGGATTCGTCACCAATCGTCTGAATGTCGCGATCACCGGTGTGGAGACGTCCGTTGGCGGCCGTTACTCGCCGAAGTGGACCGAAGTCGTGATCACGGCCATGTTCGTTGCGCTGGGCTTCGCCATCTTCGGCTTCGCAGCGAAATATTTGCCTATCTTCCCTCAGGAACATCAGCCGGAAGAGCAGGCGCACCTTCCAGCACTGCGCGAGTCCGTACAAGGAGCCGCTCCCGAGCCAGAGTTGGCCATGAGCGAGCTAGCGGTGCCTGTCCATGCTGGTGACTGACAATTCGAGCGGGATGTTCACTGCGGACAAGCAGGGGAATCCCGTTTCGACGCCCTCTCGCTGGATTCAGCGGTTGGGACGCAGCGTCAGCGCCAAGCTGATGTTCTCAATCTTCATTGTCCTAATCATCATCTTCTCGCTGTTCGGATACTTCAGCATTCGCGATCAGCGGCAACATCTGGAAGAAACCGCGCGGCTCAGCGCGGAGCGGCAGAGCGAAGTGTTGCGACGCAGCGCTTCGCGCTACATGCTGCAGAACGATCGCATCGGCCTTTATGAGTTGATGATGAACATGGCCGATCAGCCGGGAATGGTGCGGATCCGCATTATGAATCCGCAGGGCGTGATCAGCTACTCCACCGCGCCGGCTGAGGTGGGTGCTACCGTCGACAAGAGCGCCGAAGCCTGTTATGGCTGCCATGAGAAATCGAAGCCACTGGCGCTCCTGAATCGCTCCGATCGCTTCCGTGTCTATCGTGCCGATGGCGAGCGCGTGCTGGGCGTGATCACCCCCATCGAGAACGAGCCGGCATGCTCCAATGCGGCCTGCCATGCCCATCCCGCAGGCACGCAGATCCTGGGTGTGCTGGATACGAACATCTCTCTGGCCAAGGTCGATCAGAGTCTGGCGCATGAAAAGCGCGAAATGACTGCCGCGACGGTTGTGGCCTTGATCGCAGTGGTATTTCTAAGCGGGCTCTTCGTGTGGATCGTGGTCCGCAATCCGCTGCGCGAACTCCGCTCTGGAACTGACCGTATTGCGGCCGGCAATCTTGGCTACCAGATTCCGGTTCGAGCTCAGGATGAAGTTGGCGAACTGGCACAGTCGTTCAACGACATGAGCAATCGGCTTCAGGTGGCGCAGGCCGAAATCACCGCCTGGGCGCACACTCTGGAAGAACGAGTGGACGAAAAAACGCACGAGCTGAGGCAAGCTCACCAGAGCATGCTTCACGTAGAAAAAATGGCGACCATCGGCAAGATGGCTGCTGTCGTAGCGCACGAGATCAACAATCCGCTGTCGGGAATTCTGACCTATTCCAAGCTGGTAAAGCGCTGGATCGACAAGAACACCACTGCTTCTCCAAAACAGGAGGAGATGAAAGGCTCGCTGGACCTGATCGCCAGCGAAAGCAAACGCTGCGGCGAGTTGGTGAAGAACCTGCTCAGCTTCTCGCGCGTCTCGCCTATGAACCTGGCGTGGTGCGATCTGAACCAGGTCATCGACCGCTGCCTGCGCCTGGTGCAGCACAAGCTGGAGATGAGCGGCATTCAAGTGAACCTCAATCTCGAACAGGAGCTGCCGGCGGCACACTGCGATCCGGCACAGATTGAACAAGTGGTGCTGGCGATGGTGATCAATGCGATTGATGCGATGCCGCAGGGTGGGAACCTGTGGATCAGCACGCGTGTGATCGCAGGATTTGCTATGGAACTCGTCATCCGCGACGACGGCATCGGAATTCCGGAAGAACATCTCGCCCACATCTTCGAGCCGTTCTATACGACCAAGGAGTCGGGTGGCTCGGGTCTGGGACTGGCAATCAGCCAGAACATTGTGGAGCGCCACGGCGGGCATATCGACATGAAATCTGTCGTGGGCGAAGGAACGACATTCAAGATCGCGCTGCCGATAGACAGCCAGAGGCCGGCGATTCGCGAGGATAACGGACGCGTGAGCGAAAAGGCCTCGGTCTGAAGCGGTGGAAGCGCTGGGCTTTAGCCCGGCGATATTAGAGAGGAAGAGTATAGGGCTTTAGCCCGGGGGCTTGAAATCATGCGACTCGCTCCACAACAGATCCGCACGTTCTTCGTCACGACCGTGACCTGGCAAAGACGTTCTTTGTTCAAGAGCGAAGCCCTGGCACGGTTGTTCCTGGAGACGCTCCTGAGATATCGCGATCAGGGTCGTTTTCAACTCCACGAACTCGTACTTATGCCCGATCACTTCCACCTGCTCATTACGCCTGCGAATGAAATTTCACTGGAGAAAGCCGTGCAATTGATCAAGGGCGGCTTCTCGTTTCGAGCGAAACGAGAACTTAGCTTGAACCTGGAAATCTGGCAGGAAGGCTTTACCGAGCACCGCGTGAAGGGCGCCGAGGATTTCGAACGGCACGCACTTTATATCCGCGACAATCCGGTGCGAGCCCATCTGGTGGAAAGGGCGAGCGATTACCCCTATGGTTCGACATCTGCCAGTGTGAAGCTTGATCCAACTCCGCCGTGGCTAAAGCCACATGAAACAGAGATGGAGCGCTGTTCGCCGGCCTAAAGGCCGGCGCTTCCACCGGTAAGCGGGAACACTCCCGGCGTGGTGTAGGGAAGTCGAGGTAAACAATTATGACGCAAGGAAAATTGTTAATTGTTGACGACGAGCTCAGCGTGCGGGATTCGCTGGCCAAATGGTTCGCTGAGGAAGGCTACGAAGTCGCGACTGCCGAGAACGCAAACGAGGCGCTGACGCGCGTGGCGGAGCAGACCTTCGACCTCGCGCTGGTGGACATCAAAATGCGCGGCACCGACGGCATCGAACTGCAGCGGCGGCTGCACGAGATCCACCCCGACATGCTGGTGATCATCATGACCGGCTATGCGTCGGTCGAGACGGCCGTGGCTGCTCTGAAAAACGGCGCCTACGATTATGTCAACAAGCCCCTCGATCCCGACGAGATCGCGCACCTGATCGCGAAGGCGATCTCGCATCGGCGCACACAGCAGGAGAACGTGCGCCTCAAGGAGACGGTCGCAGAAATTGCCCGGCCATCCGAGATCGTCGGACAGGGCGCGGCGATGAAGCACGTCTTCGATGCGATCGAGACGGTCGCCCCCACCGATGCCACTGTGCTGGTCACCGGCGAGAGCGGGACGGGCAAGGAGCTGGTCGCGCGGGCCGTTCATGCCGGCAGCCCGCGACGCTTCCATCCGCTGGTCGTTATTCACTGCGGCGCCCTGACCGAGACGCTGCTGGAGAGCGAGCTCTTCGGGCACGAGAAGGGCGCCTTCACCGGCGCGCAATATCGCAAGAAGGGCAAATTCGAAATCGCCGAAGGCGGGACGGTGTTTCTCGACGAGATCGGCGACATCAGCCTCAAGACGCAGACCGATCTGCTGCGCGTTTTGCAGGAGCGCGAGATCGTACGCGTAGGCGGTAATCAGACCATCAAAGTCGATTTCCGCATCGTCGCTGCGACCAATAAGAACCTAGAGCAGCTGATCGAGGAAGGGAAATTTCGTCCTGACCTTTATTACCGATTAAATGTCTTCCACATCGAGATACCGCCGCTGCGCGAACGCCGCGAAGATATTCCGTTGCTGGTGGATCACTTCGTTCGCAAGTTTTCCAACGAAATGGGCAAGAGGATCACGCGCGTCTCGCCGGCCGCGATGAACGGATTGCAGCAGTACAACTGGCCAGGCAATGTGCGCGAACTGGAAAACGCCGTCGAACGCGCGATGGTGGTAGCGCAGGAGCCCGAACTGCACGAGCAGGACTTCACGCTGAAAGCAAAGAACGGCGTGGGGCTGGGCGTGGGCGATGTTCGCAGCCTGGAAGATGTGGAGCGAGCGCACATTCTGCGCGTGCTGGACGAATGCAGCGGCAACCAGACGCGGACAGCAGAGGTTTTGGGGATCGACCGCGTGACCCTGCATCACAAGCTGAAGAAGTATGGGTGGAATAGAAAAGAGCAACTGGTAACAAGCAGCTAGCTGCCATGAAGTATCTCCGCCTACTTCCGATTGGCTCTGTCGACGCGCAGCTGCTGGAGTGGCTCGGGCAGGCTCTGTACGAGAAGTTTCGGATGCGGACGGAGATTCTATCGCCGGCGCTCGATCCTTCCTTTGCGCTGCACGCTGAACGTCAGCAGTATCACTCTTCCGAGATTCTTGCCAGCATGCAGCGCTACATCGGCGGCAGCACATGGCGGCTGCTCGGGATCACGCAACTCGATCTCTACATCCCAATTCTCACGTTTGTATTTGGCGAGGCTCAGCTGGGTGGAGCTTCGGCGGTCGTTTCCTATCATCGTTTGCAGCAGGAGTTCTACGGGCTTCCGCAGGACAGAGATGTCCTTGCGAACCGGTTGCTCATCGAATCAGTACACGAGCTGGGACACACATTAGGTCTCACCCATTGCCATGACTATCAATGCGCCATGGCGCCTTCGCATGCGGTGGAATGGATCGACATCAAAGACAGCGGCTTTTGCGAGGATTGTCTGGCGCGAGCGCTGGAAGCGGTGTGAAGTAGCTTGCGGCTCGCGGCTCGGCATCACTGCTTGCTGGGTTTCGGTTCGTCGCTCCACTTGCCGCTGAACAAGTGACCGCGATGCTCGGCTACCACCGCGGTAATGGCCATCACACCCATCACCAGAAAGATTGCGAAGAAAACGACAGCAATTATTAGCACCGGCATGCTGCACCTCTAAGTGCATTCTGCGTTGCTGATAACCGCCCATTCCGTGATTGCAATCACAGGTTGCTGTGATGGGGCCGGACCGCCATACCACGGCGCCGGCGAGAAGGCACAAAGCTCCTTGCGAAAAAACGGCAGGGAAGTGATCGCCAGCCTAGCTTAGCGCGGCAATCTGCGCATCCAGATCGGCTAGAGTACGCCGCAGCAATTCCGAATATCGTTCATTGCTGCTGGTCTCCAGCTGCTGCAGAACTCGCTTGCGCGAAAGCTGCAGGTCATTCTTCTTGAGGGTAGTTTGCCGTTCCGCTGCCGACAACCCTTCGGAATTTGAGGGTTCAGAGTCGGCTTCTTCCATTTGAGCTGTTACAGACTTACTCTCCCAACCACGCGCCATGTCTCTATTATAGCGTCGTCAGAGCCGCTTCCTGCGCGTAAAAAATGCATGAATCGTCCAGGATGGACCATTACCGGACACGCCGGGTTCGCGAGCCACGAGCCGTTCGCCTTGCGATCTCAAGGTCTGGGGCGGAGTAAAATCGTCTCAGTCATGGCCGACCTGTTTGTACCTTCGAAGGAAGCGACGCAAGAGCGCACTTGGACTCCCTTTGTCATTGGTCTGATTGCCGTGGTCGTAGTGGTCGGCATGCTCGTCGTCCTCACCCGCCACTCCAGCGGCAACGCCACGCAGGTCAATCCCTATGCCGCTAAGTTGCAGATCTCTAATCCCAAGCTCAGTGCGGCGGAAAACTATGTCGGGGGGACGGTTACCTATCTCGACGTCACGCTGACGAACACCGGCGACCAGGCACTGACCGGCGCCAGCATGAAGCTGGTTTTCAAGAACACGCTCGACGAGGTGGTACAGACGGGGACGATCCCGCTGCACGTGCTGGTGGAAAATCAGATGGGAGGCTATCCCGACCTGGTGGATCTGGGCCGCGCGCCGATTGGACCCGGTCAGAGCAAGGTGGTACGCATGACACTGGAGCACATCTCCGCCGATTGGAACCAGGTAGCTCCGGATATGCAGTTGGTGGACTTGAAGCTGAAGAGCTGATTCCGCGCCTCAACTTGGAGGCGCAATTATGTTCTAATGAAGCAAGGTTGGGTACTGGCTGCGGTGTGCCGTCGGAGGCATCGATGGAAGAGCGCGATTTCTATGATGAGCGGCAAGAGACAAGAAAATCTACCTTGAATTGTCCTCATTGCCACCAGTCAGGGGAGTACGAACTAGGCTGGTTCGTTCGCACCAAGCGCCGCCAGTTGCCGCCGCGCGCCGATGAGCGCGATCGCGCCAAGTTTGCCAAGGCTCGCTCGTATATGGTCCGGCGAGACGACCTGGTGGCCTGCAAGAATCCGCGCTGCCGCAAGCGGTTTGAGGTTTCCGGCGTGCAGTCGGTCGCGTTCCTGGATGAGCAGGTCAGAAGCGAGCGCGTGCAGTAAAGCCAGGACTTCGCGATAAAGAAGCGCATATCAGCAGTAGTAAGCTCGCATCCTGAAGCAAAGCACTCTTGTGCACTCATCGTTCCCGCGGATTCATGAGCTATCGTCCTGAGCGCAGCGTCGCGCGCTTGCTGATGCAATAAGCCTTCTTCGACGAGGATCAACCCCAGCGATCCCAGCGGCCTTCTATAATCCTTCTCAACTCACGTGGCGGACCAATTCCAACCCGCGGGCGGTTCCGGGCGCAAGAGCGAGTCTCGATACGCAAGTCGACAGCCTCATGAAACGGCTTGACCGCTTCTGGCAGCGGGTGACCGAAGGGCGCGAGATCAGCGACATGTGGTCGCAGTTTCGTGTCGATGCGCGCTCCAGCTATCAGCTGTACTCGAAGGAAGTAGATTCGACCCGCGTGGAGGGCGTAACCCGTGGGAAGCATTTCTTCAACGTGGTTGGCCAGTTCTTCTGGGCGATCCTGGAGAAGCTGACACCGGCGCGGCGGGTGCTGCTGCTGATCGCGCTGGTCTTAGTGATCATTCCCGGCGGCGAGTGGACATGGCAAACCAGTTCCGGCGAGATCAAGGCCTTTGCCATGGACTTTCACTTCTACGGCGGACTGCTGATGTTTGCCTTGCTGATCCTGGAGGTGGGCGACCGCGTGGTCATGAAGCGCGACCTGCAGATCGCCAAGGACATCCAGGCGTGGCTGCTGCCGTCAGTACCTCCGGCGATTCAGGGTCTGCAGATCGCATTCGTCACGCGTCCGGCCAACACGGTGGCCGGCGACTACTACGACGTCTTCGCGCGTCCCACCACCGGCGATCAAGCTGAGACTTTCCTGATTGCCATCGCCGACGTTGCCGGCAAAAGCGTGCCCGCAGCCATGCTGATGGCGACCTTCCAGGCGAGTTTGAAGACGTTGTCGGCGGCTCCCGTGGCCCTGACGGAACTGGTCAGCCGGATGAATCGCTATGCCTGCACCAACAGCCAGAATGGACGCCGCTTCACCACCACCTTCATCGCGGATTATGATCCTCCGACCCGGCAGTTGACCTACGTGAATGCGGGGCACAACAGTCCCATTCTGCGACGGCAGTCGGGCACGCTTGAGCGCTTGCAAGCGGGCGGCGTACCGCTCGGCATCCTGGCAGATGCAGTCTACGAGTCAAGCAGCGCGACGCTCGCCACCGGGGATTGGCTGGTGATCTTCACCGACGGAGTGATCGAAGCCGAAAACAGCGCGCAGCACGAGTACGGCGAGGAGCGATTGATTGCCATGCTGCACTCGGGCGTGGCGCTTACGCCGCAGGAGATGTTGAATAGCATCATGATCGACGTTGACCGATTTGTGGGTAACGCGCCGCAGCATGATGATGTGACCTGCATGTTGCTGAAGGCGGTTTGAAAATGATCAAGGGTTTTCGCCAGTGGCGCATGGTTGGCTTTGCCGGCCTGCTTCTTTTGTGCGCTAATGTCGCGCTGCGCGCTCAGACGGCGCCCGCGAAGCAGGATTGTCCGGGAAGCACCGTCGATCTTCAGGGCGAAGAAATTGCCCGGAAATCGCGGACATTCCTTGCCGAATTGCAGGCCGCCGTCAGCAAGGACAACAAAGCGCAAGTCGCCGGGATGATCTCCTATCCCCTGCTGGTGATTCACAGCTCAAGCAAAGCGCGGGTCCGGACAGAAACGCAGTTCCTCAGTCAGTACGACAGCATCTTCGATGCGCATGTTCGGCAGGCAATCGCGCAGCAGACGGCCAAATGTCTCTTCGGCAACTATCAAGGGACGATGATTGGCGATGGCGAAGTTTGGTACCGCGAGCAGGCAAGCGGAGTAATGAAGATCGTGACCGTGAATACCAGTGCAGGGCGTCAGTAGCGACCCGGCGCCTTAGCAAGGCGGAATCCGGTCAAACAGCTAGAAGATCCCCAACTTCTTTTTCTTCTTTACCTTGTTGTCACTGGTGTCCGCGCTGGCCGCAGTGGTATAGATCGGCTTGGTCTCGTTAGGGCTGGCGCCGGTATCCAGATATCCCGCCTTGATGTCGATGTAAGCCTGTTCGCGCAGCTTGGTCAGATAGTCGCGCAGCGCGGGCTGCATTTTAGTCACGTAAAGCTGCTCCTGGATCTGCGTCTCAACATCCTTGAGCGGCGGCACGCCGGCGGTTTGATGCTCGGTCACCTTCAGAATCACGAATCCCTGATTGGTGCGAACGGGTTTCGTATACTGCCCGGCCTGAAGCTCGAAGACCTGCGACTCCAAATCCTTTGACAACGTGCCTCGCTTGAAGTATTCCAGATCGCCGCCGAGGGTCGAAGTCGGGCCGTTGGAGTATTTCTTGGCCAGATCATCGAAGTTGCCCCCCTTCTGCAGCATCTCGTAAACCTGGTCGGCCTTGGCTTGCGCCTGCGCCACGGCATCCGCGCTGGGCGTCGCCGGCAGCGCCTCGCCCTTGCCCGTCGTCACCGCGTCGGACTTCTGCGTCGAAATCAGAATCTCGCTGAGGCGGACCTGCTCCGGCCGTTCCATCTCGGCCTTGTGCTGATCGTAGTATTGCTGGATCTCTTGATTCGTAACCGTGATGTGTCCGCCGACTTCCTGACCGATCACGCGCTGGGTCAGGAGGTTGTTCTTCAAATTCTGTTTGAAATCTTCGAAGGAGATTCCCTGCGCCTGCGCCGCCTTCTCCAGATCTTCCATCGACTCGGCGTGCATCTGCTTACGCAAATCGTCCAGGCGCTTCACCAGTTCGGTGTCGGCGCTGAGGCCGAGATCCTGCGCCTTCTGCAACAGCAGTTGCTGATCGATGAGATCGCGCAGCAGATCCTTCTCATGCTCGCGGGCCTGTTGTTCGGCGGCCGATTTATCCTGCTGCTGTTGCGCCTCGCTATAAAGCTGTTCGCGCGCTTTGCGCAAATCAGCCCGGGTGATGATGTTGTTGTTGACGCGCGCGACGATCTCTTCGACAACGGTATCTTCCGACGCGCTCGCGGCCTGCGGCGCGGCGGCGGCCTGCGTCTGGGCGAACAATAACGGAGTGCCGGTGAACATTGCAGCTAATAGAACGAGAGAGGAGGGTCTCTTCATGAAATTCCTGACCAGGCGACCTGCACCCACGCCGGGCTCACCTGCTATCTTGGGTTCGTCTTCCATTATTTTACTGCTTCCGGAGCTCTCCTGCTGGCGGAAAACCCGCCCTCAGGCAGTTGCCGAATAGGCTCACCAAGCGTGTTAAGGCCCGCCTGGGTTCAGGCGAATCGTGGGAACCGACTTGATTTGTGCAGCGTCCGGCTTATCTAATAAGACTTCCCGGCGGCGCACCCGCTGTCTGCCGTGTAAGGACAAGTCATGAAACGCATTGTTGCCGTTCTTCTCGCGACCGCTGTTTTCGCGGCCGTCCCCGCTTTCGCGCAAAAGGAATTCAAAGTCACCAACCGCATCAAGCTCGGCGGTGAAGGCTTCTGGGACTACCTCACGTACGACGAGGACGGCCAGCGGCTGTTTATCACGCGTGGCAGCCACGTCATGGTTGTCGACACCAAAAGTCTGAAGGTCGACCGGCGACATCCCCGACCTGGCTGCGATTCACGGTGTTGCGCTCGCACCCGAACTCAATCGCGGCTTCGTCAGCAATGGGGGCAACAACACGGTTACTGTCTTCGATCTGAAGACCCTCGGCAAGCTGGACAGCGTGAAGGTAGGCGACCGGCCGGATGCGATTCTGTTCGACCCGTTCTCCAAACGTGTCTTTACTTTCAATGCGCGCAGCCAGGATTCGAGTGCGGTCGACGCCACCAGCGGCAAAGTGGTGGGAACGATTGCGCTGGGCGGTAAGCCCGAGTTTCCCGCCAGCGACGGCAAGGGCAAGGTGTACGTCAACATCGAAGATAAGGGCCAGATTTCAGAAATCGACGTCAGCAAGCTGTCGGTGCTCAACACGTGGCCGATCGCACCCTGCGAGGAGCCCAGCGCGCTGGCGTTTGATGTCGAGCATCATCGCCTGTTCGCGGGCTGCGGCAACAAGATGATGGCGGTGGTTGATTCGGACTCAGGCAAGGTGGTCACGACCGTCCCCATCGGCGAAGGCGTCGATGCCGGCCGCTTCAATCCTCGGACGCAGGAGATTTTTATGTCCTGCGGCGAAGGCGTTCTCACCATCATTCACGAAGACACACCGGACAAGTACACCGTGAAGCAGAATCTGCCAACGGCAAAGGGCGCACGAACCATGGCGCTGGACACGAAGAACGACATCGCCTACCTGGTGACGGCGCAGCGTGAAGATAAGCCCGTGCCTCCCGGACAGCGACCGGCCATGATTCCCGGCAGCTTCGAGTTGATCGTAGTGAAGGCGGAATGATTAGTGTTTCTGCGCGCTGGGTGGCAGCAGGTTATTCAGCCTCAGATACATGGCTGCCGCAGAGTAATGATCGGCCCATCCGGCCACCAGTCGCACCAATGCCGATCCTCGCGTTCCCGTCTGACCTTCAAATATCGTGACCGTCTGGCCCAGCGTGCTGTCGTCGGCTTTGGCCAGCGCCTGCTCGCAATAGGCGAACGAATCCTTCAGCGCCTTGCTGAGCATGTCTTTGGAGTCATCTTCGCTGATCTTTACATCGGGCGCTTTCTCGCCGGCCGCTGCAGCGCACAACGCGTTATTGGCCTCGGCACTATGCATGATCAGGTGCGCGAAGGTAATCTGCTCCGGCGTCGGGCGGTAGTTGTATTTCGCAGCGGGCATGGTGTCGGCAGCGCCGGTCAGGTTCTTGGCGTAGCGGCCTTCCATCTGGCGAACGGTGGTGACAATGGGGTTGGCGGTGGCAGCGGATGATTCCTTGGCCTGTCCCATCAAGAACGGCGTGACAGCCAGCAGCATCACGGTAGTAGCGGCAATGTATTTCACGATCTCCTCCCCACAATCAGATGCAGAGAGCATATCGCAAAACGGCAAAGAAGATGTGTCTGCTGCCTGCTGACGTGGATCGTTCCGCGCGGCGGCTGACTCTAGCCCACTAGCACGGCACCGCCGTTCACGTTCAGCACCTCGCCGGTGATAAACGCCGCGTGTGATGTGCAGAGAAACAGGATGGGAGCGGCAATCTCTTCTGGCGTGCCGACGCGGCGCAGCGGAATAGTGGAGTGAACCTGCTGCCGGCGCTGCGGATCGGCCAGCGTGCTGGTGGTCATCGGCGTGTCGACCCATCCGGGAGCAACGCTGTTGACGCGAATGCCAAACGGCGCGAGCTCGGTCGACAGTCCTTTGGTCATGCTGATGATCGCGCCCTTGGTCGCAGCGTAATCGCAGTGTCCAGCTTCGCCGCGCTGCCCGGCGGTTGAGCTGATCAACACCACGCTGCCACCGCGCGCCTGCCGCTTCATCTGCGCGACCGCGTGTTTGGTCAGCGCGAAGGCGCTGTCGAGATTGACGGCGATGGTGTTGTGCCATTGCTCGTCGCTCATGGTGTCGATGCCCGCATCTTCCGGCGGCCAGATGCCGTGGTTCACCACCAGCGCGTCGAGCGATCCGAAGCGCTCCACCGCTGATCGCACCAGCGACTCCGCACCGGCGGTGCCGCTCAGATCAGCCTGAACTGGATGGCAGAGATCGCGACCACAGGCCTGCGCGATCTGGTCGGCTTCATCTTTGGCGCGATGGTAGTTAAAGACCACGCGAGCGCCCGCGCGTACGAAGAGCTGCACCGCAGCCGCGCCGATTCCCTTCGAGCCTCCGGTGATGAGGGCGACCTGGCCTTGCAACGAGAGCTTGGGTTCTGCAGGCATCATGGCAAAACGTTAGCACAATGGCTTGCCTCGGATGACTAGTGTCGATCCGGCCTTCGCGGCGAAGCTGGCGGCGGGGACGCCGCCAGGACAGCCGGCCGGAGGCCGGCGCTACTCACTTCCCTTGCCGGAAATCATGCGCTAGACTGCTAGACGAGCTGCCTGTGACCATTGCCGTCCGCTAACTAAGCCTATCGCCGCAACGAACCCGCCCCCCTTTTGCGGCGCTAGCCTTCCTCTGTTCATCCGCATAGGAGATTGGAAATGTCTGAAGTTACAGCTACAGCTGTGCAGCTTGCTGATTTCGTTGACCTGGAGTTCGCCCGCCGCCTGGAGATGGCGGAGATGATTTTGCCCGATTGCGTCGAGGCGATCCGCCGCTACGCGCCTGACGAGCCCAATGCAGCCGAGAACATCGCCGGCGGGAATGCCTTCTTCGGCGGCGTGAAGTATCCCGCAAATCAAATCGTCGGCATGGGCCTCTACGGCGCCGTGACCGCCGACGACATGGATCGGGTCGAGGATTTCTTCCGCAGCCGCGGCGTAGCGTCGACCGTGGTGGTCTCACCGTTGGCGGACGAATCGTTGCGCAACCTGCTGGGCGAACGCGGGTATCGCATCGCCGAGTTCAATTCAGTACTGATTCGCAGAATCTCGTCACCGCAACCGTACACTCCACCAGACGGCATCGTGATCGAGCGCGTTACGCCGGAAACCGTGCGGCCGTGGATGCAGGCGATCGCAAAAGGCTTCTCTCAGGACGTTACTGTGCCGGAGGAGATCTTTGGCGGATTCGCCGCGCTGCCGGGAGCGCTGGCGTTCCTGGCGCGCATCGAAGATAAAGTTGTGGGCGGGTGCGGCGGCCGCATCATTCCGGAGGCTCGCATCGCGTCGTTGTTTGGCACTGCTACCTTGCCGGAATACCGCTGTCGTGGAGTGCAGACCGCGCTTATCGCGTGGCGGCTGCAGGAGGCGGCCCTGGCGGCTTGCGAGTATGCTGTGGTGAGCACGATGCCCGGCGGCGGTTCGCAGCGCAATATGGAGCGCCGCGGCTTCCGGCTGGCGTATACCAAGGTCGTGATGACGCGCGAGTGGCCGGAGGATCCTGTGCCGAAGGACAGCAACGATGGACATTGACGCGATCCGCCGCTACTGCCTCCGGTTCCCGTATGTCACCGAGAACGTGCAATGGGGCTACGACCTTGTGTTCAAGGTCGACGGCAAAATGTTTCTCGTCGTGCGGCTTGAGCCCGTGCCAGTACGGATGTCGTTCAAAGCCAGCGGCGAGAATTTCGGCGAGTTGTGCGAGCGGTCCGGTAGTCAGTCCCGCTCCGTATTTGGCGCGAGCGCAGTGGGTCGCGCTGGAGCAGCTCAACACGCTGCCGGATTCCGAGCTGCGCGAACTGCTCGCCGAGTCTTACCGGATGGTCTTCGAGCGATTACCGAAGCGGCGGCAGCAAGAGTTGCAAAGCGGCGTGAAAGCGGCTCCGACGAGTAAGAAGAAAGCTGCGGGGAAGAAGGCTGCGAAGAAGCTCACCGGCAAGCGAAAATCGGCCAAGGCGGGCAAGCGGGGATGAAGGCTGGTCGTCGTTCGCTATGCTGCTGGCTGATGGCCGCCCTTGGTTTCATGTGCGCCGGGCGCGTCATGGCGCAGTCGTCCTCGACGAAGTCCAAAGCAGAGACGAAGGTAACGCCCGCGGCCTTGCAGCGGCAGTTTTTCGATGCAATCCGCGCCGGTGATACGCAGAAGGTTTTGTCCTATATTGCAAAAGGTGTGAATGTCGGACCGGAAATGCAGCATGTCACGCAGGACCAGGTCGAGCAGGAGTTTCTCGCCCACCGCGGCCTGTATTGCAAGCTCTTCGATTCGTCATGCATTCAGGCGCCCATCAATCTCGGAAACAGCGCGCGCAGCTGCTCGTATCGTGAACTGTTGACGCATTCGAAGGACGTTCATACCGCGGCTTCGGAAATTACGCGCAACGACGTGCCGCAGGCGGTTCTGGTCGCGAGGATCAAGAACGACGGCTGTCCGAACCAGAACCTGATCGATTTCGTATTCAATCTGGACGCTGACGGGTGGAAGCTGTTTTCCATACCGTGAGCGGTGGAAGGGTCCGGCTTTAGCCGGACCGGAAAGAGATCGTTGGTGAGGGCTTTAGCCCCGGCCGCGGCTGAAGCCGCAACTTATAACCGCCGGTGTTCGCCGGACTAAAGTCCGGCGCTTCCACCGGTCCCTATCTGAAATCTTTTCTGAGGATCGTTATGACAAATTCTTTGAATTGGCGCATCCGCCTCGCGATAATCATAATTGGCAGTATTGCTCTGGTCGCGCAGGCCAGCGCGCAACAGATTACAACTGGCGAGGCGCTGATTCGTGCCATGCATGATCGCTACCAGAACAACTGGTACCAGACGCTGACCTTCACGCAGAAGAGCATCACCCACAAGCCCGACGGCACGACCTCGAGCGAGACGTGGCACGAAGCGCTGGGATGCCCGGGAAAGCTGCGCATCGACGTCGGGCAGCTCAGCGACAATAACGGCATCATCTTTGCCGACAACACGGTGACATCGTTAAAGAACGGCGCGATTGCGGGGACGCGGCCGTTCGTCCACATGCTGCTGGTGCTGGGCTTCGACGTCTACTGCCAGCCGGCGCCGACGACCATCGATGAGGTGAAGGGTCAGGGCTTCGATCTGAGCAAGCTGCACGAGGACACGTGGCAGGGCGAGCCGGTCTATGTGGTCGGGGCAGACAAGGGCGATTTGAAATCGAAGCAGTTCTGGATCGAGAAGAAGCGGTTGTTGTTTGTGCGGATGATTGAACCCGACCGGCACGATGCCACCAAGACCGCCGACACGCGATTTGTGGATTATCGCAAGACGTCGCCAGGATGGGTTGCGGCGGGAGTCGAAATGTACGTCGACGGCAAAGAAGTTTTCAGCGAAGAGTATTCGGACATTCAAGTGAATATCAAGCTGGATCCGGCGATCTTCGATCCCAAGCAATTCGCGTCGCAGCACTGGGAAAAGTAAAGCCGGCCTAGAAGGCCGGCTTTGAAGTGCTTGTCTGGGCCGCAGAAAACTTAGTTCGTCTTCCGTCCCTTGGTGCAGCTGCCGCCATTCACGGACGTAATGTCCCCGGCCGAGGCCGTCAGCGTCTGGTTCCAGCAAGCGCCATTGGAATTGGAGTACTGATAGGTCTCCGAATTCGTCTGGTTGCTGAGGGTGTAATTGCCGGATGCGTCCACACTCAGCGTGTCCGTAGGCGAAACCGCGTCGCTAAAGCTCTCGGAGTAGGTAGGAGAGCCGTTCAACTCCACCAGAACGTTCTTGCTATAGCTCTGATGAATTTGCGTAGACTGCACCCACGATCCATCGGGATTGGCGGTGTAGGCATAGCGCAGTCCGAGCGGCCACGAGTACTGAGTGTTGTTGGTCGTGACATTGCTGCCGGCGGTGGTTGTGGTGACGGAAGAGATGTTGTCGATCAGTCCGACAAACTGGTTATCGACCGATCCGTCCTGCAGCACGTAATAGCCCTGACCATTATTGAAATCGATGCTTTGCACGACCTTGGTATCCACCGTGCCATGCGAGGTGTTGACGTAGCCTTCGGTGGTGAAGCCGCGGGTGGAATTGATGGCGAGCGGTCCAGCCGCATACGTGCCATTGTTGACGATGTTCTGATTGATCGTCGGATCGGGCGCCGTGATGGTATTGGTCGTGACTCCACCGGTCAGCTGCGTCGATCCCGAGTCCTGATACACAAGCAGATTTGCGGTCGCGGAAAAATACTGGTCGGCGTTGTAGACGCTGACCGCAACCGTGTGCTGCGCGCCGTTGCTCAAGAGCGAAGCGAAGGGCGTGAGGTCGACGCGATAGGGCTCGAAGTTGAGGGTGTGAACGCCGGGGATCGGCTGCCACAGGAATGGATCGATGCCGCCGGTGAAGATCCAGGGATAAACCGGCGCGACGCCGGCGGGTGTTCCGTCGATGCTGACCTCAGCCTCGCGGAAGCCGGTGGATCCGCAGGTTTCGAGCTCGCCAGCCAGATTGTTGGGCGCGCAGACGTACCAGAATTCGTCATCCGACTGGCTCTGGGCCCAGACGTCCAGATAGGCGTTCTCGACATTGGTCGGGAACGTAAAGGTTCCGGCCAGTTGATCGCTAGGCGAGTTCAGCGTGACCGTTCCTCCCGTAGACCCGGCCGAGAGCGGCAGAACCATGTTGGCCGCGGGCGGGGGATTCTGACCCTGCGCCAGCGGATAGAACTGCAGATAGGCGCTGCCGTGATAGTGGCTGGTGTACTGGTCGTTGACCAGGTTGAAGAGGATCGCGGTGCCCTGCTGCGGAATGGTGAACAGCGGGCTGATCTCGGTGAGATTGCTCTCGGTGTGCCACTGGCGGACAAAGTTGCCTGACGGCTCGGCGGTGGTACCGAAGAAGATCACGTTGCCGCCCAGCCAGATGTTGGTGGTTCGATCGTATTGCACGCCGGCATCGACCGACCAGTCGGCTTCAAACACGACAGCAGCCCAGGGTCCGGGACAACCCGAGGGCGGGGTGTAGTTGAACGGGCGCGGATTGAAATCGTCGAAGTCGAAATTCGAGAACAACGTCACCGTGCAGGGTGTTGTGGAAGGCCGTGGCACGGGCGCGTTGGCAGTCACGGTGTTGGGCGAGCCGACTACCGGCGTGCTGGGAGCTACGTAGTTCTGCGCGAAGGCGGCAGACGCGAGCAACACAACGGATGCGAAAGCAGAGATGCAGACAGCCTGGAACGACGAAGACCGGGACATACACACACTCCTTGCCGGACGCGGTCAGGCGCGCAACGGATCACAACAGGATAGTGCGTTTTGCGTAGGTTCTACAAGGGAGCAAGGGCGAGGGACGGGAATTGAGAAGTTCAGCAGGTTTTCGTAAGGGAAGCTGGCGGCGGGATGCCGCCAGGACAGCCGGCCGGAGGCCGGCGCTACGTGACTACTTGCCGGTCCAGGAGGCGGGGCGTTTTTGCAGGAAGGCCGAGATACCTTCCTGGGCGTCGGCAGCGAGAGCGTTCATGCTCATTACTTCTTTCGCGTAGGCATAAGCTTTCGGCTGATCGAGATCGATCTGCGTGTAGAAGGCCTGCTTGCCCAGCGCAACGGTGAGTGAGCTGGCTTCGGCAATTCGTGCAGCGAGCTTGCGGCTCTGCTCTTCGAGTTCAGCGGCGGGCACGACCAGGTTGACCAGTCCCCACTCAGCTGCGGTGACGGCATCGACCATCTCTCCGGTAAGCAGCATCTGCAACGCGCGCTTGCGACCGACCGCGCGACTGAGGGCCACCATCGGCGTGGTACAGAAGAGCCCGATCTTCACTCCCGGCGTCGCGAACGCGGCCTGTTCGGAGGCAACCGCGAGATCGCAGGTCGCTACCAGCTGACATCCCGCGGCAGTCGCTACGCCTTGCACTTCGGCGATCACCGGCTGCGGAATCGACTGCACGCGCGTCATCATCTCGGTGCAGACGTCGAAGACCTCGCGATACTCGTTGATGTCGCGTCCCACCATCTCGCTCAAGTCGTGACCGGAGGAAAAGACCTTGCCCGCGGCTTTCAGCAAAACGACGCGCAGGCTGCGATCCTTGCCAATTTCGCCAAGGCAATCGATGACCTCGCGCATCAACTCGAGCGAAAGCGCATTGCGGCGCTGCGGCCGGTTCAGCGTCAGGACGGCGATCGGCCCCTCCGTCTCAAACAGAATGCTCTGATATTTGGCGACGGCGTTCAGCGCTTCCGACATCATCAAGCTCCTTGTGCGATGGCTTGCGCCTGCTGGCGAAGCACGCTCTTGCGGACCTTCCCGGTCGAGGTCTTGGGCAGCGGTCCAAAGTGTACCGCCTTGGGACATTTGAAGTGGGCCAGTTGCTCGCGGCAGAATTCGATCAAGCCGCTTTCGCTGACCTTCGCACCATCCCGCAGCAGAACATAGGCGTGCGGGACCTCGCCCCACTTCTCGTCCGGCTGGCCGACCACTGCGGCCTCCAACACATCGGGATGATCGTACAACACGCGTTCGACCTCGATGGTGGAAATATTCTCTCCTCCCGAGATGATGATGTCCTTGGCGCGGTCGCGCAATTCGATGTAGCCGTCGGGATGCATCACGGCCAGATCGCCGGAGTGAAACCAGCCGCCGGCGAAAGCCGTTTCGGTGCCTGCCGGATCGTTGTAGTAGCCGAGCATGACGTTGTTGCCGCGCATCACGACTTCGCCAATCGTCTTGCCGTCGTAGGGCACGTCCTGCATATTCTCGTCGACCACGCGCATGTCGGTTCCGAAGACGGTGTAGGGCACGCCCTGGCGCGCTTTCAGTTGCGCGCGTTTGTCCTCCGGCAGAATGTCCCAGCCGGTGTGCCAGGCGCAGACGGAATGCGGGCCGTAGGTTTCCGTCAAGCCGTAGACATGCGTCAGCTCGATTCCGATTTCTTCCGCTGCGCGAATGACCGCCGGCGGCGGAGGCGCGGCTGCGATCATCATCTTCAGTCCGGGAAGACGAACCTTGCGCTTGGCGCAGTACTCGGTGAGCGTGCGCACGACGATGGGAGCGCCGCAGAGATGGGTCACGCTCTCCTCCTCGATCAGCTTGAGCGCTCGCTCGGCGTTGACCTCAGGCAGGCAGATATGACGCGCGCCGACAGCGGTGACTGCCCACGGGTAGCACCAGCCGTTGCAATGGAACATGGGCAGCGTCCAGAGATAGACGGAGCGGAAGGAGAGACCGTGCTCGATGATTTCGCCGATCGCGTTGAGATATGCGCCGCGATGGGTGTACATCACGCCCTTGGGCAGGCCGGTTGTGCCGCTGGTGTAGTTGATGGAGATGACGTCGTCCTCGGCGGGCGGATGCGGAACAGGCGGCCGGCTGCACTCAGCGACGAAAGCGGCGTAATCGGTGACGAAGCGCTTTACGTGTGGAATGGCTTCGCGCACAGCTACGAACGGGGCGATGAGATCGGAGTCGCCCAGCAGAATCGATGCGCCGCTGTGATTCAGAATGGTGGCCAGCTCGCCTGCTTTCAGGCGGACATTCAGCATGACCAGCACGGCGCCGATTAACGGGACAGCGAAATGCGCTTCCAGAGGAAGCACGCCGTTGCGCGCGAGCACGGCAACGCGATCGCCGGGCGCGATGCCGGCGTTCTGCAAAGCGGCGGCTAAGGAATGCACGCGATCCTGCATTTCGGCATAGGTGTAGCGGTCATGATGGTCGACCACGGCGGTGCAGTCGTGATAGGCGCTGGCGCTACGGGCGAGAAATTCCAGAGGAGTGAGTGGGGAGATCATAAAACCCGCCTTCTTTCCTGCTGAGTGTGGCCGCATTATATAGCGGTTCTTCGCCGCAGGACTGTGATGTATAGCGCGAAAACTAAAGCGGGAAAAGGGCTCGAAAGAGCGGCTGAGGGAACGCGGAGGTGTCGGCTGCGGAGAGCACGGCAGTGCCTGCTGAGAAAGTCATCGCGCCAGTTCGGTGTCGCCGGCTGAAGCCGGCTCGACAAAAAGTTAACGACTTATCGGCACGGCTGAAGCCGCGCCCTGCTACGAAACATTCTGAACCCAGAGTTTTTCAGCAACCTGTGAAGCTGTGCCTTGACAGGGTGACGTTAGCTGGCGGCGGGGACGCCGCCAGGACAGCCGGCCGGAGGCCGGCGCTACTCAAGGACCAGTTCCGACTGAGTTCTTAGCTTTCGTGTGCTGCCTGCTGGACGCGCTGCTGCGAGATCCTGGTATAGCGCGAGGTGAAAACAGTCGCAGCTCCCATGACCATCAGCGGAGCGGCGACGGTAAGCCAGAATGATTTGTAGCGCGGCAGGAGTGCGATCGTCACTAATCCCAGGTTGATCAGAAATCCCCAGCCCCAGACGATGCTGATGATGTAGTTCGCGCGCAGAAATGCCGGGCTCTGCCAGTGCTCCGGTGGCGCCGACTCGCGCGCGTATTGCAGGCTGAAAGGGGCGCCGGAGAATATCGAGACCCAAGTTACGACGGCATACAACAGCCAGATGACGACGGGACTGTAAACGGGAAATCCGGCCACGTGAAGCAGGAAGGTCGCGATGGCGGCGATAGCGAAGTAGGCCACGATCGTCCAGTCTAAGAGTTTGATGGCGAGGTGCCGGCCCTTTTCCAGGAGCACCAGGCCCATGCCGGCGGCGAGGCCGAAGGCGACCGCGGCCGGCCAATGGCGCATGCCGGCAAGAAATCCGTAAACCACCCATAACCCGAAGCTGGCCAGCAGGAGAAATCGCGAAAACCGTTCCGCGCTCATGTCTGCATTATGGAACTTTGAAAGCCTGCCGGCGCGTGCGGTCAAGCAATAGTTTTGGCTCGGCCTTCCGGTTTGAAACAACGCGATGACGTCGTACCAATTGTGAACACCCTGTTACAGCCTGCGGGAAATGCTGCGCCAACCGCGCTTTTCGTGATAAAACTCCCAGATTATGAAGCGCTCACAGCTGATTCGCACCTTATCCGTCGCAGCAATTGTTGCTGCTTGTCTCATCTTCGCTTTTGCGCGATCCAAAGCGGCCAACATAAAGATCGTGGAATTGCACGATGCGAAAGGTGACGGCGTCGGTACCGCGACCATTTATGCAAAGAGCTATGGAGTCGAGGTGAGGCTCGATCTCAAGAACCTTCCTCCGGGCGAGCACGCTGTGCATTTTCATCAGGTGGCCAAGTGCGATCCGCCCGACTTTAAGTCCGCAGGGCCGCACTTCAATCCCACCAGCAAGCAGCACGGCTTCGATAATCCGCAGGGCCACCACTCCGGCGACATGAGGAATTTCCTGGTGAAGGACAACGGCACGTCGCGAGCCACGGTGAAGGATGACGATGTAGTGCTGGGCACCGGCAGCGAGCCGAACTCTCTGCTTAGCAACGGCGGCACGTCGATCATGATTCACGCCAAGGCGGATGATTATAAGACCGATCCGTCGGGGAACTCCGGTGATCGGATCGCGTGTGGGGTCGTAAGTAGTAACTAGTAGCTAGCAATTAGGGACTAGTGAATCTGTAGCGTGGCATAGTTTGCGGCTGGTTCGACCAGGGTGTGATCCTGTTGGACGCAAAACTGCCGTCCCGACGGGACTCGATTCCTTTCCTTGTCTTCTCCCACCGCTCCCGCGCTGGGCTAATCACTTTCGTCCCGCCAAGAGCGGGACTTTCTTGTTCTTTGCGAAATACCAATAGATCGGGACGCCAGCAGCGATTACCAGAACTCCCCAGGCAGAGTTGCGGAGGTTCTCTGTAAACGTGTAGTAGAGGAGCACTGCTGCCGCGACGATGAACACTGCCGGCACTACCGGGTAGCCCCAGGTGCGATACGGCCGCGGCGTGTCGGGCTCCTTCTTGCGCAGGACGAAGACGGTGCTGGCGGCGATCATGTAGAAGAGCCACTCGGCGAAAATCGCCAGCGAGAACAGCTGGCGGAAGCTTCCGGCAAACAGCAGCAGCACGATCGACAACACGAGCTGTACGATCAGCGCGACCGAGGGAGTGTGAAAGCGGGGATTCACCTCGGCCATCGATTGGAAGAAATATCCGTCGCGTGACATTGCATACGGCACGCGCGCACCGCTCATGATGGTGCCATTCAGCGTAACCATGATCGAGATGGCCATTCCGGCCGAGACAATCGCCGCGCCCCAAGCGCCGATGGCGACGGCAGTGGCTTCCGACATAGGCCGCGGCGAGGCGGCGATGCTGGCTGCAGGCAGCACGTACTGCACGGCAGCGTTGGTCACCATGTAGAGCGCGGCAACTGCGGCAACGCCGACGATCAGCGCGATGGGAATGGCGCGGCCGGGATCGCGAATCTCGCCGCTGACCATGTTGAGATCGTTCCATCCGTCGTAAGCCCACAGGGCCGCGACCAGAGCTGCCATGAATCCTGCAAACCCGCCCGTCGCGCCGGCGAACGATGTGGCGAAGTTGCGCCAGGTGCCGCTCGGCGCGGTGAAGGCCAAGAGCGACACGACAACGATGATCACGATCTTGAGCAGCGTGAAGACGAGCTGGAAGTCGCCTGCGCGTTTAATGCCGATGTAATTCAAGGCGGTGATGAGAGCAGCTGCGATGATGGCGGCGATTTGTCCACAAGTGATGACGAATGGCCGGCTGATCACGGCGTTGCTGAAAAACGCGAGCGCTGGAAAGGTGCCGAGAATGCGTACCAGACCGACGGTCAGCGTCGCAATCGATGCCGGTTTGGCGACCGCGAACCACGTCCAGGCATAGAGGAAGCCCGGCAGCGGGCCATAGGCGTCGCGGATGTAGACATACTCGCCGCCGGCTTGCGGCTTCATGGCGCCGAGTTCGGCATAGGTGATGGCACCGGCAAGCGACAGCGCTCCGCCGACGATCCACGCGAGATATACCAGTCGCGCCGAGCCGACGGCCTGCATCATCTCGGCGGGAACAAGAAAGATGCCACTGCCGATGACGGTGCCAACGACAATGGCGCTGGCATGCGAAATGCCGAGGTCGCGGGAAAGAGAGGGATGCTGGGCTGTCGTGGGCTTGGACGTGGCGGGCATGAGGTTCAGAAGAGTTTAGCGGAATTCGCCGGCTTTACTGCTGCATCTTGATGTGGATCTCCTTGTCGGTGTTGAGTTGGAAGGTGCAAGCCTTATAGGCGGGCGTCTTGAGCAGGGCATGCGGATTGTTGGAGAGCCCCCACTGCTCTTTGGGATATCCGATGAAGTTGCGATCGAGCTTGTGATTTTTGTTCACGTCATGGACCACTGCTACGGCGTATTGGCCTGCCGGCAGGCTGGGAACAGGAATCGTGACCGTGCCGGAATGTGCGGGCACGGTGATGTCTTTCAGCGCGGCGCTGCGGTCCTCAGCCCAGCCCTTGGGAGAGTTGAAGACGAGCATGCCGACATTGCCGCCCTGCTCGTTCACGTCCTCGACGACAACGGTAAGCGTGTAGGTCGCGGCCTGCGGAGCGGCTGGAGCCGCTTGTTGCGCCAACATCGACGCTGGGGCAAGTAATAAGAGTGCTGCGCAAAAATAAATGAAACGCATGAATCCTCCCAAGGACCGAGACAAGGCTGCGCCTTCAGTGCCAATAAGTAAATCACCGAATGGCGCTCATTTCCCGAATTGGGAAACAGCAGAAAATGACTGCCTGCTCCCAGCTTAAATCGACCTCGTGAGCTTTACGATGAAAGGTTACCGGAACAGAACTGCACGATCCGCGCCCCATCGCGCTCTCTGGCCAAAGTGAAATCATAGATTGTCATCCCTGAGGTTCTGTCGTGAAGAAAATTGCTGCTGTGGAAGAAGCCCGGGCCATTATGACCGAAGGCATCGAGTGGGGCGTCTGGAAGTGGCTCCTGGAAAAGAAACGGGTGCGAGCCGCGGCCGACGACGCCAGAGCCGCGCTCGATGAATGCGAGAGGAAGGTCAAGCTCAGCTGGGATGATGATTACAAGCTTGCCTATAACCAGCTGGTGAGCGAAAACGGCAATGACAAGCGCCCGCGCAAGCAGGCAAAGAGCAATGGCCACGCAGCGGGAAAGATCGCCGATGCGAAGATTCTGGCTGCGGTGAAACGCATTGCCGAAGCCGACGACGACGCCTACAACGCGCACGAGGATGCGGAAGAGGTCTTCGCCGAGGCCGAGCGCAAGATGAGCACCGCAGGGGCGCGGGAAGGCGCGCGCAAAGCGCTCGATGCCTACGATCTGCACGAAGCGGCGATTCGCAAAGCAGAGTCGCTGGCGCGAGAGAAAACCAGAGTTTGAGCCTTAAGCAAGAGGGCTGAGCACGCTTCAGGCGGAGAGAGCCGCATCGAACTGGTGAGGCGCTTCAATTCCCCTTCCCTTGGCGCTGAAGCAGGCGATTCGTTCGCATCTGAAGCGCTGCTCGCCCTCCGATTCGCCGCAGAACAAATCCGGAACTTTCGCCATCCAGCCTCCGTACCCTCCCATGTCAAGAGTTACAGACGGCAGTGCGCTGGCAGCGCGGCCGAAAGGAGAAGACAATGGACAGCAATTTTGTCGGGTTCGCGGCAGTTGTAATGGTCTTCGCCATACCGCTGGCGGCGATCTATGCGTTTTACCGGGTGCGGCGCTTGCGCACGGAAGAGCGGCTGGCGGCCATCGCCCGCGGCGTCAACGTGCCCATGCAGCCGGAGCTGACGGAAGCGGCGCGCTCGCGGCGAGCCGGAATTCTGCTGACCAGCGGAGCGATCGGTTACACCATCGCGTTCGCGCTGATCGCGCGCGCTGAGCCCGATGCCTGGGTGGCAGCGGCGTTTGGAGTGATTCCGCTAGCGGTGGGAGTGGGGTTCTTCCTGGATTCGACGCTGATCCGGAGAGACGCAAAAGCGTAGAGCTGTGTTGAACGGTGAAGCCACTCAAGCAAGGAGCTTGAGTGGCTTCTTTTTGACAGAGTGCCTTAGCAACAACTTCGGTAGAGGATTCGAGGCCGGAACGCCACCGTCCCGCAGGGACGACTCAGCTTAGCCCAGGACAAAGTCCTGGGTAGACTTCACATTTAGATAAGGATGTCCCGTCGGGGACCGCATGCGGTGACATGTTGCACACCCGCATCGTGCTCCGCGTGAATTCGGAGTACCGGCGGACGCAAAAAGTCGATGGCAAAATACAAGCTGCGCCTTGTGTTCAGAAGGGTCCCTACCGGGACCAAATCTCTTTTACACAGCCTACCCAGGACTTCGTCCTAGGCTAAGCTGAATCGTCCCGCCGGGCGGGACGGCGGTATCGTGGCAGGTGCGTATCTATCCTCCGTCAGAGCGGAGAACATATCGCGGGTCTACGGTCTTCCTTCTCCATAGATTAGGGGCTCTGGTTCCAACTTCCAGCGCCCAGCGTCCTTGACGAACCTGAGAGGCAGATAACAACCCTGCGTGTGTGGCGGGTTCTGTCGTAGCTCTGCCTTTTCGGAGGCGGTGAGTGGCCTGGTCTCCCCATCCCAGTAGTCGCAGCGCCCGGAGAGCTGAAGCTTCGCACTTTGCCCATCTTCGGATATCGTGAGCGAGGCCACCGCATATCGGACGGGTCGCAGTTGCTTCGTCCGCGTCATGAAGTCCGCCTGTTTCTGAGCAGTGTTGATCCCTGTAAGTGTCGCGGCCGAGAGAAAAGTGGAAACTTGGCGATAGTCGCCGCTTTTGACTGCCGCTAAGTAGGAGTCGTAAATCTTCGTGAAGTCCTGTACCGTTTGTGCCATTGGGCACACCGCTGCACCTAGTATCAGGAGCACGCAGCCAATCAACGGGCGTTTCATAGCAGCAGTTTTCTCTAGTCGTAATACTCCAGCCCCAAATGCGTGATCATCTCTTCGCCCTTCAGGTGGCGAAGGGTGTTCTTCAGCTTCATCGATTGGATGAACAAGTCGTGCTCGGGATACAGGCCCTCGGCGGTCATCGGCGATTTGAAGTAGAAGCTGAGCCACTCCTGGATGCCGATGCCGCTGAGCGCCGGCGAGCGCTTCGCCAAGTCGAGGAAGAGCACGAGATCGAGCACAAGCGGCGCGGCCAGGATCGAGTCGCGGCAGAGGAAGTCGACTTTGATCTGCATGGGATAGCCAAGCCAACCGAAGATGTCGATGTTGTCCCAGCCTTCTTTGTTGTCGCCGCGCGGCGGGTAGTAGTTGATCCGCACTTTGTGGCAGATGTTGCCGTAGAGTTCGGGATAGAGTTCGGGCTGCAGGATGTGCTCCAGCACCGAGAGCTTCGATTCTTCCTTCGTCTTGAACGACCCGGGATCGTCGAGCACTTCGCCGTCGCGGTTGCCGAGGATGTTGGTGGAGAACCAGCCGGCAAGGCCGATCATGCGCGCTTTGAAGCCGGGCGCGAGGATGGTCTTGATGAGCGTCTGGCCGGTCTTGTAGTCCTTGCCGCAGATGGGCGCGTGCATTTGCTTGGAGAGGTCGTGCATGGCGCGGATGTCGACAGTGAGATTCGGCGCGCCGTTGGCGAAGGGCACCCCTTCCTTCAGCGCTGCGTAGGCGTAGACCATAGAGGGCGCGATGTTCTCGTCATTGGCGTGCATTGCCTTCTCGAGCGCCTCGACGGATTTGTGCGCCGCGCCCGCCTCGATGAAAGTCTCGGTCGAGCCGCACCAGATCATCACCAGCCGATCGGCGCCGCTGGACTGCTTGAAGTCGCGGATGTCGTCGCGCACCTGCTCGGCCAGCTCCATCTTGTTCTTGCCCTTCTTGACATTGGGGCCGTCGAGCTTCTTGACGTAGTTCTTGTCGAAGACCGCTTTGCGCGGCTTGATCGACGAGAGGAACGGCTTCACCTGCTCCAGCAGCGAGCGCTCGAGCACGCCCGCTTTGCCGGCGGCGGCGTACATGTCGTCTTCGAAGATGTCCCAGCCGGTGAAGACCAGGTCGTTGAGTCCGGCGAGGGGAACGAATTCTTTGATCTTGGGGAAGCGGCCTTCGGTGCGCTTGCCCAGGCGGATGGTGCCCATCTGCGTGAGTGACCCGATGGGCGCGGAGATTCCTTTGCGTACCGCTTCAACGCCGGCGACGAATGTGGTGGCGACCGCACCCATGCCGGGAATCATGACTCCCAGCTTTCCTGTGGCCGGGGCGATTTCGCTGGGGCCCGGCTTAGCTTTATCGATTGGCATGTTCTAGTAGTCCGTTTCCTTGAGGATGTATAAAAATTTGTTGGCCTATTTTGAGCTTTGTATCGGGGCCGGATCTGAGAAATACGAGCCGGGCGGAATTAAACGGCTTGTCGGCACGACAGAAGTGTGTGCCTGAGAACCATGTCGTCCCCGTGGACTCTGGTTCCTTTACCACTCTACCCAGCCCGAACGCGCCACGGCACGGATTTTTGTTCGTACAACCAAGATCTTTACTGGTCCGACGAAAAGACCCGCTCAAGCTTCGCTTGAACGGGGCACCCGAGTTGTATTGCCGTGCCCTGATACAAACCGTTGAGGCTGAGCCAACTTTCTATCATCTCGTATTGAGGACAGCTCTGCAATCATCGGGCCGCGAATGGGCTTGTTTCCGCGCTGTGCGGCGATTTGCGGGATTTGGCGGAGTAGACGGGGGCGCCAATTCGAGACGCACTTTAGCGCCTGAGATAAATCGAGTCCCTGCAGTCACCGCGGCGTCACCCTGACGCTTTCGCGCATCTCTTGATAGAGTAGAAGACGCCGCTTTTCATGCTCCCTGTCGTCGACAGCTCGCCAACCATAATTCGCTGCGCAAATTGCGAAACTGAATTTCCCCAGAACCTCGGACGTTGCCCCGGTTGTGGGCTCGTCCCCGGCACGCGGTCCTCGCAGATGGTGCTCGCGGTAACGCTATTTCTCATCTTTGCGGGTTTCGCGCTGACGCAGTATCTGGTGAATGTTCATCGTGACACGGAATCGTCGCTGGCCACGCGATGGTTCACCCGCGGCGAGCAGGCAATGCAGGCGCATTTGCCGGCGGTTGCGGCCGACTGCTATCGCACAGCGCTCTCTTATGATCCGGAAAACCAGCAGTACCGGCTGCATCTGGCGCAGGCATTGCTGGCCGATAATCGCCTGGCAGAGGCGCGCGCGCATCTGGACAGTATTTGGGACCAGGAGCCGGCGGACGGGGACGTCAATCTCACGCTGGCGCGTCTGTTCGTGCGGCGTAAGGAATACTCGAAGGCCGTCCGCTATTACAGCGACGCCATCAACGGAGTGTGGAACGACGAGCCGCGGGCGCACCGCATTGCCACGCGATTCGAGCTGGTGAATTATCTGCTGCAGCAACACAATCTGGTGCAAGCCCAGGCCGAACTGGTGGCGCTGCAGGCGGATGGGCCGTCCGATCCTGCCGACCAGTTGCTGCTGGGAAATCTGCTGCTGCAGGTGAAGGAACCGCAGCGTTCGATTCAGGCGTTTGACGCGGTGCTGCAGCGCGAGCCGGGCAACGCTCAGGCGTGGCTGGGCAAAGCGCAGGCGTCGCTGGTGCTGGGCGATTACAAAGAAGCGGAGCACGCCATCAGCGTCGCGGTGGAGCGCGATCCCAAGCTGGATGAGGCGCGCCAGCAATTGGAGGTGGTGCGCGAAGTGTTGCGGCTGGATCCTGCGCTGCGGGGATTGTCGCTGGCCGATCGCAGCCAGCGTGCAGCCGAAGCCTTTGAGCTGGCAATGAAGCGAATCAGCGGGTGTGCAGCACAACAAGGAATTACGCTGGCCGGCCAGAACGCTTCTGCCGCTTCCGCGGCATCGAGCGCTACTGCCTCGGTGAGTTCGCCTGCAGCGGATAAGCTGCAAAGTTTGTATGGCACCGGCATGCAGAAGCACCCGGCAGCGAGTGAGGCGGCGCTGCGCAAGAATCCTGACGCGATCGAGCCGACGATGCAGTTCGTGTTCGATGTGGAGAAGACGGCAGCTTCGATCTGTCCCGCTACGGACAAGAGCGATCGCGCGCTGCTGCTGCTGGCGCAGCATGAAGGCGAGGCGGTGAAATGAGTCCGCAAGAACCGATCATTGCCAAGCCGAAGGATGCCAGCGGGTCGAGGCCCGCGGTCTCGACTCCGACCCGGCGACAGTATTGGACGACGTTGCGTACCATGCTCTCGCCGCAACGCTTCAGCCTGCGCGAGGAGCAATTCTTCCTGCTGCTGGCGGTGCTGATCGGCATCCTGTCCGGTCTGGCGGTGGTCTGCTTCCGATTGTTCATCGACTTCCTGCACCTCAAGCTGCTGGGCAGCGGATTGCAGCCGTCAGTGCCGCGCGTGTTTCTCGCGCCCATGCTCGCGGGACTGGTGGTCGCGGTTCTGGTGATTCGATTTTTCCCGCGCGCGCGCGGCAGCGGCGTCAATCAGACCAAGGCCGCGCTCTACATCTACGACGGCTACATTCCGATGTCGACCGTCGTTGGGAAATTCCTTACCAGCGCACTGGCTATCGGCAGCGGACAATCGCTGGGCCCCGAAGATCCTGCGCTGCAGATCGGCGCGGGATTGGCGTCGGCGCTCGGACGCCGGCTGAAACTCTCGCGCGAGAAGCTGCGGCTCATCGCGCCGGTGGGCGCGGCGGCTGGACTGGCTGCGGCGTTCAACGCTCCCATCACCGCGGTGCTGTTCGTCATCGAGGAAGTCATCGGACGCTGGACCGCGGGCATCCTCGGCGCGGTCGTGCTCTCGGCGATCTCCAGCGCGGTGGTCGAGCGCTGGTTTCTTGGCGACGAGCCGCTGTTCCGCGTGCCCGCCTATCATCTTGAGCACTGGGGCGAGCTGGGCGCGTATGCGAGTCTCGGCATCATCGGCGGATTCGCGTCGCTCATCTTCGTGAAGTACATCGCATACCTGCGGCCGAAGCTGCGGCAATATCCCAACTGGACGCAGTACTTCCAGCCGGCGGCCGCGGGACTGCTGATCGGCTTTATCGGCATCAAGTTTCCGCAGGTGATGGGCGCGGGCTACAACTACATGGATCAGGCGATGCACGAACAGTACACGTGGCAGATTCTTGCCGTGCTGGGCGCGCTGAAGATCCTGACGACGGGCCTGTCGTTCAGCAGCGGCGCGCCTGGCGGACTCTTCGCGCCGACGCTGTTCATGGGCGCGATGATCGGCGGCGCGGTCGGCATGGCTGAGCGCCAGATCGTTCCTTATCTTGCCATCCCTGTCGGCGCTTACGCGCTGGTCGGCATGGGAACGCTGTTCGCCGGAATTCTGCGCGCGCCCATGACGTCGGTCTTCATGATCCTGGAGGTCAGCGGGAACTACAGCATGATCGTTCCCGTGATTCTGTCGAACGCGATCGCGTATTTCATCTCGCGAACCTTCCAGCCGACGCCGATCTTCGATCTGCTGTCGCGGCAGGATGGTCTGGATCTGCCATCTCTGGAAGAGGAGCGCGAGGTGCCGCTGCTGCGCGTGGAAGACGCGATGCGGCCGCCGGTGGGGCAAACGCTGACCGGCAACATGACCTTGCTGGAGGCGCAGCAGAAAGTGCAGGGTTCGGCGCTCGATTTCTACGTGGTCAGCATGGGCGGCGATGAATGGGCCGGTATCAGCCGCGCGCATCTGCTCGACCTGATCGCCAACTCCGACATGCCGCTGTCGCGAATTATTGACGCCCGGATTCCTTACCTCCATCCCGATCATCCTTTGGACACGGCGTTGCGTCTGATGGGCGAATGGCCGTTGCTGCCGGTGGTGCATCGCGCCCACGTGCAGCGACTGCTGGGCGTCGTCTCACTGGACGACGTCATGCGCGCTTATCGTGGAGCGGGACTGCACGAAAACCACACCGAAGCCGCGCCGGTCGTTCCGTGATGGCGCGTGAAGCGCTTGTCAGTTGCAGGTTGTCGGTAGAAAAGATCGAGTGCCCCATTCAAGGGCTTCATTTGGAGTTGAGCGCGATTTTGTAGAAGCTGGAAAGAAGATTCTGGTTCGTGATGGGAAAATCCCCGCTCAAGCTTTTGCTTGAACGGGGCACCCGAGTTCTTACCACCCGGGGCACCCGCCCCATGTACAGCACAACCTGTTGCCGGCGATTATTTCGGCGTGGTTGTAGTCGTCGTCGAGGTAGTGTCTTTTTGCATCTGATCGGGCGGCGGCGTGGTTGTGCTCGTCGTCGTGTCGGTCTGTTTCACTTTATGGTGCTTGTTGTACTTGGTAGTGGTATCGGTAGTCTGAGTGGTCGGCTGGGGCGCCGCTGCTGGATCGTGCGAGGTCGTGGTGGTGGTGCTTTGCGACTGCGCAACCGGTGGATTCTGCGTGGTCGTCGTGGTGCTTGACTGCGAAGTGCTTTGTGCCATTGCCGGCAGAGACAGGGCGAGCACAACCATCGACCCCAGGACGAATGCAAACAGTTTCTTAGATATCATTCAATTCCCCTTAATTGCTACTACGGCTGTTGCGGTGTGGTCGTGGTGGTCGACGTCGTGTCCTTCGTCACCTTCGGCGGCGGCGCGGTCGTGGTCGTGGTGGTGTCGGTCACCTTCGGCTGAGGCGTGACCGTGGTGGTCGTCGTATCGGTCTTCTGCACCTGCGGGGCGGCCGGCGTAACCGTCGTATCGGTCATCTGAGTAGTCTGGGTCGGCGCCGTGGCGGGGTGCTCCCGGGTCGACGTAGTGCTGGTGGTCTGCGCCTGCGCGCCGGGCTGATTCTGTGTGGTCGTGGTGGTGTTGGATTGTGTGGTGCTCTGTGCCATCACCGGCACGGTCAGGGCGAGCACAACCATCGAGCCCAAAACGAAAGCCAATAGCTTCTTCGATATCATTCGATTCTCCTTCAGAACTTGGTCAGGCTTCATGGTACGGGCCTCGCGCCAGGGAGTCTGAGCACAATAGCTCTCTGGCTGATCCGGCAGGACGGCAGGGTTTTGTGTCGTGCCTGAAGGGACTCGGGATTTCTTGGGGATGTTTCCCCAGCACTCACGTGCTGGGCTACGATCGTGGACGCCCTTCGGGGCTGCGACGGTCGGTTATTCAAATACCTCGGCTTGGTTGAAGGTAATTCCGGATCGCGCCAGTAGTGCCACAAACTCTTCTTCGAAACTGTGCCGTCGGTGATGTTCCGGCTGGTTCTGGATGTAACGTCTCACGGAGTCCACGCTGGAAGGACCGACGGAGAACGCCCCGTATCCGTGCTGCCATCCAGACCACGATCCACCCTCGCCCAACCAGCGTGAGGAATTGGCTTTGAGCTTCTGCGCTGCGTCGGCAGCCGCGACATGGCCCGGCAATCGCAGTAGCAGGTGCAGGTGGTTATCTGTCCCTCCAACCGCCAACGGTTCATAGCCAAGCTTCCGGGCGGTGCCGGCCACATACGCCCACAGCCTGGCGGGTTCTTTGATGGCACTCCGTCGTTCTTTCGTGGAAAAGACAATGTGAAATAGCGTCGCGGTGTAAGCGTGACCCATTGCATGATTATGTTTTTCGGGGAAGACCTTTCGCGGTAGCAGAAATCACAGAACTGCGTGATGCAGAGTGATGAGATCAATGGGGTCTGGTTGAAAATTAGTGTGGCGCAGAGCGCGAAGCGCGCCACAATCGTAGCCCAGCACGTGAGTGCTGGGACGACGTGCGTTTATCGCACGAGTCCGTCAGGACGGCACAAAACGTGTGACGGGGCATCGGGTGGCTTTGATTGGACGCGGTTTTGTGTCGTCCCTGAAGGGACTCTGGAAGAATCCTAATTTGGCTGCGCTCCCAGCACTCACGTGCTGGGCTACGATTGTGACGCCCTTCGGGCTGGCACCATTGCCGCTGGATCTCCGCTCGAACGGGGTACCCGAGCTGTTCACCTCGGGCCACCCTGGCTACTCCACGCCAATCGGTTTGATGGTTCGAGGCTTAACACGCGAAAGGTCTCGCTCAACCTCTTCTCGCCTCTCCTGCAACTTCTCGAGCGCCAACCTGTTGTGCCACATCTCATAAAGTTCTATGACGCTCTTGTACATCGCGCGCTTGGTCTCGCGGTAGTACCAAAATACCGGCATCAACGATGCTGAGAGCTCGCAGAAAGCTATCGCTGTTTCTCGGTATCCGATTTCCTCATCCGCCAACCCAGTTACAAAGAACATTGCGAAGCCCTCCAACATGTTCATTGGGACTGTGGGGTCCAGACGAGACAGCGCAGCGAGTATGGCGTTTCCTTGGAAATCATGTTTTACGATCTGACATTCTTCCACTTGAAAAGAAGGATTCGTATAAATCGTCACTCCAAGCGCCCTCGCCTGGGCCAGCACATTCGAAACCGCGATCGCAACACTGGTTCCAAATGACTGGCACTGTTCGTGCGCAAGCCTATATGCATCTCTTCGGGCTGATTTCTCTGCAATCTCTTTTGTCAGCTTAATCTGCTGAAGACCGACCTTAATTTGGCCGAGACCCTTGGCGGCAATGAGTACCAGCGCAATTCCCGAAACGAAGTAGAGAATTTCCAGCACGTCGTATGTTGCGATAGGCCTCGCTCCCCGACATAAATCCAGGCCCTCCCCTTCCTTCGGCCACGATGACTGACTCAGCGGCAGCGGCAACCCCGCTTTCCATTCCGCTGCCTTACGAGCATCCGCTTGTTGACCCGCACTCATTGCATCTGTAGCAGCTGCCATTCCTGGTCATGATGGCGCCGCAGACGGTGCAGACGGGGGCGTCGCCCATGTCGATCAGGTCTTTCAGGGCGTTGGACGCGTGGATGTGGCCAACATTGCTGCCGCCACCTGGGACCGCAGATCCCTCGGCTCCGCTGCGCTCCGCTCGGGATGACAAATTGGAGGAAGGCTCCGCTCGGGATGACAAATCAGAGGGGCCCCGTGATGACAAGCCTGAAGGTTCCGGCGGCGTGAAGTCACCGAAGGAGCGCTGGGCGCCGGTTTCATCCGTCGCTGGCGGCGGGGCGTTTACGTATTTGGGGCGCAGGCCGTCGAACAGCGCCTGCTGCTGGCCGGTGAGGAAGCGCAGCTGCAGCCAGCGGAAGATGTAATCCATGATCGACTTGGCGAAGCCGATGTCGGGATTGCCGCTCCAGCCGCTGGGTTCGAAGCGGGTGTGGGCGAATTTCTCGCACAACAGCTTCAGCGGTACGCCGTGCTGCAATCCGATCGACACCGCGCACGCGAAGCTGTCCATCAGGCCACTGACGGTCGAGCCTTCTTTCGCCATGGTGATGAAAATCTCGCCCGGCACGCCGTCCTTGTACAGGCCGACGGTGAGGTAGCCTTCGTGTCCGCCCACGTTGAATTTGTGGGTGATGGAGAGGCGCTCTTCGGGCAGACGATGACGCACGGCGCGCGGCGGGGCGGCGGATTCGTCGATCGGTTCGACGGACCCACCCTGTCCTGCGGACAAGGGTGGGGCACCGGTGGTTGTCGAGCCACCTTTCGCCGTCGCCGAGCCCATCGAGCTCAGCGGCTGCGCCTTCTTCGATCCATCGCGGTAGACAGCGACCGCCTTGAGCCCCAGCTTCCACGCCTGGATGTAGGCCTCGCTGATCTCCTCCACCGTAGCGTTCTCCGGCATGTTGATGGTCTTCGAAATTGCGCCGCTGAGGAACGGCTGCGCCGCCGACATCATGCGCAGGTGTCCGAGATAGTGGATGGAGCGCGTGCCCTTCGACGGCTTGAAGGAGCAGTCGAAGACCGGCAGGTGCTCGTCTTTGATCGCGGGCGCGCCTTCGATGGTGCCGGTCGCGTCGATGTAGCTGACGATGGCGTTGGTCTGGTCCGCGGTGTAGCCCAGCTTGAAGAGCGCGGCGGGCACGGTGTTGTTCACGATCTTGATCATGCCGCCGCCGACCAGCTTCTTGTACTTCACCAGCGCCAGGTCGGGCTCGATGCCGGTGGTGTCGCAGTCCATCATGAAGCCGATGGTGCCCGTGGGGGCCAGCACCGTTACCTGCGCGTTGCGATAGCCAAACTTCTCGCCGTGCTTCAAGGCTTCGTCCCACGTCTCCTTGCTGGCTTCGTAGACCGCGGCGGGAACGTTGGTGCGATTGATGTTGTTCACCGACGCGCGATGCATGCGGATCACGTCGAGGAAGGGTTCGCGGTTGATGTACCAGCCGGGGCAGGCGGCGCCGGGCATGCGGTTGTCGGTTGTCAGTTGTCGGTTGTCAGTAAGACCGCGCGTGCCAGAAGAGTTGTCATCACGGGCCGAAGGCGAGGGATCTGCTTTCCGTGACGGGGAAGGACCTTCCGACTCGGGACGGAAAGCAGATCCCTCCTCGGCCTGAAGGCCTCCTCGTGATGACAATTTCGTAATTCCAACATCCTTGGCTTCCGCGTGCATTTCAATGCCCAGCTCTTTGGCGACCAAGTCTGTTGCCGGCGCGAGCGGCTGGCAGAGTTCGGCGATCTTCGACGACTGCAGATAGGCTTCGCCGCACATGATCGCGGTGACGCAGGCGGCGTAGTCGCGGCCGGCATCGGAGTCATAGGGCAGGCCTGCGGCCATCAGCAGCGCGCCAAGATTGGCATAGCCGAGTCCCAGCGGACGATAGTCGTGCGAGTTGCGGCCGATCGCTTCGGTGGGATAGCCGCTGTTGTCGACCAGGATCTCCTGCGCGGTGATGACGACGGCGCAGGCGTGGCGATAGGCGGCGACGTCGAAGGTGCCGTTGGGCGCGAACTTCATCAGGTTCAGGCTGGCCAGGTTGCAGGCCGAGTCGTCGAGGAACATGTACTCGCTGCAGGGATTCGACGCGTTGATGCGCGCGGTGTTCTTCGAGGTGTGCCAGCGATTGACCGTGGTGTCGTACTGCATGCCGGGATCGCCGCAATGCCAGGTGGCGTCGGAGATCAAGTTCAGCAGATGGCGCGCCTTGAAGGTCTTGATGGGCCGGCCGTCCTTCACCGAGTGCGTCTGGAATTCGCTGTCGCGCAGGACGGCGTACATGAAGTCGTCGGTCACGCGCACGGAGTTGTTGGCGTTCTGGAAGAAGATGGACGAGTAAGCGTCGCTGTCGGGACCGCTGCCGTCGTAGCCGTGCTCGATCAGCGCCCACGCCTTGGCTTCTTCCTTCTGCTTGCAGAGGATGAACTCCTCGATGTCGGGATGGTCGATATTGAGGATGACCATCTTGGCGGCGCGGCGCGTCTTGCCGCCGGACTTGATGACGCCGGCGAAGGCGTCGAAACCCTTCATGAAGCTGAGCGGGCCGCTCGCCGTGCCGCCACCGGAGAGAGCTTCTTCCGACGAGCGCAGCGGCGACAGGTTCGTGCCCGTGCCCGATCCCCACTTGAAGAGCATGCCTTCGGTCTTGGCCAGGGTGAGGATGGAGTCGAGCGAGTCCTTCACCGAATTGATGAAACAAGCGGAGCACTGCGGCGTCTTGTAGCCGGTGACGCTATATTCGACACGCTGCGTCTCGTAATTCCAGTGCCAGTTCTGCGCGTCGGAGTTGGGCTCGATGCGATCGCAGCCGACATTGAACCATACCGGCGAGTTGAATGCCGCCTTTTGCTGCAGGAGCAGGTGGGCGAGCTCGTCGTGGAAGATGGCCGCATCTTCGGCGGTCTTGAAGTAGCCGCCGGCGATTCCCCAATCGCGAATGGTCTCAGCCACGCGGGTGACGAGCGCGCGCACGCCGCTCTCGCGCTCAGGGGTGCCCAGCGGGCCATGCAGATACTTGCTGGCGACAATGTTGGTCGCGGTCATCGACCAGTCCTTCGGCACCTCGACATCTTTCTGCTCGAAGATGACGCCGCCCTGGGAGTCGGTGATCTGCGCGGTGCGCAGCTCCCACTCGAGCTCGTCGTAGGGGGAGACGCCGGCGGTGGAGAAGAAGCGCTTGAAGCTGAGGCCGGGCGCGGTGAAGGTGCGTGATTTCTGGCCGGGCGCGGTCTTCGTTGAGAGGGCGCTCGTTGTGGTGGTGCTCGTGGTTGTTTCGGCCATTTCGCTTGCTCCTGATCGGTGTATCAATATGGATGCCGCAATAATTAAGTTGTTGCTGACCAGGCGTCGCGAGTTCCGCTGCCTGGTCGACTGCAAGATTGTGGGGGCCCCTGCTCTCGCTTGCGTATCGCACAGCAGAGAAGAAGCCCCCGGTAGGTCACCGCAGAATGCCGTCGGCGGCGCGCTCGGGCCAGTTGGCATGAGGCGCGGCCGGGACGGTTGAATCGGACTTGGAAAGGATCACCCGCAGATGCCATCGTCTAGGCGATGACTTCGTCGGTTGCGTCCCGCACCACACGCGTTGGGATGGGACTGGGCCCAACTACCTCCGCGCAAACCTCGGAGGAGCTACCCTGGTTCGGCCCTGACTTGCCGCCCGGCGTACGCAGGAGGAACGCCGCGTCGAGCGATTGACTGCCGGCCGAAACGGTCACCTCTGGCCGGTCCGGCCTTACCTGGAGGAGGGCTAAAACTCGTCTCTCCGCCTTAGCTTCGACGAACAGTACTCCCGATATCTTGTGGATGTCAAGAGGCGAATACAACATATTGTATTTTACCACCCAGATTAGTGGCAATGTGGTAAATGGTCTTCCTATCCTAAAGAAAGCCTTTGGCTTGCAAATCAACGCCCGCCGACGCCCCACGCATTCGCGTCTTCCGAATGAGTAGCTCCCTTCTTCCACAAGACTGTCTCTTCGCTCCCACATCTGTCCTCGACTCTAGCCCCGCCTCCCGCCCGATTCAACGCCCATTCACAGTGCAGCCATGTGGATTCGTGTGGATTGTGAGGAAAAGCCGTCCCGCGAAGTCAGCTCGCCACGAACCCCAGACTGATCCGTCGTTGACCCCCGCCACAAACCGTCATACGATTCGCCTTACATGGCAGCGACCTCTCCCATCCCAGGCAACGTGCTGGGACACTTCCGCCTGGTCGAGCAGCTCGGCGCTGGCGGCATGGGCATTGTTTTCCGCGCTCACGACCTCCGTCTGCAGCGCGACGTCGCCGTCAAGATCCTCAATCCCAAGACGCTCAGCGACCCCTCCGGCCGCCGCCGCTTTCGTCGCGAGGCCCTGATCCTCAGCCGCCTCAACCATCCCAACGTCGAGTTGGTTTACGAATTCCCCTCCGACGAGGCCGTCGACTACATCGTCATGGAGTTCGTGCCCGGCACTTCGCTTGACGACCGTCTCCACCGAGGCCCCATTCCCGAACCTGAAGCCCTCAATCTCGCCGTGCAACTTGCCCGTGGACTCGCCGCCGCCCACGCCCGCGGCATCGTTCATCGCGATCTCAAGCCCGGCAACCTCCGCATCACGCCCGAAAATGTCCTCAAGATTCTCGACTTCGGCCTCTCGCAGCTGTTCGCCCTGCCCGACGAACAAACGGTGACCGCGACTGCGACCCTCGCCGACGACTCGCACTCCGTCTTCGGCGGCACGCTGCCTTACATGGCGCCCGAGCAGCTCCAGGGCAAGCCGCCCGACACTCGCTCCGATGTCTACTCCGCCGGCGTCGTCCTCTACGAGATGGCTACCGGCTCCCGCCCATTTACCGGTCGCGGGTTGGTGCTGCACGACGCGATTCTCGGCTCGCAACCGCTACCTCCGCGGCAGAAGCAGTCCGATCTTTCGCCGCAATTCGAAACCCTGATTCTGAAGTGTCTCGACAAAGATCCCAACGCCCGCTACCAGTCGGCCGCCGAACTGCTCGCAGAACTCTCCCGCGTCGCCGCCGACCAGGACATTTCAGTCAAGACTGAAAGATGGTCGCGCATAAAGACGTCGCGACGGAAACTCTGGGGCTCGACCGCCGCAGTCGTCGTCCTGGCCGCGATCGCCATCGGCGTGTTCCTGTTGCGCGCGCCGCCCGTCGAGGCTCACCAGAAGATCATGGCCGTACTGCCCTTCGACGCCATCGGCCAGAACTCCGCCACCAGCGCCCTCGGCGTCGGCCTGATGGAAACCGTCGCCACCAAGCTGGTGGAAGTCGGCCACGACGATACCGTCCAGGTGGTTTCACCGCATGAGCTGAATGAGAAAGGTGTGAAGACCGCCGCCGACGCCCGCCGCGAATTCGGCACCGACATGGTCCTCGAAGGCAGCCTGCAAGAATCCGGAAACCAACTCCGCATCACCTGCAATCTCGTTAACTCCAGAACCGGCCGCCAGATCGGCGCCCGCACCATCACCCGCAACGTAAACGACATCTTCAGCCTCCAGGACGACACGGTAAATGCCGCCCTCGATATGCTGGCCTCGGAGAAGATCAACCTCCAACCGCAGTCCTCGCCCACCCACCCCGACACCTCGCCCGCAGCTTACGAAGCATATATTCGCGGCCGCGGATATCTGGAGGAATACGAGAAGCCAGAAAACATCGACAGTGCCATTGCCGATTTCAACCAAGCCATGAAACTAGACCCGAAACTACGCGCCTAGCCTATGCCGGTTTAGGCGATGCTTATTGGATTGGACTTTCAAGTCGTCCAATGAACGGTCACGATTGGTTGATGAACGCTTCAGAGCCTGCGAAAAGGCTCTGCACTCAATCGGTAACCTTCCTACAGGGACACATCTGTCATGGCAAACGTATTATTGGCCAGACAGGCAGACTACCAGAAGGCAGCATCTCAATATCAGAAAACTCCCGCTGTGACAGCACGCAAACGAAGAAGCCCTGCGCGGTCTAGCCGATCCTACACCAAGTCGGCAACTCCACGGCGGCCGAGAGTAGCCTTCAGGAAAGCGATTTGGATTCGCCAGCCTAATTACTGGAGCGTCTATAGCTGGCTCGGACAATTTTACTATGGTCAAGCTCGATATGCCAGACGCCGTGCGATGTACAAGACGGCCATTGAATTAGCACCCGATAACTATCGAGGATTTTCTAATCTGGGTGCCGCTTACGTCTATGAAGGCCGTTATCGAAGACAGCATCATCGCCCTAAACATTCGATCGAATTGCGGCCGACTCCTGACGCCTACGGAAATCTAGGAGCGACTTACTATTCTGATCCATCGATTTCGACGAACGCGATCACGATGTTTCAAGAGGGCTCTAAAACTTGACGATCAGAACTTCGATAATTGGGGAACTCTCGGGGATGCACTGTATTGGAACCCACGCGTCAGGCCGAGCCAAGCGACTGGAGCGTACCATAATGCCATCTCGCTTGCCCGATCCAGGCCTGAGATTAACCCGCAGGACGCAGCACGCTCGGCTACCTCGCGCAGTACACCGCCATGCTCGACGACAGGCAAGACGCCCTAACGAGCCTGCGGGGCTGCTCATTGTAGACGTCGCCGACTGATCCTCAAAGTCTTGTGTTCAGGCGGCGTTGATTTACAACCATTTCGGGGATCGAGGGCGCAATAGCGCTGGCCTGGCTTAAGCAAAGCGGCTGGATGCAGGCTATCCACAGTACCATCGTCAGCCGCATGCACTGGAACTTCCAACCACTGTCAGGAACGACCTTAAATTTCCGATCTCTTAGCTGAAGCTGACCAGGACGGTGCTAGTGGGAAACGATGATCCCGATGCCCTCAATGGGAACGCTGCGGAATTCTTGTTATTACTCATAGTATAGGGAAAGCATGCGCCAGGCTGCAGACCTTGCTTCACGGTGTATGTTGACCCCGAATAGACCGGATTCGGGTCTTTGATAAAAGGGTTGTTACTGCTGCCGTTTGGAAAGGTCATTGTGTAGCTATGCTTGTCCAAAGCGTAGAACGGGACAAAATCACCCGTCTGCACGGTCCGACTACTGGGGTACGCATTGCACTGTTAGCTGCGCTGGTGCTGAGGTCGATATAATCCGAGTCGCCCGTCCGGCTGTGGCTCCACGGGACGACCCCGAATCCCCTCAGATCACGTATAGGTACAAAAGACCTATCGCAGGTAGAATGTAAAATTCCTTTGGGTCTTAGTCATAACCGGTCTAATTTCAACCATTCCACGCTCCGCCCACATCACCCGCAACAATACCACGCAAAGGGTCGCTGTCAAGTAAATTGCGGACGGGTGGCCCGGGTAAGAACTCGGGGTCTAAGAACTCGGGTGCCCCGTTCAAGCGAAGCTCGAGCGGGTCTTTTCGTCTAAGGAGTAGAGATCTGGCGGTACCAACGAAAATCCCCACTCAAGGTCAAAAGACGGCTCGGGTGCGGGCGCCCCAGAACCTGCCCTGAGCTTGCCGAAGGGTCTCGCGCCTTTCGAGACCTGGCCGGGAGCCACACTCGGCGTCCCCTCCCAAACCACTCCAATCCCTCTACTCCGGTACCCTAAAACTCCCCACCCCGAGAGTTTGAAACTTGAAACTAACCCCTATTCCCTAGTCCCTATCCCCTGACCGTGAGAAACTGACCACTGGCCACTGGCCACTGTTCCCATGCCCCGCTTCCTCTTCTGGAACCTCAACCGCCGCGATCTCACCCGCTACGTCCGTTATCTCGCCCACGAACACGACATCGACGTCCTCATCCTCGCCGAATCCGGCAGCACTCCCACCCAGCTCCTGCTCGCCCTCAACGACGAAACCGCCGACTATCAGTTCGCCCCCGGCGTCTGCACCCACCTGCTCTTCTTCACCCGCTTCGACACCAGCCTGCTCTCCCTGCGCCTGGAGAGCCATCGCGTCTCCATCCGCAGCCTCGCTCTTCCCGGTCATCAGACCGTCCTCATCGCCGCCGCCCATCTGCCCAGCAAAATCAATTTTTCCGACGACAGCCAGATCTTCGAGTCCGTCCTTCTGGCCCGCATGATCGACGAAGCCGAGTGCGAGGCAGGTCATCAGCGCACCATCCTGCTCGGCGACCTCAACATGAATCCCTTCGAGACCGGTATGGTCGCCGCCCACGGCGGCCTCAATGCCGTCATGAGCCGCTCCATTGCCGTTCGTGCCACCCGTACCGTTCAAAAACAGAAATACAAGTATTTCTACAATCCCATGTGGCGCCACCTCGGCGACTATCCCGATCCCGGCGGCACTTTCTACTTCGAAAATAGCGAGCCCGTCTGCTATTTCTGGAACATGTTTGACCAGGTTCTGCTGCGCCCCGATCTGTTGCGCAACTTCGCTCCCGAGAACGTCCGCATCCTGACCACGATTCGCGAACGCTCCCTGCTAACCGGCAACGGTATCCCCGACAAGGAGCTCGCCTCCGACCACCTCCCCATTCTGCTGGACCTTGATTTCTTGCAGGAGAGTGAATCCGAAGCAGCAAGCAACTAGGAACTGGAATGTGAATTTGAAGTTGACGTTGAATTTGAAACTTGAAACTTGAAACTGATTCTAGAAACTTGAAACTGGTTTTTGCGAGGTCCCATGCCTGACACCGACGATCTCTGGCCGGCCAACATCGCCGACACCAACCTCACCACCCCCATCACCATCCTGAAACAACAAGCCGCCCTGCTCGGCCAGAAAACCCAGCAACTGGCTACCGGCGAGGTCACCACCCAGACCCTCGGCGACCGCTTCGTGCACTCGTTCCGTATCTTGGCTCCTACCCTCAGCTACAGGTTCGAACTCTTTCAGGCTTCCCACGGTGTCAGCTTCTACCCGCTCACCATCCGCCACCTGAATCAACCGATCACGGTCACATCCGAAACCGAATTCAGAGACAAGCTGAAAGAAATCTTCGCCTCCCAGGCCACGCTCAACATCGTGCACTCCATAGTCTCCCAAAGCCGCTCCTGACGCGAGGCTCACTATCACCAACTCCGGGACGAAAACCTGAAACTAGGAACGCATCTCTGGCGGGCTGCTGAACCACTCCTGATTGCGCTACGTTCGGGCAGAGCTGGCCTTCAGGCCAGCGTCCTCGGCTCCTTTTATGATCTGTCATCCCGACCGAGGACTTCAGTCCGACCGAGGGATCTGCGGTTCGAGCCGCGGAGCGGCCACTTGGCTTGCGACACAGGCCGGGTGTAACGAAAGAGCAGCCGGTGCCCCACTCATTCGGTTTTTTCGAATGAGTGGGCCTGTCGAAACGCCTCCACCCTCTCCCTCACGCTCATCACATGCCGCGGCAGCTCCAGCTCCGACCCCTCCTCCAGAATCGGTATCAGCTTGTCGAACTCCGGCCCCGAATGCGATCCCGTCACCACGACTCTTACCGGATGAAATAAGTCTTTCCCCTTCGCTCCCGTCTTCGCCTTCACCTCGTTCATGATCGCTTTGAACCGCTCCGCCGTCATCGGCACGGGTGCCCCACCCTTGTCGCCTTCAGTTGGCGACAGGGTGGGCTGGTGGCAATCGGCCTCCACCAACCGCGCAAACTCCGCCAGCACTTCTTTCGTCTTCGGCCCAGCCAACACCTCGGCATTGTCCGTCGAACTCACCGCCGCGTCCGCGTCATACTGAAAGATCAACCCCGCCCGCTCCGGCAACTGCTCCAACCGATCCACCGACGGCCCCAGCAACGCGACCACTTTCCCGAACCACGCGCGGATCCTTCCATCCGGCTCCGCTGGCAGCAGTCCCGCCCGCACGAAATAAGGTTCCGCCAGCTTCTCAATTCGCTCCGCCGGGCTCTGCTTGATGTAATGCCGGTTCAGCCAATACAGCTTCTCCATGTCGAAGACGGCGGGCGACGGCGTCACCCGCTCCAGCGAAAATTCCTTCTTCAATTCCTCCGGCGTGAAAATCTCGCGCGTCCCACCGCTAGGCGCCCAGCCCAGCAGCGCCAGATAATTCATCAATGCCTCGGGCAGCACGCCCATCTCGCGAAAGTTAGCAATCGAGGTCGCGCCATGCCGCTTCGACAGCCGCTCGCGATCGCTGCCCAGAATCGTCGACAGGTGCGCGAACTCCGGCACCGGCCAGCCCAGCGCCTCGTAAAGCGCAACTTGTTTCGGAGTATTCGAAAGATGATCGTCGCCGCGAATCACGTGCGTGATCTTCATCAGCGCGTCATCCACGACGACTACATAGTTGTAAACGGGCATGCCCGTCGAGCGCAGGATGATCGGATCGCTCACCACCTCGCTGGCGAACTCAACCGTGTCATGCACAATGTCGTGAAAGCGAATCGGATGTTCCGGGATCCGCAATCGCACGGCCGCCGCCTCGCCACTCGCCCGCCGCTGTTGTGCCTCCGCCGGATCCAGCCCACGGCACTTGCCCGAATACACCGGCGGCAACTGATTCGCCAGCTTCTCCGCGCGATCGCGCTCCAACTCATCCTGCGAACAGAAGCACAGATACGCCTTGCCCTCACTCAGCAGCCGCTCCGACTGCTCGTGATAAATCGCCAGCCGGTCGCTCTGTCGATACGGCGCATACGCCCCGCCAACATCCGGCCCCTCGTCCCAATCCAGCCCCATCCACTTCAAGTCCTCGAGCAGCTGTCCCTCGAACCGCGCCTCGCTACGCTCCACGTCGGTGTCTTCAATGCGCAGCACCATGACGCCGCCCGCCTGCCGCGCGAACAGCCAGTTGAACAGCGCCGTGCGCGCGTTGCCCACATGCAGATGCCCCGTCGGCGACGGCGCAAACCGAACCCGAACCTGCGTAAGATTGCTCACACTTTGATGTTAACAAGAGCTGCTGAAAAGGGCGCGATCAGTCGTCGTCGCGATGCGGTGGGGACGCGGCAAACACCGTGTGCTTCGGCGCAGGCATCGGAACATTCCCCTTCGCCGCCCGCCACAAGATCGCATTCAGAACGTCTGTGTCAGCCGCGTCCGCGTGCGAAAAATCGAGCTTCGCCGATTGCTTCGCCCCCGGCGCGTTCGCAGCATTGGCCTGGTAGATCATTCCGTTGTCGCGATTGCGGTAGTCAGCCTTGAACGCCGGCTGATCGCCCGCACCCGTGAACAACGGCGCCATCACCGGCGCGTAAGCGTCGTTGTTGTTCATCGGCGGAAGCCCCAGCAGCACTTCCATCGTATGAATCAGGTTCACTGTCGTATAGAAGTGATGATCGACAGTTGGCTGCTGCGCGCTTCCCGGAGAATATTTGCTGATCACCAGCGCGATACTGCGGTGCGCATCGACATGATCAGCGCCGTTCTGCGCGTCGTCCTCCAACACAAAGATCGCCGTGTCATCCCAGTACGGACTGTTCGACACTGCCTCCACGACCCGCCCGACCGCGAGATCATTGTCGGCAACCGATGCATTCGGCGTCGGCATGCCCGGTCGCGTACCCGCAGTGTGATCGTCGGGCAGCCGCAGCAACACAAACTGCGGCAACTGCTCGCCGCTGCCGGTCTCCCGCGCCTTCACGAAGCCGGCAAACTCGCGCAGAAATTCATCGGCGCGCAACTGATCGGGATAGTCGAGTTTGAAATCGGCATAAGCCGGATCGAAGTGCCCCTTGAGCTCGGGCTTGGTCGGCGTGTTGTACGCGATCAGCGGAATCGTGTGCTGGTAGGGACTCCTGCCGCTGCCGAGGATCGGTGGCAACGCCTCCCCCGGCTTTATTTCTCTGCGCGAACACGACGGCGGCTGCGCGGGAGGCGCGCCGCCGGACGGTGGAATGCTCTCCGGCGTATCGGTACACCACGTTGTGGTAACGAACTCGCCATAGTTGCGATAAGTCAGATTGTGCCGCGCCAAATTCCCCCACAAGTATCCCGTTGCCGGCTCGTTCACGTCGGGCACGCCGGCGTTCATCGGGATATAGTCGCCGACCCAACCCTCGTAGTCATACATGCGTTCGGCGCCGCGATAGTCAATCTCCCACGTCTTCTCGGTGTAATCGCTGGTGATCGCCGACGTCGACCACACGTGCCCATCGCCCGACACCTCGCCGCTGTCGTAGAAGTTGTCCAGCACACCAAACTGTCGTGCCAGCTTATGCTGGTTAGGTGTGATCGCCTCGCCATACATCACCAGCGAAGCATCGCCATTGGCTTCGGCGATATCGCCGAAAAGCTGGTCATAGGTTCGGTTTTCCTTGATGATGTAAATCACATGCCGGATCGGATTCGTAGCGCCGGCGTCCTCGCCGGCTGTCGCGGGGGCTTCTGGCCCACGCCGGTTCCCACCACGCTGGAAGCTGATCTCGCCGGTTCGTCCCTCCATCAGGTTGCTACGGAGAACTTCTTCCGTGAGTTTCTTCTGATCGCGCTCGGCTTCTGCCAGGCTTACGCGTGCGATCGAACCGCGAATCAACGTCGCAATGTATGGGTGCGATCGCTTGCCAGGATGCTCGGAATTCTCTTCCCATCCAGAGTTCGGTCCTGTGCCTTGACCCTTGCCGGTGGCTATCAACAGCTCATCGCCGTGAACCGCCAGCGCCGTCGGATACCACTCGGTGGGAATAAAATACGCGGCAGATCCCTCGGTGGAAGAGCGGCCCTTTAGGGCCGCGTCCCGCAGCCCCTCTTTTGTTGAGCCGGACTTCAGTCCGGCGGCACCGACTTCAAACACCCCTACCGCATCCGACGACGCATTCGCCACGTACAGCTTCTTCCCATCCGCAGACTGCGCCAGCGCGTTGGGATACGTCCCGCCATAGGTCTGTCCCAGCAAGCGCGTATCAAGATATTGTTCAACCTTCCCATCTCCGGTCGCGATCACCGCAACCGCATCGCGATTCGCCAGCGCTACATACAATCGCGACTCATCCGGACTCAACAACAGCGCCGTCGCGTGCGATGAGGGGTCGATATTCCGCTTCGGCGGCAACAGTGAAATCGTTCGTACTACCTTTCCTCCACGCAAATCCAACTCTGCTACTCCCGACCCATTCCAAAGCGAACACCAGGCACGCGCGCCGTCCCGCGTCGCCACTACTCCATAAGGAAAGTTGCTGGGAACAAGGCGGCCATGTCCCAGCGGAAACCGTTGCAGAACCCTCCCGCTCTTCGCATCCACCAGCACGGCATCGTCCGCAAGATTCTCTGCGATCAGCAACCCGTCGCCGTCGGGCCGTTTCACAACTGCCAACCCTGCGGGATACGAATTGGCTTTGCCCTTGGGAATGCCTTTAGCGTGATAGCTGAAATGCTGGCCGCTGGCCAGCGGCGCCAACGGTAACTTGAGAAAACGCTCCGGACTCAGAGCCCCATCCCGTATTTGATATACCGCGATTCCATTGCCGGTGTCGCCGGGATTCTTACCTTCGGCATCGCTCAACGATGCCATGGACGCATACAGTTCGCTGCCATCGCTGCCCCACGCCAGTCCCAGGAAATATGTCTGCTTGGCGTCCACGCCCAGGCGAGCGTCGGGAAAATCGCGCAGCTGATTGCTGCCGAGATCGAGCAGCGCAATCGATTGCTGAAACTTCGACTGCGCAGTCCCTCGTCCGTTGTTAAGAATTGCCAGATATTTACCGTCCGGACTCAGCGCGACAGCGGTTGGCAAGCTATTCGTCCGCTGCGGCCCGCCCGGCGCAGGAACCTGCAGGGTCTTACTGGACGGGAGATTCTGTTCCTGTTTTTGTGGACCTGGTTGGGCGACTGCAATGGAGACAAGTATGAGCGCAAACCACACAACGGCCGATCGACGAAACCTGTGCATGCGATGCCTTAAGAGACGGCGCTGCGCGTGTCGCCGCTGCCGCGGCTTCAACTTCTTCCCAACTGCCACCCGGGGCTCACGCCCCGGGCTAACTTCATTCCGCCGCTGCGCGGCTGGTCAATGACCACTTGAAACTTGAAACCTGGAAACTGCTTTTGAAACTTGAAACTCGAAACTTGAAACTGCTTTTATCCCCCCGCCGCCTGCATTTTGATCTGCCGCGCCCGCTCATACACTCGCACATACTCTCGCGCCGAGTTCGTCCACGAGTAATCCTGCGCCATGCCGTTGCGCATCAAGGTCTGCCAGGCATTCTTGTCGCTCCGATACAACGCCGCGGCCGCGCGCAACGTCTCCAGCATCGTCTCGCCGCTGTACTCGCGGAACTTGAATCCGGTTCCCTTCATCGTTCGCGCATCGAATTGCTCCACCGTGTCGTCGAGCCCGCCCGTCGCCCGCACCACCGGCACCGTGCCGTATTTCAAGCTGTACATCTGGTTCAGGCCGCTCGGCTCATAGTGCGAAGGCATCAAGTAAATATCGCTCCCTGCCTCAATCTTGTGCGCCAGCGGGTCGTCGTATGCGACTCTCACCCCAACTTTTTGCGGAAACTGTTTGCTCAGCCGGCGAAACATGTCTTCGTATTCTTTTTGACCGCTGCCGAGCACCACCAGGATCAACTCCTCCAACGCCATTCGATCCGCGACCTGCTGGATCAAGTCAAAGCCTTTTTGCGGAACGAAACGCGACACAATACCGACCACCGGCAATTGCGTATCCTGCGCCAGTCCAACTTCCTTCAGCAGATCAGCCTTGCACTTCGCCTTGCCGCTTAGATCCGCTGCCGAATAGCGCGCTGCGATGTGCGGATCGCTCTCCGGATTCCACGAAACATAATCGACCGCGTTGAGAATTCCCGCGATCGTGTTGCCACGCGCGCGCAACACGCCTTCGAGTCCAAAGCCGTATTCCGCCGTCTGAATCTCCTGGCTGTACTTGCGGCTGACCGTAGTAATAAAGTCGGCCATCGAGATTGCGCCCTTCAGGAAGTTCACCTTGCCGTAAAATTCCAGCTTTGACATGGTGAATAGGTCCCAGGGCAGCATTAGCAGCGGCAGGATCTCCGGCGGAAACAGTCCCTGATATCCCAGATTGTGAATCGTGAAGATGCAGGGCACGTTCGCGAACGCCGGATCTTCGTCGTACAGTGTCTTGAGCAGGATGGGAACCAGCGCCGTCTGCCAGTCATGGCAATGCAGTACGTCAGGCGCGCCGAGTATCTTCGTCGCCTCCAGCACGGCGCGCGAAAACAGCGCGAAGCGCTCGGCATTATCGTGATAGTCGCCCAGCGCCGTGCCGTAAAGCCCATCGCGATCGAAGAACGGCGGGTAGTCGATGAAATAGAATTGCACTCCGGAGTGCACGCCGCCGTCCAGCACGGAGCAGAAGCGATAGCGGTCGTCGAACGGAACAGTGATGCTGGAAATCACCGTGCGCGGATTGTCCAGCTTGGTTTGCCGATAACGCGGAAGAAAAACCGTGGCCTTGTGACCCTGGTGGACGAGCGCGGGCGGCAGTGCTCCGATCACATCCGCCAGGCCGCCGGTCTTGGAAAACGGCACGCCCTCGGATGCCGCGAACGCGATGTGCATCGAACCTCCCAGCGCGGTGCTGTTCCCGCGGGGTTGATAGCTAGCGTTAATAGCTGCGGAACGTGTCTTGCGATAAGGTGGAAGCGCCAGACTTTAGTCCGGCGAAAGAGAGCATCCTTATAATAATCGGCTTTAGCCGCGCTGACCTGGGCTGAAGCCCTGCTCGATTGCCGTTTGCGGCACGGCTCAAGCCATGCCCTTCCACCATCTCCGACCCACGATTCCTATGCAGCTCTAAGGCGCGTTGAACTGAGAACTGCTGAGAAAGAAGAACGCGAATGCTGAAACATCTGAGTCTAACCGTCCTCCTGAAAGAGGGTCAACGTGCCTAGGGAAACGGCGAGAAAGCCAAGCACCAATCGCGCTCCCAAACGCAAGCCCAGGCTTGGGCAGAACTTCCTTATCGATGCGGGAGCAGCGCCGCGGATTGTCGAAGCGCTCGGCGACGTGTCGAATCGCACCGTAATCGAGATCGGCCCCGGACATGGCGTGCTCACCGATGTGCTGGCCCGGCGTGCGAGGCGCGTGATCGGTATCGAACTCGATCGCGTCCTGGCCGCGCAGCTTCGCATGCGCTACGCCACCCGAGGCAATGTTGAAGTTCTCGAATCCGATTTCGTCACCGCCGGCTTCACATCCATGGTCGGCCGCCGGCCTGGTCCGCTGCACGATCTTCGCCCCACCCAACCGGAGACGGTTGACGTCGTCGGCAACCTGCCGTACTACATCACCTCCGACATTGTGCTGCGCATTCTGGAACTGCATCCCCATATCGAGCGCGCCGTGATCATGGTGCAGCGCGAAGTCGCCGACCGCATCGCCGCCAAATCCGGCACCCGCGAATACGGATTGCTCTCGGCTACCGCTCAGCTGTTTGCGCGTGTGGAGAAACTGTTCACCTTGCCTCCGGAAGCTTTCTCGCCGCCGCCGCAAGTGCACTCCACCGTCATCCGCCTGACCATGGAGCCGCGCCTGCAAGAATTGCAGGTTGAGGACGAACCGTTCATCGCGTTCCTAAAACTTGCCTTCGCGCAAAAGCGCAAGACCCTGGCCAACAATCTGCGGGTTCAGTATGACGCTGCGGCAATTCGCGCCGCATTCAAGAGCGCCGGAGTGCGTCCCGACGTGCGCGCCGAGGCCTTGTCGCTGGAGAAAACCGCAGCCGTATTTCGCGCCCTGCGCGAGGCGTAACATTGATCTCGAATCGGCCGGGTGGTGCGGCGCATCGGAGTGTCCGCAGGGCGCCGCAGTGGAAGCGCTCGGCATCGGAGAGCCCGCAGGGCGCCACAATCGTAGCCCAGGACGTAAGTCCTGGGTAAGCTGCGTTTAGAAATCTGAGCCGGCTTCAGCCGGCGGCACAGCTGTCGCCGGCTAAACATCTGCGGAAAAACTCCGTGCCTCCGGCGTGAAGAAATCTTTCGATGTCTGCCATTCGACAACCCGCCGTCGCCGGCCGCTTCTACCCGGCCAGTCCGCAGCGCCTTCGCGCCGAAGTTGAGTCCTATACCGCCGCACCAGCGAACACTGCTGAAACGAAAATCTCCGCGTTAGGCTGCGTCGTTCCTCACGCGGGATACATGTACTCGGGACACGTAGCCGGCGCAGTCTATCGCCGACTTGAATTGCCCGAGCGATACGTCATTCTGTGTCCCAATCACACCGGCATGGGCGAGCCGCTCGCCATCATGAGCGAAGGAGCCTGGCACACCCCGCTCGGCGATGCGGACATCGATGAGGAGCTTGCGGCAGAACTCAAGCAGCAAATGCCGCTCCTCGCGGAGGACGACGAAGCTCACCGCGCCGAACACGCGCTGGAAGTCCAGCTCCCGTTTCTGCAAGTCCTCGCACCGGGATTTCGATTTGTTCCCATCACCGTCGGCACCAGTAATTACGATGTGCTGGCCGCTCTCGGCGTCGCAATCGGAAATACGCTGGCGAAGCACGGCAGCCGCTTTCTCGTGATCGCCTCCAGCGACATGAACCATTACGAGAGCGACAGCGTCACCCGCGTGAAAGACCGCCGCGCCATCGATCCGATGCTGGCGCTCGATCCTCGCGGACTTTACGACGCTGTGCGCGATGGCAACATCAGCATGTGCGGATATGGGCCGGCGGTCGTAATGCTGACCGCAGCGAAAAAGCTCGGCGCAACCCAGGCAGAGCTGGTTCGCTACGCCACCTCCGGCGACGTCTCCAACGACCGCGACACGGTAGTGGGCTACGCCGGAATTGCGGTGTACTGATCTTCGGTGATCAGCCGATCAATTTCACATCTCATGTAAGGGTAGAGCCGGCCTTCAGGCCAGCGTCCGCAGCTCCCTTGATGATCTGTCATCCCGACCGAGGACTTTAGTCCGACCGAGGGATCTGCGGTTCGTCCCGAGTAGGAAGGCTCGGTAGAGCGGCGCTTCAGCGCCGCGTCAGGCGCTGCATATTGGTTCGCGCCCAACCCGGGCTTTAGCCGCTGAGGTAACAGAAGCCCTTACCTCAGGCGCTAAAGCGCGGTCCAAAATTACCGGTGTCCAATGCACGCCTGAAAGGCGTGCTCCACCCGTTGCTCGCCTCAGCTCAGTCACGCCTCCGCCGGCCTCATCTGCGGATGGTGCGCCACCGCCAGGTCAGGATCACTAAACGTCGCATGAATATCGTCATACAGCGGCGCTGCGATCGATGAGAGGTTTTGCGAGATGGTAATCAGGTCGACCAGCGCCGGAGGAACCGCCTGGCCGACCGCAGCGTAATGCTTCTGAATCTCCTGCCGCAGCCGGTTGGCAGAGTCCTGCACGTCAGGCGCGGTACTGGAGATCTTGCCGCTGACCTCATCCGACATGGCCCGCGCAGTGGTCGCCATATCTTCTTCAAAGGCGCCCAGCGCCGCCGCGATTTCCGGCGTGAGCTCCGGATATCGCTTTTCGAAAAGATATTGCAAGCCGGTAATCTGCGCCTGCATCAGCGTGCCCAGGATCGGCTGCCAGCGCCGGAAGTCGTCACGGATCCTCAGCTTGCGCCGGCGTGACGGGCCGAACTCAAAGACCACGGCATCGGCCTGCGCCTTCACCGTGTTGAACGCCTCGTTGATCTGGTCGCGCAGCTGCACAGCTCGGTTGGCAATCGCAATGGACTCGTCTTTGCCGGCGGCCAGTTCAATCATCTCTGCCAGCAACCGCAGGCTGCGTGCAAACGAGTCCTGCATCTCCTGCAATGCATTCCTCACCCAAAGATGATCGAAGACCAGCCACATACACATCACCCCCAGCAGCACTCCCACCATGCGGTCGCGCGCTACGGCCAGCGAAGACTGGATGGTGAATTCCTGCAGGTTGATCAGGTAGAAGGCCAGCGCCGCCTGCACTCCCAGGTACGAAAGCCTGGACGACGCGCTGCCAATCCACGCACAGATTGCCGTCACCACGGCGAACAGGATGGTGAATCCTGTAATCGACTCAAATTCGGTAAGCAGAAAGCACTGCGCGCCAATGCCGAAGATGACGCCGCCCAGCAGCACGCCTCCCAGGCGCAGAAATTGCTTCTGCCGCGACGATCCGATGGTCGTCAGCGCCGTAATCAGGCAGGTCGCAATCGCTGTGCTCAGCCCGGGCCAGGCAACGGACTGATAGATCACATATGCCAGCAATGTGGCCAGCGTTCCACGGATAGCGAACTTCAGATACTCGGGATTGCTGAAGGCATCGGGCACGAACAGCCGTTGCCGCGTCTCAGGAGCCACCGGCGGAAGCAGCAGCTGCTGCATGCTCACGTTGCCGGAAAACGTATGCGATATCAGCGCCACTTCTCTTTCCATCTCGGGAAGAAAAGGCAGACCCGACGGCTGCGTTTCCGTCGGGATGGGAAGGGCTTGCGGCAGCTGGCGCTCTTTCACATCACGTCGCAGCGCGGCGATCTGATCCGCCAGCACACGGCAGCGCTCGCGATCTTCCGGCGCGGCTACGGAAAACTGATGCGAGCGCGCAATCTGCAAACTGGTGGCCATGTCGATCAGTTGCCCCACCAGAGCTACGCCTATGTTCATGGGTCCGACAAACTGATCGGGTAGTCCCGAATGCAGCAGGCTTCGGCGCAGCCGTGACGTTCCTACGTTCGACAGTCGCGCGATATCGTCATTGACCTTGAAGGACGGCGCGCCGGAGGCAATCCGCCGCAACAACTCTTCCACCGATTGCAGCCTGTTCTCGATGCCTTGGGTGATGTCGGTGACGGGATGCACGCGGCGGAAAATGTATTCCACCGCCACTGTGATCGCACAACCAATTATCACCGCGCCGCCCAGCCACAACGTATTCTCGGTGCGCTGCTCAATCGTGAGATTGGCCTGGTCCCACAGCGGTATGCTTCCCGCAAGGGTAAACCCAAAGGCGACCGCGCTGAAGTAATCAGGAAAAACCCGGATCAGGTAAAACGCCACAAACAGCGAAGTCATGATCCATATGAAATGAGTGATGGGGCTGCCCACCATCGTCGCCACCCCGACAATGGTGTATGCCATGCCGATGATGTTCATTGCCGCGGTTCGAATGCCCGAGCGCAACGTCAGGCTGGGGCTTTCGCGGCTCAGGAAGAAAGTGAAGATCGCGCCCAGAAATCCGAACGGGAATTTGAACGTCATGACCGCGATCATGGTCAGCGTGGCGGCGATCGTAATGCGAGCCACGACCCAGGCGCGTCCCGGATAGGGCGCGAGTTCGGATTTCAGGAATTGCCAGAACCATGCGCCCGCGCTGTCCAAGGTCCGCGATTGCGTCGTCGCCGCCGGTAGCGCGTGGTCCATCGCCGACATGGCGCTACTTGCCTCCGGAGCGATCCGGCCGCATGACCACCACGGCCGATTCACTCAGGCGAAACGGTTCCGTCTCCGCAGCCACAATGCGTACGCGAACCGGGAAGCGCGTCGCCAGATGCACCCAATTCAACGAGCGCTGCACATCCGGCAGCCCCGTTCCGCCGAACGTTCCGACCAGAGTGTTGTCCGGCTGAACACCGAAGCCCACGCTGTCGACGATCCCGTCGTACCGCACGCTGGGACGCGACAGCACATAAACATCGGCATGCATTCCCGGGTGAATATGCCGAAGCTGCGTCTCGCGGAAGTTCGCCACCGCCCACCACACCCGCGTATCGATCAGCGTGAACATCTGCTGGCCGACGTGGGCGTATGCCCCTTGCGAGATCGTAAGGTTGGTTACACGCGCGTCGAAGGGAGCGTAGACCTTGCAATTATTCAGGTTGTATTCGGAGTCGCGGATGATCGCGGCCTTGCCCGGGCGCTGCGCAATCAGGGGCTCCAGCGTTAACACGCTGTGCTGCGACTGTGCCAATTGCGAGTGGCTCTGGCTCTGCGTGGCCTTGGCTTGATCGTATTGCGCTTTAGCCGACAGCAACTGCGCCTCAGCCTGGGCTACCTGCGAGCGCGCCCGGTCGACCGCCTGCTTTCCCGCGACCACTGCGGTTCTTGCCTGATCGACCTGATCGACCGTGACGAACTGCTTAGCCAGCAGCGGCTGGATGCGATGGTAGTTGTTGTTGGTGTATTCGTATTCCGCCTGCAATCGCTCCAGTTCTGCTTTACTGCTCTCGACGTTCGCCTGCGCTTCATTCACCGCGGACGCTGCGTGGTTCACGCTGGCTGCCGCATTCAGCGTGTAGGCCTGCGCCGCCTCTGCGGCGCTCTGCTGCGACGCGATCGTCCGGCTCTCATCGACGATCTGGCCCTCCAGCGTGCTCAGATCCGACTTGGCTTTCTCGAGCGAATATTCGTAGGGTCGGGGATCGATCTCAAACAGCAAGCCTCCCTGCTTCACGAACTCATTGTCCTGCACCGGCAGCGCCACCAGCGGTCCTTCCACTTGCGGAGCGATGCCGATGAAATTGGCGAAGACCTCGGCATCATCGGTGCGCGGATACCTGTCGGTTATGGCGATCACGATCAGGCCGGTGATCAGCGCGGCCGCGACAATGCTCCAGCTGACGATCATTCCCCGGCGCGTGCGCTGATCAGGAGAGGCGGCGGTGGTTTGAGGCATCATAGGACTTTTTCCCAATTCAGCTGAAGAACAGCAGCCAGGTCGTAAACGTGTAAAACAGAGCCAGGCACGGATACACCAGAATTAGAGGAGACAGTTCCTTTTCAAAATTCGTGCGCAAGAAGATCAATCGCGTGATCACGGCCAGCGCGATCCCGACAATTCCGCAAAGTAGCCACGCCGGGAAAAACGATCCCAGGATGTTAAACGACGGCGCGCGCGAACAACCAGTGTTCAACAACACCGCTGCAATACATGCGGCCAGCGCCAGCAAACTTTCCCACCCGCGATGGTTGATGCCCAGACGAGAAATGCCCGTTCGACGGTGGAAGCGCCGGGCTTTAGCCCGGAGAAATCCGGCAACGCTGGAATCTGGCTTTAGCCGCGGTGGACCGGGGCTAAAGCCCAAGTCCGATAGTGCGCTGTTAGGCACGGCTAAAGCCGTGCCCTTCCACCGTGTTTGGATATTTCTTTTACAGGTGTGATTAGCACCTCGTTGCTCCTTTACCTTCATCATGGAGTCTTCCCATACAGTAGATCGCCGGTCTGATAGGCCAGCGCCGCCAGGCCGGTAAGCAGGTTCGCGCGGGCGGTTACGTCTTCGCTGCGCGCATCCGCCAGCGTCTTTTGCGCCGACACCACATCAATCTGGCTGCGCAATCCGTAGTTATACGACTCCAGCGCCGCATTGTAGGACTCGGTCGCAGCTTCCAGCAGCGCGGCGGCCGCCTTCTGCTGACGAAGCGCCGTGCGCGCAGTCGAGTACGCAGCCCACACCTGGTTCTCCACCTGGTCGCGAACCGCGTCGATAGACGCTTGCGCTTGTTTCTGATCGGCATGCGCCTTGGCCAGGCGGTTCTCGCGCGCCAAGCCGTCGAACAATGTCCAACTCAGGGTCAGACCCACATCCCACGTCTGCAGCGTTCCCGAATAGACGCCCGGCAGGTTGTTCTGCACGCCGTAAGCGCGGACCTCACCGCCATTCCCGTCGAAGCCCAACTTGGGGGCGTAAGCTCGCTTCGCTGAACTGACCTCCGCTGTTGCCGCTCGCAGCTGTGCCACCCGCTGCATCAGATCGGGCCGCTGCGCCAGCGCTTTGTCGATTGAACTCTCAACCGTATCGACGATATTGTCCGGCATCTTGAGGTCGTGAATACTCTCGACCTTGAACTCTACCGTGGGCGAGACGCCGAGCGCGGTTGCCAGGTCGCCATGCGCAATCTCCGTATTCCCGACCGCAGCCTGCAGATCGTAATCGGCCTGCGCTTCGGCGCTGCGCGCTTCCAAAACGTCCGGCAAAGTTGCCAGTCCATTGGCCAGCCTGTCCTCTGCCGCCTGCCGCACGGTCCGCGCATTCGTCAGATTGGCTTCCGCGGCCTCTTGCAATCCTTTATCGTCCAGCAGCCGGTAGTAGGCGCTCATCACCTGAAAGATGATGCGGCGATGAGTGTCGTTAAATTGAAAATTGGCCGCCAGCAGATTGTTCCGGCTGATCGCGATCTCCTGCGAGCGCTGCAGGTCGAAGATGGAGTATTCCAGAATGAAGAGGGGCGTGTAGTCCTCCACCGTCTGGCGAACAAAATAAGGCCCAAAGAATACCCCCTCGCGCGCGCTGCCTGCGAGCAAAGCCGCCGCCATCGTCGGATACAGCGTCGCTTTCGAAATGCCCAGATCGCCGGCTCGCGCCTTAGCATTCTCCCACGCCACTCGCGTGTCCGGATTGTTATGTTCGGCGATGTCGATCAGTTCCGGCAGGGTATAGAGCTTGGCAGGATCCATGGCGACCGCCAGCCCCACTTGTGGAGGCAGCTTGAACGGCTGCTTCACCACGGTCGAATCCCACGGATGATCGGGAGCCGGGGGTGCGCTCTGCGCCCACACGGTGCCACCGGCAACCAGCATGCAGAGCATCATGCCTGTTCGTCCGCGTAAACCAAACATTCTTTATGCCAGGATGCCGTTTCGCTGTATTTACAACAGAGTAGCAGGATGATACCACGCCATTATTGCGCTTCGCGGAGTCTCTTTCGATTGCACTTCATCTATATTCAAGGACTTGCTGAGTTGATGTGATCGTGAGAGGGCCAGCGGCTCAGCCGTCCTTTCAGTTGCTCGTGCGAAGATAGAATCTGCACCACCGGGACGCATGAACACGTCGACCTTTCGCAGGATATTCAAAGCATTTCATTATCGCGATTTTCGCCTGATGTGGATTGGCGCCTGCACTTCCAGCATTGGTACCTGGATGCAGATCGTGGCGCAGGGCTGGCTCATCTACCGGCTCACCCACTCCGCCTTCCTGCTCGCGCTCGACCAGTTTCTCGGCGGCATTCCTATCTTTCTCTTTACGCTGATCGGCGGCGTGGTGGCCGACCGCATCGAGCGCCGCAAAGTGCTGCTCGCCTCGCAATACGTGCAGATGACCAGCGCCGCCATTCTCACCGTTCTGGTGGCCACTGGCATGGTTCATGTCTGGCACATACTGTGTCTGTCATTCGTGTCGGGATTCGCCCAAGCGTTCGGCGGACCAGCCTACTCCGCGCTGATCCCCACGCTGGTCGATCGCGAGGACATGCCCAACGCCATCGCGCTGAATTCGATTCAGTTCAACCTGGCGGTGACCATCGGACCCGCGCTCGCCGGACAAGCCCTGGCTAAGCTGGGCGAGAAGTGGTGCTTCGGCCTGAACGCGCTGTCGTTCATCGCCCCGGTCATCGCACTGTTGATGATCAGGACGCGCTTCCTTCCGGAGAGCACGACCGACTCGATGTTCGCCAGTCTAAAAGCTGGCATCAAGTTCGTGCGCAAGATGGGCTCGATGGAAGCCCTCATCGTGCTGGCGTTTTGCATGACTGCCTTGAGCATGCCCATGCGAACCTATATGCCGGTGTTCGTCAAAGACATCTTCCACCGTGGTCCGGAAGTCTACGGCAACCTGCTTTCACTGATGGGCATTGGATCGATCGTCGGATCCCTGACCGTTGCCGGCATGGGGAATATTCGCCGCAAGGGACGCTTCGCCATCATCATGCTGATGTGCCTGGGTGCGGCGATTGCCGCTTTCGCGCTCTCCAAGCGGCTGCCGTTCAGCTACGCCGCGCTGGTGGTGGTGGGCGCGTCGATGATGATGGTCTTCGCCACCGTCACCTCTCTGGTGCAGCTGATCACCACCAACGAAATGCGCGGCCGCGTAATGAGCGTCTACAACTGCGCTTTCCGCGGCGGCATGCCGATGGGAAATCTGCTGTCAGGATGGCTGGTCCCGGTGTTCACGGCGCCCCTCGTCTTGAGCGTCAATGGGATGCTGCTGATCGTGATGGCCCTCTATTTCATGGTGATACAGCGCCGAGTCGCGGCACTTTAATTGATCTCAATTCGTGGTCGCAGAAATGGTAAACTTCTGCTCCGTGAGCACAAAGCTGCTTCCGTTTATCGTCCTGATTGCGGCAATTCCAGCCGCATTCGGACAAACCGTCACACCTCCCATCGTGCCGGATCAGATCGCGGCGCCAAGTAGCACCCAACTCGTCCTTGCCACCCATGCGTCCGGTTATCAGATCTATACCTGTCAAGCTGGAACGGATGGCAAATATGCGTGGGTTCTGAAAGCTCCAGAGGCGGAACTCTACGATGAACATGGCGCCGTCATCGGCCACCACTTCGCCGGTCCCACTTGGAAAATTGGCGATGAGAGTGAAGTAACGGGCAAGGTCACAGCCAAGCTCAATTCCCCGGATCCGAACTCGGTTCCGTGGCTGCTGCTGACCGCGACCGGCCATTCGGGCAATGGAGTTCTAAGCCGTGTAAGTGCCATTCAGCGTATTAATACGAAAGGTGGACAACCGCCTCCTGCCACCGCTTGCAACGCCGCCCAGCAAAATGTCGAAATCAAAAGCTCCTACACCGCAGACTACTACTTCTACGCCCCTGAAACCCATTGACAATGTTTTGTTGCAAGTCCTCTGATTTTGTTGCATGTTACATCTACTAGCGTTGTAGGAATTCTCCCATCTGAGATACCATTCCGCTCACGTTCTTTTCTCCCCTGATTGAGGAACTCGCTCATGAAGAAGTTTGTTGCTCTGCTCTTTGTCCTGAGCATTTGGATTTCGCCTGCGACATCACATGCCGCCGATAAATCGAAAGCTCCCAGCTCTCCCATCTACGTCTTCACCAACGACGACGGCACGTTGCATACCTATGCCACGGTGTTTACCGCCGGTGGCACGCAGAACGATCCCACACTGAGCTTTCTGCAGAGCATCAATACCCAAGGTCTGGGGATCGGCGGAGGATTCTTCGGAACTCCGCGGCTGGCGATGCTACCCAGCAGCACCACCCAGTGCCTCTACGTCTCTGACGCGGGTACCGGCGACATAGCATCGATCAACATCCAGTCGATGAGTTTGGTAGGTAACTACCTCGGCTCGTCCAATGACATTGGAACCAGCAACGGAATAGGAATGGTGATGAACCAGAACTATCTCTACGCTGGCTATTCCACCTCCAACACCATTGCCACGTTCGCCGTCGGAGCTGGATGCACGCTGTCGTTCCTGGGCGACATTACTGTCGCGCCCTTGAACGGTGGATGGGTTGCCGGCATGGCGGTCAATGGCAACATCATGGTGGTTACTTACATTGATGGATCCATCGAGTCTTTCAACATCGCCAACGGTATCCCCGTCTCGAATAACGACGAGAAGAATTCGTTCGGCTTCATCCAGTCTTACTACCCCGACAGCGTGGACATCACGCAGGACGGCCACTTTGCCATCTTTGGCGATGCCGCCGTGCCTACTGTCGTCGAGGTCTCCGATTTATCCACCGGCAAGCTCGCGCCCACGGTGATGTATCAGGTCGGACAGCAATCGAACGTTATCGGACCGGGAGTCAATTCCGCTACCGCGCGCCTCAGTCCGGACGAGAGTCTGATCTACATCGGAAACAGCCAGAACGGCTTCGTGAATGCCGCCTTCTTTAATAAGAGCAACGGCAGAGTCACTGCGGGCTGCAGTTCGAAGTTGCTGAACAATTTCTACAATCCCTGGTCCTACGTCGGCGGGCTGCAGACGCGCGACACCACCGGTACCGGTAACGTTCTGTACGTCGCGGAGTTCGGCTCCTCCGTCGGTATTGTGAATGTCACGTCAACCGGAACGGCCTGCACGCTGACCGAAGCTGCGGGTTCTCCGGCGGCGGACAACTCCAGCCCGGGATTGCTGAATATTCAGGTATTTCCTCCGCGGCCGTTCTAGAAGTTCCGCCTGGTCGATGCTTGCGGGGCTGCAAATTTTGGGAAGTTTAAGGATACGCGCAATGATGAAATCGATGCTGTTGGCCGTAATCTGTGCAGTTGCACTGACCAGCGTCTGGGCGCAGGGGCCGGTATGCCCGCAGCGGCCGGTGCCGGGCAGCCTGGTCGTCAACCCGCTGGATCTGTTTAGCCAGAACGGTTCTTTGACCGTCAATCTTACCTTGCAGAACCAATTGGGTAGCGACGGCTTCGAGCACTACTGCTATGTCTACACAGACTCTCAGGGCAATATGACCGAAAGCCCAACCCTCCGCCTGAATCCCGGTGATCAGTTGAACCTCAACCTGACCAACAACATTCAGGCACCCTACGACAAGTTCCCTCAGGCTAAAAAGATGTCGATGCCGATGCATGTTCCGGCCAAATTCCCCGGCAAACCTACAAATCCGGATTGCAATGGTGGAGACATCCTGCCCAGCACTACGAACATGCACTTCCATGGCATGAATATCCCTCCTGTCTGCCTTCAGGATGACGTCATCTATACCCTGATTCAATCTGGCGATCCTCCGTTCCCCTATAGCTTTGAGGTTCCGACCAATGACAACCCGGGAATGTACTGGTACCATCCGCATCCGCACGGCCAAGCTACGACGCAGATCGACGGAGGCGCCACCGGTGCGCTGTTCATTGAAGGCACCATCAACGGCACGCAGGGCTTGCCGGAGCGCGTGTTTGTAATTCGCCAGCAGTTCAACAATCCCAACTCCTGGATCCCGGGACCCAATCAGCTGACCATCAACTATCAACCGGCTCTGTTCCCCGATGCTCCTTCGCCGTACATCAACATGCAATATGGGCAACAGGAGTTCTGGCGGGTGGCCAACACTACCTCGCAGACGTTCCTGGACCTCCAGGTCATTTACGGAACCACGGCACAGAACATCCAGCTGGTCGCGCTGGATGGTGTGCCTTTGAATCCACCGCTCACGCAGACCGATATTGTGATACCTCCGGCTGGACGAGCTGAGTTCATCGTGCCCGGGCTTCCCTCTGACGAAGAAGGCGTATTCCTGACCAACGGCTTCGCCACCGGTCCGGTCGGCAACCCCAATCCGCCGCAGCAGCTGCTGAAGATGTTCGGCACGTCGAATTCGAAAGGTGAACCGCCTCCGGATCGTGGCCAGAAAACGCCTCCGGCCCCGCGGCAACGTTTTGCAGGCTTGGCCGCGCAACAGCCGACTACGCAGAGGAACATCTATTTCTCTGAGCAGACCGTGGGCAGTAATGGTCCGACGCAGTACTTCGTCACCGTCAAGGGATCAAAGCCGACGGTCTTCAAGATGGATGCTCCTCCCGCCATCACCACCCAGGTCGGCGCGATTGAGGATTGGACCATCGAAAACCACGCGGGCGAGGCACATGCCTTCCATATCCACCAGATTCACTTCCTGCTGATGGATATCAACGGCCAGCCCGTGCAAAATCCCGAGCTGTACGACACCTATACGCTGCCGGCATGGTCGGGAAGCGGACCGTATCCCAGCATCACCGCTCGCATGGATTTCCGCGATCCCCAGATCGCCGGAACCTTCGTGTTTCACTGCCACATCATCGATCACGAGGATGGCGGCATGATGCAGAAGATTCAGGTGAACCCGAACTAACTGGCGACAGGCTTTCCTGTACTTTTCGTCCGATCGTCTCAAGCGGTCGGACGATTTCTTTTGTGCCCAATATAGGACTCGCCAATTCCGGCGCCGGTTATTAGAATTGCGCACGTCTCGGTCGGTGGGAAGGTTCGCGGCTCTAAGGAGGCTTCGCTTGACACGCCTATCGGTGTACTCGCTGGCGGTGCTGCTGTGCTGCTCCGCGCTTGCCTTTGCTGACATTAAGATTAAGACCCGCACTACGGTGATGGGCCACACCACCGAGAGCACGGTGTACATCAAAGGCTCGCGCGAGCGCAACGAGATGAGCTTCGGCGGCCACGGCGGCAGCGTCAGCCTCATTCAGTGCGACCAGAAGCGCATGGTCACGGTCACCGGAAATCAGTGCATGGTCATCCCCATGGTCGGCGGCGAGTCGGCTTGTCCGGCGATGCCCAGCATGCGGTCGCTGGGGCAGATGATGCATGGCGGCGAGCCCGAAGCCCCGCGCAAAGGCGGCGTGCTGACCATCACGCGCACCTCCACCGACACTGGCGAAACCCAGCAGATGTTTGGCTACAAGGCGCGGCACATCAAGTCGACCATGACGATGGAGTCGAGCCCGGACGCCTGCAATCAGTCCCACACCAAGATGGAGATGGACGGCTGGTATGCCGATCTGTCGGCGGGGCTCGCCTGCGGAGAAGAGTCGTATTCGGCAATGGCGTGCCGCGGCGGACATGGCGGCTGCACCGATCGCATCGTTGTCAAAGGCGGCGGCGGCGTGCCGCTGGGGTATCCGCTGAAGCAAACGATGTCCGTCACTTCGGAGCAGGGAACCTTCACCACGACCACCGAGGTGGTCGATCTCACCAGTGCTACGCTCGATGACGCACTGTTCGAGATGCCGCAGGGCTGCAAGGTCATGGACCTGACCGCGTTGATGGGCGGCGCGCCGGCGGCGAGTTCAACGCCTGCAGCTCAACCGGCGCCCGCTGCTGCTGCGCCTCCGCCCAAGCCGGCTGAGCCGGCTCCTCCCACCGTGGCTGCCAAAGCCCCCGGCGTGGTCCGCATCGGTGTCGTGAAAATTAAGGACATGAGCGGCTCATCGCTTCCCACGGATAACATGCGCCTGGACCTGATCGCCGAGATCAGCCGCCAGCAATTCGAGGCAATTCCGCTCGACGCCGACTCGCCGCAGTCCAGCGTGGAGAGCGAAGCTCGCACGAAGGAATGCGATTACGTCATCTATACCGTTGCCGCCCAGGTGAAGGACCCGGGTACCGGCGCCATAGCTCCTGCGTCACTGCCCAAAGGAGTGACGCTCGATCCCGCCAAGTATCAAGCCTTGACTACGATCACTCTCTACAAAGTCGGCAAGCCGCAGCCGGAGCTGAACAACATTCCGCTGGCCGCCGATTCGCCTCAATTCGCCGTCGATGCGGTGGACGCAACCTTCGTGCAGGAGTCCACTAGGATCGCGCAGCAGGTGTCAGATGATGCCCATCCCAAACCGGCGACGAGAACCACCCGGCCCGCAGGTAGCGCGAATAAGTCGAAGTAACAGCCGGCTCGGGTAGAGCGGGGTCCGGGTAGAGCGGGGTCCGGGTAGAGCGGGGTCCGGGTAGAGCGGGGTCCTCGTAGAGCCGGGTCCGAGTAGAGCCGGGTCCGGGTAGAGCCGGGTCCGGGTAGAGCTGGGTCCGGGTAGAGCTGGCCTTCAGGCCAGCGGCCCCCGCGCTTCTTAATGATCTGTCATCCCGACCGAGGACTTTAGTCCGACCGAGGGATCTGTGGTTCGAGCCGCGGAGCGGCGCACGGGCCGCGACACACTCTCTTAAAGCCAGCGTCCCAGCACTTTCCCCTTGACTGCTTAGGAGAGCGGAGTTATTCTCCTAATCGTTTTAGGAGAACCGATGACCGACCAGGCCCAGCTTCTTCCCGGTACCCTCGACCTTCTGATCTTGAAAGCGGTCTCGCTCGGCCCACTCCACGGCTACGGCGTGCTCTTGCGCATCGGCCAGATTTCCGATCGCGCGCTGCTCATCGAGCAGGGAGCGTTGTATCCCGCGCTCTTCCGGCTTGTGCGCCAAGGCTTGCTGAAGGCGACTTGGGGAACGTCGGACAATAACCGCCGCGCCAAGTTTTACGAACTCACCGCGGCGGGGCGCAAGCGTCTGCGAGAGGAAACCGAGGGATGGAACCGGCTTGCCGCAGCTATCGGTTCGGCGTTGGCCGCTCGGCCTGAGGAAGTATGAAACTACTGGCATACCTTCGTTCGATTGCCGGCAAGTTCGTTCATCGCTCGCAGAGTGGCCGATGAAATGGAAGAGGAACTCCGCTCTCACATCGCCCTGCGTGCCGACGATCTGGAACGCTCGGGAATGAATCGCGCCGCAGCCGAGCGACAAGCGCGCATCGAGTTCGGCGGGCAGCAGCGATTCAAGGAAGAGTGCCACGAAGCCCTGGGCGGCAACTTCATCGAAGGCTGGATCAACGATCTGCGCTATGCCTTGCGCATGTTGCACAAATCTCCTGGATTCACGCTCACCGCGGTGGTGACGCTGGCCTTGGCCATCGGCGCGAACGCCGTTGTCTTTGCGATATTGAACGCGCTGATCCTGCGTCCGCTGAACGTGCCTCAGCCAGAAAGCCTGTGGGCCATCGAGCGCAAAGCCAGCTTTGTGGATCCCAGCCAGTCGTATCCGGATTATCTCGACATCCGCGAGCGCAACCGCAGCTTCGAGGATCTGGCGGGCTACACCGCAGACGAGGCCGGCCTGGACACGGGACAGAACCCGTCCACCGCCTGGATCGCGCTGGCGACGGGCAACTACTTCGACGTATTGCGCCTGCAACCGTATCTTGGCCGATTCTTCCACGCCTCCGATGAGCATGGTCCGAACAGCGCCCCTTACATCGTGCTCAGCTATGCCTATTGGCACAGCCATTTTCAGGATGATCGCGGCGTAGTGGGCCGCGTGGTTCAGTTGAACAAACATCCTTACACGATTCTTGGCGTTGGCCCGCCCGGCTTCCACGGGACCTTAGAGTTTTTTGATGTCGGCTTGTTTGTGCCGATGGTGAACCAGGAGCAGATCGAGGGCACCAGCAATCTGAACGCGCGCGGCGATCACTGGGTCTTCATGGTGATGGGGCATCTGAAGCCGGGCGTGACTCCGCCGCAAGCGATTGCCGATCTCAACGCGATTGGTTCTTACTTCGAGAAGACCTATCCCAAAGAAGACGGCAAGATGCAATTTCTGCTGGCCCGGCCCAGCCTTTATGGCGACTACCTTGGGCGCCCGGTGCGGGCATTCATGACCGCCCTGATGCTGCTGGCGGCTCTGATTCTGCTGGCCGCATGCGCCAATCTCGGAAGCCTGTTCGCCGCACGCGCGGCCGATCGTTCTCGCGAGGTTGCTCTGCGGCTAGCGCTGGGATCGACACGCCGGCGCATCTTGCGACAACTGTTTACCGAGGCCGTGCTGATTTCGCTGATCGGAGGCGCCGTCGGGCTGTGTGGAAGTGTGGTGCTGTTGCACGGCTTGAGCGTGTGGCGGCCCATCCCCAGGTTTCCCATGCACCTGGAACTGAACCCGGACGCAAAAGTCTACGTGGTTGCGTTGCTGCTGACCCTGGCCAGCGGATTCCTCTTCGGCTCTGTTCCCGTGCGGCAGGTGTTGCGAACCAATCCCTATGAGGTGATCAAGGCTGCGTCCGCAGTCACGATCGGACGGCGAATCACACTTCGCGACGCCCTGCTGGTCCTGCAGATCACGATCTGCGGCGTGCTGGTGACTTCCTCGTTCGTTGCCGTGCGCGGACTGGCGCGGGCGCTGCACAGCAATCTTGGTTTCGAGCCACAAAACGCGATGGTGTTGGACACCCAGTTGAGCATGGCAGGTTACAGCGGCGATAAAGTCCCCGCGATACAGAAGCGCATGATCGATGCCATGTCGGAGATTCCCGGCGTCCAGTCCGTGGGACTGGCGGATCAGCCGCCCTTGAATGAGAGTTGGACTCCCTCCAATGTCTTCACCGACCAAACCACCGACTTGCGGCCGGCGAATGCCGCATCGGAAGCAATTCAATATAACGTCTCGCCCGGATATTTCCAGGCAGCAGGTACGGCGTTGCTCGCCGGCAGGACGTTTACCTGGCACGACGACAACAAGTCGCCGCGCGTCGCCGTCATCAACCAGGAGTTTGCGCGCCGCATCTTCGGCTCGGTCGACCACGCGTTGGGCGGATACTTCAAGCTGCCGGATGGCGCGCGCCTGCAAGTTGTCGGAGTGGTGCAAGACGGGAAATACACCACCATCACCGAAATTCCCCATCCAGCAATGTTTCTGCCGATTCTGCAATCGCCCTCAAGTCAGACCTTCCTGATCGTGCGCTCGGCGCGCGATCCGCAGCAAGTGGCGGCGGCGATGAAAAGGGCCGTGCATCAGCTCGATCCTGGGCTTCCGTTTTATATCCAGCCTTGGAACAGCAAGCTGGAGACGGCGCTGTTTGGTGAACGCCTGGCTGCGCTGGCGCTGGGTGTGTTGGGCATCTTGGGTGCGATGTTGTCCATAACCGGCATTTTCGGAATGGCTTCCTATTCGGTGAGCAAGCGGGTCAAGGAACTGGGCATTCGCATCGCACTCGGCGCGCGTCGTGAGGAAGTGTTGCGTGCAGCGCTGGGCCGGGCATTCCAATTGCTAGCTCTCGGGTCTGCAGCCGGCCTGCTTCTCGGAATTCTCGCAGGACGGGTATTGGCCTCGCTGTACCGGGAAAGCCCGGGTGATCCCCTGGTGCTGGGCGGGGCTCTGTTGACGATGCTGTTGATCGGCCTCATTGCCACGTGGATTCCCGCTCAGCGCGCGCTGTCGATCGATCCTCTGATCCTGCTGCGCGAAGAGTAACTCGCCCAGCCGGCGCGATGCGTGGATTTCTTGCGGGTTGCTCTTGGTAGGTTTCCTTACAAGGAACGAAGCATGACTTTGCGCAGCAGGAATGCCAGAATCGCGGGCCTCCTATATATCCTGGCGTCAATCGTCGGCGTCGTGCGCCTGATCTACATTCCCAACGCGTTGTTTGTGTCTCACAATGCCGCCGCAACCGTCAGCCGCATAACTGCACACGAGATGCTGTTCCGCTGGGGCATAGTCAGCCAACTGATGGCCGCCGTCCTATGGATGTGCGTTCCCTTGGCTCTTTATCGCTTGCTGAAGGAAGTAGACCGCAGTCTCGCCCTCCTCATGGTGATCCTGGGCAGCCTCATGCAGGTTCCCATCTTTTTCATGAATGCCGCGAACGACTCGGCTGCGCTGCTTTTCGCGCGTGGCCAGGACTTCCTGACCGTTTTCGACGAACCGCAGCGCGACGCCCTCGCCATGCTGTTTCTACGCCTGCATCATTATGGGGATCTGGCCAACGAAGTCTTCTGGGGGTTATGGCTGCTCCCATTCGGGCTGTTGGTCTACAGGTCGCGCTTCCTGCCTCGGCTGCTGGGACTTTGGCTGATGGTGGGCTGTTTCGGATATCTCGCCCTCAGCTTCACCGGCCTGCTGTTTCCCCTGCGGGAGGACGCAGTCTTTAAGTTTGCCCAGCCACTGATGCTGGGCGAACTCGCGTTTATGCTATGGGTTGTAATTTTTGGCACCAGGGAACGTCCGTCCACGGCGGCGGCATCCTAGCATTCTCCTCATAATCTTGCCGCGCGTGCGAGTTCCGGCGCCCCGGCTCCAGCGGCTTCATGATCAAGCTATCCTCGATTCCAACCGAGAATTTACATTCATGCCCCGATAAGTCGGGTAGAGTTGTACCACTCCCAAGCAGTTTCCGCTCCCGCAGCAAAATTCAACCAAGCCTCGCAAGGGTCGACTCCGGCCGGCGTGGCAACGGAGGCCATGATGCGCGCACCCTCACCGAACAACGATGGCATGGGAAGTCTGCCGAGCGATCAGGGATGCCGCTTTCGGGTCTGGGCGCCGAATGCGCAACGCGTCCAGGTCATTCTGAATGACGCGCAGAATGGGCCGACGTTCGACCTTGCATCGGAACCGGGTACGGGCAACTGGTCGGCCGATCAGATTGACGCGCCTGCGGGTACAACGTATCAGTACATCATCACCAATGAGGGCGGCGAGAATAACGACAACTCGCAGCCGTGGTATCGCACCGATGCGCGCGCGCTCCAGGTGCAAAGCTCGGCTGCAACCTCGATGGGCTACGTGGTCGATCCAGCTCTCTTCAGCAACCCGCAACGGCCGCCGTTCACCACGCCCGCTTTCGAGAATTTTCTGATCTATCAGCTTCACATCGGCTCCTTTGCAGGGAAGGACGACGGCATCAATGTCAATGCCAACACCGCGACCTTCGAAGACATCAAAGCCAAGCTCGACTACATTCGCGGCCTGGGATTCAACGCCATTGCGCCTCTTCCGATCACGGATTTCCGATGCGACGTAGGCGGCGCCGGCGAGGGCTACGGACCGTCGGACATGTTCGCGTCGGAAGATGCTTACGCTTCCAGTCCGGACCAGGCTGTCGCCGAGCTGATCGATCTGATCGACACCGCGCACGCCAAAGGCCTGGCCTTCATCCTCGACGTGGTTTACAACCATGCCGGCATCACCGACAACCGCTACTGGCGCTATGACGGCAACTACGCAGGCGATGGCGGAATCTACTTCGTGAATGGGCATCCCACGCCGTGGGGCGACGGCTTCGCGTTATGGCAGCAGGAGGTGAAGGACTTTTTGCTGGACAACGCCAGAATGTTTCTGCGCGATTATCGCGTCGACGGTCTGCGCTTCGATGCCGTGCAAGCGATCCAAGCTGAAGCCGTGGAGTACATCGTGCAAACGCTACGGCAGGAGTTCCCCGACAAGTATTTGATCGCCGAGTACAACCCATACGACTCAAGCAGCGCCGCGTCGCCGCCGCAGGATCCGTACGGAACTTTGGGTTTCTGCGCCACCTGGGATCTGAGCAGTCCGTGGGACACCTTTGGTTTCTTGAACGGAACGAACGCTGTGAATCTCTTGCAGGCGAGGATTGGTGGATTCTCCGATCCGAATCAATGGCACCAAGTCAGCTATCTGACTGGTTCGCACGATCAGATTTACGGCGGACAGGGAGACACCGGAATCTACTTTACGCAGCGCTTCGGCGGACGCGAGAACGGATGGGCACAAGCCAAGGCGCGGCTGGCCTGGGCTCTGAATGCCACGCTGGCAGCAACGCCGATGATGTTCATGGGAACCGAAGGACATCTCGATGGCTTCTGGGATCCCGTTGTTGGCGACAATTACGATCATCGCCTCGACTGGCAGCAGATCGGCGATAGCATTGGCGCTCCTATGCAACAGATGGTGCGCGACATCAACCAGCTTCGCTGGGCGCATCCCGCACTACGCTCGCCCGCAGGGTCTGTCGTGCACGTCGACAACGAGAACCAGGTTGTAGGCTTTAAGCGCTATGACTTGAATGGCGACGTGCTGCTGGTCGTCGTGAATGCGGGTAACGGACAGTGGAGTGGTAACGGGTATGGCGTGAGTCTGGCAGGTGATTCGGGTACGTGGCGGGAGGTCTTTAATTCGCAGTCGCCGGTCTATGGAGGAATCGACACCGTCGGTAACTTTGATGTCGCACTGTCGGCGGTGAATGGCCAGATCTGGATCAACCTTCCCAGCTGGAGCGTGCTGGTTTTTCAGAAGCAGTGATCACATCAAGACGATTTGCCCAGAGGTGTTCCGTAGCGATCCAGCATCGCAACCTCTGACAGAGCGTGACGTTTCACCGGGCCAAAGCTGCGTTCGGGATAACCAATCGGCATCAGCGCGAAGGTTCGATATTCTGCCGGAAGATTCAAGACCTGCTTGATCTCCTCCTCTGCGACTGTGTGATTCGTCGTCAGCACCGTTCCAAGTCCAAACGCGCGACACGCGAGAATGATGTTCTGCACCGCCGGATAGATGCTGGCTCCGGCGGTCCAGGGAGCTGCAGCTCGCATCGCAGCTTGGATCTCCATCGGAATCTCATCTGGAAGATCGAGCGGACTAATTCGCAGACACGGAATCAACAGTACCGGGGCGTCCCGCATGTTCTCGTAGAGATGCATGCCGCCCTGCATCATGCGCTCGTATTCCGGCTCGGATTGATTCGCCGGCCGGCCTGAATGTTGATAGCGCTGTAAAACCCAAAGGCTCACTCGTCGATAAATCTCTCCTATGCGGCTTCGTTGCCCGGCGTCGCGTACGACCATGAAGAGCCAGTTCTGACGGTTCCCTGCGTTCGGCGCCCGGATCGCAGCCTCCAGAATCTGCTCAATCATCTCGTCGGGAACAGGATCCGGTTTCAGCCAGCGCATTGCGCGTGCCGTGTACATGGCTTCAAACAGCCTGATGTCGTTGTTGAGCCTGCCGATTTGATCCGACATATAGGGACCCCCACCAGAATCTTTGAAGATGTCCGGCGATAGAACTAATGAGTAACAGGAATACGTGTATAGTTGGCGATAATTCGCGACCCTCGATCAGAAGAAAGTGTCATCCATCGAGGAGGACTCCGTGCGACCTATTGCACGACCGCGTGGGTTCCAGGCTCGTCCGCGCTGACTTACTGTCCGCAAGCCACTACGCTCACGGTTAACCTTGGGGAATTTAAGGGTCTGCCGCGGGCGCGTTGGTACGATCCGTCCGGCGGCGTATATACCGGCATCACTGGATCGCCGTTCCTCAACTCAGGAAGCCACAATATCACTATGCCCGGAAATAATCATGACGGTGACCCGGATTGGCTGCTGGTGTTGGATCCGGCAGCGGGGCCGTAAGGCACTCAACGGAACAAACAAGGCGAACGACGGCGGAGTCACATCCGGCTGATTTTGATATAGCGCCCCAAGTCAGGCAGCGAGGTAACCAGCACATATCCAGCCAGCAGCAAACCGGCAACACCGATGATGTTCCGCGTCACAACGAAGGTTTTCTTCACGGATCCTCCCATCTCACTCAGGAGGTAGGATGTCGAGATCGGCTGCCGAGATACCCGAGTGTTGATCGCAACATGTATTTCCGACGGCTTGTGGGCGGAGAACGTGGCCTCGTCGACGGCAAATGTGCCGACCGTCACAAAAACGCGTGACGAATGTGATAGGCCACTCCCGCTACATGATATGTGATGGTCTCAGAGGCACATTATGCTGAGCCAAACGCAACTGCAAAAGGCTTTGCGACGGGCACATGCCATCGTAACCAGCGGTGACTACGACGAGGATTGCGTCCGACGTTTGTTAGATGGATTGGAAGCTGAACTGAAGGAAGCCCCGCCAGAGCCGATATTCGTTGAGGCACTCCAGGATCTGGAACTCCTGGCTCGCTGATCGCTTGATCTTCCAGCAGGCGGCCAATTGTGGGGGGGAACGCCTGGATCATCCACGGTGCACCTGCATCCGAACGTCCTGCGGCGAGATTGGATCCCTGCGTTACCTTTTCTTGTCGTCGCTGCTCTTCCGCCAACCTCTCGAACCCCAGCAGCGAAGCGGGCATCATCCGATGGCCGCGATCTCCCGGTTTCCCAGATTTACGTTCCGATGACCACTCCGCCATCGACCGAGATGACCGTGCCGTGAATGAAGCTGGCCTGATCGGACGCCAGCCAGGCATAGGTGTTGGCGACATCTTCCGGAGTTCCCGCACGACGCAGCGGGGTGTGTGCGATCATCGCCTGCAGTACCTTTTCCGGCATCGCCTTCACCATGTCGGTAGCGATGAAACCGGGGGCGACGGCGTTGACGCGAATGTTGTAACGTCCCAGCTCGCGCGCCCAGGTGCGGGTCATACCAATCACCCCTGCCTTCGACGCCACATAATTGGTCTGTCCAAAGTTGCCCAGTAGTCCCACCACGGATGCCGCGGAAAGAACCACGCCACCGCCGTTCCGGATCATGTGCGGGAGAACCGCGCGCGTAGCCAGGAATACGCCTTTGAGATTGACGTCGATCACCGAATCCCATATCTCTTCCGACATGACGGATTCAAGCCCATTGCCGTTCCATTTAACCAGCTGGGCGTCGCGAACGATGCCCGCGTTGTTGATGAGCACGTCGATGCGCTGCCACCGGTCGATCACCGCTTGCGTAGCGGCTTCGACTTCCGTGGCACGCGTCACGTTTACCGATTGAAAGCAGCCTTCCCCGCCAGCCCATTGAATGGCCGACTCGAGTTGAGGACCGGCTTGAGCAGAAACATCCCAGGCGGCGATGCGGGCGCCTTCTTCCGCAAAGCGCATTGCGGTAGCGCGGCCAATTCCTGCGCCCGCGCCGGTAATAACTACGACCTTGTCCCGCAGCCCGCTGTCGGGAGCGGATCGTCTTCGTTCGTGAGTTTTGGGAATGTCGGCGGCGAAGTCGTTGATGGAGGTGGTGCCGGCTGGCGACACGGGTTCGAGCGGCTTGACGGCAGGCGATTCGAAGTCAGACATCGGTACTCCTGGCCGGCGCATCCTGGCTGAGCCACAAGTCGTAGCGGCAGTCTCGTGATCGGCGGCTTATAGAGAGATGAGTTGTGGCGCGAAAGACAGAACAGACTAGTGGTTTCGTTGCACTGCGTCAAGACTTGCGGCGAGATTTTGTTTTGCTGCTTCGGGTGCGCGGCTTGCTCCCGGCCAATAACGCTTCCAACTCTTCGACCCGCCGCCGCAACTCCTGCACTTCGGAGACAGCTGACTCGGACACGGCTGGCGCGACGGCTGGCGCCATGTTGTCCGCGGAAGCTTCTTTCTGCGGACCCATCCACGCACCTGGCATGAAACCAAACGCATTCAGCGGAGACGGCATCGCGCGATAGGCATTCTGATACACCTCCATCATGGCTTTCATGTATCGCAGGGCGTTGTCCTGAGTGGCTTTACCGGAGGCCACTACCATCTGGCGCAACACGTCGAGCGGAAAAACCGAGTTCGGAGTTTTGGCGTCGTCCAGCACAATCTGTGCCAGCACCAGCCGGGTTATGTCTTCGCCGCTGGCCGCGTCGATCACGCGAACGTCGGAACCATCGCGAACCAGCTGCGCCACCTGCTCCTGGTTTATGTATTGGCTGGTCTGCGTGTTATAGAGCCGGCGATTCTCGTACTTCTTAACGATCAGCGGCTGGGGAGTTTTATTTTTCATTTTCTCTTGACACGGGCCACATTCAGCGCGAAACTGGTTATGTTGCAGTGCAGCATAAATTGCAACATGGAAAGCGTTGTCCAAAAGGAGCAGATCATGCCGACCAGTTCAAAGTCAAGCAAGAAGGCGTCGCCCGTAAACGGTGCGGCCGCCGCTAATGAAGTCACCGAAATCTTAACTCCCCTCTATCTCAGCGGCGTTGCCCGCGTGGCCGAGCTGCAGAAGAACGCTCTCGACCTGGCCGCGGAGCAGACCTCCGAGTTGATTGGCGCCTGGAAGAAGGTTTTCAGCGCTCTGCCGGTCAATCCTCCCACTTTCTTTTTCGACCTTGCGAATCAGGCCATTCAGATTGGCGTCGAGACCCAGAAGAGCGCCATCGACCTGGTCGTGGAGCAGTCGGAAGCCGTAGCCGAGATCACCTCGCTGCGCGCCGATGCCTATTCCAAGATCACCGAGACCGCAACCGCAGCCTTCCAGGCGACGGTCACGCGTTCCGTCGAAGCGCAGAAGAAGGCTCTGCAATTTGCCAGCGAGCAGAACAAGGCGTTCTTTGCCGCTACCAAGAAGCAGGTTGGCGAAGGGCCGGTCGGCGTGGTGGTGGATTCCATCGAGCGCAGCGCCAACACGCTGTTCGAGGCGCAGAAGTCTCTGCTCGACGCAACCACCAAGCCTTTCGTGCAGTAAGGGCTATTCATCCGGAGTGAGCAGTCGCGAGGCACGGCGTGGTCGGGCTGCGCAAGTAGGCTTGCGGCTGCCTCCCGGTGTATCGTTCTAGGATAGAGGTCGAGAATGGCTGATCAAGCGAATAACGAGAAACCGTTCGATCCCATGGCGCCATGGCGCGGCATGCGCGATACATATCTGGATGCCTGGGCCAAGTCTATGGTGGAGATGGTGAACACAGAAGCCTACGCGCAGGCCACCGGATCGATGCTCGACACTTATCTGACAGTCTCTGCCCCGTTTCGCGAGGCGGTTGAAAAGGCGATGCTGAAGACGCTGGAACAACTGGCCATGCCGTCACGCGCCGATGTCGTTTCCATTGCCGAGCGTATGACGAATATCGAAATGCGGCTGGACGACATGGACGCGAAACTCGATCTGCTGTGCAAATTGGCGGCAGTCGCTAGTCCGGCCAGGCCGACGCGATCCGTCATCGCGCCCAGCAAAGCGCCCCAGAAAGCGAAGAAAGCGACTTCCCGCAAATCGGTTCGGAGGGGCAAGAAGTAATGGCAGAAGCGATGGTAATGACCGACCCGTTCACCCAGGCAGCCGATCAGCTGAAGACCCTTAACAAGGTCATGACGACCAAGGCCGCGATTGCTCAAACTCCTAAGGAATTGATCTGGGCACTCAACAAGGCGAAGCTCTACCGTTACACGCCGGTCGTGCCTGCGGAGAAGCGTCATCCCGTTCCTCTGTTGCTGGTATTCGCGCTGATGAACCGGCCGTACATTCTGGATTTGCGCCCCGGCCACAGCTTTGTGGAGTACATGGTTGCGCAGGGATACGACGTGTATCTGCTCGACTGGGGCGTTCCCGGTCCTGAAGACAAGCACCTGAAATTCGACGACTACACGCTGGAGTACATGCCGCGCGCGATTCGCAAGATGAAAGCGGTTTCGGGATCGGAAGAGTTCAGCCTGCTGGGCTGGTGCATCGGCGCGATTCTCACCTCAATTTACTCCGCGCTCCGGCCAGACGACGGGCTGCGCAACCTGATTCTGTTGACCGCGCCCCTGGATTTTTCCAACAAGCAGGGATTGACCTTTGCGCGCTGGGTGGATGAGCGCTACTTCGACATTGATCGGGTTCTGGGAGCGTTCGGCAACATGCCCGGCGAGATGATCGATTACGGCGCCAAGGCGCTGAAGCCGGTGGAAAACTACGTCAGCAACTACTTGAAGTTGTGGGACAACCTCGACGATCCGCGCGTCGTGGAAGCCTGGCACGCGATGAATACCTGGGTCACCGACAACGTGCCGCTGGCGGGAGGAGCATTCCGGCAGCTCATCGTTGATCTCTATCGCAATGACCGGCTGATGAAGGGCGAGCTCATGATTCGCGGGCAGAAGGTTGACCTCCGCAACATCCACGCAAATCTGCTGACCGTCATCGCGGAGGGTGATCACATCACGCCTTCCTGCCAATCCGAGGCAGTCATGACCAAGGTGAGCAGCGAAGACAAAGAGCTCTTCCGCGTGTCCGGCGGTCACATCGGCATTATGGCCGGAAGCGGAGCCAGTAAGCATACCTGGCCGCATATCAATAACTGGCTGGCTGCCCGTTCCGGACGGTAGCAGAACATCCTGAACAGTGGCCGATGATGGAAACATCATTACTGGCGTATCGTGAATTCGCTTAAGCAGACTAGGTCGTAAGCCTTAACCTCCCTGAGTTTTTCAACGGAAATTCACCGTACCTCTCGTTCGCTCGTCCATCTAATAATTAAGGCCACCTTCTCTGAGGGCCGTTACGTTTGGACGTGATATCGCGTCCGTCTCCGCGGGTTTACTTACTCATATACGTTTTCATTTTCTTATCAGGAGTTAATCGTCATGATCGCCGCCCTCCCTTATCCCTACACCCGACGCTTCTTCGAACAAGAAGAGGTCATCATCTCCAGCTGTAATTACTGCTTGTCTCCGGTTGCCGAATCCGGCCACGAGGCCGAATTGAAGGCCCAGGAAGAGCAGCACTCCTGCTCGCAAAAGGCCGGATCTCCGCCCCGTCACTAGGCTAGAACGAATTCCAAGTAAGCAGCGGTTTTCTGGAGGTAACGTGGGCGCGGTCGAACCGGCCTTCGGGGCGAATTGTTGTCCGGCATCTCGCCAGTGATATGCGTCACAGCAGTAAGCGGTCCGTGTCACAGGTCAATGTGCGGGGCAAAAGTAAACTGGTAACCATTCGGCTCCCAGGCCGTTCCGGCACGTTTACACGCAGGCAAGTCAGAAAGTTGCCAACGCGACTCACAATCGCTGCGAGGTCATTTTATGTCGCTAAAGCCGTTTGTCATCAACTCCCACGGGCGAATCGTCTTCCCGGCGAACTTTTTTCCTGAGCTCGACTTCTCCGTGTTCAAGAGCCTGAAGCAATTTGCGGCGGTGATTCGCAGGGATTTTGGCGAAAAAGCTCCCACCGACGGCGAGATTCTTGCCCGCTTACGGGGTGGCCAATACAAGAGCCGCTATGAACTTTGCCGTGACCTGGTGCTCAACCGGTTTTGGGTCAACCGTTACACACTCACCATGTATGAGAAGCGTCCTGTGCGCTGGGGCGATCTGCCCAAGCTGCGCGAAGATGTCTTTCTGCCGGTGTACAAAGCGCGTGACTCGCCGGAAATCGGCCTGCTTGAAGAAGGTTATGGGAATTTGTCGGCTCTATGGGATGCCGATTGGGAGGATCAGTGTTTCGGGATGGTGATGCATGTTCTGCGCAACAAGCTGAGTTCAGGAGGCGAGTTGCGTCCGATTCGGCCCACGGTGGCGGAGGCGATGGCCGATCCGTCGAATCGCACCCGGCTTCTCCGTACCTACGATCCTGATTTCCGGTGCTACAGCTACGATGACGTGGTTGACACCATCCATACCGTTCCCGAGCTGGAAGCGCTGATGCGGCAGTGCATGATTCTCCACAACCAGTATCCCTGGGATCCGGCGAACAGCACCCAGGTCGAGATTGGGAAGCTCAAAGACGACGACTACGTCGTTGCGTTTGTTCCGCGGACGCCCGAGGCCTTCCGCTTCATCCAGCGCGTCAAGAAAGAAGACTCGTGGGGACCGCGGGTTCGGCAGCAGTCGCAGCGTCCGACAGCAATGGAGACGCTGGCGCTGAGCGAGCCGATCAGGCCTTATCCCCCGGTCGAAGTCAACAAACAGTTCAAGGTGTTGCCGCGAATCGAAGCCATTGCCACCTATGAGGGCGAGGTCACGTGCAGTAATGCCGACCTGATTCGTAACCATGCGTACTGTTGGTCGCGCATGACGGCGGCTGAGATTGCCGACAAGACAGGAATTGAAGCGCGGTGCTACACCGAGCTGCCACTGGAAGAGATGGCCCTGCTTGCGGCGACACGGGCGTTGCTCAAGTCGGGGCGTAGTCCCAGCGAGATCGGCGCTGTCTTGTTCTGCAGTTGCACCAGCACTCGGTTGATTCCTTCCGTCGCCGCCTGGATATCGGGTGAGCTGGGCCTGCGGCAGACGCACAACTCGAGCGATATCGTCGCTGCCTGTGCCGGCATGCCCTACGGAATCGCGGAAGCGATACGTCTGTTACAGGAGATCGAGCGTCCGGTGCTGCTGGTCTGTGCGGAGAAGTTCTCCGACAAGATCGGCACCGTGCGCACCTCGCGCATGATCTTCGGCGACGGTGCCGCCGCGATGGTCATCGCACCCGCGCCTGAAGGAGAGGCGTCCGATATCGAGGTGTTTCAGACCTACGCCAGCGGAGCCTGGTCGGAGGTGAACTCGATCATCTGGCCGAATCCTGAGTTCGACAACAACATCACCGTCTTCGGGCCGGAGGTAAAAGCTCTGGTCACACGCTATCTCAATCAAATGATGAGCGAGCTTGCCGAGCTGCCGAATCCTACCGGAGTCGGCGGAGCGCTCATTGACGCCATCGACCTGGTGGTGCCGCATCAGGCGAACAAGAACATGGTGCTGACCCTGGCCGAGGCGGCGGGAATTCCTGGCGATCGGCTCTTCTTCAACATCGAGCATGTCGGCAATACCTCGTCGGCGAGCATTCTTCTGGCTATTCATGACGCTGTGGTCGAGAGAAGAATTGATCGTCCGATGCTGGTGTTCGCGCCCGGCTTCGGAGCTGGGGCAGTCGGCGGGTACGTGGTTATGCGGGTCGATCCCGCAATTCTCAGCGTCAGTTCCGAGGAGAGGAGTCTGGAAATGGTACAGACAAATGGCAATGGTGCTGGCAACGGAAACGGCAACGGGCATCGGCGCATGAGCCTGACTGGAAGAGTGGCTTTGGTCACCGGAGCCTCGCGGGGCATTGGTCGCGCCATCGCCCTTGAGTTGGCGCACTGCGGCGCCAATATCGCCCTGAACTTCCGCTCGGATGCCAAGCAGGCGGAAGATGCGGCCGAGGAGATTCGGGCTTTGGGGGGCGAGTGCATCCTGGTGCAGGGCGACGTCGCCAGGAAAGGCGAGGCCGCCCGCATCGTCAAAGAAGTGCTCGACAAGTGGCAGCGGCTCGACATCCTGGTCAACAACGCCGGGATCACGCGCGATCGCAGCATGCGCAAGATGACCGATGACGACTGGGCCGCCGTCATCAACGTGAACCTGAACGGCACCTTTTACTGCACCAGCGCGGCAGTTCCGGCGATGGTGAACCAGCGGTTTGGGCGGATCATCAATATCAGCTCGGTCGTGGGGCAGATGGGAGCTTTCGGCCAGGCCAACTATTCCGCCAGTAAAGGCGGCATCATTGCCTTTACCAAGACGCTCGCGTTGGAGATGGCAAAGTTCAACGTAACAGCAAACGCCATCGCCCCCGGTTTCACTTCGACCGAGATGGTCGATGCGATACCGGAAGAGATCGCGGCGCAGATCAAGTCGAAGATTCCATTGGGACGGTTTGCGGCGCCGGAAGAGATCGCCAAAGCCGCCGCTTTTCTTGCCGCCGATGGCGACTACATTACCGGCCAGGAACTGAACGTGAATGGCGGTTATCACATGTAGTTCAGCCGTCGCAACGAGGCTGGTGTCAGATGAAGCAAAGAGGGCTGCCTGAAAACGGGCAGCCTTCAACATGGTAGCCACTGTCACATGTCACAGCGAATAGCGCCATTTACCGACATGTCGCACGTCCGGCACCGGTCGCTTCGTTGAGATTCCGAAGTGCGGTGAGGAATCCAATTTTTTGCATCGCTTCAGGAGTGGGAGGCATCTCATCGGTATCAGGCTAAGTTTGAACGATAGCGATTTTGAGCTGGTCCCGCCCACGCGTTACCCACTCCAAGCAGCAACCGATCTTCTCAGCAGGAAATTCAAAAACAACACAGGTACAAAACAATGGAACAAGGAACAGTGAAGTGGTTTAACGACGCGAAGGGGTTCGGCTTTATTAGCCGGCAGAACGGGGAAGATGTCTTCGTGCATTTCTCGGCGATCCAGACGAGTGGATTTCGGAGCCTCCAAGAGGGTCAGGCCGTTGAATTCAATGTGACGAAAGGCCCGAAGGGTTTTCAGGCCGAGAACGTTCAAGTTCTCTAAGCGCGCGACATTCGTTAGCCCGGAATTTAGAGTTCCGGGCTTTTCGTGTTTTTACGCCCCGATCAAGAGCAGGCATCGCCCGTGGCAGGCACTCTTTCGACAGACACCCGCACTGAAATTGTCATGCAGAGCATTTCGCCCAAGAGGCACTTCTACAGCTCTTTGGCAAGATCGGCCATGATATTCTTATATGGTAGATAGCTGCGACCCTCCTTGTAGGCAATTTTCCCGCAGTTCCTGAACAAAAATCATGATCTCAGTTAGCAATGTATCGATGCGCTACGGCGCTAAAGTTCTGTTCGACGAAGTGTCCACCGCATTTACACCCGGGAAGCGCTACGGACTAACCGGCCCTAACGGAGCGGGGAAGTCCACCTTCATGAATCTCTTGACCGGTGAGTTGGCGCCGCAGAAGGGTACCGTGGTGCGCCCGCGGAAGCTGGGTGTGTTGCGCCAGGACCAGTTCGCGTTCGACGCCTATCGCGTGCTCGACACCGTCATCATGGGCAACAAGCGACTTTGGGCGGCGATGGAAGAGCGCGACCGGATCTACGAGAAACACGAGATCACGAACGAAGACGGCATGAGGCTGGGCGAGTTGGAGGGCATCGTCGGCGAAGAGGATGGCTACTCTGCCGAGACCGACGCTGCTCTCCTGCTGCAAGGCCTGGACATCTCCGACGAGATGCATCTGCGTCCCATGGGTGAGTTACAGGGCGGGCAGAAGGTCCGCGTGCTGTTGGCGCAGGCGCTGTTTGGGCATCCGCAGGCGTTGTTGCTGGATGAGCCGACGAACCACCTTGATCTCGATTCGATCCATTGGCTGCAAGGCTTCCTGCAGAAGTATGACGGTGTGGTGATCGTCATCTCGCACGACCGCCATTTCCTGAACAGCGTTTGCACGCACATTGCAGATATCGATTACGAAACCATCATCACCTACACCGGAAGTTACGATGAGATGGTGATGGCCAAGACGCAGGTTCGATCGCAGATCGAAGGCCAGAACGCGCAGCGGGAGAAGAAGATCGCTCAACTGAACGATTTCATCGCGCGCTTCTCGGCTGGCACTCGCTCCAGCCAGGTGCAGTCGAGGCGCAAGGAAGTCGAGCGCCTGCAGGTCACCGAACTGGCGAAGTCGAACATACAGCGCCCCTATCTCAAGTTCGAGCAGAAGCGCCCGTCGGGCAAACACATCCTGGAACTGGAAAACGTGAGTAAATCGTACGGAGACAGCGAGGTCATCCGCAGCTTCACGGCCAGCGTGACGCGCGGCGAGAAGATCGCCTTGATGGGGCGCAACGGCGCGGGTAAGACAACGCTTGTGAATGCGTTGCTGGCCAACTCGCCGACCATTCCAGAAGCGGAGCTGCGCCAGACCAGCGGGTACGACGGACCGTTCCTGGATGACGGAAAGGTCATCTGGGGACACGAGGCGTCCGTCGGATATTTCGCACAGGACCACCGTGCACTCATCGAAAAAGGAATGACCGCGTTCGAATGGCTGCATCGGTGGGATCCGGGCGCTGCGAACGAAGAAATCCGCGGCTTGTTGGGACAGATGCTGTTCGCGCGCGACGACGGCAACAAGCGCACCGACGTGCTTTCCGGTGGCGAAGCCGCGCGACTGGTGTTCTGCAAACTCATGCTGCAAAAGCCGAACGTGCTGGTTCTGGATGAGCCCACCAACCACCTCGACCTCGAGGCTATCAATGCGCTGAATATCGCGCTGCAAAGATATCCTGGGACGGTGTTGCTGGTGACGCATGACCACGACCTCATCGACGAAGTCGCGACTCGAATCTGGCACTTCGAGGGCGATCACCATGTGACCGACTTCAAAGGCGCCTACGAGGAATACCAGTCAGTTCTGGCTGCGTGAATATTCGTAGCAGGTTGAACCCTATTTGAAGGAAACGAGCAGCGTCATCTCGTCATTACAGGCTCGGGACCACGGCTAAAGCACATAGACTCGTAGCATCCACCAGACAAGAAATATCGCGACGATTGCCCCCGCGATATGAACGATCCAGTCGCCCGCTGTTTTTGGTCTGCCAAAATTGAACACCATGGCATCGTAGCACGGTGAGTCAGGGGTTTTCCGAACTCCTTGTCTTCGGCGCGAGCACTCCACAAGCCCGCGAATCCTCTCCCGCATGAGATCGCATTCCAGCTGTGCGGTAGACTAGCGTGCGTCGACTAGAGCTTGCGCCGACTGCCAGTTGCGCGCAGACTGTCCCTTTCGGAGGAGATCCCATGCTGCATTTGGATACGGGCAACACCGGCTTCATGATTTTGTGCGCCAGTCTGGTGATGTTAATGACCCCGGGCCTGGCATTTTTTTACGGTGGCCTGGTCGGTCGCAAGAATGTCCTCGCCATCATGATGCAGAGTTTTGTCTCGATGGGTTGGACGACGGTGATCTGGTACCTCTACGGCTACTCGCTGTGTTTTAGCGGCGACTGGCACGGCATCATCGGCGATAGCCATCAGTTCTTGCTGCGCAACACCAACCTTGCGAGTGCCTCGCCGAATCCCACGATTCCGGCTCTGGTCTTCATCGCCTATCAAATGATGTTCGCCATCATTACCCCGGCGCTCATCTCCGGCGCCTTCACCAATCGCGTCACGTTCAAGGCCTACATGCTATTTCTCACCGGCTGGCTGACGCTGGTCTATTTTCCATTTGTGCATATGGTTTGGGGCGGCGGCTTGCTGGCGCAGTGGGGCGTCAAGGATTTCGCTGGTGGCATCGTTGTCCACAATATTGCCGGCATGGCCGCGCTCGCCTCTGTGCTCTACGTTGGACGCCGCCGCATAGTCGACGCTGGCCTGCACAGCATTCCCATGGTGGCGCTGGGCACTGGCCTGCTCTGGTTCGGATGGTATGGCTTCAATGCCGGCAGCCAGATGCGGGTTGACTCAGTCACGGCTGTCGCCTTTCTCAACACCGATCTGGCCGCATCCTTTGCCGCTATCGCCTGGTTACTGGTCGCGTGGATCCGCGAGAAGAAGCCCAAGCTGCTAGGACTGCTGACGGGCGCCGTGGCTGGCCTCGCCACCATTACTCCGGCTGCGGGATTCGTCTCGCCCGGCGCCGCCGTCTTGATTGGCATTGCGGCCGGCGGGGTGTGCTATTTCGCAGTCGAGTTGAAGAACAAGCTGAAATGGGACGATGCGCTCGACGTCTGGGGCGTGCACGGCGTGGGCGGAATGCTTGGCATCATTTTATTGGGCGTCTTTGCCGACCAGACGTTTAACCCCGAGGGCGTCAACGGCCTGCTCCACGGCAACCCCGGCTTCCTCTTCAAGCAGACGGTCGCGGTGGTATTTTCGTCAGTGTGGGCCTTCGGATTCACCTATGTCATGCTGGCCATCATCAACCGCTTTACTCCGGTCAGAGTCGACGCCTCAAGCGAGACCGTAGGCCTGGACCAGTCGCTCCACGGCGAACGCGCCTATGAGGAGATGGACCTTATCGCCTCGTAGTGCGGCGCCGCGAGCCGCTCGCTCGATCGGGATGATTTCACGAGCACATTGTCGAAAGGAAGCCCACCCCGACGGGCGCAACGGCGAAGCTGGAAAGTCAGATCACTGTGGATACGTCAGAGCAATGGGACACTGATGGGACACTAACCGCGCGAGCGACACCTCAGCCGCGCGCGATTCAATAGCCTGTCTTATGCTGCCAGGTGATTGGGATTGCGAGATTTCTGGCGGAGAGGGGGGATTCGAACCCCCGATACAGCTCTTGACCGTATAACGGTTTAGCAAATTCAACTCGCCCCGCTTCTGTTGCTAGGAATCAGTCGTTTAGGTGCAGCATAGGCCTTGCTGTTCGGGTGAAATTAGGTGCCTCGGCACCAATTTATGCACCCGAATATGCACCCAAAAATACCCCTTTCCAGCGACGGTCTAAACAACGGTTTCTTGGTGAAAACCGTATGAGCGGAGACTATTCCCTCTGCGTCGCGGACCCCTCTTCCTATCCGGTCATCGTGACCTGGGAAGAAGCCAAGGCAGTCGTTCACTCGGTTGAGCCTGTATCCGCACTCCATTTCCGACCTCGGATGACAGAGCGGCGAGTTGACGATCTTCACCCGCACCCAGCCTACGTGCGACACCATCTTGGGGTCTCAGCCTCCAAATTATCCACCCTGGTTGAGGTCGGGGATCGTGCCTTTCGTGAGCCGCTCGTAGTCAGCACTGCCGGCACGATTATTGATGGTCATGCTCGTTGGGAACTAGCTCGGCGTCAAGGCCGATCGATCCTGACGTGTATCGAATACTTCCTGGACGAGAAAGAAGCTCTTCAATGGCTGATCCAGAGACATGTCCGATCAGCCCACCTCAATGCTTTCTGCCGGATCCTCCTCGCTTTGGAACTTGAGCCCTGGCTAATAGAACAGGCACGGTCACATCAGCGGGCCGGGGGCCAGAACAAGGGTTCGTCAAAATTGACAGAAGCTGACCGGCTGGACGTTAGGTCGAGAATTGCCGCAGTTGCCGGAGCGTCTACCGGGAATGTAACCAAGGTCAGGCAACTAACCTCAGCTGGAGATCAAGAGATCCTAGAGGCGCTGCGGAACGGGGAAATAGCGATTCACCGAGCATGGCTATGGCGTGCGATGCCGGCCGAGGAACGGCGACAACGGTTGATGTCTTATCGTGGCGAAAAGGGGGTGGGGAAGACGATACGAAGCCTCCTCTCCAAACATGTTTCGAAACCCCTGGCTAATCCAGCAGCCACCGTCGAAATGGCAGGTCTAGTTCGGCGCATTTCTCAACTTGATGCTCGTGAGCTACGCGCCCTGGCCGCGACAGTGCTGAAGTTTCCTGGAAAGGCGATTTTCATCACGGAAGAGCTACTCAATAGCCTACCGGCACAAGAGGAGTTGGCACTGCCATGAAGTTCAAGGAACCAATAAAAGAGATTTTGGTCGCTACGCCGGCCTTTTTGGGATCATCCCGTTACTCGGTCCTCAGCCCGAGAAAACTTCCAGCGACTGATCGACTGTAGGACCTCCGTTCTCGGAGCGGAAATCTACGCTTCGGCGACCGAGGAGAAGGTGTGTTACCACACTTGCAAGTCCAGAGCCTGCCCAAGTTGCGGTCATCGAGCCACGCTGCTGTGGCAGAGGGAGCTATGGGCCTCTCTGCCCGACATTCGGTATGCAGGCATCGTTCTTACGATGCCCGACGTTCTGTGGCCAATTTTTCAACGAAATCGCCACCTTCTTCATGATCTACCGGCGTTGGGTGCCGCGGTTATCAAGCAATGGGTCAAGATCAAATTCGGTGCCGAGGTGCTGATGACGGTAATACCGCACACCTTCGGGGCATGGCTAAATTTCAATTCGCACCTGCATATTCTGGTGTCTGGCGGCGGGTTGAAACAGTCTGAGGGCGTCTGGATTGACCGCTTGTATTTCGACAGAAAAAAGCTGATGCACATGTGGCGATTTGCCGTGCTCACGTTCCTAAGACAAGCGTTAGCGGCGGGGGTACTCAAATCGGACTTAAAGGCGGGCGCTCTCAAGGCGCTTCTAGCAGATCAATATCGGTGGTGGAGCGTTCATGTGGATTACTTTCAATCCAAGACTCACTTCTTGCGATATGCGGGGCGTTATGCTCGTCGCCTTCCCATCGCGCAGCATCGATTCGAAGAGGTAACGCCAACGACGGTGCGTTTCTGGGTAAAAGATAAGGAACTCAAACAACGGGTAATCTGCGAGCTCTCCCCAGAGAAGTTTGTCGCCCTCTTGGCGGAACATGTGCCCGACCGCTACGGTCATACCCCCCGCTACTTCGGCCTACTGGCGCCACGTTCAAAAGGTCGTAGCTCCGGGGCAGTATTTCTGCTGCTGGAACAGCAAAAGCGACCTCGGCCGCGACGATTAGGTTGGCGGTTCTCAGCAAGACGAGACTTCGGTAACGATCCTCTCCTCGACTCGAGCGGTCAACCCATGTGCTGGGTGGGGCGGTTGAGTCCCCATAGGATTTCCAGTGTTGCCGTTAGTGAAGGCGTCACTGCTCGGGGTTGAGAAGGCTCCGAGCCAGTACAGAGTTTCTTGCCACTCCCTACTCCCATTCATAGCTGTAACTCATCAGCCGATGCAGCGCAACGGTAGCGACAGGAGTCCTCTCTTCAGGCACGTTCCCGCCCACTTGTTGGTCGATGACCCAAACCCTCCGTCATTCGCCCCGAGATACATAACAAGAGTCTCCCGCCTTGTCCATTTGATCCATGCAGAAATCAGATTTTGTTTTTCCTATACGTCAAGCGGGAAGATTGCGTACTCCTGGACAACGGTGTACTGCTTCGCAAGAAGGTAGAAGTCGCGCACCTGGCGATCGAGCCGCTGAAACTGATACTGCCAATAGTCACCATTGCCGGACTGTTATCGCTCGCAACGACTAGGTCCCGAAAGAAGGGCACGGATGAGAATCCGTGCCCTTTGTGAAAACCGCCGCTCGAAGACGGCGTCGAACCCGCTACAGATCCTTACGGACCTGAAGTATAATTGTATTCGTTGTAGTACCACTGACCGCCGACCAACGACCAGAGCGTCACGTAGATCTGGCTGCCATTTGCCGGCAAACTGTACACCGTTGTCGTTAGTACGTTACCCAGGTTCCCCGACTGATAGTAGTTGTTACCGCCCACCGTGCTGCCCACATCCATCCAGTACGCCGTGGCCCCTGAACCCGGGCTCCAGGTGAAGGTGGCGACGTTCCCGCTCAGCGTCGATCCGGGCATCGGCGTTTGCATGACCCCCAAAGCGCTGCTCGTGTTGTACGCCGTGTAGGTGTATTGGTTGTTCAGCCACTGTCCGTTGACCAGCGAATACAGCGTGACGTACACCATACTGCCGTTGGTGGGCAGACCAGTGACCGTCTTGGTCAGCACGTCGCCCAGGTTGCCAGACTGGAAGTACTGATTGCCGCCCGCGCTGCTCCCGGCGTCAATCCAATAGGCGGTTGCGCCTGCACCGGCGGTCCAGGTGAAGGCCACGCTGTTGCCGGTCAGCGTCGAAGTTGGAGCCGGCGATGTTATGACTCCTTTTTGAGCACCGGCGCCAAACGCGGTGTAGCTGTATTCGTTGTAGACCCAGTTTCCGTTCAGGAAGTAATACCAGGTGGCATATACCGTACTCCCGTCACTGGGCAGCGAATTGACGGTTTGCGAGAGGGTAGAAGCGGAGAGGCTGTGCGACTGCCAATACTCGTTGCCTCCCGCTTCCTTCCCTACATCCAGCCAATAAGCGGTGGCGCCGGGGTAGCCGGTCCACCAGAACGTCGTGGAGTTGCGCGTCAACGTAGATCCGTTGACTGGAGCGTAGATTCCCGGCGTAGTCGTCGGCGGATACACGAGCACCCGACTGTTAGCGTAGTCGGACACGTAGAGATTGCCGCTGCTGTCCAAGGCGACTCCTTCCGGTTCATTCAAGCTGTTGGCGCTGATCCCGCCGTTGTTTGCGGTGCTGGTAGTGAAGCTGCCCAGCTGCCCGTAGACCCGCGTAGCGGTGGTGCCGCCGGAAGGATAGAACAGCACTCGATTGTTAGCGTAGTCGGACACGTAGAGATTGCTGCTGCTGTCCACGCCGACTCCCACAGGTTCATCTAAGCTGTTGGCGTTGAGCCCGCCATTGTTCTCTAAGTTGGTGGTGAAGCTGCCCAACTGCCCGTAGACCCGCGTGGCAGTCGTGCTGCCGGCGAGATAGAACAGCACTCGATTGTTAGCGTAGTCGGACACGTAGAGATTGCCGCTGCTGTCCAGGGCTACGCCATATGGAAGATCTAAGCTGTTGGCGCTGGTCCCGCCGTTATTCGGGGTGTTGGTAGTGAAGCTGCCCAACTGCCCGTAGACCCGCGTGGCGGTCGTGCTGCCGGCGAGATAGAACAGCACCCGATTGTTAACGAGGTCGGCCACGTAGAGATTGCCGCTGCTGTCCAGGGCGACACCCCGCGGTGCGTCTAAGCCGTTGGCGCTGAGCCCGCCGATGTTCTGGATGTTGGAGGTGTAACTGCCAAACTGCCCGTAGACGCGCGCGGGGGTGGTGTTGCCGGCGAGATAGAACAGCACCCGATTGTTACTTTGGTCGGCCACGTAGAGATTGCCGCTACTGTCCAGGGCAACTCCGGTGGGATTGTCCAGGCCGTGGGGGCCGACTCCGCCGTTGTTCGGGATGTCGGTGGTGAAGCTGCCTAACTGCCCGTAGACGCGGGTGGCGGTGGTGCTGCCGGCGGGATAGAACAGCACCCGATTGTTAACCGAGTCGGCCACATAGAGATTGCCGCTGGTGTCCAGGGCGACATCAGAGTTCAAAAATAAGCTATTGGCAGTGATCCCGCCGTCGTTCGGGCCGTTGGTGGTGAAGCTTCCCAACTGCCCATAGACGACGTCCGCGGTAGTGGATTGAGCGGACGCCGACTGCGCCCCGGCCATACACAGGCCGACGATCAGCAGAGTCATTGCAAATCGGATAGATCGGGTGAACACGATGTTGTCCTTTTCTCTCGGAAGCCGCGGAGGGTATGGAAGTTTGGTTTCCAATTCCTAAGGGACATCCTGATAACGGTGAGGGCGACCGAGACTTCATGCCTGGAGCTGTTCCAAGGCGCCGAATCCGACCGCGATAGACCGCCGTGCGCAATTTGCGCGCTCAAACGAGGCCGGTTCAGTCGAGCCATAAAGAGAGGGATACAAGGCTAGGTACGTGGCGTAGGCTGAACAAGGGGAGTCTACGCTCATGCCGCCGCATGTCAAGACGATTTAGGCGCGAACACAACTTAGATCACTGCCCGTCAAGCAATTTGAAGCCGAATTCCAACGGTACCTGGACAGAGACCGTGATTCACGTTTTCAGCGATAGCGGCGGTACGTATCCTCCTTCTTCCTTAATCCTCGACTCTCAGGGCAACCTCTACGGTTCGGCTTCTGGTCAGGCGCATTATCCAGATGCCATTTACCAGTTGACGCCGCATTCCGATGGCACTTGGACAGAGTCGGCGCTTTACCAGTTTCCTCCCGGCTCTCCGGAGGGTAGCAACCCGGGGGAATTGGCCTTCGACGCAGCCGGCAATATTTTCGGAACAACTAGATTTGGAGGCGTGAATGAGACTGGCACCGTCTTCAGCCTAACTCGATCCACAGCGCGGAAATGTTATGGCGAAATGTAGGGCAAGTCAATGAAATCACAAACGGAAGCACTAACCCACGACAATGACTGGCGTAACATCGCCTCTCTGACAATTGTCATGGAATCAATATCACAAGCAATGCGCTTAGGCCGAGTTTCTATCGGCTCCTTGCAACTCTCGTATTACCCAGAACAGCCGCCGAGCCGAGACATAGCTGCACCGGCCACCATTGCGCAGGTCCGTGATCTGGGATTTCGCGATTAGCTTTCGGATCTTCATTTCATGAGCGAACGGTAACAGCAACCGCTTGATACCGTAAGAGTCGATCAACGCAACTTTAGGACACTACCGCATCCCAGACTTTCATCTCCGCTCTCACAGTACCCTGAGAGAATTATGATGTGCGTGACAATCCGGTTGTACAAGGGGGCGCTTGGGTTCCTCGTTCCCAACCCTCGTCTTACTACAGCGGGATGCGGTACAGGTTGCGGCGAGTGTTCCGGCGAACGTAGACATAGGTGGACGGGTTCAGGGCGGAGGTCACCTCGTCGGAGATGGTAGCGATTGGCTTCGCCGCTCTAACGTCCTCCATGCCGGCGATTCCCTGGGGCGGAGCCTTGGGAAGCCCCGTACCCGAAGACGTCGGCAGTATGTAGACCTGGCTGGTGATCGCTTCGAAAAAGAAGTAGAAAAACTTTCCACTACCATCCCACATACCGCCGCAATAGCCCGAGCACAAGGTCACAGTCGGTCCGCCATTGAGCGGAAACGCCTGCGTTATGACGGGCGGCTCGTCGACATTGCTGGCGGCGGCAAAGAGCAGCCAGCGGCCGTCGGGCGAGACGCTGATCAGATCGAGCACCGGCTGTGGGAGCAGCTTGCGGCGATCGCTGCCGTCCGGCTTCATGCGGTAGACGAAGTTGCCGCCGGCTTCGACTGAGCGGAAGATGAGATCGCCGTCGGGCAGGAAGAAAGGCGCATCTTCGTTGCCGCCGGTGGTGAGCTTCATCGGCGAAGAGCGCCGGTTGGTGGGCGCGATCCACAATGTGGAATGGCCGCTCCTGTCCTGCAGGGAGAAGGCGACGTATTTGCCATCGCGAGAAATGCTGAATCCTTCCTCCATGGCGTATCCCGGCAGCAGCTTCTCCTGCTGACCATTGCTCAAGTCGCGCTGCCACAGTTCGAAGTTCTGGGACCCGCCGCTATTCATAAGGAAGTAGAGAGTGCGGCCGTCGGCAGAATACTGTGGCGCGCCCGAGCTTCCTTCGGAGGAGATGGCATGTTCGCCCGCGGAGTCGTGAATATATGCGGTGGAATCGGTGGAACCGACGGAGGCGATCAGCGACTTGCCGTCCGGCGCCATCGTGATGCCTTCCTGCGTGGTGGGACCGAAGGTGATTTGCTCAGGGTTGCCGTCGGGAAAACGCTGCCGCCAGATATGAAAACCGGAGCTCTCGACCGACAGGTAGATCCACTTGCCGTCGGGCGACCAGGCTCCGGCCAGGCAAGTACGATCGGGCGGACCGACGACGCGGACGTGCCCACTGCCATCAGACCGCACAACTCGGCAAGGGATAAGGTTGCCCTGCGTATCCATCTGGACGATCAACACGGAACGGCCGTCGGGCGAAAGGTACGAGTGATGCGCCATGCTGCGATTGCCCTCGGGCCAGTAAACATTGTGCAAGTCGCCGCGGCTTTCATCAGTGGTCACTACGCCCATGTGCAGCCCTTCGCTAATCTCAGAAAACAAGAGACGCTTGCCGTTATCAATCCAGGTGAGCGACGAGGAGTTGGGCAGGAACAGGCGCGCTTCGCCGCCCAGCACGGGAACCTGCCAGGTTTCCCAAGGCTCCAAGACGCTGTAGGCGATGCGCGAGCCGTCGGGCGAGAACGCCGGACTGAATTTGCGCTGCTCGTTGTGAGTGAGCTGCACTGGCTCGCCGCTGGGCAGAAGCTTCACGTAGACCTGTCCCGCGCCGATAAAGGAGCTGGGCCCGCGAATGAAGGCGAGCATGCGGCCATCGGGCGAGAGCGTGGGATAGACCGCCGAATCGGTGAAGAAGGTGAGCTGCTGCCACTCCGTCGACGGCGGAGGACTGCTGTGCGATGAGCGATAGAACCACCACCCTGCTGCAGTGCATCCGAGCAACAGAACCGCAGCGATCGTGAAGAGCGCGGTTCGCAGGTGGCCCTGCTTTGGTCTGGCTGTGCTCGGCACCGGCAACTGCTCGGCAGAAGTAAGACGGTGATAGCCCGAGCTGCTGTCGCGCCGGAGCCGCTCCAGATCGGTTCGCAAATCGCCGGCGTGCTGATAGCGGAGATTGCGATCCTTCTCCAGAGCTTTGTCGATGATGCGTTCCAGCTCGGGCGGCAAGTCGGGATTCAGCCGCACCGCCGGCACGGGCGCGCGATTCACGATCGCCTCGCACGTCATGGCCGAGCTTTCGCCGCGAAACGGCAGCTGCCCCGTTGCCATCTCGTAGAGCACCGCGCCGAAGGAGAAGATGTCGGTGCGCGCGTCGAGCTCGCGCGCCCGCACTTGTTCCGGCGACATGTAGGCAACGGTTCCGGCGATGCTTCCTGGGCTGGTGAGCTGCTCTTCCCCAATCGCAGTCTCCTGCGCCGTCGCTCCGGCTGCTTGCCGAGCTCTTCCGCCGAAGACGTTCAACTTCGCCAAGCCGAAATCCAGGACCTTGGCGTGATTGCGTCTGGTAACGAAGATGTTCGCCGGCTTGATATCGCGATGAATGATGCCCGCTGCGTGGGCCGCATCCAGCGCGTCGGCAATTTCGATGGCGATTAGCAGCAGCGTCTCGAACTCCAGTGGATGGCCTGCGATGCGCTGCGCCAGCGTCATACCATCGAGATACTCCATCACCAGGAATGGACGACCCTCATCCTGTGCGATCTCGTGAATGGTGCAGATGTTGGGATGATTGAGTGCCGATGCGGCTCGCGCTTCGCGCTGGAAGCGCGCCAAGGTCACGGGATCGTTGGCCACATCGTCGGGCAGGAATTTCAGCGCCACAAAGCGCTGCAGATCGAGGTCTTCCGCCTTATAGACCACGCCCATTCCGCCACCACCAAGCTTTTCCACGATGCGGTAGTGCGAAACGGTTTGCCCGATCATCGAGTCGCCCCGAAGAGAATGCTTCATCTTAGGGGGACAGCATTACGCAGTCAACGAGCCTTTGCGAGAGATAAGAAACTGCGGGTCGATCCGGGCCAGCCGCGCCAGGGTCCGGGCATCCAGCCGATCATCCTTGCGTCGGCTCTCTCCGATCAGTCGCACATTGCGGGCATGGGCCACAATCACTTCATGGCCCAACTCGCTCAACAGCCGGCTCGTCAATGGCGAGTGTATCCCGGTCTCCAGCGCTATCCGGCTGCGCGGTATCGCGGCAAAGACTTCTTTCATGGCTTTCGGAGTCGTGCCTAGCTTCTGCTCCCGCCTTGAAAGGTATAAAGCGGAGCCAGAGTCCAGCCCGTCCGGAGTGCGAGAGCTTATAAACAACGCCGCACCCGTTGTAAGTGCACCTGCCGCCGCTGTATCCCCCATAGCTCGATGTGCCATAAAAATTCCAGCTCGGTCCATGGTCAAGCCGGCGGCGGGATTTTCTCCGTCACCGTGTCCGGTAAAGGAGTGCAGGACGGTGTATGTCCGCGCCTGGGCGGCGATCGTCGTTACCAGGAGGATGAGAAGCCCGGCCACTATTGACAGCTTGGCAGTTGCTGAACCGCGATTTTGTACTGAGTGCGTCATCACAATTCTCCTCGATCCGCAAAGTACGGTTCTGGGTGATGATGTTGTGCGCTTGCGGGGAAGAAATTAACTTCATTCCTTCGCCGGCATAGCCAAACCGTCACTTCATGGGCCGGGCGCATCGCTCATTCGGGACTGTCAGCGAGACGCCGAGAGGACAGCCGGCCGGGAGGCCGCGCCACTTGTGCTCTCTACTTCTGCGCAATCTGAGCGTGGGCTGCCATTTGCTTTTCCAGGCGAGACAATCGCTCCTCCACCGATGCGTCTTTTAGTTGTAGCTGTCGCTTGAGACCTTCGATTTCGCGCTCCTGCGCTCTCATCTGTGCTTGCTGAGTGGCAGCGATCTCAGCCTGCTGTTCTGCTCGGCGATACTGCTTCTGCAATTCGTTCAGCAGCATGGGGGCAAGGTACTGATAACGGACGGTGAAGGGTTGGCCGTCCTTGTCGTAAGCTACCAACTCGGGATAGACCTCGGCCACTTCTTCAGCGATCAATCCATATTGCAGGGTGCGGTCACCCTTGGAGTATTCTGACCGGTAGAGGAAGGTTACGGGCCGCAGCTTCATGAGGGGGTTGCTGCTGTCACCCATGTCGGCGATCTGCTCTTTGAAGCGGCGGGAGGAAACTACCGTGCCAAGCTTACCGTTGTCGTCTACGAAGGCCAGGATGCCATTGCTGTCGACCATCGAGCCATAAATGCCTGCAATGTACGCCGCGTTCTGCTGGCCTACACCAGTGCCCTGAGTACCGATACGAATCGCATTCGATTCGGTTTCGGAGTTCGGGTTGCCTTGGGTCCCTACGTAAATGTCGGAACCGCCGGTGGTGTTGTTATAACCGGCTTGGTAACCGATAAAAATGTTCGGACTTCCGGTGGTATTTCTGTAGCCTGCTTCTTCTCCAGTGAAAACGTTCCCGCTGCCGGTGTTGTCGAAACCCGCGGATGCGCCGAGGAACGCGTTGTTGGTGCCAACGGTGTTGCTTACGCCGGAGTCGAGTCCGACGAAGACGTTGTTGGCACCGGTGGTGTTGTTGGTCCCGGCTGACACCCCATCGAACACATTGAAGCTGCCGCTGGTGTTGTTGGAACCGGCCCCCAATCCGGAAAAGACGTTAGAGCCGCCGGTGGTGTTACTGGCACCGGCCTGGGCACCCAAAAAGGTGTTGAAGAGACCGGTGGTATTGTAGTAACCAGCCTCATCTCCGAAGAAGGTATTAGCTACTCCCGTGGTGTTGCTATAGCCCGCCTGCGAGCCGAAAAAAGCGTTCTGACTTCCGCTCGTGTTGGTAAAGCCGGCCTGGTAGCCGGAGAAGGCATTGTACCGGCCCGATCCAGGCACATCACTGGCGCCGGCGCCGATGCCGAGGAACACGTTTTGGTCGTTGGAGCTGCCAATGCTCATGACGCCGTTTCCACCGATCTGGTACGTATTAGCGCTATTCACAAGGTTGGCGGACAGCGTTCCTCCGGCAGTTCCGCTACCGCTGATGCTAAAGCTCGCGCCGGATTGCTGCGAGGTTCCGTTCTGGATGTAATATGGGGAACCGGCGGCGGGAACGATGCCCGTTAAGTTAGAGCCATTGCCGTAATAGACGTTCGCGGTGTTCGACAGGCTTAACGCATTGCCATAGGTTCCGCTCAATTGGGAGCTCGCCAAGGTCCCGCTGATCATGGAGAAGCTCAGACTGCCGCTGATCATGGAAAAGCTGTAGTCACCGCTCTGCGGCACCACTGCGCCGGTGCGGCCGTTCCACGAGGTGACGCCCGATCCGCCCGCCGGTTCTGTTCCCAGCTGTCCATTGGCATTGATCACAACGGGCAAAGCTCCGCTAGGCGAATTGCCGTAAATGCCGGCCATGTAGGCGATTTCTTGCTGATTGGGTGCGCCAATGCGGATGGTATTGCTCTCGCCGTATTGACCAAGATTACCGATATAAATGTTGCTGTTGCCGGTGTTGTTGTTTGAGCCGGCCATCGCCCCGAAGGCGCTGTTGTTCATGCCGGTTGTGTTGGAGCTTCCAGCCAGAAAGCCGTAATAGGAATTGTTCATGCCGCCGATGTTGTTGTAGCCGGCCGATGCACCCGTAAAGGTGTTGCCCTGGCCAAACGTAGTCGAATAGCCCGCCTGCGCGCCAGTAAAAGTGTTAGCCTGGCTCCCGTTGTTACTGTAGCCGGCCTGTGCGCCGGAGAAGGTGTTTTGTGTGCCAGGCTGAGGGTAGTTTCCTCCTGCTCCAATTCCTAGAAATACGTTGCTATTGTTGGGATTGTTGCCAACGCTCAGCACGCTATTGTTTAGTCCGAGAATCTGATACGTCGTAGCGGTGTTAATCGCGTTCGCTGAGAAGGTTTGGCCCACCGTTCCGTAACCATCGATGTTGAAGCTGGCGCTGGCCTGGGGCGTAGAGTTGTTGTTCTGAATGTAGTTGGTAGAGCCTGCTGCGGGAAGGACACCCATTAGGGCGGAACCGTCGCCAACATAGCTGCCGGTAAAGTTACCCATGAATATATTCATGCTATTTATTAGGGTTACAGGGTTGCCATATTCCCCAGCGAATTGTGAGTATTGCAAAGTGCCGCCCAGTTGCGAGAACTGAATGCCCGTCAGCCCCGAGCCGTTGCCGGTGAATGTACCGAGCGCGTTCACATCGCCGCTGCCATCGACTGAAAACTTCTCCACGCCGTTGTTCTGACCGCTGATGACCTTGCCGCCAGCGGCATTGTTAAACGCTCCCGCTGTGCCACCTGAGCTATTGACGTAGCCGCTTACGCCGGTTGTGCCGCCGCTGGTCGCAATATCGATGCCGCGCACACCAGTTCCCGAAGTGCTGCTGGCAGTTCCTCGCAAGCCGTAGGTAAAACCGGTGGGAGAAGTCTCCGTGCCAATCAGGCCGACGCCCGCCGTACCGGTCGCCACTCCCTGGACACCATAAGCCGTGGCGCTGGGGTCGGTCGCGGTACCGACGATGGCTTTGCTGTCGGCCTGCGCGGCGATGGCGTAGCCGGTTCCGCTCTGCGTGACGCCGACAATCTGGTCGGTGGTTGAGCCGCTGAAGTTGGTCGGCCCGGCGCTGGCAGCGTTGGCGCTCCCGCCGCTGGTTGAATCGTTACCCGAGGCTGGCGCCGCCTGGACGGTGGTGGTGCTATTGGATGACGAGTTCGTACCAGTAGCGAGCACAAAGTCGGAGACGCTCCTGCCGCCAAGAGTCTCAGCTTCATGCGCCTTGAAAGCATACGGCACGCTGACCATCATCACGCGCGGCTGCGCCGTTTCGCCCTGCACCTCGACCTCCAGCCAGCGCTGCTCCTGCTGCGAGAACAGATCGCCAGGCAGGCCGCTCGGCGTCGTGCTGCCCAGCAGGACGCTGTAGTTACCCCCTGGGTCGGTCGCCACGTTCTGTGTCTCAATCCAGATGGGCGCTCCGCCGTCTTGTTGCTTGTAAATGGCGAAAGTTACGCCCAAAGTCGATGAAGCCATTGGCGCTCCCTGTGCGTCCTTCAAGGTTCCGCCATAGCGAATCAGGTTAGGAACCGACGTGATTGTAGCTTCTTGAGCTGAAGTGATCGCAGCCAGCAATAAAGTGGAGAGAGCAATGACGATGGTGAAGCGGCGCATGGAGCGCTCCTTTCGTGCGACAAACGGATGCGCCTCCGACGCGAACCAGCATCCGTGTCCGGAGGACGACCGTCAGTCATTTGCGTCCAGCTACGGGTGATGACACCTAAGCGCCAAACAGCATTGAGAAAGAGAATGTCATTGGAAAGGTCTTGCGACCGATAATGCGAGGAGGGCCGGGCTGCGTATGGACTCTATAGCGCTAGTTCGCGACTGCGCCAAAGGCAAAATCATGAAAGAGAAGAGAAGCGTGTCATGAAACCGCCACAGCTTCTCACTACTTTCGACAGCAGTCAAGTTCATTGTTCAAAAGTGGTTGAGGCTGGAGTAGGCTCGTTGCTGTCGTAAAATCTCCTCTCTGACAATGTCGGCGTTGCCAAGGGCGTAGTTTGGCATCCGCTAAACCTATGAACCGTGGTTGTTGCCGAGAGAGAGCGCGTCTAGAAGGCCGAGCACAGCGCCGCCCTCGAACTCCGCACCGAAAAATTGCCGGAGCCATGTTTATGACGTGCGTTAGTGAGTCCTATGGCGGTACTTGGCGTTATCGGCCGGCATCCGGAGGGTGAAATGAAGACTATTGCGACTTCCACGTTTTTCATTTGCTTGCTCAGAAATCGAACGTGCGGCTTCATCTGCCTGGCTGGCTTTTCAAATTCTCGCGTATCCACTCGTCTAAGGCCGACGCCCGGAATCGCCACAGGTGCCCAATCCGCATTGCTGGCAGCTCGCCGCGTTCGACAGGATGCCGGTGATCCTGCGCGGCCGCGACCTATGACCTTAGCAGCAGGTTGCCGACAAGGTTCGCGCCGGAATGACGGAGGACCAAGCCCGCCGCCAGACTCGAAACCAGTTCACGATGCTTCCTCCTGCGGACCTTGAAGAATCAGTCCGACCACCTCGGTAAGCCGCGCCCAGCTGGCAGTCTCATTTTCGAGCTGGAGCCTTCCCTTCGCTGTGAGGCGATAAAACTTCGCCTCACGTCCGGTCTCTGACGGCCTCCAGTCGGCGACGAGAAACTTCTTGTATTCCAGGCGGTGCAATGCGGGATAGAGCGATCCCTGCTGAACCTGGAGCGCCTCCCGCGACATCTGCTGGATTCTCTGCGCGATCGCGTAGCCATGAATGGGTCCCCACGCGACAACCCGCAGAATCAGGAGATCGAGAGTTCCTTGCGGGAGATCAAGTTGTGCTGGGTTCTTCATGCCTATGACTTCTACATGTATACATGGCGATATGTAGAAGGTCAAGGCTTCGAAAAGATTGTGTGGAAATCGCCGAAAACCGCTTTCCTGGCCTCGCGGTGATTTCTGTGAACCTGTTCATCAGGTTGGTTATTTCCTCGGTGACAGGTGCAAGGCCAAGGCAATCGTCCGATAGTCGTCCTCGATTGCCTAAACAGCTGTCGACGCGGATTGGTTTTCCAAAACACTGCAGGGCCAAGGAATTCCACTTAGCAGTAAATCACCGGATCGAATGTTCGCCATGACGAGAAGCCCACAAACTCACGGGCTGAGAATCCAAGTAGCGAACGATAATGGACGTTATCATTCACGATAGTGACAAACGTAAGCGTACGGTACTGGCCGTCTGTACTTCTCAGTAAGCTAACGAGACCATCGCTTTGAATTTGTGTTGCAGGTGATGGGGGTCTGTCCTTTGATCCCGAAGGTAGAAGGCGCGAAGCGGCAGCGGCGAAGCATCGCGAAAAAGCGCAAGATTGTTGAGCAGACGATGCAGCCTGGTGCATCGGTGGCGCGGGTGGCGCAACAGTATGGGGTTAACGCCAACCAGGTGTTCTACTGGCGCAATCTCTGTCGCCAAGGCCGTCTGGGCGAGAAAAGCACGGGCAGCATCAGCCTGCTGCCGGTGACGATAACTGACGCGAGAGCGAGCAGGAGAGTAGAACCGGAGGCTAGGCTCAGCCCGGCCACCACAGCGGGCAGGATCTACGTCGAGCTTCCCAAAGCCCATCTGCGCATTGAAGGCCGAGCCGATGCAGCAGCGTTACGTGTGGTCCTGGAGTATCTGCTGCGATGATCGAGCCGCCGGCGAAGACGCATATCTGGATCGCGGCCGGAGTAACCGACATGCGGCGTGGCTCCCAGGGGCTAAGTGCGCTGGTGCAGACGAGGCTGGAGCAGAGTCCGTTCTCCGGTCACGTGTTTGTGTTTCGCGGCCGGCGCGGTGATCTGATCAAAGTACTGTGGTGGGATGGCGACGGACTCTGCCTGTTCGCCAAGCGCCTGGAGCGCGGACGATTCATCTGGCCGCAAGCGACGGACGGCACGGTTTCGCTGACGCGAGCGCAGTTATCGATGCTGTTGGAAGGCATCGATTGGCGGCGTCCAGTGCGCACGGCGGAGCCGCAGTTGGCGATCTAAGTTCCCCTGTCGATTCGCCCAGTTTCTTGTACGCTGCACTATGTTCTCCGTGCGGAGTTGATGGCATACTCCGTGTGTGGCTGCTCCCCACACAATCCTTCCCGACCTGGATCTGCTGGATCAAGCTGGATTGAAGGCGCTGATCCTCTCGCAGCATGAGCAAGTTGCTCTCGCACCAGAGCGAGATCGAGCATCTGAAGTTGCTGATCGCCAAGCTGCGGCGCATGCAGTTTGGGCGCAAGTCGGAGAAACTGGATCGGCATGGCTCGGTGCCAGGTTGTCACGGACTCAAGATTAGTGATCCTCAAGCTTCTGAAAATACTGCTAAACGCACTGTGAGCACTTTGCCATTAGTGCTTTCCCCACCTGTGATCGATCTTCGGTGGATGCTCCAGGGTTTGCATTACGACACAATACTGTTCCGTTTTTTCCTGCAGTGCGCTTAACTGCTCCTTAGTTGCCTGCGGTGCGCGAACGTCGAAGATTACTCTGATGCTTTCAAATCCGACAGCCGCCGCTTTGGAAATTCCCAACGTGCCTTGCAGGTCCAGATCACCTTCGACCGTAACATCAATCCCCTCCGTAGGTATGCCCATCGCAGCGGCCACCATCTGGCAGGTGATTTGTGCGCATGCGGCTATAGCGCCCAGCAGTAAGTCTCCGGAACAGGCGCCGGTGCCCTCTCCCCCGACGCCCTGATGGGCTTGTGCCTTGTAGATCTCACGGCCGAGGTCCACGGAGCAAGTGATGGGGGCGTCGGTCTGGCTGCCGCGCGCCTTCAAGGTGATCCGTGAACTCGACGGATTTTGGCGATACTGCTCCTTCAATGGGCGCTGTAGTGTTCTAATGTCCATGAATTCCCTCGCGATTTTCAGTATTATAAGCGCACCCAGGGATGGTGCCGGCGTCGCGGCATCGATTCAAGGATCAATTCCACGCGATTACTCAGCGTCGAGCAGTCAGCCTTGGCTGCTTCAGCTGCGCCAATGAGGTTCATTGAGCCCGTCGCTCACGCCAGATTCTGTTCCCTCCTCCTTGTCGCCGGGCGTGCGCTTCGGCACATACGAAATCCTTGAGCAACTCGGCGCCGGCGGAATGGGCGAGGTTTATCGCGCTCGGGACACGCGGCTCGGCCGTGAAGTCGCAATCAAGACCGTTTTGCTGCAACATCATTCGCAAGCCGAAGCCCTGGCCCGCTTTGAGATGGAAGCCCGCTCCGCATCCGCGCTCAATCACCCGAACATTGTGACGATTTACGAGCTCGGTTGCGTGGATCAGACGCACTTCATCGCCATGGAGCTGGTTCGTGGCGAGACGGTGCGGACGTTGCTCGAGGCCGGTCCCATTCCATTTCGCAAGGCAATCGCCATTGCGGCACAGGTTGCTGACGCTCTCGCGCGGGCGCACGAGATCGGCGTCATTCATCGAGATTTGAAGCCCGACAACCTTATGGTTTCTGTGGACGGTGCCGCTAAGATTCTGGATTTCGGCTTGGCGAAACTGCTTGCGGTCGACCCCCCACCGAACGCAGATGTCTCGACCTCCATCAGTAAGGACGGAGCCGTGATGGGCACGCTGGCCTACATGTCACCGGAGCAGGCGAACGGCGAGAATCTCGATTTTCGTTCCGACCAGTTTTCGTTCGGATCAGTGCTCTGCGAGATGGTCACCGGAGTTCCCGCGTTTCAGAAGAAGACCCCGGCGCAAACTGCGGCTGCCATCCTTCGCGACGAGCCGGAGCGCATGGCTTCCAGAATGCTTCAGGCTCCCGCTCCGTTCATTTGGATTGTCGAGCGCTGTCTTGCCAAGGACCCGAAGCAACGCTACGCATCCACCCGGGATTTGGCTCGCGACCTGGCGGCGGTGCGCGACCGGCTGGCCGATGCGCCCGTCCAGCATTCGGAGCCTCGCCCCAGCAATCTTCCGGTGCCGCGTACCGCTTTCATCGGACGCGAGCCCGAGGCGGCTGCGCTCCGCCAGCTCCTGGGCCGGGATGATGTGGGGCTTGTGACCCTAACCGGTCCGGGCGGCATCGGCAAGACACGACTTGCTTTGCAGGTTGCAGGCGAAATCAAGCACCAATTTCCAGCGGGCGTTTGCTTCGTTTCGTTGTCGGTGGTGGAGGCCCCAGGCTTGATTGCCCCCGCCATCGCACAAGCGCTGGGAGTGCGTGAGACCGGCAATCAGTCGGCGCAGGAAAGCATGAAAGACTACCTGGGCCGGCTGGACCAGCCCATGCTGCTCCTGCTCGACAATTTTGAGCACCTCGTGGCGGCTGCTCCGGTCATATCGGACCTGCTCTCGGTAGGACCCAAGCTCAAGATCGTAGTCACCAGCCAGTCGCCCCTGCACGTTTACGGCGAACACGAATTCCCGGTGCCACCGCTGGCGCTTCCCGATCCGAAATCCCTACTGCCCCTGGATGTGCTCTCTCGTCTTCCCGCGATCGCGCTTTTTGTAGAACGCGCGCGGGCCGTGAAGCACGAGTTCGCCTTGACCAATGAAAACGCGCCGGCTGTCGCTGCCGTCTGCGCCCGCCTTGACGGTCTGCCCCTCGCCATCGAACTGGCGGCGGCGCGCATCAAGCTGCTCACGCCGTCCGCCATGCTGGCACGCCTGGAAAGCTGCCTCAACCTGCTGACCGGAGGCGCCCGCGACCTGCCCACCCGTCAGCAGACCCTTCGCGGCACCGTCGACTGGAGTTACGGGCTCCTCAATCCTGCCGAGCAAACTCTCTTCCGCAGGCTTTCGGTGTTCCTCGGCGGTTGCACGCTGGAAGCGGTGGAGGCTGTCTGTGATACCGCTGGCGATCTCGGCCTCGACGTACTCGACGGCGTGGCTTCCATGGTAGACAAGAGCCTGGCACAGCAGGTGGAAAAGGCAACGGGCGAAACGCGCTTCGTCATGCTCTCCGCCATCCGGGAGTACGCGCTCGAACGTCTGGCCGCGAGCGACGATGCAGCCGCCACTCGCCGCTCCCATGCCGCGTATTATCTGGTGCTCGCCGAAGAGGGCGCTTTGGAAGCGGCCGCTCATCCCGAATGGCTCGATCGTTTCGAGGTGGAGCACGACAACTTCCGCGCCGCGCTCGAATACCTCATCAAAACCGGCGACGCCGATTGGGGGCTCCGCCTGGGCACGGCGCTATTTCACTTTTGGGAGACGCGCGAATATCTTACCGAGGGCCGCGACCGCATCGCCAGACTGCTCGCTCTGGAAGGAGCTGCCGCGCGTCCGAAACTTCGCGCGCGCCTGCTGTTCTGTGCCGCGGTCCTGGCAGGCGAGCAGGGCGATTACACTTCTGCGCACCACTTGTTCGAAGAGAGTCTTGAGACCTGTCTGGAGTTAAACGATAGCCGGGGAGTTGCAGTTGCGCTGAACGCTCTGGCCGTCAATGCTCGCGATCGTGGCGAACTACCCACGGCATCCCTCCTGTTTGAAAGATGTGTCGCCATTTGGAGAGACGCGGGAGATCCCGCGGACGTTGCTCGCGCTCTCAGCAATCTGGCGAACGTGACCAAGCTGCAAGGCGAAGCTGGCGCGCGCGGCATCGCTTTACGATGAATGCCTGGCGATCTTCCGCAAAGTGGGTGACGTGGCTGGTATCGCCTGGACGTTGAACTACCAGGGAGATGTTGCCCGCGAAAGCAACGATCTGACGGCTGCTCGTTCCTTCTATGAGCAGAGCCTGGCGGCCTTCAGTCTTTCGCGGGACGGCTGGGGAATCGCCAGCGCCCTGTCCGATTTAGCCGGCCTTAGTTGGGACCAGGGGGACAATGACGAGGCCCGCCGGCTGTACGGTGAAAGCATCCAGATGTTTCAGAATCTGGGTCATAAGCGCGGCATCGCAAGGGTGCTGGAGTGTCTTGCGGCAAACGCCGCCGCGCAATCCAACGCCGTGCAAGCGCTGCACTTCGCAGGGGCGGCCGCCGCACTGCGCGAGCGTTTGGGTGCGCCGCTCACCCCCGCCGAACAGCATAAGCTGGAGAAGGTCCTGGAATTCGCCCGTCGAACCCTGGGCAATACTGCTGGTCTGACGGCGTGGATGGAAGGCTGGGCGTTGCCCGTAGAACAGGCTATCCAGGAAGCGCTCAACTCCGGCGCAGGGCCCACTTTGCGAACTGGAAGCGACGAATAATTCAACCTGCGGTGCTGGTATCCATCAACCGGCGCACCGCCGAGATGCGATTGGCCGGTAAACCTACGCGGCGGGCATGTTCACGAATCGTTTCCTCGTCCGGCGCAAGGTAGACGCAATAAACTTTATCACCGGTGACGTAGCTGTGCAGCCACTTGATCTCGGGGCCCATCCCCTTCAGGACGTCAACCGATTTTCGGGCGACTTCCTGCAACTCCGCATCCGACAAATTCCCCGCGCCCGGGATCTCCCGCTCTATGACATATTGGGCCATGGCCACCTCACCGAATGGCTCATCGTAGCAGATTCCTAGCGTGATTCGGAAGCATACGAGCGACCGTGGTGAGACACTTCCCACCGGGTTGCAAGCACTCGTCTGCTTAGGGGAAGTCACTTGGACGTGTTGTCGGCAACCGCGGAAGTGACAATCCTCAGATTAGGAACGAGAAGACGGCCCGGTGGGAAGTTGGGACACTCGCATCAAAACCTGATGATTTTGGAACGGTGACGCAGATGGAATCAACGACGCACGAAGAGGGCCACGGACTGCAGACGCCGCAGTACGAGTTCATTGACAGCAAGGAGCTAGGCAAGCGGTGGGCTTTGCCTGAGTCCTGGATTGGGGAGCAAGCCTTTCGCCGAGGCTTGGCGACGAACCTGCACCGGCTGGGTGTGCAAGACGAAATTATTCAGCGAATCCTGCGTCACCCAAACGTAGGTGTGACGCAGAAGTGCTACATCAAGGCTGTAGATGCAGATGTGGTGGCGGCCATGCGTTCTCTCGAAAATGCACCTAATATGCACCTTGAGAGCGTCAAGTCGTCGCAGAGGATGTAAAACCTATAACCGAACCGAGCAGTAGGTGCTTATGCGGAAGGAAACTTAAAACGACTGGCGGAGAGGGGGGGATTCGAACCCCCGATACAGCTTTTGACCGTATAACGGTTTAGCAAACCGCCGCCTTCAGCCACTCGGCCACCTCTCCGGCGTGCAGGTGTACAGTCTATCACGGCGGATACGAGTGCGGTTTCCGCTTCAATCGCCGTACTGTCCTAATTCAAATCAAATTAGCACGGTACCCAATCGCAAGCATTTACATTGTCCTGCCCCGAACCCAAACGAAGCCCAGGCGCGATTAAGGCCTTGAAAGACGCGCGAGCGCGATCCACCAGGCGCGGGTGAATGTTGCATTCCCAAGCGGGCGCGCGGCGCTATAGGATAACCTTGCCCAAACCAGCCAACTGAAATTCGGGACGTGAGGAAAGCCTTGCGCTGGGCGGTACTGTCTGCCAACAAGATAGGAGGCGTGATGAGCGTTCGCGCCGCGGTTCTAGCTACTGCTTTGCTGATGACCTTGCCCCTCCTGGCGCGCGAGAAAGACGACGTGCTGGTGATGAAGAATGGCGACCGGCTGACCTGCGAGATCAAAGGGTTGGATTCGGGTGTGCTGTATGTCAGCTTCGATTACATTCTCGGCACGTCGTCGGTACAGTGGTCGAAGGTTGCTTTCCTGGAGAGCAAGCAGCTGTTCATCGTCAAGACAACGGACGGATTGGTGTACACGGGAACGCTGAGCACGGCGGAGAGCGAGGAGAAGCGGCCAGTGGAGATTGAGGTGGTGGAGTCGCAAGGGAAAGAAACGGAACTGCCGCGGACGGAGGTGGTTAAAATGAGCCAAACCTCGGACAGCTTCTGGCACCGCTTCACCGGCGATATCGACTCCGGCATTCAGTACTCCAAAGGCAATGAGACCACGCAATACAATTTGGGCGCGGACCTGGCCTATCTTCGCGAACGCTGGTCCGCCAATGCCAGCTACGATTCCACTTTGTCGAGCAGCAGCGGGGCCGAATCGGCAGCGACCCGCAACCAGGTGAATTTCAGCGCGCAGCGGCTGCTGCGCTGGAACAACTGGTTTTACACCGGCCTGGGCACCTTCCTGCAGAGCTCGACGCAGGACATCGCACTGCAAACCAACTTTGGCGGCGGCGTTGGGCGCTATCTGAAAAACACCAATCACGCGCAGATCGCGGTAGTCGCCGGGCTTGCCTGGCAAAGAACGTCCTACAAAGATTTGGTAGCGCCGCAGGATGTAGGAGCGGCGCTGGTGGCGGCGCAGCTGAAGCTATTCCGCTTCAACAAGACCAACCTCAGCGTGACGGCGTCGGCGTTTCCCGCATTCACCGAGCCGGGCAGAATCTTCGTCAATACGAACGCTACCTACTACCTCAAGATTACCGGCGACCTGTCGTGGAATGTTTCGTTCTACGGCAACTGGGACAATCAGCCGCCCAACCACTTTTCCGGCAGCGATTATGGCACCAGTTCGGGGTTGAGCTACAACTTCGGGCTGAAATAGGCCCGCGCCGCGGCACGCTAAGGTTGCAGCAACTAAGCCGCCGCGGCTGGAGTTTCCTGCGACGCGGTTTCTATGTTGAGCGCCGGCGTGGAACTCAGCAGGGGCCAACCTTTGCGCAATACATAGTCGAGCCATGCGCCTGCGAACTGCGAAGTCACTACGGCCGCGATGACCAGCGTGGTATAGAACTGTGGGCTGATGATGCCGGCGTCGAAAGCGACGCTAGCCAGCACGATGCCCGGACCGCCGCGCGCATTGGTGGTGATGGCAAGGTTCACCAGGTCGAGTCCGCGAAAGCCCGCAAATCGCCCGGCGAGCGAGACCGAGAGAATCTTGACCAGGCAGCTTCCGATAAGGAAGACCGCCAGCATTCCTATGGACAGGCCTCGCACCAGATCAAGCTTCAATCCCACGATTGCGAAATACACGGGGATGAAGAAGGCAAACGAGACTTTGGCGATGGCGTCCAGCGCATCGGCGAAGAGCCGGCGCTTCTTGTGTACGACGGCAAAGCCAGCCAGGAACGCGGCAAAGACCAGGCTCACGTCGAGCGCTCCCGCCACTACGCAGTAGGCCAAGAGCACGGCGATGGCATAGGCCACGGGCGATTGCTGTGCGAAGACGTTGAAGCGAGATTTGTTGATTCGCTTGATCGCGCGGGGGAGCAGAGTCAATCCCAAAACAAAGAACGCGACCGTCGCCAGCAGATGACGCGACAAGGCCCGGGGATCGAGTGCGGTATTGGCGGCGAAGGCGGTAGCGACGGCGAGTGCGAGCCAGAGGACAATGTCTTCCAGCACGGCCACGCCGAGCACCAAGCGCGCGAAGCGGGTATGCAGGATTTTCAGGTCGGCAAAAATCTTGGACACTACGGGAACGGAGGTGACCGCGATCCCGACAGCGAGAACGATGATCAGCGAAACGCGGCTGCCGTGAGGACCAGCGAGCGAGGGACGAATGAGGCGCGAGCCAAACGCCAGCGCCAGGACGAACGGAATGCCCGTGCCAACGATCGTGAGCCAGCCGACTTCGCGGCGCTCGTCACGGGTGAAGAGTTCGCGGGTCTCGGCGCCGGAGAGAAACATCAACAGCAGCAGACCCAGCCAATAGACAAAGGTCAGAATGCCGGCCTGATGTTTGCCGGCCTCCATCAGTCTTGCAACGACGGGCAAGCGCCCGAGCAAGGCCGGACCGAGCACTACACCGGCACAGATTTCGCCGACGACTTTGGGCTGGCGCAACCTGACGAACAAGTAGCCCAGCATTTGTGCCAGGCCTACGAGAAGTAAAAGGACGAAGAGGATTGAGGTCAGATCGGAGTTGGACATGCGACATTACTCGTCGCAAGTACGATGTGCGCTTGCCGGAGAAGGTTTGTCGGAGGCGGGCGAGGATCACTGGCCGTAGAGAAACAGCAGCGCATCGGGCAGGCGGCGCGACCAGGCGGCTTCGTTATCCTGGCCGCCTTCTTCGATGGCGACGCGCAGGCGAGTGGGGCCCATATCTTTTTTCACCAGGACAGTTTCCAGTTGGCGCACGTCATCGACGACCAGCGGGCTTTGCGAAGGATCGTTGCCCTCCTTGGTTCCAATGCCCACATAGATCTTGCGCGGCAGGACACTGGCCTTCTCGGCGTCTTTCATCAGCTGGCGATCGCCGATGCGGAGCTCCGGGCTCTCAACCAGCACATGGCCGAAGAGGGTGGGATTCTTCAGCGCGGTGTAGAGCGCGACGAGAGCGCCGTACGAGGAGCCGCCGATTCCGGTGTTCTGCGGGCCACGCGAGATGCGATAGCGCTTCTCGATGAAGGGAATGACTTCGGTAGTGATGAAGCGGGCGTAGTCTTTGCCGAGCGCGTTCTTCTCGGTGACATCCTTGTTGAGCGGGTCAGGATAAGGGAGATATTCGGAGCTGCGTTGATCGCCCGCGCTGTCGATGCCGACGATGAACATGGGCGGAATTTTGAATGCGCCTACGAGGTGTTCTACGGTCTCGTCGACGTGCCACTCGCCTTGCGGACTGGTGGCCTGGTCGAAAAGATTTTCTCCGTCCTGCATATAGAGCACGGGATAGCTGCGATGCACGTTGTGCGGCGAGAAGTAATTCGCCGGGACGAGCACGCGCAACATGCGTTTGTTGTGGAAGACTTTGCTCTCGAAAGGAATGATTTCGAGCCAGCCGATGACGGTGTGATCGCGATCGAACGAAGTGATGGTGGTCACGCCGGGAGTGGGTTTCTGGGCGACCAGCGAGGTGGCGAAGATGAGGAGCGATGCGAACAGAGCGGCGAGACGAGGCATAAAAAACTAGAGTATCAGGCGGGCCGGTTGGCGACCGATCATGTACCGCCGGCCAGATTGAAAAGCAGGCTGGACGCGGGGCTGAAGAGAGTGTTTCGCAACCCATGCGGCCGCTCCGCGGCGAACCGCAGATCCCTCGGTCGGACTAAAGTCCTCGGTCGGGATGACAAAACACGGTTGGTACGAACTAACGAAAAATGGGCAGGCCGGAGCTGGGCTCACCGAAGTCAAGATCGAAGCCGAGTTGAAGCTTGGCCGCTTCCGACATGCGAGCGGGCGTCCACGGCGGTTCGAAGACGATCTCTACATTGACGCGTTTCACGCTGGGCAAGTGCGCGAGCTTGCTCTCGACGTCGGCTTTCAGGACGTTGCCCATCCCGCAGCCGGGAGCGGTCATCGACATCTTTACCTCGATGTTATGACCGCCTTGTTCCGCGGGCGTGATGTCGCAGCCATAGACGAGGCCGAGGTCGACGATGTTGACGGGGATCTCGGGATCGAAGACGGTCTTCAATTCGTCGCGGACGAGTTGCTCGCTGAACTCTTTGTGTTCGGACGAGGCCGGCGCTTCGGAAGTGGGGAGGCCGAGCGCGTCGGCATCGCGCGCGTCGATGCGATACATGTAGCCATATTGGCCGCCGGTGACGGTATAGCTGCCGCCGAGCGTCTGCATGATGCGGACGACGGAGCCGGCAGGCAGTGTGCTGCGTGTGCCGCTGGGGATCTCGATGACCTCGCAGTCGCGGGAGAGGGTGATGGGGACGCCGGAGTGCATAGATCTAAGTTAACCACAGAGACACAGAGATCCAGAGAAGACGAACCCTAAAATCGAAGTGAAAGTCCTAAGAATCAGAGCCAATCCTAAAGCCGAAGTGAAAAGCCCAAGAATCAAAAGGAAATCCCAAAAGTCCTCTGTGTCTCAGTGGTTACCCTGCTCCTTACGACGCGAACAATTGCGTCAGCTTGGTAATGCGCAGCAAGTCGGCGATGCGCGGCGTCAGATTGACCAATTCCAGTCGGCAGTATCCCGCGTTCAGCGCCGATGCCTTCAGGCCAACAAGCGTGCCGAGGCCCGAGCTGTCCATATGTTCGACGCCGCTGAGGTCGACGAGGATGCGGCCGCCCTGGGAAATCAGAGGCTTCACGACTTCTTTCAATTGACCGGCGGTGTCGCTGACCACGCGGCCATGACATTTGATCGTGGTTACGGCGTTGTTAACGTCGTCGGTGGATTTTTCGATCTCGTACTGAAGCGACGGCTGCGGTGCAGTACTCATGCCATCTCCTGGCGTGCCAACAATTTGCCGATACTAGCACTCTGTCGCGGTTAGACGCATTCATCTTGCTGTAACAAATGATGGCGTGGGTTGTTGACGGGCTCTGATGACGTCTCTCAGGGCGCGAAGGAGCCGGAGATGTCGAGGATGAGTTGGGTGTAGCCGTAGCCGGCGAAGGCGTCGGTCGAGCCGTTGCTGTTGGGCACAATCGCCATGTTCGAGGTGACGTAGCCGTCATAGGCATTCAGCGTGGAGACGACCGGTTGCGTTGCTCCGTCAGCCCACAAGGTCAGATATCCAAGAGAACCATCGGGCACGACGGTGGCGTTGAACACGTACGCCGCCGCACTGGCCGACGGGGCGCACGAGCTGCCGGCGATGGTCACTGTGCGCTCGCCGGTGAAGGGCTGGCCGTTGTTGTTGCGGCTGTCATAGGCGCGGCACGGCGTGGCTGGATAGAATTCGTTGCCGTTCGCTCCCGAGGGCGCGAAGTAGCCGTTGATGTCGATGAGGAGATCGGTCGAGTTGTAGGCGTAGACGTCGATATCGCCGCCGGGGGCAGCGGGAACAATGGCGGCGTTGGCGACAACGGTTGCGGTCGGATTGTTCAGCGTCGAGACGGTGGGTTGCTGCTGATTGCTCGGCCACACGGTGAGATAGCCAAGCTTCTGGCCCTTGGGGCTGGGGACGACCGTGACGTTGAAGGAATACGCCGCCGGGTTGGTAATGCCTTTGAGACACGGACTGCTCAGGATGGGCAGCTCGCGTTGCATCCGTGCCTGCAGCGACGGCGGCCCCAGACCCTTTGGAAAGCCCGAGTCCTGCCGCGTGTCGACTACACGGCAGGGCGCGACGGTATAAAACTGGTAGGTCTGCGAGCTGGGCGAAGTGAAGTAGCCATCGATGTCGAGGATGAGGTCGGTGGTGTTGGTGACGTAGACGCTGACGGAATTGTTGCCCGAGGGCACGATGGCCGCGTTGGCCTTGATGCGGCCGTCGGGTGAGTTCATGGTGGAAACGTTAGGCTGAATTTCGCCCTGCGGCCAGATGGTGAGGTAACTGAGCGGACCGTGCGGAACGACGGTGACGTTCAACGAATAGGCTGCGGCGCTGGTGGGAATGCCGCATGCGCCGGCGACGAGGAAGTTCTGCGACGTTCCGCCTGGAATCGGATTGCCGCTACGCGTGTCGAGCAGGCGGCAGGGCGTGACGGGCACGAGCTCGATCGGGCCAACGACCTGGAAGTCGTTGTTGCTGATCACGGTGCTGCCGGGAACGATGACTTGCACTACGCCAGTGGTTGCGCCGGCAGGAACGGTGGTGTGGATCTCGGAGCTGGAGATGACTTTGAAGGTGGCGGCCGTGCCGTTGAAGGCGACCCCGGTGGCGCCGCCGAGGTTCGTGCCCAGGATGGTGACCGGCGTGCCGACCGGACCGAAGCTCGGCTGGATAGTCACGAAGGGAGTGAGCCCAGTAGAGATCTTGAAGACGGTGCCGCAGAAGCCGCCATTACATCCGTTGCCGCCCATGGACGTGGTTCCGTAGAGGTTGCCGTCGGTGGCCAAAAGCAGGTTATCGTAGGGCGAGGAACCGTCATCACAGTTGGGCTTGGCGCAGAAATCGTAGAGCGAAGTCAGCGCGCCGGCGAGGGTCATGCGATAGACCGTGCCGCCGGTGAAGTTGGAGCCGCCCGACGGCGTGGTGCCGTAGAGATTGCCGTCGGTGGCCTGTATGAGCCCGCCGATGGGATTGGCGCCGTCATGAGGATAACCGGAGAAGTTATGCATGATGGTTAGTGAGCCGCCGGGAGTCATTCTGAATACCGTGCCGTCCCCCACCAGGCCGCCCCAATGGGCCGTTCCGTAGAAGTTGCCGTCGGTGGCTTGCACCAGCCCGGCTTGAGGCCCGTAGCCGTCGGCGCAGTTGGACAGCGAGCAGAAGCTGTAGAGCGTAGTCAGCGTGCCGCCGGGCGTGATCTTGAAGGCCGTCCCGCAACCCAGGCCGCTGTTCTCAATACAATTGTTGTTGCTCCCCCCGTATTGCGTTGTGCCGTAGAAGTTGCCGTCGGCGCCCAGCGTCAGCCCCGCGTAAGGGGCCGAGCCCTCGGGTGCTCCAGAGAAGGCGTGCAAAAGGGTTATGGTGCCGCTGGAGGTGACTTTGAAGACTGTGCCGCAACCAACGCCCAGGCCCTGACAGCTGCCATCGCCCCCCATCTGGGTAGTGCCGTAAAAGTTGCCGTCCGGACCTTGCACTAGAGGGGCGTAGGGAAGGGAGCCGTAGGGACAGCCCTGGGCGGAGCAAAAACTATAAACCTGGCTCACGCTGCCGCTGGGGGTCATCTGGAAGACATTGCCGAGGGTTAGATTCCCGCCGGTGACGGTTGTGCCATAGAAGTTGCCGTCGCTGGCTAGCAGCAGTCCCGCGAACGGATTCAAGCCGTCGGTCTCATCGAAACTGTGCAGGGAGGTCAGGGTACCGCTGGGAGTGATCTTGAAGGCGGTGCCGACATCGATAGTCCCGCCCGCAACCGTTGTGCCATAGAAGTTGCCGTCGAGGCCTTGCACCAGCCCGCCCGTAGGCCTGCTGCCGTCGGCGCAGTTGGGCTGCGAGCAGAAGCTGTAGAGCGAAGTGAAGGTTTGCGCCGAGGCGCCAATGGCGGTTGCCGCGCAGAACAGCAAGAGCTCGCAAAGCAACAGCCGCGCTGCTGCCGGGGCGTTGGTTCGCACAGTGGAGAAGACCGGAGTGGGAGGGACGGCCAGACTCGTCATCAGGTTGTCCTTGAGGCTACCGATTGCGACGGAGGTACTTTACGACAGGGTGGATGACAAGTTCCAGCCAAAAACAATAGTTTGGGTCAACCGATGCGCACCGGTACTGAAGTTCAGATAGAAAGGGAAAGGGCCGCGCGCGGCGGCCTTGAGGGGGAGAGTTGAGGGGCGATGCCGCAAGCCATCGCCCCTGTTGAGCTTTCTTGAAGACAGGCAGTGTCCGTGCTCAGTTACCCGGCGGCGGTGGGTCCTGGACCGGCGTGCCGTGCGGCGGCGGATCTTGAATAAGCTGATAGAGGCTCACGTCGTACACGACCAGGTCATTCGTCTGCCCGGTCACCTGTAGCTGGACCTCGGTGACAAGGCCCCAGGACAACGGAAAGTTCACAGTCCGCATTTCCGTACCCACGAAGAAGTTCATGCTGCCGACGTAGGTACCATTGTTATAGGCGGATGCGGTAACGGCGGCCGGGCCGTAGCCGCCGGCCACCTGGGCGCTGACCAGTTCGAAAGTAGCCGAGCTACTTAGGATTCCGTAGCAGGCGTTACCGTTAAGCCGACAAAAGAGGCCGCCGATGAAGGCAACGTCCTGGCCTTGCGGCCCCAGTTCGTAACCGGACCCCGCGCCCGACCATTCGAACGGGTCGACATAAAAGAAATTGCCCCAGCTCAGGCCTCCGTAGCCGTTAGGCATCAGCGCAGGGCTGTTCACCAGGGGAAGGTTAGAGAAGTTGAGCTGTTGCTGCGCGCTGGCGCCAACCGTGAGAGCCAGCAGGCAGAGGATCAAACAAGAAGTCGAAAACAGGGGTTTCATTTTGGTTCCTCCATTCGAAAGTTTTGGGGCCGAAATGTTTAACAACCGAGCTCTACCGCGCGACCGGTGCAGCGGCGTTGCAGCAGAGCAGGATCAAGAGCAAAATCCGCGGCAGCTGCAGGGCTGCGTTATTGGGTCGCGCCGGCCGGTATACCCACGCCGGGACTGGCCTGATAGGCAAAGCCAGTCAACAAGGTGCTGGCGTGAAGGTGTTCATCCTGGTCGACATAGGCAGCCGTACTGAGCTTTGCCCAGGCGTAGTGGATAGTTCCGTCCGAAGCCTGGAACTGCAGTCCCAGATACCGGTTCGGAAGATTCAGCCATTCGCCCAGCATCCCTATGCCGCACGCACCCCAGTTGAGGTCGGCCATAACGGACGCGTTGGGATCGAAGCTCTGGCTGGCATTCACCGCGACGCCGTACGTCAATGCGGAGGCGTATCCGGAGCCGGCTTGATCGCTCGCGGTCACGACGTAGTTGCCTCCCGAAGGAATCACCGTGAGGCTCCAGACGTATTCGTCTCCCCACTGGCACAGGCCTTGCAGGAGTTTGCTTTTCAGGGTGAAGTCGGTGACACCGTCCCCGTTCAGATCGAGGTTGTAGGCGTCGCCCACAGGAATGGAAACGTTGACTTGCGTGTAGACGATCTGCGCGTGGGCCGGCAGGACAAGAGACGATGCCAGTATCACGATCGCGATCAAGGTCAATAAAGTTGGTTTCATTGGTCTCCTCCACTCGAAGTTTTTGGAACGCCTCACTCAGCTTTCGCCGCGTTGCGAGCGTCAAAACTGGGGCGAGTGTGCGCGCATTGGTTCTCGGTGCCAATGCACTGGCGGTGAAGGGTGGGTGAAATGGGGGTGAAACAGCTAATGAGCTGATTACAAAACGGTTAGCAGTGCATACTTCTTCGATTTCTGACGCTCACAGCCCTTTCAAGGCAGTGAAGCGCGCCGAAATTCACTGGTGCTCAGGGACAAGAGAGGTTAGACTTGCGCCACCGTTTCCGAAGTCCCTGAGCGCCATGAAGCAGACGCAGCCAGCGCGCGTTCGCATCGGTACCTTCGAACTCGACCTGAGGAGCGGAGAACTCCGCGCCAACGATCAGAAGACCGTCCTGCAGGAACAGCCGCTGCAAATCCTGCGCATGCTGGTGGAGCGCGAGGGCGAGATCGTTAGTCGGGAAGAGATCCGCAAGAAGCTGTGGCCCAACGACACCATCGTCGAGTTTGACCACAGCATCAATGCCGCCATCAAAAATCTGCGGCGAGCGCTGGGCGACAGCGCCGACGAACCTAAGTTCATAGAAACACTGGCCCGACGAGGCTACCGGCTGATGGTGGCGGCGGAACGGGTAAGCACAGATGACTCATCCGGCGCGGTCGCCGCCGTTGCCGATGGAGGCGCGGTTCGCCTGCAGCCCGAGCCAAGTCTGCTGGGCAAGAAGGTTGCTCATTACCGCGTGATGGAGGTCATCGGCGCGGGCGGGATGGGGCTGGTCTACAAGGCTGAAGATCTCAAGCTGGGCCGGCAGGTGGCGTTGAAGTTTCTGCCGGAAGAGTTGCTGACCGATCCGGCCGCGCTGCAACGCTTTGAGCGTGAGGCGCAGACCGCTTCCTCGCTGAACCATCCCAACATCTGCACCATCCACGAGATTGAAGAGCACGAAGCCAAGCCCTTCATCGTGATGGAGTTGCTACAGGGTGAGACGCTGCGCGACCGCCTGTCCGGCCTCGCCGGCGCAAAGAAGACGCTCTCGCTCGACGATCTCGTGGATATTGCGGTTCAGATCTGCTCCGGGCTGGAGGCGGCGCACGCCAAAAGCATCATCCATCGCGATATCAAGCCTGCCAACATTTTTCTGCTGGCTTCCGGGCAGGCGAAGATTCTGGACTTCGGAGTAGCGAAGCTGGTGGAAGCGCCGGACTTCAGTCCGGCGAAAGTAAACGATGAAGATATAGCGCTTCAGACCGGGCCGGGGCTAGAGCCCAATTCCTTTGACGACCCGCACCTCCGGGCTGAAGCCCACCCGTCGGCGACACCGCTCGAAGCTACTCTGACGCGCACCGGCGCCGCGCTCGGCACGATCGGATACATGTCGCCGGAGCAGGTGCGGGGAGAGAAGTTAGACGCGCGGACGGATTTGTTTTCGCTGGGGCTGGTGCTCTATGAGATGGCAACGGGGCAGCGCGCCTTCAGCGGCCAGACCCAGGCCGTCCTCCACAATGAAATTTTGAACTCCGTCCCGGTTCCGGTACATGAGCTGAACTCCACGCTACCGCCGAAGCTGGAAGCGGTCATCGCCAAGGCGCTGGAGAAGGACTGCAACCTGCGCTACCAGAGCGCCGCTGAGATGCGGGCCGGCCTGCAAGAGCTGAAGCAGGATTCGCAAGGCGCACGTACTTCAGCGGCTCTGCAGGCAGCCGGGTCTTCGGTCCCACGCGCTGTGGCTCAAAGCGTCAAACGGCATGCGGTGATTTATGCCGTCATCGCGTGCGCGCTGGCGGCGCTGGTCGCGTTGATGATGACCGGCGTGATTCGCAATCCCTTCCCGCCGAAGCCGCAGGAACGGCATCTCGCGGTGCTTCCGTTTCTGAACATTGGCAACGATCCCACCGACAAGGCCTTCGCCGAGGGCATCTCCGAAACCTTGACCAGCAAGCTCTCGCAACTGGAACGCTTTGATAAGTCCTTCTGGGTTGTGCCCGCCGGCGATGCGCGGACGATGAAGAGCCCCGATGAGGCGCATCGCAATCTCGACGTGACCCTGGCCATCACGGGAAGCGTGGAACGCACCCCGGACGGCGTGCAGGTCAGCACCAACCTGATCGATGCGGCGAACCATCGGCAATTGGCTTCGCGCACCTTGAATGTGCCCTCAATCAGTCTGGAGGACCTGCAGCAGCAGGTGTGGGAGGCAGTGGCCGACATGCTGGATTTGCAGGTTCCTGCCGAGGTGAAAAAAGAACTGGCCGCCGGCGGCACCTCGCATCCCGAGGCATATCGGCTTTACGAACAGGGCAATGGATTTCTCCAGCGATATACCACGGACGATGTGGACCACGCCATCGACCTGTTCAACAAAGTACTGGCCATAGATCCGAAGTACGCTCTGGCGTATGCCGGCTTGGGCGACGCTTACGGGTGGAAGTATTACGACACCAAAGATCCGCAGTGGATTGTAAAAGCTACCCAGAACGCAAGCCGAGCGGTGGAATTGAACGACCAGCTGATTCCTGCCCGCATGAGTCTGGCCAAGGTATATGAGCGGATCGGCCAACCGGATAAAGCGCTCGCCGAATACAAACGGGTGCTGGAGCAGGACCCCACTGTGACCGACGCGGAAACCTACGAAGCGAAGATCTATGAATCACAAGGCCATTTTGGTCAGGCGGAGGAGATCTATAAGCACGCTATCGCGCGCCACGCGAGCTACGGGCGCGGACACGCTGATTTGGGAGAGTTGTATTACAGCACCGGACGTTTCGATGAAGCGATCCAGCAATTCCAGACGGCGATCGATCTCTCGCCCGACAATCCGGTCGGCTACTTCGATCTCGGAGCTTCTTACATAGCACTCGGACGTTACGACGACGCGATTGCGGTCTTGAAGAAAGGTCTTAGTATTAAGCCGAGCGCCGACGCCTGGACGAATCTGGGAGGGGCGTACATGTATCTCGGCAAGTGGGACGAAGCCGCCGATGCCATGAAGCGGGCCACCGAGCTCAGCCCTCATGACCACGTGATGTGGCGAAATCTTGGCGATGCCTACGATCAGATTCCCTCACGAGCAACCGATGCCAGCCAGGCATACCACAAGGCGCTGGAATTGGCGACCGAACAACTCAAGGTCAACCCCAAGGATTCCGACGCACTCAGCAGTATCGCGCTCTACTATGCCCACCTTGGTCAGAAGGACCAGGCTGAAACATTCATCGGGCGCGCGTTGGAGGTCGCCCCGAAGGATAGCCAAAACCTATTTACAGCGGCCCTGGTCTATGAGATTGTCGGCCACCGCGAACAGGCACTCAGCGCCGTCGAGCAGGCCGTCAAGGCGGGATACTCGTTGGAAGAAGTCGAAAAGGAGCCGGAGTTGCGCAAACTGCGGACCGATCCTCGCTACCAGCGATGGCTCGGCAGTAGAAGTGAGGCCCCGAAGTCGAAGTCGTAAACCTTGCTTCAAGGAGCACACTATGAAATTGCATTGCCTACGGCGGTCTGGCTTAGTCGTGCTGTCAGCGCTAACGGTCCTAAGCTGCTTCAGCAACGCCCAAACCGGATGCGATCTTACCTGGACGAACAGCTGCATGCAGCAAGTTGGGGGCCCCCCGCCGCCTCTGTGTCCCGGGTCGGGCAATACTTGCTCCTTAACAATCACCAGTACAATCGTCGGCAACAGTATGACGGTAGACTTAGGCCTACCAAACGGCGCCCTCTCCAATTTCTACTGCATCGACAACAGCAGTAACCCAGTTACCGTCAATTGGTTTGAACAAACGGCGACGGACACGTTCGTCGTAGCCTTCGCCACAACCCCATTCTCGGGCGACGTAATGTTTGGCAACGGGACGGGCCTGGCGGCCACTGCCACGATCCCTTCGACACCAGCGGCTAGCGGGTGCTACCACTTCCTGGTCGTAAACTGCAGTTCGACGCAATGTGCGTGGCTCGACCCTCGGCTAGTGGTTAAGGGAGGAAGCGGAACTGCCCATGGGGGCAAGGGCAAATAGCGGTAAGACGGGCCCCACCGCACCCCTGGCTGTTCGCAATAAGCCGGAAGTCCATCTCTACGCCGATGAAGACGGGCCTGCGCCGCCCGTCTTCACGACGCCCCATCTACAAGCAAGCCAAAGCCGAGTACGCGAAGCTGCAATAGGCAGAAACCAGTGACCAGTAGCCAGTTTCAAAAGGCGTCGCGCAATTCCTACGAAGAGCAAGCGTAGGACACCAAGTGCTAAGGGCTAAGTGCCCGCTGCCGCGCAATAGAAAAAGGCCGCGCGCGGCGGCCCTGATCGGAGAGTAAGGGGGTTAGAGCGTGGACTCGATCTCGAAACCCCAGGCTTCCAGGAGCGGCTCGGGGATGTACTTCGAGTTCTTGTTCTTGCGCGCCCATTCGCGCAGCCGGGTGGAGCGAATGTACTGGTCCGGCTGCAGTTTGAATTCTTTCACCACCTGTTCGAACTCGGTGATGGTGGGGACGATCGGGCCAATGGGCTCGGGTTTGCCCCAATTAGGATTGCCGCGTCGTTTTGCCATGTCTGCGTTCTGTTCCTATTCTTCGGTAGAGATGTAATTCGGATGACTGCCGTGCTGCCAGTGGTGCTTTGGCCCGGTAAACCTAAATACTTGGATTCGCGAAGCTTCTGCGACGATTCAGGGCGCGTACCGCCGGGGGCCTCTTCCAAGCGACAGCCTTGAAGGGAAGGAGTCCGAACAGGGCCAAAGAACGTCATACTATAGCCCCGTTTCTGCCTCAATTCAAGGTAAATTTGCCCGGTTTGGGGGCAATTGCTGCTAAAGTGGTAGGAGCGCGGGGTAACATCCTATCTGCTGCAGAATGAGACGGTTGTGAGGGAAAAAGGTGAGCGCAGCCGGGTCGGCTCGAAGTGCAGCCAATTGCCGAGAAGGTCGTAAGACTGTGGAAAACCGAGGGCCGGGGCGGGAGGTTGGGGAAGTGTCCTGAGGTCCGCGAGAGGAGCGGGCAGTCGACACCCAATCCAGTCTGGAAAATGATTTAGCCGGCGTACTCGACAGTTGTGCAACTACTGAAAGTCATTCCGAAGCCCGCCTTATCGGCCGTCATTTCCACCTCCGGGCTGCGTGGCGAAAATCTCTTCCACCTCCCGCTCCGCCCCCGGAAGATTCCGCGAGATCCTCTGCGCCGCCGCCCGGGCCGCCTCCGCCTGATTGCCCTGCCCACTCTTCTCCAGCGCCCGCGCCAGCAACAGATACCCCACATCTGAGGGCTCCAGCTTGACCGCCTTCGCATAGGCCTCGACCGCTCCAGCGTTATCGCCGGCCTGCGCGCGAACGATCCCCAGCGCCAGCCACGCCTGCCCGTCATTGGGATTCAGCTCCAGCGCCCGCTGAAAGCTTTGTTGCGCCTGATCGAATCGTCCCAGCTGACGGTACGCCGACCCCAATCGCGCCAGCGTCGTCGAGCGCAGCCACAGATTCTTCTGCACCGCGCCATCGGTCAGCGCGATGGTCTTGTCATATTGCGCAATCGCCTGCGCCGGCTCGCCATGCTGCTGATCGTAAGTGCCGATCGCCATGTACGCTTGCGCATCGTCCGGGCTCATCTGGGTCGCGGCGACGAAGTGCGGCAACGCGTCATCGCCTTTGCCTTGATCCATCAGCATGGAGCCGACAATGTTCTCCGCCAGATAGTTGCCGTTCGTCACCTCAATCGCGTGCGACCACAGGACCAGGTTATCGCTCCAAAATCCCAGCTGACGATAAGTGAGCAGCGCCATCGCCGCCAGCACCGCAACCCCGGCAACGCGGAGTACCATGGGCGGCAAATTTCTCTGCTCATCCAAGTCCGCCACCAACCAGCAAATCAAAAGGAACAGCCCGATGAACGAGATGTACCCATAGCGATCGGCCATCGCTTGCCGATTCAGCTGGACCAATCCGATCATCGGCACCAGCGTCCCCACAAACCAAAACCACCCGACCGCCAGATATCGCTCTCGGCGCAGCACAATCACCACTGCTGAAATCGCGACCAGCAACACCGCGGCCCCGGCCACCTTCCATGTCGCCAGCGAACCTCCGGGATGCGGATAGAAAGGCGACAAGTTCATCGGCCACACGGCTTTCGCCAGATAGCGAATGTACGATACGACCGCATTCCCAAATCGCGCCGCCAGCGCGATGTGCTGATTGATCCCGCCCGCCGCCTGCTGTGATTTCATCGTGACCACGCAACTGCCGGCAGCCAACCCAAACAGCGGCAGCTTCTCGATCACCAGCCAACGCAACGATCGCCGGGTGCCCCGTTCTAGCCGTCCTTTGGCTAGGGCGGGTCCGGCATCATCGAGAGCGATTCTCCGCAACGGCCAATAGTCCCAAAGCAGCAACACAAACGGCAGCGTCACCACCTGCGGCTTCGCCATCAATCCCAGCGCGAACAGCGCCGCCACGGGCAGATACCGCCCCACCCCGGGTCTGCGCGCATACCAGCCATACGCTCCCAGCGCCAGCAGGAAGAACGTCATGCTGAGCAGGTTCTTGCGCTCGGCAATCCACGCCACTGTCTCCACGTTGATCGGATGCAGCGCAAACAATCCCGCCACCATCGCGCTGCGCGCCGCCATTCCGGTTGCACGTTGTAGCACCAGGAAGAGCAGCAGCACATTCAAGGCATGCAGCGCCAGGTTGACGTCGTGCGGCCCCGCCGGCCCGGGCGTGAACAGATCGGCATCCAGCGCATGCGACAGCCACGCCAGCGGATGCCAGTCCGGCACATCAGGCGTTGTCGTGCCAAAGGAGGTGAACGCCCACTTCACCGTCTCCCAGCTCACCCCCGCGCGGACATGCGGATTCGAATAGTAGTACGGCCCATCGTCCAGGCTGGCAAACGGATGCCCATGCACCGGCGAATAAACCGCGATGGTCGCGACGACGAGTGCCAACCCCAACCACAGCGTTGCATGGCCCCGCGCGGAAACCCCAGTTTGTGCTTTGCGATCCTGCCGTCCTCGAGAGCGTGAGCGCGGCTTTGCGGCAGCAGAAGACTTCACGGAAAAGTTGGATCCTTGGAGATGGCTCTCGGCGTGGAAACAGACCGTATTTTACACCGCCTCTGGACGCAGGCAGTGATGGTCTCCCCGGTCTCGAACCGCGCGGGCCTCGGGGCCACCGGACTCGCACGACGACGCCCGCTGGGCGAAACTGCAACCCATCTCATAAACGCCTCGATCCCCGAAGCCTGATTCTGACGGTCTCGCCTTTTGCGGTGCATGCTAATAACCTCCCACAAGCCGACTTTATAGGGACTGATTGCTTTCGTAGGATTTCGCTAAACTCCTGCACGATTTGAGTCACGCCTGAATCATTCCCGCCGCTAGATTGACTCCATGAGTGCCATACATTCGCAAGCTATTTCTTTCGTGCCCGTCAAGTCCTCAACCTGGTTTGTTACGGGAATCAACCGCGGCCTTGGCCGCAGCATTGCCGAAGCCATCCTCGACCGGGGCGGCAGGGTGGCCGGCACGGTTCGCAGACGTACCGATGCGGCGGAGCTTGAGCAGCGGTTCCCCAGCCAACTTTGGGTGGCAGAGTTGGATGTGTCGAATTTAGCCAACATCCCAAAGGCGTTCGACGCAGCCGTGAAGGCACTCGGGCGAATCCATGCAGTGGTCAGCAACGCGGGCTACAGCCTGCTGGGTGCGGCTGAAGAGCTGGAACTCGAAGCGATGCGGCATATCGTCGACACCAACCTTCTCGGCTCGATTCAACTTGCGCGCGCGGCCGTGGCGCACATGCGTCCTCTTGGCGGAGGCCGCATCATCCAGATCTCCAGCGGTGCAGGACAATCCTCCTTCCCAGGACTGTCGCTCTACTGTGCGACCAAGTGGGGCATCGAAGGCTTCTTCGACGCCCTAGCGCAGGAAGTGGCCGGCTTCGGCATCGGGACGACGTTGGTAGAGCCTGGAGCTATCCGCACTGACTTCGGTGGCGCAGGCATTCTCACCCCGGAGCTTGAGGCTTATCAGGACGGGCCTGTGGGTATGCTGCGACAGATGGCGAAGAGGGGCTACGTGGCGCCGGGCGATCCGGTAAAGATGGCGAAGGCAATCGTAGACACGTTTGCAGCGGAGGCTGCGCCGCCCCGGCTGGCGCTGGGAGCGGATGTCTACGGGTACATTAAGGCGGCGCTCGATGCGCGGCTGGAGCAGCTTGAGGCCTTCAAGAATCTTGAAACCGATTGCAATGCAGAGTGAACTCGATACGATGGAGGAGATGGCTGCTGTCTCCTCACTTCGAAAAGAAGCCCGGTCGATCCTTCTGCGGCACGCTCAGGAGGATCGACTTACAAGGAACGCTCTTCCTGGCCTGCACCTGATGAGGTTCGGTTGGGTGAGCCGGCCATTGGTGACGGTGCAATCGATGCGCTGCATGGCACTGGTGATGCAAGGGGTAAAGACCCTCGATTTCGGCGCCACGCACCTCGAGTACGGCGCAGGACAGTTCTTGCTGTCGTCAATCGATATGCCATCGACCTCCAAGATCCTGAGCGCAACCGGAAGGAGCCCGCTTTTGGCGCTTGCCGTGGAGATTGACTTCGAAGAGTTGAAACAGGTGATCGGTCGATGCGATAAGCTGCCGGCTTCGAGCCCTCAGTCCGCCGTCGACGTGTTTCATGCAGACCCGGATTTATGGGGAGCGGTGATTCGTCTCTTGCGATTACTGGACACGCCACAACACGCAGCCGCGCTGACGCCGCTGATCCGGCAGGAGATTCTGTATCGGTTGCTTGCAGGACCGTCCGGTTCGCGGTTGCTGGAGATCTCCAGGCAGGACAGCCCATCCAATCGCATCGCCCGGGCGCTAACCTGGCTGCAGAAGCAGTTCACCAGGGGCTTTATGGTCGACGATCTTGCTCGCCGTGTTGGAATGAGTCCATCTTCGTTTCATCAGCATTTCAAGGCGATGACCGGAATGACGCCGATTCAATACCAGCGCCGAATACGCCTGCACGAAGCGCGAAAGTTGCTGCTGGTGGATTCGCTCGGTATCGGTGAGGCGAGCTATCGCGTTGGTTATCAGAGCCCATCGCAGTTCACGAAGGATTATCGGCAGTGTTTCAGCCGATTGCCAAAGGACGATATCCTGGCGCATGCGACCGAAAGGGTTACTTTTTCCGGCTATTCGCCGGAAATGTCTTTGCGCTAACAAACGCTTCACGGCTTGTGAGCATCGCGACGGCGCCGGGTGCCCACACGTTCGCGATTTTCGAATGTGTGGCAAAGAGGCTGCGCAACCCGAATTCCCTCAATAAAAACGGCGCCTTGTCCTCGCGGACTTGGCGCCGTCAGTTTCTCAAAACAACAATCAACTAGTTGATCACGATCGTGTAATTCTGCGAGGCGATACCGTTGACGATCACCTGCAGGTGCGTCTGGCCGGTCTCGATGTTCGACGGAATGTCCACGTGGGTGTAGCTCGGTCCGTGGTAGCCCACCGCCATCGTGTTGTGACCATGCGTCCGGCCGAAGAATACGTGTCCGGTCGAGACGTTGGTGAACTTAACGATCGGGTAGTTGCTGGCGTCCTGGAAGTCATCGCCGTAGGCGTTGTTCTGCGAGGCGCCGTTGAAGTTGGTTCCGTTCAGCAGGACCGTGGTGCCGTGCGTCATGGTGATGTTCGGCAGCAACAGGGTCGGATTCCAGCCGGTGTACTGGCTGCCCGCCGAGTTGAACAGTTCCACGTCGTTGCTGAAGTCGGTGAACATGATCTGCCCGGTGGGCAGCATCAGGAAGTGGCCGTAGTACGAGGAGTCACTCGGGCCATTCGGAGGATTCGGCAGGTTGCTCAGCGCGCTGCCATTCCACTCGACCATCTGTCCGCCAGCGCCACCAAATCCCGGGCTGACAAACACGATTACGTTGCCGTTCACTTCCAGCGCTCCCGGAGCATCGGCTGCGTCAAGGCTACCGGAGAAATCCGGACCCGCTGTCCAGCTGTTGCTGCTCACCGTGTAGACGCCGGTGTGACCTGCGGCGCAGCTGTTGGCGCCGGCCTGGAACACGGTTCCGTTCGGCATCAACACCGCCGGTCCGAGCTCATACGTCGCACGGCCCGAGCCACCGCAGTTCGCCGCTGAATCCCAGTACTGCGCCGGCGTGCTGCCCTGGCTGGTCCACGCGCCGGTGGTGGGACTGTAGGTTTCCCAGTTCTTGCCGGTTGAGCTGTACTGGAAGACGTAGCAATCTACGTCCAGAACGCTGCCGCCGGGCAACAGGGTCAAGCCCTCTTCGTCATAGATGTCGAACTTGCCCGAACCGGTCGCGGTCCAGGTCAGGGTCGAGGGGTTCAAAATAGCCGCCTGCTTTGCCGTGTCGCAGCAGCTGCTCTGTATGTAGCTTCCGTTGTTCAGAATCACGCTCGGCGAATCGCCGATCGAGTTCCATCCGCTGGGCGGGGCAACCGACGTCCAGGTGTTGGCCACCGGATCGTAGATGGCGCCCTTGGTCGTCCAGGCATCCTGGCCGTTGTTGTATTCGCCACCTTCTGCAATGTAGCGTCCGTCGGGCAATACCGCCGAACCAAAGTACAGCGGCGCATATCCCGAAGGCATCGTCGCAACCTGCGTCCATGTTCCGGTTGCATAGTTACCGCTGGCATCCGGAGTCAAGGTCCACCACTCGTTATAAGTATTGACGTCCTGAACCAGCACCCTGCCGTCGGTCAGCAACGCAACGGCGCCGGCAGCGATGTTGGGCACGTTCTGTGCGGCTGTCCATGACTGCGCATTCACCACGCTCACCGCGGCTAACGCCAGCACGGATACTCCTAGCATTCGCAAAAGCTTCATGTTTCTCCTCAGTTTCGGGTAGTGGGCCAGTTTGAGTTCAGGAACTCGCAGGGCAGGCATCGCCGAGGCACAGCACAGGCGCCTGGACGCGCCCCTCCGTTCCGATGCACCTGGGGCGCGCATCCCAACTCAAGCTGAATTCAAACTGACCCACTCCACAATTTTCAATTAAGTCTGAAAGGCGGGTTTCGATGCAGATCGTCGACATCCTGGCTGGGTTGTCGGCGTTGTACATCTCGACTCAGCAACAGCGTTGGAAAGGTACTCTGAAACCTTCCTCCAAGTCAATAACCATCCCAAATACTAGCGTTTGTAGTTGTTCAGAAAGGGAATAAAAGTCGATGGGGGCCGCATGCGCTCGTGCCCGCTTCGTCCTCTTACAGGACAAGGAACTACCTGCTACAGAGCGAAGTCCGCTTGTCCTCGGCTCGTTCCGAAACACTTCCGAGCCCTCCGCGGCGTTGACAAAAGTTTTACAAATCCCGGGCGCCCAACCTTCTCTTCGTGGGGCCCGGCTTTCATAAAATAGTACCTTTGCGGTACTATATACATCTATAGCAATTGGGAGCGCGTAACCCTTGATTCGGCTCGCCAAACTTACCGATTACGGCCTGGTGCTGATGACCATCATCGCCCGCGATCATGCCACGTCGACGCACACCGCACGCGATCTGGCGGCGCAATCGCGGCTGCCTCTGCCGACGGTGAGCAAGGTATTGAAGCTGCTTTTGCAGAGTGGAATGCTGGTCTCGCATCGCGGCATCAAGGGCGGCTACAGCCTGGCCAAAGAGCCGGCAGAAATTTCGCTCGCCGAAATCATCACTGCCATCGAAGGGCCCATCGCGCTCACCGAGTGCAGTACCGACATTACGGGCTTGTGCGATCTGGAGCGCTCGTGCCCCATTAAGCGCAATCAGCGCGTCATCAGCCAGGTGGTGCGCGGCGCGCTCGATCACGTCACCCTCTTCGATCTGATTCAGCCCATGCAGTTGACCGCCATCAAGGGCGCGCACGGCAAGCTGGTACCCACGATTGGTTATTCATCCGGGAGAGTCCAATGAGTTCTAATACCGACGTAATTCGCGATCTGGCGCAGCAGGAGTACAAGTGGGGCTTCGTCACCGATATTGGAGAGGAGCGGATCCCCAAAGGTCTCACCGAAGACACCATTCGCGTGATCTCGGCCAAGAAGAACGAGCCGGAATTCATGCTGGAGTGGCGCCTCAAGGCCTATCGCTACTGGGCGACGCAGGAAGCCAAGGACGCCGAGCCGACGTGGGCGAACGTTCACTATCCGCCCATCGACTATCAGGCGATCACTTATTACTCCGCGCCCAAGCAGAAGCCGCAGCTGGAGAGTCTCGATCAGCTCGATCCCGAGATCCTTCGCACCTACGAGAAGCTCGGAATTCCGATCACCGAGCAGAAGATGCTCGCCGGCGTCGCTGTCGACGCGGTCTTCGACAGCGTCTCCGTCGCAACCACATTCAAGGCGAAGCTCTCCGAGTACGGAGTGATCTTCTGCTCCTTTTCCGACGCGGTGAAGAATCATCCCGAGCTGGTGCAGAAGTACCTCGGCTCGGTCGTCCCCTACACCGATAACTTCTTCGCCGCGCTCAACGCCGCCGTCTTCAGCGACGGATCGTTCGTCTACGTGCCCAAGGGCGTTCGCTGCCCGATGGAGCTCTCGACCTACTTCCGCATCAATGCTGCCGAGACCGGGCAGTTCGAGCGCACGCTGATCGTCGCCGACGAAGGCGCTTACGTCAGCTACCTCGAAGGCTGCACCGCGCCGATTCGCGATGAGAATCAGCTACATGCGGCCGTCGTCGAACTCGTTGCGCTCGACAACGCGACCATCAAGTACTCCACCGTGCAGAACTGGTATCCCGGCGACAAGAACGGCAAGGGCGGGATCTACAACTTCGTCACCAAGCGCGGCAAGTGCCAGGGCGTGAATTCAAAGATCTCCTGGACGCAGGTCGAAACCGGCTCCGCGATTACGTGGAAGTACCCCAGCTGTATTTTGCAGGGCGACAACTCGGTGGGCGAGTTCTACTCGGTTGCGCTCACCAACAATTATCAGCAGGCCGACACCGGAACGAAGATGATCCACATCGGCAAGAACACGAAGAGCACGGTCGTGTCGAAGGGCATCTCTGCCGGCCGCGGCCAGAACACCTATCGCGGCCTGATCAAAATTCTGAAGGGCGCAACCGGCGCGCGCAATTACACGCAGTGCGACTCGCTGCTGATCGGCGATAAGTGCGGCGCGCACACGTTCCCCTATATAGAGGTTAAGAACTCGACGGCGCAGATGGAGCACGAGGCGTCGACCTCGAAGATCGGCGAAGACCAGCTCTTCTATCTGCGCCAGCGCGGTTTGAAGGCCGAGGATGCGGTCTCGATGATCGTGAACGGCTTCTGCAAGCGCGTCTTCCGCGAGCTCCCGATGGAGTTCGCCGTCGAAGCCCAGAAGCTGCTCAGCGTCAGCCTGGAAGGCAGCGTCGGGTAAAGCTTTGAACTGTGCGGTGCTTCAACGCTGCACGTACTACGAAGTTGTCATCACGAGGAGGGCTTCAGCCCGACGAGGGATCTGCTTTCCGATCGAGTGACGGCGATGCCACAAGGGCGGAAAGCAGATCCCTCGCTGCGCTCGTGATGACAATCTTCGGTTGTGAGCGGCATTTGGATTTCGCGCGCTTTCTCGCGCGCATAGAGGACTGATAAGAACGCATGAGCTTACTGGAAATCAAAAACCTTCACGTCAAGGTCGACAACAACGAAATCCTCAAGGGCATCAACCTCACGGTGAACCCCGGCGAGGTCCACTCCATCATGGGCCCGAACGGCTCCGGCAAAAGCACGCTGGCCCAGGTGCTCGCCCGTCGCGAAAGCTACGTCGTCACCGAGGGCCAGGTCCTCTTCGACGGCAAAGATCTCCTCGAGATGAAGGCCGAGGATGCTGCCTGCGAAGGCGTCTTCCTCGCCTTCCAATATCCGGTCGAGATTCCCGGCATCAGCAACGCCTACTTTCTGCGCTCCGCCCTCAACGCCGTTCGCAAATATCACGGCAAAGACGAAATGGATGCCATGGACTTCCTGCCCATGTTCCGCGAGAAGCTGAAGCTGCTGGAAATGGACGAGAAGATGATGAACCGCTCGGTGAACGAGGGCTTCTCCGGCGGCGAAAAGAAGCGCAACGAAATTTTGCAGCTGGCGATTCTGGAGCCGAAGCTCGCCGTCCTCGACGAAACCGACTCCGGCCTCGACATCGACGCGCTCAAGATCGTCGCTCAAGGTGTGAACGCGATGCGCAGCCCTGAGCGTTCGTTCGTCGTGGTGACGCACTATCAGCGGCTGCTGAACTACATCGTGCCCGATTTTGTGCACGTGCTGATGAACGGCCGAATCGTGCGCTCCGGCGGCAAGGAGCTGGCGCTGGAGCTGGAAGAAACCGGCTACAACGACATGGAGCGCGAAACGACTACGGCGTAGAGCGGGAGAGCTGGCCCTTTAGGCGGCGCCGCTCGGGATAGTTTTGAGGCTGGCGCAGTTTTGGCTGCGTCGCAGAACGACATGTTACAGGAAACTGCACGCACTACGAATTGTCATCACGAGGAGGGCTTCAGCCCGACGAGGGATCTGCTTTCCGCGCGAGCGACCGGCAATGCCATGAGGGACGGACAGCAGATCCCTCGCTTCGCTCGTGATGACAATTTCGTGATTTCAATATTTATGTTCGAGGAAATGCTGCAATCGTGATTACTGCAACGCAACAATTAGAGACATACCTGGACGCATTCACCGCCTTCCAGGCCACCGCCCCTGGCCGCGATCTCGGCTGGCTGCGCAAACTACGCGACGACGCCTTCGCCCGCTTCTGCGAAGCCGGCTTCCCCACCACGCACGACGAAGACTGGCGCTTCACCAACGTCTCCGCGATCGCCAAGACCCCGTTCCGTCTCGCGGTAACGACGAACGAGGTGAGCAAGAACGACTTCGATGCATGGATGTTGTCCGGCGCGGCGTGTCAGCTCGTCTTCGTCGACGGTCGCTTCGTTCGTGAACTGTCATCGACCGCATCGCAGAAGGGCGTAACCGTCGCCAGTCTCGCCGACGCCATCAACACGAATCCTGCGTCGCTCGAGCCCCATCTCGGCCGCTACCTGAATACCGAGCGCGACGCCTTCGCCGCATTGAACACGGCTTTCCTTGCCGGCGGCGCATTCATTCACGTCAAGAAGGGCGTAGTCGTCGAGCAGCCCATCCACCTGCTCTTCGTCTCGACCGCGTCCGAAGCGCCAACGATGACGCATCCACGCAACCTGATCGTCGCAGAAGAACAATCGCAGATCGCCGTCGTCGAAGACTACGTCTCGCTCGGCAGTGCCGTCGCGTTCTGCAATACCGCGACTGAACTGGTTGCCGCCGAGAGCGCCGTCGTCTCGCATTACATGCTCGAGCGCGAAGACACCCAGGCCTTCAACATCTCGACCCTCCGCATCCAGCAGGGACGCAGTGCCAACGTCGCGACGCATTCCGTTCTGCTCGGCGGAGGCCTCGTTCGCAACAACGTTCATCCGGTCCTCGCCGGTGAAGGCGCGGAGTGCCTTATCAACGGCTTGTTCATCGGCAACGGCCGCCAGCATCTCGATAACTACATGCTGGTCGAGCACGCCAGCCCGCACTGCGAGAGCCGTCAGTTCTACAACGGCATCCTCGACGGCCAGGCCCACGGCGTCTTTCACGGCCGCATCATCGTTCACAAAGACGCGCAGAAGACCGACGCCAAACAGACCAATCGCAATCTGCTGCTCTCCGACGACGCGCAGATCGACACCAAGCCGCAGCTGGAAATTTATGCCGACGACGTGAAGTGTACGCACGGCGCCACCATCGGCCAGATCGAGGAGAACGCGCTCTTCTATTTGCGCTCGCGCGGCATCGACGAGCCGTCAGCCCGCAAGCTGTTGCTGCTCGCCTTCGCCAACGAGTGCCTCGACCGCATGAAAGAAGATGGCGTGCGCAGCCATCTGCAGAAACTCATCAACCGCCATCTCTTCGGAATGCAAATGGCGAACACCGTTTCGATTGCGGCGACTGAGCCCAGCGGCGACACGGGAAGAAATTGGGAGGAGCTAGGATGAGCACGGCTACCAACAATCTGTCGCAGGAGTTTCATCCCTCCATGGCGAACGCGATCGCGCCGTATTCGGTCGAAGCAGGTTCGCCGCGACTTTCCCATCCTGCATCAGCAGGTGCATGGGCATCCGCTCGTCTATCTGGATAACGCCGCGACCTCGCAAAAACCGCGTGCCGTCATCGACGTCATCTCCCATTACTACGAGAGCGGCAACGCCAACATTCATCGCGGCGTGCATTTTCTTTCCGAGCACGCGACCGAAGAACACGAAGCCGCGCGCCGTACCGTGCAGCGCTTCCTCAACGCCGCTGACAAGCGCGAGATCATCTTCGTGCGCAGCGCCACCGAAGGCATCAACCTGGTCGCGCAGACTTACGGCCGCAAGCATGTCGCCGCAGGTGACGAAGTCCTCATCAGCGCCATGGAGCACCACTCCAACATCGTGCCCTGGCAGATGCTCTGCGAAGAAAAGGGCGCGAAGCTGCGCGTCATCCCGATCAACGATCGCGGCGAATTGCAGATGGACGAACTGCCCAAGCTGCTCACGCCGCGCACCAAGATCCTCGCGATCACGCACGTCTCCAACGCGCTGGGCACCATCATTCCGCTGCGCAAGATCGTCGAGATCGCGCATCAGCACAACGTTCCGGTCGTTGTCGATGGCGCGCAGGCCGCGCCGCACATCAAGCATTGACGTGCAGGATCTCGACGCCGACTTCTACGTCTTCTCCGGCCACAAAGTTTACGGCTCCGACCGGCATCGGCGTGCTCTACGGCAAGCTGGCGCTGCTCGAAGCCATGCCTCCCTATCAGGGCGGCGGCGACATGATCCGCTCTGTCACCTTCGAGAAGACGCTGTACAACGATCTGCCCTACAAGTTCGAAGCCGGCACGCCCAACATCGGCGGCGCCATCGGCCTCGGCGCGGCCATCGATTATGTCGATCGTCTCGGCATCGACAACATCGCCGCCCACGAGCACGATCTGCTGACCTACGCCACCGAATCGCTCCTGGCGATCGAAGGCGTTCACATCATTGGCACCGCCGCCGACAAGGCCGCGGTCATCTCCTTCATCATCGATGGCATTCATCCCCACGACATCGGCACCATTCTCGATCGCGAAGGCATCGCCGTGCGCACCGGACATCACTGCGCCCAGCCGGTCATGCATCGCTTCCACATTCCGGCAACCGCTCGCGCGTCATTCGCGCTCTACAACACGCGCGAGGAGATCGACGCGCTGGTCAAGGGCATCTATAAGGTGAAGGAGGTTTTCGCCTAAATGTCCGAACTGCGCGAGCTCTATCAGGAACAGATCCTGGAGCACAGCAAGACGCCGCGTAACTTCCGCGAGCTGCAGAACGCGAACCACAAAGCCGAGGGCTACAACCCTCTCTGCGGCGATCACTTCACCATCTATCTCGATCTCGAAGGCGACAAGATTCACGACGTCACCTTTCAGGGATCGGGCTGCGCCATCTCGAAAGCGTCCGCGTCGATGATGACGCAGAGCCTGAAAGGCAAGAGCAAGGAAGAAGCCGCGAAGATCTTCGAAAACTTCCACAACCTGGTTACCGGACACGCTGATGGCGATCGCGAATCGCTGGGCAAGCTGGCAGTCTTCGCCGGCGTCTCGGAATTTCCCGTCCGCGTGAAATGCGCCACCCTCGCCTGGCACACTTTGCAAGCCGCACTGGAAGGCAAGCAGGAAAAGATCTCGACCGAATAGGTACAAGTCTCCGCCTCACGACCCGGGTCAGTCCCTCCTAACCTCTCCCTGCGGCATAGATCACTGACAACCCCCCGCCATCACTGTGCAATCCTCCTGGAATATCTCTGGAGAGGTTTCGGTCTGTTTCCCGTTCCCGGACCGGGGAAACGGAGCGGCGGTACTTCTCCGTGGCTTACTCGCGCCCGTTGCTTTCCAGGTTTCCGCACCTTTTGACCTGTTCCGCGAGGAGTATAAGTCAATGCACAGCCAAGGGCAATCTCCAACTCCACTCTTCCGCATAATTTCTCTTGTGGCGATCGCGGCGTTCATTATCCGCGGCCGTTCCCGTCGTCGCGCAGAACTCCGTTCCGCCCACCGCCGTCGAGACGGCGAAGATGCCGCAGTACGCGTCGCGACTCGCCCATCCCGCCAGACGCATGTCGCCGCCGAAATCTCAGGTATTCGCAGGGCCAGCAAACATCGCGGTCCGCTCGACAGCAGCGACATCTACGACAACGGTCCCATCAACGGCAATACCGACGCATGGACCATTAACTTTGGATACATCACCAGCGACAGCTTCAACTTCGCCAACGCTAAATCGAGCATCACAGGTATGAGTTTCGGTGCGTGGCTGTTTTCCGGCGACACGATAACCTCGGTCGAGGTGTCGATTACATCTGGCGAAAACAGCGGCACCAGCTACTTCGATCAGACGGTGAATTTCACCCAGAGCAACTGCGTCACCAATGAATTTGGCTACAACGTCTGCACCGAAACAGCGTCCTTCACCGGCCCCACGTTGAATGCCGGAACTTACTGGGTGAATCTGCAGAACGCCAGCGTCCCCAGCGGCGATCCGGCGTATTGGGATGAGAACTCCGGCGTGGGATGCCAGGGCCAGGGCTGCCCCTCGCAGGCTTCGCAGAATGATGTCGGCTCGATTCCCTCCGAGTCCTTCACCATCCTCGGGAATTCGACCACTACCACCACGACTACCACTAGCTCCGACAATTACTCTTGCCCGCGTCCGCAAAACGGCTTCCACGACTTGTACGATGTCAGTGGCTCCTCGGGCGTAGCTGTCGAAGGTGGGGGAAATCTCTATGGGACGTTTTCATCCGGGGGCAACGATGGTGCGGGCTTCGTTTACGATTTGACGCGTCGAGCCGGTCGTTGGTTCTTAAGCTCTCTGTACAGTTTTCTGGGAGGCAGTCAGGGGAGCGGGCCCAACGGCGTCATCGTCGGTCCGCAAGGAGATCTTTTATCGGAGCGGCAACGGGAGGGATACAAAACTGCGGTAGTGACGGATCGTCCTACTGCGGCGTTATCTACAAGGTGACGCCGGGGCCGACCGCTTGCGCTACGGCACTTTGCAGTTGGGACGAGGAGACGATCTATCAGTTCACGAGTAACACCGACGCATGGGGCGGCTCCATCGCGGCCTTTGACTCAGCCGGCAACCTGTATGGATTCTCCGGTGGTGGCGGAGCGTATGGGGCTGGCGCGGTGTTTGAGCTTACGCCCGCACAAGGCGGCTGGACGGAAAAGATACTGTATAGCTTCACCGGAGGCAATGATGGCTGGCCCAATAGTCTGCTGGTGGGCCATGACGGAAATTTGTACGGAACCGCCGGGGGCGGCCTTGGTTGGGGTGTGGTTTTCCAATTAGTGCCGTCCAGCGGCGGTTGGACGGAAAATACCCTCTACTCATTCACCAACACCACCGACGGCTCTCAGCCGGGGGGCTTGGTCCAGAGTCCTTCCGGAACGCTCTATGGCTTTAGTGTTTGCGATGGCTATTATGGAAGCTATTGCACCCCCTTTTGGGATTACTATGGTCTGGTTTTCTCGCTGCAGTCCTCCGATAGCGGCTGGACCTTCAACGTCATCTATAACAACTCCGGGGACTGTAATGAATGGAGAAATTACATCAATGCCTTAGCTATTGACGCGGCGGGGAACCTCTACATTGCCGAAGGTGGGGACGATGCGCAGTGTGACTACGGGGGCTGCTACTTCAACCATTGTGGCCAAATCAAGGCTCTTAGCGGAGGTCCGACTCTGGTTTCGGGCAATGCGAATATCTTCTGGAATCTGACCTCGGATGTGAACGGTAACCTCTATGGCACTACCGGGTCCTGTGGAACCTTGGGAACGCCTTTCAGAAACGGCGGCATGATCTGGCAGGCCTCGCCACAGTGAAGTTGCCAGTCGTCGGCAGCTAGACCCAGGTCTCGCGCTTTCGAGGCCTGGGCGAGTTTTGGATACCCCACTCATCACTGACAGATAGCCACCGGACAGTGTGAAATTCTGACGGGTGTCTCGGGAGAGAGTTCTGCTGGCGCATCCTCGGTTTTCTTCGCCGCCAGACTAAACGCCTGAAATCTCTTCCGGAATCTCCACTCGCTTCGCGCACAATGCGTCCGTCATCTCCGACCTAACCCAGCCGCCCGCCGAGGAGGACAAGCCGATGCACAGCCAAGGGCAATCTTCAATTCCAGTGTTCCGCATGATTTCTCTTGTGGCGATCGCGATGTTAATGATCGCCATTGCTGTTCCACTCTTTGGGCAGAATTCCGTGCCTCCCACTGCGGTGCAGGCGGCGAAGATGCCGCAGTTCGCGTCGCGACTCGCTCATCCGGCCAGACGGATGACGCCGCCGAAATCTCAGGTGTTTGCAGGAGCCAGCAAGCATCGCCGTCCGCTCGACAGCAACGACATCTACGACAACGGGCCCATCAACGGCAATACCGATGCCTGGACCATCGGCTTCGGCTTCATCGTCAGCGACACCTTCACTGTCGCCAGCGATGGCACGAACATCACGGGCATGAGTTTCGGAGCGTGGCTGGATGCCGGCGATACTCTGACTTCCGCGGAACTGTCCATCACCTCGGGCGAAAACGGTGGCACCAGCTACTTCGATCAGACGGTAAAGTTCGCGCAGGGAAGCTGTACCGTCAATCAGTACGGCTACAACATCTGCACCGAGACAACGTCGTTCAACGGTCCTGCGCTGAACGCCGGCACGTACTGGGTGAACCTGCAAAACGCTAGCGTCCCCAGCGGCGATCCGGTCTATTGGGATGAAAATTCCGGTGTGGGGTGTCAGGGCCAGGGCTGCCCATCGCTGGCTTCGCAGAATGATGTGGGTTCGATTCCATCGGAGGCGTTCACCATCCTCGGCGGCACCACGACCACAACGACCACCAGCTATAACGACTATGCTTGCCCCGCTCCGCAGAGTGGATTCCATGACCTTCATGATCTCGGCATGATTTGGCAACAGAACGACCCGGCATCCGGCGTGGCAATCGACAGCGCCGGGAACCTTTACGGCACAGTCGCGAACCTCGGCAGCTATGGTCAGGGCCTGCTCTATCAACTCGCTCATCGCGCCGGCAAATGGTTTCTTACCTCGCTGTACAGCTTTCTCGGCGGCAGCCAGGGAAGCGCTCCGAATGGTGTGATTGTCGGCCCAAGTGGCGCGTTATATGGAGCGGTGCAGGGAGGCTTCCAAACCTGCGGGAATGACGGTGCTTCTTATTGCGGACTGATCTATGAAGCAAAGCCGGGTCCGGCCGCTTGTGCCATGGCATTGTGCGGTTGGGATGCGACGACGGTTTATCAGTTCACCGGCAACACAGACGCGTGGGGCGGCAATGTCGTCGTTTCTGACTCCGCCGGCAATTTGTATGGGATATCAGGCTCGGGGGGCGCGTACAACGGCGGCGCTGTCTTCGAGTTGACGCCCGCTCAAGGCGGCTGGACGGAGAAAATTCTCTATAACTTCCCGGGTGGGAATGATGGCGCAGGCCCTAATAGCTTGCTGTTGGGCCATGACGGAAATCTCTATGGGACGGCTGGGGCTGGCGCATACGGGTACGGAGTGGTCTTCCAGCTAGTGCCCTCAGCGGGCGGTTGGACAGAAAATGTTCTCTACGCTTTTGCTGGAAGTACGCAGGATGGCGATTGGCCGAACAACTTGGTGCAAGACAGGGCCGGCAACCTCTATGGCATCAGCACCTGCTACAGCAACGACAACTATTACTGCCCTGGCCATACGAACGATACGGGTTTGGTTTTCGAGTTGTCACCCTCCGGTGGCGGCTGGGCCTTCAGCGTGATGTACAGCGCCAATTGTGGTGGGCTCCCCTACAGCGGATTCTCTGCCTTGGCAGTAGACGCCTCAGGAAACATCGATGTTACGGAGTGGGGGTTGGATTACGAGTGTGGCCCCTCCGGCTGCTACTACTACACCTGCGGGAACGTTACGAACGCGTCCTCCCAGCAGTTGCTGGTATCAGGTAACGCGAACGTCTTTAATAATCTAAGCTCGGACGCGAACGGCAACCTGTACGGCACCACTGACACGTGTGGCTTCGGAACACTCCAACGAAATACCGGCATGATCTGGCAGTACTCGCCATAACAGGTTCGCACGGGCGCCCCACTCATTCGCGGTTTTCGAATGAGTGGGGCCAGGCCTCGGTGTCAGGCCTAGGCGTTTGCCGATGACTCATCCGCGCCCAGCGGCAGGAAGTACTGTGTCCCGCGGATCGGCTCGCTCACGCGCCGCAGCAGCGCCTGCAGATCCTCGCTGCGCTCCACGAAATCGATCTCCGAGGTATTTACGATCAGCAGGTCCGACGACGTGTAGTGAAAGAAGAAGTGCTCGTAGGCCTTGATCACCTCTTCCAGATAATCGTCGCTGATCGCCTTCTCTCCGGGCGCGCCCTTCTTCTTGAGCCGCTTCTTCAGCACCTCGGGCGTGGCTTGCAGATAGATCACCAGATCGGGGGTGGGGACATTCTGCCGAAACAGCTCGTAATAGCGGTTGTAAACCTCAAGCTCCGCATCGCCAAGATTCAAGCACGCGAACAGCTTGTCCTTCTCGAAGATGTAATCGGCAACGAACGTCTTGTTGGGATTGTGCTTGATGTCCAGCCCGCCCAACTGCTCATATCGCGCGATGAGAAACGCGAACTGCGCCTGAAACGCCGCTCCGGACTCGCCCTGATAGAACGGGCGCAGAAACGGATTCTGCTCCGGCTCGCTGATTCGCTGCGCGTGCAGTGTCTCGGCAATCACCCGGCTCAGCGTGCTCTTGCCGACTCGGATCGGCCCTTCAACGGCAATGTAGCGGGGTGGTTCGAAAAGGTTCGCCATGGTCGGAGAAAGGCTACAAACCGCAGAATATCTTGCCCCCGCCTCCGTGGCAATTAACTGGTTGTGAAACGCTGTGGAAGAAAAGCAGCCATTGGCACTTGGCACTTTAGCAGTGGCACCGGGCAATTGCCTTCACCATTTGAACGTTTGCCGGTCAAAGTTCGTTTGCTAAGTGCTAATTGCAAAGTGCTAAATGCCAGGACGCGAACAGCGCCCACGCTACAATCATCTCGTGCTTCCCATCCTTCTCGGCGCCGCCGGTGTCGCCGGACTCGCCACATGGGCGGGCTTTCAAACCATGTGGCCGACCTCGCAGGTCTGCGGCTCGACCTTCATCGGCCTGCCGCGTGGCTCTCGCCTGCTCGCGCTTACCTACGACGACGGCCCCAACGACCCTTACACCTGGCGCATGATGGAAGTCCTCGAACGCCACGGCGTCAAGGCGACCTTCTTTCTGCTCGGCCGCTTCGTCCAGCAGAAGCCCGAGATCGCTCGCGCCCTTGTCGCCGCCGGACATGCCATCGGGATCCACACCTGGGACCACCCCAACCTGATCTTCGCTTCCGCCACCGAAACGCGTCGCCAGCTTCAGCGAACCCGGCAGGCGATTCTCGATGCCACCGGCGTCAATCCCACAATCTTCCGTCCGCCGTTTGGCGGACGCCGTCCCACGTCGTTGCGCATCGCACGCGATCTGGGTCTGCAGCCTGTCATGTGGAATGTCAGCTGTTATGACTGGAAAGCGAAATCCGCGCAGGATATCGCTGCTTTAGCGCAGCGCCAGATCCAGGGCGGTGATGTCATCCTGCTGCACGATGGTGAATACCACCGGATCGGTGTGGACCGCAGCCGCAGCGTGGAAGCGACGGATCGCATCCTCTCCCGCTACAAACCCGAGGGATACGACTTCGTGACAATCCCGCAGATGATGGAAGAGCAGCAACTAGCAACTAGCGATTAGCTCTTCACTTTTAGCCTTTGGATTGTCGGCGGAACAGGCTGCGGAAAAAGTCGTCCCGCGAGCGCCTTGTAACAGGGCACGACTTCAGTCGTGCCGATAAGGCGTTTATTTTTGATCCGAGCCGGCTTTAGCCGGCGACACAAAACGGGAGCATCGGAGTTTTTCAGCAGCCCGTTCGGGCTGGCAATGTCCTCGTCCCCAAGGACGACTCAGCTTAGCCCAGGACGAAGTCCTGGGTAGGAATGGCAAGAACATCCTTGTCCCGGCAGGGAACTCAACCCCGCGAAACCGCCGGCCGCCCCTTATCCGGTTGCGCCAGCAAATCATCCACCCGCGCCTCCAGAATGTTGCGGATCGAGCAGACGCCCAGCACCTTTCCTTGCTCGTCCACAATGGGCATGTGGCGATAATGCCGCTCCAGCATGACCTGCAGCGCTTCACTCGGCGTCGTCGCTTCTGTTGCCATCTCGACAATCGAGCTCATCATGTCGCGTACCGGGGTAGTCTTGGGATCGCGTCCGCTGAGCGCGAACTTTGCCAGCACATCGCGCTCGGTAAACATCCCCGCCACAATCCCATGCTCGTCGATCACCGCTACCGCGCCGACACCCTTGTCGATCATCGTCTGAATCGCAGCCTCGACCGTCGCTTCTACCGGCACTGTCGCCGGTCCCTCATCGCACCACTTCAGAAGACTCATAACAGCTAGAATTCCTTTCCCAATCAGAGACTGCGAGCGTAGTTCCCCCAGCAACTCACGTCAAGTGTCTTGAGCCCTGGGCCGCCGAAAGCGGATAATCGCCTTATGTTCCCTCGCCGCATTCTGCTGCTGCTGATCGGCTTGACCCTCGCGTTCTCGTCGCTGGCTCTGATTGCCAAAGACAAAGATTTTGTTCCCCCGCGCGCCGAGAACGCCAATACTTATCCCAGCAAAGACGCACATCCGACGGAGAAGCTCACCGCGGCCATCGATGTCTACAACTCCGCGCCCAAGGACAACATCTTCATCACGCCTTACAACCAGGAAGGCATTCTGCCGGTCTTTCTCATCATCAGCAACGACGGCGATCAGCCCATCACGGTCAACAATATGGAAGTGCAGTTGGTCACCGGCCGGCGCGCCAAGCTGGACGCCCTGACCACCGACGACGTCTTCCGACGCGTCGCGCATATCAGCGGTAACAGCAACGCTCCAGTGCGGGTTGGACCGATCCCGCTTTCGGGCAACAAGAACAAGAAGGCTCAGAAGGAATACGAAGAGATTCAGAATGCTAAATTCGAAGCCCAGGCGGTGGAACCCCACACCACCAAGTCCGGCTTCGTCTTCTTCGATGTCGAGGGTGTCAAGCAGCCGCTGGAGGGCTCCCACGTTTACCTGACCGGCGTGCGCGACGCCGGAGGCGCCGAGCTCATGTACTTCGAAATCCCCGTCAGCCCATCGAATGCCGCCACCGGCGGGCAATAAGACCGCCAGCCAGAGCGGATATACAGCCTGAAGTTGCGGCTCTTGAAACTGGTTAGCCCAGTGCGGAAGCGCTCGCCAACGTGCAATATCAAGAACCAAGCCCCTCCAGGGCGACACAACCTTCCCGCCCTTTCCCGCTTCACATTTTGAGTTGCCGAACCGAACAACCCGCAGCAATTCGTAATGTGCGGTAAAGGAGAAAGATGCGTCCGTTAGCTTTGATTGGTTTAGTCGTGCTCATCCTCGGAATCTTGTCTTTTGTCGTCCTGGTTCCCCACAACCATACTCACGAACTCAAGGCCGGAGACGCGTCCGTCGATATAACCACTCACCACAATGAGAAGCTTCCTCCCGTAGTAGGAGGCGTACTGTGCGCCGCGGGAGTGGTATTGCTGGTGGCTGGCTCGCGCAAGGCAACCGCCTGATCTGACAGACGATTACCGTGTCGGCTTAGTGGTTGGCGAGACGGCCTGGCGTTGCTCCTCCCGAGCTACTTGCTCGCGCAGGTCACGAATCATGATCGTCCACATCTGCACGTTGGTTCGCAGCAGGATCTGCAGATTCTGATCGCGCAGAAACTCGATCTCGCTGCTCATATTAAGATTCAGACTCTCCAGCTTGTTCAGATCGTCCCGCATCCGCGCCAGCTCATCATTGCTGGAGTTTGCCGCACCAGGAGCCTGCGCCGCAGTTGCGGGCGCGGAACTCTGACTCGTTGCTCCTCGCTGTGCAAACGAACTTTCCACCAACACCAAACTGAGTAGCATTACCAAAACAATCTGCCGCACTTCCCACCTCACGCGATATCCGGATTTTGACAGCTCGACGAGCTGCCGCTCTGGTGGATTCAGTATGATCGAAATCAGCTCTTGTTGAGGAGACGAACTGTGCATCGAACCACACTGGGCGACTTCGAGCTGACCATCCTCTCCGACGGCACGTATCGCGCCGATGGCGGCGCCATGTTCGGCATCATTCCCAAAGTCATGTGGGAAAAGCGCATCGCGGCTGACGAACGCAACACCATCCTGCTCGGCCTCAATTCTTTGCTGGTGCGCACCGGCAAGCACAACGTCCTGATCGAGACTGGCATTGGCAACAAGGTTAACGAAAAGACCCAGGCCATCTACCGAAATCAGGCGCTGCTGTTGCAGAGCTTCGAGCAGGCCAAAGTCTCGCCTGACGAGATCGACGTGGTCATCAACACCCACTTGCACTTCGACCACTGCGGCTGGAACACCCACTACAAGCAGGGCAAGCCGGTCGCGACCTTTCCTCGCGCCAACTATTATGTGCAAGCGGGCGAGCTGGAGCGCGCCCACGAGCAACATGAGCGCGATAAGGTCAGCTACATGACTGACAACTACGATCCACTGCTCGCCAATGGCCAGCTGAAGCTCTTGCGGGGCGACAGCGAAATCGTTCCCGGTATTTCCGTCAAGGTCTACTCCGGCCACACCCGCGACCTGCAGGTTGTCATGATTCGCAGCGGCCACCACATTGCTGCCTATCCCAGCGATCTAATCTGCGATGCCAAGCATCTCGATCCGACCTGGACCTTGGGCTACGACCTCTATCCACTGGAGAGCATCGCCAACAAACATCGCTTCTATCAGCAGGCGATTCCGCAGCACTGGCTGGTCGTCTTCACCCACGATCACGAATTGCCCTGGGCTCACCTGCAGATCAACGAAAAGGGCCGGCCGGTCGCGCATCCAATCGGGCAAAAGGTGGGCTGACTCCTCGGCGCTAAAGAGCCATTTACGATTCTTGTTGGCGAGTCCTACTATGTGGGACATTAAATTCGACCACCACCGAGGCAGCGATGGGCAAAAAAAACAAGAAGGACAAGAAGAAGAAACACAAAGAAGAAGGCGCGGTTGCTTCCGAGAAGAGCAGCACCAGGCTCGACCTTCGCGCTGTCGAGATTCCCGACCGCCCCAAGCCCATGAAGCCCGCCGATATTCGCGAGCTGCGCGAAAGCCTGAACGCCAGCCAGACGCTGTTTGCGCGCCTGCTGAATGTCAGTTCCAATGCCGTGGAGAGTTGGGAGCAGGGTCTGCGCGAGCCGCGCCAGGCCACGCTAAAGCTGCTGCACATCGTCCGCAAGAACCCCGAAGTGCTGCTGAGCTCGTAGATCTAATTCAGGTCGCAACCGCCGCCGTTCATCATGCAGCAGTTGGATTGTCCGCAGCTCGCCGCTGGCGCAGCGGAATGCCCGCTTGTGCTGACCGCGAAGGTCGAAAGCTGTTTCTCCAGCTTTTCAGTGTGGCACTTCGGACACTCCGGTGTCTGCTCGCCGAAGAGGATGGCTTCGAAGCTGTGACCGCAAGCCTCGCAACGGTATTCGAAAATCGGCATGATCGCTCCTGCACTAACGAAACGCGGCGCTGACCTTAGTGGCAGGGCCGCGATTGCTAGAAACACTATTATAGATGCAGGAGCATTTCCATCCCCGCTAACGATCAACCAGTCCTGACTTCCACACGTGCCGCGGAAACTACGCGCGCGCACGATTTCTTCGGCGAGCCTTTTCATCCGCGCCGGCCGTTAATCAGCGGACACGCCCAGACCATCGTCGGCAACTTCCTGCCGCGCCGTAATCTTCTCCCGCCTCCGGAAGAGCGTCTCTTCCAGGTCGAGCCCGATGTCCATGTTCTCTGTCATTGCCACTGGCAGGCTGATCGCAGGTCGGCGATGACACTGGTTGTCGTGCATGGACTGGAGGGTTCGAGCGAGTCGCAGTATGTCATCGGCACCGGCAGCAAAGCCTGGCTTGCGGGGATGAACGTGGTTCGCATGAACATGAGGAATTGCGGCGACACCGAACATCTCGGCCCCACCCTCTACAACTCCAGCATGTCGGGAGATGTTGGCGCGGTCGCGAAAACGCTGATCGCCGAAGATGGCCTCGAGAAGATAGCTTTCGTCGGATACTCCATGGGCGGCAATCTGGTTCTCAAGCTTCTCGGTGAATGGGGAGCCGATGCTCCGCCACAGGTCAAAGCTGCCGTCGGAGTTTCACCTGCCGTCGATCTCGCGCCTTCCTCCGATGCGCTGCACAATCGCGCCAATCGCGTCTATGAGTGGAAGTTCCTGCGCGGTCTGCGCCGCCGAATCCTGCGCAAAGCCGCTCTTTATCCCGACCGCTACGATGTGCGCCATCTGCGCGGTATGCGCAGTATGCGCGACTTCGACGATCAGATCACCGCCCGCTACTCCGGATTTCGCGATGCCCAGGACTACTACACCCGCGCCGCTGCCGCGCGGGTTGTCGATCGCATTGCCGTTCCCACGCTCGTCCTGCATGCCCTCGACGATCCCTTCATCCGCCTGCTGCCCGAGACTCGCGAAAAGCTGCAGCTGAATCCGCACATCAGTTTCATCGAGACCACCCACGGCGGCCACTGCGCCTTCCTGGCTGCGCCCAAGGGCTATGACGGCCGGTGGGCAGAGCGCCAAGCCATCGCCTTCATTCAGCGCATCGAAAGCGCTGAGCCGGTCGGCTTGCCCACGAACTAGGGCTCACTTTAACCCTGATCTAGCACCTGGCCCCGAGCCGGTTTGCTTCTTCTGCGGTTTGGGGTAGAATGTGCCCCACCCGCTGTCTGCGCGTTCAGCTGCTTCACTCAAAGGGTCTCTCCGAACAGCAAACGAACGAGATCTGGTTGCCGTCGTTAATCAGCGCTAGAAGGTCGTCAAGTCAACGATAGTGTGACGATTCATCATGAGCGTTATTTCTAGAAGCAAACCCGTCGTAATTGTTGTTGAAGCTGATCTGCCTGATCGCTTGGCGATTCGATTGCAGTACGAATTGCGATGACAAAGAAAGCGCCACGGCAGCAGCTAAGTGAATTGAGGTCGGGATCATGATTCCACAAGAGGCTCGCGAAACATCCTCTGCCAAGCTCGATCAACTGGCCGTCAACACGATTCGTACGCTGGCCATCGACGGCGTGCAGAAGGCAAATTCCGGGCATCCCGGCACGCCTCTGGGCGCCGCGCCCACCGCCTACGCTCTCTGGCAGCGGGTGCTGCGCTACGATCCTGCCGATCCCTGGTGGCCCAATCGCGATCGCTTTGTCCTGTCAGCCGGTCACGCATCGATGCTGCTCTACGCGATGATTCATCTCACCGGCATCAAGGCCGCGAATGCCAGTTACGAGAAGCAGGACCGTCCGGCTGTCACCATCGACGACCTCAAGACCTTTCGCCAGGCGGGCAGTCGCTGTCCCGGACATCCGGAGTATGGCTGGACCACCGGCGTCGAAGCTACCACTGGCCCGCTCGGACAAGGCCTCTCTAACAGCGTGGGCATGGCAATTGCGGGCGATTGGCTCGCCGCAACTTACAACCGTCCCGGCTATGAGCTCTTCAACTTCAATACCTATGCGCTCTGTGGCGACGGTTGCCTGATGGAAGGCGTTGCCAGTGAAGCCGCGTCGCTGGCCGGTCATCTCAAGCTATCGAACCTTTGCTGGATCTACGATTGCAACCACGTCACGATCGAAGGACACACCGACCTCGCCTTTACCGAGGATGTTGCGACGCGCTTCATGGGTTACGGCTGGGAGGTCACGCGCGTCAGCGATCCCAACGATATCGAGTCGGTAGAGCGCGCGTTAACGCGCTTCCACGAGACCAAAGACCGTCCGACGATGATCATCGTGCACAGCCACATCGGTTACGGCGCGCCTCACAAGCAGGACACCTCCGCCGCACATGGCGAGCCACTGGGCGCTGAGGAAGTTCGCCTGACCAAGGAATTCTTCGGCTTCAACCCGGACGAGTCGTTCGTCGTTCCGAAGGGTGTGCGCGAGCACTTCGCTAGCGGCCTTGGGGCGCGCGGCTCGAAATTGAGCGGCGAGTGGAATGCCCTGTTCGGCCGTTACAAAGCCCAATATCCGGACTTGGCTGACAACATTGAGCGCATGAACACTCGCGATCTGCCTGCGGATTGGCAGAAGGCGCTGCCGAGTTTCCCCGCGAGTGCGAGTGGCATGTCGACGCGCGACGCTTCGGGCAAAGTTCTGAACGCGCTCGCGCAGAAGATCCCTTGGTTGATGGGCGGCGCGGCGGATCTGTATCCCAGCACCAAGACGCGCCTCGAGTTCGAGTTCGCCGGCGACTTCCAGTCCAACAAACTTGGCGATCACAAAGGCCGCAACTTCCACTTCGGCATTCGCGAACACGCGATGTGTGCCATCGTTAACGGCATGGTGCTGACCGGCCTGCGCGCCTTCGGCTCCGGCTTCCTTATTTTTACCGACTACGCGCGCGGCTCCATTCGTCTGTCCTCGCTGATGGACATTCCTGCCCTGCACATTTGGACGCATGACACGATTAGCCTGGGCGAGGATGGCCCGACGCATCAGCCCATCGAGCAACTGGTTTCGCTTCGCGCTGTGCCCGGCATGATCGTGATGCGCCCAGCCGACGCCAATGAAATGGTGGAAGCCTATCGTGTGGCGATGTCGACCAAGGATCATCCTTGCGAGATCGTGTGCAGCCGTCAGGCGCTGCCGATCTATGACCGCACGAAGTTTGCTGCGGCAAGTGGTCTGGCAAAGGGCGCCTACATCATGGTCGACGCACCCGACGGTAAGCCGGACGTCATTCTGATCGGTTGTGGCAGCGAAGTTGGGCTTTGTGTCCAGGCATGGGAGAAGCTGACAGCCGCGGGCATCAAGACGCGCGTGGTCAGCATGCCTGCGTGGGCATTGTTCGATCATCAGGATCAGGCCTATCGCGACAGCGTGCTGCCGCCATCAGTAGGCGCGCGTGTCACGGTCGAGGAGGCATCCCCGGTGGGATGGGATCGCTACGCCGGACGCAGCGGTGTCGTGCTCGGCATGCGCACTTTCGGCATGTCCGCACCCATGAAAGTTGTGATGGAACACTTCGGATTCACGGTCGACCATGTAGTTTCGGCGGCGAAAGAAGCGATCGCGAATTCGAAGTAACACGAGCCGCCTTTCGCTCTTCGCTCTTGGTTTTCGGTTTTCGCCGCCAGTCGCGGCACAGGGGACACTATGTCAGATGGAATGTCGGATGCATTTGTATTCTTCGGAGCCACGGGCGATCTTGCCTACAAGCAGATTTTCCCATCGCTGCAGGATCTGATTCGCGATGAGGGATTCAACGTTCCCATCATCGGCGTCGCCAAGGCTGGTTGGAATCTGGATCAGCTGAAGGCGCGTGCCAAGGACAGCTTGGAGAATCACGGCGGGCTGGAGCAGGCTCCCTTCGAGAAGATGATGAGTCTGCTTCGTTATGTCGATGGTGACTACGGTGACGCGGCAACCTTCACCGAGTTGCGCAAGCAGCTCGGCGACGCCAAAGCGCCGCTGCATTACCTTGCCGTTCCGCCCAGCTTGTTTGGAACCGTCGCCAAAGGGCTCGCCGACTCCGGCTGCGCTACCAACGCTCGCGTTGTCATCGAGAAGCCCTTCGGCCATAATCTCCCGACTGCGCAAGCGCTCAATCGAACTCTGCATCAGTTCTTTCCGGAAGAGAACATCTATCGCATCGATCACTATCTCGGCAAAGAACCAGTACAGAACATCCTTTACACTCGCTTCGCCAATCCGATTTTCGAGCCCATCTGGAATCGCGAGTACGTCCGCAGCATTCAGATCACCATGGCCGAGAGCTTTGGCGTAAGCGATCGCGGCAAATTCTATGACGAAACCGGCGCGCTGCGCGATGTTGTGCAGAATCACATGCTGCAGGTGCTCGGCAATCTCACTATGGATCCGCCGACCGGCGAAGATCACGAGGCTGAGCGCGATCAGAAGGCAGCGCTGCTCAAGGCGGTGCGCCCGCTGCAGCCGGAAGACGTCGTGCGTGGCCAGTACAACGGATACAAGAAGGTCGATGGAGTTGCTCCGGGCTCTACCGTTGAAACCTTCATTGCCATCAAGCTCTACATCGACACCTGGCGCTGGGCAGGCGTTCCGATCTACATTCGCGCCGGCAAGGTCTTGCCGGTCACCTGCATGGAAGCGGTTGTGGAGTTCAAGCGGCCGCCGCGCGAAACCTTCCACGAGGTTGTTCCAGTGCGCTCGTCGCACATGCGGATGCGCGTCAGTCCCGACATCAGCATCGGCCTGGGTGTTCGAGTGAAAGTTCCGGGTGAGCGCATGGTAGGGCAGGACGTGGAACTGAGCCTGAAAAGCCACGCCACAGAAGATATGCCTCCGTACCAGCGGCTCCTGGGCGATGCCATGCGCGGCATCGGCGACCTGTTTGCGCGCCAGGACCTGGTAGAAGCGCAGTGGCGCATCGTGCAGCCGATTCTGGATAACGTGACCCCGGTATACGTCTACGAGCCCGGCACGTGGGGTCCGGACGAAGCCAACCAACTCATCTGCAATGACGGCCCCTGGATCAATCCCATGACGCAACAGGAAGAGAGCCGGTCGCAGGCTGCGAGCAAGGGATAAATGAGCGCGAAGAAAACGAAAACGAAAGTGCGGACGGGACCGGGCAAAACGCATGACCTGGTGTTTCTGTTCGACGTGGACAACACGTTGCTCGACAACGACCGCATGCAGAACGATTTGTTTCGCCATATCCAGCGCGAATTCGGCAAGCAGGCCCGCGCCCGCTATCTCGATATCTTCGAACAGTTGCGCGACGAACTGGGATACGCAGATTATCTCGGTGCGCTGGAGCGTTATCGTATCGAAAACATGCACGATCCGCGCCTGCTGCACGTGGCCAACTGGCTGGTCGACTATCCCTTTTGGGATCGCGTGTATCCCCACACGTTCCAGGTCATCCAACGGGTAAAGCGCTGGGGACAAGTCGCCATCCTGTCCGATGGGGATGCGGTCTTCCAGCCGCGCAAGGTGGAACGTTCCGGGCTGTGGAAGGCGTTCGGCGGTCACGTGCTTATCTTCATCCACAAAGAACAAGAGTTAGCCGCGGTAGAGAATTTTTTTCCAGCGAAGCACTACGTCATGGTTGACGACAAATTGCGATTGCTGCAGGCCATCAAGGACGTGTGGCAGCACCGCGTGACCACGGTTTTCGCACAGCAAGGTCACTACGCGCGCGACAAGAAAGCGAATGCGAAATATCGCCCGGCCGACCTCAGCGTTCGGCGTATCGTCGATCTGCTCGACATCAAACGAGAAGCATTTCCGGGAGTAGCGTAAGGAGTCTCCGATGAAAGCGACCCAGCAATTACATGATCTCGGTCAGAGCCTGTGGCTCGACAACATCACGCGCGACATGCTCGACAACGGCACCCTCAAGCGCTACATCGACGAGCTGTCCGTCACCGGTTTAACTTCAAACCCCACGATTTTCGATCACGCCATGACCCACGGACACGCCTACGACAACGACATGGCGAAGCTCCAGTCCGGCGGCATGTCCACGGAAGATGCCTTTTTCGAGATGGCGATCGCAGATCTTCGCCGCGCGGCGGATCTGTTTTCCGACATTCACCAGCGAACTGCAACCGTCGACGGCTGGGTGTCGTTGGAGGTTTCGCCGCTGCTCGCGTACGACGCGAAGACCACGGTCCAGGTGGCGAAGGCGTTGCACCAGAAAGCTGCGCGTCCAAATCTGTTTATCAAGATTCCCGGTACGCCCGAAGGAAGAACTGCGATCGAAGAGGCGATCTTTGCCGGTGTCTCGGTCAATGTGACGCTACTCTTTGACCGCCAGCACTATGTCGGAGCGGCCGATGCTTACATGAAAGGCTTGGAGCGCCGTGTCGAAGCTGGCCTCAGCCCAGACGTTCGCTCGGTTGCTTCGCTCTTCGTTAGCCGCTGGGACAAGGCGACGATGGATAAAGTCCCTGCCGATCTGCGCGACAAGTTGGGGCCGGCGATCGGCGCACAGGCCTACAAGGCGTATCGCGACGTCCTGGAGTCAGACCGTTGGCAGCGGCTGGCCAACTCAGGCGCTCATGCGCAGCGCTTGCTTTTCGCCAGTACGGGGACGAAGGATCCCAAGGCCTCGGACGTTCTGTACATCGGCGCGCTGGCTGCGCCTAACACTGTCGACACCATGCCGGAAGAGACTCTGCTGGCTTTTGGCGAGCATGGAACTGCCTCCAAGCCTCTTGCGCGCGACGGCGGCGATTGCGAGCAGACCCTGTCGGCGTTTACCAAGGCAGGCGTTGACCTTGCGAAGCTTGCCGCGGATTTGCAGTCCGAAGGGGCGAGTTCATTCGTCGATTCCTGGAAAGACCTGATAAGTTCGATTGAAAACAAGAGCAAGGCGCTGAAGTAGCTGGGAGAAGCAGAACATTTTGTTCTCATCCCGTGTGCAGGTGGCCTGTCTCTGACTGCCAGGGGACCTGCTATTCAAAGATGACCCGCGAAGACTCTTAGTCTCTATGGAGCAAACATGCCGGAAGCCAAGATGACCACCCAGCGACCAATCGACACCGCAGCCTGGAAAGCACTGCAGAACCACTACGAGAAAATCAAAAACGCCCAGCTGCGGCAGCTGTTTAGCCGATGACCCACAACGTGGGACGCGACTGACTGCCGAGGGCGCCGGCCTTTATCTGGACTATTCCAAGAACCGTATCACCGACGAGACGATTAGCCTGCTACTCCAGCTTGCTCGTGAGCGCGGCGTGGAAGCGCGGCGTGACGCCATGTTTCGCGGAGAGAAAATCAACATCACCGAGAAGCGTGCTGTTCTACACGTGGCGTTACGCGCTCCCAAAGGCACAAAGATCGAAGTCGATGGGAAGGACGTTGTTGCCGATGTTCACGCCGTTCTCGACAAGATGGCAGCTTTTTCCAAACGCGTGCGCAGCGGCGAATGGAAGGGTCACACCGGCAAGCCGATCAAGAACGTCATCAACATCGGCATCGGCGGCTCGTATCTCGGCCCGGAAATGGCCTACGACGCGCTGCGTGATTTCACGGATTCTTCTATGAGGTTCCGTTTCGTCGCCAACGTCGACGGCGCTGCTTTCACCGCCGCGACGCACGATCTTGCAGCTGACGAGACGCTCTTCATTCTCTCGTCCAAGACCTTCACCACGTTGGAGACCATGACCAACGCTGCTACCGCGCGCAAGTGGATTGTCGACAAGCTGAAGAGCGACTCCGCCGTGGCGAAGCATTTTGTCGCGGTCTCCACCAACGCCGAGGGAGTTTCGAAGTTCGGTATCGACACGGCCAACATGTTCGGCTTCTGGGATTGGGTGGGCGGCCGCTATTCCATGGACTCGGCGATCGGACTCTCGACGATGATTGCCGTCGGTCCCGAGGGCTACACCGAACTCCTGGCCGGCTTCCACGACATGGATGAACATTTCCGCACTACGCCGCTGGAAAAGAACCTGCCCGCGCTGATGGGACTTCTGACAGTGTGGTACAACAACTTTTTTGGCGCCCAGACCGTCGGCATCATGCCCTACTCGGACAACATGAAGCGCTTCCCGGCCTACCTGCAGCAGCTGCAGATGGAAAGTAACGGCAAGCACGTCGATCTCGAGGGCAATCACGTCGAATGGCAGACCGGGCCGATTATCTGGGGCGAGCCGGGCACCGATGGTCAGCACTCGTTCTACCAGTTGATTCACCAGGGAACAAAAATCATTCCGTGCGACTTTATCGCCTTCTGCCAGCCGCTCAGCCCGCTGACCGTGCAGCATGACTATTTGACAGCAAACGTGCTCGCCCAAGCGGAGGCGCTGGCATTCGGCAAGACCGCGGAAGAGTTGAAAGCCGAGGGCTCGCCCGATTTCCAGACGCCGTTCCGGGTCTGCGAAGGCAATCGTCCGACCAATACGATCATGGTCGACAAGCTGACGCCGCGCGCGCTGGGCACGCTGGTCGCGCTTTATGAGCACAATGTATTCACCCAGGGCGCAGTATGGAACATTGATTCCTTCGATCAGTGGGGCGTTGAGTTGGGCAAGGTGCTGGCCAAGCGCATAATTCCGGAGCTCGAGAGCGACAGCGCACCGCAGCTAAAACACGATAGCTCGACCAACAATTTGATTACGCGCTATCGCAAAGCCTTGGGGCGAAAGAGCTGATCCTGCCCGCCGAGGCAGCTGCTTTTTCGCTTGAATCACAATGAACGCAGCCACTGAATCTCCGGACCCACAGACAGCCTTGAAGAAGGTCGCGGCGGAGTACGCCGTCCGCTATGTGAAGTCTGGCATGGCTGTCGGACTTGGAACCGGCTCGACGGCAATCTTCGCCATCCGCAAGATTGGCGCCTTACTGCGCTCAGGCGAATTGAAGGACATCGTCGGTTTCGCGACTTCCCGTGGATCATGGGATGCGGCTGTAGAACTTAACATCCCAATGTTGACCGACGACCTGCCCAGGAATCTCGACCTGACCATCGATGGCGCGGACGAAGTGGATCCGCAACTCAACCTGGTCAAGGGCGGCGGCGGCGCACTATTACGCGAGAAACTGGTTGCGCAAGCCACAACCCAAGAAATCATTGTGGTAGATGAAAGCAAGTTGTCGCCCCGACTTGGCACGAAGCACGTACTCCCGATCGAAGTCCTGCCATTTGGCGGGCGCTCGCAGGTGCGATTTCTTGAGTCCCTGGGCGCGCGATGCGTAATTCGACAGACCGCCGACGGCAAGCAATACCACACCGACCAAGGCAATCTGATTACCGATTGTGATTTTGGCCCGATCGCCGACGCGGCGAAACTTGCGCGTCAGCTCGAAGGCCGCGCGGGCATCGTGGAGCATGGTTTATTCCTCGGGCTGACTGGCTTGGTTATTGTCGCCAGCGCCGGCGGAGTGCGCGAGATCGCGCCCAAGTAAGAAGCTGCTTTCCTGTTGGACCTTTCGGCGCTATTCTTCTTCAGCGCAAAGATCGCCTAATCCCAAAGGATGCCACACACTTTCTGACCTACGATGCCACCGAAAGCACCGCCTTCTAAGCCAACGACAAACGCAGAAAGATCGCGCCTGGACGAAGCGGCGCACAACGCCAAACCATGGCGCCGCTGGGGCACGTACCTGAGCGAACGGCAATGGGGAACTGTTCGCGAAGATTACAGTGCCGACGGATCCGCCTGGGATTATTTCCCACACGAGCACGCCCGCAGCCGAGCTTACCGCTGGGGCGAGGACGGGCTTGCTGGCTTCTCCGACGACAAACAAACTCTCTGCCTGGCGGTCGCCCTTTGGAATGGGAAAGACCCGATTCTGAAGGAACGCCTATTCGGCCTGACCAACGGGCAAGGCAATCACGGCGAAGATGTCAAAGAGCTTTATTACTATCTCGACGCGACGCCGACATGTTCGTACGCACGATTTCTCTACAAATACCCGCAGGCGGCCTTCCCCTATCAACAACTCATCGACGAGAACCATAAGCGTGGACTCAACGATCCTGAGTTCGAGTTGATCGACACAGGCATTCTTGCCGATGATCGCTACTGCGATGTGTCCGTCGAATATGCCAAAGCCGACGCCGACGATATTCTCATGCGAATCACGGTCCACAATCGTGGGCCAGAAGCGGCCACGCTGACCGTGTTGCCGCATGTGTGGTTCCGGAATACGTGGAGCTGGGGCCGAGATCCTCATAGGCCCACATTGTGGGAGTCAGCGCCGGGACAGGTGCAAATGTCACATCCCACATTGGGGGACTACCGGGTCGATTTCGATAACCCAGAGGAACTTCTCTTTACCGAAAATGAGACTAACGTTCACAACGTCTTTAACTGCGCGGTCGGACAAGGCTATTTCAAAGACGCGTTCCACGACTATGTCATCCAAGGCAATAAAAGCGCCGTCAACTCCGACAAGAAGGGCACGAAGACCGCTGCGGTATATCGTCTGAACGTGCCAGCTAAGTCAAGCGCGGTGGTACGTTTCCGCATGCGGCCGGCGGCGGCAAAAGGCGGTGCTTTCACTGATTTCGAGCAAGTGTTTGCCGATCGCTTGCGAGAGGCCGACGAATTTTACGCTGACATTCATTCTGGTGTCGCCGACGAGGACGCAAGACGTGTGCAGCGCCAAGCCCTCGCCGGGATGCTGTGGAATCGGCAGTGCTATCACTACAACGTCTTTGACTGGCTGCAAGGCGATCCCGGGCAACCGCCTCCGCCTGCCCAACGCATGAGTGGGCGCAACCAAGATTGGCAGCACCTGAATAGCAATGAAGTGCTGTCGATGCCGGACAAGTGGGAATATCCGTGGTTTGCCGCGTGGGACCTTGGTTTTCACTGTATCGCACTCTCGCTGGCCGATCCGGAATCGGCGAAGCGGCAACTGGTACTGCTCGGGCGCGAATGGTACATGCACCCTAATGGTCAGTATCCAGCGTACGAATGGAACTTCGGCGATGTGAATCCTCCGGTACTCGCGATTGCGGCGTGGCACATTTATCGACAGGAGCAACTGCGTACCGGCAAGGGCGACCGTAAGTTTCTGGAGCGGATGTTACATAAGCTGGTAATTAACTTTGTGTGGTGGGTGAACCGCGAGGACGCGCAGGGCAGGAATATCTTCCAGGGCGGATTTCTGGGCCTCGACAACATCGCTGTTTTTGACCGTTCGGAGCCGTTGCCGACGGGCGGTACCATCAACCAGTCCGATGGAACGGCCTGGATGGCAATGTATGCGCTGAATCTGATGCGCATTTCACTGGAGCTGGCGCAAGAGGATTACATCTACGAGGACCTCGCCAGCAAATTCTTCGAGCACTTTCTCTACATCTCGCACGCCATGTCTGACATTGCGGGACAAGGCATTGGCCTGTGGGACGAGGAAGACAATTTCTACTACAACGTACTGAGCTTGCCTAACGGACAGAATGTTCCCATGCGTGTCCGCTCCATGGCGGGGCTGATTCCGTTGTTCGCCGTCGAGGTCATCGAGCAGGACCTGATGGACGCCATGCCGCATTTCAAGCAGCGCCTGGAATGGTTTCTGAACAAGCGGCCCGACTTGGCGGCACAGGTCTCACGGTGGGGCAAGCCGGGATCGAAGAGCCGCAGACTACTGTCGTTGGCCCGCGCCTTTCGCATGAAAAGGATCCTGCAGCGAATGCTGGATGAAAACGAGTTTCTTTCGCCTTACGGCATTCGCGCGCTGTCTCGCTATCACCTCGAGCATCCCTACATTCTCGACATTCACGGCAAGCATTACCAAGTACAGTACGATCCTGGTGATTCGACCTCGCATATCTACGGCGGTAACTCAAACTGGCGAGGGCCGATCTGGATGCCGGTGAATTACGTCATCGTCGAAAGTTTGCGACGCTTCTATGACTATTATGGTGACGCCTTCAAGGTGGAATGTCCCACAGGGTCGGGCAAGTATCTGACATTGTGGGAGGTGGCTGAGGAGATCGCACGGCGATTGATGAAGCTGTGTATGCGAGACGAGAAGGGCCGGCGCGCGTTCGCGGGCGACAACGTTAAGCTGCAGTCCGATCCAAACTTCAGAGACCACCTGCAGTTTTACGAGTATTTTCACGGAGACACCGGCCGTGGCTTGGGAGCCAATCATCAGACCGGCTGGACTGGGCTAATCGCAAACTTGATTGCGGAACATGGAAGCGCACGGCAGGTCAGTCCTTTCGGGTAGAAGCTCGATTTATTTTTCGTGGAAGAGGTCGGCCCACGAATCGTCGAGGTTGTCCCAGCGTTCACGTTCCAGCCAGTTCGCTTGAGAATCCGGAAGGTAGAGGACGCCGTGCCCGTCGGGGCAAACCATCTCCGTCCCTGACCAGTCCAATAGGACATAGCCGGGCGATCCAATCTGGATCGGAGTTCCCAGCCGCAGCAAGCAAACGCGACAGCGCCTTTGCTGATCGTAGATAGCCCAGGAGAGCGGCGCCACCGAGAGTACAAGGAAAAGCCAAACTGCGATGCCGTTCGCCATAGGATGTATCGTCCCTACCAGGTAAATTGACAGCCAGCGCACCGTGGTCCATGCCAGCAATCCTGTAACGAGCAACAGCAATATGGACTTGGCAACGAAGAACGACCACCAGCGCACGCGATCGCGAAGGCTTGAGGGCGGGCGTCCGATGGCAGACCCCGACCGGGCGTATACGATCAGCGCGGCGCATATCACCGCCAGCAAAATGAAAAGCGCAAAGGAGACGAGATAGCGACGCATCTCCGCCGCTCCCGAAGTGACCGTCAGCATGGATGCGGGGATAACGTAGCCCGCGTTCTCGGTGAGGTCAACAAGGTCGGTCTCCACTCGCTGCTGTGTGGCGCCAGGCTCCATGCGGGCGACCGCCCCGATGCGCTCTACGAAGTTGCTGAACGGAGGTGAGTGTGAGTCGAGCAGCGTCCAGGCTGCGATTTCAGGGGAAAGCAGATGGAAATTGCTGGGGAGAATACCAATGACGATCCGTTCGGCACCGTCGAGCGTCACGGCCCGGCCGACGATTGCGGGTTCGGCGTGGAATTGCAGTCGCCAGATCTGATCGCTAAGGACCACACAGTCATTGCAACCCTGCTCGTCTCCTTCGCTAAGAGTTCGACCGCGTACTGCACGCAGGCCGAGAACCCGGAAGAATCCCGGAGCTACTCGCGCTGCCAAGATTGGCACGGTATGCCCCGACACCGTGAGGCTGCCCGGGCCCCAGGAATAGGGAGCCACGGTCTCGATCAGCTTGCTGCTGCGCCAGGCCGAGGCCAGATCAAGAAGAGTCTCCGAACGCACACGACGGAATTTTCCGTTCAAGCTGATGACGCAGATGCGACCGGGATCCGGTATAGCAGATGATGCGAAGGAGCCGACTGCAGGCACGACGCCGCTGACGGATATCAAGAGAAGCAGTGATACTGCTATCGCGCCAAGGCACCCTTTTGCAGATCGCCGCAGACGGTCCTTACGGTGCAGAAATCCTTCACGATCAAAGCGCAGCCAGAAAGCCGCGGCGAATGCGCCCCAGCAGAAGCGAGCCAGTTCGAGCTTCTTATCGCGATTGAGTTGCCGCGATTCAGCAAGAAAATTACACCAGTGCCATACCTGTTTCGTCCAGCTCTCGCGCCATCGCACTCGCGGCTGTGAAGGCACCATCCAACTAGCCAGCCAGATCAACGCCCGGCAGCTGAAGAATGTCCTTTGCACTGGGTCAGGCATCCGCATACGTTACAGAGTGAGATGAGCCAAACAGCAGGCCGTCGCAGACGATTTGTGAAAAACTTGGCGCTAACCTGCGAGAGAGCGTACTCGGAAACCACTTTTCCTGTCGCACAATGAGCTATTGCAAAACTCCCGATTTGCAGGTATAAACCCAACATTCTCACTGTGGCAATTTTCTAAACGCTGGACGAATTAAAGAATGTGGGTTCTGCAGGAACCCCAATGTAAATTCCGCTTTTGCGCCTGGGCCCAGCCTGCTGTGGAGTGAGGCCCTTTGCTCCTGAGAAGGGTGCTCGACAAGCGCGCGAAGAAGCATTAACCCACAGGTTTAGCTTTCGATCAGTAGTTCCCGGTGCCATGTACTGCGAACGACGGAATTCGAAGCCGCGAAACCTTGCCAGGCGAGCACTGCCGGCACTGTTTTTCGTGAGCATTGTGGGATGGGGCGCGACGGGCTTCGCTCTTGGCCCTTCGTCGACCCCTTCGATCTTCAGTCCCGATTCCACTCCGGCCCACGACATCTATCATCTCTCGCTTTTTGTTTTAGGCATCTGCCTGGCGATCTTTCTTGTAGTCTTCGGCTTGATCGTCTACGCCACGATCAAGTTCCGTAAGAAAGCCACCGACGACGATCATGAGCCTCCGCAGATTTATGGCAGCAACCAGGTGGAGCTGGCGTGGACAGTCATCCCGATTCTGATCGTGGTGGTTTTGTTCCTGGCATCAGCGCGCGTGATCCATGCAATCGAAGACGCGCAGTTTCCTCCCAACACGATCGAGGTCACAGCCACCGGCCATCAGTTCTGGTGGGAGTTCCAGTATCCCGCCTACGGCATTACCACCGCGAACGAACTGCACGTCCCGGTGAGCGATCGGAGCCATCCGACACCGACCCATATCATGCTGATGTCGGCGGACACCGATCATAGCTTCTGGGTGCCGCAATTGGCGGGAAAGGTCGACCTTATCCCGAATCGCCGGAATGAAATGTGGATCGACCCCCACGATGTGGGACATTATGTCGGACAGTGCGCGCAGTACTGCGGGACGCAACACGCCAAGATGCTGTTGAACGTGTTTGTCGACACACCTGAAGATTTCCAGAAGTGGGTACAGCAGCAGAAACAGCCGGCAGTGATGTCTGACCAAGTAGCCGCTGGGCGCAAGGTGTTCGAGACGAACGCGTGCATGAACTGCCATACGATCACGGGGACCATCTCGAACGGCAGGTTCGGTCCTGACCTGACGCATTTGATGAGCCGCACCACGATTGCGTCTGGGGCGGCGCCGAATACGCAGGACAATCTGACGCTGTGGGTAAAGGATCCGGATGCCATCAAGCCAGGCTGTTTGATGCCTGCGATGCAGCTGGATACACAGGACGTGAACGCGCTGGTAGCTTACTTGATGACCCTGCAATAGATGGCACGGAGAGACTGATGGCCGACGCGCAACCGATAGTGCCGCCGCTGGTGATCCCGCAGGAACGCGAAGGGTCCCGGCCATTCGTGCAGGTGATGCATGACTGGGTCGTCACCGTCGACCACAAGCGGCTGGGGGTGATGTACTTCTGCTACGGCATCCTGTTTCTGGTGATCGGCGGCATCGAAGCCTCGATCATGCGCGCGCAGTTGGCGGTTGCAAACAATAACCTGGTCTCGCCGGAGGTCTTCAACCGGCTGTTCACCATGCATGGCACTACCATGATTTTCTTCGCTGCCATGCCCATCGTGTTTGGGATTGCCAATTACCTGACTCCGTTAATGATCGGGGCGCGCGACATGGCGTTCCCCCGCTTGAATGCCTGGGGCTTCTGGATGACAGCGCTGGGTGGCATCATCCTGTATTTCAGTTTTGTCGGCGGCTTTGGACTTTATGGCGCGGGCAGTGCGCCGGACGTGGGCTGGTTCGCCTATGCGCCGCTGACTTCACCGGCCTTTTCGGTGGGACACAGCACCGACTACTGGATCATCGGCCTGCTGCTCAGCGGATTCGGCAGCATTGCTACCGGCTTGAACATTATGACCACGGTTTTGTGCATGCGCGGCCCGGGCATGAAGTTGAGTCGCATTCCGATGCTGGTCTGGCTGAACTCGGTCATGTCGTTCCTGGTATTGGTGGCGATTGGGCCGTTGACGGCCGCTCAGCTTATGCTTTTGGTCGACCGCTATCTTGGCGGGCATTTCTTCGATACACAGGCAGGCGGATCGGCTGTTATCTGGATGCACTTCTTCTGGATCTTCGGCCATCCTGAGGTTTATATCCTGGTGCTGCCGGCGTTCGGAATCCTGTCCGAGGTGATTCCGGTGTTTTCGCGCAAGCCGATCTTTGGCTACAACATCATGGTCGCAGCCACGATCGCAATCGGTTTTATCAGCCTGAGTGTCTGGGCGCACCACATGTTCACGGTTGGTATGACTTCCTATGCCAATGCGTTTTTCGTAGCCTCCACGGCAGCCATTGCCGTGCCCACAGGAATCAAGATCTTTAATTGGATCGGCACGATGTGGGGAGGAAAAATCACTTTCACTACGGCGATGCTGTTTAGCGTGGCGGCCGTCGTCCAGATGTTGATAGCCGGACTGACGGGCATCATGCTGAGCGCTGCGCCTTTCGATTGGCAGCTGGGCAACTCTTACTTTGTTATCGCGCACTTTCATTATGTGATTCTCGGGGTCATCGTCTTTGGAGTGTTTTCCGCAGCCTACTACTGGTACCCCAAAGTTACCGGCAGGATGATGAGCGAGACACTGGGCAAGTGGCATTTCTGGCTATTCCTCATTGGTTTCCATGTGACCTTTGACTTCATGCATATTCCCGGCATTCTGGGCATGCCTCGACGTATTTACACTTACGAGGCCAGCCGCGGCTGGGAGACGTGGAATCTCATTGTCTCCTTCGGCGTGATCTTCCAGGTACTGGCCGTGCTGATTTGGGTGTTCAATGCCATTCGGTCATACTTCAAGGGCAAGATCGCCGGTAATGATCCCTGGGATGCCTGGACGCTGGAGTGGTCGACGACGTCGCCGCCGCCAGACTACAACTTCGCGGAGCTTCCCGTGGTCAGGAGCCGGCGTCCCTTGTGGGATTTGAAGCATCCGGAAGATCCGGATTGGAAGTACGAATAGCCGTGGGGCAAGCGAGCAACGGCGCAGATCCTTCACCGGCTAAAGTCGGTTTGGGATGACCAGGACAAGGGGTTGAGGAAAACGATTTGGCTGCATCAACCGTAACCGTGCCGCAAATCGATATGCCATTGTCCGCAAATCTGCGCGGCAAGGTCGGCATGTGGTGCCTGATCGTCGCGGAGTCGGCGATCTTCAGCATCTTCGTTGTCGCTTACTTGTTTTATGCGGGCAAGAGCATCAGCGGTCCGACGCCGGCGCAGGTGCTCGATGTGCCGTACTTCGCGTCGATCTGCCTGTTCTCCAGCAGCCTAACGATCTGGCTGGCCGAGAGGGCGATACATCGTGGCAACGTCAAACAGTTCGGGCTGTTCTGGTTCGTTACGCTCGCGCTGGGTGTCATCTTCCTGTTCGAGACCGGAAGGGAGTGGTACCGGCTGATCTACCACGAGGGATTGACGATCAGCACCAATTTGTTTGGGACGACCTACTATTCGCTGGTAGGGCTGCATGCATTTCACGTCACCGTGGGCGCGATTGGACTAACGACCATCTTGCTGCTCACCTTATTCGGCGGGGTAAAGCCGGAACATGCGGAACGCATCAGCGTGTTTGGGATGTACTGGCATTTTGTCGACGCAATCTGGGTGGTTGTGTTGTCGGTGGTGTATTTCATTACGCGATAGACCTTGAACTGACATGAGCGCAGAGAGCCAATCAAAGGGTGGTTCCCAGAGGCCGAGCGTGCTGATGCCCGCGCCCACGGCGTGGCCCTTTGCCATGGCGATGGGTACGGCTTTAGTGTTTACCGGGACTTCTGACCGATGTGTCGGTCAGCATTCTGGGCGCGATCCTGAGCATCAGCGGGGCAATTGGATGGTTCCGGCAAGTGCTGCCGCACGAGCAGCACGAGGCACTTCCGGTGGAGGAGCCTGTAGCCGCAACGGTGCATCCGAAGCGCGAAGTCATGCGCCTGCCAGCCGCAAAAGACATACAGCGGGCGTGGTTGCCTCTGAAGATCTATCCGGTGACCGCGGGCGTGAAAGGTGGCCTGGCTGGTGGTGTTGTCATGGCGATCTTCGCGGTCATCTATGGCATCGTCGCCTACCACAGTGTGTGGTATCCGATAAACCTGTTGGCAGGAAGTCTGTACGCTCCGTCTGCCACTCCCACAATCGAGGAGATGCAGCATTTCAATATCGGATGGTTTCTGTTTGCCAGTGCCATGCACCTTACCATGTGCCTGCTTGTGGGACTTCTGTATGGTGCGATGTTGCCGCTGATTCCGCGACGACCCATCGTGCTGGGAGGCATCATCGGGCCGGTGCTGTGGACGGGCTTGCTATACCACATCATCGGCTACGTGAACCCGGTTCTGGATGACCGAATTAACTGGTGGTGGTTTGCAGTGTCGCAGGCTGCTTTTGGGATTGTGGCAGGTATTGTCGTCGAACGACAGCACCGGGTTTGGACAGCGGAGAACATGCCTCTTGCCATGCGAGCAGGCATTGAGGCTCCCGGCCTGATGGAAGAGCGCGATGACGGGGACGAAAAGCGATGACCACTCGTTTCGCGCTTGGCGCTTTGGTTCTTGCTGTGTGTTTGACACTGGCAGGATGCGATGCCAATCTGCCCGGCAAGCCGACGGAAGCCAGCATCGTGAAGCGCCCCACGGACATCCTCGATCCGGTCGTGTTGTACCAGCAAAACTGCGCGGGATGTCACGGAGTTGACGGCAAGCTGGGGCCGGCGCCGCCCATCGGAGATCCACTTTACTTGTCGATTGTGGATGACGACGCGCTGCGGGACACGATTTCAAAGGGCAGGACTGGAACGGCAATGTCAGCGTTCGCGCAGAGCGAAGGCGGCATGCTGACCAGCAAACAGGTGGACGCGATTGTGCAGGGAATGCGGCAGCGCTGGGGGCAGACGCAGGTCCTACAGAGTGGGACAGCGCCTCCGTACGCCGCGAAGGTTCCGGGCAATGCGCAACATGGAAATGCCGTGTTTGGGACATTCTGCGCATCTTGTCATGGCCCCGACGGCAAGGGAACGGCGCAGGTCGGATCCATTGTGAATCCGAACTATCTAAGCCTGATTACCGATCAGGGGCTGCGCACGATCGTAATCATAGGGCGGCCTGATTTCAACGCACCCGACTTCCGAAACAACGTGCCCAGCCATCCGATGACGGATCAGGACATCACGGACGTAGTGGCATGGCTCTCGTCGCAGCGCCCAGCGACCGCGGCCACAGCTGCGACAACGACCAAGGCTGCTGCCACACCAACCAGCACAACTCGCGGAGGACACCAGTGAGCGACGACGTTTCCCGGCGGCAGTTCTTCGTCAAGGTTGGGGTGGTACTCAATGGTCTGGCCGCCCTCGTGCTGGCCACGCCGGTCATAGGTTATCTGCTGGCGCCAATCCTTCGCGCCGAAGGCGGGCAGTATCGCAAATGGATTGACCTGGGCGAACTCGACGAATTCCCCGAAAACCAGACTCGCCTGGCAAAGTATAAGAACCCGATCTCGAACGCATGGGATGGCGACACCGACAACATTCCCTGCTGGGTACGTCGCGTTCAGGGAGAGACGTTTCAAGTCTTTGCGGTCAATTGCGCGCATCTTGGATGCCCAGTTCGCTGGTTCCCGCAGTCAGGTTTGTTTATGTGTCCGTGTCACGGCGGTGTTTATTACCGCGACGGCGCGCGTGCTTCCGGACCTCCGCCTCGCGGACTTTTTGAGTATCCCTACAAAGTAGAAGGTGGTCACCTGATGATTAAGGGCGGAGAGCTGCCCACGCTGGCCAGTCCCAGCGCAAGCCTTGAGAAGCGGAGCAAAGAATGTCAAGGTTAGCCAAGATCGGCGACTGGTTCGAACAGCGGCTGAAGATCGCCCCCGTTATCGAAGAGACGATGGGGCACCGGGTGCCGACCAAGTCGGCCAGCTGGTTCTACGTCTTCGGCAGCGGGGCTCTCACGATCTTCATCGTGCAGATTTTTACCGGCATCATGCTGGCCTTGATTTACGTGCCATCCGCCGGCCATGCGTGGGACAGCCTGCAATATCTGAATCACGGTGTGACGCTTGGATGGTATTTGCGCGCGGTGCACGGATGGGGATCGAACTTCATGGTCGCGATCGTGCTCATCCACATGATCCAGGTAGCGCTGTTCGGAGCCTATAAGTATCCTCGCGAGCTGACATGGATCGTTGGCATTTTCTTATTGCTGATGACTTTGGGGATGGCGTTCACGGGGCAAGTGATGCGCTTCGATCAGGATGCCTATTGGGGCCTGGGTATCGGCGCCTCCATCTGCGGTCGAGTACCGTTTATCGGCGCCAAGGTGGTCCATCTTCTATTGGGTGGGCCCATCATTGCGGGCGATACGCTTTCGCGATTCTTTGCATTTCACGTCTTCGTGATTCCCGGACTGCTGCTCGCCTTCGTCTCCGTACACCTGCTGATGGTGCTGAAGCTGGGTATCAACGAGTGGCCGATGCCGGGCCGCCTGATTCGCCGCTCGACCTACGTGCAAGAGTACGAAGAGATGACGAAAAAGGACGGCGTGCCCTTCGTGCCGGTAGCGGTATGGAAGGACATGATTTTCGCTGCGTTCGTCATCGGCAGCGTGCTCCTCTGCGCTGCGGTGTACGGTCCCTATGGTCCCAGCGGAATACCCGACCCCACGATCGTTCAGACGGTTCCCAAGCCGGATTTCTTCTTCCAGTGGCTCTACGCCTTGCTGGCATTCCTGCCGCCGCAGATGGAGACGCCGGCCCTGTTGATCGGGCCGGTCGTAATTCTGGCCTGGCTTATCCTGCTGCCGTTCTTTGCCGGCGAAGGCGAGAAGAGCTGGAAGCGGCGGCCGATTGCGGTGATTATCATCCTGCTGGCAGCGGTTACCCTCGGCACGCTAACGCATCTGGCCAGCTATACGCCCTGGAGCCCGATTATGGACGCCTGGAGCGGCGATCCCGTGCCGGTGCAGTATCTGAATGGGCGAACCCCGCTGGAACGGCAGGGCGCGGCGATTTTCCAGGAGAAGCAGTGCCGGAATTGCCATTCCATCGGCGGTACCGGTGGAATGCGTGGGCCCAGCCTGGACAGCGTCGCGGTTCGCAAGACGAACGCGCAGCTCGTGCGTCAGGTGGTGCAGGGCGGAGGCAACATGCCGGCCTATGGCAAGAACCTGAATCCGGCGGAAGTTGCGGCCCTGGTATCCTTCCTCGATACGCTTCACCCTGCAAATCAGCCGCAGGCGCGGGATGCGGCGGTACAGATTTCCGACCAAAGCGATCACTTCGCCACGGGCAGCGGCAAGCAATAAGGCAGCCTTTGTGGTTTGCCAGCGTCGATTGTGCGGCGCCTCACATCCTTTCGCATCGACTTCCGATAAGATTGCTACTGCGATCCTTTGCTTTTGGGACGCGCAGTTATAGCTTCTGATTTAGTCGAGGGGAGAGAGTATGTCGGAACTTAGTTACGACGAACTAAAAGCTCGGGTAGCGGAGTTGGAAAAGCAGGCGCAGGGACGCAAGAAAGGCGCCTTGGATTTTAAGGTAAGCGAAAAGGGAGGCGTCAGCGTATATGGGTTGGGACGCTTTCCGGTGACTCTCTACTACGAACAATGGATCCGTCTGCTGGACCAGGCCGAACCGATTCGTGAGTTTATGGAAGAGAACAAGAGCCGCCTGAAGATGAAAGAAAGCTGAGCGCGCAAGCCATCCTGCTTACTGCGCGCTGGCCTGCAAAGCGCTCTCGATCTTTGCGACATCCTTGCGCACCTGGTCGGCCCTCGGTCCCTTGGGTTCTTCCGTCAGGAAGACCTTGAATTCGGCGAGCGCTTCGCTCTGGTGATTTTCCTGCTGATAAGCGCGCGCCGCAATGTAATGCACAAACGAAGGATGATCCTGGGCGGATGCGTGTGCCTGACGCGAGGCGGTAATGGCAGCGTCGAAATGGCGGTCCATGTAAGCCGCATCCGCCAGTAGCATCAGGCTCTCGGGATCATTGGGTTCCACCGACACCGCTTTCTGCAGCATCTCCTCCGCTTGAGGAAAGTTCTTCTGGCGTATACAGACCTTGCCATAGTTGATTAAGGCGGGAGCGAACTTAGGGTCGAGACTGACCGCCTTTTGCAGGGCTTCTTCCTCGTGCGGAATGTCGTTCATTCTGGCGTAAAGCACGCCAAGATTGTTGTAAGCCGTGGCCCACTGCGGCGCTAGAGCGATCGCCTGGTTCAAGTGTTCGAGCGACTTCTTCCAGTTTTGCATGGCCATCTCTTGATTGGCCTTGTCGAGTTCTTTGCGCGCCTTGTTGGGGACGCCCATGTCGGTGGCCGAAACCAGACTTGCGTGAGCCGAGACGGGCTTGGGTCCGGAGTCTTGCGTGCGATGGACCGTGATCCACTGATACTGAGAGCCTTTGCGCTCGTCGACCATGAAGCTGTCGGTTGAGACCTGCTGAATTCCGTCTCCGCTCACCTCAAGGTAATAACTCCCGATAGGAATGCCTGTGAACGTGGCCTCACCAATGTCGTTGGTATAGGTAACGCCGACGGTTGACGTTCCTCCGGCGAGGAGCCGAACCTGCAAGTAAGGGCCGGCACTGCGGCCATTGTCCAGAATGATTCGAACGTGGACATTACCGAGCGAGTTACCTCCACCTGTTCCGCCAATGTGGAGTTGAGCTTGCGCAGTACAAATCAGGAGTGACGCAAAGACGGGAGCGAGCCAACGTCCACACCGCATAACAGCCTCCGTACGATCGCGTCAGGAACTGCGATCTCGTGAGTGCCGGGCGGAGTTGCCCACTTGGGTTGAGACACGCCCGGAGGTGGTGGCAAAAAGGCGGACCGCAGGTGAATCACATGAGAGCCATCACCAAGCGATCTGGTTTAGTGGCAGGATTCTACACCTTTTTCAGCGGAGCACCAGCAAAAAGATGTAAACAGTTTGCCTTGGCATGGCTAAAATCGGCTGTCGACCATGCAGTCTATTGGCAGCAAAAGCCCCGGCTTAGCCGGGGCTATCAGCCAGCAGCGGAAGCCAAGCCGGCATTATTGTTGAATAGTTACGATGCGGCTTGAGGACGCCCACACATCTTGGAACCGCAGCAGCCTTTGCCGTTCTTCGACGCCATGGAACATTTGCCGCCGGCGCAGCAGGTCATATTGCCGGCCTGATCCTTCGACATCATGGGGCAAGCTTTACCATCCTTACCCTGGCAGCAACTGGCGCCCTTGCAGCACGCGCTGCCTTGGCCACAGCAGGCAGCTCCTGTGCCGCAGCATGACGTTTTGCCGTCCGCCTGGTCATGGTTGCAGCAGGCGCACGCCTTCGCGTTGTCACCGCCGGTGTTCGGAGAGGATTGAGTCGCGCTCTGCGCCATCAGCGCCAGAGCCATCACGAGCGTGCTTAGTATTACGAGAACTTTCGATTTCATGGTTTCCTCAGAATTCTATCTGTGTGGACTCACCGGTCCACGGCCATAGGTACGGTGTCTCGATTCGCGACGCCTGCAGCGGGATTGGCAGGTCAGTGCGATCTAGATTCTGAGGTCGGCTTTCTTGTCGAAGATGGATTGAAGGAAGGGAGGAGAATGGTCGGGCCGAATTGCGCGACTTGTCTGGGCTGCAGTCAGATCAGGGCGAGCCGTGACTTCAATTCCGGGCTGCGTTGCGGTGCGAGATCTCACGACGAAGGCGACGGGCTGTGAAGGCCGGGTGCCGACTGAGCAGCAATCGGGCCGACGAGCCGAGACAGACAGCCTGGGATGAGACGGACATCTGTGTGTCGCACTGAGGTGTTGCGGACAACAGCCGGCTGGCATCACGTGGGCCGCGGAGTGCATGCCCGACAGATGGCACTGCGTCCCATGCCCGGAAACAGGCATGGTGGCTACGCCAGCCTGCGACCAGAGGAGCATAGCCAGCATAACGATCGTCGCCGCCGTTCTGCGAGATTGCTGTTGTACGATCATCAACCCCTTATCCTCCCTCATCAACAGCCCAGTGATCTGTGACGCCGGTCACCCAGCGGTCGCCCGACGGATCACACACCCAGCGAACTCCCAGGACGAGCCTTTTAATCTCCGCATGTATGCACAGCTATTTTCTTTGACGCAACATCCAGCGACATCTAGAGACCGTACCCCTCCAGAAGGTGAGGCCCGCTTTTCAGCGCTGGGCACGTTGGCACGAAAATACAGGTTCCCTTCTTATCCCTGCTCCACAGGAGAACTTATGAATCTGCCCGACATCACGACGCTCGCAAACAAGGCCCTGAACCGAAGGAAGTTTCTGAAAGGGACGGGAATGGCAGGCCTGGGAATCGCTTCGGCCACGCTGATCGGCGGCAGCCTGAGCCCGCTGGCTGGCCAGACCAGGAATGTGCTCGGAATGGCCACGGGCAAGAGCCCCACGACGATTCACGACACGCCGACCGATATTTTTTCCGCCGCCCTGGTGGCCGAGGACTTGGCTACAACTTTCTACTACAACGCGCTTGTCGGCCCGGTGATTCAGGATCCGAATCTCGCTGGGCCGGGTGGCACTCCGCATAATCCCAATCCCAACGATTCCAACCCGGGGAACGTCGCGTACTTGCAAGCCGCTTTCAGCGAGGAGATCGACCACGCCGGCCTGATGCGGACCCTGCTTGGCCTTGGCTCGTCCACTCAAGACCCCTACCAGACCTTCTATTTCCCGGCAGGCACCTTCGACACTTTGCCACCCTTTCTCGCTCTGCTTGACGCTTTGGAGAACGCTTTCATTGGGGCGTATCTGACCGCAGTGCAAGAGTTCGCAGTGCTGGCGGTCAACGGGACGAACGGCTACACGTCGGACCAACTGGAATACTTCGCCAAGGTAGCGGCGTCCATTTGCGCGGTGGAGTCGGAGCATCGTGTTCTGGGACGCGTCATCGGGAGCATGAATCCAGCCAATCAGAAGGCCTACGAACAGACGGACGGCTTGACCAGCCTGGCGCATGGATCGAACTCGGCTGTCGATGCACTGGCACCGTTTCTGAATTCATCGACTGGCCCGGCCTACTCTTTGCAGCAGGCTCTCACGAATCAAGGCAGCGTGATCTACAGCTCTCCGATACAGGATGTGTTGCCGGCAGACACTCTGTACTAGGCCATCACGAGGGACAACCGGGCTATGCCCTGCGGCATAGCCCTTTGAGGAGACAATCCATGCTGGACGGCATTTTTCAACCTATGCATTTATTAGTGATCCTGTTTATTGCGCTGATGATCTTCGGCCCCAAGAAGCTGCCGGAGTTGGGCAAGGGCCTGGGAGACGGCATTCGCGCCTTCAAGGACGGTATCCGTCACGATACCGCCGAGGGGCCACGGCAGTCGGCGCCGAAGTAGCCGACAGGGAGCCTTGGGGAAACTGAACCCTCGTCGCGATACGACATTGCCCGCGGTTTGACCTTCGCTCAGGCGAACGGGGATACTATTTTGCTAGCCGGAGTGGTGGCTCGACGGAGGCAAACAAACGGTGCGGCAATCGATAATTCTGTTCGTAGTGGTCATTACAGGCTGGTTCGCGTTTGCAGTCCCACAGAGTGGGACATCCGGCGCGGGAACGCCTGTGGGCGCCAAGATTGGGCCGTCGGCGATGTGGCAGCCGCCGAAGGACTTCATCACCAATGCGCATACGGCGTGCGACAAGTCGGCAAATCCGGCAGGTGTCGCCGAGTGTTTCATCAGGCAAATGTCGTCGGCGGGAGCTCCTGCTGATGCCGTGAGCTTCACTCGTATGCTGTACAAGCAGACTGACGGCATGTTTGGAATCATGACGGCGTTCAAGAAGTATGGAGCTGTCGATGCAGCGCAAGTGCTCTATCCGTTGCGCGCCAACGACAACTACGTGCTGCTGCTAGTGAACGGCGACCCGAAGATTCTGGATGTGGACGATTTCCAGAAGCTCGATCAAGCGGCGATGGAGCAGAATGGTTTTTTCCAGGCGATAAAAAAGAGATTTCCGCAGACGGACCTGTGGCCCGGTGATCACAGCGCTACTGACCCGTGGCCGCGAGTTCAGCCTCTGACCGGAGGTGGAACCGAATTCATCGTGAGCTATCAGCTTATCAACGGATGTCACGCGTGCCAGCATGTAGGTCTTGCCCGCTTCGGTTGGGATTTTGATGCCAACGGGAAATTCTTGCACACAACTTTCATCCCAACGCCGCCTCCGCCCAAACTTACGCGTCCCGAGCGGCAGCCAGGCGTCAGTCCCCCTGGACAACCGCCAGCCGCCCCCGCACAACCACCGCAGCAATGAAGTGGCTGACTCGCGCCAGCGCATTAAGTGTGGGCTCAGTTGTCGGGAGTGTCGAGGAAGAGTGCGTGGTAGACCAGGTGGGTCGCGGCTTCGATACTCGCGTTCGCTTGCGCGGACGAAACCGACGCGGCTTTCTCTAAGAGGCTCCAGCCCAAAGTATCGATTACTTCGGCCAGCGGGGCGATCGCGACATCTCTTCGCGCGCCCGGCCATTGCTGCAGCAGTGTCAGCAGGGCCACGATCCGCTGTGTCGTCCACTGGCGGATATCCCGCCAATCCCTCGCCAGCTGGGGGTCAGACAGCATCGCTTCCCGCCAGGCCCGGTATGCGCCCAGGTAATGCCGGTCGGTGGTGAAGGCGCGCGCCAGTAACTCATGCAAGAGCGTGCGCGGATTGCCGCCCTTATCGGGCTGGAGGTTCAGCTGGCTCATGGCTGTCAGAAGATCATCCATCAGTACCAACAGCAGCTGCCGCTTGGAACGGTAATGCTGGTAAAAGGTGCCAGTGGCAAGTTTGGCGCGCTGAGCGATCTCCTCGATGGAGGTGCGCTCGTAGCCCTGCGCGTAAAACAGAGCGAGGGCAGCATCCTTCAAACGCGCGCGCTTTTCCCGGCTGCGTTGCTGACGTGGCTCCGGCGACAACTTTTCTGATCTCACCAGGTTGGGGCGGCGCTGCACTAGAATCGCGCCCCCGGTCGCACCGTTCCTCCGAGCAGCGCTCCGGCGCAGCAGCAGAGCATCCAGCCACCGAAAACACCGGCCAGCTCGGGAGCCAAGTTCGGAAAGATGGTGGGAAAGAATGCGCTGGAGAAAGGATCGAGCAGGAGAGTTGGCGCAGCGAGGGAAATGGCGCCGACTGGCCATTGTTCCGGCGGCACACGAAGCCGGCGGCATAGCCGGCGCGCCAGCCAGGCCATGGCCATGAAGCTGATGGCAAATAACGCGATGGTTGCCGGCCAGGCGCGCAGCTGTAATACGAATTGTCCAGCCAGCCGCAAGGCTAAAGTCGCGATCACCCAAATGGCGAAGCCGACGGCGAGAAGATTCTTGTTCATACATGAACCTGAGCTCATATTCATATAAGCCAGGTCTTCCTGTCAAACTTTTTGTGAGGGGCCAGGGCAGTCGGCCAGTTGTTGAGCTCTCCCGCGGTAAGACTGGTTGTCACCGCTGACGGCGGATCGAACCGCGGCACGGCACCGCTGGAGTGTGAAACTTGGCGGAGAGCGCCGAATGGTCTGTTAAACTCCAAACGATCCATCAACTTCGCTGAGGATTCCGTGAAGAAACTCTTCCTATTGCTCGCACTTGTTGCTTTGACCCACTGCAGCTTCGGACAATCTTCTAAGGTCACTTCATCCGCTGTATGGCAGCCGACCAGCGACTTCCTCACCAACGCCCATGCGGCTTGCGATAAGGTCATGCCCTCTCTTAAGTTCAGCGAATGCGTAATCAACCAAATGTCCAAGGCGGGAGCTCCGGCCGACGCGGTCAGCTTCGCCCGTGAACTTTACAAGCAGACAAGCGGCGAGGTTGGGGTCATGACGGGCTTTCACGCGGTCGGCCCCGTCGACCTTGCCTGGGTGACCTACCCACTGCGCAACGCCAGCGGCTTGTTTCTGGTGAATGGACAACCCCGAGTCATCAATGCGGAAAACCTGAAGCTACTGGATCAGAAAAGCATGCAGCAGAGCTTTCAATTTCAGGGGCTGCAGAATCAGTTTCCGAGAGTAAGTCTGTGGCCCGGAGATCGCGACGGCAAGACCTGGCCGAATTCGCAGACGGGCAACAACGGCGGCACACAGTTCATCATCGGCTATCCGTTGCGGAATGGCTGCCAGACATGCGCCCATGCGGGCTTTGCTTTATTTACCTGGAACTTCACTTCCAGCGGACGATTCATGGGAACGTCGTTCCTGGGCATGACTCCGGCACCCATCACCCCGAGCAGCCCTGGGGGCGCGCAGCAGCAGTAGCAGTAGTTTTGATCCGTCACTTCTCGGACGCCAGCGAATAGAGCCAAGGGATCATCGCACACTTCACAATTGTCCCGCCTCTTCCTGAATCCTTTTCCATGCTCGCCGTACATGGTGCTCAGTGGTATAGGTCTGGCCGACGCAGAGCCGCAGCGTGAAGCGGCCGTCAAGCCGCGTGTGAGTGAGATAAAGGTCACCGCTGTGATTGAGACGGTTCATCAAGGCTTCATTCTTCTCGTCGCCGCCGCGGTGGCGGAAACAAACCAGATTTAACGGAGCGGGAGCGGCTACTTCAAATCTCTCATCCTGCCTCACCCACTCCAGAAACTGCTGCGCTATTGCGACATGGCGGCGAACATGAAACTGCAGCCCCTCGATGCCATAGTGGCGAATCACGAACCACAGCTTCAGCGAACGAAAGCGGCGTCCGAGCGGAATATGCCAATCGCGATAGTCGAACACTTCTCCTGATTCGGTAGCTCGATTCCGCAAATACTCGGGTAGGATGCTGAGTGTGTCGATGAGGGCCTTACGGTCCGCGACATAAAAGCAATTGCAGTCAAAGTTGGTGAACATCCATTTGTGCGGATTGAAGGTATAGCTGTCGGCAAGCTCCAAACCATCCTGAATGTAGCGGAATTCCGGGCATAGAGCCGCTGTCCCGGACATAGCGGCGTCCACATGAAACCAAAGGCGGTTGTCGCGGCAGATGGCTCCGATCCTCGGAAGCGGATCCAAAGCGTTGGAAGAAGTAGTTCCCACGGTGGCAGACACAAAGAACGGTACTAAGCCGGCCTTCCGGTCTTGCGAAATCTGGTTCATCAGAGAATCGGGGCGCATGGCAAAGCTATCATCCACGTCGACCAGGCGCAGGTTATCCATACCGATGCCTGCAACCATTGCCGCTTTCTCGATCGAGGAATGAGCCTGGTTGGAGGTATAAGCCACCAGCAGCGTTCCATCGCAGCCCCGGCGATTGCTGCGGTAACCGGTAGCACGCTCACGTGCCGCCAACATGGCGCATAGCGAAGAACTGGAAGCCGTATCCTGAATCACCCCGCCGCCCGCCGCGGTCGACAGGAATTTTCCCGGCAGCCCTAACATCGGCACCAGCCAGTCGAGGACATGGGTCTCCAACTCGGTGCAGGCCGGACTGGTTGCCCAAAGCATGCCTTGTACGCCGAGAGCTGATGAAAGCAGATCACCCAGTATTGCGGGGCCGGAAGCGTTGGCAGGAAAGTAAGCGAAGAAATTCGGCGACTGCCAGTGAGTGATTCCGGGAAGGATAACTTGGCCCACGTCCGCTAGTATTGCCCCGAAATCTTCAGACTGCGACGGAGCATGAGCGGGCAGCTGCGCGCGAATATCGCCGGGCTTCACCTGTGACAGGACAGGGCGATTCTCGATGGTTTCGTAGTAGTCAGCTATCCAGTCGATCATGGCGCGTCCATGATCGCGAAATTGCTGCGGTGTCATGTGGTAGCTTTTTTCGTCCACGCGGATACCTCGGTTAGCTAGGGCAAAATTCACAGGTAACTTAGTAACTAAAACTGATGTCCGATATTTTCAATTACCAAATCACCGATTTGAGCATGAGACCGCTATTACTTAGGTGCCACCTACTACTAGCACCCTCTTTTTTGAGCGGCAGAACAGGCTAGCGCGGCTCAAATTGTCGGCAATAAATTAATCTGACTGTTACACTACTTCAAGTCTTTAAGTCACGTTGAAAGGAGAAGCATGGATATTCAGAATATACTTAACGACCTCAAGCGAGAGCGCGCCCGTCTTGACCGGGCCATCGCAGCTCTAGAAGAAGGAGGCGCTGAACCTCGCCGGCGGGGTCGGCCGGTTGGCAGCGGGAGCGGCAAATCGCGTCCGCGTCGTCATATGAGCGCAGCTGCTCGTAAGCGCATTTCGGAAATGATGAAACAGCGCTGGGCAGAACGTAAAAAGAAGTCTAAGTCTTAAGCAGTCCTTCGCGCTACCTCGGGCCGTCGTACACTCATTGTTGAATGCCACTCGCCATCGAGTGGCATTTCCAGTTGTGCCTCGTTTTTTGTACGTTTGCCGAGCCAAGATCAGACCGCAACCCACGCAAGAGCCCCTCGCTCCACGTGCGGTGCGATGTGAGTGGCAGGTTAACCTCTGAAGAAGCAACCTGCCATACCGTCGTTGACAGCTATCCGACCTCCACGATCCCTAGAAGTGAAATCCGATCTGACCTGCGACGGTTCTCGGCGTGACATAGTGAGTGCCGCTAAACGTCGATAGAAAGTTGTAGAGCGCGTAATTGTTCGCAAGGTTAATGACGGTGATTTGAGCGCTCCATCTGTACTTATCCCCCTTGAAGAGATTGTCATCGCCAACCGCGACATCAAAAAGATTGCGGTGCGCGATACGTGGCGGATTCTTGTCGTCGTTTTCCGTTCCTGGCAATGGAACCCGAGCCAGGGTGCCAGCGAATGCCGACGCCGGACAGATAAAGGGCAGCGGAGTTGTCGGTGTCGCGTGCACGCCATTGCATGTGAATCCGGCCTGAAACTCTTGATCCGCAGTCAGCGGGATTCCAAAAGCGTCGGTCATTTCAATAGCCGGCATCCCATTAAGCATCGTCGATTGTGGGCAATCGTTGCCTGCGCCGATTCCATAACATGGCACGTTGCCAGCTACCAGTCCGCTGTCAAAACGCCAGTTGAAGCCAATCCATGGAGCTATGCGCTTCCAGGGAGTCTGATATTGCAAATGTGAGGTTTGGTTGAACGATTCGTCATGGTCGATACGGAAGACTCCCGAGGGCGCCAAAGGAGCGGCGCCGGCGCCAGCGACCTGCGGTTCAAAGAACCGGGCCGCGACGCTGGACATTACGACCAGCGCGCTGAAGCCGTGGTTCACCGGCATGCTGGCGCGAAGGGCAAATCCCGGAATCTTCGAGTTGTGCCACTCGATGGGGAAGGTGATCGGCGTGTCGCCCAGCACGCTGAAGTCATAAGCGTTGTGCGTGTACTTCCAGATGTATTCGCCGTCGACGACGAGATATTTTCCGAAGGCCTGCTGCAGGCCGACGTGGAATTCGTTGCGATAGCCGGGAACCAAGCGCGTCAGGTCAGTTGATGAGCAACCCAATAGAGGATTCAGGACGGGGCTGCCGCACCCCAAGCTGGAGAGCACCAGATTTTCGTTGAAAGGAGTCTCCAGCGAGCGAGCATAGGAGACGCGGAGGACGGTGTTGGTCTTCGCAATGTGGTAGGAGACTCCCAAGCGTGGCTCTGCCTGGGTCGCGGTGGCCAGGCCGTTGTAGAAATCGCCGCGAATCCCCAGGTTGAAGTTCCAGTTGCGGACGTTGATATTGTCTATCAAGTACATTGCGAGTTCTTTGACATCAGTATGCCCGACGAACGGGTACAGCGTTCCCCCACGTGTCAAGTCATACGGCAGCAGGGTGGAGTTGAAAAAGGGAATATAGGCGCTCCCGGCGGCGAGGGGGTTCGCCGGAGTATTCGGCGAGAATCCTGCTCCGGCGCACTGCGAGGGATTGGTAAAACCGTTGACCGGAAAGCCGCTGCTGTTCAAGCAGGGTGCGTTGTAAGTAGGGTCGATAATCCCGATCTGGTCATTTTCGTTCAGGAAGGTTTGCTCATACATAACGCCGGCCTTCCAGTTGTTTATGCCCTTGGTGTAGCTGACACTTGCAATCGCGCCGCCATTGAGAAGCGTACGTTGCTGGGCGACGGTTTGCCTCTGGATGTCAGGTGCGCCCAGGTCGTTGAAGGGGTCATTGCTGGGGTAGTAATTGAAGGCGTCTCGCCGCACGTAGCCCGTGAGATTGAAGACGGCATTGTTATTGATCGTGTGGGTCCAGGTAGGCGCTATGTCGAACGTCAGAATTTTATTACGCTGATCGGTCGGGCCTAGTTGCACGCCGGTCAGAGGGTTCAGTGCGGGGATACCGTTGATGTCATGGAACTCCTGGTCGTAAGAATTCGGAGTCTGAAACCAGGAGCGGGTAAATTGGAAGTTCAGGTGAAGAGCGTCCGCGGGCGAGAGTACGTAGTCGAACCGGTCGAACACGTTCTGTTCGTTGCCGTGGTCGTGAAACACCTGGTATTCCGGACCATCGAGGAAGCGACCTGTATCCAGGACATTGCCTGCAATGAAGTTTCCCCAATTTTTGCCGCCATAGGAGAAATCGGCGTCCTCATTCGAGGTGCCGAAGGCGCCGTAAGACGCGGTCACGTCTCCATGGGGGGTGGTTGCGCCGAGCCCGGAACGTGTAGTTATGGCGACAATCAAACTCGTCTTGTCTCCGTACTCAGCGGATGGCGCCCCGCCGATGACCGTCATCGACTGCACGGCGTCGAGCGGAATCTGGTTGGAGAACACCTTGCTCTGCTGATCGGTGATGGGCTGCCCATCCAGAGAAAACGAGTTTTCCGCATGATCGCCCAGTCCGTGCATGAGGCCGTTAGAATCGGCAGCAACACCCGGCGATGACAAAGTAACCAGCGAGCTTAGCTCCGATGATGTGCTCTCCAGTGGCAGCTTAGAGAATAGTTGTCGATCGATGTCCGTATGGAAGGTCGGATCGTTCTCCAGCAGGTCGCCGGCCTCAGCCTGCACCGTAACGTTTTCCGCCTTTCCCGAGATCTGCAGGGTCACCTTGACGCTCATGGGAACGGCCGAGCGAACGTCGATGTCCTGCGCGTAGGGCGCAAATCCGGTCATGTTCACTGTCATGTGATAGGGGTTAATCGGCACAACTGGGAAAGTGAACTTTCCGGCGGCGTCGCTAGTTGCCGTGCGCGTATATTGACTGACCGGGTTTTGGATTACGACAGTTGCGCCGGGAATGACCGCGCCGGACGGATCCGTGACGGTACCGTTAACTGATGAGGAACCGGTTATCTGGGCGCGTGCAAGCACCGGCGAAAATGCAAGTACAAGACCCAGGAAAAGCAATCCGAGAACTGAGCGCTGCATTGCGCCGATAGCCTTCGATTGGTTCTGCTCAAACAGGCAACGCAAGTGGGAGCTACGGGACATTCGATCCTCCAATTTCGATTGGCTCGCTCCACCCGCTCTATGGGCAAATATGCGAGGTCGCATGAGCCGAGGGCGTTGGAGCCGCGAGATTTGAAATGTGCGCTAATGCAGCGCACAAAAGGTTTTCAAACGCGAAATTGGCTAGACGATGGGAGGAGCTCGTGAAGGCAGCCGATGGTCAGCTTGCAGCGACGCGTAGTTAACGGCCTGAAGAGTGGTTCGAATCCAACGCGGATTGAGCAGGTCGGTCTTGGGAAGCTGGGATGTGCCGACGGCGTTATGTCCTACGCGACACAATTCGCACTGGTCGCTGGAGAGAACTCCGCCTTCCGAGGAAGGCAAGGCGCTCGCGACTTTCGCCGGCGTGCTGGCAGGCTTGGCCGTGCCGATCTCGTGCACCCACGGGTGCAGGAGAACGTGCACGAACAGCAAGAGCAACAGGCCTGCGCGCAACTTCAATTTGATTCCCCGATCACAACGATAGTGGAGCATTATTCTTACTTACTTGGCGCAGGAAAGTAAAGCCGGGCCGAAGCAGGCAAGGCGGTGAAAGGATTAAACGCTGGATGAGCTGGGCGAAGTGCAGCCTGCGGGTATAAGCGGCATCCAAAGAGGGTGCCCGCCGAACGGCAAGCTCATCTTGAATTCAGGAGCTCTACCGGATGACCGACGCAGTTGCGCAATTCGCTAAAGCCAAATACCTCAACCTGGAAACCTTCCGCAAGAACGGGACGGGAGTGCGGACACCGGTCTGGTTCGCGCAGAGCGCCGATAGCAGCGCGTCAGGGCGGGTTACGTTTTACATCTATTCCGAGGCCGAAGCCGGGAAGGTGAAGCGGGTCCGCAACAATCCGAAGGTGCGGATTGCGCCGTGCAATTTCCGGGGCGACGTGCGTGGCGCCTGGATTGATGGCCACGCACGTTTATGCGTGGGAGACGAAGTGACGCAAGGTCAAGAATTGCTGCGGCGCAAGTACTGGTTGAAGATCGTGGGCGACTTCTTCGGCCGGCTGATGCGGCACAAGAATGCCGTCATCGCGATTGAACTCGACTGAGAAGCCGCCGCCACTCGACTAGGAATTGCGAACCGAGCGGGATCCTTTGCTGACATGATGGCGACTGGCTATCTTCACATGATTGGCTGAGTGGTGGTTTGCTGCTCCCTGATTGGCTGCGTGATGCTGCCCGCTGGGCTTGGCCTTCTGCACGGATTGCGCCGCCGAATGATCAAAGTGGTCCGGGTCGACTTCCTGTTGACCGTAGGCGTGAATAGGAAATAGAGCTGCGCCGCCCAGGGCCATCATGACAACTGCTAATCTTAGTACCTTCATTTCGCTCCTCCGAACATCAGGACGCTATGGATATGAGCAGTCGCGTTGCCAAAGCGTCGTGCGTTGGAGGCGAGCGATCAGGTCTTGTGCATTAACGAGTTAGCCAAGCCAGTCCGAATAAGCTGCGATAGAATTCCCGCGCAGCCTATCTCAAGGGCGATCGACCTATCCAAATGGATAGAGTTGCGGCAGATTGTGGGAGGCGATGCAGCCGTGCTCACTGAGTGGTTGCGGTATTCTCGTGCGAGCCGATGAACCGGACCGACCGAATCTACCTGGCGGTGCATGTCGTCCTGACGCTGCTGGTTTGTGTGCAGCATGCGCGCGTTCCACATTGGCCGGTGTACATAGCATGGAATCTGTGCGCGATTGCGGCGATCGTAATTCTTGCGCGTAAGGGCGGGGATGGCGTGGTTTGGGAGTTCGCGCACGACTGGCTGCCGCTGGTGTTGTTTACTGCGGTCTTCGAGGAAACCTCGTTCCTCTCCTTGTCGGTCCGAGGCGGATGGCAGAATCACTACCTCATTGCGCTGGAATGGCGGATGTTCGGCATCTCGCCGATGGAGTGGATGCACGCCCACGCCAGGAGCTGGCTGATCGAGTTTCTGGAGTTCGGCTATTTCGCCTTCTATCCCTTATACCCCGCTGTGGGAGGCATGTTCTGGGCGTGGCGTAAGCGCGCTGAGTTCATCGGCGCATTTCGCGGAATGACGGACTGCCTCAGTGTGGGATATGTGATCTGCTACGCGACCTATCTGCTGCTCCCCACGCAGAGCCCGGCCAATCGCGCGGGAGTGCAACAGATCGGCACTGCGCACGGGGGCATTTTCCAGCATCTGGTTCGACTGGTGCAGAACCACGCGGGCGTCCATGGAAACGCTTTCCCCAGTTCGCACATCATGCTGACATTTGTCGTGCTGATGTTTGCCTACCGATTCCTGCCGCGGGTCGCTCCCTGGTTGCTGATCCCCAATTTGCTGATGTGCGTGGGTGCAGTCTATGACGGCTATCACTATGCCAGCGATGTAGTTGCCGGCGCGCTGGTTGGCGTTATTCTGGGCGCAGCGTTGTCGAGGAAGAGCCGATGGCCTGATAAACCCGCGACGTTAGCGTAGCCACCCCGCAGTCCTGATTCTCATCCAACTTCTTGCCATTTCGCGACAACTTGATAACGGCTTTCCAGAGTCGCTCGTCGACTTGGTGTGCGCGCATGATTTCTGAACATCGAAAATACTGCAGTCCTCAACTTCTCGCAGTTTCATTAATCGGGTTGCTATTGATCGCGCCCGCAGTGTTTGCGCAGGTCAGCGCGGACAACGAACTGAGCCAGTACACCAGCGCCGTGGCCCATGTCGATCGGGGCGACCGGGTGGTCCAGTTGGAACACTTCGCGATTCACGCACAATCCGGTCCGCTGAAGACTGCGGCGCTGCAATTCGTGATCGCGGAATATCTTCGCGACCACAACATTTCTCATGCGCTGAGCTGGGCCCGCGTCCTGGAGGAGACCGACAAGAACAATGCGATTGCCCTGGCATTGTTGAGCGATGAGGCGAGGGATGCGATGCAACGAGGAGCGATCAAGCCGGCGCAGGTGCTGACGATGGCCAGTCGCGGCTTGGACAACCTGATGCAGGTCATGCGACCGCCAGGCATGAGTGCAGGCGACTTCGCCGACCTGCAACGCCGAGCCAGCGCGATGTTGAGTGGCGCCGCTGGTGCAGCTGAAGTACAGATGCGCGACTTCGTTGCGGCGCGTGTCTATCTGCACGGCGCAGTGGCGATCGAGCCCAACCATGCCGGCTATGTCTACGAATTGGCGCTGGCCGACCTAAACGGCAAGGATCGTGATCGCAAAGAAGGATACTGGTGCCTGGCGCGAGCAGTGAACCTTTCGCGCGGGACGCCGCAGGGAATCGAGATTGCGCGTTTCGCCCGCGCGGAGTATGTGAAGGATGGCGGCAGCACGTCCGACTGGAATGACTACCTCTCGGCGACAGCCAGTCCGAACGCGAGTGCACCGCCCGCGATTCGTACCGCATCGATCAGTCCGCCGCGTTCGGTGCCACAGCCTTTGCCCAAGACTACACAGCCGGCAACGCTTGCTGTCGCGAGGCCGTCGGCGGTTTCGAAGCCGAGCGTCGCGCAGCCGGCGCAGTCTGTCTGGGCTGACGATTCGGCGCCTGCGGTGGTGCGCAAGCGCCGCGTTCCATCGACACTGGGGCCGATGTCGCTGGGCATTCTGGTGGAGACATCGCTGGCCAACAAGGGAAGCCGCTCAGCCGTAGTGAATACTCTGATCGATATGCTGCGGCACATGAGCGATCAGGACGAAGCGTTCATTCTCACCTACGACAACAACCTGGTCTTCGCGCAGGACCTGACCAGCGATCCCAAGCAGCTGGAAGAGGCGTTGGAAGGTATCAAGCCGCAGAGGGGAGCGGTGCTCGACGACGCCATCGCGTTTGCCGCGGGACATCTGGCGCGCATTGCGAAGTACCCGAATCGTGTTCTGTTGGTGGTCTCCGATGGGCGAAACATCGACAGCCACGCGTCGCCGACGCAGACTTCGGCTGAGATCAACTCGGCTGGCGTGCGGATCTTCTGTATTGGCGTGGATGTCAGCGAAGGCTATGGGCGCGCGCGCTTGCAGGCGCTGTCGTCGAGTACGGGCGGGCAATCGAGCTTCATTAGCGATCCCGGCCAGTTCCGCCGCGCCACCAAAGAGATGGCGCAGAATATGGGAATCGACTTCAAGTTCTGAGCGGCGATGAGCGAAAAGCTACAGGGTTGAGGAGTCGGCGTAGTAGTGGGCCTTCGGCCGCGCTTACGATTTGGGTACTGATCTAATTCCGAATTCGATCAGTGCCACGATTTGTCGAGACAATTGCGCCGAGCGAGCGATGTTATAATCACAGCTGCCCTTCTGTACGGTTTCCTCACAAACGGGCGCGTAGCTCAATTGGCAGAGCAACTGACTCTTAATCAGTAGGTTGAAGGTTCGATTCCTTCCGCGCTCACCACCCACTTCTTGATATTAATCCCCTTATATACAGTAACTTAGGTTACATTTCCAGGACATCAGCGTGACACTGCTGGCCATGCGTGCGCCATTTCTTGCTGAGTTACTGCTGACATAGAAAGAGAGGTGTTATGGAGGCACCCATTTCAGTGGAAGAACACACTTCCATAGCACCTAGGCCCTGCCGCCAAAGTCAGAATCCTCCGCTTCAAAAATCTTCCGCCATTCCGGCATTACCGTGGCCTTCAAAACCACGTTTGAGGTATTCCCCAGGGTTGGCCCCGACAACTCGCTTGAACGCCTTACTGAACGCAGCGTCGGACTCGTAACCGACCGACCGAGCGATGTCTAAGAGCTTCTTGTCACGATGTTCGAGTAACTGCATCGCCTTCTGCATCCGCCACTCGGTTACATATTCCAGCGGTGTTTGTCCGAGTAGCTCTTTAAAACGCGCTGCGAATGCGGAGCGAGACATGCCCGCCGCTCCGGCCAGGGATTCGACCGTCCAGGGTGCATTCACCCTGTCGTGAATGGCACTCAAGGCAGTGCCCATTTGGGGATCGAAAACAGCTCGAAGCCATCCTTTGTTGCGTTCCGGTTCCGACGCGATATGCGTCCGGAGTACTTGGATAAACAGAACCTCGGCCAGCCGACTCGCGACTACTTCAGATCCCTGCGCCTGTTCTGCCATCTCTGACGCCAGCGCTTGCATTGTGATGTGAAGAGCGACCGTGCGTGCCTGATCGGCCTTCAGCAGGATGAATCTCGGCAATAACTGAGTGATTGGCTTCAAACTGGCGCGATCGAAACTGAAAGACCCACAGACGATTGTCGTCGGTGCGCCACCACCTCCATAATGAGCGACATTACCGTTGGCCTTAGCCCCTATTTCGCTGAAACTCCACCTCGGACGTGTTCGCGGGCTGTCGCGCAAAACGATCGAAGTCCCCTTAGCCAACAAAAAGCAATCACCACCGGTGAGGGGAATCGGCTCTGGAGTCCCTGCCACACTCAGCCAGCAGTTGCCGCGCGAGAGCATGGCGAAGTGCACCAGATCTGTGGGCGACATCTTTTTGTCGGAAGGCGTGACTTTTTCTTTGCTCTGATTTTTCTGTTCTACGCCCCAGGGGGCTGTGGCTTCGAGCCGGTGCAGGCCGAAAGCGCTTACGTGCATCGTTCGGAAGATGTCTGTTATTGGGTCCAACTGAGCCTCCATCTGCTCTCGAAAGCCATGGCGTTCTGTGAGAACTGTGAAACTGCACAGCTTCGCTTGGTGACAAGCGCAGCATCAGGTAGAAGAGGCCTCAACCATGGCGGCTATTCCTGCCTTCCGGCGTTACAAGTCATACGCTCCTCTTCCTTGAGCGAGTCCCAGCTCTACTGAGAGGTGCAATACAGCTAGGTTGATCCCTCGTTTTGGACGAATAGACAAATAATTAGGACTCCCGAGCAGTTCTCGTCCACCGCCAAAGAACTCTACTCTACTGTACCGGATGCTACACATTCCGAAAGGAGCAATCATGGGAAAGCTTGAGGGTAAGGTTGCAGTGATCACGGGCGGATCGAGCGGCCTGGCGCTGGAGAGCGCTAAGCGGTTCGTTGAAGAAGGTGCCTACGTTTTCATCACGGGCCGCAGGCAGGAGGCGCTCGATGAGGCCGTCAAGCTGATTGGCCGCAACGTGACCGGCGTGCGCGGCGACGCGTCCAATCTCGACGACCTCGACCGTCTGTTCGACACAGTCAAGCGGGAAAAGGGCAAGATCGACGTCCTGTTCGCGAGCGCTGGCAAGGGCGAAGCCGCCAAACTGGGCGAGATTACCGAGCAGCACTTCGATGCGCACTTCGACCTGATTGTGCGCGGGACGCTGTTTGCGGTTCAGAAAGCGTTGCCGCTGCTCAATGACGGCGGATCGATCATCATGACCGGGTCAGTTGCTTCGGTGAAAGGTTTTCCTGGTTTCGGCGTGTATGCGGCGAGCAAGGCGGCATTGCGCTCCTTCGCACGCACGTGGCTCAACGAATTGAAGGGCAGGAATATCCGGGTGAACGTGCTGAGCCCGGGGCAGGTCGACACACCGGATTCCCAGCGACTCGACAAGCAGACGAGGGAGATGTTCGAATCCCTGATCCCGCGGGGAAAGATGGGTCGTCCCGAGGAAATTGCGGCGGCCGCGCTGTTTCTTGCTTCAGACGAGTCGAGCTACGTGAATGGGGTGGATTTGCCTGTCGACGGCGGCTTTTCGGCCATCTGAATTCGCGCCAGATCGAATGACCTGAACGGTCGGCTCGGCCGCGCGGAAGTCGTTCACGGCAGGACGTCTCGTGAAGGTCGTCACACAGCGGAACCGATAATCGAGCGCCGTTAGAACTCACGAGCAGTTCTCGTCCAGCGCTAAAGAAATCTACTCTTCAGTACTGAATTCTACAGGTCTACCGAAGGGAGTAATCATGAGAAAGCTTGAAGGAAAAGTTGCAGTCATCACGGGTGGATCGAGCGGCATGGCGCTGGCAAGCGCCAAGCTCTTCGTTGAAGAGGGCGCGTACGTTTTCATCACGGGCCGGAGGCAGGAGCAGCTCGATGAGGCCGTCAAGCTGATTGGCCGGAACGTGACCGGCGTGCGCGGTGACGCGGCAAATCTCGACGACCTCGACCGTCTGTTCGATACGGTCAAGCGGGAGAAGGGCAAGATCGACGTCTTGTTCGCGAGCGCCGGCAAGGGCGAGGCCCTGCCGCTGGGCGAGATAACCGAGGAGCACTTCGATGCGGCCTTCGACCTGAATGTGCGCGGCACGCTGTTTACGGTCCAGAAGGCGTTGCCGCTGTTCAACGATGGCGGTTCAATCATCATGACCGGATCAAATGCTTCGGCGAAAGGTTTTCCTGGTTTCAGCGTGTATGCGGCGAGCAAGTTGGCGTTGCGCTCCTTCGCACGCACGTGGCTCAACGAACTGAAGGGCCGGAAAATCCGGGTGAACCTGCTGGTCCCGGGGGCGATCGCCACACCGATGCAGGAAGAAGTTCTCACCAAGGAGGCGAAGCAGTATTTCGAATCCCTGATCCCGCGGGGAAAGATGGGTCAAGGTGAGGAAGTCGCGACGGTCGCTCTGTTTCTTGCTTCAGACGATTCGAGCTTCGTGAACGGGGCGGAGTTGTTCGTCGACGGCGGCATGACGGCCATCTAGCGCTTGCAGACCTCGGCTAGAGGCTGACCTTCCAGCTGCCCGCAGAGTGACTTACCGCGGGACCTTTACGGAAGGTCGCCACACAACGGAATTTGATATCCCGCGCCGTCGAAACACGAGGCATCAATATCAACACGAAATCGGAGAAACATTATGAGCTATGCAATTGTAGGATTCGGAAAGATAGGCCAGGCTCTCGCCCACGCCTTTGCCCGTAAGAACATCGAAGTCATCGTCGCGAGTCGCCGGCTGCCCGAGGAGTTGGCGCCGCAGGCTCGGGCGATTGGACCCACGGTCGTCGCCAAGTCGTTGCAGGATGCACTCGAGGCCGACACAATCATCTTGGCGGTCCCATTCGGAGAACATCGCGAAATCGCGAAGGCCCTGCCGAGCTGGAAAGGCAAGACGGTCATCGACGCGATGAACTCGTTTCCAGTCCCACCTGAGGAACTGGACGGTCTTCCGTCCTCCGCATTCGTTGCGAAGTCGTTCACCGGCGCCAAGTTGGTGAAAGGTTTTAACCACCTGGTCGCGGCCACACTGGCTACCGACCCGATCGTCGAGGGGGGCCACCGGGTCGTCTTTCTGTCGAACGACGACGAAGACGCGATCGCTCCCGTGGCGGATTTGGCCAAAAAACTTGGGTTCGCACCCGTCAAGCTAGGAAAGTTCAACGAGGGTGGCGCGCTGGTGCACGCACGGGGCAAAACTTGGGGTCGGCTCATCTTCCAGGATTTGTTCAAGAAGGAGCAGTAATCGATCTACGACCGTGTGATTTGGCTCGAGACGGATGGTCCCGAAACGTCCGATTGGATCGGACACACACTTGATGTAACGGAAAGGGAGAGATTCGATGAGCATCGAAAAGAATGTCCAGATTGTGAAGAATTTTCTTGCGGCACTCGGCCGCCGCGATAAGCAAGGCTTGCTGGCGTTGTCTGCCGAAGATATTGAGTGGATCGTTCCGGGCGAAGACTGGCCGCTGGCCGGCACGCATCGTGGACACGCGGGATTGGAGAATTTACTTCAGAAGGCTAACGAAAAGGTGGAAACTTCGTACCCAGAGCCCCCCGAGTTCATAGCGCAGGGAGACCGGGTTCTGGTCGTCGGCGTCGCTGCGGGGAAAATCAAAGCCACGAATAAGACGTTCAAGGACGATTGGGTCTTCGCCATCACCGTTCGAAATGGCAAGGTGACGAAGATCCGGGAGTATATCGATACCCAAGCCCTGGCGCGGGCCTCCGATGTGGCCGCGAGCCCCAGATACTGACCCATCAACACCGATACCACACGAAACTCGTAGAGTCTACGAATAGGTTGAACAGCGACAACGCCTTCTGAACCGTAAATACAGGAGGCGCCTGCCGTCGGTCCACAACACCACGGGGAGCAAGTCATTTCTCACGTCGTTTTTATCAACCAACTCCGGTGGAGTTGTCGGTCGACGGCGGCTTCTCGGCGATCTGAATCGGCGGATCTCGCTGAGTGCATAATCGCCAATGCGCTCACCGAGCCCGGATCAGTACCGATATGTCGCCCAGTGTTTACGGACGCTTTCCTTTCATCCGGTCGTGTAACGCCCAATGCGCCAAACCGGCCACGATCTGAGCATCCTGAGCGGATCGTCGCAACTCGGAAGTTATCGTGCAGCGAGGTCGGCGGAGATTGCGTGGATCGGCGTTCCAAGGCACTAATGATTCGCCGATGAAGCACACGGTCGGCTGGGGTAGAGAGAAGCAGATCGAGACCGCCATCCGGTTTCAGGTGACATGATGTTTGCTATGGCAGCGTTCTCGCATGGACGAATTCCGCTATCGGCCAGGTCTCAGACGCCTCCGGCCGCAGTGCACAATCTTTCCGGGGCTTAGCTTTGTCGCGAACCCGCCCGTGCTGCGGCGTTAGAATTGCGGAATGCAACCGTTGCGCCTTCGCGTAATGGCACGGGCCTACTTGATGTCCATTGGATTCTGGTATCCCCTCGCCCTGCTGATGGGCCTGCAATACCTGCCGCTCGATCGACATCATCTGGGGCCTTCCCTCCGCAACCTGCTGCTCCAGGCAGGCGCGCATGCGTTTGTGTTTGCACTGTGGACACCGCCGATTTTTTATCTGGTCGGAAAATATCTCGGCTACGCGCGTCATCAGGCCCGCTATCTTCTGCTATGGAGTTTGGGGGCTGCGCCATTCGTCGTCGTCTACTCGGGGCTCATCCTGCTGCTGAACCCTCCCTACGATGATGTCCTGCGGCAAACCATGCCACGGACGCTGCCCTCCTTGCTGCAGATTGTTCGCAGCAGCTTTGCCGACGAGCTTTTCGTTTACATCGCCATCATCGTGGCCGCGCACGCCTATGAGTACCTGAAGCGTGTGCGCCGGCAAGAGGCCGAACGATACGAGTATCAGCAGGCGCTGCTTGCCAGTGAGCTGCAGGCGCTCAAGATGCAGCTGCATCCTCATTTCCTTTTTAATACCCTGCACGGAATTGCCACACTCATTGATAGCGATGCGCCATGCGCGAAGGCCATGATCCTCAAGCTTTCCGGACTGCTGCGAGCTGCACTCGACCGCGACAGCGCGGATTTGATTCCGCTCGAAGAGGAATTGAAGTTCGTTCGGGAATATCTGGATCTGGAAAAGATGCGCTTTGGCCCCCGGCTGAATGTCCAGTGGTCGATCGCTCCCGAAACCGCCCACATGCTCGTCCCACAGATGATTCTTCAGCCGCTGGTCGAGAATGCGATTCGCCATGGCATCGCTGCCTCGCGCGCGCAAGGATGGATTGAACTAGCGACGACCAACGGCGACGGAAAGTTCCATGTACGAGTGAGTAACAGCACCGGTCTGAGCGTGGTGAAGTCGAATAGCACTGGCGTGGGCCTGCGCAATGTTGAGGCGCGCCTGCGGTTTCTCTATTCCGGCGATGCAGATCTGCGCCTGACGTTCGGCCAGGATCGCACCGCGGCGGTCATTTTGAGTCTTCCCGCGCTGCAGTCTCCTCCTGCCATTGTGCAGGCCAGCCGCATCAACCTGTCCTCGAGGGAAGGGACTAGCCATGCGCGTTCTCATCGTCGATGACGAGCCACTAGCGCGGACTGCGCTGGCGCAGATTCTGACCGCGCGCCCTGATGTAGAACGCTTCGCCGCCGCTGCCGATGCCTTCGAGGCGCAGCAGCATCTAGCGAAAGCCAATTACGACGTGATGCTGCTCGATATCAGCATGCCGGAGCTGTCGGGGCTTGACTTGCTCGGCGAGCTCCAGCGGCAGGGCCGACCTTTGCCATCGGTCGTCATGGTCACCGCACATGCCCAGCATGCGGTGGCTGCATTCGAGAAACATGCTGTCGATTACATTCTCAAACCTTTTTCCAACGAGCGGGTGAATCAGGCCTTGGAGTTTGCCTCCCGAAGGAATGCAAGTGAGCGCGCCGCTCAGCTGCTCGAGTTGATGCCTTACCTGGGCGCCGTTCGGCAACCCGCAGCCTCCAGAATCGCCATCAAGAGCAACGGAAGAATCCTCTTCCTCGATCCTGGAGATCTGGTGGTGGTGCAGGCCGAAGGCAACTACGTGCTGCTGCAGCGCGAAGCAGGTTCGTATCTTCTGCGAGAATCGATTTCAGTTATCGCCGAGAAGCTGAAGCCGTATGGATTCGTTCGCATTCATCGCTCGGTGCTGGTGAATGCCTCCTTCGTTCAGGAAATCCGCCCTTGCGTCACGGGAGAATACCAGCTCTGCCTGAAGAGCGGAAAACAGTACACCGTTACCCGCACCTACAAAAAGAACCTGCGCTCGCTGGCGGAGTTCTGGATGGGAACCGGGAACTTCCCGGCTGATTGACTTTCCAGAAGGAGGGCGCGGGTGTCGAACCCCGCGCCACTCGCCAAGGAAAAGAGCTCGCACCGCTGCGAGCTCTCTGGCTTCGAGTGCCTTGGGGGCTGGTTTACCATGGTGTACGCACGAAGCCGTGAACCGCGTTGTGCGCGTCGAAATACATTCCGCCGATGACTCCCTCATCGTTGAGACAGTCCGCGAAAGTGCCCTGCCCAGCGCCGGTACCCGCGCCCGGAGCGTTGAATGCAGTGATCGCCCCATCGGGATACCGGATGAATCCGTGGTAAACATTGTTCGAGTCGATGTACGGACCCCCGACGACGTCTAAGGAGTTGAAGACCTCAGGCAGGGTGCCTTGGCCGGCTCCCGTACCTGCGCCCGGGACATTGAACTCGGTGAGCGTGCCGTCGGCGTGCCGAACCCAACCGTGGAAGACGCCATTGGAATCCACTTCGAGTCCTGAAACAAAATAGTCAGCGCCTACGCCGTCGGTATCGGTGCCCTGGCCGGGACCGGTCCCTGCGCCGGGAGCATCAATGACGACGAACGTACCATCAGGCTTACGAAAGTAACCGTGCAGCACGTTGTTGCCGTCGATAATCGCGCCAGCCACCGCCCCCTCCGGATTCAGTCCAATCCCCGCGGACGTACCCGTGCCCTGGCCCGCGCCTGTGCCCGCACCCGGACCTTCATAGGTCAGGAAAGATCCATCCCGGTAACGCAGAAAGACGTGAGCCACATCCGCCGCGTCCCAGTAGTAGCCGGCAACCTCTCCCGATGGATTGATGTTGTAGGAGAGCGTGCCCTCGCCGGCGCCATTGCCCGCGCCCGGAGCATCGAACTTCGTGACTTTGCCGTCTGCCGCACGGATAAAGCCGTGAATTACGTTGTTGGAGTCAATGTACTGTCCGGTTATCGTCACGGCAGGATTGATGCTGTAAGGAAATGTGCCCTGGCCTGCTCCAGTGCCTGCGCCGGACACGTCAAACGTGGTGTAGTGTCCTTCCCAGCTGCGCAGGAAACCGTGAGCGACACTGTTCGAGTCGGCGTAATACCCGAAGACCAAACCCGAATCGGTGATGTTCTGCGGAAAAGTTCCCTGTCCTGCGCCAGTGCCCGCTCCGGGCGCGTCGATCGTGGTGTACCGCTGCGCGCTGGCGAAGCCGATTGTTAATAGCACGACACCAATAATCATCCAAAGCTGTCTTTGCTTCATAACATCCTTTCGCATGAAGTTCGGTTAGTCGGGGTTGAGTTGCGTCGTTCTTACGAACCAATGCCGCAATGCATTGGTATGGGTGCAGATAACGCATCCGGCTTTCCAGAGGGCGCTTAGAACGTATGAATTTCCAGCAAAATTACCAGGCGGGGGAAACGAGGTTTGAGCTTACAGCCCGGTGCAACGAAGTTACGTGATCTGAATTCGGAGTAGCAGACATGGTTTGCAGATTATCGACAGCAGCGGCCGCTCGTCTATGAGAAACCTAAATAACTTCGCGAGCTCGATACGAGAAATCATATGGTGCATCGACCCGAAGACCTGAGATCCTCGGCCCTTCAGACCGCTATCGTTCGGCGCGATCCTGCCCAGTCGTGCCGGTGACAAGGTCGTGGCCAGGTGGGCGGCTGCGATGATGCCGCAGATCGGAGCGGTTACGGAGTCGAAGGCTGCTTCGAGGGCTGCGGGTTTGTAGACCCTACAGTTATAAGGAAGCGATTTCAAGGCACTTGTTCAAGCCCGCGTCGTTAGCCAGCACGCGCCATTTTCCACGGACAGCGACTGCGCAGATAAGCATGTCGACCGGCCCACACTCCACTCCGCGGCCGCGGCAAACGTTGTACAGGCGAGCGGCTTCTTCGTAGTCGGCGCTGTCGAGGGGCTCGTCGCGAAAGGCCTGGAGCGCAGCTCGAAGCTTCTCGAACTGCGTTTGATCCTTAATTCCGGATAACAGTTCCTGGCGTATCGGACCGATGACGACGACTCGGCCATCGGCAATCGCCTCAGAGAGCAAGGTTGCCAGTCGCCGCTCCTCGGCGCTCAGCTTCGCAGCAGCCTTACGTCGCAAAGCAAGTGACCATACCGATGTGTCCACCAGGACCTTCATCGCTGGTGCACGATGCGGTCACGGCGGCGATTCGCTTTGTGGCTATAGTCCCGGGAATACTCGACCGTTCCGAACAGCTTGAGGATTTCGATCTGTTTTCGCCGGCGGATATACTCATCCAAGGCGGCGGTAACCGCATCTTTCTTGGTCACGTGGCCGCCGATGCGTCTGGCCTCCTCGATCAGGCTGTCGTCGATGGCAAGGTTGGTGGGCACGATTAGCATGTGTAATATAGCACACTTCATGATGTGTAGAATAGTCACACACTAAGATGAAAGCTCAGACTTTGAAACTCGTCATTGCAGCGATCATTACCCTTATGACACTTTCTGCAGTTGCTCAGCAGCCGCTTGCCTCGCCGCAAGCAATCACCGATCCCAAGAAGCTCGAAAGCAAGAATGTTCCCGACATGCAGAACTTCTCCATCGAGAAGCTCTACATGACGCGGCAGATTGGCGGCTCGACGTGGTCGCCGGATGGCAAGCAGGTCGCGTTTATCTCGAACATCAGCGGGCGGAATAACCTCTGGGTTGTGCCGGCGAGCGGCGGTTGGCCGACGCAGCTGACCATCAGCGATCAGCGGCAGGCGGCGCCGGTGTGGTCTCCGGACGGGACGTGGATCGCCTACGTGTCCGACCATGATGGCGACGAGCAGTGGGACATATTTCTGGCTTCGCCCGAGACCGGTGATGTGACGAATCTGACGACGTCGCCCGATTCGGCGGAAGTCGACGCGGCATGGTCGCCTGACGGGAAGCAACTGGCCTATGCAACGAAGCCAAAAACAGGGTCGAGCTATGAGATTGAGCTAATCGATGTTGCGACGCGGCACGTTCGCCATCTGACGAAGAACACGCCGAAAGAGCTGAGCAATCGCCATCCCATCTTTTCGCGCGATGGCAAGTTCATCGTCTATACGCAGTGGCATGCGACTGGGAAAGATGCCAATGTGTTTGTTGTCGCTCTCGCTAGCGGTATGAGCACAAATCTCACAGCGCATCAGGGACAGAACAATTACATCGCCGCCGACATCTCGCCCGACGGGAAGACGGTGCTGATTACATCGGACGCGCACAATGGGTACGACAATGTGGGAGTCGTCGATATTGCGACGAAAAAGATTGAGTGGCTGACCGACGAGAAATGGGAGTTGAGTGCGCGCTCGTTTTCGCCGGATGGCAAGTCGCTCACCTGGACTGCGAATGTCGACGGCACGACGAACATTTATTGCTATGACATCGCGGGCAAACATACCGAGGCGCTGCCGCTGGGGCGCGGCATTAACGAGTTGGGCGGCGATCCTGTGGCGTATACGCGCGACGGTTCGCGCTTGCTGTACTACCACAACGGCGCCAACGCTCCGAACGATCTCTGGGTATATGACATTGCCGCGAAGCAGTCGCAGCAGATCACGCACGCGCTGGTGGGCGGGCTGCGTGGCGCGGACATGGTGCAGCCGTATCTGGTGCACTATCCCAGCCGCGACGGCAAGTGGACTATCTCGGCCCTCGCGTATGTGCCCAACAACATTCAGCCCAACGGGAAATTTCCTGCGATTGTCTACATACACGGTGGGCCGGCGGCGCAGTCGGTTGACTCATTCAACCGCTTCATCCAGTACATCGTGAACCAGGGTTATTTGGTGATCGCGCCGAATTATCGCGGATCGACGGGATACGGCAAGCAGTTCACCGACGCCAACATGGGCGATGCCGGCGGGCAGGAGTTGAATGACGTGCTCGACGCGGCGGAGTGGATCAAGAAGAGCGCGTTTGTCGATCCCAAGAAGCTCGTCGTGATGGGTGGGAGCTACGGCGGGTATCTAAGCATGATGGCGGTCACGAAGGCTCCGGAGATGTGGGCGGCAGCGGTGCCGATCGTACCGTTCGTGAACTGGTTCACAGAAATCGAGAACGAGGATCCGCACCTGCGCGAGTACGATCTGGCGACCATGGGCGATCCGGTGAAGAACAAGGCGCTTTATGAGGAGAGGTCGCCGATCAACTTTGTGGATCAGATCAAGGCGCCGCTGCTGCTGCTGGCGGGCGGCAACGATCCGCGCTGCCCGGCGGAAGAGGCGCAGCAGGTGGCCGACGCGGTGAAGAAGCACGGCGGGACGGCGCAGTTGAAGATCTATAAAGACGAAGGGCACGGATTCGCGCGGGTGGAGAACCAGATCGACGCGTATCAGCGGGTCGCAGATTTTCTGAAGGTACACGTGCCGTCGCCGGGGTGCGGGTGCACGGTGTATGAGTAGCCGCGGTTCGCTCTTGACTCTTCGGTTTCGCTAGGGAAGTCACACCAACAAATTGTCATCACGAGCGAAGCGAGGGATCTGCTGTTTGCGCGGAACTCGAAGAATCAGGTTGTTCGAGACGAAAAGCAGATCCCTCGCTTCGCTCGTGATGACAACTTCTCGATAGGACAGTTGCTTCCTAAACAACCGACGCGCGGACAACCTTCGCGCGCCATGGGTGTCGCCGGCTGAAGCCGTATCATAACGTGAAACGCGGACCTGAAGGTCCGCACTCGATCGCTGTCATTCGCGATACGGATGTGACCTTCGCACTACCTTCGAGTGGCGGCGGGATGCCGCCACGACAGCCGGCCGGGAGGCCGGCGCTACGAGTTATCGCGCGGTCGCTGGTTCGGCGACCTCGTAGATGCTGTACCACGGCGTGGCGGCCTTCAGCGCGTTGTTCACGTTGCTGATGTTCTTCACGCCTTCGTCCTTCAGCCATGCCTCGAAGGCTTTGCCGCCCTGCTGCGCGTAGATCGGGATGCCGTCCTTCCATGTGGCGCGTCCGCAGAGCACGCCGTTGAACTTCACGCCGGACTCGGCGGCATACTCCAGATCCTCGATGAACTCGGGATTGCTGACGCCGGCCGAGAGGTAGATGAACGGCTTGTTGGTGGCCGTCGCGGTCGCGCGGAAGTGATCGAGCGCTTCCTTCTTGCTATAGACCTTCGTCCCTTTGAACGATCGCGCGCCTTCGACGTACTGCATGTTGATGGGGATCTCGAGCTTGAGCACGTCGACGTTGTAGCGCGGCTTGGTGAACTCCTGCATGTATTTGGTCACGACTTCGGGCTTGATCTTGGCGTAGTCGGCGCTCTTTTCGTCCATGCCCTCTTTGTAGCCGACGATCTCGAGGAAGAACGGGATGTCGTTGCCGACGCACTCGTCGCCGATGCGCTCGACCCAGGCATGCTTCAGCTCGTTGATCTTCTGGTCGTCGTAAGGCGAGTAGTAGAGCAGGATCTTGACGCAGTCGGCGCCGGCTTCCTTCAGGCGCTTGGACGACCAGTCGTCGAGCAGGTCGGGCAGGCGGCCGGGCGTCTGCTTGTCGTAGCCGGTCTTCTCGTAAGCGAGCAACAAGCCGGAGCCTTTGGCGCGACGCTTCGCGGCCGGCAGTCCCCACTGAGGATCGAGCAGGATGGCGCTGGCATGCTGGGTGAGGACTTCGCTCACCAGAATTTTGAATTCTTCCAGTTCCTTGTCGCCGGCGTTGGCGCCGAGAGCTTTCTTCAGCGAGCCGCGCTGGTCCATGGCGGCGGCAGCGATGACGCCGCGATCGTTCGAAACAGCCTTGATGCCCGCAAGTTTTCCAGGAGTCAGTTTCACGATAGAACCTCCGCGGGCAGATCGCCCGATTCGCTAGAAAGGATTGTAGTGCAGTTCTGCAGTCGGCTGGGCCGCGAGAAGTGCAGGACAGGAGATTCTAAACGAATCGCGAGAAGGGCGCGAGGGGATCAGTGGGTTGCTTGGGATGACGGGTTGTAATCAAAGTGAAAGCGCAAGGCCAGGTACGGGCCGCGAAACTCCTCAGGCAATGGAGCAAATGGCACGCTTGCGACGATGCCGCCCCACGCTGCGCGATCGAGGGCAATGTTTCCGGAGGGCTTGGTTATCTTCATCGCCGCGATCGTTCCTTTCGGAAGAATCACAAACTCGATTGAGACCTTCCCTTGCTTTAAGTCTGGCTTGCGCGCTTCGGGCGGGAGGAGGTTGTACCAGTTCTTGCGGATCTTTGTGAGAACGTTTCTTAGGTAAGGCTGTAAATCCACGCCCTGGGTGTCGGACAGTACTTCCAGCGGAGTAACTATGTTGGCAGGAGGGGCGTCGTTGTTCTTTGACGGAACTTCAGTCTTGGGTGCCGATGAGGCTTCTTGTCCAGCCACCGCCAGTACGAGTGTGAAAACGAGTGCGGTAATACCTATAAGCCTGCGCATTTCTCCCCACCGCAAATGCTGTATCCGAGTCGGCTAGCTTACGACGCGTTGGACAAGGCCGCCTTGACGTTCGTGGGCAGGCGCAGTGCGACAAAGTAGTCTGCGGGATAGAGATAGTCTTCGCCAGACTCGTCAATTACTCGAAGCAATTTGTGCTTCGTCGCTGCCGGATCGGGGATGACCGAATATAGTTTTCGCGGCTCGAGAGACGCCGGATAGCCCTTATTGTGCAGACAAAGCACGAACGTCCCGCGGCTAGGCTTTCGATGCGAGGAGCCGTTTGATTTTGAATTCTTTCTTGCCGAGGCCATGAGCTTCATACCAATGTAACTCTGCAATGGGAACAAGGCCTGCCGTCCCTACGGGACTCAGGCGCAAATCCAACCCTACCCAGGACTGCGCTTCGCTCCGTCCTGGGCTATCTTGACTCCGCGCCTGCCGGCGCTCGGTTTTTGCTTGTTCGCACTTTACCCAGGATTCGCACAGCGGCGTTCTGTTCCATGAAAGTCGACGAGCCCACCCCACACATTCCACAAATCGAAAGATAACAGCTGAGAACTGACGGCTGAGAGCTGATAACGGATTTATTGTCTCAACGGCAATCCGCTAAGCACCGCCTGCTGCTTCAAAACTAGCGATTCGATGCCCTGGCGCGCGAGGGCCATCATCCTGGCCAGTTGCGCGTCGTCGAAGGGGCGGCGCTCGGCGGTGGCCTGGACTTCGATCAGCTTCTTGCTGCCGGTGGCGACGACGTTCATGTCGACTTCGGCGCGCGCGTCTTCTTCGTAGCAGAGGTCGAGCATGATTTCGCCATCGACGATGCCGATGCTGGTGGCGGCGACGTAATCGCGGATGGGCGCGACGGTCATCGAGCCCGCCTCGACCATGCGGCGCATAGCCAGGCCCATGGCGACGAAGGCGCCGGTGATGGACGCGGTGCGCGTGCCGCCGTCGGCCTGGATGACGTCGCAGTCGAGGAAGATGGTGCGCTCGCCCAGCTTCTCCATGTCGGTGACCGCGCGCAGCGAGCGGCCGATGAGCCGCTGGATCTCGTGAGTGCGGCCACCAGCGCGGCCTTTGGTGACTTCGCGTGGCGTGCGAGTGAGCGTGGAGCGCGGCAGCATGCCGTACTCGCTGGTGACCCAGCCTTTGCCGCTGTTGCGCAGGAACGACGGCACGGTGTCTTCGATGGTTGCGGTGCAGATGACGCGGGTGTTGCCCAGCTCGATGAGGCATGAGCCTTCGGCGGTGGAGATGAAGTCGGGCAGGATGTTCACCGGCCGCATCTGGTCAGGCGAGCGATTGTCGGAGCGGAAGATCATAAGACAGTTGCCGGTTGTCAGTTATGAAGCGGCGCGGACGACGCGTCGACCAGCAGAAATCGCGAGCCGTTCCATTTATAGGTGCCAATGTCGAGAGTGGTGGGACAGCAATGCTCCCAGCCGTGAACGCCCTTGATGGTCAAGATGCCAGTCCGCGAATTGAACGCGTATCCGGCGTCGCTGGAGCCGCGCCTGTTATATGCGATCTGCTGCAGCACAACAGGATGACTATTCTGAAGCTGCATGACCTGCACAATGCCTTCCTCACTGCTGCTCCCCGCCCAGCTCAGGTAGGTTAGCGCCAACAGAGCCACGGGTGCCTCGGGCTCGGAAGAAGAGATCTCATACACCCCTTCCATGTGCACCCTTTCGCCTGCGTGATACTCCCCGTGCACGCGTTCGAAGTTGCCATTCTGCAGTGTTCCGGTGAGTTCGGGCTTACCGTCGGTATCAAAGATCACGAAAGGAGAATTCTGGAGCTCAGCTCTGGCTAACCCTGCCACCGTGCCGTCGTGTTGGTAATTCGGAAAGGATTCTTTAAAAGTCAGGGTCTGGCCCGAACACCATCCTGCTATTACTACCACCAGCGCGAGGTTGAACAAGAACGATTTCATCTCATCCCCCCAAGTCTACATGTTCGACATTATCTACCTGGCGGCCGAGGAAGCGAGTGGCCAGGCGCTTGAACTTGTCGACCGAGTCGGTGACGTAGAAGCGGAAGGTGCGGTGGGCGGACGGCGTGCCTTCTATGATAGGGGTCTTTTGACTCCGCTCAGGATGACAGTTCAAATTTTCTTCGATCATCTGCTTCACCACGCGCGCGGTGGATTCGGCCGAATCTACGATTTGCATTTCGGGTGGAACAATACGGCGCAGCAGCGGTGCGATGAGCGGGTAGTGGGTGCAGGCCAGCACGAGAACGTCGGCGCCGTTGGGAACTTGGGCGTGCGCTTCGTCGAGATAGATTCGGGCGACCTGCTCGGTAACGGGATGCTCGATCCAGCCCTCTTCGACTAAGGGGACGAATAGCGGACAGGCTTTCTCCAATGCGTCGAGACCGTGGCGTTGCAGGGCGTCGCGATAGGCGTGGCTGCTGACGGTCGCTTCGGTTGCGATGACGATGGCAGAACGTTGCTTGCTGACTTCGGCTGCCATGGCTGCGCCCGGCTCGACGACGCCGACTACCGGCACATGCGCGGCGGCCTTGATCTGCGGCAGCGCCAGCGCGGTAGCGGTGTTGCAGGCGATGACGAGCAGATCAATATTCTGCGCCTCGAGAAAACGCGTGGCACCGATCGCATAACGCGCGACGGTCTCCGCCGACTTGGTGCCGTAGGGCAAGCGCGCGGTGTCGCCGAAGTAGAGATAGTGCGCGGGCAGTTGTGCGGCCATGGCCTTCAGCACGGTGAGGCCGCCGACGCCGGAATCGAAAACGCCTATGCGCGGTAAGGTCACTGCGTATCCACCACACCAACAAGCGCAGCGCTCGCTGGGGACGCCGGCTGACGTTCTTTGGCAATGCGGGCGAACAGCTTATTCGGGCGGTCTTCTTTAGAGACTCGCGTCATTGCATATCCTTCACAACCTGGCCGATGTTGCTGGCCTCGTAGAATCTTCGCAGATCGGCGTGGCCCGCGAGGGTGTCGCGCTCCTGGCCATTCACCAGAATTTTTACCTTCGCGATCTTGCTGTCGTTGGCGTTCAGCGTCATGACCACAGATGCGACCGTCAGTTCTTCGGCCAGCACCCCGGAGGGATGCGCGTCGGCGAACGCAGAGCTTGTGTCGACGATCGCCGTGTCATCGCCCATGAGGTATACCTGGCGCACGTCGGAGCCGGTGCCGACGGGATGCGTCGAGGGAGTCTTCAGATATTGCGCCAGCAGCGCTTGCAGAACCGCGCGGGCACGCTCGCTGCGCTCGGCCGGCAGGGCGATGGTGATTTGCGTTTTGCGCATGGTGCCGTCGCTGTCGTTGGCAACGTAGAGCGTGACCGGTTCGGGAGGGCCGACACCGGGAGGTCCAACTGCCAGCTGTTGCTCGGCGGCGGCCTGTGCTTCGCGGGCGACTCTTCGCTTCAAATGGAGCGCGTAGAGGCCGAGGACAATGGCTGCGACCGCCAGTGCGGCAAACATGATGACGAGGTAGCGGGGAATCTTACCGACGCCATGCTTCCCCGGAGGCGGCTGTTCGATCAAGTTCATGGCCTCGTCTCCGGCAGCTTGGAGCGTACGGCGGCGATGCCGGCGGCGATGGATTGCGCGACCTGCTCCTGATAATCTGCGCTATTGATGTTGTCGACGTCGTCGTCGGGAGGCGCGATCTCGATGGCGATGGCAGGCGCGGCGATGTTGTTCATCGGCCGCAACGGCGCTACCAGCGTGGTGTTGGGCAGCTTGCGCGAGTCAAGCTCGGCGGCGACCGATCCCGCCGCGACGCCGCTGAGTTCGAGGTACGCCGCCTGTGCCGTATCCCAGGGCAGGAAGTTGCCGGGGGTTTGGTTGGTGGGCGGCAACATTGAGGTAAAGACGTGGACGCCGCGTCCTGTGTTGGCAGCGTGCAAGCAGATATACAGCGCGGGACGCGCGGCATTGACCGACGTGGCGCGCTGATCGAGTGGGATTGCGATGTCAGAGTTGCGCAGCATTCCGGCGGCGATGTGTTGAGCCTGCAGGTCGCGTTGTACACGCCGCGCCAGCGCGAGGACGACATCTTTCTCAACCAGCGTTGGAGTGATGGACGCGCCGCTGTCGGTGCCTCCGTGCGCGGGATCGATCAGCACCAGAAATCTTGGACCCACAGGCGCCTTGGGCTGCGGCGTCATGATCTGCGCCGGGACCTGCAGCTGCGGCGCGGGAACTGTGGCTACGGCGGGAGGCGGAGGGACTGCGGAGACGATGATGGTTTTGCCGCCGTCGGCGAAATTGGCGATGAGCGGAGCGGTCGCGGTGACGTCGAGTTCGGCCAAGCCATCGCGCTCGGCAAAGACCGCGCCGGTGATTACCGGGTTGTCGAAGTTGACGCTGTCCTGGCCGTTGGAGACCACGGGCTCGTGCTTGAAGGTGAAGCGCACGCGGCCGGGCTCGGTCGCAATCGAAGGATTCACCGCGGCGGGGAAGCTGATGGTGAGCTTGGGTGGCGTGCTCTTGTCCAGATCGAGCGAATAGCGAATGGCGACATCGCCAATGAACATGCGGCGCGCCGAGGGATGGAGCTGAACTGGCTTGGCGAGCAGCTTGCCGAGGATTTCCGCGGCCGAGCTCATGGGCACATAGCCACGGCCGCTCTGCAGGACGAATTCAGCGGGGAGCTTGTAGTTGCCGCCCAGAATTTTGCCCTTGTCCTTGCCTTCGTTGAACTGCGCTTCGACCGCGTGGCCGCCGGCGGGCGTGAAGCGGAGCTTGTACTTCTTGCCGTCGGGCTTAGCCTCGATATCGCCGAGGGGCTCGAATAGATCGACTAGGCCGACGTAGGGTTGTCCCTTCACGTCAAGGAGCGGGACCGAGTAATTCGTCTGCGGGGAGTAGACGGTGAGTTGATCGGCGTTCTGGCCGTGGATGATGGCGAAGTGGGCGATCAGGGCGACGAGGACGAGCGCCGGCGCGGTCAGCCTGAGCCAGAGAGACAGATGTTTGTCGGCGAGCGGAAACCTCATCCAGTCGGTCCACGAACCTTGTACAGGGCTAGTTCAACGATATATGGATTGGGGACAGTTGTCAGTTGTCGGTTGTCAGAAACGCGCACCCGCCCATGTCTCGAAAGCGCGAGACATGGGGCACCCGCGAACAGCAGGTCCTTCGACTGCGCGTCCGCCCGTTCCGCAAAAGATGCGGAACGGAAGTGCGAGCGGACGCTTCGCTCAGGATGACACAACAAAAAACAAACTACGCGAGGGCGGGGTCGATCTTTTCCGTGTCGACGCCGAGTTCCAGGAAGGCCTGCTGGGCGCGGTGGGCGTCGAATTTGCCTTCGCGGGCGAGTCGCGATAACGCCGCAGCGGCGATCGATTCGGCGTTGACCTCGAAGTGGCGGCGGAGATGCTCGCGGTTGTCGCTGCGGCCGAAGCCGTCGGTTCCCAAACTAACTAACCGGTTAGTTAGCCACGGCGCCAGCTGATCGGGCACCGCCTTCATGTAATCGGTAGCGGCGATTATGGGACCTTCAGCACCTGCGAGTGCTTTGAGGATATACGGCTGTTGCTGCGGTTCGGCGGGATGCAGACGGTTCCAGCGCTCGATGGCGAGCGCGTCGCGACGCAACTCGTTGTAGCTGGTAACGCTCCAGACATCGGCAGCGACGCTGTACTTTTCCTCCAGCAGCTTCTGCGCGCGCAGCGCTTCGTTCAAGATCGGACCGCTGCCGAAGAGCTGAACTGCAGCCTGGCCGATCACGGTGGGCTGATACTTGTAGATGCCGCGCAGGATGCCATCCTCGGCACCCTTGGGCATCTCCGGCATTGCGTAGTCTTCGTTGTAGAGCGTGATGTAGTAGAAGCGATCTTCGCCTTCCTGATACATGCGGCGGATGCCGTCCTGCACAATGACCGCGACCTCGTAGACGTACGCGGGATCGTAGCTGTGGCAGGTGGGAACGGTGCTGGAGAGCACGAGGCTGTGACCATCCTGATGCTGCAAGCCTTCGCCGGCGAGAGTAGTGCGCCCGGCGGTGCCGCCCATCAGGAAGCCTTTGCCGCGCGAGTCGGCGAACGCCCACACCATGTCGCCGATGCGCTGGAAGCCGAACATCGAATAGTAAGTGAAGAAGGGAATCATCGGGACTTTGTGGTTGAAGTACGCGGTACCGGCCGCTGTCATCGAAGCCATCGAGCCGGCTTCGGTGATTCCTTCTTCCAGAATCTGGCCGTTCTTCTCCTCGCGGTAGTAGAGCAGCATGTCCTGATCGTGCGGCTTGTAGAGCTGGCCCTGGCTGGCGTAGATGCCGACCTGGCGGATGATCGATTCCATGCCGAAGGTGCGGCCCTCGTCGGGGATGATAGGCACGATGAACTTGCCGATCTCGGGATTCTTGAGCAGCTGACGCAGCATGCTGACGAAGCCCATAGTCGTCGATACGCCACGGTCCTTCGACCCGGCCAATGATTCGGCGAAATGATCGAGCCCTGGCGCTGCGATGGGCGCTGCCAGGCGAATGCGCTTGGGCATGAAGCCGCCAAGTTCTTCGCGGCGCTGGCGCATGTAGGCGATCTCGGGGCTGTCATCCGGCGGGCGATAGAGCGAGCCGTCGCGCGCGGCGTCTTCGGGAATCGGGAATTTCGAAGCGCGAGCGAAACGCGGTCAGCGCCTTATCGGCGAGTTTCTTCTCCTGGTGCGTGGCGTTGCGGGCTTCCGCAGAGCCGAGACCGTAGCCCTTCACCGTATGCGCAAGGATGACGGTGGGAGCGCCGCCGTGCTCCATTGCGCGCTTGTAGGCGTTGTAAACCTTCTGCGGATCATGGCCGCCGCGCGAGAGGCGATGCAGTTCGTCGTCGCTCATGTCGGAGACCATCTCCAGCAGTTCGGGATATTTGCCAAAGAATTCGCGGCGAATGTACTCGCCGCCTTTGGCCTTGTAGCTCTGATATTCGCCGTCGACGACTTCTTCCATGCGCTTCAGCAGAATGCCGTTCTTGTCGCGAGCGAAGAGCTTGTCCCAATCGCCGCCCCAGACCAGCTTGATGACGTTCCATCCGGCGCCGCGGAAAGCGGCTTCGAGTTCGTTGATGATCTTGCCGTTGCCGCGCACCGGGCCATCGAGACGCTGGAGGTTGCAGTTGATCACGAAGATCAGGTTGTCGAGCTTCTCGCGCGAGGCGAGGGTGAGCGAACCCATGGACTCGGGCTCGTCGGTTTCGCCATCCCCGACGAAGGCCCAGACTTTGCGCGGCGTCGCGGGAATGATGCCGCGATTTTCCAGGTAGCGCATGAAGCGCGCCTGATAGATCGCGTTGAGCGGGCCGAGGCCCATCGACACGGTCGGGAAGCGCCAGAAGTCCGGCAGCAGCCAGGGATGCGGATAGGACGGCAATCCGGGAGCGCCGCGCAGTTCGTGGCGGAAGTTCAGCACTTGTTCTTCGCTGAGGCGGCCCTCGAGATAGGCGCGTGCGTAGACGCCGGGCGACGAGTGTCCCTGGAAATAAATGAAGTCGCCGGCCTCATCGCCGTAACGCGCGTGGAAGAAATGATTGAAGCCGACTTCCAGCAGCGTCGCCAGCGAGGAATAGGTCGAGATGTGGCCGCCGATGCCGGGATCTTTCTTGTTCTGGCGATGCACCATGGCCATCGCGTTCCAGCGGATCAGGCTCTTGATGCGGCGCTCCAGATGACGATCGCCGGGATAGGGAACTTCTTCTTCAACCGGAATGGTGTTGACGTAAGGCGTGTTCAGCTGAACCGGGACCTTGACGCCGGACTCGCGGGCGCGATTCATCAGCGCGGTGAGCAGATCGCAGCCGCGATGGGCGCCGTCCTGGTCGAGGACCTCATCGAAGGCGTCGAGCCATTCGGCAACTTCTTCTTCACGATCCATTTCGGGGTTCTTCGGAAACTCGAGTACGGGATGAATTTCGTGTATAGCCACTTGTTTCCTCAACTGGTTATAAGAACGTCTATTAGCTCAATCGACAATCCGCGCATGCCGCTACAGCACATGCCGGATGGATCAAGAGGATGTTCGTGTCGCTACATGTTCTGATGCCCAAGCCGAAGCAGGGCTTCTCTTTATGAGCCGGCAAGTTCGCAGTTCGAAACCAGTGGAGAGCGACGTCGGACACCAGCAGGGAGGGTGAACGCTACGTTGCCAGCCTTTGCTTTGTTGAGTCGATTTTAGCAGAGCGCGCGACTGGCGGCAGGATGCCGGCGCTACGTCAAAAGCGGCAGGCGCTTAGCGCGAACGTGGGCGCGAAATCAGCAATCGCGGGATACAATGCCGATGGAGGCGTAGTGAATGAGCGATCGCGACAAGCTCCAGCAGATTGGGGGAGCTGCCGAAGAGGTCAGTCAGCTGAAGGTCGACCTCAACAACATTAACGACAAGCTGAATCAATCCTTGAACGCCTACCAGGCACTGGCGCAGAGCGGAGGGATTGAGGGCTGGCGGGCGCAAGATGGAAAGCTGGTAGTAGCGCCGGCAGTGGAGTTCCGGGGGCAGGATTCCTCAACCGACGGGCTGCTTGGGCTGAAAGAACTCATTCGAGTTCTGGAAGAGAAGCAGCGGATATTGGAAACTTTGAACGCGGCAATTGCGAGGCTCAGGGGATTGGTGCCGCATTTGCTGTGAGGGTTTCCGGGGGGTCTTCGACTGTTCGATTCAGATCCTTTCCGCCACAGTCATTGGACGAGTCGCAGCATTCGGGGCGCCCGCTCTGGGCGCTTGCGCCTCTGTAACTTATAAGTTACAATAAAACCGTGATCGAGATTCGCCGGTACGTCACTCGGAGTGGCACGGATGTATTCGGCGAGTGGTTAGCTCGGCTAAAGGATGATAGGGCTCACGCCCGCATCCTTGTTCGTCTCGATCGACTCTCAGCTGGCAACTTTGGCGATTGCAGGGTGTTGCGCGAGGGCATCTCGGAACTACGCATTGATTACGGGCCCGGCTACCGCGTTTATTACTCCATCCGAGGCCGAACATGCGTTCTACTGCTGTGTGGTGGAGACAAGCGAACGCAGTCGGGCGACATCGAAAAAGCTGTCAGGTATCTGCAGGATTACGAGCAGAGGAGCATCACGTGAAAAGCAGAGCCAGCATTTCCCATACTGAAGCGCTGATCCGCGAACTGCACGAAAACCCGGAATTAGCCGCTGAATATTTGAAGGCCGCCCTTGAGGATGCGGACGATCCCGCCGTTCTGTTGATCGCATTGCGTCACGTTGCTGAAGCGAGAGGAGGTCTCGCGAAGATAGCTAAGGCAGCCGGAATAGAACGCGAAAGTCTGTATCGAGCGCTATCCGGTCGCGGGAACCCGCGGCTATCCACGCTTGTGGCCGTGACCAAGGCCATGGGATTGAAGCTGACGGTAGAAGCCGCTTAGCCTTACACGCTTGCGACTTTACTTGCATCCCAGCCGCTGCATATACTTTTGAGGTTTGGCCTAATTCAGGCCGCGCGGCCTTTCATCTCATCGCGCATAATTCATACTGCACGTATCTGCAGTCTTAATCCGGAGATCCTATGGCTACCACACATGTGTTGGAACAAGAAAGCAATCCCTGGGAACAACAAGCCGCGCGTTTCAAGATCGCGGCGGAGAAGCTGAAGCTCGATGAAGGCCTGTGGCGCGTGCTGCAGCAGCCCAATCGCGAGATCATCGTCCACATTCCCGTCAACATGGACAGCGGACAGCTGGAGGTCTTCACCGGATATCGGGTGCAGCACTCGATCGCGCGCGGGCCGGCTAAGGGCGGCGTTCGCTATTCGCCGGATGTGACGCTGGACGAAGTGCGCGCGCTGGCCAGCTGGATGACGTGGAAGTGCGCGGTGGTCAACATTCCCTTCGGCGGCGCCAAAGGCGGCGTGATTTGCGATCCCAAGAACATGTCGCGCGGCGAGTTGGAGCGGCTGACCCGGCGCTACACTTCCGAGCTGATCGAGTTCATCGGTCCGGAGAAAGACGTTCCCGCGCCTGACGTCAACACCAACGAGCAGATCATGGCGTGGATGATGGATACCTACTCCATGCACATGCGGCAGACGGTGACGGCCGTCGTGACCGGCAAGCCGCTGAACATGGGCGGATCGCGCGGGCGGCGCGAGGCCACAGGCCGCGGCGTGATGATCATCTGCGACGAATCGATCAAGAAGCTCAACATGCGGCGCGAGGACACGCGCGTGATCATTCAGGGATTCGGCAACGTCGGATCCAACGCCGCGCTGCTGATGCACAACTCGGGCTACAAGGTGGTAGGCATTGGCGAGTGGGACGGCGGTTTGTACAACGCCAAGGGCATCGACATTCATGCGCTGTGGGAGCATCGCCAGAAGGAAGGCACGATTCACGGTTTCAAGGAAGCGGAGAAGCGGCCGACGGAAGAGCTGCTGGTTACGGATTGCGAAATCCTGGTGCCGGCTGCGACGGAAAACGTCATCACTTCCGCAAACGCCGACAAGGTCAAGGCCAAGATTCTGGTCGAGGGTGCGAATGGCCCCACTACGGCTGCGGCCGATGACATCCTGGCCGACAAGCACGTCTTCGTGATGCCCGATATTCTGGCCAATGCCGGCGGCGTGACGGCCTCGTACTTCGAGTGGGTGCAGGACCGCCAGGGCTACTTCTGGAAGGAATCGGTGGTCAACGAGCAGCTGGAGCACATCATGGTGTCGTCGTTCGAAGACGTGGTGCGCTACGCCGAGACCCATCATGTGAACAATCGCATCGCGGCTTACATGCTGGCGATCGATCGCGTGGCGTATACGATCCGTCAACGCGGCATCTACGCGTAGTTTAGGATCCGGTAAACAGTCGCATTTTGGAACAGCTCCCTGGCGGGGGCTGTTCTGCTTTTATGGCGAAAATAATTTTGGCGAAGGCCTCGGCAGGGCATCTCCAGTTGGGGCATAATAGCGTCCAAGCTTTTAGAAGCCGTTGGGTTCGCTCCCCTCAAAACAGGGACTACCATGCTGCATCTCTTGTTCTTCCTACGACTGTTTGCCGTAGCCGTGGCCTTTCCCGCCATTGTGCTGTACATGGTTATGGCTACGCTGGTGCGCTTCGTGGTTCACGACCGGCGCGGGCTGCGCACGCCGCTGCGCATCTGGATGGGCGTGCTCGATTGGGCCAAAGGCATTCCCGTGGGCTACAGCTATTGGGAGCAGTACGAAGCGCCCATCATGCTGGATGAGATCGTCGTGCACCACGACGAGTAGCCTGGGCGAACTGCACTCCCTGCGATTCCCGAATTTCCTTCCGCCGGCAAATCTTCTGCGTGCTAGAATTCCGCGTCTTCGGTGAAATCCAGGAGTTTCTGTCGTGAAGCTGCGCCACAGTTTTTTTCATGTCATTGTCATCATCGCGCTGATTGTGCCGGTAGTGGCTTATGACAAAATCAGCGATCAGGAACTGCAGAACGAGTACGGCGGCAAGGTGCTTACACTGCGCCAGCGATACTGGGGCCACAAATTGCACTTCGATGCCGGCGGCAATCTCGTTGGCTCCGGAGAAACGGGAGACTGGACCATTGCCGGACAGGTGCGAGTTCGAGAAATCGGCGTGAAAGATGGTGTCATACGCATCCGTGGGCAGCGGCTGTTCCTGTTCTACGATCCTGCGACCAAAACCCTGCGCGACGCCGGCAGTCTGGACAAAGGCGATCCGGCAAGAAAACTCTTTCGCAAAAAGATCGACGAATGGGTCGCGAGCGCAGGAAAGATCGAAATCGACGTGGAGACCGGGGAATCGGAACCGACTGCGGCCGACGCGACGAAATTGATAAATGCAGTGTTTCTTGCGCCAGGTGAAGTCCTGAGCGACGCCGTGCCGGTTTTCTGGAAAAAATGGCTGCAGCCTCCAAGCGCGCCATCGAACAACGCCACTAAGCCGCATGACGCCCCGAAAACAACCTACCGAGTCGGCAAGGAAGTTACAGCACCACGCGTCAAGTACGAGCCCGACCCGGCATATTCGGAGCTGGCTCGCGAAGCCAAGTATCAGGGAGCCAGTGTATTGTGGCTGATCATCGGCGAAGATGGAGGGCCCAGAGACATCCGAGTCGCCAGGCCGCTCGGCATGGGCCTTGATGAGGAAGCGGTGCGCGCGGTCTCGACGTGGAAGTTCGACCCCGCTAAGAAGGACGGAACACCCGTGCCCGTGATGATCAATGTCGAGGTCAACTTCCGGCTTTATTGAACCCATGTGACAAGCCAAATGCTGCGGCTGCTTTCGAGAAGAGTGGCTCATTTCTGCAGAATAGGCCTCTTTTCGGCGATTGCTTTCAATCTAACCAGTGGCGCATAATCGCTGGGGAGCGCGCGCCGTCGTGGTGTGCCTGTCCGCTCTTTTGTGAATCTCCCGACTTACATCACGCTCACTCGCATCTTCAGCATCCCGGTGCTGATCTGGATTTTGTCGAGCAATCGATTCAGCTCGGCGAACGGCGAACGCGAGCTGCTGGCGTCGTTCGTCTTCATCGCGGCATCGCTGACCGATGCCATCGATGGCTACCTCGCGCGGCGGCGCGCGCAGGTCACGACGATGGGCATGCTGCTCGATCCCGTCGCCGACAAACTGCTGATCGCCGCGGCGTTCATCACGCTGGTGCAATTCAATCCACGCATCGTGCCCGCGTGGATGGCGGTGATCATCATCGGCCGCGAGTTCCTGGTGAGCGGGCTGCGTTCCATCGCTGCGTCGGAAGGATTCACCATCCAGGCCAGCGAACTCGGGAAGCTGAAGATGTTCGTGCAAATCTTCTGCGTGGTGGCGGCGATTGTCGACCATCACTGGGCGTACGTGTGGTGGCTGCCGGGCATTCCAGTTCGCCCCATCGCCCTGGTTTCCATCTGGGTGATGGTGGCGCTGTCGCTGTGGTCGGCGGCCGATTACTTCTTCGCGTTCTGGAAGCGAATCGATCAGACGGCGGAGAAACGCCGTCGCCGACGTTCCTTTGTGCTAAACCGGCGAAGGAAGCGTAACGATGTCCCCGCAGTCTGAAGACGCCCGTCCTGCCGCAGTTGCCGACACCGCCGAATACTCTCTGGAAGAACGCGCGACCCTGTTGCGCTTGGCCCACCGCTCCATCGAGGCTGCCATTGCCGGCGTGACGGTGGAGATGATTCCGCCAAACGACCATCTGGCCGAGCATCGCGGCGCATTCACGACATTGCATCTCGATGGCAAACTGCGCGGCTGCATCGGATATGTGTTTCCCACCCAATCGCTCTATCGCACTGTGGCCGAGACGGCGCGCGCGGCGGCGTTCGACGATCCACGCTTCGAGCCGGTGAACGAGGAGCAGGCGCCGCGGCTGAAGATCGAGATCAGCGTGTTGTCATTGCTGCGCCCGGCTGCTGCTGAGCAGGTTGTAATCGGCAAACATGGTTTGGTGGTGCAGCAGGGAAGCCGTCGCGGATTACTGTTGCCGCAGGTTCCGCTGGAATGGGATTGGGATCGCGAGACGTTCCTGGCGCAAACTTGTCTGAAGGCCGGATTGCCCTCCGATGCCTGGCTGCGCGGGGCGGAGCTGCACGTCTTCACGGCGGAAGTGTTCGGCGAAGGGTAGCGGCGCAAGGCCCAGGCTTACCGGCACTGCTCGCCGCTGCCGAGATCAATACATCCCTCGATGGTCTTGCCTTCGGCAGCGTCCCATCCGGTGAAGTGAATCGACTGATCGCCGATCCGCTGAACCTTCAACTCGTCCTGCACCACGCGCTTAAACCAGCTGAGGCCTTGCGGCCCGTAGACGGCCAGTGCCGTTTGCCCGCCGAAAACCACCATCTTCTGCTCTGGAATGACTCGGACGAAGAGAACCGGGAAGACCGGCAGCGGGTCACAACTCCCCGGCGAATCGGGCCGCACCGCGTATCCGGCGCCCCTGGCCACGACAAACGCAGTCGAAGAATCCGGAGAACTTACCACTGTGCTCGGCGCGCTGGGCGCGCCTGATCCAAACGCAAAGCACCCGATCCACGCCGCGCCTTGCTGCGGGTGAAATCGCAAGAGCAGGCCATCGTCGTTTCCGGCTGCTGGATTGGCCGGGTAGTAGTGGGCCGGCTGACCGGCGGGCATCTCCCGCAGCCATTCGACCTCGAAGGAGTGAGGAAGCCGCAAATCAAGCTGCATAGCTTGTTCCTCGCGCTGAGTATACGCCAGGGAAGGGTCGCTGGGTGGCCAAAGCAAAATCGGCGAGCGTTCGCAAGCTCTCCGTCACGCCCCGCGGTGGAAGGTGGCAACGCCAGTCGTCCTCCAGCAAGGTCCCGGTAACGTCAGTCCGCATCTCAGTGCGGACCAGAACCTTGCTTCGATCCGCTGCGCAGAGCCTGTTGCGCAGCGGTTGGCGCGGCCGTTCGAGCTAGTTTCAATTGTCAAAGAACGAAGCCGAACTCATGCCTGGGCCCGTTCGTTTTGTTGCCGGAAACAAGTCAGCACTGGCGTGCATCTTGCTTCCAAACAACAAAAGGCGCCGGAAAAGGTACGTCTACCTTTCCGCCGCCACTCGCCAGATTAGCATGTTAAAGCCGGGTGTCTATACCACTTTAGGCGTATTTATTGACTGCTCGTCAGTCCTAACAGCGACTTGCCTCGCCTAGTAGCACTGCTGATTCGTACTCACCAATGGACGTTTGGCCCCGTAAATTCAAATTTCCCTAAGAAGGGTGTTGCAACTTCCTTTGTGCATTCGTTACGATCAAGCTGCTACATGCGCGAGTCTTCAAGTACTTACGCATCACGGATCCGTCGCTTCCACTTGCCGCGACTTTGCGTTGCGGTAGTGGGCTCCGATCCCGCCAACATGGTCGAGCGCGCCGAGTCCTTGGTGCGCGATAACTCCTTTTTGGAGTTCAGGTTAGACTACCTGTCGCAGCCGCTGACGGGGCTGCCAAAGATCAAAACATTCCTCGAACTGCACCCCGAGGCGACCTGCATTGCGACCTGCCGTCGCGCCGTAAATGGCGGTAAGTTCAAAGGTTCCGTCGCCAACGAGCTGGCGATCCTGCGCAAGGCCGCCGACTGCGGCTTCCCGCTGGTGGACCTGGAGCTGCAGAGCGCCGAATCGCTAAAGGAAGACGAGCTGCGCGACCTGTACGACCGCGTCGGCATTATCCTGTCGCACCATAACTTCAAAGCCACCAAGAAGTTAGATGAGCAGTTCGCCGAGATGAGCCAGTATCCGGCCGACTTCTACAAGCTGGTCTCGACCGCCACCAGCCTCCACGACAACGTCGTGATGATGAAGTTCCTGGAGAAAACCTCCGGCAAGCATGAGATGGTCGGCATCTGCATGGGCGAGCAGGGAATCATCAGCCGGGCGCTGGCGGTGCGGGCGGGCAGTGTATTTACCTTCTCTGCGGCGACCAAAGGCGAGGAAACCGCTCCCGGCCAGGTCACGGCCAGCGAGCTGCGCGACATCTACCGCATCGAGATGGTCGACCAGGCGACCCAAGTCTATGGCGTAGCGGGAGATCCCGTTGCCCACTCGCTGTCGCCGGTGATGATGAACGCTGCCTTCCGGCGAGAGACCGTCAACGCAGTCTACCTGGCGCTGCATGCTAAGAGCCTGAAAGACCTGCTGGCCTGCGTTCACGACATTCCCATCCGCGGCATGAGCGTCACCATGCCGTACAAGCAGGACATTCTGGACGAGCTGGAGAATTCCGATCCCATCACCAGGCAAGTCGGCGCGTGCAACACCGTGGTGCGCGCTGCCGATGGCAAGCTCTACGGCTTTAATACCGATGTGGCTGGGATCGTCGTGCCGCTCGAGCAGCGGATGACCCTGAGCGAAACGCGGGTGCTCATCGTCGGCGCCGGAGGAGCGGCCCGTGCGGCGGCCTTCGGTCTGAAAGCCAAGGGCGCCGAAGTTTTCATCACCAATCGGACGCAGGAAAAGGGTCAGACGCTGGCGCGCCAGTCCAAAACGAAATACATGAAGCGCGCCGAAGTCGCCAAGCAGCAGTTCGACGTGATTATCAACGCGACGCCCGTCGGCATGAATGGCAGCAAGCAGTCGCCGCTGGAAGACAAAGAGCTGAACACCAAGTACGTCTTCGATCTGGTCTATACGCCGGCGGAGACCAGGCTGATCCAGATGGCGCGCGCGAAAAACATTACGGTCATTCCCGGGCTGGAAATGTTCGTCCAGCAAGGCGCGCGGCAGTTTGAGATTTGGACCGGCAAGCCGGCGCCGATCGCAGAGATGGGCTACGTGGTGACCAAGGCGCTAGAGCGCGCCGCGGCCGAAGGAGCAGCCGAAGAACAGCCGGCTCCGGCAAAGAAGTCTTCAGCCAGGCCGGCGGCAGTCTCCAAGCCGACGCCAGCCTCCGAGCCAAAAAAAGCCGCCAAGCCGGCAAAGAAGCCCACCAAACCCGCCCGCAAGAAATAAGCAATGAATCTGTAAAGCCGTGCTCTGGAAGTAGCGCCGCCGTCCCGGCGGCTGTCGGGGTGGCGTCCCGCCGCAGCAGTAGCGCCGTCGTCTCGGCGGCTGTCAGGGCGGCGTCCCGCCGCCATTGCGGTGCGACAGAGCCCGGCCTGAGTTTGCCGAAGGGTTCGCGGCCTTCCTTTGAACGCTAACCTGAGCCGGCTCTCGCTCCGAGCGAGTTGCGTGGGCCGGGAGGCCCACACGACCGCCGGCCGGAGGCCGGCGCTACGAACGCCCGGTGCCCCAGGTTCGCGCGTCTTTTGCGCTAACCTGGGTTGGGCCCGATCGCCGCCGCGTCCGCCAGTTCCGCAATCGTCGCGACTTCCACATCCGGACGCGCCTCGACGAACTTCGATGCCGCCGCTTTTCCCTGCCGACGATTCACCCACACTGTCGCAATACCGAGCGAACACGCAGGTCCCACATCGTGGTACAAGCTTTCGGCGACGTGCAACAGACGCTCGCGCGGGATGGCCAATCGCTCCAGCAATGTCTCGAAATTCCGCAACGACGGCTTGTAGCTGCCGACTTGCTGCGCCGTCACCACGCAATCGAACGGAACTTCCAGCTTGGCCGCCGACCAGGCGAAGAGATCGTCGTCGATGTTGGAGAGGATCGCCAGTTTGTAGCGCAAATGCAGGCGCCGCAGACCTGCGACGGTGTCGGGGAAGGGCTGCCAATCGCGGATCGAGTCGGCAAGCCCACAAGCTTCCCCTTCGCTCACCTCAAAGCGCAACTCGCGAGCGAAGTTCCGGACGACGCTGGCCAGAACCTCGCGATACGGCCGATAGTCTCCGGCTTGCTCGCGCGGCTCAAACTCGGAGTACAGATTCAGGATTTCGTCGTCGCTGATTTTGCAACTCCTACGTTGTAGGAGTTCGCGAAAATAGCCAAGAATCCCCGATTCCCAATCGATCAGCGTGCCATAGCAGTCAAACGAGAGCCATTCAAACCGCGAGAAGTCGAGCGCACCATTCACGGAACCAGTTTATACACGACTCCTGCGTCGACCGGTTTATATACGACTCCTGGAGACGAGGGGTTCGCCATTCTCGCCTACGCCATACAAATTACTGTGGTCGTCCGGAATCAAAAGTACGGTAGGAGTCTCCCAAAGTAATTAGCCCAGCGCGGAAGCGCTGGGAACCCGACACCTCGTAAAACAAGAGCCTCTTCAGGGGCGACACCTCACGCCGCCAGCTTGACTATCGAATCTGCCAGAGCTGCAGTCTGCGGCGTAGTCTGGCCTGACGACGTGAACATATGTCCCAACTGGCAAAGGTATACGGTCTCGACGAAATACTCGGCCTTGCGCGCGGTCAATTTCCTGCGCGGAAGTGCGATTACATCTTTGCTGCCACACACCGGACACGACGGACGATCTGTCATACCAAATCCTCTTTCTACAACCCTTTCGCACAGATAAAACTCACGACTAGCTCGGTAGTTGTGGCAAGAGTCAGAGGTTGGGAAGATTTGGTGAGCGCTGGATTGAACCGCATCGCTGATAAGCGAGGCGGGACCTCAGAAGTCGTGTGGGTTTCGCTTGCGATATTGCCGTTCATCATCAACAATGAGCTAATAGTTTGGCTATCCAACAGGAAGAGAATATGTACTTGGGTTTGCGGTGCTTTGCCATTGTATTCACCATCGCGTTTCTCTGTGCGGCTCCCCGATATTCCGTGCGTGCCATGCCGATGCAACAAGGGGCGGACGGTTCTGGTCCGGTGCAGGTCTCGGATCCTACGGCTCCGGTATTGCTTCCCGACGTTGAGGTGAGGTTTGCAACAGGAGAAGTTCTAGTACGCCAAAAGGGAACCCCGGAATGGAAAGAAAGCTCGAAGCTCAACGAGCCGATTGCGGTTGGCGTCATGGATGGCGACAAGAAAATATATGTCGGAACGAAGGGCATCAAGCCGCCTAAGTCAAAACACATGCAGCCCCCTAATTATCCGCCGTACGAGCCAAACTCGGGGATAAAGCGTTGGGTGTCGTTACACGCGGTCGTGGATGAGCATGGGGCTGTGCGCTTCCCGACTGTTGACGCAAGCCCGGGCCCGGGGTTCACAGAAGCGGCGCTCGCAGCTGTTAAGAAATGGACGTTCGAACCTGCGAGGCTCAATAACCAGCCGGTCGCGGTTCTAATCAGCATCACGATGTACCTTAGCTAGGCCGCTGAAATTCCATCACCTGATACATGTACTGCCGCGGCGAGCCTTGTTGGTGACGCACAATTTCCAGCGCCCGCAAGATTGCGCGATGGGTCGGCGAAAGTTCGAGGTAGTAGCGCAAATTACGCTCGGGCCACTTCGCCATCATCTGCGACTCGGTTTTCTCAAACGCATGTCCGGCTGAGATGTCGTGGACACTTCGCACAAACACGACATGCTGCATGTCGCCGGCGTCGAGTTCGCGTCGCGCCGCCGCGATAGCTTCCGGTGAATCCAGCGCCCGCACGCGAAAATCCTTGGGCAGGAAAAACGCGAGCGTCGGCTCGTCGAAGTTGATGTTATCGATCCACACCACCGTATCGTCGGGCTGCGAGTGCCGCGCAATATCTTCCGCCATGCTCTGATTGGGCGTGAGATACGCCAGATTCAGAATGTCCTTCGCCTGAAAATACGAGCCAATTCCCGCCAGGTTCGCGGCGATCAGTACCCCGCCGAAGACAACCCCCACGCGTCCCTTCGCGACAACTCCCGCTGCCACGGCGAGCAGAAACAGCGGTAACAGGAAAAACAAGCGCGCGGCGATGAACGGCGTCGTCACCCAGCGGGTTGCGCCGAGAAACGCCACTCCCGCAGCAAACACGCCTGACCACAGCCACTGTCGCCGCAGGCGAACACCCGAGACAACCAGCCACAGACACGGCAACGCCAGCACCAGCGTGATCGGCAGCAGCCAGAGAGGAATCGATTCTCCAAAGGTGAACGAGTAGAACAGATAGGCGATCTTGATCGCTTGCTCAGTCCAAACTCCTCCGCTCAGACTGTGAACCTGATTGTGTTCCCACTGCTGCAGCGCGCCAGCCAGCGTTATCAGCCAGGGCAAATAAAGCGCGACGACTGCCGCATTACCCGCGAGCCAACGCTTGTACAGCGAATCACCAATGCTCCTCCGCTGCAGCAGGACGAGCAGATTCGCTCCCGCACAAACGGCGATGCCGGCCAGATAGTGCGTATAAAGCAGCGCGGCCAGCGAAGCAGTGAACGCCGCCAGCTTTTTCCAATCGGCAGGCTCTTCCGTGAACCTCACCGCGCACCAGATCGCGACGGCCGCAAGCAGCATCTGCAGGCTGTAAGACCTCGCCATGCGGCCCAGCAGCAGCACGGAAGGCGAGAACGTCCACAACAACAGGAACCAGTTACGCAGCCTCCGCTGAGCGGTGCGCAGCCACAACCGGTCCAGAACCACCGTGGTCAGGATCACGAAGACGACCGAAAGTGCCCGCAGCCGCACCAGGAGCTCGGAGCCGATGGGAAGCTTGATCCACAGGTGCGCCAGCAGGAAATACAGCGGCGGATGAATGTCATCGCGAACGATGGCGATAATTTGCGCAGGACTATGGGGAGCAGTTGCGAAGGTAAACGTCTCGTCTTCCCACATGGGAAGCAGGTTCAGACGGATTCCATACAACGCAACCTGCAGGACGACGCACAGCAGCAGCGTGTACGCGCGATAGCGTTTTTCCACGAAACCACTTTGAGAGAGTGGCGGATCTTCAGGGTGGCCTGTGGCGGAATGAGCCTTTCCATTAAATCAAAACTACCCTAGTGCAGCTTTTCTGTGATCGGCGTTAGCGAAGATGGTCTCGAATGAGATGGCCGACATCCTTCCACCAATCTCCTTGCCAGTTGATGCCCGCGCGGATTGGTGGAGGGGGCGGACCTGAGCGAAGGCGCGTCGAGGCCACATAGCATTCCTTGGCACGCGCGATGTCCCCATAATCGCCATAGATGTGTCCCATGTTAGCCAGGACCTGCGATTTGACCCCGTCATCCTTGGAGTTAGCCAGCACCTTCTGGTAGTACACCATAGCTTGCGGCAGATTCTTTCGCCAATGCTCGAGGAAGGCGATGTTCAATTCGATTCCAAGATCCTCCGGCCTGTCCCGGTCGGCGAGATAGAGCTCGTCCAAAGCTTTATCCCTTTGCAGTTTCTCCCGATAGATATCGGAAAGGTGCTGGTGGGCGATGTAGTTGTGTCCCGTAACCTCGAGCGAATGTGTCCAAAGAACGACGTTGTCTCTCCAATACCCAATCTGGTGGTAGCTGGTAGCACCAAGCGCCAACAGCAAAACACAGCTTGCTACCGGCAGTACTGGTTTGGGCAGAGACCAATGTGCGGCCAAGTCCGCCGCGCCCCAGCAAATCATCACGAACAAGCCGACGAAAGGCACGTAGGCGTAGCGGTCAGCCATGGCTGGGAGGTCGATTTGAATGATTCCGATGGTGGGAACCATCGTCCCAAGGAACCAAAGCCAACCGACAACCAGGTACCTATGGTGTCCTTGCTTGATTACGAATCCAGTAATAGCCGCCAGGCAAAACAACGAGAAGGCGACCTGGGACCAGCGCAGCGAAAATCCCGGGTGGGGATACATAAGAGCCAAGTGGACCGGCCAAAGGGCTTTGCCCACATATCGCCCGTAAGACAAAATCGCGTTGCCCAGCCGAAGCGAAAGGGTGTACGGCCAGCTCTCCGGAGAAGTTTTTCGCGCTGCGATTACCGTCAATACCGCATCAACCGCCGCAACCACAAACAGCGGAATCTTCTCTTTCAGAAGAGTCGCGAAGCCATATGGAGCGGACGTCTTGGTCGATCGTGATAATTCTGGAGGGCGTCGTCGACTGGGAGAAAATCGCTCCAGAGGCCAATAATCCCACAGCAGTAACACAAACGGCAGAGTAATTACTTGTGGCTTTGCCATCAGGCCGAGGCCAAACAAGAACGTAACCAGCATCATTCGCTGCCACTTGGGATGCCGCGCATACCACCCATAAGCGCCCAGTGCCAGAAGGAAGAATGCCGTACTCAAAAGCGTCTTGAGCTCGGAGATCCAGGCGACATTTTCTACATTCATTGGGTGGATGGCAAAGAGCGCTGCCACCATCAACGAGCGGCTAATGAAGCCGGTCGCAAGCACAAGCACCCAGAAGAGCAGAGCTGCGTCGACCGCATGCAGAACTACGTTCACCTCATGATGAGCACCCGAATCCTGCTGAAACAAGTCTACGTTCACGCTGTGGGCGATAAGAGTGAGGGGATCGTAGTTGAGAATGAATGGATGCGTAAATGCCCATTTGATGGCGGGCCAATCCAAAGGTCCGACGCGTGAATTGTTGTACACATACCCAACGTCATCGAGGTCGCAGAAGGGATAAGAGTGCACAGGATAATAAAGCATTACCGTGGCAAGCACCAAGGCTGTGCTCAACAAAACCATGGGTCCAGTGCGGGAGCGAGAGAGTTGCTCCGAGGATGGAAATTCACGACGGGAAAACGTGGTGCGGGGGGAAGCCATGGTACCACTCGGGTCGAATTATAACGCCGGCGGCAAGCGGACTGAACTCAACTTCACCGGCTAGTTACCGGAGACTGGACTACGAGCGAGACCTGCTAGTGCGGCTTTTCCGTGACCGGCACGGGTTTGTGCGATTCGAATTTGCGCTGCAAAGCTTCAAACGTCGACCCGGCCGGCTTCTCCTCCGCGTGATCCTCCGCGTCACCGTTACTGGCCGACGCGGCGGCTGGCGGCGGATCGGCGCCGTGGTCATCGTGGTGGTTGCCATCGTCCGCGGAAGGCTCCCGCGCCGCAGCATTCTGTGCGGCAGAATTCGCGGCTGCGGCCGCAACCGCTGTCTTGGGCACGTCCACCAGACGCGAGCCGGCCAGACCGCGCTCCAGAAACTTCCTCGTATTCAGCAGTGGCCGCGCCAGCGAAGGATTGTAGCTGGTCCACGGTGTCTCCAACTCCGCCTCGCGCTCGAATTGCGCGCGCATGCTCTCCATCTTGGAATCGAGGTCGTCGAGGTAGTGCAGCATCAGCGCTTCGGGAAACATCGGCAGCTTGGGCGAGCCGTACTCGTATTCGCCGTGATGGCTGATGATCAGGTGCTCCAGCAGCACCTTCAACTCCTCGGGAAAGTCGGGCACAAGTTTGAGCTTGTCGTGCAGCATCTCCAGTTCGATGATCATGTGCCCCAGCAGCTGCCCCTTGGTCGTGTAAGCAATCGACCGCTGGTAGGTCAGCTCGTGCAGCTTGCCGATGTCGTGCAGAAACGCGCCGCTCAGCAGCAGATCGCGATTGACCTGCGGATAGTTGCGCGCCGTCAAGTCGCACAGGTTAAACAGCGACACCACGTGATCGAGCAACCCGCCAACAAACGCGTGATGCAGCGTCTTGGCCGCGGGCGCGTTCTTGTATGCCACCACCAGCGTGTCATCCGCACAAAATTCTTTCAGCAGCGACTTCAGCCAGGGATTCTCAAAGCTGTCGATATAGTTACAAACCGTCTGCCAGAGCTGCTCCACATCCTTCGTCGTCTTGGGCAGATAGTCGGCATAATCGATCTCCGACTCGCCCAGCCTGCGCATCTTGTGTACGGTGAGCTGCCAGCGTCCGTTGTACTTGTGGATGACGCCCTTGACCTTGACGAAGTCGTCCTGTTCGAACGCGGAGACGGCCTCGTTGACGTTGTCCCACATGTTGGCCTGGATCTGGCCGCTGCGGTCGGCGAGGATCATGGAAAGATACAGCTCGCCGCTCTTCTTCGACTTCACCTGTTTGGCGGCGACGACAAACAACGAGGTAATGGTCTGGTTTTCAACCGTGGCGCAATCGCAGATGTAGAAGTCCTTCATCCCAGCCCGTGGCGCTCTATCGGAGGAGCCTAATGCACCTGATCGCCTATGGTACCGCACTCGCGCAAGTATTTCCCGCAGAAAGATTTAGTGGCTAGGATGGCTGGTCGGGAGCCGGTCACAAGCGAGATAGGCTTCGGAGGTATCGGGAGGCGAACTTGCTCTAGCGCAAACATCCGCATGCGCGCTGCTTTCTATTGACTTGTCGCCCGTCTAGCAGAAGAATCATGTGTTTCAGGTATACAGCTTTGCCACTCTACAGGAGGAGTTGTGAATCGTTTCGCTGTCTCTGCTGTTCTTGTCCTGATTGCCACGTCGATGTGCGCCGCCCAGAACGCTCCGGCAGCGCAGAGTTCCTCAAGCGACAACGCCGCCGGCAATCGCCCGCAGGGAATTCTGCCGGCGACACTGACCAAAACTCTTGACTCCAAGAAGATGAAAGAAGGCGACGAGGTGACCGCCAAGACAGCTGCAGGGCTGCACTCGGCCAGTGGCGACTCGATTCCGGCCGGTGCCAAGGTGATCGGTCACGTGACCCAGAGCAAGGCGCGCTCAAAAGGCGATTCTGAGGCGTCGCTGGGAATCGTGTTCGACAAGATTGATGTGGGCGGCGGAAAGACGATGGACATTAAGGGCGTTCTGCAAGCCGTCGGCGCCCCCGCGGACGCCGGTCCGGACACCGGATCCTCAATGGGCGGTAACAGCTTGAATGCCGGCAACGGTTCGAGTGCCGCGGCAGGCAACGGCATTGGATTGCAAGGGGACAAGCGGCAAGCTCCCAAGATGCTCGATCCGCACGCGTCGGGCGTGATCGGGATCAAGAACATGCAGCTGGACAGCAATAGCTCGGTGCTGAGTTCCACCGGCAAGGAAGTGAAGCTGGACAACGGCGCCCCGATCCTGATCAAGATGGAGTAGGGCCGTAGAGCTGGCCTGCGTGGTAGAACAGGCTTGCGTGGTAGAGCTGGCCTGCGTGGTAGAACAGGCTTGCGTGGTAGATCTGGCCCGTGGGGTAGATCTGGCCTGTGGGTAGCGTTCAGCCGCGCCTCTTGTTACTTCTGTCATCCCGACCGAGGACTTCAGTCCGACCGAGGGATCTGCGGTCCGACTTTTTCAGCGGCCTCTTCAGTCGCGCCGATTAGGCCGCCTATTCCGGCTTCAGCCGACGGCACGCTACCGTTTGTGCTTCGCGGACATCTTCGCGTTGAACTGCTCGCTCTCTCCCTTGGGCACGCTCAGCGACTTCCACTCCGCGCCCTTCCAGTGCTTGGCCAAAAACGTAATCTGCCCGACATGGTAGGCCGCGTGTCCGCTGCCGCGACTTAGCGCCTGCAGCACCGAATGCGGCTCGCCGCGTATCGTGACCTTGCGCTCCAGTTCCTCCGGCCCCAGCCGGTTAACCACGTCGAAGAGGAGTTGCCAGCCCTGCTCCCACGCGCGCAGCAACGCCTCGCGGTTGCCCCGATCGCCGACAACAAACTCCTGATCGCGATTGCGGTCGGCCTTCTCGCCGTCTGTCGTGAGAAAGTCGGTAAAGCGCGAGCGCAGGTTGCCCGCCATGTGCTTCACGATGATCGCAACGCTGTTGGATTCAGGATCAGGCTGCGCGAAAAATTGCTCGTCGGTCAGTTGCGCGATGGCGTCATCCGCCAGCCGCTTGTGGCCGCGCAAACCTCGGAAAATCTCGTCAAGATAAAGTGGGCCGATGTCGGGCATGGAAATCTCCTCAGGGGGGTCTCCATCAGCTTAGCATTGATGCGCGTAACGCCCCCTCCGGAGTAGCGCCGGCCTCCGGCCGGCTGTAATGTGGGCCTCTGGCCCACGTGAGTGCGTTACTGGCGAACCAGCGCACACCCGTGAGCTACCCATTCTCCTCGCCCTCCCGCATAATCGTTCTATCGCTCGCATGCCGCCAACTCGCATTGACACTCGCGCCGACACCTCAACCGACGCGCGCCTCAGCCGCATTGTCCGCCTGCTCAGCGATAACGCTATGCTCGTCGTCAGCGGCACGCGCTTGGCGGAGGATCTCGGCACCTCGCGCTCCGAAGTTTGGCGCGCCGTGCAGCATTTGCGCGAGCTCGGCGTACAAATTACCGGCCACCTCGCCACCGGATATCAACTCAACGCTATGCCCGATCTTCTGCTACCCGACATTCTCGATCCGCTCATAAGCGGCACCATTTTCGCCTCGAAGATTCGTCACTACTTCCGCATCGGCTCAACCAACACTGCGGCCATGCAAGCCGGCGCCGACGGCGAGTCGGAAGGCTCCGTCTTTCTGGCAGAGGAGCAAACCGCCGGCCGCGGTCGCGGCGGCCACAGCTGGGAATCGACGCAATCGGTCGGGATCTACTGCTCGGTTGTGCTGCGCCCCCCGATCACGCCGGTGGACGCGCTCTTCCTTTCGCTGATGACGGGCGTCGCCATGGCTGACGCGGTCGAGCAAACCACCGGCCTGCGTCCCGACCTGCGCTGGCCCAACGACGGCCTGCTCGGCGAGCGCAAGTTCTGCGGCGTCCTGACCGAGATGAACGCCGAGCCGACGCGCGTGCGCTACGTCGTCCTCGGCGTCGGCATCAACGTGAACCAGGCGTCGTTTGCCGGCGAGCTCGAACCGATTGCGACTTCGCTGCGCATGGAGACCGGCCGCGAGTGGTCGCGCGTGGAACTCGCCGCCGCTTTGCTAAAATCGCTCGACGGGCATTACCGCAACTTCATGCACGGCGAAAGCGCGCGCGCCGCCCTGATCAAGGAGTTCGAAAAGCGTTCGTCGTGGGCTCGCGGCCGGCACGTGCGCATCGATGAAAACGGCGGCTACGAAGGCGTAACCGAAGGCCTCGACGATCGCGGTTTTCTGCTGCTGCGCACCGCGCAAGGGCTGCGCACGGTTTTGTCGGGCAACGTCCGCGCAGCGAAATAGATCGCGATGATGGCAGCGCGAGGATTGCCTTCGGCAGTGAGGCCCGAGTGACGAGGGGCGAGCACCGCCGGCGCGAAAGATCATAGCCCAGCGCTTCAGGGCTGGGGAGGCGCATTTTATAAAATGCAGAGCCCCTTCAGGGCGGCAGGGTCGATTCATCATGCTTCTCGTTCTCGACGTCGGCAATACCAACACGGTCCTTGGCGTCTTCGACATCTCCTCTGCCGATTCGCCTCACCTCATCGCGCACTGGCGTGTCTCGACCACCAAGACGCAAACCGTCGACGAATACGGCGTCCTCTTCCGCAATCTATTCGCGATGAACGGCCTCGAATTCACCGCGGTGAAAGGCACCGTGATCTCGTCGGTTGTGCCGCCGCTGGATACCATCCTGCGCGAGGTTTGCGAACGCTATTTCCAATCGCAGCCGCTGTTCGTCGAGCCCGGCGTCAAGACCGGCATGCCCGTGCACTACGACAATCCCGCCGAAGTTGGCGCCGACCGCATCGTTAACAGCGTCGCGGCGTTTGAGAAGTACGGCGGCCCGTGCATCATCGTCGATTTCGGCACCGCGACCACCTTCGATGTTGTCTCCAAGAAAGGCGAATACCTGGGCGGCGTAATCACGCCTGGCATCGGTATCTCGGCCGACGCGCTGTTCTCGCGCACCGCCCGCCTGCCGCGTGTCGACGTGCGCAAGCCGCCGCGTGTGCTCGCGACCAACACCGTCAACAGCGTGCAGTCGGGACTGTACTACGGCTACATCGGGCTGATCGACGGCATCCTCGAACGGCTGCTGGCCGAAATGGGCGACAAGGTCGCTGTCGTCGCAACCGGCGGGCTGGCGCCGCTGATGGGCGAAGGCTCGAAGTACATCGAGAAGGTCGATGACCTATTGACGCTGGAAGGCCTGCGCATTATCTACGAGCGCAATCAGGCACACGCGAAGCGACGCAGTGAAGGCGCGAGCAATTCCGAATCACAACACGGCGCGGACACAGTTCCACGAAAAAGGTAGACACTTCTCCGGCGTCCTGCAGGAGTCTCGCGAAGCGAGACGGAAGATGATAGCCCCGCCCTTCAGGGCGGGGTAAGCTGAGCTTAAAAGCCCGAGCCCCTCGGGGGCGGCACAAAAGGACTGACACAGAAATCGGATCTTCCCGAGCTCTCCCAACCCCGTGGAAAATTACTTCAACTACTTCACCGAAGTCGAGGACCACTTCCAGCGCCGCCGCGGCACGCTGCTGATCCTGTCGCCGCTCGACTGGGCACTGATGGAGATCTGGAAGGACGCCGGCATCCCTCTGGAGGCCGTGCTGCGCGGCATCGACGCCACTTTCGACAAGTGGGACCGCCGTCCGCGCAAGACGCGCAAGGTCAACGGCCTCACCTTTTGCGCACAGGAGGTTCTGGCATCGGCGGAAGAAATGAAAGACGCCGCCGTCGGCGCGCCGGCACCATCACAAGGCAAGCCCGACACCGGGCTCGATCACTCAGCCGTCGCCGAATATCTAACGCGCACCGCCGATCAACTCGATCAAGTCGTACTGCCGGATCCTGCCCAATCGCTCGCCAAAGAAACGGCTGCGACATTGCGAACGTTGGCCGCGTCGCTCGTAGATCCCAAAGCCGTGCCGATGGAAGATCTGGAGCGGCGGCTTACGGTCTCCGAAGAAAAGCTGTTGGCCGCGCTGCTGGCGGCGACGCCCGACGAAGCTTTGTATCAGGTGCGAGCCGAAGCCGATCGCGACCTCGCGCCCTATCGCCGCAAAATGACCGCTCCGCAGATCGACCAACTGCACAAGCAGTACGTTCACAAGCGCCTGCTGGAGCAGTATCACGTGCCGCGGCTGAGCTTGTTTTATATGTAAAAAGGCAATTAACAATTTTGCTGTCGCGATCGATCATTTTGAGCCGTTCTACAGCGGTTGTTTCAATAGCTGCTGACATGGGTTGTCGTGCGACGGCTAACAGCTTTGCAGTTGCACCCGTTGGCAAATCTGAAGGTAATTAGCCCAGCGCGGAAGCGCTGGGAGAAGCGCCCCTGGTTAAGAAAGCCCCTTCAGGGGCGGCACAATTTCGGAACGTGTGTCGCCCCCCGATGGGCTGCTATGCTTCTCAGGCCCATGACCCAGCGCTTCCGCGATGGGCCAATTACGTCACAGCCGCGGAGCGGCGAAATTTGTTCTAGGCGTGGGCGTGAGCCCGCGCTCAACGTTTGGCATCAGGTGAGCCGCGGAGCGGCGACACCTCCCCATGGAACCGTCATCCTGAGCGGAGCGTCCGCAAAGCTTTTCCGATCCGCTTCTGTTGCGGATCGGGCGGACGCGCAGTCGAAGGACCTGCTGTTCGTCTCAATGGAAGGAAATCTGTTTGCAACTTCAAATCGAAAAACTGGTCTACGGCGGCGACGGCCTCGCCCGCCTTCCCGCTGACGAGCATGGTCCCGGCAAAGCCGTCTTCATTCCGTTCGCAATCCCCGGTGAACAGGTCGAAGCCTCGCTCGCGGCAACGCGGCCAGGCTTCGTCCGTGGCCAGATCGATCGCATCCTCGCACCGTCACCCGATCGCGTCGAACCCGGCTGCCCCTACTTCACGCGCTGCGGCGGCTGCCACTACCAGCACATCGACTACGCCGCGCAACTGCGCTACAAAGCCGAAATCCTGCGCGAGACGCTACGCCGCACCGCCAAGTTCGAATTGCAGGGAGAAATCGCGATCCACTCCGCCGAGCCCTGGGGCTACCGCAATCGCACGCGGGTGCACGTGCGCCACACACCGCAATTCGAGCTCGGCTACTTCCGCCATAGCTCTCATGCGCTCCTGCCCGTCGAAAGCTGTCCCATCAGCTCACCGCTCATCAATCAGGCGATCGCGTCGGTGTGGGCGCTAGGCCGCGACCGCCAGGTCCCGGAGCCGCTACACGGCCTCCAGTTCTTCGCCAACCACGACGACAGCAGGCTTCTGCTGGAGGCTTACGTCAGTCCCGGTACGGACGCGAAAGACCTCCAACCCTTCGCCGCGGCATTGCGCGCTTCTCTCCAGCAGCTCGCCGGTGTCGTCGTCTTCGCCGCTGCGCCCAACGAAGACGAAACCCTCCAACGCGCCCCGCTGACCTCGATTCATGCCGAGAAGTCGCAAGCCATCGGCGAAGATTCGCTCATGTACCACGCTGTGGGAGTCGACTACCGCATCTCCGCCGGCTCCTTCTTCCAGACCAACCGCTTCCTCACCGACAAGCTCGTGGAAGCTGTCGTGACGAAGCAAACCGGCCGGGCCGCACTCGATCTCTACGCCGGCGCCGGTTTGTTCACTGCGCATCTCGCCCGCAACTTCGATCAGGTTCTCGCCGTCGAATCCTCTCCGCATTCCTTTGACGATCTTCGCCGCAATGTCCCGCACAACGTGAAATGCATTCGCACGACGACAGAAAGCTTCCTCGCCGAGCGTGCCGCCAAGCTGGCGGCTGATCTGGTGATCGTCGATCCGCCCCGCGCCGGTCTCGGCGAGAAGGCAGCCGCGGCGTTGTGCCGCATGTCCGCCTCGCATGTGACCTACGTCTCATGTGATCCGGCAACCCTCTCGCGCGACCTCCGGCGGCTGCTAGAATCGGGCTATCGGGTCGAGCAGGCGCACCTCGTCGATCTGTTTCCGCAGACGTATCACATGGAAACGGTGCTGCATCTGGCGCGCTGAATTGTTGTTTCGAGGTGGAGCACTGCTTCAGCAGTGCATGTTCCATCCGGCCCTCCGACTCGGCTTTAGCCGCTGAGGTAAACGACCCAATGACCCTCAACATCCAGGTTCACAGCCCGCTTTCTTAGGGAACGGCGTAGGAGCTATTCATGTACGCGATCGCCATCCTTCGTTATCGTAAGCCGATTGAAGAAGTCCAGAAGCACGTAGACGCGCACCGCGCGTATTGCCAGGGCCTGAAGCAGGAAGGACTACTCCTCGCATCCGGGCCAATGGTGCCGCGCAACGGCGGCGTCCTGCTGCTGCGGATTCCCGATAACGAAGCGCAGGCGACGCTGGACAGTATTCGCGACAACGATCCCTACACCCGGGCCGGCGTCGCGCAATACGAAGTGTGGCCCTGGACCCCTGTTTTCGGTGCGGAGGACCTGGACCGCCTGTAACCATCCTGACGCGAGTCAGGACTCTGGCGGACCGCCGTGTCTACTGCCGTACTCTCCGACGAGCGCGTAGTCGCCGCTGCGCAGCCGCTGCCGTCCCTGACAAGCAGCGCACGGCAGTCGCTCGGCAAGGCCTTATTGCGGTGGACAGGAACCGATCTTCCTCGCAGCCCTCGCATTCTCTGCCGGAATCATCGTCGCAGATTATCTCTGGCGCTCTTCCTTCGTTTGGCTTGCCGGATTTTTCATTGCCGCGATTGCTGCGGCGCTTTCTCTTCGCCGTTCTCCGCAACTTGGCTTCGCGCTTTGGCTCGTCGCGATAATTCCTCTCGGCGGCTTCTATCTGCAAGCTCGCGATGCCGCGCAGACAACCGTCGCCGAGAATCTTCAGCCCTTCGCTACCGGGCAGGATGAGATCGACGTCACCGCACACGTTCTTCGCGAAGGCCTCATCCATGACAGCCCTTATGGCGGTAAGCAGGAATCGGTCGACGTGGAGAGCGAACAGCTTCGCCTGGACAATCGTCAGCTCTCCACTGCGATAGGCATCCGGCTCACGATTTACAGCAAGCGGAGTGAGGAAGACGACGCGCGCGATAACGGCGTGGACTCGCCGCTGCGTGTCTACACCTACGGCGAGCGGCTGCAACTGATCGCCAAGCTGCGAATGCCGCGCAATTATCGCGATCCCGGCGCCATGGATCTCGCGGGTTATCTCAACGCGCAAGACATTCGCCTGACCGGCTCAGCGCGCGCCGGCAATGTTGAAGTGTTGCCCGGATTCGCCGGCAGCCGCATTGGCTTGTGGCGCAGTGCGGCGCGGCGTAGCGCACTGGCGCACATCATGCAACTCTGGCCGGGCGAGCGCGGCGCACTGATGCAGGCGGCGCTCATCGGCGGCCGCGCCTTCTTTGGCCGCGACATCAAAACCGACTTCCAGCGCACCGGTACGTATCACATCCTCGTCGTCTCGGGAATCAACGTCGGAATTCTCGCCTTCGCCGTCTTTTGGACGCTGCGCAAGCTGCCGTTTGGCGAAACCTGGGCGACCATCCTCACCATCCTGCTCTCCTGGGGCTATGCTTTCGTCGCCGATCTTGGCTCACCCATCGTGCGCGCCACCATCACACTCAATATTTACCTGCTCACGCGCTTGCTGTTTCGCGATCGCGCCGGACTCAACGCGCTGGGCATCGCCGCGCTGGGAATGTTGCTGGCGAATCCCCGCACGCTGTTCGAAGCCAGCTTCCAGCTCACCTTCATTTCCGTGATCGCGGTTGCGGGTATCGCGGTGCCCATTCTCCGCCGCACGTTGTATCCGCTGCAAAGCGCGCTGCAAAATCTTGATTCGCCGGAATTCGATTTCTCCTTGCCGACCCGCGCCGCCGACTTTCGCGTCGAGATGTGCCAACTTCGCAACGCTCTGCAGGAAGTATTTGGCCGAGCGGCGGCCAATTTTCTGATTGTGCGGCTGCTCGGCCTCGCTCTGATCGCCACTCAGCTCTTGTTTACCTCGACCATCATCCAACTCGCGCTTGCCCTGCCGATGGCCTGGTACTTCCATCGCGCGACCACGATGGCGTTGCCGGCCAACGCGCTGATGATTCCCATCGCCTCGGTCTTGTTGCCGAGCGCCGTGTTAGCGGTCGTCCTCTCTTATTTGTCGCACTGGCTGGCATACCTGCCGGCGCTGATTGCGGGATACTCGCTCGATGTTCTCACCGGAACAGTCCACCTCATTGGCCATCTGCGCCTGTCCGAAGTGCGCGTGCCTACGCCAACACTCGGCGTCTCGGTCGCGGCGGCATTCAGCGTCGGACTTGCGTTGCTGCTCGCGCGTCGCCGCATCTTCGCAGCCGCCGGAGTTGCGGTCTTATTGGCCTCGGCTTGCTGGGTCGTCCTCTTTCCCCCCAAGCCACAGTGGCATCCCGGCGTGCTTGAAATCACGGCCATCGATGTCGGTCAGGGCGATTCGCTCTTGTTGATCACGCCGCAGGGCAAGACGCTGCTTCTGGACTCGGGCGGCATTCCTGGAAATTCGCGCTCGGATTTTGATATTGGCGAAGAGGTCGTCTCGCCGTATCTCTGGTCGCGCGGCATTACGCGGCTCGATGCCATCGCTATCTCGCACGCTCACACCGATCACATGGGCGGCATGCGCAGCATCATCTCCAACTTCCAGCCGCACGAAATCTGGTATGGAGTCGATTCGTCCGTTGCCGGCTTCATCAAAGTAAAAGAGGCCGCGCAGACGTTCCATGTGGAACAGAAGCAATACTCCGCCGGTGCCGCTTTCGATTTTGGCGGCGTCAGCGTGCGGGTGCTCAATCCGCAGCCGGGATGGCAGTCGCGCCCGCGCATGGAGGACGACGAATCGCTGGTCCTGCGTATGCAGTACGGCGAGACGTCAGCGTTGTTGGTAGGTGACGCGCATCAGCGCATCGAAAAATTTCTAATTGCCGAATCGCCCCATGCCGACCTGTTGAAAGTCGGCCACCACGGCAGCGCTACGTCGAGTTCTCCTGACTTCCTCGCCGCCGTCAAGCCAAGTTTCGCCGTAGTGTCGGTGGGCTTCTACAACTCGTTCAAGCATCCCCGGCCCGAAGTCATGCAGCGCTACACCGCCGCGCACATAACAACCTATCGCACCGATCTGGCCGGAGCCGTGTCCTTCTACCTCGACGGCAAGACCGTCACGGCTGCGCCGGTTCCTCGCTGACCTCCTCATCCTCATCGGTTGCCGGCTGAGCGCGGTACGCCTCAATCGTCTCGCGCGCCTCCTCGGCCTGATCGGGGCGCACCATCACCACCACTCCGCCCACGCCGGGCAAGATGTCCTGTGGCGCTTCGCGGTTCTGGGTCATCGCTTCAATGCCGGCCGACTCCAACAAGCCGCGCACCACCATCGCCTCCGACTCCTCATCCGTATCGAAAACCTTTACCAGTTCCTCATGCCCTTCTGCCGGCTCTGCCATGTCGCCTCCAGTGAGTTCGATGCAACGAACAGTATCATAGCCGTTTCGCCCTCGGAATTTGCGGCTGACATCCGCTCGTTTCGGTGTATCATGCCGTCCACTGAGCCAGTTGAGGCCGAGTTTCATGTTGCGCAACGCAACCGGCGCGGCAGACATCAAAAGGAAACGAACCGGAATTGGCCGGCACCGCAGCAGCGCCGGGGCAGTTCCCCGAGGCGATCTCATGGGGCTTTCGGAACGCAAGGATCCTGCCGTACCGCAATCCGCCGCCAACGCTCAGCAGCCAACCCAACCCCAACCAGATGACGAAAGCCGTAGACTGCGCCGCCTGCAGATCATGATGAACATGGTCATGTCGGTCATCGGCCAGGATCCGGAGATGACCATCGAGGAAGCGTCGGAGCTGGCGGCCAATGCCAAGCGCGCCGCGCTGGCCCTGTTTCCCGACAAGGAGTTCGCCTACGACATCCTCTACAAGCCGCGCCTGCAGCGGCTTATAGCCGAACGCTTTCGCGTGCAATAGCGCACCTACTTCGAAATGCTGGTCAGGTAAACCGTCAGCGTTCCATAGAACGCCTTGGCCCGGATCTGAATCGGCAAGTGTTTGTCGTCATCGGTGTACCAGATCCAGACGCGCCCTTTGTTCCGCAGCAGCGTGCCCGAATCGCCCTCTGGCCCCACCCGCACGGTATGAAATGTTCCGGCCGGAGTCTTGATGTCCTCTTTGCCTTCGACGTGCGCCTGCACGGTGACCGTCTTGCTGCCATCGTTCAACGGAAACGTGTAGGTCGATCCAACCTGCAATGGCAAGCTGGCGACATAAAGCATTCCTGACAAAACGTCGGTCACACAGCCGGGAATATCGTTTTCCACGCGCTTCTGCGTATTGTCTTTCGGGCTACGCTCGTCCAGTACGGCTTTGCCGCGGCCATAGTCGTACGTAATCGTGGTATCGCGGCGGCGCGAACCTTCCTCGCTGTGCTTGATCAGCTTGTTCGAGCAGAGAGTCTTGGCATCACCGTACGAGTTATAACTATCGGCCACGCGATACAGCAGTGAGACCACGCCAGTCGAATCCACTGTCGCCGCAACGTGGTTCTGCGCGCCGGATTGCTCGATGCGGATCGTAGCTACGCCCGCCGTCCAGAAGCGCCATTCGCCTTCGTAGTGGAAGGTCTGCCCATAGGGAAACTGAAATCCGGGACGTAGCGGCGCGATGTGCGAGGCGCTGCCGATTTTCGCTTCCGTCTGCGCCGGTGCAGTCGGATGCGATGCTTGCGGGGTCGCGTCCGCCGGCGCACCAGGTGCGGCGAAAGAGGTCCATGACAGTAAAACTAAAAGTAGGATTACGCGCGCGATGACGGTCGTCACCTTCCCCCAGGCAGCCAGAGAATTTTCGCAATCAGGACGGCCAATATTGCGGCGGCGCCCAGCAGGGAGTTGTACTCGCGATGCCGCCAGTATAACTCACGCGAGAAGCCGCTGGTCGCGCCGCGAAACCATAACGAGCGCGGTACCAGGCTGGGCACGCGGCGCGTGTAGTCCGCATACTCCGGAAATCGGCCGCGCAGAAAATTCTCCTCGCCGCGAATCACCGGCACATAAACTGCCACAAAGAAAATAACCAAAACTGCGACAATCCAAACGTCGCGCGCCGCGATCGCGAAGCCAACGCCGATCACGATCGATCCCAGATAGAGCGGATTGCGCACATACGCATACGGCCCAGTCTGCGTCAGCACGCGATTCTTCTCGACCTGTCCGGAAGCGAGAGCACGAATTGCAATACCCAAAACTGCGACGGCCACGCCCCCAGCGATGCTCGCCCACGTCGGGCGTGCTCGCCAGATATAGAACGCCGCAAACAGAAATCCCAGCGGCACGCGAATGCGGCGTGCAATGCGGTTCCAGGTCCACGCTGGCTTCGCCGTTTGGGTTTCGTGCTTCAAAGTTGGAGGGCTGCTTACCGTCAACTACGTCCTCGATTTCGCAACTGCGCCAGCATCTCCGTTGTGGAATGGTCTTTGGGATCGCCGACGATCTCCACCCGGCCGCCGTACGCCAGCACCTCATCGCGCTCCGGAACGTTCTCGCGTGTGTAGTCTGTGCCCTTCGCCTGCACGTCGGGACGAATCTCGCGAATCAGCGCGCGCACATCCGGCTCGTCGAAGATCACGACCGCATCAACATCAGCCAGCGCCGCAACAATCTCCGCCCGCTCGTGCTCAGACATGAATGGGCGCCCTTCGCCTTTGATCTGCCGCACGCTGGCATCGGAGTTCATCGCGACGATTAGTTTTCCGCCGAGCGCCTTCGCCCCGCGCAAATAGCGAACGTGCCCCACGTGCAGCAGATCGAAGCAGCCATTGGCCAGCACGACTTGCTGACCAGCGCGCCGCCACTCTTCGACCTGGTTGCGCAAAGCATCGCGCGAAAAAAGCTTCACCGTACTCTCGCTCATGCCGATGTTGCCGGGTAGCTATCAATGGCTGCCAGCAGTTCCTTGCCGGTAACGGTTGCCGTGCCGCGTTTCATCACCACAATGCCGCCGGCAAAATTCGCCAATCGTGCGGCAGAAACCGTGTCTGCTCCGGCAGCCAGCGCGGCCGTAAATGTCGCGATCACCGTATCCCCGGCGCCGGTTACATCCACCACCTGATCGGAACCGTAGATGGGAATCGCGACCGGCTCGGCATCTTTCTCGAATGCCACCATGCCATCGCGTCCGCGCGTGATGATCAGCGACTCCAGCCGCATCTCCCGCATCAGCCGGCCGGCTGCGGCAAACAGCTTCTCGTCGTCATGGCCGATCCGGAGGTGCAGCGCCTCTTCCACCTCGGGCTCATTCGGCGTCGCAGCCGTCGCGCCTTCGTAGTCCAGGATGCGATAGCGCGAATCGACCGTGATGGGCTTGTTTTCCAGACAGCCGTTCGACTTCACAAACGTCAGCAGCCGCGGCGTCGCCGCGCCATATCCGTAATCGGATACCAGCATCGCATCCGAAGCCGTCGCATATTCCCTGGCCGCGTTCACCAGGTTCAGCAGCGCGGGGTGCATTTCGCCCAGCGGCTCAGGCTCGCGATCAACGCGCACTACCTGCTGCCGGCTGGTGTGCGACATTCCGGCGAGAATTCTCGTCTTGGTCGTGGTGGTGTGACCCTGCAACCGCTGGATGCCGCCGACGGGAATCTTCTTCTCGTGAAATTTCTCCAGCAGAAGGCTGCCCACTTCGTCATCGCCGATGACGCCTACCGGCAGCACGTTGACGCCAAGCGAGGCGAGATTCATGACTGCATTCGCGCCGCCACCAGGCACCACAGCTCGCTCGCGATGCTTCAGGATCAACACCGGCGCCTCGCGCGAGACGCGCGCGATCTCGCCGAAGACGAACTCGTCGGCTACCAGGTCTGCAAGAACGGTGATCGAGACTTCCGAGAATTGCCGGACAATTTTCTTCCAGCGCTCGGCGTCTTTGGCGAGTTTGGTCATCGGTTAAAGTAAATGCCCGGTGCACGAATCGGGCCACCGGGCGCAAAGTCAATCTTAAATTGTCTCATGCGCTGCCGCGATTAAGGACCGCAATCCGCGCGAGCATCGCGCTCATCGCCGACTCGGCATTCTGCAACTCCATGCGAACCGGAACGACGTGCAGTGGCGTCAGCTCGGCTGCATGCGATTGCAGATTGATCGCATCTTTCTCCGTCGTGATGAACCCTTCTGCTCCACTCCGCTTGCGCAGCTCCAGCAGCTTGCGCACGTCGGATTCAGTATAAGCATGGTGATCGCTGAAACTCCGTCTGCCTGCCAAATTCACGCCCGCCGTTCGCAGCTGATCAAAGAAGTTTGCCGCCCGCGCGATTCCGCAGAAGGCGAAACAGGGTCCACTCAGTTCCGCTGGAACTACAACATCCCGTCGCACTCTCCACACCAGATACGGCGCCAGCAGCAGTCCGTCGCAGGGCGCATCGTTCGTCAGCACTACAGCGTCCGCGCGCATCAGCGACGACAGCGGCTCGCGAAGCCTGCCCACCGGCAGCAACGTGTCGTTCGTATCCTGCGGATTCACCATCACGATGTCGAAGTCGCGCGCCAGCCGCCGATGCTGGAAGCCATCGTCCAGCAGGTGCATTTGCGGGCCAAGCTTCTGCTCCGCGAACTGTCCGGCCGAGTAGCGATCTTCCCCGACGATCACCGGCACGTTGAGCTTGCGTGCGATCAGCAACGGCTCATCGCCAAATTCGCGAGGAGAACCCGTGGGATCAACCAGCGAAACTCCCGTGGTGGCTCGACCATATCCGCGCGTGAGCACATCAAACTCAACGCCATGCTGTTTGAGCAACTCGCCCAGGGCAATCAGAAAAGGTGTTTTGCCCGACCCGCCGACGCTGAGATTTCCAATGCTGATCACCGGACCCTGCAGCCGGTTGATCTTGAGAGCGCCGCCTTCGAAGCGCCGGTTACGCACTTTGACGATTGCGCCGTAGATGGCCGAGAGCGGGTTCACGCTGGCTTCTCCGTCGACGCCGCAACGGCCGGTGCGCGTTCTTCGAGCAATCCCAGCAGCGCCTGAACGGTCTTTTCAGTCGCGCCCATCTGCGAGCGCATGACCTCCAGGGCGCGCTGTCCCAGCCCGTTGCGCTCCTGATCCTCTTCCAGCAGCCGCAACACCGTCGCCGCAAGCGTTTCCGGTGTGACGACACGCAATGCGTCGGCCCGGCGAAAGACGTCGACAATGTCGCGAAAATTTTCCGTGGATGGCCCGACCAGAATCGGCTTGGCAAACTGCGCCGCTTCCAGCACATTGTGTCCGCCGCGGGGAACAAGGCTTCCCCCGACAAACGCCAGGTCGGCAAAGCCGTAAAGACCGGCAAGCTCGCCGATCGTATCCAGCAGAAAAATGCTGCCCGGCGTCAGCGTCTCGCCATCCCACTGGGAGCGGCGCTGGACGCGGGCTCCCGACCATTGCAGCAACAGGGCGACGGCGTCGAAGCGCTCCGGATGCCTGGGCGCGATGACCAGCAGCGCGTTCGGATATTGCGCCACAACCTGCTCGAACATTTGCAGCAGCTCTTCTTCTTCTGCATCGAGCGTGCTTCCGGCGACGATTACCGGCCCGATATCGCCGCGTTGCGCCGCTTCATCAAATCGCTCAGCAATGTCGGAATCGCTGGGAGGAATGATCTCGAACTTGAGATTGCCGCTGACCTGCACTCGCTGCTCGGGAACTCCAATCTGCACCAGTCGTCGCGCGTCCTCCTCGCTCTGTGCGAGAACAAGATCGACATTCTGCATCACCCGCCGCAGCAGGCTGCGAAAGCGGAGATATCCCGGCAGCGATCGGTCGGAGACGCGAGCGTTCACCACCGCGACCGCCGCTCCTGAGCGCCGCGCCCAGCGCAGCAGATTCGGCCAGAACTCGCTTTCGGCCAGAACCAGCATCTGCGGCCGCAAGGCGCGAAAGTAGGCCCGCACCGCGAACGACAAATCCAGCGGCAGGTAGAAAACATCGTCCGTGCCAAATCGCTGCTGCGCCAGCCGCTGGCCGGTGTCGGTGGTGGTGGAAACGACGATCCGCCAGCCGGGAAGCTGCGCCTTCAGTTCTTTGATCACACGCGAGATCGCCAGCACCTCGCCCACCGACACCGCATGTACCCAGATCGTATTTTCGCTGTGGTTGTTCAGTAAGTGTTCTGGAACGAAGCCCAGCCGCTCACGCCAGCCGATGCGGTACTTGCCGTGACGCCACATCTGCAGCAGCCACCAAGGCAAGCTGACGATCAGCGCCACAAAAAGCAATAAGTTATAGAGCAAGTACACGCAGCGATTGTAAAGCCTGGGAATCGTGACAGCCGCCCAGCGGCGCATCCAGGCGCGAAATGTTCGGCTGTGATCGCCGACCTTGCCTGACCCATCGGCTCCGATTTACCTTCTCGTTCGGAGCACTCATGATTCCTCGCTTCATTTCAATTTGGATCTTGTTATTGAGCATCGTTGCCGGCCCACTTGCCACTGCCCAGAAGGTCGAGCGCATCGGAGGGCCGGCCGGTGTTTCGGATGCCTTGCAGAAGTCAGTTGAAGGCAAGGGCTATCGCGTCACCCTTGACGGCGGCTGGACGGCGGAGTTCTGGTTCACGAAAGACTTGAAGACCGGAAAGAACGACACCCCCGGCGCGCTCTATCCTGAACTTACGAACGGTGAATTCATCGGCGTCGTCACCTTCTCACGAGCCATGACGGACTATCGCGGGCAGAACATTCCCGCCGGACCTTATACGCTTCGATACCAGACGCTGCCGCAGGATGGCAATCATATGGGCGTCGCTCCTAATCCTGATTTCCTGCTGGCGATTCCCGCGGCGAACGATGCCTCTCCCGATGCCACTTATCCGTACAAGAAGCTCGTCACTCTTAGCGCGAAGAGCACCGGAACCAATCATCCCGCTGTACTTGCGCTGGGCGACGCAGGCGAGCCGTCGCAGGTCACCAAGGACGAGCGCGGCGACACCGTGTTCTCCGTCGCCGTTCCATCTGAGGGGGGAACCGCCGAGAAGCTGGGCATCGTTGTAAAGGGAACATCGGCGCAATAGGCTGACGAGCAATCGCTGCGATCTAGCCTGCCGCCTCGCCGCAGTGTTACTGTTGTGCCTTCCGACCGCGACTCGACAACCGCTCCACATGAACCGACAGACGCTCAGCCGCGCAGCGGCCCTGGCTGTGCCCTCCACGGAATGGGTTGTTCTGATCGTCCTTCTGATAGTCGCTATTCCGCCGGTCCTGGTACGCCATCATTCGCTCACCACCGTTTCGAGCCTGAACCTCATCGACGATTCCTGGATACTCGACACCAGCTACAAGGCGTCCAGCGGTATCTGGCTCGGCCGGGATGTGGTCTTTACGCTGGGACCGTTGTATCAGTGGATGTCGAGCGCGCCGGCGCGGTGGATGGGAATGTCAACTGGCGCGGTCTATGCCACGTGGTACACGCTGCCGATGCTGGTCATCATTCTCTCAACTTTTTTCACGTTGCGATTGCTACTGCCGGAGGCTGCAGCGTGGCGGCGCGCGTTGCTCTTATTGCTGGCCGTCGTTTTCTGGTCGCCGCCGGATGTACGCGTGTCGCTCGTGCTGCTGGCCTTTGCAATCTTTATCCGACTCACGAACCAGACAGCGGCTTCGATTGGAGCCCTTCTGGTTACAGCTGCCGTTGCCGCCTCGATCTGCGTTGTCTCTTTCCTGGTGTCGGCGGACACCGGACTCTACTCGGTGGCCGCGCTGCTGTTGTGTGTTGCAGCCGCTGCGATTGTGGCACACCGAAAGCGGCAGCCGGCGCAGTTTCTGATCGCAACGGCAATCTGTTTTGCGCTGCTCATGCTCGTAACCAATGCGTGCCTGTCGTCGGTGCTCGACTTCGAGTTCTGGCGCTCAAGCCTGACTATCGCCAGCGGCTATCGCTGGTTCGAGCCGATCCCCATGATCCAGCACAACAAGTATTTGCTGTTTAAAGCTCTGGCGATGGGCGTCATCGTCTTCGGCGCGGCCTGGCGCGGGCGAGGTTCCGAGGGTCCGTGGACACGGCGGCCAGTGTTCCTGATGTCCGGCTTTTGCCTGGCGTTCCTGGTGATGCAGAGCAGCCTGGTGCGCTCGGATTATGGTCACATCATTATCGGGATCTACCCGATGATCTTTCTTTGCGGAGCGATCGCCTTCGACGAGGTGAGCTCTGCGCCGCTGTTGTCGATTGGATTGCCCATTGCCACCGCAATCGCCACACTCGTGTTGGCACATCCCTATGCGCTGTTTCAGCCCAGCACCGTCGCAGCGCAGGTGCACCAGATTGTTCATCCGACGGTTCAATGCCCGGATGGCTGGCAGGAATTCGATCGCGCTTGCTTCTCGCCCAGAGATGCCGAATTGGTGAGCGGCGTCTCGGCATATGTGCGCGCGAACACGGCTCCTGGCAACTCTATAGCCATATTTCCTTACCAGACAGCGTTTGGTCTGACCTCTCGTCGTCCGGTCGCCGGAGGCGTGTTGCAGAGCTATCTGATCAACGGACCATATCTCACCGACCTGGAATTGGCAGGACTACGGCAGGCCAGCCCACCCTTCGCACTGTACTTTCCGGATGGAGTTTTGAGCATTGCCATCGACGGCGTTCCCAATTTCACCCGCAGCCCCGACGTTTGGTTTTACCTGCTGCGACACTATCGGTCGAAAGGCAATCCTGTATACGGCGCGGTCGGACTGGTGCGGGACGGGAGCCGCGAAGCGCGTTTGATGTTGAGTCAAGAGAAGATCGCAGACCCGGGGCAACTGGATCGGATCAGCAAGCGGAGCACCTCGCTGGACCTGGGCACGGTGGCGTGGCCGCCCGCCGGCGCGGACTTCCTCAGACTGAGGCTGCGCGTCGACTACCCCCAGTGGTGGAGACTGCGTAAGCCATCGTGTCTGACGATGGAGATGTCGTTCGCGGATGGGTCTCAGAAGTCGGTTCAGTTCGTAGTTGAGCCGAATCGGACCAGCGTTGTCTGGATATACCCGTGGGACGACAAGGGGATGGGACGTTACTTCCTGGTGGATGAATCGCAGTGGCACCCGGAAAGCCGTCCGGCTCTGGTCGGAATAAAGCTGCTGATTACGCCGTTTGACTGGATTTCAGTCAGGCCAAGTAGTGTCAGCATTGACAGCGTCGAGGCGGTCCGGCTAGGCCTTCGGTAAGGCCGAGCGTCGTCGGTGACTTCGATTTACAAAACTTTTCTCCGCTTAAGCTAGTTTTCGAAGATTTATCTGTCTACTGGCCTGTTGTCTTCCGCTTCAGCTGTGGCAAAGTTCATCAGTCCGGTGAAAATCGCAACAAAGCCCAACAATGATTCGATCGGCTGATGTAACCCCCTGATTCAATTGGTTGCGAGCGCTCATCCCCGGACTCGTAGCGGCTTTCTGCCGCCATTCCCGTAAACAATCACAACAAAATCCTCTGTTGCAGAACTCCGCGCTCATCATGATGAATTTCACAACACGTCCAGCTAACCTGCGTTCTACACGCCAGTTGCGAACACGAATAGCAACACAATCAAGCAGTAGCCGCTTTGGTATGCCGCATGCCTTACAGAAAGTGCCAGACGCAAGAACAGAGCGCGGCAAGATTCTTAGGAGGCACGCCATGACAGTCCTACTCGTTCTCTTAATGTTTGCGGTGTTTCTTACCATCGATTTCTTCTACTCCAAAGCCAAGCATCCCGCTTTGCAAGTCGCGCCCGCGATGAGAAAGCAGCCTGTAGTTGCCGCGACTTTGAAGCCCAGCCTGGTCGGCGGCTTCTCGGTTCCGGAAAATCTCCGCTATCATCCCGGACACACGTGGGCGCTGAGTGAGAGCCCCAATCTTGTCCGCATCGGCATCGACGACTTCGCCTCGAAACTGGTTGGCAAAGTTGAGCACGTCACGCTGCCGCAACGCGGCCAATGGATCCGTCAGGGACAGAAGGTGTGGAGCATCGTCCGCAACGGCGTGAAGGTCGACATGGTTTCGCCGATCGAAGGCAGCGTGTCCGACATCAACGAAGCCGTACTGGCCGACCCGTCGCTGGCCGGCAAAGATCCTTACGGCGAAGGCTGGATGGTGACGGTGCAATCGCCCGACGCCAAGACCAACTTCCGCAATCTGCTGGGTGGCGCGCTGGCACGGTGGTGGACGGAAGAGTCCTCGATGCGGCTGCAGCGGGTTATGCCGAGCGCTCTGGGTGCGCTGGCGCAGGACGGCGGCGTGGCGATTGACGATCTGGCCAGCACCATGCCCGACGAGCAGTGGACCAAGATCACCCGCGAGTTCTTCCTTACATAGATCGAACGCCCCGGAGGCGCCTCCTGCTCCGGGGCATCCTGAAAATAGCAGTCTTCCCGGCCGCGCAGCTTCGAGAAACAACGAAGAGCGCGGCCGAAGTTCTTTTTGCGATGTCCGCGGCCAGAGATTCTAGCGATAAGCCCCCCTGCAAGCCTTCTTCGCAACAACCGGAAGAATCCCGTGATTCAGATTCTGGACGATGATCGCAAGGCAACGGTCACGATGGCCAGGTCGCGTGATTTATCCGTCGGCAAAGCGATTCGTCGCATCCAATCGATTTTCCAATCTACGCGATTGCGTAACTGATGCCTGTTCTGGAAGCTCTCACAACCGATCCTCGCGTGACGGTTCGCCGCTCTGGCGGCCCGGCTGCGAATGGGCGTTGCGTCGTCTACTGGATGCAGCGGGCGCAGCGTGCTCTCGATAATCCCGCGCTGGACGTGGCTGTTGCCGCGGCTAATATTCTTCGTCAGCCGGTGGTGATCTACTTCGCGCCGGTGCCGTTCTATCCGCATGCCAATCTGCGGCACTACGCATTTCTGGCGCAGGGCATTCCCGATATTGCCGCTCGCGCCCGCAAACGCGGAATCGGATTCGTGCTGCGGCGCTATCCCGAGCATTCGCTAGTGAAGTTTTGCGATGAGGTAAAGGCGTCGATGGTGATCGGCGACGAAAACCCGATGCGCGAGCCGCAACATTGGCGGGAGTTGGCAGCGAAGAAGCTCAGCGTGCCGCTGTGGACGGTCGACGCCGATGTCATCATTCCGTCGAAGCTGCTGGAGAAAGAACAATACGCCGCGCGCATCATCCGGCCGCGATTAGAGAAGCGGCTGAAGCAGTTCCTGACGCCGTTGTCGAACGCCAAAGCGAAGGTCGAATGGAACAAGCCGCGCGGACTGAAGGCGCTGCCGGACGACGGATCTTTCGACCTGACCGAGAACTGGAAGAAACTGGATCGCTCGGTTCAGCCGGTAACGAGCTTTCGCGGCGGAACGGCGGAAGCTCTAAAGCTGCTCGATGAGTTTGTAAAGCACAAGCTGGCGCATTATCCCGAGCGGCACGGTAAGCCCGAAGTGGATGGCACCAGCCGTCTCTCGCCTTATCTTCATTTCGGACACATCGGACCGCACACCGTCGCTCATGCCGTGGAGAAGAGTCGCGCGCCGCGCGCCGCCAAAGACGATTTTCTGGATCAGCTCATCACATGGCGCGAGCTGTCGATCAACTTCGTCCACTTCAATCCGCTGTACGACTCGATCGAGAGCGCGCCCGACTGGGCGCATCGAACCCTGGCGAAACATGCGCATGACAGGCGCCCCGTGATCTACACGCGCGATCAACTGGAGCACGCCGGGACGCATGACGACCTATGGAACGCCGCGCAGCACCAGATGCTTCACGCCGCATGGATGCACAACTACATGCGCATGTATTGGGCGAAGAAGATTCTGGAGTGGAGTCCCTCGCCGGCGGTGGCGTATCAGACGGCGGTATATCTCAACGATAAGTACTTTCTGGATGGACGCGATCCCAACGGCTATGCGGGAATCGCGTGGGCCATCGCCGGCAAGTTTGACAGGCCGTGGTTTGAGCGGCCCATCTTTGGCACGATTCGTTACATGTCCGGCAATGCGGCGCGGAAGAAGTTTGATGCCGGCAAGTACATTGAGCAGATGGCGGAGTCAGCCGGATCGCCGCAGCAGCCCGCGAAGCGGAAGCCTAAGACGCGGGCTCTTCGCTAGCGAGGTAATCGATGAGCTCGTTTAATGGCGCGCGCAGGTCTGTAATCGCGTCCTGCATAGCGTCGAGATGATTCTTGAGCGCCACGGTCAGCTCAGCCAGCGAGCGCCGGCGGCTGGCATCGAGAGAAAGAAACAGCGGAAGAGCCTGCTGATCGAGGGTTCGGCTGCGCGAGGCGATCTCAGCCAGACTGTGTGCCAGCACGCTAGACTGCCGTGCGTCGGTGAATCCCAGTTCGTTCAGCCTCTGGATAATTCTCGGCTGTAGTTCGACGATGTATTCGGTCTCCGATTCAAACATTGTTACCTCAGTCTCTATAGCCTATTCCACGAATCGTCCTGGATCGTATCAGGGCACGAGTAGCGCTGGCCTCCAGGCCGGCTGTCCTGGCGGCGGCCCGCCGCCAGCGAGCGCCCTGAGACAAAGCAACCACGACGCTCCCGATAAGTTCTAGATTCTCCTTTTGCAAACGGCGATGCGCGTGGCTGTCAGTTTGAAAACTTAGCGACCTTCATTTCCTGAGCGACGGATCCGGGAGCGCCGACTCGCGGCCGTGCATCAAAGGCGCGCTTGCTTGATCGGCATCCAAATTAGTACGACAATTCGTTGTTGCAGCGGGAGAACATCATGAGTCAAACCACTTCTACCATCCGCAGCTTCGGCTTCTTTCTAAATGGCAACTGGAACACGCATGGGCGCGAGGCGGTCATTAATTCGCCCTACGATCACAGCGTGCTGGGCGTGATTAGCGAGGCCGGCCGCGACGATGTCGAGACGGCGATTGAATCGGCAGTGCAGGCTTTCGCGGTGACGCGCAGAATGTCGTCGTACCAGCGCGCCAACGTGCTGCACAAGATCGTCGATGGCATCGCGTCGCGCAAGGAAGAGTTTGCCAAGATGATTTGTCAGGAAGCAGCCAAGCCGATCAAGACCGCGCGCTTCGAGGTCGAGCGGGCGATCAACACGTTTCAAATTGCTGCGGAAGAAGCCGCGCGGATTTATGGCGAGTACATTCCGCTGGACACGCTGGAGGCCACGGCCGGGCGCTGGGGCTTGGTGAAGCGCGTTCCGCTGGGACCGGTCTTCGGCATCACGCCATTCAACTTTCCGCTGAACCTGGTTGCGCACAAAGTGGCTCCGGCAATTGCCGCCGGATGTCCGATTATCTTGAAGCCGGCGCCGCAGACGCCGCTGTCATCGTTTCTGCTCGCGGAAGTTGTGCAAGAGGCAGAATTGCCCGAGGGCGCGCTGGCTGTTTTGCCGCTCTCGAATGACGATGCCGGATTACTGGTGGCCGACGATCGCATCAAGCTGCTGACCTTCACCGGCAGTGCGGCCGTAGGATGGCAGCTGAAGAACCACGCCGGCAAAAAGCGCGTGACACTCGAACTTGGTGGCAATGCGGCGGTCATCGTGCATAGCGATGCGGACGTTGAGTACGCCGTTCATCGCTGCATTGCTGGTGGATTCTCCTACGGCGGGCAGACTTGCATCTCGGTGCAGCGCATCCTGGTCCATCATCCGGTTTTCAAGAAGTTCACAGAACTGCTGGTTGACGGTGTTCGCAAGTTGAAAAGCGGCAATCCGATGGAGGAGACGACCGATGTTCCGCCGCTCATCCGCGAGCAGGACGCGGTGCGTGTGGCGGAGTGGATTCATCAAGCTGTGGAAGCCGGCGCCAAGTTGCTGTGTGGCGGGACGCGCAAAGGCTCGTTCGTGGAACCGGCGGTGCTTACCGGAACCGATCCGAACATGCGAGTCAATTGCGCCGAGATTTTCGGACCGGTGGTGACGGTCGAGGAGTACGAGACCTTCGAGCAGGCGCTGAGCGCGGTTAACAACTCTGTCTACGGCCTGCAAGCCGGACTGATAACCCGCGACGCGAAGCTCATTCAGACTGCTTTTGAGGAACTGGAAGTCGGAAGCCTCATTGTCGGCGACGTTCCGACTTTCCGCATGGACCAGATGCCGTACGGCGGGGTGAAGGATTCCGGCCTCGGCCGCGAGGGATTGCGCTATGCGATTGAGGATATGACCGAGCGGAAGTTGATGGTGATGGCGCTGGCGTGAGACGGGCATCGTCTACCGCCAATCCTGCGACCCGTGATAGATGTGCAAAATCTCTATCGCTTCAGATTTCACGGCATAGACCACGATGTAGGGAAGTGGTGACAACGATAACTCTCGCGTTCCGCTGCGATGGCCCGGTCTGCCTCGGTAAGGTGTGCTCTTGAGAGTGCGGATCTGCTGGTAAATAGTTCGTACGGTAGGTTCGGCAAAGCGCGGGTAGTGTTTCTCGAGGTAGTTCTTGATGCTTTCCAAAGCGGGCACAGTTCAGCGAAGTCGCATCAACTCTCGCGGAACATGCGCTCGACGCGAGCGTCCATTTCCTCTTCCTCAATAAACTCGCCATGCTCGGCCGCGGCCAATCCCTTTTCGACGGCGGCCAAAAACCGGGCCTCATCATCCAGATAACGGCTGACCACATCCCTCACCAGGCGATCAGGATCGGTCCCGGATTCGTCCGCCATTTTCGTTATCCGAGCTTCCTGCTCAGGAGTGAACTTCACTTCCATGGCACTCAGATTACGCGAGAAGAAGCTCGCCTAGCAACCGCGATGCGTCCCTTGGGCTCAGTTCACGTCCGCTGCTGTCTTCAGATATTCATTAATCGACTTCGCGGCTTGGCGGCCGGCGCCCATGGCCAGGATCACGGTCGCGCCACCGGTAACAATGTCGCCGCCGGCGAAGACGCCGGGCTTCGACGTGGCCAGCGAATCGTCGGCCTGGATGTAGCCGCGCTTCGTTGTTGCGAGTCCCGGCGTTGTCGATTGAATCAGCGGATTCGCTGAAGTTCCTGCCGCGATAATCGCAACCGAACAGGGCGTCACGAACTCCGAGCCCTTGATTGCTACCGGACTGCGCCGGCCGGAGTCATCGGGCTCGCCCAGTTCCTGACGAATGCACTTCACTGCTGTGAGATTGCCTTTCTCGTCGGCGAGGAACTCCACCGGATTCACCAGCATCTCGAAATGCACGCCTTCATCCTTGGCGTGATGGACTTCTTCGACACGAGCCGGCATTTCTTTTTCGGTGCGCCGATAGAAGATGCTGGCGCTCTTCGCGCCCAGGCGCAATGCGCTGCGAATCGCATCCATGGCGGTATTGCCGCCGCCGACCACGATGACGTCGCGATCCTTGCAGGGGTAAATCGGCTCATCGTATTCGGGGAAGCGATAGGCGCGCATCAGGTTCACGCGCGTCAGGAACTCGTTGGCCGAATAGACGCCGTTGGAGTGCTCGCCGGGAACGTTCAGGAACCGCGGCAGACCGGCGCCGGTCGCAATGAAGACGGCATCGTAGCCTTCGTCGTTCCTCAGCTCGTCGATGGTGACGGTCTTGCCGACGACCACGTTGGTCTCGAACTCGACGCCGCGGCGGCGCAGCACGTCGATCTCATGGCGCACGATTTCTTTCGGCAGCCGGAATTCCGGAATGCCATAGACCAGCACGCCGCCGAGTTCGTGCAGGGCTTCGAAGACGTGGACCTGGTGTCCCATCTGAATGAGATCGCCCGCGCAGGCCAGTGACGCCGGACCGCTGCCGACGATGCCGACTTTCTTGCCGGTGGGCGGCGCGCTCTTGGGCATGCCGCAATGACCGCTCTCGCGCTCCCAATCAGCCACGAAGCGTTCCAGATAAGCGATGCCGACGGGCTCGCCTTTCTTGCCGAGCACGCACCCGGATTCGCATTGATCTTCGACCGGGCAAACGCGTCCGGTGATGGCAGGCAGCGCGTTGTCTTCGCGCACTTTCGATGCGGCGGCCATGTAATCGCCTGCGAGGATGAAATCGATCACCGCCTTCACGTTCACCGACACCGGACATTTCTCGATGCAGCCGGGCTTGGGGCACTCGATGCAGCGCAGCGCCTCCTGGCGCGCCGTCTCGGCTGGGAAACCGAGGTTCACTTCCTGAAAGTTATGCGCGCGGATCTGCGCGAGCTGCTCGGGCACGCGCTGACGCGGCAGCTTCGAGCGCTCTTTGTTGGGCAGCGGATTGTTGCTGGTTTTGATTGGCGTCGCATCACTCATTGGTCACCCCCACAGCCTCCGCCGCACATTCTGTCTTGTGATTCTTGCGGCGCAGCCGGTCGAGCTCGGCTTGCGGATCGGCCTGCAAGCGCTCGATGCTCTCGCGCTCCTGCTCGCGATACATGTTGTTGCGTTGCGTCAGGACGTCGAAGTTCACCTGGCTGGCGTCGAATTCCGGGCCATCAACGCAGGCGAACTGGCTGCTGTTATTGACCAGCACGCGACAGCCGCCGCACATGCCGGTGCCGTCTACCATGATGGAGTTGAGGCTGACCATGGTCTTGATGTGCTCGGGAGCAGTCATGTTGGCCACGGCGCGCATCATCGGCACCGGGCCGCAGGCCAGGACGTAATCCAGCTTCTGGCCGGCCATGACCTCTTTCAGTTTGTTGGTGACCAGGCCTTTGTCGCCGTAGCTGCCGTCGTCGGTGCAGATGTAGGTTTCGTCGCTGACCGCGCGAACTTCATCTTCCAGAACCATCAGCTCTTTGCTGCGCGCGCCCACGATGGAGATGACTTTGTTCCCGGCGCGCTTCAGTTCGCGAGCGGTGGGATACGCCATGGCCGTCCCCACACTGCCGCTTACGACTACGACGGTGCCGAAATTCTCGATCTCGGAGGGCTTGCCAAGCGGACCAACCAGGTCGAGGACGGAATCTCCCGCTTCCAGCATGTTGAACAGCATGGTCGTCTTGCCGATGGCTTGCACGACCAGGGTTACGGTGCCGGCCTCGGGGTCGGCGTCGGCGAGGGTCAGCGGGATGCGCTCACCGCAGTCGTCCAGCCGCACGATGACGAACTGCCCCGGCTTCTGCTTGCGGGCGATGCGCGGAGCTTTAATGACGAATAGCTTGATCCCTCGCGCCAACGGGCGGGCTTCCAGAATCTCGAACACGGGTATCCTCCACATATTGATTCTGCGAAGGGTATGTACATGGAGTCTGTGGCATACGTCACAGGGCAGGCGGACATGGCGCACAGGCGTGCGAAGGACGGGCCGGACGCGGGCAACGGTCCGGCCATCGAGAGCAGAATGGCTAAGCTGCCTCAGGCAGCGCGAGATCTATGCGATTACTTGCTGCTGTCGCTGCTCTTGGAGCTGTCGGGATGAAAGACCTTCTTGGTCGTGCTGGAGGTGGCGTGGCCTACATCCTTCGCGCCGGTCTCGGTGGCATGACCGACGTCCTTGGCTCCAGTTTCAGTAGCGTGACCGGTATCCTTGGCTGCGGTCTTAGTGGCGTGTCCAGTATCCTTGGCAGCCGTCGAGGTGGCGTGGCCAGCGTCTTTGGCGCCAGTCGCCGTAGCGTGGCCAGCGTCCTTAGCGCCGGTCTTCGTGGCATGTCCGGCGTCTTTCATGTCCTGCTTGGCGGAGCTGCCGGATGACGAGCTGGAGTTGTCCTGCGCCATCGCCATCCCGACGCAAACAATCGCAGCAAGAAAAAGCATAGCGGTAAATTTCATATCTGCCTCCCGTTAAGTTCCCCTATGAGCGCCCATTGTAGTCCTTGCGCAAGATCAGAGGAAGACCGCCGCCTGGTAAGCGAGCGGTCGCGCCGCGGGAGCTCCGGTGGCTGGCTGATTACAACTTTGTCAGGTGCGACGCCGCATTTGAACAACGTGAATCCAACTTCAGGTGGGATTTGAGCTATGAACGTCCGTCGGCCTGATAGGAATAGGTGTTCCGGTGTAATCGAATGGGGAAACTGGGCCACCAGTTGTATTGTCCTGTTAATTGCCCTGCTGGCGCCGATTTCGGTGGCGGCGCAAGCACAGGTACCGGAGGATGTCGAGACCGCTTCGACCGGGCAGGTCGCCAGCGACGCGCTGCCGGATGCTCCTTCGTCCGCTGCGCAGGGCGACTCGGGCTCGTTCGGCAAGACCGTGGGAAGCATCGCGCACACGATTGGCGAAGACGAGCTGCACATCCTCAAGGCACCGTTCAAGAAGGACGCTCTCGTGTGGGACGCCGTGGTGGTGGGAGCGACGGGCGTGCTGATCGCCAACGACGAGAGCGTTCTTTACCAGGTCCCGGTTGGCTGGCATTCGACCAGCCGCGACATCTCGGATGCATGCACTTACGGAAGCGCGGCGATTGCCGGCGGCATTTACTTCACCGGCCTGATAACCAGGGATGAGCACGCGCAGGAAACCGGCATTCGCACCGCGGAGGCCACTGCCGACAGTGTCATCCTGTACAGCGTGATGAAGGCGGTTTTTCAGCGACAACGGCCGTACAGCGGAGTAGGCGAAGGCAAGTTTTTCGCCGGCAACTGGACCAACGGATCTTTTCCGTCGGGACACGCGATGTTTACCTGGACCATCGCCTCGACGGTGGCGCACGAATATCACTCCGTGCCACTGGACATCCTGATGTACGGTCTGGCGACAACGGTCAGCACTACGCGAGTTACCGCCGGACAGCACTTTCCTTCCGATGTATTCGTCGGTTCCGTTCTAGGGTTTCTGATTGGCGACTACGTCGCGCACAAGCCGGAGAGCGGCTTCCCCATCCGCAGGCAAAGCAAATTCCGACGAGTGCCCGACGCGGTCCTGGAGCATGTGAGCATTGGCCTGCCGTAGCGCGCTGCATTGCATTCCCGAGCGGTACGGCTGCGATTGCTATACTGCGGTCTGAATGCTCAAAGATACTTTGGAAAAAGGACGAATCGTAACGGACGAGGCGCTGGAACGCCTGCTTCCGGCGGCAGATCAGTATCCCGCGTCGATCCACCGAGCCATGCGGCACAGCGTATTTGCGGGCGGCAAGCGCCTGCGTCCCATTCTGTGCATGGAATCTGCGCTGATGGTTGAGGGCTGCGTGCCGGTGGGAGTGGAAGAACTCGGCGCGGCATTGGAGATGTTGCACACCTACTCGCTCATCCATGACGATCTGCCCGCGCTCGATAACGACGACCTGCGGCGCGGGCTTCCTACTTGCCACAAGGCTTTTGGCGAGGCCACGGCGATTCTGGCCGGCGATGCTCTGCAAACCTACGCGTACGAGGTGCTGTCGAAGTTGCAGTGCTCGGCGCAGGCGCGAGTCGCGATCATTGGCGAAATTGCGCACGCGACCGGAACGATCGGCGGAATGATCGGCGGACAGGTGATGGACCTGGAAGCCCAGCACACCAAGGCCGACGCACAGACGCTGGAGTACATTCATCGCGCGAAGACGGGCGCGCTGCTGACGGCCAGCGTGGTCACCGGAGGAATGTACGCCGAAGCCAGCGAGTCGCAGATTGCAAGCCTGCGCGAATTCGGCCAGAACATCGGGCTGGCGTTTCAGATCGTGGACGACGTGCTCGACGTTACGCAGACTTCGGAGCAGTTAGGCAAGACCGCCGGCAAAGATACTGCCACCGAGAAGGCGACGTATCCGGCGCTGTTTGGAGATCGATGCATCGCTGAAGAAGGCCGACGAGTTGGTGGCGAAGGCTGACGCGGCGCTGGCGTCGTTTGGCGAAGCGGCGGCTACGTTGCGCGAGATCGCGCAGTTTCTGGTGGAGAGGAAAAAGTAACTGGTCTGGGGTCCTTTGGCTGCAGTGCTTTTTGCTTCAACGCCTACTCGATGATCTCCAGGTACCGATTCAGCGCGCCGCCCGCCAGCATCTTCAATCCTCGATCAAATGTAGCCAGTTTCCCGTTTTTCTTAATGGCTAATCCAAACAGGTAGGCGTCCGTCACCTGTTGGTGACCGAAAAGCCTCTCTTCAACGGGCTCTATGGCCTCGATGAAGTTCACGTCCATCGTCCAGAAGTGATGTCCAGGCAGCTTGGTGAGTACCCGCAACATATCCACGGCTTCGCTGATGTGAGGCGCATGCTCTAGAAACTTTGGATTAGAAATAATCCTGACGAAGCCGCCTTGGGTGAGGCTACAGGTCGCCCAGCTTCGCGCACCGGAACGCTGGAACCACCGTTTTGTATGTTTGTGAGCTACGTGATCTTCACGAACCAAGGCAATCAGGACGTTGACGTCAAGAAGAAATCCGTTCACCGCTCGTCCGCCTCGAAGGCCTTTACACGCTCGTTGGTGATGGGATGCGTTTCCTTGGGCATGTCAAAAACCGGCAAGCCATCCACAAACTTAATTCGGGAAGATTTTCGGGTGCCGCGCAAAATTAACTCACCAATAGCTTTTCCCAGGCTCACATCACGAGCTTTGGCATACTGTGCCGCAACTGCGGCCGCTTCATCATCCAGGGTAATGGTTGTCCGCATGCCGCAAGTGTACATCAGATCTTGAAGATGGTGCGAATTTAACAAACTAACATCAACTAGTACGTCTGATGCACAACCTCAGGGTTGATGCACCGTTGGGCAGCGCGCCCCCTACATCGATTGCACCGGTATCGCCAGCAGATCTTCCACCAGCCCCACTTCCTTCTGCACAAACGGCTCGGCGTATTGCACTCCGGCGAGCAGGCCGTAATAGCCGGCCATGGCGGCGATGCGCTCGCGGATTTCCGCTTGCTTGGGGAAGAGTCCGCTGCCGGCAGCCTGATCTTCATACTGCGAGCGGTAAGCCATCAGAGAAGAGAAGCGAGTCTCGAATTGCGCGGAGATGTCGACGACGAACGTCGGGCGCACGTCGGCGTAGAGGCTGGCGTAGATGATCTTGAAGGGACGATGCGGTGGCGCGCCGAGATCGAGCTTGGTCAGTCCTGAGAGAAACGCTGCTTCGTAGCCGAGCGGCGAGGCCGTGGCGTGATCGGGATGGCGAGCCTGCCAGTAGGGAAGTATCAGCACACGCGGACGAAGCTGGCGGATGACGCGGGCGACCTTCAGCCGATTTTCGTAGGTGTTCTCGACGCGGCCGTCGGGGATATCGAGCGCGTGGCGCCAGCCGACTTTGAGGATGCGAGCGGCTTCGTTGGCTTCGCGGGCGCGATCTTCAACCGTGCCGCGCGTGCCCATTTCGCCTTGCGTTAAGTCGAGAACGGCAGTGCGATAGCCGCGCTCGGCCATCTTCAGCAGCGTGCCGCCGCAGGTTTGCTCGATGTCGTCGCGATGCGCGGCGATGGCTAGGATGTCAGCGTGAAAGTCGTCCCGTTGCTGAGGCAGACCTGACTTCAATTCGTTCATCGCACGCGCGACTTCCTCGCTCGAAGCATATGCCCCGGGCATTCTTAGGACTCTGTAACCGGAGTTCTGAACAGGCGTTCCGGCGTGCTGCCATGCCTTGTCGAAGACAAAAACAACGGGAGGGTGATCACCCAATTTGCTTAAACGCGTAAGTAGATCAGGGGCCGCTCTCCGCATCTCGTCCGATGAAAGATCATCGGCCGAATTCGTAGGACGCCGGACTAGATCGGCAAATCCGTATCCGTACTCGAATGCCGCATCGTCCTGGGTTCCTTCCGGTAGTGTCGGAAGCAGCCCGTACTCGATCAGACGCTTCCAAAACCGTAATCCGAGACGACCCTGATAGTAATGGCCTGTCTCTGCCGCGGTTTCGGACGGATTTATCCCAACGAAAACCGCCTTGAGGCCAGGCCTCAGCAGTTCTTTAAGCGTCACTACATCATCGCCGTTGACCTTGATTATCTCGGTAGCCATCAGAACCGTTCGAGTACATTAAGCCGGGTGAAAAACTAGAGCCTCATCGCAACCGAGACCCCGTCGCGCAGGGGAATGATCGTCGTGTACCAATCCGGGGATGAGTAGAGGAGCCGGTTGAACTCGACGACGCCTTCGGTCGTGCGGTCGGGCTCGGGCTTGGGTAGGTCGGGATTGCCCGCGGCGTACGCGACGCGCCCGCTCCATAGCGTGTTGTCGGTGATGAACAGTCCGCCTTTGCGCACGCGCGGCGCAGCCATGTTGAAGACGCGCGGATAGTCGTGCTTGTCGACATCGCAGAAGAGGATGTCGAATTGCTCCTTGCGCTCGGAAAGCAGCTCCAGCGCATCGCCAACGTGCACCTCGATGCGATCGGCGACGCCGGCCTGCTGGAAGTAGCGTCGCGCTTCGTCGGCATTCTTGCGGCTGCCGTCGGTGTAGTGAACCTTGCCGTCCTCGCCAACGGCCTTGGCCCACCAGATGGTGGAATAGCCGATGGCCGAGCCCATCTCGAAGACGGTCTTCGCGTTGATGAGCTTGGCGTATTGATAGAAGAAGCGAGCCACGGCCGGGCCGACGATGGGAATGTCGCGTTCGTTCGCCTGGCGCTCCATCTCCTGGAGCACCGGCTCGCGCGGCGGCAGCATGGCGTAGAGATAGTTTTCGACGTGTTGGTCAGTAAAGCTAGTCATAAGAAGGACTCAGCAATCAGCAGTCAGCAATTAGCCGGCCCGATCTGCAGCTTGGCTGAGTGCTGACTGCTGATTGCTGCCTTACAGCGTCTGTCCCGGCTTCATCTCCAGGATCTCCGGGCCAGCCGGACCGAGCAGCTTCTTCAGCTCGCCGGGCCTACCGGTCAGCATCGGGAATGTTCCAAAGTGCATCGGGATGACGGTCTTGGGCTGTAGCAGCATGCACGCGTGCGCGGCTTCGCGCGGACCCATGGTGAAGTGATCGCCGATGGGCAGCAGCGCGATCTCAGGCGAATAGAGCTCGCGAATGATCCCCATATCGCCGAAGACGGCTGTGTCACCCGCATGATAAATCTTCACGCCGCCCGGCAGTTCCACCACGTAGCCGCAGGCCTCGCCACCGTATACGATGCTGCCATCGTCGTCCTGAATGCCGCAGGAGTGAACCGCTTGGACCATGGTGACCTTGACGCCGCCGACTTCCTGCGTGCCACCCTTGTTCATCGCCGAAGTCTGCTTGGCGCCCTTTTTCTCCATCCACAGACACATCTCAAAGATGCCGACAACGACGGGATTGTGTTTCTTGGCGACACGCACGGCATCGCCAATGTGGTCGCCGTGACCGTGCGTAATGAGCATCACATCGCACTTCTTCGGCTCCTTCTCGTCTTCCGGGCAGAGCGGATTGCTGAGCCAGGGATCGACATAGATCGTGACGCCATCTTTGGTTTCAATGCGGAAGGTCGCGTGGCCAAGCCAAGTCAGGCGGTTTCCTTCGAGATTCATCGTCAGCCTCGTACGAATTGGAATGTACGGAGTTAGAGGGTTGGACCGGCTACCGGGTTTCCGTATCGTGCCAGCCGCGATAGCCGCCGGCCAGCGAGATCACATTCTTGAAGCCCATTTTCTTAAGATTCACGGCTGCGAGCGCGGAACGGCTGCCGCCACCACAGTACAACACGAGCTTGCGATCTTTGTCGGTCGTGATCTGGTCGATGTTGACCTCCAGAATGCCGCGCGGCAGAGGGACCGCTCCAGGGATAGCGCCTTTCGCCTGCTCGTCCCGCTCTCGCACGTCGATGAGGAGGAAGTCGTCGCCCTTTTGCTGCATGTGGCGTAGGTCGTCGGCGTTGATCTCGGTGATCTGCGACTTGGCTTCAGCCACCAGTTGCTTGAACTCCGGCAAAGGCATGAGCGCTCCTCCACGGGCAGGAAAGAATTCTATTGCGAGCGTGCGCGGGGCCGCAAGCGGCGCGATTATGCTACGGCCTGGTCGCGGCGCACTTTGACTCGGATCTCGATCCGCGAACCAAGGCGGTTCACAATGGACATGAGACGGTCGACCGTGAATCGTCCGAGGTCCGCATTGCGAATTCTGGAGAAGTCAGCAGCCGCCACTCCGGTCCGACGATGAGCCTCCCGGACGCTCAGGCGATCGCGATCGAGGAGTTTGATGATTTCCGCTGCAAGTAATGCCTTGAACTGTTCAGCATCAGCCTTTTCGCGTTTGAGGTCGCGAAACACGTTGCCGCTTCCATGTACTACCTCCAGCTTCTCGCGCTTCATAACATTCCTTTCAGCCGCTTCAATCGCTCGCGAATCAATTCCAGGTCTCGTTGTGCTGTCTTGATGCCCTGCGTGGATTTCTTTTGGAAAGCGTGTACCACCCACACCGCATCCGAAAGCTGGACCGCGTAGACGACGCGATATGCATTTCCTCTAAATGGCAACGCGATTTCGAAAACGCCCGATCCCATGCCGTGCACGGGTTTGGCGATGTCCGCCTTACCGCCCTCGGCTGCGATCGTGAGGGCTGCCAGGCAAACCGACTTCGCGTCCTCCGGAAAGCGCTCAAAATCTCTCAGCGCGGCGCTGACCCACGAGATCGGTTTGGTTGTGGGAATCAACGGTGCAATCAGCCTGTTTTTAACGTTGTCATATTTGACAACAAGAGTCAACTCGAAAACTTGCGGCGTTCAAGGCTCGCGCGGGGGGAGTACTCCACTTAACTCGGCTGCTATCATGAAGGGCAAGAGTTCCCAGCGAAATGTCATCGACGACGCAGCAGAATACGGTTCCCGCGACGCTCGACGCCTATCTGCTTGAGGTGGCCGACGCGGTCAACACCACGCTGGACCTGAACACTCTACTGCAACGCGTGGCCGAGATGCTGCGGCGCTTCATCGACTACGAAATCTTTGCGATTCTGCTGCTGAACGAGAAGACGCAGGAGCTGCGCGTCCGCTTCCAGGTTGGACATCCTCCGGAAGTCGCGGAGCGCATTCGCATCAAGGTCGGCCAGGGCGTGACCGGACAAGCGGTGCAGCGACGCGAAGCCGTGCTGGTCAACGACGTTGCGGCGGAGGAGAACTTCATCAACTCCGCGCCGGGCGTGCGCTCGGAGCTGGCGGTTCCGCTGATTGCGAAGAACAAAGTCATCGGCGTAATCGATGTCGAAGCGGACCAGCCGGGAGCCTTCAACGAAGAGCACAAGCGGCTGCTGACGCTGTTTGCGTCGCGTATCGCGATCGGAATTGAGAACGCGCGCTTGTACACGCGAGTCTCGCGGCAGGCGCGGCAGTTGGCATTGCTGACCGAAATCAGCCGTGAGCTGACCTCGATCCTCAACGTCGATCAGCTGCTCAAGCGGATTGCGGACTTACTCACTCGCCTCATCGACTATCAGATGTTTTCGATCCTGCTGCTCGATCCCACAGGAACCGTCTTGCAGCATCGCTTCTCGCTGCGCTTCAAGGAAAACGTGCAGCTGAAGCACGAGATTGCGCTGGGCGTGGGCTTGGTAGGCTATGCCGCGCAGCACGGCGAAGCCGTACTCGCGCCCGACGTGAGCAAGGATCCACGTTATATTTCGGCGAATCCCGAGACGCGGTCGGAACTTGTCATTCCGCTGATCTACAAGGACAAGGTCATGGGCGTGCTCGATATCGAGCACACACGGCGCAACTACTTCAACGACGACCACGTGCGCATCCTGACGACCATGGCGGCGCAAGTGGCGATTGCGATTGAGAACGCGACCCTGTACGAGCGCATCGCGCGGCAGGAAAAGCGGCTGGAGCAGGACCTGGCGCTGGCGCGCGAGCTGCAGTTCCGGCTGCTGCCGCAGAAGATGCCAGTGCTCAAGTACGCCGAGGTGGCATCGCGTTTTGCGCCGGCGCGCCAGATCGGCGGCGATCTGTATGACTTCGTGAAATACAGCGGCCACGGCGTGACGGGAATCGCCGTGGGCGACGTCAGCGGCAAAGGCACGCCGGCGGCGATCTATGCCGCGCTGGTGAGCGGGATTGCGCGCTCGCATGCGATGGAAGAGCCGAGCGCCGCCGGGATGCTGGAGGCGATCAACCTGTCGCTGGCGGAGCGGCCCATCGATGGCCAGTACGTTTCAATGATCTATGCCATCTGGGACGACAACCAGCAGCAACTGCAGCTGGCGAATTCCGGCTTGCCGCGCCCGCTTCGCTGCCGCGACGGGAAGGTCGAAGAGGTTCAGGCGACAGGCCTCCCGATTGGACTGTTTCCGCATGCCACTTACGACGAGCTCAACCTGCGCGGCCGCAAAGGCGACGTTTTCTTGTTCTTCAGCGACGGCATTCTGGACGCGACCAGCTCCAAAGGCCACATGTTCGGGCGGCATCGGCTGGAGGATATTGTGAAGGCGAACGCGCATCGCAGCGCGGAGGAGTTCGTGGATGCGATCTTCACCGCCGTGTCGAATCACGCCGAGGGAGTGGAAGCGTTCGACGATCAGACGCTGGTGGCCCTCAAGGTGAAAGGACCTTCCAGCAAGAAGTGAGCGCCCATCCCCTGCAGCAACGCCCGCCTGGCTTCACCTATCGCGACAAGAAAACACGACAGGAAGGCTCGCATCGCGAACTGCACGCCGATGCCGTGTCTTTGGCGCGGCTGGCCGAGCGATTCGGCACACCGTTGTACGTGTATTCGGAGACGACGATCAGGGAGCGGTATCGGCAGTTCGAGCAGGCTTTTAAAGGCTGCAAGCACACGATTTGTTACTCGGTGAAGGCGAACTCGAATCTCTCGATCCTGCGGGTGCTGGCGCGGATGGGAGCGGGATTCGATATCGTGTCGGGTGGGGAACTGCAGCGGGTAGTCAAGGCCGCGGCGAAAAGCCCCGCCCTAGCCGAACGAAGACTAGAACGGGGCACCCGGACCAAGAGCAGGTCCCTCGACTCCCCTTCGCTGCGCTCAGGGTCGCTCGGGATGACAGAACGGGGCACCCATGGCAAGGCTATCGTCTTCTCCGGTGTCGGCAAGCTGGCGGAGGAGATCGATCAGGCTTTGGCGGCTGGGATTCTGCTGTTCAACGTGGAGAGCGCGAGCGAGCTGAAGCTGCTGGCGGCGCGCTCGGCGCATCATCGCAAGAAGGCGAGGTTCGCCATTCGCGTGAATCCCCATGTCGCCGCGGAAACGCATCCGTACATTTCGACTGGCCTACACGAGCACAAGTTCGGCGTTCCCTGGCGCGATGCACCGGAGCTCTATCGTTGGGGAGCGAAGGAAAGCTTTCTGGAGCCGGCGGGCGTCAGTGTACATATCGGCTCGCAAATCACGGAGGTCGGCCCGTTTCGCGAGGCGATGCAGCGCATCGCGTCGCTGGTGGAGTCGCTGCGCCGCAGCGGCTTCGACATTCGCTACGTCGACGCCGGCGGCGGACTGGGAATCTTCTACGATCGCAGCTCAGCCTTCGACTTCTCCAGTCACGTAGGGCGTTACGCCAAAGCCGTAATGCAGCCGCTGAAGGCGCTGGGCGTGCACTTGCTGCTGGAGCCGGGGCGCGCGATCGTCGCGCCCGCGGGAGTGCTGATTACGCGGGTGGTTTATCGCAAGCGGAATGAGGGCAAACGCTTCCTCGTGGTGGACGCGGCGATGAATGACTTGATTCGGCCGTCGCTCTACAGTGCGTATCACGAGATCGTGCCGCTGGCCGCCAAGGCGGGACGTGAACTGGAGACGGCCGACATCGTGGGCCCGGTTTGCGAGAGCGGCGACTTCTTTGCCCGCGACCGCGAGCTGGCGCATGTGGAGGAAGGCGAACTGCTGGCGATTCTCGATGCCGGCGCTTATGGCATGTCGCTGGCGTCGAATTACAATACGCGGCCGCGCGCGGCCGAGGTGCTGGTGAGCGGGAAACGCGTCCGCCTGATTCGGCGGCGCGAGTCTGTAGACGATCTACTGGCGGCGGAGCGGACCTAATCCCCCAATTCAGGCTCTCGGCACCCGTCACTTCCGTCCCAAACATTGACTCTTTTGGGTATCTGCAATTTTGCTAATTGCGTTTGGCGGCAACTTATCCTATGCTCGCATTCCACTGGGAGAGCCCATGCAACCAAACCAAAATGATGCCGCCACTTCCACTGCCGTGTGCCTCTGGTGTTATTCCCAATATCTAACAAGCACAAGTCGAGCTCGTGACGGACACACTTTCTGCTCCAAGAAGTGCGAATACGAAGCGCGCTATTGGCTGCACGAAACGATCAAGTCCGAGAGCGAATAACAAGGCGCGGCGTCCGCCGCGCCTTACTTCTGTAGTGCTCCTCAAGTCGTTTTAGTTGATGGCTCGAGGGATATTTCTTCGGAAAGGGTCAGTTTGTTAATTGCCAGTTTTCGACAGTTATATACTCCAGCGATGCTGAAGCGGCCCTACCTTGCGTGTTTTCTCACTCTCTACGTTGGCGCACAAGTTACGGCTACGCGGCCATCATTTAGCGAGTTTCCTGTTGAGTCGATCTTTCGCGGCAAACCCTCCACCCCAAAGCTCGTCACGAAAGGCCAACAAATGTTTCGGACGAGGATTCTTGCTGATGCGAAATCCCCTGTCGAATTCGCAGGTCATTACACGTTGCCTCGATGGGGCTGCGGCGCGGGATGCAACGAGTTCGTTATTGTGGATTCCGTGACGGGAAAAGTCTATGACGTTCCGTTCTCGGTAGCCGAGCTTCCGATCCCGTGGGTGGAAGAACATGGTGGTGATGCGCTCAAACGCATGGACTATCGTCCTGACAGCAGATTAATGAAAATCAACGGTTGTCCAAACGAACGGGATTGTGGCCTATACGACTATGTCATGGCAGATGGCAAAGGGCTAATACTCGTCAGGAAGGAGCTTCTGCCGCCGGAATTCCAACCCAAAGAGTAGTTGGCGTAACATCGCTATTTCACGAGCGACGTACCTGCCGCAATGCCGCTGTCCCGCCAGCGGGACGACTCAGCTTAGCCCAGGACGAAGTCCTGGGTGGGCTTGTTCTTAAGTACCAATGTCCCGGCAGGGACCCTGCCCGGACAAAAATCGCAGACCGTATTCCGCACCCGAGCTCTTCAGCAGCGTCATGAATTCCTGCTCGAATCTCCATTTTGCGATGGCGCTTGGCTTGGTATCGATGTAAAGCACTACCATTTCCCGCTGCGCCGGATTGACGCTGAACGCGACCTGCTCTCCCTGCCGGGCAAATCGGTGTACACCGCTCGCGCAGCCACCGCATGCGGTCCCTGCCGGGACATCATCTTCAAATTCCGAACCACCCAGGACTTTGTCCTGGGCTAAGCTGAATCGTCCCGCAGAGCGGGACGGCGGATTGCTCCCGGTAGATCCCCCTACTGCACGTAATATCAATCTGCCGGCGTTGGTCTCCAACCATTGGCCTTTTTAGACCGGCAGTAATCTAACGGATTTAGATCGGGTTCCGGAAAACCTCTCCGATCAGCTGCCGCAGTCTCAGCCGTCACTTTCGGCTGCGGTCGGCGTCACCGACAATCGACGGCGCAGCCACGAGAATCGCCTCGTATCCTCGTTCCGTACAATAGCCGACAGCAATGGTTATCGTCGCGACCTTCATCATCGTCCTTTTCGCTTACGCGATGCTCTCAGAGCGAATCGCGAAAACGCCTCTTACTGCGCCGATCGTTTTCACAGCGCTAGGGATGATGCTGCATCCGCACTGGTCGCGAGTTGCCGCCGCCGGAGTGACCGGTAACGTTTTTCTCAGCGTCGCGGAACTTGGGTTGGTGTTGCTGTTGTTCACCGATGCCAGTCGCACCGATCTCGGAGTGCTGCGCAGTATTGGGACGTTGCCAGCGCGGTTGCTGAGCGCCGGGATGCTGCTGACGATTCTTCTCGGCGCCGTCGCTGCACGGCTGGTCTTCCCAAGGCTGTCGCTCTGGGAAGCTGGAATTCTCTCCGCCATCCTTGCGCCGACGGACGCCGGGCTTGGCCAGATCATCGTGACCAGTTCGCGCGTGCCTATGCGCATTCGCCAGGCGCTCAACGTCGAGGCGGGACTGAATGACGGACTCTCAGTTCCTTTCATGCTGTTCTTCATGGCCATCGCAGCCGCCAAAATCGAAGGTGGGGCGAGCAGCCTGCTGCAATTCATGGGCGAGCAGTTAGGACTGGGCATAGTTGTCGGCGCGGCCGTCGGACTTATCGGCGGGTGGCTGCTCAGCATCGCCAATCGACGCGGATACATTGCCGAATCGTTCCGGCAGATCGCTGTTGTGACGTTGCCGTTGATGTGCCTGTTGCTGGCCGAGATGGTGGAAGCCAGCATGTTCATCGCCGCATTCGTCGCCGGATTGGCAGTGCAGATTTCCTTCAAGGAAGCCGGCAAACAAAGCGTTGAGTTTGCCGAAGAGTGGGGACAACTCTTCAATCTCATCGTGTTCTGCATCTTCGGCATGGTGGTTATGCGTGATTGGCGGCAGTTCACGCTGGCGAGCTGGATCTATGCGCTGCTGAGTCTGACCGTGGTGAGGATGCTTCCGGTCGCGATCTCGCTGATCGGCACGCGCCTCAGCCGGTCGACGGTATTGTTCATGGGATGGTTTGGGCCGCGCGGGCTCGCGTCCATCGTATTGGGAATGGTTTATCTGGAGCAGCAACTGCATCTGCCGGGCGAGGCAACGATTCGGTTTGCCGTGATGGCGACGGTTGTGCTCAGCATCTTTGCCCACGGCCTGAGCGCGATTCCGGGAATTAGCATTTATGCTCGCAAAGTCGCCGCGCTGGGCGCGTCCGCGCCGGAGAGCCAGGACGATGGAAGTTTGAAATCCGCGGCTGCCGGCGGATGAGCATCCTCTGCCGGCGATCCAGTTGAAAGTAGTCCCCTACCGTTGCCCCCATTTCAGCTTGTTGCGCAGGACATCGAAGAAAGTCCTGCGGACGCGCATCAGCTTGATGGTGTGCGCGGCGCGCTGGCACATTACGCGATCGCCCTGCTGCAGCGGCACTCCGACTTGTCCGTCAATGCTGAGGAAGGCTTCTTCGGCGCTGGTTTCGACGTGCAACTCGATCTGCGCTTTGTCGGGGACGACCAGCGGTCGATGGGTGAGCGAGTGTGGACAAACTGGCGTGACGACGAATGAGTTCACGCTGGGCATCAGCACCGGGCCGCCGGCGGCAAGCGAGTAGGCGGTCGAGCCCGTGGGGGTGGCGACGATGACGCCGTCGGCTTTGTAGTTGAAGACGAAGGCGCCATCGATCAGCAGATCGAAGTCGACCAGGCGCGAGATGGCGCTCTTGTTGACCACCACATCGTTCAGCGCGAAGTGGTGCGTGAGCACTTCCTGGTCGCGATATGCCGTGCAATCGAGGACCGCGCGCTCCTCGAACGGACAACAATTGTTTTCGACCGCTTCCAGCGTGGAATACATCTCGCTCAGCGGGACCTCGGTGAGGAAGCCGAGCGAGCCCAGATTGACGGCGAGAATCGGCACGCCGTCGTGGCCAACCGCACGCGCAGCGGAAAGCAACGTCCCATCGCCGCCGAGCACGAGGGCGAAGTCGGGATGCCGCGCTCCCATCTGCTCGCGAGTGACGACTTCTTCGCCGGCAATGTAATGCGCTGTCTCCTCGTCGAGATAGACCTTGTAGCCGTGCTGCCGGAACCACGTCAGCAACTCGGGCAAGATGCCTGCCAGTTCAGGCTTGGAGGGCTTGGAGATGATGGCGGCGGATTTCATGAGTAAGAATATTTCACCACAGAGACACAGAGACACAGAGTTTTATGAAGTAAGCAGGGAGAAATTCCGTCGCCTTGCAGCAATAGCTGCGACTCATTGCGGCGGCCGTCTTACAGGAAATGAAAACCATTGTCTTCTCTGTGGCTCTGTGTCTCTGTGGTGACCTGGTGTTTCGATCCCCGGAATGGACTAGTGTACACGCGGCAATTGTCGCCATGATCAATCCCGGCAGAATCTTGCATGGAGGAGAAACTCGCGGTTGCCTTCGCCGCCGAGGATCGGGGATTCGATTGTCTCGATCGCATGTCCTCCCAATTCTTCAACAGCGCGAGCGACTTTTTCCACCGCGGCTTTCTGAACGTCTGGATCCCGGACAATTCCTCCTTTGCCCACTTGCTCACGTCCAGCCTCGAACTGCGGCTTGACGAGAACAACGAGCTGGAACTCCTTCGAGGACCAGCGAACGCAATTCACGACTGCGGGAAGCACCAGTGTGGCCGAGATAAACGAGACGTCCATTGCGACGAAGGCAATGCGCTCGGGCAGTTGTGTTTCAGATTCGGGCGACTGTGCCCCAGGTTCGGCCTGACTTTGGCCTAACCTGGGATCTGCGAGCTGCGCAGGAGTGAGATAGCGCGCGTTGGCCTTCTCCAACAGGCGCACGCGCGGATCGCTTCGCAGCTTGGCGTCCATCTGACCGTAACCGGTGTCGACTGCGATCACTCGTGCCGCTCCTGCTTGCAGGAGGCAGTCTGTGAAGCCGCCCGTGGAAGCCCCAATGTCGAGACAAGTCTTGCCGCTGACGTAGATGTGCCAGTGATCGAGCGCGTGCTTCAGCTTGAGCCCGCCGCGACTGACGTAAGGCTGGTCGTCGCCCAGAATGCGGATGGTGGCGTCGCTATCGACATTCGCGCCGGATTTCTCCAGCTTCTGCTCATTCACCAGGACGCGACCAGCGAGAATGAGCGCCTGCGCTCGTTCTCGGGACGGAGTCAGTCCACGTTCCACCAGCAGTTTGTCCAGGCGCTGTTTCACGGCGGTCAGGGTAGCATGAAGGCGGCGGCATTCGAGTTTTACTTCGCAAACTCGCGCCCGCGTGATCTCGCAGAGGGGTGGAGCACCGCTTCAACAGCGCACTTTTCTATGTCGAACTGACTCGGCTTTAGCCGCTGAGGTCAACGTCCTTACCTCAGGCGCTAAAGCGCGGTTAAGTTTTTGCCGAGCCGGAACTGTACGCCTGAAGGCGTACTCCACCCTAGTACACGCCGCCGTGGCCGGTAGCGTTCTCGGCATTGACGCGCGAGGTGATCTCGTTGCGCACCTCCCACAACGTCCGATACAGCGGATACTCCATGCGCTGCTTCAGCACCTCGACCGGCGTTCCCATCGTCCCAACCACGCCGCCGCCGATGATGCGCTGCGCGAGTTTCAGATGCGCGTAGCGGAAGAGCTGGATCTGCTCATCGTAGTCGAGCAGATCTTCGGCGATCTCGTGCAGCTCGAAGAACTCCTTGTGCCGCCGGTACAAATCCTCCAACGTCACACCAGCTTTGCTCACCTGCTCGAAGAATGCCTCGCCCAGCCGCGGCGAGATGTGCAGCAGCGCGAGAAATCCCGGCGAATCCAGCCCGCTGCCGTGTCCGAGCCCGGCGCGGATCACGTGATACTCATACGGCGTGATCGTCTCCAGGATGGCCAGCATGCGCAGCGGATGCACCAGCATCTTGTTCGCGCGACGCAGCAGCCGCGCCGCGTTCTTGTAATCGCCTTCCAGCATGCAAAGCCGCGCGCGATCCAGCTCCCACGCCGCGCCCTTCATCAGCAGCTCCGACGCCTGATGCGTCACCTGAAATGTCAGCTCGTCGGGATGCAGCATCTCCTCCGGCGGCTTCTGCAGCGTGAGCAACTCATCGGTGCGCAAGTAGCGTTCGTAGTCGGAGGCGCCCTTGCCCGGCAGGATCGGCGTGCGCATGTTTTCAGTCATGAGCGTGGCTCCATTGCGGATCTTGCTCCGGCGGCACGATCTGTCCGTCGCGCATGTGAATGATGCGATCGCCGTACGTCGCCGCCTCGGGATTGTGCGTGATCATCAGCACCGTTTGTCCCAGCTCCTGGTTGGATTGCCGCAGCATGTTCAGAACGATCTCCGAATTTTCCGAGTCGAGATTGCCGGTCGGCTCGTCGGCCAGCACGATTGCCGGCTGGTTGACCAGCGCGCGCGCCAGTGCCACACGCTGCTGCTCGCCGCCGCTCATCTCCGCCGGACGGTGATCCATTCGCTTCTCGATTCCCAGAAGTTGCGCGACGCGCTGCACGCGCTCGCGCTCAGCCGCACCCTCAGGATGGCCACCGATGTCGCGCGCGATTTCGATATTGCCTTCGGCCGTCAGCGTGGGCAGCAGGTTGAACTTCTGGAAGACAAACCCGATCTTGGATCGGCGCAGCCGGGTGCGATCGGAATCCGACATCGTCGTAAAGTTGACGCCGTCGATGATCACATGTCCAGTGTCGGCGTGCGTCAGCCCGCCAAGAATGTAGAAGAGCGTCGATTTCCCGCTGCCCGAGGGCCCGACGATGGTTACGAATTCGCCCTTCGCCACCTGCAGCGACACGCCGCGCAGAGCCTGCACATCGACTTTGCCGATGCGGTAAGTTTTGCGAACGTTCTCAGCCTCAATCATCCACGCCATGCGAATCTTCGATATTACACGAAATGGCACAGCGGCAATCGACGGTAGTGCTGGCCCTCAGGCCAGCGTTTAGCCCTGCCACCGGAGCGGCTTCAGCCGGCGGCACTGCCTGATCACTCCTCAAACCGCGTGTTTCGCGTTACAACCAAAGCGTGCCCAAGACTTCTCCCGCGACCAAGCACGCTCATCTCGTCGCCCTCGCCGCCGACTGGCTGCGCTACCGCTATGGATGCGGCATCGTCCTCTCCGAGCAGTACTGCGCCACCGGCGAAGTTCCCGACGTCATCGCCTGGAAGGCCTCGTGCCAATCCGTGCTCATCGAGTGCAAGATCTCGCGCGCTGACTTCCTTGCCGACGCGCAAAAGCCGTGCCGCTCGCATCCCGAAGAAGCTCTCGGCAGCAAGCGGCTCTACATGGCGCCCGCCGGGATGATCGCGCCCAACGAGCTGCCGAAGCATTGGGGCTTGCTGGAGGCGAAAGGCCGCGACGTGCAACTCATCGTCAAGCCCGGCAGGATCGACTTGCGCTCGCCCATCGGCTTGATGAAGGAGATGAATCTCCTGCTGGCTAGCCTGCGCCGCGTCGAAGTTCGCATCGAGCCGCAGACCATCACCGATTTCCTGAAGTGGAAGAACCGCATGGCCGACTACAACGGCGGCCGGCTGCCCGAGGGAATCGCCGAGCAGGGGCAGGAACGGAATCCTTACCTGCAACCGGAAGCCTAAACGAGTTTGGAAGATGTGCTAGCCCTTCACCAACCCTTCCATCTCTTTTTCGCCAATCACGCTGACTCCCAGCTCCTTCGCCTTATCCAGCTTCGTTCCCGCTTCCTCGCCCGCGACGACATAATCCGTCTTCTTGCTCACCGATCCCGCAACCTTCCCACCGGCGTCTTCGATCAGCTGCTTGGCCTCGTCACGCGTGAAATGCGCCAGCGTTCCGGTCAGCACAAATGTCTTGCCCGCAAGCGTTGTCCCACGTTTTTTCTTCTCGCCTGTGAATCGCAGCCCAGCTTTCTTCAGCCGCTCGACGAGTGCGACGTTCTTCGGCTCGTCAAAGAATTCGCGAATCGCTGCCGACACCCGCGGCCCGATCTCGTTCACCTCCTGCAGCTCTTCTTCGCTGGCCTTCATCAGCGCGTCGATCGAGCCGAAGTGTTCTGCCAGAAACTGCGCCGTGCGTTCGCCGACAAACCGAATCCCCAGCCCGTAAATCACCCGCTCCAACGGCGCTTTCTTCGATTTCTCAATTTCGTCGAGAATGTTCTCTGCCGACTTCTTTCCCATGCGCTCGAGCGTGAGCAGCTTCTCTTCGGTCAGCTCGTAGAGGTCGGCAACGTTCTTCACCATCCCAGCCTCGACCAGCTGATTCACCAGCGAGTCGCCCAGGCCCTCAATGTTGAGCACGCCGCGCGACGCAAAGTGCCGAATTGTCTCGCGCAGCTTGGCCGGACAATTTACGTTGACGCAGCGATGATCGGCCTCGCCTTCGGCGCGAACCACGTGACCGCCGCACACCGGACAGCGCTCCGGCATTTGAAAATGCTTGTGCCCGCGCGGCTTTTCCTGCAGCACCTCAACAACCTTGGGAATGACGTCGCCGCCGCGCTCCACCAGCACCCAGTCGCCAATGCGCACCCCCAGCCGGTCGATCTCGTCCATGTTGTGCAGCGTGGCGCGACTCACGGTGGTCCCGCCGATGGGCACCGGCTTCAGCCACGCCACCGGCGTCAGCTTCCCGGTGCGCCCCACTTGGGGGACGATGTCTTCGATCTGCGTCTCGGCCGAGTGTGCGGCGTACTTGAAAGCGATCGCCCAGCGCGGCGCTTTTCCGGTGAAGCCGAGTTCCTGCTGCAGCGCGATGCGATCCACCTTCACGACGATCCCGTCGGTTTCGTAGGGCAGCGTCGCACGCTCCGCTTCCCACCTCCCGATGAACTTCCACACCTCGTCGATGCTGTGAACCAGCCGGTGATTGGGATTCACCTTGAAGCCCACCGCCTGCAGCGCCTTCAGCGCTTCGGAATGGCGATCGAAGATCGTACGTCCGTCGACCAGTAAACCGTAAGCGAAGAAGTCCAGCCGCCGCGAGGCCGTGATCCGGGGATCCAGTTGCCGCACCGTGCCGGCAGTCGCATTGCGCGGGTTGGCAAACTTGGGAAGTCCCTTCTGTTCCTGCTCTTCATTCATGCGCGCGAACGACGAGCTGGGCATCAGCAGCTCGCCGCGCACTTCGAAATCTGCCGGCACCTTCGCGTCTTTCAGACGCTTCGCCGGGATGTTGAGGGGAATGCTCCGGATGGTGCGCACGTTGGCTGTGACATCCTCGCCCTCCGTGCCGTTACCGCGCGTGATCCCCACCGACAGGTGTCCGGCCGCGAAGCGTAATGCCATCGACATGCCGTCGAGCTTCAACTCGCAAACGTAATCGACCTTGGTCTGCCCGGTAAGCGTGTGGATGCGCCGCTCCCAGTCGCGCAGCTCGCTCTCGCTGGTGGTCTTCGCGAGCGAGAGCATCGGCGTCGAATGCCGCACGCTGGCGAACTGGCCGCTCACCTGGCCGCCCACGCGTTGCGTCGGAGAGTCAGGCGTGATCAGCTCGGGGTGCTTCGACTCCAACTCGATCAGCTCATCCATCAGCCGATCGAATTCGGCGTCCGTGATCTCGGGATCGTCGAGAACGTAATAGCGGTGTTCGTGATAGCGGATCTTGTCGCGGAGGCCTTCGGCTGTTCGCAGAAGGCCCTTGCTGGCGGTAGACATGCAGCAATTATAGGGACACCAGCGGCCTGCCGGCCCAGACTAAGCGCGAAGCCGGTTGGACATCGGTTTCGAAGTCCTGCCTCTGCAATTCGCCCGATCCTCCACGTTTTGGCCAGCCACGCCGCATCCCTCGCCAGATAGCCCAGGAGGCCGCTGGGACGAAGTGCCGTCTCTCTGGCCAGCCCTTCCGCCGATCGTCGAAATTAGACCCTGTGCTCAAGGCGCACAAGCGACTCTAATAAGCCGCGATGGTGACAGCGGCTCCGCCTCGCGTCTTCTGCCCTGCGTCGGTCCCGACTGCATAGCACTATCCTGCTTTCGTCAAGAGGGACTAGCGTCCCGTGGACGGGTCTACCAAAGGCTCAGGTAAAATCAAAGGGAGCTCAACTCTGCATGAAGTTGCGCTAGCCACTGACCACTAGCCACCGCCTTGAAACATCTCCTCAACAAATGGTCTTTGCTGATCCTCGCGGTGCTGAAGCCGCTTGGCATCTGGGGTGTCGCGGGATTTGCTGCGGTTGACGCGGCCTTCCTCGGCATGCCACTCGATGCCATCGTTGCCGGCTATTCCTATGCCAATCCGAAAAGGTTGCTGCTCTACGCCGTGATGGCCGCATTCGGTTCGGCGCTGGGCAGCATCGTGATCTATTGGATCGGCTACAAGGGCGGCGAAGTGTTGCTGGTCAAGCGCATCGGCGAGAAGCGCTTCGCCAAGATCAAAGCGTCGTTCGAGCGCCACGAGTTCTGGGCGGTGATGTTTCCTTCCATGCTGCCGCCGCCGACGCCCTTCAAGCTCTTCGTCCTCTCGGCTGGTGTAGCCGAGATGAACTTCGGCCACTTCCTGGCCGCGATCTTCTTCGGCCGGCTGATCCGTTTCTCGCTGGTATCGCTGATCGTGATCCGCTACGGGCCGCAGATCCTCGGCCTCGCCGGCGGCATCGTGCATCACCATCTGCGATTCCTCATCGCGGCGATAGCCGTCACGGCGTTGATCGCCTGGTGGGGAGTGCGTCTGCAGAAGAAGCGGGCAACTCGGCGTCCGGAATCGCCTGCATCGTAATAGCCCGTCTGCCTAAGCAAATCAATCCGAACTCCTTCTTCCGCGATTGTCCGGCCACTTTCCTCTTGACGCCCGCGCGCCGTCTGACATATATCTCAGGCTCTCGCTGCAACGTTGTCCTCCATCTGCGCACGGTCCGGTTGCGGCCGGGTTTCGGCGAGCTCTCGTACGACACTACAGCCTGAAAGGAACATCAATGACCAAGTTTGCCCACAAGCTCTCACTCATCAAGATCGCCATTTTTGCCGCCTTAGCACTGGGCGCAATCGGCCTAGTCGCTCAGGACACTATGTCCGCACAAGGCGGCATGGCCGGACAGAATGACAAAGCCGAAGCAATGCAGAAGCTGGAGCAGATGTCGGCCGCGTTGAAGCTGACGCCGCAGCAGAAGCAGCAGATACGGCCCATCCTGATCGAAGAGGCGCCCAAGATCAAGGCCATCAAAAACAACACTTCGCTCGGCCCGCTGCAGAAGGCCATGCAGATGCATCAGATCGCCGACGCCACCGACGCCAAGCTGAAGCCGATTCTTAACCCGTCGCAATATCAGACGTGGGAGCAGATGCGCGCTCAGGAGCGGCAGCAGATGATGCAGAAGATGCAAAACAAGTAGGCCGCCCGGCGCGTCAGTCGTGGAATTCCAAAGCAGGGTCAAAGCGAGCTGGCCGGCATTCGCCGAGGGCTCGCTTTATTTATCAAGCCAGCATCAGGTCGATTCGCCTTACATCGCCTTCTTGTGGTTGTCTTCTTCTTTCAGGCTGACAAACCAGAGATAGATCTCGTCGACGTGGGCGATGTCCTCAGTCAGCACCGGCTGATCGGCGTATTTGTGGATGTCCGACTCGCTATGCCGCCGCTTCAGATTCTTGACCATCTGGTAAAGCTCGTCGACCTTCGAGTGCATGATGCGCAGGTCGCTCACCAGCCTCACCTCTTCAACGTCTAGCCAGCGGTCGCGAACCGGTTGATGGGCGTGAGTCGACTTTTTCATGGACATATTGATTGCTCTGAGCCGGGACACCTGCTGTCGGATGCCCAGTATACGGCAAAGGTTGAGTGCGGCAGGAGCCTTCCTTGCCGTCTGCCCCTGGTCTGGACCTCGATAGTCACGGGCAGTTCGTGGGTGTTACGGCTCTTCCGACTTGACTTCCGTTCCGTAAGGCTTAGCCCTGCCCGTGTACAATCGCTCTCTGATGCCGCCTCCGGCCGCACACGACTCCAGCCAGCCTGCATCCAGCTTCCGCGCACGATTATTGCGCATTCTGCGGCCCTCGCATCAGCACACCGCATTCTCCGCGACGGTCCTGCTGATGACATCCGTAATGGCCTCGCGTGTGCTCGGCTACCTGCGCGAGATGTACATCGCGTGGGCCTTCGGCGCCGGACACCAGACTGACGCCTACTTCGCCGCCTTCCAGATTCCCGATTTCCTGAACTACATCCTCGCCGGCGGCACCGCGTCGATCACCTTCATCTCCATCTACACCCGCCACATCTCGCGTGACGATGAAGCCGGGGCCCAGCGCGCCTTCAACTCCATCATGACGATCATGACCGCGGTGTTGTGCGTGGGCACGGTCTTCCTGGAGATCTTTGCGCCGCAATTGGTACGCCTGGTTTTCCCTAAGTTTTCTGCCGACCAGGTCGAGCTGTGCGTTCATCTCACGCGCATTCTGCTGCCCAGCCAGATCTTTTTTTATGCCGGCGGGGTCATCTCGGCTGTCTTGCAGTCGAAGCGGCTGTTTCTCTATGTCGCGCTCGGCCCGGCGATCTACAACATCTTCATCATCGCCGGCGGGGTGGTGGGCGCGAGGGCGCTTGGGATTTCATCGCTCGCCTATGGAGCGCTCATCGGTGCAGTCGTCGGCCCGTTTCTCATCAACGCCATCGGCGCGGGCCAGGGCGGCCTGCGCTATCGTCCCAGCTTCGATTGGCACAATACCGGCTTTCGCGAGTGGGTCCGGCTCTCGATTCCGCTGATGCTTGGCGTCTCGCTCGTTTCCGCCGATGACTGGATTCTGCGCTACTTCGCCTCCGGCGGCGTCGGCGACATTTCGCGTCTCAATTACGCCAAGCGCCTCTTCGCCGTGCCGATCTCGATCCTTGGGCAAGCCACCGGCCAGGCCTCGATGCCATTCTTCGCCTCGCTCTGGGAGCAAGGCAAGCGCAAGCTCTTCGCCGACACCGTGAACCAGACGGTCTATCGAATAACCGCGGCATCGTTTCTCGCGTCGGCCTGGATGATGGCCGCAGCTCTGCCCATCATCGATCTCGCCTTTCGCCATGGCCACTTCACCTTCATCGACGCGAGGGAGACCGCGACCTACTTCTTCGTGTTCACGATTTCGCTGGCATTGTGGTCGGCGCAAGCGCAGTACGCGCGTGCCTTTTACGGCGCCGGCGACACCCTCACTCCGATGATCGCCAGCACCATCATCGTTGTCGCGTCGCTGCCCATCTATCGCAGCTTGTTCCATCTCTACGACGTGACCGGCCTGGTCATCGCATCGGACATCGGCATCCTGATGCACACCGTCGTGCTGGCCTTGCTCCTGCACCACAAGAAGATGGTTTTGCTGAGCGAGCTGCCGTGGCTGGAGCTAATGAAATCGCTGGCGATCGCGGTTGTCGCAGCGTTCGCGTGCTCCGCAGTTGGCCGAATGATGACTGTACGGGCCAGCCTCATCGGTGATGTGATTTCCCTAGTCGCGATTAGCGTAGCGTGGCTGGCGGTGGTGGGGCTCGGCCTATGGATCACGAAATCGAATCTTCTGAACGAACTCCGCCGCGTCAAATCCCGCGCCCAAGGTTCCACCGCGCCCGAGGCAATCGTGGACCGAACGACCGGCGGAGTCGAGTCGTGAAGGAGACTGTCACTTGGGAGTCCGGACCGGGAACATGACCTGTTGCGAAGGAGCGCTATGAATTACTTGGGCATTCTTGCTCTTATGACGACCCTGCTTGCATTGAGGACCGCGGCAACTGGTCAATGCCGCCTGGATCAGATGCGCCTGCGATCGGCTGACCTGCCCTTGTATGCTCCCTTCGCACACCAGGCAGCGATTCAAGGCAAAGTAGAGCTCACCTTCGACGTACATGGAGATCTTCCTTCTAGTCCGACTAGTCCGACGAATATCAAGGTTGTTAGCGGCAGTGCGATCTTGGGCGAAGGCGCCAAACTCGAATTAGCGACGTGGAAGCTTTACATCCCTGGCGAGAAGCTACACGAACACAACTGCCGCACAACGTTCGTCTACTCACTGTCCGACAAACGCGTTGGCGGCGCCATGGATATTGCAGTACGGTTCCACGGGCTAGGCACTGTGGAAATCCACACAGATCGGTTTGAAATCGAAGAAGATCAGTCCGCGCGAACAGGCAACTGACAACCGACAACTGACAACTGCCTCACTTCACCACTCGCATCTCCGACCAGTCATAGTCGAAGTGCCGCCCGCAATCCAGGCAGACGACGTAGATCCCCGTCTGCGATGGCGTGATCGCATCCCATTCGGTTGAACTGATACGTTTGCGGCTGGATGATTCGGAAAAGGGAAGCGACATGTGCCGATGACGGCAGCCTAAAGGGAGCAATTCAAACAGCAGATTCAACATTGCGGCACCAGGAAGCGTAAGAATTGCGGGCGGCGACCGGCCGTCACCGCCTCAATCCGTAGACTTTTCCGTGGCGCGGTTGAGTCAATCAGCGAATTGCCCAGAGGCGCAGGCAATCCAACTCGGAAAACGATTCTTTATGAGGGCGTCTAAGCCCGCGCTGCCACCACCGTAGAGCTGGTGTCTGTGGCAGGCGTCGCGGTCGTTTCCTTGGCCTCACCGTTCACCTTCTGTCCAGGCTTGCGGATATCGATGCCGCCTTTGAAGTACGCGCCGTCTTCGATGCTGATGCGCTGCGCCACCACGTCTCCGGTCAGCGATCCCTCGCCGCGAATGTCGACGCGATCGCTGGCCGTCATGTTGCCGCGCACCTTGCCCAGCACCACGATCTCGCGGGCCGAGATATTGGCCGCTACAACGCCATTGCGTCCCACCGTCACCCGATTGCCCGGCAGATTAATCGAGCCTTCCACCCGGCCGTCGATGTAGAGCGATTCGGAGCCGGTAACCTCGCCCTTGATCACCAGAGATTTGCCCAGCGTCGCCTGCTCCTGCGTGCCCAGCTGCGCGTTCGAGGGTCGCGGCGGATTCACCGGCTCTGCCGGAGGCGTGAAGCTCCGTTGCGGCTCAGGGCTGGGTGTTGGGGTCGGGGTAGGCGGATTTGTAGGTTTCCACATGGTCAATTCAAAATCCTTTCCGGAGGAGTAAGTGCCTGGAAGTGCACTTGTTTTGCCAAACCGAAACTTCACAGCTGCCGTGCGGCAACTGCTGGTTTAGTGCGGCGATTTCGAGGTTATCGCTCAATACGCACACGCTATGCGGACCGGCTCGCGATGTAATTATTGCTACCATACAAGGAGTTTCTGGATCAGGGAATACCCTTACGTGTTTTTTCAGGCCTACCTAGTTGACAATGCTGGCACGGATTACGGAGAAGGAAGTAGGCTGAACGCGCGGCGATCGCAGATCGGAACGAAACAGGCTGAATCGTGCCCGCCACAGATCGAAGAGAAGTAGGACCTGAACCGCGACTGCCCCCGATCGAAAAGGCAGTAGACTGCATCACGGCTGCCACAGATCGAACGAACATGGTTCCCGGCCACGGATCGAGGCCCGAGTCAGAAGATTGTCATCACGAGCGCAGCGAGGGATCTGCTGTCCGCCTGCAGCGCAAGAATGCAGCCGAGTGGCAACGCCTGCGCGAACCGGGGTGCTCCCACTCATTCGCGGTTTTCGAATGAGTGGGATTTCCTCACCGACGGCGCTCAGTCCGTTATCCTTACCGTGTTGCCATGCTCTCCGACCAGTCCATCCTGCGCCACATCGAACGCCAGCCGCACCACTCTGCCGGCTACAAGCAGCTCATCCGCGAGCTCAACCTGCGTGGCGAGGATCGCCGGCAGTTCCCCGGCCGGATTGCAGCGCTGGTCAAGAGCGGCCGCCTGATCGAGACTGGCCGCGACCGCTATACGCTGGCCGGGCACGCCGCCGCACGCCAGAACCTCGTCGCCGGCCGCCTCACCATGCATCGCGACGGCTACGGCTTCGTCATCCCGAATTCCGGGCAGCGCCTTACGATCTCGGGCGACATCTTCATCCCTCCGCCCGCCATCGGCTCGGCAATGCACGGCGATCAAGTGCTGGTCGAGCTCACCCGCAAGCGTCCTGGCGCGCCCGACGATGGCCGTGCCGAAGGCCACATCCTCCGCGTGCTCACTCGCGGCAATCCAACGATTGTCGGCACCTTCCACTACGGCTCGCGCCAGAACTATGTCGTCCCCATGGACGAGAAGGTCACGCAACAGGTCATCATCCCGCGTGGATCGGAGTGGCCATCCGATGCCCGCCCTCCCGCTGAGAAAACGCGGGAAGGACGGGGCACCCAACCGGATGCGAAACAAGCTCGGGTGCCCCACCCTGCTCGCCCGGGTTTGGCGAGAGGGTGGGAGAAGGATCGCGTCCTCGGTACCGAAGCGCGTCGTCGCGAATGGTCCGACCTCGAAAACGTAGTCGTCGAAGTCGAGATCACGGAATGGCCCTCCCCCACCGAGAGCCCTCGCGGTCGCGTTCTCGAAATCCTCGGCTACGAAGACGACTTCGGCGTCGACGTCGAGATCGTCATCCGCAAATTCCACCTGCCGCATCGCTTCCCGGTCGAAGTCCTGCAGGAAGCGCAAACACTCGACCCCGTGATCCCCGCCGGCCAGTTGCGCCACCGTCGCGACTTCCGCGCGCTGCCCATCGTTACCATCGACGGCGAAACCGCGCGCGACTTCGACGATGCTGTCACCGTGAGTCGCATGTCGAACGGCAACTACGAGCTCCAGGTCCACATCGCCGACGTCGCCCACTACGTTCGCGAGGAATCGGCCATCGATCTCGAAGCGCGCCTGCGCGGCACCTCGGTCTACTTTCCCGATCGCGCCGTCCCCATGCTTCCCATCGAGCTCTCCACCGACATGTGCAGCCTGCGCCCGCAGGTCGATCGCATGGTGCTGTCCTGCGTGATGGAGATCGATCATCAAGGCGAGGTCATCGGCTACACCCTCAGCGAGGGCGTCATCCGCTCCGCCGAGCGCATGACATACACCAACGTCAATCTGATCCTCGAAGGCGATCCCGCGCTGCGCAAGCACTACGGCCGGCTGATCGACGTCTTCGAGCTGATGCGCGAGCTGGCGCTGATCCTCAACCGCAAGCGCGTCCGCCGCGGCTCCATCGACTTCGACTTGCCCGAGCCGGTCATCGAATTCGACGAGCACGGCCTGATGACCAGCATCACCCGCTCGGAGCGCAACATCGCCAACCGCATCATCGAGGAGTTCATGCTGTCGGCCAACGAATGCGTCGCCGGCTATCTCGAAGGCAAAGGCGTTCCATCGCTCTACCGCATTCACGAGAAGCCCGATCCCAAGCGCGTGATGGACTTCGAAACCACCGCCGCGCGCTTCGGCTACTCGCTCGGCGTCGGCCCCATACCGGTCAAGCGCGTGCAATTCAAAGCCGAGCGTCGCGATCGTTACGGAACTGGCCAGCGCGCCAAAACGCTGGAGATTCCCGAAGACATCCACATCACGCCGCGCATGTATCAGAAGCTGACGCAGAAGATCGCGGGCAAGCCGGAAGAGCGCATCCTGTCGTATCTCATGCTGCGCTCGCTGAGGCAGGCGCGCTATTCCGAGAAGAACGAAGGCCACTTCGCGCTGGCCGCGCCAACCTACACGCACTTCACCTCGCCCATCCGCCGCTATCCCGACCTGATCGTCCACCGGATTCTGAAGGAGGTTCTGCGTGAGTCGGACGAGCGCGACGAACACGGCGTGCCGATCGGCATTGGCGAAGCCGCGCATAGCGAATCACCATCGCCGTGGTCGAAGAGGACATCAGATCCTTCTTCTCCACACGAAAATCCCCACTCAAGCAAGCGAAGCTTGAGTGGGGCACCCGGCAGCAACAAATTGTCATCCCGAGCGGAGCCAGAACGGCCACGTTCGAGCGCAGCCGAGGCACCCACAGTTATCCCCGAGCCCGAGCTTCACGACATCGCGGAAGAGTCCAGCCAATCCGAACGCCGTGCCGACGAGGCCGAACGCGAGCTGATGGAATGGAAAAAAATGAAGTTCATGGAAGAGCGCCTGGGCGACGAATTCGACGGCCTTATCGTCAGTGTCACCAAGTTCGGCCTGTTCGTCGAGCTGGCCAATATGTTCATCGAAGGCCTGGTCCCGCTCTCTTCGCTCACCGACGACCGCTTCGCCTATCACGAGGACACGAGGCAGATCATCGGCCAGCGCAGCCGCAAAATCTACTCACTCGGCGATCCCATCCGCGTGCTGGTCGATCGCATCGACCGCTCGCAGCGCCGCATCCAGTTCGCCATCGTCGAGGAACGACCGACTCGACCTGCGCGCCGCCACAAAAAGTAAGGACCGTCACATCCGCTTGCGGCGCACCAGTCCCACCACCGTCAAAACGCCAGAGCCAAACAATAGAATGCTGCCCGGCTCCGGAACCGTCGCGCCGCTGGAACTGCCGTAAAGCGTGAACGATTCTGAAGGCTGATATTGCGGCTTGAGAAGGCACGAATTACACGTCGCCAGCGAAGGACAACCGGGCGAGGTGCAACCCACGCCGCTATTCGTGTCCCAGTAGACGGGATCGCCGCTGGACACCACCGCGTTCTGCAGGTTCAGCCAGTACGTGCCATTCGCCAAAGTGGGACCGTTGAACGTGCCGGCCTCGGTGCAGACGTTGAAGCCGTACTCGTTTGTCGTACAGCCCGACTGGGTAAAGCTAACCACCTGATCGAAATACGTCGTGCCGCTGAACGGCTCCGAGGTCATCGACACTTCGGCTGTCTCCAGAATGTCGCCAGAATACAACCACGCCCCAAAGGACAGCCCAGTCATGGTGGTATTGCCTGTCGATATCGTGAAAGTGTCGGCTGTGATCAAGCCGAAATTGATGGTATACGCGTAATCGTTGCCGTTGATGGGGCCGTTGTTGTAGACGACCTGCGCGGCGGAAGGAACCGCTGCCAGGATCAGGCATAGAACAGCCAGCGCAGCAATGCGGGTCTTCACCGAAGCACCTCCAATCGCCGCTCATTATGCCGCGAACTGCTGAGTTTGGGCCAGAATTTTTCCAGAGAAGCTGAACTCGGTTAGTTCAGAATGAGAAACAGCGTTGTCAAAAGGTAAAATCGATCTGAATATGCGCACCGCCTCTTGTTTCCTGCTGCTATGCCTGGTCGCGATATCTGCAGTCGCCCAAACGCCGGCGCCCGCTCCATCGTCCGTTCCTTCCAACTGGCCCACGGCGCAATTCGCTGCCGCCAAAGATCCCAGCGTGCAGAAGTCGTTCCAGGCGCTCAACCAGATGATTCGCGCGCTGGGCGGCGACGCCTGGCTCAACGTTCAAAACATGCAGAGCGAAGGCCGCACCTACGGCTTCTATCACGGTCAGCCCAATACAACCGGAACGTTGTTCTGGCGCTTCTGGGAGTATCCAGACAAGGAGCGAATCGAGCTCACCAAGCAGCGCGACGTCGTCGAACTGTTCGTCGGCGACAAGGGATACGAGATTACCTACAAGGGCACCGCAATTCAGGATCCAAAGGAGATGCAGGACTATCTCCGCCGCCGCGATCACTCGCTGGAGTGGGTTATCAGGAAATGGCTACCCGCACCCGGCACCATGATTCTCTACAGCGGAACTGCGCTGGTGGAACGCAATCTCGCCGACGAGATCACCGTGCTCAACGACAAGAACGACAGCGTTACGATTTCCATCGACGGCACCACGCGCTTGCCCGTGAAGATTTCCTACAATTGGCGCGATCCCGTGGACCGCCAGTTCGACGAGGAGTCAACCGTCTTCAGCAATTACAAACCAGTCCAGGGCGTGCAGACTCCATATGGTACGGTTCGCTATCGCGACGGCGATATGACTAATCAGCGCTTCATGACCTCCATCACCTACAACACCAGCATGGCGCCCACCCTCTTCGAGCCGAAAGGCCCCATCTACACTCCGGGCAAGCAGCCGGGCAAGTAGCCCCGCGAATTCTCTACTGCCTGGCCATCACGTACTGTAATTCCAGCTGCAGCGGAGCAGGGCTGATCCGGGCCGCACCCGAGAACGGACTGTCGTAGGAGTAAATCAGAAACAGGCTGAACGCCAGTATGCCCGCCAGCGCTGCGGTCATGACCGCCTGCGAGAGGACGCTTTCGTGTCCGAAGAAATAGGTGAACGCGATCAGCACAACTCCGCCGATACAGAGCAGGTACCACAACATCAAAGGCACCGTGCCGCGCATGGTGAATAGGCGCGTGCGCCGGTAGTTGCTCAAGTCATTCATATGCTTCAACGATTCGGCGTAGTTGGCCTGCATCTTGAGCGTGCTGGGCTGGGCATTGGCGTAGACCATCCAAAGATCCTCCACCGCCTTCCACGTGCGCGGGCTGGTGCGGCCGGCCGCCATGGCAGGGAATTCGTCGTCCGTGACTGCTCGGATGTACCCGGCCAGGGCGCTCCGGACATCGCTTCGCATCGGCTCTGACATGGTCATGGCCATGCGCGATAGATCGGCGACCTCGTTGGCCTCGTGTTCCAGATTCGTGCCCGCATCCTGGAATTGCGTCCACACCACGAAGATCGCGAAGGCGATCAGCACGGCGTACAACGTCCCGATCATCAGGAAGAAAAAGCTGGCGACTTCGTGCTGCCGCTTCAGCCACTCCACGTCCACATAACGGCGTACCAGCACCAGTCCTGCTACCGAGAACACCATCACCAGTGAGATGAACAGGAAACCACCGGACATACTCTCCACGTCACACACCTCGTTGCAAAGATGGGAGCGGCTTTGAGGCAGCAGGATACTTTCGAAACGGCGAAATTACCAGTGTGGCGTCGTGGCGAGTTCTCAGTGCTGAATCACGCGCGGCAGGTTCCAGTGTCGCCAGACTGCGACCACTCGTAGCAAGAAACAGACCGCGGCTCCCACGATCGTCGTCAAGGTCGGTGCCAGCCCGAGACGCAGCCCGGCAATCATCACCGCTGCTCCAGCCAGCGCGGCCGCCGCATAGATGTCGGAGCGCAACACGGTGGGAACGCGCGCCAGCAGGATGTCGCGCACCGTTCCGCCGCCCACGCCAGTAATCCCGCCCATCAGAACCGCAAGAAATGGATGTATGCCGTAGTCCAGAGCCTTGGCGGCTCCAGCGACCGCGAACAATCCCAGACCGGCGGCGTCCACCACCATGAGGAACGAGCCCGGAACCTGGCTCACATACCGATGCCAGAAGAAAACCACCAGTGCCGCCAGGAACGCTACCGCCCCGTACCGCCAGTCACGAATGGCTCCCGGTGGAATAGCTCCGATCAGCAGATCGCGGATGATGCCGCCGGCCAGCGCCGTCGCAAACGACAGCACCATTAAGCCCAGCAGGTCGAGATCGGCCTGAATAGCCGAAATCGCACCCTCCACCGCAAACACAAATGTGCCGACAAGGTCGACCGTCAGCAGCAGGGTTGCGGAGTCGTATCTCACAAGCGCACAGGCGTTACAGGAATCAGGACGCTAGTGTAGCCCAATCGTATCGGCCGGCACGAGCGAACTACTTGTCCAGTTCTCGACGGTTGTCGAATACGCTATTCTGTCTGCAGCAATTTCCCTGCATTTCCTTATGACTGCTAAACTGCCCGGATCGTTTGATCGAAAATTTCTTCCCCTGTCCACGCGCTTCGATCATGCCCTCCTCTTTGCCGCGGAGGTCCATCGCGCGCAGGACCGCAAAAAGAGCGGCATTCCGTATATCTCGCACCTGCTGGGAGTCACGTCGATTGTCCTCGACTATGGCGGCGATGAAGAAATGGCGATCGCCGCGCTGCTGCACGACGCGGTCGAAGATCACGGCGGCCGGCCGATGCTCAAGGTGATCGAGCAGCTCTTTGGCGCGCGTGTCGCCAAGATCGTCGATGGCTGCACCGACTCCTACGCTGAGGATCCGAAGAAAAAAGAGAGCTGGGAGCGGCGAAAATTCCGCTATCTGCGGCGCATCCGTCATGAAGACGCCGAGACGCGCTTCGTCTCCGCCGCCGACAAGCTCTACAACGTGCGCGCTGTGCTGCGCGATCTGCGGTACGACGGCGAAATTGTGTTTACGCGCTTCTCCGCGCCCAAGGTCAAGACGCTGTGGTACTACCGTTCGCTGGTGCGGGAATATCGGGCCGGCGGCATAACCCACCGTTTGAAGCCGCTCATCGATGACCTGGATCGCGTCGTAACCGAAGTGGAGCACCTGTCAGGAGTGTTGGCGACTTCGCCGCCACCTTCCCGCCGCATTACCAGCAGGCCCAAGCCGAAGGGATAGGGTGCGCTGCTTCCGCGAGGAATTAGCCGAGAGCCGATGGCTGACGGCCGAAAGCTCTTATTGTGCCGGTGCTGCCGGCGCTGCGGTTTGCCCCACAATCTGATACGTCTGCTTCTTCCCGCCAGGCCGAATCACGACAACCTCATTGCTCTTCTTCATCTCGTACTGCACCGCATCCCCGGCCTGCATCTCCGGCTTGGTTTCTTTCTTGCGGGCGATCGAGTAGGTAGAGCTATCGGCGCCCTGCAGTTGATAAACCACCCAGTTGTTCGTCGGATGCTTCTTGGAACCGGTCGCGTAAGTTCCGTTTTCCCACTTGACGATCTTGCCGTCCTTGTAGGTATTGTCAGCCCAAACGAACATCGACGCCACGGTAGTGAGTAGCAATATCAGTGCGGTTCGCTTCAAGTTGTCCTCCGAATGACTATGGCTGGCGGTGTCCCCGCGATGGGACCCGAGTACATCATAATTAACTGGCCATTGACCAACAGTCACTGGCCACTCTTACTCAAACAACTTCGTCACGCCCTCTTCCAGCACGCAGATCTTCTTGTCGATCTTGCGGCGCTGACCCTCCCGGCGCAAGCGCTGCAGCGGCTCGTCAACCGGCTCCTGCGACAGCCGGAACGTTCCGTAATGCATAGGAACCATCCACTGCGCTCCCAGATCTACAAATGCCTGCACTGCATCTTCGGGACTGGTGTGCACCGCCCTGAACGAAGCCGGATTATAAGCTCCGATCGGCAGCATCGCTACCTGCGGCTGCAAGCGTTCGCCAATCTCGCGAAATCCCTCAAAGTAGGCCGTGTCGCCGGCATGATAAAGCGAATGCCGGCCGGCGCGCAGTACGTATCCACCGTATCCGCGATGCATATCGCGCAGCATACGTGCTCCCCAGTGCCGTGCGGGCACGTGCGTGAGCTCAACATGGCCAAGCCGAACGTTTTGCCACCAGTCGAGTTCCACCACGCGCCCATACCCAAGATCGCTGACCAGGTCGCGCACGTTGCGAGGCACCACGATGACGGGTCGCTTACCGGAATGCCAGCGCGTCAGCCGCGCGATGGCGCGCAACGACGGGCGATGCAGGTGATCAAAATGCGCGTGTGTGACCAGTACCGCGTCGATCGGCGGCAGCTCTCGCAGTTTCAGGCCGGGGCGCCGCAGTCGCTTCAGCACAAAGATCCAGCGCGCGAAGTTGGGATCGACCAGGATGTTTTTCCCGCCCAGTTGGAGGAAGAAGCTGGAATGTCCAATGAAGGTGACACCTAGCTCGTCTCGGCGAGCCAGTACGGCTTTGCGGGTAACTCCAGTACGCCGGGTCATCGCCGAGGAGCGCACCAGCGTTCCAAAGCGGCTGGCCTTGCGTCGAATTGCAGGCCCTAACATGGAAGTAGTTAATTAGACGCTCATCACCGCTCTGGCGATGCGAAGCGCCGGATGTCCTTGACCTTACTGTTGCACTCAGCTTAAATCATTAGTTCGGGAAGTGGCGCCACGCTTTCATGGTGTGGTGTCGAAATCCTGAAACCATAAGGAGCAGAGCATGCGCATTGCCTTCCTCGGTTTGGGCATCATGGGGCGTCCAATGGCCACCAGGCTGGTTGCCGCCGGTCATGAAGTATCGGTATGGAACCGCACCGCCCGCCAGCACGTCGACGGCGCGACTACCGCAGTTTCTCCCGCGGATGCAGCGAAGGAAGCCGAGGTGGTTTGGATCTGTGTTGCCGATACCGCTGCGGTTGAGCGCGTGATCTTCGGCGACGACGGCGCTTTGAAGTCGCTGAAAGAAGGTGCCATCGTGGTGGACTCCAGCACCATATCGCCTTCCGCCACCGCGAAATTTGCTGAGCGCGCCAACGAACGCGGCGTGCATTGGGTCGATGCCCCGGTCACCGGCTCCAAAGTCGGCGCGGAAAACGGTCAGCTGATTTTCATGGTCGGAGGAGCGAACGAGCCCATCGAGTATCTCGATCCGCTCTTCAAGGCCATGGGCAAGCTGGTCATCCATATGGGTGGGGTCGGCAAAGGACAGGCTTCCAAGCTCTGCATGAACCTCCAGCTGGCCCTCATCTATGAAGGTTTTGCCGAGGCCTTCACCTTGTCGCAGAAGCTGGGCGTCGACTCCCACAAACTGCTGGAGCTGATCCAGGCGTCGATGGTGCGCTCTGGAGTGATCGATTACAAAGCGCCGTTCGTCATGCGCCGCGATTATTCGCCGAACTTCCCGCTCCGCCTGATGCACAAAGACATTCATCTCATGCTGGATGTCGCCAAAGAGAATCGCGTCAAACTACCTGCGCTCGAAACCGTCGATGAGATTTACGAACTGTCGAGCGAGGAAGGCTGGGACGATCTCGACTACGCCGCTACCCTGAGCCTGCTGGAGAAGTGGGCCGGCATTACCCCAAAACCAGCGAAATAGGTTCGCGACTGCCTGGAGACTTTGATTAGTCCGGGCTTGAGGGGGACGGCCTTCAAGGCCAGCGTCCCCGGCAACTCTTATGATCTGTGATCCCGACCGAGGGATCTGCGGTTCGAGCCGCGGCACATTCTCTTCAGGCCGTCCGTAAGCCCAGCAAAATCACAGCGGCGTTAGCCGCCGAGAGCCTCTCATCGAGCGTAATCAGACTTAGCTCATCTGCTTTGGCTTGGCTATGAACTGCGCCAGCGGCTGCGTGCCGTTGAGCAACTCCAGCGCGTCGCCATCGATTTTGTAGTTGGTAGTGGCTTTCATCGCGGCCACCAGCGCCTGCTCCTGCTCCATCAACGGCTGCACACACATCTTCATGGTCATGCCGCCAGGCGTGAACTGCAGCGCTCCCTCCGACGCAATGTAACTCCCCGTGATCTGATTGCAGCCCGTCGATCCCGTGAACATTTCTTTCTTCTCCAGAAATAGGTGCGCCTCGCCGCCCTCAACCACGACGGCAGCTTTGCCGTTCACCTGGACCAGCTTCCAATTCGTGTACAGCAACTTTCTTCCTGGCGCCTGCGCCGATTTTTCCGGAGCTCGCTCCAGCAGCAACGAGACTTGTGACGAATTGCCCTGCGTGATCACCAGATAAGGAATGACGCCAGTGAACAGCAGCTTGCCATTTACCCTGATGTTGGCTTGCACTTGATACTTGTGCGCCGGATTGATATCGGAAGTGTTGTAGGCAAGCTGGAATGGGATGGGCACCTGTTTGCCGCCGCTGGCGAAGACGGTTTCCGCAATCGTATTCGGCGTTCCGTTCGAGCCGGAGACATCTTGCAGCTTGACCTCGATGGCTGCGTCCGGCGGCAGCGCCATGCGCTCCCGATATACGACCGTGCCGCTAACGGAAGGCTGCGCCGCAGCCGATTGCATGGCGCCGGATTGCTGCGCATTTCCGCGCGCGCAACTGAGACTGACAGCAAGGACAGCAACTCCGACCGTGCACACTCTGTAACCTGTCATTAAATCTTTCTCCTGAGCTCAACAACGCTTGAAGACATGCGCGGCCGCATTCCTGCGAGGCCGCATTTGTGATTGCTGGATTCAGGCGGAATTGTAGTGGAGAGTGTCGGCGCTAACAACCACGGTTGTGGGGCTAACCGAATCCGGCTTTAGCCGCTGAGGTAATGGTATCGATTGCCTCAGGCGCTAAAGCGCATCTTGAAACTAGGCTGTTTATGCACGCCTTAAAGGCGTGCTCCACCCTGGCGATAACTAGATAAGTTCAAACCGACCCACTGCCTGAATTCAGTTGTTGTGTGTCTCTGTGGTGAAATCGTCTATTCTGCCCAGATGGACGTCTTCGCACTTACACGCAAGCTCATCGATATCGAATCCACGACCGGCATGGAAGGCCCGGTCGCTAACGTGCTCGCCGGGGAATTGACCCAGCTCGGCTACCACGTCGAACGAATCCCCGTCGAAGGCGATCGCTTCGATATCTGGGCAACGCACCCTGACCATCCGAATCCGCAACTCGCGCTCTCTACCCACATGGATACCGTCCCGCCGTTCATCCCCTCGTCGGAGACGGCAGATCGTGTCTACGGCCGCGGCTCCTGTGACGCCAAGGGCATCATCGTGGCTCAGATCGCAGCCTCCGAAAGGCTGAAGGCCGAAGGCATTCATATTGGACTGCTGTTTCTGGTGGGCGAGGAGCGCGACAGTCAGGGTGCTCAAGTCGCGAACCAGCAGCCGCGCGGCGTGAAGTTTCTGATCAACGGCGAACCGACCGAGAACCGACTGGCGGTTGCGTCGAAGGGGACGCTGCGTGTCGAACTGATCGCGCGTGGCAAGATGGCCCACTCGGCCTATCCGGAGCTCGGCGAATCCGCAATCGAGAAGTTGCTCGACGCGCTGCACAAGATTCGCAAGATAAAACTGCCCACCAATCCTAAAGCCGGTCCCTGCACGTTGAATATCGGCCAAATCGAAGGCGGTCGCGCGCCCAACGTCATTCCGGATTACGCCATCGCCCACCTGCTGTTTCGCCTGGTCGGACCGTCGGAAGATCTGCGCCAGCGGATCACCAAGGCGGCGGGCGATAAGGCCGAAGCTAACTTTGTTCTGGAGATCCCTTTCATGGAATTGGGCACCGTTCCCGGTGTCGAGACCATGATTGCCGCATTCACCACCGACATTCCCGCGCTCACGAAGTGGGGAAAGCCGCTGCTGATCGGCCCCGGGTCGATTCACGTGGCTCACACCGAAGGCGAGTACATCGAGAAGCGGCAGTTGCTGGATGCCATCAATCTCTATGCGCGGATTGCGCGCGAGCTGCTCACTGCCCATGCTTGACCCGCAATGTTACAGTCTGATGAAGCGATAGCCAGAGGGATAGCGCATTGCCCAGTCTTTCATCGCTGTTGCTGAAGATTCCTGACGAATTCAAGCCGATGGCGGCTATCGGCATCGGGTCCCTTATCCTGGTGCTGCTCACGCTGTTTCATGGCGTGGGTCTGCATCGCATCCTCGTTTCTTTCAAGCGGGCCGAACTCCGGCTGAGACTTGGCAGGCCGCATCTGGGCCGCGCCGCATTCATCTTCGGCTGGGCCGTTTTCCTGATGCTGTCCATGCACATCGCTGAGATCACGATGTGGGCCTACGCGCTGATCTGGCTCGGCCTGATCGTGCGCCCCACTGACGCCATTTATTTTTGCGCCAACGCCTACACCACTCTCGGCTACGGCGCCGTTGATCTGGGCGCGAGCTGGCGCAATATCAGCCCCATCATTGCCATCTCAGGCTTGTTCACTCTTGCCTGGACTACCGGCGTGCTGGTCAGCCTGGTCACGAATTACGTAAAGCTGATTGAACAGCTGGAGGTGGAGCGCGCGGAAGCGCTTAATCTGCGTGCAGCTGCGCGAACAGCTGAACACAATGTCGTCAAGAGCGAGACGGAGGCGATCAAGGCTCAAAGATTGCAGGCCGAGAACGGATCCAAAGGAGCGTCGTTTTCCGACACGCGGGCCATCCGGAAAGAAGAAAAGCTGGAAGAGAAGCAGATCCATGACTCGGCGAAGGTCGAGATCCAGAAGCTTCGCGACAAGGAACGCCACGACGAAGACATGTTGGGGCAGGCCACCCCGCAGAATGATCCTGAGGTCAAGAATTGAACGACGGAAGCGCGCATCGGCCATGGTCGAATCTGTTCCAAAGCGTGCGTCCTCTGCAACGGACGCGGGCGATTCGCGACGCCCTCGCCGGCTTCCAACTGGCGGCGATGAATGTCCCGCAGGCGCTGGGCTATACAAAAATCGCCGGCACCCCGGTGGTGACCGGCTTCTACACGCTGTTGATTCCGCCCATCGCGTTCGCCGCGTTCGGTTCTTCACGCTATCTGGTCGTGTCCGCCGATTCCGCCACAGCCGCCATTCTCTCCGGCGGGCTGGTCGGACTAGCGCCCATCGGTAGTCCGCGCTACGTTCAGCTGGCCAGCGAGGTCGCCTTGCTGACCGCTGTTTTCCTGCTTGTGGCACGGCTGCTGAAGCTTGGGTTTCTCGCAGATTTCCTCTCGCAAACCGTGCTGGTCGGCTTTCTCACCGGCGTTGGATTTCAGGTTGGCATTGCGGTCCTCGGCCAGGTGCTAGGGCTGGACATTCAGTCGCATAGAACTCTGCTGCAGCTGAACGAAGTCTTGCATAAGCTCAGGCAGGTGCGACTACCGACGCTTGCCATTTCGTTGACCGTGATCGTGGGCGTGCTTTTGCTCGCGCGCCTCTCTCCGAAGATACCCGGACCGCTGATCGCAGTTGTCGCCGCCATTACCGCAAGCAAGCTCTTGAGCTTTGCGGCGCACGGTATCGCTACGATTGGACCTGTGGCCGGTGGCTTGCCGCATCTTTCGTTGCCGCCGGTGAACTGGCACGACATGCAGTTGCTGATTGGGATCGCCGGTTCGTGCTTCGTCATGATCGTGGCCCAAAGCGCGGCAACCGCACGTGTTTATGCCGAGAGACATCAGCAGTCGCTGAATGAGAACTCCGACATTGTGGGACTCTCGGCGGCGAACGCCGCCGCGGCCATCAGCGGAACATTTGTCGTCAACGGAAGCCCCACGCAGACCGCGATGGTAGAGAGTTCCGGCGGGCGCAGCCAGTTCGCCCAGATGTGCACTGCCGGCATCGTCGCTGTGGTCCTGCTCGCCTTTACCGGACCGGTGCAGTATTTGCCGCGCTGCGTGCTCGGCTCCATCGTCTTCATCATCGCGATCAAACTTGTTGACCTGCGCGGGCTGGCGAGCATGCGGCGCGAAAGCCCTGGCGAGTGTGCTCTGGCGGCCATTACAGCCGTGATCGTTGTTACCGTCGGGGTCGAGCAGGGAATCATCCTGGCGATGGTGCTATCGCTGTTGCGCATCGTTCAGCATAGCTACCAGCCTCATACCGGTGTGCTGGTGGACGAGGCTGGTTTATATCGGCGTGTGATCCCGGTATCGCCCGGGGCAGTTACCAGGCCCGGTATCTCCATCTACCGCTTCGGCGCACCGCTGTTCTACGCGAATGCCGGCCGCTTTGCAGAAGAGATCCATACGCTCGTTGGGCCAACGCCGTCCCCCATACGTTGGGTCGTCGTGGATGCGGAGGCGATCACCAATCTCGACTATACTGCGGTCCGGGTCGTGTTAAGACTACAGAAGGAACTAGCCGAGGACGGAATCGTGCTGGCTTTCGCGCGTGTTCCGCCGTCTCTGATGGCTGACTTTGATCGCCACGGCTTAACCGAAGTCGTCGGCCCCGATCTCCTCTTCCCGCGCCTGCACAACGCACTCGAGGCATTTGCCAAGTTGGGCGCGGAAATGGCTCCCCGGGCCGGCAAATAGCCTATCCTGTGTTTACGGAGGCCGATCCTTATGGCTCTTTGGCCACGCTATCCCACAATGTATGAGATCAATACCTGGGTCTGGCTTGCCGACCTGGGCCGTTGGCATGACAAGCCGATCGATTTAGGTTCGGTGCCCGCAGCCGAATGGGATGCGCTCGCGACCTATGGTTTCGACGCTGTGTGGCTCATGGGAGTCTGGGAACGCAGCCCCGCCGGCATTGCTATCGCCAGCCAGAACCCCACCTTGCTGGACGATTTTCGCCGAGCGCTTCCGGATTTCCAGATGTCTGACAATGTGGGATCACCCTATTGCGTTCGCGGCTACAGCGTCGACCAGCACTTGGGCGGGCCGGACGGCCTCGCTGTCGCCCGCAAAGAGCTGGCCAGTCGCGGCATGAAGCTGGTTCTGGACTTTGTGCCTAACCACGTAGCTCCCGACCATTCCTGGGTAACTCAACACCCGGAATACTTCATCCAGGTGAGCGCTGATGAAGCGCGGAATGATCCCAAGTCCTACATTGAGGTACAAAGCCGATTTCTTGCCTGCGGTCGCGATCCCTACTTCCCCGCGTGGCCGGATGTGGTGCAGTTGAACGCCTTCCGGCCCGGCCTTCGCCAGGCCGTGATCGATACAGTCTCGGACATTGCGTCGCAGTGCGATGGCATTCGCTGCGATATGTCGATGCTTCTGCTCAATGCGGTTTTCGAGCGCACTTGGGGGAAGCGAGTCGGGGATCCGCCTGCCGAGGAATATTGGGACGCGGTTATTCCTGCGGTCAAGAAAGCACACCCGGATTTCCTCTTTATCGCAGAGGCCTACTGGGACCTCGAATGGGAACTGCAGCAGCATGGGTTTGACTTCTGCTATGACAAGCGGCTCTATGACCGCCTGCAGCACGACAGCGCCGAGTCGGTACGCCTGCACGTGTGGGCCGACCTCGACTATCAGAGCAAGCTGTTGCGTTTTCTTGAGAACCACGACGAGCCTCGCGCTGCCGGCGCTTTCGCAGGCGCAAAAGAACGGGCCGCAGCCGTCGTTACGTCGACGCTTCCCGGCGCTCGTCTGTTTCACGAAGGTCAGTTCGAGGGACGCAAGGTTCGACTACCGGTATTTCTCGGGCGGCGTCAGGCTGAGCCGGTCGATGAGGAGTTGCGTGCCTTCTACTCAAAGCTTCTGAAGGCGATCGACCATCCTGTATTTCGCGCGGGGAATTGGCAGCTCTGTGAGCGCAGTGGTTGGGCGGACAACGCGAGCTTTCTCAATCTTCTGGCATGGAGTTGGACGGACGACGACGACCGGTATCTCATCATCGTTAATCTAAGCGAAGGCAGGGCTCAAGGGCAGGTGAAGATTCCGTGGCAGGAAGGAGCGGGCAGGACTTGGCACTTGGCTGATCTGTTGTCGGACGCAGTTTATGAACGCGATGGCAATGCAGTGCTTGCTCCCGGACTGTATGTCGAGCTGAACCCTTGGAGCTATAACTTATTTCACTGCACACTAGAGTGAGCCCCTAGCGCTCAAATTCCAGAACCTCGACATCCGCAAACTTATGTACTACAGGCTCGCCGTAAATCGACTGCAGCTTCTCGTTCACGGCAGGACCATAGTCGAAATCGCTAATCGTGCTGCGCTCAATCGCCACAACCACAAAGACGTGGCGGAATTGAGTTGGCTCGGAACCTAATGCCTTTAGGAGATTTCGTGCGTCTTCGCCACCGGCATAGTATTGCGGTGCGAAGATATGCAGAGGCGTGCTGACGCCAGATCGATCGCGATAATAGTCGAGCATGATACGGCTATAGAAGGGAAAGAAGACGACGGCGTCCCCCGGCGTGGCCGCTGCAAGGATGGAATTGCTCGCACGACGCCAGTCCTCACGCGGCTTGTGATAATCGCCAATGATGGTCGGGATCGACATCCCACAGAGTAGGACTACCAACAAAATCCCGATCCTCCACTTCCGCAAGCAGTCTGCGCCGAGCGCCGCGAGCAGCATGGCTGCCGGCAAAGAGAAGATCACATAGCGCTGAAGAAATAGAGGCTGCCACTCTGAGATCAGTGCGAGGATGAGTGCCGGGAGCAGCGTCCATAGCAGGATAAGCATTCCGCGCCAGAAAGCGTCGCGATCGCGCGGAGATAGGCGGCTACGCCAGAGCGCTGCCAAACCGCCGAGCCACAGAATGCCGGCAACGATGACCTTAAGGCCATTTCCGCCAAAGAATCCTGCCAGATGCCAGAACTCTTTCGCACTCGGGCGCGGCATCCAGATGAAATGCAGATTTTCCGGAGACGCGCGAAAAACGTAGGTAAGGCCTGGGACGGCAAGCGCAATAATTATCGTGCCTCTAATCAGTAATGACCGCCAGCGCCTGGGCTCAGCTTTGAACCACATCGAGCATGCCTGCGCGACCAGCACCAGAGCAGTGAAATCGTGGCAATAAAAGGCCAGGATGCTGGTCCACATCCAGAGCGCCCAGTCTCTGCGACGGCATGATTCCACCGCCCGCACAAAGAAATACGTCGACAGCAGCACCATCAAAATTGCCAGCGTGTAGCCGCGAGCTTCCTGCGAGTAATAAACGTGCGAGGGGCTGAACGCCAGCAGAGCGGCGGCCGCCAATGCAGGCTCAACGCCCATGAACTTACGGGCCACGAAGTACAAAAGGGGTATTGCTGCAATTCCGAACAGCGCAGACGGCAAGCGCAGCCAGGTCTCGCTGTTGCCCAGATGGATCCAGCCGCGCATAAGCAGGAAGTAGATGGTCTGCAGGTTAGCTTCGCCATGCCACCACACCCAGGCGAAGTGCTGCCACGAGGCGCGGCTGAGTGCGACAGTTGCGCCCTCGTCGATCCACAGGCTCTGCACTCCCAGGTGCGACAGGCGTAGCCATCCTCCGGCAACCGTAAGCAACGCGAGAAGGGCAGCTTGTCGGGGAGAGATTCCGGCGCGCGTTCTCTGCGGATCGATCGCAGGCTCGCTGACTCCGGGCATAGCAGTAAATGTAGCAGCAGAAGGGTTCGTCTTCACCGCGCCCGCGCCAAGACCAGGGTTACATCATCCGGCTGTTCGGCGCCGGCGATCCAATCGGTAACCGCCCCAGTCACGGCCTCGCTGATCCGCGCTAAGGGTTGGTCGCGATGCCGCTGGATCAATTCGATAAGGCGCTCTTCGCCGAACTCGCCAAACTCGTTCTCCGGTTCGGTGATGCCGTCGCTGTAGGCAACGAAGATGTCGCCCGGTTTCATGTCCACCGAAGCCTCGCCGTACGTCATGCCGTCAAACAATCCGACGACCGTGCCCGAGGGTTCCAGCCGGCGGATATCCCCATTGCCGCCCAGCAGCAACGGAGGCAGATGGCCCGCGTTGGAATAAATCAAAGAGCGGGATTCCGCACAGTAGCAACACAGGAACATGGTCGCGTATTTCGACGGAGGGGTGCTGCGGAACAGTTGATAATTCAGTGTCGCCATCAGCAGTCCAGGAGATAGTCCGGCCACGGGATTACCGTTGCTATTGCTGAGCGCCGATAGCTCGCTCTCCGCCACTCCTGCGCCTACCGCAACGGAGGCGACCGTCAGCTCCGGCTCCAACGAATACGCACGCACAAACGCATGCACGGTGGCCATCAGCAACGCCGCCGAGATACCCTTGCCGCTGATATCGCCAACCGCCAGCACCATGCGGTCTTCGCTCAGCGGAATGAAATCGTAGTAGTCGCCGCTGACCGTACGGGCCGGCCGGCATACCCCGTGCACTTCCAGCGAGGGCAAGCCGCTCAGGTCCTCGGGATAAAGCAGGTCCTGCACCTCATATGCAATCGCCAGCTCGCTTTCCATCCGCTGCTTTTCTTTTTGTTCCGCGATGAGGTTGGCCAGCGACTGCGTCATCGAGTTGAACGATTGCTCCAGCGCGGCCATCTGATCGTTGGTACGAATACGGATGCGATGCTGCAGTTCGCCGCGATTGATATGCCCGGTCGCGTTGTACAGCTCGGCCACCGACTTGGTCATACTGCGCGTCAGCCGCACGCCGATGAGCAGCGCGATCAGCTCAATCACGCCGAAGGCGATCACGATTCCGATCAGGATGTAGCGCACTCCGCTGGCCCAGTCTCCCAGGGTGCTGAAGAGCGTGGCGTAGATCATCGAGGGACGAGTGTCGACCCCGATGAGCCCGGGCAGCGGCTTGCCGGTTTGCCAGTTGATCAAGTCGATGCGCGTGCCGAAGGGAAAATTTACGTCCAGCAGATTTACGGGCGGGGGAACGCTGCCGGCCTCGATGCCGGCGGCGTTCACGGAGGTTTTGTATGTCGTACGGTAGTTGCCGTTGTCGATGACGATGTTGGGATTGGGGTCCGGCGTTTTTGTCTTCGTGGGAGCGGAAGATGCTGGGCTGGTTTCTTCTTCGGGAGGGTAGATACTCACCTTTCCCAACTCGGAGGCCGCGTGCCGCAGGAGCTCTGTCGTGATCGGCAGGCTTGAAATCACGGTCAGATGACGGGTTCCGTAATCGACGTTTCGGACCGCTCGCATCTGCAGCCGACCGTTATCGACTACGAAGCCCGCGAAATCTCCCTTCAGCGCGGGAGACGGCTTGATCGGCTGATCTGAGATGCGCCCGGCTTCGCCAAGCACAAATCCCTGGTCGTTGTCCCACACGCTGACGGAGCGATGACGAAAGTGTTCGTCGGAGGCGCTGGCAATTTCGCCGGCCAGCTGCATATTCAACTTGCCTTCCCGACCGAGCGCGCGAAACTGAGTTGCGAGCGAACGGTTAGTGGCTGCCAGGTGCTGCAGCTCCGATTGCAAATCGGACGTGGCTACATAGGTCGCGAACTGCCCGGCAAAAAGGAATCCGGCGAGCAATGCCATCGCAACCAGCAGAATGACGGGAATGACTCCGATGAAGACGTAGGTGACGATCAAGCGGTTGCGCAGCCGCCACATCAGCACGCGCCGCAGCCAGCGAAGGCCCGCGAGACAAGCGACGAAGAGGAAGACGATGCTGATGAAGCTCGCCCAGCCACTCAGCATGGAGCTTGACGCAGGGCGAAAGATCAGGCGCAGAATTTCCAGGGCCGCGGCCAAGTAGGCGAACCAGAGTGTCGTCTTCCCCAATTTCGTCTTGGGGCGCAGGATTCGTCGCAAATGAGCCCGCATGTCTGCGGATGTGGGAACCTGGAGTGGCATAGCCCTAACGAAGCCGCCGGCTTTGAGCAGCAGCGAAACCCAGAACGCTGCGGACCGATGCCTTGGCCACAGCCTCAGTACATGATACCCGCAGCAGCACCGGAGTCGCGTCTTACCGAGGGCGTGGCAAACGGTTATTCCTGGAGATGACGGCCGGCAGCGTCTGGCTCTTTGCTAGAATCCCGGAGGAAACCTGGCTGTTGCATCTTTCCGGGCGCAGCAGAATCAAACGAACCTCTATGCCAGACGATATTCGCAATGTCATCATCATCGGCTCGGGATGCTCCGGGCTGACGGCGGCGATTTATGCCGCTCGCGCCAATCTTTCGCCGCTAGTCATCGATGGACACGAGCCCGGCGGCCAGCTTGCCATCACCACGCTGGTCGAGAACTTCCCCGGCTTTCCTGAAGGAATTCAGGGTCCTGAGCTGATCGACAACATGCGGATGCAGGCCGCGCGCTTCGGCGCCGAATTCATGCAAGGTCATGTGGTCAGCGTCGATCTCACCCGCAAAGCCGCGGATGGCAGCAAGAAGCCGCTGGAGGTGAAGGTGGGACGCGAAACGCTGCTGACCCGCACGCTCATCATTGCCAGTGGTGCCTCGGCGCGATGGCTCGGCCTGCCCAACGAGCAGGCGCTGATCGGCCACGGGGTTTCGTCGTGCGCCACCTGCGATGGGTTTTTCTTTTCCGGCAAGGAGATCGCAGTCATCGGCGGCGGTGACTCGGCGATGGAAGAGGCGCTGTTCCTCACGCGCTTCGCCTCCAAGGTCACCCTCATTCACCGGCGCAACGAGTTTCGCGCCTCCAAGATCATGCTGGACCGCGCCCGCAAGAATGAAAAGATCGAATTTCTGACCGATACCGTGGTCGACGATGTCCTGGATGTCAGCAAGAAGGAAGTGACCGGTTTACGCCTGCGCAATCTGAAAACCGGCGAGCAGTGGGACCTGCCGAGTAGCGCGATGTTCCTGGGCATCGGCCATACGCCCAACGCCCAGTTCGTCGGCGATCAGTTGGCTCGCGATGGCGACGGCTACCTCGTTCCTGGAGATTTCGTCTGCTCGCGCGCGCCGGGAGTGTTTATTAGCGGCGACGTGGCCGACCGGCATTATCGGCAGGCTATAACTGCGGCAGGTACGGGCTGCATGGCAGCGCTCGAAGCGGAAAAGTATCTGGAAGAAATCGGCAAGTAGAGCCGTTTTGCGGGCGTGAGCGAGGCGGGAGCTCGCAGGCGATATGACGACCTCGAGTCGAAGGATCCGACACAAGCGCCGCAAGCCTTGGCCCTTCACCGTGAGTGCGTCGCTTCTCCTTGTGCTATCAAATGACGATCGTTACCGACGACTTTGCGCGCGCCGAAGAAGCTGCGCAGCTCGTGCTGGCGCAGACCAGCTTGCGGCCGCGGATTGGCATGGTTCTCGGTTCGGGACTCGGCAGCTTCGCCGATGAGCTGCGGGACGCCGTAATCATTCCCTACGACCGCATTCCCCATTTCGCCAAAACTTCTGCCGTCAGCCACGCCGGCAGGCTGGTGATCGGCGCGCTCGATGGTATTCCGCTCGCGGTTATGCAAGGCCGGCCGCATCTCTACGAGGGTTACTCGGTCAAGCAAGTCACCTTCCCCGTGCGGATGCTGGCGCGAATGGGAGTGCGAGCGCTGGTGCTGACCAACGCAGCAGGAGGCATCAATCCCCAATACCGCAAAGGCGCGCTGGTAGTGCTGCGCGATCACATCAATCTCCTCGGACAAAATCCGCTGATCGGGCAGAACGACGAGCGCCTCGGAGTGCGCCACCCTGACATGACTGAGGCCTATAGCCCGCGGCTGCGTCAATTCGCCAAGGAGGAATCCGAGCGGCTCGGCGAAGACATCGGGGAGGGTGTCTATGCGGCAGTGGCCGGTCCGAACTTCGAGACGCCCGCCGAGATCCGATTCCTGCGCACGATCGGTGCTGATCTGGTCGGCATGTCCACGGTTCCCGAGGTCATTGTTGCAAGGCATATGGGTCTTGAGGTCGTGGCGATTTCCTGCGTCTCAAATATGGCCGCCGGAATCACCGGCGAAAAGATCACAGAGGAAGAAGTTGTTGAGACCGGCCAGCGCGTTCGCGAGAGATTGTTGGCATTGCTGCGAGGAGTGCTGCCGAAAATCGCCGCTCATTGTGGCGATCGGCAATAACCGTTCTTGATCAAAGCACCAAAAAGCGCTTGGTGCCTGTATTAGTCTAGAGGCATGGGCGATCTCGGCCGCATGCTGGTGTTTGTTGGCGGGCTGCTGCTGGTCTTTGGATTGATCCTGATTCTGGCCGGCAAGATCAACCTGCCCATCGGCCGCCTCCCCGGCGACATTATCTATCGCGGCAAGCACACCACGTTTTACTTTCCTCTGATGACCTCGATCATTCTCAGCATCGTCCTATCGCTGGTGTTGTACTTGGTAAATCGGATGAGGTAGGACTGTCAGCTATAAGCCGTCGGCTATCAGCTATCAGCTTGAGCATTACTCAAGGCACCCTTTCACGAGCGTCGGGGACTGCCGGGCGACTAGTTTTTGGCGGACAGCTGAGAGCTGACAGCTCGCTTGATACACTTCCCTCATGGCCGGCACGGAACAGCTCGGGCTGATTTTTCAGGCGCCGCCGCGCAAGATCTATGCGGTGCGCGAGCTGGTTGCCGCTGCTCGAACGCAGCTGGAGCGCGCCTTCACGGACGTCTATGTCGAAGGCGAAATCTCAAATTACCGGCCGGCGGAATCGGGGCATCTCTACTTCACGTTGAAGGACGGCTCGGCACAAATGCGCGCCATCATGTGGCGCACGCAAGCTCGCCTGCTGCGTTTTCGCCCGGAGAACGGCCTGCAAGTCATCGCTCGCGGCCGCCTCACCGTCTACGACGAGCGCGGCGATTTGCAATTTCAGGCCGAGCACCTCGAACCCAAGGGCGCGGGCGCGTTGCAGATCGCCTTTGAGCAGTTGAAGAACAAGCTGGCGGCCGAAGGCCTGTTCGACGGGGCGCGTAAGAAGCCGATTCCAGCGCTTCCGCGGCGCATCGGACTGGTGACATCGGCGCGCGGTGCAGCCGTGCAGGACATTCTCAACATCCTTCACCGGCGCCATGAATCCGTGGGCGTGCTTATCTACCCGGCACAGGTACAGGGCGACGTCGCTGCCTCCGAGGTCAGCAGTGGTGTGCGGTACTTCAATCGGCACGGGCACGTCGATGTGATCATCGTGGCTCGCGGCGGCGGGTCGTTCGAGGACCTGTTTGCCTTTAATGACGAAGCCCTGGCGCGCGTCATTGCCGCTTCCGATATCCCCGTCATCTCCGCGGTCGGCCACGAGACCGATTTCACCATCTGCGATTTCGTTGCCGACCTGCGCGCGCCGACTCCCTCGGCGGCGGCGGAGCTGGTCATCCACTCCAAACAGGGGTTGTCGGAGAAGCTGCTCGCCTTCCGGAAACGCCTGGCGCAAGCCATGAATTACAAGCTGCTGCGTGCGAACAACGAGCTATCCAGTCTGGTTCAGCACGCAGTTTTCGTACGCATGCAGGATATGATCGCGCGGCGTCAGCAGCGGATTGACGATCTAGTTTTCCGGCTGGCCCAGTCGCAAGCGAGCATTCTGAAGCGGAATGGCCGCCGAATCGACGCCCTCGAAGTACAACTACGCCGTCATGATATGCGGGTGCGCACCGGGGTGATGCGCCGCCAATTGGAATCGCGCTCCACTGACTTGCACGGGGCCATTTCCCGCATATTGCTTGCGCGCAGGAACCAGTTGGAACGCCTGAGCACTGCTCTCAGAAGCGCGCCGGAAACGATCCTGCTACGCCAGCGTTCGCGCTGGGAGCGGGTTCACAGCAGCCTGGAGGCGCTTTCACCGAAGGCCATCCTGGCCCGCGGCTATGCCCTCGTGTTTGACGCGAATGGGCAGTTGATCAAGCAGGCGTCACAGCTCAAGACCGGCGACCAGGTTCGAACCCTGCTCGGTGAAGGCGAATTCGCCGCCCAGGTTAAGCAGGTTAAGGACAAAACAAGCTAATAACAACCGCATGATTTGTGCCCTGGCCCAGGTTCCGCTGCATTAAAATTAAAGCGAATCATAGATAGTCTTGTACCCAGCAAGAAGCTTCTTCCGAACTTATTTTTCGAACGCAGCGCGCGTCATCTCTTCTCTCGGCAAGGTACCAGGATGCTACAGAATTTTGGCCACATTCCGCAGCTCTCGGTGATCTCCATCATCGACATCCTGGTTGTGGCGTTTCTGATTTATGAGTTCCTGAAACTGATCAAAGGGACACGCGCGATCCCCATGCTGGTTGCCGTGATCCTGCTGGTCGGCGCCTTCTGGCTGGCGCACATTGAACAGCTGCGCACGGTTGATTGGCTCATCACTACACTCTTTCCGTACGCGGTGTTTGCGCTCATCGTGGTTTTCGGCGCGGAGATTCGTCACGCGCTGGCGCGGCTTGGCCGCCGTCTTTCGACCAGGCGCGGCGGCATGTTCCACGCCTCCGACAGCTATGAAGACATTGTGCTGGCCGCCGAGCAATTCTCGCAGACCGCGACTGGCGCGCTGATCGTCATTGAACGCGAGATCGGGTTGCGCACCTTCATCGAGAGCGGGGTGCCTTTGGATGCCAATCTCTCCTACGATCTTCTGATCACCATCTTTCGCCCCAGCGCGCCATTGCACGACGGCGCGGTCATCGTGCAGAAGAACCGCATTGCCGCCGCAGCCTGCTTCCTGCCATTGTCGATGAACCCGGTGCTGTCGACGCAATTCGGCACGCGGCACCGAGCCGCTATCGGCATAACGGAGGAGACCGACGCCATCTCCGTCGTGGTATCGGAAGAAACTGGTGCCATCAGCATCGCAGCCGGCGGTGCGATCGAGCGCGATATTACGGTGGAGTATCTCCGCGAGCGCCTCAGCGAACTTCTGCGCCGCTATGTGCCGACGGCCGCACTGCCGACGATGAGCGATGGCGAACTGGTTTCGGAGGAGCGCGAGGTGGAACAGTTCAGCCGCGAGAAAGATCTTGCCGACGGAGCAGAACGCTAACTATGGCCCTTTCGGTCGGCAATTTCTTTCGCAAATACGTTCTCAAGAACCTGCCTTTCAAGCTGGTCTCGCTGGCCATCGCGATCCTGCTGTGGTGGGCGGTGGGCCGCGACCAGCCCATTGACGTTCCCATGACCGTGCCGCTGGAGTTCCAAAATGCTCCAGCGAATCTTGAAATCAACTCCGAGTATCCGTTTCAGGCGAGGGTAACGCTGCGCGGCCCAGAGCGCCGGTTGCAGGAATTACGTCCTTCGGAGGTTCACGCGGTTCTCGACCTGCAGGGATCGACTCCGGGCGAGCGCACCATCGAGCTTTCGCCGCGAGACATTCACGTCCCGCGAAATGTGAAGGTGGTGCAGATTGTTCCGGCAGAATTTCATATCAGCTTCGACCGGAGTATGAGCCGGTCCGTACCAGTCCAGCCGCGGGTCATTGGCACTCTGTTGACGGGATATGGCATAACAGATGTGGTCACCGATCCAGCCACAATCACCATCGTGGGGCCGGAGAGGCGAGTACAGTCGATTCAGACGGCGGTGACCGATCCGGTGGATGCCACCGGAGTGGTCGGCAAGGCTACGTTTACCACCCACGCTTATGTGACGGATCCTCTGGTGCGGGTGCAAACACCGGGGCCGATTCACGTCACGGTCAGCACGGAGAAAACATCGGCTAGAGCGGGCCAGCCTTAACGCCGGCGACGGCAGTGTGGCGGCTTTCCAGGGCAAGCCCTGTTCGGGGCAATGAGGGAAGATTGCGGCAGCTATTCGGGACAGATGGAATTCGGGGTGTCGCGGGCGAGTATCCGCTCGACCAGAAGAGCGTGTTCGCGATCGGCCGGGCTTTGGGACAGCGGCTGGTCGCGCGGAGCAAAGACCCGCGCGTCTTGATCGGGCAAGATACCCGCGAATCGAGTGCCTGGATCAGCGCCGCCCTGGCAGCTGGCTTGGAGTCGGCGCGGATCAGTGTCGTCAGCGCAGGAGTTATTACGACACCCGGCATTGCCTATCTGACCCGAACCAATGGCTTTGCCGCCGGCATCGTGATATCAGCCTCGCATAATCCATGGCACGACAACGGCATCAAAGTCTTTGGCGCCGACGGCTATAAGCTCTCGGACGAGTTGGAGCATGAGATCGAAGCCGAGATCTTTGCCCACATCGAACAGCTGGCCGCGGCGGTGTCCCACAACACTGTGCCCGATTGCGGGATGTTGCCGGGTGAGAGCCGGCTTCGGGAGCAGTACGCTCATTGGTTAGCGGACTTCACTGCCGACACCGACTTCAGCGAGTTTCGCGTGTTGGTAGATTGCGCTAACGGAGCCGCGACGACGATTGCCCCGCTGGTCTTTCGCGAGTGCGGAATCTCAGCTGACTTCCTGCATACCGAGCCTACCGGCCGAAATATCAATGCCGGCTGCGGAGCTCTTCATCCGGAACACATCGCCCAAGCCATTGCCTCATTTCCAGACAAATACGATCTCGGGATTACCTTCGATGGCGATGCCGACAGGGCACTGTTCTGCGATGCGTCCGGGCAAATCGCAAACGGCGATGCGGTACTGCTGCTGGCGGCTCGGGATATGAAAACCCATGTCCGCCTGCACAACGACATGGTGGTGGCGACCACAATGTCCAATATGGGCCTCGAGGCCGCGCTTAAGAGAAGTGGAATCAGCATGTTACGCGCTCCCGTAGGAGACAAATACGTTCTCGAGAAGATGCTGGAGACAGGCGCGACTCTGGGTGGAGAGCAATCCGGCCATATCCTCTTCCGCGATATCGACACGACCACGGGCGATGGCATTCTGACGGGTTTGCGGGTTCTCGAGGTGATGGCGCGAACCGACAAGCCGCTCTCCGAGCTGGTGGCCGACATGAAGGTGTTTCCGCAAGAGATCAAGAACGTCAAGGTGCGAGAAAAGGTTCCTTTTGAAAGACTTACGGCTGTGATGGAGACGATTCAGCGGGCTGAGGGCGAACTGAATGGCAACGGCCGTGTCGTGGTGCGTTACTCCGGCACGGAAAAGCTTGCCCGGGTCATGATCGAGGCCGAGTCGGAGACCGAGATGCGACGCCACACGGATGCCATTGCTAACGCCATCGAGTCAGCAATTGGCGTCGGCCCCGCAGTTGAGTAAACTAAACGCATAAGGCTTGTGTATTGATAAGCTTACAGCGATCCCCCAATCTCGATAAAGATATCTCCCCAATCACAACGGATGATTTGCAGCACTGTCCGCAACCTGGCGAAGTCGTTTCCCTACCCGGGCTTTTCGACCTAACTATATGAAAACTGACACCATGGTCGGGAATGACCCAACTCGGGAGGGAAATTGCCTAGAACAATGTCGCAAACACCTGCACAGGCAAAGCTCCAAAAATACGGTATTCATTGGACTTATCGTGGCACGAGGATTGCACCAGTAGGGTTAGCCTCTCTCGCTATGGGGCAAATTGGGTCTGTACGTGAATTGAACCTAAAGGAGGGTTCGATCCTTGAAAATGCGTATCGCTTCGCTGTCACTGCTCGCTCTGTGCCTCGCCGTAGTCCCGGCCGTGGCCCAGACAGTCTACAGCAATGGTGCTATCAACGGTAACACCGATGCCTGGACCGTCAACTTTGGTTTCGTCGTTAGCGACACATTCAACGTCACTAACAACAACACCACCATCACCGGCGGCAGCTTCGGAATGTGGCTGTTCTCGGGCGACACTCTGACCTCGGCTGAACTGTCGATCACCTCGGGTGAGAACAGCGGAACCAGCTATTTTGATCAGACTGTCAACTTCACGCAGGGCTCCTGCACCGCCAACCAGTACGGCTACAACGTCTGCCAGGAAAACACCTCGTTCAACGGCCCGACGCTCAATGCCGGCACCTACTGGCTGAACCTGCAGAACGCCAGCGTCCCCAGCGGCGACCCAGTTTACTGGGATGAGAACTCCGGCGGCTCACAGGCTTCGGAGAACTCCGTTGGATCGATCCCGTCGGAAGCCTTCACGGTTCTCGGCAGCACCAGCAGCACCGGCACCAGCACCAGCACCAGCACGACCGGTACCTCGGTTCCTGAGCCCAGCAGCATCATGCTGTTCGGTTCTGGCATCCTCGGCCTGGCTGGCGTCCTGCGCCGCAAGCTGTTCTAATTTCAACCGACCCTTCCCCCAGGTCATTTCTCGAAGCCGGAGCCTAGTGCTCCGGCTTTATTCTTGCTCTCCGCCATGCACCGGAAACCTAACTCTCGCAGCATTGCCGGATAGAAATAGCTTCGGATATACTCCTCGCACTCATGGGGTGAAGCGGTGGCGTCTGTCGGTATAGGGCCTGATCTGAGGACTCAATCTTCCAAGAACTTCCTCTTCACGGATTCGCGAACCCGCACCATCCTGCTGAGCGTCCTTCTCGTGCTGGTTACGGTCGGGCTGTATGCCCCCGTGCACCATCATCCCTTTTTCAATCTCGATGACTATCTGGACGTCGTCAACAATCCCCACGTTCATCACGGCTTGAATTGGGAAACCATCCGTTGGTCGTTTGCGGCGCTGGATATGGCCAACTGGATTCCCTTGAGCTGGATGTCGCATGCGCTGGATTGGCAGTTGTTCGGCGCCAATCCCGCCGGTCATCACGACATGAACGTGCTTTTTCATGCCCTCAATGCCGTGCTCTTGTTCCTCGTGCTGAGGCGAGCGACCGGTTACACGGGCCGCAGTTTCATGGTGGCCATGCTGTTTGCCGTCCATCCCATGAACGTGGAGGACGTGGCATGGATTGCCGAGCGCAGGAGCCTGCTCTGCACCCTCTTCTTTATTCTGACCTTGGGAACGTATCAGTGGTACGCCCGCAACCCGACCGAGTGGCGCTACCGGGCGGTCGCAGTCTTGTTCCTCTTTGGATTGCTGGCCAAGCCACAGATCATCACTCTGCCCGCTGTCCTGTTGTTGTGGGATTTCTGGCCGCTGCAGCGGATGTTTCCCAATGCGCCCACCTCCTCGCCGCCGTTTGAGATATATCCCCAGCAAAGCTTTTGGCAATTGGTGAAAGAGAAGCTTCCACTTCTCACGCTGTGCGTTGCCGATGCTATGTTCACCATCTATGCCCAGGGCTCGGTGCGGCCGGGCATAATGCCACCGTTGTCGGCGCGGCTCAAGAACGCCGTGTTTTCGTATTGGCTGTATATCAGGAAGTTCTTCTGGCCCGCCGGGATGGCTCCAGAGCTGCCTCACCGGGGGGCCTGGCTGACAATGTGGCAGGTACTTGGAGCACTCGCTCTGTTACTGGTAATCACGGCGGCTAGTATGGATGGCTCGCCGTTATCGCTACGTGCCGGTAGGCTGGTTCTGGTTTCTGGGCATGATGGTCCCGATGATCGGCATCCTTCAAGCCGGACGGCAGGGAATGGCTGACCGTTTTGGCTACCAACCCTACATAGGTCTGTTCATTATCGTGTGCTGGGGTGTCTCCGACTGGGTGGCCAAGCGTCATATCTCCGTCGGCTGGCTTGCCACGGCAGGCACTGTCGTACTGTTGGCATTAGTGATGGTGAGTCACCGCCAGATCGGCTATTGGGGGGACAATCTCACCTTGTGGGAACACGCCGCAGCTACCGTCCCTAATCATTGGGTAGCCGATGTCAATATTGGTCTTCAACTGGTCGAGCGGGGCAAATTGGACGAGGCGATGCCCTACTTCTATCGAGCCTCCGTGCTTGGTCCCAATGAAGGCATTAGCAACATGTACATCGGCTACGACCAGCAGAAGCAGGGCCATTTGGCGGAAGCCATTTCACGATACCAACATGCTCTGCGCGACATTAACCTGAGCCTGGGAGATCAAGCCCACATCTACCGCAACATGGCCGTCGCCTATCGTGATATGGGCGACGCTGCCAAGGCCAACGAGTGCTTCGCCAAAGCAATGAGCCTGCAGGCCGAAGCCGCCAAGCCGGAGCCCGAAGGAAAGTGAAAATCAACGATTATGCATGGAATCGTTGACCCAGTGAAAGCCGCGATTGATCAGCAGGAACTGTGAAGGATCCGACAGATCCACACGGTGGAGATTTGCGGATACCTGCCGGCCGTCGAACCTTCCTTGTATCGTGATGCGATCCCACTGCGGCTGGCTCAACGTGAATGCACCTTCCACGGCGGTCGAATCCGGCTTGGTGAAGCTGAACCCTCGCAGCTGCGGATCAATTCTCAGGCCGTACTGATGCAGCGACCCATCCATCGGCTGAATGGTCAGCAGATCGGCGTTGTCGAAGATCACTCGATTCCAGCGCTCCGTGTCGGTGAGCAGCGCCGGATGCAGCACGTCATCCACGGTGAACTCCTCCACGGACCAGATTCCGCGAATTGGCGCGGGCAGATGAGTCGCGAGCTTTACGGAATCCAGATGCGCTTCCTTACCGGTGAGGAACACAACCAGCACAGCGAACGCCAGCTGTAGCCACAAGGCTGCAAAGTTGAATTGCTTGTCTTTGAAAAGCGGCGTCTCTTCCACCGGTTCAGCCCGGCGATTCAAAAGAAACACATTCGCCAGCCGGCGAACGTCCGGTAGCAGGAGGAACAGGCAAAAGAGCACGAGATGGATTGAATAGATTTTGCGTGGAACGTCGTATGCCAGGTTCAGCAGAAGCACATTGCTCATCATGCCAAGGCTGACGATCGCTCCCAGCGCGGTGAAGCGCGGTACAAACAGCAATAAGCCGCCCAGCGTTTCGCCGATCCCTCCCGCCAGGCTATACAATCTCGACTCGCCCATGAACGTCCACAGCAGTCCCATCGGCGATGTTTGGCCAAAGGTGTCCACCAGCCTTGCCAGCGGGGGCTCGGGAAACTGCGACCAGAAGACCTTCTTGAGGCCATAACCAATCATCCCCGCGCCCACGATCATGCGCATCAGGAACCGCAGCCAGGCGTAGAGTTGCCGATAGTCGAGGCGTTTGCGGTCGAGCACGGACCAGACGACGGTGACGACCGCTGCCAGAACAAGAATGCAAAATATCAGGACGTAATCGTAGAGTTCGTCCCCGCTGCCGTTGGCGACCTCGGCCAGGTTGCCCTGCAGGTGAAGCACATTCGCTCCGACCCAGGGCACCACCTGATGCCACAGCGAAACCCACAGGTCTCGGAATGGAGTGCTGATGACGCGCTCCTGCAGGCCCAGCGCCCCCACGGCTCCGGGAGCGAGCCACAGCAGGAAATAGGAGAACGTGAAGCGAAATCCGACACGGGTTGCCGGAGACCAGCGCGGCAGGGTGGGCGCCGAAACGGTGGGAGTTTCCTGCTGCTGCGGTATCATGAACGTTTTTTGCTCAACGGATCTCGCCCACCACACGAAACTCACCGATTATGCGGATAATCCGTGACCCAGTGAAATCCGCGGTTGAGCAGCAGAAACTTCACCGGATCCGACATATCCACACGGTCCAGCTTGGCAGAGACATGATTCGAGCCAAAGTGACCGTCGAGTGTCATCACGTTCGGATTAGAAACATCGTACTTGAACCGCGCGTTCCATGTCGGATGGGACGGGTCCCAAAACGTCATCCAGCCGTTCACCGCATCAAGCTGGAGATAGTAATCCTTAAACAGCCCGTCCATCTCCTGAATCGTCGCTACCTTTGGAGCGTCCAGAATGAGGCGCTGCCAGCGATCCGTATCGGTGAGCAGCGGCGGTCGGGGATTGTTATCAATTGAAAAATCCGTGACTGCCCAAATGCCGCGCAAGGGCGCCTCCATGCGGGTCTCGTTCTTGACCTGATCCTTGTGGGCCTGAACCAAAGAGAACGTCAGGGCGATTACTCCGATGGCGATTTGCAAGGCCACCAGGCCGTAATTCATCCGCTGATCCTTGAATACGGGAGCCGGAGGGGTGAGCTGCGTCTTGCGATTGAGGAAGAAAAAATCCAGCAGGCGCCGCATGTCCGGCAGCAACAAAAACAGGCAGAACAGGATGAGGTGAACGGAATAGATCTTTCTGGGCACGTCATAGAACAGGTTCAGCATGAGCACATTGCTCATCATGCCCATGGTAACGATCGCGCCCAATGTGGTGAACCGGGGAACCAGCAGCAGCAGCGCGCCCGCCATCTCGCCAACCCCGCCCATGAAACTGTAGCCGTGCGACATTCCCATGAATGCCCACAGCAGCCCCATAGGTGATGTGCGGCCGTACGAGTCGACATAGCGCCATAAGGCCGGCTCAGCGAACTGCATGCGGAAGAGCTTGTCCGCGCCGTAAACCATCATGGCGACGGCAATCGTTAACCGCACCAGGATGCGCAGCCACTGATACAGCGTCTCGTAATTCGTACGCTTGCGATCAAGCCAGGACCAGATGGCAGCGGCGATCACGGCGGTTACGAAGACGCAGAAAACCTGGACCCAATCGTAGATCTGGTCCCCGCTGCCGTTAGCGACCTCGGTGTAATTGCCGGCTATGTGCAGGATGTTCGTTCCCACCCACGGCACAACCGCGTGCCATAAATCGCGCAGCGGATTGTTGTATTGGACGAAAGCGCCGAGCGAGCCAATCGAACGGGGATAAACGTAGAGCAGGAAGTAGCAAAAAAAGAAGCGAAAGACGACCCGGGTCGGCAGTGACCAGTCCGGCGCAATCTCCGGGGACGAGACCGGAGTGTCCCGCTGCAACTGCGGTGTCATGAAGCCCTCATATTAAGCTGGTTTCCCACTTTTCCGCGCGAGAACGCTGGAATTGGCGCGGAGCCTAAGCTGAGGCATTTTCGCGCGAATAGAGCATTTGTGCAACTAATCCACGTGAGCGGCGGACGCTTCACGGCCCATTCCGCGCTGCCAGCGCACGCAACCTCTTCGATTTTGCGTAAGCGGTCACTGACTCCTGGATCTGACCCTCATCGCGATAGGCGATGGCCATGTTCTGATACACCTTAGCCTGCTCCAGCGGATCTCCCATCTCCACCAGGGCCGCCTTGTATCGTCGAATGGCTTCGGGTGGGTTGCCGGTGGCTTGCTCATAGAGCGCCATCGCCAGGTTGCTGCCGGAATCGGTTGGGTTTATGGCGGACGCGACCCGGTAGTGCGCCATGGCTTCATCGTGATGCCCCTGGCTCAGCAGGATGCCCGCAACCATGTCCTCGGCCACCCAATTGTTTTTGGTGACCTCGGCGGCGTGCGCCCACAGCGTCAGGTTGTCGCCCCAGACACCGATCTGCCGATGCGTAAGGACAGCCAGTACGAGCAAGACCGCGACGCTGACGCTGGGCAATGCAGCCTTCGGCAGGTTGCGCTTCCGGGCCCAGTCGGCGACGCCCCAACAGATGATTATGAATAGTCCGATGAACGACTGGTAAGCGTAGCGGTCCGCCAGAGCCTGCCTGCCGACCTGGATGAAGCCGATCGTCGGGACCAGCGTCCCCAGGAACCAGAACCAGCCCACCGGCAGGTAACAGTGGCGCCAGCCGGCGATCATCAACGCAGTAATCGCTAACAGTACCAATCCGGCCAGAGCCACTTGCCACACCCGCAACGAATCGCCCGGGTGTAGATACATGACGGCCAGCTTCGACGGCCAAAGCGCCTTGCCGATGTAGCGAACGTACGCGACGATGGCATTTCCAGTCCTGATCCAGATGGAATATTGCCAGTGCTGCGGGCGGCCCACACGTTGCGCCTTCATGGTCGCCAGAGCACTCGCAGCGCACAGAGCAAGCAGCGGAATTTTCTCTTTGATCAGCCAGAGAAGACGTTTGGGCGGAATCGATGTCTCTGCCCCAGGCTTGCGGTCGCTGAACATCCGCTGCAGAGGCCAGTAGTCCCACAGCAGCAAGACAGCCGGGAGCGTGATAATCTGCGGCTTCGCCATCAGGCCCAGGGCGAAGAGCCCAGCCATAACGATGTAACGCCACACCCCCGGCCGGCGCGCATACCATCGGTAGGCGCCGAGCGCGAGCAGAAAGAAAAACGTGCTCAGCAGGGTTTTGCGTTCGGCCATCCACGCGACCGACTCAACGTTGATGGGATGGAACGCAAACAGCGCCGCGACCATGAAGCTCCGGCCGATGTACCCCGTCGCCAAAAGCAGCACCCAGAACAGCACCACCACATCGACGGAATGCCATAGCGCATTCATAATGTGGTGCCCTGCGGGATCAATGCCGAACATCTGGCAGTCCATCGAATGTGAGATCCAGGTAACCGGGTGCCAGTTGTTGTCGTCGAAGGTGCGTATCGCCCACTTGATCGTCGGCCACGTCAAGCCCTCCTGCACGTGCAGGTTCTCGTAGACGTAGCCCATGTCGTCGAGGTTGGCGAAAGGGTGATGAATGACGGGGTAGTAGAGCGCCATCGTCGCGATCAGCAGAGCTGCGCTTATTCCCAATGCCAGCTTGCGTGTAACGAAAAACTTCCTAAGCACAGCAAAGCGCTGCCTCTCGACCCGCGACCCTACGGCTGGCATAGGACTCGACCCCACCGGACCCATCGCTCCCCCTGAGAGCGCGATTATATGCGACCCACCTGCCGAAAAATTGTGATGTGCTTCACAAATCGCCACTGCCCGATTGATCGATGACCAATCTGGAAAAGGGAAGGGTGGACGCGCCGCGCGAGGATCAGTGGTTCAGTAGCTTGTCGGCGCGATGTTGGGCTCCCAGAATGTTGTCCGATATCAGCGCAGCCTTCTGTCGTGCCTCGTTCGCCTGGTCTTTTTCACCGCTCTGTTCGAGCGCCGATGCCAGCAGCAAATACCCCAGATCGGAAGGATGGATCTGCAGCGCGTGCTGATACGTTTGGATCGCCGACGGCAAGTCTCCCATCTTTTGCGCCATCAAGCCCAGCCCAATCCAGGCGCCGACGTACTCTGGATCGGCTTGCACAGCGAGCTGAAGACTGGCGCGGGCGCTGGCGAGATCTCCTGCGTCCTGGTAGGCGTAACCGAGATTGTTGTACGCGCGGCCCTTCGTCTTTGGATTGCGTGCCATCTCCGCGGCCTTCCGGTAATCCGCGATCGCGGCAGCAATGTTGCCGTGCAACTGGTCATACGTGCCGATGTTCAGAATCGTGTTGGGATCGTCGGAATACAGCGCAGCGGCGGCACGGAAATGCACGATGGCTTCCTCCGGCCGGCCCATCTTCAACAGTGCAGTTCCCAGGTTGTTTTCGGCGAGCCAGTTGTTGTCGGTGACCTCGAGGACATGTGTCCACAAGGTGACATGATTGTCCCAGTAGCCAACTTGTCGATGGCCCACCCAAGCCAGCGCCAGCAACACAAGTACACTCGCGCCGCGCAATAACCACGGAGTGATGTGAGCCTCGGCGGCATAATCCGCAATCAGCCAGCACACCATGATGAACAGTCCGACGAACGGCAAATAGGCGTAGCGATCAGCCATAGCCTGCGTGCCGACCTGAATGACGCCGATCATCGGCACCAGGGTTCCTAAAAACCATAGCCATCCCACCGTGAGATAGCGCCGTTGGCGAGTTTGAATGACACCGCCGGTGATTGCCAACAGCACGAGCAACGCCCCCAAGACCTCGACGAGCGGATACGGCTTGGCTGGATACGGATAGAAGAGCGCCAAGCGCGATGGCCAAATCGCTTTGCCGAGATATTGCGCGTAAGAGACGACCGCATTCTCCAATCGCAAAACCAAGCCGTAGCTGCTGGTGGCGCCTCCGGCAGATTGCGCGCGCACCGTGAGCACGGCGCTCGCGATGCACAGGCCCAACAGAGGAACTTTCTCCAGCAGCAACCACCGCCAGTCGGTATCGGCTATTCGCTTTTCGCCGGGAGGTTGATTCTCGACGTTCGCTCGCCGCTGTTCGTCACCTGACTTATTCTGGCGAAGAGCGAACAGGGAAGAGCGAAAAGCGAGCCGTTGCAGCGGCCAGTAGTCCCATAACAGCAGTACGAACGGCAGCGTAATCACCTGCGGTTTCGACATCAGCCCCAGTGCAAACAGAGCTGCAACAACCAGGTAACGGCCCACGCGCGGTCGCTCGGCATACCAGCGATACGCAGCCAGCGTCAGCAGGAAAAAGAGCATGCTGAGCAGGTTCTTGCGCTCGGCGATCCAGGCGACCGATTCGACGTTGATGGGATGAAGCGCGAAAAGTGCCGCAACCATCCAACTGCGCCCGACGAAATCCGGTGGCGCGCTGCAATACCCAGAAGAGGAGCAGAGCATTGACGATGTGGAGCAGAACATTCACATCGTGTGGGCCGGCTGGATTCAAGCCGAAGATTTGCGTGTCGAGCGCGTGCGACATCCAGGTTACGGGATGCCAGTTCGCGGCATCGCGCGTGGTCATCGCCCACTGCACGGTCGTCCAGGTCAGCCCAGCTTTGACGTGAAAGTTGTCGAAGACGTAGTCGGCGTCATCGTAGTTGGCGAATGGCTGCGAATGGACGGGATAGTAAACCGCGATGACGGCGACGGCCAGCACGAGGCTGAGCAGAATCCTCCGCGCCATCGGCGAGGCGAGCCGGCGACGAGAGCTCTGTTGTACCGGTTTCAAATCAACCGTAGTCACAGGTTACCCCGGCTCACCGTTGCAGCCTCGCAGCTTCATCCTGGCTTTGCTGAGCTGCATCGGCATTTCCAAGCTGACGGTAACAGACAGCCATATTGCTATAAGCGCCGGCCTTCAGCTCCGGATCTCGGGTGAGGCTGACCGTCTTCTTGTATCGCTCGATCGCTGCGAACAGGTTTCCGCTCTTCTGCTCGTAGATACCGATGTTCAGGTTGCCCACAGGATCATCCGGATAGATCGCAACGGCCTTGTAGAAGTGCGCGATGCCTTCATCGGTTCTTCCATCGGCCAGCAATGCTTTGCCCAGGTTGTTCTCGGCGAGAAAGTTGTTCTGGGTGACTGCCAGCGCGTGCGACCACAACGTGACGTTGTCGCGCCAGTAGCCGAGCTGGCGATAGGCCGCAACTCCTAAAGCAAGAAGAATCACGGCGCTGACTGCGCCCAACACAGCTGCCGGCAGATGTTTCTGCTCAGCCCAATCGGCGGCCGCCCAACAGATCATGATGAACAGTCCGATGAATGGCAGATAGGCGTAGCGATCGGCAATACCCTGCCTTCCTTGATAACCGACGCCGGCAAAGCCCAGCATGGGCACTAGCGTCCCGAGAAAAAACAGCCAGCCCACCAACAAATATGGACGGCTGCGCCGCAGCACGATTGTTGCAGCCGTAATTAGCGCCAGCAGCAGTAAGGCAGCAATCGCTTGCCACGCGGGAACGAAGGCGGGATGCGGATAGAACGGCGATAGCCGCACCGGCCAAAGCGCCTTGTCGATGTACTGCACGTAGGAAACGAGCGCGAACTCGAGGCGCAACCCGAATGGATACGAGAATTTGTTGCCATCAGCGCGCTGCGCAGCCATGGTCAGGAATGCGCTGACTCCTGACAGAACGAAGAGAGGAAGTTTTTCCCAGACGAGTTGGGAGAATTTAAGCCGTGCAAAGCCTGGGTCATCAGAGGAAACATCCCTCGAGGTTGCCATCCGCCGCAGCGGCCAGTAATCCCACAACAGCAGCACAAAGGGAAAAGTGATGACCTGCGGCTTGGCCATCAGCCCCAGGGCGAACAAGACGATCACCGCAGCGTACCGACCGGGTTTGCGCCCGGCCACATACCAGCGATAGGCCCCGAGCGCGAGCAGAAAGAACAGCATGCTGAGTGAGTTCTTGCGCTCAGCGATCCACACGACCGATTCCACGTTTACGGGATGCAGCGCAAACAGCGCCGCCGCCACGAAACTGCGGCCGCTGAAGCCGGTCGCCCGCTGCAAAACCCAGAACAGCAGCACGACATTCAGCACGTGCAGCAGCGCGTTCACATCGTGCGGGCCGGCGGGATCCAAGTCGAACAGCTGGCAATCGAGCCCGTGCGACAGCCATGTCAGCGGATGCCACGTGCCGACGCGATAGGTGGTGAAGCTCCAGCGAACAGTGTTCCAGGTCACACCGTCCTGCACCATGGGATTTTGCGTCACATAGATCGTGTCGTCATAGTTGACGAAAGGGAAGCCGTTGACCCGCAGATACAGTGCAGAGGTGCCGACGAGGAGGAGCAGGCTGAACGCAAGATTCAGTCGCAGGGATGAAGGCGAGACTGGCGCCGGCTGCGATCGAGGCTGCTCGACGGGTTTTGTTACAGCGGAGTTCATTGCGCTTGCAGCTTTTGTGCCTGCTCGAAGCACTCGCGCGCCTGGTCAGCTTCGCCCAGCGCGCGATAGGCACGTCCCATATTGTCATAGGATTGGGCTTTCACCGACGGACTGGTGGTGAGGATGATCGCTTTCTTATACCATTCGATCGCGCCGGCGAGATCGCCTTGCTGGTGTTCGTAGTAGCCAATGTTGAAGGCGCTGATAGGATCGACGGGATGGATCTCGGCAGCGGCGCGGAAGTGCACGATGGCATCTTCCATACGATGGCGCGTCAGCAAGGCGCCGCCCAGATTGTCCTCTGCGACATAGTTTGGCGGCGTCACCTGAATCGTGTGTGTCCAGAGAATGATGTTGTCGGCCCAATAGCCGATCTGGCGCCGAGTGGTGACACACAGAGCCAGGATGATGAGAGCGCTTGCCACTGGAAGCAGCTTCGCCGGCAGTCGCTTCTCTGCGAATAGCTCTGCCGCACCCCAGCAGACCATGATGAAGATGCCGACGAACGGAAGATAGGCGTAACGATCAGCCAGTGCCTGACGGCCAACTTGCACCAGGCCGATCATGGGAACCATCGTCCCGAGGAACCACAGCCATCCGACCAGCAGATAGCCGCGATGCCGGTACTGAACCACGAGCATGGTGATGATCAGCAGTATCAGCAGCGCGCCGTAGACTTGCCACGCTCGCAGCGAGTCGCCTGGATGCGGGTACATCGGCGCAAGGCCGTTTGGCCAGAAAGCATTGAGCAAGTAGCGAACATAAGAGACCAGCGCGTTGGAAAGCCGCACAGACAGCGGTGACGCACCGAGCGAAAGAACCGCCCCGCTGGAGCGTTGCGCCTTCATCGTGATCACCGCACTGGCGGCGGCGATCACGAACAGCGGAATTTTCTCCAGCACCAACCGTCGCCATTCGCGATTCGCGACTCGTCCGAGCGGCCAATAATCCCAAAGCAGCAATACGAACGGGAAGGTAATGATCTGCGGCTTCGCCATCAGGCCAAGCGCGAAGAGTAGCGCGACCACCGCATAACGGAGCGCCTTCGGGTTCTCCACATACCAGCGATACGCTCCCAGCGCGAGGACGAAGAACAACATGCTGAGTACGGTCTTGCGCTCGGAAATCCACGCCACCGCTTCGACATTGACGGGATGAACCGCAAACAGCGCCGCCACCATGAAGCTGCATCCGGCACGGCCCGTCGCCCGCAACAGTACCCAGAACAGCAGCGCCGCGCTCAGACCGTGCAGGAGCATGCTGGTCTGATGTGCTCCCCCGGGATGCGTATCGTACATGTCGATATCGAGGGCGTGGGAAATCCAAGTCAGCGGGTGCCAGTTACCCGCGTCGTACGTAACCAGCGCCCATTGGACCGTGTCCCAAGTCAAGCCGCTCTGGACGTGAATATTGTCCGTGACGTAGACGTTGTCGTCGTAATTGACGTAGGGATGCTTGCGGACAGGGTAGTACAGAACAACGGTGAGCAGAATGAGCAGCAGCCCGGCGGCGTAGGCCCGGTTGCCGGACAAAGGAGACGGGCCGGCAGAGCGCGACTGAACTTGCTTATCCGGTTGCAGGCCGACGGAACTCACCCTTTCCCCTTCGCTGGACGAGTATAGCCGATGGGGACGTTGGTTTTCGCGGGTTGCGTGTTTGTGATCGCTATGCGCTATTCGCCTTTCGCCAGAAGTCTGGTGGCACGAAGGTCAAGTGACTTTGACGATCTCAGGCGAGAAGGGAAGTTCGCTCAGGAGGAGCGTTTGAGTTTCGCGAAAAAGCGAAAGGCGAACAGGGAACCGCGGCCCTACTGCGCCATAGCGTAGTAGCCCTGGCGGGCGTGAATCTCCAGCTTCTGCGAAGGGCGAACTTCCAGTCGCAGCGAGTGAAATCCTGGGGTCGACTGCTGCGGGCGGAAGGAGACATAGTACTGGGTGCGCAGATCGCGCTCGATCTGCACAAAGGCCGCGCGCAAGTCGCTTACCGAATGCGCGACGTACAGCCGGCCTCCAGTCGCCTCCGTGAGGCGCTGCAAAATCTGATCGCCGCGCCCAGCGGTCGTGCTGTTTCGGATCGTCAAGGCGTAAACCTGGATTTCGCTGCGCTCGGCGCTGGCAACCACGTCTCGCAGGTTGTGGATGCTATCTGTGTCATCACCGTCGCTGAGAACGACAATTGCGCGATGCGCCTGTTTGTCGCCACCGGCCGCCAACAGCTCACCCGAACACGCTGAGTACAGCGCATCGAAGAAGCGTGTTCCCCATCCGGGCTGCTTCAGCCGGGCAATCGCGCCGTTCAGGTCCTGACGATTCGCGGTAGCAGTTTGCCAGATCTTAATGTCGCCGCCGAATGCCATGATGAAAGCCGAGTCTCCCTGCGGGCGCATGACGCTGTCGAGAAAGCCGGCAGCGGCTGCTTTCTCGTCGGCCAGTACTCGCTTGACGGAGTCGCTGGTGTCGACGACAAGCCCCAGGCGCAAAGGCAAGTCCTGCGCCCGTTCGAAGTCCTGGAAACGCTCCACCGGTTCCTGATTATCGAATACCCGAACATCGTCGGGAGATAGGTCTTGCACGATCCGGCCCTGTTCGTCGGCCACCGTAAATTGAAGCCGGACTTCGGGCACCTCGCGACGGAACGTATAGCCGGGAGTGTCGGCGGGAAGATGGTTGCTGCCTTCCGGCAAGTAGGGCAGCGAAGCGGCCGTCGGGGTGACGGTGGCGCCGATATCGTGCTCGGACGGTGAGGCTGACGCAGTTTCGCGTTCGCCGACGGCGCTTGAGCTGTCATAACGGCCAGAAGCCCACTCACCGATACCTGCAAGAGTCAGGCCGCACATGGCGAGCGATAGGCCCGTAATAAGCGCCGATCTCTGCACAAATGAATTATCGGCGACCCAACGGAACAGCTTGAGGACAGTTAAGGACGCGAGAACACACGCATCCCATAGAGCCGCCAGCCTGGGTTCGCGGCGGCTGTTTCCCTGGGCCGTATCTTCGTCGGTTTGCCGGACGGCTTGCACCGGCCCGAAACGTCGAGCCCGCACCACGGCACCCCACCCCACTATTGCGAGGGATAATAACTCAGTTTTGTTGTCCCGAAGTCGTCTTACGCAAAAATTTTCTTGGTTAAGCCGAGCCCGCCTTGCCCTGGCTCAAACCATGCCCCGTTAGTGGGATGTGACCGGCTGGGAACGCAGGACCTGTAGTAACCTATGCTCATAAGTAATGCCCTCGGAAAAAGTCTTAATTGTCGACGACGAGAAGCTCGTTCGTTGGTCTCTGCGCCAGAAGTGTGAAGAGTGGGGTTATCACGTACTGGAGGCTGACAACGGCTCGGCCGCGCTGCGCGTGGCTCACAACGAGTCTCCGGACCTCGTGCTGCTCGACGTGCGTCTGCCCGACGCCAACGGAATCGAAATTCTGGAACAACTGAAGAAGTCCGGTGACGCCCGTGCCATCATCATGATCACCGCCGACCCTCAGCTGGAAGATGTGAAGACCGCATTGAAGCTGGGCGCCTACGACTTCGTCGGTAAGCCGCTGGACTTCGACGAGCTGGCGGTTGCGGTCAAGAACGCGCTGGAGGCCACGCGCCTGCGTTCCGAGGTCGAATCGCTGCGCGGCGAGATGCGCCGGCGCACCGGCTATCACAATGTGATCGGCGTCTCCCAGAAGATGACCGAGCTGATGGGATTCGTCAGCAAAATCGCTGCCAGCGAGGCCACCACGATCCTGGTTCAGGGCGAAAGCGGAACCGGCAAGGATCTCATCGCCAAGGCCATTCACTACCAGAGTCGCCGTCAGGAGAAACCATTCGTAGCCATCAACTGCTCGGCCATTCCGGAAACCCTGATGGAAGCCGAGCTCTTCGGCCACGAGCGTGGTGCCTTCACCGACGCCAAGACCATGAAGAAGGGTCTGTTCGAGATGGCCGACGGCGGCACGCTCTTCCTCGACGAAATCGGCGAACTCTCGCCGCTGCTGCAGGCGAAGCTGTTGCGGGTGCTGGAAGACCAGGTAATCCGCCGCGTGGGTGGCGTGCGCGACATGCAGGTGGATGTGCGGGTGATCGCGGCGTCAAATCGCGATCTGGAACGCGCCGTCCGCGAAAATACGTTCCGCCAGGATTTGTACTACCGCCTGGCGATCATCTCCATATTTTTGCCGACGCTGCGCGAGCGTAAGGAAGACATTCTTCCGCTGGTGGAGTTCTTCATCTCGCGCTACAACCGCAAGTTCCGCAAGCACGTTACCGGCATCACCGATGAGACGCGCAAGCTCATGCTGAAGTACGACTGGCCGGGCAATGTCCGCGAGCTAAAGAATGCGGTCGAACGGGCGATGATTCTGGAGGAGGCTTCCCAGCTCAATCCCGACTACCTGCCGTTTGCGGTGGCACAACAGCACTCGGCTTTGACGGCATTTGAGATCTCTTCCAGCCACAACGGCGGCTCGGCGGCGAAGCAATTGCAGGATGGGCGGAGCCTTCCCAAGCTGGAGATCCCCGAGGGCGGCACATCGCTGGAGGAAGTTGAGCGCGAACTCGTGGAAATCGCCATGTCGCAAGCCAACGGCAACCAGACCCACGCCGCCAAGCTGCTCGACATCAGCCGCGATGCCCTGCGCTATAAATTGAAAAAGTTTGGCTTGATCCGCGCCGAAGAAGACGAGCCGTCAGCCGCTACGCCGTAGAGCCGCGTTCCTGGATATCAGCCCGGCACATTATCGTGATCAGCTAAGGTTTCACTGGGCGGATCTTCACCAACATCCCATCGGGCAGGGCTTCGCCCATGAAGTGTACGACGCCATCGCGCACTACGCCGTTGATCTCCGGCACCACCGACGCAACGCCTCCCACGTCGGTGGCGCTTACAGCAGGCGCCTTCTTCGCGATACCGCGATCCATGGCTAGATTCGCCAGGCGATCAGCTTCGCGATTCTTCTCGCGCAGGACGTGGTTGATTTCGAAGCAGTCGAGCTGATCGATCAGCTTCATGGCACGGCCATGCAACTCCTTCAATGTGGGACTGCTCACCTTGTACTGCCCATTGATCTGCTTGACCATCAACTCCGAATCGCTAATGACTTTTAGCGCCTTGAAGCCGTGCCGCAGCGAATAGTTCAGGGCCGCGAGCAGACCTGAATACTCGGCGTAGTTGTTAGTCTGGCGGCCGAGGAACTCGCTAAGCTCAGCCACAGGACGGCCGCGTTCATCTTCGATCACCACTCCGTAACCGGCTGGGCCGGGATTGCCGCGAGCTCCACCATCAATGTACGCGGCAAGATATCCCTGATCCTGGCTCGTGATGGGCGCACCAATGAATTCCTGCGAACGATAGCGGTTTGATTGTTGCGGGAAGGGTCGGATGGGCATTTCTGTAGTTTACCTCCACTAAATTCGATGCGCGGGAGAAGCAGGAAGAACCTCAGCGGCCCAGCACTAATCGCGTGGCCAGCCGCTCCGGGAGTTCGGCAGCGAGAATTCGTTGTTGTGCGAGTTCCACATCGTAGGGCGCGCGGTAGAAGGTTACGCTACCAGCGCCCTCACCCTCGGATTCATACAAAGCGAACGCGCCACGCCAATCGTTGTCGCGTGGTTGCCCTACCGACCCGGGGTTGATGAGATAACGTTCACCCGGAGCCAGCGTGAATTTCGAGTACGCAACTCCCTGGCTGCTGCGATAGAGAGGGGTAATGGCCCGCGTCTTGCCATCCTTATAGGCAAATCCGCCTTGCAGATGGGTATGGCCAAAGAAAATGATATCGGCGTGATCCGGCAGGTGAAAATCGATGCCGGCGGTGGAGCTGTTCAGAACGTACTCATCCTCATCGCGCGGCGAGCCGTGTACGAATTCGATGCCAGGCAGATCGTCACGCCGCAACGGACCTTGCGGCAGATTCCGCAGCCAATCGCGGTGCTCGTCTTCCAGCGTCGTCTGGGTCCAGCGCGCGGATATCGCGGCTACAAAATTGAACTCCGCCAGGCCGGACAGACCCGAACAGGCGCGATCGTGATTGCCGCGCACCACGGGGCAGCCCATCGCACGCACACGCGCACAGACTTCGTTGGGAGAGGCGTTATAGCCGACCACATCGCCGAGGTTGATGACCTGATCGTACGACGGCGCGGCATGGAGACAAGCCTCCAGAGCTTCCAGATTGGCATGAATATCGCTCAGCAGGAGCAGGCGCACGAGTCAGCGCACCTCCTGAAGGGTCACCGGGCAACGTGCGACATGCCCGGGGGAAACCTCAACCAGCGGCGGCAAGGCATCTGCGCAGCTTGCGATGCGGAACGCGCATCGCGGCTCGAAGGCGCAGCCCCGCGGCAGTGCCGTGATGGCCGGCACAGAACCGTCAATCGTCTGAAGCGGCTTGGTGCGATCGGAGCGCAAGGTTGGCACTGAGTTTAACAGGCCGCGGGTGTAAGGATGCATCGGATGAAGAAAAACGTCACGCGCCATTCCCATCTCGACCACGCTTCCCGCATACATTACGCCGATGCTATGGGAGACTCGCGAAACCACCGCGAGGTCGTGCGAGATGAAGAGCATGGCCAGCGAAAATCGCTCCCGTAGCTCCGCGAGCAGGTTCAAGACCTCGGATTGAATCGTCACATCCAGCGCGGTTGTGGGCTCATCGGCAATCAGCAGCGACGGGCGGTTCACTAAGGCCATGGCGATCATCACGCGCTGGCGCTGGCCGCCGGACAGTTGATGCGGATAGTCGCGTGCCCGTCGATCGGCGTCGGCGATGGCGACGGTACGCAGCGAGTCGACCGCGATACGCCAGGCTTCCGCCTTGCTGGCGCGACCGCTGCCGCCGGCATGGGCGAGCACAGCCTCGGCGATCTGGTCACCAACGCGCATGACAGGATTCAATGCCGTCATCGGCTCCTGAAAGATCATGCTGATACCCGCGCCTCGGATGCGACGCGTCTGTGGCTCCGGGATCTGGAGCAGTTCGTCGTTACGGAAACGAATGCTGCCGTGAATCCGCGCTTGCGGTGGGAGAAGTCGCAGGATCGCCAGTGCGGTAACCGACTTTCCTGAGCCCGACTCGCCAACCAGTCCCAGGACTTCGCCGGCATCGACCTGAAAGCTGACGTCGCGGACAGCCGTGAGCGTTCCCTGAGCGGTCGCGAATTCGATCCGCAGGTCGCGGACGTCCAGCAGCGGTGGCACAAAATCTATGCTAGCAGGGCGACGGTTCATCGCACCTTGGCATACATCACCTGATCGAGGATGACGCCGTTCTTGACGGCGCTGCGCCGTAAAACTCCTTCGCGAACGAATCCTGACTTTTCCAGCACTCGCAACGACGCCACATTATGGGAGAAGACCGTGGCAAAGACGCGTACGACCTTGTAGGCGTCAAAGGCCCAGTCGGAGGCCGCGGTCACCGCTTTGGTTGTCAGGCCACGTCCCCAGAGCGGTTCCGCGAGCCAATAGCCCATTTCCACGCTGAGGCGCGCGATATCTACCCCCAGCTTGAATCCGATTCCGCCGACGGCTTCGGCGCCGTACTCGATCGCGAAGGCCATCGGGGGATCCATGGATCGCACGTAGTTCAGATATTCGATCCCGTCACGGCGCGTGTAGGGGTGGGGAAACTGGTCGCGAAGATTGCCGGCGATCTTGGAATTGCTGGCATAACGGAGCAGGGCGTCGAGATCGTCTCTGCGCCACTCGCGCACCCGCAGATCACCGAGGTCGAGCACCATGTCAGAATATTGCGGCATTGCCCCGCTGACTGCAAGCCATCGCCGGCTCCTTACCACTCGCTGCACTTAGCCTTACGGATCGGCGGACGCAAACCTGAGTCCGTTCCAATCAAACCCGAATGTTCGGGGGTCAGGACCAGCGGGCCCGGCATTATCCACTTGGATGACGAGAGCGTTCTCCTCACCGGCCCGGAGTATCGATCGATCAACAACAAAATCGCTGCTGGAGGGGCCGGCGGAGATCGTCCCCAAGGTGTGACCATTCAAAATGATTTGCGCGGGCCGGCCGGGAGTCGCGTTACCTAATACTGTGACGCGCACCCGGGCAGCATCGCCGAAATCGGGAGCTAATCGAAAGTAGACAGTCGATGTGCGCCCTGACCATGAAGGACCATTTTCGTCGGTCATGAAATCGATATTCAGAGTTTGAATATTGTTGGGCTTGATATCAAAGGGAAGTTTAAGGAAGGGATACGGTATTAGCTGCAATTCAAACGAAGGGTCTTTCAGCAACTCACGGCACGGCGGATTGCACTCCCTGGGAACGCGAGTTAGCACCAGGTTCTTCAAGCTATCCATATCGCGACAGACATTCTTGGGATCGAAGGAGAATATCCAGGGATTATCCAGACAAAATGGACGGCCCTCGCGTTCCATCCGATAGGCCACACCCAGCACCTGCAGCCAGTCGTCCCATATAAAACGAAGGTGGACTGGGCCGATATCAGGTGGGATAGCAGCATAGATACGGTCGGTAACAGGCTCTCCCGGCCACCCATTCTTAAACTCGTCTCTAGCGGCGAACATTGAAGTAGGAATCAGTGCACAAAGAATAATTGCCACGGCCGGGCGAGCGGTAATATTGAAGCCATCCAGAACAAGCGCTGCCATCACCATCAGCGCCAACAACTGCACGCCAAAAAAGAAGAATCCGTTGAAGTTAAATAAGGGACCACCCATCTTCAGTGTCCAGATGTAGAACAAGAGGGAGACTACCAGAATTTCTGCCGCTACATATTTCCAGAAAAACGGAATAGCCGCCCACTTTTTGCCGTAGATGCCGATCAGTAATCCTATAAGTAGCCAGCCGAGACACCAATAAAGAACCACGTAGGTCTTCGATCCTCCAAGAGAAATCAGGTGGGCCGATTTTGCGGGGAGAACAATTTCGGTGTCGGGGACGAAGGCGAGAAAGCTGGCCTCGTACTTCAGCGCAAGACCGGGTCTTTGTTGCAACCCCCTGTGGCCGGCGCTGTAGACGAGAATAGCATGCAGATTATTGGGCCTATCGAGGAAAGCTTCGAGCACAATAGGCGTAGCAAATAGTACGCACAAGATCAAGCTAATAGCTACTGATTTGCGATTGTGCCTTACGAATTGCTTAAGGCTGCTCCCTCTGCCTTTGCGAAACCACAAGGTGGCAATACTCATAAACGACAAAGTACCCACGAACAGCGGTTGGGCCGTATGACCGTGGATCAACAACAGACCCGCTAGAGTCAGCAGCGGCAGCTTCGAGACTTCTCCTATCGCGACCACGGCGCAGACGGCTACAAAAAACAGGAAAGGAAACAACAGGACGTGCGGCATCCAGATGGATAGGATCGCCGACCCCGGTATAGTCCGATTCACGATGTAAATAAAAAACAGCGAAAGCGATAGAGCTGCGGGAACAAACAATCGGGAGCGGCAATACTTGGCAAGAATGGCGATGGTACCAAACAAGAACGCAGTATTCAGCAGAATGATGGTCAGAATCTGCGAGTTCATCTCGGCGGGGACAATGTGTAGAACATCGAGAAAAAGCTTCTCGCCGAGGGCGAAGATATAGAAGAATGCCGGTCCAGGATGATGGAATGCCCAACGCGAATAGTTGCCCAGTAGTTCGTGAAAGTGCTTTGCCTTCTCGATTTGCAAGGCGTTGGCCGCAAAATCGGTGTACTCGTGGATAGGCACGGAGAACAGACGGTGGTTTATCACCAACAAGAAAATCAGGAATATTGCTGCAGCAACGAGGATCGAAGCAGTGGTGGAACGGCGGTCGGCAGGGCCGGCCTGTGCCTTGAGATGCTGCTGGGAATCGACCGCACCGCCGTGCTCATTTGGTTGTGACGCAGTATGCAATTACACTTGTCCTTCAGGAGCAACTTAAGCCTGCTCCAGCATGGTGATCATGTAGGGTCATCTCAGACAACCGGGCACGCCCCGGGAACTATCCGCAATGTCGCCAGATTCAATCCCAGCCGACGAGGATCCCCAGTTGCGGGGGCAATATCAATGGTCCGAGGCACTTTGTCCGGTATAGTCAGCTCAAATCTGTCGGTTGGAGGGAGATTGGTGAACTGAACCTGATATTGGGTTAGGTCAGTACCGGGAACCTGCAATGATTGTGCCTGATCTCCCATGCGAACGATAAGGTTCCTTCCAGCGGCCCAGGGAACAGCCCGAGCGGTAAAAATCACGCACAAACTGCCACTGAAACTACGGCTGAATACAAGACCGGCGATGCGATCAAGGTCCTGGTCGGTCCACCGTCCCCATCCGTCTGGTAGGGATAAGCCGAAGGTGTACTGTACCCAGTCAGGCACGCCACTGCGGCTGAAAACCATATCCTTCTCCGGTGTACCGGGATAGCTGGCAATCTCCAATTCGGAGGTGATATGTTCGAAGTAGTATGCCTTATACGCAGCACTGACGTGAGGATGCAACACCGCGAAAAGCGCAGCGCCGTAGATGGATAGGAACAAAGCAAACATTAGCGCCATCAAGGTGGTCTTCATGGGAATGTTATACGACAAAAGTGTGCCCGCTAAACCACGCAATAATCATGAATGACGCCATACCAGATGCAAACACCAGATACAGAGTCCGCCAAAGCGGACGACCTCGAAGCGCCAAATAAATTGCATAGAGCATTGGTGGCTGCCACCATACATATCGCGCCGTTGCAAAATAGCCGCCTGAAAAAGATAAAAGGATCACAAGCGCTAAATAGATACCAAGCTCAGTTTTGTGCTGCATGAACAGGAAGGCCGTCGCAATGAGGCTGGCGATCACCATAGTCGCCCAAACACGTGGCCAGTGGTGGGCGTGGAAGGCCTGCAGGAACACGTGGATAGGGTCGCCCGGTGATTTTCCCCACGCGACGTTGGCGTGGACCTGAGCGAGCGCGTCGCCCGTATTCCGGTACAGGTAAAGCATGAAGACCGCGGTTCCGAGCGGGCACAGCAGCAGACCAAGCAGACGAGCAGGATCACGCCAACTGGATCGCCAGTCCCGTTGCTTCAGCCATGCCACGACATATGGAACAGCAAATAAGAACCCAATAACTCGGGTTGCAGAAACCAGAGCTCCAAATGCGCCGGCGGGAATCCAGCGTTTGCTTTTCAGGAACAGAAATGCGAACGAGAGTAATGCAAAGTAAAGTGGCTCGGCATAGCCGGCATGTGCATAGATCAGATACGGATTGAACGCTACGATGGAGCCGGCGAGGAGACTATCCACTTCGCCCTCGGAATCGTAGCTGACCAACAAAATGAATGCATAAATTCCCACCAGCAGCGCTAATTTGCTGGCAATTACCATACTCAGATATGTGTCGAGCTTCAGCCAGTAATGAAGCGGGTAAGCAGTTAGTGGGAATAAGGGGTGGAAAGGCCAATTGGCGTGGGCATCGGCAGGCGGAAGTCGTGGATAGCCTGGGTCAAGCACCGAGCCGTACCAAACACAATCCCAATGGCAAAGATCCCCCAGTTTGTAGTAGGTGGCAATACCCTCCCAGGTAGCTATCTTCGCCACCATGCTGACGAAGACATTGCTCGCAATCCACAGAAGGAAGGCGGTGCGGAAAGCCGAGAGCTTTCCAACATGCTGCCGCGGCAAGCCGACAGATACCGCCTGCCCCACAGGAATATTTCTCACTGAGATAGCTGACTCTCCTTAGGGACTGCGCTTTGCAATCGTAATCCGCCGCTCCGCTCGGAGCCAAAGCGGAATAGCTTCCTGAGTCGGCAGTGATTGGGTTTCTGACTAGATCGACATCACTTCTTTTTCTTTGCCCTTGGCCAGTTCTTCCATTTTCTTGATTTCGTCGTCGGTGAGTTTCTGGATCTGTTCCAGGGCGCCGCGCTCTTCGTCTTCGGTGATCTTTTTGTCCTTCATGGCCTTCTTGATCAGGTCGTTGCCATCGCGGCGGATGTTGCGCACGGCGGTGCGATGCTCTTCCAGCACTTTGTGGAGGTGCTTCACCATTTCTTTGCGGCGGTCCTCGGTGAGAGCGGGTACCGGGACCCGTACGAGCTTGCCGTCGTTCATCGGATTCAGGCCGAGGTCGGCGCTGCGGATCGCCTTCTCAATGGCGCCGATCAGGCTGACGTCCCAGGCCTGCACGGTGATGAGCTGCGGTTCGGGCGCGCTCACGTTGGCCAACTGGTTCAGCGGCATCTGCGAACCGTAGGCGTCAACGGTAACACTGTCGAGCATGTGAACCGAGGCGCGGCCGGTGCGGGTCGCTGCCATCTCTTTGCGGAAGTCTTCGACCGCCTTGTCCATGCGGGTGCGCAGTTGCGCGAAGCTGTCCTTCAGGGCAGGAATTGCCGCCATCGTCACTTGAGCCATTATGATCGCCTCAGAATGAAGTCACAAACCTTCGATTATATGCCTTCAGCCGCTAGCTTTCAGCAGCCGACACGAAGCCGTTGGCCATGAGCCAGGGCACAGGTCGCGCATCCTGTTCGGGAAGCGAGTCAGTACCACAGAAAAGTTAGAAAAACAGTCGAGACAGAAACGCTGTCACACGGCGCATGGGTCAAAGCTCAGGGTCGATAGCTCATGGCTCAAACCTCATGGCTAATTTTCGTCTTCGAAGTCCTCATCCTGAAAGATATACGGCGCAGTGCGGACGAGGCGAAACCGCACCTTGTCTTTGCAGGTTTCACAATCAGGGAAGTGCTCACCGCTGATCATTACGACTTCATGCGCCTCACGATGATCGCGGTCATGAACCACCTCATAGATTCCAGACTGGCGCACACTGTCGCCGGCGCGGTAACGGCGCTCGTTGGCGCGGCGCCCACCGTGTCCTGGATTTTTGAAACTAGCGCTTTGAAGCCGAAACGCGCGTCGTTGAAGGCGACTGCCAGGCGCAGTCGAATCAAGACGAGGGTCTCGCGTGCGAGCGGGCAGAACCATGGGGAACCCCCGACATCTCATTTGCTTGCGTGTGCTAGAAAATTAACGTAACTGGCGGGATTTGGGAAGAGTCAGGCGAAAAAAAACAAAGCCTTCTCCCCCTGGGGTCGCGGAAACCCTCTTTAGCTCACCGTCGCGGAAAGTCCTTGTCCTGATGGATGCTGCTCGCCCGATGCTTCAACAGAAAGCGCACCCTGTCTTCACACACCGCGCATGAAGGAAAAACCTCGCCCTCCAACAGCGTAACTTCATGCGAATCGCGGTGACCGTTGTGATCGACCCTGTAAACCCCTGAGACTGGGACCTGCTCCGATGGCCTGTGACCGTGGTCAGCCATAGCAGCACACCTACGGGGAACAGAAGGATTCTAAATCAGGCAACGGTGGTGACTGCGAAAATGCGCAGGAATTATTCGCTTTTGCGACAAAGTTGCAGGATCGCGAATTAATGCTGAGTGACCAGCGAGCCTACGCGCTCACCCATCACCACCCGGCGAATATTGCCTCGTTCATTAAGATTGAAGATTACGATGGGCAGGTTGTTCTCGCGACACATGGCGATGGCGGTGGCGTCCATGACTCGCAAGCCACGCTGCAGCACCTCCATGTAGCTGATGTGCTCGAACATGGTGGCGTCTTTCACCAGGACAGGGTCATCGGTGTAGATGCCGTTGACCTTGGTCGCTTTGAGGATAACGTCGGCCTTGATCTCCATGGCCCGCAGCGATGCCGCTGTATCGGTGGAGAAATAGGGATTGCCGGTGCCACCGGCGAAGACGACCACGCGGCCTTTCTCGATGTGGCGCATGGCACGGCGGCGGATGAAGGGCTCGGCGACCTGGTTCATCTCGATGGCGCTCATCACACGAGTGAACACGTCCTGCTTTTCGAGCGCATCCTGTAATGCGAGAGCGTTGATGACTGTCGCCAGCATGCCCATGTGATCGGCGGAGACGCGGTCCATCAGCTTGGCCTGTTCGGCGACTCCGCGGAAGAAGTTGCCGCCGCCAACGACGATGGCGATCTCAATGCCTAGCCTGTGCACGTCGGCGAGTTCGGCCGCGATTTCATGCACGCGCTGGTTGTCGACACCAAAGCCCTGACCCGCAGCCAGCGCCTCGCCGGAAAGCTTCAGCAGAATGCGTTTATAAATGGGAGCGTCCATGGGGAGATACTCCTATCAGTGTAGCAGCAGACGGGGCATCGCTGTTGACGCCGTGGCAGTGGTTCGAGCGTCACTTGGGCGCGTGATTGGCTGCACAGACAAGCCGAGAGCACAAAGCGCAGTCTTCTCGCGGTAGCCAGATTTCTGCCCGCTAGCGATAGCGCCCGAGGCACGTTACGATCTCCCCGTTTGCACGCACGGTCCCCTGCCGTTCTGCGGTTGCGGGTCGAGTCGTAACTCCCGCACAGCGCAAACCAGCCGACACTTGTCCCTCTTCGCTGCCAGATCCTGGCGACCGCGCTGCACTTGCCTGTCCTTCCCGCTTATTCCGGGGCAGAGGCTCAGTTCCTCAGCGCACAGATTCTTCTGGAGGTTCGCATGCTACACCTTGACACCGGCAACACCGGTTTCATGATCCTATGCACCAGCCTGGTGATGCTCATGACTCCGGGCCTGGCGTTCTTCTACGGCGGCCTGGTCGGCCGCAAGAACGTTCTGGCCATCATGATTCAGAGTTTTGTATCGATGGGCTGGACAACCGTGATTTGGTATGCCTACGGCTATTCGCTGTGCTTCAGCGGCGATTGGCATGGCGTTATCGGCAATTTTCACAATGCCTTTCTTCGCGGCATAACCCTGAACACGCCGTCGCCCAACGACACCGTTCCGGCAATGGTCTTCATCGCCTTTCAGATGATGTTTGCCATCATCACGCCGGCCCTGATCTCGGGCGCCTTCACCAACCGCGTGACGTTCAAGGCCTACATGCTGTTCCTGACCGCGTGGCTGACCTTCGTTTACTTCCCCTTCGTGCACATGGTATGGGGCGGAGGCTTCCTGCAGCAGTGGGGCGTGAGGGACTTCGCCGGCGGCATCGTGGTCCACAACATTGCCGGCTTCGCGGCTTTGGCGTCGGTTCTGTATGTTGGCAAGCGCCGCGTGCAGGATCGCGGTCCGCACAGCATTCCTCTGGTGGCTTTGGGCACCGGACTGCTGTGGTTTGGATGGTACGGATTCAACGCCGGCAGCGAGATGGCGTGCAATTCGGTGACGGGAACGGCATTCTTGAACACCGATGTGGCCGCGTCCTTTGCCGCTGTCGCGTGGCTGCTGATGGCCTGGATCAACGAGAAGAAACCGAAATTCCTCGGCCTGCTGACCGGCGCTGTCGCTGGACTCGCAACCATTACGCCGGCCGCCGGATATGTTTCGCCTACGACAGCCGTCATCATCGGCACTGTCGCCGGCATCGTTTGCTACTACGCCGTTGAGATGAAGAACAAGCTGCACTGGGACGATGCGCTCGACGTTTGGGGCGTTCACGGTGTGGGCGGCGCTCTGGGCATCGTTATGCTCGGCATCTTCGCCAACAAGGCCTTCAATCCCGAAGGCCCCAACGGGCTGCTGCACGGCGATCCGACGTTTCTGGTGAAGCAGGTCGTTGCCATTGTGTTCTCTTCCTTCTGGGCCTTCTTCTTCACTTATGCCATGCTGCGCATCATCGACATGTTCACTCCCGTGAAAGTCGAAGCGATGGGCGAAGAAATCGGTCTGGATGAGTCGATCCACGGCGAGCACGCTTACGAGACGCTAGAGGTCGAGGAGCTGTTTAACGGCGATCGCAAGCTGCGAGAGGAACATAAAGAAGAACCAGAGCTGGTCGGCCCGAGGAAGTAGTCTATGCTGGGGCTTCCAGCTTTCCGCCGGGTGATTCGATTGGCAGGGGTGATGATGGCATTGCCCCTGCTCGTGCTTGCGCAGGATCCATCTCCATCGCCGAGTGCGACTACCTCGCCATTAGTCGAGAAACATCCGGAGGCCGTGTATTTGTTGAGTGACCCTGATAGCGCTTTGCCTCCGGGCTCTCCGGAGGTCAAGGCGTGGTGGGGAATTACGGTCAACGGCTTCGCGTCGCTCTCCTTTGTCTACAACACTAACAATCCCGTCTTTCGCATCAACCAGTATCGCGTCTTCGACTATGCCGACGTGGAGCCGCAGCTGGACATGGCGCAGCTGGTGATCCAGCGGGCGATCGACAAACCCAATCAATTCGGATTTCGCCTGAACATGATCGCGGGCTCAGCCGTGCCGAAGGTTACGGCTGCGTACGGTATGTTTCGCAACACCGAGACGCTGAAGGCCGGCAACTTCGATATTCCTGAAATGTACGTCAGCTACATCGCGCCGCTGTGGAAAGGCCTGCGCTTTGACGCCGGCAAGTTTGCCACGCACATGGGCTCGGAGGTGATCGGCGGATACGACGGCTACAACGACGAATTCAGCCGCAGCTTTTTGTTCGGCTTCGGCGTGCCGTTCACCAATACCGGCGCGAAAGCGACGTACGCCTTCAATAGCACGATCTCCGCGATGTTCCTGGTGACCAATGGCTGGGATGAGTTCCAGCGATTCAATCACGGCTATTCCTATGGCGGACAGTTCACTTTGACTCCGACCAAGACCGCCACGTTTTACTTCAACTGGATTCATGGCCCAGCCTTACCGCGTGACGATATCGACAATCGAAACGCATTTGAAGTGGTGGGCAGCTGGAAGACCACTCCCAAGCTGAACCTCGGCTTCGATTCGCTGTATGCGCACGAGCAGAACGGGGTCACGATCGGTTATGACGCCATCTGGAAGGGAATAGCCGGATATTCGAAATACGCGTTCACGCCGGCCTTCTCACTTGCGTTCCGTGGCGAAGTTTTCAACGACAGCGGAGGCACCCGCTTGGGCATTCCGCAGACGCTGGAGGAATTTACACTGACGCCCGAGTATGACTTCGCTGCGAAGCTCTCGAAGGTGAACGAACATTTCAAGAAGCTGGACGGGAAATTTGTGGTTCGCGGCGACATTCGTCTCGATCTCTCCAACAAAAACGTTTTTCAGCGAGACGATTACTGGGTCTCCAACCAGTTCACCATGGCGGTGAATTTGATCTACCTGTTCTAACAAAACACCGGACAACAGGCTTACTCGCCCTCTGTGTCAGAGTCGAACGCTTGCGGCGAGCCGGCGGGTTCGATCCGCAAGTGGGAAGCAACTGTCCAGCTACTGTACGCGCCACGAATATCGGCCGGGCGCCGGCAGGAGCGTGGGATAAAGTAGTGGAAGAGCCTTTCTTCATGGACAGTATTGACGATCTCCTGCAACAGGTGTTCCGGCTACCGCAGTTTCGTCTTCGCCAGCGAGAGGTCATCCAGGATGTGCTGGCGGGCAATGATGTTGTTTGCGTGATGCCGACGGGCGCGGGCAAGAGCCTGTGTTTCCAGTTACCCGCGCTGCTGCTGAAGGGATTGACGGTCGTGGTCTCGCCTCTGATTTCGCTGATGGCGGACCAGGTACACCAACTGGAGGCGCTGGGTGTGCCTGTCCTGTTGTTGAATAGCTCACAGACATCACAGGAACAATCGCAAGTCCTCAGCCAGCTGCGCGCGGGATTCAGCGGGCTGCTTTACCTGGCGCCGGAGCGCTTCGCCGCCGCTTCGTTTCAGCGAGTGATACCGGAACTCAAGCCCAACCTCCTTGTGGTCGATGAGGCGCACTGTCTGAGCTTTTGGGGACACGACTTCCGCCCGGAATATATGCGGCTGGCGGAGGTGCGGGCCCAACTGGGCGCGCCGGTCACGATGGCATTGACGGCGACGGCGACGCCCCCGGTTCGCAGCGACATCGTCAGCATGTTGCAGCTGCGCAGTCCCAAAATGCATGTCACGGGATTTGACCGGCCAAATCTCACCTATGCTTGCCGCCGAATCGATTACGAATTCGAGAAGGACGAGGCGCTGGCGCACGGTCTTTCGAGGCAGCTGGGCAGCGGCATCGTCTATTGCTCCACGCGCAAGAAGGTTGAGCATCTGACCCTGTTCTTGCACGAGAAATTTCCGCGGCGCACCATTCGCGCGTATCACGCCGGCATGGACTCGGAGCTGCGCAAGAAGAGCCAGGAAGACTTCATGTCGAACGCCGATGCGGTGGTGGTGGCAACCAATGCGTTTGGCATGGGGATCAACAAACCCGACATCCGGTTTGTGGTGCACTACAACATCCCCGCCAGCCTCGAGGCCTACTACCAGGAAGCAGGCCGGGCGGGACGCGATGGGCATCCGGCGCAATGCGTGTTGTACGTCAGCCTGGTCGATCGGCATACGCAGGAGTTCTTCATCAAGAAGATCGGGGAGAACAACGAGGCCTTGTCGACATCACAGGTGGTGCTGTTGCAGAGCCATGCCACGCAGAAGCTGGAGCGCATGTTCCAGTATGCGTATGCGCGGCGCTGCCGTCGGCGCTCGATCCTGGACTACTTTGGCGACGATTCGGAAGTGACAGGTTGCAGTTGCGACGTTTGCCGCGGCGATGTTCGCATGCAGCCCAGCCCACCGGCTGAGCGGACACGGATTAGAGGGAAAGCCAAGGGCGATCCTAAGCCGGCCAACTCGGATGCGGCCCCGCTGGATCCCGCGGCGGCACAACGGTTCCTGCGGTTGAAGGCGGCGCGGCTGCAATTGGCGCAGCAGCAGGAGGTGCCTGCCTTCTGTGTTGCGCATGATTCGGTATTACGCGATGTGGCGCGCGCCGCTCCACAGACACTGGGAGCATTGGCGGGGATTAAAGGGATCGGTACACAGAAGCTGGAAAAGTTCGGGACCGTGTTTCTGCAGGCGGTGAAGGGATTGTGATCGTCACGATGCCACGCGGTACTCAAAGACTAAGGCCAGTCCTGAGCTGCGTGGAAGATACGGGAGATTTCGACGGCCTCGGGTTTGACCTGATACACCACGATATAGGGCAGCGGGGGAAATACTAACTCACGCCGGCCTTTGATTCGACCTGGCCGTCCGCGGTTAGGAAAAGACTTGAGCGAGGTGCAGTTGCCGTAAATGGTCTTCACCACCTGCGACGCTGCGGCCGGATCGTTTTTATGAATGTGTTTGAAGATGCGCTCCAAGTCTTCGTATGCCTGGGGCGACCAGCGGATCTCCATCAGGAATTAAGCAGCCGCTCGATGCGAGTGCCCACCTCTTCATGGGTGAGATACTCGCCCCGCTGCAACTGAGATTCGCCCAGCTTCACCGCCTCGACAAAGCGAGCTTCTTCTTCCAGGTAGCGGAGGATTGCTTCCTGCGCTAACGAGTCAGCATCGCGGCCGCGCTCGCTAGCTAGCCGGGCGAGTCGGGAGGCTTGCTCAGGGGTGAGATGCACTTCCATGGCCTGAGATTAGGATTGCGGCGCTTCCTTGTCAAGGTGGCTGGCGTATGCATTACAAAGGGCGGGATTGCTCCCGCCCTGCATTTGTTTCTGGATGTGCCGCGTTACTCGGCTGGCTGGTCGCCGGCTTTGCTGATGGCGATGGTCTCGCCGATGTCGCCGACCTTGAAGCGGGCGAAGCGGCGGACGGATATGTTCTCGCCCAGCTTGCCGACTACGGTGGCGATCAGCTGATGCACGGTGATGGTCTGCTCCTTGATGAAGGGCTGCTCGTAGAGGCAGACTTCCTCGTAGAACTTGGCCATCTTGCCTTCGACGATCTTCTCGATTACCGGAGCGGGCTTGCCGGTCTGGGCCGCCTGCGCGCGGTAGATCTCCTTCTCCTTCTCGAAAGCCTCAGGAGTGACATCTTCCTTGCGGATGTAGCGCGGATCGGTGGCCGCGATATGCATGGCGATGTCGTGCACCATGGCCTTGAAGTCATCGGTGCGGGCGACGAAATCACTCTCGCAGTTGACCTCGACCAGCACGCCGATCTTGCCGCCGGCGTGAATGTAGCTAGCCACCGAGCCTTCGCTGGTGGCGCGCGTCGCCTTCTTGGCGGCGGTGGCGATGCCCTTCTTGCGGAGAATGACGATAGCCTGCTCGACATCGCCCTTGGCTTCCGTGAGGGCGTTCTTGCAATCCATCATGGGAGCGTTAGTTTTGTCGCGAAGCTCTTTAACTTGTGCGGCGGAAATGTTCACGGTTGTAGTACCCATCTTTCAGTAATCCTCGATTTCGCTGTTCGCAATTCGCTCTTCGCTTTTCGCCAGAACGATGAACAGCCGTTATGAATGAATTCTTATGCCGTCCCTAAAGGGACTCGGAATCTAGTTACAACGCTTACCCAGCATTCCGCGCCAAAAGAAGGCGCTCCATGCTGGGCTGAGTTATGCCGTGCCTTCGGCACTGTGTCATCCCGCTTCGCACTTACCACGAGCTCGAATGCTGAGCTTTGCCTTTTCTGGAAACTCCAGGGCTCAACTCGGTGGCTCTGGCGAAGAGCGAAATGCGGCCCTCCACATCGGCCAGCAAGCAGCGCCTCGAGCAAAGGGCGAAAGGCTAACAGCAAGAGCGTCTCGCTAAAATAACGCCCGCGCTTGATCAACGCGCGGGCCAGGAAACCACTCGTCAATCCAAAATCGCTAATTACGCGGTGGTGTTTTCGGCGCGACGGCCTCCGCGGCCCAGCACTTCTTCCATGCTGACTTCTTCGGAGTCGTCAATCGTCGAGGCCTCAGTGCTGACGGCGCCTTCCGCAGCTTCCGCACCTTCAGGAGTGGCGGCGGCAGCTTGTGCTGCTTCGCTGAATTGCACCCCCGCGGAAAACTCTGCGGTCTGCTTATCAGTTGCAGCCTGCGAGCCCTCGACCACCGAGTCGGCAATCTTCGATGCGAACAAGCGAATGGCACGCAGCGCGTCGTCGTTGCCCGGGATCACGTAATCCACTTCACTGGGATCGCAATTAGTGTCGACCACGGCTACCACCGGGATGCCCAGCTTGCGCGCTTCCTTCACCGCGATCTGCTCTTTGTTGGAGTCGATTACGAAGAGCAGGTCGGGCAAGCGATTCAAATTCTTGATGCCGGCAAGGTTGGCCTGGAGGTGTTTGCGCTCGCGCTCCAGCTTAATGACTTCTTTCTTGGGCAGCAGCTCGTAGCGGCCATCGGTGGCCATCTCGTCGAGCTCTTTCAACCGCTTCACCGACTTCTGCACCGTCACCCAGTTGGTGAGCAGTCCGCCCAGCCAGCGCGAGTTGACGTAGAACATGCCGCTGCGCGTGGCTTCTTCGGCGATCGCATCCTGCGCCTGGCGCTTGGTGCCGACGAACAGTACCAGCTTACCTTCGGCTACCTGCTCGGTGACAAACTTGGACGCTTCCTTGAACATCTTCAGCGTCTTCTGCAGATCGATGATGTAAATGCCGTTGCGTTCACCGAAAATGAATTCCTTCATCTTCGGGTTCCAACGTTTGGTCTGATGCCCGAAGTGAACGCCCGCTTCGAGCAACTCCTTCATAGTGATGTTTGCCAAGCTACCTCCTCAGTAGGCTTGCATCCAGGCCGCAGCCTGAATTGCTTTTCCCGCCCCGACACGGTTGCGAGTGCGGGAAGGTTTCGTTCCGGTTGGTGTTGCTTCGCTTGACTCGCCCCCGGAACCAAAGAGCGAGTGGCTAGGGGCTAGGGATTAGGGGTTAGTGCAAACCTGCTACTAGTCCCTAATCCCTAGTCCCCAAACCCTGCATTACCGCTTCGAGAACTGGAACCGCTTGCGTGCGCCCTTCTGTCCGTACTTCTTGCGTTCCTTGCCACGGGCATCGCGGCGGAGAAATCCTTCCGCCTTCAGCTTGGGGCGCAGTTCAGGATTGAACTCCTGCAGCGCGCGGGCCACTCCCATGCGAACCGCACCAGCCTGTCCGTTCACGCCGCCACCGGCCACTGTGCACGTCATGTTGAAGGTGGCAGAGGTTTCGGTCAGCACGAAGGACGACTTCGCCATGATGCGCTGGGCCTCGGTCACGAAGTGCGTGTCGAAGGGCTTGCCGTTGACGGTGAATTCGCCGCTACCGGGGCGAAGGAAGACGCGGGCGACGCTCGATTTGCGGCGGCCCGTTCCGTAATATTGAACATGTTCTGCCATCGTTAATCCGTTTTCCTTAATGAGTCGCGCTACGCGCGCTTTGCGGCTACTTCGATCGCTTCCGGCTTCTGCGCGGCGTGGGGATGCTTGTCGCCGCGATAGACCTTCAGCTTGCCGGCCATCGCGCGGCCCAGCTTGGTATGCGGCAGCATGCCGGTGATAGCTTCTTCCACCACCTGCTCGGGCTTGCGCACCATGCGCTTCTTGTATTCTTCCGACTTCATGCCGCCGGGGTAACCGGAGTAGTGGTGATAGACCTTGGCGTCCGCCTTGAGTCCAGTGATACGCACCTTATCGGCATTGATCACGACGACGTGATCGCCGGTGTCGAGGAACGGCGTGTACTTGGGGCTGTCCTTGCCCGAGAGAATGCGCGCGACCCGGGTCGCCAGGCGACCTAGTGTCTGGCCGTCGGCATCAATGACAAACCACTTGCGCGCGATTTCCCCCTTGGGGAAATACGTAGACATCTTTAAACTCTCCCAGAAGTTTTAAGTGCGAAAGAGCCGCTTGGTTCAGGCGCTGAACGCGCAGAGACCTACTGGCGGGCAAACGCAGGACTGCGAAAGATCTAAGGATAGATGATCAGCGAGGGGATTGTCAACGAAACGTGTGGCCTGGCGCCCGGGAGGATCTCGCCAAGGCTGAGCTCTCCTCTCCCTCGTTTTGCGCCTAAAGTTCGCGCATTTCCTCCTAGAATCCATACGAGATCTGCGTGCCCGCCTGTGACCGCGCCTGCAGATTGATTCCCGGCGCAATCACTCCTGCCACCTGAGCGATTCCGAAATCAAAGTTTAGCTTCTGCCTCGGCGTCGGAGCGAAGCGGATGCAGTAGGTGAGTGTCGTGGGGATATTCGCGTAAGGCAGATACTGTGGATGCAGCGGCTGCTGCGCTACCTCAGAGCCCAGAATGACGGTGCTGGATTTTACCTTGAACACGAATGCGACGGCGCCGAATCCCAGCGCCTGCCAGTTGGGAGCATTCCCCCCCATGCCCCACAGCTCAGCGTTCGAGCCGCGCACCCCGCCGCTGAGCACGATGGGAATTGGCTTGGTCTGCGTAATCGTCTTCGTGGCCACCATGTAGAAATCGCCATTGGAGGTGTTTTCATTCATCATCGCGCCGCCCACATTGTGCACCTGCGTGCGCGCCATAAAGCCAAGCGAGATCGCCGGCAGCCAGGCTTGCTTCTTATAGTTCTCGGGAATGACATTGACCTTGCCGTTGAAGACATCAAAGCCGCTGTGCCACAAGGGACTGAGGTTGGCGTTGCTGCCTTGCGCATGCATGTCTCCGGTATAACCGAGTTCGAAACGCTTACCCAATCCCACCTCGATGGACCCTTCATAAAACTGGCCGATAACCGGGCCAGCGTTGAAGAAGTGGAAGCCGATTACTGGCTCCGCCACTCTGCCTTCCGCGCCGGCGGTGTACGCGAGCGGTGTTACGAAGACTCCGGTCTCACCTTCCCATCCCAGATCCTGCGCCCACAACGCTGTTCCGAAAAATACCAACACCGTAGTCACGACAATCAGAAGCTCTTTAGTATGTTTGCCAGGATTCGTTCCCATTGACATAGTCCCCTGCCGGCCTGTGCGCATGACCGGTGATGCGATCTCGTAATGCAATCGAACTGTAGCTGCCCAAACGTCTTCGGTCTGTGATCTGGTCCGCAATAACGTGTGGCCGCACGTTGGTCTGTGATCTGGTCCGCAGTAACGTGTGAGCCTCACGTTCGACGCCGCCAGCCCTCATCGTGCCTGCATGGGACGACGCGGTCCGCCGACGCTCGCGCAGTTGTTCCGCAAATAGAGCCGGACCTTGGGAGGCGTCGTTCGCACCCCAATTACGTGACTAGCAAGGATTGTTATCGGCAGACTTGGCCCTGGCCTTCAGAAAAATCTCTCGAGACCGGCGGACGATTTCTGTGTGAGGTCGCCCCTTATTAGCGCTCGCGCTTGATGCAACGAACTTTGGAATTGCGGAGAGCCGTAGCGGCGCGAGAATCAATGCGATGGAGGGAACTGACGATTGTGCCGAAGCGACAAGGGCGATGCGGCCAGCTGACGCTGGGGCGGGAATAAGCAATTGCGGTTCAGTCCGATCGAGCGAAAAACGCTCGCTCAGGATGACACCACAGAGTTATCCCGCTTGGCGCGGGCGGATGTCGTACTGGCGGATCTTATAGAGCAGGGCTTTGTAGCTGATGTTGAGCTTGGTGGCGGCGCGCTTGCGGTTCCACGCGGTCTCTTCTAACACCTGCGCGATGACTTCACTCTCGGCGCCGTTTTTCAGGTTGCGAACCATTTCTTTGAGGTCGGGCTGCTGTTGCGGCTGCTTATGCTCCGAGGCGGCCGAGCCGTTTTGCGGGTCGTGGCTCATCGCCTTCTGCAACTCGCCGATGGCGGCAGACTCGTCGGCGAGCACGAGATAGCGCTTCACGAAATTCTCCAGCTCGCGAATGTTGCCCGGCCAGGGATAGTTCTCGCAGGCTTCCAGTAGGCGCTGCGAGACGCTCAGCGGGGCGCAGGCATAGCGGTCGGCGAGGTGCAGCATGAAGTGCCGCAGGATCATTGGAATCTCTTCGCGGCGCTCGCGCAATGACGGCATGCGCAGTACGAAGCTGTTCAACCGGTAATAGAGATCCTCGCGGAAGGTTTTCTGCGCAATGGCCTGCGGCATGTTGATGTTGGTCGCGGCTAGCACGCGGACGTCGACCTTCACGGTGACGCGGCCGCCGAGGCGGGAGAATTGGCCGTCCTGCAACACCTGTAGCAGCTTGGCCTGAAGCGCGGGCGACATCTCGCCGATTTCGTCCAGCAGCAGCGTGCCTTTGTTGCAAAGCTCGAACCTGCCGGGCTTGGCCTTGTTGGCGCCGGTGAAGGCGCCGGGCTCGTAGCCGAAGAGTTCGCTCTCCAGCAACTCGCTGGGCATCGCGGCGCAATTGATCTTCATGAAGGTGCGGTGCGAGCGATCGGAGTACTTGTGGATGAGCCGCGCAAGAACTTCCTTGCCAGTGCCGCTCTCGCCGAGCAGCAGGACGGGGAAGTCGAACTTGGCGACCTGCATGGACTGGGCGCGAAGATGACGCATCTGCGGCGTGGCCGAGAAGAAGTACACGCCTTCGCCGACTTCGATGGCATCGCCAGCGCCGGGAGCGGAGGGATCGGTGTTCTCCAGGCAGAAGCGGAGCACCTCGTCCATTTCTTCCTTCTGGACGGGCTTGGAGAGATAGTCCTGAGCGCCGAGGCGCATGGCCTGCGCGACTTTGCGGGTGTCGCGGACGCATGACAGCATGACGACCTTGGTCGACGGCTTCGATTCGCGGATGCGCTGCAGCGTCTCCAGACCGTCGGCGCCCGGCATTACCATGTCGAGCAGAACCAGGTCGGGAGTGTCGCGTTGGACTTTGTCGATGGCTTCCAGTCCGTTCGAGGCGGTGGACACACGATAGGAATCTAGCTCCAATACCGTCTGCAAATACCGCAACATGCTAGGTTCATCGTCCACCACAAGGATGTGGCCAGCGCTCATTGCTCCTCCGCTAAGCGTATGGGGGAAGGATTCAGCAAAACCAGGAAGGAAAACTTGCTCCCCGCTCCAGACTCGCTTTCGACCCAGATCTTTCCGCCGGCTGACTGGACCAGCCGGCGTGCAATTGCCAACCCGAGGCCGTGACCTTCCGCTCGCATGCCCGGCGGGACCAAGCGAAAGTACTCTTCGAAGATTTCCTGCTGGAACTCGGGCGCGATGCCCGGTCCGGTGTCCGACACCGAAATGCGGCAGCAGTTAGGCGCATTGATGCGCTGACGGCGGCGCTCTACCACCGGCGGCCGTGCCACGGTCCGGCGCTCCCAGAAGTACGGTTCGACATGCAGCCAGACCGTTCCCGACGCGGGAGTGTACTTCATCGCGTTGTCGAGCAGGTTGGAGACGACGTGCTGCACTTTGTAGTAATCGAAGGGAAACGGTTGCAACCGATCATTGGGCAGGAAGTAGAAGGCGATCGCCTTCTCACTAAATCGCTGTGCCCAGACCTCGGCGATCTCGCCGATGCATTCGTTGATGCTGCCAACCTCGTAGTTCAGCTCGAGGCGATCGACTTTAAGGGCGGCATAGGTCAACAGGTTCTGAATGAACGTGGTCAAGCGAGCGCCATTGGCCTGCATTTCTCCCAAAACTTCCATCTGGCGGGGATTGAGCGGCCCCAGTTTCTGCGCCAGCAACAGCTGGAGGTAACCGTCCATGATGGCCAAGGGCGTCTTCAACTCATGGGCGGCCGACGCCAAAGCATCGCGGCAGCAGCTACAGTACTCTTCGGTAACGTGCTTGTGAGCCGACCTGACCGGCGACATGTTCACTGGCATGGGGATAACGCTTTTAGCTTTCCGGGAATGGGATGAGTCCTGGGCATCGTCAGGAGTGATCCCCGATCTTTGTTCCACAGGCATACTCTCGGCCAAAGTCAGTCCTGGGTTTAGTTATTCGCCATTCCTCGGGAGATAGAGTGGAAGCACTCTACAGGGGGAGAACTGATCTTACCCTAAAGCCGTTTATTGTCAACGTCAAACTGATTAATTTTGGGCAAAATGAGCAAATAAGTTTCCTTTTCCGGAACCTGTTTTCCTCTTAAGCAGGCATTCCTCTTCCTCTCAACCGCAAGAGATTGCACCGGCAACTAAGCGGAGAAGTCCGGGTAACACCATTTATCTATAACAAACTAATATGTTTGGTCCTGAACTCGGTTTGGTTATCGATGTGCGTCATTAAGACTTAATGTAGGAGCAGCAGGAGAGTGGAGTGCGTCGAACCGTATCCGTCGCCGAGCGCCGCGGCTGGGACCGGCTTCCTATTTCAATTCCCTTTTTTGTCCGGGGTAAAAACTCCGACGGAGAAGAGTTTCTGGAATTCGCCACTGCTCTGAACCTTTCCGCCGGCGGCGTGTTGCTGGCGACCCGGCGCTACCTGGATCCCGGCACCGAGATCTCTCTGGAAATTCCCGTTGCCCTGGTAAACAAGGCACAGCTGCCACGCTCGGTGTCTCTATTGCACGCCACCGTGCTGCGATGTACGGCCGACCGGCAGTACTTTCTGCTGGGATTGCAGTTCGATGAGCCATTGCTAAGTCCCCAGCCGGCGCTGGAAGTCGGCAAGGCGCGGTCAGTTGGGAAACTCACTTCCCCAGAGTGAAAACATTTGCACACTTGGAGCGCAATTTCCTTCGCTTTTATCCCTCGTAAGTGATAAAACAGTCTGGCCAGTAACAAATCAAGATTATTTGCAGCAATAACTTAGCTTGAATATGCGCATTTTCTTGCGATGTGCAGGAACTTGGCGCAAGAAATGCAATTCATTAGCACCGTTCTTCAAAAACAGACGCGAGAGTCACGACGAGAGTCACGAGATGCCACTACTGGCGGGCTCGAACAATGAGAGTGCGATCTCGGTGCATCAGCTCCCTCCCGAGCCGGTGATCTTCGGGCAGACGCCTGCCATGCGAGATGTCCGGCAGAAGCTGGAGCGAGTTGCTGCGTCGAATCTTTCCGTGCTGGTCAGCGGAGAGAGCGGCACGGGAAAAGACATCGTCGCCCGCTTACTGCATTTGTATTCGCCGTGGGCGGCCGGACCCTTTGTCAAAGTAAACTGTCCTGCCATTCCGGGAACGCTGCTCGAAAGCGAACTGTTCGGCTACGAGCGCGGCGCATTTACCGGCGCCAACAACACAAAGCCGGGTAGAGTTGAGTTGGCGCACCGCGGCACGTTGTTCCTGGACGAGATTGCCGAGCTTGATCCGATGCTGCAAGCCAAGCTGCTGCAGCTTCTGCAGGACGGCCAGTTCAGCCGCATCGGCGCTCAGGAAGACAAGAGAGTTGAAGTTCGGGTGGTGTGCTCGACCAACCGCGAGCTGCATGAAGAGATTGAACAGGGTAACTTCCGCGGTGATTTGTTCTACCGCATTGCGACCATGACCATCCATCTGCCTCCATTGCGAGAGAGGGCGGTGGATTTGCCGATCATCAGCGATTACCTGCTGCAGTACTACAACGAGAAGCTGAACGGCCGGGCGGTGATGATGCGGCCGGCGCTGATGGCGAAGATGCAGCGTTATTCCTGGCCGGGCAATGTCCGGCAGCTGGAAAACCTGATCAAGCGCTATGTGGTGATGGGCACGGAAGATGTGATCTTGAGCGAGCTGCTGGAGCCCAACGAGCGCGACACGCTCGACACGCTCATGCTGGAAGGGCCGGTATCGCTGAAGAAATTGACCCGGCAGACAGTGCGCAAGCTCGAAGCTCGTATAATTCTGAACGCGCTGCATGCCAATAACTGGAACCGCAAGAAAGCGGCGCGTTCGTTGGACATCAGCTATCGCGCTCTGCTGTACAAGCTGAAAGAAGTTGGAATTCCGCAGCGGCGTTCCAGTTCCGCAACTAAACACGAAGTAGACGGGGCCGAGTAATCCAGACCGAGGTGAATGATGTATCTGTCAAAGACGTTGAGCAAGCGAATTTTAGTAGTCGCTGGAATCATACTGCTAGGAGTATGGGCGGTCGCGGCCTGGGCGCAGGACGGCAACGCACAGGGTTCCGATTCGAATACGGCTTCTAAGCCGGTCATACCTGCCGATTCAGGTACGGGTTCGAGCAACAACGTCGCCAAGGCGACCAGTTTGCCGGCGACGGACACGCCGCCGCCGCCACGCCTTAGTGCGATTGGCGGCACTTCTGCCATCAAGGCGGATAGTTACGTCATTGGCGTTGGCGACGGTTTGTTGGTCAGCGTGTGGAAAGAGCCCGAGCTGACCAAGAATGTTCCCGTCCGGCCGGATGGAATGATTACCCTGCCCCTGATCGGCGAAATCAAGGCGATTGGCTTGACGCCGAATCAATTGCAGGACCAGATCACCACGTCGCTGCAGAAGGTCATGTCGGATCCTCAGGTGGTGGTGGTGGTGGAGGCCGTCAACAGTCTCAGCTTCAACATCATGGGCAACGTGTTCAAGCCGGGCTTCTTTCCCCTGGTCCGTCCGCTCACCATACTGGACGCCATTGCCTTGAGCGGCGGCTTCCGCGATTTTGCCAAGGAGAAGAAGATCTACATTCTGCGCACGGATGCGGCCGGCAAGCAGGAAAAACTTCACTTCAACTACAAGCAGGTGATTAAAGGCCAGAACATCGCTCAGAACGTCATGGTTCAGCCTGGCGATACCATCGTGGTGCCGTAACGGAGATGGAATTCGCCCCGGGCAGGAGGATGAGATGAAACGGCAAATCAGACCAGCAGTATTGGCCGCAGTCGCGTTGATGTGTGCTCCGCTGGCATGGTCGCAGAGCGGCTACTCGACGTATCCGACGTCGAATGGCCCGCAGCAGCAAGCCGGTTCTGCCAGTTCATCCAGTTCATCGCAGGGCGGATACTCTGCCGCGGACGATTCGCAGCAGTCTAGCTCCGACGATTCGACCCAAAGTAGCTCTTCGTCCAGCCAGGGCACCTATCAAGCTCCCAGTCCGGTTATCTATTCGACCTACAACATGTCCGGACAGCAGCAGCAGCAGGGGCAAGCCGGCTCTCAGGATTCCTCGTCGCAGGATCAGCAGCAGGATTCCTCGACCCAAGCCGGCGGAGGCAGCGACACCCTGCCGGGCGCCTCGAACGATGACACTTCCGGTCTTGGTGGACCGCAGGCTACCTTCACTAATCCCGAAAAGCTGCCGGCGCTGAATCTGTTTAGCGATGCCGTCGCTCATACCGGCTACAGTTTCAACGCCACAGGCGGAATTGTTGGGCAATATCTTGGGGGCTACAGCGGCCAGGCAGGATATTGGCAGACGCTGTTCATCGGGACCGGTGGACTTTCCATCGTGCAAGTGCGCCCGCATTTGCTGTGGACCGTAGGCTATAGCGGGGGCGTGAACCAGACGGCGGGAATCCCTGGGCCGTATTCCAGTTTCTCAACTCTGAACCAGAGCGCGAATGGCCGCATCATGTGGCAGATCGCCAAGCGCTGGCAGTTTCGTCTGAAGGATTCTTATTTCTATTCTGACGATCCTTTTCAGCCGTTCTTCCAGTATCTGGGCCAGCCGGAACCGAATTATCCCGATCCGGTGTACTACTTTCCCCAGACCGTCGTGGAGCAGAACCAGGGAACTGGCGATCTGAGCTACCTGCTGGGCGCTCACGACACCCTGAACTTTTACGGGGCCGAGAGTTTCCAGCACTATTTGCGCGGCTATCAGACGAATAGCGATCTGCCCAACCTGGGAAGCTTGTGGAATTCGACTACTTATTCGGGCGGTGTTTTCTATCAGCACCAATTCAGCCGGAGATGGCTGGCAGGTGAGGGCTATGTCTTCAATGCCATGGACTATGGGCATGGGCAATCGCGCGCCGGCGTCCAGATGTTCCAGACTTTCATGACTTTCAAGCCGAACCAGACTTTTTCGTTCTCGGGCTGGGTAGGACCGGAGTTGACCGGCACCAAGGACCTGGTGCCGCTAATCTGCTTGCCCAGTGGCTGCCTGATTCAACAGATACACAATAGCTATGTGAACGTTGCCGAAGGAGTCACGATCACTTATCTGGCTCCCCATCACAACAGCTTCGCTATTCAGGGAAGCAACAGCATTACGAACGGCGGCGGCCTGTTCGGAACGGTGAAGTATTACCAGGCTACGATGACATGGTCGCGGCCCATCAGTCGCGCCTGGACCATGGCGATGGGCTTCCTCTATGGCCACAGCGACTCGCTTACGGACACCCAAGGCGATCAGTTCCTGCATAGCGCGCAGGGTACGATCAGCTTCTCGCGCAAGTTCAATACCGCCTGGAGCCTGAGCACCTATTACGCTTTCATTCACCAGACGCAAAACTACTACGGCCAATTCGGACTGCCGCAGACGGTTGACACCAGCGGTCTCGGCCTCACAGTGCAGTACACGTGGAATCATTCTTTGGGACGGTGATCTATGGCAATGCAGGAATTTGACGACCAGAAATCGGGGCAGGGGTTTGACGCGTATTGGGCTATCGTGCTCCGCCGCAAGTGGTGGATCCTTGGCCCGCTGCTTTTCGGATGGGCAATTGTCTTCGCCTCTGCCTGGTTTTTACCAACTACCTATATTTCGGAAAGTACCATTCTGGTTGAACCTCCCAAAGTGCCCAGCAACCTGGTTGAGCCCAACGTGGAAGTTGACCTGGCTGACCGCGTTCAGGCCATGAGTACCCAGGTGCTCAGCCGTACGCGCCTGTTGAATCTGATTCAGCGCTTCAACCTGTACCCCGGCTACTCCTGGTCGCCCGACGATCAGGTCAACAAGATGCGCGACGACGTGAAGATGGAGCTGATCAAGAGCGAGACGAACACTTCCGGCAAGGCGGAAATCGTCGCGTTCAAGATCTCCTACAAGGCCCCCACGGCCGATCAGGCGCAGAAGGTGACCATCGCGCTGACCTCGTTCTTCGTCGATGAGAACGTGCGCGCCAGCCAGGAGCAGTCGGAAGCGACGACGCTCTTCCTGGATTCGCAGGTGAGGGCGATCGCGCAGACGCTGGCCGATCAGGAGGCCAAGGTTCGCGCCTTCGAGTCCGAGCACGAGGGATCTTTGCCGTCGCAGCTGGACAGCAATATTCACATCCTGCAGGGAGTTCAGCAGCAGATGCAGGCCGCGCAGGCGCAGCGCGAACGGCTGATGCAGCAGCAGACCTACCTGAACTCGGCGCAGACGCAAATGAACAACGCGAGCGACACCGCGATGGCTCCGCAGAGCATCGACTCGCAGTTGGACAACGCGCGCGCCAACCTGGCCTCTTTGGAGGCTCGCTATACCCCGGACCATCCGGACGTGAAGAAGTTGAAGGAGACGATCGCGTCGTTGGAGAAGCTGAAGAAGGACATGGCCAACGAAGCTCGCGATCAGGTTGAGTCCGGCGAATCACCGCAGGCGGTGGGCCAGGCCAATGCCTTGGTCAACCTGAAGACCCAGATGAAGCTGAACCAGCAAGAGTTGGCGTCGACCAACGCGCAGATGCAGCGTCTGGAGCAGGCAGCTCAGGTCTATCAGGCCCGCCTGAACGCCACGCCGGCCGTGGAAGCGCAAGAGGTCGACATGATGCGTGACTTCGGCAACTTGAAGAAGGAATATCAGGAGCTGTTGGCCAAGAAGACGGAGTCGGCTTTGGCCACCAGCCTGGAACGCCAGCAGCAGGGCGCGCAGTTCCGCGTAATCGATCCGCCCAGCCTTCCGGACAAGCCGAACTTCCCGGATCGCTTCAAGTTCTCGCTGGGAGCAATCGGTGCGGGTATCGCCTTGGCGATTCTGTTTGGCTTCGGAGCGGAGTTCCTGGACGACCGCATCCGCGGCGAAGCGGCTCTGGCGGACGCCACCAGCCTGCCGGTCCTTGCCGAGATTCCGGCGCTGTCGACAGCCAAGGAGCTGAAACGTGCCCGCTGGATACCGAGGCTGGCCTTCGCGGCCATGATTCTGATCCTGATCTTGATGCCGTCGGGCGTCGTCTACGCCTATTTCTGGGGATAGGGCATGTACAAACAATATTTCGGGTTGTCGCGCAATCCATTCGAGATCAGCCCCGACCCGTACTTCTATCATCCGACGCCGCGGCACAATGAAGCCTTGGCCAACCTGCACTATGGGGTAGGCCGGCGCAAGGGCTTCATTGTGATCACCGGCGAGGTAGGCACGGGAAAGACCCTGCTCGTCCGCTGCCTGCTCTCGGAGCTGCGCAAGAACAACATCGCCTTCGGCTATGTGTTCAACCCGCTGCTCTCGGTGGTCGAGTTTTTCCAGTACATCATGGCGGATCTTGGGCTGCCGTACTCGGGCCGCAACAAGACCGAGATGCTGCTCGACCTGAACCGCTTCCTGATCCAGCGTCACGCTCGCGGCCTGATCACCGCCCTGGTGGTGGATGAGGCGCAAGCGCTGCGCTCCGAGTTGCTGGAGGAGATCCGGCTTCTGACCAACCTGGAAACCTCGCAGCAAAAGCTGTTGCAGATCGTACTGCTGGGGCAACCGGAGTTGGAGATTGTTCTGGACTCGCCCGAGCTGCGGCAGTTGAAGCAGCGCGTATCACTGCGCTGCCAATTGCAGCCGCTGGATGAGCCCCAGACTCACGCGTACATTCTGTCGCGCCTGGAGCGCGCCGGAGCTCCGCCGGAGCCGGCGATCTTCACCGAAGAGGCGCTGGCGAAGATCTACGAGTACTCGCGCGGTATCCCGCGCATCATTAACAATCTTTGTGAAAATTCCATGGTCAACGCTTTTGCCAACGAGCTGCGGCAGGTGACCGGCGACATGATCACCGACGTGGCCGCGGACTTCCGCCTCATCCCCGGGTCGCTTCCCGAGGAGACGCAGATGGCAATCGAGGCGCGCGAAGAGAACAACGAAAGCGTTCTGCGTTCGCTGTTCCGCATGCTCCGCACCGCGGATGGCGAGACCCTGGAAACCGGTAAGACGATGACAACAACTGCAGCGAGGAGAATCTAAAACCATGAGTCGAGTGTTCGAAGCGTTACAACGGTCCCAAGGTGGAAGTCCAGATCCCAATAACTCGCCTTTGGTAGATCAGTCGGAAGCTGCCTCTGCAGTAGCTCGTCGAAGCCCTACCTGCTCCCGGAATGTCGGCACCCGAGCGGATTATTGAATCGGATTGGCTCAACGTGCCCGCCGATCGCGTTCTGCATCCCGTTCCCACGCCGGAGCAGCGCCTGGTAGCAATGACCGATCCCGACAGCCACGGCGCCGAAATGTTCCGCGTGCTGGCGACGCGGCTGGCTCACATGCAGCAGAAGCGTCAGTTGCAAAAGCTGCTGGTCACCAGTTCCGTGGTGGACGAAGGCAAGTCGGTGGTAGCCGCGAATCTGGCGCTGACCCTGGCGCGGCGTGCCGGCGAAAAGGTTCTTTTGATTGAAGCCGATCTGCGCCGGCCTACGGTGAGCGCGCTGTTCTCGACGACCCAGCTGCGCGGAATCTCCGAATGGGCTGACGGCAAGCTGGCGCTGGAGGATTCGCTGTATCAGATCCGCGACCTGCCCGTATGGCTACTAGCCGCCGGCCGTGCCATGGATGAGCCGCTTCCACTGCTGGAATCGGGACGCTTTGTGAAGATGCTGGAAGCGGTATCGCAGCACTTCGACTGGATCCTGATGGATGCGACGCCCATGTTGCCGATGGCCGATTCCACCTCGATTGCGCGCCTGGTCGACGGCGTTCTGGTGGTGGTGCGCGACGGCTACACCCGCAAGAAGGTCCTCAACAAGGCGCTGGAGACCATCGACAAGAACAAGCTGCTGGGCGTGGTCTTCAACCAGGCGACTTCGTCGAGCCTCAACGATAGCTACTACGGCTCCTACTACTCCAGCAAGTCGGGCAAGGACACCAAGGAAGCCAAGAAGGAAGCTAAGCGAGCAGCTAAAGAAGCGAAGAAGGCCCAAGCGGCGTCTGCATGATCCGTCTGTTCAACGCCTACTTCCCCACCCGAACACTGTTGCTTACGGTGACCGAGGCCTTAATTGTCACACTGGCCTTTGTGGTCTCCGTATGTTTTTGGGCGGGAACAGCGATGGATGCCAACATCTATCTGCTGTACGAGAATGGCCTTGGACGAATCGGCCTGCTGGTTGGGATCTTTATTACGTTGATGTACTACTTCGACCTGTACGACACCACCGTGTTGTCGAACCGGCGCGAGGTTATTACCCGGCTGGTCGGAGTTCTGGGATGCGCCTTCGTCGCGCTTTCGGTCCTGTATTACGCTTTTCCGGAAATCAGCCTGGTGGGGACCACGCTGTGGCTGGGCGTCGGCATCGTCGCGGTTACGGTTCCGGCCTGGCGCAAACTTTTTTTCGTCCTTAATCGCTCAGCCCGCTTCTCCGAGCGCGCGATCCTGTACGGCGATGGCCCGCTTGCCTTGCCGCTGATGCGGGAGATCGACAGCCGCTCGGAGCTGGGGGTAAGGGTGGTGGGCTTCGTCGGAGAGAGTACGGACACGCCCGCCGGCGTTCCTCGCTTCGATGATGGCGATCTGCAGGAGATAGTGGAGCAGCGCAACGCCCGCCGGGTTGTGATTACCATGGGCGACCGGCGCGGCAAGCTGCGCGTGGATCAGTTGCTCAAGCTGAAGACCCGCGGCGTCTATATCCAGGATGGTCCCGAGTACTACGAGAGCATTACGGGGAAGATTCCGCTCGATTCCCTGCGGCTGAGCTGGCTGCTGTTTTCGCCGGGATTTCATGTTCGCGCAGCCCTGCGCCTGTATAAGCGAATCTTCTCGCTGACCTTGGGCAGCCTGGCGATTCTGATCACTTCGCCGATCATGCTGCTGGCCGCGATCGCGGTGCGGCTGAACTCCAAGGGGCCGGCGATTTTCAGGCAGGCCCGCGTAGGCGAACACGGCAAACTGTTCACGGTTTATAAATTTCGTTCCATGTTTGAAGGCTCGGAGAAGATCGCGTTATCGCCGGCCGAGCATGGCGACCCGCGGGTGACGCGAGTAGGGAAGTGGTTGCGGCGCACCCGCATCGACGAACTGCCGCAGCTGTTCAACATCGTCAAGGGCGATATGGCATTCGTCGGACCGCGGCCGTTTGTGCCTCAGCAGGAAGAAGAATGCGCAGCGCAGATTCCTTTTTACCGCGAGCGCTGGCTGGTGAAGCCGGGAGCGACCGGCTGGGCGCAGATCAATCGCGGCTATAACGCGACGCTGGAAGACAACAAGGAGAAGCTGGCCTACGACCTGTTCTACATCAAGAACGTGTCGCTGGGGCTGGATCTGTTCATCATGTTCTCCACGGTCAAGATCTTGTTGCTGGGACGCGGCGGGCGATAGGGCCTGACCTCCAGATACGGTATTCTTGTTAGATACGCAATACTCATTAAGACCATCTGTTCGACAATCAAGATTGGAATTGCGACCCACGGAACCCAGGAGGACATCAGTTCAATGAAGACCGCACTCATCACCGGAGTTTCCGGTCAGGACGGCAGCTATCTTGCCGAATATCTACTTGATCTTGGCTACCGAGTTTACGGCTTGGTGCGCCGTGAAACCGACACCGTTCGCTTCCTGGATGCAGTTCATGGCCGGATCGAACTGCTCTACGGCGATATGCGCGACGCCGTTTCCCTCGAGGTCGCCTTCGCCAAAGCCATGCCGGATGAGATCTATAACCTCGCCGGACAGGTGTTCGTGCCGACCAGCTGGCATCTTCCCGCCGAGACCTTCGACATCAATGTTGGCGGATTGGCGCGGCTGCTGAACATGGTGGAACGGCTGAAGCCGGAGACGCGCGTGTATCAGGCGTCGAGCTCGGAGATGTACGGCAACCTGAACGGCCTGCGCAATGAAGAGACGCCGCTGCGTCCGACGTCGCCCTATGGCGTTTCGAAGACGGCTGCCCACAATCTTTGCGGCGTTTATCGCGAACGCGGAATTTTTGTGGTCGGCGGAATCCTGTTCAATCACGAGTCGCCGCGTCGCGGGCCGGAGATGGTCACGCGCAAGATCACGCTGGCGTCGGCCGATTGGGCGCAGGGGAAGAAGAACAAGGTCAAGCTGGGCAATATGCAGGCGCGCCGCGACTGGGGCTATGCCGGCGACTACATTCGCGCCATGCATGCCATGCTGCAAACCGATAAGCCGAAGGACTACGTCATCGCCACCGGCGGATCGCACAGCGTGTACGAGTTCGTGGTCGAAGTGCTGCACTGCCTGGATCTGGTCGCTCCCGGCCGGGATATTGCCGAGGTGGTGAACGAATATGTTGAAGTCGATCCCAAGCTGTTCCGCACCGGCGAGATTCACGACCTGCGTGGCGATGCGACCCTGGCGCGCCAGGAGCTGAATTGGACGCCGGAAGTCGACTTCCCGGAACTGGTTCGACGCATGGTTGAGGGCGATACTGGTGTTACGGTGGCGCCGCGTGCGGGAAAAAAATACGTCGCCAGTAACGCATAAAGATCGGGTTCGCAGCGGGATCAAGTTATCGCTAAGGGATAAAGTGATTAGCCCAGCGCGGAAGCGCTGGGAAACAGTTATTCTCGAGATTCCCAGCCCCTTCAGGGGCGGCACATTTGCGTGTCGCCCCTGAAGGGGCTCAGGCAGATGTTCATAAGCTGACCCAGCGCTTCCGCGCTGGGCTAATTACTTTCAGCCTTTCCGGACCAGTTGCAAGAGAAACCTAACTCCTGACATGGCATCCACTCCACAAATGACCTCTGCTGCGGACGCCCCGAAGAAATCGCTCGTCGGTCGCCTGCTGAAATGGGCGGTAATTCTCGTCGTCCTGGTTATCGTTGTCGCGGCCATTGCTGTCATCAACAACAACGTCTCGTTCCACCACACCCCGCGCGCGGAATTCACGACCCAGCTCGACCATGCCATCGATACCTCGACCAACTGGATCGTGACCCATCCCGATGTGCAGGGCAATCCGCCGTTGATGTACATGATCGGCGACATGGCGGAGATGTCGGGCGACCCGCGCTTGCAACAGTATGTCCAGTCGTACCTGGCCAGCTCACGAGTGAAGGTCCCCGGACAGCCGGTCTCGTGGTATTGGGCGCATTGGGTCGACCCGTCCGTGCCATTGCCTGCGCTGACGGCTGACATGATTCCGGGACTCGGGTGGCAATACCGCTGGTTCAGTTACGGCACGGCTCCTGACAAGGTTGAGCTGACCGAAGAAGACAAGGCCAACCTGTTCTCTCCGGATAAATACAGTTGGGGAGTTCGGCTGCATCTGCAGCTGATTGCGCTGGACATCTATCGCCACTACAACGGCCCTTCGCCCAAGCTGGACGCGGCGCTCATCCCGGTCACCAACGGCGTGGCCAATGACGCCTATTGGGACTTTCGCGTGAGCGACTCGTACCCGCAACGAACCGCAACGCTGCTGGCTGCCGGCCGGCCCGAGCTGGTGAAGAAACGCTGGATTGAGCGCCTTCTCGACCGGCAGAATCCTGACGGCTCCTGGAACTACTGTTGGTACGGGTGGTGCCGCGGCGTCTTCGAGTTCAGCCTGACGCAGGAAGATCACGCCCACACCACGGTACAGGCCGCCTGGACGCTGTACCAGTTGAAGTATCGGTATTCGGACTGGATCAAGCAGAACTTTCAGTAGGGAATAGGGAATGGGGGATGGGGGCTAGGGGATAGGGGGCAGGGAACGGCCCTGATCCCGAGTTCCTCATCCCAAGTCTGAATCCCCAGTCCCCAGTCCCTAATCCCCAGTCCCTACGATCCAGCAAACCTCCTGCGCGGAATTGTCGTCACATGATGGAGACGTGATAGTTGACACCTATGATGACAAGGAGGCATTCATGCGGAAATTGATGACAGCTTTATTCGCGATGGTATTGGCGGCTCCAATGCTGGCATTCGCTCAGAGCAGCCAGAGCCAGGACCAGCCGGCAAACCAGCAGATGCAGGACCAGAAGAACACGCAGGCCCAGGAAAATCAGGCCGCGTCCATTGACGAGACCGGCCAGACGACGATGCCCCGGCACAACATGATCGGCATGGTCAGCAACGGTGGCCAGAGCTTTACCAGCGACAACAAGACCTACGTGGTCGAAAATCCCAAGAAGCTGAAGAGCTATGACAGCCAGAACGTGTCGATCGAGCTCAAGTTCGACACGGAGCGTAACACCATCCACGTCCTCTCCGTTACTCCGGCGCAGTAGCCGTAATAGCTGAGCTGCGGACGCGGGGCTTAATCCAGCCAGTAACGAGTTCTCCTGCCGTCGCAATCCGGCGGCAGGAGAGTCGCCTGCCACATCCAAAGTCCGAATCCGCGCCGCTGGCATGTGGTTACTGCCTGGCGTAAGATTCCATCATGTCCAAGAATCACCCGGCGTTTGAAGTTGCGTGCCCGTGCTGCGGCGCGACCCTGAAGATCGATTCCGAAGTGAAAGCGGTGATCGCGCACACGCCCAAGGCTGTTCCCAAAACCTTCGAGGACATGGAAGCTGCGGCGCGCGCTATGAAAGAGCAGGACAGTCGCAAAGAGTCGCTCTTCCGGCAATCGGTGGAGGCGCAGAAGAATCAGGCCGACCTGCTGGAGAAGAAGTTCCAGGAAGCGTTGCGGCGGGCTAAGGAAACGCCTGATACCGGTAAGCCGCTGCGGGATTTCGATTTGGATTGAGGAAGCAATTAGCTCTTGCCTTCGAGCGCTCGGCAGTCTTCTCCGCAATCAGCGGCTTGCTAGAAGCTTAAGGCCCAAGCGCCACAAGCCAAGAGCCAATAGCGAAAAGCGCAACGCGAAGGGCGAGTTTTCCGTGCCAGCCCCAACCTCACACCCGCTGCTGCTCGGACATCGTGGCGCGCGTCCTTTGCCGCTGCTGGGCCTGCGCTGGCGTAAACCCAGTTTTCCTGCCGAAAACACCCTTGCCGCGTTCGACTACGCTCTGGCCAACGGCTGCGACGGCTTCGAGTTCGATGTCCGTTACACGCGCGATCGGCGATCCGTGCTGTGTCACGATACGGCTGTGAAGCGCGTCGACGTCGCCACTACCGATTACGCCGGTTTGGAGCGGCGCAGCGGCTACAACCTGGCCTGCCTGGAAGAGGTGCTGGAGCGATTCGGCGCGAGTGCCTATCTCGACATTGAGCTCAAGGTTGAGGGAAACGAAGAAGCGATCGTCGCGGCGCTGCGCGCCAAACCACCTCAGCGCGGTTACATCGTGTCGTCGTTCCTGCCAAACGTGTTGGTACGCCTGCGCCAGCTCGATCCGTCGCTGCCGCTAGGCTACGTCTGCGATCGCGAGGAGAATCTGGCGCGCTGGGCTGACTTGCCGATCACGGCGGTCTTCCCGCGGTACGATCTCGTCTCGCAGCGATTACTCGACGACGCGCATGCCCGCAACGTGAAGGCTCTGACCTGGACAGTGAATGATTCGCGCGACATGGTTCGCCTCGCCGAATGGGGAGTCGACGGCCTGATCTCCGATAGTCCGCTGTTGCTCAGCAGCACGTTCCCGGCGACCCAACGCGGGCAGGCGGTTGCGAGCTAGCGTCCAGCCGCGAGCCCTGGGCCAAAGCACACGAGCCCTTCTGGTTAAGGCAGCCCACGACTTCAAACCTCCAGCCCGCGCTCTCCGTAGTACTCTGTTACCGCTCTCTCTGGAAGACATTTATGAAACGCCAGACCCTCCTTCCGGCCGTTCTCATTGCCGCTGTTCTCTTGTCCTCGCTCCCACTCAACGCTCAGAAGCCGCGCGTGCTGCCGCATCGTGCCGAGGAGAGACCTGCTCCCGCGCTTGCGCCGGCGCTGCCGCCGCAGGTCCCGCCGCAGTTGACCACGGAAGACCTGGAAGCGTTTTTCGACGGCTTCCTTCCGATTCAGTTGGAGCGCGATGACATCGCCGGCGCGGTGGTGCTGGTCGTCAAAGATGGCAAAGTGATCTTCGCCAAAGGCTATGGCTTTTCCGACGTGAAGACGCGCAAGCCGGTGACCGTCGACAGCACGCTCTTCCGCCCGGGCTCGATCTCCAAGACCTTCACCTGGACTGCGGTGATGCAGCTGTACGAGCAGGGCAAGATCGATCTCGATCGCGACATCAACGACTACCTCGACTTCAAAATTCCTGCGACCTTCGGCAAGCCGATCACCATGAAGGACCTGATGTCGCACACGCCGGGATTCGAGGAGACGCTGAAGGAGCTGTTCGTCGCCAACAACAAAGACATGCAGCCACTGCAGGAGTATCTGGCGACGCACATCCCGAAAGAAATCTTCCCGCCCGGTACCACGCCGGCCTACTCCAACTATGGCGCAACGCTGGCGGGGTACATCGTGCAGCGCGTCTCGGGTGTGCCGTATGACGACTACATCGAGAAGAACATCTTCGTGCCGCTGGGCATGAAGCACAGCAGCTTCCGCCAGCCGCTGCCCGACAATCTGAAGCCGTTGATGTCCAGCGGTTACAACAAAGCATCGCAGCCGGCGAAGGACTTCGAGTTTGTGCAGGCGTGGCCGGCAGGCAGTTTGTCGACCACGGCGGAAGACATGTCGCACTTCATCATCGCGCATCTGCAGAACGGGGAATACAACGGCGTGCGCATTCTGAAGCCGGAGACGGCGCAGCTTATGCACTCGCGGCTGTTTGGGCTGTCGCCGGAGATGAATGCGATGTGTTACGGCTTCTATGAAGAGTCGCGCAACGGGCATCGCATCATCGGACACGGCGGCGACTCGCAGTGGTTTCACAGCGACATGCACCTGATGCTCGACAACGGCCTCGGCTTCTTCATCTCCTACAACAGCGAAGGCAAGCCGGAGGCGCCGGGACGCTCCGGGCTGTGGGACACCTTCCTGAACCGATATTTCGCCTACACGCCGCCGCAGGCCCAGCAGGCGGCGAACGCCGCGCAGGATGCGAAGTCGGTCGCCGGACGATATTGGCTGAGCCGACGCTCGGAGACCAACGTTGCGGCCGTGACCGCGCTTGGGCAGGTCAAAGTCAGCGTCAACGCCGACGGCACGATCAGCGCCGACCTGCTCAAGGACTACGCCGGCAATCCCAAGCGCTTCCAGGAAATTGCGCCGATGCTCTTCCGTGAGGTCAACGGGCAGAGCAAGCTCGCGTTCGTGAAGGATTACGCTGGTCAGCGGGTGATCATAACCGACTGGCCCATCTTCGACGCTCAGCCGGTTCCTACGCTGAAGAATGAGATTCTCAATCTCAGCATCCTCGTCTTTGCAGTGACGATGTTTGTTCTGACGCTGCTGTTCTGGCCGCTAAACGCGATGCTGCGCTGGCATTACGGCTATCGCGCCGAACTCACGCCGCAATATCGCCGGCTGCGCTTTTGGATGCGATGGCTGTGCGCGATCAATCTGGCGTTCGCTGCGGGATTCGCGGCGTGGCTCAGTTCGGTGGACGAGAACATCGCGCTGCTGAGCCGGCATTTCGATTTCAAGCTGCACCTGCTGCAGGTGATTGGAGTGCTGGGGGTGATCGGCGCGCTGGTGGCGATGGATTACTGCCTGCAGTCGTGGAAGAACGGCTCGCTGTGGTTCTGGACCAAGGTCTGGAATACGCTGCTGATGCTGGCGTGCCTGGGCTTCGCGTTCTTCCTGCTGAACTGGCACATGCTGAATTTCCGGCTGAACTACTAGAGGGTAATTTCACCACAGAGGGCACTGAGAGCACAGAGAAGAGTTTAGGATTTGAACGTGGAGCTGAAGCTCAGCTCTACCTATCCGGCCCGTCGTCCCTCGTCGAGGACTTCGTCTAATGCGCCTGCCAGCTGTCCGGCGCGCTCGTTGTAATCGCTGTCGATGGATTCGTACTTGCGCTTCAGGACGTGGAGTTCGTCGGCGATATTCAGCGCGGCCAGCACGGCTACGCGCAACGAATCGACGGTCGATGCCTGCTGCGCGATGAGGTGCATCTTGGTGTCGACATATTCGGCCAGTTCGCCGATGTACTCCGGATCGGAGCCGCGAAGATGATAGGTCTGATCGTAGATTTCGACGCGGACATTACCGCTGCCGTTTGGCTGGCTCAAGAGATCCTCCATGAGGGATTAGGGACGAGGGGTTAGGGATCAGTGAGTTTCAATGCACAGGCTCGTCTGATCCCTAGCCCCTAATCCCTAGCCCCAACCTTCCATTATCCCGCCGACTCGTCCAGCGCCAAAGACTCAATTTGGCCCAGCATCTTTTCTACTCTGGTTCGTACCTCTTCGCGCTCGCGGCGCAGGGTGACCAGCTCCTGGCGCATGCTGTCCAGCTCGTCCTCGCGCTCGTTCAACTCCTCGCGCAGGCGGGCGGCATCGCGCTCGGCGACCGCCTTGGCGTCGCGCGCCGACTTCAGCTGCTCGATGGTGCGCAGGATTTTCTCTTCCAGTGACTTGAAATCTGCCGTGGAGGGCGCTTCCACTGCGTGTGCCGTCATGCTCATGTATTGACCTTCAGAAAGTGGAGTATCCGAGCGAAGTATAACGCAGAGGTGCGTGTGCAAAAGTGACAGTGTTCACCATTCCGCATGATTTCGGTGGATGGAACCTGAATGTGCAATGGCGCATCTGCCGCCGCTGGCGCGGCTAGCCTCAAAACGCGTCTCGCACCCGGCGTTTACACGCCGGGCTCACGGCGCTGCCGCCGCTGGCGCGGCAGGATTTCGAACCTAACGAGCGGCCGGATCGAGAGCCTAAATCGATGTATGCGTCGCGCGACGACTGGTACGAGAAAACCTATGAGCCGGCGAATGCCCGTTTCGGACGTCGGAACCAGCCGCTTGCGGCGGGAGCGCCTTGAGCCCGGGGTGTGAACCCCGGGGCGAGGATCCATAAGATAAAATGAGCCGCGCCAGCGGCGGCACGTCGTTCCGTGACACGCCTCACATCTCGCGATTCTCTTTTCACGAAAAATGGACGTGACATGCCCCATACCTACACTTTGCAACTGGTCCATTGTGTCTTCAGCACCAAGGAACGGTGCAACCTCATCCACGATCCTCCGCGATTGTGGACTTTCATGCGCGCGATCGGCAGAAATTGCGGCGTCAATATCCCGGCACTCGGCGGAACCTCGAATCACGTTCATCTTTTGATGACGGTACCTGCGATGAGCCGGACTGCCGATGTTGTGCGTACCTTAAAGGCCAATTCGTCGCGCTGGATGAATGAGATTGGGCACGGGTTTGCATGGCAGGATGGTTACGCCGCGATCAGTGTCAGTCCATCGCAGGTTCCCGCCGTGGTGCGATACATCGAGCACCAGGCGGAACATCATGGGACGCACGCTTTCGAAGAGGAATATGTGAGCCTGTTGCAGAAGTCCGGGATCACATTCGATCCGAGTGAATTGTTTTGATCTGCCGCCGAGGTCTGCCGCCGCTGACGCGGCTCGCTTCCCAAACGCGTCTCGTACCCGGCGTTTACACGCCGGGCTCAATGCGCTCCCGCCGCAAGCGGCTGGATTCTTCGCCGATCCACGTTCGATGGGAATATGGGATCGATTCTGGGGAACCGGACTGCACGAATCGTTACCCATCGGGGGGAGCATAACGCGAATCCCAGAATGAGCTCCTTCTTGCCCCCATCCCCCGCATCTACTACGATTGAAGGTTCGTCCTATTGTGGGGTAATTCATGGCAAGCAGCCGCAAGACCAACGGGAAAGCTGTCTCTGAATCGCCGGTCACTGATCTGTTCGAGGCCGGGCGTCATCCGTCGCAGTCGGAAAAAGAATGGGCCGAGAAGACGCTCGCGCCCACGCTGGAGAAGGCTCCGGAGCGGCCGATCGGCGAGCCGACCGGCATTAATGTCGACGAGCACGGCCACGCGCGCTTCACCACCATCTCCAGCCTGCCGATCCGCCGCCTCTACACGCAGGCCGATCTGCCCGAGGACTGGAGCTACGACAGCTATTTGAATTATCCCGGCCAGCCGCCGTACACGCGCGGCATTCACGCCTCGGGTTATCGCGGGAAGATGTGGACCATGCGCCAGTTCTCCGGCTTCGCCTCGCCGGAGGAGACGAACCAGCGCTACAAATATTTGCTGGAGCACGGCGGGCAGGGCCTGTCGGTCGCGTTCGATCTGCCCACGCTGATGGGTTATGACAGCGATCATCCGTTTAGCGAAGGCGAGGTCGGCAAGTGCGGCGTCGCCATCGATTCGCTGGAGGACATGGAGATCCTCTTCGACGGCATCGATCTGGAGAAGACCACGGTCTCGATGACCATCAACTCGCCCGCGTCGATTCTGTGGGCGATGTATCTGGCGGTTGCGGAAAAGCAGGGCGCGGATTGGCAGAAAATTTCCGGCACGATTCAGAATGACATTCTGAAGGAATACATCGCGCAGAAGGAATACATCTATCCGCCGGCGCCGTCGATGCGGCTGGTGATCGACACGTTCGAGTTCGGTTCGAAGTTCACGCCGCGCTTCAATACGATTTCGATTTCGGGTTACCACATTCGCGAAGCCGGCTCGACCGCGCTGCAGGAGCTGGCGTTCACCATCTACGACGGCGTGGAGTACGTGGAATGGGCGCGCCGCCGCGGCCTCGATGTCGACGAGTTCGGCCCGCGGCTCAGCTTCTTCTTCAACGCACACAATGACTTCTTCGAGGAGATCGCCAAGTATCGCGCCGCGCGCAAGATCTGGTATCGGCTGATGAAGGACCGCTTCGACGCCAAGAATCAGCGCACCTGGCTGATGCGCTTCCACACGCAGACGGCGGGCGTCTCGCTGACCGCGCAGCAGCCGATGAACAACATCGCGCGCGTGGCCATTCAGGCGCTGGCAGGCGTTCTGGGCGGAACGCAGTCGCTGCACACCGATAGCTACGATGAGGCGCTGGCGCTGCCGACCGAAGAAGCCGTGCGCATCGCGCTGCGCTCGCAGCAGATCATCGCCTATGAATCGGGCGTGGCTAACACGGTCGATCCGCTGGGCGGTTCGTATTTCGTGGAGCGGCTCACGCTCGACATGGAGAACGGGGCGTTCGATTACTTCAACAAGCTGGACGCGATGGGGGGCATGGTCGCGGCAATCGAGAAAGGCTATCCGCAGAAGGAGATTGCCGAGGCCAGCTACCAGTTCCAGCGCGCCAGCGAAGCCAAAGAGAAGATCACGGTCGGCGCGAATGAGTTTGTGGTCGACGAGCCTTCACCGCACATTCTTTACATTGGTGAGGAAGTCGCGGTGGCGCAGACGAAAAAGCTGAAGTCGCTGCGCGAGCGCCGCTCCAATGACGAAGTGCGCCGCTGTCTTGACGCGCTGAAGAAGGCTGCCGCGCAAGAGCCGACTGCCAGCGACAATGGCCAAATTTCACCGGTGAATACTATGCCGTTGATCATCGACGCGGTGAAGGCCTATGCGACGGTCGGCGAGATTTGCGACGCTCTGCGCGAGGTTTACGGGACGTACACCGAGACGGCGTTTGCGTAGGAAGCAGCCGTCAGCTATCAGCTATCGGCCGTCAGCCCATCTTTCGCTTAAGGATGCCCCGTCAGCTGTGAGCTATGAGCCGTGAGCTTGTGCTTCGGGGAAAGAAGCAGCTCTCAGCCGTCGGCCATCGGCTCTCAGATTAGCCTTCGCTTTTCACCTTTCGCTTAGCGCGGCTTCGACGTGAATCGTCATGCGTGGGCGCGGTGGTGATGGCGCAGATCGCGCAGGCGCTCGAAGTCAACAGCACCGCCGACAAACAGGATTGCCACCGCCGCGCTGCCGACAGCCAGAATGCCATCGACGAGAAACGCGATGTGAATGCCGCGCGGCATGGATGAGGCGGAGACGACGATCGCGGTATTGAAGCCCACGCCGATGGATCCACCGGCAATCTGGAACATATAAACGATGGCGCCGGCGAGGCTGGCTTGTGACGGGTCGAGCGCGGTGATTGCCGCGGTCGTGACTGACGAATAGAAGAGTCCCACGCCAGCGCCTAGCACGACCAGTCCCGGGACGAGCTGATCGTAGGTGGTGCCGGCGGAGATCGCGGAGAGAAGAATCATGCCGCCGCCGAGCAGCAGTGCGCCGAGGGAGACGATGATCTTGGAGCCGAGCAGTTGATAAAGCCGTCCGGCGATGAATGAGGTGACCATGAAGGTCCCCATCATGGGCAGCAGGCCGGCGCCGGCGCCGACAGCGGTGAAGCCGAGGTTCCTCGACATGAACTGCGGCAGGTAAAGCAGCGCGGCGAAAAAGATGGCCGAGGCCAGCAAGGTGGCGATCCCGGCGGCGAGGAATCCACGGTTCTGCATGACGCTGCGCGGAACCAGAGCACTTTCGCCGGCGCGGAGTTCGATGAGTAAGAAGCCTGCCACCGCGATCGCCGACAGCGCGAAGAGGCCGAGGATGAGCGGCGCAGTCCAGCCGAGATCGAGCGCCCAGTCGAGCGCGAGCAGCAAGGCCAACAAGCCGGTGGTGAGCGCAGCGGTTCCGGCATAATCGAGCCGGCCGCAATCTTCCAGCACCGCGTCTCGCGGAACCACAAGCATGGTGATCAGGATGGCTGCGCCGGCGACCGGCAGGTTGACGAAGAAGATCCAGCGCCATCCGACGGTGTCGGTGAGCAGGCCGCCAAGCAGCGGGCCGACCGCGTTGCCGAATCCGGCGGCGCCGAGAATCAGGCCGCCGGCGAGTCCGCACTTGGAGCGCGGCAACAAGCCGTAGGTCATACCAAGAATCGCCGGCCACATCATCGCGCCGCCAATGCCCATCAGGAAGCGGCACGCGAGCAGCACGGCAGGCGTTGGGGGCGAATCCGCCGATCAACGAGAAGCCGGCAAAGATGCCCGCACCGGCGAAGAAGATGCGACGCCGGCCGAACATGTCCGCCAGGCGGCCGCCGGTGACGATGAGGACGCCGAAGACCATGGCGTAGCCGTTGATGACCCATTGCACGGTAGCGACTTTGGTGTGGAGATCGCGTTCGATGGCGGGCAGTGCGACGGAGAGCGCCGTAAAGTCGTTGGCGACAACCAGGACGGCGACGCCCATGGCGATCATGCCGAGAATGGTTGCTTTGCTGAGTTGGTCCGGTTCTGGCTCCGGTATTGGTATGAGTACAGGTTGAGCGGCCAAGATTCCCCCGAGATGGTTCCGGCAGTTTCGCACAAAAAACGGCCAGTGGCCAGTCGGTTGTCAGTTGTCGGTTGTCACCGCTGGTGAAACCCTTAGTGACCTGCAGATGAAAATTGAGGGATTACGCGGAGACGAAAACCTCGCCGCGAGGGTTACAGTCGAACATCCGCGTCCCCACGGTAGAAGCTTACTGGCCCAATGGACAGCAGCGAAGAGACGCAAACTCTTTTCTGCGAGCCGCCCTCGTCGACCAGGAGGATGGATGTCGCTTCATGCCAGTGTTTCTACGTGCCCAGCCGGTCCGTTCGATTCCAGCAAAGCGCAGAACGACCAACGGATACAACGGGTTCTCGAAGCAATCCAGATCGACCCATCGCAGGACATCGCGGCGCTGGCAGTGCTGGTCGAACTGAGCATTTCCCGTTTATCGCACTTGTTCAAGCTGGAAACCGGATGCCGCCTGCGCAGCCATCTGGTCGACTGCCGGCTGCAGGTAGCCGCCGGCCAGTTGCAGAACGCCGGCGTGTCGGTGAAAGAGACATCCTACACTGTGGGATATCGGCACCCGTCCAGTTTCGTGCGCGCTTTTCATGCCAGATTTGGATGTAGTCCAAAGCAGTATCGCTCGCAGCAGATGTTGCGAAAATGTAGCTGATTCGGCTAAGCAGATTTGATTGACTGTGAACGCGAAGCTGCTACAGTTTGTTCACACAATCGCCACCAGTAAAGTCAGGTGATACTGATTCTCATTCCTGCCGTCAACTTTCGCCAGAGTTGAGCGGCTGCGGTGTTCGTGTGCCGCTCGGATGCGCCGCCTCTCCCGCCAGCGCCACTCTCGCGTCTGCTGCGATTTATCGAAAGAAAACTGAGTTCGCCAGGAAGTTTGGCGACAACACGACTCGTTCGGAGCCGGGAGGATACTCATGTCTCGAAAAGCCGAAGCGCTTGCCCGGGCAGGCGCTCACTCGTCCAGCCACCGCAGATTGCCATTACTTCTTCTTGTGCCCGCGCTTATCTTCCTGCTGGTTGCAGCCGTCGAAGGCGCACCCGAGAACAACGGTGCGGGAACGCTGAACAGCGGAGGAGCTAAAGATCCTGGAGTGCGCGGAGGCGCGCCGGGAGCGGGCACTCCGGTTGCCGGCCTCACGTCGAACCAGCTGGCGTTCTTCAGCGCCGGCCTCACCAACTTTGAGCTGATTGATTCGGTTACGGGATCGATCGGCGGCACCGGCAACGGCTTAGGACCGCGCTTCAACGCAGAGAGCTGCGCGCAATGCCACGCCCAGCCGGCGGTTGGAGGCACCAGCCCGTCTACCAATCCGCAGATCGCCGACGCTACCGATCAGGGCGCGGACAATCAGGTTCCGTCTTTCATCACGCTAAACGGTCCGGTTCGCGAAGCGCGTTTTCCATATACGTTCAACGGCCAGGTCGACGGCGGCGTGCATGACCTGTTCACCATTACCGGCCGCACCGATGCTTCCGGCTGCAACATCTCGCAGCCCAACTTCGCACAGGCGGCGCAACTCGGCGATCTCATCTTCCGCATTCCGACACCGGTTTTCGGCGGCGGACTGATCCAGGGGATCTCCGACGCGACCATCCTCGCCAACATGAACAGCAATACGAAGCAGAAACAATCGCTGGGCATTGGCGGACAGGCGAACACCAGCGCGAATGACGGGACTATTACGCGTTTTGGCTGGAAGGCGCAGAACAAATCGCTGGAGATATTTTCCGGTGAGGCCTACAACGTGGAGGTCGGCGTCACCAACGAGATGTTCACCACCGAACGCGATCAGACCGCGGGCTGCCAGTTCAACGCTACGCCCGAGGATGCGACCAACTTCGATCTCAGCGGCACCGCTCTGCCCAGTGACGTGATCCGTTTCAGCATGTTCATGGAGATGCTGGACCAGCCGACGCCGGGGCAGAGCTCGCCCTCGACCCAGCGCGGGGCGCAGGATTTCGCGCAGATCGGCTGCGCGCTGTGTCATACGCCGTCGATGACCACCGGACAATCGACGATCAGCGGGCTGAGCAATGTGCAGGCCAATCTTTATTCCGACCTGCTGCTGCATCACATGGGACCGAACCTGGCGGACAACGTGTCGCAAGGCGCGGCCGCCGGCGATCAGTTCCGCACCGCGCCGCTGTGGGGGTTGGGGCAGCGCATCTTCTTCCTGCATGATGGCCGCACCGCCGACCTGGTGCAGACCATTCAGGCGCACGGCAGCAACGGCAATCGCCAGTATCAGAGTTCGGAGGCGAATGGAGTGGTGAACAACTACAACAAGCTGACGACCTCGCAACAGCAGGATCTGTTGAATTTCCTGCGCTCGCTGTAATCGTCCCCCTGGGAGCGCAGTACAGAGGCCGTCCGCGAACGCGGGCGGCCTTGGGTTTGGTAGGGCGAGAATTCGGCTTCGGCCGCTGGCCTCGTGTCGTCCCTGAAGGGACTCGATTTCTTAAATGGACGCTACCCAGCGTTGAAACGCCGGGCTATGATCTTCCGTCTCGCGTTGCGAGACTCGGGCGTGGGCGGTCGGCCATAGTTGGCGGGGACCGCATCCTGCCACTGCGGGCGAACCGCAGGTCCCTCGGCTGCGCTCGGGATGACAGGTCGGTGGAGGAAGTCGGGACGCAGGCCTGAAGGCCTGCTTCAGTGGTGTCGTCCCTGAAGGGACTCGGTCCTCTTGACTACGCTACCCAGCGTTGAAACGCTGGGCTATGATCTTCCGTCTCGCGGGGCGAGACTCGGGCGTGAGCGGTCGGCCGTCGTTGGCGGAGACCGCATCCTGCCACTGCGGGCGAACCGCAGATCCCTCGGCTACGCTCGGGATGACAATTCTGGTGAGAAGGGGCGGGTGGGAGGAGGGCGTGCATTCTGCCACCGCAGGCGGACAGCAGGTCCCTCGGTTGCGCTCGGGATGACAGGTCGGTGGAGGAAGTCGGGACGCAGGCCTGAAGGCCTGCTTCAGTGGTGTCGTCCCTGAAGGGACTCGGTCCTCTTGACTACGCTACCCAGCGTTGAAACGCTGGGCTATGATCTTCCGTCTCGCGGGGCGAGACTCGGGCGTGAGCGGTCGGCCGTGGGTGGCGAGACCGCATCCTGCCACTGCGGGCGAACCGCAGGTCCCTCGGCTACGCTCGGGATGACAATTCTGGTTGGGGGCCGTTGGGTGGAACGCGCGCATCTTGCTCCTGCTGGCGGACCGCAGGTCCCTCGGCTGCGCTCGGGATGACAATTCTGGTGAGAGGGCGGTTGGGCGTAGCGCGCAGATCCTGCCACTGCGAGCGAATCGCAGATCCCTCGCTGCGCTCGGGATGACAAGATAGGCACGCACTCTTCCACTCGAGACAAAAAGACCCACCCTAGCCAAAAGATGGCTAGGATGGGGCACCCGCGTGGGCGCGATAGTATTATGGAAATTCTGCGAAAGCGAGCCGGGCGGACGAACGCCGGCGAAGCGGAGGGATGGGCGATGGCATTGGGATCGTGGGGAAGGCGGCGGTCGGGCAATTTTCTTCGATATGCGATAGCGGGCGCGATGGTGGCGGCGTGCGGGCTGCTGGTCATGAGCGGCGGGCAGCGGTCGTCGGCGCAGGAGACGAAGAGCGCGGCGCCGGCTCAGGCGGGCGGGGATCAGGTGGCTCGCGGCAAATATATTGTGGAGGACGTCGCGATGTGCGGGACGTGTCACACGCCGCGACTGCCGAATGGCGAGCTGGATCGCAGCCAGTGGCTGGCAGGAGCTCCGGTGCCGTATCTGCCGGCGCGGCCGACTGCGGATTGGCCGATCAATGCGCCGCGACTGGCGGGGACGCCGCCGGCGACCACCGCGGGCATGGTGACGCTGCTGACCACCACGGTGTGGACGGATGGCAAACAGCTGCGCGATCCTATGCCCAAGTTTCACATGACGCGCGCGGATGCCGAGGCGGTGGTGGCGTATCTGCGGTCGCTGCGGTAGCGAGAGCGACGAGCGTCGGCGTGGTGCGAAGGCGCAATCGTCCACTGGTGCGGAGAAGAGATTGAAGAATGGGACGGGATGGCGGGCGGCTTGACAGGCTGGTGGAGAGCTTCCCGATGCAACTCTGTGCCGTCGGCTGAAGGGGCTGCTGAAAAACTGTGACGCGGCGGTTTTGTGTCGCCGGCTGAAGGCGGCTCAGGCGAGACATAAACGGCTTATCGGCGCGGCTGAAGAGACTGCGTGAGAACCGTGCCGCCGCTCCGCGGCTCGGCTCAATTTTCCCACTCTACCCGGGGCGTACGCCCCGGGCGCAATTCGCTCCCGCCGCTGCGCGGCTGAATTAGCGCCAATCTCAGGCGTCGTCTTTCACCGTAAACTTTCAAATCGAGTAGTCAAGCAGACACTGAAGCGTGCCCTGACACAAAACATCGGAGTGCAGAGTTTTTCAGCAAGCCTGTGAAGCCGACTCAGATAAACAAATGGACGACTTGGACGCTGGCCTGAAGGCCCAGCTCTACGGAGAGCCGGGGACAACTTTCCGCGGCCTGCGTGGTAGGCCTTTTCGAACGTTCGTTCGGGGCTGCGCGGGGCGACACGTTTGAGCTAGAAGAATTGCGATTGCCGTTTGGGCTCAGCGGCTTGCAAGGTTACTTTGTGACGTTCCACGTGGAACATTTTTCGTAATTGTTCCACGAGGAACATTCTTGCGGAGCCGTCGGGGCGGGAAACACTCCGCCGGAAGCCGAGTGAACTTCCTCTCGGAGCTTCCGCTCATCTACTCGAACAGATTTTCCTTCAAGAGCTTTTGTCCAGCCAGCGCGGTGTAGGCAGCCCAGATGGCCATCGCGACAATCAGGAAGAGCACGAGCAGCGTGCCGCCGATATACCAACTGGAGAAGTCGGTGGTGATGGGAATGCTGCCCAGCAGATCGGCGGTGAAGATGCCGACCGCGAGCGCGACGAATCCGAAGCGCAGCACGACGAAGCCGGCGATGCCGTAGATCGCGATCGTCGCAGGAATGATGATCGCGAGATGATGCTCGCCATACGACCTGATGACCGCCCAGAAGGCGACGAACGCCAGCCCGCCGAGCCACGGCTTGCGCAGGATCACGCGAAACGCAAACATCAGGAAGAAGAACACCAGCGTGACCTGGATGGAGAGTGCCGCGTGGGTGACGATGTCGTTCATCACCTGCCGCGGTCCGAGCAGGAAGCCGTAGGAGAACAGGTCGGGCTCGGCGCCGATATGTTTCATCGCCAGGTCCTGGGCCACGAGGATCAGCGACCAGCTGATGCCGAGGATCACGCCATAAAGGACGTCGCGCGCCACCAGCACATCGCGAATGTGTCCGGTCATCAGCCGCGACCACGAGATGATGGCGTGCGGCCAGTGCCGGCGCACGAACGGCTCGATCGCGAGATAGACGATGTAGAACAGCGCGCCGAGAAACACCGCGCCGCTCGCGCCCAGAACGAAGAGGCCGAAGGTGCCGAGGCTAGGCACAAAGTGCGCGCTGAACAGCCACACCAGCATCTCCAGCGCGAAGATCAGCAAGCCTAAGCGCAGCGCACCTTGCGGATCGCTCTTCTGATTCACGTAATTGTGGCGCGCCAGCAAAATCGCTCCCGCCAACAGCACCAGCAAGAACGCAACCAGCAAGACCTCCGGCGCTTTGGAATGCGTGCTGGCTTCCGACGGCATGCGGCCGGGCTCGGTCCACTTGCTGATCAGCCGAAACATCACCGGCTTGCCGCGCCAGCTCGCTGCCTCAACGCGCAATGGTGTTGACGTTGCCGGCCACACGCCCGTCCACGCAGCGCGCTCGTCCGATGCGCCCAGCGAGTTCCACGTGGGCGCGGTGGAATGAAACTGCGCGATGTCGAGCCCCGCAAGATCGAACAGCTGCTTCCAATCGTAAGGCTGCGGTTGCGCCGGCGCCGGCGAGTCGTCCACCTGCGGGGGGATCGCCGAAAACTCCTGCAATCGCCCTTGCGGATCGAGCGTCACCGACGTCATGCCCGACAAGATCGCCGGCGGATCATCGGTGTGAACGATACCCGGAGTCAGCAGGTTGCTGTGAATCTGTGTTGCAACAAGATAATCGGGACTCGTACGCCGCCAGTACGAAAGAATCGATGGCCGGTTCTTGAGTACGACATTCCAGTTGGGATGCTCGCCGCCGGCGTGATCCAGATACTCCAGGAAATCGTCGTTGAAGTACATTCCGGAAGCCGCGTCGACCGGCGGAGTCGTGTACCCGAGCTGTTGCACCATGTCGCGTGCGCGCTGCGCCAGCACTTCCGAAGAATAGGGGAGATCGATGCGCGAGACCACGCTGGTTTGCGATGCCAGTGCGAAGACCGCGATCAATCCCACGATGGCTGCCGCCAACGCGAGCATCACTGTGCGCACCGGCATTCCCGCCGACTCGCCCGCGGCGGCGACAACTTGCGGCGACGGCGTCTCGCCCGCTGCCAGAGCCGCGGCCAGCGGATCGCCACCCGGCAGTGCAGCCGACACCATCAACGCTGACGCCGGACGATTCGCTGGATCTTCTTCGAGGCAACGCAGGATCGCGCCCTCCACCAAAGGATCCAGATCGCGCACGATGGTCGATGGACGATGGATCGCGCTGTCGCGGCGAACGCGAACTACCTCGTCGCGCGTCTTGCCTTGAAATGCCGCCTTGCCGGTGAACAACTCGTACAGCACCAGGCCGAGCGCGTAGATATCGCTGCGTGCCGTGACCTCTTTGCCGGAAAGCTGCTCCGGAGCCATATACGCCGGCGTGCCGCTGCGCACGTCTTCAATCTCATGCGCAACACCGGCCAGACCGAAATCCATCACCAGCACTTCGCCGCGCCCGTCGAGCATGATGTTCGCCGGCTTCAGGTCGCGATGCAGCACACCCTTGTCGTGCGCGGCTGCCAAGCCGGCGCAAATCTTGCGCGCAATCTCGATCGCCTTATCCGAAGGCAGCCGCCCAATGCGCCGCAGCAGCGAAGAAAGATCCTCGCCGTCGACGTATTCCATCGACAGAAAAACCTGATTCTCCGTTTGTCCGATGTCGTACACCCGGCAAACATTGGGATGCGAGATGCGCCGCGCGATGCGAACCTCGTTACGGAAGCGCTCCAGCATGTACTCATCGGTCATCGCCTCGGGCAGAAACTTGAGCGCGACCGCTTGGCCCAGGCTGAGATCGTCAGCGCGAAAGACCTCGCCCATCCCGCCGCGTCCCAGCAGCGAGATGATGCGATAACGCTCGGCGATCAGCATGCCGGGCGCAAAGCGTCCTTCATCGCGAGAGCGATGCGACGACGGCCGCGATGGCGGAGGAGACGAGGGCCGACGCGGGGGGTAAGTCGGAGCGTCGGCGCTGCCGACAACTGCCATCGTAGGGGCCTCTGCTCCGAAAGCCCCACTAGACGGGCGTTTCAGCGCATTGCCGCACTGCGAGCAGAAAGGCGTGAGTTGCTCAACCTCCGAACCGCATGTGTTGCAATGTTCCATCCCCGGCAGGTCCCCACAGGACATTAACGTTATATTACCTTGCTTTGAAAGGGACGTGGGATCAGCCGCGGCGATAGCGACATTGGTCCCGTTTTTCGGCAACGGGCGATGATGGACGGTGGGAGAGATGGCCATCAGGCCAGAGTCCATAGGACGAACCGACCATTGCTTGGGGTAGTGCCGGCCTTTAGGCCAGCGTCCCCAGGACGAATCGATCATGCTTGAGTAGTGCTGGCCTTTAGGCCAGCGTCCATAGGACGAATCGATCATGCTTGAGTAGTGCTGGCCTTTAGGCCAGCGTCCCCAGGACGAATCGATCATGCTTGAGTAGTGCCGGCCTTTAGGCCAGAGTCCCCAGAACGAATCGATCATGCTTGAGTGGTGCTGGCCTTTAGGCCAGCGTCCCCAGGACGAATCGATCATGCTTGAGTAGTGCCGGCCTTTAGGCCAGAGTCCCCAGAACGAATCGATCATGCTTGAGTAGTGCCGGCCTTTAGGCCAGAGTCCCCAGTTCTCCTATGTTTTGTCATCCCGACCGAGGGCTTTACTTATGATTTTGTCATCCCGACCGAGGGCTTTAGCTTATGATTTTGTCATCCCGACCGAGGGCTTTAGCCCGAGCGGAGGGATCTGCGGTTCGAGCCGCGGAGCGGCGCCAGGGGTTGCGACACGCTCTCTTCATACCGAATTGCGACGCAACTAGCCGCGCAGCGGCGGTAGCGCATTGAGCCCGGGGCGTAAGCCCCGGGGCAAGAGTCGGAAAAAGTTCGAGCGGCGGCAGCGCCGACAGAGGGCGACCGGAGCGCGAATCTTCGAGTGGGATCAACATACCGAATTGAGACGCAACCAGCCGTGCAGCGGCGGCAGCGCAGTGAGCCCGGGGCGTAAGCCCCGGGGCAAGAGTCGGAAAAAGTTCGAGCCGCGGCAGCGCCGACAGAGGGCGACCGGAGCGCGAATCTTCGAGTGGGATCAACATACCAAATTGCGACGCAACTAGCCGTGCAGCGGCGGCAGCGCAGTGAGCCCGGGGCGTAAGCCCCGGGTAAGTTGGAAAATCTATCTGAGCCGCGGAGTGGCGACAGGGTTTTCAAGCAAACACTTCAGGCCATCCATGGTGGGTGCGAAAGCCGCCGGCTTTAGTGTCTGCGTGGAGAACTACGTTTGCTAAAATGTGGCGGAGAAAGCCACTAGTCGACCGGCCAGAAAACGAGCGCCGTAGGCGCGGAAGATGATAGCCCAGCGCTTCAGCGCTGGGTGAGGCGGAAAAAAATCCAAGTCCCCCGGGGACGACAGGGTTCTCACGCAGACTCTTCAGGCCAGATCCCAATGCCTATCCTACCGTCTGTCATCCCGACCGAGGACTCTAGTCCGACCGAGGGATCTGCGGTTCGAGCCGCGGAGCGGCGGCACGGCCGCGACACACACTCTTCAGGTCATCTGTGGAGAACGTGGAGCCCGACGGCTCTACAGGCCGCTAAAGCTCTGGTTCCGAGCGCTTCGCGTCAGGGCACGACTTTAGTGTCTGCGTGAAAACTCGATCTGGAAGTTTGCGGTGGGAGAGACTGCCGAGATTGGCATTAATTCAGCCGCGCAGCGGCGGGATGAAGTTAGCCCGGGGCGTGAGCCCCGGGTAGCAGTGGGAAAAAATCGGAGCCGCGGCAGCGGCGGCAGGGTTCTCATCTCTTTCCTGAGTCGGCTTTCAGCCGACGACAGAAACCTGCCGCAAAGAGTTTTTCAGCAGCCTGTTTAGCCGCGGCGATAGCCCGAGGCCCGCTTCAGTCGCTCGACCGTGCGGCGCTGGCCAAGATTTGTCATCACCGCGAACAAACTGGGCGCGACGCCTTGTCCCGTCAGCGCGACGCGGGCGCCGTTTATGACCACGCCGGCCTTGACGTTCTTCTCCGCAGCGAAGTCTCGCAGTACCTTCTCCGTGCTCGCCTCCGAAAATTCTTCCGCCTGCTCGTAGCGCGATGAGATTTCCACCAGCATCTCGCGCACGCCGGCGTCTTTCAGAAACTTCTCCGCGGCCGCGGGATCGATTTCGTACTCGTCGCTGAAGTAAGCGCGAAACAACGTCGCGAAGTCCTTCAGATTGCGCGCACGAGGTTTCAGCAGATCGACCGTCGCAGCCATCGCCTCGCGACTGGTCTGGAAGGGAACAATATCGACCTTCTTCCATTCCTCTTCAATCAGCGGCAACAGAAGGTCGGCCGGCGTGGCGCGAATGTATTCGGTGTTGAACCAATCCAGCTTGCCGCGATCGAAAATCGCATTCGACTTCTGAATGCCACTCAGATCGAACAGATCGATCAGCTCGCGATCATGCAGAATCTCCTGCGACGAATCCGGCGGCGTCCAGCCCAGCAGCGCCAGAAAATTGCGGAACGCCTCGGGAACAATTCCTTCGTCCTTGTACGCGATCACGCTGGTCGCACCGTGACGTTTGCTCAGCCGCGTCTTGTCCGGGCCAAGAATCAGCGGGACATGCGCAAACACTGGCAGCGGCTGACCAAGCGCCCGATAGATCATGATCTGCTTGGGCGTATTGGAAAGATGATCGGCACCGCGCAGCACATGGCTGATGCGCATGTCCAGATCGTCGACGACAACGCTCAAGTGATAGGTCGGCCCGCCATCAGAGCGCAGCAGAACAAAGTCCTCGATCTCGGAGTTGGCAAACTCCATGTGGCCAAAAACCGCGTCCTCGAATGTGGTACTCCCACTCTGTGGGACAGCGAAGCGAATCGCAGCACCTTCGCCGTTTGCTACACGCTGTTCGGCTGCTTCCTTCGTAATGTCGCGGCAGGCATCGCGCGGCACGCGTCCTTCGGCGACGCCTTGCGCGCGCTGCTGCTCAAGTTGTTCCTTGCCGCAGAAGCAGTAATACGCATGGCCGCTGTTGAGGAGACTGCCGGCCGCAGCGCGATACAGCTCCATGCGATCGGTCTGAAAGAACGGCCCCTCATCCCAATCGATGCCCAACCAGCGCAACCCGACGAGAATGCCATCGACCATCTCCGGAGTAGACCGCTCGAGGTCGGTATCCTCAATGCGGAGGACTAGCGTGCCTCTGTAGTGCCGAGCGAAGAGCCAGTTGAACAGAGCCGTGCGCGCCCCGCCGACGTGTAAGTAGCCGGTAGGAGACGGAGCGAAACGAAGACGGGGAGAAGAAGAGTCCTGTGAAATGGCGTTCATCGTTAACCGTGAAGTGCTCTAGCCGCGAAGCGGCGGGATGAATTGAGCCCGGGGCGCAAGCGACCGGCTCGGGATGCCCAGCCCTCTCCGAGGGCAGGCGTTAGTCTATAGCAATTCCCTGAAACCCGGCTGAGCGGGCCGCTCCCAGAAGTCGCTTGTCTCCGCAGATAAAGCAGCGGTTGAATGGGCGCTGCTCGCTCCAAACATAGGCTGCAGCAAGTTGTAGCGCATCGGCGGCACTGAGAGGGTAACGTCCGAGGAGTTCCTCTGCCAGCGCACGTAGAGGATCGCTGGGTTCTATTTCGCGCCATTTGCGTTTCAGCAGCCCTAGATCGCTGGACGCATGCGTGTGCGCCTCGGCAGTCAATGACCCTGCACGCAATTCTCGCGCTAGGGCGCTGTGTGCCTCAATCGGTGTCGCCCACCAAACGACGGGAGTATAGCGCCGGAGTAACTGGTGGGCTCGCGCGGATGCGCGGTTGCGGACACAAAGCGGGATGATCGCACTCGTGTCCCAGAACGCCGGCTCCATCACCAGCCTTCCTCGCGCTCCTTTATGACTGCTCGAATAAGCTTCTTCGGATCAATCTTCGCACCTGGCCGGGCGAAGAACTCATCGCAGAACTTATTCCAATCGGGCGTCGGTTCTTGGGGCAGCTTCATTGCACCGGACGCTACAAGGCGGCGCTCACTTTCCGACAAGCCCGATATATCGTAAGCAGTAATGCGGGCGACCGGCTGGTCTCGGTCTTTCACAATGACCTCTTCGCCCTCGCGCACCAGTTGCAGATAGGCACTTAAGCGATTCTTCAACTCGGCAACGTTAACCGTCCTCATGGCTATATTCTAACACTACATGGCTATATAGCTATATCTTAGCCTTTTTCCCGCTTCTCAATCTTCGCCCACGTATCCCGCAGCGGCACGGTGCGATTGAACACCAGCACTCCCGGCTTCGAGTCGAGATCGGCGCAGAAATATCCCAGCCGCTCGAACTGATAACGATCTCCCGCCTTCGCCGAAGCCAGCGACGGCTCCAGCTTCGCGTTACCGATCACTTCCAGCGAGTTCGGATTGAGGTTCGCCGTGAAATCCTGCCCTTCAGGCACGTCGCCGGGATCTTCTTTCGAGAACAGATTCTCGTACAGCCGCACTTCAGCATCGATCGCATGCTGCGCCGAGACCCAGTGAATCGTCGCCTTCACTTTGCGATTGTCGGGAGCGTTGCCGCTCCGCGTCTCCGGATCGTACGTGCAATGAACCTCCGTGACCTCGCCGCTCTCGTTTTTCACTACGCTCTTGCAGGTAATGAAATATCCGCCGCGCAGACGAACTTCCTGCCCCGGTGTGAGCCGGAAAAACTTCTTCGGCGGATCTTCGCGGAAGTCGTCCTGCTCGATGTAGAGCACGCGCGAGAACGGAACTTTCCTCGTTCCTGCACTCGCATCCTCGGGATTGTTGATCACGTCGAGTTCGTCGACCTGCCCCTCGGGATAGTTGTCGATCACGACCTTCAACGGCCGCAACACCGCCATCACGCGTAGCGCGCTCTTGTTCAGATCTTCGCGAACGAAGTGCTCCAGCATCGCCAGATCGATAATGCCGTTAGTCTTCGACACGCCAATCGCCGCGCAGAAGTTGCGAACTGCTTCAGGCGTATAGCCGCGGCGGCGAATGCCGGAGATGGTCGGCATCCGCGGATCGTCCCACCCGCGCACGCGTCCCTCGTTTACCAATTGCAGCAGTTTGCGCTTGCTCAGCAATGTGTAAGTCAGGTTAAGCCGGTCGAACTCGATCTGCTGCGACGGGAAAATCCCCAGCTGCTGGATGAACCAGTTGTACAGCGGGCGATGGTCCTCGAACTCCAGCGTGCAAATGGAATGCGTGATCTGCTCCAGCGAATCCGACTGGCCGTGCGCGAAGTCGTACATCGGGTAAATGCACCACTTGTCGCCGGTGCGATGATGCGACGCATGCAGGATGCGATACATCACCGGATCCCGCAGGTTCAGGTTCGGCGAAGCCATGTCGATCTTGGCGCGCAGCGTGCGCGAGCCATCAGGAAATTCGCCCTGCCGCATGCGCTCGAACAGATCCAGATTCTCTTCGACGGATCGATTGCGATACGGGCTCTCCTTGCCCGGCTCGGTCAGCGAGCCGCGATACTTGCGCACTTCGTCAGCCGGGAGGTCATCAACATACGCCTTGCCTGCTTTGATCAGCTGCACCGCCCAGGTGTGAAGCTGGTCGAAGTAATCGGAGGCGTAGAACATCCGATTGCCCCAGTCCGCACCCAGCCAGCGCGCGTCCGCGATGATCGAGTCGACATACTCCTGCTCTTCCTTCTCAGGATTGGTATCGTCGAAGCGCAGATTCGTTTCGCCGCCGAACTCTTTGGCCAAGCCAAAGTTCAGGCAGATCGATTTCGCGTGACCGATGTGCAGATAGCCGTTCGGCTCGGGAGGAAAGCGCGTGTGTACGCGGCCCTGGTACTTGTTGGTCTTCAGATCGTCAAGAACGATATCGCGGACGAAGTTCGACGGCCGCGCGGCCGATTCCGGCGCGGTTGTTGCAGCTTCCCCATCGCTGGTTGATGTCGACATGATTGCGTAGCCTCAGTAAAGCGCGCCCCGACGAGCATCGCCGAATTGCGCGCAAGAATTTATTTTACGCGGGTAAGACGCTGTTCTGAGGAGTGAAACGCCGATCATTCGAAATTGTCATCACGAGCGCAGCGAGGGATCTGCTGTCTGTTCGCAGCATGACGACTCGTGACGAAGAGCAGATCCCTCGTCGGGCGGCTTCGCCGTCCGGAGCTGAAGCTCCGGCCTACCGAGCCCTCCTCGTAATGACAACCTTCCGAGAGGCGAGCTGTGTGTACTACGGCCAGCTGATCTCGCACAGCAGCACGGCAACATGCGCGATGGCGGCGTTGTCGGTGCCCATGCCTTCCGGAGTCTTGGCCTTGATGCCGACGCGCGATGGCTCGATGCCGAGCAGCTCGGCAACGTTCTTCTGGATAGCCGCGGCGTGCGGGCCGATCTTCGGCGCCGCCAGGATCAGCGTGCTGTCGACATTGCCGACCGCATATCCGGCTTCGTCAACCAGTCGCAGCGCCTCGCGCACAAACAGCGCCGAATCCGCACCCTTCCATTTGGGATCGCTGGGAGGAAAGTACGTTCCGATATCGCCGGCGGCGATCGCGCCCAGCAGCGCATCGGTGAGGGCGTGCAGCAGGACGTCGCCGTCGGAGTGGCCGGCAAGTCCACTGTGATGCGGCAAGGTGATGCCGCCAATCTTCAGCGGAACGCCGCGCTGGAACTCGTGCGAGTCCCAGCCGAAGCCAATGCGCGGAAGTCGGGAGATGGGCGAAGTGGACATGATGATTTCTGCTGGTCCGCATGCGTCGATGCGGGTGGAGCACCGCTTAAGCGGTGCATTCATCAGTAACGGAAGTAAGCCCGGCTTCAGCCGCTGAGGTAGAAACTACCTCAGGCGCTAAAGCGCCAATGTCTGAGCACGGCCACAATGCACGCCTGAAGGCGTGCTCCACCCAATTCAGAGACGGATCTCACCCGCTCAGGCTGGGCTCGCGGTTCTCCAGCGTCAGGAAGAACTCGGCCAGCTCCAGGTCTGCGGGCGTGGTGATCTTCATATTGCGCGGCGAGCCCATGACGACGTGCACGGCGCCTCCGCTGCGCTCGATCAGCGACGCCTCATCGGTTCCCATGAAGCCGTCGGCGGTCGCTTCGTCGAACGCCTTCTTCAGCAGTCCGAAGCGAAAGCCCTGCGGCGTCTGCGCCAGCACCATCCTCTCGCGCGGGACGGTTGCGATCACAACCGCGCCATCGGCAGTGCGCTCCACCTGCTTCACCGTGTCGATGGCAGGCACGCCGGCAATCGCCGCCGCATACTTCTTCACCGCCTCGATAACGTTAACGATCGTCTCCTGATCGACGAATGGCCGCACCGCGTCATGCACCAGAATGATGTCATCGTCTGCCGCTTCAATCGTTGCGATGGCATTGGCAACGGAGTTCTGCCGGTGCTCGCCGCCTTCGACCACACGCAGCGGCTTCCTGAAATTCTCGTTCTCGATCTGCCGCTGAAAAGCCTGCGTCTCGTTCTTGCGCAGCGCCACAACGATCTCGCTGACCGCATCGCATTGCGCGAACTTGCGCAAAGTGTGTACCAGAATCGGCGTGCCCTGCAGCTCAAAGAACTGTTTGCTCTTGCTCTTGTTGCCGCCGGGAGCGTTCGACATTCGCGTACCCAGTCCAGCGGCGGGAATAATGACGATAACTCTCATGTTGGGGAGGCGAGTATAAACGGCGGGACAGGTGGAACACAAATGAGCGAGGACGGGGAAACCCATCGCTCCACACGAACGAACCGCAGATCCCTCGGTCGGACTGAAGTCCTCGGTCGGGATGACAGCTCTCAACCTGAAACTTCAAATTCGACCCTCGAACCCGCCCCTACTCCGGCTTGGCGGTTTCGGTGGTAATGGCAGCCGTCGCCGTTACCGTAGGCGTAGGTCCGGATTTGCGCGTCTCCGTGCGAGTCTCCATCGTGCGCGACATGGTCGTCCCGCGCTCGTCGAACTTGCCGAAGATCATCTTGCCGGCCGTGGTCTGCAGCACCGACGTGACCGAGATGTCGATGTTCTTGCCGATCATCTTGCGCGCATTGTCGCACCACGACCATCGTCCCGTCGTCGAGGTACGCCACACCCTGGTTGTATTCCTTGCCTTCCTTCAGGATGAAGACCTTCATGATCTCGCCCGGCAGCACAATCGGCTTCAGCGAATTGGCCAGCTCGTTGATGTTCAGCACTCGACGCCCTGCAGTTGCGCAACCTTGTTCAGGTTGAAGTCGTTGGTGACGATCTTGCCTTCGTACACCTTGGCCAGCTCGATCAGCTTCAGGTCGACTTCACGCACGGCGGGAAAATCATCTTCGACAATCTGAATCGTCAACGTCGCGATTTTCTGAATGCGCTGCAAGATGTCCAGGCCGCGGCGGCCGCGGTTGCGCTTCATGGAGTCGGCCGAGTCGGCCACCAGTTGCAGCTCGCGCAGCACGAATTGTGGGATCACGATGATGCCGTCCAGAAAGCCGGTCTCGGCGATGTCGGCGATGCGGCCGTCGATGATGACGCTGGTGTCGAGAATCTTGTAGCTGCGCTTGCTCTGCTTCTCGCCGCCAAAGATGCCGCCCAGCGCCGCCAGGTTCAGCAGGTCGCCCTTGCCGGCGCCCACGATCAGGCCGACATAAGCCATCAGCAGCATGACGAACAGCTGCAGAAAGCTCTGCGTCGGGCCCGGTGCAATGCTGTTGCGGATGACAAGACTGAAGAGATAGGCGCCGCAGATGCCGAGGATGCTGCCGATCACCGCCCCGATCAGCCGCTTCAAGCTGACCGCGCGCAGCCGAATCTCGAACAGGATAACGGCGAGGCCGATGAGGATACCGACCGCTGCCGCCGGCCATTTTTCCAAGCCCAGCGGCTGCAGTTCGTAGCATGCCAGGCCAGTAATCAGAACGAATAAGATGCGTATGAGTACAAGATCCACGCCACACCTCCCATGGCCAGCTGGGGAGTCTGCGGTCGGATTAATATTCGCCGGGGTTATTAAAGTTTCAGCCCTGTAACGAACCACGACATCAGCGGTCGTCAGGAGCTCAGAATATCCAACCCCACCAGCCACAACAGCAGTAGCTGTCGGGGACCCGGATCATCCCCCCACCAACCGCAACAGCGGCGCTTGCTGGGGGCCCGGGATTTACGCCGGCGACTCAGTCCTGTTCCTTAGACACGACAAGCGGCCTCGACTCGGTCCCTTCTATGAACTATGTCGGGGAATATGAAAGAGGAGCGGTCCCCGATCCGCCGCGAACGGCGGCAGTATTACCAACATCAGAACAATCGAAGTATATATCAGTTCGTTAGTTTGGCAGATGATGTGGCCCGATCTGCCGGGGAAATTTCCCATTTGCGGCCTATCGCAGCGGTCGACTGCGTCCTACTCAGATGCAGGAGTCCCGTCTCGCGTCTACATCTCACGGGCACATTACGACGGGTGTCGAGCACGAATTCACCGCTGCTGGTTTTTCTCGTAGCGCTGGCCTCTGGCCGGCTGTCCAGGCAGGCGTCTCGCCTGCCCACCTCCGCACATGCTCACGAGAACGCTGCCGAGATACCTGCTCCAACCAGCACCACCAGCACCCACCAGCCGAAGATCACGGCCATGCAGGTGCCGCGCTTCACCCGGGTCAGGCACGAAAAGGCGATTCCGGTCAGCACCATCGTCCAAATGGTAAAGACGTCCACCGACGTTGCGACCGAATAAAGGAAGTGCGAACTGGGGTCGATCAGCGGGCTGAGATTGCTGGCGATCGGATTCTGAAAGGTGAAGGCCTCGCCGGCTCCCATGGCGATGACCAGCATGGCAATCAGTGTCTTCAAAATTCCAGGCAGTGACGCATACATGCAGACGGCAAGACATTGGTTGAACGTCAGCTCAGTGCCGAGGCCGAAGTTGAACGTGCCCAGCAGCACGCCAGCCACGATGCACAGGAAGATGAGAATCATGACCGGGTAGGTGTACGCGATAATTCGATTAAACTTCACCACCTTCTCGATCTGCGCAGCGCGCGCATCCGGAGAAAGTTTGTCGAGCTGCGCTGCCTGCTTGGGCGCCAGCGCCAGCCCGTTTTCCACTACCTTCTCCATGCCAAGTTTGTTATCGACCACAAAAACCAGGGCGGCGCCGGCAATGGCCATTAGCAACCACGGCACGATCCAGTTCGCGCTTCGCCGCAGATCGGTAAAGGTCTTCGCCGGAGCAACGAATGTATCGACGACGCGTTCGACTTCGGAGAGCGGCTTCTCCTCCATGGGGGCAACAGGCGCGGCAGTGCTCATGAGAGCCTTGCTTTCGCATTTGGCATTTAGCAGCTTAGCACTTAGCATTTGGCAATTGGCAATTAGCAACTAGGGTCATTTCGCGCATCGCTTTGTAACAGGGCACGACTTTAGTCGTGCCGACAAGCCGTTTATTTTTCCTTCCGGAGTCGGCTTCAGCCGACGACACAGAACTGCTCTCACATTTTCGCTGAATCGTCCCGCACGATTAAGAACCTGCCCAAGAACGAAGCCGAACGGTCGCGTCCTGATACAAACCAACGCGTGCCGTGTCGGTCTAATTGCTAATTGCTAATTGCTAATCGCTGCTTTATCCGCGCGATTGTAACATTCACCGCTCCCGAGTTGAACGCCGGCGACTGCCCTTTTAGACTGAAGAGTCATGCACGTTCACGCCGGCGATATGCGCAACGCGAAAACCTCGCAGGTGCTGCGAATCTCTCTCGCAGTCACGCTGGTGTATATCGTGTTGCTGGTGGTCGCAGGCATACGCGCGCACAGCCTGGCGCTGCTCTCCGAAGCCGGACACAATCTCACCGACTTCCTCGCCCTGCTCATGTCCTGGGGCGCGGTCTATCTGCAAGGCCGCCCGCCCAGCGCGCGCAAGACGTTCGGCTACACCCGCGCCGGCGTGCTGGCGGCGTTCGTCAACGGCCTCACGCTGGTCCTGATCTCGTTTTACATCTGGTATGAGGCGTTCAAGCGGCTGCAAACGCCGGTCGAGGTCGACGCACATCTGATGATCTGGGTCGCGGCCGCAGGTGTGGTCATGAACGGCGGCATCGCGCTGCTGCTGATGCGCGGACATCGCGACATCAATGTGCGCAGCGCGCTCCTGCACGAAATCGGCGACACGCTCTCAACCGCGGCGGTCATCGCCGGCGGCGTTGCCATCGCCTTCACCGGCCAGCACTGGATCGATCCGGCGCTCTCGGTCGGCATCGGCGTCATGATTCTGTGGTCGTCGATCGGCATCATCCGCGAGAGCCTCAACATCCTGCTGGAAGGCACGCCCAGCGGCATGGACCTGGGCCGGATCGAACATGCCATCGGCGACGTGTCCGGCGTGGAATCGGTTCACGACCTGCACGTCTGGTGCCTCGGCAGCGACACCTATTCGCTGTCCTGCCACGTCGGCATCTGCGACATGCCGGCTTCGGAGAGTGCGATCATTTTGAGCGAGATCCGCAGTGTGTTGGGACAGAAGTTCCAGATCCATCACACCACGATTCAGTTTGAACTGCAGGTCTGCGATGTCGGCGACGGCTGCGTCATTCCCGTCAGCGAGGCCCACGCCCACGAGCCCGGCCATGGGCACAGTCACTGAGTACGATGACGCCAAGTGCGTTCTGTATCAGGGCACGACTTAACGGACCACTGAAAACTCGGGTTTCGAGCGCTTTGTGTCAGGGGACGGTTTTACAGGTTGCTGAAAAAGTCGATACTGCGATCGTTTTGTATCAGGGCACGACTTTAGTCGTGCCGATAAGTCGGTTATTTTAGTCCGAGCCGGCTTTAGCCGGCGACACAAGCTGGCGCATTAGAATTTTTCAGCAGCCAGCAAAGCCGGATTGCCGACAATTGAGCGCCGTAGGCGCGGCGACAGCTTAGCCCAGGACGAAGTCCTGGGTAGCGAAGAAAATTACTCTCGAGTCCCGTAGGGACGGCAGGGTTTTCTCTGTGGAGACTTCATGAAGGTTCTAGTCAACATTCTTCTGGGCGCATCGCTGATTGCGGTTGGCTTGCTGCTCGCCTGCCGGTCTTCTGCCGCCCCAAGCTCTCTGCAAATGACCCTGAAGATCGCCCCCGACCACCCCAGCATGACCAAGCCGATGACCTTCACGCTCCACATTACCGACGATCACGGCCAGCCGGTGAATGACGCGACGGTGAACGGCGCGCTCACCATGAAGCTGATGGACATGGGCACAACCAAGGTCGCATTTTCACCCAAGGGCAACGGCGACTATGAGGCGTCGATGAAGGGCGTCGACATGTCCGGCCCATGGGGTTTGGCGATTGATGTAGCGCAGGGAACGACGCATGCGAAGAAAGATTTTGATGTGACGATTTCGGATTGAGTTGGCGCCAAAGCCTCAACGGGGGAAATCGCCATCGAAGGCAACAGGTCGATTATTCGTGAGAAGGCCTGCTCGCAACAGCTATTAGAGCAAGAAGAATACCTGCTTCAAGTTGCGGCGCTCTATTTTTCAGTTTTCTTGCCTCGCAATTCTGAACTCGGGGGGCAGTCATGAGTTTTCCGAAAGATTCCCACCAAAAGCCGTACGTCTGTGCCCACGTGTTCGATGGAACTCATCCGGTACTGCTGGTCAGCAGGGTTGATGGCGATTGGAGTTTTCTGTGCGGCGTAACGCACCCCGACGACGGATCTGCCTATCGGGTTGTCGGCATTGGTCACGTACTCGCTTCGAATCCGGCATTGATGGACCTTCATGACCTTCCATCGGACTGGGAGGCAGAGCGCGAGAACGTTGGTGCGGAGTGGCGTAGAAGTCGATTCATTACTAAGCAAAGCCTAGATTGTCGAGAATTCCCCCTTCATTAGTTGCATACGTGCGGCAATACTGCCGTCCCGGAGGGACGACTCAGCTCAGCCCAGGACGAAGTCCTGGGTAGCTCGTTTTTAGGTACCAATGTCCCGGCAGGGACCCTATCCGAACACAAACCGCGGATCGCATTCCGCACGCCAGCAGCGGTCATGGACCTGCTCGAAGCTCCATTTGCGATGGTGCTCGCACAGCCACCGCATGCGGTCCCTGCCGGGACATCATCTTTAATTCCGAATCTACCCAGGACTCTGTCCTGGGCTAGGCTGAATCGTCCCGCAGAGCGGGACGGCAATATTACTGACGTGAAATCCCTTTATCGCACGTAGCCCGGCACCGAGCGGACGGGGCTTCTACCGTCCATGCTGCTTCTTGTAGATCTTCTTCACCTCTTCCACCGTATCGATATCCTTCGGCAGTTTGTCCTGCCGCACGCGCACGATTCTCGGAAAGCGCAGCGCGAATCCGCTGTCGTGCCGGTCGGAGCGCATGATCGCATTGAAGGCGACTTCCAGCACGATCTCCGGCTCGACCTCGCGCAGGTGTCCGTGATCGGCGGTGGTGTGCGCCAGGAACCATCCCGTCAGCTCGGCGATCTCTTTGTCGGTTAGCCCTGAATACGCCTTGCCGATGTTGACTAGCTCCTCGCCCTTGCGCACCGCGAAGGTGTAGTCGCTGAGAACGTGGATGCGCTTGCCGTGTCCAAACTCCGCCGCAGTGACGACGACATCGAGCGTCGCCAGCTCGCGTTTCAGCTTGAGCCACCAGCGGCCGCGACGTCCCGGCATGTAGGGCGACTCGAGGTCCTTGATCATCAATCCTTCGTTGCCGCGCGCCATCGCCTGCTCGAAGTATTCTGCGAGTTGTTCAGATGAATCGGCTCGCATCGACGGCGCGCGCAAGACCCATCCCGACTCCGCGGCCGGTTCCTGAATCTCCGGCTCGAAGAGCAAATTGCCCTGCGAGTTGACGACGGGACGCGGCGCCACGCGGCTCGCCCCAGCGAATACGCGGTCGAGGATCAGCGTCCGTTCCGACAAGGGCTTGTCGAGCGTGAGGCCAGATCCCGTCGCGCCTACGGAAGCCGCCTCGAGGGCCCCGGATTCGCCGCCGGAGTAGATCACGTCGAAGACGACGTACGCGACGGGAACTTCACGGACGAGCTGCTCGCTGACCTGTTTGCGGCCCAGCCGCTTTTGGATCTCGGAGAACGGCATCGCATGTCCACCGTCGTCCGTATGCTTCCACGCGACGATTTCGCCGTCCAGAATCACATCGCTCGAAAACTCGCTCAGCGGCCCAACCAACTCCGGGAAAGACGCCGTCACTTCATCGAGCGTCCGCGAGAACAGCCGCACCTGCCCACCGCCGCAATGCGCCTGCGCGCGGATGCCGTCGTACTTGTCTTCCACCTGCGCGTGTTCGAAATATTGGAATGCTTCTTCGGCGTCGGCCGCTGGGCTGGCCAGCATGAATCCGATGGGATGGAACAGCCGCATGCGCGCTTCGTCCAGCCGATGCCCGACTGCGAGTTGCAGCGTTGCTCCGATATCTCCCAGCAGCATGTTGGCGCGCTGCACTTTGCTGACTGGATCGTCGTAGGCTTTGGCGATCGCCTCTTCCACCAGGCTCTCTTTCAGCCCGATGCGCAGCTCGCCAGTGATGATCTTCAGGATGTACTTGGCTTCGAGCGCGGTCGCGCGCTCCAGCAAGCATTTTCAGCGCAGCGGCTTTGGCGGTTGCGGTTCGGGTCTCGGCGATCTGATCGAAGCCATCGCGAATTTCCTGCAGCGTGAGAGTTGCCGACTGAGGCGCTGTCGTCCGCAGGACATCGTAAGCAGCCGCGCCGAGGTCGCCGCGCTTGCGATAAGCAGCGGTCAGCGTGGCATCTCGGGCGCCGGTAAGTTCGCCGACAAGCTTCCACAACAGCGCTCCGCCGATCTGCAGCGTGCGTTCGTCAAATGCCGGAAAGGCGCGTCCAGAGAGGAATACCGCGGAGATGGCAGCGTCCGGCAGGTCGCGCGAGAGGAAGTAGTCCGCCAGCAACGCGATCTTTTCGTTCTTCCTGGTGGTTGCGCCGATGCGCTCGCACAGCTCGGCCAGTCGTTGCATAGATCAGCAACCGCTAGTGTAGCGCCGGTCTCCAGACCGGCAGTCGTGGCGGCATCCCTGCCGCCACCGACTTATAACCGCAATTGTGGAGCTTATTGCGATGGGGGCCGGGAGGCCCCCATGACAGCCGGTTTGGAAACCGGCGCTACGAAAGCTGCGACCCGAATCCTACTGTCCGCTGGGCTCGGCCGACGCGCGTTGCTGCCCCGCATAATATCCGCTGCGCGTGCGTACCGACAGATTCTTATACCCCGGCGCCTTGGCCTGAACCTTCACGGTCCGATAGCCGCCGGCGCTCTGCGGCGTGGAGGGCTTGTAGACAATGGTGTACTGATTGCGGATGTCGTGCGCGATCTGCTGGGTAATCGCTTCCACTTCATTCAGGTTGTTGGGAAAGAACGCGACGCCGCCGGTGTCCTCCGCCATCTCGCGCAAGGCACGGCGCGCGCGCTTGCTGTGCTCGTCGCCCAGCAGGCCGATGGTGTAAACGGTCGGCCCATTCTGTTCCTGCAAGCGGCGCAGGGCCTGCTCCAGCGACTCGCGGCTGGCATTGTCCTCGCCGTCGGTGACCACCAGGATAACTTTCTTCTCCAGCTCGCCGCTCTTCTTCAGGTGCTCGGCTGAGGCGACCACCGCGTCATACAGCGCCGTTCCGCCGCGCGATTCGATCCGCTCCAGCGCGTCTTTGAGCTTGGGAATGCTGCCGGTGTAGTCCTGGTCGAGGAAGTATTCTTCATTGAAGTTGACGATGAAGACTTTGTCCTGCGGATTGCTCGAACGCACCAGATTCAGCGCTGCAGCATTCACCTGCGGCCGCTTCTCGCGCATCGATCCGGAGTTGTCGATAACGATGCCCATGGCCACCGGAATGTCTTCATTGCGGAAGGAAGTAATCTTCTGCTCTTTGCCATCCTCGAAGACGCTGAAGTCGCCTTTGTTCAGATTGGTGATCAGGCGAAAGGATCCGTCGACCACGGTGGCGTGCAGCGTGACTTCGTCGACTTCCTTCTTGAAGATGTAGACGTCGTCATGCTGGCGAGGAAGGCGCCTGGCCTTGCGGCGCGGGAACCTGAACGGTGTCGCCCGGCTGATTGGGAGCCGGCGCGGGTGGCGCGCCCTCCTGATCCTGCGCGTTGGGCTGAGCCTGCTGCGTGGCCGGCTGTTGCGGAGGCGCTGAAGTCTGCGCCGCTAACCACGTTCCTAACAGAAGAAACAGGGGAATCAGAAGGAAACAACGATTATTCCGTAGGTGCATAGTATCCAGTTTTGGCATAGACATGCAGCGGCGGCAAGCCCTTGGGCGGATTCAGCTTGACTTTGATCTTACGCCACTTGCCATCACGTCCCGGATTGGTTGGACGGTATCCCAGCACATATTGGTTGCGTAGCTCAATGCCAATCTTGGTGGCCACGTCCGCCAGCTCGTTGGGCGAACCGATGACAAATGTCCGTCCACCAGTCACTTCCGTGACATCCTCGAGCAGCGCCGGGCCTTCCCGCTCCTCGGCGCTCTTGAAGTTCTGGTCGAACAGGCCAATCCCATAAATCTGGACGTCGGCCTCGCGCACCATCGATTTGATTTCGCCTTCGGTGTAGCGGCTGTGATTGTCGCCGCCATCGGAGATGATGAGCAGCGCTTTGCGCTCGTAGTGCGCCTTGCGCATGCGATCCATGCCCAGGTAAATGGCATCCAGCAGCGCCGTCCGCCCTTTGGGCATCGCGTAGACCAGCTTGCTCTGGATGTCTTCGATCGAGGAGGTGAAGTCGACCAGCACTTCGGGCTTTTCGGAGAACGTGATCAGGAAGAACTCGTCCTGCGGATTGGCGGTGCGGAAGAACTCCACGACGGCCTGGCGCGACTTGTCGATCTTGTCGGCCATGGAGCCGCTGACGTCAAAGATGACGCCCAGCGAGATCGGCGCGTCTTCGCTGGAAAAATGCCGGATCACCTGCTGCTGGCCGCCGTCGGTGAGCAGGAAGTTTTCCTTCTCCAGCCCCGTGACCAGGCGATTCATAGGATCGGTGACCGTCACCGGAACCAGCACCAGGTCCACATCTTTCGTTACAGGTTTGGTGTGGGTGCGGAGCGAGGGATCGACCCCGGGCGGAAAGTCGGGGGCAGGCGCGGCGTCGGCTTTCTTGGTCTCGCGCGGCGTGACGTGCACTTCGTCCTGCGCGCAGGCAGCAACAACCGCCCAGCTGGCGATCAGACATACGCCAAGCACGAAGAGCAATGTCTTGCAGGCGCGCACGGTTACTTGGACGAGCGGGCCGGGAAAATGTCCCGCCGCATGACTGGAAGAGCGAAGCTGGATCGTCGAGCTGCTTGACCCGAATGCCGTACTGCTGAGGCGGGCCATAGGGAACCCCTGATTGCGCTGATGTTATCACATGGGGCGGCGGCCGAATAGGACAACGGCGCTCCGCCTTGGCGGACCCGAATCTGCTGAACCTATGGATGTGATTCGCGTCATTCTGGTTTTCTTTTGGCCGTTGCTACAATCAGGCTTCCCGAGGCTCTGATTTCACCACGGAAACACGGAGAGCACGGAAATTTTCGGATATTGATTATTCCGTGTTTTCCGTGCTTCCGTGGTGAAAACGAATCCTGCCTCGGGAGCAGGACTTTAATATGGCAGACATACTTCCTTTTCGTGCTCTTCGCTACGACCTTTCCAAAGTAAAGGCGGCCGAGGTGATGACTCAGCCGTACGACAAGATCACGCCCGCGATGCAGGACGCCGTACTACGCCGGACAGTCCTTACAACCTGGTGCGGATCATCCTGGGCAAACCGCAATCGAACGATGACGGCATCGAGAACGTCTACACGCGGGCCGCGGCCTGCTTGCGCCAGTGGCAGGCGGAGGGCATCCTGAAGCGCGATGCCGAGCCCAGTCTTTATGTCTATGTGCAGAGGTTCAAAGTTCCCGGCGATTCCGGCGGAGCCGAGATCGAGCGGCGCGGCTTCATCGCGCTGGGACGGGTGGAAGATTACGATCGCAAGGTCGTCTATCGGCACGAGCAGACGCTGAGCAAGCCCAAAGCTGATCGCCTGAACCTGTTGCAGACCACGCAGGCGCACTGCGAGCAGATCTTCATGCTCTACAGCGATCCGGCGGACGAGATCGCCAAGCTGCTGAAGCAGGCCACGCCACCGGCCATCGAACTGCGCGACGAATACGGCGTGCTGCACCAGCTGTGGAAGGTCTCCGACCCGGCGACGGTTGCCGCAGCCAAGGCGAAGATGGCCGACAAAAAGCTGATCATCGCCGACGGCCATCATCGTTACGAAACCGCGCTGAACTATCGCAACCAGATGCGGGAGCAGGTAAAGGGCGACGCCGAAGCGCCGTACGAGCGCGTCGTCATTACCTTCGTGAACATGGATGCGCCGGGCCTGGTGATCCTGCCGACACACCGCGTGGTCTTTGGCCTGGAGAATTTCACCATCTTCGAGATGGTTGCCGAGCTGCGCGAATACTTCGAGGTGAAAGACATCGGCGAGGTGTCGGACGTGGCCGCCGCGGTGCAACAGCTGCGCGACGCCGGTAAAGACGGCACGGCGCTGCTGGCAGTGACCGCCCATAGCGCGTTTCTGCTGCGGGCGCGCAAAGATGTGCAGCCGGCAAAGCTCAAAGACCTATCGCTGGCGCAGCGCGGCCTCGACGTGGTGCAGCTGCACAAGCTCATTCTGGAAGAAACTCTTGGGATGTCGGAGGAAGACATCCGCGCGCAGAAATATCTGAAGTACATTCGCGATGCCGGTGAAGCGATCGAGGAAGTGAAGACGGGAGCGGCACAAGTGACCTTCCTGATGAACCCGGTGCGCATTGAGCAGATGCGCGACATCGCCTTCGCCGGCGAAGTCATGCCGCAGAAGTCGACCGACTTCTATCCCAAGATGCTCAGCGGGCTGACCATCTACTCGGTAGAAACGCCAGCCCGCAGACAGGCAGACGAAGCAGCGCAGCTCACCGGCGCGCGGTCGGAGTGATCGTGACGTACGACAGAAACGCCGTGTGATCGCCGGAATTCATTCCGAGGAACTCCACGGTGTGATTGCCTCCGTTGCGAACCGTGAACGACGCCGTCTCCAGATTGAACGGCGTACAACTGGAAAGCGCCCAGGTTCCGACCACCTGGCCGTCAATTAGTGCCTCGACGGTCTGATTACCGTCATACTCACATCGTGATCCCAAGTAAAAGCTGAGCGTATACGATCCCGCCGCAAAGTTGACGGTCTGCCAGACAAACCCGCCGCGGTCCTGAAGGAAAACGGCCTGGTTAAAAGGCAATCCACTGAAGGATGGCGGGAAGAAGATCGTGTTCGGGCCGGTGAGCCCGGAGCCGCCCTCCAGAGAAGTAGGGGCCAGCTGGCGAGCCGCGACTTGGCCCAGGATCCATCCGAAGCCCGCGCTCTGGTCAAAGTCCTGGGTGTTGTAGCCGTATGGACAGCTGATTACGGCGCCCTGGTAGGCGTAGTCGTTGCCACAGGAGATGCGCACGGCGCCGAAATCGAAGTTGACGATGTTGACCTGACTCGCCGCAACTGCGGGAATCAGCAGAATGGAGAGAAGCATTACCCTTGAGACGGGAGACATAACGAACCTCCAATGCGAATTAGCGGTAACGGTGTGGCGCGGGAGTGATGACTACGTAGGAGAGAAACGCTGTGTGATCACCCAGCGTTGTTCCTAGAAACTTGAGAGTGTGAGTGCCATTTGTGGCGATGGTGAAGTTCGCGGTTTGAAGCGTAAAGGGTGTGCAGTCGGACAGCGGCCACGTGCCGATGACCCGGCCATCGACTAACGCCTGCACCGTCTGCGCACCGGAGAGGCCGCAGCGCGAGCCCAGATAGAAGCTGAGCGTGTAGTCTCCGGCGGTGAAGCCGGGGATTGCCTGTTGGATAAACGCTCCGCCGCCCTGGAGAAAGACTGCCTGGTCGAAAGGCAACCCTTCGAACGACGGTGGCCCAAACGCAGTGTTCGGCCCTGTCAATCCAGCCAGTCCATAGAAGACGCTGCCGGTGAGACTCAAAGTCCAGCCAAAGCCGGGAGCGGAATTGAAGTTCTGGGTCTGATACCAAGTCCGGCAGCTCGGGTTGGGCCATTGATAGCTGTAGCCCGACTGGCAAACGATGCGGACGGCGCCAAAATCGAAGTTGACGATGTCGACCTGACCTTGTGCGCTCGCAGCAATTCCCAGAACTGTCGCAAGCAGGAGGGCCCTGAGAGGAATACTCATCACTAACCTCCAGGTCAAAGCGTGAATGTAAGGCAACGTTGAACGTACGACGAACATTTGTCAGTGAGCCAGGTCGCATTTGGGAAAAATTGGGATTTGCTCGTTCCGCTTCGGGAATCGGCGCGCGTGCCGTTTCCCAACCCCCCGCCGCTCATTTATACTTTGGAGTTTTCGCGGCACTCATACTCGCGATTTTTCAATCCAAGGAGCCCCGGTGAAGGTCCTGGTCTGCATGAAGCAAGTCCCGCAGAAGGACGCGCCGCTCAAGCTGAATGAGAGCGGCACGTGGATTCGCGACGACGTTTCCTATGAAGTGAATGAGCCCGACGCCTACGCGCTGGAAGAGGCGTTGCGCCAGAAGGAAAAGCACGGCGGCGAGGTCGTGGTCATCACCAGCGGACCGGCGCGCGCGCAGCAGGTTCTCCGCGAGGCGCTGGCCAAGGGCGCCGACCGCGCCATCCATCTCGAAGGCGACGGATTCGTTAGCCTCGATGCCTTCAACACCGCCAAAGCGTTCGCGGCGGCGATTAAGGACGAGACCTTCGACCTGGTTTTCACCGGCCTGCAGTCGGACGACTACGGCTTTGCCCAGACCGGCGTCATCCTGGCTGAGTTGCTGGGCTGGCCTCACGCCACCATCATCATGCAGATCGAGAAGCCCGATGCCGGCATTCGCGTGAAGCGCGAGCTCGAAGCCGGATTCTTCCAGTTTGTCGACATGCCGCTGCCGGCGGTGCTGACCATCCAGTCCGGCATCAACAAGCTGCGCTACGCGACGCTGATCGGCATCAAGCAGGCCAAGAACAAGCCGCTGAAGAAGCTGAGCTTCGACGAGGTCAAGTCCGCGCTGGGCGAGAATCTGCAGAAGATCGAGAAGCTGTACATTCCGCAGAAGACGAAGAAGACGGAAGTGCTGGAAGGACCTCCGGCGGAAATCGCGAAGAAGCTGGTCGAGAAATTGCGGAACGAGATGAGGGTGATATAAGCAGCCGTTAGCATTTAGCACTTAGCTGCCGCCCCCTCGTTGGCCGCTGGTGGAAAACGTAAATCGTCATCAACGCTTTCGGCGGCAAGCTTTGGCTAAGTGCTAACGGCTAAGTGCTAAGTGCTGGTTCGGCATCTAACCCGGGTGGGCCCATATTTCCGAAAGGAGCTCTGCTCGTTATGCCAGGATTCGATCGCGATCAGGCCGCCATTGACAACACCATCGAGAACCGCCGCTTGGGCTCGATATTGCTTACGCTGGGCTGGATTCTTCTGTGGATGGATGCGGTGCTCGGCGTTTACTTCTTCATCAGTCTGCGCAACGGATCAATGTTCTGGCCGATATGGCTTGGCATTGAAGGCGTGCTGGGGCTGGTGCTGGTGATTATGGGAACGCGCTACCGCCGGGCGATCGGCGCTACCCGGCTCGGCCGCCATGAACGGGAGCACACGCTGGCGCAGCAACGGCAGGACGACGCCGAGGACCAGCATGTAGCCTGATGGCTGCGCGCAAAGTTTGGGTAGCAGGGGGTGGCAAGTCGCAGAAGGAGGCGGCGATGTCATCGACGGAAGAGAAGCGTGAAAACAGCTCAGCCATCATGGTGATTGGCTGGCTGATGATGCTGTTCGCATTTCTGGTGATGTTCTTTCACCCGGCCGCAAGAAAGCTGGGTGAGACACGATTCGCATGGATTGCCGGCTGTCTGGGCGTCGCGGGCTTGATGTTAAACCTGCTGGGAGTGATCTTCAGACGCCGCAATCGGTAATTTCAAATCTTACTGGTAAGAAAATCGGATAAATATGGCAGATACGATCCTGGTTGTTGTCGAACAACGTGAAGGCAAGTTAAACCGCGTTTCCCTGGAGACCCTTACCGGCGCGCAGTCCCTGGCGGCTGAGACCGGCTGGACCCTGGAAGCCGCGGTCGCCGGCAGCAGCGTCGGCGATATCGCTAACGAAATCGCAAAGTACAAGGTCGCGAAGGTCTACGACATCGAGTCGGCGAAACTCGAGCCCTACACTCCCGATGGCTTCGTCGCCGCGCTCAAACAGCTAGTCGAGCAGAAACAGCCGAAGCTGGTGCTGATGCCGCACACTTACCAGGTACGCGACTTCGCGCCCAAGCTCGCTGCCACGCTGAACCGCTCGCTCATCAGCGACGCCACCGGCTACAAGTACGAGGGCGGAAAGCTGCTCTTCACCCGGCAGATGTTTCAGGGCAAGTTCGCCGCCGATGTCTCGTTCGTAGGCGATGCTCCCTATTTCGCGACCTTCCAGAACGGCGCCTTCCGCGGAGATCAGGTGCAGCAGGGCGACGCCGCCGCGCCGGTGGAAACCGTCAGCGTCGAAGTCGCCGACAGCGTGGTCCGCAACAAGCCGGAAGCTCCGTTCAAAGAGGCCAAGCAGGCTGTCGATTTGACGCAGGCCGCGATCATCGTCGCCGTCGGCCGCGGCATCAAGGAGCAGAAGAACATCGAGATCGCGAAGCAACTGGCAGACGCGCTGGGCGGCGAGATCGCAGCCTCGCGCCCCATCTGCGATTCCGGCTGGCTGCCCATGGATCGCCAGGTCGGATCGTCGGGGCAAACCGTGGCGCCCAAGCTTTATCTGGCCCTCGGCATCAGCGGTGCAATCCAGCACGTCGTCGGCATGAAAGGCGCGCGCACCATCATCGCCATCAACAAAGATTCGGAAGCGCCCATCTTTGAGATTGCCGATGTCGCCGTCGTGGGCAACCTGTTCGAGATCGTTCCACCGCTGATTGAGGAAGTGAAAAAGGCAAAGAGTGCTTAGACGCGAGGAAGTCGCGGCCGCAATCCCTTCGTACGCGGTTTTTCATTTGCCTGGTTACGCTTGCAATCTTCGGAACCTGTTATTCTGATTTCAACTGCATCATAGAAAGCTGTACACTTCCCGCGTCTTAGGATTTTGAACTGCGCAAGAAACTTACGCCCGCCTGGTTGCGTACATCATAATGTTTGCGCAGTCTCCGATATCTGACAATGTGGCATAGTTCCGTGGAAACTTATTAACAAAGAATGCAAGTCTTGGGCTCCGGAATTATCAAATGATCGTCTTTCGTAAGCCGCTCCCTAATATTGATCGTCCCGTAATGGAAGCTGACGTTGTGATTGTTGGTGGTGGGCCTGCCGGCATGGCCTGCGCCCTCCGGCTCTCGCAGCTCATCGACGAACACAACGCCAAACATCCCGATCATCAGCTCAGCAAGGAAAACATCTACTTGCTGGAAAAAGCGCGCGAAATCGGCGCGCATTGTCTCTCCGGCGCGTTGCTCGATCCGCGCTCCATGCGCGAGCTGCTCCCCGACTTCGAAAAAGAGGCGCCGCTCGACGCGCCGGTGAAAAGTGAAGGCGTTTACTTCCTGACGCGCACCGGCAAGTTCAAATTCCCGGTTACGCCTCCGCCCATGCGCGATCATGGCAACTACGTCATTTCCATCAACAAGTTCGTGAAATGGCTGGGCAGCAAGGTGGAAGAGGCTGGGATCACGGTGTTCACCGGTTTCGCCGGTTCAGAATTGCTCTTCGACTCCGGGCGCGTTGCCGGCGTTCGCACCGATGACAAAGGTATCGATAAATCGAACCAGCAGAAATCCAACTTCGAGCCTGGCTACGATCTCAAGTCCAAAGTAGTCATCCTCGCCGAGGGCACGCGCGGGTCGCTGACTAAACAGCTTCTGGGCCGCTTCCAGCTGGATCGTGATCGCAATCCTCAGACCTACGGTGTCGGCGTCAAAGAGCTATGGGAATTGCCTCCAGGCCGCGTGGCGCCCGGTCATGTCATTTATACGATGGGTTACCCGCTGACGCCGACCGAGTACGGCGGCGCCTGGATCTACGGCTCAAAAGACAACATCGTCTCGCTCGGCTTCGTCACCGGTCTGGACTACCAGGATCCGCGCATCGATCCGCAGCGCATTCTGCAGGAATTCAAAATGCACCCCTTCGTCGCCAAGCTGCTCGAGGGCGGCAAGATGGTGCGCTACGGCGCGAAGTCGCTGCCGTACGGCGGCTGGTGGTGTATTCCGCCGCTGGCCGGAGATGGCTGGATGATCCTCGGCGACTCCGCCGGCTTCTTGAATTCGCAGCGGCTGAAGGGAATTCACCTCGCCATCAAGAGCGGCATGCTGGCAGCGGAGACCGCCTTCGACGCCATGGCCAAGCAGGACTTCTCGCTGCACATGCTGGAGACGTTTCAGACCCGGGTCGAGAAGAGCTGGATCAAGACCGAGCTCTGGCCGGTGCGCAACTTCCATCAGGGATTTGAGAACGGTTTTTATTCCGGAATGGTGCACGCCGGCATTCAGCAATTCACCGGCGGGCGCGGTCTGCGGGCACGCTATACCAATGAGCCGGGCCACCATCGCATGAAGCGGCTAAATCGTTTGCCCGCTGATGGCGGTGCACGCAGCCAGCTGATTGGTCCAGCGAAATCTGCCGGCAAGCTTACCTTCGATAAGCTCACCGATCTCTACCACTCAGGGACAAAGCACGAAGAGGATCAGCCGGCGCATCTGGTGATTCACGACACCACCATCTGCAACGAGCGCTGCGTGACGGAGTTCGGCAATCCCTGCAAGAACTTCTGCCCGGCGAACGTGTATGAGATGGTCGAGGCCAAGGACACACCTAGCGGCCTGGAGATCCACCTCAACCCATCAAACTGTGTTCACTGCAAAACCTGCGACATCATGGACCCGTACGAAATCATAACTTGGGTCCCACCGGAGGGAGGGGGCGGTCCGAATTATGAGGGGATGTGATAGCAACAGTCGCTTCTACGTTACTCGAGCGGTTAGGACAAACGTGGTTGCCGAAAAGCCTGGCAGCAGTTTGGTGGGCTGTCTCGCCCGGCACGTAGCCGGTCTTTGCACCCCACCCGCATGATTCACATTTGGCGCCAATTACACCTGTAGCAAAATAAAACCTTACCCGTGGCTCTCCCTGTTTCATTCAGTTGATCTCCTAGGAGTAGCCCCATTTTTTAAATGCTGCGCAACCTCTGGGCCACTAACGTCACAATCGCGCCATTCATAAATACGCACATACGTGCAAGATGTCAATGGCTCTGAAGTAGCACTCTTGGGCGAAGGGCTTGGACGGCGCGATCTGGCGTTCCCTCGGCTGAAGCGCAGAACCTGATGATAAAATAAAGAGATTACATGCCCGTAAAAACCGATTCTGTGGCCGTGCTGGACGACAGCCCGGCGACCACAGTCCCCAAGAAAATAGGATTTGTGAGCCTTGGCTGCCCCAAGAATCTGGTGGACAGCGAGGTCATGATGGGTCTGCTCGCAGCAGGCGGCGCCCAGATCACGCCCCGCGCCGAAGACGCCGACATCATTGTGGTCAACACCTGCTCGTTTATCGACACGGCCAAACAGGAATCGGTGGACACGATCCTGGAGATGGCGCAGCACAAAGTTGCCGGCCGCGCGCAAAAGCTCATCGTTGCCGGCTGTTTGGTCGAGCGCTATCGCAACGAGATCCAGAAGAATATTCCTGAAGTCGACGCGGTGGTCGGTACGGGTGAGTTGGAGCAGATCCTGAGCGCTGCCGGGATCGTGCCCCAGGTTCGCGCCCATCTTTTGGGCGATAACCTGGGATCGAGTGATTCCCCGTTCGTAATCCTGAAGGCGCGGCCGGAGGGCGATGCGCGCGAAGCCGCAGGCCGCTTCTCGAAAGAGGGCTGGGATGGCGCCATCGCCGACCTGCCCAACTATCTTTACGACGAGAACACGCCGCGTCTGCTGGCGACGCCCAAGTGTTCCGCGTACATCAAGATTGCCGAAGGCTGCGATCATCCCTGCTCCTTCTGCATCATTCCGCAGCTGCGCGGGAAGTTCCGCTCGCGCCGCTTTGAATCGGTCATCACAGAGGCGCAGCATCTGGCGCAGCGGGGTGTGCGAGAGATCACGCTCATCGGACAGGACACCACCTGCTACGGCGAGGATCTCGACCTGAAGGATGGTCTGCCGCTTCTGTTGGAGCGCTTGGCGCAAATCGAAGAGCTGCGCTGGATTCGCTTCCTGTACGCCTATCCCAACAAGATCACCGGCAAGCTGCTGGAGACGATCGCGGCGCACGAAAAGATTTGCTCGTACATTGATGTCCCGCTGCAACACGCGTCGCCGAATGTGCTGAAGCGCATGAAGCGCGGCGCCGGAGCAGATATCTTCTTGCGTTCGATCGAAAAGATGCGCCGTGAAATCCCCGACCTCACACTACGCACGTCCTTCATCGTGGGATTTCCTGGCGAGACCGAGCACGACTTCGAACAACTCTGCCAGTTCGTGCGCGAGGCACAATTCGATTGGCTCGGGGTCTTCGGGTATTCCGACGAAGAGGGCGCGAAGGCTTTTGCACTGGAAGACAAGGTTCCGGCGAAAGAAATCGAGCGCCGCCGCAAGAAGCTGATGTCGATCCAGAAACAGATCAGTCGCAAGAAAAGGCACGCGCTGATTGGTCGACAATTCGATCTGCTGCTGGAAGGCCCCTCGGCCGAAACCGATTTGTTATGGGAAGGCCGCACTGCGATGCACGCTCCCGAGATCGACGGCACCGTGTACGTCAACGATTTCGGCGATCACGAAGCTCGCGAAGGCGAGTTCCACCGCTGCGAGATTACGGAAGCGCACGATTACGATCTGGTGGCGAGAATCCTATAAAAAGGCAGTTGTCGGTAAAGCCGCAAAGCTCGTGGGTGTCGTAGGATTTCAATCAGTCACTAACTGACAACTGACAGCCGACAACTGCCTCATGAAGAAACGCTCCCTCAGCCTCCGCTGTCCCATTTGCCGCAAGATCGTACTGCGCTCCGAGCCGGAGTTTCCCTTCTGCAGTGAGCGCTGCCGCGTCATCGATCTGGGCAAGTGGGCGAGCGGCGGCTATGTCATTTCGACGCCCTTCGATCCGGAGAGCGACGATTCCAGCTATTCTGAGGAGCATGGAAAAAAACCAAACTGAGCCCTCGCCAGCCCGCGCGCCGGTCTGGGCCACTTTGGTCGCCACCTTTTTCGGCACCGGACGCCTGAAGCCCGCGCCCGGCAGTTGGGGATCGCTGGCCACGGTGTTGCTCTGGTGGCTGCTGGCCTCGCACCTTCCACCCTCGGCGCGGATTCCCGTGATTCTGGCACTGATCGCTGTCGTCGTGGCCATCGGCATTCCCGCGGCTACACTGGAAGAGCGCGGTTGCGGCAAGCACGATCCCTCGCATGTCGTTATCGACGAAGTTGCCGGGCAACTGGTGACGCTGATCGCGTGTCCCATCGTGTGGCAAGCGCTGCTCGCGGGCTTTATACTTTTTCGTGGCTTCGACATCACCAAGCCGCCTCCGGTCCGCAGCCTGGAGAAGCTGCCGGGCGGAACTGGAATCGTAGTCGATGACTTGGGCGCAGGCGTTTACGCGCTGATTGTTTTGCAACTGCTGGTGCACTTCGGGATGGGACGGTAAAACGTTGTCGGTTGTCAGTTGTCGGTTGTCAGCAGCGAAACGCTACCGCCGCAAGTGAAGGCTGCACGTCTTTACAACCGACTCGAACCGACAACGGACAACCGACAACTGACAAACGGGGCTCATGAAGACGGGAACCAAGAACGTGAATGGCAAGCCGCACATCGATGCGATCGATCCCGCCTGCGCTCTGCCCGGCGGCGAGATTCGCATCGTCGGCAGCGGTCTCGGCCCGCATCAACTGCGCCGGCCGCACGTCAGCTTTGGCGAGGTTGACGGCCCGGTGATCATCAGCTCCGAGCAGTTCATCGTCGCACGCGTGCCAGATGGTGCGGCCTCCGGCGAAGTCGTCGTCTCCAGCAATGGTTCCCGCAGCAATCCCAGCCAGGTTCGCGTTGCCGTGCCGATCGCCGAGAATCTTCATCCGGTGTCCAATCCCGCGATCGACGCCCAAGGCAACATCTACGTCACTTTCTCTGGATCGCGTGGCCAAAAGGTTCCCATCGCCATCTACCGCATCGATAACAATTACACTGTCAAGCCGTTCCTGCACGAGATGATGAACGCTACCGGCCTTGCCCTTGATCGCGCCGGCGGCCTGTACGTTTCCTCGCGCTATGACGGCACGGTGTATCGCGTCGCGCAAAACGGCACCATGACTTCCTACGCCGAGGGCATGGGCGTGGCTACGGGCATCGCTTTCGATCGCGACGGCAATCTTTACGTTGGCGACCGCAGCGGTACCATCTTCAAGATCGGCCGCGACCGCCAGATCTTCGTCTTCGCGACCATCGAGCCCAGTATCTCCGCCTATCATCTCGCCTTCGGAAACAATGGCAATCTCTACGTCACCGGTCCGACCACGTCCAGCTTCGACGCGGTTCATCAAATTAGCCCGCATGGCGAGGTCAGCGAGTTCTATCGCGGCCTGGGGCGTCCGCAGGGAATTGCCGTGGACGTTGACGACAATCTTTATGTTGTCGCCTCGCATGGCGGCCGGCGCGGCGTCGTGAAGATCACTCCCGATCGCAAAGTATCGCTGGCCGTCTCCGGCCACAACCTCGTGGGACTCGCCTTCGCTCCCGGCCGCTCGGCTGTTCTCGCCACCACCAGCGGGGTGCACTACTTATCCTGGGACATCGAAGGGCGCTCGCTGCTGCCGCTGAACTGAAGCAGCACTTAGCAATTAGCACTTGGCACTTAGCTTTTGCGACTCACTCCGTCGCGCCGACGAAACCTCTGCACTCAGGACGCGCCCTTCACAAATTGCCATTCGTCAGAGCTAATTGCTAACGGCTAATTGCTAAGTGCCGCTTTTGCTATCCTGAATTCGTGATTGCGGAGATCATCGCGGCCGGTTCGGAGATGCTCACTCCTTACCGTCAGGACACCAATTCGCTTTACCTCACCGCGCGCCTCAACGAATTAGGCATCAGCGTCGCCTTCAAGACCATCGTGGGTGACAACCTGGAGCACCTCACCTCGGCCGCGCGCACTGCAATCCACCGTGCCGACATTGCAATCTTCATGGGCGGCCTCGGGCCCACGCAGGACGACCTGACGCGCGAAGCCGTCGCCGCTGCGCTCGGCATTGAGTTGAAGCGCGACCACAATCTCGTCGCCGAAATGTACAAGCGCTTTGCCGAGCGCCGCATCCAGATGCCGGAAAACAATTCGCAGCAGGCCGACATTCTGCAGGGCGCGAGTGTGCTGCCAAATGCAAAAGGAACCGCACCGGGACAGTGGCTCGAAACCGTTGTCGATGGCAAGCCGCGAATCATAGCGCTGATTCCCGGGCCCCCGCACGAAGTGCAGGCGATGTGGGAGTCCGAATGCGCGCCACGTTTGCGCGAAAAGGTGCCGCCGGCTGCGATTGCCAGCCGCGTCTTGAAGGTCGCGATGATGGGCGAGTCGGCCGTCGATCTGCGCGCCGCTCCCATCTACAAGAAGCATCCCCAAATCGAGACTACGGTGCTGGCCGGGCAGGGCCAGGTGGAATTTCATCTGCGCGCGACCGCGCCCACGAAGGACGTGGCGCAGGCCGCCGTCGATCGCCTCGCCGGCGAGCTGGAGGACGAATTCGAAGACGCTGTTTTTTCCGCGCAAGGCGAGTCGCTGGAGGAAATCGTCAGCTACTACCTGCAGATGCGAAATATGAAGCTCGCCGTGGCCGAGTCGTGTACTGGCGGCATGATCGCTGAGCGCATTACAGCAGTGGCCGGTAGCTCGCGGTCGTTTCTCGGCGGCGCCGTGGTGTACTCCAACGAACTCAAGACGCTCTTCGCCGACATTCCCCCGCTGATGATCGAGGCTCACGGCGCGGTTAGCAAAGAAGTCGCTGTGGCGCTGGCGGAAAATATTCGCGAGCTCTGCAACGCCGACATCGGCGTAGGTGTCACCGGAATCGCCGGTCCCGGCGGCGGCACGGAAGAGAAGCCTGTCGGGCTGGTCTATGTCGCGGTCACCAACGGCCACAAGCATGACGTGGTGCAGCGCCGTTTCTTCGGCGACCGCGAACGCGTCCGCCGCTGGACCAGCCAGCTCGCGCTCGATATGGTGCGAAGAATGCTGATGTGAGGAAGAAGCAGCCAGTAACTAGTAACTAGCAATTCGGGTAGAGCTGGCCTTTTAGGCCAGCGTCCGAGCCCTTTTATCCTTGTCATCCCGAGGAGGCCTTCAGGCCGACGAGGGATCTGCTTTTCTACCCGAAGCAGGACAGCAGATCCCTCGCTTCGCTCGTGATGACAACTCTCTGACTCGCGGCGACGTTTAGCGAGTATCCCGCATCTGCGGTTGCAGGGTCTGTTATCGGTACGTGTTGCTCATGCGACTTTTCATCGCCCTCGACATCGATCCTGACATCCGCCGCCGCATCGCAGAATTCCGCGATCAGATGCGCTCGCTCGCTCCTGACGTCCGCTGGGTTGGGCCCGAGACATTTCACATCACGCTCCAGTTCCTCGGCGAAACGGACAAGCTCGATGACATTCGCCAAGCGCTGGAGCCGATCAAGGCTGCACAAGTACCTCTGACCTTTAGCGGCGCGGGTTTCTTTCCTAATCCGAAGTCCCCGCGCGTCTTCTGGGTCGGCATCGAGTCCGACGAAAATCTCCAGCAACTAGCCAACTCCATCGCTGCAGCGCTCGAGCCGCTGGGATTCGAGCGCGGCGCAGGTCCCTACAAACCACATCTCACATTAGCGCGGCGTGGCAGCGGACGACCGAACTCGCGCCGTGGAGATCAATCTGCACCGGGACTGCTCGCTGTGCGCGTGAAAGTCGAAGGCCTGCACCATCTCGACTTCGGTACAATGACGGCACGCGAGTTCTGTCTTTACGAGAGCAAGCTGTCGCCCCAGGGCGCGCAGTATACGAAGCTATCGCAGTATTCTTTGGAAGAAACTCGCGCTCCAAAGCTTGACTAAACTCGTCCTCATCATCGTCGTTGTCTCCTATCTGCTGGGTTCGATTCCCTTCGGTTATCTCCTGGTGTGGATGTTTCGCGGCCTGGACGTGCGCAAGACGGGCAGCGGCAACATCGGAGCGACCAACGTCGCGCGAACCGGATCCAAGGGCCTCGCGATCGCGACGCTCTTTCTCGATGCACTGAAAGGCTACGCGGCAGTTTGGATAGCCCACATGCTCATCGTGCAGTCTGCCCAGCCGTCCGTCATTCCGATGGTCGGCGAGCTCGTGGATGTTGTGATGACGCTGGCGGGCCTTACTGCGATTGTCGGCCACATGTACCCTGTCTGGCTGCGCTTTAAAGGCGGCAAGGGAGTTGCCACTGCAGCTGGCGCCTTCACCGCTTTGGCACCCCGCGCGATGTTGTTTGCGCTGATTGCGTTCGCGCTCGTAGTCGCGCTCACTCGTTATGTTTCGCTTGGGAGTATTGTGGCCGCCATCTGCTTTCCCGTTCTGTTTTATCTGACCGCACCGCCTGCACGAACAAACATAATAGTTGCGCTTCTCGCTGGCGTTTCGTCGCTGCTCGTCATCATTCGACACAAAGACAACATCCGCCGCCTGCTGGCAGGAACGGAAAACCGGTTTCGCTGAGAACTGCTTATGAGTGAGATCGCGGTCATCGGCGCGGGTGCGTGGGGCACGGCGATCTCCGTCGTCCTCGGCCGCAAGAAAACTCATGCGGTGCGGCTGTGGGCGCACGAAGTCGAGGTCCGCGACAGCATCGCTGCGACCCGCATCAATCAGTTATTTCTGCCAGGGCAACTCGTGCCGGAGACGGTCCGCTGTACCAATAGCGTTGAAGAGGCGTTGCGCGGAGCGGAGGTCGTTGTCAGCGTGATGCCCTCACACCACACTCGTCGCCTGTTTCAGACGATGCAGCCGCACCTGCGTCCAGACATGTTGTTCGTCAGCGCTACCAAAGGCATCGAAAACGATTCGCTCCTGCGCATGACTGAGGTGATCGCCGAGGTTGTCGGCAACAGCGGCGGATTCCGTCCTCGCATCGCGGCGCTGAGTGGGCCGAGCTTTGCCAAGGAAGTTGCTAAGGGCGATCCGACTGCGGTCGCCGTGGCCTCGACCGACAAGGATGTGGCTGTGACGGTGCAACGGGAATTCAGCGATCCGCGATTTCGTGTCTACACCAATGACGATGTAGTCGGCGTGGAGCTTGGAGGGTCGCTGAAGAACATCATCGCGATTGCCGCCGGCGTCCTTTCCGGTCTCGACCTGGGGCACAACACTGTGGCCGCGCTGATCACCCGCGGGCTGGCTGAGATGACGCGGCTGGTCGTCGCATGCGGCGGGAAAACCAGTACCATGGCCGGTTTGGCAGGACTCGGCGATCTGGTACTGACTTGCACCGGCGGCTTGTCGCGCAATCGAGCGGTGGGCGTCGAGCTGGGACGCGGCAGCAAACTGGCCGACATCATCGCCGGCATGCACGGCATGGTCGCGGAAGGCGTCCTCACCACCAACGCCGCCGTGGGTCTGGCGCACAAGGCTGGCGTAGAGATGCCGATCACCGAACAGATGCACGCCATTCTGCAGCAAGGCAAGAGTGTGGAAGCCGCGATCCGCGATCTGATGGGGCGCCCGTCAACCAGCGAAGTAGGGCTGGTAAATAGCTAGGACTGCGATGATTTTTTTCCGTTGCGCGCTGCTGTGCGAACGCGCCCGCTGGTGAGGCTGTCGAAATAATTTGCCAGCAGGGTCTTCAATTCAGATTCCGGCATGATGCTGCGGTCGAGCATGTGCTCCAAAGCCAGAGCATTGGTTGCGGCGGAAAGCGATATGGCGACGGCGCCGGGCGAGGCCGGCAAGTTGCGCCCCGACGACTGCATGATGTCCTGAAGGATGCCGATGCGCGGCTTGATCAGCCGGCGGTTCATCGCTGCCAGCCGGGCTTTCACCTCGGGATGGCGAACCGCGAACAGCTTGAACTCGAGCGAAAGCAGGCTCCAGCGCCGGTCCTGGGAGATGGTTAAGAAGAACTCGCGAAAGACGGTGAGCTTGTCCGCGGGATTGCCCACGCTTTTCATCAGCCGTTCGACGGTGCCAATGCGGCGGGAGATTTCGCCCTCGAGCAGCGCGAGAAAAAGATCTTCCTTGCTCTTGAAGTTGGCGTAGAAGGCGCCGCGAGTATAGCCCGCCTCAGCCGCGATCTCCTCGAGTTTTGCCGCCTCGAAGCCATCCCGTGCGAAGATCTTTTCGGCGGCGTGGATCAGCCGGCTGCGAGTCGCCTCCGCTCGTTCCTGGCGGCGCGGTTTGGGGGAGGGCGACTTCATGCCGAATAGCGATGGACGCGGTACTTGGATGCAATTTAGCGCAACGCGTGTGCCGTCGCGCACATCTAAAAGAGCTCAATTATTGTTACTATTTCATACATGCATGTATGTCGCGGATGCAACATGGAAAAGACCGGCAGCATTCTTAGGCGGCATACATTGCGATTGAGTTACCTATGCTTCGGCGCTGTGTTGCTGCTGGGCGGGGGCACGCTGCTGGCGCAGGAGACTCCTGGTCTGAGTCCACTGCCTTCCGCCGAACAGGTTATCCAGCGATCGCAGGATACGTTCAGCGGGTCGATTCCTCAGGGCAAGGCTACGCCGGAGGTTATCGATCTCACCGTGGAAGACGCGCTGGACCGCGGCCTGAAATACAATCTTGGACTTTACCTGAGCGATCGCGCTACCGACCAGACCCGAGCGGCGCGGCTGCGCTCGCTGGCCGAGCTCATGCCGGTGGTGAACGGCGCGTTCTCGGAAGAGGCGGAGCGCCTCAATCTGAAAGCCTTCGGTTTCGACTTCCCGGGCTTTCCCAGCTCCGTCGGACCATTCGGTATAACCGAGTTACAAGCCACCGGTACGTGGACGCCGCTGAACCTGCAATATTTCAATAATCTTCACGCCGCCTCGCAGAATGTGAAGGCGGCGCAGTTCAGTTATCGCGACGCGCGCGACACAGTGGTTCTGGCGGTTGGGGCAAATTACCTGCTTACGATTGCCAACGAATCGCGAGTAACCGCCGCCCAGGCCGAACTCGACGCAGCGCAGGCGCTGTATCAACTAGCCGTCGATCAGGAAAACGCAGGTCTTGCGCCACAGATCGACACGCTGCGGGCGCGAGTGCAATTGCAGACCCAGCAGTCGATCCTGATCCAGGCGCAAAACGATCTGGAAAAGCAGCGCATCGCGCTGGCACGCGTCATTGGATTGCCGGTGACGCAAAAGTTCCGGCTGGTGAACCGCGTTCCATATGAGCCGCTGCCGGAAGAGGAACTGGAGAACGCCTACCAGCGCGCGTTGCAGACGCGTCCGGATTACAAGGCGGCAATGGCGTCTCTGCGGGCGGCGCAATATACGAGGGAAGGGGCGTGGCAACAGCGGCTGCCGTCCATCGGACTCATGGCAAACTATGGAGTGCTGGGATTCACTCCCGATTCGCTGGCGCCGAACTGGAGTGCAGCAGCGACGCTCAACATCCCGATCTTTCAGGGCGGCCGGGTGGAAGCCGACATCCAGCAGGATGAAGCGATCGTCAAGCAGCGCCAGGCGCAGGTCGATAACCTTCGCGCGGCCATTGAACAGGATATCGAGGACGCGCTGCTCGACATCAAGGCTGCTGGGAAACAGGTTGAAGTGGCGAAGACCGGGCTCGACTACGCGCAGCAGACCTTGGAGCAATCACAGGACCGCTTCGCCGCCGGCGTAACCAACAACGTGGAAGTGATTCAGGCGCAGCAGCAGCTGGCCTCGGCTAATGAGCAGTACATTACGAGCCTGTACGCGCATAACATCGCGAAGGTGCTGCTGGCACGGGCGATCGGGAATGCTGAGCAGGCGGTCAAGCAGTATCTGTCGCAGCCGGGAAACGTGCTCCCGGCGAATCCGGGTAACGGAACACCGCCGAACAATCCGGCAACTCCGGGAACCGGAACGCCGCAGGGCAATCCGGCAACGCCGACGCCTGCGCCTACGCTTACGCCTAATCCCGCGCCGAGCGCGGCGGGAACACTGGGCGAGATGCATGGCGGTCCGGCAGGGAAATAAGCGCGCAGTACGGGTCATCGCGAGTCTGAAGAAACAGGCGGAGAACACATGAGTCCGACCACAACTGAGCCAAACGAGATCGAGCGGTCTGAGCCGCCGCAGGATAATCGCCAGGAGCACCACGAAGACCCGGAAGTGCGTCATCCGGACGAAGACCGGCGCGGGTTTTTTCAAAAGCATCCGGCGGCCAAGCCGATCGTCTTTCTAGTGGCGATTGTGGCCATCATCCTGGTGGGCTGGTTCTGGTGGGAGAGCCGCCAGTGGGAAGACACCGATGACGCCGAGGTCGATGGCCACATCTATCCCATCAGCGCGCGGGTCAGCGGATATGTCGTTAAGGTGAACTTCGACGACGGCCAGATCGTTCGCAAGGGCGATGTGCTGGTGGTCATCGATCCCACCGACTACACCGTCGCTTTGGAACGCGCGCGCGCCGACTATCAGGACTACCAGGCACAAGCCGAGGCCGCGAAATATGGAGTGCCGGTGTCCAGCGTGGGCTCGTTCAGCCAGATCCGTTCGGCCAGCGCCGACATGTCTTCCGCGCAAGCCGGTGTAGCCGCGGCGCAGAAACAAGCCGAGGCAGCGCAATCGCAGATTACCGAAGCCGAAGCGAACGCGGTGAAGCTGAACAAGGATGTGGAGCGCTACCAGCAGCTTCTCGGCAAACGTGAGATTTCACAGCAGCAGTTCGATGCAGCAATCGCGGCAGCCGCGGCTGCCAACGCTACTGTCGATGCCAGAAAGGCCGACTTGTTGGCGGCGAACGCCCAGGTAAAACAGGCGCAGTCGCGGATTGAACAGGCCAATGCCGAGATAAAGAACGCTCAGGCTACACCCAATACGGTAGCCGCGACCCAAGCCAAATCGCAGTCTGCCGACGCCCAGGTGCTGCGATACAAGGCAGCGCTGGATCAGGCGCAGCTGAATCTTTCCTATACCACCATCACCGCGCCGGTCGACGGAATCGTGGGCAAGCGATCGGTGCAGGTGGGATCGAACGTCGCCATCGGCCAGGACATGCTGGCCATCGTTCCTCTGAACGATGTCTGGGTCACGGCTAACTTCAAAGAGACCCAGCTCGGCCACATGTGTCCGGGACAGCCGGTGAAGATCAAGGTCGATACCTACGGCGGACGGAAGTGGGATGGTCACGTGACCAACATCGGAGGAGCAACCGGCGCAAAGTACAGCTTACTTCCGCCAGAGAACGCCACCGGCAATTATGTGAAGGTGGTGCAGCGTATCCCGGTGCGAGTCGACTTCGACGGGCACGACAAGCCGGACTTCAACAAAGACGCCCTGCTGCGGCCTGGCATGTCGGTCGAGCCGGATGTAAGAGTCTCGGAGCCCTGCAAGGACGGTCGGGTACCTGCGCCTCTCCACGAGTCAGACTGAGGCGGGCCCGGGTCCATGCCCAGGACGGAAGTGTGCACTTTAAGCAAGGCCGACTTATCGGCACGACTTCGGTAGTGTGCGTGAGAAACCTGTCGCCGCTCCGCGGCTCGAACCGCAGATCCCTCGGTCGGACTGAAGTCCTCGGCCGGGATGACAGGTGAGAAGGGACTGAAGTGTCTGCGTGAGAACCGCGTCGTCCCCGGGGGACTCTGGTTGCTTTTCCCACTAACCCAGCACTCCGCCTTCGGCTACGTGCTGGGCTATGGTATTCCGCGCCGACGGCGCTGGATTTTCTGAAGGTAATACTCCACTGCCGAAATCGAAAGGCGGTTCTCACGCAAATACTTGAAATCGAAGGGCGGTTCTCACGCAAATACTCGAAATCGAAGGGCGGTTCTCACGCAAATACTAAAGTCGTGCCCTGTTACGAGGCGCTCGCGGGACGACTTTTTCAGCAGCCTGCTAGAAGATTTCACTGGCAATCCCGGCTGTTTGAGGGATAATGGGCGGCCGAGGTGCGCCCCATGAAGATTCGTATCACTTCTCTCGTACTGGTATGTCTGACGCTGGCGGTTGTTCCGGCCGTGGCGCAGACTATCTACAGCAACGGTGCTATCAACGGCAACACCGATGCCTGGACCATCAACTTTGGCTTCGTTGTTAGCGACACATTCAACGTCACTAACAACAACACGCCCGTCTATGGCGCCAGCTTCGGAATGTGGCTGTTCTCGGGCGACACTCTGACCTCGGCTGAACTGTCGATCACCTCGGGTGAGAACAGCGGAACCAGCTATTTTGATCAGACTGTCAACTTCACGCAGGGCTCCTGCGTTGCCAACCAGTACGGCTACAACGTCTGCCAGGAGAACACGACGTTCAACGGCCCGACGCTCAATGCCGGCACCTACTGGCTGAACCTGCAGAACGCCAGCGTCCCCAGCGGCGACCCAGTTTACTGGGATGAGAACTCCGGCGCCTCACAGGCTTCGGAGAACTCCGTTGGTTCGATCCCGTCGGAAGCCTTCACGCTTCTCGGCTACGCCAGCAGCACCACCAGTACCAGCACGACTGGTGATTCGGTTCCTGAGCCCAGCACCATCATGCTGTTCGGTTCTGGCATCCTCGGCCTGGCTGGCGTTCTGCGCCGCAAGCTGTTTTAGCTGTCGGGTCCAAAACAATCTTTCAGCACGATATGAGGCGGGATTAGCATCCCGCCTTATCCCGTATCTCGCGCCATTTCGCGCCCTTTGCGTAAGGTACATGCTTCCGTCCCCGGATCACCGGAAAGTCGTAGGCGAAATGCCGGATTCTCAAATTACAATTTTTGTGAATAATACCTACCAAGGCTGTTCCAAGAGCGGTCGCGCCACATGTGTTTATGAATTTCACTGCCATTCCGAATCTGGTCGCGCTAGCCGTATTGGTGGCAGTTTTCTGGGCAATCTCCGGTAAAGCTACAAGTCAGCAAATACAGCTGTGGCTGCTGGGCTGGTTTCTGGTCCTGGTGCATTTTGCGGCCATGTTGCCGGCGCCGGCTGATGGAGTCTGGAGCCGGCTCACGACCGGCGTGGCTGTCGCTGCGCTAATTCTGGCAAGCGTTACATTCCTGATCTCCGTGGCCGCCGTCGCGTACAGCCGCCAACGGCAGGCGCAGCTGGCCATTGCGATCGCAGTCCCTGCGCTGGCGTACGCGGGCGGAGCCATCTGGGGCGTCGATAACCCGAAATACTATTACTTCCTGATTGTGGCCGGCACGATCGGTCCGTTGTTGCTGGTCTGGCGTTATCACCGGGAGGACAAGCTCTATGCAGGCGGCCTGACTCTGGTGTCAGTGCTGGTTGTGAGCGTGATGTGGCGAGAGGTGGCCGCTGGAGATCCAGGGCTGGGCATCGTTTGCATACTTGCCTCGTTGAACTTTGCCACCGGCGTTCTTTACTGGAAGCAGCATCAGCGTTCGACGGCTGGCGTGCTCACGGCGGTCGGCGGCTTTTTGTTGTGGGGAGCAGTGTTCCCGGCCGGAGTGTTGCTGCAGGTGATGGCGCCGTCGGTGAAAGTCGACTCCGAGGTTTGGAACATTCCCAAGTATCTGGTCGCGGTGGGCATGATTCTGACTTTGCTGGAAGACCAGATCCAGAAAAGCACCTTCCTTGCTCACCATGACGAGCTGACCAACCTGCCAAATCGCCGCCTGCTGGAAGACCGGCTGGGTCAATCGCTGGCTCTGGCCAAGCGCCTCGGGGGCAAGGTTGCTGTCTTTGTGCTGGACCTGGATCGCTTCAAAGAGCTCAACGACAACTTCGGACATCGTGTGGGCGACATGGCCTTGCAACAAGTGGCCGCGCGGCTGGGAGGCCGTATCCGAGCCAGCGATACTCTGGCTCGTTCCGGTGGTGATGAGTTCACCGTGGTCAGCCAGGTCTCAAGTGCACAGGCGGCGGCAACGCTTTTGTCCGGGCTGGAGTCCGCGCTCTCCGATCCGCTGGTAATCGAGGGGAAAGAAGTCCGAACCGGATTGAGTATCGGCCTGGCTTTGTTTCCCGACGACGGCACCGATGCCGACCAACTCTGCGCGGCAGCCGACAGGAGCATGTACGTCTCGAAGAGACGGGGCCGTGAATCCACCTCCGGCGTGAGGATTGGTCATGCCACATCCTAGCGGTTTTCGGGGCCAATCAGGTAGGGCGTGGAGGTTCGGATCTCGCCCAAAATCACCACTTTACGGCCAATCCAGGGATGTGCCGGAGGTAAATCACTTTCCCAGATGTGCAACTAGTTGCGAGCTTTCTCCGGGAGGGCTATCAAATTCATGCTGATAAATAAGCACTTAGTTCGTAGTGGTAACGGTACCCCAATTGCACTGTGATTAACGGAACTTCGTCTGCTGATTCACCCCCGGCCTTGCGGTGACAGCTGGCTGAGCCATATCGAACGATCTTTGGTGAGGCGACTATGAAGAAGGTTGCATTGCTCCTTGCGGTTGTACTCGCGACTGCTGCGCTAGCTTTCGCGGGCAATTGCCCGACCACGACTTATGACCAGTATCTGACCTCTGGTTTCTCGTGCGACATTAACGATCAGACCTATCAGGATTTTGCCTACACAGGCACCTCGAATCCTCCTGGCTTCCAGATTCAGGCAGCTGGCATTGGCGTGACTCCTATTACCACGCCTGGCGATCCTGGCCTGCAGTGGAGCGCTGGTTGGGGCGTCGGTACTGGCCTTGGCGTTCTGACCCAGGATTCACTCTTCCAGTTCGCAGTCACCAGCAGCAACCCGATGACCGATCTGAGCTTGTCTATCGCGGGCGTTGGCTTCCAGGGAACCGGCTCCGTCAATGTCGACGAGACCGCTTGCCTGGGCGCGATGCTACCCGCTTGCACTGGCGGCACGGTTGTTAGCTTGAGCGTGTTTGCCAACAGCGGCGGTCAACAGCTGTTTGACCAGGTCAATTTCGCCGGCGTCAATCTGATCTCCGTTTCCAAGGATCTTCTGGTTCAGGCTGGCACGAATGGCAGCGCCGAAGTTTCGGCTGTCACCGACCAGTTCTCGGAAGGTTCCGGTACGGTTCCCGAGCCTGGCACGTTGAGCATGCTCGGAGCTGGTGTTCTGGCCATTGCAGGTTTCGCACGTCGCAAGTTCAACCTCTTTTAGTTTCAGTTGTCTCACGCAAGGACCCAGGAGCCGGAGCGGGAATCGCTCCGGCTTTTGATTTTTTCATCACATCCGGCGGACCCCCAGGTGTGCTACGTTAGGGTTGCCGGAGGAATGGCGTGAGAAAGTGGTTTTGCTGTATCGTTGGCCTGCTTCTTCTTGTCGGACTTGCTGCCGCGCAGAGCTCCATTGATCCCAAGCAGTTTTACGGCACCTGGTATACCTATCCTCCCGGCAACCCCAATACTGATCCGATTCGGCACGAGTTTCGCCACAATGCCACGACCAATAAAGACGAGTTGATCGTTACGCGGATTTGCCCCGGCGATTATCACTCGGTGACGGCCAAGGCAGTTTCTCCCATCCAGTTCGCGGAAGACACGATCCAGGTCCTCAAGAGCTCTTCCGACATTCGGGAAGGGGATGGCAAGTCATATTGCCGCGCGAATATTGACGCCGGGACCTGGGGCTACAGCTTCTCTGACGACGGTAGTCGCTTAACCATCACGAATCCCGGCGGCAATCCTGACATCCTGCTGCTGGCCCGCCAGGATGCAGCCACCGAGTCCCAGATGCAGAACCGGGTCTACGGAACCTGGCTCATGCCGGCGCAGGAGGGAAGAGACTCCAGGATCGAGACCCGCCTCGTGTTCTACCGCACTGCCGATCCCACCCAGGGCACCCTTCGTCAGATTGTCAGTTGCTCGCAGGGCAATGACTCCCTGCTTTCCCAGGTGGATTCGAACGTCACCGTGGACAAAGACCAGATCAACGTTTTGGAGTCGGCTTCCCACCAGGAAAGCGAAGGCCCGTTCATCTGTAACGCGACCATCAGCGCTGCCGCACTGCACTACTCAATCTCGCCTGACGGCACAATCATGACTCTCTCCAAGTCGGGCCAGAAGCCTATCGTGCTCACGCGCGAACGCTAGCTGGGGCTACACTATTGCTGATGCGTGCCTACCGCCATGCCTTCCCATCGGGCATCCTGCTGGTGCTCCTCCTGGGCGCTCTTATGCACAAGGAAGCGGCAGCGCAGCAACTGACCGAGCGGCTGATCCTGAAAGATGGCTCCTATCAGTCGGTCCAGAAGTACGAAATGCAGGGCGACCGCGTGCATTATCTAAGCGCAGAACGCTACGAGTGGGAAGACATTCCAGCGTCGCTCGTCGATTGGGACGCGACCAAGAAATACAACGACTCGCTGACCAGCGGCAAGATGCACACCCGGCTGGTGGAAACCCCGGAGGAGCGGGAGGAGCACGAGAAGGAAGCTGCCAACTCGCCGGAAGTCGCGCCTGGATTGAATCTTCCCGGAAGCGGCGGAGTCTTCATGCTGGACCAATTCGAGGGCAAGCCTGAACTGGCGGAGATCCTTCAGAACGGCAGCGAGGTCAACAAAACCGCAGCCAAGAAGAGCGTTCTGCATTCTCCTTTCGGCGGTGACAAGAAAGATTTCGAAATCAAGGGCGAGCACGCCCTAATCCAGTCGCATGTGCCGAAGCCGACGATTTATATCGACATTGACGAAGGCCAGCACAGCGCGGACGCTCTGAGCGATCGCTTTCGGCTGGTGCGTCTTACCGCCAGGAAAGACGCCAGAGTCGTGGGCAACGTGAAAGTCAGCGTCGCCGGAAAAGTTACCCAGCAAACCAGTTTCATTCCCGCCAATGTGGTGAAGCAGGGAACTGGCAAGTGGATCGAGCTGACGCCGACTCAGAACCTCGCTGTCGGTGAGTATGCGGTTGTCGAAATGCTCAGCCCGCAGGAGATGAACCTGTATGTCTGGGACTTCGGCGTGAATCCCAATGCCCCGTTGAATCCCAATACCTGGCGGCCCGCGCCGGGGAAATAGCTCAAATCCCGGTCCTAGCCCCTGCCTTCGTGCTGAGCTTGCGGATCGGGCAAGTCTATTCCTGCTACTGCAATATTGTTTCGCCCCGACTGCTTCACCCGGTACATCATCTCGTCTGCCACCTGGACAATCGCTTGCGCGCTACCGCCGTCATGCGGATAGGTGGCGATGCCGATGCTCGCCGTTAAAGCCAGCTGGACGCCCTCGAACGCATGCCATTTAGCCGCGGTGAAGGTGGCTAAAAGGCGGCGCGCAACCAGCGCTGCGGCCTCCTTGCCGGTTTGTGGCAGAAGCACCACGAATTCGTCGCCGCCATAACGAAACGCCGCGTCCACCAGGCGTAGATTCTCCCGCAACAGGCGGCCAAATTGCGCCAGCAGCTTACTTCCGTTCAGGTGGCCATATTCGTCGTTGATGCGCTTGAAGTGATCCAGGTCGAGGAACAGCACGCTGAACTCGTAACCAAATCGCTGCGAGCGCGGGACCTCGTCCGCCAGTACGGTGGTAAGGTGTCGCGCATTGTACAGCCCGGTGCAATCGTCGGTGATGCTGAGTTCCTGAATGCGCTGCATGGCGCGCGCGTTCTCAATGGCGATGGCCGCATAATCGGCCAGCGATTGCAGCAGCATCTCGCCCCGCTGATAAATCTGCATGTCGCTGTTCACCAGTTGCATCAGGCCCAGAACCTTGCCGCCGGTCCGCACCGGCATGCAGACGACCGAGCATGGCTCCTGAAAAAAATCATCTTTGCTGGCGGCATCAATTCTGGTATCGCGATTGACGTCGGAGATAACCAGCGGCTCTCCCTGGTCGATGACCCAACGCGCCAGGCTTTGCCCGCTCGTCAACTTCAGCGCGTTCACGCTCTCGCACCCTTCACCGACGGCCACCGAGTAGAAGAGTTCCTGGCGGTCGCCATCCAGCATCAACAAGGCCCAGGTCGTCGGCCGGAAATACGCCGCTATTTTTTCCAGGATGGCCTGCAGGACAATATCCAGGTCGAGGGAAGAGGTCAGAGCTTTGGCGACGTCATGGAAAATCTGCAACTCGTAAGATTGCTGACTCTTGTCGATCATCGTAGGCGACGCTAGTCTGACCTATCACGAAGTGGCATTCTGCCCGGTTGACGAGTCCGGACTCGCGACAAGTTCAGATCGAACCCTAAATTTTCCAGGACGCTCTAAATACCCCCTATATTACTGAAAAACGCCGCCGATGGCTCACTCAATTGATGGCTCCAGCGGGCAGCGTTCCCTAAAATGGAATCCCCCTCAGGCGAGTATCATCAGATATCAACGTTTGACACTGAAATAGCGCACTTCTTATGATTCGGCTGATTCTTCTGTTCGGCCGAAACAAGACCTTGCAACGAGGTGATGAAGGTGGGCTCATTTGGCGAACATTTGCGTCGGGAGCGTGAGATGCGCGGCATCTCGCTCGACGAAATTGTCGCCACCACCAAGATCGGCCGCCGCCTGCTTATCGCCCTGGAGGAAGAGCAATTCGAGTTGCTCCCCGGAGGCATCTTCAACAAGTCCTATGTTCGCGCCTACGCTAAGTGCGTTGGGATCGACGAAGACGCAGCTGTCGCCGAGTACTCTGCAAGCCGCCCACGAAACGCCGCCGGATACGCGGGTCATCGCGCAACAACACTTTTCCATACATTCGAACCGGCCCCCTCAGCGCGCCGGCTTTCCCATCATGCCGGTCCTGATCCTGCTGGTGGTTGTGGCGGGAGGAATCGGCGGCTGGAAGGTGTATCAGGAACGTCTGGTTGAGCGCCAGAAGCGCGAAGCATTGTCGCCGGCTGGGACCTCGTTGGCCACGCCGGCTGCAGCCGTGCCCGCAGCCAGTAACACCCAATCGACCAGGCCGGGACCTGCAGTTCCACAATCCTCACCACCGTCACCCTCAGGCGGTACAGTGCAGGCGGCATCGCCCACGCCCAAGCCCATCGAGCCGGCGCAGACAGCGACAGGCCAGCCTGCAGCTAGAGAATCCGCAGCGGCAAACGTATCGGCCGATACGCCGTTTGAGGTGACAATCCGCCCCAAAGAAGCCGCCTGGGTCTCCGTCAAGTCGGACGGCCAGTATGTGGTTCGCGGAATCATCCGGCCTCCCGACGTCAAAACCATTCGCGCCACGAATCAGGTAGTCTTCTTTACAGGCAACGCTGGTGCTATCGAAGTCGCGTTTAACGGGAAGAGCGTTCCGCTTACCGGCGGTGCTAACCAGGAGCAGGTGCTGGTGTTCGATTCGCGCGGCGTGTCGCCTAAGACTCCGTCGAAGACAGGCGCGCAGTGACCTCCTCGCGAGCCGCGCGCGGCGCTCAAAAACTGATGAAAAATGTCGGGGAAAATGTAGTTCGCATTGAAGCGGAGGCGTTACGCGCGCTGGCCGATCGCCTGGCTGGGCCTATGGCTGCGGACTTCGATCGCGCTGTAGAACTGCTGTATAGCTGCGCCGGACGCATTGTGGTGACCGGCATGGGCAAGAGCGGCTTGATCGCCCGCAAGATCGCCGCAACCCTTACTTCGACCGGCAGCCCCGCGCTCTTTCTGCATCCTGCCGAAGCCATGCATGGCGATCTCGGGATGGTGGTGCGCGGGGATATTGTGCTCGCGCTCTCCGCCAGCGGCGAAACGGGTGAGATCCTGCAGTTGCTGGCCACTGTGAAACGCCTCGGCGTGCCGCTGATCACGATGACATGCGACGAACTGCACTCGTCTTCCGACGAACTGCACTCGTCTTTCGAAAAAGATCGGGTGCCCCACCCTGGTCCGAAGGGCAGGGTGGGTCGAACGCTCTCTACTCTGGCTCAGGCCGCCGACGTCGCGCTGGATTGCTCGGTCGACCAGGAAGCTTGCTCGCTTGGACTGGCGCCGACCGCCTCAACGACCACCATGCTCGCCCTGGGCGACGCGCTGGCGGTCGCGCTCTCCGAGCGCCGCGGATTCAAAGAAGAAGATTTTGCCAATCTCCATCCCGGAGGCAAGCTGGGCAAGCGTTTCGCTCGTGCTTCGTCCCTGATGCACAGCGGCGATGGCGTTCCTCGCGTCACGCCGGCTACGCCGATGGGGCAGGTGATCTACGAGATGTCACGCAAAGGGCTCGGCATGACGACCGTGGTGGAAGCAGACAAGCTGGTCGGCGTCATCAGCGATGGCGACCTCCGCCGCCTGCTGGAGCATCACGGCAAAGAGGTGCTCGAACTGACCGCTGAGCAATGCATGACCCGCGCTCCCAAAGTCGTCGGCCCGGAAATCTTCGCCATCGCCGCCCTCGACATCATGGAGCAGAAGAAGATCACGTCGCTACCGGTCGTCGACGAAACAGGCCGTCTTCACGGCGTGCTGCACCTGCATGATCTGTGGGGCACGCAGATGCTGTGACGGCGATGGACGCCACCGAGACTCCCACGATCTGCATGTGCGCCGTCGCGAGCGTCTTCACCGTTTCGCCCGCGATGCAGCCCCACAGCTTCATTTCTCCCGCCCATCCGTCGAGGCGCCGCGCGTCGCGAAGTTATTCGGTGAATACCTCGACCATCTCCTGGCCAAACTCACGGCGCAGCGTTCTGGGATACAGCAGGAGGATCGCCGCATAGATTCGACCGCTGACGGGCATGGTCGCTCTCATGGCTCAGGAACCTCCTTGCGGCGCCAGCTTGCGATTGGCCGCCAGCCTGACCACCGCTTCCATTCGCGCCACCTCCGCCTTCAGGACGGCTCTGCCGGTTCGACTCAGGCGGTAATAGCGGCGCCGTCCACCGGCTTCGGTCGCTGTTTCCTCGATCAGCGAGCTGGACTGGATCATCACGCACGGCACCGGGATGCACGGCATGCCGTCATTCGGCAAGCTGAGCGACACCGAGCGCTGGCAACTGGTGTCGTACATCAAGTCGCTGCCGGGAAGCGCAAGCGGCGCTTCGCATTGAAATCGGCTGACAGCTTCTAGAACGGAATATCTTCGTCAGTGATCTCTGGCCCGCTGGAGGTCGTTCCTTGCGGCGGTTCGGATTCAGGCGTGCGCTGGTCGAAACCGCCGCCGGACTTGCCGGCTCCTGAGCGTCGTCCGCTGTAACCACCACCGCCGCCCTCCTCGCCGCCGCCTTCACGTGGACCACCGAGCAGCACCATCTGGTTACCGATAATCTCCGTCCGATATTTCTTCTGCCCGGTCTCTTTGTCGTCCCAGGAGTTGGTGCGAATGCTGCCTTCGATATAAACCGTGCGGCCTTTCTTGAGGTATTCGCCGGCGACCTCAGCCTTGCGATCGAAGAGCACGATGTTGTGCCACTCGGTGCGGTCGTTCCAGTTACCCTCTTTGTCTTTGGTGCGCTCGTTGGTAGCAATCGAGAAACGCGCCACCGCCATGCCGCTGGGCGTGTACTTGACCTCCGGATCCTTGCCGAGATTGCCGATGAGGATGACCTTGTTGACGCTTGCCATGATTGCGCTCCTGTGCCGAAGATGTGGGCGAGAAAGGGCAAATATAACAGAAAGCTGTCGGCTTTCAGCTATCGGCTGCCAGCTAAAACTGCACGGGCGAGCCGGCCTCTAATTGTTAGACAGCATCAGGAAGCGAGCACCAGCACCTTGTGCTCGGGACAACGAGCCTGAGCAAGATCGACGAGGCGGTCGACCAGCTGCGGTCCGTATTTTGCGTGGAAATACAATCCCGCGATCTCCCGCTCCTGGAGGGTCTTGCGGGGATAGAGTGAGTTTTCGATCTGGGCTGTGTGGCGGGTGATGATCTCCGAGCGCCGCAATTCAGCCTGCGCCGCGCGCTTTTCCAGGCGATTGATTTGATACTGCATCTTGCTGGTCGCGCGCGTCGCGGCCTCAACCAGCGTCGAATCCAGTTGCTGCAGCGAGCTGCTCACGCGCTGCATCGCTTCGTTCACCGCGTCGCGCGCATCACCGAAGTTCTGCTTCAGCTCGGGCGGAAGCGCGCGTGCCGCGATGCAATCCCGCAGCTCGCACTCGCCATGAAACATTTCCGGCAGATCCACATGGTATTTCGTGAGCAAGCGTTCGATGCGGGGCTCGATCAGCGTCGCGCTCATGCGCGAAACGATTGGCGTGACCCGGCCAAGCAGCTTTTCGTAAACCACTGCAGCCTGCGCGAAGTACGCGATTTCCGCGGGGCCGCCGATGTAGGCGAGCGTGGGCAGCCAGTAATCCTGCAGCACCGGACGCAGCAGGACGTTGGCGCTGAACTGTTCCGGAGACGCCTCGATGCGGCGCTGCAGTTCCTCGGCCGACACGAGCTCGCGGCCAACTTTGAATTGACCGTTGGATCGGTGTATCGGGATGCGCGCGCCATCGACGAGAGCAAAGAGCGGCGTTGATTCTGCCGTGACCTTCACCTGCTCGTGATACCCGGCCGATGACAATTCGCGATTGCGCGCCAGGATGGCCTCGTCCAACTCAGCAGAACGGCGCGCCGCATCCGCGAACAACGGCGCGGCGATTCGGTGCAGGTCGGTATCAGAGGGTGTGAGAAGAATCAGCCCGTAATCGCCGAACAGGCGGGTATAGAGCTTGGCGTAGGCGTCGGAAAAACTTATTCCTTCCGTATAGCTCTCGCGTAGATAATCCGCCGCGAGCGACTCGCCCAGCAACTCTGCGGCGCGCGCGACCATGTCGTTCGTGCCTTCGGCAAAGCGAATCGACGCCACTGGCGCGCCTTCCACCCCGGCTGTCTTGGCTGCGAAGGATGCCAGTTGCAAATCCGGCGTGAGCAGCAGTGACTGGTTTACCTCGGCCAGATCGTGATCCTCACTAGCCAGCCAGAACACGGGCACGCAATCCACGCCCAGCGCTTGCACCTGCTTCGTCAGAGCAAGCGCCGAAGCGACCTTGAACAGCGCCAGCGCCGGGCCGCCGAACAGTCCCACCTGTTGTCCGGTGACTACGACGAACGCTCCGTTGCGCAGCCGTTCGATGTTGCGCAGCGTCGCCTCGGAAGCGCCCCACGTGCGATTTTGCTTGGCCAGAACATCGGCGACGGCGGCCTGCCGCTGCGGATCTCGCGAGACCGACTTGCCGAAAGCCGCTATGTGCGCCGCATCCGGCTGTGTAGGGAAGAATCTGCGGACATCCGAGGAGTAAGAAAGGAAGTCGGTGAAGATCTTGCTGGTGTGAGGAATCGATGCGAAGGAGATACAGTCGGGGATCACGCGATCGTCTCCCGCGAACAGCATCGGCCCAGAGCACCAGCGCCGCAACCGCGATGAGAGGCAAATCGGTAGGTTGGTTCCGAGGTTCGCATCAAAGTGATCAGACTCACAGGCAAGCAAAAGGTTTGATGATTTCGCGGCTGACGGGATGCATGAATCGCATTCCGGGTCGAGACGCGGTGACTCTCTCTGCAGTCTATAGGACGGCTCGTACCACTGCCCAGTATGCTGCGAGGCTGTCCTTCAACGGCGCCTGTCGCGCGCCAAACAGCGCGGCGATCGACCGGAATAGCATTCCTTTGACAATCGCCAGCCGCAGAATTAAAACCTGCGCCTTGGAAAAATGTTTCCGCGCATAGCGCAACATGTTGGCGTACCAGAACAGTTGCCGGTCACGAAATGACAATTGTCCCACGCTGTGGGCGCCGGCATGATGAAACCTCGCCAGCGGGCAGTAGAAGATTCTTCCTCCGGCATCACGCAGACGTTTGCACAGATCGACGTCCTCGAACCAGACGGGGAAGAACTGCTCGTCGAAGCCGCCCAGGTTGTCCCACATTGTGTGAGTTATTGCCAGGCAGGCTCCGGCAGGCTGTTCGACTTCCTGCTGCTGCGAATAGTCTGCGTCAAGGCATCGATAGCGGCGATTGATCGGATTTCCTGGCCAGAGCTGATTAACCAGAGTTGCCTCGAAGACCAGCGCCCAGAGCGTTGGCAGAAGGCGGAAGGCGAAGCCGCGCGCGGGCTGGCCGTCGCTTTCCAGCGGCGCGCCGCCCACGGCAGCGGCCTGCGTTGATTGCATGCAGTTCAGGAGCGCCGCAACGGCTCCGGGTTCGGCGACGGAATCCGGATTGAGAATGAGCAGCACGTCGCCGGTAGCCTCGCGTGCGCCCTGATTGACAGCGGCGCCGAAGCCGAGGTTCTGCTGGTTGGCGATGAGGCGAACCGGATGCCAGGCAGCAAACTCCTCGATCCGGCGGACGGTGTCGTCGGCCGAGGCGTTGTCGACTACGACGATCGCGCAATCCTCGCGGGTGAGGGCTTCCAGGCAGGGGCCAATGCTCTCGCCGGAGTTGTAGGTCACGACAATCGCCGAGCAGCGCATAGTTTCTGGAAGGACGAATTATAATCGTGCGGGCGCGGAAGTCAGGGAATAGGGAATAGGGAATAGGGATCAGGGACTAGCAGTGTCCGCCCTGAGCCGTGCGAATCGATCTAATCCCTAGCCCCTAACCCCTAGTCCCTAATCCCTCACTACATGCATGCCACAACTGCCAGCCCTGTCGCCGAGAATAAGAACTTGCAGATCATCGAAACCTCACTTCCCGGAGTATTGCTGATCAAGCCGCGGGTCTTCCAGGATCCGCGCGGCTTCTTCATGGAAACGTATCGCGAGAACGTGCTTGCGGAGGCAGGCATTCGCGAGACATTTGTGCAGGACAACCACTCGCATTCTTCGCGCGGCGTACTGCGGGGATTGCACTATCAGCTTCGCAATCCGCAGGCCAAGCTGTGCCGGGTCGCGAGCGGCGAGGTGCTGGATGTCGCGGTCGATGTGCGGCTGGGCTCACCGAACTTCGGCAAGTGGGTCAGCGCGGTGCTCTCCGGCGAGAACTACACGCAGATTTACATTCCCAAGGGATTTGCGCACGGATTTGTCGTACGCTCCGAGAAGGCCGATTTCCTCTACAAGTGCAGCGACTACTTCGACGCCAGCGACGATCGCGGCGTGCTGTGGGATGATCCGGACATCGGCATCGATTGGGACATGCCCGAACCTATCCTCTCCGACAAAGACAAGCGCTACCTCCGGCTGGCACAGGTCCCGCACGACCAGCTTCCGCGCTACCAGCCATGAGCCTACCCCCCATCGAGCCAACGCCGAGCTTGCGAATCCTCATCACTGGTGCGAACGGCCAGGTGGGTTGGAATCTGCAGCGTACGCTCGGGCCGCTGGGCGACGTGACTGCGCTGACGCGCGAACAGCTTGATCTGGCCGATCTGGACAGCGTCGCCAATACGGTTCGCGACTTCGCTCCTGACATCCTGGTAAACGCCGCTGCTTACACCGCTGTCGATAAAGCCGAGAGCGAGCCCGAACTGGCGAAGACTGTTAACGCGACTGCTCCGGCGCGAATGGCGCAGGAACTGGCTAAGCGGCGCGCGCTTCTGGTGCATTACTCGACCGACTACGTTTTCGACGGCGCCAAACCGCTCGACGCCGCGTACAACGAGGACGATCCCACGGCGCCGTTGAGCGTCTACGGGCAGACCAAGCTCGACGGCGAGCGGGAAATCATCGCGAGCGGATGTCCGTACCTCATCCTGCGCAGTACCTGGGTCTACGACACGCGCGGCAAGAACTTCCTGCGCACCGTGCTTCGGCTGGCGCGCGAGCGCGACGAGCTGCGCATGGTCTCCGATCAATACGGCGCGCCGACCTGGGCGCGAAGCATTGCCGAGGCGACGACCATCATTCTGGCTCGGTGCCTGGAACGCAAAAGCAACGAGTGGCCGACCGGCGTGTTCCATCTCACGGCCGCCGGACGCACCTCGTGGGCCGAGTTTGCCGAAGCCATCATGAGCGAGTACGACGATTGCTGTTCGTGGCCGGCGGATACGGGAGAGTTCAGCGCGCCGCTCAAGGCGAAGGAAGTAGTTCATATCACCAGTGATCAATATCAAACGCCGGCGCGGAGGCCGCGAAATTCAGTGCTGTCGAATGCCAAGGTCCAGCAGGCGTTCGGGATCAAAATGCCCGACTGGCGCGAGCAGCTGCGCCTTGCCATGCAGGACGCGATTCGCTGATAATTGATTGATTCGATTGATGAACAGTCCTCGTTGTGCGCTTCTTCAGCCTAGCCCCTAAAGGAAGCGCGAGCGAAATCCCAGCTCGCACTGTTCACTGCCAATGATCGGAGACCTATGAAGGGCATAGTCCTGGCGGGCGGTATCGGCTCGCGCCTGTATCCGCTGACCCGCGTCACTAACAAGCACCTGCTCCCGGTTTACGACAAGCCGATGATTTACTACCCGCTGCAGATCCTGGTGGACGCGGGCATCCGCGACATTCAGATCGTCACCGGCGGGCACAATGCCGGCGACTTTCTGCGCCTGCTGCAGAACGGCAAGGACTTCGGGCTGCATCAGCTCAGCTTCGCGTATCAGGAGGGCGAGGGCGGCATCGCCGACGCGCTGCGTCTGGCCGAGCCTTGGGCCAAGGGCGACAACATCTGCGTGGTGCTGGGCGACAACATCATTGAAGGCGACATTCAGGATGCCGCGACGCGCTTCCTGCAACTCGAGAAAGGCGCGATGGTGATGCTGAAGGAAGTTAACGATCCCGAGCGCTTCGGCGTGCCGGTGTTTGAAGGCGGACGGATCGTCCGCATCGAAGAGAAGCCGAAGAAGCCGCTGTCGTCGTTCGCCGTGATCGGAGTTTATTTCTATGACGCGACCGTCTTCGATCGCATTCGCCGCCTGAAGCCCTCGGGGCGCGGCGAGTACGAGATCACCGACGTGAACAACAGCTACATTGAGGAAGGCACGCTGCATCATAGCCAGCTCGAAGGCTGGTGGACCGATGCCGGGACGTTTGAGTCGCTCTGGCATGCCAGCAACATGGTTCGCCAGAAAGTGCTGCGCGGCATGGAAGAGACCGCGACCATCGAGGTGCGCGGAGCATGAAGCTACTCATCACGGGCGGCGCGGGATTTATCGGATCGAATTTTGTTCATCACACGCTGGCGAAGCATCCTGACTGGAAGCTGGTGGTGCTCGACAAGCTCACCTATGCCGGCAATCTTAAGAACCTGGAACCCGCTCTCAGCGAGGGTCGCTGCGAATTCGTGCAGATGGATATCTGCGACCGCGGCGTTCTGGACGCGGTGCGCGGCTGCGACGCGGTAATTCACTTCGCCGCCGAAAGCCACGTGGACCGCAGCATCGAGGATGCCTCGGCGTTCGTGCGCACCAACGTCGATGGCACGTACAACATGCTGCAGGCGTGCCGCGAGGCCGGTGTGCCGCGGTTCGTACACGTTTCGACCGATGAGGTTTACGGCAGCCTTGGCGATGAAGGCCATTTCTTCGAAGACACGCCGCTGCAACCCAACAGCCCGTATTCGGCGACCAAGGCGGCGTCGGACCTGGGAGTGCTGGCCTACTTTCACACGCACAAGTTTCCCGGAATCATCACTCGCTGCTCCAACAACTACGGGCCGTATCAGTTTCCGGAGAAATTCATTCCGCTGATGATCGCGCAGGCGATGGCGGGCCAGCGGCTGCCGGTTTACGGCAAAGGCGCGAATGTGCGCGACTGGATCCACGTCAACGACCACTGCAGTGCACTGGATACCGTGTTGCAGCAAGGACGCGAGGGCGAGGTCTACAACATCGGCGGCGGTTGCGAGATGCAGAATCTTGATGTGGCCAAGCTGATCCTGAAGTCGCTGGGGCAAAGCGAGGAACTGATTCAGTTCGTCACTGACCGGCCGGGCCATGATCTGCGGTACGCGATCAATTGCGAGAAGCTGGAAAGTCAGCTGGGATGGCGGCCGCAAGTGCAGTTTGACAGCGGCCTGGCGGAGACGATCGCGTGGTATCGGAATAATCAGCAGTGGCTGGATGACGTGCGCAGCGGGCAATACCGCGACTACTTCCAGAAGCACTACGTGCAGCGGGAGAAGACGTTCGCGCAGTAAAGAACTTCTTTTTCGCCACTGAGGGCACTGAGAGCACGGAAAGGGGGAGCATGTTCTTTTTGATCCCGTGGGCTCTCTTCGTCATTCCCACCGTCCTGCTGGTTGTAGCGTGGAGCAAGGTAATAAGACAGTGGCGGGACGGGCCGCGCAGTAATGCTGGAATTGCAAGCCTCACCTTAGCGTCAGCTTCTGTACTTTTGGGATTCAGCTCCCTGACCTGGGGCGAATTCGTGCGGCCGATTCCTCCGTTCGACTATCCTCTCGAAGGCTGGGGGATGTGCTTGACCTTTAGCTCAGTCATTACTGCTCTGGCAGTTCGCCAGAAAAACCGCCATCGGTATTTTGGATTGAGTCTGGCGGCGGCAGCATGGCTGTTTGCGCTCTTCTTTATCGCGGGTTCGACGTATTAACAGATATCGCGCAGGTGTGAACGCAGCATAGTTCGTTGCGGACTAGGAATTTATCTACTGGCGCTTTTTCCCGCCGGATAGTACATAAAACATATGGACAAAATCATTCCGCGCTGGGAGTGGCGGACGTTCGGCGAGAGTTTTGGCGCCGCCGATGCCGCCTTCGCCGCGCTTACCGCCAAAGATATTGTAGAATCCGATGAGATTTACTTTCTTGCGCCGTCCACGAACGAGAACGTCAAGGTTCGCGACAAGCTGATGGACATCAAGACGCTGCAACAGGTCAACGCGGACGGCCTGGAGCAGTGGAAACCGGTGATGAAGGGGACGTTCCCTCTGCCTGCTGAGGAAGTGAACAAGGTATTCGCAGCATTTGGTATCGCGGCGCCGACGCTGAACCGAAGCGAGTATTCGCTGGAACAATTCATCAACGAGCTGGCCAAGCCTGGCGATCGGTTGCGCGTAGTTAACGTCCACAAGAAGCGCGCGCGTTATACGGTTGACGGCTGTATGGCGGAGATGACGGATGTCACCGCCGACGGCAAGACCACACGGACCGTCGCGCTTGAACTGGCGGATCCGGATCATGTGATTGCAACCGTGCGCCAGATCGGGCTCGGGGGATTTGAGAACATCAACTATCCGCGAGGGCTGAAGCAGTTGGTGGGGATGGGCGGCTGACGGAATTGTGCAGCCGGGATGAGGTTTCTGTATTCGAGCGGAGCCCTGGTAGTGCGGCGCTTCAGCGCCGCGTCAAGCCTCGTTCTCAAAGCCCGAGCCGGCTTCAGCCGGCAGTATAGTGTCGTCGGCTAAAAGCCGACTCGAGGAGTGAATGCCAGTGCAGGGACGCTGGCCTGAAGGCCAGCACTACCCAAGGATGTTGCTGTCGGGGGTGTTTATTCCGCCAGGCGGAACGCAGATCCCTCGGTCGGACTGAAGTCCTCGGTCGGGATGACAAAGAAAACTTGATAGCGAAACTCCGAAGGCGTGCCTGAAGGCCCGTCTGTGATGACAAAGATTAAAGGTGGACGCGGGCGCTGAAGCGCCGCACTACCCAAGACGAAGGATTCGCGCAATGCCACTCTATGCAGTGATTGATGTCGGTACGAACTCCGTCAAGTTCAACATCAGCGAACGCCGCGACGACGGCTCGTGGCGCACGGTTGTGGATCGCGCGGAGATCACGCGGCTCGGTGAGGGCCTGGACAAGACTGGCGAGATCAGTCCCGATGCGATGGAGCGAACGGTCTCAGCCATCGCCGCGATGGCAGCCGAGGCGAAGGAGAAGAATGTAGCCGCGCTGGCTGCGGTCGGGACCATGGGAATGCGAACCGCGCGCAACAGCCAGCAGTTTATCGACGCGGTTGAGAAGCGCTGCGGCGTGAAGATCGAGGTGATTCCCGGTGAAGAAGAAGGGCGGCTGGCCTACATCGCGGTGAAGTCCGGCATTGGCCTGGCCGAAGGTTCGCTGGCGATCTTCGACACCGGAGGCGGCAGCTCGCAATTTACCTTTGGGCACGGTTCGACAGTCGACGAGCGCTTCAGCGTGAACGTGGGCGCGGTGCGATTCACGGAGGATTACAGTCTCGGCGGCGTGGTTTCGGAAGAGCAACTTCAAACCGCGCTGAAGGCAATCTCCGGCGATCTGTCGCGGCTGGACGGGAGACCTTTGCCGGATGCGCTGGTCGGTATGGGAGGCGCGAACACCAACCTCGCCGCGGTGAAACACAAGATGGCGACGTACGATGCCGATGTTATTCAGGGCTCGGTGTTGGAAGGCGCTGAAGTGGAGCGGCAGATCGAGTTGTATCGCACGAGCTCGCTGGACGATCGGCGCAAGATCGTTGGTCTGCAACCCAAGCGCGCGGATGTGATTCTTGCGGGAGCGTGCATCGTGAAGACGGTGATGGACAAGCTTAAGCAGGACAAGATGTCGATCAGCGATCGCGGGCTGCGGCATGGGCTGTTGATCGACCGTTTCGGAAAGTAGTGCTGCAGCGGGTTTCAGAAATCGACCCGCTTTATCGGGGCACGGCGTTTTCGCCAGTGTTCTGTGGCTGAACAGGCTGCTGAAAAACTCCAATGCGGACGCTTTGTGTCGCCGGCTAAAGCCGGCTCGGTTAAAAATAACCGACTTATCGGCACGACTAAAGTCGTGCCCTGTTACAAGGCGCTCGCAATAAGACTTTTTCAGCAGCCAGCTGAAGCCGACTCAGAAAGAGAAACAAATGGCTTAGACGCTGGCCTGAAAGCCACCTCTACCCGAGGGAGCGCGGTGGCGTCGATTCGGCGCGAGGCGAACCGCAGATCCCTCGGTCGGACTGAAGTCCTCGGTCGGGATGACAGAGCTCCGAGAAGTCCTCGGTCGGGATGACAGGCATAAGGGGAGCGCTCGGCTGAGATGATGGACTGCGCGAGGCGAACCGCAGATCCCTCGGTCGGACTGAAGTCCTCGGTCGGGATGACAGAGCTCCGAGAAGTCCTCGGTCGGGATGACAGATCGATGTAGCTGCCAGTTTTCGCGGCCCAGGAATGTTGGACTGAATCCTCCTCTGTCTGAAGGTAGAGTCAATGGCCAAAATTGAGCGCGTGTTGGAACCGATGGAACGGATCTCGGAGGTGCTGTTCGGGATCATCATCGTCCTGACCTTCACGTGCGCGCTGCGATTCACGCGCATGGATTCGGGCTCGGTTCACACCATGCTGTGGAGCGCCATTGGCTGCAGCGTGGTGTGGGGAGTGATCGACGCGGTTTTCTACATCCTCGGCAGCCTCAGCGAACGCGGCCACAACATTAAGCTCATGCGGGCGGCGCGCGCGACCCGTGATCCGCAAGAGGCAAAGGAGATCATCGGGGGTGTGATGCCGCCTCTTCTGGCAGCCAACATACGAGACGAGGAGTACGAACGATTACACCGGAAGCTGCTGGAAATGCCGGAGCCGCCTTACCGGCCGCCGATCCTCAAACACGATCTGCAGGGCGCGGGCGCGGTTTTCCTGCTGGCCTTCGGATCGATCCTGCCGGTGATTATCCCGTTCACCTTCATGACTAATCCGCGGTGGGCGCTGCATGTCTCGAATGGCATCGCGATCCTCCTGCTTTTTGCGGCCGGCTACGCGCTGGGGAAGTATGCTGCGCCGCATCCCTGGCGGGTTGGCGTCGCGATGGTACTGTTGGGTGTTGCCATGGTTGGCCTGGCTATCGCCCTGGGCGGCTGATCCGGAGCCGGGCCAGCTGTAACGCTGAATTTGCTGCCGCCGCCGCCTCCGGCCCCCGAATTTCATTTCCTTCCGAACTAGAGATTTTGCTAGTAGCAAGCTTGACCGGGCCAGTGTTACAAACAACCTACACCGGAAACAGGGTTCTGGACGAGGCTGTCGCCAGGCTATTAGCCGCGGCGCGGGCGCTGTCTGTGGCCGGCTGCAAATGAAATCGAAGGAGAAGCAGATTTATGAGCCATTCCAAAAAGCTTAGGATTGCGTTGTTCGTGTTGTCATCCGTGTTTGCGCTGGCGATACTCAGCTCGGCGCAGAACGTGAAGGTCCAGGGACTGATCAAAGGCCGCAGCGGCGACACCATGATTCTGCAGACATCGGATTCGCCCAAGGTGATCGTGCTGCTGACCGATAGCACGCAGGTTGGACAGGTGCAGGGCGTACTGAAGGCGCGCCGCAAGAATATGTCGATGGCCGCCCTGATTCCCGGCCTCGCCGTCCAGGTCGAAGGATCGTACAACGCCGACAACCAGCTGGTCGCGACCAAGGTTTCCTTCAAGGGTAACGATCTGGAGCAGGCGCAGTCGATTCAGGCCGGTCTCCACGAAACCCAGGCGCAGACGCAAAAGAACCAGCAGGAGCTGGCGCAGCAGAACGCCGCCCTGAAGGCGCAGAACGAAGCCCTCCAGCAGCAGCAGGCGCAGCTGACCGAGCAGCAGAAAGAGGCGGCTGCCAATAAGGCCGCCATCGCCGCAGCCGTCGCGCGTTTCGGCCAGCTGGATGACTACTACATCATGGACGAAGTCACCGTGCTCTTCGGCAACGGCAAGGTCACTGTTGATCCACAATACGTTCCGCAGTTGAACGCGCTGGCGCAGAAGGCGCAGGGCGTCAATGGCTACATGGTTCAGGTGAAGGGTTACGCGTCGTCGGTCGGCAGTGCTGCGCTGAATCAGAAGCTCAGTGAAGACCGCGCTAACAATGTCACCACCATTCTGCTGCAGCAGGGGCACATTCCGTTGACCAGAATGCTGGCTCCCGGCGCGATGGGCGAAAGCCGCCAGGTTGGCAACGATAATACGGCCGAAGGCCAGGCGCAGAATCGCCGCGTCGTGGTGCGCGTGCTGGTGAACAAGGGCATTTCCGGCATGTAGTCGGCGCGACGTTCCCGGCAAAGAATTTGCCTGAGGTGGAATTCGTTTCGTCAATTTGCATGCAGGACGGAGGCAAGCATGGGTAAGAACGACAAGAAGGCCGGCAAGGCCGGTAAGGCCGGTAAGGTCGGCAAGAAGGACGAGAAAAAGAAGAAGAGTGGGACGGCCACAGAGGCACTTGCCGCTCCAGCTCCAGTTGTATCGGGTATGTATGCCGACGGGGCTCCTCTGGATAGAGTTACGTACCTGGAAGCGAAACTGATTCTCAAGCCCGACCGCTTCACTTCGGTGGAGAGCTTCCGCAACTTTGGCAAGCTGGTAGAGAAGACTGCCAAAAGGGTCGGGGTGGGCTTCATTGCCGATCGCGAGGCGGGCCTGCGGCCGCAAACCAGGGAGATCACGTTTGGTGACACTTCCGACTTCCGGCTCTACAACAATGCCTTTATCTTGCGTCGGCGCATTGAATACGTGGACGGCTTTCCGGTGGGTGATCCCGAGATCGTCTTCAAGTTCCGCCATCCCGACGAGGCTTCGGCTACCAAGGTCGACGTCCGGCCAAAGATCGCCGGCCAGTACCGCATTAAGTTCAAAGCGGAAGCTTTGCCGCTGAAGGATGCGGTCGGCGGTTACCGCATTCTGTACTCCCACAATTGCCAGTTCGGTTTGAGCCAACTGCACGAGGGTGACGCCCTGTCGATGGCGACGCTCACGCGGGTTTTTCCCGCTTTAGCTTCCTTGAAGACGTCGGACGGGGAAAGGGTCAGCCTGGTCAACGGTGGCATTGTCGAGGAACTCCTGCTGCCCTTGGGTCAGCTGGACTTCGGCAAAGGCATGGTCGGCAAGTGCGACATCGGACTGTGGCGGACGCGCGGCGAGCACAAGGCTCTGGTCGGAGAGTTTGCCTTCCAGGTGAAGTTTGCCGATCGGGCGGCAGTTGCCGAGAAGCAGAAGAAACTCGCCGCTCAGTTCTATGTGTCGCTGCAACGCGACGTGCAGGATTGGCTGGCCCTGGGCTGCACCAAGACAGCAATGGTATATCGGCTGAACGGCAACGCACCGCAGAGCCACGAATAACTCCGCGTCGTTGTCCTGTTGATACGGAATGGGCGCCAGAGCGTTCTTGTGCGGTTCGATCGCGCAGGATTTGTTCTGGCGCTTTTGCTTTTGCGCGCGCGTCGAGTCTGGAATCTTTCAGCGCGGAAGTTTGGCAAAGCCGTGCCGCTTCCACAATTCGTCCCAATCCCAAATGCCGCTGGCATCTTCCACCGGGACGCGATAGCCCAGCTGACGCGCCAGCATCAGGATCTGGCCGCGATGATGCGCCTCATGCGAAAACATGTAGGCGAACATCGTCGCGCCCGCAGGCCACTTTCGCAGCCACCCGCGCGAAAACTTCGTAACCTTCCGCTTAGGATCGTCGGACAGCGCCTCGGTCATCATGCGCAGGCATTGCGCCGCGCTCTTCTTGTGCGCTGCTGCCGCCTGCTTCATGGTGCAGCGCTCGGGATCGAGCCGCGCCGGACATTTTAAGTGCGGAGCCGAGTTTCTCAGCCAGGTGAGACGGTTGTTGTGCAGGTGCGCGAAGATTGATCCGATCGTGCGCCCATGATCCTTGGCGCCCGGAACCTCAGCGCGCCACGCCGTAGAATCGAGCAGCGCCAAAATCATCTGATTCATCGCGTCGTTGACCGCGTAAGTTTCCAGCAGAACATCGCGAATGTCAGACGAGCTTGGGCATGGTGGTTGCCGCATCGTATTTCTCCGCAGCGATTTCACCACAGAGGCAGTCGGTTGAAAAGCCGCCTGTCAGACGACCGGTGAGTGTCAGAATGAAGTCCGCGGTATTCGGCGTCTGGGGCCGCTGGGACGATGTGCCGTCTCTCTGGCCGCCCCTCCGCCGATCGTCGAAATTAGACCCTGTGCTCAAGGCGCACAAGCCACTCTCGTAAGCCACTCCCCGTGACAACGGCACAGTCCGGTTAGATAACCGTGTCGGCTCCCAGCCGCCGAGTAGACTTGGTGGCGCTTAGGTCGGGTGCCCGTCCTAGCCTTCTTTTGGCTAGGGTGGGTCTTTTCGTCCGCGCAACCGGAAACCCTCTCGTGACGAACCGCTGGAAAGCGGGACGAGGATGCGACTATCGGCTCACGATTCCAGTTATAGTTTGCCCGGGACGTGAAATCCTGCGGGCGCCCCATCCTAGCCTTCTTTTGGCCAGGGTGGATCTTTTCGCTGGAAATTGAGACAGAAGTGCGCGTCCCGCTCCGCGGTGGCTAGCCATGAACGCATTGCTGCAAGACATTCGCTTCGCTCTTCGCATGCTGTTAAAGTCGCCGGCGTTTTCGGCAGCGGTCATCGTCACGCTGGCGCTGGGCATTGGCGCCAATACCGCGCTGTTCTCCATCGTCAACAGCGTGCTCCTCAATCCGCTGCCTTATCCGCAATCCAGTCAGCTCGTCGCCCTTTACGGAGACAAGCCTGGACTCGGCCTTGGACCTATCAGCTATCCCAACTTTCTCGACTGGCAGCGCAGCGCGCAGAGCTTTTCCTCGATGGCCATGTACCGTCACGAGGACTACAACCTGATGACCACCGGCCAGGCTGAGCGCGTCAACGGACTCATGGTCTCGGCTGCGTTCTTTACGACGCTCGGGATACCTCCTGCGCTGGGCCGCGATTTTCTTCGCGAAGACGATCACGTCGGCGCTGCGCCTGTGGTTCTGCTGAGCGATGCATTCTGGCATCGCCACTTCGGCGGCTCGCCTGCTGTGGTAAACCGCTCGATTGATCTGGGCGGCACCAACTACACCATCATCGGCGTTCTTCCCGCAGGCTTTTCGTTTCACGATACCGACCGCGACGTCTTCACGCCCATCGGCCAGTTGAGTGACGCGAACTTCCTCGACCGGCGAGTCGAGATGAGCGCTTACGCCGTCGGCAGGCTCAAACCTGGCGTGTCGCAGGCCCAGGCCAGCGCGGAGATGGACGCGATCGCTCATCATCTGTCGCAGGCCTATCCCGAGGCGGACAAGAATGTTGGCATCGCGGTTGTTCCCATGAAGCAGGACGTCGTCGGCAAGGTGCAGCCGATCCTGTTGGTGTTGCTGGCAGCCGTCGCTTTCCTGCTGTTGATCGCCTGCGCGAATGTCGCCAGCCTGCTGCTGGTGCGGTCGATGCGCCGCTCCGGCGAGTTTGCCGTACGCCGCGCCTTGGGCGCCGGAAGCGGCCGCGTCATTCGCCAGCTGCTCACCGAGAGCGTCCTGTTGGCGGGCATCGGCGGACTCCTGGGGCTCTTGATCGCCTTCGTCGGGACCAGGGCCGCGCTGCGATTTCTGCCCAGCACGCTTCCGCGCTCCAGCGAAGTTTCCATGGACGCAAAAGTCCTGCTCTTCACGCTGGGAGTTTCGCTGCTCAGCGGCCTCGGTTTTGGACTGGCGCCCGCTCTCAAATTTTCGCGCGTGAGTCTGCAGCAGGTCCTCCGGCAATCGACTCAGGGAGCAGGTGGCGCGCGGCGGCGGCTGCACGCTGTCTTCGTCGTCGCGCAAGTGGCGCTGTCGATTGTCCTTCTCGTCGGCGCTGGGCTGATGCTGCGCTCGCTCTCCGCGCTTTTGAAGGTCGATCCCGGCTACGATCCTCAACACGCCCTCACCTTCTCGATGTCTCTGCCGCCGCATCCCAAAGCTACGCCCGCGCAGATTCGCGAACGGCTCCGTCAGTTCGAAGGCCAGATGCGCAGCATCCCCGGCGTGGAAGCGGTTTCCATCACGCTCGGCTCGCGGCCGCTGATTCACGATTCCGAGTTGCCTTTCTGGATTGAAGGCCAGCCCAAGCCGGCCAGCGATAACGAGATGCCGCAATCGATGTTCTATCTCGTCCAGCCCGGCTTCCAGCGCGCCATGGGCCTCACGCTGCGGCAGGGAAGATTCGTCAGCCCGCAGGACAATGAGGACCAGCCGGTTGTCGTGGACATCGATGAGCGGTTCGCGCGGCAATACTTTCCAAACTCAGAGCCCCATCGGCCAGCACATTCATATTGAAGAGTTCGATGTGGAAGCCGAAATCATCGGCGTGGTCGGGCACATTCGGCAATGGGGCCCGGCTGCCGACTCCCTGGGCTCAGTGGAGGTGCAGTTCTTCTATCCGTTCATGCAGGTCCCGCCCAAGATGCTGCCGCTGGTGGCCGACGGGACAGCCGTCGTGCTGCGCACCCATGACGATCCCGCGGCCGTGATGACATCCGTCCGCCGCGCCGTCTCGGAACTCGATCCCGGCGCCGTGATCTATTCGGTGGAAACCATGGATGCCGTTCTCTCCAACTCGCTCGCCGCGCGGAGGCTTTCCATGCTGTTACTCGCGGCCTTCGCCATCCTGGCGCTCACGCTCGCCTGCATCGGCTTGTATGGCGTGCTTTCCTACCTGGTAGGCCAACGCACGCGCGAGATCGGCGTGCGCATGGCCTTAGGCGCGCAGCGTGGAGATGTCCTGCGTCTCATCCTGCGCCAGGGAGTGGCGATGGCCCTCGCCGGCGTCGGCCTCGGCATGATCCTCTCGCTCGGGCTGACGCGCCTGATGAGCAGCCAGCTCTTCGGTGTCACGCCTCATGACCCGCTAACCTTCGCCGGCGTCGGCCTGCTGCTGATCGCGGTCTCGCTGGTGGCGTGTTTCGTTCCAGCCCTGCGCGCCGCGCAAGTCGATCCCATGGCCGCTCTCCGCTACGAGTGAGCGGAGACCTAAGGAAGTCAACGTAGGGATGTGGGATTGGAACTGATCCGGGTGCCCCATCCTAGAGTGAAAATCGGGCTCTCAGCAACATCCGCAGATATGGCCTTGCCAGGCCGATCTGCCTTCCTTCACGAGGATGGGGACAGCAATCAAAGCGGCAACCGAATCGAACCATGCGATATGGAACGCTGCGTTAATGGCGAGGCCAGCCAGTGTGATGAGTGCAAGATACGCGCAGGTAGCGGATTGCACTGCATCGGCCGCCAGAGCTGCATTGAGACTCCGGCGAGCCTCACGGCGCTTGAGGAAGGCTAAAACAGGCATCGCGATCAGCGCCGCGATAGTAATTGCTATGCCCGCGCGACTTATTGTAGGCCGCATCCGCAGAGCCAATGACGTAACAGCAATCGCTGCAACCACAATAGCAAGTACAAAGAGCAGGCCTCCGGCTGCCCGGCTTGCCCTTCGTTCCGAGATAGACATGCCCGGGATCCACTGCAAGAGCACAACCGCCGCGGACAAGAGTTCTACCAGGCTGTCGGAACCAAAGGCCAACATCGCAGGGCTGTGAGCCGTTACAGCCGCATATGCTGAGACCCCGAATTCCACCAGCATCCATACCAGTGTGACACCCTGTATCCAAAGCACTGAGGCGCTCGGCTTCCGAGCCCCAATGATTGCAGGCTTCGACGGCTGAACACCGATCACTACGAAATCCGGCATCTTGCCACTCATGTTGTCAGGCTTTGAGGAGAGGCGCAATGGCACGCGCCGGCTTATTGTATTCGGGGTGCTCCACTCATTCGCGACTTCAAATGAGTGAGAAGAGTCCGGGTTCCCCATCCTAGCCGTCTTTTGGCTAGGGTGGGTCTTTTCGTTCAGACAACCAATCTCAAATTGGTCCGCCCCACTCATTCGCAATTTTCGAATAAGTGGGAAGAGCCAGTACGAGTGTTACCGGCCTACCATTCGTTGCAGGTGTTCCGGGTATCGGGCGCCCTGCATCGGGATTTTGGACGCGGCGTTTCTGAGTTCCTGACATTCCTCGGGCGAGAGCGTCACGTCAACCGCCCCGAGATTTTCCTCCAGTCGATGCAGCTTGGTTGTGCCCGGGATCGGCACGATCCATGGCTTCTGCGCCAGCAGCCACGCAATTGCGATCTGCGCCGGTGTCGTCTTCTTCTGCTGCGCGAATCTGCCGACCATATCCACCATCGCCTGATTCGCCTTCCTGTTCTCCGCCGTGAAGCGAGGGACGATGTTGCGGAAATCGCCTTCCGCGAACTCTGTCTCGTGACTGATCTTGCCGGTCAGAAACCCCTTGCCGAGAGGAGAGAAAGGAACGAATCCGATTCCCAGTTCCTCGAGCGTGGGAATCACCTCCGCCTCAGGCTCTCGAAACCACAGCGAGTACTCACTCTGCAGTGCGGTGACGGGCTGGACCGCGTGGGCGCGCCGGATAGTCTGTACCCCCGCTTCGGACATCCCAAAGTGCTTGACCTTGCCTTCGTGGATTAGGTCCTTGATGGCTCCGGCGACGTCTTCGATCGGGACCTCGGGATCGACACGGTGCTGATAGAACAGATCGATGACGTCGGTCTTCAGGCGCTTGAGTGAGGCCTCGGCGACCTCCTTGACGTGCTCCGGCCGGCTGTCCAGGCCAACCTGTTTGCCGCCCTCGTACTTGAAACCGAACTTGGTGGCGATCACCACATCTTTGCGAAAAGGAGCGAGAGCTTCGCCCACAAGCTCCTCGTTGGCATACGGCCCGTAGGCCTCCGCCGTGTCGAAGAATGTCACGCCGCGCTCGACCGCCGCCCGTATCAACGCGATTCCCGTGTGTTTGTCCACCGCCGGCCCGAACCCAAAACTCAGCCCCATACATCCCAGGCCGATAGCAGATACTTCAAGATTGCTTTTTCCAAGCTTGCGCTTTTGCACCGCGACTCCTCTTTCGTACGAATTCTGGTTTAAGGGCACCGGGGTTGGATCGCACTGGTGCACACAATATGTGATGCTCAAGACCTCGACAAAGATGAAATCGGCGGACTGCGGATTCCCGCAGTCATAACCCAAATCAGCCGCTAATGCGAATGTTTCCTCGCGCATGATGGGGGTTTGCCCCTGGCTGAAAAGTCGCGGGTGAAAACCAACAAGTCATTGCAAAATCAATGCCGGGTGCCGTTTACTTTCCGTTCACTTGCCTGATAGCGGAGATTTCTCCAGGAAAGAATGAGTCCGCGAACGGTCTATGGCGTCTAAATGCTCTTGGAGTCGATGCCGCGTGGAATCTCCGAGGCACCGCGAGAGGAAGCGCTTAGACCCATAATTACGCCGATCGGCGTTTGACCAGCCGATTGGACGCAACGGACGCAGAATACTGTCATGTTCCATCGAATCGCCCGGTTAGTCTTAGTGCTTATTGCCAACCTGTGGGCAGCCACCCTTGCTATGGCGCAGCAGCCTCCGCGGCAACTCCCCGACACGAGCGCAATCGAAGGCACGGTGCTCGACATCACCGGTGGTGCCGTTCCGAAAGCGACTGTCGATTTGCAGGGGGCGGCCGAGCATCGCACGACCGTTGCCGACGAGAATGGATTCTTCAAGTTCGACGGCATCCAATCGGGAACGCCGGTGCATATCGTGGTCAGCGCATCCGAGCTAAAGAATTGGACTTCCGGAGAAATCATCCTCCAACCCGGGCAGGATTTCATATTGACGGGCATCAAACTCGCCATCGCGCCCGTAGAAACTTCTGTGACGGCGGCGAGCCCGGAGCAGATAGCCGTTGAACAGGTCAAAATCGCCGAGCAGCAGCGGGTTTTTCGCGTCATACCGAACTTTTACGTAACCTACGACAAGCACCCCGCGCCGCTCACGGCGAAGCTCAAGTTTAAGTTGGCATTCCGCACGTTGATGGACCCCGTCACCATCGCGGGATTCGGCGCCAACGCCGGAATTTATCAAGCGCTCAACTACCCGAGCTATGGTCAGGGCGCAGCCGCCTTTGGCCAGCGCCTCGGTGCCACCTTTGCCGGCGGGTACGCCAAGATCATGTTGGGCGATGGAGTCTTGGCCTCTCTGCTGCACCAGGACCCGCGCTATGTCTATCAAGGCACGGGCACGACCAAATCCCGCCTCCGGCACGCCCTCGAAAATGGGTTTATCACCAGACGCGACAATGGCCAGCGTGAAATCGATTGGTCTGATCTCGGCGGCGACGTGGCAGTGGGTGCGCTGCAGAATGTCTACTATCCAACCCAGGACCGCGGCCCGGGACTGGTGCTTCGCGGTACATTAATCGGTGTCGGCGGTCGCATGGCGCTTGGTGTCGTCCAGGAATTCGTCTTGCCTAAGTGGACTTCTCGCCACTCATCCTCCCCGTAAGCCCCCCGAGGTTTCCCCGGGCTCAAGCTTCACCGAGGAATTCGCCGCCAAGTCCCAGAGCTGATAGCCAAATCCCGAATCGTTCTGCACTGGCAGCACATCGATGCCGACATGAAAGACATCCTGCCGCGCGTGTCACTCGCCGGAAGCCCCAGGAATCTGCCAACCTTTCAGGTCTAGAAGAATATGGAAGGCCCCCTGTCATAACTACCAGTTGCCCAAAGGCCGCCGTTGGAGTGAACTGGACTCTGCGGAGAGGCAACCCTCCCCACGATCGCTCTCCAGAACCAGCTGAAAGGAAAAAATATGGATCTAGGTACAGGCCTTCGCAACGTAGCTCTGGGAGCGCTCGCCCTCTCCAGCTTTCTTGCGGGTAGCAATGCAACCGCGCAAGCGCCAGCGGCAGGCGCGAAGAAGCCCAACATTCTGGTCATCTTTGGCGATGACATCGGCTACTGGAACGTCAACGCTTACAACCAGGGCATGATGCATTACGGCACGCCTAATATTGATCGGATCGCCCACGAAGGCGCGCTGTTCACCGATTACTACGCGCAGCAGAGCTGCACCGCCGGACGCGCGGCCTTCATTACCGGGCAAAGCCCGATCCGCACCGGCCTCACCAAGGTTGGGCTGCCGGGCTCGCCCATCGGACTGCACAAAGAAGATCCTACGCTGGCAGAACTCTTGAAGCCGCTCGGCTACATGACCTTCCAGAACGGCAAGAACCATCTTGGCGATCGCAACGAATTTCTTCCTACCGTACACGGTTTCGATGAGTTCTTCGGCAACTTCTATCACCTGAACGCTGAAGAAGAGCCGGAGAATATCGATTACCCGAAGGACCCCAGCTTCACGGCGGAGTTTGGACCACGGGGGGTATTCAAGTGCAAAGCCACTGCCACGGACAACCCTGCGCCGGCCGATCCGCGCTTCGGCCCATGGGGCAAGCAGACTTGCGAGGACACTGGCCCGCTCACCAAGAAGCGCATGGAAACCGTCGACGACGAGTTCCTGGCCGCCACTCTGGATGACATCGACCGCTCCGTGAAGGCGGGCAAGCCATTCTTCATCTGGCATAACACCACCCGTATGCACATCTGGACCCATCTGTCGCCCAAGTACGCGGCCATGGTCAATGAGAAGGGTCTCTACGGCGCCGGCATGACGCAACTGGACGACAACATCGGCGTGATTTTGAAGAAGCTCGATGACCTCGGGATCGCGAACAATACGATTGTCATTTTCTCGACCGACAATGGCGCGGAGGCGATGAGCTGGCCCGACGGTGGCACCACTCCCTTCCGCGGTGAGAAAAACACAAGCTGGGAGGGCGGATACCGCATTCCTTTCGTCATTCGCTGGCCCGGCGTAATCAAGCCCGGAACCGTCGTCAACGACATCACCGCGCATGAGGACATGGTCCCCACGCTGATGGCCGCCGCGGGCGTGCCCGACGTGAAGGAGAAATTGTTAACCGGCTACCAGGCGGGCGCGATGACCTACAAGGTCCATCTCGATGGCTACAACTTCATGCCTTATTTCAAGGGTGAGACGAAGGAAGGTCCCCGCCATGAATTCCTCTATTGGACCGATGACGGCGAGCCTGCTGCGTTGCGCTACAACCGCTGGAAGATGTTGTTCCTGGAGCAGCCAGCACATGGCTTCTCGGTTTGGGAGACGCCTTTCGTTCAGTTGCGCGTTCCCAAGCTCTTCGACCTGCATGCCGATCCGTTCGAGCGGGCTGAATACGAAGGCATCGACTACTCGCACTGGCGGCTCGATCGTGTCTATTTAATCGTTCCCGCTGCAGCCTACGTCGGTCAGTGGCTGAGCAGCTTTAAGGAATTTCCCCCACGCCAGACACCGGCCAGCTTCAACCTCAATCAGGTAATGACCCAAATAACGAATGCGGCAAACGGGGGAAACTGAGCTGGTACGACCTTTTCGGGCAAGCAGATGTGGCGGAATATAAACCAATAGGCCCAAAACCGATCTCTTTGTACCGCCTGCCGAAGCGACGGTACAAAGACGGTCCAATATATCGGGGATGGTTTGTAAATACCCTAGAATCAGCAGATTAGAATGGTGGAGGCGGCGGGAGTTGAACCCGCGTCCGAAAATGTTGTCAGTAAAGAGCCTACATACTTAGTCACGTTCATGCGCCGGTGTTAGACGGCACTCTCGCTGGCTACGCTCAGAGCGGACAAGAAACGCATCCAGCCAACCTGATGATCTCGCCGCGAACTCACAGATGGAGAGTCCGAAGCCAGCTCACTGTATGACGCTCTTTCTCAGCCCATGAGCAAAGCCGAGGAGAGCGGCAACTTAACTAATTAAGCTGCGTATGCCATTTGTGGTGTGGCAATTGTGTTTTTGCACACGATTACGGATGCATGCACTCCGGTATGCCTCTTTACCGCAATCACTTCCGTCGAAGCCGTGACGCCCCCATACTGAAGTAACAGCGATCAACTTAACTCTACCAGCCTCGGCCAGTAAGTCAACCGCTTCTCAATTAGATGCGGAGCGGAACCAGTGGACTCGCTACCTTCCACGGCCACCTCCTCCGCCACCGCCGCCACTGGAGCTGTTACCACCACCGCCGCCCGAGCTGTGTCCACCACCGCCCGAAGAGCCACCACCCGAATATCCTCCGCCGCCGGAGCGGCCTCCGCCGTAGCCTCCGCCCCCCGAGCGTCCGCCGCCGTAGCCTCCGCCCGAAGATCCCCCGGAATACCCAGAGTGCCCGCCGGAATAACTTCCCGGCCGGCCGAAGTAGCTGGGAGCACCGACCGAGGTCTTTCCAGTCTTGCCCGAAACAGCTTCCGGGCTACGCGCCAGCGTGAACGAGCCTGGCCGATTAGACACGATCAGAGGATTGGACCAGACAGCCGCCTTCGCCGCACCCTGTTGCTCGGCTTGTTTGGAAAATGGACTCAAGGAAAAACTGCTTCGCGGAACACCCAGTCCGGCAGAGCCTCGGACGAACACCGCCTGCCCCGGCAAAACCTCCGACTTGACCGGCGGAGTACGATTCACGGCAATAACTTGAGGCTCGCGCGGAGTCGGCCGTGGTCGCGGTGGCGGAGGCGGCAGCCGATACCCGGTGGGAGGCTTCACCACGACGGGCTGCGTTCCGAATTGCCGGCCAGAGCGCTGCCATCCCCAACCGTACCCGGGACAGTAGCTCCAGTCGCCGTAATGGTACGCAGTCCATCCCCACGGATAGGGCGATACCCAGGCGTATCCCCAGCTCGGATACAACACCCATGATCCGTTGGCAAACGGATCCCAGACCGGGCTCGCGAAGTACGGCCGCCACATCACTCCACAGCTGCCCACGTTGGCGAAGCTGCCGTAATAGTTCATGTCCGCTATGCCGTAAACGTCGGCAGGATTCCCGTAGGCCTTGGTCTTGGCGTAATGGTCGTGGAAGTCGATCGCCTCGTCGTCCCAGTCATCGTAGGGAGCCGCGGCGTTCTTATTCTCGCTGACTGCCACCGTGTCGAGCAGATGGAAATTCATTGTCCGCTTGCTGACTGTGGTAGCTCCGGTCGGCGCATCGACGGTCGCCTTGCCGTGCAATACGGAGAGGCTTGCCCACTCGCCTTTCAAGTACAAGCGGACGTGGCTGGAAGGCATCAACCGCGCGCTCTGCTTGGCGAAACTGAGAGTGAACTCGTCGCCCTTGGTGCGCGCCATGCTGACATAAACCGTACCAGCGTCCAGATGCACGGCCGACACTGTGCCGCCGGAAGGTTTCCGTCGTAGCTGGTCGAAATCAACGGCCGTAAACGGTGTGACCCGAAGTGTGCTGCCGTCTTCAAACTCGACTTCGGCAAATCCGGCGGCGGTTCGCAGTTTGAAGCCTTCAACGATGGGGAGGTTCAATAGCGCCGGCTCGAAGCCCGCTCCTGCGTTCCGATCAACTTCCACGGCACCGGTTATCTGGCTCAGCCGCACAGCGCGGACGTGAGCGTCCGGTGTGGAGATGTCGGGAGCGTTGGAGACAGTTGCTGCGCTGTCGGATTGAGTTGTTGCGACTGAGTCGTTCTGTGCCAGAGCTGATACGGAAAGCATCAGCGCCAGTGCGATAGCAATGATCCAGGAACCGGCTTTCATATCCGCCTCCTTTTTTGTCCTAAGGGGAGGACCGGCTACTCATAGGAACACTGATCGGCATCACCGGAGTGTTGCAATTAGTGAATATTTGTAAGGTTTGTAACGGACCGAAAGCGGATCTTACTAGTACAATCGATCCCCGAGTGGGCGCGGTTACGGTTGCGAATTGGCTGGGACGATACGACTGGTGGCAACGAACTTCTGGTAATCGTGGAAGGCGACAACGTTGGTCGTGCAAGATTCTCGAGTGCCGTTATATCCGAGGCACACCGTCGACTCAGACTTGACTGGAAGCAGAAACGTCCCCGCATCCTTCACCGCAGTCATCGCATAATCGGTGAGGAAAGTCGCAGCGGCTATCATGTCCATAGGTTCCAGATTTACCGGCGCCACCTCTTCGCGCAACGGGTAGCCATCCGTTGGCTCCAGCCACAATTGGCCGTGAAACTCCGGTTTCAGTTGTCCCCTGGGACCTCGTAAGGCCCAAAACGTATTCTTTTTCTTCGGCAGGCGGAATTCATAAACGGCAGCCGGCACTCCGTTCAACGTCTCAGTTTTGCGAAACTTGAACTCGACCGCGCCCGGCACTTCGAAAAGATTAACCAGTAGCGGCCCAAACTCACCGCTGGTAAATAGGCGTAGATCAGCACCAGCGTGCGCATTTTGCGCGAGCGGTTTGCCATTGATCGTCACTTGAGAATAGTGTTCCAGGCCGCCGCGATACGTAACTTGCGCGCTGATTACGACCGTGGAAAGCGGTCCACGAGAAGTAGTGCTTTGCTGCACGATGAAGTCGGGAAGCCGGTGGCCATAGGTAAGCGCAAATCCGCAGAGCTTCGAAATCAGCTCGAGGCTGGCGTCTTGGGCGGCGAATGCTCCACAGTTAGTGACGTTAGCCGCGGCTGCACCAGCTTGCGGGCCGACAGGGCCTTCCGGCGTGGCCGTAGATTGCGCCACAGCTGTCGCGGCCATCAACAGCACGGCTACCAGGACCGCTAGTTTGCCACTCTGAGCAGTTAGCTGCCTCACGATCAAATTCATCGGGTCGCAGTGAACAGAAAAGTTTCGTCCGGCTTAAGCTTTATCAGACTCGCCCGTAGCGTCGCGATCCGCTAGCAGCAGTGCCTGCGCCTGGCTGATGCGGCCGCCGGGAATCGAGGGATCGGCTGCGCGCAGCTTGGGGAAGGCATTTACTTTGTCCTTGCCGCTCACCAGCCACATGATCTTGCGGGCGCGATTGATCACCGGATAGGTCATCGTCATGCGGCGGCGTCCCTGATACACGCCGGTGATGGCAACGTCGCGATCGGTCACGTTCAGTACCGGATCGCCGGGAATCAGCGACGCCGTGTGGCCATCGGGGCCGAGACCAAGGTGCGCCAGGTCCAGCACCGGAGGCTTGCCGGCAACGCCTTCCAGCGTTTGCGCATACTGCTGGCTGCGGCTTCCGAGTCCGGCTGCTCGACTGGCATCGCATAAATCTGCTCCGGTGGAATGGGAGCGTGTTGCAACAAGCTGTCGCGGAGATGAACGTAGTTGCGATCCGGATCGCCTGCGGGAGCGATGCGCTCGTCGATCTGGAAGACGTGCACATTAGCCCAGGGAACATCCTCATCAGCCAGATCCGCCAGCATCACCCACGGGCTCTTGCCGCCGCTCACCGCCATAACAAACCGTCCGCGAGCAGCCACAGCTTCGCGAGCCGCGGCAGCGATCACGCCCGCCGCACGCTTCGCCAGCGACGCTTCATCAGGAAGAATCTCAACCTTCATAACCGTTCCAGTCGTCTCCCGTAAGCCGCATAGCAGGATGCGGGAATCTGAAGAATTGTCATCATGAGGAGGGCTTTAGCCCGACGAGGGATCTGCTTTCCGCTGGCCACAACCAAATCCCCCGCGCCGGTGCCCCAGGTTCGCGCCATCGTTTGGCGCTAACCTGGGTGCCACGATGACCTACTTACCCGCCGCCTTCTCCAAATGCCCGCCAAACTCATACCGCATCGCAGACAGCAATTTATCGGCGAAGTCAGCCTCGCCACGCGAGCTGAACCGCTCATACAGCGCGGTTGTCAGCACCGAAGTCGGCACACCTTCGTCGATGGCTGGCCTTGATCGTCCAGCGGCCTTCTCCGGAATCCGAAACGCGTCCGGCAAACTTCGCCAGCTGCGGATCCTCAATCAGCGCAGAAGCTGTGAGATCAAGCAGCCACGACGCGATCACGCTGCCGCGCCGCCAAACCTCGGCCACATCCGGCAGGTTGAAGTCGTACATGTAGTGCTCGGGATCGCGTAGCGGCGTCGTCTCGGCGTCGACCTCGCCTTTCTTCTTGCCGACGTTGGCTGACTTGATCACGTTCAGTCCCTCGGCATAGGCGGCCATGATGCCGTACTCGATACCGTTGTGCACCATCTTCACGAAGTGACCGCCGCCGTTGGGGCCGCAGTGCAGATAGCCTTCTTCCGAAGTGCCACCGGCTTTTTCCCGGCCGGGCGTGCGATCGATGTTGCCAATGCCCGGTGCCAGCGTCTTCAAGATGGGATCGAGATGCTGTACCGTCGCCTGCTCGCCGCCAATCATCATGCAGTAGCCGCGCTCTAGACCCCACACGCCGCCGCTGGTGCCGACATCGACATAATGAATGCCCTTAGGCGCAAGCTCCTTCGCCCGGCGAATATCGTCGATGTAATACGAGTTACCGCCGTCGATCAGGATGTCGCCCGATTCGAGATGCGGCAGAATGCCGGCGATGGTTTCATCCACCACACCCGCCGGGACCATCATCCACACCGCGCGCGGCTTATTCAGCTTCTTGCAGAAGTCCTGCAGAGAAGACGAACCAATCGCCTTCTCTTTCGTCAGCTCTTCCACCGACTTGGGGAACACGTCGTAAACCACACACTCGTGTCCCGCCTTCATCAGGCGACGCACCATGTTGGCGCCCATACGTCCCAAACCCACCATTCCCAGTTGCATGATTGCTCCTTCTCCCACAAATGTTGTTGAACTGAACGGCTGAATTTTCTTGGCTAGAGTTAGGCGCCCTGCGTCAGCACCATGCTCTTTGACTCGATTACCTTCATCAACTCATGCCACGAATCGGTGAACGACTTCGCGCCCTCTTCCTGAAGACGGGCAGCCAACTCGTCCACATTGACGCTTTGCTTGCCGAACTTCGCGATCACTTCTTCGCAGTCCGCGCCATCGCGCGCCATCACGCCGCCAATCTGGCCGTGATCAGCCAGCGCCTTCAGCGTGCCCTCCGGCATGGTGTTCACGGTATTCGGCGCGGCCAGCGATGTGATGTACAGCGTATCCGAGGCGCGCGGGTCTTTGGTTCCGGTGCTGGCCCACAGAAGCCTCTGCGGATTGTATCCGGCGTCGGCAATCGCTTTCCAGCGCGGCGTGGCCATCAGGTCGCAGTGGGCCTTGTAGATCCGCTGGGCGATCGCGATGCCTAGCTTGTCGCGAAGATCGTCGGAGACTGTCTTGGAAACGGCCACATCCCATCGGCTGATGAAGACCGATGCAACCGAGCCGACGTTCGTGCTCAGCCCGGCGGCGATGCGGCGTTCGATGCCCTTCAGATAGGCCTCGGCTGCCGCCAGATACTGCTCGCGCGAGAATAACAAGGTGATATTGATAGAGACGCCGGCAAAGATCGCTTCCTCAATCGCGGGCAGTCCTTGCTGTGTGCCGGGAATCTTGATGAAGAGGTTCGGGCGTGCAGCGCGGGCGTGCAGGTCTTTAGCGGCAGTCAGCGTGCTCGCGGTGTCATAAGCCAGCAGCGGCGAAACTTCCAGCGACACCCAGCCATCGACCCCCTTCGTCTGGTTGTGGACATTGCGAAACAGATCGGCGGCGCGCGTCAGGTCCTCCAGCGCCAGCTCGAAAAACAGCCCTTCGCCGGATTTTCCCTCGCTCAGCTTCTGCTGAATCGCCGGGTCGTAGGAAGCGCTCTTCTTGATCGCCTGATCGAAAATCGTCGGGTTGGAAGTCAGCCCAGTCACCGACAGCTCGTCGATGTAGCCCTTCAGCGTGCCAGTGTCCAGCAGGTCACGCGTGATGTTATCCAGCCAAAGGCTCTGGCCAAGATCGTGCAAAGTCTGCGTCGCCTTCATTCGTTTCACCTCAAATTAAATAGCCGCCGGCCTGATCACTCAGGGTAGAAGATTGGCATCCTGCATTAAGTTGGATTTTCTTGCCGATTACCCAATCGTGCAGCCTGTTTCGGCATAGCCTCGCCCGCGGGGCTGGTGCATTGACACTATACAACGTCCCAAGCCAATTCACGGGAGATTAACAATCACGGCCGGATTTGCCGACGCGTTCTTAGACTGTATGTGTACGACACAGTGGAGCTGGCCTTCGAGATTTTTCGAGTAGCGCCGGCCTCCGGCCGGCTGTCCTGGCGGCGTCCCCGCCGCCAGCAACCGCGCGCTGCAATGACACGACTTCACAGGCTGCTTTGCCCTTCGACATGCCTTGCCCTTCGCCAAACCTTGCCTTTCGACGTGCCCTGTATCAGGGCACGGCTTCAGCCGTGCCGACAAGTTATTTATTGTCGATCACAGCCGGCTTCAGCCGGCGGCACTCCCTCTCCACGAGTAACATATCTAACCAGCGAGGATCAACGGACATGACAACCGCGGATATTGCCGAACTGCAACGTCGCATGGGAATCCCTGGAGTCGCCCAGGTGTCAGCCGGTAACGGCGGATTGGCAAGAGTACAAATCACCACACCGATTGCAACGGGGGAGATTTACCTCCACGGCGCACACGTCACCGCGTGGAAGCCGGCCGGCAAAGAAGAGGTTTTCTTCGTCAGCTCAAAATCCCCTTGGCAGGACGGTCACGCGATTCGCGGCGGAGTTCCCATCTGTTTCCCCTGGTTTGGCGATAAAGCTGACGACCCCCATGCGCCGGCCCATGGTTTTGTGCGTACCAGGGAATGGAAGCTGGAGAAAGTTACCGCCAACGCCGGCGCGGTCTCCGTAGAACTCTCCACCGAAAGCGGTCCCGACACCAAGCCATGGTACGCGCCGGATTTCCGCCTGGTCTACCGCGCGACCTTCGGATCTGAATTAGCGCTTGAACTCATTATGTCGAATACCGGTCCGGAACCGTTGCGTTTCGAGGAAGCCCTCCACGCCTACCACAATGTGGGAGACGCGACAAAAGCCTCCATATCCGGCCTGGATGGCATTCACTACCTCGACAAAACCGACGCCTATCGCGAAAAGACGCAGGATGGCGACATTCGTATCACCCGCGAAACCGACCGTGTTTATCTCAACACCACTCACCCCTTGTCCCTTGCCGACCCTGTCCTACAACGTAGGATCGTCGTGACGAAGGAAAACTCGCTGACTACGGTTATCTGGAATCCATGGAGCGAGAAGGCTCTGACAATGTCAGACATGGAGGCCGATCAGTGGAAGAGAATGCTTTGCATTGAGACCAGCAATGTCGGGGATTTTGCGGTTCAGTTGGCGCCGGGACAGCAGCACACGATGGAAGCCATCGTCAGCGTTTCCTGACCCAGGAATCAATGAGCCGCCTGCACGCCCACGTCAACCCGTCGGCGATTGACAGTAGTCTGAGACAGCATGCGCCGCTTCAGGCTCTCATAGATCGGGTCGCTCTGCAGCAGCATCGCCACCAGCATCGCCATTAGGGAAGCGCCCAGCAGCCCCAAAGTCAGATCGGCTCGTCCGGTCATCTCGACGGCCAGGACAATGCCGGTCAATGGGGCGCGCACGCTGGCCGTGAACAGCGCGCCCATGCCGACGATGCCGCAGGCCACCGGGTCCAAATGTCCCACGGCAGTGAAGTGATTCAAGATTCCCGCGAAAAGCGCGCCCGAAGCGGCGCCCAACAGAATCAGGGGGGCGAACAATCCTCCGGGAGCTCCCACAGCGTAGGATAGCGGGCCTATAAGAAATCGGACCAGGAAGATAGCCGCGAGGCTCCCGAGCTGGAACCGGTTGGAGAGAATCGCCTGGGTGAGGCTTTCGCCTCCGCCGATCATGCCCGGTACAAACCATGCGACCAGTCCCACCAGCCCCCCGATCATCGCGGCGCGGTTCAGCGACGAAATTCGCGAGATTTTGTCGGAGGCACGAAGCAGCGCCATGATGATCGCGTTATAGATCGCGCCCTCGACTCCCAGAAACGCGCCCAGCAAAACAAACGGCCACTTACTCCACACCCAGGTTGGGCTCACCTGCGGCACAATAAAACTCAGCGTGTTACCCAACAGGATTCGCATGAGCCACACGGCTACCGTGGCCGCGGCCAGCGTGGAAACCAGCAGCCACGGGGTAAAGTTACTGGTGAGCTCTTCGAAAACAAAGATCGAGCCGCCGATCGGGGCGTTGAAGGCGACGGCCAGTCCGCCGCCTGCACTGGCGGCATCGACGATGCGGCGATCCTCGTCCTTCTTCAGCAGAAAGCGCGACACCAGCTCGCCGAAGGATGCGCCCATCTGCACGGTTGGGCCTTCGCGTCCCAAAGCGAGTCCCGAACCCATCGCCAGCAGGCCGCCAAAGAACTTCACCGGAATAATGGCCATGGAGGCGGACTTCACCTCGCCGCTGAACACGGCTTCCACGCGCTGTACGCCGCTTCCTTCGGCGGTGGGCGCGAACTTGATGACCAGAAGACGCGCTACATAAGCGCCTCCAGCCCCCACGAGGACGGGCAGGATCCACGCAAAGTAGGGCCAATGGTGCGCCCACGTGATCATCTCAGTTCGCCAATTGTCGGACAGAATGAGACAGTAGCGGAAGGCTCCGCCCACGAATCCGATCAGAAGTCCGCCCAGAATGCTGGCGACTGCGAGGCGGATCACGCGCGAGTTCAGGAACGTCATGAGACGGGAACCCCGGCTAGTTTACTCGAACTCCAGGGCTATCCAGCACGAACCGGTTTCACCGGCACATCGATTTACTGCTGATCCCATCCTCCGCCGAGCGCCTGGTACAGCTGAACGTAGTTTTGCATCTCCTGGAACCAGGCCTGGGCCAGTTGTAGTTCGGAGGTGAAGTAGTCCTGCTCGGTAACCAGAACTTCGAGGAAGCTGGTCACACCGCCCTGATAGCGAACCGTCGCCAGCCGCGCGGTCTCTCGGTAGGTGTTGGTCTGCTCGTCGATCTTTTCGCGGTACAGACGCGAATCGTTATAGCCCACCAGGCTATTGGAAACATCGCCGAATGCGGTCAGCACAGTTTGCTTGTAGACCAGCTCAGCTTGATCGCGCTGCGCCCAGGCCAGGCGATAGCCGCTTCTGATTCTGCCGCCTTCAAAGATTGGCTGCACGACCTGTCCACCCACCGCCCAGAAGGTTGCCGGACCCTGGAGAAAGCTCGAGATGGCGGTGCTCGTCGCGCCGAACTGGCCGGTCAGAGAAATTTGCGGGAAGAACGCCGCCTTGGCAACGCCGACGTTCGCATTGGCGGCAACCAGGCTTTCTTCATCGCGGCGCACATCGGGACGGCGCTGCAAAAGCGCTGACGGCAATCCCGCCGGAACCTCCGGCAGATGCGGTTGCTCCATCAGGCTCAAGCCGCGGGCAATTGCCTGCGGGTTCTTGCCGAGCAAGATGCTGATGTTGTTTTCCGTCTGCTCAATCGCCTGCTGCAGGCTGATGACCTCGGCCTCGGCTTGCTGCACCAGCACCTGCGCCTGGTAGACATCGGTAATGGCAACGTCGCCGCCCTTGTACCGGATCGTGTTGAGATTGAGGATCTGCTTGTCGGCGTCAACCGTCTCTTTCGAGTACGAGAGCTGCGCGTCGTACTGGCGCAGCAGGAAGTAGTTCTCTGCGACCAGCGAGACCAGCGTGATTTGCACCACATCTTTGGCGTAAACGGTCGCGAGCAACTGAGCCCGCGCGGCCTCGGTTGCGCGCCGGTATTGTCCCCAGAAATCGACGATGTAGTTGAGCTGTAATCCCGCTGTGTCGATCGTAGGCGAGCCAGTAGCTAGCGGCGTTGCCTGCTGATTGGCGATGGAGAACGTTCCGCCGACGGTGGGGAACTGATTGGCGCGAACGATCCCCAGGTTGGCGCTGGCCTGCAGGATTTGAGTCGCGGCAATCCGCATGTTGTAGTTATTGGCCAGCGCTTCCTTGATCAAGCTCCGCAGCGTCTCATCCTGGAAGACCGCTGGCCACTTCATGAGCGCGAAGTCTTCGCTGGCTTGCTGTTGCGCCGTTTGATCGGGAGCCACGCCGCGATACTGGTCAGGTACCGTTAGCGGCGGCCGCTGATAGTTGGGTCCGACCTTGCAGCCGCCCAGCGCAAGCAGGAGCACAGCTACGGTGGCTATTCTCGTCCTAGTCATCGCCCGCTCCTTCCGCCGGCGCCGGCGATATGTGTGGCTTGGGCTCTTCCTTCTTGCCGCCAATCCATATGCCAAATCGCTCGACCACATCGAACGAAACCGGGATGAAGAAGATTGCCAGGATGGTCGCCGCGAGCATTCCGCCAATCACCACCGATCCCAGAACTTGTCGCGAAATGCCGCCGGCTCCGGTAGCTACCCAGAGCGGCACGCAACCCAGGATGAAGGCGAATGCCGTCATCAGGATGGGCCGCAGGCGCAGCTTGGCGCCAGTGAGGGACGCGTCGAGCAGCGTTGCGCCTTTGTCGTATTCCATCTTGGCGAATTCCACGATGAGGATGGCGTTCTTGGCCGACAGCCCGATCAGCATCACCAGCCCGATCTGCGCGTACACGTCGTTGTCGAGCTTGCGGAAGTAAAGAGCGACGAAGGCTCCAAAGACCGCGATCGGCACGCCCAGCAAAACCGAAAAGGGCAGCGTCCAGCTTTCGTATTGCGCGGCCATGATCAGAAACACGACCAGGAACGACAGGCCGAAGATGGTGCTCGGGCTGACGCCTTGTGCGGCCTTCTGCTGCTGGTACGACATGCCGCTCCAGTCGTAGCCCATCTGGGTTGGCATGGTCTTCTTGAAGACATCTTCCAACGCCGCCATTGCCTGGCCGGAGCTGTAGCCGGGCGCCGCAGAACCGTTAATCTGCACGCACTGGTAGAGGTTCTGCCGCATCACGAATTCCGTGCCGCTGCGCGAATCTGTACTGGTCAGGGTACTGAGTGGCACCATGTCGCCCGAATTGTTCTTCACGTAAAACTTGCCGAGATTGTCCACATTGGTTCGGAACTTGCCGTCGGCCTGCACCCACACCTGCCACTGGAGGCCAAACTGGTTGTAGTAATTCACCAGGGCGCCGCCCATGAAAGCCTGCAAGGTCTGGTACACACTACTCAGATTCACCTGTTGGGTCAGCACCTTCGCCTTGTCCACATTCACTCCCACCTGCGGCACGCCGAAGAGCGCAGTGGTCATCACGCCAGTCAGTTCCGGGCGCTTGCGGGCTTCGGCCATGAACGCCTGAGTGTTCTTAGCCAGGAAGTCGGTGCCGCTGCCGGACCGGTCTTCCAGAATGAAGGTGAATCCTCCCGAAGTTCCTACACCGAGAATGGCGGGCGGCGGAAACGCAAACGCAAGTCCGGAGCTGACCTGGGACAAAGCGCGAGCCAGGTGCATCTTGATGCCGTCATAGCTGGTTTCCGGAGTCTTGCGTTCGTCCCACGGCTTGAACGAGACAAAGAAAAATGAGCTGTAGGTCGTCTGGACTCCGCTCAGCAGGCTGTATCCCAGCACCGAGCTGACGTTCTCGACGCCCGGCGTGTCCATGATGATTTTTTCGACTTGCTTCGCCGCTTCTGAGGAACGCTGCAGCGACGAGGCGTCCGGCAGTTGCAACGCCGCAAACACGTATCCCTGGTCTTCGTCAGGCAAAAAGCTTCCCGGAACCTTCGATCCGAAGAACCAAGCGCCGACACACAAGATTCCCAGCAGGATGAAGGCGAAGCCGGCTTTGTGGATCAAATGCCGGCAGACGCCAACATATCCGTCGGTCGCCCTGCCAAACACCCGGTTGAACCAGCGAAAGAACATGCCCAGCGGTCCGCGGGATTCTTTCTTCGGCCGGAGCAGCAGGGCGGAAAGCGCGGGACTCAGAGACAGGGCGTTGAAAGCGGAGAAGAGCACGGATACGGCGATGGTCACCGCGAACTGCTGATAAAGCTGGCCGGTAATGCCAGGTACAAATGCGGTAGGAATGAAAACCGCGGCCAGAATCAGTGCAATGGCAACCACCGGGCCTGACACCTCTTCCATCGCCTTCTGTGCGGCGTCGTGCGGGGTCATGCCTTGCTCGATGTGATGTTCTACGGCTTCAACCACCACGATGGCATCGTCGACGACAAGTCCGATGGCCAGCACCAGGCCAAAGAGCGAAAGTGTGTTGATCGAAAATCCGAGAATCGGAAAGACGATGAACGCGCCGATCAGCGATACCGGTACCGCCAGCAACGGGATCAAGGTCGCGCGCCAGCCTTGCAGGAAAATGTAAACCACCAGGATGACCAGTGCCAGCGCCTCGAACAGGGTCTTCTTGATCTCGTGAATTCCGGCGGTGATGGCCAGCGTGGTATCCAGAGGAATGCTATACGTCAGGTCCTGTGGAAACCTGCCCTTTTGTTCCTCCATGAACTTGCGGACTTCGCCCGACGTCTGCAGTGCATTGGCGCCCGGCGTGAGATAGATACCCAGCAAGGCCGCAGGCTTCCCGTTGAAGCGTCCTTCCAGGTTGTAGTTCTGCGCGCCTAATTCCACTCGCGCCACGTCCTTCAGGCGCAGCACGCCGCCATCAGGCGTGGCTCGAATAATGATTTGACCGAACTCTTCAGGCGAGGTCAGGCGGCCTGGGGCACGCACGTTGTAGGTGAACGTCTGACCCTTCGGGACGGGAGAACCACCGATCTGGCCGGCCGGGTTCACTGCGTTCTGCGCTTGAACGGCGCTGATAATGTCGGGCACGGTAACGCCGAGGTTGGCCAGCGTGTCGGGGTTCACCCAGATGCGCATCGAGTATTGGCCGGCTCCGAATACCGATACCGAAGCGATGCCTGGCAAGCGAGTTAATGCGTAGTTCAGGTTGATGTAGGCGTAATTTGCCAGAAAGATGTTGTCGTAGGTCCCGTTGGGCGAGGAGAGCGCGAGCAGCATCAGCGGTGAAGACGTCGATTGTTGAACCGTCACGCCGTAGTTAGTCACCGCGCTGGGCAGCTGCGAGTTGGCCTGCCCCTGCCGCATCTGCGCCAGAATCTGGTCGGTATTGGCGTTGGTTCCCAGCGCGAAGTCAACGGTGAGCGTCATCAAGCCGTTGCTGGCGCTGGTGGAATACATGTAGTTCATGCCGGAGACGCCCGACATCTGCTGCTCAATCGGAGTGGCCACCGACTCGGACACGGTTTGCGCGTCGGCGCCAGGATAGGTAGCCAGAACCTGGATTTGCGGATCGGCGATGTTGGGAAACTGCGCCGTCGGCAAGCTGAGCATCGCCACTACCCCGACCAGAACCATCAGGATGGCAATGCACATGGCCACGATCGGCCGATTGATAAAAAACTTGGGCATGGTTAGTTGCCCCCTGCCGCTGGCGCAGCCGGTGGCACGTACGGCTTGGCGACGACCGGGATCCCCGTCTTCGCCAGCTCCGGCGCCTGGGCAGCGGTCAACTGCAATTTCAGCAACCCATCTACCACCACCCGTTCGCCGGGCTTCAGACCGTCGGAGATGATCCAGTTGGTGCCGACTCGCTGGCCCACCTTCACTGGCCGAAACATCGCCTTGTTGTCGGGGGCAACGACCGCCAGCATGTACATCGACTGGACCTGCGTAACCGCCGACTGCGGCACCAGCAACGCTCCTTTGTTCACGCCGGAGGTGATGCGAATGCGTCCAAAGCCACCCGGCCGGAGGCTAGCGTCTGGATTGGCAAATTGCGCTGCGACCTGGATGGTGCCCGTCGAGGTGCCCACCTGCCGGTTTACGTAAATGATTTTGCCCTGCGCGGGAAACGGCTGATCGTTGGCCTGGATGTATTCGATGTCGCTGGGCGCCGACGAAAGTGGGACTTTGCCGGTGATGACCCTGGTGACCTCAGGCGCGAGTTCCAGGAAGTGGCTCTCGCTGATGTTGAAGTACGCCCAGATGGGATTTACCTGCGAGACGGTCGCCATCTTGGTTGAAGTGCCCACCAGGTCGCCGATCTGCGAATTGGAGACGCCGGCGATGCCGTCGATGGGAGAATAGATCTTGGTCCAGCCGAGGTTGAGTTCGGCATTGGCCAGCGCTGCTTGTTTAGCTTTCAGCTGGGCCTGCCACGACTTCTCTTCCTGAACGTCGTTGTCCAATTGCTTCTGCGGAATGGCGCTTTGCGCTGCCAGCGGAGTGTCGCGAGCAACGTCGGCTTGCACGCGCGCGAGATTCGCCTCGGCTGAGCCAACATCCGCCTTCGACTGGTCGACCTGGGCCTGATACTGCCGTGGATCCAGCTCAAACAGAAGCTGCCCTTCCTTAACAAAGAAGCCGTTCTGGTAGTTCTGGCGAAGCAGGTAACCTTGAACCTTGGGCGTGATCTCGGCGTTCACCGGGCCGTTGAGCTGGGCCACGTATTCGTCGACGATGGGGACATCCTGCTGGAGCGGCGTGACCACGCCAACCTCCGGAGGACCTGGCGCGGGAGCTTCTTCCTTCTTATCGCAGGCGGCCAGCAGCAGCAGGCTGCCAAGGGATAGAGTTGCGATCGCCAGCCGCGACCGATTGCGCCGCTTCGAGGATGAGGGCTTCCTCGTTTCTGCCGCCGTAGAAGATATTGAACGATAATCAAATTCAGATGCGGTTGGCATTCACACACTCCACCTGATGGTTCTGCGACATTAAGGTGCAACTACTTTCCGTTGCGGAGGTTAGCTGCTTTTCTAGCTGAATCTCTGCCGGATTGCTACTAGTATTTTTCTTAGTTGCTCGACTGGCGGGGCACTTGTACAGTTCCTGCAACCCGTATTACTCTCCTGCAATCGCTATCCAAACCCGAAAGGGAGCTGCCTAAATGAAGCACGTGGTAATCGTTGGCGGTGGTTTCGCCGGAGTCAATTGCGCCAAGAAGCTGGCGGAGCATCCCGAAGTTCGCGTCACGCTCATTGACAAACACAACCACCAGCAATTTCAACCGCTGCTGTATCAGGTTGCTGCCGGATTTCTCGCACCCAGCAACGTCGCCTACAGCCTGCGCAACATGCTGGTGCGGCATCCCAATATCGAAATCCAGCTGGACGAAATTGTCTCGGCCGACCTGAACAACCGCTCTGTCACCAGCAAGCACGGCAAGACTTATCACAGCGACATCCTGGTACTGGCTGCAGGATCGCAGGCTAACTTTTTCGGCACGCCTGGCGCCGACAAATACAGCTACCCGCTCTACTCGCTGCACGACGCCGAGTTGCTGCGCTCCAGAATTCTGGCCGTGCTCGAGGCCGCGAACCGCGACCAGTCGCTGATCGCCAAAGGCGCGCTGAATTTCGTGCTGGTCGGTGCTGGTCCTACGGGGACCGAGATGGCAGGAGCGCTAGGCGATATGGTGCACCGCGCCCTGCGCGAGGAATATCCCAGCCTTCCCCTGGGTGAGGCGGGCATCTACATCGTGGACATGGGGCACTGCGTGCTCGGTGCTTTTTCTACCAAGGCGCAGGCTTACGCCGCCAAGATGCTGGAAGACCGCGGTGTAAAGATTCATCTCCATACCGCGGTGAAGGAAGTGGCCGAGGGTCACGTCGTGCTCGGGGATGAAACGATCATTCCTACGCATACGGTGGTGTGGGCCGGCGGATTGCGCGCTTCCGAATTCTCGGGAAATATGGGGATCCGGCAAGGGCATGGCGGACGACTCGACGTCGCCCCCGACCTCACTGTCCCGGGACTCACGGGTGTTTATGCTTTGGGCGACTTCGCCAACATCACCGGCCAGAACGGCGAACATTTGCCGCAGCTGGCGTCGGTGGCCGAACAATCCGGCAAATGGTGCGCCAAGAACATTCTGGCCGACATCGCCGAGAAGCCGCGTAAGCCTTTTGAATACTTGGACAAGGGCATCATGGCCATGGTTGGGCGCGGCTCAGCCGTGGCCGAAATCGGCGCTCATCGGTACGAGTTGGAAGGGCCCATGGCCTTTATGGCGTGGCTGGGAGTGCACGTAGCCCTGCTCTCCACCATGCAGGCCAAGATCGAAGCGGTGGTGGAGTGGATGTGGGACTACTTCAGCGATGTTCGAGGCGATCAGGTGCTCGACCGCTTCAGCCAGGAAGACATCACCTGGAACACCGATGACGATCCAGCAAAAACTCAAACGGAGCCCGCAAAGAGCTCCTGATCGTCGCAACAAAGCATGCCGCCCGTCACTCAAGCTGTCCTGCTTTCCTGGTCCGTGCCTCCGGCGGCGACCCTGGCGCTGGTCTTTACCGCGCTGATTTACCTGCGCGGATGGATCTTGCTGCGCCACGCTGGTGTGCCGTTCGTGCCTGCCTGGCGGGCCGTGAGTTTTCTGCTGGGATTGCTTACCGTCTGGATCGCGCTGGCCTCGCCGCTCGATACATTTTCCGCTTTCATCATCACCGCCCACATGCTGCAGCACATGCTGCTGATGATGGCGGCGCCGCCGCTGATTCTGCTGGGCGCGCCGCTCATTCCGCTGGTGCGAGGATTGCCGGTCTTCGCGGCGCGCGAGTTTGCCGGGCCCTTCCTCAACTGGCGCGTGGCGGCTCGCATTGGCAATGCGCTCATTCATCCGCTCGTGGCGCTGCTGCTGATGGGCACGGTGATGTTCGCGTGGCACACGCCGCGTTTGTACGAATTAGCGCTGGCCTCGAGTTCATGGCACGAGGTCGAACACGCCTGTTTCTTCCTGGCATCGCTGGTCTTCTGGTGGCCGGTCATCCAGCCGTGGCCCAGCCGCTCTCGTTGGCCGCGCTGGGCGGTTGTGCCCTATTTGATCATCGGCGATCTGCAAAATACGACCCTCTCAGCGATCCTGGCCCTTTCCGACCGCGTGATCTATCCATCGTATGCATCGATGCCGCGTCTCTTCGGCTCCTCCGCGCTTCACGACCAGTCCGCCGCGGGCGCGATCATGTGGGTGATAGGCGGGTTCGCCTTCGTCGTTCCTGCATTTGTAATCGCTCTCCAGTGCCTGCAGGCGGGGCCGCGGACGCAGCCTGTCTCGGCGCATCGCGAGCCGGAGTCCTCGTCTCTTGCTGCGCTGGTTTCGCTCTCGCGTCGGCTGTCGTTCGCTGACCGCTTGCTGCGTCGTCGATGGAGCACGCGAACCGTTGAGGCGATATCGTTTCTGCTGATTTTTGCGGCGATGGGATTGGGCCTCGCACACTTGGCCTCAGGCTCCTCGGATGACGACGATCAGGTGCTTCGTTTCCACCAGCAATCAGGCGTGTTTGCGGTGAGCGTTTTTGCGCCGGCCGGCAATCTCGATGCCGGATCGTCGGATTTCACCGTGCTGGTGCAGGATCCCGGGACGCAAGACGTTCTGCTGGACTCGGCGGTCAACCTTCGCGCTCAACCGAACAATAATTTGACCGCGGGCGAATCGGTTCGCGCTACAAATGATCCGGAGAACAAGCTCCTGCAAACCGCATCGCTGAATTTGCCGGCAGCGGGCGACTGGACGCTTGCGATCAAGGTCACGCGCGGTAGACAGCAGGGCGAGTTTTCGCTGCCTCTTCAAGTGACGCAGCCCGAACCCGGCTTCGCGATGCCCTGGAGCTATCTGGTTCTGATCGCATTTTCCGTACTGTTGTTATTTGCTTATGTGCGGCGCCATAGAACAGCTCGACCGCGAGGGGCCGGCAAACCAATTTCCGCCCCCATGCCGGATTCGCCGCAGGCGAAAAAGCTCAGCTACTAATCACCGGTTACCACAGCTTCGCCCCGCTTTCCCGACAGGTGACAACTACATTACACAGCATCGATCATCGGATCCCGCACGACGCAATTCTCATGCGATACGATTACCTTGCCGAGCCGGTGTTATAGTGCTGTCCGCCGATCGCCGCACTATGAAAGCCTTTGTCTGCGTCCTGATGTTTCTCGCAATCGCTGCCTCGCCTTGCGCGGCCGCAGCGCAGAATGTGCCTGCCAGTCCTTCCGCCGGAGACAACTGCCAGGCAATCGCCAAGGACGATGCCAAGCTCGATCTCATCGCGAAACTCTGCGACTTTGCCTTCCACTACCGTCACCAATTACCTGATTTCATCGTGCAGCGGAAGACCACGTCGGAGGGAATGTCGAAGACGGTGATGACGGCGCAGGTGACCTATCAGAGGGGATTGGAAAACTATTCGCAGGTCACCATCGATGGCCGGCCTGCTCCGGCCAATAGCTTCTCCACCCATCCTCCCAGCAGCATGCAGTTCAGCTCGACGGGCGAGTTTGGCCCGGCACTGCTGGATTTGTTCAAGGTGCCGGGCGCAACCGAATTCAAATTCATCCGGACTGCCACGCTGGAGAACGAGCCGGTCGCCGTCTACGAGTTCCGCGTCCCGCAGAAGAAGAACGTGTTCTGGATATTTCGTCTTACCGACGGTCGTTCGTGCAAGCCGGAGTTTACTGGTGAACTGTGGCTGCGTCAGCGGACCGGCGAACCGCTGCGCGAGCAGATGACGCCGGTAAACTTGCCCGCCACCTGGGACATCACGTCCGCCAAAACGGTGATCGACTATTCCAGGGTCGCAATCGCTGACGCCGGGACGTTCATTCTGCCGGTGAAGTCGGAATTCACGCTGTGTAATCTGGGCGTGTTTGGAATGGGCGCGTGTACAACGAATATGACCGTCTTCCACGGTTACCGGAAGTTTGGCATCACCACTCGCATCGTGAACGCCCCCGACGCTCAGTAAGCCAACCCATCATTCGTGAATCGACATAACAGGTGCTTTGCGTGATGTGGCGAGCCCACCCGGCCACCAGTTCCAGTCTCCAGCGATACGAAGCAGAGCGGGGCCAATCACAATTCGAACCAGTGTCGCGTCAACGAACACCGCTACAGCCATCGTAAATCCGATCATCTTGACCACCAGAAAATCTCCGAACGTGAATGCAGCGAATACTACGATCATGATCGCGGCCGCGCTCGTAATCAGCCCGGAGGTTCTAGCCATACCTTCCGGGATTGCGTCCATCTCGCTCAGCCCGCTTCTCCGAGCCTCGAGGACTCTCGCCACCAGGAATACTTCGTAATCCATGCTTAGTCCGAACACGATGGCAAAGGCCACAATCGGGACCAGAGGAAACACGCTGCCGCTGCCTCCGTTAAGTCCAAGCAGGCGACTTGCGTGTCCATCCTGGAAAACTAAAACTAATGCACCAAAGGAGGCCGCAACCGACAGCAGGTTGAGCAGGATGGCCTTCACCGCTGCGAACAGCGATCGGAATCCGCACAGCAGCGCCCCAAGCGTTCCCACGACAACCATCGCGGCCACCCGCCCAAGGTGCTGGTCCACAATCATTTGATAATCGGCATTGAGGGCCGGTATACCTCCCACAAGCAGGGTGGCGCCGGGCACTCCGGTGAGAGCCGGGGCCCCAATCTTCCGCAGTTCCCGGACCCAGAGGACCTGATCGCGCAGGGAAACTGACGGTGCGGGGAGCACTTCAAGAAGCGCTGCCCGGCCATCGCTACTCAGAAATGTTCGACGGGTCCCGGACGACATACTGGTGAGCGAGGACCGGTCACCGTCCGCAAGCGTGGTGATGGAAATCACGCGGTCGCAACGGGGATCGCTCGCCAGCGTCTTCGAGGCTCGATTGATCGCATTCCACCCCGCTTCGGTTTGTGCAATGGAGCCGCCTGGCAGCTCGATGATGACGCGCAACGAATAAACAATGCCGGCCCGATCCATTCGCTCCAGGGTGTGAAGCGCCTGGACCGATTCCGCCGACTCAGGCAGCCAATCGCCTCTGGGAACACTGGTGTTCAGCCGCGTGGCCTGCCAAGCGAGCAGAACCAAAGGCAGGCCTGCCAGACAGAGGGCAAGCCAGGGATGGGCCACGATCGTTTTTCCCCAGTTCCTCCATTTATTCCCCGTGCGGGCAGCTCGCTGCTCATCCAGCTTGGGCGTAAACGGCATGCGGCCGGCATTGATCCGGGGGCCGAGCAACGCCAGAAGAGCCGGAACAAGCGTGTTGGTCAGCAGCACACTCATCCCCGCCACCAGAAATCCGGCGATACCGATGGAACGGATTTCGCTGATAGGAACGGTCAGGAGAGCCAGAAAACCTATGGCTACGGTGGATGCCGAGATCAGGAGTGTACGGCCCGCCTGCCGCGCGGCGATAACGGAGGCTTCTGCTCCCGTGTAGCCCGCGGAGATCACTTCCCGGAAGCGGCTGATCATGAGAAGCGCGTAGTCGATTCCGAGGCCCAGGCCAAGCATCGTGGCCAGATTCTGAACCAGGATCGACAAGTGCAGGCGAGAAGCCAGTAAGCCGGTGATCGCCAGAGTGGTCGCGATGGCGAGTTGACCGACGACCAATGGAATGATGGCGGCGACGAGGCTGCCAAAAGCTACCAGCAGGAGCGCCAGGGTTACAGGAATTACCAGACTTTCGCTGCGGTGTACTTGGTCAGCGCTTGCTTTTCGGATGTCGAAGTTCAGCGGAAGCTCGCCCGTCAGCTGGAGCTTCACGTCTGGGTACTGGCTGCGCAATTGATCCCGGAGAGATTCTGCCAGCTGGTGCAGCTTGGGAACGAGCAACTCTGCCTGGCCTTGGGTCGAAGACAATCCCACCAGCACAAACGTTCCGCCGCCTTTGCCGACGAAGATCGAATCGTGCAAGTCGAGATAGGACACTACTCCGGAGACCCCTGGTTCCGCTCTGAGCGCGGTGACAATCGTCGTCAGCGGTTGTTCACCCTCCGGCGAATCCGCCGGTGGAAGGCCCTGAATCACCAGAACCACTTGGTCTACGAATGGCGAATGAAAACGAGTCGTCAAGTCCTGACGGACAATTTCCGCCTGGCTGCCTTCCACGCGGGTCGCTGTTTCCAGATGGCGTTCAGCGTGGAAAGAGAACGGAAGGAGGCTAACAACGGCGACGAGCACTACTCCGGCAATCCAGAAACGGCGCACAGGCACAGGATTCATGATTGGGCGCAAGATAGTGGCCAGCTAAGGGACATTCCTCGGGTTCTCATCTCAGGGATTTCAGATGCAAACGACGCGCCCCGCGGATAATCGGTTTATGTAGTGGTATGGGTCGTCTCCGCCGATCGGCAGAAGATGACGTTAACCACTACAGGGACGCTCGAATCCGGCCAGCACCTCAACGAGAAGCTCGTATTTCAAAAGCAGGAACCGATTCTCCGTCCGGCAGGGCCACGCGCGGGGCCTGCGCCGATGCAGCCACCTCACGCGGCGCGACGGAAATGATTCCCTTGCGGTGCATGAATTTCAAAATGCCATTGACCGTATCTTCGAGCGTCGGATCCGGCTTGCCCCACTCGGAAGCATCGCGAGCTGCCTGATAGGTGGAGTTGTCGTAACGCTTGAACTCCATCGCTGAGATGTTGTCGACAGATCCCACCAGAAAATCCAGCAGCGGAAACAGCAGATCTTCTTTCCGGCATCTCCGGATCAGCTCGGGAACAAAATCAGAGATGCTGAAGATTTCGAATTGCCGCCCGGTCGCCTTGGTAATGAGGCCGGTGATGTCCAGCATGTTGGCATAATCGTCGCGCACCACGTGGTAGGTCTTATTCGCCGTCCCGGGTGTGGTGGAAATCGCAACAATGTTGTTCGCCACAATGTCCGCGGGAACGAAGCTCACCTGGTTGAGAGCGTCGACGCCAATGCCGTGATTCACCATGAACGCGACCAGTCGAACGGCGATATCGAAGTTGTTGCCTCCGCCGGTCACTGACGGGCTTACCAGGGCTGGCCGGAAGATCCGGGTACGTGAGGCCCTTGCTGCGCGCGTCGGCCACTACCTGCTCGGCAACCCATTTGCTCTGGCTGTAGCCGAAGTCGAGCAACTCCATGTTCTCGTTGAAGTCTGTCTCCCACAGGACACTCTTGACAGCCCAGCCGAACACGAAGGTCGTCGAAACGTAATTGAACTCTTTCGGGCGCCCTTCGAATGCCAGTCTTATAACCTCGTTCGTTCCGATCACATTCGCGTCGCGCATGCGATCGTAGTTGAAGAGGTAGTTCACGGTTGCGCCATTGTGAAAGACCGTATCGATTTCATTGGCGAGGAAATCCCAGTCCTCCTGAGAGAGACCAAGGTTCGGCTGCCCCAGATCGCCGCACACGGGAATGACGCGGGACTCGAACATCTGCGCAAGCCGGCTCCCCGAAAGGCCGGCCGAATCCAGCGCTGACTTAAGCCGTTGCTTGCCCTGATTCTCATCGGAAGCTCTGACCAGCACGAATATCTTTGCCCGAGTCTGCTCCAGCAAGCTCTTGATCAGGAACGGTCCGATGAAGCCAGTGCCCCCGGTAAGCAGAACATTGTTCAGCGGAGAAGGCGCTGCTAACGGCGTCGGCGATGGCGGCTCGAAGATGAGTTTTCGATCGTCGCACATCATCTGTTTTTCTGCTGCGCGCTGCTCGTCACGGAACTGTGCCAGCGACAGGCGCAGCATGTTCAGCGCTTTTTCCGGAGCACTTTCCAACTGTTCCGCCAGCTGGAACAGCTCGGCAACGCTGACCCGCTGAATGACGCCGATATCAACCTGTCTGGCCAGCACCTCGGCGCCTCGATCCTTCAGCAGCTCTTTGAGTTCGTGCATGAACACGACCAGATCGAGCGAGTCCAGACCGGCTTCGACGAGGTTGCAGCTTTCCCCGCCCGTCAGGCCGTAACGGGCTTTTAGTTCGTCGAACGAAGACTGAATGACAGGATCGGACGCGCAATCCCGGGCGTCCTTCTCGCGTGAGAACTCGGCGAGAACCTTGAATTGGCCTTGCTGCCACATATGCTTCGTCTTGTGGCGCATGATCTTGCCCGAGCTTGTTCTCGGTATCGCACGAGGTGCGACGAAGGAGATCAGGGCCGCTTCCACGTTGAGGAAATTCCGCACGGCTGCGGCAATCTTTCGCAGCTCCGGAAGCGCATTCGGATTTTTCACTTCCGCAACGATCGCCAGCCCCGGCTCGCTGTCTTCGTGAATCTGGAATGCGACGGCGCAATTAGCCCGGATGAGGCTGGACGCTCTTTCCACAACGTTCTCGATATCCTGCGGATAATAATTTTGCCCGCGCAGGATGATCATGTCCTTGATGCGGCCGCAAACAAAGAGCTCGCCTTCGTGGAAGAAGCCCATGTCGCCCGTTCGCAGATAGCCGTCGTCATAGGGGCTGTCGTCGACCAGGCGGGCATGAAACTGCTTCATCGTCAGTTCCGGGTTCTTCCAGTAGCCCATACACTTGCCGGTTCCGGCGACCCAGATTTCTCCGACGCGCCCCTCTTTGAGAGCAACGTGCTGTTCCGGGTCCACGATTTTTACGTCAAGATCCGGGAGCGGAGTTCCACAGCTGACAATTTGCCTGGCCTCTCCGATCTCGGAGACCTCAGTGGTTAGGCGAGCCTTGCCTAATGCCAAAGCACGGTTGTTGACGGAAACTATGTTGCGGCCACCGAGCGAAACCGCCAAGGTGTTCTCGGCCAGTCCGTAGGCGGCGCTAAAGCTTTCTGACTTGAGCCCGTAAGGCTGAAACGTCTCAAGGAACCGTCTGTAGGTCTCCGGCTTCACCGGCTCTGCCGCCACCATCAGCACGCTCAGGGAACTGAGGTCGCAGGCTTCCAGGCTCTCCGTGGACAGTCGGCCGGCTCGCAGGCAATAGTCGTAGGCAAAGTTGGGAGCCGCGGTTGCGGTCGCCCGATACGTGCTCATGGCCTCGAACCAAAGAATCGGCCGCTGGATGAAATCCGTCGGGGCAAAGCCGTAGGTCGTGCCGCCTCGCAGCGCGGGATAGAGGTAGCAACCGATCAGCCCCATATCGTGATACTGAGGAAGCCAGGAGACGACTACCGGATCGACATGGTCGATCACCAGGGGATAGGTGTCGAGGATGTTCTGGTGGGTGACGATTACTCCCTTGGGCTCCATCGTCGACCCAGATGTGTACTGCAGAAAAAGAGTGTCCGAAGCGCCGTTGGAAAACTCGGCTTGCGTCGCGTCCACGAAATCTTCCGTCACGATCCAGGGAAGTCCGGAAATGTAATCCACGTCGACGCCAGATGCCAGGACGCCGCTCCTGACGAGATTCGTCTTCAGAGATGCGTGGTAGTTCCTGCTGGTCAAAATTCCCGCCGCCTGGCAGTCCTTCGCGATGTGTACCATTTTGTACAGGGCGCTCTGGAAGCCGCGAGACCCGGGAGGATAGACGGGTACGGGAATCAGGCCGGCGCGCACACAGCCAAAGAACGCGCAGATCATCTCCAGCCCTGGCGGGTAGGCGAGCAGAAGCCGGTCGCCGGCCGCAAAATGATGATCCTTGCGTAAGCGTGCTGCGATCGCCCGGGTGCGCTGAAGAAACGACGCGTACGAATACTCTTCGAGCGAGTTCCCGTTCAGGTCGAGATACGAATAAAGGAGCTTATGCGGGTGCTCATCACCCAGCCTATCCAGTTGGTCTAAAATCGACGCCATAGTTGCGTTAGCGACACTCTCCGCGGTGGAATAGGAAACTCAGTACGTCAGAAACATGAAACGTCCAGCTGCTCCCCATACGGTGGCGGAGTGAAATAAACTGGGCAGGGTAAGCTGATATCGAAAACCATGGTACGGCCCTGCGGCATCTACCTCCTGCCCGGCCAGGCCGGGAACAAGCTCCGCGACAGCGGAGCGCACGAGGCGAGATGGTTATTGGAGGGACCAGGTCGGCGTGCATTGCCCCATTCAAAGCATTATCGTTGTGATAGATCAATCGAATTATCGTAGCAGACTCGAAAGCAATGCAAGTCATTCTTGCGTGGGAAATCAGAAGGTTATCGGCTCGGGGTGGGTCGGAAGTCCCCGATTCCCTAAGGATATATGATCTTCGTATCGGAAGTCACTGCTGCCGACGCTGGGCAACAGCTCGGTTTCCCCTCCCGCCAACCGGCGCTGTCCGCCGGGGATGGGCGGGAGCGGTTAATATGTTTGTGGAGGCGCCGGTGACGTTCGGGACCCAGTTAACGACCGCCCTGAAGGCGGATACGGAGGATCTTGTACCCTCTGAGGCCTCGCCGCGTCAGGTTTCCGGCGATCCGGCCGGAGGGCTCACCTTCCCCAAAGTCCTGCGAGGCCGGCTCGACAAATTCTTCTCCGATCAGAATATCTCCCCCAAGGCCGACCGCACAATGTGGATCAAGATCGCCACGGGACTGGCGGTACTGGCCGGCAGCTGGATCGCTCTTTATGCGTTCAACCCCGGCTCATGGAAGTTTATCGCGCTGTACCTTCTCGGCGGCCTCGCCCAGACCTTCCTCTTGCTGAACATCGCACATGACAGCAACCACAACGCCATCTCGTCCGTGCCGTCCATAAACAAGACCCTGAATTACGTGTTCGACCTGTGCGGAATCAGCTCGTATATGTGGCGGATCCTCCATCATCGTGGCCATCATTCCTGTATCAACATCCACGACGAAGACGACGCGCTCAACGGGCGAGGGCTCCTCCGATTCACGCCCTATGAACCTCGCCTGCGCCTGCAGCGGTTCCAGCACATCTATGCGCTCTTTTTGTACGCGATGTTTTCGCTCGACTACGTCTTCGCTCGCGACTTTGAGTGCTTTTTCTTCCCAACCCATGACTATCTGAAAACCCGGCATCCGGTGCGCGAGTATGTCATCCTTCTTGCGGGAAAAGCGTTTTATATCACCTACATGCTGATTTTGCCGGTGGTGGTGCTGGGGAAATCGCTGGTGCTGGTCGGAGTATCGTTTCTGCTGGTCCATCTGATCGTCGGATTGACGGTATCGCTGGTCTTCCAGACAACGCACACGGTTGATGACACCTACTTTCCGGCGGGGCGCGGCGAATTCGATAACGGCGTGTACCACATCTTCGCGACCACGGCCGATTATGCGACGACGAATCCGATCGTCAGCTGGCTCACCGGCGGCCTCAACCATCACATCGTGCATCATCTGTGTCCCTTCGTCTGCCACACCCACTACGCGCCTCTGACCCAAATTGTGAAGCAGACCGCCGAAGAATTTGGCGTGCCGTATCGTCAAAACCCGACCATGACGCGCGCAATCTGGCATCATCTGATACTTTTGAGGCAACTGGGCAACGAGCAGTGATTCGAGCGTCCTTTGGCTATGGCTACCATCCCGCATCAGACTGAGCCGATGAAACCGCCGGCATTTCCATGCGCACTCTTGGGCGGTGAGAGGTGACCTTGCCCTCCGCTATTCCCGCCGTTTCCCGGCTTCGCTCCGCTGCCGATTCGCGCGCGATGGCCCGCAATCCAGTGCAAGTTTTATCGAAGTATACGGAAGAGTTCGGCGATACCTTCCGGTTCTTCATCGGCGGTCTGAAAGAGGTCATTGTCACCATCGATCCCGCGGTCATTCAGCATGTCTTGAAGACCAACGCGGAGAATTATCAGAAGTCCGAAATTCAGGTAAAACGCATGGGCCACTTCCTGGGCAAGGGTCTGCTCACCACCCATGGAGAGGCATGGCGCACGCAGCGGCGGCTTATCCAAAAGGGTTTCGACCGCAAACAGCTCGACGCGCTGGCCGCGATCATGCAGGATTCCCTCGCCGATTCGCTGCGGGATTTCGACAGCCAGATCGGTAACGGCCCCGTCGATATCTATCCCCACCTGATGAAGATGACCTTCGCCATGGTCGCCCGGTCGCTCTTCGGCGCACGATTGAAGGACGAAGACATCGATCGTGTAAGCCACACCATCTGCACCGTTCAAGGTTTTATCGTGCGGCAGACTCTGGAACCGTACCTGAATCCGTGGTTCGCAGCTTCGGGGGAACTACGCAGACACGAAGAGATGCGAGTGCGCGCTGACAGCGTTTTAATGGCTTACATAAAGCGGCGTCGCGGCCAGGAGCCCGGCCAGGATCTGCTGCAGACCTTGATGGATGCCCGTTACAGCGACGGCGAAGGCATGAGCGATGAGTTGGTGCTGAGCGAGAGCATGCAGCTTCTGGTTGCCGGCCATGAAACGTCGTCGAATGGCCTCTCGTGGCTTCTCTATCTATTGAGCGAGCACCCGGAGTGTCTCGCAAGGGTGCGGCAGGAGTTCGATTCCGTGCTGGGCGGCGCGCCCCTGACCCACGCCGACGTCCCCAGGCTAGAATTCACCACCCAGGTCATTCAGGAAGGACTTCGCCTCTACCCGCCGTTTTGGATGATCGATCGCACGGCCGTCGCAGACGACCGCGTAGGCGAGCTCGAGATACCCAGCGGATCGACGGTGATTGTCTACGTATATGGCGCGCACCATGCGCCCCGCCATTGGGATGCCCCAGAAAGCTTCGATCCCGATCGCTTCGTCAAAGCCAACGAAAAGGCCCGAACGCCATTCACCTATCTGCCTTTCGGGGGCGGGCCCAGAACCTGTATCGGCGGCAGCTACGCCATGCTGCAGATCCTGATGATCCTGAGCGAGCTGCTTCCCCGATACGACTTTGAGCTGGCGCCCGGCCAGACGATCGAAGAGCGCGCGGTGGTGATCCTGCGACCCAAGCACGGAATCCGCATGAGCTTCACCAAAGTGAGCGCACCAGCCCCGCAACCAGCTACAACGCTCTCCGGCCGCTGACAATTCTGAATCCTACCGTGGTGTTTTTGACTGCGTCGGTTTAAGTCATGTTTTGTGAGGAAAAACTGACGTCCAGCGTTTATCGAATAGCGAATGCTGCGGTCGTCAGCAACTGTCACGAATGTTTTTTCGCTTGGACGAAAGACCAGCACCCTGGAAAGATGTGGCCGCTTTCGCGAAATTGGACGCGAAAAAACAGAGTTTTTCTGCTGTCGGGATTAGCTGGCGGAGAGACAGGGATTCGAATTGTGAATAGCTCAATATTCATAACAATCGGCTGAGGCTGGTGGCAACATTCGAAGCTGATTGCAGCCCGTCGCAGAGTATTTTGACCGCGGCGTGACCGCACGACCGCGAAGTTCGATACGGATTAGAGGATAGGACTTGCCGTTTACGGAGATAATGAAAATGGCGGCGAGCAAAAAAGTAAATCGAACGCAAGCGAACGACAACCTCCCGATCCGACCCAAGACTCTGAGGGACCGTTACCAGTGCATGTCCTCCAACGACACCCTGATCCGAGCCGCCGTTCATGACTTCATCGCCGCCCTATCCCATTGCCACTCCCGTCATCACCTCAGGCAAGCTCTATGAAGCCCAGAATGTCCGTTTACCGAGGAAATGTTTCTACGAGGCACTGGACCATCGCCGGGCCTGTTACCTCTACGGCGCCCCCGGGAACGCAGAAGACCCACGTCCTGCAGCACCTGATCGCGGAGCTGGACCGCTCGGAGATTGCCAAGAACGGAAAAGGCCGAAGAGCTTACTACGTCTACATCAAACGGCGTCCTCTGGCACGTTTGATGGCTCTCAACCGGACCACCCTGTCCGGCGGAGGTCTTTCCAGGGACCGCCATCGGCGTAACGCTCGGGATGCAGGATCTTCGAACGAGGGTCTTCCGCGGTGTCGAGCTGAAGTACCATCCACTTCGGATAAGGAACGCCAGGGTCCGACGCCGCGTCGAGCAGCCCGACGTCGTCGTTTGAGAGCTCAAGGTCTACGGCGCGGATGTTGTCCTCCAGTTGCTCGGCCTTGCGAGCAGCGACGATCACGCTGCTAACGGCCGGTCGTCCCAACACCCACGAGAGCGCTACGCGGGCCGGGCTAGCGTTATGCCGTGCCGCCACTTCCTTCAGCGCGTCCACGACACGATAGCCCATATCCTTATCGAAGGGCACGAAATTGCCCGCTTCGGCGAAGCGTGTGCCGGCAGGCGCAGGGTTGGTGCGACTGTACTTGCCTGAAAGGAAGCCGCCGGCAAGCGGGCTCCAGACCAGGATGCCGATGTTGTGATACTCGGCGAACGACTGGAACTCGTATTCGAGACCTCGACCGACGAGGCTGTAGTACATCTGGGCGGTTACGTATTTCTCTAACCCCAGTTGCTCCTGCAGCATTACCGCAGTGGCCGCCTGCCAGGACATGTAGTTGGAAAGCCCAACATAGCGAACCTTCCCCTGGCGCACAAGATCGTCGAGCGTTCGCAGCGTTTCCTCCAGCGGGGTGTTACTGTCCCATCCATGCACCTGGTAGAGATCGATGTAATCGGTCTGCAGCCGCCGAAGACTGCCCTCCACTTCGCGCATGATGTTCACGCGGGTCGCACCGCTCCGGTTGAAGTTCTCGCTCATGGGAAGGCGGAATTTAGTGGCGAGGACGATCTCCTCCCTCACGCCCTTCAAGGCTTTACCCACCAGAGTCTCGCTCTCTCCCAGACTGTACACGTCCGCCGTATCGATGAAGTTAATTCCCCTGTCCAGGGCCAGCTTCACCATCCGCGTTGTGTCCTCCTGACCGAGGTTGCCCATGTTCATCTTGCCGCCGAACTGCATCGTGCCAAGTGCTACGCTGCTGACGATGAGTCCGGTGCTTCCCAGCTTCCTATATCTCATCTTCCTCACTCCTTCCGCTGCAAACGAGAGTTGCGAGCGAATTTGGCCCAGGTGACGAGTGGCAACTCATCAGGTCTGGGCTTTGGCGCCCAGTGCCGGACCGATGGCTAACAAAACATCCTGATTGTGGACGAAGCATGCGGCGTTCCAAACGGCGTCCACATGGAACACGCTAATATCCAAATACTTTGGGGAGAGTTGCAGAGGCTGAATCGATGATGTCGAGCGATGGACCAAGGGCCGTCGAATAGTTGACACCGCGACACACTCACTGGCGGCCTGCTGCTTTTCCGTAAGCGGGATGGATGCTTGCAACGTTAGTCGCTCGGCGGAAGACGGATACGAAGGTAGGAATCCGTGGAGCAGTTTACGTTCGGATTTCCAATGGCGAACTGTGAGGTATTTTGACGTACACAAAGCGAATGATCCAACTCGCCGACAAAAGAGAAATCACGGCGCCAAACAGGAACAGGAGACCGCTGTTGAGGAGCACCAGACCCAGAGGGAGCAACGTCCCAGCAACCAAGATCAGTACGCCAACGCGCCACTGTTGCGCGCGGGTGTAGAGTCGCGCATGGGTCGGTTGCAGGTTCGCGAACAATAGTCCCAAGGGAATCAGATTGAGCACGAGCAGCACGATGAAGGCGATGCGCAGGATGGCGGTCGCATGCGTTTGCCCCAGTAGAGCGGAAAGGACAAGGAACTCGCCACTGCCCATGAGCAGAGCGGAGTTGGTGAGATATCCTCCCAGCCAACGCGCGTCTTTCCAACCTGGTTGGGCGTTCGTGCTGAGCAATACACCCTTATACGCTGCGGAGCCGAAGGCGGGCAGCAGTCCCACGACCACCGCGATTATGCGAGCCCACTCGAAGTCCCATCCCAGTTCGGCCAGTAGGCTAAACGCCGCCGCCGCGGTCAGCGGGAGCGAAAAGATCGTCAGACACCACGTCCCCACCGACATGGGCGAGCCGGGCTTGAAAACCCTGAGCATGTGATGAAAGCGTAGCGAATCGCCCAGGTCCAGCACGAGCAATCCAAGGTCAACGAGCAAAAGCACGAGAGCGACCGGATAAGCGACTTTCGCCACGGGGATGAAGACCGCAGGCGCCGCCAACTCGCTGACCGCGGCGGCCATGAACAGTCCGGTCGCCATGCCGTTGAGCAAAGCGTCCCATGCGATCATGCCGTGCCACCCCGGCACCTTGGTCACGGGCATATTCGCGTAGCCGGGCTGGCTCCCTGTTTCCGGCAGGGGAGGTTCGGTGAAAGCGGGCTGCGGGCTGGGGTTTGCGTGCATTCAGGGCTTCAAAAGAAACAACACCACGAGTAGTGCGGCGATAGCCGCTAAGCCGCCCGCGACGGAACGAGCGTAATCCCCCATCATGTGCAGCCACGGATTGAATGGATCATCCGGCAGGCCATAAACGGAAGGTCGATCGACGAGCAGATAGAACGAATGCAGCTCGGAATAGGTCTCGCTAGGGGCGTCGCCATAAAGGTACGCCTGCGGGACGCCGCGCCGGTGAAGCTCCTCCACGCGTGTGCGGGCCTGCTCGCGAAGCTCGTCGACGGGGCCGAAGTGGATGGACTGGGTTGGACATGCCTTGGCGCAGGCCGGCTCAAGGCCGTCGCGCTGGCGGTCATAGCAGAGTGTGCATTTGTGCGAATGTCCGCCCATGTCGCTGCGCGTGATGACGCCGAACGGGCAGGCCGCCACGCAGCACGAGCAACCGTTGCAGATGTCAGCCTGAATGTAAACGTTCTCGAATTCGTTCTGAATGATGGCGCCGGTTGGACAAGCCTGATGGCAAGGGGCTGCAAGGCAATGTTTGCAATGGTCGCTCATCATGAGCCAGCGGTTGAGTTCCGGCTCAATGGACGCCGTGTCTATGGAGACGACTTTGCCAGCCGAACCGTCAAAGAATTGCTCAATGAACTTCACATGGCGCCAGGTTGTCGCCGACAACTCCGACGTATTGTCATAGCTATTGCCGGACCAGTGAAAGCCGTCCGAGGGCAGTTGATTCCACTCCTTGCACGCCACCTCGCAAGCCTTGCAGCCGATGCATACCGTGGTGTCCGTGAAGAAGCCAGTAGCCGGCTGAGGCTTCGGCGGCTCACCACGCAGGAAGGGATAGGTCAGGCGTCCGACCAGTTCCGACAGTTCGCCGCGGGGTGCATCGCTGGTCTGGGTCAAGACGGACAATTCTTTTTCTCTACTTGCCATGTCCGATCCTCCCTTCTGGTTGGGCGCTGGCCGGCGTGTCCGGGACGGGATCGAGAGTCGGCCAGGGGGCTGTGGGCACCGTCGGTTGCGGAGCCTGTCCTTCGAGCCGCCCGGCGTGGACTTGGCAGGCGAACGCCTTGCTTTCGTGCATGCTGACATTCGGGTCGGCCAGGAGCGCGGTGAGGTCGTTGGCGTTGCTGCCGACAATCTCCCCTGCGAAAGCCCAGTGGAACGGAAGTCCGATCTGGTGGAGCACGCGCCCCTCGACGGCAAAGGGCCGCAGCCGCCGCGTCACCATCGCACGGGCCTCGATGCGACCCCGCGCCGTCTGGATCGTCATCCAGCCGCCGTGAACAATACCGCGCTCGGCGGCCAGCTCGTAGCTCAGCTCGGCAAACATCTCCGGCTGCAATTCGTTAAGCCAGCTATTGAAGCGGCTCATCGGCCCACTCAGGTAATGCTCGGTGAGACGGAACGTCGTGGCCACCACGGGATACTCGGCTGTCGGCGTGTGGGCGATGTGGTTCAGCGGTCCTTCGAAAAAGCGGATCGTCGGGTTGGTATTGCGCTTGGGATACAGCAAATTGCCCAGCGGCGACTCGACCGGCTCGTAATGTGTCGGAAGAGGTCCGTCCTTGATGCCTGGGGAGTACAGCCAGCCCCGTCCGTCGGCCTTCGTGATGAAGGGCTGGGAGCCGCCGATGGCAGCCATGCCGGTTGCGCCTGCAGGCGGTTGGTAATCGGGCGGCTTTTCGAGTTCGAAATCCGGTCTATCGAGTCCGACCCAGCGCCGCTTCTCGGAGTCCCACCAGACCAGCTTCTTACGCTCCGACCAGGGCCGCCCTTCGGGGTCCGCCGAGGCGCGGTTGTACAGAACGCGGACATTGTTCGGCCACGCGAAGCCCCACTCCGGTTGGATTGGGTTATCCGTGATCGTGCGTTCGTTCGCACGGTTGCGGCCCGGCTCAGGAAATACGCCGCTGTAGATCCAGCAGCCGGATGCCGTCGAGCCGTCGTCCTTCAACTCCGAGTAGCCGCTCACAAGACGAGCCCGCCCGGTGCGCGGGTCGATTTCATCCAGCCGGTGACCGTTGATCTCCATGAGGACCTTCTTCAGGTCCGGTTCCCCTTGAATGCGGCTGAGCGTTCCATCCGGCAGACGCGGCTGCTCGTCGAAGTCGTAGTCCCAGGTGAGGTTCAGCAGGGCCTGATCCTTGGGATCGGTTGAGCCGGCGTAGAGCTGCTTGAGCCGCTTACCCAGGTTGTAGAAGAACCAGGCGTCGGAGCGGCAATCGCCGGACGGATCCACAGCTTTCTTGTGCCATTGAATTAGCCGCTGCGTGTTGGTTAAGCTGCCTTCCTTCTCAGGAGCGGCCGCCGCGGGTATCAAGAAGACCTCGGTGCCGATCTCGCTGGGCGGGGGCGCATTCGGGTCGTTCTTCCAGAAGAGGGCACTTTCCGTCTCGAACCAGTCGAGAACCACCAGCCACTCCAGGTTGCGCAGCCCAGCACGGTGAAGACCGGCGTTGGGTCCACCGCCGGCGGGATTCTGACCGGCCAGGAAGTAGCCCTTCACCCCGCCCTTTGCCATGCGATCGAAGTAGGCCAGTTGCGAGTAGTCGCCGTCCACGCGAGGCAGCCAGGAAAACCCGAAGTCGTTCTTCGGCGTGGCTGCATCGCCGTACCATGCCTTGAGCAGGCTGACGATGAACTTGCTGAAGTTCGACCAGTAGCCGGTCGGCATTCCTTCATGCGCGATATAAGAACTCAAATTCTCGTGCGTGCGGTCGTAGGCAGCCGGTTGCGGCAGGTAGCCGGGGAGGGTGTCATACAAAGTCGAGATGTCGGTCGCGCCCTGGATGGTCGAGTGGCCGCGCAGGGCCATAATGCCGCCGCCAGGCCGGCCCGCATTGCCGAGCAACAGTTGCAAGATGCCGGCAGTCCGAATGATCTGCACGCCGGTGCTGTGCTGCGTCCAGCCCAGGGCGTATGCGATGCAGGTCGTGCGCTCGCGTCCGGAGTTGGTGCACAGCAACTCCGCCACGCGCACAAACTCTTCCGGCGTGCAGCCGCACACCTGGGAAACGACCTCCGGCGCGTAGCGCGCGAAGTGCCGGCGCAGAATTTGCATAACGCAGTGAGGATGCTGCAACGTCGGATCGCGCTCTGGGGCTGTGCCGTCCTTGCATGGCGAAGTGAACGCTTCGGCGTTGCCATCGAGGCCGTGGCCGTGGAGCCCATGCCGGCCTTTAGCGACTTTCGCCTGGGGCGCGTTGTTGGAACCATCTTGCCGCATCCGGTCCTCGGCGCACGTCTCGTAGCCCCAATTGCCCTGCTTGGCGTCGTAAGAGTCGCCTTGTGCGTCGAAGCCGCTGAATAGCCCTGCCAGATCTTCGGTGTCCTGGAAGCCTCCCTCGATGATCGTCGAAGCATTGGTGTAGGCCTGTACGTATTCGTGAAACCAGCGGTCGTTGGTCAGGACATAATTCACCAGGCCGCCGAGGAAGGCGATGTCGCTCCCCGAGCGAATGCCGACGTAAACATCGCAGACGGCGGACATGCGGGTGAAACGCGGATCGACATGGATCAGGGTCGCGCCTTTCTCCTTGGCCTCCATGGGCCAGCGAAAGCCGACCGGTTGAGCCTCCGCCATGTTCGATCCCATGAACAGGATGCAATCGCTGTTGGCCATGTCCTGCTGATAATTGGTGGCCGCGCCGCGACCGAATGAGGCGCCCAGACCGGGCACCGAGGCGCTGTGTCATATACGCGCCTGGTTCTCGATCGACACCACTCCCAGCCCGCCACCGAATAGCTTCTTGATGAGGTAGTTCTCCTCGTTGTCAATCGTCGCCCCGCCCAACGTACCGATGCTGCGCACCGAGTTGAGCAAGCGCCCTTGCTCATCGCGAGTCGTGAAATCGGCGTCGCGGGTCGCCTTGACGCGCTGGGCAATCTGCTCCAGCGCCCAGTCGAGGGTCTTGGTCTCCCAGTGGTCGGAATGGGGCGCGCGATACAAGACGTTGCGGACGCGATGCGAATTGACCGCGAGTTGGAAGGCATTGGCTCCTTTGGGGCAAAGGTGCCCGCCGCTGATGGGACTCTCAGGATCGCCCTCAATATCGATCAGCTCGCCGCCCTTGCTGAAGATGAGCTGCCCGCAGCCGACGGCACAGTAGGGACAGACGCTCTCGGTAACCGTGGCGCCACGCAGCCGCGAAGCCTTCGCCAGCGTCTGTAAGCTGAACGGCTCCCGAGAAACCTGTGGTCGCCGAGTTAGAGGAAAGCGGAACATGGCAACTCCTTCTTCAGAAATTCCTCGTTTCAGATGACTACGAGCGGGCCTTAGTCGCACAGTATTAGTTAGCCGAGGCACATGGAGTTGCTTTCGCTAATTGGCGACATCGCCCTCGGGGACGGAGAGCCGCAAATGTACGCGCACGTTGTGTCCAAATACCGACACGCTATTACCCCCAAGACGTCCGCCGTTTGACACTTACCTGATTCCTATAGGCCGATTCCCAAACTGCGTGGTCGCAGTGCCGCTGACACACGCATTGAAGCCATAGGAAATTTGATTGGAACCCCCCGTGCCTTAATGCTGTCATTAATACGTGGGTGGCTCATTGTTTGAGTCGGGGTTGCAAGCGCTCGCATTCGGGGGACGGAGAGTGTTGTGGCAAGCCGGCAACTCCGCGGGCTCAGTTGTAGTCTGATTTCACATTGCATTCCAGGCAGCCTGCCAGGGGGCGTAGTGATGAATACTACTCGACGGGACTTTCTTAAAGTTGGTGCGGGTGCTGTGGCAGCCACATCCGGTCTCTCGGCAACGTCGCACGCGGGCTTCTCCTCTACAGCATCAGGGAAATCGGCAGCAGCGCCGATGGAGGGCGGGGGCAACATGATCTATCGGAGGTTCGGACACACGGATGTGAACATTTCCGCTATTGGGGTGGGTGGTCATCACCTCGGCGACGTGGCCACGTTGGACGAGGCGGTGCAACTCGTTCATGAGGCAGTAGACGCCGGCATTACTTTTTTCGACAACGCCTGGGAGTATTACAACGGCAAGACTGAGACCATCCTGGGCAGAGCGCTTCGGGACGGGCGCCGCGAAAAGGTCTTCCTGATGACCAAGGTCTGCACCCATGGGCGAAGCGGCAAATTAGCCATGCAGATGCTGGAGGACTCGCTGCGGCGATATCAGACCGATCATCTGGACCTCTGGCAGATCCACGGTATCGTGTACGACAACGACCCCGAGTTGGCCTACGCCAAAGGCGGCGTCCTGGAAGCATTTGATCAAGCCAAGAAAGAAGGGAAGGTCAGATTCGTCGGCTTCACCGGTCACAAGGATCCTGCATTTCATCTGAAGATGCTCGAACTCGGTTATCCATTCGACTCAGTGCAAATGCCGCTCAATCCCTTCGACGCCAACTTCCACAGCTTTGAGAAGCAGGTCCTGCCGGAGGTCAATCGGCGAGGCATGGCGGCGCTTGGCATGAAGAGCATGGGTGGGACCGCGTGGGGGATAAAAGCCGGCGTTGTTCAGGCTGAGGAAATGTTGCGTTACGCGATGAGCCTCCCCGTCGCGACCACCATTTGCGGCATGGACTCGCTGGATGTGCTGCACCAGAACTTGCGCGTGGTGCGCGGCTTTCAGCCGATGACTCAGAGCGAGATGGAGGCTTTGCGCGCTCGCTGCGCTCCGACAGCGGCCGACGGCCGTTTCGAGCCCTACAAAGTATCGCTGCGCTATGACAACCCGATGACCCGGATGCCGCATGGATTCCCGTTCGATCACACGCAACGAGAGGTCACGGAGATGCTGGACAAGGCGGACGGCCCCTGGTTGGTGCCGGAGACAACACCAGAGACGTCGAGGAGGTGAACCATGGCAGATCAACATCGACAAAATGAGCGATCCCCAGTAACTAACGAAATCGAGCGGCGATCTTTCATTCAAGCAGGCCTGGCCTCCGCTGGGACAATACTTGCGAGTTCAGTTTTGCCCAGCCAAATCGTATCGGCAGCAGTTCCACCGCAGGTGACAAACGGCGGCGCTGACCAGATTCCTCGCAGGCCGCTGGGAAAAACGGGCGAACAAGTGTCGATCATCGGTCTTGGCGGATATCACCTCGGGACATTGCAATCGAGCGATGTGGCCGTACGCCTGGTTCAAGAGGCGGTGGATGCGGGAGTCACTTTCTTCGACAACGCGTGGGAGTACAACGACCATCGCAGCGAAGAATGGATGGGGCTTGGTCTAAAGGGAAGGCGCGATAAAGTTTTCTTGATGACGAAGGTTTGTACTCACGGCCGGGATAAGAAGGTCGCCATGCAGCAATTGGAGGAGTCCCTGCAGCGGTTGGGCACTGACCATTTGGACTTATGGCAGATTCACGAGGTCATCTATGAGAACGACCCGGAGCTGCATTTCGCAAAGGGTGGTGTGGTCGAAGCCCTGGATGAAGCGAAGAAGCAGGGCAAGGTACGTTTTGTTGGGTTCACTGGACATAAGAGTCCGGCGATACATCTCAAAATGCTGGCGTACAATTACCCATTCGACGCGGTCCAAATGCCGCTCAACTGTTTTGATGCAACCTATCGCAGCTTCGAGCAGCAGGTGCTTCCAGAACTTCAGCGGCGGGGGATTGCAGCGCTCGGCATGAAGAGCCTCGGGGGCGATGGCCAGCCGATCCAGTATGGCGTGGTGAGGGCGGAAGAAGCGCTGCGTTATGCAATGAGTCTGCCGGTCGCAACCACAATTTGCGGTATCGACTCGCTGGACGTGCTGCATCAGAACGTGGGAATTGCGCGCGGCTTCAAACCTATGTCGCCGCAAGAGATGCAGGCGCTCCGTGACCGATGCAGACCTTCATCGGGTGATGGTCACCTCGAGCTGTTCAAAACAACAAAGAGATACGACGGAAAAGTTGGGCGAGAGCAGCATGGTTATCCTTCGAGCGCTGAGCTTCCATTCTGAGATAAATACTCAGCGATCAGGGTGAAACGGCATGCCGGGATGCCCCGCACTCGCGGGTTCTGGAGTGCGAAGATCCAGATTGACGACAATCGGATCCTGTCCGTCTCTCACAACTACAGCTTCGCAGGACTCGTCTGCGCTGGCATTGATCTCCTGGTGCGGCACGTAAGGTGGAACATAAATAAAGTCCCCCGGCTTGGCTTCCTCGCTGAATTCCAGTTGATCACCCCACCGCATTCGAACTCGGCCCTTAACGATGTACAGAACAGTCTCCAGCTCCCCATGGTGATGCGGCCCGGTCTTGGCATCGGCTTGAACCAGCATTGTGCCGGCCCAGAGCTTGGTTGCTCCAGCTCTGGCATGCGTAATGGCGGCAGCACGGCTCATGCCCGATGTCTGCGGTGTATTTAAATCGAGTTCATCCGAATGTACGATCTTGACTCCATGATTCGCCCAATCCATTTGTAAGCCTCCGCTTGAGCTTTGCATTCTTGTTGCCGCGAGCCCCGCGCGGATCGACAGGGTCGAGGCGAGGCCTTCGCTGTTACCACTTAAAACCGCATGGATTCGACTGGCTCCATTATCTGGGCGGAGGAATCGCTAGCGCATTAATTGTTCTCGTCGGTCAAGCAGATCGCGCTCGTTCTTCCCATGGCCGGCAATTGTCGTGGCCATGGTTGCCGGACGCGCCAGCCAGCAGGACGGTAGTACCCGTCTGCGCGCCGGTTAGGAACAAGCCGGTGTCTTCAACGATTAAATTGGATTCGGGGTACCCCTGGTAGATCTGATAGCGATCTCGTTGCGGCACGTCAAACGCAGACAGGACAGCACGATGTACTGCGTCGAGAAGAGATTTTATTTCCTCTTTACTTCGACCTTCAAGAGCATCCACTCGCACCAAAGGCATAACTCTCCCCATTCTTGTCGCAGATCATACTCCGAGAACCGATTTGTAGCGCCAGCGGCATTTCCGACCCGACCGCCACGCTGCAACAACGTGGCGGCTGCATTCATGGTGATGTTTTAGTTCCGCCAGCGGATTAAATATTCTGAGTTGTCTCCCACAAGAACCAAGTGCGGCGTTCCGTCTCGTCGATCCAGGTTTCGATCAAACTGGCGGTGGCGACGTCGTTATACCGATCGCAAATCTTGTGCGCCGCGCGCAGCAGGCGGGTCAGACGCTGGTTATCGGCGGAAAGGTCCGCAAGCATGTCTTGCGGCGAGACGAAGTCGTCGTTGTTGTCGTGCAAACGCTGGTTTCGGGAAATGTCGCTGATCGAGCGGATGGTGGTTCCACCGATTTTGCGGGCTCGCTCGGCGATGTCGTCGGTCATCGCGAAAACCTGTTGTGCCTGCTCGTCCAGCAGTAGGTGATAATCACGAAAATGCCGTCCGCTCATGTGCCAGTGGAAGTTCTTGGTTTTCACATAGAGGGCGAATACGTCCGCCAGCAATTGACGCAATTCGTTTGTGATCTTTTCCACTCCATCCCTGGTGAGATCCGTTGGGGTATGTAGAGCATCGTTCTCCAGCAGGTCCACCTGAGCTCCGCTTTCACTTCTTTCCACCGTTGATACGCCACTATTCGTCATAACAAGTGTGTCCTTTTCAAGTTCGCTGGCTTCTCTACCTCACGAAGCGTTGCGACGCCTCACTAGTTGCACGCAACTCTCCAAGCTCAAAGTTGCCGGCAAATGCGAGACTTTCGAAGGTCCCGAAGGTCTTACGGTCAAAGGCGAGAAATGATTGGGATTTCAGAGTGTCGATATGCCGATGTCGCCGTCGATATATGGACATGGTGCCAGTTGGTGCCGGCGCTGGCAGCGTGCTCGACTGCGCCGTCATCCACATAGCCTGTTCCGCAGCCAGCGATGTCCGGTGGGAGGCGATGGTCTTCTGCGTGCAAGCTCCTTAGTGGCCAAGGAAACAGGATGAAACGTAAAACAATTCTCTACGTATCCGATCAGATGACCTCCGGCAGTGCGGTATCAGACGCACTCCAAGCTGCCGGTTATGAGGTTGTCACCACTAGCACAATCGACGCGGTTGCACTGCTATACATTCTGCACTCAATCGCCGCCGTAGTCCTGCGGGCAAGAGACCAGGCGGGCCTGGACGTTCGAAGCATACGGGCGATGTGCCCAGAGGTGCCAATCGTCCTTCTGTACCGTGGCGGAACTAAGTTCGTGCCGTCACGAGTCGATACTGGGGATGCCTATGTAGCTACCGTGCAGTCGCCTGCCACGCTTGCTGCCGCAATCCGGCGTCTCGTTGCGAAAAAGCCGGCGACGCCCTGTCCACGTCGACCCGAATCATCACGGAAGCGCGGCTGCTAACCGCACAACGTCCGGATGATTTGGCAGTCCCCGTGCTCTATTCGAAGGCGGAGGTGGTCATGAGTAATCCCAAACTCCTCACAAGCCCCAGAATCCTGATGGTGGACGACGAGATTGAGCAATTAAAGTTACGGGCACAGGTGATAGGGATGTGCGGATTCGCGGCGATTGTCGCAAATGGCCCGATGGAAGCGATTGACATAATGACGACGAGGCAGCAGGGGACGATTGACCTCGCCATTCTCGACTACAACATGCCTGTCATGAACGGATGCGCCCTCGCGCAGAGGCTGAGGGCCATCTACCCGGAGCTGAAGACAATCGTACATTCCGGCGCAACCGATATTCCGCAAAGCGAAATGACGAGTGTCGACGCGCTTATCCATAAAGGCGACGGCATAGCGCCATTGCTCGATCAAATTGTCGAATTCGCGCAGATCGGTATGCTGCCGTTTCAAGGCTCGGCTTTAGAGCAGGAAGCTGTCTCTTGAGACGGACGATGAGGCCCGGTCCGCGCCAACCCTGTGTAGACGCTCTTTAATGTTAAGATTCTGCTCGCACGCGACCGATGTCTTCGCAAGCTGGAGCGGAAGTATGTGCAATTCCGATCCTCTTCTCTGGCGCAAGCCACCAGTGAGGTGGAGCATCGGGATTGCTGTCGTACCGGTCTGCGGCACTGCTCATTTCGTGGCGGCCAGTGTTTCGTTTGCAAAGCGCTCCCTTGTCACTGTTTCTTTGCGTCGCAATGATCAGTGCCGGGCTTAATGGAACCGCTATGGGACTTGGGATCAGCCGCTCCATCATCGAATCGCATGGCGGCCGTTTGTGGGCTGCCGACCGATCTTCGCGCGCCGCAAGTTCTCACTTCACCCTGCCCACCATCATCGAGGCATAGGCATGACGACCGCAGACAGACCCACGGTGTTCGTCATCGATGACGATCCTTCAGTGCGTGCGGCCATTCATGGCATGTTGAAATCGGTCGGGCTGTATTCCGAGACCTTCGCGACGCCACAAGAGTTCTTGCAGAGCAAGCCGTCGGACGGCCCGAGTTGCCTCGTTCTCGATGTACGACTTCGGGGAGCCAACGGCCTGGACTTTCAGCACGAGCTGGCCGACGCGGGCGTCCGGATTCCAATCATCTTCATCACCGGGCATGGAGACATTCCCATGACCGTGAAGGCCATGAAGTTGGGAGCGGTGGAGTTTTTGACCAAGCCCTTCCGCGACCAGGACTTGCTGGATGCGATTTACCAGGCGTTGAATCGCGACCGGGTCACGCGTGAACAGCAGAGCGTGGCGGCGGAGTTGCGAAAACGTTACGAGTTGCTCACGGCACGCGAGCGCGAAGTCATGGCACTGGTGGTCTCGGGCATGCTTAACAAGCAAATAGCTTACGAATTCGGAACCAGCGAAGTCACCGTCAAAATTCAACGCGGGAACGTCATGCGGAAGATGCAGGCAGAATCCCTGGCGGAACTAGTGAAAATGGCGGCGAAGCTCGACCTCCCGCCGGTCCAAAAGTAAGTCGATGGCCCCTCGCGTGCAATAACCAAACTCGCACAATTTCTGCTTTTCGCAGGGCACTCTGTCTGAGAGCTGCACTCCCTCAGCCGGTATTAGGGCCCTCATACCAAAGCATGATTGTGGGGTGGGCCGAGGAAAGGTAGGCTGCGACTATGGGTACTCAGAGCGAGGTGAAACCGGTGCAGGACCGCGAAGGCAACACCAGGATCATTGCAATTGTTGACGACGACGAATCGGTTCGGTTCGCCCTGAAGGGGATGATGAAATCGGTGGGTCTGCCGGCGCAAGCCTTTGCCTCGGCGGAAGACTTCCTGAACTCCGGGTTAGTTCACCAAACTGCATGCCTGATTGCGGATATCCGCATGCCAGGGATGTCGGGCTTGGACCTGCAGAAAAAGCTTAACGCTGAGCACTGCAGAATACCGACCATTTTCATCACCGCACACGGCGACGCGAAAATGCGATTGCAGGCATTGCGCGCCGGCGCGGTGGAGTTCCTGGCCAAACCGTTCGACGATGAAGTTTTGCTCGAGAATATTCGGGCGGCACTGGAGAATTGAAGCGTCGAGCCGTCAAGGCAGTCCTTGCAGGAGGTCGCTGTGGCAGGTTGCGAAGCTATGCGTCCGGGCTATTCGGAAGCCGGCGAGCGAAGATTCGAGCAAATCATCGGCACCAGTCCAGCGCTGGAATCGGTACTCGAACAGGTCGGGCGCGTGGCCTCTACCGATTCGACGGTGCTGGTTCTCGGAGAGACGGGTACCGGCAAAGAACTGATCGCGCGCGCGATTCACAACGTCAGTTCGCGATGTGGACGTCCCTTCATCAAGCTTAACTGCGCGGCGATCCCCTTCGACCTGCTGGAAAGCGAACTCTTTGGCCATGAGAAGGGCGCTTTCACGGGAGCCATCGCGCAAAAAATAGGCCGTTTCGAGATGGCTCACAATGGCACCCTTTTCCTCGATGAGATCGGCGACATTCCGCTGGCGTTACAACCCAAATTGCTCAGGGTTCTGCAGGAACAGGAGTTCGAGCGTCTGGGAAGCGGACGCACGCACAAGGTGGATGTTCGGGTAGTGGCGGCTACACACCGAGACCTGGACGAGATGGTCAAGCGCAGCGAGTTTCGTAGCGATCTCTACTATCGCCTGAATGTCTTTCCGATCTTGCTGCCGCCATTGCGCGAAAGGCGCGAAGACATTACGGCCCTGGTAACGCATTTTGTGGAAGTCTGCGGCCATCGCATGGGCAAAGTAATCGAGCACATCCCTACGGAAACGCTCTCGGCATTCACCTCGTACGCTTGGCCTGGGAACATCCGTGAGCTTCAGAACCTGGTCGAACGCGCGGTGATTCTGTCGAACGACGGTGTTCTTCCTAACCCGGTGCCAGTTAAGAGCGAGGTAGTCGCCAACTTCTCCGACTCTACTACTCTGCGGGGCTCTGAACGTGCTCTGATTTTGCACACATTGGAGTCGGTAGGCTGGGTGATCGGCGGAGCCTATGGCGCTGCCAGCAAGCTGGGTGTGAAGCGGACGACACTCATCCACAGGATGAAGAAGCTGGGAATCTCGCGTCCTCTGCGGCACAACAAGGCTGAGTTTCGCGAACAGTTGCAGGACACCGAGTCCCAAGCGATTCAGTAGCGATCGTAGCAACTAGAGTTTCAGGAATCCCGGCCGCCGATCCCTGCATAGAAACCGAAAGGCGTCGCAATGAACACCCAGATGCGGAAGACCGGAGTCGATGTCGTCGGCGACATGCCCTGGGGTACACACTTTTGTCTTTTCTACGAAACCGGAGCGGATCTCCTGGAAACATTGGTGTCCTACTGCAAAGCTGGATTGGAGAACCAGGAGTTCTGCATGTGGGTGGTTGCCGAACCCTTAACGGGGCAAGACGCGACGCACGCATTAAGGCAAGCTGTTCCTGACTTCGATCAATACCTCGCTGACCACAGCATAGAGATTGTCGCGGCGCACGACTGGTATTTGCACGATGGCACCTTTGATCTCAATCGCGTGATCGCCGGTTGGAGGGAGAAGCTCGCCCTCGCATCGGCCAGAGGTTATGCCGGCGTAAGAGTGACCGGAGACACCTCCTGGCTCAAAACCAAGGATTGGAAGGACTTCTGTGAGTACGAAGAGTCGCTCAACCAGGCGGTCGCCAATCAGCGTCTGGCGGCGTTATGCACATACCCTCTCGCCACATGCGGAGCTGCTGAAATCCTGGATGTGGTGCGAACCCATCAGTTTGCGGTAACAAGGCGGCGCGGGAGTTGGGATGTTATCGAAACCGCCGGGCACAAACAAGCGAAGGCTGAAATCAAGCGCTTGAACGAGGAACTCGAACAACGTGTAGTGGAACGGACCAGTCAATTGACGGTCGTCAACCGGGAACTGACAAGGGAAGTGCTCGAACGTCAACGCGCCGAGGCGGCCCTGCTGCGGAGCGAGGCCTATTTGGCGGAAGCCCAGAGAGTGAGCCACACCGGTAGTTTTGGCTGGGATGTACCTAGCGGAAAGATCTTCTGGTCGGAGGAAACATTCCGGATTCTTGAATACGACTTCGAAAATCAACCTTCAGTGGAATTGGTATTCCAGCGCACGCATCCCGAGGACCGGGCGCTAGTCCAGGGCATCATCGACCACGCACTTCAGGAGAGGACTGCGCTTGATTTCGAACATCGATTGCTGATGCCTGACGGGTCAATCAAATATGTGCGGGTTGTAGGCCATCCTGCAATAGCAGAATCGGGCGACATCAAATTCGTTGGGGCGATCACGGACGTGACCAATCGCAAGCGCGCAGAGGCGTTGCGTGACGGAGAAAGTCGAATGCTGGAGATGATAGCGCGCGATGCTCCTCTAGAGGAAATACTGGGAAGCCTGGTGCTCGTGGTGGAAGCTCAATTTGCAGGCTTGCTTTGCTCAGTCCTCCTCCTCGACGAGGACGGGCAGCACGCGCGACACGGCGCCGCTCCCAGCCTTCCCAAGAGCTATGCCGAGGCGATCAACGATCTTCCCATCGGGCCAAAGGCGGGATCATGCGGCACTGCTATGTATCGCAGAGAACCGGTTGTGGTCACTGACATTTTGCTCGATCCTCTGTGGGAGCCGTACCGCGCGATGGTCGAGCCCTATGGCTTTCGCGCCTGCTGGTCCACTCCCATCCTTGCGCATTCGGGCAAGGCGCTAGGCTCATTTGCGATGTATTACCGCGAACCCCGGAGTCCCGGCCTGGCTGAGGCCCGCGCCCTGGAACTGGCTACTCACCTCGCCGGCATTGCCATTGAACGCAAGCTGGCGCGTGAAGAGCGCGAACGGTTACGCCAGACTCAGGAGGATCTCGCGCACATTAATCGGGTAACGACGATGGGGGAGCTAACTGCTTCCCTGGCGCACGAGATCAAGCAGCCGATTACCGCTGCAGTTACCAACGCCAGGACCTGCTTGCGCTGGCTGGGGCGCGATGAACCCGACCTCTCAGAAGCGCGCGACGCCGCATCGAGAATCGTCTCAGACGTAACCCGGGCGGCGGACATCATCAGCAGAATCGGCTTGCTGTTCAAGAAGGGCGCTTTGCAGCACGAGTTGGTTGATGTGAATGAGCTTATTCGAGAGATGATTGTCCTATTGCGCAACGAGGCCGCCCGGTACTCGATTGTGGTCCGCTCCGAGCTGGCCGAGAATCTCCCGCCGGTCATGGCCGACCGTATCCAGTTGCAGCAGGTATTCATGAACTTGATGGTGAATGGCATCGAGGCCATGAAGGACGTATCCACCACACGCGAACTTACGATAAGGGCGCAACAAGTCAAGGATAGCCAACTGCTGATCTCGGTCAGCGATACGGGGATCGGATTGCCACCGCAACTGGCAGAACAGGTTTTCAGTGCGTTCTTCACTACGAAGACCCACGGCACCGGTATGGGATTGCCAATCAGCCGTTCCATTATCGAAACCCACGGAGGACGTTTGTGGGCCACCTCCGACTCCGGGCGGGGCGCCAGTTTTCATTTCACTCTGCCGAGCGAAAGCCGTCGGACGTCGGGTCAAGACCAGGCCCATCCCCAGAGCGCATAGTTAGTATCAGAAGGCTGCTGGTGAAGGTCGGGAACTTAGAATCCCGCTTTCTCCGCCACCACTTGCCCCATGCAATCGGGCACGATGGAGGGACGCGCTGAGGAGTTCGAGGATCGTATTGGGCCGTCTGCCTGTGTAGCTACGTGAGCGGCTCCCGCCGTGCGTTTTCAGTCCGGGTCGATTAGCGTGAGGTGGGTTGTGGGGTCGTACTTTTTCTGCAGTGTCGACGGATCAACCGTTACAAAAACCTCCAGTGTCGGCGAGACGATCGCCTCGATAACATGGCCACCGCTGGCGCTTCCGTCGCGATGGCCGACCACCATATGCGTATGAACCGTGGGCTTGCCGTTGTACAGTGCGAAATCGCCGATCATCGAAGCTACTTCGACCTGCTCATGGATCGGGTTCTCCAGGTACATCTTCTTTTGAGGATCAAACCAGGCCAATACAACGCTGCTGAGCGCGCCGATGGCGGTGAAGTGACCGCTGGTCACGTGATATTTCTCGGCGAAATCCGAAAGGCCTGTATAAGCTTCGTCGCCTTCGTTGAAGATCACCGCGTACTCCTTTGTGCCGCCGTTATTGCTGATCAGCTTTACTTTCATCCCCGGTGCACTGCCTTTCTTCTGAATGGATTCGGCGGGTGATATGTAGGGACTCGGGGTCTGCTGCGCCAGGACAGTGGCCGACGCAAGAACGCCAAGGGTTGTGCATGTAAGTAGAGTTCGCATCTTCTGCTTAAGTGAATTCATGATTGACCCTTTTCTTCTCGTAGTTACGCCCTCGGGACGAGGTTGCTTAATGAACCAACCGGCGCGCTGAGTCTTCGCTTGCCTCGGGTTTCTATCGCCTTATCTAAGTGATTGCGGAGCGCGTGCCCTAGGCTACCCTGGAAGCCATACTGAGCGACTTCTCCATCTGCCGGATCACGGAAGAGATGTCTGAGGCGGGATCGGCCTCCATTGCCGCAGAATTGACTTCGTAAGCCGCTGTGGTTGCGGGAAGCCTCAGGTCTAATGCCTTCGCTGTCTCGAGAATCAGACGAAAGTCTTTATTCATCAAACCGACACCGAATTGCGGGCTGTAATCGTTCTGCTCAGCTTTAGCCAGCTTGCCTTTATGGGCCGGAGGAATAACGGCAGTCTGTGCCAGGACATTGAGCAACCGTTGGCGGGCCAGCCCTTCGGCTTCACCCAACGCGATGCCCTCCGCGATCGCCTGCATGGAAATGCCGAGGATGGTGTTCACCACGAGTTTCATGCTTGTGCCGGCGCCGGACGGTCCCATCAGAAAATACTGACTGGCGATGGCACGAAAAATCGGCTCTGCCGCCTGAAACACTTCGGGATCGCCGCCGGCGAGCAGGGTGATCGTGCCCTGTTCAACCGCGGGGGTGCTACCGGATATGGCTACGTCCAGGACATTGACGCCGCGGTTGGCCCCTGCGGCGTGCACCTCGCGTGACGTCTTCGGCGAGACCGTACTCATCTCGATCACGACTTGGCCCTGGCGCGCCACCGACAGCACACCGCCGGCCTCGAGGTACACACTCCGAACTGCGTCATCGTTCGTGAGGCAGGACAGTATTACATCGGCGCTCTGAGCGACCATTGCGGGGCTGCTGGCCACCGATGCGCCATATTGGCGTAGCGCCTCAGCGGCTTCCTGGTTGCGATCGTAAACTGCAACGTCGTATCCGTGATCGCGCAGGCGCCGCACCAGGCGGCTACCCATTGCGCCGACGCCAATGAATCCAAGCTTTGTCTGATCTGCTGTCAACAATTTCATGATCGTCTCCTCTTATGAAGCTTTTCGGGAAGATCCGGTAAGTTCGCTCTTCTGCGCTTTCCGGGTGGGGGCAGCGGGTCCCGAGCCAGCGCCACTCTCTTCAATGGCACTAGCGATTTCCTTAAGGTCAGATTCGGTCAAGGCAAGGTTAGCGGCGCCGATCCAGCCATCGACCTGCTCAGGGTTGCGGGCGCCGACGATGGCGGCCGTTACTCCCGGCCAGCTGAGTGCCCACGCAATGGCGACCGACGATACCGACGTTCCATGACGTTTCGCGATCGGCCGCAAAGCGTCGCGCAGCGCTAGATTGTGCTCCAGGTTGGGCGAGTTGAATTCTGGCGAGCGACGCCGCCAATCGTCTTCCGCCATCCTGGCCACTCTCTCCGCGCTGAAGCTATCGGTGAGCAGACCGGATTGCATCGGGCTGTAACAGATGACGCCGGTTTTGTGGCCGGCACACCAGGGGATCTCATTGGCAGCCACGTCGCGATGAATGAGTGAGAATGGCGGCTGCAACGAATCGACGTGTCGGATGGACTCACAGCGATCGAGCAGGCTGACATCGAAGTTCGATACGCCGCCAAACCGCACCTTGCCTTCTTCGATCAGTCGCGCCATCTCGGCCCACGAGTCCTCGACGGGGGTTCCGGTTTCATCAGGCCAGTGGAACTGGTAAAGGTCAATGCGCTCGATCCCAAGCCGCCGCAACGATGCTTCGCACTCCTTGCGGATCGATTCGGGCCGCAAGTCTCGCTTCGGCTCCTGCATGGGATTCTGTTTGTCCCAGACGAGGCCGCACTTGGTAAAGATGAATGGCCGCTCGGAGGCCGGCATCGAGCGCAGGAGTTGGCCAACGACTTCTTCGGAATGTCCGAGCCCGTAAACTGCGGCTGTATCAATCCAGTTGACGCCCAGTTCGATGGCGTGGCGCATGGTCTCGATCGAAGCCTGGTCATCCTGCGCGCCCCATCCGAAGGACCAACCGCCGCCCCCGATGGCCCATGCTCCAAAGCCTACGGTTGTAATTTCAAGTCCGGTCGTACCCAGAAAGCGCTTGTTGATCTTCATAATTGCTCCTTCGTAGTTACTCTGAAACGTTATTGATGGCTCAAGTTCCACTTAGTTAGACTGCGAAGCAGCGTTCAGACCTCGGGTTGCCGTGCACCATTCATTAGTGCATCCAGGCGCCTCTGCATTCGGATTGCGTCTTCGGCTGAGACGCCGGCGAGGGCCTCGCAAACGAAGTCCCGTTCGCAGCCAACCGAGCAGAACACGTTCGGAAATCTGGCATCGGAAATACGAGAGTTGAGATCGCCTTGACACCAGGAACACTGTCGCTGTTTTGGAAGGCTGGACTCAGCAATCGCCAGCCTGACGGCCGACTCGACGAGGGCGGTCGCAGGGGATCGACGGATTGGCGTTTCCAGCCAGGATTTGTAGCAACCGTCGGCGAAATCAGAATCTGAGAATTCCTGTTTCCATTGAGTCGCTGACATTTGGCTCATCCTCGGGCTTGATGAGTGCATTTCTTATGCCAACCGAGAAAAACCGCCAAAATGTTGATTAAGAGATACCCCGGAAAGATCGCCGCCAAGCGAGTGTCGACATATTGACCGTCCGTCAACCTTTGGAATGCCTCGGAGCGCAATCCCCCGGATTTCAGTAGGATCTGGATTGCCAATCGAACGGAGGCTTTAGCGTCATAGCTACACGTCTACCCCGGTAGGCAGGGCAAAGTAGAACGTCGAGCCGCCCTCGGGGTTCGATGTCGCCCACAGCCGGCCACCGTGCGATTCGATGATGGTACGGCTGATTGCCAAACCCATTCCCGTGCCGTGAGGTTTGGTCGTGAAGAAGGCTTCGAAGATCTTACTTTGGTCTGCTGGCAACCCGGTTCCGGTATCGCATACCGAGATCTGCAGTTGATTATCTCCATTGCGCTGGGTTGCCAGCGTCAGTACGCGAGGGCCGGCGACGGCCTTCATCGCGTCGATGCCGTTCATCATGAGATTGAGGACGACCTGCTGTAACTGCACACGATCGGCCATGACTGCGGGTAACTCGGCGGCCAGTTCCCGGCGAATACTTACACCCTGGCGATCTGCCTCGGTGCGCAGCACCAGGACAATCATTTCGTCGATCAGTTGGTTGATGTCGACCAACTCGCGCTCGGCGGCGCCCTTTCGGAACAGAGAACGGATCCGGTTGATGATTGCCGCAGCCCGAGTCGCGTCCTTCGCCGCTCGCTTGGCTGCTTCGCGCGCCTCCTGAACGTTGGGAACTTCATTAGCCAGCCAACGCACTGACGTGTTTGCATTTGTCACAGCGGCGGCAATCGGTTGATTGATTTCATGCGCCAGCGAGGCCGTCAACTCCCCCATCGTCGAGATGCGGTTGATGCGCGCGAGTTCCGTCTCCAGCTGGCGCAATCTTTCGCGTTCCTGCTCCGTCCGTCTGCGCTCCGTCACATCCGTCACGCTGCCCATAAACTGGACCAAATCACCAGAAGCGTCCAGGATGGGATGTCCCAGGACGTGGAGGTCCTTGGTTGTGCCATCGGGAAGAGCGATGCGGTAGTCCAGTTCGTAGTCGGACTTTTCCCTGATCGCACGATCGACGGCTTCGTCCCACTTGATTCTGTCGTCGGGGTCCATGCGCTGCAAGCGCTGTTCCCACGCTCGTCCTTCGACTAGCACTCGCGGAATCAGGTCTTCGACTTCACCGCTTTGATTGGCGCGAATCCCGTCCTTCTCCGATTCGAATCCGTAGATCCGATACCACTCATCCGAGAGATAGAGCTCGCGCTTGGTACGTATGTCCCAAACGAAGCTCGCCGTATGCGTCAGCCGTTGGGTCTCGGCCAGATAATTCTGGTTCTGGCGCAGAGCGTCCTCCGCTCGTTTCCGGTCTTCGATGTCAGTGACGATTCCGTACCACTGCAGGACCTTGCCCTGCCCATCTCGCAGAGGCATCCCCTGGATCAAGTGCCGGCGGTATTGACCGTCTGCGCGGCGAAAACGCACCTCACTGTCGAGTGGCTCGCCGCGGGCAACGCACGCGTGCCATTTCTCTATGTGACCCTCAATGTCGTCGGGGTGAATAGTGGCTCGCCAGCCGGAACCGGCCGTCTGCTCTGACGACAGGCCGGTGTAGTCCGTCCATTGGCGGTTCACAAAGGCATTGCTGCCGTCAGGCCGCGCACTCCAGGCGACTGCGGGAATGGTATCGATGATGTCACGAAGCTCCTGCTCGCTGCGGCGGGCAGCCGCTTCTGCCGCTCGCGCTTCGAGAACGGCGCGGCGGACACGCGTGGAGAGCTGGCCGGAAACGGCTCCCGTCACCAGACAAGCGGTGAAAAGGGTCAGGACTCGGCTGTCGTAATGAAAATGTCCGGCTGGCGGCATCGCGAAACTGTAAGCAATTGCCGAAAGGGTCGAGACCAGAAGCGCGTACCGTGTTCCCCACCGAATGGCAACAACCAGGACCAGGACCAGGAAGAAGTTCAGGCCCGCGGCCAATAAGCGCTCAGGCGGCACGGGAAGAACAAACAGCACGACGATGACCGCGATTACCGAGGCAACACAGATTACGACTCGAAATACCGCATTGCTGGTCAGATCGCGTCGCATCCCAAGTACGGATTCCGTTGGTGTCGTCCTGGATTCCATAGCACCGGGTCACCCTGGCCCTTCGACTTGCCGAAGATGATACCCCCGCCGCGATCGGAAGGTGAACCTGTCGACATAGAGGTGTCAACCCCTTGACACCTGCGGCCGCTTTCAAGATCAAATCGCACTTCTACGCCGCCATTCAGGCTGAATTCCCTCATATATCAATCACTTCCCAAGTGGCACCGCGGTTGCACATGAAACAGCGGCTGAAACTCGACAGCCCTGCTCAACGGAAAAGTTATGTGGATCGTTAAACTGGCTTTACGCCGTCCTTACACATTTGTCGTCCTGTCCATTTTGATTCTGGTGATGGGCCTGGTGGCGATCTTCCGTACACCGACCGACATCTTCCCCAACATCAACATTCCGGTTGTCAGCATCATTTGGAACTACAACGGCCTCGTCCCTAAGGACATGAGCGACCGGATTGTTTACGTCACTGAGCGCTCGCTCACGACCACGGTCGACAATATCGAGCACATCGAGTCTCAGTCGCTTTATGGGATAGCTGTCGTCAAGATCTTCTTTCAGCCGACGGCGAACATCGAGCGAGCCATCGCGCAAGTTACGGCGATCGAGCAGACCCAGCTTCGGCAGTTGCCGCAAGGGACCACGCCGCCGCTGATTCTGGCATACAGCGCATCGAGCGTGCCGGTTTTGCAGCTCGCACTCTCGGGAAAGGGCATGTCAGAACAGGATCTGAATGACTACGGGCTGAACTTTATCCGCACGCAGCTCATTACCGTTCCCGGGGCATCGGTTCCTTATCCCTACGGCGGAAAACAGCGTCAGGTAGAGGTCGACCTGAATCCGAGTGCGTTGCAGGCGAAGGGGCTGTCGGCTCTCGATGTGGTGAACGCCATCGCTTTGCAGAACCTGATTCTGCCGACCGGCACCGCGAAGATCGGCGGCACAGAATATCAGGTCACCGTTCCCAATGCTGCGCCGCAGACGATGGATGACTTGAATCGCATCCCGATCAAGACGATCGACGACACGACGATTTACATCAAGGACGTCGCCTGGGTGCATAACGGCTCGCCGCCGCAAACCAATATTGTGCGCGTCAATGGGCAGCGGTCAGTCCTGCTGACCATCCAGAAGGGCGGGAATGCGTCTACGTTGAGCGTGATTGCGGGCATCAAGTCCATCCTTCCGCAGATTGCGACAACCATTCCAGCGCAGCTGAAGATGCAGCCGCTGGCCGACCAGTCGATCTTCGTCAAAGGAGCGATCAGCGGTGTGGTCCGCGAAGCCCTGATTGCCGCATGTCTCACCGCCTTGATGATTCTCGTCTTCCTGGGAAGCTGGCGCAGCACGCTGATCATCGCTACGTCGATTCCGCTTGCAATTCTGACTTCCATCATCGTTCTGAGCGCGCTTGGCGAGACGATCAACATCATGACGCTGGGCGGACTGGCCCTGGCGGTAGGGATTCTCGTCGACGACGCGACCGTCGAGGTCGAAAACATCAATCGCAACCTCGAGCTCCACCCCGAGCAAGACATGGACCAGGTGGTGCTGGATAGCGCGATGCAGATCGCAACACCCGCATTCGTCTCGACGCTGTCGATCTGCATCGTCTTCGCTCCGATGTTCTTGCTGTCGGGGGTGGCGCGATATCTGTTTCTGCCTCTGGCCGAAGCCGTAGTGTTCGCGATGCTTGCGTCTTATGTGCTATCGCGAACGATTGTGCCGACGATGGCGAAGTATCTGCTGCGGCATCACCGCGAGAGCCACGAGCAGGCACCGAGCCGCAATCCGCTCGTCCAATTTCAGCAGAGTTTCGAAGCGCAATTCGAAAAGTTACGGAACGGTTACCACAATCTTCTGGAAGCGGCGCTGCATCACCGGCGGATATTTCTGCTGGGATTTTTCGCGGCTTCCCTGGGGTCGGTCGCGATCCTGATTCCGTGGCTGGGACAGGACTTTTTTCCGCCAGTCGATGCGGGCAGCTTCAAACTTCATCTTCGCGCCCCAACCGGAATGCGAATCGAAGACACGGCGTTCCTGTGCGACCTGGTTGAGAATTCAATCCGCCGCCAGGTCCCGGCCTCCGAGGTGTCGAGCATCATCGACAATATTGGCCTGCCGTACAGCGGAATCAACCTCTCCTACAGCAATTCAGCTCCGGTGGGAACATCGGACGCTGACATCCTGGTCACGTTGAGCCCGAAGCATCATCCGACCGCTGATTACGTCAACCGGCTTCGCATCACGCTGGCGCAGCAATTTCCCGGCGTCACGTTCGCGTTTCTGCCGTCCGACATCGTTACCCAGATTCTTAACTTCGGCCTGCCTGCACCAATCGACATCCAGGTGATTGGCCGTGACCTTGACGCCAATCACGCGTGGGCGAACGAAGTGTTGCGGCAGATCAAGGCTGTCCCCGGCACGGCCGACATGCGGATTCAGCAGCCCTTCAACGAGCCCTACTTGAACCTGCGAATCGAGCGCACCAAAGCACAGGAGCTTGGTTTCTCAGCGCACGATATTGCGCAGAACCTGCTGGTGTCGCTGAGTGGCAGCTTTCAAACGGCGCCAACCTTCTGGGTGGATCCCAAGACCGGAGTCAGCTACAACATCGAAAGCCAGACACCGCAATACCACGCCGATACCTTGCAGGACCTGGTGAACATCCCGGTGACCGGAAGCGACCCTTCCGCCGCGCCGTCGTTGATGGCGAGCCTGGTGGCGATGAAGCGTGGCAACGGCATGGCCGTCGTCTCCCACTACGACATTTCGCCGGTGATCGACATCTTTGGAACGAACTCCGGGCGCGACCTGGGAGGCGTTTCGCGCGACATCAACCGCATCATCGCGGCCAATCGCAGCCGTCTGCCGAGAGGATCGCGAGTGGTGGTTCGTGGACAAGTGCAAACCATGCGGTCTTCCTACATCGGCCTGCTTGCCGGCCTCGCATTCGCAATCCTGCTGGACTATCTGCTAATCGTCGTGAACTTCCAGTCCTGGCTGGATCCTTTCATCATGATCTCCGCTCTGCCGGCGGCGCTGGCGGGAATCGCGTGGATGCTGTTCGTCACGCACACCACGCTGAGCGTTCCAGCACTGATGGGAGCCATCATGTGCATGGGCGTCGCGACGGCCAACAGCATTCTGGTGGTGAGCTTTGCGCGCGAGCAGATGGAAGCGGGTAAAGATTCGGTCGCTGCGGCGTTAGAGGCCGGCTTCACGCGTTTCCGTCCGGTAATCATGACCGCGCTGGCGATGATCATCGGCATGGTGCCGATGGCGCTGGGACTGGGCGACGGCGGCGAGCAGAACGCGCCACTAGGTCGCGCCGTAATCGGCGGCCTCATGTTCGCTACCGTCTCGACATTGCTATTCGTTCCCACATTTTTCAGTGTGCTTCATGGACGAGATGCTGCAAAGCAATCAGCCGAATGAATTCAAGACTTATAAAGAAGGGCTTCATGAGCAATAGCGCAGAAAAAGAAATTGAGGCTTTGGTTGAAGCGACTTCGCAGCGCCCGCCGCGCAAGGAGCGTCCGCGCGGGAAGTGGCTAAAGCTTGTCATCATCCTGGCGGTCGTCCTGGGGATTTTGTTTTTTGAAATTAGGTCCCGACGTAAAGACGAGGCTGACATGCGCACAGTGAATGCTGAGATGGCCGTAACCTCTGTTTCCGTGGTTCAGCCAAAACGGGCTGCACCGGCGCAGGAGATTATTCTCCCGGGAAACATCCAGCCGTTTATTTCGTCGCCTATCTACGCGCGTACCGATGGATATCTGAAGAAGTGGTATTTCGATATCGGCGCGCATGTAAAAGCCGGACAGCTATTGGCCACAATCCAGGCGCCTGAGATCGACGAGCAACTGTCGCAGTCGCGAAGCACGCTCGCTACTGCTCAAGCCAATCTGAAGCTGGCGCAGATCACGATGGACCGCTATCAGGGATTGCTGCAGAAACACGCCGTTTCCCAGCAGGATGTCGACAATGCCGTGGGAAGCTATGCCGCGAACAAGGCCATCGTGGATGCGGACATGGCGAACGTGCGCCACTACGAAGCGCTGGTTTCCTATGAAAACGTTTACGCTCCGTTCGAAGGGGTGGTGACGAACCGCAACACCGATATCGGCGACCTGATCAATGCCGGCAGCAACACCGCACCCAGAACCGACATGTTTCACATCGCGCAGACAGACACTCTACGCGTTTACATAAACGTTCCGGAGGAGTACTGGCGGGGTATTAAGCCGCGGCACACGGTCGCCGATATCGTGCTTGCCGAATTCCCAGGCCAGAAGTTTCCAGGAAAGGTGGTGCGTACGGCTGAAGCGATCAACGGGATCACGCGAACGCTGCTGACGGAAATCGACATACCGAATCCCAGTAACACGCTGCTTTCGGGGTCTTACGCAGAAGTACACCTGCACGTGCCGGCGGAAACTCCGACGTTCCTGATCCCATCCAACACGCTCATCTTCCGCTCCGAGCACCTGCAGGTGGGGCTGGTCCGCAACGGTAAGGCGCAAATTACAAACATCATCCCGGGTCACGATCTGGGAAATGAGATGGAAGTCGTGGCGGGATTAAAGGCTGACGATCAGGTGATTGTGAATCCGCCTGACTCGCTGGTTTCAGGGCAGCAGGTGAGGATTGTCAACGCGTCGCTGCCGGGAGATGCGCAATGAGAACGTTTCGTCCAGTTCTTTCAACGCTGGGTTACGTCGGTTATTCCGTGCTGGCGCTGGCCGCAATCGTCGAGCTCACAGGCTGTGCGGTGGGACCAAAATACCAGCAGCCAAGCGTTCCCACTCCGCCGGCATACAAGGAAATGGGCGATTGGAAGACGGCGCAGCCCAGCGATCAGAATCTCGGCGGCAATTGGTGGGAGATCTTCAATGATCCGCAGTTGAATTCGCTGGAAGCGGAAATCAACGTTACCAACCAGAATCTGAAGGTGGCAGTCGCACAGTATCAGGAAGCTCGCGCCGCACTGCGCTACGCTCGCGCCGATTACTATCCGACAATCACCGCGTCACCCTCAGCCACTCGTCAGGAATATTCCGCCAACACCCCGACGACGCTGTTGAAGGGGGTGACATTCAATGACTTTACCGTTCCAGTCAACCTGTCCTACCAGACAAATGCATGGGGACGAGTGAGCAAGAACGTGGAGTCGTATCGCGAGCAGGCGCAGGCGAGCGCCGCTGATCTCGCCGTGGTGAACCTCACCATGCATGCCGATTTTGCCGTGGACTACTATGCGGTGCGCACTCTGGACGCAGAAGAGAAGCTGCTCCGCGACACGGTAAAGCAATACGAACAGGCGCTGCAACTGAATGAGGACCGTTACGAGGGAGGGTTGGCTTCTGAAGTAGATGTCGAGCAGGCGGAAACCATCCTGGAAACTACTCGCGCCCAACTCGTCGATGTGGGAGTGGCGCGGGCCCAGTACGAGCACGCGGCCGCAGTCCTGATCGGCAAGCCTCCGGAGGAGTTCAGTTTGCCGCCCCTGCCGCTGACCACTCCGCCACCGCCCATTCCGGTTGGAGTTCCATCGGAGCTGCTGGAGCGCCGGCCCGATATCGCCGCTGCCGAGCGCCTGGTCGCCTCGGAGAACGCGCAGGTCGGACTGGCCAGAACCGCCTACTATCCTATGGTCGATCTGCTGGCATCCGGCGGCCTGGAGAGCGGCGCCATTACAACGTTGTTTCAGGGGCCGAGCGCTTTCTGGGCAGTAGGAGGGCAAGTACTCTACACGATCTTCGACGCCGGCAGAAGACGCGCCCAGAACGATCAGGCGAAAGAGGCGTACGTCGCCACGGTAGCTTCTTATCGGCAGACGGTGCTCACTGCATTTCAGCAGGTGGAAGATAATCTGGCCGCGCTACGAATTCTGGAGCAAGAGGCGCAGGTGCAGGCAAAGGCAGTGGATGCGGCAGAACGCTCGCTCTCGCTCTCCAATACCAGATACGAGGGAGGCGTCACGAACTACCTCGAAGTCATTACCGCGCAGAATGCGGCTCTCTCCGATGAAGTCACCTCCGTAAACATTCTTGGGCGGCGAATGGCGAGTGCGGTGCTATTGATCGAAGCGCTTGGTGGCGGCTGGGACCGGTCAAGTTTGCCACAGCGGCCTGAATGCTGCGGAAAACTGATGAGCAGCAACGTGAATCCCTAGGGAAACCAAACATCCTTGCCCCTAAGAGAACTCTCCGTGACGTCAAGCCGGAGTCCGCAGGCGAGAGGCTATGCCCCCTGGATTTCCGTTTCAGTGCGCCGCCGTCTGCGCCGTTGCCAAGGGACCATCGCTAACTTTCGCACCGTTTTTCCAGACAGCCCGGATGGTTTGGGTATTGCGAATATCCTGTGACGGGTCTTTCTCGAGCACAATAAAGTTGGCCTTCTTGCCCGGCTCCAGGGTTCCGTACTGGTCGGCAACCCGGAGTAGCTCCGCTGCGTTCTTGGTGGCGACGGTGATCGCCTGCAGAGGTGTGAGACCTGCTTTCACCATGAGCACAAGTTCCATATGTTCGGCGAAGCCTTGCACGCGGATCGGAGTGGCGCCTGAATCGGTTCCCAATGCCACGAGGATACCCGCGTCGTAAATCTTCTTAAGATTTCTCATGGCAATGGGAAGCGCCGCGGCCTCTTGAGCGGTCGCCTTGCTTGCCTGCACTTTGGCTTTGTATTCCGGACTGGTAATCATCGCGAGCAGGCCGGGATCCAGGGCCGCGCGGAAGAAAGGATCGTTGATCCAGCTGGGCGAACCGTCATAAGCAACCGCGAAATCGTCCAGAGACAAGGTCGGGATGTAGGCGACGTGCTGTTGCTTCATCTGCTGCAGCAGCGCGTCGTCAACCTCGGCATCCCGGATACTGTGCGCAAGAATGTCGACGTGATCCGCCACCAGCGCGCGAGCATCCTCAAGGTGGTACAGATGCGCGGCGACTCGCAGCCCGTTCTTATGAGCTTCTTCGATGATCGCCTGGTAAACTGCGGGCGGCATTTTTGGATACTGTCCCCCGAAATCATCCAGCCAAAGCTTTATGACGTCTGGTTTGCGCGAGGCCTGTTCGTCAACATCTTTCCGCGCTTCTTCAGGAGTCACCGGCCGCAAGACGGTAGTAAAACCCATGCCGGCCGGCGGCACACCATCCTTGGCGCCCATTCCGATGCCGGCGGTAAAAACGTCTGCTCCCGGCAGGGTGCCCTGGCGAGAGGCTTCGCGAATCTCGGCGAACCTCGGCCCGTCAGTACCCATCGACAGCACGGCGCCCACTCCATATTCCTGGTATCGCAGAAGCTGATGACGGATATTGTCGTCGGTCTGATTCGCTGCCGACGACGTGGTGCCCTTTACAAGACCGAGGTGGCCATGCGTGTTGAGGATCAGGGGCATGATGGTCGCGCCATGCAAGTCCACGACGGTTGCGTTCGAGGGCGTTCGTGCCGGCCCTGATATCGATTCAATGCGATCGCCCTGGATGACTACCGTTCTGTTAGGGTGCGCTGGCGCACCTGTGCCGTCGATTACATTCACGTTCTTCAGCACGACGACCTGCTGGGCGTGTAACCCAGTCGAGAGCGTCAGAAATGCCAACAGGGCGAGGGGTCCTGCGATCCTGGCAAGACTATGAATGGCTGTGTGTTCGAAGCATCTCATGGGGGTGCCTTCTATGTTAGCGAAAGGGATGGAACGCCATGCCGGGATGCCCAGCATTGAATACCCGATATCCTTGCCTCTACAAGCACTTCGTACCTAATTTTGCGGAGAAGGATGACTGATACTCCATACATACGCCGCGACGGCCGACACCTGATCCGGGGTTAGCTGGGCGCCGCCCATCGGCGGCATTGGGCTGCGATATTCCTTCGGCTGCGGGACGCCGTCGAGAATCGTTTTCCTAATGCCGGCAAAATCGCCGTCGCTCCAGAGCCATTGCTTGCCGGTGAGTGGAGGTCCCAGCGGCGTCCCTTGTCCTGCGTCGCCGTGACAACCGGTGCAAGCAGCGCCTCCCACTTGCCCGTGATAGATGCGGTCACCGAGCGCGACCATCTGGCGCGTCGTACCAGGCGGTACGGGAGTTGCGGCCGCGCCGGCGTTGGCGTGGGTGCCCTCAGGCGGACGCGCCGCGGCGACGGCCACCGGTCCGGCCGGAGCTGTCAGGCTAGGACACGGCGTAATTTTCGTGGTATCGAAATCCGGACCGCCGCGGTAGGTAATCCGGTAGATGCGTCCGCGTATGTCATCGGAAACGTAGAGCGCGCCGTCCGGTCCGACAGCCAACCCGCTGGGACGGTGCTGGGCGTCGCCCGGCGATTCCACCGGCCCGGCAAAGCCGTCGGCGAACACCTCGCAGCCAGCGGAAGCCCGGTCATCATTGATCGGTTGGAAGACGACGTTGTAGCCGCCTTGCGCGTATGGTGCGCGGTCCCACGAGCCGTGAAAAGCGATGAAGACACCATTCCGATAGCGCTCGGGAAATTGCCGTCCCGTGTACCACACCATGGCGTTGGGCGCCCAGTGTGCCGGAAAATCCGCGACCGGGGCAATCTTCGTTGCGCATACGCCGCTCGTTTTTCCGTTGCCACCATATTCCGGCGCAAGAATCAGCTTCTGCGCGAATGAATCGTAGTAACACTCAGGCCAGCCGTAATCGCCGTTCTGCTTCAGGAGCAGCAGCTCTTCCGCCGGAAGCGTAGCTTCCTGCTCGGGCTGGTAGAACTCGGGCCAGTTGGCGTGCAATTGATCTCGCCCGTGCATCGTTACAAAGATTTGCTCATTGTCGCCGATGGCAAACCCTTCCGCATTTCGGATCCCGGTGGCGAAGCGTTCCGCCGGAGAGAACGATTGGCCGGTCTTGTTGGCGTCAAAGCGCCAGATGCCGCCGCGGGTCTGAAGTTCGATGCAAGGATCGAGGCCGGGCGACTTTGGTTGACGATTCCTCTCCTGGCACGCGTTGGTCGCGCTGGCAACGTCGACGTACATGGTTCCGTCGGCAGTGATCATGAAGGGATGCATCGGGTGGTCGCCGCCCAACGGCAATTCGGAGACGATGGTTTGCGGATCCCCAGTTGGCAGGAGCGATCCCGCCGATAATTCATATCGCACGATGCGATCGTTGAGCTCAGCGTAAAGATTGTCTTTGTACAGCGCGATGCCCGTGCCGCCATGGCCACCGTCCTGTGCTGTCGCACCGAAGCGTTCGATGACATCGGCTTTTCCCGCGCTCGTTTTGTCCTGCAAGGCCACGAGAAAGCCACCTGCGGGAGGCGTGTCGTTGTGGTAGTAACGGCCCGACCAAGTATTCACATAGACGACTCCGTCCGGCGCTACGACCATGTGACGGGCGTGGCCGATGCCGTCGGCAAAGACGGTCGCGCAGAAGCCGGGCGGTAGCTTCAGACCACTGTCATCGTTTGGACAGCCTTGGCTGCTGGCTTGGGCCAAGGCGGCAGACACGTGTCTCGGGGTTGAGACAACGGAAACGCCGACAACAACTACAGCAAGCGCTACGAGCGCCACGGACGTACTACGGATTAGCCTCTTGCCTGACATTGCACACCTTCGCTGCCGCGGCCAACGCCAGTGGCTGCGACGGTTCGCATCGAGCTCACGCAGTTCCTATTTCGGCGCTGGGTCGAACTATTTCTGTGGTTGGGACAAGGTTCGTATATAGGCCACCAGCGTATTGATCTGATCGGCCGACAAGCTGCCCTTGAACGATGGCATGTTGCCGCGTCCATTCGCGATGACTTGGCTTAATTGCTCGTTGGTCTGTGACTGCACCGCCGCCGAAGTGAGGTCCGCAACCTTCAGACTCTGGGCGACCGGCGTGTCGCCCTTACCGGTCGGGCCATGACACGAAGAGCAGGTAGTGCTGAAGGTATTCTTCGCCGCTGCGTCGGGAGATGCTGCACTCGCAGCTACCCACGGCACTAAGGCACACAATAGCGTTAAGAACGACGCAATTCGCAGCGAGGCATTGCCGGCTCTGAGCATAGTTTGCTTCCAATTCACGAATTAGCCACCTTCTGCTCTGAAAGCACTTAGGCTGCCAGAGGTGCCGTACTGTCTCATCTATGCGTTCGAGGGATTGAGATTCGTTGTGCAAGCGATAAGTGTTCGACTATTGACCGTCATGTCGAAATACTGACATTGCACACGTGGAAGTTGCGGGTGTGTCTTGTCGTCCCACTTGAATTCGATGCATAGTTACAATCAAGTTGTGGAAGAGTAAGTGCAATCTCGACATCGTCAAGTTTCAGTACCGGTGACCGTGACGTGAACATTGAAATGAAAACTGGAGCGATCACGCTTAGTCTCGTCGCACTTGTTGGTGCAGTCGCCGCTCAGCAAGTAGTTGTGCCCGATCCCCCCGAGGTGCGCCGTTCGTTCGTGCTGACGGCGGCATTTGACAGCGATAAAGGGAACAACGCCTTCTTCTACCGCGGCAAGGACGCTCCACCCACAATTCGAGTACTGCCCGGCCAGGACATCAAGCTGACATACCAGAACAAGCTGCCCGTTCATTCAAAGGAGCAGTGCGCGCTTGGTCCATGTGAAGATCACACCAACCTGCACTTTCACGGAATGCATGTATCGCCCGATCGTCCGCAGGACGACGTACTGACGATGATGGCTATGCCTGGGCAGGAGTTGAAGTATCGCGTCGAAGTACCTTCTTATGCCGCGCCCGGGCTGTACTGGTACCACACGCATCCGCATGGAGAAAGCGCTCGCCAGGACCTTGACGGCATGTCGGGTGCGATCGTGGTGGATGGCATCGACCGTTACTATCCCGAGCTTCGCGGCCTGCGCGAGCGCGTGCTGGTGATCCGGGAGCACGGCTTCGAGGGCGACAGCCCTGAAGGTCGCGCTCAGTTGCTGCAGCGGGTAGATATCCCGCCGGAGCGCTGCGGGACATCAAGCGACGGTACAAAAGTCGAGGCTATCTTCAGCATCAACGGGGTAATCCGGCCGGAAATCCCAATCGCCCCTGGCGAGAAGCAGTTCTGGCGAATTGTGAATGCATCGCCGAATCGCTATGTCGATCTTCAGGTGGAAGGACAGCAATTGGAGGTGGTGGCGTTAGACGGTATGCCGCTCTCTTACCACGACCGCACGCGTCACACAATGAAGCTGGACCACGTTCTGGTGGCGCCGGCTGGCCGCGTCGAGGCGATCGTGGCCGGCCCGCCCGCCGGCTCGCATTCAGCTTTGAGCACCCGTTGCGTGGACACCGGCTTGGACGGTGACAACAATCCTGCTATGGTGATCGCCGATGTGGTTTCTGCCGCGAAGAGCGATTCGTCTTCTCACAAAGTGCCGACCACGTCAGGCGAGCCGATTTACCGCGAGTTCTCCAGCGATCAGATCAAGGCGGCTGAGGCCCGGCCACCGGATTTCACGGTGATCTTTACCGAGGACAAGAACGGCTTCTACATCAACGGCGAGAAGTTCGCGATGGATTCGGCGCCGATGCTGACCGTGAATATCGGATCACTGCAACACTGGCGCGTGATCAATGCCACCACGGAGTTGCATCCGTTCCACATTCATCAAGTGCACTTCTTGGCCTATGCGGTCGGTGAAACTACCGAGGAAACGCCGCAATGGCTCGACACCGTCAATGTTCCCTATGACGGGGGCTCCGTCGATCTGATCATGGATTTCACCGATCCTATAATCCGCGGAATGTCCGTGTTTCACTGCCATCTGCTGACGCATGAAGACAAGGGCATGATGGCGAAGATCCTATTCAAGTGACCGCACTGAGTAAGCGGTGATTCGCCTTTAGATACGAGATCCAGCATTGGATAGGTCTGCTATCAAGCCCGTTGAAGGTTCATTTATCCACCGTTACAGAAAGCGGCGGGATGGCCGCCCGAAAGTCTGAATGCAGAGTCGGCAGACATTATCGTCATCAACTCCGTCGTGCAGCACTTTCCAAACGTTGCTTACTTCAGCAAGGAGCCAGGGCACGCGCGAGTCAAGAAGGGCGACCTAAGGATCAGGTCATGCGCCAGGTGTTCGAGTACGCGATGCTTTGCGAAATGTTCGAAATGCAGCGCAACCCGATGGACCTCATTCGAGTTAAGGGCAGGACGCTGACCAACAAGGACCCGCTCATACTGACGCCCGAGCAGTTTGGCAGATTGTTGCAACACCTCGTCACCGAACCTTATCGCACGATGGTGTTGGTTGCAATGTGTCTCGGGCTTCGCCGTTCCGAGATTTCCGGCCTGAAATGGTCTGACTTTAATTGGGTGGACCGGCAGGTATTGATTCAGCGCAGTGTGATCGCCAACCGAGAAGATGCCGTAAAGACGAAAAAGAGCAAGGCGCGGCTACCGCTCGATCCGGCGCTCATCGCGGTGCTTGAGGACTGGAGGGCAATCTCGGAGTTCAAAGCCGGTAGCGACTGGGTATGGGCCTCGCCCTGGGTTGGCGGAGCCATGCCGTACTACCTGAACGCTGTGCAGCGCGATTACATCATCCCGGCGGGCAAGCGCGCAGGCCTGGGCGAATCCGTGGGCTGGCATACTTTCCGGCACACGTACCGCACCTGGATGGACGCGAACGGTACGCCGCTCGGGATACAGCAGGACTTGATGCGGCACGCCAACATCACCATGACCACTAAGTACGGTAGTTCCATGGCCGAGGGGATGCGGGCTGCCAACAGTGCAGTAGTCAGGATGGCTATTCAGTAATTCGTCTTACTTGACCGCGTTGACCGCCAATTGCAACTAAGTTATTGAAAATATGGCGGAGAGACAGGGATTCGAACCCTGGGTACCCTTTCGAGTACACACGCTTTCCAAGCGTGCGCCTTCAGCCACTCGGCCATCTCTCCGCTGAGGGAAGCGTATTGCGGAAGCGCCACAATCACGGCGCCTGTCTATTGTAGCGTAGGATGAATCGGCGCGAGAGGCGGGCTCTCGCGCTTGTGCGTTCTGGCCGGCCTACTTGTCTTCCTTCATTTGCTCAGCCAGATAATTTGCGATGCCCATCTCGCCGATGGCGTGCAGCTGGGCCTCGAGCCAGTCGATGTGGTGCTCTTCATCCATGAGGATTTTCTCGGCCAGCTCGCGCGAGGCGTTGTCGCCCTGTGCGACACACAGCTTGATGCCATCGTTCAGGCGCTTAACGGCGTCGTATTCGAGCTGCAAATCGTTCTTGAATTGCTGTTCGACGGTCGGACCGATGTTGATCTTGAAATAGTCCGTCATGTTGGGAGTGCCGTCGAGAAACAGAATGCGTTCCATGCACTTCTCGGCATGGACCATTTCTTCGATCGATTCCTTCTTGACCTGCTTGCCCAGCCGGTAATAGCCCCAGTTGTCACACATTTCGGCGTGAAGAAAATACTGGTTGATGGCCGTCAATTCGGCTTTCAGTACCTGATTAAGAAATGCAATGACTTTAGGATCGCCTTTCATTTCGCCTCGCAAACTTCAGAGATGAACGCAGCCGGACGTAGAAGGGCAGTTCGCCTGCGAAAAAAGCCTTGAATTAGAGCTTCGACTTATTGTAGCTGGGCGGCAAAGTGCCAGCCTAGCGAAAACTCGCGATGGCCGTGGGCTCGTCCTCGGCGACTTCGAAAATCGTATACAGCTTGGTGATCTGCAGAAGGTTGTGTACGTTTTTGCTCAGGTTCAGCAGCTTGAGCTCTCCGCCGTGATTGCGGACGGAAGTGTAGCAGCTCATCAGCTCGCCTACGCCGCAGCTGTCGATGTGGCGGACGTCGCGCAGGTTCAGCAGAATGCTTTTATAGTCCTGATCAATCAGCTCTTTGACCACATCGCGCAGCACATGTGTGCCTTCGCCGAGCCTCAGTTCACCAATCGTGTCGATGATGACCACATCGCCGATCATGCGCGTACTGGTATTGATACCCACAAGTGTCCGTCCTATAGCCGTTGAGGATTGCTGGTGCAGGCAGGCGCAGCGTTGACCAGCGCGTCTATCGTACATCGGGGAGGAATCGATAAGAAGCAAAAAGCGGTCAGAAAGGCCGCCTTTGATCGGGCGCAGCCCGCTTAGCACGCCTCATTGCATTTTGAAAATCGCCACCAGAAAGAACACCGCTTCGGCGCTGGCAAGGGAAATCCAGATCCAACGGCGGAAACGGCTTCGTCCAATGTCGCGCACCAGCTGCGCTCGCGTCGCCAGCAGCGCAGGATCGATCGGCGGCGGCTCCGGAACGCTGGGTTCGGGGATGCGCTCGAAGCTGCTGTTCACCGACGCCGCTTCCGGCGCCGGATCGGGGTGAAACACCATCGGGCCTGTAATCAAGCTGGACCAATCCAGGATCTGGAGACTGGAGTCGGCTCCAAAGGCCGCGATGGGATGCGAGGTCAGCTGCAGCGGGGCCGGCCGCTCCGGCGAAAGCCGGTCGCGCAGGCCCTGTAACAGGGAATTCCACCAGCCGTGGCTCAACTCGTCGACCAGCAACTCGCCCACATCGACCGGACGCGATTCCAACTGCAAAGGCGGCAAGAGCTCTGGAGAAATCACGTCGCTGATGTTGGTAAAAACGGTGCGAAACCAAGGCAATTCGAGCCGGTCTCCCTCCAGCATGCCGACATCGACTGGCTTGGAGGTGAGCTCCAGGGGTGGAAGCCGCTCCGGTGCGAAGCGGTCCGCCATATTAATCAGCAGCGAACGCCAGAGGGATACGGTCAGTCCTTGCGGCGGCGAGAAATCAGGTTCGTACATCCGGTAATTGCCTTATCGTGCGAGTGCGTACTTCGACATCGGCGCGTGGCCGAACTGGGCACCAATGCAGTGTCCTGCGTGGGTAGCCTTTAGTTCCCGTCCAATCGCGTCAAGTTGAACTACCTATTAGCTTCTCACATCTCAGGCTGACTGTGCCATACCGGCTCCTGCGGCCATCCCCCGGACCGTGTAATGCTGCTCGGGAACCGCATATCCCGCTGCGGTAAACGAGTCTTTGATCAGGCGGTTCGTGTCGAAGTAGACCTGCCAGTAGTCCTTGTTGTTGCAATACGGACGAACCGCGAGTACCGGCCCGGCCAGGTTGAACGTCAAGATCTCCACATCAGGAGCGGGCGAGGTCATGACATTCGGGATGCCGGCCATCGCCTTTTTCAGCAGCGCCATGGCGGCGTGCACGTCGACTCCATGCGCCAATTGCGCGGTCAGCTCCACCCTGCGGTAGGGATTGGTGGAGTAGTTCTGAATCACGTCGCCGAAAATCTTGGCGTTGCCGATGATGTTGCGTACGTTGTCCGGCGTGTCGACCGAGCTGGCGAACAGGCCGATCTCGTGCACCGTTCCCGTAACTCCACCTGCGGTTACGAAGTCGCCCACCTTGAGCGGCTGCAGGATTACCAGAAAGACGCCGGCTGCGAAATTCGAGAGCAGCCCACTCCACGCCATGCCGATAGCGACGCCCGCGGCGGCAATGAGCGCTGCCAGGCTCGTAGTCTGCACGCCAAAGAAGCCCAGGAGCGCGATCACCAGGATGATGTTGAGTATCGCGGCGACGGCGTTCTGGAGATAGCGAATGACGGTGGGATCGATCTTCTGGCGAGTCATGGCGCTGCCGATCATGCGCGTCGCCAGCCCAATCAGCCAGCGGCCGACGATCCACAAGGCGATGGCTTCCAAAACCCGAATGCCAAGAGCAACAGCCAGCGTCCAACCAGACTGCACGATTTGGTTCAGTTTATCTTGCATGAGATTTTCCTCCGGAAAGCGATGTCACTACGAGATGTCTCTGCGAAAGGCGAGCTGCGGTGATGAACGACTGGCGCGGTAGAACTAAGTCTTGCTCCGCCAATTTAACAACGGCTTTCGATTGTGGGCAACCGTAAGCTGCGCGGTTGTGGCATTCTTTTCGGTTCGATCTCCCACTTCGCGTCGAAATGGCTGTTCAGGCATCCAATCCGATATCGCCCCAATTTCCGGCTCCTCGAATAAACCGTGCACGAAGCAGCGGCAACCGTGGCTTTTTGTTGGTTTCGGTGTGCTTGCACGCGTGCTATTCTTGAGTCGGAGTGGGCTGGCCGAGGGCGACCCATATTTGCGGTCGCGCCTGAACCTTCATTTCTTTCCCGGAGCAGCATTTCGCTCTGACAGGACAAGGGGTTATCTGTGACGCAGCGCGAAAAGTTCGAGACCAAGAAACTCCCCATGATGCCGATCCGTGACGTCGTCATCTTTCCGTTCATGATGACGCCTTTTGTCGTTGGCCGGGAGTCCAGCGTGCGCGCCTTGGAAGAAGCCCTTGCCGGCGACAAAAAGATTTTCCTCGCCACCCAGCACGACGCCTCCATCGACGAGCCCAAGCCTAACGAGATCTATCAGGTCGGCACCATCGTCAATATCGTGCAGAGCCTGAAGCTGCCTGACGGCAATATCAAAGTTCTGGTCGAGGGCCTGGAGCGCGGCAAGGTCCTCCAGGTAGTCGATACCGACGGCTATTTCGAGGCCACCGTCCGCACGGCGAAGTACTCGGCCGAGCCCGGGCCTCAGGTCGAAGCCGCGATGCAGCGCGTCACGGGCCTGTTCGAACAGTATGTGAAGCTCTGCCAGTCGCTGAATTACGAGACCATGATCGCGGCCGTCCGCAACGACGATCCTTCCAAGCTCACCGACACTATCGCGGCCAATCTGCAGCTCTCCATCGAAGAGAAACAGGAGCTGCTGGAAATCTTCGATCCGGCAGAGCGGCTGAATCGCATCGGCGACGTGCTCGATGTTGAGATCGAAAAGCTCAACATGGATCGCACCATCCAGTCGCGCGTGAAGCGCCAGATGGAGCGGGCGCAGAAGGAGTACTACCTCAACGAGAAGATCAAGGCCATTCAGAAGGAACTGGGCCGCGGCGAGAAGAGCGAGTTCGACGAACTGAAGAAGAAGGTCGACACTGCCGGTATGCCGCGCGAGGTTCACGAAAAGGCGCTGCAGGAGTTGAAGAAGCTGGAAGCCATGCCGCCGATGTCGGCCGAATCGACCGTGTCGCGCAATTATCTCGACTGGCTGCTGGCCGTGCCGTGGAAGAAGCGCTCTAAGGAAATCCGCAATATCGATGTCGCCGAGAAGACGCTCAACGAAGATCACTATGGGCTGGAGAAAATCAAGGAGCGCATCCTTGAGTTCCTCGCCGTCCGGCAGCTGGTAAAAAATCCGAAGGGCTCAATCCTGTGCTTTGTCGGACCTCCGGGAGTCGGCAAGACGTCGCTGGGCATGAGTATCGCGAAGGCCACCGGCCGTAAATTCGTCCGCATGTCGCTCGGCGGCGTGCGCGACGAAGCGGAAGTGCGCGGCCATCGTCGGACCTACATCGGCGCACTGCCTGGCCAGATCATCCAGATGATGAAGAAGGCCGGCACCAAGAATCCAGTCTTCATGCTCGACGAAGTCGACAAGATGTCGATGGACTTCCGCGGCGATCCTTCTGCGGCGCTGCTGGAAGTACTCGACCCCGAGCAGAACTTCATGTTCGTCGATCACTACCTCGACGTCGAATACGATCTCTCGCAGGTTTTCTTTATCGCGACGGCGAACGTGCTGCATACCATTCCAGCGGCACTGCAGGATCGCATGGAGGTTCTGCGGCTGCACGGCTACACCGAGCCTGAGAAAGTCGAAATCGCGAAGCAGTATCTGGTCCGCAAGCAGCGCCAGCAAACCGGTCTGACGGAAGAGAACGTCAACTTTACCGACGATGCGCTCACCGCCATCATCCGTGGCTATACTCGCGAGGCCGGTGTGCGCAACCTCGAGCGCGAGATCGGCAACATCTGCCGCAAGGTTGCTCGTAAGGTCCTGAAGGAGGGTAATAAGCTCTCCGTAACCTTGACCGCCGAGGCCGTGGCCGACTATCTCGGAGTGACGAAGTTCCGCGACAGCGAAGTCCACGAGCGCAGTGAAATCGGCCTGGTCACCGGGCTGGCCTGGACGGAGGTTGGCGGCTCAATTCTCACCACCGAAGTCTCCGCCGTCGAAGGTAAGGGCGGCAAGCCAATCCTTACCGGCAAACTTGGCGACGTAATGCAGGAATCGGCACATGCGGCCATGACCTATGTGCGCTCGCGCTGGAAGGAGCTTGGCTTGCAGCGCGACTTTTATCGCAATGTCGACATTCACGTGCATGTGCCGGAAGGCGCGATCCCCAAGGATGGGCCGTCAGCCGGTATTACGATCGCTACCGCCATCGCCAGCGCGCTCAGCCGCATTCCGGTGCGGCGCGATATCGCGATGACCGGCGAGATCACGCTGCGCGGGAAAGTCCTGCCCATCGGCGGATTGAAGGAGAAGCTTCTGGCGGCGCATCGCGCCGGCATTCTGGAAGTGCTCATTCCCGCCGACAACCAGAAGGACCTGGCCGACGTGCCGGAAAACTTGCGCAATGTCATGAACCTGCGCCCCGTCAGTACCATGGACGAAGTGCTGGCCTATGCGCTGGAGCGTCCTCTGCCCGAAGTCAGAAGCGAAGAGGACACGGCAACCATCCCAGCGATTCCTCCGCCGCAGGAGCAGGCTCCCACGGCGCATCAGTAACCCTCACGATCTTTGGGTCGATCCCGGCGAGTCATTCGCCTTAGGCTCATTTTCATCCGGGCGACGCGGCGTAGTCGAACCGCTCCATCACGCATACTGTCGTTTCGCTCGGCCTTTCCGCGACATTGAAACTATGAAGGTACTCACCCGCTTCGTGATCTCCGCCGTCGACCCGAAGCAATTTCCTCCTCCGGGTGCGCCGGAGATCGCCTTCGTGGGCCGCTCCAACGTGGGAAAGTCCAGCCTGATTAATTCTCTGGTCGGAAACAAAGTCGCGAAAACCAGCAACACGCCGGGCCGCACGCAGACCATCAACTTCTTTCAGGTGCGGCGTCCGGGCAAGCCCAATCCCGATTTCGTTTTTGCCGATCTGCCCGGTTACGGCTACGCGCGAGTGCCGAAAGAAGTCACGGCGCAGTGGGCGGGATTCATCAATCCTTATCTTCAAGCGCGCGAGTCGCTGGCGCTGTGCCTGGTGCTGGTCGACGTCACCATTCCCCCGCAGGAACTCGACCTTCAACTGCTCGAGTGGTTGCGTCACGTCGATCGCAACTTTCTGCTGGTCGCCACCAAAGCCGATCGTATTTCAGGCAATCAGTTGCGCACTTCGTTGCAGAAGCTCAGCGAGCAGCTCGGCGTGCCCTTCGACCGGATCATCGCGTTTTCTGCGAAGGCGCGTATCGGTAATGAGGCGCTGTGGAAGGCAATCAAAACTGCGGCTGGAGTGGACGATCCCGGGGCGCAGGATGTCGCGAAGACAGGGCAGGAAGCAATCAGCAGTCAGCCATCAGCAATCATCCCGCCTGTACGCCGCTAGTGTTCGGGAATCGGAAAATTACGGCGCACAAAGATTTCCGAAATCCGAGGCCAGAGGTGGTCACGACTGGCTGCTTAGCCGGGCCAGATCTCCAGCGCGGTCTTGCTCAGGATCTGCTCCTTCGCCGCATCGCTGATGGGCAGCGAGCGAAACTGCGCCAGATTCCCTTCAATCTCAGGCACGCCCGGCCCCGGCCAGTCCGTTCCAAAAAGCGTTTTGTGCGCAATCTCTTCCAGGCGAGGGAAGTAGTTCAATAGGGTCTTGGGAGGGATGCCGCTGATATCGAGATAAACATTGCGATGACGCCGGATCAGGAAAAATGCGGTGTCCATCCACAAAGGCCGGCCGCCATGTGCCAGCAGAATCTTCAGCCGCGGAAAGTCGACCGCCACGTCGTCAACGTAAATCGGATCGCCATATTTATTGCGCGCGCCGGGGAAGATCGAGGTGCCGGTGTGCACCATGATCGGAATGCCATTGGCTTCCGCGGCGTGATAGATCATCTCCAGTTCCTTCACGCCGTGCACGTAATCGTTGGGATAGAGCAGCTGATGCGGCGGATGAATTTTGATCAGCTTGATCCCTAAGCGGATTATCTGTTCCATGTCGGCCAGAACATTGGTCGTGTGACGTGGATGAACGCTGCCACACGGAATCAGGCGCTTCGGATCTTCTTTGACGTAATTGGCGATGAATTCGTTCACCGCGGGGGTAAAGCCGATGACCTCGGGCGCAACGTAGTTGATGAGCACCGCGCGATCTATGCCGATCGCGTCGAGGTGCTTGAGGAAAGCCTTGGGCGAGCGGCAGTATTCGGCAACGCGATCGAAGTCCTTGCGCGATTTCTTCATCAGCGCGAGCGCTTCCGGCTTGAACAGTTCGATCGGCTGAATGTGAATGTGGCAGTCGGTGATCATGACCAGTTGTCAGTTGTCAGTTGTCCGTTCTCAGTTGTCAGTCGGAACACTAGGCGTAAACGCCACCGCATGACCCGTAAGGGACTCTAGTTCGAAGCGGCTTGCATCACCGCCCGCTTGGCGAACACGCGCACCATCTCCCGCCGGTACTCCGGCGTCAGCGCCGAGGTGGTCAGCGGCTTGGCCGTCCTGGCGGCCATCTCGCCGACGCGCTCAGCCAGCTCTTCATTGGGAACCATGCCGATCAGCTGCGCGTCGGCATCCTTTACCAGGTGTGGCGCAGGATTCACCCCGGTGATCGCGACCCGGGCGTCGGCCACGCGCCCCTGTTTTATCTTAAGTGCGACAGCCACTCCGGCCAACGGATAGTCGATGCTGCCGCGAATCCGCAGCTTGTGATAACTGCCGTGCCATCCCGCGCCGGACTCCGGTAGAACCGCGCGAGTAACGATCTCACCAGGCGCCAAATGTAGGCGAGCAATCCCGTCGTTTATGTAAAACTCTGACAATGGGGTACGTCTTACTCCGTGGGAGCTGATGATCTCTAGCTCCGCCCCCAGACACAACAGCGCCGGCGCCGTATCGCCGGAAAACGCCGCCCAGCAGAACTTTCCACCCGGGGCGACGTGGCACAGGTTGCCGTCCTTCTTGAGACAGAATCCGCAGCTCTTACGCCACTGCAGTGACTGGTTGTACCAGAGGCAGCGCGTATCGAGGCATATGTTTCCGCCCAGCGTTCCCATGTTGCGCAGGACAGGAGAAGCCACAGTTCTCACCGCCTCATACAGTACTGGGTAATCCTTACGAATGGCCGGCGAATGCTCGATCGCGGTCAGCGATGTCAAAGCGCCGATTTCGACGCCTTGGCCCGCCACATTACGGATCCCGCTCAATTCCCTCACGCCGCGCAAATCCAGCACGTACGGCGGCGTGAACAGCTTCTGCTTCATCGAAGGCAATAGATCGGTTCCACCAGCGACGATCTTTATCTCGCCATCATGCGTGGCGAGGAGCGCGACTGCTTCGTCAAGTGTCTTAGGCCGAAGGAGCTGAAAGCTGGGCAAACTCATTGGCCACCTCCAGCAGTGGCAGGCTGCCGTGAGGGATCCAGCGGATGTCGCGTGGGACCCTTTCCCTTAAACCACAACGAGCCGCCGTGCTCGCGGAAAGTCGTGGGAGCGGTCGGATCCACATGTTCCGTCATCTCGATGCGCTTCATGCCTTTTTTCGCGCGCAGAGCGGTAAGAATACGTTCTGGTGTGAACGGACTCTCACGCAGTCGGACTCCCACAGCGTGGTATATGGCGTTGGAAATTGCCGGAATCGTCGCCGCCAACGAACCTTCGCCGGCTTCCTTTGCGCCAAATGGGCCTTCCGGATCGATACTTTCGACGATAACGCACTCGATTTCCGGCGACTCCTGCGACGACGGGCTGCGGTATTCCAGCATGCCAGGGTTCATCAACAGTCCGTCCTTCCACACCATCTCTTCTTCGAGAGCCTGCCCGAGTCCCATCCACACCGAGCCGATTACCTGGCCTTCGACGGCGACAGGATTGAGCGCGCGCCCGCAATCGTGCGCGGCCCATATCTTGTGCACCGTGACTTGTCCCGTTTCCTCGTCGACGCTGACCTCCGCCACTTGCGCGGAGTACGAATATGCAGGCGAAGGGCCGACGCCGCCACCCTTGTGCTTGCCGCCGCGAGCTTCGATGGGCGGAGCGTAGGAGCCGGTGCCGGTCAGCGCGCCGTGAAAATCGATGGCGGAGACGACGGCTTCCTCGAAGCTCATGTGCTCCTTGACGACCTCTTCTTTACGCTTCTGTAACACTGATCCACGAAGAATCTGACCATCGACGCGGCCGCGCGGCGCGTCTTTTTCTTCCAGAATTTCGGCTGCACTTGGATCATGATCGCCGGGCACAACGCCGCGTTTATACACGCGATCATTGCGCATGATGACATCTTCCGGCGTGCAATTCATGCGCTTGGCGGCGGCGCTGGCGATGTTCTTCCTGACGTCCTGTGCGGCGCGCAGCGCGGCGTTGCCGGCCATGAATGTAACGCGACTGGAATACGATCCGAGATCGATGGGAGTCAGGTCCGTGTCGGCGGCGATGACTCTGACGCGCGCCAGATCGCAACCCAGAACTTCAGCAACGACCTGCGCCGCCATGGTGTCGGAGCCCTGGCCGATGTCGGATGCACCGGTGTACACCACAACACCGCCATCGCGATCGATCTTGATGTTCACGGTGGAGTGCGGCATATCGGAACGGATGATGCTGTTGGCGGCGCCGCTGACGTAATGGCTGCAGGCCATGCCGAGGCCGCGGCCCTTGGGCAGTGCGCCCTTGCGCTCTTCCCAGCCGGAGCGGGTGATCACCTGATCGATGCATTCCGGCAGGCCGTAACTCAGCACGCGGAGTCCGTTGACCGTGATGGTCGGCGGCTTGAGCAGATTGATGCGACGTACCGCCGCCGGATCGAGGTTAAGCTTGGAGGCAGATTTCATCCATCTGCGACTCGAAGGCGAAACGCACGTTGACCGTGCCGTGGCCGCGCATCGCGCCACAGGCGGGCTTATTCGTGAGCACGCGATAGCCGTCGTAGCGAATGCTGGGAATGTCATACAGGGCGCCGATTAGCGCGCCGGAGTACAAGATGGTGACCACGCCGTACGAGCAATACGCGCCACCGTCTTGAATGACCTTGCACGCGACCGAGGTCACGCGACCGTCGTTCTTGACGCCGGTCTTTAGATCGATGATGGTGCGGGGACGGCCGCGATGCGCCCAGAAAACTTCTTCGCGGGTGTAGGTGATTTTCACCGGAGCTCTCGCTGCGCGTGCGGTAACCGCGGCAATGATTTCCAGTGGAATGATCTCGCTCTTGCCGCCGAAGCCGCCGCCGACCAGCGGCTTGATGACACGGATCTGCGACATCGGCAGCTCTAATACGAGCGAAAGCTTGTGCTGCAGGTAGTACGGCACCTGCGTCGAGGACCAGACCGTAAGGCGGCCCAGCTTGCCGGTGTGCGGATCGAGCTCGAAGCTCGCCAGCGTGCAGTGCGGCTCCATCGCGGCGTGCGTAACTTCGTTGGCGATGTAGCGGGCCTCATGCACGTAGTCGGCGTCGGCGAAACCCTTGTCCGGATCGCCGAAGACGTGGTGATAATCCTTCTCGATATTGTTGGGACGGTTCTCGTGGATGAGATCGGTTTCCGCCTTCATCGACTGCTCGGGATCGAACCACGCAGGCAGCGGCTCGTAATCGACATCGATCAGTTCGAGCGCCCGCTCGGCGGTTTCTTCATCGATCGCCGCGACGCACGCAACGTGATCGCCGACGTAGCGCACTTTGCCGACTGCCAACGCGGTCTCATCGTGACCGACAGGAAGGATGCCGTAAGTATTAGGCGCGTCTTCGCCGGTGACGACCGCGACCACGCCGTCGAGCGCTTTGGCGCGCGAAGTGTCGATGCTGCTTGATGCGAGCGTGGGGAAGCGGCGAATGCAAGATCTTGCCGACCAGCATGCCAGGAACTTTGAAGTCGTCCGCATATTTGCCGGCGCCGGTGGTTTTGCCGGCGGCGTCGATCATTGCGATAGGTTTACCGATAATGGAAAAGTCAGTCATAAATTAGCAACTAGCTCTTAGCAATCATCCCCTATGATAGGTGCTGGTTCATCGCGAGTGAGGCGAGGGACCTCACTGCTACTTCGCTTCGACTAGCTCGTGCTTCACTGCTTTTTGTTCTGCGTCGAGGGCGGCGCGGATAGCCTGGTACATCTGCGAATAGCCGGTGCAGCGGCAAAGATTGCTGCTCAGCGCGTCGCGAATCTCGTCCTCGGTGGGATTGGGATTGTTGGCCAGCAGCCACTTCACCGTCATCATGAACCCGGGCGTGCAGAAGCCGCACTGCGCTCCGCCGAAGTCGCCGTAAGCTTTCTGCAGAGCGGCCAGGCCGCCGCTGTTGGCGACCCCTTCGACCGTGGTGATCTCCTGGCCTTCGCAGCTGGCCGCCAGCATCGTGCAGGAGAGCATAGGAATACCGTCGACCTGAACGGTACACGCGCCGCAGGACGAGTCATCACAGCCGCGCTTGGAGCCGGTGAGATCGAGATCCTGGCGCAGCACGTCGAGCAGCAGCTTGCTGGGTTCGACGGCCAGTTCGTAGGTGCGTCGGTTGACGCGGAGCGAGATGAGTTCTTTTTTCATAATACCAACCTGCACTTGGCATTTAGCACGTAGCACTTAGCCAAAACCAGTTTTGTTCAACTAAGTGCTAAGTGCCAATGGCTAACTACTGGGTTTAGTACAGCGGCACCGTTGGATCGATCGTTCTTGCCCAAAGGTCGATGCCGCCGCTTAACGACTGCACTTTCTCCATACCTTGACGGCGGAGCCACATGGTGACGTTCATGGAGCGCACGCCATGATGGCAAACCACCACAATGTGTTTATCGGCTTCCAACTCCTGCTGGAATCGCGCCGGAATTTCGTTCATGGGAATGTGACGGCTGCCGGCGATCTTTGCCGTGTCAAATTCCCAAGGCTCGCGACAGTCGAGTACCACAATGTCGGAGTTTGATCTCCAACAGTGACTTCAGGTCTTCGGGTGTGATTTCGTAATCCATGACTATCCTTTTTCGTCACACAGCATCGGCGCTGTTAGGTCTGCCAATGTGTCTCGCAGTTTTCGCCATAAGCCACTAATGCTGCACCAGACGCTCATCCCCGCTGGTAATTAGTGCCATGGTTAGCCCCGACCAAAGCGATAACTGCCTTACAGTTTCACTCGGCAGGTGTGTGCAGTAGTGAAATTGCCAATTTGCAACGCCAGCAGCGACAAATGTGATCCCAAATACAAATCGCAAACCGCGGGGCTGCAACGGACGCTTCCTTGAGGCAATAGAGGATCCGAGATTCCAGGCACGATAACCCTGCCATATTCCTGCCAACTCGCACGATGTGGCTCTCCGAACCCCCTGGCATGCAGTAAACTGTCCACCAGCCGATTCGCGGCCATCCCGGTGCACCCCAGCAGTGCCCAGGATCGCCAGCGTGAACGTCGCAGCATCGGTGTTGATAGCTAGCTGTTTCCCGCCGCCATTTTATTTCCCGACCCACTTCGGCCGCCGTCGTTCCATAAATGCTGCGATGCCTTCCTGGGCGTCGGTGGTCTTCATTAACTCATCGTGATAGATCTGTTCGGCGCGGGCGAGACCCTTATCAAAGTGGATCGCGTCCCACGAGTAAAGTGCTTTCTTGGCGACCGCAATTGCCGCCGGGCTCAGATGTGAGATGCGCTGGAGGCATTCGGCAACCAGCGTCTCCGGATCAGCGGCCAGGCCGTTGACGAGACCTGCGGCCAGAGCCTCCTCACCGGACAATGTCTTGCCGGTCAAAATCAATTCCGCCGCCAGCTTCTGTCCCACAATGGAGGACAAGGCGACGCTGGCCACCGGCGGATAGCAGGCCAGTTTGATCTCGGGGAAGCCCCATACGGAATCGCGCGAGGCGTAAACGATGTCGCACATGAGCGTCAGCTCTGCGCCTCCGCCGAGGCAGTGGCGGCGAACACTGGCAATCGTCAGCTTCTTGTTATCGACAATGGAGCGGATGACGCTGTGGAAGAGCGCTAGCATCTCACGGACTTTGTCGGGAGTGTGGGCGGCGATGTCCACTCCGCTGGAGAAGGCGTGATCGGAGCCGGCCAAGACTATCGCGGCTGATTGCCGGTTGTGTTTCGATCTGCTCGAGAGCGGCGCGGAGCTCCTCCATCATCGGAATGTCGATGACGTTCAGCGGCGGATTGTTGAGCGTCACGCGCGCGACCGGAGGTTGCAGCTCGACGGCGATGCGAGTGAAGGCCGGGTTGGTGATTATTGACATTCCGTTGTGCCGCCCCTGAAGGGGCTCAAATTTTAGTAACGCGACTGTACCCAGCGCTTCCGCGCTGGGCTAATTACTGTCGCCCTTCGGGCTTGGCTATCCGCGCGTCTTCGGTTTCACAGCACCCCTGCGAAGGACAAGACAGCAGATCCCTCGCGGGCTGAAGCCCGCTCGTGATGACAAACAAGAAAATCGAGCTAACCGGCGCAGCTAAAGCTGCGCCCCTTCAAGGCATCACTTCGCTTTGAACTTGGCCGGGCGCTTTTCGATATAAGCGGCTAGGCCTTCCTTTGCGTCTTCGCTTTCGAAGAGCAGTTGCTGATGTTCTCGCTCCAGAGCCAAGTCCCGCTTCCAGCGGGATCTCCCAGCCGGTTTGTACCGCGCGCTTGATTCGTCCCACAGCTTTCGCGGCTTTGTTAGGCGGGCAGAACTGGCGAGCATATTCCATCGCGCGGTCCATAAAGTTTTCGTTGGGCAAGACTTCGTTTACGAGCCCCATCGCTTTCGCTTCGTCGAAAGAGAACGTCTTGCCGGTGACCATCAACTCGATCGCTCTTCGATTTGCCTAAAAGCCGCGACAGGCGCTGGGTTCCCCCGGTTCCAGGGAGCACTCCGAGGTTGACCTCCGGAAGGCCGACCTTGCCAGCATCTTTGCGGGCGATGCGCAGGTCGGCAGCCATGGCGACTTCCAAACCTCCGCCGACGCAATGGCCGTTCAGCGCAGCGATCACCAGCTTCGGAGTGTTCTCCAATCGCAGAAGCATCTCGTTGGCGTGCAGGCAGAAATAGTACTTGTAGGTTGGATCGACCTCGGTCAACATTTGGATGTTTGCGCCGGCGCAGAAGAATTTTTCGCCCGCGCCGGTCAGCATGATGACGTGGACATCTTCGTCCATGCGAGCCTGAAGGATGGCGTCGTCGAGCTGGCGGTTCATCTCGTAGCTGTAGGTATTGGCCGGAGGATCGTTGAGCTCGATGATGGCGACGCCCGAATCCACGCGGTAATGGATCAGCTGTTTGGTCTCGACCGGCGCGGTGGTGCTGGGCATGGTTGGTGCGTCCTTGTGCCGCCCCTTAAGGGGCTCAATTCTTAATAAGGCGTCGTGACCCAGCGCTTCCGCGCTGGGCTAATTACTCGGCTAGGGCCGTTTTCTTGCCGGCTTTCGTTTTGCCGATGGCGCCTTTTTCGCGGCGCGGCTGTTTGCGCCGGTGACGCGAATCGACTTTTCAGCAGCGGTACCGCCGCGGATGCCGCGCAGGAAGATGTCGCTCATCTCGCGCGCCAGGATCTCCGCATCGGGATCGACGCGCGGTCTGTACCAGGTGTAAATCCAGTTCATCATGCCGAAGAGGCCCATTACCGCTGTACGGGTGGTGATGCCGCTGGCGGCGCTGGAGTCGGGACCCACTGACTTCAACCCCTCCGCGCTGGCCAAATCGTCAACCAAGCCGACGCAGATGCGGTAATACTCGCGCTTGATGGCTGCAAGTTCGCTCCCATAGCCGTTCTTCAGCACATCGTCCTCGTGGGACAGAACCTTCATCGCTTTCTGTCGGGTCACGGAATAATCGACGTGATTGTGGACGAAGATGCGGATGCGGGTCTCCGGATCGGCGCTGGCGGCCAGGCGTTCACGCAGGCGGTCGATGATGGTTGTGAAGGTGTGCTGCTGGATGAAGTAGAGCAGCTTCTCTTTGGACTCGAAGTAATAATAAAGACCGGCGAGCGAGATGCCGCTGAGGCGTGAAAGATCACGCATGGAGGCGCCCTCGTAACCTTTGTCGGCAAAAACCTCGGTGGCGTAATCCAGAATCTCAGCCAGGCGGCGATCGAAACGGTTATCAGGAGCGGACAGGCTTTCGGGAGGACGGGTTGTGGCGATTGCAGGCATTCAGATTGTTCGGGCTGTTTCGAACGTTCGTTAGAATTTTAACAGGGAGCGAGCGAAGGACGCAATCGCAGGGGGAGCAGCGCTTCGAGGCAAGTGAACCCAGCGGCGGTTTCCCGCACTTCGCTGCGAATGGGACACCGACAGCACCGCTGAATCTCGCTCGCGCCGCAGGCTCGGAAATGAGCAAGACAGCCTGGCCTCGGTACCCTCTGCGGCACGCCTCGCGAGGGTTGCAGCCGGATGTCGGCCGTCGCATCCGCTTTGCGGCGAGCGGGACAATTTCGCAACTGGTCCCGGCCGTCATTGACAAGCCGCACCACGAACAGGCAAACTGCTGCATTCCTGAAGATTCGGTTCGTTTGTTCATAAGAGCGAACACGATCTCAGCACAACGAGCGAATTGATGGCCGCGCCACAACGCGTTTCATATCGTATGGAGTCCACGCTGGAGAGCGTGAACAAGGCCGAGGAGATGGCCGACCAGGTCGCGTCGCGGGCGGGTTTCGACGAGGACACGCGCAGCGGAATTTCCATGGCAGTGCGCGAGGGCATGATCAATGCCATCCTGCACGGCAATGCGTACGATACCAACAAGCGCGCGAATCTGAGCTTCGAACAGAACGATCAGGAACTGGTCATCACGATCAGCGACGAAGGCCATGGCTTTATACCCGACGAGGTTCCCGATCCGCTGGCGCCGGAGAATCTTTTGAAGACCTCGGGACGTGGCATATTCTTAATGCGGGCATTTATGGATGAGGTTCGGTTCCGCAAACTGGGACCCGGCACTGAAATCACTTTGATCAAGCGGCTCAAGAGCGGTTAGCTGGGCTGCCAGGAGGCTTCCAACGTGAGCATGAAAGCGAGCACGCGGCAGGTAGATGGCGTCACCATCGTCGACTTGAGTGGGCGCATCACTCTGGGCGAAGGCAGTGTGATTTTGCGTGACACCATCAAAGACCTGCTGGGCAAAGGGCAGAAGAAGATCCTGCTGAACCTGGGCGACGTCAGCTACATCGACAGCTCGGGCATCGGCGAGTTGGTCAGCGCGTTCACTTCGGTGCGCAATCAGGGCGGCGAGCTGAAGCTGCTGCACCTGACCAAGAAGGTTCATGACCTGCTGCAGATCACCAAGCTGTATACCGTCTTCGATGTGAAAGACGACGAGGCAACGGCCATCAGCGCGTTCAGCAAGTAAGGTCTGGCGCGATCGCAGTAGCAGAGTTGACCAGCGCCCTTCCGCATGTTTGCGGAGGGGCGTTGTTGTTTCTAGCAATCAGCAGTCAGCAATCAGCCTGGGTGATTCACATCCGCTCAAGCGCTGCCTCGATATTGATGAAATCGTCGCTGGAGTTCCGTCTGTGAAGAGCACGCAGAAGTTCACTGTCGTGATCGAACGTGACGAGGACGGTTTTCATGTCGCCACCGTTCCGGCGTTGCGTGGCTGTCATACGCAAGGGAAAACAACAGCGGTTTTGATGGAGCGGATACGCGAAGCCATTGAACTCTGCTTGGCTGTTGGCAATCCGCGAAGCTCAATATCAGTGCACGATTCTTACGAGTTGTATGTTGAAAAAAATCGCATATAGCGCCGTGATCGGTCTGCTCGTCCTCTCTGTTTTGCTCTGTCTGTTTTGGTTGACAGAATTTGAACCAAAGCGCCCTCTGCTCTACAAAATTGCGAACAACTACCATGGATGGGCCGTGGTGAGGTATGGCGACCCTTCATGCCCGTTAGGACACGAGAGCTTCTACCTGGTCATCGACATATCTTCGTCAGGAGCTGGGTGCACGTCACTCCCCCTCAAGCCAGGTTGGAATGCTAACTTCTATGAGTAATGTCAGCCGCGATACCGTGATACGAAGACTGCGACAAACCCATTGGGGCGCTGGAGGCGAGATCTGGGCCGGGTACCTTATTCCGGACAAGAACTCCGAAGTGTTTTTTGTCGGTACAGAGCAGGAGCTTCGGAAAAGTTGGTCGCAGTCGCCAAGATGAGTGGTCCTGACCCTCGCACCGCGCCTTCTCCAGCTGACAATCGGTGGCAGGAACCTGAGCGCTGATTGCTCATTGCTAACTGCTTATTGCTGGATGCGCCGGATTACAATGTAGTTATGCCTCGCATATCACGACTCGAGAAGCATCAGGTCGACGGCGAAACCGCGAAGATCTACGAAACCTATCAGCAAGAACGCGGCAACGTGCCCAACATGTTTCGCACGGTGGCGCATCGGCCGGAGATCTTTCGCACCATGATCGCGCACTTCCGCGCGGTCATGAATACTGGTACGGTTCCCGCCAAACTCAAGGAGCTGGCGATCGTTCGCACCTCGCAGCTCAACAGCTGTGAATATTGACTCGCCTCACACACCGCCTTGGCAAGGCGGCATGGCTGGAGCGAAGAGCAGATCGCGGAGCTGGCGAAATTCCGCGAGCGATCCGACTTTACCGATCGCGAGAAAGCTGCGCTGGAGCTTGCCGAACGCACGACCCTGCATCCCAACGACGTGGACGACGAATTCTGGGTCGAGCTGCGTAAGCACTTTGACGAAGGCGAGATCATCGAATTGCTGGCCGCGATCGGGCTGTTCAATTATTTCAATCGCTTCAACAACGCGCTTCGAATGGAGCCGACGAAATAAAGCGGCACTTAGCAGTTGGCACTTAGCGTTTGGCGGTGCTTCTGTCGCAAACGGGAATCAGCTAACTGCCAAGTGCTAACTGCTAAGTGCTGATTTTCGGCGCGAAGCGCATTCCGTAGAACAGAATTGCCGCCGACAAAGCCACCGCAACCACCATCGCCGTCATTCCAATCTCCAGATTCGTGTGGTCGGAGATGGTGCCGATCAGGTAAGGCGAAAAGGCGTCGCCGAGCAGGTGAATGGTGAAGATGTTGATCGCCAGCGCAGTGGCGCGAATTCGCGCGCTTACCGAATTCACCAGCGCGGCGTTGAGCGGCGCGGTGTTCAGCAGCAGGAAAAACTCGCCCAGGAAGATCGCGGGATACATAGCCGCTCCGCGATAGTAGATGGCGACCACCACCGCCGGTACAGCCAGCGCCATGCCGACGGCGGAGACCAGTTGATACGCCGCCGGCGTTCGCCGCAACAACCGGTCGCCCAGCCATCCGCCAAGCAGGGTCGCCACGGTTCCGGAGACGACGGTCATGCCGCCAAGAATCACGTTGGCGCGGTCCAGTTGCAGGTGCCGCATACGCACCAGGAACGTCGGCATCCACACCTGCAGCCCGCCGATAGCGAAGGTCATCATCGCCGAGCCGAGTGTTACGGTCCAAAACGCCTTGTTGTGGATGAGGCCGCGAACCGAGCCGCGCTCGACGCTGTCGGCGATGCGATCACTGGCGCCGCGCGCCGGTTCGCGCAGCGCAAGCACTCCAAAGGCCAGCACCAGTCCCGGTAGCGCCGAGACCATGAACGGAGCGCGCCATCCGTAACGATGCCCCAGGTATCCGCCGATGAGATATCCCAAAGCGCTGCCCACTGGCGTGGCCAGATAGAACACTCCCATCACCCGGCCGCGAATCTCTTCCGGGAAGTGATCGGCCAAAAACGCGGGCGAGATGGCAACGAAGGTCGCCTCGCCGATTCCGACAATCACATGCCTCAGCAGCAGTTCGTCATAGTTGTGGGTTACCGCGCTCAGCAGCGTTGCTACGCTCCATACGAAGGCGCCCGCGCCCATGATCCAGGTCCGCGAGTAGCGATCGGCGAGCGGCGCGATCAGCGGCGCGGCCACCATGTAGCAGACAAAGAACGCCGAGGTCAGGAAGCCGATCTGCGCGTCGTCCAGATGAAATTCTTTCTGGATCAGCGGCTGCACAGCGAACAGCACATTGCGGTCGATGTAGTTGAGGAAGTTCAGCGCGGTCAGCAGCAGCAGGGCAACGATAGCGCTGGTCTTGGTGGACATCACAGCAGTTTCGAGTTTCTGGTTTCAAGTTTCAAGTGACAAGTCCGCCTACCATGTCCACACGGCAGTTTCGAGTTTCTAGTTTCAAGTTTCAAGTGAGAAGCCGACGTGCCGGGGTCCAGGCCTCCTTAAAACGGTCGAAACGTGGAGCCTTTGAAACTCGAAACTGGAAACTCGAAACTGCCGTCGGGAAACTCGAAACTGCGGGGTTGCGTCTGCGCCGCGAGTTGTCTACTCTTCTCAGCTAAAGACTTCCAGCACTAGAAACTTTGCGGAGGCTTCATGAATCGCCTGCTGCCCGTTCTTCTTGTGTTCGCGTTCGGCTGTGCCGCACTGGCGCAAACCACAGACACCACTTCATCGTCGCAGACTACAGCTCCCGCGCAAGCTACGCAGACCGCGACTACGCCGCCGCCATCAAAGACTACCTCGCAAGGTGAGGAAAAACTCTTCTTTCCTAAGGATTGGTACTGGGGCTGGGCGGAATTCGATCTCGCGCCTCCGCACAACGAGATAGATCCCAACATGTGCGCGGCCAACGCCGGCGCGCCGCAGTACGGCGGCGTGAACGCTCCCTGCAGTGCCTTCGCTCGCTATCAGATCTCTGGTAGCGTCGAACTGCGGCCGATCGGGAGGACCATCGCTCGCCGCCTGATGTTCTTCTACGATCCCAATTTCCTCTTCGGCAAGACCCTTCCCGGGGTGCTCTATACGTGGTCGTGGAGCGGGATTGGCATGGAGTACAAGTGGGGCGTCGGCATAGATCTGCCGAAGCAGTTTCAGTTCCGCTATACCAACCATCCGACCATCCAACGCTTCGGCTCGCGCGATCAGCCGCTGGGCCCGGCGTGGCTAGGAGCGAACGGCCCTTGGGGACAGTACAACACGATCGGCATACGAAATACTTCGGGACTCGGCGCGAAGGGACGGACTAAGGCAAGATCGGTTCACCACGGAAACACGGAGCGCACCGAAAAACAAAGCAATTGAAAAACTCCGTGTTTTCCGTGCTTCCGTGGTGAGATATCTCCTATTTTTTCGGCCGTGGATACCGCGCAATCACTACCGTCCCAATTCCTCCACGCGGACGGAACTCCCCCTTCACTTCGGCCCACCTCGGACGCGCCGCGCGCACCACGTCCTCCAGCACGCGATTGACGATGTTCTCCTGAAAGATCCCGAGATTGCGGTAGCAGGTCAGATATTCCTTCAGTGATTTCAGCTCCAGGCAATCTTTGTTGGGGGTGTAGAGGATCCACAGCGTGCCAAAATCCGGCAGACCAGTCTTCGGACACACGGAGGTGAACTCCGGAATGTCGATCACGATTTCATAGCTGGGAAACTGGTTGGGCCAGGTTTCGATCTCGGGAAGTTTCGCTGCCAGTCCCGATTCGGCGTGTGCGTCGGTATAGCGCTCACTCTTTGCCATGGAAATATTCTAGCGCTATCGGGAAACAAGAGCTGCCGGCGCCCCCAACCCCACCTACCTGGTCCTCGAGATGTCGGCGTACTGCGCACGGTAACGCACGGTTGCCAGCCGATTTGCAGCTTTCGATTGGATGTGGCTTGCGAGAGTGGGTTGTGCTCGATGAGCACAGGGTCTAATTTCGACGACCGGAGGGGCCCCTGTGTACCGAGACGGCAAATCGTCCTGGCGGCCTCCTGGCAGTGCAGTGTCAAGAAGCTTTACATCGTTGCCGGCGGGCCAGGATCGATGGGCGCTGCCGCATCCGCCGTGGTCGCCGGAACCGGCTTTACTTCTGAAGGCGGAGGCTGCTTCAGCACCAGAATTCCGTCCCCGCATTGCTGAGTGATCTCCGAATTCAATTCGGCTCCAAGCAGGAGCAAGAATCCCGACCAGTACAGCCATGTCAGTAGCGCGACGCCTCCGCCGAGCACGCCGTAGGTTCGATTGAGGTTGGCGAACCGCCGGAAATACAGACTCAGAGCATCCGACAACAGAATCCATCCCATCACGGCCACTACCGCTCCCGGAAGACACGAGGCAAGCCGTTGCTTCAGATTAGGAGCCACGAGGTAAAGCTGGACGATAGCGGCAATGGTGAAACTGACCGCCAGTACGTAGCGGAGCGCCGGCCAGATGAGCGCAAAGGCCCATGACAAGCCGAGGTGCCGAGCCAGGAACTCGCCAAATCGCGGCCCCACGATCATGAACGCGAAGGCCAGTGTCACCAGCGTTCCGGTTACAAAAATCAGCTCAAACGCCAGCAGGCGAGTCCTCCACAGCGGCCGCGTTTCCGGAATGTCGTAAGCGACGTTCAGCGCTTCGATGATCTCGGCGAAGCCGCTGGAGCAGGTCCAGAGCGTTCCCACCAGCCCGAACGAGAGGAAGGCACCGCGGTTGGCGGAAACGACGTCGCTCGCGATGTGGCGAATCAGGCCCATACTTTCTGGGGGCACGACGCGCGCCATTGTCGAAATAATGGTGTTAAAGAGATTGGGGATCGGAAGGTAGGCGACGATGGCCGCCAGCGCGATGAGCGCCGGGAAAAATGCCATCACGAAGTAATACGAAAGGGAAGCGGCGAACGAAAAGATGTGATTGTTGGCAATGTCTTTGGCCGTGCCAACGATAACGCGCCTCGCTCGCTGCATTGCCATGAATTCCCCGGATTCCTTGCGCGCTCCTGGTACTGGGATGAGGGACCCGTGCTGCGGGTTGAGTCAGACTAGCACGATGCGTCCTCCAGCCTGCTGAATTCATCAGATACCTGACGTTGCGAAAACCAAGTGCTGTCAAAGCATGGTTTTCGACTAACGCCGGGCATGACAGAAGCGTCATCCTTGAGAAGTCATGGCCTAAGTTATACTTGTGGTTTTGGGAAGACATGGCAGCCCCATCTGAAAACGGCCATCGCAATGCGAATGGAAAGCGGACGTGGCTGGTCATCATTGGGCTGATCCTGGCCGTCGTGGTGCTGGCGGCGTTCGTATCTCTGCACCGTTCCCAGACTGCAATTCGAGTTGGCCACGCTGACCGTGGAACCATCACCGCCACTATCGCCACCAACGGCAAGATCGAGGCACTGAACAACTTCCAAGCCTATGCGCCCATGCCGACCACGGTGCAAAAGATCTACGTTCAGCAGGGCGACTGGGTGAAAGCGGGCCAGATGCTTTTGCGGCTGGACGATGCCGATGCGCGGCTGCAAGCGGCGCGAGCGCAAGCTCAACTGAAGGGTGCGGAAGCCGATCTCAGTGCGGTACAGGGCGGCGGAACGCAGGATGAAATTTTGACGACGAAGAATGCGCTAGTTAAGGCGCAGGCGGATCGCGACAGCGCGAATCGCAATCTCCAGGCTCTGCAGCGATTGTTGCAAAGTGGCGCCGCGTCGCAGGCCGAAGTCGATGCCGCGCAGAACCGGGTGCACGTGGCTGATGCCGAGGTGCATTTGCTGGAGCAGAAGCTGAAGGATCGCTTCTCGCAGCAGGAGATTGGGCACGTAGAAGCGCAGAAGACCGAGGCGCAAGCTTCACTGCAAGCGGCTCAGGAGACGCTGAAGAATTCCAACGTTGTCGCGCCCAGGGAAGGCGTGGTGTACTCGCTGCCGGTCCGCGACGGAGCCTTCGTGAATACTGGCGACCTGCTGATACAGGTGGCAGACTTGCACAAAGTTCGCGTGCGCGCCTTTGTCGACGAGCCCGAGATCGGGCGGTTGCGTCAGGGGCAGGCGGTTGAGGTCACGTGGGACGCCTTGCCCGGACGCGTCTGGCAGGGAACGCTGGACACGCTGCCCACTACGGTCGTGCAGCGCGGGACGCGCATGGTGGGCGAAGTTACCTGTGTGATTGAGAACAGCGATCTCAAACTGCTGCCCAATACCAACGTGAGTGTTGCGGTGGTGACGGCTCGCCAGCCCAACGCGCTGACCATCCCGCGCGAGGCGATTCATCAGGATGAAGGTGGGCAGTACGTGTTCGAGGTGGTCAATGGGGAGCTGCGGCGGCGGAACGTCACAACGTCTGTCTCGAACCTGACGCGCGTCGAGGTAACCAGCGGCCTCTCCGACAACGCGGTGCTCGCGTTAGGAGCTCTGAATATGCAATCTCTGAAAGGTGGAATGGCAGTCAAGCCGGCGAATCCATGAAGTTTTTGTGCACCAAATTCGTAGTTACTTTTGCTTTGCTGTTTGTATTGGTGACTGCCGGCACGGCCGATCCGGCCACGACGCAGCTGCTGTCCATGGGGCGCATGGATGACGCGCTGCTCGCACTGAACAGCCGCGGCGATGCTGAGTCGCTCAACCAGATGTCTCGCGTGTATTACGCGATGGAACAGTGGGACGAAGCCGTGAAGTACGGCGAGCGCGCAGTCCAGCTCGATCCCGGCGACGCTATGTACCATCTCTGGCTGGCTCGCGAATATGGCCGCAAGGCCGCGGACTCCAGTCCGTTAGCAGCAGCCGGCGTGGCTCGCAAGGCCAGGAATGAGTTTGAGCGCGCGGTCCAGCTTGATCCCACGAACATTCCGGCGCGATTGGATCTGGCGGAGTACTACACCGAGGCTCCCGCGATTATGGGCGGCGGGCTCGACAAGGCGCGCGGTCAGGCGGCGCAGGTACAGAAGCTCGATCCGGGAACGGCGCACCTGATCCTGGCGCGGGTTGAGGTCAAAGAGAAGCAGTATGCCGCGGCGGAGACGGAGTTTCGAGCCGCCGTCAAGAACGCCCGCAATCCGGCCGACATGTGGCTGCAGCTGGCTGCGTTCTATCGCCAGCGCGGGCGCTTTGACGAGATGCAGACTGCCGTGCAGGAAGCGATGGCGCAGCCACACAAGCCTGCGGACTCCTACTTCGACGCCGGCAAGGAGCTGTATTTGGGCGGCCGCAATTTCTCCAGCGCGTCGCAGTATTTGCAGCGCTACCTGGCGTCTGGTGAGCTGGTTGAGTCGGCGCCGGCTTTTCGCGCCCACTACCTGATCGGCGAGCTCAACCAGAAGATGGGGAATAACCCAGCCGCCGCATCCGAGTACCACGCCTCGCTGGCTTTAGCTTCTGGGTACGAGCCGGCAAAGAAAGCTCTCAGCCGCGTACAGTAATGCCTTCGCGTTGTTAGCATAGAGCACGGGATGCACTCAAAACCCCGGCGTTCCACAAGAATCATGAATTCGGCTAACAACTGCGCGAGGCTGGTAGCGCTCGTCGTCGCATTGTTGTTTCTGCCGCGTCTGTGCAGCGCCGCCGATCCACCCGACGCCGTACCCATTCCATTCCGCAATGCGGTCGAGCTGGCCCTTCAACACAGCGGCGTGATGGGTATCGCCGCGATGAACCAATGGCACGCGCACCAAGCGTATGAGGAAGTTCGCGCCAACTGGATCCCGCAGCTGACGGTCGGTTCGGGCCTCGGCTATTCCTATGGATTCCCGTTGACGATCGAAGGCTCGGCGCCATCGGTGGTGAACTTCAACTCCCAGCAGACGGTGTTCAATTGGACACTAAAGGCGTATTTGAAGGCGGCCAGGATCCAGTGGAAAGCTGCGTCCCTCGATGTGCAGGACAAGCGGGACGCCGTCATCCTCGACGTTGCCTTGAGCTATGCACAATTGAATCACCTAACCGCCAAGATCTCGGCGCTGGCCGAAGCGCAAAGGGCTGCCGAAAAAGGCGAGTTCATCAGCCAGCAGCGGCTGCAGGAAGGCGTCGACAGCAAGCTGGAGCTTACCAGGAGCCAGCTGCTGACCGCGCGAATTCGCCTGCGTATCGCCGAGGCACAGGGACAGTCCGACGTATTGCGGCAGCACCTGGCAAGTTTGACGGGCGTGCAGCCGGATGCAATTATCACTGACCCGCAGTCCATGCCGAACATACCGGTCATGGCACAGGACGAGGATCTGCCATCGCGGGCCGTGGCTAACAGTCTTGCGGTCAAGCAGGCACACGAGCAGACCGCTGCTGCGGAGGCTCGTGCCGTCGGCGAGCATAAAGCGACTATCACTCCTACCATCGACCTGGCATCGCAGTATGCGTACCTGGCCAAATTCAACAACTACGATCTTTATTTCAAGAACTACACAGCCAACAATTTGGCGGCTGGCTTGAACATCAAATTCCCGTTTCTCAACTATGCGCAGAAAGCCAGGGCCGAGGAAGCCAAAGCCGACGCCCTCGTCGCGGGCAAGCAAGAGGAGTTGACCAGGCAAAAGGTTCGCGAAGACGCCCTGCAGCTGCAGCGTTCCCTTCGACAGCTCTCCGCTGCGCGCGACGTGGCCAAGCTGGAGTGGGAAGTTTCGCAGGGAGATCTGGAAGGCGTGAAGGGCAGGATACAGACCGGCCAGGCGAACATTCGCGATGAGCAGAATGCAGAGCTCGACTCCGACGACAAGCACGCCGGCTATCTCGATGCTGAGTTCGAACTGAGCCGCGCCGTGCTTCAGTTGCTGCGCTTAACCGGACAACTGGAGAACTGGGCGATGAAGTAGCAGTCGGCAGTCAGCAATCAGCAGTCAGCAGTTAGCAGACCAGCGACTCCGGCTGGGACCAAGGTTCTGCAATGAAGAACTTTCGAGATCTTCAGGTGTGGGGTAAGGCGCACGCGGTAACACTAAGCGTGTATCGGGCGACAGCCGATTTCCCCAGGGAGGAACTGTTTGGCCTTACCTCGCAAATGCGAAGGTGCTCCGCCTCGATAGGAGCTAACATCGCGGAGGGTTGCGGCCGCCGGGGTAATGCCGAACTCCATCGTTTCTTGCAGATCGCGCTTGGGTCGGCCAGTGAACTCGAGTATCACCTGCTGCTGGCTCGCGACCTGGGGTATTTGAAATCTAGCGCCTATGAGGATCTGAATTCTGCGGTTGAAGAGATCAAGAAGATGCTCACTTCACTATCAAGGCGCGTAAATTCAGAGCGCGATCGGTACTGACTGCTGACTGCTGATTGCTGACTGCTAACTGCCGAGGTCCCAACCAGTTACGCAGACCTCCAACAGGTGATACGATAGCTAGTAGACTTATGCCTTTAAAGACATTACTGCTGAATCCTCCTTCCTTTGAAAATTACGACGGTGGCGCCAGCTCGCGTTGGCCGGCCACGCGCGAAATCGAGTCCTACTGGTATCCGGTATGGCTCGCCTATCCGGCTGGAATGCTGGAGGGATCACGGCTGCTCGACGCCTCGCCGCATAAGGTCGACGCCAAGCAGACCATCGAAATCGGTAAGGAATACGAATTCCTGGTGCTGTTCACCAGCACTCCTGGATTTCCGGGGGACATCAAGCTCGCGGCTGCGATGAAGGCCGCCAATCCCAAGCTGAAAATCGCCTTTGTCGGCCCGCACGTTACCACGCTGCCGGAAGCCTCGCTCAAAGACGGCGTTGCACTCGATTTCATCGTGCGGCGCGAGTTCGACTTCGCGGTTTATGAATACGCGAACGGGAAGCCTCTGAGCGAGATTCTCGGCATCTCGTATCGCGGCGCTGACGGCAAGATCGTTCATAATCCCGATCGTCCGACCGTCGCTGATCTTGATGTTTTGCCGGACGTCGTCGACGTGTACAAGCGCGATCTCGATCCTCGCCGCTACAACGTGCCGTTCCTGCTCTACCCGTTCGTCTCGCTCTACACCACGCGTGGCTGTCCTGCGCAGTGTACGTTCTGCCTGTGGCCGCAGACGCTCAGCGGACATCCGTGGCGCAAGCGCTCTTCCGACGCGGTTGCGGCTGAGATGGTCAAAGCCAAGGAATACTGGCCGTGGGTGAAGGAATTCTTCTTCGATGACGACACCTTCAACATTCAGAAGGCGCGCACCATCGAGCTGTGCTCCAAGCTGAAGCCGCTGGGACTGACCTGGTCCTGCACCTCGCGCGTCACCACCGATTACGAAACGCTCAAGGCAATGAAGGACGCCGGTTGCCGCCTGTTGATTGTCGGCTATGAGTCAGGCGACCAGCAGATCCTGAAGAACATCAAGAAGGGCGCGACGGTCGAACGCGCGCGTGATTTCACTCGTGACTGCAAGAAGCTCGGCCTGGTCATACACGGCGACTTCATCCTCGGCTTGCCCGGCGAGACCAAGGAGACTATTCGCAAGACCATCGACTTTGCCAAAGAGCTGGATGTCGACACCATCCAGGTATCGCTGGCGCACGCCTATCCTGGAACCGAGCTCTACGACTTCGCCAAAGCCAACGGCTTCCTGGTGGGCGAAGGCGCGCAGATGGTCGACGAGATGGGCCACCAGGTCGCGATGATCGAGTATCCCGGCATCTCGCGCGACTACATCATGGAGATGGTGCATCGCTTCTACGACGAGTATTACTTCCGGCCGAAGGCGATCTTCCGCATCGTCCGCAAGGCGGCATTCGATTCCGGCGAGCGCAAGCGTCTCTACAAGGAAGCGAAGTCGTTCATGAAACTGCGGGCATCGCGTAATCGTTCGGTGAAGGAATCGCGCGAGCGGCAAGCCTCGGGCACCCTTCCGCCGGCGGCGGGCAGCGGCACAAACTCCGAATCCAAGACGGTTGAGACGGTCAGCGTGTAGGCCTTGGCGTGACCGTCCGCAAGTACCTAATCCTGCTGGCGGTGACGATCTTCGGATCGTCCGGCGATGTCTGCCTGGCGCGCGGTATGCGGGATTTCGGCGCCGTCACTACCTCCAACTGGCGTCAGCTGCTCACCGTCCTTCTCAATCCGTGGGTCGTTTTCGGAATCTGTCTGCTGATTCTGTTCTTCTGCAGCTATCTCACGGCTCTGTCCTGGGCCGATCTCACCTACGTCCTGCCGGCCACGGCGCTGAGCTACGTTCTGATGGCGCTGCTGGCCAAAATCTTCCTTCATGAGAATGTCACGCTGTCGCATTGGCTGGGCATCGGTCTGATCACCGTGGGAGTGGGTTTCGTTGCCACGGGCCCGCCTTTGACCGAGCCAGCGCGACAGGTGCGCGAAAAATCCGAATCCGCAGCAATCCATGTCGCTTCACACAAGGGCTCGAGGAGCGAAGTATGAACGCGCCAGTCATCTGGGCCGGGATCGCGTCGATCGTCTTAACGGCGACGACGGGAGACGTGCTGCAGTCGCGCGCGATGAAGGAGATCGGGGACCTGGACGCAGTCCGCCGGGAACAGGGTTTGTTTCAAGTGGTCCGGCGAGTCATCTCCAGTTCGCGCTTCATGCTGGGACTGTTCTTCATGGCTCTGGCGTTCTTCAGCCTGCTGGTCACGCTGTCATGGGATGACGTGAGCGTGATCGGCCCAGCTTCGGCGTCGCTCACCTTCATCGCTAACGCCTTCGCCGCGCAGATTTTTCTGAAGGAGCGCGTGGACCATCGCCGCTGGCTCGCGGCGCTGTTCGTCGCCGGTGGCGTGGCGTTGCTGGCAAGATAGCAGTCAGCTCTCAGCAGTCAGCAGTCAGTCGGGTAGAGCTGGCCTTCAGGCCGGCGTCCAGCGCTTCAATTTTGATCGTGAGCCGGCTTTAGGCGGCGGGCGAGTCGCGTCTCACAGCGTATGCAAATACGCCATCAGATCGTTCAGCTGCTGCTGGGTCAGCTTGTTCTGAAATGCCGGCATCTTGGCTCGCCCTAGCAGGACGATGTCAGTCACGCGGTCGTCGTTGGCTGGCATGCCATTCTTCATGAACGGCTTCTTGAACAGCCCATTCAGGCTGGGCCCCTTGAGATTGCTCTTGCTATAGGCGAAGTGACAGTCGGCGCAGCGGGCATCGTAGACTCTGCGGCCGGCAGCTTGCTGCACATTCAATCCAAGCTCGGCATCGGTCTTGCGCGGCTCGACATCGCAGGCGCTGAGAACGATTGCGATGAGGCTGGCGATGGCAACGAGGGGAAAGCGTAGGCGTCGCAGATTCAACGTTCTGTCCGGGAACCTCTATGCGGGTGCGGAGGCTGCCACTGCGCCTCCATCAGAGTTAGAATACACCTCGCATGATGGTCGCCATCAAACGCGTCTACGAGCTGCCTTCGCCGGAGGATGGCGCTCGCGTGCTGGTGGATCGCCTGTGGCCGCGCGGTTTGACGAAGGAAGCGGCTGCGCTGGACGCCTGGCTCAAGGATCTTGCGCCATCCGACGAGCTTCGCACGTGGTACCACACGCACCGGCAGCAGTGGGCCAAGTTTCGGGAGAAGTATCTCAAAGAACTTTCGACCGAGAAGGCAGCCACAGCTTTGCAGCAGCTCTACGACCTGGGCAAGCAACACCGCGTGGTTACTCTCGTGTACGCATCAACCGACGAAGAGCGTAACAATGCAGTTGTGTTGAAGCAGGTGGTCGAAGGCGATCGCAAACCGCCGACCGGCACTGGCCCGGTTCGAGTTTCGGCGGCCAAGCGTGCGCGGGCGGCGCGGCCAAAACCCTAAACGCTGCGACATCGAAGATGGCTCCGGACAACTTTCCCGAACCGCACGAATATGAGCTTTTCGTTAAGGACCTGCGAGTTGTCACTAACGTGCTTCTCGCGCCAAAAGCAGCGTAGAGCGAAAATGGATTGAAGAAGTTTGAGTTTGGGTGCATAGTGGTGCCAATAAATTGGGGATACTGTTCCGCACCGGGCCACGGAGTGACACTTGTCTCCTGAACTAGAACACATTCGCCGCGAGGTGGAAAAACTGACGCGTGACTGGTCCGAAGCGGACTGGCATCGCGCGCTGGACGGCAAATGGTCGTCCGGTCAGATTCTGGAACACCTGCTGCTGACCTTCAAAGGCACAACCAAGGGTGTTCGCAATGTGATGGAAGCGGGAAGGCCGCTGGGCGGCAAGCCGACACTGCGCGATCGCGTGCGGACGATATACGTCTCTAAACTTGGCATGATGCCGTCGGGCAACCTGTCTCCCGAGGCGGTAGTTCCCAAAGATGGTTTAGACATGGAAACGGTACGGCGTTTCTATGACGCGCTGGTCGCTCTGGACTCCACGCTGGCCGACGCCGAGCGGCGCTTTGGCCGCAACGCTAAACTGCTCGACCATCCTAGCCTGGGCCCACTCAGTACGAAAGATTGGCGCCGCTTTCACCGCACTCACGCCAGCCATCATTTGAAGCAGATCGCTAAGGCGCATCGCCATGGTGTTGCACGTTCCACCGATCCGCAGCTTTCGCACTAGAACATCCGCAGATACCACTTCAAGACAACTTGACCCACGAAGACGACGGCGAGAGCACAAGCGCCGATTACGACGCCGAATGGCATCTCGCGGCTGAGAAATGGCCTCTCGTCGTTTGCGACAGCCGGACCTTCCCTCGCCGATCCCAACTTTTCGCGTACCAGAAGGATGATGGCCCACACCAATCCCAGCAACGGAGCGAAGAAGATGACCAGCAGCACGAGTTTTACGCCGAGGAACGTGCCGCACATGGCCATCAAGGCGATATCGCCGAATCCCAGGCCGTGCTTGTGGCGGGCGAGGTAGTACAGCCCCCACGCGAGAAAGAAGAAGCCTGCGCCAATCAAGCCACCGATTAGCGAGTCCAGCAGCGAGATGAAATGCGCGTTGTGTGTCTGCGTGCCATAGGCCCGAAGCACGAGCGCCGTAAGGGAAAAATTGGTTGGCACGAACCAGGCGAAGACCAGTCCCAGCACGATGCCGCCATAGGTGAACTCACGCGGCAGGAGACCGGTTTCGGCGTCCATGAAAATAAGCCCGATGAGCAGGAAGGCAAACACGCAGAACTTCAGCGTCAGCAGGCTCCAGCCGAAACTCAGATAGCAAGCCAGGAATAGCAATGCGGTAAGCAGTTCGACTGCCGGATAACGCAGCGAGAAGCGAGCGCCGCATTGCCGGCAGCGGCCGCGCAGCATCATCCAACTTAGCAGGGGAATGTTGTCGCGCCAGCCGATGAGAGCGCCGCAGGAGCGGCAATGCGATCGCGGCGTTACGACCGACTCGTCGTTAGGAATGCGGCTAATGCAAACGTTAAGGAAGCTGCCGAATGCCAATCCGGCGACGAAGAGCACGCATTCCAGGAATAGGTCCAAGCGTTCGGTCGAAGACCTCGATTAGGGATGGTGGAAGCATAACAATTCTCCGCGCATTCTGGCACAATCCTGCTGCGCCGGGGGCATGTCGTCGCCAATCCAATTCACCATCTTGCGATTGATCAGGCGTACCTCGGCCGGACAATCGCGCCATCCCTCGCCGCTTTCCTCGCGGACGAGCACGCTGTAGCAAGTAACATTCGTGGCCGGATCCTGTTCCTTCCACTCCAGCAAGGCAGCCTCCAGGCCATCCGAAAAAGATTCGTTGGGACGAAGACAGAAGATCCACTCGTGCTCGGCATCCATGGCATAGGCGCCGGGCGAAACGCCGGGAATGGCAGTCTTGAGCACAGCCCCGTATTCCCGAGCGACTTTCGCGGTATCGTCTTCGGAGCAATCGTCGATGACAAGAACTTCGTCACAAGGCCGCAGCGATTGCAACGCGCGGCCGAGATGCAGAGCATCGTTGTGGGTACGCAGCAGCGCAGTGAACTTGGGCATGGATCGTCCTGGGGAAGATGTGGCAGCCGGTTTTACGGCCGCATAGAGATAGATGCAGAAAATCGGGCTTCCGGGTGGAGCGTGATGCGGAGTCTCGCGGATCAGCCCACTTTGCTCTCGCGCAGAAAAAAACCGGCGGCATCAGATGCCGCCAGCACGAGGAAAGTCCCGATCGCACCCTTAGTTCGGCGTCTCGGTCAAACGGTTGTTAATAGCGAATAGCGCCAGCTCCAGACGGCTAGCTACACCGACTTTGTCGAAAATGTTGGTCAGGTGGTGCTTGACCGTGTCTTCGCTGAGCGAAAACTTCTTGGCGATCTCCTTGTTGCTCAGCCCGGCAACGATGGTCGTCAGGATATCCATTTCGCGCTTGGTCAAACCGTAATTGCGCGATGGCTTGTCGGCGGAGGGATTGGTGCGCATGAACTCAACAATGTCGCCCACGGCCTCGCGGCCAATCCAATACTGCCCGAGCATAACCGTGCGGATGGCTTTCATCAGCAGCTGCGTGGCGGCCTCTTTCATCACCACACCGCGCGCGCCCAACTGCAGCGCCTGCACGATCTCCAGCCGCTCAACCGCTGCGGTAAGCACAATAATCCTGGTGGGCAGATTGCTGCCGTCGTTGGACAACTCGCGCAGCGTATCCATGCCCGGAACGCGCGGCATGGCGAGATCCAGCAGCAGAATGTCGGGCTTCAGCTGGCGTGTCTGGGCCGCGGCCTCGGTGCCGTCGGCAGCCTCGCCGGCCACTTCCAACTCGGGCTCCGCCTCCAGCAGGCGGCGCAATCCGTCGCGGAAAATCGTATGGTCATCGGCGATGACGATGCGCACTGACGGCTCCTTCTTATCCATGGGACTCGTATCCTTTCAGGGGAATGGTAATCTCCAACCTCGATCCGTGCCCGGGAGTCGACTCGAGAACCAGATCGCCTCCGATGGCGCGAATGCGTTCCTTGATTACGGCTGGCCCACGACGGAGACAATCCAGCTCCTTCAGCGAAAATCGCCCAGCGAAAGGAAACCCGTTGCCGTCATCGTAAATCACTAACTTCCACAAACCATCCTGCGAGCCAAAGCGAACCATCGCCGAATGGGCTCGGCTGTGCTTGCGCACGTTCACCAGCGCTTCCTGCACAATGCGCACCAGTTCCCGGCAGGTAGCTGGAGGAAGCGTAACTTCCTGCAGCTCCGAGATGAAGCGCACATCGATGCCGGTGTCTCTGGAAAAACGTTCTACGAGTTCGGCCACAAAGTCAAGCAGTTGATGCGGTCCGATATCGACCGGGCGCATGCTCTGCATCAGCTCGCGCAGGTTCAAAACCTCCTGGCGCAGCAAGCCCTGAATGCGCTCAAGTTCGTCGGCCTGCGCGCGATCGGCGCTGCGCCGGCGCAAAACATCCACCTGCATCTCGATACCGATGAGCGACTGGATCGAGGTGTCATGCAACTCGCGAGCGACCCTGGCCCGCTCGGTCGCGCCGGCTCGCGAGCGGAACGCGCGAAACAAATACACCGAATACAGGACCGGCGCTAATTGTCGCATTACGGTTTGCGCAAAACGCAGCTCGTGCTCGCGCTGGCGGCCGAGCTGGGCATTGACCAAAATCAGCCGGCCGCTCCAGTCGCGTCCCATCTCATGGCTGACTACCAGAAGCGACTCCGCGTCAGGCAAGGGCATTTCGAAATGTTTGGTCTGCCCATTCCGTAGGCAGCGGCCTTCTTCATCGAGCGCGGTGATTGAGCAGGCTCCGTTGGGAGGAATGCGATGCATGAAAAATGCGTGAGGATATTCGGACAGAAGCTCGGAATCTTTTTCTGCCGGAGCCAGTTCCTGGACCTGAATGACCGGCTTGCTTAAGGACGGGATCTCCCATTTAAAGGAGCGCCCGGTACTGCCCTGGGCCGAGATCTCGTAAACAGCGGTGCTGTGGAAGATACGGCCCAGCTCCGAGAGAACATTTTGCAGCACCGAAGCAAAACGGCTGCCAACTCGAGCCAGAGAGAGAAGGTGGTTGGTGAGCGCAATCTCTGCGCGGAGCTGCTTCTCGGTCTCAGCCAGGAAGCCCAGCAAGAAGCCCGCCATCAGCAGGAAGGCGCAACGCATGACCAGCCGTGCCGGTTCCGCCGGCGTGAGAAACATGCCGCGCATGGCCGCCGGTCCGTAAGCGGCTAGAGTCGCGTGCAAGAGCAATACCGCCGCACTGATCAGCGCGGTGGTCATGGTCTCCACGAAACCCCAACGGAAAGCAGCTGCGATCATGGCAAAAAGGAAAAGTATAAAAAACGTGCTGTTTGGAACTTCAGCGAATAGGCATAGCAGCGCCGGCCATGCGATGTCGTTGATCTGCGCAGTGATCACAAAGCCGTGACTGGGCTCGGCGGGCCACTGAAGCCGGATAATCAGCGCGACGCTGGCGACGAGATAGCCTAATAGCAATACCAAACCAACCCGATAGTGGCTTGCCATGCCGCCAAGATGAAACAGCCAAGCCGCTAACGACGTTAGTGCTACGAATAGCCGCGAGAAGGCCAAAACGTGCTCTACGCGAACATCGTCGTAGTCCAGCCCGATGATCTTGAGCCGCGATAAAAACCGCGGTGCGAACGAAGGGCGCACAAAAGCCTCGACCTTACTCTAAGCGTGCCAAGATTATGACACGAAAGCGCTATAAGGGAACCAAGATTCCACTTTGGGGGGCAATCGACGCCGTCGAGTGTCACGTCGGCGATGCCGCGATCAGGGCCTGTTGGCATCCACACCTGAAAGCCCCACCCCACATAAGCAATGGTGACGAACGCGCCCATTACATCGGCCCTCCGCCACCGCCACTGCTGCAGCCGCCGACGCTCTGCAGGTCATAGCCTTTGGTCGACTTCGCGAGCTGCTCGTTCGATCAGGCCGATCGCTTGTTGATGTATGAGCTGTATCGAGCCTGCGGCCTCGATCCGTCGAACCCGTTTCTGGCGACGCTGCTTGATTGGGACACCCCTCCGCCGTGGCAACCTCCGATCACGCTGAGCCTGACCGTGTGGGGCGAGGCTGTCGATGAGATGTGGAACATCCTGAAGAGCGGGATGGCGTCGAGCGACACGGTGCCAGGACCGATCTGCGGGAAGGTGATCACGATCGACAGCGTGAACTATCCGGAGTGGTGCGGAGATTGGGAGATCGTGCAGTGTGAGTACGCGCCTTTCAGCGGGCAGGCGGCGCAGAACTATGGGAGCCAAAGCGGTGGCGAGGTGACAGGCAGCAGCGAGCTGATCGGGGCGCCGGCGGAGGGATCAGGAATGCTGTCACTGACCCTGCGGACCTATAACCCGAGCGTGTTCTTTGATGCCTCGATGACGCCCAGCTGGATCGACGTTCCTGGGCCGTGGGCGGATGGTAGCTACTAAGAAAATGTCGGGCAGTCGGCAGTTTGGCACGCTGGTTGCTGTTGCCGCTGGGCACCACGGCCAAAATCATCGCTTTTCGGAGTTGTGGACACGTAATTCTCGGATTTGTGGACATCGAGCGGCCGCAGCCACACCGATGGTTCAAGTCTCGTGGGCTCTTCATCAGCTCATGCTTCATGGGCTTCCAGTGCGGCCAGCGTTTGTATGTGACCGCCCCTCCACCTCTACAGCCACCCATTCCTACTCAGGTATTGGATGACAACGCCTTAAGGACAGCGTGTATCGCATCTAGTCGTTCGCCAGAAACCCACGTCGGAACGAATGCCGGACAGTTTGTTATAGATCCGCAGACATTAGTAGCATTAGCCGCCTCCGCTTCGATCGCTGAACTTACCCTGATTTGATCTGGCGAGTCGAGCACCACTAAGTCCGGTTTCATTGCTGATAGTTGAGCTTGGTCCACAAGTGTGCGCTCAAATTGCGCTTCATTCATCAAAATGGATTGAACAATGATCGACCTACCGGACGACGTTTTGGGATGTTGCGATTCGAACTCTAATAGTTTGGGTTCTGTTATCCCAAAGGCCCGGGACTTCTCGTTACGGAGCAGATTTACAACAATAGGGGATTGGTTACTGCGCCTACAATCAGTGGTTCCCACAATATGGATTGCAATGCATAACGCGAGCAAAGTCCGAGTTCGCCGCATCGTATCCTCCATTACTTGCAGCACTGGCAAAATGCTTGGGGGCCATAGATTCCCGCGTTAGCTGAGCAAACTGGAGTGCCCCCCATGCTGACGCATTTATCCACATATGAGTCCTGAAAGTCAATCCAAGCTTGCTGACCGCCGTTTGGGTTGTAGGGATTGGGTCCAGCTTCTTGACCAATTCGCGAAAGCGGTTGACCGTTCAAACCGTGAAATTGAGAACAGACGTTCACGGTGGCATCTTTCTTCGGCCAGTATCCATAATATTGGCTGGACAGCCAGTGCGTGAACTGTTGCCACCAGCCAGGACTGCCTGGTGGCCCCCCCCCAACAAACCCGAATGGGCATGGTCCCAAGTCGCCGCAGTCTGCAGACGGCACGATCGAGCTCCAGATTCCCCAAGGATGCATCGGGAAGCCGTTGGGCAAGCCGAGGGTCTCGTTCGGGAAATTGATCGGCTGCTGAGCCGGAGGCTGACTTGGCGGCTGTCCGCCGCCACCACCTCCGCCACCACCTCCGCCGCCCCCACCGCCACCGCAGCATGGGATTATCGGCAGGTAAATCGGAAAATCACCAAAACAGCCGCCCGGGCCATGACGCTGGCCACGCCGACCACTCCGGCGCAGGACGGCGCGGCTTGGGCGGGACGGCGGGTAGTCACGCCCGCATGTGAGCGCTCTCACTGCAGGCTGGGTCGTGAGGGACTACGTTTGAGCTTGAGATCGAAACAATTTGGGAGCAAGATGGCGTCAAAACTATCGCCAGGAAGTGAGTAGGCGGATTGCTCTGAGGCACAGCTTGCGGAAGTGGGCTTGCTCAGAGAGTGAAGGATACCGGCCCGAAATACGATTTAGCGAATGAAGTGAAGATTAAGGGCGTGGTCGCAGAGGTTCGCGAAGTGCCCGGCAACTCCGAAGGAATCTATCTGGTTGTGAAGACCGATACCGCAACCGTGCTGGTTCGCGTGGCTCCGGCGGCATTCCTGAAAGAAATGGACACCTCCTTCGCAGTCGGCGACCAGGTGCTGATAACTGGAGCGAAGGCGCTCAACGTAGCCGAAGAGCAGATCCTGGCGCGCGAGATCGTCGTGGGCAAAAATGCAGTCACGTTGCGCGACGATAAAGGTATTCCGGTGTGGGTGGGGTGGAATCCGGCGAAATAGCCTGATCCCCTGGCATCTGGCCGAAATTGCCCGGCTAGGCGAGCCACCGCCGGGCAACAGCTTACTTCTCCACGCGTAGAAACTCGCCGGTCGAAGCGTTGACGGCGATCCGCAACTTCGCGTCATCCTGGCTGGCTCCATAGATCACGTGCCAGACGAGCTGGCTTTTCGCCCCATCCCAATCCAACATAAAGAAAATCGGCTGCCTGGGATCTTTCGCGGTCAGCTTTTGTCCGCCGTTCTTCTGCGCAACTTCGTAGGCCTTGTCGCTATCGATCTTGAGAAACCCGAATTCAAACACACGAGTTGAGGTGTTGGTCGGGCTCCAACTGTCTTCAGCAGAAAAACTGATGCCCTGCTCGGGCGCGTCCGGCCCAACCAACCCTGACCACACGAACGTTTTCAACGTGTTTCCCGCCGGCGAAGCAAAGGATGCGCGCCAGACGGCGGCCTTGCCTTGGGAGGCAGGAGCGTCGGGGGTGAAGCGCGACTGCAGGCGGAAGGGAGCGGCATCGGCCTTCCACTCGCGAGCGGAAATGTACATCTTCTGAAATGCCACACGCCCGGTTTCGTATTGCGATTGTTTCGGAGCCGACTCGGCAGGCTTGCTTTCGGTGGTAGTGGTGGACGAGCACCCGGCTAGGAAGAGGGCGAGTGCAACAAAAGCGATTGCAGACTTTCGCATCAGTGCGTTTCCTCGTACAGGTACTGCAACTTTGATTGAAGCACAGACTGCGGACGGGGATGCCGGAAACTGCAGAAATGGCCCGGTCACGATTCTAAATGCAGATGTGACCAGCCGGGGCCGGCGGGCATCTTATTCAACGCGATACAATAGAAATACCGCATGGCAACTGCCGCAGAACTGGTCCAGATTGACATTGGCCCGCGCCAGCCGGCTTCCAAGCCGGAGTGGCTGAAGGCGCGCGCGCCCATGGGCGAGAATTACCACAATCTGAAGATGCTGGCCCGCAAGCTGGAATTGCATACGGTTTGCGAGTCGGCGCATTGCCCAAACATCGGCGAATGCTGGAACCATCACACCGCGACGTTCATGCTGCTGGGCAATCTCTGCACGCGGCGCTGCGGTTTTTGTGCGGTGCCCAAAGGACGTCCCCAGCCGATCGATTTCGATGAGCCCCGCCGCGTTGCTGAAGCGGTTGAAAAGCTGGCGTTGAAGTTTGCCGTGGTCACGAGCGTGAATCGCGATGACGACAACGTGGGTGGCGCCCGCGTCTTTGCCGAGACCATTCGCGAGATTCGCCAGCGCGTTCCCGAGTGCCGGGTCGAGGTGCTGATCCCCGATTTTCAGGGGCTTGAAGAACCGCTGCGCATCGTGATGGATGCCGAGCCGAACATTCTGAATCACAACACGGAAACGGTGCCGCGGCTGTATCGAGTTGCGCGATCAGGTGCTCGCTATGAGCGAACTTTGCGCCTGCTGGAGCGTGCCAAGGAGATGAGTCCGGCGATTCCCACCAAGACCGGAGTGATGGTTGGATTGGGCGAGAGCACAGACGAGTTGTTGGAGGTTTTTCGCGACTTGGCAGATCGCAAGGTCGACATCCTCACCATCGGCCAATATCTGCGGCCATCGAAGGATCATCTGCCGGTTGCGCGGCTCTATCCGCCCGAGGAGTTCCGCTTTCTGAAGGAAGAGTCGCTGAAGATGGGATTCCGTCACGTCGAATCCGGTCCGCTCGTGCGCTCCAGCTACCATGCGCATGAGCAAGCGGATGCGGGCGTCAGAGTCGTGTAGGGCCAACCCGGCAAACATTTCCGTCCCTCTACCGCGGGGTGGTATTTTCCGACAGCCTTCTTACTTTTCTGTCCTTAGGGTACAATTCAATTGGACTACGACCATGGATAACATCGGATACGCAGCTGTGAATGCCAAAGGCCAGATTGTTATTCCCGCCGAGCTTCGCGATCGCTTCGATATCAAACCAGGAACGCAGATTGCCATCGTCGAGGAAGACGGCCGACTGATCTTGCAGCCAGTCACAGACGCGTTCATCAGGAGTATGCGCGGAAGCTTTGCGCGACTGGGCATGCCGCCAAAATTGGAACGCGATCCTGACCGTGAGCTTCGATGAAGCGCCATGTCCTGGATGCGAATGCGCTTTATCGTTTTCTAATGGAGCAACCAGGGGCGGAAGTGGTGGAACGCCTGTTCCTGCGTGCGCGCGATAGCGGAACAACGCTGCTCATGTCTGTCGTCAACTGGGGCGAGGTGTATTACGCTCTCGCCGTTCGGAAGAGCTTCAAGGAAGCGCAACTCGTCATGGCGCAGGTGCGTCTTTTGCCGCTGAAAATTGTTGTCGCTGACGAAGCCATAACCGAGTCGGCGGCCCAGCTTAAATCGGGGTACAAACTGCCTTACGCCGACTGCTTTGCAGCAGCTGTCGCGGGAAGATCTAATGTTCTGGTCACCGCTGACGTGAAAGACTTCAAGAAAGTCGCATGGCTACAACTGCTTTCGCTGCCTCCACATCGCCCCTAACCTACGCCAGGAAATTCCTCACTCTGCGCAGCACCGATTCCGGTGCCTGGACCTCCAGGTCGACAAATCCATCGCGATATTTTCGCGACAGGACGACTGACTTAGCATCAAGCGTCGCCAGAACTTTTCCTTCCGACTGGGGCACGCGCAGGCGCACGCGCTCAATAGGATCTTCTTCGATTCGGACGTCGATCGCTTGTAGAAGCTCGTCTAAACCGACGCCAGTGGCGGCGGAAACATGTACCACATTGTCGGAGTCGCGAAGGCTCTCCCGCTTTCTCTCCGATAGCAGATCGACCTTGTTCATCACATAAAGACGCGGCTTGTCCTGCACCTCAAGTTCCTTCAGAACAGCTTCTACCTGGACCTGCTGCTCGCCGGCGGCTGGACTGGTCACATCCGCAACGTGCAATAGAAGCGAGGCTCGCTGTACTTCTTCCAATGTCGCTCGAAACGCAGAAACGAGAGTGTGCGGAAGGTTGCGGATGAATCCCACAGTGTCAGACAGCACGATTTCACGTTTCGAGGGCAGCTGGATGTGCCGCAATGTGGGATCCAGTGTGGCGAACATGCGGGCGCTCTCCAGCACATCCGCTTTGGTCAGCGCGTTGAACAGCGTCGACTTGCCGGCGTTGGTATAGCCAACGAGGGCCACGGTTGCTATGGGCGCCGATTCCCGCCTCCGGCGCTGTTGTCCGCGAATACGGCGGACATTCTCCAGCTGCTGCTGGACATGCCGGATGCGGCGATTGATTTTGCGGCGGTCGGTTTCGAGCTGAGTTTCGCCAGGACCTCTAGTGCCGATGCCGCCGCCAAGCTGCGACATCTCGATGCCGCGGCCGGCCAGTCGCGGCAGCAGGTACTGCAGTTGCGCCAGTTCTACCTGCAGCTGGCCTTCCCGCGTGCGAGCGTGGCGAGCGAAAATGTCGAGGATCAGCTGGGTGCGGTCGATGACGCGGACATCGAGTTCGCGTTCCAGATTGCGCTGTTGCGAGGGCGTGAGCTCGCGATCGAAGATGACAAGCTCGGACGAGGTAGACGCGATCGCGCCCTTGAGTTCTTCGACCTTTCCGCTGCCGATTAGAGTTGCCGGATCGGCCTTGGGACGCCGCTGCAGAACCTCTCCGGCGATGCCGGCTCCGGCACTGGCCGTGAGCTCCCGCAACTCAGCCAGGGATTCCTCGGGTGTGAACGGCTGAGATTCGAAGTCGGAAAGCTCGCGAGCCGAAGCTGCATCGCGCGCGGCCCGCGCAATTGGCGGAACAGTGCGGGAAAGAGGCGTACGAGACGCCGGCTCGTCGCCGGCAAGCGCGTCTTCAGACCGTTGCGAGGCAGGCTTCGGGCCCGGGCGGGAGGTAAACTCCACTCCAACCAAAAAAGCCCGCTCGGGTTGATGCCGACTGGTGGGCCAGGAGCCGTCAGCGCCTCCGGATCTTCCTCGCCTCACGCCCAAAAATTATTCCTCAGCCGCTGCGGGAGCTGCGCTTCCCTCGGCGACGGGAGCGGATGACACCATGGGCCGCGCGTCGCTATGCCGCTCGCTGTGCAAGCTCCGCGACATCACCACCGTAGAAATGGCGTGTTTGAAGATGAGCTGCTCCTGGTTGTTGGTCTCCAAAACGACCGAATACTTGTCGAATGAGCGAATTCTGCCCGTCAGCTTCACCCCGCTGAGGAGGTAGATTGTGATGACCGATTTATCTTTGCGGGCAGTATTCAGGAATGAGTCCTGAATGTTCTGTGCTGGTTTGCTTTCCATAGGTCTCTCTCCAACCGCAAAAAACAGCACAGCCCCAAGGATCGCGGCCCCACACGAACCGAGGGTCTGTCGAGAATAGTAATCTGCCACCGCGCCGGAAATCCGGACGCGCCGGCAGGAAAATTTCAGCTACTTTCAGCTACTTTACGATAAGACGCCCGGAGAGCGATTACAACTCCTACAAGCACAAACCTTTGTGATGTAGAATTCGCCCGTTTATTAAGATGCGTTTTTTTGGGAAAGAACCTTATTTTTGGAGGCAGGAATGAGCACTTTTGGGGCGGTTGTCCTTGCCGCACCGCAGATCGACCTTCCGGGAGGCGAGCAAGCCGTCCTGATCGTTCTCCGCTGGATCCACCTTGTGGCCGGAATCACCTGGATCGGCCTGCTCTACTTCTTCAACCTGGTGAACATGCCGTTTCTGCAGGAACTAGATGGCCAACAACGGGGCGTCGTCGTCCCGAAGCTCATGCCCAGGGCGATGTGGTGGTTCCGCTGGAGCTCGCTGGTCACCGTGCTGGCGGGCTTTGGCTACTGGAACCGAATCGTTGGCGTAGATGCGCAGAATGCCATCGCCGCTGGCGAGACGGCCTCGGCCGGCCGTGTAATCGGCAGCTTCGTACTGATCTGGACGATCGCCTTTGCGGTGCAGATGGGGCTGCTGATGTCTCCCGCCGAGGTGCTGCGAAAAGGAGCGGTCTTCGCTGTCATCATGGCTGTCGTCATCGTCGGCGCCGCGTATGTCTTCCTCGCGCTGAATCAGCAGGGGTGGGAGAGCAATCGCGCGCTTGCGATTGGGATCGGCGGCGGCATCGGCTGGTTCATGATGTTGAGTGTGTGGGGCATCGTCTGGCGCATGCAGAAGAAGATTATTCGCTGGACCGGCGAGAACGCTGCCAAGGGCACGGCGATGCCTGCGGAAGCAGCCAGGGTCGCAAGATTGAGTTTTCTGAGCGCGCGGCTGAACTTCTGGCTGTCGTTTCCCATGCTGTTCTTCATGGGAGCGGCCAGCCACTACATCATGTTTGCGGGGAGATAACTTCGCTTGCGGGCTGTAAAATTGAAGTTTCACTATGACACCGAAAGCGGTTGAGGATTCTGCTGTCCGATCACCGGAGGTCGCAGCCACTGCGCCCGTACCGATGCTCGATTTGAAGCGGCAGTACGCCAGCATCAAGGACGAGGTCGGCCAGGCGATCGAGCGCGTACTTACTACCCAGCACTTCATCGGCGGGGAAGAGCTGGCGGGTTTCGAGCGCGAGTCCGCGGAGTATCTCGGAGTGCGCGCGAGCGTGGGCTGCGCTTCAGGGACGGACGCGTTGTGGCTGGCCCTGCGAGCTTGCGGCGTTGAAGAGGACACGGGCGTGGTCACCACGCCGTTCAGCTTCTTCGCGTCGGTGAGCTCGATTGTGCGCTGTGGAGCGAATCCGAAATTGGCCGATATCGACCCGGCGACGCTGAACCTCGATCCCGCCAAAGTTGAGAACGCACTGAAGCGTGGCCACAGCCAAAATATTCGTGCGGTGATGCCGGTGCACCTCTACGGCCAGTGCGCCGATATGGATCGCTTTGCCCAACTGAGCCAGCAATACGGCGTGGCGATTGTCGAGGACGCAGCGCAGGCCTTCGGCGCGGCGTGGAAGGGAAAGAAGGCGGGAGCGCTGGGCAAGGCGGCCGGCTTCAGTTTTTATCCGACAAAAAATCTCAGCGCCTGCGGCGACGGCGGCTGCGTGACGACCGATGATGAAGAGCTGGCTGATCATGTGCGCCGGTTGCGCAATCACGGCAGCCGGGAGCGCTATTACCACGAAGAGATCGGCTGGAACAGCCGGCTGGATGCGATTCAGGCGGCCGTCTTGCGCGTGAAGTTGAAGCACCTTGAGGACTGGAACCAGAAGCGGCGAATCGTTGCGTGCCGCTATCACGGGCTCCTGGCTGGCGCAGGACTGGTTGGGACGCAGGCAGCGGGAGTGAGCGAGAAAGCTCCTGTCGCACTGCTGGCGACGCTGCCGGATGCGCACCACATCTACCACCAGTTTGTGATTCGCGCCCGGCGGCGGGATGAGCTGCAGCGATTCCTGACCGCACGCGGCATTGGGAGCGAGATCTACTATCCTGTGCCGCTGCATCTGCAGAAGTGTTTTGCCTATCTCGGATATCGGGCCGGCGATCTGCCGGAGTCGGAGCGCGCCGCGAAGGAAGTGTTGGCGCTGCCGATTTTTCCCGAGCTGCGCGAGGACGAGCAGAAACGCGTGGTCGGGGCGATTGCGGAGTTCTATAGCAAATAGGCGCTCTAGTGCTGCTTGTGTTTGTGGCCCGGCTGGCCGGCGTGCTTGGTTGATAGTTCCTTCATACGCGCGGCGAGGGCGGCTTCGTGCTTTGCCTTCTCGGCTGCTTCTTCATCCGGCGAGAGCACGCGACGCACGATCGGTCCATTGAGCTTGTACGTCTCTTCTACAATTCGGCCATCATCAATCTTTTCGCGAATGGTGAAGGTTGGCAGATCGCCCTCCTTGCCCCCAAAATCCTGATGCCCGACTCTCACCGGCAGATAGCCCTCAAGATTGTGTTCACGATAGGCGGTCTCGTAGCGATGCTTCGCGCGATTGCGGGTGAAGACGCGAATCTGGTTGTAGTCGTAGGGCAGGCCGTCTTTCGGTTCGTTCAGCAGGACGAGATATTGCGGCTGCGGCTTGCCGTCCTCGTCGACGTTGTTGAGAACGAAGTATCCGATGATGCGCTGGCCTTCGGCATACTGCGCGACGTCGAGAGGAACGTCGAGATCGACCATGCGCAACAGGACCCAGCCCACATGGCCGGACGAACTGCGCACCAGGTACCAGTCCTCCATGACCGGCTTCGGCGGCTGGGGCTGGTTTTTGGCAGCCTGAGTTGGCACTTCACTACCTGCAGGTGAGGCTGGTGGGGCCGATGGAGAACTTTGGGTTGCCGGAGCAGGAGGCACGACGGGTTTGGTCGCCGCCGTTCCGCTTTTCGAGGCTGTGCTGGCCTTGGACTTGCTGCTCTTCGCCGGAGTTGCCGGCGGCGCCGGCTTCGGCTTCACCACATTCTTGTCCGCGGTTGCCCGCTTCAGCACTTCTACCTTCTCGCCATCTTTGAGCTGATAAAGATGATCGGCGTCGCGGGCCGGGGTGAGATGCATATTGACCTCGGCGCGCGTCGTTCCCCTGGCTTGGACCGGCGTGCTGGCGTTGTCCTGCGCCAGCTTCTGGAAGCCGTCATAGATATCCTGCGGCACCAGGCTGCGTTCCTCGACCCAACCCTCCTGGCCGCTATCGGTGCGGACGCGGACAAATCGCCGCTGGTGCTCCAGCACTTCGACGCGATCGCCGTTGTGCACCGTGCCCATCCTGTTGTACATAGTAGCCACGCGATCGCGCAGGCTGGTCTCCGGCGCGGAGACGTACATGTACTCGTGATGCGTCATGTCCTGGCGCTTGCATGCGGCGCCGAAGGCAAGCAATAGCATCGCGAATGCCGGCAAGATGAGATGGAAGTGAGAACGGAAGGATTTCACTGGGGCACAGAACAATATAAATCAGTTGTCAGTTGCCAGTTGCCGGTTGTCAGTTGGCAAGTCGGATGCGGGAAGCATCAGGGGCTGGGGACTAGGGGTTAGGGAATAGAGGCCGGAGCTGCCGTCGGTCGGCGCAAAGTCGAGTCGCGGTCGCAGCATAATAGTTACGGCATGGTTTCCGCCACCAGGCAGACGTCGCCGGAGTTCCTGCCGACCGCGGCGTAGAGCTGAATCTGGCCAGGCGGCACATGGTGGAGGTAGGCGACCCAGCCGAAGCGGGCAGGATCGGAATCTGGCCTGGCGGCGGATGAGTCCTGGGGGATTGAGACGCTCGTGCCGTAGCCGATGATGCGATCGTTGCTGACGGCGACGATTTCTCTTGCCGGGCGATTCGAGAGCTTGTCCCAGGCAGAACCGGTGATTCGCAAGCCTTCGCCATCGTTAGCCGGCAGGACCTGGGTTGAGGAGATGTATCCGGAGCAATCGGTGGCAGGCCGCACGTGATAGGCGGCGTCGAAGGGCTGCCCCAGTTTCGCGTAAAGATCGCCGGCGAAGATCGACAGATGGTGGTCTTCCATGTATTGCGCGGCTCGGAGGACGGCTTGCGGATCGGGATAGGCGTCGGCCAGAGCGGCAGGATCATGGACGCTTGTCAGCAGGGACAGCGAGATCCGCATCAGCCGCAGCTGGCGCCATTGGGCGTCGATCAGCGGCAGCCGGACCTGGGTGGCGAAGCCGAGCATCAACACCAGCAGGAATCCGCAAAAAGCGTTGGCCCTCGCGGCCTGGACTGGCGTGCCACCATCTGAACTGCCCCGCCCTAGCGCAAAAGACGCGCTAGAACGGGCCACCCGTGGTTTAGTGAATTGGGCTAATATCGCCAGTCCCAGGCTGCACCAGAAGAGCAGCGCGAAGGTCTGATAGCGCGAGGCCGTTGCTTGTTCCAGCCCTAGATGTAGCCGGCCCGTAGCGGTAATGAACGCGGTCGCGATGCAGAGGAGCATCAGCAAGGAAAGTTCCAGCTGCAGAAGCGACGATGTCCCACGCTGTGGGAGGGTACGAATAATTATGGCGACAGCGACCCATAGGCCGGCGGTTCCGGCAAGAAGCGGGATCCAGCCGCTCGAGTGGCGAACAAAAGTGCTGCCGAAATAGACGGCGACGTAGTGCAGGATTCTGTCAGCCGCGAGGATGAGGCCGGGAAACTCAGCGGTCGGTCCGGGGCGATGGTAGCGATACAGATACAGTCCGATGTTTCCTGCTGCGAACAGAGCGATCACGAGCAAGACGGAGCGCCTCATGCCGAGCAGCAATGCGGCAAGCAGCAGAAGTGGCCAGAGGAGCATTCCGTTGGCGAGCGACCAGGTGGCGAGCGTGGCTGCGAAGATGGAGAGCGCCAGCAGCCACAGGCGCGGCTTTCTGTGATAGAGCAGCAGCGTCAGCGTCGACAAAGTGGCCATCGCTGCGGGAATGACAAATTGCAGCTGAAATCCCCAGATCAGGTTTTCCTGTTGCGTGGGGCACAGAATGCAGTAAGCGATCAGGCCAGTGCCGGCTCTCCACGCCGACCCGCGCATTCCGCCCAGCGTCCACAAGCTGAAGCTGAGCAGCGCGATTTGCAGCAGCTGGACGGCGAAGATGCTGGTCAGCAGAAAAGCTTGTGTGCCGCGGAAGGAATAGACATCGATTAAGAAGAAGATTTTGGGAACGAGGATGCGGTGTTCGTTGTGCTGCGCCCAGAGCCATGACAGCGTGGCATTCCCGGTTGCAAGGTGATCGAAGAGCGCCCATTCATCCCAATGCGGAAGAGGCGAGTACGTGGTGACAATGATATAGGCGGAAGCGATGCCTGCGCCGATGCCGGCGAGCAGGATCGCATAAGAAAGGACGACCGACAGGCGGGAATCGGGCGGGTCAGTTGGCGCGGAGCCGGTGGTCATTCAGGGTCGATATTGCATGATAGTCGCAGAAGGTCCTATTGAAAAAACATTACGACGGGAGCTGCGGAGGTGTCGTCCCTGAAGGGACTCGGAATTCTATTTCGTTCCGCCACCCAGCGCTTCCGCGCTGGGCTAATCACTTTCGCCCGTCGGGCTGGCCGGTCGACCAGCAGTCGCCGCGCGATTTGCCAACCACTGGAATGCCATTTACTAGCCACTGGCCACTAGCCACTAGCCACTGATTCTCACCACACGCGGCAGGCGTTTTCGCGCACCATGGGCTGGCCGGCCTTGCAGCCAAAGGCCTCCTGGAAAGCTGCCGAGTTCTGGACCGCGCCGTTCACGCGCCAGCGTCCCGGCGAGTGCGGATCGATGATGGCCAACTGGCGCGCCCGCGCATCGGTGCGGTTCTCACACCAGACCTGGCCATAGGCCAGGAAGAAACGCTGCTGCGGGGTATAGCCGTCGATGGGTTTCACCGGCGTATTGCCGATGATGTTCATCAGCGCCATGTAAGCCAGCTTGAGGCCGCCATTGTCGGCGGTATTCTCTCCGAGCGTCAGCTTTCCGTTGACCATCACTTCGCCCTTGTCGTCCTTCACGGCGACAAAGCCGGAGTACTCGTCGGCGGTACAGCTGGCGCGTTCTTCGAAAGCCTTTGCGTCGCCAGCGGTCCACCAGTCTTTGAGGTTGCCGTCGGCGTCGAACTTGCGGCCCTGATCGTCGAAGCCGTGTGTCAGCTCATGTCCGATGACGACGCCAATCGCGCCGTAGTTCACCGCATCGTCCATGGTCTGGCCGTAGAAGGGCGGCTGCAGAATGCCGGCGGGGAAGTTGATGTCGTTCATCTCCGAGCGGTAATAGGCGTTCACCGTAGGCGGCGTCATGCCCCAATCTTTGCGGTCCGTCGGCTTGGCGATTTTGTTGCGCTGGCGCTGCACTTCAAAAGCCGCCGCGCGCGTCAGGTTGCCGGCATAGCCTTCTCGCGTCACGACGACTGTGCTGTAGTCGCGCCACTTGTCGGGATAGGCGATGTTGTTGACGACGGCGTTCAGCTTCTCGTACGCCTTCTGCTTGGTGGTGTCCGACATCCAGGTCAACTGGCCGATGTCCTGATGCATGGCCCCTTCGATGGCCTGCACCATCTTCAGCGTGCGCTGTTTGGCTTCGGGACCGAAGACCTTGTCGACGTAAAGCTGGCCGAGCGCCATGCCGAGATTGCGGTCGGTTGAGGTCACGCAGCGCTTCCAGCGTGCTTCGATCTCTTTCTGGCCGGAAAGATAAGCGCCGTTGAATTGGAAGTCTTCGTCAACGAAGGCTTTCGTCAGCGTGGGAGCGTAGGTGTCGAGCGTGCGCCAGCGTAGATAAACCTTCCAGTCATCGAGGGAAGTTGCGGCAATCTGATCGTTCACCGCTTTGAAGAAGTCGGGATTGCTGACATTCAGGCTGGTGAACTTGGGCGTGCCGCTGTCGGCGAAGAATTCGGTCAGCTGAAAATTAGGCGCGCTGGCGGCAATCTCCGTGACGGCCATCAAGTGATCGCGGGTGTGGGGATCGCGGCGAACGGTGCGATCCATCGAAGCCTTGGCGAGAGCGGTTTCGATCGCCAGCACGGTCTTGGCTTCGGCGGCGGCAACGTCGGGCTTATCGCCCGCCAGCTCAAACATCTTCTGCACGTGGTCGAGGTATTTCTGCCGGGTCTCAACCGACTTGGCGTCGTCCTTGATGTAGTAATCGCGATCGGGCAGCGTGAGCCCGCCCTGGTCGAGGTTGGCGATAGTCTGGCGCGAGTCGTGCATGTCGGGCATCTGGCCGAAGCTGAAGAGCACGCGGATGCCGTCGCTCTGCATGGCGCTGACTTGCGTGATGAGCTGCTGCTTGCTGCTGAGGTCGGCAATGGCCTTCATCGCCGGCGCGAGCGGTTCGGTGCCGCGCTTCTCGATGGCGGTCTCGTCCATGCAGGCGGCGTAATAGTCGCCGACCTTCGTCTGGATTGCGGTGCGCTTGCCGGGAGCCTGGGCCTGCTCCAGGATGTCGCGCAGCACGTAGAGATTGCGCTCGCGCAATCCGTAATAGCGGCCCCAGGCGGACTTGTCAGCCGGGATGGGATTGTCCTTCATCCAGTTGCCGCAGGAATACTGATAAAAATCCACGCAGGGATCGACGGTCTTGTCGATGCCGGTCAGGTCCAGGCTGGGGATTTCTTTGGGGATGTCGGACGATTGAGAAGAGCCGGAAGTTTGAGCAACGGAAACAGAGAAAGATAACAGGAGCAAAGCGCAGAGAATTCGCATGACTACCTCAGGCCTGAAAATTCGCCTTGCATCTCGATGAAGCTGGTGCAAGGTCGTACCGTCGAGTTTACAAATGGGGCCCAGCTTTAGGCTGTGCCGTCAGACTGTTACGCCGTCACCCCGCGCGGCTTCACGTTGGCGCGGATGAATTCGATGATGGAGTCCATGGGCGTGCCCGGCTGAAAGACCGCAGCCACGCCGGCGTTCTTCAGGGCCTCGATATCCTGATCAGGGATGATGCCGCCGACCAGCAGCAGGACGTCGTCCATGTGGTTCTGCTTGAGCAGATCCAGCACACGGGGCACGATGGCATTGTGCGCACCGGAGAGGATGCTGAGACCGATAACGTCGACGTCCTCCTGCAGCGAGGCGTTGACGACCATCTCGGGGGTCTGGCGCAGGCCGGTGTAGATGACTTCCATGCCGGCATCGCGCAGGGCGCGGGCGATGACCTTGGCGCCGCGATCGTGGCCGTCGAGGCCCGGCTTGGCAACGAGTACTCGAATTTTGGGAGTGGAGGACATAGGTCGCTCTTCGCGATTCAGCTGAACAAGCGATGATATACGCTGCACGGAATTTTCGTAAGTGAGGCGCGACACAGCAAGAGGGTCAAGAAAACAAGGGGCTAGGGATTAGGGGCTGGGGCCCGTCCTTCGTGCCGCCATTTTCGGCACGACTAAAGGTGGTGCCCTGATACAAGGCGGTCGGAGCGACTTTGCCAGATCTGATACAAGACGGCTGAGACCGAATCCTGCCGAGCGCCTGATACCCATTCTCTGAACCCTAGCCCCCAGTCCCTGATCCCTCATCACCGCCCTATAATGTTTTAACCATGCGGATTCGCCTGCTCACGCTCATTGTATTTATAGCGACGGGATTTGCCCGCAGCCAGGACCTTCAGATCCAGCCTCTGCCTTCGCAGGGAATGATCATGGGTCAGAGTTACACCTTGCCGCTGCAGGCGACCGGTGGAACGGCGCCTTACGCGTGGCATCTGGTGCAGGGTGATCTGCCGCCGGGGCTGAAGCTGCATCCGCACACGGGCAAGATCACCGGCTCGCCGAGCATGGCGGGCGACTACCGCTTCACCATCGGCGCCGCTGACGAGAGCATTCCCAAGCAGCACGCGCAGCGCGAGTTCGTGATCCATGTGATCGCCGGCCTGACGGTCGACTGGAAGGAGCCTCCGGCGGTACAGGGTAACAGCATCTCAGGCTCGGCTGTGGTGACGAATGACACGGGCGTCGATTTCGACCTGACTGTGGTCATTGTTGCCGTTAATGAGATCGGACGCGCGACCACGCTGGGCTATCAGCACTTCAAACTGCCGGCGCAAAGCAGCAGTCCGGTGATTCCCTTCGGCTCCAGTCCGGGACAGGGAACGTACTACGTGCGCGTGGATGCAGTGGCGCACCAGCCCAGCCATCACTATGTGTACCGCGCGAATAAGACCGCAGACTCGATCAAGGTGACGCAGTTTTAGGAAGAAGAGTTCACCACAGCGACACAGAGACACAGAGAATTTATTGGTACGAGTCAGCAGTAGCAAATTTTGATTGGCTAATATTCTCCCCTGAAGCAGGGCCATTGCTCGCAGTTCAACACGCCGAGCAGAGAGTTTCTGGAGTTACCTCTGCGTACTCTGTGTCTCTGTGGTGAAATGGTTTTCGATGGCGTCGCAAAGCAGTGCTAGCGGAAGCATATGAACCATCTGTCACGTCAGAAGGCCTTCCAGAAGACGATTGAGGCCGAGAAGCTTGATGGCTTCGCGATCACGCATCCGGCGAATCTGCGCTATCTGTGCGGCTATAGCGGCAGCAACGGTCTGCTGCTGTTTATCGGCGGGCGGCGCGTCTTCTTCACCGATGGGCGTTACACCCAGCAGGCGAGGGAAGAAGTTCGTGATGTGCGCGTGGTCATCGCCAAGGGTCCGCTGCTGGAGGCTGCGGCAAGAATCATCGGCGAGGGGAAGCGCGTGACGATTGGGTTTGAAGGCGATCTCACCAGTGTCGCGGCGGCGAGCGACATGCGGCGGCTGGCGCGTAAGAAAGTCACTTGGAAGCCGGTTGCGGGCCTGGTGATGCGCCAGAGGATGGTCAAGGACGCCGAGGAGTTGAGCATTATTCGCAAAGCGGTGCGGATGGGGGCCGAGGTTTACCAGCAGGCGGTCGAGAAGATTCGTGCAGGGGTTGCGGAGTCGGAAATTGCCGGCGAGTTGGAATTCGCCGCGCGGCGAGCAGGCGCGGATGGCATGTCGTTCGAGACGATCGTCGCGGGCGGTAAGCGGTCGGCTCTGCCGCATGGACGAGCGACGCGCGCACCCATTCCGCGGCGAGGATTTGTGGTGATCGATTCCGGAGTCCTGTTCAACGGCTACTGTTCGGATATGACGCGAACGGTGCATGTTGGTCGGGCTGGTCGCGAGCAGCGGCGCTGGTATGACGCGGTGCTGGAGGCGCAGCTGGCGGGGATCGCGGCGGTGAAAGCCGGCGTAACGGCAGGCGACGTGGATCATGCCACGCGCGAGGTGCTGCGGCGGGCCAAGCTGGACAAGTTCTTCACCCACTCGACTGGTCACGGCGTGGGACTGGAGATTCATGAGCCGCCGCGGCTGGGGACAGGACAGAAGGAAGCGCTGCAGGTTGGGATGGTGGTGACGATTGAGCCGGGAATTTATGTTGCGGAGAAGGGCGGCATTCGGATTGAAGACATGGTTGTGGTGACGGCGAGGGGTTGCGAAGTGCTCACGCCTGTGAGCAAGGAGCTGGTGGAGATCTAGAGCCCGCGGGCGCACCCATCTTTAGGAATCGGCTTCAGCTGCGAAGGATTTTGAAGACTCACCTCAGCGGCTGAAGCCGTTGTTTTCTCGGCCTGAAATGCACCGCTAAAGCGGTGCTCCACCCTAGCCTCTCAGTCACCAGTCGGGATCGCCACAAACGCAACCTGAGGACTGGCTGGCGTGCAATTGTTCGGCGTGCAGCCCATGCCGACGATCACGCCTGAATTGTTGATGTCCTGCGCCACCTGCAAGTACAGCGGGCTGCCGGGGGCGAGCGTGTTGAGATCGGTCATCGCGCCGTCCTCATAAATGAACGCGCGCGGATTGCTGAATCCCGACGCGTAAGATACGCCGACAATCTGCGCCCGCTGGTTGACGCCAAGCGCTTCGCTGATGGCGTCGCCGCTGAGCGTGCCGAGGTCTTTCATCGGGCCGGGGCGCGTCCATGAGAACGCGTGGAAGTTGGGATTGGCTCCGCCCTGGTCGCCAGTCAGATCCGAGAAGCCCACAACGAAGCCGCTGTCGTTAATTGCCATGGGCGTATTCCATGCAGTGCCGCCGAGATTGCCGAGATTGATCGGCTTGCCATCTTGCCAGAGCAAAGCATGAATCGCGGTTTGATTGCCAACCGCGTTCTGGCAGATGCCGGAGATGCCGACAACCTGGCCGCTGTCATTGATGCCGGTGGCTGCGCCGTCGGGATCGGAGCCGTAAGGTGAGAGTTGCTGGACATGCCCCGGCCGCGGTCCCCAGATGACAGCTTCGAATTGCAGTACCTGCGGAGCGGCGCAGGTTGGATCGTGCACGGTGTTCTCCGCCCAGCCGACGGCTTGGCCGCGGTTGTTGATGCTGGTGGCGAATCCGTTATTGCCGCCGAGCGTGGGCAGCGCGGTCATCGAGCCCCACTGCCAGAGAAAGCCGACGCAGGTGTGGCCCTGATGTGACGCAGGAAGAAACGCGCCGCAGCTCCAGCTCTCGCCGTAGGGATCGGTGTTGGCGGTGTCGGAGATGCCGACGGCCTGGCCGAAATCGTTCAGCCCGGGCCAGAGCACGGCGCTGTTGGGACCGCCGAGCGTGCCGAGGTCCAGCGGGAATCCGTAGAGCCAGAGGACGGCGTGCTCGTCGAGATCACCGCTGAGGTTGGAGGCGCCGGCGATCCAGCCTTCGCTGTTGATGGCTGCGGTTGAGCTGGCCGATCCGCCGAGCGGTACGCCCAGGCTGATGACGCGATAGTGGGTTTGGCCATGATGGTTGGGCGATTGCGCGGCGAGTGGAATGGGGGCGGCAAGAGCGGCCGCGATGGCAGCAACGAATGCGAGGTTTGCGAGTTTCATTTGTGTCTCCTTTGGTGATCGTTTGCGCCGCGGACCGGATGCCGGCCGTTGGCGGTTCCGCCCCGATTGCCCGCCTCGCGCGCTGTGGAGGAGAGGGTCACGCGCAAGGTCAGCTGACTACGATCAACATAGATTTCCAGGAGGAGACAGGTTGGACATTTGCGGACTTGGCTGCGGGCGCGGCTGGACGTTTGCGGACGCGATTCGAAAGAGCCTCTTCACCACTGAGAACACTGAGCGCACAGAGGAAGACGAAGAAATTCGGACAAAAAAACTGAGGCAGACAAGAACCGCGAAGGAAAGGGACACAATCTCCCGCCACGGTTCTCACGATATTTGTCATGCCTGAAAACACAGAGAAAATCCTTGCTCTTGTGCGGCGATTCCGCGCGGGTTTTTTCTTTGTCTTCCTCCGTGCGCTCAGTGTTCTCAGTGGTGAAGGTGCTTTTCGAGTCATGTCCGAAAACGTCCAACAGAACACGGGACTTCGGCTATCATCGCGAAATATGGAACTGGATTGGCGAGTTTGTTCGCGGGCTCGGCTGTCGCGCGATCCGCGCTTCGATGGCAAGTTTTTCATTGGGGTGACGAACAGCGGTGTGTATTGCCGCTCGATCTGTCCGGCGCCGACGGCCAAAGAGAAGAATTGTCGTTACTATTCCACGGCGGCTGCGGCGGCGGAAGCGGGATTCCGTCCGTGCCTGCGCTGCCGGCCGGAGTGTTCGCCGGGGACGCCGGCGTGGTTGGGGACGTCGAACACAGTTGCGCGAGCGCTGCGATTGATTGGCGAGAGCGGTCTGGAAGATGGCGGCGTGGAGGTTCTGGCAGAGAGGCTGGGTGTTGGATCGCGGCATCTGCGGAGGCTGTTTCTGCGGCATCTGGGGGCGACGCCCATCGCCGTTGCCAACACTCGGCGTCTGCACTTCGCGAAAAAGTTAATCGACGAGACGCAGCTGCCGATGGGGCAGATTGCGCTGTCGGCGGGATTCGGATGCGTGCGGCGTTTCAATGCGGCGATTCAGACGACGTATCGGCGGACGCCGACGCAGATTCGGCGGATCGCGCGGCAGAAGTTGTCGCAGCCGGAGGACCAGTATCAGTTTCAGCTGCGCATTCAGGCCGCCGTATCACTGGGAGGGAATGCTGGCGTTTCTCGCGCTGCGAGCGACGCCGGGCGTCGAGGTGGTTGTTTCGGGCCGTTATCGGCGTTCGATCTGGACGAATGGGCGCGCGGGATGGTTCGAGGTTTCGCTCGATGAGCTGCACAGCGCGCTGACGGCGAGAATTCAGATTGGCGATCCGCAGTCGCTGTTTGCCATTGTCGAGCGCATTCGGGCGATGTTCGATCTCAACGCCGATTGGATCGACATTGCGCGAACGCTGCGCAGCGATCCGGCGTTGGGGAAGCGACTAACGGCCGAGCCGGGACTGCGCGTGCCGGGATGCTGGAACGGGTTCGAACTGGCGGTGCGGGCGATTCTCGGCCAGCAGATCAGCGTGAAGGGTGCAACGACGCTGGCGGGACGAATTGTGCGGATGTGCGGGAAGCCGTTTGACGGTGGAGCTGGGCTGACGCATCTGTTTCCGACGGCGGAGGCTCTGGCCGATGCCGATCTCACGCGCGCTGGACTGACGCGGGCGCGGTCGGCGACGATCAGTGCGTTGGCGCGAGCGGTGTGCGAGAGGCAGATCAGCTTCGAGGGCATTATGGATGTCGAAGCGTTTCTGGCGAGACTGTGCGAGGTTTCCGGCATCGGGACGTGGACGGCACAGTACATCGCGATGCGAGCGCTGGGCGAGCCGGATGCGTTTCCGGCCGGCGATATCGCGTTGCTGCGGGCAATGGAGGTGACGAGCGCACGCGAGTTGGAGCGGCGCGCGGAAGCGTGGCGTCCATGGCGAGCGTATGCGGTGATGTATTTGTGGAATGTGAAGGAGCAGCAAGACGGCCGCGTGGTGACGTTCAAGCAGAAGAAAGCGAGCGCAGAGATGGCGGCGGTTGCGGTGTAAGACGCAGTCGTGGTAAGGCCCCGCCCTAGCCAAAAGCAGGCTAGAACGGGGCACCCCAGATAATCCGTTCCACTTCGAGCGAATAGCAGGTCCTTCGACTACGCGTCCGCCCGCCGCAAGAGACGCGGCGGAAAGACAAAGGCGCGGACGCTCCGCTCAGGATGACAGTTCCAATAGACGGACGCTTCGCTCAGGATGACACAACGGGGCAGCCGGAGCATCGTGGCGGTTTGTGCCGCCCCCGAAGGGGCTCGGCCCTCAATCGGACGATTTCCCAGCGCTGAAGCGCTGGGCTTTCTTATGCCGTCCCTGCGGGACTGGTGGCTTCCTTGTGCGTGATGGGAAGGCGGAGGACGAATTGGGTGCCTTTGCCGACTTCGCTGCGGACGGTGATGGTGCCGCCGTGGGCTTCGACGATGCGGCGCGCCAGCGACAGCCCGAGGCCGGTGCCGTGGCCTTTCGTCGTGAAGAATGGGCGGAAGATGTTGGGCAGGTTCTCCGGCGGGATGCCTTTGCCCTGGTCGGCGACGGTGATCAGCACGACGTCTTTGTCGCGGCGCAGGGTGACGAAGATTGAGCCGGGCTTGTCCATCGACTGGATGGCGTTGAGCAGCAGATTGAGCAGCACCTGGTTGATCTGGTTGGGATCGTGATCGAGGGGCGGAATGTCTTCGCCTTTTTCCAGTTCAATCATGATGCGCTTGGTGATCGCCTGCTGGCGCGCGAACATCACGGCGTGATCGGCGGTGGTGGCGAGATCCTTGACCTGGAACTGCGGCGGCTTGGGGCGCGCGGTTTCGAGCAGATCGGTGAGGATGCGGTTGATCTGCATGGCTTCTTCTTTGGCGTCCTTGATAACGCTGCGCGCGGGGCTGTTGGGCGGCAGATCGCGGCCGATGATTTCGATGACGCCGGCGATGCCCGCCAGCGGATTGCGGATCTCGTGCGCGAGTCCGGCGGCTAGCTCGCCGAGGGTGGCGAAGTGTTCGGCGCGCGACATCTGGGTCTGATGCAGGAGCTGGATTTCTTCGAGGCTGGCCTTGAGTTGCGCGACCATGTCGTTGAAGTCGCGGCCGAGGTCGCCGATTTCGTCGTTGCGATTGGCGAAGCTGACGGAGACGTTCATGTCGCCGAGGCTGACGCGCGCGATTTTATCTTGCAGCTCCATCATGGGGCGGCGAACTGAGACGGCCAGCACCATGATGACCGCGATGCAGATCAGAAATGCGCCTGCGGTAGCGATGGTGATGACGATGTGGCCTTCGCCGGCGGAGAGCGATGCGGAGACCAGGATGAAGAGCAGGAGGCCGTTCAGGAGAATGGCGGCGATGGGGATGACGGCTTTGAGCGCCCAGTTGATGTGGCGCTTGCGGGTGACGGGGGTTTCCATGGGAGCCAGTGTCGCCGCATTGTTCGCCGGGTCATTCGGTAATTCGATTGTGGCAGCGGCTGTCATGGATCCCCGTTTCCTGTGTACCTCGGCGGCTAAAGCCGCCGTTCTTACTTGCTTCAAATGCACCGCTGAAGCGGTGCTCCACCCGATCTGTGCCGCCCGGCTGAAGCCCGGCTCAGATCCTTTAGGTCGCCCGTTACGCGGCGTTGAAGCGCCGCACTACCCGACCCCGGACGCGGCGCTAAAGCGCCGAACCGCAGATCCCTCGGCTGCGCGTCCGCCCGATCCGCAAAACAGCGGATCGGAAAAATCACGCGGACGCTCCGCTCGGGATGACAAAGTAAGACTCATTCGCTGCTACTAATTGCTAATCGCTAATTGCTTCTTCTTTTCAGGGCTGAACGATTGAGCTGATTCTTTGGGGCCATCTTTCCTCAGCCTCGGCGTTCAGCCCTGGCCCCTCATGCGTACGCGTGTAAGCCCGGAAGCAGATACGTGACGCCGAGGAAGGTGAAGATCACGACGCCGAAACCCAGGATGGCGAAGTACGCGGCCCGACGTCCGCGCCATCCGCGCGTGATCCGCATATGTAAATAGCCCGCATAGATCAGCCAGGTGATCGCCGCCCAGGTCTCTTTCGGGTCCCAGCTCCAGTAGGAGCCCCAGGTCCGGTTCGCCCAGTAGGCGCCGGTGGCGATCATGAAGGTCAGCAGCGGGAAGGCAATGCAAATCGTTTTGTAGGTGACGCGATCGAGCGTGTCGGCCGAGGGCAGCATGCTCTGCAGGTCGGTGCGGCGCCAGAGCAGCATCAGGTAAAGCAGGGAGGCAAAGATACCCGTCACCATCCCTCCAAGTAAGAAGGGGCTGGCGGCCAGGCTGGTCGGGAAGAATCCATCCTGGTCGGGTGACGGGTAATTGCCATCGCGTGCGCGAAGTACAAACGCCGCGAGCACAACAATCTGCAACAGAATGCCGATGAATACGGCTCGGTTGGCGATACTGAAGAGCGAATCGTCTTTCTTCCACTTGCCGATGAAATAGAGCGCCAGCGGAATCACCGCAGCGAGTGTTGCGATTACGAAGAGCCATCCGAGATCGGGGATGGTGACGAACAGCCGCATGTTTTGCCCGAGGAAGAGGTCGGACTTGGTAGTCGGATTCCATCCGGTGACCGAGAGGCCGCCGCGTTCGAAGCGTGTGGCGAGGATGGCGACGTAGATCGCGCTGACGGTTGCACTGGTCCAGAGCAGGAAATTTTCGGTTTTGAAATCGTCCTGGATGAGGAACATCATGGCGAGCGCGAAGCTTACGGCGCAGGCGGCGTACGCGAGCATAGCCAGCGTGACATGCACATGCAGCCAGGTGGATTGCAGCGCCGGAACCAGCGGCCGGACTTCGGAGGGCAGAAGCTGCATCAGGATGACGCAGACGACGGCGAGCGGCATGGTGATGGAGCCGATGATCTTGACGCCGAATTTCTTTTCGGTGATCAGGGTGAGCAGCGCGACGGTCCAGACGAAGCTGAGCAGCATCTCGTAGATGCTGGCGAACGGCGGACGGCCGGAGAGATACCAGCGATGGGCCACAGCGGCCGTGTTGGCGGCGAGGCCAATCGCGGTGGCGGTGGAGGCAAACTTGACGTAACGCGCCGTGCCGGTGACGCCGAAGCCCATGTAGAGCGCGCCCGCGCCGGCGTAGAAGATGAGCGCGACGTAGAGCAGATTGCTTTCGCTGAACAGGCTGGCGCCGGATTTGGCTGCGCCCAGCAGGGCCACGATCAGCAGGAATGTCACCGAGAGTCCGACCAGAACGAGCAGAGCGTTGCCGCCGGTGGTGGCGGGCTGCTCCATTTGTACGACTCGTGCTCGGCTTGCCATTGTGTTTCTCCTTATCCCATGTGCCGCCGGGTTGAAACCCGGCTCGAATTCATTAGGTCGACCGATACGCGGCGCTGAAGCGCCGCACTACCTACTTCACCCCGGCGAGGGTCAGCTCGGGCTTTTGCCTCTTGGCGGAGAGCGGGACTACGGCCGCGCCTTCCAGTTCGGTGCGAATGTTGTCGATCAGCTCGTTGAACTGTTGCTCGAAGCGATCGCGATTCTTGTTGGACTGGCCGCCGACCCACAGCACCAGGTTGCCGCGCGCGTCGGAGACTGCCGTGACCCATACGCGCATGTGCACCATGTAGAAGGCGACGAAGAGGCCGAATCCCATCAGCAGAACGCCGCCCCATACCAGCCACTGGCCGGGCTCATGCGAAACTTCCAGGCCGGTGAAGTAGCCCATCTTCATCTCGCGAAACTCGATGCGGTAGCCGGTCTTGTTCTCACCTTGCGCGGCGTTGTTGTACGCGGGGAAAATCCACAGCTTCGTCTCGTCGTTCGTCTGGGTGTTCGTCACCTGGAGGCGGAACGCGGGATTCACCGGATCGTCGGACTTCTTGAAGATCTGGTTGTCGCGAATGAAGAAGTCGGGAATGTACTCCGCGAGGGTGACGGTGGTATTGGGCGCGATCTCCGTGGCCTGATTCATCGGCGAGCATGAGTTCGCGACTGTTGCCGCCGGTGTCGGGCGTGATTGCGACCTTTAACGCTGCGAGCTTGCCGGTGGATCCGAAGCTGGCCTGATAGAAGCGCAGTCCGTTATAGATAAGCGGATCGTTGACGACGATTTCTTTGGCTTTGACCTGCTGGCCGTTGTCGACGACCGCGAGCTTGGACCACCAGCGCTTGGGCGAGCCATCGGGGTACGTTTCCTCGCCAGCGCCGTTGCACTGGATGGAGAAGGGAATCTGTTTGGTGCCGCCGGTGCGCAGCTCGATGGCGTTGCTGACTTGCCCGTTCTGCAGCGCCATGAAGCCGTTGTAGCCGAAGACGCCGTCGGTGATACCGCCGGCGAAGATCAGAAGCAGGCTGGCGTGGACGATGTATACCGCCATGACCGAGAAACGATGACGTTCGGAATACAAGGAGGGTTCGATCCGGTCAGCGATACGTTCGACCGGCCAGCCTGACTTCTTGAGGGCCCGTTCTGCAGCGTTAAGACCTTCTTCGGCGTTGTTGATCGGCAACTCGACTTTGTTGGGGAGCGCGGCGCGGAAGTGCGAATCCGTCTTGCGATAAGGCCGCGCATAAAAGCGCCACGCGCCGGGGAAGCGATCGATGGAAACCAGAATGATGCTGAGACTGACCAGTCCAAGCAGCGTGAGGAACCACCAGGTGTGGAAGACGTCGGTGAGGCCAATGCGGTCGAGCCAGAGCAGTGTCGCCGGCGAGTAGGAGCGGGCCAGCTTGTCGGGATCGGTGGTGGGCCGCTGCAGAATGAATGTTCCCAGCGCGGCCGCGATGCCGGTAAGGATCAGCAGAATGACGCCGGTGCGCAGATTGGAAAGAGTCTTATGAATCTGTTTTGGAATCGATAGGACGCTGAAGGCCATGCTTGCTCCTTCCCGTGAGCAATGTGAGGAAGTGCAAGTGGGAGGCCAGAGTTGGGGGTCGCGTTAAGTTGTTGTGTTTGGCGGGATTATGCGAATTGGGCTGGCTGGATGGATGCCGCGGCGGTGAGGCATATCGCGCAGGGACGTGAGGAAGCACGCAGAGCGGCAGGCGGGGACGCCCGCCGGACAGCCGGCCGGAGGCCGGCGCTACGCAATGGCGGCACCACGCGACGGCGGCCCTATGCACGGTGCTATACTCGGCTCGAAGCGGCCGCCATGGTAACGACTCAAATTTCATTGGATCAGTATCTTAGGACCAGCTATCGCCCCGACTGCGATTACGTTGCGGGCGAGCTGGAGGAGCGCAATGTGGGCGAGAAAGACCACTCGGCGGTGCAGGCGTTTTTTGTGAAGTGGTTTGCCGCACACGAGGAGGAGTTAAAGCTGGAGGCTTTTCCTGAAATTCGAATCAAGGTGTCGGCGCAGCAGGTGCGAGTTGCCGATGTTGCGGTTCTGCGCGTTGACGAGCCTTATGAAGCGGTTTTGACCAGGCCGCCGGTGGTGGCCATCGAGATTCTCTCGCCGGAAGACCGCATGAATCGCTATGAGCGGCGGCTTCAGGACTATCGCCAGTTTGGCATCCCTCACGTCTGGGTCATCGATCCCCAACATCGCGGTGCGTTTGATTGCAGCGCGGAAGCGTGGCGGCCAGTGGATGCCTTCGTAATCGCAAATCCTGCTATAACATTGCCGCTGGAATCGCTCTGGAAGAAACTCGAATCTCTGCACTCCTGAAGGACGTGCCTCCGTCGTGTGGCGCCGGGCTGAAGGCCGGCTCAGATTCTTTAGGTCGCCGGATACGTGGCGCTGAAGCGCCGCAGTACTCAATTGCTCTCCCCACCCTCGCCAGGAAAGTCTCACCGTTTCGCGACATAACACGCCGAAGGATGAAAGTGCCTAACTCGAGCAGTGCTCGTCCAAAGATTCAGCGCTCGTTTGGGGAAGCTGAGGTATACTCTGCCGCGGAGCGCCACTCGTCTATGCCGTCCCTCAAGCAGATTGCCGCCGCGTTGTTTCTGCTGACCGGCTTCGTGCAGATTGCGAATGCCACCGATCTGAAGATCGTGCTGCTGGACAGCAAGACCGGGAATCCGATGCATTCCAAGCTGGTTTGCGTAATATTTTCGTCCACCGAGCCTATCGTGGCCAATCCATCACGGTCGTGCATCCGGACTGATGGCACGGGTACGGCAACGTTCCAGGTGCCGGCGTCCGATCCGCAATCGGTGAAGGTTAATTTGGCGACGAACAATCTGGAGCCGTGTTTTGCGCCGCAGGAGTACTCGATTACCGATGCGGCGAAGGAAGGGCTGGTGGCCAGGAACACCTGCCGCGGCGGGACCACCGAGACCAAGGATCCTGGAGAGCTGGTGCTGTACGCGCATCAGAAGAGCGTGAAGGAAGCGCTGGGGCAGGCGCGGGATGAGTGGTAAGTCAAAGTAGCGCCGCCATCCTGGCGGCTGGAGCGCAGGCCTCTGGCCTGCGGGGGCGTTGGCAGGCGAGACGCCTGCCGGACAGCCGGCCGGGAGGCCGGCGCTACAAAACCTGCGCTACAAAATCAGCACTGCGGAATTTTCAGCGTTTCGTGTGGGTGAAGACCCATGTCCAGCCTATAACCGTGGAATAAGCCACTCCTCGTTCCTACGACTGAAGAGCTATTAACCTCCCGTAACTAAACAACTTACAATCGCTGCAGTTGATTCTCCCGTGGGGCGCCGGCTTCGGCATTCGGGGTGCACATACGCACGTAAGGGTTGGAGGTAGGTTGTGACCAGAGTAGTGCGGTTTCTTGTGGGGTGGATCATTTTTGCCGGCGCGAGCCTTGCTTTTGCCAGCGTCCATCCTGTGCCGCTCGACAAAAACACTCCCCCAGAGAAGTGCGCCGAGTGTCACGCAGACAAAGCCAAAGGTAAGTTCACCCATTCCGCGATTGCGATGGGCTGCACGAGTTGTCACGAAATCCGGGTGAATAAAGATGTGACACGCGTCAAGCTGATCACCACGACGCCGCAAGCGCTGTGCCTGACCTGCCATGCCGACCACAATGCTGCCGACCTGAAGGGCAAGGTCCATCCTCCGGCGGTGCGCGATTGCGTCAAGTGCCACGACCCGCACGCCTCCGACAACAAGTTTCAACTGCTCAAGCCGACCTCCGGCGACAAGAACACCAACCTCTGCCTGCAGTGCCACACGCAAGGCGTGAACGTTCCTGAGAAAGGTAGCCGGCACGCGGCGCTCGACATGGGCTGCGACACCTGCCACGTGACGCACAAGACCGGCGAGCGCGGCAAGGAAGAGTTTGACTTCCACCTCACCAAGGCGAGCCCGGCGCTTTGTCTCGATTGCCACGACGCGAAAGACGCCGCGCTGATCAAGGCGCATCAGGGCCAGCCGTTCGCGACTTCGAACTGCGTGCAGTGTCACGATCCGCATCAGTCGAACTCGCCCAAGCTCATTCAGGCATTCGCGCATCCGCCATTCGCGATGGGATCGTGTGAGACGTGCCATCAGCCGGCCAAGGACGGCAAGGTGGTTCTGACGCAGGCGGATGTGAAGACGCTGTGCGTGACGTGCCATACCGAGCAGGCCACACAGATCGAGAAAGCGAAAGTGCAGCATCCGGGCGCGCAAGGCGATTGCACTGCCTGCCACAATCCGCATGCCGGCAAGACGCCGGGCTTCATTCAGCCTGATCCGGTCAACGCCTGCCTGGCGTGCCACAGCGATCAGGCCGAGCAATTCAAGAAGGCGCATCTGCATCAGCCCGCGTTTGGGCTGGGCTGCGCGACCTGCCACGAACCGCACGGCAGCGACAACGAGCATCTGCTTCGCGCCAAGGGCAGCGCGCTATGCCTCGAATGCCACGGCCCGGATTCGAAGCCGCAGAAGCTGGACGCCGAGCATGTGATCACCATCTTCAACGGCAAGGTCAAGATGCCGGCGGATTACTTCGTGAAGAACAAAGTCGTCATCCTGCCGATCAAGTACGGACTGGGACATCCCATGCTGGGCCATCCGGTGCAGGACGTGATGGATCCGACCGACATTACCAAGGTCAAGACACACATCGATTGCATGACGTGCCACCAGCCGCATTCGTCGACGCAGCCGGATCTGCTGGTGAAGGATCAAGCCAACAACATGCAGTTCTGTGACAACTGCCATAAGAACCGGCTGACGCTGAAGTAGGAGTCGAGAGGGAGATAGCAATGGTAAGAAAACTTCGACGCAACTGGATGCGACTGGATCGCGCCCTGACGGTAGCGATGCTGATTTTGGCATCGCTGTTCCCCAACAGCGCGCGGGCCGCCGACAAGAAGAAGCCGTCGCAGGATTCGAAAGCTGCCGCGCCGGCGGCGGACGCGAAGCCGCAGGTCGATACCAGCAAGCTGATGTGGCCGACGCCGCCCAATATCCCGCGCGTGCGCTACACCAATTACTTTGCCGGCATGCCTCTGGACTACACGCCTGAGTCGCAGCAGGCGAAGAAGAAGTCGTCGTGGATGGACCGGCTGGCCGGTGTGCAGGACCCGAACAACAAGGGGCACTTCAAGCCGATACCGTTCCAGCTGCTCGGGCCGTACGGAATGGCCGTCAACTCCAAGGGCGACCTGTATGTTGCCGATCAGAAGGTCGGCGCCATCTTCGTCTTCAATACAGAAACTAAGGAAACCACGCTGATCGGCAACGGCCGCGACGCTACCTTCGGGATGATCAACGGTGTCGCCTTCGACGATGACGATCGGCTGTTTGTCACCGACGGCAAGCTGAAGCGCGTGCTCGTCTTCGACAAGAACAACAAAGTCGTCGACATGATCAAGGACGGCCTGATCGATCCGGTAGGAATCGCCGTCGACACGGAAAATCGCCAGCTCTATGTCGTGGACACGCAGGCGGACCAGGTGGTGGTCTACGACGCTGACACACTGAAGGAGAAGCGCCGCATCGGCACCGGCGGCAAGAAGCATGAACTGACTACGCCAGGCGACTTCTCGTTGCCGACGTTTGTTGCGCTCGACAAAGATAACAACGTGTATGTGACCGACACCATGAACTACCGCGTCGAGGTCTTCGACGCCGACGGAAACTACATCAGCCAGATCGGCAAGCACTGCGACGGGCCGGGCTGCTTCGCTCATCCCAAGGGCATCGCCGTCGATAGCGACGGACACATCTGGGTGGCCGATCCCATGCTCGACATACTGCAAGCCTTCAATATCGAAGGGCAGTTGCTGGGCATCGTGGGCGGACACGGCAATCTGCTGGGACAATTCTCGTCACTGGACGGGGTGTACATCGACAAGAACAATCGCATTTTTACCTCCGAGCAGTATCCCGGGCGAGTGCAGATGTTCCGCTACATCACGGATGCGGAAGCGGATCAGCTGAAGAAAGAGAAGGAAGCGCAACGAGGCGGCGCCAAGGCCGCCGTGCAGACGCCCGCCGCGCCGGCACAGCAGGCAGCAGCCACAGCACCTGCAGCAAAGTAGCGCCGCCGTCTCGGCGGCTGGATCGCAGAGGTACGAAAGTCGGAGCTCGCTTACTGTGCCCATCACTTTGCTACGGGCGAGCTAACCCGCTGCCTGTGAGTCGATTACATCGTAATCCAGAATTAAGTTGCCCTTTCGGGAGATCAGCGATGATATTCGATCTCGTATAACGGTTTCCTCGGCTGAGATGAAGGATTCGCTGAATTTGACCCTGCATTGCGGGACTCTGGTGCGGGCCGGCGCGAGGCCGTAATAGGAGGCACTATGAACAAACCTGGGTTGTTGAAGATGGCTTGCATCCTCTTCGTGTTCTGCACCGCGACCGCCATTGCGTCGCCGGCACAAGTCCTGACCACGCTCCACAACTTTCAGGGATCGCCAGGCGACGGCGCCAATCCTGAAGCCGGGCTGTTGCACGCCAGCGACGGCAATTTCTACGGAACGACTTTTGGGGGCGGAGCCAACAAGAATGGCAACTGCATCAGCAACGACGGCTGCGGCACGGTCTTCAAGATCACCCCTGGCGGAACGCTCACCGTGCTCTACAGCTTTTGCTCGCAACCCAACTGCAGCGACGGCGCTGATCCCGAGCCCGTGCTGGTGCAGAGTGGCGACGGCAACTTCTATGGAACCACCGAAGTGGGCGGGACCGGTACCGAATGCTTTTACGGGACCTGCGGTACGGTCTTCAAAATCACCCCCCAAGGCACGCTGACCACGCTGTACAGCTTTTGCTCGCAAAGCAACTGCGACGATGGAGCTGCCCCTTCTGCTCCAGTGGTGCAGGGCAGCGATGGAAATTTCTACGGAACAACCTTTAATGGCGGGATCTCATGCTCCCCGGTTGGGTGCGGCACTGTATTCAAAATCACGCCCAGCGGCAGCCTGACCACGCTGCACAGGTTCAACGTCAATGACGGCTACTGGCCTTACACCGGGATGGTGCAGGGCAGCGACGGCAATTTCTATGGAACCACGAACCTCGGCGGGATCGACGGCGTCAATGGCCAGGGCACGGTCTTCAAGATGACGCCCGGCGGCACGCTGACCACGCTCTACAGCTTTTGCTCGCAATCCAACTGCAGCGACGGCGGCGATCCTTATGGCGCGCTGGTGCTGGCCAAGGACGGCAATTTCTATGGAGTAGCGTCGGGCGGCGGGGCCAATGGCGACGGCACAGCCTTCAAAATCACTCCCACCGGCGCCTATACCACCTTGCACAGCTTTGCGGGAGCGAGCGACGGCGCCTACCCTTACGCCACGCTGGTGCAGGCCACCGACGGCAATTTCTACGGCACGACCTTCGAGGGAGGCACCCACGACGCCGGCACGATCTTCAAAATGACTCCCGCCGGCGCCCTGACTACGCTGCACAACTTTGCCGGACCACCTAGTGACGGCTCTCTGTCTACCGCCTCGCTGGTGCAACTCGGGACAAACTTGTACGGCGCCGCCGGAAGTGGCGGGAACTCAAGCTATGGGACCGTCTTCCGTATAACCCTGCCGCGGCTTTGCACGGTTTGCCCAAACGCGGAATGAAGGCGAGCGGCTAAGGCAATGTGAGGACGGCTGTGATAAACCTATTCTCGCTAATTGCTTTGAATCGGTAACCTAGGGTCAATGCGTTCGTCAGGATGGTAATCCGACAGTCGTAAAGGAGGTCGTCATGACAACCCGGCCACGCTTCGCTTTTCACCTGCCACTTCCCGCATTCGCGCTCGCCATGCTTGGTGTGCTGACCGTGCTCGCCCCGGCCCCGGGATTAGCGCAAACGTTCACTGTTCTACACGCCTTCACCGGCGGAGCGGACGGCGGAAATCCTTTTGCCGGTGTGACCGTGGGCGGCCCAGGAGTTCTGTACGGAACGACGGTTTACGGCGGAACGGCGGAGCAAGGCGCGGTGTTCAAGCTGGAGAAGGGGGGCTTGGGTTGGAAGGTGAGCCCGCTCTTCGAATTCCCGAATGGCTGCGATGGGATTCAACCGTGGGGGCCCGTAATAGTCGGCCCCAATGGCGCGATTTATGGCACCACCGAGTTCGGCGGGTGTGGGAGCGGTACTGGCGTGGTTTTTGAACTGCAACCGCCGGCCGCCGCGTGCAAAACGGCTATTTGTTATTGGACTGAAACCGTTCTCCATGCCTTTGAAGGATCGGACGGAGGGTGGCCGATTGACGTGCAGCTGGCCTTCGATAAGGCCGGGAACATCTATGGCACGACGCAATCAGGAGGAGCGAACGATAAGTGCCAGGGCAATGAGGGTTACTACCCTTGCGGCGTAGTTTTCGAACTTACCTCCTCTGGGGGAAAGTGGACCGAGAGTGTGGTTCATAGCTTCGACGACAATGGCACCGACGGGTGGTACCCGTTGGTTGGTGTGATCTTAGATTCGGCCGGAAACCTTTACGGAGCGACGTGGCAGGGAGGGACGTCAGGAGGCGGGACGGTTTACGAGTTGTCGCCGTCCGGCGGGACGTGGACAGAAAATATCCTCTATAACTTTGGGAATGGCCAGTATTTCGGGGGACCCAGTGCCCCGGGACCCGTACTCATGGATCAGTCCGGTAACATCTACGGGCCCACGGAAACCGGTGGATTTGACGGCACCGTCTTTGAGATGACACCATCAGGCGGAAGTTGGGATTTCTCTACGCTGTACAGTTGGGGCGGTGTATGTGACACGCAACCCCTCGCCCGAGACGCAGCCGGTAATTTTTATGGAACTTGCGCTCTTGGCGGGCCTCGTGATGATGGCATGGTCTTCAAGTTAACGAACTCCGGTGGGTCGTGGACGCTTACCGATCTTCACGACTTCACTGGCGGCAGCGATGGAGCCTATCCCTTCGGTGGCGTCGTCCTTGACGCCGACGGCAACCTCTACGGCACGACCGAGTTCGGCGGCAACGACCTGCTGTATTGCCCTCAAGGTGGTCCGGGTTGCGGCGTGGTCTGGGAGATCACACCGTAGCTTGATCGGCGACGAATCGGCAGGCGGGACGCCTGCCGGACAGCCGGCCGGAGGCCGGCGCTACGAATCGACGTAGCGCCGCCGTCCCGGCGGCTGGATCGCAGGCCTCCGGCCTGCGCTGGGGACGCGAATACTACCGCGGCTCTGCCGAACCCTGTTCGGCTCTACCTGCGGTCCGCAAGCTGCTTTACAATAAAGTCTGCTTTGGCGTTCGATCTCATCGTGAATCCGTGCCGGTCGCGGCGATGGCGCCTCGGCGGTTGGGTCGCAGGTCATCCTCGAGAACGCGGGATTTCCCAGGCAACGGCGGCCAAGATGGCATCGTCAAGAGCATCTTCGGTGTCATCCTGGACGGCATCTTAGATGGCATCTTAGATAACCAGGAGCGCTGGTTCGCCGTCTGATCCTGAGGGCCCGATTTCGGGTCTAGGGCAAGCGCTGGCGGTGAGAGGGCAGCTTGTAACCGCCCATGTCTCGAAAGGCGCGAGACATGGGGGCCTCGGCACGAACCATGTCTTGAGAAGCACCGACATGGGGCACTCTCTGCGTATTCATAAACGTGGCAATCAAAGTTACAGTACCCGATCGAACTCCGGCGCGCGCGCCCAGGGGCAAGTCCCGTCCCGCAGCTCAGCGGGCCAAGGTGCGGCATTTTTCCTTCAACGATCCCCTGGTGAAGATTTTTTCCGCGGCGTTTCTGCTGCTCTGCGTCGTCTTCATGGGCGTCTTCTTCTACCTGTATGTGAAGTACGAGCGGGTGGTCGATCGCCGCATGTCGGGCGAGATCTTCACCAACGCTGCCAAGATTTACGCGCGGCCGCGCATAGTTTCCGTTGGCGAGAAGCTGGATGCGAGCGAAGTTGCCGCCGACCTGCGGCGCGCGGGCTACAGCGAAGGCGGATCGTCGCCCATCGGGCGCTACGCGTTCATCGGCGACGCGATTCAGGTGATGCCGGGGCCGCAATCGTTTCACGGCGCTGACAACGCGGTGATTCGGTTCCGCAGCGGCAAGGTCAGCTCCATCACCCAGACCAGCGGCGAGCGGCAGGAGCTGGCGGGCTACGAGCTGGAGCCGCAACTGGTGACCGCGCTCTTCGAAGGGCAGGACCGATCCAAGCGCGAGCTCATCAAGTTTGGGGACATCCCGCCGGTGATGGTGAATGCGACGCTGGCCATCGAGGACCGGCGCTTCTTCCAGCACGGCGGCGTCAACTTCTATCGCCTGTTCGAGGCGGCGCTGATCGATATGCGCGAAGGCCGCCACGGGCAAGGCGGCTCGACCATCACCATGCAGCTCTCGCGCGGGTTCTTCCTCACGCCGGAGAAGACGGTGAAGCGCAAGCTGACGGAGATGATGATCGCTATCGAGCTGGAGCAGAAGTTCTCCAAGCAGCGCATCTTCGAGATGTACGCCAACCAGGTTTACCTCGGCCAGCGCGGTTCGTTCACCATCAACGGATTCGGCGAGGCGGCGCACGCCTACTTCAACAAGGACATCAAGAACATCTCGCTGCCCGAGGCGGCACTGCTGGCCGGGATGATCCAGCGGCCGAATTATCTTTCGCCCTATCAGCATCCCAAGCGCGCGCTGGAGCGGCGCAATCTGGTACTGGATTCGATGGTCGACACCGGCGCGATAACCCGTGACGAAGCCGAACGGGCGAAGGCGACGCCGCTGAAGCTGGCAACGCCGAATGTCGAAGCCAGCGACGCGCCTTACTTTGTCGATCTGGTGAAGGACCAGCTGGCGCCGCAGTTCAGCGAAGAAGAGTTGAACGATCACGCGCTGCGCATCTACACCTCGATCGATCCGGATTTGCAGAAGGCGGCGGCCGAGGCAGTCGATATCGGCATGGCGCTGGTCGATGAGCAGGTGCAGAAGAAGCGCACGCACGTAACTAAGATCGGCACCGGCAAAGACGCGGTGCGCGAGGTCAAGGTCGACACCGGCCCGATGCCGCAAGTGGCACTGGTGGCGCTCGATCCGCATACCGGCGAGGTGCTGGCGCTGGTCGGCGGCAGAAATTACGGCATGAGCCAGCTGAATCATGCGCTCGCCAAGCGGCCGACGGGATCGATCTTCAAGCCGTTTGTCTACGCGACCGCGATCAATACCGCGGTGACCGGGCAGTCGCTGACCGAGGCCAACGCTGATCCCAATACCGGCGTGGTGACCCAGGACAGTGGCGTGTTTACGCCGGCGAGTTTGATTGACGATTCGCAGGTGAGCATCGCCATCAACAACGGCGACGATGTTTACGAGCCGCGGAACTATCACGAGAACTTCCACGGGGAAGTGACGGCGCGCTATGCGCTGGCGGAGTCGCTGAACAATGCGACGGTGCGGTTGGGCGAGGAAGTGGGCTTCGACAAAGTCGCAGCGCTGGCTCGCGCTGCGGGCATTACCAGCGCGCGCGGAACGCCGGCGGTCGCGCTCGGCGCCTATGCCGCGACTCCGGTGGAAATGGCCGGAGCTTACACGGTCTTTGCCAACGGCGGCACGCGGATGGCGCCGCAGATGGTGCGGTCGGTGCGCGACGCCAAAGGCAATATCCTGAACAACTATCAAAGCGACTCGAAGGAAGTGCTCGATCCGCGTGTCGCCTACGTGATGACCACGATGATGGAAGCGGTGGTCAATAACGGCACCGGATATCCGGTGCGGGCGCGCGGGTTCACGCCGCCGGCAGCAGGGAAGACCGGCACGTCGCACGACGCGTGGTTCGCCGGCTACACGACGAATCTGCTGTGCATCGTCTGGGTGGGTAACGACGATTACACCGACATCAAGCTGGCCGGCGGCGCGGCGGCTGCGCCCATCTGGGCGGAGTTCATGAAGCGCGCGGTCCAGCTGCCGCAGTACGCCAACACCAAGGATTTCCCCGCACCGTCGGGCGTGGTCAACGTGTCGCTCGACAAAACTACCAACCTGCTGGCGACGCCGTCCTGTCCGCAGGACTACAACGTCGCCTTCATCGCCGGTACCGAGCCGAAGGAAACCTGCGAGCAGGGCTTCGGCGATCATCGTAACGTCGTGCAGAAGATCTTCGGATTAGGATCGCCGCCGGTAGCCGCGCCTCCGACCAGCACCAACGGCCCGCCGCAATCGACCGCAGGAACCCCCGCCGGCCAGGTGACCAACATCGACGCAGAGAATGACGGTCAGCCGAAGAAAAAGAAGAAAGGCTTCTTCAGCCGGCTCTTTGGGCACGGAGATAGTAGTGACCAAGAGCAAAATAACGGGACGGGTGCGCCACAAAATGGGAACAATCCCAACCCAAAATAGGTCTATTATGGGCAGCAACGTTGCGGATGGAGCGCGCCGCCTTCCGGCGCCCAGGTAAAAAACGGACGTGAACCCTTCGGCAAGCTCAGGGCAGGCTCTGGGGCACAGATCGCGCACAGGTTAGCGTCCTAAATCGTCCAAAGAAAAACGTTAACCGTGGGGTACGATTTGTTCCGGTGAACGTCCAAGCAGGGACGAAATACCTGGGGCACGCAAGGTTCTCCATCGCACCGACCAAAGGAGCCGGCAATGGCTGATCTCCGATCTGCTCGGTTCACGCTCTTCCACTGCGGGCTGATTCTGCTGCTCGCAATTTTCGTTTCGCTCAACGCAGCCGCACAGCAAGCCACTCCGCCAGCGGCGGAAGCCACCGCGCCGCCCGTGCAGATGACGCCGCCGCCGGTTCCCGATGGCAGCGCCTCGGCCGCCACGTTGGAGCAGCAGGGCGACCAATTGCGCGCGCAAAAGCGCTACCTCGACTCGATTGATTACTACAATGTAGCGATCAAGAAGGAGCCGTCATCGCAGTTGTGGAACAAGGTCGGCATGGCCTATCTGCTGTTGCAGCGCCCCGATCGCGCGGCCAAGGCCTTCGACCGCGCCATCAAGCTCGACAGGAATGATCCGGCGTCGTACAACAATCGCGGCTACGTCGAGCAGATGAAGCGCAAGTACGACAAGGCCATCGTCTACTACAAGAAGGCGGTTGCGCTGCGCGCCGACGACGCGGTGTTCTACTACAACATGGGTGCGTCGTACTTCGGCAAGCACGACTATGCCGACGCAGCCCAGCAATTTCGCCAGGCCTTCGTTCTCGATCCGAATATCTTTGTGCGCGCCACCAAGACCGGGGTGATGGCACAGGCAACTTCGCCCGATGACCGCGCCGCGTTCTCGTTCCTGGTCGCCAAGATGTATGCGCAGGCGGGAGATTTCGACCGCTCGCTGGAGTATCTGCGCAAGGCGATGGAAGACGGGTACAAGCACATCAACGATGTGTATACCGACAAGGAATTCGCCACGCTGCGGACCGACAAACGATTTGAGGAACTGATGTCGCAACGCCCGCAGGCGATCCAGTAAGGGCGATTGTGCCGCCCCTGAAGGGGCTGGGGAGTTCAGGAGCGCGGTGTACCCAGCGCTTCCGCGCTGGGCTTTCTCTGATGCGAGTAGCGCCGCCATCCTGGCGGCTGGAGTGCGGGCCTCCGGCCCGCAGGTTGTGGGCAGGCGAGGACGCCTGCCCGACAGCCTGCCGGAGGCCGGCGCTACACGTTTGGCATCGGCGCTATGAAATCAGAAATAGCGCCGTCTCCCCGCTCGACTGCAAAGGAGGCCGGCGCTACTTCACGTTACTTCTTACTACAACCCTACTTCCCCAGATGTCCGCGAACGCTGCCGACGCCGGTGCACTGGTCATAGCCCGCGACGGCGTTGTGACCGCTGCCGTTCGATCCCGTGGTCACGTCGTAGTAGTTGTTGGGATAGGCCTGATGGGAAAACAGCTGACTGTAGATCAGGTTGTTCTCCATCGCGGCGTAACTTCCCCCGCAAGCGCCCTGACTTAACACATTGTCGGCCGCGTTGACGATTCCCGCCAGCGCCGGCGAAGCCAGGCTGGTGCCGCCCACCTGGAGCCAGCCACCGTAGCCATAGCTGTCGTAGACCATGGCTCCGCTGTTGGGGTCGGCGTCAAACGAGATATCGGGAGTCTGCCGCGCGCCCTGTCCGGCGAAAGGAAACTGGTAGTCGGACCAGGGCCCCATGCCCTGTTCGATGTTTGGCGGGTTCTGCCAGGTCTCGTAGGCGCTCACGCCGCCGCCCGATCCGGACCAGCAGCTCTCGTTCTGGAAGTTGCCGGAGGAGTCGCGATTGATGGTCGTGCCTCCCGCCGAAACCACCCATGGCGAGGAGCTGGGAAACTGCGCGCCCCAACCGTCATCGCCGGCCGAAGCGAAGTACACGAGCTTGTTCCAGTAATAGCGGAAGAAGAAGTTATCTCCTCCGGAGCCGACTTGGCCGGGATACTCGTCGCCGCCCCAGCTGTTGGAGATGTCGCCGCCGCCGCGGTTGGTCACCTCGATGCCGGCTACCGCCTCGGCGTAGTAGAGATCGTTGAACGAGTTGCTGCAGGCTTCGACCAGAAGAATCTTGGCGTCAGGCGCCATGGCGTGGGCATACTCGATGTCCAGGTCTTCTTCCAGTCCCCAATCGGTGTTGCCGGCCGGGGTGCCGTTGCAGCTGGCCGTCAGGCCACCCAGCGTGCCATAGCTGCTGTTGGCGTAGATCTTGCGGAACTGTACCGCCGGCAGGCCGAAGTGGCTGATGAAGGCGTTGATGTCCTTGGCTGCGTTGGGATTGTCGTAAGCGTCGACCAGCGCGATCGCGCCCCAGCCGCCGGTGGGATGATTGGTGCCTCCATTGGCGGGGTTGCAACCGGTGTACTGCAGCGCAACCCGGTAAACGCATCCCAGCGAAGCCGGCGACTCGGCAAAGGTGTTATCGGGGTTGACCGACGACAGGGGCTTGCCGGCGGGAACGAAGATCGCCGTGTTGGTGTGGGCGCGGAGGCCGGTGTCTCCCGGACGGGCGATGCTGCTGGCGGGGACGATCACCTGGCCTAGAGGATGGTAGACCTGCGGCGCCGGGGTTGCTGGAACTGCCTCGGCCTGTTGCGGAATATCCAGCGCTGGAGTTTTCTCCGGCGCGTACTGCGCCAGAGCATTCATTGCGAAGCAGACTACAACGGCAACCATCAGACGACTCAAGACTCTCATGGACGCTCCTCCGGTTAACTGCGGTTTTGGGCAAACCAAAGGTCCGCGACTGGCTGGACGCGCAACCTCGGTCAATTGTCAAAACGAGCGCTGGCAAGGGAGCAATCGGCAGCCGCCTAGTTTGGAGCAGGTCGAGGGTAAAAAAGCAATCAAAAGTTTTCGACAGAATCGGGAGGCGCTTGCAAATTCCCAAATAGGCCAGCGGTCGTGATGCTGGCCCATGAAGAGATGAGTAGGCTGGCGAGGGCGAAGGGCTTGGCGAAGCAACTCGCTGAACTGGAAGGATTTATTCCCGAAACGGGAATCGCGTTTACAGGGCTTTGGAGCGCGGAAAACGGGTTTCGAGGGCTGAGGGAGGTCCAGCCGTGCGATCGTCGATCCTGGGGCATCCTGGCTCGATTAACGGCACCTCTGGAGTAGTGGTGATCTAGCCAAATAGTGGTTTGGTAATAATAATGATGGCACTAAATGGGTAATTTTTCATCCGGTCAGTTGAATATGTAGCGGCGGCCTCCGACCGGCTGTCGGGCAGGCGTCTCGCCTGCCAAATGCCTTGCGCAGGCCAGAGGCCTGCGATCCAGCCGCCAGGATGGCGGCGCTACGGTGAAAATCCAGCCGCCAAGATGGCGGCGCTACAGTGAAGATCCAACCGCCAGGATGGCGGCGCTACTCGTCACCAGGTGTTGTACGCAGTGCCTTCGCTGGATTGCAGCTCGCTGCCGCTGTGGACGTCGACGATGCCTGGTTCGGTCTGGTCGGGCGACATGATGCTGTCATCGGTGACCGGAACCCAGCTGTCGCGCGCGTTGGTGAACGGGTCCTTCGGCAGCTGCTTGAGGTAGCCGGCCTGTACCAGGTCGTCCAGCGAGGTGGGCGCCTTCTGCTTGTCCAGCGTGTACTGATCGATGAGCGAGCGCATGGTGTAGAGATCGTCGCGCAGCACCGTCTCCTGCGCGTGCAGAATCGTCTTCTGGTAATTCGGGATGGCGAGCGAGAGCAGAATCACGATGATGGTGATGACCACCATCAGCTCGATCAGGGTAAAACCGCGCTGGCGGGCGCGACCCTGCGCATTAGCGCTGGCCCAGGACTGCAAACGTTTTGTGATTCGCGCTACCACGTTTTGTATTTCGTCCCGTCCAGGCCGGTGCCCTCGGACTTAGTGTATACGTCAAAGACGTTGCCTCCGCCCCAGGAATCGGAGTCGGGATCGTCCTGAATCGAGCGCATGCCCCACTCGTCCTTGCCGGTCATGGGATCGACCGGGATGCGGCGGAGGAAGCGCATCTTCTTGCCATTGGCATCCACGCCCTTCACCAGCGTGTCGAGATCGGGCGGATAACCCTGGCTGTCGAGTTTGGACTGAAACGCGCCGCGGTCGGCGGCGTCCTTGTAGCGATCGATGGCGTCGCGCATCATCCACAGGTCGCGACGCAGTTCGCGCTCTTTGTCGCGCTGGATGACGACGTGTACCACCGGCGTAGCTACAGCGGTCAGGATCATCAGGATGGTCATCGCGACCACCAGCTCCACCAGCGAAAATCCGCGCCCACGGGCCGCTCTCAGCCGCGACAACGATGGCTGCGTCCTGGGGGAAGCCGGACGGGAAGCAAGAAGGGCGCGATTGGGATTGGCCAGGATCACTGCTGTAATTCTAATCCGTTCGGGGCGTCGCAATGGAGCGCCTGACAGCTCAACTCCCGCTTCGGAGTCGGGCCGGTGGAAGGGCACGGCTTTAGCCGTGCCGTGGATCTTGATTTGAGATGCCGGGCTTTAGCCCGGGCCGCCGCGGCTAAAGCCTGGTTGATACGATCCTGTTTCGCCGGGCTGAAGCCCGACGCTTCCACCGGCGCTACGAGTTCAAGACCCGCTCGATTCCAGAGAACGATCTACTGTTTAGACGCCCGCGCTAGTGAACCGTAACAAGCGCCTGCCCGCCGCCGGCCGGATTTGTCTGTCCCGCGGCAGTTTTGATGCTGGCACGATTGATGCTCAGCGTCGACTGTCCCGGAGCTCGCGCCTGGAACGTCAAGGTAAACACCGAGCCGTCTCCCGTAACGCCCGGCGCTTGCGGCGGCCGCTCGGCGGTAACCGTCAAGATGCCGGTCATGCTGTCGTCGCGGTTTACCAGGCTCGGCGCCTGTCCGTCCTGGGCCAGCAGGGTTCCGTTGGAGACATTCAGCAGTTGCAGGACGCGCGGGTTGTAGGTGATCTGCAGCGGCACCGACGCAACATTCTGTCCGCCCGCCAGATTCACGTTCACCATGAATGTGGAACCGGCTGCCTGATCGAGGCTGGGCGGATCGAAGCTGATGATGGGGCTGCCCATCGGCGCTGAAGCCGCGGTCGGCTGAATCGGATGCCGCAGGCGTCATACCCGGCTGCTGCGGCGACGGCCGCGGAGGAATGGAATTGTTCACCGCTCCCGGACCATTGCCCGGACCGTTGCTGTTGCCGCCTTGCGGCTGGCCATTGCCGTTGTTAGCCGGCTGAGTGTTGTTCTTGCGCAGCACGATGCTGTTGGCCGTGCCCACATCGATCGCCCGCATATTCGACGCATTGACATCCTGCGCGCGCACGATGTGCGGAATCAGGATGAAGACGATCTCGTTGTCGTGCAGCTCCTTGTCCTCTTGCGAGAACAGGTACCGAAACAGCGGAATGGAAGCCAACCCCGGGATCCCAGACAGGTTTTTGATCGTCTGCTCTTCCATGATGCCGCCGATGATGTTGACTTCGCCTTCCTTCATGCGAATCTCGGCTTCAATCTTGCGTTGCCCGATGATCGGCTGGGTGATGCCGCCGATGTTGGTATTGCCGTCAATTGCCGAGATGTCCATCGCCATCTTCAGGGTGACATCGTCGAGACCGTGTACATGCGGCGTGATATCGATATTGACGCCGACGTCGATGTAGTTGAACTGGGTGTTGACCAGCGGATTGATGCCCACGCCGCCGATGCCGGGCTGAAACGATCCGGTTGCCACCGGGTAGCGCTCACCGATCTTCAGCGAAGCCTTCTGCCCATCCGAGGCGCGAATCTCCGGCTGCTGAATCAGCTTGCTGTTGTTGTCGCTCATCAGGAAGGTAGCCGTGGCCGACGGAATCGTGACCGAAAAGTTGGTGGCGTTGAGCGTGCCCAGGGTGTTCAGCGTGAGCGATGGAGGCGTGGTGCCGCTTGTAGCTGTGCCGGTATTTCCTGCGGGGCCGGTTACGGTCGTAGTGTTTGTCGTGCCGGTGGTGGACTGCTGCAGACCGACCGAAACGGTGGTCGGCGGATTGATACCCAGAGTGCGCACCTTGTCGCGCGACACCTGCATGATCGCGATTTCCACCACGACTTCAGGCTTCGACTTGTCCAGATCCTCGATCAGCTTACCTGCCATAGCAATCTGATCGGGCGTGCCGCGTACGACGATCGCCTGCTGCGAAGGAAACTGCTGCAGGCGCTGCGTGTCCAGCAGCGTGCGCAGGATGTTGACCATGTCCTGCAATTCGTTGGGCTGGGAAAGATTGCTGAGATAAAACGTGCGGATGACGCTCTGCTCGAGTTCCTTACGCTTGGCCGCGGTATCGGCGGCGACGAAAATCGTATTCGGCGTAACCGGACGCCAGAAAGTCTTCGACTCCAGCGCGGTGATTTCCAGTGCCTGCTCCAGCGTCACGCCATTGAGGTCGACTTTGATGCGGCGCGAAGTGTAATCGGGATCGAACAGAACATTGACGCCTGCCAGCCGTCCGATGGTTTCGTAAACCGTCTTGGAATCTTCGGTGAGCTTCAGGATGATCGGGGTCTGCGAGACCGGCGCCAGCTCTACCGGACCGGTCGCCTCTTCCATGCGCTTGTCCAGGCCGTTTTCAATGCTGGCCTGCGGCGCCGGCGCGCTGGGAGTCTGCGCCTTCTTTATCATCTCCTGGATCCTGTTGATCATCTGCTGCGCGATGAAGCTGGAAGGATCGATGGCCAGCGCCTGCTCGAAGTCGGTGAGCGCTTCCTGCAGCTTGCCGGCCGCCATCAGCGCCTGGCCTTGATGTACATAGGAAGCCGAAGCCAGAAAACGCACGTATTCTGCCGACGCGCGATAGCTTAGATCGCTGGGGTGAAGCCGGTAGGCCTGTTCGTAGAAGTTATAGGCCGCGATGTAGTCCTGACGGACCTCTGCGTCTTTGCCCTTCTGGTAAAGTTGCTTGGCTTGCTTGTCCGCGGAGGCGAATGCCGACGCCGCCAGCACACACAGCAGTGTCAGCAGAGAGATGAAACGCTTCATCAAAACCCTTTAACCCTGAAATTCTGGACCGCACCCTTCGCCTCCGAACGGCTGATGAAAGGCACGGATGTAAGACTTGGGCTTACGCTAAACGTGAGCGCACAGGCCTGTCCGCGGGCGCGTGTTTGCGCATCCCAAAGTCGGACAGAGACACTACAGTCGGCGTGATTATAACATTCCATTCTGCGTGAAACGTGTGACAGGAATATCGGAGAACAACCCCTCCGATTCGATAGCACGGTGGGTTGGAATGCGATGGAAGCAGAGTACAATGCGAAATGTTCGGGTAATGCTGGCCTTAGTGTTCGGGTAGTGCTGGCCTTCAGGCCAGCGTCGAGACGACCCTTTATTATTGTCATCCCGACCGAGGACTTCAGTCCGACCGAGGGATCTGCGGTTCGACTTTTCAACGGCCAAATCGGGAGTAAGAAATGGGTTCTGCGGGAACAGGCAATCGCGGCGCAAATGAAAATCCGACGAAGCGACGTCGCCGCCCATTGCCAATCGTCGCCGTCGCCCTGTTCCTGTCCGCGGTCTTCACATCCTGCGGTGGTGGCTTCTTCCTGCATCCTTCCATCACCTCGATGTGGGTCAGCCCGGCGACGGCTACCCTCACGCCCACCAAGACCGCCCAGTTCGCCGCAGTTGGTCTCTATTCGGACGGCAACCAGCAGAACATCGCCGAAAATAACGTGACCTGGTCCAGCTCCGACTCCACCGTCGCAACCGTCTCCTCGCCCGGTGGCTTGGTGACGGCCGTCGGATCGGGCTCTGCGACCATCACCGCCACCGCCACCGTAACCGTTCAGGGCACGGGCTGCCAGGTTCAGGTTTCGATTGCCGGCAATAGCCCGGTCCTGTCGAAGGTTTGCTATGGCAATACCACCGAGACTCTCACCGGGACGGTCAACGTCAACGTGACGGCGACTGACGTGACCAGAGCGGTCATCAATACCACCCAGGGAAGCACGCTGTCGCAGGTCACCGCGTCCGCCCCCGCGGCGCCTGCAGCTCTGCAGTTTTATGCGTACGGAAACGGCGATCCCTCCAACGACGTGACGCAGGCCGTAACCTGGACGTCGTCGAACCCAACCGTCGCGACCATCACCAGCGGACTACCCAGCGGCAACGGCGTGGCGACTGCTTCGAACGCCGGCACCACCAATATCACCGCGACTATAACTGACAGCTCCGGCCACGTGGTGAACAGCCAGACCATCGTCCTCACCGTGCCATAAGGCATATTCCGAATTCGTAGCGCCGCCATCTTGGCGGCTGGATCGCAGGCCTCCGGCCTGCGGTTGTTTGGCCTGCAGAGAGTAGGCAGGCGAGACGCCTGCCCGACAGCCGGCGAGGACGCCGGCGCTACAAATCCTCCCATCGCGCTTCGAAGGTTGTTTACCGCGACACGGCTGCGAACAGGTCCGATTTCATCAGCGCCTGAAATCGCTGATCGTCGGTGGCGAAGTGCATCTGCACCAGATTGTCGGAGCTGTCGACGGTGGTGTTGTCCAGCGCCATCTTCTCGCTGGACGACCCGCTCATCCTGCGCAACAGCAGCCCGGCCTGCATCAGCCCCGAGAGGCTCGCGGCGCTCAAGTTGTCGGAGGTCTTCACCGTCACGTTGAAGGTCACGCCGTTGGTGAAGTTCATGGTGTAGTCGGAGGCCAGCAGGCGCTTCTTCACGGTTTCGAAGTCGGCAATCGCGCCCGCCTGTCCCAGCGCCGAGCGCATCATGGCCTGCGTGCCCTTCTGGTCGAGCACGCTCCACACCGGCTCGCTATCGATGCTGGTGATCAGATCGGCGATGGTCTCGTTCGCCGCCAGCGACGCTGCGCCGTTATCGCGCACGTCGATGGCGCCTTTGATGGCCGTGTTCTCGCCAAACAATATGGTGATGGGATCGAGAAACACCATCTGGTAGCCCTCGCCCATCGAATAGATGTCGGCCAGCAGATATTTCTGCGGCTTGATCCCCTTGGCTTTCGCCTTGGCAAGGAATTCCTTCTGCTGAAAGGGCCCTTGCGCGATGCCGACGTGGTACACAATGTTCTTCGCCCCGCGATAGCTGACGAAGGTGATCTGCTCGGCGTCGCGCTCGGGATTGATGCCGACGCTGCGCAACGCCGATTCGAACTGCTTGACGTCGTCCGGTATGACCTGGTCTCGCAGCGCGCGCGCCGTGGCTGAATCGCGCAGCTCGCGGTAGTCCACCGAGATGATCTGCTGGATTGCCTGCGGGATTACCGTGCGCGCATTGTTGCTCAGGGGCGCGGCCGCCGCCGGAAGGCAAAGCGCGCTCAACAGAAGAACGATTCCAAACTGCTTCATAAACTCCTTGCGACGAGGCTCTGCGATGTGCTGGTCAAAGTTGCTGCAACTTAGACGGCGCAGGAAGAACAAGTGTAGCGCGCCGCGCCGACGTTCGTAGCGCCGACCATTCGTAGCGCCGCCATCTTGGCGGCTGGATCGCAGGCCTCTGGCCTGCGGCTGTTGTGCAGGCGAAGAAGCGAACGGGTTGTGCAGGCGAGGACGCCTGCCCGACAGCCGGCCGGAGGCCGGCGCTACCAAGTCGAGTGGCGCGACGACCAGATCCGCTCGCTCCAATTCCCAATTCGCACATTACTCTTTTTCGATATAAACGGAACTTCCCCTTCCGTTTGGTAGAATAACCGTCTAACAGTCGAAGCTACCTTCAGAAACTTGTCTGACATTTTCGGCTGCATTTCAGTTGCGCCGCGCCGGGAGAGAAATGGATTCTGCGGGAACAGGAAGTCCTTTGGTTGACTCGAGCGAGCCTCGGCCGCTGCGCCGTCGTCTGGCGCTGACCGTAGCCGCAGGCCTGGCCCTGTCCCCATTCCTCGCATCGTGCAGCGGCTTCTTCGTCAAGCCGACGATCAGTTCCGTATATGTCACGCCCGCGGCGGCCACCCTCGGGGTGGGCCAGAACACGCCGCTATTGGCATATGCCACCTATTCCGATGGCACGCAGAATCAGCTCTCGGGAGATTCGGTGGGCTGGACCAGTTCCGACACCACCATCGCTACCGTCACTTCACCCGGCGGTTCGGTGACGGGAGTTGCCATCGGCTCGGCGACCATCACTGCCACGGCCCAGGGTGTCAGCGGGACGGCCACCGTTACGGTGACGGTAGCCAACATTACCAGTCTGGTCATCAACACGACTCAAGGCAGCACGACGAACCAAACCACCGCGACCATCTCCGGCGCTCCGAACACGTTGCAGTTCTATGCCTACGCCAATGGCAGTGCCAACAACGACGTGACCAATGCGGTAAATTGGACTTCGTCGAACACTCAGGTGGCGAGCATCAGCACCGGCCTCACCAGCGGCAGCGGCTTGGCAACCAGTGTGGCCCCGGGCACCACCAATATCACCGCCACCACCACCAACAGCGCCACCGGCCAGAAGGTGACCAGCCAAACCATCGTCCTGACCGTGCAGTAAGCCACACTCTGATCACGTAGCGCCGCCATCTTGGCGGCTGGATCGCGGGCCTCCGGCCCGCGGATGCTTGGCGCACACGACGCGAATGTTGGTCAGGCGAGGACGCCTGCCCGACAGCCGGCGAGGACGCCGGCGCTACTCCCCCGCTCCCAAACCGTCTACACTGACTAATCGCCCGTTATGCCTCGTCCCGTCCAACCCGCTCCCGCCAAGAAGCCCGGCCGCCGCGATCCCGTCGCCAGCGGCGATCGTGACGCTTCCCAGAACCGCGCCGCCTCGCACAACTATTTCCTGCAGGAAAAATTTGAGGCCGGCATCGCCCTGCGCGGCACCGAGGTCAAGTCGGTGCGCAACGGCCGCGCCAATCTCAAGGACGCCTACGGCCTGGTCAAGGACGGCGAGCTCTGGCTCATCAACGCCCACATCGGCCCTTACGAGCATGGCAACATCTTTAACCACGAGCCGCTGCGCACCCGCAAGCTGCTCGTCCATCGCACCGAGCTCAACAAGCTCATCGGCAAGACGCAGCAGAAAGGCCTGACGCTGATCCCCACCCGCCTCTATTTCAAGAACGGCCGCGTGAAGGTGGAGATAGCTCTCGCCAAGGGCAAGCAAAACTGGGATAAGCGCGAAACCGAGCGCCGCAAAACCGCCGACAAAGAAGCCCGCGAAGCCGTCGCCCGCAGCCGGAAGAGCTGACTGACGCCAAAATAGCAATACGGGTGCCCTGCTCAGGCCTCCTTTGCTTGAGTGGGAGCTTTCGCTTGGATGGGATGAATGCGCCGTTAGCCGGGGACATCCGGGCTAGCATGTCGAAAATCGGGCGCCAGGGACGCGAAAGATGATAGGCCAGCGCCTCAGCGCTGGGTAGCTCTAAGCTGTTTCCCGCCAGCGAAGTACGCCGTAATGCAAAATTAAGTTGCCAATGAGAACGCGGTCTTGTTAGCGTATGCCCGACGAATCACCGGAGAATCAGCGTGTCCCAGCCCATCGCAGCTTCGATTTTCGCCATCAACCTACGAGCCAGAGCCGCAACCTTCATCGCATTTGTCTCTCGCTTCGCACTTCTTACCCTTGTTGCCACGGCGCATGCGCAGACCATCACCGTCCTGCACGCGTTCACCAACGGCAACGGCGGAGCGCAGCCTTATGGCGGCGTGACTCTGGACCATGGCGGGAATCTTTACGGTACGACCTACGGATACCCCGAAGCGGGCACCGTGTACAAACTTTCCCACAAGGGAAGCGGCTGGATACTGGATACCCTCTACGTCTTCAATCATCCGAATGATCCGACGGAGGTGATGTCGGGCGTGGTTTTTGGCCCGGACGGCACGCTCTATGGTACCGGCTCTACGGGCGGAGCCAACGGCATGGGCGCGATTTATAATCTGCGGCCGCCGGCCAACTTCTGCCCAACCATCTCCTGCCCGTGGACGCTTACCAATATCTACAGCTTCACCGGAGGCAGCGATGGCGCTCGCCCTGCCTATGGCAATCTTGTTTTCGATTCGGCGGGTAACATCTACGGCACTGCTCGTCTCGGCGGCGGCGCCGGCTGCGGTACGGTCTTCAAGCTGACACGCTCTGGCAACAGTTGGACGGAAACGGTGCTGTACAGCTTCAATGGAACGAACGACGGTTGCGGCCCGCAGAGCGGCGTCACCTTCGACAGCGCCGGTAATCTTTATGGCACCACATTCTATGGAGGTATCAACTACGGCAACGTTTACGAACTGTCTCCCTCCGGCTCAGGCTGGAACGAGACTAGCATCTACAACTTTACTGGGGGAAATGATGGTGGATTGCCGATTGGAGGCGTTGCTTTTGACGGCCAGGGCAATCTCTACGGTACGACGGCGGTTGACGGATCAGGCGGCAACGGAACGATTTGGGAGCTCTCCCCCGCCAACGGTAGCTGGGTCTTCACGCTGTTGCATTCGTTTGGGGGAGGGTTAGCCGATACCGGGCCGTACGCCGGGTTGACGCTTGATGCCGCCGGCAATTTCTATGGGACCTCCAGCTTGGCGGACAACGGAAACGGTGAGGTCTTCAAGTTGACGCCCACAGATGGAGGATGGACCTTCACCGCTTTCGACTTCAACGCAAGCAACGGCGCTCAGCCGATCGGCGGCGTCAGCATCGACGCCCAGGGCAATCTCTACGGCACCGCCGCTACGGGCGGCAACATGACGGAATGCTTCGGCGGCTGCGGGGTGGTATGGGAGATCACGCCGTAGCTGCGATTTCCCGGCAAGGTCTTTGCCGCACTGTCACAACATCCATCTGTTGCGAGCAACCGGGTGCCGCAGCGCCGACAAAGAAGCCCGCGAAGCCGGAAGAGTTGACCACAGATGAAAACTAAAGTCGCGTCATTCTCCGCGCTGATCCTCATGCTCAGCGCTCTGCTGGCGGCACAACGCAGCACGCCTGCATGGAAGGAATACGTCTACCCCAGCGACGGCTTTGCGATAACTTTGCCCTCGCCACCCAGCGCCTGGAAGGACCCCGATCATCCCAACACGCAATACACGCTCCATCCGTCGAGCGATGTCGTCATAAATCTATCGGCGGCCGGCGACGTCGAGGATTGCCCTGCGCAACTGGCTTCGTGGAAGCAGGGTATGCGTGCTCGCTGGGGTCCATCCTCACTGAAAGATATTTCGCAGGGTGGTCACGCCGGCTTCGAATGTGAACACAAGGGCTCGCAAGGGGACGAAATCTACGGCCGGTTTTTCTGTGAGAACGGAACCCTCTACACCGTCGCGGCGAGCTGGCCGGTAGACACTCTAAGACCTCCGGTTGTGACCCGGATCGTGGAGTCGTTCCGAATCTTAAATCCCGCTCCCCGCAAATGAATGTGCAGATCGCGGGCGCCCCACTCATTCGGCAGCGCCGGGCCCCCGGCTAGGTGCCTTTGATCTTGTAGCGCCGGCCTCCCGGCCGGCAGTCGGGCAGGCGTCCTCGCCTGCCAAAACTTTGCGCCGGCCAGAGGCCTGCGATCCAGCCGCCCAGAGGGCAGCGCTACTCAGAACCAGTCGCCGTCCCTGCGGAGCCCCACTCGTTCGCGCTTTTCGAATGAGTGGGCCGGAGCCCGTAGGCCGCAAGTAAGTAGCCCAGCGCGGAAGCGGGTACGAATCCCGAGCCCCTTCAGGGGCGGTACAAGACTGGCCTTCGTGGCCTCGGGCGGAGCCGCCTTCACAGCCTGCGCTTCCGTTTGATGGGCTAGAGCCCGCCGCTTCCCCCGCCGTAGATCACGGCTCCCGCTTCATCGGCAGGTCTTTGCCGCCGGTGTGCAGGGTCATCGTCGTCACGCGGCCGGAGCCGTCGAGCTCGAAGCTGTACTCGTCGTCAGCAGTCTTCGAAAAGAACTGCCGCTCACCTTCGGCGCCGAGTTCCTGCTTCGGCTCGTCGTTCTCCTGCACGAAGAGCGTGTTGCCCGCTCGCGTGATGGTCAGCACGACCTCCGGCGAGAAGCGGTAACGGCCGACGTACTTCTCCAGCACTTTGGGATCGACCGCGACTTCTTTGTGCTGCGGGAGCGGCGGACGCGGCGGCAGCTGATCGTAAGGCGTAAAGCCTTCCCATTCGATCGGCGTCCAGGTGTCGCGCAGCAGCGTCTCCAGCAGCGCTTTGTAGATGCCTTCGCCGTTGGAGCTGTTGGTCATGATCAGGATTCCCGTGCCCGATTTCTCGAAGCAAACGGCATAGTGGCGCCAGCCCTCGTCGTGGCCTTCCTTGAAGAAGGCGCGGTCGTGCGGCGTGAAGTACAGTCCCCAGCCCAGCCCGTAGCTGAGCTTGATGGCGCGATTGGCGTCGGTGGTCTCGGTGTTGAGCGACGGGAACTCGTGCTTCTCGTAGATCTGGACCTCTGGCGTGAGCATCAACTCGCGATGCTTCGCGTCGGGATTGTGGCCGTCGAGGATCGCCTGCAGGAAGCTTGCGTAGTCGCGCAGCGTGGTCTGCATGGAGCCGGCGGCTTCGGCGGTCTGGCGACGCTCGGGACCGAGCGAGCGGCCGTACTCGTCGTAGCCGTTGGCGAAGTCGCTCTCGAAGCGCTCCTCCCAGACCATGCTGGTGCGGGTCATGCCATCGGGCGTGAAGATGTGCTCGCGCATCAGCTCGTTTGCGGACTTCTTCGTCACCGTCTCGACCACGAACTGCGCCAGCAGAATGCCTTCGCCCGAGTAGGCGAAGCGCGAGCCGGGCGTGAAGTTGATGCTGAGCTTGTGATCGTCGGTGAAGGCGCGCAGGTTGGGGAAGCCGGTGGTGTGGTCCAGACACATGCGCAGCGTGATCAGTTTGTAGCGATCGTCGCCGGCGAGATCGCGATAGAAAGGGTAGTCCGGCAGCGGCTTGGGCAGGTATTGGTAGACCGGCTTGTCGAGATCGACGACGCCCTGCCGGACCAACTCGACCACCATGGTCGCGAACGCCGCTTTGGTGAGCGACGCGGCGGTCATCAGCGAGTCGGGCGTGAGCGGCAGGTTCTTCTCTTTATCGCGAACGCCGTAGGTCTTGAGGTAAGCAATCTTGTTGTCGTTGAAGATCGCGATGCCGACGCCGGGGACTTCGGCGGCCTGCATCAGGTGAGTGACGGTCGAGTCTATCTCGGCGGCAGAGATCGTGGTGCCGTCGAGGCGCTTCACGGTTTGGGCGGAGAGGGAAGCGCAAATCAAAAGCAGGGCGGCGAGGAGGGACGTTCGTCGCAAAAGGCTATTCATATTGCTTACCAATGGGGATAATGGCACAGCTTGTATGGGAAGGCAATAGGAGTTCGCCGAGCCAAAGTCCATCGAACATGCGGGAAGATACGCAGCCAAGCCGATCGGAGTTTCAACGGACTTGGGTGGAGCACCGCTTGAGCGGTGCAGGTGAGGCGTTCGTTATTGAGCTCGGCTTTAGCCGCTGAGGTAATAAAGACATTTACCTCAGGCGCTAAAGCGCAGCCATATAAATTGAGCGCTAATGCACGCCTGAACAGCCTGCTGAAAAAGCCGTCCCGCGAGCGGTTCGTAACAGGGCACGACTTTAGTCGTGCCAACAAGCCCGCTTATTTTCTTTCCTGAGTCGGCCTTCAGCCGACGACAGAAAACCGGCGCAGACGGTTTTTCCGCAGACTGTGAAGGCGTGCTCCACCCCACCCACAGTTATTGCGACAAATAAAACAATCACCTCATTTGCCGGCTTCGGCTTCGTCCTGCCATTCGGCGTGGCAGGCCTGACACTTCCAGCGTGTGCGCGGGACAGGGAGGGGCACGCCGATCCATGCGGAGGCATATGCCACCGGCTTGTGCAGGGTCTCGTAGGAAACGTCGAGCGAGTGGCACTCCGGACAGGCAGGCTGCTGAAAGGGGCCGACGCCCTCGACGTCGAAGTCGGCGGGAATCGGTTGATCCAGCAACTCGACGGCGGCGTCGGCATCTTCGGGGCGAACGCAAAGCTTGACGCCGCCCACCAGGTTGGAGATGAACCAGTCCATGCGAACCATGTTGTCGTCGCCGAAGAAGCACTCGATGCCGGCGGACTCGAGCGAGCCTTTGGCCAGCAGAGCTTCGGGCAGATCGCGAAATTGCTTGACGATGACCAGGTCTTCCCAGCCGACATGCTCGTCCGGCGGCGGAGCGCTTTCGTCGATGGGAGGAGCGATGTGGCGGCGATTGCGTTCTTCCGTGAGCGCCTGCCGCGCGATGTCAGTCAGGTCAGCGGAGTCTTGCGCGATGGCGTCCAATTCGCCGTCCGCCATGGAGGCGTAGAGTTCGGCGAGACGTTGGCGTTCCTGCGCGGGATCGGGAGTGCTCATGCGACGCAGTATACCGGGAGGAGCTGCCAATGCGGCCGAGCGCGCAGGCAAATTGTCTGGAGCAACGATTCGACTATCCTGCGCCGCGAACGGCCTTCCCATCATGTAAAATAACCTTGCTACCAGGCGAGTAACGAAGGCACGCATACGTGCCACCTGCAGTCGAAGCCGCTCTGATGAGCGTGGGCCGGAGACATGTGCAGCGCGCAGCCGCCCCCTCCGCTTCGATCTCACGACATACTTCAGCCCATGTAGACACCCGACCGCAGCCGTCTGCGGGAGAAATCTGTCAGGAGAAGAGAATGAAAATCGCCAAGACCGCAGATCGCAAGAAGCAAATCGATACCACCAAGAGCACCGACTGCCCCAAGTGCGGCAAGCCCACGCGCGTGGCCAAGCGCATCAAGGACCGCGAGCGTGACATCCCCGGCGGAATGTACATCTCGTGCTCGGTCTGCGAGTTCTACGAGAAGCTGTAGCCGGGCAAGTTCGATCGCGATTGGTAATGGGTGGAGCACGCCTTCAGGCGTGCCTGGAAAACTGCAACTGATGGATCCGCGCTTTAGCGCATGAGGTAATGCTTAGTGGTTGCCTCAGCGGCTAAAGCCGGATCCATTTGCCAACGACTATCTGCACCGCTGAAGCGGTGCTCCACCCGACAGGGCCGCCTATTTAGGTTTGAGCGCTTTGAAAACAGAGAAGAACGACCACGGCATGAGAATGTACGCGGGGATAACGATTAAGAGGATCTTCTTGGGCAGCCCTGCCGAGACCGTGTGATACGTCACGACGGGAATGAGGACGACAAACCCGATCGCTGCGTACAGCGTGTAGCCTCTGAATAGCATCTTCTTCCAACTCACAGCGATCTACACGCCTTTCTTTCCGCCTTCCATTTCCCCTCGGACCTTTACTTCCACTTTTTCCCGCCACGCCTCATCCCACAAATTCCGCTTCCGCAAATAATGCTCCATGTGCGCCAGCGGATCGCGCGCTGCGTCCATGCGGCAGTCAATCAGCGTCGGCCCTCCGCCGTTGCGCGCCCGATGCACCGACTCCTGCGCCACCCGCCACACCGCGACCACATCCTGGCCATCAACAATCACGCCCGGAAATCCTCCCGAGCGCGCCAGCAGGCTCACCGCCTTCAGAAGCGGAGCATAAGCCGCGTCGTCGCCGCCGTTCTTGATCACATAAACCACGGGCAGCTTCCCCGATCCGGCAAGCTTCAGTGCCTCGCGCGCACCGTCGAGCGCCGCCTCCTGAATTCCCAGCGCCACCACCACGCGCTGCTTCTTCTCCAGCTTGTGCGCCAGCGCGATCCCGGTCCCGGCATGGAACGGATCGTCGGAAAGGGAAGTGAAGCTCAGCAGCGCGGCTCGATCGCAGCCACAAAGGTCGGCTCTCCCTTGCAACGCACGCGACGGCGTCCCGGCTGCAACCAGCGCCGCCAGATCGCGCGGCGAGGCGGCAATCGTGTCGCCCGCCGTCAGGGCCGCTGCCGCCGCCACGGCAACCGCTTCACCGCCGGCCGCGAAGTGATACTTCGCGCCCAACTCCGGCGACCGCGCAACCCTCTCCTCCGTCATCCGGCAGCGCAGCAATGAAGCGTACAGATTGCGCAGCGTGTCGCCGTTCGACGGCGAAGATCCGTTGTTGTCCGCCTTTGCCGGCGATGCCGAAGCCGCCGTCGTGTCGGTTGAAGTTTTCTTTGCAGATTGCTTGACTGAAGAATTCCTGCCCATGCCACCGTCCCTGGAGAAGTCGTCATTGTATCGCAGCGAAATATCTCATTGAGACGCTGAGGCGGCCGCGCAACGCTGCGTTTCGCAACGCTGTGATGCGTTTTTCAACAGAAATGTGCATAACGCTGTGGAAAAGGGCGGTGCGCTACACCCTAAGTCGTAGAGTTTTAAAACTTCGTAACACAGTGCACCTGACTGAGTGCGCAAAATGAAACGCAGCGCTCGCCTCCCGTCCGGCAAGTAGCAGCCGCCTCCGGCCGGCTGTACGGCAGGCGTCCTCGCCTGCCGATCACCTGTCGACCCCAACCTCCGCCGCAAGCCGCTGCGAACGCCGCCCCGGTTGTGTTACGCTCGTTTCGCCGGAAGTGTCTTCTCTCCCACAAACCCTGTCCTCGGTCTCGCCGCTTCGCTGCCCATGAAGACGCAAATGTCCCCAACTGCCGGCCCGTCGAGCGATGCCAACGTCCCAGAGCCAGTCCTAAGCCTGAGCTCGTCAGCCTGGTATCGGTCCCTCTGGTTCGATCTGGCCATCGCGCTGCTGGCCGGGCTGGCCTACGCGCTGCTGGTGATGGGCCCGCGGCCGCTGAATCCGCGCAATGTGAACTGGATCGCCTTCGACCCGGCGTACCACTACATCGGATGGGAGCTCTACCGCCAGGACCCGCATCTGCATTGGCCGCTGACCTACACCGACCGCCTTGGCTATCCCGAGGGCGAGTCGGTAGCGCTGCTGGATTTGAATCCGCTGATGGCCCTGGCGCTAAAGCCGGTGTCGTTCCTGTTGCCGGAACCGGCCCAATATTTCGGGCTGGAAGTGATTCTGTGCTGCACGCTGCAGTTCTTCTTCGCGTTTCGGCTGTTGCGGATGATGATGGCGCGGGCCGGCCCTGATGCCGAGCGCTCGCTGTTGACCACTCTCGCCGCGGCGCTGGGCGCCGGCTTCTTTCTGCTGGCGCCGCCGCTCAACTATCGCTTCTGGGGGCATTACTCGCTCAGCAATCAGTGGCTGCTGGTGGCGTCGCTGTATGTCTTCGCGCGGGCGCAGCAGTCGTCGCCGAACGCAGTGCGGCGCTTTGTGATCTCGGCAGCGATTCTGACCGCGATCGCAACCGGCACGAATCCGTATCTCGCGTTTGAAGTTCTACTGCTGCTGATTGCCTGCGTCGCAAGTTTGTTCTGGCAGAAGCGGCTGGGCGCGGCGAAGTCTGCCGGCGTAGTCGCGATGCTGATCGGGATTGGCTTCGTTGTCGCGTACTCGCTCGGTCTGGTGATCAGCGGCGGCAAAGGCTACGGCAGCGGCGGATATCGCGATCTCTCGCTGAACCTGCTCGCCCCGTTCGATCCGCGGACCTTCACCTCGATCATCTTCCCCCGGCTGCACAGCGCGAGCGCCGGCCAGTACGAGGGCTACAACTATCTCGGCGCGGGCGTGCTGATCATCGCGGCGATCGCGATCGTCGCCGCGATCCTCCGCAAGAACAAATTGCCCAAGCCGGACAGGCGCTGGTTCGTGCCGCTCGCCGGTTGTTGTCTCCTGCTGACGCTGCTCGCTCTGTCGACCAAGATCACGCTCGGCGGACGAACCCTGATCGACATCGATCCTGCCGGCAAGCTCACTCCGCTGTTTGCGCCGCTGCGCGCGACCGGCCGTCTGTTCTGGGCGCCCTACTACGCGATCCTGGCGGCGATTCTGGCCGCGCCGTTTTTCGTCTTGCGCAGAGCGTGGGCGATCTTGCTGATTGCGGCGATGCTGATGCTGCAATTCGCCGACACGGCTGCGCTGCGGCAGTGGGTGCGCATGACCATCAGCGACGATCATCCTTCGCCGCTGAAGTCGGCGATCTGGTCGCAACTCGGTGCACAGCATCAGAACCTGATCGTGCTGCCGGCGTGGCAGTGCGAGCACGCGGCCTCGCCCGGCGGCATTGAGGGATATCGCATCTTCGGCTTCCTCGCGGCCGAACAGAAGATGCGGATCAACAGCTACCAGTCGGCGCGCTACACCGGCGTCGCGCAGGATTTCCATTGCACGCAGGCGGTCGAGCAGGTTGAGAAGAACGGTCTCGCGGCGGACACGGCCTACGTCGTCATGCCGGAAGTTGCGGCAGCGATCGCGCAGGGTCCAACGGGAGCGGGGAAATGCCACGACCTCGACAACTTCATCCTGTGCTCGGCCAAGACCGACTTTGGGCTCAGCCCGGTGCTGATGACATCGGAGCAGCGCGCGGAGAACGGCGTCGCCAATCCCGGCCTCGAGGACGGAACGACTGCGCCGTGGTCAACGAACGGCGCCAGGACCGCGATCAGCACCGTGACGGCGCACAGCGGTTCCTACAGCCTGGCGATGACCGGAGCAGGCACCGCGTATCAGGACGTCAACGGGCTTGAGCCGGGCGCATGGTACACACTATTCGCGTGGGTGTCGGGCACGCCGGGCGAGCCGGTCAACGCTGAACTCATCATCTTCAACCCAACGGACGGTGTAAGCACGTCGACGTCGGTAATACAGACCGGTCCCGGATGGCGGCAAGTGTCACGATCATTCGTGGTGGGACGCGAGGGCGCGATTCGCATCAACCTGGCGCGCGGGCCGGGCGATGGCACGGTGTATTGGGACGACATTCATCTTTCTCGCGGCAGGGACTTTTTTTGAAAATGATTCCGGCTGAATCCAAAGAAGCGGGGGGGGCGCCGCCGCCTATCGGTCTGGGGCAGAAACTTCTGCTGCTCTTTTTCGCACTGTTCTTGTGCCTGATCTTCTTTCTCTTGCTCGACGCGGCCTACAGCCATTTCTCGCGCCGCTCGTCGGTGCCGACGCCGGCGGAGATCTTCGGCTGCCTGGGCCGCGACCGTCTGCGCGTGCTGGCGTTGCAGCCGAACTGCTCGTGCACGCGAGCTTGGGGACGCGAGCGCTATCAGCTCAACGTCAACAGCATGGGCTTTCGTGATGAAATGGTTCGCGAAGTGCCGCTCACCGATCCGCGGCCGCGCATTCTTGATGCTGGGCGATTCGTTTACCGAGTCGATGGGGCCATGGAATACGAGCTTCGTCGGACGAATCGCGAAGCAGTTTCCGCAATACGAGATTCTCAACGGCGGCGTGGGCGGATATTCGCCATCGAATTACCTCAACACCGCGCGCATCGCCCTCGACAAGGGATTGCAGTTCGACGAGGCGATCGTCTTCATCGACATCTCCGACGTACAGGACGAAGCCGCGCTGGTACACGACATCGACGATTCAGGCGCAGTCGCGCTGGCCAGGGAACAGCTTCATTATCAGACGTGGTATTCGGACCTGCGCAATTTCGCCAGCAAATATCTGGTGCTGACCAACTATCTCTGGGAGCTGGCCGAGCACGTGTGGGTGCGCTTCGGTTTCTATCATCTCGATCACGGCTTCAACGGCAATGTCTTCGATCTGGAGCGCTCGGGCTGGACCTACCGCAAGGTCGTCGAGGACAAGCCGTTCGAGGAAGGCTTCGCGCCGCTCGGCGTCGAGGGCGGCATCGCCAAAGAGAAGCGCAAGATGGACGAGCTCTACCAGGACCTGGCGAAGCGCAATATTCCCATCAGCGTCGTGGTCTATCCGTGGCCGGCGACGCTGATCTACGACAACGTCGACTCGCGCGAAGTTCAGATCTGGCGCGATTGGTGCGAAGGCAAGTGCAAGCGCTTCGTCACCGCGTTTCCGGAGTTCTTTGCGGTGAAGGAGCAGTGTCCCAAGTCAGCACCGGGATGCTGGTACCTGAAAGACTATTTCTTCGGCGACATCCATTTGAGTGCCGGGGGAAACAAAATCGTCGCGGATGAGGTGAGCAAGAGTCTGGAGCAGACGCCGCCCGAGAAGCGTAAGCTGCCAACGAATCCCCATCCGTGACGTAGCTGGCCCCCGTTGTTCTTGTCTGTAGCGCCGGCCTCCGGCCGGCTGTCGGGCAGGCGTCCCCGCCTGCCAACTCCTCCGCAGGCCAGAGGCCCGCGATCCAGCCGCCAAGATGGCGGCGCTACTCATTCCCACACGCCAATTCCCCAACTGCTCTAGAATCAGAGATTCACTTGGAATTCAGGTTCCCGGGGTCTTTGAACCTTTGGGCACCTTCGTGCGTATTACACACAGGCATTACACGCAACAATTGCAGTAGTCATATCGAACTGAGCGTCAGTTCCAGGAGACAGGCAATGTTCGTTTTTCATTTTGCAAGGTTGACGGCGCGCAAGACTCTCTGGCTGGGATTAGCGGGTCTGCTGGCCATCTCGTGTTGGGCGCAGGATACGACACCGCAAAGCTCAGAGCCGGCGACTCCGGCAGCACAGCCCAGCGCTCCGCAAGCTTCGGAGCCCGCCGACGCGCAGCCATCCACGCCCGCCCAGTCGACCATGCCGCAGGAAAAAATTCCGATGCCGCCGTTGACCCCGCTGCCCCAGGCGCCGGCGCCGCAGCATAATGCTGCGCACCTGTATTCCGGAGACCAGAATTATGCCAAGCCTTTCTCCGGATTTCCCAACTTCATCGCGCCCTACACGGTGCGCCACGTGCCGCAGCCGAACCTGGTCAACTCCTCCATGACCGACACGCTGTTTCACGACGGCCAAATGTACTTGTCGATCAACGATGCCGTCGCCATGGCGCTGGAGAACAATCTCGACATCACGCTGCAGCGCTATAACCTATCGGTCGCCGATACCGATCTGTTGTTGACCAGTTCCGGACAAGCGGCACGCGGCGTGGCGAACGGCCTGGCGCAAGGTACACAAGGCGGCCAACTGGGAGCGGTTTCAGCCGGGGGCACGGGCAGCTCCGCCACCGGAGCCACTGGCACAGGCGCAGGCGGCACCGAGATTGGCGTGGGCGGCGCCGGCGCCGGCGCTGCCGGCATTGTCAGTTCTACTCTCGGATTCGGGCCGCCCATCGATAACTTCGATCCCTCCATCACGGGGACGATACAAGGGGAACGCGCCGCGATTCCTCAGACCAGCTCGGCATTTGTCGGCGTGCCCACCCTGACGCAAAATACCAACACCTACAACTTTGGATATACGCAGGGTTTTTCCACGGGCACGCTGATGAGCCTGACCTTCGACAACAGCTATTACACCAGCAACAACGCCTTCAATCTGGTGAACCCGACCCTGACTCCGCAGTTCCGTTTCCAGCTGCGGCAACACCTGCTGCAGGGCTTCGGCTTCGATCCCAACCTGCGCTGGATTCGTATTGCGCGTAATAATCGCGAGATTGCCGACGTAGTTTTCCGCCAGCAGATCATGACCACGGTTTCGCAGGTGGAAAACATCTACTGGGACCTGGTGACGGCGTACGAAGCGGTCAAAGTCAACGAGCGGCAGCTGCTGTTGGCCAACAAAACGCTGTCCGACGATCAGGAGCAAGTGCGGATCGGGACCATGGCGCCGATCACACTAGTCCAGGCGCAAAGTGGAGTGGAGAACGCCAAGCAGAACCTCATCATGGCGCAGACCAATCTTCAGTTGCAACAGCTGCTGATCAAGAACGCCATCACCAAGAACATCCAGGACCCGCTGCTGGCGACGGCGCCGGTGATCCCCACCGATACCCTGAAGCCGAGTGAGCAGTACGAAGTACGGCCGGTGGAGGACCTGATTCAGGAGGCGTTGCAGGCGCGTCCGGAGATTGCGACGGCGCGTATTCAGCTCACCAACTACGAGATCACGCGCAAGTCGGTGCGCAATGCGCTGCTGCCGACGCTGGATCTTTTCGCGTTCTATGGCGCTTCAGGGCTGGCGGGACCGCAGAACCCCGCGATTCCTACCTGCCCGCAAGTGAACATCTTCGGCGAGTGTTATCAGCCGGGATTAGTTCCCACCAGCTACGGCTCGGCGTTTTCCAATCTGTTCAACAGCACTGGCCCGGACAAAGGCATCGGAGTGAATCTCACGATTCCGCTTCGCAACCGCGCCGCGCAGGCCAATCAGGTGCGCTCGGAGATCGAGTACCGGCAGCAGCAGGTCTTATTGCAACAGCTGGAAAATAACATCACCACGCAGGTGCGGCAGGCGCAATTCGGATTGCAGAACAACTACGCCGCACTGAAGGCTGCGATCGCGGCGCGCGATTATGCGAAGGAGAATCTCGACGCCGAGCAGAAGAAGTTCAGCTACGGCGCATCGACGCCCACGCTGGTGCTGCAGGCTTCCAGCAATCTGACGCAGGCGGAGTCGAACGTGCTCAACTCGGCCGCCAATTACGAGAAGGCAAAGGTGCTGCTTGACTACTACACCGGCGAGACGCTTACCCGCCTGGGCATCAGTATCGGCGACGCCGAATCCGGCAAGGTGCAGCATGCGCCGGCGGTGCCCGGCGTAGTGCCGGCCGATGTGCAGAACATTCTGCGTCCGCCGCAAAACTCGACGCCGTCGAATCAGCAGACGACTCCGCCAGCAGCGCAGCCGAGTGCTCCTCCGCAAAACACGCCGCCGCAGACTACGCCTCCGCCGCAAGGCTAACGGTAGCGCAGGCCATTGGTAGCGCGGCGTCAAGTAGCGCCGGCCTCTTGTAGCGCCGGCCTCCGGCCGGCTGTAAGGCGGGCGTCCTCGCCCGCCTGCGCGCGCCGGGAAAACTTTGTGCTCATTTAGCCCAAAGCCCACGGCTCACAACTCACAGCTACTGCCCACCCGCCTGCCCTGTATCCAACAGCTGGCAATTATTCCCGTAGGTGAACGAGTGCAGCGTCAGCCCCGGCCCCTCCGGCTCCAGCGAAATCAAATGCGCCGTGAACCGCGGACTCCGCACCAGGTAATACATGCGACCCTCGGTCACCTCCACATACGCGCCCTTGCCGTCGAACTTCACATCCGCGCCGGCATCGTCCTTGGAAAACGGCCCGCCGTCCTCCACCAGATATACCTTCAGCTTCTTCGGCCCGCTCAGGCTCATCACCGCATACAACGATCGCGCGTGATATCGCACCTCGGCGTTCGCGCCCGCTGCCTGAGACGTCATGCCGTCCTTTTCGACCTTCCACTTGCCCACCAGCTCCACGCCGCCATCGGCCGGTGAATGCGGTGGCGTGAACTCGGCAGTGTCACCGGCGTGATGCCCATTCATGTTCTCAACCGATCCGCGCCCGTGGATCTCCCCGACGTAAGTCTCCTGCGTCGTGTTGCCGCACTTTGCGTCGAACTCGTCCTCGGGAGGATCGAGCGGAATCTTCAGGACCTCGGGATGTGCGACGGCCAGCAGCTCGCGAATCTTCGTCTCCATCTGCACGTTGTTGCCCTCGCCGAAGACCTTCATCACGATCTGCCCCTGCGGATCGATGAGAAACCGCTCCGGCCAGCCGTCCGCTTGATACGCCTTCCACGTCGTGCCCTTCTGATCGGCCACCACCGGCCACGGCAGTTTGAAGCGCTGCGCGCCCTCGCGCACGTTGTTTATGTCGAAGCCGATATCGAATTCGCCGTAGTGCACGCCGATCACCTCAAAGCCATATTGGTGATACTTGGTGTACCAGCGCTTCACCACGCCGAAGTCGCGAATGCAGTTGATGCAGGTGTACTCCCAGAAATCTACGAGCACGACCTTGCCCTTGTAATCCGCGATGTGGTGCGGCGTAGCTGCGCCTTCGTCCAGCCACACCACGCCTTCGCCGAAGTCCGGCGCGGGATGCACTTTCAGATCGACCTGCTGCGCGGCTGCCGGCAACGCGAGACAAAACAGCAGCGCCAGCAATACAGACAACGCCGGTAGATATTTCGGTTGTGTGGATATTCGCGATCTAGTTCCGCTCAGTGTGCGACCGCAACGGCTGCGGCTCAAAGAAGCCATCTCCACCCCCGCAGACTTGCCTTACAGCGTATGACGGAATCGTATCACTGTCGTTAGAAGCAAGGACTTAACCACAGAGGCACAACCACACAGAAACACGGAGAGGACCTCCAGTAGAGCTGGCTTTCGGTTGTCGTAGCGCCGGCCTCCCGGCCGGCTGTCCGGCAGGCGTCCTCGCCTACCGACGTCCGCGCAGGCCAGAGGCCTGCGATCCAGCCGCCAGGATGGCGGCGCTACTTTCGCTCCCGCCAACCGCAGCATCCTGATACCAACCTCGCACACGATTTCATCGCCCCTCCGTCCTCTGTGTCTCTGTGGTGAATCCCTGGTTTATCCTTGAATGGTATGCAGGTGCGAGTGCTCTATCTCGGCATGTTGCGCGAAATCGCGGGCCGCGCCAACCAGGCCGTCCAACTCGCCGACAACTCGCGCCTGTCCGATCTTTTTGCCCAGCTTCAACGCGATATTCCCAAGCTCAGCGACTTTCGTGGCTCAATCGCCCTGGCCGTTAACTACGAGTACTCCGCCGGTGACACCGTCTTGCACGACAATGATGAAGTGGCTCTGATCCCGCCGGTCAGCGGGGGCAAGGCCGCCGGTGAGCCGTCGACCGCCGATCTCCCCGCGCCGCTGATCTCCGAGCACGCGCGCATCACCTCCAGCCCCATCAAGACGGCGCTAATTCTTGCGGCCATCAAGAAGCCGGAAGACGGCGCGGTAGCCATCTTCGACGGCATCGTGCGCAACAACTCGCGCGGCCGCCGCACGCTCTATCTCGAGTACTCCGCTTACGACCGCATGGCGCTGATCAAGATGGAGGAGCTCGCCCGACAGGCGCTGGCGCTCTTCGCGGTTCGCGATGTCAGCGTCGTCCATCGCGTGGGACGGTTACAGATCGGCGAGACCAGCGTCTATATTGCGATTGCGTCGGCGCATCGCGCGGCGGCCTTCGACGCCTGCCGCTGGCTCATCGATACGCTGAAAACCACGGTGCCGATCTGGAAGAAGGAGTTCTTCGAAGACGGCGCAACCTGGGCCGACGGCGAGCCCTTTCCCGAGGATATCCCGCGGGCCGGACAGCAATAGCGCCAGCTTGAGAACGCGTGGCTCGGCCGGCCTCAGCCGGCCGGTGGAAGAGCTGGCCTTTAGGCCAGCGTTGAAAGGTCTTGAGATGCTTCGGGTCGCCGGTGGAAGAGCTGGCCTTTAGGCCAGCGTCAAGGGCACTCTATAGACTTGAGCCGGCTTTAGCCGGCGGCACACATCAAACTCTCAGAAACGGTGTTTACTCTAACGAATGTCCCTTAATCCCCGGATCCTGCGCGCCCTCGGCGTTCTCGCCCTGACATGCCTGCCCGCATCTGTCATCCTCCAGGCGCAAAATACCGTCCCGCGTCCTCCCGTCCCACGCCCGCCCACTGCACAGGACCAGCAATCCACCACTCCGGACGATCAACCCACCACGACGTTCAAAGTGAACGTCAAGCTGGTGAATGTCTTTGCCACCGTCACCGACACCGGTGGCACACCGGTCTCATCGCTCAAGCAGGACGACTTCCAGCTCTTCGAAGACGGCATCCCGCAACAGATTGCCGTCTTTCATCGCGAATCGGAATTGCCGCTCTCCATCGTCGTCGCCGTCGATACCAGTCTCAGCACGCGCGGCGATCTCAAGCTGGAGCTGGAATCCGCTCGCCGCTTCGCTCATTCCATCCTGCGCCCTATCGACGGCCTCTCCCTGTTCCAGTTCAGCGAGATCGTCGACCAGCTCACGCCCTTTACCGCCGACATGAAGACCATCGATCGCGGCATCAACCGTGTCCATGGCGGCGCGGCGACCGCGCTCTATGACACGCTCTATCTCGGCTCCGACGCGCTGCTCGACCGGCGTGGCCGCAAGGTCATGGTCCTCATCACCGACGGCGGCGACACCGCCAGCAGGACCAGTTATCAGGATGCCATTCGCGAGGCGCAGCAGGCCGAGGTCATTCTCTACAGCATCATTATTGTTCCCATCGAGAACAGCGCCGGCCGTGACATCGGTGGCGAACACGCCCTCATCACCCTCTCCCGCGATACCGGCGGCAAATATTTTTACGCCAGCGGCCTCGGGCAACTCGACGCCGCTTTTCGCCAGATCAGCGACGAATTGCGCACGCAATATCTCATTGCCTACTATCCCAGCCGCCGCATTGCCGACTCCGATTTCCGTCGTATCGACATCAAGATCAATCCAGCGACAAAGGACTACGCCGATCCTTCCCAGCTAGTAGTGCGCCACCGCACCGGCTACTACACCATGCCATCGAAGTAATTTCTATGAGCCGTGAGCTATGAGCCATGAGCCTTGTAGCTAGCCTCGCTATACTCGTTCAACCTATATCTCAAGCTACTCGTCACTATCACTAGCAACTCACCCGCGAATCTAGCAGCTAATACGCGAACTAAGTGAATTGCAGAGAAGTACGGTCGCTATAAAATTCCTGCCAATTCATGTTCACTGTCGAACAGTGCTTGTCTAAGATAGATAGCCAATAAATACTGTGAACAAATGTGAGCTTACTTCGTCCCACTAATTAAGCACTCCGCTTCCTGTGTGTGTGCTTCGCAGCATTCATCTTTCTCCGCACAAACTAGGTATTTCGGCACGGCCCATAGCTCACAGCTCACGGCCCGCAGCTCTTCCAAAAACCACCTTCCGCAAATCCGTATAGAACCAAAGCGGCATCTCCGAAAAGTGGTAGGCGAGTTGTCACGAATCAAAACACTCAACCTTGAATCGGCATTTGAATCGCTCATGTGCAGTGACGATCTCCACTTCGCATGTTGGCACGCTCCTTGCATGATCTCCTTCTAAGAACGCGCACGTCCTCTCCCAGCTTCGTGCGAATTCCGACAAAGAAAAGACGTGCAAGCTTTGCGCGCGCAAACCTGCGTGCACTGCGAAGGAGAAGTATGGCTAAAAGTAAATGGCAGAGATTGATTACCAGTGCTCTCGCTCTACTGGTAATCGCCGTGGTGATGGCGCCATCCTTAATGGCGCAGTCGCTGGTCTCCGGCGACTTGACGGGCACGATCACCGATCCTACCGGTGCGGTCGTGCCCAACGCCACGGTTACGCTCAAGAACGACGCTACCGGGGCAACCCGCACCGCTACCAGCAACGCAAGCGGTTCCTACCGCTTCTCACTCTTACAGCCGGGCTCCTACACCATTGGCGCCACCGCGCAGGGCTTCAGCAAAGCGCAAACCACTGCCAGCGTCAACGTTGGTCAGGCTACCATCGCCGACGTGAAACTCGCCGTGGGAGCCAGTTCGCAGACCGTCGAAGTCACCTCCGCCGTTCCTTTGGTGCAGGCTGACAACGCCGATCTGTCCACCAACTTCGATCAGAACCTGGTTGCCAACGCCCCCAATCCAGGTAACGATCTCACCTACATCGCCCAGACCGCGCCCGGCGTGAACATGAACAGCGGCATGGGCTATGGCAACTTCAATACGTCCGGACTTCCCGCCACATCGAACGTCTTCACCATGAACGGCGAAAACCAGATGGATCCTTACCTCAACCTCAACAACTCAGGTGCGAGCAATCTGATGCTGGGCAAGAACGCTGTCCAGGAGGCGACCGTCGTCACCAACGCGTACAGCGCGCAGTATGGCCAGCAGGCAGGAGCGCAGATCAGCTATGTCACCAAGTCCGGCACCAATGCCTATCACGGCAATGCCGACTACTGGTGGACCGGCAGCACTCTGGATGCGAATAGCTACCTGAACAATCTGACCTCCACCGCGCGCCCCTTCAACAACAACAATCAATGGGCCGCTTCGGTCGGTGGTCCCATCAAGAAGGACAAACTGTTCTTCTTCGCCGACTGGGAGGGAATCCGCTACATCGTTCCTTCCACGCAAACTGTTTTCGTTCCCAGCACGCAGTTCGCAACCGCGACGCTGGCCAACCTCGCGGCCACCGATCCGGCATCGTACGCCCTCTACTCCAAGGCGTTCAGCCTTTATCAGGCCGCGCCCGGTTATGCCAACGGAGTGGCTTACAATCCCGCCGGCAATCCTGGTGGTTGTAACGAGTTCGCGGGAACCGCCGCGGCAGGCTTCAACTTCGGCGCGGGCACACCGTGCTTCAACACCTATACCGCCAATCCTTCCGAACCAGCCAAGGAATGGCTACTCACCGGCCGGATTGACTACAATCTGTCCGATCGCGATCACCTTTTCTGGAGTGTCAGCGCCGACCACGGCACACAAGCCACGGGCGCTGATCCCATCAGCTCCAACTTCAACGCGTTCAGCTATCAGCCGCAGTACAACGGGCAGGGACAGTGGACGCATACCTTCGGCAGCAGCGCTACCAACCAGTTCGTCTACGCCGGCAGCTACTACCGCGCGATCTTCGATCAGGTCAACGCTCCTGCCACCTTCCCCACGCAGCTCGATATGAACGCTGTTCTGGGATACACGCCGCTGGGTGGCCCGGAGCAGTTCGCCGGCATGGCCGACTTCCCCAATGGCCGCAATGCCACGCAGTATCAGTTTGTGGACGACTTCTCGATCACCAAGGGAGCTCACAATCTGAAGTTCGGCGCCAACTTCCGCCGTTACGACATCACCGACTACACCTTCGGTGTACTTACCAACCCGCTGACCGTCCCAACCTCGGTGACCGGGCTTTTCGACGGCACCGCCGGCGAGTTCCTCCAGAACTTCCCGGAGAGCCTGAGCCAGCCCGTCGCGCTGTGGGGTCTCGGCCTCTATGCGCAGGATGAGTGGCGCGTCAACAAGAGCCTGAAGCTGACTTTCGCGCTGCGAGCGGAGCACGATTCCAATCCCGTTTGCCAGAACGATTGTTCCTCGCTTCTCAATGGGCCGTTTACCAGCACCAGCACCAACCCGACCACACCCTACAACCAGTTGGTTGACGCTGGCCGGCACCAGATCTTCAGCAACGTCGACAGCATCGACTGGGCGCCGCGATTTGGCTTCGCCTGGTCACCGGGCGGCAGCGACAGGACAGTCGTTCGCGGCGGCTTCGGTCTCTTCTACGACGCTTTCCCGGCCGTGTTGGGCGATACCTTTATGACCAACCTGCCCGGCGTCGTTCCCACCACGCAGTTCGGCGTACCCTGGGCCGACCAGGTTACTCCTGGTGTCAGCCCGTGGCAGATCGGTTTGACTTCGGCGAACGGAATCCGCAGCGGCTTCGCCAACGGTGCGTCGTTTGCATCGTTGTCCTCGGCCATCCCCGGCTTCTCTGCGCCGAACTTCGGCAACATGTCGGGAACCTTCCACGTTCCGCGATACCAGGAGTGGAGTCTGCAAGTCGAGCAGCAGCTGGACAGCAAGAGCTCGATGACTCTGGCTTACATCGGTAACCACGGTATCCACGAACCACTAGCGTCCTTCCCTAATGCTGCTGCTCCTTACGCCGGATTCCCCAGCACTCCGTACAGCGGGAACTTCGGCTTTGCCCAGCAGATCTATTCGGGAGGCGTTTCCAACGACAACCAGTTGACGGCGAGCTATCAGCGCCGCTTGACGTATGGCTTCACCGTTTCGGCCAGCTATACCTGGGCGCACGCTCTGGATGAAATCTCCAACGGCGGCTCCTTGCCCTATAGCACGACCAGCAGCCTGTATCTATATGACCCGTTCAACCCGCGGGCTAACTACGGCAATGCGGATTACGACATCCGCAATTCCTTCAACGCCCAGTATGTCTGGAACACTCCGTGGAAGTTCGGCAACAAGTTTGTCAACGGCGCCTTTGGCGGCTGGACCATGTCGCAGAACTTCTTCGTCCGCTCCGGGCTGCCGCTGACCGTGCTCGACGGCGCGACCGCCGGCACGGCGACGGTTGCTCCCATCTCCAACTTCAACGGCAACCTCATCCCCGCGCAGGTGGTCAGCGGCCTGGGACAAGGCAGCTGCTCGGCCTACCTGGTCGGCTGTCTGAACTCCGGGGCATTCGTCAGCGCCGCCGGCCTTTCGACCTTCCCGAATCAGTTGCGCAACCAGTTTCGCGGGCCCGGGTTCTTCGACTCGGACTTCTCGATCAACAAGAACTTCAAGCTAACCGAGCGGCTGGCCTTCGGAGTCGGCGCCAACTTCTACAACGTGTTCAACCACTCCAACTTTGCCAACCCGGTCAACGTCCTCGGTGCCGGCAGCTTCGGTCAGATCAACCTGCAGGCAGTGCCTCCGACCGGTCCTTTCGGATCGTTCTTCGCCGGCGCTCCTTCAAACCGAGTCATCCAGTTCCAGGGCAAGCTGATCTTCTAGTCAACCTCTGCTTCAGTTGCTTCTCTCCTTCGGCGGCTTCTTCACAGGAGCCGCCGAGTCTTTCTGACTCGCCAACTGACAAGCACCTGCCAGCTTTTGTTACACTCGGACTTTCGCTGTTCGAGGTCCAGCCGTCTGCAGTCGCACGAGTTAAAGCGAAGAGCGAAGAGCGAAAGGCGAGAAACGAAACCATGACGAATCCCACGCCGGCAATTCAACTGACCACCACTCCCGATTACCGCGAGAGCTATGCCAACAGCGTTCAGGTCCGGGTCAACGTATGGGATTTCTTTCTCGTCTTCGGCACTCTACAGCAGCAGGATGAGACGCGGGTCGAGGTGCGGAACTTTCAGGGCATTTACCTCAGCCCGCAACAGGCCAAGGCGCTGCACACCATCCTGCAACAAAATCTGGTGAACTACGAAAACACCTTCGGCGAAATCAAGCTCGATCCCCGCATCGGCCCCGGCTCCGGCCCGGTGCACTAGGATCGGCTGGGAAGAGAGTGTGGCCGAGGCAGAGGAAGCCGCTTCACTCGAACCAGACTACGTGTTGCGGAGACCACGGCGCCGGTCTCAAGCGCGTCACGACTTAGATCCAATATCGCCGCAATCAGCTCCGCCGCAGCGTGGGCCTTCAGCCTCTGCTGCCGCAGTCGAATTACCGACGGTGAAGCTGCGCCTGCGGTCGCAAGCAGCATATGGAAATCCGCGTAGAGGGTTACAACGATCAAGTCGTGGTCTCCAGCGTAGGCGAGAATCTCGGAGTCTGCCGCCGTTGCCAGCCCAATTTCCGCAGTGTGTAAGACAGTATGTCCGGACTGGGTCAGCAGGCTGGCGGTGAAGAGGGGAAGTCCTAGATCGAGCAACAGGCCTTTCATGCCACTCGAAAATCAAGCGCCTCATCGGACAGGTTAGCGGCGGCAAACTCCAGAATCTGTTTGATGTCTTCCTCTTCCAGATCTGGATACTCGCGAAACAGTTCTGTCCGGTCGGGGTAGGTAGCAATTACCTCCAGAACACGCCGCACCGTAAGCCGCATATTGCGCACGCAAGGCTGTCCGCCCATCTGCTCTGGGTCGATGGTGATACGGTCATAACCAGCAATATTGAGCGCCTTGCCCATACTCCCGATGGTATTCCGAGCCCAATCCACGGTCAATGAAAACTCTGGTGTGGTGCGGTCGGGCGCAGACTTGGTGTAGTTTCATAATCGGATGACCAAGGCAAGCCGTCTACTGGCCGCGTCACGCGAGTACTTGTCCGCCTACGCCCTACTCTTCACCTTCCTGTTCGTGACCCACGCGCCGCTGCTCCGCCTGCCCTACTTCTGGGATGAAGCCGGCTACTTCATCCCCGCCGCTCGCGATCTGTTGCTCACCGGATCGCTCATTCCGCACACCACGCTCTCCAACGCTCATCCTCCGCTGGTGATGCTGTGGCTGGCGTTCTGGTGGAAGTTCAGCGCGTTCACACCGGCAGTCACGCGAACGGCGATGTTGATGATCGCAGCCTTCGCTCTGCAGGGATTGTGGCGACTGGCGCGCAGCGTCTCGAACGCAACGATTGCAAGCGCAACTGTGCTCCTCACCGCGCTCTATCCCGTCTTTTTCACCCAGAGCTCCATGGCGCACCTCGACATGCTGGCAGCGGCCTTCACGCTGTGGGGACTGGCCATGTATGTCGAGCGACGGCCAGTGGCCACGATCGTGTTCTTCTCGCTCGCTCCGCTGGCCAAGGAGACGGCAATTGTCACACCCATGGCGTTGCTCGCTTGGGAACTGCTCAGCCCGTTCTTGAGCAGACCGTCTAAGGAATCATCAGCGCAACAGCGTCTTTGCTTTTACTCCACGAAACGCCATGCTCTGTCGTTCCTGATCTGCCTCGCGCCTCTGCTCCTCTGGCTCGCCTACCATCATCACCGCACTGGCTATTACCTCGGCAATCCTGAATACCTCCGCTACAACCTGCAGGCCACGCTTAACCCGCTGCGGATTCTGCTCGCGCTTGTGATTCGGCTCTGGCACGTCTTTGGCTATCTCAACCTCTTCCTGCTGACGGTTGGCGCTCTCATCGCGATGTTCTATCCGCCACTGCTCAATACCGACGGCACTGCTCGTCCGCGAATCGCGATCAATGTGCAATTGGTCTTTGCGGTGGTTCTGTTGGCGAATGTGCTGGCCGAGTCCGTATTAGGCGGCGCCGTCCTCGCCCGCTACATGCTTCCTGTTGTGCCGCTGGTGATTCTCGTGTGCGTATCAACCATGTGGCGGCGAATTCGCCAGTGGATACTTTTCATTGCCATCGCCTGCGCCGGCTTTGTGGTACAGCTTTTCGTGCCGCCGCCTTACCGCATCGCGCCGGAAGACACGCTTCTGTATCGCGACTACGTCATCCTTCACAAGAACGCCGCTGACGAATTGTCGACGCGATATCCGCGCGCGCGGATCCTCACCGCGTGGCCCGCATCCGACGAACTCACCCGGCCATTTCTCGGTTATGTGAAAGCAACCGCTCGACGTCGTGCGCATCGACAATTTCTCCCCTCTGAACATCGAACTCGCCTCGCGGGCGACCGATCAATTCGACGCCGCCTACCTGTTCAGCACCAAGTGGGAGCCGCCGAACCCGTTCCTCTCCAATCTGTTTCTCGGAAAGCGACTCCAGGAGCGCTTCTTCGACTATCACGAAGACATCTCGCCCCGGTTGGCCGCGAACATTCTCGGCGGCAGAACCATGACTTACCTGAATCGCAACAACGAATGGATCGCCATCGTTTCCATCGAGAAAATCGAAAACGCCGCAATTCCTGCTTCGTATCAGGGCACGACTTCAGTCGTGCCGATGAAGGTCCGATGACCACTGGGCTTTAGCTCCTGCAGAGTTTGCGGTCTCAATGCAGATTCTTGCGAGCAACTCTTCCCACCCGGAGATGCCCTGCCGCATCTCAAGTATTGTCGTCCCCATTTCTCAATCAACATCCAACCCGCATTTCTAAGGAGGAATTTATGTCAGAAAAGAAACTCGATAAGTATCGCGTCGCCATCATCGCAACCGACCTGTTTGAAGAAGCCGAACTGATCGAACCTCGCAAGGCATTACAGGAGGCAGGCGCCCAGACGACCGTCATCGCTCCGAAGTCTGGAGAGATTCAGGCGGTACAGCACGACAAGAAGACGCACAAGGTCAAAGTTGACATGACTCTCGACCAGGCCAATCCCGGCGAATTCGACGCCGTCCTTCTCCCGGGCGGGGCGATGAACGCCGATGCCCTGCGTATAGAAAAGAAGGCGCAGGAATTCGTGCAGAACCTCGATCGCCACGGAAAGCCGATCGCCGTGATTTGCCACGGATCCTGGCTGTTGATCTCCGCCGGGCTGGTGAAAGGCCGTCACATGACCAGCTACAAGACCATCGCCGACGATCTGAAGAACGCCGGCGCCAACTGGGTCGACGAGGCCAGCGTCCGCGATCGCAACTGGGTCAGCAGCCGTCAGCCGTCGGACATTCCGCAGTTCAACAAAGCCATGATCGATTTGTTCTTGGAATCGCGGCAGAACTTGCACAAGGCCGCCTGAGCCGGCATTTCACGAATCGGCGCCCTCGCGGCTGCGGGGGCGCCATTTTCTGTCGCAACACGAAACTTCTGTCATTGATTTTGACCCCGAAGCATCACCGCCTATGATGATGGTAGGACCTGTCTCTTGCCATCGAACCTCAGCAAGCCGGCTGAATTGGCCTTTCGCATTCGCGACTATCGCGCCGCCGACTTCGATCAGCTCTGGCAAATCGATCAACTCTGCTTCGCCCCCGGCATCGCCTATACGCAGATGGATCTGAGCGGCTTCATCACGAGGCGCAACGCCATCACGCTGGTGGCCGAAGTCATGTCCGATGAAGCTGCCGCTGGTGCGGCCAGTGCGGGCGAACGGATCGCCGGCTACGTCCTTGCTCATCCCATCCGGCGAAAATACGCGCGCATTATCACGCTCGATATCCTTCCTGACGCGCGTCGCCTCGGCCTGGCAACCAGCCTGATGAACGCGTGCGAAGAGCGATTGCGATCGCTGGGGTGCGCGGAGGTTTATCTGGAGACTGCCGTCAACAACGACCCCGGCATTCGCCTTTATCGCAAACTGGGCTATGAGATTCTGCGAACCATTCCCGAGTATTACTCCAGCCATTCGCTGGACGCCTATCAGATGGGCAAGCGGCTCTAGGTAGAGCTGGCCTTGAGGCCAGCGTCCAAGGCTGTAATTTATTTCTCTGGAGTCGGCTCTTAGCCGACGGCACAAACCGCTCTGCGTATATCTCGACGTCATATTTCGTAACACCCACTAGTCTGGCCCAAGGTTGACCAACTGGTCTGTGTCTCTGTGGTTAACCTAAATCGCGTGCTACAATCGGCGCTTTCAACGCCACTTGTCGTGCGATTATGGCTCCCTCCCGTCTCAAATTCTCAAAGCCTCCGCTCCGCGTAGCTGTCGATACCGGGGGCACGTTTACAGACTGCGTCTGGATCGAGCGCGGCAAGCTGCGGATGACCAAAGTCTTCTCCACGCCCTCCGACCCGTCGCAGGCAATTGTTGAAGCGCTCTCCCAGATCCCCGCCTCTACAGACGTCGTACTCCTCCACGGAACCACCGTCGGCACCAACACCTTATTGCAGCGTAAAGGCGCGCGCGTAGCGTTCGTCACTACCGCCGGATTCGAAGACATCATCGAAATCGGCCGCCAGAATCGACCCAAGCTCTACGACCTCAACTTCGAGCGCATCGCTCCGCTGGTTGATCGCGACATGCGCTTCGGCGTTCCGGAGCGAGTCTCGCCCGACGGCAAGATTCTGCAGAAGCCGACGGCCGACGACCTTCGCCTTCTCGCTCGTGACGTTCACGCCAGTGGTGCCGAGAGCATCGCCGTCTCAACTCTGTTTTCTTTCGCCAATCCAGAAACAGAGCGGGCGATCGGCCGCGTGCTGGAAGAACTCGGCCTGCCGCTGTCGCTGTCACACCTCATCCTGCCCGAGTTTCGCGAGTACGAACGCGCCAGCACCGTCGTCATCAACGCCTATCTTCAGCCGGTGATGCAGACCTACCTGCAGCGCCTCGAGCTGCGCATGCGCCAGCGCGCCTCCTCGAAGGCTAAGTCTTCCCCGGTTTTCGTAATGCAATCCAGCGGAGGCATCGCGTCTTTGGCATCGGCTGCGCGTCAGCCTGTCAGAACCGTTCTATCCGGTCCGGCCGGCGGCGTTGTCGGCGCCGCTGCCATGGCGAAGCTCAGCGGATTCGACCGGGTTATCACCTTCGACATGGGCGGCACCTCGACCGATGTCGCACTGATCGATGGGGAAGCGAAGCCGAGCAACGAAGCCGAGATTGCCGGCCTGCCGGTTCGCGTCCCAATGCTCGACATTCACACCGTCGGCGCCGGCGGCGGCTCGCTGGCGCGCTTTGACGCCGGCGGCGCGCTGCGTGTCGGTCCTGAATCGGCGGGCGCGGAGCCCGGTCCCATCTGCTATGGTCGCGGCACGCAGCCGACGGTGACGGATGCCAATCTGCTGCTCGGGCGCCTACCTGCTGACAAATTCTTAGGCGGCTCGTTCGTTCTGGATCTGGAGCGAACGCGGTCCCTTACTGCCGAATGGCTCAAGCAGCAGGGCTCGCGCTTGCCGCTGGAGCGTTTCGCAGAGGGCGTCATTCGTGTGGTCAACGCCAACATGGAGCGCGCCTTGCGCGTCGTCTCGGTCGAGCGCGGTTACGATCCGCGAGAGTTTGTGCTGGTTGCCTTCGGGGGAGCCGGCGGTCTGCACGCTTGCGATCTGGCGCACGCGCTTGGAATTCCGCGAGTCATCATTCCCGCTCTCCCCGGTGCTCTTTCGGCGTACGGAATTCTGGCCAGCGACATCGTGAAGGACTATTCGCGAACCGTAATGCTGGAGCTTGACGCGAAGTCCTCCGTGACGAATCTGCGCCGGCACCTTGCCACCCTGGAGGCGCGAGCTAAGAAGGACTTTCATGATGAGGGATGGAACGGGAAACTTCACTTCGACTACAGCGCCGACCTGCGCTATCGCGGACAAGGCTACGAATTAAATATAGCTTTCACCAATAAACTGATTTCCGAGTTTCATCGTCTCCATCAATTTCGATATGGCTATAGCCAACAGGAGCGGGCAGTTGAAGTGGTGACGTTGCGCCTGCGCGCGCGCATGAAGCCTGGAAGAGTTTCTGCCAAGCTCGACTTTGCGCCATTAAAGAAGAGCTCCAAGCCGGAAGTCCGCTCAGCATGGTTCGATGGAAAACGAACTACAGCGACTATCTATGACCGTGCGAGCCTAGGCCCCGCCAAGAAAGTTCGCGGCCCGGCTATAGTCACCGAATATAGTGCGACAACGCTGGTTCCACCCGGAATAGTTACCTTCACAGATAGGTGTGGAAACTTGCAGATTACTCTACAGGCCGTGCACAAAAACGAAAGGCGTCCAGGTTCGGACGCCTTTCGTGGTTAGAGCCAGCTATCGGCTAAGCAACGTCTTTTTTGCGCTGCTCGTCTTCGAGCCGCTGCTCGCGCTCCATCTCGTTGCGGTTGTTGTGTTCGTCCACCTTCTGCTTGGCTGTGTCGGTGGCATCGCGGACGGCATCCTTGGTCTTACCCCAGGCATTTTCAACCTTGCCCTTTACCTGCTGGCTGGCGCCTTCTGCCTGGAGTTCGCTGTCGCCTGTCCACTCACCGACCTGACGCTTTACGCGTCCGGCGGCATCATCCATTGTTCCTTTTACCCGGTCCTTATCCATTAGTTCACCTCCCTGGGTTCGATCGTTGAAGTTGAAAATGTCTCTCGCTAATCTGTTACTACCTTGGGCGCTGTCACTGAGCTACGCCGCTATACTACGGTTCGACGGCCGGAGATCAGCTGGATAATCAGCGCTACCACTGCCAGGACTAACAAGATGTGAATAAATCCGCCCAGCGTGTAGCTTGTTACCACTCCCAGCAGCCATAGAACCAGCAGGATTACAAAAATTGTCCAAAGCATCTGTCACCTCCGCTGCTTAATTCGTCTGCGCTCTACCGACGCACACCTACTTGGAGGCTAGTTACAGCCCGGATGGTTGTTTGGCTGTCTGATCCTTTACTTGCGCAATCACCCGTGCAATTGTTGCGGTGTAGGCAACCCTCACGCTAAGTGCTTCCAGCTTCTGATATTCTCAGCCCACCGATGAAAGTTGCGATCCAGGGAGAGCTGGGTTCCTTCAGTCATGAAGCTGCGACTAGGATGTTGCGACAGGCAGCAGTGGTGCCATGTGCTCGCTCGGCTGAGGTCTTCGATCGGGTGCAGAATGGTTCGGTCCGCGCAGCTGTCATTCCTATCGAGAACTCTCTGGCCGGCTCCGTCGCCGAACACTTCGACCTGTTGCTCACGCGCGACGTCTTCGTCCACGCGGAGTTTCATCTTCGTATTCGCCACAACCTCATCGCGCCTTCCGGCGTGGCGCTGCAGCATGTTCGGCGAGTGTTCTCGCATCCGGTGGCGCTCGATCAGTGCCGCGATCTATTTCGCTCTCATCCCAACATGCAGGCTGTTCCGTTCTATGACACGGCGGGAGCACTGCGCCATGTGATCTCGGAAGGCTGGAAGGATGCCGCGGCCATCGCGCCGAAGCAAGCTGCCCAGCAATATGGGGGACGCATTCTGCTGGCCGGCATCGAAGACGATCGGCAGAACTACACGCGATTTCTGCTGATCGACAAGTCGAAGAAGTCCGGCAAAGGATCGAACAAGACCTCAATTGCCTTTTCTCTGAAGAACGTTCCGGGCGCGCTCTTCAAGGCGTTAAGCGTGTTCGCGCTGCGCGACATCAGCCTCAGCAAGATCGAGTCGCGGCCCATGCGCGGACATCCCTGGGAGTACGTCTTCTTCGTCGACTTTCTGCGCGGCGATGACGAGGCGGCCCGCAATGCGCTGCGTCATCTCGGTGAGGTGGCAGAGTTCGTCAAGATCCTGGGAGTTTATCCGGCGGCAAAGATGGAACGCGCCCGGCGCACGCGTATCGAACTTGGGTGATTCTGCTACTGATCGTTGGCCCGGAGCATTTTGTTCACCTCATACACCGGCGGTGATGTCAGACACGGGCCCGGCCTGCGGTAAAGACAAACGCCATTCCAGCAGGCGTCCAAATTAAATCCCATTGGCAGGTTATCTCTTGGCCCGAGCGATACCAGGGCATTGAAGTTTAACATCTGTCCAACGAGCGGAGCATTGCGATTCACTAGGATCAGCGGCACGTCGCGATGCAGGTGGGTATAACCGCCGGTGAGCGTCCACGGCAGCACAAGAAACCCGACTCCGCAGACACTCGGATCTTGACTCAGCTTATTCAGGGCGATCAAACCGCCGGAGGACTTGTCCCAACGCATGGTACGAGCGAAGCCTGCGGAGATCAGGACACAGCAGATCAACCCGCTGGCCGTCACCGTCCTGAGAGATGGCGCCCATGACAGCTTCTTACTGAGGAACGACACAATCTCCACCAGGCCCATCGCCGCCATCACGACCAGGATCGGCAGCACGGGATAGATGAAGCGAAACTCTTTGTGCCCGATGGCCGAATGGGTGACGACGGTGATCGCGACTATCCAAGCCAGCAGTTCATTTCGCTTGATGGCAAACACAGCCAGCAGGAGCAGCGGCCACATGGTTCGCCACAAGGCGACGAAGAAGATGTACCAGGGCTCTACGCCATAATGATTGTTGCGTCCCGACAACATCACGATCTGGAAATACCGTATGTACGATTGAAAGGGATACGACCAGGTGAATGCGTCGACCACGCCGAAGATGATCACCGGCAGCAGTAGTCCGGCAAACAGGGCGGGGGCGCGCGTCTTCCATTGCTTGCGGCAGAACCAGAGGACGGCAAACGCGACGGCCGGCGCATATTGCGGCCTTACGCACACCGCGATTCCCAGGCAGATTCCCGACAGCAGCAGACGTTTCTTCTCCGGCAGCTCGTCGCCGTACATCCCAAGGTAAAGGCCGGGCAGAAGAAAGTCGGTGGCGAATACTTCGGTGAAGGCTTTAGGCGAGAAATACACCAACTGATACCACGTTGCAACCGCTCCGGCTGCGATCCATGCCGCTGCCATGCCAGTTGTTCTTTTTGCCCACGCGTACGCAAACCACACACCGGTCAGCGAAAGCAGCGAAAGAACGACGATGACACCGGTCAAATATCCGCGCGAGCCGGGCCCCATCCACGCCGTTGCGCGCATCACCCCCGCCAGGAATGCGGGATATATCCAGGACCGGATGCCGTCGCGCCACTCCCATGCGATCACGCCGTAACCGTAGGCGAGGCGGTGGGCCGGCTCCAGCGTATTGAAGATTTCGTCGGGCCATTCGATGCTGGGCGAGCGCAAGGCCACGCCGATTCGCAGCGCCAGAGCCACGGCGAAGATCCCGCCGAGCAACAGGAAATTTCTGGGACCAGCTTTTGATACGGTGAGATCGTCAGGCTTGGAATCGGGTGCGGTCATGGTTGGACGGATCGTCACGAGAAGTCGATCGCTGCACATGGCGGCGACGAATGCTCGCCGCGGCCGCTGCCATCATTCGATTGAGCTGGGAGGATTGCCTAGTCCCGAAGCGTCCGTCGATTGTACATCGCCGCTGTGTCGAAGCAATCGCAGCGACGGAGCCGTTACTGTTCCGCTGCTGCGGTTGCGCGGCGAGCTTCGATCCGGCTGCTGTGCTCGGCAGCGGAAAGATACGCACCGCCTAACAGCAGCATGCCGCTCCAGAAGCCCCAGAAGATCAGCGTCACCGATACGGAGAACGGCCCGTAGACTTCCTGAAAGTTCAGCCAGGGTAGCGCGAGGATGTAAAGGTATTTCGCCCCTTCCGAGATGACGCCGGTGATGATCGCGGCCGGCAACACGGCGAGAGCGGGCACCTTGCCGTTGGGCAGCAGCCAGTAAATGAGGAAGTAAATTCCAATCGTGGCCAGGATCGCGGAGGCCTTCATCAATACGAATCCCAAAGCTTGGAAACCGAGGTTCTGGTCGCTGACGAACTTGCCCAACATCCGCAGATTCTCCGCCGTCAGCGCGATCGACAGCATCGCCAGACATCCGCACGCCAGCGACAGTCCGAGGGCGACGATCAGGTTCCTCAGATAAGAGCGGTTCTTCTTAAAGCCCCAAACGCTGTTGAGCGCAACCTCCAGCGGCAGGAAGATCCCGGTTGAGGTAATCAGTAACATGACGAAGGACAAAATCTTGCCCGCGGCCTCGCACGCTCGCCAGGAATTGCAGATTGCGAATCACGAAGTCTTTGTTGCTGGGCAGGTAATCGCGCAGCAGTTCCAGGACGACGTTGTACATCGCCGGCGAATGGAAGACGCGATGGATCACGGTCAGCAACAGAACAATGAAGGGAAAGAACGAGAGCAGGGAATTGGCTGCCACCGAGAAGGCGTAAGTATGCACCTCGGTTTGCATCAGGTAACGCAGGGTCGACGCGCCATGGTGGCGCAGCCGATGCGACAGGCTGTAGGTTTCAGGCAGGTACTGGAATAGTTCTTCACGGTTGTCCTCGGCCAGCAGGCGGCGCGCGGCCGTCCCCTGGCGCAAAGGACTTGGCTCTAAGTTGCTTGCACTGTTCGACTTAGCCTCAGCGGCTTGAGGAGGGCGGTTGGGGTCATCGACCACCCGCTCGGCACGGCCGGATGGGCCATTCTCGCGGAGATCGGAGCTGCTGCTACTGCCTGACATCTCTCGCAATCGTATCAGAGGAACTAAGGCCAGTTACCGCACCTTAGTCACCCATGCTGAGTACCGCGGTGATTTCTCTTAATTGGAACCGTGGAACTTACTGCGCAATAAACACTTGCCAAAATCGCAAGTTCCTGCAATTATCTTGTGCTGCCCTTCCTAGCGAAGGGTGGATTTCGGATTTTCCGAAACTCGGATTTGGGTTGATGTTTCTGTCAGCAGTTCCATTCACGCATTGCGCAGGTCCCAGGAACTACTCATGACGCGACAGTAGTGCTCCGTCATCGTGTATTCGTGGGCCTTTTTCAATTGCTAGAAAAGCTGCGAGCCGAGCCGCAACCCTTGTTTCCCGGCGACGTTGAGACGTCTCCCGGGCAAGTTTCCGGTAACTAGCGGGGCGAGCGTTCATCGCTACTCCGCCGGAAACTTGCTCAGGACGTTCGCAAAGCAGGGGTAATTCACACGTCTAGTTCGAAAGGAGCGGGTTGTGAGAGAGAAAGGTACAGTCAAGTGGTTTAACGGAGCCAAGGGTTACGGATTTATTCAACGGTCCACGGGCGAGGACGTATTCGTTCATTTCTCGGCGATTCAGGAGAACGGATACCGCAGCTTGAACGAGGGCGAGACAGTGGAGTTTGACCTCACCAAAGGACCAAAGGGCTTCCAGGCCGCCAACGTCCAGCGCGTTTGAGACGTCTCCGCCACGTGGAGTCTGAATCCTCGGCGCCAAGTGGGATTCAGGCTTCGGGCCAAGACCACTGAACCCTCCCGCAAGGGAGGGTTCTCTCTTTAGCGGCGGCCTTGGATCAGGCGCTGATGGCCAGGTTTTCCCGGCAATTCTCGGCTGACAGAACGGCAATCCTGTCGATCGCGCGATCAATCGATTGCTGCGCCACATCTGCACCGAACGCCTGCTTGTCGGCTTCGATGATCGTGACATCGGTCAGGCCAATAAAGCCCAGCATGTGCCGCACGTAGGGAATCTGGAAATCCGCCGGAGATCCATCGCCGTACACGCCGCCTCGGGTCACCACGACCAGCACCTTCTTCGTCGATGGCAGCAGCCCTTTGGGACCCGCCTCGCCATAGCTGAACGTCTTGCCGGCGCGCGTGATCAGGTCGATCCAGGCTTTCAGCGAAGCCGGCACAGCAAAGTTGTGCATGGGGATGCCGAGGACGATCGTGTCGGCCGCCGTCAGCTCCTCGATCAGGGCATCGGACAGCGCTAGCGTCTCGTTCTGCGCCGCTGTTCTCTTGTCGGCCGGAGTTGCGCCGGCCACGATCCACTCCTCCGTAAGGAATGGGAGCGAGCCGCTCGCCAGATCGCGTTCGACGATTCGGCCGTTAGGATTCCGCGCCAGCCAATCCTTGCTGACGTGCCGCGTCAGCCGGCGGGAAACCGAGTTGCTGCGCGGGCTGGAGTTCACCACCAGAAGAGTTTTCATCATCGCACCTCGTTAATGTGTTTTAACACACTATGTATGTGTTTAAACACGTAATTTAAGATGCGATATATCCGGGAAGGATTCCAGATTTATAGCTTGCTGATTTTCCGGTGGTTAGCCGGCTGGGGTTTCGTTTACGTCCAGAAGCAGGCCACAAAGCCGGCTCAACTCGCGGCAGTTATGGTCGCTCAGCCGGCTCTGGATGAGCTCGCTTTCGGCATCGACGTGGGGCTGCATAGCGTTCAGCAATTTGATTCCCTTGGCCGTTATGCAGGTTACCGCTTGCCGCTGGTCCTCGCTCCCGCGCGTACGTTTCACCAGCCGCCGCGCCTGCAGGCGATCGACCAGCCTGGTCACATCGGACGCGCGATCCATCATCCGGCAGGCGATTTCGCTGCGCGGATGACCTTGCGGATATACACCGCGGAGGATGCGCAGCACGTTGTATTGCGCGCGCGTGATCTTGTACTCCTCGCACAGCCGGTCCATACGCTCGTTGAGGGTGTTGGCGGCAACGAGGATGCTGAGCACCGCTTCCTGCGCCGGGCTGGAGAAGTGGGGTTGTTTCAGGCGGCGGCTGAGGGCCTCGGTCATACCTACTTTATAGCCAGAATCGATGTCTCCTGTCATCCGCCCGGGGCAACAAAAAGGCGGGCCGAAGCCCGCCGATTTTCGTTCCGGGTTCCCGCAGCTATTGCTTCTTCTCCTCGGGCTTCGATTTCTCCTCCTGAGGATGAGCCTGCTGCTGGGGGTGCTGTTGCGGAGCCGGGCGAGCTTCCTGCGGATGTGACTGCGGGGCAGGATGAGCTGGCTCTGCCGGCCGCTGCTGTGAAGCAGGATGTGCGGGCTCCGCCGGGTGCTGCTGCGGAGCGGGGTGAGCTTCCTGCGGATGCGGAGCGGGCCGAGCTTCTTGCGGGTGTTGCTGCGGAGCGGGGCGAGCTTCCTGCGGGTGTTGCTGCGGAGCCGGATGAGCTTCCTGCGGGTGCTGTTGCGGGGCAGGCCGCGCTTCCTGCGGATGTTGCTGCGGAGCAGGATGAGTTGGCTGCCCTGGGCGCTCCTGTGGAGTGGCGTGAGCCGGCTGCCCCGGTCGCTGCTGCGACGCGGGATGAGTTGGCTCTGCCGGCCGCTGCTGGGGAGCAGGATGGGCTGGCTGTCCTGGCCGCTGCTGCGCCGCGGGATGCGCTGGCTCTGCCGGTCGCTGCTGCGGAGCAGGATGCATCTGCGTCTGAGGACGGTTCGTCAGCGCCGGACGCGCGGGTGCCGCCGCACGTGCAGGAATGATGGGAGCAATCGGTTTGCTCGCCGGGATCGGTTTAGGCGCTGCCAGCATCGCCGGGCGTCCGTGATTGACTGCGGCGAACTGCTCACGGTTCTTCGCAGCTTGCTGCTGATGCTGCAACTGCGTGGTCATCGGCGGAACCCGCTGCTGACGCAACGCTGCCTGCTCGGCAGCCGTGGGACCGCGCGTAACACCGCCCGGCCCGTTGTAACTGACGCGGTTGATGGTCGTGTTGTTGATGACGGTGCGGTTGTAAACATTGTTAATGTGGGTGACGTTGACGTTGTTTACGGCACGGTTGTAGTAGAACTGGTTTCCATTCCAGTAGCCGCCCTGATATCCCATGCCGGTATAGCCGAATCCGTAGTTAATGCCGCCGTAATAGCCTACGTAATGTCCCCAGTAGCCGTAGTGATAACGGTAGATTCCGGCGCCAAATCCCCAGAAGCCCGGCGTCCACAGAAAGCCCACCTGGGGCGGCTGCGTCCACACGCCTGGCACCCAGTAATAACCTTGGGGAGCGTAGCTCCAATACCCGGGAGTCCAAACGTAGCCCGGAGCAGGACACGGGGGCTGCGTATATTCCGGCAGCGGCGGCGGCGGTTGCTGCGCTTGTAAGGGCGGCTGGCCGTAACTGGCATCCTGAGATTCAGGTTGCTCGTTGTCGTACTGCTGCTCCGGCTGTTGCTCTTGAGCTTGCTGGTCAGCTGGAGCTTGCTGCTGCTGCTCCGGAGCTGCCTGCTGCGCCGGAGCCTGTTGCTGCGCGGGCGCGGCCTGCGAATAGTTCTGCTGCGGCGCGGGTTGAGAGGCTGGAGCCTCGTTGCCCGTAGGCGGCAGGTTATCCGTAGCCGGCCCATTTTGCGATTGATCGGTTTGCGCCTGATTTTGATTCTGATTCTGGGCGGTGCTCGGTTCGGGGTTGTTGCTCTTACAGCCCGCGAATCCAAACATCAACGCAATTGCGGCTGCCATCGTTACTACGACATGTATCCTGTGTAGCTTTCGCATTAAGGTCGCCTCCGTGCAGACGGGGATGCGGGTTGGATGAGCCAATAGACGATATCGTGGCCCCCGGTCGAATACCTGCTAATGACGAGGCTAATCATACTGGTTGAATCAAATTCGTGCGAGTTGGAACACTATCTTTTCCGCTTCGCGTGTAGGGGATTCCCCTATCGAGACGCCCGGATCCAGAGATGAGTGCATCACGCCCGATTGCTTCGGCCTCTATCCAGCAAACCACGGAGATGTTGCAGTCCCCAGCGCGAGTGCTCCGCCACCACTGCGTCTTGGTCCTCACTGAGCTCTTCCAGGAGAATCAGAAATCGCTCCTCCCCACTGTTCGCCATTGCGATTGCGACATTTCTGCGAAGTCCGCTGAAGCGCGCCCGCTTCACCGGCGAGCCGCGAAAAATCTCACGGAAGTCCTCCTGGCTGAGCCGAGCCAGCCATTCGAGATCGGGATTGACCAGCTCTGTCCGCGGCTGAAACTCCGCGACACTGCTTACCGGAGCTTGCCGATTCCATGGGCAAACATCCTGGCAGATATCGCAACCGAAGACCTGCCGGCCGATACCGGGACGCAACTCCTGGGGAATCGAGCCCCGCAATTCGATCGTGAGATATGAGATGCATTTCGTCGGGTCGAGTTGGTAGGGCGCCGGGAAGGCGTTGGTTGGACAAGCGTCGACGCAGCGGGTACACGATCCGCAAAGGTCCGGGGGCGGCAGATCAGGCGTCAGCTCCAATGACGTGAGCATTACGCCGAGAAACAGCCACGAGCCAAGCCGATCGTTGAGCACGCAAGTGTTCTTGCCGATCCAGCCGATGCCGGCGTACTTGGCGAAGATGCGCTCGATCACCGGGCCGGTGTCGACATAGCACCAGGTGCGAGGCGGCGGCATTCCACGCTCGCCGCACATCGCGATCACGTTCGCCTCCAGCGCGCGAAGCTTCTTGAGCACGACGTCGTGGTAGTCCCTCTGCGCCCAGGCGTAACGTGAAATCCACGCCTGCGAAGTTGCTCCGGCATGGATCGAGTAGGGCTGATCGGTGTTGTAGTTCACGGCGCACACCACTACCGACCGCGCCCACGGAGCCGCGTTCGCCAGTGCCGCGCGCTTCAGTTCACCCGCTTCGTTCCGCGATTCGAGATACTTCATCTCGCCGCCGCGGCCTTCTGCCAGCCACTCAGGAAAGAACCGATGTTCGGGCGTGTCGGCTACGCCGGCGACCCCGACGAGGTCGAAGCCTGTTTCCAGGGCACGCCGTTTGATTTCGTCCTTTAGATTGGGGTTGGCAGGCACAGGCGGGGCTCGCGCTGATTATACGAACTAAGCCGCCCGGCTCGTCGTAACAAGATGAGGGTTGATCTCATATAGCATTGCCACGGAGGTCGGATGGTCACAGCAGTACAAGAACGACCTGGCAGAGAAGCGATTGGCACAGACGCCCTCCCGCGCCTTGACGCCGGCATTCTGATCGCGCTGTGTGCTGCCAAGCTGCTGCTTCACCTGTTCACCAGCGTGCGCCATTACGGCTACTTTCGCGACGAACTCTACTACCTCGACATGGCCCGGCATCTGGACTGGGGTTATGTCGATGCCGCGCCGCTGATCGCCGTCTACGCCAAAGTTGCGCTGCTGATGGGCGGTTCACTGGCGGCTTTGCGTATTTTGCCTGCCCTGGCGGGGACGGCTCTCATCGCGCTCACCATTCTGATTGCACGCGAACTCGGCGGCAATCGTTATGCGCAGTTCCTCGCCGGCCTCTGCATCCTGATATGCCCTTCCACATTGGTCACCGACAGCCTTCTGACCATGAATGCTTTCGAGCCGTTGTACTGGATGGGTTGCATTTGGGTAATCGCGCGAATTCTGCGCACGGGCGATTCGCGGCTCTGGATATGGTTCGGCGTGCTGGCCGGTCTCGGCCTTGAGAACAAACATTCCACGCTCTTCTTCGGCTTCGCAGTTGCGGTCGCGCTGCTGCTTACCTACCATCGCCGTGAATTTACCAAGCCGTGGATCTGGATCGCGGGCGCGATCGTAATCGCGCTCTTTCTGCCCAACCTGGTCTGGGAGGCGCACCGTCATTTCCCGACGATCGAGGACCTGGAAAACGTGCGCCGCGAGGGAAAGAACGTGGTGCTCGGGCCGCTGGCGTTCGTCAAGCAGCAGATCATCACCATGGACCCGATCCTGCTCCTGGTGTGGCTCCCAGGCCTGATCTGGCTGCTGCGCAGCCGCAAATGGCCGGTGCTGGGCCTCACCTTTGTCGTGTTCTTTACTACGATGGAGCTCTCTCACGGCAAGGATTACTACGTCTTCCCAATCTATCCCATGTTGTTTGCCGCCGGTGCCGTAGGGATCGAACACTGGCTGGCGAATCGTGCAGCCTGGACGCGGGGCGCTGTGGTAGCCGTCATCGTTCTTGCGACGGCGCCTCTCATCCCGATGGCTACCTGGATGCTGCCTCCGGAACGGCTGCTCGCTTATCAGAATGCGATCGGTTTCAAGCCGGCCAAGCAGGAAGTTCACATGCAATCGCTGCTGATGCAGCCCATCGCGGACCAGTTCGGCTGGCCGGAGCTGGTGCAGCAAGTGGCCGGCATCTATAACTCGCTGCCGCCGGAGGAGCGCGCTGAAACCGGCATCTGGGCCGGCAATTATGGAGAGGCGGGCGCGGTTAACCTATTCGGCCCGAAATATGGACTGCCGACGGCCTACTCACGCCACCAGAACCATTGGTACTGGGGCCCTCCGCCGCAGGTCTACAAAAACCTCATCGTGATTGAGTGGAGCCTCGACGACGTGAAGGATAATTGCACGTCCTATCAGGCATTCGATCACTATGATCGCTTCGGGATGGGCGAGGAGAATAGCCCGATTTACTTATGCCGGGGCGTGAAGTTTGACATCCAGAAGATCTGGTGGCACTCGCACCACTGGAACTAAGAAAGCAACTAGCAGCTAGCAATTAGCAACTAGCTACTTCTCCGCAACTGCTTTGCTTCGTGTGGCGCACCGGCGATGCGTATGACGTGGGAATCGTGGATTATCATTAGGAGGGCACATGAAGAAATCCACCAAACTAGCACCTATTCATCCTGGAGAAATCCTGCGCGAAGACTTTATGAAGCCGCTGGGCATCAGCATGAACCGGCTCGCCTTGGATCTCCGCGTTCCGGTGACACGCATTGCAGAGATTGTGCATGAGCGCCGAGGTATCACACCCGACACCGCTCTCCGGCTCGGGCGCTATTTCAACACCAGCGCGCGTTTCTGGCTGAACGCCCAGTCCGGTTATGACCTTGAATTGGCGCAGGATGCGCTGCAAAGCGCCATTGAGCGCGAGGTGCGGCCTCTGGTCGCCTGACAGGCCCGTGGGAAAGTCGAGATTTTGTGAAATCGGTCCCTCAGGGGCTAAAGCCCCGTTGATATTGCGGGACTTTACGGCACGGCTGAAGTGTCTGCGTAAGAACCCTGTCGTCCCCGGGGGACTCGAACTCCTTTTACCACTTACCCAGTGCTGAAGCGCTGGGCTTTCCTGTTTCGCGCCCGAGGCGCTGGTTCGATGGGCACGCAACGATCGCGACGTTCCACCAGGTTTTGTAAACTCAGTTGTCACGCAGACACTGAAGCCGTGCCCTTTCAAAACCGAGCTTTAACTAGGGGCTGCTAAGGTCGGATGCAGAAGGCTAATCGCTAATCGCTTCTTATATTCCCAGCTTCTTCACTTCCTCGTTGTAGTACTTGCGATACAGGATGTCCCACTCCTGCGAGCCTTCCAGGATGGTGCGGCGCTGGCTCTCGATCTTCTGCCGGGCGGCAGCGTCGATCTTCGCCTCCTGGTTCATCAGCATCTCGAGAACGCGGCGCGTTTCCAGCCGGATGCTGTTGCGGTCTTCGACGAAGTCGACCTTCTCCATGTCCGCCAGCGCGTCGGACACCGCATGCGCCAGTTTGTTGATCTTCTCGCGGCTGATTCTCATAAGTTCGCAATTAGCATTTAGCGCTTAGCATTTAGCACTTGGCCAAACCAACTGTCCGGGTGTTCTTGGCTAATTGCTAAATGCCAAGTGCTAAGTGCCAATCGTTTCTTCACAATACCGCTTTGTATTTTCGCACCAGCTCGTTCTTCACCTTCTTGAACATCTCCTGATAATTGGCGCCGCTGCGCTGCATTTCATCGGAGTAGGTGTCGAGGATGATGCGCACTTCGTCATTGATGCGGTCTTCCAGCGTGAGTTCCTCAAGCAGAGCGGTGTGGACACGTGCGGTCACCGCCGGCTTATCGGTCGTCTCGATGAACTCGCCCTCAATCAGCTTGTTGGTAATTTCGCGGGCCAGGTAGCCCACGTACTCTTTGGAGAAAAGCATGCTTATTCAAATCGTTTGGAAAAACAGGTTAGTCTAACACGAGTTTTGCTCTGCCCGCTGAAGTGTGCCGCAGATGTTGCGACGATCTGCAGCCGTGTCGCCATCGATGCATCGGAGTATGATGAGCTTCGTTGCTGAGGATTAGAAGCCGCTGACCGAGAATCCCATGTCCGACGACCTGTCCGGCCTGAAAGACGACATGACGGCCTTCATTCTGGGGCACGGCTTGAGCCGCTTCCAGGGCTACGTCACGGAAGAGGTCCACAGCGTGATGTGGGACCCGCGTGACAATCCCGAGAGCTGGAAGGATTTTGTCGAGCTGGCCAAGAAGGCGGGCGCGCAGTTTCTCTCCATGGACGAAGAGGTGCTGCAGCGTGACGAGTTGGACTACCTGCTTCAGCGTCTGCAACACACCGCATTTCCCAGCGATGACGACATGGAAGAGGCGCGCTGGCTGCGCACTTACGTCGGCAAGACCGGCTTCATCCAGTTAGGCTGGCCGCACCAGGGCGTCATGTTTCTCTTCGAAGCTTCCACAGAGTGGTACGAGCGCTACCAGCACCTGCTGGACCTGGTCGAAGACTTCGGCAGCGTGGCCATCGACGACAGCGATCAGGACGACGAACACTAAAAGCAGTGGCCAGTATCCAGTATCCAGTGGCCAGTATCCAGTATCCAGTGGCCAGTATCCAGTATCCAGTAGCCAGTAGCCAGTATCCAGTAGCCAGTGTTCGGTTATGCTGGTGTTTCACGGGCTTGCTGTCCGAACCAGAAAATTGTCATCACGAGCGGAGCGAGGGATCTGCTGTTTGCGCGTGCTGGCTTGGCAGTTCGTGCAAACAGCAGATCCCTCGTCGGGTTGAAACCCTCCTCGTGATGACAATTTTCCGATGCCGACAGCGATTCCGTTTGAGCGCTGACCACCAACGACTGACCACCGATGACTGACTGCCGACGACTGACTGCTGACGACTGGTTCCGATGCGTTGGATAATTCGCAATGCCGATCCGCAAGAGGTGCAGCGGCTCGCGCTCGCGTCAAACCTCCCGCCCGCGTTAGCTCGGCTGCTGGTGGTTCGTGGTATACGCACCGCAGAGCAAGCCCACAAGTTTCTCGCACCTTCCCTGAGCGATCTTCACGATCCCTACCTGATGACCGGCCTGCGTGTGGCAGTCGAACGTCTTCGCGCAGCCATCGAGCGCAACGAAACCGTACTTATCTATGGCGATTACGATGTCGACGGTACAACCGCCATCGTCATTCTGAAAGCGGCGCTGGAGCTTTGCGGCGGCAAGGTTGACTATCACGTCCCGCATCGCATTCGCGAAGGCTACGGCATGCGCGACGAAGTCATCGAGCAGGCCTCCGAGCGCGGTATTCGGCTGATCGTCAGTGTCGACACCGGCATTCGCGCTTTTGCTGCGGCTGAGGCCGCGGCGCGCTGCGGGGTCGATCTCATCGTCACCGACCATCATTTGCCGCAGGCGGATGGAGTGCCCAAAGCTCTGGCCGTCGTTAATCCCAACCAGCCGGGCTGCGAGTATCCCTGCAAGTCGCTCTGCGGTGCCGGCGTCGCCTTCAAGATCGCGCAGGCGCTTCTCGTAGAAAGCGGACGCGAGCGTCTGCTGCCGTCATTCCTGAAGATGGTAGCGATCGCGACCATTGCCGATGCTGTGCCGCTAGTCGGTGAGAACCGAGTTTTCGCCAAACTCGGATTGGAAGGCTTGCGGAAGCCGGCCAATGCCGGGCTGCGGGCGCTGCTATCAAACTGCGATCTGGACGGTTCGCGCCCGTTGAGCGCCAGCGACATTGCCTTCCGCGTGGCGCCCCGCTTGAACGCCGCCGGACGCATGGATATTGCGGAGCGAGTCATTCAGCTGTTCACCGAGAAAGACGCCAGCAAAGCCGCCGAGATGGCGATGCAGCTCGACGAGCTCAACGGCAATCGCCAGCAGGAAGAGCAGAAAATCCTGGAAGCGATCCAGCAAAAGATTGAATCAACGCCGGAGTTCAAAGATGCCTATTGCCTGGTCGTCGACGGCGAAGGCTGGCATCGCGGAGTCATCGGCATCTGCGCCACGCGAGTGGTTGAGCGTTACCATCGGCCGGCACTGGTCTTCTCCTGCGAGAACGGCGAAGCGCACGGCTCCGGGCGCTCCATCGGCCCATTTCATCTTCTGGAGGCGCTGGAGTCCTGCCCGGAATTGTTCACGCGCTACGGGGGCCACTCCCACGCTGTGGGATGTGCGCTGCCGACCGAGCGAATTGCCGCCCTGCGCGCGCATCTGGACGACTACGCGCGGCAGCGGCTGACGCCCGAGGATTTCGTACCAGTTCTGGAGTACGACGCCGAGATCTCGCTGGACGACGTCAACCGCGACTTTTGGACGTCGCTGCAAAGGCTGGAGCCGTTTGGCTCAGGCAATCCATTCCCGATTTTTGTATCGCGCAATGCGAAGCTGCTCCAGCCGGCTCGTGTGCTGAAGGAGAAGCATCTCAAGCTGAGAGTCCTTCCCGGCGATGCCTCCGGGGGCGGGTCCTGGCGGCGAGCACATGACGTGCTGGGCTGGCGCATGGCAGATCGCGTGGCTGAGAATTCGTTGCTTCCGGGCGACGCGCTCGATCTCGCCTTCACCGTCGACTACAACGAGCATCCCGAGTTCGGCGGAGTGCAGCTCAATATGATCGACTTTGCGCCCGCCGTTCCAGTCGCGGCCGCTGCGGTTGCTGCTCAGGAGCAATAGCAATCCATCGACGGTGAATTCGGGTCGAAAACCTCACCACTCGATCCATAACACGACCTCAGATTCAGAAGACTGTGCGAGACTGTTCCGCTTTCACCAGACTGCCTTGTGAGAAGTGGCTTGTGCCCCTTGAGCACAGGGTCTAATTTCGACGATCGTCGGAAGGGTTGACCAGAGACCCGGCAGTTCGCCCCAGCGGCCTCCGGACGCCGAGTCTGCGGTCATCCCTTTTCACCAAAGTTGGAACTGCTTACCGCCCTCGGCCAATCTGCCGCTGGTGCGATCTGCGACAGTTGCACAACTACTCGACGCGCCACTCAAGTGCCTGTCCACCCTTTACACTCTGCGCGCGGCGGCTGTACTATCCCATCCGATGGAGACGGTGCTCGAGGAAGCGTGTGCAAGCTGCGGCAGTCAGCGCTTGCCGGACGGACGCTTCTGTCTCTTCTGTGGCGATGTGCTCACCGTTCCGGCCTCGTCCGTTGTCGTGGCCAAGTTGAATTCCAACCGCGTGCCGGATACAGCTGACAAGATCGAATATGCAGGCTTCTGGCTCCGGTTCCTATCAGGAGCCTTGGACGTCGTCCTGGAAGCCTTGGGCGCGCTACTGATAACGATTGCCCTCGATTTCGTACTGCAACACTTCGGGCACTTCTTCGGAATCGATCGCTGGGACGCCAAGGTCTTTACCGGCTTTGCCTACATTTCGATCCTGGCCGTGGGCTCGTGGCTCTATTGCGCTTTCATGGAAAGTTCCTCCTGGCGCGCCACCGTGGGCAAGCGCTTGCTCGGTTTGCAGGTCATGGACTCCGAGGGCCGGCGCATTTCCTTCGGTCAGGCCACGGTTCGCCACTTCATGAAATTCCTGTCGCTGTTCTGTCTGATGATCGGCTTCCTCATGGCCGGATGGACCAAACGCCGTCAGGCGCTGCACGATATTCCGGCCGATTGCCTGGTCATCCGCGTACCGGCAAAGACCGTCTCCGTCGCACGGCAATGACCGTCGCGTGACTTCGTCCGTACCGTCGCCATAGCGTAATATCGAAGCAGATGTTGCAATCGTTGGCGCAGGTTCGTAAGTGGCTGGTGGTCAGTGTTTGCGTGCTGGTCGCGGTAGTAACCGTGTCTTACTGGATTGCCCGCTCGCGAGTCCAGCCGCTCCTGCACAACGTGCCCAAGTCCCTCGGAATTGACATTCAGCAGACCAGCGACGGATTTTCTCTTTCCAAGTCCGACGGCGGCCGCACCATCTACACGATTCGCGCCTCCAAGGCCGTCCAGTTCAAGGCCGGCGGACATGCCGACCTGCGCAACGTGCACATTGTCGTCTACGGCAAGAATCATGATCGCTTCGACCAGATCTACGGCGACCAGTTCACCTACGATCCCCAGAGCGGCGACATCAAGGCGGTCGGCGAAGTCCACATCGATCTGGTGGGAAATGAAGAAGGCCCCAAGCGGCCCGACCAGGCTGCGCCCGAAGAGCTGAAGAATCCGCTGCACCTGGTCACGAAATCGCTGACCTTCAATCAGAAGACCGGCATTGCAGACACGGATGAGGTCGTCGACTTTCGTACGGAGCAAGCGGCGGGATCGTTCAAGGGAGCGCACTACGACTCCAAGGACAACGACCTGGAGCTGAAGTCCGACATTCACGTCGTCACCACCGGCGCCCATCCTGCGACCATCACCGGCACCAGCGGCGTCATTCAGAAGTTGCCGCGTCAGGCGGTCCTGTTGAACGCCAAAATCGACCAGCCGGATCGGACCCTCACCGCCGACAAAGCGACGCTGCTTTTCGAACCCGACAACACCGTCAAGCATGCCGTCGCCGAGGGCAACGTGCATATCCAGGATCGCGGCTCTGCCGTCGTCGATATCACCGGGCCTCGTGGCGACCTCAACATGGGGCCGAAGAACGCGATTCAGCAGGCGATCATCTCGGGCGGAGCGAAGTTCAACAGCCAGGGCAAAAGCGTTGCGCATGGCTCGGCCGATACCTTCATTCTGGATTTTGAAGATCAGAACGAGCCGTCGCGCGTCCACATGGTGAACAATGCCCGCATGCGGCAGGAGCCCTCGCCCAAGAAGTCGGGAACCAGCGGACAGCCAATGGAAATTGCGGCCGACCGGCTTGATTTTCAACTGGCCAACGGAAATCAGCTGAAATCCGGCGACACCGGTGGCAAGGCGTGGATCACCATCTTCCCCAAGCCCGCTGGATCCAAGCCCGCTCCCAGCAACGCGAAGAACGGCAAGGACCTGGGTGGAAGCAATTCCACTACGGTCGCGACGGCGGGCAAATTCCACGCGACCTTCGACGACGACAACCGCATCCAGACGCTGCATGGCGCGCCTAATTCGCGAATTGTCTCCAGCACGCCGGGGCAGCCTGACAAAACCAGTATCGCAGACATGGTTGACGTAACCTTCGATCCCGACGGCGGGTTGCAGAAGATCGTCCAGACCGGGAACTTCGAGTATCACGAGCCTTCCGGCAATCCGAACGCCGGCGGCCGTGCTGCATTTGCCGACGCGTCCACCTACACGCCGAATGACCAGATCCTGCTTCTGCAAGGCTCGCCGCGCATCATCGACGGCGGCATGACCACGACGGCCGTGCATGTGCGCATCAACCGCGAGACCGGCGAAGGCTTCGCCGACGATGACGTGAAGACCACCTACAGCGAGCTCAAAGCGCGGCCCGACGGCGCGCTGCTGGCGAGCTCCGATCCCATTCACATCACTGCTCAGCACATGGTCGGCTTCAAAGATCCGGGTGTGGCGCACTACACCGGCAACGTGCGTTTGTGGCAGGGCGCTAATGTCGTGCGCGCGCCCAAGATCGACTTTGATAACACCAAGCGCTCCATGGTGGCGGAATCGGACAAGACGCAAAAGGTGACAAGCCTGTTCGTGCAGCAGTCAGCGGATGGCAAGGTGACGCCGGTGGACGTTGTCGCCGATCGCATGACTTACGTCGACGAAGAGCGTCGCGCCCGCTACAGCGGCAGCGTTATGGCCAGAAGTCCGACCGCGACGGTGACAACGGAACAACTCGACGTGTTCTTGAAGAAGGCCGAGCCGGACAGCGATCACGCGCAAACTGCAGCGCAGAAGCCGCAAGGGCAGCAAGCCGTCCAGCAGAAGGGACCGATTCTGCCGGGTGCAGATGCTCCCAGCAAGATCGACCACATGGTCGCGACCGGAAAGGTTGTGGTGACCGAACCGAACCGCCGCGCGGTGGGTGACAAGCTGGTTTACACGGCCGATGATGCCAAATATTTCCTGACCGGCAGATCGCCTAGCATTTTTGATGCCGAACACGGGACGGTGTGGGGCGATTCGTTGACTTTCTATAACCACGATGATAGGGTTTTGGTTGAGAGTAAGCGTTCCTCCCCCACCATCACACGTGCTCGTACCACGAAGTAAATGCAGACCTTATCGGCGGATCAGATCGGAAAAAGCTATCGTGGGCGCAGGGTCGTCGATGGTGTCAGCTACCACATAAAACAGGGTGAAATTGTTGGCCTTTTGGGTCCTAACGGAGCCGGCAAGACCACCAGTTTCTACATCGTCGTGGGGCTGATTCCGGCCGAGAGCGGGCGCGTCCTGATCGATGGCGAAGACATCACCAGCGTCCCCATGTATCTGAGGGCGCGTAACCATGGCATCAGCTACCTGCCGCAGGAGCCGTCGATCTTCCGCAAACTGACCGTCGAGGACAACATCCTCGCCGTGCTGGAAGCGCAATCGATGTCGTGGCATGAGCGCCGCGAGCGCATGGAGCGGCTGATCGATCAGCTGGGGCTGCAGGTCATTCGCAAGAACCGCGGCTACGCGCTGTCCGGTGGCGAGCGGCGGCGCGTCGAGATCGCACGCTGTCTCTGCATCTCACCGTCGTTCATTTTGCTCGACGAGCCGTTTTCCGGAATCGATCCGATCGCGGTGTTGGATCTGCAGAGAATTATTTTTGATTTGAAGGCGAGTGGAATCGGAGTGCTGGTGACCGATCATAATGTTCGGGAGACGTTGTCGGTGACCGATCGCGCTTACATTATTAACGAAGGAAAAATTTTCCGTACCGGGACGCCGGATCAACTCGGAAATGATGCAGAAGTAAAACGAGTTTACTTAGGCGAGAGCTTCTCGTTGGTTTAGAATTTGTGCAGGGGCGACGCTCCTCAGGGTTTCCAGTCCATGGCCTTATTGCAGCCCAGATTAAACCTCAAAGTTTCCCAGAAGCAGATTCTGACCCCTGGGCTTGTGCAGATGGTCAGTGTCCTGGCGCTCAACAAACTTGAGCTGGCCGACATGATCAACGCGGAGCTGACGGAGAACCCAGTCCTCGAAGAGCTGGACGATTCTGTTCCCCTGTTGGACGAAGTTTCCGCCCGTGAAGAGCAGAAGGAGCGCGACAGCGCGCTGGCCACGCAGGAGCAGCCCGCCGAAACCAAGGAAGAAAAAGATCCCTTCGAGGAAATTGACTTCGGCTCGTTCTTCTCCGAATATCTGGATCCCGGCCTTCGCACCTCCATCGAGATGGAGGACAGCGAGAAACCCTCCTTCGAGAATTTCCTCTCCAAGCCCAGCACGCTCACCGATCACCTGACCTGGCAGCTCGGGTCGCTGCACGTCAATGAGGACGTCTATCGCGCCGCGGAACTGATTATTGGCAACCTGAATGAAGAAGGGTACCTGATCGCCACCGACGACGAGCTGCTTGGCTTGGCGCAAGAGGAGATGGCGGCTTTTGAACAGCCTTCCGTGCCGTCCGCTGCGGCACCCGAATCGGTGGATGCGACAGCGTCCGCAGTTGTCCCGGAGTTGCCGGGCATCGCGCAGCCCGACATGTCGCGGATGGGCACACAAGCGGAAGCCGAAGAATTCAGTGTAGCCGTGGCGGAAGCGATTGCTGAGGAGTATCCGTCGTTCGCAGAGGACGAAGTGGCAACTCCCGAAGCGCTTCCGGAGAATGCCGCTCCAGAAATCCCGCGCCCGAAGCTGGTTCCACCGCGTACCGGGCCGGCAAGAGTTCCTTTCAGCCGTGACGCCCTTCGTGAAGCAATCGACCTGGTCAAGCAGATGGATCCCGTTGGAGTAGGTGCGCGCGACCTCCGCGAATGTCTGCTGGCCCAGCTGCAGAATTTGAAGCGCGTTCCGCGCAAGAACGGCAATGGCACTCTGCAGGCGGAGATGGAAGCCCTGGATGATGCCATCGTGATCGTCGACCTGCACCTGCACGCGGTGCAGAACAAGAATTTTAAGGACATCGCCAAGGTGATGGGTCGGCCGCTGGAAGCCGTAATGCAGGCGATGGATTTCATTCGTACGCTCGATCCCCGGCCTGGCCTGCGCTACAACAAGGCCGAAACCCGGCTGATCGAGCCCGACGTTGCCTTCATCAAGCAGGGCGACGAGTACCTGGTCCTGATGAACGACGAGGAAGTCCCGCAGTTGCGCCTGAATTCCTCGTATCGGCGGCTGCTAAGCCGCGATGTGGCGGAGAAAGACGTTCGCAATTACGTCAAAGAGCGCTATAAGTCGGCGATTCAGCTCATCAAGAATATTGAGCAGCGCAAGCAAACCATTTTGCGTGTCTGCTATTCCATCCTGGAGCGGCAGCGCGATTTCCTCGATCGCGGCATCGATCAACTGAAGCCGATGATGATCAAGGAGGTCGCGGAAGAGATCGGCGTACATCCGTCGACCGTGAGCCGCGCCGTGGCCAACAAGTATGCTCACACCCCGCAAGGCGTCTTCGAGCTTCGATACTTCTTCAGCGAGAGCGTCAATGGCCCTGAGGGCAGCAGCACTTCGCTGCTCATCCTCAAGCGCCGGGTGAAGAAGCTCATCGAGGAGGAAGATCCCGCCAGGCCGTTGACCGACGAGCAGATCACCCGCATCCTCCAGTCGCAGGGCATCCAGGTCACTCGCCGTACGGTTGCGAAGTACCGGGAGGACATGCGCATCCCGAGCACCCACCAGCGCAGAGTGAAGAACTAGCTGCTGTACCGGCGGCTTGATCGGATGATCGCAATGCGACGCAGCCAGTGATTTCTCTTGTGGCTCCCGCTGCGATTCAAAGGCCATTCCGCCTGCCGTAAAGGAATGTCGCCAGGTTCGCAAAAGCTAATGGCTAATTGCTAACGGCTAAATGCTAACCGGCGAGAAGGGAGCTCAATGACTGTAGAGTACTTTGGCAGACAGTATGAAATCACTCCCGCCATTCGTGACGAGGTCGAATCAGGCCTCGGCAAACTCACCAAAATCCTGGGTGACAATATCAAGAGCAAGGTCATTCTGACCGTCGAAAAGCACCGCCATATCGCGGAGATTACGGTCAAGCGCCGCAGCGGGCACGTGGTCGGCCTGGCCGAGGCAACCGACATGGTCGCCGCCGTAGGTCAGGCCCTCGAACACATCGAGACGCAGGTGCTTCGCCACAATGGGCGTCGCCGCACCACCCACCGCAAAGCCAAGGACAAAACCTGGAAGGCCCCGGTGGAAGCCGAGGCCGATGCCCAGATCGCCGTGGGCAATTCTCCGGCAACTGCGGTTCCGGTAGTGGTGCACAAGTTTCCTTCCATCGCCCGCACCACGGAAGCGCACCTGGTGCATACCACCGATTCTCTGGCGTTGCGTCCGATGACGATTGAGGAGGCCGTCAAGGAATGCGAGTTCCGCGACCGCGACGTCTTCGTCTTCCGCGACGGCAAAGGCAAGGTCAAGGTGCTGCACCGGCGGAAGGACGGCAAGATCGAACTGATTGAAGTGCCGTAAGTAAATTTCAATCTGTAAAAAAGGGGCGTCCAATCGGGCGCCTTTTTGTTTGGGTAGTGCTGGCCTTCAGGCCGGCGATTTGGCCGCCTATCTCGTCGCAGAGTCGGCTTCAGCCGATGGCACAAGGGCGCGGGTAAGAGTTGTCCAGCAACCAGCCAATCGCTTGTCTCAAGTCCGTCACACAAACTTTGCAAGTTAACTACTCAGTAAGTCGCCGCCGGGGCAACCTCAATCATCCAATAGCCAGATTTGGAGATTGCTCGCTCGTGAGCAAGTTGGCGTTCGGCAGCGTCGTTGTCGAAACAACTTAACGAGCGAGTCTTCCATCTCAATATTCGGCCTGGTCGCTCCCGATGCGGCCTGCCGCAAGTTGGCAGCCATTATGAAGACCGGATTGAACGCTGTTCTGGATCCCACGCGTCATAGCAACGAAGCTCTTGAATTTGAAACCACTCTGCGGCGAAAGATCGTCGGGCAGGATCCCGCGGTCGAGAAGGTCGCCGAGATCTACCAGATGTTTCTGGCGGGGCTTAATCCGCCCGGACGTCCGGTAGGCAATCTGCTCTTTCTCGGGCCGACGGGCTCGGGCAAGACGCGCGTGGTTGAGGCGATGGCGGAGTCGCTGTTCGGCGACACGCACGCCTGCATCAAGATCGATTGCGCCGAGTTTCAGCACTCGCATGAGATCGCCAAGCTGATCGGCTCGCCTCCGGGCTATCTCGGTCACCGCGAGACTCACCCCCTGCTGACGCAGGAAGCGCTGAACCAGTGGCACACCGAGAAGCTGAAGCTCTCGATTCTGCTCTTCGACGAAATCGAGAAGGCCTCCGACGCGCTATGGCAGCTGCTGCTGGGCATTCTCGATAAAGCCACGCTCACGCTGGGCGACAACCGCCGCGTTGACCTTTCGCAGTGCGTCATCGTGATGACCTCGAACCTGGGCGCTGCCGAAATGAACGAGATGATCAACGGCACCATGGGATTTGCGCAGACGCCCGCGCAAATGGACGCGAGGCTCGATCAGAAGATCGATCGCACCGCTGTCGAAGCGGCGCGCCGCAAGTTCTCGCCGGAGTTCATGAACCGTATCGACAAGGTCGTCGTCTTCCGCATGTTGCGGTGCGAACACCTTGAGCAGATCCTGGAGATCGAACTGGGCCTGGTCCAGCAGCGCATTCTGCAAGCCACCGGTAACAACCAGTTCGTGTTCAGCTGCACGCTGCCGGTGAAGCAATATCTGCTGCACGAAGGGACCGATCTGCGCTACGGCGCTCGTCATCTGAAGCGCGCCATCGAGCGCAATATCGTCTTCCCGCTGGCCAATCTCGTGGCGACTGGCCAGGTGAAGCTGGGAGATTTCATCCGCATTGACGTCGATACCGCCGGCAAGCTCACCTTCGTGAAAGAAGCCGAAGGTGCGCTGGTTCCGGTCCTGCTGGAGCGTTACGGACCGGAGGCGACGGCTTCGGCTGCCGCGGCCGGCAAATCGGCTCGCAACGTCTCCGGAAGGGTCCGCGAGCTGGGAATCGCCGGCGACAAGAAGTAAGAAATAACGATACCGTCCACAACTTCGAGCGACGCGAGTCTCTTCGTAACTGAGGTTGGCCTTCAACTGGTGGCCGACCTGAGCGCCAAGCCATAATTTTCCTGTGGTAGGATTTCGGCTATGGATGCCGATCTCTTGCTGTACCTCGAAGGAATGGAGAAGCGTCGGTGCGAGCGCTTTGCCGAACGCATGCACGGGATAGGAAAGCATCTGCGCGGCCAAGTCGACGAGCGCACGCATGGTACGTCAGAGAGTCTGCGCGAGCACTTTGACAGGCGCATGTCTGGCGTGGAGAAGAACCTGCGCGATCACTTTGACAGGCGCTGGCACGAAGCGGAAACCCGGATCCTCCACGCGTTCGGGGTGTGCCATGAAATAACGAACGCGCGCGTGCTGAAGATCGAAGCCGACCTCTCCAATATCAATGCATCCACCAGCCAACAGCTTGATGCCATGCAATCTAAGCTCTTGGATCTCGAAACCAGGATCATCAATCTGGAAGGCCCACAGGGTCGCACTGCCTGAACGAAACTGAGCTTAGCGCTAACCGAAGCTGCGATGCACGCCTCCGCTGCCAGGCGTGAGCGCGATTTGGGGACGGCCGCGGGTAGACAATAATTATGGTCTGCCGAGTAAACATCTGAGTTGCATTTTCGGCGTGAGGCGTTTCACGTTTTGGGAACGATTTCCGGCATTATAATCCCATAAATCAATTAAGCAGGAGACATCTATGGGCAAAATGCTCGTGGACGGGATAGAAATTGACACGACGGGATGGATTGATGTGAATGTGACTAGGGTCAACAATCCGGATTTGCCACGGTCGAAACGCCTTGAAAACGTCAGGGCGGAGATCGCTGCTTATGCAGGTGTGCTCCAGAATTTCGACTTGCCCGAGCGATCCCACGATGCTCACGGGAAAGCTCACACCAAGGCTTATCTCGCGACCTTGAGAAACGTCGAACAGGATTTGTTGGCCGAAATCGCTAAAAATCGCGACGACGTATTGAAAGGCAACAGCCCCTCAGAATAACCGCATCAACGCAGATTTAAGACAATACCAGCGCGACCGACACCCTAGACAGCGACTTCTCATCTGTGGGAGAATCCCGTTTCGGCGGCTGTTTGCTCAAAGAAGGCAATGGGAGGCGCAATGAATCGAATCACAATATGCGTGACTCTCCTTGTCCTGGCCGCTGGGGCCGTGGCGCAGAATTCGACTTCAACTACCCAAACCAATTGCAACATATACGGCAACACAGCGAATTGCACGAGCACAACCCAGACTCAACAGCAACCATCCTTCCAGGCAGGGCAGCAAACAGGCCAGGCGATCGGGGAGCCAATAGGTCGGGCTATTGCCAGCCACAAGGCAAACCACTGGGTCAAAAAGTACTGTCAAAAACATCCGGGGTCGTCCTGGTGGTATTCTTCGCGAGCAACGGGACGCCTAGAAGGAACTTGTCCCTAAATTAGAGCCACGGACCCTTACGCTTTGGGCTTCGGATTCGCCAGCGGGCCAAATGTCCGCTTGTACCGGTAGCCTAATAGAAACAATGGGAGCCGCGATGCAGAACGCCATCCGCACAGCGGCAGTACTCGGACTTCTCATTCCGCTCGCCGGGACCAGCTCCTTTGCGCAGGTGCAAACGTACTGCACCAATGTTTCCGGTAACATCGCCTGCACCAGCTATGACCACGGAGCGTCGTCACAGTCATACTGCACCAGCATTGCCGGAAATCTCAGCTGCACAACCTACGATGACAACTACAATCAGGCGCGAATTTTACAGAACTACGAAGCTGGGCAGGTCATCGGAACCGCCCTCGGCGACGTTATAGCAGCAGCCATCGAGAAGCACAAAATGAATAAACATATAAGGCAGGCCAAGCAAGACGAGTGGAATCAGTTCGTGCAAGATACGCTTGCCACGACAGAGTTGGCCTGTGAAGCTGACCCTAAGCGTGAGGTCACGGCAGTAGGTTGCAGAACTATGTTTTTCAATTTTAACCAGTTCTTACACAAGCACCAAAGCGACTTTGTGCCCGACGGAAGAAACGTCGAAATGCTGGCGAATGCCTTAGACAAGACGGCTCCCGCCGACCAGTCCTCGTGGACAGAACAGACATACGAGATAGCATTTCAGACCATTGATAAGAAGCAACTAGACAAGAAGATTTATCTAGGCGGTCTCGACGGGAACAAGAAAAACGCTTGGTAGCGTACGACGCAATTGTCGGCAACCGTTTGGCCGATACGCCGCAGGAAGGATTCGAACGAACACGGACTGAGAATCGAAGCGACAATATGGACTCGCGCCCCGACTTTGGACGCTAACCTGGGATCACTGACCCTCGCAACCCCCATCACATCCTCCCTTGACCTCGCCATTTACAATGCCTTCGGCTGCAAAACCGCCAGGAGACTGTATCCATGGCTGTACCCGCACCTGCCTCTGAGCTCGAGATCACATCCCTACCCGCAAATGCTTATCAGCCGTTGAAAGAAGGCGAACTCTACGTGCCGCTGGTTCCGGCCAGCGCCAGCGCTCCGGAGGTTACCGCGCGCGCGGTGCTTTGGGGCACGGGGTTATGCATTATCTTCAGCGTGGCATCGGCTTACTCCGCCTTGAAGGTTGGCCAAGGCATGGAAGCGGCGATCCCTATCTCTATCCTGGCCATCGGCCTGGCGCGCGTCTATAAGCGCCGCTCCACGGTGCTGGAGAACGTCATCCTGACCGGCATTGGCGCGGCCTCGGGCAGCGTGGTCGCGGGCGCGGTGTTTACCATTCCCGCGCTCTACATCCTGCACCTCGATCCGCATCCGGTGCAGACCGTCTTCATCTGCCTGGCGGGTGGATGTCTCGGCGTGCTCTTTCTCATTCCGCTGCGCCGTTACTTCGTCGCCGAACAACACGGCAAGCTTCCCTTCCCGGAGGCGACGGCGATCACCGAAGTGCTGGTCACGGGTGAAAAAGGCGGCTCGCAGGCCAAGCTGCTAATTCAAGCCACCGTCATCGCCGCGGTTTACGATTTCTTTGTCACGACGTTTCATGTCTGGAAGGAGTATCTGAACTTCCAGTTTGCGCCGGTGATGAAGTCGCTGGCCGCTCGCCAGCGCATGGTGTTCAACTTCGATGCCATCAGTTTCATTCTCGGCCTCGGCTACATCATGGGGCTGCGCATCGCCATGATCTTCTGCGCCGGCGGCGTGCTGGTGAACTTTGTGCTGGTGCCGGCGATCTGGTTCGTCGGCAGCCACATGGGCGATGTGACGGTGTATCCCGCTACCATGCCCATTTCGCACATGACGGCGGGCGAAATCTATCGCTATTACGTGCGCTACATTGGCGTGGGCGCGATTGCTGCGGCCGGACTGGTCGGCATCCTCAAATCGTTGCGCGTGGTCGCGGGATCGTTCGGCATCGCGCTGCACGCCTTTCGTCATGGCGAAGCGCCGCACACGGAGCGCACCGATCGGGATATTCCCATCATCGCTATATTGCTGGGCGTCGTCGTCAGCGCGCTCGCCGTCGCCGCCTTCTACGGGCAACTGCACGTCAGTTGGACAATCGTCCTCGTGGGCCTGGCGCTGACGCTGCTGTTCTCGTTCTTCTTCACCACGGTGGCGGCGAACGCGATTGCGGCGACGGCGAACAATCCCGCCTCCGGCATGACGCTGCTGACCGTAATTATCTCGGCGGTGGTGCTGCTAAAGTTCGGTCTCTCGGGCACGACCGGCATGTTCTTTGCGATGGCACTGGCCGCGATGGTGTGCGTCGCGCTATGCGTCTCGGGACAATTCATCACCGACCTGAAGGCGGGCTACTGGATCGGCTCGACCCCGGCAGCGCAGGAGAAGGTGAAGTTTATCGGTGTGGCCGCCGCGGCCGTCACCGCCGGCCTGACGATCGTACTACTCGCCAAGGCGTTTCAGTTCGGCGAAGCCGCGCCCGGCGACCTGCGCCAGGTGCTGGTGGCGCCGCAGGCCTCGGCGATGAAGGCCATCGTCGAGGGCTTTATGAGCGGGCAGCCCGCGCCGTATGTGTTGTTCGGCATCGGCGCCATGATCACCGTGGTGCTGGAGATGCTGGGCCTGTCGTCGATGGTCTTCGCTCTGGGAATTTACCTCCCACTGCAGTTGACCACGCCGATCCTCGCGGGCGGATTCCTGTCGCATCTTGTGAACAAGCGCGCCGAGAAGACTGACGGCGAACATGGTCGCAGCATTCGCGAGCGCGGGGTCATTGTCGCAGGAGGGTTAATGGCGGGCGGGGCGCTGGGCGGCGTCATTGGCGCGGCGCTGCGCGTTCTTCCCAGCTTCCGCGAAGACTGGATTCAAACCCCGTTTTATAACAACGAGCCAATATCGCAGAGCTTCTCTGCGATATTCTTTATCGTGCTGTGTCTATATGTCTGGTTTGCCTCAGTCAAAGAAAAGAGGGCTTCATAAATGGATCAAGTAGGACGATTTGTTGCAGATGCCGTGCTGGGAATCGACACGATTTGGGGCGGAGACGTGATGTGTCCGTCCGGTACAGGGCGCTTCATCGCGGACTCATGGTATTCGGATGAGCCGTTGCCGGCCGCGTACACGGTGGCCTCGGCCGCGCGCGTGCGCGAGACCGGCGGCGTCGCCGGCAAGACCGTCGATCGCGATGCCGTGGAAGCCTACCTGCGCGACGTGAATCTTCCGGCTGCCATCGCCGGCGTTCGTCACGAAGCCGGCAATCTTCCTGGTCTGCGCGGGCAGTACCTCATTGGCCTGGCCAACTGCCTGGAAGTCATGTGGGATCTGGCGATGGAGATCCTCGGCAAGGGTCCGGCTGTTCCTTACACGCGTTGCGTCGAGGCCTCGACGGGTCGCGCGCCCGAGCCATCAAAGCCGGAAGCCAAACACGATCGCGTGGCCGAGCTGTTGAATCGCGCCGGCTACTCGCCCACCGGCAATGGTGGTCTGCTGGGTGCAGTGGACGCATGGCGTCGCGACCGGGTTGCACCAATGGGTTCGGTCAAGGCGCTGGGTGCTGCTGTCATCGCTTACTTCGACAACCTGAGCGCGGCGCATCTGCTGCCCTACTTGCCGAAGGAGCTGGCATCCGTGCCACGCGCGAACATCGACTTCATGCCCATCAAGAACGCCTGGTTCTCCGGATCGATGAACTATCTGGGCCGCGCCCGCAATGCCGACGGCTCGCCAAAGTACGACGCCAGCTATGAGATCAATGCGTCGCTGCAGATCAGCTTCCCCGAATTTCAGCAACTGGTGAGCCACGAAGTCGTGCCCGGACACGTCACCACCTTTGCGTACCTGCAGAATCTTTATGTGCGGGGCCTGACGGGCTTTGAAGCCACCGTGCTCACGATGAACACGCGCGCTGCGACCCTGTTTGAAGGCCTCGCGAATAATGCGATCCTCATCGCGCATAACGTTACAGAAATCGATCAGCTTCCCGACGAAGACATGCAGATCGGCGTGCTGCTGGCGCTGCTGCAGGACGATGCCAAGAATCAGTCGTCGTATCTCACCTGGGGCGAAGGTAAGCCGCAAGCGGAAATCGCCAAGACTCTGCGCAACGATTTCCTGGTGAGCGAAGAGCGTGCCGACAAGCTCTCCGGAGCCTGGGGACGGCATCCGCTGCTGGGCAGAATGTATTTGCCAGCGTATCGCGCTGGAACCGAGAAGGTCGCGGCGTTACGTCGGACCTTCCCGCCCGATCGCGTGCTGCCCGCGATCTACGGCTGCTTCGGTCTGGTGGATATCAACACAATCGACGAGGTGCTGCGCGCCAAAGCCAAAGCGCAGGCATAGTCGCCGTCGATCACACACATCGTTTAAGCTGGTGGGTTGGGCGCCAAGGAAATTGGCGACAAGCCAACGGCTGGCGTTTCATCGGGTGGAGCACCGCTTCAGCGGTGCGTTTGAGGCTTTGTGGTTTCCGGCTTTACAGGTTGCTGAAAAACTCTGCCATGGGGCTGTTTCGGGTAGAGCTGGCCTTCAGGCCAGCGTCCAAGTCGTTTACTTTGAGTATCTGAGTCGGCTTCAGCCGACGACAGAGACTGGCGCAAAGAGTCTTTCAGCAGCCTGTTTAGCCGCTGAGGTAACTGGAGCCCTTACCTCAGGCGCTAAAACGCAATCTCTCTAGCGTCACTAACGTACGCCTGAAGAGAATGTGTCGTGACTAGTGCCGCCGCTCCGCGGCTCGAACCGCAGATCCCTCGGTCGGACTAAAGTCCTCGGTCGGGATGACAGGAGAAAAGGAGAGCGCGCGGAACCATGGCCTGATTCAGGCGTACTCCACCCAGATTTGTGCGCAGCTGCGGCTATACGTAAAGAGAGCTAATTATGGACATCAAAACCGTTGGAGTAATCGGCGCGGGCACGATGGGCAACGGCATCGCCCACGTCTTCGCCAAGTCAGGCTATGCCGTCGTGCTGGTCGATGTCGAGCAGAGATTTCTGGATCGCGGCCTCGATACCATCAAGAAAAATCTCGAGCGCGAGGTCGCGAAATCCAAGATAACCTCGGAGCAGCGCGACCAGGCAGTTTCCCGTCTCACCCCGGTTACCGATCGCAAGAAGCTCAGCGCGTGCGATTTCGTTGTGGAAGCCGCCAGCGAACGTTTCGAAATCAAGTCTGAACTCTTCCGCGATCTCGACACACTCTGCCGGCCCGAGGTCATTCTAAGTTCGAACACCTCGTCGATCTCGATCACCAAACTCGCGGCCGTCACCAAGCGTCCCGACAAAATCATCGGCATGCACTTCTTCAATCCCGTTCCGATGATGAAGCTGGTGGAAGTCATCCGCGGGCTGGCGACATCCGACGAGACTTACGCGACCGTAAAGTCGCTCGCCGAGAAGCTGGAGAAGACTCCGGTCGAGGTGAACGACGCGCCCGGCTTCGTCTCGAATCGCGTGCTGATGCCGTTGCTGAATGAAGCCATGTATGCGGTGATGGAAGGCGTGGCCACGCCCGAGGCCGTGGATGAGGTGTTCAAACTCGGCATGGCCCACCCGATGGGGCCGCTCACCTTGGCGGACTTCATCGGCCTCGATGTCTGCCTGGACATCATGCGCGTGATGCAGACAGGTCTAGGCGATCCCAAATATCGGCCCTGTCCGTTGCTCATCAAGATGGTGGACGCCGGCTGGCTCGGCCGCAAGTCCGGACGGGGATTCTACAAGTATTAGCCTCGGGTTGAGTAGACGCCATCTCGTAAATCGCTTTGTGTCAGGGCACGACCTCGGTCGTGCCGAAAGCTGCGGCGGTAAGATCAGGGGCTTCAGCCCCTGCAAAGGCCGGCCCGCAGGGGCTAAAGCCCGTGGTGGGAACGGCCTCGTGCGGCACGACGGAAGTGTCTGCGTGAGAACTGGCTTTCTCCTAGGCAGTGGAATAGGGGGCTCGAAGAACCGGAGCGCCGCAGGCGCGTGCATGACAGCCCAGGACGGAGCGCAGCGGAGTCCTGGGTAGAGTGGGAAAGGACCAGAGTCCCTCGGGGACGACACTGTTCTCACGCACACTCTGAAGTCGTGCCCTGACACAAGCCCAACCGATTTATGAGATAGGTTCTCGGAACGTGGCGGGACGCTGAGCTCTAAGCAATTAGCGAGCAATTACTTTACGGTGACGCCGGCCAGAGTCGTCTCGCCCACGTCCAGCCAGCGCTCTCCGATCCCCTTAACGAAGGTGATCGACTCAATCCTCACCGTCCGCGGGCCGTCGTATGCCCGCCAGCGCTGGCGAGCGACTTCCAGGACCTTTTGAGCCTCGTCGATTGAATCCATCTTGGCGATGGTCAGGTGAGGCATGTACGGCCAGGGCTCTTTGAAATACAGGGCATCGCGATTGAAGATGTCGTGCAGTTCCCGCATGCGGTAGGCGCCGCGAGCCACACGCAGAAAAACCGTGGGCGTCACCGGGACAAACGTCTCCACGTCGCCCATCGTCACTTCAAACGCAGGCAGCGCCTGGCATCCCGTTTGTAGTTGTTCCAAAGCCTGCGGCTCGCTGCCATTGAGAGTGCGCGGAGGCAGAATGGTGATGTGTGCGTCCGCATGCGTATGCGAAGGATGCATCTCGCGGCGCAACTCCTCCACGAAGGACCCTACCGGGCCGCGTACGTAGGCAACCGCGGCGTATACAAGGGCAGCCATGAAACTCTCATTATAGCGACGATCCGGCCACCATCGCGCCGGGCCGGGATCGCGGCATTTCTAATACTGGAACCCTTGCTCCACCTCACGCATCTACCGATCATGCTCTCCCGTCCCGATAGCACCGAATACGCCGACTTCTACACGAACTACATTGCCCGCGTTCCCGATGGGCCGCTCACAGATTTCCTCGCGCAGCAGGCCAGGCAGTACCGGCAGCTCCTGGGAGGAATCTCCGATCAGGACGCCAGTGCTCCCACCGCTCCGGGGAAGTGGAGCATCAAGCAGATTTTGGGTCACATCTGCGACACCGAACGCGTCATCACCTATCGTGTGTTGCGCTTTGCGCGCGGCGATCAGAAGGAGTTGCACGGCTTCGAGCAGGATGACTACGTTCGCGAAGCCGACTCCAATTCTCGCTCGCTGGAAGAATTGCTGGACGAATTCGAAAGCATCCGCAAGGCAACCATCGCTCTGTTGAAATCGCTGCCTCCGGGAGCAGATACCCGCGCCGGCCTCGCCAATGGCAATCGTGTCACGGTGCGGGGCCTGGCATACATCGTCGCTGGACACGCCCAGCATCATTATGAGCTGTTAAAGACCGGCTCAAGCCGTAGCGCTGCCAACGTCTGAATTGCCTGCCGAGGACGCCAAGTTACAGCCTCCCGCAGCATTGCTATACTGGAAGCCGTATGGGAATCGTGAAAAACATCGCTGCCATCGCCAAGGGCATGAGCATCACCTTCATGGAGATGTTTAAGCCGACGATCGTGGAGAATTATCCCGACGGTCCCGGCCCCACGCGCGGCGCGATGTTTCAGGACCGCTTCCGCGGCATGCACGTGCTGCAGCGCGATGAGAATGGTCTGGAGAAGTGCGTGGCCTGCTTCCTTTGCGCCGCCGCTTGTCCCTCGAACTGCATTTACATCGAAGCCGCCGAGAATACCGAAACCAACCGCGTTAGCGGCGCCGAGCGGTACGCCAAGGTCTACAACATCGATTACAACCGCTGCATCTTCTGCGGCTACTGTGTTGAAGCCTGCCCGACCGACGCGATCACCCACGGCCACGGTTTCGAATTGGCCACTTACAACGCCAGCAACCTTGTCTATCGCAAGGAGCAGTTGCTCTCCGGCGCTCCGGCGCACATCGGCGCCAACGCCGTCTTCAATCACGGCGACAACTACCGGCTGGCACCCAAGAAATAGCTGACGGATTTCTCTCTTCGGTTCGAGTTCACGCTGCCTTCAACTGTCCCAGGAGGCCGTGCACCGGAATGCGGATCCACGCCGGCCGCTGCTCTAATTCGTACTCAATCTCCATCAGCGTGCGCTCGATCATGTAGGCCCCGAGCAGGATGTTGAACTCGTCGGCCTGCTGCGGCAGGAACGGCGCCGCGGCTGCGCCTTGCAGATACTCTCTGAGGAAAATCGTGCCGACCCAACGATTCCAGGTCCTGGCCCACCTTTCCAGTTGGGGACGCGCTTCGCGACTGGGCACAATACCGGGCACGTCGCCAAAAAGCGCAGCATGCGAGACGTAGTGAAACGAGCGCAACATCGTGGCCACATCACGCAACGCCGAGCGCTTGATGCGGCGTTCGCCCAGCGAGCGGTTGAAGTCGCCCTCAAAGTTGGTGATCATCCAGTCGCTGCCGCCAAAGAGCACGTTCGACAGGTGATAGTCGCCGTGACAGCGAATGCGATTCCCCGACATGCGTTTGTCCCGCAGTGCCAGCAAGTGTTGACGAATATCCCCTTCCCGGTTCAGCAATTCGTTGATGTCAGCCTGCGCCTCCGGCGAAAGACCGCGCACCCGGGCGCGCAGCAACTCGAAGGAGCGGTTCAATTGACCCAACATTCCGTGATATACGCCTTGGCGGTAAAACGTGGTGAACGGCTCAGGCGCGAAATCAGCAATGTCGGAACGGCTGCTCAACGCGGTGTGCAGCTCAGCCGTTCGGCGCGCCAATAAGCGAATGCTGTCCAGGTAACTGCCCAGCAATTCCGCAATGATCTGCGGCACCGGATCGCTGACCGGCTGCAGAAAAGCCGGGTCCATCAGATCGCGAACGCGACCGTCATCCTGCGGAATGGCCAGCGCATGTTCGAAGAACAGGCCGAGATGATCCAACGTGTACCGCCAGCCGCCGGTCGCGTTCGGAACATAGCTGATCAGCGTGCCAACGCAGGTCTGGCCGGCAACGACATTTTCGTGAAACCTGCGGTACACGAGTGAGCCGAGAGCGCGTGGAGTTGCCTTGAACGAAGTTTGCTCGCACAGAAACTCCGAGACCTCTTGTCCCGGATTGACGCCCTCTTCCAGCTTGCGATACAGCTTTAGAACAAAGTCGCTGCCGTAATTGATGACCGTGAAACACTGCTCGGTTTGCTGCGGAGTGGGCTCGAGGTTCGAGAGAGCCGAGGTCCAGGCTTGTCGAAATTCGCGAGTGTGCGCGCCCACCAGCTCGCCGGATGCGCCGCGAATGCGCTTTCTCCGAACGATGGCACGCAGCAGTGCATCGCTGAAGTCGCGGTCCATGGTGGCTGCGAAGAGGACGGCCTTGACCTCCTCGCCGAATCCTTCCAACTGCGCCAGCACCGCATTGGGATGGTCGTGCAGGATCGCCTCAGCTTTCTCGCCAACGGCCATCGAAATAGGCGCCAGATAGACCTCGGGATCGTTGTCGCTATACTCGACGCTCAACGCGAGCAGATGCGACGAAGTATCCGGCAACCAGAGCACAGCTTGCATGGAGATCCCGGTAATGTAACGCCGCTTGCCCAGAAACCACGGGCGTTCGCGCAGCATTCTGGGGATGAAGGGCTCGAGACGTTGCATCGTTTCCTCGGTGAAGATGTTCTCCACCGATTCCACGCGCAGCACCGGCACCTGCTGCGGCGCGCCCCTGACGTTCAAGGATTCCTCGGTAACCTCGCCCGGCTGCAGATGGAACCAGTAATAGGCGTGTGGGCCAAGTGACAACAGATAGGGATTTTCGGTGACGACCGGGAACTTGGCGCGCCCATACAGTTCTACCGGCACCATGCCCCTGCGACTGGCCAGGTCGAGTTCGACAAACTGTGTAAACCGCGACAGGTTGGCGACCACCAGGACGGTCTCGTCCTCGAACTGGCGGACAAAAGCCAGGACCTTGCGATTGCTGGGATAAAGAAACTCCAGCGTGCCGCGGCCAAAAGCCTGAAATCGTTTTCGCTGCTGGATCAGCCTCTTGGCAAACCAGAACAGCGAGTGCGAGTTGTTCTGCTGGGCCTCGACATTGATCGTTTCGTAGTGATACGCAGGATCGATGTTGACCGGCAAATACAATCGCTGTGGGTTGGTGCGCGAGAATCCGGCATTGCGGTCGGAGCTCCACTGCATTGGTGTCCGAACCCCATTGCGATCGCCCAGGAAGATGTTGTCGCCCATGCCGATCTCGTCGCCGTAGTAGATCACCGGCGTACCCGGAAGCGAGAACAGGAGCGCATTCATCATCTCGATGCGCGGGCGATCGTTTTCCAAAAGAGGCGCCAGCCGCCGCCGGATGCCGAGATTGATTCGCATCTCGCGATCGCGCGCATAGGTGCGGTACATGTAGTCGCGCTCTTCGTCAGTGACCATTTCCAGCGTCAACTCGTCGTGATTGCGCAGGAACATCGCCCACTGACAGTTTTCGGAAATCGGCGGCGTCAGCTTCAAGATGTCGGTGATGGGATAGCGGTCTTCCATCCGCAGTCCCATGAACAATCGCGGCATCACCGGAAAGTGAAACGCCATGTGACACTCGTCGCCAGTGCCGAAATACGCAACCGCGTCCTCCGGCCATTGGTTGGCTTCCGCCAGCAACATCCGGTCGCGATATTTCTCGTCGACATGCTTGCGCAGTTCGCGCAACGCCGTGTGCGTCTCCGGCAGGTTTTCGCAATTCGTGCCTTCGCGCTCGAATAGATACGGCACGGCGTCGAGCCGAAGCCCATCGACACCCAGATCGAACCAGAAGTCCATCGCCGCAAACATCGCCTCGCGAACCTCGGGATTGTCCCAGTTCAAGTCCGGCTGGTGCGAGTAAAAGCGATGCCAGTAGTAAGCTTTTGCGACCGGATCCCAACTCCAGTTCGAGGCTTCGAAATCCTTGAAGATGATGCGCGCATCGCGATACTTCTCCGGCGTGTCGCTCCATACATAAAAATTGCGCCAGCGCGTGCCTGGCGCGGCCCGGCGCGAGCGCTGAAACCAGACGTGCTGGTCGGAAGTGTGATTCAGCACCAGCTCGGTAATGACGCGCAGGCCCCGCCGATGCGCCTCGCGCAGAAATTTCTGGAAGTCCCTCAGCGATCCGTAAGCCGGGTGGATGTCGGTGTAATTGGAGATGTCGTAGCCGTCATCGCGCAGCGGGGAGGGACAAAAGGGCAGCAACCATACCGCCGTGATGCCGAGATCCTCCAGATACTCCAGCTTCTGGGTCAACCCGGCGAAATCGCCAATGCCATCCGAATCGCTGTCATAAAACGCGCGTACGTGGACTTCATAGATGATCGCGTCTTTGTACCACGTCACGTTAGGGGAGAGATTCATGCCGTCCAAGAGTAACAATCCGCGTCGGCGGCTGGAAAGCCGTTGCGCGGTCAACTCAGCTTTGGATGAGGATTCGGGCCGAATGGCTGCTGGAAGTTGTTGGCCGCAGGCCGTTATGCAACCAGCCCGTCCCCGACTGCCGGGACGAAAAATTGGCAAAAATATTTTGCCAAACTCTTGACCCGCCGCTACAATGTATTAATATACGTTGATGCGTATATTTATTCGATGTCCAAACTTTCGCGCCATGCCGTGATTCGTGATCTGATCTCGCAACGGGAGATCGGTAGTCAGGACGAGTTGCGCAGGGCTTTGTTCCACCGCGGACATCGGGTAACCCAGGCGACGCTGTCGCGCGATATTCACGAGCTAGGGCTGGTGAAGACGGCAGATGGTTACAAGCTGCCGCAGGGTGAAGAGAGCGAGCTATCCCTTCCGTCGATCGAGCGTCTAATTCAAACGTTCGTATACGACGTGAGGACGGCGCTGAACCAGGTGGTCATCAAGACGAGCCCGGGCAGCGCCCAACCTGTCTCGGCGGCAATCGATGCCGAGGAATGGGACGAAGTGGTGGGAACCATCGGCGGTGACGACACGATTCTGGCGATCACAACCGATAGCCGCAGTGCCGAAAAGCTGGCGCAACGTTTGCGCAAATATTTTGCCTGAGTGATGAAGAACAACATCCAACCCGCGATCTTCGGAGCCACCGGATATTCCGGCTTCGAACTCGTGCGCCTGCTGGCGCGGCATCCCGGCGCGAAGAAGCCGATGCTGCTGCGGCGCAACGGCGAAAGCGGTGGTTATGCGGACCTGAGCGAGGCGTATCCGCAGCTTGCGGGGAATGGCGGATTTCCATTCCATAGTTTCTCCTGGCAGGAGATGAAGAATGCGGGCGTCGATGTCGTGTTCCTGGCGACGCCGCATGAGTTTTCGCGCGAAGTCGCTCCCGAGGCGATTGCGCAAGGTTTTCGCGTAGTCGATCTGAGTGGTGCGTGGCGGCTGAAGCAGGCCGAGAATCGCAGAGTCTACGGATTTGATGAGAAGCCGGATGACGGCGCACTCGACAGCGTGGCGGTTTACGGATTACCCGAGATTCACTCCAGCGAGATTAAAGATGCGCAGCTGCTGGCAAATCCGGGTTGCTATTCCACCTCGATCATTCTCGCTCTCGCGCCGTGGATTCGCGCCGGCTTTGTCGATGTCGAGCACGGGATCATCTGCGATTCGAAGTCGGGCGTCTCGGGAGCAGGGAAGACTCCGACGGCGAAGACGCACTTTGTAGAAGTGGACGGCGATTTTTCGGCGTACAGCGTTTTTGGACACCGGCACTCGGGGGAAGTGCTGGAGCAGCTCGGGATCGGTGGTGAATCCTTGCAGTTCACTCCGCATCTGCTGCCGATCCCGCGCGGCATCCTGTCCACGATTTACGTGAAGCTGGCGAAACCGGTGAGCGCGGAAGAACTGGAACAGTCGATGCGCGAGTTTTATGCGGGCAAGCCGTGGGTGCGGGTCTTCGGAGCTGCGCGCCTGCCGCAAATCAAGTTCTCGCTGAACACGAACTACTGCGACATTGGCTTCTCGCTTTCGCCCGATGGCAAGCGTGCCGTGATTGTTTCGTGCCTCGACAACCTGCTGAAAGGCGCTGCTGGCCAGGCTGTACAGAACATGAACCTGATGTTCGGCCTCGATGAGAAAGAAGGGCTGCAATGAAGCTTGTGATTAAAATCGGCGGCGCGGCGCTCGACGACAGGGAACTGGTCAGCACATTTGCGAGGACCATTCCCAGTCTCTGCCGTGAAGGGCACAAGCTGGTCATCGTTCACGGCGGCGGCGCAGCGCTTACACGGACGCTGAAGCAGCTCGGCTGCGAGTCCACGTTCGTCAACGGTCTTCGCGTCACCGATTCGCAAACGCGCGACGTCGCGGTCATGGTTCTCGCCGGCCAGTTGAACAAGCAACTCGTGGCAACGATCGGCGAGGCGGGCCAGCCGGCGATTGGCATCTGCGGCGGCGACCTGCGTATGGTGCTGGCGTCGAAGAAAAAGGAGCCCGATCTCGGTTACGTCGGGGAAGTTTGCACCTTTGATGCCAGCTGGATCAAACGCTTCTGGGCTGCCGGCGTCGTGCCGGTGATTTCGAGCCTCGCTCTCGGCTTTGATGGCGAGTACTACAACGTCAATGCTGACCAGATGGCGTCGGCCTGCGCAGTTGCGTGTGGTGCGGACGCTCTCGTCTACCTGACCGACGTTGCGGGAGTGAAAGACGCCGAAGGTATCGTGATTCGCTGGCTCGACGTCGATGCGATTGCTGCGATGGTCGAGGGAGCCACGGTGACCGGAGGCATGCTGCCCAAATTGCAGGCGTGCATTGCCGCGCTCAAGAAAGGTGTCACGCGCGTGCGCATTCTCCCCGCGGCGCGCGCTGAAGTTCTGCCTGGCTTCTTCACTCAGCCTATCGATTGCGGCACCGAGGTGATTGCATCGTGAAGCGCGCCAACCAACTCATCTTTCACCCGACCGAGCGCAAGGACGGCGCCTGGCCCGGGCCGCGCTTCGATCGCGCCCTCGAGCGACGCTGTTAGACGCAGCCTTCCCGCGTCTTTTTCCCAGACATTTCATTTTCTTTTTACCTCTGCGTCGGCACAGAAGGAGGTGCGACATTGATTGCAACAACTATTCCCCCGGGAGCAAGCCCGAGTACGTATGCGTATCGCAGCGTAACCGGCCGTGACCTGATTTCCATCCAGGACTTCTCGCCGGATGAACTTACTTGCGCCTTGGAACTCGCCTCGGCGCTGAAGATGCGGCCTGCGGATTTCCGCGGCATTCTTTCCGGCAAGCAGATCGTGCTGTTCTTCGAGAAGCCGTCATTGCGCACGCGCCTGACGTTCGAAGCCGGCATCAACAGCCTGGGTGGCAGCTCGTTTTTCGTCGACCAGACGCAGTCGCGCCTGGGCGCGCGTGAGAGCTTGAGCGATGTGGCGCATAACCTGGAACGCTGGATTGACGGCATCGTGCTGCGGACCTTTGCCCACGAGACCGTGACCACGATGGCGCAACACGCGTGCATTCCGGTAATCAATGCTCTCAGCGAGGTTGAGCATCCGTGCCAGGCGATGGCCGACATGCTGACCTTGCAGCAGCACTTCGGAGAACTACGGGGCGCCCGTCTTGCCTACGTAGGTGACGGCAATAACGTCGCGCATTCGCTGATGCTGGCTGCAGCGAGCCTGGGCGTCTCGATCTCGGTCGGAACTCCGAAAGGATACGAGCCGGATCCGGCCATCACGGAAGCGGCAAGGGAGCTGGCTGTCGCGTCGGGTGCGACCGTAGAGGTCGTCAACGATCCCATCGAAGCGGTCGCCGGCGCCGACGCCATCTACACCGACGTTTGGGCCAGCATGGGACAGGAAGAAGAAGCTTGCGATCGCAGCAAGATCTTCGCTCCGTTCCAGGTCAACCAGAAGCTGTTCGCCTGCGCCGCAAAGCATGCGGTCTTTATGCACTGCCTGCCGGCGCACCGCGGCGACGAAGTCACTGCGGGGGTCATCGATTCGCCGCGTTCCGTAGTTTTCGATCAGGCGGAAAATCGCCTGCACATTCAAAAATCCATTCTTGTTTTGTTGCTGGAAGGCGGCATTCACCGCTTCCCGCCGAGGAGTGCCAATGCGTGAGAAAGTCGTTCTTGCTTATTCGGGTGGACTCGACACGTCCATCATCATTCCGTGGCTGAAAGAGAACTATGACTACGACGTCATTGCCTTCGTCGCCGACGTCGGACAGGGCGACGATATCGATGCCGTCGTCAAGAAGGCTTACGACACTGGCGCCAGCAAAGTTGTCGTCGAGGATCTGCGTCAGGAGTTCCTGACCGATTACGTCTTCCCGGCGATTCAGGCAGGCGCGGTGTACGAGCACAAGTATCTGCTCGGCACTTCGCTGGCGCGGCCCATCATCGCCAAGTACCAGGTCGAAGTTGCGCTGCGTGAAGGCGCGACTGCGGTTGCTCACGGCTGCACCGGCAAAGGCAACGATCAGGTGCGTTTCGAGCACGCTTACCAGGCGCTGGCTCCTGAGCTGAAGGTGATCGTGCCGTGGCGCGAGTGGACGCTGCAGTCCCGCGAGGATTGCCTCGACTACGCCGAGCAACACGGGATTCCTGTCGCGCAAAGCCGCGAGAAGATCCACAGCCGCGACCGCAATCTTCTGCACGTGAGCCACGAAGGCGGCGAGTTGGAAGATCCCAACAACGCGCCGTTGCCGACGACGTGGACTTGGACGAAGTCGCCGCAGGACGCAGCTGACGCGGTGGAGAAGGTGACGATCGACTTCGAGCACGGCCTGCCGGTCGCGGTAAACGGCGTCGAGCTCGATCCCGTGGCGCTGGTCGAGATCCTAAACGAAATCGGCGCGCGCAACGCGATTGGACGCATCGACCTGGTGGAGAACCGCTTCGTCGGCATCAAGTCGCGCGGCTGCTATGAGACGCCTGGCGGAACGCTGCTGCTCACCGCTCATCGCGAGTTGGAAGCGTTGTGTCTTGATCGCGAGCTGTCGCACTTCAAGCAGCACATCGCGCTGAAGTATGCGGAGCTGGTCTACTTCGGCCTGTGGTTCACGCCGCTGCGGGAAGCGCTGGAGGCGTTCGTCGCGAATTCGCAGCACGACATCAACGGCACGGTTACGCTCGCGCTTTACAAGGGCAATGTGGAAGTGGCTGGCCGCAAGTCGGCGACCTCGCTGTATCGTCCCGACATCGCCAGCTTCACCATGGGTGCCAGCTACAACCAGAAGGACGCGGAAGGGTTCATCCGCATTCTCGGATTGCCGGCGCGCACGCGGGCGATCATCCAAGCCAAGCAGTCCGGAGTAAGTCCTCTGCGTGGCGGGAAGAAGGAAGCAGGATCGTCAGAGAGCGCGAAAATTGCGCTCACTGGCGACTGAGGGGAGTCGCAATGAAGATGTGGTCGGGCCGCTTTAGCGAGAGCCCAGATGCCGAATTCGAGCAGTGGCAGCGGTCGTTTCCATTCGACCGCGTGCTGCTGCCCTATGAGGTGGCCAGCACGAAGGCGCACGTCTCCGCGCTGGCGAAGGCTGGAGTGCTGAACGGCAGCGAACTCTCGACGGTGCTCTTCGCGCTCGATCAGATTGCGCGCGAAGGAGTGCCGTCGGCGGAAGATGTGAGCATCGAAGATGTGCATCACTACGTCGAGAAGCGCCTGGTAGTGCTCGCCGGCGAGGTCGGCTACAAGGTCCACACGGGCCGCAGCCGCAATGAGCAGATTGCGACCGACCTGCGGCTCTACATTCGCGAGCAGATCGACGACATTACGCGCTTGCTGGCGGAATTCGTCAACGCATTCGTGAAACAGGCGGAAGCGGCGGGTGAGAGCTCCATGGCGGCGTACACACACTTGCAGCGCGCCGAGCCTGTCCTGGTTGCACATTGGTTGCTGGCATACGGCGAGATGTTCCTGCGCGACATGGACCGGCTGGCGGATTGCCGCCAGCGGCTGAATGTTTGTCCCCTCGGCTCCGGGGCTATCGCGGGAACGATCCTGCCGCTGGACCGGGAAGCGATCGCGGCGGAGCTGCAATTCGACGCGCCGACGGGGAACAGCATGGATGCCACCAGCGATCGCGACTTTGTAATTGAGTTTGTGCAGGCGCTGTCGTTCGTGGGGTTGCACCTGAGCCGTTGGGCGGAAGAGTTCATTCTCTTTTCGACAACCGAGTTCGGCTTCGTGAAACTGCCGGAGCAGTATTCCACTGGCAGCAGCGCGATGCCGCAGAAGAAAAATCCGGATGCGCTGGAGCTGATTCGCGGCAAGGCAGGCAAGATTCTCGCTGAAGCGACGGCGCTGTTCATCAACGTCAAAGGCCTGCCGCTGGCCTACAACAAGGACCTGCAGGAAACGCAGCAGCCGGTGTTTTCGGCAGTGCAGCAGATCTCCAGTATGATCCACGTCGCCGCCGGCTTCATGACGACGGTCCAATTCAACCACGACCGCATGCAGCAGGCCGCCAGCTGCGGCTTCATGAATGCGCAGGCGGCCGCCGCTCACCTGGTGCGGCAGGGCATGCCCTTCCGCCGCGCGCATGAGCTGGTCGGCAAGGCCGTGCGGCTTTGCGTTGAACGAGGTTGTGAACTCGAGCAGCTTCCCAAGGAAGACTTTGCCTTCTGCGGTATCGCAGCAGATGAGCAGTTTTACAACGCGCTGGCACTCAACGAAGTGCTGGCCATTCACAACGTCCCGGGAGGCACCGCCCCAGCACGTGTTCGGGAGGCCTTACAGACGGCGAAGGAAAAACTATCCCAATATTTTGGAGTCGCCCATGCATGCACGTAACGCCAAACTTCCCGATGCGTTTGCGATTGAGCAACTGATTCAGGTCCACGTCGGAGACGGGACGCTGCTTCCACGCTCGCTCGCTGAAATCTGCGAAAACATCCGCGACTTTATCGTCGTCGAGAACAATGGTGAGATCGTAGGCTGTGGCGCGCTACACCTGTATGGCATGCACCTAGCCGAGATCCGCTCTATCACCGTTACCAACCGGGCGGGCGGCAAGGGCGCGGGTCGTGTGCTGATCGATGCTTTGATGAAGGAAGCACAGAAGCAGAGCGTGACCTGCGTCTGTCTGTTCACCCGTATTCCTGGCTTCTTCGCGAAAATGGGATTTTGCGAGGTGGAAAAGGAAGCGCTGCCTGACAAGATCTTCAAGGATTGTATGAAGTGCTCGCGGCGCAACGCTTGCGACGAGGTCGCGATGTATCAGGGGACGTTACCCAAAATCACGGCCCGTACGCTGCGCTCCCCGAAGGACTACGTGCAGATCGCGCCGTTGCACGCATAGGCGTCCGGTCCCACACAATCCAAAAGCAGGATTGTGTGGGGCACCCAATTTACTTCAGATACGGCAACAATTCCTTGAATTGCGGGGTGCCCGAGCAGCGCAGCAATTCATACATCATCATCTCGGTCGACGAAATCACCGCTCCCGCGGAGCGCATCCGCTCCAGGCCGATCTTCCAGTTCCACTCGGCGCGGGATCCCACAGCGTCAGACGCGACATGCACCAGGTAGCCTTCATTCAGCGCAGCCAGGGCTGTTTGCATAACGCAGATGTGCGATTCCATGCCGCAGAGCAGAACGGTATTTCGGTTTCCGGGCAGCGACTTCAATCGCGTGCGAAATTGATCGCTGCCGAAACAGCTGAACTCCATCTTGTCGAATGCGGGAACGTCGGTCAACAACGACGCAATCTCGGGAACCGTTGCCCCCAAACCTTTGCTGTATTGCGTGGTGACCATCAGGGGAATGGAAAGGATCTTTGCCAGACGGATAAGCAGCTGCGAATTCTTGACCAGCGTGTCCTTGTTGAAGATCGGCGGAAGAAGTTTTTCCTGGATATCGACCACCACCAGTGCGCACTGATCGGCTTCGAGGGGGCGGCGCGCAATTTCGGTGGAGTCGGCAGCGATGGCGACGTTTCCTACGATGGATGACATATTGCAGATCCTGAGTGGGATGACCTTCCCATTCTAACTCTGGCCTGAAGAGACCGTGTCGCGAGTGGTGTCGCTGCTGCCGCGGCTCGAACCGCAGATCCCTGGTCGGGCTGAAGCCCTCGGTCGGGATGACAAAACATGGGGGGAGCCGGGGACGCTGGCCTGAAGCAGCGTTAGTGGACAAATGCGCGGCCCAGGATCCTGCAATTGTGGTACTCGCGGTGGTTGACGCTCGATTCGCGCTGCCCATACAATCGAATTAGCGCGGTATTTCTTGCGCGCTCACTCCATCGCTGCCCCCTCGTTCAACGGCAGGACAGCTGACTCTGGATCAGCATATCGGGGTTCGAATCCCTGGGGGGCAGCCAAATGTTTTCTACAACTTCCAGCGCATTCTCATCCGACTCAGTTTTCGCCGCTCCGCTCCTGAACTTTTTCATCCTTATTAAATACTGTTGCTTGCTCGCCGCAATTTCCAGTTATGCTGTAACCATCTTCGCCGACCAGTTCTTTACGAATGCTCCGAAGCGGTCGAGCGCCTTCGAGAAATTCTCTCCAGCGGCGGCGAAGCCCAAGCGGAAGTGCGAAGGCGCATCGAAGCAATCGCCGGGAGCGAGCAGAATTCCACGCTCGGCGGCTGCCTGACAGAACGGGCGAGCGTTCTCTCCGCTTGCCAGCCAGGGGAATGCAGTCATGCCACCTTGCGGCGGAATCCAGCCGAGTACCTCCCGATGGTCCGCCATGAAGCGCTCGAGGAACTTGAGGTTTCTAGTGGCCGTTTCCTGGGCCTTGCCGAGCACGACATCACGTTTGCGGATGGCGACTTCCGAAAGAATTTCTCCGGTAGTGGTGTTCGAGATCGAGAAGTATGCGCGGGCGTTCCAGTATTGCTGGCGACGCTGGGCATCGTGCTCGATCATCCATCCCGTGCGCACGCCGGCAATCGAAAATGCCTTCGACAGGTCGGCGATCACGGTTGCTTGCGGCAGGCGCGCCGCCGATTGCGTTCGCCTTCCGTGGTAGATGGGATGATAGACCTCGTCACTCACCAGCTGGATTCCACGCTCGGCAGTGAAGTCGTGCAGGGCCTCCATTTCTTCGTCGCTGATGGTCGCGCCCGTGGGATTGTGCGGGCTGTTGATCAGGATAAGCTTGGTCTTGGAGTCAGCCAGCCGCCTGATCTCGTCAGGGTCGATGCGGAACCCGTTCTCGCGACGCACGCGGTAGAGGCGCGTTTCCAAGCCCAGAGATTCCGGCAGCGTCGAAAAAGTGGTGAATCCCGGCAGCGGGATGATGACGTTCGCACCGGGCTCGGCGGCCAGCCACATCAGGGCCACGAGCGCTTCGGAGGCGCCGGTCACAACTTGAACGGACTCGACTGGGACACGCTGCATCTCAGCGATCGCCTCACGCAGACTGTCGGCGCCGGCGGGGCGGCTGTAGACCAAGCCGTGGTTTAGGAAGCGATGGCGCGTTTCGTCGTCGGTGAGGGCGAGGATGTCGTTGACCGTCCAGACCGGTCCGGTACTCGCGGCAAGGTTGAATTCTATGTGGTGTTCGTACTGGTCGAGCCAGGCATCGAGCAGGAAGGGCTTGAGTTGCATGCGAGCACCTCGAAGAGAGTGGCTGGTTCTGTTATTGATTCTGCGAGTGGGCCCACGGATGGTTTTTCGTCAGAGCGATGCCCCGGCCTGTCGTGTTGTGAATACCGCTCCGCCGCTGGCAAAGAATATTTAGCAGGCGTCCGGGTGGAGTCTGCGCATCCGGAAAGAACAGAAAGCTGGGGCTAGTCGACAATTGGAATGCCGCCCCAGTTGTTTCATCGTCGGATTTCAACCAGCAACACCCAAGCGCTTAATAGTCCCGCCACGAACGAGAATAGAAACCCCGGCATCAGCCATTCAAGGGCATAAGGACTGCCAGTGAGGAGCAGCACTCCAGCGATAATGAATGGGATTGTAGCAAGGTGGGCGAGTAGGGCGCGCCAGATGAACCAAGACCATGGATGACCTGCTCTAACCCTCAGGTACTGAAGCTGAGTGCCGATCTGGGCGGTCCATGAGAAGAGGCTGATGGCCAGGATCTCTAACGGGCGCGTATGGCCAGGCAGGTTCGGCGCCAATATGACGGACGCTACAAAAAAGACCTGCAAGAATTGCAGGACTGCTTCTCCCACGCGGCCAGGAAGGCCCGGGAACGTCATTACTCGCTCGGCGTTGATCGACATCGCTACGAAGACCAAGCCGGTGAGGGTTGCGGCGGCTTCGGCTTGAACCGACAGAAATGAACTCCAGTCAGCGATCGCGTGCCTCCTGAGATGGCGAAGCCATCTTAGATACCCTGGGAGTGAAAGAGAAGCAACTGTTGCACGAGAGCGGACGACCCGCCGCAAGTCACACGAAAGGGTAAGGCGTTTTTCGTCCAGGTGGATTACTTCTGAGTTATCCCAGCCCTGAGGACGGGCTGCGAGCGCCGCGGGTAGGACAGATTAGATTAGCGCGCCGCTTGCCGTAAGAGCACCCCGAACGTGTCCTCGTCGATGTCGGAGACTTTTCGCACCTTGATATGCCGCATGTACTGGCCTTTACCTTCGAGGATCCGCCCAAGCCGTTTTTGGTCAAGTGCTATTGCGTTGAAGCTGGCTCGCCGCCACATCGAAACTGCACAACCTATTTTGATCTCCCTGTCACGAGCTCAGACGGCAACGAGGAAGGGGCTTCAGGGTGTGAAATCATAGGTGCCCGGACGTCAAGAAATTGGACCAAGTCCTTCGAGAAAATCAGATCCAGAGTCCAATCGAAAGCGACTCTAAGTTTCTTTTCGAATCGCGGAAGCTTGCTCAAGTAGATAGTTCGCCACAGCCACCACGCCACGAATCCCGAAAAGTTGAATCCCAGGATGTTTGCCACACCGGTCCGCTGGCCAATCGCAGCCAGTTGGGCGAGGGTGGAAAAATCGAAGTCTTTCTTCTTAGAACCTCGCAGCGCCGCAGTGATGTTGTGGGCCACGATCCGGCCTTCGCGTAAAGCATGTTGGGCTGTTGGCGGGTGAAATTTCCCAGTTCGGCGATCCGGCACCGCCGCGCAATCGCCCAAGGCCCACACCCCCGGCCAATCCGGCAGCTCGAGGGATTCTCTGACGAGCAATCGGCCGCGCTCTTTTGCGCAGGGAATCGATTCGAGCAACGGATTTGGAGAGATCCCTGCCGTCCACACGAGCGTGTGAGTTGGAATTGTTGAGCCATCGCTCAGCCTCACGGTGTCACCAGAAAAATCCGCGACCTTCGTATTTAATCGCACGTCCACTTTGCGGCTCGCCAGGGTTTTCTGCGCATACGCACTTAGCTTGTTTTCCAACTCGGGCAGAATGGCTGAACCGGGGTGAACCAGAACAACCCGCAGCATATCCTCGGTCAGACGAGGGTATGAACGCAGCGCTTTGCGAGCGAAGTCATTGATAGCACCTACCGTTTCAACTCCTGCGAAACCGGCACCTGCAACAACAAACGTCAGCAGCGGCTCTTTCACCTTGCAACATTCGCCGTCGGCTTCCTCCAGGTGGGCGATTATGTGGTTCCTCAATCGCATCGCATCCCCAAGCGATTTCATCGTCAGCGCATGCTCCTCCAGTCCGAGAATACCGTAGAGGTTTGTTATCGAGCCCAAGCCGATGACAAGGAAATCAAACGAGAAGATGTGGGAATGACGATCAAAGCCATGGGAAACCGTAACCCTTCGTTCTCGAGATCAATTTGTTCGACCTCTCCGGCAAAGAAGTTGACATGCCGCAGCACCTTGCGAACAGGATTGACAATCGTCGTGAGATCCAGGTCACTGGCTGCTACCTCATGCAGCATGGGAGTAAAGAGGAAGAAGTTATCGCGGTTGATAAGCATCACCTCGACCGCTGGATTACGAGCAAACGTCTTTTCCAGCTCCATCGCGACGGTCAGCCCTGCAAAGCCTCCGCCAAGAATTAGTATCCGTTTGGGTTCGAAATCTACCATATTAGCTTGTCGCCACGAGGAATCCGTTCCCCTAATAGGTGTGCTGGCCGGTCCTCGCGATATGACGGGCCTTGGGCGAAAAAGATGCGCAATAAATCCGCTTTAGTGAGGAAAAACGTATAACAATCGCGGCCGAGGGTAGCCGAAGTCTATGATCGGCCGTCTAAACATTGGATCGATGTTATCGGCATGAGCTTTAGTGACAAGGCCTTACGGGAGGAAGTGGTTGATCCCTTCAAGATATTGCAGGGAGGCTTCGGATTCATTCCCAATCTAGTGCATGCGCAGAGAGCGTTGCCTCGCGCGATTACCGCGCACGCGAGACTCGAAGAAGCGTTGTGTTTCCGTGATGGTGCGATTTCCCGCATCACCAAGCAACGAATCCTCTTAAATATTGCCGCCGACCGACGAGATCATTATTGCGTCGCTCTCAACGCCGCAATGTTGTCTTCCCTGGGCGATCCAGAGGCTCAAATTGAAATTCTCGTGAGCGACCACCGGGACGCCGGCCTTTCAGCTTCCGACCAAGTCTTGATCGAGTTTTGTCGCAAGCTGAGCCGAGATGGTTCCTCGGTGCGCTTTGAGGACACGGAGGTATTGCGGAAACACGGATTCGCTGACGAGGCCATCCTCGAAGCGGTCGTCGTCGCAGCTTTGGGTGTTTACCGTTGCACCTTGTCCGCGGCGTTACGGCCGGAAGCTGATTGCAAGCCGCGAAATATAACGCCACGAAACGTCTCAGACGCGGCCGAGGCAACGCCTGCTGCTACAACGCTCCACGCTCAACGGAAAGTAAAAAGAAAGGGTCCGTACGTTTCGGCTCCCTACTTAAGTCCAAACACGTTTACAGAATTTGCCATCGTTCAAAAGAGTCACGGCTTTATTCCGAACTTTTTCCGGGCTCAGACATTGCGCCCCGATTTGCTCCAAGCTGAACTGTACGCTGTAGGTTCCATTCTGCTCTCAGAAGATCACCTGACTCGAGCCCAGAAGGAATCCATTTTACTGTCCGTTTCCTCAGCAAATCTCAATTCTTATTGCGTTGCGGTGCACTGCAACATGCTTCGCGGGTTGGGTCTTTCAGCCGAGGAAGCGGACCAAATAGCGGTCGACCATCATTTGTCCAATCTCTCCGCCGCCGACATAGCGTTACTCGATTTCGCTGTCAAACTGGGGACGCGCTATTCGGAGTTTTCTCGCGAGGATGCTGCGACCCTACAGACCTTCGGGTTTACGGCGGAACAGATTCTGGAAGGCGTCGTGGTCACGGCGCTCAATAATTTCGCCAATACTATCCAAATGGGTCTCGGAATAGAGCCCGACTTTGCCCCCCCGTCAGTTTTTGAACAGCGCAAGTTGAATCCTTCGGGCGCTGGGCCCACTCTCATGCCGCGAGAGGGCGCAGTGAATTTCGTTGAGACGGCTCAGGACGTGGACTCGGAGTTGGTTGCCGAGGCGCAAGACGGCAACCTGGAAGCTTTCGAAGAACTGGCTCGCCGGCATACTCAGCTCATTTATCGAGCCCTGATCGCCATCTTAGGCGACGTCGCAGACGCTCAAGACGCGATGCAAGATACACTGTTAAGCGCGTTCAAGCATATAGGGAAGTTTGAAGGCCGCTCGAAATTTTCCACCTGGCTGGTCAGTATCGCCAGGAATGCGGCGCTGCAGCGGTTGCGGTCCCGGCGATACACTGAAAGCCTGGACATAGTGGACAATGACGAAGATCGTAATTTTCGCCCTCGACAGATAGCGTCCTGGCAGGAGAATCCCGAGCAGTGCCATTCCAGGCTGGAAATGCGACAGCTCGTTGAACGTGGACTACTGGAGCTTCCGGCTAAGTACCGCATAGTAGTGATGCTGCGCGATGTCGAGCAGCTTTCAACGGAAGATGTCGCGCGCCAGTTGGGGCTGAGCGTCCCGGCGGTGAAAACCCGGCTGCTACGGGGCCGCCTCATGCTGCGAGAGTGGCTTGCGCCTTACATGACGAGGAGTTCCAAGGGAGTAGCCTAATGATCACATGTGAGGAATTCTTCGCTGAGTTCGGTGATTACCTGGAGAACCAGGTTTCGGTGGAGGTTCGTCAGGAACTTGAATTGCACCTGTCGCAGTGTCGTGCTTGCCATGTGCTCTACGACTCCAGCCGGAAGACGATAAAGATTGTCTCCGAAAGCGATTCCTTCGAACTGCCGCAAAAGACCTTTGATCCAATCATCGACCGTGTTATGTCGAAACTGCGAACCGACCGTAGCTAGCAGGTTGGAATCCGTCGTTACTGTACATAAAGGCGAGCCGTATTAACCCCTGTTTCGAATATTTCTGAGCCCTAAGCTGCATCCCAAGCGATCGCCTCCGCGCAATTTCAAACTGTCTCACTACCGAAGTACCTGTGGTTCAATGTCCGGAGAGGCGAAGCTGGTAGGATTCGTGCCATGCTCCCGAGGGATTCGAGTGCTTCTGATTGTGACGCGGGCCCTCTTATAAGGAGATAAATGAAATGCGATTTGCAGCCGCAGTACTCATCATCGCGTGCGTCGGTCTATCCTGTGCCGGCCAGATGAAGGGCTCGCATCCGGAACAGTCCGGTGCCGCTGCTCCTGCCAAAGCGGTTCCGAACGGGGTGTGGGGCGGAGAGCAGATTCGCATGGAAGTAAGCGACACTGGCGCAGAGATTGAATTCGGCTGCGCCCGGGGAACCATTTCGCAACGTTTGGAGCTTGACGAGAAGGGGCGCTTTAAGGTCCAGGGTATCTATATGGCCGAGTCGCCGGCGCCAGCCGCGGTTGATGGCGGCGCAGGTGGTCCTGGAGTAAAGGCGACCTACACCGGAACCCTCAGCGGGTCGAGCTTGCGGCTCCAGGTTTTCATCGAAGGGCAGGACACGCCGCGGACGTTTGATCTGGTGCAGGGCGATCAGGGTCACCTGGCGAAGTGCGCCTGATCAGGAAGATGTGCAGGCGAAGTAGAAGCCAGCGCAGTATGCTTGCGCTGCGCAACGCAGCGCGCAGTCCAGTGGCGCCGACGATTGCCCGTAATTCGATATACTCCCGGAATTTTGTAAGCTCTTGACGCACTCGCGTCTACGAGATGTCAGTCCTCTTGCGCTCAAAGCCGCCAGATCGTTCCCCTTGGCAACAGTTATGACCATAAAGTTGTAATCGCTTTCAACAATTTTCTTTACTTATCTACGAGAGAGATAGTAGTAAGGTACCTGCCTCACTGGGGCTGCATGCGCCTTAGAGCGGCCCGTTGCACACCGGATTCGTTCCTGAAGCCGGAAATTCTCCTCGGAGACAAATGATGAATCGCTCCCCACTACGTCGTCCAGACGTTGTATGGCTTTGTATCCTGGCCGCAATCCTTGCTCTGTCACCGATCGCCGGTGCGCAGAGAACTGACAGCTCCATAGCAGAAAAACCAACGCTGGTTGCCGATAAGATCAGCTACTTGCCGGGCGAAACGATCGTCTTCACCGGTGGAAGTTGGAAGCCGGGCGAGGGGGTCACGATCGTCGTTAAGACCGACTCCGCAGGCATCGTCGCCACCGTCCACGGTGCCGCCAACGAAAATGGCGCCCTGAATATCTCCACAACTATGCCGAAGCTGGGAGGCGCGAACGCCGGCGGCAAAGACACACCGATTCTCACAGCCACCGCGATAGGCTCATCGGGGTCGGTCCATACCCAGTTCACTCTCGGCCACGCTCCCACCGATGCCGAGCGTCTCATCAGCGAGGAAGAATTCTGGTATCACCGGCTGACGTATCCGACGGGCCACTACTCGCCCGCCTGGACGCGTGCCGCCGCCGAACAAGACAAGGCGATCAAGCGCGGCGTGCCGGCTGGGAACAAGAACCTGGTCCTGAATCCCGCACTGGGCTTAAAGCCACTGAACGCGAGCGGTTTCACGGCTCTTGGTCCGATGCCCGAGCACATGACGGGTTGTTCCGGCTGTTATGACTACGGACTCACCGAGGGACGCGTCAATTCCATCGTGACCGATCCGACCACGACCACCAACGGCAGCATCGTCGTCTATATGGGCAGCGTCGGCGGCGGGGTTTGGAAAACAACGAACTGCTGCACCAGCAACACCACGTGGACGGTCACGACCGATAGTCCGGAGCTGGCTACCACCAGCATCAATACGGTGACCATCGATCCCAACAATCACCTCACCGTCTACGCCGGCACGGGCGATCTGAATTACGGCTCGTTCTCCATGGGCAGCCAGGGCATCCTGCAGTCGATGGACGGCGGCAACACCTGGACGACTCTGGGCGCCAGCGTTTTTGGTCCCGAGTACAACCAGCCGGCAGGCAACTACCCGCAGTACAACGCGGTCGGCAAAGTTCGGGTTGATCCCAACAACAGCAACAACATTGCGGCCGGGACGAAGATGGGTCTTTACCTGTCCTTCGACCAGGGCCAGACCTGGACAAATTGTCCGACCAATAGCTTCAGCAGCCAGCGCCAGGACATCACCGGCCTGGAGCTGACGAACATGGGCGGCGGCGTAACGCGCATTCTGGCAGCCGTAGGCACGCGCGGCTTCCCAACCTATGTGCAGTACGATCTCGGCAACAACGGCGCCAACGGTCTCTATTCGGCGAACATGCCGACCAACGGCTGCCCGACCTTCAGCTCCATTGCGAACAACTCCAACGGATTTGTGTTTGGCACTCAGGTTACCGGCAGCCCGTACCTCACGGGCGCACTGATGAATGCCGGCAGCGGCAGTCCTTGCCTCTATCCGCTGACCGGTGGCAACGCGACCTATTGCGGTAACGGTTCCGCGGGCGGCTCAACGACGAACGGTGGCACGGTCAATAACCTTGGCCGCATCGACATCGGCGTCGCGCCCAGCAATCCGCTGGTCATTTACGCGCAGGCGCAATCCATCAACTGGAATAACAACGGCAACTGCGGCAATACCAACGGCTGCCAGCTCGGCGCATGGGTCAGCCAGGACGGCGGCAACAGCTGGACCTTTATGACGGGCTCGGCCGGCGGCTCACTGCTGGGATGCGCCGCAACCGGGGGAGGCTCCTCAGGCAGCGCCGACTATCCGCAGAACTGGTACGACCAGGGCGTCATCGTCGATCCGAACAATTCGAGTCGCGTCTTCTTCGATACGTTCGAGGTCTGGCTGGCCAACGCCGGCGGCACAGCCTGGTACGACCTCACTTGCGGGTACAACGGCACCAGTTCGGCCAACCACGTGGTGCACGTTGATCAGCACGCTTTGGCTTTCGTTAACGGATCGTCAGACATTCTGCTGGTGGGCAACGACGGTGGCGTGCACGCCACCCTCAACGCCAGCACCGCGGTCCTGAACACCACTCGCCCGACGTGGATGAACCAAGATGGCGGCATCAACGCCATCGAGTTCTACTCCGGCGACATCAGCGGAAACTTCGCCACCTCGGCGAACCCTTCCGCGGTGGGAGGAGCTCAGGACAACGGACCCAGCTCGGCAATGTTCTCCGGCCAGCCCACCGGCGGAGTGCAGTGGCAGATGGGCCTGGGCGGTGACGGCTTCTCCGGGTTGATCGATCCGATAGGCACGGGTTCTACCCAGGCCCAGGGAACGATCACATTGACCACAGGTGGTTCAACGGCCGGTCAGCAATTCCAGATCGGTCCGCAGGTCTTCACCTGGGTCGCCTCGGGGACTAACACCGGCGGCAACGTAGTGTTGAGCTCAAGCACCACGACGGAAGGCAACAACATCGTGAGTGCGATCGCCAGCACGATCCCGACCATAGTGACGGGCGTGCGCAGCGGCGCAACGGTGGTCGTAACTGCCGTCACCGGCGGCAGCAGCGGCAACTCGATCGTCTTTAGCAACATCAGCTCCACCAACTTCGCCATGAACGGGAGCGGGTTCCTCGGCGGCACGACGATGGGCAACGACACCGGCAGCCTTCGCTACTGGGAAGGCAATAACAGCGGTGGCTTTAGCCGCTGTATCACCAACTGCACCCAGCCAGGCGCTTCCTGGACATCCTGGAGAGGCAGTTGGACCAGTGACACCCAGTCGTTTGTCCTGCCGGTTAGCCTCTTCCACGGTGGCATAGCTGGAGGCGACGACTGCCAACCCGCGGGCACGACGAGCGGTTGCGGACACATCCTTGCCGGCACCACCCGCGTTTATGAAACGGTGATGGGCGATGCGTCCAGCTTCAGCAGCTCACAGTGGTATGTAACCAATAACCCGGTCACGGCCAACATGACGAAAGGTACTCTGGGCAACCGGTCGTACATCAATCAGGTCAAGTACTCGCCCCGGTACCAGAGCTCGGCTATCGTTGGCACCAACGACGGCAACGTGCTGATCGGCTTCAATCTGGGTAGTGGCGTGCAAGCTGGCGCTACCTGGGTTGACGTGACCGGCGGCAACGCTGTGCTGCCTAACCGCCCGATCATGGGCATCGCCCTGGATCCCAGCGCTCCCGCGGTGGGCACGCCAGTTGGATATGCCGCTGTCGGTGGTTTCAACAACAACTCGCCGAGCACTCCCGGCCATATCTTCCAGGTGGTCTGCACTGAGACCTCGACCCCGTGCGATGGGTTCACCTGGACGGATAAGACCGGCAACCTGCCCGACATACCGGTCGATTCCGTCATCGTCAACCCGAACTACCCGGCTCAGGTCTATATCGGCACGGACTTCGGGTTGTACTACACCGATAACATCGCCGGCAGCCCTGTAGTTTGGAACCGCTTCAACAACGGCCTGCCCAACGTCATGATTTGGGACATGTCAGTTGATCGCGGCTCAACCACCCTGGCATTGTGGACCCGCAGCCGCGGCGCTTATGTCTGGCCGCTGCCCACCGGGCCGGAGAGCAGTCCGGCGACGATGGAAAGCCCGGCGCCGGGCACGACCCTGACCGGAAACTCGGCGACCTTCACCTGGTACCCGAGCAACGCGGCGCAGGCCTACTGGATCGACATAGGCAGCACGCCGGCCGGCAACAACTATTACCAGTCCGGCAGTCTGCCAACCACCACGGTGTCGCAGACCGTCAATAGCCTGCCCACCGATGGCAGCACCGTCTACGTCACCCTCTGGACCGAGATCAACGGCCAGTGGATGAACAACCAATACACCTACACCGCCTTCAACAGCGGCAACTCGAAGGGCGTAATCACCTCGCCGACTCCGGGCTCAACCCTGACCGGCAGCAGCCAGCTGTTCTCGTGGACGGCGGGTGCGGGCGCAACGGCCTACTGGATCGACGCCGGCTCCTCGCTGGGCGGCAACCAGTACTTCCAGTCCGGCAACATCGGCAACGTGACCAGCTACACCGTCACCGGCCTGCCGACGGACGGCAGCACCGTTTACATCACCCTGTGGTCAATGGTGGGAGGCCAGTGGGTCAACAATCAGTACACCTACATCGCATTCAACGCCGGCTCAGGCAAGGCAGTGATGACCTCGCCCGCGCCGGGCTCAACCATCAACGGCTACTCCGCTACGTTCCAGTGGACGGCGGGCAGCGCTAACAACTACTGGTTGGACGTCGGCAGCTCTCCGGGCGGCAACGACTACTTCCAGTCGGGCCCGCTGGGCAGCGGTACGCTGAGCACGACGGTCTACTCCTTGCCGGCGAACAACAGCCAGATCTATGTCACGCTGTGGTCGCTGGTGGGAGGCCAGTGGGTGAACAACGCCTACACCTACAACTCAGCGCCGTAAACAATCCTCCTCCGTAAGGAGGAAAGCAAAAGGCAGGGACGAAAGTCCCTGCCTTTTTGTACGTATGGATGAAATCAGGAAGCGGCCAGGCTGAGTAGTATTGCCGTCAGCGCCTGCACTTCCGGCACGGCCGAAATGTTGCGCCCTTGCCGCCGTATTCTCAGGAAATTCTGTGCTCGCGGAAAAAGAGTTGGGACAGCTTACCGTCTCCCAGCACAATACCCAGCTCGCTGAAGGCGCAGAATGGGATCTGCATGACGAAGAAAATGCCGGCCAGGCAGGCTATGCCTTGCCAGGAGCCTGCAAGTTCGCCGATGCTTTCGGCCACGGACTTGTGGTGGAACAGTCCCACTCCCACTTCCTCCAGAACTTTGAAGAACACCATCAGCCCCGCGAAGCCCGCAGCGTTGAGCAAAGTCGAATAGATGAGAGGTTTGCCCTTAGGACGGAGACGGGCGTCTAATTTCAGCTCTCTTGCGATCAAAGCGATTTTCCCTAGCGCTAGAGCGTTGATGATGGCCAGGCTCTTGGCCGCCAGGCTGATGTGGTACTGGGCAACCAGCACAGACTTGTAGATATCGAAAAGGGCGAAAACCACCCAGAGATAGGCGGTTATCACGAGGTATTCCCGGAATCCGTGGTACACCTTCTGTTTCAGGGTTGAGCCTGCTACTGCCATAGATGCTCCCGCGATCGTGCTCGTCCGCTATTCGCTTTCGAATCACGACTGAACTTGGGCTAAAGCTACTTACCGATGTAAACGCTTGACCAGAACCGTCACAGCCAGATTACACGCCTGCACCTGGTCGATACAGTGCGAATGTGCCGGGCGTCCCGTCCCTGTAATTGCCTTGGAATAGAAAAGGCGACCGAGGATTACTCGGTCGCCGTGAGGCTGCTGAGACCGCGGGTTAACGGCCGTTGACAGCGATAGGCGAGTCCACCGGGGGATCGACGATGATGATGCCGTTCGCCGTCGGCGCAACCTGGCGGGTGACGGCGGTGGGCGACTTCACCGGAGGATCCAGCACGGCGCCGTTCGAGGTCGGGGCGACTTGGCGGGTGGCGACGGGGGACTTGACCGGAGGATCGATGACGACGCCATTGGCGACCGGCGTGACCTGGCGAGTGACCGCCACGGGCGACTTGACCGGAGGATCGATGACGATGCCATCGGCAGTCCGCGCAACGCCGCGGTTCACTGCGACCGGCGACTTAACCGGGGGCTCGGTGGCGATGTCATCGCTCGTGGCCGGCGGTACCTGGCGGTTGATTGCGACAGGAGAGTTAACCGGAGGCTCGGTGACGATGCTGGCAGTGTTCTCTTGCGCAGTCGCACCTTCGCCGCTAAGGCTGGCCGCGGGGGCAGCCGGAGTAGCAACGAAGCCGGTGTTGATGGGCGCCGCGCCGTAGAAACCGACGAGCACGCCGGCGTCATTGATGCCGTTGACGATGGTCGAGCCAACGCCCTGAGGATCATCAATCGTCTGGTAGCTGGCGGTGCCGATGGTGTAGACGAAGCCGTGGGTCTGGCCGCCGCCGTCCGTGAAGGCGCCGACAACCTGGCCGCGGTTGTTCAGGCCGAGGGCCTGAGTGAAAGTGCTGTTCGGAACATCCAGCGGCATGAAGATGCCGTTGTAGATGATCCAGCCGTGGTTGACCTGGTTAACATCGATGTAGAAGCCGCAGGTGACGCCGGAGTTGTTGATGCCGGTAGCCTGCGCTCCGCCCACTGCGGCGGGGATCATGATGACGTGGAATACGCCGCCCACTTCGTCGTAGGTGTAGGGGATGTCAGGAGTGGTGTTGGCGATGCTGTTGCTGTAGTAGCCGGCAGCCTGGTAGTTGTCGTTCTGGCTGAGCAGTTGGTTGAACTCGGTGGCGATCTGCGAGCCAGGATAATCAACGGTGGTGAACTTGCCATTGCTGGTGCGGAAGAAGCCGTGAGTGATTCCGGAGTTGTCGACGTAGAAGCCATCGGTCGTCATCTTGTTGTTGATGCCGATGACCTGGGTCATCATGGAGTTGGGGAAGTTCTCGCCGGTGAAGCTGTTGGGCAGCACCAGCGTGAAGCCCTGGTTCTGCTGGAAGTTGTGGTACCCGGCGATTACGCCGTTGTTGTTGATGCCCAACAACTGGGTGAAGGAAACGTTGGGGTCGCCGAAGGCGACTTTGCGGAAGCTGTAGGTCTGCTGGGCAAACGCGGAGGTGCAGAACGTCAGCACCAGCGCGAGTGCAAAGATAAGGTTAAGGCGTTTCATGGCAATTCTCCTCTTATGTATGCGGCATCGCCGCAGGAATGAAATTGGACTTTCTAATCAGGAGGCGGTTGACTCTGTAATTGCCTCCACTCAGATATGTGACAATCGCGGGCAAATTCCCTCACGAGGAGCGAATTTTTTTTAGGTAGTCGATGGCTGCACTGAGGGTCAAAGGGAATATCGCCGGATTCGGCGTCAGGAGGCCGCTGGCACGAACTGACGTGACTGTGGTAGGGGCGTCCGCCGGTCGTCGAAATTAGACCCTGTGCTCAAGGCGCACAAGCCGCTCTGGTGACCCACTCTTAGTGCCAGTGGCACGCCTCGCGTCGTTTTCTGAACCAGAGGTCGTGGTACGGCGTCGATTCGGGTGTCGAGTCGTGATTCAATCCTTCATATCGCGGCCCGAACTAAGATGTTGACTTCGCTGGTGTGGGCCTCCGAGGAACCAACGGAATTGCAACCGCAGTGAGGTATAATCCCCGCAAGTCTGTTGCAACTACAGTTGCATCTAGAGCGGTTATATGCGGCCGCTTCAGATCCAGGGAAGCGTGAATGTCGCCGGACCGACAGGACGTGACCATGCTGCTCCAGCAATGGCGGGGCGGCAATCAAGAGGCGCTTGATCAGCTAGTACCTATCGTCTACGACGAGCTGCGCCGGCTCGCCGGCCGCTGTCTGCAGTCGGAAAGACCAGGTCACACGCTGCGCGCAACTGCCTTGGTGCATGAGGCCTACATCCGCCTGATGGACGCCGATATCGGATGGCAGGACCGGGCCCACTTCTATGCGGTCGCTGCGCGCGTGGTTCGCCGCATCCTGGTGGAGTACGCCCGAGCACATAGCCGCCAGAAACGCGGCGGCGGCGAAGAGATGGTTCCACTGGACGAAGCGGTAATCGTGGGACCGGAGGCCGCATCTACCGTGCTCGATCTCGATGAGGCCCTGCAACGCCTGGCTGCGCTCGATGAACGCAAGAGCGACATCATCCAACTGCTCTTCTTTGGCGGTCTCACCTACGACGAGACAGCCACGGCGCTCGATATCTCTCCTGCGACGGTGCACCGCGAGTTGAAGTTGGCCAAGGCTTGGTTGCATCGCGAACTAGCGCGGAACGAGGCCTAGGAGATGGATCCTACCGAGCGCTGGCGCCACATCGAAAAGCTGTTCCACGCTGCGCTCAATTACGATCCGCCGGCGCGGGAAGAATTTCTCCAGCAAGCGTGTACCGATGATCCCGAGTTGTTGAAAGAGGTCCAGTCGCTGCTGGACTCTGCCGAAAAGCCGCTCGACTTCGTGCCGCACGCAGTAGCGGAAGTGGCACAGAAGATGTCGGCGGAGAACACCGCAATGTCGGCGGCTGCAGCGCAAGCGGCGCCTTACCGAAATCCGGTGGCTCCCGGGGCGGAACTCGGACACTACAAAATACTATCGATGATCGGCGCCGGAGGAATGGGCGAGGTGTATCTCGCCCAGGACACGCGGCTGCGGCGCAAAGTTGCCATCAAGTTGTTATCTCCGGAGCTGACCGGCGACCAGCGAGGCCTGCGCCGTTTCGAGCAGGAGGCGCTTGCCGCCTCTGCGCTGAACCACCCCAACATCCTGACCATCTACGAATTTGGCCAGGCCGAGGGGATACATTTCATCGTCTGCGAGTATGTCGAGGGCCTCACGCTCCGCCAGAAGATGAGCGAAGGCCGGCTCGAGCTGCGGCTCGCTGTCGAAATCCTGATCCAAATTGCCAATGCGCTGGCTGCCGCCCACGCCAGTGGAATTGTGCATCGCGACGTCAAGCCGGAAAACGTGATCGTGCGCACGGACGGCATTGTTAAGGTTCTCGACTTCGGTATCGCCAAACTAAGCCCGCGTTATACCGGACAAATTACCCGCCGCACCGCGGTGGGCGCCATTGTTTCCGACACCGAACCAGGCATGATCCGCGGCACGGTCAAGTACATGTCTCCGGAGCAGACGCGAGGCATGCCGGTGGACGCGCGCAGCGACATCTTCAGCCTGGGCTCGGTGATGTATGAACTGGTCACCGAGCGATCGGCCTTCGACGGGGAAACTTCCAGCGACGTGATCGCGGAAATCCTGAAGGTGGAACCGCCGTCTCCGTCGGAGGTGGTGCCGAGTCTTCCGCCCGAGGTTGATCGCATCATCGTCAAGGCCTTGAAGAAGGACCGTGAGAGCAGGTATCAGTCGGCCGCCGATCTATTAGCCGATCTACAGGGCTATCAGAAAGAGGCGGAATTTCAGGCGAAGCTGCAGACGCCGGCTTCCGGCGAACGCGCCAAGTCGGGATCGGAGCGCAAGACGCCTGCGCGCGCCATGCCCATGCAGGTTGCGTCGTCTACCAACTGGTGGCTCTGGCGGATTGCAGTGTTGCTCGTCGTAGTTTTTGCGATCGGCTACTTCTTCGCCAAGCGCACGCGGAGTGTGCCGACGCCCGCGGAGCCGCGGAGCCTGGCTGTTCTTCCGTTTCTTAATCTCAATGGCGATCCCAAAGCCGATTTTCTGGGCTTCTCGCTCGCCGACGAGATCATCACTAAACTCGACTATGTCAATGCTCTGACGGTGCGACCCTCGTCCTCGGTCGACAGGTATCGCAATCAGATTGTCGATCCCAAGAAAGTTGCCGCCGACCTGAATGTCGACACGCTGCTGACTGGTACCTATCTCAAGGATGGCGACAATCTCAGGATCACCGCGCAACTGGTCGACGTGAAGCCGGAGAAGATCATCTGGCGCGAGGCCATCGATCTGAAGTACAACAACCTGCTGACGGTGCAGGACCAGGTGGTGCAGAAGATTGTCGAGCAATTGCGGCTGAACCTTTCGCCGGCCGAGGCGACGAATCTCAAACCTGAAAAGCCGATCAGTTCGGTCGCCTATGAAGACTACTTGCGCGGCATCGATCTTTACTCGCTCAGCGATTATGCCGGGGCGTTCAACATGCTGGAGAAGGCTACCGAGTTGGAGCCCAACTATGCTCCGGCATGGGCTCAGCTGGGACACGCTTATACAACCAATGCGTCGTTGCAATTGGGCGGGCGCGAGCAGTACGAAAAAGCGCAGGCTGCGTTTGAGAAGGCGATCGCGCTGAATCCGGCGCTGGCCGAGCCGCGAATTTATCTGGCAAATCTGTTGACCGATACCGGACGAGTGGAGCAGGCCGTGCCCTTGCTGCGATCGGTGTTGAAAGACAATCCCAACAACGCCGAAGCCCATTGGGAGCTTGGCTACGCCTACCGTTTTGCCGGGATGCTGAAGGAATCGGTCGAGGAGTGCGAAAAGGCGCGGCAGAATAATCCGCAAGTCAAGATCAGCAGCTCGGCCATCAACGCCTATTTGTACCTGGGAGATTACGAAAAGTTTCTGCAAAGCCTGCCGCCCAACGATTCCGCGTACATCCTCTTTTATCGCGGCCTCGCCAAGTACTACTTGAACCATTACGAAGAAGCGGTCAGCGATTTCGACGTTGCTTACGACCGAAATTCTTCCTTGCTCCCCACGAATGTCGGCAAGGCGCTGAGTGATTCGATCCGGCACGATAACGCGCGCGGCGTGAAGATCCTGCAACAAATTGAGGACCTGATGGAAGAACGTGGCGTCGCCGATCCGGAGATGATGTATAAGATTGCGCAAGCTTACGCCGCGCTGGGGGACAAGGCTGCGGCGATCCATATGCTGCGGCACAGTATCGGCGGCGGATTTTTCTGCTATCCCTACTTTGCGCGCGATCCGCTGCTGCAGAACATTCGCGGCGAAGCCGAATTTGATTCGCTCATGAACCAGGCGCGGCAGCGTCACGAGCAGTTCAAGGCGACGTTCTTCGGCAGCACATAACTATCGGCGCTTAAGCGCTTCCAGTTCGTCCAGTGTGCGCGGCCAGTCGGATCGCAGCAGCCGTGAGAGACTTCGATCCGCCAGCAGTTTTCCGCCGGTCTGGCAGCGCGGGCAATAGTTCGTCTCATTGTCGGCGTAGCGGATCCGCTGAATCTTCTCGCCGCATCTTGGACACGGTTTGCCATAACGCCCATGCACAGCCATTCCTTCGCGGAAGGCGGTTACTTTCTCAGGGAAGGTGTTCGTCGCATCGTTGCCCAGGCGATCCATCCACAGCGTAAGCGTGTCGCGAGTTGCCGTGAAGAGCCGCTCCCATTCATCCGGCTTGAGTTTCTGCGTCAGCGCGATGGGCGAGAGCCGAGCTGCGTGAAGGATCTCGTCGGAATAAGCGTTGCCGATTCCGCTCAGAATTCGCGGATCGGTAAGGGCGCGCTTGAGCGTGCGATTCTCGGCGGTGAGTGCATCGCGAAAGGAATCGAGGTCGCTGGCGAAGATGTCGATTCCGCCAGGATCGACGGACCGCAGGGCTTCTTCTCCTTGCAGCAGATGCAACGACGCACGACGCTTGGCGCCGGCCTCGGTGAGTACGAGGGAGCCGTCAGGAAAATCGAAAGCGGCCAGGTTTTGCCGCCCGCCTAGCTTGGCTCCCGGCTGCCGCCAGTGAAGGCGTCCGGCAATCATCAAATGCAAGACCAGCCAGAGATCGCCGTCAACTCCAATTGCTATGCGCTTGCCGATGCGGCGCAGCTCGCGGACTGTTCGGCCTTGCACCGCCGTGAGGGGTGGGTCTGCAGTGCGAAGCAAGAATGGACTCGCCAGCCGTATTTGCTGGATCGGCTGCCCGACGATTCGTGGTTCCAGCGCGTGGAGATAGGCGGTGATGTCGGGCAGTTCAGGCATAGTTGTGAGCGTCAGGCCGAGCGGGCCTGATGTGAGCACTAGGAGATTGTCGCGTGAGTTAGCAGTGACAGGCAAGATTGCGGGAGTCGCGATGACCCAGGTTAGCGTCCAAACGAAGGAGGCGAACCTGGGGCACCGGAAGCTTTACCGTTGAGCAAGAATTCTGCGGGAGACTCGCGCGCCGCCCGCTTCGAATCAGGTGTTGGTCGCTGGCTAGTTGGCGGCGGCTGCTTTGTTCTGAAGAATCTTGACGACGACGCGGCGATTGTCGGCTTGGCCCTCCGACGTGTCGTCAGTTGCGACCTGTTTGCTCGTGCCCATCGCGCCGGGAGCCAGGATGTTGGTCAATGGAATGTGGCCCTGCTCCTCCAGAAAGTCGGTTACGTTATCGGCGCGCTCGGTGCTGAGTTTCTGGTTCAGGGCGGCCGATCCCACTGAGGATGCGTATCCCTTCACTTGAATCACATAGCCGTCGACGGTCTTGGCCTTTGCAGTCAATTGCAGAAGCTGGGTCTTGTACTGAGGTTCAATTGCTGTCTTGCCGTTCGCGAACAGAACCGTGACTTCACCCATCGTGTTGTACTCACCCAGTTCGCTGAAGCGCTTGTTGGTGGCGGCGATGGCGGCTTGATTGGCGGCGAGTGCGGCTTGCTCGGCTGCCGTCTGCTGCTGTTCCCGCTGCACCTTCTGCTGTTGCTGCTTCATCTGCGCTTCCTGCTGCGCCATCTGATCCTGCTGCGCCTGCAGCGCCGCCTGCTCCGGCGCCATTCCGGCCTGGATGTCCTGAGCGGTATTCAGGTCGGAGGCCTTGAACTTCACCGTTTCCGCCATCATCTGGTTTTGCGCGTTGTAGGAACCTTGAACCTGCACCGCAAGGCCCGGCACCAGGGCGGTCATTCCCATCTGCTTCTTGCGCATGTGGAGACCGCCTTCAACGTCCTGCACCTGGGTGGAGTCGGAAAGCACGACAGCAGTGGTTGAGCCGTCTGAGGACTTGACCATCATGGTCGAGCCTTTGCGGCTATCGATGATCCCCTGAAGCTGGGCGCTCTGCGCGCAGGCTACGACACCGAACAGCACAACCGCCGCCGATGTCAACGTGACCGCGACTGCTAGTCTCGCCAATCTGCTACGGAACATAGTCGCTCCTCCATTTCGTGTGCCTCGCGGCAGCCACGAGGTTGAAAGGGGTTGTTAGCCCGCGTTAGCTTTGGCCGCATCGATGTGCCGGCCAGGAAACTCTGTGCCCTTGGGAAACCGATTTCTACTTCGCAACGTTGCAGGTTCACGTGTCGCAAGCTATACGGATCCGCTCAACTACTGCGCCACCGCGATTGCCGGTGGCTTCCACGTGCCGTCGACGATCGAAGGCGGAGTTTCCTTCGGCCAATACAGACGTAGCATAGGAATGAACTGGGCCTTCGGCGCAGGCAGCCAGTTCGCTTCCTTAGCTTTCCCCGGCGAGTCGGCTTGCAGATACAGGTCAACCGAGCCGTCAGGGTTCATGTTGAACTTGTTGCGCGCGCTCAGGGTGTAGCGGTTCAGCGGATTCGGCACGAAGAAATAGTCCTTGTCATACATGGTCAGCGACCAGAAGCCATCGACTGGCGGCAGCTCGCCCTTATTGAAGTGCATGACGTATTTCTTCGACGCGCCATCGTACTCATGACCGTCCGAATCTTTTTGCGATGTCGGGTAGATGGCATCCTGCGGGCGATTAGCTCCCAACCCAATGGCGGTTACTAGCGCTCTCTGGATATAGTCCGTGCCGTATATTCCGATGTTCTTCGTCAGATACATCCAGCCGTTGACCGGCTCGGCGGCTTTCTTGAAGTATTCCATGATCTTGACCTGCGCTACCTTGGGCACAGTTTTGATCGCTTCCCGATCGAAGGCGCCGAGTTTGCTGGGATCGAAATCTTTGCCGGGCTCCAGACCGATAGCTTTCATCTTTTCGACCATGGGCGCATCGGCGGCGGCGGGAGGATTGGTCTTCATCAGCCGCGCGAGGTAGTTGAAGTAATCGTTCACGCTCATTGCATCGACTTGATCGCGAATTCCGGTTTTCATATCGAAGTTGGCATCGACCGTACCCGGCGCCGGCGTGTAGGGCTTGCCGTAGGAACTAAGCGGTACAAGCGAGAACTTGTCCTGCAGCGCGTGGACGGCGGCGTAATCTGCGGGCGTGCCAATGCAATAAATACGGCCGAGAATCCAGACCATGGCGGTAGGCGATTTATATTCGGTCACGCCCGCCGGAAGTGTTCCCGACCAGCCGGGACCGGTGATGGCATACTTCTGAGCCTTGCCGCCCGTCGTGCGTTTGCCCGGAACCTGGAAGACATCGGTCCAGCCGCTGAGCATGGGCAAGAGGTAGTAACGATCGCCCATATCGGGGACACTAAATATCCACGGTTCGCTGGAAACGTCGACCCACGCCGTGGTGTAGAGCGTGTCAGCATTCGGGGCGGTTACCGCATGATTATCGACTGCGGGATAGGTCCGCAACTTGAGAATCTGGCCCATGGGAGCATGAGCCGCATCAGCGACAGCGACGTTGGTGAATTGCCGGCGCGTCATGTCCATGGTGACGAGAGGGTAGCCGTAGATGTAGACGTCGACAGCGTCGCTCATCGCCTGTTCCAGACCCGGGGCCTTGGTCGAGGAGGTGGGCTGCGGGGACGATGAGCATGCCACTGTAAGAACAACTGCTGCGATAGATAAGACTGAAAGAAGCCGTTTCATTTTCTTTCTTTCTCCCTGGGGAACTCGGGTATTACGACGATCGTGGTCATGGCGCAAGGCAGCCCTTGCGAGCTGCCCGTTATAGTTGCTGCTGGGTCACAGAGAGGAGCGCTTTGTCTGGCCGTACTCACGAGCGTCTCGTGTTATAGCCGCGAATGCACTCAGCGTCTCCAACCGTGGCCAGCCGCGGAGCCTCCACCCCAGCGATCGCCACCGCCGCTGAAGCGACCACCGCTGCTGGCGGAGTGCTGATAGTCAGAGAAGCGCTGGCTCTGCGTATCGCCGCGAGAACGGTTTTGCGCTTCCTGATTCAAGTCTCCGGAAGAGGAGCCGCTGGGATGGCTGTAGGAGCTTGTGCTCGACGGATGTTGCTGATCGTAGCTTTGCGGGTGCTGTTGGGCGGTGGAAGTCGTGCTGGTGGGGTGTTGCTGATTGTAAGTCTGCTCGTGCTGCTGCGCCTGCTGTTGGTTAGGATTGGTGGTGGTGGTGGGATGTTCCTGGTTGTAACTCTGCTCGTGCTGCTGCGCGCTGGCGGTGTTTACGCTGTTCCAGCTGCCGTTGTCATACTTCTGCCAGCCCGAGCCGGTGTTCTGATAGACATTGCCGTTGTGATCGGCGTACATATTGCCGTTGGAGGATTTAGCCGCTGCGGTGTTGCCGTAGGCGGTGCTGGTTCCAGCTGCCTTGCCTCCGGTTGAAGTCTGCACTGTGCCTTCGGAGCCATAAGCGCCGCTCTCGTGCTGGCTGTATGCGGTCTCGCCATTCTTGTTGTAGACCGACTGTCCCCATGAGCCGTAGGCGTTCGAACCCTGGCGAGTCGCCGCAGAAGCGCCGGTGTACGGGTTGTAGGCTTCGGCTTGGGTGCGGCTGCCGTAGGCAGTGCTCTCGGTCGCGCCGCGCGCGTAGGTTCCCGTGTTCGGATTGTAGCTTTCGCCCCAGTGCGCGCTGCCGTACGGTCCGTAGGCCGAACTTCCGTATCCGTAAGCGCCGGTGTAGGGGTTGTACGCGGTGTGATAACCGTAGGTGCAAGCGTACGGGTAGTAATAGCCATGGTAGGCATAGGGCGGGTAATAGTAGCCCGTACCGTCAGCCAGGATAGCGCCGACCGCAGCTCCAGCAATGAAGGTTCCCATGTAGCCGGCTGTGTAGCTGGCGGTCACCGTGCCGTTCGAGGCAGGCACCTGCGTCACGTACGTCACGTTGTAAACCGGAGAACTCGGTGGAATGGTGTAGATAACCGGCGGCACAGTTTGCGCAACCTGCCACGGTCCGTTGGCAGTTCCGGAGACAAACCACACGCCCTGATAGCAGAGATAGTATTCGGTTCCTACTTCGATCACGCGATTCGGAGTGTTGGTCGCGTAGGACATCGACGTGCCCTGAATCGGCGTGAACTGCGGCTGGCCAGCGTAGGAGACCCTGACCTCAGAGGCAGCCTGCGCGGTATTCACGGTTACTGTCGTCGGGATCTGCGCCATCAGCACTGCATCTTCCGCGTCAGGTGTGCCAGGTACAAACGCCAGTACTTTGCCTGCGGGATTGTCGGACGGAATGCGCGCGAAGTCGGCCGGCAGGCTGTTGGTGGCGAAGGTCCATGTGCCCATCACTGGATGCGTGGTGGTGAACCAGCGTCCCGAAGTAAGGAAATAGAAGGCTCCGGTTGGCGTGTATTTGAAGACTGTGCTGTCGGAATTGGCCGGATAGCTTAGCTGCGTGCCGGGAATCGGCGTCCACTGCGGCATGCCATTGAACACGATGATCTCCGCCGGTGTGCTGCTGTAGTAAACCGCCGGGAACGTTGCCGCGCTGCCCGGTGGCGGAGGGATGAATTGCGCCAGGTCAGACCAGTTGGGGCTTTGACTTACCTGGGACATGGCTGGAGGCAGCGTTGACGCGGGCGACCAGTTCTGAAAATTAGGTCCCTGCAGCCAGCCTTTGCTGTCGAAGAGGTAGTAAGTAGATGTGGACTGGTCCTGGAACAGCGGCCAGTTTGCGTTCACAACCGCCTTGATGCCGCTGTTTCCGACCGGAGCCAGCACCGGCGAACCGTTAATCATCAGCAGAATCGCCGGCTTGAAGCTGACGAAGATCTGTGGCGGATCGTTGTTCACGGCCACAGTGGTAGCCGGTTTCTTCTTCTTGAGGCTGGCCGCGATCTGATCCACGGAAATGGTCATCGTTGCGGCGGGATTCAGGAAAGAGCGCACCAGCTGATCCATCTGCGCCGTCGCCGCCGGATCGAGAGAAGGGAAGTGCAGGCTGGTGATTTGTGGATTGGTCAGAACGGCGGTGTGCGTGTCCATGTTGACGCTGGACTGCATCGCAACCGTTGCTACTCCAACCTGTTCCTTACCGCCAGTAGGAGTGACAGCAAACGCGATACGCGCGTCGACCACCTTGAAGTTCTGCCAGTCATCAACCTGTGGCTGGTAGAGGGTGATCTGGCCGCCGGCATTGCTCAGCGTATGTGGCCAGCGGGCAGCTTGCGCTGCCCCCCAGCAAGTTGAAAGCAGGAGAAACAGGACCGATGCAACCAGCTCTCGGGTTCTACTCTGAGCCATAGGAACCTCGTCACTAACTTCTGGTTATCGAGTTAGGGGCCGGGCAATCCCCGGCTCAGTAGTTTACTGAGCCGGAGTCGCCTGCGTGGCCGCTTTCCTGGACTTCTTTTTGGGTGCGGGAGCGTTGCGACCCTGTCCCTTCACCTGCGTCTCGTCAACGGCAACGGATTCCTGAGTGAACGTTGCGCCGGAAGGTACGAAGTAGATCTTCGCGCCCTTCTCTTTCACCGTGCCGTTGGTGCGGACGTCGATGCGGGTGGCATCGATCTGCTGGCCGCCTTCGCCATTGACCAGGTAGTACTTCATGTTGACGGAGCGTTGAGCTGCCAGCTGCGTCCCGGCGGCGGTCTCCTGCTCATCAGTGTAGCCCACGATGACGAACTTGCCATTGGGCTCGTGCTGGATGCGCAGCGCGACGTCGTCGAGAATTGCCTTGCAGGTGTTATCCACACGCGCCGGGCGCCGAGCGTCATTGAACTGGCAGTCGCCGATCTCCTGGACTTCGCTCACCGTGACCGGCGGCGAGAGCACGTTGACGGTCGCGGAGCAGGAAGTGCTCAGTCCGCGAGAATCGGTTACGGTAGCGGTCGCCGTGATGGCAGCGCCTTCCGGTGCACCGGTTGTATCAAGGCTGACGCTTGTGCCCGTCCCGTTGACATGGCCAGCCGACGCGGACCACGCGTAGGTCAGCGGGAAGTTGTCAGGGCTGCTGGCATTGACGGTCAGCGAGGAAGCCTCGCCCGCCTTCAGGGTCGTGGGGCTGGCAGAGCAACTGGCCACCGGCGGATGCGGCTGCTTCACTGTGAACGAGGCTTCGCAGCTGGCGATGTTGTTCTTCTTTTCCTTCTCATCCGTCGCGGTGCCCTTGACGGTGTAGCTGCCGGGCGCCAGGCCAGTCGTGTCGACATTGCCGGTGGTGCCGGTGCCCGAGATCTTGCCACCGCTCGCCGTCCAGCCGTAGGTGATGGTGTGCTTGGGATTGAAGTTCTGCGCGCTGATGGTCGCGGTCACCGGATCGCTGGACCAGATCTCCGTTGGCGAAACCGAGCAACTGGCGGTCGGCGGCACGGGCGGCCTGCCGCCCAATTGCATGTTCAAGCCGATGACTGGTCCGGTCTGAGCCATGTCAAACAGGAAGGCTTTGCTGCCGGTGTAATTGGCATACAGATAACGCCAGCCGACAAAGATCCCGATCATCGGCTTGGGCTGCACATTGAAGGTGCCGACAGCCTGGTAGTCGAGACTGGCCCCGCCGCCGCCGGCGTCGCCACTAGCGGTAATCCAGACCTTGGACGAGAAGGGGATTTCGAAATGGCCACCGGCAACTCCGTCAACCCAGTTGGCCGAGGCGGAGTAGGGCACATTGGCGGGACGCGGCGTGATCGTCAGCCCCTCATGCCAATAGCGAAATCCGATCAGCGCATCGACTTTGAAATGCTCCTTGTCGACGATGCGATAGCCGACCTTCGGGGTGAGGATGACCTGCGACTGCAAGAATCTCACTGAGTCTTGCCCCAGGTCCGACAAAACCGGAAATGCCTGAGTCGTGCCCAGCCGCGCCCAGATGAAATCTACGGGTAGAACAAAGCGGTTCTTGCGGGCCTGGACGTAAGCAGCAAATCCGCCGTTGAAATTCGATAGCACATTGGAGCCGGAGACATGCACGCTGGCGTAATGCCCGAGCGCTCCTGACGTACCGTGGACACCCGGAACAAACACGTAAGGCGCGATGTCGAAGTGCCAGGCGTCGTCTTCCGACGGGCTGGCCATTTTCTGCGCCGAAGGTGGAGGCGGCGCACTGTTCGCCTGAGTGTCCGCGTTCAGTTCGGCCGGACCCTGGGCCATGGCGGCTGCACACAACAGCACGCCGGTCAACACTACGGAAAAAGCTACGGCAGAAAGCTTACGGAATGGGTGCATTGGAGGTCTCCTACCTGGGCATCGCGGCATCTCGAGCGATCGCGCGGGAATTCACAGGGCTCTAGTGCGAGGGTACGCTGGTTAACGGGCAGGGATAACTAGCACTGTTGCTAGCTAAGGCAAGGAAAAGCTATAGGAACCAACAGGTCGGAGTTGGGTCAGTACGGCGGCGTCTGGACCGAAGCCGGGCGAGCCGGCACGAATGGGCTACTCCTACGAAGCAGGTGACGGACGTCAGCCGATTTGTGACGTAGGTCACAAGGACCTTGAGGACACCGCGTATACTTTTGTTATAGATGAGAGACCATTCGATTCGCAAGCCGTCGGCGAGTGTGTTAATCGGCGACGACCATCGGCTGGTTGCCGAAACCTGCAAGAACACCCTTGAGCCCGAGTTCGAGGTGGTGGGCATTGCCACCGATGGCCGCGCTCTGGTGGAAGCGGCTTTTTCTCTGAAGCCCGACATTGTTCTGCTGGACATCGGCATGCCGCAACTCAATGGGCTCGACGCCGGCGAAAAGATCAAGGCTAAGATGCCCAGGGCGAAGCTGGTATTTCTCACCATGAACGTGGGCGCCGATATCGCTGCCGAAGCCTTTCGCCGGGGTGCTTCGGCGTATGTGCTGAAGCAATCCGCGGCCGAAGAACTCATGACTGCGCTGCGCAAGGTGCTTCGCGGCGAGTCCTACTTGTCACCGCTCATTACCCGGGAAACGATTACCCAGCTGCTCCGGCAACCGAACGAGCGCAGCGCGAAACGCATTACCTCGCGTCAAAGCGAGATTCTGCAGCTGCTGGCGGAAGGCAAGTCGATGAAAGAAGCCGCTGCTATTCTCAACCTGAAGCCGGGCACAATTGCCTTTCACAAATACCGCATGATGCAGAATCTCGGTATCAAAACGAATGCGGAATTGCTGGAGTATGCCATCCGGCATCAGATGACCGGCTCCTCGCAGTCATCGTTGTAACAACCATTGATTCCCGCCAGGTCGCAGCCCGGCTCGATCTTCCATTTGCCGTTCCGACTCGTCCCTGGGAATCTCGATATCCGGAGGTGCTTTGGCTTATACTCGCCTCAGCGTACGCGAGCGCAAGGACGTTCATATGTACGAGCCCCGCGGGCATAGTTCGCCTGGCGATGCCGGTACCGCGATAGCTCAGCTCGGACTAAACGGCAACTGGCTCTCGGCCAACCAGGGCATGTGCGATCTGCTGGGCTCCCACTTCGAAGAATTTTCCCCGCTTCCCTTCGACAAGCTCTTCGCAATCGATGATCCGCGGCAGGAGAAGGACTTTCGCGCCCGGCTGCTAAGCCGGGAGATCTCGCAATATTCCTCCAAGCGAAAAGTTGATCGGCCAAACGCGGGCGCGTCGCAGGTTCAAGTAGTTTTCTCGTTGACGCTTGACGGAGTTGGCGGTGTCCCGTCCATTTTTGCCGTGGTTGAGGACCTTGCGGCGTTGCATGCCGCCGAAGCTGCGCTCGAGGAATCGGAAACGGCGCGCCACGAGCTGGCTCGCCGGCTGACCAACGCGCAGGAGAAGGAGCGAACCCGCATCGCCCGCGAACTCCACGACGACATCGGCCAGTCGCTGGCCATCTTGAGAATTCAAATGTTGCGCGCCGGCCAGCCCGTCTCCGGAATGATGGGCAAACGCCATCCCAGCATTACTGACCTCTGCAACGACCTGAAGGTGTTGACCGAGAAGGTCAGCCGTATCTCCCGCCAGCTGCATTCTTCCGAGCTCGAATATCTGGGCTTGGCTGTGGCCATTCAGAGCCACTGCCGCGAATTTTCTGCGCAATACAAGATCGCGGTCGATTGTTCCTGCACCAACATTCCAGAAGATCTGGACAGCCTGCTGGCCTTAAGCCTGCTGCGCATCGTTCAGGAAGCTCTGCATAATGCCGCCAAGCACAGCAAAGCCAAGTCGATCCAGGTCGAGGTCAAGGGATCGGACAGCGGGCTGTCGTTGTTGATCTCGGACGACGGGGTAGGTTTTGATCTCGAAGAAGCCAAGTTCGCTGCCGGACTTGGCCTGATCTCCATGCGGGAGCGCATTCATCTCGCCCATGGCCACTTCGAGATCGCCTCCGTTCCCGGCAAAGGTACTCGTATCGCGGCCCGCGTTCCCCTGGAGGGCGCTCCCCGGGAGCTGGCCGCCTCCGCTGGGTAGCATCCCACAACCCGCCTCAACTGGCCACGCTAGCTTCCAATCGCTGGATTGAAGATTTTCTTGCCAGAAGCCATCTCACAAATGCTTGTGTCAGGGCACGGCTTCAGTGTCTGCGTGAGAACTGGATCTGCAAAATCTTGTGGAACAGAGCGATGATCTTTGGCCGATAAACAGAGCGCCGTAGGCGCGAAAGAGCTTAGCCCAGCGCTTCAGAGTCTGTGAGAGAACCCAGTTTCATCTTTATCGGTGGAGTATTACCCGCGAAAATCAAGCGCCGCAGGCGCGACATATCATAGCCCAGCACGTAGCCGAAGGCGGAGTGCTGGGTAAGTGGGAAAAATAGCCAGAGTCCCCCGGGGACGACAGGGTTGTCACGCAGACACTTCAGCCGTGCCGAATTCGGGTTTGGAATGACTTGGGTTTTCGCCCCTGGGAATGCTGATTTGCGGGGGTCTAAAGCCCGGCGGTTTGATGCCTTCGTATCGGCACGACTAAAAGTCGTGCCCTGACACAACCCAAAACGCGACTGAACCTACTTCAACTTGGCGTATTCAGACTTAGCTTGCTTCAGGATGGGTATGTCGGGATCGGCGTCCTTCCAGAGAGCGAGGAAATCCTGATAGTTCGTTCGCGCGGCGTCCAGGTTGCCTGCCATTCTTTCTGCCCGCCCCAGTTGCAGATGCGCTAACGCGCCGATCACCGAGGTCACGACAACGCCGGGATTGTCGACCACCTTCTGAAACTCGCCAGCGGCTTTGCGTCCATCGCCAAGCTGCAGGTACGCCAGCCCCCGCACATAGGCCGGCAGAACATCCGCCAGGGAGTCCATTACCAATTCATATTTCAGTGCAGGTTGGAGGATCTCGATCGCCTTGGCCGGACGCTTTCTGTCTATTTCGATCATCCCTCGAATCGTAGGCAGAGTGTAGTTCTGCATCAGTGTGTGGGTGGGATACTGCCGGTTCAACTCTTCGGCAAGTTCCTCGGCCTGGCCTGGATCGCCTGACACTGCCAGCGCCATTGCGTTTCTCTCGGTCACGGATCGATCGCGACTCAGCGCCAGCGATTTGGCCGCGAATTGTTGTGCTGCCGAGTTGTCGCCGATGAAAGCCGCGGTGTAAGCAAGCCCTGCATAATGTTCGGCTGCCGTTTCGTTGGAGCCGTCGGCAAGCGCCTTCACCGCGGCCTGATCAAACACGTTCCTCGATACGGCAACACGGCCGTAATAGCTGGCAACGTCCGCCGACTCGATAGCGAGCCTGTCCTCATATCCAGGCTTGCCCTTGGCCCACTGCACCAGTTGCTGCATGGTGTCAGTGTCCTCCTGGAGAAAAGCAAGCTCGTAGCGGGCAACGATCAGGTTTTCCGAACTAATATTGCGAGCCCGGGCGGCTTCGTAAGTTGCTTTGGCTTCATCCAGCCGGTGAAGCTCCATGAAAGACATCATCAGGTTTGTATAGAAGCTGTAGACGTCCGGGTCCAAACGGATCGCTTCCTGCAGTTGGCGCACCGCCTCTTCGTATTGGCCTGACGCAGCCGACAATGTCGCCAGGCGAGCATGAGGAACGGCCTCGCCCGGATAGGACCGCATCCATTCCTTGGCATTCTGAATGGCATGGTCGTGGTCTCCGGTGACCGACTGATAGTAGGCGCCCAAAATATGAAAGCGCTCGCGTTCGCTGACCCGATTGCGCAATTCATATGCTTTGACCAGGTTCTCGCGGCCCAGACCGGTTTGGACCATGTTGAAGTAAATGCTTCCCATCGCGGCGTAGGCCAGAGCGAAATTAGGATCCAACGCCACTGCCTTTTGCAAATAGGGCAGAGCAGCGGCATTCCCCTTGCTTTGTCGCAGCGCGACAGCCGTGCTATACGCTTGCAACGCTTCCAGCGAGGAAGTGGTAGCCTCCTGCAGCGGCTTATCGAACTTGTCTACCGAGGCGAGTGATTCACCTAACTCCCCGCGAAGATGTCTGGCAGCTTCGTGCAGCGCGTGAAGAACGTCGGTGCGATTCTTTGCTACACCGTCGGTGGCGGCGACGGTTTTGTCGGTTCGGCAATTCACCGCCTTCAACTCGATCTGGTAGCCATTACCCGCCGCTTCAATTGAGCCGGCGATAAGCGCCTGCCCGTTGGTGCGCAAGCAAACCTCGCGCGCGACTTCACGCGACAGCCTCTCGCCCACCGGCTTCTCCATCTCCTTGAGCGCCGCTGCCACTCGCCGATCCGATACCACGTTCAAGTACGGCGACTGTCCCAAGTCGACTGCCAGCGCCTGTCGCAGTGTGCCGTCAAAAATCTCGTCGCCCGTCGTGTTGGTGAAGTTAGCCACCACGATGCTGTCTTGCGTAGTAAGGGCACGGGCCTTGCGCGAATTGAAATAGAGGCCGGCGGCGACAAGAAGAATCGCCAGCAACGCCACGGCAGGTGCGACCGTCTTCCATACTCGTCGTGACTTCGACGTAGCTGTTGGCAAGACCGTTGGTACCGGCTGCTCCTGAACTGAGATCCACGAGGGCTTGGACTCGCTCTTGCGACTCCATTGATCTCCATTACTCGATTCAGTGGCTTCCTGCGGCATTACTGCGACGCCAGGCTCGTGCGAGTCGGACGTGATCCGCAGCCGCTGCAAATCGGCGCGAACCTCCGATGCATGCTGATATCGCACCCCGCGATCTTTTTCCAGGCACTTGCCGATGATTCGCTGCAGCTCATCCGGCAGGTCGGGATTAAGCTGGCGCGGTGGCTCGGGAGTCTCCTGGACGATCGAGAGAAACAGGACGCCGGTAGTATCGCCCTTGAATGGCGCCCGGCCAGTGGCCATCTCGTACAGAACAATCCCGAAGGAGAACAGATCGGTGCGCTCATCCAAAGGCTTGCCCAGAGCCTGTTCCGGCGACATATAGGCCGCGGTTCCCAAGGCCGCCAACCCGCTGGTCATGTGCGACACTTCGATGTCAGGAGACCCGGCGCCGGCAGCAACCACAGCCGCATGTTTCGGAGCGGTCTTCTTGGCCAGACCGAAATCCAGGATCTTGGCCCGGCCGCTCTTGGTGACAAAGATATTCGCCAGCTTGATATCGCGATGGATAATGCCCGCGCTGTGCGCCGCTTCCAGGCCATCGGTCACATCCACGGAGATATTCAGCAATCGGTCGTAGGCGGGCGGCCCCTGACGCACCAACTCCTTCAGAGTGACGCCGTCAAGGAACTCCATCGCGATGAAGACTTTGCCGTCTTCTTCACCGACGTCATAGATGGTGCAAATGTTGGGATGGTTCAGCGCTGAAGCGGCCTGGGCTTCGCGGAGAAATCGTTCGCGAAGGGCCTCGTCGTGGGCGTAGTCTTCCGGCAGAAACTTGAGTGCGACAAAGCGCTCCAGGCGCGTGTCGGTGGCCTTATAAACCACTCCCATACCGCCTTCGCCCAACTTCTCCAGCACTTTGTAGTGCGATATGGTCGTCCCTACCATCGGCTCTCTTGAAAGCTTTCTGACGCAAACTATCAATGCTAGGAAGATACCGCCAAAGAATCAATCACACGGATAGGTGATAAAGCGTCAACGATTCATCCTAAGTCTAACAGCTGCAGTACGATACCGCCATTTCCGGCGAGCGCGGCGACCTCGATTCCGAGGCAGGATGCACTCTCCTGGCCTCGCTGCCGATCATCACCTCGCTGGAAAACCCGATCTATCACTTTAAGTCTCTGTCGCTTGCACTTTTGCAAGTTGGAAGGGGCGAGCTCGATTACTAACATGGAGGTTTGTATGTCTGAGAAAGGCGAAGTAGCGTGCCTCTTGTCCGGCTCCTTATTGCAGTCGATAATCCAGCAACCCGGCAAACATTGCTCGATGTAGTGCAAGAGCACTGCGATGTAGTCGGGATGGTCGCGGAGGGGAAGTCTGTTCTGCAGGACGTTGAAGCAGCGCAGCCCGATGTAATCCTGCTCGGCGTCGCGTTTTATGGCACCAGCGGCTTTCACATCGCCCGCAGCCTTCGCCAGTCTCAGAGCGGGGTAAGAATCATCCTCCTGTCTTTGCACGAGTCGCAAGACATGGTGCGGGCGGCGATTGCCGTCGGAGTGTCCGGCTACGTCTTCGTGTCACGGATGCTAGAGGACCTGCCCGCAGGCGATTGCCACAGTCTCCGACGGGCAAATCTTCGAACCAACCCTCTAGCGGCACGTCCCGGTCACTGTTCCCGAAAATGAGAAAGGCGGCGATTCGGACGATGGTACTGCTCGCCTGAACGCCGCCAATCTAATCTTCACCAGTCACAACGATCTGACCGGCGACTTTATCCTACTTGCCGCCCAGAGTGAAGTTGATACCACCGAAATACTTGAAGTTGTTCTGCGTCGACGAGTAGCCGGCGAAATGGTTGGATCCGAAATGGGTAAGAAGGTAATCCACTTCGACGGGACGGATCTGAATGTGCTCCGACACTGCGATATCCAGGCCACCGCCAAACTCCATGGCAAAACCGTTGTTGCTGCCATATCCGTTCTTGACGCCGCAACCCTGGTTCTCGATGCAACCGATCAGCGTGCCGTAACCATTGGAATGGGCCGCGCCAAACAGGCCCTCACCGAAGGGCTGGAACTTGCCGCTGTGCTTCTTGATCTGCGGACCGAACATGTAGGTAAAGGCGTTGCCGCTGATGTTCACGTCACCGTAGCCATGCTGTCTGAGATAGTTGTTCCAGCCCGTGCCGCCGGTGTAACCCATGAAGTCGGCTTTGATACCGAAGATGGAGCTGAAATTATAGACAAACGCGCCGCCGCCGCCGTTGAAGTTCTGGCTGCTGGCGATCTGGGGATTGAGGTTGACGTACGAATAGCCGCCCGCTAGTTCCACTTTCGGATACTCGCTCTGTGCCACTGCCGCGAGGGTCATCAGGACCATGAAAACGAACAGGCAGATTGATTTTTTCACCACTGGCCTCCTTGGAAAGTAACTTCGTCCTTGAACGTCTGCAGCCACTCCTGCGGCCCGCACACGCACAGATTCACTGTTGAATAGGGGACTGTTTAAATGCTAGGGCGGTATTGCCTCAACGAACACTGGCAAAACTCTTAGCGGGCTCGCAAAAATCTATACGTGTCGCCTAGCAATCCCTCTAAGCGATTGGACAGAATGCGCAAATTGAGTGACGGACGCCGTGTTAAGATCACGGCAGCGTCAGGGGCGCATCCGGTCCGCGGAAAGGACAGAAGTCCACCCGATCACAACAATTCTCTTTGCGAACTGACTTTCTGCCCGTCAACGCGGACCTCGGGCGCACGAAAGGAAGTTCGTCATGCCCGTCAGACCACTCCCGCCCAATCCCAATCTCGATCACCTCAAGCATCAAGCGAAAGACTTGCTGAAGGCTCATGCGGCGCGCTCGCCGGAAGTAGCGCAACGCCTCCGCGAGTTTCACCCGCGATTCCCCCGTTCGACAGACGCGGAAATCTTCCACGCCGAGCTCAAGCTAACCGACGCCCAGCTCGCGATCGCGCGCGAGTCGGGATTTCCCAGTTGGACCAGGCTGAAGCGCCACATCGAGAACTGCGCTGGCCGACCGTCTGGACCTGCCGCATCATGAGCGCATCGAGGATCCTGTATTCCGCCGGGCAGTCGATCTTCTCGACGCAGGTGATGCCGCCGCCTTGCGAGCGCATCTCATGCAGCATCCCGATCTCGCGCACAGGCGCGTGCTCTTCGAAGGCGGAAACTACTTTCGCAATCCGACGCTGCTGGAGTTCGTCGCGGAGAATCCGACGCGCCACGGCACGCTGCCGAAGAACATTGTCGAGGTGACGAAGATCATTCTCGACGCGGGCACAACTCAATCCGCACTGGACGAGACTTTGACGCTAGCTGCAAGCAGCGCCGTGACTCATCAGTGCGGCGTGCAGATCGCGCTAATCGATCTATTGTGCGATTACGGAGCTGATCCAAACGCCGCTATGCGAACCGCGGCTGCTTATGCCGAGTTCGAAGCAGTCGATTCTCTGATCCGGCGTGGGGCGCGAATCGATTTGTCGATCGCAGCTGCATTAGGGCGAACGGAAGACGCCCGTCGCCTGCTCCCAACCGCCGATGCCGAAGACCGTCACTGGGCGATGGCTCTGGCCGTGCAATTCGGCCGTGCTGAGATCGTGCGTATGCTGCTCGATGCCGGCGAGGATCCGAACCGCTACAACCCCGTCGGCGGACATTCTCAATCAACTCCCTTGCACCAGGCTGCGCTGGCCGGGCATCTCGATATCGCGCGCTTACTAGTTGAGCGCGGTGCGAGCCTGGACCGAAAAGATACTCTGTTTAACTCGACTCCGGCCGGATGGGCGCAGTACGCGGGAAGGACAGAAGTTGAGGCCTATCTTCGCGGAAAGCAAGCGGCGAAGGAAGACGATCGTCCCTGACATGGCCGATTCGAGCGAATTGCAGCCGGCCGGGCACCGGATTACGATCTTGGGGACATCTAAGGAAGGCGCGGCCTTCAGTGCTATCGATGCGATTCGCGCACGTCAAATTCGCCATGCTCTGGGGGCTGGGCCTGGCGCTAGTTCTCGTCGTATCCTCCACGCCACTGCCCGCTGCCGAAGCCGCCAAGGAGTCACTGAACGCAGAGTGGGAGTTTCGCGCCCTCAACGCTGACCAGCATCCCGAGGTGGCAGCCTGGCACGCCGCTCAAGTACCCGGCGTTGTGCAAACAGATCTCCTGGCCGATCACCTCATCCCCGATCCGTTTTATGGCGACAACGAATCGCGTTTGCAATGGATCGGCCTGACCGATTGGGAATACCGCACAACATTCCAGATCACCACGGCCACGCTGCAGCATGAGCATGTCGATCTCATCTTCGACGGCCTCGATACCTTCGCCGAAGTATTTCTGAACGAGCAGCCCGTGCTCACGGCGGACAACATGTTTCGCCGCTGGCGAATCGCCGCAAAGCCACTGCTGAAGCCGGGGCCGAACACGCTGCGTATCGTCTTCCACTCGCCAATTACTTCCATGATCCCGAAGGTCAAAGCTCTCCCCTACATTCTGCCCTCGGTCTCGACGGTTAATGCCGGCAATGAGCAGAACATTGCCACCGCTCCTTACACCCGCAAGGCACCTTATCAGTATGGATGGGACTGGGGTCCTCGCTACGTGACCATCGGCATCTGGAAACCGATTTGGCTTGAGACCTGGGACGCCGCGCGTATCGAGAGCTTCCACATCCACCAGCTCAAGGTCTCGCACGACAGTGCAGAGCTTGCAGCTGAAGTAGAGATTGAATCGAGCCATTCGCAGCCGGCAACGATCACCATCAGTAGCGACAACTCCTCTGGCCCGCTCAGCACCGCGGCGACGCAGACCGTTCAACTGGACGCCGGCACAAATCTCATCTCCGTTCCCCTTCGCATTACCTCGCCGAAACTTTGGTATCCGGCAGGATATGGCGCGCAGGATCGTTATCGCTTCTCCGCAACCGTCAAGATAGACAAGAGCGTGATTGCCAGCTCCGAGCTCAAGATCGGCCTTCGCTCGGTCGAGCTTCGTCGCGAGCCGGATCAGTGGGGCAAGAGCTTCACCTTTGTAGTGAACGGAATTCCAGTTTTCGCCAAAGGCGCGAATCTGATTCCATTCGACAGCTTCCCCAGCCGCGTCACAGTCGCTCGCTATCGCGAGATTCTGCAGGCCGCGCGCGACGCCAACATGAACATGGTGCGCGAATGGGGAGGTGGCATTTACGAAAGCGACGATTTCTACGACCTCTGCGACGAGCTCGGACTAATGGTCTGGCAGGAATTCATCTTCGGCGGCGACATGGTGCCGGGCGATCTTGCCTTCCAGGACAACGTTCGCAAAGAGGCCATTCAGCAGGTAAAGCGGTTGCGAGATCACCCGAGTATTGTCCTATGGTGCGGCAATAATGAAATTGAGGCAGGATGGCAAGCGTGGGACGATCGCCTCGCATTTAAGGAATCAATTTCACCGCCCGATCGCGAGCGCGTCTGGCAGGACTACGTAGTCTTATTCCACGACATCATTAAGAGCGTAGTTGAACAATATGGCAGCCCCACTCCCTATTGGCCGAGCTCTCCGAGCGCGAACTTTGAGGCGCCGCCGGGTGGCCCTGATAACGGCGACATGCACTTCTGGGGAGTGTGGCACGGGCTCGAACCGATCGAGAACTACACGCTGCAGAATCCTCGCTTCATGTCCGAGTTCGGCTTCCAGTCGTTTCCGGAAATGCGGACGATTCGCAGCTTCGCGCAGCCGGGCGATCTGGCCATCGATTCGCAGGTGATGATGTCGCATCAGAAGAATCACGGCGGCAATGAGCGCATCCTGACCTACATGCTGCGCGAGTATCCCGAGCCGAAAGACTTTGCTTCATTCGTCTACATCAGCCAGGTGCAGCAGGCGGAAGCCATCAAGGTTGGCGCTGAGAATTTGCGGCGCAACCGGCCGCGCACCATGGGCGCATTGTTCTGGCAACTCAACGATTGCTGGCCGGTCGCCTCATGGTCCAGCATCGACTACTTCGGCCGCTGGAAGGCGCTTCATTATTACGCCCGCCGCTTCTATGCCGATCTTCTCATCTCGCCTGTCGCTCATGACGGCGCGGTCGATGTCTACATCGTCTCCGATAAGCTGCAGGCGACCGCGGGACAGATCCGCATGCGGCTGCTTGATTTTGACGGCAAGACTCTAATGGATAAGACTCAGGACGTGCAGATTCCAGCGCAGTCGAGTGCGGTCTACATGAGTCTCAATGAGAAGGAAGTGTTGGGCTCTGCCGATCCCGGTCATACTTTCATGGTCTTTGATCTTAGCGTGGGTGGACAAATCGTCTCCCACAACGAAGTATTCTTCGATCGAATGCGCAACCTTGAGCTTCCGCTGAAGCCGGCAATCCAAAGTACTATAGTTTCTAACGGCTCGACTTATACCATCACTCTTCGCTCACCTGTTGTGGCGCGTAATGTCTACTTGTCTTTTGGCGACCTCGACGTAAGGCTCTCGGACAATTACTTCGACTTGCTGCCTTCCGAAGACATAGCTATCCAGGCGAATAGTTCTGCAACGCTCGACCAGTTGAAAGCTGCTCTAAAGATCGTCTCGCTAACCGATGCGTTCTTTGACCAGCGCCCAACCTATCGAGAGCATCTATCGATAATGCAGAACAAGAGCTCACAATAGGTAGCCGTCGGCCTCGCAGGATGCTGAAAAACTCGGCGCGTGAGACAGATCGGGTAGTGCTGGCCTTCAGGCCAGCGTTTAAGCCGCTTATTTTCTGTTTGAGTCGGCTTCTGGCCGACGACACAGAACTGACGAACTAGACTTGTTCAGCAGCCTGTTCGGCCGATCACAGACGGGTCGCCCAAGACGCTTCTCAGCAGTCTGCTAGCTTGCGGACGACGTCCGAAGTACTCAAGTCCTTCCAATACCGTTCAAGATTCTCAATCGTCATCAATGTGCGGCTGCGCATTCGATCCACATACAGCACTCCGTTCAAGTGATCGATCTCATGCTGAAGAATCCGCGCATACCATCCAACCGCCTCGACCGATTTCGCCTCCGCCCGTTCATCCAGATACTCGACGGTTACTGCCTGCGCCCGTGGCACCATCGCCGCTAGCCCCGTGACACTCAGGCAGCCTTCAAAGAACTCGACACTCGATTCGTCCCTGGCAACTATCCGAGGGTTAATCAGGACATGAAAGGGAACCGGCCGTCTTCGCCGCTCCAGCAACTGTTCCGCACTCAGCTTCTTGTGGTACTCCTCACGGTCCTCGACGACCGCAATCTGCAAGGCAGCTCCAATCTGCGGTGCGGCCAGCCCAACGCCCGGCGCAGCCCGCATCGTATCCCGCATGTGTTCGATCAGATCCTGTGTCTTCGCGCTTAGGATCTCGTCCCGCGACAACTCGCGCGCCCTTCCGCGCAAGACTTCCTCACCAATTTGAACAATCTGCAATCGCATGTACTCAATGTATTTCAGATGTACGTTCCGTGGCCATGCGCGGCGGAATTTTATGGGGATACTATTACTTGTCGATAAACTGCCTGGCTCGAGATTCGCCAGGTGCGGCCAGATGTCGGTCTCTACCGATATCAATCTTCATTTACGCGCAGATTTCACAGGTGTCGTCGCCGAAAGAAGACGGCCATTAGCTTGTCTGCGCCGAAGACGCGGCGTAGCTCGGTAAACCCGAACAACGGAATGAGGGCAGCACACTACAGAGATCCGCCTTGTTCTACGACCAGTTGATAGGCCACATAATACTTGTAGATGTTGCTGACATACTGAACTGTTACCGGACCAATATTCTGGGACGCGAGAAGCTCAACGTTGCCGAACCACTTGTTGGGATCTAACCCGCGCGACGGGGCAAGTCGGCGAAGCTCGGCTATGCGATTGGGCCCCGCATTGTAGGCAGCAAAGGTAAAGAGCAGGCGGTCCTTGGCATCGATTGCCGGATCGCTGAAGTACTTGTCGGCGATATCGCGGAGAATCTTGACGCCGGCGTGAATGTTATTTTCCGTTGTCATTACGTCTGGAATGCTGATCGGGGGAGCCGCGGCAGTCGACGGCATTACCTGCATGATTCCGACAGCCCCGCCCGGGCTTCTCACGGCCTGGTCAAGCGTAGACTCCTGATAGCCCTGGGCCACGATCATCAGATAATCAAAGCCATACTGCGATGCATACCGCTTGAACAACGCTACCGTCTGATCGAACTTCTTCATCTCCTCTGTCGAAGTCGCGTCTCTCAGTAAACGTCCGCTCTGCAGGTATTCGCGAACTAGCGTGTCTCCAAAAGAAGTCCCCATGGCGTGAGTCTTAACAAATTCATCGACCAACTGTGCCAGCTGGGGATTGTTCTTCCGCATGGCCCAGGCCCGGCTGCCCTCGATGCCGACCGTGATCTTGGGATAGGGCGTGATATTGGTCAGAACCTGCGCCCACAGTTCAGCGCGCGGAACGGTAGTTACAGTCGCGGGCAGTAGTCCGGCATTCACCATCTCCAGCAAGTCCTCGTCCATCAAACTCTTGTCGGCCGGCTGAATCACGATGGGTGGCTTGCCTTCCGTGCGGAGCGTGTCGTTGATCTTTTGCAGATTCTCGTAGTAAGTCGTGAGCGGGTTAACAAAGATCTTTTTGCCGGACAGATCGGCGATGCTGGAAATCGCGCCGAAGCTCTTCCCGCCAACGACGATCTGCTTCACGTCAGTTTCGATCGGAACCGAAAACCTGACCTGCTCCTCGCGCTCGGGCGTGACAGCGAGACCGTAGGCGATCAAGTCACCGACGCCCGAGGTCAAAGCTGCTTCCACCTGGTCGGGACGAACCGGGATAAAGGTCACCTGCACGTGTTGGCGTGAATGGACGTGCTCATTGAGGAAGCGTTCAAACGCGCGGAGCGCCTGATAGTAGATTCCTTCAGGCCTGCCATTCAAATAGAAGAATCCGGTGCGGCTGTACAGCACCAGGGCGCGGACCTCTCCGCGTTTGACCATCGCGTCGAGGTCGCGGGTGTGGCGTTCGAATGCGACCGGTAATTGGGCCTGAGCGGTATGCTGCGCGTTGTCTTGACCTGCGAGGGGCGACGTGACCGCGAGGCACAGCACGAGTGATGTGCTCACCAACATTGCGAAGGCACGAGTGGGTCTGCGCCGTCGAGAAACAACAGGAGCCACTCGAGTAATCGCTAATGCAGCAGGACAAGCCACGCAGGTGATGACCACCCAGATCGCACCAAAGTCGAAAGACTCCAGCGCCGCATCGGAACAACACCAAAATACGCGCAGCAGTACAGCTGTTGCAATCAAGCGAGATCACTCATTGCTCACGTGCGACTCAACCACAGCGAACAAGAACGCCGTGGCTCCAAGCCATCCGTGCAGCGCTTCTAATGATCCCATGAGATGCCACCGATCGTGGGAACTGCGCACCTCTCCGGCAGGTTCGCTCGCGTTTGAACGTAAACCACTCCTTAACGCAGCGACTTGGGACGGATCGTGGCGGGCAGAAAGCTGCCGTCGTTGGTGCCCACTTCTTTGGCCATCAGCTGGTTCAGCAAGGCATTCATGCGCAGGATAAGGTCGCGATTCTTTTCCGGATCGAGCGCCAGATTATGCGTCTCCAGCGGGTCGTTCTTCAGGTCAAAGAGCTGAACGTCGTTGTTGTGCAGAATTTGCTCGAGCGTTACCGGAGTATTGAAGTTGTCGGGGGCGTAGTACCGCGCAAATTTGTACTGTCCATCAAAAGTAAAACTCAGGAATCCCCGCTTATCGAGTTTGGGTTGAAGCTCGGTCAGTGGCGGGCACGGCTTATTCTGGAGGAGTTGCGTCATGCTCGACAGAAGATAGCCTGAATCGATGGTCATGGGAGCGACGTAGTTGAACAGGACGCCGGGGCGCACGGCCTGTCGGAGATGCAGTCTCGGCCTTCGCCAGGACGCCGGAAAAATCGTAGCCAGGCAAATCCTTCACCGCCTCGCGCCGCTGCTCCTCAGGCACTCCTGCCAGTCCGGGCAGGGTTGGCATCAGGTCCAGGTGGCTGGTCAGAACATAGGACGATTGGCCGCCGCGGTAACTTGGATGAACAATGATCAACGGCACGTGGGCATTTCCTTCATAGGCGAAGGGACCCTTGCCCCGGATGCCACCGTGGTCGCCCGCCATCTCGCCGTGATCGGCGGTGAAGATCACCACGGTATCTTTCCACAGGTCCAACTCGTCCAAGCCATCTTCCAGTTGTTGCAGGCTAAGATCCGTGTCACGGATTAAATTCAAATAGTAGTTATTAAATACCTGCCACATATCCGGACGATTCACCGGAATGAAACCGAGAGCCCCCGCCCAACCGAGATGGTATTGGGTCAGCGCCGCAGGCATCCCCGGTGCGGACAGCGATTCCTGCAGTGTCGGTGAAAGCGCAGGGTTCCATTGCTTGCTGTACAGCGAATTCTTCGGAGGCGCGGTGAGCACGCCGTTCACGACGCCCTTTTGTGGCTGCTCCGTTCCCGGCACATTGGCATCCGCATACATGATGTCGTGCGGATTGACGAAGCTCACGACCATGAAGAAGGGTTGTCCGGACTGGCGCAGCCTGGGCACATTGCCCCGCAGCCAGCGGACGCCCTCGCTCGCGGTGTACACATCGGTCTTGTAGCCCTGGTCGGGCGCACCAGTCTTATCGCCATCCGGCTGGTAGATATCGAAACCGTAGGGCTGGAGCGCCTCGCTATAGTTGACCGTCGGCTTGGGAGGAATGATGCTGGCATCCATCTCCCATTTCCCGAAGAATGCTGTCTGGTAGCCCAGCTTCTTCATCATGGAACCCATGTTGGGCCGGTCGGTTCGCAAGCTCGGCACATAGCCCGCCTCCATCTGGTCGAAGACTCCATTGACCTGTGGCGGCTGCCCACTCCACAGTGCGGCGCGGGAGGGTGTACACATCGCCGACGCGACATAGTGGTTACGAAAAGTAAACCCATGTTGCGCCAGCCGTTCAAGCGCCGGCATGTTGTAACCTGCGGCTGCAGGCAAGTCATAACGCGTTTGATCGCGCAGTACCAGAATGATGTTCAGCGGGCGGTTCGGTGCCGCGCCCTTCTCCACAACCTGCGAGCGCGCGAACGGCGCGAATGCCAATATCGCGAGGAGCCACAGCACTTTGCCAGTGAGCCTGCCTCCAGTTACGGCGCGGCGCAACTTTTGCAAGTTGAGCGGGGAATCAGTCATGAGGTCTGGTTTTCCTGTCTCACGTGAGGAGGATAGTTGTCTTCGAGCACACAAGACTAGCCTCTCGGTGGGAGTCAAGGCAACTACTCGAATCGGAAGGATGTACTTTACGCAATGGTGAGAGTTGATGGGCGGTCGCGGGAGCCGACGGGATCGCTTCCGCCACCCCCTGCTACTGTGGCCAGCCCTCGGCGGGTTCTTTTTCCAGCGACTTCCTGTCACTTGTGCGGGTGGCCGACCTTTGTCCAAGTGAGATACTGCCGACAGGGTTGGCACCAGCGCGGATCCGTAAACGCATGGGCGTTTCCCGGCACTGATCCTGGAAGCGATAACCGAGCCGCTAGCGGCCGGCCTTGGGAGTATCCGGCCACGTGGGGCTGACCAACTGGATCGTCATCATGGGGCCTTCCGGGTAGAGAGGACCTCGCTCTCTGGCGAACGTCGTGGCCTCGCCGCCGATAGTCCATATTTGAATGTCGGGAGGCGCCTTGCCGATGAGCGGAGCCACCACGCCGGCGATTCCACCAAGCTCGATCTTGATGTCGTAGTGGATCGCATTCCGTGGAGTGCCGGCTACCAGGCATTTGTCCTCACCCACGTTGGAGATGACGAGTTTCACCAGTCTCGGTTTCGGTGTGGCGATCACGACGGAGACGGTGGTCACCGGGGAGTTTGGACGCAGGTTTTCCAGCAGTACGGGCACCATTCCATTTGCCAGATCTCGCGGCAGATCAAGATGATCGGTCTTGACCTCTTCCTTCCCATCTTTTCCCGTGGAACGCACCGTGACCTTGCCGGTGGGGACGTCAATCAGCACATCCATTGGATGAGGAAAGAAAGGCCCTTTCTGGATGCGATGGTCGCTGATCAGTTGCAAGGTGTGGCGTTGCGAGAAGACCGTCGTCTCATCGTCAATCGAGCCGTCTTTGAACTGCAAGAGCGTTCGCGCTTTGATGCGGTTGCCCTCCACGACCTGGAAGGTGTCTCCCGAAGCGACCACTTGTCCATCCTCGGAGCGCACTTCAAGGAAAGCGTGAATCGTGCCTTGCACGGAGCGCACGGGGGCCGAATCCGCGTTTGCGATCGGCTGCAATACCCAGGCTAGCAGGAGCATGAGTGAACAAACTTGAAGGCGTCGCAAGAAAAAAATGTTCATGGGCCAGACACCAGAAAATGTTTGGAAGAGGACGGGTTTCGCATGGGGCGTCTTCCTGAGGTGCTACCTCTGGGGTAGATGGGAACCATGCTGAATGAGTTGTGTCCCAACCCCGTGCGGCTTGTAATGAGAAGTTCGGCTTGCGTTTTGCGAATGCGTTCTTTCATCTGGCCGGTATAACGCCTATTCAATCGTTTTGAAGAAGTCCGCCGGCTCAGCGGCCACGAGGACGAGGTTGCCGACTCTTTGTCCACGTGGATTGTTAACGGATCGCGGACAATCCATCAACGGGTGGAAGACAGAGATGCGAACCTTGTCGCAGGTGGCACTCGTTTGCGTCAGGTGCAACGCATTCGCGGGTCCTTTCAGATTTCGCGCCCCAGCACAAAGACAGAAATGCTGGTCCCGGAAGAGCGCAACCTGTCCCTTATAACACGGATCCAGGAAACAACTGGCATGGCGAGCCGCTGCCGGCGCGTCCCGAGTACCAGACCGCGCCCCCCCTGACTGCCACACTCGTACCATTCGAGTGAGCATAGGTACAGCAAGGCAGCTTCGTGACCTGCAAACATGTTGACGAGTTCACGGCAACACACACCAGCGACGGTTCATCGTACTAAATACAGTCCGGATCACCCCTGCCTGAAAGGTAACGCCTGATCTCGTAAGCGCGAGGCTCGGCTTGGCGGGTGCTCTAGATGCGGGGATCACCACAGCCCCCGGACTGCCCGCAATGGAAAAAAGGAGAGACGATGTCGCGATTTGTATCTGACCTGGTTGTAGAGCGACTGATTGAGTGGGGTGTTGACACCATCTTTGGATTTCCTGGAGATGGGGTCGATGGAATGTTTGAAGCGCTTCGCACCCACCAGGAGAAGCTCCGGTTCATCCAGGTGCGTCACGAAGAAGCCGCGGCATTCGCGGCCTGCGGATACGCCAAGTACACGGGACGGCTGGGGGTTTGCCTGGCGACCTCGGGCCCGGGTGGGATCCATCTTCTGAATGGCCTTTACGATGCCAAGTGCGATCAGCAGCCCGTGCTGGCCATTACCGGTCATACCTTCCACGACCTGATCGGCACCTGCTATCAGCAAGACGTCGACCTCGACAAACTCTTCATGGATGTTGCGCCCTACAACCAGCGCATCATGGGGCCGGCGCACGTCAACAGCGTAGTCGATGAGGCGGTGCGCAGTGCGCTGGGCAAGCACGCCGTGTCGCACATCACCATTCCCAAAGACATCCAGGAGTGGCGCGCCTCGGACTTTCATCGCTCCGACGCAAACATCAAGAAGCACAGCGGACTGGTGTTTCAGCCCACGTATCCTTGCCCGCCGAGACACATGCTGGAGCAGGCAGCCGAGATCCTGAACGCCGGCAAGAAGGTCGCGATCCTCGCCGGCCGCGGATGTCTGGGCGCCCGCGAAGATGTCGAGCGCATGGCCGACACTCTCGCAGGACCGGTGATCAAGCCACTGCTCGGCAAAGCCGTTGTTCCCGACCACAGTCCGTACACCACCGGCGGTCTTGGGCTGCTCGGCACCGCACCGTCGCAGGATGCCATGGAGGAGTGCGACACGCTGCTGATTGCGGGAAGTTCGTTCCCGTACATGGATTTCTATCCCAAGCCGGGCGACGCGAGGTGCGTGCAGATTGATCGCGAGAGCACGCGCATTGGGCTGCGCCATCCGGTCGATGTGGGCCTGGTGGGCGATTGCCAGACCGTTCTGCGTGGGCTGCTGCCCTTGCTGCAGCGCAAGCAAGACCGCAGCTTTCTTGAGACTGCGCAGAAGCGCATGCAGAGCTGGAACCAGTTGATGCGCGAGCGCGGCACGCGCACGGACATTCCGATGAAACCGCAGGTGGTCACCTATCACCTCAACAAGCTGCTGAACGACGATGCGATTGTATCTTCCGACAGCGGCACCATTGCGACGTGGACCGCGCGCTACATCGAGATGCGCGGCGACATGAAGTTCTCGCTTTCGGGAACGCTTGCCACCATGGCGAATGGCCTGCCCTACAGCATTGGCGCGGCGGTCGCGTATCCCGGGCGGCAAGTGGTCTGCATCGTTGGCGATGGCGGATTAACCATGCTGATGGGCGAACTGGCGACACTGGTGAAATACAAGTTGCCGGTGAAGGTGATCGTGATCAAGAACAATGCCCTGGGCCAGATCAAGTGGGAGCAGATGGTGGAGGACAGCAATCCTCAATTTGGAGTCGACCTTCAACCCATCGACTTTGCCCGAGTTGCGGAGGGCTGCGGTGTGCATGGCCATACCCTGGAAGACCCGAGACATGCCGAAAGCGTCCTGCGTAGGGCGTTGCAGGAGGATGGGCCATCGTTGATTCAGGCGGTGGTGGATCCCAACGAGCCTCCCATGCCGGGCAATATCAACTTGAAGCAGGCGCTGCACTTCGCCGAAGCCCTGGCCAGAGGCGAGAAAGACCGTAGCGAGATTGTCAAGAGCATCGCGAAGGACAAGATCCGCGAGGTTATCTAGACGGAGTAGCAACCATGGCCGATACGCCGGAAATGTCGAAATGAGCGCTGCAAGAACATCTACGCACAATCTGGCCGAGATCGCGGAGTTTGCAGACGAGCACATCCGAGAAGGCCGCTTTCAGCGCAGTCTTGCACTGATTGCCGGCCTCTCGAGTGTACTCAGCGGGCTCGAAGTCACCTACGAACACTATCGCGGCAGCTACAGCCGGCGCATCATGTACACGCCGGTCATCCTCAGCGGCGCTCTGCTGGGCGCGGGACTCTGGGCATTCAAGAGCAAGCGTGCGGCCAGGACTCTCTTGCCGGTTGTCTCCTGGCTCACCTTGGCCGACGGCGTCACCGGTTTCATCTTTCACGTTCGCGGCATTCACCGCAAGCCGGGCGGCTGGCGCATTCCTGTGGTCAACATGGTGATGGGACCGCCGGTGTTTGCGCCACTGTTGTTCGGCATCAGCGCGTACCTCGGGGTCATCGCTGTTTATCTGCGTCGCGAAGGCCATCCCGACGAGGAGAGCCGGCCGCTGCCCGCCCATTCCGGGCACTGGGCTGCGCGGCTCTCACCCCAAAATGCGCACGAGAAGATCTCCTGGAAGCAGGACGTTCGCGAGGGCCGCTTCCAAAAACACATGGCGATCGCCACCGCCTTCTCGGCTTTCTTTAGCGGCTTCGAAGCCTGGTATTCGCACTACAAGAACAATTTCCAATACAAGGTGCAATGGACGCCGCTGATCGTAGCTCCGGCGCTGATGGGCGCAGCTGTTGCGGCAACGCAAAGCCGCAAGGCCGCGCATACTTGGCTGCCGGCCATGTCGGCGCTGGCCATCGCCACCGGCGCTATCGGCTTTTTTTATCACGCGCGAGGTGTGGCACGACGCCCAGGCGGAGTGAGGATGCCGCTCTACAACATCATGTATGGGCCGCCGGTTTTTGCCCCGTTGCTGTTTGCGGCATCCGGATTCGTCGGTCTGCTGGCAAGCCTGCTGCGAAGGGAGGAGCGGTGAGTCCAACGCGAGTTGCGCAAGAGAAAGCTCTTCCCATCGACCCGAACACCGGGCATGCGCTCAGGCCCATGGCTCAGCCCGGCTACTATCCCGGATACAGCACGCTGTCGCAGCAGAAATATTGGGACGCCGCGACCCGTAGAGTCGTGCTCGAGCGCGTCAATAATGTTCCGGAATACCGCTTCTTCTCGCCCGACGAGGCTCGCCTGCTGGAAGCTGTGTGCGACAGGATCTTGCCGCACGACGATCGCGACGACGCGCATAAGATCCCAATCGCGCCCCACATCGATAAGCGCCTGTACGAGGGCCGCATCGACGGCTATCGCTACGAAAGCATGCCACCCGATCGCGAAGCTCATCAGCTTGGCCTGCAGGCAATCGAACAGATTGCGCACCACCTTTATTCAATGAGCTTTCTCGACCTCACTCCCGGCGATCAGGAACAGGTGCTTAAGACGATTCACGGCGGCAAGCCGCCGGCAGGAGAGGACATCTGGAAGCGCATGCCGGTACACCGTTACTGGATGTTGCTGGTGCAGGACTGTGTTGAGGTCTACTACGCGCACCCCTTGGCGTGGGACGAGATCGGTTACGGTGGGCCGGCGTATCCGCGCGCCTACCTGCGACTAGAGCGCGGCGAAGCCGAGCCGTGGGAGGTGGAAGAACGACGCTACGAGTGGTCGCCGCCTGCGGAGTCGATTTCCGACCGCTATGAATTCGTTGCAGGCGAAGGGGAACACAAAGGAAGTCCGGGCCAGGGAGGCACGCATTGAAGGCGCCTCTACTCGGTAAGTTTTCGGGTCCGCGCAACGGGCATCACATGCTCGGCCCGGTGCAGAAGCTTGACGTGCCCATGCGGCGCTTCCCCGAGCATGAAGTCGTAGACTACTGCATCGTCGGCGTGGGCTCCGCAGGCGGAGTATTGCTACAGCGATTGGCACGAGCCGGCTTTCGCGTGGTCGGGCTGGAGGCAGGTCCTTTCTGGGATTCCGAACGCGACTGGGTCAGTGACGAAGCCGGCTCGCACAATCTCTACTGGGAGGACTTGCGGATCACCGGAGGATCCGACCCGCTTGCGCTCGGTGCTAATAACTGTGGCAAGGGCGTAGGCGGAGGTTCGGTACATTGGGCCGCCTTCACTCCGCGGTTGCATCCCTCCGACTTTCGCGTTCATTCCGAAGACGGCGTGGCGACCGATTGGCCCATCAGCTACGAAGATCTGAAACCCTACTACGAACAGATTGAACTGGAGATGCCGGTTGCCGGGCCCGCGTACTTTCCATGGGGAGATCCTCATGGATACGCGTACGGTCCGCATCCCATGGGCGGCGTCGGCGATACGCTGATCCGCGGCTGCACCAAACTCGGCATTCGCGTGAGCGCGGGCGGCCCGGTGGCGATCCTTTCGGGCTCGCACGGCGATCGCCAGCACTGCATTTACCGGGGCTTCTGCATCCAGGCATGCAAAGTCGGAGCCAAAGCCAGCACGCTAATCACGCATGTCCCCGACGCGCTGCGCTGTGGCGCGGAGATTCGCGATAACTGCATGGTTTCGCGGATCAACATGGATAAGAATGGTCGCACTACTGGCGTCACGTATTTCGATCACAACGGGGTTGAGTACGTCCAGAAGGCCAAGGCCGTAATCGTCTCCGGGTACGCGATCGAGACTCCCCGTCTGCTGCTGAACTCGGCTTGTCCGGGATTCGAGAACGGGCTGGCGAACTCCAGCGACACGGTCGGCCGCTACCTGATGGCGCAGGCCGGCAACGTCATACTCGGGCGTTTCGAAAATCTGGTGCGAATGTACAAGGCGCCTCCGGCGCATGCCCTCACCGAGGAGTTTTATGAAACTGATGCTAAGCGAGGGTTCGCACGCGGTTTCGCCATCCAGACCGTCGGTCCCTTACCGATCGCCTTTGCCAAACAGATGATGGTCGCGAAGGGCGCGTGGGGCTGGGGCCTGCGCCGCGTAATGATGGACTACAACCACTGGGCAGCGCTAGGTCTGCTCGGAGAAATCCTGCCGTGGCCCGATAATCGCGTGCAACTTGCCGAAGAGAAGGACCGGTTCGGCATTCCCGTCGCCAAGGTCACGTTCAATCTTCACGAGAATGATAAGCAGCTGACTGAGTTCGGTAAGAACAAGGTGATGGAGGTGATGCGCGCTGCCGGCGCGGAGGAAGTAGTGCAGGAAGCACGCTATGCGCATCTGGTAGGGGCCGCGCGAATGGGCAGCGATCCCCGAAGCTCCGTCGTCGACAAGTTCGGTCGCACCCACGACATTCCGAACCTCTTTGTTTGTGATGGAAGCGTGATGCCGACACAAGGGTCGGCTAATCCTGGACTGACCATCCAGGCGCTCGCCGCCAGAACGGCGGATTACCTGATTTCGCAGGGGGATCGGATCTTCAGCTCCAACCAGCGCAATCTGGAGACGCCACTCTTTCGTCCTCATCTAGCCCCGCCAGAGACATGGGGAAAAGGGGTTCCTCGGATTACATAGTCGAACATGCCACTCCATCGCCACAACTCGCGCAATTCTAAAGCCTCCAGCCAACTTCCCTGCGGAGTCGGTGCTGGAACCAGGAGTTGCTAAGTGGCCGGACGTCGCTCGAACAAGTCGAAGCGCAGGAGTAAGAAGCATTCGTCCACTCAAGCCTCGCAGGTGCCGCACAACATTGCCCAGGCCATAGTTGCCAAGGATGAAGACCTATTCTTCTTGACTGACGGCAACGGCGAGCTTCCTTTGGATAATGGTGAGGGATTTGGCCTCTACTATCACGATTGCCGCTTCCTGGATGGTTACGAACTTCGGCTCGGTGGACAGAAGCTGAACACACTGCTTGCGTCCGCCGAGCGCGGCTACATGGCGACTTTCGAGCTCACAAATCCCACGCTCCAGGCCGGTCATAAGACCATCGAGAAACAGAGCCTCGGCGTCGTGTGGCAACGGATCATCGACGCCGCTTCGCTTTCTCTGCGCGACACCCTATGCTTTGCAAATTACAGCACCGAGTCAATCGACACGTCCTTGGAATTTGTCTTCAGCGCGCAATTTGATGACGTGTTTGAGCTTCGCGGCATGAAGCCGAAGCGGGTGGGCAAGGTTCGCTCGGCAAAGTGGCAAGGCAGCGTCTTGACCTTCGTTTACGACGGTGCTGACAACGTGCGCCGGTCCGTAGCAATCTCATTCTCGCAGGCCCCACGATCGCACAGCGAAACCGGAGCGTTATTGAGACTCAAACTCAAACCCGGCGCCCGGAGTGAGCTCTCGGTGGCGATTTCCGTTACCGAATCGAACGGGAAACAAACTGCGACGCGGCTGGCAGCGAAGCAGAAGTCCAGTGCCCTCGCCTCATCGTTGCAGCGCAATGTGGACGACTGGCTGGGCCAGTACACAGAGGTGAAGAGCGATAGCGCATTGTTGAATGCGGTCATGAATCGATCGATTCGCGACCTGAGGCTGTTGCGCAGCAATCTCGACGACGAAGAATACTTCAGCGCCGGGCTTCCCTGGTACGGCGCATTGTTCGGGCGTGACAGCATCATTGCATCGCTGCAAGCGCTGGCCTACGAACCCGGTATTGCGGCACAAACCTTGCGTCTATTGGCGCGATACCAGGGCAAGCACGAAGATGCATGGCGAGACGAACAGCCGGGAAAGATCCTGCACGAGTTGAGACGCGGCGAACTCGCCCACCTCAACGAAATCCCACAAACACCTTATTACGGAGCAGTGGATTCCACGCCGTTATTCCTGGTGCTTTTGGCAGAACACGCTCGGTGGTCCGGATCGTTGGAGCTATTCCACGAACTTCGCTCGAACGTCGATAGAGCGCTCGAATGGATGGACATTTACGCCAATATTGCGGGGAACGGGTATCTGGCTTACCAGTCGCAATCGAAGCAGGGCCTGGGCAACCAGGGATGGAAAGACTCTGGTGTTTCGATCATGAACGCTGACGGCTCACTGGCCACTCCGCCGATTTCTCTGGTTGAAGTGCAGGGCTATGCGTATCTGGCGAAGCTGGGGGTGGCGTGGTTATGCGCCCGCGCCGGAGATCACGACTCGGCAAAACGGCTGGAGAGCCAGGCCGCCGAGTTGCGCCAGCGCTTCAACCGTGATTTCTGGCTGAAGGAACTCAAGTATTTTGCGCTGGCGTTGCAGAAGGACAATCGGCCGGCTGAGGTAATTTCTTCCAACCCGGGACAGGCCTTGTGGTCGGGGATTGTGGACGAAAACAAGGCCGTCAAGGTTGCCTCCAGGCTGATGAGGGACGACATGTTCAGCGACTGGGGTGTGCGTACGCTGTCGTCCGAGGCGAAGCGCTACAACCCGGTCGGCTATCACCTCGGAACCGTCTGGCCCCACGACAATTCCATTATCGTGGCCGGGCTGCGGCGCTACCGCGAAGATACTGCTGCATGCCGGATCTTCGCCGGTATCGTCGATGCGGCGCGAAACTTCGCTCATTATCGGCTGCCGGAGCTGTTCTGCGGCTTTTCCCGGACACAATACACCAGGCCGGTAAGTTATCCCGTCGCCTGCCATCCCCAGGCGTGGGCGGCGGGTTCGATTCCCTTTATGCTTACCGCCCTGCTCGGCTTGAAAGCCAACGCTTTCGACCGACGACTGAGGGTCGAGCATCCGGTGCTGCCGGAGTTCATCGGGAACTTGGAATTGCTGCGGCTGCGGGTGGGCAGCGGCAGCGTGGACCTGCGATTCGAACGCGGACGCGCAAGCCAACTCAAAGTCCACGTGCTCAAGACCCGCGGTCGCGTGGACGTCGAGGTGTCCTGACATTAGAGGTTGCGCATTATGCATCTGGCTACACAAGAAGAGCACGGACAGAAATCATCCGATGAAGCAGTGGGAGAAATTATCCGTTCCGGAGAAGTCTCCTGCTACACCATTCCGACCGATGCCCCGGAAGCTGACGGTACCTTCCGCTGGAACAAGACCACACTGGTAGTGGTGCACCTTAAAGCGGCAGACAAGCTTGGCTTCGGCTACACCTACGCCGATACCTCAACCGGTGCGCTGGCGCGGACGCTGATAACTGAAGTCGCGCAGGGTCGCGACGCATTGGATATCCCATCTCTCTGGCTTGCGCTGGTGGGCACCGTCCGCAACCTCGGCCGCGAAGGTATTGCAGCCATGGCCATCTCTGCTATCGACAATGCTGCATGGGACCTGAAAGCAAAGTTGCTGGATGTGCCGCTGGTCTCTCTGCTTGGACGCGTGCGCGACGCCATCCCCATCTATGGCAGCGGCGGCTTCACCAGCTACTCGGACGCTCAACTGCAGGCGCAATTTGAGGGCTGGAAGCAACAAGGTATCCGCATGATGAAGATGAAGGTTGGCAGCGATCCTGATCGCGACCTGCATCGCGTACGGGTTGCTCGCAAAACCATTGGCGATGACATCGCACTCTTTGTCGATGCTAACGGAGCCTATAGCCGCAAGCAGGCGCTGTGGTTTGCGGAACGCTACGCGGACCTCAACGTGAGCTGGTTCGAAGAACCGGTCAGCTCGGACGATATCGAGGGTCTGCGCCTGATCAAGGATCGCGCGCCTGCCGGAATGGATGTCGCCGCGGGTGAATACGGCTACAGCAGCGTTTACTTCCGGCGGATGGTAGCTGCTGAAGCGGTCGATGTCCTACAAGCCGATGCTACGCGCTGCTGCGGCATCACCGGCCTCCTCGCAGCGGGAGCCTTATGTTGGGCGGCGCAACTTCCTATGTCGGCGCACTGCGCTCCCTATCTTCACGCCGCGCCGTGCTGCTGTATCCCCAGAATGCGCCATATCGAGTACTTTCACGATCACGCAAGGATCGCGCGCATGTTGTTCGATGGCGTACCCGAGCCGCGCGACGGAGCGATAGAGCCAAACACAACTTCACCGGGTATTGGTCTAGAACTGAAGCTTAAAGACGCGGAGAAATATCGCACGTGACCGAAACTGCAGTTCGCAGTCCAGTCCTACCAAGTTCATAAAAGGCAAGACACCGTGGCTTGTGAAACTGCCTTTTATTTTTTTGGTCTAACCATCACCTCAATACATCGTATCGCGACATGTAGCCATCAATTGAGTTAAAGGGCGCTGAAATTCTTAAGAACACTGGGGGAAGCTTTGCGTAAGCATGAAGTGGTGTTGATCACGGGAGCCTCGGCGGGCGTGGGACGCGCAACTGTGCGTGAGTTTGCCCGGCATGGCGCGTGGATCGGTCTGGTCGCGCGAGGTCGCGATGGCCTGGAGGCCGCTAAACGTGAGGTGGAGAAACTGAAGGGCAGGGCTTTGGTCGTGCCCACCGACGTCGCGGATCCGCAACAAGTGGAGCATGCCGCGGCACAGGTGGAAAAGAAGTTGGGGCCCATCGACATCTGGGTGAACGATGCAATGACTTCGGTCTTCTCTCCCATCAAGCAGATGACCGCGTCGGAGTTCAAGCGGGTGACCGAAGTGACGTACCTGGGATATGTCTATGGAACGCTCGCGGCCTTGAAGCGCATGCTGCCGCGAGACCGCGGCACAATTGTGCACGTTGGGTCCGCCCTGGCGTACCGCAGCATTCCCTTGCAGGCCGCTTACTGCGCCGCCAAGCACGCAATCCTGGGATTTCATACCTCGTTGCGCACGGAACTCCTGCACGATCACAGCAACGTGCACACGACCATGGTGCAAATGCCGGCGCTCAACACGCCGCAGTTCGGATGGGTGAAGAGCCGGTTGCCGCACAAAGCCCAGCCCGTACCGCCGATCTACCAACCCGAGGTGGCGGCCCGCGCAATCTATTACGCTGCGCATCACCCGAAGCGGCGCGAATATTATGCCGCCTGGTCTGCAGTGGTGGCGATCGAGGGCAACAAAGTTGCTCCCTCATTCGCCGACCACTACTTAGCCCGCACGGGATACGACTCGCAACAGTACGACGGCCCGGAGGATCCGAACCGCCCCAACAACCTCTGGGAGCCGTTGCCGGGCGATCATGGCGCCCACGGCGCCTTCGACGACCGCGCGCGCGCGCACAGCCGGGAGCTCTGGGCGGAAACGCACCCGCAATGGTTAGCGGCCGGCGTCGCGTTAGGACTTGCCGGTGCGGCGATAGCCAAATGGCGCCAGTCGCGATGGAAGAAGGCGACTGAAAACTCCGAAGCGGAAGATCAACATCGCCGCGCGTCCTAGACATGATGCTGACTGCGTTACACGTTATTCAGGATGGGAAGATCAGCTATTAGTTCGGCCCGTGACCAGCAGCGGCTCGACCAAGTCGTCCAGGGATTAGAAGACAATGATCTTGACGTCCTGGTGTGTGCGCTTCCGGAACACGTACTTCTACTGTCTGGCTATTGGCCGGTGGTGGGGAAAAGCATTGCTATTGCCACCAAGGATTCCAGAATCCTGCTGATCGTTCCCGAAGATGAAGCCGAACTTGCGGAGCATGGCTACGCTGACGACCTCCTCTTCTACAAGCCCTCGACACTTGAGAAGATTGAAACCGTGGCCGACGCGGCGATTTCTCCCCTGCGGGAGGCCATGCACCGACTGGGGGCCGAGCGGGCCCGGATTGGGTTTGAGTTCGGAGACGTATCTGAGCCGTCCAGCTATGCTGCCATGAATCTCTTCGGGGGCATGCTCAGCAACATGCTGCGGCGGGCGGTACCTCGCGCCGGACTTGAACCGGCCGATCTCCTTTTGTCGCACTTGGCAGCCGTGAAGACGCCGCGTGAAGTGGAGCACATCCGTGCAGCCTGTGGAATCGCCGCAATGGCATTTCAACAAGGCAGCAATGGCTTCCGCGCCGGCATGTCCGAATTCGAGGCCGCCGCCCTCGTTCGCACCGGATTCAGCGTATTTGCCGCTGCTGCGGGGGTGGAACGCGGTGACGGGTTTGCGTGGTGTATGTCAGGGCCGAACTCCGCAAAGGCTGCTGCTGCCTATGCTCGCTCCCGTAACCGACAACTTATTTCCGGTGATTTGGTTTTATTGCACGCGAACTCCAGTGCGGATGGATACTGGACTGATATCACTCGCACCTACGTCCTCGGCCCGATGAGCGAAAGGCAGGAGGAACTTTTCCATGCAGTGTCTGCGGCCCGCAGAGCGGCGCTGGAAGCTATACGTCCGGGCGGTCGCGCTTCGGAAGTGGACTTGGCAGCGAGAAATACGCTGGCAGGCCTTGGCTTCGGTAAACAATTCAAGCATTCGACGGGACATGGCGTGGGCTTCTCTGCCATTTCGCCGAATGCGCTTCCCAGGATTCATCCCGCTTCGCAAGAGATCCTGGAAGAGGGAATGGTCTTCAATGTAGAGCCGGCAATCTATATTGACGGCTACGGCGGAGTTCGCCATTGCGACATGGTTGCCGTCGGACCCAACGGGGCCGATCTGCTCACCGGCTTTCAGAGTACATAGTCAATTACGTATGGTCGGCCGATAGCATTGGCTGGCGATTTCGGGAGCCCTAGCGCCATAGCAGTTTCTAGCAGCAAGCATCGCGGCCGCGGCCCGACAGGGGAGACTGCGCACGTCATTCGTGACGTGGTGCAAGCTGGCTGGGATCGACGTCAAGGACGCGCAAGCGCTGGCGCGCCACGCTCGGGCATCAACAACGATGGACGTCTACATGCAGCATGTGCCGAGCTCGGTGGAAAAGGGCTGTCAAGCGGCTGGGATCGGAGGTAATTCACTGATGAATTGCAGCCAAACTCGAACCGTACGTCTCTGCAACTTGTTGAAATTATGGTGGCCAGGGACGGAATCGAACCGCCGACGCCAGCCTTTTCAGGGCTGCGCTCTACCAGCTGAGCTACCTGGCCACGGAGCGGGAATGGCTGCGTGAGGATTGCTGCGGCAAATGCATTATAGCAATCGCAGACGCACCTCCGCCAATCCTGCTCGAGGATAAGATGTGGAACTCGCCGCACCGCGCGGAGTAGCAGACGGCTTCTTAATTATTGACGACGTCCCGGGTTATTGACGACTACCCTGGGGCCCGAAGCTGCGCTAACACCGATGCGCAAGTCAGCGCCCGCCGTTCGCGCTGATGCGGCGCCGGCCGCTCCGAGCCCGTAACTGCGGAAGGCTTACTTTGACTTCTCGGCCGCCGCTGTCTGTTTTGCCGCCGCCTCTTTGGCGCGACGGCCCAGCTCTTCCTCCGCGACGTCCTCGACGTGAGTCGCGATCCACCAGGTGTTCCCCTGCGAGTCGGCCACTGCGCCGTGGCGATCGCCATAGAACTGAGTCTCGGGCTCGCTAACCGATTTCCCCCCAGCGGCTACGGCTCTCTTGTAAACCGCGTCCACATCCTCGACGTAGACGTAGAAGTTGGCCGGGCGCGCTTTCCATTGGTCGTGCGCGCTGCCCAGCATCACCATCGAGGTGCCAACCTTCACCTCGCCATGCCGCACCTTGCCATGCTCATCGCGCATGGCAAACGTCTCCTGCGCGCCGAACGCCTTCTTCAAGAACTCGATCACCTCGCCGGCGTCCTCGACCGTAATGTAAGGCGTGATTGTGTGGTATCCATCGGGAATCGGTTTGACTGCCATGCATTTCTCCTTCATCGAAGCCCAAGATTTGCCGAACTGACTCGTTCGGAATTAGATCACGATGATGACGCGGGAAGGGAAGCGTCGTCTTGTAAAAATCTGACCTGCGGTTCCGCGAGCGCGCCCTGGTCGAAAGCGCCCCCGTCCGGCCTCAGCTGCACCCCTAATGCGGTGCTCCACCGTTGGTGGACGGGCGAGCAGTCATCGCAGTTCGAGCTTCTTCCCACTTCGCAACCGTCCCATTTCGATACGCCAGTCACTCCTTACCGTGACCCAAAGCACTGCTCCGCTAGTGGCCAGGGTGAAACCTTAAAGCAGCGAAGGACTACTCAGTGCCATGGGGAGTCCCTACTTCCCGCTCCTTGCTGGAAGGCCCTGAGATCGTGTCTCCGGCTGCGTGCTGGTCTCGCCCAGAAAGGAGCGCCAGACACATGGCAACTGCGCAGATTCCTCTGGAAAGCGCCGAGCAGGCGTTCATCGACCAAACCATCGCCACACACAGCGGAAGGCCGGGAGAGCTTCTCGGCGTCCTCGAAGCCGTGCAGGAGCACCATCCGCACAAGTTTCTCTCGCCGGAAACGCTGCGCTACATCGCCGCCAAGCTCGACATTCCGCTGTCGCGGCTCTTCAGCGTCGCGACCTTCTACGCGCTGTTCAATCTGGAGCCGCAGGGCGACAACACCATCTGCATCTGCCGCGGCACGGCGTGTCACACACGCAATTCGCGGGCGCTTCTGGAAAGCCTGCGCCTCGAACTCGGCCTGGGCATCGACGATGGCGAGGATGGTGGCGACGCCGACAAGATCACACTGACCACGCCCGACCAGAAGTTCACCGTACGCACGGTGGCGTGCTTTGGGCAATGCGCGCTGGCGCCGGTGGTCGAGGTCAACCATCGCATCTGCGGCCACGTGAATGAGCGGACCTTGCAGCGCGAAGTCCGCGCGCTGGAACGGGAGAGTGATTGATGCCCCGCATTGAAGATATTGGTGCATTTAACGCAGTCCGCGAAGCCGGTATGGCGCGATTGGTCCCATCGATCCCGCGGATTGCAGTCGGCATGGGCACCTGCGGACGCGGCAACGGCGCCGAAGGTCTCTATCACGCCTTTGTCGAAGTGCTGGATCGCAGCGGGACGACGATCTATTTGGCTAACGTTGGCTGCTTCGGCGCTTGCTATGAAGAGCCGCTGGTCAACGTGCACGTGCCCGGATCTCCGCTGTTGATCCTGCGCCGCGTGCAGGCCCACGATGCCAGCCGCATTGTTAACGGCATCAGCTCCGGCAACATTGACCCCGAGTTGATCTATTGCAAAATCGAAGAATGGGATCACATCACGGGAAAGATTCGTTACGGCCATGGCTATCCCGAGGTGCCGTTGTGGCACGAAGTGCCGTTCTTCAAGGGTCAGAAGAAGATCGTGCTGCGCAACTGCGGCCTGATTAATCCGGACGATATCGAGGAGTACATCGCCGTCGGCGGTTACCAGGCACTGTACAAGACTCTCATCGACGACAAGCCGGAGCATGTCATCGAGCAGATCAAAGACTCCAAACTGCGCGGCCGCGGCGGCGCCGGCTTTCTGACCGGCAACAAGTGGGAGTTCCTGCGCAAAGCGGTATCCGATCAGAAATTCATCATCTGCAATGCCGATGAGGGCGATCCCGGCGCCTACATGAATCGCAACGAAATCGAGAGCGATCCGCACGCGTTGCTGGAAGGAATGATCATCGGTGGCTACGTCATGGGCGCGACCTCGGGGATCATCTACGTGCGCGCCGAGTATCCGCTGGCCGTGCATCGCCTGAACCGCGCGATCGAACAGGCGCGCGACTATGGCTTGCTCGGCAGCAGCATCCTCGGACGCAACTTTAACTTTGACATCGAGCTGGTCGAGGGAGCTGGAGCCTTCGTCTGCGGCGAGGAGACTGCCTTGATTGCCTCGCTCGAGGGCGAAGCCGGACGTCCTCGCCCCCGTCCGCCATTTCCGGCGCAGAGAGGCCTGTGGGGCAAGCCGAGCAACATCAACAACGTTGAGACCTGGTACAACATCGCGCCCATCATCGCCAAAGGCCCCGCATGGTTCACCGAGACAGGCAGCGCCAAGAGCGCGGGCACCAAGGTCTTCTCGCTGGTGGGCAAGGTTCACAACAGCGGCCTGGTCGAGATGCCGATGGGCACGCCGATCAAGACCTTCATCTACGACATCGGCGGAGGTGGACCGGAGGGCCGAACCGTGAAGGCCGTGCAGACCGGCGGACCGTCCGGCGGCTGTATTCCCAGCGAGATGTTCGACACTCCCGTCGACTACGAAAGCCTGGCGCAGCTGGGCTCCATCATGGGTTCGGGCGGCATGGTGGTGATGGATGAAGACAACTGCATGGTCGACGTCGCCCGCTACTTCGTGGAGTTCACCAACTCCGAGTCGTGCGGCAAATGCATTCCGTGCCGCGTAGGGCTGAACAAGTGCCTGCGCATCCTGAATCGGGTTACTGATGGCGCCGGACGCATGGATAACCTGGAGCGCCTCGACGAGTTGAGCCGCTACATCCGCGATTGCTCGCTCTGTGGCTTGGGGCAGACCGCGCCCAATCCGGTGCTCACCACGATGCGGCACTTCCGCCAGGAGTTCGAAGACCACATCGTCTCCCATCGCTGCATTGCCGGAATCTGTACCGAACTGGCCCTGGCGCCCTGCGAAAATAGTTGTCCGCTGCACATGAACATCCCGCGCTTCCTGCAGCTGTACAAGGAAGGCCAGATCGAGGAAGCGTTCGAGTCGGTCATCATGGACAACCCGCTGCCGTGCTCTACCGGGCGTGTGTGCCAGCATCCTTGCGCTCACCGCTGCCGGCGGCAGACGGTCGACGAGCCGGTCAACATGCGCGAGGTGCATCGCTTCATCGGCGATTACGTTCTGCTTGGCGATCACTTCGAAGAGGCGGTGCGGCGTGTTCTGGCACGCAAGCTGGAGTCAACCGGACGCAAGGTTGCCGTCGCGGGCGCCGGACCGGCGGGTTTAACGGCGGCCTTCTATCTCGCTCTATTTGGGCATGACGTGACGGTATTTGATTCGCTGCCGGAAGCCGGGGGCATGTTGCGCTTCGCCCTGCCGGAATATCGTTTGCCGAAGCCAGTGCTGGCGCGCGAACTGGAGCTGATCGAGCGGCTGGGCGTGAAGTTCGTCTTCAACACGCGTATCGGCGAGGACCTTCATCTGAACGATCTGGACGAGCGCTTCGACGCCGTCTGTCTCGCCATCGGAACCTGGAAGGAATCCTGGGTCTATCTGCCGGGCACGGAGCTGAAGGGAGTTTATCCAGCGCTGCCGTTCCTGGAATCGATCGCCAAGCGAGAGTCGATAGAGCTTGGCCGCGACGTAGTCGTGATCGGCGGCGGCAACGCTGCTATCGATTCCGCGCGCACCGCGCTGCGCCTGGGGGCGAATGTCACCGTGGTTTATCGCCGCGAGCGCAAAGACATGCCGGCGATCGAAGAGGAGACAGCCGCGTGCGAAGAAGAAGGCGCGAAGATCGTCTTCCTGTCGGCGCCCCATCGCATCATGGGCGACGCCAAAGGAAACGTCAAAGCGCTGGAAGTGGTGAAAACGCGCCTCGGCGAGTACGACCGCTCCGGACGCCGCAAGCCGATTCAGACTGACGAAGTGCAACGTCTGGAGTGCGACTCGGTGATTCTCGCCGTGGGCGAAAGCGTCGATCTCGATTTCGCCAAGGCGTCGGGCCTCGAGATCAAGGAAAGCGGCACGGTCGTGGTCAATCACTTCACGCTGGAGACCAGCCGGCCGCGCTTCTTTGCCGGTGGCGACCTGGTGACCGGTGCGTCGAATGTTTCGAACGCGATGGCCTACGGCAAGCAGGCGGCACAGTCGATCGACGAACAGCTGATGGACAGCAAGCGCTGGGAGATGCTCTTCCGTCCCATGACCTACGGCCAGTCGCCGCCGAAAGAGCCGAGCGAGAGCCGGCGCCATCACTCGCGGGCGATGCCCGCACGCCAGCGTGCCAGTTCGTTCGAGGAAGTGGATCTTGGGCTGTCGGCGGAAGAGACCCACGAGGAGTGTTGCCGCTGCCTGCGCTGCGACGCCGCGGTTGCGGTGTCGCGATAGAGAGTCATTAAACAGGGATTGGTGTCATGGCAGGTAAGTGGATGACAGCAGCAATGACCGAAGTAGAAGATTGTCATCACGACGACGGCTTTAGCCCGAAGAGGGATCTGCTTTTCGTCTCATGGGAAGGTTGCATGACAAATCCTTCCCATGGAAATGAAAGCAGATCCCTCGCGGTGCTCGTGATGACGATTTCGTAATCCGCGCCGCGTTGGCGAACAACGTCGAGCACACCGGGAAGGGAGAAGTACCTTGCCGCAAAAGAAAATCTCGCTGCGTATCGATGGCGAACTAGTGAGCGCGCTGGAGGGTCAGACCGTCCTCGACGCGGCGCGCGCCAGCGGAAAGTCCATCCCGACGCTCTGCTTCCTGGAGGGCTTGACCCCGGTGGGCGCATGCCGCCTCTGCATGGTCGAGCTGGCGGGCGTCGATCGGCTCTTTCCCGCCTGCACCACGCCCGCCCAGGATGGCATGTCGGTCATCATCAACTCGCCGCGGCTGGCGCGCTATCGCCGCATGACCATCGAGCTGCTGCTGGTCGAGCGCAATCACACGTGCGCGGTCTGCGTTGCCAATGGCCATTGCGAGTTGCAGGACATGGCGTACAACATGGGCATCACCACCGTGCGCTTCGCCTACAACTTCCCGCGGCTACCGGTGGATGTGTCGCATCCGCGCTTCGTGCTCGATCACAACCGCTGCATCCTGTGCACGCGCTGCGTGCGCACCTGCGCCCAGATCGAGGGAGCGCATGTGTGGGAGATGATCGCGCGCGGCATTCACGCCCGCATCGTCCCCGACCTGAACCAGAATTGGGGCCAGGCTGGCACCTGCACCAATTGCGGCAAGTGTGTGCAGGCATGCCCCACCGGCGCACTGGCCGAGAAGGGCAAGGCGGTAGAGGAGATGACGCGCTCGACGGCGGCGATTACGGCGATCGCCCGGCACCGCTCGCACCGCAGCGAAGGAGTTCCGGTATGAAAAAGCTGAAGCTGGCTACCATCTGGCTGGACGGCTGCTCCGGCTGCCACATGTCGCTGCTTGATCTGGACGGCGCGCTGATTCCCATCGTGCGCAAGGTCGACATCGTCTACGGGCCGCTGGTGGACGCGCAGGAGTTTCCCGAGGATGTCGATGTCACGTTGGTCGAGGGCGCCATCAGCACACAGGAGGATGTGGAGCGGTTGCGCCAGATTCGCGCCCGCAGCAAGATGCTGGTTTCGCTGGGCGACTGCGCGGTTAACGGCAATGTAGCGGCAATGCGCAATGTGATTCCAGTGAACAAGTTGCTGCAACGGATCTATGTGGAGGGCGCCGATGCCGATCCCTGCATTCCGCACGACGGACTGCCGCAATTGGCGAAGCAGTCGCGTCCGGCGCAGGACTTCGTCAAGGTGGACGTTTGCCTGCCGGGCTGTCCGCCGCAAAACAAAGTCATTGCCGGCTTCCTTAACAACCTGCTGGAAGGCCGCAAGCCGGAGACCGGGCAGAAGATCAAGTTTGGGTGAAGAGAGTTTTCACCACGGAAGCACGGAAATCGCGGAAGAAGAAAACAATTGAAGAAGAAAAGTCCGGAAAAGAAAAGGAAAAACCCAAAATTCCGTGTCTTCCGTGCTTCGGTGGTGAACAAAGGGAATTTTCATGAAGTCGATCACGATTGAACCGGTAAGCCGCATCGAAGGCCACGCCAAGATCACCATCAAACTCGGCGATGATGGCAAGGTGACCGATACCAAGTTTCAGGTCACGCAGGTGCGCGGCTTCGAGAAGTTCACCGAAGGCCGGCCATTCTACGAGATGCCGGGCATTACTTCGCGCATCTGCGGCATCTGCCCCATCAGCCATCAGCTGGCATCGTCGAAGGCATGCGACGCGATCATGGCGGTACGGATTCCGCGCGCCGCGCAACTGCTGCGCGAGATCATTCATTGCGCCCAAGTCGTCCAGTCGCACGCCATCAGCTTCTTCTATCTCTCCGCGCCCGATCTGTTGCTGGGCATGGATTGCGATCCGGCCACCCGCAACGTCGCCGGCCTGATCGAAGCCAATCCGGAGCTGGCGCGCGCCGGCATCGAGCTACGCAAGTTCGGCCTGACGGTGATCGAAGGACTCGCGGAAGAACGAGTCCATCCCTCGTGGATCGTGCCCGGCGGCGTGAAGTCGCCGATGACGCAACCGGCACGCGATCGCTTCCTGGCCGGGATTCCACAGGCGCTGGCGACAACCGAGAAGACGCTCAGCATCTTCAAGAGTTTGCTCGACTCGTTCAAGGAGGAGATCGAGAACTTCGGTTCCGCGCCGACCATGTATGCCGGACTGGTCGACGAGGGCGGCAACATTCAACTCTACGATGGCAAACTGCGCCTGCGCTGGCCGGATTCCGGCATCGTGCACGATATCGCGGCTGAGGACTACCATCGCTTCATCGGCGAAGCCACGATTAGCGATTCCTACCTGAAGGCGCCGTTCTACAAGCCGCAGGGCTGGCCGGAAGGGAATCTATCGCGTGGGGCCGCTGGGCCGGATCAATGTCACTGAAAAGATGGGCACGCCGCGCGCCGACGCCGAGCTGCACGAATTTCGCGAGCGCTTTGGCCGCGTTCCGCACAGCTCGTTCCTGTATCACTACGCGCGACTCATCGAGATGCTGTACGCGTTGGAAGCGATGCAGCTTTTGCTGCAGGAACCGGACGCGCTGGACACGCATGTCCGCGCCGAAGCCGGTGTCAACTCGCTGGAAGGCGTCGGCATGATCGAGGCGCCGCGCGGCACGCTTATCCATCACTACAAGGTCGACGAGAACGGAGCCATCACGTGGGCGAACCTCATCGTCGCCACCGGGCACAATCATCGCGCGATCAGCAACGGCGTGCGGCAGGTGGGCGAGCATTTCATCAAAGGCAACAAGCTGGAAGAGGGAATGCTGAACCGCGTCTCGGCGCTGGTGCGGGCGTACGATCCCTGCCTCAGTTGCTCGACCCACGCGGTAGGCGTGCCGGCGCTGGATATCTCGCTGGTAAATGCGAACGGCGAGTTGTTGGATCGGCTGCGCAGTAAATAGAGGCGGTAACAGATTATCTCCTAAGCCGATAGGTAGTGCGGCGCTTCAGCGCCGCGTCGGACAGTCCCTTCTATAGATGAGCCGGCTTCAGCCGGCGGCAGTGTCGTCATCGGCTTAACAGCCGACCTTTCCCCCTGATGCCGGGACGCTGGCCTGATGAGACTGTATCGCCGGCCCGTGCCGACGCTCCGCGGCTCGAACCGCAGATCCCTCGGTCGGGCTGAAGCCCTCGGTCGGGATGACAAGAGGAGGGAAGAAGCCTCTGCGGACTCACCGACGAGCCGGGGACGTCGGCCTGAAGGCCAGCACTACCGCCCCCGCTAGAGGCTAGCAGTCCGACCCGCCAGAGGCCAGCAGTCTGGCCCGCTAAAGGCCAGTCCTATCGCGCCTCGCCTACTGCGATCCCGAGGCGTGTTCCAGCCCGCCGGACAGCAGCAGATTTCCGGTCTTCATATCAAACACGCGGAAGCCAGTATTGAAGCTCAGGAAGGTACCGCGTGGGGAATGCTGCGAGGGCAGTCCGTAGTAGTTGATCGTTCCCTGGAACTCGACGTAGCACACCAGCATGCTGCTGGGCAGCATATTCACCCGCCCCAGGATTGCGCCGATGTCGCCGCCGTTGGTGTCGCAATCCAGGCGAGTGATCTTCACCGCAGACGGTTTATTGGTGCCGAAGGCGCCGGGTGTGTGGAGAAGATATTGCCGCAGCTCTTCCTTGGTGTAAGACGGGCTTTGGCCGGGGTGCGTGGGATGCATTGCCGGAGCTCCGACCGGCTGCTGCACGGGGATTTCCGGATAGGTTACGGGATCTTTCGGAATGGGCGGCGGCGCCGGATTGCCGGTCGCCACTGCAGCCAAAGCCGAATAGTGCGGCGCTTCGACGGCAAGAAAAAGTCCCAGGCCGATCACCAACGCAAACAATCCGGTATCACGCAGCCAAGGTTTTCGCATTCTTATCGACCAGTCCGTTCTAGTGCCCATATCCTAAAAGCGTTACGGTCTCAGAGCCTGATCCCCCGCCGCCGCTGTCGGTCAACGTCAAGGTTGCATCCGCTCGGCCCGCCACCGACGGCGTGAAGGTAATGGTGATGTCGCACGTTCCCTGAGGCGGCAAGCTCCCATGACACCCGGTGTTATTTTTTGCGAAGTCAACACTCCTTGCCCCACTGATGCTTATGTCGCTGATCTGCATGGTGCCGGTGCTGCTGGTGTTGGTGACAGTCACGGTCTGCGAGCCCGCCGAGGAATGCAACGGCAGGTTGCCGAAGTTCAGCACTCGGGGAAACAGCGTGGTGATCTGGCAGCAGAAGGTGTGAAACGTGCCGCCGTTGGGCGAATCCGGTTGTGACGGCCAGCCGATCCACGATCCCAGCGGCGGGTTGTCGAAGCTCGCCGTGCCGTCCACCTTCTCGAAGTTGAGGTGATCGGGGCCGGGCGCGTTTTGATACGAGTTGTTGATGAACAGCGATCCGTCGGCGAAAGCGCCGTCGGTGCCGGTCAGCGTCTGCCCGTAGGCCGCACTGCCAAAATTGGTGCCACCCGGCATCCAGAGCGGTTCGACGCAGGGACTGGCTTCGGGACAGGGCTGCAGATTCGTGCCCCGGTTCGCGATCTTAACCAGGAAGGTTGGCGCCGAGCCCGAGTTGAAGACATTCAGCATCTGGAGGTTGACGTAGTTGCCGAAGTCCTGGGCCGGGATGGGAGCCAGACATCGCACCGCCAGCGTGCCATTCGCGTATTCGGCGAGGAAATAGAATTTCCCGCCGTCGCCGCACTCGTCAAGATTCACTCCACCCTGGATCACGTAGCCGGCCTCGACGAAGGCATTGCTCGGGCCGGCGTTGAGCGCCAGCGAGTTCTTGAGAAATCCGCCGGCAACCTGACCGGAAAGGATGGTAGCCGTTCCTCCCGAAAGTCCGCTGGCTGCGGGCAGATAAACGCTGGTCTGGAAGCCCAGGATAGGATCGCCTCCCGGCGTGCCGCCGAAGAAGGTAGTTGCTGCGGCGCAGGTTTGGTTAATGCAGGAATATCCCTGACGGAAGCTCTGCCGGTGCTGGCAGGAGTCGCAGCCGAAGAGGCCCATGAGGCACGCGACTTCCAGCGCCAGAATCGCGTAGGCGATTCGCCGGAGAGTTGGCCTGACGGAGTGTGATGCGGCGCGCTCGGGTGCGGCGGATGACCCTGGGGTCTCGAGGTTCACAATGGATCACCGATGTCAGCGAGCGAATTCTACAATCCGCCGGGAGCGTTAACAATGGCAATTAATTCGCTGTCGCTAAGTGGTCACCTCGCTGCAAGATTGCGGCCGCGTCCTCACTTTTTCTGCGACCGATGGCTCGCGTTCCGCGTCCCACAATTGGGGAGTAGACGGCTTTCCACCACCTGCTAAAATATGCAGGAGTGCCCGCATCCGCGGTGCGAGAGCGGGACACGAAAGGAATCGAGAGCAATGCGATGGATGTTACGTTCCAAGATCCACCAGGCCACAGTTACTGAAGCCGATCTGAAGTACGTGGGTAGCATCACGATCGACGAAGAACTGATGGAAATGGTTGGACTGATTCCCGGCGAGCGTGTGCTGGTGGTCAGCAACACCAGCGGCGCGCGGCTTGAGACCTACACCATTCCCGGCCCGCGCGGCGCCGGCGACATCTGCATGAACGGCGCGGCCGCCCACCTGATCCACAAAGGCGACGAAATCATCATCATGGGCTTCGAACTCACCGAAAAGCCGGTGGAGTCGAAGCAGATTGTGCTGGGACCGAAGAACGAGTTCGTGCGCTGGCTGGCCAATGAGACCTATAACACCTGCCTGGCCGAGCTGGTAGGACAGGTGTAAGCCGCCCGATGTGTAGAGCGACGCTGGTCGTGAAGACCAGATACTTGAAGGCACTCGCAGCGCACCATTCGTTGGCAACCCTCGCAGGCGTGTTCCAGTCGACTGGATCGATGTCTATCAGTTTGTCTCAACTCTTGGCCGCGTTTTCGGAACAGCTGCTGCGCTGACCGGCGCATCTCCTTCCTCCCGTACAATTGCTTCATCCGCATCCCGCCTTGGGAGGGTCCGGCAGTTCTCTCGCTGATGAAGAAGCTCCTCGTCATGCTTTTATGGTGTGCTGCGCTGTTTGCGCAGAGCAATCGCGGCGAGTTGCACGTGACCGTAACCGATCCGGCCGGGCTGGGTCTGAAGACGACGGTCCAGCTCAGCAGTGCAGCCAACCAATATCGGACCACCCTGACTTCCGGCGAGGACGGCAAGTTAACCGTGCAGCGGTTGCCGTATGGAATTTATTTGCTGACCATCCAGCAGGCGGGCTTCGCGCCGGTCTCCGAGTCTCTCGATATTCACTCGCCGATTCCCATCGATCGTACGATCGCGTTAAAGGTCGCCGGCCCGAACGAGTCGGTGACAGTGCAGGGGCAGCAAACGATGCTGGACACCGACCGGGCCGGCTCAGTGAACCAGATCGGCACGCAGCAGATTCAGGACCGCCTGACGTCGGTGCCGGGCCGTTCGATTCAGGACCTGGTGAACACCCAGCCGGGCTGGCTGTATGAAGGCAATGCGGTGCTGCATCCGCGCGGCTCGGAGTACCAGACGCAGTTCGTGGTCGACGGCATTCCGCTGACCGATAATCGCTCGCCCAGCTTCGGCCCGGAAATCAGCGCCAACGATCTCGACTCGATGACAATCTACACCGCCGGATTTCCCGCCGAATATGGGCGCAAGATGGGCGGCGTGGTGGAACTCAACACGCTTCCCAATCCGCAGACGGGCTTTCACGGCCAGTTCGTTCTCTCCGGCGGCAGCTATGACAGTCTCGGCAGCTTTGGGCAGGGCGAATATTCCTGGGGCAAGAACGTTCTCGGTTTCACCGCATCGGGAGCGCAGACCAGTCATTATCTGAACCCGGTGGTGCCGCAGAATTACACCAACACGGGTACCCTTGGCGATTTCTCCGCCAACTATCAGCGCGATCTCACGCCGAACGACCGCATCAACTTCATCGCGCGCTATGAACTTTCGCGTTATCAGCAGCCCAACGAGTTGGTGCAGCAGACTGGGTGTTATGCGCCGGGCCAGACATCGGGACCTCCGTGCCAGCAGCAGAACGGCAATAACTTCGAAACCATGGGGGCGGTGAACTACACGCACATCTTTTCGCCGAAGGCGGTTGGCGATTTTCATTTCATGGCGCGTAACAACGGCAACGATTTTTATTCCAACGATCTGTCCACGCCGATCATTCTCAACCAGCACAACTGGTTCAACGAGTTCTATTTCAAGGGAATGGGGACGGTCGATCACGGTCACAATCAGTGGAAGTTCGGCGTCGAGTCGGACAATACGTGGCTGCACGAAAACTTCTACTACAACATCACCGATCCCTCACAATTCGACGACGGTACAGCGCTCGCGTTCAGCTTTCCCGGAGCTTATCCCGATCAGGGCGTGCGCCAGGACCTGGAGCAGTCGGTGTTTGTGCAGGACTTGATTCGGCTGGGGAACTGGACAGCGAACATCGGGCTGCGCTGGGACCACTACCAGCTGGTGGTGGATAAGCAGGCGCTCGATCCTCGAATTGCGATCTCGCGCTATTTCCCCAAATTCGGCTTGCTCGCGCACTTTGCCTACGACCGCATCTTCCAGACGCCATCGTTCGAGAACCTGCTGCTTTCCTCGTCGTTCGAGGTTTACCTCATCAACCCGGATATCGTGCAATTGCCGGTCGTGCCTTCGCAAGGCAACTATTACGAGGCGGGCGTGTCAAAGGCGCTGGGCAACAATCTGCGCCTTGACGTGAACTACTACTTGCGCGATGTCGCTAACTACGCCGACGACGACCAGATCGAGAACACGACCATTAGCTTTCCCATCTCGTTCCGCAAGGCGATTATTTACGGAGCGGAAGGGAAGATTGAATTAGCGACCTGGCACAAGCTCTCCGGATTTGCCAGTTACTCGTACATGGTGGGCAACGCGTGGAATCCGGTGTCGGGAGGGTTGTTCATCGGCGAGGACGCGCAGGCTGCGCTCGCGGCTCTGACGGGACATTTTCCCGACTCGCAGGACCAGCGCAACACGCTGTTCACGCGCTGGACTTATCAGATCAAACCGAGGTTCTGGGTTGCTGGCGGAGTGCAGTACGGCAGTGGCTTGCCGTTCGACTATACGGGAACTGAGCAGGAGGCACTGCAAGATTACGGCCCGCAGGTGATCAGCCGCCTGAACTTCGCCCGCGGACGCGTTCTTCCCTCGACGCTGCTCAGCGCATCGGCGGGCGTCGACGTCTATCAGTCGGATCGCATGAAGGTGCGTCTGCAAGTAGATGGACAGAACCTGACTAACACGCTGAATGTGATCGATTTCGGCGGATTATTTTCAGGCAATGCCATCGGGCCGGGACGCAGTTGCAACGCGCGGTTGACGACCACTTTCTAAGCGCGTGTCAGCCGAAGAAGCGAAAGTAAGAATTGAGCAGCCTGGATCTGTCCTGTGCCGGCAGGGATTGCTGCCAGTTATAGATCTGGCGCTCGGAGTCGCGCAGGCGCTGGAAAAATTCGGCATCACCGATTCTGCGCCGCGCCAACAGCGTTCGGTTCTTCTGCCGCATGCTGTGCCGATTGCGAAGCGCGTCGCGCAGGCCGCGAAGCCAGGCGCGGAAGTTGCCGCTTTTCATCGCGAACATGAGCCAGAAAAGTTGGTAGACGAAAATTCTTGCCAGTAAGCGTAAGAAGACCGGCCGCGGATAATCTTTCATCAACAAGTACAGCTGATTGCGCGTGAGGTATTCGACCACGCGTGGATGCAGCGGTTGGCCCAGCGTCGCACTGCCGATGTGGTACGCAACCGCGTCCGGCAAATAGAGACCGCTATATCCCACCATCTGTACACGCAGCGCGAGATCAAGATCGTCGAGATACGCGAAGAAATCGGGATCCAGCCCACCGCTTTCCTGGAAAGCGTCGCGCCGATAGAGCACTGCAGCACCGCATCCAGCCAGCACCGGCATAGGCCGATCGAACTGTTGCCGATCAGGATCGAGATGACCAAGACGGTAAGCGCCGCCGGCCATCAGCATGGCGTCGCCGGCCCCGTCGAGGTGATCTCGGTCGGTAGCCCGCAGAAGTTTGCCGGTAGCGAAGCCGAGCTTTGAATCACGATCCAGGGCGGCAACCAGCCTGGCGACGTAGTCGGCAGCCAACTCGACATCGTTGTTGAGCAGCAAAACATATCGCGACTCGGTCATTGCCACCGCGCGATTAATGGAGCCGGTGGTGCCTTCGTTCGCCGGCAGTTCGATGCGCCGCGTGTTGGGCGGCAGCGGATCGGGAAGAATCTCGCCCGCTCGCGCTTCGTTTTCGATGACCACGATCTCCCAGTCGGAGGCGGGGAGCGTCTGCTGCTGGATGAACTGAATGCAGCGCGCGGTCAGATCGGGGCGATGCAGCGACGGAATGGCGATGGCGACGGTCTTCACCTGCTGGCGATTGTACACAGCCGATTAGAGAAGGAAAGACACTTCACGGCACGCAGGACTCTGGCTTGGAATCGGGCTTTGCGGCCGAAGATAAGCGGCGAGCCATGGTACGGAAGGCCTCGGCCAGTTCTTCGTCGGTGCCAAACAGTAGATCGTTTTCGCACGCCTGCTCGGGCAGGCCGCCGACAGAGGAAACAATCGCCGGACGGTTGAGTATGCGGGCTCGGCCCAAAACAGCCGAGGACCAGATCTCGGAGTAAGGCAGGACCACGCAATCCGAGGATGCAATCCAGGTATCGAAATCCTCGTTGCTGACGAACGACTCGATAAGGCGGACATTCGAAGTATCAGCCGCGAGCTGCCGAAGCTCGTTCAGGTACTTTACGGTTTCGGAGTTGGGAACACGAAGCGAGCCGACGATGAACAGCTCCGCCTGCGGGATCGCGGCTTCGACGAAGGCGCGAATCGCGCGATGAAATCCCTTGTGGCGCTGAATGAAGCCGATACATAAAAACACCAGTCCCTGCGGCTCGAGCTTGAGCTGGCGGCGTGCACTAGGTTGCGTATGATCCGCGAATTTCTGATAGACGTCGTCATGACTGCGAAATGCGATTCGGGAACGGTTGAGCCGTATCCCGTAGTGCTGTTCGAAGCGCTCGAGCTCCCGGCTCGTATGAAAAACGATTCGCGGCGCCAGCTTCCACTGCCACTTGTACAACCAGCCCTGCTTGCCGACGATGTAAGGAATCTCGTGGGCGACGATTTCCAGTTTGCGGCAGCGCAGAAACAGCAGCGCGAAGCAAAGCGTTGTCTGCAAAGTTTCCCAACGGCGCTGGCGCAGAAACGGGTTGCGATAGTAGAAAGCCCAGTGATATTGCAGGACCACGCGATCGTAGTAGGGCAGGATTTGAAACAGCCGGAGCAATTTTTTGCCGCCGCGCAGATCCCAGGCGAAGTCCACGTTGCCCTGAAGGTCAGGCGAGACGATGTCAACAACATGCCCCTGCGTGCGCAACTGCGCGACGCTCTGCTCGGCATAAGCTCCGATGCCGCAGCGCTTGGGGGGATAGGTTGAGACCATCAGGTAACGCAAGATAACTCCATACTACTGTTTCTCGAATGCGAGACAAGCGCCGAACGACCCGCTGGGATCGGGCGAAAGACGAATCATTCCGACGCTGAGAAGAATGCTGACATCGGGATATTGGTCGTGCCAGCCATTCTTGTACCAGGTGTCGTTCCAGCTATCGCCATGCACGAATTCGCGGAACGAATTCTTGAATTGCTCCAGAAACTCCTGCGGCGGCGAAACCATGTACAACTGTTCGATGAGTTTCAACTCCGGACGAAACAGCCGGCTTTCGAGAGCCGCGTAATCGTAACGCCGTTCGAAGCCGGCATAGTAGAACGTCGACTGATTTTCGATGTACGCCGGAGCAGTCGGGACGGTTACAACCAGTCGGCCACCAGGGCACAACACGCGCGCGAATTCTGCCACCGCGCGCGAATCGCCGTCACCGGGAATGTGCTCGATGGTGGAGACGGCGGTGATCAGATCGATTGAGCGATCGTCGAAGCTCAGCCGAGTGGCGTCTTCCTTCTGCACAAAGAAGCTGTCGCGCTTGCCGATCCCGAGCGTTTGCATATAGCTCTTCTGGCGGTCGAGGTACGCGCGATCCATCTCGGTCGCGTACGTCGTGGCGTGGCAGCGCTGATAGAGAAAAGTCGGCACCGGTGACGAACCGCTGCCAATATCGACGTAAACATTGCCCGCAGCCAGGCGCTGGTCGCCGTGTTTCGCAGCGAAAGAATCCTCAATGTTGCGGAAGATGTCGGTCCGCTGGTTGAGGGTCTTGCAGTGGCGATACAGCATCCACCAGTACTGCAGCAGGCCTTCACGAAACATGCGCCGGCGCTCCCTGAAGAAGATTTCGCACAGCTTGTGCGGTATCGGCGGCAATCATCGACCAGGCATAGCGATGAACGGCCAATTGTCGCGCGTTTGCCCCTATTAGATCGCGCTGATCGGGATCACTAAGCAACATTTCAATCCTCGCGACGAATTGGTCCGCTGGGCAGACGACGCAATCGTCGGAGGAAAGCTCCAGCCCGCGAGCGCCGGCAGGAGTTGAGACAACAGGCAGCCCGGCGGCGAAGTAATCGAGCATCTTCAGATTCGTTCCCGAGCCGGAGAACATGGGATTCAGAGCGATGTCAGTCGCGTGGTACAAGGACAAGCGGCGATCGGCTTCGACGATGCCAAGCCAGATGACGTTGTCCGGAGCGGGCGCCGGATGAGAAGCGCGATAGGAATCGCGAACGCTGCCGGCGATCACGATGTCGCAATTGGGCAACCGCGGAGCAACCTCCTTCACCAGAAACGCTGCGGCTTCGGTATTGGGAGCGTAGCCGCTGCCGATGAAGATCAGCACTGGCCGATGCAGCGGTAGCCCGAGTTCCTGCCTTGCCCATTCCCGCTCGGCAGGGCTGGCCGGCTGAATGTCTTCCACATCAACTCCGTTGGGAACCAGAACGATTTTGTCCCGCTCAACGCCGTAGAGATCGACGAACTGTTCGGCGTCGTCGTCGGAGCAGGCGAAGATCAGGTCGGCGCTGCGGCATAGATCCTGCTCGAGCGTGCGAACTTCCTCGACCAGTTTTCTACCGGCCGCCGTATCGCTCAGGATCTGTCGCTTCACGATGTATTCGCAGTTGTGCGCGTCGTAAATCAGCTTCTGGCCGGGACGGCGCGGCACATACGGAAAGACCCAGGGATGCGAAATGATGACGGCTTCGGCGCGGCGGCCGTGTTCCTTCGCCATGCGTCGGAAGCGCGGCGAATACTTCAGCAGCTTCGGAATCGTCACGTCGATCGTGGTCTTGCCGCCGGCGGCCCGCTGATATTTGCGATCGCGCGCGAAGTGCGGCTGCGTGAGAGTAGTGACAATCTCGCGGAAATGGGAGGCCAGCATTTGATCGCGATACACCGGCCCCGGCCAGTCATAGGCGCCGATGTAGGTGATGTCGAAGTCGAGCTGGGCGAGGTGGCGATAAAGCTCGTAGATGCGGATGCGGCCGCCGCCGACGGGCGGGTCGAGCACCTGATTGTCCGCGACCAGAAGCGAGACCGAGGTCTGTTCGGCATAGTGATTGTCCGAGGATGCTGCGGTTGGCTGCGATCCGGCTTCGATCAATCGTCGCACGACATGATCCCAGGATTGGGATGGTGCGCTTTGAAATGCGTGTTCGCCCATCTCGCGCGCCAGTTCGCGATTTGCCGCAAGAATCCCCATGGCCCCGGCGATCTCGGCCGGATCGGGATCAACGACGAATCCCATGCGGCCGTTGTTCACCAGCAGGGCAGGCTCGCCGGAATCTTTGCAGACGATCACCGGCTTGTGGCTCAGCATGGCTTCGATGGTGATGTAGCCGAAGTCTTCGTCCTTGGGCACGAAGAGAACGGCCAGAGCATTCGCATAGAGCCGCAACATCTCTTCGTCGCTGACGAAGCCGAGGAATTGGATGCGAGGATCGTTGCCGGCGAGCTTGCGGAATTCCTGCTCGTCTTCGCCAGTGCCTGGAATCAGCAGGGGAATATCGGCCGAAAGTTGCTTCATCGCGCGAATGGCGAGATCGACACGCTTCCAGCGATGCAGGCGTCCGGGCAGCAGGAAATGCTCCTGGCCTGCGCAGTAGTGGCCTTCCGTGAAGACCGGCGGGTAGAGCACTTCGGCGTCGAATCCGTTGTAGAGCTTCAGCCGGCGCGCGGTCTCCTGGCCATTGGTGAAAATCTTGCGCACACTTCGCAGGGCCAGGTTGTCGAGACGCTGGATCGCCTGCCGTTGCGATTGCAGCTGCGCCAGCGCCTGCGCGGGAAGCTTTCCGTACTCATCGTCAAAGCGGTCGTAGAAGACGCGGATTTGATGCAGCAGCCAGCAGACGTGGTTGGGATGGTGCGCGGCGTAGGTTGGAGCCTTGGTAGAAACGACGAGATCGTAGGAAGACAGGTCGAGCTCGTGGCAATCGAGATAGCCGCGCAAAATCGTTTCGAAGCTGGCTTCGCTGATGGGAATCTGAATCCAGTCGGTATCGACGTGCCGTTTGAACGCCTGCACCATGCCGAGAAAATGCCGTTCCGCGCCGAAGAGCCGGTTGGGGTCGTGGATGGCGGGAGTGACGATGGCAACTTTCATCGAATGCAGGCAGGGCTCGGCTCCCGGCGTAGGATTCGGCCGGACGAAGGCCCTGAATCAGGTTACCTGATTGCGCTCCGCGCTTCGAGCCCACAGCCACGCCGCGCCGGCGGTAAACGCTGCCCAAATCCAGGCGCGAAACCAGTCCGACCGGCTGGCGGTGAGGAGATCCGGAAAGATGCTGAAGATGCTATAAAACGGCGTGGGTATATGGTCGTGCAGTTCTTCCACCAGCATGCTCTTGCGGTACAGATGCCAGATCGAAGGCATGCGCAAATATGGATCGATTGTATAAGCGACGGAGAGCAGGCCGCTCCACGCCGTCAGCACTGTTGCAATCCAAAGCGTTTTGCGCGTGAGAACAAGGCTGGCGCCAGGCACCATCGCCATTGCGGCTACCAGCAAATAACGCGCTGGAGGATTCCAGCCGCCCGTCCAGAATCGCGAAAACACGATAAACGGGAGATAGCCGAGTGCCGGAAGGAACAATGCTGCAAAGCCCCAGCGGTCGCGCCCCAGCAAGACGATCATGCCGGCGGCCACCGCAAGATACATCGGCGCCGTGGGCATCAGTCCCCAGGACTGGTCGAACATGACCCCGAGAAATCCGAGAACAGGATTACCGCCGAACTGCGGCAAGGAACGGCCCAGGATGAGCATCCCCGCGTTAGGTAGATAGGTGTTGAACAGGCGTTTGTCGAGGATAGCGAAGGCACCTAAGCTGACCAGGCACGGTAGGCTCAGCAGCGCGAGCTTCGTGACTAGACGTCGCCAGGCGTGCCACTCGTGCACGCATACCCACGCAACAAACACCAGAAACAATGGCCCGGCCAGCGCCCAGAAGCGGATAATCAGCCACGGCAAGGCTGCGATGACGATGCCCGCGAGTAGAAGATAACGATTGCGCGGGCGTTCGCGATAGCGAAAGAACTGCAACGCCGCCCAGAGAATTCCCACCGCGCCCGCACCCTCGACAAGAACCGCCTGGGCGTAGAGGTAAAACGGTGGAGTAAAGCAAAAGATTGCCGCGGTCAGGAGCGCCTGCAGGTTGGTAGCGCCGAGGCGGATCGATATTTCGAAGACAGCGGCGGCGCCGAGGGCCGCCAATACAGCCATGACGAACAGCGCGCCCTCGCGTTTGGCGATCCGATAAGCGGGAGCAATCAGCAGCGACAGGCCCACGTCGTGCCAAAGCATCTGCTGGCTGCGGAAGTTGGTGATGACGTGCGGCTCATGGGGCAGATATTCAATCCCGTCGCGCTGCATGAAGGCGTAGGGATAGCCGCGCAGCGTGCCGGGGGGCGGCGGCGGAAACTGCTCGACGTGATCGTGATTGCGATAGTTGTCGCCGACGTCGAAGTCGTGATCGAAAGCGAGGCTGTGGGCCAGCAGCATGTAGGCAGATTCGTCGCCGATCGGCGGACCGCCCAGCCAGATCCAAGGCACAAACCCGGTGAATACGATGAAGGCCACCGCGAAGACGTAGATGCCACTGCGGCGGACACGCTGCGTTCCGGGCAGATTCCAGGCCGCCCAGGCGATTCCGAGGCTGAGTCTCAGCAACAGGAAAACAGCGTAGAGAGTGCCAAAGATGCGAAAGGCTATCTCGCCTTCCACCCAGTAGAACTTGCCCATCAGAAATGGGATCAGGGTGATGGCAGCATCCAGCTTAAGGACGAGTGACAAGCGTTCCTGCCAACCCTCGCGGATGGCATACCAGCCGACCAGCAGCTCAAAGACAACATTGACTGCGATCGCCCAGAAGAAGACCTGCGCGGCGGCATGGCTCAGGGGCGGAAGAGGGTAGTGCCACCGCCGAATGGCGATCCGCAGCAGATACACGTTCAGAATAAAGCCGAGCGTGAACCAGCGAGCCCAGAGCCGACGCGCATTCGAAACCATATTGCGATCCATTTGCCCGGGCGGTTGTATTTCCACGCGCAAGCCAGCCGCTCGCGATTGCGGCCCGCTCACTCCGTCCTACGTACCCCTCACAGTAGCACCGACCGTTGAGCGGTTCGAGCCCACCACCACGCCGCGCCGGCGGTGATCGCCACCCAGATCCAGGCCAGCAGCAGATCCATTGGACGGGCTCTGAGCATGTCGGGAAAAATGCTTAAGAAGCTGTAGAAGTGCGGATGAGGATGCATGTGGTCGTGCAATATCTCGACCAGCACGCTCTTCTCGTAGAGGTGCCAGAACGAAGGCATTCGCCAGTATGGATTAACGGTGTAGGCGACAGTGAGCAGGCCGCTCCACGTTGTTAGCGCGGCAACGATCCAGCGCGTTTTGCGGGTCAACACCAGACTGGCGGCCGGGACCATGATCATCGCGGCCACGACCAATAAGCGCGCCGGAGGCGCCCATCCTCCCATCCAGAAGCGCGAGCGCGCGACGAAGGGAATGTAGCCGAGCGCGGGCAGAAACAGCGCGGCGAATCCCCAATGATCGCGCCGAAACAGAACGATCATTCCGGCGACGACCGCGACAAACATGGGAGCGGTCGGCATCAGCCCGAAAGACTCATCGAACACAAGCCCCAACACGCCGAGCATCGGATGATTCCAGAACTGCGGCAGGATTTGACCCCAGATCAGGTTCGCCGCATTCGGCAGATAAGTGTTGAACAAATGTTTGTCGAGCGCTGCGAATACGGCCAGGCTGACGAGACTAGGTGCGCCGAGGAGCGCGACCTTGCCGATGAGCCGTGGCCACTTGCCCCACTCGGCACGAAGCAGCCAGGCGAGCAACACAAGAAACAAAGGCCCGGCCAGCGCCCAAAACCGAATGACGAGCCACGGCAGCGCCGCGATGAGCATCCCCGCGAGCAGGAGATAGCGGCTGCGCGGGCGTTCGCGGTAGCGAAGGAACTGCAGGGCTCCCCACAGGATTGCCACGGCGCCCGGAGCCTCCACGCATATGGACTGGGCATACAGGTAAAAGGGAGCCGTGAAGCCGAAGATACCGGCTGTGAGAATTGCCTGAAGGTTGGAAGCGCCCAACCACAGCGCGATTTCGAAGATAGCAGCAACGCCGAGGGCTCCGAGAAGCGCCAACACCAGCAGGGCGCCTTCCCGTTTGTCGAAGTAGTAAGCCGGCGCAATTAACAGCGGCAATCCAACATCGTGCCAGACCATCTGCTGACCGCGATAATTGGTGATCACGTGCGGTTCGTGTGCGATTGCAGACAAGCTGGGCGCGAGCATCAGTTCATAGGGAAAGCCTCGCAGGGCTCCAGGAGACGGCGGCGGAAACTGCTCGACGAAATCGTAGTTGCGATAGTTGTCACCGACATCGAAGTCGTGATCGAAAGCCAGGCTGTGCGCCAGCAACAGGTAGGCAGGTTCGTCGCCGGAGGGTGGATTGGCAAGCCACATCCAGGGCGCAAATCCTGCGAACACCAGGAAGCTCGCCAGGAATACGAACAGTGAGGCGTGGCGGAGGCGCTTTCGCTCCGGCATATTCCGAGCTCCCCAGGTTAGGGCGAGGATGATCTTGAGTAGAAGGAAGACGGTGTAAATGGCTCCGAAGACGCGGAACTTCGGTTCGTTTGTCGTCCCGATGAAGAAGCTGCCCATCAGGAATGGCAGCAGCCCGATGGCGAGATCCAATTGCAACGTGCGCCGCAACTGGTTTTCCCAGCGCTCGCGAATGGCAAACCAGCCGAAGAGCAGCGCGAATGCGAGGTTCACGCCAACCGCCCAGAAGAAAAGGCGGGCCATCGCATGAGTCATCGGCGGAGCAACATAGTGCCAGCGCCGAAGCGCCAAGTGCAGAAGGTACAAGTTCAGCAACAGGGCGAGAGCAAAGTAACGGCCCCAAACTCTATGCGCATTCGAAGCCGGGGCAGAGGGCGCGTGGGCGGGACTTGGCAACGGAGTCTCCAGTTGCAAGTCAGATTTTTCCCGGCGCGAGCTTCCCACTAGGCCCCTCGTCCAGTTGTGCTGCTACCACTGCACGTCAGGATACAGGCTCCCCATGTGAATCGTGCGATAAGAATTTTGATTGGGTATCTCAAGCTGCCAAACCACCTGCGGACTGGAAGTCTGGGTCAGCTCTAACGAGCGCATGCCGGTGTCATTGAGATCGGCCGGGGTGCTCTCGGTGATAAACATGTTGTTGTTGGGAAGGACCCGCGTGACGCCGCCCCAATAAGAATACGGTGTCTGATAAGACCATTGGCGGGTGGCGGTGTTTGTGCTCTCGTCCACCGCAAAGATTGCGGCCGCGCTGTAGCAGCCCTGTAGCGGTGGAAGCGTTCCCTCGCATTGCATGAGCTCGCCGCCACCACCTGGTTGCAGGCGGTCATCGCCGTTGTCGAACATCGCAACCTGGAAGCTGCCGGTTCCGTTGGTGCTGGCGAGGTTCACATCGTGCTGCGCCGCAAACCAGTCGTGGTCATCGCCGGAGCTGATGTTGAAGTCTCCCTGATAGCCCAGATGCCACAGGATATCTCCCGCGCCGGCGCCATTCTGGTAATCGATCTTGATAACCCAGTTCTGGTGGCGCATGGAGAGCAGCAGGTTGCCATCGTCGGAGATGTAGACCAGCGCATTGGCGTGCAGCCAGTCAGGGAAATTCATGGGATGGCGATTGACGTCGAGATGGTCGAAGCCATCCCACACCCACGCCGGCTTGTAATTGCTATCGAGGTCGACGATGGCATCGCCCGTGACCGTAGTCTGTCCCGGGTATCCCGGCAGATTGTCAAACACGCGCGTGTCGCTCACGATGATCAGCAGATGGCCATTAGGCAGCGACACGAAGTCGTGATCGATGGAAAGAACGTTGATGTTATAGCCGGCGTTGGTCAGCGCTGTCTGGAGCTGTTTGTAGTCGAACTGGTTGATGACCTTTCCGGTCAAGTCGATCTCTTGCAGTGTGCCCCCGGCTTGGCCGGGGTTGTTGCACAGCATTGCCAGGATGTGGCCATTCGACAACAGCTTGACGGCCTGAGGCGCCGCTCCCAGTGAGGTGTCGAAGTCGTAATACCAAATGAGATTGCCTTGCGGATCGACGGCAGTAATCATGAGCTGATTGTTGGGTCCGGGATTCAGGCTCATGAGCTCGACACCGGCGGCCGGCGTCATGCCGGCGGTGGTCGTCGCGGTGACCGCCGGAACACGTGTCGGGTCCGGAGCAGACTGCGTCTGGAAAGTGCGATCGGTGTCGAACGTCTGATTGCCGGAGGCGTCGGTGACAATCGCCTGCATGTGATACATCGTGTTCTGCATCATGCCGCCGACCAGAATGTTGGCCGTACCGCCGCCGGTCGGAATGGATTGCGACGAGGTCGTGAATCCGTAGCTGGTGGTGGTACCGAACTGTACTGAGACGGTGGCCTGGGTGGTTGTGGTGACCGAGTACTGGGCCACCAGCGGATGACTGGTGGCTGTTACCGAAGCCTGCAGGGCAGGGCTTCCCGTGACGTTAGTGCCGCCGCCTCCGCATCCGGAGAGCAACAGGGAAAGTGAAACAGTTAAGCAGACGAGACCTAGGCTGGCGATGCGACGTTCAGAATGTACTGTCAATTCCACCCCACTCAAGCGGAAATGCCGGCTGGTTTCTGATTCAGAGGAACTTGAATTAACGTTCCATTTTCACGGAACGTTAACATTGCTTGGGTCTGAATTCTTAATCGATCAGCTGCCTCTGTCAAGCCCATTGTGCGGCGGTGACCTTAGCCCGCATGTTCCGGTTCGGCGGAAAAACGGGGCGAGCGGGCGACGCGCTCGAGTTCCGCAGTAGTGCGGCGCCACGCAGTGTCCCCGTCATATTGCGATGACATCTCGTAGCCTCCCGCTCCCATGCGCTGCCGCAGTGCTGCGTCGCTCAGTAGATTCTCGATAGCGCCGGCGAGTTGTTCCGGCTGTCCGAACGGGACGGTAACTCCGCCGCCGCAACTGGCTATCAGCTCGCGTGAGACCGCGATGTCAGCTGTGATCACCGGTTTGCTGTTCGCCCACGCCTCGATCAGCACCAGCCCGAGAGATTCCACACGCGAAGGTTGCGCGACAATCGTGGCTGATGCCAGCAGGTCGCGCTTCTGAGCCTCGTCGAAAGGCGGCAGGTTGAGCAGCCGCGGGCAATTCGTGCCGGTGGTTCGGACGAAGTCGTCGAAGGTCGAGAGGCTGGGACCGGCCATGACCAGCCACGCGCTTGAACCGCGCGACCACGCGAGCTTCATGGCTTCGACCAGCGTCTGCGATCCCTTGTCGAAGGCTTTCATTCCCAGATGCAGGACGACTGGGCCGTCAACGTTATAGCGCTGCCGCAGGAAATTCGGATCGCCGCCGACCGACGTCTGCAGATCGATTCCGAAAGGAGTGATCGCCAGCTTGTCCGCGGCGATGCCTAAGCCTTGCAGGCGATCGCGCTCGGTTTGCGTCATGCAGAAAACTTTTCGGCAGCGCTGCAGCATGGCGACTTGATGCGGTTGCAGGTAATGCTGCACGACCTCATGGCTGCCCGGCTCGCCAAGGTGAGAGCAGGGCGTGGCGACCACAGGAAGGTTGCGCAGTTCACCGGCGTGGAGTCCGGCGTACATCAGGCCGTTGTAAGGCAGCGGGCCGACGTGGAAGAGATCGGCATCGACCTCGCGCAGGGCTTCCGGCAGTCCGGGAATGCGAAACGACGGCCGCCAGTATTGCGCCTTCCATCGCCAGTAGCGCACGAGCCCAAGGAATCGAGTGGCGCGGCGGCGGAGCTTGTCGTAGTCGATAGGGAAGCGGCGGATGGCCACGCCGTCGATGGTGAGTTGTTCCTGAGGAAATGTCTTGAAGCCAGGTAGCCAGAAGGATTCCAGATCGTCGGCGACGGTGGTGAATACGGTGGCGCGATGCCCGTGCTCGACGAGATATCTCGCGAGAGCGAACAGCGAATTTTCGTATCCGCCGCGATAAGGAAAAGACCGGGGAAGGACGAAGGCTACGTGCATTCGAGGGGCGGTGCCTCAGCGGCCAAAGCCGAGATCTTGGTTCCAACGGGCGGCTATGCACGTCTGAAGGCGTGCTCCACCCGTCCAGCAGAACCCACTACCTAGTGAGCGCCGACGGCCTCCGGAGCCATCATGGTTCTGTACATGGCGACGGTCTCGTCCGGAGGGCCGTCGGCAATCAGGTGGCCGTGATCGAGCAGCAGTGCGCGGTCGCAATTTTCCTCCACCGTTTTCATGTCGTGCGTCACAATCAGAATCGTCTTGCCCGAGGCGCGGAAGCGGCGAATCCGCTCGAAGCATTTCTCCTGAAAGCCCAGGTCGCCGACGCCGAGAATCTCGTCAATGACCAGGATCTGCGGGTCGACCTCGATAGCTACGGCGAACGCCAGCCTCATGTACATTCCGGAGGAGTACTGCTTGACGGGCGAGTCGATGAACTCGCCGATGTCGGCGAAATCGATGATGCTCTGCTGCCGATCCAGCATGTCGCGTTTGGAATAGCCCATCAGCAGGCCGTTGAGCAGAATATTCTCGCGGCCGGTTAGTTCGTGATGAAAGCCCGCACCCAGCTCGATGAGCGGCGCCAGGCTGCCGTTGACCGTGACCGTGCCTGTGGTCGGCCGATAAACGCCGGCGATGATCTTCAGCATCGTGCTCTTGCCGGAACCGTTGCGCCCGATGAGCGCGAGCGTCTGTCCGCTGGGAACTTCGAATGTGACGTTCTTCACCGCTTCGAAGTCGTGGTAGCTCGAGCGGCTGCGGAAGATCTTGGAGAACAGCTCGCGCACCGTATCCGGTCGTTCCTGGATCAGGCGAAAGCGTTGCGTGATGTTCTCCACGCGAATGACGGGTTCGGACATTTCGAGCTCAGACGTAAAAGACAAAGTTGTTCTGATATCTCCGGAAAAGCGAATAGCCGATGAACAGACTGACGAAGGCGCAAACAAATGAAGCGATGATCGATGGCGCCTTGGGCAGCTGTCCGTAGTACACCGCCAGACGGAATCCGTTGATGACGTAAATGATCGGGTTCAGCTTCAAAATCCAGCGATAACGGTGGCGGCAGCATGTCCAGCGGATAGATGATGGGCGTGACATAGAACCACGCCGATAGCAGGACTTGCAGAATGTGCGACACGTCACGGTAATACACGTTGGCGGCGGCGAAAAAGAAGACCATGCCCAGCGTGAAAATCGCCAGCGCCAACAGAGGAACAGGGAGATAAATCCAGGTCCAGTAAAACGGATGCCGCAACAGCGGCACCAGTATGGCGAGCGGTATCAGCGACAACAGCAGGTTGATGATATTAGAGACCAGCGCGGCCATGGGAAATACCAGCTTGGGAACCGCGACCTTCTTAATCAGGTCGCCGTTGGTCACGATGGATTCGACGGCGTAAGAAAGCGATTGCGAAAAGAACGTCCACGGCAGCAGCACGCTCAGCAGAAAGATGGCGTAGTGCGGAATAGGGACGCGCATGATGTTGGAGAAGACCATGGTCAACACCAGCATCATGAATGCGGGATTCAGCAGCGCCCACAGGAAGCCCAGCACCGACCGCTTGTAGCGAATTTTCAGCTCTTTGAGCGCGAGAGCCCAGATCAGCTCCCGGTAGCGATAACTATCGCGAATGAGTTGGGTCATAACAAACTTGCGCCAGTGGTGGTCGCTGGCAGCCGCAAGAATGCGGATATTCAATGTTAAATGATTTTCCCGGCAGACGCTGAGGTTACTTCCGGAGTATGGCCGAAGCATTCGTAGCGCGTGGCCCAGTCGCGTGGGTCGGAGCCCCACCCTACAGCCGGTCAGAGGCGGCGCTGGTTCTGACTCGAGATGAGCTCGGTGTCGGGGTTTGCGTTGGTTACATGTTGAGGTCGGTCATGCCCTTCAGCAGATCCCGCTGTTCCGGAGTGTAGTTGTTCTTGAACTCGTCCGAGTTCAGCAAGTCGCTACGCGCCGAAGGAGGCATGCCGCGCAACCGGCGATAGGCCTGCGAGACTTTGTCCTTCTGATCTTCCGGCAGATTGCGGTACTGGTTGAACAGGTTGCGCGCCTGTTGTTGCTGCTGCGGAGACATGTGCTCGAAGGTCTCCATGCGGTTCAGGATCTGCGCCTTCTTCTCCGGAGACTGGCTGTTGAAGTTGCGCAGACGATCGAGCAGATGGTTCTGCCGCTCCGGCGAGAGACTCTGGAAGCCGGGATCGCGGCGCAATTGCTGCTCCTGCTGATGTGGCGGCAACGTCATGTATTTGCGCAGCCAATCGCCACGATGTGGTCCCGGACCCTGGGGATGAAATGTGTAGCCCTGCTGACCGCCCGCCTGCGGAGCAGGGCTGGTTGCCGGTGCGCCTTGCCGGACCTGGGGCGCGTGCGCAGCCGCCGCGAGCCTGCCACCCTGGCGCGGCACACAGCGCCGGGATCGCGGTAAGCATCACTCCCGCAATCAGCGATATGGATTTGGCCCGCAACACTGCTCTTGCACCTACTCCGTCGACGGCCGATCCAGGGCGTCGAAGTCGGAGAACAAGTCCGCGTTCTTATCGAGATACTGCAAATCTCCTACCGCAGTGCCTGGCGCACTGACTCGCACCGTACTCTGATTGTTGGCAATGGTGGTGTTGTCGCGGCTGAAGGGTCCCAATTCCATCAACCCGATTCCCAGACCGAGGAGCAACGCTGCCGCACCCGCCAGAACCGGCCGGCGAAACCACGCCAGCCAGCCGCGCTGGGCGGGTACCAGGGCCTCTTCGCGTATGCGCGCGCGCAAGCGTGTATTGAAATACGGCGACGGCTCGGGCGCTTGCCATTCGTCCAGCAAACCCATGGTCTCCTGCAGAGAAACCAACTCGGCCGCGCAGGCCTTGCAGCTCGCCAGATGTTCCTGCATCTCCGGCGAAACCGATTGCGGCCCGCTCAACAACGCTTCCATCAATTCCAGACGAAGTTTTTCGCACATCATAACCACACCCACTTCCCGCCCTAAATAAACTGTTTCAACGTCTCGCGCAGCGTCTCATACGCGCGGAACAGCAGCGACTTGGTTGCCGATTCGCTCAGCTTCAGCACCGCCGCAATCTGCTTGTAGTCCATGTTCTGATACTTGTGCATCAACACGGCCAGGCGCTGCCGCTCGGGCAACGCTTCCACCTGATGGCGGATGGCCGCCAGCCGCTCGCGGCGCAGGATCGTCTGCTCGGCATTCAACCCGGTGTCGGGAACATCGACCGTCATGCCCGTTTCCATGTCGGGCTCGTCGATGTTGACCGTGTTTTCCGGCCGCTCGTGCTTGGTATCGCGCGCGTGGTTCACCGCCAGATTGGTCGCAATACGATACAACCACGTGGTGAACTTGGCGCTCGCTTCGTAACTTTGGCGCGAGCGATAAACCCGGAGAAATACTTCCTGTGCGAGCTCTTCCGACACTGCCTGATTGTGCGTCATGCGATACATGAAGCTGACCATCGGCCGGCGGTATTTTTCGACCAGATAATCGAAGGCAGGGTCGTCGCCGGAAGCCACGCGCAGCATGACTTCGGCATCGCTCAGCATCTCTAAAACGACAGGTTCAGCCAAGTCGCCCCGTATCGCGGCCGGCGGTGACTGCCCACCCTGAAGGGGGGCGCCCGCCAGCACGGCTCGATCTAACGCGATGCTGCCCACATCGGCAATAACCCTCATACCCACACAAAGTTGCGCCGAAGACAGGCGGATTTCCGGCCAAGGAATACTACGCCTTTGGCCGCTATGGCAGTATTATGCACGAGAGGCCACAGAGGCTGCACTCCCAAACTATGGATTTGATGCGAAGACCATTGATCTGCTTCGGTTTGCCGGCGGTTTTCCTATCTCTCACCAGTCTGCTCTTCGCGGCGGAAGCGGCCCCGCCTCGGCCGGTCGTGGCCCAGCAGCAATCCGGCCAGGCGCAAGCCAGCCCCAACTCCAGCGAGGAAGCTCCCGCGGCCGACCCGGCGCAGGGTTTGAACCTGACCGAGCAGCTGGTTCGCGACGTTTTTCAGCCGCTGCAAAACGGCATGCAGACCCACAACGTCCAAATGGTGCTGTCGATCTTCGACAAGAAAGAGCTGACCGGCTGGGCCGACCTTGAGGGGCAACTGAACGCGTTCTTCCATCAATACGACGCAGTTAATTTCCGCTACGAAGTTCTGCAGGTGACGGCTGAGAAGGATCATGGTAGTGCCACTGCGGAGATCGAGATGGACGCGCTGCCGTATAACTTCGGGCAGGTTCCGTCGCGCCGCAGCGTGCAAATGCGCTTTCAGATCAAGCTCGGCGCCAAAGGCTGGAAGGTCGCGAGCTTCAGCCCGACCGATTTCTTCAACGTCGGATTTCAACAGCCCACGCGATGAGCCGACCCGTATGAAGCGCGATTATCCTGAACATCCTCTGATCGGCGTCGGCGCGGTGATTGTACAAGGTGGCCGCGCGCTGCTGGTGCGCCGCAACACCGAGCCGTTGCGCGGCGAGTGGTCCGTTCCCGGCGGCATGCTGGAGCTGGGCGAGAAGCTGCGCGACGGAGTGCGCCGCGAAGCGCTGGAGGAAACCGGCGTCGATGTCGAGCCCGGCGAAGTGCTCGACGTCTTCGACAGTATCTTCACCGACGCGCTCGGCCAGACGCAGTATCACTACGTGCTCATCGATTACCTTTGCCGGCCTATCTCTGGCGAAGCCCAGGCCGGAGGCGACGTCAGCGACGTGCGCTGGGTCGGCGCCGAAGCGCTCCCCGCAATGGGGCTACGCGAGGTCACCGAACAGGTTGTGCGCAAGGGATTGAAATTAGCTGCAAGAGGGAATGGGTCAGTTTGAATTCGGCTGCGAAAACTAGCAGTTGACTCGGAACGATTTTGCAGCGACCATTTCCTCTTTGAGGAACCCATGCAACGGACAACTCTCCGACTGACCGCATTTTTCACACTGACCATAGCTGTCGTCGCCGCAGCGCAGCAGAGCAATGAGCCGGCGACTCAATCCGTACCTCCCTCCCAGATCATCGTCCCCAACCAGGGCGGGCAGACGCCGTCCAAGCCGCCCGACATGGTTTGCTTCGGCTACGGCCCGAAGTGGAGCATTCAGTTCGTGAACGGAGCAGCCCACTATCTGGGCGTCAATCAGCCCGATCAGACGCTGCTCGGCGATTTCTATTGGGTGGCGCAGGACAAAGCGTGGGAGTGGCATCGAGCCAATGGCTTGGCGCCGACGAACGGCAGCTTCGGTTTGTCGGCCACCGTGCAGAAGCAGGCCTGCACCGATCCCGTGCGCAAAGCCACTTACCCGTACTCGGCGGAGGTGAATTTGCCGCAAGGCGACATGGTCAGCGGTTGCTGCCGCAAGCTGCGTCCGGGCGAAGCGGCCGTGGGTCCGCACGGATTGCAGCAGACCTCCCCTGGATCGAACGGTTCATCAGGGGCGGGAGGCGGGTCGCAGCAGGGTGGATCGCAAGGCGGCTCGTCGCAGGGAACCTCGCAGCCAAATACCAGACGAACGCCGATGTAGTCGGTCAACTCGTCTGTGTTGCAGGCAGACGTTCCAGCATCAGGACTTCGTTCTCGCGATAAGTCGAGCGCGCATACTGGTGATATCCGCATTTCTCCGCCACGCGCAGCGACGCGGCATTCCCGGGCTGAATGAGGCATGCCGTGCGCACCGCGCCGAAGTGCTCGTCGCCCCAGGCAATCACCGCGCGCATCGCCTCGGTCGCATAGCCCTTGCCGTGAAACTCTGGCGCCACGATCCAGCCGCTCTCCGGCGTCTCGCCCAGCGAAGGATTCATCTCGCGCTTGAAGTCGGCGAATCCCACATCGCCGATGAAACGGCCGCTTGCCTTTTCTTCCAGCGCCCAGAATCCATAACCCATCAGCGCCCAGTGGCCGATGTAACGCAGCATCCGCCACCAGACTTCCTCGGGAGTCTGCGGCTTGCCGGTGGTGTGACGGACGACAACAGGATCGGCCCAAAGCGCACTACAGGCATCGAGATCGTCGACGCGATGTCCGCGCAGGCGGAGGCGCTCAGTTTCGAGGACGGGGATTTCAATGACCTGTCGAATGGTTTGGTGCATGGTTCAACGATATACTTCGCGTCGGTGCGCGATCCGCGTGATGCTGACAAGCTTGGCTGCATCGTCGATGATGTACAGCACCCGCCAGTCGCCTACGCGGATACGCCACTGGTCTTTGTAACCCTTTAGCTTCTTAACTCCGGCGGGTTTGGGATTTCGGCGTAGTGCATCGATTCGTTGCACGACGCGGGCCAGCACATTGTCAGGGAGGGCCTCGAGTTCCTTCCGTGCTGACGGTTTGACCTCGACGCCGTAATCAGCCACGGAGGCGTCCGCGCTTGATCAGGTCCGCCTTGACGGTCTCCAGCGGGATGCCTTTTTCCTTTCGCCGCGATTCCGAAATGAGGCCGTCCCAAAAATCCTGCAGCCTCGCGCCGTGCTTCTTGAGATCGATCAGGACGGCTACCTTGCGGCCCTTCGTGTCGGTGACAAATTGCACTCCGGTCATAGATCCATTCTCATGCAACTCTGGTTCTCTCGCAATCCACAAAAGAAAAAGACCCGCAGCGCACGGCGCCGAGCGGGTCTTTTCCGGTTAGCTGTTGGAATTGGCCTGAGGCTGTCCACTCTGCGTGGCCCCAGCGGCAGACACCAAACCAGCTGTCTTGCGAGGATTTAGAGCGGAAGCCCTAAGCCTCAGCCACCTCACTTGAGAAACTACAATGACTGTCAGATATCATATTTTTGGATCACCCTCCTTTCCAGTGTGCTGAGAAGTTAACACCGCCTCGCCGCCGCCGTCAAATTGAGAATTGATGAATGTACCGAAGGCGTCACTGTTGCCGATCACCTCGCGAAAACGGGTCGCAATCTTACGACAATACAGGTTGGCGTGAAGCCAAACTTCACCTCCACCCATAGTTTGGCTTGCGAAAACTTCGTATCAGCTTCCCCGCGATCACTGCTCCAGCTAACGCCAGTCCAGCGCCTACGGCAATTTTCCTGATCAGCTTCGCATTGCACTCCGGCTTCTTTCTCGCGCCGCGAATATGCTCCGGACGCACGCCCAGGCCGAGGATGCGCGCCATTCCATGCTGCACTCCCGGAATGTTCACCATTACCTTCAGCTGCCACGGCGCTTTCGCCGGGCCCGGATTGCGGAAGATGGTTTTCAGCCCATTGTGCATGTTGACCTGCACGAACTGGACGACGCGCGTCGGCATTTCACGGCGTCGCTGCACCTGCGCCAGCAACTCATCGCTGACCCGCCCCTGGCGCAAAGGATCGGCCAGGATGTTCGCGGTTGCTACGGCATCCTGGATCGCAAGGTTGATGCCCACGCCTCCGGCCGGCGACATGGCGTGCGCTGCGTCGCCGATGCACAGCAGTCCCGGCCGATACCACTGCCGCAACCGATTGATCTGCACCGACAACAGTTTCACCTGCTCCCAATCGCGCAGCTGCTCCAACTGATCCCCGAGAAACGGAGCGATCCGCTGCAACTCCCCGCGAAACTCCGCCAAGCCCTTTACACGAATCTGTTCGAACGACCCCTTGGGGATGATGAGTCCCGCCTGGTAGTAATCGCCGCGTGGGATCAGCACCAGCGCCTTGCCGTAGTTGAGATTTCCCAGCAGGTGTTCGGGAGTGGTGCTGCTCTGCTCGATACGAAACCACAAAACGTCAATGGGAACCCCGAACTCCAGCACCTCAAAGCCGGCGGCCCGCCGGGTGAGCGAATGACGACCATCGCATCCGACCACAAGATCGGCGCGAATCTCGGCTGTGCCCTCCGGTGTCTTCGCCATCACCCCGCGAACGCGGCCGGCATCGTTGATGAGATCGGTGGCTTCGCTCTGCATGCGCAGAGTGAAGCTCGGAAACTGCTTCGCCCCGTCCGCGAGAAAGTTGAGAAAGTCCCACTGCGGCATCAGTGCGACAAACTTGCAGTGCGTCGGCAGACGGCTGAAGTCTGCGGCCTCAAATGCGTAATCGCCGTAAACGCCACCCGCCGATCTCAGCTTCTGGTGCGGAACCTTGAGGAAGTCATCCAGAATACCGAGTTCGTACATCACCTCCATCGTGGAAGGATGCACGGTATCGCCGCGAAAATCACGATTGAAGTCCGGATGCTTCTCCAGCACCGTCACCGCAACGCCGGCGCGCGCCAGCAGATAGCCCAGCATCACGCCCGCAGGTCCGCCGCCGACAACACAACAAGTGGTCTCCAATTTCTGATTTGCCATGATTGCCTCTTTTCCAAGTTGTATGCCGAGCAGCGATGCAGCGTTGCCCGCACAATGGCGCGCGTGGAACGGTTTGGTGAATAGATTACAGGAGCGCAATGGTTGTCGTTAGGTTGTCAATCGGAGCCGGTAATACAAGAGTCTCGTAAGGCGAGACGGAAGAGCTTAGCCCAGCGCTTCAGCGCTGGGTAGGTGTGAAGAAGAAATCCGAGTCCCGGCAGGGACGGCAGAGCTTGATCGCTAACAAATGATGGCGGAGAGGGGGAGATTCGAACTCCCGATACCCGTCAAGGTATGGCCGCTTTCGAGGCGGCTCGTTTCAACCACTCACGCACCTCTCCGCGCGCGGTTGCCACTGGCCGGAGTTGCCAGGCCCATATAGTTTAGCAAATGTGAGCGCGAAGCCTTACGAAGCGACCAAGTGGAGATCGCGTTTACCGGCCGCTGTTACTCTCTGGCTCGTCCTTGGCTGGCGCTTCGCCTACCCAGTAGCCGGTGCGCGCCGTCACCACCACGTCAGGCCGGCTGGCGACGACTCGTAATGTGTGTTGCCCCAGCGACAGCTTCCTGGGCGTGAAACTCAGCAGGTAATGGTTGAAGTAATGGTTGTCGACCCCGGCTAACTGCTGCTCCAGCGCCTTTTCGTCGTGGAACGGCAGATATTCACCGCCCGACATCAGCGCAACCGTCTGGGGAACATTTTCCTTCGCCGACTGCAACAGCCGCGAAAAGATGCCGAGAAGGTTCACCTGATGATCGCTGGGATCGGCAATCATCTCGCCCAGCTTCGACGCTCCGCTCTGGAAGTAGGTGACACTGTAAATCAGGACGTTGCTGCGCTCGATCTGGCGCATGACCTCCGGCGTTGTGGCCTTGCTTCCGTCATCGTGCGCGCCACTCACCAGAAACAGAACCTTGCGGTTCGATGGTGGGCGCAAGTTCAGCAGATCGACTGAGTAGGCGACTGCGTCCAGCACGGCCGAGCCATAGCTCCCCGGCGCGACTTGCTTGATAGCATTCGTCGCCAGGTCGATATTCGGCGTGAAACCCTGTTGGAGCTGCGGTTTGTCATCAAAGGCTACCACCGCGACTTCGCCTTTGCCGTCCCCGACGATCGGGTATAACAAGCTTCCCAACCGCCGCACCTTGTCGAGAATCTCGCTGGACGAATGCCCTCGCTCGATCGCAACCACGACCGAGGTCTGTGTCCCCTCAATATCTTCGTCCAAATGAACCTTCTGTTCGACTCCATTGTCGTAGATGGCGAAGTCATCGGCTGTAAGCCGAAAGATGGGTTCGCCGGCAGTGTTTGTCACCAGCGTGGGCACCAGCACAACGCTTGTGCCGCCGTGCAGCGTCACCTGTTGCGCGGCAATTGCGAGACAAGACATGAAAACGAACGCCAGCACCACCCCGCATCGACACCAGTGCCGTGTTCTCACTCTAGTAAGTTATCCAATCCGGGGTGCTGGGTTCCAATTTCTTGGATGTGTTGCTGCGATGGCGAGGCAGCGCTAGCTTTCTGACGGCGAATCCCGGTGTGCCACCTTCACGTTGAATCCAGCCTTGGCCAGGCGCTTCTGCACATCCTCGGCGATCATCACCGAACGATGCTTGCCGCCGGTGCAGCCAAAGGCAATCGTCAAGTAACTCTTGCCTTCGCGGATGTAGTGCGGGATCAGGTAAATCAGCAGCTCCGAGATGCGGCGGATGAACTCCTTCGTTTGCGGAAACGAACGAATATATTTCGCCACCGACGGGTGCCGTCCAGTGAGCGGCCGGAATTTCGGAATGAAGTGCGGATTGGGGAGGAAGCGCACATCGAAGACCAGGTCCGCATCCTCGGGCACGCCCTCGCGATAGCCAAAGCTGACGCACGAAATCAGGATGTTCTTCTCGCTCTTGCCTTCGGTGAAGCGCTGGGTCACCTGCGTGCGCAACTCGTGCACGTTGAACTTCGTCGTGTCGATGACAAAATCTGCCAGAGCGCGCAGCGGCTTCAGACGCCGCCGCTCCGCCGCCAGCGACGCTCGCACAGAAGAGTTGCGTCCCAGCGGATGCGGCCGCCGCGTCTCGCTATAGCGCCGCAGTAGCGCTTCTTCGTCGGCTTCCAGGAACAGCACGGTTGTCTTCAGCAGCCGCCGCAGTGTTGCCAGAATCTGCGGCAGCTTGTCGAGCCTCGCCCCTTCGCGAATGTCGACGACCAGCGCCGCGCGCTGAATCTCCAGCGTGTCCAGCACCAGCTCGGCAAAGTTGCCGATCAGCCCGACCGGAAGGTTGTCGACGCAGTAATAGCCCAAGTCCTCGAAGGTCTTCAGCGCCGACGCCTTACCCGCGCCGCTCATGCCGGAGATGATGACTAACTCGTGCTGATCGCGCGCGTGCGCCGTGGCGGCCTTCGCGGAACTGGCAGAATTGTTGGCATTGCGCTGTGACACAGCTTTGACGCGTGGCATGCTCTGCTTCCCGTGACGGCGAGAGTACCAGACTTCCCCTCCGCCGTCAGCCGAAACTTCGGTTGCTGGTGTCAGTTAGAGTCGGGCCTGTTAAGACAAGAACCTGAACCACAAGTGTGAGCCCCGGCCTTACGTTGCCCTGGCTGACGCGGCTGTCACATCGGTGTGACGGAAATCATCGTCCTTGAAGAGCAGGGGCTCGCCGGCGTCTTTGGCCAGAGCGTAAGCAAAGCAGTCACCGAAATTCAATCGCGCCGGATGCCCGCTACCTTTGCCGTAATCGCGGTATGCCTCCCGCGCAAGACGGGCCTGCTGGATCGTCACCGGCTCGACAACCAGTTTCGCTTCGCGGACCAAATCGTCAAATCGGCGGCTGGCTGCTGCGTCACGGCTGGAGTCGATCACCACGGCGGCTTCGACGTAATTGACTGCAGAAATGCGGCGCTCAGTTGACGCTTCGATCGCCATTGCCAACATGGCAGCCTCCGGCTCATCGCGTAAGATCGCAACCAGCGCTGAGCTGTCGAGTATCATTTCGGCAACCCCTTCTCGTCATAAAGCAACTCGTCAATATCCATCGATTTGTACGGCTCCTTCATGCGGGCTGCGCAGTCGCGCCCAATCGCCAAAAGTCGCTCCGCCAGTCCAAGTCGCTGCGAGCTTCGGACACGCTCCAACCGTTCCCGCAAAGCCTGCGTCACCGCCTCCGTCATGTTTTCGCCGGTCCGGCGAGCGAGTTCTTCTGCCAGCTTATGTGCTTCCGGGTTCTTGATGTTCAGAGCCATAGTTCTACCTGTCTACCATGATGTTGCACCATTCTACCACTTACGGCTGGGGAACTCCGAAGTCCTTACCAAATCCAGCGCCTTCGGACGGCAGCCAACGCGCCCCTCTGGACATCGCGCTGGCTTCTGGCGTACAAGCGCTCTATGGGTTTTTCGCGGAAACTCGTGGGTTGCGCCGCGGCGGTGATTCTCCTCTGTGTCATTGCTCTTGCCGCCGATTTCGAATGGAATTGGCGCGACCAGCAGACCATCGGACGCACCGATCCCAGCGTCGGCAACACCTCGCGGCTGACCGAGCCCGAGCGTGCCGCGCTCATCGACGCCATCGTCCTGCGGTTGCAAAAGCCCATGAGCGAGCACGGCTACGACGACGAGCGCATTCGCGAGATAGCCTCCACCACGCGCACGCGTTTTGTCGACGTCGGCACAGACAAGCCGCTGCTGTTCGCTACCTCGCTCGGCCTCGAGGGCGGATGCGACGCCATGTCCAATTGCCCGCTGTGGATCTTCCGTCACTCCGCCGACGGTTATGTCTCGGTGGTGGACGCGGTCGCCGCCAGCTACACCGTCCAGCCTACCCGGACCAACGGTTTCTCCGATCTCGTGCTGGCGCGTCACGAATCGCCGACCCAGACCCACCTGAGCGTCTACACCTACGCCGACGGTAAGTATTCCGACACCGGCTGCTATACCGCTAATTGGCCCGCGGCGAAAGACGCCGAGAATCAGGATCCCGACATCGCGGCGTGCAAGACAGAAGGTTCGAATCCCGCGCAGACAGAAAGCGCGCCGCCGGCGAAGACAGAGGACCCCAATTCGCCCAAGGCAGACGGCTCCGACTCCGTTAAGCCACAAGACTCCAAGCCGGCGAACTCGGACAACTCCGCTGCTCCCAATTAGCCCAGCGCGGAAGCGCTGGGGAAGCGAACCTCCTCAGATCGTGAGTCCCGGCAGGGACGGCATTGCTCCAACAAGGTGCACTAAAAACAGTGCAAAGCCCCTCGCGGAAGCGCGGAGGCCCGCCCGAGTCCCTGGAGACGGATGCATTGTTCCAGCACCGCTCCCGCAAAGTTGTATTTCGAGCCTTCACAATTCCGCATTTCCATCTTGCCTTGCGAGTAGAATTGCTCCATCGGGGATGGCGATTTTCTTGCAGATCGTTACAGGTACTAGATTCTCATGCCATTAATCGGAAGTTTTGCGCTCCTGCTTGCTCTCGCATTGGCAGCCTACTCGTTCATTGCGGGAGCCCTGGGTCTGGCCCGCAAGGACGATCACCTGGGCGAGACTGCGCGCCGCGCCGGCATCGCCTCGTGGGCCGCGGTCACCATCGCCGGCCTGGCGCTGGTGATGGCCGCGCTGGGCAATGATTTCTCCGTCGCCTACATCCTGCACCACAGCAATCGCGATCTCCCAATCGCCTACAAGTTCGCCGCGCTGTGGTCGGGCCAGGAAGGCTCGCTGCTCTTCTGGGCGTGGCTGCTTTCGACCTACGCGCTCGTCCTGCGGATGCGCTACAAAGTCGATCCGAAACTCTTCGCGCATGCTTCCGTCATCATCGCGGCCGTGCAAGTGTTCTTCTTCTCGCTGATCAACTTTGCCGCCAATCCATTCGGCCTGGTCAGCGGAACAATTCCCGCCGACGGCAACGGCCTGAACCCGCTCCTGCAATATCCCGAGATGGTGATCCATCCGCCGATGCTCTATCTCGGCTACGTCGGCGTGACCGTGCCGTTCGCCTTCGCGCTCGGCGCGCTGATCATGAAGTACCCCGGCGAGAAGTGGATTCACATCACACGCCGCTGGACCATGGTCGCGTGGCTCTTCCTCACCTGCGGCATCTTTCTCGGCGCGCACTGGGCGTATGAAGTGCTTGGCTGGGGCGGCTATTGGGGCTGGGATCCGGTCGAGAACGCCTCGCTGCTGCCGTGGCTCACCATGACTGCCTTCCTGCATTCGGTGATGATGCAGGAGAAGCGCGGCATGATGAAGATGTGGAACATGTGGTTGATCTTCACCACATTTTTGCTGGCGATCTTCGGCACATTCCTCACCCGCAGCGGCGTGGTCAGCTCGGTTCACGCCTTCGCGCAGTCGAGCATCGGCACCTGGTTCGTCTGGTTCCTGGCGATCGCGTTCGCCACCTGCGTGTTCTTCTTCGTGCGCAATCGCGACACGCTGCGCAGCGAGCACCGCCTCGAATCGCTAGTCTCGCGCGAGTCGAGCTTCCTGTTCAACAATCTCGTGCTGCTGGTCTCGTGCTTCGCGGTCTTGTGGGGAACGCTGTTTCCCGTGCTGTCGGAATGGGTGACGGGATCGAAGGTCACAGTCGGCCCGCCGTTCTTCAACCGCGTCAATGTCCCGATCGGAATCTTCCTGGTGCTGCTGACCGGTATCGGCCCGCTGCTGGCCTGGCGCCAGACCTCGTTTGATCGCGTGAAGCGCAACTTCATATGGCCAACGGCTCTGGCGGTTCTGACTGCGATTGGGTTGATGCTGGGTGGCATGAGGCCGTGGGAAGACTCTGCTTACTTCTATTCCGTGATAGCGATCTCCCTGTCAGCGATGGTCTTGGCCACGGTTGTAGGCGAGTTCTGGCGCGGCGGTCGCGTCATCGCGCGCCAGACCGGCGTCAGCATCCCGCAAGGGATGGTCGTCATCACTCGCCGCAACACGCGACGCTATGGCGGCTATCTCATCCACATCGGCGTGGTGCTCATCGTCATCGGCTTCGCCGGCCTGCCCTTCAATCAGGACAAAGAGCAGGAGATGGGCTTCGGCGACAAGATGCAGATCGGCCACTACACGCTCGTCTGCCAGTCCTACACGCAGGACGATAAGCCGAACTACAGTAGCGAGTGGGCCGTCATCGATGTCTACCGCGGCGGCAAGCAGATCGCGACCATGTATCCCGAGCGCCGCTTCTACAAAGCCAGCGAGCAGACCGCGACCATGGTCGCCAACCGCTCGCGCCCGAACGAAGATCTCTACCTCGTCTACACCGGGCGCAATCAGGACACCGGTAAGCCGATCATCAAAGCGCACGTGAATCCGCTGGTCATGTGGATCTGGATTGGCGTACAGGTGGTGCTGATCGGTACGATCATCGCGCTCTTCCCCAACATGAAGCCGCCGAAGGTCGCGCTGAAGGAGCCAGAGAAAGATCTCGCCACCACTGAAGCGGTGCGGCGTGGAGCGGTAGGAGTGGGTGGAGACTAAGTAGTGCGGCGCTAAGCGCCGCGTCCAGTGAGTTCGCTCCTGTTTAAGCCGCGAAGCGGCGACATTTGTTTTAGCCGTGGGCGTAAGCCCGCGGACCGGGAATGCAGTTGATTTGAGCCGCGGCGCGGCGGAACTCTGCAAGATATTCGCGCTGGCAGTCGAATCGCAAACGGTAGAGCGGGCCTTCAGCCTCGCGGTCAGCCTCTCTCAAGATTGTCATCCTGAGCGGAGCGTCCGCACGGTTTTCCGATCCGCCGCGATTGCGGATCGGCGGACGCGCAGTCGAAGGACCTGCTGTTCCGCTAGCGTTGGATCAGAATTGATACGTCCGGCAGGAATCCAGTCTCGCGCAGCGAGACGGCATAACTTAGCCCAGCACGCAGCGAAGCGGAGTGCTGGGTAGGCAGGAATAAATTACTCGAGTCCCTTCAGGGACGACAGGCTGGGGTCAACAACGTTCAAACCCCAACTCCGGATACAACTCCCGGCGCGGATGAAAAATTTAAACTCGGTTCCATTCACAACCTGCGCCCGCAACGCCGTGTTTACCGCAGCATGAACAAGAAACAATTCACCATCGTCGCCGTCATGCTCGTCATCTGCACCTCAGGCCTGGTGTTGCGCCGCGCCATCGCATCGACCTCCGCTCACTTCTCGACCATCGATGTCAACGGCCTCACGCGCGAATACATCCTGCACGTCCCGCCGAGCTACAACGGCAACGCCGTCCCACTTGTCATCGTCCTTCACGGCGCTGTCCAGGGCGCGGCCAACGCCGAGAGCATGTCTCGCATGAGCACGCTGGCCGACCAGCAGAGCTTCATCGCGGTGTATCCCAACGGCACTGGCAAGCTGCCCACCTGGAACGCCGGCAACTGCTGCGGCTATGCCCGGCAGAACAACGTCGACGACATCGCCTTCCTGCGCGCGCTCATCGCCAAGCTGCAGAAGAGCTACAGCATCGACGCGCGGCGCATTTACGTCACCGGTATCTCCAACGGCGCCATGATGTCCTATCGCGCTGCCTGCGAAATGTCCGACGTGATCGCCGCCGCCGCTCCGGTCGAAGGCGCGCAGAACGTGCCCTGCAAGCCCGCGTCGCCGGTTTCGCTGATCGTCTTTCACGGCACCGCCGATCACCTCGTGCCCTACAACGGCGGATCGACGCCCTATCAGATCGGCCCGCACCGCACCGACGCGTCGGTCGCCGACACCGTCGCCTTCTGGGTGAAGGAAAATGGCTGCGCTCCGGCAGGCAAGCGCGAAGAATCAAAAGACGTCCTCATCGACATATACTCGGGATGTAAGGATGGCACGGGGGTTGCGCTGTACACCATCCTGGGCGGTCATCACTTGTGGCCCGGCATGCCGTTAAGCCGCGTCGACCTGTCAGCCACGGACGTGATGTGGAAGTTCTTCGCGCAACATCCGAAGGGATGAAACAGCAATTAGCGATTAGCTTGGCTTGCACAGTGAAGGCGAGGTCGGGTACTGAACAAGATGAAGCTCTTTCCAGAGCAGATGAAGTCGTTTACTGGTCTGCTGAACAAGATGAAGTGGTATCTCGAAGATCAAAGTGATTAGCCCAGCGCGGAAGCGCTGGGTTAGGCGACAATAAAGCAAACCATAGTCCCTTTAGGAACGGCAGGCGGCAGATTTACGAACCCACGGCACTGGACTCTTAGCCTTTTCACATCGCGCGAGGATTTTGCTAACTGCTAATCGCTGTTTTATGAAACTCAAAATTCGAAACTCGAAACTCCGTATTGCTCAACTCGCACTCATCGCGTTGTTGGCTGTCGTCTTCCTCGGCGCCGACACCGACGCCCGCTTCAACAAGCTTGGCCATCAGTTGATGTGCGCCTGCGGCTGCAATCAGGTTCTGCTGGAGTGCAACCACGTCGGCTGCACCTACTCGGATCGCATGCGCGACGAACTGTCCGCTGGCCTGTCGCGCGGTGACAACGACTCGCTCGTCCTGCAAAGCTTCGTGCAAAAGTACGGCAACACTGTGCTGGCCGCGCCGACCACGACCGGCTTCAACCGCGTCGCGTGGATCATGCCATTCGCCGTGTTCGTGGTTGCAATCGTCCTGACCGTCTGGCTGGTGCGACTGTGGAAGTCGCGCGCCGTCGCGCAACCGGTATCCGCGCCCAAACTCGAGGCCAAAGAACTCGACGACCTTCGCAAGAAGGCCCGTCAGGAGACTGAATTCTGATGTTCGCTCTTATCGCATTCGCTGCCATGGGACAGGAAACTGTGTTCGCCCTCTTCGGCTGCGCGCTCTTTGCCGCCGCATTGTTCGTTTACGTCTTCTACCGTCCTGACGAGGTTGAGGCCGGCGAAGAAAAAACGCGCGCGCTTTATCTGCAGGAGCGTAAAGACGCCACCTATGAAAATCTGCGCGACCTCAACTTCGAGTACAAGGCCGGCAAGTTGAGCGAGCAGGATTACGCGGTCCAGCGCGCCGCGCTAGAAGACGAAGCTGCCGGCATCCTCGCCGAACTCGAATCCATTGAGAAGGCGCGCTCCGTTGTGCGCCACGGCACCCGACGTCCTGGTGCCCGCCCCAACGGAGGTCGCGCGTGAGGCAGGCTTTGAGCCATCCGGCAGAGCGCGCCCCGAGCGCCGCGCGGTCGTTCGTCAATTCGGTGTGTCATCCTGAGCGAGCATTCGCTGTTTGTGCAAAGGCGAGTCGAAGTACACGTATCGCCTGCCTGACAATCGCGCTCTGTATTCTTCTCTCCGCTTTTGCCGCCGCCCAATCCATAACCGGCACGGTCACCAACGGCACCAGCGGCAAGCCCTCCGTCGGCGACGAGGTGTCACTGCTCTCGCTTTCGCAGGGCATGCAGGAGATCGGCACCACCAAGACCGACGCGCAGGGAAGGTTCTCCTTCCCAGCGCCCACTGACACGCAAGCTCCGCACATGGTTCGCGTCACTCATCAGGGCGTCAGCTACTTCCCGCAAGGCGGCCCGCTGATGCCCGGTAGCACCACCGCCGAGCTAACGGTCTACGACGCAGCTCCGAAAGTTGACGGTCTCAGCCAGACCGTCGAGGTCGATCGCCTGCAGAGTGACGGCAAGCAGCTTCAGGGAATCGCGCTCTATGCGGTAACCAACAAATCGCAGCCCCCGCGCACGGTCGCCGGCGACAAAGGTACCTTCGAGTTTGTTCTCCCCGATGGTGCCGAGATCGAGTCTGCCGAGGCCAAAGGTCCCGGCGGCCAGCCCATCGCCACGGAAACTCAGCCCGGCTCGCAGAAGAATCACTACCTGCTGAGCTACCCGCTTCGCCCGGGCGAGACGCAATTCCAGATCTCCTATCACATGCCCTACAGCGGCGAGGCGAGCTTCTCTCCCAAAGCTCTTCGCGACGTACAGCACTTTGTCGTGATGGTTCCCAAAGGCATGACCTTCGAGGCCAAAGATAAGCAGCAGTTCCAGCAAATGTCCGACGCGCAATCGACCATCATGGTCGTGACCAACGTGAAACCGGGACAGGATCTCAGCTTCCGGGTCGGCGGCAGCGGAATCTTCCAGCCTGACAATCAGCAGGCCGGGCAGGGAACTGCCGACTCCGGCGGCGCGATGGGCGGGGGAGCGCAATCGGCAGCCAACGATAATCGTCCCGGTGGCGGCCTCGGGGCGCCCATCGACGCGCCCGATCCGTTGCACGACTATCGTGCTTACATCCTTGGGGCCTTCGCGCTGGTGCTGGTGATGGGCGGGGCTTATATCGTGTCACGATCAAATCGTCCCTATCCGGCAGCTGTGGTTGCCGGAGCCTCCGGCAAGGTGGCAGCTGATTCTGCGGAATCCGCCGCCGCTTTTGCCGACTTTGTCGAGCCGGCTGCGCCAGCCAAAGATCGGAACGCGCTGCTGTTGGAGGCTATGAAAGAAGAACTGTTTCAGCTGGAACTCGATCGTCAGCAGGGAATGGTCACCGAAGAGGAATACACCAAAGCCAAAGCCGCCCTCGACGAAACTCTGAAGCGCGCCGTGGCCCGCAGCAAGACCAGCTGAAGCGCCTGTTGAGTTGCTGCAACCCGCCTTGGGGCATCGCAGGCCACGAGGCCGACGTATGCCGTTCAGCAAATCGCCGCGTGAGCCCACTACCTCGGCCACAGCAACTCGGCAGGCGCTCCCGCCGCTCGTCACCTCCGCTCAGCCTACTGCGTCACGCCACGCCCTTGGTGTTCATGAAGTCGCCGTACTGCTTGTCCATGCCAACAATGTGCTGTGACAGCCACTTACTAAGAAAATCCAGCACGTCGACGGAAAGCCCGATCTTCCCCGCCTTGTACTGATCCGCCACTTCCTTGATCTTGTTAGTGAACGTGCGATGCTGAGTTATCTGCGCCGCCAATCCCGGATAGCTCAACTCCTTCATCACCGCTTCTTCCGCCGTGAAATGGCGCTCGGTGTAACGCAGTAGCCGGGTCAGCACATCGTTTAGAACTTCCTTGCCGCGGCCGCTGCTCATGCCTTGGTGCAACTCGTTGATGATGCCGAACAGCTGCTGATGGTCTTCATCAAAACGCTTCACTTTGACGCTGTAGGTTGGGTTCCAGGCGTATAGGGCCATGCGATCATCTCCTGCGCTCTAAATCGGCAGGACCAGAAGTTCCTTTAGGTAATCCATTGCGCCGTCCGCTCTTCCAACTCCATTTGGCCCCGCCGCATCCTTTAACTGAACGGCGTACAATCGTGAACGCCGTTTGCCATCTATCGCGAACGAGGTCCCCCATGCCGCTTTGGCAGTCCGGAGTACATTTTGCCGCGCGCAAGATTCCCGCGCGCATCGGGCCTGCGACCCACGCCGCCTTGGACTATGCAATTGCCGGCTCGTTCCTTTTCATGGCGGCGCGCCTGTGGCGGCGCAATCGCCGAGCCGCCGTGGGCTCGCTGCTTTGCGGCGGTATCGTGGCCGCCAATGCCCTGCTCACCGACTATCCTGGCGGAGTCTTCAACGTCATTGACTACAAGACACACGCGCGCGTCGATGCCGGCCTCGCCGCTCTCGCCGGCGCTGCGCCGCGTCTGCTCGGTTTTTCCGGAGAACCCGAAGCGGGATTCTTCAACGTCGAGGCGCTCGCGCAAACCGTGACCGCCAGCCTCACCGACTTCGATTTCTACGAAGAGGCTTGAATGCGAGCGAAAATGAGCCGCCTTCCGGCGGCTCGTTGCCTGTCGCGAATGCCGCAATTTCAGACCGGTTGTTCGATCACCTGCCTGATCTGCTCGAACGCCCAATCGATTTCCTCACGCGTAATCACCAGCGGCGGTGCAATGCGGATTACATGCTCGTGCGTCTCCTTGCAAAGCACGCCCAGCTCCATCAGCGCTTCGCAGTAAGGCCGTGCCGGCACATCCAGTTCCATGCCGATCCAAAGCCCCTTGCCGCGAACCTCAAGCAGATGCGGGTTGTGCAGCGTGCGCAGCCGGTTCAGGAAGTACTCGCCCAACTCGGCCGAGCGCTCTATCAGCTTCTCGTCGATCAGCACCTGCAGCGCCGCACGGGCCACCGCACAGCCCAGCGGATTGCCGCCGAAGGTGCTGCCATGATCGCCGGGTTGGAAGACGCCGAGAATCTCCTTTGACGCCAGCACTGCCGACACCGGATAAAATCCGCCCGCCAGCGCCTTGCCGATGATCACCATGTCCGGGCGGACGCCCTCATGCTGGTGGGCGAAGAGCTTGCCCGTGCGCCCCAGCCCAGACTGGATCTCATCCACGACGAACAGCACGCGATTGCGCCGGCAGGTGTCGGCCGCTTCGCGCAGAAATCCTTGCGGCGGAATCGCGATGCCGGCCTCGCCCTGAATCGGTTCGACCAGAAACGCGCATGTATTCGGCGTTATGGCGTCGCGCAACGCGGCTGCATCGCCGAACGGGATGACCTTGAATCCCGGAGTGAACGGCCCGAAGCCGTCGCGATACTGCTCATCGGTAGAGAAGCTGATGACGGTGACTGTGCGCCCGTGAAAATTGTTGGCACAGACAATTATCTCGGCCTTGCCTTCCGGTATGCCTTTGACTTTGTAGCCCCACTTGCGCGCAACCTTCACTGCGGTTTCCACTGCCTCGGCGCCCGAGTTCATGGGCAGCGCCATCTCGTAGCCAGTCAGCTCATGCAGTTGCTGATAGAGCAGCGGCAGCTGATCGTTGCGGAAAGCGCGCGAGGTCAGTGTGACCTTGTGCGCCTGTTCGAACAACGCTTTCATGATTTTGGGATGACAGTGTCCCTGATTGACCGCCGAGTACGACGCCAGGCAATCCAGATAGCGCCTGCCTTCCACGTCGTACACCCACACGCCCTCCGCCCGCTCGATGACTACATCCAGCGGATGGTAATTGTGGGCGCCATAGTTTTCTTCCAGCTCGATGAAGTCCTTGGTTTCAAGATGATCCAGTACGGGCATGATGAGTCCTTTTTCCGAAGCGATTAGCAATTAGCAATTCACGATTGGCACTTAGCACCTAGCACTTAGCATTTAGTCACTACTGCCGCGGCCGTTGTCCGCTGGGGTACTCATCGACCCCTCGCCGGAACATCAAGGTCTTGCGACTTTGCTAAGTGCCAAGTGCTAACTGCTAAAGGCCGCCTTTTATTCCAACATCATCGTCAGCAACGCCATCCGCACATACAGCCCATTCGCGGCCTGGCGGAAGTACAGTGCGCGCGGGTCGTCGTCCACGGTCTTATCCAGTTCCACCGTGCGCGGCAGCGGATGCATGATCATCGCGTCCGGCTTCATGCGCTGCAGCACCGATGAATTAATCGCGTACCGGTGCGTCCCTAGTCGCGGCAGCCGCTCCGGCAAAATGCGTGTCTGGTAGATCACGTCGACTTCTCCCAACACGCGATCGATATCCGACTCCAGTTCGTATCGAACACCATGCCGGTCCAGGTACTGCAGAATGTCATTCCTCATCTGCATTTCGGGTGGGCTGACGAAGTAAAGCTTCACCCGCTCAAACTTCGCCAGCAGATAGGTCAGCGACCGCGCGGTGCGCCCGCGGTCCAGCTCGCCGATGAACGCCACGCTCAGCCCATCCAGCGGCCGTTCGCGATAGATCGTGTACAAATCGAGCAGTGCCTGCGTGGGATGCTGCCCGCCATCGCCATCGCCGGCATTAATGATCGGCACCGGCGAAACCCGTGCCGCCCGCGCCGCACCTCCCGGCTCGTGATGGCGAATAACGATCACATCGCAGTAGCTGCCGATGATGCGGATCGAATCTTCCACCTGCTCCGCCTCGATCTCCGACGAGAACGCGCGCGCATGTTCGGTGGAAAGCACGCGCCCACCCAGCCGGTGCATCGCCGCTTCAAACGAAAACCGCGTCCGCGTCGACGGCTGATAAAACAGGCTGGCCAGGATGCGATTCTGGTAATCGAGCGTGCCGCCGCGCGCCACAATCCGCTCCATCAGCCGCGAGCGATCGAACAGCTCCATCAGCAGCGGAACTGTGAACTGCTGCGACTCGATAACGTGCTTCAGGGACATACGCGAGCGTCCAAGCTTCTCGTCCCGCAAGTGGGCCGGAGGGTGCAAGATGGGCATGGCCTACCGGAGAACCGGCTCCTCCAATTCCTGCTCGACAGCTTCGCCGGCCATTGCGCCGTCCGGCACAATGCGCGTGCCGGCGCGGCCGGCCACTGCCTCGCACAGAAGTTCAAACGACGTGATCACCGCTTCCTTGCCGCCGCTGCGCAGGAAGTGAATAACCGATTCGACCTTCGGCCCCATGTTTCCAGCGGGGAAGTGTCCGGCGCGGAGATACTCCTCCAGCTGCGACACGGAGACATGAGTCAGCGGCTTCTGATCGGGCCTCTTGTAGTTCAGGTAAACGTGATCGGTGTCGGTGGAGATGGCGAACAGATCGACGCCCAGCTGCGAAGCGAGCAACGCCGACGCGCGATCCTTGTCGATGACCGCCTCCACGCCTTGCAATTCACCGTTGACGCGAACCACCGGAATGCCGCCGCCGCCGGTCGACACCACCAGCACCCTGCGCGCCACCAGCGTGCGAATGATGTCCAGTTCCACAATCTCCAGCGGCTCGGGCGAAGGCACAACGCGACGGTAGCCGCGCGCCGCGTCTTCCACGATATGCCAGCCGAGTGCGTGCTTGCGCTCCTCGGCATCGGCGCGCGAATAAAACGGACCAATAGGTTTGGAAGGCTCGCGCATGGCAGGATCGTCGGGCGAGACGACGGTCTGCGTCACCATGCTGACGACAGGCGTGTCGATGTGAGCGTCGGAAAGCTCGTTGCGCAGCGCCTGCTCCAGCAGGTAGCCGACTTCACCCTGGCTGGCCGCACCGCAAACATCGAGCGTCTGCCCATAGACGACGTCGGAGGCACGCTCGGAGCGTAGCAGCTGCGCTCCCACCTGCGGCCCATTGCCGTGCGTGACTACCAGCCGATACCCCAGCCGGATGAGTCCCACCATCGCCCGGGCCGTCCGGCGGGCGTTCGCCACTTGCTCGACGATGGTGCCTTTCTCACCCGCCCGGATGAGAGAGTTGCCTCCAACCGCGACTAGCGCAGTCTTCGACATAGGATCCTTTGGGAGCGAACCGCGCCGCTCTACGCCGACTCTGCTACCGCTTGCTGCATTAGCTCTTGCTCCGGCACACGCGCCGTCTGCATCAATTCCAGCAGGATTGCCTTTTGCGCGTGCAACCGGTTTTCCGCCTGCACAAACACAAACGACCGCAGCGAGTCGATGACCTCATCCGTTACCTCATCGCCCCGGTGCGCGGGCAGACAGTGCAGGAAGATTGCGTCCTTATCGGCCCGGGCAAACAGCCCGGCATGGACCTGATACGGCGCGAAGATCTTCTTCCGCTCCTCCGCCTCCGCTTCCTGTCCCATGCTCGCCCAGACGTCGGTGTAGATCACATCGGCATCCAACGCTGCCTCTTCCGGATCATGGGTAATAGTGATCGCACCCTTCGTCTCTGAGCAGCGTTTGCGTGTCCAGACAATCGCTTCGTTATCCGGCTCATGTCCCGGCGGGCAAGCGACCCACACATCCGCCCCTAGCTGCGCTCCCATGAACATCAGCGATCGCGCGACGTTGTTGCCGTCGCCGAAATACGCGAGCTTCAGCCCTGAGATGCGCCCCTTCACTTCCAGCATCGTCAGGTAATCGGCCATTGCCTGGCAGGGATGGCTGTAGTCGGTCAGCCCATTGATCACCGGAATATCGGCATACTTCGCCAGATCGACGACGATCTGGTGCGAGAAGGTGCGAATCATAATGCCCTGGACCATACGCTCCAGGTTCTTGGCCACGTCATACACCGATTCGCGCTTGCCCAGGCTGATCTCTGCCGGCGACAGATACAGCGGATGCCCGCCCAGTTCCTCCATGCCGACATCGAACGTCACCCGCGTGCGCAGCGATGGCTTCTCGAAGATCATCGCCAGCGTCTTACCTTTCAGCGCCGTGCGATAAGCCTCGGGATACGCCTTCATCTGCGTCGCAACGTGCAGAAAGTGTCGTATCTCGAGAGGGCTGAAGTCACGAATCGACAGAAAGTCTTTGATCGCCATGACTACCTCCCAGCGCCAACCAGATCCGGCTTGTGCGCTTCTGTGAACTGCTCAATCAGGCTGCTGATGGCGGGTTTGCCCAACTCCTCGACTTCGTAATGAACGCACACATTCGGCTTGTCCAGCTTGATCGTCCGCGCCAGGTCGATCGGCGTAGCCACTACAACTAGATCGCACGGTACGCGCTTGATCGTTTCTTCTAGCTCATGCCGCTGCGTGTCGCTGTAGCCCATCGCCGGCAGCACGCGCCACAAGTGCGGGAACTTTTCGAACGTCTTCTTGATGGAGCCGATCGCATAGGGCCTCGGATCGACCAGCGCTGCCGCGTGATAACGGTTCGCGGCCACGACTCCGGCGCCATACGGCATCTCGCCATGGGTGAGCGTCGGGCCGTCTTCCACCACCAGCACAGTCTTGCCGCTGATGATGTCAGGATCGTCGACTTTCACCCGGCATGCCATCTCGATCACCTTCGCCTTGGGGTTGTACAGCGCGATATTCCGCCGCACGGTCTTGATGCCGTCGGGATCGGCGGTATCGACCTTGTTGATGATGAGCACATCGGCGCTGCGGAAGTTCACCTCGCCGGGGTAGTAGCCCAGCTCGTGTCCGGCGCGATGAGGATCGAGTACGACGATCTTTAGATCGGAACGACAGAAGGACGTATCGTTGTTGCCGCCGTCCCACAGGATGACGTCGCCTTCCTTCTCCGCCTGCCGCAGAATGTCGAGGTAGTCCACACCGGCGTAGACCGTCGTGCCTTCCACGATGTGCGGCTCATATTCTTCGCGCTCTTCGATGGTGCATTCATGGCGATCAAGATCGGCCAGCGTCGCGAAGCGCTGCGCCCGTTGTGCGGCCAGGTCGCCATATGGCATCGGATGACGCACCACAACCGGATGCCAGCCCTGCTGGCGCAGTTCGGCTGCGATCCGGCGCGACACCGGGCTCTTCCCGCAGCCGGTACGCACCGCGCATATCGAAATCACCGGTACCTCGGCAGCGAGCTGCGTTCGCTCCGCAGCCAGCAGCCGGAAGTCGGCCCCGGCCGCTACGGCCCGCGATGCCAGGTGCATCAACGTGGTATAGGGCACGTCGCTGTAGGCGAAGACCGCCTCGTCGACGTGCTCGTCGCGGATGATCTGCTCCATCTTGTCTTCTTCCAGGATGGGAATGCCGTCGGGATAAAGCTCGCCCGCCAATGCAGCAGGATAACGACGGCCTGCAATGTCGGGAATTTGGGTTGCGGTGAAAGCTACGATCCGGAATTCGGGGTTGTTGCGAAAGATTACGTTGAAATCATGAAAATCTCGCCCTGCTGCTCCAAGGATGAGGACTCGTCGCATATGTGGCCAAAAGCGTCATTAGACCCATGAAGTGGGGACACTTTTCTCCTTACCGCACATGGTGGAACATAATGACAAACTCCGCAGTGAGGGCGGTCACGCAGGCGTGAGACATACTGGAGTAACAAAGTCGTAACGGTTCCAGACTCTCCCGGGCTCAGGAACGGCTCTCGCCGTCCGGACTCGCAATTGCCACCACGTAGCCGTCAGGATCGCGAAGCCACATTTCTCTGTGACGTGGCGCCGGATTGAAGTGGGGCTCTAGTAGGATCTCGGCGCGCAATCCACGAGCCCGTTCAACGACTGCATCAAAGTCGTTCACCTCGAACCACAGCACCACACCGTGTCCGATCGGGGCGGCGTCCGCGTTCATAAGATTGGGATGGTCATGCTGGTCCCAGGCATGGAGTTGAAGCACCAGCTGGCCATCGCACAGCATTCGATCATAGAAGTCGCGATGGCTATGCTCCGGCAGTGAGTCGAAGTCGAGCAATTGTTGATACCAGCGGCTGCTGGCCCGTACATCGTGCACCGCAATCAGAGGTTCAGAATGGACTTTGGTTCGTCGCCGCGTCGAGTCCATGATTCGCTCCTAAATGTTTCTGGCGATGCGCACGCGTTTCAGTACGAACTCTATCCTGGCATATCCCAGAAGCTTGCTGCTGCATTCAATTCTCCGGGCGAGAGTAGCGCCGGCCTCCCGGCCGGCTGTAATGCGGGCCTCCGGCCCGCGTTGAGAGCGTATTGGCCCAAACGAGCTAACTCCACCTACCCCGACCTGCGCCGACCTATCCTCTTTCCCGTTGTCACTCCCGCCGAACTCTGCCAAACTAGCCAGTCCTTCCCGTTTGGATTCTGCATGGAGCGTGAGTTTTCGGCTGGCGGCCTAGTCCTACGCAAGATGCGCGGCCGCTGGTTCCTGGCCGTCATCGAGCCGCATATAACGCGCCCCAAGAAATCTGCGAAGAAGACCACCGGGAACAACAACACGACACCCGCCGTCACCGCCTTACCCAAGGGCGCAATCGACCCCGGCGAGAAGCCCGATCAGACTGCCCTGCGTGAAGTTCACGAAGAGACCGGCATCCGCGCCGACCTCATTACCAAGCTCGCCGACATCAAGTATGTCTACGTCCGCAACTGGGGCAATCAGGCCCGCGTCTTCAAGATTGTCAGCTTCTATCTCCTGCTGTATCGCTCTGGCAAACTCGGCAACATCTCGCCCGCGATGCGCGTCGAAGTCCAGCGCGCCTTCTGGATCCCGCTGGATGAAGCCCCCAAGACTCTCAGCTACAAAGGCGAACGCGAGGTCGTCGAAAAGGCCCTGCAGTATCTCACTGCTCATCCTGAACTGGAAACGCCTGCCGCAAACGCAACCGGCTGAAAGCCACACCTCCCGGGCAACGTTCCTGACCCCTGTTCATTTCGCCGCACAAACACTTGTGATCTGCGGACTTGTGGCCGGAGCGGCCTTTCTGCTTACGAAGCTGTCTCCTAAATCATTGTCGAAAAAATACTTAAAAATACTTGTTGACTGAATGAGGATTCATTCAGTACGATCAATTCAACTTAATACGGCGCGCGTCGTTGCCATCCTCACCCCACATCTTACGACGCGCGCCCCTTGTTTTTGAGCCGCAGTTTTATGCCGTTGTTGCTGAAGGGGAGAGATGTGCTGGGTGTCGCGCCAACGCAAACACAGTACCGATTCCACGTTGCACTCAATCAAAACTTACTTAGGTACAAGCCCGCGATAGAGGCTGCGGGCAACAACCGGACCGTCTAATTAGGTCTGGTCGGAGTCATAACATTTCATGCTGAAGCGGATTGAGAGAGTCGCCGTTCTGGGCGCGGGCACCATGGGCGCCCGCATCTCCGCACACCTGGCCAATGCCGGTGTTCCTTCTTATCTGTTCGACATCGTGCCACCCGACGCCGACGGTCCCGCGCGCAACCGCATTGCCGCCGCCGGTCTCGAAGCTGCCGTGAAATCGAAACCCGCCGCCTTCTTCGAGCCCTCGCTCGCGCGCCTGGTCACCATCGGCAACTTCGAGGACGATCTCCAGAAGCTCGCCGATGTCGACTGGATCATCGAAGCCGTCATCGAAGATCTCGAAATCAAGCGCAGCCTGTTGCGCAAAATCGAGAAGATTCGCAAGCCCGGCACCATCATCACCACCAACACCAGCGGCCTGCCGGTCGCCAAAATTGTCGAAGGCTTCCCCGACGACTTCCGCCGCTCCTGGTTCGGCACGCACTTCTTCAATCCGCCACGCTACATGCGCCTGCTGGAGTTGATCCCGACGCCCGACGCCGATCCCGCCGCGATGGATACCATCGCCCGTTTCTGCGATCTGCACCTGGGCAAGGGTGTGGTCTACGCCAAGGACACGCCGAACTTCATCGCCAACCGCATCGGCACCTTCTCCATCCTCAACGTCATGCGCATCATGATGGACATGGACCTGAGCGTCGAAGAAGTCGACGCGCTGACCGGAACCGCCGTCGGCTGGCCCAAGACCGCGACATTCCGACTAGCCGATCTCGTCGGCCTCGACATTCTCGGCCACGTCGTGCGCAATGCCACCACCAACATTCAGGACGAGCGCGGCGATCTCAAGCTGCCCGTATTCTTCCAGCAGATGCTGGAGCGCAAATGGCTCGGCGACAAAACCAAGGGCGGCTTCTATCGCAAGGGCAAGAAGCCCGATGGCGAAAAGGAAATCGTCGCCCTTGATTGGAAGACGCTCGAGTATCGCCCCTCGCAGCGCCCGAAGTTCCCGGCGCTTGAGATGGCCAAGACGGTCGACGATCTTCCGGAGCGCCTGCGCACGCTGCTCGCGCCCTCGAAGGACAAGGCGAACATCTTTCTGTGGTCCGTCCTCTCCGATCTCTGGACCTACGCTGCAAACCGCATTGGAGAAATCGCCGACTCGGTCGTCGAGATCGATCGCGCCATGAAGCTCGGCTTCAACTGGGAGATGGGCCCATTCGAGCTGTGGGACGCGGCCGGCGTTGCCAAGACGGTCAAGCGTATGCAGGTCGAGGGCAAGCCAGTCTCGCCCAACGTCGAGAAGCTGCTCGCTTCCGGCCACGACAAGTGGTATGCCGACGATCCCAAAGCCGCCAGCGGACGCGCTTATTTCGACCTCGGCGCCGATCGCTATCAGTCCGAAAAAGTCCCCGCGGGAGTCTGGTCTGTTGCGGTCGCCAAGAAGTCTGGCCTTGTGGTCAAGAAGAATGCAGGCGCATCGCTGATCGACATCGGCGACGGTGTCGGCTGCATCGAGTTCCACTCCAAGATGAATTCGCTGGGCGGCGACATCGTGCAGATGATCACGCAGACGCTCAAGCCCGGTGGCGCAGGCGACAACTTCGACGCCTTCGTCATCACTAACGACGCTGGGAATTTCTCCGTCGGCGCCAACATCATGATGCTGTTGATGGCGATTCAGGAAGAAGAGTGGGACGAGGTTGATCTTGCCATCAAGCAGTTCCAGGGCATGACGCAGGCCATTAAATTCTCGTCCAAGCCGGTCGTCGTCGCACCCTTCGGCATGACGCTCGGCGGCGGCTGCGAGATCACCTTGCACAGCGCGGCCCGCCAGCCGCACGCCGAACTCTATTGCGGATTGGTCGAAGTCGGCGTCGGTCTTCTTCCGGGCGGAGGCGGTTGCAAGGAGATGACCCTTCGCGCTCTCGACAAGGCCACGCACATCCGCCCGCACGGCCGCGGCGAGAGCGTCGAGCTGATGGAAGCGATGAAGCAGGCCTTCGAAACCGTCGCCATGGCGAAGGTCTCGATGTCGGCCTTCGAAGCTCGCAACTACGGATTCCTTTCCTCAGGTGACGACATCACTATGAACAGGGAGCGTGTGCTGACCGATGCCAAGGAGCGCGCGCTGGAGCTGGCGCATGAAGGCTATCGCGCGCCGGTGATGCGCACCGACATCCCAGCGCCCGGCGAGAGCATTCTGGCGACGTTGAAGCTCGGCGTGCACATCATGCACGAGGGCGAGTTCATCACCGATCACGAAGTCAAGGTCGGCAACAAGGTCGCCGAGGTGCTGTGCGGAGGCGCCGTGAATCCCGGCACCTTGGTCAGCGAGCAGTATTTGCTGGACGTGGAGCGCGAAGCGTTTAAGTCTCTCTGCGGTGAGAAGAAAACCCAGGAGAGAATTCAGTACACGCTCAAGACGGGAAAAACGCTGAGAAACTGAAAGACAGTTGCCGGTTGTCAGTTGCCGGTTTATTAATCGACAGCGGCCACGCGCATGCAGCCGGGGAGCGGCGGTGCGATCGGTCGCCAGGGTTAGCGCGCTTGCGAAAATGTGCGGGCGGCTATGCACGAGTCCCGCTTGCGGGACGGCGAAGATGATAGCCCAGGACGAAGCGCAGCGGAGTCCTGGGTACGCGGAAATAAGACACCCGAGTCCCGTAGGGACGGCAGATGCAGCCGAGCGTTTCAACGCTCGGCATTGCGCGAACATCGATTGCGCCTTCGACCAGAACAGCAGATCCATCGGTCGGGCTGACGCCCTCGGTCGGGATGACAACCTTCTTGTACGTGCGGTGTTGGATTGCTAATTGCTAATTGCTAATTGCTAATTGCAGGCTCTCAATGCGTGACGTTGTACTCGTATCCGCCGTCCGGACGCCGGTCGGCAAGGCTTACAAAGGAACTTTGCGGGCGACTCGTCCCGACGATCTGGCCGCGACGGCCATCAAAGGCGCGCTCTCCCACGTGCCTGCCCTCGATCCCAAAGAGATCGAGGATGTGATCCTCGGCTGCGCCATGCCTGAGGCCGAACAGGGCATGAACGTCGCCCGCATCTCATCGCTGCGAGCCGGTCTGCCGGTCGAAATCTCCGCGATGACCATCAATCGCTTCTGCTCGTCCGGCTTGCAGGCGATTGCCATGGCCGCCGAGCGCATCATGGCTGGCGGCGCGGAGACCATTGTCGCCGGTGGCGTCGAGTCGATGACCATGATCCCCATGGGCGGCCACAAGGTTTCCGCCAACCCGTGGCTGATCTCGAACTATCCCGACGCGTATCTCTCCATGGGCCTCACCGCCGAGCGCGTTGCCAAGCGTTACAACATCACCCGCCAGATGCAGGACGAGTTCTCCGTCGCCAGCCACAAGAAAGCCATCGCTGCCATCCAAGCAGGCAAGTTCGATGACGAACTCGTACCCGTGCCTGTGAGCTTCACCACCCCGAACGGCAGCAAGCCCAAGCGCACCGATATCGTCTTCAAAATTGACGAAGGTCCGCGCTCCGACACTTCGCTGGAGGCGCTGCTTGCGCTGAAGGCGGCCTTCCACGCGAAGGGCACTGTCACCGCCGGTAATTCTTCGCAAATGTCCGACGGCGCGGCCGCTGCGGTTGTCATGTCCGCCGATCGAGCGAAGGCGCTCGGGCTGAAGCCACTGGCTCGCTACGTCGCCTTCGCGACCGCCGGGTATTTGCCTGAGGAGATGGGCATCGGCCCGGTTGTCGCGATTCCGAAGGCTCTGAAGATCGCTGGACTGAAGCTCGAAGACATCGACGTGATCGAGTTGAACGAAGCCTTCGCGGCGCAGTCGCTGGCGGTCATTCAGGAAGGCAAGCTCGATCCGGCACGCATCAACGTCAACGGCGGAGCCATCGCGCTCGGCCATCCTTTAGGATGCACCGGAGCCAAGCTCACCGCCAGCATCATCCGCGAACTCAAGCGCCGCAACGGCCGCTACGGCATGGTCACCATGTGCGTCGGCGGCGGCATGGGTGCGGCAGGCATCTTCGAGAATTTGCAGTAAGAGATTTCACCACTGAGGACACAGAGAGCACTGAGAATTCCGTAAGAATAAGAAAGACAGACACAACCTGACGAATGTGGGGCGCGAAGCTTCGCAAATTCGGTTTGATCCAGATGTGGTTCGGCTATTACTGAATTGATTTCTTAAGACCTCTCAGTGCGCTCAGTGGTAAAAAAGGTTTTCGCGACAAGGAAGGATCTATGGCAACAACGACGGCAGCTCCCAGAACCAAGACCACGGGCGGAAGCTTTCTGCTCGAAGATCACCCACTCGACAACGTCTTCACCCCGGAAGACTTCAGCGAAGATCAGCAGATGGTCGCGAAGCTGGCCGACGAATTCGCGACCAACGAAGTTCTGCCGCAAGTCGAAAAGATCGAGCACAAGGAGTGGGCGGTCACTCGCGAGCTGCTGAAGAAGTCCGCCGAGATGGGCCTCACCAACGCCGACGTGCCCGCCGAATACGGCGGCTCGGAGATGGACAAAGTTTCCTCCGCCATCATCGCCGACCGCATGGCCAAGTGCGGCAGCTTTGTCGTCTCGATGGGCGGACACGCCGGCATCGGAACGCTGCCGCTCGTCTTCTTCGGCACCGAAGAGCAGAAGAAAAAATACCTGCCCAAACTCGCATCGGCCGAGATGATCGGCGCCTACGCGCTCTCGGAGAGCACCAGCGGCTCCGACGCGCTCAACTCCCGCACCAAGGCTGTGCTCTCGCCCGACGGTAAGCACTACATCCTCAACGGCGAAAAGATGTGGATCACCAACGCCCACTTCGCCGACCTGTTCACCGTCTTCGCCAAAGTTGACGGCGAAAAGTTCACCGCTTTTCTCATCGAGAAGGATTTCCCCGGCTTCTCCGTCGGCAATGAAGAGAAGAAGATGGGCATTCGCGGCTCGTCAACCGCGCCGCTCATCCTGAACGATTGCAAAGTTCCGGTCGAGAACGTGCTCGGCGAAGTGGGCAAAGGCCACATCATCGCCTTTAACATCCTCAACGTCGGCCGCTTCAAGCTGGGCGCGGGATGCGTCGGCGGCGCGCGCACCTCGCTGCAGAATGCCATTGCTTATGCCAAGCAGCGCAAGGCTTTCACCAAGTCCATCGCCGACTTCGGCCTAATCCGCGAGAAGATCGCACAGATGGCGGTCGGCATCTACACGGGCGAGGCGATGGTTTATCGCACGGTTGGCATGATGGACACAGCGCTCGCCGACATCGAGAAGAATCCGGAACTGATCCGCAAAGCCATCGAGGAGTACGCGGTCGAGTGCTCCATCATCAAGGTATGGGGCTCGGAGATGCTTGACCACGTTGTTGACGAGACCGTCCAGATCTACGGCGGCTACGGCTTCGTCGAAGAGTATCCCGCCGAGCGCGCCTATCGCGACTCGCGCGTCAACCGCATCTTCGAAGGCACCAACGAAATCAATCGCCTCATCATCACCGGCTGGCTGCTAAAGCGTGCTATGAGCGGACAGCTCCCGCTGCTGCCGGCCATCAAGAAGGTCATGGACGAAGTCATGTCCGGCCCGTCAGGCGAGGAACTCGAAGGCACGCTGGCTGCCGAGCGCAAGCTGGTCGAAAACGGCAAGAAGCTGGCGATGCTGGTCGCCGGGGCGGCTTCGCAAAAGTACATGCAGAAGCTTGCCGATCAGCAGGAGATCATGGGCGCCATCGCCGACATGGTCATTGAAGCCTTCGCCATGGACTCGGCTGTCCTGCGCGCGCGCAAGAGTGTCGAAGCTCAGGGCGAGGAGAAGTCCGCGCTCATCATTGCCATGACGCAGATCTATCTCGCCGGCGCATTTGCCCACCTGGAAGCCGCAGCGAAGAAAGTCATCGCCGCAGTTGCCGAAGGCGACATGCTGCGCACCCAGATGGCCATCGTTCGCCGCCTCGCCAAGCACGAGCCGGTGAACGTCATCGCGCTGCAGGAGAAGGTCGCCGCCCGCGTGCTCGAAACCGGCAAGTACGTAACGGCGTAGCGAACGTCCACAACGCAGAGCACTAAGAGCGGGACAGCAGCTGTCCCGCTCTGTCTTTTGCGGTACATTGATTGTCGAAATGTCAATCCAGACCTACACCGCCGTGCTTCACCGCGAAGAAGGTTGGTACATCGCCGAATGTCCCGAAGTTGGGGTAGTGAGTCAAGGCAGAACCCTCGACGAGGCAATTGCCAACCTCAAGGAAGCGACGGAACTCTATCTCGAGGAATTTCCTGCCCCTTTGAACCTTCCGGCAGCTAATAGCTGAGAGCTAACGGCTAAGAGCCCTTCGTCACAACGCATTTGTTCTCTTCCCCTCCTGTGTGAATAATGGAACGGCAACATCTTCGAGGAGAGTGCAATGTCGAAAACCCGCCTATGGATGCTGACCATAGCCTCTGTCGCAGTTCTCACCGCCTTTATCTTCGCGCAGGAGCAGAAGAAGCCGCTCAGCCCTCCGGGCACGGCGACCCTGACCTTCGCCGACGGCAAGACCGTCACCATCAACTACAGCCGTCCTTCCATGCGTAACCGCAAGATCTTCGGCGGGCTCGTTCCTTATGATCAGGTCTGGCGCACCGGCGCGAACGCGGCTACCAGTCTGAAGACCGACGTCGCCCTCAACATCGGCGGCACTAACGTTCCCGCCGGCAGCTACACGATCTACAGCTTGCCCGGCATGAACAGCTGGCAGCTCATCATCAACAAGCAGACGGGACAATGGGGCACGGAGTACAGCCAGGGGCAGGATCTGGCGCGGATTCCGATGAAGGTTACGCAGCGCTCCTCAGGGCTGGAGCTCTTTACCATCTCGTTCGATAAGATGGGCGGCAATGCGGCCACGTTGAAGCTCGAGTGGGAAAACACCATCGCCAGCGTCGACGTGAAGGAAGGATCCTAGGCCGCGCGAGCGCAAACATCAATGCCTCGCTCAAGCTGTGCTGCTTGAGCGAGGCACTCTGTCAAATTGCCAGAAATTCTGCGAAGCTCTAAACCGTCCTACACCCCAATGACGCCCACCAGCTCTTTCACCGAGTCGGCGCTCTTCTGCAGGGCGGCTTGCTCTTCCGGCGTCAGCTTAATCTCGATGATCTTCTCGATGCCATTCGATCCCAGCTTGCACGGCACGCCGATGAACAGACCGTTGATGCCGTATTCGCCTTCCAGATAAGCCGCGCAAGGAACAATTTTCTTCTTGTCCTTAAGGATCGCTTCCACCATCTCCGCTACTGCAGCCGACGGCGCATAGTAAGCGCTCCCGGTCTTCAGATGCTTCACGATCTCCGCGCCGCCGTCGCGTGTGCGCTGCACCAGGCGATCAATCGTTTCCTTGTCCATCAGTTCGGTAATCGGGATGCCCGCGACCGTCGAATATCGCGGCAGGGGAACCATGGTATCGCCGTGTCCGCCCAGCACAAATGCGGTCACGTTTTCCACCGAAACATCCAGTTCGCGCGCGATAAAGGCGCGGAAGCGCGACGAGTCCAGAATGCCGGCCATGCCGATCACGCGATTGCGCGAGAAGCCACTCTGCTTGTACGCCGCCTGCGCCATCGCATCCAGCGGATTAGAAACGATGATCAGAATGCAGTTCGGCGAATACTGAACCGCCTTGCCGACCACGTCGCTCATGATCTTGTAATTGGTGTTGAGCAGGTCGTCGCGACTCATCCCAGGCTTGCGCGGGATGCCGGCCGTAATCACCACAATGTCAGAGTTTGCCGTATCGGCGTAATCGTTTGTGCCGAGGACGTAGGAGTCGCGTTTCTCAATCGGCATCGCCTGCAGCAGATCGAGACCTTTGCCTTGTGGGACGCCCTCAATGATGTCGATGAGAACTACGTCGGCGTGCTCTTTCGACGCCAGCCAGTGGGCTGCCGTCGCCCCCACGTTTCCTGAACCAACCACTGTTACTTTCTTACGCATGAGTCCTCGCAGTAGAGGCTGGCAGCTATCCTCCGCCAGCTCTCAGTAAGATTTGTGAAACACGCCTGGCGGCAGCCGCCGGCGCGTCTCTTGAGAAACCGATCATTTTAGCTGACGGCTGCAAGCTGATAGCTGACAGCTAAGAAATAAGAAAGAGTCGCGAGGGCGACAGTCGTCCCGCCGCCCTTGCGCTATTACTTCGTCGCGTACGCCGCCACCGGCGACATGTTCTGAATCATGTGCGACGCGAACTCGCTGGTTGCCACCTTGGTCGCGCCTTCCAGCATTCTTTCGAAATCGTACGTTACCTTCTTTTGTTGGATGGTCTGCTCGAGCGAGTCCTCGATGAGCCTGGCCGCTTCATGCCAGCCCATGAACTCAAACATCATCACGCCCGACAACATCACCGAACCGGGATTGATTACGTCCCGGTCAGCATATTTCGGAGCCGTGCCGTGCGTGGCTTCGAAGATCGCGTAGCCATCTCCAATGTTCGCTCCCGGCGCGATACCTAATCCACCAACTTGCGCCGCTGCTGCATCGGAAATGTAGTCGCCATTGAGGTTCGGCGTCGCCAGCACGGCGTACTCGTCGGGGCGCGTCACGATCTGCTGGAAGATGCTGTCGGCAATGCGATCGTTGATCATCAGCTTCGACTTCCACGCGCCGTTACCGTGCGAGAAATAGATGCTGTCAATCACGCCCTTCACTTCCTTGTAGAGCACATCGCGGAAATCCGGCGGCGCGAATTCCATTCCCGGTTCCACCAGCTTCGCGTTCTCTTCCACCGTCAGGCCGGGATTCTTATCGAGGTTGTCGATGATCCAGCTTTCGCGCTCGGTGATGACCTGCTGGCGGAACTCCTGCGTCGCCAGCTCATAACCCCACTCGCGGAAGGCGCCCTCGGTGAACTTCTGGATGTTGCCCTTGTGCACCAGCGTTACCGACTTGAGATTATTCTTCAGCGCGTATTCGATCGCCATACGCACCAGGCGCTTGGTACCGGTGACCGAGATCGGCTTGATGCCGACGCCCGAATCCTCGCGCACGCGTTTGTTGGTTCCGGCCAGCATCTCTTTGTTGATGAAGTCGATCAGCTTCTTCGCCTGCGGCGTCCCCTGCTTCCACTCGATCCCGGCGTAAACGTCTTCCGTGTTCTCGCGGTAGATCACCATGTGCATACGCTCCGGATGCTTCACCGGTGAGGGGATACCCTTGTAGTACTTCACCGGCCGCACGCAGGCGTAGAGATCCAGAATCTGCCGCAACGCGACATTCAGCGAACGAATGCCGCCGCCTACCGGCGTCGTCAAGGGTCCTTTGATGCCGATACGCAGGTCACGAAACGCCGCTACCGTGTCATCCGGCAGCCACGTCTTAAAGCGGTCCATCGCCTTCTCGCCGGCGAAGACCTCGTACCACGAGACACGGCGCTTGCCGCCGTAAGCGATTTCCACGGCGGCATCGAACACGCGTACCGATGCCTTCCAGATGTCGCGTCCGGTACCGTCGCCTTCGATGAAGGGAATGATGGGGTTGTCGGGAATGATGAACTTCCCGTCGTAGGTAATTTTGCTCCCGCCAGAGGGCAAAGGAATTCCGTTGAAAGAAGCTGCCACTAGGCACCTCGCAAAGTATGAATAGAAATCAACCCAGGCTGTCGACAGCCGAGTCGGGAGGAGGAAGCACGCGCATGACCGGCAAAACGCTGAGTCAGTATGATGACAGCGACGGGTGTATCATGCTCGGCTTACATCTGCCGCGTCCGCATTGGAAGCGCTCACAACCATATCCCAACCTCAATTACGTTATCACCGCTGGATGTGAGGTTCAATGGAAACCCATGTTCACGCGTCACACATTGGTGTGAGTCACGTACGCCGGTGACGAAGGTCGCCGGCGCGGGTGATTGGGTCTCGCGTCGTTCGAGACCCGGGAGGAAGACTTTACTCCTGCAAATGCCCGCGATAGATCTCCCGAGTCTCTTGCAGCACCTCCAGCAGTCGCATCTCCGGATCGAAGCTGTCGTCGGCCCCCAGCATCTTCCACAGCAGCTTCTGCACCGCACGGCGCGGATGCTCGGCCACCGGCAGCCATTTCCGCGCCCGACCTGTCACCAGCCGCGTTACATGCTCTATGGTTCGCAGAAAATGCGCGCCCGAGCTCAGTTGCTGATGTTCCTCACTGCCGAGCAGTTCGTGATCCCGCAGCAGCTGTAACCGGTCTCGCAAACTCCCCGCCAGCCAGACCTGATGCTGCGCCTGCAACCCTCCCGCAAGATAATCCAGATCGTAGATTCCTCCTGCGCCGGATTTGAAGTTCTGCGAGCCTTCGCTACGTTCCAGTCGCTCGCGCACCTCCGCCAGTTCAGCATCGAACTCCGACCGCTTTGCCATTGCCCAGATTCCGTCCTGTACGGCTCGCAGCGTGCGATCCGCTACCTCGACATCTCCCGCCACATACCGCAGCTTCAGATAAGTCAGCGCCTCCCACGGTTTGGCTTCGCCGCGAAAATAGGAAGCCAGCTGTGTTGGCGTCACAATCAACTCACCCTCCCGGCCATGCGGACGCAAGCGGGCATCGACAGGAAACACCGTCCCGTCGCGCGTATAAGCGGTTAGCGCTTCCATGAAGCGCTCGGCGGTGCGCAGCGTTTTCAGACCATCGTCGTGTTCGTCGCACACGAACAGCACATCACCGTCAGACAGCAAATCGAACTCTCGCGCGCCGAGGCGGCCCAATCCCATCACCGCGACGCGCGCGCCCGGGCCAGCGAACTCCAGCGCCGCCTGCATCGCTGCATCGGCAGCTGAAGTGTTATCGGCCAGGGAGTCGAACACGTCGCGTAGCTGAAACAGATCCACCGCTCCCGACAAAAACACGCGTCTTCGATAATGCCCGCGCAGAATTGACATGGCCTCGGATCGCTCGATCTTTTCCTTCGCCAAATAGGCGAACACGGGATCATCCGCCGGCCCGCCCCCAGTTTTCAAAATCTCCGAAAATAGGTCTGGAGCTCCGGAACTACTTCGCTCTTCGATCTGCGCGAGCAACGAAACCTCTCCCGGATGCCGCACCAGAATGTCGGTCAGGAACTCGCTGTACTCGAAGATGGTCAGCGCCCGTTCTACGTTCTCCGGAGAGCGCAACACCGCTCCGTAGCGCTCGGAAGTCGTGCCCGCGGAACTGAGAAAGCGGTCAAGATTGCGTCGCGCATGTTGCGAAAGATCATCCCGGGCGGCGATCTCCAGCAGTCGCGGCGAATCCATCGCCAGGCGCTGCATCATCTGGCTGTAGGAGCTCTCCGGCGTAGCCGCAAATTCCGGGTGTAGCTCGAAGTTCGCCGCATGCTGATCATGACTCTGTTCCTGATAGATTACGCGCTGGTAAATCTCGGCAACGGCGCTCATGCGCCGCCGCACATGTGCCAGGAACTCCTCCGGCGTGGGCGGGATGGTTCCTTCACGCGTCAGGCTGCGCGCCAATGCCTGCACCTCGTTCCGTGACTGCGGTAGCCGGTGCGTCTGCTGTCCATTCTGCAGTTGCAGCCGGTGCTCCAGATTCCGCAGGAACTCGTAAGCATTGGTCAGGTTCTGGAAATCCTTACTGCTGATGTGCTCCTTGTCATGCAGCTTCTGCAACGCGAACAGTGTGCCCCGGGATCGCAGCCACGGTTCGCCGCCGCCATACACCCGCTGCAAGCATTGCACCAGGAACTCGATATCGCGAATGCCTCCGCGATCGACCTTCACATCCGTCCCCGTCTGCGCTACCTGCTTCAACAGATTCTTGCGGCGATGACTGCCGATCTTCTCGCGCGTCTCCAGCGCTGTCTTGATCGCCGCAAAGTTCAACTCTGGCCGATAGACATAAGGCTGCAGCGCCCGTGTTAACTCGCGCGCCAGCCCGACATCGCCGGCCGAATGCCGCGCCTTAATCATCGCCTGCAACTCCCAATCGTGGGCGATGTGAGAGTAGTAATGAATCGCGTGCGGCAGAGACACTGCGGGCAAACCTTCGCTTCCCTGAGGACGCAGGCGCAGATCGATGCGAAACACCGGCCCCTCGCGCGTGTGACGCGCCAAGAGCTCGGTGGTTTGCTGCGCCAAGCGAATAAAGTACTCACGATTGGAAATCTCAGCGCCCGGCGGTTCGATTCCGCCGTCGTAGAGAAAGAGCAGATCGATGTCGGAACTGTAGTTCAGCTCGTTGCCCCCCAGCTTGCCCAACGACAACACAGCGAAGCGAGAATCTACCACCCGTCCTTCGTTATCGACTCTCTGCGCCGTTCCAAATCGATGCTGTAGCTGTGATTCGGCCTCGCGTAGCGCTTCTTCGATAAGCCCATCGGCCAGCGCCGAGATCTCCGCTGTCGTCTCCGCCAGAGTCGCGATGGCCAGCACATCGCGCAGCATGATGCGGACATACTCCCGGCGCTTGAAGCGCGCCAGCAGCGCCGCCGTATCCGTTTCGAACGAGCGCGATCGCATGCGTGCGAAATCTTCCTGCAGTTCCTCGCGAGAGTGGGTGCGATCCAGACGCCGCTCGCGCGTGAAGCTATGGAAGAGATCGGGATTGTGGATAAGGGTTTCGCCGAGCCAGGGACTATGACCAAATACCACCGCGGCGTAATGTACGAGCGAGGGGTGCTTTTCCAGCAGTTGGAGCAACTCAGCCGAGGAGCTCTCTGCCAGCCGTTCGAACTGATTGACTGCGGCATCGGGATTGGGCGCGGATGGCAGCAACGCCGATAGCGAATCGTAGACTTTGCGCCCCGTCAGTTCGCGGATGTGCGCGAGACTCCTGGAGGCCGCCTCGGCGTCGCGAAACTGGAAGTCTGCCGTCCGTCCCGTCGCGCGTTGTTCCAGTTCAGGCACCACTTGGGATTTTATAGTCCGCGCCCGGATAGTGCCGTGAAGGACTTTCAGGGAGAGGCATGTGGTCGGCAAGGACGCGCTGCCGCTGCTTGCGTACGCTGACCGGCCTTCTTAGCGCATGCTTGCTATCATTCATCGTGCAGTTCAGAACGAGCTCTATGGCCCGGAACGTCCCGTGAACTGGCTCAGGCGCTTTTTCGCTTTTGACGATCGCAATACCACGCTGGCCCGCGAGGTGCTCGCCGGTCTGACCACCTTCACGACCATGTCCTACATCGTCGTGGTCAACCCCGGCATTCTCTCCACGGCCGGAATTCCCGAAGGGCCGTCTTTCGTTGCAACCGCGCTGGTAGCGGCGTTCGGCTGCTATCTGATGGCGTTCTATGCCAACCGGCCATTCGCAGTCGCTCCCTACATGGGCGAGAACGCCTTTATCGCATTCACCGTGGTCAAAGTTCTGGGGATACGCTGGCAGGCGGCGCTAGCGGCGATTTTCATCGCTGGCGTGCTGTTTATTCTCATGACGGTCCTGCATCTGCGACGGTGGATCGTCGAAGGCGTGCCGGCCTCGTTGCGCTTCAGCTTCGCTGTCGGCATGGGATTATTCCTGACGTTCATCGGTCTGAACGAAACCGGCATCGTTCGACTCGGCGTTCCCGGCGCGCCCGTCCAGGCGGGCCAACTGACGTCGGCGCCCGTTCTCATTGCGATGTTCGGCGTTGTTCTGTTGGCCATACTGCTCATTCGCAAAATTCCAGGAGCCATCCTGCTCGGCATAGTGGTCACCGCAAGTATCGCCTTCGTCACCCGGGTTGCGGCAGCGCCTCAGCACATCGTTAGTATGCCGCCGAACGTCGGCCCTATCGTGTGGCAACTTGATTTTCGCGAAGCTCTCACCTGGAAGGCTTTTCCCGTCGTTCTCACCATGTTCATCATGGCCTTTGTCGACACCATGGGCACGCTGATCGGCGTCTCGGCGCGCGCCGGATTTCTCGACAAGGATGGCCATCTGCCGGGAATCGAGCGCCCGATGCTGGTCGACGCCATCACAACCACAGTCGCTCCGGTGCTCGGCACCAGTACCTCGGGGGCATTCCTCGAATCAGCCACCGGCATCGAGATGGGCGGCAGGACCGGCTTTACGGCATTCGTCACAGGGACATGCTTTCTGCTTACCTTGTTCTTTGCTCCTTTTGTCGCCGCCATTCCCGCCGAAGCTTACGGGCCGGCGCTCATCATCGTTGGGTTGTTCATGCTCGCGCCCATCGTCCACATCAATTTTGACGATTACACGGAATCCATTCCCGCCTTCGCCGTGGTTTCTCTCATGTCCTTCACGTTTAATATCGCCATCGGCATCTGTGCTGGTTTTGTGCTTTATCCGATTTGCAAAATGGTGGCTGGCAGGACGAACCAACTGAAGCCCGGTCTCTGGGTGCTCTCAGCGCTATCGCTGCTGTTCTTTATCTTTTATCCGTACCATTGATTGTTTCGCTTGTCGGCGACGAATGACTGATTGGCTGCGTTGGCAATGTGAAACCGAATGAGGGAACTCGTGGGGACGGCGATGTCTCTGTGACGCAGCTATAGGCCACGTGCCTGCGTCCTTTGTCGTTTATGTCGATCGACAGCCAACTTCCCGGTCGGTCTATTCAGTACATCTGACTTCTTAGTGCTTGATCAGCCACATCACCCACGCCGCGACGATCACTCCGCCGATGAACAGCGTGAAGCAGTATGCGCCGTAGCGGAACATGTCCCGGGGAGTAGTGCGCTGGGTGATGCCAAAGACGGTCGACGCGCAGAGCGCGAAGATGAGTGCGGCGTTGAAATGGGACAGTTCGAAGGTCATGGTTAAGAAATCGCTTATCGCCTTTCGCTCTTCGCTTTTCGCCAAGTGCTAACCCGACGTTTGTAGCCTTCTGGCCGACAACGAAAAGCGAATCGTGGCATCACGGCTTTTTCCCGATCGCAATGTGGTGTGCGTCGACTGCGGCGATGATGTTCAGGAGCCCGGCGACCACGATGTACTTCGTTCCGTAATCAGCCACCGCACGATGAATGTTGCCGATGCCCCAATCCATCGCCCGCGCCGCAAAATACAGCAGCCCCGAGCCCAGATCGCCGATGAATCCCAAAATGTCGAGCAGGTCTCCGGTGTTGAACGAGTACACCTTGCCCTGCATGCCCAGCCCGAAGAAGAACATTACGAACACCGACGCCATCAGCAGCGCGCCGCGAATCCAGCGGCGCTGGATGAAGTGTCCCAGGCCGGGCAGGAACCAGCCTGCCAGCGGCGCAATGATCGCCATTGGATTGGTCTGCGCTGCGTCTTTCCCCGAGCGCGACATGGTTGCTGAGCTTTGCGGGTTCGCCATCAGATGAGCACCAACTCGTTCTGAATCCGGCCGGTCACCTCGCCTTTGCCGCCGTGCACCATCATGTTGACTTCGCTGCGCACGCCGAACTCCGGCAGGTAAATTCCCGGCTCGACCGAGAAACAGGTGTTGGGCAGGATCTCGCGATCGTCTTTGGTCTCCAGATTATCAAGATTCGCGCCGTTGCCGTGGATGTCGCTAGTGATCGAGTGACCGGTGCGATGAATGAAGTACTTGCCCCAGCCCTTCGCGTCGATGAACTCGCGCACCGCCTGGTCAACTTCCCAGCCGCGAATTTTCTTCTTGGCGTCCAGCGTTTGCTGCACCTTCTGGATGCCCACATCGCGCGCGCCGCGCACAATGTCGAAGATCTCACGTTGCTTGTCGCTGGGCGTGCCGACCACGCCCGTCCACGTAATGTCGTAATAAACGGAGTTTTCCGGGTTGGCGCAACGCGCCCAGATATCGAGCAGAACGAAGTCGCCCTGCTTGATCGGCGCGGAACTCGCCGCGCTCGGCTCGTAATGCGGATCGCCGCTGTGCGCGTTCACGCTGACATTCGGCGGATCGCACGTTTCCAGGCCATCGCGCTTGAACGCTTCCATGATCCACTGCTGCATCTCGAACTCGTGCGTTCCGCCGTTGCGCGCACGCCGGCCCACTTCCTGAAAGAACGCCGCGGTGATCTTGTCGACGCTATCGCGGGATTTGAAGTGCGAGGCGATCTGGGCTTCGCTGAGCGTGGCCTCAAAACGCGCCACCAAATTCGCCGAGGTGACGATCTCTTTCCCGAAGCCGCGCAACAACTCCAGCGTTCCCGCATCGACCAGCGAGATGTAGGGGATCTGATTATTCGGCGAGTACTGCATGGTGACGCGCTTGTACGGCTTGAGCATCGTCTCCAGGTTTTGCCAAAGCTCCTGCCACGCCGAGTATTCCATCTTGCTGCCGGGTAGCGAATCGAGATGATGGCTCTCGATGCGGTGATTCAGTTTCACCGGCTCGCCTTGTGCCGGAATCACGTAGAACCAGCGGCGCGTGACCAGCATGTTGGCCGGCAGGCCGAGTACGCGGTAAGCAATAGGATCGCGATGATGATGATCGTAGAAGAGCCAGCACTGGTGGCCGCCGTCGCGCAGCGCGGCTTGAATTTCTTGAAGATTCATTGCGGAACTATTGTAAATGAGACTCGGGAAAGGCGTTTTCACGACAGAGGGCACGGAGCGCACGGAAAACCGGGAATTTCTGCGCCCGCGAATTCCATGTTGTCTTACCCAGAAGAAAATTCAGAAGTTCTTTCCTCCGTGCGCTCCGTGTCCTCAGTGGTGAACTAACTCTGCGCGGCCGCCTTCGCCCGATCGAGCACTCTCTCTCGCACGTCGATCGGCAGCGTCTCGCACGCGGTGCGGAGCACCAGTCGCGGCGTGCGCTCGCGGATGGTCATCAGATATCGCACCGTTATATCCGGATTAAACTTCGCCGCCTCGCGCAGCAACCAGCCCAGCCCCTTCTGCACCATGTCATCCTCGTCAGCTAAGAGCATCGCGGTGATGCGCTGGATGTGATCGAAATTCTTATGCTGGCGCGTGGTGTGAATCAGGCTGACCGCTGCCGCGCGGCGGTGCCAACGGTTCTTCGACTTCGCCCAGCGCGGAGGCCGCGTCAACAGCGACTCGTCGCGCGCGATCATCGGACCGAGCAGGTAGTGCACCAGCCCATCGTGATCGGCCCATGTGCTGACGCGATCCAGCCAGCTCTCGAACATCTTGAACTCATGCTTGCCGAACTCGCCAACCAGGCCCTGCAGCATCAACACTGCAAATACCTTCTCTTCCAACACCCGCCCGCGAAACAACTCGTCCGCAACCAGCAACAGATATGGCAAATCGTGCTCTGTAAGGATCGTCCGTCGAAAACGCACCGCGACTTTGCGCAACTCGCCCGTATACCAGCCACGCGATTTGATCTCGTGTTTGAAGAAGCGCTGAACTTCTTCCGTGTGCGGCGCCGAGGCGCCATCTTGCAGCACCCGCCGAATATGCGCAGCGATGTAAGCGGGATTCTTTGGCATAGGATTGAAGGTAGTGCGGCGCTTCAGCGCCGCGTTCCATGCGGAAGGATAAATTGCCGCGGGTGGAGTCGTCATCTGTGACGACTTCACTCGCGGTCCTGGCGTAGATTGCCCTTCGCAGGAGGCTGAGTCTGGCTATCACGCTCCCGGTTGCACCAGCATCCAAATCCCCAGCACTAGAATGATGCTCGCGACGATCATCCGAAACACGTTCTGCGGAATGCGCCGCAGCATCCACTTGCCCGAGAGCGTCCCCACAACTACGCCAATCGTCGCGATCGCCGCCGCCGGCCACTGCGCCGCAATCTGACGCCACTGCAGTGCCGCGTACACCGGCATGCGAAATGCATCCACCAGCAGCGCAATCGCCGTCGCCGTGGCGACGAACGCGTCGCGTTGCAGCCCGAATCCCTGCAGCGCCGCCGAGCGAATCCCGCCCTGGTTGCCGACCAGTCCCCCGAACATCCCCGAGAGCGCTCCGGCGACCCAACCCGTGCGCTTGCCAAATCGCATTCGCGCCGCCAACCCCGTGATGCCCATGACTCCCGCGAACACCAGCAGTACCCCCAGCACATAACCCAGCACCGCGCTGCGCAGCCAGATGTGCAGCAGCGCGCCGACAAGTCCGCCGGCGGCACTGGTGATGCCGAAGCTCCACAACACGTGCCGGTCGACGTGCTCGCGAATCACAGCGAAGCGCAGCGCTGTCCCGATGAAGTGAGGAATCGAGACGATCGCGACGGCCAGCTTCGTCCCGACCGACGCGGCGAGCAGCGGTGTCAGAATGCTGCCAATACCGAAGCCCGAGATGGCAGCGATGGATCCGGCGACAACTCCCACGAGCGTAAGCAGCAGTGTGTGGTTCATACCGGCGGTCGCGAATTCTGATTTATCCGCGCAACTCGGGTGGAACACCGATTCGACGGTGCAATTATATTTACAAGGCCAACCGGCTTTAGCTGGCTGAGCCCGCCGCTGCTTCGCCAACGCCCGTGCGCTACCGTGATTTCTGCCCTCTTTTCCACCTCTTCCACAGACCGCATCGCACGCCTTGAGCGCATAAAATAGAAGTAGCGATGTCACAACCCGAATTCGTCCATCTCCATCTTCACACCGACTACTCCATGCTCGACGGCGCCTGCGAGATCGAGCGCCTGGTCGGACGCGTGAAGGAACTCGGCATGCCCGCCGTCGCCATGACCGACCACGGCAACATCTTTGGCGCGGTGAACTTCGTCAATGCTGCTAAAGATGTGGGTGTAAAGCCGATCCTCGGTTGCGAGTTGTATATCTGCAAGAAGGACGACCATCGCGCCTCACCCGAGGGCGACAGTTACAACCACCTCATCGTGCTGGCCGAAAATGACCTCGGTTATCGCAACCTGGTGAAGATCGTTTCCGAAGCTTCGCTGCACGGCTTCTACTACAAGCCGCGCGTCAGCAAGAAATTTCTCGCCGAACATTCGCAGGGACTAATCGCTCTTTCCGCATGCCTGAAGGGCGAGGTCGCCGAGAACCTGGTCGAGGGCAAGTACGAGCGGGCGCGCGAAGCCGCCTCAACCTATACGGACATCTTCGGCAAAGGCAATTTCTATCTGGAGATCCAGGACCAGGGCGTTCCCGACGAGCAGCGCATTCAGTCGAACCTGCTCAAACTGGAGCAGGACCTCGGCCTGCCGCTGGTCGCGACCAACGACAGCCACTACCTCTGCGAAGACGACGCGCACGCCCAGGACGTGATGGTCTGCATCCAGACCGGCAAGTCGATCAACGACACCAATCGGCTGAAGTTCCACGGCAATCAGTTCTTCGTGAAGACCGCCGAAGAGATGGCAAAGGTCTTCCACGGCTACGAGCGCGTGCTCGCCCGCACGATGGAGATCGCCGAGCGTTGCAATATCCGCCTGGAGAAGGTCCACGATCCGTTCCCCCAGTTCGTCGTCCCCGATGGCTACACACTGCCGGATTATTTCGAACACGTCACGCGCGAAGGCTTCGCCAAGCGGCTGAACATCCTCCGCGAACTACAAACGATGGGCCGGCTAAAACACTCGCTCGACGATTACGATAAGCGCCTAACGCGCGAAATCGGAATCATCCGCCAGATGCAGTTCTCCGGATACTTCCTCATCGTCTGGGATTTCATCCGCTACGCCAAGGAACGCAACATTCCCGTCGGTCCGGGCCGCGGCTCGGCTGCCGGATCACTCGTGGCCTACGCGCTCTCCATCACCGATATCGATCCGCTGGAGAACGAGCTGCTGTTCGAGCGCTTCCTCAATCCAGAGCGCATCAGCATGCCCGATATTGATATCGACTTCTGCATGAATCGCCGCGGCGAGGTCATCGAATACGTTACACAGAAGTACGGCCGCGATCAGGTGGCGCAGATCATCACCTTCGGCACCATGGCTACCAAGGCGGCGATGAAGGATTCCGGTCGCGCCATGGACATCCCGTACGCGGAAGTCGATCGCATCGTGAAGATGGTGCCGCAGACGCTGAATATCTCCATCGATCAGGCGCTAAAAGACTCCCCCGCGCTGGCGAGCGCTTATGAAAATGAGCCGCAGACCAAAGAGCTGATCGATACGGCCAAGAAGCTCGAAGGTCTGGTGCGCAACGCTGGCGTGCATGCGGCAGGTGTGGTCATCGCGCCGCAGCCGCTCACCGAGCTAGTGCCGCTGCATCGCACCAAGAACGAGGAAATCGTGACCGCCTATGACATGAAGGCGGTCGAAAAGCTGGGCCTGCTGAAGATGGATTTCCTTGGACTCACTACTCTCACCATCATTGATGGCGCTCTGCGACTGATTGAGCAGACGCGCAACCATCGCATCGATCTGGAGAAGCTCGCGCTCGACGATCAGGTGACCTACGAAAAAGTCTTCCACACTGGATTGACGTCAGGCGTCTTCCAGTTTGAATCGCATGGCATGCGCGACGTGCTGCGCCGCTACAAGCCCACCGTTGTCGAAGACCTCACCGCTCTGAACGCGCTCTATCGTCCCGGCCCCATCCAGGGCGGCATGATCGAAGACTTCATCGAGCGCAAGTGGGGACGCAGAAAAATCGAGTACGAACTGCCCGAGTTGGAGCCGATCCTGAAAGAGACGTTGGGAGTCATTCTCTATCAGGAGCAAGTGATGCAGATCGCCAACCGGCTGGCGGGTTACTCGCTCGGTGAGGCCGATTTGTTGCGCCGCGCCATGGGCAAGAAAGATCCTGAGGCCATGGCCAAGCAGCGCGAGCGTTTCGCGCGCGGCGCCAGCGAGCGCGGGTTCCCGCAGAAGAAAGTTGAGAAGCTCTTCGACCTGATGGAGCAGTTCGCCGGTTATGGCTTCAACAAATCGCACGCGGCCGCGTATGCGCTGCTCGCCTATCAGACCGCGTATCTCAAGACGCATTATCCGGTCGAGTTCATGGCCGCGCTGCTGACGTCGGTTTCCGGCAGCACCGACGATGTCGTCAAGTACATCAATGAGTGCCGCGAAATGGGCATTGCCGTCGAGCCGCCCGATATCAACGTCAGCGACGCCTACTTCACGCCGCACGGCGAGGCGATTCGCTTTGGCCTGGCGGCGGTGAAGAATGTTGGCCACAACGCGATTGAATCGATCGTTGCTGGGCGCAAGAAAGATGGCGCATTCCGCTCCTTCTACCAGTTCTGCGAGAAGGTCGATCTGCATCTGCTCAACAAGCGCGTCGTCGAGTCGCTGATCAAGAGCGGCGCGATGGATCAGCTGGGGCGCCGCGCGCAGCTCATGGCCGTGGTCGACAACGCGATGGACCACGCGCAGAAGATGCAGAAGGACGCAGAACTGGGCCAGCACGGCCTGTTTGGTGTCTTCCAGCAGGACGAAGACAATCATGCAACCGAGAAGCCGCTGCCCAACACGCCCGACTGGGACGAGCACCAGCGCCTCGGCTTTGAGAAGGAGATCCTCGGCTTCTTCATTACCGGACATCCGCTGGAGAAATATCAGGACAAGCTGGCCGACTTCCACGCGCTCTCGACAACTGAAGTCTGCGATCTGAAGTCTTCCACCGGAAGGGATGAAGTTCTGATTGGCGGCATCCTCAAAGGCATCCGCGTCGCGAAGTCAAAGAAGGGCGACCTTTACGCGCAGGGACAGCTTGAAGACATGAATGGCTCGGTCGATGTGCTGTGTTTTGCTGAACCCTATCGCCGGCTCGCCGATCGGCTGAAGCTGACTGTACCGGTGCTGGTCAAAGGCGGCGTGCGCGTGGAGGAAGGCTCGAATCCTAAGGTCATGATCGGCGACATCACGCCGTTGGAAGACGCGAAGCCAAAGTTGCCCACGCATCTACGGATCAAGGTGCCGCTGGAAAGCGCATCTGCGGCCACGATTGACGATTTGCAGACGCTCTGTAGCGAGCGGAAAGGCGAAGCACGCGTGCTCTTCGATCTGGAGCGCAAAGGCGACTTTACGGTGGTGATGGAGGCGGAGGGCTATAATGTTTTGCCGGACCGGGCATTCATCAGCCGCGTCGAAGAGCTGTGCGGACGTGGGAGCGTGCGCGTCCTCGATTGAGACGAGTTGTCAGAATTTCCTCACCACGGAGGCACCGAGAGCGCGGAGTTTTTAGTCCTTTCAGTCTTGACTCCGTGTCCCCCGTGCCTCCGTGGTGAAATCAACCCGCTCTTTCGCCGACAGAACCATTGTGGCCGAGGAAACCCAACTTACGCCGGCGCAATCCGGAATGCTGTCGGCCTTGGACTTCTGGATCTACGCGGCGGAGGCGATGTACCGGGCCGCGAACAAGCAAAACGACCCCAATATGGAAGCTGCTTCCAAAGCGCAAGAAGAACTCAAACGAATTGAAGAACAGATTCAGCAACTGCACGCTGCTGCCGGTAACAATCAGGAAGCGCAGAAGCAGTTGATGGCACTGCACGAGCGCGTCGAATCGCTCAAGCGGCAGATGTCGGGTGAACTGACGGCATGGGAGCGCACGGAGCTGGCCCGCCATCCCAACCGGCCGTATCCGCTCGATTACATCGAGCGCATCTTCCCCGACTTCAGCGAAATTCATGGCGACCGTGCTTTTGGTGACGATGCTGCGATGATTTGCGGCATGGCTCGACTGCGCGGCGGCAGGGAAGTGCTGGTGCTGGGCACGCAGAAGGGGCGCGACACCAAGCAGCGCGTCCATCGCAACTTTGGCCAACCCAATCCCGAGGGCTATCGCAAAGCGCTACGGGCGATGAAATTTGCCGAGAAGTGGCGACGCCCGATCATCTCGCTCATCGACGTCGTGGGCGCGTATCCCGGACTGGGCGCGGAAGAGCGCGGGCAGGCCGAAGCGATTGCTCACAACCTGCGCGAGATGGCGCGGCTGCAAGTTCCATTCATCGCGATCATCACCGGCGAAGGCGGCAGCGGAGGAGCGCTGGCGATTGCCGTTGCCGATCGCGTGCTGATGATGGAAAACAGCATCTACTCGGTGATTTCGCCCGAAGGTTGCGCCTCAATCATGTGGCGCGACTCCAGTAAGAAAGACGTTGCCGCTCAGGCGTTGCGCATCACCGCCAAGGACAATCTGGAATTCGGTATCTGCGACGACGTGATTCCCGAGCCGCCCGGTGGCGCGCAGCACGATTATGATGCCGCAGCCAACGCGGTCGCGGATGCGATCGAGAAGCACTTGTCTGTCCTGGAGAAGCTACCGGTGGATCAGTTGCTGCAAGCCCGCTACGACAAGTTTCGCAATATGGCGCAGTACTTCGCGATAGAGAGCGCGCCGGCGTAAGTATCTCTATTAGAGCTACTGAACTTTCTTCGGCGGTTCTGCGTCCAGGCTCGTTGCCACCGCATCGGCCACGATCGCATTTCCCGCGCGCGAATAGTGTTCATCGCCGAAGATGAAGTCCTGCATATACCAGCATCCCGCCTCGCTGGAAGGGCAGGCATTCTTTACGGCGAAGAATTCAGGAAAAACCGTAATGAAGCGTTTGCACTTGCCGTTACACCAATCACGCCACATCGTCACCTGTCGCGACTCAACCTTGTCGTGAGCAATCTGCGCCGGCCAGGGGTATACCACCACGCTGACGGGAATGCCGCGTTGCTGCAGTTCTTTCCATAGCGCAGTCATCTTCGTTTCTTCCTTGCGCAGTCCCGCTTCGAGGCCCAGAGGCGCGTATCCGATCTCATAGGGCTCGCTATCGGAGACGGGGCGATACGTCCACGCCGACCGCTCCAGATCGAACAACGGCCCATGTCCCACATTGAGGGAGTAGATGCCGCGCTTCACTGCGAGCCGCTCGCAGTAACTAACAATGCTGTTGGTGATGAGCAGATGCTGCGTGATGAATTCTCGCAGATTCGTCCACAATCCGCCATTATGAACGATCTGTGCCGGGCCTTCGACCGCGCCCATCGGATTCTTGTCCTGATAAAACGCCGCCTCATCCTGCGCATCCGACATGTCGATGAAGACGATGACTTCATCGAACTTCACGCCTTTCTCGATCAGCTCCCGCGCGACGTTGAGGTAATTCGACGGAGCATAGCTCTCGACACCGCCGTTGAGAAAGTCGTATTGCGGAAATCGTGCGGCGATCTGGCCGACGTAGGTATCAGCCCACGCGCTCATGCCTTCGGTGAAGGAATCTCCCAGCAGCAGAATCCGTGGCTGCGGAGTGCTGAGCGGAACCTGCCGCACCGTCTGGTCGCGAAAACCAAGGTTGTTGGTCGTGAAGGGATAGGAATTCGCGCCCCAGTGCCGCTCGCAGGAGCAATCCGCTTGCAGCGAATGATGTCGCACCGGATCGGATTTGAAGCAGGTCCCCTGAGCGCTGGTGTCCGGACGAGAGCGCACGACGAATGCGCTGTAAGCGGCGTCGAGTAGCAGGAAAAGAACCAGGCAGATCGCGAACGAGAACAGCAGAAGCAAGATGCGCGGTGGGCGCGTCTGCAGGTTCTGCTGTGGAGGAGGATCAGCCTGTGAAGACTGCGCTGCGCCGAGTTCCAAACGCGTTCCTTCCCAAGAAAGGCTGTCAGCTGTCAGCAGTGCGGCTTCAGGTTACACGGCGCCGCGCGGAGCGATCAAGGTAGTGCAGGGGCTAAAGCCCGGTTTCTTATTGCAACCTTTCGGCACGCCTGAAGTCGTGCCCTGATACAAACCAAATTTACCGGATAGCCTCTAGTTCCCAATTGCCGATTGCTAAATTGCCAATTGCTGATCGCTAAGTGCCGCTCTCTTACCGCAACTCCTCCATGCACTCTTCCAGCGCCTCGCGCGAAGGACGCGTCACGCTCTCCGGCAGCGTCGCCAGCGGCCGCTCCGTCATATTGATCATGTCGATGAAGTTCGGCGCCGTGGTGTTCACATACAGCACGCCGGTCAGCACTTCATCGGCGTCGTGCGATTCAATCAGCTGCTTCACGGCTCCGACTTTGTCAGTGGGATCGTAATCGTGCTCCAGCTTGCGCAGCCGCAGCGACGAGCCGTCGTGCATGGTGACGTTGAGGCTGCTGCCCTCTTCGTAATCCACGGCGATATCGTGGAAATGCGGTACGAAGTCCATTTCGTGCAGCGGTTCTTCGTGATCCTTTACGAATTTATACGATTTGGTAGAGCCTTCGTGGTCGTTGAAAGTCGTGCATGGCGAGATCACATCCAGCATTACCGTGCCACGATGCGCCAGCGCTGCCTTCAACATGGTATGCAGCTGCTTCTTGTCGCCGGAGAACGAGCGTCCGACGAAGGTCGCTCCCAGCATGATCGCCAGCGCGCAGGTGTCGATTGGCGGCAGATCGTTAATCACGCCGGTCTTCAGCTTCGAGCCAAGATCAGCTGTCGCCGAGAACTGTCCCTTGGTCAGTCCGTAGACGCCGTTGTCTTCGATGATGTAGACAATCGGCAGATTGCGCCGCATCAGGTGAACGAACTGGCCCATGCCGATCGATGCGGTATCTCCGTCGCCGCTGACGCCAATTGCCACCACTCTGGAATTTGCCAGCACTGCCCCCGTGGCTACCGAGGGCATGCGCCCATGCACGGAGTTGAAGCTGTGCGAACGGCCCATGAAATAGGCCGGTGTTTTCGACGAGCAGCCGATGCCCGACAGCTTAATGACGCGCTCGGGGGCGATGCCCATCTCGTAAAACGCGTCGATGATGCGCTCGGAGATCGCATTGTGGCCGCAGCCAGCGCACAGCGTGGTCTTGCCGCCGCGGTAGTCGAGCACGGTCAGGCCAATGCGATTGGTTTTCGGTGGCGGCGTAACAGTGGCTGCCATTTACTTGCCCTCCTGGGAAATAATTTCGTCGGTAATGGAGCGTGCGTCGATCGGCAGTCCGTTGTAGTGGCGCACGCTGCGTAGTCTGGCGATGTCTGCGACCGCGAGATCGAGTTTCAATAGCTCCATCATCTGTCCGTCGCGATTCTGATCGACGACGTAAACCCGCTTGTGCACGGCGATGAATTCATGAATCTCGCGGGTGAAGGGATAGGCGCGCAGCCGCAGATAATCGGCCTTCACGCCGTACTCCGTTTGCAACTGATCGAGGGTCTCGACCAGCGCGTGATGCGACGTGCCATAGGCGATAATCCCAATCTCGTTGCCTTCGTTGCGAACCAACTCCGGCCGCGGAACCAGCGTCCGCGCAGTTTCGAACTTCCGCGCCAGCCGATCCATGTTGTTGGCGTAATCGTCGGCACGCTCGCTGTATTGCGCCTTCTCGTTATGGCCACTGCCGCGGGCAAACCATGCGGCTGCGGAATGGCCCGTTCCCGGCAAGGTACGGTACGGGATGGCATCGCCATCCACGTCCTTGTAACGCGCGAATCCGCCCAGCCGGTCGAGATCCTCCGCCGATAGAACCTTGCCGCGCCTCTGCGGCTTATCGGGATACTGGAACGGCTCCGACATCCAGTTGTTCATGCCAAGATCGAGATCCGACAGGACGAACACCGGCGTTTGCAATTGCTCTGCGAGATCGAAGGCGTCACCAGCCATCAAGAAACATTCCGCCGGCGTGCTGGGAAGCAGCATGGGATGCTTCGTGTCGCCGTGCGAAAGCCGTGCGACGAAAGAAATATCGCCTTGCGCCGTGCGCGTCGGCAATCCCGTGGACGGCCCCACGCGCTGGATGTCCCAGATCACGCCTGGAATCTCGACGTAATAACCGAGGCCGGCAAACTCCGACATCAGCGAAATGCCCGGCCCGGCGGTCGCAGTCATTGAGCGCGCTCCCGCCCAACCCGCGCCCAGGACCATGCCGATGGCAGCCAATTCGTCTTCGGCCTGGACAATCGCGAATGTCGCCTTGCCGTCTGGCCCGACGCGATAGGCCTTCATGTAGTCAATCAGGCTTTCGACCAGCGAGGACGAAGGTGTGATCGGATACCACGTCACGACCGTCACTCCGGCAAACATCGCGCCCATGGCCGCCGCGGAGTTGCCATCGACGATGATCTTTCCGGCATTCTCGTTCATGCGCTCCATCAGGAACGGGTCAGCTTTGGTCAGCGATGTCGCCGCGTAATCGTAGCCGGCCCTGGCGGCGTTCCAGTTCAAATCCGCAGCTTTGACTTTCTTGGCGAACTGCCGGCGCAGCGCCTTCTCGACTTCTGCCATGTCGAGGTTGAGCAGCTTGGCCACCACCCCGACGTACACCATGTTCCGTACCAGCTTGCGCAGCTTCGATTCCGGGCACACGGCCGCAGTGATCTTGTCGTACGGAACGGGATAGAAGACCAGGTCGGAGCGCAGTTCGTTGAGCTTCAGCGGCTCGTCATAGAGGGCAACCGCGCCCGGCGCCAGCGATAGCACGTCTTCGCGGGCCGTCTCCGGATTCATCGCGATCAGGAAATCGATTTCTTTCTTGCGCGCAATGTAGCCTTTCTTGCTGGCGCGGATGGTGTACCAGGTAGGCAGCCCGGCAATGTTCGAGGGGAACATATTCTTGCCGGAAACGGGCACGCCCATCTGAAATATGGTGCGCAGCAGGACCGTGTTCGCGCTCTGCGAGCCGGATCCGTTTACGGTTGCGACCTGGATGCTGAAATTATTAATGACAGGTTCGCGCACGGCGCCTTGATCGGAGCCATGCACAGCAAACTCAGTTGTGGCCATCAATACCCCTTACTAATATGGATGAGAACGGAGGGGACAACGTTCCATTATAGGGCACTGGGGAGGGCTTCTGCAGTTCCTGCTTGCCTCAAACGTTACATTCTACGGTACAATCAAGCACGGTCTTTTGCGCAGCTACAGACCCCTTCTGGTCTGCGCACCAGTCTGCCAATGTTGGGGAGAGCGATATGGGTTTCGTGAGGACGACGGGTCAGCGTTTCAGTACCGCCGGACAGCTGTTCTCGTTTTTCTGGAGCAATAAGCGGTGGTGGCTGACACCCATTCTGATCACGCTGGCCGTGTTTGCGGTGCTGCTGATTCTGGCTCAGAGCTCCGCCATCGCGCCGTTCATCTACACGTTCTTCTAGGAAAAGACACACGATGTTGCGTCATTTCATTCTATTGCATTGGCGGACCATCCTGGCCGTCATCGTCCTCGCCGTGGTGGTGTGGTTTGTCCTGCCCGCCAGCCTTCGCGCGAAGATCTCGGCGCGCTGGAAGAAGATTGGACATGCAATTGGAGACTTCCAGGCCCGCGTTCTCCTGACGGTGATTTATTACGTGCTGATCCTGCCTTTCGGATTGGTCGTGCGCGCCTTCTCCGATTCCATGCACATGAAGAAACGCCCCGAGAAATGGTTCGATCATCCGCCCATCCCCAATACGCTGGAAGAGGCGCGACGCCAAGGCTGACATGAATATCCTGGGAATCTCCTGTTATTACCACGACGCTGCCGCCGCGATATTGCAGGATGGCATTCTTATTGCCGCCTCGGAAGAAGAGCGCTTCAGCCGCATCAAGCACGATTTTAATTTTCCGGAACTCGCGATCAAGTTCTGCCTGGAAAGCGCCGGATTGCAGGCCGGCGATCTGGATTACGTCGTCTTCTACGAAAAGCCGTTCCGCAAGTTCGACCGCATCCTGATGAGCGTGCTGCAGACCTACCCGCAGTCGTACAAGGTTTTTCGCGAATCGATGATCACCTGGATGATCGACAAGCTGTGGGTGGGGTCCAAGATTTCGGCCGAGCTGGGAATTCCGACGGAAAAGATTTTGTACTGCGAACATCACATGTCGCACGCCGCCAGCGCGTTTTTGTGCTCCCCGTTTGAGGAGGCTGCGGTGCTCACGGTCGACGGCGTCGGCGAGTGGGTGACGGGAACCTGGGGCGTCGGCAAAGGCAATCAGATCGAAATCAAGAAGCAGATGCTGTTCCCACATTCGCTGGGACTGCTGTACAGCGCCTTCACCGCGTTCCTCGGTTTCGAAGTGAACGAGGGCGAATACAAAGTCATGGGCATGGCGCCCTACGGGCAGCCGCGCTACGTCGACAAGGTTTGGAAGGTCATACGGCAGGAAGCGGACGGCTCGTTCTCGCTGGACATGGATTACTTCTGCTTCCAGCACTCGACCACGCGGACGTTCAATAAGAAGTTCGAGCAGTTATTCGGCGCGCCGCGGGCGCCCAAGCAGCTGTTCTTCACAGAAGACTCGGGATTCCCGGAGTACTTCGGCGAAGCGCCATCGAACTTTCACGAACTGTGCAAGCTGAATCAGCACTATGCCGACATCGCCGCCAGCATCCAGCAGGTGACCGAAGAAGTGCTGATCACTATGGCGCGCCAGCTCCACAAAGAGACCGGCCTGAAGAATCTGTGCATCGCCGGCGGAGTGGGACTCAACAGCGTGGCGAATCATCGCATCCTGCGCGAAACGCCGTTCGAGGACATCTTCATCCAGCCCGCAGCCGGCGACGGCGGCGGCGCGCTGGGTGCGGCTCTGTGGGCCGACAACATGCTGCTGGGCAATCCCCGGCGCTTCCGCATGGATCACGCCTATTGGGGCAAGGGCTACTCGGGTGCCGAGGTGCAGCAGTTCTTGACAGAGAACGACATCCCGTTCCAGCACCTAAGCAACGACGACAAGCTGCTGGACCTGGCCGTAGAGCGGCTCCAGCAGGGCAATGTGATCGGATGGTTCCAGGGGCGCTTCGAGTGGGGACCGCGCGCGCTGGGTAATCGCAGCATCATCGCCGACGCCCGCAATCCGCACATGAAGGATATCGTCAACACCAAGATCAAATTCCGCGAACCCTATCGCCCGTTTGCGCCGTCGGTGCTGGCCGAGCGCACGGAAGAGTTCTTCGAGATTCCGAATGCGATGGAGCAATATCCCGCGCGTTACATGCTGTACGTCGTGCCGGTGCGGAAGTCGAAGTACGATGTGCTGCCGGCGATCACGCACGTCGACGGCACGGGCCGCCTGCAGACGGTTTTTGAGGACGCCAGTCCTCGATACCACGGGCTCATCGAGCGATTCGCGCAGGCGACGGGCGTTCCGGCGATCCTCAACACCTCGTTCAACCTGAAGGGCGAGCCGATCGTCAACACTCCCGCCAATGCTTTCAGCACGTTTTATCGCAGCGAGATGGACATGCTGTTCCTGGGAAATTTCGTGGTCGAGAAAGAACGGCTGAAGCAGAACCGTCAGAAGCTGGAAGCGGAGCCGGTGGAAGCGAAGTAACTCGGATCGAATAACCACAGAGCCACAGAGATTTCAAATCTGCCTTTGTATCGCCGCGGCCGAACCTGCGCTTGCTTCTCTGTGCCTCTGTGGTGATCAGCCTTCCTACCCCAGCGACGCCATATCGATCACAAAGCGGTATTTCACGTCGCTCTTCAGCAGGCGCTCATAGGCTTCGTTGATCTTCTGGATCGGAATCATTTCGATATCGGCGGTGATGCCGTGCTCGCCGCAGAAGTCCAGCATCTCTTGCGTTTCGGGAATGCCGCCGATGCCCGATCCGGCGAGCGAACGCCGCGCCATGATGAGATTGAAAGCCGCGATCGGCGCCGGCTTCTCCGGTGCGCCCACCAATACCATTGAGCCATCGCGCTTCAGCAGACTCAAGTAGGCGTTGAGGTCATGGTCGCCGGACACTGTGTCGAGGATCAAGTCGAAACTGCGCAGGTGCTTCTCCATCTCCGCCTGGTCCTTGGAGATAACCACATGCTGCGCGCCCAGTCGTAGGGCGTCGTCCTTCTTGTTCGGCGAGGTCGTGAACAGCGTGACCTCGGCGCCAAAAGCGCTTGCCAGCTTCACACCCATGTGTCCCAGCCCGCCGAGTCCGACGACGCCGACCTTCTGGCCTTTGCCAACCTTCCAGTGGCGCAGCGGTGAATACGTGGTGATGCCGGCGCATAGCAGCGGCGCCACTCCTGCCAGGTCAAGATTCGCAGGAACCTTCAGCACATAATTTTCATCGACCACGATCTGCTTCGAATATCCGCCGTAGGTCACGCCGCCGGTGTGCTTGTCGGGGCTGTTATAGGTGAAGACCGACTCGACCTCGCAATAGTTCTCCAGCCCGGCCTTACAGCTTTCGCACTTGCGGCAGGAGTCCACCAGGCAGCCGACGGCGACCAGATCGCCCTCTTTATATTTGCGAACATCTTTGCCAGCTTTGGCCACGCGGCCCACGATCTCATGGCCGGGAACAGCCGGATAGACGGTAGGCAGAAACCCCTCCCACTCGTTGCGCGCGGTATGAAGGTCGGAATGACAGACGCCGCAGTATTGGATATCGATCTGCACATCATTGGGACGAGGATCGCGGCGGTTGAAGGAAAAAGGAGCAAGAGCGGATGTAGGAGATTGCGCTGCGTAAGCTTTCGTTTCGAACATGATGATTGGATGTTACAGCGGGCTTTCAGTCGCATTGATCTGGGCGAGTCGCATCTTGATCATCTTCTTGACCAGCGCGGCCGGCGGCGGTTTATCCACGGGAAACTGAATCGTGCCTTTCGAAATCGTGTAGTTCTTCAGCTGGTCTTTGAACGCCTCGATCACCGCGTTGGTCGGGAAAAAACTGCAGTGGTTCGAGAATGCCGCGTACCACACGAGGACGCCTTTGTATTTGAAAGCCGGAATGCGATAGCTCAGGACCTCGGTTGTTTCCGGGGGCACGACCGCGCGAATCGTCGCCCGAATCTTGCTTAACGTGGTGCGTGCTGGTTCGTGAATTTGCGCCAGGTACTCGTCGACAGTTTGCGGCGCACCTGTGCTCTTGGCGCTGGGTTTGGGCTTGCGAGCTGTCCCTTTCTTCACGGCGGCCATGCTACAGGAACCTCGATTCAAAATTCATTGCGGTGTTACTAATGCAGGAGATTGTGAAAGTGCACGCCGAGGAAGTATGGCCAGAGAACGATTCCGAAGAGGCCCTTGATGAAATCCAGGTGCAGAAAGCCAATCGTGAAAAGCCAGCCAACAAACCACAGCACGCCGCCAAAGGTGTGCTGTTCGATCTTGATCTTTTCCATACGTTCTCCGCGGACATCTGGCTGCACGGCGTGACCTCGAAAGAAGGTCTGATGTGTGTAGACTTCGGGAAATTGTCGCACTGTTGCGGCGTTTTGTCAGCGCAAGAGATTTGCTGATTCAATCAGGAGTCAGCTTTAAGCGGACGACAGGACTGTCGCCGGGTGAAGCCGGCTCTGGCGAGGAAATAGACGGCTGTCGGCACGACTTAAAGTCGTGCCCTGTTACAAAACGCTCGCGGAACGACCTTCCAGCAGCCGGCCAAAAGCCGGCTCGCTCTGAGAAATAGCGGCCTGACGCGGTGTCTACCGCGACGTTAAGGCGTGACCTGACGCGGCGCTAAAGCGCCGCTCTACCGCGACGCGACAAGCGACTCGTAGAATGCTTCCAGTTGTCTGATGGTTTTTCCGACTTCGAAATTCTCAACGCAGCGGTGGAAGCCTTTTTCGCCCATGCCGGCGCGTAGTTCCTCATTGCGCAGGAGTTCGATAAGCGGATTGGCGAAGGCTTCTGGAGATCGCTCTTTGACGAGGTAGCCGGTTTCGCCGTCGATAATCGCGTCGCGATTGCCGCCGACATCGATGGCGACTGCCGGCAGACCCGCCGCCATATATTCCATGATGGCGTTGGAAAAGCCTTCACTGATCGACGTCAAACATCCGATCGACATGCGCGCCAGGCAATCCATGATCTTGCCTTCGCCCTGGGTGAAGAAGACCCGATCGCGAATCCCGAGTTCGGAAGAAAGATCGGAGAGCTCCTGATAGAGCTCTCCGCGTCCCGCAAGCAGGAACGCGACATCATCGATCTCATCGGCCACAATTCTTGCCGCCCGCAGAAACAGCGCGTGATCTTTTACGGGCCGCAGGTTCGCCACAATCCCCGCCACCCGCGCGTTCTTGGGAATGCCGAGCCGATCGCAGGCCGTCGGATCGCCCAATCCCCGGCTGAACTTCGTCATGTCCACGCCTTGATAAACGACACGCACACGGTCAGGCGAGAGGTCCTCAGTTTCGTCGGCAATGCGTTTGGCTTCAATCGAGTTTGCCATCATCGCATCGGTGCGAAGATTCATCAGTCGAAATAAGGCCTTATAGCGGGGGGTATACCAATAGCCGGTATTCAAGCGGCTGGTGATTACGATGCGGTCGGAGCCCAGTGAGGTCAGCACCGCAAACAGACCAGTCTTATTCATGTAAGCGTGGGCGATTTGAATGCGATGTTGCCGCAGATACTGACGAAACCGTCGCATCTGCACCAGTCCGGACCAGGAGTTGACGCTGCTTGTAGGAAAAACTGCGATGTTACAAACGCCTTGGAGGCTTCTTAGCTGTGGACTATCTTCCAGGCAGACGACATGAACATCGAACCGGTCTTTATGAAGCCGTTTGGCAGTTTCGACGACCTGGCGCTCGGTTCCGGCGTCGAGTCCCACAGTGTCAGACAAGAGGCAAACACTGATACGGCTACCACGTTGTGGGATACCGCCCGTTTGCGAGGGCGTAGATGTCATCCCGTTCGGGCCTGCGCCGGATTCGGAGGCTGCTGCCATCCTGGAGGCTTTCCCTTGGTAATACGGACTGTATTGCGATCGACCGTGCCGGCGGAGCGAAAGAACTCCAGTGTCGGCCGGTCGTACCACTCCAGCGACTGGTAACGCGGCAGATTGGAGTTCAGATCGAGATGCAGAACGCCGCCGTCGCGCAGATACGTCATTGCATCCTGCACGAAGAACTGCCACTCCGCCACGCTCCACTCATCCGGCTGTTCGTGGCGATTGAAGCATATCCAGAAGGCGGTGATTAAGTCGAGATCGCGCGTGGAAAGCGCCATCGGCTTGAAGCGCTCAATCAGGAGCGGAGAGACGTGGTCCTGGAGGGACAAGGACGCGAGCAGTTCACTGTAAACTCGCTGCTCCACGGCTGTCATGATCGTGGCGGGAGCGTCGATGCCGTAACACTCGTGGCCGCTCGCCGATGCCGCCGCCAGAAAATATCCAGGGCCGCAGCCAATGTCCAGGATCCGCAGCGCGGAAGACTCATGCAATCCGAGGCTGCCGACGCGATTGACGTTAAACGGAACCCAGTAGGCGTAGTCGGCGTATTTCGCTGCGCAGGCAGGATCACGCGCCACCGTCGGAGCCATCTCCCGTGCCAGATTTTCAATCCGCTGCAGGTCGGCACGCTCACAGACGCGCGACGTCAAGGCCCAGAGCGCGCGCGAATGATAGCGCCAAAGGCGTCCCCAAGTTCGCGCAACCTGCACGCGGTCGGGCGAATTGCGCGAAAGCAGGGACCGAGTGATCAATCCCAGCACCGAAGGAGATGGAGCGTGGGCGCGCGCCTCGGTCATGCGGCGACTGGTTCGTCCATTGCAGCTCGTGCCGCATCGCGTTCTCGCTTGACCGCCATCTGGAAAGCCATGGAAAGGCCAATGATGGCGTACACAATTCCACCATACGCAATGCTGAGGAAGAACGCTCCAATGGCGGCGACCAGCACCGCGATCTGCACGAACAAAGCAGCGCGCCGAACCATATAGGCAGGATATCGATCACGTATTCGCGAGAGTCCTCGATAGGAGCGCCACATCGCGAAACAGTAAATGAAGAGGCCGATGAGGCCGCACTCGCTGGAGAGTTCGGTGTAGGAGTTATGGGTGTAGTGCCAGACGCCACGCTGGCCTTGGGCCATAGCTTCCTTGGCTTCGCCTTCCATGAACATGCCTGGTCCCACTCCCAGGACCGGGTGCTCGAAGGTCAGCTTCAAGCTTCGTTCCAACAGGAACTTTCTTGTGGCAGCGGAGTCGGCAGCCTCCTGAGACGCACCCGAGGAGGCGTTGAAGTAGGTGGTGAATCGCTGTTGAATTTCGGGTGGCAGCAACACTGCGGCACAGACGAAAAAGATAATGCCGCCGGCAATGAGGACGATGCGCTCTTTGGCGGAAGCGAAGATGAGGAAGAATACCGTCGCGGCAGCCAGAGTCAGCAATCCCGACCGGGAACCGGTCTTGGCAGCGCCGGCCAGCAGCGGGAAGAGCGACAGAATCAAAATTACCTTCATCAATCCGCGTTTCCTGGAAGCGGAGAAGACGATCAGCGGCAGGCCGATGACGAGAAACAAAGCGAGGAAGTTGGCGTCGGAAAGGGTATCGTTTCCGCTACCGAGTCCGAGACGATTGCTGCCCTCGCGGCCGCCGCCAATGACCAGCGACAGAACGCCGACGGCAGCCTCGGCCAATGCCATGGTGAAGATCACACGATACGTGTCCTCAATGGTGCGGACAAAAGACGCCATGAAAAAGATGAGAGCTAGCGCCTGCAGGGCCAGCGTAAATTGATCCCATGCACCACCGCGCCACACCGCAAAGGGCACGCAAAGGAGAATCCAGCCCGTGAACCACGTCATCGCTCGGCCGATATCGGACTGGAAGACCGCTTTGGTCGACTTGGTCATGATCATCCCGACCACCAGCAGCGGCTGAAGCATGATGCCGAAGTGCAGGGCGGGAACCATCTCCGGAATGCGGCTGCAATAGAAGAACAGGTAAATGAGCAGAATGTAGTGAAACGGCTTGTAAAACTCGGGACCCCGTCTGCCACTGACCGTCCGGACGACCCTGCGTGCCGGCGCGGGAGTGCCGACCTCAGGTTCCAGCACGGCGGTTTGCTGCAGGGCGTAGTCGTCCACCACCGCCGGGTCGTTCATTTTGGTAATTGCGGATAAATTCACCTAGTCACCCCATCTGCTCGTAATTCCACTGACAGTTCTTTGACCACGCGGGCGGGATTGCCGACGGCAACGACCTGGGGACCCACCGGTCGCACAACAACTGCTCCTGCGCCAATGGTGGTACCAGGCCCAATGTCAGCCATTATGATGGAAGACGCGCCAATCCAGCAATCACAACCTATCTTGATCGGCTCGAACTTTCCCTCATCGGCACCGGTGATTCGCCCTTGGGAATCGCGGCTGTGCTGCTGCCTCCCACTCAAAACCTGTACCTGCGACGCAATCTGTGTCCGGTCGCCGATCGAGCAGTTGCCCAGGATGCAGTACGACCCGATATACACGCCCTCTCCCAGCACGGCCTCGGGATGGGCAAAGAACGATCCGAACGACACTCGGCTGTACAACGAACACTTCTTCAGCGTCAGCTTGTAATACGCAATGCGAAAATAGTCCCCCACGATACCGGGAACCGTGGACGCCATATGGGCCCCGATGTTGAACATCGCCGGGAACTTGCCGAACCCCGCCAGCGTCGCCGGAGGCAGCGCCAGCGCCAGGAACAGCCCGTGCAAAACAGTCTTGAATGTACTTTTCATTCCCCGGCGTGCGGAGCTGGCTGGGGGAAAGCCGCAAAGAAGTATAGCATTGGAATTCAAGAGTTTGGACGAAAAATGTGCATTTGTTTGCAACTTTAATTTGAGGCTCTGAGAGTGGCTGCCCCGGGTCTGGCGCGGTCCCCGACCCGGGAAGGAATGTGAAGAATTTTCGTCACCCGCTAATCAATTACACTGCCCTCATGCGCGTCCTGTACTTCTCCCCGCGAATCGCTTGGCCCATCATCTCGGGCGCGCACCTGCGCGACTTCTACTTCGCGCAATATCTGGCGCAGAAGGCGCAGCTCACCTACATCGGGCTGGTGGCGGACGATGCCGAGAAACAGGCGGATCTCCTGCGGCGGCAGCTCGGCAACGATGCGCAGGTCATCGCGCTGCGCCGCGATGCGACCTACCGGCGGACGAACATCATCCGTGGACTCATCGGTCCCACCCCGCTCAACGTCCTGAACTACACCTCGCCGCGCGTGCTGGCCGAGGTTGATCGCGTCATAGGCGAGCAATCCTTCGACACCATTCAGATCGAGAGCATGCACCTTATTGCCTACGCCCGGCGCTTTCGCCAGCTCGCGCCACAGTCGCGGCTTATTCTCGACTGGCACAACATCGAGTCGGAGATCCTCGCGCGCTACGCCGAGAACGATTCCAATCCGCTGCGCGCCTGGTACGCGCGGCGCACCTCTGATCTTTCCCGTAATGTCGAGACCGAACTCCTGCGCCTCTGCGACGCGCACACCGTCTGCAGCGGCCGCGAGCGCGAGGTTCTGCATCAGAGCGTGCCGGAAGCTCGCATTGAAGTTGCCGGCAATGGTGTCGATTGCGAGTTCTTCGCGGCGAATCCAACCGCATCCGGCGCACGCAATGACGTTCTCTTCATGGGCCGCATGGATTACCACGCCAACATCGATGCCGCGCTGTATTTCGTCCGCAAGATTTGGCCGCTGATTCACGCGCGCAGGCCTGAGCTGCGGCTGGTCATCGCGGGAGCCCAACCGGCGAAGGCGATTCTCGCGCTGCGCGAGCAGGGAATTACCGTCACCGGCACAGTCGACGACGTGCGTCCCTATTACCAGAGCGCGCTGACGTCGGTTGTCCCGCTGCGGGTCGGCGGCGGAACGCGGCTGAAGGTTCTGGAAGCGATGGCCGCAGGCACGCCGGTCATCTCGACCACGCTCGGAGCCGAAGGTCTGGAAGTCACTCCCGGCCGCGACATCCTCATCGCCGACTCGCCCGAGGCCATGGCCGACGCGGTGATTTCTCTGCAAGCTGGCAGCCAACAGTGGCAGGAGATTGCCGCCAACGACCGGCGTCTGGTGAAGGCGAAATACGATTGGTCGGTGGTTGGCGAGATTCTTTGGTGCCTGCACAGGGAACAGGTTGCGATGGCGAAGGCATGTCTCAAAGCAAACTAGAAGCCGCTGCGGCCTCGCAGCCTAATGCTCCGAGCCGGCGGCGCTCAACCGCTGGACGCCTGATTCTCCTTGCCATTGCCGTCCTTGTCATTGCTGTACTGCTGTTCCTGCTCTCCCGCGCAGGGTCGTTTCTGGTTGTCGACGATCCTCAGCTCTCCGATGCCATTGTTGTGCTGGAGGGTTCCGGCGACTCTCCGGGCTATGACCGCGCCGTCCTGCTGAAGAGCCAGGGATATGCAAAAGTTATATTCCTCGACGCCGGCATCAGTCATGACCTCTACGGACGCTCGGAAGCCGAGTTGGCCGCCGAGTTCTTGGTGCGCACCGGCCAGCTTTCCACGCAGATCTGCCAGACGCTTGGTGGAACTTTGTTGGACGAAGTGGTGGATGTGAAGCGCTGTCTCGACCGCATCGGAGCACGCTCAGCCATCCTAATGACCAGCGATTTCGAGACGCGCCGCTCGCTCGATATTTTCCAAAAGCGGCTGCCACAATATCGCTGGTCGGTGGCTGCGGCCTCCACGCCCTACCACTACGCGGAGGCTTACTGGAAACATCGCGGCTGGGCCAAGACCGTCCTGCAGGAGTGGGAAGACCTGCTGTGGTGGAAGCTGGTCGAGCAGCGACGCAAGGACCTGGTCCTCCACTAAATCGCCTGTGCCCTCAAGCCGTTACACCGTAAGGTGGAATTAATTTGACTTCGGGCCGGAACTAGCCAATCGTGGGCGAACGCTGGACAGTTTGATCAGCTCCGGCGGGACAACTGTGATTTCCGGTACAGGAGAATCGTTTTATGACGCGCCCACAGCAGCACAGTAACGCCATCATCGCCCGTCTGGCCGCTCTGGCCGTGGTGTCCATTCTGCTCGCCAGCATCACAGCACACGCGCAGACATTCACGGTCCTGCATGAGTTCACGGGCGGCGCCGACGGCTCAAATCCTTACTCGAGCCTGGCGATGGATCGCAGCGGAAATCTGTATGGCGTCGCACCCTTTGGCGGTCAGCAGAGCTGTGAAACCCAGAACGGCATTGGCTGCGGCACGGCCTTCAAGTTGTCGCACCGTGGCAGCGGATGGACCTTCTCCTTGCTGTACGAATTCACCCAAGGCGCCGGCGGCTCCATTCCAGTCGGCACGCCCTTCATTGCTTCCGATGGCACCATCTACGGCACGACTGACGGCGGCGGAAACTTGAATTGTCGTGACACATTCGGCGACGGCTGCGGCACTGTTTTCCGTCTGCGGCCTCAGCCAACCTTCTGCGCTTCGTTTTCGTGCCCGTGGACCAATACCCTCTTGTACACCTTCACCGGAGGCTCTGATGGCAATGATCCCTACACCGGAGTTGTTCTCGACGGAGCCGGCAATGTCTACGGGACGACCTACGCCGGCGGATCCTCGCAGCTAGGCGTTGCCTATGAGCTCTCACACTCCGGCTCCGGCTGGAGCGAGTCGACGATTCATACCTTCACTGGGGTTACCAATGATGGCGCCAATCCCGCAGGCACTCCCATTCTTGACAGCAGCGGCAATCTCTACGGAACGACCTATCTTGGCGGAAATTGTGGCGGGTTGGGGTGCGGCACTGTCTTCGAACTCACGCCCTCGGGTTCGGGATGGAATGAGAACATTTTGTCCTACCTCTCCCAGGCGAACGGCCTGCCGGAGGCCGGGCTGATCTTTGATACCCAGGGCAATCTGTATGGGTCCAGCACCTTTGGGAACAGCGTGTTCGAGCTGAGCCCTTCGGATGGCGGCTGGATTATCACGACTCTTTATTCTGACGAATCGCTGGCGTTGCAGTCCTTCCGTAGCCCGCTGGCACGCGATGCCGCCGGCAACCTTTACGGGACCTCCGAGTTTGGAGGCCAATCGGGGTGTACTGGTTATGGTTGCGGCTTTGTCTACAAGTTGACGCCGTCCGATGGAGGCTGGACGTTTACGCAGTTGTATTCGTTCACTGACGGCAGCGATGGCGCGTACCCGATTGGCGGCGTGGTCCTCGACAGTAGCGGCAATCTTTACGGTACATCCTTCGCCGGGGGAACCCACACCTGCGGTTCACAGGGCTGCGGTGTAGTCTGGGAGATCAGCCAGTAAATGAATCGTGCCCCCTCCCTATGCTCCCACAATGTGGGAGCATAGTCCCACAGCGTGGGATACGGCGAAGGCTCTACTTTCCGCGACTCGCCAAGGTGCTCTGATAGAACTCCACCAGGGCCCGCCGGTACGCCTGAGGCGTGTACTCAGTGGCGGCGCACTCTTTCGCGGTAGCCGCGATCCGCTCGCGCAATTCGTCATCGGTAAGAACGCGCAGGATCGCTTTCGCCATCGCATCAGGACTGCGCGGCGTAACCATCAGTCCCGTGGCATCCTGCTCCAGAATTTCCGGTATCCCGCCGACCTCGTTGGCAACAATCGGGAGTCCTGCGGCCATCGCCTCTAGTACCACATTGGGGGATCCCTCACTGTGGGACGGCACGGCCAATACTGTGGCCATCGCATAGTACGGGCCCATATCCCGCTGAAAGCCCGCAAACTTGATGCGTTGCTGCACTCCGAGTTCCGATGCCAGACGTAAAAGCGGCTCGCGCTCCCGCCCATCTCCGACAATCACAACGCGAAAGCGCGGTGCTTCCGGCAGCCCGCTGAGAATGGCGGCAGCACGAATCAGATCAGCATGACCCTTTTCCTGCGAAAGCCGGCCCACGGACAGGATGATCGCCTCATCATCCGCAATGCCAAGCTTGCGCCACGTGCGTTCTACCTCTTCGGCGGACGGCGCCACGAATAGCTTCACTGAATTGTGCAGGATCGTGATCTTGTTCTTGCGCACACCGAGCTTCGCAAGATGGTTTGCAAATGGCTGGCACACCGTCACCACGCGATAAGCGCCCTTCAAGGACCACTTGTCGAGCTTGGTGTAAAGTTCGTCCAGCCGACTTGTCGCGGTGTAGCCGTGATTCCAGGCAATCCAGGGATACTTGCGATGCAATCCGGTTAGCCGCACCAGAAAGTGCGACTTCACATTCCGAGTCTCCAGGATGTCCGGATTGATCTCGGTGACCACCCGCTTCAGTTGCCCAAGCACACTGGTATCCCAGCGGCGGCGTTCGGCGATCGTCGACACCGCCAGACCCGCTTCCTTCGCCGCCTTCGCCAGCGCGCTCTCTTCAGCTCCGCGTTGATAAGTGACCAGCGTGACTTCGACCGCGGGCAAGTCTTCCCCGGCGTGCGCGGCCATTTTCCCGAACTCAATTACATTCCGTGCCGGCCCGGTTACGGTTGCATTTTCGATGAGGGTGAGAACTCGGATGGTCTTGCTGCTCACTCGGATTTTTGCTCCTGCAGCGATGGCGCAGGGGCAGCGGCTGTCTGCCGCGTATTCTTCACCACCACCCGCGCGGGATTTCCCATGGCTACGCAGTACGGCGGAATATCGTTGACCACCACGCTGTTGACGCCGATGATTGCGCCCTCGCCGATGGTCACGCCCTTCATGACGAAGACATTGTGGCCAATCCACGCCGAGCGGCCAATGCGCACCGGCTTCACTTCCTCCGCTTCCGGCGGCAGATCGGCAATGCGCGCCATCGCGTCGCGCGGATGAGCATCGGTATCCATGAAGCGGACACCGGAAGCGACGTTGATGTCGTCTTCGAGAATGATTTCCTTGTTCACGATGAAGACCACGTTGTGTCCAAGATCGACGCGGTTGCCGATGACCAGCTTGGGCTCGTCGAAGAGTCGCCCGCTGAAGACGTCGATCTTGCCGAAAAAGTTGACGTCGTCGCCGATGTAGATCTTCGCGTGTCCCAGGATGAAGGGCAGCCGCCACACGCGGAGTCGCTTGCCTACGGAAACGCAGCGGCCACGGAACAGCGGCTCGACAAACAAATAGCTGTACAGCCAGTGAAACCCAACCGACGCCGTCTGCCAGGCGTTGTAGCAGAATCCGAGAAACGGATTGAAGAAGCCGGGCAGGGGAAGACGGCTGGATTCCACGCGGCGCGCAAACTTGCGGATGCCGCGAAAGAAGGGCGTCTCCGCGCGACGGAATTTCAGCAGCAATGAAGGCATGAGTTCCGTTTCCAGCTTAGATCAGTTTGGCGCTGGTGATGGCGGTCATTTCGTGCTCGTACCAATGCTGTCATCTCGCGGCGTTCAAGATGCTGCGAATCACCCACCCTGTCATCCTGAGCGGAGCGACCGCATGTTTTTCCGACTCGCGTCCTTTGCGAGTCGGGCGGTCGCGTAGTCGAAGGATCTGCGGTTCCCCTGACTCTGAATGATCGGGTGGGCACGCCTTCAGGCGTGCATTACGAGCCTCGAGATTAATCCGGCTTTAGCCGCTGAGGTAACTCTTTAGACTTTACCGCAGCGGCTGAAGCCAATACTGCGCGATGTGGTCTTCCTGCACGCCTGAAGGCGTGCTCCACCCACCGTGCTCCATCCAAAGCCTATTGGCTCACCGTCAGCTTCTCTTCCAGCAACTCCACCAGCAGCTTCTCCGCCGTGATCACCCACGCAATCCGCCTTCCGCCGAAGGCTACCGCAGGCTTAGGACGTCTCGCAATCACAGCGCCGCGCGAACGGAATTCGCCTAGCTGCTCCTCCAGATCGGCAACTTCATAACAGAGATGGTGCAGGCCGCCGCCTTGCTCCAGAAATCGTAACACCGGCGAACCTTCGCCCGCCGGTTCCACCAGTTCGATCTGCGGGTCTTCCACCCGAGTCGTCAGAAACGCGACTTTCACCTTCTGCAGGGGATCGTGAATCACGCGCTCATCCCACGTTGCCGCCAATGAACGCACGAACCCCGGCATCGCCTGCTCGATGCTGGCAACCACATATCCCACATGATGTATGCGAAGCGGTGCGGCCATCAGGCCACCTGAAGGCGCTTTTGCAGGTAGGAATAGACCCTGTCGAAGGAATCCAGATCGGCGAGATCGTCCAGATCCATTTCGAAGCCAAACTCGTCCTCGATGACGTTCATCAGCGTGATCGCCGCAACCGAATCCCACTCCGCGACCGTTGAGGTCGAGGCCGTCGCGATCTGTGCCTCCGGCATATCAGGAAACACTGTCTGGAAACAATTGGTCAGCCGTTGCCGGGTCTCATCCATGAGCTTCTGCTCTCCTCATCTCGCGAACTTCATGATACAGCGGCGGACACTTCGCTTCGAACTGCTTGCGCGTGAGGCGAAACTCCGACGGCGGCTCCTCGCCAAGAAAGGTTGCAAAGAACTCGCGAGTCGGGCCGTTCTTGGCCGTCGGCGTGAAGCGAAATTCGATCTGGCTCGCTCCGGCGGTGTCGAGCAGCATCTTCAGCGTCTGATGCTCGATGCGTCGCGCAAACGCACGACAGCTCATCACCCACGCTTCGATTACGAGCGTCTGCGCACCCTCAAGCTGTCCTGCAACGACGGCGATTGTGCCCAGCGGCCCGAACTTGTCTTCGTAACTCACCGCCGCCAGAACCGCGCCTTCAGCAGACGTCAGCTTCTGCCAATCCGCCTGCGTGTAACGCTTGCCGTTCAAGTTGAACTGATTCGTCTTGTTGACCAGCTCCAGCACGCGCGGCTCGCCAGCGGCCGCGAAATCGAACGTAACCACCGCGCCAATCTGCTGGAGAAATGTCTCCGGCGCTGCGCCTCCGGAAGCTTGCTCCCGGAAAGCCGCGCCCTGGCGAATACTCTCGATCCGCAGCGTGTCGTCTTTGGAGACTCGCTCCTTGCCGCACCGGTCTCGCAGATGCCGCAGCATCGCCAGAAATGCCTTGTGGTCGTTCTTGGGGAACAGCACACATTCGATGCCGGGATGCGCTGCCGCCACTTCGGCCAGCTCCATCGGGCTGTCGTCGACGAAGATCACGCTGTCCGCCGCGATGTTCCACGTCTCCAGAATCCGCGCCACGCTGCCTGACTTCGCATTCCAGTGCACTTCCACCGGAAACACTTGCTCCGGTCGCAACAGCAGATCTTTGCGTTCCAGTGCCTTCGCGACAACTGCCGGATCATTCTTGCTGGCGATGCCGATCAGTGTCCCCGAATCGGCGAGCGATGCCAGCAGCTTCTGATACAGACCGTGCATGTGCGCATGGCTCGCCAGATCCCACGTGACCGCGTCAGGGCCAACTTCGCCGGCGATTCCGCTCCACAAGGTGTCATCCAAGTCGGAGATGATGCCTTTCTTCGGCGACGGCGGTACTAAAGCCAGTGCAAGTTGCGATGCGAGATTGTCGGCGTGTTCGACGGTGTAGGGAAGCCCTGTGTAGAGATCGCTCTTCAGGTCATGACGTTCCGTCGCTACCGACGCTTCCGCCAGCCGCTGCATGTTGATTACGGCGATGCGGCCATCCTGCGCAACCTCAGCGGCGAATTGGAGCACAGCCGCTTGGAGGGCCAACTCGTGTTGCGAAGCTTGCCATCCCGGAGTATGAAATATCGGCGGCAATGCAAGAGTTGGTAGCGACAACGCGATTCGCGGCCCCGCCGGAATTCTCGCCAGCGCAGCCGCAATCCGATCCAGCATGGCCCGTGCGCTAAAAACGACATTGCTGGCTGAAGCCGAACCCCAGCTGCCCGCGCTCCGATAGTCAAGACGAGCATCAAGATCGGACCACTCCACCGGGATGGCCAGCGCATCCGGAAATGCTGCATCGGAAATGCTTTCCAATGTGCCCGCGAGATTTCCATAAAGGCCGGAAGCGACTTTCACCTTGCGATCCGGCAGAGCCTGCTGCAGATGTGCTGCCAGAAATGTTTGCAAGTGCAAGGGGGTAAATCCGCAAGCCAGCGTCACGGCGAATGCCCGGGCATCACGTGGGGCACTTTGCGTGATCCTGAGGGCTTCGGTAATGGTCACAGTGCGGATACCTTAGGGGTGCTGGTTGGATGTGCGAACGCCGCATATTTCGCGGGCGTGCTGGATGCTGACGCGACTGATCCCAATCAATATATGCAATCGCCAAAGCGCACGCAAGAAGGGGCGGTGCGCGCGGTTTGGCGCGGGCAGCAGCTGCGGTTGCTTATGGAGCACGCGGTCCCCGTCAGAACCTTACGTCGAAAGAGTAATCCAGTTAGAATGGTACGCAATGAAATCACTACAGCGAGTAACAATTGTAGGTGGCTGCGGCCATGTGGGCCTGCCTCTGGGCATTGTTCTGGCCAGCAAAGCCGGCCTTCTTGTCGACCTGCTCGATATCGATCCGGTCAAAGTTGATCTGGTTAACTCCGGCACTATGCCTTTCATGGAGCGCGGCGCGGATGAACTGTTGCGTGAAGTCGCCGGCAAATCACTCAAGGCAACGGTCGATCCCGCTTGCCTCAAGTCCGCCGATGCGGTGATCACGGTCGTGGGCACGCCGGTTGACCGTCACCTTAACCCAACGGTGGGTGATGTCTATCGCAGTATCGACGCGCTGCTAGATCACATGCCGGACGGAGCGCTGCTGGTGCTTCGCAGCACGGTGTATCCCGGCGTTACGAAACTGGTTTATGAGCGCCTGCGCCGGCTGAATCGCCATATTCTGCTGGCGTTTTGTCCGGAGCGCATCGCCGAAGGCAACGCAGTAGAAGAGTTGATCAAGCTGCCGCAGATCGTCTCCGGATTTGAGCCGGAAGCTACCGCCGCTGCCAGCCGCCTTTTCGGATTGATCGCGCCTTCGCTCATCGAACTGACGCCGCCCGAAGCCGAGCTCGCCAAGCTCTTCACCAATGCGTGGCGCTATGCCAACTTTGCCATCTCCAACCAGTTTTACATGCTGGCCGAGAGCCGCGGCCTCGACTTCTATCGCATTCACGACGCGGTCACGCGCGACTATCCGCGCATGCGCAGCTTCGCCAAGGCGGGATTCGCCGCCGGCCCGTGCCTGCTGAAGGATACGTTGCAACTCGCGGCCTTCTCGCAGAACAATTTCTTTCTCGGTCACGCGGCGATGTTGATCAACGAAGGCCTGCCGATGTTTCTGGTCGAGCAGCTTCGCCCACATGATCTCGCCAACAAACGGGTCGCGATCCTGGGCATGGGATTTAAAGCCGAGTCTGACGACAAGCGCGACAGCTTGTCCTACAAGCTGAAAAAGCTCCTGGAGGTCGAAGCGCTCGAGGTGTTGTGCACCGATCCGTACGTTCCCGATAGCAATCTGGTGCCGCTGGAAATGGCCGTTCGCAAGGCAGATATTCTGATCGTCGGCGCGCCGCATGCGGCCTATCGCGACTTGGAGATTCCAGCGGAGAAGATTGTGATCGACCCCTGGAATTTCTTTCCGGCGCGGCAACTGGCCACGGCGACCGCGTGATCGGGCGTCCGGTTATTGTAAGAGTATTGAACGTCTGCCGGTCGGGAAGTTGCATTACTCGCAATTGCCAGCCCGCAGGGCGACACAATCGTAGCCCAGCACGTGAGTGCTGGGCAGGCGTTCATAATTCGGAGTGAGTCCGCCAGGACGACATAAGAGCTTTCTGTCGTCCCTGAAGGGACTCGATTGATAATCTTGCTATTTCCCCAGCACTCACGTGCTGGGCTACGATTGTGTCGCCCTGCGGGCTCGAACCGACATTAGAATCTGACATTCTGCAACCTCAAGAGGACTTATTCCGAATCTCATGAAAATACTTGTTACCGGCTCGGCCGGATTCATCAATGGTTATCTCGTTCAGGAACTGCTTGACCACGGTTACACCGTCGTCGGGCTCGACAACTTCAGCAAGTACGGTCGCTTGGAGAAGAGCTACGACCGTCATCCCAACTACCGCTTCGTGGAAGGCAATGCGAAAGACATTGACCTGCTCAGCGGGCTGCTGGAAGACTGCGATCACTTCGTCGCGTCCGCGGCGATGATCGGCGGCATCAGTTACTTCCACGAGTTCGCTTACGACCTGATCGCCGAGAACGAGCGCATTACCGCTGCCGCTTTCGACGCGGCGATCCACGCTCACAAGCACGCCAAGCTGCAGAAGATTACCGTGATGTCTTCCAGCATGGTCTTCGAGAACACCAGGGAATATCCGACGCCCGAAGGCGCGCAGCGTCGCTGCCCGCCGCCCAGCTCGACGTATGGCTTCCAGAAGCTGGCGACGGAATACTTCGCGCAGGGCGCCTTTGAGCAATACAAGCTGCCCTACACCATTGCGCGTCCGTTCAACTGCGTTGGTGTGGGCGAGAAACGCGCGCTCGCCGATCGCGACATCATGAGCGGTAACGTCAAGCTCGCCATGTCGCACGTTGTGCCGGACCTGGTGCAGAAAATCCTGAAGGGCCAGGACCCGCTGCACATTCTCGGCAAAGGCAACCAGGTTCGCCACTACACCTACGGCGGCGATCTCGCCAAGGGCATTCGCACTTGCATCGAGCACCCGGCCGCGATGAACAACGACTTCAACCTTTCGACGCCGGTGCGCACAACAGTGCTGGAACTGGCCGAGCTGATCTGGAACAAAATTCATGGCGGCAAGAAGCCGTTCCGTTACGTCTCCGATCCACCATTCGAGTACGACGTGCAGGAGCGCTCGCCCGAAGTGAGCAAGACTAAGGAAATCCTCGGCTTCGAAGCGCTGACCCCGCTCGATACGATCCTCGACGAGATCATTCCGTGGATAGAAGAGCAGATCTCGGTGGGGCAGATGTAAGAAACGATTAGCAATTAGCGGTTAGCAACTAGCAGTCGGGATAACGCTGATTCCAGCGAAAGCAGATCCCTCGTCGGACTGAAGTCCTCCTCGTGATGACAACCTTCAAGTTCGCGGTAGCCCTGATATCATGCGCAGTTATAAATTGTCATCACGAGCGAAGCGAGAGATTTGCTTTTCTGCCCGCACCCGAAGAATCGTGATGCCATCGACTCCGCCACTCACCATCGTGATCCCTGTGTACAACGAGGGCGCCAACTTTCACGCGCTGTGGGGCGAACTCACCTCCGGCATCAAGACGCCCTTCACCGCGATCGTTGTCTACGACTTCGATCAGGACAACACGCTCCCGGTCGCGCAGGAGATCCTTGCTTCCGGAGAAACTCGCATGAGGCTGGTAAAGAATGCCTATGGCCGCGGCGTCACCAATGCCATCAAGACCGGACTGGAAGCCGTTGAGTCGGGGCCGGTGCTGGTGACGATGGCCGATCTCTCGGACGAGCTGACAGTCGTCGACCGCATGTGTGAGTTGTATCAGCAAGGCTTCGATGTGGTCTGCGGCAGCCGCTACATGAAGGGCGGACGGCTCGTCGGCGGGCCATTTCTCAAGCAGCTGATGTCGCGCGTGAGCGGTCTCACGCTGCATTATTTCCGCGGCGTGCCCACCCACGACGCCACCAACAGCTTCAAGCTCTATGACGCTGCGATGGTTCATGACGTCAAAGTGGAAAGTGTCGCCGGCTTCGAACTCGGCTTGGAGCTGACGGTCAAGGCATTTCTCAACGGCTATCGCATCGCTGAGATTCCCAGCGTGTGGCGCGACCGCACCGCCGGCACCTCGCGCTTCCGCATCATGCAATGGCTGCCGCATTACCTGAAGTGGTATTTCTACGCCTTCCAACCCAAGCGGCAGAAGACCCGCGCTCCCAGGACCCGGTAAAAGCAGTCGTGGTTTCCCTCTTTGCTGTCATCCTGAGCGAAGCGTCCGCAACGGTTTTTCCGACTCACCTCTTTGCGAGTCGGTCGGACGCGCAGTCGAAGATCTGCTGTTTCCCCCTTAGAAGCAATTCCCCGCGACGCTCTCAATAATCTTCGCCAGCTCCTCCGCCTGATGCTTTGCGTTGAAGTTCGTGCGAAACCATTCATTCGCCTGCGTCGCCGTATTCGGCAGGCGCAAGAATTCCAGCATCTTTCGATCCGCCGTGCCAGCCGAATCGTCGGTGTAGATGCAGACGTGTGGCGCGGCCGCCTTCTGCAAAATGTCTTCAACTGCCGACGCTGGTTGCACCAGCGCCAAGATCGGCCGGCCGATGCACATGTACTCGAAGAGCTTGCCCGGCACCTGAACGTTACTTTGCGGTTGAACCAGCAACAATGCGTCCGCCTCTTCCAGTTGGCGTTGCGCTTCTGTGCGCGGCACCTGCGGCCGCAACTCCAGCCAGCCATCGCGCTGCGCATTGTCAAAAAGGGATTGATCGAAGCCGGCCTTCGCGTCGGTTGCGCCGAGCAGAAGAACTCGCGCCGAGGCCGCCTCCGCCGCGCCGGCCGCGCGTAATCGCGCCAGCGATTCGACCACGACATTCGGATTTCTGCCGTGATACAGCGCGCCGGCGTGAACGATCAGCTTGTGTGTGCGTGGCGGAACGTCGCGCGCGTGCGGCACGTCTTCGGGATCGAAGCCGTTGTAGATCACGTTCAGCTTCTGTGCGGCCCAGGGAAATTGTTTGCGCCACACGCTCGCGGCAGCCTCGACGTTGGCGACAACTGTGCTTGCGTTGCGAAACGCCCGGCGTTCCAGTCGCGGGGCCCAGAAGCGCTGCTGCGGCGACAGAAGTTCGGGCGCGGTTCCGCTAACGGGATCGCGAAAGTCGGCGATCCAGGGAATGTTCTCGTTGGAGCGCACGCGCAGGCCGGCGGTGATCGTGCCGATCGGAGGATAGGTGGAGTAGACGACAAATCGCTCTTCGGCATGCGCGCGAACGATCTTGTGGCACTCATCTGCTGCCTTACGCGCCCAGATGAAGCCACTGTGCCCGGGGAACATCAGCTTGCGGATGAGCAACTCCTGCCAGCCTTCGAACGATAGTCTTCCCTTGGGACCTTCGTCCCACACGGCGCGCAGCTCATCGGGAATGAAGACCGTGTCGACGGCGTCCTTGGCTTGCGGCGACGCGGTGACGACGTGGCAGCGATAGCCCACCCGCTGAAGATATTTGCGAAAGCGAAACGGTCGCAACCCGCCGATCTCCGGCGCGGGCGGGAAGTGATAGGCAATCATGATGAGATGTGGCTTGGCGTCAGGCACCAGTTCGATTGCCTCGTGGGTGAGAGGCAACAGACTAGCAGAATTCATTAGCGGTGTGGTCGGTTACAATGGCTGGACCGAAGGCAAGACTCCTGCACAGCGACGCGTGACGAATCCTGCGACTCCAATCCGGCTGGCGATGGTCGCCGGCGCTCGCCCCAACTTCATGAAGATCGCGCCGCTGATGAAGGCGCTGGCGGGAGATCCTGGCTTCGAGACCTTCCTCATTCACACCGGCCAGCACTATGACGACAACATGTCCGGCCAGTTCTTTCGCGATCTCGGCATTCCTGCGCCACAACATCATCTCGAGGTTGGCTCGGGAACTCACGCCCAACAGACGGCGGAGATTATGCGGCGTATTGAGCCGGTGCTGGAGCAGGTTCGTGCGAGAGCGGTGATCGTCGTCGGCGACGTGAACTCGACGGCCGCGGCGGCGATGGTTGCGAAGAAGCTTGGGATTGACGTCGTACACGCGGAAGCAGGGCTGCGCAGCTTCGACCGTTCGATGCCTGAGGAGATTAACCGCATCGTCACGGACTCGATCACCGATTTGTTTCTGGTGACCGAAGAGAGCGGCCGCGCGAATCTGCTGCACGAAGGAGTGGCTGCGGAGCGGATTCATCTGGTTGGCAACCTGATGATCGACTCGCTGCAGCAGCATCTGGAGCGTGCGCGCAGCTCCGAGATTGCGGACAAACTCAGCGTTCGCGGCAAGGCGTACGGGGTCGTCACACTGCATCGTCCGGCAAACGTCGATGACCCTGCTGCGCTTGGCGAGATTCTTGGCGCCCTCGGCGCGATTGCAGGGACGCTGCCGCTGTTGTGGCCGGTGCATCCGCGGACGCGAGCTCGACTCAACTCCGGCGATCTGGTGTTGCCGTCCGGCATTCGTTTGCTGGAGCCGCTGGGTTATCTGGATTTTCTCAGTCTTGAAGCGGGCGCCGCGCTGATGCTCACCGACTCGGGTGGCATTCAGGAAGAGGCAACGGTGCTGGGAGTCGATTGCCTGACATTGCGGGACAACACCGAGCGGCCCGTGACGATCGAGTTGGGGACGAATCGGTTGGCGGGTACGAAGCGCGCGACGATTCTGGCGGCGTGGGAGGAGACCAAGCGCTCGTCGCGCAAGAAACAGATTCCGCCGTTGTGGGATGGCCGCGCCGGAGAACGCAGCAGGGAAGTGCTGCGCAAGTTCTACGCCGGTGGTGGTAACGCAAGCGCGAGCGCCGCGCCGTTTCGAGGCTGAAACAATTGTAGGCAGCGAGCGAGTGTCGTAGGATGGCTGATACTCAGAACCCGGGCTGGTATTCGTGACGGCACAATCCAAGGCTTCCGCTCCCACACTCAACCAATCTTTGCAGCAACGGCTGTCGCGCGGGTCGCATATTCCCGCGCTGGACGCGGTGCGCGGCGCGTCGGCGTGGCTGGTCGTGGTAGGGCACACCTTCGGCCCGGCGGCGCTGGGGCACATGGCGGTCGCGGTCTTCTTTGTGCTCAGCGGATTTCTGATCACCTGGCTGCTGGTGCGCGAGTCCGAGTCGACCGGCACGATTTCGTTGCACAATTTTTATATCCGTCGCACCCTGCGCATTTTCCCGGCGTTCTATGTCTTCTGGGCGGTTTGCATTCTTGCGGCTGTGCTGCGGCATGCACACATTCCCTGGGGGGAAGCCTGGTCGTCGTTCTTCTACATGGGCGATTACTACAGCGCGCTGCATGCCTCGCATGTGAACCAGATCATGGGCGTGACGTGGTCGCTGGGCGTGGAAGAGAAGTTTTATCTGCTGTGGCCGGCGACATTCGCGTTCCTGCACCGGAACCCGCGCCAGCTGTTTCGGTTTACGTTGGGCTCGATTGCGGCAATCTGGCTCTACCGCATCGTGATGTGCCTGTCGTTTTCGCTGCCGCCGGATTACCTGCGCTACGCCTTCGAGTCGCGCTTCGACAACATCCTTTACGGCTGCGCGCTGGCGCTGGGACTGAAGCTGATCAAGATCGAGCCGCTGCTGGCTGCCGTCAACCGCTTCAATCCGCTGCCGTTCCTGTGCGGCGGCGCGCTGATTGCGCTGGCGGTGTTCGAAGATCACTTCAGCCTGAGGTTCAGCTACATCTTCGGCATGGCGTTGACGTCGATGCTGGTCGCGGTGATGCTCATCCAGTTTGTTTTTCTGGGAGCGATACGCAATTGGCGCTGGCTCGATCATCCCATGCTGCGATTCTTCGGGAGGATCTCTTATTCGCTGTACCTCTATCACATCGTTGTCATCGCCCTAGTCGATCACTTTTTCCCGCACATGCGAATTCGCACTGCGTATCCGCTCATCTACGGCGGATCGGCGCTGGCGGCTTATGCTTCGTATGTGATCATCGAGCGGCCGTTCCTGCGGTTGAAGCATCGCTTCGAGGTGGTCAAGCCGGCTGCGGAGTCGCGTGTGCCGTTGAAGGCGCAGGTCGCGGGGGCTTCGGAAGCGGCTTCGTGAGGTCGGTGGTACGGGTGATTCGCGTGCCCTCGGCTGAATGCGACTCACAAAGAAAAATCAGCGGGCCGGGATGCTGACCTAAAGGTCCGCACTACCCAACACGGCCTGATTTGCCGTGCTACTCTTGAAGCGCGCTGGTTGAAATCGTAGTGGCTGGCATTGCTGGCGGCGATTGTCGCTGCGAGTCAGGTTGTTTGGGGGCCATGAGGACATGCAGACTGCACCAAAGATCGCGGGAACATTCGAAATACTGAAAGAGAAAATTGAGACCAAGACGGCCAAAGTTGGCATCGTCGGGCTCGGTTACGTCGGGCTGCCACTGGCGACCGAGTTCGCCAAGGCCGGCTTCACGGTTGTGGGAATCGATGTGCTGGAGTCGAAGGTCGCGGGCCTGAATCGCGGCGAGTCGCATGTGCAGGACGTTCCTTCCGAGGAAGTGGCCAAGCTGATCGAAGAGAAACGCTTCAGCGCTACCACCGATTTCTCCGTCGTCCGCGAGCTCGACACCATCAACATCTGCGTCCCCACGCCGCTGCGCAAGACGAAAGATCCGGACATGAGTTTCATCGTCTCGGCGGTGGAGGAGATTGCTAAGCACTTTCATCCCGGGCTGCTGATCACGCTGGAATCGACTACCTATCCCGGCACTACCGATGAGTTACTGCTGCCGACCTTCGAGAAGCTCGGCTACAAGGCCGGCAAGGATTTCTTTCTGTGCTTTTCGCCCGAACGCGTCGATCCGGGCAATCCGACATACCAGACCTACAACACGCCGAAAGTTGTTGGCGGCATCACGCCGGCTTGTACCGAGATGGGTTCGCTGTTCTTCTCGCAGGCGCTGCAGAAAGTCGTTCCCGTCTCCAACACGCGCGTAGCCGAGATGGTGAAGTTGCTGGAGAACACCTTCCGCATGATCAACATCGGGCTGGTGAACGAAATGGCCCTGATGTGCGATGGCATGGATATCAACGTCTGGGAGGTCATCGACGCGGCGGCGACCAAGCCCTTCGGCTTCATGCCGTTTTATCCCGGCCCGGGGCTCGGTGGGCATTGCATTCCCATCGATCCGTTTTATCTGTCGTGGAAGACAAAGCAGTCGGGCATCGAGGCGCGCTTCATCGAGTTAGCCGGGTACATCAACGGCAACATGCCGCACTTCGTGGTCGACAAGATTCAAACGGCGCTCAATCAGCACAGCAAGCCGGTGAACGGCGCGCGCATTCACGTGGCCGGCGTGGCCTACAAGCGCAACATCGACGACATGCGCGAGTCACCGGCGCTCGACGTAATTTTGCTGTTGAAGAAACGCGGTGCGGTGATTTCCTACAGCGATCCTTATGTGCCGCATCTGCGACTGGATGGGATCACAATGGATTCGCAGCCGATGCTGGAGTGTGCGGGCAATGCCGATTGTGTGGTGATCGTTACCGATCATTCGGATTTCGATTATCGCGGGTTGTTGGGGGCGGCGAAGTTGATCGTTGACACGCGCAATGCGATGAAGGCGTTTAAGTCGGAGAAGATTGTTCGGTTGTAGGGACGGGCTTATGGGGGCGAGTAAACGGGCTTCGGAGCAGCCGTCCGGTGCCGCCGGCTAATGACAAGAAATTGAATGAGCCCGCCGTTTCATAGTGGTCCTGGTTTATCCCGGCAAGTGAATTCGACTGGAACCCATGTGCAATTATTTGCACATCAAGTGACTAACGTCTTGCGCTTTAAGAAAATAAGATTTATAAGTATTTGGTTTCAAATGACATAGAGTGTGCAGAAATTTGGCCACTCGGCTAAACAATTGCACATACCCCCAAAGTCCTAGATTGCAATTATAAGGAGTAATCCGCCTGTGGCGCTTGCTGGCACCAAGACGACGGGTCCTGCCCTGACACAACCGGCAGCAGAAGAAGTTCTGCCCGGCCGTAAACCCCCTTCGCCGCCTTTTTCGGAGAAGCTTCAATCATTTTGGCAGACGGTAAAGCCCTTTGGCTGGCAAGGGCTGCTGCTGGTCGTGGTTTTAGGGATCCTGTACTGGCCGGTTCTCAAACTGCTGGTGTGGCAGTGGTATTACGATCCCGATTACGGACATGCTTTCCTGGTGCCGTTGCTTTCGGCCTTCCTGATCTATCAAAGGCGGGACACGTTGCGCGCCATCAAGAAGCGTCCGTCGGCGTGGGGCATGGTGATTGTGCTCGGCGCGCTGGGAATACTGACGCTTGGCAGCCTGGGCGCGGAACTAACGCTCGCCCGGCTGTCGATATTGGTCACGATCTGCGGGCTGATCGTTTACTTCGCGGGCATAGCGATATTGCGGGCAATCGCTTTCCCGATGGCGTTCTTGCTGTTTGCCATCCCGATCCCGATGGTGATTTACAACGAGATCGTGTTCCCGCTGCAGTTTGTGGCGTCGCGTTTCGCGACCAAGGTCCTGGAGACGCTGAACCTGTTCCCCATCATGCGCGAGGGCAATGTACTGGTGTTGCCCGGGCTGCGCTTGGAGGTGGTCGAAGCGTGTAGCGGTATCCGCTCGCTGATGTCCCTGCTTGCGTTAGCGGCCGGATATGGATATCTTGTTGAGCGCAGCATTCCAGTCCGCTGGTTTCTCATTCTCGCCATGTTTCCGCTGGCCATCCTCAGCAATGGCACGCGGGTCATGATCACAGCCCTGATGGCGAATTACATAGGACCAAGAGCGGCAGAAGGATTCATGCACGAGTTTTCCGGTTGGGTGATCTTCGTGGTCGCCACCATTTTGTTCCTGTTGTTGCACAGCCTGATCACAATGATCCGAAAAAAGCTTGGCTGGTACGAAGAGCCCCTGCCGCCGTCGGCCGCGGTTGCGGCCCAGGTGGGTCAATGAAGGCCGGGGTTCGTTACTGGCTGATGGTGGCGGTGCTGCTGGGAGCGACCACGGGCATGGCGTACCTCTCGCACGGCGAGTCCACGCCTCTGGCCAAACCGCTTAGCCAGTTTCCCGACCAGGTCGGCCCCTACTCCAAAGTGATCGAGTGGCCGTTGGACAAGGAAACCCTGGATATCCTGAAGCTGTCGGATTATCTGAACCGCGGCTACTGGACTCCGGGAATGAACCGCGACCTGTTGGGCCTCTACGTCGGCTACTTCCGCAGCCAGCGCACCGGCGCCACCATTCACTCGCCGAAGAACTGTTTGCCCGGCGCGGGCTGGAATCCGGTGCAGGCGACGATCTATCAGATGCCGCTGGCCGATGGGCGCACGGTTCCGGTCAACCTGTATATCCTGCGCAAAGCTTCGGACGAAGAGTTGGTGCTGTACTGGTACCAGTCGCACGGCCGCATCGTGGCCAGCGAGTACTGGGGCAAGTTCTATCTGGTTTATGACGCGTTACGATTGAACCGCACCGATGCCGCGCTGGTACGCATCACCACGCCCGTCGAAAACGGCGATGAGCAGGCGGCGCAGAAGCGGGCCATCGGATTCGCACAACAAGTTGCAGTGGACGTTGAACAGATTATTCCTCGGTGAAGGCAGGAGAATCATGCGGAATCGCTACATCGTTTCAGTTGTCATGGCTGGGCTAGCCGTCGTACTGGCCGGTTGCAGCCGTAATCCCGATGTCGCCAAAAAGAAGTATCTCGAAAGCGGCATGAAATACATGGATCAGCAGAAGTATGACGCAGCCGCTATCCAGTTCAAGAAGGCCATTCAGATCGATCCCAAGTTCGCCGAGGCCCATTATCAGCTGGCCGAAGCGGACATGAAGCTGAGCAAGAATCAGGAAGCCTTCAAGGAAATGAGCCAGGTGGTGGAGTTGGATCCCAACCACCTCAAGGCGCGTGTCGCCCTGGGCGGCATGTACGTGGCATCGGGCCATAACTTCTATGGCAACGCCGAAGAACAGGCCCGCTTCGTGATCGACCACGATCCCAATAACGCACAGGCTTACCTGCTACTGGGTAATGTGTTGCTGGCGGAGAAGCATCTTGACGATGCGTTGGCGGCCTTCAACAAAGCAGTGGCTCTGAATCCGAAAGATCCCGATCCCTACCTCAACCGCGGCGCGGCTTACATCTTTCTGAAGCAGGATGACCTGGCGGAAAAGGACTTCCGTGAGGTGATCACCATCGACCCCAAGATGATTCAGGCGTACACCAATCTGGCCGGCTTCTATATGTACAAGAAAGATCCCAAGTCGGCCGAGGAAGTGTATCGCATGGCGATTCGCAACAACCCCGACTCGGCAGTTGCGTATCTGCGCCTGTCAGGATTGCTGCTGCAGGAAGGCAAGAAGGAAGAGGGCGAGGCGGTGGTTCAGCAGTTGCGCGAAAAGCAGCCGAGTTCAACCGAAGTAGCCTCGGCCATTGGCGATTACTACCTGGCGGCCCGCAATCCCGACGCGGCGCTGAAGGAATACCAGCGTGGTTTAAGCTACGACGCCAAGAATCAACAGCTGGAAGTTCGTCTGCTGGAAACCATGATCAACACGGGCAAGACGGATGAAGCCCAGAAGACAGTCGACAAGCTGCTGAAAGACGATCCGGGCGACGTTACCGCCCGCCTGACGAACGGCCGCTTGCTGGCCATCAAAGGCAACACGGCAGAGGCGACGACGGTGCTTCGCCAAGTCGTGAAGGACGCTCCGGAGAGCCCGCAGGCTCACTTCGCTTTGGGTCAGGTGCTGCGTCAGACTGGCGATATCCCTGGCGCCAAGAGCGAACTGCAGGAAGCTAACCGCATTCAGCCGAACAACCCGATGATTCTGCAATCGCTGGCCGAAGTCTATCGCGATACCCGCGACTTCGACACCGCCCGCGAATATGCGGCGCGGCTGCAGAAGCTGAATGAGAACAATCCCGCGGCGCATTACCTGGATGCCACCATCGACCTTGGCGATAAGCAATACGACAAGGCTTTGGAGGAGTTGCAGGAAGCGCAGAAGGCCGCTCCCAACGATCCGCTGATTTACGTCAACATGGCCTTTGCGTATTCGGGGCAGAAGAAATTTCCCGAAGCCGAGAGGGCGTTTCAGCAGGCTCTGCATCTGAACCCGACCTACGATGCGGCGATGGCCAACTACATTGCCCTGATGTTCGCCACCAACCAGGCCCCGAAGGGAGTGGCTCTAGCGGCCCAGTATGCGGCGGCCAATCCCAAGCGGACGACGGCGCTGTTCATCTACGCTTCGGCTCTGGCGACCTCGCATAAGTATGACGAGGCGCTGGTGCAATACCAGAAGGCACTGCAAGTCGATCCCAAGTCTGCCGCGGCCTACATGCACATCGGTCAGATCTATCTGGCCACCAACAAGCTGGATGCGGCGCTGGACTCGTTCCAGAAAGGGCTGGCTCTGCAGCCTGCATCCACTTCCATCAACAACGCGATCGGGAACGTCTACATGCAGAAGGGCGATCTGAAGCAGGCCGGCAAATACTTCCAGTCCAGCCTGTCGGAGAACGCTCATGACGCCGTCGCTGCCAACAACCTGGCTTGGGTTTATGCCGAGGAAGGCGAGAACCTGGACATGGCTCTCAGCCTGGCAACGCAAGCCAAGCAGATGAACCCCGACCTGATGGCCGTGAACGATACGCTTGCCTGGATTCAGTACAAGAAAGGCAACTATCGCGTTTCGGTTTCGCTGGCGGAAGACGCGGTGAAGAGCTCTCCCGAGAACCCGGGCTATCGCTATCATCTGGGGATGGCGTTGAGTGGCGCGGGCGAGAAGGATCGCGCCAAAACCGAATTGCAGAAGGCCTTGCAGCTTAACCTGAAAGGCCCCGACGCCGACGACGCTCACAAGACGCTGGCATCGCTGCAATAGCTTCTTCAACGTTGCCGAAAGGCACATCGCAGGCGGCCTGAGGAATCTCCTTCAGGCCGCCTCTTTTGCCAAGACGCCAACCCAGTTGCATAGGATAGCCGGTGCCTTTTCTTCCGATCCCGGTCCCGCGAGCTTGCGGTTTTCCGCTTAACTGTAGTTAACTAGGTTCTGCGCGGCACCGCATGATCACCGTTTCCAAAGAAGATTATCTCAAGGCGATCCTCGAAGCGGAGGGCGAAGGCGAACAGGTCATCGCTGCTCGCCTGGCGCACTGGCTCGCGGTCTCAGCGCCAGCCGTTACGATGGCGTTGCGGCGGCTCAAACGCGACGGCCTGGTTTCCGTCCGCCAGGACGGGCGTGTACTTCTCACCGCAGCCGGTCGCAAGATTGCCCGCCAACTGGTCATGCGGCATCATCTTATCGAGCGCATGCTGCACGAGATCTTCAACATGCCCTGGTACAAGGTGCACGACGAAGCGGAGCGTCTGGAGCACGCGGTCTCCGACGACTTTGCGGCCATGCTGGCGCGCAAGTTGGGCCGAGGCTCGCCCTGTCCTCATGGGAATTCGCCTGCTCCGGAGCCTCCCCGGGCAAAGCGCAAACGCGGTTTGGTGCTGCTTTCCGAAGCCCTGCCGGGAAGCGCTTACGAAGTACGTAGCGTATACGAGCGCGATCGTAAACTGCTCGAGTTCCTGGAGCACAAGGGAATTCGCCCGGGCGCGTCTTTCAAAGTCAGTACCCGCAACTATGACGGCACCATTTCTCTGCTCGTCGACCACCGTAGGGTCGATCTGGGCGCGCCCGCAGCAGAGAAAGTCTGGGTGTCCAAGTCGTAAGAAAGTCGATGACAAGTAGAGCTGGCCCTCAGGCCGGCGTCTAAGCTGTTACCTGTATCCCGAGTCGGCTGCACCGGCTGCTGAAAAAGTCATACCGCGATCGCTTCGCAACAGGGCACGACTTCAGTCATGCCGATAAGTCGGTTTTGTTTGATCCGAGCCGGCTTTAGCAGGCGACCCAAACCGCCTTTGAGCGCGATCCGCCGTGTGCCGCAATCCGCCGCGAAGGTTGCTTGCCCTGTTGTTAATGCCGATTAACTACCTTTGATATACTCTGATTAAAGTTTCCGTCTGCGCCTCAAACTTGCACCACGACCCTGCTATGAACCGTCAGACCACAGCCCGAACCGAACCAACCAGCCAAGTCGCAAGCGAAGCCGCGGCCGGCCAGGTATCGCTGGAAGGACTGCACAGCTCGGTCGCGGTGCCGCATGAGCAGGCCAGTTTTTGGAAGCAGTGGCGTGCCTTCACCGGCCCGGCAATCCTGATCAGCGTCGGTTACATGGATCCAGGAAACTGGGGCACCGATCTGCAAGGCGGCGCGCAATACAAATACGGGCTGTTGTGGGTGGTCGGAATTGCCAGCCTGATGGCGATCTTTATGCAGGTGATCGCCGCGCGACTCGGTGTAGTCACCGGCAAGGACCTGGCGCAATGCTGCCGTGACTGGTATCCGCAGTGGACGCGCTGGCCGAACTGGCTGATGAGCGAAGTAGCGATCGGTGCCTGCGATCTGGCAGAGGTCTTGGGGAGCGCCGTCGCGCTGAACCTGCTATTTCACATTCCCTTGTTCTGGGCAGTCATCATCACCGGCCTGGACGTGTTGCTTCTGCTCGCGTTGCAGCGCTTTGGCATGCGTACCATCGAAGCGGTCGTCCTCGTACTGGTCGCCACGATTGGCTTCTGCTACTTCATCGAAATCTTCATTCTTCCCCAAACTAAGCCCAGCTTCCTGGAAATGGGCCGCGCACTGATCACGCCGCATTTCCAGCAGGCCGGGATGCTGTACGTTGCCATCGGAATCATCGGTGCGACAGTGATGCCGCACAACTTGTACCTGCACTCGGCGCTGGTGCAAAGCCGCAGCTTTCAGAAGGACGAAGCGTCGATTCGCAGGGCAATCCAGTTCAATGCCGTTGATTCCACGGTTGCGCTCATCATTGCATTTTTCGTGAATGCCGCGATTCTGGTGCTCGCGGCGATGGTTTTCTTCGGCAAGCAGAGCGTCACCGTTCCAGGCGGCCAGATCATCCACTTCAGCGCTGACAGCGACTGGATTCGTGTCGCATTTCTGACGCTGGCGCCGTTAATGGGCGCGACCGCCGCGAGCACGCTTTTTGCCATTGCCCTCCTGGCCAGCGGCCAGAGCAGCACGATCACGGGAACGCTGGCCGGACAAGTCGTGATGGAAGGCTTCATGCGTTGGCGAATTCAGCCTTGGGTGCGGCGTCTCATCACTCGCTCACTGGCGATTCTGCCCGCTGTTCTCATCATCGGGCTGCGCGGCGACAGCAGCGTTACCGATCTGCTGATCCTCAGCCAGGTTGTGCTGGCGCTGCAGCTCCCGTTTGCCATGTTCCCTTTGCTGCAATTTACCAGCTCGCGGCGGCGAATGGGCGCATGGAGGAACGGCGGGTTTCTACTGATCACCGGTTGGGCCAGTGCTATCCTGATCACCGCAATTGACGTCTGGGGCCTGCCTGAGTCCCTGCGGGCGGCTTGGTTGCTCGTCATCGGCAGGTGACGTTCCAACGAACTGAGTACGACCACGATGTACGACAAGATTCTCGTGACACTGGACGGCACGCCCACCGACCGTGCCATCATCGAGCACGTCAAGCGGTTGGCCAAGATCATGGCCAGTCGCATCGTTCTCCTGCACGTGGCCGACGGCTGGGCGGCTCGAACCTATGGCCCCGATGCGGTCAGCCAGGAAATCAGCGACGACACGCGCTACCTCGAAACCATTCGCTCGGAATTTCAGGACGCCGGAATTGCCGCCGACTCGGAGTTAGCCTACGGCGATCCCGCCAAAGAGATTATTCGCTGGGTTCAGCAAAAAGGCTGCGACCTGGTGGCCATGAGCACCCACGGTCACCGCTTTCTCGCCGATATCTTCCTCGGCACCACCGCCAGCCAGGTGCAGCATAGCGTTAGTGTGCCGGTGCTCTTGTTGCGAGCTAAGTGAAGCGCGTTCGCCCGAGTCCCGCGATCCAACCGCAGCAGGGGTAACCAGGTTTATGTTCCAAATCTTCTTCATCGTGCTTGCCCTCGTCGGCGCCTCCATTCATCTGGCGGTCTCGTCCCATGCCCGGCGCAGTGGCCCGGCCATCGCCGGAGTTTTCCTGCTCTATTTGCTGGTTATCTATGTAGGCGCGATGGGAATCTTCACCGCCGTCTTTCACCTCGCCTTCCCAGCCCGGGCGTCAGCCTCCATCGGCTGGGCTCCGAGCCCCTTCGAATGGGAAGTAGGTATTGCCGATCTGTCCGTCGGCGTCCTGGGCGTCTTATGCATCTGGCTGCGCGGCAATTTCTGGCTTGCCACAGTCATCGTCAACGCCGTCTGGTTCCTGGGCGACGCGGTTGGACATATTCGTCAGATGGTCGAGCACCACGACTTCGCACCCAATAACGCGGGTATCTTTCTGCTCGCCGAGATCGCGACTCCGCTGGCGATGCTGGCATTGACGTTCTATCACCGGGGCAAGGCCGGACTTATCGAGCACTCTGCCGGCTGACGAGGGCTGTTCTCTGGCACTTTCCGTTCTCCGGGACGGCCCAACAGCGCCTATCTGCTCACCACTTGCAGGGCATACCGTCAATTCTGCAACGTGTTAAAATTTCAGTGAAATACGCCGCGAGAGAAGTTTGTCTTGATTGAGATAGCGCCTTCCATTTTGTCCGCTGATTTCGCTCGCCTGGCGGAAGATGCTAACGCGGCCCTACGCGGGGGCGCGACACTGCTGCATGTCGACGTGATGGACGGTCACTTCGTGCCCAACATCACCATCGGCCCTCCGGTCGTCGCCTGCTTGCGCAAGGCGGTGGATGTTCCGCTCGACTGCCACCTGATGATCGAAAATCCCGATGACTACATCCCTGCGTTCGCCGAAGCCGGTGCGAGCTGGGTCACCGTTCATCAGGAAGCCTGTGTTCATCTCAACCGCAGTCTGCAGCTGATTCGCAGCCACGGCATGCGGCCTGGCGTTGCCCTCAACCCCGCCACTCCTGTCCAGACGCTTGGCGAGGTTCTCGACATTGTGGACCATGTGCTCGTGATGTCGGTGAATCCCGGTTTTGGTGGCCAGACATTTATCGCCAGCACTCTGGAAAAGGTTCGCAAACTGGCGACCATGCGTAACGCTAAGGGCGTCAACTTCCGCATTGAGATTGATGGGGGCATCGACCTGGAGACAATTGGGGCAGCCACCCGGGCGGGCGTAGAGATTTTTGTTGCCGGCAGTCACGTCTTCGGTAAGGGCGATCCGGCTAGCAGGGTAGAAGGGTTGCTGAAAGCGGCGCAAGAAGCAATGTTGCAGCGCGCCTGATGCGCATCTTTTTTAACCCGGCAGGTGGTTGCAACTGTCGGCTGGCTATTAAGAATTATTCAAAGGTGGTTAGGATGTTTCGTCGCGTACTTATAACCGTTATCGCCGGATGCTTGTCGTTGCCGCTGTGCTCGGTTGCTCAGAATTCGTCTGGTGTTCAATCTCAAACCACGACAACGACAACTCCCAATTCGAGCGGAAGCGGCCAGACCACGACGACCACAACCACCATCTCCTCGCACTCGAACAAGAAAGCGAAAAAGAAAAGCAAGAAGACCGTCAACCCGATTGCGAACGTCGACTCCAAGCAGCCGGATAAAGTTCTCTTCGATCGCGCCACCGACGCGATCAACCACGGCAAATACGACGTCGCACGTCTGAGTCTTCAGACGCTGATCAACACCTACCCCGATTCGGAGTACATTGCGCGTGCCAAACTGGCGATCGGCGATTCCTGGTACAAGGAAGGCGGCGCCGCTGCCATGGCACAGGCGGAGAGCGAGTACAAGGACTTCATCACCTTCTTCCCCAACATGCCGGAGGCGTCCGAAGCGCAGATGAAGATCGCCAACATCCATTTCAGCGAGATGGAGAAGGCCGACCGCGATCCCACGCATGCCCGCCGCGCCGAAGAAGAGTATCGCCAGATGATCCTGCAGTTTCCCGACAGTCCGCTCGTCCCCCAGGCGAAAGCGCGCCTGCTTGAAGTGCAGGAGGTGCTGGCCCGCCGGGAGTATCTGATTGGTCATTTCTATTTCTTGCGCGAGACCTATCCGGCGGCGATTGCCCGCCTGAAGTCTGTCACTGACACGTATCCGCTCTACAGCGGAGCAGCGGATGCGCTTTTTGAGCTGGGCACGGCTTACGAAAGGGAAGTCGAACTCCTCCGCCGCACCAAACTGCCCGAGAGTGCGAAGGGTTTGCTGATCAAGCAGTACACCGAGGGAGCGACGGCGGCCTATGACCGCATTATGACTCGCTATCCCGTGGAGGCTGCCACGCGAGACGCCAGGAAGCGGCTGGAAGCCATGAAGCAGCCCGTTCCCAAGGCCACGCCGGAAGCATTCGCGGAAGACAAAGCGGAAGTCGCCAGCCGTGGCAATCTGGGACACATCGGAAAGGTGATGGAGAACTTCCACCGCGGGCCTGATGTCTCCGAGGCGACGAAGGTCGGCGAGCCGACGCTGGTCGATCCCAAACAGGCCAGCGCTCCAGACATGGTGCGGGAGGCTAACGCCAGCGTAACTAATATTTTGAGGGATGCAGGAGGCGGCAATAGCGTCAGCGTTGAAAAAATAAATCCAGGCGCTGCGCCGGCGCCGAATGCTCCTGTCCCGCATTCGGATCCGACGCCGGGTTCGAACCCCTCGGCCGCCTGCGGATGCAACTGGTACTGGAGACAACGCGAATGGAGCGCCACCAGCAGTAGCGCCCGTTACCGACATGAAAAATGACTTGGCTCCCGCGCCGGCCAGCAATGGGCCCGCGCCGGTCCCCCCGCCAACGCAGGTTAATGACCTTGCGAACGCTCCGGCTGCCGGCAATGCAGCTCCGGGCAGTACCCCGGCTACCGCATCCAGCAGTTCTGGCCAGCAACAGGCTGCTCCGGCTGACTCAAGTACGGAAAGTTCGTCTAAAAAGAAGAAAAAGAAGCACCTGCTGTTCTGAACGGGCTGAGACGATTATGGTTGTAGTTTTCGGATTGCTGTCGTGCGAAAATTGTTGAAATCAGACGGCCCGCCGTTTGCACGCTGCTGGCCGTTATGTTAACCTCAATGTTTGTCCCGGCTGGCAGGGAAGAATCAGGCTGGTTCGGCGCATACGTGTCGGACTACGCAGGCTGGCGTAGCTCAGCTGGTAGAGCATCTGATTTGTAATCAGAGGGTCGGGGGTTCAAGTCCCTTCGCCAGCTCCAGAATCGGAAACCTTGAGCGCGCCGCGAGGCGTAGCAGGAGCAAGCCAAACGAGACGCGCAGCTCTCCCGGAGAACTGAATCCAGCAGCAGCTTCCCATTCGTAAGACGCGCGGAAGTTCGATCGCGCGGCTGTTGCAGAATTTTGCCGGAGTTGCGAAGTTTGACCTTGTGCGTTCTTTGATAGCGATCGGAAGTCCCATTACGCGCCGGATTTGCGTGTGAGTGCGGTTGAGGGACTGGCAATTCCGGGCCTCGGCAATCTGGCTCTCAGGCGGGTTGAAACGAGAGCGAATGCTCGGTCGAAATGTGCACAGGTGGCCGAGTGGTTAATGGCAGCAGACTGTAAATCTGCCGCTCCTAGGAGCTACGGAGGTTCGAATCCTCCCCTGTGCACCAGCTTTCCGGATCGAACGCCCTGAAGGGCAGTGGTGATGAATAAGTTTTTGGTGGCTATGGGCGTGTACGCGGTTTTGGCCGCCTTGGCCTGGACGACGTTGGGCGATCCGAAGTTCAAGTTCGCGACGTTGGCAATCTTGGCGATGTTCGCGATTCGGACGTGGTCGTGGAGCAAGAAGCTGGAAAACGAGCAGCGCGAGCACCACGACGAGTGAGCGTCAAGCGAAAGTGATTTGCCCAGCGCGGAAGCGCTGGGATGGAAGCGCATCAACGGAGCACGGGTCCCGTAGGGACGGTACTCCGGAGCCCGAGGGGCGGGATTTGTTTTAGCCGTGGGCGTGAGCCCGCGGTTTTAGCGTGAAGATGGCCGGAGCCGCGGAGCGGTGGCATTGCAGGGCGGGAGTAACTCAGTGGTAGAGTCACAGCCTTCCAAGCTGTTGGTCGCGGGTTCGATTCCCGTCTCCCGCTCCAAGTTGAGCCGCTTTGCGGGCGTGAGCCCGCAGGCGAAATCCCTCACGTATGTGAGGGAACTGTAGCAGGGCTGATGTAGCTCAGTTGGTAGAGCACTCCCTTGGTAAGGGAGAGGTCATCGGTTCAATCCCGATCATCAGCTCCAGTTTTGAGGTTGTCGGTTTTCGATCCATGACTACTGTCGAGCGCGTTCCGTTCCAGCAGGCCGATATCGCGATCGAAAACCCGACTGAGTTTGAGCGGCTTCAGTCGGCGTTGGCGAGGGCGTTTGCCCCCGGGGCGATTGAAAGCTGGCTGCGGCTGCTGAAGCGCAAAGGCGTTTCGATCCGCGACTTCCATCGCGTTTTGCGAGAGAAGTTGCTGGAACAATCGGATCGAGTGCTGGCAAACGGTGGGAAGTCGTCGCAGCAGCTTTACGACGCGCTCACGGTCAGTGACCAGGCGCAGATGCGCGAGTTTTATTTGACGATGCTGGAGGCGGTGGACCTGCCTCTGCGTGAAAAGTACAAGAAACTTTACCGCTATTCATAAGGCAGAGAGATATGGCGAAAGAGAAATTTGATCGCAGCAAGCCGCACGTGAACGTAGGCACGATCGGACACATCGATCATGGCAAGACGACGTTGACGGCGGCCATCACCAAGGTTCTGCAGAAGCACAATCCGAACATCAAGTTCCGTTCGTTCGACTCGATCGACAACGCGCCGGAAGAGAAGGCGCGCGGAATCACGATCGCCACGGCGCACGTGGAGTACGAGACGGCGAACCGGCACTACGCTCACGTCGACTGTCCCGGCCACGCCGACTACATCAAGAACATGATCACCGGCGCGGCGCAGATGGATGGCGCGATCCTGGTGGTCGCGGCGACCGACGGTCCGATGCCGCAGACCAAAGAGCACGTGCTGTTGGCGCGTCAGGTGGGTGTGCCCTACGTGCTGGTGTTTCTCAACAAGTGCGACGCGGTCGAGGACCCCGAGCTGATCGATCTGGTAGAGATGGAAGTGCGCGAGCTGCTGTCGAAGTATCAGTTCCCGGGCGACGATGTGCCGGTAATTCGCGGCTCGGCGCTGGGTGCGTTGAATGGCGAAGCGCAGTGGGAAGCCAAGATTGACGAGCTGATGGAAGCGGTGGATAAGAGCGTGCCTTTGCCGGCGCGCGATATCGACAAGCCGTTCCTGATGCCGATTGAAGACATCTTCTCGATCTCGGGTCGCGGCACGGTGGTGACCGGCCGAATCGAGCGCGGCAAGGTGAAGGTGGGCGAGGACGTAGAGATCGTCGGCTTCCGCGAGACGCGCAAGACGGTAGTCACCGGCGTCGAGATGTTCAAGAAGCAGCTGGACGAAGGTATGGCGGGCGACAACGCCGGCCTGCTGCTGCGCGGCATCGGCAAAGACGACGTGGAGCGCGGCATGGTATTGGCGAAGCCGGGCTCGATCACGCCGCACACCAAGTTCAAGGGCGAAGTTTACGTGCTGTCGAAGGAAGAAGGCGGGCGGCATACGCCGTTCTTCAAGGGCTATCGGCCGCAGTTCTACTTCCGCACGACGGACGTGACGGGCGTGGCGACGCTGCCGGCGGGCACGGAGATGGTAATGCCGGGCGACAACGTCAGCCTGGAGATCGAACTGATCACGCCGGTGGCGATGGAGAAGGGCTTGCGGTTCGCAATCCGCGAAGGCGGACGCACCGTAGGAGCCGGCACCATCAGCGAGATCATTGCCTAGCGGGTAACTTCGGCGAGGCCATGCGCCTCGCTGATTTCCACGCTTCGACGTGGACAAGGTCTTGCGGCTCATCCGCGGGACACAACAAAAGGGAAACTTCAATGCCTCGAGAGATTGTTACGTTGCAGTGCGGTGATTGCAAGAACCGCAATTACTCCACCACCAAGAACAAGAAGACCACGACGGGCCGGCTGGAATTCAGTAAGTTCTGCCGGACGTGCCGCAAGCACACGGCGCATAAAGAAGTGAAGTAAGCATTTGGCACCCGGCATTTGGCACTTGGTGTCAATGCTGGAGCGGGAACGAAAAAGCTAACCGCCAAGTGCTAACTGCTAAGTGCAGATTTTAGGGGCGTAAGCTCAACGGTTAAACTGCCGGTCTCCAAAACCGGACTTGGGGGTTCGAATCCCTCCGCCCCTGCCAGATTTTTGAGATGGCCGGCGGCACGACAGCCAAGGCAGCACAGGCGCGGGAGCGCCGGAAAAAGGTAGCAGATGGCGAAGTCAGCAGCGATCGAGAGCGTTGGCGATAGCAAGCTGGGAGCACCGAAGGCGTGGATCCAGCGGGCGAAGAGTTTCTATAACGACGTGCGCACCGAGATGCGCAAGGTCACCACGCCGTCGCGCAGAGAAGTCCAGGGCACGACGACGGTGGTCATTATCACGGTGTTTCTGTTCGGAGTTTATTTCTGGGCGGTGGACACAGTGATCGGCAAAAGTCTCGACCACATGCTGAAATATTTGAGCGGCCGCTAGTAGGAAACATGACTGAAGAGAACGTCAAATCGGAGAACAGCGGCGCTGAGCAGCAGCCACCCCAGCCGCCTGCGGGTGGCGAAACGCCTACTGGCGAAGAGCAGCCGCGGAATCCGAATTTTAAGTGGTACATCATCCACACCTATTCGGGCTTCGAGCGCAAGGTCAAGGAGTCGATCGAGTCGCGCGTGCGCGCTTACCCGGAACTGGAGCACCGCATCGGCCGCGTGCTGATTCCGACCGAGTCGGTCACCGAAGTTCGCGGTGGCAAGAAGTACACCAGCGAGCGCATGTTCTATCCCGGCTACGTGCTGGTTGAGATGGACATGGACGATAACGTCTGGCACGTGGTGAAGGGCACGCCGCGGGTCACGGGATTTGTTGGCACCGGCCAGCAGCCGACGCCGCTGTCAGCAGAGGAAGTCCAACAGATCGTCTATCGCGTGGCCGACAGCAAAGAGAAGCCGAAGCTCAAGGTCAAGTTCGAAAAGAACGAGTCTGTCCGCATCAGCGAAGGGCCGTTCGCCAGCTTTACCGGCGTAGTCGACGAAGTCAACGAAGATCGCGAGACCCTGAAAGTTATGGTCACCATCTTCGGACGCTCGACTCCCGTGGAGCTAGGTTTTGGGCAGGTGGAGAAAGTCATTACGTAGGAAATGGCATGGGCACGTTTTCGGCGAAAGTTCGCATATGGAATCCGGAGCGGCCTGAAGCTGTAGAGGAATTGGATTTATTTGTCGACACAGGCGCGGCGTATGGCTGGATCTCAAGAGCGCGTCTGGAGCGGATGGGTGTGACGGCCACTCGTCGAATGCCTTTCCGAACCATCGAAGGGCGGATTCTGGACCGCGACCTGGCGGTTGTTTATGTTGCTAGCGACGACCGCTCGGTGCCTGACATCGTCGTCATGGCAGAAGCGGGTGAGATGGAAGTAGTCGGTGCGCACAGTCTGGAGGGCTTGGGGCTGGCGGCCGACCCAGTACAGAAAAAGCTGGTTCCAACTGTGATGTTGGCATTAGGTTCGGCGAATTCATAATTGATGCGGGCCTCAAGCCCGGTTGAAGAAGAGAAGACATGGCAAAGAAGATTACCGGTTCGGTGAAGTTGCAGATTGCGGCAGGTAAGGCCACTCCGGCGCCGCCGGTTGGTCCCGCGCTCGGTCAGGCGCAGATCAACATCATGGAATTCTGCAAGCAGTTCAACGCAAGGACTAGCGCCAAAGAGCTCGACGGGCTGATCATCCCGGTCGTAGTGTCGGTTTACAGCGACCGCACGTTCACCTTCATTACCAAGACGCCGCCGGCTGCGATTCTGTTGAAGCGGGCTGCGGGCGTAGCCAAGGGTTCGGGCACGCCGAACAAGGACAAGGTCGGCAAGGTCACCGAGAAGCAGGTGCTGGAGATTGCCAAGCAGAAGATGCCCGACCTGAACGCAGCCTCGGTCGAAGCTGCGGTGAAGAGCGTGAAGGGGACTGCGCGCTCGATGGGCATCGACGTAACGGCTTAGGGCAGCCCTTCCGGGGCGGCACAAGGTTTGAATCGCAAACACCACGGCTATTCAGCGCAGCGAATAGCGGTGGGAGATGAGGAAACAATGAAGAAGTCCGGAAAAAATATCGAAAAGGCGCGCGCCGAGATTGAGGCGAAGTCGTATCCGCTTCAGGATGCCGTGCCTCTTCTGCAAAAGGTGAAATACGCCAAGTTCGACGAGACCGTCGACTTGACGATGCGCTTGGGTGTCGACCCCAAGCACGCCGATCAGATGGTCCGCGGCACAGTTGTTTTCCCGCATGGCCTGGGAAAGTCGAAGAAGGTTCTGGTGATCGCGACTGGTGAAAAGGTTCGCGAGGCAGAAGCTGCCGGCGCTGACTTTGTTGGCGGCGAAGACATGGTCGAGAAGATCCAGAAGGAAAACTGGACCGATTTCGACGCCCTCATCGCCACGCCCGACATGATGAAGTCGGTTGGCCGCTTGGGCAAGGTGCTCGGACCGCGCGGTCTGATGCCCAATCCGAAGACTGGAACCGTGACCTTCGACGTTGCCTCCGCGGTAAAGGAAACCAAGGCCGGCAAGGTCGAGTTCCGCACCGACAAGACAGCTCTGGTGCACGTGCCGGTCGGCAAGATTTCGTTTCCGCCGGAGAAGCTGGTGGAGAACGCTGCCACGGTAATTACCAGCGTGATCAAAGCGAAGCCTTCGGTAGCGAAGGGCAAGTACATCAAGGGCTGCTATCTCAGCTCGACGATGGGCCCCGGCGTCGCGATTGATACCTCTGCAGTCGAGGCCGCAGCGCGCGGGTAGGTTTGGTAGAGCAGGCCTTCAAGCCTGCGTTGAGTGAGTTTATTTTCTATGCCGGGCTTTAGCCCGCATGAGGATGCCGCCAAAAAAGGGCAGCGACAAGGATTCGAATATGGCCGTCAGCAAAGCAAAAAAGATCGAGCAGGTAGAGCAGCTCACCAAGGAATTCCAGGATGCCAAGCACGGCATCGTCGGCACCTTCGCCAAGATGACTGTGGGGAAGGACTTTGAACTGCGCAAGGCAGTCCGCGGCGCGGGAGCTCGCTATCGCGTTCTGAAGAACACGTTGGCCGAGCGTGCAGCCAAGGGTACCTCGATCGAGGACGCGGTAAAGGACCTCGCCGGCGTTACCTCAATCGCCTACACCAGCGGCGATCCTGTCGCGCTGGCCAAGGCGCTTAGCAAGTACGCCAAGGACAATCCCGAGTACACCTTCAAGGCGGGCATCGTCGAAGGCCGCGTCATCGCCATCAAGGAGATCGATGCGCTGGCCAGCATGCCGTCGAAGGACGAGCTGTACTCCAAGCTGCTGTTCCTGATGACTGCCCCAGCGCAGCGCCTGGTGACCGTGATGAACGCGGTCGGCCGCGACTTGGCCGTAGTTATCAATCAGGGTGTGGAGAAGAATAAGTTTGCTGGAGGGGCGGAAGCGCCGGCTCCGGCGGCAGCCGAGCCTGCTGCGGTAGAAGCGCAGGCGTAAGGAAGTTCGGGTAGTGCTGGCCTTCAGGCCAGCGTTACTGAGGGCGTTTCAGAAATTCCGTTTCCGCGGTCGAGATCGTAGATCTCGACCACGGAAACGACCAAGATGGGTAGCCTGAAACGCGGACCTGAAGGTCCGCACTACCCAAGCGGTCATGGGTTTGGAGGCGAAAGCTTCCGGAGAGATTGAGTTATCCGTTGTGAGGGGTGCTCCCCGAGCGAGTCTGGCGCGCGGTGACACATTGGAAACCTCGACACGATAACGAAATCAACACAACGAATAACGAATAGGTGGACAAAAACATGGCGGATCTGCAGCAGTTGGAAGAATCAATCGTAGGCCTGTCGCTCCTGGATGCGGCGGCCCTGGTGAAGAAGTTGGAAGAGCGTCTCGGCGTCTCGGCGGCGGCTGCGGCCCCGGTCGTGATGGCGGGTGCGGTCGGCGGCGGCGCTGCAGCGGCGGCTCCGGCGGAAGAGAAGACCGAATTCACGGTGGTACTGACTGCCGTTGGCGCGAACAAGATCAACGTGATTAAGGCTGTCCGTGAAGTCACCAGCCTGGGCTTGAAGGAAGCCAAGGACCTGGTCGACGGCGCGCCCAAGACAGTGAAAGAGGGCGTCAACAAGGAAGAAGCCGAGAACATCAAGAAGAAGTTCACCGAGGCGGGAGCCACGGTCGAAGTTAAGTAGCTAAAGAATTGGGCGCCCCACCCTGGTCATCTTCTTTTGATGACGGGGTGGGCAAAGCACTCCGGGCGCGCTGACCGGAGTGTCTGGCCGCTGCCGCCTGCGCTACAAGGGCGAGGTGGTGGCTACGTTCTTCTTCGCGTCGGAGCGGTCGCGGAGAAGCGCGATGAAACCGAGGAAGCAAGCGGCTCTCGCAGCGGGGAGCCGCGGAATTCCCGGGCATCGGTCAAGCTGGAGTCCTTTTCCGAACTCCGGCATCAAAACAGGTTACGACGGGCGCTGGCCTGTCCGAGGATCGCGTCAGCTCAGACGCGACGGCAGGTTGGATGAAAACAAGGCCTGAAGATACTGGCGCGGGAAGTTACAAACATTAAGGCGCAAAACACGCCGAGATCCCAAGCCGATTGGTTATGGGATTGCTTGACGCCACGAGCGGCGCTCACGGGGACTTCTGTCTTCGCGAGCGCGGTCGCTTTTGCGCGCAAAAACTGCACCCTGGGTCGTTCTTTCTCTACTTCTCCATGTGGGACGGCGTACCGCCGGCGCACATCGGCGTAACGGTTTCGACGGCCAACGCTGGCCGCAACTGATTAGGAGCTTTATACATGGCGCAACAGAAAACTGCCAACCGAAATCGCTTCGACTTCTCGAAGATTCCGGCGACTATTCAGATTCCCAACCTCATTGAGGTCCAGAAGCGTTCCTATGACCGCTTCCTCCAGATGGATGCCCTGCCGAGCGAGCGCGACGATGCCGGCCTGCAGGCGGTGTTTCAGTCGGTTTTCCCTATCACCGACTTCCGCAATGTCTCGCAGCTGGATTTTGTCGAGTACGCAATCGGCAACTGGGAGTGCAAGTGCGGCCACCTGAAGGGGCTGAACCATCTGCGCACGACTTGCCGTAATTGCGGTGCAACGGTGAAGACCGACCCGTTCCACCTGGGCGACGTGCTCTGCAACAAGTGCGGCACCTACAACGCCAACACGCCCGATTTCTGCAATAAGTGCGGCGACCCTGTCGGGCTGCAGTTGAAGTATGACGTGGCCGAGTGCGAAGAGCGCGGCATGACTTATTCCGCTCCGCTCAAGGTCACAATGCGCCTCACCATTTACGACAAGGACGCGGAGACCGGCAATCGCTCCATCCGCGACATGAAGGAGCAGGAGGTCTTCTTCGGCGACATTCCGCTGATGACTGCTAACGGCACCTTCATCATTAACGGCACCGAGCGCGTGATCGTCAGCCAGTTGCATCGTTCGCCGGGCGTCTTCTTCGAGACCGCGAACAACCGCACCTACTTCCTCGGCAAGATCATTCCCTACCGTGGTTCGTGGGTCGAGTTTGAATACGACCAGAAGAACATCCTCTACGTCCGCATCGATCGCAAGCGCAAGTTCCTGGGAACGATCTTCCTGCGCGCGCTGGGTCTGCGCTCCGACGAAGAGATCCTTCGTACCTTCTACACCGTCGATCGCATTGCGATTCGCGACAAGAAGCTGTTCTGGACGTTGGAGCCAGGATCGGACAAGCCCACCAGCCTCCTGGGCATGAAGCTGGCCAAAGCGATCACGAGCAAGGGCGGCGAAGAGATTTCGCATTCCGGCCGCAAGGTTACTGCTGCGGTGATGAAGGAAATCCAGAAGCACCGCATCTCTGAGATTGAAGCCGACCTGACCGATCTGGAAGGCGCGTTTGTTGCGGCAGACGTAGTCGACGTCAACACCGGCGAGATTTTGCTGGAAGCCAATTCCGAGCTGACCGCCGACAAGCTGTCGAAGATGATGGACGCCGGGATTACCGAAGTCCATGTCTTCTTCCCTGAGCGCGATGATGTCGGCACGGTTATCAGCGCGACGCTGCGCCGCGACTCCGTCAAGCAGCCGCAGGAAGCGCTGATCGAGATCTACCGCAAGCTGCGTCCCGGCGATCCGCCGACGCTCGACACCGCGACGGCGCTCTTTCATGGCATGTTCTTCGATGCGCGGAAGTACGACTTCTCGCGTGTTGGCCGTTTGAAGTTCAACATCAAGCTGTTTGAGAGCGAAGACGCTACGCATCTGGACCATCGCACCCTCGAGCCGGACGACTTCTACGGTACGATTCGCTACCTGCTGAAGTTGCGTCGCAATCTCGGTTCGGTAGACGACATCGATCACCTTGGCAACCGCCGCGTTCGCGCGGTGGGCGAGCTGCTGGAGAACCAGTTCCGCATCGGTCTGGTCCGCATGGAGCGCGCCATCAAGGAAAAGATGAGCGTGTACCAGGAGATGTCGACGGCGATGCCGCACGACTTGGTCAACGCCAAGCCGGTCATGGCAGCGATCCGCGAGTTCTTCGGCTCGTCGCAGCTGTCGCAGTTCATGGACCAGACGAATCCGCTGTCGGAGATTACGCACAAGCGCCGTCTGTCGGCCCTTGGTCCGGGCGGTCTGTCGCGTGAGCGCGCGGGATTCGAAGTCCGCGACGTTCACCCCACGCACTACGGACGTATTTGCCCGATTGAGACGCCGGAAGGCCCGAACATCGGCCTGATCTCGTCGCTGAGCTGCTATGCGCGCATCAACGACTACGGCTTCATCGAGTCGCCGTATCGCAAAGTGAAGAACGGCCGCGTGCTGGACTTCCTCAGTGTGGTGAACGCCGGCGATAGCGAGTTCCGTGTCGGTGATCATGCGGAAAAGGCAGAGATCATTAAGATCAACAACGACCTGAAGGAACGGCGCAAGAAGCCGATCGACTTTGAGCCGTTCTCGTTCTACCTGTCGGCCTGGGAGGAAGATCGCCACGTCATCGCGCAGGCGAACGCCGAAATCGATGACAAGGGCCGCATCGTTGCCGAACTGGTGAATGCCCGCAAGGCCGGCAACTTCGTGCTGGTCAATCGCGAGGAAGTCGACTACATCGACGTCAGTCCGAAGCAGCTGGTTTCGGTCGCCGCATCGCTGGTGCCGTTCCTGGAGCATGACGACGCCAACCGCGCTCTAATGGGCGCGAACATGCAGCGCCAGTCGGTACCGTTGCTGCGTGCACAGGCGCCGCTGGTCGGCACGGGAATGGAAGGCGTCACGGCGCGCGATTCCGGAGCCGTGGTTCTGGCTCGCCGCGGTGGGATCATTGATTCGGTTGACTCCGAGCGCATCATTGTGCGCGTGGAAGGCGAGCATCATCCGATGCAGCTCTCGCGCGAGGTGGGCAGCGACATTTATCAGCTCACCAAGTTCAAGCGCTCGAACCAGAACACCTGCATTAACCAGCGCCCGATCGTGAAGAAAGATCAGCGTGTGGCCAAAGGCCAGGTGATCGCCGACGGTCCATGTACTGACATGGGCGAGCTGGCGCTCGGCCGCAACGTACTGGTCGCGTTCATGCCGTGGCGCGGTTACAACTTCGAGGACGCGATCCTGGTCTCCGAAAAGATGGTGAAGGAGGACTATTACACCTCCGTCCACATCGAGGAGTTCGAGATTGAGGCCCGCGACACCAAGCTCGGTCCGGAAGAAGTCACGCGCGACATTCCCAACGTCAGCGAGTCGGCGCTGCGCGATCTCGACGAGAGCGGCATCATCCGCATCGGCGCGACCGTCAAGGCCGGCGACATTCTGGTAGGCAAGGTCACGCCCAAGGGCGAGACCCAGCTCACGCCGGAAGAGAAGCTGTTGCGTGCGATCTTCGGTGAGAAGGCCGGCGACGTGCGCGACGCTTCACTGACCTGCCCTCCCGGTATCGAAGGTACGGTGGTCGATGTGAAGATCTTCTCCCGCAAAGGTCAGGAGAAGGACGAGCGCGCTAAGTTCATCGAGTCCGAGCAGGTGGCGAAGCTGGAGAAGAACCTGGCGGACGAGATCCGAATCCTCACCGACGAGCGCTTGAAGCGCTTGGAAGCGTTGCTCGGCGGCAAGGAGGTTCTTGCCGACCTGCACGACGAGCGCACCAACAAGCGCTTGCTCACCAAGGGCGTGATGCTCGATCGCGACACCATCGAGCGCATCTCGACCCGCAACCTGAAGCGCATCAAGTTCGCCGACAAGGATCCGCGCATCAACGAGCAGATCGACGAAATCGAGGAGATGACCTCGCGCCAGATCGACGTGCTGCGCAAGATCGTCCGCGAAAAAGTCGAGAAGCTGCAGAAGGGCGATGAGCTGCCTCCCGGCGTTATCAAGCTGGTGAAGGTTTACATCGCCATGAAGCGCAAGCTAAGCGTCGGCGACAAGATGGCCGGCCGCCACGGAAACAAGGGCGTCATCGCTCGCATTCTGCCCGAAGAGGACATGCCTTACCTCGAGGACGGAACGCCCGTCGAAATCGTCCTGAACCCACTAGGCGTGCCAAGCCGTATGAACGTCGGTCAGATTCTGGAGACGCATCTCGGCTGGGCTGGATTCGCACTCGGCCAGAAGATCGGCGAATTGCTGAAGGAGAATTCCAAAGCCGAGCACCTGCGCAAGGAGCTGAAGGCCTTGTTCAAGGGCACGCCGTTTGTCGACGACCTGATCGGACTCGACGACGAGCTGCTGGAGAAGGCGGCCGATGGCATGAAGGATGGCGTCTACTTCGCTTCGCCGGTATTCGACGGATCGAAGGAAGGCGAAATCAAGTCGCTGCTGGAAGAAGGCGGCCTGCCGACTTCGGGCAAGGCTTATCTCTACGACGGTATGACGGGCGAGAAGTTCGAGCAGCCGATCACGGTGGGCTATATCTACATGCTCAAGCTGTCTCACCTGGTTGACGACAAGATTCACGCGCGTTCCATCGGGCCATACTCGCTGATTACCCAGCAGCCGCTGGGCGGCAAGGCTCAGTTCGGTGGCCAGCGCTTCGGCGAAATGGAAGTGTGGGCGCTGGAAGCCTATGGCGCCGCTTACATCCTGCAGGAACTGCTCACCGCGAAGTCCGATGACGTTTATGGCCGCACCAAGATTTACGAGGCCATCGTCAAAGGCGAAGCGGCCATTGAGCCGGGCGTACCTGAATCGTTCAACGTATTGATTCGCGAATTGCAGTCGCTGTGCCTCGACGTGGAGCTGATCAAGACCGGCGAGCGGAACAAGCTGCTGGTGGCTCCGGAAGCGCCCGTCGCGGCCGACTAACGCGCACGAATTGTAGGGTTTGCAAATCACGATAGGATGCCGCCCAACAGGTGGCCAGATTTGAGGCGGCTCCATCGTGATGACAAAGACTGACAACCGACAACTGGCCACAGAGGACTGAATTCATGTACCGTTCGAGTCCATTTGATCTCGGAAATCCGATCGCCGATTTCGACGCCATCCGCATCAGCCTGGCTTCGCCGGAAAAAATTCGCAGCTGGTCGCACGGCGAAGTCACCAAGCCGGAAACGATTAACTACCGCACCTTCAAGCCGGAACGCGATGGCTTGTTCTGCGCCCGCATCTTCGGGCCGGTCACCGATTGGGAGTGCTTGTGCGGCAAATACAAACGCATGAAGCACCGCGGCGTGATCTGCGACAAGTGCGGCGTAGAAGTCACGCTGTCCAAAGTCCGCCGCGAGCGTCTCGGCCACATCGAGCTGGCTTCTCCTTGCTCGCATGTGTGGTTCTTCAAAGGACTGCCCAGCCGCATCGGGCACATCCTCGACATCTCGCTGCGTGATCTGGAGTCGGTGCTCTACTTCGAAGCGTACGTCGTAGTCGAGCCTGGGGACGCGCCGGTCAAAGAGCGCGAAGTCATCAAGGACGAAACCAAGTATCGCGAGCTCGATCAGGAGTTCCGTGCCAGCGGCTTCAAAGCCATGATGGGCGCGGAAGCCATCAAAGAACTTCTGAAGCGCGTTGAAGTCGAGACCATGTCGGGCGAGCTGCGCGAGAAGATGCGCACGGAGACCTCAGTCCAGAAGCGGCTGAAGTATGCCAAGCGCCTGAAAGTGACCGAGGCCTTCCGCAAGAGCGGCAACAAGCCGCAGTGGATGATCCTCGACGTCATCCCGGTCATTCCGCCGGAGCTGCGTCCTCTGGTTCCACTCGATGGCGGCCGCTTCGCGACCTCCGACCTGAACGATCTTTATCGCCGCGTCATCAACCGTAACAATCGGTTGAAGAAGCTGATGGACCTGCACGCGCCGGAAGTCATCGTGCGCAACGAAAAGCGCATGCTGCAGGAAGCCGTTGATGCGCTGTTCGACAACGGACGTCGTGGCCGCGTGCTGCGTGGCGCCAACAACCGTCCGCTGAAGTCGCTGTCCGACACGCTGAAGGGCAAGCAGGGACGCTTCCGCCAGAACCTGCTCGGCAAGCGCGTGGACTACTCCGGCCGTTCGGTCATCGTGGTCGGTCCCGATCTCAAGCTGCATCAGTGCGGCTTGCCGAAGAAGATGGCGCTCGAGCTGTTCAAGCCGTTCATCTATCACCGCCTGGAGCAGACCGGACACTGCACCACCATCAAGCAGGCAAAAGAAATGGTCGAGCAGCAGGAGCCCATCGTATGGGACATCCTGGAAGAGGTAATTAAAGATCATCCGGTCCTGCTGAACCGTGCTCCAACGCTTCACCGCCTGGGCATTCAGGCCTTCGAGCCCGTGCTGGTGGAAGGCAAAGCCATCAAGATTCACCCGCTGGTCTGTACCGCCTTCAACGCAGACTTCGACGGCGATCAGATGGCCGTGCACATTCCGCTGTCGCCGGAAGCGCAGGTGGAAGCCAGCGTGTTGATGCTGGCCTCGCACAACATTCTGTCGCCGGCGTCGGGACAGCCGATCACCGTGCCCACGCAGGACATGGTTCTCGGAATCTACTACCTGACCAAAGGCAAGCCGGGCGCCAAGGGCGAGGGCCGCGCTTTCGCCAACATCGACGAAGTCATTCTGGCCAAGGAAGCCGGCGAGGTGGAAACGCTCACTCCGATTCGTCTGCGCTACACGGGCGAGGTCATCGACCTCACCACCGCGTACGACGATCAGGATGTGGCGCACACCGAGCCGACGCAGTTTGATCGGCAGTACATCTCGACCACGGTTGGCCGCGCGATCATGAACGACCACATCAAGCGTGGCGCTCCCGATATGCCGTATATCAACGGCCTGCTCAAGAAGAAGGGCAGCGGCAACCTGGTGAACTACTGCTACCTGCGCTTCGGTCTTGAGACCACGGTGCGCTTGCTCGACGGCATCAAGCAGCTGGGCTTCCATTACGCCACCAAGGCTGGCCTCTCGATCGGTATCGACGACATGGTCATCCCGGCGGGCAAGGCTGGACTGGTGCGCGACGCCGAGAAGATGGCGATCGCGGTCCAGCAGCAGTACCTGGACGGCGCCATCACCAACGGCGAGCGCTACAACAAAGTGGTCGAGATCTGGTCGGGCATCACCGAGAAGGTGGCCGACGAAATGTTCTCCGCCATGCAGCAGGACGACAAGGCCGGCGAGATGAACCCGATTTACGTCATGGCCGACTCCGGCGCTCGCGGATCGAAACAGCAGATTCGCCAGCTCTCCGGAATGCGCGGCTTGATGGCCAAGCCTTCGGGCGAAATCATCGAGACGCCGATCACGGCGAACTTCCGCGAAGGCCTCACCGTGTTGGAGTACTTCATTTCAACGCACGGCGCGCGTAAGGGTTTGGCCGACACCGCGCTCAAGACCGCGGATTCCGGCTACCTCACCCGTCGATTGGTCGACGTGGCGCAGGACGTGATCATCAGCGAATACGATTGCGGAACGGTCGATGGCATCTACGTCACCTCCATCGTGGAGTCGGGCGAGATCATCGAGCCGCTGCGTGACCGTATCGTAGGCCGCGTCTCGCTGGAGAAGATCAAGGACTACGAAGGCAACATCATCGTCGACATCAACCAGGAGATCACGGAAGACCTGGCCAACGCGGTGCAGGCTGCCGGTATCGAGCGGGTGAAGATTCGCTCGGTGCTCACCTGCGAATCGAAGCGTGGTGTTTGCGTGATGTGCTACGGCCGCAACCTGGCGACGGGCCGTCTGGTCGAGCTGGGTGAAGCTACCGGCGTCATCGCCGCGCAGTCCATCGGCGAGCCGGGAACGCAGCTCACCATGCGTACCTTCCACATCGGCGGTACGGCGTCGCGAGTCAGCGAGCAGTCGCGCCTGGATGCCAAGAACAACGGTACGGTGCGATTTGTGAACCTGATCACCGTACGTTCCAAGGAAGGCAACCTGGTGGTGATGAATCGCAACGGTTCCATCGCGGTGGTTGACGAGAAGGGCCGCGAAAAGGAGCGTTACGCGGTTGTGTACGGCGCCAAGGTCAAGGTCGAAGACGGTGCGCAGGTCGCACTCGGCGATGTGCTGGTCGAGTGGGATCCGTACACCTTCGCGATCCTCACCGAAATCGGCGGCACGGTGCAGTTCAAGGACCTGCAGGAAGGTCTGACGTTGCACGAAGAAGTCGACGAGGTGACCGGCTTGTCGCGTCACGTGGTTATCGATTCGCCTGACGAGAAGCGCCAGCCGGCGATCATCACCAAGGGCGCAAAGGGCAGCAAGCGGTATCTGATGCCATCGCGCGCTCACTTGATGGTGCAGGACGGCGACACGGTCACGCCGGGCGATGTGCTGGCGAAGATCCCGCGCGAAACCACCAAGACGAAGGACATCACCGGCGGTCTGCCGCGCGTTCAGGAACTGTTCGAAGCGCGCAAGCCGCACGAAACCGCGGTCATCAGCGAGATCGATGGCGTGGTGAAGTTCGGCGATGTAGCCAAAGGTCAGCGCAAGATCTACGTCGTGGCCGACAACGGCACCGAGAAGGAATACCAGGTGCCGCGTGGCGTTCACGTCAACGTGCAGGAAGGCGAGCGCATTCGTGCCGGCGAGCCGCTGATGGATGGCCCGCTTAACCCACACGACATTCTTGCCGTGCTGGGCGAGAAGGAGCTGCAGGCTTATCTGGTGAACGAAATCCAGGAAGTCTACCGGCTGCAGGGCGTGAACATCAGCGACAAGCACATCGAAGTCATCGTTCGTCAGATGATGCGCTGGGTGAAGGTGGAAGACGTGGGCGACACGGCGTTCCTGCTAGAAGAGCAAGTGGATAAGTTCCGCTTCCGCGACGAGAACGAGAAGACGATTGCCAACGGCGGCAAGCCGGCTACCGGCCGGGCGCTGCTGTTGGGCATCACCAAGGCGTCGCTCTCGACCGATTCGTTCATCTCGGCCGCGTCCTTCCAGGAGACCACGCGCGTGCTCACCGAAGCCTCGATTCAAGGCAAAGTCGATCACCTGCGCGGTCTGAAGGAAAACGTCATCGTGGGCCGTCTGATTCCCGCGGGCACCGGCATGGAGTACTACCGCAATGTCCGGCTCTCGCAGGAAATGGAGGAGGCCGCACAGAAGGTGCAGGAGGAGGTCACGCAGGCGTACGAAGAAGCCGAACGCGCGCTGGAACTCCTTCGCCACGAAGGCGAGAACGAAGGCGAAGAGCTGCTGACGGAGTAAGTAAGAACGGTAGAGCGGGCAGAAGCCCCGCGCTAATGAGAAGTAGGTACCCCATTCGAGGCCATCGTTTGGCCTTGAATGGGGTTTCTCGTTCGGACCACCGAAAGACCCGCTGAAGCTTCGCTTGAACGGGGCACCCGGCTCTGGGCTATTTATTGCCTGACTGCCATAGAACCAAGAGGAGAAAATATGTATCCCGAAATCATGATTGCGCCCATGCGTGAAGAACTGACCAGCCTGGGAGTTCAAGAATTGCGCACCGCGGAAGAGGTAGATCGGACAATTCCCACCCAGCCAGGCACGGCAATGGTGGTGGTGAATTCTATTTGCGGATGCGCGGCAGGCCGCATGCGTCCTGCGGTGCGAGCCGCATTGCAAAATACCGCGCGTCCGGACAAGGTTTTTTCGGTCTTCGCGGGGCAAGATACGGAAGCAACGGAGCGCGCTCGCAGCTACTTCACGGGATACCCGGCATCCTCGCCGTCCATCGCTATTCTGCGCGATGGTAAGTTGCTCTACATGATGCAGCGCACTGACATCGAGCGCAGCGACCCCGCCGCAATCGCGTCCGAGTTGAAGAGAGCATTTGAACAGTTCTGCGGAACGCCCGCGCTATAGGAGCCGGAATCGCCCCATCGACGGTAGAGGGAAAAAGACGGGTCGCCAGTTCGAGAACCCAACGCGATCCTTGAACGGGGCAGCCGGCTGCCGACCGGAATAAGGCATCTCGGATGTGCTCTGCCTGTTAATGCTAAGGCTCCATGCCAAAGGCATGGAGCCTTTCGCACTCGGCGACAGCCCGCTGGTCGGCCACTCTACCTCTGAGGACCGAATTTACGGGCCTGGTGCGCCATCGATAAGAACGAAGGCGTTGTCACGCGCGAGGTTTTCCGGGGCGCCAGACACCTCTCGCGACTGACAATCGTCGGCCCCCTGTGTAAACTTCTTGTGCTCCCGGTTCTGGTATGTTGCGGTTCTTTCAACATTTTCGGATGGCGTTGTGGCGCGCCTTTCAGCATGACGCATTCGCCATTGCCAAGGGTGCTGCCTTCTCGGCGATCATCACCTTATTTCCGGCCATCCTCATGTTGGCATCCATACTCTCTATTTCGCGCACGACCGAGCTGCTCTTCCGCGAGGTCAGTCATGCGGTGGGACGTATCCTGCCCGAAGGTACGCACTCCGCGGTCATGCAATATTTCACTGGGAACAAGCGGATCAGCCTGCAATTTCTATTGACCCTCATCATCATCACGCTATGGACTGGATCGGGGGTCATGATCTCCTGGATGGAAGGCTTCCGCAATGCCTATCAGATGCCCAAGATCTGGGGGCTAGTGAAGGAGAGAATGATCGCGTTTCTGCTGGTCATTCTGGCAGGAGTGCCACTGGTGTTCGCGTCGTTTCTGCTGGTCTTCGGCAATCAGATTGAGCAGTGGATTGTGTATCGCGTCGGGCACGAGCTTGGACCGTACATACTGGGGCTGTGGACCGCGCTGCGCTGGATCATCGCAACCCTGACCAGCATTGCCGTAATCGGGCTGATCTACCATCACGGCGTCCCGCGGACGCAGCCGTGGCATCGTGTGCTGCCGGGTTCTACGCTGGCGACGGTATTGTGGTTTGTCTCGACTGTGATCTTTGGGGTTTACTTGCGCCGCTTCGCGAATTACGACGTGATCTATGGATCTGTGGCAACCGCAATTGCGCTGCTGATCTGGCTTTATCTGGTGTCGATGGTGATCCTCATTGGTGCGGAGTTTAACGCCGTGCGATATCCGCGCTTCCTCTTCGGGGCACACTCAGAACTCGTTCGCGAACAAAAACGCGCTCAAACCGGCTGACTTGAGACCTCCTCATGAATAGACCGTCTGACAATCCTCTCACCGCGCCCTTGCAACGCCGGGCAAAGATCGTCTGCACAATCGGGCCGGCATGTGAGTCGGAGGAGATGATTCGCCAGCTGATGCTGAGTGGCATGGATGTTGCGCGCCTCAACTTCTCGCACGGCACACACGAGGATCACGCACGGGCGATCCAGCGGCTGCGAAAGGTGGCAGCTGAACTGAACCGGACGATTTGTATTCTGCAGGATTTGCAGGGCCCGAAGATTCGGACAGGTCGTCTGGCCGATCGTATTGCAATCGCACTGCAGAAAGGTCACCTCATCACAATCACATCGAGAGACGTGATGGGCACGGCTGATCTCATCGCGACCACCTATCAGGGCCTGGCGAAAGACGTGAAGCCGGGCGAACACATCCTGCTCTCCGATGGACGAATTGAGCTGGTGGTGAAGGGCGTGCGCGATGGTGATGTGGTTTGCGAGGTGTTGAACGGCGGCATGATGGGCGAGCATCAGGGAATCAACCTGCCCGGGACGAATGTCAGCATCCCATCGCTTACGGAAAAAGATGAGCTCGATCTCGACTTCGGCCTGAAGCAGCAGGTTGACGGCGTTGCAATTTCGTTTGTGCGCACAGCCGACGACGTCTTACGAGCAGAGCGGGCAATCACCGCGCGAGGCAGTGACGTTCCTCTGATCGCCAAGCTGGAGAAGCCGCAGGCAATTGAGAATCTCGATTCCATCCTGGAAGTCGCGAGAGGGGTTATGGTAGCGCGCGGCGATTTGGGGGTGGAAATGGCGCCGGAAAAGGTGCCGCTGATCCAGAAGCGCATTATTCGCCGGGCCCTGGATTTCCGGCGGCCGGTGATTACCGCGACTCAGATGCTAGAGTCGATGACAGAGAACCCGCGACCGACACGTGCTGAGGCCAGTGACGTTGCCAACGCTGTGCTCGACGGTACTGATGCCGTAATGTTGTCAGGTGAGACTGCTGTCGGCAAGTATCCGAGAGAAGCTGTTGAGATGATGGCGCGTATCGTCAGCGAAGCGGAGCGCCATCCATTTCAACGACTGGTGCCTGGCCATCTCCAGGCCGCACATCTCTCGATTGCGGAGACGATCTGTGAATCGATGGCACATGCCGCCGAGGATCTGGATGTACGGGCGATCGCGGTTTTCACGGAGACGGCCACCACTGCGAGAATGCTCTCCAAATATCGTCCGGCGGCGAATATTTATGCCTTTACGCAGTCAGAAGCAGTATGCAATCGTATGAATCTGTTATGGGGAGTTACGCCCAGACGGTGTCCGGCGGATCTATCGGTGGAGTCGATGGCCGGCTTCGCCGAAACAGAGCTGATGCGAATGCAGGTGCTGTCGCGAGGTGACGTCTTCGGTTTGATCGCTGGGACAACCCACGTAGCTGGGGCTACCAATTTCATGCGCCTCATTGTCGCCGGTGAAAACCATTAGCGGCCGACAAACAGTGTTCGAGAACGATTGCCAAGGAAAGAGAGCACGATGGCTAAAGAGATCCTGTCAGTAGCCTTGTTAGAAGCGCTGCCCGGCAAGGAAGAAGAACTGCTGAGCACACTGCGGGAACTCTACGCGTTAGTCCATGCTAAGGGATATGCTCGCGACACGCTTCATCGTGACAGCTCCCGCCCCGACCGTTTCCTGCATCTGCGTTACTGGACATCACCAGAAATGCGCGCAGAAGCCCTCGCCGACCCTGAAGTCCACCGCTATTGGCTCAAGCTGCCCAATCTATGTACCGTCACCGTGCTGTACGAGAGCTTGGAGAAGGTGTTTGAGACGTAGTCAGCAATCAGCAATACGGCAATCGTGGAGGCTGACTGCTAATTCACCCACGGTCCGCGTGAATCCCCATTCCCCTTGCGGTCGCGTTCGCTCGGGTCGCGGAAGTTGCCGTATTCATCAAAGTAGTCCTCGTGCTTGTAGTCGCCGCGGTCGTCGTGTTTTCGCATATAAACTTCGAACTTGCGGGCCGCGCGCTTGCGCTTCCAGCGATAGTACGAATTGCGAAGCCCAAACACGCGCTCCGAAGTCGCGTGTCCAAACCCGCGCCGGGGCACAAACTTCAGCCAGATGTATCCGAACAGCAAGCCGCCGAGATGGGCCATGTACGCGACGGAGGATCCGGGCTGATGAGACGCCGACAGGGTTAGGAAGACCTCGATAAAAATCAGGCCCATTACGAAGTATTTGGCCTTGATGAGGAAAGGAATCGGAAAGAGCATGATCTCCGACTCCGCGTGAAGGACGCCGAAGGCGAGCAACAGCCCGAAGATGGCGCCGGACGCGCCTACTGTCGTGACGACCGGGCTCACTCCTAACAGCCCGGTGAAGGAAATCGCAACCGTGGTCAGGGCTGCGCCGACAGCGCAGAAGAAGTAGAACTGCATGAAAAGGTTGTAGCCCCAATCCTGCTCCAGCTGTGCGCCAAACATCCAAAGCGCGAGCATGTTGAACAGAATGTGCCATAGGCCCTCGTGAAGAAAGGCATACGTGACCAGTTGCCACAGCCAGCCGCGCACAACCAGCGCGGGTACGAGGCCGAAATGAAAATTAACCCAGGTCCCAATATCGCCGTGGGTAAAAGCGCTCAGCAGCGCAACTGCCAGGAAGACGGCTCCGTTGGCAAGCAGCAGTTGCTTCACAGCCGGCGTGAAGGGCGGGAAACTTAATCCCATGCCCGATGTGCGTCGCATGACTTACTCCCGTATTGCACTGCCGGAATTCAGCGCTCCGGCTGCGGCACGATAGCCAGACTGCGGTGACCTTTGGCATCGAGTGCCTGCACTGCAAAGATTACATTGTCCTTCGATAGCGGCACGGTGACGTGAGTTACATTTCCGACGGCCTTCGCGTGCTGCCACTCCGGGGCGGTCGTGTCGCGCCACAAGATCTCATAGCCGGTCGCCAGGCCGCCCGGTGAAGGCTTCCATTCCAGAGTGGAATCGTTTTGCAGCTGTTTCGTCAACAGGCGGACATCCGCGGGAGGGGCTGGTGCCGAGGCCAGTGAGGCCAGAGTAGCAGCATTCAATCGTGCCACATTTGCTGTGTAATCATAGTCGACGAATTTCGGTAGATCACCGTATTCGATGCCGTTCTCGGTGCGAACGTTCTGGTGCTGATGGTTGAAATTCTCACGATATTCGGTGAAGCGTACCGCGGCGAATCCCTGATCGTTGAAGGAAATGTGATCGCCACCGCGAAGGTAGCGGTCGTGACGAAAGACCAGCATAGCGCGAAAATCCGCTGGCTGAAGATATTGTGTAGCAACTTGGGCAACGTAACGGGCCAGTTGACGTGATGGGCCGTCACTCTCACCCCCAAGGGAGCGAATGCGCCGTACCTCGTCGTCGCTCGCGGTGGAGGCAATTCCTTCCGAAAAGACGCGCACAATGTGCGGATTCTGGCCGGTCTCGCCCGGCGTGCGATCCCCGCCAACAATATCGTTGTTTAACACGGCCTCGATGTCCCAGCCCACGGCCTTTGACATCTTGGCGAAGTGAGCGCTGCCGTAAAGGCCCTGCTCTTCGCCAGCGACCGTGAGGAAGATGATCGTCGCCGGAAAACGATGCTTGCTGAGCACCCGCGCGCACTCCAGACTGACGGCGGTTCCGCTGGCATCGTCATTGGCGCCGGGCGCGGGGTTGGACGTGTCGTTGGGATCGCTGTTGCGGGAGTCATAATGACCACTGACGACATAAATACGCCCGGCATTCGCTGGATCGGTACCGCGCAAAACAGCGTAAACGTTGGTGATTGTAGTGGGCTGCGGGACTCGTGACGCCGGCGGCTGGGTAAACTGATCAACCCTCACCTCGAGGCAATCGCCGCACTGACTGGAGTATTTCTGAAACTCACCTTGAATCCACTGCGCGGCGGCAGCGATCCCCTTGTCCCCAATCGGCGGCATCTCCGCCGATAGGGTCTGACGAGTGTAGAAGCCGGCCAGCGTTGCGATGTCCTTCTCAATCTGCGCCGGTGAAACTCCGACCAGAGCAGCCGCGATTTGAGGATCGGGCGCCGGCTCCGGAAGACCGTTTTCTTGCGCAGGCAGGAAAGCAACCGCCAGGAACAGTGCAGCCATCACACCCGCGATTGCGCCCATGCTGTTCTTTGCGATAAACATGAAGATCGAGAAACTTCTTGCCCAGGCCAGCGTCTATGACTTGACGATGCCGCCAAGAGATTCTAAATATAAATGACGGGCGGCGCAGAAGCGGTTGTCCCGCGACAAGGGAATTCATAGGATCGGAGGCAATTATGGTGATCTGTCCTGAATGCGAGAGCGATCTGGACATTGAAGAAGATGAGGTGGACGAAGGCGAAATCGTCTCCTGCCCGGAGTGCGGGAGCGACTTCGAGGTCGTTGGCGTGGAGCCTTTGGAACTCTCTCTAGTCGACGACGAAGAAGAGGAAGACGACGAAGAAAAGGAAGAGGAAGAGGAGGAAGAGTATTAGCTTGTCCAACAGTTTCCGGAATATTCTCTTTTCTGTCCTTGCTCTTTTGGTGCTTTCCACCGTGAGCGATGGCCGGGCCGCCGCGGAAAATGCTCTTCCTCAGTCTTCCTCTCACACCAGCAAGAACGATTACGCCTTGATTTACGGGACCGTGTGGGGCCCGGACGATCGCCCGGTGGCCGGTGTTTCTCTCAAGATCCGGCGCGCCACGGACAAGAAGGCGAAATGGGCGTTGACTTCCGACAGCCGCGGCGAATTCGCGCAGCGTGTGCCGGCCGGAGCTGCAGATTACGTCATCCAGGCCGACGTGAAGACGCCCAAGGGCCAGCCCAAGCCCGAGACGCCGGCGCACATAACCAATGACGAAAGAACCGATGTAAGCCTGCACCTAAGCAAAGAGCAAGTGCCCTCACACTGAAAGCACGTACAATGGAACGGATATGTACAAAGCCGTAGGCGGTCTTATTGTCGTGCTGGCAGCCCTGAGCTGCCACGCGCAGATAACGATTCCAATGGGCGGCGGTTCGCCGTCGAGCGATACCAACCGCAAGCCCGCCCGCGTCACCAGCCGAGTTCTGACAGGAACGGTTACCGACAAGGGCGATCAGCCGGTGGCCGAAGCCGTAGTCTATCTAAAAAATACAAAGACCCTGGCGATGAAGACTTATATTGCGCAAAATGATGGGACCTATCGTTTTCCGGAGCTCTCGCCCAATGTGGATTACGACGTCTATGCCGAGAAGGATGGACAGAAGAGCAAAACGAAAACCTTAAGCCAGTTCGATGATCGCGCGAAGGCGAACATCAATTTGCAGATTGTTACGAAGAAGTGATCACGGCCGTCTTGCCAATAGGGGTCCTTCCACCCACGGCGAGCAGCAACGGCTCGCGCTTCGCGCAGGGATAGCAAAAGGCCGCCATTGCTGGCGGCCTTCGTTTTACGTTGATTACTTGCTTAGTTGTTTTCGCTGCTGGCGCGCTTCCACGACATGAATTCGCCGATGGTCGAGCCGCTACCGGAGGATGAAGTCGCCGCCGGGGCCTTGTAACTCTCGACATCGGCGCGCGTAGCTTCCTCGCCAACCGCGCGAATGCTGAGGCCGACTTTCTTTTCAGCCTGATTCATCTTGATGATCTTGAAGTCGTGCTCCTGGCCAGGCTCCAGCTTGAGTGGAGCGCCATGAGCATCGACAGCTTCGGAGTTGTGGCACAACCCCTCGACACCGTCAGCGATCTCGACGAAGGCTCCAAAGCTGGCCAGCCGCAGGACCTTGCCGTGAATCACATCGCCTACACGATGCTGCTCGAAGAACGTGTCCCAGGAGTCGGGCTGCAGTTGCTTGACGCCAAGCGACAGGCGGCGTTGATCGGGTTCAATGGCCAGTACAATCGCCTTAACCTTATCGCCCTTCTTCAGTACCTCAGAAGGATGCTTCACGCGCTTGGTCCAGCTCAGATTGCTGACATGGACCAGTCCATCAATCCCGTCCTCGATCTCGATAAACGCGCCGAACTCGGTGAGATTGCGAACCTTGCCTTCTACGACAGCGCCGACCGGGAACTTCTCGTGCAACGTCTCCCAGGGGTTGGACTCGAGCTGCTTCAGGCCAAGACTGATGCGTCGCTCAGTCGGATTCACGTTGAGCACAACCGCCTCGACCTGATCGCCGACGTTGACGATCTTTGACGGATGCTTCATCCGCTTAGACCAGGTCATTTCGCTGACGTGGACCAGGCCCTCGATGCCCTGTTCCAACTCAATAAACGCGCCGTAGTCAGTCACGCTGATCACGCGGCCGCGAACGTGCGCGCCGATAGGATAACGCTCCGAAGCGTCAAGCCATGGATCGGGAGTGAGCTGCTTGAATCCTAGCGATACACGCTGCTTGTCGCGATCAAACTTCAGCACCTTTACCTGGATCTGGTCGCCGACCTGCACCAGGTCGCGAGGATGGGTGAGGCGTCCCCAGGACATATCGGTGATGTGCAGCAGCCCGTCGATACCGCCAAGGTCCACAAACGCGCCGTAGTCGGTGAGATTCTTCACCGCTCCGGTCAGGATCGCGCCTTCTTCGAGGTGCTCCAGCGTCTTCGACCGCTTCTCGGTCTGCTCTTCTTCCAGAAGTTGCTTGCGCGAAGCAACGATGTTGCCGCGCTTCTTGTTCAGCTTGATGATGCGGACTTCGATCTCTTGCCCCTTCAGGGCCTCGAGATTGCGCACCGGACGCAAATCAACCTGAGAACCCGGAAGGAACGCCCGCGCGCCCATGATGTCGACCGTCAGGCCGCCCTTGATGCGATCAATCACGCGCGCCTTGACCGGAGCCTTCTCATTGAAGGCCTTGTCGATCTCGTCCCAGGAACGCAGCCGCTGCGCCTTCTGATGCGACAGGTTGATGTAGCCTTCTTCGGTGCTGCCGGGCTCACGCATCACGGCGATTTCGTCGCCGCGCTGAATGTTCACGTTGCCTTCGTGATCGGTAAATTCGGAGACGGGAACCACGCCTTCCGACTTGTAGCCGATATCAACCAGCACATACTGGGGCGTGACCTTCAGCACCGTAGCGGTGATGACCTGCTCTTCATTGAGCGCAGCCTCAGTTTGGGCCTGCTCCTGCTCAAAGGTTTCCAAGGCAGAGGCGAAGTCTTCTGGCCCGGGTTCCTTCTCGCCGCGGGGCGGTGCTGGCGGCGCCGCCGGTTCTGAGGCAGAGGGCGCTGGCTCGTGCAACTCGCTGGTTGCCGGTTGGACTGCTTGTTCAGCTGGTTCAGCGTGCTGAGTTTCGGGCTGCTCGGCAGCCGCATCCTGGGTTTGGGTGGTCAAATCGTCGTGGGTTTCTTCGAAAGACATGAGTTGCGTTCACACTCCGCGGGTTGTGAAAACGCGCAGAGAGCCTTGAAATGACGGACTGCTGGCTTGGATCGACAAGTAAGATTGTCCCGCAGCAAAGCGGGTTTGGACAACCCAGCGGCCGGATCCGATGGAGCGGGCTGCGCATCCAGGGAACTCTTCGACTATAGCAACCGAGGGGGGCAGTGTCAAACGCGCGAGGGCCGTATCGGCGTTGATTTTGCAGGGTTTTATCGGATTTTTAACGTGGCCGTCAAGCCGCAGGATCACTCTTCGCTGTGACAACGCTTTCGAGCAGTTGGGGACGCCGAATCGGTGGTGATACTCTGCCGAAGGTATGGATTATCTCTGGACTCCCTGGCGATATGCGTACATCACTACAGCCGACATCTCAACCAGCGGCCAGGACTGTATTTTTTGCGGACTGCTGCGCCTGGGCGACGACGAGAAAGCGCTGATTGTTCATCGCGCCCAGCACAATTTTGTGATCCTGAATGCCTTTCCGTATACCTCCGGACATAGCATGATTGTCCCCTACGATCACATCGACCGGCTACAACGGCTGTCGCAGCCAGCGGCGGTTGAGATGATGGAACTGGCGCAGCATATCGAGGCCGCGTTTCATGACCTCTACCGCCCTGACGGCGTGAATATTGGCATGAACGTAGGCAAGGCTGCGGGAGCCGGGATCGCGGGGCACATCCACATGCACGCGCTGCCGCGATGGGTGGCAGACGCGAATTTCATGACCGTGATCGGGGAAACGCGCGTGCTGCCGGAGGCCCTGGCAACTACGTACCAGCGGCTCAAGACCAAGTTCTGATTTCCTCCTGTTGCATCCCAGAACGGAACGAGCCGCCGCCCTCGTGAAGAAGGCGGCAAGACTCTTCTCGTGCGCATCACATCTGGAAGCAGGTTGAATTCAGATGTAGGAGAGTTTCATGGCCCACTACGGAACACTGCGTGACTACCGGTTTTCTGACGATGTGGACGACATTCGCGGCGCAAGCCTTTACGGCTACACCGGCAAGACACTGGGGAAGATTACCGACGTTGTCTTCGATCATGAGACCGGCACAATTCAATACGCAATAGTCGATACGGGCAGCTCTCAAGAGGGCGAGAGGTTCCTGGTTCCAGCCACGAGCGTTCACAACTGTAGGGAGCACCCCGACGAGTTTGCCATCGACGCCTCCAAGGAGCACCTAGAAGCATTGCCACGATATGACGAAGGCGCGATGCAAGACGAGTCTGGCTGGCGTGACTACGAAGAGCGATATCGTGAGGCATGGGCGAGCGGGCCGGTACTGCACAAGGAGGGGAGCACGCACGCGATTACTCCAGAGGCGAGTGAGATGCCGGCCGGAATCGGGTCGGGAGTCGGCGATCCCGCGTTTATACCTGAGCGCTTGGCAGGAAAATTTCCTGAGGCCAGCCAGGATCCCAGCAAGCTGCGCATGCGACCCTCGGGCATTACGGCAAAGGCCGAAGATTCCCGGCTGCCGGGAACCTTCGAGCCAATGGAAAAGCCAACCCTTGCCGCGGAAGAAGCTGAGGAGCGCGCGATGCGAGATCCGGTGGAGGCGCAGCGGGATCATCTGACGAGTCCTGATGCCGTGTACGTTTCCGAAGGCGAACGCCACGCCCGCTGGGCGGCGTTTGAAGATCGCCTGCGTCGCAATCGGGTGGATATCACCGCCAGTTGCCGGAGTTGCGGGACGGCGAGAGAGCGAGTGGCGTAAAGCGGGCCAGCGGATACCGGTAATCATGAGGCGCTTACGGATCAATGTGGGCGCTTTTTTTCGCTAGCGAAGCTGCGGAGCTTGCGCTTTGCGCGGCAGGCCTTTGATCGCAAAAAAGAGGATATACAGGTAACACAGCACCGGCAGGACAAAGGCATGGTGCAATCCGATATGGTCGGCCAGCAAGCCCTGAAGCTCGGGAATGATCGCGCCACCGACGATGGCCATGACCAGCAGCCCGGAAGCTTCGCCGGTGAGCGGGCCGAGGCCTTCGATTCCTAGCGTGAAGATACTTGGGAACATGATGGAGTTGAAAAGTCCCACGGCCAATAGCGCCCACATGGCTAGATGTCCGAAGCTTAAGATGGAGAGACAGACCAGGCAAGCCGCAACGATCGCGTTAAATCCAAGCGCGCGGCGGGTTGGAATTTTCTGCAGGATGGCCGATCCCAGAAAGCGTCCGCACATCGCTCCGCCCCAGTAGAACGAAAGGTACCTGGCAGCAACGTCGGCCGGCAGGTCGGCGATGTTTGGCAAGTTCATGTAGTTGACCAGAAAGCTGCCAATCGAGACCTCTGCGCCCACGTAGGCAGAAAATGGCTCCCGTTCCAAAAGCAGGTTGGGATGGTTCCAGACGCTGTCGTTGGCGACGGCGTGGCCGCCCTCGGCTTCAGGAATGTGCGGCAAGTTGAACTTGCCGATCACGATTCCGAGCACAATCAGCGCGAGCGCAATAAAGAAATACGGCAACTTCACCGAGGACGCTTCCTGCAGCCGATAGGCATGCAGCGCATCGGGAGCCATCGCGTGGAGCTCTTCTGCGGTCTTGGGCGCGACCGCCGCGCCCAGGATGAGCAGCCCACCGAAGAACGGAGCAACCGTCGTGCCGAGGGAATTGAAGGCTTGCGTAAGGTTCAGGCGGCTGGACGCAGTGCGTGCCGGTCCTAAAACCGCGACGTAGGGATTGGCTGCAACCTGCAACGCAGTGATGCCTGCAGCCAGGATGATGAGTGCTGCGAGAAACAGTGGAAAGGAAGGAACGCTGGCGGCGGGGATGAACAGCAAGGCGCCGAGTCCCATGACAAGGAGGCCGGCAACCATCATCTTGTGGTAGCCGATGCGCTCGATGATCTTGCCCGATGGAATGGAAAAAATCGCGTAGGCCGAGAAGAAGCAGAACTGGACGAGGATGACCTCGGCATAATTCAGGTCGAAGATCGATTTCAGGTGGGGGACCAGGATGTCGTTGAGGCAAGTGAGGAAGCCCCACATGAAAAATAGCGTGGTGACCATGGCCAGCGGGCCGCGATAGTTTTGCTCGGCAGCCGGCGCGGTGACTGTGGTCGAGTTCTGTTGTCCTAATGCCATGAATTACCTGCGACGGTTAGATGTCAAAATTGATCGCTACGGCCTCTCGAACTTTGGAAACACGCAATTACGGCGTGCGCTGAATCTGCATTGGATGGGCTTCGGTGTTGAAGACCACCTTGCGCAAGTCGAGCGTCGACTTCGGCGCATACAGCAAATAAAGATACTTTAGCGTCTCGGCCAGGAAGAAGCTCTCCATGTCGTCGCGCTTTTCCTTCGTTTCTACGCTAAGCAGTGCGGCGAAGCCGGCATCGGTGCGGCAATATTTTTCCAGGCTATCGGCAAAAGTTTTTCCCATGTCGAGATATCGCGGCTTGCCGGTGAAATAGTACAGGTAGTAGGTCGATTCGATGATCTCCGGACGAAGTTCATAGCCTGGCTCAATGATCTTCATTGTGGAGTAGTCGATCTCTTCCGGCTCGACACCGAATGTCGTCCACATCTTGTAGCTCGACTCCTGTAATTGCCTCTGCGCGCTTGAGGTCGCCGGAGAGCGCCAGCTCGGCAGGGAAGAATGCGTCCAGCGCACCGTATTCTGTCGAAACCTTGGCTCCGGTATTCATATTCACTTGGGCATACCAGAAGCCGGTCGGCGCCGGATCGGCAACGTACTTGTTGAGTGCGGCGATGCTGGTTTGCCACATGCGCTCGCAGTCTTTATCGCCGAAAAGGATCGAGCACTTCAAGAGATATTCGTAATAAGAATCGATGCCGCCGCTGATGTGGCTGAGGGGATCGATCCATTTGCCGGTTTCGACGTTGATCGCTGGATCCCACCAGGCCGATCGGCGAGCGGCGATCGTAAACCGCGACCAGAGCGCGCTTGGCCTTGTCGTAATAGATCTGTTTGCCGGTTAGTTTGCTGAGCGTGCCGAATTCGATGAGCAGGGAACCGATCTCGGCAGGATTGCTCTCGACGCCGCGGGTCTGCGCCGGTCTTCAGATTCACGAAGACGTAGGGCATGCCGGTAGGCGAGTTGAAAGCGGGCAGCAGGCGCGCGCCCAAATCGTCGGCCAGCTCCAGCAGGCGCCTGTCGCCGGTGAGCTGGTAGCTGCTGAGCAGGCCTCCCAGCAGGCGAATCGTGATCTCGAAATTCTTGACGTAGATGTCCTTGTCGAATGAAAGCTGCTTGTCGATCAGCTCGCGATCTTCCTTGGCTTCGTCGGTTAGTCCCATCAGGACCATGGTGTCGAGCGCGTCGACGGGAGTCATTAGCAGCGAAGTGCCGTACCAGTCGCGATAGCTCTTGGTCAGCGGCTTCAACTCATCGTGGCCCCACGCGTATTGCTTGTAGCCGCTCCAGGCATGGAGAAAATCGTCGCGTACGCGAGCAGCCATTTCAGACTTTTGTTGATCGGTCCAAGGAGCGGACGCGGCGGCCGGTGAGGATTGCGGAGGATTAGGTTTGTCTTGAGCAGTGCCGGCAAGAGCGAGGAGTAGGACAGCGAACAGAAGATTGCCAAGCCGACGCGTAGGATTCGTCACCGCGTTATTCTACTTCGGCTAAGCAGTTCCGGTGGGAGCCGGATCGAGGAAATCCGTCAACCCGTCGCGAGTATCGCGCTAAATCGCAATCAATTCTTTCTTAACTCGTCGAACCAGATCACGGTCCGTCAGCTCATAGGCCGATTCTGGAGGGCCGCTCGGGCTGCCGAACTGGATATCAAGATTGGCGTGAGTCGACGTATCCGTTCGCGATGCAAATGCAGTCATATGAATCTGCGTCGCGTTTGTCTGAGCAACGAATTCCCGGACATTGTCCAGCGTAATGCCGGCTCCGGGCAATACTTCGATCCTGCCGTCAGCATGCTCGATCAGTTGGCGGATCAGGTCAGCTCCTTGCGGAGCGGCGTTCTTCTGACCGCTGGTGAGAACGCGAGTGATGCCCAGCTCGATCAACTGGTCCAGCGCGCGAAAGGGATCGGGCGTGACATCGAAGGCGCGGTGAAATACCGCCTGACGAGAGCCGATGCGCGCACGAAGCGCTTGCGTTCGGCGAACGTCGATCGTGCCATCCGCATTGAGGATTCCGAAAACAACGCCGTCGGCGCCATGCTCCAAGAGCAGGTCGCTGTCGCGCTCCATCACGGCGAATTCCGCCGCAGAGTAACAGAATCCGGCTTGCCGTGGACGATTCATCGCGATGACTGGGATGCTGGTTCGCTGCTTAACTTCCAGCAGCGAACCAAGGCTTGGCGTCAAGCCACCAAGAAACAGGGACGAGCATAGTTCGACGCGGTCCGCCCCGCCCGCGGCAGCCTCGATAGCGTCTTCGGCTGAACCACAACAAACTTCCAGCAGTATTGGTGACATCGATACTCGAAATCCCTCGGCAGGATTCTACAGAAGCCGGGCCGCACCGGCGAGGATACTCACGGATGGCGATGAAGGGCGAGTTAGGCGCACGAGGGGCAGCCAGGTCCAAGGTCGCAAGTAGGATCAGACTGCCGGATGGCGGGCCGCCTTGATCTCTTCCCAGCGGACCCAGGCGATATAAAGTACGACCAGGATGTTGATGCCGAGGATCACCCAGTGAAATTCGTTGGGATGGCGCACTAATGAATAGACCTCAAACGGCAGGTAGATGCATCCGGAGACGATGGCCAGCCATTCGGCCCACGCTCGCTGGCGCCACAGGCCATAACCTTCGAAGAATCGGAGCGTCGCATAGACAATGGCAATGGTCAACACCATGGCGATGCTGGTGTTGGACACCTTGTCGGCGGCATGGAGAAATTGCTGCGACAGACGGTGATGCGGGCTGATGTGGAAGCGAAACAGTACGTGCTCCGCGGCCTCGCCAAAGTCCACGTCGCGCCGAATCATGTGGATGAACCAGTATGCCCCCAGCAGCGCCAGCGCGCCCTTGAGGGCCTCAACGAAAGCCACCGTCCGCAAACCGGCGCGATGCGAATAGCGCACAGCTCGCTGCTGTTCGTTGCTGGCGGAGCTTGTCATCGACTGAGAGATGCGGTCTGGGCGTCTTGCACACTGTACATTATCAAATCGCCGCAAGATAGTTAGTTCGCGAGGCTGCATGCCAAGATTGGATTCGCGCAGCCGACGTTGCTGTTGGCCCGACGCGGCAAGTTCGGCCGCATTGACTGCCCGCCAGCTTTAGGGGTTGATGGTCTTAATCGCAGGGTTAGCCATCACGATCTGCCGAATCAGATCCCGAATCTCTGCTAGCTCAGGAGGGTCAGGGCCTCCGAGGAAGCGCTTGACAGATTCGAAGCCGCTTTCACGTCGACAGAGATAATGAATCGAGCAGGCGCTTCTTGTGGACCGCTCCCGACGTACGAAAGAGCAACCTAGCGCCGGGTCTTGCGCTGTGAAACGTGAAAACCCCAACCGTAGTCTTCCTGGACCGGCCCTGAAAGTTGAAAGCTCCTGTCTAGGTGTAAGAGCTCTTGTCTCAACCACGCCGCAAAATCTTCTCCAAAGCAGCAGGGATTAATGAAGTGCGCCTTCACTTCACGATGTTCAAACAGATCGGTTTCAATCGTGATCGACTTGCCCAATCGTCTCCTGCACGTCTTTAAGACGCTAGCCACTGATCACTGGCCACTAGCCACTGTTTCAGTGCAACTTTACATACTCGTAATCGACCGGGTTGTTGTTGATGCCGCGGTCCGGCGGTGCGATCCACGCGGCCATCTTGCCGTGCTCGTGGACGCCGTGCATCAGGCTCATGATGAACGCGCGATCGCTGTCGCTGGGCAGCCAGCCGGCGATGCGGGCATTGAATTCTTCCTGCGTAATCGGCTTGCCGCTCGGGTCGGTTGGCACGTTCGCCCACGTCCCGATATTGCGGCGGAAGCGGGTCGAGGGCAGCGCCAGCCGGAACGAGTAGCCAGCCTTTTCGATTAAACGGTTCCAGCGGGTCACACCCAACTCGCAATCTTTCACGTAGGAGCCGCGCGTCACCTCGTTCATGGCATTGCGCATCGGAATCTGCTCACTCTTCGTGCCGCCGTTTGCATCGGGCACGTCGATGGTGAACATCTGATCGGCGGCGATGTGATCTTCATAGCGTCCTTCGTCCGGACGGCCTTTCAGCCCGTTCGCAAAGTAAGAAGCTGCGTTCGACGAGCTCTCCGAGCCAAACAGATCGAGCGACGAGCTGAACCAGAAGTTCAGATACTTCTGCACCGTCGGCAGGTCGATGGCGCCGGCTTTGCGAAGTGTTTCCGGATCGTCGGTGCCCAACTCCTTCATCACTTCCAGCGTCCGCTTGACGACCCGGCTGATGCCGGTGTCGCCGACGAACATGTGGTGTGCTTCTTCCGTCAGCATGAACGAACAGGTGCGCGCCAGCGGATCAAAGCTCGACTCGGCCAGCGACTTCAGCTGGAACTTGCCATCGCGATCGGTGAAGTAGGTGAACATAAAGAAGCTAAGCCAGTCGCGAATCGGCTCATTGAACGTGCCCAGGATGCGCGGCTTGTCGGCGTCTCCCGAGTGCCGCTCCAGCAACTCTTCCGCTTCTTCGCGGCCGTCGCGCCCAAAGTAGGCATGCAGCAAATAGACCATCGCCCACAGATGACGCCCCTCTTCCACATTCACCTGGAAGAGATTACGCAGGTCATACAGCGAGGGCGCGGTGTGTCCCAGCATGCGCTGCTGCTCGACCGACGCGGGCTCCGTATCGCCCTGGGTGACGATCAGCCGGCGCAAGATTGCGCGGTACTCGCCGGGAATCTGTTGCCAGACCTCTTGTCCGTAGCTGTCACCGAAGCCGATCTTGCGATCAGGATTGCGGTCGGCAAGGAAGATGCCCCAGCGATATTCGGGCATGCGGACGAAGCCGTACGTCGCCCACCCCTTGGCATCGACTGACGTCGCCGTTCGCAGATAAACGTCGGCTACCTGAAAGTCTCTGGGCCCCAACTCTTGCCACCAGTTCAAAAACTCCGGCTGCCAGTGCTCCAGTGCGCGTTGCAGCGTGCGGTTGGAACCGAGATCTACGTTATTAGGAATGCGGTCTTGATAATTCATTGACATGAGGAAGCTCCCAGATTCTGTGTCGTATTACTGCCGGCTCGTGCTTGGCTCTTCGCTCTTCGCCTTTCGCCAAGACCGCAGTCGACCTTAGCAGCGAAAAGCGATAAGCGCGGAGCGTTACCAATCGTGATTTGTCACCATCAGCGCCTGACCTCGGCGAGTGGGATCTGCTTTTGGCTTGCGGAGGCGAACAGCAGATCCCTCGCTGCGCTCGTGATGACAATGCTTCAACAGTTCGCAGAACAGCAGATCACTCGCTTCGCTCGTGAGGACGATCTTCTGTTCGAACGCCGCGCCATATTCGTGGCCGAAAGGCCTTACACCCTCTCCCAGTTAAACCGCGCTTTCTTGCCACTGCCAAATAGCTTCAGCGCACCATTTTCGCCGGTCGAATTCGGGCGAATGAAGACCCAGTTCTGCCACGCCGAAAGCCGGCCGAAGACTTTGGTTTCGATCGTCTCATCACCAGGAAAACGCAGGCTAGCCTCTAGTCCGGTTAGCGCGTCCGGAGAAAGGCTGGAACGCTCCTCGATCGCGATTCGAACTTCGTCTTCCCAGTCCAGATCGTCGGGCGCGACCGTAATCAGGCCGAGAGATAACGCCTCTTCTGGTCCAAGCAGTTTGCCCTTGGCTTCCACGGCGCCAGCCATATCTTTCGCGTCGGCACTGAAACGTGTTTCCAGCCGGCCGCGATCGTTCACCGCAGGCAGCAAGCCAAAGTTGAAATCGTCCACCGCGATCTTTGGCGACGCTTCCTCTTCCGGCGGGGCAAGCATGTAACTGCGATCCGCAGCTAGCGCCAGTTCAAACAGCAACCCAGCGAAACAGGAACCGGGCTCAATGATGGCGTACATGCTGCGGGAAGACACATCCAAGCGAGCCAGGGTCCGTCGCAGCATCCCGATCGTCTCGCGTACCAGCCAGTCGTTCTGGTGCTCCAACATTACGGCATCGCTAGCCAGCACGGCCTTCGGATCTCCGGTGGTCTTGAGAAGCAACAGTCCGAGTTCAAGCTCGTTGACGCGCATCATCAAGATGGCGTCGTCCAGTTCGCGTGCCATTGCTAACGGCCACCACTGATCAGCGGCAGCGTGTATCTCATCGACAGTCTTGGGCTGATCTCCTTCGGGAGCGCGAACCGTTAACGTTGCAGTTCGTGCATTGCGATCGAATGCGACTTCGACATACTTGTAGTGATAACCCTTGCCGTCGATCGTGCGGGCCACGGGATTCAACTTGATTCCCTTTGCACTCGCCGGCCGCGTTGAAGTGGCTGCCAGCGTCTCAGCGCGGCTGCGGACGACTTCGGGGAACTTCGCAGGAGCGGCAATGTCATCGACCAGCCCCCATTCCTTCGCGCGCTCACCCTTCACACCGTCAGGATTGGTGCAAAACATATCAGCCAAGTCACGGCGCACCTTGCGCTTGTCGACCACACGAGTCAGGCCGCCGGTTCCCGGCAGAACACCAAGTAGTGGAACCTCCGGCAAGCTGACAGCGCTCGAGCGATCGTCGATCAGCACGATCTCATCGCAGGCCAGTGCGAGTTCATAACCGCCGCCAGCGGTTGTTCCATTGAGCGCCGCGAGAAACTTCAAACCATCGTGACGGCTGGAGTCTTCCATGCCGTTGCGCGTCTCGTTGGTGAACTTGCAGAAGTTCACTTTCCAGGCATGAGTGGAAGTGCCGAGCATGTAGATGTTGGCACCGGCGCAAAACATGCGTTCGCGCGCGCTAGTCAAAACCACGCAGGCGACCTCTGGATGCTCGAAGCGAATACTTTGCAGAACGTTGTACAGCTCGATGTCCACGCCGAGGTCGTAGGAGTTGAGCTTGAGCTTATAGCCGGGACGCAGACCGGCGTCCTCGTTGACATTCATAGCCAGCGTCGCGATGCGGCCATCGATGGTCAGGCGCCAATGGCAGTAGTCTTTGGGAGCAACGTCAAAGGTGACGAGCTCCGCTTCTTTCACTTCAGGCATGCAGATGAAGTCTCCTTAAAACTGCGCCAGGATGGCGATTAGATACCCCACGATCGATGAATGCATTATAGTGCATTTCTTCGCGCCACGCATAGGAAGTATTATGCAGATTTGCTTCGAATCGTCAGGTCGACCAGATCAATGGCCTCTTCCACCGACAGCGCGCTGGTCTCGATCGTAAGATCCGCCTTCCGATACAGCGGTTCCCGCACTTCCAAAATGCGTTCGAGATCCGACATGGACTCGCGATTGTCGGCCATCGGGCGCATATCGCCTTGCGCGATCACGCGCTGCATGTGCTCCTCCGGCGTCGCCTTCAACCACACGGTGAAGCACATCGTCAGCAATCGTTCGAAGGTTGCCGGCTCCGAGACGAGGCTGCCGCCAGTCGCCAGCACGAATCGCGGATGCAGCTCGATGACTTGATCGAGGCAGCGCCGCTCCAGCCGGCGAAATCCGCTTTGCCCATAAAGATCGAAAATTGCGCTTAAGCCGACACCGCTTTCCTGCTCGATCAGCTTGTCCAACTCGAGAAACGGTACTTCCAACCGACCGCCCAACAGGGCTCCCAGCGTGGATTTCCCGGCCCCCCGCAGCCCAATGAGTGCGATGCGGCCGCGTCGCGCCTCCACATCGACTCCACCAAAATGTTGCACCAGGAGTCGGCGCGCTTCCGCCAGTTCTGCAGGCGACAGGCGTCGCAGAAACTCGGTCGTGTGGACAAGGTCGACCGGTGGTTCCGGGCCTTGCAGCACCAGCGCCTCCACGGGGATATCCAGCGCCCTGGCAATGTGCCGAAGCAGCAGGATCGAAATGTTGCCCTGTCCGGTCTCCAGTTGTGCGAGATAGCGCTCCGAAACGCCTGAGTCCCGGGCCAGCAACTTACGTGTCATGCCACGCCGGGCGCGCGTCTCGCGCACACGTTCCCCCAGCAAGGCAAGGTAGCGGTTTTCCTGCGCACTTTCTTGCTTGCCGGGCGAGTATGCCGCCTCTGCCAGCATTCTTGGACGCACAATATCTTGTATATGCACTATGTCGCGTTTTCGGCCCACGATGGCTGCATTATACTTCCACAAGGAGCACGTATAATAGTCCGCAGCGGGGTATTTCCCACATCTGGAGCCGGAGACGTTGTAAGCATCCTTGTGGCTGGAGCCTCGTCTCAACCGCTAACACCGGACATTAAGACCGACTTTATCCTTTGAGGGAACGCGTGGGTGTAGACATCACAATCCTGGTGGGCACCATGACCGGCACCGCGGAAATGGTTGCGCAGGAGGTCCAGCAAGCGCTGGAGTCTGCCGACCACGCGGCCACAATTCAGGTGATGGACAACCTGGACGCCAGCGTCTTCGCCACCGGCGGCACGTTTCTGATTTGCACTTCTACTTATGGCGCCGGCGACGTGCCCGACAACGCCCAGGCCTTGTTCGGAAGCCTCGAGACCGAACGTCCTGACCTGAGCAACATTACCTACAACATCATCGCCCTCGGCGATACCACATATAAAGACACTTACTGCGAAGGCGGCAAGCGTTTCGATCAACTGCTCTCCGAACTCGGTGCCAAACGCGCTGGCGACATGCTCATGCACGACGCCAGCTCCGGCACATTGCCCGAGGAGTTGGCGGCACAATGGGTCGTCCCCTGGGTCGAGCAATACCTCACGCCGCTGGAGCAGGCATAAGCAACTTTATTGGAGATGGCATAAATCATGGCAACAACCGCAGAGAATCGTGTTCGATCGGATGCTAAGGTCCTGCAAAGCTACCTTGGCGGCAATTGGCAGACAGGCGGGGGAGAAGGTACGTTGCTCGTTAATCCCACAACCGGGGACATCGTCGCTTCGGCCAGTTCGAAAGGCCTGGATCTGCGTACCGCATTGGGGTACTCCCGCAATGTGGGAGGCGAGGAATTGCGCAAGCTGACCTACGCGCTGCGGGCTGAGCTGCTCGGCAAAGTCGCCGACGTCCTCGCCGCTCGTCGTGACGAGTGGTTTGAGATCGCGCGCAAGAATTCCGGCAACACCAAAGCCGATGCCATGATCGACATCGACGGCTCGATCGGCACGCTAAAGTATTTCGCGAAGATCGGTTCTAAGCTAGGGGACGCGCGCATGCTGCGCGATGGCTCTGCTGCTCGTCTGGCGCGCGATCCAAACTTTCAGGGTCTGCATGTCGGTGTGCCGCTTGATGGCGTGGCAGTCCACATCAATGCGTTTAACTTTCCTGCATGGGGGCTGTGGGAAAAGGCCTCCGTCAGCTTGCTGGCGGGAGTTCCCGTGCTTGCCAAGCCGGCCACTTCAACCGCGTGGCTCGCGCAGGAGATGGTGAACGCGGTGATCGAAGCGGGCGTTCTGCCGCCGGGAGCGCTATCCATTCTCTGCGGCTCTCCTAACGATCTGCTCGACCATCTGCGATTAGGCGACGTCGTTGCCTTCACCGGCTCGGCCGACACCGGCGAGAGCATCCGGCAGCATCCCCGGATCCGCAAGCAGAACATTCGAGTCAACATCGAGGCTGACAGCTTGAACGCCGCTTTGCTGGGTCCTGATGTGGCGCCAGACTCGCCGGAGTTCGGCTTCTTCGCTCGCGAAGTCGTGCGCGAGATGACATCCAAGACCGGGCAGAAGTGCACGGCGATCCGCCGCGTTCTGGTTCCTGACTACAACGAGCAGGCGGTGATTGACGCTATCTCCGCGCAGCTCAAGATGACGGTCGTCGGCGATCCTGCTAATGCCCTCGTCAGCATGGGGCCGGTCGTCAATATGGCGCAGCGCAAATCCGTCGGGGAAGGGGTTGCACAGCTGAGCGCGCGGGCCGATGTCGCCTACCAGCCCGACAATTTCTCTCCCGTGGACGCCGATCTCGACAGGGGTGCTTTTGTCGCCCCCACGCTGTTGCGTGCCCGTGAGAAAGGCGATGACGATGTTATCCACGAGATCGAGGTTTTTGGACCCGTGGCGACGGTTGTTTCCTACCGCGACAAAGAAGGGGCATTCGCACTGGCCCGACGCGGCGGCGGATCGCTAGCCGCATCGGTCTTCAGCGGTGATGCAAAATTCCTGGCCGAAGGCGCAGCCGCGCTGGGAACAACCCATGGACGTGTCCTGCTCGTGGATCCCTCGATCCGCGAGAGTCACACCGGGCACGGCATCGTGTTGCCGTCGTGTATGCACGGCGGGCCGGGCCGCGCCGGCGGCGGCGAAGAGCTGGGAGGACTGCATGGTCTGTGGTTCTATCACCAGCGCGTCGCTCTGCAGGGAGCTGGCTCGACGCTGACCGCCCTAACTGAGCAATCAGCCGATCCGCACGAGTAAATCAACGAGCCGCGACGTGGAGTTTTCGTATTACAACGCAGCTGTGGATCTGGTTGAGCGCAACCTTGCACCCGATCGCGCCGGCCGGACCGCGGTGATTGACGAGAGCGGCTCGCACTCCTACGCCGAGCTTGCCGAGAGAGTGAACTGCTGCGCCAATGCCCTGCGCGATCTCGGCCTCCAACCGGAACAGCGTGTGCTGTTGTGTCTGTATGACAGCATCGATTTTCCGGCGTGCTTCCTGGGAGCGATCAGGGCCGGCATCATTCCCGTGCCGATCAACACCATGTGGTCAGCCGGCGACTATGCATATGTTTTGAGCGACAGTCGCGCCGGGGCGGCTATTGTTTCAGAGGCACGCCTGCCGGTGATGCTCGAGGCGGCGCAGATCAGCGGCTGGCAGGGAAGCATCGTAGTTGCGGGGCGTAGCTGTGACGGCCATCCCCAGCTTTCTCGGTTCATAGCATCGGCTTCGTCCGCCTGCGAGCCTCATCCGACGCGGCCCGATGACGCCTGCTTCTGGCTGTACTCGTCGGGATCGACGGGGCGGCCTAAGGGCGCGGTTCATGTGCACTCCAGCCTGGCGAAAACGGCCGAGCTCTACGGGCAAGGCGTGCTCGGGATCAATGCCGACGATCGGATCTACTCGGCTGCGAAGCTGTTCTTTGCCTACGGGCTGGGCAACGCGCTGACGTTTCCGATAGCGGTGGGCGCGACATCCATATTGTTTGCGGGACGGCCAAAACCTCCGGAAGTGAATCGGATTCTCCGCGAGCAGCAGCCCACGGTATTCTTCGGCGTGCCGACGCTCTTCAGCTCTTTGCTTGCTTCAGTTAATCTTCCCAATCGCGGGGAACACGAGGTGCGCCTCTGTGGTTCGGCGGGTGAAGCTTTGCCGGAACCGGTGGGACGAGCGTGGACGAAGCGCACTGGCGTGGAGATCATCGACGGTGTTGGTTCGACCGAGATGCTGCATTGTTACGTCGCCAATCGCCCAGGTGCCGTTCGTTATGGAACGTCGGGTGTGCCGGTGCCAGGCTATCGCGTGCGGTTGGTCGATGATGACGGGGCCGAAGTTGTCGCGGGTGAGATTGGAGAATTGCAAGTCAGCGGTCCGACAGCGGCCGCATGCTATTGGAACAATCCCGAGAAGACGCGCTCGACGTTCGTCGGCGAGTGGATGCGAACCGGCGACAAGTATCGGCAAGATGATAATGGTTATCTTGTTCACTGCGGCCGCAGCGATGACATGATGAAAGTCGGAGGCATTTGGGTTTCGCCGATGGAAGTGGAGTCGGCCCTGATCGCCCATGACGCGGTACTGGAAGCGGCGGTGGTCGCGGCCGGCGATGAGAATGGCCTGGTCAAGCCCAAGGCGTTTGTCGTGCTGAAGGAGGGTGTACCGTCAGGCGACGCCATGCGCCAGGAGTTGCAGGATTTTGTGAAGACGCGCCTGGCTCCCTACAAGTACCCTCGATATATCGAGTTCATGACCGAGTTGCCGAAGACCGCAACCGGCAAGCTGCAAAGGTACATCCTGACGAGACGTGAATCGAAGGCGTCGTAAGCGGGCGACGAGGAGATATCTGACTGTTGAGCCTAACCACAAATCTTAGCGATGAAGTTGTCGTCGACGGCAAGCGTCTGGAGACGCTATGGATTCAGACTGGCCTCCAGCAGGCTCCAACTATCGTGATGCTGCATGAGGGTCTGGGGTCGATCGCGCTGTGGAAGGATTTTCCTGTGCAGTTGGCCGCCCGTACAGGCGTCGGTGTCCTGGTTTACTCGCGCTACGGCCACGGCAGCTCCGATAAGCTCATGGAGAAGCGGCCGGTCAACTTCATGCATCGCGAAGGCGAGGTAGTTTTGCCGGAACTGCTGGACAAACTGTCCATTGAGCGACCCATACTGCTTGGTCATAGCGATGGAGGATCGATCTCAATCATCTTCGCCGGCAAATATCCGGAACGGCCACGCGCCCTGATCCTGCAGGCGCCGCACGTCTTTGTCGAGGACTTGAGCGTCGCCAGCATCACGCAGGCGAAGGTGAATTATGAGACGACCGACCTGCGGCAGAAGTTGTCGCGCTATCATGCGCATGTTGATGAGACGTTCTGGGGCTGGAAGGATATCTGGCTCGATCCGAATTTTCGCAGCTGGAATATTGAAGAGTATTTGACAACGATTCGTTGTCCCGTCCTGTGCATACAAGGTGATCAGGACGAATACGGAACCCGCGCGCAGGTTGATGCGATTGCAGCGCAGGTGCCGCAGGCGGAGGTTATGATGCTACCGAATTGCAAACACTCGCCGCATCGCGATCAGCCGGAGAAGACTTTAGATCGCATTGCAGGATTTGTCAGCCGAGTGGTGCGAAGCGACGATTCCCTGGTCGCGACCGGCGAGCGGCCAGCTTCTGTTGGGATCGCGGCTCAACAGGAAACAAGCTAAGACGAATGGCGAGAGGCGAAGAGCGAAAAGCGATTATCGAAAGGCGGCATTTCAATGGCTGAGTGGGTTCACACATTTAAGGGCGCGGTGCTGGCATCGGAGTACGACTTTGCCAGCCATATGAACTCGCGCATGTACGTCTCACGCTTCGATCAGGCCACGTGGTTCTTGTTACACGCCATTGGGATGACGCCCGGGTCGATAAAACAACAGAACCTGCGGGTCGCAATCGTCCGCCAGAATTTCCAGTTCCTCGAAGAGCTGCGCGGTGGCGAACTGGTCGAGATCAAGAGCGGCTTCCTGTCGGTCGGTGAGAAATATTTTCGCTTCCTCCACCAGATGTACAACGATGAATCGGGAAAGATGGTGGCCACGTGTGATAGCGTCGCCGTCCAGGCCAGTCTTGAATCCGGCAAGAGCGTGCCGCTAACCAAGTCGCTGCAGGAAAAAGCCAAGCACTACCTGGTGACGTCCAACGTGCCGGAGAACGAGTCCGTCGGCTAATGCGCGCTAAACCCCACGCTCTGCCATAGCGGCGCGGGATCGTAGATCACGCCGTTTGCCACCACCGTTCGAACCGTCCGAACGTTGTGGATGTCATCCAGCGGATTTGCGTCAAGCACATCGAGATCAGCCCGCTTGCCAACTTCAATGCTGCCGCTGTCCCCATCGACCTTCATCGCGCGCGCCGGTACGATCGTCGCCGCCTGCAGAGCTTCCATGGGCGTGAAGCCCGCCTGCACATACAACTCGATTTCGCGATAGAGAGAAAATCCTGGCACCGCCTGATCGGTTCCCGCGATGATCGGAACTCCTGCGCGGTGCAGAGCGCCGATGATAGCCAGGTCCTCCTGCGCGATCTTCTGCCCATAGGGAGCGGCTTCAGGAGGCATTCCGCCACTCACCAGTTGCTCACGCAACTCGGGCGCGACCCGCGCGATGCCGGGCTCCATCTGCGTCGCCGGCTCGCTGGCCGCCCGGGTCATCATCTCCATCAGCGCCATCGTGGGATCGATTACGGTTCCGTGCTGCTTAAGAAACGCAACCGCCTGCTTGCCCTGCTCGGAGTTGATGTCGACAGAAGCCATTACCTTCAGCCGCTCCAGGCCTTTCACTTTGCTCGGATTGAAATCTTTCGGCAATAGAAGGTCAGAGATGTAATGGATGTGATTGATCATGTCCATCCCGTCCTCCACGCCTTCGTATGCATTCATACCGTTCGGAATGTGGCCGGTGACGGTCATCCCAAACTTATGCGCCTCGGTGCAGATCGCCTTCACATTCTCCGACTTGACCGAGCTGTAAATCTTGATCTGTTGAAACCCGGAATCGTGGTAGCGTGTAACCCACTTCTCCGCATCGGCGGGCGAATTTACGCGGGTGATGCCGATCGCCATCGGGCTGTCGCCGTCCACGATTCCCGCCAGCAGCATATGCGGACCTAGCGCCTTACCGCTGTTCACCGCATCGCGCACCTGGGTGATGAAGTCGTATTCGTTGCCCACATCACGCACCGTGGTCACACCCGCGGCAAGATAGATCGGCCCCCACTCCACTTGCTCGTAGTGCGCGTGCATGTCCCACAGGCCCGGGATCATGTATTTGCCGCTGACGTTGATGCGTTGCGCGTCAGGGGGAATCTGCACACTCGCGCTCGGCCCGGCCGCAACGATCTTGCCGCCGCTGGTAACAACGGTTGCATTCGGGATCGGCGGCTTGCCGGTGCCGTCAATCAACGTGGCGCCGACAAACGCAAACGTTCCCGTGCGCCGTCCCCGCATCTTCTGACTCATCTCACCGAGCGCCGCCATCTCGTCGTGAGCAGCGCTGGCAACGAAGTTCGATAGCGCAGATTCGTAGTCATCGCGCGTAGCCTCGAAGTGATCGAATTCCGCATCGGTCGAGACTAGCGCCGCGAGATTGTTGCTGCTGTCCATCCACAGCGTCTCCATTCCCCAAATCAGGCCCTGTACGGTGTAGCGCTCCACCCGTACATCGTGTCCGCCGATCTGCATCGTCTCCGAGCCGCGATCCTGAATCCTTACTGCGCCGATCGGCAGCGTGTCCATTTGCGCCGGCTGGCCATGCGCGCGCCAGTAGCGCATCATCTCCATCTGCACGGCAACTGGCGCGTAACCCGAGATGGTGAAAAACGTCTTTGGAACCGCGACGGTCCGCGTCTCTTTGCCCTGGCGAATGGTTGCGCTCCCGTTACTGATCTTGACCTCGGTATCGGTCGCCGACATGCGTGACGTCTTTCCGCTGATGACGAAGCTCTGTGGAACATAGCTGTCCGAGGTGCGCAGCGTCGCAGTCAATGGAACCGGTGTCCCGCGGTCGGTGAACTTGAAATCCGTTTTCAACGTGAGCGTGTTGCCGTCAGGCGTGATGGTGTAGGACTCCTCGCCAATCGGTTGCTCGAACTTGTGCAGTTGAAACTTGCCGGATTGGGCAGGCGGGTTTTGGGCGATTAGGATGGACGAGGAAAAAACAAGTAGAACACCAAGACGATGAAGACGGTTCAAGCGAAGCTCCTGTGCAGTCCATTGTCACGGCAGAGTCTGCCGGGCGCTTGGAAAGCAAGCAAAGATTACAACACAATTAAACGCAAACGAGCGAGCCGGAGTTCCATTAATCAGCCCGCAAGGATTCGCACGGGATATTGGAGCTGGGTGCGAGGCGAGGAAGGTGTAGAATCGTGCCCGCCTGAAGGAGGCAATTCACATGCGCATGATGCTGAAAGTCTCTATCCCTGTAGAAGCCGGCAATGCCGCAGCTCGTAACGGCAGTCTGGGAAGTACGATTCAGCGAATTCTTGATGACCTGAAACCAGAGGCAGCGTACTTTGCCGAGGACAATGGCGAGCGAACGGGTTACATTTTCTTCGACATGAAGGAATCGTCGCAGCTGCCGGCAATCGCTGAACCATGGTTCCTGGCTTTCAATGCAAGGTTGACTCTCCGCCCGGCTATGAACCCGCAGGATTTGGCCGATGCCGCTTCTGGTATAGAGCGGACAGTGAAAGGATATGGAAAAGGAGCAGGAGCATAATCCCACAATGTGGGAGTTTTGCTCTTGTGATGGGTTATTGCCAGAGTGGAAGAAGGATCTTTAGCCCTTCACGACTGTCAATGAAAGTCGTGCGAGCGCACGTCGGCGTCGGTGACGTCGACGGTGCCTGCGGTGTAGGATTCGCGCATCGGGGCGACCCGCTTTACCTTGACAGAAATTACGCCTTCCTGATTTTGTAAGGTGCCCTCCAGCATCAGGAACTTCTCTGACAGGATCAGAATGCGGTTCTGTTCGAGAATGTCTGGCGAAATGATGGCATTGCTGATTCCGGTTTCATCTTCGAGACTAAGAAAGACAAATCCTTTTGCCGTTCCCGGCCTTTGGCGCGCAATGATGCATCCGGCGGTCCGAACTTGTCGACCATTAGGGATGCGGGTCAAATCCAATGCAGAGAGCACACCTGCTCGGCGCAGGTCCGCGCGACGATACGCCATTGGATGCGGTCCCGTTGTTAGTCCTGTACCGTGAAAATCGGCCACCAGTCGTTCTTCGGGCGTCATCACAGCCAGCGGTGAGGCTTCATCATTCTCCCGGATCCCGTCCAGCAGCGGACCGGCAAAGCGCGCCGCACGTTCCACCTGCCACAAAGCATCACGGCGATGCAGGCGGAGATGGTCCGAGGGGCGGGTCACTGAGGCGACCGCGCGAGAAGTAGTAGGGTTGTCATCACGAACGGGCTTTAGCCCGTGAGGGATCTGCTTTTCGTTCCCGATCGAATTCAGAGCTCCAATCGAAGCCAGTAGCACAAGTTCATTGCGACGCAACTCTGGAACACGATGTGCAAGATCGGCGATTGATTCGAATGGCCGCTTACCGCGCTCGCGCAAGATGGCCATGGCGGTCTCTTCCCGTAATCCTTTGGCATATCGGAAGCCCATGCGAAGGGCAGAGTTATTGTTGTCCCACACTGTGGTACTTGCATCTGTTTCCAGTGTACACAGCCAGTCTGAGCAGGCGATATCGACCGGCCGAACCCGTAGTCCATGCCGCTGCGCATCTTTTACGATGGTGGAAGGATGATAAAAACCCATCGGCTGATTGTTCAGCAGAGCAGCGGTGAATGCCGCCAGATAATGGCACTTGAGCCAGGCGCTGGCATAGGCGATCAGTGCAAAGCTGGCGGCATGGGATTCCGGAAATCCGTATAGAGCAAATGATGTAATCGAGAGGATGATCTGCTTCTGCGCCTCCGGAGAAATGCCGTTGTGCTGCATGCCTTCGCGCAGCTTAACCTCGATATCGCGCATGCGCCGCTCGCTGCGTTTGAAGCCGAAGGCGCGCCGCAGTTCTTCCGCTTCGCCGCCACTGAAGCCTGCAGTGATCATCGCCATGCGCAGCAGTTGTTCCTGAAAAAGTGGCACCCCCAGAGTGCGCGCCAACACCGGTTCCAGCGACGGATGCGGATACTCGACGGCTTGTTTTCCCTGCCGCCGCATCAGAAACGGATTCACCATCTGCCCTACAATCGGCCCGGGCCGGATAATAGCAACTTGTACCACAATGTCGTAGAAGTGCGTGGGATGGAGTCGCGGCAGGCACGACATTTGTGCCCGGCTTTCAATCTGGAACATGCCGACAGTATCGGCTTTCTGCAGCGTGTCATACACTGTGGGATCATCTGCTGGCAGCTTCGCCAGATCCACCTCCTCGCGATAATGCTGGCGGATCAATGTGAGGGAATCCTCCAGCACCGCCATCATCCCGAGTCCGAGCAAATCAACCTTGACGATGCCCATATCGGCGCAATCTTCCTTGTCCCACTGCACCACCACACGGCCCGGCATCGTGGCCGGCTCCAAGGGGACGACGGAATCTAACTGTCCCTGGCAGATGACCATGCCGCCGGAATGCTGCCCCAAGTGACGCGGGAGATCCTGGACGGCTACGCAAAGCTCGAAGAACTTGCGGATACGAGGGTGACGCAAATCAAATCCGGCATCGCGAAACTGCCGCTCCAGCGTGTCGCCTGGGTCTTTGTACTCCCACGAACTCACCAGGCTGGCGAGGCGATCGAGGGTCTCGCCATCGAAGCTGAGCACCTTGCCGACTTCGCGCGCGGCTGAGCGCCCGCGATAGGTGATGACATTGGCCGTCATGGCCGCGCCCAGTTTGCCATAGCGTTCATAGACATACTGGATGGCACGCTCGCGCTGGTCGCCACTGGGCAGATCGAGATCGATGTCGGGCCACTCGCCGCGCTCTTCGGATAGAAAGCGCTCAAACAACAGATCCATGCCGACAGGGTCGACCGCGGTAATACCGAGCGAATAGCAAACAGCGCTATTGGCCGCCGAGCCGCGTCCCTGTACCAGAATGCCCTGCCGGCGACAGTAGCGAACGATGTCCCACACGATCAGGAAGTAGCCGGCCAGTTTTAAATGCTCGATCAACGTCAACTCGCGCTCGATTTGCCGCTGCGCGCGTTGCCACAACTCACTCTGGCCGGGACGCTGATAACGATCTCGAGCGCCCTCCAACGTGCGTGCTCGCAGAAACGTATCCATCGTTTCATCATCGGATACCGGGTAGCGCGGAAATTCATAGCCCAGATCGTTCAGCGTGAATTCGAGGCGCGAAGACAGTTCAACCGTGTTGGCGGTAGCTTCCGGCAGATCGGCAAAGAGTCGCAGCATCTCATCTGGAGATTTGAGACAGCGTTCGCTGTTCCGCGCCAGCAGGCGTCCGGCGGTATCAAGTGTGCAATGGTTACGAATACAGGTGAAAGCATCCAGGATTTGTCGCTCTTCCGGCTTGGCATACTGAGCGCCCTGCGTAGCCAGCAAAGGCAAATGCAATGCGCGCGCCAGTTCAATCGTCGCCTGATTACGGGCCTCTTGTGCGCGGTTATAGTGTCGCTGCAATTCAACATAAACATTTCCATGACCGTAAAGAGCGATCAGCTGCTCTAGAAGTTGTCGGCCAGCGGGTGCGCCACCGGCTTGTAATGCTTGCGCCAGCGGACCTTCATCGCCACCAGTCAGACAAATCAGTCCATCAGCGTGCTCGGCAAGATCGGTGAGAGTAGCAGTCGCTTGCGAGTGTATAAGTTTGTCTTGGTCTGTAAGAGTCCTACTTTGTGGTAGATTAGCGGGATATTTTGGCGCCCGCAGCTTGGTACGAGTGATGAGGCGGCAGAGGTTCTGATATCCCTTACGGGAAGCACAGAGCAGCGGCAGACGAGGAAGATTTGATGCGCTGGCGCAGCCTGGCAGAGAAGTAATTTCAGCTCCAATGTGAGCTTTGAGTTTCAGCTTCTTGGCCGCGAGATGGAAACGCGGCGAGCCATAGACACCGTCCCGGTCGAGCAAGGCCATCGCGGGCATCTGATGCTGAGCACAGACCTCGGCCAGTTCTTCCGGAACAGAGGCCCCTTCCAGAAAGCTGAATGCGGAGCGAGCGTGAAGTTCGATGTACATCAGTAGTTAGTAGTCAGTGGCCAGTGGTCAGTAGCCAGTCGGTTTTACTAATCGCTAATTGCTAATTGCTACCTTCAGTCGTAGATAGCATCGGCAAACCAGTTGCCTGTGGCCATATCGCGATAAATTCGGTACAACGAAACGTTGGTGTCATTTTCCTGACCGTTATTTGCGGCAGCCAGCGCAATGTCCCATTCTTCGCGGTCCCAAGGGCACGATGACTCCCTGGTTGCGGCATCCTGTTTCATGTTTTCGGTCCACCAATAGCCGGACGATCGCCACGGACCTGCAGACCACACAACCTTGCCCTGTATTTTGGTTTCCTCAGCTTGCCCTTCCGAAGCGAGAGCGTCGGGACGTCCTGCCGACAAGCAGACTTGGAGCGGCCGCGCGGGCCGCATAATTCTCACGGCCAGAGGAACATGATCGCCGCCGTCCGACATTGTCGGACTTGAAGTCCGGGAAGCTTCATTCACCGCACCTGTAAACCGCGCGATGGAAAAACTTTCTCTGCGATGGCTGTCGAGTAATCGAGCGATGCCAGCCCGCCGCTCGCCAACGATTGAGCTGATGCGAGCCAGAGTGATCTCCAGCCGTTCCGGTTCAGGAGTCACTGGCAAAAACAGGCCACGCTGGGCGGTCCTTGGAGGCGCCGGCTGGGCCGTCACCCAAATTTTCAGGACGGCAGCGCCTGGAGGACGGGCTGCCAACTCCAACTGCAGCAGCTTCAGGAATACTTTGGAATCACGTATGGAAACCGGCAAGCGCAAAGTGCGATCGAACATTGAGGCAGGTACCACATTGTGGGAGCCCACGGCCGTAAGCTCATCTATTGTGAAGGTTTCTCCTTCCGCTACATGCCGCTCCAGTTGCAAACGCAGACGCAATTCATGCGTGGCAAGAGCTCTGGCTTCCAGCCGGGCACATAATTGCTCCAGCAGCCGGTTCAAAACGAACGATAAGGACTCAATCGTTTCAACCGGAGATTCCAGTTCCATTGCTTCCTCAAACTGCGCTGGCGGGGCACACAATACCAGCGTGCGCATGCCTTCGCCGCGCGCAAGTCGTCGCAATTGCGCTCCTGTTTCACCCAATCGAGAAGCGAGAGCGTGCTCCGGTAACAGCGCCAATGTACGAAAATCACGGACACCCCATCGCTCCAGGGTATCCAGCATCTGCGCGCGCGACTTCTCTTCTTGTCTGCGAGGCGCCTCACTGCTGCTTTTTTGTCGTGCCGAAATCTCGAATGCATCCAGCAAGATCTGCAATGGCAGCACACCTAAACGTTGTGCCTCACTTCCAGCGGGGAGGATTGTGGTTCCATTGAATCCACGGGCTGCATGCATGGCCGCATCCGGATTTGCGGCGACGGCAATATTCGCTTCTATTCCAACGGTTATCAGACGCGATGCCAGATCGCTGGCCATTTTTGCAGGCGCACCATAGATTCGATCCAGGCCCGCGAGATCGAGCAACAGAGTGTCAGAAGTAGTGTCTTCCACGCGCGGCGTAAAAGCATGCGCAACGTCGAGGAGTGCAGCATGCGCCGAGAGTTCTTGTTCGCAGGAACGCTGGCGCAAAACCGCCAAGCGGATGGAATCACTTGTGGGTGATGGGCTTTGGGAAAAAATCGCAGCCTGCAGCTTGGTCATTCCGATCTCCATCCCCAGCTGGCGAGCTTTTTCGTTGAGAGCAGTCACCCTCACTAATGGCGGCTTGCCATCCAAAACAGCGACCGGGTGTTCGCGCAGCAACGGCTCGGCGCGAACAATGGCTTCGACTGAAAAGTCGGGAATGTAGACGCAGGCAAACATCGGATCCGCTAACTCCAGGCTCACAACGTAGTACGTAGTTCAAAGTGAGTGCCGATCGATTGTGGTGGTTTACGCTGCGCCGGGGAGCGCATCACCTCGACGTGAAACCCCATTCCGCGTAAAAGCCTTGCGTGGCTGACAGCGCAATTTGTCAGAACACTTACGGCAGAATTGCCACCTCCCACATTGTGGGACGGTACTTTTAACTCAAGCGGATCCGAGTCGAAGAAAGTATCCGAATTGGATGTGGAGATCGTCTGGGCCTGCAATCGCAAAACCAGCGACGCACAGGTTTTTGCACAGGACTCCTGTTCGATCAGTAACAGTACGGTGGCCGTGGGCTCGACTGCGCGACGAAAGCGAAACCACGAGGTGAGCGGCACACGGCGCGCACTTTTTAGAGGAACATCGCCAAGATCAAGCACCACCATGCCAAAGCCACCGCTCTGCAGAAGCAGATCGGTGACTTTCAGAACCTGCTCCAGTACACCACTAAACGCAAAACCAGGCGGGCGAGATTTCAGCCCAACAGAAATGCGCCGAGCGGTTGCGGGTTGACTGCAGCGCACCCACAACAGGCGCTCCAAATTGACGCCGGCTGTGGCCGCTGACGCAGGATCAAAGCTGTCGCTGGCATCCACCAGCGCGCATACTTCCTGCCGTTGAGTGGCACTGGCGAGCGCAGACAGCATCACGCCTGTTCGTCCAGAAGAAGGTGGTCCGGTAATCTCGCTAAGCGCTCCACGGGGCAGGCCTCCGGTGAGTGCATCGAGAGGGGCAATTCCGATGGGAGCGGTAAGTGGAGCAGCGCGTTCTCGGAGCAGCAAAGTGGAAGCAAGCCGCTCGCCGAGCGACGACTCGATATGAGCGCGCCGGCTGGAAACGGGTCTTCGAACCGATATCGTGGGCAGAGCAGCAACCGATGACATGAGACCTCAGGGCGGGCGAAGCGGGCTACAGGGAGGGCGTGAATTTCGCTTTTTATTCGCCTACAGGTAAGAGTGTGCTACGTGGAATATAAGTTGTCAACACAAGAACCTGAATTATTTTCCGATTAAAAATATTTGGCTAAACTCAATAACTACTGTCACTTGCAGGGACGATAGTAGGCGGGACGAAAGCCCTTCTGGTGAGCTTCGGATTGTTTCATGTACTCGCCGGCCTTGGTTGCTCCGTACCAATGTGTGCCTGGGCAGTGATATATACCGGTCTTCGTGTTGACCCAAACCTTGACCTCTGGATTGCCCTGGGTGGCGGAGGAATCTTGCGAAGCAGGCGACTTCGGTTGGGCAGTCTGGGGCGTGGGAGCTGGGGCAGATTGCGTCTGCTGCGCGCGCGCTGCTCCTGAAGTGAGCAGTGCGATAACCACAACGAAGATCGCAGCCAATTGTCGCATGAACGAAACTGCTGATGGGAACGCGCTAGCTTAAACTAACGTGAGGTCAAGAACAATGTTTGAATGCAAGCAAAACAAACTCACACATCAGCGATGATTCAATTTTATCCGCGATGATGACCGTTTGACTCAGAACAACAACACGCGTGCGACCCTCATCAACGTTGGCGGTTTGTTATAATGCAAAAGTCTTTCCGCAGAGGCGCTATCGTCTAGGGGTTAGGACGGAAGATTCTCAATCTTCAAACCCGGGTTCGATTCCCGGTAGCGCTACCATTACTGCTGCAATCACTTACGCCATCTCTGAACACAGCCTATATTTATCACTGTGGCCATTTTTGTGGCCACCGCCTATTTGCACCGTGTCGGACAACTGCTGATTCCTGCGCTCGATCGCTTCCCTAATCAGCGTCACATTCGAGTGGTTGTAGATGCGCGTGGTGTTGACTGATTGATGCCCCATCGCATCCATGACCGCCATCACGTTTCCGGTGCCCTCCATCGCGTCGGTTGAGAAACGATGGCGAGCACAGTACAGGACGACCGCTTCGGGAATACCTGCCAACCGTTTGGCTTCCAGCCACTGCTTGGAAACCTCGCGATCAGTGATATGGCCGGATTGGGCTTTCTTTGACGGAAACACCCATCCTTCGTTTACGCCTTTCTTGCGCATCAGCAGTGCTGCCTTGACGCGCTCGGTCAGCGGAACGTAACGCCGAGATTTGCGGGACTTGCCGCGGGGGTTGAAGATCAACCCTTTGTCCCAATGGATGTTCTCCCACCGCATTCGGAAGATCTCGCCAGGGCGAAGACCAGAATCCAGCATGATTAACAGAACCGTTCGGAACGGCTCCCAGCCCACACGCGACTTTCGGCCTTTCGCCGTCGGGCGGGCGCCTGCCGTGACCGCTAGCAACAACTGCTCCATCCATGGCTCCATAAGTTCTTCCCGTCCGTACTCCTCGATGAGTTTCACGACTGGCACCGTGGATAGAAGTTGCCACTCGTGCGCTTTTTTCAGCATCCGCCGAAGAGTGCGCAGAGCGTTGTTCGTGTTCGCGGCTGACGATCCCTCGATGATCGAGGCTTGATCTGCCGTTATGTGGTCCAGTTTCATACCAGCGATGGGTGTGGATTCCAACATCCGCCAGCCGACTCGGTAATACTTACGGGTTGGCGCCTTCGGCGGACGGTCCGCCGGCAAAGCTTCCAACCAGTTGAAGAAGCGATTCGAGAAGTCGGCCAGCGTCGGGATCTTCTTATTTCCCGGCGCGCGACCGTCTTCCAGTAACCGCGCAAGCACCAGCGACTCCACTTTCTTGGCTTCCTGCTCTTTGGAGGTCTTGCAACTTCCTCGATAGCGCTTGCCATTCCAGCGAAACGCGAAGTGCCATACATTGCCCCTTTTAGTGAGCGACACGTTTTTCCTCCGTAGTCGCTCTCGCCTTTGAGACACGCAGGTTGCGCCCGATGAAATTCTCAAGCGCGGCAGCATCATACCTTACCAGGCGACCGAGTTTTACATAATTCGGGCCGTCGCCACAGACACGCCAGTAGCGCAGCGTGTTGACGCTGACGCTCAAGCGCCTCGACACTTCCTGCTCGTCTAAAAGCTGAATGTTTGGCATTTATCTGTACCCTCAACAACCCCGAACCGCCGATCGTTTGAAACCGCCAAGTCGCGGCCACGTGAACTTTGCAGCTGAATCCGCGAATCCTCGCAGACTTTGAAAGGCTTTCCTGTCAATGGCCGAACTCGTCGCGTCGTCGTGGCTTGTTCATCTGCAACCGAGCCGGTCCAGAACGGTCGCCAGTCTGTCAATAGAAACGGGCCCGGACAGCGGAGGGCTTCGCCTCTTTAAGGAGGATTTAGCCGCAATCCACAATCCAGTCAAACGGGCCTGATCGAGCGAAAACCAATAAGGCAGGCTTGGCGGCGGCCCTGCAGGCGGGTGAGGAGGCAGACGGTAGGTTTCTTGGAGCTTTGCGTTTGACTAACGCACGGTAATGGCTATTGCCAATCGAGGTACTATCATCTACGCTTTATTTCACCAATCACAGTTTGACTGGAACTCTGCCCGATTTCGACGGCATACGCTTTCACTCAAAGCTGCTGGCCGCAAACTGGATATTCTCACCGATGCGCTGTCGGACTTCCTTGAGCCACGCTCGTGGATTCGTGCCGTGAATCACGCGGCCGAGAAAGCCCAGCCGTTCGGCGGCGTTGTCTCGGTTCCGGCGAATGTCGTCCTTCGTGATCTTTGTATACAGAGCGAGAAAGCTATCCATGCTCCGGGGTTTGGAGAACACGTACGTTGCGTGGCCCAGCTGAGGGGTTTCGACGACGACGGCTTTCTCAACGTCGAAAATGTATTCCTCCCGAAACAGATAGATGAGGCGGGCCCGGCGTGAGAGCTGGCGATAAAAGAACGGATCGTAATCCGCGCGCCAGCTGATCTGGGCGACATCAAAGTCAGCCGGAATACGCATCTCGGAGCAAATTCGCTGCAGTTCCGCTCGCTCGACCGCCCGATGTTCCAGGCGCAGACGGATTTGATCCAATGCTCGCGAGTACCGGCCGAAGCGATGATAGGTAGCTTTGGCAGACTCCATTTGCTGCTGGAAATCGGCCGGGAGCTTGACCTCCAGCCGGCTCGGCAACGCAGTTTCACAGGTAACGAGCTCCCATTGCTCACGACGTTTACGGTATTTGCCGCTCTGGACGAACGTGCCCTCGACCTCGATCTTGGTTCCCAACAGATGCTTCCACTGATTCCAGGTGCGGTCCCAGAGTGTATGTAGGGCGGCTGGATCGAGCCAAAACTCCAGCTTGCGACGCACGTCGCGGCACAGTGCCCGGTCGTCGTAGAAATCACATTTGCGCAGTGGCACATGGAACCGCCGGCGCAGGAGATCGGGTGAAAACGCGAGGATGCGGCGGGCAAAGAAAGTCTCTCCATCACGGGAAGGTTCGCCGGCGACGAGAAGAGAACCGAACCCACCATACGGAAATAAGGCCGGTGCTTCGGGATCAGCCAGCAGCGCGTCATAGCAAGCGCGCAGTTCCGGTTGACCGACGATGTTGAATGCCCGCTCGAGTGCCACTCGCTCTCTGTGAAGCACGCCCGCAGTTCTTAGCTCCAGATCACGCAGCTTGAAAGCGACGCGAAGCTCGGAGGGCGAAGCGCTGGCCGGGATACGCAAAACCTCGTACAGGGTGGGATGATCGACTCTGTCGGACGTGCGCGGCAGGCGATAGAAGTACTCACGCACGACCTCGCATGGCAGAAATACCGTAGCAATGCCAAGGCCTCCTCGGTGAACCTCGGCAGAAACGAAGTGCTGATTTCGTTTGTCCTGTTTGGGCTGGCTGACATATCCGATCGGCGCCTGGTAGATATAACGGCCCAGTGCGGAGGCGGCATTCTTGGCGACGAGGATTTCCGGACCCACTGCATCTGGTGCTGGAATTGGAAACGTGATTTCGTCGCCGACAGCGACAGACTTCGCAAGAAAACGGGGCAACAGAAGCTTGGTTTGATCGGCGAAGACACAGGCAGCAGGCTCCTCCTGCCGCTGGACGCTAACCACGCGCTCCCGGTACACCGGAATGGACGGGCTGAAGGACGCAAGTGCCATGCTGTCGGCGGGCAGTATAGGACTGCCTTGCGGAACAGCAAAACGCCGCTTCGAACCTGAAGTCGATCGTTCAAATGGATTAGCTGGTTGCAGAAGGCGTGCGACGCTTTTGAGCGGGTGAGTGGACCCGCAAGTTCTCACTTCGGTTCATCCTCCCCGTCCGGCTGGTACCAGGGCTTTTTCGCGTTCGGAAAAATCGAAGGATGCTTTGAAACGAGACGGGCGAATACGCGGCCAGCGAGATATGCTGCGTGCTCGATCTCGGTTTCGAGATCTACGTTGCTCGCTGTTGAATCGGACGATCGCGCTGCCCACTTTGCGGTGCGGATTGCAAGGATGAGACACGTGGCTATAAGGAGCGACGGCCCCATCTTGGGCCAATCCGGGTGATCTTGGAAACCGCCAATCTTGAGTCCCACATCGCGCCTCTCATGAGGTATTATAGGCGAATAAAAGGCGAATATAACAGACGGGCGAGGGATGATTTTGCGGTCAAATCACACGAACGGGGTACCGGGTCCATTCCTCTCCGGGTTGTCGGAGACCAAGAAAGTACTCGCCCGGCTGAACCCTGCTCACGTCTAGGTCAACCTCGAGAATTACACCCCGATCTTCCGATCGTGCTGTGCCGTTCGAACCCAGAACCGGAGCGCCCGTTTGACTCAGTAAGGCGACTTCATCGCTCCCTTCTTTGCTCCCAATCGGCAAGTCCAGAATCAGGTGCTTGCACGATCGATGGAGTTCAAGAGGGTGCTGGCCCGATTGGATCGGGTTTTGGCCGTGAACCGCAGGCACGTTCCGAAGATCCACAACCTGCGTTTCGGTTGACTGACCCGAAT